>NZ_CP049795.1:0-1370000 GCF_018437695.1 Delftia sp. WY8
GTTCCGCGACAAGCTCCACCAGCTCGATGATTTCCTGCCCCAGGCCACGGCCACGCTGGCGCTGACCCAGTCGCGGCGCTTTGGCCTCCAAGTGGCCAAGGCCGTCAATGCGCTGTTCAATGTGGGCTTGACAGCGGCGCCCACGCGCTTCAGCACCGTGCACCAGCTGCAGCACTCCGACGACAGCGCGTGCATTGACCAGTTGCTGCAGATCCAGGCCAGCCTGGCACGTGCCACCGAACCCGCTGCGCCGGGCGAGCCGCCTTCTGGCAGCGCGCGCAATCCCTCGCTGACCGTGATCCTGCGCCACGAGCAGGACGCCTGCGCGCTGGAATGGGCCATCCACCGCGCCGGCAAGTCCGCCAGCTTCTACGGCTTCAAGCGCTTTTACCTGCAGCGCGAAATGGCCCTGCTGCTGGGACTTTGCTATGCGCACGGCATGCAGGCGCTGTCGTGGAAGGCCCAGGTCAGCGTTCTGG
Organism: Delftia sp. WY8; assembly: GCF_018437695.1. NCBI lineage: Bacteria > Pseudomonadati > Pseudomonadota > Betaproteobacteria > Burkholderiales > Comamonadaceae > Delftia > Delftia sp. WY8. Next base: position 480 of record NZ_CP049795.1, read on the forward strand.
GCAGCGAGATCCTGGCGGCCTTCGTGGAAGGTGCGCTGTTCTACGGCAAGGGCAGCGTGGCAGGCGGTGACATGGCCGACCCATCCAGCCGCCACACGCTGGCCCAGCGCATGGCAGGCGAGATGCTGCACAACCCGCAGATCATCTGGCGCTTCCTGAGCGACCAATCGAGCCTGCAGGGCGGACAACGCAACTTCAAGGCCTTCGGCAGCTTTCTGCAGCTGCCGCTGGCCCTGCAGTCCGATGCGCGGGGCCTGCTGGAGCAGGCCGATGTCTGGGGGCTGTTTGCCGGCGTGGCCCTGTCGCAGGCCCAGTCGGCGGCATTGCGTCAGCGCGTGGAGGCTTTCATGGATTGCGTGGCCGGCATGACCGTGCCCGACATGCTGGCCCAGGTGGCGGCCATGGCCACGCGCTTCGAGCGTGCCGTGCGGGCCGAGCGCGGCTTCGACTTTCATCTGAGCACCATCGAGGAAGCCAAGGGCAAGGAATACGAGCATGTCGCCCTGCCCTTCATGGAGCCTGGCCGCTTTCCGGCCTCGGCCCCGCACGCGCTGGCCTTTCTGGAGCGCAACCGCCTGTACGTGGCCATGACGCGCGCCCGAAAAAGGCTGTGGCTGCTGGAGCATGCCGAGCGGCGCGTCCAGCCTTTCGCCTGAAGGCGTCTCAGCCCAGGGCTGCGATCACCTCGGCCGGCGCCTGTACCAGCTCGATCAGCACGCCCTCGCCAGCGATCGGAAACTCGTCATTGCTCTTGGGGTGAAGAAAGCAGATGTCGTAGCCGGCCGCGCCCTTGCGGATGCCGCCGGGCGCAAAGCGCACGCCCTGTGCCGTCAGCCACTGCACGGCCAGCGGCAAGTCGTCGATCCACAGGCCGATATGGTTCAGCGGCGTGGTGTGGACGGCGGGCTTCCTGTCGATGTCCAGCGGCTGCATGATGTCCACCTCGACCTTGTGCGCGCCCTGGCCCATGGCCAGGATGTCTTCGTCCACGTTCTCGCGCTCGCTCTGGAATGTGCCGGTCTGGGTCAGCCCCAGCATGTCCACCCACAGGCGCTTCATGCGCTGCTTGTCGGTGCCGCCGATGGCCACCTGCTGTATGCCCAGAACCCGGAAAGGACGCTGTTCGCTTGCCACTGTCTCGCTCCTGTTGATATATGAAGAATCACATTGTGGAGCCAATCCGCAAGGCCGCAGCCCATCGCACAGCGGCTCAGAACTCCCCCAGCACCCATCCGCTGATCACCGCAAAGTACTCGCGCAGCCAGGCGTTGGCGCGGATCGTCGCCGGCGTGGGCGCGCCCACGGTGAAGGCCTGGCCGTAGCCGCTGCGCTTGGCGATCCAGCCCGCGCGCAGCGTGTGGAAATCGCTGGTGACGATGGCAATCGACGCGTCCGGGGCCACGCCGCGCTCCTGCAGCAGGGGCAGGCTCCACGCCAGGTTCAGCGCCGTGCTGGTACTGCGCTGCTCCATCAGCAGGCGCTCGGGTGGCAGGCCGTGGCGCTGCTGCAGATAGCGCGCCATGATGGCGCCCTCGCTCTCGCTTTCCCCAAAGTCCACCCCGCCGCTGGTGAGCACCAGCGCCTTGGGCTGGCGGGCGGCCAGCTCGGCAGCGCGGTCCAGCCGCTGGGCCAGCGTGAGCGACGGCTGGCCGTCACGCGTGGCACTGCCCAGCACCACGATGGCCTGCACCGGCTGGTCCGGTGGCAACCCGGACGAGGCGGACAGCAGGTGCGCCCAGAACACCAGCAGGCTGACCAGCCACATCGCCAACGCCGCCCAGCCCAGCCACCAGGCGCGCCGCAGCCAGGCACTGGCGCGCAGCCTGCGCGCAATGGCCGAGCGCTAGAGGCTGCAGGCCATGAACAGCAGGCCCAGCACCGCTGGCAGCGTCACGCCCAGATTGAACATGCCGCGCGCCATCAGCACCACGGCATCGCCCAGAAGCACGGCGCCAGTGATCAGGCCCAGCCACTGCAAGGGCCCCAGCCGCCGAATGCCCACGACGGCGCTGCGTCCGGGCGCTGGCCCGGGCGCGGCAGAGAGCTTGTGCAACAAGCGTCCTCAGTTCCAGCGCTGGTTGGGGCCGCCGGCGCAGGACCACACGATGACGGGCTGGCCCGGCCGGGCATTGCCGCCTTCGATGTCCAGGCACTTGTTGGCAAAGCGGCTGCGGATCTGTCCACGGCTCCAGTCCCATTTCTGGTTGGGCTGGTTGCGGCATTGCCAGGCAATCACGCGCGCGCCATTGCGCGTGCTTCCGTCGGCGACGTCCAGGCACAGGTCGCCCACGCGCATCTCGCCATCACGCGTCAGCGTGAAGCGCTGGTTTTCACCGCCGCTGCAGTGGTACACGATAAGGCCGTTGCCCGGGCGCAGGCCACCCGACACATCCAGGCACAGGCCGTTCTGGCCCCGCACCTCCCGTCCTCCCCACGACGGGTAGCCGCCGGGCTGATGGCCCGGGTAGCCCGGATAGTGGTCATCGTTCCATTGCTCGTCGCGTTCACGTTCGCGGTCCTTGTCGCGCTTGTTCGCCAAAATGGCGGCGCCGGCAATGGCTGCCACGGCGGCACCGGCGATCCATGCGCCCGTGTTGTCGCTTCCGCCTTCCTGGCCCTGCGCGCCCTGGGGCAGGCCGGTCAGGATGCGGAAACGCCCGCCGCAGCCACCCTTGACCCACATCTCCCGGCGGCCCAGGTCATAGCCCCAGTTCTGGTTGTAGCTGCAGTTGCCCGCCAAGGTCTCGACCAGTTGTACCTGCTGCGCGTCGTCGGGCAGGCTGTAGGTCTGATAACGACCGTTGGACATGAGCTGCACCGTCTCTTCGCCTGCATGCGCAGGCAGAACCGGCAGGATGAAGCTGCTGGCCAGCAGGACGGAAATGCATTTATTGATTTGCATGGATAGGCTCTTTGACCGTACTTGGTGACGGGAACGCTGCCAACCCGGAAGAAAGCTGCAGCGGATCTTCAGGCGCCAGAGTTTAACCATGCACAGGTGTCCAAAACCCTCATCCGCGGATGAATGACGTCAGTGCAGGAAGCGGTCTTACACCTCGCCAACTTACCCTTTCTGCTCTAGCCATAAACCACACACATTACGGGGTTTTCCTCAACGAATCCGCCAATCGCCGGATGCATTGCCTGAATGGGCCTCGAAACCTGCGGAATCCTCCGCCTCCTTTCTCGCGGCCCTCCATGCATATCGATCAAGGGGCACACATGGTTGGCATCGTCAGCGGCAATAGTCTGGGTCTGGGCAACAGCTCTCTGGCCACACTGGGTCAACGCGCCGCACAGGGCAACGCCTCCCAGGGGCGCGGTGGCGAGCAGGTCTTCGTCAACGTCGCCTCCGGCAACCTCGTCATCGCCCACAACGACGACCAGCTCGTGGCCCACGGCGGCGGCTTCCAGGCCGTGCGCACCTACAACAGCCAGGGCCTGCTCAATGACGACAACGCAGACAACTGGAGCGCGGGCTTCTACCGCCGACAACTGGTGCTCTCAGGCACTTACGGCCAGCCCGGCAGCAGCTTCACCCGCACCGAGCGCGATGGCGCAAGCGCCCTGTTCTCCTGGGATGCTTCTTCCAGCAGCTATGTGAGCACAGATGGCGCCGGCGCCTATGACCGCATCGTGCAGCAAGGCTCCAACTACGTCTTCACCGATGGCGCCACCGGCAACCGCGAGTTCCACGACACCGCCACCGGCCGCCTGGACAAATCCGTGGACGCCAGCGGCAACACCACGGCCTATACCTATGACGCCAACGGCAACATCGCCAAACTGGTCAACCCCAGCGGCGAGTCCATCCAGTACGACTACACGGGCAACCTGCTGACCCGCATCCGGGTGGTCGACAGCCAGGGCGCCACCACCACGCGCACCAGCTACACCTACGATGCGCGCAACCGCCTGTACCAGGTCACGGTCGATCTCACGCCCCAGGACGGCTCCACGGCCGACGGCAAGCTCTACCGCACCAGCTACACCTACCATGGCGACAGCAACCGCATCGCCACACTCACCCAGAGCGACGGCAGCCAGTTGACCATCGACTATGTGCAGGTGGGCTCGGAGTTCAAGGTGTCATCGCTGCGCGACGCGCTGGGCCAGACCACGCGCTTTGCCTACAACACTGCCACACGCACCACCCAGGTCACGGACCCTGCGGGCAAGGTCTCCAGCTATGCCTACGACGCCAAGGGCCAGCTGCTGAGCATCACCTCGCCCGCCACCAATGGTGTCTCTTCCATACAGCGCTTCGAGTACAACGCCAACGGCGACCTGATCCGCAGCACCGATGCGGACGGGCGCACGGTCTTCATGGCCTATGACGCCAACGGCAACCAGGTGCTGCAGCGCGATGGTGCCGGAAACACCATCACGCGCACCTACAGCAGCAGCAACCGCCTGCTCAGCGAGACCGTCTACACCCAGCCCGACCCCGATGGCGACGGCGCAGCCCAGGCCTCGGGCGCGCAGACCACGCGGTATGTGTACGACGATGCCACGGGCCTGCAGCTGCGCTTTGCCATCAGCGCCGAAGGCCGCGTCACCGAATACCGGCGCAATGCCTATGGCGAAGTCATCAGCACGCTGCATCACCAGACGGCGCGCTATGGCGCAGCCGCTGCCTCGACCGAGGCCGCCCTGTCGGCGTGGAGCGGGCAGCAGAACCTGCAGCAGCTGCAGCGCACCGACTACGTGCTGGACTTCCGGGGCCAGGCCCAGGTCACCACCACCTATGCCGCCACCGACGCCGCAGGCAACGGCCTGGCGGCGGGCAGCACGGTCACGCGCCATATCTACGACCAGGCCGGACGACTGCTGCAGACCATTGATGGCAATGGCGGCAGCACTAGTTATGCCTATGACGGCCTGGGGCGGCTGCTGACGGTGACGGACGCCAAGGGGCAGCTTTCCAGCTACACCTACTACGACACATTTTTCGAGTATGGAAACGGCAGCATCGTTGTACAAAAATCGGCTAGGGGCTTGCAGGAAGTCAGCACCTATGATCGTGCTGGGCGACTTGCGCATACGCAAAGCTTTGATGAGTCGTTCACATACCTTGGCCGTCAGAACAACTTTTACTATGACGATCTCGGGCAACTGATCTCCACCCAGGACGCTACCCAGGCCAGGTCCTGGCTCATATACGACGAGGCCGGCCGCAAGGTGGCTGAGGTCAGCCATTCGGGCCGACTGCAGGAGTTCATCTACAACGGCTCGGGCCAGTTGACACGCACCATTGCTTATGCCAATGCGGTCAACACCGCCCTGATGACGAACACCGTCACGCTGGCCACTCTCCGCCCCGCAGCCAGCGCTGCCGACCGCAGCGAATGGATGGCCTACGACGCAGCCGGACGCCTGGCCAAAACCGTGGGCAGCGACGGCAGCGTCACCGAGAACGTCTACGACGGCGCCTCGCGCCTGGTGTCCACGCGCCGCTATGCCAACGCCCTGTCCGCGTCTGCCACGGCCTCCCTGGGCAACAGCCCCGCAGCTTCGGCCATTGCCCCCACGGCCAGTGCCACCGCCGACCGCGTCACGCGCCATTTCTACGATGCCGACGGGCTGCGCACGGGCTCGCTGGATGCCGAAGGCTACCTCGTGGCCCTCAATTACGATGCCGCCGGCCGCCTGGCCAGCACCACCCGCTTTGCCAACGCCACCAATGCCGCCAAGCGCGCCACCGGCACGCTGGCCGAGCTGATACCCGCCTCCAACGCCCAGGACATCATTGAGCGCCGCATGTACGACGGCCAGGGCCGCCTGGCCGGCACGGTGGATGGCGCCGGCTACCTCACCGCCTTCGGCTACGACGCGGCCGGCCAGCTCACCAGCCAGACCCGCTACGCCACGGCATTGAAGGCGGCCGTGCTGTCCACGCTCACCAGCACCACGGCCGTGGCAGGCATCCGCCCGGCCACCAACGCCCAGGACCGCACCAGCACGCTCGAATACGACAAGCTGGGCCAGCTCACGGCCGAGACCGACTGGCAGGGCACGCGCACCGAGCACAGCTATGACGCCGCCGGCAACCGCACGGCCAGCACCGTGGCCGCAGGTACCTCCGAGGCGCGCACGCGCCAGGTGCGCTACGACGCGCTGGGCAGGATCACAGCCGAACTCAGCGCCGAAGGTGCACGCCAGTTGGCCGCAGCCCAGACCCCCGCCCAGGTCGAGGCCGTCTGGAGCAGCTACGCCAGCCGCCACACCTACGATGCAGCCGGCCGGCGCACCAGCACCACCGATGCCAACGGCCTGCGCACCCTCTTCTTCTACAACGCCGAGAATCAGCTCACGCACACCATCAACGCGCTGGGTGAAGTGGCCGAGACGCGCTACAACGCGCTGGGCCAGGTGAGCGCACAGGTGCGCTACGGCACGCGCATCAACCCGGGCTCGCTGACGGGATCGCTGGCCGGCGGCCTGGTCAACAGCACACTGCAGTCGCTGCTGCAGGCGGCCACCAATGCCGCCAAGGACCAGACCACCCAGTACACCTACAACACCAACGGCACCCTGGCCAGCGAGCGCGATGCGCTGGGCTTCACGCGCAACTACGTCTACAACACCTTCCGCGAAGAGACGCAACGCACCGAAGCCACGGGCACGGGCACCACCAGCACCCTCCTCCAGACCACCTACGACCGGCGCGGCCTGGCCACGGGCCAGGTGCGCGATGCCGGCGGGCTGGCCCTGACCACGGCCGCCAGCTACGACGCCTTCGGCCGCCAGGTCAGCGCCACGGATGCGCTGGGCCACACGCGCACCCGTGCCTACGACAGGCTGGGCCGCGAAGTCAGCAGCACCAACTCGATGTGGGCCACGCTCACCACCACCTACGATGCCTTCAGCCGCATCGTCACACAGCTCAACGCCGAGGGCGGCACCACCCGCTATGCCTACGATGCCAAGGCCCGTACCGTCACCATCACCACGGACGAAGGCCTGCTGGCCAAACAGACCTACAACCGCCATGGCGACCAGATCAGCGTCTCCGACTCCCAGGGCAACCTGACCACCTACACCTTCGATGCCAACGGCCAGCCCACGGGCTCGTCGGCCTCGACCTGGCTGTACGACGCCAAGGTCATGCAGACGGCGGCCACCACCCAGGCCTACGACAAGGCCGGCCGGCTGATCGAGACCGTGGACGCCAACGGCACGCGCACCACCATCGCCTACGATGCGGCCAACCGCGTGCTCTCGCGCACCGTGGACCCCACGGGCCTTGCGCTGACCACCCAGTACGCCTATGACCCGCTGGGCCGCCAGATCCGCATCACCGAGCCCGGTGGCACCGTCACCGAGCTGCGCTATGACGCCCGGGGCCAGCTGCTCGAGCAGATCGTGGACCCCGCAGGACTGGCCCTGTCCACGCGCTACAGCTACGACGCCCAGGGCCATGCGCTGGAAGTCACCAGCCCCGAAGGCACGCTCACGCGCTACACCTACGATGCGGCGGGCCGTCGCACCAAGGAGCAGATCGACCCCAGCGGCCTGAACCTCACGCGCAGCTACACCTATGACGCAGGCGGCAACGTCACCAGCAGCGTGGACGCCAACGGCAACACCAGCTACTACCTGTACGACAGCGAGAACCGCCAGATCCTGGCCGTCGATGGCGCAGGCGGCGTCCAGGAAACCCGCTACGACGCGCTGGGCCGCATCAGCCGACTGACCACCTACCGCAACCCGCTCACGGGCATAGACCTGCAGGTCTATGTGAACAACGGCCCGGTGTTCGGTCCGTCCACCTGGCCCGAGCAGGTGATGGCGCGCATCGCCCCCACGGCCAGCGACCGGATCGAATACCGCAGCTACGACGCCAACAACCACCTGCAATCGGTGGTCACGGGGCTGGGCGAGGTCACCACCTACCTGCGCGACGGCAATGGCCGCATCCAGGAGCAGCGCAGCTACGCCAACCGCATCAGCATCGGCGGCACGGGGGGCTGGACCCCCGGCACCTTCCCCACGCCCGTAGCCGACGATGCGCGCGACCTGCGCACCCGCATGGTCTACGACGGCATGGGCCGTCTCATCGCCACGGCCGACGGCACGGGCGCCGTGACCGGGCTGCGCTATGACGCGGCAGGCAACGTGGTGGAGCGCGTGCGCTATGCCCAGACCGTCACCCTGGGCTCGGACCCCTACGACAGCGCCGCCATCTACACGCTGATCGCCCAGGACAGCTCGGCAGCCAACGCGGTCGAGAAAAACACCTACGACCGCGCCGGCCGCCTCACCTGGAGCGCCGATGCCGCAGGCTCGGTCACCACCTACCAGTACGACCGCGATGGCCGCGTCGTCAAGAAGGCACGGTTTGCGAGCGCCATCACGGCCGGCCAGCAGCCCCAGGATGTGGTGCAGGCTGGCGCCCTGTCCACCGACTACGTCTACGACGCGGCAGGCCGCCAGACCCACATCGTGGGTGCGGACGGCGCCGTGGTGCGCCAGGTGTGGGACCGCAACGGCAACCTGCGGCAGCGCACCGAATTCGCCACCACGATCACGCCTCCGATCTTTGTGTCGGGCGCCGTCATGGGGCCCATCGTCACCAACTACGACCGCAGCAACATCGGCAGTGCCCTGCGCAGCTCGGCCAATGACCGCACCACCTCGCTGGCCTACGACAAGGCCAACCGCCAGGTGCTGGAAGTCAATGCAGCGGGGGCCGTGCGCCAGATCCGCTACGACAAGGTCATCGTCGTCACGGCCGCCTCGTCAGGCGCATCGGGCACATCAGGCGCCGCGCAGCAAAAGCTGCACAGCCAGACCGTCACCGCCTACGCCAACACCGTGGACCTGTCCGCCCTGGGCGTGGCCGACATCACGCTGGAGCGCGTGATGGCCATGCTCCAGCCCAACGCCAGCCAGGACCGCGAGACCACGCAAATCCTCGATGGCGCCAACCGCACCGTGCGCACCATCGACGCCAACGGCTACGCCACCGCGCGCGAATACGACGGCACGGGCCAGCTCACCCACCTCACCGAATACGCCGACAAGTCGGGCAGCGCCTCGGCCCAGGACCGCCACACGCGCTACAGCTACGACGGCGCAGGCCGCCTGGCCAGCACCACGGACGCGCTGGGCAACCGCGAAACCTACGCCTACAACGCCCTGGGCCAGAAAACCGCCTTCACCAACAAGGCCGGTGCCACCTGGAACTACGACTACGACCGCGCAGGCCGCCTGGTGCGCGAGACCTCGCCGGCCGTGGACCTGGCCGCCGTCAAGGAGCTGGGCGGCACCCTGGTGCCCGATGCTGGCAACACGGGCAGCCAGCGCGTCGTCACCCAGCTGGCCTACGACAGCTTCGGCAACCTCACTTCGCGCACCGAGGCCGCAGGCCGTCCCGAGCAGCGCAGCACCCGATACGAATACGACAAGGTCGGACGCCAGGTCAAGACGATCTTCCCCGGCGTGGGCGTGTACCAGGCAGAAAGCCCCGCGGCCCTGCTGGGCAACAACAGGCTGGGCGAGGCTGCGCGCGTGGAAACCCGTGGCGTCGAGCTGAGCAGCGAAACCCGCTACGACGCGCTGGGCAACGCCGTGGCCAGCCGCGCCATGGGCATCCCGGGTGTCAAGGAAGCCTGGAGCTACAAGAGCTACGACCGCGCCGGCCGCGTCAGCTTCGACGTGGACGCTGCAGGCTTCGTCACCGGCTACACGCGCAACGCCTGGGGCGAGACCGAGAGCCTGGTGCGCCACGCCCAGGCCATCGCCCTGCCCTCGCCGGCCGGCACGGCCCTGGCCGATGCCGCCGTGCGCCAGAGCGTGCAGGCGAGCCACCCCGCCAACCGAGAAATCCTCACCAGCTACGACAGGATGGGCCGCACGCTCAACGTGCAGGAGCCCCTGGTCCTGAACTACGACAGCCAGACCGGAGAGACGGTCAGCGGCCGCAAGAGCACAGGCTACGGCTACAACGCCTTCGGCGACCAGACCTCGGTGTTCGCGGGTCAGGGCTCTGCGCGCTGGTCCACCACCACCCACGCCTACGACAAGCTGGGCCGGCGCGTGGCCACCACCGATGCGCTGGGCTACCTCACCACCATGGCCTACGACGCCAGCGGCAGCCTGGTGCGCCAGGTCGAATACGCCAAGGCTTGGCAGACGGCAGGCACCGCGCCCGATACCGCAGCCGGCGACCGCGTCACCGACTACAGCTACGACCTGATGGGCCGCAAGAGCGCCGAGATACGGCGCAGCGTGGCGCACACCGGTGTCAATGCAGCCGCCCAGGAGCAAAAGGACGTGCTGTACGACAAGAGGGAAGACCTCACCACCCGGTTCAGCTACGACGCGCTGGGCAACCTCACGCGCACCACCGACGCGCTGGACGGCGTGACCTACAACTTCTACGACGTGCTCGGGCGCGTGCGCGCCACCGTCACCCCGGCCATGAACCTGGGCGTGGCGGCCACGGGCGCGGGTGCCAACCCCATCAACCCGCTGACCGAATTCCAGCGCGATGCGCACGGCAACGTGCTGCTCACCACCCAGTTTGCCAACGGTGCCAGCGTGGCGGCCGACGGCAGCAGCTACAGCCGCACGCCCGCCAGCGACAGGGACCGCGTCACCACCGCCAAATTCGACGCCCAGGGCCACACCACGCAGATCACGGATGCGCAGGGCTACAGCCGCTACTACGCCTACGACGCCCAGGGCCGTCTGGCCAAGGAGTGGCAGACCGTCACCAGCCACGACAAGAACGGCACCGCCAGCCAGGCCAGCCTCTGGCGTGCCTACAGCTATGACGTGCTGGGCCGCCAGACGCACAGCTACGCCCCTTCGGAAAGCATTGCCCTGGGCACGCTGAGCGTCAGCGACACCGAGCTGAGCTACAACGCCTTCGGTGAAGTGACGCAAAAGCGCGTGCTGGACAACGGTCAGGCGCTGCAGGGCGTGGAAACCTATGACTACGACAACGCGGGCCGCGTCTGGCGCACCAATGCGGGCGACGGCGTCTACAAGGTCCTGGCCTATGACATGCAAGGCCGCCAGACCGCGCAGCTCATCTCGGAAGGCCTGGACCTGAAGACGGCCTACCAGGACGCGCAATCGGCATTGAACGCCCAGGCAAACAACAAGGCCCAGTTCCGGCGCACGGACATGCGCTACGATGCGCTGGGCCGGCTGACACAGACGCTGGCACCCGAGCGTGCAACCGAGCAGCCGATGGGCATCACCACGCGGCAGAACATGCTGTATGGGGTGATCACGCAAACCGGGGTGAACAGTGCCGGCGAACTGACAGGCCTCAACCAGGTGGACCTGGTCTGGCGCTCGCTGGAAGACCTCGGCAGCGGCGACGTACGCATTACGCTGACCTATGACTCCGCCAGCTATCTCGCTCAGCCCTCAGGGGAAAGCACAAACAGAGACTGGACAACCGTTGTACGGCGTCAGGAAAAATCTGTCATCGTCTCAGCGGAAGAGGCTCAGGAAGGGTACAGCCTCAAATGGACGAAAATCGGAATAGCGAATATCGATGGTGCCAATGGCATCAGCGCCATCACAGGTATCAAGGTTGAAAAGCTGGACGTCTTCGGCAAATGGCAAACGCTGTACAACGTAGCAGGCCAGTCTCAGCCCGCATCCCTCAACTGGACCGAAGGCAGCAGCCCCGGCCAGATCTGGAATGAGGACGGTGACGGCCGCATTCCCATCTACCGCTACTACAACCGCTACACCGATACCCACTTCTTCAGCACCAGCCTGACGGAACGCGAGCGCCTGCTCAACCAGGCCAAGGGCTGGTTGGATGAGGGCACGGCCGGCTACGTGAGCCGCGATCCGCAGCCCGGTCTCGTGCCGCTGTACCGCTGGACAAAGGCAGGCGACCCCGATGTCTCTCTGTACACGAATGGCGGTGCGCCATCGGCCGGCGGTTCGTGGCAGAACCAGGGCATAGAGGGCTACGTGGCTCCCTCCTCGCCGAATGTACAAGGCATGACCAAGCTGTACCGGCTGGACAACAAGGCCAGCGGGCGCGGTGACGGCCTGTACACCACCTCCATCACCGACCGCAACGCCCTGCTGGGATTGCCGAGGGCCACTTTCGGAGAGTCTTCCCACACCTCGCCCATGTTCGCCAAGGCCATGGGCCTGAGCATCGAAGTCAGCTACCCGCAGGACCTGGTCAGCAAGACCACGCTCGAATACCGCCGCTACGGCAGCAATGACGGCTGGACCACGGCGCCCGTGGGCATACAGACCTCGTTCGGCTCGGCCCACCGTTTCGACGTCAGCCAGTTCCCCGCCGGCAACTACGAATACCGCGTGCGCAACACCAATGCGCAGATGACGCGCGATGTGGGCTCTGGCACCTTCACCATCGGCGCAGAAAGCACCAACGGCAACCTGCCGCCCCTGCCCGGCGGCGTGGAACAGGGCAGTGCCATCATCGACGGCTACCCGTACCGCGTGCTGCAGTGGCCCAAGCCTGCCGCAGGCTGGACTGTGGAATTCCGCTACTGGCCTCAGGGCAACAGCTCTGCCGTGACCACGCGCACGGTCGGCAACGGCCTGTTCGCCTATGGCGACGGGCGCACCGTGGGCATGGGCATCAACAGGCAGGGCGTCGCCGTCAACTGGGGGCCGGGCAGCATCGAATACGAGGTGATCGCCACCAACACCGCCACGGGCGAGAAGGTGCATGCCACGGGCCAGGTTGGAACACCAGGCAACGTGGCCATGACCAACGTCTCGCCCGCGCCGGTCCTTCAAAACCGCAACGTCACCAACCAGGGGGTGGTTGGCTATGTCTGGAGCAGCCCCGGACCCGGCCGCACGCCGCTGCACCGCTTTCTCTTCACGTACCAGGACAACCAGCACCATCTCACCACGGCCGACCCCACGGTCTATGCCGATTTTCAACGGCTGGCGGCTTCCGGAGGCATCGTCTACGAAGGCGTCCTCGGCTATGTGGAGACCTCGCCTTCGGCCACCAACCAGCGCCTGTACCAGTACAAATACGGTGCCTCCAGCGTATACCGGCTCACAGCCAACCCAAGGGACATCAATGGCGGCTCTTTCGTCACCCTGAACTCCAAGCCCGCGCCCAATTACCCTTGGGCGCCCACCACCTGGTACCAGAGCGCCTACCAATTCGACGGCTACATCTCCAAGGTCCCGGCCGATGGCATGGTGCCGCTGTACGCCGCGTACAACGGCAACGCTATGGGCAACCAGCCGCTGGGCGACTACCTGACCGCCACCGAGGAATACGACATCACCATGCCCTGGGTGATGGGTGCCGAGATGATCGCCACGGCCAACGTGCCCGGCGTGGGCACCAGCCAAGCCGCCATCGACGGGCAGATCTACAACATGCTGCACTGGAGCGCCCCGGAGGCCGGTGCACGCGTCAAGGTCAGCTCCTACCCCAGCCTGCCGGGCGGCACGCCCACCCTGTGGCGCCAGGGCGACAACCGCATCCACTTCCCGAACTGGGCGCCGCTGCAGGGCATCGTTCTGGATGCGCTCACGCCCAACGCCACATACACCATCACGATCGAGATCGAGTACCCCGCCACGGCCCAGCACGCGGCCTATGTCGCCAAATCGATCGTCAAGGTCACCGTACCCTCCTCGAGCGCCATCAGCCTGAAGCAGACCACCCCGCCCTACACGGAAACCGTGCAGACCCGCGTGTGGGCCGGCACGCCCTTCAACCTCAGCAACCGCGCCGTCACCAACCGCGAGTACGACCGCTGGGGCAACCTCACCGGGGTGGACGACCCGCGCATGCAGGCTGGCCAAACCCTGTTCAAGACCAGCTTCACCTACAACTCCAGCAACCAGCTCACCTCCCAGACCCAGCTGGCCAGCTACGAAGGCCCCACCGAATACGCCACCACGCGCATCTACTACGACGCCCTGGGCCGCCAGGTCGGCGTGCGTGACGGCATGCGCGACCGCGACAGCCTGCTCAACAAAAAGGATGGGAACCTCAACGCCCAGGTGCGCGATCTGGCCGGCAACGTGGTGCAGGAGCGCAAGGCCGACGGCGGGCGCATCGACCTCAGCTACAACGCCTTCGGCGACAAGATCAGCGCCGCCGAGCGCATGACCACCACGCGCACCGTGGTCACCGACTACAGCTATGACAAGCTCTCGCGGCTGACATCCACGGCGCTGGCATCCACGTCCACGCTGTCGCGGTTCGAGTTGGGATCGGTCAACGGCGCGGTGGCCAATGGTGTCAACGGCAGCGTCCATGCGGCCAACGGCGTCTCGGGGGCCGATCCCCAGAACGCCATTGCCTTGCGCACGCTAGAAACCATTCAGTACGACGAGGCTGGCCGCAAGGTGCGCGTCATCAACGGCAACAACGAGGCCACACGCTACCGCTACGACCTGGCCGGCAACGTGACCATGAGCGGGCAGGAGCAGGTCAAGAGCACCGCATCGCCGGCCGTACCCGGCCCCACCGTGACACTGGGCGGGTTGAGCAACGTCAACTACTACCGCTACGATGCCCTGGGCCGCAAGATCGGCTTCACCGACCCCAACCTCATGAGCCAGGAGTGGGCCTACGACATCTTCGGCCGCCTGCAGTCCCGCAACGACTCGCAACTGGGCAACGGCGATCGCGTCTACTACCAGTACGACTACAACAAGGCCGGCCAGCTCACCCATGAGGGCAACACCAAGGGCAAGAGCCTGGACTACCGCTACGATGGCGCCGGCCAGCTCATCGAAATCAAGGACAACTACCTGGGCCAGCTCAGCAGCTACACCTATGACCTGGCCGGCAACCGCCTCACCGAAAAGCTCACCCAGAAGACCAAGCTGGCCTCCGGCCTCATCGAAAACGTGGTCTACCAGGACAACCACCTGTTCTACGATGCCCAGAACCGCCTGCGCGCCAGCTTCGATGGCCGCACCGACGTGCGCATCAGCTACGACCTGGCCGGCAACCGCAGCCAGGTCACAACCAGCGTCATCAACAACCTCTACAAGGTGAACTTCGCGGGCAAATGGTGGCAATCGCCTGGCTGGTACGACCAGGTGGACAATGCCAGCGTAACGACCTATGCATACGACGCCATGAACCGGCAGACTGTCAGCTTCGAATGGCAGATCCAGAAGGTGGGACTTGAGCAAATCACCTCCACCACCCTCAAGCACAACTACGCCTACGACCTGGCCGGCAACCGCACCAGCGACATTGCCAGTGAACAGACCTCTGGCAAGGCAGCCCAGGAAACCGTCAACAACTACGTCTACGACGACCTGCACCGGCTGGACAGCTTCAGCATCAGCCAGTCGGGCAAGGCCACGCAGTTCGGCCGGGTCCTCTACGACGGAGCCGGCCGCCAGGTCTATGCCAAGACGCTGAGCAGCACCGGCGAAGCCGAACACCGCTACAACCAGTACGACACCCTGGGCCGCGTGCAGGACACCCGCGTCGTCATGCGCCGCGCTGACAACCAGCAAAAGATCCAGCACACCGACGTCGCCTACCATGGCGCCCCCGGCACCACCGACCCCAGCCTGGGCTACGACGCCGCTGGCAATCTGCGCGGGCAAGTGCAGACCACGAATGGCAACACAGGTGATGCCACGCGCACCACCTACAAGTACCAGTTCAACGGCAGCTACCAGCAGATCGAGTCCACCACCACCCAGGGTGGCCGCACAGCCACCACCAACACCTGGCGTGATGCCAACGGCTTCATCAGCAACATCGAGCAGAAAGGGGAGGTCTACGACACCCGCTACAACCGGGCCTTCGTCAATGATGCCCAGGGCAATGCGCTCTACGTCAACCAGAGCGCCGGCACCACGGCCGACAAGGGCGGCCGCATCCAGAACGAGCCCGGTGGCTACATCGGCGGCTTCATCGGCGACGCCATCAACCCCGGCCATGTGCAACGGCAACTGGTGGCCAACGGCGAAGTCCTGGCCCGCTACGGCGACGCCCCCGACTCCGAGAACCCGCCCAAGGCTGGAGACGTCCCCAAATACGTCAACACCGCAGAATTCCACCTGAACGCCCCTGCACTGAAGCTGCGCGACACCAGCTTCAGCGCCATGAGCTACACCGTGGTCGGCGGCGAGACTCTCAAGACCATCGCCCGCAACGTGCTGGGCGACAGCAGCCTGTGGTGGCGCATTGCAGACGCCAACGGCCTGGCCGTCTCGGGTGACGGCGAGCTCACGGCCGGCCAGACCCTGAGCATTCCCAAGCTCGCGCTGAACGCCAACAACGCAGACACCTTCCAGCCCTATGACCCGAGCCGGGTCACGGGCAGCCTGGATTCTGTGCTGCCCGCGCCTGCGGGCCAGGGAGGTGGCTGCGGGGCGCTGGGCAAGATCATCATGGTGGCGGTGGCTGTCGTGGTCTCCGCCCTTTCTGCCGGTACGCTCGGCCCTGCCATGGCAGGAGCTTTGGGCTCCATCGCAAGCCAGGCCACAGGTAACCTACTTGGCGTGCAGGACGGCTTCAGTTGGAAGAGCGTGGCTCTGTCAGCGCTCAGTGCTGGCCTGGCCAACAACCTGCCGCTGCCCGACCTGGGCTCTGCGTGGCAGAACGCGGCAGTGCGAATGGGTACGGTCAATGCGTTGACGCAAGGCATAGGCGTGGTCACAGGGCTGCAAGACCGCTTTGACTGGAAGAGCGTGGCAGCCAGCGCGGCCGGTGGCGCCGTGGGCAGCTATGTGGGAGAGCAGCTCAAGGGCTCAACCATGTTCAACGACTGGAGCAAGACGGCAGCAGACTTTGCGCGCGGAACCATCCGTGGGTTCGCGGCAGGTACGGCTGCCGCCATTGCGCAAGGTGGGCGCATCAGCATCCAGCAGGTGGCGACTGATGCCTTTGGAAATGCGTTGGGAGAGAATCTGGCGTCACTCAATCAGCCCACATCCTCGATCTATAGTTTGGCGTCTGACGACCGCGCCTCGCTTGGGTTGCTTCCTGGAAACGGCGAGCCGAATCTGAGGCTTGGTGGCGCTGCCGGCCTCAGTTATGGGGAACAACGAGCAATACCATCATTCGGAATTAATACGCAGAATTTAGAAAATTTGGGGAATAACGGGTATTTGGCATCAATGTATGCTACTCCAAGGATCATCTATCAAGGGGTAAATTCCCAGGGCTTGCGATACGACTACTACGATTCCGATGTGCGCGCAACCGAAGTAATTAGCCATAATATTCTGAAACCTGTAGCGTTGCCATCTATTAGTTTAGATAATGCTCCAACATTTAACACAGATATTTCTGTCGCTTCACCAAGTGGGGCTGAATATATTCAAGGAGCTGCGCAATTGGTGCTGGGTGGAACCTACAACCAAACTGTACGTATTGGTAGTGCACTGGCTTCCATTCCATACGCTATCTTGAGTGGGGTAGATACTGCGGTAGGTGTTCAGAATATTCTTCAAACAAACTACAGTTATACGCCCGACAGTCCCGGCGCAGAGGCTATCTTAGGCAAATTGGCACCTACGGTAGCCTACATTCAGAGCAATATAATCAACCCAACTCGCGCGTTTTCCGAACAGTATCTAGGCGATGGGGTGACCTCCATCCTCGGCGCTGGCTTGCAAGCCGGTGCAGAAATATATGGCACGGTAACTGGTCTGCGAACAGTGGGTAGCTTGGCAACAACTGCATGGAGTAATGTATCGATTGGGCCGCTTTCTGGAAGCCGGGCGGCCCAGCTTGGGGGGGTTAAGTTTGGTGATACTAAGGCGCGTGTATGGGGATCAGCAGAGGCTCCGCGCCTTGTTCCCTTTAGTGCCAACGATGTATCAGCCAGTGTTGGTAAGAACGGCGGCTGGGGTGAGATTCACGTCAACATTGAAGGCCAGCGTGTTCAATTTGGTATCATTGAGCATACGGCAGACGGCCCACAGTTCATGCTAGACAAGACCACTACACTGCAAAGTGGAGAGGTAGTGAAACTTCATGGCCGTGGATTCACCAACATTGCAATTCAAAAGACAATTGCTGCCTACAAAGAGACCTTCGGCGCCGCGCCCTCCAGTCTTCCAGGGAGCTTGGCGTTGGAGAATCTTGCAAACTTTCAGACTGAGTTTGCAGCAGCTCAAGGTGTAGTCCGAGACGTTGCAGCTGCCGGTCAAATGGCAATTAATCGAACTTCTTTTGGTTCCGCACGCGTTGCGGCCGGTTATGGCAATTTCTCTATTGATATGGCCAATTTCGGTGATGTTTTTATTGGAGGGAAAACTCTCTCAAACGTTCCACGCAGCGTTATTATCCGTGCACAACCAAATTGATTAAAATTTAGAAAGGTTTATTTTGAGCTTTACAATTAACAAAACGGAATTCCAAAAAATACAAACACGTCTAGGCCGATCTATAGATGCCGAGGGGGGTAAATTGGCGAATTATTCTGAAATTAGCGATTCAGATATAAGCGATCTTCGGCTGCTTGCACAAGGAAGTTCAATTGATGCAATCAATTTTTTACTTTACCGCCTTGATGGCAAATACGGGCTGGCAAACGCGTCATCTTATATTAGTGAAGTTGTTAAGGGAAACATGAGTTCTCAACAGTGGATCCAACAATTCCACAAATCCATATGAACTATTGTTCATATAGCTACCCCCTACATTGAACTCAATCCGTCGACCGGGATACAAACCAGTTCATGATGCCCATAATGGCAGAGTTCGCCTGCATCGAAAGCCGCCATGGCGGCTTCATAGGCAACGTCCTCAACCCCGGCCACGTGCAACGGCAACTGGTGGCCAACGGCGAAGTCCTGCCCCGCTACGGCGACGCCCCCGACTCCGAGAACCCGCCCAAGGCTGGAGACGTCCCTAAGACTGGCTAACACCACCGATCCACGAAGCGCGCGCAGATGATCGCTGCCGCCAATTTCAGCAGCGCTTCGTGGATATCCAGCCGTCGTTCAAAGCGGATTCGCAGCTTGCCAAAGCCTGCAAACCAGCTGTGCGTCCTCTCCACCACCCACCGGTGTTTGCCCAGCCGCTCGCTGCTCTCAATGCCTCGTCTGGCAATTCGGCCAATGATGCCCCGCTGCCTCAGGTGGGCTCGGCATCGCTTGAAGTCGTAGCCTTTGTCGGCGTGCAGCTTTGCCGGTCTTCTACGGGGACGTCCTGGCAGGCCAGCAATCGCAGGAATCGCGTCCACGCACCTCTCGAACATCTTGGAGTCGTGCCGGTTCGCGCCGCTGACCAAGATCACCAGCGGGATGCCTCTGGCATCTACGACGATGTGCCGCTTGGAGCCGAGCTTGCCTCTGTCCGTGGGGTTTGGGCCCGTTTCCTGGCCCCCCGGGGGCTTGGTACCGAGGAGCCATCAATGCTGGCCCGGCTCCAATCGATTTGGTCATGTTCACGCAAGCGAGTCAGCATGGCCTGGTGCAGCTGCTCCCAGACACCAGCGGCGTTCCAGTCGCGTAGGCGCCGCCAGCAAGTCATGCCGCTGCCGTAGCCCAGGGATTGGGGAAGGTCTTCCCATGGAATGCCTGTTTGCAGCACGAACAAGATGCCGTTGAGGGCGGCCTCATCGCTGACTGCGAGCTTGCGCGCACCGCCTTTGGCAGAAGGCACGAAGGCTGGGATCAGGGGTTGTAGCTGTCGCCACAGTTCTTTGCTAACGGGTCGTCTTGCCATGAGGGCAGCGAGCATAACTGCTCTGCGGGGGCCTGTGACGAAGTGGTGTTAGCCACTCTAAATACGTCAACACCGCCGAATTCCACCTCAACGCCCCTGCCCTGAAGCTGTGCGACACCAACTTCAGTGTCATGAGCTACACCGTGGTCGGCGGCGAGACTCTCAAGACCATCGCCCGCAACGTGCTGGGCGACAGCAGCCTGTGGTGGCGCATCGCGGAAGCCAACGGCCTGACCGTCTCGAGCGACGGCGAGCTGCAGGCCGGCCAGACCCTGAGCATCCTCAAGCTGGCCCTGAACGCCAACAGTACCGGCAACTACCAGCTGAATGACCCGAGCGGGATCACACTTGGTGTTGCACCATCACCCCATAAACCGCGCCACCCCCGCCCGAAACTCCCCACTCCCATACACCGCCGACACCAGATCCTCATCATCCAGCCGCTGCTCCACGACGATGCGCCTCAGGCTTTCCTTGACTGCTGATTGGGTGGTTGCCGACAAGGCCATGAGCTGCTCGGCCAGCGCCTGTGCCTGGGCCTGCAACCGATCTGCCGGCACCACCGCATGCACGAACCCGCAGGCCTCGGCCTGCTCGGCTGACAGGTAGTCCGCCAGCAGCAGCATGCGCTTGACGCGTGGCACGCCCAGGCTGGCCACCAGGCGGGCGATGTTGCGTGACGACAGCGTGTTGGACAGCGTCTTGGCAATCGGCGCACCGAAGCGCGAGCCGGTGCTGCAGATGCGAAAGTCGCATGCCGTGGCCAGGGCCAGGCCGCCGCCCACGGCCCAGCCGTCGATGACGGCGATAGTGGGCACGGCGATGCGCTCCACGGCGTCGATCACGCGCTCCACGAAGGCTTCATAGGCAACGCCTTGCTGGCCGTCATGGAAGTCCTTGAAGTAGGCGATGTCCGTGCCCGAGATGAAGGATTTGCCGCCCGCACCGCGCAGCATCACGCAGCGGATGGCCGGGTCGGCCTGGCAGCGCTCCAGGGCCGTGAGCAATGCCTCGTACATGGGCATGCTCATGGCGTTGTGGCGTTCGGGGCGGTCGATGAGGATCTCGGCCGCGCCCCCGGCGTGAACGGTCAGTGCCACGGATTCATGCAGGGCGGTGCTCATGCGGCGGCCTTCAGGGCACGGAGTTCGGCCATGATTTCCGCGTTGTGCTCGCCCAGCAGGGGCGGATGGCGGCGCACCTGCTGGGGGGTGCCGAGCATCTTGACGGGAAAGCCGATGTTCTTGACCTTGCCTTCGATGGGGTGGTCGATCTCCATGCACATGCCGCGGTGCCGGCCATGCTCGCCCTCGAAGGCTTGCGGATAGGTGAGCAGCGGGCCGGCGGGAATTCCGGCCTCCAGCATGCGGTCCACCCAGTCGGCGCTGTCGTGGTGGGCCAATTCCGCTTCCAGCTCGCCTATCAGTGCCTCGCGGTGCTTCAGGCGCAGCGCCACGGTGGCGTAGTCGGGGTGCTCGAGCAGATCGGGGCGCTCGATCAGCGCGCACAGCCTGGCCCAGAGTTTCTGGTTGGTGGCGCCCATGACGAAGTAGCCGTCGCGCGCCTTCACGGCCTGGTAGGGGGCGCTCATCTTGTTGCTGGTGCCCAGCGGCGCGGGCGGCACGCCGGTGCCCCAGTATTCGGACATGTCCCAGATCGAGAAAGCCATGGCCGAGTCGAACAGCGAGGCGTCTATGTGCTGGCCCTGCCCTGTCTTCTGCGCGCCGATGTAGGCGGCCAGCAGTCCGTAGGTGGCGAACAGTGCGCAACCGATGTCGGCCACGGGCACGCCGGCCTTGACGGGTTTCTCTCCCTTGTAGCCGGTGACGCTCATCACGCCCGACATGGCCTGGGCCATGAGGTCGAACCCCGGCCGCTGGGCCCAGGGCCCGCTCTGGCCGAAGCCCGAGATGCTGACATAGACGATGCGCGGATTGATGCGGCGAATGCTTTCATAGTCGATCTTCAGGCGCTGGACCACGCCGGGCCGGTAGTTCTCGACGATGACATCGGCTGTCGTGGCCAATTGGTAGAAGGCCTCACGCCCCTCCTCGCTCTTGAGGTCCAGCGTCAGCGACCGCTTGTTGCGGTTCATGTTCAGAAAGCCCATGCTGTCCGGGCCCTTCATCTTGAAGCCCATGGCACCGCGCGTCTGGTCTCCGGTGCCCGGAGGCTCGACCTTGATGACATCGGCGCCCAGGTCGGCCATCAGCATGCAGGCAAAGGGCCCGGCCATGACCTGGCTGACGTCAAGCACGCGTATGCCTTGCAGGGGCAGTTGTTGCGGGTTGGATTGGGGATTGCTCATGCCGGGTCCTCAGCTTTCTTCGGTGATTTTTGCAGCGCGCACCACGTCGCCCCACTTCCTGTATTCGGCAGCCATGAAGGCCGCGAACTTGTCCACGGAGCCGCCACCGTCCTCCACGCCGTATCCGTCGAAGCGGCTGACCACGTCGGGCATGGCCAGCACGCGGTTGATGTCGGCATTGATGCGCTGGGCCAGTTCCCTGGACATGTCGCGCGTGCCGACGACGCCGTACCAGCTCGAGGCGTCAAAGCCCTTGAAGCCCTGCTCGTCCATGGTGGGCATGGCCGGGAATCCCTTGGCACGGTTCACGCGGGTCTGGGCGATGCCCAGCATTTTTCCTGCGCGGACCTGGGCAGTGGCGGCCGTCATGGTGTCGAAGCTGAAGTCGATCTGGCCGCCGATGAGGTCGGTCTGCATGGGGCCGGAGCCTTTGTAGGGCACGTGGATGCTCTTGACGCCGGCCGCCATGTTGAACATTTCGGCCGCCAGGTGCTGTACCGAGCCCGTGCCCGACGAGCCGAAGCTGATCTTGCCGGGGCTTTTGCGGCACAGCTCCACCACCTCCTGCACCGAGCCATGGCTGTTCCTGCTGCTGGTCACCAGGATGTGGGGCGTGGCGCCGATGAGGGCGATGGGCGCGTAGTCCTTGAGCGGGTCATAGGTGATGGACCTGAAGATCTGCGGCGAGATGGCATGGGTGTTCACATGGGCCATCAGCAGGTTGATGCCTTCGGTGAAGCGCGTCCTGGCGAAGTACTCGGCCGCCAGCGAGCCGGTGGTGCCGGGCTTGTTCTCCACGACCACGGGCCTGCCCCAGACCTCGGACAATTTCTGGCCCACGATGCGCGCGAACACATCGGTGCCGCCACCGGGCGCCCAGCCCACCAGGATCTTGACGGGGCCCTTGGGCAGGTCGGAGCCCGGGGGCGAGGCCCCTGCCCAGGGAGCGGCCAGCGCGGCGGCGCCGGCCGCGATGAAGTCGCGGCGTCTCATGTCTGTCTCCTGCACATCGTTGTAGTGCAGCCACTGTCGCCGTGCGCCGGATTCGCCGCAAGCCTGTGGAACGCATGCCTGGTTTCGCCATATGCGAAACCGTGACGCTCTCAGTTCGCCTCGGAGGCGGGATGCAGCAGCGCCGCCACCACGTTGTGCAATGCCTGTTGCTGGGCCTGCCCTTCGATGAAGGACAGCACATAGCTGCGCTCGTGCCAGTCGCCTTCTAGCGCGGCCCAGCCCAGCTCCGGCCCGGGGTGGAAGCTGCGCAGCACGCCTGGCGGCATCAGGCCCACGCCCAGGCCTTCGCGCACCAGGGCCAGCATGGTGTCGAAGCCGCTGACCGTGAAATCATTGCGGAACACCCTGCCCCGGCTGTGATGGGCACGGCGCAGGGCATTCAGGATGGCCGAGCCCCGGCCCAGGCTGACGATGCGGCACTCCAGCAGCCGGTCCAGCTCCACGGGCTGGTCGCCGAAGCTGAAATGCCTGCGGCTGTAGACCAGCACCAGGCTGTCGCGCCGGTAGTCGGCGCGCGGCAGGTCCACGAATCCGCTGGTTTTCTCGAAGATGCCGATGTCGATGACCTTGTCGCGCAGCAGTTGCTGGACGATGCGGCTGTTTTCTTCCATCACCTGCAGCGTGATGTGGGGATAGCGGCGCTGGGTGGCCGCGATGTCGGCGGCCAGGAACTGCAGGAGGGCCGACTTGGGCGCGCCGATGATGATGCGGCCGTCACGGCCGCGGCCCAGGGCCTGGGCATCGCCCTCCAGGCGATCGACCAGGTTGCCGATCTGCCGGATATGGGCCAGCAGCTTGAGGCCGGGCTCGGTGGCCTGCACGCCATGGGGCTGTCGCTTGAACAGGCGCGTGCCGAGCTGGGCCTCCAGATCACTGAGCCGCCGCGAGGCCGCCGCCACCGCCAGCTGCAGCCGGTCGGCAGCGCGCGAGATGCTGCCCTCCTCGGCAATGGCCAGCACGAGCTGCACGGTGGTGGAGTCGATCTTCATCATGGCGGCGGCCTTCTCGTCTGGCTTCTCGTCTGGCTGGAGGGCGACGATTGTGCCGCAGCGCCCCGCTGCGTCCCACCGGCCCTTTCGTCAGGCTTTGCGCAGAGCCTTGGCCTCGCGGGCCAGCGCCGTGATGCGGCTCCAGTCGCCCTGCTCCAGCGCATCCGTGGGCACCAGCCAGGAGCCGCCCACGCAGACCACATTCTTCAGGGCCAGGAACTCCTGGGCATTGGCTGGCGACACGCCGCCCGTGGGGCAAAAGCGCACATCGCCGAACGGACCCTGCCAGGCCTTGAGCATGGCCGTGCCGCCCGCCTGCACGGCTGGGAAGAATTTCAGCTCGTTGAAGCCGTCGGCCTGGGCGGCCATGATCTCGCCGCTGGTGGCCACGCCGGGCAGCAGCGGCAGCTGCAGGTCCTGGCAGGCCTGGCCCAGTGCGCTGGTGTAGCCGGGGCTCACGGCAAAGCGCGCGCCGGCATGGGCACAGGTGCGCGCATCGGCTGCGCTGCGCACGGTGCCGGCGCCGACGATGGCCTCGGGCACGGCGCGCGCAATGGCCTCGATGCTGGCCAGGCCCTGGGGCGTGCGCAGCGTGACTTCCAGCACGCGGATGCCGCCCGCAACCAGGGCCTGGGCCATGGGAACGGCATGCGCGAGGTCGTTGAGAACGATGACCGGGATGACCGGCGCGTCCTGCATGAGCTCCAAGGCCGTCAGTCGTTGATCCATGTGCAAGCTCCCTCTTCTGCGCTGAGCGCGTGGCGCCGGAATCCGGCAAACAGTTCGCGGCCGAAACCCCGGCCATTGGCTTGGCGCAGCGCCCGGGGCATGGTGGCCACCAGGCGTTGCTGCCATTCGGATTCATCGACCAGCACGGCCAGGGTGCCGGCCACGGCGTCCAGGCGCACCAGGTCGCCATCGCGCAGGCGCGCCAGCGGCCCGCCCACGCAGGCCTCGGGCGAGACGTGGATGGCCGCAGGCACCTTGCCCGAGGCGCCGCTCATGCGGCCGTCCGTGACCAGGGCCACCTTGTAGCCCTTGCCCTGCAGCACGGCCAGGGGCGGAGTGAGCTTGTGCAGCTCGGGCATGCCATTGGCGCGCGGCCCCTGCCAGCGCACTACGCAGATGACATCGCGGTCCAGTTCGCCGGCCTTGAAGGCCTGCTGCAGCGCTTCCTGAGAGTCGAAGACGCGTGCGGGCGCCTCGACCACATGGCGGTCCTCGGGCACGGCGCTGACCTTGATCACGCTGCGCCCCAGGTTGCCGGACAGCAGCTTGAGCCCGCCCGTGGCGCTGAAGGGCGCATCGGCCGGGCGCAGCACGGACAGGTCGCCGGAGACTTCGGCCGCGTGCCAGGCCAACTGGCCGTTGTCCACGGCCGGAATGCGCGCGAACTCCTGCAGGCCATCGGGCCGCACGGTGAGCACATCGCCATGCATGAGGCCGGCCTTGAGCAACTGGCCGATCACATAGCCCGGACCGCCTGCGGCCTGGAACTGGTTCACGTCGGCGCTGCCGTTGGGATAGACGCGGGCCAGCAGCGGCACCACGCCCGAGAGCTCGGAAAAATCGTTCCAGTCGATGGTGATGCCCGCAGCGCGCGCCACCGCCACCCAGTGGATCAGGTGGTTGGTGGAGCCGCCCGTGGCCAGCAGGGCCACCATGGCGTTGACGATGCAGCGCTCGTCCACCACGCGGCCGATGGGGGCGAAGCGCTTGTTCCTGGTGATGGCCAGCACGCTGCGCATGGCCTCGCGCGTGAGCAGTTCGCGCTGGCCGTCGGCCGGGTTGATGAAGGCCGTGCCCGGCACGTGCAGGCCCATGGCCTCCAGCAGCATCTGGTTGCTGTTGGCCGTGCCGTAGAAGGTGCAGGTGCCTTCGCCATGGTAGGCAGCCGATTCGGCGGCCAGCAGCTCCTTGCGGCCCACCAGGCCCTGCGCGGCCTGTTCGCGCACCTTGGCCTTGTCGCCGTTGGACAGGCCCGAGGTCATGGGTCCCGCCGGCACGAAGACCGTGGGCAGGTGCCCGAAATGCAGGGCGCCGATCAAGAGGCCCGGCACGATCTTGTCGCAGATGCCCAGCATCAGCGCAGCGTCGAATACGTCGTGCGAGAGCGCGATGGCCGTGCCCATGGCAATGGCATCCCGGCTGAACAGGCTCAGCTCCATGCCGGGCGCGCCCTGGGTCACGCCGTCGCACATGGCGGGTACGCCGCCGGCGACCTGCGCCGTGGCGCCCAGCCTGCGCGCCTCGTCCTTGAGGATGTCGGGATAGCGGGCCAGCGGTGCGTGGGCCGACAGCACGTCGTTGTATGCGGTGACGATGGCGACGTTGGGCGCCTTCTCCTCGACGATGCGTATCCTGTCGCCGCCTGGAATGCCCGCAAAGGCATGCGCCACGTTGGCACAGCCCATGGACTGTGCGCCGGGCGGGCGCGCGGCCATGGCGTCCACCTGTTCCAGGTAGGCGGCACGTGATTCGGCACTGCGCTCGCGGATGCGGCGCGTGACCTGGTCGACGATGGGGTGGATGGTGCTCATGGGGTGTCCTGCGGATGCGCTGATGCGCGTTTTCTCTGTGTCGCGTTGTCTTTTTGGTGGATGTCGGCCGGGGCATCCCTCCCAGGTGCGTCCGGCCCTGAATCGAAGCTTACTTCACTGCGCGCGCCTGCTTGACGGCGGCCTGTACCTCATCCCAGGTACCCTGGCCCACGGTCTTGGCAATGCCGGCATTGACCGTGGCGAGCTTGTCGCGCATGCGTCCCACCTCGGCGGCGGGCAGCTCGTTGACCTGCATGCCCTTGGTCTTGATATCGGCCAGGGCCTTGGCCGCTTCCTCGCGCGTGTCCTTGCGCTCGAACTCGCGGCTCTTGACGGCGGCGTCCTGCAGCACCTTCTTCTCGGCCGGTGTCAGCGTGTCCCACCACTTCTTGCTGACGGTGACGATCCAGGGGCTGTAGACGTGGTTGGAGATGGTCAGGTACTTCTGCACCTCGTAGAACTTGCTGGACAGCACGGTGTTGAACGGGTTTTCCTGGCCATCGACGGCGCGGGTTTCCAGCGCGGTGAACAGTTCGGAGAACGGCAGCGGCACGGCGTTGGCGCCCAGGGCCTTGAAGCTGTCGAGGAAGACGTTGTTCTGCATCACGCGCAGCTTCACGTCGGCCAGATCTTCCAGCTTGGCGATGGGGCGCTTGTTGTTGGTGAGGTTGCGGAAACCGTTCTCCCAGTAGACCAGGCCCACCATGCCCTTGGGCTCCAGCGTGGCCTTGACCTTCTCGCCCACGGGGCCGTCGAGCACGGCGTCGGCTTCCTTGGTGCTGCTGAACAGGAACGGCGTGTCCCAGACCGCCATCTCGGGCGACAGGCCGACCAGGGTGGCGGTGGAGCCGACCATCATCTCCTGGGCACCGCCGATCAGCGCCTGCTGCATCTGCGTGTCCGATCCCAGCGAGGCATTGCCGATGGCGCGCACCTTCATCTTGCCGCCCGTGGCCTTTTCGACCTCCTTGGCAAAGAAGCGCGCCGCGCGGCCCTGGTTGGAGTCATCGACCAGGCCGTAGCCGAAGCGCACGATGCGCGGCTTGAAGTCCTGGGCCATGGCCTGGCCCGTGGCGGCCAGCGTGGTGATGGCGGCCATCAGGCCGGCGAGTGCAAAGGGAATACGCATGTTCATCTCCTTGGGTTGTAGTGGGGGGTCAGTGCATCCAGCGCAGTGGGGCCAGGATGATTTGCGGAAAAATCACGAAAAGCACGGCAAGCAGCACATAGACCATCAGGAACGGGTTCGTGCCCTTGATCACGGTCTCCATGCGCAGCCGGCCCACGCCGGCAATCACGTTCTGCACCGTTCCCACGGGCGGCGTGATCAGGCCGATGCAGCCCACGTAGATGAACATGAAGCCGAAGTAGATGGGGTCGATGCCCGCCTTGACGGCCAGCGGCGCGCACACGGGGCCGAAGATCAGGATGGTCGGCGTCAGGTCCATGGCCGTGCCCACCACCAGCAGGAACAGCATCATCGTGGCCATGAACAGCATGGGGTTGCCCAGCAGGCCGGAGAAGCTGTCGGCCAGCATGTTGGGCAGGTCGGCCAGGGTGATCATGTAGGCCGTCACCGTGGCGGCGCCACACAGCAGCATGACCACGGCCGTGGTCTTGGCGGCGGCCAGGAACACGGCGTACAGACGGCTCCATGTCATCTCGCGGTAGATCACCATGGACACGAACAGCGCGTAGACGGCTGCGACCACGGCCGCCTCGGTGGGCGTGAACACGCCGCCCTTGAGGCCGCCCAGGATGATGACCGGCATCATCATGGCCCAGAAGCTCTTGGCCAGTGCCTTCAGACGCGGGCCCCAGGCCATGCGTTCGCCGCGCGACAGGTCGAACTTGCGGGCGATGGACCACCAGGCAAAGATCAGGAAGACGCCCATGATCAGGCCCGGCACCACGCCCGACAGGAACAGCTTGCTGATCGAGGTGTTGGTCGTCACGCCGTAGATCACGAAGGGCATGGACGGCGGAATGATGGGCGCAATGATGCCGCCCGAGGCCAGCAGGCCCGCGCTGTAGCTGTCGGGGTACTTTTGCTCGCGCATCATGGGCAGCAAGATGGTGGCCAGGGCAGCGGTGTCGGCAATGGCCGAGCCGCTCATCGAGGCCAGCAGCACGGCGGCGCCAATGGCCACGTAGCCCAGGCCGCCACGGATATGGCCCACATAGGCGCGCGCCAGGTCGATGATGCGGCGCGACAGGCCACCCGCGTTCATCAGCTCACCCGCCAGGATGAAGAAGGGCACGGCCAGCAGCGGGAAGTTGTCGAAGCCGGCCTGCAGGTTCTGCGCAAGCAGCTGCGAGTCGAAGAAGTCCAGATGCCACATCAGCGCCACGCCGGTCAACACCAGCGCCTGGGCAATGGGCATGCCGATCACCATGCCGCCGATCAGCACGGCCAGAAAGATCAGGGTCACAACCATGGTGCCTGCTCCTTACTCGACCGAAGTCTCGCCATGGTTTTCTGCCGGCGCGCCGCGGCGCAGGTCGCGCAGCGACACCAACAGCAGGCCCACGGCCAGCACCAGGGTGGCCGCAGCGCCCAGGGCCAGCGGGTAGCCCAGCACCGTGCTGTAGCTGTTCAGCCCGGCCTGCACCTGGGCCCATGAGCCCCACAGCAGCAGGCCCATACAGACCAGGACCAGCGCCTGCGACACCCAGAACAACACCTTGCGCGCGCCAGGGCCCACGCGGGATGTCACAAGGTCGAAGCCCAGGTGGCTGCCCTCGAAAGCGGCCACGATGGCCCCAATGGCCACCAGCCAGACGAAGAGCAGGCGCGAGATTTCCTCATAGGAAACGATGCTGGTATGAAACACATAGCGCAGCACCACGTTGACGAACACGGCAATGACCATGCCGGCCAGGGCCAGCACCATCAGCACCTCGGCAAAGTGCTGCAGGCGCGGCTTGGGCCGGACTGCGGGGGAATCGGATTGCATGGTTTTTGTCTCCTGGCGTTATGGGTTCTGGGAGAGAGGGGCGGCCTGCGGCGCCGGATGGACCAGCCAGTCCTGTGCGCGGTGCACGATGTCGGCCAGCGGCAGCGTGGCGTCCACGGACAGCACGGCGCGCTCGCCTGCCGGGCTTTCCAGCGTGGCGAACTGGTTGGCCACCAGCTCGGGCGAGAAGAAGTGGCCGGCGCGCTCCTGCACGCGCTGCAGCGCCGTGCCGTAGTCCAGGTCCAGAAAAACGAAGCCCACGGCGCCGGCCGGGCCGGCGGCACGCAGGCGGTCACGGTACTTGCGCTTGAGGGCCGAGCAGGTCAGCACCACGCCCTGCCCCGGCATGGCCTGGGCCAGCAGCCGTGCCAGCCGGTCCAGCCAGCCGCTGCGGTCGTCGTCGGTCAGGGGGATGCCAGCCTGCATCTTGCGGATGCTTTCCTCGGCATGGTGGGCATCGCCCTCGTGCAGGGTCCAGCCCAGGGCATCAGCCAGGGCCTGCCCCACGCTCGACTTGCCGCAGCCGGAAACGCCCATGACGACCAGCGCCCGTGGGCGGCTGCCTGCGGCGGTGGCGTCGGTTGTTGTTGGGATAGCGCTATCCATGTTCTTGCAAAAATTGGCAGACCAGGGTCTGCCTTGGATTTCGGTGTGCTTCAGAGGCCTTCGTCCGGGTTTACACGCAGGACTGCGGGCCTTCGAATGATTGGGATAGCGCTATCATAATCTCCAACCCTCTCGCCACCGACCTAGGACATTCCCTTGGCCCGCCAGATTCCGCCTGCATCTCCAGAATCGTCCTGCGCCGATCCTTGCGACCCGGCCCTGCCCGCCACGGGCCGCGCCCGTTCGTCGCGGGCCAGCGGACGCATAACGCTCAGCGATGTGGCACAGGCGGCCGGCGTCAGCCCCATGACGGTCTCACGCGCCCTGCGCGGCGAGCGGCGCGTGGACCCCGCCCTGGTCGAGAAAATCCGCGCCGCCGCCGCGCGCATGGGCTACGTGCCCGACCCTGCCGCGCGCGCTTTGGCCTCCCAGAAAAGTGCCCAGGTGCTGGTGCTGGTGCCCATGCTGTCCAACACCTTGTTCGTGGACCTGATCGAGTCTGTGCACAAGGTGCTGTTCGCCGCCGGCTACCACGCGCTGATCGGCGTGACCCACTATGACCGGGCCGAAGAGGAGCAACTGCTGCGCACTTACCTGCCCATGCGCCCTGCCGGCCTGCTGCTCACCGGCTTTGACCGCAGTCCCGCTGCGCGCGAACTCGTGCAGGCCAGCAAGGTGCCCTGCGTGCACCTGATGGAGCTGGGCGGCGAGCCGGGCACGCCCAGCGTGGGGTTTTCGCAGGCCGAAGCCGGAGCCGCCATCACGCGGCATCTGATGGAGCGCGGGCACAAGCGCATTGCCTTTTGCGCAGGCCAGCTCGATGCCCGCGTGATGCAGCGCGCCTCTGGCTACCGCCAGGCCCTGCAGGACGCGGGCCTGCACGACCCGGCCCTGGAACTGCTGTGGCCCCGCCCCACTTCGATGGCGCTGGGCGCCGAGCTGCTGGACGCCGCCCTGCGGCTGGATCCATCCGTCGATGCCCTCTTCTTCTGCAACGATGACATTGCCCAGGGCGCCCTGCTCGAAGCCCTGCGCCGCGGCATCCGCGTGCCGCAGCAGATCGCCATCGCCGGCTTCAACGACCTGCCCGGCAGCGACCAGATGGTGCCGCCACTGACCACCATCCGCACGCCGCGCGGCCATATCGGAACCGAAGGCGCGCGCATGCTGCTGCAATTGATGCGCGGCGAGGCCTTGCCATTGCACAGCCTGGATCTGGGATATGAGCTGGTGGTGCGGCAAAGCAGTTGAAGCGACAGTGGAAATGAAAAGGCCGGGTCTGCTGCCCGGCCTTTTCTCTGGTCGACGCCTGCGGCGCAGGAATCACGCGGACATCACTCGAATTCCAGGATCACATCATCCACGGCCAGCGAGTCGCCCTTGCCGGCGCTGATCTTGCTGACCACACCGTCCTGCGACGCGAACAGGATGTTTTCCATCTTCATGGCCTCGATCACGGCCAGCTTTTCGCCGGCCTGCACCTTCTGGCCCGGCTGCACGGCCACGTCCACCAGCAGGCCCGGCATGGGCGACAGCAGGAACCTGGACAGGTCCGGCGGTGCCTTGTAGGGCATGAGCCGGTGCAGTTCGCCGCCGCGCGGCGACAGCACCAGGGCGTCGATCTGCGTGCCGTTGTGGATGACGCGCAGGGCCAGCGGGTTCCTGGCCGTGCCGCGCTCGACCTGCGCCGTGAAGGGCTTGCCGTTGCAGCTGCCCTGCACGCACATGGCGCGCATCGGCGTCTCGCTGCGGAAGGTGTAGGGCTTGCCGTCCACGGTGACGGTGCTGGCGCGGCTTTCCGCGTCGAAGTCGGAAACCTGCACCTCGCGGTACTGGTGCTTGCCATCGGCCCCCAGCACGACCACGCAGTAGTCGGCCGAGACCTTGAGCTCATGACCGCGCATCTGGCCGCTGATGGTGGCGGCGCGCGCGCGGTAGCGGCGGTTCATGTGGCCTGCCAGGGCGACCAGGAAGTCGGGGTCGCCGTGCGGCACATCCTCGGCGTGGAAGCCGTGGGCGTAATGCTCGGCAATGAATCCGGTGTTGAACTCGCCGCTCTTGAACTTGGGATGGGCCAGCAGCGCGGCCTGGAACGGGATGTTGGAGCTGATGCCCCGGATCACGAAGGCGTTGAGCGCCTCGCGCATCTTGGCGATGGCGTCGTTGCGGTCGCTGCCGTGCACGATGAGCTTGGCGATCATCGAGTCGTAGAACATCGGGATTTCGCCGCCTTCATACACGCCCGTATCCACGCGCACGCCGTGCAGGTGGCCGGTGTCGGCCTGCCACATGGTCTGCTCGGGCGGCGAAAAGCGCACCAGGCGGCCGGTGGACGGCAGGAAGTTGCGGAACGGGTCCTCGGCGTTGATGCGGCACTCGATGGCCCAGCCATCGCGCTTGACGTCTTCCTGCGCGATGGCCAGCTTCTCGCCAGCGGCCACGCGGATCATCTGCTCGACCAGATCCAGGCCGGTGATGCACTCGGTCACCGGATGCTCCACCTGCAGGCGGGTGTTCATTTCCAGGAAGTAGAAATCCTGGTCCTTGCCCACCACGAACTCCACCGTGCCCGCGCTCTGGTAGCCCACGGCCTTGGCCAGGGCCACGGCCTGCTCTCCCATGGCGCGGCGCGTGGCGTCGCTGATGAAGGGGGACGGCGCCTCTTCGATCACCTTCTGGTGCCGGCGCTGGATGGAGCATTCGCGCTCGTTCAGGTAGATCACGTTGCCGTGGCCGTCGCCCAGCACCTGGATCTCGATGTGGCGCGGCTCCTGCACGAACTTCTCGATGAAGATGCGGTCGTCGCCAAAGCTGTTGCGTGCCTCGTTCTGGCAGCTGGCAAAGCCCTCGAAGGCTTCCTTGTCGTTGTAGGCCACGCGCAGGCCCTTGCCGCCGCCGCCGGCGCTGGCCTTGATCATCACGGGGTAGCCGATGCCCTTGGCGATTTCCACGGCGGCGTCGGGGCCGGCGATGGGATCGTTGTAGCCGGGGATGGTGCTCACGCCCGCCTTGTCGGCCAGCTTCTTGGAGGCGATCTTGTCGCCCATGGCCGCGATGGCCGCGTGCTTGGGGCCGATGAAGGCGATGCCCTCTTCCTCCACGCGCCGGGCGAAGGCCTCGTTCTCGGACAGGAAGCCATAGCCCGGGTGCACGGCCTGCGCGCCGGTCTGCTTGCAGGCGGCAATGATGCGGTCGGCCTGCAGGTAGGACTCGCGGCTGGGAGCGGCACCGATGTGCACGGCCTCGTCGGCCAGCTTGACGTGGCGTGCCTCGCGGTCCGCATCGGAGTACACCGCCACGGTCTGTATGCCCATCTTGCGGGCGGTGGCGATGACGCGGCAGGCAATCTCGCCGCGGTTGGCAATCAGGATCTTCTTGAACATCTTCGCAGCCTGTTTTTTCTGGATTCGATCTTTGATATCAGGGCTTGGTCACAGAGGGATGTTTCCATGCTTGCGCCACGGATTTTCCAGCTGCTTGTTCTTGAGCATCTGCAGCGAGCGGCAGATGCGCTTGCGCGTCTCATGCGGCTGGATCACATCGTCGATGAAGCCGCGCGCTCCTGCCACGAAGGGGTTGGCGAAGCGGGCCTTGTACTCGGCCTCGCGCGCTGCCAGCTTGGCGGGGTCGTTCTTGTCCTCGCGGAAGATGATCTCCACGGCGCCCTTGGCACCCATCACGGCGATCTCGGCATGGGGCCAGGCCAGGTTGACGTCGCCGCGCAGGTGCTTGGAGGCCATCACGTCATAGGCGCCGCCGTAGGCCTTGCGAGTGATGACGGTGATCTTGGGCACCGTGGCCTCGGCATAGGCGTACAGCAGCTTGGCGCCGTGCTTGATGATGCCGCCGTACTCCTGGCTGGTGCCGGGCATGAAGCCGGGCACGTCCACGAAGGTGACCACGGGGATGTTGAAGGCATCGCAGAAACGCACGAAGCGCGCGGCCTTGATGGAGCTCTTGATGTCCAGGCAGCCGGCCAGCACCAGGGGCTGGTTGGCGACGATGCCCACGGTCTGCCCGTCCATGCGCGCAAAGCCCGTGAGGATGTTCTTGGCGTAGTCGGGCTGCAACTCGAAGAAGTCGCCGTCGTCCACGGTCTTGAGGATCAGCTCCTTCATGTCGTAGGGCTTGTTGGCGTTGTCGGGCACCAGGGTATCCAGCGACTTGTCGGCGCGGTCCACGGGGTCCGAGGTGTAGCGCACGGGCGCCTTCTCGCGGTTGTTCAGCGGCAGGTAGTTGTAGAGGCGGCGCAGCATCATCAGCGCCTCCACGTCGTTGTCGAAGGCCATGTCGGCCACGCCGCTGCGCGTGGTGTGGGTGATGGCGCCGCCCAGCTCCTCGGCCGTGACCTCCTCGTGCGTCACGGTCTTCACCACTTCGGGGCCGGTGACGAACATGTAGCTGCTGTCCTTGACCATGAAGATGAAGTCGGTCATGGCCGGCGAGTACACGGCGCCGCCCGCGCAGGGGCCCATGATCATGGAGATCTGCGGCACCACGCCGCTGGCCAGCACGTTCTTCTGGAACACGTCGGCATAGCCGCCCAGCGAGGCCACGCCTTCCTGGATGCGGGCGCCGCCCGAGTCGTTGAGGCCGATCACGGGGGCGCCGACCTTCATGGCCTGGTCCATGACCTTGCAGATCTTCTCGGCATGGGTCTCGGACAGCGCACCGCCGAAGACGGTGAAGTCCTGGCTGAAGACGAAGACCAGGCGGCCGTTGATCATGCCGTAGCCGGTGACCACGCCGTCGCCGGGGATCTTGCTGTCTTCCATGCCGAAGTCGGTGCAGCGGTGCTCGACGAACATGTCCCATTCCTCGAAGGTGCCGTCGTCCAGCAGCAGCTCGATGCGCTCTCGCGCCGTGAGCTTGCCCTTCTTGTGCTGTGCATCTATGCGCTTTTGGCCGCCACCCAGGCGGGCCTGTTCGCGCTTTGTCTCCAGTTGATCCAGGATGTCTTGCATGCTGCGATTCCTCTAACGTCTAACGGTAAGGTTTGTCTGGTCTTGTCTTGTCGGCCGTCACTGCGGCGCCGCCACGGGGCCGGCCTGCGCCTGCAGCAGATTTCTGGCGGCCGTGCTGGCCGCGATGCGCCCTGCTGCCACGTCGGCCTGCAGCTGGGGCAGCAGCGCCCGCACCTGCGGATGCTGCCGGAAGGCCTGCTTGAGGCCGGAGTCGATACGCTCCCACATCCAGGACAGCGCCTGGCGTTCGCGGCGCAGCGCCAGGCGCCCGTTGGCCTGCTGCAGGCGGCGGAATTCCTCCACCGCACCCCAGAAACCTTCAACGCCCTCCTTCTTGAGCGCGCTGATGGTGATGACCTGGGGCTGCCAAAGGCGCTCGTCGTGGTGGGCATGCTCGGGGTTGCCGTGCATGCCCAGCAGGCGCAGGCTGGAGGTGATCTGCGCCTGCGCGCGCGTGGCGGCATGCGGGTCGATGTCGGCCTTGTTGATGACCACCAGGTCGGCCAGCTCCATCACGCCCTTCTTGATGGCCTGCAGGTCGTCGCCCGCATTGGGCAGTTGCAGCAGGCAGAACATGTCGCACATGCCCTGCACGGCGATCTCGCTCTGGCCCACGCCCACGGTCTCGACGATGACCACATCGTAGCCAGCCGCCTCGCAGACCAGCATGGCCTCGCGGGTTTTCTCGGCCACGCCGCCCAGTGTGCCGCTGCTGGGGCTGGGGCGGATGTAGGCATCCGGATGAACGGACAACTGCTCCATGCGCGTCTTGTCGCCCAGGATGGAGCCGCCCGACACGGTGGACGATGGGTCGATGGCCAGCACCGCCACCCGTAGGCCGCGCCCAATCAGGAACAGGCCCAGCGTCTCGATGAAGGTGCTCTTGCCCACGCCCGGCACGCCGCTGATGCCCAGGCGGAAAGATCCGCCCGTATGCGGCAGCAGGGCCGTGAGCAGCCCATCGGCCGCAGCGCGGTGATCCGTGCGCGTGGATTCCAAAAGGGTGATGGCCTTGGCCATCGCCCGGCGCTGAACGGCAGGGTTGCCGTTCAGGATGCCGTCTTGCATTTGCTCGGGAGTCACTGCGGCGGGCTCAGAGGCTGTTGGCCTGGCGGATCTGCTCGAGCACGTCCTTGGCGCTGGCCGGGATGGGTGTGCCCGGGCCATAGACGCCCTTGACGCCGGCGTTGTAGAGGAAGTCGTAGTCCTGCGCGGGAATCACGCCGCCCACGAAGACGATGATGTCGTCCGCGCCCTGGCGGCGCAGTTCCTCGATGATGGCCGGCACCAGAGTCTTGTGGCCTGCCGCCAGCGTGGACACGCCCACGGCGTGCACGTCGTTCTCGATGGCCTGGCGCGCGCATTCCTCGGGCGTCTGGAACAGCGGGCCCATGTCCACGTCGAAGCCCAGGTCGGCAAAGGCCGTGGCCACCACCTTGGCGCCGCGGTCATGGCCGTCCTGGCCCAGCTTGGCGATCATCACGCGCGGGCGGCGGCCCAATTGCTCGGACGATGCGTCGATTTCGCCCTTGAGCTTTTCCCAGCCCTCGGCCGAGTCGTAGGCTGCTGCATACACGCCGGTCACCTTTTGCGTATCGGCGCGGTGGCGCCCGAAAACCTTCTCCAGTGCATCCGAGACCTCGCCCACCGTGGCGCGCAGGCGCACGGCCTGGATGGACAGGTCCAGCAGGTTGCCCTCGCCGCTTTCGGCGGCCTGGGTCAGGGCCTGAAGGGCGGCCTCGACCTTGGCGGCATCGCGGCTGGCCTTGATCTGGTTCAGGCGCGCGATCTGGCTGTCGCGCACCTTGACGTTGTCCACCTCGAGGATGTCGATGGCGTCTTCCTTGGCCAGCTTGTACTTGTTGACGCCGACGATGACGTCCTTGCCCGAGTCGATGCGCGCCTGCTTCTCGGCGGCGGCGGCCTCGATCTTGAGCTTGGCCCAGCCCGAGTCCACGGCGGCCGTCATGCCGCCCATGGCCTCGACCTCCTCGATGATCTTCCAGGCGGCGTCGGCCATGTCCTGGGTCAGCTTTTCCATCATGTAGCTGCCGGCCCAGGGGTCGATCACATTGGTGATGTGGGTCTCTTCCTGGATGATCAGCTGCGTGTTGCGCGCAATGCGGGCCGAGAACTCGGTGGGCAGCGCGATGGCTTCGTCAAAGCTGTTGGTGTGCAGGCTCTGCGTGCCGCCGAACACGGCGGCCATGGCCTCGATGGTGGTGCGCACCACGTTGTTGTAGGGGTCCTGCTCTGTCAGCGACCAGCCCGAAGTCTGGCAGTGCGTGCGCAGCATCAGGCTCTTGGCCTTCTTGGCGCCGAAACCCTTCATGATCCGGCACCACAGCAGGCGGGCCGCGCGCATCTTGGCGATTTCCAGGTAGAAATTCATGCCGATGGCCCAGAAGAAGGACAGCCGGCCCGCGAAATCGTCCACATCCATGCCCTTGGCCGTGGCGGTCTTGACGTACTCCTTGCCGTCGGCCAGCGTGAAGGCCAGTTCCAGCGCCTGGTTGGCGCCCGCCTCCTGCATGTGGTAGCCCGAGATCGAGATCGAGTTGAACTTGGGCATGTTCTTGCTCGTGTACTCGATGATGTC
The DNA here is from genome assembly GCF_018437695.1 of Delftia sp. WY8. Lineage (NCBI taxonomy): Bacteria > Pseudomonadati > Pseudomonadota > Betaproteobacteria > Burkholderiales > Comamonadaceae > Delftia > Delftia sp. WY8. The sequence continues at coordinate 38,099 of NZ_CP049795.1, forward strand.
GCCGATGATGCGCATCGACGGCTGGGGCGGGTAGATATAGGTGTTGCGGACCATGAACTCCTTGAGGATGTCGTTCTGTATGGTCCCCGACAGCTGGTCCTGGGCCACGCCCTGCTCCTCGGCCGCCACCACGTAGCCGGCCAGCACGGGCAGCACGGCGCCGTTCATGGTCATGGACACGCTGATCTTGTCCAGCGGGATCTGGTCGAACAGCACCTTCATGTCCTCGACCGAATCGATGGCCACGCCGGCCTTGCCCACGTCGCCCGTCACACGCGGATGGTCGCTGTCGTAGCCCCGGTGCGTGGCCAGGTCGAAAGCCACCGACACGCCCTGCCCGCCGGCGGCCAGCGCCTTGCGGTAGAAGGCGTTGGACTCCTCGGCCGTGGAAAAGCCCGCGTACTGGCGAATGGTCCAGGGCCGGCCCGCGTACATGGTGGCCTGCGGGCCGCGGATGTAGGGCTCGAAGCCTGGCAGGCTATCCGTATGGGGCAGATCCGCCGTGTCGGCCGCCGTGTACAGCGGCTTGACGTCGATGCCGTCGGGCGTGGTCCAGTGCAGTGCCTGGATGTCGCCCCCGGGAGCGGCCTTGGCGGCCGCCTGGGCCCATTTCTGCAGGTCGGCAGTTGCGAATTCCTGGCCGTTCTGCGCTGTCGGATGGTCTTGTCTCATGTTCTCAGGCTCGTGAATGACAGGTGCCCTTGAGGGCATGCCCCAGAGCTGCCGCAGTTTACATCATTCATAATTATTCATTCAAAATATCTTTGCCGATACAATCCGGGCCACATGTCGACAAACACCCTCACACCCCGCGCGCTCTACGAACAGGTGGCAGAGAAGCTGCGCCTGCGCATCTTCGCGCACGAACTGGCGCCTGGTGACTGGATCGACGAACTGAAGATTGCCGAGGAATACGGCATCAGCCGCACCCCGCTGCGCGAGGCGCTGAAGGTGCTGGCCGCCGAAGGCCTGGTCACCATGAAGGTGCGCCGTGGCGCCTATGTGACCGAGGTGTCGTCCAAGGACATTGCCGATGTCTATCACCTGCTGAGCCTGCTGGAATCCGATGCCGTGCAGGTCGTGGCCGAATCGGGCAGCGATGAGGAACTTGCCGCCCTGCAGCAGACCCATGAGGAACTCAAGGCGCAGATGCGCAATGCAGACCGCTTCTTCGAGCTCAACGAGAGCTTTCACATGCAGCTGCTGCAGATCGCCGACAACCGCTGGCGCAACCAGCTGGTGGCCGACCTGCGCAAGGTCATGAAGCTCAACCGCCACAAGTCGCTGTTCAAGCAGGGCCGCATCGAGGATTCGCTGGCCGAGCACGAGACCGTCATGCAGGCCCTGTTGCGCCGCGATGGCGCGGCCGCCGCGCAGGCCATGCGTCAGCACTTCAGGAACGGTCTGGCTGCAGCGTCCTGAACTCGGGTTCATCTGAACCCTGGCTGGCTGGGCAACAGTGGCGACGTAGGCGGGCATGCGGCTCCTGGTTCGCTTCAGGCGCATCGCCCGAGAACGCTGCAGTGCAGCATAAACCTCGCCGCCAACTCCGCACATGTCCGAAGCTGACGCCGGGGCCTGCGGTAACCGGCAGCTATCATCAGCGGCACCATCCACTTCGGTCCGCACCTCTTCGCATGAGCATCCAAGATCCAGCCCGCGCCCCTTCCCTGGCCATGAGCCTGCCTGCCGATGCCAGCATGGCCACGGCCGCCACCCTGGTGGAAATGCTGGCCCTGCGCGTGCAGCAGACGCCCGCAGGCGAGGCCTATCGGGCCTATGACGAGGATGCGCGCAGCTGGAAGTCCCTGAACTGGGCGCAGACCGGCGAGCGCGTGGCCCTGTGGGCGCAGGCCCTGGCCGCGCAGGAGCTGGCACCGGGCTCGCGCATTGCCATTCTTTTGCCCAACGGGCTGGATGCCATGTCCATCGACCTGGCCAGCCTGCGCTGCGGCCATGTGCCGGTGCCCCTGCATTCCATAGACAACGCAGGCAGCATTGCCTACATCCTGGCCAATGCCCAGGTGTCCATGCTGTTCGTGGCACAGCAATCCACCTGGGACAAGATCTGCGCCACGGGCCAGGCCCTGCCCGCGCTGCGCAAGGTGGTCGTGGCATCGGCCAAGCCGGCTTCCCGGGCCGCAGAGCCTGAAACCGAAGGCGATGCCGCCGTCCTGGAGGCCCTGGGGCAGATCCCCGTGCAACCGCTGGCCCAATGGCTGGCTGAGGGCGGCGCAGTCCCCCTGCCCCCGCCTCCCTCTGCCGAGGACCTGGCCGCCGTCGTCTACACCTCGGGCACCACGGGCAAGCCCAAGGGCGTGATGCTCACGCACCGCAACGTGGTCTCCAACGTACAGGCCGTGATGCAGCGGCTGCTGCCGCGCAGCGATGATGTTTTCCTGTCCTTCCTGCCGCTGTCGCACACCTTCGAGCGCACGGCAGGCTACTACCTGGCGATGGCCGTGGGCGCCTGCGTGGCCTATGCGCGCTCCGTGGCTCAGCTGGCCGAGGATCTCAAGACCCAGCGTCCCACGGTGCTGGTCTCCGTGCCGCGCATCTACGAGCGCGTGCACGCCAAGGTCATGGAGGCGCTGGCGCGCGCACCGCTCAAGGCCCAGCTGTTCGAACTGGCCCAGGCCAGGGGCTGGCAACGCTTTTGTGAAACACAAGGCATTGCCGATGCGCAGGCGCCCCAGCCCGACGTGCCGGGCTGGATGCAATGGCTGCCCTGGCCCGTGCTCAACCATCTGGTGGCCAAGCCGCTGCTGGCCCAGTTTGGCGGGCGTGTGCGCGTGGCCGTGAGCGGTGGCGCGCCGCTGTCGCCCACGATTGCGCGCTGTTTTCTCGGCCTGGGCCTGCCGCTGATCCAGGGCTACGGAATGACCGAGACCTCGCCCGTGGTCTGCGCCAACACGCTGGAGGACAACCACCCGGCCACCGTGGGCCGCGCCCTGCCGGGCGTGGAAGTGCGCATTGGCGAAAATCGGGAACTGCAGGTGCGCGGGCCCTGCGTGATGCGGGGCTACTGGCAACGCCCCGAAGACACCGCCAAGACCTTCACAGACGACGGCTGGCTGCGCACCGGCGACCAGGCCGTGATCGAGGATGGGCGCGTGCGCATCCAGGGCCGCATCAAGGAAATCATCGTCACCTCCACCGGCGAGAAGATTCCACCGGCCGACCTGGAGCTGGCCATCACCGGCGACCCGTTCTTCACCCAGGTCTTTGTCGTGGGCGAAGACCGCCCCTTCATCGCCGCCGTGGCCGTCATCGAGCGTGGTGAATGGCAGGCCATGGCCCAGCGCCTGGGCCTGGACCCCGAAGATCCCAAGAGCCTGAACCACGCCGCCGCCGAGCGTGAAGCGCTGGCCCGCATCGAGAAACAGGTGGCCAGTTTTGCCCGCTATGCGGTCCCCCGTGCCGTGCACCTGGAACTGGAGCCCTGGACCATTGAGAACGGGCTGATGACGCCCACCCTCAAGCTCAAGCGCAACAACCTCATGGCGCGGTTTGAATCGCAGATTGCCGCCATGTACACCAAGCCCGCCGAGCGCTGGCAAGGCCGCAATAGCGCGGGGTGACCCCCAGCCCTTGACAAGCCGCCGCCTGAAAACCGCGGCTTTCTTTATCTCTGATCTGAAAATTAAATTATGTAAGTTACATTGACTTAATTAGAAAGAAGGCAAGAGCGCCCTGTCCGCGCTCTTGCCTTGCCCGCTTCAGGCAGCGGCCAATGCCCTGCCGGCGGGCGCCATGCCGATCTCCTTGAACTCGCTGATCCTGAACGTGGCCACCGCCTGGGCCAGCACGCGGGCCTGTCGCTCCAGGCTGGCAGCTGCGGCGGCAGACTCTTCCACCAGGGCAGCGTTTTGCTGCGTGACCTGGTCCATCTGGGAGACCGCCTCGCTGATCTGTCCCAGGCCGCCGCTTTGCTCCACGCTGGCGGCCGAGATGGCCTCGATCAACGACGCCACTTCGCGCACCTGGGATTCGATGGCATCCATGGCCTTGCCGGCTTCCCGGACCTGGTTGCCGCCCATTCGCACCGTCTCGGTGGAGGCCGTGATCAACGCCTTGATTTCACGCGCCGCTGCGGCGCTGCGTTGGGCCAGGGAGCGCACTTCTCCGGCCACCACGGCAAACCCCCTGCCCTGCTCGCCCGCCCGCGCGGCCTCCACCGCTGCGTTGAGCGCCAGGATATTCGTCTGGAAGGCGATGGAATCGATGACGCCCGTGATCTCGGCAATCTTTCCGCTGCTGGCCGAGATTTCGTCCATGGTGCCCACGACCCTGGCGACAGCGCCACCGCCCACGCCCGCCACCTCCTTGGCACGCACGGCCAGGGCGCTGGCCTGCCGCGCATTCTCCGAACTCTGGCCCACATTGCCTGCCAGCTGCTCCATGGAGGCCGCCGTCTCCTGCAGGCTGGAGGCCTGGTGTTCGGTGCGGCTGCTCAGGTCCTGGTTGCCTGCGGCGATCTGGCTGGATGCCGTGGTCACCGACTCCACCCCGCGCCGCACATCGCCAACGATGCTGGCCAGCGATTCGCGCATGGCGCTCATGGAGCGCAGCAGGTCGCCGACTTCGTCGCGCCCCGTGGCCTGGATCTCGGACGCCAGGTCGCCCTGCTCGATGTGCCTGGCCACCTCCACGGCGGACTTCAGGGGAACGGTGATGGAGCGCGTGACCACATAGCCCAGCGCCACGGCGAGGATGACAGCGGCCGCGACAAAGCCGTAGATCAGCATCTGCGACTGCGCCAGGACCTGGCGGGAGTCCGCATACACATCCTCGGATGCCTTGAGCTGCAGCTCCACCAGTTCGCCGATCTTGGCGCTGATGGGGTCTACGCTGGCATACAGCGCGCCATCGAACTCGTCCAGGCTGCCGGCCCTTTTTCCATCCAGCGTCTTGAGCCGCTGCAGCAGCCGGTCGATGCTCTGGTTGGCAGGTGCGAACAGCGCCTGCGCCTGGCTGGCCAGCACGGCCTCCTGCGAGGTCAGCTGTGTGGACGAATAGCTGCGCCAGGCCGCATCGATCGCGGGCAGCGTGCCGGAAATGCTCGCCGCTGCCTCCTGCGCCGTGATCAGGCCGGCATTCGCCTTGTTGACCGTATCTATGACGTTGACGGCGTAGGCGTCCGCAATCTGCTTGAGCTGCTTGAGCGGAACCACGCGGTCCTGGTACATGGTCTGCGTGCCCGAGAACACATGGCCCAGCGCCCTTGCGCCGACGGCGCCCACGGCCATCAGGCAGATCAGCAGAACAAGAAAAACACCGGTAAGCCGGGTACCGATACGCACATCGCCGAGTTTTTTCATCGCAGATCCCTCTGTCCCCGTGACGCCATCGGTATAGGCCATCGCTATCGCATCCCGGCAGTCACATTGCTTGCCTTATCGGAAGCAACCGCCGGTTTCTTGAGAGTCAAAAATCAATAAGTTCCATAGGAGTTGCGACGCTCGCGGCTATCACCCCGCAGGCAAGCCCCCTTCCCCATCCGTGTTGCAGAGCCAACCCTCTCAAAGTCCGAACAGCATTCTCATGTAAGTTACATTGAATGTCTTGAAAAACGGCCCGTGAAAACACGGGCCATCTCACTGGATCAGACGTAGACGTCGACCACGCCGCCCAGCCCGGGCGCCTTGCCGCCCTTCGATGGGGATTGCGATGGGTTCTCGGCGGCCTGCTGCTGCTCGCGCTGCTTGTCGATCTGGGCCTGCTGCCTGGCGCGCATCAGCGCCTCGATCTGGTTTTGCACCATCATGATCTGCGTCTGCAGCAGCTTGGACTTCTGTTGCTTGGCCTTGGCGTCGATGTTCTCGGAGGCCACTTCTTTGAGCGCCTGCTGCAGCTCCTTGAGCTTGCGCTGCAACGCAGCGATGTCATTGCCGCCGGAGGATGAAGCGGCTCCCGAGGCGGAAGCCGAGGTGGAGGATGAGACTTGCATGCCCCATACATCGACCACTGGCGGGCGAACTGAAGGCCCAAAACGCCCCACCCCCGGCCGCCATCACCCCAGCCAGTGCCGCAGCGCACCCGCCGACGCAATGCCGATCAGCACCGTCGGCAGAATGGGCAGCCGGCTGGCCGCCACCAGCGTCACCACCAGGGCCAGCAGATCGGCCGGACGCTCGGACACAAACGCCGGGGCAATCACCGAGATCAGCACGCAGCCCGGCAGGCTTTCCATCACGTACTGCATGCGCGGGCTCAGCGTGCGCCCGCGCAGCAGCAGGTAGCCGATCACCCGCGTGAAATACGTGCTGCATGCCATGAGCACCAGCGTCAGCAAGGTTGTGGCTTCCATCGCTCAGCTCCTGGGTGCCAGCAAGGCCGCGCAGACCAGGCCAGAGACGGCGCCGGCCGCCACATACCAGGCGCCAGGCACCAGCTTGTAGACCAGGGCCGCCGTCAGCAGGCTCACCAGCCAGGGCCGGCAAGGCCTGACGCCCTTCCACATGCCGCGCAGCAGCACCAGAAACACGGCGGTGAACGCCATGTCGAAGCCGTACTGCTCCAGGTCGCCAATGCGCGGCCCCAGAAAGGCACCGGCCGCCGTGCACGACACCCAGGCCATGTACAGGCCTGCCGACACGCCCATGTAGTAAGGCAGGCTCACGCGCCGGGCGGCACTGCGCTGCGCGTCTGCCAGGGCCAGCGCCCAGCTTTCGTCGCACATGAAGAACAGGGCCGGGAGCGCACGGCGCCTGGGCAGATGGCGCAGATAGGGCGCCAGTGCCGCACCCATCAGGATGTGCCGGCAATTGACCAGGAAGGACATGGCGACGATCAGCAGCACATGCGGCGGCGACGTCCACAGCCGTATGGCCGTGAACTCCGAGCCGCCGCCGAAGTTCATCCCGGTCATGAGAGGAACCTCCAGCGGTGCCAGCCCCTTTTGCACGGCCTGGGCGCCCAGCACCAGGGCAAAGGGCACGAAGCCCAGCATCACGGGAATCGCATCCCTGAAGCCACGAAAGGCCTCGGAACTGCGGGAGACGGAATCTGCCGAAACGGCAGCGGGGGAAAGTGGAATGGATGAAGACATGGAGAGCGGCGATTGTCGGCCTGTGCCGCTGGAATTTGCTGCCGATTCATGCTTCCACCAGCCATTTGACAGATGTTTATGCCGATTTATTTGAGCACCTGGAAATAATCTGCCGCACACAGGCTGATCAAAGCATTTCCATGGCTGGCGGCGCTCCTCGGATGGCCGCGCCTGCCCTCCTGACATTTCACGAAACCCAACAGCCATTGGCTCCCGCCATGCTGCAGTGCGTCGCAAACGGCTGTGCCGGCCAGGGCGGCGGCGGGACCATGAAGCCCTCATCACTTCGCTTCACCTGAAAGGTTCCCCATGCGCACTTCCCACTTCACCCGCTTGATCGCCCTGGCCGCCCTCAGCCTGGGCCTGGCCGGCACCGCCCTCGCCCAGGAAGCCACGCCCTCCTCCACTGCTGCCCCCACCGACCTCAGCCGCGCCCAGGTGCTGGCCGACCTGGAAATGTGGCACCGCGCCGGACTCACCTATCTCTCCGACCGCGAGATCGATGTCCGCTCCACCGAATACCAGCGCGGCCTGGAGCGTTACCAACAGCTGCGCGCCAGCCCCGCCTACCGCGAGGCCGTGGCCAGACTGGAGAAAGGGCATGCGGTGGCTCAAGACAAGTGAGCGTTGGGGTGACGCGAGGCGCGAGATACTGTGCAGTTTCCCCACCTGCGAGCATCGCCCCTCACTCCATGAATATCCGCATAGTCAACGGCGACCTTCTGGACCAGGACGTTGAGGTCATCGTCAACTCATGGAATAGAAACATCATTCCCTGGTGGCTGTTGATCCCCCAAGGCGTGTCCAGCGCAATCAAGCGCAAGGGTGGACTGCAGCCATTCCTGGAGGTTGCGCGGGCCGGCCCCATTCCTCTGGGCGATGCCGTCCTGACATCTGCCGGCAGACTGCCTTTCAAAGGCATCATCCATGTGGCGGGTATCAATCTTCTTTGGAGGGCGTCACAACTCTCCATTGAGAAGTCCACACAGTCGGCCCTTCAACTCGTCAACGATCACGGCTTCAAATCCGTAGCCTTTCCCCTGATCGGTTGCGGATCTGGAGGCTTCAATGAAGACACTGCCATCGGCATGATGAAGAACACCATTGCCCAAGTCGAAACGAGGGCAGCGGTTGTGCTGGTCGTTTTTGGCAAGGCACGATAGTTGTTGTAACGGTCGAAGCTCGGATACCGCAGGTCGAACTTAGTCGCCTGCGCATAGCTGAAGCCGCTGACCGTCTGGCCGTAGCCCCAGGCGCCCGTGGTGGGACGCACTTCCCCAAACCCCGAGATCAGCCATTGCCAGGCCACCTGTCCCTGCTGGCTGGTCAGGCGCCTGGGGGTGTTCAGATGGTCCGTGTGGATGGCGTACAGCCGGCCGTTGATTTCTGCCGCAATGGGCATGGGGCCGCTGGCCGTGGGCAGGTAGATGATTTCCGTGCTGTCGCTCTGGCCTGCAGGCGCTGCGCTGTTGGCGCTGCGCTGGTTGGCGTACTGGCCCAGCACGGTGCTGCCTATGCCGTCTTCGGCATACAGGGCTTGGTTGGTGAGGAGCGGCCGTGTTCCCGAAGGGCGGCGGTATCCAAGTTGGAGATTCAACTCGAGTACTCCACGGCTATCGCAGCTGACGTAGGCTACAGATTTTTTGAAAGATTCAATCAGGGTTAATTGATGATTTTTCTTCTTTCTCCAATTTTTTCCACTTTTTTGATTGATGATGCAGCATCGAAAGATGCCCAAATAGAGCCAAAGAGAAATGCAAGGCAACAACACAAATCAGTCCCATCAGACTCGCACCCCACCAAGGCCAAGCAGGCGAAAATATTCTATAAATCCAAATTCCAAAAAACAAATATAAACAGCCATAGAAAATAGTAAATCCCGTCATCTAATCACCTCCGGCAGCTGCACTGCTCTCCATCACTTGTCAACGTCGGAGACAAGCCTGCACCACCAATAATTCTTGGAAATAACCATCTAAATAAAGGCGTAGGTCCCGTACCAAATGTTGATCCAAGTCCCAAACCAATTCCTCCAATTTCAGGGGTTAATGCCCGCCGCCATCCAATATCTGCAACTAATGATGCACCACGAGCAACTGGGTCTAGTGATGAGTATTTCGCGTAGGATGCCGTGGTTTTTTGACCTATTTCATAAAGCAATTTCTCCCGAAGACTGAGATTAAGGCACGCAACATCAGCCTCAGCTCCTAGCATGTACCAGTTCGCAGCAGAGGAACACGAGGAAGTTAAGGCAGAACCAGCCAAACCTAATGTCGAAGGTGAAAGTGCAGCTGCTATTGCCGGTATGGTGACAAGCCTAGTCCACGCGCCTGCTTGCACAGCTTGATCGAGAGTGGTTTTGTGCTTTGCACCTTCAAACGTCGTTAGGTCAAGAAATACCAATCCTTCGGGATCAATGAAATTCAATGGATTTCCACCCACATACCCAAACCGATTCCAGCCACCCTCCAACCCGATCGGGTCCGCTTGGATGTATCTCCCCGTCGCCACATCGTAGTACCTGTGCAGGTTGTACGACAGCCCCGTCTCTTCATCAAACACCTGCCCCGGATACCGCAGGTCGAACTTCACCGCCTGCGCATAGCTGGGGCCGCTGACCGTCTGGCCGTAGCCACGGTCGCCCGTGGTGGGCCGCACTTCCCCAAACCCCGAGATCAGCCATTGCCAGGCCACCTGCCCTTGCTGGTTGGTCAGGCGCCTGGGGGTGTTCAGGTGGTTAGCGTGGATAACAGATCGGCGAGTTTGTTCTCCGTCGCGATAGACTTAAGTATTTTCATCAAAATCCAAGCTTGTTAATTCTTATCTCTTGGTGCAATCTTTTTCTCTCTGACTCAAGATCCAAGCGGTCAAATGATCTAACGAAATTCTCTATATTTTCATCAAGCTCAATATGATACTTCCACAGAGCTTTTGCGCCAAGCTCTTGGATAAACATCAATCCATTTATAACATCTGCACTCTCACCAAAATCACAAATGAATATTCTTCCGCATGCCTCAATGAATAAATCCCTTACCCCGTCCCAATCAAAAAATTCCTGCAACAACTGATCAACATCTGAAGTATTAGAAGAAAAATCCACCAACGACTCTTCTAAGAATGCGGATTTTTCCCCGGAACTCAATGAGTATTCAAGATACAATCTAGTAATTTCAGTATTAGTCATAATTTATATTGCCGACATTTAATTTCACACCTTTTTTGAGTTTCAATTGCAAACCATTACCATATTTTAATTAATATGCGTCTAGAATCAATTTATTCAATCTGAAAAAAATGAAAGTAGTCGCACTCAGAACTTCTTCAGCCTGCAAGAAAGGAGCCCCTCGTCCAGCACTCCATAATCTATAATAAAAATATCCCAAGATTACAAATAAATAAAATGATGTTTATTTAAAATCCAAACATGAATTACAAACATCCCTCCCAATCAGCTGGAGCGAATCAGCATGCCCCCAAAGCCTCGCCTGCACCTTGTGATCGATGTGATTGGGACAATGTTGGCATAAGACAATTTGTAGAAAATATACATCGCCGACACCAGCAAAAAGCCCCCCTCAGCAACCGTTATAGACACAGGTTTGAGGCGAAGCCCCTTTCACTCTTTATTGCTGTTTTGCATTTTCCTCAATACAATTTCGATAATGAATAACGAAGCAAATCCAGCGGCAATGCCAATTGGCGTAGATATCCAATGCATTACCATTTGGATCGTGTTATGTTGCTGAGTTTTATCGCCGCAAGTATTGAAACCAAGATACGGACCAATAATTTCTGCCGCCGCATGCAGAGCCTCTGCGTCTATGCGCTCATCAATGAATGACCATAATTTCCTAGCTGCAATAATTGTGCTTATTGCAACCACAAAGAAAAAAAGCAAAATTTTTACTAGAATTTTTCTCATAATTACCTAACAGTAATGCTGCCAAGATAAGGCTGACCATTTGGAAGTAGCTCGATTTTGGTTTTATTCAACAATTGAAATTGAATTTTTTTCCACGCCTCAACATTTGATGTTGTCACGCACCCGTTTGAAATGGTTCCAGGGTGGAATCTAAATCTATCCCGATAAACAGTCGATCCATTATCTGTTGGCATCAAAACATTCAACCCATCGCCATATTGACCGTTGTCTGGCATCAATTTAAAAAATGTCAGACCACCTAATTTATCTGTCGGATCGTTCGTGTAGATATATGGATCTACTATAAAGTAGCGCCCCCTTGGAATGGGACCTCCGCCTACAATATATTCCATTTCAGGATTATTCTTTCGGGGGCCTTGTCCAGAAAATGCATCAATCGAGCCAGACATGCATGAGCAGTCGCTCGTCAGGCTACCTTGGCGCACATCGAAAACGAAATCCTCCAGAAGGCCGCGCGAATCAGTTCGATTAAGCGGATTCCCGCTCACATACCCAAACTGATTCCACCCACCCTCCAACCCGATCGGGTCCGCCTGCATATACCGACCCGTCGCCGCATCGTAGTACCGATGCAGGTTGTACGACAGCCCCGTCTCTTCATCAAACACCTGCCCCGGATACCGCAGATCGAACTTCACCGCCTGCGCGTAGCTTGGGCCGCTGACCGTCTGGCCGTAGCCACGGTCGCCCGTGGTGGGACGCACTTCCCCAAACCCCGAGATCAGCCATTGCCAGGCCACTTGCCCCTGCTGGTTGGTCAGGCGCCTGGGGGTGTTCAGATGGTCCGTGTGGATAGCGTACAGGCGGCCGTTGATCTCTACCGCAATGGGCATGGGGCCGCTGGCCGTGGGCAGGTAGATGATTTCGGTGCTGTCGCACGCGTTAGACCGCAAGGCTTCTCACTTTATACATGGCGCCAAGTCTGACTTGGTTGCTGGCTTGAATGTCGATTCAGCCTAGTTACGCATTGCGAATGCTACCTGCAGGAGGCAGATGCTGCAATACCACAATCTTCCTCGAGAATAAATATTGGAGCCACTATATCTTTCATCTTCATCATGACAATTCCAAATTTCTCCGAGTAAAAATATTCCATTCCAGTCTTTTCATGAAAAACTTTATAGTAATCTATTTTTTTTCCAAAAATTCTTAGCGGAACAGGCATTTTTATCAACTTATAGTTTTCATCATTTTTCTGCCAAACCATTTCTTTACCCTTAATATATTTTGGGACGGAGAATTTCAAAAAATCCGAAGAAAAACAGAAAAAATCGTCATCCTCCCCACAAAACTTTACTTTCCCCACATAAATATGAGATTTTATTTCACCAGTTTTTTTCGAAATTAATATTGCTTGCTCATAGCTCCCAGGAGGAGAGTATGTCCAATCGTCAGAGTTTGCAAAAACCGGAAAACAGATAGCGAATGATATAAAAATAATTAACGCCGCATACTTCCGCATGTGCATTTCCCCTTAAAAAGCTCCAAAGCGTATGAATCAGCATCAATTTCAACAGCCAAACCTCCAGTGGTCCCATTTAATCTATGCTTCAAATACTCTGAACCGCTTGGACTAAGTATGCGATTCCCCTTCATCAAATGGCGGAATTCATGCAAAAACACCGCATAAGGATCTTCTCTACTCTTCTCAAAAGGATTTATAAAGTTACTTGTTAGCCCAAAATAGTCAGATGTGAAATTTGTGTGAAAATTATCTACATCCGTTGTAGGACTTCCACGCCTGCCATCAGTACCAACCGTCCATTTATCAAAATATGATTTCAAGTAAGAACTATCAGAAGAACAAAGTGAATCTATCTTATCTTCCAATTTTCTTCCGTATTCACGCAACTGCTTCACCCACGGAGGTGAAGTAGTTGCAAAGCTCTCTCCCTGCCACATTACCTTGAACAATCCTTGTGGATCACCATAAATCAATGGGTTGCCCCCTACATACCCAAACCGATTCCACCCACCCTCCAACCCGATCGGGTCCGCCTGCATATACCGCCCCGTCGCCGCATCGTAGTACCTGTGCAGGTTGTACGACAGCCCCGTCTCTTCATCAAACACCTGCCCCGGATACCGCAGGTCGAACTTCACCGCCTGCGCATAACTGGGGCCGCTGACGGTCTGGCCGTAGCCACGGTCGCCCGTGGTGGGCCGCACTTCGCCAAACCCTGAGATCAGCCATTGCCAGGCCACCTGCCCTTGCTGGTTGGTCAGGCGCCTGGGGGTGTTCAGGTGGTCCGTGTGAATGGCGTACAGGCGCCCGTTGATCTCTGCCGCAATAGGCATGGGGCCGCTGGCCGTGGGCAGGTAGATGATTTCCGTGCTGTCGCTCTGGCCTGCGGGCGCTGCGCTGTTGGCGCTGCGCTGGTTGGCGTACTGGCCCAGCACGGTGCTGCCTATGCCGTCTTCGGCATACAGGGTCTGCAGCGTGGCCGGTTGACCTGCGCCCCGGGCATCGCTCTTGAGCACGCGCTGGCCCAGGGCGTTGTAGACGTAGCTGACCGCTCGTGCGTCGGCCGCGTCCGCGTATTCGCCGGCCTTGGCGATGCGGCCGTCCGCGCCGTAGTGCAGGTGGTTGTCTCCCTTCTTGACCAGGGCGCCCGCAGCGTCGTAGCTGAAGGTCACGTTGCTGTTCTGCGCCGCGCTGCCCGGGCGCTGCAGCGTCTGGGCATAGCTTTGCAGGCGATTGGTGCCCGCAGCCGTCTGGTAGCTGCGCTGCAGCGTGGAGGTGCCCGATGCCAGGGCATTGTTGTAGTGCACCTGGGTGCGGTTGCCGTTGGCATCCCAGGCGTAGCCGGAGGCGCTGAGCTCGATGGTGTCGGCAAGGCTCCAGCCTGTGGGCAGCGTGAGGCCTGCAGGCGCGCTGTGCGCGCTGGCCGTCAGGCGTCCCACGGCGTCATAGCTGAAGGCGCTGGACAGCTTGGCCTGCTGGGCCGCCGCCGTGCCCGGCAGCATGTGCTGCTGCTGGATGAGGCTGATGCGGCCTGCCGCATCCCAGGTCAGGTTCAGCAACTGGCTGCTGGCCAGTTGGCCTGCCGTGTTGTAGCTGCGCTGCTCGGCCAGGGTGGCCGTGGCGCCGGGCTGCTGCGCAAAGCCCGTCCATTGCCAGGCCGTGGGCTGGCCCAGCGGGCTCCAGGTCAGGCCGGTGACCAGGGGCTGGCCGTTCCACTGCAGGCCCGTGATCTGACCTGTGCTGTCATACAGGTAGGTGGCCTGCCTGCCGCTGGGGTAGGTGATGCTTTGCAGTTCTCCGCCTCCGCCCTGCCCGGCAGGTACATAGGAGTGGATCAGCGACTTGGTGTCGCCATTGGCAAGGATCTGGCTCTTGCGCAGCACCCGGCCCAGGATGTCGCGCTGGTACTGGGTGGTGACGCCGGGGTCCTGGATCTCGCTGAGGTGGCCCGTGCTGGCCTTGGGGGCACCGGGGCCGTTGTAGGTGGTGCCGGGCAGGTCGTAGCGCAGCGTGGAGGTTGCGGTGCTGCCGTACTGGAGTTGGGTGGGACGGCCCAGGGCGTCACGCTGCACGGCGAGGGTGCGACCTGCGGCATCGGTGATGTTTCGTGCCTGTCCTCGGCCGTCATAGACGGCGGAAACAGTTCCTCCATCGGCCGACACCTCTTTGATTGCATGGCCATGAACATTCCTGGCATATCGCGTAGTAGACTTGTTGAAATCAGAAATAGAAGTCACTGCACTCAGGTCGTTATAAGACAGGGAAGCGGTTGCGCCATCAGCCTGCTTGACTGAGTCCATACGACGTAGCGCATCCAGAGTCCAGCTCGTGCCTTGGCTAACGCCATTGACCTGTCTTACGCTGCTTGTCAATTCGCCATTTTCGTCATAACCAAATCTCACACCAGCATCTCCGTTTGTGATGCTTTCAACAAGATTCAGTCTATTGATAGTTCGCACACTCTTCCATGCAACGTGGCCAACATCATCAAATATATTCTCTTCCACGCGATTCCCCATGGCGTCGAGCAAATAATTCGCCGTAACTCCTCGATTATCAGACCATCCAATCAAACGATGTGCCGCATCATATTGATAGCTGATCTTATAACCACCATCCATCAACACGCTATCCATTTTTCCGGTGGATTGATAAGCGTATGAAGTTACCTGATCGCCGCGCTTCACCCGGGTGACTCTGCCTCGCTCATCGTAGTTATAGATACTGATCAATCCTGTAGGTAGTGTATGAATCAGAACACGTCCAGCCTTGTCATAGATGAACTCTTCCGCCTGCCCCAGCCGATTGATTGCACTCGAAACATTACCAAACTCATCATATGAGAATCTGCTGACGGCGCCCTCAGGATCTTCAACGGTCGAAACCGCGCCAAATGGGTGATATGTCCACTTCCAAGTGCTGGACAACGGTGGCGAAAAGCTGTTATCGGTCGTTGTTTCAGACTTCACATTTCCGTTCTCATCATAATGATAAGAAATCTCCTTGGCATCCCGGACTATCTTCGTAGGCAAGTTGAAACGAGAATGCCATTCAAAAGATGTCTGCCCTACCGAATCCCAAGCGCTCCGCAGCAGTCTTCTTTCCTTATCCCAATCGAAGCTTCTGGCATGACCAACGAAATCTCTGACAGAACTCAGAATTCCATCATAGCCCACACTCCTAACAGCAAAATCGTCAGAAGCACCTGCTACGGGCAGACTCGATGAAGAGGTATGAATTCTATTATTTTTGGCTACGAAATACCGATAGCGACGCCTGGTCCCTAGCGGATCTACCACATCCGCGATCCTGCCCGGCGAATAGCTTACGCTATAACGCTCAACGCCCCCAGCCAGCTCTGTAGTAATCGCCTTACCTTCAGTGTCATAGGAAAAGCTGGCCCACCGCTGCCCCATCTCATCCAATATCCCAGTCAATGCAAATGAAAAGACAGGATTCTCATAAACAAAAGAACGATGCGCACCACCCGGATATTTAACCTTGATCAACCGTTCTTCGCTATCGTACTCATAAGAGTAAATACCCCCATCAGGCACTTCGACGCTTGCAAGCTTTTCACCTACATAGGAAAGCTTTAGATCCTGCCCAAAATCGTTTCTCACACGTACCAAATGACCATCTTGGTAGGAATACTCCCACTTCCAACCATTACGCTTAATTCTACGAACAAGTCTTCCATCCGGATCAAAATGGAAGGAAATTCCATCATCTACTCTTGTGTAAATCCACCCCCCGCCAGATTCAGCCACATTATCAAGACTATCAACAGCCCTCCATATTGACACTTCATTCTCTCTTTTGAAAATCAACACTTCACCATTCGCATCAGTAATAGCAATAGTATTAGAACCATTTTTCTTCTTTTGCAATATCATATGGTGACTATGCCCCCATCCAGGCCCCATACTTCTCCCTGCCCCGGAAGGACTTCCGCCGAGATAGCTGCGATATATCCTCTTGAAAGACAGCGCATCAAGGCCAGCGCCTTCCCAGTCTGCTTCCATGCGTATTTTTTCAGCAGATGCAGGAGAAATAGGGTTGCCGAAATATCCACCCACCTCGCACATATTTTCCATACTCATCAAAACACATCGGCCACTGGACTCAACAAAGTCCGGTTTGCACTCGCAAGTGCCAGCAGTAAGTTTTGAAACGGTATTTTCCGGGCACTCGTATACAGGATTTACAGGCCCCCAAGAACCACCATGATCATCTTTAGTGGTGTTATCCACAATATAACAAACGGGATTGTCCGGCCCGTTTTGGAAATAAGCCGAACGCCACGGTCTATATGGGTGCTCGTCTGTCACGCCCTTGGTACGGATCACAACACCCAGAAGATCATCACAAGTCGCCTCAGGCGTTCGATGAAAACCACTCTCTCTCCCGTTGAATGTTGCATACCAATAGGCTGGTTCACCCAGGAAATACGCCGTTGCGGCATTACTACCCAAGATCAATGAGCAACATGTCAAAAATCTAATAAACCCACGAAAAGCCTTCCTCATCCCCACCTCCCAACTTAATTTAATTTCCTTTACGAGAGTCGATCATATACGTTCATGCTCAGGAATGCCAGATTGGCATGAACCATCATTCCCAAAGCAAGCGGTAAAACATTCTTTGACAAGAATTCAGCCCCTATCGGCAAAGCGATTTCGTGCTGACTTCCCGGAAAAACCCCACTAGCGACACCCCGATCGCCAAGTCACACATCCAGCCCATGTTTCTGCAATAATTGCCGCAACAATCATTGCGCAGTCAATCATTTCACCCGCAGACACCATGACCCAGCCACCCCTGCCCAACGGCCTGCAGCCCTCGGACTTCTACAGCCCCGGCAGCTACACGCCCTTCGAGAGCGTGGGGTTCCTCATGCGCAAGGTGCTCAGCTCCATCCTCCAGCAGGCCGATGCGCAGTTGGCCGAGCATGAGCTGACCTATGTGCAGTGGCTGCCGCTGTACAAGCTGCTGCTGTGCAGCGACGCCACGAATGCCGGCATGGCACGTGACCTGGGGCTGGATCCGGCCTCCATCACGCGGGCGCTGGACCGGCTCGAATCCAAGGGCATGCTGCGGCGCGAGCGCTCCACGGTGGACCGGCGCGTGGTCAAGCTGGTGCTGACCGATGAAGGCCGCGCCATGGCGGCCAAGGTGCCGCAGGTGCTGTCCAGCGTGATGAATGCCCATATGGCCGGCTTCAGCCATGACGAGTCGCGCCAGCTGCTGGACATGCTGCGCCGCCTGCTGGCCAATGGCGATGCGATGCGCGCGCCGGAAGCTGCGCCGCCGGCCCCTGCGCCTGCCAGGCCCGTCGGCTGACAGCGCCAGCCCCCTTTTTCCGCCCCGGTTTCCGATTTCCTGATTCTTGACCCCCAACAGGCAGACCACCATGCCCAATTCCTTTGTTTCCGTGTCCGCTGCGCCCCGCCGCGTGGCCGCCGCAGCGGCCACCCTGTGCGCCGCGCTGGCCCTGGCCGGTTGTGCGTCCCAGGGCCCGGCCCATGAGCCACTGGCCCGGCTGGGCGCCGCCGACCTGGGTCTGACGGCCCAGTCCGAGACAGGCGCCAATACCAGCCTGCCCGCCGCCGATTGGTGGAAGTCCCTGGGCGATGCCCAGTTGGACGGCCTGATCGCCCAGGCACTGCAGGGCAGCCCCAGCCTGGCCATGAGCCGCGCCCGCTTCGACAAGGCCGCCGCCCTGGCCACGGCCACCAGCACGGCCACCGATGTGCGCGGCACGCTCGGCGTCGACGCCACGCGTCAGCACTACAGCGCCAACGGCCTGGTGCCCGCACCCATTGCCGGCCATACCTACAACACCGGCAACCTGCAGGCCGGCCTGAGCTGGACGCCGGATTTCTTTGGCCGCCATGCGGCCGACCTGCAGGCAGCCCTGGGCCAGGCCCGTGCCGCCCAGGCCGACAGCGCCGCCGCCGCCAACCAGCTGGCCGCCCAGGTGGCGCGCAGCTATGTGGCGCTGGCCCGGCTGATTGCCCAGAAGGAGGTGGCCGGCCGCACGCTGACCCAGCGCCAGTCGCTGCTGGAGCTGAGCCAGCAGCGCACGCGCGCCGGGCTGGACAGCCAGGTGGAGCTGACCCAGGCCCAGGCCGGCCTGCCCGATGCCGGCACCCAGATCGAGATGCTGGACGAGCAGATCACGCTGGCGCGCCGCACCATCGCCGTGCTCTGCGGCCAGGCGCCCGAGGCGCAGCTGCAGCTGGCGCCCCGTCTGGCCGCGCTGCAGATCCAGGCCATGCCCGGCCAGTTGGGCGCAGACCTGCTGGGCCGCCGCCCCGACGTGGTGGCCGCACGCTGGCGCGTGGAGTCGGCAACGCAGGGCATAGAGAGCGCGCGGGCGGATTTCTATCCCGATATCAACCTGACGGCCTTCATCGGCCTCAATGCCGTCGGGCTGGACAACCTGTTCAAGGGCAGCTCGCGCCAGATGGGCGTGACGCCCGCGCTGCGCCTGCCCCTGTTCGACGGCAAGCGCCTGCGCGCCCAGTTGCGCGGCACTCAGGCCGACCTGGACACCGCCATTGCCCAGTACAACGGCGTGGTGCTCGATGCGGTCAAGGAAGCGGGTGACGCCATCACTTCCGTGCAATCGCTGGTGCGCCAACAGCAGCTGCAGGCCGAGTCGCTGGAGAAGGCCGAACGCGCCTACGACTTTGCCGTGCAGCGCTACAAGGCCGGCCTGGCCAGCCAGGTGACGGTGCTCAACACCGAGACCCAGGTGATCACCCAGCGCCGCCTGGACGTGGACCTGCGCGCCCGCGCGCTGGACACGCGCGTGTCGCTGATGAAGGCCCTGGGCGGCGGCTGGACCGATGGCACGGCTGCCGTGCAGGTCAGCCAGCACTGAGATCGCAACCCGCACAGGAACCCACCTCACTCTTGACATTCCACCGGGCAGACCGCCAGCCAGCGTGACAGACCGCCAGCCCCCTGCCCCGGCCGCACAACCACATTCACAGATAACAAAGCGCCGTACACCATGACCGATACCAACAAGCAAGCATCCAATGCACCCGCTGCCGCAGCCTCGCCCGTGGCCAACCCGCAGGGCCGCCGCAAGGGCCTGACCATCGTGGCCGCCGCCGTCGCGGTGGCCGCCGTCGCCTGGGGCGGCTGGCACTGGATGGTGGCCCGCAACTACCAGACCACGGACAACGCCTATGTGGCGGGCAACGTGGTGCAGATCACGCCGCAGGTCGGCGGCACGGTGATCAGCATCGGCGCCGACGACACCGACTACGTCAAGCCCGGCCAGCTGCTGGTGCAGCTGGACTCGGCCGATGCCCTGGTCGCCCTGTCCCAGGCCGAGTCGCAGCTGGCCCAGACCGTGCGCCAGGTGCGCACGCTGTACGCCAACAATGCCCCCCTGGTCGCCCAGGTGGCCCAGCGCGAGGCCGATCTGGCCCGCCTGCAGGCCGATGCCGCCCGCGCCCGCGAGGATGTGGAGCGCCGCCGCCCGCTGCTGGCCACGGGCGCCGTGGGCAAGGAAGAGTTCGACCACGCCCAGTCCCTGGCCCGCACGGCCGGCAATGCCGCCTCGGCAGCCGAAGCCGCCGTGCGCGCCGCCAAGGCGCAGCTGACGGCTGCCGAAGCCCAGACCAAGGGCAGCAGCGCCGAAGAGCACCCCAGCGTGATCGCCGCCTCCGCCAAGGTGCGCGAAGCCTATCTGGCGCTGCAGCGCACGCGCCTGGTCTCGCCCGTGGAAGGCTATGTGGCCAAGCGCGGCGTGCAGCTGGGCCAGCGTGTGGCCTCGGGCGCTCCCCTGATGACGGTGGTGGGCCTGCACAACCTCTGGGTGGATGCCAACTTCAAGGAAAGCCAGCTGGCCCAGCTGCGCATAGGCCAGAAGACCGAGCTGACGGCCGATGTCTACGGCGACAAGATCAGCTACCACGGCACCGTGGTGGGCATGGGCGCAGGAACCGGCGCGGCCTTCTCGCTGCTGCCCGCGCAGAACGCCACCGGCAACTGGATCAAGGTGGTGCAGCGCGTGCCCGTGCGCATTGCGCTGGCGCCGGAAGACCTGGCACAGCACCCGCTGCGCGTGGGCCTGTCCATGGAAGTCAAGGTGGACGTGCGAGACCAGCAGGGCGAGGTGCTGGCAACGACCACGCGCAACGCACCCGTGGCCCAGACCTCCGTCTACGACATGGCGCTGCCGCAGGCCGAGGAGCGCATTGCCCACATCGTGGCGGGCCAGAACGTGGCACCGCTCAAGCAGTTGCCCGAGCTGCCGCCCGTGGCCATGGCCGAGGTGCAGGACAGGGCCCAGGGCAAGGCGCCAGCCGCCGTGGCCTCCGCGCCGGTTGACGCGCAGGCCATGCAGTCCAGGTAAGCAGGCATCGCTTCCCCGCCTTCCCAGAACCTACGCGGACTGCCTATGACTTCCTCTACCACCGCCGTGCCGGAGCCGGCGCCGCCGGTCGCCCCCTCGGCGCCGCCGGCCATGCCTGCACGGCCGGTCCCGCTCAAGGGCGCCCAGCTGGCCCTGGGCACGCTGGCCCTGTCGCTGGCCACCTTCATGAACGTGCTGGACTCGTCCATCGCCAACGTCGCCATTCCGGCGATTTCCGGCGACGTGGGCGTCAGTCCCAGCCAGGGCACCTGGGTGATCACCAGCTTTGGCGTGGCCAACGCCATCTCGGTGCCGCTCACGGGCTGGCTCACCCAGCGCTTCGGCGCCGTGCGCCTGTTCACCATGAGCGTGCTGCTGTTCGTGCTGACGTCCTGGCTGTGCGGCTTTGCCTCGTCGCTGGAGACGCTGGTGCTGTTCCGCGTGCTCCAGGGCCTGGTTGCCGGCCCCATGATCCCGCTGTCGCAGACGCTGCTGCTGTCCAGCTATCCCCCGGCCAAGGCCGGGGTGGCCCTGGCGCTGTGGGGGATGACCACCCTGGTGGCCCCCGTGGTCGGCCCGCTGCTGGGCGGCTGGATCACGGACAACATCTCCTGGCCCTGGATCTTCTATATCAACGTGCCGGTGGGCCTGCTGTCGGCCCTGATGACCTGGAGCATCTACCGCAGCCGCGAGACCCCCACGCGCAAGCTGCCCATCGACTCCGTGGGCCTGGCCCTGCTGGTGCTGTGGGTGGGCGCGCTGCAGCTGATGCTGGACAAGGGCAAGGAGCTGGACTGGTTCGCCTCGGGCGAGATCATCACGCTGTGCGTGCTGGCCATCGTGAGCTTCGTGGTCTTCCTGGTCTGGGAGCTGACCGATGCCCACCCCGTGGTAGACCTGCGCCTGTTCATGCGCCGCAATTTCGCGGCCGGCACGGTGGCGCTGTCGATTGCCTACGGCCTTTTCTTCGGCAACGTGGTGCTGCTGCCCCTGTGGCTGCAGCAGTGGATGGGCTACACCTCCACCACGGCCGGCATGGCACTGGCGCCGGTGGGCATCTTCGCCATCATCCTGACACCGCTGGTGGGCCGCAAGGTCACGCAGTGGGACCCGCGCAGGATGGCCACGGGCGCCTTCATCGTGTTCGCCCTGGTGCTGTGGATGCGCTCGCGCTTCACGGTGGAGACCGACTTCATGCACATCCTGGTGCCCACGCTGATCCAGGGCGCGGCCATGGCCTTCTTCTTCATTCCGCTGACCACGATCACGTTGTCGGGCATTTCGCCGGACCGTATCCCGGCCGCCGCCGGCCTGAGCAACTTCGTGCGGATCACGGCGGGCGCCATGGGCACCTCCATCGCCACCACGCTGTGGGAAAACCGCGCCGCGCTGCACCACGCCCATCTGACAGAAGGGCTGGTCCAGGGCCAGGGCGTGTTCGGCGTCACCCTGCAGGGGCTGCAGGCCGCAGGCCTGAGCCAGGCGCAGGCGCTGGCCCAGATCAACCGGCTGGTGGACCAGCAGGCCTACACGCGCGCCGCCGACGACATCTTCCTGGCGTCGTCCGTGCTGTTCCTGGTGCTGATCGTGCTGATCTGGATGACCAGGCGCCCCGCGGGCCATGCCGGCGGTGCCGAGGCGGCCGGCGCCCATTGATGACCAGCCTCCGGGCCATCACCACAAGGAGCTGCCTGCAGGGGCAGCTCCTTTTTTGTTTACATGACGACACGCAAGGCGCCTTGAACGGGGCCGCCAAGACCACCATCTCGACAGGGCTGCGCCATCGGTTCCATGATGGCGGCGGCCTGAACACCGACGGAGCACCGTGAAAACAATCCGCATCTTCCGCGCCCCGATTGCCGACTACTCCCAATCGCCCCAATCGTCGGCCGGGCGCTTTCGCAACATCCATCCCCGCCCGGCCAATGCCCCCCAGCCCGACGCCAAGGTGATGTGGGACTTCTTCTTCAACAAGCCAAAGGACACCGAGCCTGCGGCGCCCCTGCCCGTGCAGCGGCTCACCCCGGCCGACCTGGCCGCCGCGCCCGAGCGCAGCCTGTACCGCCTGGGCCACTCCACGCTGCTGATGAAACTGCGCGGCGGCTGGTGGATCACCGACCCGGTGTTTGCCGAGCGCGCCTCGCCCTTTTCCTTCATCGGCCCCAAGCGCTTTCATGCGCCGCCCATCGCCCTGCATGAGCTGCCCGCGCTGCGCGGCGTGGTGCTCTCGCACGACCACTACGACCATCTGGACCGTGCCACCATCCGCGCCCTGGCGCCCCGGGTCGACTTCTTCCTGTGCACGCTGGGCGTGGGCGACCGGCTCATGGCCTGGGGCGTGGCCCCCGAGAAGGTGCGCCAGTTCGACTGGTGGCAGGACGTGCAGGTGGACGGCCTGCGCTTCACGGCCACGCCGGCCCAGCATTTCTCGGGCCGGGGCCTGCGCGACGGCAACCGCACGCTGTGGGCGTCCTGGGTCATCGAGGACCTGGCAAGCGCCGACACGCTGCGTGTCTTCTTCAGCGGCGACGGCGGCTATTTCGACGGCTTTGCGGAAATCGGCCGGCGCTTCGGCCCCTTCGACCTCACGCTGATGGAGACCGGCGCCTACGACCCGCACTGGCCCTATGTCCACATGCACCCGGCCCAGACCGTGCAGGCCCACCGCGACCTGGGCGGACGCTGGCTGCTGCCCATTCACAACGGCACCTTCAGCCTGGCCATGCATGCCTGGTGGGACCCCTTCGAGCGCGTGCTGGCCCTGGGCGCCGAGCACGGCATTGCCGTGGCCACGCCCATGATGGGCGAGCGCGTGGACCTGGCCGCCCCCCATGCAGGCGAGCGCTGGTGGCGCGCCCTGGTATCTGAGGTCACGCAGGACGGAGCCGCGCCGGCACCCCGGCCCCAGCCGCGATAAACGCGTTTTTGCTGCATTGCGTCATCGGCCTACGCGGACCGGCATGCATCTGGCTAAAGTGGAACCGGCAAGTGGATCTGGCAGGTAGATCCGGCAAATGGATCCAGAGCTTCAGGAGCGCACATGGCAAACCGCAAATCTTCCAAGGCCGCTTCGGTGGCCCGTCAGGCCACCGATCTGGCCATTGCCGCGCCGCAGGTGGTGGCGCACAGGCTCACCCGCATGGCGCTGGCCGGGGCCAATCCCTCCGCACGGGACCGGCGCGAATTCACGCGCATGGTGTCCGAGAAACAGACAGCCTTCCACCAATCCTGGGCCGCCATGGGCCTGCAGTCCATGGTCGCCAGCCAGGCCCTGATGCAGGCCTGGATGCGCATGTGGTGGATGCCCTGGAGCGCCTCCACCTGGAATGGGGGCGCACTGGCATCGCAGGCCTCGCAATGGAGCAACGCCATGTGGGGCGTGGTGGGCAAGGGCATGGCCCCCGTGCACCGCACCGCAGTGGCCAACGCCCGGCGCCTGGCGCGCGGCTGATCCACCCATATCAAACCCGCTTCATTGACTGGAGCGGCACGGCGCGGCAGGGCTGATGCGGGGGCGAGGTTCGGGTATCCTCGCGGCCTTCGTTCCGTTTTGCTGCGCTGCCGCATTTCCAGGCATGGACTCCATGCAGAGACTGAAAACACGGCCGCGGCAGGCGGATTTCCCCCTTTCTGCCATCGCTTTGCCAGTCTTCCCCGGAGTTCTCTGATGACACACAAGGCCCCGCCAGCCGGCCAGGGCCTGCACGGTCAAGACGACCTGCAGCGCAATCTCACCAACCGCCACATCCAGCTCATCGCCATCGGCGGTGCCATCGGCACGGGCCTGTTCATGGGCTCGGGCAAGACCATCAGCCTGGCGGGTCCGTCCATCGTCTTCGTCTACGCCATCATCGGCGTGATGCTGTTCTTCGTGATGCGGGCCATGGGCGAGCTGCTGCTGTCCAACCTGCAGTACCGATCCTTCATCGATTTCTCGGCCGATCTGCTGGGGCCCTGGGCGGGCTTCTTCACGGGCTGGACGTACTGGTTCTGCTGGATCGTCACGGGCATTGCCGACGTGATCGCCATCTCGGCCTACTCGCAGTTCTGGTTCCCCGGCCTGCCCCAGTGGGCCCCGGCCATTGCCTGCGTGGGCCTGCTGCTGGGCCTGAACCTGCTGACGGTGAAGCTGTTCGGCGAGATCGAGTTCTGGTTCGCCATGATCAAGATCGTGGCCATCGTGGCCCTGGTGGCAACGGGGCTGTACATGGTGGGGGCCGCCTTCGTCTCGCCTGCGGGGCGTGCGGCCAGCCTGTCCAACCTCTGGAACGACGGCGGCATGTTCCCCAACGGGATGATGGGCTTTTTCGCGGGCTTCCAGATCGCCGTGTTCGCCTTCGTGGGCATCGAGCTGGTGGGCACCACGGCCGCCGAGGCCAAGGACCCCGAGCGCACGCTGCCGCGCGCCATCAATTCGATTCCCGTGCGCATCATCGTGTTCTACGTGCTGGCCCTGATCGCCATCATGGCCGTCACCCCCTGGCGCGACGTGGTGCCCGGCAAGAGCCCGTTCGTGGAGCTGTTCGTGCTGGCAGGCCTGCCGGCCGCCGCAGGCGTGATCAATTTCGTGGTGCTGACCTCGGCCGCCTCGTCGGCCAACAGCGGCGTGTTCTCCACCAGCCGCATGCTCTACGGCCTGGCGCTCAAGGGCGATGCGCCCCGGGCCTTCCACCGGCTGTCGCGCAGCAGCGTGCCCTCGCGCGGGCTGCTGTTTTCCTGCACCTGCCTGCTGGCCGGCGCGTTTCTGATGTGGGTGGTCCCCGATCTGGTGGAAGCCTTCACGCTGGTGACCACGGTATCGGCCATTCTGTTCATGTTCGTGTGGTCGCTGATCCTGCTGTCCTATATCGCCTACCGGCGCCAGCGCGCGGCCCTGCATGAGGCTTCGCGCTACAAGATGCCCGGCGGCGTGGCCATGTGCTGGGCCTGCCTGGTGTTCTTTGCCGCCATCCTGGGCCTGCTGACCCTGCAGGCCGACACGCGCCAGGCGCTGGTGGTGACGCCGGCCTGGTTTGCCCTGCTGGCCATCGCCTACCAGTTCGTGCGCCGCCGGGCATCAAGCCAACCCTCGGGCAGCTGCGCTGAGCCTTCCAGCGCCCTGCCAGGCGCCGTGGCCAAGCCGCGCTGACGTGGTTTCTGGCCGCCCCCTGCGCTCCGGGGCGGCCTTTGCACGGAGGTGCCGCACCCCGTGCTTTCTCTCAGCGCCCTGCCGACCCCCTTCATTTTTGTGCACCAGACTTGCGCACAACGCCTCAGGCGTGTCCAGCGATTAGATAACGCGTGAACAAAAAACAACTGTCTTTACGTGAAGAGAAAGATGTAGATACAAATCGTTATCATTCGCACCTTGATTTTTAACCAAACCGGAACTTTACAAAGATGGTCAGAATCTCGGTGCTCCGCCCGCTTCCTCTTTGCGCCGCCCTGGCATGCACAGCCATGGCCCATGCCCAGACGGCCGACAGCAAGGCCGACACGTCCTTGTCCACGGTGGTGGTGACCGCCTCGGGCACGGCCGTGGACATCAAGGAGGCGCCGGCCAGCATCAGCGTGATCACGCGGGAAGACATCGAGCGCAAGCCCGTCACCAGCATCGGCGAGCTGCTGTCCACCATTCCCGGCGTGACCGGCGGTCTGTCGGGCACGGGCGCCCAGTCCAAGATCAAGCTGCGCGGCCTGCCCGAGAAGTACACGCTGATCCTGGTGGACGGCAAGCGCCAGGGGAACTCGGCCGGCATCAACTACCGTGACGACCTGGGCTCGCAGGACCTGGACTGGATCTCGCCCGAGATGATCGAGCGCATCGAGGTCGTGCGCGGCCCCATGTCCTCGCTGTACGGCTCCGACGCCATGGGCGGCGTGATCAACATCATCACGCGCAAGATCGGCAAGCGCTGGAGTGGCTCGACCACGCTGAACTACAGCAAGCCCTCCGACGGCGACCGCGGCGACACGCGCCAGCTGGGCTTCAACATCAGCGGCCCGCTGTCCGACAAGTTCGGCCTGCGCCTGGGCGGCAACTACACGGACCGCGCTGCCGACGAGGGCACGGGCGGCTTCCCGGGCACCTACCAGTCCACGGCCGGCTCGCGCAAGCAAAACCTCAACGCCCTGCTCAACTGGCAGCTCACGCCCGACCAGGTGATCGGCATCGAGGCCGCGCAAGGCATCCAGCGCGCCACGGGCTCCGATCGGTTGGTGAATGGACGCCCCGTGGTATCGCAATGGGGCCTGAGCAAGCTGGAGCAGACCAAGTTCGGCCTCAGCCACGATGGCCGCTGGGGCGACATGACCTCCAAGCTCAACCTCGTGCACAACAAGTACGAGGACAAGGGCGACACCATCGGCAACAACTCCAAGGAAACCACTCTGGACGGCCGCATCGACAAGCCGTTGAAGCTGTGGGGACTGGACCAGGCCATGACGCTGGGCATGCAGTGGCGCCGCGAGTCGCTGGACAACCGCGACACCATCGGCCTGGCGCCCATCGACTACGCGGGGCGCCCGGTCTCGGGCTCGGGCCTGAGCGCCACCACCTGGGCGCTGTTCGGCGAGGACCAGATCTTCCTGCGAGAGAACCTGGCGCTGACGCTGGGCCTGCGCATGGACCACCACCAGAAATACGGCAACAACTGGAGCCCGCGCGCCTACCTGGTCTACCACCCGGCCTCGGAGTGGACGGTGCGCGGCGGCGTCTCGCGCGGCTTCCGTGCGCCCAACCTGAAGGAAAACTCGGCCAGCGCCGCCACGCAATCCGGGGGCAACGGCTGCCGCAGCCTGGCCGGCATGGGCTGGACCAGCACCAGCGTGAATGCCGACGGCACGCGCGGCTGCTACATGGCCGGCAACCCCGACCTGCAGCCCGAGACCAGCACCAACTTCGAGCTGGGCACCAGCTGGGACCGCAATGGCTGGGCGCTGGGCGCCACGTACTTCCACACCAACTTCAAGAACAAGATCGACTACCAGCCGCTGGGCTTCTACAACGGCTTCTGGTGGACCCGCATGGCCAACGCCCAGCGTGCCCGCACGCGCGGCCTGGAAGGCTTCGTGAACGTTCCCCTGGCCAAGGGCCTGACCTGGAACACCAACATCACCAAGATGTTCGAGTCCAAGAACCTGAGCACCGGCGCCTCGCTGCTGGCCGTGCCCGAGCTGTCCATCTACTCGTCGCTGCAGTGGCAGATCCGCCAGGGCTGGTCCGCCATGTTCAGCGCCCGCCACGTGGGCAAGGAAGTCGTGACCACGGGCACGGCCACCACCTTCGCCAAGGCCTACACGACGTTCGACGTGTCCATGAACTACAACGTCACCGACTCGATGACCCTGCGCGCCGGCATCATCAACCTGACCGACAAGGAAACCCGGACCATCGGCGCCAACTACGACAACGGCGGCCGTACCTACTTCGTGGGGATGACGGCCAGGTTCTGATGGCGCGGTTCTGATAGCGCGTTATCGGCCCTTGCGCTGACCCAGACAAAGCGCCCGTTGTGACGGGCGCTTTTTTCATGGCGAGGAACAGGGCCTCACTCCCAGATGCCGCCCTGCGCAGGGGGCTTGCGCGCCAGCAATTCCTCGTCTGTCAAGGGCCGGCCTGTCCAGACATTCACCTTCGAGGCCCCGGCCGCGCTGCCCAGCTCGCGCAAGGCCCTCAGCTCCACCTGGGTGAACCCGCCCTCGGGGTCGCCCAGCGGATGGATGACGATGTGCGGTGAGGCCGCCAGCCAGGCACGCCGATGCATGCGCCTGAGCTGGTACTTCAGAAGCTGCTCGGCCAGGATGAAGTCCGATATCAGCGAACGCGGGTGGGCGAAGGGATTGACGACTTCGGCAGGCTCCGATGCGGCCGCGAGCCTGGCCTGCGGGCCGGCCGCGAGAATCCGGCGCCGGGGCGGCGGACTCAGGGCCAGCTCGGGAACCTCCGACAGGGTCTGGCCCGTTTTCGGATTTGTCAGCGTCAGGCGCTCGGGAGAAATCTGTACGTAGATGAGTGGTAGGAAGGCAGAGAGCATGGACATCCATCAATCGATTTTCTGAACCACGGTCTGGCCCGGCAGCAAGGCCCGGCCATCACCGCCACGCGGCAGCATGGGCGCGACAGGCTGACCTGTCTGGCGGTCCAGCAGCAGCGAATGCGCCTCGCCCGGCGCGAACAGATGGCCTTCGCCCCATTGCCGCAACGCCACGATCACCGGGAACAGCTCAAGGCCCTGGGCCGTGAGCACGTATTCCAGGTAGGCCGAGCCTTCGGCGGCCGGGCGGGTTTCGAGGATGCCGGCCTCCACCAGCCGGCGCAGCCGGTCGGCCAGGATATTGCGGGCCACGCCCAGGCTGCGCTGGAAATCGCCAAAGCGGCTGATGCCATCGAAGGCATCGCGCACGATGAGCAGCGACCAGCGGTCGCCGATCACATCCAGGGAGCGGGCCACCGGACAGGGCTGCGGTGTGTCAGGACGGATGTCTTCTTTCATGGCGCTATTTTGGTTGCATTTCAAAACTGGTTCAACTAGCATCCAACCAGTTTTATTTTGCAACTGGATTCAACCCATGAACGCCTTCCCTGCCCCGGACACGGTCCGCATGCCGCGCAGCCTGGTGCTGCTGTTCGCCGCTGCCAGCGGCCTGAGCGTGGCCAATGTCTACTACGCCCAGCCGCTGCTGGAGGCGCTGGCGGCCGACTTCGGCATCAGCCATGCGGCCGTGGGCGGGGTGGTCACGGCCACGCAGGCCGGCTGCGCGCTGGCACTGCTGCTGCTGGTGCCGCTGGGCGACCGGCTGGAACGGCGGCGACTCATGCTTTTGCAGTTGCTGGGCCTGGTGCTGGCCCTGGCGGCCGTCAGCACCGCGCGTTCGGCCGTTCTGCTGCTGGCGGGCATGCTGGCCGTGGGCCTGCTGGGCACGGCCATGACGCAGGGGCTGATCGCCTATGCGGCCAGCGCCAGCCAGGCGCATGAGCGCGGGCGCGTGGTGGGCGCAGCCCAGGGCGGGGTTTTCATCGGCCTGCTTTTGGCGCGCGTGTTTGCCGGTGCCGTGGGTGACGTGGCTGGCTGGCGTGGCGTCTATGCCTGCTCGGCCCTGCTGATGCTGGCCCTGGCCTGGCCCCTGTGGCGGCAACTGCCCCGGCTGGCGGTGCCCTCCCCCGTGCCCGGCTACACGCAATTGCTGTCATCCATGCTCCAGTTGCTGCGCCAGGACCGCATGCTGCGCACGCGGGGCATGCTGGCCCTGCTGATGTTTGCCACCTTCAATATCTTCTGGAGCGCCCTGGTCCTGCCGCTGAGCGCACCGCCCTACAGCCTGTCGCTCACGGCCATCGGCGCCTTTGGCCTGGCCGGCGTGGTGGGCGCACTGGCCGCGGCCCGTGCCGGCCACTGGGCCGACCAGGGTTTCGCGCAGCGCACCAGCCTGGGCGCGCTGGTGATCCTGCTGCTGGCCTGGGCGCCGATTGCGCTGCTGGAACAATCGCTGTGGGCGCTGGTCGCCGGCATCGTGCTGCTGGACCTGGGCGGCCAGGCCCTGCATGTGACCAACCAGAGCCTGATCTTTCGCAGCAACCCGCAGGCCCACAGCCGGCTGGTGGGGCTGTACATGCTGTTCTATGCCGTGGGCAGCGGGCTGGGCGCGCTGATTTCCACCAACGCCTACGCGCGGTTTGGCTGGCACGGCGTCTGCGTGGCGGGGGCGGCGTTCAGCCTGGCGGCCCTGGTGTTCTGGGCCATGACGCGGGAGACGGCTGCCCAGGCCAGCGTTCCCGCCTAGACCCGGCTCACCAGCTCCGAAGGCACCCGCCCCAATGCCTTGCGGAACATGGTGGAAAACGCGCTGGGGCTGTCATATCCCAGCTCCAGCGCCACCTGGGTGACCGATGCGCCCGCAGACAGCCGCGACACCGCTGCCAGCAGGCAGGCCTGCTGGCGCCAGGCGCCAAAGGCCATGCCTGTGTGCTGCTGGAAAAACCGGCTGAAGGTGCGCAGGCTCTTGTTCAGCGCCTGTGCCCAGTCCTGCGGCGTGGCGCGGATGCTGGGCTGGGCCAGGAACTGCTTGCACAGGGCGGCCAGCTTTTCGTCGCGGGGAATGGGCGCGAACAGCGGCAGGCTGCGGGCCGAGGCCAGCTCGTGCAGCACCAGCGTGACCAGGGCGCCGTCGCGGCCCGCTTCGTCGTACAGCGCCGGCAGGTCGGCGCAGGACAGCAGCAACTGGTGCAGCAGCGGGGTGACGACCAGGGCCTCGCAATGCACACCCGGGCGGGGCGCAGCAGCCGGTTCGATGTACAGGCTGCGCGTGCTCACGCCCTGCATGCGCACGCTGTGCGGCTTGCTGGCCGGAATCCACACGCCGCTGTAGGGCGGGATGGTCCAGGCGCCGTCGTCGGTTTCCACTTCCATCAGCCCGCTCATCCCGTAGAGAAACTGGGCACGCCGGTGGCTGTGCGTGGGCAGCAGCGTGCCAGGCGTGTAGTCGGTGCCGATGGCCAGCACATCGCGCGCCACGGCGTCCACGGAATGCAGCGGGATGTTAAGCATGGGAATGTCCGGAAAACAGCCAACAGGCTTTGGCAGGAATTCAAGGATTATTGACCTATCCGCGAAAGCAGGCCAAACCGCGGCATCCTAAGGTTCAGTCCTTGCTCGTTTTTTCCAAAGGACTGTCTGTGTTCCCTCTCCTGCTGCTGGCTTTCGGTGTGCTTGCCGGCGTGACCACCGTGCTCTTCGGCTTTGGCGGCGGCTTCGTGGCCGTTCCGCTGCTTTATGCGCTGCTGACCTCCATCCACGGCGCGGACTCCGCCGTTGGCCAGGCTGCCATGCACATTGCCGTGGCCACCTCCACCTGCGTGATGATTTTTGGCGCCTCCATGGCCACGCTGCGCCAGCACCGCGCGGGCGCCCTGCCCTGGGATCAGGTGCGGCCGCTGGCCGGCTTCATCGCGGCCGGCGCCGTGGCAGGCGCGGCGGCCGCCACCTGGATCAGCGGGGAATGGGTGCGCTGGGCCTTCATCGCCTACCTGGCCCTGACCATCGCCGACGCGCTGCTGCGCCCGGGCTTCGTGCACGGCACCGCCGCCCAATTGCAGCCCATGGGCCGCAGGCCCGCCGCCACCGCAGGCTTGGCGATTGGCGCGATTGCAGCCTTCCTGGGTGTGGGCGGCAGCGTGATGACCGTGCCGCTGATGCGCCGGCGCGGCGCCAGCATGGCGGCGGCCACGGCCATGGCCAGCCCGCTGTCCCTGCCCATGGCCGTGGCGGGCACCGCTGCCTACATGCTGGCATCGCAGGGCGCGGGGCTGGGCCCCTGGCATGTGGGCTATGTGGACCTGCAGGCCTTTGCGTTGCTGACGGCCGGATCGTGGACCGGCATCAGGCTGGCGGCCCCGCTGATCGGCCGCATTCCCGATGCCCTGCATGCCAAAGCCTACCTGGCCCTGCTGGGCCTGGTGCTGCTGGTCATGATCGTGGCCTGAGCGCTGCGCTCAACCCTCCTGGAAGATCGCCTCGATCCGGGTCTCGAACACCCGGGCAATGGCGAATGCCAGCGGCAGGCTGGGGTCGTAGCGGCCCGTCTCTATGGCATTGACGGTCTGGCGCGACACGCCCAGCAGGTCCGCCAGCGCAGCCTGGCTCCAGCCGCGCTCGGCGCGCAGTTCACGGATGATGTTTTTCATGGGCGGGGCACTTTGGCGGAACAGCTCATCGGCTGCGCAGCCAGTGGGCC
The DNA here is from genome assembly GCF_018437695.1 of Delftia sp. WY8. Lineage (NCBI taxonomy): Bacteria > Pseudomonadati > Pseudomonadota > Betaproteobacteria > Burkholderiales > Comamonadaceae > Delftia > Delftia sp. WY8. Next base: position 70,650 of record NZ_CP049795.1, read on the forward strand.
ACCGAGGCAGCCACCCAGAGCGCACCCATCAAGGGCCACACCATGAACATGCTGAGCTTGGGAAACCCTGCCATTTCCAGGAATCCGTAGGTGAAGGTGATGCCGGCCGTGCCCGCCGCTGCAATCGCCAGCTGCTCCAGCATGGACTTGCGCAGGAACTCGTCGGTATCGCGAACCAGCCGCACGATGGCCCGCACGGCCAGCGCAAACGCCAGCATGGGGCTGAGCAGCAGGGCCGTGCGCAGGGCCCCGGCCTGCATGTCGGCGCTGAGCAAAAGCGCCCCCACAAGCAGCGCCATGTAGAGCAGCAGCGCAAATCCCAGCTCCTTCTGGTAGCGGCGGTTGGTGACCGTTGTTTGATTCATGGAAGTCTCTCGCAATGTGTAAAGGATGCTTGACATTGTGCGATGCCACCCGCGGGCATGTCAAGCAAGCTTTACATCGGCACTGAACGCCCCGCCGTACAATCGCCGCCGTTGGTGCCAGCAGCCCCAGGGGCTGCGGTTAAACGGGAAACATGGGGCGGCCAGATAAAGCCGCCCGCATGTACTGCCCCCGCAACAGTGAGTGAAACGCCGCGTGCATGGCACCGGCCCCCGCCAAACCCGTGCCACTGGGCGTACAGCCCGGGAAGGCCTTGGCGAGTGCGTCACCAGTCTGGATACCGGCCAACAGGCGGCCGGCCGCGCATGCAGCGCAGCCGGTCTTTGTGGTTTCCGTGCCGGCGGGGTCGCTGGCGCGCAACTGGCTCGCATCCATGCACACCCTCGCCCTCGCGCGCGCCCCTGGCGCCGCTCTTCGCTCGCCCTCGGCGTTCCCCGTACTGCGCACGTTGTCCGCCCTGGCTGCGGCCTCGCTGCTGGCCTGCCAGGCCCAAGCACAGGTACAACAGGCACAACAGGCGCAGCGCGCACAGGCCTCCCAGCTCGATACCGTGGTCGTCACCGCCTCGCGCAGCGAGCAGCCCCTGCGCACCGTCACGGCCGACATGACCGTGATCGACGCCGAGACCATTGCCCGCAGCGGCGCCACGGGCGTGGCCGACCTGCTGGTGCAGGTGCCGGGCGTGCAGATCAACCGCAACGGCGGGCCGGGCCAGGTCACCTCGGTCTACCTGCGCGGCACCAGCAACCAGCACACTGCCGTGTTCATCGACGGCGTGCGCTACAGCTCGCAGGAGCTGCAGGGTGGCGCGGTCTGGTCCACCCTGCCGCTGGCGCAGATCGAGCGCATCGAAGTGCTGCGCGGCCCGGCCGCCGCCATCTATGGCTCAGACGCCATGGGCGGCGTGATCCAGATCTTCACCAAGCGGGCGGACGGCCAGACCCGCGCCTATGCCGAGGCCGGCATCGGCAACCAGGGCACCAGCAAGCTGGCCACAGGATTCCAGGGCGGAGCCAACGGCTTCACCTATGGCTTGAACCTGGCGGACGAGCGCAGCGACGGCTTCGACGTCTACCCCGGCAACACCTTCTCGCCCAACCCGGACAAGGATGGCTACAGCAACACCTCGCTGGGCCTGAACGCGGGCTACAAAACGGGCATCCACCAGATCGACGCCAGCCTGCTGCACAGCCGCCTGCGCACCCACTACGACCAGAGCCCGCCGCCGTTCGACGACTACGACGTGGTCAAGAACACCACCGGCAGCCTGCGCTGGCAGGCCGGCTGGAACGCCATGTACAAAAGCGTGGTCCAGATCTCCCATACCGACAGCCAAAGCGACCGCCACACCCAGTCGCCCGAAAGCGCCAAGGGCCGCTCCACCAACTACCTGCTGCAGAACCTGTTCACGCTGGGCCAGCACCGTTTCAACATCGACCTGGAGCGCCGCGAGGACAAGCTGGACACCCAATACGCCTGGACGCAGAACACCGACAGCCGGCGCGTGCAGAACTCCCTGTCGGCCGGCTGGCGCCTGACCGAGGGCCGCCACCAGTTCGACGCCAACCTGCGTCACGACCAGGTGCGCGACCAGCAGAACAAGACCACGGGCGGCCTGGGCTACGGCCTGCAGATCGACGAGCGCTGGCGCTGGGTGGCATCGGCCGGCACGGCCTTCAGAACGCCCACGCTGTACGAGCGCTTCACGGGCCAGGCGGCGGCCGACCTCAAGCCCGAAAGCAGCACCAACGTGGAAACGGGCCTGCACTATGCGGCCGGTGCCAACCGCCTCTCGGCCGTGGTCTACCGCAACAAGTTCAAGAACCTCATCACCTACGACTGGAACAGCGCCGTTCCCTGCAACTGCTACCGCAACTGGCAAAGCGTGGAGACCACCGGCCTGACGCTGGCGGGCAGCACGCGCCTGGGCAGCGCCAACCTGGGCGCCTCGCTGGACTTCATGAACCCCGAGAACCTGGAGACCGGCAAGCTGCTGCCCTACCGCTCCAAGCGCATGCTCAAGCTCAACGCCGACACCCAGGCGGCCGGCTGGACGCTGGGCGGCGAAGCGCAGCTCTACAGCGGCCGCTATGCCGACGAGGCCAACACCTTCAAGCTGGGCGGCTACGGCGTGGTCAACCTCTACGCCCAGCGCCAGCTGACAAGGCAATGGACGCTGCTGGCCCGCGTCAACAACATCGCCGACCGCGACTACGCCCCCACGCGCGGCTATGCGAACGCAGGCCGCACCGTGTTCGTCAGCGTGCGCTGGACTCCCCTGCCCTGACCGCCATGCACCTGCTGCTTGTGCGCCTGCCCCGCCTTCTGCTGCTGATCGCCGCCCTGGCCTGCGCGGGCAGCGCCGTCGCGCAAAAGGCGGTGGATGCGGGAACGGGCGGGGCAACCACTGCCTACACCGTCACCGACATGCGCGGGCGCCAGGTGCGCCTGGAGCGGGTGCCGCAGCGCATCGTCTCGCTGCTGCCCTCGCTGACCGAATCGCTGTGCGCGCTGGACGCCTGCGAGCGCATCGTGGGCGTGGACGAATTCTCCAACCACCCGGCCCGCGTGGCCGCCCTGCCCAAGCTGGGCCACACTTTTGCCCCGCTGGTCGAGGCCACCGTGCGGCTCAGGCCCGACGTGGTGCTGATGGCGTATTCCGCACCCGTCATCGCGCAGCTGGAGCGCTTCGGCATTCCCGTGCTGGCACTGGACGCCAACGACATGGCGCAGCTGGAGCAGGTACTGCACAAGCTCGACCAGCTGCTGCAGGTGCAGCGCGCCAACGCCCTGCTGGCACGCATGCAGGCCGAGGTGGACCAGCAGGCCAAGGCGCTGGCTGCGCAAGCGCCCGCCGGGCAGAAGGTGTATTTCGAAGTGGACGCCACGCCTTACGCGGCAGGGCCGGACTCCTTCATAGGCCAACTGCTGCAGCGCCTGGGCGCGCGCAATGTGCTGCCGCCCAACCTGGGCCCTTTTCCGCGAATCACGCCCGAATACGTGCTGCGCCAGCAGCCGGAACTCATCATCCACACGCCGCAGACGCCATCGGCCAGCTTTGCCACCCGCCCCGGCTGGAGCCGCATGCCCGCCGTGCGCTCCGGCCGCATCTGCGCGCTGGACCTGGTCGAAACAGACGTGGTCTCCCGCCCCGGCCCGCGCCTGGGCGAGGCAGCGCGGGCGCTGGCCCGCTGCCTGCAGATGCCGGGCACAGCGCCGCGTTGACTTCGCTGGCCGGCTTGGCCCGCTTGGTCTGCTTGGCCGATGGCCCTGCCTACTCCAGCACCACGGCCGTGCCGCTGGCAGACACCATCAACATGCCGTTGCCCTGGCCCAGCACTTCGTAATCCAGGTCCACCCCCACCACGGCATTCGCGCCCAGTTCCTGGGCGCGTTCCTCCAGCTCCTTGAGCGCAATCTCGCGCGCCCGCTGCAGCTCGCGCTCATAGGTGGCCGACCGCCCGCCCACGATGTCGCGCAGCCCGGCAAACAAGTCCTTGAACACATTGGCGCCCAAAATCGCCTCGCCCGCGACCACGCCGCAGTAGCGGGTGATGCGGCGGCCTTCGATCTGGGGGGTGGTGGTGATGATCATTGAAGCTCCTGGGTGTTGGTGATGGGAGTGCCGAGCTTTCGCCACTCGGCCGGACTAGCTGTGAACCGTCAAGCGATTGTTTGGAGATTTGATCCTAGACACGGAGCGACTTGGCCGCTGCTGCGGTGCAGTCTGTGCCAGTTGTAATGATGCTGTCAGCTCGCCAGGGCATTGGTCCGCTCAGCCGAGTTCTGGCACGTCCATCCATCGGACTTGCCTACTATCGCTGCCCGCGTCTGTTCAAGCCCCATCACCACCCGCCCTCTTGCCTTTCCGGATTTGATCGCCACCGGCAGCCGGCTCAACCAATGCCCGTTTGGCCCCAGCGACGTGACGCGCAGGTTGGACAACTGGCGCGATGTGGGCAAGGGTTTCATGGAAAGTACACGAATGCACTCATCGAGCTGAGCCGCAGAGGAAAAACGCAGTACATGCGTCCCGAACTCCACACAGAGAACGGCAAAGCCCTTGTGGGGAATGTGAGCAGGTGCCGAGGGCAGGTAACGGCTGGCGCGGCACCAGAGCCCAACCTCTTGCTCGACATGCACCCAGTAGGCCATGGGTTCGGCACGCCAGTCCTCAACGAATTCGATCCAATGGCGGGGCGCTGGCACAGGCCGTCTCCTTCAGAGGTATTCAAGAGGCGGATTGTGTCGCAAAGTACGGCGCGATTTGCCTTGGTGCCCGCCATCACGCAGGGCCGTAGATGGCCCAAGTACGTACATTCATGGTTCCGGCACACAGTCGCCAGTATTCATGGCAGGACCATCCCATGCGCACCAATGAGTCAAAAATCCTGGCGAAAGCCATATACGAGATCCGTCTTCTCCTGAGCGGATATCTGGGAAGCAACGTGGATGCGGATCCGAGCGTACGGATCGCAGCGCACCTGGCCTATGCCCTGCACAACGATGCATTGGCCGTGCTGGAGGGAAATGGCTTCAGCGCCGACGAAGCGCTGAAGCGGGTGGCGGCCGTGGACTCGCTTCTAGGAGTCGAAGCGGGGAGTGAATTCGTCCGCAGCTTGGAAGCTTAGGGCTGCCTTGCCAGGCCGGTACAACGCGGGATATTCCATCTGGCGTGATCGCTGCGGCCGTGCCGTGCCGGGTGGTGCGGGCGCGAGCCACCGAGGATAGGGCCGTCCTTTTCATGCCTGGCGCAGCTTCCACATGACGGCAGCAGTGCCCCATGCCTTCCTCGCCTGCCTTTTGTCGCCCGGCATGACCCTGAAGACAGGCATGTCTCGCCCGAACAGCCCCATAATCTGGCTTCAAAAATTTCGCACCCCTATGACACAGTCCCTCAAAGAACTCCTTGCGGCCAAGGCCGCGCTGGACATGGAAATTGCCAAGGCCCGCACCTCGGCGGCCGACGCAGCCCTGTCCAAGGTCCAGAAGCTGGTGACCGATTTCGGATTCACCCAGCAGCAAGTGTTCCCCTACATCCCAGCAAAAACCAGCGCACCGGCGAAGTATCGCGATCCGTCTACAGGAGCAACGTGGACAGGTCGCGGCAAGCCTCCGAACTGGATCAAGGACCAGGATCGCGACGACTTCCTCATCGAACGCAAACCCGAGGCGGCCCAAGGCCCGTTCCTCGCCGAAATGGCGGCAGCAGCAGCTCGCAACTGAAAGCGCTGCACAAGGCGGCACGCAGGATGCCGTGCGGTGCGGTGGAGTTCCGATGCGAAGGATCTGTGCCTTCCGAAAAAAAGCCCTCTGAGCATTCAGCGGGCTTTTTTTCCGGCCTGGTGCCGGCAGCGTAGTCACTGCCGACATCTTTCGATGGCGTGCATCGCGCTCCGGTAGAGGTACCAGCCGGGCCTTTGCGGCACCGCCAGCCCTCAGGCGTGGCTGACGGGGCAGCTGCCTGCCTTGCCCATGATGCTGTCGGCAGGCGCCTGCGCGCGGTCAGTCAGGCCGTAGTCGCGCAGCACCTGGGTGACGCGCACGCGGTAGTCCTTGAAGATCTTGTCGCGGCCGGCGCGCTGGGCGCTGAGGTGGGCTTCCACGTTGCGCCACTGGACGACGGCTTCCTCGTCGCGCCAGGTGGTGACGGACATGACTTTCTCGGGGTTGAGCGTGCTCTGGAAGCATTCCACGGAGATGAACCCCTCCATGGGCTTGAGCATGGGGGTGAGCTTGTTGACCAGGTCCACATAGGTCTGGTTCTGGCCGGGCAAGGCCTGCAGTTCGAACAGTACGACAACCATCTTCAACTCTCCTTTTTTCGGGAACAGAGATTCCGGCGCCGCGCAGCGGCGGCTCCGGCGTGGGGGAAATGGGTGAATGGGCGGCGCCGCAGGTTCAGCGGCTGCGCTCCAGGTGGGTCAGCCAGGCGGCCAGCACATCGCGCGCGGCCAGCGCCAGCAGGCCGCCGTATTTCTGGGCATCGGCACGCAGCGTGCGCGGGTCCACCTTGGCCATGCCGAGCTCACAGGCATGGCCGACCAGCCAGCGCTCCAGCCGGGCCGCGTCGGCCTCCAGATGGAATTGCAGGCCCAGCACCTGCGAGCCGACTGCGAAGGCCTGGTTGGCGCCGATGGCGGTGCCGGCCAGGTGCACGGCGCCTTCGGGAATGTCGAACTGGTCGCCATGCCAATGGAGCACCGGCACGCCGTCCAGTTTGGCGAGGGGCGAGGCAAGGCCGGCGTCGGTGAGCGTGAGCGGCGAAAAGCCGATTTCCTTGACGCCCAGCGGATAGACCCTGGCGCCCAGCGCGCGCGCAATGAGCTGGGCGCCCAGACAGATGCCCAGCAGCGGCTTGCCGCTGTCCAGCCAGCGGCGCACGGCCGCCAGCTCCTGGGCGACGAAGGGATAAAGCGCCTCGTCATAGGCACCTATGGGGCCGCCCAGCACGACCAGCAGGTCGGCACGGCCCAGGTCCAGGGTGTCAAGCTCGCCGATGCTGGGATCGACGTACTGCACTTCGTAGCCGCGGCTGGCGAACTCGGCATGCAGGGTGCCCAGGTCTTCGAAGTGGATGTGGCGCAGCGCGATGGCTTTTTTCATGGGAGGAACTCAGGTGGATACAGGAGGGTGGCTTGGAACGTGCGGAGCCCGTCAGGCGCCGGGCTTGAGATCGACGTGGATATGGCCTGCCGAGGGGAAGGTGCAGCAGGCCAAGGCATAGCCGGCTTCCTTTTCCCTGTCGCTGAGGCAAAAGTCCGCCTCCAGCCGTGAACTGCCTCCCGTGATGCGGATGCGGCAGCTGCCGCAGATGCCGGCCCGGCACTGGCTGCGGATGGCAATGCCCACGCCTTCCAGGATTTCCAGCAGGCTTTTGCCGGACGCGGCTTCGACGATCTGCCCGCTGTGCGCGATCTGCAGCTGGCATGCCTGCGCGGTCTCGCCTGGCTGGGCGGTGGATGCGGCAGGCGGCGTGAAGGCCTCGATATGCTGTATGGCACCGGGAAAGCAGGCCCGCGCATGCTCGCGAAAGGTCTGCGCAAAGGCGTGGCCGCCACAGATGACGACGGCCTGGGGCTGGCCCAGCGCCAGCAGGGACTGCTGCGAGGGGCGGCCCGGCACGAAGGGCCCGTGGGCGGCAATGTCTTCACGCGTGATGTGGATACGCAGGTCGAACCAGGGGGCCGTTTCGCACAGCTGCTGCAGCTCCTGCAGGAACGGAATGTCGGCCATGCGCGCAAAGCACAGCAGCAGCGTGGTGCGGGGCACGCGCCGGCCCTGCTGGCGCAGCCGGTCCAGTTCGCGCAGCAGCGCCAGCGGCAGGGTCAGGCCGATGCCGCCGGCCAGCATGACCAGGGAGTCCAGGCCCAGCACCAGGTCGGCCGTGATGTCGCCGGCCACGCCGCCCAGCGGCAGCGTGGAGCCTGCGCGCAGCACCGCATGCATGTGGTCGGAGACGCTGCCCCGGCCCGAGCTTTTGACGGCAATGTCGAACTGGCCGGCGCCGTCGTGCTCGCTGCAGGGCTCGTAGCGGGTGATGGAGTACAGCCGCTGCTGCATGGTGCCACGGGCGTCGGCATGCTCGATGGCCACATGCCGGCCGGGCCGCAGGCCGCCGAGGAATTGCGCCGAAGCACCCTGCACGCGCAGGGTGTAGACCATGACGCCGCCCGCCTCTGCCCGTGCAGCGGCGCAGCGCGCGAGCATGCTGCCTGCCTGGAGGGCGGCGCTCATGCCTGCATCTCCTCAAGGACCGAGGACACCAGCGCCACGCTGCCGCCCAGGTTGCGGCCCGCCAGGCCGATGCGGTCGATCAGGCTTTGCACCGAGTCGGTGTAGACGCCGATCTCGTTGCTGTCGCCCACGTCGTGCAGGATGTCGCGCGCATGCGGCATGCCGACCATGGTGAAGACGGTGGACCAGGCGCCCAGCTCGTTGTTGGCGAACATCTGCACGGTCTTGAGGATGATGGAGCGCAGGTAGCTGCGCTCGCGGTTGCTCAGGCCCTGGACGATGTCGGTGGCCACCGAGCTGAAGACGCTGGAGTGGCTCCATTCGTCCACGGCGTGGGTGCGCGTGACCTCGTGGCAGATGGGCTGGATGCTGCGGTCCTCGGCCATGGTCTTGAGGTAGTCGGTGATCAGGGTCTCGCTGGCGCAGGCAATGGCGAAGCGGGCCAGGCGGCGCTCCCATTCCGCGCCGCACTGCGCCAGCACGCCGTTGCGCCAGCCGACGAGGTTGAAGTCCGCGTAGTCCAGCGGCGCCAGGCCGCGCATCTCGTAGATGTAGTTGCAGGCCATGATGGACATGCGGGTGTGCAGGGCCTCGTCCAGCAGGGCCTGGGACATGACGTCCTGCAGCAGCGCGCGGTTGGCGCTGGGCGGCGGGGTCTTGATGATGTCCTCGCAGGCCGGCGTGACCACGTTGCACTCGATGTAGATGGTCTTGAGGTTGTAGATGCCCCAGGCGTAGGACAGGCATTGGTCGCGCAGGTGCTGTGGCGCCTCCACCCATGCCTGGTGATCGCGAAACGGCAGCAGCGAGGCGGTGAAGTCCTGCCGGGCGGGGTCGAACGCCAAGCCGCAGTAGTCAGGCAGGTCCTGATTCACGGCCGCTCTTGACTTCCAGAGCAGGGACAGCTTTTTGAGCGCATCGCGCACGGCGTCATCTGTCCGAGAGATATCGAGATTCATTTTTCAACTCCGTGTGATTGAACTTGATTGATCTGAGTCAAATCGCCTATTCCCTCCCCCCGCTTTCTCCATCTGCCGCAATCACCAATGGCGCCGCAAATGGCACTGCAATTGACGCTGCAGATGGCATATACGTTGTCATGGATTTCTTCACTCTGTCATATTCCACCTTGAATCAATCTCCCCGAATGCAGATTGCGGATGATTCCTGGCGGTATTGGATCTCATGACTTTCAACGTCTGGCGGCGAATTCTATGGAGAGAGCATGGATTCAAACAGACCTATTTTCGCCAATGAACCAGACCGCTTTTTTCAACGGCTTACATTGGCATGCCACCTTAATTGGTCTGCTCACCCGCTGAAACATGGTCGGAATCAAGGCAGCTGCACTTTGTAGACTGCCCATTACCGATGCGCCCTGGTTTCCAAATCCTTCCATAACCCGGGCGCTGCCGATTCCCGTGCTTCAGCGCCTCCAAGACAGCCAATGCGACATGGACGATTTATCGCTCCCCAGAATCAATTCCCTGGAACTCCAACACGCGGACAGCGAGGCCTGGGACGCCATAGCGGCCGAGCGGACACGGCAGGCGCGTTCGATTGAATTGATTGCCTCTGAAAACTTCGTGAGCCGCGCGGTGATGGAGGCGCAGGGCTCGGTGCTGACCAACAAATACGCCGAGGGCTATCCCGGCGTGCGCTACTACGGCGGCTGCGCCAATGCCGATGCCGTGGAGAACCTGGCCATTGCGCGTGCCAAGGCGCTGTTCGGCTGCACGCACGCCAACGTGCAGCCGCACTCGGGCAGCCAGGCCAACCAGGGCGTGTACCTGGCGTTCCTGGAGCCCGGCGACAAGATCATGGGGCTGGACCTGCGCTCGGGCGGGCACCTGACGCACGGCTCCAGCGTGAGCGTGTCGGGCAAGTGGTTCCAGTCCATCAGCTACGAGGTGGACGCCCGCTCCCAACTCATCGACATGGACCAGGTGCGGCGCATTGCGCTGAAGGAGCGGCCCAGGCTCATCATTGCCGGAGGCTCGGCCTATTCACGGCAGATGGACTGGGCCGAGTTCCGGCGCATTGCCGACCGGGTGGGCGCCATCTTCATGGCCGACATCGCGCACGTGGCGGGGCTGGTGGCCGCGGGCGTGTTCCCCTCGCCCGTGGAGCACGCCCATGTGACCACGACCACCACGCACAAGACGCTGCGCGGGCCGCGCGGCGGCATGATCCTCTCGGCCGACGCCGAGATCGCCAGGCGCATAGACGCCGCCGTGTTTCCGGGCCTGCAGTCCGGCCCGCTGATGCATGTGGTGGCGGCCAAGGCGGTGGCGCTGGGCGAGGCGCTCAAGCCCGCCTTCCGTACCTATGCGCGGGCCGTGGTGGACAACGCCCGCGTGCTGTGCGACCGGCTGTCGCAGGGCGGACTGTCCGTGGTGTCCGCAGGCACGGACTGCCATCTGGGCGTGATCGACCTGCGCCCCTGGGAGCTGACGGGCAAGGCCGCCGAAACGGCGCTGGAGCAGATCGGCATCACGGTCAACAAGAACGCCGTGCCCGGCGACGGCGCGCGGCCGCTGGTGACCTCGGGCATCCGCGTGGGCAGCGCGGCCTGCACCACGCGCGGCATGGGCGCCGACGAGTTCCGCGAGATCGGCGACATGATTCTTGCCACGCTGGGCGGCATACGCAGCGGCACCATGAACGCGCGCACGCTCAAGTCCATCCACGAAGGCGTGTCCGACCTGACCGCGCGCTTTCCCCTGCCCTACTGAGGCATGCAGCGTCCGGCGTCTCCCAACCTGTCAGGGTTTTCGCAGCGCGTTGGCCAGGCGCAGAACGGCGGCCTCGATCTCGTAGGCCGTGAGCGAGGCGTAGCCCAGCAGCCAGCCCGGCTGCCGCTGCTCACCCGCGTACAGGCGGCTGAGCCCCTGCAGCAGCACGCCGGCTGCGGCGGCGCGGCGGATGGTGTCCTCCTCGGACCAGCCGGGCTCCAGCAGGCAGGGGACCTGCATGCCGCCCTGGGGCCGTGGCGCGGTGACGATGCCGGCCAGGTGCCTGCCTATGGATTCGAGGATGACCTCGCGCCGCCCCGCGTACAGCTTGCGCATGGCCCGCACGTGGGAGTTGTAGTGGCCGTCCTCCATGAAGCGCGCCAGCGTCAGCTGCTGGATCTGGGGCGTGTGCCCGTCCATGATGCTGCGCGCCTGGACAAAGGCGCGCACCAGCTCCTGCGGCAAGGCCATGTAGCCCATGCGCAGGCCCGGGTACAGGGTCTTGCCGAAGGTGCCGATGTAGATGGTGCGCGCGTGCTTGTCCAGGCCTTGCACGCAGGCGGTGGGCATGCCGTCGTAGTGGAATTCGCTGTCGTAGTCGTCCTCGATGATCCAGCGCCCGCGCTCGAATGCCCAGCGGATCAGGTCCAGCCGCCGCTCCAGCTGCATGGTGACGCCCGTGGGGTACTGGTGCGATGGCGTGACATACACGCAGGTGGCGCCGCTGCGGTCGGCGTGCAGCAGGTCGGTGCGAATGCCTTGCGCGTCCACGTCGATGGGCAGGACCTTGGCCTCGGCCGACTCGAAGGCCTTGCGGGCGCCGAAGTAGCCCGGGTTCTCCAGCAGGATGGGCCGGCCCGCATCCACCAGCAGCTGCGCGCACAGGAACAGCGCCTGCCGCGTGCTGCTGAGCACCAAGATCTGCCCGGCCTCCACCTTGGCGCCGCGCTCCAGGTTGAGGTAGGTGGCAATGGCCTTGCGCAGCGGCTCGGCGCCCTGCGGGTCGCCGTGCAGCAGGACGCTGGCCCGGTAGTCCTTGAGCGCCTGCCGCTGCAGCCGCTCCCAGACATCGGTGGGAAAAGTGCGCGTCTCGGGCAGGCCGGTGGCAAAGGCCCGAATGGTCTGCTGGTCGGCGATGCCGCCGCCGTCAACAATGGCCTGGCCGCGCCGGCTCAGGCCGGCACCGGCCCTTATGGCACCGGCAGCACCGGCAGCACCGGCCGCATGGGCGCTGCGCTCGTGCTCGGGCAAGCGGCCGCGCCGCGCCGCCCGGCCCCGCAGCTCGGTGCCGATGGTCTCGGAGACATAGCTGCCCGATCCCTGGCGCCGCACGATGAAGCCGTCTCGGTGCAGCTGGGTGTAGGCGTTCTCCACCGTGTCGCGGGCAATGCCCAGCGAGTCGGCCAGCGAGCGCGTGGCCGGCAGCTTCAGGCCCGGCAGCAGCGCCCCATCCAGGATCAGCGCACGCATGGCGCGCTGCACCCGCTGGTGCAGGTCCAGCTGGCGCAGGTCGGCATCTCCCATGCGGATCTTCAGGGTCTCAAGCTCGAAGGTCTTGCTCATGCGGTCTGCCGCCTTTCATCTCATTGCACCTCTTGGGCAGGCCATTGTACTGACGCAAATGCTGCGCGCCCATTGCAAAGTGGTCTGCAACAAGAGAGCGAAGTGTATGGATCATTCAGTCCACTTCGGCGCTCAAATACCCCTTTCACCAGACAGCCAGGAATCCAACCCCCAAGGAAAACGAGAAGACCATGCCTTCATCAGACACACACTCACCCCTTCGCTTCAGCGACCTCATCCACCCCGTGGTGGCCGGGCTGATCTCGGTCATCGTCAACTACGGCGGCACCTTCATCCTGGTGTTCCAGGCCGCCAAGGTGGCCGGCCTGAGCCCGGAACTCACGGCTTCGTGGGTGTGGTCGATTTCGATTGGCGTGGGCGTCACCGGGCTGGTGCTCAGCTGGCTCTCGCGCGAGCCCATCATCACGGCCTGGTCCACGCCGGCCGCCGCCTTCCTGGTGACGGCCCTGGCCACCACGCCGTATGCCGAGGCCGTGGGCGCCTATGTGGTGTCGGCCGCGGCCTTCGTGGTGCTGGGACTGTCGGGCTGGTTCGAGCGCGTGATCCGGCTGATTCCGCCCGGCGTGGCCTCGGGCCTGCTGGCGGGCATCCTGCTGCAGTTCGGCATCAAGGCCTTTGGCGGCATGAGCGTGGACCCGGTGCTGGCCGGCCTGCTGATCGTGGCCTACGTTCTGCTCAAGCGGCTCACGGCGCGCTATGCGGTGGTCGGCATCCTGGCGCTGGGCCTGGCGTTCCTGCTGGCGCAGGACCGTGTGGACCTGTCCGGGCTGCAGCTGCAATTCGCGGCGCCCGTGTTCACGCGGCCCGAGTTCACGCTCAACGCCCTGCTGAGCGTGGCCCTGCCGCTGTTCCTTATCACGCTGACCGGGCAGTACATGCCCGGCATGCTGGTGCTGCGCAACGACGGCTTCAAGACCAGCGCCAACCCCATCGTCACGCTGACGGGCCTGGGCTCGCTGCTGATGGCGCCGTTCGGCTCGCACGCCTTCAACATCGCCGCCATCACGGCCGCCATCTGCACGGGCAAGGAGGCGCATGAAGAGCCGTCCAGGCGCTGGATCGCAGGCATCGCTGCGGGCGTGTTCTACATCCTGGTGGGTGTGTTCGGCGTCACGCTGGCGGCCGTGTTCATGGCGTTCCCGGCCACCTTCATCACCACGCTGGCGGGCCTGGCGCTGCTGGGCACCATCGGCGGCAGCCTGGCCAATGCGCTGGCCGATGCCAAAACCCGCGAGGCCTCGCTGATCACCTTCCTGGCCGCCGCGGCCAACATTTCCATGCTGGGCATAGGCGGCGCCTTCTGGGGCCTGGTCATCGGCCTGGTGGCCCATGCCGTGCTCAACGGCCAGTGGCCGCGCCGGGCCGCCCGCAGCGAGGCGGGCACCGGCAACGTGCCCGCCGCCGATGCCGCCATCAAAAGGAGCTGAAACCATGCTTGCGACACAAGACACCACCGGCGGCACCGCCCGAGCCGCCGACACCCTGACGCGCCACGACCAGCACGGCCGCTACCCCCAGGCCGAGACGGTGGACGATTTCCGGCACAACCTGGCCACCGTGCAGGCGCGCATGGCCGCTGCCTGCCGCCGCGCGGGGCGCGACCCGGCCAGCGTGCGCCTGCTGCCCGTGAGCAAGACCAAGCCCGAATCCAGCCTGCGCCTGGCCCACGCGGCGGGCTGCCGCATGCTGGGCGAGAACAAGGTGCAGGAAGCCTTCGGCAAATGGGAGGCCATGCAGGACCTGGCCGATCTGCAGTGGTCCGTCATCGGCCACCTGCAGACCAACAAGGCAAAGCTCGTGGCACGCTTTGCCAGCGAGTTCCAGGCGCTGGACAACCTGCGCGTGGCCGAGGCGCTGGACCGCCGCCTGCAGGCCGAAGGCCGGGCGCTGGACGTGTTCGTGCAGGTCAACACCTCGGGCGAGGCCAGCAAGTACGGCCTGCCGCCCGACGAGGTGCAGGGATTCCTCCAGGCGCTGCCCGCCTTCAGTGCGCTGCGCGTGCGCGGCCTGATGACGCTGGCCCTGTTCTCCAGCGAGGCCGAGCGCGTGCGCCAGTGCTTCGTGCTGCTGCGCCGCCTGCGCGACCAGCTGCGCCAGAGCGCGCCGGCGGGCATCTCGCTGGATGAGCTGTCCATGGGCATGTCCGGCGACTTCGAGATCGCCATCGAGGAAGGCGCCACCGTGGTGCGCGTGGGCCAGGCCATCTTCGGCGCCCGCGCCCAGCCGGACAGCTTCTACTGGCCCGCCGGCGGCCCTGATCCCACCGCCCTGGCGCTGCCCTGAACGCGCCCCCTCGCCACCCTTTTCGATTCAACCCTGACCCCCGCTTGAGGACCTTGACATGCAAAAAGCCATGCAACCCCTTGATTCCCGCCTGATGAAGGCCTATGCCCGCCAGCCCGTGTCCTTCGTCCGTGGCCGTGGAGCCCGGCTCTGGGACGAGCACGGCACCGAATACCTGGACGCCATTGCCGGCGTGGCCGTGACCGCCCTGGGCCACGCGCACCCGGAGATCGCCGCCGTGATCGCCGAGCAGGCCGGCCTGCTGCTGCACACCTCCAACGTGTTCCGCATCGACTGGCAGGAACGCCTGGGCCAGCGCCTGTGCGCCCTGGCCGGCATGGAGACGGCATTTTTCTGCAACTCCGGCGCCGAGGCCAACGAGGCCGCGCTCAAGCTGGCGCGCCTGCACGGCCACCGCAGGCAGGTGGCGCGGCCGCAGATCCTGGTGATGGACAACGGCTTTCATGGCCGCACGCTGGCCACGCTGTCGGCCACGGGCAACCCGGCCAAGCAGCGCGGCTTCGAGCCGCTGATGCCGGGCTTCGTGCGCGTGCCCTATGACGACATCGCGGCCGTGCACCACGCCGCCGCCCAGCATGGCGACATCGTGGCCGTGCTGATCGAGCCCGTGCAGGGCGAAGGCGGCATCCGCCTGGCCAGCCCCGACTACCTGCGCCAGCTGCGCAGCCTGTGCGACCGGCATGGCTGGCTGCTGATGCTCGACGAGATCCAGACCGGCCTGGGACGCACCGGCGCCTGGTTCGGCCACCAGCACGCGGGCATCGCCCCCGATGTGATGACCCTGGCCAAGGCCCTGGGCAACGGCATTCCGATCGGCGCCTGCCTGGCACGCGGGCCTGCGGCCGACCTGATCTCGCCCGGCCAGCATGGCTCCACCTTTGGCGGCAACCCGCTGGCCTGCCGCGTGGGCTGCACGGTGCTGGACATCATGGAGACCGAGGACATCCCCGGCCGCGCCAGGCAACTGGGCCGGCGCCTGCTCAACGGCCTGCAGCAGGCGCTGCACGGCCACCCCGACGTGCTGGCCGTGCGCGGCCAGGGCCTGATGGTGGGCATCGAGCTGAACCGCAACTGCCAGGACCTGGTGGGCCGCGCGCTGGCCCAGCAGCGCCTGCTGATCACGGTGACGCGCGAATCCACCATCCGCCTGCTGCCGCCGCTGATCTGCGACGAGCGCCAGATCGACGACATCGTCGCCCGCCTGGCCTGCCTGCTGGAGTCGGCCAGCGCCGCGCAGGCAGGCGCACCCGCCGCAGGCCAGCTGGCGGCTGCATGACCATCGCTCCCTACAGCCCTTGCCCCAATACAGGAACCATTCACCCATGTACGACGCATCCCTGACCCTGGCCGACTTCGACCTGCAGCTGGCCAAGGCCATCCAGAGCGAGAAACGCCGCCAGGAAGACCATGTGGAACTCATCGCCTCCGAAAACTACGCCAGCCCGATGGTGATGGCGGTGCAGAACTCGGTCTTCACCAACAAGTACGCCGAGGGCTACCCCGGCAAGCGCTACTACAGCGGCTGCGAGAACGTGGACGTGGCCGAGCGCCTGGCCGTGGAACGCGCCATGGCGCTGTTCGACTGCGACTACGCCAACGTGCAGCCCCATGCCGGCGCCCAGGCCAATGCCGCCGTGTTCCTGGCGCTGGCCCAGCCCGGCGACACCGTCATGGGCATGAACCTGGCCCAGGGCGGCCACCTGACGCATGGCAACCCGTCCAACTTCTCGGGCCGCCACTACCGCATCGTCCCCTACGGCCTGGACCCCGCCACGGGCCTGATCGACTACGACGAGATGGAGCGCATCGCCCTGGAGCACCGGCCCCGCATGCTCATCGGCGGCTTCTCTGCCTACTCGCGCCACAAGGACTGGGCCCGCATGCGCGCCATTGCCGACAAGGTGGGTGCCGTGTTCTGGGTGGACATGGCCCATGTCGCAGGCCTGGTGGCTGCGGGCGAATACCCCAGCCCACTGCCCCACGCGCATGTGGTCACCAGCACCACGCACAAGACGCTGCGCGGCCCGCGCGGCGGCCTGATCCTGTCCAAGGGACAGGACGAAACCTTCAACCGCCGCCTGAGCTCGGCCGTGTTCCCCGGCGTGCAGGGTGGGCCGCTGATGCATGTGATCGCCGCCAAGGCCGTCGCCTTCAAGGAGGCGCTGCAGCCCGGGTTCAAGGCCTATCAGCGCCAGGTGCTGGCCAACGCCCGCGCCATGGCCGCCGTGATCCAGCAGCGCGGCTACCGCATCGTCTCGGGCGGCACGGACAACCACCTGATGCTGATCGACCTGTCCGACCGCAGCTACACCGGCAAGGACGCCGACGCCGCGCTCAGCGAGGCGCACATCACCACCAACAAGAACACCGTGCCCAACGACCCGCGCTCGCCCTTCGTGACCTCGGGCCTGCGCATAGGCACGCCCGCCGTCACCACGCGCGGCTTCGGCGAGGCGCAGTGCAAGCAGTTGGCCGGCTGGCTGTGCGATGTGCTCGATGCGCTGGACGCGCAGGAAGGCGCCCGCTTTGCCAAGGTGGCGGCGCAGGTCAGGGAGCAGGTGACGGGGCTTTGCGCCCGCTATCCGGTGTACGGATAGCCCGCGCGCAGCCGTGGTGGATCAGGGGTTGGCGTTGAGGTTGGGGTTGGCGCAGGCGCCATCCATCCCCGCCATCTCCGCCAGCTTCTGCACGCGCGAGCGCTGGTCCAGGCAGGCCTGGTGCTGGGCTTCGGCCGCCTTTTGCTGCGCCAGCTTCGCGGCCTTGGCGCGCTCGGCCTGCAACTGGGCGATGCGCTCGCGGATCTGGGGCATGGCGGCCACGGCAGCCTTTTCGCCTTCAAGAATGGCGCTGGCGCGCTGGGTGAAGTCGGCCGGGCCGATGTCCAGCACCTTGGGGCGGATGGTGATGTCGGCGCGGGCCAGCTCGGCCTGGCCCAGCTTCTGGCCCATGATGGCAATGGACTGGCCCAGGGCGCCCAGCATGTTCTCGGGCGCCTTGCCACGGGCCTTGTTGGAGATGTCCACAGCAATCACCAGATCGGCGCCCAGCTGGCGCGCGGCGTCCACGGGCACGGGGCTGGTGATGCCGCCATCGACGAAGTGGAACTTGCCGATGGCCACGGGCTGGAACACACCCGGAATGCTGCTGGAGGCACGCACCGCCTGCCCCGTATTGCCGCGCGCGAACACGGTGCGCTCGCCGTCTTCCAGCCGCGTGGACACGGCCACGAAGGGCTTGGCCAGTTGCTCGAGCGGCTTGCGGCCCACCTGTTCGTTCACATAGTCTTCCAGCTTCTGGCCCACCAGCAGGCCGCCCGAGGACAGCTGCAGGTCGCGGATTTTGGTCTCATCCAGCGCCACGGCCTTTTCCTGCAGCTCGAAGGCGTTCATG
This sequence comes from Delftia sp. WY8, assembly GCF_018437695.1. Taxonomy (NCBI): domain Bacteria; kingdom Pseudomonadati; phylum Pseudomonadota; class Betaproteobacteria; order Burkholderiales; family Comamonadaceae; genus Delftia; species Delftia sp. WY8. The sequence continues at coordinate 88,784 of NZ_CP049795.1, forward strand.
CCGCCCGCATACAGCGCCCCCACCACGCTGCCCGCGCTGGTGCCGGACACCACCGCAGGCGCAAGGCCATTGGCTTCCAGCATCTTGATGACGCCGATATGGGCAAAGCCCTTCACGGCCCCGCCGCCCAGGGCCAGACCGATCCTGATGGGGGCCACGGGTGTGCCCGGCACGGTGGGCGTGGACTCGGGCGTGGCCGCCGAGGGGCTGGGCGGGTTGCTGCCGCAAGCGGCCAGCCCCGCCAGGCTCAGGTACACCAGTGGACGCAAAAGGGCTTTCAGGCGCATGCCAGGGATCCTGCTGTCGGATGACGAGATTCGGGGCGGGCAGTATAGCGGCAGGGGCCTGACCGCCGCAGGCCCTCAGGCTCTGGGCTTCAGCAAGCCGCCCATGCCCTGCACAGCCTCCCTCAGAAACCCCCAGACCGCCTCGATGCGCTGAACCTGCCGGGCATCCGAGGGCATGCTCATCCAGAAGGTGCGGGTGAAGCAGGCCTCGGCGGGCAGCACGCGGCTGAGCACGGGGTCGCGGTCGGCGATGAAGGCGGGCAGCACGGCCAGGCCGGCGCCGGCGCGCACGGCTTCGTACTGGGCGGTGATGCTGGTGCTGCGAAAGGCAAAACGCTCGGGCTGGAACAGGGTGGACAGCAGCTGCAGCTCGCGCGTGAACAGCAGGTCGTCCACATAGTGGATGAAGCTGTGGTGGCGCAGGTCCTCGGTGCGCGCCACCAGCGGACGGCGCGCAAGGTATTCGCGCTGGCCGTAGAGGAACAGCCGGTAGTCCGTGAGCTTGGTGACCACGGCCGAGCCGCGCGTGGGGCGCTCCAGCGAGATGACGATGTCCGCCTCGCGCCGCGACAGGTGCAGCAGGCGCGGCAGGGCCAGCAGGTCGATGCTCAGCAGCGGATGGCGCTGCGTCAGCGCGGCCAGCTGCGGGGCCAGCAGCTGGGTGCCGAAACCCTCGGTGGCGCCCACGCGCACCAGGCCGGACGGGCCCTGGCTGGCGGATTCGGCCGCCAGCGGCATGCGCTCCAGCCCGGCGGCGGCGCGCTGCATGGCGTCTGCCACGCCCAGCAACTGTCGGCCGGCCTCCGTGGGCCGCCATTGGCCCGCTTCGCGCTCGAAGAGCACGGCCCCCAGCTGCTTTTCCAGAGCCTGGATGCGGCGCGACACCGTGGTGTGCTCCACGCCCAGTTGGCGCGCGGCGGCGGCCATGCTGCCGCTGCGTGCCAGCTCGCCAAAGAATCTCAGATGGTCCCAGTCCATGGGTCGAGGTCGCCTCAGTCGGCAGCGGCGCGGCGCGCGGCCAGCGTGCTGGGCGCACGCGCCAGCTCGTCGTTTTGCCGCACCAGGACGGCCATCATTTCCATGAACAGGCCCCGCTGCTCCTGCGGCAGCGGCTCCAGCATGCGCTGCTGGGCCCGCAGCACCGAGGGCTCGGCAGCGGCCAGCAGCGCAGCGCCTTCCGCGGTGACCGACAGCAGGCGCACGCGCCGGTCGGCCGGGCTGGTGTTGCGCACCATGAGGCCGCGCGCCTCCAGCCGGTCGATGACGCTGCCAATGGTGGAGGTGTCGAAACCGATCATCCGCGCCAGCGTGCGCTGGTCCACGCCGGGCTGGCGCAGCACGGCAGACAGCGCCGCGTACTGCACGGGGGTCACGCCGAATTCCTGGGTCTCTTCCATGAAGACGGCTACCGCGATCTGCTGCAGGCGGCGGATGTGGTAGCCGGGGTAGTTTTCTAGTTCTGCGGGTTGGTAGTCCATGGCCATTGCGCTCTTTTCCGGGTCCCTGCGGGCAAGCGCAGATGTTCGCATGAACCGCGCCCTCCGTTGGCGTTGGCTGGCGGACAGGTGATTCACCCGGACATGCTGTCCACCACCGTTTGGCCTGCATCCAGGGAAACCCCAGGCTGGCCTGATGCAAATCAACACTACACTCATCGTCAGCATACTGTTTAATTAGTCGCGACGCATCTGACCCCCAGGCGAGCGACACGCACCACGAAGCACAGGACATCCATGAGCACCAGCATTTCTTCCCGGGCGCTGCCCGTTCTTGTGGCAGGCGGCGGCATTGGCGGCGTGGCGGCCGCGCTGGCCCTGGCGCGCCAGGGATTCGCCGTCAAGGTGCTGGAGCAGGCGCCGCAGCTGGGCGAGATCGGCGCCGGCATACAACTGGGGCCCAACGCATTCGCGGCCTTCGACGCGCTGGGCATTGGCGAGCTGGCCCGTGGCCGCGCGGTCTATACCGACGAGATGGTGATGCACGACGCGCTCGATGAGCGGCTGGTCGGCCGCATTCCCACGGGCGAGGCGTTTCGCGCCCGCTTCGGCAACCCGTATGCGGTGATCCACCGCGCCGACATCCACACCTCGCTGCTCGAAGGCGCGCGCACCCACGGTCAAATCGAGACGCTGACGGGCACGCGCATCGAAGCCGTGCAGCAGGAGGGTGACACCGTCACCGTGCGCGACCAGCACGGCCAGGTCCATGTGGGCCAGGCCCTGATCGGCGCCGATGGCGTGAAGTCCGTGGTGCGCCAGCAGTACGTGGGCGATGCGGCGCGTGTCTCCGGCCACGTGGTGTACCGCGCCGTGGTGGAGAAGAACGACTTCCCCGAAGACCTGCGCTGGAACGCGGCCAGCATCTGGGTCGGCCCCAACTACCACCTGGTGCACTACCCGCTGCGTGGCGGCGAGCAGTACAACGTGGTCGTCACCTTCCACAGCCGCGAGCAGGAGGAATGGGGCGTGCGCGAAGGCAGCCGCCAAGAGGTGCAAAGCTACTACAGCGACTGCTGCCCGCGCGCCCGCCAGCTCATAGACCTGCCCAAAAGCTGGAAGCGCTGGGCCACGGCCGACCGCGAGCCCATTGGCCAGTGGAGCTTCGGCCGCGCCACGCTGCTGGGCGATGCCGCACACCCCACGCTGCAATACATCGCCCAGGGCGCCTGCATGGCGCTGGAAGACGCGGTGACGCTGGGCCAGGCGCTCAAGCGCTGCGGCAACGACTGGCCGCAGGCGCTGCGGCTGTACGAGCGCTCGCGCATCGCCCGCACGGCGCGCGTGGTGCTGTCCGCGCGCGAGATGGGCCGCATCTTCCACGCCAGCGGCGTGGAGCGCCTGGTGCGCAACGACCTCTGGAAGGGCCGCACGCCCCAGCGTTTCTACGACGCCATGGAATGGCTGTACGGCTGGAAGGCCGAAACCTGCCTCGCCGAAGACTGAACACAAGGAGACCGCCATGCAAGAACTTGGCCGCCTGGAAGACCTGCCCCAGGACTACCGCGACGAACTCGCGCGCAACAACCTGGTGCCGCTGTGGCCCAGCCTGCGCAACGTGATGCCGCCGCACACGCCGCGCCCGCGCACCCAGCCGATTGCCTGGCCCTACCAGGCCATCCGTCCGCTGCTGATGCAGGCGGGCGAGCTGACGCCCATCGAAAAGGCCGAGCGCCGCGTGCTGGTGCTGGCCAACCCCGGCCATGGGCTGGAGAAGATGCAGGCCAGCTCCTCCATCTACCTGGGCATGCAGCTGCTGCTGCCCGGCGAGTGGGCGCCCTCGCACCGCCACACGCCCAATGCCGTGCGCATGGTGGTGGAAGGCCAGGGCGCCTGGAGCCTGGTCGACGGCGAGAAATGCCCCATGGAGCGCGGCGACCTGATCCTCACGCCCACGGGCCTGTGGCACGAGCATGGCCATGACGGCGACGAGCCCGTGGTCTGGCTCGATGTGCTGGACCTGCCCCTGGCCTACTACCTGGAAGTCACCTACCACGTGGACGGCCCGCGCCAGCCCACCCTGCCCGGCCGTGGCGACCGGGCGTATGCGCGCGGCGGCCTGGCACCCACGCAGGTGTTCGCCCGCAGCGCCAAGGCCTACCCCATGCTGCGCTACCCATGGAAGGATGCGCGTGCCGCGCTGCTGGAGCTGGCCGCCGACCGCCCCGATCTGGACTGCGTGCAGCTGGCCTACACCAACCCCGAAACCGGGGCCGACTGCGAAAACATCCTGGGCTTCTACGCGCTGATGCTGCGCCCGGGCCAGACGCTGCAGCTGCCCGCCCGCTCGCCGGCCTGCGTGTTCCATGTCATCGAGGGCGGCGCCAGCGTGGCCGCCGTGGACCGCCATTTCGACCTGGCCCCGGCCGACACCTGCTGCGTGCCCGGCTGGGCGCCGGCCACGCTGGCCAATGCCAGCGCCAGCGAGCCCGCCTTCCTCTTCCTGGCCGACGAGGCTCCTTTGCACCGAAAGCTGGGCCTCTACGAAGTCCGGCCTTGAATCCTCCGATGTCTCTTTACTCCCCCATCGCCAATACCATGACCGCCCCCCAATACCTCTGGACCCCGCCCCCCGTCCAATCCCTGCCCGTGCGCGGCAGCACGCAGCGCCTGCCTGTGAACCGCCTGTTCTTCGTGGGCCGCAACTACCACGCCCATGCCGTCGAGATGGGCCGCCCGGTGGACAAGGGCGTGGAGCGCCCCTTCTACTTCACCAAGGCGCCGTCCACGCTGACCGAATCGGGTGCCACCGTGGCCTACCCGCCCGAGACGAACAACTACCACTTCGAGATGGAGCTGGTGGTGGCCATCGGCAAGGCGGGCTTTCGCATTGCGGCGGACCAGGCGCATGAACACATCTACGGCTACGCCTGCGGCCTGGACATGACGCGCCGCGACCTGCAGCTGGTGGCGCGCGACAAGGGCCGGCCCTGGGACCTGGGCAAGGATGTGGAGCAGTCCTCGGTGGCCAGCGAGATCGTGCCCATGCCGGGCCAGGTGATCGAATCCGGCGCCATTGCACTGGCCGTCAATGGCGAGACCAGGCAGCAGTCCGACGTGGACAAGCTGATCTGGAACATCCGCGAAATCATTGCCGACCTCTCGCTGTTCTATCACCTGCAGCCCGGCGACCTCATCTACACGGGCACGCCCGAAGGCGTGGGTGCCGTGCTGCCGGGCGACCGCATCACCGGCCATGTGCAGGGCGTGGGCGAGATCGCGCTCACCGTGGGCCAGCCTGAATAAGACCGGGGAGACCACCACCATGAAGCTCTACAGCTTTTTCCGCAGCGGCACCTCGCACCGCCTGCGCATCGCGCTCCACCTCAAGGGCCTGCGCGCTGACTACTTCCCCGTGGACCTGCGCGTGGACGAGCAGGCCCAGGCGCCGTTCAAGCAGGTCAACCCGCAGGGCCTGGTGCCGGCGCTGACGCTGGACGATGGCCGCACGCTGATCCAGTCGCCGGCCATCATCGAATGGCTGGAAGAGCGCCACCCCGAGCCGCCGCTGCTGCCCGCCGACCCCGAGGACCGCGCCCAGGTGCGCGCGCTGGCCGCCATCGTGGGCTGCGACGTGCATCCCATCAACAACCGCCGCATCCTGCAGACCCTGCGTCGCCAGTTCGGTGCGGACGAAGCCGCCATCAATGCCTGGTGCGCCACCTGGATTGCCGACGGCTTCGACGCCATCGAAGCCCTGCTGGCCCGCGACACGCGGCGCGGCGACTTCTGCTTCGGCCACGCACCCACGCTGGCCGATGTCTACCTGGTGCCCCAGATCGAAAGCGCACGCCGCTTTGGCGTGGACCTGAACCGCTGGCCGCTGATCAGCGCTGTGGACAGGGCCTGCGCGGCCCTGCCCGCCTTTGCACAGGCCGCGCCCCTGGCCCAGCCTGACGCCGGCTGAACCTCGCCTGAACCCCGCCGCACCTTTGCCGGCAGCCCTAACCCGCCCCGAATCCTCGCCAGAAGGACCGGGGCATTGCAAGCAGTGAAAAAAGCAGATCCAACAGGAGACAGACTGTGAAAGCATCCCCATCCAGCCGCCTCGGCACAACCCCCTCCCGCCGCAAGGCCCTTGCAGGCGCAGCCCTGCTGCTGGCCTCCATCGCCCCGCTGCATTGCGCCTGGGCGCAGGCAGGCTCCAGCAGCGCCGCCAGCTTTCCCACGCGCCCCGTCACCGTGATCACGGCCTTTGCCGTGGGCAGCGGCCCTGACGCCGTGCTGCGCATCGTGGGCGAAAAACTGGCCGCGCGCTGGAAGCAGGGCGTGACCGTGGACAACCGCCCAGGCGGCGGCGGCTTTGTCGCCATCGAAGCCGCACGCCGCGCCAAGCCCGACGGCTACACCCTGCTGCAGCTCGACAGCGAACATGTCTCCGCCCTGCCCTACCTATACAAGCAGCGCAACTTCCATCCGCTGCAGCACTTCGACCCGGTGGCGCCGCTGTTCCTCACGCCCTTCTTCGTGGCTGTGCCCACGAACTCGCAGTGGAAGAGCATGGGCGACCTGATCAAGGCGGCCAAGTCCGAGCCCGGCAAGGTCAGCTACGGCTCCTGGGGCGTGGGCAGCCCCGGCCATCTGGGCGGTGAATGGCTGGACTTCCTGACCGGCAGCAAGATGACCCATGTGCCCTACCGCGAGGTCAGCCAGCTCTACACCTCGGTGGCCAATGGCGATCCGGCCTGGAGCTTTGCCAGCCTCCCCTCCAGCCAGGGCATCTACAAATCCGGCAAGATCCGCTACCTGGCCGTGGCCGCGCCCCAGCGCATCGCCCAGGTGCCCGACGTGCCCACCGTGGCCGAATCGGGCGGCCCCGCCGAACTGATCGTGAACTCCTTCGTCTCCCTGCTGGCACCCAAGGGCGTGGACACCGTCCTGCGCGACAAGATCCACGCCGACGTGGTCGCTGTGCTGCAGGACCCGCAGGTGCGCGAGAAATTCGCCACCTTCGCCTTCCAGCCCATCACCTGGGAAGTGCCGGAGATGGAGAAATTCGCCAGGACCAAGGCGGACCAGTACAAGCTGCTGATCCAGAAGGCGAATATCAGCCTGGATTGAGAGCACCGAATAGACAAGGCAACGGGGCGTAGCGCCCTGTCGCCCCCGTACCCCGGCCCCTCCTCCCCATATGCCCGTGCCTGCGTCGTGGCGGTTGCGGGGTTGCAGTCCTGCCGAAGGACAGGACTGCTTCGTCAACTGACTGGCCGTGATTGTCTGAACGTAGCGCGCAGCGCGAAGTGAGTTTCACGGCGAACCCCGCGACCGCCACGACGCAGGTCGCCCCTTAGCGAAGCGAAGGGGACGCGGGCATTTGGGCGCGTTTCTTTGCCTCCTTTCTTGTCGCGCGACAAGAAAGGAGGTCGGCCGCCGGGCCGAAACCCGGCCTCGAAAAACGACCGCCGGGCAGGGACCCAAAAAGAGTCGGGATGCAATACTGAATACCTGCCAAGCCAGCTCATTGCCCAACCACTTCACCCTTGCGACTGCGGATTCGCAAACCCCGCCACCTGCTCGTAATGGCGGGCAATGGCGCGCAGCTCGTCCTGGCTGATCAGCTCGTCGATATGGCCGAAGGGCTGGCCGCCGCTGAGCTCGTCGGCCTTCATGATGATGAAGTCGGGCGGCGTGGAGCGGTTGGTCAGCACCACCTGGCTGGTGGCGGGCAGGCGGCTGGCCTCATAGGCGGCCAGCAGCGCCAGCGGGTCGCCCTGCGGATCGGCGGCCAGCAGGTCGGCCAGCACGCGCGCATCGCGCATGGCCTGGGCAGAGCCGTTGGAGCCGCGCGGATACATGGGGTGGGCGGCATCGCCCAGCAGGGTCACGCGGCCGAAGCTCCACTGGTCCACGGGGTCCTTGTCCACCATGGGGTACTCGAAGATGGTCTCGGCCGAGCGGATCAGGGCCGGCACATCCAGCCAGTCGAAGGTCCAGCCGCCGAAAATCTCCAGCACATCCTCCATGCGCCCGGCGCGATTCCAGTCGTTCATGCGCATCTGCGGGTCGCGGATCTCGGCCACCCAGTTGATGCGCTGCATGCCCTGGCCATCGACGTTGTCCTCGATGGGATAGATCACCATCTTGCCGGTATCGACCGAGCCGATGCGCAGATAGCTCTTGCCCGTGAGGATGGGCTTGAAGCGCGAGACGCCGCGCCAGGTGTTGATGCCGCCGAAGGCCAGCTCCTCCTGCGGATAGAACTGGCGCCGCACGGCGGAGTTGACGCCATCGCAGGCCACGACGATGTCGGCCGTGGCCGACGGCGGCACATGGCCCTGGGCATCCGGCGCGAAATGCACGGTGGCGCCATGGGCCGACTGGTCCACACGCACGCAGCGGTGGCCCGTGTGCACTGCGCCCGGGCCCAGGCGCTGCACGGCAGCCTCGAAGAGAACGCGGTGCAGGCGGCCACGGTGGATGCCCAGCTCCGGCAGCTCATAGCCGGCATGGCGGCCGCGCGGCTCGCGGTAGACGAACTGGCCGTAGCGGTTGAAGAACACGCTCTCCAGGTTCTCGATCGCCAGCGCCTCCAGCTGCGGCTGCAGGCCCAGGTCGCTGAGTTCGCGCATGGCATGCGGCAGCAGGGTAATGCCCGCGCCGATCTCGCGGACCTCGGGCACGGCCTCGAAGACTTCGCAGGCAATGCCTCTTTGATGTAGGGCCAATGCCAGGCACAGGCCTCCGATGCCGCCCCCCACGATCGCTACTTTCATCCGCTGACTCTCCATGCTTTCTCCAGGGGCGCTGTTGGCGCCCGCCCCGCCTACTCGGCGGTAATCCCCCGCGCCTTGACCAGATCGGCCCAGCGCCGGGCGTCCTTTTGCACCAGGGCCTTGAACTCGGCCGGCGTGCTGCCGGCCGGATCCATGCCCTGGGGCGCGAAGGCATGCCGGACTTCCTCCGACGCCAAAATCGCGCGGATCTCGCGATTGAGGGCATCGACCTGGTCCGCCGGCATGCCGGCCGGCGCAAACACGCCGTACCACATATCCACGTTCACATCGCCCGCCTTGGCCTCCTTGAGCGTGGGCACATCGGGCAGCAGCGGGTGGCGCCGCTGGCTGCCAATGCCCAGCGCGCGCAGCTTGCCGGCCTTCACATGCGTCAATGCCACATGAATGGGCAGGAACATGCATTCCACCTGGCCGCCCAGCAGGTCCGTCAGCGCCGGGCCTGTTCCGCGATAAGGGATGTGCGTGATCGATACGCCCGCCGTGCTCTTGAAAAGCTCCATCGCCATATGGTGCGGAGTGCCCACTCCCGGCGATGCGTAATTGATGCGACCCGGCGAGGCCTTGGCGGCCTTCACCAGATCGGCCGCCGTCTGATAGGCGGAGGCCGTGGGCGTCACCAAAATCAGCTGTCCCCAGCTGGTCAACGTTACAGGCTCGAGGTCCGTCAGCGGATTGAATGGCAATTTGGGATACAGCGATGCGTTCATCACCAGGGTATTCACTGTCACCAAAAGCGTCTGGCCATTGGCGGGCGAGCGCACAACGGCCTCGGTTCCGATATTTCCAGAGGCGCCCGGCTTGTTCTCCACCACCACGGGCCGGCCCTGGCGCTTGGCCAGCAAAGGCCCGATCGTTCGCGCAATCGTGTCGATTCCAGTCCCCGGAGTGAAAGGCACAATCAATTTCAGAGGCACACTCTCGGTGCTGGCGATGGCGCCTGCTACGGGTAAACCCAATACTCCCAATCCGCTTGTCTTCAAAAATTGCCGTCTGCCAACAAAATTTCGCATGTAGACCTCTTTTGTAGTTAGCATGCAAACGCATGGTAATCATGCACCAGAATGGGCACAATTGGTGGAAATCGAATGAATACTGGACATCTCTGCAAGAATACTAGACGCATATGGACACGATGACGCCTGCACCACTGCCGCTATATCAGCGCCCTGGCTTTTTGCTGCGGCGCGCCCACCAGATTTCGGTCGGCATTTTTGAAGAGCAATGCCGCCCCCTGGGACTGACGCCGCCCCAGTACGGCGCCCTGGTGCTAATCGACGCCTCCCCCGGCTCCGACCAAAGCTCCCTGGCGCGCGCCATGGGCTTCGACAAGGTGACCACGCTGCGCCTGGTGCGCGGGCTGGAAGAGCGCGAGTACGTGCACCGCGCGCTGAGCACGCGTGACCGCCGCCAGCACCAGCTCACGCTCACCGAAAAGGGCCGGGCCCTGCTGGCCGCCAGCGTGCCGCTGGTGGACCAGGCCTATCACCGCCTGGTCTCTCCGCTGGAAGACGAGGAACTGCAGGAGCTTTTGCGCCTGCTGACCAAGCTGGAGTCCGGCCTGGGTGCCAGCGCCCGCGTGAAGCTGGAGCCGCTGCACAAGCCCGCCGCCCGCGCCGTACACCACTCCAGTCCCGCTGCAGACGACCGCCTGCCGGCCACCGGTACGGACTGAGCCTTCAAGCCCTGAACCCGCATGGCCTGCGAACACCGCAGGCCATGTTTTTTGGCGTGGCCGACTTGGCATGCCGATGTGCAAAAACGCACATGCATACTGCAAACATCTCCATTGCTTGCGAAAAACCGCACAGCTACCATGCAATGAACGCCCGGCGCACGGCATGCCGGGCCGACACCACCGCAACAGGAGACAAGCCATGAATGCATCCACGTCCGCCAAGGTTTTGGCGCCCACGGTCAAGCTGCTGATCAACGGCAAGCTGGTCGAATCCCAAAGCACCCAATGGCGCGATGTGGTCAACCCGGCCACGCAGGAAGTGCTGGCCCGCGTGCCCTTTGCCACGCCCGACGAGGTCAACGCCGCCGTCGCCAATGCCAAGGAAGCCTTCAAGACCTGGCGCAAGACGCCCATCGGCCAGCGCGCCCGCATCTTCCTGAAGCTGCAGCAGCTGATCCGCGAGAACATGAAGGAGCTGGCCGCCCTGCTCACGGCTGAACAGGGCAAGACCCTGCCTGACGCGGAGGGCGATGTCTTCCGCGGCCTGGAAGTGGTGGAGCATGCGGCCAACATCGGCTCGCTGCAGCTGGGCGAGCTGGCCAACAACGTGGCCAACGGCGTGGACACCTATTCCGTGCTGCAGCCCCTGGGCGTGTGCGCGGGCATCACCCCCTTCAACTTCCCGGCCATGATTCCGCTGTGGATGTTCCCCATGGCCATTGCCACGGGCAACACCTTCGTGCTCAAGCCCTCCGAGCAGGACCCCATGGTCACCATGCGCCTGTGCGAGCTGGCCCTGGAAGCCGGCATTCCGCCCGGCGTGCTCAACGTGGTGCACGGCGGCGAGGACGTGGTCAACGCCATCTGCGACCACCCCGACATCAAGGCCATCAGCTTCGTGGGCTCCACCAAGGTCGGCACCCATGTCTACAACCGCGCCAGCCTGGCCGGCAAGCGCGTGCAATGCATGATGGGCGCCAAGAACCACGCCATCGTCATGCCTGACGCCAACAAGGAGCAAACGCTCAACGCCCTGCTGGGCGCAGCTTTCGGTGCGGCAGGCCAGCGCTGCATGGCGCTGTCGGTGGCCGTGCTGGTGGGCGATGCGCAGAAGTGGATTCCCGAGCTGGTGGAAAAGTCCAAGACCCTCAAGGTCAGCGGCGGCACCGAGCCCGGCACCGACGTGGGCCCGCTGGTGTCCTGCGCGGCGCTGTCGCGTGTGGAAAGCCTGATCGAACGCGGCCTGGCCGACGGCGCCAAGCTGGAACTGGACGGCCGCAAGCCCCAGGTGGCAGGCTACGACAAGGGCAACTTCGTCGGCCCCACCGTGTTCAGCGGCGTCAAGCCCGGCATGAGCGTGTATGACCAGGAAATCTTCGGCCCCGTGCTGTGCCTGGCGGCTGCCGACAGCCTGGACGAGGCCATCGAGTTCATCAACGCCAACCCCAACGGCAACGGCACGGCCATCTTCACGCAGTCGGGCGCTGCGGCGCGCAAGTTCCAGGAAGACATCGACGTGGGCCAGGTCGGCATCAACGTGCCGATTCCCGTGCCGGTTCCTCTGTTCTCCTTCACGGGCAGCCGCGCCTCCAAGCTGGGCGACCTGGGCCCCTACGGCAAGCAGGTCGTGCTGTTCTACACGCAGACCAAGACCGTCACGGCGCGCTGGTTCGACGACAGCACCACCAGCCAGGGCGTGAACACCACCATCAGCCTGCGCTGATGCACGGGTGGGCGGGCCTGGACTGATCCGGGGCAGGCCCCGGCTCTGGGATGATGGCGGCATGCGTTTTCCAATGACCGCCTCCCTCTCCCGGGGCCTGGGTGCCGCCTTGCTGACCGCCCTGGCCACCCTGCCCCTGACCCTTCACGCGCAGGCCGGTGCAGCCTGCGACCCGGCCTCCACCGCCGCCGCCAGCCGCAATGCCTGCGCGGTCCAGGCCTTCCAGGAGGCCGACACCGCGCTCAACATCCGCTACCTGGACGTCATGCAGCAACTGCCCCAGGGCAAGCGCACGGGCCTGCGCCACGACCAGAACGGCTGGATCAAGGGCCGCACGGCACGCTGCAAGGCCGCCACGCGCGACAGCGAAACCCAGCCTGAAGGCCCGCGCCTGTACCACGAATGCCTCACGGCCGCGACACAGGAGCGCATGCAGGCGCTGGAGCGTTGGCTGCAGCACTGACCGCCGCACGCCCCCCACAGCCACCGACAGCCCCCCCAGAACAACAAGGGCCCCAGAGCCCAACGCAGGAGACAAGCCAGCCATGGACTTCGAACTCAACGACGACCAGCGCGCCTTTGCCGAATCGGCCCGCGCCTTTGCCCAGGCCGAACTCGCGCCCCATGCCGCGCACTGGGACCGTGAATCCATCTTCCCGCGCGAGGCCATCGCCAAGGCGGGCGAACTGGGCTTTTGCGGCCTGTACGCGCCCGAGAACGCAGGCGGCCTGCAGCTGCCGCGCCTGGACGCCACCATGGTCTTCGAGGAACTGGCCGCCGTCGATCCCTCCACCACCGCCTTCATCACCATCCACAACATGGCCACCTGGATGCTGGGCACCTGGGCCACCGACGCCGTGCGCGCCGAATGGGGCGAGTCCCTGACCAGCGGCCGCAAGCTGGCCAGCTACTGCCTGACCGAGCCCGGCGCGGGCTCGGACGCCGGCTCGCTCAAGACCCGGGCCGAACTGGCGGGGCATGAATACATCATCAACGGCGCCAAGGCCTTCATCAGCGGCGCGGGCAGCACCGACATGCTGGTGCTGATGGCCAGAACGGGCGACGCAGGCTCGGGCGCCAGCGGCATCTCCGCCTTTGCCGTGCCCGCCGACCTGCCCGGCATCAGCTACGGCAAGAAAGAAGAGAAGATGGGCTGGAACAGCCAGCCCACGCGCGTCATCAGCTTCGACAACGTGCGCATCCCGGCCCAGAACCTGCTGGGCCGCGAGGGCGAAGGCTTCAAGATCGCCATGAAGGGCCTGGACGGCGGGCGCATCAACATCGCCACCTGCTCCGTGGGCGCCGCCCAGGGCGCGCTCACCCAGGCCCAGCAGTACATGCACGAGCGCAAGCAGTTCGGCAAGCCCATTGCCAGCTTCCAGGCCCTGCAGTTCAAGCTGGCCGACATGGCCACCGAACTCGTGGCCGCGCGCCAGATGGTGCGCCTGGCCGCCTCCAAGCTCGATGCCGGCGCGCGCGACGCTTCCACCTACTGCGCCATGGCCAAGCGCTTTGCCACCGATGCCGGCTTCATGGTCTGCAACGAGGCCCTGCAACTGCACGGTGGCTACGGCTACATCCGCGAATACCCGCTGGAACGCCTCATGCGCGATGCCCGCGTGCACCAGATCCTCGAAGGCACGAACGAAATCATGCGCGTCATCATCGCGCGGCGCATGCTGGAAGGCGATGCGCCGGACATGATCCGCTGATTCATCCACATCCAGCCCGCGCCATGCCCGCCCGCCCGCTCTCCGACACCACGCTGCACCTCATAGACGCCGTGCGCGAAGCCCTGGCCGGCTGCGACGACGTGCAGGAAAAGCGCATGTTCGGCTGCCATGTCTTCATGGTCAACGGCAAGCTGTGCCTGGGCGTGGAGGACGACGAACTGCTGGTGCGCCTGCCGCCCTCGCAGCACGCCGCCGTGGCCGAGACGCCGGGCCTGCGCCCGCTCTCGTCCAAAGGCCAGATGGACGGCTACTTCTTCATTGGCCCCGCCGCCTACGCCACGCGCCAGCAGTGGCAGCACTGGATTGCCCAGGCCCTGGCCTTCAACCCCCACGCCAAGGCCACGCCCCCGAAAAAGCGCAAGGCCCAGGCCAGCGAACCCGCGCCCGCCGACGCAAAGACACCGCCGGCGCCCCCCGCCCCGGCCGGGCGCCGCACACGCAAGCACCCCATCTTCGGCGACGAATAAGCCCCCTTTGCAGGAGAGCCCCATGCCCATCCGCATCGTCCAGCTAGGCAGCCCCCGCCACACCGATGAAGGCCTGCGCATAGGCACCGTGCGCCGCCCGCCGCGCGGCGTGCCCAAGGCCGAATTCGCCAGCCGCGACTACTACGACGTCTGGTACCCCGAACTCTCGCCCCAGCCCGACACCATGCACACCGCGCTCGAATCGCACCGCCTGCAGGACCACGGCCAGCAGGCCGAGGCCGACAAGCTCTGGCAGCAATTCGTGCGCAAATTCCGCAAGGAAATGGCCGAACCCGCCGCCAGCCGCACCCTGGACCTGCTGGCCGCCCTCTCGCAGCACAGCGCCTTCGCCATCGGCTGCTACTGCGAGCAGGAGGCGCGCTGCCATCGCGGCATCCTGCGCTCCCTGCTCAAGGAACGCGGCGCCGACATTGCGAACGGTGACAAGGACACCGGCGACATGGACCCCGGCGAAAAGTACACCGGCGACACCGGCCACTGAGACACACCACAAGCTTCACAACACAGGAGACAAGCACATGCAGATCGCATTCATCGGACTCGGCAACATGGGCGGCCCCATGGCCATCAACCTGCACAAGGCCGGCCACACGGTCAAGGCCTTCGACCTCTCCAAAGACGCCTGCGCCAAGGTCGCTGCAGAGGGCGTGAGCATTGCCGCCAGCGCCGAAGACGCCGTGCAGGGCGCAGAAGCCGTGGTCTCCATGCTGCCCGCCAGCCAGCATGTGGAAGGCCTCTTTCTCGGCCGTGACGGCGCGGCCGGCCTGCTGCAGCGCATTGCCAAGGGCGCCCTCATCATCGACAGCTCCACCATCGCCGCCGCGACCAGCCAAAAGGTCGCCAAGGCCGCACAGGCCGCAGGCATCGCCTTCATCGACGCACCCGTCTCCGGCGGCACGGGCGGCGCCATTGCTGGCACCCTCACCTTCATGGTCGGCGGCAGCGACGCCGACCTGGAGCGCGCCCGCCCCCTGCTCGAAAAAATGGGCGCCAACATCTTCCACGCCGGCGCCGTGGGCGCGGGCCAGACCGCCAAGATCTGCAACAACATGCTGCTGGGCATCCTCATGATCGGCACCAGCGAAGCCATCGCCCTGGGCGTGGCCAACGGCCTGGACCCCAAGGTCCTCAGCGAAATCATGCGCCGCAGCTCGGGCGGCAACTGGGCCCTGGAAAAATACAACCCCTTCCCCGGCGTCCACGAAAACGCCCCCGCCTCCAAGAACTACGCAGGCGGCTTCGGCACCGACCTCATGCTCAAGGACCTGGGCCTGGCCCAGGAAAACGCCATGGCCGTCAAGGCCTCCACGCCCCTGGGCGGCATGGCCCGCGCCATGTACGCCATGCACTCCATCGCAGGCAACGGCGCCCTGGACTTCTCCAGCGTCATCCGCTCCCTGCAAAAGAACGGCTGACGCCCCCGGCCCCGCCCCATCTCCCCGCCCCCAATCCCGTATGCCCGCGCCTGCGTCGGGCCGTCTGCGGGGTTGCAGTCCTGCCGCAGGACAGGACTGCTTCGTCAACTGACTCGCCGTGATGTTTGAGTGAAGCGCGCAGCGCGCAACGAGTTTCACGGCGAACCCCGCAGGCGGCCCGACGCAGGTTGCCCCGCAGCGCAGCGAAGGGGTCGCGGGCATTCGGGTCTGTACGTGTCAAGGACATGGGTAACAACTCAGCTCACAGACATGGGTAACACTTCAAGCTCACATAGTCCTTCTGAGGTCCTCGCACATCCTCTTCGTTGAAGCAGCCCAGTCGCACCGGCCCCAGATACACATCCCACTGGCCAGCGGCCACCTCCTGCATCCCGATCCACTGCCCCGCCAGCAGGTAGCCTATGTAGACCCGCAGCGCTCGCCAGTAAATCAAGCCGTTGTGGCTGACCCGAACTCGTTCCCAATGCTTCGGGTACTGCAGCTCGGGTAGCTTTGAGGGATATGGCCTGGCCGAGTCGCTGTAGTGCTGGGCCGGCATGCTTTGCTGCAAGGCCTCATGCGGGCGATGCTGGTTGTAGTGCTCCACAAAGGCATCGAGCTGCATCTGCAATGCCGCTTTGTCCGCCGCAGGCTCTTTGCCCAGGGCATGCTTGAGCGTGCGGTGCATCCGCTCGTGGCGACCGTTTTGCTGTGGCTTGCCCCTCTCGATGCGCTCCGGCCTGATGCCCAGCCTTATCCACCATATCGCCAGGCGTGACAGGCCCGCCACGCCAGTAGTGGCGAACGGCGGACCGTTGTCACTGCGTATGCGCTCGGGCAGTCCGTATTGCCGAAACACCTGTTCGAAGCTGCGTTTGGCATCCTCGTAGTTGGGGCTGTCGTAGACATGCACGGCCAGCAAATAGCGGCTGGCGTGGTCCATGATGGTCAATGGATAGCACCAGTGACCATCGGCTGTCTTGAACTGGCCTTTGTAGTCTGCACTCCACACCCCATTGGGCTGCTTGCTCGTTCGCAAGGGCTGGGCCGTAGGCACCGAGCGTCTGCGTACACGCCTGCTGCAAACAAGCCCCTCTGCCTTCAGTACGTTGTAGATGGTGGTTTTGCTGGGTGTCTCCTGTGGGCCCCAACGCTGCAGGAGCAAGGCGTGCAGCTTCTTGGGCCCCATCTGTGACCTTTGCTGCGTGCGCAGCTCAATGATGGCCCGGCGCTGTGCATAGCTGATCGCCTGATTGTTCCCGTGGGGCCTGCGACTGCGTTCTTGCAATCCATCCATGCCCAGTTGGCGGTAACGCTCAACCCACTTGTAGGCCGTCTTGCGGCTGATGCCGTAGCGCCTGCACAGCTCGCTCAGCGGCGCACCACCGCGCAGGTGGTCGGCTATGAAGAGCAGTTTCTCGTCCATGGGTGCGCACTCCTTCCAGGGCATGGTGATCGCTCCTTGGCTGCTGTTGGCTCCAGCTGCCAAGCTTGGATCTGTTACCCATGTCCTTGTACTGATGTGTCACCTATGAGTGTGAGTCGTACCGGTCGTCTTTCTTTGGCCTACGTTTCTTTGACGAATCAAAGAAAGGTAGGTCGGCCGCCGGGCCGAAACCCGGCCTCGAAAAACAACCACCCGGCAGGGTCAAAAACAAGAAACCCCGACCGGGGTTTTCTCTCTTCAGACCCATGGCAGCCCTACGTAAGCTGCCACCGCCAACATCCGCCATTCCACAGAACACCCGCCAGCAACCATGACCCCTACACCCCCCACCTTCTCCCCCATGCCCACCGAGGAAGGCTACTTCGGCCCCTACGGCGGCCAGTTGGTCCCGCCCCACCTCAAGCAGGCCATGGACGACATCAACACCGCCTACGCCGAAATCACCAAACGCCAAGACTTCCAGCAGGAACTGGCCCAACTCTTCGCCGACTACGTGGGCCGCCCCAGCCCCATCTTCCACGCGCGGCGCCTGTCGGAGCAGCTCGGCGGCGCACAGATCCACCTCAAGCGCGAAGACCTTAACCACACCGGCGCCCACAAGATCAACCACTGCCTGGGCGAGGCCCTGCTGGCCAAGTTCATGGGCAAGAAGAAGGTCATCGCAGAAACCGGCGCCGGCCAGCACGGCGTGGCCCTGGCCACGGCCTGCGCGCTGGTGGGCATTCCCTGCGAGATCCACATGGGCCAGGTGGACATCGAGAAGGAACATCCCAACGTCACCAAGATGCGCATCCTGGGCTGCAAGCTCGTGCCCGTCACGCGCGGCGCGGCCACGCTCAAGGAGGCCGTGGACAGCGCCTTCGAGGAATACCTCACCAACCCCACCGACTACATCTACGCCATCGGCTCCGTGGTCGGCCCCCACCCGTTCCCGATGATGGTGCGCGACTTCCAGAGCATCATCGGCCGCGAGGCGCGCGAGCAATTCCAGGCCAAACACGGCAAGCTGCCCGACCACGTGGCCGCCTGCGTGGGCGGCGGCTCCAACGCCATGGGCATCTTCACGGCCTTCCTGGGCGATGCCTCGGTCAAGCTCGTCGGCGTGGAGCCCTCGGGCGAAGGCACGGACAAGCCCGGCCGCCATGCGGCCACGCTCAGCATGGGCAAGCCCGGTGAAATCCACGGCATGAAATGCTACGTGCTGGAAAACGCAGACGGCACGCCGGCTGCCGTTCACAGCATTGCCTCGGGCCTGGACTATCCGGGCGTGGGCCCGCAGCACAGCTACCTCAAGGACCTGGGCCGCGTGCAGTACGAATCCGTCACCGACAAGGAATGCCTGGACGCCTTCATGCAGCTGTCGCGCGTCGAAGGCATCATCCCCGCGCTGGAAAGCGCTCACGCCGTGGCCTGGGCCATGCGCGTGGCGCCCGGCCTGCCCAAGGACCAGCACATCCTCATCAACCTCTCGGGCCGGGGCGACAAAGACGCCGACTACGTGGCCAAGGTGCTGGGCCTCTGAACGCAGAGCTTGCGCTGAATCAAACCGCAGCACGCCGGAGAGGGCAAAGGGCGCCCTCTCCGACAACCGCTCTCCGGGACGGTAGAGACAATGGCCCCGACCGTTGTCTTGTCCAACCCCATTCCCGGAAGGAGCCACACCCATGAAGCCTGCCCCATTCGCACGCACCGCCGCCCTCTCCATCACCCTGGCCCTGACCTGCGCCACCGCCGCCCTGCCCGCCGCCGCCAAATCGGTGGCCGAATGGCAGACCATCACCAGCCAGGCCAAGATCCCGCTGGAGCAGGCCATCACCCGCGCCACCCAGGCCGTACCCGGCAAGGCCATCGAAGCCCAGCTGGACGACGGCGACGGCACGGGCCCGCGCTACGAAATCGAAGTCATCACCCCGGCCGGCGACAGCGTGGAAGTCTGGGTCAACGCCATCACCGGCCAGGCCGCCCAGCACAAGAATGACGGCGCCGCCAAGCGCAAGGACCGCCAGCGCCTGGAAAAGGCCAAGTCCACCATCGAGCAAGCCATCCAGGCCGCCACCCGCCACACACCGGGCACGCCCGTCAGCGCGGAACTGGACTCCCACTGGGGCCAGACCAGTTACCAGGTCGAAGTGCTGCAGACCAACGGCACGCTCATGGAAGTCAAGATCGACGCCGTGGGCGGCGAAGTCATCCGGGCCAAGAAGGACTGACCCACGGCCCCAACCCAGCAGCGCGCTTCAGCATGGGGCGCGCTTTTTTTCGCCCATTTTTTGCCTCGCTCCCGCCATGTCCGCAGGCCATCCGCGCCTGCCGCACTCTTCAGGCCAACGCCACCGACACCCCCTCATCCGCAAACCGCTTCGCAGCCCTGAGCAGATAGCTCACGGCATAAAGAATGGGGTCGTCGGCCTCATCGCCATTGAGATGCTCCACCACCTCGATGGCATAGCCCAGGTTCACCGCAGTGTCGTGCAACAGTCCCACCAGTTCCCTGTCTTCCGGCTCCAGCGACTGCGCCTGGTCGGCCTTCACGTAGTAGATGCGCAGCAGATCGCGGCACACGCAATTGATGGCCGTGACCTTGTGGCGAGCGTGCAGGTCCAGCACATCCAGCGCGGCGCCCATGTGCAGGACGGCGTCTATGGCGAAGTCTTCGAGTTTGGGTGGGGGTGTGGTGGCGGAAGTTGGCTGGGGCATTGGGGTTCCTGTCGAGAGGGTCCCGGTCCCAGAGCCACTGCACGCAGTGGAAGCAAGAGAACCGGACAGCAAAGCTTCCGGCTTTACCAAGTCTCTGTCTGCCACCTGTAGTTGGAACTTTGTAAAGAGTCAGAGAGGACTCTCCACAGAAGGTGATGCGAAGCCAAGCCTTCGGCTTGCCTTCAAGCTGTGCAAGGTGTTGGGGGTTGCGCCGGGGGATGTAGTGGGTGAAGTGGACAAGCGAGTGGAAAAGCGTGAAAGTGGTACCTAGTGAAGGACTGCTGCCGGCGGTGGATTCAACCGGTCAACGCAACACACTCATCAAACATTTCAGCAGGTGTTCTGAACCCCAGCGTCTTCCTGGGACGCTGGTTCAACTGCCTTGCAATCGCATCCAAGCTCTCCTGTGAGTAGCCCGACAGATCCAGGCCTTTGGGAAGGTACTGCCTGAGTAACCCGTTCGTGTTCTCGTTGGTGCCCCGTTGCCATGGATGGTGCGGGTCGCAGAAGTAGACCTGGATGTCGGTCGCCAACGTGAAGCGCTTGTGCCCCGCCATTTCCGAGCCGCGATCCCAGGTCAAGGAGCGGTAGAGCTCATGCGGCAGGCTCCTGGCATGTCTGGCTAGGGCCGCAGCCACGGTGTACGAGTCTTTGTCCACCAGCTTGACCAGCATCACATAGCGCGTGTGTCGCTCCACCAAGGTCGCGATCTGGCTATGAGCATCGCCGAACAGCAAGTCTCCTTCCCAATGCCCTGGCACGGCCCGATCTTCTATACAGGCCGGACGTTCGCTGATGGGGACGGCACCGACGATTCGGCCATGGATACTGGTCTTTTGCGTGTAGTGCCGTGAACGACGCATGCCTCTGGTGCGCCGCAAATGCTCCAGAAGCTCCTTCTTCAAAGCGCCCCGCGTCTGGACAAAGAGCGTGCGATAGATGGCTTCGTGGGACACCTGCATGCTCCTTTGCTCTGGGTAGGTCCGTTTGAGCCAACCGGCGATCTGCTCAGGCGACCATCGATGCTGCAGTTTGCCAGCCACGATCTGCGCCAGGGCTGGATTGCTCGCCAGCTTGCAAGGCTTGGGGCGGTGCGCACGCTCCCAGGCTGCTTCATCGGCGCGCGCAGCCCTGTAGCAACTCTTGCCACCGTTGCGGTGAAGCTCACGGCTGACAGTGGATGCAGCTCGCCCCAAGCGCGCGGCAACGCAGTGGATGGATTCGCCCGCAGCCAATGCCCGCGAGATCTCCTCGCGCTCAGCGAGAGTCAGTGCCAATCGTGATCGATGGCGCGCTGGCGGGCGGATTCCGCCGGTTGCGGCCAGGATGTTCTGAATGGAGGTATGTGGCCGATCGAACAGCTTGCCGATCTGGTGCAGGGTATCGCCCTTGCTCCAGCGATCCCACATCATCGCCTTCTGTGCTTCGGTGTAGTAGATCCGAGGTCGTTGCTTCATGGCCAGCACTCCTTGCGCCAGGTGCAGTCATTGTGTTGCATCGACCGGTTGAATTCACAGCCAGAAGCGGCCGCACACATTACACTGCTTACGGCAAAACAAGAGCAAATGACTCCAAAATAAAATGAAAGACATATGCTAAATGACCTAGAGCTTACTGGCAGATCACGCACTCATGTCACCCAGTTTGATGAACCCCGATTCGCGGCCCAACTAGATGCAGGACAAGCATTTCTTGCAATGCGCAACGACGCCAAAAAATCAGGGATAGATCTACTGCCTTTCAGTTCGTTTAGAGATTTTCGGACTCAACTGAGAATTTGGAACGGGAAATTTTCCGGGAAAAAACCTCTGTATGACATCAATGGTGTTCCTCGTGACAAGGCAAATTTAGATGACGCTCAGGTCATTGACTGCATTCTCAACTGGTCTGCTCTACTTGGAGGAAGCCGCCATCAGTGGGGCACAGAAATCGATGTAGTTGATGGCGCCGCGATGCCTGTAGGCTATGAACCTAAGCTACTTCCGGAAGAGACCGTGAAAGGTGGAGTATTTCACCCACTGCATCTTTGGCTCGATGAAAACATTGCCAAGTACGGATTTTTCCGACCCTACAAATTTTTTAAAGGTGGGATGTATCCTGAGCCTTGGCATCTTAGTTACGCACCGTTGTCAACAAAGGCCCTGAAGCAGGTCTCTCCAGAATTATTAAGGGATGCTGTTATAGATGCGGAAATTTTAGGGAAAACGCTTGTCCTGAAGCGAATCTCTGAAATCTATGAACAGCACATTCTGAATATTGTTTCACCAGATGAGCAGTAACTGGTTGAAGCTGCTGGTGGGGGCACGAAGGACTGCTCAGGTCATTTGGCAGCAGTCGCCAAGGTGCACCTGTTATGTAAGGCCTGCGAGGCATCGCGGAACTCCACGCCAGCTGCTGAACACAGCAAACGAAAATTCATAACACGCTCTAATCAAAATAGTGCTACAGAAGCAAAATCAATGCAAAAGAATAGCTCCCTATTCATTGAACCAAAACCAGGTCATTGTCTTGAGGACGGCATAGTTGATTTTTTTAATAAAATTAACGACAACAGCCTGATTGAAGTAGTTTCAATGAAATTAAAACATGCCAATGTCTCCGATGTTAAATTCCCCGAATTTAATGCATTGGAGTTCATGACATTTGATGTAATGTTTCAAGGGTGTAATTTCGAGAGCTACGATATTGGTGGCTCTTGGATAAAAAATTGCGTTTTCATTGAATGCAACTTCATCAATGCTGGACTGGTAAAGGCAAATATATCTGACAGCGAAATAATTAATTCAAATTTAAATAAATCGAATTTGGCCAACGCGGAGATTTTCAATACCGTATTCAAAAACGTCTACTTTGAAGAGGCCAATTTGCAAGGCACAGTCTTTTTTGATTGTAATTTACGAGGCATCGATTTTAAAAAGACAAAATTAGGCTACACACGGTTTGTGAGGTGTCTATTGGATGAGCATGTAAAATGCTTGCCTGGTGTTGAGCTAGCGACCTACCCCGGTGTTCAATAGTTCTATTCTTTATGTGACGATCTATCAAAAAACCCAGCTTCGTGTATCGGCGATTTTAGCCTGCCTTAATACATACCGACTCACACAAGCTTTAGCCTATTTTAAACCATTGATTTGAAAGTAAATCACATGCTAATACCAGACCTTTTTGCAGATATTGTTCCAGGAGTCTCTGCTGCGGGATTTTTTCCACCAGAGTTCAAATGATTTCGATGAAGTAATCGCCAAAGCCAGCTGTCGGAATAGATCCATACTTCAGCTCGGTCAGGCTGTCGATACTGTAGAGGATAGAATCTTTATTTCAAGGCCCTAGCAACTAGATGACCAAAATCGCACTTGGATGCGGATTCAATAACAAGGTCGAACATCTAAAATGGGGAGCTTGCCAGCAGCGAGCAATAAGCACAGACCGGTGATCATGCGCCTCCTACGCCCTATATCACTCGCTCCATCCACCTCAACTTCCCAGAAAACGACTCCAAAGCCGCGCGAAGTCCCGACATTGCCCCCCCGACGAGCGAGGTGGTCCGTACCAGCCCTTGCCACAACCTAGGGCTTATCCAGTGGCACTGCGCCACAACGACAGCGCTGCTGAGCGGCATCAGCGCCTCTTGGAATCATCCTTCGTTTGCGCGGTAGCCAATCATCCTGACGCATAGAATTTCACTCTAATTCTTGTGTGTGGCTGACGCTGCAATTGGCACCAGAACACGCCAACCCTTTTTGTCGTGCAATGTCGATCTGCAGGCAACTTGAACTCTTTTTCCTAGAACTCCACTGTCTGAAGATGCCCAGTCCGATT
This sequence comes from Delftia sp. WY8, assembly GCF_018437695.1. Taxonomy (NCBI): domain Bacteria; kingdom Pseudomonadati; phylum Pseudomonadota; class Betaproteobacteria; order Burkholderiales; family Comamonadaceae; genus Delftia; species Delftia sp. WY8. The sequence continues at coordinate 112,298 of NZ_CP049795.1, forward strand.
CAAGTGGAACAGCGCACTGTTCGACTATTATTTTTGGATTGATTCGAACAGCAGTGAATTGGGTTCTCTTCTGCCTGTTTTCCTTCATCAAGAATTCATCTGCAGATCTCTTTACTTCTTTTAAATCTTGGATTGGTGGTGAATTTTTCTCACCAGCAGACGTGGTACCAGAAATCATGATCGCCACCAACATAAAGAAGATTCTTGTCATTGTCTTTGCACAGTTGATTTACGGTGGTGTCAAATATGAAGTGCAACATCTGAGATCCAGGTAACTTGCACGGATGACTTCACCCTACAAGCACTGGCAACCCAAGAATTGCCTGGCCTTGGCATCCCTGGTGCGTCTGAGCCTGCGTGCAGCGTTCAGGACGCCTTCATGCGAACACCAGGCGACAGATACCGCTCGGCAACGCGGCACTGTGCAGATGCAACGCACTCAGGTGTACGGCCCCAAGACGTCAAGCAGCATTCTTCAGCCTGAAGCAGGAGAAAGCCCTATGACAATCCGCCCGCATGGTTGCACCCGCACAACGCTGCGCATCCCCTCAGAACACCGGCAGGCGAGCGGCCCACATCGGGCTTTGCCCAGGCTCCACAGCGTCAACCCTGCATACAGCCCCCTGCAGCCCCTGCGCCGTATAACGTCTTGACACGCTTTTGGGCTGCAAGGTGGCTGCGCACCTCCGAAATCCTTGGAACACTCTGCGCCACGCGCCGAAGAGCGAGGCAGTTCGTTGCCACGCCCCGGCCTCTGCCTGAAAGCCCACAATGCACCCCACACCACAGGCTGCAGCCTCCACGCTGCAGCCGCCCGACCGCGCGCCCGCGGATTCCTTGCCTGCCTGCGCAGAGCCCGGCCACCTCGGCCACGAACCGAAGAGCTCCCTGATTCCTCCCGCCCTGGCCTCCTCCCTTGCGGCCGCGCTGCTGGTGGCCTGCGGGGGCGGTGGGGGCGATTCAGCCCCCGGCACCGGCACTGGCGGCACGGGCGCCGGCCCTGGTGGCGGAACCGGTACGGGCACCACGGCCACCCCCACCAGCGATGAAGAAGCCGCACGTTTTCTGCTGCAGGCGCAGTTCTCGGCCACCGACGAGGAGATCGCAGCGCTGCGCGCCAAGGGCTACGGCCCCTGGCTGGCCGAGCAGTTCGCGCTGCCCGTGGACACCACGGGCACGGCCTGGCTGATGCAGCGCGGCTACGGCGTGGCAGAGGCCGGCACGCGCTACGACAACGTCTCGTATCCCTCCGACTTCATGCTCTGGAGCCAGCTTTTCACGGAGCGCGACGCCGTGCGCAAGCGTGTGGCATTGGCGCTGTCGGAGATCATGGTGGTCTCCACCACGGGGCTGGAGCAGCCCTGGAGCATCTTCCTGGCCTCCGGCTACTGGGATCTGCTGAACCAGCATGCCTTCGGCAACTTCCGCACGCTGCTGGAGGCCGTCACGCTCAGCCCGGCCATGGGCATCTACCTGAGCACGCGCGGCAACCAGAAGGAAGACGCCCGCAGCGGCCGCCAGCCCGACGAGAACTACGCCCGCGAGGTGATGCAGCTGTTCACCATCGGCCTCTACCGCCTCAACCCCGACGGCACCGAGCAGCGCGACGGCAACGGCAATCGCATCGATACCTATTCGGCAGCCGATGTGAGCAACCTCGCGCGCGTCTTCACCGGCTACGACTACGACACCAGCAAGAACCAGCCCACCAACCTGAGCGGCAGCACGGTGACGGGGCTGCAGCAGGCGCTGCTGCCCATGGCCTTCAACGCCGCGCGCCATTCCACTCTGGCCGCCACTTTCCTGGGCACCACCGTGGCTGCGGGCACGTCGGGGCCAGCGGCGCTGAAGGCAGCGCTGGACACGCTGTTCAACCACCCCAACGTGGGGCCCTTCATCGGGCGCCAGCTGATCCAGCGCCTGGTCACCAGCAACCCCAGCCCCGCCTATGTGGGGCGCGTGGCCGCCGCCTTCGCCGACAACGGCAGCGGCACGCGGGGCGACCTGCGCGCCGTGATTGCCACAGTGCTGCTGGACCCGGAGGCGCGCGGCGCGGCAGGGCTTGCCAGCCCCCAGTACGGCCGCCTGCGCGAGCCCATGGTGCGCTTCGTGCAGTGGGGCCGCACCTTCGGGCTGCGGTCGGCACGCGGCACCTGGAAGATCGACAACCTGAGCGACCCGGCCACCCGCCTGGGCCAGAGCCCGCTGCGCTCGGGCTCGGTGTTCAACTTCTTCCGCCCGGGCTACGTGCCGCCCTCCACGCCCCTGGCCACGACGGGCCAGGTGGCGCCGGAGTTCCAGATCGTCACCGAGACCAGCGTGAGCGGCTACCTGAACTTCATGCAGAACGTGATCCGCTTCGGCTACTACGTGAACGCGCCAGACCTGCCCCAGGGCGGCAGCAGCGCAGCCAACGGCTTCGATATCACCTGCAGCTACGCCAACCTGCTGCCCCTGGTGGCCGACGCCGCCGCGCTGGTGCGCAAGGTGGCGCTGCTGCTGTCGGCAGGGCAGGTATCGGCCGCCACGCAGGCGCGCATCGTGGCAGCGCTCAATGCCACGCCGGTGACGGCCACCAGCAACACCGCCACCCAGCTCAACCGCGTGGCAGCCGCCGTGCTGCTGGTGATGGCCAGCCCCGAATATCTGGTGCAGAAGTGACCGAACAAGCGACCGAACAAGTGACCGAACGTCTGCAAAGCAAAGCGACATCTCCATGAATTTCATCGACCCCGCCCGCCACACGCGCCGCGCATTCCTGCGCCGCAGCACGCAACTGGCCGCCGCCGGTACCGCCCTGCCCTTCGCCCTGAATCTTGCCGCGCTGGGCGAGGCCGCCGCCTTCGAGGCAAGCGACTACAAGGCGCTGGTCTGCGTCTTCCTCTATGGCGGCTGCGACTACGCCAACACCGTCGTGCCCTACGACAGCACCCGCTACGGGCAGTACTCCGCCATCCGCGGCGGCAACAGCGATGGCACGGCCGGTGGCATTGCCCTGGCCCGCGCCGCGCTGGGCAATACGCTGCTGCAGCCCCGCACGGCGCTGGCCGGTGGCATGCAGTACGCGCTGCACCCATCCATGACGGGCCTGGCCGGCCTCTTCAACGCGGGCCGCGCTGCGGTGCAACTGAACGTCGGCCCGCTGCTGGTGCCGCTCACGCGGGCCCAATATGCCACCGGCGACCGGCGCAGCTACCCGCTGCCGCCCAAGCTTTTCTCGCACAACGACCAGCAGTCGGTGTGGCAGTCGCAGGGCGCAGAAGGCTCCACCCTGGGCTGGGGCGGCAACCTGGGCGACCTGGCGCTGTCGTCCAACGCCACGTCGCTCTTCACCTGTATCTCGGCCACGGGCAACGCCGTGTTTCTCTCGGGCGACCAGGCGCTGCAGTACCAGATCAGCCCGGGCGGCGCCGTGCCCATCAACGCCGTCAAGGGCACCAGCGTCTATGGATCGACCGCCGTGCGCGGCCTGTTGAGCGAGCTGGTGCAGACGGCCGGCAGCCACGCGATGGAGGCCGAGTACGCCCGCGTCACGCAGCGCTCCATCAGTGCCGAGGGGCAGATCTCTTCAGCCCTCTCCAGCGCCAGCCTGTCCACCGCCTTCCCTGCCAACAACCCGCTGGCCGACCAGCTCAAGGTGGTGGCCCGGCTCATCGCCGGACGCAACGCGCTGGGCACGCGCCGGCAGGTGTTCTTCGTCTCGCTGGGCGGGTTCGACCTGCACGACAACCTGATCGCCAACCAGCCGCAGCTGCTCGACAAGGTGAGCAGCGCCATGACGGCCTTCTACAACGCCACGGCCGAACTCGGCGTGGCCGACAAGGTCACGGCCTTCACCGCGTCGGACTTCGGCCGCACGCTGACGTCCAACGGCGACGGCTCGGACCATGGCTGGGGCGGCCACCACTTCGTGGTGGGCGGTGCGGTGCGTGGCGCGTCCTTCTATGGCGCGCCGCCGCCCATCAGCGTGGGAAACGGCAGCGGCAGCGAAGACCAGTGGCATGTCGGCCAGGGGCGCCTGTTGCCCAGCACTGCCGTGGACCAGTACGCCGCCACCCTGGCGCGCTGGTTCGGCGTGGCGAATACCGAGCTGGCGGGGGTGCTGCCGCACATCGGCAACTTCGGCGGCTCGGCGTATCCCATCGATCTGGGGTTCATGGGCTGAAGCCGTGCGCGCCGGGCCTGCACGGCCGATTCGAGTCAGCCTCTGGGTGGCCCTGAGGGCGCCTTTGACAATTCCGAATTTTCAGGGACCGGGATTGCGAAGACGATGGGGCCACTCAGTTCAAGTGGAGACAAAAATGCGATTCGAATTCCGCCCAATTGCCACACCAATTGCCACGCTGGCCCGGCATGCACGGCACGGCTTGTTCATCGCAGCGGCCCTGTCCGGCGCGCTGGCGCAGGCGGCACCGCTGCCGTTGGACATGGCCACGACTTCCGAGCAGCGGTTTCAACTGGCCCTGGAGGCGCAGACTGCGGGTGACTACGCCTCCATGCTCGCGTTGCTGCGCCAGGCGGCCCGGGATGGCGAGCCACAAGCCCAGGAAACACTGGCATGGATTCTTCTGGCAGGCCCAACCCTGTATGGCACCGCGGTGAAAGCGGATCGCTGCGAAGCAGTGCACTGGCTGCGGCAAGCCGTGGCAAAAGGGAATCAAACGGCCAAAAGCCAGTTGGATTTCCTGAACCGCCTGCGCAATGCGCCGAGTGGCAAGATGGCGTGCACATTCGAGTGGGAAGGGTGATAGGCACAACATCCTTTTCGGATCGCAGCGCCATCTTCAAGAATGCGCTGCGGGTGCAACGCTACTGGGACCACGCCTGGAGCCCTGACCACCGCACCACGGACTTGTGCCCGTCCTCGCCCTGCCCTCAACCCGCATTCACCCCGCCCTCACCCAGCATTCACCAGCGCCTTCGCAAACGCCCCTTCACCCGCCACAGTCAATACCAGTTTTTGTGTCGCCCGCGTCGCAGCCACATAGAACAGTTTGGCCTCGTCCGCCGCATCTTCGCCTTCGCGCGGCATCTGCCCCACTCCTGCAACGGCCACGACTGGGAACTCCAATCCCTTGCTGGCGTGCATTGTCATCACTTTGATGGTGTCGGCCAGTGGATCGAAGTCACCTGACCGATGACGCACGCGATGCGGAAGTTTTCGGCGGCCAAGTGCCATGGCGCACTGGTTCATGGAGTCGTGATCGCGGCACAGGATGGCCATGTCACCCCAGGCGTGGCCTTCCTGATGCGCCGCAGCCAGCAGCTCGGCGATCTTGGCGGGTTCATCCCGCAAGCTCGGCAGGCGCACGATCAGCGGCTCCTGCCCTTCGCGGCCGCAGCTGATGGGCTGCACCAGCGGCACACCGTCCTCATCCTGGGCATTGGGTTGCAGGAACTCGGCGGCGACGCGGTTGGCGATTTGCAGAATCTGCCTGGTGTTGCGGTAGTTGATCTTGAGAATGGTCGTGCGCCCCGAGGCCTGGATTCCCACGCTCTTGAAGCTGAAGCCACGCGCCTTGCTCTTGCCATAGATGTTCTGGGCGCTGTCGTACAGGATCAACAGGCTGTTGGTCTCGGGGTCCACCATCTGGGTGACGAGCTTGAGCCATTCAGGCTGAAAGTCGTGCCCCTCGTCGACCATCACGGCCTGGTATTGCCCGGACGGAATCTGTTGCCGATCCACGCCGCGAATCACAAACTCCACCATCTGATCAAACATGCCTGGGCCCTGAGCGGGTAGCGTCTGGCCATAGGCCACCAACTGCTGGCGGCACCACTTGTGGAAGTTGCGGGCATGCACCCGGTCGGCCAGGCCCTTGGCCGCAAACCAGGCATTGAGCTTCACGGCCAAGGGCTCGTTGTAGCAGAGCACGAGGATGGGCTTGGTCGAAGCGGTCTTGGCCAGGTGTTCCGCACGATAGCCAAGAATCATGGTCTTGCCTGAGCCGGCAACTCCGTGGATCACGCGATGCCCATCGCCCAGGCTGCGCGCGAGTTGCTCCTGCTGCAAGTCCATGACGCGCATGATGTCCGGCAGCTCGTCCGCGTCTTCCGGCAGAAGGCTGCCTTGCACCGGAACACGCACCTGCGGGAACATGATCCACCGCGTGCGCTCAAGCTGCGGCACCGACATGGCTTTGCCGAAAGCGTGGGGGAACATGTTCCACAGGCGCTGCTGAAAAGCCTCCGCATCAACGGATTCCAGCATCTCATCCTTGCAGATGACCAGATGCGCATCAATCGTCTGGTCCAGTGCAGACTCTTCAAACTGCTTGCGCGTGATGTTGGTGAACACCACGCCGCTGCCCCAGGGAAATGCCAGCTTTCCCTGATGAGGGCCTTCGCCGTGAATGAGTTGCTGATCCCGCTCCAGTGCATTGACCACTTGAATGGCGCAGTGTCGCGCCTGAGCTGCCGGATTGATGACGACCTTGGGCCTTCCATCCACGATGAGCGTCCAGGCCTGTTTGGTCGCCTCTTGAACCGTCTCGAGCCGCCAATCCTTGGTCTCAAGAATCAAAATGCCCCTGCGTGGATGAATGACGACAAAGTCAGGATGCGTCTGCTTGGGGCCGATGGGCACGTCATACCAGAGCATGTAATCGTCTTCGAGCTTTTGCTCCAACCGCTCGGCCAGGCGTCGCTCGCCAGGCGTCATGCGCCCAACGCACGCCCCCATCGCAGGAATCAGTACCGCCACTTTCTTCTCCTCCACAGAGCGGCTGAGGATACCGCACGCACTATCTCTTCAGGAATTCGATGACTGGCCAATCCCAAGCCATCGAAAATCCGGAATTGAATTCTGGACGGCTCTCTGTTGAATTTCCTCGACTCACGCGGAAACCAGCATGGAATTTGAAGGCGCTTCTGAAATGGCCAAGCAGATGGGGATTTGATTGTGGAAGTGATCGGCTCGGACGTATGCCTGCCATCTACGCACTCGACGACTACCGCTTTGGGCAATGCCGTAAGACTGCTGGAGGTCGAAAGGTCCCGCCATTGCGGCAACCCCGCACTTTCGCCGCAACGGCGGCGCTGCTCCGTGCAGATGCCATAGGAGGCGACATCAGCGTTGCGGGCCGTCGCAGCGCCTTCGCGCTGGACGAACCGCCCTGGATCGCAGTGGCCCCGTTGTCTTGCCTATGCCATGCAGTCGCAGTCGTTCAGGGAGCGCCGTATTCGCTCAGTTTCTTGCTGAACTTAAAGGTCCACAGTCGCTGCGTGCGGTCGTTGACGTCATTGGTGGTGAAGCGAAGGCTCGCCGCGCCCTTGGCGCATTGGCCGTCCTTCACGATCTTGCCTTCGGCGTCCACCATGCATTTGGTGACGTTCGAGCCTTCGATTTCCTTGCCCCTGGCGTCCAGCACGGCCAGCGAAACACCGAAGTCGGTGTCGTTGGTCAGCGCCAGCGTGTAGTCATCGACCAGCGCCAGGCCTTCGGCCTTCTCGGCCACCCAGCCGGTGGCGTTCAGGTTGAAGAGCCGGGTCTTCTTGAGCGTCACGACCTTGGAATAGTCCGAGCCATTGACCGGCTTGCCGGTCAGGCTGCTCTTTTCCAGGTCGGAGCCCAGCGCGGTGATATCGGTGGCGTTGGCCGGAAACTCGATCAGAACCAGGTCGTTGAAGACTTTCTTGTCCTTGCCCGTGCCTTGCTCGATGGCGATGAATTTCCCCTTGCCCAGTGAGACCACATCACCCAGCTTGGCATTGCCGGTCTTGCCTTGGTTGTACCAGCGGCTGTCCACGGGCAAGGCAAACAGGCGGGTTTTCTCGGTGGTCGGGTCAAATTCCACCCAGCGCACAAAGCGAGCGTAGTCGCGCACGTTCTCCGACTTGCCTGTGGCGTCGGCAACGGCAGCGGTGGTGTAGTCGGCCTTGCCGTCGTCCAGGGGGCTTTGCAGGAAACCGTGCAGCTTGCCGCTGGCCACATCAATGCTCAGCCCCTCCATGCCACGGTTGGCGCGACGCTTGGCGAGAATGGCCGGCAGATCGGCCGCGCCGGTGCCGGGCCCGTATTTCTTCTGGATGATGCCGGTCGCCGGGTCGATCTTCACGATGAAGGGTCCGTATTCGTCGGACACCCACAGCGCATTGCGTGCGGCATCCACCACCACGGATTCTGTGTCCAGGCCGAATTCGCTGTAGCCCTTGGCCTTGCCGGGATAGGTGAAGGAGTCGTCCAGGACTTGCTCGCCCGTGTTGCCTGTGATGCCCCGTGGCTGCACGCGGCCGTTGGCGTTCTGTGTGGCGCTGAATCTGAGCGGCAGGGTGGAGACGAGCCTGGCTCCGTCCTTTCCGAGGGCGATCACGCCGATGGACGGAGTGAAGTTGGGCGAAGGAAACACCGTGGAACCGGCAAAGCCCGCGGGATTGGAGCCGTCGGTGATCTGCGTGACCGGGCCGGTGGTCGCGTTCGGGCCGCGATCGGTGATGGCGTAGAACTCCAGCGTGCCGTCGGCACGCCTGCCCTTCAAGGCCAGGCCCGAACCGTAGGCTGGCAGAAAGCCCTTGGGAAAATCGGCCTTGGTGGCGGGGTGTTGGCCTTCGTAGGGGAAATAGAACCTGTCGTCGAACTGGACTTCCTGGCGCGTGACGGTGGCGCGGATGCTGCCGACGCCGGTGGTCTGCGCCACCGTCTCGGAGCCAGCGACCTGGAGCGGGCGGGTGTCGGCGCAGGCGCTCAGCAAGGCAGCCGCGGCGGCGATCACTGCCACCAGGCAGGGAGAAGAATTGGGGGGTCGCATAGCGAGTAGGTCTTGAGAAGAAGAGGCAAGCCTGATAGGTAGATAGGCAGATCGGCAGGCCCTGCGTGGCAAGGGCCTGCCCAAGCTTGAAGGCTTCGTTTCTGGAAAAGGCGCTGCGCCGCTCAGAACGAGTGGCTGATGCCCAGATCCACACCGGTCGAGCCGGCGTTGGCCACACCCGCAGGGCCGCCAATCAGGCCGACGCTGGCGCCGTTCTTGTTGTTCACACGCGCCAGACCTGCGTACAGAGAGGTGCGCTTGGAGAAGTCGTAGACATATCCGATCGAATACTTGTCGGCCTTGCCGCCGCTGCGCGTGAGGGCAGAGGCGTTGCCGCTGAACTTGGCGCTGGCGTACTTGACGCGCAAGCTGCCTGGCCCCATGGGGATGGTCGCGCCCAGGTAGAAGCCGTCCACCTTCCCGGAGGTTGCGCCGTTGACGGGCTCCCACTTCAGGCTGTTGTATCCGCCATTGAGCAGGAAACTGCCGAAGTTGTACGAGGCGCCCAGCACCAGGTCTTCCAGATCGCTGGTTGCGGCGATGGCGCTGGGTGAAGCCACGGCTGCGGTGCCGTCGATCCGGCCGTAGCCGATACCCACGTTCAGCGGGCCAGAGCGATAGCCCAGGTTGCCGCCTATGTACCTGCGGGCCTTGCTTGCGCCAGAGCCGGAGGCGTTCTCGTCGCCAAAGGAAACCGAGAACTGGCCATAGATACCGCCCAGGTCGCTCGGCAGGAAGTAGCCCACGGCGTTGCTGATGCGCGTGCGGTCGACCACGCCGCTTTGGCTGGCGGCGTTATAGGCAGTCTGGCGGATCGTCTGGAACAGATTGGCCTGCACACCGGTGGTGGTGTCGGGGCCCGCGAAAGCGGTGAAGATGTTGTAGCTGGGGGTGTAGTCGCGACCCAGCCGGATTTCACCCCAGGAATTGTTGCTCAGCCCGATCGTGGAGCGGCGCTCGAAGCCAAGGGAGCCGCTGCTGCCGCCAGAGCCGACATCGGGGTTGAGGCCGCCTTCAAGCCAGAGCTGAGCTCGGTTGCCGCCGCCGAGGTCCTCCGTGCCGCGCAAGCCAAGCAAGCTGGTCTTGCCTTGGCTGGAGTTCAGTGCATTGAGCCTGTTGCTGCCGGACTTGGCAACGGTGACACCGACGTCCACCACACCAAAAATGGTGACGGAAGATTGTGCCAGGGCCAAGCTGGAAGAAGAGGCGAAGAATGTGCCCATCGCGAGTCCCAGAATACGCGAGCACGTTTTTTGATTTTTCATTGGCGAGATACGAACTGAACTTATTAATGAGAATGACGGTGGCCTCCTGCCACCGCTGCGGGAACTCTAGGCAACACATAAGTATTCTTCGTGACAGCTGTGCCGTGTGACATGAAAGTCACAGCAGCGGCGGTGCCTGCGGCACGTTTCCTGCAGGGAAGCCCTCTCGCCGCCACCCTTCAGCCATGGCCTGCACGACGGGGCAGATCATTCATTGCCGATTTGTTTGATTCATATTCGAGAAATTGGCGGAAATATGCATCCTTTTGCCATTTTCCCAATAAGGTTCTCGACTTCCATATTTTCAATGGCACATTTCGAGCGTTCGTCGACCGATTCATCGGTCATTGGGGACCCAAATTCAGACCATTGCACGGCCAGTTCAACCCCATAGTCCCTGGGAGGGCGAAGTCCCACAAGAATTGCCGCACCGAGGACTGCAGCCTCAACATCGGTCGCACCAGCAGTCACAGCTATGATCCCCAGCAGCATCGCCGTCCCCGCCAGCGGCGAGCTGTCCCCTCTCCTCCACCCAACGCCCCGCCCCATCCCCCATGATCCAAGAGTCCGAAGAGATTGCCCTGCTTCGCGAGGAAAACGCCAGGCTGCGGGCGCAGCTGGCGATTGCCACGGCGGGCCATGCCAGCGCCGTACAGGGCGCGGGCGCCAGCGATCAGGACCCTTTCGATGCGCAGGTCGCGGACCAGAAGACGCTGTTCTCGGATTTCATCGAGCATCTGCCGATAGGCCTGTGCCTGGTGGGCAAGGGTGGCAAGGTGCTGATGTCCAACCCGGCCTACCGCCATTTCCTGCCGGACACCCCCATCCCTTCGCTGCTGTCGGCCGAGGAAGACCGCGGGCGCTGGCGCAGTTGGGACAAGGACGGCAAGCCCGTTCCCCGCGACCAGTTTGTGGCCGCCCGCGCGTTCCGCGGTGAGCTGGTGGTGCCGGGCGTTGACTGTGTCTATGACACGCCCCAGGGGCTCGAGGTATGGACGCGCGTGTTCGGGGTGCCGCTGCGCAATGCGGACAAGGAAGTCGTGGCCACGGCCATCGCCATTTTGGACATCGATGCGGAACGACGCGCGCTGGACATGTTGCGCCAGAGCGAGGAGCGGCTGGATGCACTGGTGCGCTCCTCCTCGGAAGTGCGCTACTCCATCAGTGCGGACTGGAGCGAGCTGCACCAGCTGGCAGGCGGCGGGTTCATCCCCGACACGCAGGCGTCCAACACGAACTGGCTAGAAGACTACATCCCCCCGGAGGACCGCGACCTGGTGCGCGCGGAGATCGCGCGGGCCATCCGCACGAAGACCGACTATGTGATCGAGCACCGGGTGAACCGGGTCGATGGCAGCGTGGGCTGGGCGTTCTCGCGCGCCGTGCCGCTGTTCGATGCCGCAGGCGCCATCACCGGCTGGCTGGGAGCGGCCTCCGACATCACCGAGCGCAAGCAGGCCCAGGCCGCGCTGGAGCGCTTGAATGCCACGCTGGAGGAACAGGTGGCAGAGCGCACGGCCGACCGCAACGCGCTGTGGCAGCTGTCTTCCGACATCATGATGCGCTGCACGTTCGAGGGCATCATCACTGCGGTCAACCCGGCCTGGACCGAGGTATTGGGCTGGCGTGAAGACGAGCTGCTGGGCACCACGCTTTTTCATCTCATCCATCCGGAAGATCTGGCGCGCACCATCCAGGACACGCAGGAGCTGGCCACAGGCATGGCGCATGCCCGGTTTGACAACCGGTATCGCCATCGGGACGGGAGCTACCGCTGGATCTCCTGGTCCACCCGTTCGGCGGCAGGCCGCATCAATGCGGTGGGCCGCGACATCACCTCCGAAATGGCCAAGGCCGAAGCGCTGGCCAAGGTGCAGGAGCAACTGCGCCAGTCGCAGAAGATGGAGGCGGTGGGCCAGTTGACGGGTGGCCTTGCGCACGACTTCAACAACCTGCTGGCGGCCGTCATGGGCAATCTGGAACTGCTGCAGCGGATGCTGGCGCGCGGCCAGGTGGACAACCTCACGCGCTTCATCCATGGAGCGCAGGGGGCGGTGCGGCGCGCCGCCACGCTCACGCAGCGGCTGCTTGCGTTCTCGCGCCGGCAGATCCTGGACTCCAAGCCCACCGATATGGCCGCGCTCCTTGCCGATTGGGAGGACCTGCTGCGCAGGACCGTGGGCGCCAGCGTGGACATCGACATCGTGCCGGCTGCCCATCTGTGGCATGCGCAAATCGATGGAACGCAGCTGGAGAACGCCATCCTGAACCTGTGCATCAACGCCCGCGATGCCATGCCCGAAGGCGGCCGGCTGACCATCAGGACAGCCAATATCGAGCTTGAAGAGGCGGCAGCCCGGGAGTGGGATCTTCCGCCGGGCGGCTATGTGTCGCTATGCGTCACCGATACGGGCACCGGCATGTCGGAGCAGACCATTGCACGCGCCTTCGAGCCGTTCTACACCACCAAGCCGGTGGGCCATGGAACAGGGTTGGGGCTGTCGATGATCTACGGCTTTGCGCGGCAATCGGGAGGAGCGGTCAGGATCTTCTCCCGGCCGGGCCAGGGCACCACGGTCTGCCTGTATCTGCCCAGATGCGACGCCGCGCCCGTTGCAGAACGCGCGGTCGATGCGGCACGGCAGGTGGTGGTTCCTGCCCAAAGGACCTTGCTGGTCGTGGATGACGAAGCCCCGATCCGCCATCTCATCGACGAGGCGCTTGTCGACCTGGGCTACACGGTGCTTGCCGTGGCCGATGCAGCCGCCGCGCTGCAGGTACTGCGTGCCGGAACCCGGGTGGACATGCTGATCACGGACATGAGGCTGCGCGGCGGAATGAACGGCAAGCAGCTAGCCGACGAGGCACGCCTGGCCCGTTCCGACCTGCCGGTGCTCTTCATCACCGGGTTCACCGAGGCATCGCCCCTCAGCCAGGAAAACCTGCACCCCGGGACGCAGCTTCTGACCAAGCCGTTCACATTGGAGGCGCTGGCGCTCAAGGTGGCGGAGATTCTGGGCAGTACCGACGCTGTGCCATTGGACTGAGTTGCGCGGCTGGCGCTGGAGCTGGCGCAATGGGGGCCTGTAGATTCCGGGCGCCTATCCCTGCGCTGAAACCCTGCGGCTTCCCTCTGCCATCACCCTCACCCTCTCAATAAACGCCTGCAGCAACGCCGCAGGCTGGTCCGCCCGCCAGGCCATGACGGCGGGCGTCATGGCCTGCTGCGGCCCGCGCAGCGGCACGAACACCACGCCGTTCATTCCCACGCGCTGCATGCAGCTGGGCACCAGGGCCACGCCCTGCTCTGCCGAGACCAGGGCCATGACGGTGAGCCACTGGCGCGCGGCGTGGCGGGTATGGGGGTGGATGCCGGCCTGCTGCAGGCAGGCGATGACGTTGTCGTAGTTGGCCGGGGCCACTTCGCGGGCGAACATGACGAAGGTGTCGCGGGCCAGTTCGCGCAGGTCGATGTCGGGCTGCTGCGCCAGCGCATGCGTGGCGGGCAGGCAGCAGACAAAGGGTTCCTCGCCGATCGACAGGGTCTGCAGGCCGTCGGGCGGGGTGGCTATGTTGAGAAAGCCGCAGTCGATCTGGCCGCTGGCAATGGCCTGCAGTTGCTCGCGCGTGGACATTTCGTGCAGGCAGACTTCGACCAGGGGGCGTTCTGCGCGGAAGGCGCGGCAGAAGTCGGGCACCTGGCGGTAGACCATGGAGCCGGTGATGCCCACGTCCAGCCGGCCCTGCATGCCTTCGGCCACGCCGCGCACCACGTCGGCCGCATGCTGCAGCTGGGCGAGCACCTTGCGTGCCTCGACCAGGAAGGCCTCGCCCGCAGGGGTGAGGCGCACGTTCTTGGCGTCGCGGTCCATGAGGCTGGCGCCCAGGTCCTGCTCCAGGGTCTTGAGCGCCATGCTCAGCGGCGGCTGGGTGATGCACAGGCGCTGGGCCGCGCGGCCGAAGTGGCGTTCCTCGGCCAGGGCGACGAAATAGCGCAGCAGGTGGGTCTTCATGAGAGGCGGCGGATGGGGAGCAAGCGAGATGGCATCTTGCACCATGGCTACCTCTGAAATACAGATTGATAAATCATGGGACTTCAGATGGTTCGCAGCCACAAAACCCGCGCACCTCAACTTTGAGACACCGAGGAAGGGCCGCCCCGCACCGAGGGTGTCGTCCCCCTCCGCGCAGCGAGAAGGGGGAAGGCGCGAAGCGACTCAGGGGGTCAATACGATTTAGGCAAGCCCAATACCTTTTCGGCGATGAAGCACATGATCAATTGGGGGCTGACGGGCGCCAGGCGGGGGATCCAGGATTCGCGCATGTAGCGCTCCACGTGGTATTCCTTGGCGTAGCCCATGCCGCCGTGCGTGAAGATGGCGGTTTCGCAGGCCTTGGCGCAGGCTTCGGCTGCCAGGTACTTGGCGGCGTTGGCCTCGGCGCCGCAGGGCAGGCCCCTGTCGTAGAGGAAGGCGGCCTTTTGCACCATGAGGTGGGCCGCCTCAAGCCCCATCCAGGCCTGGGCCAGCGGGTGCTGTATGCCCTGGTTCTGGCCGATGGGGCGGTCGAAGACCACGCGCTCCTTGGCGTACTGGGTGGCGCGCGCCAGGGCAGCGCGGCCCAGGCCCACGGCCTCGGCGGCGATGAGGATGCGCTCGGGGTTGAGGCCGTGCAGGATGTACGAAAAGCCCTTGCCCTCTTCGCCGATGCGGTCCTCGGCGGGGATGCGCAGGCCGTCGATGAACAGCTGGTTGGTGTCCACGCATTTGCGGCCCAGCTTGTCGATCTCGCGCACTTCGATGCGTTCGCGGTCCAGGTCGGTGTAGAACAGGCTCAGGCCTTCCGTGCCCTTGCACTCTTCCACGGGCTTGGTGCGTACCAGCAGCAGGATCTTGTTGGCGACCTGGGCGGTGGAGATGAAGACTTTCTGGCCATGGACCACGTAGACGTCGCCATCGCGCACGGCGCGGGTCTGCAGCTTGAGGGTGTTGAGGCCCGCATTGGGCTCGGTGACGCCGAAGCAGGCCTTGTCCGTGCCCGCGATCAGCGGGGGCAGCCAGCGGCGCTTTTGCTCGTCCGTGCCGAAGACGACGACGGGGTGCAGGCCGAAGATGTTCATGTGCACGGCCGAGGCGCCCGACAGGCCCGCGCCCGTGGCCGAGATGGTGTGCATCATGAGCGCTGCCTCGCTGATGCCCAGGCCTGCGCCGCCGAACTCTTCAGGCATGGCAATGCCCAGCCAGCCCGCGTCGGCCAGGGCCTTGTGGAAGTCGTGCGGGAAGCCGCCTTCATGGTCCTTGCGCAGCCAGTAGTCGGCATCGAAGGGTGCGCAGGCGCGCTCGACGGCGTCGCGTATCTGTTCCTGTTCTTCGTTCCACAGAAAGTCCATGGTGTGTTCTCCGTTGCTTGTAGCTGTTCGCTTGTTGTGTCTGTGGGGTGACGGCGCTCAGGCTGCCGGCCGGCGCACGCGCTCCGGGTTCTCGCCGTACGGCGGGCTGTAGAAGACCAGCAGGCGCACGGGCTCGGCGCTGGTCACGCGGAAGATGTGCATGCAGTCCTCGGGGAAGAAGCAGGTGTCGCCGGGCTGCATGGCAAAGCGTTCCTTGCCGTCCGGGGTGTCGATTTCCACTTCGGCCGTTCCGGCCAGCAGGTAGCAGGCCTGCTCCATGCCGGGGTGGGCATGGGGCAGCGCACCGCCGCCCTGCTCCAGCGTGCCCAGCACCAGCTCCATGTGGCGCGCGCCCACGTTGGCGGCACTGACCAGGCGCCGGTTGACGGTGCCGTGGTGGTTGGCGGGGCTGTAGCCGGGCACGTCTTGTTCACGGATCAGGTAGCGGGGCATGGGCGGTTTCCTTCTGTTTGTGTTTGTGCTTGTGTTTGTGGTGGGGCGTCTTGCAGCGCGGCAGCCTGGCTGCAGGCGCGGCTGGCCTGCAGGGCGGCCAGTTCGGCCTCGGTCAGGCCCGCGTCGCGCAGCACCTGCAGGGTGTGTTCGCCCAGGCGCGGCGCGGGGGCGGCGCGTTCTGCGGGCGGCGTGGCGCTCCAGCGCGTGGGGCTGGCCGTGGTGCGCAGCCGGCCTTCGCTGGGGTGGTCTATCTCGTGCACGAATCCGGTGGCCTGGTGCTGGGGGTCGGCGATCAGGTCCTCGGGCGAGGCCATGGGCATGTTGGGCACGTCGGCCGCGTCCAGTAGCGTGCGCCATTCGGCGGTGGTGCGCCCTGCCATCAGCCGCGAGACTTCGGCATAGACGGCATCGATGTGCAGCGCGCGCTGGCTGTGGGTGGCGAAGATGGGCTCGGCCATGCGCTCGGGCTGGCCTATGGCGTTGAAGAAGCTGTGCCAGTGCTTGTCGTTGTAGATGAGAACGCACAGGTGGCCGTCGCTGGTGCGATAGGGCCTGCGGTGGGCCGTGAGCAGGCGCGCATAGCCGGGGCCGCCCAGCTGCGGCTCGAACGACAGGCCCGCCATGTGGTCGCCCAGGATGAACTGGCTCATGGCCTCGAACATGGGCACGACCACGGCCTGGCCCTTGCCGGTCTTCTCGCGCGCATAGAGGGCGGCAGTGACGGCGTAGACCGCGTGCAGACCGGTGACGCGGTCGCCCAGGGTCATGGGGGCATAGGCCGGCTCGCCGCCGCCGTATTGCTGCGCCAGCCAGGGCACGCCGGTGGCGCCCTGGATGAGGTCGTCATAGGCGGGCCGGGCCGCGTAGGGGCCGCGCTGGTCGAAGCCGCAGCAGCTCACGTGGATGATGCGCGGGTTGCGCGCCGCCACGTCCTCGTAGGCCAGGCCCAGGCGCGCTATGGCCTGGGGCCGCACGTTGCTGACCAGCACGTCGCAGCCTTCGGCCAGGCGCAGCAGGGCCTCGCGCGCGGCGCCCTGCTTGAGGTCCAGCACCACGGAGCGCTTGCCCTGGTTGGCCTGCAGGAAGATGTGGCCCATGGCGGGGTTGCGCATGGGGCCGACGTGACGCATGTTGTCGCCCTCGGGCGATTCGACCTTGATCACCTCGGCCCCCAGGCCCGCAAGGATCTGGGTGGCAAAGGGGCCCATGACCACCGAGGTCATGTCCAGCACCTTCACCCCTGCAAGAGGGCCTTGCTGCCCTTGCTGCGCTTGTTCCATGCGGCTCTCCTTCACTGCGCCTCGATGCCCGCCTGCTTGACCAGTTGCCCCCAGCGGGCCATCTGGTCCTTCACATAGGTGGCGAACTCGGCAGGCGTGGCCGTGGGCCAGACCTCGAAGCCGACCTGGGCCAATTGCTCCTGCACGGCCTTGTCCTTGAGGATGGCCTGCAGCTCGGTGTTCAGCCGCTCGGTGATCTCGACCGGCATCCCGGCCGGGCCGAAGATGCCGTTCCACGACGTGATGTCGAAGCCCGGCAGCGTCTTGCCGATGGCCGGCACATTGGGCAGCAGGGTGGAACCCTTGGCCGCCGTCACGGCCAGGGTGCGAACGCGGTCGGTCTTGATCGTGCCCCAGGCCGAGCCCAGGTCGGCCACGTAGACCTGGATCTGGTTGCCCATGAGGTCGGTCAACGCCTGCGGGCTGGACTTGTAGGGCACCGAGGTGATCTGGGCGTGCGTGACGTACTTGAAGGTTTCCGAGGCCACCAGCGAGGTGCTGTTGGGCGTGCCGTAGGACAGGCGGTCGGGATTCGCCTTGGCGTAGTCGATCAGTTCCTGCACGGTCTTGGCAGGAACGGAGGGGTGGACCAGCAGCGCAAACGGCAGCTCGCCCACGCGCGCCACGGGCGTGAAATCCTTGACCGGGTCGTACTTCAGGCCCTTGACCAGCCAGGGGTTGGCCGAGTGCGAGGTGTTGGTGGTCATGAACAGCGTGTAGCCGTCCGGCTTGGCCTTGGCCACATGGTTGGCGGCGATCTGGGCATTGGCGCCGGCCTTGTTGTCCACGATCACGGGCTGCTTGAGCCGCTCGCCCAGCCGGGTAGCCACCACGCGCGCCACGGCATCGGTTCCACTGCCGGCCGCGAACGGCACGACCAGGGTGATGGGGTTGGAGGGATAGCTGCCCTGGGCCTGCGCAGCGGGCGCTGCAACGACGGCCATGGCACTGAGAGCGCCAAGGGCCAGGGCCCTGCGCAACGGGGAATGCTTCATTTGCTTGTCTCCTGTTTCCTATGGAAAGCGGCGCTGTGTATCCAGCGCTCGCCGCCATGGTGCGGGCGTCAATGATTCAAGTCCAATTCTTTAAAACCAAGCAAGGATTCGATTTATGAATCATTGAATCCTGCATCAGGCTCCATGTGCCGCCTCTTGCGCAAGGACTGCATCGGTGCGAGGCTGGCAGCCCTGCACGACACCACGCCAAGGAGTTCCGCATGTCACACACCGTCCACACCATCCGGCTGCACCGCGTCCTCAAGGCGCCGCCGCAGCGCGTGTACCAGGCCTTCACCACGGCCGCTGCCCTTGCAAAATGGCTGCCGCCCCACGGCTACATCTGCGAGGTGCCCGAGTTCGACGCCCGGGTCGGCGGGCGCTACCGCATGGCCTTCGTCAATCTGTCCACGGGCGGGCGCAGCGGCTTCGGCGGGGAGTTCCTGGACCTGGAGCCTGGCCGGCTGGTACGCCATACCGACCGCTTCGACGACCCGCAACTGCCCGGCGAGATGATCACCACCATCACGCTGCGCGAGGTGTTCTGCGGCACTGAAATGGATGTGACCCAGGAAGGCGTGCCCGCCGTCATTCCCGCCGAGGCCTGCCACCTGGGCTGGCAGGAGTCGCTGCAGTTGCTGACCCTGCTGGTGGAGGCCAGCGTGCCGGGCTGAGACCCTGCACAAGCCCCTGCTGTCACACAGCTGCGGTTGATGGATTGCGGTGCTTCGGAGGACAATGGCATTATTGCCCGCCAACGCCTGGAGGTCCGCCATGGCCACCCCCTTTGCACTGACCGCTCAAGCCATCGATGTCCTGCCGTTTGGTGCGCGGCTGGCGGGTGCCCGGACCTGTGCCCTGTTCAAGTCCCAGGACATGGAGGTCATCCGCGTGGTGCTGCGCGCCAGCCAGTCGCTGCCGCCGCACAAGGTGCCTGGCAGCGTCAGCCTGCATTGCCTGGAAGGCGAGCTGGAGGTGATGCTCGGCGAAAGCCGCCAGTCCCTGCAGGCCGGCCAGCTGATGCACCTGCCGGCCAACATGGCACATGCGGTACGCGCCATCGAAGACACCTCCGCTCTGGTCACCATCGTTCTGTGTGACGAGTCCTGACGCCTGCCGCCTCAGCGCACGGGCAGGAACTGCATGAAGGGTCCCGCCACCAGTCCCTGCCCGTAGCCGATGAAGGAGCGCCTGTAGCGCTCGGTGGTGTAGTTGGCGATCAGGTCCAGCCGGCCGATGATCTTGCCCATCTCGCGCTCGAAGCTCAGGTTGCGCGCGTCGTCGCCCAGGTGGTTGGACAGCAGCAGCGGCCCGCCTGCGGCATTGCGCCGTGAGTTGAGTATCCAGTTGGCCACTTCCACGTTGCGCGCAGCGTTGTAGATCAGCTGCGGGTCCAGCCCATGGACCAGGGTGAAGCTGGTGCGCCCGCCGTGGGCCGTGATGATGGTGTCGGCCAGCGCATGGACGAAGGCGGCCACGCGGTCGCCCTTGAAGTCGGGCTGCAGCGCCAGCGAGAGCGCGGCCACGTCCTGGGCGCCGCGCAGGTCGGCCCAGGGCTGGCGCTCGGTGATGGCGATGCGCACGTAGGCGGATGCGGCCTCGCGGCTTTCGGCGGTTTTCTTCCACTCGGCGGGGTTGCGCAGGTACAGCTTGTCCATGATGCGCATCAGGCTGTCCAGGTTCTCCTTCATGGCCAGTGTGGCCATGCGGTTGCTGTCGGACTGCACGATTTCGCTGGGCTCGAACGAGGCGCCCTCCACCTTGCCGCGCGGCGCGGGCGTGTCGGCGCAGCCCGCCGTCAGCAGCAGCGCCAGCACGGGCGCCAGGCGGCGCGCCGCACCGCCTCCCGGTCGGGGCCGGCTGTCATTCACCCCGGCTCTGCGGCCGGCCTCCCCTGGCAAGACAAGCTCAATAGTCATCCCGGAACGATAGCAGCGCCCTACCGGGGCGCCGAGGCCCGATGCCGTGTCTTACATGCCCTGGCGCCGGCAGCGTCAACCTCCCGTCAGGCAGTGTTGCTGCACCGTCCACTCATCCACCACCGCCCCGGTGCTGCGCCAGCAGGTGGCCAAGGATCTTCCAGGTCTGGGGCTGCTCCACCATGGGCACGGGAATGCGCAGCATGCTGCCCGCGGCCTGCCTGGGCGAAAACAGCAGGCCCGGCGCCAGCAGCAGGCCCTGCGGCGCGGCATGGCGGGCCAGCACCTCCGAGTCCACGCCGCAGTCCACCCAGGCGAACATGCCGGCCTGCGGCTCGTGCGGGGCGCGGCAGTGCAGGGCTTCGAGCATGCGCAGGCAGCGGTTGCGCGCGCGGTCCACGCGCTCGCGCAGGCGGTCCACATGCTTGCGGTACTGGCCGTCGGCCAGCACGCGGTGCACCACCTGCTCGCCCGGCAGCGCCGTGGTCAGGCCGCCCAGCAGCTTGAGGTCGGTCAGCCGCCGTATCAGGTCGGTGTGTGCCGCGACATAACCCACGCGCAGGCTGCCGGCCAGGGTCTTGGAGTAGCCGCCCACCAGGAGCACGCGCTGCAGCCGGTCCATGGCGGCCAGGCGCACGGGCACGCCGGGCAGGAAGTCGGAGTAGGTGTCGTCCTCGGCCAGGTAGAAGTCGTGGCGCTCGGCAATGCGCAGCACCTCATGGGCCACGCCGGCCGACAGGGTCTGGCCCGTGGGGTTGTGCACGGCCGTGTTCAGGATGAAAAGCCGGGGCTGGTGCTGGCGGGCCAGCCGCTCCAGCGCCTCCACGTCGGGGCCGCCGGGCAGGCGGGGCACGCCGACCACGTTCACCCCCAGGGCGTTGAGCCGGCCGAAGATGAGAAACCAGCCGGGGTCTTCCACCAGCACGGTATCGCCAGGGCGCACCAGGCTGCGCACGATGAGGTCCAGCCCCTGCGTGACACCGGCCACGGTCATCAGGTGGGCCTCGGGGTGGGCTGGCACGTCCTGGGCCTGCAGCACCGAGGCGATCTGCTGGCGCAGCGGCAGATAGCCCTGGGGCACGCCATAGGTCAGCAGGCTGGTGCCCGTGCTGCGGCCGACGGCGCGCAGGGCCGAGGCCAGCATCTCCTGGTCCAGCCATTCCGGCGGCAGCATGCCGGCGTCGCCCGAATGCTCCGTGCCTTCGCGGAACATGCTGCGCAACAGAAAGGCGGTATCGAAGGCGGCGCCCTGCTCCAGCGTGGGCAGGCCCTGGCTGGCGCGCGGCACGGCCTGGGCCGCGCGCCGGGCGCTGACGAAGACGCCCGAGCCGCGCCGCGAATGCACCAGGCCCTGGGCGGCCAGCCGGTCGTAGGCCTGGACCACGGTATCGCGGCTGACGCCGGCCTGCTGGGCCAGCGCGCGCACCGAGGGCAGCCGCGAGCCCGCGCGCAGGCCATGGTGGCGGATGAGGCTGCCGTAGTGGTCCACGAGCTGCTCGACCAGCGAGAGATCGGAGGAGCGCAGCGGACGCCAGGGCGCAGCGGCCTGGAAAGCCGTAGCGGAGGATGCACTCGATGTCTGCGGTGTCTGCTGTGCCTGCGCTTGCTTCGGCGTGGCTGCGGGATCAAGTGTCAGGGTCATGTGGGCAGGCCAGTTGGCAAATTGTTCTGGCAAAGTGTACTGCTACTGTACCGAACACTGCCATTAGCATGGCCTGACGGCGCCGCGGCCTGCGGCATGCGCAGACAGGGCGCCGGATTCCCTGTCATGCCTGTTGCCACCATGCCCTTCGATACCGCCCACACCTCGTTCCTGCTGCCGCTGGCCATGTTCTCCTTCGTCAGCTCCGTCACGCCCGGCCCCAACAATGTGATGTTGACGGCCTCGGGCGCCACCTTCGGCTACCGCCGCACGGTGCCCCACATGCTGGGCATCACCCTGGGCGTGGTGGTCATGGTGCTGCTGGTGGGCGCGGGCCTGGGCGCGGTGTTCGAGCGCCTGCCGGTGATCTACACCGCGCTCAAGTACCTGGGCGCGGCCTACCTGGTCTGGCTGGCCTGGAAGATCGCGGGCAGCGGCGGCATCGACGGCGGCAACGCGGGTGCCCGGCCCTTCGGGTTCTGGCAGGCGGCGGCCTTCCAGTGGGTCAACCCCAAGGCCTGGATCATGGCCATCGGCGTGATTGCCACCTACACGCCGCGCGAGGATTTCTTCATCAACCTGGTGCTGGCCGCCCTGGTGCTGGGCATCGTGAACTATCCCAGCGTCAGCGTCTGGACGCTGTTCGGCAGCGCCGTGGGGCGCGCGCTGCGCTCGCCGCAGGCACTGCGCCGCTTCAACTGGTGCATGGCGGCCCTGCTGCTGCTGTCGCTGTATCCGGTGCTGGCCGACTCACACGGCTGATTCAAACGCCTGATTCACGCGGCCGATGCCCCATCCAGCGCCAGTATCTGGCGCGCCAGCGCCAGTATCTGGCGCGCCAGCGCGGTGATGCCGGCCTCGCTGAGGTCGTCGGCCTGCACCCTGCGGCGCGTGCGCCACTGCGTGAAATGCCGCTCCTGCGAGCGCTCGTAGTGCGGGTCGTAGTGCTGGGCCATGAGCTCGGAGAACAGCGGCGAGAGGCTGCGCTCATGCGCCCAGGCCTGCCAGCGCGAGATGGTCTCCTTGCCCTGCAGCTCCTTGAGCCAGCCCAGCTTGTCGGCCAGCATCTGCGGATCGTCGCCCAGGTAGGCGTAGTCGCGCAGCAGGTAGGCCAGGCGTGCCTCGGGCGTGGCATCGAGCGCAATCACGGGCGACTGGCGCATGTGCTCGACCAGCACCAGCGGCAGGGACACGCGGCCGATCTTGGCGCTCTCGCCTTCCACGTACACGGTGCGCGACGGATCGAAACTCTCCAGCTGCTGGGCCAGCAGCGTCTCGAAGTATTTCTGGCTGGGCTGCTCCACGCCGGGCAGGTTGCCCAGCAAGGAGCCCTTGTGGCTGGCATAGCCCTCCAGGTCCAGCACCTGCTCGCCGGCCTCGGCCAGGGCATGCAGCACGCGGGTCTTGGCGCTGCCGGTGGCGCCGCACAGCACCTGCAGGCGCAGCTGGGGCACCAGGCGGTCGATCAACTCGATCACATGGCCGCGATAGGACTTGTAGCCGTTGGCCAGTTGCTGCGCATCCCAGCCGACCAGGCGCAGCCAGGTGACCATGGAGCCGCTGCGCAGGCCGCCGCGCCAGCAGTAGACCAGCGGCTTCCAGTTGGCGGGCTTGTCGGCAAACGTTTCCTGCAGATGGCGCGCCAGATTGGCCGAGACCATGGCCGCGCCCAGGCGCTTGGCCTCGAAGGGGCTGACCTGCTTGTAGATGGTGCCGATCCGGGCACGCTCCTCGTTGTCGAGCACGGGGCAATTGATGGCGCCGGGAATGTGGTCCTGCGCGAATTCGGCAGGCGAGCGGGCGTCGATCAGGGTGTCGAACTGGTGGCGGTCGGCGATGCGGATGGGCTGGCGGTGGGACACGGGCAAACGGTGATCTGTCGATCATACGGGAGGCAGAAACAACCGGCGCCATGGCCTCAGGGGCTCATGGGCCGGCACCGGAACCAGGAAAGTGGATCGAGCCTCGACACGCACCGGCCCGCCCCGCTTCGCGCCCTGCTTGCGCGAGCCGGGCATGCGGCCGACCTTGGAAGCGGGGATTCTCGCACGCCCGCCGTGCCCGCGCACGGCTGTCAGGGCAAGGCAGTCACCGCAAGGCAGCGGCGACCAGGCCCTGCACGGCCGCCACGCGCTGCACCTGCTGGGGGCTGTCGTAGTTGCCCATGAAGACGGCATACACCAGCGAATGCTGGGGCACGACCACCAGCCGCTGGCCGCCCAGGCCGATGGCCATGTAGTACGCCAGGCCGGCGCGGGTCTGCCCCACGTACCAGTGGTGGCCGTAGCGCAGGCCGGGCCAGGCGTCCACGCGCGGCTGAATGGATTGCACAATCCAATGCCGGGGCACCAGCGCCCGTCCCTGCCATTCACCCTGCTGCAGCACCAGCTGGCCGATGCGGGCCAGGTCCCGCGCCCGCAGGCGCAGGCCGGAGGCGGCGGCCGCCTCGCCGTTGGTGCCAGGCGTCCACTCGGCCTTGTCGATGCTCAGCGGAGCAAACAGCTTGTGCCGCGCATAGTCCAGCAGCGGCATGCCGCTGCCCTGCGCGATCAGATGGCCCAGCAGTGCCGTCGCCCCGCCGCTGTAGCACCAGCGTTCGCCGGGCGGGGCGACGACGGGCTGCTCCAGCACGTAGCGGTAGCGGTCGCTGCTGCGCTCCATGGCGATTTCGCTGTTGCGCGGGTCGGAATACGGAAGGTCCTCGTCCCATTGCAGGCCCATGGTCATGCCCAGGGCATGGGAGATGAGGATGGCGCGCCGGCGCCCATCGGCCGCCAGATCGCCGTAGGCGGGAAAAGCCTGGACAAGGGGCATGTCCAGCGCGGGCACCTTGCCCTCGGCCAAGGCCATGCCGTACAGCAGGCCGACGATGCTCTTGCTGACCGAGCGCACATCGTGCAGGGAGTCGGCGTTGAAGGCCACCTTGCCCAGCGGCTCCCCCCAGCGTTCGTCCTCACCCTCGAAATAGCGCTCCAGCGCCAGCCGGCCGTGGCGCATCACGACGACGGCGTGCAGGTTCGCCAGTTCTCCGCTCTGCACGCCCTGGTCCAGGCGTTCGCCCAGGTCCTCGGCCAGGCCGGTGCCGGTGCCGGTGGAAAAGGCACCGCCCTGCCCCACGCTGGCACAGGCCGTGCAGCCCAGCGTCGCCAGGGCTGCGCCCGTCTGCAGCCACCTGCGCCTGTCGGTGCGAAAGCCGTTGTTTGTCATGTCCCTCTCCCTTGCTTAGCTAGTTAGTTACTTCGTTGCTTACGTACTTACTGCCTGGGCGAAGACCCGCTGCCGCGCGGATGGATCAGCATGCGGTCGCCGCGTATTTCCACATCGAACTGGCGCAGGAAGTTCTGGCCCAGCAGCGCATCCCTGTCCGTGCTGCCCGTATAGCCCGTGCCCACGCGCAGGCCGCTGACCACCAGGGAGGCCACGCGCACCTGCTCGGCCACCACCATGCGGCCGTCGCGCTCGCCATTGGCGGTGCGAAAGCGAACCGGCTCGCCGCCGTCCAGGCCTGCGCGCTCGGCCAGCGGCTCGGTCACGCCGACCATGCTGGCGCCCGTGTCCACCAGGAACAGCACGGGCTGCCCGTTGACGGCCCCTTCCACGCGGAAATGCCCGTCGCGGTCACGCGCAATGGCCACCGTGCCATCGGCCTGGACCTTGACGCCGGCCGGCTTCAGGTACATCTGCATGGCCCAGTACAGCACGCCCATGACCAGCAGCCAGAACAGCAGAAAACCCAGCATGCCGCGCCGGGCGACGGACTGGACACTGGGCTCGGCGGCCGGTGCAGAGGAAGCGGACGGGTCGGACGGATCGGACGGAGGCGGCGTGGACTTGAGGCGCATGGCAATGCAGACGGGATCGACGATGGCAGCACGGTGGCTGCACGGCGGCAGTCGCCCATTCTGCCTGCGGCCCTGCCCCGTCACGGGCAAGCCAATAGCCGCTACAGTGGGCGCCTTCATCACAGCCCGCTCCTGCCATGACCACGACCGCGCAGCCGCCCTTTGTCCTTCACTACATCTTCGACCCGCTGTGCGGCTGGTGCTATGCCGCCGCGCCCCTGGTCAAGGCCGCGCGCAGCGTGCCCGGCGTCACGCTGCAATGGCATGGCGGCGGCATGCTCACGGGCGCCCACACCCGCACCATCACGGCCGACTGGCGCGGCCATGTGATGCCGCACGACCAGCGCATTGCCGAGATGACGGGCCAGCCGTTCGGCCCTGCCTACTTCGATGGCCTGCTCAACGACCTGGGCGCCGTGCTGGACTCGGAGCCGCCCACCACGGCCCTGCTGGCCGCCGAGGAACTGGCGGGCCGGGGCCTGGACATGCTGGCGCGCCAGCAGCAGGCCCACTACGTGGAAGGCCGCCGCATCAGCGACCCCGCCGTGCTGCAGGAACTGGCCCGTGACCTGGGACTGGACGGCGAGGCCTTTGCCCAGGCCTTCCAGCGCTTGTCCGGCGCTGCCACCCAGGCGCATATCACCCAGGCGCGCGAATGGCTGAACCTGGCACAGGGCCAGGGTTTCCCGACCTTCGCGCTGGAGTTCGACCACCCCGAGGCCGAGCAGCCGGGCCAGCGCGCCATCCAGCGCATCGACATCGGTCCCTGGCTGGGAGATGCACAGGGCTGGGCAACGCAGCTGGGCGAGTGGGTGCAGCAGGTGGCGGCCATCACCGCCGGCGAGCAGACCGCGCCCCAAGGCGAGGACTGCGGGCCCGATGGCTGTGCGCTACCCAAGAGCTGACCCGTCAACGCCCGTCAAAGAAAAACCGCGCCCTGGCGCGGTTTTTTCATGGAGCGCGGGCGCCCGTCAATCCATCTTGGAGATCATCACCTCACCAAAGCCGGAGCATGACACCTGGGTGGCGCCGTCCATCAGGCGGGCGAAGTCGTAGGTCACCTGCTTGCTCTGGATGGCCTTTTCCAGCGCGCTGATGACCAGATCGGCCGCCTCGCGCCAGCCCATGTGGCGCAGCATCATCTCGGCCGAGAGGATTTCGGAGCCCGGGTTCACATAGTCCTTGCCCGCGTACTTGGGGGCCGTGCCGTGCGTGGCCTCGAAGCAGGCCACGGAGTCGGACATGTTGGCGCCGGGCGCAATGCCGATGCCGCCAACCTGGGCCGCCAGCGCGTCCGAGATGTAGTCGCCGTTGAGGTTGAGCGTGGCCACCACCGAGTACTCGGCCGGGCGCAGCAGGATCTGCTGCAGGAAGGCGTCGGCAATCGAGTCCTTGATGACGATGTCGCGGCCCGTGCGCGGGTTCTTGAACTTGAGCCAGGGTCCGCCGTCGATGGGCTGGGCGCCGAACTCGCGCGCGGCCAGCGCGTAGCCCCAGTCGCGGAAGCCCCCTTCGGTGAACTTCATGATGTTGCCCTTGTGGACCAGGGTCACGCTGGGCTTGTCATTGTCGATGGCGTACTGGATGGCCTTGCGCACCAGGCGCTCCGTGCCCTCGATGGACACGGGCTTGACGCCGATGCCCGAGGTCTCGGGGAAGCGGATCTTCTTGACGCCCATTTCCTTGACCAGGAAGTCGATGAGCTTCTTGGCGTTGTCGCTGCGCGCCTCGTACTCGATGCCCGCGTAGATGTCCTCGGAGTTCTCGCGGAAGATGACCATGTTGGTCTTCTCGGGCTCCTTCAGCGGCGAGGGCACGCCCTTGAAGTACTGCACGGGGCGCAGGCAGACGTAGAGGTCCAGCTCCTGGCGCAGCGCCACGTTCAGCGAGCGGATGCCGCCGCCCACGGGCGTGGTCAGCGGGCCCTTGATGGAGACCACGTACTCGCGCAG
Source organism: Delftia sp. WY8 (assembly GCF_018437695.1). Taxonomy (NCBI): domain Bacteria; kingdom Pseudomonadati; phylum Pseudomonadota; class Betaproteobacteria; order Burkholderiales; family Comamonadaceae; genus Delftia; species Delftia sp. WY8. The sequence goes on from NZ_CP049795.1 coordinate 139,782, forward strand.
GGCCTGCATGGTTTCCTCGGGCAGCCAGACATCGGGGCCGTAGATGCGCGTGGATTTCTCGCCCGCGAAGACCTCCATCCACTGGATCTTGCGCTTGCCGCCATAGGCCCTGGCCACGGCGGCATCCACCACCTTGATCATCACGGGCGTGATGTCCACGCCGGTGCCGTCGCCTTCAATGAAAGGAATGATGGGCTGGTCTGGCACGTTCAACGACATGTCGGCGTTGACAGTGATCTTCTGGCCCTCGGCCGGCACCTGGATGTGCTGGAAGCGGTTCATGGGGACGGGTCTCCGTTGGCTGGTGCACGAGGCAAGAGTGAATGCCCGGAATGGGCACAAATTTGGTGCAGAAAATTCTAACGACAATCGGGCTGCCTTCCTGTCAACGGCGATACAGTCAGTGCGTTGAGCATCTGCGGTGCATCAACAATGTCGCACCGCTGTCTGGTTCAACTTGGCTTCTACCGCTTTTCTAGGAAATGGCATATATGAAAAAACTCCTCGCTGTCCTGGTCGCCGGTTCGTTTGCCGCAGGCGCCTTTGCACAGGCCGCCGCAGCACCCGAAACGCCGATGTCGGCTCCCACGGCCGCTTCCGCAGCTGCTCCCGCTCACACAGCCAAGAAGGCCAAGGTTGCCAAGAGCGGCAAGCATTCCGGCAAGAAGCACGCCAAGCGTTCCACCAAGAAGGCACACAAGGCCGTGGCCTGATCCAGGCGCCGGGATGCCCGCTGGCATCCCCTCAAAAAAAGCCCGCAAGTCAGCAATGCACTGCGGGCTTTTTGCCGCCCGCCCGGCCATGATGGCCCGGCCAGGCCGATTTTTGCGTCCGGCCACGCGCCCCCTGCGACAGAATGTGCAAGATGACGAAGCCTTCGACACCCCTCCACACATCCCTTTCCCGCCGCGCGCTGCAGCGGTTGCTCATGGCCGCCTGCCTGGCTGGCGCCGCCGTATCGGCAGGCGCACAGCCCCAGGGCAGCCCCCAGATGAACCTGCGCCGCGTGGAGTTGACGGCCGGAATCCACCGCATCGACGCACAGGTGGCCGCCTCGGACCGCGAGCGCGCCATCGGCCTGATGTTCCGCCAGGAAATGCCCCAGCAGGAGGGCATGATCTTCGTCTTCGAGGTGCCCGCCGTGCAGTGCTTTTGGATGCGCAACACCCTGCTGCCGCTGACCGCCGCCTTCGTGGCCGATGACGGCACCATCGTGAACCTGGCCGACATGAAGCCCATGACCGAGGACTCGCACTGCTCGGCCAAGCCCGTGCGCTATGTGCTGGAGATGAACCAGGGCTGGTTCGCCAAGCGCGGCCTGAAGGCCGGCGTCAAGCTGGGCGGCAGCCTGTTCACGCCCGCGCCCGCCAAGCCATAATCACGGCCCATGCAAGCGCTTCGCTCCTCGTTCTGGCTCACCCGGCTGATATTGGCCTGGTTTGCCGTGACGCTGGGCGTTGCCGTGGCTTCGCCCCTGGTCCATCCCCAGGGATTCGAGCTGGTCTGCACGGCCAGCGGCGACGTCAAGCTGGTGGCGCTGGGCGACAGCGCAGCCCCGGGCATGGGCCACCACCAGCTTGACTGCCCCATGTGCCTGCCCGCTGGCGCACCGCCGCCGGCCCTGCCGCAGGTGGCCGTGCCCCACCAGCAGCCGCTGGCCCACGCGCTGCTGCCGCTGGTGGCGGCGCACATTGCCTCCGTCACACGCGCGCCGCTGCCGGCGCGCGGCCCTCCTCCGCTGACTGCCGTGTTCTCTTGAATCGCCGCCGGGCCTGCTGATGCGCGCCCGGCCCGCCTGCGCCGCATGCGCGGCGCAAGACCCGGAGTCAGTTCGTGAATTCCTTCCCCTTCCCCGCGATGGCAGCGCCTCTGCGCCTGCCTGCACCCCTCTTTCGCCCCCATCCCCTGGCCGTAGCGCTGTGCTGCGCGCTGGGCACGGCCTGGAAGCCTGCCGCGCACGCGCAGGCCCTGGCCGAGGCGGCACTGCCCGCCGTCGAAGTCTCCGACCAGGCCACGGCCGACGCCAACGGCCTGCTGCTGCTGAACAAGACCGTGGGCACGGCCAGCCGCCTGGGCCTGACGGCGCGCGAGACGCCGGCCTCGGTGCACATCGTGGACCGCACAGCCATCGAGGCGCGTGGCGCCCAGGACACGCAGGAGATCCTGCGCTCCATTCCGGGCGTCACGGCCTACAGCCCGCCCGGCAACATCGGCATCAGCTACCGGGGCTTCGGCACGGGGTCGGTCAGCCAGCTGTTCAACGGCATCAACCTGCAGTACTCCATTGCGGCCCGGCCCGTGGACAGCTGGATCTACGACCGGGTGGAGGCCGTGGGCGGCGCCTCCGGCTTTCTCTATGGCGCAGGCGGCGTGGGCGGCACGCTGAACTACATCACCAAGCTGGCCCAGCGCGACAGCTTCACCGAAGGCCAGCTGCGCCTGGGCAGCTACGGGCTGAAGGAAGCCTCCGTCGGGCTGAACCGCCGCCTGGGCGATGCCACTGACAGCCAGGGCACGACCCATTACCTGCGCCTGGACCTCAACCACCGCGACGCCGGCAGCTGGGTGGGCGGCACGCAGTCGCGCTCCACGCAGCTGGCGGCCTCGCTGCTGTCCGACCTGGGTGGCGGCCTGACGCACACCCTGGCCTACGAGGCCCAGCATGAGCGCGTGGACCGCCCCTACTGGGGCACGCCGCTGCTCAACCCGCTGCGCGGCCAGGCGCGCATTGACGAGGCCACCCTCGGCAAGAACTACAACAGCGCCGACGGCCTGTACGCCCAGCGCGTGCAGTGGCTGCGCTCCATCACCGAATGGCGGGCCAGCGACCGGCTCAAGCTGAGCAACACCTTCTACGCCTATGACGCGCTGCGCGACTACCGCAACGTGGAGACCTATCGCTTCACGCCCGACAACAGCGCGGTGGTGCGCTCGGCCGCGCTGCTGCAGCGCCATGACCAGCGCATGGTGGGCGACCGCATCGAAGGCAGCTACCTGGGCGAGCTGGCCGGCCGGCGCAGCGAATGGGCCTTTGGCCTGGATGTGAGCGTGAACCGGCAGACGCGCTTTCCGAACAGCCTGTCGGGCACGGTGAGCACGGTCAACCCGTACGACTTCACCACCGAGAACTTCTACGACATCCCAGGCATGGCGCCCGGCTTCAGGCCTGACCGCGACAACAAGGTCACCACCACCGCCCTGTACCTGGAAAACCGCACGGCCCTCACTCCTGCCCTGCACTTGCTGACGGCGCTGCGCCATGAACGCATCGAGGTGGACCTGACCAACCGGCGCGATGTGACGCCCGCGCTGCCCGCCAGCTACAGCCGCAGCTATAGCCCGACGACCGGGCGCGTGGGCCTGGTCTGGGATGCCACGCCCGAGGCCAATCTCTACGCCCAGTTCTCCACGGCGGCCGATCCGCCGTCGGGCATGCTGATGGGCGCCTCGTTTGCCGATGCCATCAACAACACCGGGCTGACCACGGGCCGCCAGGTGGAGGCGGGCAGCAAGCTGTCGTTCTGGCAGGGCAAGGGAACGGCGGCGCTGGCGGTCTATCGCATCACGCGCCGCAACATCTCCACCCAGGACCCGCAGGACAGCACGCGCACGGTGCTGGTGGGCCAGCAGTCCTCGCGCGGGGTGGAGCTGTCCATGGGCCTGGCGCCCATGCCGCGATGGTCCATCCAGGGCAACTGGAGCCATGTGGACGCGCGCTATGACAACTACCAGCAAGGCGGCGTGTCCCTGGTGGGCAAGCGACCCACGAACACGCCCGCCAGCGTGCTCAACCTCTGGACCAGCTACCGCATCACGCCGGCGCTGGAGGTCAACGCCGGGCTGCGCCGCGTGGGAGGCATCTATGCCGATGCGGCCAACACGCTGTCCTGGCCCGCCTACACCCTGCTGGACCTGGGCCTGAGCTACCGCATCGACCCGCGCATGACCGTGGTTGCACGGCTGCGCAATGCCACGGACCGCGTCTACGCCGCCAGCCTGACCAGCACCATGGCCTACCTGGGCGCGCCGCGCACGGCAGACATTTCGCTGCGCGTGGCCTTCTGAGCAGGAGACGCACCATGCGCCTTCACCTCAAACGCTGGCTGTTCCTGCTGCACCGCTGGCTGGGCATTGCCCTGTGCCTGTTCTTTGCGCTGTGGTTTGTCTCGGGCATGGTGATGATGTACGTGGGCTACCCCAAGCTCACGCAGGCCGAGCGGCTGCGCCACCTGCCGGCGCTCGATGGCAACGCCGCCCTGCTCGCGCCCGCCGAGGCGCTGCGCGCGGCCGGCATCGACGGCCCGCTCAAGGACCTGCGCCTGCATGCCGGCAGCGCCGGCCGTGCCAGCTATCTGGTCACGCCCGAGGGGCGGCGCCAGCCCGTGGCCATCGATGCGGCCAGCGGCCAGGTGTTGGGCGCCACCAGCCATGCGCAGGCCCTGGCCAGCGCGCGCGCCTTCGCGGGGGACGGCACAGGCCTGCACTACCTGGGCACGGTGGATGAGGATGCCTTCAGCCACTCGCGCGCGCTGGACATCCACCGCCCCCTGCACCGCGTGCAGATGGACGATGCAGATGGCACGCTGCTGTACATCTCCGGCACGACGGCCGAGGTGGTGCGCGATGCCACGCGCACCGAGCGCGGCTGGAACTACCTGGGCGCCTGGCTGCACTGGCTGTACATGTTCCGGGGCAATGCCTTTGATGGCGCCTGGGCCGACATCGTCAACGTGCTGTCGCTGGTCGGCATTGCCGTGGCCATCACCGGCACCGTGGTCGGGGTGATGCGCTGGCGGTTCAGGCAGCCCTACCGCAGCGGCCTGCGCACGCCGTACCCGGGCCGCGCCATGCGCTGGCACCATGTGGCGGGCCTGCTGTTCGCGCTGACCACGCTGGCCTGGATCTTCAGCGGCCTGATGTCCATGAACCCCTGGCGCCTGTTCGACACGGGCACGCCGCCACTGCACATGGCCCGGTGGCAGCAGGGCCCGCTGCGCCTGACCGGGGACGACGCCACGCCGCAGTCGCTGATCGCCGCGGCGGGCGGTCCCGTGCGCGAACTGCGCTGGCTGCGCACCGCAGGCCTCACCGAGGTGCTGGCCCAGCCCGCAGCCGGCACGCCCCTGGTGCTGGACAGCGCCAGCGCAGCGCCCGCAGCCCACTCACGCGAGGCCCTACTGGACCGCGCGGCCGTGCTGATCGACGCACCCGTGCTGCGCAGCGAATGGCTGACCGCGCACGACCTGTACTGGTACGAGCGCGCCGAGCACACCATGATGGGCGGCCATGACAAGCCCCTGCCCGTTCTGCGCGTGGTCTTTGGCGATGCTGCGGCCAGCTGGGTGCACATCGACCCGCACACGGGCCAGGTGCTGGGCCGGCTGGACGGCATCCAGCGCCTCAAGCGCTGGCTGTTCGCCATGCTGCACAGCTGGGACTGGCTGCCGCTGCTGCAGCGCCGGCCGCTGTGGGATGGGCTGCTGCTGGCCTTCAGCCTGGGCGGCCTGCTGATGAGCGCCACGGGCGTGGTCATAGGCGTGCGCAGGCTGGGCCGCAAGCGCAGCCATCGCGCACAGGCCACTGCTTGCCTGGAGGCGCAGCCACATGGTTAGCCGCCATACTGTATGCTTGCCACATGCAACTCGAACAGAAATACCAGGCCCTGCTGGCCGAGGCCGAGCGCCGCAAGCTGGACGACGTGGACAGCATGCGGCTGTGCTTCCAGACCCTGTCCCTGGCTGCGCGCATCGACCGTGACTGCGCCGCGCTGCTGGCGCCGCACGGCCTGTCCGAAGGGCGCTTCGTGCTGCTGTTCCTGCTGGAATCCGCCAGCGAAGGGCTGGCCCCCAACCACCTGGCCGAGCAAGCCGGCATCACCCGCGCCACCGTGACCGGCCTGCTGGACGGCCTGGAACGCGAGGCCCTGGCCGAGCGCCTGCCCGACCCGGCCGACCGCCGCGCGCTGCGCGTGCAGCTCACCGCCAAGGGCCGCCAGCTGGCGCGCAAGCTGTTTGCCCGGCACAGCCAATGGATCGCCGGCCTGTTTTCCAACCTGTCGCCCGCCGAACGCGGCCAGTTGGGAAAGCTGCTGGCCAAGGCCGCCGCAGGCTTGGAGGCCAGCGCATGAAGGCGCCCGCCCCCCGGCGCAAGGGCGCCAACCGCAAAGTCGATATCACTCCCGAACTGCTGCAGGCCCTGTCCCTGGGCGAGATCGAGACCGCCACGCTGACCGAAAGCCTGGCCGTGGACCAGGCCCGGCTGCTGCAGGCCGTCTTTCCCGACGCGTGGCCGCAACTGGAGGACACGGCGCAGGCGCTGGGCCAGTTGGGCATTCTCAAACGCATGGAGTGCATTGGCGGCCTGCTGTGGCAGGCGCTGGGCCAGGCCGGCTGGCAGCGCTGCCTCACGCACCGCTCTGACACGGTGCGCGGCTGGGCCTGCTTCATGGCCGGTGCGCAGCCGGGCCTGACCCTGAGCCAACGCCTGGAGCTGGTGCAGCCGCTGGCCGATGACTCGCATTTCGGCGTGCGCGAATGGTCGTGGATGGGCGTGCGCCCGCATCTGGCCAGCGATCTGCCGCAGGCCGTGGCCGAGTTGTCCCGGTGGACAAGGCGGCCCTCCGACCGCCTGCGCCGTTTCGCCAGCGAGGCCCTGCGGCCGCGCGGCGTCTGGTGCAGCCATATCGCGGCGCTCAAGCAGCAGCCGGAGATCGCCCTGCCCCTTTTGCAGCGGCTGCGCGCCGATGCCTCGCCCTATGTGCAGGACTCGGTGGCCAACTGGCTCAACGACGCGGCCAAGAGCCGGCCCGACTGGGTGCGCGCCCTGTGTGCGCGTTGGCTCCAGGAATCGCCCGTGCCAGCCACGCGCCGCATCTGCGAGCGTGCGCAGCGCAGCCTCAAGGAGAGGTAGGCGCCTGCCGGCCCGCCAGCCGCTCGCAGTCGGGCTTGATGCAGCGCCCGTAGAGGATGTGGGAGTGCTCCACGATGGCAAAGCCATGCGAGCGCGCCAGCAGCTTCTGGCGCTGCTCGATCACGGCATCGTGGAACTCCTGCACCAGGCCGCAGCGTGTGCAGATCAGGTGGTCATGGTGCTCGCCGTCGTCGAGTTCATAGACCGCCTTGCCCGCCGCAAAGCGCTGGTGCCGCAGCAGCCCGGCCTGCTCCAGCTGCGCCAGCACGCGGTAGACCGTGGCCAGGCTGGTGCCCCGGCCCTGGTCATGCAGCTGGCGATAGACCTCCTCCGCCGCCAGATGCCGGTCGGCCCCGTGGCGAAAGATGTCCAGCACCCACAGTCGCGCCAGCGTGGCCTTCAGCCCCAGGTTCTTGAGGTCAGCGGAATCGGACATGCAGCCCTCCCGGCCGGTCAGAACTCATTGTGGATGGCCTTGTAGCCGCGCACCAGTTCGTTGTTGGTGCGGACCACGTCCTCGGAGAAATCGCTGGCATCGGCGGGCACCTGGGCCAGCGTGGACAGGTCGGTCTCCGGGCCTATGCGCGCGGTGGATGGCACATAAAAGCCTGGCGGCAGGTGGCATCCATCGACCACGGCGTTGTAGCGCACCACGCAGCCGTCATCGACCACGCAGTTGAACAGCACGCTGTTGAAGCCGATGAACACGCCATTGCCCACGGTGCAGGGCCCGTGGACGATGGCGCGATGGGCGATCGAGGTGTGCTGCCCCACGCTGACGCGCGCGCCCGACTTGGAGTGGATCACCACCCCGTCCTGGATGTTGGAGTGGGCACCGATCACGATGGGGTCGATGTGGCCGTCCGCATCCATCTCGTCGGCACGGATCACCGCATAGGGGCCGATGAAGACGTTCTCCTCCACGATCACCAGTCCGCACAGGATGGCCGTGGGGTCCACGAATGCGCTGGCATGGATGCGCGGCAGGTCGCCGCGCGGGTTCTTGCGGATCATCCCTTGCGCCTGTTTTTTGCGCCGCCCTGGCGGGCCTTGAAGCGCGGGTTGCTCTTGCAGATGACGTAGATGCGGCCGCGGCGGCGCACCACCTGGCAGTCTCGATGGCGCAGCTTGGCTTCCTTGAGGGACGAGAGCACTTGCATGGAAAACTCCTTGGGTTGTAGACAAACGGGGGCCGGCTCGCGGGTCATGCCCAGGACACGGCGTCGTGCGGATGCAGGCTCTCCATGTGGCGCACATGCACGCGCGGCTGGGCGTAGCTGCCTTCCAGCGCGGCCTGTATGCGGCGCGCCGCATCCTCGACAAACATCAGGTTGCGGCCGTTGAGCGCGGCAAAGGCCTGCTCGTCGGCGCGCTTGACGGCGGTCTGCACGGGCGTGCCCAGCGCCTGCTCCACGCGGGCGATCAGGGGCAGGATGCCCAGGTCGGGCGCATCACAGGCCAGGTCCACGCTGACCTGGGCCTCGCTGCGCTGGCTGTGTGCCGTGGCCAGCGTGCCGTGCCGGCGCAGCCAGGAAGCCACCTGGTCCGGCTCCACCAGCGGCTCGCCCGCAAAGGCCTGCAAAAATCCCTGCTCCAGCAACTGGCGCGACAGTGCCGCCGAGCAGGGGCAGGTCGAGGAATAGCCCACGCCCACCTGCAGCCGCAGCTGGAACACGCCCTGCGCCAGCGTGGCGTCCAGGCGCACGGGATAGGACTTCCAGCCCGACAGATCGTGGGTGACCAGGGCGGGCCGCTGGGTCAGCAGGTCCAGCGACAGGCGCAGCCGGGCGCTGCGGCTTTGGCAGTCCAGGTGGCTGTCGATCATGGCCTGCAGCGCATGGCGCAGCGCCAGGGCAGACAGCGCGGATTCCTCGGCCAGGCTGTCCAGTTGCCGGTACAGCCGGGACATGTGTATGCCCTTGACATGGGCCGCAGGAAGATCGACCTGCACATCGGCGCGCGCATGCAGCTCGCGCCAGTAGCCGGGCTCGGCCACGGTCACGGGCAGGTCTATGCCCTGCATGCCCACCCATTGCAGCGGGCTGAGGCTGGGTGCGGGATCGGTCAGGGAAACATCGGGAAGAGGTGCAAGCATTCGGGGCTCCAGGGGCCGCGCCCGCGAGGGCGGCGCAGCAAGCGTTCAATGTCGGCTCAGGGCCGACTCAGGGCCGGCTCGGTACCGGCCGGGCATCAGTTCCATCCGGGAAAGGGGTTGTCCCACTGCGTCCAGGCCTGCGGGCCCATGGCCATTTCCGCATCGGTCAGCAGGCATTCGTCCAGGCGTGCGCGCAGCGCCTGCTCGTCCATGCCCATGCCGATCAGCACCAGTTCCTGGCGCGCGTCGCCCACGCCATCGACCCATTTGTCCAGGATGCGCTGCACGCTTTCGGGGTCGCGCGGCCAGCGCTCGGCCTCCACGGCGGCCCACCAGTGCCCGGCCGGGCCATGGCGGGCCACGGCGCCGGCCTGCGACCAGGAGCCGGCCAGCGCCGGATGGCTGGCCAGCCAGAAAAACCCCTTGGAGCGCACCACGCCCGGCCATTCGCTTTGCACCAGGCCGAAGAAGCGCCGGGGATGAAAGGGGCGGCGGGCGCGGTAGACAAAGCTGGCAACGCCATAGGCCTCGGTCTCGGGCTGGTGCGTGCCACGCAACTGCTGCAGCCAGCCCGGCGCCCTGGAGGCCTCCTCGAAATCGAACAGCCCCGTATCGAGCACGCGATCCAGCGGCAGCTGGCCGAAGGAGGCGATCTCCAGCCTGGCACGCGGGTTGAGCCCGCGCAGGATGGCCATGAGCCGGCTGCAGTCCTCATCGGTGACCAGGTCGATCTTGTTGAGCACGATCACATCGCAGAACTCCACCTGCTCGATCAGCAGATCGACCACGGTGCGGCGGTCCTCCTCGCCCAGCGATTCGCCGCGCGAGCGCAGGCTGTCACGCGAGCCATAGTCGTGCAGAAAGTTGAAGGCATCGACCACGGTCACCATGGTGTCCAGCCGCGCCACATCGCCCAAGCTGCGTCCGTCCTCGCCCGCGAAGGTGAAGGTCTCGGCCACCGGCAGCGGCTCGGAGATGCCCGTGGACTCGATGACCAGCTGGTCGAAGCGGCCCTCGCCCGCCAGCCGTGCCACCTCCACCAGCAGGTCCTCGCGCAGCGTGCAGCAGATGCAGCCGTTGCTCATCTCCACCAGTTTTTCGTCGGTGCGCGACAGGTCGGCCCCGCCATCACGCACCAGGGCCGCGTCGATGTTGACTTCGGACATGTCGTTGACGATGACGGCCACGCGCCGCCCTTCGCGGTTGTGCAGGATGTGGTTGAGCAAGGTGGTCTTGCCCGCGCCCAGAAAGCCCGACAGTACGGTCACCGGCAATCGGGCATGCGGCGGCTGAACCGGCGCTACGGTATGCATCATGGAATCTCTCAAGCAGGGAAAGGGAGCACGCTGCTGGCACTGCAGCCGCGTGCGGCAGGCAGGGCCTCAGGCGTGCAGCGCAGTGCAGGCAGAGCACTTGCCATGCAGTTCGATGTTCGAATGGGCCAGCGCGAACGCATGGCCGTGCGCCCAGCTGCCCAGGCAGCGGTTGAGCGCGTCGTCGACAAACTCGTCCACCTGCCCGCAGCTGTCGCAGATCGCAAAGGCCGAGAAGTCATGGCTGCCCTCATCCGGGTGCGAGCAGCACACATAGGCGTTCAACGACTCCAGGCGGTGGACCACGCCCTGCTCGGCCAGCTTGTCCAGCGCGCGGTAGACCTGCGTGGGGGCGCTCAGCCCGTGGTCACGCAGCTGGTCGAGCAGTGCATAGGCCGTGCGCGGTGCACCGGCCTGGCGCAGGGCGTCGAGCACCCGTTGCTGGTTGGCGGTCAAAGGGGTGGGCATGGTGATTTCCTGTTCCAGAAAACGGTTGGCGATGTTGCGCCACATCAGAATTGTGACGTTATAACATAACAAAACAACGGCTGTCAGGCAGGTTTTTACAATTAAAAAGAATATTAAGTTGCGTTTAAATATTCAACAGGATATAGTCAGCACCGTTGTCGAGACCCGTACCCAGTACCTGAGTCGGCAACCACATCTCCCGCGCAACGGCTTGCCAGCCGCTTCCTGCAGGATGTGTTTCGCGACCTTTGTCGCCCAGTTGGTCTGTAGAGCTGCAGCCAACCGAGTTCCTAGATGCTCACGCAGGCCTTTTCAAGGCTGCGAACCTGACTGAACCACATTTCAAACACCGGCATTCCCATGGGCAAGTACGTCGTCTCGCCCTCGACACACCCGACCGACTGCGGCCGCTTCCGTGCCTCCTTCTCGGTCCATCGCTCCCAGGGCAACGGCAGCTACTGCCGCGTATTCCGTTTCGACAAGGCATTCGCCTCCAGCGAAGCGGCACGGCTGTTTGCCGTCACCCAAGGCTGGCTTCAGACCTGCATGCAGCACCCGCCTGCGTGCTGATGGCCCGCTTGCTGCGAACCCCTATCCATTTCCTGCGGCGGATTGCACAGTCCTCCGCCTGCATTCCAACGGTGCGCCCGTTTGCGCACATCTAAGCAAAGAGGTTTTCCTATGACCACCAAAATCTACGTGGGCAATCTGCCCTACTCCGTGACCGACTCCAGCCTGGAAAGCAACTTCGCCGAATTCGGCAGCGTGGCTTCCGCCAAGGTCATGATGGACCGCGAAACCGGCCGCTCCAAGGGCTTCGGTTTTGTGGAGATGGCTTCTGCCGAAGTCGCCCAGGCCGCCATCACCGGCCTGCACGGCATGTCCGTGGACGGACGCTCGATTGTCGTGAACCTGGCGCGTCCTCGCGAAGAAGGCCGCAGCTCGGGTGGCTACAGCCCGCAAGGCTATGCAGGCAAGCGTGCCGACGTCGGCTATGGCAATGGCGGCCACGGCGGCGGTCGCTACTGATAGCGTCCAATTCCAAGAAAACCGGCTCTCTGGGCCGGTTTTTTTTCGCCTGCGGTTTTCTGCCGATGTCGGCATGAAAAAACCGGCCGCCCTTGCGGGCCGGCCGGTCATGCTTCAAGCCTGCCGGGGTCTGGCCCCGGCAAAGGCGAAGTGGCTTACCGCAGCGCGTCGATGGCGGCGTTGAAGGTGGCGCTGGGGCGCATCACGGCATCCATCTTGGCCACGTCGGGCATGTAGTAGCCACCGATGTCCACGGCCTTGCCCTGCACGGTGCGCAGCTCTTCGATGATCTTGGACTCGTTGTCGGCCAGTTGCTTGGCCAGCGAAGCGAACTTGGAGGCCAGTTCGGCATCTTCCGTCTGCGCCGCCAGGGCCTGTGCCCAATACAGGGCGATGTAGAACTGGCTGCCACGGTTGTCCAGCTCGCCGGTGCGGCGCGAAGGCGACTTGTCTTCGTCCAGCAGCTTGCCCGTAGCTTCATCCAGGGTCTTGGCCAGCAGCTTGGCGCGGGCGTTGTCGTTCTTGATGCCCAGGTCTTCCAGCGACACGGCCAGTGCCAGGAACTCGCCCAGCGAATCCCAGCGCAGGTGGTTTTCCTCCACCAGCTGCTGCACGTGCTTGGGAGCCGAGCCGCCGGCGCCCGTTTCGTACATGCCGCCGCCGGCCATCAGGGGCACGATGGACAGCATCTTGGCCGAGGTGCCCAGTTCCATGATGGGGAACAGGTCGGTCAGGTAGTCGCGCAGGATGTTGCCGGTCACCGAGATGGTGTCCAGGCCGCGGGCCACGCGCTCCAGCGTGTAGCGCATGGCTCGGACCTGGGACAGGATGTGAATTTCCAGGCCCGTGGTGTCGTAGTCCTTCAGGTAGGTGTTGACCTTCTTGATCAGCTCGGCCTCGTGCGGACGATAGGGGTCCAGCCAGAACACGGCAGGCATGCCGGAGTTGCGGGCACGCGTGACGGCCAGCTTGACCCAGTCGCGGATGGGAGCGTCCTTGACCTGGCACATGCGCCAGATGTCGCCCTGCTCCACGTTCTGGCTCATCAGCACTTCGCCGGTGGCCAGATCGACGATGTTGGCAACGCCGTCTTCCTCGATCTCGAAGGTCTTGTCGTGCGAGCCGTACTCTTCGGCCTTTTGCGCCATCAGGCCCACGTTGGGCACGGTGCCCATGGTCTTGGGGTCGAAGTTGCCGTGCCACTTGCAGAAGTTGATCATCTCCTGGTAGATGCGGGCAAAGGTGGACTCGGGCATCACGGCCTTGCAGTCGTAGGGCTTGCCGTCGGCGCCCCACATCTTGCCGCCCTGGCGGATCATGGCGGGCATGGACGCGTCAACGATCACGTCGTTGGGCGAGTGGAAGTTGGTGATGCCCTTGGCCGAGTCCACCATGGCCAGCGCCGGACGGTGTTCCTGGCAGGCGTGCAGGTCACGGATGATCTCTTCGCGCAGCGAGGCGGGCAGCGTCTCGATCTTCTCGTACAGCGTGGACATGCCGTTGTTGACGTTCACGCCCAGCTCGTCGAACAGCTTGCCGTGCTTCTCGAAGGCTTCCTTGTAGTAGATCCTCACGCAGTGGCCGAACACGATGGGGTGCGAGACCTTCATCATCGTGGCCTTGACGTGCAGCGAGAACAGGATGCCGGCGTCGCGGCAGTCGTCCAGTTCCTTTTCGTAGAAGTCGCACAGCGCCTTCTTGCTCATGAACATGGAGTCGATGATCTCGCCGGCCTGCAGCGCGACCTTGGGCTTGAGCACCACGGTCTTGCCGCTCTTGGTGGTCAGCTCCATCTTGACGTCGCGGGCCTTGTCCAGGGTCATGGACTTTTCGCCGTGGTAGAAGTCGCCGTGCTCCATGTGCGAGACATGGGTTTGCGACCACTGCTTCCACTCGCCCATGGAGTGCGGGTGCTTCTTGGCGTAGTTCTTGACGGCGGCGGGAGCGCGGCGGTCGGAGTTGCCTTCACGCAGCACGGGGTTCACGGCCGAGCCCAGGCACTTGCCGTAGCGTGCCTTGATGTCCTTTTCCTGGTCGTTGGTCGGGTTCTCGGGGTAGTCGGGCAGTGCGTAGCCCTTGCCCTGCAGCTCCTTGATGGCAGCCGTCAGCTGGGCCACGGAGGCGCTGATGTTGGGCAGCTTGATGATGTTGACATCGGGCTCCAGCGTCTTCTTGCCGAGCTCGGACAGGGTGTGGGCCACGCGCTGGTCTTCGGCCAGGAATTCGGAGAACTCACCCAGGATGCGGTGGGCCACGGAGATGTCGGCGGTCTCGACATTCACGCCGGCGGGTGCTGCAAAGGCGCGCACCACAGGCAGGAAGGCACTGGTGGCCAGGCGCGGGGCCTCATCGGTCAGGGTGTAGATGATGGTGGGTTGCTGCGTGCTCATCTCTTGTCTCAGGTAGTGAAAAAGGTAGGGGTCGCGCCGCAGGCCGTCGAACCGGGCATCCGCTAGGGGAAACGGGCCGGTGCAGCCTGACGCTGTAGGACCGTCACGCAATGCCCCGTCGCGCCAGCATGCTGCCCCGGCGTTTTCTGCAATGCGATCCCACAATACAAAATTCTAAGCGGAACCTGCCGGATTTTTTAAGTCTTGTAGAAGACTTAGGGTTTTACAGCGGCATTCAGGCCCTGTTTTCACAGGGAAACGGCTTGGAGCCCCTGCGTTTTCTGCCATGCAAAAAATGCTGTGGCGTGACGGACACGCAAGCATGGCAGAGCACCGGGCCACACCCAGAGCCGATACATCCACAACGATTCATCGTGCGCGAAGCGGCGGGCAAACTCCCCCGGCGAAAACCCCGTGATCAGGCGCTGATCAAGCGCTGTTCACGGCACACACAGGCCGGGTCGGAAACGCCCCCGGCCAGCACCGGCGTCTGGGGCAGCAATCGCACGCCAATGCCTGGGAACACGGGTAAACGTGGCGACATATTGCGCCAAGTCATCTACAAAGCACGCCAATTACGCCAAATTGTCATCCATCCACCTTTATTCTGTCTTTTTGACTAGAACTACTGGACTGGAGACGATTTGAGTACCCTGGCAATCGTGATTTCACTGGCGGGACTGATGTTCCTGGCCTATCGAGGCATCTCCGTGCTGCTGCTGGCACCCCTGATGGCTGCCGTGGCCGTGCTGCTGTCCGGCGACCTGGGCCACATGCTGCCGCTGTACACCAGCACCTTCATGGGCGCCCTGGGCAACTACATGCTGCAGTTCTTCCCCGTGTTCCTGCTGGGCGCGCTGTTCGGCCAGTTGATGGCCGACTCGGGCGCGGCCACCGCGATATCGCACTGGATCATGCGCGTGCTGGGCGAGAAGCACGCCATCCTCACCGTGGTGCTGGCCTGCGCCGTGCTCACCTATGGCGGCGTGTCGCTGTTCGTGGTGGCCTTTGCCATCTATCCGATTGCCAAGTCGCTGTTCCGCGCGGCCCATGTGCCCAAGCGGCTGATACCGCCCACCATCGCGCTGGGCTCGTTCACCTTCACCATGACGGCGCTGCCGGGCACGCCGTCCATCCAGAACGCCATTCCCATTCCCTACTACGGCACGAACGTGTTCGCGGCGCCGGGCCTGGGCATCATCGGCGGCATGACCATGCTGGCCCTGGGCCTGTGGTGGCTGCAGTCGCGCGCGGCCAAGGCACGCGTGGCGGGCGAAGGCTACGGCGATCATGACGACGCTGTCGAGCAGGGCCTGCATGACGAAAGCGACCCCGCCCTGCACAGCCGCCGGGACCTGCCGCTGCTGCTGGCCCTGCTGCCGCTGGTGCTGGTGATCGCGGTCAACGCGCTGCTGACCTACGGCGTGTTCCCGCAAATGGATTTCGGCTTCCTCAAGGACCGTTTTCCTGCCGTGAACCCGGCCAAGCAGACGGGCCTGTGGGCGCTGATCCTGTCCCTGGCCGTGGCCTGCGCCGCACTGGTGCTGCTGGGCCTGGGCCGCTGGCGCAATCTCAAGGAGTCGGTGAACAAGGGCGTGCTGGGCTCCATGCTGCCCATCTTCAACACCGCCTCGGAAGTGGGCTACGGCGCCGTCATCGCGAGCCTGGCCGGCTTTGCCATCATCCGCGAGGCCGTGCTCAACGTGGCGCCCCACAACCCGCTGATCTCCGAGGCCGTGGCCATGAACGTGCTGGCGGGCATCACGGGGTCGTCGTCCGGCGGCCTGTCGATTGCGCTGTCCACGCTGGGCAAGGACTACCTGGCCATGGCCGCCCAGCTGGGCATCAGCCCCGAGCTGCTGCACCGCGTGGCCGTGATGGCGGCCGGCTGCTTCGACACCCTGCCGCACAGCGGCGCCATCATCACGCTGCTGTCCATCTGCGGCCTCACGCACCGCCAGTCGTACGGCAACATCGCCATCATGACCATAGGCGCGCCCCTGCTGGCCCTGGTGCTGGTGATCACGCTCGGCACCATGTTCGGGTCCTTCTGAGGGACCAGGGCGCAGAGCGCGCGCGGGAAATACCACGGCATCGCGCCCGCCACAACCGGCATATGACGTATATGCGCGGGGCGGGTGCATGGCAACAATGCATGCACGGCGATAAGGCATCGCCCCGGTTCATTCCCGCATCACCGACAAGACGACATCCGCTGCCAAAGCTGCCAGCGCCGATGTCGGGCAACAAGGCCCGAACCGCTCCCTGACCTGGAGCGGTTCGGGCCTTTTTTTGTTGGCCGGGAATCGAAGGGGCAGCGATGCCGCACGCCGCCCCCTCAACCCCTTCAGGAGCAGCAGCATGAGACACGGAGATATTTCCAGCAGCAACGATTGCGTCGGCGTGGCAGTGGTCAACTACAAGATGCCGCGCCTGCACACCAAGGCCGAGGTGCTGGACAACTGCCGCAAGATCGCGGACATGCTGGTAGGCATGAAGCGCGGCCTGCCGGGCATGGACCTGGTGATCTTTCCCGAGTACTCCACGCACGGCATCATGTACGACGCCAAGGAGATGTACGACACGGCCAGCGCCATCCCGGGCGAAGAGACAGAAATCTTCGCCGACGCCTGCCGCAGGGCCAATGTCTGGGGCGTGTTCTCGCTGACCGGCGAGCGCCATGAGGAGCACCCTAACAAGGCGCCCTACAACACCCTGATCCTCATGAACAACCAGGGCGAGATCGTGCAGAAGTACCGCAAGATCATGCCCTGGGTGCCCATCGAGGGCTGGTACCCGGGCGACTGCACCTATGTGAGCGAGGGCCCCAAGGGCCTGAAGATCAGCCTCATCATCTGCGACGACGGCAACTACCCCGAGATCTGGCGCGACTGCGCCATGCGCGGCGCCGAGCTCGTCGTGCGCTGCCAGGGCTACATGTACCCGGCCAAGGAGCAGCAGATCATGGTCTCCAAGGCCATGGCCTTCATGAACAACTGCTACGTGGCCGTGGCCAATGCGGCGGGCTTCGACGGCGTGTACTCGTACTTCGGGCACTCGGCCATCATCGGCTTCGACGGCCGCACCCTGGGCGAGACCGGCGAGGAGGAGATGGGCATCCAGTACGCCGAACTGTCCAAGCACCTGATCCGCGATGCGCGCAAGAACGGCCAGTCTCAGAACCATCTGTTCAAGCTCGTGCACCGCGGCTACACCGGCACCATCAACTCCGGCGACGGCGACAAGGGCGTGGCCGCCTGCCCCTACAACTTCTACAGCCAGTGGGTCAACGATCCCGAGGGCACGCGCGAGATGGTGGAGTCCTTCACGCGCACCACCGTAGGCACGCCCGAATGCCCCATCGAAGGCATTCCGCACGAGGCGCCCAAACACCGCTGACAGCGTCCTGCCTCCGAGCCTGCAGGCCCGGGGGCAGGCCCGCCCATGAACACGGAAAGGTGAAGAGTGAAGATGAGCACGACAACAACCACAGGCCCGCTGCACGCTCCTGCCAGCCAGGCCGCCGACCCGCTGGCGGCCTACCGCATCGAGGAAGAGCCCTTCTACCGCCCTTCGGGCCGCGAAGTGCAGCTGTACCGGCAGGCCTACCAGCACCGCATGCCGCTCATCCTCAAGGGCCCCACGGGCTGCGGCAAGACGCGCTTTGTGGAGTACATGGCGTGGGCGCTCAAGCGCCCCCTGGTCACGCTGGCCTGCAACGAGGACATGACGGCCTCCGACCTGGTGGGCCGCTACCTGCTGGATGCCGACGGCACGGCCTGGCACGACGGCCCGCTGACCCTGGCCGTGCGCCACGGCGGCATCTGCTACCTGGACGAAGTGGTGGAGGCCCGCCAGGACACCACGGTCGTCATTCACCCGCTGACCGATGCGCGCCGCGCCCTGCCGCTGGACAAGAAGGGCGAGGTGGTGCATGCCCATCCCGACTTCCAGCTGGTGGTCTCCTACAACCCCGGCTACCAGAGCAGCGCCAAGGACATGAAGCCATCGACGCGCCAGCGCTTCGCGGCCCTGGACTTCGACTACCCGGCGCCCGAGATCGAGGCGGACATCGTGGCCCACGAGACCGGCATTGCCCCGGCCACCGCTCGCAGCCTGGTCAGCCTGGCACGCAGCACGCGCGAACTGCGCCACCGGGGCCTGGATGAAGGCGCCTCCACCCGCATGCTGATCTACGCGGGCCTGCTGATGCGCGACGGCGTCTCGGTGCATGACAGCTGCGACATGACCATCACCAGCGCCCTGACCGACGACCCCGACACCGCCGCCGCGCTGCGCCAGCTGGTCGAAGCCGAGTTCGGCGCCTGAGGGCCGCGCGCCATGGCCATCGTCTCCGCTGCCTTGCCCGAAGAGTCCCGTCTGCTGCACACGCTGGGCCTGCTGGCCAGCGGCCTCGCGCGCCAGCCTGTCGCCGTGCAGGCGCTGGCCAGGACGCCGGCCAGTGCCCCGGCGCCGGGCCAGGCCCACGCCCTGCCGCCGCGCGCCGTGCTGATCAGCCAGCCTGCCCGGCTGCTGATTCCCGCCAACTTGCCCATTCAGGCACACCTGCACGCAGCGACGATGGCCCATGCCGCAGCCCACCTGCGCTTTTCGCCCGCCCGCCAGTACAGCAGCGCCCTCAAGCCCATGGGCCAGGCCGTGGTGGGCGCACTGGAAGATGCGCGCGTGGAGCGGCTGCTGTGCCTGCAGCACCCTGGCGTGCGCCGCTGGTTCGAGGCCTGCATCGCGCCCGAGCCCGACCCATCCGACCTGGGCTTTGCCGCCTTCATGGCCCGGCTGGACCGCA
The DNA here is from genome assembly GCF_018437695.1 of Delftia sp. WY8. Taxonomy (NCBI): domain Bacteria; kingdom Pseudomonadati; phylum Pseudomonadota; class Betaproteobacteria; order Burkholderiales; family Comamonadaceae; genus Delftia; species Delftia sp. WY8. The sequence continues at coordinate 158,793 of NZ_CP049795.1, forward strand.
TGCTGCTGTGGCCAGGCCGTATGGACGGCAACCACTGGATCCACAAGGCCCGTGACCTGTTCGAGGACACCGCCACGCGCCATGGCCTGGAGGACTACGCCGCATTCCGGGCCATTGCCTCCATCCTGGCCAACGACCTGGGCCAGATGCGCGTGCGCATGGACCCGCAGCACCATGCCGTGCCCAGCACCTACCGTGATGACAACAGCTATCTCTGGCAGCATCCGGAGTCGCCCCAGGGCGAGGAAGACACACTCGCGCTGCAGCAGAACGCTGCGCGCGGGGCTCCGCCTCCATCGGCCGGCGCAGGACAGCAGTCCGATGCCCAGGAAGGCCAGTCGCTGGACCTGGACCCAGGCCTGGAACTGTCGCGCCACAGCTATCCCGAATGGGACCGCAGGTCGGAGCGCCTGAAGACGGACTGGTGCACCGTCATCGACACCCTGCCCGCATGGCAGTCCGAAGCAAGGCCGGGCAATGGCGCCACCTCCCGACTGCAGGCACTGCCGCCCCTGCCGCTGCCGCCCGCACGCCAGCTGGACCGGCGCCAGCGCCTGCGCCGCCAGTGGGAAGGCGACGACCTGGACTTCAATGCCGCCATCGAGGTCCAGGTGGACCGCCGCCTGAACCTGCGACCGGAACCTCGCCTTTTCATGCGGGCCGGCAAAGGCCCGCGCCCCACCAGCGTGCTCGTGCTGATGGACGCTTCCGAATCGGTCAACACGCCCGGCCCCCACGGCGCCAGCCTGCTGGAGCTGGAGAAACAGGCGGCCCTCATGCTGGCCGAATCGCGTGCAGGCCGCAGGACCGGCGTGGACCGCCTGGCCATCCACGCCTTCTCGTCCAACACGCGCGCCGAGGTCCGCTACCTGCGCCTGCTGGACTTCGGCCAACCCTTTGCCGCAGCAGCGGCCACCCGGTTGCAGGCACTGCAGGGGCGCCATTCCACACGCCTGGGCGCCGCCCTGCGCCACGCCAGCAGCCTGCTGGCGGCCGAGCCTGCCGGCCAGCGCCATCTGCTGGTGATCACCGATGGAGCACCCGCCGACATCGACGTGCATGACGACCGCTACCTGATCGAAGACGCGCGCCACGCCGTGCAGCAGGCCCGCGCCGCAGGCATACGCATCAGTTGCCTGGCCGTGGACAGCCAGGCCGACGGCTATGTGCGCCACATCTTTGGCGGGCGCAACTACGGCATTGCCGACGACGCGCGGCATCTGCCAAGGCGGCTGTCCCAGATGGGCGCAAGGCTCGCAGCCGGCCGCTGACCACGGCAAGCGCCACGGAAATCTCGATTAACCTGAAGCCTGCAAAGAACGCACGCCAGCACCTGGCATACAAGGAACCCATGAACGACCCCGTCAGAGTCGGCATTCTTTACTCGGCCACCGGCACCACATCGACCATCGGCCAGTCCCAGCTGCAGGGCGCGCAGCTGGCCATCGACGAAATCAACGAGTCGGGCGGCCTGCTGGGGCGTGAACTGGTCGCCGTGCGCTACGACCCGGCCTCCACGCCGGCCCGCTATGCGGCCCTGGCCGAGCAGCTCATCGTGCGCGACGGCATCAACGTCATCTTCGGCTGCTACATGTCCAGCAGCCGCAAGGCCGTCATCCCCATCGTCGAGAAGTGGAACCGGCTGCTGTTCTATCCGACGCTCTACGAAGGCTTCGAGTTCTCGGGCAATGTCATCTACACCGGCGCCGCGCCCAACCAGAACAGCGTGCAGCTGGCCGACTACATGACCAGCAGCTTCGGCGCGCGGGTCTACCTCATCGGCTCGGACTACATCTATCCCTACGAGTCCAACCGCATCATGGGCGAGCTGGTCATGCAGCACCCGGGCAGCGACAAGCTGGGCGAACACTACCTGCCGCTGGACGCCACCGAGCGCGACTACGCGGCCATCATGCAGGACATCCGCGCAAGGCAGCCGGACTTCATCTTCTCCACCGTGGTCGGCGACTCCACGGCCAGCCTCTACCGCGCCTATGCCGATGCGGGTTTCAACCCGCAGACCATGCCGATTGCCAGCCTCACCACCTCCGAGGCCGAGATCGCCCAGATGGGTGCCGACGTGGCGGCCGGCCACTTCACGGCCGCGCCCTACTTCCAGTCCATCGATTCACCGGCCAATGCGCGCTGCCTGGCCCGGCTGCGCCAGCGCCTGGGCGACGACTGCAGGCCCAACCTGTGCTGGGAAGCCGCCTACTTTCAGATGCACCTGTTCGCCAACGCCTTCCGCCAGGCCGGCAGCGACCGCATCGGCGATCTGCTGCCCCATCTGCTGGGCAGCGAGTTCGACGCGCCCCAGGGCCGCATCCGGCTCGATCCCGGCAACCACCACACCTGGCTGTACCCGCGCGTGGGCCGCGCCAATGCCCAAGGCGGCTTCACCATCGTGCGCCAAGCCACCCGGGCCGTCTCGCCCGACCCCTATTTGGTGACCCATTCACTGGGCGACTGGACTGCCAGCCTCGGTGCCCTGGAGAACTGAGCGTGGATGCCGCACCGAACAAGGAAACCGGCAGCGCTGCCACAGGCCGGCCGCTGCTGGAAAGAAAGCCGCTGCTGCGCGCCACCTCGCCCCAGCTCAAGGAACTGCGCCAGCTGCGCATTGCCGTCGTCCACCCCGACGACGCGGACGGCCGACTGCTGGCCCAGCAACTGCAGCGCATAGGCTGCCAGGTCCAGGCCATCTGGCCGCCCCAGCCCAGCCTGCCCGAAGGCACGGACGTGGTCTTCCTGGCCGTTCGCCCCGACCACCTGCAGTTGAACTACACCTGGACCCAGGGCGAGGGAGAGAGCCCGCCCACCGCCATCGCCGTGGTCAACTACGAGAACCCCACCATCGTCTCCGCCGTGCTGGAACTGCAAGTGCAGGCCATCCTGCCCACGCCCATCCGCTCCTTCGGCCTGCTGTCCACCCTGGTGCTGGCGCGCAGAAACCACAAGGAATCACGCCAGCAGCAGCAGCGCATCGCCAAGCTCCAGGCCAAGCTGCTGGGCCAGCGCCGCGTGGCCGAAGCCAAGGCCATCCTCATGCAGACCCACCAGATCAACGAAGACCAGGCCTACGACATGATCCGCGCCCAGGCCATGAGCCGGCGCAGCTCGGTGGAAGACATCGCCCAGGCCATCGTCCATGCGAGCGAAATACTGTCGCTGGGCAAGGGCGTGGGCCGGTGAAGGGGCCGGGCAGAAACAACGCGGACGAGTGAGGTGCTATTGGCACATCGTCATTGCGTCGGCTGCCAAGTTCAGAAACACCGAGTATTGATGCCGTCAAGGGCGCCGCAGGCCCGTTGACTGCGCCAAGGACAAGGATGACCGGCAAGTGCTTCATTGCCTTGCAGAGGCATAGGCCCAAGCGGCCGGGATGACACAATAGCCTGATCACATCTGAGACCGTGAGAGAGCAATGACAGATCCGAAAAAGTTGCAAGAAGACAGAGAATCGGAAAGCAACATGCCCAAAAATCATCTTGGGCAGAGCCCCACTCCTCCTGCTGATCTCAGCTTACAGGCCGCAGGCCCGAGTGGATCCATCGCAGGACGTGATCACAAAGCCCTGGACAGGATGAGAGCGGCCTTGAATGCAAGCATCTCTGCCTTGTCGCCTGAAGAAATTCTCGGGAATGAAACTGCCCAATCGCCACAGAGCCTTCCGGAACCTGACCTCCAATCGGCAACATCAAGCTCAAAAGGCTCATCGCAATCACCATCACCGCCGAAAGATATCAATCTATTCCAGCAGCAGGCTTCAGGTGGCTTTGAATATGCTTCGTTTCTCCATTCCTACCCGCATGGAGTAAAAACTCCTGACCAAATATCAAACCATTCCTATATCGCATCAAAAAATTCAAAGCCCTCCAGCCATGCAAACAATAAGACCCGGGAAACCCATGTTTCACCAGGGATCCCCCTCATAGAGTTCAACGCGAAAATCAGCAAATCTACACCAACCACATCAAACCCTAAAATCAATATCAAGGTTTCAGAAAATCCCATCTCCAAAAATACACCAGATAACGAGATAAAAACTCAAAAAACACCAGACAGCCCCACCAAAAAAAGTACTCCAATTCAACCCATACTGCTCAAAGTACGACCCAGCGGGGTAGATACCCCACCCCGCCAACAAATAACAGGATCGACGCCGTTCAGCCACATGCTGGAGGGGCGGCGAAGGGAACAGGAAGAGCGCGAAGACAAAAGAACCGAGTACGCCAGGCGCAGCGCGATAGCTTCGGAAGCTGCACTGCGGGCAGAACGAAATCGCGCGATGGAAGCGCAAAAAGAAGCCGCCTTCTACCGTAATGAGGCCGCCCGTGCAAAGGACGAGGCAATGCTCGCCCGCAAAGGCATGTGGCTGGGACTGATGGTTGCCTTGGCTTGTGTGTGCACTGCCATCCTTGCTTACCTGATAACCGCGCCGCACCTCTGTTGAGCGGCTTTGCACCATGACCCAGTCCAGCCAGCCCCGGACAGGCCACGTCTTTACCCTCCCTAACACAATTTAGGATTGCCTGCGCCCTGCTCCTTGACCGAACCGGCGGCCACCGTCCTCTACGGCGCCGCTGCCGCCGCACGGCGACCATCCTGCCCAGGCTGGCGACAGATGGATTGGCCGCCTTCTTAGGGATCGGAACCGCGCGATGCATGGCTGCAGTTCACCTGTCACCTGCAAGCAAAGACAGGCGTGCGATGGTGCAAAGCACAAAAGCGCATGCGCAGCAGAAACTTCAATCGAAGCAATGACACACCGCGAATCCCAAGCACCCGCCAACATGTGGCGCATGTCCGTTGCGCCCAGGATGGACTGAATTGACCTTTGAAGAGAATCATTATCTGACAGTAACTTAGAGGAATACCCCCGACCATCTGTAGCAACTATGCAGCATCGCTCGCTCAGTTGCGCTTCTAATTGTGCTTAGATCCGGCTGTCTGAATGTGCCGACCGATGAGGGGCAGACCTAGCAAGCTCAGAAGCCTTTCAGCAGAAAGACGCATCGACAAGTCGAGGCAAAAGGACCGTATAGCTCGTTAGCTGCTTGCTCCGGGCTTGGCCCACGCAGATATCCCAGTAGTGACGATTCGCTGATGCCTCCAGCGCAGCATTCCTCTACTGCAGTACCTAGCCACTTGTCCGGAATATCGTCGACCTGTGTGCGGCTCCGACACGTTCCCGTTGTCTTCTCTCATCAAAACCACACCCCGGCAATATTATCGAAATCTTTTTAGGAAATTTTCAATAAAAACTCTCAGACACTTTTCAGCATCTGAGAGCACAGTGAATACTAAAACAAGGCTTTTATTGCATTACAAGCGATGCCCCCCCTACGACATTCACAGTATTTACCAAAGTAAGACCAAAAGCATTTGCTGAAATTACAAAAACCCCTCTTGTACCAGACGTAACAGGAATACTCAACCCAGTAACAATGCAGCTCGAAATAGTACCTATAGTAAGAATCCCCGTATAACTAGGAGCCATTGTGCATACCGCTCCTGGCACTGGCGAAAATACATTACCCACGGATGTATAAAGTTGCGCCTGCAATGAGATAGTAGTTCCAACCAAACTCAATGCACTGGTGTTCTGGATTTGCGCAGTCAATCCAGTTATCACACCATCAGCTGGAAATGATTGAGGTACTCCATCTGCTGCTTGCTGTGCTGTAAGGTCTAGGTTTCCACCAATAAGACTTTGCATTGCAGCAGCAGGAACGTAGCCATTCATCGGCAAGACCGCAACGTTGCCGGGCAAGCCGCCCGCAATCGTTGTCAACGCCATGCCTTTCGCGCTGCTGCTCATGATGGCTTTACCACCCGATGCGCCTGCAGGGCCTGCGGGACCTGTGGGACCAGGCAAGCCAATATCACCCTGCGCCCCCGTCGGACCTTGAAGGCCCGTGGCACCAATGGGGCCTTGAGCGCCTGTCTGGCCCGCTGGGCCTTGAATGCCAATCGGACCTGTGGGGCCCGCCGGTCCTGCCTGGCCGGTGGCTCCGGTCGCGCCCGCCGGTCCTGTGGCACCGGTCGCTCCGGTTGCTCCCGTTGGACCCGGGTTCCCCACAATCGCGCCTGCTGCGCACTTGCCCAGCCGCCCCGTCGCGTCGTCATAGCAGGCCACGCTGCCAGCCTCCGTTGTATTGGACAGGTTGGGCAGATATACATCGCCTGTTTCCATCACCCGGAGCCGCTCTGCATTGCCTGCATTGTTCTTGATGACGAATCCACCATTGGCCGGTGGTGTGATGGTGATGTCGGCGCCGCCAGGAGCCGCCACTGCAGCGCCGCTCAAGACGATGGCCGCGGCGAAAGAGACAGAGCGCAGCGTGAATTTCATGGTTTTCATGGTCTGAATGTGTAGTGGCTAACGTTGTGCAGTGCGGCGCTGACGCCAAAGCGCCAGTCCCATGAGCACAGAGAGAAGGACCAACCCATACTCGCTCAGTGTGGGAATGGCCGCAGCCGATGGGCCGGGACCTGCACCGATCTGCACAGTGGGCGGAACCGTCGCATTGGTGCGTACCACCGTCGCACCGGGCCCCAGGTTGATGACCGCAGTGCCGCTGGCAGCCTGCAGCACCACAGGCTGACCAGGCACTCCCTCGACGGTCAGCGTCCCGAGCACGGTGATATTTGCCCCGACAGGCAGCACAAAGGTGCGGCCCGTGCTGCTCCTGATGGTCAGGTTCTGCACGACCAGGGTGCCGCTGAGCTGGCTGGTGTTGCCCGGATCGCAGCCGTCGCGCAGCTCGATCGTGTTGTTGCCGGCATTCAGTGATCCGTTGATCTGCAGGTCACCACCCACCGACAGCGTTCCGCCACTGTTGGTGATGGCGGCGGTACTTGCGAACGTAGCCGAAGAATCGACGGTCAGCGCGCCTCCCAGGTCCAGGGTTCCTTGCATGTCCAGCGCAGAGCAGGACAGGTCCACGGCCCCGCCCGGCGGGACAACCAGAGAGCTGCCCGGTGGATAGGACCACTGGGCCGCTGCGTTGGAGGACAGCATGAGGGCCAAGCCTGCTCCACCCAGACATCGCCAAAGGGAAAACTTCATCAGACAAGTTCCGTTGAACCTGAGCGCAAGGTGCGCACAAGTGAAATGATTGAAAGTGTCAATCATTGTCAACAGAAACAAAAAATTAATGATTGAGTTTTTCAACCAAGAAAACATTCGCGTTTGGCGCAAGAATCCGCAGCATTAATTCCAGCGGACGGGCTCTGCCGTTCCCGATTCCGGAGGCGCATCGCTAATCCATCTTCTGATTCACGGTCTCACTTGATCGCGTTTAGCAGGGCCATCGCCGCCGCCCATCATGAGGTACATTGATGGAGATAACGCCAAGCTCGAACAGGTCAATGCCGCCATCGGCGGCGCTTTAGGGGGTCTGCGGTATGCACTACCTCGCGGACGGAACTCCCTCGAGGCTGTCAGTCTTGGCAAGACAGTGCTGGCGCATGCGAGCCAAGGCTTCGCAAGGCTGGTTGATAGCAAAGTGCTTTCACCGACAAAAGCAGCCTCTCCGCCATCCTACTTTATTGCGGCCAGTTGGCTGATTCTCTGCATTGCGTTGTAGATTTCGCCAGCCATATACGAAGAAATCTCTTCACTGCTCACACCAGGAACGAGGGCAGCGCTTCCCTTGTCAGCGGAGGCAATCCAATGCAGTTTAAACAAAAGCTCCTTCAGATCGGCAGTTTCCATTACATCGGACATCCACCCGTGAAACTCCAGAATGACCTCCGTACGTTTATCGCCATCCTTCGCCAGCTTGCAAAGCTGCTGAAACCAAGACGCATCACGCAGGCATTCTAAGAATTCAAGCACTTCCGGTTGATATACACCCTCCTGTCCATCAACCAAGAACTCTTTCGTCGGCGCAAATGTATCACGGTAGCGGAGGAGCGCCTGCAATTCACCAGCATTGATGTCAAAATCCAACGCTGCTAACTTCTTACGCGGCCCTTTTAACCAGCGCAGTTTCACCTCATGCAAGTCGCTTGCAATGAGCCGCGGAATCTGACTCACATCCTTCTCATACATCTGAATATCCTGAACGAGCAAAGGACGCGTCCCCAGTAAAGTGGTTCTGGCGGCCTCACCAGCGCGGATGATCCAATAAGCTTGTTCCTTATCTTTGGCGCTGAAGCTATTGGAACTCTGAGCAATGAACTGAATGTACTCAGCCATTTTCCAGGCCATCACCGCCCAATAGCGGTGATCTGTCAGCTTCTCTCGGGAAGGCGATTCGTCATGAATATACTCATTCCATGGACCGCTGGGCACAGTTCCGATGGCGGCAACCACTGCGGTCTTTTCATGGGTTCCCAACCATCCATAGCCATGAGCCTTGCCCCCTTCGAAAACACATAGAGCGTAGTCTTTACTGCTCTCCTCTGATTCAAAGCGGACGAAGCTTCCATCTCGCACAAAAGAAGCCAGAGCCTCGAACTGTTCGGATACCTGTTTGGTTATTTTATCAACATCAATCTCATCAATTATCAGCAGAGTTTTTTGATATTTTCCATGCCAGCCAATAGCTGCCATTGCGGCATCCAACGGCATATCCTCTGCAATCCATCCCTTGTCCTGCAGAAGCTTGGAAATCTCCTTGCCTTGCTTCTTGGCAATCTTGATGTTGATTTCAGTCTGACGAAAAGCGATACCCATTGCCAATTTCCTCTGAATATTTATCGCAAGCCTTGACACAGCTTCAGGCGCACGCATGAAACGCCCTCCCAGGCGCATGCGTTCAAGTTACGAACGCAGCTTCCCGCAGACGGAATATAGCCTCAGAGCACCCTCCGGAAGTTGACGCTTTGTCCAGTCATCACCACCTGCGGATCTATTCTCAAGCGAAGCCTGCCATTCAGAAACGATCATTCCTCGGGCGCCGAAGAGTTCGAATAATGGCTCTCAGTCCTGCCGTATTTCTTGGCCGTCGCGGTGAGCGCACAAGGGCCGTGGGCCGCTCGGACGCCCTGCGTTCCGCGCAGACCTCGCTGCGTACTGCCTCCTTGCGTACCGACTGCTCGGCCTTGTCCTGGATGCGCTCCGACAGCACCCAGCTCCAGTCATCACGCTCAGCGCCTTGCGGATCGCCCCCCTGGCTGATGTTCTGCTCTGCTGCGATCTGCCTCAGGCCCTTGATGCCGGCCCTGTAGTCCAGCTTGATGCGTTCCCACTGCGGAAACTGCCTGTATTCCGTGCTCATCCCTCGAAGCTGGCAGGCTTGGGACGACCACCGCAGGGCCAGGCCGCCTAGCCGGAGTAACTACCAAGTTTCAGTGATAGACACAATATACACAAATTCATACAATTTGCAGCGCGTTTGGTCATCAAACAAAAGTTCAGCAAACAGAGCTAGAGAGATTGCGCCGATCTCCAAAGTAAGGGAACAACATGTCTTCTGGGGTTTTCCGCACATGGGTGCTAGGCGGCATCTTTGCTCTTGTCACCTACACCGGCTCTGCAAGCGCACAGCTGACCTTGTCCGCGTCCCACACCGATGCCTCTTGTAACGGGGCAAACAACGGCACGGCCACTGCCCAAATCACCCAGAACGGTGTTGCGCCCTTCACCTACTCATGGAGTCCCTCTGGAGGCACAAACGCTACCGCAACAGGGCTCATAGCAGGCACCTATACAGTTACGGTTACTGACAATAACGGCCTGCAAGGAACAGCGTCTACGACCGTTGGACAGCCCGAAACATTGTCAGGCACACAGTCGCATATCAATCCCGTTGGAGGCAACAACGGTAGCGCAACAGTTGTCGCGACAGGGGGGACTCCTGGCTACACTTACTCATGGACCCCCTCCGGTGGCGCAGCGGCAACCGCGACAGGACTGGCTCCCGGTCAATATTCGGTGACCATCACAGACTCCAAAGCCTGCCAAACCACGCTGAGCTACACGCTTGTAGCTCCTGCCGCCTCAGTGCAATCAGTAAGCGTCCCCCCCGACGGAACCTATAGTGCTGGACAGAGCCTGCAGTTCACTGTGACCTACAGCGCTCCCGTGACCGTCACAGCTGGCGGCACGCCCTCAATTCCTTTGACGATTGGTTCAACTCTGCGGCAAGCGAACTTCGTCGGTGGCAGCAACAGCTCCGCCCTGACCTTCATATATACCGTGCAGCCAGGTGATGTTGACGCAAATGGAGTGTCGTTAGGAACCGCTATCGATCTCAACGGGAGCACGATGACGAGCGGTGGCGCCAACGTTGTGCTGAATTTGGCGAACGTAGGCGCCACGACCGGCGTACTGGTGAATGGACAGCAAAACCAGAACATCACGTTCCCAAACCCCGGCGACCAAACTTTCGGCACAACGCCAACACTGACCGCGACGGCCAGCTCCAGCCTGCCGGTGGCCTTCAGCGCAAACACAACTGCGGTGTGCACGGTCACCACGGGCGGCACGCTGACTTTTGTGAACACAGGCTCTTGCACCGTTGATGCGAACCAAAGTGGTAACGCAAGCTACCTGCCTGCATCACAGGTGTCTCAAACCTTCATGGTGAATGCAGCGGCACCCGGAGCCCCCACCATCGGCAACATCGCTGCAGACGACGGGCAGGCTACGGTAACCTTCACTGCACCTGCTTCCAATGGCGGCGCGCCCATCACAGGCTATACCGTGATCGCGACCCCCGTGGCCGTGCCCGGTGCGCCTGGCGTGATCACTCAGCAAGGAACGACATCCCCCATCGTCGTGGCTGGCCTGAGCAATGGCTTCACCTATAACTTCACGGTCGCAGCCTCCAACGGGACAACCGGTGCAGCCTCTGCAAGCACACAAGCCACGCCACGCAAACTGCAACTGGTGAGCGCGCCCGGCAGCGTGCCTGGCATGACCGGCATACCGTCTGCCACGATGTCCGGCGGCGGCACCACTTGCACGCTGCAACCTGGCGGCGGCTTCGGACCTGTGACCTCCACCCCACCGAACCTGCAAGCGCCCAGCGGACAATTCGCTTTCAGCGCCGAAAACTGCACCGGATCTGTGACGATGACTCTCACCTATCCCAGCGCTCTCCCCGAAGGCGTGCAGTTCCGCAAGCCCGATGGTGTCGGCGGCTGGTTTGACCCTGCGACCGCGCTGAACGTGATCGTGGACAGCGCGCGCACCACGGTGACCTACACCATCACGGACAACGGCGCTGGTGACACCAACCCTGCGGCGGGCGTGATCGCCGATCCGCTCGTGCCCGTGCTGGCAGCAGCCCCAACAGGCGGCGCAGCAGCCGTTCCCACGCTCAGCGAATGGGGCGCCATCCTGATGTCTGCCCTGCTGGCAATATTCGGCATGCGCCGCATGCGCCGCCAGCGCTGATGCAGGCCTGACCTGAAAAAGCAAGGCCCGCAACTGCGGGCCTTTCCTTTGTCCGGGCGTCTACAGGCGGCGCGCGGCGATCAGCAGGCGCTCGGCCAGGGTGGGCTTTGCAGCCAATCGTCCTGCCGTTCCCAATACACCGTCGCGGCCCGTGGCCGCGCGCGCTATCAATGCCGTGCCCAGCGCACCACTCACAAGGCGGCCCATGCCACTTTCCGCACGCCGGGCATGGCGCAGCGCCAAGAGGCCGGCACCGAGCACCAGCCAATGCTCTCCCGTGAATCCCTTGCGAGAGTCGTCCCACTTGCGCAGGTCCTGGATCTTTTCTGAAATCGCCATTCATTGCTCCTGTTGCTTCAGAGCTGTCATGGTGTGCCAGCAACAGGCTGCAGGCTGTCGGTCCCTGGGCAAGATTCCGGTGGCGAGAGTCCTACGGACGCGCAGCGAGGACCGGCTCCAGCAATCCCACTTGATGCGCTCCCACTGCGGCGCCTGCATGTGTTCCTTGCTCATCCTGCCGAAGGTGGCAGCCTTGGTAGGCACGACGTCGAGATTTACGCCAAGTGACCATCCGTGTTTCCACGTATATCCAGATATTACTCTTGCCAGGCGCGATTTTGATAATAAATTATCAAAATCAATTACTTTGTCAAATTTTGCATCAATTGAAATATCGGGCGGCTTTCATAATAACATTTCATGCTCAAGAATTGGCATGGTGGCGCCAATAATAAATCACAGCACAGCGAGGCATAAAATGATCGAAGGCGGATGGTGGAAAGCCTATACAAAAAATGGCCGGTATATAGGAATAATCAAAGGAGATGAATTCATAGTCGGAAAAACGAGGATTTTATATAGAATAAGCAAAAACAAGCTGTATTCAACAGAAGTACCGCCTTCACTTATAGCTGACATATCAGAAAAACAAGCAATTACAACCAATGGAGAAATTCTACTCAAATTCTCAAAAACAACCAGAGAGCGAAGGCTATAAAAAACTGGATCAAGTCCAGACCAAAATAATTATTCAATCCAATCAAACAGCCGTCGCTACAGCACGAATTGGAAACTTTCGACCAAGATCAACACGCAATTGCATTCTGCGCATCAACTCTGGCGTCAAAACTCGACCTGCTGTAAGCAAGACCAAGCCTTCCCTCGATACGAAGTCTTGAGCTAAAGTCATCCCTGGCCTCAGTTCCGAACAGGGGACATTAATTGGAGCCGGGTCGGGAGCAGGGGTCGCCTGAATCACAATTTGCAAGAAAGCATCCACAACCTCTGGATCAAATTGTGCTCCTCTACTATGCGAAATGAGCGTTCTTGCCTCTGCGCAAGTTAGCGGCTTACTGCTCAAATGCCCCACCATCAGGTCATCGTAAAAATCAGCAACCGCTATTATGCGAGCACCTATTGGAATATCCTTCCCCTTTAGGCCATCAGGGTAACCTGCTCCATCGAATCGCTCATGGTGAGACCTGACGAGAGTAGCGACAAGATGCGCATCATCTATCGACAGAAGCAGTTGCTCTCCCAAACTGCTATGGTTTCTATACTTATCCAGTTCCTCATGACTTAAACTTGGGACGGGCTTGCTTAACATCCCATCGGGAAGAGTAATATGAGCGATATCATGAATGAGCGCAGCGACAAAAGCATTCTGCTGCTCTGCTTCACTTAGCTGCATAATACTTGCGGTTCGGCGGGTTAGATCCGCAACGCGTCTTGAATGTCCGGCAAGTATCCCCCCTCGCCACTCAAGCAGATTTGAAAACATTCGGATCGATGCGACGAAGCTTTTTTTAAGTTTCCTATGCGCCTCCAACAATTCGTCGTCATGCTCATGGGCAGTCAGCTCAACAGCTGCATTTAGTTCTGCCAACTCCTTCGTCAGCGCTCTATTTTTTTGCTCTAGCCGAATATTCTCATAGCGTGTAATTTTTTGATCATTCAGTTGCTCAATGACAGCCAAAAATTGCTCACTATTCCAAGGTTTGACTATATGGCGGTGCAAGCCCAGCAACCGACCAAGGCCTTTCGTAATTGCCACGGGACTGCATTCCGAAAGAAAAATCACGAACAGATCAGGGGACTGCCCAACGAGATTTTCCAGCCACTGCCCACCATCCTTGTCAATTACACGCGTATTGCATATCAACAAGTCAATTCGTCCACCAGCAAACTCAGCCAACGCTTCCGGCGCACTTGCCGCCATTCGCATATCATATCCAGCCTGACCGAGCAACAGGCCCAACCCTGAAAAATCTTCCACCTCGCAATCAACCATCAATGCTTGCAACCGCGATTGCGGAGCGAGTGATTCTTGCCTCTCTCTAACATTCATTTGGCGTGCCTCCATTTGTCTTATTCGATGCATGGCCTCGCCAATATGCCATCGAAAGGCAATGTGCAGATAGAAATTATTTACCAACACCAAATGAATGAAGATCAAATTTATCCGCTTCTCGCCACTCACTTACATCTAGCTAACATTACCCCAGTTTCGCGCAATGGATGAAATTTGCTCCAGGCAGAGCTCTCATTTGGATTCAAGGCAGTCTTGTCGGCCACGCTTGAAGCCCTGCCGCGTAGGCGGGCACCCGAGTGCGCAGCAGCTTGAGCCTGGCGCGGTCCAGCACCTGCAGCGGCGCATCAATGCCGCGCGCGGCCGAAGCATGCAGGAAGACCTGGCGCAGCCACACCATGTCATTGAGCACGGCGGCGGGCTGGCGTCGTCTTCCGTGCGCCGCTGCTTGGTGTGGCCCATCAGATCCTGCACCGTGAGCTTGGCGGCCTGGAGGTCGGCCCGACCAGAGGCCTGCAGTCGCGCGATGCCGGCCTTTTTGCAACGGCCCCACTCAGTCACGTTTTTGACCGCACTGACATAATCCCGCAGTAGCTCCCCCACTGAAATTTTCTTGTGCACGGCCTGGCGCCTGGCCAAAAGCGTGCTCCTGGTCCATCTCGTGCTCGCGCCTGCGCAGCCACTCATTGGCCAGCACTTTCCGACGGTAGGCCTGGCTTTCGCGGTGGACAAACGTGCCGTTCTCCATCAGCCGGATCTGTGCGGTGCAGGCAAGCGAGCAAGCAAGCCGTGTGCGCGCTTGCGTGAAGTGATGGTTCCATCTGTTTTGCGACAGATGAAGGATGTGGCAAAGCCAGCGAGAAAGTCAGCAAAAACGGGGTTGGATGGCGAAGAACCAGGCAACGACGCCAGAGCAAAAAACCCAATCAGATCAATGACAAACGTAGAAAACCAAGCACCTGCCAGCATGTGGCGCATGTCCGTTGCACCCATGATGGACTGGACTGACAAGCACTGCCGCTACCTGCACCGACTGCTGAGCCGCCATACCCTGCTGTATACCGAGATGGTGACCACGGGCGCACTGCTGCACGGTGATGTGCCACGGCATCTGCGGTTCGAGGCCGAGGAGCATCCGGTGGCGTTGCAGCTCGGCGGCAGCGAGCCGTCGGATCTGGCGCAGGCTGCGCGGTTGGGAGCGCAGTGGGGATATGACGAGATCAATCTGAACTGCGGCTGCCCCAGCGAGCGGGTGCAGCGCGGTGCATTTGGCGCCTGCCTGATGAACGAGGCGCCGCTGGTGGCCGATTGCGTGAAGGCCATGGTGGATGTGGTGGACGTGCCTGTCACGGTGAAGCACCGCATCGGCATCGACAAGGACGGGAGCTACGAATTCGTGCGTGACTTCGTGGGCACGGTGGCCGATGCGGGATGCCGCGTGTTCATCGTTCACGCACGCAATGCCTGGCTCAAAGGCTTGTCTCCCAAGGAAAACCGCGAGATCCCGCCGCTGCGCTACGAGATCGTGGCCCGGCTCAAGCAGGATTTTCCGCAGCTGACCATTGCCATCAATGGCGGCATCAAGGCCGACGCCACCGTGCAGGAGCTGCTGCAGCAGGTCGATGGCGTGATGGTGGGGCGTGAGGCCTATCACAACCCCTGGTGGCTGGCCTCGTGGGATGCGCTGTACTACGGCGATGCTGGCGTGGAGCACACGCGCGAGTCCATCGAGGAGCAGATGGTGGCCTACATGGAGCGAGAGGCGCGCACGCACGGCACGCACTGGTATTCGATAGCCCGCCATATGTTGGGGTTGCGCAACGGGCTGGCAGGTGCGCGGCGCTGGCGCCAGGTGTGGAGCAACCACCAGTTCAAGCAGTTGCCGCCTTCAGAGGTGATGCGGCTTGCGCGCACCAAACCGGCCGAAGCGGCGCTTGCCGCCTAGCGCGCCGCACTGCATTGCAGGAATGCCGGGGGCTGGGCGGCCGCCAGCTTACAACCATCAGTCAAGCTATCACTTAAGCGACAGTATTAGAGGGGTTTTACTACCAATTTTCTTAGCGTGCTGCTGATATATTGCACTGCAACAAATCCAAACAACCCCTTGTATCCATGCTCTATCAGCTCTACGAAATCCAGCGCGCCATGGTCGAGCCCTTTGCCGATTTCGCGCAGGCTGCAGCCAAGCTCTACAGCAACCCCCACTCGCTGCTGAGCCAAGGTCCGATGTCCCAGCGCATGGCCGCCGGGTTCGACCTGTTCTACCGCCTGGGCAAGGATTACGAAAAGCCCGAGTTCAACCTGCGCAGCGTCGATGTCGGCGGCGTGGACGTGACGATCCGCGAGCGGGTCGAAGTGGACAAGCCGTTTTGCGAGCTGCGCCGCTTCAAGCGCTTCTCCGACGACACCGAGACACTGCAGACCATGCTGAGCCAGCCAGTGGTGCTGATCGTGGCGCCGCTGTCGGGCCACTACGCCACGCTGCTGCGCGATACGGTGCAAAGCATGCTGGGCGACCACAAGGTCTACATCACCGACTGGAAGAACGCCCGCCTGGTGCCGCTGGCCGATGGCGAGTTCCACCTCGACGACTACGTGAACTATGTGCAGGAGTTCATCCGCTACCTGCAGGGCAAGTACGGCCAGTGCCATGTGGTCAGCGTCTGCCAGCCCACGGTGCCGGTGCTGGCGGCCGTGTCGCTGATGGCCAGCCGTGGCGAGACGCCTCCGCTGTCCATGACCATGATGGGCGGCCCCATCGATGCGCGCCGCTCGCCGACCTCGGTGAACAACCTGGCGCAGAACCGCAGCTTCGAGTGGTTCGAGAACAATGTGATCTACCGCGTGCCCGAAGGCTATCCGGGCGTGGGTCGCCGCGTCTACCCCGGCTTCCTGCAGTACTCGGGCTTCGTGGCCATGAACCCGGATCGCCACGCCAAGAGCCACTACGACTACTTCAAGGACCTGATCAAGGGTGACGACGCCAGCGCCGAGCACCACCGCAAGTTCTATGACGAGTACAACGCCGTGCTCGACATGGATGCCGACTACTACCTCGAGACCATCGCCACGGTGTTCCAGGACTACAAGCTGGTCCATGGCACCTGGGAAGTGCGTTCGCCCGAGGACAAGGTTGAACTGGTGCGCCCGCAGGACATCAAGGGCAGCGCCCTGCTGACCATCGAGGGCGAGCTGGACGACATCTCCGGCTCCGGCCAGACGCGGGCTGCGCACGATCTGTGCACGGGCATTGCCGCGGATCAGCGCAGGCACCTTGAAGTGCCGGGC
Organism: Delftia sp. WY8; assembly: GCF_018437695.1. Lineage (NCBI taxonomy): Bacteria > Pseudomonadati > Pseudomonadota > Betaproteobacteria > Burkholderiales > Comamonadaceae > Delftia > Delftia sp. WY8. Next base: position 175,742 of record NZ_CP049795.1, read on the forward strand.
GCGGGACACTACGGGATTTTCAGCGGCCGCCGCTGGCGAGAGATCGTCTATCCGCAGGTGCGCGAATTCATCAGCACCCACCAGCCCGAGAGCGCCACCGCCGCCAGCGCTGCAGGCCATGCCAGCAGCCTGAGCGATGACGCGCCAACGGCCGCCGAGCAGCCACGCAAGCGTGGCGCCAAGGTGCAGGCAGGCTGATTCCCGAGCAAGCCCGCCACGCCATGTCCTCCACCGCCATGCTCGCCCGCGACGATCTGGCAGCGCGCATAGACGCCGCGCTGCCGCAGACGCAGTGCACGCGTTGCGGCTACCCTGACTGCGCCAGCTACGCCCAGGCCGTGGCCTCGGGCGAGGCTGGCATCAACCAGTGCCCACCGGGCGGCGCTGCGGGCGTGGAACGGCTGGCCGCATTGACGGGTCGGCCTATTGTTGCGCTGAGCGCCGAGCACGGCATGGAAGCCCCGCGCACCGTGGCCGTGATCGACGAGGCCTGGTGCATCGGTTGCACCCTGTGCATCAAGGCCTGCCCCACGGATGCCATCCTGGGGGCCAACAAGTTCATGCACACGGTGATCGCAGCCCACTGCACGGGATGCGAACTGTGCATTCCCGTGTGTCCGGTCGATTGCATCGAACTGCACAACGCCAGCGGCCCGGCCACAGGCTGGTCTGCCTGGAGCCCCCAGCAGGCCGAGCATGCGCGCCAGCGCTATGTGCTGCACCGCGAGCGTGAAGTGGAGCGCGAGCGTTTGAGTGCAAGCCGGGCAGCGACGCCTCTTGCGCAGGCAGAGCAGGCAGCAGCCGACGACGCCAGCCCTCAAGCACCCTGCCCCGCACCTCCCGTGGCCGAGAGCAAGCAGGCCACCATCGCCGCCATCCTGGCCCGCGCACGTGCCCAGCGCGCGGGCGGCGGTTCATCGCCGAACGCGTGCCAGTGAAGCCCGCCAGGCGGCAGTCTGCCTTCCAGGCCAAGGCTAGGCCGCCAGCGCCAGACTCTTGTAGACGCCGCATCCCCAGTACAGCCCGCCATGCTTGCAGACGAAGGACATCTTGGTCTGTACCTGTTGCGTGGCAGGGTTTCTGAAGTCGTACTCCACCCAGCCTGGGCCGCGCTCGGCCTGGGCAATGATGTCGGCCAGCAGCTGCTCACCCCGCACGCCTGGCAGCTCCTGCACGCGCACGCCCACACGCGCAGGGTTGCCGCCAAAGGCGCGGTAGCTGCCGTCGGCGGCCAGGGCGAAAACGTACATATCGCGGTCATGGAAGGGCTGGCCGGGGTCGTTCACGGCGGCCAGCAGTGCCTCGGTGGCCACTCCGCGCCGCGCCAGGCCCAGGGCCGACTCGACCAGGGCCACGGCCTCCTCCGCCGTGCCCTGCTGCAGCCGAAAGCGCGACACCGCCCCTGACAGCATCTGCGCGCGCTGCTGCAGCGCGCGTGCCTGGTCCAGCGCGTGGCCCACCATCTGCGCGTTGTGCTGGGTGATCTCGTCGATCTGGTGCACGGCGCGGCTGATCTCGGCCAGGCCCGTGCTCTGGCTGCCGGTCGATTGCGAGAGCTCGCCCATGTGCTCGGCCACCTGGCGGATGCCTTCGGTCACGCGCTCCATGCCACGTCCGGCCGTGCGGATCAACTCGGTGCTGTGCTCCACCTGGGCCAGCGCATCGCCGATCAGGTGGCGGATCTCGCGGGCCGCCTCAGCCGAGCGGCCGGCCAGGGAGCGCACCTCGCTGGCCACCACGGCAAAGCCGCGGCCCTGCTCGCCCGCACGCGCCGCCTCCACGGCAGCGTTCAGCGCCAGGATGTTGGTCTGAAACGCAATGCCGTCGATCACACCGATGATCTCGCGCATGCGGCCGGCGCTGCTTTCAATGGTCTCCACCGACTCCACGGCGCGGCCCATGGCCACCACGCCTTCATCGGCCGCGCCGCGCACCGCGCTGGCCTGGTGGTGGACCACGCCCACCACGTCGGCGTTGTGCTGCACGGCGCTGCTGAGCTGCTCCACGCTGACCACGGTCTGGGCCAGGTTGGTGGCCTGCAGTTCGGTGCGATCGGACAGTGCCTGGTGCTCGTTCACCAGTTGTTGCCCGGCCTGCGCCACCAGGGCCGCATTGCTGCGCACATCGGCCACCATGCCAGACAGCGAGGTCACCATGCCGCCCAGCAAGGCCTTGGGCGTCTGGACGTCGCCTGCGCCCTCCTGGGAGGCCGCAGCCTCCACGGCCACGCGCTGGCTCAGGTCTCCCTGGGCGATGCCCTGCATGGCCTGCTGCAGCAATTCGCGCTCGCCGATCACCCGCGACCAGAGCCTGTGCATGCCGCCCAGCAGCAACCCGGCCCACAGCAGCAAGGCTGCCCAAACCCAGGGCCCCAGGCCCATCGAATCGGCCACCAACGCCAGCGCCGGTCCCGCCAATGCCCACACCGTGCATACGAGGAAGCCGGCACCTGGGCCGGATGTATGCTTACGATGCCTGCTTCCATCTTTTTCCATGCCAGCGCCTGCCTGCATAGCTGTCTGCCTCTCTTGTCATTGGTATCTGGAATTCACCGTTTGCGAGGCCCCGCCACACGAGTTGGCATGGCCCCAGTCGAGACCATGCCAGAATAGGTAACAGAATGCAAAAAAGCCAGCGTGCAGACCCGCAGTCCCCTGTGACAACGGCATGCCGAAAGCGCATCAATCCATAATGCGAGCCCATGAATCCCCTGCTCTCCCGACTCCAGCCCTACCCGTTTGAGCGTCTTCGCAAACTGTTCGCCGGGGTCCAGCCACCGGCGGGCGTGCGCCCCATCAGCCTTGGCATCGGAGAGCCCCGCCATGCCACGCCGCCCTTCATCGAACAGGCGCTGAGCGCCGACCTGGGCGGCCTGGCCAAGTACCCGGCCACAGCCGGCGAGCCCGCGCTGCGCGAAGCCTGCGCCCAGTGGGCGCGCCAGCGCTACGGCATTGCGCTGGACGCCGCCGCCCAGGTGCTGCCGGTCAACGGCTCGCGCGAGGCCCTGTTCTCCTTCACCCAGGTCGTGGTGGACGCCAGCCAGGACGGCGCGCGCGTGATCTGCCCCAACCCGTTCTATCAAATCTACGAAGGCGCCACCCTGCTGGCCGGCGCCCAGCCGTACTACGCCCCCAGCGATGCCGCGCGCAATTTCGCGGTGGACTGGGACAGCGTTCCCGCCGACGTGTGGGAAAAGACCCAGCTGATCTTCGTGTGCTCTCCCGGCAACCCCACGGGCGCGGTGATGCCGCTGGCCGAATGGGAAAAGCTGTTTGCGCTGTCCGACCGCCATGGCTTCGTGATTGCCAGCGACGAGTGCTATAGCGAGATCTACTTCGACGGCACGCCTCCCCTGGGCGGACTGGAAGCCGCGCAGCGCCTGGGCCGCACGGACTACAAGAACCTGCTGATGTTCACCAGCCTGTCCAAGCGCAGCAACGTGCCTGGCCTGCGCAGCGGTTTCGTGGCGGGCGATGCGGCCCTGATCAAGGCCTTTTTGCTGTACCGCACCTACCACGGCGGCGCCATGAGCCCCGTGGTGCAGACGGCCAGCATCGCGGCCTGGGGCGACGAAGCCCATGTCGAGGAAAACCGCCGCCTGTACCGCGAAAAATTCAACCAGGTCACCCCCGTGCTGGCGCGCGTGATGGATGTGCGCCTGCCCGACGCAAGCTTCTACCTGTGGGCCGGCATTCCCGAATCGCTGGGCCTGGACGACGCCGACTTTGCACGCGAGCTGTATGCCGCCACCGGCGTGACCGTGCTGCCCGGCAGCTACCTGGCGCGCGAGGCCAATGGCCGCAACCCCGGCGCCGGGCGCGTGCGCATGGCCCTGGTGGCCGAGACCGCCGAATGCCTGGAGGCGGCCCAGCGCATTGCACAATTCATAGAATCACGCCAGCGCTGAGCCACGCCTGGCCACCCCTTTCCTCACAAACCCTTTGATCACCAAAGCCATATGACGCAACAGCTGCAATCCATCATCGACACCGCCTGGGACAACCGTGCCAGCCTCTCCCCCGCTGCCGCGCCCAAGGAAGTGACCGAGGCCGTGGACCACGTGATCGAAGCCCTGAACAACGGCCAGCTGCGCGTGGCCACGCGCGAAGGCGTGGGCCAGTGGACCGTGCACCAGTGGATCAAGAAGGCCGTGCTGCTGTCCTTCCGCCTCAAGGACAACGTGCTGATGCAGTCCGGCGACCTGAACTTCTTCGACAAGGTGCCCACCAAGTTCGCCGGCATGACCGAGGCCGAGATCGCCGCCACCGGCGTGCGCGTCGTGCCTCCGGCCGTGGCCCGCCGTGGCAGCTTCGTGGCCAAGGGCGCCATCCTGATGCCCTCCTACGTGAACATCGGCGCCTACGTGGACGAAGGCACCATGGTCGACACCTGGGCCACCGTGGGCTCCTGCGCCCAGGTCGGCAAGAACGTGCACCTGTCCGGCGGCGTGGGCCTGGGCGGCGTGCTGGAGCCGCTGCAGGCCAACCCGACCATCATCGAGGACAACTGCTTCATCGGCGCGCGTTCCGAAATCGTCGAAGGCGTGATCGTGGAAGAGAACTCGGTGATCTCCATGGGCGTGTACATCGGCCAGTCCACTCCCATCTATGACCGTGCGACCGGCGAGACCAGCTACGGCCGCGTGCCCGCCGGCTCGGTGGTGGTGTCGGGGAACCTGCCCAAGGACAACGGCCGCTACAGCATGTACGCCGCCATCATCGTCAAGAAGGTCGATGCCAAGACACGCTCCACCACGAGCCTGAACGACCTGCTGCGCGATTGACCTGCATCCGGACCGCGCCAAAGGCGTGGTTGCGGCGCCAAAACATCCCCTGTTCAGGGGATGGACCAAGGCATACTCTCGAGGGCGTCCCCGGCCACCAGGCAGCGGACGCCCGTTTCACGTCAAAAGCGCGTGACAACGATCCAAGAACAGCTACAGCACACGAATTTGGGGGAACACATGGGCACGATGGAGAGGATTTTGCGCCTGATGGGCGAGAAGCAGGCGTCCGACGTCTACCTGGCGGTCAACGCGCCGGCGCTGATCAAGATCAACGGCGAATGCGTCCCCATCAACAACCAGCTGCTGCCGCCCGATGCGCCGCGCAGCCTGCTGGCCGAGATCGTGCCGGCCGAGCGCCTGCAGGAGCTGGACGAGACGGGCGAGCTCAACATGGGCGTGCCGCTGCGCGGCGTGGGGCGTTTCCGCGTCAGCGCCATGCACCAGCGCGGCAGCTGCGCCGTGGTGATCCGCTTCATCGCCCAGCACATCCCGCCCATGGACACGCTGAACCTGCCGCCCGTGCTGGGCGAGCTGATCATGCAAAAGCGCGGCCTGCTGCTGGTCGTGGGCTCCACGGGCTCGGGCAAGAGCACGACGCTGGCCTCGATGATCGACGCGCGCAATGAAAAGCTCACGGGCCACATCCTCACCATCGAGGACCCCATCGAATACCAGTTCCGCAACAAGCGCTCCATCGTCAACCAGCGCGAAGTGGGATCCGACACGGCATCGCTGCAGGTTGCGCTCAAGAATGCGCTGCGCCAGGCGCCCGACGTGATCCTGATCGGCGAGATCCGCGACCGCGAGACCATGTCCTCGGCCATGGGCTTTGCGCAGTCGGGCCATTTGTGCCTTGCCACGCTACACGCCAACAACAGCTACCACGCGCTCAACCGCATCCTGTCCTTCTTCCCCGAGGAAATCCGGCCGACCATGCTGGGCGAGCTGTCGGCAGCGCTCAAGGGCGTGATCTCCCAGCGCCTGGTGCGCACCGTGGATGGCGGCCGCATGCCGGCCGTCGAGGTGATGCTCAACACCAAGCTGATCGCCGACCTCATCGAGCGTGGCAACTTCTCGGGCGTCAAGGAGGCCATGGAGAAATCCATGGCCGAAGGCTCGCAGACCTTTGAAGAGGCGCTGGCCCAGCTGATCCGCTCGGGCCGCATCGACCGCGCCGAGGGACTGGCCTTTGCCGACTCGCCCACCAACCTGATGTGGCGCCTGGAAAACGACGTGGTCAAGGCCGGCCATGCCGCGCCGTCCAGCCAGTTCGCCGAACTGGCCACGCCCGGAGAGGACGACATGCCCTCGTTCACCGAAATCATGCTGGAAGTCAAGCCGAACTGAACGGCCGGGCCTGCAGCGTTCACAATGTCGGAGCACGCTGGCGCCAGCCGGCCCTCCGACTTTTTTGTTTTTTGACCTTCCCACCATGTCCCGCACCTTGCAACTGACCGAGCAGCTGATCAGCCTGCCATCCGTGACCCCGGAAGACGCCGGCTGCCTTGAACTCCTGGCCGATGCCCTGCTGCCCATGGGCTTTGCCTGCGAGCGCATCGACAGCGGCCCCGACAGCTTTCGCGTGCGCAATCTCTGGGCCAGGCGCTCCGGCGCAGGCACCGACCGGCCCGTGCTGGTCTTTGCCGGTCATACCGACGTGGTGCCCACCGGCCCCCTGGAGCAGTGGAGCAGCCCGCCCTTCGTGCCCACGCACCGCGACGGCAAGCTGTACGGCCGCGGCGCCAGCGACATGAAGACCTCCATCGCCGCCTTTGTCGTGGCACTGGAGGAGTTCCTGGCCGAGACGCCAACTCCCTCCTTCGACATTGCCCTGCTGCTGACCAGCGACGAGGAAGGCCCTTCGGTGGACGGCACCAAGGTCGTGGTCGAGCTGCTGCGCGAGCGCGGCGAGCGCCTGGACTGGTGCATCGTGGGCGAGCCCACCTCCGTGGACCGCACGGGCGACATGATCAAGAACGGCCGCCGGGGCACCATGAGCGGACGCCTCACCGTCAAGGGCATCCAGGGCCACATCGCCTACCCGCAGCTGGCGCGCAACCCCATCCACCAGGCCCTGCCGGCCCTGGCCGAACTGGCCGCCACGCGCTGGGACGAGGGCAACGCCTTCTTCCCGCCCACCAGCTGGCAGATCAGCAACATGCATGGCGGCACGGGCGCATCCAACGTCATCCCCGGCCATGTGACCATCGACTTCAACTTCCGTTTCTGCACCGAGTCCACGGCCGAATCGCTGCAGCAGCGCGTGCACGCCGTGCTGGACCGCCATGGACTGGAGTACGAGCTGGCCTGGACCATCGGCGGCCAGCCCTTCCTGACCACGCCGGGCACGCTGGTGAACGCCGTGCAGGCGGCCATCCGCGCCGAGACCGGCCTGGAGACCGAGCTGTCCACCACGGGCGGCACCAGCGACGGCCGCTTCATCGCCCAGATCTGCAGCCAGGTCGTGGAAGTGGGCCCGCCCAACGCCAGCATCCACAAGATCGACGAGCACATCGTGGTGGCCGACATCGAGCCCCTCAAGAACATTTACCGCCGCACGCTCCAGGAGCTGCAGCGCCAGCAGGCCGCCTGAACGCGCGCCCAAGGAGCCGACGATGACATCCGCCCCCACCCCTGCCAATATTCCCGCCATCTCGGGCAGCACCATCGCCGACCTCGTGGCCTCGGGCGCCGCGGCGCTCACTGCGGCCGGCGTGGCCTTTGGCCACGGCACGGCCACGGCCGAAGACGAATCGGCCTGGCTCACGCTCTGGAAGCTGGGCCTGCCACTGGACAGCGAACTGGCGCCGGGCGCGCCCGAGTCCCTGGCCAGCCAGCCGGTGAGCGCCGAGCAGCAGGCCGAAGTGGCCGAGCTGTTCGCAGAGCGTATCCGCACACGCAAGCCCGCCGCCTACCTCACGCGCGAGGCCTGGCTGCAGGGCGTGCCCTTCTACGTGGACGAGCGCGCCATCGTGCCGCGCAGCTTCATTGCCGAACTGCTGGCCGACGGCAGCATCGACGGCTGGCTGTCCGACCGCACGCGCCGCGTGCTGGACCTGTGCACCGGCAACGGCAGCCTGGCCTGCCTGGCGGCCATGGCCTGGCCCGAGGTCGAGGTCACGGGCGCCGACATCTCGGCCGACGCGCTGGCCGTGGCCCGCATCAACGTGGACCGCCATGAGCTCGCCGAGCGCGTGCAACTGCTGGAGAGCGACGGCCTGGCCGCCCTGCCCGGCCCCTGGGACCTGGTGCTGTGCAACCCGCCCTATGTGAATGCCGACAGCATGTCGCGCCTGCCTGCCGAATACCAGGCCGAGCCCGAGCTGGCGCTGGCCGGTGGTGCCGACGGCATGGACTTCATCCGCCGCCTGCTGCAGGACCTGCCCTCGCGCCTGGCCAAGGAAGGCGTGGTCGTGCTGGAAATCGGCAATGAAAAGGACTTCTTCGAAGCCGCCTTCCCCGACCTGCCCGTGTTCTGGCTGGACACCAGCTCGGGCGACGAGCAGGTGCTGCTGATCACCCAGGAGGCACTGCGCGCCTGGACCGAAGGCGATATCGAGGCCCTGCGCCCCACCTACCGCCCCCTGGGCTGAGATGGACCTGCGGGCGCTGCGCTACTTCATCGCCGTGCTGGAGGCTGGCAGCCTCTCGCGCGCCGCGCACTCGCTGTACGTGGCCCAGCCCGCGCTCACGGCGCAGATCAAGAAGCTGGAAGGCGAGCTGGGTGCGCAACTGCTGGAGCGCAGCCACGCCGGCGTGACCCCCACCCCGGCCGGCGCGCAGCTGTACGAGGATGCCCGCCGCCTGCTGTCCGACGCCGATGCCATGCGCGAGCGCATACAGCGCCTGCCCCAAGGCCCCGAAGGCTCGGTCACCATCGCCCTGCCCTTTTTGCTGACCAGCCTGCTGGCAGGCCCCCTGATTGCCAGCCTGCGCCACAGCCACCCGCGCATACGCATCTTCGTGCTCGACGACCTGAGCCTGATGGTGCAAAAGGCCATGCTGGACCGGCGCGCCGACTTGGCCATTCTTGTGGACACGGCCAGCCTGCATGACCTGCAGGTGCAGCCCATGGCCGAGGAATCCATCTACGTCTGCGGCCAGGATGGCGATGGCAGCGTGGCCCCGCTGCTGCGCCCGGCGCCGGACGGCGGCCTGCCGCACATGGACTTTGCCCATGCCTGCCAGCTGCCGCTGGTGCTGCAGTCGCGCCGCTTTTCCATCCGCCAGACCGTGGAGGCCGCCGCCGATGCGCGGGAGCTGCGGTTGAACATCGTCCACGAACACGATTCCGCCCGCGTCATCCGCTCGCTCTACCACTGCGGCGCGGGCTTCACCTTCACGCCCGCCTGCTCGCTGAGCGATGCGCCCGCCTGGCTGCGCGAGGGCGCCAAGGCGGCGCCCACGGGCCTCCAGCCCGGCTGGATCGTGGCCCAGGTCGCGGCGCCCTCGCTGCTGCGCCGCTACTTCCTGGCCGTGCAGGCCAACCGCGGCGGTGACCCGGCACTGCAGGTGGTCCGGCAGGCACTGCTGGACCAGGCCCGGCAACTGATCACGGCGGGCCTCTGGCAGGCGCGCTGGCAGCATCCGCAGCAGATGTGATGCAGCAGCCCAGCGTAGTGCGGCAGTCCGATGGTCATCAGCAAAAACGGCAAGGGTTGGTCTGGACATCAATTTTTCTGATGCAACTGAATCACTAATCGGTATTTCCCCGGCCCGGTCCTCTTCTGCAACAGTGCATGGCACGCCGCGCAAAACGCGCGGCTTCAGCCAAGGAATGCCATGCACGAGACATCCCGGCCCACCGCAGGCCACCCCCATTCCCTCCCCATACCCAATGTCGGCGAACTCGTCGCACGCAGCTGCAGGGCCCATGCCGAGCAACCTGCGGTGACCAGCGCCACGCGCAGCATCAGCTACGCAGAGCTTGAGCAGCGCTCCAACCGCGTGGCGAACGCCCTGCTTGCCCAGGGGCTGGCCCGCGGCGACCGCGTGGGCATCTACCTGCCCAATTGCGTGGAAATCGTGGAGATCGAGATCGCCTGCTACAAGGCCGGGCTCATCAAGGCGCCCTTCAACGCACGCCTGTCTCCACGCGAAGTAGGCGATATCGCGGCCAACAGCGATGCTTCCATCATCGTGACCACGGCCGCGCGCGCCGAGGCCTTCAAGCCGCACCTGCAGTCTGCCGACGTGCGCCTGCTGCTGCTGGACGGCCCTGCCGACAGCAACTACGAAGCGCTGCTCGCCCGCGCCAGCGACCGCTTCCAGCCCGTGGACGTGCACGAGCACGAGGTGGCCGTGCTGCACTACACCTCGGGCTCGTCGGGCGTGCTCAAGGCCGCCATGCAGACCTTCGGCAACCGCCTGGCCCAGCTGCGCAAGTTCCTGATGCGCGGCGAGGGCATGCAGGCCGGCCATGTGCTGGGACTGGTGGGGCCGGTCACCCACGCCTCGGGCATGCAGATGGTGCCGGCGCTGTGCACGGGCGCCACCATCCACCTGTTCTCGGGCTTCGAGCCGGGCGCCTTCATGGCCGAGATGCAGGCGCGGCGCGTCACCCATACCTTCATGGTGCCCACCATGATCAACATGCTGCTGGCCGAGATCGGCGGCCGCTACCGCCCGCTGCCCGACCTGCAACGCCTGGGCTACGGCGCAGCGCCCATGGCGCCCGCGCGCATCCTGCAGGCCATGGACGTGTTCGGCCCCATCCTGTCCCAGGGCTACGGCGCGGGCGAGACCACCTCCGGCGTCTGCGGCCTGACGGTGCAGGACCACCTGCAGGCGCGCGCGTCGCGGCCCGAGCGGCTGGCATCCTGCGGCCGGCCCTTCCTGGAATCCCTGGTGGAGGTGGTGGACGACGAAGGCCGCCGCGTGCCCGAGGGCGAGATCGGCGAGATCGTGGTCAGCGGCACCGATGTCTTCGCAGGCTACTGGCGCGCGCCCGAGCTGACGGCCGAGGTGCTCAAAAACGGCCGCTACCACACGGGCGACCTGGCCCGCATGGACGAGCAGGGCTTTGTCTACATCGTGGACCGCAAGAAGGACATGGTCATCAGCGGCGGCTTCAACGTCTATCCGTCCGAGGTGGAGTCCGTGCTCTACGAACACGCCTCGGTGGCCGATGCCTGCGTGTTCGCCATCCCCGACGACAAATGGGGCGAGGCCGTGGCCGCCCACATCGTGCTCAAGCCCGGCCTGGCCGGCGACAGTGCCGCGCTGGACCGCTTCTGCGCCGAGCGCCTGGGCGGCTTCAAGCGCCCGCGCCACATCGAATTCGTGCAGCAACTGCCCAAGAACCCCAACGGCAAGGTCATGCGCCGCGCCGTGCAGGCGCCCTACTGGGCCAACCACGCCCGCAAGGTGAACTGAGATGAACGCCAAAGACACACTCCCCACCGCCAACGCTGCCCTGCTGGAAATGCCCTTTGAAGGCTCCGAGCGCGCAGCCGGCCTGATCGACGCGCTCAACGCCTTCATCCACGGCGAACTGGCCGACCTCGCCCGCGCGCATGGTGTGGACCATGAAAACAGCGCCTCCACCGATTTGCTGCGCCAGGTCTGGAAGCTGTCGCATGCGCGCGGCTTCTACGGCATGACCCTGCCCGAGGCCATGGGCGGCGCCGGCCTGTCCGTGCTCGACCAGGTGCTGGTCAAGGAGGCCATCTACGCCACGGGATCGCCCTTCGCGCCCCATGTGCTGGGCGAACTCAGCGGCCCGCCGCGCATAGGCGCGCTGATCCGCAAGGCCACGCCCTTGCAGATGGAGCAGTTCATCCTGCCCGTGGCACGCGCCGAAAAGTCCATCTGCTTTGCGCTGACCGAGGCGGCGGCCGGCTCGGACGCGGGCGCGCTGGAGACGCGCGCCGTGCTGGAAGGCGACCATTACGTGCTCCACGGCCGCAAGCGCTTCATCTCGGGCTCGCCGTTTGCCGACTTCGCCGTGCTCATGGCCTCGACCGCGCCCGAGGGCAGCCCGCAACGCGAGATCAGCGCCTTCTTCGTGGACCTGCATGCACCGGGTGTGCAGGTGGTCAGCGGCTACAAGACCATGGCCGGTCAATCGAGCACGGGCGACATCGTGCTCGACGGCTGCCGCGTGCCCGCTGCCCAGTTGATCGGCGAGCCGGGCCGGGGCCTGGCCCTGGCGCTGGGCCGCATCACCGTCAACCGCCTGCTGCACTGCCCGGCCATGCTGGGGCTGGCGCAGGTGGCGCTGCGCGATGCGCGCGACTATGCGCTGGGGCGCCAGCAATTCGGCCGCAGCATTGCCCAGTTCCAGTCCATACAGCACATGCTGGCCGACATGGCCACCGAATGGATGGCCGCGCGCGCACTGATGGTGCAGACGGCCCGCGCCATCGACGCCGGCATCGATGCGCGCGCCCAGGCCTCGATGAGCAAGCTGTTCTGCTCGGAGACGGCGTTCCGCATTGCCGACCGCGCCGTGCAGATCCATGGCGGCGAAGGCATCGTCCAGGGCCGGCGCGTGGAATTCCTGTTCCGCATGCTGCGCATGTACCGCGTGCTCACGGGCACCAGCGAGATACAGCGCAACACCATCGCCAAGGAGCTGCTGGAGCGGGCCGGCGCCTGAGGCTGGCCGGCAGCCCCAGCACTCCCCCAGCAAACAGAAAAGACAAAAGACCAGGAGACAAAGCCATGCCACACATCACCAGCAGCGGCCAGGACCGCCGCCAATTCCTGCGGGCTGCAGGCGCCGCATCGCTTGCGGCAGGCCTGCCCTGGGCCGCCACAGCTTCCGCGCACGACAGCGTCTGGCCCACGCGCCCCATCAAATGGGTGGTGCCCTACCTGGCCGGCACCAGCCCCGACACGGCCGCGCGCATCGTGGCCGAGGCGCTGTCGGCCCAGCTGGGCCAGCCCGTGGTGATAGACAACCGCGCCGGCGCGGGCGGCAACATCGGCGCCCGCCAGGTGGCCAAGGCGCCGGCGGACGGCTACACCCTGCTGTACTCGGGCTCGCCCATGGCCGCCGCCATGCGCATGTACAAAAGCCCGGGCTACGACGTGTTCAAGGACTTCCGCCATGTGCTGGGCATGTCGCGCTCGGACATCCTGGTCGTCGTGCATGCCGACTCGGGGATGCGCACGCTGGATGACCTGGCCGCCCGCGCCAAGGCCAGGCCGGGCGCGCTGGACTATGCATCGGGCGGCGTGGGCACGCCATCGCACCCGGGCGTGGAAATGCTGGCCTCCAGCATGGGCCTGCAGGTCAACCATGTGCCCTACAAGGGCGCGTCCGAGCTGGTCAATGCCGTGCTGGGCCAGCAGGTGGCCTTCGGCGCCCCGCTGTTTTCCGTGGCCTATTCCCAGGTGCTGGCGGGCAGGCTGGTGCCGCTGGCCATTGCCGGCCCCCAGCGCAACGCCAAGCTGCCCCAGGTGCAGACCCTGGCCGAGCTGGGCGTGCCCGACGTCAACCTCACGTCCTGGGGCGGTGTGTCCGTGCCGGCCGCCACGCCCGAGGCCATCGTCCAGCGGCTGCGCACGGCGCTGGAGGAGGTGCTCAGGCAGCCCAAGGTCATCGCCTTGCTGGAGCAGGAAGGCGGCAAGGTCGCCATCACCAGCGCCGAAGCCTATGCCAAGGGCTTCGAGCGCGAGATCCAGTTCACCCAGTCCATGATGCAGCGCGTGGGCATACAGCCGATCTAGGGACTGGTACCAGGGCTTTGCACCGTGGCCGGGCACGGGCATGGCGGGCGGCAATCCTGCCCTGGCGCAATCGCTGGGATAATCCTGCCCATTCATGATCAGCCTTCGCAACATTACCCTGCGCCGCGGCACCCGCGTGCTGCTGGACAGCACCTCCGTCTCCATCAACCCCGGTGAAAAAGTCGGCCTTGTCGGACGCAATGGCGCCGGCAAGTCCAGCCTGTTCGCCCTGCTCAACGGCAGCCTGGCCGAGGACGGCGGAGAGTTCTCCATCCCCTCGCAATGGCGCCTGGGCCAGGTCGCGCAGAACATGCCCGAGACCTCGGAGACGGCCACCCAGTTCGTGCTGGACGGCGACACCCGCCTGAGCGAGCTCAATGCCCAGCTCGCGGCCGCCGAGGCCAGCGAGGACGGCATGGCCATCGCCCACGCCCACGTGGACCTGGCCGATGCCGGCGCGCACGACGCCGTGCCGCGCGCACAGGCCCTGATCCTGGGCCTGGGCTTCAAGGTCTCCGAGCTGGAGCACCCCGTCAACAGCTTCTCGGGCGGCTGGCGCATGCGCCTGCAGCTGGCGCGCGCGCTGATGTGCCCCTCCGACCTGCTGCTGCTGGACGAGCCCACCAACCACTTGGACCTGGACGCCCTGGTCTGGCTGGAAGCCTGGCTCAAGCGCTACCCCGGCACCCTGGTCGTGATCAGCCATGACCGCGAATTCCTGGACGCCATCACCAACACCACGCTGCACATCGAAAACGCGCAGGTCACGCGCTATGGCGGCAACTACAGCAAGTTCGAGGAACTGCGCGCCCAGCAGATGCTGCTGCAGCAGGCTTCGTTCGAGCGCCAGCAGGAAAAGATCGCCCACCTGCAAAAATTCATCGACCGCTTCAAGGCCAAGGCCTCCAAGGCCAAGCAGGCGCAAAGCCGCGTCAAGCAGATCGAGCGCATGGAAAAGGTCGCGCCCATGCTGGCCAGCGCCGATTTCACCTTCGAGTTCAAGCCGCCGGCCAACCTGCCCAACCCCATGCTGGCCATCACGGACGCCGCATTCGGCTACCTGGACGACGAAGGCCAGGCGACCACCATCCTGCGCGGCGTCAACCGCTCGGTGCTGGCGGGCCAGCGCATCGGCATCCTGGGCGCCAACGGCCAGGGCAAGTCCACCCTGGTCAAGACCATCGCGCGCGAGATGAAGGCCCTGGCCGGCACCGTGACCGAAGGCAAGGGCCTGAACATCGGCTACTTCGCCCAGCAGGAACTGGACGTGCTGCGCCCCGGCGAAAACCCGATGGAGCACATGATCCGCCTGGCACGGGACACCGGCGCCACCGGCCCGCAGGCGCGCGAGCAGGACCTGCGCAGCTACCTGGGTACGTTCAACTTCAGCGGCGACATGGTCAAGCAGGCCGTGGGCAGCATGAGCGGCGGCGAGAAGGCGCGCCTGGTGCTGGCCATGATCGTCTGGCAGCGCCCCAACCTGCTGCTGCTGGACGAGCCCACCAACCACCTGGACCTGGCCACGCGCGAGGCCCTGGCCATGGCCATCAACGACTTCGACGGCACCGTCATGCTGGTCAGCCACGACCGCGCCCTGCTGCGCTCGGTCTGCGAGGACTTCTGGCTGGTCGGCCGTGGCGTGGTCGGCCCCTTCGACGGCGACCTGGACGACTACCAGCGCTACCTGCTGGAAGAATCCCGCCGCCTGCGCGAGGAAGCCCGCAAGGCCGAACAGGCGGCTGCGGCCACCAGCAAGGCGGCAGCGCAGGTGGAGCCCGCAGCAGGTGCAGCAGCTGCAGCACCTGCAGTGCAGGCCCCCGTGGCTGCTGCGCTGGCCCCGGCCCCCGCTGCCCCATCCATGCCGCCGGCCGCCAGTGCCGGAGACCAGCGCGAGCAACGGCGCCTGGCCGCCCTGGCCCGCCAGCAAATGGCCGAGAAGACCCGGCCGTTCAAGAAGGAACTGGAACAGCTGGACAAGCGCCTGCCCCAGCTGCAGGCCGAACGCACGCGGCTGGAGGGCCTGCTGAGCCAGCCCATCTCGCCCGCCGAGATGGCCGAAGCAGGCCGCAGCCTCAAGGCCTGCAACGACGAGATCGACAGCCTGGAGGAACGCTGGCTGGAACTGAGCGAGCAGATCGAGCAGCTGTCGGCCGCGATGTCCGACTGATTCCAGTCGTTCTCGAAAACCAGGCGGTCCCATTGGACCGCCTGCCACAAGCGTCGTCCTGCGTGAAGACGGCGCTCCACTTCGGCCCAGCCCAAGTGCGCCCCTGAGGCCCCGCCCTCCCCCCCACTCCCCTCACGCCCTCGCACTCCCACGTAGCCAGCGGAACGCATGGATCGTTCGGTTCAGGGTTTCCCCTGAATGAAATATTTCATTCCTAAAAAATAATGAATGAAAGAGACCATTCACTTTCATTCATTCATGGAACTCCATCCCCATCCTGCCGTACAGGAACTGCTGCGCGCCAGCGTCGATGGCTCGCCCGCCGTCGCCCGGGTCGGCCGCTGGATGGCCGCGCATCCGGTCCTGGCCGTCACGCTGAGCGCCGAGGAAGTGGCCAATGCCTGCGGAGGCTCCCTGGCTGCCGTCAACCGCTTCGCCAAGCACGCCGGCTACGAAGGCTTTGCCGATCTGCGCCTGCACCTGGGCCGCCAGCTGCAACAGGCCCTGGAGCCCGTGAACAAGCTGCGCGCGGCGCACGAGCCTGCCGCAAGCGCCGTGGGAGCGCAGGCCTTCGAGCACACGCAGCGCAATCTGCAGGCGGCCGCACAGGCCTGCGACCCCGGCCTGCTCGACCAACTGGCCCAGCGCATCTGCCGCGCGCGGCGCGTCCTGTTCATGGGCTTTGGCAGCTCCCACCATGTGGCAGCCTTTGGCGCCGACGCGCTGCAGCCCTATCTGCCGCAGGTGGTGGAAGTGACCTCCGCAGGCGGATCGGAACAGGCGGTACGCCGCATGACAGGGCTGACGGAGCAGGACGTGCTGATCGCGATCTCGCTGCCGCGCTACTCACGCGAAGCGGTGGAGCTGACGGCGCATGCGCGCCAGCGGGGCGCCCTGACCATCGCCATCACCGACGAGGCCACCAGCCCGCTGACCGGCCAGGCCGACTACGTGCTGCTGGCCCCTGCCGCCCACCCTCTGCTGCCATCGTCGGTGCTGGCGGCCATGGCCATGGTCGAAGCGCTGGCCACCCAGGTCATCCGCGCCACGCCCCAGGCCGTGCGCAGCCTGGTCGAACTGTCCGAGTCGGTGCTTCCCTACCTGACACCGGACAGCAGCCCCGCTTCACCTGCGGCGAGCAAGCCGCAACCCCAGGCCCCCCATCCCGCCGCAAAGGACTCCGCATGAATGCCCCTGCCCGTTTCCGCTTTCTTTTCGCCTCGATGGCCGCCGCGGCCACGCTCGCTGCCGCGCCGGCCCACGCAGGCAAGACACTGGATGGCATCAAGCAGCGCGGCGCCGTGGCCTGCGGTGTGCACACGGGGCGCGCAGGCTTTGCGCTGGCCGACGGCAGCGGCAACTGGTCCGGGCTGGACGTGGATTTCTGCCGCGCCGTGGCGGCTGCCACCCTGGGCGACGCCACCAAGGTGAAATTCATCCCCACCAGCGGCCAGACACGCATCACGGCGCTGCAATCCGGCGAGATCGATCTGCTGGCACGCAACACCACCTGGACCTTCACGCGCGACAACGGCCTGGGCCTGATGTGGGCGGGCATCAATTTCCACGACGGCCAGGGCTTCATGGCCAGGAAGAAACCCGGCCTGAACAGCGTCAAGCAGCTCTCTGGCGCCACCATCTGCGTGATCAGCGGATCCACCACGGAAAAGACTCTGTCGGAGTACTTTCGCGCCCACAAGCTCAACTACAAGGCGGTGGTGTTCGACAACCCCGAAGCGGCCCTGCAGGCCTTCAGCAGCGGGCGCTGCCAGGCCTATACCGGCGACCTCGGCGCCCTGGCCGTGCTGCGCGGCAAGGAGCTGGCCAACCCCGATGACTACGTGATCCTGCCCGAAGTCATCTCCAAGGAGCCGGCCGGCCCGGCCGTGCGCCGCGGTGACGACGAATGGTTCGCCGTCGTGCGCTGGACACTCAACGCCATGATCGAGGCCGAGGAACTGGGCATCACCCAGGCCAATGCCGACGAGCTCAAGACCCGCTCCGACAGCATTCAGGTCAAGCGTTTCCTGGGCCAGAGCGACGACCTGGGCAAGCAGCTGGGGCTGGACAAGGAATGGGCGCTGCGCATCGTCAAGGCCGTGGGCAACTATGGCGAGAGCTATGAGCGCAACCTGGGCGCCAGGTCGGGCCTGAACGTGCCGCGCGGCAAGAACGCGCTGTTCACCAAGGGCGGCCTGATGATGTCGCCGCCGATGAACTGACGCGCCGAGGGCACCCTGCCATGAACGCCGCGAACGCTGTAGATGCTGTGAAAGCCGTGAATGCCATCGACACCGGGGCACGGCAGCCACCGGCCCCCACCCGGCCACGCTGGGGCCGGCTGGCCTTGCAGCTCGCCATCGGCTGGCTGCTGATATTGCTGCTGGGCTGGCTGGCGCACAACGCCAGCCGCAACATGGCCGCGCGCGGCATTGCCGGGGGCTTCGGCTTTCTGGAGCAGACAGCCGGCTTTTCCATCTCCGAAGGGCTGCTGCCCTACGAGCCCGGCGACAGCTACCTGCGTGCGGTCGCAGCCGGCGTGGCCAACACGGTTCGCGCCGCCGTGCCCGCGCTCGCGCTGGCCACCGTGCTGGGCCTGCTGCTGGGCGTGGCCGCCGTGGCAAGGCATCCGCTGCTGCGCGGCGCCGTGCGCCTCTATGTCGATGTGGCGCGCAACATCCCGCTGCTGGTGCAGGTGCTGCTGTGGTATTTCGCGCTGACTTCGCTGCTGCCCGATGTGGACCACCCTCTGGCCATCGGCCCCCTGGGCTTTCTGAGCAAGGCGGGGCTGGCCCTGCCCGGCCCGGTGTACGACAGCGCGGCTGGCTGGCACTGGAGTTCTCCGCAACCGGGCATGTTCGGCATCGACGGAGGACTGGCGCTGACGCCTGAATTCCTGGCCCTGGTGGGAGCCCTCGGCCTGTATGCCGCCGCCTATTGCGCGGAGATCGTGCGCGCCGGTCTGCAGGCCGTGCCGCGCGGGCAATGGAACGCTGCCTCGGCCCTGGGCATGCGCCGCGGCCAGCAGCTGCGCCTGGTCGTGCTGCCGCAGGCCCTGCGGGTGATCATTCCCCCCTATACCAACCTGGCGCTCAGCACCATCAAGAACTCCTCGCTGGCCGTGGCCATCGGCTACCCCGACGTGGTGATGGTCGCCAACACCGCCATGAGCCAGACCGGCCAGGCCATCGAATGCGTGACCATCATCGCGGTGGTCTACCTGGCCATCAACCTGCTGACCTCGCTGGCACTGAATGCCTTCAACCAGCGCAGTGCCTTTATCACACGCTAGCCGGGAAAGACCTGCCCATGAGTGCCGTACTCCGCGCACCGGCCCTGCCGGTGGCCCCGCCCCGGGTTCCGCTGGCGCAGCGCCTGCGCGCCAGCCTGTTTCCGGATGCGCTCTCCGGGCTCATCACCGCCACGCTGCTGCTGGCCGCGCTGTGGGCGGGCTGGAAACTGCTGGCCTGGGGCCTGCTCGACGCCGAAACCGCAGCCAACCCCGACACATGCCGCGCTGCGGCCGGCGCCTGCTGGGGCGTGGTGCGCGAGAAATACCGCCTGGTATTCCTGGGCCGCTATCCCGTGGCCGAACAGTGGCGCCCCGTCGCCGCCAGCCTTTGGCTGCTGGGCAGCGTGGGCGTGGCGGCGCTACCGCGCTTCTTCGGCCGCGCCGGCATGGCAATGCTGCTGGCCGGGTTGACCGGCTTTGGCGTGCTGATGGCCGGCGGTGTGGCCGGCCTGGCACCCGTGCCCAGCGATCTGTGGGGCGGCCTGCCGCTGACCCTGTTCCTTGCCGTGATCGCCTGCCTGGCCGGCGTTCCGCTGGGCATCCTGCTGGCGCTGGGCCGGCGCTCCAGCCTGCCCTTGATCCGCATCCTGTGCACGGGCTTCATCGAGGCCGTGCGCGGCGTGCCCCTGATCACACTGCTGTTCTTCGGGGCCTTCGTGCTGCCCATGCTGGTGCCCGCGCAATGGCGGGTGGACCCCATGGTCCGCATCGCCGTCTGCCTGGCGGCCTTCAGCGCAGCCTATCTTGCCGAGGTGTTTCGCGGCGGGCTGCAGGCCGTGCCCCAGGGCCAGGTCATGGCGGCCCAGGCCATGGGCTTCACCAGGGTGCAGGTGTTGCGCCACGTGGTCCTGCCGCAGGCGCTGCGCGTGACCATCGCGCCCACGGTGAGCAACTTCATCGGCGCGGTGAAGGACACCTCCCTGGTGGCGATCGTGAACATCTACGACATCACTGGCTCCCTGAAGATGGCCATGAGCGACCCCCACTGGATTGCGTACTTCGTGGAGATGTACATGGTGGTCTGTGCCGTCTACCTGCTCATCGGCCTGGGCATCGCCCGCTATGGCCGCTTCCTGGAATCGCGCTACGCACTCCAATGAACATGTCCCAGAACTCCCGAAAATTTTCCATTGCCGTACACGGCGGCGCAGGCACCGTCATCCAGGGCCAGGCCGACGAGGCCCCCTACCACGCCGCGCTGGCCCAGGCGCTGGAGGCGGGCGCCGCCCTGCTGCGGCGCGGCGCCAGCGCGCTGGACGCCGTCCAGGCCGCGTGCCAGTCCCTGGAAGACTGCCCGCTGTTCAATGCCGGGCGCGGCTCCGTCTACACGCGCGACGCGCGCCACGAGATGGACGCCGGCCTGATGGACGGCAGCAACCTGCGGGCCGGCGCAGTCGCCTCCGTCAGCCAGGTGCGCAATCCGATTGCGCTGGCGCGGCATGTTCTTGACGATGGCCAGTGCGTGCTCCTGGTCGGCGAAGGGGCGCAGCGGTTTGCCGATGAGCGCGGGCTGGCGCGGATGGATGCAGGCTACTTCGACTCTGCCGAGCGCCTGGCACAGCTGCGCCGGGTGCAGGCGCAATCCGGCCAGACCGCGCTGCTGGACCACGACGCCAGCGGACTGGCGGCGCACCCTGCTCCGCTGAACGAGAACGGCAAGATGGGCACGGTCGGCGCCGTGGCGCGCGATGTGCATGGCAACCTGGCCGCCGCGGCATCCACCGGCGGGCTGACCAACAAGCGCCCCGGGCGCGTGGGCGACACGCCCGTGGTGGGCGCAGGTTTCTACGCCGACAGCACCACCTGCGCCGTGGCGGCCACCGGAACCGGAGAGCATTTCCTGCGCGCAGCCCTCGCGCACGACATCCATGCGCGCATGCGCTACCTGGGGCAAAGCCTGGAACTCGCAGCCGACGCCGCAGTGCGGGGCACGCTGACACACATCGGTGGCCAGGGCGGCGTGGTGGCCGTGGACAGCGACGGACGCGTGCACTGCCCCTTCAACAGCGCCGGCATGTACCGCGGCTACATCGTGGACGACGCGCCTGCCGTGACCCTGATTTTTGCCTGATGGACGTTTTCACCCCGGGTTGACCTGTGCCCACGCATTGCGGGCAACGAGGCGTAACAGCATCGACATTGGCCCGCCACGCCCGTAAGCCTCTGTCAGGAAACGGATTTTTTCTCACCGCGCCAGAAATCTGTCTTCAAACTGACAGATCACCACCTCCGGGCTTGCAATTGCTTGCGTCCTCGGGCAATCCCTGAGTCAACCTGCCGCCACTGCCCCGCGTTGAACACGCAAAGGAGTGACTGCAATGACCGACATCTTTTCCCACACCGCCCTGCAGACCCGCTTTGCAGCCGCTGCGCTGGCCCAAGCTGTCTGGCCATGGGATGACCGTGACCGCAAGCGCGGCCCCCGCAGCGCTTGAAAACCGGGTCACGAAAAAGTTTCGACTTCCTTCGAAAATTTTTTAAAAACCTGTCAACCAGCTGAATCCAGCCCGCGTTAAGAGAGCAATACAGGAGAAGTTTCCATGCAAACGAACGCCATCATGTCCATCTGGCCCGAAGACGAACGCGATCGCAAGCGCTAAGGCGCTGGCTGGCGCACTCGGTGCCCCAGTCTCTGACACCACTGGTCTGACGGCCTTCCGTGCAGACCCCCTCTTCCACAGAACCCGCTTCAGCGGGTTTTGTCATTTCTGGGCCATTTGCCGCGGGGCTGCCCTACAAAAAAGGAGCCCGGAGGCTCCTTTGCAGTGCGAACCCTTGCAGGTTCAATGCATGTGCAGGCCACCGTTGACCGAAAAATCGGCGCCGGTGGAATAGCCGCCTTCCTCCGAAGCCAGCCAGGCGATGATCGATGCGATCTCGCTGGGCTCGCCCAGGCGCTTGACGGGGATGGTGCCCACGATCTTCTCCAGCACGTCGGGACGGATGGCCTTGACCATGTCGGTGCCGATGTAGCCGGGGCTCACGGTGTTCACGGTCACGCCCTTGGTGGCCATCTCCTGCGCCAGCGCCATGGTGAAGCCGTGCATGCCCGCCTTGGCGGCCGAGTAGTTGGTCTGGCCGGCCTGGCCCTTGGCGCCGTTGACCGAGCTGATGTTGATGATGCGGCCCCAGCCCTTTTCCACCATGTCGCCCACGACCTGCTTGGTCACGTTGAACATGGAGTTGAGGTTGGTCTCGATCACGGCCTGCCAGTCTTCGGGCGTCATCTTGATGAACATGCGGTCACGCGTGATGCCGGCGTTGTTGACCAGCACATCGATGTTGCCGTGCTCGGCCTTGGTCTTGCTGAAGGCTTCGACGGTGGAAGCCCAGTCGCCCACATTGCCCACCGATGCATGGAAGGTGAAACCCAGCGCCTTTTGCTCGTCAAGCCACTTCTGGAAGTCGCGCGACGGACCACAACCTGCGATGACCTTGAAGCCTTCCTTGTGCAGACGCTGGCAGATGGCCGTTCCGATGCCTCCCATTCCCCCTGTGACATACGCTACTTTTTGAGCCATTCTTCTCTCCTGTCAATCAATGGTTGCTTCAGATCAATCTATCCATGACAACCGGAACATTGACGCCGGTTATCGCCAAGGGTGCCTGAGCCTCTGG
The DNA here is from genome assembly GCF_018437695.1 of Delftia sp. WY8. Lineage (NCBI taxonomy): Bacteria > Pseudomonadati > Pseudomonadota > Betaproteobacteria > Burkholderiales > Comamonadaceae > Delftia > Delftia sp. WY8. Next base: position 198,281 of record NZ_CP049795.1, read on the forward strand.
GCCCGGCCCCCTCGCATGGCTAGTATGCAGCGCGTGCGCTGCGCCCCTCTTCGGGCAGGCCCTAGTCAAGCCTAGGATCTACCCTGAAAGCTTGCTAACGTTTTCCCGGAGCCTTTCAGACGCGCTCCACGGTCATGGCCACGCCCATGCCGCCGCCGATGCACAGGCCGGCCAGACCCTTCCTGGCGCCGCTGCGCTGCATCTCGTGCAGCAGGGTCACCAGGATGCGGGCGCCCGATGCGCCGATGGGGTGGCCGATGGCAATGGCGCCGCCGTTGACGTTGACCTTGGCCGGGTCGATGCCCAGCTCCTGGTTCACCGCACAGGCCTGTGCCGCGAAGGCTTCGTTCAGCTCGAACAGGTCCACGTCCTGCGCAGACCAGCCCGCGCGCTGCAGCGCCTTGCGCGAGGCGAACACCGGGCCCAGGCCCATGGTGGCGGGGTCCAGGCCGCTGGTGGCATAGGAGACAATGCGCGCCAGCGGCGTCAGGCCCAGGGCCTTGGCCTTGGAGGCGCTCATCACCACCACGGCGGCGGCGCCGTCGTTCAGGCCCGAAGCATTGCCGGCCGTCACCGAGCCGGCCTTGTCGAAGGCCGGACGCAGGCCTGCCAGCGCCTCGGCGTTGGTCTTGCGGTTGATGTACTCGTCGGCCGCAAAGACCACGGGATCGCCCTTGCGCTGGGGAATGCTGACGGGAACGATCTCATCCACGAACTTGCCGGCGTCCTGCGCGGCCGTGGCCTTTTGCTGGCTGGCCAGGGCCAGGGCGTCCTGCTGCTCGCGGCTGACGCTCTTTTCCTTGGCCACGTTCTCGGCCGTGATGCCCATGTGGTACTGGTTGTAGACGTCCCACAGGCCGTCCACGATCATGGTGTCGGCCATCTTCCACTCGCCCATGCGCTGGCCGTCGCGCGAGCCCGGCAGCACGTGGGGGGACAGGCTCATGTTTTCCTGGCCGCCGGCCACGACGATCTCGCTGTCGCCCGTGGCCACGGCCTGGGCCGCCAGCATCACGGCCTTCAGGCCCGAGCCGCAGACCGCGTTGATGGTCAGGGCCGGGGTTTCCTTGGCGATGCCGGCCTTCATCATGGCCTGGCGTGCAGGGTTCTGGCCTGCGCCAGCGGCCAGCACCTGGCCCATGATGACTTCACCGACCTGGTCGGTGCCGACCTTGGCGCGGCTCAGTGCCTCGCGGATCACGATGGAGCCCAGTTCGGTGGCGGGGATCTTGGCAAGGGTGCCGCCGAACTTGCCAACGGCAGTGCGGACAGCGGAAACGATGACGATGTCTTCCATGATGACGGACCTTTCTTTGGACTCTTGAAGGGATGCCCGGGCGCGCACTGCCGAAGCTGCGGCAGCGGCACCCTGCATTCAAGCCGCAGCGTTATTGCGCTGCAGCATCGAAACGATTGTGCCTCAGGCCTTGGCCAGCACGTAGCGGCCCGGGGCCGGCTCGATGGCCGTGTATTCCCTGCCCTTGCCGTACTGCTTTGGCGCCGCGACCAGCTTGCCGCCGTGCTCGGCCAGCCAGGGGCTCCAGTCGGCCCACCAGCTGCCCGGGTACTCGTCGGCGCCGGCCTGCCACTCCTTGAGCGTGGGCGGCAGCTGGCCGTCCTCGCGCAGCCAGTAGCTGCGCTTTTTCTTGGCCGGCGGATTGATCACGCCCGCGATGTGGCCGGATGCGCCCATGACGAAACGCTTTTCGCCACCCAGCACCTGGGTCGATGCATAGGAGCCGCCCACGGGCACGATGTGGTCCTCGCGCGAGCCGTAGATATAGGCCGGCAGGCGCAGCTGGTGCATGTCGATGCGCTCGCCGCAGACGGTCAGCGCACCGGGCTGGACCAGCTTGTTTTCCAGGTAAAGGTTGCGCAGGTACCAGGCGTAGTACGGGCCGGGCAGGTTGGTGCAGTCGCTGTTCCAGTACAGCAGGTCGAACGGCGGCGGTGTTTCGCCCTTGAGGTAGTTGCCCACCACGTAGTTCCAGACCAGATCGTTGGGACGCAGAAAGCTGAAGGTCGATGCCAGGTCCTGGCCCTTCATGAGGCCGCCCTCGCCCATCTGCATTTCGCGGAAGCGCACCACGGACTCATCGATGAAGACATCGAGGATGCCGGTGTCGCTGAAGTCGATGAAAGTGGTCAGCAGCGTGACGCTGGCCACGGGAAACGGCACGCCGGCCGGCGCCGTGGCGCGGGCTGTGGATGTGCGGGCGGCGCTGCGGCTGCCAGCCGCGCGCTTGGCTGGAGCCGCCTTGGCCGCCGGAGCAGCAGCTGCGCCATGCTCGCGGTCGTGGCGTGCCTGCAGCACGGCCAGCGCGGTGGACAGCATGGTGCCGCCCACGCAAAAGCCCAGCACGTTGATCTGCTCGGCTCCTGCGATCTCGCGTGCCACGCGGATGCCGGTGAGCACGCCGTCTTCGATGTAGTTGTCCCAGGTCTTGTGCGCAAGGCTGTCGTCGGGATTGCGCCAGCTCATCACGAAGGTGCGGTGGCCCTGGCTGACGGCATAGCGGATCAGCGAGTTGTCGGGCTGCAGGTCCAGGATGTAGAACTTGTTGATGCACGGCGGCACCATGAGGAAGGGACGCTCGTGCACCTTGTCCGTCAGCGGCTTGTACTCGATGAGCTGGAACAGCTCGTTCTCGAACACCACGGCGCCTTCGGTGGTGGCAACGTTCTTGCCCACGGTAAACAGGCTCTCGTCGGTCATGGAGACATGGCCCTGGCGCATGTCGGCCAGCAGGTTGGCCACGCCCAGGGCCAGGCTCTCGCCCTGGGTTTCGATGGCCTTCTTCTGCGCCTCTGCATTGAGTGCCAGGAAGTTGCTGGGCGACATGGCCGCCAGCCACTGTTCCACAGCGAAGCGCACGCGGTTGCGGGTCTTCTCGTCGGCCTGCACGGCCTCGGCCAGGCCCATGAGCATGCGGCTGTTGAGCAGATAGGTGGCTGCGGTGGCCGCCGTCAGCGGGTTGTCGGCCCAGGATTGGGTGTTGAAGCGCTTGTCCTTGGCCAGCAGCGCCTGGGCGCCGCCCTGCTCGCACATGGCCTTGGCGCCGTCCAGGTACTGGCGCTGCAGATCCAGCAGCTTTTCGGGGTCCAGCGACAGCGCGTTTTCGGGCAAGGCGCCGGGTTCGGGGACTGCAGCCTTCCAGGCCTGGGCCATGTCCGGCATGCCCGCGCCCTGTGCCCCCGGCATTCCCGGTGATCCCATCTGCTGCAGTATCTGCAGCGTCCGGCTCCATTGCTCGTTCCAGAATTGCTGGATGGGTTGGCCTGGCAGGCCTGCGAGTGGGTCAAAATTCATGCTGCATCCTTGTTCGCGGATGCCGTTCGCAATAGCCTGGGGCTTGCGGGGCATCCGTTTTGATTGTGACCCAGGCGAGCCCCCCGTTGCCCGGCACAGCCCTCCACAAAAACCCGTGCCCGGTGCGCCTTTTTCGAATCGACCATGTATCTCGTTGTTATCGCCTGGTTGTATGTCACGCTGATGATGGCCGTGGCCGAAGCCGCCAGCCCCACGGGCAGCATACTCGGCGCCCTGGTCACTTTCGCACTGTATGGACTGCTGCCGCTGTCCATCGTGATCTACATCATGGGTACGCCCGCGCGCAACCGAAAGCGCCATGCGCGCGAACTGGCCGAGCGCCAGGCCTGGCTGGCGCAGCAGCAGGTCTCGCAGGGCACGGCGGACGCACCGGACGCGCCCGCGCCCTCAGTCCTTCCAGATGCAGGCGGCGAATCGGCCGCTGCTGCCCAGGCGGGCAGCGTCGCGCCGGTGCGAAAAGAACCGTGAGTCGTTGAGCACCGTGCACCATGCGTCGCTGCCGTCATTGCCATGGATGGCAGTGATGCCCAGCGCCGCCAGGCGCTGGCGCGCAAGCCCGGCCAGGCTGGCCAAGTACTTGGGGGTGCCCTCGCCCGCCTGAGGTATGGCGGTCAAATGCGCGGCGGCGGCGGCGTCATGCGCGATGAAGGCAGCGCGCACCTCGGCACCGACCTCAAAGGAACGCGGACCGATGCAAGGGCCCAGCCATGCCAGGGTCTGCGGCGCCACCTGCTCGGGCGCGGTCCGGAGCTGATCGGCAAAGCGCTTGAACAGAGACTCCAGCACACCGCCTGCCAACGGCTGACCCGCATGGCCAGGCGGCATTCCGGCCAGACCGCGCCAGCCCGCATGGGCCGCGCCCACCACGGCGCCGCTGCGATGGGCCAGCAGCACGGGCAGGCAGTCGGCCACCATGATGGTGCAGACCACGCCCGAGGCGCTGGTCACGCAGGCATCGAAGGCCTGGCCCTGCGCGCTGCCTGCATCCAGTGCGATGACATCCACGCCATGCACCTGCTGCAGGAACACCGCGCAGGCATCCGGCGTATCCGCACGCACGATCTCCTGCAGGCGCTGGCGGTTGGCGCGCACGGCCTGCGGGTCGTCGCCCACATGGTCGCCCAGGTTCAGGCTGCCCCAGGGCGCCGTGCTGACACCGCCTTCGCGCGAGGTGCACAGCGCGTGCACGCCGGGCGGCGCGGGCCAGTCGGGCACCAGCCAGGATGCGGGGATGGTGCCGGGGAGGTTGCCGGGGATGGAGTCAGGCCGGGCCGCGCTCATTCCGCGTCGGGGCAGGCCGAGGGATGGGCCTTCTGGAAGGCCGGCAGCGCCTCGCAGCGATCGACGATGGCCGCCAGGCGCGGCAGGCCGTCCAGGCTCACGTTGAAGCGGCGGCCGTTGAAGATCTGCGGCACCAGGCAGCAATCGGCCAGCGTGGGCGTGTCGCCCCAGCAAAACAGCGAAGGCGGCAGGCCGGCGGCCTCGCGCTCGGCGGCCAGCAGGTCCAGCTGGCGCTCGAAGGCCTCCAGGCCCGATCGCACCCAATGCACGTACCAGCCGCTCTTGGCCTCGTCGGAGACACCCAGGTTGCGCACCAGGTACTTGAGCACGCGCAGGTTGTTGAGCGGATGGATCTCGCAGGCCACCATCTGGGCCAGTGCGCGCACATGGGCACGGCCCAGGGCGTCACGCGGCAGCAGCGGTATTTCGGCATGGGTCTCATCGAGATATTCGATGATGGCCATGGACTGGGTCAGCCAGTGGCCGTCCTCGGTCTCCAGCGCCGGCACCAGCGCATCGCCGACATGCTGGGCATAGGCCGGCGCCTTGTGGTCGCCGCGCAGCAGGTGCACGGGTACGGATTCATAGTCCAGGCCCTTGATCTGCAGCGCAATGCGCACGCGGTAGGAGGCCGACGAGCGGAAGTAGGTGTGGAGCTTCATAGACTGCAAAGCATACCGTGCAGCCGCGCCGATGCATGGCACACTTGCGGCGGCGCCCAAGAGACAAGGCGCCAGAGGAACACCGACATGAGCTACGTTTTCAACCCGCCCGCCGTGGCCAGCGTACCCGTCCTGGGCCGCCCCGAGCGCTTCCCCGTGCACCGCATCTACTGCGTGGGCCGCAACTACGAAGAACACGCCAAGGAGATGGGCTTCACCGGCCGCGAGCCGCCCTTCTTCTTCCTCAAGCCTGCCGACGCCATCGTGCCCGTCGAGGCCGGCACCACGGGCACCATGCCCTACCCCACGCTGACCTCCAACCTGCACCACGAGATCGAACTCGTCGTGGCCATCGGCAAGGCGGGCAAGAACATCCTGGCAGCCGATGCGCTGGACTACATCTGGGGCTACGCCGTGGGCCTGGACATGACGCGCCGCGACCTGCAAAACGACATGAAGAAGCAGGGCCGACCCTGGTGCATCGGCAAGGCCTTCGAGCATGCCGCACCCATCGGCCCCATCACCCCGGCAGCCGAGGCCGGCGACATCGCCAAGGCCGCGATCTCGCTGCAGGTCAATGGCGCCGACCGCCAGCGCAGCGACATCGGCAAGCTGATCTGGAACATTGCCGAGACCATCGAGCACCTGTCGGCGGCCTGGGAACTGCAGCCCGGCGACCTGATCATGACGGGCACGCCCGAAGGCGTGGCCGCCGTGGTGCGCGGTGACCTGCTGGAAGGCCGCATCGACGGGCTGAGCCCCTTGAGCGTCAAGATCGCCTGAGTTTTCTCTGAGCCTGGCGACAGGCCGGCAAGGCAGCAGGGAGCACGCTCCCCGGCCTGCCGGCCTTTGTGTTTGAACCCACGGTCCGCCGCACGGAATGCCTTACTGCCTTCCGTCTGGCGGCGCTTTCACTTTCATGGTGTCGGCATGATTTTTCGCAGCCCCATCAAGTTCTGCCGAGCCTGCGGCACGGCGGTGGTCTACCGCCTTCCTGACGATGGCGACACGCGCGAGCGCGCCGTGTGCCCGCACTGCCACACCATCCACTACGAGAACCCGCTGAACGTGGTGGGCACCATCCCCGTGACCGACGACGGCCGCGTGCTGCTGTGCAAGCGCAACATCGAGCCGCGCCGGGGCCTGTGGACCCTGCCCGCAGGCTTCATGGAACTGGCCGAGACCACGGCACGCGGCGCCCAGCGCGAGACCGACGAGGAAGCCGGCGCCGACATCGAGATGGGGCCGCTGTTTTCCATCGTGGACGTGCCCAAGGTCAGCCAGGTCCATCTGTTCTACCGCGCCCGTCTGCGCAGCGAGCAGTTCTATCCCGGCCCCGAGACCATGGAGGCCCGCCTGTTTGCGCAGGCCGATGTTCCCTGGGAAGAACTGGCCTTCCGCACCGTGCGCGTGACGCTGGAGCGCTACTTCGCCGACCGGGCTGCCGGCCTGCTGGACGCGCACCGGGTGCACTCCATCGACCTGAGCCTGTAGGCCTGCACGGCCGCCAGGCACCACCGTGCTGCACGGCGCCGGCGTACGCACTGCGGTGATGCCGGGCCATGCCCCGGTGTGGCACCGGACGGGCTGCGGACGGGGAGCAGGCGGCGGTCCGTCATCCCTATGTCACCTTGCAGACACATTTAGTCACAAACTGGCCTCCTTCTTGCTCTTTGCATAGGGCTTTTCCCTGAGCGGAAAAGTTGGTTTACCGAACCTGAACCTGACTGCGGAGCGCCCCATGGCCACATCCCTGCCCACCGACCTGATTCTTCCCCACCTGCGGGAACTCAACCGCAACGCCGCCGACCTGCGCGAGATCCGGCTCATGTGGCGTCTCATCGAGGCTTCGGCCCGCATGCAGGCCTCGCAGCAGGGACAGGCCCTGGTGTCCATGCTGACCGACACGCGCCAGGGGTTGGAGCAGCTGGAGCAAGGCCTGCTGCAGTCGCAGCTGGCCCAGTCCGCGCAGGAAGCCATGGCCCAGCTGGGCATGCAGTCCAGCCATGCCATCGACCTGCTGGTGCGCAGCCTCTACGAGCGCACGGCCGATGTCGGCTTCCTGGCCGCCGATTCCGTGCTGTGCGAGGCCATGGCCCAGCTCGGCGATGGCGACATCCTGCTGGACATGGCCGCGGGCGGCCTGCACGCCTGGCAGGCTCCGCTGCAGCTGCACCTGCAGGCCTACCGTGCCAAGTACACGGTCTACGACGACATCCTGCTGCTGGACACCCAGGGCCAGGTCTGCGCACGCGCCCAGGCAGGCGACAAGCCGCTGCCGCCCTGCGCCGAGGGCTGGTTCCAGCAGTGCCTGCAGCAGGCCGGCCATGTCAGCCATTTCGGCGCCAGCTGCGTGCTGCCCGGCGCAGACCGCCTGATCTACGCGCAGCGCCTGCTGCATCCACGCACCATGGCGGTGCTCGGCGTGCTGTGCCTGAGCTTCGACTTCGCGGCCGAGATGCAGGCCATCTTTGCCTCGGGCGGGCCGCGCGCCCAGGTGGGACTGCTGCTGGATGCGGCTGGAGTGGTCATTGCCAGCAGCGATGACCACTGGATCGCCCCCGGCAGCCGCGTGCCCATGCACCACGGCGATGCCGTGCAGCCGCTGATCCACGCCGGCCGCACCTATCTGGTGCGTACGGCCCGCGCCCTGCCCTACCAGGGCTATGCGGGCCCCGAGGGCTGGCAGACCCAGGTCATGGCGCCGCTGGACCTGGCCTTCGCTACCCAGCAAAGGCCGCAGGTCCTGCAGGCACTGGAGCCTGCCATCGCCGAAGGACTGATGGCCCAGTCCCGGGGCTTTTGCCCGCCCCTGCACGCCATGGCACGCGCGGCCGACGACATACGCCGCGTGGTCTGGAACGGCCAGGTGCTGGCTGCCAGCCAGGCGCCGGAGTCCCCCGTGCAGGGCACGGCCCACCCGGACCCGCTGCAGGCCGTGCTGGAGCAGATGAGCGAGACCGGCGACCTGACCCATGCCGTGTTCACGCGCGCCATCCACGGCCTGCACGAGACGGCGCTGTCCACGCGGCTGCAGGAGCACACCACGCTGAACCGGCTGCTGATGGACCTGCTGGAGCGCAATCTCTACGAACGCGCCAACGATTGCCGCTGGTGGGCCCTGACGCCAGGCCTGCAGAAAGTGCTGCAAGACAACAGCGGCTGCCTGGCCCTGTCGGTACAGGCACACGACGCCGCGCAGCGTCTGCTGGAGCAGCTCAATACGCTGTACACCGTCTATGCGCGCATTGCGCTGTATGACGCCCAGGGCCTGGTGCTGGCCTGCAGCCATGAGGACGAACCCGGTCTGCCGCTGTCACCCGGCGTGCGCGTGCAGGCCTCGGCACTGCAGGCCACCATGGCGCTGCGCGATGCCCAGGCCTATCACGTGCAGGAGCTGGACGATGGGGGCCTGCCCGTCCACGTCTACCACGCCGCATTGCGCGCCCCCTCAACCACCAATGGACATGGGCATGGGCAGGGCGCAGATCAGGGCCCCGCCATCGGCGGCATTGCCCTGCTGTTCCACACGCGCCGAGAACTGCAGGCCATGCTGCAGGCCGCTGCACCGGAGCAGTCCGGAGACGCCGGCCCCGAAGACCACGGCCTGCCCCGTTTGCCGATGGAGGCTTTCTACGTGGCACGCGACGGCCGCATCATCGCCGCCAGCCACGGCGGTCGGCCGCTGGGCAGTTGCATAGAAGGCGTGGCCGGGCTGGCAACGCTGGCCGATGGAGAGGTACGCAGCAGCATCGAGGAAATCGAAGGCCACTACTGCATCGTCGGCATGGCCGCCGGGCGAGGCTACCGCGAGTTCCGGCTGGACCAGGGCGCGGCACGCGATGCAAAGGAAAGCGCAACGGAGGACACACTGGCCGGCCTCGTCAGCCTGAGCCTGCAGCGGCTGGGGCCTGTGCATGCCGATGCGCGCAACCGCGCCCTGCGCCTGGCGCCGGCCACGCGGCTGGATGGCTCGCGTCCTGTCGCGCGTGCGCTCGCCGCGCACGGCGGTGGCGATGCGCCGGTGGAACTGGCCAGCTTCTACGTGGGCGCCAGCCTGCTGGCCCTGCGGGCGGCCGATGTCTGCGAGGCCCTGCCCGCCAGCGCCATCTCGCCCGTGGCGGCAGGGCGGCTGCCGTTTTGCGTGGGTGCGCTGGCGCGGCGCAGCCAGGGCAGCGTCAGCGGCTATGTCTGGGTGTTCGACCTGGCCGCGCTGCTGCAGGGCCGGCCCGGCGTGGTCACCGAGCAGTCGCAGGTCATCGTGGTCCAGCACGGCGGCCTGCGCGTGGGGCTGCTGGTCAGCGCGCTGCAAGGCGTGCACCGGCTGCCGGCCAGCGCGCTGGTGGAATCGCCCATGCTCAGCGTGGCCTCCACGACGCCGGCCCTGGTGCGGGAGCTGGTGCATGCCGGCGCGGGCCTGCCGCTGATCCAGTGCCTGGATCCGGCTGCATTGATGCAACGGCTGCAGCCTTCGCGCGGCGCGGCGGCCAACGCAGACCGCAGCGCGGCAGCAGTGGAGCGCGAGGCGGCCTGGGATGCCCAGGCGGCATAGGGCGCGTTCCCCCGGGGCCTCACAGACCCCAGTGGCGCAGGCCCGGAAGCGCGGCCTGCGCCGCCTCGTAGCCTTCGTCGATGGCCTCGCGGGCGCGGTGGAAGTCCAGCAGGCCCAGGTGGGACAGGCGCGGGGCGATCACCAGCTCGGGCGGGTCGCCCGCCATGCGGCTGCGCGTGATGCGCATCTGCATGATGTTGACGCTGGTCATCACCACGTCCAGCAGCGAGGGCGGCCGGGGCGGGGGCTCGGTCTCGCGGCCTGCCTCATCGCGGTGGTGGCCGGGCATCCACCCCATCACGCCACGCTGCAGCCGGCGCATCCAGGCCGAGCCGGCCACGGCGCTGGCCTGGCCCGACAGGTCCTCGGGCGCCACGCCCTGCTCCACGGCGGGCGGGGCCTCCTCCAGCGGCGGCGCAGCGGCCATGGCGGCAGCGGGCGCCAGCGGCCGCATGTGGCGCCGCATGATGTCGGCATTGAGATCGACCGCGATCACGATGTCCGCGCCCATGGCGCGCGCCAGCGAGGCGGGCACGGGGTTGACGATGCCGCCATCGACCAGCAGCCGCCCTTCGCGCTGCACGGGCGTGAACAGGCCGGGCAGCGCGATGGAGGCGCGCACGGCATCGGCGATGGAGCCCTTGCGCAGCCAGACCTCGGCACCCGAATGCAGGTCGGTGGCCACGGCGCCGAAGGGAATCTTCAGATCCTCGATGGCCGAGTCCACGAAATGCTCGCGCCAGAACGAGATCAGCTTCTCGCCCTTGAGCATGCCGCCCGCGATGTTGAAGTCCATGAAGCCGAAGACCTTGCGCATGCCCAGGCCCAGCACCCATTCCTCGAAGCGCTGCATTTCACCGGCCGCATAGGAGGCGCCCACCAGGGCGCCGATGGACGAGCCGCAGATGATGTCGGGCCGCAGGCCCGCATCCTCGAGCGCGCGCAGCACGCCGAAATGCGCCCAGCCGCGCGCCGACCCGCTGCCCAGCGCCAGGCCAACCACGGGTTTGCGCGGACTCAGCGCCATCAGCCCTGCTCCGCTGCGGCTGCAGCAGGGGGGTCACCCGCCAGCAGGGCCAGCATGCCGGCCTCGTCCAGCACGGGCACACCCAGTTCCTCGGCCTTGGCCAGCTTGCTGCCGGCCTCGGCGCCCGCGACCACGTAGCTGGTCTTTTTGCTGACCGATCCGGAGACCTTGGCGCCAGCGGCCTCCAGCATCTCCTTGGCCTGGTCGCGGCCCAGCGTGGGCAGCGCGCCGGTGAGCACCACGGTCATGCCGGCCAGGGGCTGGGCGGTCTGCTCGCGCGCCGCGCCCTCTTCCCAGTGCACGCCGCAGGCACGCAACTGCTCGACCACCTCGCGGTTGTGGGGCTGGGCGAAGAAGGTGTGGATGCTCTCGGCCACGATGGGCCCGACGTCGCGCACCTGCAGCAGTTGCTCGACGCTGGCGTCCATGATGGCGTCCAGCTGGCCGAAATGGCGGGCCAGGTCCTTGGCCGTGGACTCGCCGACCTGGCGGATGCCCAGGCCGAAGAGGAATCGCGCCAGCGTGGTCTTCTTGGATTTCTCCAGCGCATCCAGCACGTTCTGGGCCGACTTCTCGGCCATGCGGTCCAGCGATGCCAGGGCCACCAGGCCCAGGCGGTAGAGGTCGGGCAGCGTGCGCACCACATGGCCGTCCACCAACTGGTCCACCAGCTTGTCGCCCAGGCCCTCGATGTCCATGGCGCGCCGCGCGGCGAAGTGCAGGATGGCCTCCTTGCGCTGCGCCGGGCAGAACAGGCCGCCCGTGCAGCGGTGGTTGGCCTCGCCCTTGGGGCGCGACACCGCGCTGCCGCAGATGGGGCATGCAGCGGGCATGCGGAAGTTGGGCACATAGGCCGGCCGGTCGCCGGGCACGCGGCCCACGACTTCGGGAATCACATCGCCGGCGCGGCGCACGACCACGGTGTCGCCGGTGCGCACGCGCTTCTTGCGGATCTCGAACAGGTTGTGCAGCGTGGCATTGGTGACGATGACGCCGCCCACGGCCACGGGCGCCAGGCGCGCCACGGGGGTGAGCTTGCCCGTGCGGCCGACCTGTATGTCGATGCCTTCCATGCGCGTGGGCATTTCCTCGGCCGGGTACTTGTGGGCCACGGCCCAGCGCGGCTCGCGCGAGACAAAGCCCAGCTGGCGCTGCTGGGCCAGGCTGTTGACCTTGTAGACCACGCCGTCGATCTCGTAGGGCAGCGTGGCGCGCTCGGCGCCCATGCGCTGGTGGAAGGCCACCAGCTCGGCCGCGCCCTTGGCAATGCAGACCTGGGGCGCCACCGGGAAGCCCCAGTCGCGCAGCGTCTGCAGCATGGCGTAGTGGGTGCCGAAGTCGGGGCCGCCCTGCGCGGCCGGCGTGATCTCTCCCAGGCCATAGGCGAAGAAGGACAGCGGGCGCTGGGCCGCAATGCCCGAGTCCAGCTGGCGCACCGAGCCCGCCGCCGCATTGCGCGGATTGGCAAAGCTCTTGCCGCCGGCGGCCTGCTGGCGTTCATTGAGCCGGACGAAGTCGGCGCGGCCCATGTAGACCTCGCCGCGCACCTCGACCACGGGAGGCACGCCCTTGCCTTCGGGCAGGGACAGCGGAATCTTGCGGATGGTGCGGATGTTGTGGGTGACGTCCTCGCCCACCTCGCCGTCGCCGCGCGTGGTGGCCTGCACCAGGCGGCCGTTCTCGTAGCGCAGGTTCATGGCCAGGCCGTCGAACTTGGGCTCGGCAACGTACTCCACGGGCGGCGCGCCTTCGGCCAGTTCCAGCTCCTTGCGGATGCGTGCGTCGAAGGCCTCGGCTCCCGTGGCCTCGTTGTCGGTCTCGGTGCGGATGCTGAGCATGGGCACGGCATGGCGCACGGGCATCAGGCCGTCGAGCACGGCGCCGATCACGCGCTGCGTGGGCGAGTCCGGGGTGACCAGTTCGGGGTAGGCACCTTCCAGCGCCTGCAATTGCTGGAAGACGCGGTCGTACTCGCCGTCGGGCACGGTGGGCGTGTCCAGCACGTAGTACTCATGTGCCCATTGGTTGAGCTGGGCGCGCAGCGCCTGCACCTTGGCCAGCACCTTGTCGGGGGCGGCCCCGGACTCCGGCGCCGCGGGGGCTGCGCCGGAGAAGAGATCCAGATTGTCGTTCATGGGGTTGAGGCCAGGAGCCTGTTGTGCACCAGGGGCACCGCGCCGCGTCAGCTGAACAGTCGCCGCGCCAGCATGGAGCCCGCCGACAGCTCGCGGCTGTCGAGCTTGTCATAGAGTTGTTCCAGGTCGTGCTGGATGGGGTCCAGCGCCATGGCCGGCAGCAGGTAGCCGTTCTGGTCGCAGAGCACTCCATCCATGGTCTGGCACAGGCGCTCGGCCACCTGGCGCAGCTGCACGAAGGCCTGCTCGCCGCGCGGCACCTGGGGCACGTCCAGGCTCAGCAGGAACTCGCGCACCACCGAGGTGTCCAGGTCGTCGGCCATGGCCGCCTGCGGGTCGTAGTTGAGCACCAGCACCGGCGGCATGCCGGGCGTGGGCGAAGGCAGGGCCATGCGCCCGGGCATGGAGCCCGGCAGAAAGCCCTGGCGCGATGCGTTCTGCTGCACATAGCCCGCGCTCCAGGAGGCCTGGCGTGCGCGCAGCATGAAGGTGAGCTGGGCATCGTGCTCGCTGGCGAACTGGTCGAGCTCGCGCGCACGCGCCACTTCCTGCAGCATGTCGGGCACGTCGGGCGTGGCGCCCAGCGCGTCGGCAAAGCGCTGCACCTTGGCAACGAACTCGGAGAACTCGATCTCGTTGAGCGCACCCGTGCGGTTGGCCAGCTGCACGCCGGCCTGGAAACCCAGGTAGCGCTGGCCGGGCTGCAGCGGCTCCCACTGGTGGGTGGACTGGTTCATGCCTTCGATGGCAAACGGCTTGTTGCCCGCGCGCCGCGTGGCCGGCTGGGCCTGCAGCGCCAGTTCGCCAGGCACGGCCTGGCCGACCTGCACGGGGGCAATGGCATCGATCAGCGCATCCAGGCCCGGCCGGCTGGCCGCAGCGCTGGTCAGGGCCGCGTCGTTGAGGGAAGGCTCGATGGACTGCGGTGCCAACGGGGATGGCGCAGGCACTGACGCAGATGCGGGTGCCGATGCGCTGGCGTCTTCAGCCGCCTGCAGGGCATGGGCAGCCTGCGCGGTCTGCACCGCCTGGGCTGCCTTGGCCGCCAAAGCGGCCTGGGCCTCGGCCTGGCGCTGCTGCTCTTCGAGCTGGACCAGATGGGCCAGTTCGGCATCGGTTTCGGCAAAGCGGTCCACGGCGGCAGGGCTCTGGCCCGGGGCTGCGGTGCCGAAGTCGCCCAGCACGGGCTCGCGCAGGCTGTGCGTCAGGTCCGGGCCGTGGCCCACGGTGTCCATGCCGGGTTCATGGCGCGAGGGATCGCGCTGCGCCTCTTCGACGGGGTCGGCGCGCTTGGGTGCGTTGCGGCGTGCGGACCAGCTGTTGTAGGCAATGATCAGGGCCAGCACCACAAAGCCCAGGACGGCCAGACTGATTTGCAGGTTACTCATGGAATGAAGGAATGAAACGTCGTTCCAGCAAATAGGTTCGGAAGGTTGCGGACATGCTCAGGATAGCTCAGCCATGGACAGCGCGGACTCCATGTCCACGGCCACGATGCGGGACACGCCCTGCTCCTGCATGGTCACGCCGATGAGCTGCTGCGCCATTTCCATGGCGATCTTGTTGTGGCTGATGAACAGGAACTGCGTGCCCTTGCTCATGCTGGCCACCAGCTTGGCATAGCGCTCGGTGTTGGCGTCGTCCAGCGGCGCGTCCACCTCGTCCAGCAGACAGAACGGCGCCGGGTTGAGCTGGAAGATGGCGAAGACCAGGGCAATCGCCGTCAGCGCCTTTTCGCCACCGGACAGCAGGTGGATGGTCTGGTTCTTCTTGCCGGGCGGCTGCGCGATCACCTGCACGCCCGAGTCGAGGATTTCATCGCCGGTGATCACCAGCTTGGCCTGGCCACCGCCGAACAGCTCGGGGAACATGCGCCCGAAATGCCCGTTCACGGTCTCGAAGGTGCCCGACAGCAGCTCGCGCGTCTCGGCGTCGATCTTGCGGATGGCATCTTCCAGCGTGTTCATGGCCTGGGTCAGGTCCTCGGTCTGCGCGTCAAGGAAGGTCTTGCGCTCGCGCGCCAGCTTCAGCTCGTCCAGCGCCGCCAGGTTGACGGCGCCCAGGGCGGCGATCTCGCGGTGCAGCCGGTCGATTTCGCCCTGCAGGCCGTGCATGCGCACATTGGCCTCGGCAATGGACTGGGAGACGGCGGCCAGGTCGGCGCCCGCCTCTTCCAGCAAAGTGGAGTACTGCTCCAGGCCCAGGCGCGCGGCCTGCTCCTTGAGCTGGAATTCGGTGATGCGCTGGCGCAGCGGGTCCAGCGCCTTCTCCAGCTGCTGGCGGCGTTCGTCGCTGGCGCGCAGCTTGTTGGTCAGGTCGTCATATTCGCTGCGGCGCGCGGCCACGGCCTGCTCGCGCTGCATCTTCAGATCCAGCGCGTCCTGCAGGCCGCCCTGGGCGGCGGCATCGGTCAGGCGCGTGAGTTCGTCCTGCGCGCGCTGCTGCTCGTCGGCCAGCGAGCGGGCCTGCTGGCTGGCCGTCTCTATGGTGCGGCTGAGTTCGCCCCGGCGCGCCTCCAGGCTGCGCCGCGAGAAGGTGGCCTCCTGGGCCTGGCGCTCCAGCGTGCGCAGCTGCTCGCGCGATTCGTTCAGGCGCCGCTCGGACTCCAGCACCTTGTCGCCCAGCTGGGCATGGCGCTCCTGGCTGTCGGCCAGCTGCATGTCCAGTTCCTCGAAGCGGGCTTCGGCCGCCACGCGGCGCTCCTCGATGTCGGACAGTTGGGCCTCGACCTCGGCCAGGTCGGCGCTGATCTGGGCATTGCGCGCGCGGGCCTGCTCGGCCAGCTGCGACAGGCGCAGGGTCTCGACCTGCAGCTCATGGGCGCGGCCTTGCGATTCGCTGGCCTCGCGCCGGGCGCTGACCAGGCGCTGCGAGGCCTCGGCATAGGCGCTTTCGGCACGCACCAGGGCCGTGCGCGATTCGTCGGAGATCAGCGCCTGGGCGCGCACTTCCTTTTCGAGGTGCTCGATTTCCTGGGCGCGTGCCAGCAGGCCGGATTGCTCCGAGTCCTGCGCATAGAAGCTCACGCTGTGGCTGCTGACGGCATGGCCCGTGGGCACATAGACCGTCTCGCCGGGCCGCAGCTCGCCGCGGCGCGACAGCGCCTCTTCCAGCGTGGGCGCCGTGTAGCAGTCCTGCAGCCAGTCGCCGAGCACGGCGCGCAGGCCGGCATCGTTCACGCGCAGCAGATCGGACAGGTGCTGCCAGCGCCCCGGCGCGGGCGCGGGGGCGCCCTGCGGCGGGCTGAAGAAGGCCAGGCGCGCGGGGGGCGCATCGTGCCCGCCTGCGCCCAGGAAGCCGCGCACCATGTCGAGCCGGCCCACTTCCAGCGCGCCCAGGCGTTCGCGCAGCGCGGCCTCCAGCGCGTTTTCCCAGCCGGGCTCGATGGCAATGCGGCTCCACAGGCCCTGCATGCCGTCCAGGCCGTGCTTGGCCAGCCAGGGCTGGAGCTTGCCGTCGGTCTTCACCTTTTCCTGCAGGGCCTTGAGGGCTTCCAGCCGCGCCGACAGGTCGGCATGGCGCGCGGCCTCGGCATTGACGGCCTGCTGGCGCGTGCGACGGTCCTCATCGAGCTGGGGCACGGAGTCCTGCAGCTCGTTGAGCACGGCATCGGCCATTTCAGCCAGTTCGCGGGCCTCGTCCAGCTGGGACTGCAGATTGTGGAGGCGGGCCTCGTCGGGTGTCTCCAGCGCATTGCGGTCGGCGCGCAGTCGCTCGAAGCGGGTCTCGAACTGGCGGCGCTGCTCGTCCAGGCTGCGCTGCTCGGCGGCCAGCACCTGGATCTGCTGCTGCACCTGCACCACGCTGGCGCGCTGGTCGGCATCGGCCTTCTGGGCATTGCGCAGCGCCTCTTCCAGGTCGGGCAGGCGCATGCTCTGCTCCTCGACCTGGGCGGCCAGCATCTCGGCCTGTTCCTCGGCGTCCATGCCGGCGCCGTCGAGATTTTCGATTTCGGCTTCGGCCTCCTCGCGGCGGCTGTTCCACAGCAGCACCTGCTCGGACAGCTGCTGCAGCCGCTGCTGCACGCGCTGGCGGCCTTCGAGCACGTAGCGGATCTCGGCCTCCAGCTTGCCGACCTCGGCCGTGGATTCGTAGAGCTTGGCCTGGGCCTGGTTGACCTGGTCGCTGGCGTCGTAGTGGGCCTGGCGCAGGGTTTCGAGTCCGCTTTCGTTGTTGCGGATGTCGGCCATGCGCTCTTCCAGCTCGTTGACGGCCTTCAGGCCCTCCACGCGCACGCGGTCCTGCTCGGCCTCGGCCTCGGCGCGCTTGAGAAACCACAGCTGCTGCTGCTTGAGCGTGACCTGGGACTGCAGCGCGTTGTACTGCGCCGCCACCTCGGCCTGCTTCTCCAGCCGGTCGAGGTTGTTGTTGAGCTCGCGCAGGATGTCCTCCACGCGCGTGAGGTTCTCGGTGGTGGCCGAGAGTCGGTTCTCGGTCTCGCGCCGGCGCTCCTTGTACTTGGACACGCCTGCGGCCTCTTCCAGGAACAGGCGCAGCTCTTCGGGGCGCGACTCGATGATGCGGCTGATCGTGCCCTGGCCGATGATGGCGTAGGCGCGCGGGCCCAGGCCCGTGCCCAGGAACACGTCCTGCACGTCACGGCGGCGCACGGCCTGGTTGTTGATGAAGTAGCTGCTGTTGCCCTCGCGCGTGAGCACGCGCTTGACGGCGATCTCACCGAACTGGCCCCACTGGCCGCCCGCACGGTGGTCGCTGTTGTCGAAAACCAGTTCCACGCTGGAGCGGCTGGCCGGCTTGCGGTGCGTGGTGCCGTTGAAGATCACGTCCTGCATGGACTCGCCGCGCAGCTCGCTGGCCTTGCTCTCGCCCAGCACCCAGCGCACCGCATCCATGATGTTGGACTTGCCGCAGCCGTTGGGGCCCACCACGCCCACCAGTTGACCCGGCAGCATGAAGTTGGTGGGCTCGGCGAAGGACTTGAAGCCGGACAGCTTGATGGAATTCAGGCGCACGATGCAGGCACAAAGCGGTCCGCGGCGAACGGACAAACAAGGAGGTGGGGAAAGAACAAGGCAGCTCGGGATGATACCGCGCGCCACCCCCTCTCAAGAATGGAAAGCGGCCCGGGCGGGGCCGCTGCGAATGTCAAGAATGGTTTGAAGGGACCTCTGGCCCCGTGCTGGCGTCCGTGCATTCCGCCACTTCGGGCCGGTGTTGCGCCGGCGGGGTCAGGCATGCGGGGCTCAAGGCCGGGGGGCGCTGCAAGGGGGCGGCCTCGCGCACCAGGGCCTCGAAGCTGCGCACGGGCACGGGCGGGCTGAGCAGGTAGCCCTGCCAGACGTGGCAGCTCTGGTCTTCGAGGAATTGGCGCTGCGCCTCGGTTTCCACGCCTTCGGCAATGACCTGCAGTCCCAGGCTGGTGCCCAGGGCGACGATGGTGCGCGCAATGGCCGCGTCGTTGGGGTCGCTGAGCACGTCGCGCACGAAGCTGCGGTCGATCTTGAGCTGGTCCAGCGGCAGGCGCTTGAGATAGGCCAGCGAGGAATAGCCTGTGCCGAAGTCATCCAGCGAGAAGCCCACACCGTGGGCCTTGAGCGTGGCCATCTTGGCGGCCGTGTCGTCCACGTCGGCCAGCAGCAGGCTTTCGGTCAGCTCCAGCTTGAGCAGGCGCGGGTTGGCGCCGTGCTCCTTGAGCGCCTGCAGCACCTGCTCCACGAAGCGCGCCTGGTGGAACTGGCGCGGGCTGACGTTGACGGCCAGCACCATGCAGGCCATTTCGGGGTCCGCCGCCCATTGCGCCAGCTGCCTGCAGGCCTCGCCCAGCACCCATTCGCCCAGTTGCTGGATCAGGCCGGTCTCCTCGGCCAGCGAGACGAAGAGCGAGGGCGGCACCAGCCCTTCGCGCGGGTGGTTCCAGCGCAGCAGGCCTTCGGCACCCACGATGCGTCCGTGCGCCATCTGCGGCTGGTAGTACAGGACGAACTGGCTGCGCACCAGGCCCTCGCGCATTTCCTGCTCCATGGCCGTGCGCGAGCGCAGCACGGCCTGCAACTGCGGATCGAAGAATTGCAGCGTGTTGCGCCCCATGCCCTTGGCCTGGTACATGGCCATTTCGGCGCGGCGCAGCACCTCGTCGGCGCTCAGTTCCTGCTCGCCGAACAGGCTGGCGCCAATGCTCATCGTGATGTGGCAGGACTGGCCTGCCAACTGCAGCGGCTGCTGCAGCAGCGAACGCATGCGCTGGACCTCGCCTTCCAGCTGCGAGGCCGCATGCATGGAGTCCTTGCCCAGGTCCTCCAGCAGCACGACGAAGTCATCGCCGCTGTGGCGGGCCAGCGTGGCCTCGGGCCCCAGGGACTGCGCCAGGCGCTCGGCAATCATGCGCAGCAGCACATCGCCAAGCTCCAGCCCCAGGCTGTCGTTGAAGGCCTTGAAGTTGTCCACGTCCAGCAGCATGACGGCGCCGCAGCGCCCGCGCCGGCGGCTGGAGGCCAGCGCCTGCTGCAACCGGTCCACCAGCAGGCGGCGGTTGGGCAGGCCGGTGAGCGCGTCGTGGAAGGCCAGGCGGCGGATTTCCTCTTCGGCGGTCTTGCGCTGGCTCTGGTCCTGCAGGATCAGCAGGCAGCCTTCGTCCAGCAGCATGCCGCCTATCGATACGGAACGCGTGCGGCCATCGCTGCCCATGAGCTGGTATTCCTCGCAGTTGAGGGTGCCGCAGCTGTCGGACTCGCCGCTGTGCAGGCTCTGTGCCACGCGCGCCCTCGCCTGCGCGGCCTCGAAGCGGCGCTGCATGCGCAGGCGGCGGGCTTCATCGGGACACATGTTGCACCACCAGCCATCACCATCCATGCCGGCCGTGGCACCGTGGCCCGCCAGGCGCATGAATTCTTCGTTCCAGTAGGCGAAGCGGCCGTCGTCCTGAAGCATGGCCAGGCCCAGAGGCAGGCGCTGGATGACCATGCGCAGATGGCGCGATCCATCGCGCTGCATCTGCTGCAGGTGGCGCCGCGCGCTGATGTCCTGCACCAGCGCCATCAGCCGCCGGGACGGGCCATGGCCCAGCGCGGAGATATGCAGCTCCACCCAGACCAGGGTGCCGTCGCGGCGCCGCAGCTGCCGCTCGATCTGCAGCGCCCCGCGCTGGCCCGCCGTCAGCTCCTGCAGCAGCACCCGGTCGCCCTCCAGGGTTTCGGCCGCCAACAGGGCCAGCAGGGGCCGCTGGCACAGCTGCTGCGCCTCATGGCCCGTAATGTCGCAGTACCTGCGGTTCACATGCAGGACGTTGCCGCTGGCCGCATCGACCTGCACCACGCCCACGGCAGCCTGCTCGAACAGGGCCTGAAAGCGGGCATCGCTCTCGCGCATGCTGCGGGAGGAGGCGCGCAGCTGGGCCCAGCTGGAAGGATAGCGCCGCCACCAAGCTGCCGCCAGCGACGCCAGCAGGGCCGACACGAGCATGCCCAGCGCGAAAAGAACCAGGGGCTGGACACGCTCGGTCCAGGACAGGGCCGTCCCCATGGGAATGAAGTTCAACCGCCACAGCCGGTCCTGGGCCTGCAGCGTCTGCTCCAGCACCACCTGGCCGGTGTCGCCCATGCCGGCCGCCTCCTGCCCGCGCTCCGGCCAGGCCGCGCCCAGGTACAGCGGCAGCGGCGATATGCCGGCCGGCGGCAGGGGCGAGGTCGGGCCTGCGTCATGCATGGCCAGCGCAAGCCGGCGCAGAAAGCCGCGTTCATGCAGATCCTGCACCAGGTCGTGCACGCGCACGCTGACGTCGGCAGTCCCCAGAAACAGCGGCTGCGCGGCCTCCCCGTCCGGGGACTGGTGGTCCACAAGCGCAAAGACAGGCGCGCGCACCAGCACGGCGGTGGCATGCTCGCCGGGCTGCTTCAGCGCAAACGGTGCCGAGACCACGGCGGCCGCGCTGTCGCGGCTGCGCACCATGCTGGCCATGAGGCTGGGGCGGTCGTGCATGTCCAGGCCGGCAATGGACTCGTTGCCCTCCAGCGGCCAGAGATAGTCGATGAAGAAATAGTGCGGCCCGGGCCGAGCGGTGAAGGCCTGATCCTGGCCGGGCAGACCGCGCTGCGTTGCGGCCCGTGTAAAGGACAGCGCCTGCATGCCCGGCTGCGCCTGTATGCGCAGCGCCTGCGCCATGCGCGCGAAGGCCGATTGCCCCATCTCGGGAGAGGCGGCCAGCTGGTTGGCCACATGCTGGACCATGACCGCGTAGGCATCCAGGCGCATCTCCAGCGCCTGGCGGGCCGACTGGGCCTGCTGGGTATGGCGCTGCAGGTCGATACGCTCCAGCGCCCGCTGCTGCTGCAAGGCAAGCACAGCGCTCAGGCACATGCCCACCGCCATGACGGTTGCGGCTGGCCAGGCGGCCCGGATGGCTACAAGCGTGCGCTGGGCAAAAACTGACATGGAGCGGCTAAGGCGGAATAGGCGGTCACGGGAAATCGGTCCAGGAGCACGGAACCGCTCGTTGCCAGCCCCATGGCAGGTTCACCGGAAAGGGCAGTACAGGCCATATGGAGCAGAGCGCGAGGATAAATGGATTTCGGCACGCGGCAGGCGAACCATGGATAAGACAAATCCTACAAACACCCTTCCTCTATCGTCTGCAAGCACACTTGCTGAAGGCTGGCCCGGGCAAACCCTAGAGAGCTCCGCAGGCCGGCGTGGGACTGGGGGACCGAACCGTTGCACGCTCCCTCATCCATGAAATCAAAAGCAGCAATTTTGAAACGGCAGTGAAACGAATGTTGCGGCGGCAGCCAGCACCGCAGTGCACACGCCCTGTGCTGGCGCGCTGCAAGGCTTGCACGGGTTTTCCCTTGATGCGGATGGCATGGCGCTTGCAACAAACCTGGCCTACTGCCATCGCCTGACACCGCAGGGGACACCGTCCATGTGCATCAACCGCCGCCAGAGGCTGCGCGCTCCGGCGATCGGCAGACCGCAAGAACAGACACAGATACGAACAACAGCACAGGAGGCCTGAGATGGGCGCGATCCCCGAAACCTTTCTTCCCCAGTTGCGCATCCCTGCCACCTACCTGCGCGGCGGCACCAGCAAGGGCGTGTTCTTTCGCCTGCAGGATCTGCCCGAGGCGGCCCGGCACCCCGGACCCGTGCGCGACGCCATCCTGTTGCGCGCCCTGGGCAGCCCCGACCCGTACGGCAAGCAGATCGACGGCATGGGCAATGCATCGTCCAGCACCAGCAAGGCCGTGATCCTGGCTCCCAGTACGCGGGAAGGCCATGACGTGGACTATCTGTTTGGCCAGGTCGCCATCGACCAGCCGTTTGTGGACTGGAGCGGCAACTGCGGCAACCTCTCGGCCGCCGTGGGGCCCTGCGCCATCCACATGGGACTGATAGATCCCGCGCGCATTCCTCGCAACGGCACGGTCACCATCCGCATCTGGCAGGCCAACATCGCCAAGACCATCGTGGCCCATGTGCCCATCACGCAAGGCCAGGTCCAGGAGACCGGCTCCTTCGAGCTCGATGGCGTGACCTTCCCGGCCGCCGAAGTGGCGCTGGAGTTCCTGGATCCCGCCGATGAAGGAGACGATGGCGGAGCCATGTTCCCGACAGGCCACCTCGTGGACCGGCTGGACGTGCCCGGCGTGGGCAGTCTGGCGGCCACGCTGATCAATGCGGGCATTCCGACCATCTTCCTGAACGCCCAGGACCTGGGCTACACGGGCTGCGAGCTGCAGGACGCCATCAACACGGACGACGAGGCCCTGGCCCGCTTCGAGGCCATACGCGCCCACGGCGCGCTGCAGATGGGGCTGATCAAGGACCTGGCCGAGGCCGCCAGACGGCAGCACACGCCAAAGATCGCCTTTGTGGCGCCACCGGCCGCCTACACGGCATCCAGCGGCAAGCGCATTGAATCGGGTGACGTGGACCTGCTGGTGCGCGCCCTGTCCATGGGCAAGCTGCACCACGCCATGATGGGCACGGCTGCCGTGGCCATCGGCACCGCAGCGGCCGTGCCGGGCACGCTGGTGAATCTGGCGGCAGGCGGCGGCGAGCGCAGCGCCGTGCGCTTTGGCCACCCCTCCGGAACGCTGCGCGTGGGCGCCGAGGCCCGTTTGGTGAACGGCCAGTGGCAGGTGACCAAGGCCCTGATGAGCCGCAGCGCACGCATCCTGATGGAAGGCTGGATCAGGGTCCCCGGCGAGGTGTTGAACGCCGCATGAATGCGCGGGCCGGGTCTTCAGGCCGCAGCCGTGCTCACGCCTCGGCTGCCAGCGCCGCCCCACGCCACGCCTGGAGCTGCTCCAGCGTGTTCGTCGTGCCGCCACAGGCCACCACCAGCACGCGCTGGAAGCCTTGCAACGCAGGAGCGCGCCCGTAGGCCAGGGCCAGCGCGGCGCCACAGGCCGGCTCCACATGCAGGCGATGGTCGTCAATGAAGCGCAGGCAGGCCTGCAGCGCCTGCGCATCCGTCACCACGGCGCTTCGCACGGGGTGCACCTGCGCCAGATCGAAGGCTCTCTGGCAGACCTGGCGCGCGCCCAGCGAAGTAGCCACGCTGGTGATGCGGTCCAGCAGTACGCGGCGGCCCTGGGCCAGGGACTGCGCCAGAGAATCGGCGCCGGCCGTCTCCGCCGCGATCACGGGCACATCGGTCCAGCCATGGCGCTCCAGACCCTGCACCACGCCGGCCAGCAGGCCGCCGCCGCCCACAGCCAGCACCACGGCGTCGGGCTTGAAGCCGGCTGCGGCCAGTTCGTCGACGAGGGTGGAATGCCCGGCCCACAGCAGCGGATCGTCAAACGGGTGGACAAAGGCATCGTCGGCACCCAGCAGGGACTGGGCCAGCGCATTGGCCTCGTCCCAGACGGAGCCATGCACGATCAGCTCGGCGCCCTGGGCGCGGATCAATGCCCGTGCATGCTCGGTCGTGGTCTGGGGAACGACCACGGTGACGGGCATCGACAGCTGCCGTCCCGCATAGGCCACGGCAATGCCGGCATTGCCGCCCGACGAGGCCACAAAGCGCTTCTTGCCCTGGCCCGCCAGGGTCTCGCAGGCATGGCCTATGCCGCGCAGCTTGAATGATCCGCAAGGCTGCAGCGCGTCCAGCTTGAGCCAGATGTTCTGGCCGCTGGCCTGGCCCAGGGCATGGGATTCGATGAGGGGAGTGGAGGTGTGCAAAGGCATGGAGCGGCAGTGTAGAACTGGGCTGCCATCGCGATAATCCCCCGGTATTCCAAATATTCTTTGCGCCATGAGCACAAATCAAGCCCTACCCCTGTTCGGAGAAATGGCCATCTTCGTCAAGGTGGTGGACACGGGCAGCTTCTCCGAGGCCGCGCGCCAGCTGGGCAGCACGCCATCGGCCACCAGCCGGGGCGTGGCGCGGCTGGAAAGGGCTCTGGGCCTGCGCCTGCTGGAACGCACCACGCGCAAGCTGCGCCTGAGCGAGGCCGGCCGCGAGGTGCATGCGCGCTGCCTGGACATGGTGGGCGCCGCGCAGGCCGTCATGGCTGCATCCCTGCTTCAGGACGCGCAGCCGCGCGGCCTGGTGCGCATCAGCGTGTCCAAGGCCGTGGGCCATACCGTGGTCCATCCCCACATGCCCGACTTCCTGGCCCTGTATCCCGAGGTCGACGTGCAAATGCGGCTGGAAGACCGCTACATGGACCTGATCGATGACCCCGTGGACCTGGCCATACGCATCACCAACCACCCGCCGCCAGGCCTCATGGGCCGCCACCTGATGGACATCGACCATCTGCTGTGCGCCTCGCCCCAGTACCTGGCCCGGCACGGCACGCCCGCGCATCCGCTGGACCTCAAGGCCCACAGCTGCATCTACCTGGGCGAGGAGCCCGGCGACGCGCACTGGAAGCTGCGCGGCCGCGGCAAGACCGTCACCGTGGCCGTGCGCGGGCGCTATGCGGCCAACCACACCGGTGTGCGGCTGGACGCCGTGCTGCAGCACATCGGCATCGCCAGCCTGCCCCGCTTCACGGCACGGCAGGCCCTGGCGGACGGGCGCATCGTGCAGGTGCTGCCGGACTGGAGCTTCCTGCCCAACTACAGCGGCCAGCTGTGGATTCTTCACCCGCCCACCAGACATCTGCCACTGAAGCTGCGCGTGCTGATGGATTTCCTGGCCGAGCGGCTGGGGGGCACTGGTGGGATGCGTGTTTCGTGATTCTTCCATGTGATTTTCAATAGCCAACGGCAATCACGACGGCCATTTGATTCGGACATAAACCCAAATGACTCCGTCATCCCGGGCGATTCAGCATTCCGAGGTGGATCGCGGTTAAAGTCCGGCATCCATTCGATTCAATATTTTCAAAACCAACGGAGCAAGCATGTCAAAGCGACTGAGTGGCCTCATGGCCGCGGCCCTTGCCGCCTTCATTTCCACGCCCGCGCTGGCCATTCTTCCGGATTCGGGAATGTGGAGCATTGGAGAGGAGCTCAATGGCAAGCCCGGGCGCGGCATTCAGATCGACAGGCAAGGCGGCTCCACGCTGATCCTGACCTATTTCGGTTATCGCGCGGACGGGTCGTCACTGTTCCTGCAGGCCGCAGGCACGCTCAAGGACGGCAAGCAGTTTGACGGCGTGCTCACGGAGTACCGCAATGGCCGCGCGCTGGGTGGCCAGGCCCGCGATGGAGAGCTTGCGCAGGAGGCTGGCCCGGTCAGGATCGTCTTCGATTCCTCCACCACGGCGACGATCACCCTGCCCGGCGAGGCGCCGCAGCGCCTTCAGCGCTTCCAGTTCGAGGATCTGAGGAACCGGCTCAATTTCACGTTCTCGCACTCGAGCGCACAGGGCTACGCGCGCCTTTCATCCCCTGGCGAAATCACTTTCAAGGTGGATGAAAACACGCTGATTGCCGTTGAGAAGTCAAGCACGGGAAACACTGCCTGTGAGTACCAAGGAAATTTGAAGCATTCGGGCAATGCCTTCCGCTCAGAAGGAACTGCGCAGTGCTTTTGGGGTGCCACCCCGAGAACCTATCTCTACAACATGGAAGACCTGAAGGTCGATGAATTCGGAGCGCTCAGCGCTCGCTTTTATTTCAGAGACAGTATTTCTCCAGAGCTCGCCCCTTTCCTGCGATCGGTCGTCGGGATATGCAAGGGCAGTATCGCCAACGTCGATGTGTTCCGGTGCCAGCCATCCGATCTAAAGCTGGACCCAGGTCTTTGGAAAGAATGATGACGGCGCGTCAGCCCCCCTGACTGCGCAGCCGCCGCCACAACGTGGCCCGGCTGATGCCCAGGATCTCGCAAGCGCGGCGCTGGTCGCCCTGTACCTGCTCCAGCACTTCGCGCATGCGCTGGCGCTCGGCATCGCGCCGGGCCTCGCGCAGTTGCAGTTGCCGCTGCTGCGCTGGCAGGGCCTGAACGGTACCCTGCCCAGCCCCGTCGCATTCAGGAAACAGCTCCCGCAAGCGGCCCATGTCCACGCGGCCCGCGCTGTCGCGCAGGTCGTGGCGGCAGGCCAGCAGGCGTTCCACCCAGTTGTCCAGCTCTCGCGCATTGCCGGGCCAGCGGTGGCCGGATGCCAGCTCCAGCAAGGCCGCCAGCAAGGGCTCCAGGGATGGCCCTTCCACCTGCAGCGACTGCGTGCGCAGGCGCCGCGCCAGCATGGCGCGGGCCAGGGCCTGGACATCGGCCGGGCCGCGTTCGTGCAGTCCGGGCATGGACAGGCGCAGCACGGCCAGGCGGTAGAACAGGTCACGCCGGAATTCACCGCGCTCGACCAGGGCCGCCAGATCGGCGTGCGTGGCGGCGATGACGCGCAGGTCCACCGGCACGGGCGTGGTGGAGCCCACGCGCAGCACTTCGCGCTCCTGCAGCACGCGCAGCAGGCGGGACTGCAGGGCCAGCGGCATGTCGCCGATCTCGTCCAGGAACAAGGTGCCCGTATGGGCCGCCTCGATCAGCCCGGTCTTGCCGCCGCGCCGCGCGCCGGTGAAAGCGCCTTCGTCGTAGCCGAAGAGTTCGCTCTCCAGCAGGCTTTCCCCCAGGGCCGCGCAGTTCACCGCCAGGAAGGGCTGGGCCGCGCGCCGGCTGGCGCGGTGCATGCCCTGGGCCAGCAACTCCTTGCCCGTGCCGCTGTCGCCCTGGATGAGCACGGTGGCATCGCTGGCCGCGAACTGGCGCGCCAGGCGGCGCACGCGCTGGGCGGGCCCGCTGTCGCCCGCGTAGTCTTCGATGCGCCAGCGCACGCCCGCGCCGCGCAGGCTGCGGTTGGCGCGCAGGTGGCGGTCGGCACGCTGGATGGTGGCCGGGTCGCGGCACACCAGCAAGGCGCCCGTGAGCTGGCCGTTTTCCACGATGGGCGCGCGCCGTACCACCAGGGTGCGCATGGCCAGCTGGACCACGTCTTCACTGCCTTCGGGCTCCAGGGACTGCGACTGCAGCGCCTGTGCCAGTGCCAGCGCGGGTGCCACCTCGTCCAGCAGCCGACCATGCAGCGCATTGGCGGGCGCGCCCAGCAGCGCGGCCATGGTGGGGTTCAGGGCCTGGATGCGGCCTTGCGTGTCCACGGCGACCACGCCGTCCTGCAACTGGCCGAGCACGGTTTCCAGCCGCTGGTGGCGGGCGCGCTCGGCATGGCGGTGGCGGGCCAGCAGCACGGCATCACGCAGGGCCTGCAGCACGGCGCCATCGGAGTACAGCAGCACGCTGGGAATGCCGGCCTGCTCGGCCAGGTCGGCCACCAGGCCGGGCGCGACGACGGCGCCCACGCCGGCGGCCTGCAGCGCACGCACGCAGGCCTGGGCATCTTCGGGTCCGTGGTAGCTGAACTGCGCAATGCCGGCGCCGAACAGCGCGTCGAACTGGGCCAGATGCGGCGAGGGATGGTCGAACGACACCAGCCCGATGCGCGGCGTGCCGCCGGACTGGGCCAGTGCACGTGCGCTGGCCAGCGCCTGCAGCAGATCGAACCCCCGCACCTCGATCATGACGACGGGGATATCGACCCGCTCGCGCACCCAGGCGCCGCTGGCCCCTGCGGCCACCAGGGCGTCTATGGGCTCGACCGCCTGCAGCGCACGCACGGCCTGCACGGCATCGTCAAAGGCCGCGCTGACATGCTCCACGCGCACCTGGTCGCCCACGGCCAGCGACATGCGCTCCAGCACGCGGCCGATGCGGTGGCGGCCCACGGTGACGACGCGCGGCCAGGCTGCGCGGGGGCCGGCAGGGGTTGCATGCATGGAAGGCACAACTGATTCATTCATGCAACCGATTATTTCATTCATGCAACACCGCACCGGGCGAATCGGTGAATGCCTGCAGAGCAGGCTTTTCAAGAATCACAAAACCCATTCACATCAACAACTTGCGATATCAAGGGTTTACCCTTTGATCCGGTGGCATGCCACTTGCAAACAGGCCAGGCGTTTCAATCATTTCAAGCATTTCCAGGAGACCCCATGAACCAGCCATCCCGCCTGCCCCGCCGCACCGCCCTGGCCACCCTGCTTGCCGCCGCGCTGCCGCTGGCCGGCGTGACCTGCTCCGTCGCTGCACGGGCTGCCGGCGCCGCCGATGCCTGGCCCACCCGCCCCATTCGCCTGGTGGTGCCGTTCTCGGCAGGCGGCGCCAATGACCTGATGGCACGATCGGCTGCCGAAGGCGCGTCCAGGATCCTGGGCCAGCCCGTGGTGGTCGACAACCGCGCGGGTGCGGGAGGCACGGTGGGCGCCGACATCGTGGCCAAGGCCCAGCCCGACGGCTACACCCTGCTGGTGAGCGCGGCTGGCGTGATCTCCAACAGCATGATCAAGAAGACCATGCCGTTCAAGGACGATGCGCTGGTTCCGGTGGCCATGATCGGCCTGGCGCCGTCCGTGATCGTGGTTCCCAAGAACGCGCCCTACCAGAACCTGCGCGATTTCGTCGAGGCATCGAAGAAGGGCCAGGGCTTCAATTTCGCCACGGCCGGCACGGGCAGCACGCCGCATTTCGTGGCCGAGATGCTGAACGTGAAGTACGGCGCCCAGCTGCAGCCCGTGCCCTACAAGAGCGGGTCGGAGAGCACGACGGCCGTGCTGGGCGGGCAGGTGGAGGGCACGTCGGAGGCCAGCATCATCGCCCTGCCCCACATCCTCAACGAAGGCAAGTTCAAGGCCCTGGCCACCACCTGGACGCAGCGCATCTCGGCCTATCCGCAGCTGTCCACCGCCGTGGAGCAGGGCTTTGCCGAGCTGCAGATCGCGCACTGGGCCGGCATCCATGCGCCCAAGGGGACGCCGCCCGCCATCCTGGACAAGCTGGCCGCCGCCGTGGACAAGGCCATGAAGGAGCCGGCCACCGTGGAAAAGCTCAAAGGCCTGGGCATCGAACCCATCGGCGGCACGCGCGCCGAGTTCGTGAAGTTCACAGACGCTGAACGCAAGCGCCTGGGCGAGATCGTCAAGGCCGCGAACATGCAGGAAAAGTGAACCGCTTGCGCCATCACCATCGATCCCAACCGAGACAAGACACCATGAATACCCGCCGCAACACCCTCCGCCTGGGCATGGGCCTGGCCCTCAGCGCCACCGCCGCCGCTGCCGCCCTGCTCGCCGCCCCCGCCACCGCCGTGGCCCAGGGCGCAGATGCCTGGCCCTCGCGCCCCATCAAGCTCATCGTGCCCTATGCGGCCGGCGGCTTTGCCGATACGCGGGCCCGCAAGATCGCCGACAAGATAGGCCAGAGCCTGGGCCAGCCCATCGTGATCGACAACCGCGGCGGCGCGGGCGGCGTGACGGGCACGGATGCCATCGCCAAGGCCACGGACGGCCATACCTTCGGTTTCGGCTCGCCGGGTCCGCTGGTGACCAATCCCATGCTGATGAAAAAGCTGCCCTACAACGCCGCACGCGACCTGCAGCCCATCATCCTGATCGAAGAGGCGCCGCTGATCCTGACCACGGCGCCCAACCAGCCGTTCAAGACCGTGGCCGAACTGGTCGCGGCAGCCAAGGGCAAGCCCGGCACGCTGACCTATGGATCGTCGGGCGTGGGCGGTGCCCACCACCTGTCGGGCGAGCTGCTGGCCTTCCAGACGCGCACGGACATGGTCCATGTGCCCTACAAGGGCGGCGCGCTGGCAGCCACCGACCTGATGGGCGGCCACCTGGCCTTCATGTTCGAGATGGGCTATGCGGCCCTGCCCGCCATCCAGGGCGACAAGGTCAAGGCGCTGGCCGTGTCCAGCAAGCAGCGACTGAAGGTGCTGCCCGGCGTGCCCACGCTGGATGAGGCGGGCATCAAGGGCTTCGAGTCATACAACTGGCTGGGCATGATCGCGCCGGCCAGCACGCCGCCGGCCGTGATCGAGCGCCTGAACAAGGCTGTGAACGAGGCCCTCAAGGACGCGGAGGTGCGCGCCATGATCGAGAACACGGGCGGCATGGTCATGGGCGGCACGCCCCAGGCCTACGGCAAGTTCATCGAGGCCGAGCGCGCCAAGTGGGGCCCGGTGATCAAGAACGCCAACATCACGCTGGACTGAGCGCCAGCCCGCGCATCGCTTTTTCCCATCCGACAGAACCCTCCATGAACACCAAGCAACAACTCAAGGCCCTGGCCGAAGCGCGCCGCGGCGTGCTCGTGCCCGGCGCATTCAACGCACTGTCCGCGCGCGTCGTGGCCGATCTCGGCTTCGAGGCCATCTATGTGACCGGCGCCGGCGTGACCAACATGTGGTTCGGCCTGCCCGACCAGGCCTTCATGGGCCTGACCGACATCGCCGACCACACGGCCCGCATCCGTGACGCGGTGGATCTGCCGCTGATCGTCGATGCCGACACCGGCTTCGGCAACGCGCTCAACACCTACCACGCCGTGCGCACGCTGGAGCGCGCAGGCGCCGACTGCATCCAGATCGAGGACCAGATCAGCCCCAAGCGCTGCGGCCATTTCAATGGCAAGGAAGTGATTTCCACCGACGAGATGCTGGGCAAGATCAAGGCCGCCGTGGACGCGCGCCGCGACCAGGGCACGCTGATCATGGCGCGCACCGATGCCTGCGCCACGCAGGGCTTCGAGGCTGCCGTCGAGCGCGCCCAGCGCTTTGCCGAGGCGGGAGCCGACATCCTCTTCGTGGAGGCCGTGACCCAGGCCGAAGAAATCCGCGCCCTGCCCCAGCGCCTGTCCACGCCGCAGCTGATGAACATGGTGATCGGAGGCAAGACGCCCATCACCGACGCGGGCGAACTGGCAGACCTGGGCTATGGCCTGGTGCTGTATGCCAATGCCGCGCTGCAAGGCGCCGTGGCCGGCATGCAAAAGGCGCTGGGCCAGCTGCGCAACGAGCGCAGGGTGGACGAGAACCCCGCCGTGGTCGCCCCCTTTGCCGAGCGCCAGCGCCTGGTCAACAAGCCGTTCTGGGACGCGCTGGAAAAGAAGTACGAGTGAAGCACGAGCGAGGGCGGTCAGCCCCTCGCAGGCGCCTTCCACCCCTTGAGCGTCAGCTCCAGCGCCTGCAGCGCCTGCTGCAGGCGTTCGGGGGGCGCCCCTTCCTCGGCAATCCAGAATGCCGACTCCACCAGGCAGCCATTGAGCAGGCGCGACATGGCCAGCGGATTGGCACGCACGATCACGCCGCGCTCCATGAGCTGCTCCAGGTAGCCGGCCACGAAGGCGATGCAGGCACGGTGCTGCTCGCCCTGGTCCGTGCCCGTCAGCACGGCGCGCGCATCCTGCAGCACGATGCGGCGTATCTCGCCCTCCTGCGCCATGGCCAGGTAGGCACGGCAGTAGGCCAGGAACCCCTCCCAGGGATCTGCATGGTCGGCCAGCACCTGCTCAAGGCGTGCGTCCATCTCGGCATCCATCTGCGCCACCACGGCGGCCAGCAGGCCCGGCTTGCCGCCGAAATGGTGGTACAGCGCGCCGCGCGTCAGGCCGGCCTTGGCCGTCAGTTCGTCCATGGAGGCCTGGGCATAGCCCTGGCTGCCAAAGGCCTCGCGCGCAGCCTCGATGAGCTTGGCGCGTGTCTCCTCGATCATGCTGGCCCGGCTTTTGCGCATGGCGCACTCCATTCACATACAAAACGTATGCCAATGATACGGCGCGTCATGGGCAACCCGTAGAATCGCTGACATACGCCGCGTATGTGATTGCAGCGGCCTGTCCGTCTTCCGAGGTTTCCATGTTCCACGCCTACCGCCAGCTGTTCTCCCGGCCCGGCACGGCCGCCTTTGTGCTGGCCGGTCTCCTGGCCCGCCTGCCCCTTTCCATGACGGGTATCGGCCTGATCACCATGCTGTCCCAGCAGCGCGGCGCCTACACGCTGGCCGGCGCGGTCGCTGCCTGCTTTGCGCTGTCCATCGCGGTGCTGGCGCCCCGCATCTCGGCCCTGGTGGACCGCCATGGCCAGCGCAAGGTCCTGCCCTGGGCAGCGGCCGTGAGTGCTGCCGCCATGTTTGCGCTGCTGGCGTGCGCGCATTGGCAGGGACCGGAGTGGCTGCTGCTGGTGCTGGCAGCGCTGGTGGGTGCCCTGCCCAGCATGCCGGCCATGGTGCGTGCGCGCTGGACCGTGCTGCTGCGCGGCACGCCACAACTGCAGACGGCCTATGCGCTGGAGGCCGTGCTGGACGATGTCTGCTTCATCGTCGGCCCGCCCCTGTCGGTCGGCCTGAGCATGGTGCTGTTCCCCGAGGCCGGGCCGCTGGCCGCCTCCTTGCTGCTGCTGGTGGGCGTGGCGCTGTTCGTAGCCCAGCGCCGTACAGAGCCACCCGTGGACACATCGCAGCAGCGCACGCGCCAGCAGTCGCTGGCCCGCCATCCCGTGGTGCGCACGCTGGCGCTGTTCATGCTGGCCCAGGGCATCATCGTGGGCACCATCGACGTGGCCAGCGTGGCCTTTGCCACGCAGCAGGGCCAGCCGGCGGCGGCCAGCATCGTGCTCTCGTTCTATGCGTTGGGCTCCTGCGTGATGGGACTGGTGTTCGGCACGCTGCGCCTGAAGGCGCCGCTGCACCGCCAGATCGCCTGGGTGGGCGCCTCGGTCTGCATCACGGCCGTGCCCCTGCTGCTGGCCACCAATGTGTTCACGCTGACCCTGGCCGTGTTGCTGGCCGGCATTACCTTCGGGCCGACCATCACCGTGGCCATGGGCCTGGTGGAGCAGCAGGTGCCGCACCAGCGCCTGACCGAAGGCATGACCTGGCTGCTGACCGGCATTGCCATGGGCGTGGCACTGGGCGCGGCCGCCGCAGGCTGGGCCACCGACCTGTGGGGCGCACGCATTTCCTTCGTGGTGGCGCTGCTGGCCGGTGTCGCCATGTGGGCCCTGGGCGTGCTGGCCGCACGCCAGGCACGAGCGAAAGAGAGCCCGCCTGCCGAAGACGCAGCCGCTGCCTGCACCTGAACACGACCCCAACGCCCGCGCCAGCCCAGACTGCTCAGACTGCTCAGACCGCTCAGGCCGCTCAGGCCGTGGCCATCAAGGCCAGCAGCTCGGCCAGGCGCTGGCGCATCCACAGCGCTTCGGCCCCGGGCGCCAGCCCTTCCAGCCAGAGCATGCGCACGGTCAGCGGCGGCAGCGCCAGCCCCTCGCAGGCGCGTTGCCGCAGATGCGGGCGCAGATCGCCGAACTCGGCAATATTGACCGGCAGGATGGCCCAGCCCAGGCCGTCGGCCACCATGTCGGCAATCACATAGAAGCTGTTGGAGCGCCAGACGGCGGGACTGAGCACGGTGTCCTCCACGCCCTCGATGTGCATCAGCAACTGGCGGTGCGCGGCCAGCTGCCTGCGCGTGAGGGCCGCCGTGCCATCGAGCACATGGCCCTTGGCCACGCAAATGGTCTGCGGCACGCTGCCGATATGGCGCTGGGCACAGGTGGCCGGCGCAGGCGCTCGGTCGAACTGGAAGGCGACCTGGGCACGCTGCGCCGCCACATGCCCGGCCACTTCGGAGGCCGTGCCGTTCAGCACGGTCAGCTCCATGGCCGGAAAGCGTGCCGCCAGCTCCTTGAACAGCTGGGCCAGCGGCACATAGGGCAATGCCTCGTCCAGCGCAACGGCCAGGCGCGCCTGCCCGCCTGCGGCCAGGGCGCGTGCGCGGTGGTCCATGGCCTGGGCCTGGTGCAGCAGGGACCGGGCCTCCAGCAGCATGACCTCGCCTGCGGCCGTGAGCCGCACATGGCGTCCCACACGGTCGAACAGCTCCAGCCCCAGATCGGCCTCCAGCAGGCCGATGGCCGTGCTCACGGCCGATTGCGCACGGCCCAGGCGGCGCGCAGCCTCGGTCATGGTGCCGGCCTCGGCCACCGCCACGAAATGCCTCAGTCTGTCCAGTGTCCATTCCATCTATCAATTTTATGGATTGAATCAAACTTTGATAAAGCATTTTATTGATGGAAACTGCCGCTTTCATCCAAAGGAAGCTCCGGCCCACAAGGCCAGGGGCAAACAGGTGCTTTATGGCGTTCACGACGCAAACCCGGGTCCCCGCTGCGGGGCATCCCTCCAAATCTCTGGCGGCCGACCCGCGCCGCTGGCTGGTGCTGGCCATCGTCTCGGTGGCGCTGCTGCTCATCGTCATCGACATGACGGTGCTCTACACGGCACTGCCGCGCCTCACGCATGACCTGGCGGCCACGGCCTCCGCCAAGCTGTGGATCGTCAATATCTATGCCCTGGTGGTTTCCGGCCTGCTGCTGGGCATGGGCACGCTGGGCGACAGGCTCGGCCACAAGCGGCTGTTCATGGCCGGGCTGTGCGTGTTCGGCCTGGCATCGCTGTGCGCGGCCTTTGCGCCCTCGCCCGCCCTGCTGATTGCGGCGCGCGCGCTGCTGGGCGTGGGCGCGGCCATGATGATGCCGGCCACGCTGTCCCTGATCCGCCTGAGCTTTGCCGATGAGCGCGAGCGCGCGCTGGCCATCGGCATCTGGGCCTCGGTGGCATCGGGCGGTGCGGCCTTCGGCCCCGTGGTGGGTGGGCTGCTGCTGGAGTATTTCTGGTGGGGCTCGGTGTTCCTGATCAACGTGCCCATCGTGCTGCTGGCCCTGCCCCTGGCCTGGTGGCTGATTCCCGCAGGCGGCGCCACCTCGCAGCGGCCCTGGGACTTTGTGGGCTCGCTGCAGGTCATGGCAGGCCTGGTGGCAAGCACCTACGCGATCAAGGAGGCTGGCAAGCAATCGCCCGACTGGGCCCTGGCCGCCGTGGTCCTGGTGCTGGGCCTGGGCTTTCTTGCCCTGTTCGTGCGGCGCCAGCGGCGCAGCAGCGACCCGCTGCTGGACTTCGCCCTGTTCCGCAACCCGGCCTTTGCCACGGCCGTGGCCTCGGCCCTGGTGGCAGCGGCAGCGCTGATCGGCATGGAACTGGTCTTCAGCCAGCGCCTGCAGTTGGTGCAGGGCCTGTCTCCGCTGCAGGCGGGCCTGGCCGTGCTGCCGCTGCCGCTGGCCGCCTTTGTGGCCGGCCCCGTCGCAGGCCACTGGCTGCCTCGAGTGGGTGGGGCCCGCATGCTGCCGGCCTCCCTGTTGCTGTCGGGCCTGGGCATGGGCGGCTACCTACTGGTCCATGACATGGGCTGGTGGCCGCAGGCGGCAGCGCTGGCCCTGCTGGGCCTGGGCATAGGCGCGGCCATGACCACGGCGTCGAGCACCATCATGCAAAGCGCTCCCGCAGACCGTGCAGGCATGGCGGCTTCGGTCGAGGAGGTGTCATACGAGCTGGGCGGCGCCCTGGGCGTGACGCTGATGGGCAGCCTGCTGTCGGCCGTGTACGCAGGCTCTTTGCGCCTGCCTGAGGGGCTGGGCCTGGCCCTGCCCGATTCCGTGCGCGACAGCCTGGACGAAGCCCTGCTGGCCGCCGAACAGCTGAGGCCTCAGGCCGCGCACCAGTTGACCGAACTGGCACGCACGGCCTTCGGCCAGGGTTTCAGCGCCGTGATCGCCGGCGCCACGCTGCTGCTGGTGTGCACGGCGCTGTGGACGGGGTGGCGGCTGCGCGGTCAGCGCCGCTGAACGGCGGCACCCCGGCCTCAGCCAGAAAGCCAAAAAGCCCCTTTCGGGGCTTTTTGGGCGCTGCGTGCACGTTGCGCGTGCACATTGCTGGCAGCTGCTTCGATCAGGCGAAGTTCTGCTCGGCAAACTTCCAGTTCACCAGCTTGTCGAGGAAGGTCTCGACGAACTTGGGACGCAGGTTGCGGTAGTCGATGTAGTAGGCGTGTTCCCAGACGTCCACGGTCAGCAGGGCCTTGTCTTGCGTGGTCAGGGGCGTGCCGGCGGCGCCGGTGTTGACGATGTCCACCGAGCCATCGGCCTTCTTCACCAGCCAGGTCCAGCCGGAGCCGAAGTTGCCCACGGCCGACTTCACGAAGGCTTCCTTGAAGGCGGCATAGCTGCCCCACTTTTTGTTGATGGCGTCAGCCAGGGCGCCGGTGGGCTCGCCGCCACCGTTGGGGGCCATGCAGTTCCAGAAGAAGGTGTGGTTCCAGATCTGGGCTGCGTTGTTGTAGATGCCGCCGGAAGACTTCTTGACGATCTCTTCCAGGGTCATGCTTTCGAATTCGGTGCCCTTTTGCAGATTGTTCAGGTTCACCACATAGGCGTTGTGGTGCTTGCCATGGTGGTACTCCAGCGTTTCCTGGCTGTAGTGGGGCGCCAGCGCGTCAATCGCATAGGGCAGAGGGGGCAAGGTATGTTCCATGGTGTTTCCTTCGTGGTTGAAATCTTTTAGGACGGGCCAGCACCTGTTGCGCAGAGCGCATGCAGCGCCTGCCGTGACCGTCGCGCGGGGCCTGCACTGCGCGCATTGCTGCGAGCCCTGGCCCTCACGCACCCGAACGGGCATTGTAGGAACAAGTTCGTGACCCTGCGGCGAAAGCGCGCTCCAAATCGGCCATCTTGGCCCGCTGCCGCGAGGGTGGATGTGAATTGACCGCAATCCGGCCAATCGGCCTACACGGATACCGCCTGCCGCCCGCCACTCCCTGCACGCCGAACGCTGCATACAGCGGGCCGCAGTTCAGAGCAGGCGCGGCTGCGTCACCACCAGGTCCAGGCTGCCGTCCGCCAGTTGCGCCTGCAGCGCCGTGCCCGGTGGCGCACGGCGCGCCTCGGTCACGGGATGGCCCTCGGCATCGGTGAGCAGGGCATAGCCTCGCTGCAGCACCAGGCGCGGGTCCAGCAGTTGCAGGCGAAGCTCCATGCGCGCCAGGTGATCCGCGCGCCTGTCCAGGCCGCGGCGCATGCCGGCAGGCAGCTGCGCCTGCAGGCCCTGCCCCGCATGGTCCATGCGCTGCAGCCTCAACTGCATGGCATGGCGCAGGCGCTGCGCCTGGCGGCTGAGCTGCAGCCGGCTGCGCGCCAGCTGTTCGCTGGGCCGGCCCAGGCGCTGCGACGCCAGGTCAAGGCGCTGCTGCTGGCGGTCCAGCAGCCGTTGCACCCCGTCCTCCAGCCGGCCCTGCATGAGCTGCAGCGCACCCAGCCAGACTTCGCGCGGCTGGCTCACCAACTCTGCTGCCGCCGTGGGCGTGGGCGCGCGCAGGTCGGCGCAGAAGTCGGCAATGGTGAAGTCGGTCTCGTGCCCCACGCCGCTGATCAGCGGCACCGGGCTTTGCACGATGGTGCGGGCCAGGCGCTCGTCATTGAAGGCCCAGAGGTCTTCGATGGAGCCGCCGCCGCGCACCAGCAAGATGGTGTCGATGTGCGGCGCGCCGGCCACCGATCCCGCGCCTTCCTGCGCCAGCCCATAAAGCCTTTGCAGCGCGTCGATCAGCGAGGCCGGTGCCTGCGCGCCCTGCACCAGGGCCGGCACCAGCACCACGGGGATGTGGGGCACGCGGCGGCGCAGCGCGGTGATCACGTCGTGCAGCGCGGCAGCCCCCGGCGAAGTCACCACGCCAATGCCGCGCGGCAGCGGCGGCAGGCTGCGCTTGCGCGCCGCATCGAAGAGGCCTTCGGCCTCCAGCTGCGCCTTCAGCCGCAGGAACTGCTCGAACAGTGCGCCCTGGCCTGCACGCTGCATGCTTTCGACGACCAGTTGCAGATCACCGCGCTGCTCGTAGACACCCAGCCGGCCCCGCAACTCGACCAGCTCGCCATCGCGCGGCGAAAAGTCCATGAGCTGGGCCGCGCGCCGGAACATGGCGCAGCGGATCTGCCCGCCGGCGTCCTTGATGCTGAAGTAGCAATGGCCGCTGGCCGCGCGCGAGAAGCCGCTGATCTCGCCGCGCACCGCCACCGGATTGAAGCGCGCCTGCAAGGCATCGCTCACGGCGCGGCACAGCGCGCCGACCTCCCAGACCAGCGGCGCCGCTGCTGGATTCATTGCGCCAAATGCACCGCTCATGCGGGCTCCCGGTCAGCATGCAGTGCAACATTCTCCACAGGCCGGCAGATGCAGCCTTGAAGAGGCACTTTGGCGATGATTTGCACAAGCAATCTCAAGAATACCTCGCAAGTATTTGATTAATAAGAGATTTTTTACCGAAACAAAGAATTCACATTTGTCACAGTGGTCATTCGCCGTCGCCGCCGCATCTGCGCAGGCAGCTTGATAACAAAGTTATCCACAGAAAATTGTGCTATATGAGCAAGCCCGAGGCCGGAAACCGGGACACCGCCCGTTGCCTGGATGCTGCGCCCGGTCACAGTTTTAGGCCGATCGCGCAGCCGGGACGCCTGGACCGGCCACATGGCTGGGCCATAATCGTCGGCTGCAGTTAAACGCGGGGGGAAAACAACTTGCTGTCGATCATACAAGCCGCAGGCTGGCCGATCTGGCCACTGATTGCCTGCTCCATCCTGGCTCTGGCCCTGGTCTTTGAACGCTTCGTGGCGCTGAAAACAGCCCGTGTTGCGCCGCCTGCCCTGTTGGGCGAGGCGATTTCCGTGTCCTCGCGCGGCCTGCCCAGTCAGGAAGTCGTGCAGCAACTGGCACAGAACTCCACGCTGGGCGAGGTCCTGGCCAGCGGGCTGCGCGCACTGCAGGCCCATCCGGACAGCAGCGAGGAAGAGCTGCGCGCGTCCATGGAAGGCGCCGGCCGCGCCGCCGCCCACACGCTGGAAAAGCACCTGAGCGCGCTGGCCACCATCGCCTCTGCCGCCCCTTTGCTGGGCCTGCTGGGCACGGTGATCGGCATGATCGAGATCTTCGGCTCGCAAGGCGGCGCATCGGCCACCGGCGGCAGCAACCCCGCCCAGCTGGCGGCCGGCATCTCCATCGCCCTGTACAACACGGCCTTCGGCCTGATCGTCGCCATTCCGGCGCTGATCTTCTGGCGCTACTTCCGCGCCCGCGTCGACGGCTATCTGCTGGGCATGGAGCTGGCTTCCGAACAGTTCGTGCGCCACCTCACCCGCGTCGGCGGCAAGTGAACCAGCACGCGAGAGACCTGACATGAACTTCCGTCCCCGCCGCCGTGACGAGCCCGAGATCAACCTGATCCCGTTCATCGACGTGCTGCTGGTGGTGCTGATCTTTCTGATGCTGTCCACCACCTACAGCAAGTTCACCGAGCTGCAGCTGACCCTTCCGGTGGCCGACGTCGAGCAGCAGCGCGACCGGCCCCGCGAAATCATCGTCGCCATCGCAGCCGATGGCCGCTATGCCATCAACAAGACCGCCGTGGAAGACCGCAGCGTCACCGGCCTGACCCAGGCGCTGGCCGCAGCGGCCGTCGCCGGCAAGGACAGCGTGGTCATCATCAGCGCCGATGCCACTGCGCCGCACCAGTCCGTGGTATCGGTGATGGAAGCCTCGCGCCGCGCCGGACTGTCCCAGATCACCTTCGCCACGCAGACCTCGGCCAGCGCCGGGCGCTGAAGGCAAGGCCGCCATGCCCCGGACTGGTCCTGCGCCCGCAGCCCGGGGGCTTCGCGCGGCCTGGCGCCGCCGCGGCCCGCTGGCCTGCGCGCTCCTTCCCCTGTCCCTGCTGTACCGCGCCCTGCTGGGCCTGCATCGGCTGCCATATGCACTGGGCTTCAGGCGTGGGGGCCAGGCCGGCATTCCGGTCATCGTCGTCGGCAACGTGATTGCGGGCGGCGCTGGAAAGACCCCCGTCACGCTCGCCCTGGCCCGCCATCTGCGCGATGGCGGCTGGAGTCCCGGCATCGTCTCGCGCGGCTATGGCCGCAGCACGGACGACTGCCGCGAGGCCCGTCCTGACAGCGCCCCCGCCGACGTGGGTGACGAGCCCGCGCTGCTGGCGCGTGCCAGCGGCGTGCCGGTCTTCGTGGCCCGCAAGCGCATCGAGGCCGTCCAGGCCCTGCGCGCCCGCCATCCGCAGGTGGATGTGGTCATCAGCGACGACGGCCTGCAGCACCTGGCCCTGGCCCGCGACATCGAGCTGTGCGTCTTCAATGACGACGGCATCGGCAACGGCTGGCTGCTGCCGGCCGGCCCGCTGCGCGAGCCCTGGCCGCGCCCCGTCACCGCCGTGCTGCATGCAGGCGCAGCCCCCGACACCGACGCCCCCGCGTTTGCCATGCAGCGCCAGCTGTCCAGCGAAGCCGTCAATGCCCAAGGCGAGCGCATCGCACTGTCCTCCCTGCGTGCGCAGCCCGTGGAGGCCGTGGCCGCCGTGGCCCGGCCCGAGGGCTTTTTCTCCATGCTGACCCGCGAGCAAGGCCTGACGCTGGAGCATGTCCAGGCGCTGCCGGATCACTATAATTTTGAGAGCTTCCAGCGCCTGGGGCGCAACGAAGACCCGCTGGTCTGCACCGAAAAAGATGCCGTCAAGCTGTGGCGCACCCATCCCCAGGCCTGGGCGGTTGCGCTGCAATTGCAGCTGCCGGCGGATTTCTGGGCGCTGCTGGATGAGCGGCTGCAGGCACTGCGCCCCTGCCCCGCCTGACTATCATCTCCGTCTCGGCTGGCTGCCACGGCCCGCCCTTTCCCTTCAAAACACAGGATCCGCCATGGACGCCAAACTTCTCGAACTGCTGGTCTGCCCCGTCACCAAAGGCCCGCTGCGCTTTGACCGCGAGCACCAGGAACTGGTCTCGCGCAGCGCGCGCCTGGCCTACCCGGTGCGCGACGGCATTCCCGTGCTGCTGGAAACCGAGGCCCGCACGCTGGACGACGACGAGATCGAGGACTGATTTTTCCCATCACCTGCGCCGCCCCACGCCTTCGCCTCACTCCTGCACGCACCATGTCCTCCGCGCCCTTCACGGTTCTGATTCCCGCCCGCCTGTCTTCCAGCCGCCTGCCGGGCAAGCCCCTGGCCGACATTGCAGGGCTTCCCATGGTCGTGCGCGTGGCACAGCGCGCCAGCCGCAGCGGCGCCGCGCGGTGCGTGGTCGCAGCCGATGACGAAAGCATCCTCGCCGCCTGTACCGCGCATGGCGTGGCGGCCGTGCTCACGCGCAACGACCATGCCAGCGGCAGCGACCGACTGGCCGAGGCCTGCGCGCTGCTGGGTCTCGATGGCGATGACATCGTGGTCAATGTCCAGGGCGACGAGCCGCTGATCGCCCCCGAACTCATCGACGCCGTGGCCGCCCTGCTGCCCCGGCAACCTTCGGCCAGCATGGGAACGGCGGCGCATGCCATTGACAGCCTTGCCGACTTCGTCAACCCGAACGTGGTCAAGGTCGTCTGCGATGCCCAGGGCATGGCCCACTATTTCAGCCGTGCGCCCATTCCCTTCGCGCGCGAGCATGCGGACCAGGCATGGTGGGAGACGGCATCGGCAGCGTTGGGCTACCCCGGCTTCGCACCGCTGCGCCACATCGGCATCTACAGCTATCGCGCCGGCTTCCTGCGCAGCTTCCCCCAGCTTTCCCAGGCACCCACCGAGGCACTGGAGGCCCTGGAGCAGTTGCGTGCGCTGTGGCACGGCCACCGCATCGCCGTCCATGTCACACCCCATGCACCCGGCCCTGGCGTGGACACGCGCGAGGATCTGGAGCGGGTGCGCGCCCAGCTGTCCAATCCGTCGGCCTGAATCGGCCGGCCGCTGAAAACGCACAAATGGCGATGCCGGGCATCGCCATTTGCAGCAACACCGCCCATGCGGTTTTGTCGGACAGCAAAACGCAGGTTTTGGCGATTGCACAGGCGACAGTTTTGCCCCGTGCGTGTAAGCCAGTGTTGGCCCTGTGCGTGCTATCCTTGCCCGCGACAAAAATATGACGCATGGACTGTCCGCCCCGGTGGGCCGATCCGGCAGACAAGAATTTCTACTCTCCTCAAGGACTTCCATGAAACTGATTTTGTTGGGCGCACCCGGCGCCGGCAAAGGCACGCAAGCCGCTTTCATCTGCCAGAAGTACGGCATTCCCCAGATCTCCACCGGTGACATGCTGCGTGCCGCCGTCAAGGCCGGCACGCCCCTGGGCCAGCAGGCCAAGGCCGTGATGGACGCCGGCCAACTGGTCAGCGACGACCTGATCATCAATCTGGTCAAGGAGCGCATTGCCCAGCCCGATTGCGCCAACGGCTTCCTGTTCGACGGATTTCCCCGCACCATTCCCCAGGCCGACGCCATGAAGGCCGCCGGCGTGAAGCTGGACTACGTGCTCGAGATCGATGTGCCCTTCGATGCCATCATCGAGCGCATGAGCGGCCGCCGCTCCCACCCCGCTTCGGGCCGCACCTACCACGTCACGTTCAACCCGCCCAAGGTCGAAGGCCTGGACGACGTGACCGGCGAGCCGCTGGTGCAGCGCGAGGACGACAAGGAAGAAACGGTCAAGAAGCGCCTGGACGTCTACAGCAGCCAGACCCGCCCGCTGGTGGACTACTACCGCGCCTGGGCCGAGAAGGAAGCCGCAGCAGCCCCCAAGTA
This sequence comes from Delftia sp. WY8, assembly GCF_018437695.1. Taxonomy (NCBI): domain Bacteria; kingdom Pseudomonadati; phylum Pseudomonadota; class Betaproteobacteria; order Burkholderiales; family Comamonadaceae; genus Delftia; species Delftia sp. WY8. Next base: position 240,973 of record NZ_CP049795.1, read on the forward strand.
CCGCGCCATCAGCGGCCTGGGCTCGGTGGAAGACATCACCCAGCGCGCCCTGGCAGCACTGGCTGAATGACACAGGCCATGCGCCAGACCCCAAAAAAGCACCCGCCGGGTGCTTTTTTGTTGCCCGCCTGCATCTGAAGCGCCGGCGACGCCCGGAGGATCAGTCGCGCGGCTGCGCGGCCAGCGCCAGCATCATGGCAATCCGTGCCTTGGCCACGGGCAGTTGGACCAGATCGGCCTCTGCGGGGTCCGTGCCAAGCCCCGAGGCAACGGGCAGGCCTTCGGCGCAGCGCGTGCCCCGCCAGATCCAGACGCCTTTGTCGCGCGCACGCAGCAAGGCCGCTTCCATGCTTTCGTGAATGGTCGCATTGCCCGTGCCGGCCACCACGATGCCGCGCACGCCTGCGGCCACCAGCGCATCCACGCCGCAGGCACGCGCCAGAGCACCGCTGAACACCACCTCGACCCAGGGCAGCTCATCCAGCGCCAGCAGGTCAGACAGAGCGGGAGCGGAAGTCACCATCCGCGCAACGGGGGCGACTGGCGTGACCGGCGCATCAGGCACCAGCCAGCGCACGCGTCCTTCCTCCACCACGGCCTGCGGGCCACCTTCCATGGAGCGCATGGCCTGCAGTCGGTAAGGGTGGACTTTTTGCACCTGGGCCGCCGCATGCACTTCGCCGCCGGCCACCACCCACACACCGCTGCGCCCGCCGCTGGCGGCCACGGTCACGGCATCGCGCAGATTCTGCGGTCCGTCGGCCAGCAGGGCCGTGGCCGGGCGCATGGCGCAAGTGAGCACTATGGGCTTGGTGGCAGGCAGCAGGCTGTGCAGCAGCCAGGCCGTCTCTTCCAGCGTGTCCGTTCCATGCGTGATCACCACGGCGCGTGTGTCCGCATCCTCCAGCGCCTGCGTGCAGGCACGCAGCAACGCGCGCCACACGGGCCAGTCCATATCCTTGCTGTCCACCTGCGCGATCTGCTGCGTCTGCACAGGCCCCAGCGCCTGCTGCTCCAGATCCGGCACGGCATCGAGCAGCGACTGCACCGTGATCTGTCCGGCCTTGTATCCCACTGCCTGCGACTGCGAATCCGCCCGGCCGGCGATGGTGCCGCCCGTGCCAAGAATCACCAACTTTGACTGCCCCACTTGCACCTCTTGGAAAACTGGTTAAAAATACAGATACTGTATAAATCATCAGATGACTTCTCTGCCTGCCATCTGAATTCAAGGACCGGACGCACGCCATGCTCGACCATCCCAAGCTCACCGCCCGCCAGCAACAGATCCTGGACCTGATCCAGGCCGCCATCTCCCGCACGGGCGCTCCCCCCACCCGCGCGGAAATCGCCAACACGCTGGGCTTCAAGTCCGCCAACGCAGCAGAGGAACACCTGCAGGCCCTGGCCCGCAAAGGCGTGATCGAACTGGTCAGCGGCACCTCCCGCGGCATTCGCCTGCGTACCGACACCGTGCGCAACATCAATGCCGCACGCGGCACCAGCTTCGGGCTGCCGCTGTCGGCCCTGGCGCCGCTGATGCTGCCGCTGGTGGGCCGCGTTGCGGCGGGCTCGCCCATTCTCGCCCAGGAACATATCGACCAGACCTATTCCGTCGAACCCAGCCTGTTCCAGGTCCGCCCGGACTATCTGCTGCGCGTGCGCGGCATGTCCATGCGCGACGCGGGCATCATGGACGGCGATCTGCTGGCCGTGCAGTCCGCGCATGAAGCCCGCAACGGGCAGATCGTCGTGGCACGCCTGGGAGATGAAGTCACCGTCAAGCGCCTGCGCCGCACCACGCAGGGCGTGGAGCTCCTGCCGGAAAACCCCGATTACCCGGTGATCCGCGTCGCTCCCGAAGAGGCCTTTGCCATTGAAGGCCTGGCCGTGGGGCTGATCCGCAACAGCATGTCCATGTAAGCCGGACGGGCAGCCCTGCACGGGTTGCCACCCCCTACTTCATGCACCGCCCAGGTGGTAGGCGCGAAGCCTTGCAGCTTCGCCCTGGGCGGAGCTTTGCCCGCAAACCGCAATCCTGCCTGTGTCCATGCCTCTTTGAAATACGCCAACAGGAGTCGTCACATGGGATTCGCTCTGCCAACACTGTCTTCTCTGTCCTTCCTGCGCCTGGCACAGGGCATTCGCCTGCCCGCCGCCGCCATGGAGCCCGCCATGCGCACCATCCAGCCCGAATCGCCTGTGCAATCCGAGCAGGCGACCATCCTGTCCTTCAGCAAGGCACGCCGCCGCAGCCAGCAGCGGCGCAGCAAGTCAGCACGGCTGCCAGAACACAGGGATGCGCAGCTGCTGCTGCCCCTGCAACCCGAACTGCCCTCCCTTCCGGCAGATCAGGCCCTGCCTTCGGGTCTGCGCATCATCCAGCGCTCGCCGCAGGAGCAGCCCGAATGCCTGTTCATCTCGGGCCGCATGGCCGATGTCTGTGCCGCCCTGGAACGCATGGAAGCGCACGGCGCGCAGACACCGGCCTGAGGTCGCCCTGAGACCAACCCGTCCACCCGGTCTGCGAGAGCCCGGGCCTGTCTCTTGCCTTGCCCAGCGGCAGGGGCTGCGCATCAGGCCCTGACAGCCGCCGGTGCAGCACTTCCCTCGCTGCGCCGATTGCGCATGCACCACGCCTGCGCCGCGGCAACGCACAGAATGCACAGCACGACGCTCAACGAAAAACGCAGTCCGCGCGCATCGGACAGCATGCCGAACAACGGCGCCACCATGCCGCCTATCGACATGGCCAGCCCCAGGGTCAGCCCGCTGGCCGTGGCCTGGTTGCGCGGCAGATAGTCCTGGGCCAGCGTGACCTGGGCGGCAAACGGAAGAAACATGCACACGCCCAGGGCCATGGTGCAGGCCAGCGCCATCCATGGCGTGGAGGCCAGGGCCAGGGCCGCCAGAGCAGGCAATGCCAGCAGGTAGCCGGCGCGGATGGCCTGCATGCGCCCCCGGCGATCTGCAAGCGTGCCCCCCAGCAAAGTGCCCACCGCCGCAGCGGCTGTGAATGAGGTCAGCGTGGCCGCTCCCATGAAGTCCGAGCCGCCCAGCTCGCGCGTCACGAACATGGGCAGGGTGGACAGCACCGTCACATAGGGAATCGACCAGCAGACGATGACCCCGCACAGCAGGAAGAAGGCGCGCCAGTGGTTGGCGGGCAATTCGCCCTGCGCCACGGCCGGGCGCCGGGTGGCGCAATGGTCCTTGGCTCCATCCCGCCAGGTACAGGCATACCAGAGCACCAGCATGGCCGCTGCAGGCAGGGCCAGCATCCAGCTGCGGTGCAAGGCGCCTGCGCCCACCACGGCCGCAGCCAGCATGGGAGCGAACGATGCCCCCGCCGTTCCGCCCACCGAAAACACGCTCATCGCCTTCTGCGAGCTGCCGCCCGCCATGCGGGCCGCCACCGTTGCGGACGGATGGTAGGCCGCGATCCCCAGGCCGCACAGCACGGCAGCCAACCAGCTGACCCAGTAGTCCGGGCTCATGCCCACCAGGGCCAGGCCCAGGGCGGCCACCACAAAGCCGGCCGGCACCATCCAGGGCCGTGGCGACCGGTCGGCATACAGGCCGAACAGCGGCTGGACCATGCTCGACAGGCCCGTGGCCGCCAGCATCAGGCCGCTGGCTTCCGTATAGCTGTAGCCGCGCTCCAGCACCATGAAGGGCAACAGCGCAGGAACCAGTCCCTGGTAGAGGTCGTTGATGGCATGCGTGCCCGTAAGCAGCCCCAGACGTGCGCGGTTCATGCCCTGCCTCCTGTCACGTCCGTCATTCTCGAAAGGGAAATCATCTCCATACCTGCCACTTTCCTGCGGATTGAAAGTGGGTCATCGTAGAAAGTGCATGATCTGCATTCCTGCTACGAAGCAACAACAATCGTCGAGAAAATGACAACCCGGCAAAGTGGCCCACTTTCCCATGCCCGCACACGCGCTTGCCTGGATGACGTGCATGCGGCCGCTCCATTGCCCCCGCACGGCGAGCACACGGCCCGCCCGGTCGTGGCCTTTGCCACAGACATGGCGGCCGGCGCTGCCATCGCACCGCATGCCCACCGCCGCGGCCAGCTGCTGCATGCCACCGAGGGAGTGATGCTGATCCGCGCGGATTCGGGCAGTTGGGTCGTCCCCCCGGGATGCGCCGTCTGGGTTCCACCACAGTCCCTGCACGCCATCCACATGGCCGCCGGCCCCGTGGCCATGCGCACCGTGTTCGTGGAGCCGGGGCTGCGGCCCGGCCTGTGGCAAGACTGCCGAGTGATGCAGGTCACGCCCCTGCTGCGCGAACTCGTGCTGGAGGCCATCGAGCTGCCCATGGACTACCCGCTGGGCGGCAGGGAGGAGCGTGTCATGCAGTTGATCCTCGACGAAATGGAGCGCGCCCGCGCCCTGTCCTTGCATGTGCCCATGCCCCGGCATGGCGCCCTGGCCGCCTGCTGCCGCAGCTTTGTGGACGACCCATCGCAGGACGTCGGCCTGGCCAGCTGGGCACAGCGGCTGCACATGCATCCCCGCACGCTGGCACGCCTGTTCCTGCGCGAGACCGGCATGAACTTCGGCGCATGGTGCCGCCAGGCCCGTCTTCTGCTCAGCCTACCCCGGCTGGCCGCGGGCGCCTCGGTCCTGGAAGTGGCGCTCTCCCATGGATACGACAGTCCCAGCGCCTTCACCGCCGTCTTCCGGCGCAGCTTTGGCGCTCCGCCCAGCGCCTACCAGCGCAATCGCCCGGCGCAGGGCCGGCGTGGAAGTTCCGCCAGCATCTCCCTGTAGCGCACATGCAACAGAAAGATACCCAGTCCTCAGGAGTAAAGCTCGCGTGAAAGATAATTGATAAGCATTCTTATTATCTTTTGCAACCGAAACCGCCACGTTGCCCATCTCGGCTTCTACGCCCGGCCTCCCCGCTTCTTTCGCACAAGCCGCCCTCTCCGTGCACAGCCTCTACCAGAATCACCATCCCTGGCTGGAAAGCCTGCTGCGCAAGCGCCTGGGCAACCGTGACGATGCGGCCGACCTGGCCCAGGACACCTTCGTGCGCCTGCTGCGCTCGCCAGTGCCGCAGCAGGACATCCGCGAGCCCAGGCGCTACCTGGCCACCATCGCCCGCGGCCTGGTCACCGACCTGTTTCGCCGCCGCACGCTGGAGCAGTCCTATCTGGACTATCTTGCCCAGCTGCCGCAGTCGCTGGCGCCTTCGCCCAAGGAGCAGGCCATCGTCCAGCAGACCCTGCTCGACGTGGACCGCATGCTCCAGGGCCTTGCACCCAAGGTGCGCGAAGCCTTCGTCCTGTCCCATTTCGAGGAACTGAGCTACCCCGAGATCGCCGAGCGCCTGGGCGTGTCGCTGCGCACCGTCAGCAACTACCTGACCCGGGCGATGGAGCATTGCTGCCTGGTCCTGGCATAGCCACATGGGCGAGGGATCTTTGGAAAGCAACGACCGACGGGCCTTGCATGAGGCCGCTGCCTGGCACGTGAAACTGCGCGGCACCGCGGTGACGCCAAGCCTGCAGCAGGCATGGACGGACTGGCACGAGGCCGACCCCGCCCACCAGCGCGCCTGGCTGCGCGTGCAATCCGTCACCGCACAGCTGTCGCATCTGCCCGCACCCTTGGCGCGCCAGGCGCTGGGCCGCCGCTCCGACCCCAATCGCCGTTCTGCGGTGCGTGCTGTGGCCCTTGGCCTGGGCAGCGGTGCCACGGCCTGGCTCGCCTGGAAAGGCGCGCCGCTCGAGCACTGGCAGGCAGCTCATCGCACCGCCACTGGCGAGCGCCGCGACCTGACGCTGCCCGACGGCTCCCTGGTGGCCCTGGATACAGCCACCTCCGTGGACGTGGCTTTCGACGACCGCCAGCGCCTGCTGCGCCTTTACCGCGGCCGCATCCTCGTCGCCACCGGGCCAGACGCACTGGGCCGCCCCTTCAGTGTGCAAACCCCGCAAGGCCATGTACTGGCCCTGGGAACGCGCTTCACGGTCCATGTCGCGGACGACGGCCTGTGCCATGTCAACGTGCAGGAAAAGACCGTGCGCCTGCAGCCCCTGGACAGCGAAGCCACCCCCACCGAGCTGCAGGCCGGGCAACACGCCGCCTTCTCGGCCAGCGCCGCCCAGCCACCCGCGTCTGCCGATCCCTTTGCCGCCAGCTGGCACGAAGGCGGACTGATCGCGCTGGACATGCCGCTGGGCCAGCTGATCGACGCCCTCGCCCGCTACCGGCCCGGCTACCTGGGCTGCACGCCCGAGGTGGCAGGCCTGCGTGTCTCGGGCGCCTTTCCCGTGGACGACACCGATCGCGCCCTGGCCGCGCTCGTCAGCCGCTTCCCCTTGCAGTTGAGCACCCGTACACGCTATTGGGTGCAAGTGCAGGCACGGTCTGGCGGGGATTGAGTAGGCGATCGAGGAGGCGTTCCAGTGGGCGAGCCGGCGGCCGCACGGCCTTTGCGGTCAGGCCCGCACATACGGGTGATGCACAACGTCGAAGCCCTCCTGTGCGCAAGGCGCGACAAAGTAGCTGGTGATCAGGTCGAACTGCTCATCGCTGGCCTGAAAGGGATGATCCCCCGCCGCATTGCGCGCACGCAGGCGCTGCTTGCAGACCTCATCGGGCACATCCAGGAAATGCAGGCGGTGGGAGGCACCCACCCTCTCGAACACGCTGCGCGCCCAACCTCTGCCTTCCAGCGTGTTGGCAGGAAAGTCCAGCACCACTGAAACGCCGGCATCCAGCAGCGCCTGCACATGCGCCCCCATCAATCCCTTGAGTCGCGCGCTGCAGCGCACGTAGTCGGCCACCGACTGCATCTCGCCGGGATACAAACCGGCCAGCCAGGAATCCTCGCTGACCAGCACCGTGCCGGGCTGCGCCGCCAGTTGCCGTGCCAGCGTCGACTTGCCCGAGCCGATCTTGCCGCAGACCATGTGCAGCGTGGCCGGCCGCGCAGCGCGGGAATCGGCTTGGGCGTCGTCCGCATGGCGGGACGGTTCGAAAACCTGCATATCCATCTCCTGAAAGGCTTGTGAAAACCCTGGAGGCGGAATGAAAAAACCCGCCTCCTCTGGGCGGGTTGCATGGCGCCGAAGGCCGCTGGCTAACCCACCATCCAATGGATGGTGCGAATAATCTGCGTTGCGTTCAGGCGGGCCATGGCGCACAGCATAGCGCAATCAGGGCGCCTCAATGGGCCACCATCCGAACCAGCCCCAGCCCCGCAAACAGCGCGGCAACGCCCAGCACCAGCGAACCCAGCGCATACAGCACGGAAGCGAGCCAGTCGCCGCGCTCGTACAGCATGCCGATCTCCAGTGCGTAGGTCGAAAACGTGGTGAAGCCGCCCAGAATGCCCGTGGTGATGAACAGCCTCGCACTCTGCGGCAGCGAAGTCTTGAGCGCAAACCACTCCACCACCACCCCCATCACGAAAGCGCCCAGCATATTGATCGCCAAGGTGCCCAATGGATAGGCACTGCCCACCAGCCGCAGTGCAAGCAGGTTCGAACCATGCCGGAGCGCGGAGCCGAGGCCGCCGCCCACGAACACCAAAATGAAACCGTAGATACCCATGACCGTCCTTTCATCAAACAACCGGGACGGGCGCGCCGGGCAGGATCGAGACACGGCCCTGCCACCGGCAGGACACGCCCCACCAAGGCAGGAGCCATCAGCCCCTTGCAGGGCGGTTTCGGGAAGCTCCATTCCCATCGTGCAGCCAGTGCTGCGGTGGTCGAGTTTACTCCGGGCAAGCGAGCACAGGCAGCCATCCCCTGGAGGCAATACCGACCCTGCATCCCTTGCAGCGGCCTATTGGAATAACTTAATCTCAACCGATTCACCGTACCGGGATACCATCACTCCCATTCATTCACCGAGATGCATATGCGCCTATTGACTCTGACAATCGTTGCGACATTTCTGGCTTTACCTGCCGCCGCCCAGGTCTATCAATGCAAGGATGTTTCTGGAAAACTGATTTTTTCAGACAGCCCCTGCAGCAGCGACCAATCCGGCGCACTGATACAGCGCAAAAAATCGGACGATGAAATCTACCGCGAACGGGCCGAGGCCGCGGAGGCCAATGAGCGAAAGCAGCAGCGCCAGATGAACGAAATGCAGCAGCGCCAGATCGAGAGCCAGCAGCGCGTCATCGAACAGCAGGCCCGCAAGGCGAATGCTCCTGCACCGGAGCAGCTCGGCGCATCCTCCCAGTGCAAGGAGGCGCGCAAGGAGCTGGAATTCGTATCCAGCATTCGCACCCTTTCCCTGGATGAAAAACGTATACGCACCAATGCAGCAATCACCAGCGTCAATGCTGCATGCGGCTCCAATACGCCGCTGATGCAGGAGCCACCGAAGCCGGTTTTCACACCGCGGGCGGCCCAGCCTGTTCCTCTATCCAGTTGCAATGGTGCACTTTGCTACGACAGCAATGGCGGAATCTACAACCGCAACGGCCAATTCATCAGTGACAGTCAAGGGCGGAGCTGCCGAATACTGGGTGGAACCATGATTGAGTGCGACTGAGCGCGGTCCATCACACTCTCGGCCTTCACCGGCTTCGCCGGCAGGTGGCAACCCCCAAGTCCCGTCCGACCAGGGGTCCGCAAGGCGTTGCAGGGTGTAATTCGCTGATACAGCTGCGCGGGCGACAGAGCGTGCCAGTGACCGGTTTCACCTGCCAGGGCTTGCCGGCATCTGCGCGGCTTGTGTAACCACGGCTGCGCGATCTGGCGCGGGCCGAAGCCTTCAGCCTCAAGCCCGGGGCTGCTTGAACGACAATGTGACCGTCGGGCCTCGGGGCCCTGGCTGCGCAAGCGTCACACAATAGTCAGGCAGGCCGGTTCAGGTAGGCGTTGATGATGCCCAGGGCAAAGCGCAAAAGCGGATCAGAACATTTGCCGACAACCTCTTGCGCGGCAACCCGGAGATAAATCAAAGGCTTATGAGAGATTCACAGGCAATGAACATCATCATTCTTGACGACTACCAGGACGCCGTACGCAAGCTGGACTGTGCGCGGCTGCTGGAGCCGTTCAACGCCAAGGTCTTCACCAATACCGTCAAGGGTGTGGGCCAGCTGTCGGTGCGGTTGCGCGATGCGGACATCATCGTGTTGATCCGCGAACGCACGCAGATCAGCCGGCAGTTGCTGGAAAAACTCCCGCGCCTGAAGCTGATCGCGCAGACCGGCAAGGCCGGCGCCCATATCGACGTGCAGGCCTGCACCGACCAGGGCGTTGCGATTGCCGAGGGCGTGGGCTCACCCATCGCACCGGCCGAGCTGACCTGGTCGCTGATCATGGCGGCAACGCGGCGGCTGCCGCAGTACATCGCCAACCTCAAGCACGGCGCATGGCAGCAATCGGGGTTCAAGGCGGCGTCCATGCCCGCCAATTTCGGGCTGGGCAGCGTGCTGCACGGGCGCACGCTGGGCATCTGGGGGTATGGCCGCATTGGCAGGCTGGTGGCCCACTATGGCCATGCCTTCGGCATGAAGGTTCTGGTCTGGGGCAGCGAGTCCTCGCGCCAGAAGGCCCAGGCCGACGGCTTTTCGGCCGCCGCTTCGCGCGAGGATTTCTTTGCCGAATCCGATGTGCTGTCCATGCATCTTCGCCTGCATGAGGCCACACGCGGCATCGTCACGGCGCAGGATCTGGCGCGCATGAGACCCACAGCCCTGTTCGTGAACACCTCGCGCGCCGAACTGGTGGAGGCCGATGCGCTGCTGGGCGCGCTCAACCGTGGCCGCCCCGGCCTGGCGGCCGTGGATGTCTTCGAGAGCGAGCCCATTCTCCAGGGCCACGCACTGCTGCGGCTGGAGAACTGCATCTGCACGCCGCACATCGGCTATGTGGAGCAAGACAGCTATGAGCTGTATTTCCGCGCCGCCTTCGACAATGTGGTGAACTTCGCTGCAGGCCAGCCCAGCAACATCCTCAATCCCGAGGTGTTCTCAGGCCCGGCACGCGCAGGCTGAAGGCCGGGTCAGGCGGGCACCTCTCACCCTTCACCCGCCTACCCGATCACGGATCAACGCCCCCCGCCCTGTACAGCATCGCCGCGTGCGGCACTCGCCCGGTGGGCCAGTTCGTCGGCCACGGCCTCGTAGACGGCTTGGCGCACCACCGACTCCACCTCTTCGCGCAGGCGCACGACGATGGATCGCGTCTGCTGCTGCACCACCGTGGCGATGGCATCGCGCAGGCGCTGGTCCAGCACCAGGTCCACGCGCTGCATGAGGCGATGGACCAGATACTCCTCGGTGACCTGCTGCGCTTGGCTGTCCCAGATGGACTCCATGGTGGGCAATGCACAGGCGGGTGATGCCCCAGGTGCTCCAGGTGCCGCAGATGCCGGATCCGGCTCGACCCCTTGCGTGGCAGCGTCGGCCTGCACCACCGGCGCGGCAGGAATGTCGTCCTCGATCGGTGCGGCCGGGGCCACCTCTGGCACATCGGCCGGTTCGGCAACTTCGGCCACTTCGAGCAGACGGCTCTCCTGGGCCAGCTGCATTTCCACGGACGGCGCACTGGGCGGCAGATAGTCGGAATGCACTGGCTGCACTGCAGGCCGCGGGCCCTGTCCAGGCGGCGCAGGCTCGGCGACCATGGACCGCTGGGGTTGCAGATCCAGGGGCAGCGGCGGCAGGGACGCGGGCATGGAAACCAGGCCGCGGCGTGGCGCAAGCATGCCTTCGCTCGCCCAGGAATCGGTCTCGCCGCTGTGCGGCAGTTCGGACGCAGCGACAGCGGGCGGTTCTGCCACCGGCGACTGCACTGCATCGACCGGCACGACATCGGTGAGCGTGGGAACAAAGCGTGGCGGGGTTTTGGAGGGAGCGCTCATGGCTTACTCCTTGAGGACCAGGTCATGGCGCTTGATGGAAATCCCCTGCGCCACGTAATGCTTCCAGCGCTGCCGGGCCAGATGTCGGTCTTCCTCATCGGTGGCAGACACCACTTCAACGACACGCGCAAAGCGCTCGAATCCTTCTGGCACATCGCCACCCAGATTCACCAGCATGTCGTGGTGCGGCGCGCTGTCCAGCCGCTCCAGCAGCACAATGGGCGAGAAGGCCACAATGCCGGCCCCATCGCCTTCGACGGCGTGGGCAAGAAAATCGGTGGGCGAGACACTCCAGAGCCTGGGCGACAAGGCCTTGAGCGACGCGGAAGATCCCAGCACCACCAGTTGCGTGCGATGCCGCAGTGCCTTGCGCGCAAGACGGCACACATAGGCCAGCTTGTCGGGCGCGTTGAAATGGAACGCCACTTCAGTCAAGCGACGCTCCTTTCGCGCAGGCCCGTGCGGATGGGGGCGATGCCATCAGGCCTGCTCCGGCTGGATTGCAGCGGCTGCCTTGCGGCGGCTGGCAGAGCCGGCCTTGGGCGCCGCAACCGACTTGGGCGCGCCGGCCCTGGATGGCGCCTTGCCGGCATCGACGCAGGCCAGCAGGTAGTGCAGCAGCAGGCCCACGGGGCGGCCCGTGCCGCCCTTGGCGGCGCCGCTCTTCCAGGCCGTGCCGGCGATGTCCAGATGAGCCCAGGGAATGTCTCCCACGAAGCGCTGCAGGAACTTGGCCGCCGTGACCGCACCACCTGCGCGGCCCGCCACATTGCCCATGTCGGCGAAATTGCTCTTGAGGCCTTCGCCATACTCCTCGTCCAGCGGCATGCGCCAGCAGGGGTCGAGCGCGGCATCGCCCGCCTGCTCCAGCGCACGGGCCAGCTCGTCGCTGGGCGAAAACATGCCGCTGCGCAGCCCGCCCAGGGCGATGACGCAGGCACCGGTCAGCGTGGCGATGTCCACCATGGCGCGGGGCTTGAAGCGGGCGGCGTAGGTCAGCGCATCGCAGAGCACGAGGCGGCCTTCGGCATCGGTGTTGAGGATTTCTATGGTCTGGCCACTCATGCTGGTGACCACGTCGCCCGGCTTGACGGCTGCGCCTCCGGGCATGTTCTCGGAGGCCGGAATGAGCCCGACCACGTTGATGGCAGGCTGCAGTTGGGCCAGCGCCTGGAACACGCCCAGCACGCTGGCGGCACCGCCCATGTCGAACTTCATCTCGTCCATTTCGGCGGCAGGCTTGAGCGAGATGCCGCCGGTATCGAAGGTAATGCCCTTGCCCACCAGCACCACGGGCGCGGCGCCCTTGGCGCCGCCGTTGTAGTGCAGCTCGATGAAGCGCAGCGGCTGCTCCGACCCCTGGGCCACGGCCATGAAGGCGCCCATGCCGAGCTTGGCGACTTCGGCGGGGCCGTGGACCTTGCAGCTGATGCCGGGCAGCTTGGCCAGGGCACGGGCTGCGTCGGCCAGCAGCATGGGAGTGGCGTGGTTGGCCGGGCGATTGGCCCATTCGCGCGCCAGGGCCATGCCTTCGGCCTGGGCCACGGCGATCTTGAAAGCGGCGGCGATGCCGCCCTTGTCCCCGCTCTTGTCTCCGGACTTGCCGGACGCGGCACTGGCGCCCGTCGCCGCGATCACCAGCTTCTTGAGCGCCACAGGCTTGGCCTGGGGCTTGGTGTGGGTATAGCTGTAGCAGGCATCGGCCGCTGCCACCACCGCTGCTGCAACAGCGCCACCCGTGGCCTCGAAGCCGAAGCACAGCACGGCCTTGCCAACGCCGCTTGCCTTGAGGGCCGAGCCTGCGCCTGCCACCGCCTGGCGCACGTCGCGGGCCGAGCCGCTGCCCGCGCCCAGCAGCACGACGCGGCGGGCGGCCACGGCCGGCAGGCCGTACAGTGCCAACTGCTTGCCAGCTGCCGTTTCGAAATCTCCGGCCTTGACCGCGTGAGCGACCAGGGTGGACAGCGCGTCGCTGCCCGTGGCCGTGGCTTCGGTCACCAGCACCAACAACAGGTCACACTTTTCACGTACTGCAGCGGCAGTCGTCAACGGCTTCAGTTCAAAGTTCATAATCGGCGTTTTCCTTTCAGCCAATGTTATTCGATTCATCCATACGCAAAGAGCTGGCCCGCAGCTTCGGTGCCACGGTCGTGGTGCTGATCACGGTCGTCATGACCATGATGCTGATCCGCACGTTGGGTCAGGCTTACAAGGGCAATGTCAGCCCTTCCGACGTTCTGCTGGTCATGGGATATACGGTGCTTGGCCAGTTGCCCACCATCCTGGGCCTGGGACTTTTCGTGGCCGTGGTCGGTTCGCTGTCGCGCATGTACCGCGACAGCGAGATGGTGATCTGGTTCGCCGCAGGCCAGGGACTGGCCAGCCTGCTGCGCCCGCTGCTGCGCTTTGCCTGGCCGGTGCTGGCCGTGATCGCCGTGCTGGGCCTGGGCATCCTGCCCTGGGCCAATCAGCAGATCGAGCAGATCAAGACCCAGTTCGAGCAGCGCAGCGACATCGACCGCATCGCTCCCGGTGAGTTCCAGGAGTCTGCCGGCGGCTCGCGCGTGTTCTTCATCGACAAGGACGTGCCCAGCGCCACCGCTGCCAACAATGTGTTCATCGTGGCCAATGAGCGCGGGCGCGAGTCCGTGACCTCGGCGCGCGGGGCGCGGCTGGAAGTGGTCAAGGGCGAACGCATGGCCGTGCTGACCGACGGCCAGCGCATGGAGACGCAGACCAGCGACGGCTCGGTGAAGATCAGCGAGTTCAAGGAATACGGCACGCAGCTCGGCAGCGGCAACAATCTGGCCGCCGCCGAGGAAATGGCCGCGCGCAGCACGTACACGCATGAGCTGCTGCCGCGCACCGAACCCATCTACCGCGCCGAACTGGGCTGGCGCATAGGCCTGCCTCTGGCGGCGCTGAACTTCGTGATCCTGGGCCTGGCCGTGGCCAGCGTAAACCCGCGTGCCGGTGGCAGCGGCAGCCTCATGCTCGCGCTGTTCGCCTTCATCGTGTACTACAACCTCATGACGCTGGGCGAGAACTGGGTGGCCTCGGGCAAGCTGAGCATGCCCGCCATGACGGCCTTGCTGCACGGCGGCACGTTGCTGCTGGCGCTGCTGGTGCTGCTGGTGCGGCACAGGCGCTGGTCGCCGCGCGATCTGTGGCGCAGGCCCTGCAAGCCGACTGCCCTGGACGACGCGAAGGCGGTGCCATGATGAGAGTTCTGAGAAACCTGCTGTACCGCGACATCATCGCGGCCGTCGGCTATGTGACGCTGGCCTTCCTGGCGCTGTTCTTCTTCTTCGATCTGGTCGATGAGCTGCGATGGGTCGGGCGCGGCGGCGACAACGGCTACAAGATCACGCACGCGCTGCTTTTCGTGGTGCTGCGCATTCCCAGCCACCTGTACGAGCTGATGCCCATCACCGTGCTGATCGGCACCATCTACGTGATGGCGCGCTTTGCCCAGAGTTCGGAATTCACCATCATGCGCACCAGCGGCATGGGCCCCTGGCTGGCGCTGCGCACGCTGATGGTGCTGGGCCTGGGCTTTGTGCTGGTCACCTTCGGCACGGGCGACTACCTGGCACCTGCGGCCGAGAACGCGGGCCAGAACATACGCGCCATCCACCTGGCCCAACTGTCACGCGGGGCCACGGGTGCCTGGCTCAAGGAGCGCCAGGGCGATCATTCCATTGCCATCAACGTGCGTGCCATTCGCGGGCCCGGCGATTTCTCGAATGTGCGCATCTTCGACTTTGACGGCCAGGGCCGCATCTCTGCCCAGATCCATGCGGAATCGGCGCAGGTGAGCGAAGACGGAGAATCCTGGATGCTCCAGGGCGTGCAGGCCAGCCGCCTGACGGCCAAGGCCGACGGCGGCATGGTGCTGCAGCGCGAGAAAGAAGACAGCATGAACTGGAAGACGGGCATCAGCGCCGAGATGGTCTCGGCCGCTTTGCTCAAGCCCGATCGCATGTCCACCATCTCGCTGTTCCAGTATGTGCGCCACCTGGAAGCCAACGGCCAGGCTGCGCAGAAGTACGAGATCGAGTTCTGGCGCAAGGTCTTCTACCCGATGAGCTGCCTGGTGATGGTGGTGCTGGCCCTGCCTTTCGCCTACCTGCATTTCCGCTCGGGCGGCATCGCGGCCTATGTGTTCGGCGGCGTCATGGCCGGCATCAGCTTCTTCCTGCTGAACAACGTGTTCGGCTACATCGGCACGCTGCAGACCTGGTCGCCCTGGCTGACCGCTGCGGCGCCGGGCCTGCTCTACAGCCTTCTTTCATTGACGGCCTTCACCTGGCTGGTGCTGCGCCGCTAGGACCGTTGCCATGCAAAACGAGACAACATCTGCCGGCAGGACCGGACTGATCCTGCTGGCACACGGCTCGCGCGACGCCTTGTGGCGCCAACCCATCGAGGCCGTGCTGAAGGCCGTTCAGCAGACGCATCCCCAATCCCTGGCCGCCTGCGCCTACCTGGAGGCCTGCGCGCCCGACCTGCCCACTGCCGCGCGCGGGCTGGTCGAGGCCGGCGCCACGCACATCACCGTGCTGCCCCTGTTCCTTGGCACGGGCAAGCATGCGCGCGAGGACATCCCGAAGCTGGTGCAGGAGATAGGCGATACCCATCCGCAGGTGGCCGTGGACCTGCAGCCGGCCGTGGGCGAGCATCCGCGTGTCACAGCCCTGCTGGCAGAACTGGCACTGGTGGCCACGGAGCCCCGTGGCGCACCGGGAAACTGAAATAACGAATCGCTTCTTTATATAAATGCAGCATAATGGCGCGCAGCACCCTGCTGTCACCGCCATGAACCTGCACCAATTCCGATTCGTCCAAGAAGCGGCGCGCCGCAACCTCAACCTCACCGAGGCGGCCAAGGCCCTGCACACCTCGCAGCCCGGCGTCTCCAAGGCCATCATCGAGCTGGAGGAGGAGCTGGGCATCGACATCTTTGCGCGCCACGGCAAGCGCCTCAAGCGCATCACCGAACCCGGCCTGGAGGTGCTCAAGAGCATCGAGCTCATCATGCGCGAGATCGGAAATCTCAAGCGCATCGGCGAGCAGTACAGCGCCCAGGACAGCGGCACGCTGTCGATTGCCACCACCCACACACAGGCCCGTTACGTGCTTCCGCCTGCCGTGGCACGGCTGCGCGACCTGTATCCCAAGGTCACGATCAGCCTGCACCAGGCCACTCCGGCAGAGGTGGCGCGCATGGTCATCGACGAGGTGGCCGACATCGGCATGGCCACCGAATCCCTGGCCGACTACCCCGATCTCGTCACCCTGCCCTGCTACGAATGGCAGCACGTGCTGGTCATGCCCACAGGCCACCCGCTGGCGCAGAAAGAGCGCATCACGCTGGACGACATCGCCCACGAATCGCTGATCACCTACCACCCTTCGTTCACGGGTCGCGGCAAGATCGACCAGGCCTTTGCCACGCGCCGCCTGCGTCCGCGCATCGTGCTGGAGGCCATTGACTCCGACGTGATCAAGACCTATGTGCGCCTGGGCCTGGGCATCGGCATCGTGGCCGAAATGGCCATGCGCGACGACCCGGTCAATGACCTGGTCGTGCGCCCCATGGGCCACCTGTTCGGCCAGAGCGTGGCACGCGTGGCCATCAAGCGCGGCGCCTACCTGCGCAATTTCGTCTACCGATTCGCCGAACTGCTCAGCGACCGCCTGACGCGCGATCTCATCATGCGCGCCATGAACGGCCACGTGCACGACTACGAACTCTGATCCTCCGCCCCACCGGACCTGCAGTGCGGGTCCGCTCCCGCTGTCCGCTGTTTCCGCCATGACTTCTGCCACGCCCCGCACGCCCGCCTTCCCCAGCCGCCTGCCCCATGTGGGCACGACCATCTTCACCACCATGTCGGCCCTGGCCGCCGAGCACCAGGCGGTGAACCTGGGCCAGGGCTTTCCCGATTTCGGCTGCGACCCCAGGCTGGTCGATGCCGTCACGGCCGCCATGCAGGCCGGCCACAACCAGTACCCGCCCATGCCCGGCCTGCCCCAGCTGCGCCAGGCCATGGCCGACAAGATGCAGGCGCTGTACGGCCGCAGCTACGATGCGGGCACCGAGATCACGGTCACGGCCGGCGCCACGCAGGCCATCCTCACCGCCATCCTGGCCACCGTGCATGCTGGCGACGAGGTCATCGTGCTCGACCCCTGCTACGACAGCTACGTGCCCAACATCGAGCTGGCCGGCGGCGTGCCCGTGCGCGTACCGTTGACGCCGGGCAGCTTCAAGCCCGACTTCGCCAAAATTGCCGCCGCCATCACGCCGCGCACCCGGCTTTTGATCATCAACAGCCCGCACAACCCCAGCGCCACCATCTGGAGCGATACCGAGATGCTGCAGCTGCAGGAGCTGCTGGCGCCCACCGACGTGCTGCTGATCAGTGACGAGGTCTACGAGCACATGGTCTACGACGGCCGCCAGCACCAGAGCGCCGCGCGCTTTGCCGGCCTGGCGGCGCGCGCCTTCATCGTCTCCAGCTTCGGCAAGACCTACCATGTCACGGGCTGGAAGGTGGGCACCGTCGCCGCGCCGGCCGCACTCACGGCCGAGTTCCGCAAGGTCCACCAGTTCAACGTCTTCACCGTCAACACACCCATGCAGGCGGGCCTGGCCAGCTACATGGCCGACCCCGCGCCCTATCTCCAGCTGCCCGCCTTCTATCAGGCCAAACGCGATCTTTTCCGCCAGGGCCTGGAAGGCTCGCGCCTGCGCCTTCTGCCCACGGCGGGGACCTATTTCGTCTGCGCCGACATCTCGGCCGTGTCGGAGCTGGACGAAGCCGCGTTCTGCCAGTGGCTGGTCCGGGAGCATGGCGTGGCGGCCATCCCGCTGTCGGCCTTCTATGGCGACGGCTTCGACCAGCGCGTGGTGCGATTTTGCTTTGCCAAGCAGGACAGCACGCTGCGCGCGGCACTGGATCGGCTGCGCAAACTCTGAGGTTTGTGGGCGAGCGGGCCTGCAGCCCCGGATAATGAGAAGCATTCTCGAATCCAGCTGCGGGCCTTTTGTTCCGCTCACCCATGCCCTCCTCCTCCCAGCGCTACACCACGGCGCAGCTCGACGCCATGCGCCAGCGCCACGGTTTCAGCGTGCGCTTTCTCTCTGCCGTCTCCGAAAACGATTGCATCTTCGAGGGGCAGGTGCAGGAGCACCAGCTGCCCTCGGGCCTGCAACTGGTCAGCTCCGACATCCGCATCGACCACGGCTATGAATCCACATCCGAGCACCCGCGGCGCTTCACCGCCGTGGTCCTGCTCGACGGCCAGGCCGAGCTGCAGTTGCCGGGCGCCCGCCGTGCACTGAGCGTGACGCGCCATGCGGCGGCGGCATTCTCGTGCGGCGACACCGAGATTCTCAAGGCCACCCATGCGGCAGGCCAGACGGTGCGCGGCTTCAACCTGTCCATCGAGGCGCCCGAGGCCTGCGCCGATGCCGAACTGGCCGAGCTGCTGCACCAGGCCATGCGGCAACCCGGCCCGCCACTGCATGCCTGGTCGCTGCCCGAGCACCTGGCCGTCTCGCTGCGCCAGCTGCTCGATGGCGTCTGGAGCGGCAGCCTGGCCCGGCTGCACCGCGAAGGCATTGCGCTGCAGGTGCTGGCCTGCGCGCTGCAGGCACATGCGCAGCCGCGGCCTGCGCCCTTGCCGCGCATCCATCCCCGGGACAGGCGCGGCCTGGAGCGCGTGCGCGAGTGCATGGATGCAGCGCCGGGCCAGGCGCACAGCCTGGACGACCTGGCGCGCCTGGCCTGCATGAGCCCGACCACGCTGCGCGAGAAATTCCAGGCCGCCTACGGCCAGACCGTGTTCGGCTGGCTGCGCGAGCGCCGCATGCAGCTGGCGCGCGAGCGGCTGGCACAGGGCTGGAGCGTGCAGGAAGCGGCCGACTGCGTGGGCTTTCAGCACGCCAGCAATTTCGCCACGGCCTTTCGCCAGCGCTTCGGCCACGCGCCCAGCCAAGGCAGCCTGCGTCGCAAGCCATAGGACTGGCGTCGCCGGGAACAGGCGGCGGCGGCGCACATTTCCCACAATCCGGGCTCACGCCCAGGACCATGGAAATGATGAGCATTCGCATCCAAAACCCCGCCCCGCGACACCCCCAAGGCGCGCGGACCCCACTGTCCCTGCTGATCTGTGCCGTTTGTGCCGCCCCTGCGCCAGCAGTCTGGGCCGCCGACGAGGACAGGCCCGCTGCCAGGAAAGGCGACACCGAACTGGGCACCGTCACCGTGCGCGCCGCCGCCGATGCGGGCACCACCGAAGGCACGGCCCGCTATACCAGCGGTTCCACGGGAACGGCCACGGGCCTGCAACTGTCGGCGCGCGAGACACCGCAGTCGGTCAGCGTGATCACGCGCCAGCTCATGGACGATGCAGGCCAGCTCACGGTCTCGCAGACGCTGGAGGCCTCCGCGCCCGGCCTGTCGGTCAGCCGCAGCGACAGCAACCGCTACCAGTTTTCCTCGCGCGGCTTCGGCGTCAGCAACTTCCAGTTCGACGGGCTGGCCTCGCCCATCAACAGCCTGTGGAACTTCGGCGCCACCGACATGGACACCGCCTTCTACGACCGCGTGGAAATCGTGCGCGGCGCCACGGGCCTGCTCAATGGCTCGGGCGATCCGTCGGCCACGGTGAACTTCGTGCGCAAGCAGCCGCGCGAGACGGCGGGCGGCCATGCATCGCTGACGCTGGGCCGCTGGAACCTGCGCCGCGCCGAGGCCGATCTGTCCCTGCCGCTGGACCGCGAAGGCCGCGTGCATGGCCGCGTCGTGGCTGTGCAATCGGACAGCGACAGCTACGTCAGCCACTTCGGCCAGCGCAGGCAGGGCCTGTACGCCGTGGTGAGCGCGGCCCTGACGCCCGCCACCCGGCTCGTGACCAGCCTCGAATACCAGAAGAACACCAGCCCCGGCATGGGCGCCGGCTTTCCGCTGTTCCATGCGGACGGCAGCCGCACGGACTTCGACCGCTCGGTGTCCAACAACACGCGCTGGTCGCATTTCGGCACGGAGAACACCACGGCCACGCTGGACCTGACGCACCGGCTGGACAACCGCTGGCTGCTGCGCGCCGCCTACAGCCGCAACGACGGCAACTACGACATGCGCTACGTCTACCGGGGCGGCGCGCCGGACGCCAGCACCGGCCTGGGCATGGCCAACTCCTTCATCAAATACCGGGGCGACCGCTCGCGCGACAGCCTGCACCTCACGGCCAGCGGCCCGGTCGCGCTGTTCGGGCGCCAGCACGAGATTGCCGTGGGCTGGAACCATGTGCGCGACGACATCGACATCCGCCGCTACGCACCGCTGGGCACGCCGCCCGCCACGGACAACTTCCTCGACTGGCGCAACGGCAGCCTGGCCGAGCCGGGCTGGTCCGACGTCTCCAACGGCGGCGACGACAGCCGCATGCGCCAAAGCGGCGGCTATGCCGTGGGGCGTTTCTCGCTGGCCGATGGCTGGACGGCCGTGGCCGGCGCCCGCCTGAGCCGCTGGTCCACGCGCCAGAACTACTTCGGCAGCCTGCGCGACTACCGCTACAGCAACGAAATCACGCCCTACGCCGGCCTGCTGTGGGACATCGATGCCCGGCACACGGCCTACCTGAGCTACACGGAAATCTTCACACCCCAGAACTACCGCGACAAGCAAGGCAGCATCCTGGACCCCGTCACCGGCCAGGCCTTCGAGCTGGGCCTCAAGGGCTCCTGGCTGCAGGACCGGCTGCAGGGTTCTGCCGCGCTGTTCCAGACCCGCCAGGACAACCTGGCGCAGGACACGGGCGAATTCATCGATGGCACCACGGACCAGAAGGCCTACCGGGGAGTCAAGGGCGCCCAGGTGCGCGGCATCGACCTGGAACTCAGCGGCGAGCCGGCCCGGGGCTGGCGCCTGGGCGCCAGCTACACGCACTACACGGCACGCAGCGCCAGCGGCGCCGCCTTCAACACCACGCACCCGCGCAGCCTGGTCAAGCTCACGGCCATGCGCAGCTTCGAGGGTGCGCTGCAGGGCCTGAGCCTGGGCGGCAACCTGCGCTGGCAAAGCCGCATCTGGCAGAACGTGACCAACCCGCTGCGCCAGAGCGTGCAGGTAGGCCAGGGCAGCTACCTGGTGGTCAACCTCTCGGCCCACTACCGCATCGACCCCACCTGGTCGGCCAGCGTGCAGCTCAACAACGTGCTGGACCGCCAGTACTACAGCCAGATCGGCTTCTACAACCAGGGCTGGTGGGGCGAGCCGCGCAACATGACGGTGAGCCTGAGGGCGGATTTCTGAGCTGCATCGGCATTGGCGTCGGCATGGACATCGGCAATGCCCGCCCCAACCCCGGCGCCGTAACGGGCGCCGGCCCATGCCATGGGGCGCATCGTGCACGTCCACGCAGGCGCCGCAAAGCCGCATGTTCGCGGGCAGTTGCACGGCAGCGCCGGAGGCGGATTCAGCAGCGGTGCGGTCCTTGCCACAGGCGAGTCCAGGAGCCTTGCGCCGTGATGGCAGGCGCAATGACGGGCGCAATGACGGGCGCATGTCAACGCAATCCTTCTCATTTGCCGAGCAAGGCCGGACAGGTCATTCGCCCGCCGCATGACGTCCTGCCAAAACATTGATTGACGTCAAGACAGCCACCACCCAGCATTGGCCCGCCTGAAAAATCCGCCGCTGGCCCCAGCCGCTGCGCCACCAGAACATCGACAAGGAGACATCCCCCATGCCCCGCACCCTTTCACGCAAGCAATTCCTGCGCGCTGCCGCGCTGCTTGGCGCCACTACGCTGCTGCCCCTGCCCCAGGCCTGGGCGGATGCCTATCCCACCCGGCCGGTCAAGCTGGTCGTGCCCTTCGCCCCTGGCGGCAATACCGATGTGCTGGCGCGCATGGTGGCACAGGGCCTGTCCGAGTCGCTGGGCCAGCCCGTGATCGTGGAAAACATCTCCGGCGCCAACGGCTCCATCGGCGCCAGCCGCGTGGCTTCGGCGGCCAATGATGGCTACACGCTGCTGTTCGGCACGGCCGGCACCCAGGCCATCAACCAGAGCCTGTACAAGAACCTGAGCGAGAAGAACCTGGGCGATTTCGAATACGTGGCCCTGGTCACCACCATCCCCAACGTGCTGGTGGTCAACGAGGCGCGCACGCCCGCCAGGACGGTGAAGGACCTGGTGGTACGCGCCGCCGCGCAAAAGACCGGCATGAGCTATGGCTCGCCGGGCAGCGGCTCCACGGTCCACCTGTCGGGCGAGCTGTTCAAGAGCGCCACCCAGCTGGACATGGTGCATGTGCCCTACAAGGGCAGCGCGCCGGCCCTGACCGACCTGCTGGGCGGCCAGATCGATTTCATCTTCGAGAACGTGACGCCCGCCCTGCCCTTCGTGCAGTCTGGCAAGCTCAAGGCCCTGGCCGTGACCTCGGAGCAGCGCCTGCCCGCCCTGCCCGATGTGCCGACCATGAAGGAAAGCGGCTACCCCGCCTTCGTGACCGGCACCTGGAACGGCGTGCTGGCGCCCAAAGGCACGCCGGCAGCCATCGTCAAGCGGCTGGAGGATGCCACGCTCAAGGTGGCGGGCCATGCCGACTTCAAGTCCAAGGTGACGGCGCTGGGCGGCGAAGTGCGCCTGCTGGACTCCAAGGCCTTCCGCGAATTCACGCGGGCCGAGTACCAGCGCTGGAATGCCATCGTTCAGACGGCGAAGCTGGAGCGGCAATAACGCCGGCTCCGTTCCCCGCCTCCGGCGCCCGCTGGCGGCGGGCCCAGAACGTCTCGTTCGCCCAGCGCGGCTCCAGCGCATAGTAGTGCTCGTGATGGCTGCGGTACGCGGCGCGTATCGGCCGGATCCACGCATCCCAGGCAGGCAACGCACCGGCGTCGCCCGCCAGGCTGCGGCGCACGGCCAGGGCGGCCTCGCTGCCGGTGACCAGGCTGTTGAGCAGGCCCTGCGATGCCAGCGGATCGAAGGACAGGCAGGCATCGCCCACGGCCAGCCAATCCGGCCCGCTGGCGGCATCCAGCCATTGCTCGTGGGCGGCGGCCACCCGCAACGGCTCCAGCACCTGGCTGCCCACGCTGCGCACGCCCACCAGGGCCGTGCGATCGGCCATGTCCAGCAGATCCGCCGTGCTGCGCAGGCGGCGGGCTTCGGGCAGGTCGATATCGGTCTGCCAGGCAATCACGCAACTGCCATCGGGCAGATCGGCGCTGTACCACCAGCCTTCGGCATCCGACTCGATCATGGTGGTGCCTGCATGCTCATGCGATGGCGGCTCCACCCAGGCGTGAAAGCAGACCAGGCGGCCACCACGGTGGACCTGGGCGCCAGCCTGCCGGGCCACGCGGGCCGCGCGGCCCGTGGCATCGACCACGATGCGGCAGGACAGCTCCAACGGGCCGTGCGCCGTGTCGCCCTGCGCCCTATCGATCAGGCAGCGCCAGCGCATGGGTGCGCCTGGCGGATGGCGCTGCAGGCTGCGCAGCGTGGCGGGCACCAGGCAGGGCACGCCACGGCTGCGCGCAGCCTCCAGCAGCATGGCGTCGAAGCGCTTGCGGTCCAGGTGCCAGCCCGCGCCATGCGGGTCGAACAGCGCGTCCTGAAAGATGACCTCGAAGCTTCCCCACAATGACCGCCGCGACCAGGCAGGACGGTGGCCCTGTGCCGCGAACGCATCCCACACGCCCAGGTCGGACAGAATCACCCGGGCCGCAGCGGGCAGGGTTTCGCCAATGGCCCGCCCAGCCTGCACGGCGCGTCCTACCAGCGCCACGCGGCAGTGCCCTGCCAGTTGCGCGGCAACGGCCGCGCCCGCCGGCCCTGCGCCCACGACGAGCACATCCAGTTCCTCCGGCAGCGGCGCGGCGGCCATGGCGTGCGACGGCATGGCCGGCACTCAGCGCGGCAGCACCGGGCCGCGCTGCGTCAGAGCGCGCAGCTGCTCTTCGTTGTCTGCATCGAAGGGCTCGATGCGGGGAGGCGCCTCCTGCCCGTCCGGTTGCACCGCAGTCTTGAGCATGTGCAACGGCGCCGGGGCGATGCGGTTTTCCACCTGCATCACCGGCGGGAAGTCCTTGTCGCCCCGCAGGCCGGGCCGACTCTCGATGACGCCCATGTCACCGAAGTGGCTGATCATGCGGTTGATCTCGCTCTCGTAGCCTCCCTCGCCCAGAGTGCGGAACCACGACTCGCGCCGATTGAAGGCGGCAACGCGCTGCTCGCGCGGCAGTTCGGTGTCGATGACTCTTTCATAGGCCTCCTGCGTCAGCACCTGGTTGGGCACGCGGGCCGGCCAGAACGTGGGCAGGTAGGGGTCGTAGCGTGGGCCATAGCCGGCGTAATAGCCGCTGCGGCAGCTGGCGGTGTCGGTCTGCCAGGGGACCGCCATCCAGCGCGTGAGGTCGCCGGCCACCTGCGCATACAGCGGCCCGCTCTCTGACAGGGCCACCGCAGGCGTGAGCCGGGAGCCGTAGAGCTGCAGCTCGGGCGGGTTCACTGCCGCCTCGCGGATGCGGAACGGCGCCCGGTACATGCTGGCGTGTCGCATGGGCCAGGTGATCTCGCAGCCCGGGTGGAAGGCGTCGGCCAGGCAGTCGTCCATGGCGGCATGGTCGAGCATGGCCGGCTGCTCCTGCAGCGGCACGTCGGCGAGCTGGGCAGGGTACTGCTGGCCGGGCTTCCAGTCGGAGAGGAAATGGCCACCGGCCCACAGGTCCAGCATTCTCAGTTGCGTGGGGGTCAGCGCCGTATGCTGGCGCGGTGTGTCGGCCGGCGGCACGGCCATGGCGTCGCCATACAGCCAGGGCCAGGGCTGGGGAGATGCGCCATCACGGTCAAAACGGCGGAAGGCATTGGCCACCTGCTGGCGCAGCTCGGCCCAGGTCGTGCCCGGGCTGTTGAGCCTGGCGATCCACGCCTCGTCATCCGCACTGGCCGCCCCGCCCCAGCCGAACTGGGATGCAAAGCCCTTGTTCGCCCACTGCAGGCTGCTCTGGCGCTGGAGTATGGGCAGGATGTGCCGGCTGAAGGAGACGTGCAGCGGGAAGGCGGCCATGCCCGAGTGGATGTACACATCCTCCATCAGGTCCTTCATGGTGCGCACCGACTTCATCTGCGGGCCGTAGTTGGGCGGCGCAACCGTGACCCATGCCGCATCCACCGGCACGGAAACGCCGGCCACGACGACCTTGGCGCGCACGGGGCCGTCGGCCACATCGTCATGCCAGCCCTCGTTGTTCGCAAACGTGGTGGCCTTGGAGCCATCCACGGAGGCAGAGACGCCACGGCCTCCCAGCACGAGAAGCTGGCCCGTCTTTTCAATGCGCAATTCGCCCAGATAAACCGGCTTGCCGCAGAAACTGCCGCTGTCGAATGCCACCGGGGCCGAGCCTTTGGCAATGCGGCGGGCTCCCGGTCGAATGGCCAGGCTTTTCCGGTCCTTCACCGTGGCATTGCGCAAAATCGTGGGATCGGCTGCTGCGGCTTCAGGCACGTCCAGCGCCAATTGGAATTGATACCAGGCGGCCTTGGTATTGGCCAGTTCGACTTCCCATTCGATCTGGTCCTGGTCGGACGTGAGTTCACGCACCACCTCGCCTGCGGCGTTGTAGCCGTAGATGCGAAAGCGCGCAGCCTGCCGCTTGAGCGCGCCCTGCGCATCGCGCAGGCTGCCCGGCGCCATGGGCGGAACATGCATCAGCTCAGGGCCGACATAGTACTCATCCGGACTATTGCCAATACGCGCCACACCAATTCCCGGGTGTATGGCTGCACGCACAATGGTGGAGTCGATTCCCATTCGTCGCCCTTTCAGTTGCTGAGGCACTGATTGCAACAAACAGTATCAAAAAAGCCGAGACAAAGTTAATTATCGGGAATCAACAATCCATAGCAACGCAAGAATGAGTTCAATTGAACCCATTCATTCGCCAATAGACGGACTGCTATTGATAATGAATTAGCAGGATAAATATCGATTCACAGCAGCACGATGTCGTATTGCTCCTGTGCCATGGCTGTCTCGGCCTGCAGCGAGATGGGCTTCTTGATGAAGTCGGACAGGCCGGCCAGGTGCTGGCTTTCCTCGTCCAGGAACATCTCCACCACCTTGGGCGAGGCCACGATGCGGAACTCGCGCGGGTTGAACTGGCGCGCCTCGCGCAGGATTTCGCGCAGCACCTCGTAGCAGACGCTGCGCACGGTCTTCACATGGCCCTTGCCCTGGCAGACCGGGCAGGATTCGCACAGCATGTGGGCCAGCGATTCGCGCGTGCGCTTGCGCGTCATCTCCACCAGGCCCAACTGCGAGAAACCGCCCGCCATGGTCTTGACGCGGTCGCGCCCGAGCTGGCGCTTGAATTCGGACAGCACCTCGGCCTGGTGGTCGTCCCGCACCATGTCGATGAAGTCCACGATGATGATGCCGCCCAGGTTGCGCAGGCGCAGCTGGCGCGCGATCTGCTGGGCCGCTTCCAGGTTGGTCTTGAAGATGGTGTCGTCGAAGTTGCGCGCCCCCACGTAGCCGCCGGTGTTGACGTCCACCGTGGTCAGCGCCTCGGTCTGGTCCACGATCAGGTAGCCGCCGGACTTGAGGTCCACGCGGCGGCCCAGCGCGCGGGCGATTTCCTCGTCTATGGCGAACAGGTCGAAGATGGGCCGCTCGCCGCGGTAGTGCTGCAGCTTGGGCACGGCCGCCGGCATGTATTCCTGCCCGAAGGTCATGAGCAGGGCGAACTGCTCCTTGGAGTCGATGCGGATGCTCTGGGTGCCTTCGCCCACCAGATCGCGCAGCACGCGCTGCAGCAGGTTCAGGTCCTGGTGCAGCAGCGACATGGGCGGCAGGCGCACCGAGGCCTCCTTGATGCGGCTCCAGGTCTTGCGCAGGTAGCGGATGTCGTCGGCCAGCTCGGCGTCGCTGGAGTCCTCGCCATTGGTGCGCAGGATGAAGCCGCCGCCGCCGCCGGTCTCCTTGGTGCCGACCAGGCCCTGCAGCCGGGCGCGCAGGGCATCGCGCTCGCCCTGCGGGATTTTCTGCGAGATGCCGATGTGGTCGTCCTGCGGCAGCAGCACCAGCAGGCGTCCCGCAATGCTGATCTGCGTGGACAAGCGCGCGCCCTTGGTGCCGATCGGATCCTTGATGACCTGCACCATGAGGGTCTGGCCCTCGAAAACCTGCTTTTCGATGGGCACGACAGGCATGTCCTTGCGCGCGAACATGGGGGCCTCGCCCCCTTCCTGCCGCTGCCAGACATCGGCCACGTGCAGGAAGGCCGCGCGCTCCAGGCCGATGTCGATGAAGGCCGACTGCATGCCCGGCAGCACACGCGAGACCTTGCCCAGGTACACGTTGCCGACCAGGCCGCGCTCCAGCGGGCGCTCCATGTGCAGTTCCTGGACGGCGCCGTTCTCGATGATGGCCACGCGCGTTTCCTGTGGCGACCAATTGATCAGAATGTCTTGCTGCATGCTGTGCCTGTGGTGTGCTTTGTCGTTTGTATTTCTCGGCCGGAGCGGGCCGGCAGACATCTTGCCGTGCCGCGCGCTGCCATCGGCCGTGCGCGCCTGCCTGCACGCCCCTCGGGGCCCAGGTCGGGGAGCTGGCCTACAGCGCCCAGCCCAGCTCGCGCAACAGCGCCGCCGTCTCGAACAGCGGCAGGCCCATGATGCCCGAGTAGCTGCCTTGCAGCCACTGCACATGGGCCGCCGCACGGCCCTGTATGCCATAGGCACCGGCCTTGCCCATGGGCTCGCCCGAGGCCACGTAGGCATCGATCTGCTGAGCGCTCATGGCCGCAAACCGAACCCGGGAGACCGACAGCGCAGCCAGGCGCCGCGCGCCATGCTGTATGGCCACGGCCGTCAGCACCTCATGCTCTCGGCCGGCAAGCCCCGTCAGCATGCGGCGTGCATCGTCGGCATCGGCGGGCTTGCCCAGAATACGGCCGTCGAGCGCCACCGTGGTGTCCGAGCAGAGCACGGGAGCGGCAGCCAGCGCACGGCGCGCGTGGCGGGCCACGGCAGCGTCGAGCTTGAGTGCGGTCACGCGCTGCACGTAGTCGCGCGCTGCCTCGCCGGCCAGCTCGGTTTCCATGGCCTCGGCATCTTCGGCGATGTCGCCATCCGCATTGGGCAGCAAAAGCTCATGGGCCACGCCCAGCTGCTCCAGCAGTTGGCGGCGGCGGGGGCTTTGGGAGGCTAGGTAGATGAAGGGCGGCATGATGAAAATGAGAAATGCCTTCAGCCCTTTGTATCAAAGCGCCGAAGGCTATCAAAATCATAGTATCACGAGATCTTCCGATCCGCATGACACCGCCGCTGCCGCTATTCCCGGTGGTAGGGATGGCCGGCGTTGACCGACCAGGCACGGTACAGCTGCTCGATAAGGAGCACCCGCACCATGGCATGCGGCAGGGTCAGGTCCGACAGGCGTATGCGCTCGTGTGCGGCCTGCCTGAAGGCGGGGTCCAGACCGTCCGGGCCTCCGATGATGAGGGCCACGTCATCGCCCTCCAGCTGCCAGCCCTGCAGGCGCTGGGCCAGGGCCTTGGTCGTCAGATTGGTGCCGCGCTCATCGAGCACCACGATGCGCGTGCCGCGCGGAATGGCGGCCTCGATGCGCTTGCGCTCGGCCGCGTACAGGGTCTCGACCGTCTTGGAGCCGCGTGGCTCCGTCTTGACGGCCTTGAGCTCCACCTTGAGTTCCGGAGGAAAACGCTTGGCGTAGTCGTCGTAGGCTGTCTGCGCCCAGTCGGGCACATGCTGGCCCACGGCCACGATCAACAGCTTCATGCAGCGTCAGCCCTGAACCGCTCAGGCCTTGGCGCGGGGGGCGCGCTTGGCTGCCGGCTTGGCGGCAGGCTTGGCAGCGGCGCCCGCCTTGGCCTTGGCGGGGGCGCGGTTGACCACCACGGTCTTGATGGCCTTGGGCGCCGCCGTCTTGCCGGCCGGCGACTTGGCTGCGGCCGACTTCACAGCAGCCGGCTTTGCCGCTGCGGAACGGGGTGCAGCGGCCTTGGCAGGGGCCGCCTTCTTGGCAGCGGGCTTCTTGGCGGCGGCGGAGGCTGCGCCAGAAGCGGCCTTCTTGGCTGCAGGCTTGGCAGCGGTTGCCGCCGCCTTCTTGGTTGCAGCCTTCTTGGCCTTTTCTTCCGCCTTGTCGGTGGCAGCCGAGCGCGTGGGCTTGGGAGCGCCCAGCTTCAGGCGTACAGGCGTCTCGCCCCAGATCTCTTCCAGGCGGTAGTACTGGCGGATGGCCGGCTGCATGACATGGACCACGGCCTGGCCGCAGTCCACGATGATCCACTCGCCGTTTTCTTCGCCTTCCTGGCGCGGCACGGGGAAACCGGCCTGCTTGACGGCGTCGCGCACGCTGGAGGCCAGCGCCTTGGTCTGGCGGTTGGAGGTGCCCGCAGCCACGATCACGCGCTCGAACAGCGGCGAGAGCTTTTCGGTATTGAAGACCTGGATGTCTTGGGCCTTGACGTTTTCGAGGCCGTCAACAATGGCGCGTTGCAGCTTGGTCACGTCGCGCTTGGCTGCGGAATCCGATTTGGTGGAAGTGGTCATCAGGCGGTGATCAATGGAATAGGAATGGGATCAATATAGCGCGAGCGCCGTGCGGCCCGTAGAGGGCTGGGCTGTAGCGGCGCTCCAAAATGCATGGAGTTCGCCCACAGATCGCCGGAAGATTTCGCGCCGAAGAAAGTGGAGAACGCAGCCAACGCTGCGCCTCAAGCTATTGAAATTATAGTTTTGCCGCCTATTCCCTTGCACGCGCGGATTTCGCCACGCCGCTCGGGAGGGCGGCTCTCGGGCTCAAAGCCAGTCGCGGGGCACCAGGAATTGCTCCAGCAAAGCGCGCTCGGGGGTGCCGGGCGCGTCCTCGCGCTGGTAGCTCCAGCTCGCATGCGGTGGCATGGACAGCAAGATGGACTCCGTACGCCCGCCGGACTGCAGGCCGAAGTGCGTGCCCCGGTCCCAGACCAGGTTGAACTCCACATAGCGGCCGCGGCGGTAGCGCTGGAAATCGACCTGCTGCTGCCCGTAGTCCATGGCCTGGCGGCGCTCGACGATGGGAAGGTAGGACTCCAGAAAGGCATCGCCCACCGAGCGCAGCATGTCGAAACTGCGCGCCTGGCCCAGCTCCGAGAAGTCGTCGAAGAAGATGCCGCCGATGCCGCGCTGCTCGTTGCGGTGCTTTAGGCGGAAGTACTCGTCGCACCACGTCTTGAAGCGCGGGTAAAGCGTGTCGCCAAAAGGCGCCAGCGCATCGCGGCAGACGCGGTGAAAGTGCTGTGCATCTTCCTCGAAGCCGTAGACCGGCGTCAGGTCCATGCCGCCGCCGAACCAGCAGGTGGGTTGGTTGCCCGGCTGCCCTGCCGCACCTGAGCCGGCCGCACCTGAGCCGGCTGCAATCATTCGCACATTCATGTGCACCGTAGGCACAAAAGGATTGCGCGGATGGAAGACCAGGGACACGCCCATGGCCTCGAACGGCGCACCGGCCAGCTCAGGCCGGTGCTGCGTGGCCGAGGGCGGCAGCTGCGGCCCGCGCACATGCGAGAAGCCACAGCCCGCGCGCTCGAACACGCGGCCGCCTTCCATGATGCGGGTGATGCCATCGCCCTGCAGGCGCTCGCCGGGGCCCTTGCTCCAGGCGTCGGACAGAAAGCGTGCACCGCCCTCGCCTTCCACCTGTTCCAGCGCCTGCGTGATGCGGGCCTGCAGGCCCGTCAGGTACTCGCGCACCTGGGCCACGGGCAGCGCCTGCCCGGTCGATTGCTCTGCCATGGACTCAGTT
Organism: Delftia sp. WY8; assembly: GCF_018437695.1. Taxonomy (NCBI): domain Bacteria; kingdom Pseudomonadati; phylum Pseudomonadota; class Betaproteobacteria; order Burkholderiales; family Comamonadaceae; genus Delftia; species Delftia sp. WY8. The sequence continues at coordinate 271,657 of NZ_CP049795.1, forward strand.
CTTCACGGCACGGAAGCCGATGTCGCGGCGGTACTGGGCACCATCGAAATGGATGCCGCGCGCCACGTCATAGACCTTTTGCTGGGCCTGCTTGACGCTGTCGGCCAGCACGGTGACGCACAGTACGCGGCCACCGCTGGTGACGGGAACGCCATCCTTGAGCTGGGTGCCGGCATGGAAGACCATGGCATCGGCGGCGTCCTGCGGCAGCCCGCTGATGGCATCGCCCTTGCGCGGGTCCTCGGGGTAGCCGGCCGCAGCCATGACCACGCCCAGCGCCGTGCGGCGGTCCCATTGCAGCTCGACCTGGTCGAGCTTGGCATCGGTGGCCGCCAGCATGACGTCCACCAGATCGCTCTTGAGACGCATCATGATGGGCTGGGTCTCGGGGTCGCCCATGCGGCAGTTGAACTCCAGCGTCTTGGGATGGCCGGATGCATCGATCATCAGGCCCGCATACAGGAAGCCGGTGTAGGGAATGCCGTCCTTTTCCATGCCGCGGATGGTCGGCAGGATGATCTCGCGCATGGCGCGGGCATGCACGTCGGCCGTGACCACGGGCGCGGGCGAGTAGGCGCCCATGCCGCCCGTGTTCGGGCCCTGGTCGCCGTCCTTCAGGCGCTTGTGGTCCTGGCTGGTCGCCAGGGCCAGGACGTTCTTGCCGTCGCACAGCACGATGAAGCTGGCTTCCTCGCCGGCGAGGAATTCCTCGATCACCACGCGGGCGCCGCCGTCGTTGTGGGCCACGCCGTACTTGTTGTCCACGAGCATGAAGTCCACGGCGTCGTGGGCTTCCTGCAGCGTGGTCGCAACGACCACGCCCTTGCCTGCGGCCAGGCCATCGGCCTTGACCACGATGGGCGCACCCAGGCGATCCACATAGGCGTGGGCAGCAACCGGGTCGGTGAAAGTCTCGTAGAGCGCCGTGGGGATGCCGTGGCGCGCCATGAAGTCCTTGGAAAACGCCTTGGAGCTTTCCAGCTGGGCGGCCGCCTTGGAGGGGCCGAAGATGCGCAGGCCATGGGCACGGAACTCATCGACCACGCCGGCCGCCAAAGGCGCCTCGGGGCCGACGACGGTCAGCGCGACCTTCTCGGCCTGCGCCCACTCGCGCAGCGCCTGCGGGTCGGTGATGTTGAGGTTCTCCACCTTGCCGCCGGCCAGGCCCGTGCCACCGTTGCCGGGGGCCACATAGACCTTGGTCGATTTCGGCGATTCAGCCAGTTTCCACGCCAGGGCGTGCTCGCGGCCTCCGCCACCAATCACAAGAATTTTCATAGTTCAGCGTTGTGGTAGACGTCCTGTACGTCATCCAGGTCTTCGATCATGTCCAGCAGCTTTTGCATGCGGGCTGCGTCATCGCCTTGCAGGGCGATGGTGTTTTCCGGGCGCATGGTGACTTCAGCCACCTCCGGCGTCAGGCCCTTGGCCTGCAGCGCGTCGCGCACGGTTTCGAACTCGGCGGGTGCGGTCAGCACCTCGATGGCCCCCTCATCATCGGTGATCACGTCCTCGGCACCGGCCTCCAGCGCCACTTCCATGATCTGGTCCTCGTCGCTTCCGGGAGCAAAGATCAGTTGTCCGACATGCTTGAACTGGAAGGACACGGAACCCTCCGTGCCCATGTTGCCACCGTACTTGCTGAAGGCATGACGCACATCCGCCACAGTGCGCACGCGATTGTCGGTCATGGTGTCCACGATGATGGCCGCGCCGCCAATGCCGTAGCCTTCGTAGCGGATTTCCTCGTAGGTCACGCCTTCGAGATTGCCCGTGGCCTTGTCGATGTTGCGCTTGATGTTGTCGGCCGGCATGTTGGCCGCCTTGGCCTTTTCCACCGCCAGGCGCAGGCGCGGGTTGGCGCTGAGATCGCCCCCTCCCGTGCGTGCCGCCACCATGATTTCACGGATGATGCGAGTCCAGACCTTGCCGCGCTTTTCGTCCTGGCGGCCTTTGCGGTGCTGGATATTGGCCCATTTACTGTGTCCTGCCACAGGCTGTCCTTTGATATTGATTTAACCTTGCGGCTGGGATTTTACTTTTGACCGCATGCTCCCCCGAGGAAACCCGAAATGGCCGCTCCACTTCTGATCGCCCGCCACTCTGCCACAGAATGCCTGCTGCTGCCCGCACTGGCCAATCGACATGGCCTGATCACCGGCGCCACGGGCACCGGAAAGACCGTGACGCTGCAGAAAATGGCGGAAGGCTTCTCCGAAATCGGCGTGCCGGTGTTCATGGCCGACATCAAGGGCGACCTGTCGGGCATCAGCCAAAGCGGCAGCACCGGCGCCAAGATGGCGGCTTCGCTGCAGGAGCGCGGCATCGAGATTCCCCAGCCCCTGGCCTGCCCCACCACGCTGTGGGACGTGTTCGGCGAGCTGGGCCATCCGGTGCGCGCCACGGTTTCGGACATGGGGCCGCTGCTGATCGGGCGCATGCTGGCCCTGAACGACACGCAGATGGGCGTGCTCAACTTGGTCTTCAAGATTGCCGACGACAACGGACTGCTGCTGCTGGACCTCAAGGACCTGCGGTCCATGCTCCAGCACGTGGGCGACAACGCCAAGCAGTTCACCACCGAGTACGGCAACATCAGTGCCGCCAGCGTGGGGGCCATACAGCGCGGGCTGGTGGCCATCGAGTCGCAGGGCGGCGACAAATTCTTTGGCGAGCCCATGCTCGACATCAACGACCTGATGCAGACCGATGCGGGCGGCAAGGGCGTGGTCAACATCCTGGCGGCCCAGAAGCTGATGAATTCCCCGCGCCTGTACTCCACCTTCCTGCTGTGGATGCTGTCCGAGCTGTTCGAGCGCCTGCCCGAAATCGGCGACCCCGACAAGCCCAAGCTGGTCTTCTTCTTCGACGAGGCCCACCTGCTGTTCAACGATGCGCCCAAGGTGCTGCTCGAACGCATCGAGCTGGTGGTGCGCCTGGTGCGCTCCAAGGGCGTGGGCGTGTATTTCGTCACGCAAAACCCGATGGACGTGCCCGACACCGTGCTGGCCCAGCTGGGCAATCGCGTGCAGCATGCACTGCGCGCCTTCACGCCGCGCGACCAGAAGGCCGTCAAGGCCACGGCCACCACGATGCGGCCCAAGCCGGGGCTGGACATCGAGGCCGCCATCACGGAGCTGGCCGTGGGCGAGGCCCTGGTGAGCTTCCTCGATGAAAAGGGCCGCCCCGGCATCACCGAACGCGCCTATGTCATTCCACCGGGCAGCCAGATCGGTCCGATCAGCGAGGAGCAGCGCAAGGTCTTGCTGGCGCAATCGCTGGTGGCAGGTGTCTATGAAAAGGCGGTGGACCGCGAATCGGCCTACGAAGTGCTGCGCGGACGCACGGCAGCATCCGGCGACGGGGCCTCGCCGGCAAGCCCTGCCGGAGCCGCACCCGCCGCCAGCGAAGGCGGCGGCGCCATGATGGACGGGCTCAAGGATCTTCTGTTCGGCACCACAGGCCCGCGCGGAGGCAAGCACGACGGCCTGGTTCAGACCATGGCCAAGTCCACCATGCGCACCATGGGCAATTCGCTGGGCAAGGAAATCCTGCGCGGCGTGCTCGGCGGCATCCTGGGCAACAAGAAGCGCTGAAGCGCTGGCGCACCGGCACTGCGCCGCATCAAACACCATAGCACCCAGCCGTTGCCATGCAACGGCTGGCGCATTTCAGGGCGCTGAAAGCCTGCGCATGCGGCTATGATCGAAACCGCCTCCATCCACTTTGCGGAACCGCACGCCATGACGACGAACAGCCCTCCCTCGCTGCCCACCTATGACGACGTTGCCGCCGCAGCCGGCCGGCTGGAGGGCGTGGCCCACCGCACCCCCATACTGCGCAGCCGCACCGCCGACGAGCTGCTGGGCGCCCAGCTGTTCTTCAAGTGCGAGAACCTGCAGCGCACGGGTGCCTTCAAGATACGCGGCGCCTACAACGCGCTGTCGCAGTTCACCCCCGAGCAGCGCAAGCGCGGCGCCCTGGCCTTCTCTTCGGGCAACCATGCCCAGGCCGTGGCACTGGCCGCGCAGATGCTGGACATGCCCGCGCTCATCGTCATGCCCGAGGATGCGCCTGCCTCCAAGATGGCGGCCACCCGCTCCTACGGCGCCCAGGTGGTGACCTATGACCGCTTCACCGAGGACCGCGAAGCCATCTCCCGGCGCCTGGCCGACGAGCGCGGCATGACGCTGATCCCGCCGTTCAACCACCGCGACGTGATTGCCGGCCAGGGCACGGCGGCCAAGGAGTTGTTCGAGGAGGTGCCCGATCTGGACTACCTGTTCGTCTGCCTGGGCGGCGGCGGCCTGCTGTCGGGCAGCCTGCTGGCAGCCGGACAGCTCGCCCCGCGCTGCAAGGTCTACGGCGTCGAGCCCCAGGCCGGCGACGATGCCCGCCAGTCGCTGCGCGCAGGCCGGATCGTGCAGATCCCCACGCCCCACACCATTGCCGACGGCGCGCAGACCCAGTCCATCGGCGATATCACATTCGCCATCATCCGCGAGCATGTCGAAGATATCCTGGCCGTGGCGGACGAGCATCTGGTGCAGGCCATGCGCTTTTACGCGGAACGCAAGAAAATCGTGGTCGAACCCACGGGAGCGCTCTCGCTGGCGGGCGCCCTGCATGGCGGGGTTGCGCTGTCGGGCGCACGCGTGGGCATTCTCATCAGCGGCGGCAATGTGGACCTGGCGCGCTACGCGCGCTTTCTGCACGACTGAACCGACCCCTGGCGCCGGACCCAAAATACCGGCGCCCTTTTTTCCAGAAGAAAACCATGAGTACTCTGCACCTGATCGACCACCCGCTGGTCCAACACAAGCTCACGCTGATGCGCCGCAAGGAAGCCAGCACCAACAGCTTCCGCCGCATGCTGGGCGAGCTGTCCACGCTGATGGCCTACGAGATCACGCGTGACATGCCGCTGCAGGACATCGAGATCGAGACCCCGCTGGAGACCATGACCGGCAAGGTCATCGACGGCAAGAAGCTGGTGCTGGTGTCCATCCTGCGCGCCGGCAACGGTTTCCTCGACGGCATGCTCAACGTCGTGCCCGGCGCGCGCATTGGCCACATCGGCCTGTACCGCGACCCCGAGACGCTGCAGCCCGTCGAGTACTACTTCAAGATGCCCTCCGAGATGGAAGAGCGCGACGTGCTGGTCGTCGATCCCATGCTGGCCACAGGCAACTCGGCCGCCGCCGCCGTGGCGCGCCTGAAGCAGCTGAACCCGAAGTCCATCAAGTTCATGTGCCTGCTGGCCGCGCCCGAAGGCGTGGCCACCATGCAGAAGGCCCATCCCGACGTGGACATCTACACGGCCGCCGTGGACCGCCAGCTGGACGCCCACGGCTACATCCTGCCGGGCCTGGGCGACGCGGGCGACCGAATCTTCGGCACCAAGTGAGCCGCCGGGCGCTGGGCGCCTGCACCCACAAAAAAGCCGCACGATGTGCGGCTTTTTTGCTTGGCAGCGGGGACAGCGTCATCAATCCACCAGGCCCGCGTAGACGTTCTGCACGTCATCGTCGTTCTCGATGCCGGCCAGGAAGTCCTGCACTTCCTCCTGCTGCTCAGCCGACAGGCTGGCCATGCTGACCGGCGTCTTGGCCTTGTAGCCCAGCTTGGCCGACAGCACCTTGAAGCCCTGGGCCGGCAGCGCCTTGCTCACGGTATCGAGGTCGGTGGGGTCGGTGATGAACAGCGTCGTGCCCTCTTCCTCGCCGGGCTCGAAGTCCTGTGCACCGGCCTCGATGGCGGCCAGTTCGGCATCGGCGCCGCCTTCGGGCTCGCCTTCGATCATGCCCACATGGTCGAAGTCCCAGGCCACGGCCGTCATCTGGCCCTTGCGAAAGCACACGCGCATGTTGGGTGCCGTGCGGTTCACGTTGTCGGTCAGGCACTCGATCATCACCGGCACGCGGTTGGGGCCGTAGCCTTCATAGACCACGCGCTCGTAGTTGACGGCATCGGCACCCACGCCCGAGCCCTTCTTGATGGCACGCTCGAGCGTGTCCTTGGGCATGGAGGCCTTGCGTGCGGCTTCCACCGCCATGCGCAGGCGCGAGTTGCCTGCCGGATCGGCGCCGGCGCGCGCCGCGACGATGATTTCCTTGACAAGCTTGCCAAACAGCTTTCCCTTGGCGTCGGCGACCAGCGCCTTGCCCTTTGCTTTCCATTGCGCGCCCATGGCTGCTTTTCCCTTGCGGATTCTCTGGTGGGTAGGAGGCGCCGCCGCCCGCCCCCGCAGGGACCCGGCCCGGCGCCGAAAGAGCGCTGTTTATACACCCGCGCAAGTGGCTGCGCGGGCTTTTTGCGCAGTGGTTGACAGGTCGCCGCAGGCTCTGGTGGCGTCGTGCATGATGCTGGCTTGTGCGAAGCCCCCTGCCTGCGCTGCACCGCCGCCGACGTCCACTGCGGTGCATCCGGCTTCCCGTCTTGTCCCCTCATCACAGGAGCATCGGCATGCCGCCATCCCTATCCGCCGCCCTCGCCATCAGCACCCTGGGCCTGTCCGGCGCACTGTGGGCCGCCAGCCCCAACCTCTCCACAGAAATCGTCGCCGAAGGCCTGGAGCACCCCTGGGCCATGGCTTTCCTGCCGGATGGGCGCTACCTGGTGACCGAGCGGCCGGGCCGCATGCGCATCGTGCAGGGCGACGGAAGGCTGGGCGCTCCCCTGGCGGGCCTTCCGGCCGTGGAGGCCGCAGGCCAGGGCGGCCTGCTGGACGTGGTGCTGGACAGCGACTTCGCGCGCAACCGCCAGCTGTACTTCTGCTACTCCGAGCCCGGCAGCGGCGCCGACAGCGGCAAGAACAGCACGGCGCTGGCCAGCGCCCGGCTGTCCGACGATGCCAGCCGGCTGGAGCAGGTGAAAATGCTATTCTCGCAGCGCCCCAGGTACGCTAGCGCATTGCATTTCGGCTGCCGCATCGTGGAGCGTAGGGTGGACGGCAAGAGCGATGGCACGCTGTTCCTGGCGCTGGGCGAGCGCTCGCGCTACAAGGAAGAGGCCCAGAACCTGCAAAGCCACCTGGGCAAGATCGTGCGCATTGCCAAGGACGGCAGCGTACCCAGGGACAACCCCTTTGTCGGCCGCGCGGATGCCTGGCCCGAGATCTGGAGCTACGGCCACCGCAACGCCCAGGGCGCGGCGCTGGCGCCCGATGGCAGCCTGTGGATGCATGAGCACGGCCCGCAGGGCGGCGACGAGGTCAACCGGCCCGAGCCCGGCAAGAACTACGGCTGGCCCGCGATCACCTACGGCGAGAACTATGGCGGCGGCAAGATCGGCGCCGGCATCACGCGCAAGGAGGGCATGGAGCAGCCGCTGCACTACTGGGTGCCGTCGATCGCCCCCTCAGGCATGGCCTTTGTGACCAGTGACCGGTATGGGGCGCAATGGAAGGGATCGCTGGTCGTGGGCTCGCTCAAGTTCCAGCGGCTGGAGCGCCTGACGATCAGGTCCGGCAAGGTGACGGCCAGCGAGCAGGTGCTGCCGCGCCTGGGCCAGCGCGTGCGCGATGTGCGCCAGGGACCGGACGGCTGGCTTTACCTGCTGACGGACGCCCAGGGCGGGCAGTTGCTGCGCGTCACCGCCACGCCCTGAGTCCCGTCACGCGCGGCGGCTCACTGCACGGTGATGCCGTTGGCCTTGACCACGGCATCCCAGCGCTTGCGCTCGGCGGCCACGAAGCCCGTGAAGGCGGCGGAGGAACTGCCCACGGGCGTCAGGCCCAGTTTCTCCAGGCTGGCGCGCGTGGCCGGCAGGGCCAGGGCCTTTTGCACCAGGTCCTGCAGCTTCTGCACGGTCTCGGGCGCGGTGCCGGCGGGCAGGAAGAAGCCGTTCCACTCCGTGACCTCGAAGCCCTTGATGCCGCTTTCCGCCACCGTGGGCACGTCGGGCAGGTCCGGCATGCGCTTGGCCGAGGACACGGCCAGCGCCTTGAGCTTGCCGCCCTTGACATAGTTGATGCTGGAGGCGGCGTTGGCAAAGTACACATCGACCTGGCCGCCCATGACATCGACGATGGCGGGCGCCCCGCCCTTGTAGGGAACGTGGACGGCATCGAACTTGGCGTCTGCCTTGAGCAGTTCCGTCGCCATCTGGGCCAGGCTGCCCGGGCCGTAGGAGGCATAGGTGAGCCTGCCGGGCTTTTGCCGCGCGGCATTCATGAAGTCGGCCAGGCTGTTGTAGGGCGAGGACGGCGCCGCCACGAGGATGTTGGGCACGCTGATGGCCTGGGACACGGCAATGAAGTCCTTGGCCGGGTCATAGGGCAGCTTGCGCAACGCGGGGTTGATGGCGAAGGACGATGCGTCATACAGCACCGTATAGCCGTCGGCCTTGGCACGCGCCACGAGGGCGGCACCAATGGCGCCGCTGGCGCCGGCCTTGTTGTCCACCACCACGGTCTGGCCCGAGACCTCGCCCAGCGCCTTGGCGATGATGCGCGCCGCATTGTCCGCACCGCCGCCGGCCGAGAACGGCACGACGACCGTGATGGCCTGCGCGGCCGGATAGTCGGCCGCATGCAGCGTGCCCTGGAAAAGTCCCAGTCCCAGGCCCAACCCCAAGGCCAGCACCGTCATGGCGGGCCGCAATGTCTTGATCTTCTTCACGTTTCTGTCTCCTGTTGCTCCATGGTGAAAACCTGGGCTGCGAGGCTTGCGTGCCCCGCGCCCTCAATCGAATCCGTACAGCTCGGCGGCGTTGTCCACCAGCACGCGGGCGCGCAGCGCCGCATCGGGAATCCAGCGTGACAGCAGCGCCAGCAGCATGGGGGTCTGCGGCGGATGGGCAGCTTCGGTGACATGGGGCCAGTCGCTGCCCCAGACCAGGCGCTGCGGGGCCTCGGCCACCCAAGCCTGCGCCAGCGCGTCGCAATCGGCATAGCCTGCGGCCAGGCCCGCCCGGCTGTTCAGATACGGGCCCGAGAGCTTGACCCAGGCCCTGCCCTGCTGCACCAGCCCACGGACCACACCGAAGGCAGGCTGGTGCACGCCTGCGCCGTCAGTGCTGTCAGCCAGCCGCGCCATGTGGTCGAACACCAGGGTGCATGGCAGCCGCTGCAGCAGCGCCGCATGGGCCTCGATCTGGCTGGCCAGCCAGTGCAGTTGCACATGCCAGCCCAGCGCGGCAATGCGCTCGGCCAACGGCTCCAGCATGTCCAGCCGCACGGCTGCATCGTGCTCGGTGTGCAGCGAAAAGCGGATGCCGCGAATGCCGCCGTCATGCAGCGCCTGCAGCTGTGCGTCGGTGATATCGGGGTGCACCACGGCAATGCCGCGCGTGCTTGCTGCGCCCAGGGACTGGATGGCGTGCAGCGTGGCCCGGTTGTCCGTGCCATGCGCACGCGGCTGGACGATGACGGCGCGCTCCAGCCCCATGGCGCCGCGCAGCTGCGCATAGTCGGCAGCCGTGGCATGGGCGCGCATGGCCTGCGGAGCCTCGGCCCCAAAACACGTATCAAAACGCGGATCGAAGACATGCAGATGGGCGTCGCAGGCGCCAGCGGGCAGTGCCTGCATCAACAGCCCTCTTGTGCGGCGGCCTTCAGGGCCTGGGTGTGCTGGCCCAGCGTGGGCGCGGCAAAGGCCGGCGGGCCGGGTGTGCGGTCGAATTCGACGGCGCCGGCAAAGCCCCGGTAGCTGCCCAGGGTCGGGTGCTCGAAACGGGTGACCATGCCTTCGGCCTGCACCTGCGGGTCGTCGAACATGTCTTCCACCGTGCGGGCCGCCGCGCAGGGCACTTCCTCACCGAACAAGGCCTCCCATTCCAGCGCGCTGCGCCCTGCCAATGCCTGGCGCAGCAGCGGCACCAGCACGTCGCGGTGCTGGGCGCGCTTGCGCACGGAGTCGTAGCGCTCGTCGCCGGCCAGCTCGGGCAGCCCCAGCTTGCGGCACAGCGCCTCCCAGAAATGCGCGGTATTGGCCGAGATGTAGAGATAACCTTCGCGCGTCGGGTGGATGCCCGTGATGCCGCCCGAGCGCATGTCGCGCCCCACCTCGCGCGGCTCGCCCTCAGCCCAGACCATGCGTGCGGACTGCATGGTCAGTGCCGCGCGCAGCAGGGACACGCCCACATGCTGGCCCAGCCCGCTTTTCTCGCGCTCGTACAGCGCCGACGACACGCCGCCCGCCACCAGGGCCGAGGCGTAGTAGTCCACCACGGAGCCGTAGAGAATCTCGGGCGGCCCGCCAGCCTTGCCCTGCATGGCGCACATCCCGGTCATGGTCTGCAGCACCTGGTCGTAACCCGCCTTGGCCTTGAGCGGACCCCGGCTGCCGTAGCCGGTGACGCTGCAATAGACGAGGCGTGGGTTGATGGCGGCCAACTGCGCAAAACCGATGCCCAGCCGCTCGGGCACGCCGGGCCGGAAGTTGTGGACCAGCACATCGGCCTCGCGCACCAGGCGCAGCAGCACGGCGTGGTCGGCCTCGTCCTTCAGGTCCAGCACCATGCCCCACTTGCTGCGGTTCACGCCCAGGAAGGCGCGGCTTTCAGCCTCCAGCGTGGACGGGTACTTGCGCAGGTTGTCGCCCACGGGCGGCTCGACCTTGATCACCTCAGCGCCCTGGTCCGCCAGCAGCGAGCAGCCATACGGTCCCGCGATATAGGCGCTCAGGTCCAGCACGCGCACGCCGCTGAGCGGGCCTTTCGGCCCCTGGCGTTCACCGGGCACAAAACTCATTCGTTTCTCCTGATAGGGAAGCGGGAAGGCCTGGGGCACCTCCCGCCAAAGGCCGGGTTCAATCGGCCTGGATATTGCGGTCCTTGGCGAGCTGCTTCCAGCGCGCCACGTCGCTGCGGATCACTTGTGCGAACTGCTGCGGCGTCACGGGGTTGGCAATGGCGCCTTCGCGCAGGAAGCTGGCCTGGATGGTCGGCTTGGCCAGCACCTGGTTCACGGCCTGGTTGAGGCGGTCCACGATGTCGGCGGGCGTGCCCGCAGGCGCCAGCAGCCCCCACCACAGATCGAACTCGTAGCCCGGGATGGCCGTTGCCATGGGCGTCAGGTCCGGCGCAATGGGGCTGGGCTTGAGGCTGGTGATGCCGATGGCGCGCAGCTTGCCGTTGCGCACCATGGGCAGGATGGACGGGCCGCTGGAGACCAGCATCTGCACCTGGTTGCCGATCACATCGGTCACGGCCGGACCCTGGCCCTTGTAGGGCACATGCATGATGTCCATGCCCGGCACCATGGAGCGCATCATCTCGGTCGCGAAGTGGTTGATGCTGCCGGTGCCCGAGGTGGCGTAGTTGAACTGGCCCGGGCTGGCCTTGATGGCGCGCACCAGATCCTGCGGCGTCCTGGCCGGGAATTCGTTGTTCACGGCCACCACCAGCGGGCCCTTGGCAAACATGGCCACGGGCGCCAGGTCCTTGACGGGGTCGAAGGGCATCTTGGCCTGCACCGCGGCATTCGTGGTCATGCTCGACGACACCGCCACCAGCGTGTAGCCGTCCGCCGTCGCCTTGGCCACCGAGGCCGTGCCGGTGTTGCCGCTGGCGCCGGGCCGGTTGTCCACGATCACGGTCTGCTTGAGCAGATCGCCCATTTCCTTGGCCACCTGGCGTGCGAACACATCGTTGGAGCCTCCCGGCGGATAGGGAACCACCATGGTGATGGCCTTGGACGGGAAGGCGCCCTGCGCCATCAATCCCGGCGAAGCCAGCCCGGCCAGCATGGCCACCGTTGCCGTGGCCGCCAGCGCCACCAGCCTGCGCCGCGTGCGGCAATGCGAAATGCTCATGTCTTTGTCTCCTGTCCTGTTTCTTGTCGTTGTGTTGCCCGGCATGCAGGACGCCGGTACACCGGAATGCCAGAACCCTATTCAGGCCACCAGCAGCCCCTGTGCATGCGCCGCAGCCACGATGGCCCGGGCACGCAGCACAAAGGGCTTGTCCACCATCTTTCCGTCCACCACATAGGCGCCCAGCGCATTGGCGTCAGCCTCGCGGGCCGCCTGGACCACCTTCAGCGAGTGGGAAATCTCCTGCTCGGTCGGCTGGTAGACCGCATTGGCCAGCGCGACCTGGCTGGGGTGTATGCACGTCTTGCCCAGAAAGCCCAGGCCGCGCGACAGCCGCGCCTCGGCGCTGAAGCCGTCGCTGTCGCGGATGTCGGCAAAGGCGCCGTCATAGGCATAGATGCCTGCCTCGGCAGCGGCCATGCGCACGGCAAGCAGCACCTGGGCAATGGCGGCGGGCTCGCGCCGGTTCACGCCAAAGGGCTCGAACAGGTCGCCCAGCCCCATCTGCAGGCCGGCCACGCTGGCGTGGGCGCCGGCCAGTTCGGCAGAGCAGCGCAGGGCGCGGGGTGTTTCGATGTTGAGCAGCAGGCCAGGCGCCTGGGGCACGCCGTTGGCATCTGCCGCATCGGCAATGCGCTGTGCGGCCTCGCGCACCTGCTGCACGGTCTCGGGCTTGGGCAGGTTGATGAGGTGCACGCCGTCGCGCACCATCTCGGCGATGTCGGCGCCGAAATGCGGCGTATCCATGGCGTTGACGCGCACGATCAGCGTCTTGCCATGGCCCCGGCTTTCAGGGCTGAGCAGGAAGCTGCGCAGCAGGCTGCGCGCCTCGTCCTTGCGCGCTTCGGCCACCGCGTCCTCCAGGTCGAAGGACAGCGCGTCGGCCTCGCCGGCCAGGGCCTTGGCGAACAGCTCGGGACGCGATGCGGGAACAAACAGTTTGCTTCTCATGGCCCGCATTGTGGGCGGCAGAAAGCCAAGAGAAACACAGGTAATATTTGTTCAAACCACACAAATTCTTTGTTTATGGAAACCAGCTACCTGCACAGCTTCCTGCTCGTGGTGGAGACCGGCTCCATGGCCGAGGCCGCGCGGCGCCTGGATATCACGGCGGCCGCCGTGGCCCAGCAGATCCGCATCCTGGAGCGCGAGTTCGACGCCCCCCTGCTGGCCCGCGCAGGCCCCACCGTGCTGCCCACCCCGGCCGGCCACCGCCTGGCCCAATCCGCGCCGCAGTTGCTGCGCGAACTGGCCAATGCCAAGACCCATGTCAGCCAGGAAGGCACGGCCGGGGAACTGGTCATAGGCACCATCAACACGGCGCTGCACAGCCTGCTGCCCGACATCCTGGCCGGCTTCGTGAAGAAGTGCCCTGACGCCAAGGTGTTCCTGCGGTCGGCCACCACGCGCGAGCTGTACGAGGCCGTGCGGCAGGGCGAGCTGGATGCGGCGGTCTGCCTGCACCCCTCGTTCGCCCTGGCCAAGACCTTCGACTGGACACTGCTGCGCGAGGAGCCGCTGGTGCTGCTGGTGCCGCGCCAGCTGGCGCACCTGGACCCGCACACGCTGCTGCGCACCCAGCCGCTGATCCGCTATGACCGCAGCTTGGGCGGCGGCCAGATGGTGGAGCGCTACCTGCGCGCCGCGCAGATCGCTCCCCAGGAGCGCTTTGAACTGAGCTCGCTGGTGGCGATTGCCATGATGGTGGACAGGGGCCTGGGCGTCTCCCTGGTGCCCGACACAGCCCTGAACCTGCCCGATGGCCAGGGCGTGGTGCGGCTGGCCCTGCCCGAGGAATCGCAGTCGCGGCGCTTCGGTGTGATGTGGCTGCGCTCTTCGGCACGCCTGCCGCTGATCCACAAGCTGGTGGAATGCGCGCGCACCGTGGTCAGGCAGCGCGGCGGTCCTCGCGCTGCCGCACGCGCAGCAACCAGGTCACCATAGTCCGCACCTTCAGGACTCCGCCACGGCCGCCGTGGCAACCAGGTCCTGGAACCTGCGCAGCACCGCAGACGCATCGCCCACGCGCGTGGCCAGATGCAGCGGAGCGGCCAGCCCCGGGCATTGCGACAGCGTGCGGTAGGCAATGCCGTCGCTGCGCAGGCGCTGCATGGAGGCCGGCACGATGGACAGCCCCAGCCCTGCCGAGACCAGGCTCAGCGTCGCCGTCATGCGCGGCGCCTCCTGCACCACGCGCGGGCTGAAACCGGCCTCCAGGCAGGCCTTGAGAATGGCGTCGTACAGGCCCTGCCCCACCCTGCGCCGGTACAGCACGAAATCCTCCGAGGCGAGCTGCGGCAAAGGCACGGGCCGGCGCAATGGGCGTGCCAGCGCATGCCCTGCCGGCAGGGCCAGCAGCATGGGCTCCTCCAGAATCGGCACGGCCTGCAGCCCCTGGCTGCCATGCAGGGGCGAGCGCACAAAGGCCGCGTCCAGCCGCTCTTGCAGCAATGCATCCATGAGCTCGCCCGTGCCCGCCTCCTCCAGCGCCACCGCGACGCCGGGCACCTGCTGGCGGAACATGCGCAGCACGCCGGGCACGAAGGGATGCAGTGCGGCAGAGCTGGTGAAACCCACGGCCAGCCGGCCCGTATCGCCGCGGGCGGCACGGCCCACCACTTCGGCCAGCCCATCGGAGCGGGCCAGCAGCGCCCTGGCCTCTTCCAGCAGCGCCAGCCCCGCCGCCGTGGGCCGCACGCCGCGCGGCAGGCGCTGCACCAACTCCACGCCCAATTCGTGCTCAAGGCCCTGCAGCAATCGCGTCAGCGGCGGCTGCTGCATGCCCAGGCGCTCGGCCGCGCGGGTGATGTGGCCTTCCTCGGCGATGGCGACAAAGGCGCGCAGTTGGCGAAGCTCGGGCACATCAATACTTTCAAGGTATGGGAAGGCTTCGATTGTGGCATTTGCAATCATGAATGGACGGATTTACGCTCGCGCCCCACAAGCACACCTACCTGAAAGGCAACACGATGACCTGGTCCGCAAAGCAGTACACAACGTTCGAGCAGGAACGCACCCGCCCCGTGCGCGACCTGGTGGCCGCCATTCCCGATCTGCCTGGCCGCGCCGTGCGGCTGGCCGTGGACCTGGGCTGCGGCCCCGGCAACTCCACCGAGGTCCTGGCCCAGCGCTTCCCCGGGGCCACCATGACGGGACTGGACAATTCCGAGGACATGCTGGATGCCGCACGCAAGCGGCTGCCGGGCACGGCCTTCTGCCTGGCCGACATCGCCACCTGGCAGCCCGACCAGCCGC
Source organism: Delftia sp. WY8 (assembly GCF_018437695.1). NCBI lineage: Bacteria > Pseudomonadati > Pseudomonadota > Betaproteobacteria > Burkholderiales > Comamonadaceae > Delftia > Delftia sp. WY8. Next base: position 286,668 of record NZ_CP049795.1, read on the forward strand.
AGGACGTGATCCTGGCCAATGCCTCGCTGCAGTGGCTGCCCGACCACCAGCAGCTTTACCCGCGCCTCGTCAGCCACCTGGCACCCGGTGGCAGCCTGGCCGTGCAGACGCCGGACAACCTGGAAGAACCGGCCCACCGGCTGGCGCGCGAAGTGGCCGCCAGCGGCCCATGGGCTGCCACGATTGGCGATGTGCGCCACCCCGCACGTCACAGCGCGGACTTCTACTACGCCCTGCTTCGCCCGCACTGCAGCAACGTCGATGTCTGGCGCACCACCTACTTCCACCCGCTGGCGGGCGGCCATGCCGCGGTGGTTGAGTGGTTCAAGGGTTCGGCGCTGCGACCCTTCGTCGCGCCGCTGGATGAGGAGCAAAAGGCCGGCTTCTACGCAGCGTATCTGCAGGCCATCTCCCAGGCCTACCCCGCGCTGGACGATGGCACGGTGCTGCTGCCCTTCCCCAGGCTGTTCATCGTGGCCAGCCGCTGAAGCAGTGCGCCTTAGGCCCTCAGCGCGCCGGATGCAACTCGATGAGATCCCACAGATTGCCGTAGAGGTCTTCGAACACGGCCACGGTGCCGTGGGGCTTGCGCTGGGGATCCTGCACAAAGCGCACGCCGCGCGAGCGGTAGGCCTCGAAGTCGCGCAGGCAGTCGTCGGTCTGCAGGAACAGGAACACGCGCCCGCCGGTCTGGTTACCCACGCGCGCGGCCTGTTCCTCATTCGTGGCACGGGCCAGCAGCAGGCGCACACCGCCGCCACCGGGAGCCACGGTGACCCAGCGCTTGCCCTCGGACAGGGCGGTGTCCTCGATCAGCACGAAGCCCAGCGCGCCCACATAAAAGCGCAGCGCCTCGTCATAGTCGCGCACGGCGACGCTCACCTGTCCTATCACCTGGGGCATGGAATCCTTTGCAGCAATGGTGCGGTCCTCGGACCACGGGGCCGCGAGGATAACGGAGCCCTGTCAATGCCCTGCCGCCCTGGCCCGTAAGCCCTGCGGCTGGCCCCACAATGGCGGCTTGCAATTGCCTCGTGAGGGACGGGAATCCATGCTGAATGCCTTGTGGCTGGGCTTTTTTCTGGTGGCGGCCGTGGCTGCGCTGGCCCAATGGCTGGTCGGCGGCCAGGCCGGGATTTTCTCGGCCATGGTGCAGGCGCTGTTTGCCATGGCCAGGCTGTCGGTCGAGGTCATGGTGCTGCTGTTCGGCACGCTGACGCTGTGGCTGGGCTTTCTGCGCATCGCAGAGAAGGCCGGCGTGGTGGAGTGGCTGGCGCGCGTGCTGGGCCCGTTGTTCGCCAGGCTCATGCCCGAGGTGCCGCGCGGCCATCCGGCCCTGGGCCTGATCACGCTGAACTTCGCGGCCAACGGGCTGGGACTGGACAACGCGGCCACGCCCATGGGCCTGAAGGCCATGCGCTCGCTGCAGGAGCTCAATCCCCGGCCCGACACCGCCACCAATGCGCAGATCCTGTTCCTGGTGCTCAATGCGTCGTCGCTGACCTTGCTGCCCGTGACCATCTTCATGTACCGCATGCAGCAGGGTGCGCCCGATCCCACCCTGGTCTTTCTGCCGATCTTGCTGGCCACCTCGGCCTCGACCCTGGTCGGCCTGCTGGCCGTGGCCGTCGTGCAGAGGCTGCCGCTGTGGAGCCCCGTGGTGCTGGGCTACCTGCTGCCGCTGGGCCTGGCGCTGGCGAGCTTCATGGCCTTTCTGGCCACGCTGTCGGCGGCCGCGCTGGCGCAGCTGTCATCGCTGCTGGGCAACCTGACGCTGTTTGCCCTGATCGTGCTGTTCGTCACCCTGGGCGCCTGGCGCAAGGTCGCGGTCTACGACAGCTTCATCGAGGGCGCCAAGGAAGGCTTTGACGTGGCCAAGGGCCTGCTGCCCTACCTGGTGGCCATGCTCTGCGCCGTGGGTGTGTTCCGCGCATCGGGCGCGCTGGAGTATGCGCTGTCGGGCATACGCTGGGTGGTCGATGCCATGGGCATGGACGCCCGCTTCGTGGACGCCCTGCCCACGGCCCTGGTCAAACCCTTCTCGGGCAGCGCGGCGCGCGCCATGCTGATCGAGACCATGCAGACCCAGGGCGTGGACAGCTTCGCCGCCCTGGTGGCCGCCACCATCCAGGGCAGCACCGAAACCACCTTCTACGTCCTGGCCGTCTACTTCGGCGCCGTGGGCATACAGCGTGCCCGCCACGCCGTGCCCTGCGCCCTCATCGCCGAGCTGGCCGGCGTGGTGGCGGCCATCGTGGTCTGCTACAAGTTCTTTGGCTGAAGGCACAAATGGGCGCTGCGCCTGAAGCCGACGCGGCCCAAGGCGAGGAAGACCGAGCAAGGGCCTACGCCACCCGCCCCGCCTCGCCCCGCCGCGAGGGTGTCGCACCTCTCGGGAGAAGCCGCGCAGCGGCTCAGGGGGAACTAAAGTTCCGGCATGATCGCCTCGGCATAGTCATACAGCGCCCCCAGGATTTCCTCGCCGCGCTCGTCGGCAGTTTCTGATAGCTGATCGACCATGGCAAACATCTGCTCGGCCGTGCGTGCGCCGCCCTTGCCTTCGATCAGGCAGGCCGCGCAGTGCTGCAGCCAGCGCTGGCGCTCGGCCGGGTTCAGGCTGGCGGGGAAGTTGCGGGCGCGGTAGCGGAACAGCAGTTCGGTCAGGCGGGCATCGTCGAATCCCGTGCGGTCCAGCGCCAGCTCCTGCGCGGACAGGCTGCGCAGGTGGTTCAGGCGGCGCCGGTCCTCATTGCCCACGAAACCGCCGTACAGGTCCTGGTCGGCATCCAGCCCTTCCTGCGCAGGGCGCTGGTGAACGGCACGCCACAGCGCGCTCATGTCGGGCAGGTCCCGTGCAATGGCCGCATGGCCCATGCACTGCTCCACATCGATGCCCCATTGCGCGGCCATGGCCGGGCTCAGCGTCTTGAGGCTGCCGACCACCATGGGCGACTTGTTGACGTGGATGCTCTTGATGGGCAGACGCTGCATGCCTTCGGGCAGGTCGGCCGCGCGCGAGAACAGGCGCAGGCGCAGCGTGTCCACGTCGATGGAGGCCAGCTCGGACGGGTCCTGCGCCAGATCCCAGCAGATGATCTCGTTCTTGTTGGTGGGGTGCGTGGCCAGCGGCCACATGACGGCGATGCAGCCGCGCTCGGGCCGGATCATGCCGCTGACGTGCAGGAAGGGCCTGGCATGCGCCGGCTCGGCCGGCAGGCCCATTTCCTGCAGCACACGGTCCTTCTTGTGCAGCGAGAAGGCGAAGTCGAACAATCTGGGCTGGACCTTGCGGATCAGCCGGGCCAGCCCGATGGTGGCACGCACGTCGGACAGGGCATCGTGCGCCTTCTCGTGCAGCAGGCCGTTGGCGCGGGCCAGGTCCTCGAGCTTGAAGCTTGGAGATCCATCCTCCTTTTTCGGCCAGACAATGCCTTCGGGGCGCAGCGCATAGACCATGCGCACCACGTCCAGCAGGTCCCAGCGCCCGCAGCCGTTTTGCCATTCGCGCGCATAGGGGTCGATGAGGTTGCGCCAGAACATGAAGCGCGTGATCTCGTCGTCAAAACGGATGGTGTTGTAGCCCACGCCCACGGTGCCGGCCTGGGCCAGTTCCGCCTCGATGCGGGCGGCGAACTGGGCCTCGGGCATGCCCTGCTCCAGGCATTGCTGGGGCGTGATGCCGGTGATCAGGCAGGACTGCGGATCGGGCAGGTAGTCGCCTGCCGGCTGGCAGTACCACATGACGGGCTCGCCGATTTCATTGAGTTCCGCATCGGTGCGGATGCCCGCGAATTGCGCGGGCCGGTCATAGCGCGGCTGGGCGCCGAAGGTCTCGTAGTCGTGCCAGAAGAAGGTATGGGCCATCGGGCGAGTATGCCTGCGAAAAAAGTGCGTCCGGACATCACAGCAAGGGTGAGCAAAGGCGCGCGCCGGAGTCGAACAGGCGCAGTGCGAAGCCCAGGTCGCGCTTGAAATGCACGCGCTGCGCCTGCTCCAGGTCCAGCTCGAACTGGCGCGCCAGGTCGCCATTGAGCTGGGGCCCGTAGGCGATGGCGCAGACTTCGTAGTTCAGGAAGAAGCTGCGGTAGTCGAAGTTGGCCGTGCCGATGATGGAGATGCTGCCGTCCACCACCAGCGTCTTGGAGTGCAGCATGCGCGCCTTGTATTCGTAGACGCGCACGCCGCAGCGGATCAGTTCGTCGTAGTAGGAGCGCGCGGCCGCCGTGACCAGGGCCGAATCGGAGCGGCGCGGCACCAGCAGCTGCACATCCACGCCGCGCAGCGAGGCATTGGTGAGCGCGGCCAGCGCGGCCTCCGTGGGAACGAAGTACGGCGTGGTCAGCCAGACACGCTCCTCGGCCGCGTTGATGGCCGCAAGATGGGCGCGGTAGATGGCCTGCAGGCCGTTGTCGGGGCCGGAGGTGATGATCTGCACGGGCAGCGGGCCCTCGGGCGCGTCCGGCAGCAGCAGGTCGATGTCGGCGGGCTCGCTCTTGGGGTCCTTTTCGAGGGCGTAGGCCCAGTCCTCGAGGAACACGGTCTGCAGCCAGTTGACGATGGCGCCCTCCAGGCGCAGGTGCACGTCGTGGTAGGCATCGGGCATGACACGCGCGTTCTCTTCGTCGGTCACGTTGACGCCGCCCGTGAAGCCCACCTTGCCGTCGCACACCAGGATCTTGCGGTGGGTGCGGAAGTTGATGACCGGGCGCAGCCGCCGGCCGATCTTGGTGCCATGGAACAGCGCGACCTCGGCGCCCGCATCCTCCAGCGGCTGCAGAAAGCGCCGCCCCAGCTTTTTGGAGCCCAGGGCATCCACCAGCAGGCGCACCTGTATGCCTGCGCGGGCCCGCTGTATGAGCAGGTCGCGCAGGGCCGTGCCGGTCTGGTCGGGCTCGAAGATGTAGTACTCGAGGTGGATGTGGTGGCGCGCGGCATTCACCGCGTCGATGATGGCGTCGAAGGTGGCCGCGCCACCGACCAGCAGCCGCAGGTCGGTGGCCGTGCTCACCGGAAAGTCGCTGGTGGCGGCCACCAGTCGCGCGACCTGGTGCAGGCGCTCGGGACTGCCAGGCATGCGCTCGCGCAGCCGCTGCACGCCCGAGCGCACGCGCGATGTCTTGCGCGCGCGCAGCCGCTTGATGCGCTGGCGCTTGAGCCGCTGCGGGCCGAAGAAATAGTAGATGGCCAGCCCGCCCACGGGAATCGCCGCCATGGACAGCAGCCAGCTCAGCGTGGCCACGGGCGCGCTGCGCTGCAAAAGGATCCACACCGCGACGATCACCACATAGACCGACCAGGTCACCGACAGCAGCAGCAGCGCATTCTCATGGGTCAGGTACTGACGAAGCCACTCCACAAAGACTCCTTCGGGCGGATCAAAGAAAAAGCCGGCAGCCCGGGGGCTGTCGGCTTGCGCGATGGGCATCAGGCGATGCACATCAGTCGGCGGTGGCCTCTTTGGGCTCGGCCGGCTCGGAAGCCGGATCCTGCCTGGGCTGGGGCGTGATGTCGAGCCTGACCTCGCCCTTTTCGGCGTCGTCGGCATCGACCACCCAGTCCACTTCCAGGCGGCCACCGTCGACGAGCTGCCCGAACAGCAGCTCGTCGGCCAGCGAGCGCCGGATGGTGTCCTGGATCAGGCGCTGCATGGGACGGGCGCCCATGAGCGGATCGAAGCCCTTCCTGGCCAGGTGCTTGCGCAGCGCATCGGTGAAGGTGACCTCCACGCGCTTTTCGGCCAGTTGCTGCTCCAGCTGCAGCAGGAACTTGTCGACCACGCGCAGGATGACCTGCTCGTCCAGCGGCTTGAAGCTGACGATGGCGTCCAGACGGTTGCGGAACTCCGGCGTGAACAGGCGCTTGATGTCGCCCATTTCGTCGCCGGCCTGGCGCGGGTTGGTGAAGCCGATCGAGGCCTTGTTGATGGTCTCTGCACCCGCGTTCGTGGTCATGATGAGGATCACGTTGCGGAAATCGGCCTTGCGCCCGTTGTTGTCCGTCAGCGTGCCGTGGTCCATGACCTGCAGCAGCACGTTGAAGATGTCCGGATGCGCCTTCTCGATTTCGTCGAGCAGCAGCACCGAATGCGGCTTCTTGGTCACGGCCTCGGTCAGCAGGCCGCCCTGGTCAAAGCCCACATAGCCCGGAGGCGCGCCGATCAGGCGGCTGACGGCATGGCGCTCCATGTACTCCGACATGTCGAAGCGGATCAGGTCCACGCCCAAAATGTAGGCCAGCTGCTTGGCCGCTTCCGTCTTGCCCACGCCGGTGGGGCCCGAGAACAGGAAGGAGCCGATCGGCTTGTCCGGCTTGCCCAGGCCCGAGCGCGCCATCTTGACCGAGGAGGCCAGCGCTTCCAGCGCCTTGTCCTGGCCGAAGACCACGCTCTTGAGGTCGCGCTCCAGCGTCTGCAGCTTGCTGCGGTCGTCGTTGGACACGTTGGCAGGCGGAATGCGCGCGATCTTGGCCACGATGGCCTCGATCTCGGCCTTGTCGATGGTCTGCTTGCGCTGCTCCACCGGAATGATGCGCTGCGCGGCGCCGGCCTCGTCGATCACGTCGATGGCCTTGTCGGGCAGGTGGCGGTCATTGATGTACTTGGCCGACAGCTCGGCCGCAGCCTGCAGGGCGGCAGCGGCGTACTGCACGCTGTGGTGTTCCTCGAAGCGCGACTTCAGGCCCTTGAGGATGTCCACGGTCTCGGCCACCGTGGGCTCGACCACATCCACCTTCTGGAAGCGCCGCGACAGGGCCGCGTCCTTCTCGAAGATGCCGCGGTACTCGGTGAACGTGGTGGCGCCGATGCACTTGAGCTGGCCGCTGGACAGCGCCGGCTTGAGCAGGTTGGACGCGTCCAGCGTGCCGCCCGAAGCGGCGCCCGCGCCGATCAGCGTGTGGATCTCGTCGATGAACAGGATGGCGTTGGGCTTGTCCTTCAGCGACTTGAGCACGCCCTTGAGGCGCTGCTCGAAATCGCCACGGTACTTGGTGCCTGCCAGCAGCGCGCCCATGTCCAGCGAATAGACCACGGCCTCGGTCAGCACCTCGGGCACCTTGCCTTCGGTGATGCGCCAAGCCAGGCCCTCGGCGATCGCGGTCTTGCCCACGCCGGCCTCGCCGACCAGCAGCGGGTTGTTCTTGCGGCGGCGGCACAGGATCTGGATGGTGCGCTCGACCTCGTAGTCGCGCCCGATCAGCGGATCGATCTTGCCATCCTTGGCCGCCTGGTTGAGGTTCAGCGTGAACTGCTCCAGGGGCGAGGCCTTTTCGTTGCGTTCGCCACCGGCACCCTCTTCGGATTCCGCAGGGTTCTCCGCCTTCGCAGGCTCGGGCGGCTCGCCCTTCTTGATGCCGTGGGCGATGAAATTGACCACGTCCAGGCGCGTCACGCCCTGCTGGTGCAGGTAGTAGACGGCATGCGAGTCCTTTTCACCGAAGATGGCCACGAGCACGTTGGCGCCCGTGACTTCCTTCTTGCCGTTGCCGGTCGATTGCACATGCATGATGGCGCGCTGAATCACACGCTGGAAACCCAGCGTGGGCTGCGTGTCCACTTCGTCGGTGCCCGCGACCTGGGGCGTGTTGTCCTTGATGAAGTTGGACAGGGCCGAGCGCAGGTCATCGATGTTGGCTGAGCAGGCGCGCAGCACTTCCGCTGCACTGGGGTTGTCCAGCAGGGCCAGCAGCAGGTGTTCCACGGTGATGAACTCGTGGCGCTGCTGGCGTGCTTCGACAAAGGCCATGTGCAAGCTGACTTCCAGTTCCTGGGCGATCATTGATGACTCCTTTTCGCTTGCTGGGGATTATTGACTGCAACCATAAATCAGGGCGGCCCGGGTTTATTCAACAGGCTCGAACATGGCCTGCAACGGATGGCCCGCTTTCTGGGCGGCCTGCAGCACCTGCTCGACCTTGGTGGCCGCCACATCGCGCGAGTACACGCCGCAGACGCCGCGGCCGTCGAGATGGATCTTGAGCATGATCTGGGTGGCCGTTTCGCGGTCCTTGCCGAAGAGTTCCTGCAGGACGATGATGACGAATTCCATGGGCGTGAAGTCATCGTTGAGCATCACGACCTGGTACATCTGCGGCGGCTGCACGCGCTGGCGCCGCCGCTCGAGCACCACGGCGCCGTCGTCATCGGACACGGGCCGTACTGTGGGAATGGCAGGAGGGGTCGAAGGGGGTTGGGTTGCCATGAAAATCATTCTAGCCATCGGAGCCACTGTTTTCCGGAAGGGATATGCGAGGCGTGCCTGAAGAATTCAAGCGCGGCGCCTGCCCGGGCTGGCCAGCACGCACCAAAGCAGTGCCTGCTTGCCGCCACCGGGCGCTGCGCCACCTTGCGCGTCATTCGTAGACCACCTTGACCTGGGCGCTGCCCGCCTGGGCATACCAGGCGGCCAGGGCCGCGTCGCTGGGATAGAAGCGGCTGCCGTCGCCCAGGGCCAGCTCGCAGCTGGCCGAGCCGCGCTCGTCCTCGCAGACCAGTCCCAGGCGCACTTTCATGCCGCGCTGCAGCTCGCCATGCTCGCCCTGCTCCACCACGGCGGGAAACTGGCGCAGCAGGCCAACCACGTCGGGCATCTTCTCGCCCACGCTGACCTGCAGGTAGCGCGCGAAGCGGCAGCGCGCATCGGCCAGGTTGAACAGCTGCTGTGCCTTCATGCGCAGGCCACCGCTGAAGTGGTCCAGCTGCAGGCGCCCGGTGATGACGACGAATTCGTCGTCCTTGAGCAGATCGCGATAGGTATTGAGCGTGTTCTCGTCCACCGAGGCCTCGATCACGCCCGAGCCGTCATCGATCTTGAACAGGCCCAGCCGCCCGCGCTGGCCGTTGATGGCGCGGAAGTCGCTGATGATGCCGGCCAGGGTCTGGGGCTCGCGGCTGTCGCGCAGCTCGGCCAGCGGCGTGCGCACGAAGCGGCGCACCTCCTTTTCGACCTCGTCGAACAGATGGCCCGACAGGTAAAAGCCCACGGCGGTCTTTTCCTGGGTCAGCCTCTCCTTCACGCCCCAGGGCAAGGCATCGGCCAGGGGCGGCTCCTGGGTGCTGGAGCCCACGGCGTCCTCGCCCATCATGTCGAACAGCCCGCCCTGGTTGGCATTGGCCAGCGTCTTGTTGGCGAACTCGAAGGCATGGTCGATGGAGGCCACCAGGGCCGCGCGGTTCAGTTCGATGGCATCGAAGGCACCGCCCTTGATCAGGGCTTCCAGCGTGCGCTTGTTCAGGCGCGTGCGGTCCACGCGCACGCAGAAGTCGGCCAGGCTCTTGAACGGCCCCTTGTCGGCGCCGCGCGGGCCCACGCCACGGCCTTCACGGGCCGCGATGATGGCCTCGATGGCCTGCTGGCCCGTGCCCTTGATGGCACCCAGGCCATAGCGTATGACCTTGTCGGTGACGGGCTCGAAGCGGTACATGCCGCGGTTGACATCCGGCGGCTCGAAGCTGATGCCCATCTTGAGCGCGTCTTCGTACAGCACCTTGAGCTTGTCGGTGTTGTCCATTTCCACGGTCATGTTCCCGCAGTAGAACTCTGCCGTGTAGTGCACCTTCAGCCAGGCCGTGTGATAGGCCAGCAGCGAGTAGGCGGCGGCGTGCGACTTGTTGAAGCCGTAGCCCGCGAACTTCTCCATCAGGTCGAAGACCTCGTCGGCCTTTTCCTCGCTGATGCCCTGCTTGGCCGCGCCCTCGCGGAAGATCCCGCGGTGCATGACCATTTCCTCGACCTTCTTTTTGCCCATGGCACGGCGCAAGAGGTCGGCGCCGCCCAGCGAGTAGCCGCCCAGCACCTGGGCCGTCTGCATCACCTGCTCCTGGTAGACCATGATCCCGTAGGTTTCGGCCAGCACCTTTTCGACCAGCGGATGCGGATACTCCACCACTTCCTTGCCGTGCTTGCGCGCCACGAAGCTGGGAATCAGGTCCATGGGTCCCGGGCGGTACAGGGCGTTCAGTGCGATCAGGTCTTCCAGCCGGCTGGGCTTGGCGTCGCGCAGCATGCCCTGCATGCCGCGCGATTCAAACTGGAACACGGCCTCGGTCTTGCCCTCGGAAAACAGCTGGTAGGTGCGCGCATCGTCCAGCGGGATGTTCTCGAATGCGAAGTTCTCCTGGCCCTTGTGGCGCTTGATGATGAACTCGCGCGCAATCTCCAGGATGGTCAGCGTGGCCAGGCCCAGAAAGTCGAACTTCACCAGGCCCACGGCCTCCACATCGTCCTTGTCGTACATGGCCACGGCCGAGTCGCTGCCCGGCTGCTGGTACAGCGGGCAGAAATCGGCCAGCTTGCCCGGGGCAATCACCACGCCGCCCGCGTGCATGCCGATGTTGCGTGTCATGCCTTCGAGCTTCTGGGCCATTTCAATCAGTGTCTTGACGTCTTCTTCTTTGTCGATGCGCTCGGCCAGCATGGGCTCGGCCTCGATGGCGTAGGTGTACTTGTCGCCCTCCTTCTTGGGGTTGGGCGGGTACTTGAGCGTGACGTGCAGGCCAGGCTTGTTGGGAATGAGCTTGGAGATGCCATCGCAGAAGGTGTAGCTCATGTCCAGCACGCGGCCCACGTCGCGGATGGCCGCGCGCGCGGCCATGGTGCCGAAGGTGGCGATCTGGCTGACGGCGTCGCGGCCGTACAGCTGCTTCACATAGTCGATGACGCGGTCGCGGTTGGCCTGGCAGAAGTCCACGTCGAAGTCGGGCATGGACACACGCTCGGGATTGAGGAAACGCTCGAACAGCAGGTTGTATTCCAGCGGGTCCAGGTCCGTGATCTTGAGCACGTAGGCCACCAGCGAGCCGGCGCCCGATCCGCGGCCCGGACCCACGGGACAGCCGTTGAGCTTGGCCCACTTGATGAAGTCGCCCACGATGAGGAAGTAGCCCGGAAAGCCCATCTTGAGGATGGTGCCGATCTCGAACTCCAGTCGCTCGACATAGCGCTCGCGCTGGGCCTCGCGCTTGGCGGGGTCGGGATAGAGATGGACCAGGCGTTCCTCCAGTCCCGCAAAGGACTCCTGGCGGAAGAACTCGTCCATGGTCATGCCTTCGGGCACGGGGAAGTTGGGCAGCTGCGGCTTGCCCAGCACCAGCGTCAGGCTGCAGCGACGCGCGATTTCCACGGTGTTGGCGATGGCGCTGGGAATGTCGGCAAACAGCGCCTGCATCTGCGCGACGGTCTTGAAATGCTGGTCGCGCGTGAAGCGGCGCACACGCTTGGGGTTGGCCAGGATCTCGCCCTCGGCGATGCACACGCGCGCCTCGTGCGCTTCGTAGTCGTCGGGGCCGAAGAACTGTATGGGGTGCGTGGCGACCACGGGCAGGTTCAGGCGATCGGCCAGTTGCACGGCGGCCAGCACATGGGCTTCGTCGTCAGGCCGGCCTGCGCGCTGCAGCTCGATGAAGAAGCGGTGCGGGAACATGCTCGCCAGCCGCTGGGCGACGGCTGCTGCGCCGGCCTCGTCACCGCGCATCAGTGCCTGGCCCACCGGGCCGGCCTGGGCGCCGGCCAGCACGATCAGACCTTCGCCCAGCTCCTGCAGCCAGGCCCATGTGTGCACGGCCTGGCCCTTGACCACATTGCGGGTCCAGCCCCGGGCCAGCAGCTCGGACAGGTTGTGGTAGCCCAGCGGGCTTTGCACCAGCACGATGATGCGCGAGATCGCGGCGCCGTTTTCGCCCTCGATCTGGATTTCCGCGCCCAGCACGGGCTTGACGCCCTTGGCCCGGCCTTCGCGATAGAACTTGACGCCGCCAAACAGGTTGTTGAAGTCTGTGACGGCCAGTGCGACCTGCCCATCCTCGGCGGCGGCCTTGACGATGGCGTTGATGCGGTTGGTTCCGTCCACGACGGAAAATTCGGTGTGCAGGCGCAAATGGACAAACATATGGGCGCCATTGTAGAAAGCTCCGCAATGCCGGGACCCGTTCGCGGCCATGCCTTTGCCGCCGCCCCCGCCTGCGGGGCGGGCATCGCAGGCCGTTACAATGCCTCGGCCCGGTTGCGGGAAAATCAGGCTTCATGCGGCCCCTCAGCGCGGCCCGCGTCCCTGCCCGCCAACCCTCTCACCGCCCTTCGATTGCCCGAGAAACGTCCACCATGCAGCGTATTCCCCTGTCCATCGTTCCCGCCGTGCTGGTCGCAGGCGTCCTGACAGCCTGCTCCAGTACGCAACAAGACCCTACTGCCAAGTGGACCCCGGACCGCATCTATACCGAGGCGCGCGACGAAGCCGCGTCCGGTGCGTTCGACAAGGCCGTTCCGCTGTTCGAGAAGCTCGAAGGCCGTGCCGCCGGCACGCCCCTGGCCCAGCAGGCCCAGCTCGACAAGGCCTATGCCCAGTACAAGAGCGGCGACAAGGTCCAGGCCACGGCCACGCTGGACCGCTTCCTGAAGCTGCACCCGGCCAGCCCCGCCACCGACTACGCCCTGTACCTCAAGGGCCTGGTCAACTTCAATGACAACCTGGGCATGTTCTCCTGGCTGTCGCGCCAGGATCTGTCCGAGCGCGACCAGAAGGCCGCCAAGGACTCCTTCGAGTCATTCCGCGAGCTGGTGACGCGCTTCCCCGAGTCGCGCTACGCCGAAGACTCGCGGCTGCGCATGCAGTACATCGTCAACTCGCTGGCGCAGTACGAAGTCCACGTGGCCCGCTACTACTACGGACGCGGCGCCTACGTGGCCGCCATCGCACGTGCGCAGACCGCCGTCAAGGACTACCAGGGCGTGCCCGCCGTGCGCGAAGCCATGCAGATCCTGGTGAACTCATACGATGCACTGGGCATGACCCAGCTGCGTGACGATGCGCAGCGCGTGCTGACCGCCTCGTACGGCCAGGACTCCGACAAGGACGTCACGGCAAAGCAGAAGTCGTGGTGGAAACTGTGGTGACCTGCGGCGCAGGCTGCGCCAGCGCCTGCAGGGCCTGAACAAAGGCCGCCTCGTCCTCCAGGGTCCGCATGGGCGGCAGCGCAGCGCGCAGCCGCCGCCCATAACCCTTGGCGGTCAATCTGGGATCGCAGACCACAAGCACGCCGCGATCCGTCTCGCGCCGGATCAGGCGCCCGGCGCCCTGCTTGAGCGCCATCGCGGCCTCGGGCAGCATGTAGTCGGCAAAGGCCTGCCGGCCCACGGATTCCAGACTGCGCGACCGTGCCTCGACCAGCGGATCGTCGGGCGGCGGAAACGGCAGCTTGTCGATGACCACCAGCTGCAGCGCATCGCCAGGCAAATCCACCCCTTCCCAGAAAGTGGCCGATGCCACGAGAATGCAGCCGCGCCCCGCGCTGGCGCCCTTGCCTTCGCCTGCCGCAACAAAGCGCTCGATCAAGGTCAGCTTGGGCGCCTGCCCCTGGACCAGCACATCAAGTTCACCGAACAGCCCCAGCGACTGCTGCAGCGTGTCGCCTATGGCGTGCAGGGCACGCAGCGTGGTGGTCAGCACCAGAGTGCGGCCGCCCAGGCGCTGGGCCGCATCCAGCGCCAGGCGTGCCACCTCGGCGCTGTGGGCCGTGCTTCCTGCCTCGGCAAAAGGCCGCGGCACATAAAGCGCCGCCTGCCGCGCATAGTCGAAGGGGCTGTCCACGCGCAGCACCTGGGCCTCTCGCAGTCCGCAGGGCTCGGTGAACCAGCTCAGCCGCTCGTCGTCGCCCAGCGTGGCAGAGGTGAAGATCCAGGCGGTGCCCGCTGGCGGCTCGTACGGGGCGGTGGGTGCGTTTTCCTGCGGCTCGGCGTCTTGCCCGCTTCCTTCCTGATGCTCTTGCTCTTGCGTCGGACCCAGCAGCCGCGTGCGCATGATGTGTGCAATGGTCAGCGGAGACTCCAGCATGCGCATCTGCTGGCTGCCCAGCTCCAGCCAGCGCACCGTGTCTTGCACGGCCGCCGCCGCGAAGGTGGCCAGGCGCCGCAGCAGTTCGCTGCCGCGCTCGAGCAGCCTGCGCAGTTCGGGATCGCTGACCTGCAATTGCACCAGCGGCTCCACCAGCGCCCGCAGGCTGCGCCCCAGCGTGACCAGGGCCGTGCGCCAGCTCTGGGCGTCCAGTCCCTGCGGCGTCACGCCCTGCCAGTACAGACGTCCGCCCACAGGGGGCTTGCCTGCGGCCAGGCGCAGCTCGCGCAGTGCCTGCTCCACACGCGCCGAGAGCATCATCCAGTCGGCCATGCCGCGTGCCAGTTCCTGGCCGGCGCGCAGCACATCGCGGGCATAGCCCGTCAATTGCTGGCCCGACAGACTCAGGCCAGCGAACTGCACGCCGGTGTCGTTGAGCTGGTGGGCCTCGTCCACCACCACCACGCCCGCGCTGGGCAGCAGTTGGGCCACACCCGAATCGCGCACGTCGAGGTCGGCAAACATCAGATGGTGGTTGATGACCACCACGTCGGCGTCCAGCGCGGTGCGGCGGGCCACGTTGACATGGCAGTCCTGCCAATGCGGGCAGTCCGAGCCCAGGCAGTTGTCGCGAGTGGAAGTGACCAGGGGCAGCGCGGGCGAGCGCTCGTCCAGCGCGGGCAGCTCGCCCAGGTCACCTGTGCGCGTGGTGCGCGCCCAGCGCTCGACCAGGGCCACGCTGCGCAGCACCTGCGGGTCCTGCGGCGCCGTGCGGCCCTGGCGCACGCGCTCCAGCCGCTCCAGGCACAGGTAGGCGCTGCGACCCTTGAGGCGCGCCATGCGCAGCGGCATGCCCAGGGCGGCCACCAGACGCGGCAGATCCCGTGCGAACAATTGGTCCTGCAGCGCACGCGTGGCCGTGGACACCAGCACGCGCTGGCCGCTGAGCAGGGCCGGCACCAGATAGGCATAGGTCTTGCCCACGCCCGTGCCGGCCTCCACGACCAGGGTCTGGCGCTCTTCGATGGCCTGGGCCACGGCCAGGGCCATGCGGGTCTGGCCTTCACGCGGCAGGAACTGCGCCTCGGCGCGCGACAGCAGGCCTTGCGGGGCGAAGGCCGCCTGCACGGCGGCGGTCAGGGAATGCACAGGACAGGTCCGGTTGTTGAAAAAGACAGCGCCACGGGAGCCGGGCGAACCGGCACCGGGGGCAGCGCTCCGATAATATGCGCCATGCCACTGGTGTGCCCATCCGCCGCCCCAAGAGCCCACCAAACCAGAGACCATGCAGCCAGCGTACCGACTCCAAGCCGCCACAGGCATCCATCGCGGTGACAGGCAATACCAGCAAGACCAGGTGATGCTCATGGCCCACCCGTATGTCCACGGCTGCCTGCTGGGCGTTCTGGCCGACGGCATGGGCGGGCGCAGCGGCGGGCGCAAGGCCTCCGACCAGGTCATGCTTACGGCGCGCCAGCTGTTCGAGCGCTTCGAGCCGGGCAAGGAGGACTGCACAGCGCTGCTGGAGAGCATCGTGCGCGAGTCGCACACGGTGATCCGTCTGACCGCCATTTCGGCCGAGCAGGAGCCGCACAGCACCATCGCCGCCTTCGTCCTGCTGCCCCAGGGCCGCTGCCACTGGGTGCATTCGGGCGATTCGCGCATCTACCACTACCAGGACGCGACCATGGTCCACCGCACCAAGGACCATTCCTATGTGCAGTCGCTGGTGGACCGGGGAGAGCTCACCGAATTCGAGGCCCACGTGCACCCCAAGTCCAACATCCTGCTGGGCTGCCTGGGCACCGAGGCCGAACCGCCCATGAGCCACCATGTGATCGAGCGCGTGTATCCGGGCACCACCCTCATGGCCTGCAGCGATGGCGTCTGGCACTACTACACGGCCGAGGAACTGGGCACCGTGCTCAACGCGCTCACTCCGCGCGAGGCCACGGAGTTCCTCATCGACAAGGCCCGCGTGCGCGCCCAGGGCGGGGGCGACAACCTGTCCTTGGTGGTGCTCAAGCTCGAGGCGCTGGAGTCGGCCCAGACGGCTTGAACCGGGGTTGGAGCATCCAGGCCCTCACGCCAGCCCCCACCCGGTTGGCCTGTTGGCGCGTGGCAGAGAAAAAAAGGATCAGGGAGCAGGCGGCACCGGCAGCGGCGCAGCCTGGGG
Source organism: Delftia sp. WY8 (assembly GCF_018437695.1). Taxonomy (NCBI): domain Bacteria; kingdom Pseudomonadati; phylum Pseudomonadota; class Betaproteobacteria; order Burkholderiales; family Comamonadaceae; genus Delftia; species Delftia sp. WY8. Next base: position 302,668 of record NZ_CP049795.1, read on the forward strand.
ACCGCGCTCGCGGGCCGCTTCGGCGGCACGGGCCTTGCGCTCGGCCGCTTCCTTCTGCTTGGCTTCGAACTGCGCACGCGATGCCGCGCGCCGCTCCTGCTCCTGGGCGGACTGGCGCTGCTCCATCTGGGCCTGCCGTTCGCGCTGGTGGCTGGCCTGCTGGGCGGCGCGCTGCTGCGCCTCCTGGGCGCGCTGCGCGCGCAGGGCCTGGGTATCGCGCTGCACGGCCGGCGGCCGTTCCTTGGCCTCCATGGTGGAGGCTGCCTTCTGCGCCTTCTTGGCCTCGATGTCTTCCAGGCGCTGGACGGCGCGCTCCTTGCGCTCCTCGTCGTTGATCTGAAGCTCGCGTTCGCGCAGCGGACGATCCTGCTCACGGGCCTCTTCGCGCGCCTGCTTGAGGCAGTCTTCCACGGCAAAGCGCTGGTAGCACTCGGACTCCAGGGCCGTGCGCCGGCGCTCGATGACGGCGCGCTGGGCTGCGATGTCGGCACGCGCGGCCTTGCGTTCGGCCTGGGCCTGCCTGGCCGCCTGGCCAGGCTCCCGCGCGGCATCGGCCGCCACGGCCGGGCCCGCCAAGGCCAGGCAGGCCAGCGCGGCGCCCAAAGGAACGGGCAGTTTCTTCACAAGGACAAAAGCAGAGGTGGGCAGTTTCAGCATGTACAGGTCCGGCAAACGACGCCAGGCGCGGCCACCTGCCTCAGGTCAGGCTGGTATCCACCACGCGGCGCTCCAGCGCCAGGAATTCCTTGGACTGCATCTCGTTCAGGCGCGAGACGGTGCGGGGGAACTCATGGGCCAGCGGGCCCTCAGTGTAAAGCTGCTCGGGCGGCACGGCGGCCGAGATGACCAGCTTGACCCTGCGGTCGTACAGCACGTCCACCAGCCAGGTGAAGCGCCGCGCGGGCGACGCCATGTTGACCGGCATATAGGGCACATCGGACAGCAGCACGGTATGGAACTGGCTTGCGATCTCCAGGTAGTCGTTCTGCGAGCGCGGGCCGCCGCACAGCTCGCGGAAGTCGAACCAGACCACGCCACCGGCGCGGCGGCGCGCACGGATCTCGCGCGCCTCGATGTGCAGCACCGGGTCCTCGTCCTTGACCTCGGCCAGCTTGTCGAAGGTCTCGGTCATGGCCGCATCGGCCTCGGCACCCAGCGGCGTGTGGTAGAGCCTGGCGTTTTCCAGCGTGCGGCGGCGGTAGTCCGTGCCGTTGTCCACGTTGACGACTTCCATGCGCTCGTTGAGCAGGTCGATGGCCGGCAGGATGCGGTCGCGGTGCAGGCCGCCCGGGTACAGCTCGTCGGGCTTGAAGTTGGAGGTGGTGACAAAGCCCACGCCGTTGGCGAACAGCGACACCAGCAGCCGGTGCAGGATCATCGCGTCCGTGATGTCGGCCACGTGGAATTCATCGAAGCAGATCAGTTTGTACTTCTTGGAGATGCGCGCACCCAGCACGTCCAGCGGGTTCTGGGTGCCCTGCAGCACGGCGAGTTCACGGTGGACCTCGCGCATGAATTCATGGAAATGCAGGCGCACCTTGCGCCTGAGCGGCACGGCGTTGAAGAAGCAATCCATGAGAAAGCTCTTGCCGCGCCCCACCCCGCCGTACATGTAGACGCCACGGGGGATCTCGGGATGGTTGATGAGCTTCTTGAAGGCGTTGGAGCGGCGCTGGCGGTAGACCGTCCAGTCGTCGGCACAGCGCTGCAGCGCCTCGACGGCGCGCAGTTGCGCAGGATCACTGTGAAAGCCCTTGGCTACCAGTTCGGCCTCGTAGGCCTCTCGCACTGAAACGCTCATGCAGCATCAACCATTTGCTATGTATTCAGAAGCTGAAAGCGCTTGCAGAGCAAGCGCTTTCAGGTCTCGGATTGGCTAGATGGCTAGCCTGGCACTCAGAAGTTCAGCGTACGCTTGTCGACTGCCAGGGCAGCCTCCTTGGTGGCTTCGGACAGCGAGGGGTGGGCATGGCAGATGCGGGCGATGTCTTCGCTCGATGCCTTGAACTCCATGGCAACCACGGCTTCGGAGATCAGCTCCGAGACCATGGGGCCGACCATGTGCACGCCCAGGATCTCGTCGGTTTCGGCATCGGCCAGGAACTTGACCATGCCCGTGGTGTCGCCCAGGGCGCGCGCACGGCCGTTGGCCAGGAAGGGGAAGGTGCCGGCCTTGTACTTGACGCCCTGCTCCTTCAGCTGCTGCTCGGTGCGGCCCACCCAGGCGATTTCGGGGCTGGTGTAGATCACCCAGGGAATGGTGCCGAAGTTCACATGGCCATGCTGGCCGGCGATGCGCTCGGCCACGGCCACGGCCTCTTCCTCGGCCTTGTGCGCCAGCATCGGGCCGCGCACCACGTCGCCCACGGCCCAGACGCCGGGCAGGCTGGTCTTGCAGTCGTCATCGACCACGATGCAGCCGCGCTCGTCCAGGGCCAGGCCCACCGCCTCGGCATTGAGGCCGGCGGTGTTGGCCGTGCGGCCAATGGAGATGATGAGCTTGTCAGCCTCCAGCGCCTGGGCTTCACCCTTGGCGTTGGTGTAGGCGATGGACACGCCCTTCTTGCCGGACTTGACTTCGCCGATCTTCACGCCCAGCTCGATCTTCAGGCCCTGCTTGTCGAAGGCCTTCTTGGCTTCCTTGGCGATCTGCTCGTCCACGGCGGGCAGGAACTTGTCCATGCCTTCGAGCACGATGACTTCGGTGCCAAGACGGCGCCAGACCGAGCCCATTTCCAGGCCGATCACGCCGGCGCCGATCAGCGCCAGCTTCTTGGGGGCCTTGCCCAGGCGCAGGGCGCCATCGTTGGAGAGGATGTTTTCCTCGTCAAAGGGCACGCCGGGCAGAGCGCGGGCGTTGGAGCCGGTGGCCACCACGATCTGCTTGCCCGTCAGCACTTCCTCTTCCTTGCCGGCGACCTTGATCTCGTAGCCGCCTTCGACGGCCTTGACGAAGGAGCCACGGCCGTGGAAGAACGTGACCTTGTTCTTCTTGAACAGGTACAGGATGCCGTCGTTGTTCTGCTTCACGACCGCATCCTTGCGGGCGATCATCTTGGCCACGTCCATCTCGACCTTGCCGGTGGAGATGCCATGGTCGGCAAAGTGCAGGTTGGCGTGCTCGAAGTGCTCGGACGACTGCAGCAGGGCCTTGGAGGGAATGCAGCCCACGTTGGTGCAGGTGCCGCCCGGAGCGGCGCCGCCGGCGGCGTTCTTCCACTCGTCGATACAGGCCACGTTGAAGCCCAGTTGCGCGGCACGGATGGCGGCGATGTAGCCGCCAGGGCCCGCGCCGATGACGATGACGTCGAATTGCTTGCTCATTTCAGGAATCTCTTGTCTGTGATGCATGAAAAAACCCACCGCAGGGCGCGCGGCCAAGGGTGGGTTTTCGTCGTGTCGAACCCTGTGGAATTACAGGTCGAACAGCAGGCGCGAAGGATCTTCCAGCGCGTCCTTCATGGCCACCAGGCCCAGCACAGCTTCGCGGCCGTCGATGATGCGGTGGTCATAGGACATGGCCAGATAGTTCATCGGGCGCACCACGACCTGGCCGTTCTCGACCATGGCACGGTCCTTGGTGGCGTGCACGCCCAGGATGGCCGACTGGGGCGGGTTGATGATGGGGGTGGACATCATCGAGCCGAAGGTGCCGCCATTGGAGATGGAGAAGGTGCCGCCGGTCATTTCTTCAATGCCCAGCTTGCCTTCGGCGGCCTTCTTGCCGAATTCGGCAATTTTCTTTTCGATGTCGGCGAAGCTCATCTGGTCTGCATTGCGCAGGATGGGCACCACCAGGCCACGGGGCGAACCCACGGCGATACCGATGTCGAAGTAGCCGTGGTAGACGATGTCGTTGCCGTCCACGGATGCGTTGAGCACCGGGTACTTCTTCAGGGCGTGCACGGCCGCCTTGACGAAGAAGGACATGAAGCCCAGCTTGGTGCCGTGTTCCTTGGTGAAGGCGTCCTGGAACTTCTTGCGCAGATCCATCACCGGGGCCATGTTCACTTCATTGAACGTGGTCAGGATGGCGTTGGTGGACTGCGACTGCAGCAGACGCTCGGCCACGCGGGCACGCAGGCGGCTCATGGGCACGCGCTGCTCGGGACGGCCGCTGAGGTCTTCCTTGGCGGACGGAGCCGACACCTGGGGCAGCGCCTTGGTGGGCACGCCGGTGGGAATGACGGCAGCGGTGGACTGCACGCCGCCCTTGATGGCGGCCAGCGCGTCACCCTTGGTCACGCGGCCATCCTTGCCGGAGCCAGCCACGCCGGCGGCCGACAGGTTGTTTTCGGCCAGCAGCTTGGCAGCGGCGGGCATGGCGACATCACCCTTGCTGCCACCGGTGGCGGCCGCGGCTGCGGGCGCTGCAGCGGGAGCGGCTGCAGCGGCGGGGGCGGCTGCAGGAGCGGCAGCGGCCACACCGGCCACGCCTTCGGTGTCGATCTTGGCGATCAGTTGCTCGGCCACCACGGTGGCGCCGTCACCTTGCACGATCTCGGCCAGCACGCCAGCGGCGGGCGCGGGCACTTCGAGCACGACCTTGTCGGTTTCGATCTCGATGAGGATCTCATCGACTGCAACCGCTTCGCCGGCCTTCTTCTTCCAGGTCAGCATGGTGGCCTCAGCGATGGACTCGGACAGCTGGGGAACTTTGACTTCAACGATAGCCATTTGTGATTCTTTCCAAAAGTGTTCTGTACTGATACGTAGCGGGTGGGGGCTGCCTTACTTGTTCAGGACAAAACCCTTGAGCTTGGAGAACGCGCCTTCCACCAGGGCCTTTTGCTGCTCCTGGTGCAGGTGGGCGTAACCCACGGCGGGCGATGCCGAGGCAGCGCGGCCGGAGTAGCCCAGCTTCTGGCCATCGAGCATGTTCTCGTGGATGTAGTGCTGCACGAAGAACCAGGCGCCCTGGTTCTGCGGCTCGTCCTGGCACCAGACGATGTCGGTGGCGTTGCCGAACTTCTTCAGTTCAGCGGCGAAAGCCTTGTGCGGGAAGGGGTACAGCTGCTCGACGCGGATGATGGCGACGTCCTTGCTTTCCTTCTCGGTGCGCTTCTTGACCAGGTCGTAGTAGACCTTGCCGGAGCATGCGATCACGCGCTTGACCTTGGCCGCGTTCTTCACGACGGCTTCGTCCTGCTCGGGGATCACGGTCTGGAAACCGCCGCTGGTGAACTCGGACAGCGGCGAGGTGGCGTCCTTGTTGCGCAGCAGCGACTTGGGGGTCATGATGACCAGCGGCTTGCGCAGCGGGCGCACCATCTGGCGGCGCAGCACGTGGAAGATCTGGCTGGCCGTGGTCGGCTGCACGATCTGCATGTTGGCGTCGGCGGCCAGCTGCATGAAGCGCTCCAGGCGGGCCGAGCTGTGCTCGGGGCCCTGGCCTTCGTAGCCGTGCGGCAGCATCAGCGTCAGGCCGTTGATGCGGCCCCACTTGACTTCACCGGAGGCGATGAACTGGTCGATCACGACCTGGGCGCCGTTGGCGAAATCGCCGAACTGGGCTTCCCAGATCACCAGGGTGTTGGGGTCGTTCGACGCATAGCCGTACTCGAAGCCCAGCACGGCTTCTTCGGACAGGATGGAGTCGATGACGGTGAACGGAGCCTGGCTGTCGGCCACGTTCTGCAGCGGGATGTAGGTGCCTTCGCTCCACTTCTCGCGCTTTTGGTCATGGATGACCGAGTGGCGGTGCGTGAAGGTGCCGCGGCCGCAGTCCTCGCCCGACAGGCGCACGGGGTAGCCCGATGCGACCAGCGATGCGAAGGCCATGTGCTCACCCATGCCCCAGTCCACGTTGACTTCGCCGCGGCCCATGGCTGCGCGGTCGTCATAGACCTTCTTGACCAGCGCGTGCGGCGTCACGGTCTCGGGGATGGTGGTGATGCGTTCGGCCAGGCGCTTCCATTCCGTCAGCGGGATGGCGGTGTCGCCGGCGTCCGTCCAGGTCTTGCCCAGGAACGGGCTCCAGTCCACGGCGTACTTGCTCTTGAAGTTGGTCAGCACCGGGTCCACGGTGTGGCGGCCTTCGTCCATGGCGGCGCGGTAGGCCTTGGCCATGTCGTCGCCCAGCGATTCGCCCAGGCCCTGTGCGGCCAGCTTGTCGGCGTACAGCTTGCGCGTGCCGGGGTGGGCGCCGATCTTCTTGTACATCAGCGGCTGGGTCAGCGCGGGGGTGTCCTGCTCGTTGTGGCCCAGCTTGCGGAAGCAGACGATGTCCACGACCACGTCCTTGGAGAATTCCATGCGGAACTCCAGGGCCAGCTGCACGGCCAGCGCCACGGCTTCCGGATCATCGCCGTTGACGTGCAGCACGGGCGACTCGATCATCTTGACGATGTCGGTGCAGTACAGCGTGGAGCGGGTGTCGCGCGGATCGGAGGTGGTGAAGCCGATCTGGTTGTTGATGATGATGTGCACCGTGCCGCCCGTGGTGTAGCCACGGGTCTGGGCCAGCGCCAGGGTTTCCTGGTTCACGCCCTGGCCGGCGAAGGCTGCATCGCCGTGCACCAGCACGGGCAGCACCTGCTTGCCGTGCGGGTCGTCGCGGCGGTCCATGCGCGAGCGCACCGAGCCTTCGACCACGGGGTTGACGATTTCCAGGTGCGAGGGGTTGAAGGCCAGCGACAGGTGGACGGGGCCGCCTGCGGTGGACACGTCGGAGCTGAAGCCCTGGTGGTACTTCACGTCACCGGCGGGCAGGTCCTCGGGGGCGGTGTGGTCGAACTCGGCGAACAGGTCCTTGGGCATCTTGCCCAGGGTGTTGACCAGCACGTTCAGGCGGCCGCGGTGGGCCATGCCGATCACGACTTCCTGCACGCCCTTCTGGCCGGCAGCGTTGATCAGCTCGTCCATGGCGACGATGAAGCTCTCGCCACCTTCCAGCGAGAAGCGCTTTTGGCCGACGTACTTGGTGTGCAGGTAGCGTTCCAGGCCTTCGGCAGCCGTCAGGCGGTCGAGGATGCGCTTTTTCCGGCTGGCATCAAAGCTGGGCTTGGTACGGCTGGTTTCCAGCTTTTGCTGCCACCAGCGCTTTTGCGTCTGGTCCGTGGCATACATGTACTCGGAGCCGATGGTGCCGCAGTAGGTTTCGCGCAGAGCGTTCATCAGCTCGCGCAGGGACATGCTTTCCTTGCCGAAGAAGGTGTTGCTCGTGTTGAACACCGTTTCCTGGTCGGCATCGGTGAAGCCGTAGAACGACGGCTCCAGCTCGGGAATTTCGGGGCGCTCGGTGCGCTTGAGGGGGTCCAGATCGGCCCAGCGTGCGCCGACATTGCGGTAGGCGGCGATCAGTTGCTGGACGGCGGTGCGCTTGCGGCCCAGCTCGGAGTCGGCGCCGGAGGCCACGACCACCTTGGTGCCGCCTTGCTTGGCGCGCTCGGCGAAAGCGTTGATGACGGGCTGGTGCGGAACGTCCTTGGCGTCGGTGCCATCGACTGCGGGCACATGTTGCAGTGCATCAAAGTACTCGCGCCAGGAATCCGGCACGCTACCGGGATTGGCCAGGTAGTTTTCGTACATTTCTTCGACGTAGGGGGCATTGCCGCCGAAGAGGTAGGTATTGCCTTGGTAGGCTTGGTAGACCGACGTCTGATCGCTCATATTGCGCTGACCTCAGCCTCCCTGAGGGAGGCATTAGCTGGTTTGTGGAACCTTCCGCGACACGGCTGTACCGATTGGCGGATGCGACTGTGGCTGGGGAAGGGCCTGGTTGCGACCGCCATTGTGCCACCGTTCAAACATCGCAGCAGGGCAGTTACCAAGTGATTACCTGAACTCTCCGGGAGTTCCCGCAGTCGCGTACATTGGCGCATCTTCCGAACGGACCGCCAGATGAACCTGCTGCCCCTACACAAACGCACTTTCATGCTGCTGCTGATTGCGGCAACCATAGGCTTCGGTGCCGTGCTCTGGGAGTTCATGGGGGCCATCTTCTGGGGCGTCGCCCTGGCCATCCTGTTTTCGCCGCTGCACCGGCGCCTGCTGGCGCGCATGCCACGGCGCACCAATCTCGCCGCCCTGTCCACCCTGCTGCTGTGCCTGGTGGTGGCCATCCTGCCGCTGGCGCTGATCGGCGCCTCGCTGGTGCGCGAGGCCTCGTTGATCTATGAGCGCGTCAACAGCGGCAACCTGGATGCAGGCACCTATGTGCAACAGATCATGGACGCCCTGCCCTCCTGGGTCACACCCTGGCTGGAGAGGTTGCACCTGGGTTCGCTGGCCGAGCTGCAGGACAAGCTGTCCAGCATCGCCATGCAGGCCTCCAAGCTGGTCGCCACCAAGGCGCTGGGCATAGGCCAGAACACCTTCGGGTTTCTGGTCGGCTTCTGCGTGATGCTGTACCTGCTGTTCTTCCTGCTGCGTGACGGCCGCGACCTGACACAGCGCATCCGCATGGCCATCCCGCTGCAGTCCGATCACAAGGCCGAGCTGTCGAGCAAGTTCACCACCGTGATCCGCGCCACCGTCAAGGGCAACCTGGCCGTGGCGGCCGCCCAGGGCGCGCTGGGCGGGCTGATCTTCTGGATTCTGGGCATCCAGGGGCCCGTGCTGTGGGGCGTGGTGATGGCGTTCCTGTCGCTGCTGCCCGCCGTGGGCGCCGGCCTGATCTGGGCACCGGTGGCCATCTACTTCCTGGCCACCGGTGACATGGGCAAGGGCCTGATCCTGATCGCCTACGGCGTGCTGGTGATCGGACTGGTGGACAACGTGCTGCGCCCGCTGCTGGTGGGCAAGGACACCAAGATGCCCGACTACATCGTGCTGATCTCGACACTGGGCGGCATGGCTCTCTTCGGACTGACGGGTTTTGTGATAGGACCCGTGATCGCGGCGCTGTTCATGGCAATCTGGGACATGTTCACGCGCATGCAGCTGCAGGATGAGGAAAGGCGCCGCCAAATGGCCCAAACGGTGAACCCATCGGTGAACAAGACGGGTTTGGCGCATGCTGAATATCAGACGTCGGATGATCTGGGCCTCAAGCATGCCCCGCGCGATCCAGGCCCGCCGGCACGCTGATCCACCCCGGCCTCCGCTCCCGGGGGAGGCCAAAAACCCCATTCGGCAATTCAATCGACGCAAATGGTTCGCATTCACCCAATAGACTGGATTGATCGATGCCATTCAGCCAGCCAATGAATACCGGATTGATATAAAACAAAATATCCGAAGCCTTCAAACCAGATAATCAATTCAACTGATGAATCAGCCGGACACCGGGCCGGCAAGCCCCGCGCAGCAAGGCGCAGCGGGGAGGCCGCGCATGAATGCCGCACAGGCCGACTCGGGATTAAGGGTTATTTCCCGGATTGTTTTCGGGGTGCACTCGTAGAATTTGCTTACAAGCGTCAATTTCTATTAGAAGGTACCCCACATGGTCCAATTCTCCAGACGCCAGTTCATGAAAGTGACTGGTTCGACTCTGGCCGGATCCAGCCTGGCGTTGATGGGCTTCTCGCCCACGGCCGCCCTGGCTGAAGTGCGCCAGTTCAAGCTGGCCGCCACCACGGTCACCCGCCAGACCTGCACCTACTGTTCGGTAGGCTGCGGCATCCTGATGTATTCGCTGAGCGATGGCGTCAAGAACGCCAAGCTGTCGGTGATCCACGTCGAGGGAGATCCCGACCACCCCGTCAACCGCGGAACGCTGTGCCCCAAGGGCGCATCGCTGCTGGACTTCGTCCACAGCCCGCACCGCCTGAAGTATCCCGAGTACCGCGCGCCCGGCTCCACCGAGTGGAAGCGCATGTCCTGGGATGAGGCGCTGACCCGCATCACCAAGCTGCTCAAGGACGACCGCGACGCGAACTTCGTCGAGCAAAACGACAAGGGCCAGACGGTGAACCGCTGGCTGACCACCGGCATGCTGGCCGCCTCGGCCTCCAGCAACGAAGCCGGCTACGTCACACACAAGGTGGCCCGCTCCTGGGGCCTGCTCGCACTCGATAACCAAGCACGTGTCTGACACGGCCCGACGGTGGCAGGTCTTGCCCCGACGTTTGGCCGTGGAGCGATGACGAACCATTGGGTCGACATCAAGAACGCGGACGTTATCCTGATCATGGGCGGCAATGCCGCTGAAGCACATCCCTGCGGTTTCAAGTGGGTGACCGAAGCGAAGGAGCACAACGGTGCGCACTTCATGGTGGTCGATCCGCGCTTCAACCGCTCCGCCTCCGTGGCCGATTTCTACGCCCCCATCCGGTCGGGCTCGGACATCGTGTTCCTGGGTGGCGTGATCAACTATCTGCTGACGAACGACAAGATCCATCACGAGTACGTGAGGAACTACACCGACTTCTCGTACATCGTGAAGGAGGAGTTTGCGTTCGACGAGGGCATCTTCTCGGGCTACGACCCACAGACCCGCAAGTACGACAAGTCCAGCTGGGACTATGAACTCGACGCCGACGGCTACGTGAAGGTGGACGCCAGCCTGCAGCATCCGCGCTGCGTGTACCAATGGCTCAAGCGCCACTACGCCAGCTATACGCCCGAGAAGGTGGAGAGCGCCTGCGGCACGCCCAAGGAAAAATTCCTGCATGTGTGCGAGAAGCTGGCCTCGACGGCAGTGCCGGGCCGCGCCGCAACCATCCTGTACGCACTGGGCTGGACACAGCACACCACGGGTGCGCAGATCCTGCGCACGGGCGCCATGGTGCAGCTTCTGCTGGGCAACATCGGCGTGGCCGGCGGCGGCATGAATGCGCTGCGCGGGCACTCCAACATCCAGGGCCTGACGGACCTGGGGATTCTGTCGGCTTCGCTGCCAGGCTATCTGACGCTGCCCAACGAAGGCGAGCAGGACTACCAGAAGTACATCGACGCGCGCACGCCCAAGGCCATGCGCCCGGGCCAGATGAACTACTGGTCGAACACGCCCAAGTTCCACGTGAGCCTGATGAAGGCCTGGTGGGGACCGGCGGCCACGGCCGAGAACAACTGGGCCTTCAACTACCTGCCCAAGCTGGACAAGCAGTACGACATGCTGCAGGTGTTCGACATGATGGCGCAGGGCAAGATCAACGGCTACATCGCCCAGGGCTTCAACCCGCTGGCGGCTCTTGCGAACAGCAACAATGTGCGCGAAGGCCTCAAGAAGCTGAAGTTCCTGGTGATCATGGACCCGCTGGTCACCGAAACGTCGGAGTTCTGGAAGAACCACGGCGAGTTCAACGACGTAGATTCGGCATCCATCCAGACCGAGGTGTTCCGCCTGCCCACGACCTGCTTTGCCGAGGAAGACGGCGCCGTCGTCAGTTCCTCGCGCGTGCTGCAGTGGCACTGGAAGGCGGCCGAGCCCCCGGGCGAAGCCAAGACCGACATCGCCATCATGTCGGCCCTGCACCTGCGCCTGAAGCAGGCCTACGAGAAGGACGGCGGCAAGTTCCCCGAGCCGATCACCAAGCTGTGGTGGCCGTATGCCCATGCCGATCATCCGACTTCGGAAGAGATCGCCAAGGAGTACAACGGCCGCGCGCTGGTGGACCTGTTCGACCCCAAGGACCCGACCAAGCTCATCCGCAAGGCCGGCGAGCAGCTCGCCGGCTTCGGCGAGATGCGCGACGACGGCACGACGATGGGCGGCTGCTGGATCTGGGCTGGCTGCTGGACCTCGTCCGGCAACCAGATGGCCCGACGCGACAACAGCGACCCTACGGGCATAGGCAATACGCTGAACTGGGCCTGGGCCTGGCCGGCCAACCGCCGCGTGCTCTACAACCGTGCCTCGTGCGACCGCAACGGCCAGCCGTTCAATCCCCAGCGCACGCTGATCCGCTGGAACGGCAAGGCCTGGGGCGGCGCCGACGTGCCCGACATGGGTCCGACCATGCCGCCGGAGACCACCGATCCGTTCATCATGAACCCCGAGGGCGTGGCGCGCTTCTTCGCCCGCAAGGGCATGAACGAGGGACCGTTCCCCACCCACTACGAGGCCTTCGACAACCCGCTGGGATACAACCCCATGTATCCCGACAACAAGCTGGCTGTCATCAACCCGGCCGCCCGCATCTTCGACTCCGCCAAGGATTCGGCAGGCTCGCCCAGCGAGTTCCCGCATGTGGGCACGACGTACCGCCTGACCGAGCACTTCCACTATTGGACCAAGCACGTTCAGTTGAACAACATCGTTCAGCCCGAGCAGTTCGTGGAAATCGGCGAGGCGCTGGCCAAGGAACTGGGCATCGAGACGGGCCAGCATGTGAAGGTCAGCTCCAAGCGCGGCTTCGTCAAGGCCGCCGCCGTGGTGACCAAGCGCATCAAGCCCATGAAGATCGATGGCAAGACCATCCACCACGTGGGCGTGCCCATTCACTGGGGCTTCTCGTCGACGGGCCGCAAGGGCTACATGGCCAACAACCTGACGGCATCGGTGGGCGATGGCAACAGCCTTACCCCGGAATCCAAGACCTTCCTCGTGAAGGTGGAAAAGGTTTAAGGAGCAGCTGATGTCATCAACCATGTCTCTCGATATCAAGCGTCGCTCGGCCACGACGACGCCTGCTCCCAGTGCGCGCGAAACGCACAGCGGTGAGGTGGCCAAGCTCATCGATGTCTCCAAGTGCATCGGGTGCAAGGCCTGCCAGACCGCCTGCATGGAGTGGAACGACCTGCGCGACGAAATCGGCACCTGCGCGGCCGGCGTCTATGACAACCCGACCGATCTGACCGATCAGTCGTGGACCGTCATGCGCTTTACCGAGTACGAGAACGAAGCGACCGGCAACCTGGAGTGGCTGATCCGCAAGGACGGCTGCATGCACTGCGAGGACCCGGGCTGCCTGAAGGCCTGCCCCTCGCCGGGCGCCATCGTGCAGTACAGCAACGGCATCGTGGACTTCCAGCAGGACCAGTGCGTGGGCTGCGGCTACTGCGTCACGGGCTGCCCGTTCAACATCCCGCGCATCTCCAAGAAGGACCACAAGGCCTACAAGTGCACGCTGTGCTCGGACCGCGTGGCCGTCGGCCGGGAGCCTGCCTGTGTCAAGACCTGCCCCACCGGCGCCATCATGTTCGGCACCAAGGAGGCGATGAAGGACCAGGCCGAGCACCGCATCGGCGACCTCAAGCGGCGCGGCTATGCCGAGGCGGGCCTGTATGACCCGCAGGGCGTGGGCGGCACCCATGTGATGTACGTGCTGCATCACGCGGACAAGCCTTCGCTGTACAAGGGCCTGCCCGACGACCCGAAGATCAGCCCCATGGTGTCCCTGTGGAAGGGTGTGGCCAAGCCGCTGGCCATGGCCGCGCTGGGCGCAGCTGCCGTCGGCAGCCTGTTCCACTACATCACCAAGGGCCCGAACGACGTGTCCAAGGAACTGGAAGACGAAATGGACCGCAAGGACCAGGAAGCCGCTGAAAAGGAGGCCCGCCGATGAAACGCAACCCACGTGACCTGGTGCGCTACAACGCATCGGAGCGTGCCAACCACTGGGTGGTCGGCATCTGCTTCATCCTGCTGGCGCTGTCGGGCCTGGCGTTCTTCCACCCGGCCTTCTTCCCGCTCACGCAGCTGTTCGGCGGCGGGCCGTGGACACGCATCCTGCACCCCTACATCGGGGTGGTGATGGCGCTGTTCTTCATCATCATGGCGCTGCGCTTCTGGCGCCTGAACGTGGTCGAGCCGCGCGACATCGAGTGGCTCAAGAACGTCAACAAGATGATCGACGGCGACGACCACGACATGCCCGAGCAGGGCAAGTACAACGGCGGCCAGAAGCTGCTGTTCTGGGGCCTGGTCATCGGCATGCTGGCGATCACCGTGACCGGCGCGCTCATGTGGCGCGCCTGGTGGACGCTGCCCGTCAACGTGGTGCGCGCCGCCTCGGTGGTGCACGCCATTGCGGGCGTGTGGATGATCGGCCTGATCATCATGCACGTGTACGCGGCCATCTGGACCCGGGGCACCATCCGCGCCATGCTGTACGGCACGGTGACACGGGCCTGGGCCAAGCAGCACCACCGGGGGTGGTATCGCAAGATGACCGGTGATAATGACTGACACCCCCTGAGCGGCTTACGCCGCTTCCCCCTCTCTACTCGCTGCGCGAGGGAGGGGGACGGCACCCTCGGTGCGGGACGGCCCTTCCTCGGTGCCCCTCGCCTTGGGCCGCGCCAGTTTTCACAGACATGGCGTCATACTAGGCATCAGCCTGAGCACCCAGCCGCCCAGCGATCCGGGCGGCTGTTTTTTTGGGATTCATTCCAATGCAACGCATTCTTCAACCCGGCGATATCGAGTCGCTGGACCACACCAGTTTTCCGCGCGTGCTGCTGCCGCAGTTGCCGGGGCTGTTCGTCGAGCGGGCGGCGCGGCTGCGGCAGCTGGCCGAGGGCAATCCGATTGCCGACTACCTGCGGTTTGTGGCGCAGATCGTGGACGCGCAGGCCAAGGCGGCCGGGCAGCTGACGCTGGCCGCGCCCGATGCGGCGCTGATCGCGCGGGCGCAGGAGCATTCCATGCCGCTGCTGCCTGCCGCCGACCATATCGATGCCGCCTGGCATGGCGTGCTGGACCGCATGCTCGATGCCCTGTCGGGCGCCGACGGCCTGCCAGCGCCGCTGCAGCCGCTGCTGCAGGAGCTGCGCGCGCTGGACACGGCCGGGCGTGACGAGATCGCGCAGCGGCTGCTGCAAAAGGAAGTGGCGGCCCGCCACGTGGGCATGGCGCCCTTTGTGATGGCTGCGCTGCAGGTGGTGTTTGCCACGCGCGCCAGCGGCCTGAACGCACGCGACGTGCCCTATACCGATCCCGCCTCGATCTGTCCCGTCTGCGCCAGCGAGCCCGTGGCCAGCGTGTTGCGCATTGGCGGCAAGGCCGCAGGCCATCGCTACCTGCACTGCGGCACCTGCTGCACGGAGTGGCACATGGTGCGCGTCAAGTGCTCCCACTGCGAGTCGACCAAGGGCGTCGAGTACCAGGGCATCGATGGCGCAGGCGATACCGTGCTGGCCGAGACCTGCGAGGAATGCGGCAGCTACCGCAAGGTGGTCAACCAGGAAAAGGACCCGATGGCCGAGCCCCTGGCCGACGACCTGGCCTCGCTGATGCTGGACCTGCTGATGGGCGAGGAGACGCGCTTTCAGCGCGCCAGCGCCAATCCCCTGCTCTACGTGGCCTTTGCCGAGGAGCAGGACGAGGCCGGCGACGCGCTGATAGACCCCGCCACGCCTGCTGCCTGACCCTTTCGCACACCATGACCGATACCGCCGCCACCTCTGCCGCTTCCTCCACCCCGTCCGCGCTGCGCCTGCCTGCCGTGGACAAGGTGCTGCTGAGCGCCGACATGCTCGCGCTGCGCGAGCGCCACGGCCTTGATGCCTGCACCCAGGCCGTGCGCGAGACACTGGCACAGATGCGGGCCGATGCGCAGCAGCGGCTGCGGTCCGGCGAGCCCGATGCAGGCGCGCCCGGCATCACCGAGGTGATCCAGGCGGCCGGCCTGCGCCTGGCGCGGCGCTTTGCGCCCCGCCTGCGCACGGTCTTCAACCTCACGGGCACGGTGCTGCACACCAACCTGGGCCGCGCCCTGCTGCCGCAGGAGGCCGTGGACGCCGTGGTGGCCGCCATGACGGCGCCGGCCAACCTGGAGTACGACCTGGAGGACGGCGGCCGTGGCGACCGCGACGACCTGATCGAATCCCTGGTCTGCGAACTCACGGGCGCCGAGGCCTGCACCGTGGTCAACAACAACGCCGCCGCCGTGCTGCTGACCCTGGCCACGCTGGCGGCCGGGCGCGAGGTCATCGTCTCGCGCGGCGAGCTGGTGGAGATCGGCGGGGCCTTCCGCATCCCCGACGTGATGACGCGCGCGGGCGCCACCCTGGTCGAGGTGGGCACCACCAACCGTACCCATGCGCGCGACTACGAAGGCGCTGTCGGCGAACACACCGGCCTGCTCATGAAGGTGCATTGCAGCAACTACGCCATCACCGGCTTCACCAAGGCCGTGAGCGACGCCGAGGTGGCATCCATTGCCCACGCGCACGGCCTGCAGATGGTGGTGGACCTGGGCAGCGGCACCCTGGTCGATCTGCGCGAATGGGGCCTGCCCTACGAGGTCACGGTGCGCGAGACCATCGAGTCGGGCGCCGACATCGTCACCTTCAGCGGCGACAAGCTGCTGGGCGGTCCGCAGGCCGGCCTGATCGTGGGCCGCAAGGACCTGATCGCCCGCATCAAGAAACACCCGCTCAAGCGCGCGCTGCGCGTGAGCAAGCTCACCCTGGCCGCGCTGGAGCCCACGCTGCGCCTGTACCTGCACCCCGAAAAGCTGGCCGAGCGCCTGACCACGCTGCGCCTGTTCACGCGCCCCCAGGCCGACATGCAGGCCCGCGCGCAGGCGCTGCAGCCGCTGGTGCAGCAGGCGCTGGGCAGCCGCTATGTGGTGGAAACCGCCGAGATGAACAGCCAGATCGGCAGCGGCGCCCTGCCCGTGGAGAACCTGCCCAGCTGGGGCCTGCGACTGCATCCGGCCGACGGTCGCCAGGCCGGCCGCCAGCTCACCCGGCTTGAAGCGGGCCTGCGCGGCCTGCCCCGCCCCGTCATCGGCCGGCTGCATGACGACGCGCTGTGGCTGGACCTGCGCTGCCTGGAGGCAGCCGACGAGCCAGCCTTCACCGAACAGCTGCCGCTGCTGCACATCGCCTGAGGACGAACGCATGATCATTGGCACCGCCGGCCACATCGACCACGGCAAGACCACCCTGGTGCGCGCGCTCACGGGCGTGGACACCGACCGCCTCAAGGAAGAGAAGGCGCGCGGCATCTCCATCGAGCTGGGCTATGCCTACACGCCGCTGCCCAATGGCGAGGTACTGGGCATCATCGACGTGCCCGGCCACGAAAAATTCGTGCACACCATGGCCGCAGGCGCCGTGGGCATAGACCACGCCCTGCTGGTGGTGGCGGCCGACGACGGCGTCATGCCGCAGACGCGCGAGCACCTGGACATCCTGCAGCTGCTGGGCGTGCGCGAAGCCACCGTGGCCCTGACCAAGGCCGACCGCGCCACGCCCGAGCGCCTGCAGCAGGTGTGTGCCGAGATCGAGTCCCTGCTGGCGCCCACGGCGCTGGCCGGCGCCCCGGTCTTTCCCACCGCCGCCGCCCAGCCCGGTGACACGGGCGTGGCGCAGCTGCGCGAGCACCTCATGGCGCGTGCCCAGTCCATTCCCGCGCGGGCCAGCGACGGACTGTTCCGCCTGGCCGTGGACCGCAGCTTCACGCTGCCGGGCCAGGGCACCGTGGTCACAGGCACCGTGTTCGGCGGGCAGGTGAAAGTCGGCGACACGCTGGTGCACTCGGCCTCGGGCACCGAGGTGCGCGTGCGCAGCCTGCATGCCCAGAACCAGGCCAGCGAACAGGGCCTTGCCGGCCAGCGCTGCGCGCTCAACCTGTCGGGCATTGCCAAGGAAGCCATCACGCGCGGCGACTGGATCGCCGACGCACGGCTGCTGCAGGCCAGCGACCGGATCGACGTGCGCCTGCAACTGCTGGCCGATGCGCCATCACTGGCCCAATGGACGCCTGTGCATGTGCACATCGGTACGGCGCGCTGCACGGCCCACGTGGCCCTGCTGCAGGACCAGCCGCTGGGTCCCGGCGAGCAGGCCATCGTCCAACTGGTGCTGGACATGCCCGTACATGCCCAACCCGGCGACCGGCTCATCGTGCGCAATGCCCAGGCCAACCGTACGATTGCGGGCGGCAGCGTCATCGACCCCTTTGCTCCCGCACGCAAGCGCCGCAGCCCCGAGCGCACGGCCTATCTGCAGGCGCTGGAATCGCTGATTGCCACCGGAGACGCCAGCGCGCTGGTGCAAGGCGCGGCGCACGGCATTGCCACGTCGCAGCTCATGCGCCTGACGGGCCGCGCATCCGTGGCCACGGACAACGTCGGGCACCGGCTGCACCGACTTCCACTGGCCGAGGGCGACACGCTGTTGCTGGGTGACGCACGCTGGACGCAGCTGCGCGGCCAGGTGCTGGACAGCATGGCGCGCTTTCACGAAAAAAACCCCGACGAGCCCGGTGTGAACGCGGCACGCCTGCGCCGCATGGCACTGTCCGGCCTGGTCCATGCAGGACATGACGCGCTGTGGAAAGGCCTGCTGCAAACGCTGCTGCAGGATGGCAGCCTGGCCGCCAGCGGCGCCTGGCTGCACCTGCCCGGCCACAGCGTGCAACTGTCGGACAGCGAAACACAGATCGCCCAGAAACTGCTGCCGGCCATCGAAGCCGGCCGCTACGACCCGCCCTGGGTGCGCGACCTGGCACGCGACAACGCCATCGGCGAGGAAACCGTGCGCCAGCTGCTGCGCAAGCTCGCGCGCCAGGGACTGCTGTTTCAGGTGACCAAGGACCTGTTCTACTCCGCCGCCCGCACGGACGAACTCGCCGCCCTGGTGCGCGAACTGGCCGCCGCCACCCCCAACGGCGAAATCCAGGCCCACGCCTTTCGCGATGCCACAGGCCTGGGCCGCAAGCGCGCCATCCAGATCCTCGAATTCTTCGACCGCATCGGCTACACCCGCCGCCTGCGCGACGCCCACCTGCTGCGCCCCGATGTGCAGTGGACCACTGGCGCCACAGCAAGAATTTGAGGCAAGGGGCCGCTACAATGGCCAGCTTTGCTTCGCCACGGCGCCAGCAACCGGCGCGGCCCAGGGCGAGAGACACCGAGCAAGGGCCGCCCCGCAGCAAGGGTGTCGTCCCCCTCCCCCGCGAAGCGGGTAGAGAGGCGCCGTGCAACGGGGGGAAGCGGCGTAAGCCGCTCAGGGGGAGCTTCAATCCAGAAGGAAAGCATACGCACCCGGTGGTGCGCCCGGGCTTCAAACCCGGTCAGGGGCGTCAGCCGCTCCTGGGTAGGTTCGACTCCTGCTGCTTTCCGCCAATCCCCCCGACTCTGATCCCAGCCAGGTTCCGGCTATTGCAAGGGCACGACGATGGCCACGCGGCGGTTCTCCGCCGCATCGCTGGGCACCACGGGCATGGCGCGGCCCAGGCCCTTGACCTCGATATCCTGGCGCGCCAGGCCGGCTTCGGCCAGCACATCGGCCACGGCCTCTGCGCGGCGCAGCGACAGGCGCATGTTGTAGGCATCGCTGCCGCGATCGTCCGTATGGCCTTCCACGCGCAGCCGCTCTATGCCCACGCCCTTGAGCGCCCGCCCCAGTTCCAGCACCTTGGTGCGCGCCTGGGCGCCGACTTCGGCCGAGTCAAAGCCGAACAGCAGCTTGCCCGACATCTGCAGCTCCCAGCCCTGCTCCGCCTGTGCAAAGCCCTGGCTGCGCAGCACTTGCTGCTGCTGCTCGGTCAGGCCCTGCGGCGTAGGCGGCGCCTCGGGCGCCGCCTTGCAGCCCGCCAGCGCAAGGGCCAGCACAGCGGCCGCACCTGCGCCGCACATCCGGGTCCAGCTCCGTCGTTTCAACATGTCATCCTCCTGTGACTCGTTCGGCCTGGCGCATGGCCTTGGCCTGGTACATGGCCTGGTCGGCATGGCGCATCAGCGTCTCCATGCTCTGGCCATGCTTGGGAAAAAGGGCCACGCCCGCACTGACCGAAGGCTGCAGCACCACGCCTTCGCTGACCACCAAAGGCTCATGCATGGCGGCCTCTATCTTGTCCCGCACCATCTGCGCATCGCCGCCCCCGCCCACGGGATAGAGCAGGATGGCGAACTCATCGCCGCCCAGCCGCGCGACCAGATCGCTCTCGCGCACCTGCGAGCGCAGTCTTGCGCCTACGGCCTTGAGCAGCACATCGCCCACAGCATGGCCGTACGCGTCGTTGACCTGCTTGAAGCGGTCGTTGTCCAGAAACAGCACGGCCAGCTTCTGTCCGGTTTCGGCCGCGTTGTCCAGCGCCTGCTGCAGGCGCTGCTCGAAATGCAGGCGGTTGGCCAGCCCCGTGAGGCTGTCTCGCGAAGCCTGGCGCTCCAGGGCCGAATTTTGCTGCTGCAGCCGCTCGTGGCGTGTCTGCAGCTCGGCCAGCAGGGCATTGAAGTTGTCTCCCAACTCGCGCAGTTCGGCAATGCGCGCCAGCGGCACGCGCTGGTCCATGGACCGGTCATGGCGCACGGCGTGCGCCACGCGCGCCAACTGCTGCAGCGGTTCGGCAATGTCGCGCAGCATGCGGCGCGATTGGCGCAGCCCCACATAGCCGCTCACGCCCACGCACAGCACCAGCACGATGAAGCCTGCGCCCAGAAAGCGGACCAGGCCCACGCCATCGCTGGACAGCTGCACGCTCCCGACCAGGCGGCCATCCTGGCGCACATCGGCCTCGGCGCGCGGCAGGCCTATGCCTATGGCCAGCAGTTCACCCACGCTGGACAGCGCCGAGCCGCCATGGCCCGACCACTGCACGAACGGGCGCTGCTCGGCATCGAAAACCTCGGCATGGGCCACGCCTTCGCCGCGCAGCAATTGGTCCAGCACGCGGGCAGCCTCGTCACGGTCACCGAAGACCAGCGATGCCTCGACCGTATAGGCCAGCGAACGTGCCACCAGATGCAGGTTGTTGGACAGGTAAAGACGCAGGGTGGCCACGCCGACGATGAGCAGCAGCGCGCCCGCCAGCGCAATGGCCACCGCCGCCATGCGCATGTGCGCGCGGCGGATCACGTTGCGCAGGGAGGCGCTGCCGGACAGGAACAACTTCATGGCAACGTCCTGTGGCGCGCAAGCTGCAGCACCTTGGGATTGACGCGCAGGCCGCTGCGTGCCACGGAGTCGAGGCTGACCTCGAAGCCCGCGCCCTCGCCACGGCGGCGCAGGCAGAACATGGCGCCGATGCGGCACAGCTCTCCCCGCTCGCTGATGGTCAGCAGCGGCCGTCCGGCCAGTTGCTCCATGAGCTTGCGCCAGGCCGCTTCATCGAGCTGGCCGGCATAGATGCCTTCGCATTCGGCCAGGATGCGCGCATCGGAAAGCACGACGCGCCGGACTTCCAGCCGCTGGCTGCCCACGGTCTGCGGGGCACCATTGAGCAGATCATCGGCATATTCGGTGGAGCCCACCACGCACAGCCGCAGCACCGCGCTTTCCGTGGGCCAGCGCGTGTAGCCCAGGATGCCTAAGACTGTGCGTGTCACGCCCAGCTCATGCTCGTCGGCCGATGGTTCGGCGTGCGCCTGCCCCACCAGCCCCACCCAACCCGTTTGCAGCGCCAGCAGGCACACGGCCACCCAGGCCCAGGCTGGCGGCAGGCCCTTGATCCTGCCACCCATGCACCACCTGCGGGATGGGAGAAGTGAGCGCTGCGAGCGCTGTGAGCGATTTATGCGAACAGCCAACCAAGGCTCCTTGAACGGGAAATCCATGCATTGCACCACGACGGCGCATCGAAGCATTTTTTCACATATCGCCCGCCTCGGAGCACCCGGAGTGTCGCGCTGGGTCATCATCCTTTCTTAGTCGCTGCGGCACATCAAGGTGCCGCGGCAGGCAGGCGGTAGTGATAGGCGTAGAGCGGATGAAAGCCCAGGCTTTCATACAGCCCGCGCGCCACCCGGTTGGGAGCCCGCACCTGCAGCTCGGCCCATTGCGCCCCCTGCGTCCGTCCCCAGTGCAGCAGGCCGCACACCAGCGCACGGCCCAGCCCCCGCCCGCGCATTGCAGGTGCGATGACGATGTCATACAGGCCCACGCACCCGCGCTCCAGCACGGCCAGGCCGAACCCGGCCACCTCGCCCCCGACGCGCAGCGTGGCAAAGGCGGCGGGCCAGGCAATGGACTGCAGCATGTGGTGATGCGCCTGCCTGTGCCGGGGCGGCACGGCGCCGGCCTCGGCAAAGCCTTGCAGCCAGGCCGCACCGGGCCGGGCATCCATGGCGAGGGTCCAGCCTTTTCCGTCCGCCGGCTGCGCCATGTCCGCCAAGGCTGCGCGCATCACGAGCGAAGGATCAGCCAGCAGGTAGCCGGCCTGCGCCAGCTGGGCATCGGCCTCGGGGCTGGCCAGGGGCGAGAGGCGGAAGACGGGCGGCAGGCCCTGGCGTTGGTAGAAGGCTTCGATCTGCGCCAGCAAGGCGCCAAGGCGGGCGCCGGGCTGATGGGCATTGGCCGAGTTGGCCCGCTTGGTATGGCCCTGCGCGGCGCGCAGCAGCCAGTCCCCGCAGAGCACGGTGCGCTGGGCCGGCCAGGCGTTGAAGCCGCGCTGCTCCACGCCGACCACCGTCTCGGGATCGCAGTCCACGGATGCGCGGTCATGAGCGAAAGACTTGGACATGCCCGCTTGTACCATGGCCGCCCGCCGTGCCCGCCCATAATATGGCGCGCCGCCGCGCTGGCGGCAGGCACTCTTTTCCACTACTGCGATCGCCCCCGTTCGCCGGATTGCTCCATGACCACAGACACCTCCCAAGCTCCCCGACTCACCTCGCTGTCCCATGGCGGCGGCTGCGGCTGCAAGATCGCGCCGGGCCTGCTGGCGGAGCTGATCGGCAAGAGCGCGCTGCCCAAGCAGTTCTTCCCGGACCTGCTGGTGGGCACGGAGACCGCCGACGACGCCGCCGTCTACCGCATCAACGACGAGCAGGCCATCGTGGCGACCACGGATTTCTTCATGCCCATCGTGGACGATCCGTATGACTTCGGCCGCATCGCCGCGACGAATGCGCTGTCCGACATCTACGCCATGGGCGGCCAGCCGCTGATGGCCCTGGCCATCGTGGGCATGCCCATCAATGTGCTGCCACACGACACCATTGCCAAGATCCTGGAAGGCGGCGAGTCGGTCTGCCGCGATGCCGGCATTCCGCTGGCCGGCGGCCACTCCATCGACTCGGTCGAGCCCATCTACGGCCTGGTGGGCATCGGCATCGTCAACCCGCGCCAGATGAAACGCAACGCCGACGCCAAGGCCGGCGATGTGCTGATCCTGGGCAAGCCGCTGGGCGTAGGCATCCTGTCGGCCGCGCTCAAGAAGAACCTGCTGGACGAAGCCGGCTACCGCGCCATGGTGGAGGCAACCACCTTGCTCAACCGCCCCGGCACGGCGCTGGGCAAGATGGACGGCGTGCACGCGCTGACCGATGTGACGGGCTTCGGCCTGCTGGGCCACGGCCTGGAACTGGCACGCGGCGCGGGCCTGACGGCGCGCATCGACAGCCGCAGCCTGCCCGTGCTGCCCACGGTGCAGGGCTTTGCCGAGCAGGGCGTCATTACGGGCGCCTCGGGCCGCAACTGGGCCTCGTATGGCACACAGGTGGTGCTGGGCGCCGGCATCACCGATGCCCAGCGCGCGCTGCTGACCGATCCGCAGACCTCGGGCGGCCTGCTCGTATCGTGCACGCCCGATGTGGCGGACCAGGTGCTTGCGCTGTTTGCCGAACAGGGCTTTGGCGATGCAGCCATCGTCGGCCGCATGGAAGCGGGCCAGGCCCGCGTCGTGGTGGATTGAGCCAGGCAACCAGTCAAGCGAAACGGGGGCCTGGGCCCCCGTTTGCATTGCATGCCGGATGCAGCCCCTTCAGGCGGGCACTGCATCACGCCGGACAGCGGATGTCACTCGCTCACGGTCTGCGTCTTGTAGGCCGGGCTGGCCTGGATGGCGCTGTCGGTGAACGGCAGCTTGAGCCACTGGCGCGCACCGTAGGCCTTGGTGTAGTCCGCATAGTGGGCCGAGGCAGGATCGTCCGACAGCGAAAAGGTCAGGAAGGTATGGGCCTCCACTCCGGCCGCCGGGAAGCTCACCACCTGCATGTAGCTGTTGCCGTGCGGCTGCCCGTCCATGCTGTAGCCGCCCTGCTCTATCTTGTTTTCCGAGCAGGTGATGGTGAAGTAGCCCACCTCGCCGCATCCGCCATACAGCGCCGTCTTCTCTCCGCCACGCTGCGAGAACAGCACGGTGCCACGCGCCGCATCCATGGCAAAGCCGCTGGCCTGCACGGCCTTCACTGCTTCGGCGAACGCCTTTTGCAGCGCCGCCTTGGCCGTGGGCTTGATGCCGCGCGGCGTGTTGACGGGGTCGGACGCATCGAAGGGCACGGCATACAGGTCGGCCGATTTGATCTGGCTGGCCACGCGCTTCCAGAACTCGTCCCAGACATGGGAGCCCCTGGATGCCGCCGTGCCCGTGCCGTCCCAGGCCTGCAGCGCCGTGCAGGCAGCCGATACGTCCACCGTTTCACCCGCCGAGGACACGGGGCCTGGACAGACCTGGGCCAATGCCTCGTCCTTGAAACGCGCGCTGTACACACGGCTGTCCAGCACCATCTGGCGAACGATGTCGCTGGTGGCCAGCTTGCCCGGATAGCCGTCCGTGCCCGCCAGCCGCTGCAGCGCCATGGTGTGGCCCAGGCGCGTGCGCAGGCTCTGGGCCGACGAAGTGGAGCCGAAGATGGCCGGATAGCCGGTCAGCGGCGCCGAGGCATTGGACAGCCAGTAGCTGTCGTTCATGTTGCCCACGTAGTCGCCACGCAGCAGGCTGGGCATGCGTGCCGGGCCGATGGCGCCGGCCTGCACCGAATCCGCATCCGAGCCCCAGTCGCACTGGCTGCTGCCGCCGGCCAGCACCGGCACCTGGGGCAGCGCCGCGTTGATGGCGGCCGAGGCCGGCGTGGCGCAGGCCTGCAGCTGCGCGGGCGGCACGTTGGGCACGGCGCCTATGTCGGCATACCAGACCTGGGCGTTGCCGCGTCCCGCAGCGACGGTGTTGACCCAGGGAATGGCCGACTCCTCCTTCTGGATGCGGATGAACTCGTCCAGCGACCTGGCCTGGTTCCAGCGCAGCCAGTTGCGGAAAGTGCGGTAGTTGTAGGCGTTGATGTCGCGGATGGCGAACACGCTCTGCGTGGTCCAGCCCAGCGCCGGGTCCATGGCGCCGAGGTTGACCACCGGGCCGTGAACGGTCTTGTACAGCGTGCGCGTGACCTGGTCCTGCCCGCCGGAGGCATTGCGCACGCTCACCGTGATCCTGCTGGCCTGCATGGCCTCGGTCTTGCCGTCGCGCACATAGCGGGTCGGATCATTGGGGGCCAGTTGGTACATGAACAGGCCGAAGCGCCGCGCCGTGGACACGGTGTGGCTCCAGGCCACGTCGTTGTTGAAGCCGATCAGCACCATCGGGATACCCAGGAAGCTGGCGCCACTGACGTCGATCTCGCCCGGAATCGTGAGCTGCGATTGGTAGAAGCGGTCCGGCCCCTTCCAGTACCAGTGCGGATTGCCGAACAGCACGCTGCTGCCGCCCGTGGCCTGCTGGCCGAAGCCGTACATGTTGCTGCCTATGCCCGTGGTGCCGCCCACCTGCAATGATGGCGCCACCACCTGGCCCGGCTTGAGCGCGGCCAGCTGCGTCGCGGCCGACCGGCCCTTCGCCGGCTTGGCCGAGGCCGTTGCCGCCGCAGCCGCTGCAGGCGGCACGGCATTGGCGATCTGGGCCACGAAATTGCTGTAGCCGCCGGCAAGATTGGCCGTGTACATGCGCCGCCAGATGTCCTGGGCCGTGATGGCCTGCACCCAAGGCTGGCCCGCGCAGGCCGCATTGGTCTTGGCCCCGGCCGGGGTCTCGCGCACCACGCGGTTGTAGCCTGCCACGAAGCCATCGACCAGTTGCTTGAGCTTGTCGGGCTGGGCCTGGATCATGGCGGCCACGGCGTCATCGGAGACGACATGGCGGAAGAAGAAGTCCGAATCGATGTTGCGCGGCCGGTCGATGGTGCTGTCATAGACGGCCTGGGCATCGCCGCCGAAGTGGCGCGAACGCTCCCCGCGGTAGGTCAGGAAGGAGTCGGCCATGGTGCACAGGTTGTCCTGCGCCTGGGCATAGCCCGCACCATAGCCCAGGCCCGTCCAGTCCTTGGCCTTGATGTGCGGAATGCCCATCTCCGTGCGGCGGATCTCCGCGCTGTACTTGCTGCCGGAGCCGTCTCCCGAACCGCCGCAGGCCGCCAAGGCGGCCAGGGCTATCAATGACAAGGGTTTCCATCCACTGCGAAGCGCTGGGTGCATGCTTTGTCTCCTGGTGTTATGCGTACACAAAGGCCCCGGTCTGCCACGGGGCCCGCATCAGCATAGGAGCGAGGCAATGCACTGCCTACCCGGCAGTTTCACTAGGAAATGTCTGATGCCCGACAGTCGATGTGGACAGCCGCCCGGCTCTCCATCGGCCGGCACGGGCAGAAGACTCAGGCGGCAGATTCAGCCAGCTGGCTCAGCGCCGCCGTCATGCGCCGGTCGATCTTGCGGCTGAGCACCACCGAGGTATAGGTCTGCTGTATGCCGTCGATCAGGCCTATGCGGTCCAGCAGCGCGTCGAGCTTTTCGTTGCTCTCGCAGCGCACGAACACCATGTAGTCGTACTGGCCGCTGACGGCGGAGACTTCCTCGACCTCGGTGAAACGGTTGAGTGCCTGCATTACTGAAGTGGCCGTCTTGGGCTGCACGCGAATGCCGCAGTACGCGCGCACCGCAGACTGCTCCACGCGCGCACCCAGGCGAACGCCGTATCCGGCGATCACGCCTTCCTGCTCCAGCCGGGCAATGCGGGCCACCACCGTCGTGCGCGCCAGATTCATCTGCCGGGCCAGATGCGCGGTGGAAGCCCGCGCATTGGTCTGCAGCAGGCGCAGCAGTTGGCGGTCGGTTTCATCAAGACGGTATTCCATGCAGCTCCCTGGACGTCAACGGCAAGAGCCTATGGCGGCGGCTCGGACGTGTTCAACATTTCGGCAGATATATCCACCAATCCGGCAATTCTATGCGCTGCAAATCGTCGCTTTCATCAACAAGATCCTCGTTTCATCCGAAACCGCCGCATCTGGAGTGCATCCCCATCCCGCATCGCCCAGCAGCGATGGCACATGGGCACCACCAGGCAAGAGTAATGGCTATCAGAAACAAAAGTAACTAATTACAAATCCCCCGACACACCCCGATGCTCTGCCGCTGCATGTCACCCGGCTGGGACCTCGCATAAATACTTAGCATGCATCCCATCCTTCCTTTGGCGACGCTGCTCCGCGGGCAGGGCTGCCGCCTGCGGCCGTACTGGCCGGGCTCGACGGAACACGGCAAACCGCTTGGGAAGGCGCAGCACGCATGATGGATCAGTACTTGCAAATACATGCATTTCCGCTAGATTGGCCCCGCAGGCGTAAATTTTGTGAACTCAAGTTACCCCGCATCCGTCGGTTTCCGACGCAGGGCCTGCCCGCAGTTACGCGGCTTGCCGCAGCACGCCAAAGGAGGGTTTTCCGATTTCCCGCTGCCCGCCGGACCGCTCGTTCCCCATGACAAGGGCATGCCCGGCATGCCCGACGAACGCGCGCAGTGTCCGGTGCCTCCATTCAGTCTCCACAGGGGAGACATATGTCATATCGCGCCGTATCTGGAGATCCGTGGATTTCACAAGCTGCAACGCCCTGGCGGGACAGCTTTGTGCTGGGCGGGGTGCTGTTTCTGTGCTCGGCCGTGGCGCTGGGCCTGCGCTCTCCGGGGCATCTTTCATCTCTGTGGCTGTCCAACGCCCTGCTCCTGGGCTGGATGCTGCGCAGCCCCGCCTACAGCCATAGACACTGCTGGACGGCGGCCGCCGTGGCCATGGCGTTGGCCGAATGGTTGTCGGGCAGCCCGCTTGACCAGACCCTGTGGCTGACTTTCGCCGATCTGGCAGCCGTGGCCTGCGGCTGGGTGATGATGCGGCGCCTGCCGCTGCGGGTGCGGCAGATGCGCTCCCCCTCATCGGTGCTGCACCTGGTGATGTGCAGCCTGCTTGTGAGCGTGGTCGGCGCCGTGCTGGGCTCGGTGGGCATGCACCAGCTGATGCATTGGCCCTGGCAGCCCATGATGGCCATGTGGTTCAGCAGCGAGCTGATGCACATGACTCTGTTGCTGCCCGTTCTGTTGAGCTTTCCCGCAAGCCTGGAGCCGCTGTCCTGGCGTGGCCAGCCGTTCAGGCAGATCGTGCAGGCCCTGCTGCCGCTGTTGGCCCTGGTGATCTCCGAGGCCATTGCCATCTACCTGGGCGGGCCGGGCGCGCTGTCCCTGAGCATGCCGGCCATGCTGCTGTGTGCCATGCGCTACCGGCTGTTCGTGGTCGCCCTGCTCAACCTCGCCAGCTGTGCCATCAAGCTGGCCACGTTTTCAGATGTACTGCTCACCTCGCCCAGTTCCGAACTGGAGACCACGTTCTCGTTCCGCCTGGGCCTGGCCATGCTGTCCATAGGCCCGCTGGCCGTGGCCTGCACGCTCATGGCCTTCAAGGACATGCTCAGCAAACTGCGCCATGCAGTGAACCACGATGCGCTGACCGGCCTGCTGGCACGCACCAGCTTTCTGGAGCGCGCTCAGCGCACGCTGGAGCGCCTGCAGCGCGAGCACCAGTCGGGCGCCATGCTGATGCTGGACCTGGACCACTTCAAGCACACCAACGACCGCCACGGCCATGCCGCTGGCGACCGGGTGCTGCAGGAAGTCTCGGCACGCCTGTCGCAAGCGCTGCGCCCGCATGAACTCATAGGCCGCCTGGGCGGTGAGGAATTCGCCGTGCTGCTGCCTGGCGCCGACTGCGCCACGGCCAGCGCCGTGGCCCAGCGGCTGTGCGAAGCCACGCGCGAAATCCGCATCGAGACAAGCGATGGCGCAACCATCTGCCCCACGCTGAGCATTGGCATCGCCTGCACGAACATGGCCCAGCCTCCGCTGGGTTTGAGCGCCTTGCTGCGCACGGCCGACACGGCGCTGTACCAGGCCAAGGCCAGCGGCCGGGACCGGTATTTCGTGGCGGGCGAGCGGCCGGACGAGGCCGGTACACCGGCCTTTGCCTGCGAGCATTCCGGGGGCGCCAAGGCGGCCTGACACCAGGCGCTGCCTCGGCGTTTTGCCCGCGCTCAGCGCAGGCGGCGGGCGCCGTTTACTTCGTCGAGCTTGAAGCCCGCCACGGCCTGTGCCAGCTGCACGGCCTGTTGCTGCAGCGATTGCGCAGCCGCCGTGACCTCTTCCACCAGGGCGGCGTTCTGCTGCGTGACCTGGTCCATCTGTCCAATGGCGCTACCCACCTCGGCAATGCCACGGCTTTGCTCCTGGCTGGCGTTGCTGATCTCGGCCACCAGCGTGCTGAGCTTGCGCACGCCGTCCACGGCCTGGTCGATGGTGGTGCCCGCATTGCGCACCAGCCGACTGCCCGTGTCGATCTGGCCCACGGAATCGTCGATCAGCGCCTTGATCTCCCGCGCCGCCGTGGCGCTGCGCTGGGCCAGCGTGCGCACCTCGCTGGCGACCACCGCAAAGCCACGGCCCTGCTCGCCGGCACGGGCCGCTTCGACGGCAGCATTGAGCGCGAGGATGTTTGTCTGGAAGGCGATGGAGTCGATCACGCCGATGATGCTTTCGATCTTGCGTGCCGACGCCTCGATGCCACCCATGGTCTGCACCACCTGGCCCACGGCCTCACCGCCTTGCGTGGCGATCTGCGAGGCGCTGGTGGCCAGCTCGCTGGCCTGGCGGGCATTGGCCGCGTTTTGCTGCACGGTTGCCGTGATCTGCTCCATGGCGGCTGCCGTCTGCTCCAGCGAGCTGGCCTGCTGCTCGGTGCGTGACGACAGGTCCTGGTTGCCGCCCGCGATCTCGGCCGACGCCATGCGCACCGATTCCGACGATTCGCGAATGCGCAGCAGCACCGTGGCGATCTTGTCCACGAACTGATTGAAGGACTGGCCGATCTGCGCCAGTTCGTCCCGGCCTGCCGCCGTGAGGCGGCGGGTCAGATCGCCCTCGCCGGAAGCAATGTCCTGCAAGGCATCGCGCGCCACGGCCAGGCGCATGAGCATCCGGCGCAGCACCACGGTCAACAGCACGGCCGTACCCAGCACGGAAAGCGCGGTGATGAAGGCGGCCACCTGCAGCAGCGCGCTTACGGAATGCGTGGCCTGTGCGCGGTCGATCACCACGGCCAGCGTCCAGGGCGTGCCCTCCACCTTGGCGGCATAGACCATCTGCGGCTCTCCATCGAGCACCAGGTCGGCACGTCCGCCCTGCTCGGCCAGGCGCTTGATCAGGGCCGCATCGAGCTCCGGTGCAATCGCCGAAGCGGGCTTGAGCGCCAGCTCGGGCCTGGCGTAGGCCAGCAGACGGCCTTCGCCGTCCATCAGAAAGGCTAAGCTCTTTTCCTGGGGGCGTATGGCCGCCACTTTCCTGGACATGGCCGCCAGCCGCACATCGGTGCCGACGACGGCCGTGATCGCGCCCGAGGCCCCGACCGGATCGACAAAGCTGATCGTCAGCTCACCCGTGCTGGCGTCCACGTAGGCTGGCGTGACGCCCGGACGGCCTTCCCGCACGGCCTGCTTGAACCAGTCGCGCTGGGTGCCGTCGTAGTTCTCCGGCATGGGATGGGTGAACACGGCACGCTTGTCCGCATGCACGAAGTAGGCGTCATCGAAGCCGCCGGCCTGCTGGCCTGCCAGCAGGAAAGGAATCGGGTCCGGCTGTTGCACCGCCGTTTTCAGCGAGCCGGTGATGCGCTGCTTGTCCTGGACCCAGTCGGTCAATGCGGCTGCATGGGCCTGCGTGAGCTGGCCGATGTTTTCGTCGATGCCGGACAGCGTGCTGCCGCGCGCCGTCCAGAAGGTGGCCATGGACAGCGCGAACAGCGCGGCCACTGTGATTGCCACGCAGATGAGGATCAGGCGGGCACGAAGTGTTTGAAACATGATGCGTAGTAAAGGCAAAAACGAGGGCTGTGGATGCCCACCGAGCCTATCCGAGACACACCGGCCGCCAGAGCTCAAAGAGTGCGTACTTGCCCTTGCAATTGCACGCTTCCTGGCTGCAGGTGATCCGCTGCACCACCCCTTCGAGCAAGCAGCGCTTTGCTTGCAACGCCACCGGGGTCTGAGTCGTCAGGTTTTTGCAAGTTATCGTCACATCCTGGACGGATGCATGCTATAGTGTCAATTTGTAACACAGACATTTCCCGCCCTGCAGGCGGGATCTTTTTGTCGCAAACGCCAGGGCCTTGCACCAGGGTCCTGCCGTTTGCGCCGCGCACCCTGTGTTTTTCCCTCCCTCATATTTTTGGGGTGCACCATGCGGCCTTTTCTTGCCCTTCCTGGACTGCCATGGATCCATGAAGGCCCCTGACCAGCATCGGCAGGGAGCAGGATACAAAATGTTTCATCTTGATGCAAAGATGCCGATAAGCAGGCAGACCTGTCATTCAAGGGGAGAGAAACATGAAGCGATGCATCATCAAAGTGGCCGGCGCCTGCTACACGGCCCTGTTTCCCAGCACCTGCGCAGCGGTGGCAGATGCGATG
The DNA here is from genome assembly GCF_018437695.1 of Delftia sp. WY8. NCBI lineage: Bacteria > Pseudomonadati > Pseudomonadota > Betaproteobacteria > Burkholderiales > Comamonadaceae > Delftia > Delftia sp. WY8. The sequence goes on from NZ_CP049795.1 coordinate 333,939, forward strand.
ACCCGGTTTCCATACGCCACAAAAATCAGCGTCAGACTCGCCTAGACTCAGGCAACATGGGAACCTGTTCTCAAACAGGCTCTCTGACAATACGCCTGTCGTCATCCGGGTGTTGCGCGGCAGTGTAGGCTCACTTTGCCAAAAGCTCTCCCGGATTCCTTTATATTGGCAGATCAACATTCATTGATATACATGACCACAGACTACAAGACACTGCTGCAGCAAAAAGCCCAGCTCGAAGCCCAGATCGCCGAAGTGCTCAAGACCGAAAAGTCCGGAGCCATTGCCCAGGTGCGCACCATCATCGACCAATACGGATTGACCGAGGCCGATGTCTTTCCCTCGTCCAAAGCCAAGACTGGCGCTGGTTTTCGCGTGGTCGGCGTTCCCAAGTACCGCGATCCGGCCACCGGTGCGACCTGGACCGGCCGCGGCAAGCAGCCCCGCTGGATTGAAGGCAAGGACCGCACTCCCTTCGCCATATGAGGTCCGGCGCAGCCCGCCCCCTGGCAGCCACTAAGCTGCGACAGAGCCCGCCAAGTGCGGGCTTTTTGTTGCCAGAAGCAAGGGGTTAACCCTATTGCCCAGAAGTTACAAATTCTTCAATGTAGTGCTGATGTGTGAGCCGAGAGGTGCCTGCATGTTTCGGTACCCAAGCAATCACAACAAGGGAAACAGCAGGTATCACACAGGGAACTGTCCTACACCTGCACTCTCCAAAATCATGATGCCCACGTCATTGCAGCACCCGCAAGCCATGGGCATCCCGTCACGCAACGGCAAGGCCCCAACGGCCACTGGAGCAATCCGCCACCACCACGAACCATTTTCCAGCCGAGCCAGGGAGACTATCTCCTCCCTCCCCTCTCACTGACTTACCCTGGCAGGCCCGCAAGGGCCACGGCTTTTCTCTGCAACAGGACCGCCCCCGGCGGTCCTTTTTTTCTGCACGCGCTATCGCAGGGCTGGCACAGCGTTGCCAACCTTGAATACGGCCACCATACCCGACAGGCGCTGCGCCTGGTCGCTCAGTGCGGCCGCTGCCGCTGCGGACTCCTCCACCAAGGCCGCGTTTTGCTGCGTCATCTGGTCCAGATGGCTGACAGCCTGGTTGACCTGGCCAATACCGTCGCGCTGCTCGGTGGAAGACGCCGTGATCTCGCCAATCATGTCCGAGACCTTGCGCACGCTGCCCACGATGTCATCCATCACCTGGCCGGCCTGGGCGACCTGGGCAGAGCCTTCCTGCGCGGCATCGACCGAGGTGCTGATCAGCCCCTTGATCTCCTTGGCGGCCTCTGCGCTGCGATGGGCCAGGGCCCGCACTTCGCCAGCCACGACAGCGAAGCCACGGCCCTGCTCACCCGCGCGGGCCGCTTCCACAGCGGCATTGAGCGCGAGGATGTTGGTCTGAAAAGCAATGGAGTCGATCACGCCGATGATGTCGGAGATGCGGCGTGCGCTGTCGCTGATGCGGTCCATGCTGGCCACCACATGGCCCACCACGGCGCCCCCGCGCTCGGCCGCCTGGGCGGCGCTGCCGGCCAGGTGATTGGCCTGGCGCGCGGTGTCGGCGGCCTGGCCCACGGTCGCGGTCAGTTGCTCCATGCTGGCGGCTGTTTCCTCCAGGTTCGACGCCGTCTGCTCGGTGCGCGAAGATAGGTTGTGATTCCCGGCGGCAATCTCGGTGGATGCAGTGGAGATCGAGTGCACGCTGTCACGCACCTCCGTCACCAGCCCACGCAGCCGTGCCGCCATGCCCGAGACCGAGCGCAGCAGATGACCGAATTCGTCCTTGCGGCTGTCCTCGGCCGACACGGTAAGGTCGCCCTGCGCAATGGCATCGGTCAGTTGCACGGCTCGCTCCAGCGGACGCGTGATGGCACGCGTCAGCACGAAGGCCAGCGCCAGTCCGGCCAGGAGCACCACGCCCTGGACAATCCAGGCCAGCACACTGGCCTGTTGGCGCGCGGCCTGGGCCTGCTCCATGGCCGCATCGCGCTGGCTGCGCTGCAGCTGCACGAAGACTTCCAGCGAGTCCACATAGCGGCCGATGGCACCCAGGTACTGTTGCTGGACGAACTCGCGGAACGCCGCGGCATCGCCCGTCAACTTAATCTCGCGGGCCCGCTTGTTCAGCGCCAGCACCTCGGCACGGATGCTGGCGATGCGCTCCAGCGCAGCCTTGTCGGCCTCGCTGGCACCCTTGACGATCTCGGCCTGCAGCTTGGTGATCAGGCCAGAGCCTTCCTTGACCCGGCCGTCGAGCAGGCGCGTCAATTCCTCATCGGTGGAGGCATTGCTGGCCAGCACCCGCTCGCCCGTGGTTTCCGTTGCGCCCTTCCATTGAATGGCCAGACCGATGCGGTTCTCATATTCGGACAGCGTCTGCATGCCCTGGTCCATGGCGCGGGCCGCCGCAAACTGTGCCCACAGCGATACCGCAAGCATCATCGCCAACAAGCCGCCCAGCGTGCCCCAAAGCTTGGCGGACACGCTCCATTGATCAAATTTCATTCGTAGAACTCTCGTCGGAAAAACTGAACAGAGGAAAGGTGAAACAACAGGCCACGCGCACTAGCGCCGGCCGTCTTCCGGTGAAAAGCCCCGCCATATCGACATGGCCCATCAATCCGGAAAAGATGACTTGCTTTTTCGTCAGAAATACCGGGAACTTGAGGCTGCGCGCGGGCAGACCCGATATCACCCGCTGTGCACAACGCGAAACAGTGCATATGCAGTGGCAAGCGCCGGTGACATCGGATGCAAAATGCAATGACGCTTGCGGCTGCCGCGCCATTGAATGCCTGGGCTTGGAAGCTGCCAGCCGCCGTCTTTCGCACCTGCAAGTGCATAACACGCTGTGGATGTGTCACTCGATACCGATCGCCTCTATGTACTGATTGCGCCGCTGAGCATTTTGCTGCTCAGTTGCACGCTGGCCGTGTGCTGGCTGGTGCAGCGTCGCCAGCGCTATCTGCTGTGGATTGCCGGCGGCTATGCCCTGGTTTCCCTGGCGCTTGCATGGCAGAGCATTGCCCCCCGCGAACAACTCCACCATTGGGCCGTGTACACAGGCGCCATGTACCTGTTTGGCACCTGGTGCTTTGCGCGCTGCATGGCGGGGCGTTACGGGGTCTCGGCCCATCCCGTGCTGGGTTTGCTCATAGGTGCGGTGGTTCTGGCCGCGCTGTACTACTACAGCCGGATCCAGGTCGATCTGTGGGTACGCGTGCATTGGCTCAACACAGGCCTGGGCCTGCTGCAGTTGCTGCCGGCGCCCGCCATGCTGCGGCGCCGGCCACCGCAGGATTGGCTGGAGAGAATGCTCTACTGGTCCTACGTGGTGTTTGCCGGCTACACCGCCGCCCGGCCGCTGCTGGTGCTGGCCCTGGGCAGCACCGACCTCAATGAGATTGCTCGCTCCACCTACTGGCTGGTGACTCTGGTCAGCACGCTGTCGTTTGCTCTGCTGTTCACCCTGATGCTGCTGGCCTGCACGGTGCGCGATGTCTTCACCGCTCTGCGCCAGGAGCGCAACCACGACTCGCTGACCAACCTGCTCAACCGTCGCGCCTTCCAGGAGGCCGCCGAGCTGCGCCTGGCCGATTCGCACATGGCGCCGGTTTCCGTGCTGATCGGCGACATAGACCACTTCAAGCGCATCAACGACAGCTGGGGCCATGACTGTGGCGACCGCGTTCTGCAGGCCGTGGCCAGGACCTTGCAGCAGCATGTGCGCAGCGACGATCTGGTCTCACGCTTTGGCGGCGAGGAATTCGTGCTGCTGCTGATGCGCACCACGCCCGAGGAGGCCGAGCGCGTGGCCGAGCGCATACGCGCTCAGCTCAGCGCGGACGGCTATGTGCTGGCAGCCGGCCAGCGGATCACCATCAGCTTCGGCATCGCCCCCGTGGCCGCCAACACCGCCCTGACCGATGCGCTGACGCGCGCCGACGCCCTGCTCTACTCCGCCAAGCAGGCAGGCCGTGACCGTGTGCACGTGGCCGCGGACCCCGGCCGCAAGCTGCCCCAGACCGCCTGATAAAGGAAGCAAGGAACGCCTTGCTCGGGCTTGCGCCCGTCAAAACTCGCTGAAAAGAAAAGCCCGCCAGGCAGTGGCGGGCTTGTTCGTCATCAAGGCAGCGTGGGCGCCTTACTTTTTCGCATCCTTCAGGGCTTCCTTCACATCGCCCAGCTTTTTCTGAGCCGTGCCTTCGACCTGCTTGGCAATGCCCTTGGCCTGCTGTTCGGGGCTGTCGATCAACTCGCCAGCCTTTTGCTGCACCTTGCCTGCGGCATCCTTGAGCGTGCCCTTGATCTGATCCGTGTTCATAGCTGCGTCCTTTGCTGCAAGAGCTTCTAAAAAAGGGATGGATCCTTGCAGACCCGACGCAACGATAAGCGCGCCCCGCAAGGACAGCCGCCAGCGCTCGGCAACGATGAGCGTGGTCTCAGGCCTACAGCCTCATCTCTTCCCCGGAGCGCGGCCTGCCGCCATGCCTGTTTCGGAGCGCAGGCGTTTCAGTGCCTCGTCCACCACCGCTTCCTTGTGCGCCTCGAACAGGCCTGCCGCAGCGTCCTTGTGCTCTTGCAGCAACTGGCACAGGCGCGAAATTTCCTCTCTCAATCCCGCCGCACCCTGCTCGACCCCGGCCTGGTCGGCATCGCCGGCTTCGTCCAATTCGAAGCTGCGCCGTATGCGCGCAACGATTTCTGCATTCATGGAACGGTGGCCGGCCTTTGCCGCTTCCGAGATGCGATCACGCATGCCATCCGGAAAACGGACGATGAAGCGCTCCTGGGTTTCGCTGGGAAAGGGTTTGCGTTGCATTGCGCGATGGTACCTGCCGGATGCAAATTCAGATTCATGCCTAGTTGACATGATTCCAAGTTGGCATAAAACTCGAAACGACCCGCCCGGGGGCTGTGCAAGCCCACATCCACGCCCTCGAACCACCAGCCCTGAATCCAGGACACATTGCGCAAGGACAGAACCATGCCGGACACAGACATGCCAGCCTCCGTGCATCCTGCGCAGGCCGTCGCCAGCCCGCCCGACCCGGAGACCCTGGCAACAGACGCGCTATGCCACATCAGCGCAGCGCTGAGCGTGCTGGAAATGCATGTGGAAAGGTCCAGCCGCGCCATGGTGATCGGTGTCCGCGACCTGCTGCGCGGCTATCACCTCAAGGCGGACCGCGCCGCTGCCGAGCAACCGGTGGAGGCCCTGGCCAGCAGCGTGCTGCCACAGATGTCCGCCGACCTTCAGGGCCTGCTGGAAATCATTGACCGCGTGAACGACGACGAGACGGACGACCCCATCCTCTATGCCGTGAGCTACCTGCTCAGGGCGGCCAAGAGATTCTCGGATGCGGCGCCGCAGGCCTAGCAGCCTGCGCATCGCCGCTTTCCATCACTCCTCGTTGGTCCACTCCACCCGAGCGCCCAGACTGCGCAGGTTCTCCACGAAGTGCGGATGCGCCCGGCGGATCGGCGTGGCGTTGCGGATCTCCGAGCGGCCCTCGATGCTGCTGGCGACCATGAACAGCGCAATCGCCACGCGGATGATGTAGGGGCTCTCCACCACGGCCGGCGTCAGCGGATTGCCGCCGAAGGTGACCACACGATGCGGGTCCGAAGAAAACACATGGGCACCGAACTTGGACAGCTCGCCCGTCCAGCCCAACGCGCCGTCGTAGATCTTGTTCCAGAACAGCGCATTGCCCTGCGCATGCACACCCAGCGCAATGAAGATGGGCAGCAGATCCACCGGAAAGTACGGCCACGGCGCAGCCTCGACCTTGGTGAGCACATTGCTGGTGAACGGCGTCTGCACCTTCAGCGGCCCCGAGCGCAGCGCGCGTGACCAGCCGTTCTTGTGCTCCACCTGCACGCCAAACTTGGCGAAGGTGCGGTCGATCAGCGGAAAGTTGTCCGGCGTGCTGTTGCGCACCTCCACATCGCCGCCCGTGATCGCGCCCAGCGCGAGAAAGGTGGTGATCTCGTGGAAGTCTTCCTCGAAGGTGAACTCGCCGCCGCTCAGCGGCGCGCCGCCACGCACCGTCAGCCGCGAGGTGCCGATGCCGTCGATGTCGGCGCCCATCATCACCATGAAGCGGCAGAACTCCTGCACATGCGGCTCGCAGGCCGCATTGGTCAGCATGGACTCGCCCTGCGCGGCCACTGCGCACAGCACGAAGTTCTCTGTCGCCGTGACGGAGGCGTAGTCCAGCCAGTGGCGCACGGCCTTGAGCGGCTGTGCGCTGTGGATCAGCAGCGAGCCGCTGGCGCGCTCCACCTCACCTCCGAAGGAGCGGAAGATGTCCACGTGCGGATCGATCTCACGCACGCCCAGCGTGCAGCCCTTGACGTTGTCCTCCAGCCGCGCCACGCCAAAGCGCGCCAGCAGCGGCGGCACCAGCATGATGGAAGAGCGCATCTCCTCCGGCAGGCGATGCGACGATGCATCAAAGCGCGTATCGCGATGATGCAACTGCAGCGTGCGTGTGGTTTCGTCCAGCTGCACCTCGCTGCCCAGCGTGCGGAAGATGTCCAGGATCTTGCGCACATCGGTGATGTCCGGCACGCCATACAGCCGCAGCGGCTGATCGGTCAATAGCGTGGCGCACAGGATCGGCAACACGGCATTCTTGTTGGCGGAAGGAACGACGCGGCCGCGCAAGGGCGTGCCGCCGTGGACGATGAGATTGGACATGGGGGTGCAGCGCAAGCAGCGAAAGGACAACGCGTGATTCTAGGGTTGCCAAGCCCCCCCGGCGGACCTGCATCGGCTGCGCGCACCCGCTGTTTCAACAGGTTTCTTCTCTGGATCGCCAACCCGACAACAAAGCGTCAGGCTCTGCCCTGGAGTTCGTGCCCGTAGACGATGAAGCCACGATGCTCGGCCACCTGGTCATACAGCGCACGGCCCGCTTCGTTGGAAGACTGCGTCTGCCAGTAGACACGGCGCGCTCCCGCCAGGGATGCCTGCTCGTAGACCGCGCGGATGAGCGACTTGCCTATGCCCTGCTTGCGCCGGCGTGCATCGGCAAACAGATCCTGCAAATAGCACACGGGCTCCAGCCGCGTGGTGCTGCGGTGGAACAGGTAGTGCGCCAGGCCCACCAGCTCACCCTCGCTCTCTGCCACCAGCGCAAACACCGGCTCCAGCGGATTGAGAAAGCGCTCCCAGGTCGCCTGCGTGATGTCCTCGGGCAGCGCCGTCTCGCCAGCGCGCCCGTAAAAGGCGTTGTAGCCCTGCCAAAGAGGAAGCCATTGCTGATGGTCCGCCTGTGCAACGGGCCGGATCTGAAGCGTGGGAACGGAGGACATGGAACTCCTGGCAAATGAGATGGGGATCCCGAATTCTAGGGACTGCCAGCCGCCGCAAAGCCGTTGCCGACGCGCTGCTCACACCTGTGAAGACCTGCGGACAGGCCGCACAGCGCGTGCGCAAAACACATACGCAGCGTACAGACCCGGCCTACATGCGGCCACAAACTTGACCCGCACGGAAACGCCGCGAAACCAATTGAAATAGATCCCGTCAGAGTCCGCGCTCCCCAAAGGCTTCCGAAATCACATGACGGAGATACAAGATGCATCGAGTCGTTCCCACAGAAAGCTTCAACCCGGACCCGGATGCCCGCTACCACCGCAGCCTGCTGGAAGCCTTTCCCGTGCGCGGCGGCCAGCAGCTGTTGCTGCTGCGCATGGAGCCACGGCCTCTGCTGGAACGCCTTTCAATGCTCGGGCTGCGCATTCTGAACCGCATCCGCAATTGAACTGGCAAGAACCACCAAACACTCCCGAGAGCTGCACGATGCGCCACCTCTTCCTCGTCTTCCTGTGGTCTGCAATCTGCGCCATCTCCTTTGCGGTGGCGATGCTGGCCAGCCCCATGTTCAGCCACGCCATCTGACAGCGGTGCCCTCTGCACCCGCATGCGCGCAGGCCCATGCGCGGCATCTCCAATGACCGCCAGTTTGCCGGCCCGCCTTTTCACAAGGCGGCCATTTCTGACCTGGGTACGAATGACGCACTACACTGCGCCAGTCCATTTGCCTGCAAAGGAGTTGCCATGAAGAAACGCAGACTGCAGATTCACCCCGTAGTGGGCGCATTGCTGATGGGAATTGCCGGCCTTACGGCCCTGCCCAGCACCTGGGCCTGCACCCGCCTTGTCTTTCTTGGTGCGAATGGCCAGGTCGTCACCGCGCGCTCCATGGATTGGAAAAGCGACATCGTCAGCAATCTCTGGGTGCTCCCGCGTGGAATGGAGCGCTCAGGCAAGGCAGGCCCCAACTCGTTGCGCTGGACGTCCAAATACGGAAGCGTCATCACCTCGGGCTATGACGTCTCCACCACCGATGGAGTCAATGAAGCCGGCCTCAACGCCAACCTGCTCTGGCTGGTGGAGTCCCAATACCCGGCCTTCGGTGCGGGCAGCAAGCCTGGCCTGACCATTGCAGCCTGGGCGCAATACGTGCTGGACAACTTCGCCACCGTCCAGGAAGCCGTTGCGGCGCTGGAGAAAGAACCTTTCACCATCGTCTCCGACAACGTTCCCGGAGAGAACCGGCTGACGACGCTGCATCTCTCGATGTCCGACGCCAGCGGCGACAGTGCCATCGTCGAGTACATCAATGGCCGGCAGGTGATACATCACGGCCGGCAATACCAGGTCATGACCAATTCACCGACGTTTGATCAGCAGTTGGCTCTCAACACCTATTGGCAGCAAGTGGGCGGCACCACCATGCTGCCCGGCACCAATCGCGCCGCCGATCGATTTGCCCGCGCATCCTTCTACGTCAACGCCATCCCCAAAAGTCAGGACCCCAACAAGGCGCTGGCCAGCGTCTTCAGCGTGATCCGCAACGCCTCGGTGCCCTACGGCCTGAATACGCCCGAGGAACCCAATATCTCGTCAACCCGCTGGAGAACCGTTTTCGACCACCAGCGCAAGCTCTACTTCTTCGAATCAGCGTTGACGCCAAATACCTTCTGGATAAACCTCAAGGCACTCGACTTCAGCCAGAAAACCGGCAAGGTTCTCAAGCTGGATCTGGGCCCAGACCAGAACCACACCTTCTCGGGCGATGCCACGCGGCAGTTTCAGGAATCAGTACCGTTTCAATTTCTAGGCATCTAGGGAAGAGGAAAAATGCGACCAGAAACACCAAATCAACAACGGCCGCTGGCGGCCCCCAACTTTGCACGGTGCCTGCAGGCATCACAACCATGACCGTTACCGTCATCGGCGGGGGCGGCGCGACGGGAGGGCCCGTCAGGGCAGGCCTCGGCACTGATCGGAGTTCTTCCTGCAAACCGCGCCCGTCGGGTGCGCCCAAGCGGAAAATCATCTGGTAGCCTGCATGCAAGCGAGGCGATCAGTGCCTCTTAGAAAGGATCAGCATGCTTTCCAGAATTTGCGCAGCTGCATTTTTCGCTGCCCTCACGCTTGTACAAATGCCGGCAATCGCCCAGGCGGACGTTCCGTCCACTGCGGTGACCTTCAAGAAAGGCACGTCGGGCGCGACTGTCCAAGGCAAGCTCCAAGGCAACAAGGAGCAGGCGCGCGACTACATAGTGCGTGCGGTTGCCGGGCAGAAGATGACCGTGCACATGGAGACGAAATCCACCTCCACCTACTTCAACGTGCTGCCGCCCGGCAGCGAGGAAGCGCTGTACCGGGGCGAGGTGGCAGACGGCCCCACATGGACCGGTGCATTGCCCGCCAGCGGTGACTACCGTGTGCGTGTCTTCCTCAACCGCGCAGCCGCCCGCCAGGGCAAGTCTTCGGCGTACGCGCTCAAGATTTCCGTAGTGGATTGACGTAGCGCGGCGTCAAGACGATCCACAACCTGCTCGTCCCGCAGACACGCGCAACACATGCTCGGCTTGTTTGAATCCTGCTCGGCCAGCTCAACGAAGCCGGCCAGCCTCTGACCAAGAACATGCTCCGCGACCGCTTCGACGCCGCTCGGGATGCCGCCGGCATTCCCAAGGCGCAGTTCCAGCCTCGGGGCCTGCGCGCCACGGCCGCCACCACGTTGGATGACGACGGCGGGATACGGCTGGAGCACACGACGGAGCGCATGACCGCCCAGTACATCCGCCACAAGGTCGGCAAGAAGGTGAAGCCCGTTCGGCGAATTGCGGAACACGCCCAGAGTTGCGGAACGCGGCCTGGAAATTTCGGCCCCATCTTGCTACTTCTTCGATAGCAAAGAAAAAAGGCCTCGTATTGCTACGAGGCCTCGTGTTCTTTGGTGGGTCCTGCGAGATTCGAACTCGCGACCAACGGATTAAAAGTCCGATCCCCCGAAATAGGCACAAGAGAAAACACCTTTTACATCAACAACTTGCAGCGATGGCCGCCCACCGAGTGTTTTTAAGATCATGCCTTTTCCACCCTATTTCAGCGTACTTCGGGCAGGTTTTGGTCATGGTATGTGAGCCGAGGCTACAGCGGCAGTCATGCGACCGTTCACTCACTGCACACGCCTACCAGTATCTACGAGCTGGCAGTCTGGCCTGATCCTTCAGCGGACATCACAGATCGGCCAAGAGGGAACAGTCCCGGACTGGCTTGATCGCCAGCTTCAGGCTGATCTGAGCTACTCACAGTGCGGCACTCAGATGGCAGCAATAGCCAAGCACCAGCCGTTGACCGTAGCCCGTCCTTAGCGACCTGCGAGGTTAGGTTCCACGCCTGCCCCCTGCGATTGACGACAAGGAGCCCAATGCTCGCCCAGCTCCAATCACACTCACATAAGTGGATCAGCACAGGTTGGCGCAGCTCCTTCCTGGTACCAGCAGCGTTTCAGTCACGAAGACACATGTGGCTCGCGATACAAGATATACGTCGCGACCCACGCGGTGCTCGGTCAAGAAGAGCTTGCGACTCTACTGCGTGCTTTTTTACCCTCCGCCAACGGGCCAACTTGACGAAACATGACGAAACACAAAACTATCAAAATCTCCAAGACAATAGTATTTTATGATGAGTTCCCAAATCGGTATCCGTGAGATGTGGTACATTGTTCCCAAAAGGGGAACAGAAGCATCATGAGACTGATTGGACGCCACAAGTTAAACCATTCTTCACCTGACGCGTGTCGTTGGCTGAGGGGGTGGGCGTCGGAAGTATCTTCTGCCCACTGGAAAGGTCCAGAAGACGTGATTTTTCAATTCCCTAGAGCAATGTGTATAAAGCCAGGTTTTTTTGTATTTTCTGTAGCAGATCTTAATTTATCGCTTGAGCTGAACATTGTTTTTCCCCAAGGAATCGCCTGCGTAATAGATCTACGTGAGAATAATGCAAATGGAAGCTAAAATAATTAGAACCGAAGATCAATACCATCAGTATCTGGCCGAAATACAGATGCTGATGGCGAATGCCCCCTCTCTCGGCACTATCGATAGCGATAGGCTAGAGCTTCTGAGTGTTCTTATTGAATCGTACGAACGGAATAAATACCCCGTCGAATTACCAGATCCAATTGATGCAATATTATTCAGAATGAGAGAGAAAGGGTTGCGTCAAACAGACTTAGTTCAATACCTGGGAACTAAAAGTAGAGTTTCAGAAATTCTGTCGCGAAAAAGATCTCTTACCGTTCAAATGATTAGAGATCTATCTGTTGGATTAGGAATTTCCACAGAGACTTTGGTTGGAATTAACTCCAGCACTGCTGAAGAGATAAAAAGTGACATGGAATGGGAGAAATTCCCATTAAAGGAAATTAACCAGCGCGGCTGGCTTAATTCAGCAATGAAGAAGGGAGCAGATAGTGTTGAAAAAGCCGTCAAGGGATTTATTGAAGAAGCCGGCTTAAATTTCGGGGCTGCTGCATTTAGACGAAGAATATCTGGAGAGGCAACAACGCCCACTACAAAATATTCTTTATATGCATGGCTTGCCAGGGCTGTTATTCTAGCTAGAAGACGAAAGGTTTCCCTTGGCCCATTTAGCAAAGATCAACTTTCGGCTGATTTTTTAAGGGATGTCGCTCAATTAAGCTGGTTTGATAAGGGGCCTCTTCTAGCTATAGAGTATTTGGAGAAGCATGGGATTGCAGTAGTAATAGAGGATCATTTGAAAGGAACACACCTTGATGGTGCTGCTTTACTTGATTCCGATGGAACTCCAATTATTGCAATAACGCTGCGACATGATCGTTTAGATAATTTTTGGTTTACGTTGCTGCATGAGTTGGCTCATATATGGAAGCACGTTGGTGTTGACGAGGCTTTTTTGGATGACTTAGACTCCGAATCAGAAGATAAAAGGGAGGCTGAAGCAAACAGATTGGCACGCGAAGCATTCATACCTCGCGCTCTATGGAGGCGGAGTAATGCATTCATATCGCCAAACCGCCAGAATATTGAGCAACTAGCTAAGGAGCTTCGCATACACCCCGCGATAATTGCCGGAAGAATTCGACGAGAAAGCGGAAACTATTCCTTGTTCTCAGAACTTGTTGGAAGAGACGAAGTCAGAAATCTATTACGCGATTTAAAAACATGCGAGGTATAATATGAAATTGCAATATGTCCCTTTATTGAAGGCTCTGGACGCCGAAAAAATAGCTTTAGAAAATATCGAACCAGCAATACGGCGCCGCATTATTCCCTTGTTCGATATTCCGAGGGTTCCTTCAGGTGATGGTGCACCAAAGTATCTCTATGAATTTGGAACTCCCGCCAAAACGATGATTGATTATGCAATCTCGAGAATTGCATCTGTCAGCTCTGGACTCATGGCCATGGTTGACTCCTATCATTGGTTAGGCAATGCAAATATAGAAACGGGGGAACACGTTTTCAGCTATTTGATTAATCAACTTACAGCAAAAGGCGTGATTGCCATTCCGGTAATTGGTTATGATCGCTGGGAAGATGCAACTTATAGAGCCGCCACACGCCTCTTTAATTACACTAGATTTCCCCTAACTTGCCTGAGGCTGGACTATTCAGCAATAGAGGACTCTCTTGAGCCAGACCTTCTTCAGGAAAACATAGAATCTATTCTTGATGATCTAGAGCTACACCCGTCCAAATGCTGCATACTTATTGATTTTGGCGATGTCTATTCCAAAAAAGTTTCTGAGATCCATGATGAAATAGCGCGTGTAATTAATGTGCTTGAAATAATGAATTTCAAGTTTTTCATTACGGCGGCGTGCAGCTTACCTGCCACAGTCGATAAAGCCATCCAAACCACAGACACAGAAGGTCAATTCCGGCGCAAAGAAATGGCGGCTTGGAAAATGATTTCAAAATCAGCGGTTGGACGTCGGAATAAAATAATATATGGAGACTATGCTATTCGAGGCCCTCAAAGCAATGAAGGCGTAAGAAACAAGCACTCAAATGGTAAAATACGGTATACCATCGACGAGCATTTTTTCATAGCGCGTGGACACTCCGTTTCCCTGGGGGATAAGTTCGGTCAATTTTATAAATTGGCTGAAAGAGTGATTTCATCCATTTACTACAAAGATCCAAACTACAGCTGGGGGGACAAGCAAATTGTCAATGCTGTCGCAGGCCTCACACCTAAAACACACGCCTTCTGGATATCTGTAGATACCAATCATCACATTACATATGTGATAGAAGAAAATTTGCAGTTCTCAATAGACAACTCTATTAATAGCAACGTAGTGGCTCTCTGAAGTTTCTAGTGTATTGTTTCTATAGATGAAATTCATCACTAATGCTGGCAGCGCGCAGTTTCATTGGGCAGCTGCCAGCCTTGTTGCACGAGTGACGACTATGTGGCTCTGACATATAGAAAGTCGAGCCGCCTTAGATTTCATCAATACCATCTTACCGTGCGACTGAACATCTAATGGTCAGCTGCAGTTGCACTCCAGTAGAGCCCTGCTGCCTGCATCACAGTCCCCGTAAATTTCCAAGCACGTCCTCAACCCCCTGGTTCAACTGCCGCATTGACAGCTCAATTTCCAGATTGATGGCCTTGACCTGGTCCCGTTTGTCCGGGGCATCGCTCACCTGGATGCGCCGGCGCGCCTTCACCAGATTGGATATGTGCCTGTCCACCAGGCCCGCAGCCCCATCTAGCTGGGCCAGCGGCACATCCAGCAGCACCGCATCTGCCTCCTCTCCTCGTTCCACCCGCCCCTTCGCCTCGGCCATGCTCAGATTGATGCGCTTGACGTTCTCGTAGTAGCCAGCGCTCTGCCCGTTCACGCCGCGCGAGTTGCCATAGACCCGGCCGACCAGCACGAGCTGGTGCGCGGCCAAGTCCTCCCCCGTCCAGGCCGCTGTCGCCATGCCGACGACCTTCGAAGCCTCCCGACCCACGCCCCCTGTGACCTGCCCGAACAGGTACTCGATGGCCTCGGGCGTGGGGCTGAACTCGCCCGGCCGCCACTCGTTGCCGCCAGAAGCCGCGTTGGCAAGGCGAGCCGCAGCCCTGTAGGGCCAGGCCGTCGCGTCCTTCGCTCGGGCGTCACCCGGTGTGGGGGTCTTCGAGTCGCGGTCTTCCCGGTAGATCTCCCGGCCCGTCCAGTCCTTGTTTTGCCACAGCTCCACCGTGGGATCGAGCCAGGTGGGGGACACCAACTGCCCCAGGTTTGAAGAGCCGCCCAGCGGGTTGTAGGCATCCATGGCCAGCACGGCCATGTCCAGGACGTGACCCATTCGGCTTTTTGTCGGGTCGTCGTGCACGGCCATCTCCACGATAGTGCGCCCGACGTTGGGGAACACATGGAACCCCAACGGCAGAGGGATGGCCACATAGTCCTGCCGGCCGAGCGGAATGATGATGGACCGCTCTTTCACAAAGTCCGGGATCTTCTTCCATTCGTCGTCTGCACCATCCCCCCCGCCCATCATCAGGTAGCCGGCCATGGCCGACACCATGCCCAGGGCCACCCCTCCCATCATGATCCTGCGGCCAGCCGGCCCCGCCAGCGTCTCCAGCATGCGCTTGTTGCCCTGGATTGCCGCATTCAGAAAAGCGAAGTGCGCGCCGGCCACAGGCATGTTCCGGCCCTTGCGGTTGAAGTTCACCGTGATGTTCTTGGCGATGCTCGCGGCCTCCTGGCGGCTGATGCCCTGGTCCAGGGCCGCCTTGTAGACGCCAAGGCGCGTCGTGGCTTCCAGGGTTTCATTGAAGTCCGACAGCCAGTTCAGCAGCGCGCGGCCGCTGCCGATCACCTTGCCCTCGCCCACTTGGTCCAGCGCTTTCTGCAGTGCCTTGGCGCGGTCCTTGGGATCGGCGTGCAGGTCACGGTATCCGGTGGTGCCACCGTCCAGCTGCAGCTGCTCCCACAGCTTGGCCCATTCGCTCGTGCCGGCGCCTTCCTCCCGGCGCTCGCGGCGCAGGTCCTTGTAAATGGCGCGGATGTTGCGCCGGATATTGCGGAACACCTCGGCCTGCTTGCCGGCCAGCGGCGTGATGGACAGCTGCAGCATGGCCCCCTGCAGGTCGCGCGTCAGGTTCATGACGCCAAACACCGGGTTGTACTGTGTGTTCACGGACGCGAACCAGCGCGTGATCCAGGCCACGCCCCGCGTGAATCGGTCCAACTCCATGGCGTCCAAGTTCTTCATGGCCACGGCCAGGCGCACGGCCTTCTCGTTGCGCTCGTTGAAGACGATGTACTGGTCTTTGCCGCCGATGCGCACCGACACGACATTGGCGCGCAGCTTGGCCGCATGGTCCACCATCGTGCGCACCAGGCCGGTATCGGGGTCCAGCGCCTTTTTCTTGGGCAGCTCCAGGCTCCACAGGTCTTTGTCCGGGTTCTGGGCGGCCAGCAGGTACAGGCGCTTGACCACATTGTTCTTTTCGCCGCGCGTCAGCGCCGCCTCCCGTTGCATGACGATGTGGCTCAGGATGTTGGTCACGCGCTCGTTCGAGCCCGTGCGCTTCTTGGCCGCATCGCCCTTGGTGCTGAACCCCTGGCCGATGGGGTGGGCCTTGCTCTCCGGGTGGGCTTCGTCGCGGTGCAGGGGCACGTAGTGCTGATAGGTCTTGCGCCAGGCCGTCAGCGTGGCCTGGTCCATGAGCCCGTAGTTCTCCAGCGTCTGCAGCGTGCCCTCGCTCATCCGGTCCACGCGTGCAGCCAGCTCGTCCAGCACCTGGCGCTGCTCCGGGCTATAGCCGGCCATCACCGTCGCTGCCTCTGCATCGCTCATGCCCGACAGGGACAGGCGTTCCTCCTCTGTGCCGGCGAAGGCCTCCGCGCCGTCCCAGCGGTCCTTGTCGATGAGGGCCTGGCCCAGCGCCTTCTGCACCGGGCCGGTGGCCATGCCTCGGGCCTGGGCGCGCTGCAGCTGGCGGCGCAGATCTTCCACGGTCTTGCTGGCGGCCTCGCGCTGGGCCTGCAGCTGCTGGGCGCCCGGGTTGCGCTCGGCCATGACGCGGTTGGCCTCGGGCGCATGGCGGGCGTGCAGGAAGCGCTCCAGCTCCTCGATGGCCACGCCCGTGGCGTTCAGGCGCCGCAGCAGCGGCTGCACTTCGTCGCGCAGGAAGTTGGCCGTGCGCTTGGCCACGCGCTTGTGGTACAGCTCCTCGCCTCGGTAGGCGTCATTCGTCTCGCTGACCGTGCCGTTCAGGGCCTTGATGTGCTCCTGAATGCGCTTGAGGTCGATGAACTTGTCCTGCCAGGCGTAGAGGAAGTCATCGACGGAACGGTAGCCGGTAAGGTAGGCCACCTTGTCCTGCATGCGGCCGAGCAGGCCCTTGGACTGTACCGGCGTGGCCGCGCCGGCAGCGGGGCCGCGGCTGTAGAAAACCCGGCGGCTGCGGCTGGGGTCGGTTAGAACTTGTGCGTGCCGCTCAACAAACTCTCCCAGTAGGGAGCCTCGCTGCCCTCGACTGCCTTGGTCCTGGCCGCCCGCTCGGCGTAGAAGGGCACGCCAGACAGCCGCTCGCGCAACTGTTCGCCAGCCAGCTTCCGCTTCTGCCGGTCCGCTTCCAGCCACTTCACGTCTTGCTCGGATGGATTGTCCAACCAAGCCAGCCAGTTGCTGTCTTGATAGTTGCTTCCCGGAATGGGAAAGTCGGAACGATCCACTGTCTGCGTCATATTCGATTTGGCTGGAGGTTGGAAACGCATTATCCATTGCGCCCACACTGGCCGCAATCATGCGCTCCACATTGCCCACGTCATCCCCATAGACCCATCGCAGGCCGGGCACACCGTGACCGCCGCGCACCTGGTCGGGATGCGGCGCCAGGTGGCGCGTGGTGCCGAACTTCAGCGCGCTGGAAATCATCTGCTCCAGCCGGCGGCGCAGCGCGGTCTTGCTCAGGCCGTGCGGGTCGCCGATGAAGATGCTGTCCGTGTTGTGCGCGAAGGTCGAGGCGATGCTGTAGGCCATGGCGCCCGAGTCGCCCTGGTCCAGCCGCGACACGTCCAGCCACACGTCGGGCGTGGGCGGCACGTCCTCGGGGTTCACGCCAGGCCGGCCGGTGACGGCCTCCATGCCCTCGGCGGTATAGAGCATGTCGTAGACCTGCTCGCCGCCATAAGGGTTCGGTTGGCGCACCGACAGAATGGCCTTCTTGCCGCCCGACATGGTGAGCGTGTACTCCTGGCGCCCGGCGATGCTGACCGGCTTGCTGACGAGGATCTCGGGGTCGTGCTCGTGAGCGATGGCAGCAAGGTCCGTCAGCTCCGACTTGGGGAAGGTGAAAAGGTCGTCCAGCTCGGATAGCTCCAGCAACGCGCGGCGGCCCGCGCCGCTGTCCAGGCTGAACGCAGGCTTTGCCGCCGGCGCCGAGGCGGCAGCCAGGGCGCCACGCTCCACCCAGCGGCGCGCCGGCAGGATGAAGTCGCGGATGATCTCCGCGTCCGTCATGGCCAGGTCGCGCAGCGCGGGCACATGGGCGCGCAGCCAGGCGCGGATGGCGGCGACGGCGCGCCGGACAAAGCCGAGTTGAGGCCGTGTCTCGGCCATCTCGGCCAGCACCTCCTCCGCGGCGTAGCGCCGGCCCACCAGGTCGTCCAGCTCGCCATACTCCTGCAGCTTGGCGCGCACCTCGCGCGGGCGGGCCACGATGATCTGGTCCAGCACCGCGTCCAGCTTCTCGCCGAAGGCACCGCGCAGGCCGTGGTGGCCCAGCGCCTCGTGGTACAGCACGCGGGCCGCTTCCTCGGGCGTGGCCAGCTGACTGGCCACCAGGTAGACCTCCCCATCGAAGTAGAAGCCCTTGGGCACGCCCTCCGCTCCCTCGGCGGCCTGCAGCCGTTCCGTGTCGCGCGCCTCCTGGGGCACGCGCGGGTCTTGCAGGTCGAACACCACGTTGACACGCGGCGCATTGGCCCAGGCCTTGCGCACTTCGTCCACGACCTTCTGCGTGCGCGCCATGGGCGCCTGCTGCGCAGCACGGGCACCAGCTGGCACCGTGCTGCCAGCAATGCGCAGCAGTTCCTGCGCCAGGTCGGCCGTCATGGCCGGCGCCACGGCGCTCTCGCCGCGCCGGAAACCCACGTCCTCGCGCGCAAGGTGCTTGGCCCGAATGAAATACCCGCCGTCCTTCTTGAACGTGTAGGCGTCGTAGAGCATGGCCGTGTCGCGATCAATGCCCTGCACGACGATGCCCTGCAGAGGCTTGCCGCTCTTGGTCGTGTGCGTGACCAGCGGGCGGCCTTCGCGCGGCAGCTGGCCGCTCAGGGAGCCAGGCTCCCCCGTGGCCGGTTGGGCCGGCGCGGACTGGGCCTGTGGGGCGGCCGTGCTGGGCGCCGTGGCCGGCTGGGCGCCTGCAGGCGCTGGCCCAGCAGTTGCAGCTGCAGCTGCCTGCCGAGGCTTGGTGCGCGCGGGCAGGTCCAGGTGTTCCAGCCGCTCGAAAAGCTCCTCCACGCTGGCCGCATCGGTCAAATCGATCTGCCGGTGCGCGCGAGTGGGCTGCTCGCCCTTGGCCAGCTTGTCCAGCACCACCACGCGCGTCATGACGCCGGCCGCCGCGCGGCTGAACGTGGACGCCGGCAGCAGCACGTCGGCCGCACGGTGCAGCTCGGGCTTTGTGTAAGGGCGCTCCCCGTCCTGGCCGGCCTTGTCCGCCCGCTCGTAGAGCCAGGCCTCCAGCTTCTTGTCGGCAGCTGGGCCCGCCGGAATAATGGCAACGACACGCCCGCCCTCGCGCAGATGGCTGTATGCCTTGGCCAGGTGGTCCACGGCCGTGCGGCCGGCGGTACCGAATGGCGGGTTCATGGCGATCACGTCGTACTTGTTGGCCGCTGCCAGGTCCTCGAAGCTGCCCGCCACGATGCGGTCGCTGTCGCGCACGTCGGCCAGGGCCAGGCGCGAGCGCAGCACGGGCGACGGCTCCACCATGGTCCGGCGCGAGTGCGTGGGCAGCCAGCGCGCGATAGCACCATGGCCGGCTGAAGGCTCGGCCGTGTCCTCGCCTTCGCGCACGTCGCCCCATTCCACCATCTTCAAGCCCAGCGGCTCGGGCGTGGCGAAGTAGTCCGCACCCTCGCGCGCCTTGGTCGCGCTGGTCTTCTTCTGCTGGGAGAAATACAGGCTCCGCGCACGGTCCCATTCCGAGATCACGTTGTTGCGGGCGCGGTCCATGTCCTTGCCACCCGTGCCCTCGCCCTCGTGGCCGGGTTCGTAGGTGTCGGCCTCTTCGAAGGCCTGCACGTAGGCGTCCTGCAGCGAGCGCGCCAGCTCGCCCAGGGCCAGGTTCTCGGCCGTGGCTGCGCGCGTGGCGATGGTCGAGGCAAAGGCCGTGCGCTCCCATGACGTGCCTGTGTTCAGGTAGCGCATGATGGCGTTGCTGATCTGGCCAGTGCGGTAGACGCGGCCCTCCTGCTGGATGGACTTCGTGGGCGAGGTCGGCAGGCCCAGGTTGATGAGCACGCGCTGGTGTTTGCCCGTGGTGTCGTGGCCGCTCCAGCCCTTGTCCTTGGCCGACTGCACGAGCATTACGCTCGGCCCGCGCCCGTCGTCGTTGAAGGCCTCGTATGCGGCCAGGTTGTCGCGGCGCTTCTCCCGGCCGTTCACCACCAGCAGCTCGGGGAACTCCTGGCGGAACACCTGCAGGGGCGACGGCAGTTTGTGCAGCTGAGCGCGCTCCAGGTCGCCGAACTGGCCCTGGAACTCGGCCAGCGCACTGGCCACGGCCGCCCGGTCCCCCGCGTCCACAAGGCCCAGATCCAGCGCGAAAGGGTTGACGCCGCCGCCCTTGATGTAGTCATGGAACACAACCACCTTGCGGCCCAGGGCCATGTGGGCACGCACGATGGGCACGGCCTCCGTGGCCTTGATGGCCTCCAGCAGGTAGCGGCGCGTCAGGTAGTCCACCTGCTTGTTCACCAGCTCTTCCAGCTTGGCGTGGCCGGTGCTGTCGCGCCGATGGTCTGCCAGCCAGGTGAAAGCCTCATCGATCCGGTTACCGATTGCGGAATCGAACAGAACGAACCGGCGGTCGTAGTCGGCCTTCACGTCCAGCAGGCGCGAGGACAGAACGCCGCGCCGCTTGAGCCAGGTGTTGAACTGGCGCTGCATCAGGCCCCGGTCCACGCCGACCTCGGGCTGCGTCAGCTTGTTGTAGCGCATCCGGTAGCCGAAGTGCTGCATGAAAAACTGCTCGCGGTTGCCGCCTTCGTTGTATCCCCGGAACTCCCGGGACTCGTCGCTGCGCCCGTCGTCGTAGTCAAACAGGTAACCATTGGCCCAGTCCACGTTCAGCTCGTAGGCGAACGGCGTGGCCGACAAGGCCAGCAGCTTGGTGCGGCGGCCGTCGCCACGCGCCGCGGCCACATCGTCGCGCACGGCCTGCAGGTCCGCCAGCAGCTTCTCGAAGGCGGCCCTGGCCCGTGCCTCAAGCCGCTCGGCCTGGTCGGTCTTGCCGGCTTCGCGCGCATCGTCGGCCTTCTGGCGCAGCTCCGCGGCGGCCTGCAGGTCGGCCGCATACAGCATCTGGTAGCGCGCATGGGCGCCGTCCGGATGCATGGTGATCGCCCGCAGCCGCGCGAGCGCGGCCGTGGGCGTGGCCTCCTGCGATGACATGAGGGTGTGGGCCTCGTCGGCCACCACAAGATCCCAGGCCCGGCCGGCCAGGGCGTCGTTCATGCCCAGGTTGGCGTATGTTGTCAGCGTCACGCCACGCCCGGCCACCGTCGAGTCGGGCAGTTGCTGGATGTCCAGGTCCAGCGCGCGGCCCGAGTGCATCCAGTCTGCACCGATCTTGTCATCGGGCACGACAACCAGGATGTTGTTTTTGCCGGCGTCCACGAAGCGCCGCACGGCGCCCAGGCCTGAGAAGGTCTTGCCGGTGCCTGTGCCATTGGTGAGCAGCATGCCCGGGCCGGCGGCAAAGGCGCGCTCCGTCTTCGCCACATCCTCCTGCTGGCCGGGCAGCAGCTGCGGCAGTGCCGCGCGCACGTTGGCCAGGTGCGCGGCCTCGCCCGCGCTGGGCGCAACCGCCGGATCTACTGCGCGTTCTGCGCTGCGTTCATCGCTGCTATCGCTTCGGTTTCGAGTCGCTGCGCGTGCTGTACGAGTGATCGCTGCAAGCTGGCCAGCTGTGACTGGTCGAGCCGGTACTCCATCGCTGCCAGCTCCAAGCACTCCCTGACTGTTGTCAGTTCCGGCAAGCTGCTGCGCAGCTGCGGCTGGTGCATCTCCTCGATGTACGCGCTGATCGCTTCGTTTTCCACGAACAGCGGCATCACCAGCCTGAACGCCAGAGTCGTCGGATCGTCCAGGCCCATCGCCTCGGCCGGTTTGTCCAGGTGCTTGCCGATCATCGCCGGCAGCGTCTCGGGGGTCGCCGCGAACAGCTCGCGCATCGGCGGAAACAGGGGCTGGCTCAGGGCGATGTCGTTCCAGATGGGCAGCGGTGTCTGATACATGGGGGATGTCCTTTTCGTTGGGGGTATTGTCGGGTGCCCGCGCCTGGCTGTCGCGCATGTCCTCGACGTAGCGCACCACATAGGGCTTCATGCGGCCGGCCGCCTCGGGGCCGAACTTGTCCACCACCATGCGCACCACGGCGCGCATGGCATCGCGCAGGTCGGTACCGGCGTCCTGCAGGTTGGCCACGGCTTGGGCAAACAGCGGTTTGGCCTTGGCGTAGGTCTGCTCGTCGAAGGACAGGCCGGAGCCGAGCTTGCCCGCGCCACCGAACAGCTCACCCAGCCCATCGATGGCGGCGGCCAGGCCCGCGCCGGCATTCTTGGCTGCGCTGGCCAGGGCCTCGCCTGGGCCGCGCTCGGGCTGCACCTGAGCGACCGGGCCGGCCTTCAAGGCACGGGCATCGGGATGCGTGCCGTGGGTGCGTTCGCGCAGACCTGGCACATCCACCCATGCATCGCCTTCCTTTTCCACAGGACGCACGGTGACGCTCCAGCGGCCATCCGCATCGGGCGCCGTGTACGAGACAACGCGGTCATGCGTGCCGTCTTGGCTTCGGACGATGTTGCCCGGCGTGAAATAAGCTGCGCGCTCGGCTTCCTGCGCGGCGGCCTTGCCGCGCGGCTTGGACTTGGCCGGGTCGGCCAGCTTCAGCAGGCGCTGAATCGGGAACTGCAGGCGGTCCTGGCCATCGACCTTGATGTGCCCGGCCTTCACGCGCACGGCGCCGGGGCCACCCTCAAATGTGTAGCCGCCATAGATGCCGGGGCGCACATCCCCGGGCGCCTTCGCGCCGAGCCAGCGCAGATAGTCCAGGGCCGCAGCCTGGGCGGCCTCCTGCGTCAAGGCCTTGCCGTGGGGCACCGAGTCACCGGAGCGCGGCGAGGCCTGGCGCTCCGTGACCACCTCGTCCAGCACTTCATCGAACATGGCTTCCAGATCGTGGCGCTGGGCCGGCTCGGCTTCGGCCGGCGCATCGAAGATGCCTTTTTGCCCGCTCAGGGAGTCGTTCGCATCCTGGCCCAGCTGGAAGTGCTCCGCGCTGGCAGCCTGGCGCTCGGCCACTTCCTTGCGCTCGCGCTCGGCCCGCGCCTGGGCTTCGGCCTGGGCATCCTCGCGCGCACGGCGCTGCTCGGCCTCCTGCTGCTCGGCCTGCTGGGCTTGGATTTCTTCGGGGGTGTAGCTGGAAAGCTCCAGCGCGGGCGCTACGGCGCCGCTGTCGGCGTCGGCTTCTTGCCCTGGGCGTTCTGCGCGATCTCCAGCAGCTGCTCGCCCTGCTCCGTCTGGCTCTTGTCGCCGTGCTTCTGGCCCTGCTGCATCAGCACGCTCCCCAGCAGCATCGCTGCCAGGGGGTTCTCGGCTGCCTTGCGGGGCTGGGGCTTGCTGGGATTCGGTGCTTGTGTCATTGGTCTGTTGTCGCTGTGGGACGGGTTGGCCGCTCAGTGCGGCAAGGATCGCGGCAGGGCCAACCTGCTCGCCGAACATATCACCGCTGGCCGATGTCGCCAAGGCTGCGCCCATGTATGCGCGCAGGGACTCCACCAGGCGGTCGCGGCCCACGGGCCGGGTCAGGTAGTGGCCGCTGTACAGCAGGCGCAGCATGCCCACGGTCAGGGCATCGGGCACGTCGCCCGTCAGCATGTCCACCTGCTGCACGGCATCGTGCAGGGCCGCGCGCTCGCGCCGGGCCTTCTGCACAAGGCGGATGGCCTGCAGCAGGTTCTCGGTCACGTCCACCTCGGCGTTGATGGCGCCGCGCTCGGCCGCAAGGCGCAGGTTGGCCCACTCGCCGGCCACGGCCTTGAGGGATTCGCCAATCGCGCGTATGTCGTTGTCCGTGCTGCCGAACAGCGATTCCACCAGGTCGCCGTCGCCGTAGGCCTTGTGCACGAGAGCGGCCTGCAGGCGGGTGACGCCGGCCGGCGAGAGCGCGCCGTTGGCGTCCATCATGCCGGCCACGTCCTGGCCATGCTCCTGCAGCTTGCCGATGAATGCCCGCGCGAAATCCCGGTTGGCCGCACTGTCCAGGGCTCCGCTGTCGAACACCTCCAGCACGCCGCCGTCCACGAGGGCCGCGTCCGTGGCGGCCTGCTCCGTGGCGGACAGGCCCAGGGCCTGGCTCTGGCTCTTGGCGCCCATGTTGACCTGGTTGTCCTTCTCGGAATACAGGCGCACCAGCACAGGGGCCTGCATGCCCTCGATGGCGGCCGGGTCGATGCCGTGCATGTCGCTGTCGGCGGCCAGTTCCTGCCGGTAGGCGTAGGCCGTGCCGCGCTCGTAGGCTGCGCGCAGGCCTGCCACACGGCCGTTGTTCAGGGCCTTCACGGTGCCCGGGTGCGCTGCGTCGAACAGCGGATTGACGGCGCCGTCCGCGAAGTTGGACGGCTGCACATCGGCTGCCTCCATCACGCCATAGCGGAACGGCACGCGCTGGCCATCGCTCATCACAGCCACGTCGGCCCGGCCCAGCGCCTGCACGGCGTCGGCCTGGTCGCCCACGGCGAACACCATGGGAGCGCCCGATTCAGGGCTGCGCGAGACGCCCAGCCGCAGGTAATCGGGGTTCTGGGCCATGCCCTGCATCTGCACCACGCTGGCAGGCCGGCTGCGGTCGCGGTTCTGGATCTCCTGCACAGGCGCGCCGGCGGCGCCAGTGCCTTCGGGGTTGGTGCCGGCGCGGCGCGTCTTCACGGCAGCCCATTCGTGCTGCAGCTGGTCCCAGATGGGCGTGCCCCGGCGCAGGGTGGCCACCTTCTCGCCGCGCTCGTGCACAAACTGGGGCCAGGTCTTGGACCGCACTGCACCCGGATCAAACGCCGGGGCCTGTTCGGCCGCCGCAGCTTCGGCGGCCACGGCCTGGGGCTCATCGCCCAGAGCTTCCAGCTCGTCCTCGCGCGCAGCGTCCTGCACCAGGCGCTGGGCCAGCGCTGCGCGCTCCTCCTGCTGCACAGGGTTCAG
The DNA here is from genome assembly GCF_018437695.1 of Delftia sp. WY8. NCBI lineage: Bacteria > Pseudomonadati > Pseudomonadota > Betaproteobacteria > Burkholderiales > Comamonadaceae > Delftia > Delftia sp. WY8. The sequence continues at coordinate 358,752 of NZ_CP049795.1, forward strand.
TCCCGTGGTGCTGTCGATCACCTCCAGCTCGGCCAGGCGCGTGGCCGCCGTGGTGCTGTCCATGGATTCGGGCGTGCCATCGGGCTGCTGCACGCGCTGCTGCTCCGTCTGCGGCGCAGCCGGCGCCGCGACAGGCGCCGAGGCCTGGGCGTCCTGCACGGGCGCAGCTGCGGCGCCGTCACCTGGGGAGGCGTCTGCGGTCGTGGCCACGTCCGTGACCGTCTTGCCTTCGGCGTCCTTGTAGGTCACGTCGATGACCGTGCTGCGACCGCCGGAGTCCGCCTGGCCGCCCCTACGATCCTTCACGCCGGCCACCACGCCCCGGGCAGCACCCGGAGCAGATCCGCCCAGCGCGCCCAGCACGAAGTTGGCGGCCGAGTCCTCGCCGATTTCCTTGCCGTGGGCAACGCTTTTGGTGCCCAGGTCCGAGGCCACGCCTTCGGCCAGCTCCTGCGTTCCCTCCTCCAGCGCCGAGATGCCCGCGCCGGCCGCCGTCTTGCCCAGCACCGAGCGGCCGGTCACGCGGGCCAGCAGCGGGTCCAGGCCACCCGTCACCAGCTTGCCGGTGAAGCGGTCGCCGAACGCGGCCACCGCGCCCTGCAGCAGCGCCGAGGCATCCTCGGCCTTGGCGCTGGTGATGCGCCGCGCCTCGTCGGGCTGCGCGCCGGCATCGATCATGCGGCGGTACAGCGGGCTGGTGTCCAGCAGCTGCTCGTGAGACTGCTTGGAGATGAACTCCCGGGCGTTCTCCACGCCCTCGCCTGCCGCCATGGCCCCGCCCACCGCGCCCGCCGCGCTCGGGCTGCGCGTGGCCAGCGCCGTGGCCACGACTGGGAACATGCTGCCGAACACATCAGCGCCCTGCATCAGGAAGCCGCGCACGGACGGGTCTTTGCCGAAATCGATCTCACCCTTGAGCAGGTTCCCCGTGATCTGGGAGTTGGCCACGGCGTCCTGTGTGGCCTGGCTGGTCGTGTCGTGGATGGCCTTCTGCGCATCGCGGCCAGCGCGGGCCAGCGCCTCGGCGCCCGGCAGGCGCACACCCACGGCCGCGCGCTCGGCCTGCAGCTCGCGGCGGTCGCGCTGCTGCTGCGTCATGGGGCCGTTGATGGCCTCGTCTGTGTCAATGCCTGGGATGAAAGCGCCGCCGGGCATGACCGTGGCAGGGTCACCGCCGGCGCCGCTGCGCACCGTAGCGCGCAGGCCCGACTGCGCCGCCTCGGGCATGGAGGCCACGCCGGAGAGTGCCGCGCCGCCCGCGCGCTTGAATACGTCGGTGATGGCATCCGCCACATAGCCGCCGATGCCCTGAGATTTTGGCTTCGGCCCCTCCTCTACCTTCGGTTGCTCGGCAAGCGGGGCCTGCTCCCACCAGCTTTCTTTTCCACTGTCGTTCGCCAGCGGCGCCTGTTCCCACCAATTTTGATCTGCCATGCATTGCTCCTTCGAGCTTCGCAGGCTGGCAGGCTTGGCACGCGCAAAGAGTCGTCGGCGAGAACCGGGTCGCACCAGCGCTTACACTCGCGGCCGGCCAGATGGTTGGCCATTTAAAGATGACCGGATATGAACAAGAAGACCATGTACCTCATCGCCGCAGCGTCTCTATTTTTCGCTTGGCTATTCAGATTCGAGATCGTTGCAGCAGGCAGCGGGGAAACCTCCCCGATGGCTTATCGACTTGACCGATGGACTGGAGCGGTAATGCTTGCTGTGCCCAGCGGAACCGTGAAACTTGAGGCATACAAGGCACCAAAAGAAGAGAAGCGGCCAGAAGAGCCAGAAGGCGAGCAATGGTGGAAAGATGCTCCTGTCGTGAAGTAAATATCTAGGGCTTAATACGAAGAACACCTTTCGGGTCAATAAATTTCGTTCCACTTGGAATCTTTGCATATTCCTCAGCCCCTGACAGCTTCCTTGGCTGCTGCTGATTGAATTTAACCAGCGCCTCATCAACGTCTTTAACATTGGGATTTTTGCCCCACCACTGCATGAACTCCTGCTCTTTCTCAGGATTTCGCTTGGTGGAATCAACAGTCCCTTTAAGGGGATTCCCTGGAACAAACTCCCCGAAGTTCTTCTGCACCTTCACAGGGTCGTAGTCGTACTTGGCTTTGGCGTTGTCGGCTCCGGGGGGCTGAATGATGCCCGCGCGCACCGCCCGGATCTGGGTGTCCGAGATGCTGGGGTTTGACTCGCGCGCCATGGCTTCGCGCACATCCCGCAGCTCGCGCTTGTCGTTCAGCCGCTCGCGGCGGTCCTCCATGGCAATGCCGTGCGATGCGGCAGCACGGGCATCCGCGCCGGCTGCGATGCGGCTGGCCTGGTCTGCACGGCCGTCCGCCTTGAGCTGCAGCTGCCGCTGGAAGTTGTCGTGGTTCAGCTTGTAGATCGCGCCCGGGTCCACGGTGGAGCGAAGCATGGCGTCGGCCTGCTCGGCCGTGGTGCGCACGGGCTCCAGCGGCTTGCCATCGACGCCGACCATGTTCATGACGATCCCGCCGTCCTTGCCGCGCTCGATCCCCGTGACCTTCGAGGCTCCACCCAGCCCGTACCTGTTCAGGTACTCCATGGCGGGGCCGTAGTTGCCCGAGGCGAATGCCGCGACGGCCGGGCCCAGGGCCTGCTTGCGCTCTTCGGTTTCGAGCTGGGCCTTGGAGTAGCTGGTGGCCAGGGCCTTCTGCGCGGCCTCGTTCGCCTCTTTCGCATAGCCGGCCTGGTGCAGCATGAAGGCTCGCTTTTCCTGGTTGCCGAGGAAGTCCGAGAAGGTGGGCTTGCGGCGCTGTCCGTCCGCTCCCATCAGGCCCGTCTCGAATTCTTCGCCCAGCTGCTTGTCCAGTGCCTCGATACCGTCCTCGCGTGCCCAGGCCTTTTCCGAGCGCGCCTGCTCCTTCCCCTTGAAGGCACGGTCTTCCACCTGGCCGCGTATCCGCATGCCGGCCTCGGGGTCATGCTTGGCGATGGCATCTGCCACGGACATGGAGCGCATTCGGTCAATCTCTGCCTTGTTGGCATCGACGCCACCCGTGAGCTGCTTGCCCATGAAGTTCGTGGTCAGCCCCTGCATGGCCATCGTCTTGGCGTCTCCTGCCTCGTTGCTGGCGACATAGGCATTCTTGGCCTGGTCGAAATCGATCTTGTAGCCCTGCGCGGCCAGCCCCTCCAGTTCCTTGCCCTGCTCCTCCGTGTACGCCTGGGATTCCGTGGGCTTTGCGTTTACAGCATTGCCCACCTCGATGTCCCGGCCGACCTGTTTTGTCAGGCTGTAGGCTGCATTGAAGTTGTTGAAAAAATCCGAGAGAGAAGAACGTCCGCCGCGCATCACACGACCTCCTTGAATTCCATACCCAATGCCGTGTAGTCCACGCGCATAAAGCCCGACTTGTCCACCATCACCGCTTCGGGGAATCGCTGCTGCACCTCATCTGCCATGACGCCGATATAGCGCCTGCCGGGATCGGCCTTGTAGGCGAACTCATAGAGATTCAACCCCGTGGACTCATCCACCCCAACGGCCCTCACCTCCTCTTTCAGGCGTGGGTCGGAAGCCTTCCACAATTGCGCCAGTCCAACGGCCGTGCCGCCCAGGCCGCCCAACAGGCCGCCCGTCGAATCGTTGGAGCGCATGTTGGCCTGGTGGTTTGCCTGGGCGCCCCACATGCTGGTGGCGTTGCTGCCCATCTGGCCGGCCATGCCACCAGCCTGCCCGTACCCCGAGTTCAGCCCCGCCAACCCGTTGTTCGCAGCCATCTGTGCGGCCGTGCCAAAGCCGGCGCCCTGCCCTGTGGTTTGCATGCCCATGGCCGGGTAGCCGGCCAATGCGGTTTGCGCGCGGTCGGTGAGCGCCCTGCCCTCGGCACGCGCCGCCGTGCGGGCCGAGTTCTTGCCGGTGGCCATGGCCAGGGCTTCGCCAGCTGCGAGCGCGTTGGAGGCGGCGCCATATTTGCCGTCCGCAGGGTTGATGCCCATGCGCGCCATTTCTGCGTTCTGGGTGCGCTTGGAGCTTTCGTAGGCCTGGGAGACATCGGCGGCCGCCTGGCCGGCCAGCTCCTCGCGCTTGGCCTCGGTGTCGAAGGTGCGCGCATCCTCGACCATGGTGTCCTGCAGGCCCGTCAACTGGTCACGGCGCCCCAGCGCATATTCGCGGTCTTCCTGGGACTGCTCCCAGGCCTGCCGCTGGGTGTCCAGCGCGAACTGCGTCTGCTCTTTCTGCAGTGGCGCCATCTCATCCGACTGGCTCAGGATCTTCTGAATGGCAGCGTCCTGGATGCCCATGGACTTGACCTGTGCCTCGACCAGGCGCGGGTCGGGCGCGGGCGCGCTGCTGCCCTTTCCACCCTCCAGTGTCATGCCGCCAGGTCGTGGGCAGAACGCCCGTTCGGGCAGAAGATCAAATTCAGTCGTGTGCCAGCGCATGCCTGCACTCCTTTTTCCACATCACAAAAATAAGCACGTCGCCGCCGTCCGGCGCCGCGCCGTGTAGCCGGGCCTCCTCACGAAACCCCAGGTGCTGGTTGAAGCGCCGCGCCAGGGCGTTGCTCTCGTTCACGTAGCCGCTGACGCGCTCCACGCCGCACACCAGAAACGGATAGGCAAAGCAGGCGCGCAGGTAGCTGCGCACGAGCCAGCGCGCGCCGGGCTCGGCCGCGACGTGCATCCAGAGGTTGCGGCCGTTGAAGCCTTCATAGAGCACGCCGGCCACCAGCCGGCCGCCACGGCGCAGGCCAATGGCGCGCATGTCCTGGGCGCGGGCCAGGCCCGGCACCAGGCCCTGCATGAAGGGCAGCACCACGTCGAGGTCGTATTCGAGGGAATGGCTCATGCGGTGCTCACCACCATCGGATGGCACACATCAATGCAGCAAGACCACCGGCCGCAGCACCTGTCGAGGCGGCGATGTACGCGATGCCGACACGCCCAGCCAGCTTCTGCGACTCGCGCGCAGTGAGTTGTGCGCGTAGGAGGATCATTTCGACAGCACAGCAATGATTTCGGGCAGACGCCAAATCAGCACCAGCCCGCTAAGCACCAGGCCCAAGCGCGTGATGATCTGCAAGAACTTTTCCGGGGTCACGTTGATGACTTCCATCGTTACTCCTAGCATCTTGATGGTGATGCGTTTATCATTCGCCAACACTTTTCTCCTTGACGTATCCAAGGGGTGAGACAAGAAAGCCCCGGCTGCTGCAAACAGCGCGGGGCTTTCGCTTTTTTGCAATGGGGTCAACGATGGCAGGCTTGGTACGGCTCAGTCCGGCGCTTCAGGCCAAGTAATGGCCAGAGGGTCGGGCTGGCCGGTAATGTCGCGCAGGGCCTGCCGGTAGACCCGCCATGCCTCCGGCACGGGCTCGCCGGTTTCCTGGGCGCGCAGCGTCACCCAGTCGCAGGCCGCCAGGCGCGTGTCGCGCTGGGCACGCACAGCCGCCCAGGCCTGCGCGAGGTCGAGGGCCCAGCACCGGCTGGCCACGTCGAAGTGGTGGAATGGAGTGGGCGCCGCCGGCACGGCCACCAGGCCACCGTCCCAATAGAAGGCGTTCGGGTCCGGCACCGGATGCGGCACGCGGCGAAAGCTGCTGTTCGCCCCGGGCAAATCCTTGAGGTGGCGGCACGGAGCGTTGCCCGAGCGCAGGATGCGGCCGGCGCCGTCGATCTGGATGAAGTGGATCATCGGCGGCCTCCCGTGGCGACGATGTTGGACAGGAAGACCGTGACCGTCTCGCCGGGGCCGGCCGAGGCCATCAGGCGGTACTGCGTCCAGCCTGCGGGCGGGTTGGCGTCGAAGCAGCTGTTGTGGGCCGAGGTCCGGTAGCCGTTGGGCATCGATGTGCCGGTGTACTGCAGGCCGATTCCGCCCCGGTACAGCGTCAGGCTCAGGCTGCCATTGCTGTTCACGGGCATGGCGTTGACAAGGGCGATGACCACGACGCCGGAGCCACCGTCCGCGTTGTTCACCCATGCAGAGCACAGCTCCACGGACTGCCCACCCGACAGCGTGACCTGGCCGCCCGAGCCGCTGGCCATGGACGTGACCGAGCCGCCCGCAATCTGCAGCGTGCCAATGGCCGCCTGCCCGATGTAGGCTGTGCCGATGGCCGCCGTGTCCATGAACACGCCGATGTTGTTGGACGTGATGCGCTGCAGCCGGTTGATGAAGTCGCTGGTGTTCATCGTCGTGCCATCCGGAAACGCCACGGTGTCGCCGATGCGGGCCTTGTCCTTGGTGGCCAGTGGCCCCAGGCCGTTGACCTGGGCGGCCTTGAGATTGCGCAGCCATTGCGCATCGAGGCCGTTGGCGTCCAGGATGACGTTGCCGGCGTTGTCGCGCACGGTGAGCCCGCGCGTGTCCACCTTGCGTGCCGCTACCGTGCCGTCCACCAGCAGGTCGCCGTTGAGCACGGCGGCCGGGATCAGCCAGGCCGCGCCCATCCAGTGCCGTGTCTGCGTGAAACCAGCGCCGTTGGTGATGGTCACGGCATCGCCCACGATCAGGTGGTTGGTGTTGGGTGCACTGCCGCTGTTGCCCAAGGCCTGCCAGACAGCCTGGCGCGCAGTGGCATCGCTCCAGAAGCTGCCGCTGGCCGACAGCAGCACCGAGCCGCGCAGGCCGTCAACGAGCTTCTTGCCCAGCCCGTCGATGCGCATGTTTCCCTTGAGGTAGACGTTGCGCTGCAGGTAGATGCCGTCGCCATCGACGCCGAACACCACGTCTTCGGGCCGCGGCGTGCTCATCTGGCCGGCGTTGTAGCTGGGGGAGACGACGGCGAACTTGTCGGCCATGATGATGAAGGCGCTGGAGGTCTTGCCGTTGACCTCCTCGGCCGCGATGCCGTAGCCAGCCAGGGCTCCGCCGGCCTGCACCTTGAGCGTGTACTGCGCGCGCAGCCCCTCGCTGTAGCCGGCCAGCACCGTCATCTCCTGCTCCAGCATGGCGCGGCCCGGCTTGCCGTCCTGGTAGTAGTTGCCCAGGGAGGCCTGCAGCTGCAGCACGTTGGTGGCCATGGCCCGCTGGCCGTCCGCGAACGCCGCCTGTGTGGCGCGCAGGCCTGCGCTGGCGTTGCGCAGGCTGGCCGTCACCTCGCGCACGGCCATGGCCAGGCTGCGCTCGTTGCTCTGCACCACGGTCTGCAGCTCGCGCACCTCGGCGCCGCGCTTGGCGGCCTCATCGGCGATGGAGCGCAGCAGCTCGTCGCGGATCTCCTGCGCCAGGTGGTCGAAGCGGCTGGGGTCGTCCAGGGTCTTGGCCAGGCTCTTGAACAGGCGCGATTCGATGATGGATTTGGCGAAGCGCTCCACGGCCACGGTGGCCGACAGCCCGCCGCCCAGGTCGATGACAATCTCGCCCTCCCCGGGTGTCTTGTCGGTGGCCAGCAGCTGGGTGACGCCCTGCACCGAGCCCTGCAGGTCCAGCAGCTCGCGCAGGGTGACGCCGCGCTCGAACTCGTTGCCCCGGGCGCCGGCCCGCACTTCCAGGTGCTCGGTCACGGCCTGCATCCAGTTGGACAGGGCCTTGTCCTGAACGTTGACCCTGGCCAGGGCCGGCAGGCGGGCCGCGCCCGTGTCGATTTTCTTGCGATTGGTCATACGCTGCGCAGCTCCTCGGTGGTCGAGCACAGCACCACGCTGGTGACGCGGGCCGCGCCCTCGATCTCCACCTGATGCTCCAGCCAGCGCCCGGGCGGCAGGCGCTGCGGCTGCAGGTCGGTGAACCGGGCCGTGTGCTGCAGCTGGCCGTCGCCCCACAGGCGCAGAGTGATCGGGTGCTGGGCGTCCTGCCGGCCGTAGACCTTGGCCCAGGCCAGCGGCAGCTGCTGGCCCTGGGTGGCCAGGCCTGTGCGCCAGCGCGCCGTGCGCAGGGCATCGCCCGTGAAGCATTCCAGGATGTCCTGGCCGCGCGCCACGTACATGAGGTCGTTGAAGCGGTCCACCCAAACCGCCGTCACACCCGCGCCGCCCAGGTCGGTATGGCCGAGCTTGGCCCCGTCCTGCGCGCTGAACGCCAGGCAGCCGCCGCCGGCCCCGGCGTAGAACAGGTAGTAGACGCCCTCGTGCTCGGCCGCGAACATGGTGGATGGCTGCATGCGCTGCCAGTCCTGGCGCGCGATCAGCTGCCGCGTGACCACCTGCACGCCGCCCGGGCTGGCCAGGCACAGGCCATCTGGCGAGGCATAGAGCACGCCGCCCTGCACGGGAACGATGGAGCGGCGGGCGCTGCAGGACTGGTTGCTGTCCAGCTTGATGGCCGACATCTGGGCCGAGTGCGCACCTGTCACGAAGTACGGATTGCCGGCCGTGCCCACGAACAGCGTCTGGTCGAACACAGCCATGCCCACGATGGGCCATTCGGTCGTGACCTGGTAGTCCACGGGCCAGGCGTAGGGGATGTAGGGCTCGCAGAAGGCCACGGTGTTGTCGATGAAGCCGGCCATGATGCCGTTGGGCATGCCTGTGAGCCCACGCAGGTAGGGGTTGGCGCCCACGCTGGGCTTGTTGTCGCCCTCGTACTGGCTGTCCATGCGGTACGGCGGCGCGGCCCAGGTGAACTGCGGCTGCAGGCTTTCCAGCTCCTCGCCCTTCTTGTCATCGAGGAAGCTGGCCACGGAGATCTGCAGCTCCTGCACCAGCTGCCAGGCCTGCGCTGCGGCCGACGCATTGCTGCGGTAGATGCGCCACTTCACGACGTGGCGCACGGCATGCTGCTCGCCCGTCATGGTCTGGGGCCGCTGGATGGTCACGGTGTCGTTCTGGTCCACCTCCAGCATGTCGGAGATGGGCGACGGCTCGGACTCCTCGCCCCAGTCGGTCACGAAGGCCACGACGTAGAAGCGCGAGTCCACCACGCGCTCCACGGTCTTGCCGGCCAGGTCGGCCACGCCGCCCAGCTGGTCCAGCCAGGTGCCGATCACGGCCGTGTCGCCCGTGGCCGCGATGTACTGGCTGGCCAGCTGGGTCTGGATGCTGGACACCAGCGTGCTGCAGCGCTGCTGGATCTCGACCAGGCGCGCGTTGAAGCTGCCGGCCTGGGCCGAGGCGTCCGACTTGCTGTCGGTGTAGGCATCCAGGGCCTTGTAGTAGGCCTCCAGGTCACGCCGGTACTGCACCCAATCGGGGTGCTCGATGGCGTTGTTGTCGGAGTCGAAATGGTACTGAGCCACCTTGGGCTCGCTGGGCTTCGTCGGCGCCGTGCCCGCGCCGGCCCAGGACTTGGACAAGGCAAGGTCCGCGAATTCCCTGAGCAGCTTGTCCAGCTCGCTGCGCCAGTTGGTGCATTTGCTACCGGGCGCCACCGAGGCCTCCACCAGGTCGGCCAGCTTGGCGGCCTGGTCAGCCGTGAGCACGGTTTCGCCGGAGCGCTCGCCAGCCGAGTCCGGGAACTCGTGCCGCTGCAGCGCCTCGACCAGTTCGGGCCTGCGGAAGGGATAGCTGTAGGGCATGGCCGCCACCGGCACGGCCCAGCCGCTGGCCGTGCTGATAGCCCCGAGCCGCGTGGTGTCCATCTCGCAGGCCTTGGCGCGGGCGGCCGAGACCACGGCGTAGAGGTTGCCAGCCCAGGCGCCGGCCCCTACGGCGGTGGACAGGGACAGCCCGTAGTTGGACGTGGCGCCGGCATAGGCCTTGCCATTGGCATCCCAGCGAATGGCCTCCTGATGGCCCTCGTGCTGGATCACCGTGGCCAGCAGATCCGCGCGCACCAGCTCGGCGAAGTCGCCATACAGCCAGGTCTTGGCCTCCTCAGTCGTGAACTCGTCCACCACCTGCAGCGTGACCGTGGGCTTGACCGGGCGCACCACGCCCAGCAGCCGGTCGTTGCCGCGCACGTCCAGCGCACGCGGCGCCGCGCTGCCGTCGTTGGTGGTCTGGTAGGTGCGCTCGGTGGCCTCGTCATTGATCTGGCCCTTGACCAGGGACAGCTCCTGCACCCAGGAGCGGATGGGCGCGGCCGGGTTCTGCACCACGGCGCCGCTGGCATCGCGCGCGAAGCGGTGCAGCGTGCGGGTGCCGGCCAAGCATGCCGAGTGGCGCCGGTCGGTGGCCAGCGGCCAGAACTCGGAGCTGGGCAGGAAGAGATTGAAGTGCTCCCGGGCGAAGTTCGCGCCCAGCGCGCGGTCGGACACGCTGGGCGCCTCGCCCGGGAATGCGGACAGCTTGTAGGTGGTCATGGCCTGCAGGCTGGCAGGCTTGGCACCAGCGCGGACTGGCCGCTACAGCACGACGGCCGCCGCCGCGATGAACAGCTCATCGCGTTGCTGCTCGCTCAGGCCCAGCGCCACGGCCACACGCGCGAGGAACGGGCTGCTGCGCTCCCAGGTCACGGTGTCGTTCAAAGCGACCTCGGCCAGCAGCTTCTCGTTGGGATCTTCGATGCCGGCCATGAAGGCCAGCACCTGCGGCCACATACCGGCCTGGATCAGCGCCGCCTTGCCCTGGGCGCGGGTGATGGTCGGAGGCACGGGAACTGGTAGCGGGTCCGCAGGCGCCGGCACATTGCCAGCCGAGCACCAGGCCAAGTAGGCCAGGTAGTCGGGATTACGGTTCGGAAACTCGGGCGTGTCGGTGATGGCGATGATGGACGTGGTGCCATCCGCATTTTTGCGAAACACCAGCTTGTCGTGGGAGAGTTGGTAGATCGGTGTTTTCATGAAATTTGGCCGCCCGTTGTCAATGTTCCAGCGTTAACGCCAGGTACAGCGTTTGCACCCGCTCCGCCCGTGTTGATCGTTGAATTGCCTCCGGCAAAGAACTTTGCTCCCGCCCCTCCAAGAGATCCGGTAACAGTCGTATTTGCCCAAGCCACCACCGAATTAGAAGTAGCATTAATGAAATAGCCACTGCATGAGGCATTCAAAAATGTAGTTCTCTGACCAGAGACATATATTCTTCCTGCATATGTAGGATTCAAGGCATAACTGAAAGATCCGCTAATCGTGATGTTTCCAACAAGAATATTGGCACCATTGGCAGAGTACATTAAAACATATGAAGCCACTCCATTGCCACCAAAGGTGATGTCGTATATATCCAATAAACAATTGTGATCCGCCAATATCAAATATGTATTAATATTCCCTTGTGCAGTAACCAATGAAAGATTCTTAATAGTCACTCGGCAAGCTGCAATCGAAAATGCAGAGGTGCCTGTTACTGCCTCAACGTTCGTGACACCTTGTCCGGAGCCCTCAAAAATAAAATTTCCACCAAAGGCAGAGGATGCACCAACATAGACTCCAGAAAAATTACCTGGACCAATCTTGACTACGGTAGAAACGTTGGCCCTGTCATACAGATTGGCAGCATACACTGCTTGTGCAATGGTTCTGAACGCGCCTCCTGGACTATCTGTCAAGCCACTGTTCGCATCACTGCCATCTGAACGGACATAAAAAGTTAGTCCTGTATAAGCGTACTGCCTGACAGACAGACTTTGCCTAGCCGCCGCTGCTGTTGCCGCACCAGTTCCTCCACTGGAAATGGGTTGCACCCCAAAAGCGCTCTGCAGTCGCCATGGGCCGAATCCCAGAACGCCCATTTTCCGGCGCTCCATCACCGGACTTTCTTCCGTCAGTAGCCGGGTAATTTGATACTGGTAGTTAGGCGAGGTATGCGCCCTCGTTTCCACATAGCACCACATATCCGGACCCCACGGGCTGTTCTTGAAATTGAACCCGTCATAGATCCGGTTCTCATCAGGCAGAAGATTCAAGTCTGAGCCGGCAGGAAGCAAGACGGGCTTCGAGTTCAGCGCATCAGTGATGCCGTAGCCCGTGGTCGTGGTGGGCTTGCCGGTGAGATTGGCGAACTGCTTGGCAGCGTCCAGCGCTGCCTGCAGCCCGGCCACGGTTTCAATGGCCTGCGTACCCGTGTGCGTGCCCCGGTCCCGCAGTTGCGCGTCGGAGGCATTCTTGGTGGCACCAGTCGCCACACCGCTGAGCTTTGTTGCCGCCTCGTCGGTGAAATCGTTGGCGCTCAGGCCCTTGCCTGGCACCTTGTCCACCTTGCCCTGCAGATCCGCCGCCGTGGCCAAGGGTTGGGCAAACGTGGGGTTCGGGTACTGGCCGGCCAGCACGCCACCGGCCGCGCCGGTCGGTGCACGCGGATTCGACATGCGCTCATCCGTGGTCTGCACCACCTCGCGCATACCCCCGGCCGTCATGCGCATCTCCAGCAGGTCGCCCGAGTTGTAGGCCCGGGGCGCCGTGCCCTCTTGGCCGCGCAGCACCGTCAGGCGGCACTCGCCGATCACCGAGTTGTCCACGGCGGTAACGCGCAGGATCTCGTAATCGGTTTCGAGCGATCCGCTGCGCTTGTAGGCCGTGAGCACGTACCAGCCGCCGGCGGGAGGATTCAGCAGCGTGCCGGCCGCGCCATCGGACACGCGCAGCACGCCATAGTCCAGCTCGCTGGCCGGGGCCCCTGTCTGCGGCGCCGCGCGCACGTCGGCAATGAACTGGGTTTGGAAGTTGTTCAGGAACAGCTGCGGCATTTCTATTTTTCCTTGATGGGCACGATCAGCTCCACCTCCTTGGTGCGGCCGTCGTTGGTCGTGGCGGCCACGCTGATCTGGTACTTCTGGCCGCTCAGGCCGCCCGCGTAGATCCAGACCTTCACGCGCTGGCCCACGAAGGCAAAGGACGGCGGCATGGGCATAGCGGGCTGCACCTTGAGCTGCACGGAAACAATCTCGTCGCCGGGCGGAAACCAGTCGGCGAACTCGATGTCGTAGTCCTGCGTGTCTGCAGGCTGCATGGGGGAAGTGCGGAACATGCTTTGCCCCTGGTCGGTGACGTAGAAGGTGGTCATTCCTGCGGGCACGAGGAAGGTGCGGGATTCGGGCGCCTGCTCATCGAAGGGCAGGCGCTTGTGCACGGCGGGATCGATGTCGATGAAGGCCACGCCCTGGGCCTGCAGCGGCGCGCGCACCAGGCGCTGCCCACGGGCCGTGATGGCAGCCTTTGCCTGGACCAGCGCGGCCAGACGCGCCTCGACCCGCCCCTGCGTGACGACAAAGGCCTGGCCCTTGCCGTCCACAGGCGAACGCAACCAGCGGCGCACGTAGATGCGGCCATCGGCTGTGCCACGCGCCGTGGGCGTGGATTGCACAGGGCCACGGCGCAGCAAACGCGCCTGGGGCTTGAAGCTGGCACGCGCGGTCGCGTCCACGCCAACGCGGGCCTGCACATGGGCCGTGATCGTGGCGCTGGCCCGGGCCTGGACTGCCACACGCCCGCGCACGGGAGGCAGCGTGACCTGGACGATGGCGCGGCCGGTGGCTGCCAGCAGGCTGCGCACATGGACCCGGCCCAGCACGCCCTCGACAGCTGCGCGCGCCACGGAATCAGCCGAGAGCTTGGCGTGCACGCGGCCCAGCGGGCCGGTGAGCGCAGCAGCTGGTGCCGAGTGGACCACGGCATAGGCGAGCACTCTCCCGCCAGCACGCACACGGGCATAGCCCTTGGCGTCCACGCGGATGCGCACCACAGGATCGGAGGCCCGCCCGTTCAGCGCGAAGCCATTGAGTGCTCCCCGGTTCATGGCTTACAGCAGCTGCAGCGTGAAGTCGCCTGTCAGGGCTTGGCTGTCCACCAGGAACACGTCGTTGATCTGCAGCGTGCGCGGCGTGGGCAGCGGCTCGGAATACATGAGAGTGGCCGTGCCATCGGTGGCCGAGTCACCTTCCATGATTCCGATGTGCGTGACCGTGACCTGGGCGCCTGTGACGGGCGGAAACTCCGCGCGCACGGCGTTGTAGGTGGCGCCGTTGTTGGGCGCAGCAAAGGCGCCCGTGGGCACGCGCTGGTACCAGGGTGCTGCTACCTCGGTGCCGGCGGTGAAAGCGTCGGTGGGGTCTGCCGTGAACAGGGCGAAGAACGTGTTGCGGATGGCCGGGAAGGCCTGCTTGCGCAGCGTGGCGCTGATGATCGCGTTGGCGAGGGATGTGCTGAAACCAGCCATGACGGCTCCTATGGCTTCGAGCACTCCAGCGCCCAGATTGAAGATGCCCGCCAGGATGGCAGGCTTGGTTCACTTCTGGGCCACGGCCGTGGTGGCCGCAGCCTGGGCCTGAATGCCCAGCGCCTCGTTGTAGAGGGCACGGTGTGCCGCCGCGACGGTGGCGTTGCCGCCGAACTCGGCGTCGATGGACCAGGCCCGGAACAGCACGAAGTGCCGCAGCGCGTCCATCCAGCGCTCAGGCACCGAGGGCGTGCCTTTCTCGTCGGCCAGGTCCACGGCCGCGACACCCACTATGGCGCGCACCTTGGTGCCGGCGGCCACGGGCGGATAGACCAGGAATTCCTGGGGCGTGCCCAGGTCGTGCATGTAGTGCTGCACCTCGCGGCCCGGCGAGCCCGAGCGCCAGGCGCCGGCCACGGCGTCCAGCACCCACAGGTCGGTCTTTGTGATGCGCCGCTGCGTGGCGTTGGCGTTGTTGGTGATGTCGATCAGCGTGAGCACGTCGGCCGGCAGCACCTGCCGCCACCCGGCGGCCAGCACCAGGTCGCGCGGCTGGGCCATCTGGTCGGGCCGCTGCTCGGCGAAAGCACGCTGCGCCGCGTTGAACCAGTCCAGCAGATCCGCGCGGGTCCAGCGGATGTGCCCCTTGTCCTGCAGGTCGCGCGCTGCATCGTCCAGCAGCTGGGCCACGGTCAAAGCCATGACGCCCTCCCCCGCGAGCCGCGGCTGGTGTTGGAGCGCCACACGTCGGCCGTCGCGTCATCCATGGCGCGCTGGAAGAACGCCAGGGCCACGCCGGCCTGGTCGGGCTTGTAGTAGTCCGTGCCCTCGGTGGCCAGCAGCTCGGCCTTGGCGCCCTCGCGGATGGCCTCATGGTAGAGCGAGGCCACCTCGTCGGGCACGCTGTTGCCACGCAGGGACGGCATCAGCGAGGCGTAGACCTGCAGCCGGCCCGCACTGCCCGTGCGCACAGTGAATTCGCGCAGGTTCGTCGTGACCAGGTAGAGCTTGCCGCGCAGTTCCTGCTGCCAGGGATCGGCAGGCAGATCGCGCGCCTTGGCCACCTCCAGGGGGCGCCCGGCCAGCGTGGCACGCTCCAGGCGCAGCAGCTCCGCGCCCTGGGGCAGCTCGAAGGTGTATTCAGCGAAGGCCTCGCCGCTCACGTCCGTGGGCTCCAGCCATTCCTGCCAGGCGCGCGTAGCCTTGAGGAAGGTGCGCGCGGCGCGGTTCAGCGTCAGGTGGATGAGCGGGACCGGCGCCTTGGGGGCGGCCAGGACCAGCTCAGGCATCCAGTTTTCCCAGCTGGCCATGGTGCGATCAGCCGGTCACGTTGGAAGCGCGCGAGGCCTTGCGCACGCGGCCGGTGGGCGCAGAGTCGGATTCCTGGGGCATGCCGGTGCCGCCGTCCAGGATGTCGTCGTCGTCGTCCGGGCCCACGCTGGGCGAGAAGGTGCCGCGCGAGGAAGGGGCCTTGCCGTCCTGGGCTGCACGGCGGGCTTCGCGCTCGGCAGACATGCGCAGGAATTTCTGCTCGGCCTCGAACTCCTCTTCAGTCTGGAAGTTGCGGGCCAGCAGGTGCTGGGCATCTGCCTCGTCCTCAACGTCGCAGGCCAGCGGCTTGCCGTTGAAGACATAGGTGGCGTCCTTAAGGCGCACGATCAGGGTTCCGTCCTTGCGTGCGGGCAACGAAGTGAACAGCTTCATGGTGTTGGTTCTCCGGGGTTCAAAAAGCCCCGGCAGCCGTGGCCACCGGGGGAAAGCCCCTTGCGGGGCGCGCACACGCTGTCAGGCGTTCGTGTAGATCAGGTCCAGGGCGAAGAGGCCTGCGGCCGTGCCCGCGCCTGTGACCTTGAGGACGATGCGGCGGTCTTCGTCCTTGGGCACCAGCTTGGCAAAGGCTGCGGGCACCAGGTGCACATAGCCGCCGGCCGCGCCCGCGTCGTTGTCCGTCACCCAGGCGCCGCCGCCGTCGTCGGCCGCCGTGCTGATGTCGCCGGCCGCATCCGCTAGGCCAATGGAGGCCTTGAATCCCGCGCCCAGGGCGGCAGGCACGCGGATGAACAGGGACACCGGCAGCGTGCCGGCGGGCAGGATGCCGATGACGCCACGGGCGCCGACTGCATGGTCTGCCACGGCCAGGGGCTGGCCGAAGCGCGAGCGCACCAGCTCGGAGCCGCCGGGGGTGATGGGGGCCTGATGGCCTGCGGCCACGGCACTGAGTTGCTTGAAAGCCATGTCTGACTCCTTCTATTCGGTGGGTGGATCAGCGCGAAGCGGCGGCGGTATCGACGCCGTACACGCCGTGGTCCTGCTTTTCGCCCTCGATCTCGAAGACGGTCTTCTTCACACCGAAGATGGACGACGTGGTGATGATGACCTGGTTGCCACGGTCGGCCGTTTCCTCGTGCCAGCCGTAGCGCATGCCGGTGCCAGGCGAGCCGAAGGCGATCACGCCGGCCTGCGCGCCCATGAACAGCGCACGCGCCGTCTCCACGTCGCCCGTGGCGCCGTGGGTGTTGTGGCGGATCACGTTGCGGTGGCTGTGCAGCACCACATTGCGGTGCATGCCCAGTGCACTCTTGAACAACGGCGACTTCAGACCCAAAGCAGCAGCGGCTGCCTTCTGGATTTCCAGCCAACCGCCCGTGCCCGTTTCCTTACGGAGGTCGTCCTCTTGGAACTTGTGCATCACCATGACGAACACTTCTTCGCCATCGACCACGCAGGGCTGCAGGACGGGGATGTTCGTCGCGCCGCCGCCCTGCGTTTCGGCACGGACAATGGCGCGGTCGATCACGCCCAGAGACATCTTGTCGGTCGCGTCCAGATTGGTCACGGCCGTGGCATCGCCGCCGAACAGGTGCTGGTTGGCCGTGGGCGCCGTCAGCGGGTTCTTGGCACGACCTTGGTAGCCCAGAGGCAGGATGAAGTTGGCATTGATGCCGCGCGATCCCGACAGGTAGGTGAAGGTCAGTTCGTCCTGGAAACGGCCCCACCAGCTGGACTGCTGCTGCTTGGCACGCACGCGCAGGTCATGCAGCGTGCGCTTGCGCGACATGCGGCCGCCGGTGTTGACGCCGCCGCGCGCCTGGTCGATGTACAGCTCATCGGTGTAGAAGCGCTGCCCTTCTTCCTTGCCTTCCAGCACATCGTCGCCCTCGACGGGTGCCATGCGCAGCTCGGCCAGCAGGTCATAGCTGATGAGGTCGCCGGCTTCGGATTCCAGATCCGTCAGCAGCTGGATAGGGGTCTTGGCGCCCTGGCCCACGGCCGCGAAGCGCTTGCCGAAGTACGAGGCCTGCGACACATCGAGTGCCAGGTTGCCAGAAAAGCGCTTGACGGCGCGGGGGCTGTTCACGCCCACCACTGTTTTGCCCATAGGAGTGCTCCTGTGTGGTAGCGAGCACTCCAGCGCCCCGGTTGAAAAATGATCCAGCCCTCAAGATGGCAGGCTTGGTACGGGCCGCAGCGCGGCCGGGGTCTTTTTGACGGTGGTTTCAGGGGCGGCCACGACGATCATGCGCGCGGCCTGCCCCTTCTTGAATTCGAGCTGGATGCGGGCGCCGCCCACCTCCAGCACATCGCCCATGCGCAGCTCCACGAAGATGCGGCGCGCGTCGGGGGTAGAGGCAGTGGACGGCATGGGGGCGGTGTCAGCCCAGGCGGTTGTAGCGTTCACGCTTTTCCTCGGACATGCCAGCCAGCGCGCGCTCGTAATCCAGGCCCGTGAGCTTGTCCAGCTCGGCGAACTCGTCGCTCACGGGATCGGCATCGCCCGCGCCGCCGGGCACGTCGGCCAGGTTGGTGACCACGGCCGAGGCATCCGGTTTGCGCTGTACATCGGCAGGCTTCTTGGTCGTGGCAATGCCGTGCAGGGCCACCACGCGGCGGTGCCCTTCTTCCAGGAACCAGCGCATGGGCTTGTTCTCGTTGCCCGGCGCCGCCCCCAGAGCGCGCACCATGGCGTCCAGGTCGGCCTGCTTGGCCTTGTCCTGGCGGTAGTCCACGATGCCCAGCGCCGGGTTCTTGGCCGCGTCATCCAGGAAGCCGTTGATGGTGCTGTTCCAGGCCTGCTGCGCGGACTGGGCCTGCATCTCGGCCGACATGGTGGCCCGCGTCTTCATGTCGCGCAGCGTGTCGCGCTCGTCTTGCAGGCGATCCAGTTCCGCGTCCAGCTCGGCCTGCTCCAGTTCGCCCTCGTTGAACTTGGCCCGCGCGGCGGCCACAGCGTCCTTGTTGGCCTTCACCTGGGCATCGTAGTCGGCGGGCAGTTCCGCGCGATAGCCGCCCGCCTGAGGGGCAGTCTGCGGATTCGGAGCCGGCGCGTCGGTCGGCTGCGTGGCGTCGGTGGGTTCTGCGGGTGCAGCAGCAGGAGCGGCTGCAGGCGCTGCAGCGGTGGTGTCCGTGGGTTCGGTGGGCGTGCCGGGTTCGGGCTTGCCCTTTCCCGCGTCGGCGTCGGCGTCGTCGCCCTCCTCTTCCTCTTGCGCATCGAGGGGGCCTCGACCCAGGGCAGCCAGCGCTGCAGCGTTGTCTTCCTCGGGGTCGTAGTCGTTGTCGTCGGCTTCCATGGCCTCGCGCTCGGCGTCGGACAGGAGGCGCAGGTGGTCGTCGTTCAAGCTCATGTGTGCGTCCTTTCGTGGTTTGGATCACGGCAGGGTGGCAGGCTTGGTACGAGAGGAACCTTGCCTCAAGAACCTACTAGCACAATCGTCGAGATAGAATTGCCGCTTATAGGCATGATTCGCAATCATTAATTTAATAAATATTAAATCTACATTAACCAAGCATTTGATCTAAAATTTAAATATATTCAAATAAATTTATGGAGAAATCAAATAATTCAACCGAAAAAAATTGGAAAGAAGTATTAAAAGATAATTCAATAAGAATTATATATACAATATTTTCTTTGCTAGCATTGGTAATATCAATACTATTTGGAAACCATATAATAGATAACCAAGTCCTATTAAATAAATTTGGCTTTTATGGCGGAATAGCCACTTTTATAGGATTGGTCATTGCGATTATGGAAATAATTCACAATGTAAAATTATCAAAAGGAATTAAGAGCGAAGCAAAAACTCTATTTGAAAATGTATCCCGAGTAAATCACGCAGCATATTTCAGCGAGTACCTAATTTCACTGGATGAAACAAACGATCATCTATCAGGTGATCGATATTTACAGGCACTCAAGTGCTTCCAGTACTATCGTAGAACATATGCACGTTTACCAATCGATTCTTCCATGCATGATAGCCTTAGAGATTTAATAAGAAACACCGAGGTTTCATTGCACTCCTACAGCAATGCAACTCCAAAGAACCCAATAACCAAGCAGCAACGCACTGAAATTCAAACTAGCATCCTGGCTATCAAATCTAAAATTGAAGATATTTCAAGACAAAAAGGATTTTAAAAATGTTTCCTGAAAAAATTAGAAGATTTGTTTCCGAATTAACAACAAAGACAGAACGAGGGGAATTCTCCTGGGTGTACGATGACTTGAATTCAAGCGTATCGCTAGAAACGACTGCATTTCATGTAGTTCTCAGATATTCATTTAATGAGACGGAAGAGTGCGGAGAATACATATTCTTCTACTCTGATCATCATGATGGGAGAGACTATAGATTCTATACCAATCAATTTTTCAATGACTACGCAACAGCTCGAAGATTGTATGATTCAGCACAGTCTTCTGGCCTAAGTCTACCTTTTTAAAGCTTAGGTAAGAATATTTGCATGCATAACTATTGATGCGATATAGGAAGAATTTTCAGGCAGTCATAAAACGCAAACTGCGACAGTTCGGAATGTAGCGATGTATTTCTCCGTCAAGGCGACTTTTTACATCACATCTAATTGACAGCGTACGCGACCCCGATTGCCAGCCAACTGCATGTGAATTACCGTGTTCTTTCAGATGA
Source organism: Delftia sp. WY8 (assembly GCF_018437695.1). Taxonomy (NCBI): domain Bacteria; kingdom Pseudomonadati; phylum Pseudomonadota; class Betaproteobacteria; order Burkholderiales; family Comamonadaceae; genus Delftia; species Delftia sp. WY8. The sequence continues at coordinate 378,629 of NZ_CP049795.1, forward strand.
GCTTGTCTAGGCGCGTAATTTCCAAGTCTTTGCTCATTTTCTTGGCTAGCACGCGCCGTTGTTGCAGCAGCACATCAAGGTCCAGCTCGGCTGGCAGACCAAAGTGTTTCCTCATTGGCCGCAGTTTGGGGGGAGTGAGTAAAGTACTTGGCGGTGGTGGATGGCATCTCAATTTCTTTGGTCCGCGCCAATATCCGGCAAGCTCGGAGTTGGAATCACGGGCCAGGCATCCCGTTGGATTTTGACATCAGCTGCGTGCCCTGCAGCCTTTGCTGCCATGTCCCCATACGCTGCGCGGCAGTCGTCATATACGGCGTTGAGGGCAGCGGCGTACTCAAGGACGGCAGCAGGGGGAGCGCTGGCAAGTCGGCGGGCGGCATCTGCGGATTGCTCGCGCAGGCCGTCAGAGACAGCGCGCAGCTGATCAAGATCACGGCGCAGCAGCGCCTCGCGGGTTCGGGCGGCATTCAGCGCCTCCTGGTAGTTGGTGTTGATGGACTGCTCTGCGCGGCGCACTCGGGCGTCGGCCGCGCGCTGTGCTGTGCTGACTGCCAGCTTTTCGCCCACGGCTGCGGCGCGGGCCTCGGCCAGGTCGGCGCCCAGCCGCGCGCCCTGGTAGCTCCAGGCGAGTACAGCGGCCAGGCCTGCGGCGGCCAGATGAGAGATGGCGCGCACGCTCATTGCTGCGCGTCCATGCATGCGGCGTGCCGCGCCTGCTGGCGAGTCCAGACGCCGCGGCAAACCTTGTTGCCGGGCGTGCTGCAGTCGTAGCGCCACCTGGTGGGCTGCCCGCCCGCGCCCCACTGGTAGGCGGCGTAGCCCTGCAGGGGCTGGGCGCTGGTCATGAAACGGTAGGCCAGGTAGGCATGGCAGGCGCCGGCATAGTCGCCGGCCCGCGTGCGCGCCAGCATCGAGGAGCCGCGCCAGGCGCTGCAGCCGTACTGGCCCGCGAAGTCCACGGCCTGGGCGAACTCGACAGGATGCACCAGCGTGTCGCCCAGCGAATCGCGCACGCAGGCCCCGTACTGCTGCTCCAGCAGGTTCACGGCCAGGTCGCGGGCGCGCTCCCTGGTGATGGGCGGATCTGCCATGGTCACGCGCGTGCCGTCCTCGTAGCGCGTGGCGCCGTGGCCGATGGTGGGCACGTCGCCGCGCACCGGGATGATGGGCGCGGCGCTGAACCCTTCGGCCGCGATCCAGGACGCCAGGATGGCGGCGCCAATGCCCAGGCCTGCGGCAGGCACTCGGCCCCCGCTCACGACCGCGCCTCGCATGCTGCGGCCAGTTCCTGCGCCTGGCGCGCCCGGCGGTCCTCCCGCTCATTGCTCCAGCGCCACAGCAGGTAGATGACCTGCAGCACCACGTAGAGGATGGTCAGGGCCGTGGCCGTGTGGGTCATGGTCCAGCCGTTGGCGACGTTGGTGGCCACCACGGTGACCGGCGGCGCGGCCTTGGCGCCCTCCACGGCCGCCGTGCGCACGATGGTTTCTCGATCCATATCAGTCCTTGTTGTCGAATTGGTTCAGCCGGCCCGACATGGCGTCGAGCGTTTGGCGGCTCTGGGCTTGGATCTGGGCCACGCGCTCGCGCGAGTCGGCCTCGATGTGTGCCACCTGCAGGCGCACGTCCTGGTCACCCTTGATCTGCAGCGTCTTGTTGGCCAGGTCGGCCTGGGTCTTGGCCAGCTTGCGGCGCAGCTCGTCCAGCTCCATGTCCGCGTCGCGGCGCACGGTGGCGGCCACGCCCTCCATCTGCTGGGCCAGCGCCGGGTTGCCGCCGGCGGCGCGCAGCTGCTCGGCCTCGGCTTCCAGCTTCTCAGCGCGGGCGTTGATCTCCCGGACCTTGGCCTGCTGCTCGGCCAGCGCCTGGCGCGCGCTCTCCTGCTGCATCTGCAGGGCCTCGGCCTGGGCCTGCATCTGCTGCTGGACCTGCTGCTGCTCTTCGGGAGTGAGTGGCTTGTTGGGGTCGCGCTCGCCGGTCAGCTTGCGCAGTTCGTCGGCCACCAGGTCGTTGTTCGGCAGGTCGGAATACTCCATGGCCAGCGTCATGATGCGAATGGCCACCTCGGGCGGCAGACGGCCCGCCAGCTGGTTCAGGCTCTCGAACATGACCTGGCGCAGCGTGCCCGAATAGTCCTGCTCAGACACCACGAAGTCGGCCATGCTGGCCGTGATGTCGTTCAGGTAGCGCACGCTCCCGTCTGGTTGGACCTCGGGCTGGTTGACCTTCACCCAGTCCAGCCGGCCCTTGTGGCCGGACAGGCGGATCACCTTCTCCTCCGTGTACCACTGCTCCACCAGGCTCAGCAGCTTCTCGCCCTGGATCTGCACAGCGAAGCGCAGGTTGTCGAAGGGCTGCGTGGTCACGACCGAGCCCTGCAGCTGGCGGGCCTCGATCGCGCGGCCGCTGACGGCATTGGTGCGCCGCCCCAGGTTCTCGTCGCTGATGCCCGCGGACTTCTGGATGGCCTGGCCGTCCAGCGTCATCATCTGCACCTGGCCGGCCGCCATCTCGCTGTCGCGGTGGACCTCGAACTTCTTGCCGGCCTTGTAGATCACCACGCCGTCAGGCTGGTTGACCTCCTCGCGCGCTTCGTTGATGTCATCGAAGGCGCCCTTCTCCGCAAAGATCTGGTTCGTGGACAGCAAGAACAGCGCCTTGCTGGCCCGCTTGTTCAGGTCCATCTGCAGGTCGCGCACGCGGCGCACCACGCCGTAGGGCATGCGGTCCCGGCCGCGCCGGTAGCACCAGATGGGCGTCAGGCTGAAACTGTTGTGGCGCATGGGCGTTGGGCCCAGGGCCAGCAGATGACCCTCGGTGAAGACCGCGACGTGCATGCGCATGGCGACACGCTCCACGATGGAGCCGCCGTGCGCCCCCACCACGGCGCGCAGCGCATGGTCCCAGGGCTCCACGAACGAGCCCTTGAAGGGGCCGCTGGTCACCACCTGCACGGACGCCGGCATGCGGAACTGGCACTCGATCAGGCGCACGCGGCGCCGCGCCTCGCTGTCGATGTTGCCGCGCCCGCCGGCCAGGTAGCTGCCGCTGGTGCCGCTGACATGGCGCTCGCTGGTATGGCCCTGGAAGAAGAATTCGTCCTCGGCCCACTGCTGGGCGCTGAACTCCTCCTCGCGCAGCACGGCCCGCTCCAGCACGTCGCGGCGCTGCGGGTACATGGTGATGGCCACGTCCTCGTCCACCCAGCGCGTGCGGAACAGGTAGCGCGCATCGCTCAGGTCCGGCTCCATGGCCATCGAGTCCCAGAGCACATTGCGCCAGTCCTCGTACTTGTCGTAGATGATGTCCTTGGTGGGGTCGTTGCGCACGCCGGAGTCCACCCAGCCCACGCCCACCTTCACGGTGTCCTCGAAGGCGCGCGAACGGTTGAACGTGGTGCGGTTCACGTCGCTGACATACTTGAGCACCTTGGTCTTCACGTCGGCCAGCTGCACGTCGTCCTCGGCGCGCGGCAGCACGCTCCAGTCCACGCGCGCGCGGCGCTCCGTGCCAATGAGCCAGTCGCACATCACGGCCACCTCGTTGAACACCAGGGGCACCTGGCCGCGCTCCTCCAGCGTGGCCGCATCGGCCGGGTCCCACTGGTCGCCGTCGTAGTAGTCGGCGTCGATGGACATCTGCAGGCGGTTCTCGGCCTGGATCTCGCGCTCACGGTAGTACCAGCTCAGGAGCTTGCGCAGGGTCTTGCGGGCCTCGGGCTGGTCTAGAGGGTGCGGCGGCGCCTCCTCGTCGGCGTCGAACTCCAGCGGCACATCGTTCAGGATGCGCTCGCCCACGCCCGCGCGGCGGTTGAAGCGGGCCTCAAGCTGGGACATATTCGGCCCCCAGGTCCGGGATGGTCAGGGCCTCGGCCGCGATTTCCTTGCCATCGGACTTGACCACCAGGGTGCCGAACTCCTGGCCCGCGCGCTGCCATGTGGGTTCGCTGGGCATGCTCACCAGGTCGGGCAGGCCCTCGTTGACGATGGTGGCCACTCGCACCCAGTTCGGCCGGTTGGGCTCGATGCCCAGCACCTCGCAGGCCTTGACGCAGGCTTTGGCCAGGTAGGCGGGGTCATCGTAGAGATAGGCCGCGCTCTCCATCACCACGTACCACGGGGCTTTGGGGCGGTAGGCCGGGATCAGGACCAGCGCGCGCTCGGCGTTGATCCAGGTGTAGACGGCCAGCAAGTCCCCATGCTGGCGGTGAAGGTGCGCTTTGCGCAGGTCGATACATGCAGGCATGCCCGCGAAAGTGGCAGGCTTGGTACGGGATCAGCGTGCCATGCCGCCCGCGCGTCGCCTGAGAGGCACAGCGCCCGCAGTGTCGTTGTCCATCAGCGGCAGGGCCATGTTGATGTAGCGCCACACGTCCGCGCCGTGGCTGGCGTCATCGTGCAGCGGTGGCCCGGGCTCGCCCGTGCGCGGGTCGATCTGGCGCTTGTACCGGCTCAGGCAGTCCAACAGCTTGGCGCAGCGCTGGGCATCGATGTAGGCCGAGGAGAAGATGCCGCGCGCCAGGCGGATGCCCGACTCCAGGCCCGCGCGCTCCAGCACCTCCACCTCGCGGCCCATGTCCTCCAGGATCTGCTGGGCCGTCTGCCCGGTCTTGAAGTCGCCGTGGGCGCCGTCGTGTGGCAGAAAGTCCGTGCCCCAGCGGTAGGGCAGCTTCTCCATCTGCTCCACATACCACTCCAGCGTCTTCTGGTTGTCCTGCATGAAGTTGATGACGCGGAAATCCATGGCCGTGCGCTGCACGAAGGCGATGGCCATGTTGTCGGCCCAGCCCAGGTCCCAGACCGTGTGCACGGGCAGCTTGGGGTTGTAGGGCACCAGGCACACTCGGTCGTCGTTGTACAGGCGCTCCACCTCCTTCGCGTAGATTGCGCCGGCCAGCGTGCGCTTCGGGCGACCCTCCCAGACGTTCCAGTAGGTGTCGGGATCGCGCTTGAAGTGCCGGCGGCGCTCTTTCTCCAGCACCTCGGGGAACCAGGGGTTGTCGCGCCAGTTGATTTCGCACAGCCAGGTGTCGCTGTCAGCCGCCTCGATAAACCGCGCGTAGGTGGCGTCGGTGACCAGGTCCGGGTTGAGCGTGAGCCAGATTTCCGAGCCAGGCCGGCGGATGGTCGGCACCAAGACCTCCCAAGACCGCGCGCTGACGCTCTGGGCCTCTTCCACCCACACGATGTCGATGGCCTCATAGGACTTGATGGAGTCCACCGTGTGGCTCTGCAAGCCCGCGAACAGGATGAGCGTTCCGTTGGCGCCGCGAATCTCCGTGTCCAGCACCTCGTAGAAGCCGCCCAGGCCCAGGGCCGCGATCTGGTCGGACAGCAGGCGGTGCACCGAGTCCCGCATGGACTTCTGGATCTCGCGCGCGCACAGGATACGCAGGGGGCGGTTGCTGCCCATCACCAGCAAGGCCATGGCCACGGACCAGGACTTGGCCCCGCCGCGCCCGCCGTACATGACCTTGAAGCGCTTGGGCTGGAACAGGCCGCGCAGCTTCGCGGGGAACTCGACCCGGACGCGCGAGCGGTCTACCTCGTAGTCCTTGGCAAAGTCGGGCTCCTCATCGGCCAGGGACGCGGCCTGCAGGCTGGCGGACAGCAGGTTCATGCGCCCTCCCCGTCTCGGGGATCGTTCTCGCGCGCCGGCGCATCCACGAAGTGCAGCTCGAAGTGGCCCACGTTGCCGCCGCCGTTCGGCCCCTTGCCCGCGTCCTTGTCGTTCATGCCAAATGCCTGGCGCTCCATGTCCACCACGATGCGCAGGCTCTCGGCCAGCACCTTCATGGTCTTCGAGCGCTCAGGCAGGCTGATGACCTTCTGGTAGAGGTCGTTCAGCTTGTCCATGCCGTTGTCGTCGGGCTCGCGCAGCATCTCGCCCAGCTCCTGCAGGTAGGCCACCGTGTCCGCGTCAGCCATCTGCTCCAGTTCATCCAGCAGCGCATTGGTAATCTTGCGCGCCCGCTGGATGTCCCGCCTGTGCGCCAGCCGGATGGTGGCCACAGCCTGCGCATTCGCGTCCACCACCTCACGTTCGGATGCACTGCGTTCCGTGCGTACCTCGCTGCGTACCGCCTCCTTGCGTACCAGCTGCTCGGCCTTGTCCTGGATGCGCTCCGACAGATCCCGGCTCCAATCGTCACGCTTGGCACGCTTGCGGATCGCCCCCTCGCTGATGCCCTGCTCTGCTGCGATCTGCCTAAGGCTCTTGATGCCGGCCCTGTAGTCCAGCTCGATGCGCTCCCACTGCGGGGCCTGCTTTTGTTCCTTGCTCATCCTCCCCACGGTGGCAGGCTTGGGACGCATCCACTTGGACATGGCTATAGTGAGCGAGACACCAATTCAAGTGACTTCTGCACTCACTCTCTGCTCCACTGGCGTACAAAGTGACAACTTTAAAAAATACAAAGCGGATCAGCGTATTTCGTCTATCCAAACACTAACATGAGGAAATAGAAAAATGGAAATCACAGAATTTGTAACCAACTATCGCAATCATCCAGTGCTTTTTATCGGCACAGGAATCAGCCTAAGATATCTCGAAAAATCTTTTACTTGGGATGGTCTTTTAAGACACGTTTGTATGGAGGCATTCGATAGTGAAGAGAAATACTACGACATAAAATCAAATCACCCTTTATTAGATGATTTTGATTATCCTGCCATTGGAAAAACCCTGGAAGCAGATTTTAATCAAGCCTTAGAAAAAGATCGGCACGGAAAATTCAAAGCTATAAATGACCAATTTTATGGCGAAATGAAAAAAGGTATTAAAACCAGCCGCCTAAAACTATACATTGCTGATCTTCTAAAATCAGGCACAGAAAATCCAGAAATCGCCCAAGAAATCGCAGAACTGAAGAAAATAAGAAAAAATATAGGCTCAATAGTCACAACTAACTATGACACTTTTATAGAGAGTCTTTTTGAATTCGAGCCACTTGTTGGAAATGACATTCTGCTAAGCAACCCATATGGGTCCGTTTACAAGATACACGGATGTGTTTCTGACCCCACAAAAATAATAATAACTTCCGAAGATTATAAAAATTTCACAGAGCGCTACGAGTTGATTCGAGCCCAACTACTATCAATATTTATTCACAACCCAATTATATTTCTTGGCTACAAGGTAGGTGACGAAAATATTAAGGGTTTATTGAAAACAATTTTCACTTACGTTGAGCCCAACTCGACCATGGCTGAGAAGATACGTAAGAACTTTCTACTGGTCGAATACGCGAAAGGCTCTTCTTCCCGAGAGATCACAGATCATGACATTGATCTCAACGGCTTCTCGACTATAAGAATAAATAAAATTAAAACTGATGACTATACCTCCATATACCGAGCATTAGGAGACTTATCTCTTCCAATTTCAGCTATGGATGTAAGAAAAGTTCAAAGCGTAGTTAAAGAAATTTACGCTGGTGGAAACGTGAGTGTCAAAATAACCGAAGATTTGGATGCGCTTAGCAATGGAGACAAAATACTTGCAATCGGTTCAAAAAAGACGATCCAATATCATTATCAAACAGCCAACGAAACAATGGCCAATTATTTTGGCATAATAGAAGAAGCAAACTCACACGTAATTGGTTTGATTGATAAATATAGCATTGCCAGCAACCAATATTTTCCAATTTTTGGATTCAGCACTATAAATACCAATGTAGCAGCAGCCGCACACCTAAAAAAGCAGCAAATAAAGAAACTAAAAGATGCTGATGCAGCAATACAAGAAAGGTACAGAGTAATCTACTATTCTATAGATGAAATATTGGCTGATGGCAATCTTGCCGCAAGTTACAAGAGCAACGTCATCTATCACTCATTTAGAAATGATGCAATATCACTGGATGATTGTGAGAAATATTTAAAAAACCACCCAAAGAAATCAAATACAGATTATAGAAGGCTGTTATGCGCTTATGATCTAAAAAAACATCAACCCGCTGATGCCGATCTTTAATATCAATGCCAATCCGATTTTCGGAATAATTGGATTGGCTTTTTTACACCCTCGCTATAAAGATACAAGTCGGTAGCGGAGCACCGGCTTACGCGCCGGCAGCTCTGTGAGCCTGCTTTCCACCTGCCCCTCACGCACCAGGTACAGCAGTGCCCAATCGATCTCCCCCTTGCTGCGGCCCAGGGCCAGGACCAGCTCGGAATGGAAGAACCAGCGCCCGGGGGCCTGGCGTAGATACCGCAGCAGCACGTCGGTGCCACTGCCCGGGCGGATGACGCCTTGAGGGCGCGGGTTGTTGCGCCGCATGCCCTCTTCCTCCTGCCGGCCTTCCAATTGGCTAGCCATCCAATCCATGCAGTTCAAGCGGGGCCACCTTCTTGTTTTTGCGTGTCGTCGCGGTTCATCTTCGCGGCCTTGGTTTCCAAGATGGTCCTCTTTCAAAAATCCAGAATCGGCGTGGCGTTGAGCAGGCCCAGCGCCCACAGCACAGCGGCGCGGTCGCGGGCATCGATGTTCGGGGCGTAGGCCAGCGCACGCCATGCCAGGACCTGGCGCAGGTGCGCGGCCATGAACGCGGCTTCCTTGCGCGCCGCCGGCGCAGGTCCCTGGTCCAGCCAGGAATGGCACGCGGCACAGCCCCAGGCGCTGTAGTGGTCGTCGGCCTTCCTGCGCTCGCCCTTCCCGTGGATGGACAGATTGCTGTGGCAGCAGACCACGGTGGTGGTGTCGTTCGTGCAGATCCCCGGTACCAGCAGCAAGCACTGCTGACCCTTGGCTAAGGTACGCAGGCGCGGGTTGCGCTGGGCCACGGTCTTCGGCGTGGGCACGACCTGGTGCTGGTCGATGAGCGCCACAGTGGCAGCGCGCGGCCGGGCCTCGGCCATGGCGCGGGCAGCACGGGCCTCCAGGCGCTGCTCGCGCGCCAGCTCGTGGGCAGCATGGGACGCAGGAGCGGCCCGCCGGCGGAAACCTGCCCCGCCGGACTTGATGGCAGTGCGGCACATCAGGACTGCTGCTCCATGAACAGGCCCAGCTGCTGGCCTCCCTGTCCCACAAGCCCACGGCGGGCCAGCGCACCGGCACGCCAGCGGGCGCGCATGGCCTCGGCCTGCAGCCCGGTGATTTCGGTCCTGCGGTCGCCGCTGTCGTGGCCTGGGCAGTAGTCGATGCTCTCTGCCCAAGAGCCATGGCCGCGCATCCGGAAGAACATCGTCCCAGCGCTGTGGACACAGGCCTGGCACAACGGCGCATCGCAGGTATGGACTGAGCGGTACCGGATGGGGATCGCGTGCGACGGCGCCGCCAAAAGGTGCGGCGCCTTCTTCTCCAGCTCGCCCCGCTTGCGCTCCCAGCCCAGCCAGGTATCGCACAGCAATTCGGCCTTGCCGCCACAGAACAGGCATTTGCGCGCGGTCATGGGCACACCCCGCCAATCACCTCGCCCGTGTCCGGGTGGGTCTGCTCGCGCTCCCATTGTTCGAAGGTCGCCGGGAACTCCACGTTCAGATCGTTGATGGCGTGGGCCATCACGCGGTCGATCAGGTCGCCGTACTCGCGCACGCCCAGGCTCTCCGTGCTGATGCGCTCCTGCGTGGTGGTCGTGGCGCCGCTGATCGGGTCATGGTGCGTCACCGTGCGACTGCCCAGGTACTCGGTGCGGAAGTGCTCCTTCCATGCATTTTTGGAGTGCCGATGGCCCAGGATGACCGCCTGCCGCGCAATCTCGGCCAGCACGAAGTCGTGATAGAAAACGCGCTGCCTGTCTGTCTTGGCGTCCTCGTGCAGACGCACGAACACCTCCAGCCGGCGGCCAGCCTCCCACTGCTGCATGCACCAGGGCGCCACGCGCTGCAGGAAGTTGGCCCGGGCCTGTTCAGGGCCGTCCCAATGGGCGTGCAGGGCGATTTCAGCCACGGCCACCTCCCCGCAGATCAGCCGCGCGGCGATAGGGCCAGGCCACCATGGCCGCGTCGCGGCTGTGCTCGTTGCTCGGGCCCGTCCAGCCCGTGACGGCCGCGAAGCGCCGCGCATCCAGCTTGCCACCCTTCCCTGCCGGGCTGATGCCGTGGGCCGGGATGCCCAGGTCTGCGCAGTGCGCCGTGATGTCTGCACAGCGTGCGTCCACCTGGCCCACGTTGCGCGCCATCTTGGCGCTGGCGGCGCCGGTCTTGCCGCGTGTCCAGGTGTGCGACTGCAGCCTGCTGTCCTCGAAGACCACGCGCGACGGCATGCGCGCGGCCAGCGTGCGCTCGATGTGGTGCGGCGGGATGGTCAGCAGCTCCACCAGCTGGCCATCTACGAAAACGGCCACACCCGTGTTGGCTCCGGGGTCCATTCCGAGAATCACGCTCATGCGCGGACCCTCCCGGGGATCAACGCCGTGAACATGCCGCCCTCCTCGCGCCATGTCTCGTTCCTGCGAATCTGCCCGATGGTGGGCTTGGAGACGCCGTAGCGGTCTGCCAGGACTGCCTCTGGTTCAGTGCTCGCGCGGATGGCCCGCACTTTTTCGATATCCAGCTTGCCCCGCGCGGCTTGTTGGGCGCGGGCAATGCGCAGCTTTGTCAGCGGGGTGAGGCTGCGCCCACGCGACTTTTCCGCGCGCGTTCCCAGCTTCATGTGCTCGTAGGCCACGCATGCGGGATCGTCACAACCAGCACGCACGGTCTGCTGCAGGCCCAGCGGGCCGCGCTTGATTGCCCAGACCACGCGGCGTGCGGATGTGACCGACCCGTCCGGGCCAAAGCGCACCATGGGGCCACGGCGCGGGTCGATGTAGCCGGTCCAGATCAAGCAGCCGTCCAGGGTGCGACGGCATTTGCCCTCGATCAGCTGCAGGCGCAGCTCGTCGGACATCACCCAATCGGCGGCCACGTAGTGAGGGAAACGGTCCAACTGAATCAGGCGGATGCGCCCTTCAGACACGAGCGCGTCAATGATGGCGCGTAGCTGAGCGCGTGCCGAATCAGACATCGTGCCGGCCAGGGCAGCGTACTGCACAGGGCCGGCTTCAATGGTGGCCAGCACCTGGTCGCGGTCGAATTCAAACCTGCGGGTCATCGGGTGTTCCTGAGAGCGAAGTGGTAGACGCCGAACCCATCAGGGCCGGCGCTTTCGGGGCGGACGCGGCCGGCGCGCACGGCTGCCTCGGCCTCTACCTGGTTGACGGAGATTTCGCGGCCCTGCTGGACCGCGTAGAAGCGGAACCCGGGCCGGTAGCGCAGCACGGCGCCGGTCTTGAGCAACTGCAGCAGCGTCATCGCGGCCAGCCCTCCATGCCCAGGGCCTGCATTGCGGCGCGGATGGCCGTGCGCGTCAGCGTCTGGTCGCCGGCCTGCACGCGCGCCACGATGCGGCGGGCCCAGTCCTTGCCATCGCCGTGCGGCTCGATCTGGACGTGCACAGGCGCAGCGTTGGGCGCCGGCAGTGCCCGCCAACCCTGCTCCTCGGCGTGCGTCCTACGCGGCGTGGCGGCCCTGCACATGGCCTCAAATTGCGGCAGATGCGGCGGGTAGTCCGGGTGCTCTGCCGTGAGGCGCGCCACAGCGGACTCGATCACGTCCGGCGCGTACTTGGCCAGCGTCGTGCGCCAGACCCGCATCGCGGCGCGCACGCCCAGGTCGCGGCCTTGGCCGTCCAGCACGCCCGTGGCGAACTTGCTCAGGAACAACGCCCCATAGCAGCCCTGCATCACGAGAAACAGGTTTTTCACGGCGGGGTTGGCGGCAGGCTCTCGCGCACCGTCGTTCAGCGCTGTAGGTGCCAGCGCGGAAATGCTCTGCATGGGTCAGTCCTCCACGATGGCCGCATACGCGGCGCTGTGCTTGTTGTTGGCCTGCGGGCCTCTGGCAGCTACGGCGATGGACGGCGGCGGCAGCGCGGCCGCCAGCCATTCGAGGGGCTGCAATGGCCGGGCCTTCGCACACTCCCGCAGCTTGTCGATCAGCACCGCGTCACCGTGGGCCTTACGCAGACCGCCGAGAAAGGAGCGCGCCGCCTTGTCCGCAGTCCCGGCGTTGACCAGCATGGAGAGGCCGTAGCCGAAGATGATTTCGCCCGGGTCGGTCAACCTGGCGGGTGAACCGCCCGTACCGTCAGGTACGGAATACATAGGGTGTCCCTGTCCCTGTCCCTCTCCCTGTCTCTTGGAGTGGGTTTCGTCAGGGACATGCGGCCCTTGTCCATCGGGACCGAGATGGCTGTCCCCTGGGACAACACCGCCTTGTCCCTCGGGACAAGAACCTTTGTCACCAGGGAGCGGCAAAGGCTGTCCCGCAGGACGTCCCGAGGAAATCCACTCCTCGTACGAGGGACGTCCCACGCTTGTCCCGTGCCTGTCGTTGTGCTTTTTGATGCGCGCGCACTCCGTCCGCCAGCGCTGCATCAGCTTCGAGGCCCACGCATCCCGGGCCTTTTCGGCCACCACGGGGTGGTGGTAGCGGCCATCGCTGCAGAGCACCCAGCCATGCATGGCGCCTTCGCGCACACGCTTCCACTTCGGATCGATGCGCCCGCGCAGGGCATAGCCGGCCTGCTTCGCAATCCAGGCATCGTTGTCAGGCATGGACCCCGCTGGCACCTGGTGCCAGGCCGCTGACCACAACAGCACGGCAGCCCAACAGGCTTCCGGCGTTTCGTTGGCAGCAAGGTCTGAGTCACGCAAGCGCGCAACGTCAAGGGGCATGAAGGCGAAATCAGCGAGGTCGCAATCCTCGGGAACCATGGGCTCAGGCAGTTGTTGCTCGTGCATTCCCCACCTCTTCCTCGGCCGCAGGCAGACCAAAGGTCTCCGGCGGGGCTCCAAGCGCTTCCACCAGCAGCGGATTGCCCCGCAGCTGACGCACGATCAGACTTGCCTCATGCAACGCTTCTTTCGCATGCTCTTCCAGCAGCGCCTCGATGTAGGCCGGGCGCTCCATGCCCTTGGCCCGGGCCAGCGCGTCAAGTACGCGCAGGGTGTTGGCGTCGCACTGCTGCCGCAGCTCCATGGTGTCGGAGCAGCTGGTTCGGCCGGTGGCTCGTGCGAAGGCAACAAGCCGGAGGGCAGCACGCCGCAGAGGGCCTGCGGTGGTCCCTTGCTCAATCATGCAACGCTCCCGTCGGCTCGTACTCCGGCCAAATCTCCTGCCAGTCATCTGGATACCAGACATGGCGCGGCACCTTCCCCGCTGTCACCCGTTCAATGCGAACGACTGTCTTGGGTTTGGGCCGGCGTACACCGTCGCGCCAATGTCGAACTTGAGCATCTTGTTTTGCCCCAACCAGTTCTCGAAATTCGGCGATGGAAGGTGCACCGGGTGCTTCGAGGAACTGCCGTAGTTCCTCACAAGGTTTGCATGGCTTTGGTGTAGTCATGCCCGAATTCTATATCTTTTGATACTGTTTTGGATATCTTTTGATAGTCTCAAGAAAAAGTATCGTTCGATACGCACGCTCTAAGCTGTACTGCATGGACAACGATGAACAGAGCAACTTCCGCCGCGAGAGGCTGGAGGCCCTCGCCGTACACATGGGGGGACGCGCAGCCCTAGGTCGAGCCATCGGCTACAAGGACGGCGCATACATCAATCACATGGTCAACGGCTTGCGTCCGATCACAGAGAAGACCATCGCGCAATGCGAGCAGTTGCCAGGGGCCGCTGGATGGTTCAGTGATGCACGCTTCCAAGAACTAGCCTTGTCTCGGGAGGTGGTCGCCGCGATTTCGAAACTCGACCCAACGGAAATCCGCAGGATCGAGAACCTACTTCGCGGGATGCTGGACCTACCACAACTGCGCGGCCAGTAATAGAAACCTGCTATCAAGTTTCAATTTGACAAACTTCGCTCGCCCGGGAATACTGTACGTATTCACAGTATTTAGAGGCAAGAGTGAGCACAGGCGAAGATTCCAGTCCGACGCGGTCGGCCAGATCCATACATCACTACGGCGGCGGCCTGCTCTGCCTTGGGACTGTGCAGGAGCAAGAAGCTTTCGCGCGAGGGCGTATTGAAAGTGCCGCCGACTTGGTGGAACTGTGCGCTTTATCTCTAAGGCATGACCATGCTTCCGTCCATAGCGTGCTGATGCAGGCCTACAGCATGCTGCACGAAGCCACGGAAGCGCTTCCACATCAAACCCACCCATGAATCCAGGTCAGCACGCATCAGTTGATGCCGGTGCTGACCTTTTTTTTTACCGAAGAAAGTATCTTTTGATATTGTCTAGATCAGTATCTTTTGATAAAGTCCAGTCCGTCAGCAGCAATCTCGCTGTTGACGGGCTCCGCGGCAATGGCCGGGCTTGCCCCGGTCTTTCAAAAATTGCAGCCGATGTTTGCCTCACCTGCGAGGCATCCCGGCACACGCATCAGTGGGCATGGGCCACTGCTCTGCTCTGGCAGTCCTGCCAGGCCCAGTCGGCCAAGCGCCGTAGACGGGCAATGAGGTGAGGCAAACAGGGAGGCCAAGAACAGAAAAGCCCTGCGCGCAAGCGCTGACAGCTCGGAAAGTACGGGCGAAACAAAAGCGGCCTCGAAGAGAGGCCGTTTCTGTTTCAGGTTCCGTGTGTTGTCAGGAGATCAGATGTTGGATGTGTTTGACGGCCAACCTGCGCATGTCAGGTTCTTCGTAGACGTTGCTGGCAAGGTATGTAAACGGCTGATCGAGAGATTCGGGATTTTCGCCATAGCAGTAGCGCTTCCAACGCCGCTCCAAGCGTCGCCGTCGCAACCAGCTGGCACTGGCCCACAGCTCTACATATGCACTCTGGTGGCGGGCGAAGCTGGCCTCAAGGAGTTGGAGTGTGGCGCATTCGTCGGCTCTGACATCTTGTCCCAGCAGCTTGGTGAGTTCAGGCAGGAAGGCTCCGCAAAATTTCATGCGCGCTTGGCTGTAGAGCATGTGTCGCGCCTGGACATGTCCAAAAACGGCGGTAAGGCATCCGCCCAGGACCACGAGCAAAACGTCGCGCATGCTCGAAATGGCTTCAATGACCATAAAAATACTTTGGATGTTTTCTGGCTGTTGCTTGGTGCATTCGTTGGACTTTTTGCACTGCACACAGGTCTAGTCGATGAATTATCCAGGTGGTTTTACGAGCGGCTGGACTCGCTGATTGAGTGGCTGAAAAAGTAGGAAATAGACAGTTTGTGGCAGGCCCTCAACCGAGGGCCATCACGCTGGCGCCCTGCCCCAGGACGCCGCCGCGATGGAGCCGGAGCCATCTGGCAATCTCAACCTTTGGAGTGGGTTCTGACCCGGCTCCATCGATCTCTACTGGAGTTCCTATGACGATTGATCCGCTAATTGCTCGCGGACGTCCGACAAGTTCACAAACCCGACTTGGCTGGTATGGCTCGCCACTTCAAGTATCGACGCAACGATGTCGTGACGGATTAGAACTCTCCGAGTTCCCCCGAGTCCTCCCCAATCTTTGGCCCGGATCGAGAGGTATGGATGCTGATGTAGATCCAACTCACATCCAACCATCAGAGCCTGCTTTTCATTCTCCAAAGTTGGAACGTGAAAAAAGCGTTCCAAGTGCTTCCAAGCTGGCTCAACAAGGACTCCTGGGAATAGGTAAATAAAGTAGATGTCAGACGATTTCATGTCCGCCCTCCATTGCGATGGTTGCTTGATAACCCTCCATCGTAGCTGTGGCAGTGGCGGACGCCCGACATAGGTAAATCATCCCGAACTTCCCTCACCAGGGCCTGCACACGCAGGCCCTTTTTCATTCCCGAAGGCCCACATGAATGCACGACTCCCCTCTATCTGCTGGGCCTCTGTGGCCGCTGCAGAGAACGCGGCGCGCTACGACCGCGCCGAGGCAGAAGACGCCGAACTGACCACCTACGTCCGCGAGTACTACGGCCCACCTTTCACTGCCGAGTTTGTGCAGGAGGCCCTGCAGGCCGCGCAGTACGAGCTGGCCAAGCAAATCGCCGCCGCCAGCGAGCGCATGGGCCAAAGCCTGAATCCCGAACACCCGCAGCTGGCCGTCATGGGTAATTCCATGGACGAGTGGCTGCGGGCCTATGCCCGCCAACGTGCCCGCGAAGACATCGCGGACCTTCAACGAAACCGCCACTGATCGAGGAGCCACCATGCACCAACGTGACGAAATCCCGGACCCTCCGCCGCTGGCATGGCTGATTGCCATGCTGCTGGGCATCAGCCTGCTGTGCCTGCAGGCAACGCTGGACGATGAGCCCGGCAGGGCGCCGCCCGCCACCGTCAGCGCGCTGGCGTGCCCCGGCATGCATGCGGAATGGCTGGACGAGAGGCAAGTGGAATGCCACCGCGAAAAGCCATGAAGCTCTCCGAACTCACCGACGCCGAGAAGGTGCCCATGCTGCTCGAATTGCTTGAAGAGGCCGGGGAAAAACTGGACCGCGCTTGGCCTGCCGGTGGGCGCCGCTACCTGTCCGCCGTCCGCGAAATGCGCGGCGATCCGGAAGACCCGGAATGACCGCCCCATCCACCAAGCGCCACGCCGGCGCCGACCATCGCCCGCTGCTGCGGGCGTTTCTTTTTCCACAACCTGCGAGGTTCCCATGAACGCTGTTTCCCAGAAAGAGGCTGCAGCCCTTGAACTGGTGCCGGCGGCAGACGCGGCTGCCGTCCCCGCTCCTGCCACCCTTCCCCCGTCCTTCGCGGCCACCTTCATGCTGACGCTGCAGGAGCGCGGCGCAGGCCTGGAGCAGATCGAGAAGATGATGGATCTGCTGGAGCGCAACGAGCGCCACGAAGCCGAGAAGGCCTACAACGAAGCCCTGGCCGCATTCAAGGCCAAGAACATCCGCATCGTGAAGCGCAAGCTGGTGGACTTCCCCGGCAAGAGTGGCGGCAGAACCAGCTACAAGCATGCCGAGCTGGACGACGTGGTGCAGGCCGTTGGTCCAGAGCTGTCGGCCCATGGCTTCGCGTGGTCGTGGAAGACGCACCAGGCCGGCCGGGACATCACCGTGGCCTGCAAGCTTCGGCACCGTCTGGGCCATGCCGAGACAGTCCAGCTGACGGCCCAGCCCGACGAGACGGGCGGCAAGAACGCCATCCAGGCCATCATTTCCACCACGACCTACCTGCAGCGGCACACGCTCAAGCAGATCACGGGCGTGGCCGAAGCCGGCGAGGATGACGACGGCCAGGCCGGCGCGGCGGCGCCCCTCACCGAACTGGCCCAGGGCTGGGTGGACTACATCAAGAGCGTGCGCGGAACGGACCAGTTCGACAAGGGCTGTCGTGAAGGCCGCGCGGCCCTTTGGGACGACCGCCCCGGCCTCATCGCCTTCAACGCTGCCACCAGGAGCACAGCATGAGGGAAATCCTTTTCCGCTGCTCGAGCATCGGCAAGTTGATGACCGCGCCCGTGAGCATCGATCCCTCGCTCATCACGCCCGAGGTCGAAGCCATCCAGGCGAAGAAGAAGCGCACGGACGAAGAGAAGGCCACGCTGGAACGCCTCAAGCTGGGCACGCTCAGCGAAACCGCCAAGACCTACATCCGAGAGCTGGTGCGACAGGAGCTTTGGGGCGTGGACTTCGAGGTGTCCAGCAAATACACCGACAAGGGCCTGGCGGTGGAAGCCGATGGCCTGGCCCTACTGAACCGCGTGCGGGGGCTGGCCCTGGTAAAGAACACCGAACGGCGCAGCGACGGCCAGATCACGGGCGAAGCCGACACCGTGGACCTGGGGCCGCGCCGCTGCGGTCACGACCTGAAATGCTCATGGAGCCTGCAGACCTTCCCCGCATTCGTGCGCGACTGCGAGGACTCGCTGTATGCATGGCAGATGCGCGGCTACATGCGCCTGTGGGACGTGGACCGCTGGGAGGTCAACTACGCCATGGTCAACACGCCCGAGGAACTGCTGGGCCAGTACGAGCCACAGCAGCTGCACCTGGTCGAGCACATTCCAGAGCACATGCGCCTGACCACCTGGGCCATCGAGCGCGACCGCGCCCTGGAGGCGCAGATGGACGTGAAGCTGGAACTGGCCCGGGCGTACTACGCGCAGTGCATCGCGGAATTCGCGGCCACGCACCCTGAGCCAGCG
The DNA here is from genome assembly GCF_018437695.1 of Delftia sp. WY8. NCBI lineage: Bacteria > Pseudomonadati > Pseudomonadota > Betaproteobacteria > Burkholderiales > Comamonadaceae > Delftia > Delftia sp. WY8. Next base: position 396,648 of record NZ_CP049795.1, read on the forward strand.
CCTGCTGCCCGCGAAGTGGCACAGCCGCAGCCCGAGCTGATCGGCTTCGACCTCGCTTCGCAGCCCGAGCTGCATGCCGAAGCGATAAGCCCATCACTGCCTGCGCCAGAGCCCGCGCGTCCAGCCGCAACCCAGCCTGCCGCGCTGGACCAACTGCAGTTGCAGGAACTGGTTGCTAGCGGCCAGACGTTGAAGCTGGGCCAGATCAACGCGCGCCTGGGTATTTTCGAGATCAGCGCCATGACCGCCAATGCGGTGGGCGTCCAGACCGTCAAGGACCGAGGCGCCGTGCACATGCCTGCCACCAGCTTCGAGGCGTTCTGCAATGGGCTCATCGCCCATATCGCCGATGTGCGCGACAGCTACCAGGCTGAGACATGAGCCTTCGCAGCGTTCTCATTGGCCTTGCAGGCATGAGCCTGCTGGCCGACAGCACTGGCTTCGCCGGTGCATTCCTTTTGGCAGCCGCAATTGCTGCATGACCAGAACTTTTCATCCATGGCCCTACCAAACGACGGGCCCACTTTTCGAAACCCTACCGGAGAAAAAACAATGAGCGAATACAAGACCCTGCTGCAGCAAAAGGCCGAACTGGATGCACGCATCGCTGAAGTGATGAAGACGGAGAAGGCAGGGGCGGTGGCAGAGGTACGCGCCCTGATTCAGCAATACCAGTTGACCGAGCAGGACGTGTTCCCTGCCAGCCGCACCAAGGCGAAGGGCTCTGTGGGCGAGCCCAAGTACCGTGATCCTGCCACCGGCGCAACATGGACCGGCCGGGGCAAGCCGCCGAACTGGATTCTGGGGAAGGAACGTGAGCAGTTCCGTATTAGCTTAGGCTAGAAAAAACAAGTGGGCATTTGCATTAATGCTCTGCCCCATTTTGCTGAGCCGAATCTATCCGCTCACTCTGCAGAGGCGCTCCGGCAGCTGATGACACATGCCAAAGAGTAGCGCCGACCTGCAGCAAAACAGCGAGTCGAGCGTCATAGTTCCTACCTGCTGGACACATTTCACTTATCACCTGGGCAACCGCATGAACAGCCTCAGTTGGGGATATTTGCGCCCCAAGGTTAGCTAGTTCAATGATTGCATTGATGCTTTCTTTGCGATCCATCTTGGCTCCATTGGTAGCGAGCTAACTGCAACCTCAGGCGTTCATTTCATCAGCGCCAGGCAGCCAACAACCACGATTGCAGTCAGAAACATATAGGCAAACTATATCAAAACGACCACATGATATTTGAAAATTTGTTAGCTTGACACCTTTGACAATCTTAATGATTATTAATTGATAATTAAATATCAATAGATTACCCAGAACCTTCACATCCAGAAGAATTGAACAAAACAAGATGACCGACTACAAGACCCTTTTGCAGCAAAAAGCCGAGCTGGATGCACGCATCGCCGAAGTGATGAAAACGGAGAAGGCCGGAGCGGTGGCCGAGGTCCGAACCCTGGTTCAGCAGTACCAGCTCACTGAGCTGGATGTATTTCCTGCCAGTGGTTCCAAGGTGAAGGGCCCGGCGGGAGCGCCCAAGTTCCGAGACCCGGAGACTGGCGCCACTTGGACCGGCCGGGGCAAGCCCCCGAACTGGATCAACGGCAAGGAGCGCGAGCAGTTCATGATCGAAACAGCCAAAAGTTAGGCGAGGAGCTGCCGATACACCAAGCAAGGAGGTGCGCGCCAAGTCTAGGCGGTGCCTCAAGCCCCTGGGTGCGCGCGCCAGGGGCTTTTTCTTTGGAGACGGACGCCTCCGAACCGGCCAAGGGCAAAGACCGTGCCCAACCCGTGCCCAAAAAATTTAAATTTGCAATTCCACAAAACACCCACAAAGGGAGATAGTTTGCAACTACTATTTCTTTCCACTTTATGAAAGAAAGAGAAGCATGGGCAACAATCTGCTCGAATGCTTTCTGTACCAGAGCAAGCTCGCCCCTGGGGTCGATGCCACCTGTGTCGCGCAGATCGTCAAAACCGCCCGAGCCTTCAACGAAAAAGCTCAGATCACAGGCATCCTGGTGTTCGATGGCGAGGTCTTCTGCCAGTACATCGAAGGCCCGAGCTATCAGGTTCAGAACTTGATCACGTTGCTGACCCGGGATCCCCGACACGTCAACTTCACGCCTCTGTTGCACCTGCATCGGCAGCCCTACCGCAGGTTCAGCAAGTGGACCATGGCTTATCACTTGGTAGATGACGCCGAGGTGCTGGAGGGGATAGGCACCGGCGAGTTCGCGCTGGAGAAGCTTCAGCAGTTGATACCGCAACTCGACACTGACTAAGAACCGGCCCCGAGCCGGTTTTTTTGTTTCACGATGACTCCAGTACCGCAATTCGCTGGACTACGCCAAGGCTCGATACAGCAGGTTTATCAATCACTTAGGCGAGTTCAACATATGCCGGTGCTTTCCGAAACTTGACCCGGCTTCCCCTCGCGTGGCTCCCATGCGGCTCTTGGAAACCGGGCTTTCCGAGGAGTCATCATGGCGAAGATCAAGCTCACCAAGTCCGCAGTAGATGCGGCACAACCCCAAGACAAGGCCATCGAACTGCGGGACACCGTGGTGCCCGGCTTCCTGTGCAAGATCACCCCGGCAGGCCGCAAGGTGTTCATGCTCCAGTACCGCACGAACGCGGGCGAGCGCCGTAAGCCCGCCTTGGGCCAGTACGGGGAACTGACCGTCGATCAGGCACGCACGATGGCGCAGGAGTGGCTGGCCGAGGTGCGCAAGGGCGGCGACCCCAGTGCGGCCAAGAACGCCGCCCGCAAGGCACCAACTATGAAGGAGTTTTGCCACACCTTCATGGAGGACTACTCCAAGCAGCGTAACAAGCCCAGCACGCAGCGTGGCTATCAGGGCGTCATTGACCGCTGCATCATCCCGATCATGGGCCGGATGAAGGTGCAGGACGTGAAGCGCCCGGACGTGGCGGCGCTGATGAAGAAGCTGGCCTACAAGCAGGCCGAGGCGAACCGTACCTTTGGCGTGCTGCGCAAGATGTTCAACCTGGCCGAAGTGTGGGGGTTGCGCCCTGATGGGACGAATCCATGCCGCCATGTCCCGATGTACCCACCCGGCAAGGAAACCCGGCTTATCGTGGACGATGAACTGGTGCGGATCTTCCGCCAGTTGGAGACGCTGGAAGCCGAAGGACTGGAAAACTACGTCATCCCGCTGGCAATCCGACTGCAATTCGAGTTTGCCGCCCGCCGCTCCGAAATCTGCCCGCTGGAGTGGGGCTGGATTGATCTGGAAAAGCGCCGCGTCGTCTGGCCGGACAGCAAGACGGGCGGCATCTCCAAGCCCATGAGCGAGGAAGCCTATCGGCTGTTGTCCACAGCGCCGCGCCGGGAAGGCTGCCCCTATGTCCTGCCGTCGCCGAACGATCCGGCCCGGCACATGACCCACGGTGAGCACTACGGCGGCTGGACGCGCGTGCTCAAGGCCGCTGGCGTGCCGCACGTTGGTACGCACGGTATCCGTCACCGGGCGACGACCGATATTGCCAACTCGGGCGTGCCGACCAAGGTGGGCATGAAGCTCACAGGCCACAAGACCGTGGCGATGTTTATGCACTATGTTCATACCGAGGACAAGCCGGTGCGGGATGCGGCCGAACTGGTGGCGAATCGGCGACTGGCGATTACCGGGGCATCCCGTTCTATGGAGGTGACAGCATGACAAGGAAGACGCCCGTGGCAACACGGAAACCCGCTGCCTTACCGGCTGGATATGCCGGCATCCACGGCGGCATCGTGGAGCTGCTGGACGCGGCGCGTCAGGCGGCGGCGCGCAGTGTCAACGCGCTGATGACGGCCAGCTATTGGGAGATTGGCCGCCGGATCGTCGAAGCCGAGCAGAAAGGCAGACGGCGGGCCGGTTATGGCGAGCAGTTGATGGCGCGGTTGTCCGCCGATCTCACGGCACGCTTTGGGCGCGGGTTCAGCCCGGATAACCTGGAGAACATGCGGCGCTTCTTCGTCGCTTATCCCCTTGAGGCAATTTCCGAGACACTGTCTCGGAAATCTGGAGACGGACTGCCCATCGAGAATTCCGAGACAGTGTCTCGGAAATTCGACCTCTCCGAACTGGCCCAGGTCTTCACCCTGCCATGGTCGGCCTATGTCCGGCTGCTGTCGGTTAAGGACGACCATGCCCGTCGTTTCTACGAGGCGGAGGCGCTGCGCGGTGGCTGGAGTGTGCGCCAGCTCGACCGGCAGATCGGAAGCCAGTTCTACGAGCGCACGGCCTTGTCCAAGGACAAGGCGGCGATGCTGGTCAAGGGATCGGTGGCCAAGCCCGAGGATGCCGTCACGCCCAATGACGCGATCAAAGATCCGTATGTGCTGGAATTCCTCGACCTCAAGGACGAATATTCGGAATCCGATCTGGAAGCGGCCTTGATCCAGCGGCTAGAAGACTTCCTGCTGGAACTCGGGGAAGGCTTCACCTTCGTCGGGCGGCAACGTCGGTTGCGCATCGACCAGACTTGGTATCGGGTTGATCTGCTGTTCTTCCATCGCAAGCTGCGCTGCCTGGTCATCATCGACCTGAAGCTGGGCAGCCTGACCCATGCCGACGTGGGGCAGATGCATATGTACTGCAACTATGCCAAGGAGCATTGGGCCTACCCGGATGAGAACCCGCCGGTGGGCCTGATCCTGTGTGCCGACAAGGGCCATGCTTTGGCGCGGTATGCGCTGGATGGCTTGCCGACCAAGGTGATGGCGGCCAACTATCGCACCGTGCTGCCGGATGCAGAGTTGCTGCAAAAAGAGCTGGAGAACACGCGGCGTCTGCTTGAATCTCGCGCAACGCTGTCCCTCAAGGACGACAAGCCATAGTCGTTCGTCCCGGCGTACCGCCGTCGGGCTTGCGGGCTGCGCCCTGTGCTTCGTGCCGAATCACAGCCATGCGGCGCTGATCCCTGATGCCTCCGGCCTGGATCGTTGATCTGGGACTGCGCGTGCTGTGCATTTGCCAACGCTACATTTGTGGGATTACCGAACCACTCCTAAACGAGGGGCACCTTACGATGCCCCCTATGAGCAAAGAGTGCTCAATTCACCATCCAACTCAAAATTCCAACCCTCTGAAAATTTATTATCCAATACGGGAAAATCCATAAACATTCTTTACCCGTTGGGCGAAATACCCTCCCACTGAGGATGCAGATATCAACTCTTGGTAGACATGTTCAGGCACGTCGTAATACTCGTAGATAGATCCGTTTAAGAACTCCACTTCGAGCGTTTGTGATGACGTATCATGCCCTACAGAGGCAATATTTGACGAACTAACTGATACCCGTTCCATAATATCTCCTATTGTTGCGTGCTGTCTTGGTTTCTCCACGCTCTAACGAGTTTGGAGTAGTCTTCTTCACTTCGTGCTGCGCTCCATTTTTCTCCAATCTTGGGATCTCCGCTATTGGGATATTTGTCATCAGGCAAAACATTGAATCTGCAACGAGTAGGAAGCTGCGCCGCTTCACCGACTATGATGGCCTCCCCGGTTCTAAGTATAGGCAATGAGTCAACAATCCCGGCCAAGCCGTCTGACATTGCAGCTTTAACTATTCCGCGATCTGTAGAATTGTTAATGCGCAGCGATATGATAGTCCCGCACTGGGATAGAATCGTCTCGTCGATTTCAGAGGGGCGCTGACTAACAATCATGGCACCGACGCCAAATTTTCGACCTTCCTTGGCAATCCTCTGCACCATTTCCTTTGAATGCCCACTCTCCGATTTTCCAAGATAACGATGAGCTTCTTCTAGCACAATAAGTAGAGGACGTTCACGCATGCCCTCTGCGACGTTGCGCCCCCAAATGGCTGATTCAAAAATTATATCGAGAACAGCCCCCAGAAGGAGTGTCAATCGCGCTGATGGCATGCCAGATAAATCAAGTATTGTTATCGGTTTGTCATGGCCAAGCCATTCCTCTAACAGTCCATCTAGATCCTTCTTGATCTTTCCATCTTTATCGGGATTCCAGTCGCCTGGCTCTAACAAAAATGAATATTGGGTGTCGAGGAGCCTTGACTTCATCAGGTCGAGCTGCCTCTTCATCGCACCGGTTCCGCCTTTCTTAGGAGGCGCTGTTCCAGCACCAGGCGGCAAAAATTTAGGGGCAATCAAATCGTCAAAGGAGCCCTCACCATTAGGTGCATAGGCCGGGGTGGTCATGGTATTGTCAGTGTAGTTAATGCTATCTTCGTGGCATAGGTCATACCATAGCTTTTTTAATCTATAAGGGAGCGGTGTGTTGCTCGTGATCTTTTCCGGATCAATATTTTTAATGTTATTCCATGTGATACCAAGCCTCTTCTCATCAACAGTTTTGTCCATGAAAAGAGAGCGCTGAGAATCGTTTGGATTATTGCAAAGAAATTCAATTAGCTTGTCTGGAGATATGCACCAAAATGGTATGTAGAGTTGATTCTCTCCCGAGGGAAGAATCGAAAATGTTTTGGCAACATCACTAAGTGCCGGGCCATATTCACCGTGAATGTCTATCAATAGAACTCTAGCTGATGGCAATGGAGAACCATCTGGTTTAATAACCATTGAGCGTAGAATGCTTGCTGTGCTCGTTGATTTTCCTGAGCCGGTTGAGCCCAGGATCGCCGAATGCCGAGCAATAAGCTTATCCAAATCGAGACTTACCTCAATTCCTTCGGAGCTAGACAGACGACCAACCTGAAAGTGACTGCTTAAGTTGTTTTTAAAGATGGATTTAAGATCGCTATCAACGACAAAATGTACATGATCACCGATACTTGGGTACTCGCTTATTCCTCGATCAAAATTTCCGCCTATGGACTCTCCTACTAGCTCCACCTTTATCCACTTTCTGTCAGATGAAATCTTTGAATCTGCATCTAGAGTTGACGTTTCACTCGATTCAGAAATGACACCATACAAATGGTTGTAGCCCAATGGGATTTTAACGAAACTGCCCACTTGGCCGATTCTATAATTTCGTCCCTCCAAGACAACAATTCCCGACTCCACTGATGCTGCCAGGTCAACGGCCACCGAAGAGCTCGAGACGGAGCTGATAAGTCCCAAAAAAGTTGGTTGAATATTCGTCATAGCTCTTCCTCCTTTATATCTTGAGGAATGGGTGGGGCTGCGTCTTGGGATATATCGCTACCTGCGGTTGCTAAGAAACGAGCCAAGCGTAAGAAATCGCCTAACAGGAATTTGTTGTCCTTGTAATATTCAGAGCGAATCTCATGCCAGTTCTTCGTTGGAGGTGTGCCGATTTTCCATTTTGCCTCAACGCCATTGACTACTGCGCCGTCACTGCAAAAAGCACTAATCCCCGAGCACTTTAGAGCTAAATCTTTAGCGGCTTTTTCGTCGGCAAGACTGTTAAATTGAAAGGCGAATAATGCTGCTGTTGGGTTTGCCATTAGGCACTCAAGCAGCCGAGACGAGATATGAGCATCAGCAAAAGAAAATCCTGTACTCAGAATAAGCGAATCAGGTTCAAGGATAAAGTTCTTTAAGCGATCAAAGAGAGAGGAAAAAGGAGCCGCCTGGGTTTGGTCGTATTTAATATGTGATGGGTAGACCATGTTGGCATTTTTTGAATCCGGAACGCGAACAACTTCACCGTTTTCATTCGATTCCCAGCCAATAGAACCATGGAGTTTCCAGAGTCTCACCCATCTTGGAGGCAGATCATTTTTCGAAATGCTTGATGGATCAAAGAAGGCACTCTTTGAACCACTGAACCCATCAAAATAAGGGGTTTTGGCTCTTTCTAAAGCGTTTTCAATTAAAAGATCGTAGTTGGTTGTAAAAATCTCAACCGCATATTTTCTATTGATTCCGTTAATCCAAGAGACAAGCTCAGAGTATGGGTTCGCCCCTGATGGAAGATCTTGAGAAACTACATCTCGAATAGAATTGCATATCGCTTCTGATAAATCTTTAAATTCCTCTGCCGTGAAATCAAAAATCTTACCATCGCCTATGACTTCAGCCAGCATCCTGACTCTTGATAAAACTTTTTCAAGATTCGAGTCAGGAAATGAAGATTTTATCTGATTGTATACATTCTTTTGCTCGTCAGATAAGGTGTCCAAAACAATCTTTTCAAGACCAGCAATGTTCGGTATCAACGGCTTCCAACCATTCGGGCCTCCTATGTTGATACTGACAGGCGCTCCTGCACCAATCAGTATTCCTATCCGCTTTCGTCCGTTTGTCGCTAACTGACGAAACCCAAACATGTGTTGATCTGGGTTATGTGATGTATTTTCCATGATTCACCATCAATTGAAGAGTTAATATTGGATTTTCTCAAAAATCTATTCTTCTTTCTCTTCAGCGCTCTGCTCAAGGCGTGAAAACTTTTCAGCCATTGTCGGGTTGCCACGAGTAAGCTTCTTTATCGTGACATCCTGTGCCTTGTCATTCGCCAGGCGAAGATTGCGATCTGTTCCGAGCAATGCTTCTTTAGTTTTTTGAAGGTGATCAATCGACTTGTCTATTTCAGAGATTGCAGTTTGAAATCGTCTTGAAGCCAATTCATAGTTTTTTGAGAAAGCCGATTTAAATGACTCGAGCTCATTTTCAAAATTTGTAATGTCGATGTTTTGCGCCTTCATAAGCGCAAGCTCAGACTTGTATTTCAGAGAATTCATCGCTGCATTTCTTAGCAACGTTATGATTGGGATGAAGAACTGCGGCCGAACGACATACATCTTTGGGAATCTGTGAAAAACATCAACGATTCCAGTGTTGTATAACTCGCTCTCAGGCTCCAGAAGCGATATTAATACAGCATACTCGCATCCTTTCTCAATGCGATCCTTATCTAGCTCCTTAAGGAAATCTTCGTTTTTGTTTTTTGTCGCAGTACGATCATTTTCATTCTTCATTTCGAACATGATGGAAACTATCTCAGTTCCCGCGTCGTCCGAGTCGCGAAAAATATAGTCTCCTTTGCTCCCCGTTCGGGCATCATTGTCTTTCTCAAAGTATGCTCTCGGAAAGGCCGTAGCTCGAATGCGGTTAAATTCAGTTTCGCAGTGTTGTTCGAGTGTTTCGCCAACCATTTTTGTCGATAGACGTGCCTTCATATCTCTAAGACGCTCGATGGCATCATCGCGATCTTTGATTTGCGTCTCGTATTTATCCTTGAGCGACTTCTCCGCAAGAAGCTTTTCTAGCTTGGATTTTTCGAGACTGTTTCGCAGCTCATCTCTCTCTTTCTCTACAGAGTTAATGGCCTCTGTAATTGCAAGTCTTTTTGCTACTTCTATAGACTCAATTTTGGATTTCAAATCCTGAATTTCGGAATCTTTGGTGGCAGCAGTCTTCTGCAATTCGTTCAGAAGCTTTGCCTCAGCCAGCCTTGAGGTGGATTCTGTTTCACGGCGTGCTTGCTCAAGCGCGTTGGCAAGCGCATCACGCTCTTTTTCTATAGCAATGAGCGCCTCACTAACTGCAAGTTTCCGTGCCACCTCTTCAGCATCAAGTCGCGATCGTAGTTCTTGGATTTCTGCATCCTTGGCTGCGGCCGCCTTCTGTCGCTCGCTAGCCGCCTTGGCAATCGCCAGTTCAACGGCGTTTCGCTTTTCCTGATCAGCCAGTTCAAGTCGCTCATGCAACTGTTTATCGAAATCAGCGTCTCGAACTTGCTTCAGGATGTCTGCGTAACCAGCCTCGTCAATTTTGAATGCTTTCGCACAGTGTGGACAGATTATCTCGTGCATGTTTTTAGCCTCCGTGCAGCTTCTTGAGTTTATTTTCCATCTGAGAGCGTATCTTTAGTTATCGTAATCCGTATCTGCGGATTTGACAGATTGCTGCAGACGTAAAATTCATCTCGTGTAACCAAATAATAAGCGAAGAACATGCTTGCGTCTCCGCTTCGCGGATCACGCTGCTCCAGGTTCGCTATTCGCTCATCCCTGACGGGACTGGCATTCGCCAGCCTTCCACATCCCTGACGCCTACGGCCCGGCTTCCAGCTTCGGGCCTGCGCGCTTGCGCTTGCCGTGCGATTCAGCACATCACGGCGGCCGTTGCCATGTCCAACCGTCTCTCCTGACTCCATCACCTTGCTCGCGACTGTAGCCCGTGGCCGCGTGCCGTCAAGGCGCGCCAGGCCGTGTCCTCGGCTGCGCCTGCGGGCCGCACCTACCTGCCGCTTTTCTCCTTGACGGCCCACGTCCGTGGGCTCCTGACCGTCGCGGGCGATGAACTCAGGAAAGACGGTGGCAACAGGGCCAACCGGGTTCCTCGTGCCAACCGCACCGAACAGCCAAAAGGCTGGGCTCCGAATCTAGGAATCCGGTGTGCGGTTTGAACAGCAACCCCTTTTCGTCAGGAGAAAGATCATGCAACTCGCATCCCGTTTCGCATCACGTTCCCCGGTACTGCGCAGCGATACCCCGCTGTCGGACGGCCAGATTCACCGCGTGGCCCCGTCCATCTTTGCAGACGCCCCCCACGAGAGCCGTTCCCAGCGTTACGCCTATATCCCCACCGCCACGGTGCTGACAGAACTGCGCAAAGAAGGGTTTCAGCCCTTCATGGTGACGCAGACCCGCACCCGCCACGAAGATCGGCGCGACTACACCAAGCACATGATCCGGCTGCGCCATGCCAGCCAGATCAATGCCCGAGGCGAAGCCAACGAAATCATCCTGCTGAACTCGCACGATGGCACCAGCAGCTACCAGATGCTGGCCGGAATGTTCCGCTTCGTGTGCAGCAATGGGCTGGTGTGCGGCGACACCGTGGCCGATGTGCGCGTACCGCATAAGGGCGACGTAGCAGGGCAAGTGATCGAAGGTGCCTATCAGGTGCTGCACGGTTTTGATCGTGCGCTCGAATCCCGCGAATCCATGCAGGCCATCACGCTGGATGAAGGCGAGGCTGAAGTATTCGCCCGCGCCGCGCTGTCGCTCAAGTACGACGACCCCGACAAGCCCGCACCCATCACCGAATCGCAAATCCTGATGCCGCGCCGTTTCGACGACCGTCGCCCGGACTTGTGGAGCGTGTTCAACCGTACCCAAGAGAACTTGACCAAGGGCGGTTTGCATGGGCGCAGCGCCAACGGACGCCGCCAGCAGACCCGCCCGGTGCAAGGCATTGATTCTGATATTCGCCTCAATCGCGCCCTGTGGCTGCTGGCCGACGGCCTGCGCCAGTTGAAAGCCTGATTCTCCTGCGCGGCAGGGGCAGGCAGCAACCCTTGCCGCGTCATTCGCTGCTGCATTCCACCATCGCAAGGAGTTATCACCATGAACGCTATCACCCACACCGAAACGCAAGCCATCGCCACTGCACTGGAAAGCGCCGCCCAGGCGCAGAACCTGCTGCTGGTGCCGCTGTCGCAGCTTCGCCCCTCGCGCCGCAACGTGCGCAAGACCGCAGGCCAGTCCATCGACGCGCTGGCGGCCAGCATTGCCCGCGTGGGGCTGCTGCAAAACCTGACCGTCATTCTTGCCAGCGATGGCGAGCATTACGAAGTCGTGGCCGGTGGCCGCAGGCTGGCTGCTTTGAAGCTGCTGGCGAAGAAGCGCCATATTCCGAAGGACTGGGAGGTGCCTTGCCTGCTGGTGCAGGATGCCAGCGCCCGCACCGTCAGCCTGACCGAGAACGTGCAACGCGAAGCGATGCACCCGGCAGACCAGTTTGAAGCCTTCGCCGCACTGGTGGCCGAAGGCCGACCCATCGAAGACATTGCCGCTGATTTTGCGGTCACGCCGCTGGTAGTGCAGCGCCGTCTGAAACTCGCCAACGTATCGCCGCGCCTGATGGCCGACTATCGCGCCGATGCCGTGAGCCTTGACCAGTTGATGGCCCTCGCCATCACCGACGACCACGCCGCGCAGGAAGCCGCGTTTTACGACGCACCGGAATGGCAGCGTAGTCCGCATGCCTTGCGCGACCGCTTGACCGAACGTGAGATAGACGGCCAGCACCCGCTGGTGCGCTTCGTCGGGATGGACGCCTACCAAGCCGCAGGCGGTGGCATTCGCCGCGACCTGTTTGCCGAAGGCGATGCCGGGGTGTATCTGACCGATGCCACGCTGCTGGAAACGCTGGTGCGCAGCAAGCTGGATGAACATGCCGCCACCATCCGCGCCGAGGGTTGGGCATGGGTGGATGCCACGCCCAGCGTCACTTATGCCGACCTGCAAGCCTTCCATCGTGCGCAGCGAGAACGCCGCACCCTCAACAAGCGGGAAGCGCAGCGCATGGAGAAGCTGCAAGAAAAGATGCAGGCCATTGGCGAAGCGGTGGATGCCGCGATGGAAGCAGACGACGAGGAGAAGGCAGAAGCCTTGCAGGAGGAAGGCGACCGCCTGGGCGAACAGTTGCAGGCGCTGGAAGATACCTTGCTGGACTACAGCCCCAACGTCAAAGCCGCAGCCGGTGCCATCGTCACGCTCGACCGGCAAGGCCAGATCGTGGTGCATCGCGGCCTGCTGCGCGAAGCCGAAGCCAAGGCGCTGCGCACCTTGGAACGGTTGCGGCAGGGTTTCGGTAGCGACGGCGAAGCCGGGAACGATGACACAGGCGAGGACGGAGACAACGAAGGACAACCCAAAATCGCCGCCATATCCGACAAGCTGGCGCAGCGGTTGAGCGCCCACCGTACCGCCGCGCTGCAAATCGAGGTGGCACGGCATCCGCAGGTGGCGCTGGCCGCGCTGGTGCATGGCATGGTGCAGACCGTGTTGCAAGGAAGCTACTACAGTCACGACTTGCCGCTGGGCGTGAGCCTGAAAGTGCAAGACCGGCTGGAAGGCATTGCCCCGGACATACCGGATTTGCCCGCCGCCGTGGCGTTGCGCGAATTACAGCAGGTAGCAGGCGAAGGCTTGCCGGAGGACAGCGCCGAACTGTTCGCCGTGCTGCTGGCGAAGTCGCAGGATGAACTGGTGCGGCTGCTGGCGGTGTGCGTGGCGGCCACGGTGGATGTGGTGACGCCTCGCGCCACGGCGCAGCAACCGGGCGAAGAAATGGCGCAGGCCGTGGGGCTGGATATGGCGGCATGGTGGAAGCCCACCAGCGAAGGCTATTTCCAGCACATCCCGAAGGCTGTGATTCTGGATGCCGTGGAAGATTACGCGCCCGAGCATGTTTCCCGGTTGGCGAAGTTGAAGAAGGCCGACATTGTCAGCGAAGCCGAGCGGCTGGCGGACGGCACCGGGTGGATGCCTGCTATCTTCAAGGCCGAAGGCACCGACGACACTACGGCGCAGGATGCGCCGCAGGCCGTGACGGACGATGAGCCGGACGCCATCGACAACGCCGACGAGCAGCAGGGCCACACACTCGCTGCCTGACCTTCACCGCCACCGAGCGCCACGGCTTTGGCCGGGGCGCTTCGCTGTTCCATCAGCATCGGCCCCAGGCGGATCCGCCCTGGGGCTGGTGGTCAAAAATCCGGGCGCGGCGGTGGCCGCGCCCGGTTTCAATGCCCAAAGCCAGAACGCCCCTTCGCCGCCTTCGGGCAGGCGGCGAAGGGGCGGCGCACAAGTGGCCTTGTGCGCGGGAAACCCTCGAAGCCCATCAGTGCGTCGGCGCATGACGCCGACGACATTCCGAACGCAACCCGCCGCAATGGGCGGGACTTGTGGGCCTACGCCCCGGCTTGCTGCCGCAGGTTGCACGGAAGCGTGCCGTCCTCGACGCTGGCGGTTCGTCGCCTGTACGTCACGAAGGACGGTTCACCGACACGCCGCCCGGCTGCAATGGAGCTTCCACGCCACGCCTCAAGCACCAGGCCGCAAGCTACGGCAGGGGCGCTTTCACCTTGTCGCCGGGTGTTGTCCTTGCCCGTGTCAGGGCGCAGGCCGGTGAAGCCGTCATGCGGGGAGCCGAGTCGGCCATGTTCCTTTCGGAGCGGGCCGGACCAAGGCGTCCTATCTGTTTGTGAATCCTGGCGGTGGCCGGGCTTCTATGGCTGCAACCTTCCAGCGAAAACAATTTCCCCTGCGCTGCGCGCATTCCTCGCGGGACAAATTCTTTTCGCTTCCAGGCGCTCCACTGCGTTGCGCCCGCAAGCGGTGCAGCCAGCCCGTCCCCCGCCGGTTGGATCACAACAGGACGCGATGGGCGCGAACCCTGTTCAAGCGAAAGGAAATTCATCATGGCAAACATCGGCACCTTCACCGCAGAGAAAGACGGCTTCACCGGCACGCTTCGCACCCTGACCCTCAACGTCAAGGTCAAGCTGGTTCCCAACGACAAGGGCGACACCGAAAACGCCCCCGACTTCCACCTTCAGGCGGCCGGCCATGAGATCGGCGCGGCGTGGAAGAAGACCAGCGAGGCCGGGCGGGAGTACCTGTCCGTGTCCATCGACGACCCTTCGTTCCCGGCGACGGTCTATGCCCGCCTGATCGAAGGCGAAAACGGCACGCACGACCTGATCTGGTCGCGTAGCAAGTCCAAGGCGGCCTGACGGCCGCCCACCGCGCCCTGCCCATTGCGGCGGGGCGCATTAACCGTAGCAAGCGATATCGCTTTCCTGATATCAGGAAAGCTCAACGCCAAATGCCAGTTGCAATAGCCAATCCCGAAAGTTGTTCGGAGTCAGGTGGTAGCCTCTTAGCACGATGTCTCGTTTTCCAATGAACGATTCCGGGTTCTCCTCTAGCTCTTTCGCGCTCGGAGCACCTTCAAATGTAATTCCAACATACGCATAGAGATCTTCGTCGATATGCGCAACCAATACGGGGCCGCCACTGAGGCCGCTGAGCCCCCAACCATGTTCGACTGCCAAGGTCGAGCAGAGTGTATAAGTTGGTCTTTCCGATGATGGGGTCGAGGAAGCCAGTTCAACCGCCACACGTGGCATTGGCGCGGCAACCTTATCGCTTGTCCGATATTTGTGACCATCGGGAAAGCCATAGGCCAGCCACACCGGTTGAATGGATGACCAGTCCGCTTCTGTCCAGTCATCCAGATTGATCGCCTCTGCACCTCGACTATTTTGCATTACCGGCCAAACGCTTGTTATTTCAGCTATTGCAATATCGGGGCGCTCCATGTTCCGGCGCTCCATGTCTGAGAGTGCTTGTTGATCGTTAATGTTGGCATTAGATGGGAAATCACGGCAACTCAGGAATGACCATCGGTATTGTCCTTGTGGGCCGTACCAATGGAATTGATGAATAGATTGGCCCGAATGGATGGACGGCACGATTCGGCGTCCAGTTCTTAGTGCTTCGGTCAAAAACGCTGAAAGAACATGATGACAAGTCACTGCATATATACGGGACTCAAACTGTATGAAAGTCACTGTTGCGTTGATAGTGGTCTCGCTGTGACCGCCGTGCAAGAATTGCCCAGTAGCGAATAAAGGGGCGCAAACAGATTTGACTCGTTTATCAAGCGCATCGTCCGTTGAGTCGATATAGATCATTTGGACTTGGCATCCTCATTCTTGGGAAGTAGAGACGCTAGCTCTTGTTGCACGTTCGCCAACAGATGGGAAACCTTGCGCTCATCGCCATCAGTGTAAGCCAGTGTCAACAGTGTCAGCGGATGCACTTCCATGACCTCGCACAGCTCGATCAGCTTGTGGATGGTCGGGCTCTTCAAGTCGCGCTCCAGCGTACTCATATAGGTACGGCTGGACACGTCGGAGAACGCTTCCTGGCTCAAGCCTCGCGCCTTCCTGACTGTCCGTATTGCCGTTGCCAATGAGTGTTTCGCTGTCACCAACTTGGTTTCCCCACAAAAACCAAGATGACAGCCCATTGCGCCCTATAGAGCTACAACCTATAGTGTTCATTTATGGATAAAAGGCACGCTTTCGTGCTTTGCGGAAATCCGCATGTGCGGGTCCCGACGGAACCGGGGAATCGCATCCGTGTCTTTCCGGCTTCCTACAATTCCGCTTCCGCGCTTGCGTTCTTCTACGGATGCGATGGCTTGTGCATCCGTGCTTGGGCACGAAAGCACGGAGACGGTTTGGCGGTTCCGTGCTTCGACGCAGAAGCGCATCCGCGCATCCTCGGTTTCGTGGAGGTTCCGGCCATGACCCTGCCGCTTGTCACCACCGACGAACGCGCCCGGCTGCTGGCCCACGGCGCGGCGCTCGCCGCTGGCCAACACCTCGACCCGCTGCCTGTGGTGCGCCTGTTCACCCCCGACGCGCATGTGACCTGGCTGTTGGTGTCGCTCGATCCTGCGGATAGCGACACGGCCTACGGGCTGATCGACCTCGGTATCGGGATGCCCTCGCTGGGCACGGTCAAGCTCTCCGACCTGGCGGGCATCGTCGGGCCGCGCAAGCTGCCGGTGAGGCGGGATCGCTATTTCCAGGCGGTGCGCCCGCTGTCGGAGTACGTCCGCCTGGCGCAGAAGAACGGTGCGATCCCGGACTGATGAAAGTCAGCGCAGTCCGGCCGGCCGGGGCGCATTGTGACTATTTCAGTCTTACCCGAGACCTGTACAGTCTGAATCAGCACTCTTGCACCGAAGCGGTGCGACCCTGCTGCAAACAGTCATGATGGTTGGCGCGGGCTGCGGCACGGTATCCGATGCCGCGTACCATTTTCGGGTTGCGCGGTCGTCGCATTCGGACGAACCACGCAACGCTTCGGAGCCAATCGGTCTTGACACTGCCAGTTTACCCAGCCATCCATGACGGTTTGCCGATGACGCCGTAGTTTGCCTTCTTCACGCCCGTGGCGACGTTCCTGCTGTCCGACAGGAGGTTGCGTCATGGCAGACCCGAGCGCCGAACACCACGAGCACTGGTATCCGACCGCCGCGTATCTTTACACGCTGCATCTCGATGGCCCAGCCCTGGCTTGGGAGTACCTGCGCCGCAATCCTGATTACCGGCTCGACTGGCTGCGCCGTCGTCGCAGGCCAGATGCTGCCGAGCGCTGGGGGCTACGCCTGCTGGAAGACCCGGCTCTGGATGCGCGGGACGCGCATCCGGCCTGGTTCCCCGATCACGATGCCGTGGTGCAGCTCTACCCAGACGCCGACCCGCCACCCGATGCGGTGGTGTTCGAGTTCTGGCGCATTCCAGGCACCAAACACCTGATTCACGACGGCAAACGCCTAGTGCTGGTGGCGCGATGGCCTGGATGCTGCCTGCGCTTCGCGCTCGCACCCAGTCTGGCAGACGGTGTGGCTTACGCCTATGCCATCCGCGCCTGCGCACTGCCATGCGCCCGCTACCACGCACTGGTTGCTCAGTTGAACAAGCTGACTAGATTACCGGAGGCCCCGCCTGAGGTGACGACCCGAGAGCGTCCAACAACGGCTGCGCTATTGGAGCTGCACACCTTGCAAGCGCTCGACGCGACCCTGGCGGGCGCGTCCTTGCGCGAAGTGGCCGAAGGGCTGTTCGGTGCCGATGCCGTCGCCGCCGACTGGCACAAGGACAGCGCCTTGCGTGCCCGCGTGCGGCGGCTGGTGCGCCGTGGCGAGGCGCTGATGCGCGGCGGCTATCGCAGCCTGGCGCAGCTTCCGCCAGTTGCATCGCAGTAAGGGGGACGTTTTGCAGTCCTGCAATTCGTCCCTTAGCAAGAAGCCCCGCTTTCTTGAAAGTGCCTCTATCCGGCCGCGTGGTGTGGCCGGGCTTGATGGAGGTACTTCCCATGCGACCCGCTCCCTTGCGGCCTGCCGCCGCTGCTGTCGCTGCGCCCGCGCAGCCCCAACGCTATCTCACCAACGACGAAGCCGCCGACTACCTGCGCCTGTCGCCGCGCACGCTGGAGAAACAGCGCGTGACCGGCGGTGGCCCGAAATTCCGCAAGTTCGGCCGCCGCGTCATGTACGCCGTGAGCGACCTCGATGCCTGGGCCGATGCGCGCAGCTACGCGGCGACTTCCGACCCGGAATATGCCGAGCGGCATGCGGGCGACTACCGTGACGGCCGCTGATTTCTGGCTCGCCGGTGGCCATCGCCATGTCCAGCCCATCGCTGCCCCTGCGGCAGCGACCAGTGCAGCAGCGCGAACAGCTCGACCTGTTCCGCGCGCTGCCGGGCGACATGGCGCCGCGCGACAGCCAGGATTTGATGGCCTTTCCGTTCTTCTCGCTGGCGAAGTCGCGGCGTACCGCGCCGATCGACTTCCGAGCGGGCGGCATCACCATCCGCGTGGAGGGCACGCAGGAGCACGGCATCGCCACGATCTGGGATGCCGACATCCTGATCTGGGCCGCCAGCCAGATCGTGGAAGCCCGCGATGCGGGCATCCCGACCTCGCGGCTGATGCAGGTGCGCCCCTACGAGATCCTGCGCTTCATCGGGCGCGGCACGTCGCTGCGCGACTACCAGCGCCTCAAAGCGGCACTGGATCGCCTGCAATCGACCACGGTGGCCACGTCCATCCGCGAAACCACGGGAAGGCGGCTGCACCGCTTCTCGTGGATCAACGAGTGGAAGGAGCTGGCCGACGCCAGCGGCACGCCGCTGGGCATCGAATTGATCCTGCCGGACTGGTTCTATGCGGGCGTGGTGGACGCCGCCCTGGTGCTGACCATCGACCCGACGTACTTCCGGCTCACGGGCGGCATCGAGCGGTGGCTGTACCGGCTGGTGCGCAAGCATGGCGGCCGGCAGGAGCACGGCTGGCAATTCGATTTCCAGCACCTGTACCGCAAGTCGGGCAGCGTGGCGCGCTTCTACGACTTCGCCGCCGACCTGCGTGCGCTGGTGGCGCGGCAGTCGTTGCCCGGCTACTTCCTGGGCATCGAGCGGATGCCCGGCGAGAAAACCGAGCTGCTGACCTTCCGGCCCGTGCCGCCCACGGCACGGGGATAAGTCTGGGAAAACCTGTTAATTCACTCGTGCTATCAAGCAACAGGAGGCTCGTGCTATCAGGCAACAAATCCTCGTGCTATCAGGCAACAAAATCGGCCGCAAACCCGCGCCAGCATTGGGTTTTCGCGTCCCTTAACTTCCCTAACAGTAAATACATAACTTTTAGTAGAAGCGCTCCGTTTCGGTGGACAACCACCCAACGGCACCAAACGCAGGAGCGAAAGACCGGCTTTCCAGCAGGGAGGGCCGCGCCATGATCCTCGCTCTGCTCAACCAGAAAGGCGGTGTCGGTAAGACTACGCTCGCCACGCACATCGCGGGCGAACTGGCACTGCGCAGCCAGCATGTCGTCCTGCTCGATGCCGACCCGCAGGGTTCCTCACTGGACTGGACGCTGCGCCGCAGCCAGCAAGGCTTGCCACGGCTGTTCAGCGCCGTGGGCCTGGCCCGCGAAACGCTGCATCAGGAAGCGCCAGAACTCGCCAGGCGGGCCGATCACGTCGTCATTGATGGGTCACCCAGGATTGCCGCCTTGGCGCGCTCCGCGCTGCTGGCGGCCGAGCGTGTGCTGATCCCGGTGCAGCCCAGCCCCTATGACGTGTGGGCCAGCGCAGAGATGGTGGCGCTGATCCGCGAAGCGCAGGTGTTTCGTCCGCTGCTCCGCGCAGCCTTCGTCATCAACCGGCGCGTCAGTACCACCATCATCGGCCGTGAGGCGCGGCAATCCCTGGCAGAACAGCCGCTGCCCGCGCTGCACTCGGAAGTGCATCAGCGCATCGTGTTCGCCGACAGCGTGGCCGCTGGCCGGCTCGCACGCGAGACAGCGCCCGACAGCGCCGCCGCCCGCGAAATCACGGCCCTGGTGGACGAACTGCTGCGGTGGCCGACATGACAGCGCAGCAGCCACCCAGCAGCAAACGCACGGGCAAGCGCGTCGGCATCGGCGCACGTCCGCCCGCGAATCCACACGCCGAGGCGTGGATTCGCCAGGGCGACGCCGATGCGCTGAGCAAAGGCGACCTCTACACCGCGCGCCTGACCCTCGACATCACACCCGCCATGCGGGCGCGCATCAAGGTATCAGCCTTCACGCAAGGCGTGACCGTGGCCGATCTGCTGCGCGGCCTGCTGGAGCGGGAGTTTCCCGAGAACCACAGGGAGAACACACCATGACGGCATCCGCTTCGCCTGCCGCTAGCGCGGCCACGGCTGCGCTGCCGCCACATCCCGCAGCACTCGCCGGACAGGCCGACAACGTGCCGCTGACGCGCGTTTCGCTGGCCTACATCGAGGCCCGTTTCAAGCTCTACCTGCGCTTCGGAGAACCGGCGCGCACGCTCCAGCTCGACCGCTGGCGGCGCTGCGCGGTGTTCCTGCCGGGCGCGATGCTCTGCCGCATCCGCTGGCAGGCCAACGACTACGGCACGATCCGCTGGCAGCTCATGGTGATGCAGGCGTGCACGCCACTGGACGCCATGCAGCGCATTGCCGGCGTGCAGCCGGGGGCGCGCCTGCTGCTGCATGCCGAAGGCGATGCCAACGTGCGCGCCGTGCTGGAACGCATCGACGCCATCGAGGCGCTGGGCATCGCCGCCATCGACGTGTCGCCCGCGTACTGGCGCACGCTGGGCAACCGTCTGGCGGCGCGCCTTGCGCTGCCAGACTACACCGCTGAGCGGCACGCGGCCTGGCAGACCGGGAAGGTGTTGCCATGACCGTCCCAACCAGCACGGCCCGCACCGCAGGCACCGCGCCGCGTCCTCGCTCGCGCCTGCGCGCTCGCATCGTCGTGGCGACACTGGCCGCCATCGGCTTCGCTGCGCTGGCCTGGGCGGCTTTCGTGTCGCCGCTGCCGCGTCTGACCTACAACCCATCCGACAGCGTGGCGGTCGGCTGGTATCGCGTCGAACCGTTCAACCCGCGCACCGTCTCGCTGCCACGTCCGTTGTCCGTGGACAGCATCGTTCTGGTGCCGCTTCCGGCTACGGCCGCCGCGCTCGCCGAGCAGCGCGGCTACCTGCCGACGCGCGTTCCGCTGCTCAAACGTGTGGGCGCGGTCGCGCCGCAACACGTCTGCATTGTCGCCGGGCAGGTACGCATCGACGGCGTGCCTTCGGCCGCCGTGCTGCCCGTCGACCGGCTGGGCCGGGCGCTGCCGTCCTTGCAGCTTTGCCGCCGCCTTGAACCGGACGAACTGTTCCTGCTCAGTGTGACCAATCCGGCGTCCTTCGACAGTCGGTATTTCGGCCCGGTCAGCGCATCCGCCGTGATCGGCGTTGCGCACCCGATCTGGCTGGAGACACGCCAATGATGGCCGCCGATTCGCTGCGCTCCGGCGTGCCATCGGGCATGTCGTTCCGCTGGCTGCTGCCGTGTCGCCGCGCCTGCCGTGCCGGTGCATTCGCACCGCACGTCGCGCCGCATCCGGCGCAGCCGTCCAACGTGCAGGCGTCTTGCCTTGAACGCGCTCGGCCTGTGGCCTTCATCGCGTCGGTTCGCGTGTTCGTCGGCGCGCTGGCTGCTCACGCAGCAGCGTCGCCGGGCCTCCGGTGCCTGGAGCGACAGCGGAAGGCAAAGGCGGAAGGCAAGACAAAAGGACGCGGCACCGGGCCGCGTCGAAAGCCTGTCTGCACATGGGGGTGGCGCGGCACGGAGCGGATGGGCCCCCGTGCCGCGTGGGGCGCGAAGGTCGCGCCAATGCAGGCGTGTCCGCGTGCTTCGCACGACCGGATACAGCAGAGCTTGCAGGGAGCGCAGCCATGAGCGACCGCCGCGATGACGATTTCCGCGCGCGCCCCAGCGCCCCGAAGAACCGGGGCCAAGGCCAGGGCCAGAGCTTCTTTTCCAAGGTGCTCAAGCAGGCTAGCAAGGCCAGCGGCGGCAAGCCCTCGATGCGCCATTCCTCAGCCGGTGGCAACGCCGCACGCGCCGGCCAGCGTCCGGGCTCGCGCCTAGGGCGCGGCCACACGGCAGCGCGCTTCGCCGGGGGGAAGCTGACGCCCATGTCGCGGCGCGTGACGATCAAGACCCTGCTCGTCAATCAACGCAACGCCAGCCCGCAATCGCTCGCCAAGCATCTGCGCTACATCGAGCGCGACGGCGCCGGGCGCGATGGCGAACCGGGCCGGGCCTATGGGCCGCAGACCGACGAAGCCGACCTGGATGCCTTCAAGGAGCGAGCTGCCGACAACCGGCACCATTTCCGCTTCATCGTCTCCCCGGAGGACGGCGCCGAGCTGGACGATCTGCGCACCTATACCCGGCATCTGGTGAACCGGATGGAAGCCGACCTGGGCACGCGCCTGGATTGGGTGGCGGTCGATCACTGGAACACCGACAACCCGCACACCCACCTGATCGTGCGCGGGCGCGACGACGCCGGCAAAGACCTCATCATCGCCGGCGACTACATCGCCCACGGCTTCCGCCATCGGGCCGCCGAGTTGGCGACGGAATGGCTGGGGCCGCGCACCGAACTGGAGATCCAGCAGATCTTGGGGCGCGAGGTGGAACAGGAGCGGTGGACGAGCCTCGACCGCACGCTGCAACGTGAGGCCGGCGAGGATGGCCGGATGCAGATCGAACGCTTCAACGAGCCCCGACTGCAACGCCAGCGCCTGCTGCTGATCGGCCGTCTGCAACGCTTGCAGCGCCTGGGCCTTGCCGACGAGACCCAGCCCGGCACCTGGGCCGTCCATACGGACGCCGAGAAGACCTTGCGCGCCTTGGGCGAGCGCGGCGACATCATCCGCACCATGCAGCGCGCCATGCGCGGCGAGCCGCGCGAGCTGGCGGTGTTCGAGCCGGGCCAGAATGACGATGGAAGTGGCCGCAGCATCCTCGGCCGCGTGGCTGCGAAGGGCCTGGCCGACGAGTTGCGCGACCGGGGCTATCTGGTCATCGACGGCGTGGACGGCAAGGCCCACTATGTCGGGCTCAATGCCCGCGACGAGCTGGCGAACTACCCCACGGGTGCGGTGGTGGAAGTGAAGGGTTCAGCCGACGTGCGCGCCGCCGACAAGAACATTGCCGCGCTGGCGAGCGATGGCCTGTACCGCGCCGATCATCACCTGGCCATCGAACAGGGCCGGGCCAAGCCCGGACGCGACCCGCAGGAAGTCGTCGCAGCCCACGTCCGGCGGCTGGAAGCCCTGCGCCGGGCCGGCATCGTCGAGCGCGTGGCCGAAGGGCTATGGAAGGTGCCGGACGACCTGGCCGAGCGTGGCCGCCAGTACGACGCGCAGCGCCTGGGTGGCGTGGCGGTGGAGCTGAAATCGCACCTGCCCATCGAGCGGCAGGCCCGCGTCATCGGTGCGACCTGGCTTGACCAGCAATTGATCGGCGGCAGCCGAGGGCTGGGCGACCTGGGATTTGGTGGCGAGGTCAAGAACACCCTGCAACAGCGCGCAGACTTTCTGGCCGAACAGGGGCTGGCCGAGCGGCGCGGGCAGCGTGTGATCCTCGCCCGGAACCTGCTGGGCACGCTGCGCAATCGGGAACTGGCACAAGCCGCCAAGGACATTGCCACCGAAACCGGCCTGGAGCATCGCCCGTCGGCGGACGGGCAGCGCGTGGCTGGCATCTACCGGCGCTCGGTCATGCTGGCGAGCGGGCGCTATGC
Organism: Delftia sp. WY8; assembly: GCF_018437695.1. Classification (NCBI taxonomy): domain Bacteria; kingdom Pseudomonadati; phylum Pseudomonadota; class Betaproteobacteria; order Burkholderiales; family Comamonadaceae; genus Delftia; species Delftia sp. WY8. Next base: position 420,058 of record NZ_CP049795.1, read on the forward strand.
GATGCTCGATGAGGGCAAGAGTTTCAGCCTGGTGCCGTGGCGGCCGGTGATTGAGCAGCGGCTAGGGCAGCAGCTTGCCGCAACAGTACGCAGCGGTGGCGTGTCGTGGGAGATCGGGCGGCAACGTGGGCCAACTGTTGGTTGAAACGGCGTGAATTTAAGCGAGCGATTACACCTTTTCCGCTTCCGCTCATCCGTTGAGGGAGAGGATCATTCCTGCCGCCCCAGCGACGAGAACCGCATCGATGAGAAGCTCGAATGTATGCGTCTGGAGTCGCTGGACGAGACGTTTCGCAATCATTGAACCGACGAGCAATGCGATGCCGATGGCAAGTCCACGTGCGATGACGGGCCGCGTAAGTACGCCTGACGCACCAAACGTACCAAGCTTGCCGGCATAGAGCAGGATAGCGCTTGCCGCCTCCGATCCCAGAAATGCACCGCCACTCATTCCGTACCCGGTGAATACCGGCACGCTGAGCGGCCCGGTGGACAGCACGAATCCGGTCAGGAACCCGACAATTGCCCCGGCAAAACTCATGTGCCAGAGGTTCAGATGGAGGTTCGATCGTCTGATGAGGCGACGCAGCGGGATCATCGCAAGGAAGAAAGCTGCCAGAACCACGTCCACAGTGGCAGGAGAAATCGTCAGCAGCGTATGCGCCCCGAGCACAGCCGCAGGAACTCCCGCCAACGAATAGGCGAACACCGGCCGCCAACGGATCTCGTGCCACCAGGCAATCACCCGCCCGATGTTGCCGAACAAGGACGCAATCGCCATAACAGGTACAGCGATCCGTGGCCCGTACAGCGTGACGAGGACGGGCAGCATGATGAGCGACGAGCCGGTGCCGACGACGCCGCTGAGCACGCCAGCACCGAGGGCGAGAAAGAAGAGAAATAACAGCGCGATCATCGACTCTAGGGTCAACCTGGGCCGTCGCTCGCAGCCGCAAGAAGTGGCACCAGGATGTCGCTGATCGGGGTCGGAATGCCGTGAACCTGGCCGCGACGCGCAATGACGCCGTTGCGGATATCCCATTCGAGCGGTCGGCCAGCTTCTCGATCCGTGAGGATGGAGGTGCTCATGTCTGTGGGCGCCGCCCGGAACTTGCCGAGGATCTCTTGCGGCACTTCGTCGCCGAGTTCAGCGCCCTCGGCACGTGCCACGGTCAGGCATTCCTGCAAATAAGCCAGCGTAAGTCTGGCGATATCAGCGCGACCGAACATGCCTGAACGACGGTGCGTGAGTGCCATGAGGCCAGCCACCGCGTTTTGCATCAGCTTGCGCCAAGCCAGCGAGCTGAAGTTCGCGGCCAAATCTACGGCGCACCGTGTGCCTTGCAGCGCTGCGGCCACTACGCGGGAAGCTGACGTGTCTGGCAGGCTGAGGCGCGCTTCGCCACGCAAGCGGACCGAGCCGTCGGATTGCGCCTGCGCAGGGAACCACACGACGGCAGGAACGATTTGCCCGTGTGGCGAGTATGGGCGAACTCTATCCAACTGTTCGATCCCGTTCTGCAAAACGCACACCACTGTTTCCGGCCCGACCAACACCGCGAGCCATGCTGCTGCCGCCTCGATTTGTGTTGCCTTGACTGCCAAAAAGACAAGATCAGCCGTGCGAGCGATTTGTGTCGGATTCGTCCGAACCGGGCCAGGTACGGTGATAAAGCGGTCGCCATCTTGCAGGGTCAGGTGATCGCGGGGGCTACGTCCACACAGCAACGGCGTGCGGCCGACCTCGTGTAGCGCCGCTGCGATCGTGGTGCCAATGGCACCGGGACCGACGACAGCGACGCCAGGGTTGATTTCGGGATTCATGAAAGCGGACTCCTTTAACAGCATCTGCCCACGTGGTGGTTGTGCCCTCCACGTGGCGAATGTAATATATTACACATGAAAAATGAATTTGGTAATAGCGTTTCAGAGAGCGAGCACCGGTTGCGGCAATGGATCGGCAGCATTCAAGCCCGAAGCGGCGACCTAGCCGCAAGCGAGGCGAAAGTTGTCGATCTCCTGCTCACCGATCCTTTGTTTTTTGGAGCAAGCACGACCGCCGAGGTTGCCGCCCGTGCCGGCGTTTCTCCGCCGACAGTGATCCGCGCTGCGCGTGCGCTCGGGTTCAGCGGGTTTACCGAGCTGAAGATCGAGATCGCGCGTGCTCGCGGCACAGCCCGGTTCTTCGCGCCTCCTGAAGCACTCGCCGAGGATGCGACGTCAGCCTCAGTGCTCGAAACATCCATTCGTGCTGGTACCGATGCACTGACCGCGCTCAGTGGGGCCATCGAACTCTCTGCGCTTGATAAAGCCGTCGGCTTGATCCAGCGCGCGCGCCAGGTGTTTGCCTTCGGTGCTGGACCTTCCTCGACGGTTGCCGCCGATGCGGTCTTCCGTCTGCGTACGATCGGCGTGATGACCGTGGGCATCACGGATCATTTGTCGGCCATGATCGCGGCACGGCTCCTGGGCGCAGAAGACGTCGTCATCGCGGTCAGCTCGACCGGCCGCACGTCTTCAACGCTAGCCGTCGCCGATGCGGCATCCTCGGCTGGCGCCTCGCTGATCGCCGTCACCAATCAGTACGACACGCCCCTGGCGACCCTCGCCGACGTCGCGCTTGTCGTCGGCGGCGTACCACTACCGGCACAGATGGCCGCTGCGGGCAGTCGATTGGCTCAGCTCGTCGTTATCGATGCGTTGGTCGCATCCCTGGCGCTGCGCGATCAAGAGCGGACCCGCTTGGCGGAGCGGGCGGGCATCGATCTTCCCGACATTTCCTGATGCAGCCCGGCACCATCGCAATGGTTCTCGCCGCAGCGGTAGCCCATGCGGTGTGGAACCTGGCATCGAAGTACAAGCGGGGAGACACTTTACTGTTCGTCTGGGCTTATAGCTGTGCTTCGACGCTGCTGTGGGTCCCGGTCGGTCTCGTTCTTATGGTTCAGGACCAAGGGGCGATCGATTGGCGGCTCGGGGTGGGAGCGGCCGTTTCGGCGGCATTGCACATTGCGTATTCCCTGACCTTGCAGGCTGGCTACGATCGTGCCGAACTCGGGGTGGTTTACCCGATCGCCCGTGGCACAGGGCCGGTACTGACGATGCTGTTTGCGATTTTTCTTTTGGGGGAGCGGCTCTCCTTCGTCGCGCTTTTCGGCGCGCTCCTCGTCGTCTCAGGCATCCTCGTCGTTACCGGCAACCCTTTTGGAAGCGGAAGCCGCCGCCCGCTCCAGGGGATGTTTTGGGGAGGTGCTACGGGGGCCACCATCGCAAGCTATACCGTCTGGGACAGCTACGCGGTCACGTCGCTGCATTTGGCGCCCGTGAGCTACTACGCTGGCACACTGCTTCTGCAAACCCTGATCCTGACTCCAAGCGCACTGCGCCGGTGGCATCACATTCACACAGTTATCCGTGCTGATGCCGTGCCTATTTTTATAGTGGCCGTATTCTCTCCTCTGGCCTACATCCTCGTGCTAACCGCCATGCTGACGGCACCGCTCGCGCTGGTCGCCCCTCTGCGTGAGTCGTCCATCATCATCGGCTCTCTCTTCGCGTACAGGCTCTTTCGTGAGGGTCATCTCGCACGCCGCATAGTCGGAGCGGTGATCGTACTAACAGGGATCGCGGCGATTAGTTTTTGATGTTTTCGACGGCAGCATGAGCAAGGCGTTCTGGGGAGGATTGCGCGTGGGCTGGGATTCGGGTTCCCCGTCACCGCATTGAGCGCCCTACCGGGACATGCCTATCCCTCGATCTCGGTGTGCCGAACTCGCGGCAGCGCACCTACTGCGACTTGGGCCGATGGCTATTCAGGCCTTGAATCCAACCGCCGCGAACGCATGCCGCGTGATCGCCTCCAGCGTGCGCCGGTCGGGCCGGGTCTTGGCCAGGACATTGAGTCCTTGCGTCGTGCATACGAGAAATACGGCCGCTTCGGCCGCATCGACGTCCCGCGATAGTTCTCCCGCTTGCTTTGCCCGCTCGATCGCACCAGATAAGGCCGTTTCTAGCCTGGCCAGGTGGAGTTGGAAGGCTTCGCTGATCTGCGGATCGTTCATGGCGAACTCGACGATCGAGTTCGTCACAAGGCATCCCCAGCGCCGTTTGCCGCCCAGCATCGCCTCGATGAGCGCCGCGTAGTAGTCGGCAATCCCGGCCCGGCCGGACGGATTGCTGTTCAGGCGCGCGATCGTCTCTCGCGACATGGACGTCATGTAGCTCTTCAAAGCCTCGATGAAGAGGCCGTGCTTGTCACCGAAGGCGGCGTAGACGCTGCCCGGGTTGAGCCCGGTGACCCGGCAGATCTCCTGCATGCCTGCCCCGTCATAGCCCCGCTCCCAGAAGACATCCACCGCGCTCTCAAGCACCGCATCGCGGTCAAAGTTTCGTATTCGGCCCATGGCTTATTGATGATTCATCAATCAAGAATTCTCACAAGACTCAAGCATACATTGCCATGGATGGTTATTAAAGCTAGAATTTTCTTGAATTCATATTCAACAATGGAGCCGTGGATGAAGATCGCGATCATGGGCACCGGAGGCGTAGGTGGCTATTTCGGGGCCAAACTGGCCCTCGGAGGCAACGACGTCAGCTTCATTGCCAGAGGGGCTCACCTAGCTGCCTTCAAGTCCCAAGGCCTCACTGTGCATAGTCCGCTTGGGAACATGCATGTCCCCACGCCCAGAGCAACCGACACGCCGTCGGACGTCGGGCTAGTCGATGTCGTTCTGTTCGGTGTCAAGCTTTGGGATACCGAGACGGCCGCCAAAGCGATCAAGCCGCTGATCGGCCCCGAAACGATGGTGATCTCGTTCCAGAACGGGGTGATCAAGGACGAATTGCTGAGAGCCACGCTCGGAGAAAGGCCGGTAGCAGGTGGCGTCTGCTACATCGCGGCAACCATCGAGGCCCCGGGCGTCATCGGTCATGCCAACAACTTGCAGAAGCTGGTCTTTGGCGAGTACGGCGGCCATCGCAGCGCGCGTATCGAGCGCTTCCATCGGGCCTGCATCCAGTCGGGGATTGATGCCGAAATCAGCGACGACATCGCCAGAGTGATCTGGGAGAAGTTCGTCTTCCTGGTTGGGCTGTCGGCGACCACCGCGTCCACGCGGTGCCCGATAGGCGTGGTGCGCAGTAATTTGGCCTCCCGCAAGTTGCTCGAAGGCGTCATGCAGGAGGTGGTGGACGTCGGCCGGGCCGAAGGCGTCAACCTCGCCGCCGACTTTGCCCTGGACCGACTTCGCTTCTGCGACCAGCTACCCGCCGACATGACCGCTTCCATGCTGCGCGACCTGGAACGCGGAAACCGGCTGGAAGTGCAGTGGCTCAGCGGCGACGTCAGCAGCAGAGGCCGACGGCTCGGCGTGCCCACTCCGCGAAATTCAGTGGTTTGCGAAATCCTTGCGGTTCATGCGGATGGGGCGCAGCGCCATGAATAACGAAAATCTTGAAAATGGCTTTCTTGACGTGGCCGGTTACCGCATCGCCTACACGCGCCAGGGCCACGGGAGTGCCATCGCCCTTGTTCACGGCATTCCCACGAGCCGCCATCTTTGGCGCAACGTCATGCCGCTTCTCGCCGCATCAGGCCATGAAGTGCTTGCGATCGACCTTCTCGGCTATGGCGATTCCGACAAGCCTTCGGACGCGGACCTTGGAATCCAGGCGCAGTCCGAAATCATCTTTCAGGCGCTTTCGGCCCTGGGGTGGAAGCGCGCGACCATAGTGGGCCACGACATCGGAGGTGGGATTGCCCAGCTCGTGGCCATCAACCATCCCGAAATTCTGAATCGCCTCGTTTTGATCGACTCCATCCTCTATGACTCGTTTCCAGAGCCAGGGATTGCCCGCTTGAAGGAGCCGGCTTGGGACGAAATCCTTCGCGCAGCAGATTTCGATCTGAAGAAAGGCCTGGCGAAAGGCTTTTCACGAGGCATGTTCCATACCGATCGAGTTACCGCTGAACTGGTTGATGCCTATGAGCGTCCGTTCCATGGCATCGACGGGAGGCACGCATACCTGCGTGCAGCCCGGGCGTTGAGGACAGAAGAGCTTTCCTCGCGCATGGAAGACGTCGAGAAGTTGGCCGTGCCCACGCTCCTTGTCTGGGGCAGGCTCGACTCATTCCAGCCGTTGCACTTTGCAGAGCGATTGAGCGGAAAGATGCCCAATGCCCAAATCAAAGTATTCGATGAGGCTGGGCATTTCCTGCCAGAGGATGTGCCGGAAGCATTGGCTTCCCGTATCTCGGAATTTACAAGCTCCCAACAGGGGACACGCTGATGGCACGAAATTCACACGCTCCTGCATCCAGCCAGGCTGGCTTTCTTGTCACGCTTTTCGCATCGACCTTCTTGATGGGGTCCAGCTTCGTCGCAGGAAAAATTCTGCTACAGCAGGGCTTCACGCCGATGATCCTGGTCGGGTGGCGCTTCCTTGTCGCAGCCTTGGCGACCTTGCCGCTGGTGCTGGCGGGCGAGCGAAATATTGTGGCCGCGCTCCTGCCAGCCAAAGCAGGGCTGCGTGATGTTGCACTGGTGATCCTGATTGGCTTGCTTCAGACAGCCGCCGTCATGGGGCTGCTGTTCTGGGCCATGCAGTTCATCTCCGCATCGACCGCGGCCATCCTGCTTTTCACCAATCCCATCTGGGTTGCTGTCCTGGGTCGCATCTTTCTTGGCGAAAGCCTGCACCGAGCGAGGCTCGTCGGGTTGCTTCTTGGCGTTGTCGGTGTTGCGCTTGCCATTGGTGTCAGCCCATCCATGTTTTCTGGCGGGATGACGCTGGCTGGCGAGATCATCGGCATCGTCTCTGCGCTTTGCTGGGCAAGCGCGACGCTCATCAATAAGCGGGCAGCGTTGCCGCTCTCATCCTGGGCCTTGAGTTTCTGGCAAATGCTGGTGGGCGCGATCGCCATCTTGGCCATCGCCTATCTCGATGGCGAACAATGGCCGAGCGGTGTGACGCGAGAGCAATGGGCTTGGTTTCTCTGGCTTTCCATCCCCGCGTCAACAGGCTCATTTGGCCTCTGGTTCGTGGCTCTGAAAAGAGGTGGAGCAACGAGGACTAGCGGATTTCTGTTCCTGGCCCCGCTCTTCACGGTCATCCTTGCGTATTTCATCTTGGGCACGGCAATTTCCTGGATGCAGGCTGCGGGAGGAGTACTGATCGGCCTCGCGCTTTGGCTCGTCAACCGGGAACTTCCAGCAAGAAATGATCGCGAAAAAATCGATGAGGTGATCGCGGAAGGCGAACCGTGATGAACAGTTGATTCATCATCGAGTGCATGAATTATCAAGGCGGTCAGCTATGGAATTACGTCATTTGCGCTGTTTTCTGGCGGTGGCGGAAGAACTCCACTTCGCCCGCGCTGCCGAGCGACTGCACATTGAGCAATCTCCGCTATCGCGCACCATTAAGGAGTTGGAAGATGACCTCGGTGAAAAATTGTTCGTCCGCACCAGCCGAAGCACACGACTGACACCGGCGGGGAAGCTTTTTCTTGAGCATGTGCCTCGCGTTTTCACGGCCTTGCAGCAAGCCCGCGACAGCGTGAAAGCAGCGGCCAATGGCTTCCATGGGCAGTTGCGCATTGCATTGTCCGACGGCATCACGCCGTCGCGCCTGCCGGCCTTATTGGCAATGTGCCGGCAGGAGGAACCCGAGGTAGATATTCGGCTGTTCCAGGTGCCGCTATCGCAGCAGATAAAGGGGCTGCAAGACGATCTGTACGACGTAGGCTTCGCGCAGTCGGATGAAGTGGGTGAAGGCGTGGCTGCAGAAGCTGTATGGAGTGATCCGTTGATGGTGGCAGTTCCCGCCCGGCACCATCTGCTCAAGCACAAGCGCATCCCACTGGACGAAGTTCTGCAATTCCCATTGGTGTTATGCGATCCATTGACATGCGAAGGTCACGCGCGGCAGGTCGAACGTGTGCTACGTCGCTCTGACAGAGAACCACTGGTGGTTGAGCGCGTCGCTTCGTTCGAGCTGATGATGATCGTAGTGTCGGCCGGCTTCGCCTTGGGGCTGGCCGGCGGCCCGCACATCACGGCAAGTCGGGAGTCTGGCGTGGTAGCCCGTCCCTTGGTCGGACGTTCGCCTATGCTGACGACCTACCTGCTGCGGCGCGAAGGCGAAGTTTCGGAAGTGCTGTCCCGGTTCATCGAGCGGGTGCAGGCCATCGACTTGCCCGAAGGCACTAGGCCCGCTTTGCCGCCCGAACCTGATCCCCAGGAGGAAATCGAGCTATGAAGAAATCTTTCTGGCTCCTGCTGGTTCTGCTGTTGACTGCTTGCGGCCCGTCGGACACACCCAAGCAGGCCAGCGTGCCCACCGTGGATGAACTGGCTGCCGATCCGGTATGGTTGAAGGAACTGAGACAGCAATGCAAGACCGACCGCGTGACGCTTGGTGACGTGCTTTGCAATCGAGTCGCTGAAGCCACGCGCCGGCGGTTCTATGGCGATGGAAAGACGCCCTACACGCCATCGGAAACATCGCCGAAATTCTGATCGGTAGTCCTTCGGCAAAAAGTCCTGTCCTTCTTTGTCAACACGCCGCAGCCCGCTCGCGCCTGCGGCGTTTTTACTGGGTTCTTCGTAGCCCGAAACATTGCTTTTTTCATCACCTTGCTTCCGATAACAGGCTTTGACCGGCACTGACCCGGCACTGATCCTCGCGCTATGCGGCACGTCCTTGTGCCGTTTCTGAAAGAGGAATAGCGCAGGAACATCGGAGGCCAGTCAATGCAAGCTCAGGGCGTGCTGTTTGGGCAGATCACCGCCGTCTTCGGCATCGTGATCGCCGGCGTATGGAGTGCAACGCAATGGACAGCCGCCGCCCTGGGCTATCAAGTACGCCTTGGCTCGCCGTGGTTTGACCTCTTTGGAACGCCGGTCTATCACCCCTGGCGGCTGTTCGAGTGGTGGTTCTTCTTCGATGCCTATGCGCCGCATGTCTTCGACATCGGTGGGGCCATCGCTGGCGGCAGTGGTTTGGTGGCCGTGGCCGTCGCCATCGCCATGTCGGTGTGGCGCTCGCGGCAATCGCGCCTGGTCACGACCTACGGTTCGGCACGCTGGGCGACTGACGAGGAAATCAAGCACGCCGGTTTGACGCAGACCGCAGGCGTCTTCCTGGGCCGGATGCTGGGCAGGCTTCGCTACTACCTGCGGCACCTCGGCCCCGAACACATCATCGCGTTTGCCCCTACGCGCACCGGCAAGGGGGTCAGCATGGTGATCCCGACGCTGCTGTCCTGGCTTTCGTCGGTAGTCATTCACGACATCAAGGGCGAGAACTGGAAGCTGACCGCCGGCTGGCGCTCGCTGTTCTCCCATTGCCTGCTGTTCAACCCCACTGACCCGGCATCCGCCGCCTACAACCCGCTGCTGGAAGTGCGACGCGGCGTGCATGAAGTCCGCGACGTGCAAAACATTGCGGATATCTTGGTCGATCCCGAAGGTGCGTTGGAGAAACGCAACCATTGGGAGAAGACCAGCCATGCACTGCTGGTCGGCGCGATCCTGCATGTGCTCTATGCAGGCGAAGACAAGACGCTGCGCGGTGTCGCCAACTTCCTGTCCGACCCGGCTTGCCCATTCGAGCTGACGTTGCACCGGATGATGACGACGAAACACCAAGGGGATGCGCCGCATCCCGTCGTCGCCTCAGCCGCGCGCGAAGTGCTCAACAAGTCGGACAACGAGCGGTCGGGCGTGTTGTCCACCGCCATGTCGTTCTTGGGCCTCTACCGCGACCCCACGGTAGCCGCGGTCACGTCGCGCTGCGACTGGCGCATCGCCGATCTGATTTCCGCTGAACGGCCGGTGTCGTTGTACCTGGTGGTGCCGCCTTCGGACATAAGCCGGACCAAGCCACTCGTGCGCCTGATCCTCAACCAGATCGGCCGCCGGCTCACCGAGTCCCTTGATGGTTCCGATGGCATCGAGCGCAAGCGCGAATTGCTGCTGATGCTCGATGAGTTCCCTGCACTCGGCCGGCTGGATTTCTTTGAGACGGCGCTCGCCTTTATGGCTGGCTACGGCATCCGCAGCTTCCTCATCGCGCAATCGCTCAACCAGATCGAGAAGGCTTACGGCCCGAACAATTCCATTTTGGACAACTGCCATGTGCGGGTGGCGTATGCCACCAATGATGAGCGCACGGCCAAGCGCATTTCCGAAATGCTCGGCACCGCCACCGAGTTGCGCGCGCAGCGCAACTATGCCGGGCACAGATTGGCCCCTTGGCTCGGGCATCTCATGGTGTCGCGTCAAGAGATGGCTCGACCACTGTTGACACCGGGCGAAGTCATGCAGCTTCCACCCGACGAGGCGGTGGTAATGATCTCCGGCCATCCGCCGATCAAGGCGCGGAAGCTGCGCTACTACGAGGACGAGAACTTCACCCGGCGCGTACTGCCGCCGCCTGCGCTTTCGGCCGGACGCTATGCCGATGTGCCGCCGGCCCGCCCCGACGATTGGAGCGACCTGGCGATTCCCGCTGTACTCGCAGCACCGGCCCCGGCATCCGCCGACGACCTGGGCGGTTCCGATGACGGCGGCCCACGCCGCCAGCCCGAGCTATCCGAAATCACCGAGTACAGCCCCGAACCGCTGTCCGCAGGCAACGACCTGGGGCTGCTCGATGACGACGACCTGCCGCTGCCTTATGCGGCCGCTCTCCCCGGTCTGTTCGATCAGGCCATGCAGCGCACGGCCCGGCTGGCTTCCCTCGACCCCAACGACGGAATCGACTTATGAGCCAATACCGCCTCAATCTGTTCATCCAGCACGAGCACGCCAAGCGTCTCGACGAGCTGGCCGCCAAGAAAGGCGTGTCCAAGTCGTCCATCGTCGCAGCGGCTCTCGCATCGTGGCTGTCGCCCGATGCCGGCGACCAGCGCGAGGCTGCTATCGCCAAGCGGCTGGATCGCCTGTCGCGGCAGGCCGAGCGCCTGGAGCGCGACCAGAACATCCAGATCGAAACGCTGGCGCTGTTCATCCGCTACTTCCTGACCGTCAGTACGCCGGTTCCAGAGGCCCATCAGGAGGCGGCCCGCGCCCAGGGCAAGGCACGCTTCGAGCAGTTCGTTGAACAGTTGGGCCGCCACCTGCTACGCGGTCGGAGCCTGGTGCGCGACGTGGTGGAGGAACTGCACGCAGACCCGATGCGGATGGATGACGCGGCGGCGCTGGGCGAAGCGCATGAACGTGCTGCGGAGCGTGCCTCATGAGCGCCGTTCCACAGATCCCGCCCGAACCGCGTTCGTCGGCCGCGGCTTCGCTGGATCGCCGGATCCAGATGCTGCGCACGGCTATGGGGCCAGTCATCGCTGCCGCGCTGGCCGACCCGGACGTGGTGGAAATCATGCTCAACCCCGACCGCACCCTATGGGTGGATCGGTTGTCGTCGGGCCGCACGCCGTTGGGCGTGGAGCTGCCCGAAGCCGATGGCGAACGCATCATCCGGCTGGTCGCGGCCCACGTCGGCGCGGAAGTGCATCGCGGCCGACCATTGCTGACCGCCGAGCTGCCCGAAACCGGCGAGCGGTTCGAGGGCATCCTGCCCCCGGCCGCACCCGGCCCGGCCTTCGCGCTGCGCAAGCGCGCCGTGAGCATCATCGGCCTGGATCGCTACGTCGCCGACGGCATCATGACCACAGGCCAGGCGGACTTCCTGCGCCGCGCGGTGCGCGAGCGCCAGAACATCCTGATCGCCGGAGCGACGAGCAGCGGCAAGACCACACTCGCCAATGCCTTGCTTGCGGAAATCGCCGCCACCGGCGACCGCGTGCTGGTGCTCGAAGACACCATCGAGCTGCAATGCGCAGCCCGCGACCATGTGCCGCTGCGCACCCGCGCCGGCGTGGTGTCGATGCAGGAACTGGTACGCGCCACGATGCGCCTTCGACCCGACCGCGTGATCGTGGGCGAAGTGCGCGGCGGCGAAGCCCTCGACCTCATCAAAGTGTGGGGCACGGGACACCCCGGCGGCATCGCCACCATCCATGCCGGTTCCGCGCTGGGCGCGCTGCTGCGCCTGGAGCAACTGATTCTCGAAGTGGCGGTGAACCCGCCGCGTGCGCTGATCGCCGAGGCGGTCAACGTCGTCATCTACATCGCCGGACGAGGCCGCAAGCGCCGCGTCGAAAGCATCGCCCGTGTCGTCGGCTTCGACGGCACCGGCTATCGCCTGGCGGACGCAATGGAAACGCCGTTTCCCGAGCTGCCGCCGGTTCCTCTCGCAGCCGATGCCGCTGCGCCTTTCCCGTCCCCTGACCAACCTGGAGAACTGCCATGACGCAGATGCACGTTCCTGCTTTCCGCTTTTCCGTAAATCCGCTTCCCCGCCTGTCCAGCCTTGCGCGGCTGCGCAGCCTGGCCCGCCCGGCGGGGCGTGGTCTGCTGCTGGCCGCGCTGCTGCTGTTCATCGCCGGAACTGCGCAGGCCGCCGGTTCCTCGATGCCGTGGGAAGGCCCGCTGCAATCCATCCTGGAGTCGATCCAGGGGCCGGTGGCGCGCATCGTCGCGGTCATCATCATCATCGCCACGGGCCTCGCGCTGGCCTTCGGCGACACGTCGGGCGGCTTTCGCAAGCTGATCCAGATCGTCTTCGGCCTGTCCATCGCGTTTGCGGCTTCGAGCTTCTTCCTGTCGTTCTTCAGCTTCTCCGGCGGGGCCGTCGTATGAGCGGGTGGGACAGCTTCGCGGCCGGCTTCGAGGTGCCGCTGCATCGTTCGCTGACCGAACCGCTCTTGATGGGCGGCGCACCGCGCACCGTGGCGATCGCCAACGGCACGCTGGCAGCCGCCGTCGGGCTGGGCCTGCAACTCTGGATTCCCGGTGTCGTGCTCTGGATCGTCGGTCACTCGCTGGCGGTGTGGGGCGCGCGCGTCGATCCGCAGTTCATGCAGGTCTTTGCCCGGCACATCAAGCACAAGCCGCTGCTGGACGTGTGAGAGGGATGCCATGCTGAACCTTGCCGAATACCGCCAGCGGCCCGCACTGCTGGCCGACTGGTTGCCTTGGGCCGGGCTGATCGCGCCAGGCGTGGTGCTGAACAAGGATGGTTCGTTTCAGCGCACGGCGCGCTTTCGTGGGCCGGATCTGGACAGTGCCACGCAGGGCGAGCTGATCGCCACCACGGCGCGGCTGAACAACGCGCTGCGCCGGCTGGGATCGGGCTGGGCGCTGTTCATCGAGGCCGAGCGCCGGCCGGCCGCAGACTATCCGCACTCGGAGTTTCCCGAACCACTGTCCTGGCTGGTGGACGAGGAACGCCGCGCCGCCTTCGAGGAATCGGGCAACCACTTCGAGAGCGCCTATCACCTGACGCTGGCCTACCTGCCGCCGGAGGAATCCCGCGCTCGTGCGGCCAAGCTGCTCTACGAGCACGCGCCCGGCGACGGTGTGGACTGGCGCGGTCGGCTGGATGCCTTCGTCGCGGAAACGGATCGGGTGTTCGACCTGCTCGATGGCGTGATGCCGGAAATCGCCTGGCTCGATGACGCGCAGACGCTGACCTACCTGCACGCCACGGTTTCGACGCGGCGCTACCGTGTGGGCGTGCCCGAGGTGCCTTTCCACCTCGACGCGCTGCTGGCCGATTCCGCCTTGGTAGGCGGCCTCGCGCCGATGCTGGGCGACCAGCATCTGCGCGTGGTGTCGGTGCGGGGCTTCCCGACTTCGACCTGGCCGGGCCTGCTGGATGACCTCAACCGCCTCGGCTTTGCCTATCGCTGGTCAACCCGGTTCCTCTGCCTCGACAAAGCCGAGGCGGAAAAGGAGCTGGGCCGCCTGCGCCGCCAGTGGTTCGCCAAGCGCAAGAACGTCATCGCGCTGCTGCGCGAAACGATCTTCCAGCAGGAATCGCCCTTGGTGGACACGGATGCCAGCAACAAGGCGGCCGACGCGGACGCAGCCTTGCAGGAGCTTGGCAGCGATCAAGTCGCCTTCGGCTACCTCACCGCCACGGTGACGGTGCTCGATGCCGACCCGGCCGTGGCCGACGAAAAGCTGCGCATGGTGGAGCGGGTCATCCAAGGGCGAGGCTTCGTCACCATCCCCGAAACGCTCAACGCCGTAGATGCGTGGCTGTCGTCCATTCCGGGCAATGCCTATGCGAATGTGCGCCAGCCCATCATCTCCACGCTGAACCTGGCGCACATGATGCCGGTATCTGCCGTGTGGGCCGGCCCCGAGCGCAACAAGCATCTGGATGGCCCGCCGCTGATCGTCACGCGCACCGATGGCGCGACGCCGTTCCGGCTGGTGACGCACATCGGCGACGTGGGGCACACGATGATCGTCGGCCCGACCGGCATGGGCAAGTCGGTCTTGGTCGCCATGATGGCCATGCAGTTCCGCCGCTATCGCGGTTCGCGCGTCTTTGTCTTTGACGTGGGGCGATCCATACGCGCCGCTACTTTGGGCCTGGGTGGCGAGCACTACGACCTCAGTGCGGATGGCGAGATTGCCTTTCAGCCGCTCGCCCGCATCGACCGCGAGGGCTACCGCACCTGGGCCGCCGAATGGATCGAAGGGCGCTTGCTGCACGAAGGCGTGACCGTCGGCCCCGACGAGAAGGCTGCCATCTGGTCGGCGCTCGGCAGCCTGGCCGGTGCGCCCGTGGAGCAGCGCACGCTGACCGGCCTGTCCGTCCTGCTGCAATCGAACGTGCTGCGCCAGGCGCTCGCGCCCTATGTCCTCGGTGGCGCGCACGGCAAGTTGCTGGATGCAGACCACGACCGGCTGGGTAGCGCGGATGTGCAGTGCTTCGAGATGGAAGAACTCATGCACAGCAAGGCCGCCGTGCTGGCCGTTCTGAACTACCTCTTTGCCCGCCTGGAAGAACGATTCGATGGCTCGCCAACGATGCTTTTTCTTGGGGAGGCATGGGTCTTTCTGGACGATCCCATATTCGCAGCCCGGCTTCGGCAGTGGCTCAAGACCTTGCGAAAAAAGCAGGTTTCCGTCGTCTTCGATACGCAGTCGCTCGCCGACGTCAAAGAGTCATCCATCGCACCGGCAGTCATCGAAAGCTGCGCGAGCAGGATCTTTCTCCCTAACCCGCAGGCCACCGAGCCACAGATTCGCACGATTTACGAGGGCTTCGGCCTCAACAGTCGGCAAATCGAGATCGTCGCCACCGCGCAGCCCAAGCGCGACTACTACTACCAATCGCGCCTGGGCAATCGCCTGTTCGACCTCGACCTGGGGCCGGCCGCGCTCGCGTTCGCGGGCGCATCCACACCGCAAGACCAACGCGACATCGACCGCGTGCTGACGCAAGCCGGCGCACCCGGCTTCGCCGGTGCGTGGCTGCGCCATCGCGGCCTCGATTGGGCCGCCGACCTGCTGCCGTCCTCGCCGGCGGCGGCTTCTTTCCTTTCCCAACCACGACAGGAGAACCTGCCATGAAGACCCGTGTGCTTTCCGTTTCGCTCGCCGTCGCGCTGGCCGGCTCGCTGATGCTCGCCCAGCCGGCGGCGGCACTCACCTTCGTTGATCCCGTCAACTTGGTGCAGAACACGCTGACCGCCATCCGCACATTGGAGCAGATCAACAACCAGATCAACCAGCTCCAGAACGAAGCCCAGATGCTGATGAACCAGGCGCGCAACCTGGCGAATCTGGACTTCAACATCGTCAACCGGCTGCGCTCGACGCTCGCCACCACCGAGCGCCTGATCGCCGAAGCGCAGGGGCTGGCCTACGACGTGACGAACATGGATCGGGAGTTCGCACGCCTGTACCCCGAGCAATACGCCGCAACCGTCAGTGGCGATCAGATGTTCCGCGATGCGCAGGAGCGTTGGAAAAACACGCTTAACGGCCTGCACACCGCGATGCGGATGCAGGCGCAGGTGTCGCAGAACCTGACCCAAGACGAAAGCGCGCTGGCCGATCTGGTCAGCCAGAGCCAGTCCGCCACCGGCGCGCTGCAAGCGATGCAGGCGACGAACCAGCTTCTCGCCTTGCAGGCCAAGCAGTCCATCCAGGCGCAGCAGCTCCAGATCACACAAGACCGGGCGGCATCGCTGGAACTGGCACGGCAGGCGGCGGCCACGGAGCGCGCCCGCGAAGTGCGGCGGCGCTTCCTGGGCACCGGCACGCCGTACACGCCGCAGTCCGTCAACTTCTACAACAACTGACGGGAGGCGGCCATGCGATGCGTTCCCGTTCTGTCGGTTTCGCTGCTGGCCATGCTGCTGACCGCTTGCGGCCAGTCGTCCGCCCAACAAAGGGCCGAAGACGTGGCCGCCACCTTGGCCGCCGATCCCGTGCGACTTAAGGCGCTGCGCGCCCAATGCGCAACCGACCGGCAAGCCGCAGGCGAAGACGACTGCCGCGCCGCCGCCGAAGCCTTCCGGCGGCGCTTCTTCGCCGGCCAGACCGGCCCGGACGAATACGGCTCGCTGGCCGACCTGCCACCGATCCCGGCGAGTTTCGACACGCCCACCGATGAGGCCGGCGATGCACCGCTCTCGGCTACGGAGGACACGCCATGAACGACGTGACCATCATCGACAAATTCCTCGATACGTTCTCGCGCTACATCGACTCCGGTTTCGGGCTGCTGCAAGGCGAAGTGGCGTTCCTGACGGCCACGCTGATCGTCATTGACATGACCATCGCCGGCCTGTATTGGGCCATGAGCCATGCCACAGGCCAGGGCGAGGACGTGATCGCCAAGCTGCTGCGCAAGGTGCTCTACGTCGGCGCCTTCGCCTACATCATCAACAACTTCAACTGGCTGGCCGGCATCGTCTTCCGGTCGTTCGCCGGCCTGGGCCTGACGGCCACCGGCTCGACGTTGAGCATGGATAACTTCCTGAAACCGGGCCGGCTGGCAAAGACCGGCATCGACGCGGGCGCGCCGATCTTGGAGCAGATCGGCGACATGGCCGGCTTCCCCGAGGTCTTCACCAACCTTGATCCCATCGTGGTGCTGTTCCTCGCCTGGCTGGTGGTGATCCTCTGCTTCTTCGTGCTGGCGGTGCAGCTTTTCATCACGTTGATCGAGTTCAAGCTGACGACGCTGGCCGGTTTCGTCTTGATCCCATTCGCCCTTTGGAACAAGACGAGTTTCCTGGCGGAAAAGGTGCTCGGCAACGTGGTGTCGTCGGGCATCAAGGTCTTGGTGCTGGCGGTCATCGTCGGCATCGGCTCGGGCCTGTTCGCGGAGTTCCAGGTGCACCCCGACGAGCCTTCCATCGACCACGCGCTGGTCGTGATGCTGGCCTCGCTCGCCTTGCTGGCGCTGGGCATCTTCGGCCCCGGCATCGCCACGGGCCTCGTGTCCGGTGCGCCGCAGCTTGGCGCGGGCGCGATGGCCGGCGCTGCCGTTGGTGCGGTTGGCACGGGTGTTGCCATTGGTGCCGCCGCGACCGGCGTGGGCGGCGCGGTCATGGCGGGCGCACGCATGGCCCCGGCCGCCGCCAAGCTGGCCGGCAGTGGCGCACGCGCCGCCACGTCGGCGGCCAGCAGCGCCAAGTCCGCTTTCCAGACCGGTTCCGCCGCTGCGGGCGGCGGGGCCAAGGGCGCGGCGGCTGGCCTCGGCAATGTCGCCAAGACCGGCGCGCAGGCAGCAGGCCGCCGCGCCTCGTCCGGCGCTTCCGCTGCCGAGCAGAAGATGGCCGATTCCTTCCGGGCTGGCTGGAACGGCACCGATGCTGGCGCCGGCGCTGCCGGTTCCGGCCAGGCCGCCGCAGGCGAAGGCGCGGACGGCGCCGCCAGCGCACCTAAGCAAGAGCAACCCGCCTGGGCCAAGCGGATGCACCGCCGCCAGCAGATCACCCATGCCGCGACCACCGCCGCCCACACGCTGCGCGGTGGCGACGGCGGCGGCTCGGGGCAAGGCCCGAGCCTGCGCGATTCCGATACCTGACCACCAAGGAGAACCCTATGCGATTCAAGCGACCGCAGGTGCGCTACGCCGATACGCCGCAGCCTGCCACCCCATATCAATCTGCCGCGCAGGTGTGGGACGACCGCATCGGCTCGGCTCGCGTCCAGGCCAAGAACTGGCGATTCATGGCCTTCGGTTGCCTCACCCTCGCGCTGTTGATGGCCGGCGGCCTGGTGTGGCGTTCCGCGCAGTCCATCGTCACGCCTTATGTCATCGAGGTCGATCAGTCGGGGCAGGTGCGCGCCGTGGGCGAGGCGGCGACGCCGTACCGGCCCGCCGATGCGCAGATCGCGCACCACCTGGCGCGCTTCGTGACGCTGGTGCGCTCGCTGTCCATCGACCCCATCGTGGTGCGGCAGAACTGGCTGGATGCCTACGACTACACCACCGACAAGGGCGCGGCCGCGCTCAACGCCTATGCCAGCACCAATGATCCATTCGCCCGAATCGGCAAGGAATCGGTCACGGTGCAGATCACCAGCGTTGTCCGCGCCAGCGACACGTCGTTCAACGTGCGCTGGACGGAACAGCGGTTCGTCAATGGTGCGCCTGCTGGCACCGAACGCTGGAATGCCGTGCTTTCCAGCGTCCTGCAAACACCGCGTACCGAACAGCGCCTGCGTAAGAACCCACTGGGTATCTACGTCAATGGCCTGGCGTGGAGCCGCGAACTGGATTCTTCCGAAGGAGCCAAGCCATGAATGCACTTTTCCGTAAATCCGTTTTGCCGTTGATCCTGCTGGCCTCGACTGTCCTGTTCTCGGGCTGCGCCTCGCAGGGCAAGCCGCCGCCGACCATTTCGCTCGATGAGCCGGTGCAGGCGCAACCGCTGCCCGCGCCGCCCAAGCCGGTCGAAGTCGTGGCCGTGCCCGAGCCACTGGCGCTGCCAGCACAGTTGAAGCCGCTGCCCGAGGTGGACACGGCCCCGGCCGCGCCGGAGCCGGCCGACGAGAAGGTGCGCGTTTCGCGCGCCAATGCCGAGGCGCGCATCGCGCCGACCCGCGAAGGCTACGTCAATGCGATTCAGGTATGGCCCTTCACGGACGGCGCGCTCTATCAGGTCTATGCCGCGCCGGGGCGCGTGACGGTGGTTTCGCTCCAGCCGGGCGAAGAACTGGTGACGGTGGCCGCAGGCGATACCGTCCGGTGGATTGTGGGCGACACGTCCAGCGGCAGCGGTGAGGCGCTGCGCGTCAATGTGCTGGTCAAACCCATCCGCTCGGGCCTCAAAACGAATTTGGTCATCACTACCAGCCGCAGGACGTACCTGCTGGAGCTGACTTCGACGGATAAAGCGTGGATGGCCTCGGTGTCCTGGGACTACCCGAAAGACCGGATGCTGGCTTTGCAGCGCCAGGCGCAGGCGGCCAGCGCCGCCGCGCCGGTCGATACCGGCCTGTCGCTGGAGAAGATCCGCTTTCGCTACACGGTCAGCGGCAGCAATCCGCCGTGGAAGCCGCTGCGCGCCTTTGATGACGGCGAGAAGGTCTATATCCAGTTCCCGCCGGGCATCGCGCAAGGCGAGCTGCCACCGCTGTTCGTGATCGGCGCGCAGGGCGACGGGCAACTGGTGAACTACCGCTTCCGATCGCCGTACTACATCGTGGATCGGCTGTTCGGCGCGGCCGAACTGCGCCTGGGCGGCGATGGCGGTGACGTGGTGCGGATCGAGCGTACCGATGGCGTGGCGCGGAGGAACTGACCATGAGCCAGGACGACACTCCCGACCTCGCCACGCCACAGGCGGACAAGTTAGCGCCCGAGGCGGTGGCGCTGCGCGCACAGCCGCGCCCGGTCACGCGCCTGAATCGGCGCATGCTGGCCATCCTCGTAGGCTCCCTGTCGGTCGCCGTGCTTGGCGCGCTGATGTGGTCGCTGCAACCGCAGCGGCGCGGCGCTGGCGAGCAGACCGAGCTTTACAACGTCGATCGTGTGTCGAAGACGGAAGGGCTGGACGCGCTGCCAGCGGACTACTCGAAGTTGCCGCCCCCTTTGCCGGCATCCGTGCCGGAGTTGGGGCCGCCGCTGCCGGGCGATCTTGGCCCGGTCATCGTGAAGTCGCAGCAGCCGGTGACGGCCGCCTACGCGGCCCCCGGCCACGACCCGAACGACGCGCTACGCAAGGAAGCCGAATCGGCGGCGGCATCGTCGGTGTTCTTCCGCACGGGTTCGCAGAAGGCCGCGCCGGTGGCGCAGACGCAGGCCGCCGCCGCGCCGGGCTTCGCCGCCAATGCGGCGTTCGACCCGCTGGCGGCCGGGCCTGCCTCGACGGCGGCCCAGCCTGCCGACCCGACCGCCGTGCAGAACCGGCAAGACCAGAAAGAGGCGTTCCAGAAGGCCGGAACCACGGAAACCCGCAATTCCGGCAACCTGACGCTGCCGGATTCGCCGTATCAGGTCATGGCCGGAACGGTGGTCGCCGGGGCGCTGGTGACGGGCATCAAGTCGGACTTGCCGGGCGACGTGATCGCCACGGTGACGGAACCGGTCTATGACACCGCCACGGGCAAGTTCCTGCTGATCCCGCAGGGTTCGCGCATCCTGGGCAAATACAACAACCAGGTCAGTTACGGACAGAGCCGCGTGCAGGTGGTGTGGAACCGGGTCATCCTGCCGGATACGTCTTCGCTCACGCTCGACAACCTGGCCGGCACCGACCCTGCCGGCTATGCCGGGCTGGAAGACGACGTGGATTACCACTGGGGCCGCATCTTCGCCGGAGCGGCGCTGACAACGCTGCTGGGTGTCGGTGCCGAGCTGGCCGCGCCAGAGAACCGGCAGGACGGCGACCGCATCATCATCGCCGGGCGCGACAGCGCTCAGGACAGCATCAATCAGGTCGGCCAGGAGATGACCCGGCGCAACCTCAACATCCAGCCCACCTTGACCCAGCGCCCCGGCTTGCCGGTACGCATCATCGTCAACCGCGATCTGGTGCTGCGGCCATACCAGCCGCTTTTCTTCAACAGGGGGACTTCACGATGAGCACGACCAAGAAACTACGGCTTGGCCCTTTGCCGCGCCATGACATGACGAAGCTGACCTTTTCCTGCCCGACCAGCCTGAAAGCCGACCTCGACTGCTACGCGGCGCTGCACGCGCAGACCTATGGCGAGATGGTCGATGCGGCCACGCTGATCCCGCATATGTTGGCGGCATTCATGGCCGGGGATCGGGGATTCAGGAAGGGAGGTGCGGGCAAGGCCGCACCTCCAACGCCGAGCTGATGATGCCGGTTTCCGCTGGCGGCCATCTCTGGAACGCGCAGCCCGAAGCTGCGCGTTCTTCGTTCTGGAGGACGGTAGCCGGTCGGGCTATGATGATGAAATGTGGCCGCCGTCTGCTGGCAATCGTCTCTGATGCAGCACGCTCCGGCTTTCTATCGCGACGCTCCTATGTGGCTCCCAGCCCACGATGCCGCCATCCTGCAAAGCGGCCCAAAGTAGAGCTAAACCCGCGCCACATTTAGACTTTCGGCCATCAGGCTGTTTTCACAACACGCTTGACACCGGAACTTTTTTGCGCCCGCGCTCAAGAGTCATGAGCCCAGTGCGCTTTCCTGATCCCTCTCCTTGCCCAAGCCAGCCCAGAGCTGGCTTTTTTACGACCCGAGGAACATGACTGATAGAAAGCCGGAACCTACAAACTGGACGTCACAGCAGATCTCCCAGTTGCGCGCCCTCTACCCTGACACGCCCACAGACCAAGTTGCCCAAGTACTGGGTTACAGCACGTCAACGATCTACCGCCAAGCCGCAGCCCTGGGGATCAAGAAATCCCACGCCTTCAATGAAAGCGAGCACAGCGGCCGGATCAAGCGCGGCAGGGATGACCCCCGCATGGTGGCCACACAGTTTCAGCCTGGCCTCACGCCTTGGAACAAAGGCGTGCCGGGATCGACTGGGCACCACGAAAACTCCCGGGCAACGCAGTTCAAGACGCGCCGGCCCGAAGAGTCCCGGAACTACCTGCCCATCGGCAGCCTGCGCGTCACGCGCGACGGGCTTCTGGAACGCAAGATGACCGATGACCGGAGCATCGTCCCCGCCCGGCGCTGGACAGCGGTGCACCGGCTCGTCTGGGAGGCCGCGAACGGCCCCGTGCGAGAGGGTCACATCATCGTGTTCCGGCCTGGCCAACGCACCACGCAGGAGGCTGAAATCACAGCTGATCGCCTCGAATGCATCAGCCGCGCCGAGAACGCGCGCCGCAACCATCCCGCCCGCAAGTCTCCCGAGTTGGCCAAGCTGGTCCAGCTCAAGGGCGCCATCACCCGCCAGGTCAACCGCATTGCAAAAGAGAGCCAACCAAAATGAGCACCCCGCACATCACCCTCGTTCGCCAGCAGTTGCTGGACACGCTGACAGACCTTCGCAACCGCGAGCAGCCCATGGACGTAGACCGCGCCCGAGCAGTGGCTCAGGTGGCCTCTGTTCTCGTTGACACGGCCAAGGTTGAAGTGGAGTACTTGAAGGTCACGCACTCGGACCGGAGCGACTTCCTCGAAGCACCGCCCACGGCGCCGCAGTTGCCTGCGCCCAGCAGCACGCCCACCCCACACAACCCCTTTCCTACGTCGGTTCGGCACACCCTGGCCGGCTGATCAACCGCCTCAACCATGCTCCGGCCCGCCTTGCGCGGGCCGCTTCGTTTCTGCACCCCACATGCCCAAGACCACACCCCAGAAGCCCTACACCCCTCCCAGCAACTGCTACCAGGGCACGGAGCTGAAACCGCATCCAGGCCTGCCGGCCTCGCGCTTATATGCCTTCACGCTGCCCAGCCGCGTCGGCGGGCATCTGTACTACCCCGCTCCCGCGCGCCGCATCGAACCTTTCCCAGCCTGACCAGGAGCCACACCATGACGATGATCAACACCCCTCTCGTACTTCTGGCACAGCAGTGCGGCGGCACCTTCCACACGCCCGGGCCGACGCGCGCCATTCGCGGCATGTGCTTCACCTTCGAGCAGTTGGAAACACTGGCGGAGCAGCTGCGCTCGAAAGCAGCTGCGTCGCCCAATACCCACCAAGCCCAGGCACCGGAACTGGCCGCGATGCCGAATGAGTGAAACCGCGCTCACCCTAAAACAGGCAGCCGAACGACTGCAGGTTTCCTACGGAACCATCTTCGAAAGGCGGCATGAGATCGCCTTTCGCCTACCCGGATCGCGCATATGGCGCATCTGGCCATCCGCCCTTGCTGCTCTCAACAAACCTCGCAACAATGTCACCCGGCTATCGTTGCGGAACCAGGATAGTGAATGCCCATCCGCAAAGATCAAACTTCCGGAATCTGGTGGATCGATCTACGCACGCCAAGCGGCGAAAGAGTTAGACGATCTTCTAAAACGACCGAGCGCAAGGCAGCTCAGGAGTACCACGACCGCCTGAAAGCGGAGATGTGGCGGCAGGACAAGCTGGGGGAGCAGCCGCAGCGGCTTTTCGAGGAAGCTGCCGTTCAATTCCTCCGCGCCTCTGCTGGACAGAGCGACTACGACACCAAGGTTCGGCACGTCGCGTATTGGCGCACCGTCTTCGGCGGCAGGCCAATCAGCTCTTTAACAAGCGACGTCATCCTTGACAACCTGCCCACGCACTTCGTGCGCCACGGCTCAACGGTGCAGCGGCCCACGTCGCAGAGCACCAAAAATCGGTACATCGCCACCCTGCGAACCCTTCTCAACATGTGCGAGAAGATGCAGTGGCTTGGCCGCGCGCCCATTCTCAGCAACTACCGGGAACCGGCGGTTCGCATTCGGTTCCTGACCCGCCAGCAGGCCCGCGCCTTCATCATGGCCTTGTCTCAGGACTGGATGCGGGACATCTGCCGCTTTGCCCTTGCCACGGGCATGCGAAGCGCAGAGATCCTCACGCTGACCTGGGACAAGGTAGACCTCAAGCGCTCGACGGCCTGGGTCAGCGCCGACGCCTCCAAATCGGGTTCCGCGCGAGTGGTCCCGCTCAACAGCGAAGCGTTGGACGTGCTGAACGCGCGCCCGAAAGGCGTCAACGTCTTCACGCGGCCTACCGGGGCACCTGTGAAGCAGGTCGATGCACGAATTCTTGCCCGGGCCTTCGCCGCTGCCGGTGTCGAAAATTTCCGCTTCCATGACTTGCGGCACACCTGGGCGAGCTGGCATGTCCAATCCGGCACACCCTTGTTCGTGCTGAAGGAGCTGGGAGGCTGGAAGACGCTGGAGATGGTGAAGAAATATGCCCACCTGGCGCCGGAGCATCTGGCCCAGTACGCAAACGCGGTCATGTTTTGGTCAGAGCAGACCCCCGACGACAAGAAAAAAGCCCCTACGCTTGTGGCGTAAGGGCTTGATTTCATTGGTGTTTAATTGGTGGGTCCTGCGAGATTCGAACTCGCGACCAACGGATTAAAAGTCCGCTGCTCTACCGACTGAGCTAAAGACCCGAACCACGCTTTGCATGCATCAGATGCTGCTCAGCGAAGACATAGATTCTAGCACCAAATTTTACGCCTCAATTCTTGATGCGGCTCAGTTGATCGATGACCCAGCCTGCGGCGCACTGGCCGAAGGTGGCGGTGACGGCTACCACCGAGCCGTAGCCGTGGCAGTTGAGCGTGCCGTCGCCTTCGATGGCGCAAGAGGCATCGGGCGGGGCGACGGCCTCGCGGCTGAAGACGCAGGCGATGCCGATGCGCTTGCCTTCCTTGGGTGCGCCATGCTCGCGGCGCAGGCGGTAGCGCAGTTGGGCCAGCAAAGGGTCGTGCGTGGTGGCGCTGAGGTCTTCGATGTCCACCTTGTGCGCCAAGCGCTTGCCGCCGGCCGCTCCGACCGAAATGAAGCACTGGCGCGTGGCGCGCGCATGGGCGGCCATGGCAGTCTTAGCCTTGACCTGGTCACAGGCGTCGATGACGGCGTCCGCGTTCTGGGGCAGCAGGCGCAGCCAGTTGTCTGGATCCACGAAGTCGTCGATGCAGTGCACGCGGCAGGCCGGGTTGATCTGGGCAATGCGATCGCGCATGGCTTCGATCTTGGCATGGCCCACGGTGGTGGAGAGCGCGTGAATCTGGCGGTTGATGTTGGACTCGGCGACATGGTCCATGTCGATGAGTGTGAGCTCGCCCACACCGCTGCGCGCCAGCGCCTCGGCGGTCCACGAACCTACGCCGCCGATGCCCACCACGACGACGTGCGCGGCGCGGATGCGCGCGGCGCCCGGCACGCCATACAGGCGCTCCAGGCCGCCGAAGCGGCGCTGCAGGTCGGCATCAGAAAAAACAGCGCCTGCTTCAGGCGCTGTCTTGTCTTCTCCCGGAAGGGATGAAGAGACCGTATCGCTCATCACTTGAGGCTGGCGAGACGGTTCTTGGCCGCGGCTGCGGCTTCGGCGTTGGGATAGGCCTTAATCAGGTCTTCCAGCGTCTTGCGCGCGCCCTTGGTGTCCTTCATCTCGATCTGGCAGTTGGCGATGGACAGCGCCGCATCCGGCGCCCGGCCATGCATGGGGGCTGCCGCCAGCAGCGCGCGGAAGTTGGAGATCGCGTCCTTGTAGTTGCGATTGGCGTACTGCGCATTGCCCAGCCAGAAGCGTGCCGAGGGCACGTAGCCGCTCTTGGGCCACTGGTTCAGGAAGGACGAGAATGCCGTGCCGGCTTCGGCAAAGCTGCCTGCGCGGAACTGCGCCAGCGCGGCTTCGAAGTCGCGCTTCTCTGCCGGGTCGGCCGCGAATTCCTGGCCGTCCACCGTCACCGTGACCGGCTCGAACTGGCGCAGGCGCTCGTCCACGCCCTTGGCGATGTCGCGCTGGCCGCGCTGCAGCTCGGCCACATCGCGCAGCAGCTGCTCGTTCTGGCCGCGCAGCTTGGCTTGCTCGGACTTGAGCTGCTCGATCTGCGACTGCAGTTCGAGCAGGCCACGGCGCGTTTGCGCGCTTTCCTCGGTCATGCGCTGCTGCGACTGCTGCATGCTGTCGACACGCTGGCGCATTTCGAGGATGGCGCGGCGCGCCTCGTCATCGCCGAACAGCGCGGCATGGCCGCTGGCGGCGTAGCCGGCCATCAGGCCGGCAGCCAGCAGCGTGCGCAGCGCGGTGCGATGCAGGATCGGGGAGCGCTTCATGTTCATCAACGGTAGGACAGTTCAGCGCGGCGGTTTTGCGCGTAGGCGTCTTCGGAATGGCCTTCGGAGGCAGGCTTTTCCTTGCCGTAGCTCACGGCTTCCATCTGCGCGTCGCTCACGCCCAGCAGGCCCAGCGAGCGGCGCACGGCTTCAGCGCGCTTTTGGCCCAGGGCCAGGTTGTATTCGCGGCCGCCGCGCTCGTCGGTGTGGCCTTCGATCTGGACCTTGCGTGCAGAAGACGCCTTCAGGAAGCGTGCATGGGCTTCTATCTGGGGCTGGGCGTCGGCCTTGACGACGTAGCTGTCGAAGTCGAAGTAGACGATGCGGCTGACGCCCTGGGGACCTGCCTTGTCGGCAGCCGAGCCGGTCAGGTCCACGCCCGAGATGCCGCTTTGCGAGGTGCTGCCGGTGCCGGCACCGCTGCCCTGGCCCGTGCTGGAGGCGCCCGCGTCGGTGACCGGGGTTTCGTCGAGCTTGACGCCCGAGCTGCAACCTGCCATGAGTGCGGTGACTGCAAGTGCCAGGGAAAGTCGTTTGATGGTGATCATGAAAAATCTCCGTATGTCCGGATGGACTTCGTGCTGAGTTGACTTGTTGACTGAAAAGAAATCGAGGAAGCCGGGCTATCACTGGCGCTGGAACGGACCCCAGTCGGGCTCGCGGATGTCTCCGCCCTGCCCTGCCAGCCGCGCCTTGATCTTGCCGTCCAGCGTGGTGGTCATCAGGGACTCGCGGCCCTGCTGCAGCGTGGCGTAGACGATCAGGCGGCTGTTGGGAGCGAAGCTGGGGCTTTCGTCCGCCGTGGTGTCGGTGATGGCATTCACGGTGCCGGTGCCCAGGTCCATGACGTGGAGCTTGAAGCCGCCGCCCACGCGCGAGATGTACGCAAGCCACTTTCCATCGGGGCTGACACTGGGCGAGATGTTGTAGTTGCCGGTGAAGGTGACGCGCTCCGCGCTGCCGCCGGAAGCCGGCACCTTGTAGATCTGCGGGGCGCCGCCACGGTCGCTGACGAAGTAGATGGAGCGGCCGTCGCTGGAGAAGTTCGGCTCGGTGTCGATGCCGCTGCTTTGCATCAGGCGGCGGGGCTCGCCGCCCTGGGCGCTGATCAGGTACAGCTGCGAACCACCATCACGGCTGAGCGTGACGGCCAGCGAGTTGCCATCGGGCGCCCAGGCCGGCGCGCTGTTGGAGCCGCGGAAGTTGGCGACCAGACGACGGCGGCCGCTGGCCACATCGTGCACATAGACCACGGGCTTGCGCGACTCGAAGGACACGTAGGCCAGCTGGGTGCCGGTGGGCGACCAGGCGGGCGAGATGATGGGTTCCGGGCTGGACAGGGCGGACTGCGCGTTCTCGCCATCGGCATCGGCCACCCACAGGCGGTAGTTGCTTCCTGCCTTGGTCACGTAGGCGATGCGTGTGGAGAACACGCCTTTCTCGCCCGTGAGTTTCTCGTAGATGTAGTCGGAGATGCGGTGGGCCACCAGGCGCAGGTCGCCGGTGGTGACGGCAAAGCCCTGGCCGCCCAGGTCCTGGCCTTTGACCACGTCCCAGAGGCGAAAGCGCACGTCGTAGCGGCCATCGGCCAGGCGCGTGATGCTGCCCACGGCCAGGGAATCTGCGCTTTTCTGGCGCCACATGGCGACATCGGGGCGCGAGGTTTCATCGAGTTGCACGCCGGCCGTGTCCACGGCGCGGAACTGACCGCTGCGCTCCAGGTCGGCCTGGATGATGGCCGAGATCTTCTGTGGCGCCTGCCCTTCTCCCTTGAATGCTGCAATGGCGATGGGCAACTGGGTCAGGCCCACGCCCGTCACTTCGACGCGGAACTGGGCCAGCGCGGGAATTGCAGGAGTGGAGGCAAGAGCGGCCAGCAGGGTTCGGCGCGAAGGGCGCGGCACGGCCGCCAGGGAGGAAGGAGAAAGGAGTCGGTCAATAGTCATTGGCATTCATCAATATCTACGGGAAGACCCCGGTACTTGCACAGGTGCGAATGTTACACACACTGGATGCGTCACGATGTAAGAACGTGCACTGTAGGGTCTGTCGGCCCAGGCTTTGTCGATCCCCGCCAGCCGCATCGGTTCCCCATGGGGCAGCCCCAGGCAAGCCCGCCGTAAAATCCGCGCTTCATGCACGCACCATCCTCACCGCCGCCGGCCCCTGCGCCGTCCGCCGCACCGGCGGCCCATGATCTCGCCAGCACCCTGACCCTGTCGCAGCGCCTGAAGCGCCTGTCCCCCTATTTTGGTGGTCAGCGCCTGGCCTGGACGATGGCCGTGGCCGCCACGCTGGTGGGTGCGGTCACCGAGCCGTTGATACCGGCATTGCTGCAGCCGCTGCTGGACAGCGGCTTCACCGACGGCACGCTGCCCCTGTGGTCGGTGCCGCTGGCTATCATCGGCGTGTTCCTGGTGCGGGGCCTGTCGCAGTTCGTGGGCCAGTACGCGCTGGCGCGCATTGCCAACGAGGGCATGCTGGCGCTGCGCAGGCGCCTGTTCGAGCGGCTGCTGGCGGCCGACATGGCCTTGTTCTCGCGCCAGTCGGCCTCATCGCTGTCCAACACCGTGGTCTATGAGGTGCAGACCGGCTCCACCCTGCTGGTGCAGGCCATGCTGGGCATCTCGCGCGATGGCTTCACCCTGGTGGCGCTGCTGGGCTACCTGCTGTATCTGAACTGGCAGCTGACGCTGGTGGTGGCCGCCGTGGTGCCGGGCGTGGCCTGGATCATGAAGACGCTGTCGCGCCGCCTGTACCGCATCACCAAGATCAGCCAGGAAGCCACGGACTCCCTGGCCTATGTGGTGGAGGAGAACGTGCTGGCCCACCGCATGGTGCGCCTGCATGGCGCGCAGCAGGGCCAGCAAAAGCGCTTTGGCGGCCTGAGCGGGCAACTGCGCAAGCTGGCCATCAAGGCCACCATCGCCTCTGCCGCGATGACGCCGCTGACCCAACTGCTGGCCGCTGCTGCCCTGTCGGCCGTGATCTGCATCGCGCTGTGGCAAAGCCGGGGCACGGGCGCCACCGCGGCCAATGTGCAGGATGTGACGGTGGGCAGTTTCGCGGCCTTCATCACGGCCATGCTGATGCTGATTGCCCCCATCCGCCGCCTGGCCGATGTGGCCAACCCCATCACGCGCGGCGTGGCGGCGCTGGAGCGGGGCCTGCATCTGCTGGAGGGCTCGGGCGACGAGACCGGCGGCACCCAGGTGCCCGGCAAGGCGCGTGGCGAGATCGAGCTGCGCGACGTGTCCGTGCAGTTTGGCGAGGACAAGGCGCCCGCCCTGAGCCATGTGGACCTGCGCGTGCGCCCGGGCGAGGTAGTGGCCCTGGTCGGCCCCTCCGGCGCGGGCAAGACCACGCTGGTGAACCTGCTGCCGCGCTTTCTGCAGCCCACGGATGGGCAGTTGCTGCTGGACGGCACCCCCCTGCCCGAATGGGATCTGGCCGCCCTGCGCCAGCAGTTCGCCATGGTCAGCCAGGATGTGGTGATGTTCAACGACACCATTGCCGCCAATGTGGCGCTGGGTGGCGTGGAAGACGAGGCACTGCTGTGGGCGGCGCTGGACGCCGCCAACCTGGGCTCGCACGTGCGCGGCCTGCCCCAGGGCCTGCAGACGGTGGTGGGCCACAACGCCAGCCAGCTGTCCGGCGGCCAGCGCCAGCGGCTGGCGATTGCGCGGGCGCTGTACAAGGATGCGCCGGTCCTGATTCTGGACGAGGCCACCTCGGCACTGGACAACGAATCCGAGCGCCTGGTGCAGGAGGCGCTGACACGGCTGATGCAGGGCCGCACGACCCTGGTCATCGCCCACCGGCTGTCCACCATCGAGCATGCCGACCGTGTGGTGGTGATGGAGCGCGGCCGCATCGCCGAGCAAGGCACGCATGCCGAACTGCTGGCGCGCGACGGGCTGTATGCCAGGTTGAGCAGGAACCACGCCACCTGAGCGGACAGGATTGGGGGCGGCCATGCCGCTTTCGCTTGCGGCTTGCAGCTGGCGGCTACCAGCTCCCGCGCGAGGGCTGGGTCTTGCGTTCGGCCTTGATGGCCTTGGTGAGTTTGTCGACCATGTATTGGCGGTCCACCTGCCTGGCGAAGTCGGCGGCGGTGAAGCCGCGCTGGTTGCGCAGGATGACGTCGGCGCCTTCGGCGATGAGCAGGTCCACCACGGCTTCGCTGCTGTACTGGGCAGCCAGCATCAGCGGCGTGGTGCCGTTGGGCGATTCGGCGTCGATGTAGGCGCTTTTGTCCAGCAGCAGCTTGATGATGTCCAGCGTTTGGGGCAGGTCGGCCGAGGTGGCGTAGTGCAGCGGTGTCCAGCCGGGGCGGTTGACATCGGCGCCCCGGCGGATGAGTTCCTTGGCCAGGTCCAGGTGACCCTTGATGCAGGCCATCATCAGCGGCGTTTCGCCCTGCTGCGAGGCTTCGTTGACCTTGATGCCGGGGGACTTGAGCAGCACGTCGAAGACGCCCAGGGAGCCCTGGTGCAGGGCCGCAACCAGGCCCGGGCGGCCGCGCGTGTCGCGCGTGTTGGGATCGAAGCCGCGAAAGATCAGGTTGACCATGGCGCGCTCGTTGTCGCTGACGATGGCACGCACGTAGTCGTCGTACTGGCTGGCGTGCGCCAGCCCGGCACCGGCTGCAGCCACGGCCGTCAGGGCGCGGCCGGCCCGGGCCAGCCAGCGGCGACGGTCCACGCGGCCGACGGCCGCAGCATTCAGTCTCATGCGACAACCCCCTTGAAAAGCTGATCGAAGTTGGCACTGGTCAGGGCGGCCACCTCCTCGACCGGAATGCCGCGCACCTGTGCAATCTGCTGGGCCACGTACGGCACATACGACGGATTGTTGGTCTTGCCGCGATAGGGAACGGGCGCCAGATAAGGGCTGTCGGTCTCGATCAGCAGGCGGTCGGCCGGCACGAAGGCGGCCACGTCGCGCAGGTGCTGGGCGTTCTTGAAGGTGACGATGCCCGACATCGAGATGTAGTAGCCCAGGTCCAGCGCCGCGCGCGCGACCTCCATGGTCTCGGTGAAGCAGTGGAAGACACCGCCGGCCTGGCCTGCCGAGCCGTCCTCGCCTTCTTCGCGCAGGATGGCCAGCGTGTCGTCCGAGGCACTGCGGGTATGGATGACCAGGGGCTTTTGCGTCTGGCGCGCCGCGCGGATGTGCACGCGAAAGCGCTCGCGCTGCCATTCCAGGTCGGCAATGGTGCGGCCGCCCTTGCGGTCTTCCATGCCGTAGTAGTCCAGGCCCGTCTCGCCGATGGCGACCACGCGCGCCAGCGCGGCGCGCTCCACCAGGTCGCCCACGCTGGGCTCGGTCATGTGTTCGGTATCGGGGTGCACGCCCACGGTGGCCCAGAAGTTGTCGTGGTCCAGCGCCAGTTGGTGCACATCGCCGAACTCCTCCATCGTGGTGCAGATGCACAGCGCGCGGGTGACACGCGCGGCCGCCATGGCCTCGCGGATCTCGGGCAGGCGGCTTTGCAGCTCGGGGAAGTTCAGATGGCAGTGGGAATCGGTAAACATGGAATCTCGTGGTTCAGAAACAGCCATGCCGACCCGGGAGCTGTCCTCCCTGTCGGCATGCATGGCAGGCAGGTGCACCTGAAACAGGTGCAGCCATCAGACCGTCTGCGTGGCCTTGTCCGAGCTCAGCGCCGCGCCCAGGATGTTCTCGATCTTGGCCTTGAGCTCGGCGGATTTCTCGTCCTTGGGAAACTGTATGCCTATGCCCTGCGTGCGGTTGCCCGAGGCGCGTGCGGGCGTGATCCACGCCACGCGACCGGCCACGGGATAGCGCTGGGGCTCGTCGGGCAGGGTCAGCAGCACGTAGACATCATCGCCAAGACGGTACTCGCGCTGCGTGGGCACGAAGACGCCCCCTTCTGCGAACATGGGAATGTAGGCGGCGTACAGCGCGGCCTTTTCCTTGATCGCCAGTTGCATCACGCTGGGACGGGGTGTGGAGGGTGCGGTGCTCATGGATGGTTTGCAGACATTGGTTCGGTGAGCGGCCGGCGCAATCGGCACCGGGCCCAGGGCCGTAGGTTAACAGGCCGGGCTTTCATGTGGCGAAAAGCGCCTGGCCATGTCCTCCCGTGCCCCGCCCTTCATGCCCGGCGCTGGCGGGCAGTCTGGCCGGACATGAGCACGCGCCGCGCCTCTGCGGCCAGGGCTTCTGCCATGAGGCCTGCGTTGAAGGGATGGTCGGCCGTGCGCGCGGCCTGGGCCAGGGTTCGCGACCATTCGGCCAGCAGGCCCATGTCCAGCGGCCGCGAAGGCAGGTCGGCCGGTGTGAAGTAGCGCGGCGCGGCGCCTGCGGCCAGCGCCATCAGGTCGTGGCAGATCTTTTGCAAGGCCTCCACGGCATGGGGCGGCGCGTAGGCGGCCAGGGCCGCCACATCGCCCTTGGCCAGCGCACGCGGCAGCTGTGACCACGACGCCATGTCGCTGCCGCCACCGCTTTGCGCCAATGCCAGTGCATCGCCGGGCCGCCCGCCTGCTGCGCGCAGCGCCACGGCGGCCGCTTCAGGGGGCACGCCCTGCGTGTCCAGCCAGGAAAGGGCCTCTTGCTGATCCGGCCAGGCCATGGTGTGGATCAGGCAGCGGCTGCGAATGGTGGGCAGCAGCTGGTGCGATGCCTCGCTGGCGAGCACGAAACGCGCATCGCCGGGCGGCTCCTCCAGCGTCTTGAGCAGCGCATTGGCCGTGATGGCATTCATCTGCTCGGCCGGATAGACCAGCACGGCCTTGCCGCGCCCGCGCGCGCTGGTGCGCTGGCAGAACTCCACGGCGTCGCGCATGGCCTCGACACGGATTTCCTTGCTGGGCTTGCGCTTCTTGTCGTCGATGTCGGCCTGGGCCTTCTCGGGCAGGGGCCAGCCCAGCGCCATCATCTGCACCTCGGGCATGAGCACGCACAGGTCGGCATGGGCGCGCACGTCGATGGCATGGCAGCTGCCGCAGTGGCCGCAGGCGCCCTGCGGCGACGGCGACTCGCACAGCCAGGCACGCACCAGTGACAGCGACAGCGCGTACTGCCCCAGGCCCGAAGGCCCCTGCAGCAGCCAGGCATGGCCGCGCTGTGCGAGCAGGCGTGTGCGCTGTTCGGCAATCCAGGAGGTGTCGGTCTCGGCCGGCTGTGGCAGGGCTTCGTTCATGCCGCACCTCCCTGGCCGCCGACCATGATGGCCAGCCAGCCCCGGCGCACCATGACCTGCGTGATCTGCTGCCAGACCGCATGCCGGCTGGCGTTGGAGTCGATGCGGGCAAAGCGCTGGGGCGCTGCTGCAGCGCGCGACGCATAGCCCTGGGCCACGCGGGCGAAGAAGCTGCCGGGTTCGGACTCGAAGCGGTCCGGCACGCGGGCCGAGGCCAGGCGCTCGGCGGCCACCTCGGCGGGCAGGTCGAACCAGAGCGTCAGGTGGGGCTCGCGCAGCAGATCGGGCTGGGGGGCGGTGCCCGTCTGCACCATGCGCTCCAGCGTGGCCAGCGGCTGCAGGTCGAAGCCACGGCCTGCGCCCTGGTAGGCAAAGGTGGCATCAGTGAAGCGGTCGCAGAGCACGACCTCGCCGCGCGCCAACGCGGGCTCGATCACCTGCACCAGGTGGTCGCGTCGCGCGGCAAAGGCGATCAGCGCCTCGGTCAGCGGGTCCATGGCGTCGTGCAGCATCAGCGCGCGCAGCTTTTCGGCCAGCGGCGTGCCGCCGGGCTCGCGCGTGAGCGTCACCGTGCGGCCCTGGTCACGGAAAGCCTGGGCCAGCGACGCGATGTGCGAGGACTTGCCGGCGCCATCGATGCCTTCGAAGCTGATGAACAGGCCGGCGGGGGTTGCATTGGTCATATGGAAAGAGAGGATACGCAAGCGCCGCGGGAACCGCAGCAGCCCTGGGGAATATCTCAGGGCTTTTGCTCAGGGCTTTTGCTGGCCGCGCTGGTAGCGGTTGACGGCGCGGTTGTGCTCGTCCAGCGAGGCACTGAAATGGCTGGTGCCGTCTCCGCGCGCCACGAAATACAGCGCCTTGGTCTGGCTGGGCTGCACGGCGGCCATGAGGGCGGCCTTGCCGGGCATGGCGATGGGCGTGGGCGGCAGGCCCGCGCGGGTGTAGGTGTTCCAGGGCGTGTCGGTCTGCAGGTCGCGGCGGCGCAGGTTGCCGTCGAATTTCTCGCCCAGGCCGTAGATCACGGTGGGATCGGTCTGCAGCAGCATGCCGATGCGCAGGCGGTTGGTGAACACGCCTGCGATCTGGGCACGGTCGGCCGCGCGGCCGGTTTCCTTCTCGACGATGCTGGCCAGGGTCAGGGCCTCGTCGGGGCTCTTGAGTGGCGTGTCGGCCGAGCGCAGCGCCCAGACATCGGCCAGGCGCCGGTCCATGGCATGCAGGGCCCGGCGCAGCACGGCCAGGTCGGAGCTGCCCTTGGCATAGGTATAGGTATCGGGGAAGAAGCGGCCCTCCGGCGCCACCCCGGGACGGCCCAGGGCCTGCATCAGGGCCGCATCGTCCATGCCCGCGCTTTCCTGGCGCAGGAATTCCTCGCGGGCCAGGGCGGCGCGCACCTGGCGCCAGTTCCAGCCCTCGACCAGGGTCAGCGCCTTGAGCGATTCCTCGCCACGCGCGAGCTTTTGCAGCAGCACATAGGGGGTCAGGCCCGTGGTCAGTTCATAGTTGCCGGCCTTGATCTGCCGGTCCTGGCCCGAGACGCGGAACCAGGCGTACAGCAGCCGCGCATCGGTCTGCACCCCGGCCTTGACCACTTCGCGGGCGACGCCGCGCGGCGTGGTGCCGGGTTCGACCTCCAGCTCCAGCGTGGGCTGGGACAGCGGCAGGGGCTGATTCAGCCACCACCAGCCGGCACCGGCCAGCACGGCTGCCAGCACCAGCAGCATCATCAAAGCGCGAAAGATAAAGCGCACAACCTCGGTCCAAGCAAGCAATAGAGCGGCTGATCATAATTCAGCCATGACCCAGCCTTTACTGAACGGCATCGCCCCCGTTTCCCATCTCGGCGTGATACGCGCCCTCGGCGAAGACGCCGCCCCATTCCTGCATGGCCAGCTGACCAACGACTTCGCGCTGCTCGATCTGCAGCATGCGCGTCTGGCGGCGTTCTGCACGGCCAAGGGCCGCATGCTGGCCAGCTTCATCGGCTTCAAGCGCAGCAAGGACGAGATCCTGCTGCTGTGCGACCGCAGCCTGCTGGCACCCACGCTCAAGCGCCTGTCCATGTTCGTGCTGCGCGCCAAGTGCAAGCTCAGCGATGCCACGGCCGACTTCACCCTGCTTGGCCTGGCTGGCGATGCCGCCGTGCAGGCCCTGGGCGCGGCCGCCGCACCCTGGACCAAGACGGACGACGGGGCAGCCAGCCTGATCGCCCTGCACCCGGCCGCCGGCCAGCCGCGCGCCCTGCGCGTGGCCCCTGTCGGTGCGCCCCTGCCCGAAGGCCCCGCACTCAGTGAGGCCGATTGGCTCTGGAGCGAAGTCGCCAGCGGCATCGCCACGCTGTCGGCACCCGTGGTCGATGCCTTCGTGCCGCAGATGCTCAACTACGAATCGGTGGAAGGCGTGAACTTCAAGAAGGGCTGCTACCCGGGCCAGGAGGTGGTGGCCCGCAGCCAGTTCCGGGGCACGCTCAAGCGCCGCGCCTACATCGCCCATGCCCAGCAGCCGCTGGCAGCCGGCATGGAAGTCTTCACGCCCGAGGATCTGGAGCAGGCCACCGGCACCGTGGTCCAGGCCGCCCCGGCGCCCGGCGGGGGCTGGGACGCCATTGTCTCCATGCAGATCAGCTCGGCTGAGCAGCGCCTGCTGGCCCACGCCGCCCTGGGCGAGGGCCAGCGCGCCGATGCCGCGCAGGCCGTGGCGCTGCAGCTCAAGCCCCTGCCCTACGCGCTGCGCGAGGACATTTGAGATTTGGGCCTTGCACCGCCTGAGCTGCCTGCAGCTCAGGCGGTGAGCACTTTCCTCATGGTGATGTGAGGAATGCCGGCCTCTTCATAGGGCTCGCCCTCGGGCGTGAAGCCCGCGCGCAGGTAGAACGACTCGGCATGGCGCTGCGCGTGCAGCACGACTTCGCGGTCGCCGCGCTGGCGGGAGGCCTCCACCAGGCTGTCCAGCACGATGCGGCCCCAGCGGCCGCCGCGCACGCTGCGGTCCACGGCCATGCGGCCGATCCTGCCCGCGCCGGGGCTGTCGCTGACCAGGCGGCCGGTGGCAATGGGCTGGCCCAGGCCGTTGTAGACCACGGCGTGGCGGGCCACGGGGTCGAACTCGTCGATCTCGATCTCGCGCGGCACGCCCTGCTCGTGCACGAACACGGCCAGGCGCAGGCGCTCGGCGTCGCGGCCCAGGTCGTTCCAGCTGCCCGATGCCACGCGCACCACGCTCTGGCCTGCCTCATAGGCGGTGAGCACGTCGCGCAGCTGCTGCGGCACGGGCAGCGGCTGGCGCGTGGTGGCATCGGCGAACACATAGACCAGTTCCACGGTGTTGAGCAGTTCCATGCCCCGGAAGATGCCGGCCTCGAACAACAGCGAGGTATTGCCCTGCCTGGCACAGCGTATGCCCACATGCAGCACGTCGCCCAGCGTGGCCGATGCGTGGTAGGTGGTGGTGGCCTTCTTGACGAACAGCTCGCCGCCCAGGGCCGCGAAGGATGACTCATAGGGCATGCCCAGCTGGCGCCAGTAGTCGGTGACGGCCACGTCGGCGTACATCAGGTAGTGGGCGTTGAAGACGATCTTCTGGGCGTCCACTTCGGACCAGCGCACTTCGATGCGTTGCAGCGTGCGGAAATCTTGGCGTTGCATGGGTTTTTCTCTCCTGTTGTCTTGGGTGTCTTGGGTGCCCTGGCTCTCAGGCCGCGAAGGCGTCGGCCAAGGCGCGCGCCATGTCGGCATGTGCACGGCGCGCTTCGGCAATGGCGCGGCCCATCTTGACGAATTCATGGGTCACGCCCCGGTAGATCTCCAGATCCACGGGCACGCCCGACATGCGCAGCTTGTCGGCGTATTCCACGCCCTCGTCCACCAGCGGGTCGCATTCGGCCAGGCCTATCCAGGCCGGGGCCACGCCGTCCACGTCAGGCGCCAGCAGCGGGGCGAAGCGCCAGTCCTCGCGGTCGGCAGGGCTGTTGAGGTACTGGGCAAAGAACCAGGTGATGGCCGGCTCGTCAATGACCAGCCCGTGGGCGAAACGGCGGTGCGAGTCAGTGTCCTGGTGGGCCGTCGTGCCCGGGTAGATCAGCAGTTGCAGGGCCAGCTTCAGGCCTGCATCGCGCGCATGGATGGCGCAGGCTGCGGCCAACGTGCCGCCCGCGCTGTCGCCGCCCACGGCCAGGCGTGCAGGGTCGGCGCCCAGCAAGGCGCCCTGCGAAGCCAGCCATTGCAGCGCATCCCAGGCGTCGTTGTGGGCCGTGGGGAATTTGTGCTCGGGCGCACGCCGGTAGTCCAGCGAGACCACCATGGCGCCCGAGAGGTGGGCCAACTGGCGGCACAGCACGTCGTGCGTGGCCACGCTGCCCACGGTGAAGCCGCCGCCATGCAGGTACAGCAGCATGGGCAGGCCAGAGGCCGGTGCCTGGGCACGCTCCTCAGGCGAATAGAGCCGAGCGGGCAGCAAGGCGCCATCGCGCGCGGGAATCTGCAGGTCCTCGACACGCGGCAGGACAGGCTTGGGAATTTCGAGCACGCCGGCGCCCGCCTCATAGGCGGCGCGCGCACCCTCGGCGCCCAGCTGGTGCATGGGCGTGCGTGCGGCGCGCTCCATGCGGCGCAGCACATCGCGCATCTGGTGGGTCAGGGACGCCGGCAGCGGCGTGGCGTGGGGGCGGGATTCGGGCTGGGGCACGTTCAGGAGCAAGTTCAGGGACAGGTTCGATCGGAGCCATCTGGCAAGGCAAGGCAGGCGCCGCGCAGCAGGCATTGTGCCGCGAGCACAAGGCCCTGGCAGCCATGCGATGGCAGTGCACGCCCGTGCTGTCGCCCCCGTGACCGCGCAGGCGCCCTCTCAGGGTTTGCTTTGTTTGCAGTGCAGCACGCGCGGTCTAGATTCGGCGCACTCCCCCTGATCCACACCACGGGCCGCAGCGGCCCGCAACGAGTCACCGACCATGGCTTTCATCAACTACGTCACCCAGATCCAGTTTGACTTCGGCGCCGTGCGCCTGTTGCGCCAGGAGTGCGAGCGCGTGGGCATCACGCGGCCGCTGATCGTCACCGACCAGGGCGTCAAGGCGGCCGGCGTGCTGCAAAAGGCGCTGGATGGGCTGGGCGACATGCCGCACGCAGTGTTCGACCAGACGCCCTCCAACCCCACCGAGGCCGCCGTGCGTGCGGCCGCTGCGATCTACCAGGAGCAGCGCTGCGACGGCCTGATCGCCGTGGGCGGCGGCAGCGCCATCGACTGCGCCAAGGGCGTGGCGATTGCGGCCACGCACGAAGGGCCGCTGTCGCACTACGCCACCATCGAGGGCGGCTCGCCGCGCATCACCGAGCGCGTGGCACCGCTGATTGCCGTGCCCACCACCAGCGGCACGGGCAGCGAGGTGGCGCGCGGCGCCATCATCATCGTGGACGACCACCGCAAGCTGGGCTTTCACAGCTGGCACCTGGTGCCGCGCGCCGCCATCTGCGATCCGGAACTGACCTACGGCCTGCCCGCCATGCTGACGGCCGCCACGGGCATGGACGCCATCGCCCACTGCATGGAAACCTTCATGGCAGCCGCCTTCAATCCGCCTGCCGACGGCATTGCGCTGGACGGCCTCACGCGCGGCTGGGCGCACATAGAACGCGCCACCCGCAATGGCCAGGACGCCGAGGCACGCCGCCAGCTGATGAGCGCCAGCATGCAGGGCGCCATGGCCTTCCAGAAGGGTCTGGGCTGCGTGCACAGCCTCAGCCACAGCCTGGGCGGCGTGAACCCGCGCCTGCACCACGGCACGCTCAACGCCATGTTCCTGCCCGCCGTGGTGCGCTTCAATGCCGAGGCCGAGAGCGTGCGCGCCGAACAGCGCCTGCAGCGAATGGCCCACGCCATGGGTCTGGCCTCGGGCAGCGACATTCCCGAAGCCATACGCGACATGAACGCCCGCCTGGGCCTGCCCACGGGCCTGGCCGCCATGGGCGTGGAGCGCGCCCAGTTCGCGGCCGTGATCGGCGGGGCGCTCAAGGACCATTGCCACGGCACCAACCCGCGCCTGGCCAGCGCCGACGACTACGAGCAGATGCTGGCCACCTCGCTGTGAGCCGCCGTAGCCGCTGTGAGCGGGCTCAGTGGCCGGGCGGTGACTGCTCCGGTGACTGGGCCGGTGGCGGCGCCGGTACAGACGCGGGAGCCGGCGCCGGCGCTGCGCCGCTTTCCATCATGCGGCGCACTTCCACGGTCTGCATCAGCTGCTCGGCCATGACGGCCAGCAGCTCCAGATCTGCCGGCGAGACCTCGCGCGGTGCGTCGTCCATGATGCAGAAGCTGCCCAGCACCGCACCGTGGCGGTTCCTGAGCGGCACGCCTGCGTAAAAGCGCAGCCGCATGGCCTGCAGTGCGGGGTTGCCGGCAAACCGGGGGTCGCGCGCTGCGTCGTGCACCACCAGGGGCTCGCCGCCGTGCA
Source organism: Delftia sp. WY8 (assembly GCF_018437695.1). Lineage (NCBI taxonomy): Bacteria > Pseudomonadati > Pseudomonadota > Betaproteobacteria > Burkholderiales > Comamonadaceae > Delftia > Delftia sp. WY8. Next base: position 459,697 of record NZ_CP049795.1, read on the forward strand.
CCACATACGAGCAGATGGACTGACCGCGCGGCATCCCGGCCGATGCGGGGTCGCCCTGGTCCGCCACCAGCAGGCTGCCGGGCGTGTGCACGCGGTCGGCATCGACCCATGAGACCTGGGCCCATTTCACGTCGAAGGCATTGGCGGCCTGCTGGGCTGCCTCGTGGTACAGCGGCGGCAGGCCGGGCCCGAGCACGCCGCTGTCGCGCAGCTGGCGCACGCGCTGCTCATCGTCATCGGGAATGGGCGCGGCCAGGCCCTGGCCTGCCGCGTCGGGCAGGCGCAAGGCGTCCACCCACAACTGCAGCTCGCGCAGGCTGGACACGCAGGCGGCGGCGCCGCAGCGGCGCGCGAACTCGGGGTCGGACACCACGGCCGGCGCATTCCACAGCGCCAGCACCACGCGCAGATGCGGCCAGTGGCGGCGCACCCGCCGCATGATCTGGCGCGCCACGGTCTGGGGCTGGGCGCTGAAGACCGAGAGCACCAGCAATTGCGCCTCGGCAAGGGCCTGTGCGCCTGCATGGCCCTGCGGCAGGCCGCCGCCCTCGCCCTGCCCCAGCTGGCGCCATTGCGGATCGGCCGCCAGCGCCCAGTCCGAGCAGCTGACCACGTGGCCGCGCAGCGCCTCGCTGTGCGCCACCATGGCCGCTGCCAGGGCATCGACCTCCCAGCGCGCGCCCACGCAATGGATGCGCAGGGCCCGCGAGGACAGGTCTGCGGGCGCGGGATGGCTTTCCCGCAGCTCCTCGACCAAGGCATCCATGCCGCTGGACAGGCGCAGCCGGTGCTCGGCCGTGGCCGACTCCAGGTGCTGCTGGGTGGCCAGGCGCAGCGCGGGGATCGCCACCTCGTCATAGAAGCCGGCCACTGCGGCCGAGCGTTCGTCCGCCGAGGCCCGCGCCGGCAGCCTTGCGTCCACCAGTTCATGCGCCAGCGTGACCGCATCTTCCACATCGTCGGCCAGCAGGCGCTGGTACAGCCGCTGGGCCGGACCCAGCACGGGGGAGCTGCCCAGCAGCACCTCCATGAACTGCAGCGCCGGTATGTAGCGGCCCAGCACCAGCAGGCAGACCGTGAGCGGCGTGGACAGGATCAGCCCTATCGGCCCCCACAGCGCCGTCCAGAAGGTCGCGGCCGCAATGATGGACAGCGTGGACAGGCCCGTGCTGCTGCCATACAGCCAGGGCTCGATGAGGTTGTTGCTGATCAGCTCCAGCGCCATGATCAGCCCCAGCGTCATCAGCAGCATCTGCCAGCCCGGATCCACCGCAAAGGCCAGCGCCAGCGGGAAGGCGGCAGAGATCATGGCGCCCACATAGGGAACGAACCGCATGATGGCCGCCAGCACCCCCCAGAGAATGGCGCCCGGCACGCCGATGAACCACAGCCCCGCCGCCATGGGCAGTCCATAGGTGATGTTGACCACGAACTGCATGCGCAGGTACTTGCCTATGCGCTGCGAGGCCTCGTCCAGCGCGTCGGTGGCCACATGCAGGTTGCCGCCCATCAGGCGCAGCAGCCGGTCGCGCAGGTCATCGCGGTCCAGCAGGATGAGGATCACGAACAGCAGCACGATGCCGGCCGTGGTCACGGGCTCGGCCACTCGGCCCAGCCACTGCAGCATGCGCGCCGTGGGCTTTTGCTCGGGCGACTGGATCTCCACCTTCTGCACGCGGGGCGTGGTGGCGCCGCGGGAGATCTCACGCTCCACCGTGTCATAGGTGCGCAGGGCGCCGTCCCAGGCGCTGGGCATGTTGGCATTCCTGCGCAGGCTGCGCAGCTTGTCGCGGATGGTGCTCTGGTAGGTGGGCAGGTCGGCGCTGAGCTGCTGCACCTGGCTGCCCAGATAGGTACCCATTCCGGCCAGCGTTGCCAGTGCCATGACCACCACCAGCAGCGTCGCCGCCATGCGCGGCAGGCCCCAGCGCCTGAGCCGGGAGACCGCAGGATCGAGCAAAAAGCCGAACAGCAGCGCCAGGGCCAGCGGAATCAGCAGTCCCTGCCCGAAATACAGACCCGCGATGATGATGCTGGCCACCAGCAGGCCGGTGAGCAGGCGCAGCGCAGGCACCATGTCGGCCAGCTGTGCCAGGCCCGGCAGGGCCGAACGCACGCTGCGTGCGAAAGCCGCGTCGGCAGCGGCCGCGTTGCCGGCCGCATCGGCTGCGGCGTTCTCAGCGCCTGGTTTTCTGGAAGGCGCTGGTGTGAGGTCGGGATGTGGATTCATGGGGGGACAGGCATCAGGGCTTGGATACGTGCGTGGATGCTGCCGCACTTGCGCCCATCGTGGGATTGCACAGCGCGCTGCGGGCCGGCCCTGTCAGCGGGCACCGCAATCGCTGGAACTCCGCCGCCGCCGCTGCCACAGCGCGCCAGCTCACCAGCTCACCAGCGCACACGCACCACCGTGCCGCCGCCAGCACGCGGCGCCAGGTCCAGCGTAGCCCCTATGGCGTGGGCACGGCGGTGCATGCCTGCCAGGCCCATGCCCTGCGCCTCATCGGGTGTACGGGGCGGCAGGCCGCGGCCGTCGTCTTCCACGCGCAACTCCCAGCGCAGCTCGCGGCGCGCGCCGGGATGGGCGCCGTTCGCCCGCGCAATACCCGGCTCCAGGGGCTGCAGCACCAGCCACAGCGTGCTGGCCTGTGCGTGCTGCAGCACATTGCTCACGGCCTCCTGGGTGATGGCAAGCAGGTGCTGGGACGACTGGCCTCGAGGAAGATCGGGCAGATCGGGCAGGCCCGGCTCGGACTGCGGATCGGCCACGCTCCAGCGGATCTGCATGCCACGGCGGTCCAGCACGGGCTGCAGCCGGTGGCGCAGGCGCGCCAGGCGCACGGGCAATGCGTCCTCCACGGCGTCCATGGCGTCCACCAGCAGGCGCAGGTCCAGCAAGGCCTGCTCCAGCAACTCCTGCGCCTGGCGCTGCCGGGTTTCGCTCGGCTCCAGCAAGGCCATGGCATTCACCAGAAGGCCGCCCACGCCGTCGTGCAGATCGGCGGCAATGCGCCGGCGCTCGGCCTGCACCTCACGCGAGGGCCGGGGGCTGCGCCTGCGCCGCCACAGCAGCAGCCTGCGCAGGCGCGAGGCACCCATCGCACACAGCAAGGCCGTCAAGACCAGCAGGGACAGGCTGCACAGGCGAAGCCACAGCGGAGCCTGGTCGCCCTGCTGCCAAAGCCAGGCGCAAAGCGCCAGCATCTGCAGCAGGCCCAGTGCCAGGCAGACTGCCAATGCGCGAAGGGAGTCCTTCATGGCCATGCGGTGGGAAGCGGCGGCGGGGCGGTCCGCACGGGCCCCTGCGCCGCCAGCCAATCAGAACAGGCCGCGCAGCGATGCAAAGCGCACCGCCTGGGCGCGTGTGCGCACCTGCAGCTTGCGGTAGATGTTCTTGATGTGCGTGTTGACCGTCATGGCGCTGATCATCAGGCGCGAGCCGATCTCGGCGCTGGTGTAGCCGCTGGCGACCATGCGCAGCACCTCGCGCTCGCGGGTGGACAGGCGGTCCGCCTCGTCGGGCGAGCGGCGCTTGGGCTCGGCGCCCTGGGTCTTGTCGAAGCGCTGCAGCAACCTGCGCGCCAGGCTGGGAGTGACGGATGCGCCGCCATTGGCCACCTGCAGCACGGCCTGCGGGTAGTTGCCGAACCAGGAGTTCTTGACGAGGTAGCCCGTGGCACCCAGCTCGAAGGCGCGCAGCACCTGCTCGTCGTTTTCCATCACGGAGATGATGACGGCCTCGGCCGTGGGCCGCACGGTCTTCATCATGTCCAGCAGCTCGAAGCCCTCGCCGTCGCCCAGGTTCAGGTCGACCAGCATCACGTCGAACTCGTGCTGGCGAATGGCCTTGCGCCCCTCTCGAACACTTCCGGCCTGGGCCACGACCAGGGTGCGCGGGTCGTTCATGATTTCCTGGGCAATGACCATGCGGATGTGGGCATCGTCATCGACCAGCAGCACGCGCACGGGCTTGTCGGGCTGGCCGGCCAGATAGTCTGGCCACATGGCGGAACTCAGGCCCGTGCCCAGCATGGCCTGGGCGCGCGAGGAATCGGCGATCAGGGGACGGGCATCGGCGGGAACGTCGGATGGATTCATGCTGTTCTCCTCAAATGTCACGTCATGTATATGACGCAACCGATCACATACGCGCCTTTCACATTAAGAGAAATCGCCACCGATATCCACAATCTTTGACGAAGTTTGTGAAAGATTGCGTAGCTTGCAAATTAACACATTTGTGTGAGAAGCCGGGTCCGTACTTTCTTGATCACCTGACCGGCAGGCCTGTCGGGCCTGGCAGGCCATGCCCTTGCGGATGCCCGCCATCCTCCCCTGGATCCGGGCCCATGACAGCCGCCGGTCCAACGCCTTCCTCCTGCGCCTGCACCGAGCGTATGCAATTCGATACACCAGGTTGTCTGGATGGCCCCATGCCCGCCGGATCAACGGCCTGAAGCGAAGCTGCAACTGCAAATTTTCTGTCGTTACACCTTGAAACTACCCAACTCCATTCACCTCCCCATGCCGCTGCTTTAACGCGATGCAGCCCGCCAGCCAAAGGTTTGGACGGGTAAGTACCCGCCAGGTGGCTCAGCGCTCACGGCTACCCCGTACAAGAGATGGAACGGCAGGGGCACCCCAAGCACATTGGAGTCCAGACAACGAGCTGGGGTCCAGGGAGACAAGGCCGGAAACCTCCGCAAAGTGTCTGAAAAACGGGTGCTTACACACCTCTTCCTGATAGTCCGATCCTTCCAAGGAGCCATCATGAAATCGCTTGCAATTCTTTCCCTGTGCCTGATCGCAACCGCCGCCATGGCAGATCAAGACAACCGCTACAGCAGCAGCTCCAAGATCGAAATCGACGGACCCAGCGTCCAGGTCACGGTGCTGAACAGAAGCGGGGTGCTGAACATGGCAACGGGTGGCGGCAAGGCCTCCCAGAATCTGGCCAGCAATGCGGGCAATGTGTCCATCGACAACGGCGGCAGCTCTCTGCAGATCGTGGCAGCCTCGGGAACCGGCATCATGAACGTCGCCAATGGCTGGGGCGCCGTGGCCGTCAACAACCTCGCCTCCAACTACGGCGAAGTCGACGTGAATGACCTGTCGATTCAGGTCGTGGCGGCCAAGAACTCTGGCATCGTCAACTATGCCGGCAACGGCTCCACCGCAGTGCAGAACATCTCCAGCAACAACGGCTGCGTGACCTGCTACAACAATCGCTGAGCCTGGCTGCCGGGTGAAGGCAACTGCCGGACGGCCCCCAGCCAACCGGCATAGCCTTCCCGGCACCGACCCAGCCCTCCGCACCAGGAGAGCCCACCATGCATAACGCCGCCATTCTCTGCTCGGCTGCCCTGTTGGCCTGGCTCGCCCTCGGAGCGTCCTCCATCCACGCAGCCGCTCCGGGCGAAGACCCGGTGGTACTGAACAAGCCCGTGGACTATCTGAGGCTGCCGACGGCCAAGCCCACGACATCGACGGGGCTGGAAACCGTGACCGACATACCCATCAACATCAAGGCCAAGATAGCGCGCTATGAAGCCATGTCGATGAACAATGCTCCGGGCGTCGCCACAGATGCCGACGTGGTGACCACCACCACGATGAGCAGTGCCGGCATGAAGCGCACCTGCACGCAGGACATTGCCAGCAATACCAACGCAAGCGCATTCAATCGCTACGGGCCACAGACCACCAAGGACCAGATCGTGGTTCTCAAGGGTGATCTGGTCAACGTCTGCCGATAGCGCGGCCGGCGGCCAGCCATCGGGCTGTGGGCCGCCCCGCCACTCTCGTCCCATATTTCCGGCGCCGGCGCCTGTGCGCGCCTGTGCCCTGGCTCGCCGTTTTCCAGCAGAGGTCCATCATGCGCAACAGCCTCCCATCGCCAGGACTTCCCCGCCACGATGCCGCGCCCCGGCCGGCAGACAGCGGCCACGCGGACTACCGAGGGGCTTGGCGCCAGCGATGGTCTGGCAGACAGGGCTGCATGCGTGTTGTCGCCAGCGCCGTTTCAGCCTCCATCGTGCTGCTGTCGGGTTGCGCGCCGCTGGATGCGCGCAAGGATTCCAAATACCTGGAAAAAGTCTATGCAGCCGACCGCCCGGTGGTGCGGCCGGTGCGCTCCATATCGAGCTTCTCCGATTCGCTGATGTGCATGGACAGGATGTTCCGCAACAGTCACATGCCCACGGTGCTGATCACCAGCAAGCAGTTGCCCGACTACACGGGCCGCGTGGCCGTGGCCGCCAAGGAGATGGTGGTCACCGCCCTGTCCCAGATGTCGCGCGTCAGCAGCGCCTTCCGCTACGTGGACTATGAGGTGGACATCGCCCGCCAGGACACGGTGCAGAACCTCACCACCATCTTGCTCAACAACAACCAGATCCAGCTGCAGCGCCCGGCCCTGTATGTGTCGGGCGCCGTGTCCTTCATGGACCAGAACGTGCTGCGCAACAACGTGGACATAGGCACCAGCGCCTCGCGCCTGGAAACCGGCTACAGCGCCAACCGCAGCGGCGCCGTGCTGGGCATGGAGCTGCACCTGGGCGACTTCCGCACGCGCACCATCATTCCAGGCCTGGATTCGGCCAACGAAGTCGTCATCGGCAACGGCAGCCAGGGTCTGGATCTGGCCGGCCGCATCGGCTCCTACGGCGTGCAGTTCAGCGTGGGCCGCGACTATGCCCAGGGCTCGGGCCCGGCCGTGCGCACGCTGGTCGAGCTGGGCATGATCGAACTGCTGGGCAAATGGTCACGCCTGCCCTACTGGCAGTGCCTGACGCTGGACCAGACCCATCCCGACTTCCAGCGCCAGCTGCGCGATTGGTATGAGGAGGGCGGGGCCGGCATCCACCAGGAGCTGGTGCGCCAGTCGCTGATCAGCAAGGGCTATCTGCCTCCCGACGCACCGGCCTTCACCGCAGGCAACCCGCAGTGGCGCGAGGCCATAGGGCGCTTCCAGGCCGACAGCGGCATGGTGGTCAATGGCGTGGTGGACTTCAGCACCTACGAGCGCGCACTGCGAGACTTCGTGGCCGTCAGCGCCGATGGACACATGACGCGCATCGGCTGGAACACCAAGAGCGCGGCACCGGTCACCACCGCCGCCGAGAACGTGGCCGTGGCCACGGGCGACTACCGCTACGGCGCCCCCGCGCCCGACCGCAAGCTGGACCTGTGGCTGGAGAACATCACGCCCACGCGCACCTCCTTCGAGACGGGTGAGCAACTGTTCCTGTCCGCCACCGTGTCGCGCGCCTCTTATCTGTCGTGCTTCATGGCGGGTGCCGACGGCGAGGTGGTAAGGCTCTTGCCCAACGATGTGAACCGCTCGGGCTGGATCACGGCCGCCCAGTCCGTGCGCCTGCCCGACTGGATGAGCCCCAACCCCGGCTATGTGATCAATGCCGGCCCGGCAGGCAAGGAAGGCGTGGCCTGCTTTGCCACCGAGCAGAACATGAGCGACAAGCTGCCCCAACTGCTGCAGAACAAGGCCTTCATCGCCATCCCGGGCATGCGCACACTGGAGGATGTCAACCAGGCCATGGCTAGCGGACTGGGCGCCGACCAGTACACAGGCATGGCCCGCTTCTGGCAAGTGGTTCCGGCCCAGGCCAAGCGCTGATGCGCCTGACAACCGCCCCGTCCACGAACCCACCGGAGGCACACGCCATGCCGTCCCACGCCCACGAACCGCTGTGCGCCGCCCGTGCGCAGCGGCTCGCAACTGCGCTGCGGTTGTCCGTCAGGCTCGTGCTGGCGGGCCTGCTGGTCCTGCCGCCCGGCGTGACGCCCGCCATGCCGGCGCATGTGCAGGCTGCCGCACGCTTCACGCCGGTGGCCCCCATCCGGGTGGCAACCACCGGCCTGTTCAGCGCACAGCCCGGCACCAGCAATATCTCATCCACCTCCGACACCGCCCAGCAACGGGCCCTGTCCCAGCTGCGCAGCCGCGCCGAAGGCAAGGGCGTGAGCCTGGCCACGCAGCGCGAGGCGCAATGGGTGATGGGCCTGCTGGCACTGCATGGCATTGCCATGGCGCAGGACGGGCCGCAGGCCAGGCAATGGTTCGAGCGCGCGCAGCGCGCCGGCCATCCGCTGGCCAGCGCAGGACTGGCCTGGTGCGCCATGGACGGCTGCGGCCAGCCGCCCGACCCACCGGCCGCAAGACCCTGGATCGCCCAGCTGGCCAAGACCGACCCGGCCCGCGCCCAGTACCTGGAATGGCTGCTGGCCCGGCGCCTGGCGCCGCTGTCCACGGCCGAGCCCGTGGGCGAGGCCTTGGCCGTGGCAGGCACGCCCGACCAGGAACTGCTGCAGCGCGCAGCACGTTCGGGCAGCCCTGGCGCCCAAATGGAATGGGGCCTGGCCCTGCTCGCGCAGGACGAGCCCGAGGCAGCGCTGCGCCAGTTCCGCGCGGCAGCGGCGCGCTCATCCAGCGCCGCGACCAATGCACAGATGCTGGGCGAGCGCCTGCGGCCCGCAGGCCAGCTGGTGTCGGCGCAGGGCAGCTCCACGCCTGCAGCGCAGGGACCGCAGGCCATGCAGCGCACGCCGCAGCTGAGTGGAGCGCCCAGCGAGCAGGACATCCAGGTGCGCCAGCCCGTCACGGCCCAGCAGCAATGGGAGCAGGCGCAGCGCTACCACCGCGGCGACGGCGTGCCGGCCAACTACACCGAGGCGCTGCGCCTGTACCAGCAGGCCGCATCCCACGGCCATGTGGCATCGCGTCGCATGCTGGAGCTGATCTACTCGCGCCCCGCACCGGGCGGCGGCGTGGACATCGGATGGATGCAGCAGCTGGCGCGCATAGACCCCATGACCATGCAGCCCATGGCGCCCGTCAGCCCCGCGCCCTACCGGCGCGATCCCACGCCGCTGTTCGACATGGTGCCGGCGCCCTGGCACAGGCACTGAGGCAGGAGCGAGGCGCTACAGCACCACGTCCAGGCCGGTGTCGGCCATCCAGTCCACCGGGTCCTGGCGCAGGACCATGTCGATGTCCAGGCCCAGGGCCACGCCCACTTCGCCGGGAAAGCTCACGGCCAGGGCACGCTCGTCCCACTGCGCCTCGCGCGAGCGAGCGCGCCAGGCAGCGATGTGCAGCACGCAGGCCAGCGGATCGAAGCCCGGCTGGGCCAGCGGCGCGTACAGGTGCTGCAGCGCATCGGCCAGCAGCGGCGGAAGGTTCCAGCGGCGGGCCAGGCCCGCACTGACATGGCTGTATGTGTAGCCGCACAGCCGCATTTCCAGCTCGGCGCGACGCGGGTCCAGCGGGCCGACCAGTTCGGTGATGGTGGCGGCGCGGCCGGGGTCGATCATGTGCATGGCCAGCTCCCCCAGGCCATGCATCAGCCCTGCGGCATAGGCCGCCGTGGGGCTGGCCTGCACGGTGCCGGCCAGCGCGCGCGCCACGCGGGCGGCTTCCACGCTGTAGCGCCAGAAGGCCGGCATGGCCATGCCCGGCACGGCATGGGCGCCCACGCCCAGCGGTATGCCCCGCACGATCTGGCGCAGCTGCGCGGGCGCCAGCAGGGCCAGCGCCTCGGGAATGCCGGTGACACGTCCCGCCATACCGAACACCGGGCCGTTGGCCTGGGCCAGCAGCCCGGCGGCCAGCGCAGGATCGGCTGCGAAGAGCTGGCTCAGCCGGCGCAGGCTGGGCTGCTCGGGCACCAGCTCGCGCAGCAGCAAGGCCACGATGCGCGGCTGCGCCGGCAGGGCCAGGGCCTGTGCCAACAGCGTCTGCAGGTCCAGTGCATGCGCAGCCATCGCGTTTCCTGCCTTGCCGTGCGCGGGACTACTTGCGGGTCTGCAGCTTGGCGAAGGCCGAGGCCATGGCCGATTGCTGCACCGGCTCGGGCGCACGGCGCTGCCCGCCCTGGCTGCTGCGGCCTGCGCTCTCGAAGCGGTTGTCACGGGGGCCGTCGCGGCGCGCCGGTGCCGCATCCAGCTTCATGGTCAGGCTGATGCGCTTGCGCGCCACATCGACCTCCAGCACCTTGACCTTGACGATCTGGCCGGTCTTGACCACCTCGCGCGCGTCCTCGACGAACTTGTGGCTCATCTGGCTGACGTGGACCAGGCCGTCCTGGTGCACGCCCAGGTCCACGAAGGCGCCGAACTGGGCCACGTTGCTGACCGTGCCCTCCAGCGTCATGCCTTCCTTGAGGTCCTTGATGTCCTCCACGCCGTCATTGAAACGGGCCACGACGAAGTCCGGACGCGGATCGCGGCCGGGCTTTTCCAGCTCGCCCAGGATGTCCTTGACGGTGATGGCACCGAACTGCTCGCTCACGAACTGCTCGGCCTTCAGGCCCTTGAGCACTTCGGAGCGGCCCATGAGCTGGTCCACGCTCTTGCCCGTGGTGGCAATGATGCGTTCGACCACCGGGTAGGTTTCCGGGTGCACGCCCGTCATGTCCAGCGGATTGTCGCCGCCGCGGATGCGCAGAAAGCCCGCCGCCTGCTCGAAGGTCTTGGCGCCCAGGCCGGCCACGTCCATCAGCTGCTTGCGGCTCCTGAAGGAGCCGTTGGCATCGCGCCAGCGCACCACCGACTTGGCCACGCTGCCCGACAGGCCCGAGACGCGCGACAGCAGCGGCGCCGAGGCCGTGTTCAGGTCCACGCCCACGGAGTTCACGCAGTCCTCGACCACGGCGTCGAGCTGGCGCGCCAGCTCGCTCTGGTTCACGTCGTGCTGGTACTGGCCCACGCCAATGCTCTTGGGGTCGATCTTGACCAGCTCGGCCAGCGGGTCCTGCAGGCGGCGCGCAATGCTGGCGGCACCGCGCAGGCTCACGTCCACGTCGGGCATTTCCTGCGAGGCGAACTCGCTGGCGGAATACACAGAAGCGCCAGCCTCGCTGACCACGACCTTCTCGATCTGGCGGTCGGCCTTGCTGGCGATCTTGATCAGGTCGGCGGCCAGCTTGTCGGTCTCGCGGCTGGCCGTGCCGTTGCCGATGGCGATCAGGTTGATCTGGTGCTTTTCGACCAGGCGGGCCAGCACGGCCAGGGAGCCGTCCCAGTCGCGGCGCGGCTCGTGCGGGTAGATGGTGGTGGTGTCCACCAGCTTGCCCGTGCTGTCCACCACGGCCACCTTGACGCCCGTGCGGATGCCCGGGTCCAGGCCGATGACGGCGCGCTGCCCCGCAGGGGCGGCCAGCAGCAGGTCGCGCAGGTTGTCGCCAAAGACCTTGATGGCCACCTTCTCGGCGTCTTCGCGCAGGCGCGAGAACAGGTCGCGCTCGGTGGACAGGCTGAGCTTGACGCGCCAGGTCCAGGCCACGCACTTGCGGATCAGGTCGTCGCTGGCGCGCTTGGCGTGGCTCCAGCCCAGGTGCAGGGCGATCTTGCCTTCGGCCAGGCTGGGCTGGCCGGGCTCTGGCTCCACGGGCTGGACCAGCTTGGCCTCGAGGATTTCCAGCGCGCGGCCGCGGAACACCGCCAGCGCGCGGTGCGAAGGCACGCGGCCAATGGGCTCGTCGTATTCGAAATAGTCGCGGAACTTGGCGACCTCGGGGTCGTTCTCGTTCTTGGATTCGACCTTCTTGGAGCGCAGCAGGCCGTCTTCCCACAGCCATTCGCGCAGCTTCTGCACCAGGGCCGGGTCTTCGGCCCAGCGCTCGGACAGGATGTCGCGCACACCATCGAGCACGGCCAACGTGGTCGAGAAATCGGGGCCCGGCTTGCCGTCGTCCAGGGTGGTGGCCGGCTTGCAGAAGGCCTCGGCCTCCTTGTGCGGGTCCAGCGTGGGGTCTGCAAACAGCTTGTCGGCCAGCGGCTCGATGCCGAATTCCTTGGCGATCTGTCCCTTGGTGCGGCGCTTTTGCTTGAAGGGCAGGTAGATGTCCTCCAGCTCCTGCTTGGTGGGCGCATTGGCAATGGCCAGGCGCAGCGCGTCGGTCAGCTTGCCCTGCTCGTCGATGGCCTTGAGCACCGCGCCCCGGCGGTCCTCCAGCTCGCGCAGGTAGCCCAGGCGTTCGTCGAGCTGGCGCAGCTGCGCGTCGTCCAGTCCGCCCGTGACTTCCTTGCGGTAGCGCGCGACGAACGGAACCGTGGCTCCGCCATCAAGCAATTCGACCGCGGCACCCACCTGCTGCGGCTTGACATTCAGTTCTGCGGCGATTTGGGCAATGATTTTTTGCATTCGAGAGGCGCCCCGTGGCGTGGAATCCGGAAAAGCGGCCAAGTGTGCCACACGCGATTCGGGCCGGGCCGCTCACGGCCGACCCGCAAATGCAAGCATTTCTTGCAGGCCAATGAATTCAAGGGCTTGCAAAATCAATCCACTGCCTGCTTTTGCCGGGGCCCTGCGGCAGGCAGGCACCCTCTGCCACAATCACCAGCTTCGAATGCAAGACGATCTGTTCGGTTCTCCCCCACCATCGGCCCCTGCCCCGCCGCCCGCGCCTGCCGGCCGCACACCGGCACCGCGCAAGGCCGCCGGCGCCGTGCAGCTGGCGCCCCAGGCCCTGCAATGGCAGGCGCTGGCGGACCAGCTTGCGCAGGGCCTGCGCATGGGGGTCTCCACCTGGTCCTACCCGGGCTGGGAAGGTTTGATCTGGGATGGCGCCTATGACAAAAGCGTGCTGGCCAAGAAGGGACTGGAGGCCTATGGCCGGCATCCGTTGATGCGAACGGTCTGCGTGGACCGCAGCTTCTGGAGGCCGTTGACGGCCAGCCAGTACCTGGCCTTCGCGGGCCAGGTGCCGGCCGATTTCCGCTTCGTGGTCAAGTGCCCATCCGTGGTTACCGACGCGCAGGTGCGTGACGAGGACGGCAAGGGCATGTCGCTGAACCCGGTGTTCCTTCAACCCGATCTGGCCGTCACCAGCTTCGTCGAGCCCACGCTCGAAGGGCTGGGCGAGCGGCTGGGCGTGCTGGTGTTCCAGCTCAGCCCGATGACCTGGGGCCTGCTCAGCCGCCCCACCGAACTGCTGGCGCGGCTGCAGGCCATGCTGGAGGCGGTGCGCGCGGCGCTGGCCGCCCATCCGCTGGGCGCGCAGATCATCGTGGCGGTGGAGGTGCGCGACCCGGAGCTGCTGACGCCGCAGTTGGCAGATACCCTGCGCGCCAGTGGCGCCACCTTCTGCCTGGGACTGCACGGCAAGATGCCCCCCATCGAGGAGCAACTGGTTTTTCTGCGCGGGCTGTGGCCCACCCCGCTGGTCTGCCGCTGGAACCTGAACCGCGAGTTCGGTGCCTACGGCTATCCCGATGCGCAAAAGAAGCACGACCCCTTCGACGAGATCCGCACGCCCGATGCGCACACGCGCGCCATCCTCGCCAAGACCATCGATGGCATCACCAGCCGCGGGCTGCCCGCCTTCGTGACGGTGAGCAACGATGCAGAGGGCTGCGCGCCGCGCTCCATCGCGCTGCTGGCCGAGGCCGTGGTCCAGGCGGAGGCGGCCCGGGTTCAGCGCTTGCCGTAGGCGCGCTCCACGCGGGCCACGCGCAATTCATAGTGCTCGTACCAGGCGTCCTTGCCCAGTTGCTGGGCGACCAGGTGCTCGGCATCCTGCTTCCAGCGCGCGATGGATTCGGCCGTGGACCAGTAGGACACGGTGATGCCGAAACCGTCCTCGCCGCGCGTGCTTTCCGCACCCAGGAAACCCTGCTGCTGCGCGGCCAGGTCCACCATGCGCTGGGCCATGAGGCCGTAGCCATCATCGTCGTCCGGCGTTCTGCGCGACGAGAAGATGACGGCGTAGTAAGGCGGCTCGGGGGTGTTGGCAAAGGGGCTCATCGTGGTCGGGCGGCAAGTTCTGCGGGCCCGCAGAATACACCGCCCGCGCTCAGGAATTCGCCGGCTCAGAGGCGGACGGCGCCTGCACCTGCTCGCCGCCCAGCACCTTCCACAGCGTGACGCGGTTGAGCTGCTCGGACAGGCGCAGGCCGATCAGGGTCTGCTGGGCCGTGTAGAGGCTGCGCTGCGCATCCAGCACGGTGAGGTAGTTGTCCACGCCGGCCTTGAAGCGTGCCTCGGACAGGTCGAAGGCCTTCTGCGTGGCCGCGACCATGCTGGTCTGGGCGGCCAGGCGCTCGTCCCACTGCGCGCGGTCGGCCAGCACGTCGGCGGTCTCGCGGAAGGCCGTCTGCACGGCCTTCTCGTACTGGGCGATGGCGATGCGCTGGTTGGCCTCGGCCACCTGCACGCCCGCACGGTTGCGGCCACCGTCGAAGATGGGCAGGCGCACCAGGGGGATGAAGCTCCAGGTGCTGCTGCTGCCGCCAAAGAGGCCATCGAGCTCGCGGCTGCCCGATCCCACGCTGGCCGTGAGGCTGATGGTGGGGAACATGGCTGCGCGGGCGGCGCCGATGTTGGCCTCCATGGCGCGCAGGTTGTTCTCGGCGGCCTGGATATCGGGGCGCACCAGCAGCACGCTGGAGGGCAGCGGTGCAGGCACGGGCTGCAGCGCCGCCGCAGGCTGGGCGCCGGCGCGCAGCGTGGCGGCGCCGGGCAGCAGGCTGTCGGGCAGCGGACCGCCCACCAGCAACTGCAGGGCGTTGCGGTCACGCTCCACCTGGGAGGTGAAGCTGGCCACGTCGCCGCGCGCCGTGTCCACCGTGGTCTGGTTCTGGGCCAGCACCAGGCCCGAGGTCGAACCTATCTCATGCATGCGCCGCGTCAGTTCGTAGGCCTTCTCGCGGCTGGCCAGGGTGTCGCGTGCCAGCTGCAGGCGGGCCTGGTCGGCGGCCAGCGTGAGCCAGGCGTTGGCCACGTCGGCCACCAGGCCGATCTGCACATTGCGCCGGTTCTGCTCGCTTTGCAGGAACTGCTGCAGCGCGGCCTCGCTGAGGTTGCGCACGCGGCCCCAGAGGTCGATCTCGTAGCTGGCAAAGCCCAGCTGGGCCGTGTACTGGGTGCTGACCGATGCCGCCTGCGTGGCGCTGGTCATGCCGGCGGCCGTGCGCGCACGGCTGGCCTGGGCCTGGGCGTTGACGCTGGGCAGCAGGTCGGCGCGCGTGATGCCGTACTGGGCACGCGCGCGCTCGATGTTCTCCACGGCCACGCGCAGGTCGCGGTTGTTGGCCAGGGCCAGCGCAATGACCTCGCGCAGCTGCCGGGACTGCACCCAGTCCAGCGCGGCGGCCGCCTGCAGGCTGGCCTCGTCGGCCTGTGCCGGATTGGCTGCGGTGCTGCCCACCGTGTCGGGCACGGGCATGTCCGGCGTGCGGTGCTGCGGCGCAAGATTGCAGCCGGACAGCAGGGCCGCCAGCGCGGCCGCAGCGGCGAGGGTGGAACGGTGCATTCGGCGCCTCATGCTGCGCTCTCCTTGGTGGTATGGGGTGAGTCGGTTGCCTGCTGCGGGCTTTCTTCATCCGTGCGCGAGTGGCTCTTGAACCAGCTGCGGATCAGCAGGAAGAACACCGGCACCAGGAAGATGCCCAGCACCGTGGAGGCCAGCATGCCGCCGAGCACGGCCGTGCCGATGGCATTGCGCCCGCCCGCGCCGGCACCCGTGCCGATGGCCAGCGGAATGACGCCGAAGCCGAAGGCCAGCGAGGTCATCAAAATGGGCCGCAGGCGCAGGCGCACGGCCGAGACCACGGCGTCGAAGATGCTCTTGCCCTGCTCCTGCAGCTGCACGGCAAATTCCACGATCAGGATGGCGTTCTTGGATGCCAGGCCCACCGTGGTCAGCAGGCCCACCTGGAAGTACACGTCATTGGTCAGCCCGCGCGTATAGGTGGCGGCCAGCGCGCCCACCACGCCCAGCGGCACGGCCAGCATCACGGACAGCGGCACGGTCCAGCTCTCGTACAGCGCCGCCAGGCACAGGAACACGAAGAGGATGGAGATGGCGTACAGCAGCGGCGCCTGCGCGCCCGACTGGCGCTCCTGCAGCGAGGCCCCCGTCCACTCGTAGCCTATGCCGGCCGGCAGCGTGCGCAGGATGTCCTCGACGATCTGCATGGCCGTGCCCGAGCTGACGCCCGGCGCGGCGCGGCCTTCCATTTCGTAGGCCGGGTTGCCGTTGTAGCGCATGAGCTGGGGCGAACCGTAGGCCCAATAGCTGCTGGAGAAGGCGCTGAACGGCACCATCTCGCCCTTGCCGTTGCGCACCGTCCATTTGGCGATGTCCTGGGGCAGCATGCGGTGCGGCGCATCGCCCTGGATGTAGACGCGCTTGACGCGCTCGTTGTTCAGGAAGTCGTTGACATAGGTGCCGCCCATGGCGCTGGACAGCACGCTGTTGATGTCGGTGTACGACAGGCCGAGCGCGGCGGCCTTGCGGTCGTCGATGTCCAGGCGCAGCTCGCTGGCGTCCTCCAGGTTGGTCATGCGCAGATTGGTGAGCTCGGGGCGCTTGCGGGCCTCGGTCAGGAATTTTTCCTTGGCCTGCAGCAGCGCCTGGTGGCCCAGGCCGTTCATGTCCTTGATCATGAAGTTGAAGCCCGAGCTGGAGCCCAGGCCGCGCACGGCCGGCGGCAGCATGACCAGCACGCGCGCATCGCGGATGGAGGCCAGCTCCCGGGTCGCCCGGTGCGCGATCTCGGAGGCCGACTGGCCCGGCAGCGGGCGCTCCTCCCAGGTCTTCAGCCGCACGAAGGCGCGTGCCGAGGCCTGGTCGCCGTTCAGGCCAGAGACCTGGTAGAAGCTCAGCACGTCGGGCTGCCTGGCAAAGTAGTCGCGCACCTCGTCGAGCACGCCCTGCAGCCGCGTGTCGGCCGCGCCCGAGGGCAGGTTGATGTTGACGAAGACAAAGCCCTGGTCCTCGTCGGGCAGGAAGGACGTGGGCAGGCGCGCCATCAGCAGCCAGACCACGCCGCAGACGGCCAGGAAGATCAGCATCATGCGCTTGGCGCGGCGCAGCGAGTACGCCACCGTGCCCTGGTAGCGCGCGGCCGTGGCGTCGAAATGGTGGTTGAACCAGCGGAAGAACCGGTCGTTCACCCCCAGGATGCCGCTGCGGATCGGGCGGTCATGCCCTGCCCCGCCCGCTGCGGGCGGCTTGAGCAGCGTGGCGCACAGCGCCGGCGTGAGCGTCAGCGCCACGAACACCGACAGCGCCATGGCCGCGACGATGGTGATGGAGAACTGCCGGTAGATCACGCCCGTGGAGCCGCCGAAGAAGGCCATGGGCACGAACACGGCCGACAGCGTCACGCCGATGCCCACCAGGGCTGGCGTGATCTCGCGCATGGACTGGCGCGTGGCCTGCTTGGGCGACATGCCCGTCTCGTGCATCACGCGCTCGACGTTCTCCACCACGACGATGGCATCGTCCACCAGCAGGCCGATGGCCAGCACCATGGCGAACATGGTCAGCGTATTGATCGAGTACCCGGCCAGCGACAGCACGCCGAAGGTGCCCAGCAGCACCACGGGCACGGCGATGGCGGGGATCATCGTGGCGCGGAAGTTCTGCAGGAAGATGAACATCACGATGACCACGAGGATCATGGCCTCCCCCAGCGCGCTGACCACTTCCTTGATGGAGGCGCGCACGAAGGGCGTGGAGTCCGAGCTGACGAAGTAGTCGATCTCGTTGGGAAAGAAGGGCTTGAGCTCGGCCAGCTTGGCGGCGATGGTGTCGGCCACGTTCATGGCGTTGGCACCATCGGCCAGCACGATGCCCATGCCCGCGCCCGGCAGGCCGTTGAGCTTGGCCTTGATGGTCAGGTTGTCGGCGCCCAGCTCCACGCGGGCCACGTCCTTCATGAGCACCACCGAGCCGTCCACGGACGACTTCAGGACGATGTCCTCGAACTGCTCCACCGTCTTGAGCTTGGTGCGCGCCGTGATGGTGGCGTTCAGCTGCTGGTCCGCGACGGCGGGCAGCGCGCCCAGCTGGCCGGCCGAGACCTGGGCGTTCTGCGAGTTCAGCGCATTGACCAGGTCCGACGGCATCAGCGCGTACTTCTCCATCTTGGCCGGGTCCATCCAGATGCGCATCGCATAGTTGGTGCCGAAGACGTTGACATCGCCCACGCCGTCCAGCCGGCCGATCACGTCGACCAGGTTGCTGGTGAGGTAGTCGCCGATATCGACCGCGGTCATGGCCGGGTCCTTGGAGAAGAAGCTGTAGGTGACCAGGAAGTCCTGGCCGCCCTTGTTCACGAACACGCCCCGGCTCTTGACGGCGTCGGGCAGGCGGTTCACGGCGGACTGCAGCTTGTTTTGCACCTGCACCTGGGCCACGTCGATGTTGGTGCCCGGCGCAAAGGTCAGCGTGGTGCGCGCGCGGCCCGAGGCGTCGGACGTGGAGCTCATGTAGAGCATGTTGTCGATGCCCTTGAGCTGCTGCTCGATGATCTGGGTCACCGAGTTCTCGACCGTCTCGGCCGAGGCGCCCGTGTACTGCGCGCCGATGGTCACGCGCGGCGGCGCGATGTCGGGGTATTGCTCCAGCGGCAGCGTGAAGATGGACAGCGCGCCGCCCAGCATGATGACGATGGCGATGACCCACGCGAAGATGGGCCGGTTGATGAAGAACTGAGCCATGTGACGGGTTCCTGCGGCTTACCGGGCCGCAGGGGCCGGAGCCGCTGCGGGTGCAGGAGCAGGTTCAGCGGCCGCGGAAGCCTTGTCGGCAGCGCCAGGCGCGGCCGCCGCTGCCGGGCCATCAGCGGGCTTGCCCTTGCGGGCCTGGGCCTTGGCGCGCAGGTCCACCTCCACGGCACGCACCTTGTCGCCGGGCTTGATGCGCTGGAAGCCATCGACCACCACGCGCTCGCCGGCCGACAGGCCGTCCTGCAGCAGCCACATATTGCCCACGGCGCGGTCGATGTTCACGGGCCTGCGCTCGATCACGTCGTCGGCCTTGGCCACCAGCACGCTGGCCTTGCCGGTCAGGTCGCGCGTCACCGACTGCTGGGGCACCAGCAGCGCCTCGGGCGCCAGGCCCGTGGGCAGCAGCGCCTGCACATACATGCCGGGCATGAGCAGGCCCTGCGGGTTGGGCACCACGGCGCGCAGCGTGACGCTGCCCGTGGTGGCATTGACGATCACGCCTGCAAACTGCAGCTTGCCCTGGTGGCCGTATTCCGTGCCATCGTCCAGGCGGATACGCACGGCGACCTTGTCGCCCTCCACCTTCTGGAAGCGCCCGGCATCCCAGTCGCGCTTGAGCTGCAGCAGCTCGCTGGTGGACTGGGTGAAGTCCACATACATGGGGTCCAGCTGCACGATGGAGGTCAGCGCCTCCGTCTGGTTGGCCGTCACCAGCGCGCCCGGCGTCACCGTGGACAGGCTGATGCGCCCGCTGATGGGCGCCTCGATGCGGCTGTACTTGAGGTTGATGCGCGCGGTCTCCAGATTGGCCTTGGCCACGGCCACGTCCGAGCGCGACTGGGCTGCGGCGGCCTGGCTTTCTTCAAACGCCTGCTGGCTGATGGCATCGATCTTGACCAGCTCGGCATTGCGCCGCGACGTGGCCTCCAGCGTGCGGGCGCTGGCCTCGGCCTTGGCCAGGGCCGCCTGGGCGCTGGCCTCGGTGGCGCGCAGCGAGGCCGCGTCGATCTGGTAGAGCTGCTGGCCCTGGCGCACCAGGGCGCCTTCGGTGAACAAGCGCTTTTGCACGATGCCCGAGACCTGGGGCCTCACCTCGGCGGTCAGCGAGGCGCGTGTGCGGCCCGGCAGCGTGGCCTCCAGCTGCTGGCTCTGCTTTTGCAGCGTGACCACGCCCACCTCGGGCGCAGCCTTGGCTGCGGCGGCGGGCGCTGCATCCTGCCTGGAGCAGGCGGCCAGGCTGGCGGCCAGTGCCAGCGCGCACAGCACGGCAGCACCGGGGCGCTTGCTGCGTGCAAGCGAGGCAGAAGGTTGTGCGTGCCCTGCGCCGGGCTGGGAATCGGAAGGCGCCGCAAGGCGCGTACTCGGCGAAAGAGGCACGTCAAAATTCATAGGAACAGCGAAGTCGTTGGGGGCATCGCACGATTGTGCAGTGCCCATATTTCTTGTTTGTAAAGTGGATGGCATGCCACCGCAGTCTCGTGGCAAGACCATCCAGGATGATGCAGGTGTCGGAGCGCGCCGACACATGCAAGTTCAATGCCATTTGCCGGTCTGTTCAGTGCCTTGCGGCGGGCGCCGTGCGCACGCGCAGCATGCTGAACACGCCCGCCATGGCCGCAAAGCAGCCCGCCACGGCCAGGGCCACGATTTCGGCATGGCCGCCATGCCCGCCCGAGACGGTGAAGATGGTGGCCAGCACCACGGCCCCCAGCGTCTGCCCCGTGAGCCGCGCCGAGCTCAGCATGCCGCCGGCCGCGCCGCTGCGCGCCAGCGGCGCCGAGGTCACGATGGTGTGGTTGTTGGGCGACTGGTACAGCGCAAAGCCGCTGCCCGCCAGCAGCATGCGCCAGACCATGTCCAGGGTCGAGGGCGCATCGGGCATGGCCGCCAGCGCCCACAGGCCGCAGGCGAACATGGCCATGCCGATGCCGCCCAGCAGCCCGTCCGCATAGCGGCCGATGAGCCGGCCCGCAATGGGCGCCGTCATCACCGTGGCCAGCGGCCAGGCCGTGATCAGCAGCCCGGCCTCGATGGGCGACATGCCGTGCGACTCCAGCAGCAGGAAAGGCAGGGCCAGGTAGGCCAGCATCTGCGCGCAAAAGGCGCTCACCGATCCGCACATGGACAGCGCGAACACCGGAATGCGCAGCAGGTCCACCGGCAGCAGCGGCGCAGGCAGGCGCCACTGGCGGCGCACATACCACAGCCCCACCAGCAGGCCCGCGCCCAGCAGCCACCAACCCGAAGGCAGGGACGACTGGGCACCGCCGGCGCGCATGCCCAGCTGCTCGCCGCCCAGGAAGATCAGGCTGAACATGAGGATGTTGAGCAGCACATCCAGCGGCGACAGCCGCGCGCCCGCGTGTGCCGGCACCGCATTGGCCGGCAGCGCCCGGCGTCCCAGCCACAGCGTGAACAGGCCCAGCGGCAGGTTGGCCGCAAACAGCCAGGGCCAGCTGGCCACCGACAAAATGGCCGCCGCCACCGAAGGCCCGGCCATGGATGCCGTGGCCACCACCAGCGAATTGACGGCCATGCCCCGGCCCAGCAAGGCACGCGGATAGATCAGCCGCACCAGGGCGGCATTGACGCTCATCACGCCCGCAGCGCCCAGGCCCTGCAGCGTCCGCGCAGCCACCAGCGTGGGCAGCGATGTGGCCAGCATGGCTGCCAGCGAGGCCAGGGAGAACACCAGCATGCCCACCAGATACACGCGGCGGTAGCCCAGGCGTTCGCCCAGGGCCGCCAGCGGCAGCAGCAGCACCAGGCTGGCAAGCTGGTAGGAATTGACCACCCACAGCGTATGGGCCGAGCTGGACTGCAGCTCGCGCGCCATGGCTGGCAGTGCCAGATTGACCAGGGTGCTGTCCAGCACCGACAGCGTCAGCCCCAGGATGATGACCAGCATGGCCTGGCCACGGGGGCCGGACGCAAGTCCGTCGGGTACAGGCCCACCAGCCTCTGCTGCGGGAGCCACGCTCATGAATGGCCCTTTGCACCCACGCGGTGGGCACGTGCGCCGCCCAGCGTGATCCAGGCCAGCGCCACGCCGATCAGCGCGCCCGTGGCCATGCCCACCACCATGGGCAGGGGCTTGCCCGTGGAGAACAGGCCCACGATCTGCATGGCCGCCGCACCCGACAGCATCTGCAGCGTGCCCAGCAGCGCCGAGGCCGTGCCGGCGATGGCGCCGTGCTCCTCCAGCGCCAGCACCGAGGTCGTCGGAATCACCAGCCCCATCAGCGCGCTGGCCACGAAGTACAGGCCGATCAGCACGGCCAGCCGCTCACCGCCCAGCAGGTAGTACGACAGCAGCGACAGCATCACCAGGCCCGAGCCGGTGGCCGCCACCTTGACCACGCGCACCAGGCCGAAACGCTGGCCCAGCCAGCCCGTGAACTGCGCCGCGCCGATGAAGGCGATGGCGTTGAGCCCGAAGGCCAGGCTGTACTGGGTGGAGCTGAGCCCGTAGTAGTTGATCAGCACAAAGGGAGAGCCAGCCAGGTAGACGAAAAAGCCCGCCATGGCGCAGCCGCCGATGAAGACCAGGCCCAGGTAATGCCAGTCGCGCAGCAGCACGCCGTAGGCGCGCAGTGCGCCGGCCACGCTGCTGTCCAGCCGCGCGGCGGCCCCGCGCGTTTCCTTCAGGCCCATGAACACGGCCGCCAGGCCGATCACGGCCGCCACGGCCACGGCCCAGAACACGCCGCGCCAGCTGCTGACGGCGATCACACCGCTGCCGGCCAGCGGCGCCAGGATGGGAGAGACGCTGAACACCAGCATCAGCAGCGACATCATGCGGGCCGCCGCATGGCCGGTGTGCAGGTCGCGCACCACGGCGCGCGGCACGGCCATGCCGGCGGCCGCGCCCAGGCCCTGGATGAAGCGCAGCACCACCAGCGTCTCGATGCTGGTGGCCATGGCGCAGCCCACGCTGGCCAGCGCGAACACGGTCAGGCCGAAGTACAGCGGCGGCTTGCGCCCCACCATGTCCGAGACCGGCCCGTACAGCAGCTGGCCCACGCCCAGCGAGAGGAAGAAGGCCGTCAGGCTGGCCTGCACCGCGCCCACCTGGGCGCCCAGGCTGCTGCCGATCTGGGGCAGCGCGGGCAGGTACATGTCGATGGCAAACGGGCCGATGGCCGAGAGCAGGCCCAGGATCAGCACCAGGCGCAGCGTGTGGGAATCAGGGGAAGCGGGAGAAGAAGAGGGAGAAGGCATAGACGCAGACATAGACGCGCCATTGTGGCGGCAAGCGCTGCGGGCTGCAGGGCGGTGCTCACATTTCCTGGGCAGGCAGGCCGGCGCGTGCGGCGCTGGCGGCTTGCCGTGGCACAAGTTTGCGGGGCCGCAACCCTGTTACGCTCGGATACGAGATTGCCACCACAGCAGCATAGGCACCCCATGCACTCATCCACGCCCCTCTTCCTGCCGACCCTCAACGCATTGCCAAGGCCCCTGCTCGCCGCCCTGCTGCTGGGCACGTGCATGCAGGGCCCGGCCCATGCGGCGCCGCCGCAGGCCCGCGGTGACGCCAAGGCCGGCGCCACTGCCATGCTGGAAGTGTCCGAAGACGGCCGCGACGTGATCGACCGCCGCGCCCGCCTGCTGTGGCCGCGCTGCGTGGAAGGCATGCACTGGAATGGCAAGACCTGCGCGGGCCTGCCGGAGCTGTTCACGCACAAGCAGGCGCAGGCCCTGGCCGCCGAGCGGGCCAAGCAGGACGGCGTGCGCTGGCGCCTGCCGCGCGTCAACGAGATGCGCCGGCTGATCTCGCGCGATATACGGCCGCAAGGCCTGTCGCCCGAGCTGTTCCCGGGCGCGCCGCGCGGCTGGCACTGGACGGCCACGGCAGCGGTGAACGCACGGCCCGTCAATCCCTACAACTACAGCAACATCTCGGGCAGCGCCGGTACGCAGCTGTCGGCCCAGCAGGCCTGGGCGATTGACCTCGACAGCCTGGAGACGCGGCCCGACATGGGGCGCGGCAACCAGCTCATGGTGCGGCTGGTGCGGCCCCTGCCCTCCGCGCCGCCCGATGAAAAGGCCGAGGCTCCCGCCAGGCCAGCCCCCCACAGGCCGGACCCGGACGAAGAGGACTGACGCTCAGGCCGCGCGCAGCGAGGCCTTGAGGCTGGCGCCCAGTTCGGGCTTGTGCGCGAACGGGTCGGTGGGGTTGCGGCCCTGCACCACATCCTCCATGCGGGTCTGGACCGAACCCAGGGCTTGCGGATGGCTGTAGATGTAGAACTGGTTGGCCGCAATGGCGTCGAAGACCTTCTGCGCCACATCGGTGGCCGTGACCTTGCCCGAGCCCACGGCCTTCTCGCTCATGGCCTGGCCTATCTTCTGGCTGGCCGTCAGCGGCTGCGCGGCCAGATGGCTGGGCCGGTTGCGCTCGCTGTGGCTGATGCCCGTAGGCACGAAGAAGGGGCACAGCACGCTGGCGCTGATCTGGTCGGAGACCAGGGCCAGGTCCTGGTACAGCGTCTCGGTCAGGCTGACCACGGCATGCTTGCTGACGTTGTAGATGCCCATGTTGGGAGGCGCCAGCAGCCCGGCCATGCTGGCCGTGTTGACGATGTGGCCCTCGAAGGACGGATCGGCCTTGGCGGCCTCCAGCATCATGGGCGTGAACAGCCGCACGCCGTGGATCACGCCCCAGAGGTTGACGCCCAGCACCCACTGCCAATCTTCCAGCGTGTTCTCCCAGACCAGCCCGCCCGCGCCCACGCCTGCGTTGTTGAACACGAAGTGCGGCGCGCCGAACTGCTGGCGCACCTCGTCGGCCAGGGCCTGCATCTGGGCAGCGTCGGACACATCCACGCGGCGTGCCAGCACGCGCACGCCCTGCCCTTCGAACTCGGCGGCAGCCTTGTCCAGCGCCTCCTGCTGCACATCGACCAGCACCAGGTTCATGCCCAGCTTCGCGCCGATGCGCGCGCACTCCAGGCCGAAGCCCGAGCCCGCGCCCGTCAGCACGGCCGTCTTGCCCTTGAAGTTCTTGATCATTCCCTTGTCTCCTGGTTTTTTGTGGTGGTTCAGATCAATTTGACGAGTTGCTTTCCGAAGTTCTTGCCCTTGAGCAGACCCAGGAAAGCGGAAGGTGCGGAGGCAATGCCTTCGGCAATGCTCTCGCGCGGGCGCAGCTTGCCGGTGCCCACCAGGCGGCCCAGTTCCTGCAGCGCCTCGGGCCAGACTTCCATGTGCTCGCTGACGATGAAGCCTTCGATGCGGATGCGGTTGACGAGGATGAGCGCGGGATTGGTCATGGGCAGCGGCTTGCCGTCGTAGCCCGCGATCATTCCGCACAGCGCGATCCGCGCAAAGGCGTTGGTGCGCAGCAGCACGGCGTCGAGGATGTAGCCGCCCACGTTCTCGAAGTAGCCGTCGATGCCCTGCGGGCAGGCGTCCTTGAGCGCCTTGGCCATGGTCTTGGTGTCGGGGTGCTCGCGGTAGTCGATGCAGGCATCGAAGCCCAGCTCCTCGGTGGCGTAGCGGCACTTCTCGGGGCCGCCCGCAATGCCTACCACGCGGCAGCCGCGCGCCTTGGCCAGGGCCGCAAACGCGCTGCCCACGGCGCCCGTGGCGGCGCTGACCACCACGGTCTCGCCGGCCTTGGGGGCGATGATCTTGACCAGGCCGTACCAGGCCGTCACGCCGGGCATGCCCACGGCGCCCAGGTAGTGCGACAGCGGCACATGGGTGGTGTCCACCTTGCGCAGCATGCCGGGCGCATCGCCATCGACCACGCTGTATTCCTGCCAGCCGCCCATGCCCACGACCTTGTCGCCAACGGCAAACTTGGGATGGCGGCTTTCCACCACCTCGCCCACGGTGCCGCCGATCATGACCTCGCCCAGCGGCTGGGGCTGGGCATAGCTCTTGCTGTCATTCATGCGGCCGCGCATGTAGGGGTCCAGGCTCAGGTAGTGGTGGCGCACCAGCACCTGGCCTTCGGCCAGCGCCGGGGTCTCGGTACTGACAAGGCGGAAATTGCTTTCCACGGCTTCGCCCTCGGGGCGGTTGTCGAGCAGGATCTGCTGGTTCACGGGCATGGGAAAACCTCCGGTGGCATCACAAACAATGGAACCAGTTCCCGGTGCTGCCGGGGCTGGCGTGTGGCATTGGGTATCTGGCAAATTCGCCGTGCGGATCAGTCCGTGGCGAGGGTTGTCTCGGCGGCGGCCGGCTTGGCCACGCGCGGCATGTACTTGAACGTTCCGGTCGCATGGCTGCACAGCCGGCCCGAGGCATCGAACACGCGCGCCTCGGTATAGGCCATGGAACGCGTGCGGTGCAGCACCACGCCCTTGGCCACCAGGGGGCCGCGCGCCGGCTGCATGAAGCTGGTCTTCATCTCTATGGTCACGCAGCCCATGTCGCGCTGCAGGCTGCGCGCGGCCACGGCCATGGTCACGTCCAGCAGGGTCATGGTGGCGCCGCCGTGGGTCACGTCAAAGGTGTTCAGGTGCTCGGGACGCGCCTCGAAGCGCAGTTCGGACTCCCCGTCCTCCATGCGGTGCAGGGTGAAACCCAGGTGGTCGACGAAGGGGATGGGGTGGCCAAAATCCAGCACGAAATTCTCCAGTTCAGATCGCAATGCAGGTGAGCATAAGGGCGCCCGAAGGCACCATGGCGCGCGGCGGCACGATCTGCGGGAAAAACTGTCACCTCGGCAGCAGCGCCACCGCGTTCAGCCGCCCACCAGGGCGCTGACGCCGCCGTCCACGGCCATCCACTGGCCCGTGATGTGCTTGCCCGCGTCGCTGGCGTACAGCAGGGTCAGGCCCTTGAGGTCCTCGTCGTCGCCCAGGCGGCGCAGCGGGGCATGGGATTTCATCTCGTCCTCGCCCAGGGTCTCGATCAGCACGCTGGCCATCTTGGTCTTGAAAAAGCCCGGGCAGATGGCGTTGACGGTGATGCCATGCACGCCCCACTCGCCGGCCAGCGCGCGCGTGAAGTTGATGACGGCTCCCTTGGAGGTGTTGTAGGCAATGGTCTTCATGCCCAGCGGGTTGCCGCCCAGGCCTGCGATGGAGGCCAGGTTGATGATGCGCCCGGTCTTGCGCGGGATCATGCTGCGCCGCGCGATCTGCTGGCTCAGCAGGAAGTAGCCGCGCACGTTGAGGTTCATCACCTTGTCCCAGGCGGCCACGGGGTGCTCCTCGGCCGGCGCGCCCCAGCTGGCGCCCGCGTTGTTGATGAGGATGTCCACCTGGCCCAGGCGCTCCAGCGTCTCGGCGGCCAGGCGCTCGATGTCGGCCTCGTTGGCGCAGTCGGCGGCAATCCAGCGGGCGTCGATGCCTGCGGCCTGCAGCTCGCCAGCGGCTTCCTCCAGGTCGGCAGCCTTGCGCGAACTCAGCATGATCCTGGCGCCCGCCTCGCCCAACGCATGGGCCATCTGCAGGCCCAGGCCGCGCGAGCCGCCGGTCACCAGGGCCGTCTTGCCGGTGAGGTCGAAAAGTTGCTGCACATTGCGAGTCATTCGTCTGTCTCCTGGTCCGGGTCTTGTGTGCCGGTCATGGGTGGAATGGAGGGCGGCCCTCCCCTGCCGGGACGGCCTGCAGCGGCGATTGTGCAAGCCGCCCCGCCGTGCCGCATGTCACATGCGTGTCCGGCCCGTCAATCCCCGAACAGCGAGCGCGTGCCGCCCCAGGCCGCACCCTCGATCTCCAGCATGCGCAGCTTGGTCAGCGCACCTGCGCCGCCCGAAAAACCGCCCGGCTGGGCGCCGGCGGCCAGCACGCGGTGGCAGGGAATCACGGGCGCGAAGGGGTTGAGGCCCAGCGCCTGTCCCACGGCGCGCGACAGGCCCACCTCGCCCAACTCGCGCGCGATCTCGCCGTAGGTGCGCGTATGGCCGGGAGCAATGGCACGCGTCAGCTCATAGACGCGGCGGTGAAATTCCGACACACCGTGCCAGTCCAGCGCCAGCCCGGCCAGATCCGGCAGTGCCTCGCCTGCGGGCAGCATGCGCCGTGATCGCAGATCGGGCAGCACCGGGCCGTCACGCAACTGCTGTGCGCTGGGCGCGGAAGGCTCCAAGGTCCATTCGCCATGGCCCGCCATGAGCACCTGCACGCCGGCGATGGCCTGTGCCACGCTGGCTGGCAGGTCCTCGGCCCGCGCCGCTGCGGCGTAGCTGCCCGGTCTGCGCAATTGCACGCCGCGCAGCATGCGCGTGCGCGTGGCGGCCGGGCCGTCCACCTCGGGCAACTGAAAGGCCACCAGGCCGCAGGCGCCCCAGGCCACGCCGCAGGGCCCCAAGCGCGTGGCAAACAGCGCATGGCCCGTGGCTTCGGGGTCCCAGGCCGGGCTGCCCGTGGTCGATTCGTTCGTCATGGCGGTGGTTTTCTCCTTGCAGGCGATTGTGGCCGCATGGCTGCCGCCGCTGCCCGCAGCGACCCCACCGGCACGACACTGTAAAAAAACACTGGATAAATACTGGATGCGCAGCCAGTTATTACTGTATATTTCGCCAGTCATCATCCTCATCTCATGAACCATGGACATGCAAGAAGCCGCCTTCACCGTCACCTTGTGTGACTACCCCAACCTGCCCGAGCAGGAACGCAACAAGGCCGAGGCACGCTATGCCCGCGTGCTGGAACGCCAGCTCGGCAGTGCCGAGCAGGTCAGCGAAACCCTGTCGCTCGTACAGGGGCTGGAGGACATGCCTCCAGAGGAAATCAGCGAAGACGCCAAGCTCGCCTTCACCCGCTGGATGAAAGCCGCCCGCGCCGCCACCGAGGCCGGCATGCAGGGCCTGGGCGATGGCGAGTGCAGCTTCTTCGAGGTGCGCCGCGGCTGGCGGCATTGAGCCTGCCCGCGGCACCGCTGAATGGGGCCTGAGCCCGGGTTTGCCTGGGCTGGGCCCCAAACTGCATACACTGGCAGACCTTTTCGTCGGCCCCTGCCTGGTTCCAAGCGGTTCCACCGGGCATGCCCGGCGCCCCTGCCAGATCCAGCCTTTCCCATGCAAGCCCTGCTCGACGCCATCGCCCGGATGGCCCTGCCCTCCGACGCCCAACGCATCTTCCACGGCCGTGGCGGCCTGTACCCGGGCTGCGAGCATCTGGTGCTCGACGCCTTCCCGCCCGTGCTGGTGCTCACCAGCTTCCAGCCGCTGGACGAAGACGCCCTGGCCGCCATCGGCACGGCGCTGTCACTGCGCTGGAGCGAACTGGCACCGGGCCAGCCCCTGAACTGGGTCTACCAGTTGCGCCAGCCCGCCGCGCCCGCCGAAACCCGGCTCATGGCCGGCGAAGTGCCAGACCCGCACATCGTCACCGAGGCCGGCACGCGCTACCGCGTACAGGTGCTGCGCGGCCAGAACCACGGCCTGTTCCTGGACATGGCCGAAGGCCGGCGCTGGGTGCACGCGCATGTGGCCAACCATCCCGAGCACCGCCATGGCATCAAGGTGCTCAACCTGTTCGCCTATACCTGCGCCTTTTCGGTAGTGGCCCTGCAGGCCGGGGCGCGCCATGTGATGAACATGGACATGGCCCAGGGCGCGCTGGCCACGGGCCAGCAGAACCACCGGCTCAACGATCTGTCGGGCGCCAGCTTCCTGGCCCACGACATCTTCAGCAGCTGGGGCAAGATCACGCGCGGCGGGCCGTACCACCTGATCGTGGTGGACCCGCCCAGCTACCAGAAGGGCAGCTTCGTCGCCACCAAGGACTATGCCCGCCTGATGCGCCGCCTGCCCGACCTGCTGCGCCCCGGCGGCCATGTGCTGCTGTGCCTGAACGCGCCCGAGATGGGCACGCAGTTCCTGACATCGCAGATGCAGGAAGTGGCGCCCGAGCTGGAGTTCGTCGAGCGCCTGGCCAATCCGGCCACCTTCGCCGACATCGACGCCGAGCGCAGCCTCAAGGTGCTGGTCTACAGGGCGCCCGCAACCCCCGCAACTCCCGCAGCGGCCGACACGGCTTCCTGACCCGCCCGGCCCTTGAGCGCACGGCGCCCCGCATAGACGGCAGCCGGGCCCAGTTCGCGCTCGATGCGCAGCAGCCGGTTGTACTTGGCCGTGCGGTCGGCGCGCGACAGCGAGCCGGTCTTGATCATGGCGCACTGGGCCGCCACGGCCAGGTCGGCAATGCTGGTGTCCTCGGTCTCGCCCGAGCGGTGCGACATCACCACGCCATAGCCCGCGCCATGCGCCAGGCGCAGCACGTCCCAGGTTTCGGTCAGCGTGCCGATCTGGTTGATCTTGACCAGGATGGCATTGCCCACGCCCCGGCCAATGCCGCCCTCGAACAGGCCGGGGTTCGTGCAGAACACATCGTCGCCCACCAGCTGGCAGCGTCCGCCCAGGCGCCGGCCCAGGGCCTGCCAGCCCTCGATATCGTCCTCGGCCATGCCGTCCTCGATGGAGACGATGGGGTAGTGCTCCACCAGTTGCGCCAGGTAGTCCACCTGCTGCTGGCGGCTGCGCACCAGGCCCTCGCCCGCGTAGCGGTAGCCGTCCTCGCCATGGAATTCACTGGCCGCAGGGTCCAGGGCCAGGGCGATGTCCCTGCCGGGGCGCAGGCCGGCGCGCTCGATGGCGGCCATCAGGTAGTCCAGCGCCTCGGGCGCGCTGCGCAGGGCGGGCGCAAAGCCGCCCTCGTCGCCCACGTTGACGCTGTGGCCTGCGGCCTTGAGGGCATGGCGCAGCGTGTGGAAGACCTCGGCGCCCATGCGCAGCGCCTCACCGAAGCTGTCCGCCCCCACCGGCAGCAGCATGAACTCCTGGAAGTCCAGCGGATTGTCGGCATGGGCGCCACCGTTGATGACATTGATCATGGGCACGGGCAGCACGCGCGCCTGGGCACCGCCCATGTGCCGCCACAGCGGCATGCGCTGGCTGGCCGCCGCCGCGCGGGCCACGGCCAGCGACACGCCCAGCAGCGCGTTGGCGCCCAGCCGGCTTTTGCCGGGCGTGCCGTCCAGCGCCATCATGGCCGTGTCGATGCGGCCCTGGGCGTCGGCCTGCATGCCGCGCAGCAGATCGCGCAGCTCGGTGTTGACGGCCTGCACCGCCCCCAGCACGCCCTTGCCCAGGTGGCGCGAGGCATCGCCGTCGCGCCGCTCCAGCGCCTCATGCCGCCCCGTGGAGGCGCCCGAGGGCACCAGGGCCAGGCCGCGTGCGCCGTCCTCCAGCTCGACCTCGACCTCCACGGTGGGATGGCCCCGGCTGTCCAGCGCCTCATGGGCCGCGATATCGGTGATCTGCATGGAAACTCCTTTTCGTCAAGAAATTGAACTGTGCAAAGGAGCTGGCAAGCCTGCAAAACTCCAATGCACAGGCACCCATACTAGAAATCACGACGATGCGGGACAATGCAGTTTTTCTGCCCATGCGTCAGTTTTTCTGACGAATTGATTGCCATGAGACAACTGCCACCGCTGGCCGCCCTGCGCGCCTTCGAGGCCATTGCCCGCACCGGCTCGGTGACCCGCGCGGCCGAGGAACTGTGCCGCAGCCACGGCGCCATCAGCCGCCACCTGCGCCTGCTGCAGGAGCACGCGGGCGCGGCGCTGTTCGAGAAAGAAGGCACGGGCCTGCGCCTGACCGAGGCCGGCGCCGCCTTCCATGCCTCGGTGCGCACGGCCTTCGACCATCTGGAGGCCGCCTATGCCCAGCTGGCGCGCGACGCCCAGGCACCGGGGCTGCATGTAGCCTGCAGCGCCACCTTTGCCATGCGCTGGCTGGTGCCGCAGCTGGCGGTGTTCTACCGCAGCCACCCGCATATCCGCATCCGCCTGTCCATGACCTCGGCGCGCGAGATGCGCCACGAGGGCGCCGACCTGATCATTGCCTGGGACCTGTCCACCTACGGCGAGGCCGACCGCCACCGCGCCATCGAACTGGCGCCCGTGCACTTCGGCGCCGTGTGCACGCCGGCCTATGCCCGGCGCCGGCCCGCCAACCGCGCGCGCATTGCACATGAGTACACGGCCAGTGCCTGGAACCAATGGGAAGCCCTCACGGGCCAGCCCGTGGCCCTGGGCGAGACGCTGGCGTTCCCGCACACCCACCTGTGCATAGAGGCAGCACTGTCGGGCCTGGGCGTTGCCCTCGTGGAGCAGCGGCTGATCGCACGCGAGCTCCAGGAGGGGCTGCTGGTGGCGCCCCATGGCTTCGTGCCCTTCGAGGGTGGCCTGCGCGCCGTGCCCGCTGCAGGGCGTGCGCTGCCGGCCCAGGCGGGGGTCTTCATCGAATGGATGCGCGGCGCGCTGGCCGCCGTGCCGGCATAGGCCGGACGGCCTAAGCCCTGCCCCATTCGCGCAGGCGCCGGTACAGCAGCCCGCGCGAGACGCCCAGCATGCGGGCGGCCTGCGAGATATTGCCCTGGCAGCGGGCCAGGGCCTGCTCGATCAGCTCGCGGCTGGCCTCGCCCAGGGAGGACGGTGCCTCGGACGGCGCCTCGGCGGGCGGCGGCAGGGCCTCGATGGCCGGCAGCCCCTCTTCGACCTGGGAAGATGCCTCATCCAGCCTCGCCTCCATCCACAGCGTCAGCCCCGTGGGCAGCATCTGCGGGCGCGCCTGGCCGTGGTGGGCCAGCTCCAGCAACTGGTTCAGGCCCAGGCCGAAGACTTCCTCTGCCGCCATCCCCTCGGCGGGCCGGCGCGGGCAGTCGAACAACTGGGCGCCCACGCCGTTGAACCACCGCACCATGCCTTCGCCATCCACGGCGGCCAGCCCTTCCAGCGGCGTGCCGAACATGCTGCGGCTGGACTGGAAGCGCAGCAACAGGTGCATGCGGGCGGCGCCCACCAGCAGCCGGTTCTCGATGCAGGTGGCGTACATGTGGGCCATGGCGCCTGCGTCGAAGCGAAAGGGGCCCGCCTCGCTGCTCAGGTCCAGCATGGCCACGGTGCGCCCGCTGGCATCGCGCACGGGCGCGGCCGCGCAGTGCAGCGAGGCCAGGCAGCGAAAGAAATGCTCGCCGCCACGCACATGGCAGACCTCGCCCGTGCGCACGGCCACGCCGGGTGCGCCCGTGCCCACGGCATCCTCGGCAATGTTCACGCCCACGCGCGCGGCCGTCAGCAGCAGCGGGCCGTCGCCCGGCGTGGGGCGCGAGGCGATCAGCACCACGCCCTCGCTGCAGGTGAGCATGGCGCGCGCCTGGCTGCCCGCGATCACGGTTTCGAGTTCGGCGATGGGGTCGCGCGCCGCCTCGATCAGCGCGCGGTTGTGGGTCAGCAAGGTGGCCGTGCGGATCTTGCTGACCGGGTCGAAGCTGATCTTCTCGTCGGGGCTGCGGCTGGCGCCCAGGCAGCGCGTCCAGGACTGCAGCACGGGCTCGGACACCAGGCCCGATGGGCGCTCGCCGCGCTCGAAATAGCGCTCGCGCGCCAGCGCCACCCGGTCCTGGCGCGAGGCATAGAAGGGGTTGGAGGGCAGTGGGGCGGGAGGCGGCTGTTGCATGACGGACATCAAAACTGCCGCGATTGTTGTTCCGCCACGGCACAGGACAGCACTAGGGAAATCACCCGTGTTGGAACGGATTGCCGGGCTCGGTAACCTCGGGCATCGCCACAGGCCCGCCCGCAATGACACGCTCCCCCCACAGCACAAGACACCCCCGGCCCGCCCTGCCCACCCTGGGCGCCGCACTGGCCTGCACGCTGCACGCCCTGCCCGCCCAGGCGGCAAACGCAGCGCAGGACTCCAGCGAGGCCCTGCTCGCCCCCGTGGTCATCACGGCCAGCCAGCCCGGCGCCGGCCCCGACCTGTGGCGCGCAACGGCCGCCATCGATAGCGTGGACGGCACGGTGCTGCGCGAGGGGCAGATGCAGGTCAACCTGTCCGAAAGCCTGGCGCGCGTGCCGGGCCTGGTGGTGCTGAACCGCCAGAACTTCGCCCAGGACCTGCAGATCTCGGTGCGCGGCTTCGGTGCGCGCTCCACCTTTGGCGTGCGCGGCCTGCGCCTGTACGTGGACGGCATTCCGGCAGGCGCGCCCGACGGCCAGGGCCAGGCCGCCAACTTCACGCTGGGCAACGCCGCGCGCCTGGACGTGGTGCGCGGCCCGGCCGCCGTGCTCTACGGCAACAGCGCAGGCGGTGCACTGCTGCTGTACACCGAAGACGGCGAGGAACCGGGCCTGTGGCGCAGCGGCATGGCCGTGGGGCCGGACGGGCTGTGGCGCCTGTCCACCCAGCTGCGCGGCACAATCGGTGGCGGAAAGCCGGACCAGGCGGATGGTGGCTCCGCCCCCTGGCGCTATGCCATCCACATCGAGCGCTTCGCCACCGACGGCATGCGCCCCCAGTCGGCCGCCGACCGCAGCACGGCCCACATGAAGCTGTCACGCAAACAGGGCGACGACCAGTGGCTGCTGCAGTACCAGGAGCAGCGCGCCAGCGCCCAGGACCCGCTGGGTCTGACACGCGCCGAGTTCGAGGCCGACCCCGGCCAGACCACGGCCAGCGCGCTGCGCTTCAACACGCGCAAAAGCGTGCGCCAGCGCCAGTTGGGTGCCGCCTGGCAGCACCAGTTCGGCGCGGGCCAGCGCCTGGAACTCATGGCCTATGCGGGTACGCGCTCCGTGCTGCAGTACCAGTCCATTCCCGTGGCCACGCAGGCACCGCCCTCGCATTCAGGCGGCGTGATCGACCTGGACCGCGACTACGCGGGCATGAACCTGCGCTGGCGCAGCACCCATGAGGACGTGGCCGGCGGCCGGCTGGACTGGTCGGCAGGCCTGGCCTACGACTGGCAGGGCGAAACCCGGCGCGGCTACGAGAACTTCATCGGCAGCCGGCTCGGCGTGCAGGGCCGGCTGCGCCGCGACGAACGCAACCAGGCGCGCTCCGCCGACCCCTATCTGCAGGCTGAATGGAGCACGCAGAGCCTGGCCCTGAGCGCCGGCCTGCGCCAGGCGCGCGTGCGCTACCGCTCCGAGGACCACTACATCACAGCCGGCAATGGCGACGACAGCGGCAGCATGGCCTGGCGCGGCTGGCTGCCCTCGCTGGGCCTGCGCGTGAACCTGCTGCCGGAGCTGGTGGCCCACGCATCGGTGGGCCGGGGCATGGAAACGCCCACGCTCAACGAAGTGGCCTACCGGCCCGGTGGCCAAAATGGCATGAACAGCGGCCTGAACACCGGCCTGGCCGCCAGCGCCCACAACACCGTCGAGGTCGGCCTGCGCGGGCGCCACGGCAACGCGGGCTGGAACCTCACGCTGTTCGAGACCCATACCCAGCGCGAACTCACCGTGCTGTCCAACACGGGCGGGCGCGCCACCTACCAGAACGCGAGCCGCACGCTGCGCCGGGGGCTGGAATTCTCGGGCAATGCCCAATGGGGGCCGCTCACGGCCAGCACCGCCCTGACCCTGCTGCAGGCCCGCTACCGCGACAGCTTCCTGACCTGCGAGGCCACGCCCTGCACCACGCCCACCGCCCCGGTGGATGCCGGCGCGCGCCTGGCCGGCACCGCGCCGCGCCGCCTGTGGAGCGAACTGGCCTGGCAGCTGTCGCCGCAATGGACCTGGACCGTGGACATGCTGCACAGCGGCCCCGTGGCCGTGAACGACCGCAACACCGACCGCGCGGCCGGCTACACCGTCTGGGGTTCCAGCCTGCGCTGGTCACGGCAATGGCAGCAGTGGAGCGCCCAGACCTTTGTGCGGCTGGACAACCTGTTCGACCGGCGCTATGCGGGGTCGGTCATCGTCAACGAGGGCAACCAGCGGTTCTTCGAACCGGGTGCAGGACGCGGGCTGTCGGCCGGGGTGACGGTCAGCCGGACGTTCTGAGCTGTTCCATGGCGGTACACATCCGCCCCCGGGAAAGTCCGAATGTTGTGACCCGAGGCCGCTTTTTTTATCGTCTCCCACATGGTGCCCTTGCCCCCAGCGCCATGCACGCAAAAACAAACCACACAGGAGACGAGACAACATGAAGACCCACGTGCTTTCCTCCACGCTGCTGGCCGCCGGCCTGGTGCTGGCCCTTCCCGGCGCCACGCTGGCACAGGCCGGCCTGCCAAGCAAAGGCTCGCCCGAGCACATACGCGCCGTCACCTCGCGCATCGACTCGCAGAGCATCCGCGACAACGCACGCAGCTCCAAGGACTGGCCCAGCTACGGCATGGACTACAGCGAGACGCGCTTTTCCAAACTCAGGCAGCTGGACACGGCCAATGTGAAGCGGCTGGGCCTGGTCTGGTCGTATGACCTGGAATCCACGCGCGGCGTGGAGTCCACGCCCGTGGTGGTCGATGGAATCATGTACGTCACGGCCAGCTGGAGCGTGGTGCATGCGGTGGACGTGCGCACCGGCAAGCGCCTGTGGAGCTACGACCCCGGCGTGGACCGTGCCAACGGCTTCAAGGGCTGCTGCGACGTGGTCAACCGCGGCGTGGCGGTCTACAAGGGCAAGGTGTATGTGGGCGCCTTCGATGGCCGCCTGGTGGCGCTGGACGCGGCCACGGGCCAGAAGGTCTGGGAGCAGGACACCATCATCGACCGCGCCTACTCGTACACCATCACGGGCGCGCCGCGCGTCATCAAGGGCAAGGTGCTGATCGGCAACGGCGGCGCCGAGTACGGCGTGCGCGGCTATGTCACGGCCTATGACGCCGAGACCGGTGCCCAGCAGTGGCGCTGGTTCACCGTGCCCGGCGATCCATCCAAGCCCTTCGAGAACGAGGCCATGGCCCGCGCCGCCAAGACCTGGGACCCGGCC
Source organism: Delftia sp. WY8 (assembly GCF_018437695.1). Lineage (NCBI taxonomy): Bacteria > Pseudomonadati > Pseudomonadota > Betaproteobacteria > Burkholderiales > Comamonadaceae > Delftia > Delftia sp. WY8. Next base: position 495,870 of record NZ_CP049795.1, read on the forward strand.
GGCAAGTGGTGGGAGGCCGGTGGCGGCGGCACGGCCTGGGACACCATGGCCTATGACCCCGAGCTCAACCTCATGTACATCGGCACGGGCAACGGCTCGCCCTGGGCGCAAGCCAAGCGCAGCCCGGCCGGTGGCGACAACCTGTACCTGGCCAGCATCGTGGCGCTGAACCCCGATACGGGCGAGTACGTCTGGCATTACCAGGAGACGCCGGGCGACAGCTGGGACTTCACCTCCACCCAGCCCATGGTGCTGGCCGACATCAAGATCGGCGGCAAGCCGCGCAAGGTCATCCTGCATGCGCCCAAGAACGGCTTCTTCTTCGTGATCGACCGCACCAGCGGCCAGTTCATCTCGGCCAAGAACTTCGTCGATGTGAACTGGGCCAGCGGCTACGACGCCAAGGGCCGGCCCATCGAGACGCCGATTGCGCGCAGCGGCGACCGCGCGCGCGACGTGATCCCCAGCCCCTTCGGCGCGCACAACTGGCATTCCATGTCCTACAGCCCCGACACGGGCCTGGCCTACCTGCCGGCCCAGCATGTGCCGCTGACCCTGCAGGACAACAAGAACTGGAAGTTCAACGGCGGCTCCCTGCCCGAGCCGCACAGCAATATCGGCTGGAATACGGCCACGCTGGTCAACATGGAGCCGCCCAAGAGCACGCCCTTCGGCCGCCTAATCGCCTGGGACCCGGTGGCACAGAAGGAGCGCTGGCGCGTGGAGCATGCCTCGCCCTGGAACGGCGGCACGCTGGCCACAGCGGGCAACCTGGTGTTCCAGGGCACGGCCGACGGCCGCTTCGTGGCCTATGACGCGCGCAACGGCAAGAAGCTCTGGGAAAAGCCCACGGGCACGGGCGTGGTGGCCGCACCCATCACCTATGAGGTCGATGGCCGGCAGTACGTCTCCATCGCCGTGGGCTGGGGCGGCGTCTACGGCCTGGCCGCGCGCCACACCGAGCGCAAGGGCCCGGGCACGGTCTACACCTTCGCGCTGGACGGCAAGGCCGAGGCGCCTGCCTTCGTCGCCTACCAGCAGGGCAAGCTGCTGCAGGGCGTGCCCTACGACAAGAGCCTGGTGGCCGAAGGCACGGCCCTGTATGTCAGCAACTGCGCCTTCTGCCACGGCGTGCCCGGCGTGGACCGGGGCGGCAACCTGCCCAACCTGGGCTACCTGGACCCGGCCTATATCGAGCACCTGGACAAGTTCATCTTCAAGGGCCCGGCCATGTCGCGCGGCATGCCCGACTTCACGGGCAAGCTGAGCATGGACGACGTGGAAAAGATCAAGGCCTTCATCCAGGGCACGGCTGACGCGGTGCGGCCCAAGTAGCCAACGCGAGCCGCCCTCCCCCTCCCCCTCCCCCTCCCCCTCCCCCAACCTCCCATCCCCTCCCCGGCCCTGCTGTCCTGCAGCAGGCCTGGGCAGGGCTTTGCCTGAAAACACCGGACCGGACTCTTCGCCATGCCATCCAAGCCCTTCACCCGCGCATCCCTGGCCCTGGCAGCCATGGCCGCATGCGCCACCTTCAATGCCCACGCCGTCGATATCGACGCGGGCGACTACACCGCCCTGCCGCCCGGCACCACGCTGGGCATGGTCTATTACCAGCACGCCACGCGGGACAGCCTCTATGCCAATGGCGACCAGGCGCCCATACGGCCGAGGCTGACCTCGGACATCGGCATAGCGCGCGGCGTGCACTTCATGAAGCTGGGCGACTACGTGATCGACCCGCAGTTCCTGCTGCCCTTCGGGCGCCTGTCGGCCTCGCGCGATATCGCGGCCATGGGCAGCAACACCGGCGTGGGCGACCTGATGCTGGCCGCCACCCTGTGGCTGACCAAGCCCGGCGACAAGGAGCACTTCGGCATCACCCCCTTTGTCTGGCTGCCCACGGGCCAGTACAACCGCAACGACCCGCTGAGCCTGGGCGAGAACCGCTGGAAGGCGGCCCTGCAGGCCGGCTGGATCAAGCCGCTGGGCAAGCGCGTGACCATGGACCTGGCGGCCGATGTCACCGTCTTCGGCAAGAACGACGACTTCGGCGCCCAAAGCGCCACGCTCAAGCAAAAGGCGCAGTTCCAGTTCCAGGGCCTGCTGCGCTACCACCTGTCGGAGACCTCGGACCTGCGCCTGGGCCTGTCGCACCTGACGGGCGGCGAGACCCAGGTCAACGGCGTGTCGCAAGGCGACCGCCAGTCCACCACCAAGGTCTCTTTCGGCGGCGCGGTCTTTGTCGCGCCGAAGACGCAGTTGCTGGCCACCGTGGGCCGCGACCTGCATGTGCGCCAGGGCTTCAAGGAGAACGCCCGCATCAACCTGCGCCTGCTGCAGGTTTTCTGATCCCACACCCCTTTCCCCCGTTCACCCCCAAGGAGCACACCATGAACCTCAGCGACATCCAGCACCAGATCACCGAGCGCGCCAGCGCCTTCCTCAACCGGGGCATGCATGACCTCTTCATCGACGGCCAATGGGTGGCGGCCCGGACCGGCCAGCGCCTGTCCACCGTCAACCCGGCCACCGAGGCCGTGATCGCCGAAGTCGCCAGCGCCGGCCCGGCCGACGTGGACCTTGCAGTGCGCGCCGCCCACCGCGCGCTGCACCTGGGCCCCTGGGGCCGCATGCGCCCCGTGGAGCGCGAGCGCCTGATGCTGCGCCTGGCCGACCTCATGGAGACCCATACCCAGGCCCTGGCCGAGGTCGAATCGCTGGACAACGGCAAGTCCGCCGCCATTGCGCGCGCCGTGGACATCGCCATGGCCATAGACTCCATCCGCTACATGGCCGGCTGGGCCACCAAGATCGAGGGCATGACGCACGAGCACTCCGTGCCCTTCGCGCCCGAGGCCCAGATGTTCACCTACACCCGGCGCGAGCCCGTGGGCGTGGTCGCCGCCGTCGTGCCCTGGAACTTCCCCCTGCTCATGGCCACCTGGAAGCTGGCGCCAGCGCTGGCCGCAGGCTGCACCCTGGTGCTCAAGCCCGCCGAGCAGACGCCGCTGACCGCGCTGATGCTGGCCGAGCTGATCCAGGAAGCGGGCTTTCCGCCCGGCGTGTTCAACGTGGTCACGGGCGACGGCCCCGGCACGGGTGCGCCCCTGGTCTCGCACCCGCTGGTCAACAAGGTCAGTTTCACGGGCTCTACCGAGGTGGGCAAGCTCATCGGCCATGCCTGCATGGACAACATGACGCGCATCACGCTGGAGCTGGGCGGCAAGTCCCCCGTCATCGTGCTCGACGACTGCGACCCCGCCACGGCTGCGGCGGGCGCGGCCAATGCCATCTTTTTCAACCACGGCCAGGTCTGCTGCGCGGGCTCGCGCCTGTACGTGCACAAAAGCATGTTCGACCGCGTGGTGGCCGACGTGGCCGACCAGGCCGCCCGGCTCACCCTGGGCCATGGCCTGGACCCCCGCGCACAGATGGGCCCGCTGGTCTCGCAGGAGCAGATGGAGCGTGTCTGCAGCTACATCGACATAGGCCGCAGCCAGGGCGCCGAGGTGGTGACGGGCGGCGCCCGCTCAGGCCAGCGCGGCTACTTCGTGCAGCCCACGGTGATGACCGGCGTGCAGCACGACCACCGCGTGGCCCGCGAGGAAATCTTCGGCCCCGTGCTCGTGGCCATGCCCTATGACGACCTCGACGAAGTCGCCGCCTGGGCCAACGACACGCCCTACGGCCTGGGCGCCAGCATCTGGTCCAACAACCTGTCCAAGGTCCACCGGCTGATCCCCAAGATCCAGTCCGGCACGGTCTGGGTCAACTGCCACAGCACCCTGGACCCGGGCATGCCCTTCGGCGGCTACAAGCAGTCCGGCATGGGCCGCGACATGGGCCGCACCGCGCTGGATGCCTACCTGGAGACCAAGTCGGTGTTCATCAATCTGTGAGGGGGTGCGGCGGGCTGCCCCCGGGCCCGCCTGCTCCTGCTCTACGGCGTTTCCGAATACCCCTTGGGCCATCCCCCCGGCCGGTCACAACACTCCTCCCAGCCCAGCTTGCGCGAGGTGTGGCCTATTCCGGGGTTGAAGGTGTTGGTGGGGTCCAGCTCACGGTAGAAGCCTGCCAGCGCGGGCTTGGCCACGTACAAGTGGCCCACGTTGTGTTCGGCCGGGTACTCGGCGCGGCGCGCGTCCAGCAGTTCCCACATGCGGTGCTCCATGGCCAGCGGGTCCACGCCCTTCTTGACGATGTAGTCCTGGTGGAAGACATGGCAGAAGAAGTGGCCGTAGTAGAGCTTGTGGACCATGTCGCGCTCGACCTCGGCGGGCAGCTGCTCCACCCATTCGCGGTCGTTGCGGCGCAGGGCCACGTCCAGGGCCACGATGTCCCCGACCTGGGCGCGGTGCACCTCGCGGTAGCGGATGGCCGCACCCGCGATGGCGAAGCGGTGCAGGAAGGCCTTGCGCCCCTCGTCGGCATCGCACTCGAACCAGCCGCCCGTGGTACTGCCGCTGAAGTGCCGCGTGAGGAATTCACGCGTGGCCTCGGCCGTGTCGTTGGACACGCGCACCAGCAGGTGGTGCTCGTAGCGGTCGCGCCACTGGCGCATGCGCGCGGGCAGGTGGCTGGGCAGCAGGTTGGTCAGCGCCTGGATCACGCGGTCGGTGACGCCGCGCAGGCCGAAGCGCTCGAAGAAGCCGTCCATGCGGCTCTTGAGGGCGAAGGCGGCCGGCACCCTGGCCGTGCCGAAGCGGTCGATCAGCAGGAAGGTGTCCTTGCCGTATTTCTCGCCGATGTCGTAGGCCGTGCGGTGGATGTACTCGCCGGCGATCGGCAGGCGCGGCAGCGCGGTCAGCAGCTCGCGGCGTACGGCCGTGAGGTCGTCGGGCGCATTGCTGCCTATATAGAAGACGGTGCTGGGCTCTTTGGGGAAGGTGTCCAGCCGCACGGCGAACAGGCACAGCTTGCCGGCCGAGCCCGAGGCCTCGAACAGGCGCGAGGGGTCGGCATTGAAGCGCGCGGGCGTGTCCTCGTCCACGGCGCGCACGGCCTCGGCATAGCGCGGGTCGGAGGCGGCGCGCTGCGCATCGTGAGCGATGTCGGACTCGGTGTAGTCGCCGTTTTGCAGCCGCATGAGGATTTCCTCGGGCGTGCGGCCCAGGGCGATGCCCAGGTGGTTGACGAGTTCCAGCGAGCCGTCGCCGCACACGCGCGCGTACAGCGCCAGTTCGGTATAGGCCGGGCCGCGCCGCACCAGGGCGCCGCCCGAGTTGTTGCAGATGCCGCCCAGCACCGAGGCGCCGATGCACGACGAGCCGATCACCGAATGCGGCTCGCGCCCCAGCGGCGCCAGCGCCTGCTCCAGCCGGTCCAGCGTGGCGCCGGGCAGGCACACCACCTGGGCGCCGCCGCCAATGACCTGCACGCCGGTGATGCGCAAGGTGTTGATGAGCACGATCTCGCGGTCGTAGTCCGCGCCGTCGGGCGTGGAGCCGCCCGTCAGGCCCGTGTTGGCGGCCTGCATGATGACGATGCGCCCGGCCGCCACGGCGGCCTGCACCACCTTCCACTGCTCCAGCAGCGTCGCGGGCCGCACCACGGCCAGCACCGGGCCCTCGCCCGTGCGGTGGCCCTTGCGGAAGCGGCGCGTGGCCTGGTCGTCGGTGAGCACATGGGCCGCGCCCACGGCCTGGCGCAGCTGCTGCAGCAGGGTTTCGCGGGACACCTGGGGCATGGCGGAGATGGCCGGCGCGCTCATGCTTCGCGCACCAGCAGGTCACCGGTGATGTCTGCCACCTTGCTGACGCTGGTCAGCGTCATGGCCACGCGCATCTCCTTTTCCAGCAGCTCCAGCAGGTGCTTGACGCCGGCCTCGCCGGCAGCGGCCAGCGCGTAGATGAAAGCGCGGCCGATCATGGCGCAGTCGGCGCCCAGGGCGATGGCGCGCACCACGTCCAGGCCGTTGCGGATGCCGGAGTCGGCCAGGATCTTGATCTGGCCCTTGACCGCATCGGCAATGGCCGGCAGCGCGCGGGCCGAGGACAGCACGCCGTCGAGCTGGCGGCCGCCATGGTTGGAGACGATGATGCCGTCGGCGCCAAAGCGCACGGCGTCCTTGGCGTCCTCGGGGTCCAGGATGCCCTTGATGACCATGGGCCCCTTCCAGAAGGCGCGTATCCATTCGAGGTCCTTCCAGGAAATGGAGGGATCGAAGTTGGCGCCCAGCCAGCCGATGTAGTCGGCCAGGCCCGTGGGGCTGCCCCGGTAGGCCGAGATGTTGCCCAGGTCATGCGGGCGGCCCAGCAGGCCCACGTCCATGGACCAGGCCGGATGCGTGACCGACTGCCAGTAGCGGCGCATGGCGGCATTCGGGCCGCTCATGCCCGAATGCGCATCGCGGTAGCGCGCGCCGGGCACGGGCATGTCCACGGTGAAGACCAGGGTGGAGCAGCCGGCCGCCTGGGCACGCTCCAGCGCGTTCTGCATGAAGCCCCGGTCCTTGAGCACATAGAGCTGGAACCACATGGGGCGCTTGATCCTGGGCGCCACCTCTTCGATGGGGCAGACCGAGACCGTGGACATGGTGAACGGAATGCCATGGGCGTCGGCCGCGCGCGCGGCCTGCACTTCGCCGCGGCGGCGGTACATGCCCGTCAGGCCCACGGGCGACAGCGCCACGGGGATGGACAGTTTCTCGCCGAACAGCTCGATGCTGGTGTCCAGCCGGCTCATGTCCTTGAGCACGCGCTGGCGCAGCGCCACGGCGGCCATGTCCTCGACATTGCGGCGCAGCGTCTGCTCGGCATAGGCGCCGCCGTCGATGTAATGGAACAGGAAAGGCGGCAGGCGCTTTTGCGCCGCCGCACGGTAGTCGGAGGTAGAGGAGATGATCATGATGGGTGTCTCATGTCTTTCGTATCAGGTCTGAAGTGGGCAGCAGCGCAGGCGCGGCGTCCAGCGGCAGCCGCATGGAGCGCTCGCGCCGCGCGCGGTCCTCGTCCAGGCGCTGGATGGTGGTGCGCACATGCTCCAGGTGCTCGCCGATGCATTCGCGGGCGCGCTGCGGGTCGCCGTCCAGGATGGACTGCATGAGGCTCTGGTGCTGCACGGTCAGCTCCTGCAGGGTCTGGGGCGCGCTCAGGCGGAACATGTCGTGGCGGTTGCGTTCCACCGTGGACAGCACCACGGTGAACAGGCTGTGCATGACCTGCACCAGCACCAGATTGTGCGAAGCCTCGGCAATGGCCAGGTGGAACTGCGCGTCGGCGCGCGCCGCCAGCTCGGCGTGGCCGCTTTGCTGGTGCTGGATCATCACCTCGAAGCAGCGCTGGATATGGTCCTTGTCCTGCGGCGTGGCGCGCTGGGCGGCCAGCCAGGCCGTGCTGGTCTCCAGCGCGTGGCGGGTTTCCAGCACGTCGTAGCGGTAGTGGGAGTCGGACTCCATCAGGCCGGCCAGCGGCCGCATGGCGTCCTTGAGCCAGTCCGCAGGCTCGGCAGCCGGCGCCGGCTCCTGCAGGTAGGTGCCATCGCCGCGCCGCGCCACCAGCACGCCCTGGCTGGTGAGTTTCTGTATCGCCTCGCGCACCGAGGTGCGCGAGACGCCCAGCTCGGCCGCCAGTTGCCGCTCCGCGGGCAGCCGCTGTCCGGGCTGCACTCCGCTGGCCTGCACCAGGGCAAGCAATTTCTCGACAACTTGATCGGCAACGCGCATGGGGATTCTCAGAATTGGTTTTCAGTGATTCACGGCGCTATGCGCCAGCCTCATCGCATGAAACCCGCACTGCCCAAGCCAGGGACACCGAGCAAGGGCCGCCCCGCCGCGAGGGTGTCGTCCCCCTCCCCCGCGAAGCGGGTAGAGAGGGGGAAGGCGCGCAGCGACTCAGGGGGTGTTTCATGTCAATACCCCGGAATCATCCACGTAAACACATAGGCTTGCAGCGTCGTGATCACCCCGATGATCACGGCGAACATCAGGCTGTGCTTGACCGTGAAGCGGAACAGGTCCGACTCACGCCCTGCCAGGCCCACGGCTGCGCAGGCAATGGCGATGGACTGGGGCGAGATCATCTTGCCCGTCACGCCGCCCGTGGTGTTGGCCGCCACCGTGAGCACCTGGGGCAGGCCCAGCTGCTGCGCCGTGGTGGCCTGCAGCGCGGCGAACAGCGCGTTGGCCGAAGTGTCCGAGCCCGTGAGGAACACGCCGATCCAGCCCAGGAAGGGCGAGAAGAACGTGAACGCCTGGCCCGTGTGTGCCAGCGCCAGGGCCAGCGTGGCCGACAGGCCCGAGTAGTTGGCCACGAAGGCGAAGGCCAGCACCATGCCGATGGAGTAGATCGGCACGGCCAGTTCCCTGAAGGTCTCGCCCAGCGTGGCCACGGCCTTGGCCGGCGACAGGCGCGTGAAGGTGATGGTGATCAGCGCCGCGATCAGGATGGCCGTGCCGGTGGCCAGCAGCCAGTTGAAAGTGTAGACCGCGCCGTAGGGCGCAGCGGCGGCCACGACGGGCGGCGTCTTCTCCACCAGGTTGTGCAGGAAGGGCACGGGGATGTTGATGACGGTGGAGGCCATCGGGCCACCTGCGGCGAACAGCGCCTTGAAGGGCTTGATGCTCCAGATCGTCACCATGGCCGTGAGGATGATGAAGGGCGACCAGGCCTTGATGACGGCGCCGGCCGTCAGCGGTGCACCGGAAGCGGCGGCGGGAGCCTTGACCGCCGTGGCTGTCTTCGCAATGGCAGCAGCCTTGCCGCCCTCGCCTTCCGTGTCGAAACGGAAGATGCGCTTGGGCTGCCAGACCTTGAGGAACAGCGTCAGCGCCACCAGCGAGACGATGGCCGAAGTGATGTCCGGCAGCTCCGGGCCGATGTAGTTGGCCGTGAGGAACTGCACCAGGGCAAACGAGCCGCCGCCCACCAGCACCGCAGGCCAGGTTTCCTTGACGCCGCGCCAGCCGTCCATGATGGCCATCAGCCAGAACAGCACGAGCACGGTCATGAAGGGCAGCTGGCGGCCGGCCATCTGGCCGATGGCGAAGGCATCCACGCCCGAGACCTGCCCTGCCACGATGATGGGAATGCCCATGGCGCCGAAGGCCACGGGCGCCGTGTTGGCGATCAGGCACAGGCCCGCCGCATACAGCGGCTTGAAGCCCAGGCCCACCAGCAGCGCGGCCGTGATGGCCACGGGCGCGCCGAAGCCGGCCGCGCCCTCCAGGAAGGCGCCGAAGCAAAAGCCCACCAGGATGAGCTGCAGCCGCTGGTCGGGCGTGACCGACAGGATGGACGAGCGGATCACGTCGAACTGCCCCGTCTTGACCGAGATCTTGTAGAGAAACACGGCCGCCACGATGATCCAGGCGATGGGCCACAGGCCGTAGAAAAAGCCGTACACGGCCGAGGCCAGTGCCGCGCTCACGGGCATCTTGTAGAACAGCAGCGCCACGCCCAGCGCCAGCGCCACGGTGACGGTGCCAGCCTGGTAGCCCTTGAGACGGAACCTGGTCAGCGCCAGGAAGAAAAAGATGATGGGAATCAGCGCGATCAGCGCCGAGATCCAGATGTTCCCGGCGGGATCGTAGTTCTGCTGCCAGATGGTTTGCATGACCGTGTCTCTAGATGATGGGGAGGGCGCGGTAAGCGCCCCTTGTCGGCCACTCCCTCTCGTTGCAGCGTTGGCATGCGGTGCGATCCGCACAGGATGTCTGCTGGCTGGCCGCAACGGTGACCGGGAGTGTTCCCCGCGCTGGCGCCTTGTGGGCCATTGGCAAATTGGTCCAACCAATTAAACCAAAATTCAGACCATTGCGCGAAGTGGTGCGATTCTCAGAGCTTTCAAGTGAGCAGATGAACAGGGTAAACACCTAAAAAAGTGCAGATAATGCACCACAATGTTTATTGGTCAGACCAATCATGGATGTTTTGGTGCAACGCATGTTCAAGTCCCCGCCAGGCAAGGCCCCAGGCGGTGCACAAACGCAGCGCACGCGGGAGAAAGATCGGCGGCAGCGCTGTGCCCGCAGGTCCGGCGCTCATGCCTGACGTCCCCAACGGAAAAGCCCGCTCCCTACAATGCAGCCTCAGCGGTCGGTGTACCGCCCTTGTACCTTCGGCGCCCGTGTCAACCCCGGGCGCCTTATTAAACCGCCGTGTATCCGGACGGCGGTGGCTGATTGAACGGAGCCCATCCATGAACCACATTCCTGCGCGCCGCTCGGCGCTGCGCCAGGCGGCTGCCTGCGTGCTGGCCGCCTCCACCCTGTCCAGCCTGCCTGCGCTGGCCGCCGAACCCGCCGTGCTGCGCGTCTCGGCCATCCCGGATGAAGCTCCCACCGAGCTGCAGCGCAAGTTCGAGCCGCTGGGCAAGTACCTCTCGGCACAGACCGGCATGAAGGTGGTGTTCACGCCCGTGACCGACTACGCCGCCGTGGTCGAGTCGCTGGCCACACGCAAGCTGGACCTGGCCTGGCTGGGCGGCTTCACCTTCGTGCAGGCCAAGATCCGCACCAACGGCACGGCCATTCCCATCGTGCAGCGCGAGGAAGACGCCAGGTTCACCTCCAAGTTCATCACGGCCAACCCCGCCATCAAGACCCTGGCCGACCTCAAGGGCAAGAGCTTTGCCTTTGGCGCGCCCTCGTCCACCTCGGGCAGCCTGATGCCGCGCTTTTTCCTGCAGCAGGACGGCATCAACCCCGAGAAGGACTTCAAGACCGTGGCCTTCTCCGGCGCGCATGACGCCACCGTGGCCTTTGTGGCCGCAGGCAAGGCCGAGGCCGGCGTGCTCAACGCATCGGTCTGGGACAAGCTGGTGGAGACCAAGAAGGTCGATACCAGCAAGGTGCGCGTGTTCGCCACCACGCCGCCCTACTTCGACTACAACTGGACCGTGCGCGGCGACCTGGACCCGGCCCTGGTCAAGAAGCTGACCGACGCCTTCCTGGCGCTGGACCCGGCCAAGCCAGAGCACAAGGCCATCCTGGAGCTGCAGCGTGCCGCGCGCTTCATTCCCACCCAGGCCTCGAACTACGAAGGCATCGAGGCCGCCGCCAAGTCGGCCGGCCTGCTCAAGTAAGCCGCGGCAGGCGTAATCCATGAGCTTTGAACTGCAAGGCGTGGGCCTGACCCACGCCGGCGGCGGCATTGCGCTGCGCGGCGTGACGCTGGCCGCACGCCAGGGCGAAGCCATTGCGCTGATCGGCCCCTCGGGCGCGGGCAAGACCACGTTGCTGGCCGTCATCGGCACGGCGCTGGCGCCCAGCCAGGGCCGGCGCAGCGTGCTGGGCAACGAGGTGCCTGCGTCCAGCGCGGGCGCACCCCGGCTGCTGCGCGCGCGCATCGGCACGGTGCACCAGGCACCGCCCATACCGCCGCGCCAGCGCGTGGTCACGGCCGTGCTGGCCGGGCGGCTGGGCCGGTGGCCGGCCTGGAAGGCGTTGGCTTCGCTGCTTTACCCACAGGACACCGCCGGCGCGCGCGAGGCCCTGGCCCGCGTGCAGCTCGCAGACAAGCTGTTCGCGCGCTGCGACCAGCTCTCGGGCGGGCAACTGCAGCGCGTGGGCATCGCCCGCGTGCTCTACCAGCAGGCCGAGCTGATCCTGGCCGACGAGCCCGTGGCCGCGCTGGACCCGGCCCTGGCCCTGTCCACCGTGCAACTGCTGGTGCACGAAGCGGCCGCGCGCGGCGCCACCCTGGTCGCCAGCCTGCATGCCGTGGACCTGGCGCTGGCCTGCTTTGCGCGCATCGTGGGCATCCGCGATGGCGCCATCGCCTTCGACCTGCCGGCGGCAGAAGTCACGCAGGAACACCTGCGTGCGCTGTATGGGTCCGAGCATGCTGGCGATGATCCCTCCCGCCCTGCGTGGACACCCGCGCCCGCCGCCTTTGCCGCACCGCTGTCCGCATCCGCATGCCGTTGAGTTCCGATCTGCACGCGCTGCGTGACCCCGCCGCGCCCCGCCGCCTCGGCGCCCTGGTGCTGGCCGCCGTCGTGCTGTGGCCGCTGTTCCAGGGCGCGGGCTTCAGCCTGGGCGCGCTGTTCGATCCCGGCAACCTGCAGGTCATCGGCCGCTTTCTGGCCACGTTTCTGCCGCCCGAGACCGGGCGCGACTTCCTGGGCTACCTGGGCCGCGCCACGCTGGAGACCCTGGCCATTGCCACGGCCGGCATGGCCCTGGCCTTTGTGCTGGCCGTGCCGCTGGCCTACCTGGTCACGGGCGCCGCGCGCGAGCGGCGGGCGCTCAATCCCGTCACGCGCGGCCTGCTCACCATCCTGCGCGGCGTGCCCGAGCTGGTCTGGGCCCTGGTCTTCGTGCGCGTCTTCGGCCTGGGGCCGGCCGCTGGCGTGCTGGCCCTGGGCCTGACCTATGGCGGCATGCTGGCCAAGGTCTATGCGGAAATCCTGGAATCGGCCGACCCCGCACCCGCGCGTGCCCTGGCGCAGGCCGGCGCGCGCCGGCCGCTGGCCATGCTCTACGGCCTGCTGCCCCAGGCCGCGCGCGAACTGACCTCGTACACCGTCTACCGCTGGGAGTGCGCCATACGCGCCTCGGTGGTCATGGGCTTTGTGGGCGCGGGCGGCCTGGGCCAGCTCATGGACCAGGCCATGAAGATGCTCAACGGCGGCGAGGCCTCCACCATCTTGCTGACCTTCATGCTGCTGGTCTGGGGTGCCGACCTGCTCTCGCGCGGCCTGCGCCGCGCGCTGGACACGCCACCCGCCGCGCGTGCCAGCGCCTGGGGCTGGCGCAGCGCCCTCACCTGCGCCGCCCTGGCGCTCGGCGTGGCCGCCAGCTTTGCCATGCTGGAGATGGACCTGCCCTCGCTGTTCACCGGCGCGGCGGGCCGGTCCATGCTGGAATTCGTCATCAGCTTCTTCCCGCCCGACACCAGCGCCGAATGGCTGCGCAAGGTGGCCGTGGGCGTGTGGGAGACGCTGGCCATCTCCGTGGTCGGCACCCTGCTGGCGGCCGTGCTGGGCCTGCTGCTGGCGCTGCCGCGCTGGCGCGCTCCCTGGAGCCTGGTGCTCAACGTGCTGCGCTCCGTGCCCGAGCTGGTCTGGGCCACCATCACCGCCCTGGCCGTGGGCCTGGGCCCGTTCGCAGGCGCGCTGGCGCTGGCGCTGCACACGGCCGGCGTGCTGGGGCGCCTGTATGCCGAGGCCCTGCAGAACCAGCCCGCCGCCCCCACCCAAGCGCTGCGCCTGTCCGGCAGCGGCCGCACCATGGCATTCCTCTACGCGACGCTGCCCGGCGCCGCGCCGCAGTTGCTGGCCTACACGCTGTACCGCTGGGAGATGAACATCCGCATGGCCGCCATCCTGGGCTTCGTGGGCGCGGGCGGGCTGGGGCAGCTGCTGTACTTCGAGCTGTCGCTGTTCCACTACGCCCAGGCCAGCACCGTCATCATCGCCATGCTGGCGCTGTCCGTGGCTGTGGACTGGGCCAGCGCGGCGCTGCGCAGGCGCATGGGTTAGGTGGTGGAGGCCGCGGCGCCCTCGCCTTCCACCTCGACCAGGTAGTCGATCAGCGCCCGCAGCTTCAGCGGCACATGGCGCGTGGGCGCATAGACCGCATGCACCACGCGCGGCGCGTACTTGCCGCACAGCGCCCAGCCCGGCAGCACGGGCGCCAGCTGCCCGGCCTGCAGCGCCGCCTGCGCCGCAAAGTCCGCTACCACGCCGATGCCTGGCCCCTGCTGCAGCGCCTGGATGATGCCCAGGCTGCTGGCAATGGTGATGGGCGTATTCACCAGCAGACGCGTAGCGGGCGCGGCCGGCTGATGCCCAGCGCGCTGCGGACGCAATTCGACCTCGTTCTGGAACTGGCCGTAGCCCAGGCTGATGAAGGGATGCGCCAGCAACTGCTCGGGCGCACCGATGGCCTCATGCCGCGCCAGGTAGCCGGGCGTGGAGACCAGCACATAGCGGATGGTCTTGAGCGGCCGCGCCACCAGCCCCGGCGCGATCTGGCCCGGCATGCTGATGCGCAGGCCCAGGTCCAGCCCCTCGGCCACCAGGTCCACCATGCGGTCCGTCATGTCCACCTGCACCTGTACCTCGGGCCAGCGCGCGCAAAAGCCCGGCAGCAGTGGTGACAGCCAGAGATCGCCCAGCACGGCCGGCGCGCTGATCTTCAGCAGTCCGCGCGGCTGCTGGCGCAGCTGGCCGGCCAGCGCCTGCACGGCCTGGGCATCCTCCACCAGCCGCAGGCAGGCCTGATGGATCTCTGCCCCCGCCTCGGTCAGCGACAGCGAGCGCGTGGTGCGCTGCAGCAGCCGCAGCCCGAAATGCGCCTCCAGCCGCCCCACGCTGCGGCTCACGGCCGAGGTCGTCAGCCCCAGCTGCCGGGCCGCGCCCGCAAAGCTCTGGTGCTCCACCACACGGGCGAAGACCAGCATTTCATCCAGGGGCATGGCGGTATCGGGCAAGGCGCTACTCCGGTCTTTGTTGCATGGCAGGCAATATTAATTTGAATGACTCATGGATTGTTGATTGATTGCAAGGTCCGCAAGATACGGCCATGCGCTCCATACCGAAGCGCGCCCAGGAATCGACACCATGTCCCACAGCCCCAGCCTCACCTCTGCAACCTCAACCACACGGCCCCGAACCAGCCAGGGCGGCACCTGGCGCATGCTGCTGGCCATGGCGCTGTCGGGCACCATCGGCCTGCTCGTCGTGGAAAGCGCGCTGCCGCCGCTGCTGGTCGTATTCGCCCGCTGCGTGCTGGGCGCACTGGGCCTGGGCCTGTGGCTGGCCTGGCGGCGCGAATGGGTCGCCCCTCAAGGCCGGGAATGGCTGTGGCTGGCCGGCGGCGGCATCGCCCTGGTGCTCAACTGGGTCGCCCTCTTCAGCGCCTACCACTACAGCTCCATCGCCGTGGCCACCGTGGTCTACCACGTGCAGCCCTTCATGCTGCTGGCTCTGTCGGCGCTGCAGGGCGAGCCCGTTGAACGCCGCAAGCTGCCCTGGCTGCTGCTGGCCCTGTTGGGCGTGGCACTGAGCAGCGGCCTGGTCGGACTGGATGGCATGGATGCATCGCATGCTGGAACAGGCGCGTGGATAGGCGTGGCCCTGGCCCTGCTGGCCGCCGCACTCTACGCAGGCACCACGGTCGCCACGCGCCGCCTGGGCCACATGCCCTCGGCCCAGATCGCCATGCTGCAGATGCTGGCGGGCGGACTGGTGCTGAGCCTGTGGGCCCTGCCGCTGCTCACCCATATCGCCGCAGCCAGCCCTCAATTGCTGTCAGCGCGCGCCGCCTCCATGGTGCTGACCCTGGGACTGGTCCATACGGCCTTCATGTACACGGTGATGTATGCCGCATTCCAGCGGCTGCCGGCGCCCGCCATTGCGGCACTGTCCTTCGTCTACCCCGCCATGGCCTTGCTGGTGGACTTGGCCTGGTTTGGCGCCGTGCCGTCGGCGGCGCAGTGGGTGGGAATGGGCTGCATTGTGGTGGCGGTGCTGGGGCACCGGCTCACGGGCCAGTCGTGAATTGCCGGTCCAAGCCACTTCTCACTGACTTCACAGAGGGCAAATACGATGGCCACTCCTTTCAGCCATTCCCCACTGTGAATCCACCGTTACATCATGGAAAAAATGATTCCGCAACGGATCAATTCCGTCAGGCCAGACGCCCATGAGCTGCAGACTCAATCATTTATCTGCATTACGCCCAGAATGCTTGCCGCATGCTTGGCTGCGCCATTTTTCCCCGCGGTGATATTGGCAGTTCTTGCCACAGCAAGAATCAGCGGGGACAGCTGGATCGGCTTGCTGATCTTCCCGATTTGGGCCTGCAGCTACACAGGCTTCGTCATTCTGGGTCTGCCTGGCATATTCATGCTGAATAAACACAACCGTTTGACACTATTGAATCTTTCGATTTATGGAGCCATCGCAGGCTCCATTCCATATCTTGGCATTTCTCTGATTTTTTCCATGAATGGTCCGTTTTCTAAGGATCTTGAATATATTTTCCTGAATTCTCTTGGCACTCTTTTTGGGTTGGGGATTGCGCTGATCTTCGGAATGATCATCGAAATCAAAACCCATTAGACAGGTGTACAAGGCCATGAGGGACTTCATGGCCGATGCAAAGACATGAACACATGCGCTCACCATTCATCAAGACTTCATAAATCCCCTTAATTGTTTCAAGATATTTCCAATCAGGCATGAATTGTACATTTTGAATCATTCATATCCCTATGCCACGTATGCTCTCCCGGCTTTCCGCCATTCGCATTCATTCAGCCGGGATAAAGAGGGAGAAATAATTGGCCACTATCGAAAAAGGATTGATGGTAGACAAAAGCGTCGAAGTCAAGACCTATCCGTCCATAGAGCATGGCGCCTTGCTGTCCGTCACCTCCATCGTCCTGCACCGCACTGACTCGTCCACGGCCGCCAGCGTGCTCAATGCCTACAAGAGCGGCCAGAAGACGGGGGCGCACTTCCTGATCGAGAAGGACGGGAAGATCTACCAGATGGCCAGCCTTGAGCGCATCTGCTGGCATGTGGGAATTCTTCAGCCGCGCTGCGTCAACGAGAGCACCTGCGATCCCACGGAACTCAAGAACATCAATGCCCTGCTGCACCAAAAGGGCCTGAGCTTCAGCAAGCGGGCCAAGAATGTGTCATCGCACGAGAACACAAAGGCCTATCCGTTGCGTTATCCGGCCAACAGCGACTCCGTGGGCATCGAGGTGGTGGGCCGCTTCCTGCCATCGACCAAGGATTACGAGGCGCCCACCCAATCGCAGCTGTTCCAGACCAAATGGCTGACCCAGCAATTGGTGGACCACTACAAGCTCAAGCTGCTGTCCGATGTCTACTCCCACGGCGCCATTGCCCGCAAGGAGGCGACCGAAGGCGCCCAATTGCTGCGCTACATCTTCACGGGAGCCTGAGCCATGCCATCCAGCCAGCTTTTCAACAATCCCTCTCGCAGCCTGCGCATTGCCGCCTGGGCTGCCGTGATGCTGTGCCTGCATGCGCCGTTGCAGGCCTCATCTACATCCACAGCCACGCCCACGCACAAACACGCGGCCAAGGCGGCACCCATTTCCGTCATCGGCCCGGTCACCCGTTCCGTAGGCACGGGCGAGACCATGGGATGCGAGAAAGTCAGCCTGGACGCCGCCGACGTGGCCCGCTATTTCGCGACGGCAAAGCAAGTCTCGGCTGGCAGCTTCCACGAGGAATCCATCATCCTGCCCTGCAGTTTCAGCGGACGGCTGCTGCGCTCGGGCAAGGTCTATGAATGGAACATCAACGCCGCCGGCGCCGGCTACCTGCGCAGTGAAGATGGTGAACAGGACCTGCGCTACCTGTGCCGCAAGGCCTGCGAGAAGGCATTGCCGCAGTTGACGGGGCTTTGACCTGTTGTTCAGACATTGTCTGCACGGGCGTCTTATCGCTCCCATTGAGTGGTGCCCCATCCTCCTGTCAAACACAGCGGATACGATGGCGCCTCCCACAATATTCCCAACAGACCATGGAACGACTGATTTCCCAAGGAATGCATGCCTTCAGCCAGGGCGACCACGCGCGAATGCATGCGCTATGGTCCGGCACCACGGTTTTCAGCCATCTGGACAATGAAGCGATTGCCAGCCTCTTGGCCAGCATTCAGGCCACTGCCGAATCAGGCCAGGGTAGCGAATGGTCATGGCTGATGCTGTGCCTGGTGTATCTCGATTCCAGTGACCAATTCACCGAGGACCGCAGTGCGGCATTGCGCCAGGTCGGCGAATGGGCGCAGCGCGCACTGGCAATGTCACCAGGCAATGCCTATGGACACCGCTATTTGGGCAGTGCCCACTATTGGCTGGACGAACCCGAGCCCGCGCTGGCCGCCTACCGCAAGTCTCATGCCTTGCAGCCCCAGGCGGACTTGCAAGCCCGCATTTTCGAGATGGAGCATGCCGTGCCCTGGCGCAGCATCTTTTCCTATCCCGAGTTGGCTGATAGCCCGGCGGCACCCGACTACTACACGGCCGGCGTGACCGTGGGCAAGTGGAAGCGCCCCGACACGGATGCAGCGGCCCTGCAGGAAATCGAACGCCTGCAGACCACACTCTACGAACGCTGTCTGGAGCGCTTCGCCAGCGCCGGCACGCCGGCAAACGGCCGGGAGGCCGCGCCCGCCGCGCTGGACATCCACACCTATGCCATGTGCTGCAACAACCTGGGCGTGCTGTACAACGCGCAGGAACAGTACGAGCAGGCGGCCGCCGTCCTCGAAGCCGGGCTGCAGCAGACCTGTTTCCAGGCCCTGCTGGAAAACCTGCGCCATGCCTATCGGCAACTGGGGAACCGCAAGCAAGCCACCGACCTGTCCCTGCTGCTGATGGAGGACTACGCGCTTGATACCGGCCTGTATCTGGACTGCGCGCAGACCGCGTGCGCCTATCTCAACGAGACCAGCCACCACCAGGACGTCCTCGACATCGTGGCCGAAGCCGAGCGCCGCTATGCGCAGCTTTCGCCTCAGCAACAGCAAGCGCCATGGGAAGTTCGCAGCATGAGCTTCGTTCATGCGCACAAGGTCACCGCCCTCAGGGCCCTGGGCCAGCTCAAGGCCTCGCACCTTCAGCCTGAACTGGTCGAGATCGCCCTGCGCCACGATCCGGACGATGCCCAATTGCTCGGCATACGCGCCCACATGCAGGGAGCCCGGCAGCAGGTGGGTGGAAAAGGCGGATTCTGGTCGCGCCTGTTCGGCTGAGCCACACCGGGCGACCGGGCCACCAAGAAATGTAGGGCACCCAAGATGCCGGCAACCCTCAAAACACCCCCAGCGCCAGCCCGGCCCCCATTGCCTCCCCCAGCGCCCGGCACTGTTCCAGCTCAGTTGCGGCAATCTGCTTGGGCGCCAGGATGGCTTCGGTGGTCTGGGCGTGGGTGCAGATGATCAGGGGCTCGGCCACGGGCTTGAGGCGCCAGCCGGTGGCGATGCGGGCGATCTGGCGGGCCGCATTCTGGCCGTCGCTGCCGGCGCAGATGAGGCTGGCATAGGGCCGGCCGTTGATGCGGTCCAGCGCCGCGTAGTAGCTGCGGTCGAAGAAGTCCTTGAGCTGTCCGCTGATGGCGGCCAGGTTTTCCGGGGTGGCGAAGAGGTAGCCGTCGGCGGACAGCACATCGTCCGGGCCGGCCTCGCAGGCGTGCAGCAGGCGCACCTGCACGCCCTGGCCTTCGGCCGCTGCGCCGTCGCGCGCGGCCTCGGCCATCTGGCGGGTGCCGCCGGTCATGGAGTGGTAGATGATCAGCAGGGTCTTGCTTGCGTTCATGCCTCAAGCATAGAGCGCGGCCCGCCCAGCCACCGCGCCGACCTCAGAAATCCATCGATGCCGACACCACGAAGGTGCGCGGAATCATCGGCGAGACAGCGCCCCAGGACGTGACGCCGGCCCAGGCCTTGCGGTCGGCCACGTTCTGCACTGTGGCGCGCAGCGTGGTCTTGCGGCCCGCGATGCGGGTGGCATAGCGCAGGCCCAGGTCGGTGCGTGTCCAACCCGGGATGCGCAGGCGGTTGGCCTGGTCCACGAACTGGGCGCCGGTGTAGGCCAGGTCGCCGACCAGGGTCAAGCCTTCCGCGGCGGGCACATCCCATTCCACGCCCAGGTTGGCCAGCAGGCGCGAAGTGCCGATGGGCCGGTTGCCCACCAGCGCAGGCGTGGCCGAGCGCGTGATCTCGGGCTTGAGCCACGTCACGCCACCGAGCAGGCGCAGGCCGCGTGCGGCCTCGCCGTAGGCATACAGCTCCATGCCCAGGTTGCGCTGCTCGCCGTTGGTCTTGTAGACGCCCTGGTCCAGGCCACCGCTGGGTTTTTCAATGCTGAACAGGGCGGCCGTGGCCATGAAGCTGCCGAAGTCGTACTTGCTGCCCACTTCGTACTGGCGGCTCTTGTAGGGGCGCAGCACCTCGCCGTAGTTGCTGGCGGCGGGCGGGGCGATGTCGCCCTTGCTCAGGCCTTCGATGTAGTTGGCGTAGAGGCTCCAGTTGGGCGCCTGGCGCCAGACCACGCCCACGGCGGGCGTGGTCACGCTCTCGTCGTAGACATTGGCGGCGCCGCCCGTGAGCACGTTGTAGTTGGTGGACTTGATGGCCTGGTGGCGCAGGCCCAGCGACAGTTGCAGCCTGTCCTGCAGCAGCGAAAGCGTGTCCACCAGGGCCAGGCTGGTGTTGCGGTTGTCATGGATGCGCGGAATGGCCGAAGGCCGCGCAATGCTTTGCGGCGCATGGGCAACAGGCGCATAGATGTTGGACGCCACCGCCGAGCCCGCCTGCAGCGCACGGTGGAAATCCTCGCGGTAGCTGGCCAGCTGCAGCGTGACCGAATGCTTGACACCGGCCAGCGCAAAGCGCGAGCGCAGGCCCGCGTCGATGGTGCTGCGGTCCACGTCGAACACCGCATAGGTGGGCGTGATGCTGGTGGCACCCGCCGCACTGGTCAGGCGCGGGGCGGAGTCATAGATGCGGTCCACATTGGCGCGCGACTGGCCGATGTTGGCGAACAGCGTGAGCTGCTGCGTGAGGTCCAGCTCGGTGCGCAGCAGCACGGCGCGCTCGCGATTCCTGGACCATTCCCAGGGCTGGGTCACGTTGAGTGTGCCGTCGGGCGCAGCAGGCATGGAGGAGAGCCCCGTGGGCATGATGGGCCGGCCCACGCCGTCGATGCGCTCGTCCTGCGAGAGCAGGTCCAACGTGGCGCGGAAGCGCTCCACCTCGTAGTCCAGCGCCACGGCCAGCACATGGCCGTCGGTGCTTTGATGGTCCATGGACGTATCGCCGCCGTACTTGCTGGCGTTCACACGGATGCCGTACTGGGCCTCGTCGCCAAAGCGCCGGCCCACGTCGGCATGGGCACGCCATAGGCTGTCCGAAGTCCAGCCCGTGGCCAGCCGCGCCACATCTTCATTGGCGCGCTTGGGAGCGATGTTGATCACGCCGCCCACCGAGCCGTTGGGCGACATGCCGAACAGCAGCGCGCCCGGCCCCTTGACCACCTCGATACGGTCCACGTACTCGGTGCGCACGCGGTAGTTGGGGGCAATGCCGTAGATGCCGTCAAAGGCGATCTCGCCCGAGTTGCCCTCCCAGATCGGAAAGCCCCGGATATAGAGGTTGTCCACGTTGCCGCCCGGCAGCACGGTGTAGCGCACGGAAGGGTCGCGGTTCACCGCCTCGGCAATGGTGCCGGCCTGCTGGTTGCGCACGGCCTCGGACGTGTAGCTGGTGGTGCTGAACGGCGCCTGCATGTTGCCGGTATTGCCCAGCACGCCCAGGCGCACGCCCTTGGCCACCTGCCCGCCGGCGTAGGGTGCGGGCAGCAGGCTCACATACTGGTCGCCGGCCGTCACGGTGATCTCAGACAGGCGGTGTGCATTCTCAGGCGCGTTGGCCGCAGCGGGAAGCAGCGTCAGCGTGCCGCCCTCGATGCGCCCCTGCAGGCCGCTGCCCTGCAGCAATGCCGCCAGGCCCTGGCGCACATCGTGGCTGCCGTTGAGCGCCGGGGCCTGCCGGCCCTGCACCAGTTCGGAGGAGTAGGTGAGCTGCAGCCCCGCCTGGCGCGCAAACAGGCTCAGCGCCTGGGCCAGCGGCTGGGCCGGCACGTCGAAGGACACCGATTGCGCGGCGGCCAACTGCAGTTGCAGGCCCAGCACCAGGCCTGCACATGCATGAAAAACCGCTGTGCGGCGGAGACGGAGGCGGAATCGGAATCGGAATCGGGAGGACTTGGGAGCGGACATAAGGACTTTCTGGAAGACAGGCTCATTGCGAATCGCCGGCACAGGCAGGGCGCCCGGCCTTTCATATGCAAATACGAGTCACTCCCAAAAACCCTGAAAAAAACTTCACGGCTCCGCGCGCCCGCCGCGCCGCGCAATCCGCAGCCCGCCGTCGTCCAGCACGCTGACCTGCACCGGGGCGAACTGCGGCAGCCCGCGCAACCAGCGCTCGGCCTGGGCAATGCGCACATGGCCGCTGATGGCCAGTTGCGCCGCGCCCTCCTCCACCACCAGGCGGCGCCGCGTGTAGCGGCCCAGACGGTGCACGACGCGGCCCAGCGGCTCCTGCTCGAAGACCAGTTCGCCCTCGCGCCAGGCCGCGGGCCGTTGCTGGAGCTGCGGCTGCCAGGCAGCGCCGTCGGCATCTCCTGCCCCGCCGTCCAGGGGAATGCGCAGCGACTGGCTGTCCTGCAGCAACTGGCTGCGTCCGGTGGCCGCATGCTCCACCCGCACCTGGCCCGACTCCACCTGCACGCGCACCGCATCGGGCTCCAGTTCCACGCCAAAGCGCGTGCCCAGCACGGTCACGCGCAAGGGGCCGGCCTCCACCACAAAGGGCCGTGCCGCATCGCGCGCCACGGCAAAGAAGGCGGCGCCTTCCAGCAGCTGTGCCTGTCGCAGGTCGGCACGGTAGGTCAGTGCCACGCGGCTGGCGGCATCCACGCGCAGCACGCTGCCATCGGGCAGTTCCAGGCTGCGCTGCACGCCCGTGGCGCTGGCCAGTTCACCTTGCCACAGCACGCGGCGGCTCCACATCTGCCAGGCAGGCCAGGCCGCGCAGGCCATGCCGGCCACGCCCAGCAGTGCGCCAAGGGCACGCCGCCGCTTTCTGGAAGAGGCCTGCAAGCCCGCCTCCACCCCGCCGCGCCAGCGCAGCAAGGCGGCTTCCAGGCAGGCATCGGCCTGCATCAGGTCACGCTCCACGGTGTTCAGGGAGACCTGCAGACGCCGGGCGATGTCGGCCTGCCGCTCGCCATGCAGGCGGTGGGCCAGCAAGGCGGCCTGCATGCGCTCGGGCAGGTCTGCAATCGTGCGCTCCACCACGGCCAGTGCCTGCCGGTACATGGCGCGGTCGGCCACATCGCCTTCGGCCTCGGGCTGCAATTGCGCCCAGTCGTCCATGCAGCGCTGCTGCGCACCGCGCTGGCGCAGCCTGTCTATCGCCAGGTGCTTGGCCGTGGCAAACAGGTAGGCCCGCGCGGCTTCGAGCGTGGGCGAGCTGCCATCGGGCAGCTGCGGCGGCGCATCGGCCAGGCGCAGCCAGGTTTCCTGGGCCAGCTCCTGCGCCTCATCACGGCTGCCGGTCTTGCCGGCCAGATAGGACACCAGTTGCTGCTGGCAGGCACAGAAAAGCTGGTGCCAGCGCGCAGCGGTCCAAGAAGCGGAAGGGGTGGGCATGGCCGGGGAGAGGTGATGAATCGATAACGATAATGACTATCATTCTAGTTTTGTTTGCCAATGGCCCCTGGCGCAACAGCCCCATGCGATGCACTCCTGAAGCACAGTTCCAGCTCGCAATGGGGACTGCCCAGAAAGCGGATCTCCCCGCCTGCATTGCGCAATATCTTGCGGGTGATGGCCAGTCCCAGGCCAGCGCCCCTGCTGCCGGGCCGCGCCTTGCTGAAGCGGGTGAACATGGCTTCCTGCCGGTCGGGCGGAACGCCAGGCCCCTGGTCGGCCACCGTCAGGCGGATCACGTCACCTTCAACCGCCGTCATGGCCACCAAGACATCTCCCTGGCCATGTTGAAAGGCGTTCTCGAGCACGTTGTAGATGGCGGTGTGCAGCAGGCTTGCGTCGCCCTGGCAGTGCACGCCATCGATGAGGTCCACCTGCATGCTGCGCGAGCCGGCCTCGAACAACGGCAGGATTGCGGCGATGGCCTCCCTCACCAGCCGCGTGAGATGCGTGGATGCTGCTGCGGGAGCAGCCTCGCCTGCGCCCAGGTCCTGCTCCTGGCGTGCCAGCAGCAACAGCTGCTCGGCCACGCGGCGCAGGTAGCGCACGTCGCCGTCCACGGCCTGCCAATCGGGGCTGGGGTCCGTGCGCGCCTTCTGCAGGCGCAGGTCCAGCACGGTCAGGGGCGTGCGCAGTTCATGCG
This sequence comes from Delftia sp. WY8, assembly GCF_018437695.1. Taxonomy (NCBI): domain Bacteria; kingdom Pseudomonadati; phylum Pseudomonadota; class Betaproteobacteria; order Burkholderiales; family Comamonadaceae; genus Delftia; species Delftia sp. WY8. The sequence goes on from NZ_CP049795.1 coordinate 519,718, forward strand.
CCGCGTCGGCGACCAGGCGCTTTTCGTTGGCCAGCGACTGCGCCAGATTCTCCAGTGCGCGGTTGACGGCTTCGGCCAGCGGCAGCAGTTCGCGCGGCAGCCGGGCGGTCGGAATGGGCTGGACCTGACCTGGCTTCATGCCCTGCACAAAACGTGCGGCCTGCTGCACGGGCCTGAGCGTCCAGCGCATCATCCAGTAGATGAGCAGCAGTGCCAGCAGGCCTACAGGCACCAGCATGACCAGGCTTTGCAGCAGCTTGGCGTGCAGCAGATCACCAATGGCCTGGCGCTCCAGCACATCGCGCTTGGCCACCATCAGGGTGGCTCCATCGGCCAGCGGTGCGGCCACGTTGACAACCTGGCCGCTGTAGATGGGCAGCCGCAACAGCGGCGCCCGCGCACCGTCGGGCGGCAGGCGCAGGCGGCGCGGGGATTGGAGGTTGTCGGAGAACCAGAGCACCCTCCCCTCGGGCGAATACAGCGTGTACGACAGCTCGCCGCCCGCATGGCTTTTGGGCAGCCGGGCCGGATCGCTTTGCATGGTGAAGCCTTCGGCGATCTCCCGCGCCTGGATCACCATCGCCACGCGGCGCAGCTGGTCGCGCGTGTCGTACAGCGACAGCGACAGTGCTCCGGCGCCAGCCGCAAAGGCCAGCGCCAGCCCCAACAGCACGCGCCGCTCAAGACTGGTGCTCTTCATGCGCGGCAGCGGGCAAGACCATGCGATAGCCCACGCCACGCACGGTATCTATCAGCACATTGGCGCCGCCGTCGCGCAGCTTGCGGCGCAGGCGCGAGATCAGCGCCTCCACGGCATTCAGGGTCACGCTCTCGCGCGAGGCGTACAGGTGCTCTTCCATGCGTTCCTTGACCACGATGCGGGGCCACACGCGCAGCATCTCCTCCAGCAGCATGGCCTCGCGCCGGAGCAGATCGATGTGCCTGCCATCCACGGTCGCATGGCGGGAATCGGTTTCAAAGGCCAGATTGCCCAGGCTCAGCCGAGGCTCGCGGCCGCCCTGGGCACGGCGCAGCACGGCGCGTACGCGCGCTTGCAGCTCGGAGATGTCAAAGGGCTTGAGCACATAGTCATCGGCGCCGCAATTGAGCCCGGCCAGACGGCTTTCCAGCGCGTCGCGTGCCGTGAGGATGATGCAGGGGGTTCTGCGGCGGCGGTCATCACAGCGGGCCAGCACCTGCATGCCATCCATGTCAGGCAGCCCCAGGTCCAGGATCAGGGCCTCATAGTCGGTGACGGCAAGCGCGTCCAGCGCCTGCCGTCCGGTGGCGGCCACATCCACCGCGAATCCCATGCGCTCCAGATGGGCCTGCAACAGCGCTCGCAAATCTTGGTGGTCTTCAACAACGAGCAGCTTCATCGGTCAGACGTTGATCAGGAATGTTAGATACAAATACGAATCAGACGTATTTTAAATTTGAAAGCTGCAAGGCCAGCGCCATGACACCGCAAGATCCAGAACCTGCGCCCCCCGCAAGCCCTGAGCCGGCTTAGCCAGCCGCCTGCAGCGCAGCCCCCGCTTGACCGTTGCCCGGGCGAGCGCCCCACCCCACCCCAACCCATCACCCGCACCGCCTGCCCGGCGGCGCGTGCCGTCGTGTACGGACAACCCCATTTTCAATAGCGACCGGAGCCAACCAGTGATCGACTCTTTCCTGCAGCCGGCCAGGGCCTGCACCCCTGCACACCCGCTCACCCTCATCGGCAAAGGCCTAGCCTGTCTGCTGACCGGCAGCACCGTGCTGCTGGCCCATGCACAGCAGGCGGCCGGCGAAGGCAAGCTGTCCGAAGTGGTGGTGACCGCCACAGGCTTCGAGCAATCGCTGGCCGACGCGCCTGCCTCCATCACCGTGGTGACAGCCAAGGAGCTGGAAGGCAAGCGCTACCGCGACGTGACCGATGCCCTGCTCGACATTCCAGGCGTCACCATCGAGGGAGGTGCGGGCGGCAAGATCGAATCCACGCAGATCTATATCCGCGGCCTGGGCGAGGACTACACCCTGTTCCTGGTGGACGGCAGGCCCCTGGGCAGCTCCTCCCAGGCCTACTACAACGGCTTTGGCGGCGCGCAGCAGACAAGTTGGCTGCCACCCATGTCGGCCATCGAACGCATCGAGGTCATTCGCGGCCCCATGTCGTCGCTGTACGGATCCAGCGCGCTGGGCGGGGTGATCAACATCATCACCAAGAAGGTGTCCACGCAATGGACCGGCAGCGTCACCGTGGACGGAACGATGCAGGAAAACCCACAGGCCGGCAGCGAGGGCCAGCAGCGCTTCTACCTCAGCGGCCCGCTGGTACAGGACCGGCTGGGCCTGACACTGTACGGCTCGCGCTTCAAGCGTCATGAGGACCGGTTCACCGGCGGCTACGCCGCCCGCGAGAACCGCGACATCACCGCCAAGCTGGCCTGGAAACTCACCGGCAACCAGACCCTGGGCCTGCAGGCCACGCGCGGCACCGGGGACAACGAGCGCACGGCCCGCACGGGCGCCGCAGGCTCGGTGCAGAACGAACGCAACTACTACGCGCTGACGCATGACATCGAATGGGGCTCGCGCATCCGCACCAGCTCCTTCATCACGCGGGAGAACGTGCAGATCACCAATGGCGCCTACCAGTCCGAATACCGGGCCACCTACCTGCAGTCCAAGACCGTCGTGCCGCTGGACCGGCACATGGTCTCGTTCGGTGCCGAGTACAAGAACGAAGAGACTGCGCATGACGGCAGCCGCTTTCCGGGATCGCGCAACATCAACCTCGAACGCTGGCAGATGGCCCTGTTTGCCGAGGACGAATACTTCCTGACCGACCGCTTCTCCGTCGTGGGCGGCATACGCTACGACCGCAACCAGCACTACGGCAGCGAATGGATTCCGCGCCTGTACGGCATCTACCGAATGAGCAATGCACTGACCCTCAAGGGCGGCATCAGCGGCGGCTACAAGGCACCCACCCTCAAGCAGGCCGACGACAACATCGTGGAAATCGCAGCGCGTGGAGCGGCCTGGGACATGGGCAACAAAAACCTCAAGCCCGAGAAAAGCACCAACTACGAAATCGGCCTGAACTGGACGCCCGCGCAGGACGTGAACGCCAGCATCACCGCCTACCAAACCGACTTCAAGGACAAGATCAGCACGCAGACCATCTGCACCAGCCCCACCTCCGCCCCCGCCTGCGAATACAACGGCGAAGTGCGCTCGCGCATCAACCAGTACGTCAATGTCAGCTCGGCCACCATCAAGGGACTGGAGCTGGCCTACGGCATGCCCATCGCCCTGCCGCTGGGCCGAGGTCGGTTCAACACCTCGTACACCTTCACCTCCAGCGACGTGGCCAGCGGACCGGATGCCGGCAGGCCTCTCAACAACCTGCCCCGCCACATGCTCAATCTGGGCGCGGACTGGAACATCACAGGCCAGATCAAGCTCTGGGGCAAGGCCCGTTACAAAAGCAGGAGCATCGACGGTGGCACGGCCCAGCTACCCGCCTACACCCTGGTGGACATAGGCGCCAGCTACCAGGCAACGGCCAACATCCAGCTGTTCACAGGCCTGTACAACCTGCTGGACAAGACGGTGAACCTCGCCGACTACGGCAAGACGCTGGATGGACGGCGCTTGTATTTGGGCGTGACGGCGCAGTTTTGAGGGTACCGGCATAGAAGACCGAGCGATTTCACCGCATCAGGTGGAGAAAGCTACGGGCACGAGTATTAATCAGTCCCAGACACTGGGAACGTGCAGGGTCTCGGCCTTTCGCGCCCTGGGAACCGGAATATGTTTAGACAAGGCATCTTTTTCGCGCCGGACTTCATTGCAGGTGATTTCAGCGCTGCGGAAGATGCGCTTTCCCTGCGGACCACCGCTGGAGAAGGGCCTCACTTCAATGCGCACGCTTACGGTTTCAGGCAGAGGAGACCCGTTTGCCGCTTCATCGCCGCATAGCAGGTTCAGTTTTCTCTGAGCATTACTGTGAGATGAGTGACGAGAATTCTTGGTGGGATTGCCCTGGGCATCGAATCCGAGAACATTCCAGTCCAAAACCGGTTCAGCACGAACAAGGCATGCGCTGCCCGCCACTAAAACAAAAGCAACAAGGGATTTCATGGATCTATCAAAAAATTGCACCGGCTCTTACCGCCCACTCATCAATACTCATTGAATGAAAGTGCCTGCCTGTAGAAAGATGACTAGCCGTCCGGATTATGCAGTGACTTCAATAGGCAGACTTGCCGGCAGTGTGCCGAGGACAACCCAGCCTGGCCCCGCTACCACTTCAACGCCGCCACCCGCAGCGCATCCACCGCCATGTCGATGAACGCCCTCACGCGGTGCGCGGCATGGCGCCCTTCCCGGTGCACCACATGAATCGGTAGCGGCGGCCGCTCGAAGGGCTCCAGCACCAGGCGCAGTGCGCCGTCCTGCACGGGCTTGGCGATCTGGTAGAGCGGCAGGCGCGTGATGCCTTGCCCGGCCAGGGCGCAGTCTGCCGCAGCCTCGTTGGTCATGGACATGAGGCGCGGCTGAAGGCGCACGGCCAGGGCCTTGTCGCCTTCAAGAAACCGCCATTCGGGCGTGGAGGTGAGGCCGGATGCGGTGATGGTGGTGTGCTGCGCAAGCTCCTGGGGCCGCTGGGGCAAGCCGTGGCTGGCCAGGTATGCGGGCGAAGCGCACAGCACCTGCCGCACGCTGCCCACGCGGATGGCCTGCAGCGAGGAATCGGGCAGATCGCCGATGCGCACGGCCACGTCCACGCCCTCGTCCACCAGGCTGACCACGCGGTCCACAAACCAGCAGTTGACGTCCACCTCGGGAAACCGGCCCAGGTAGTCGTGCACCACGGGCAGCACGTGCATGCGCCCGAAGTTCACGGGCGCCGTGAGCGTGAGCCGGCCACGCGGTGCGGCGTGGGCGCTGGCGGCATGCTCGTCGGCCTCTTCCAGCTCGGCCAGGATGCGGCGGCAGCTGTCGGCGTAGGCCGTGCCGGCCTCGGTCACGCGCACGAAGCGTGTGGTGCGCGTGAGCAAGCGCACGCCCAGGCGCTCCTCCAGGTCGGAAACCGCGCGCGTCACCACCGAAGGCGAGACCTTGAGCCGACGTGCGGCCGAGGCGAAGCCGCCCGTGTCCACCACTGCGAGAAATGCCGTCATGGACTGGAAGCGATCCATCTGTGCCTGCCTTGTCTGTGTCGTATGTCTGCCCGGCTGCGAGCGGCCCGCGCAGGACTGCCCAGGTTTGCGCCGGCGCTTTGTTCGCGTTCCCGCAAGAGTGACTTGCCGCCGCCAGGGATTCTAAAGATGCGGGCGGAGAAGGAGGATACGTCCCGTGGCGCCGACAACCGGCGCCTTCACCAACCCCAAGGAACCGCAATGAAGCTCTACCACTTTCCCCTGTCCGGCCACGCCCACCGCGCCCGCCTCTTCCTCGGCCTGCTGGGCGTGGAGCATGAGTTGGTCCACGTGGATCTGGCCAACGGCGCGCAGAAGAAGCCCGAGTTCCTGGCGCTGAACCCGCTGGGCCAGGTGCCGGTGCTGGATGACAACGGTACGGTGATTGCCGACTCCAACGCCATCCTGGTCTACCTGGCGCGCAAGCTGGACCGCCAGGACTGGATGCCCCTGGGCGCCCGGGCCGAGGCCGAGATCCAGAAATGGCTGAGCATCGCCGCCGGCCCCATTGCCTTCGGCCCGGCGGCGGCCCGGCTGGTCACGGTGTTCAAGGCCTCCTTCCAGGCCGCGGAAGTGATAGCCCGCGCCCACGCCATCCTCGGCAAGATCGAGGCGCAATTGACCACTCGCCCCTTTCTCACCGGCAGCGCGCCCACGATTGCCGACGTGGCCCTGTACAGCTACATCGCCAGCGCGCCCGAGGGCAATGTGGACCTGCAACCCTACCGCGAAGTGCGCGCCTGGCTCGGCCGCATCGAGGCGCTGCCGGGCTTCGTGGCATTCGCCCAGACACCGGCCGGCCTGCGGGCCTGAGTGCCTGAGCCACACCTCCCCTGAACCCCCGGCAAAGGAGCGCACCATGCACCCGCAACCCCTGCAAAACCCCGCCTCGCCATGGCATGCGGGCGAACTGGCGATCCAGCAAAGCGTTGGCGTCGTGGGCCGCATGGACATGCCGGGCCGCAAGTTCCTGCGCCCCTTCCTGCTGGACCAGCACCGCGAGTTCTATCCTCTGCTGCATTTCGTGGTGCTGGGCAGCGTGGATGCGCAAGGCGATGCCTGGGCCACGGTACGGGCCGGCGAGCCGGGCTTCCTGCACTCTCCCGATCCATCGACCCTGCATGTGGCGGCGGGCCGTGATGCGGCCGACCCGGCCGAGCCGGGCCTGGGCGACGGCCATGCCGTGGGCCTGCTGGGCATGGACCCCATGACGCGCCGGCGCAACCGACTCAACGGCACGGTGCGGCGCAAGGCGGGCGTTGATGGGGCGGGCGCCTTCGACATCGGCGTGGTCCAGAGCTTCGGCAACTGCCCGCGCTATATCCAGAACCGCAGCGTCCGGTTTGTCCGGCCTGCCGGGGAGCCTACGCAGGTGCCGGCGGTCGAACTGGCATCGCTGGACCCGCGCGCACAGGCCCTGATTACGCAGGCGGATACGTTCTACGTGGCGTCCTACGTTGTTGGGGATGATGGCCTGCGCCAGGTCGATGTCTCCCACCGTGGCGGCAAGCCGGGCTTTGTGCGGATCAACGCCGATGGAACGCTGACCATCCCCGACTTCTCGGGCAACCTGTTCTTCATGACCCTGGGCAACTTCCTGGTCAATCCCAAGGCGGGCCTGCTGTTCATCGACTCCGAAACCGGGGAAATGCTGCAGATGACGGGCGAGGCCAGCGTCATCCTTGACTCCCCGGAAATCGCCGCCTTCGAGGGCGCCGAGCGCCTGTGGACCTTCAAGCCCCGCCGCATCGTGCGCCGGCCCGACGCCCTGCCGCTGCGCTGGAGCATGGCGGCCGACGGCTGGTCGCCCCACCTGCAGATGACCGGAAGCTGGGCCGATGCCAGCCAGCGCCTGGCCGCCGCCCGGCTGGGGCGGCAGTGGCGGCCGTTCCGGGTGGCGCAGGCCGTGGATGAGAGTTCCACCATCCGCTCGCTCTACCTGGAGCCGGCCGATGGCATGGCCACGGTGGCTCCCCTGGCCGGCCAGCACCTGCCGCTGCGCCTCACGCTGGCGGACGGCAGCCATCTGCAGCGCACCTATACGCTGTCGCTGGCGCCTTCGGACGGGCGCTTGCGCATCAGCGTCAAGAGGCAAGGCCGCGCATCCAGCCATCTGCATGGCCTGAAGCCCGGCGATCTGGTCGAGGCCCGCCCGCCCGCTGGCAGCTTCACCGCCGATGCGGCCCTGCGCCGCCCCGCCGTGCTGCTGGCCGCGGGCATAGGCATCACGCCCTTGCTGGCCATGCTGCGCCACATCGTCCACGAAGGCCGGCGCACCCGCAGCCTGCGGCCCACCTGGCTGTTCCAGGCGGCTCGCACGCGCAGCGAACGGGCCTTTGACACGGAGATTGCCGAACTGGTGAAGGCCGGCAATGCCGAGGTGCACTGGGTGCGAACGCTCAGCCAGCCCGGCACGGCAAAGGCCGGCCGCGACTACGACCATGAGGGCCACATCGACATGACCCTGCTGAAAGCCACCCTGCCCTGGGACGACTACGACTTCTACCTCTGCGGCCCGGACGCCTTCATGCAGGCCACCTATGACGGCCTGCGCGAACGCAATGTGCCCGACGAGCGCATCCACGCAGAAGCCTTCGGTCCCTCGGCCCTGAAGCGATCCATGGCCGGTGCAGCCCCCGCCGCCGAACTGCCGGCACCCGCCACACAGCCTGTCCGCATCATCTTTGCCGGCTCGGCCAAGGAAGCGCGCTGGAAGCCCGGCGACGGCAGCCTGCTCGAAGTGGCCGAGGCGCGAGGCCTGGAGCCCGCCTTCGGTTGCCGAGGGGGCAGCTGCGGCGACTGCCGCACGCGTGTGCTGCAGGGCTGGGTGACCTATGCCTCGCCACCCTCCTTCGCCGTGCCAGCGGGCGAGGCCCTGATCTGCTGCGCCGTGCCTGCGCAGGGGATGGGGGAGGCTTTGCATCTGGGGTTGTGAGGAGCCGTCCTTGTCGGGCTCGTAGGCGTGTGGGCAGGAAGGTCAAAGGCGCTGCCCTGACCCGCAGCGACGCCTTCTGTTTAGGAGTGGGCTGTGCCGGATAGGGCTTGGTCCGGATGTCTTGCCCTATCCTCATGCGTTTTCATTCCACCTGAACGGCGCCCTGCGCCAGGGCCCAGACCCGATTGCCACCCATGACCGATATCCGCCCCGCCCGCTTCCCCGAAGACCTCGACGCCGTGGCCCGCATCTTCCGGGAATACGTGGCCAGCCCCACCGTGAGCCTGGACTTCCAGGACTTCAAGACCGAGTTCGCCGCCCTGCCCGGCAAGTACGCCGCACCCGAGGGCTGCGTGCTGCTGGCCTGGAAAGACGGCCAGCCCGTGGGCTGCGCCGCCCTGCGCCAGGTGGATGCGCAGACAGGCGAAATGAAGCGTGTCTACGTGCGCCCCACGGTACGCGGCGAGAACCTGGGGCGCCGCCTGGTGGAAGGCATCCTGGACGCCGCACGGCATGCGGGCTACACCCGCATCTGCCTGGACGTGCTGCCCGAGTTCCAGGCTGCGCAGCGGCTGTATGAGTCCCTGGGTTTTGTGGATGCGGAACCGGTGAGCTTCAATCCCGTGCCGGGCACGCGTTATCTCGGACTGGATCTTTGAGGCAGGCGCCCTCCGGCAGGCGGCCTTCAGCGCCTGCAAGGCTTCCGATGCGCTGACACCCGGTCCCTGAGTCCTCGTCTGCAAGCATTCGGCACGATAAGACCTTAGCCCAGACCCCGGTCCAACAGCCTGCCCGCAAGCGCAGCGGCGGCGGTACGGACCACCTCTCCCGCATCCTTCACCGCAAATGCCCGTGGCCGAGCCGGGCAGCCTGCGCTTGTGCCCCGTGAATACCGCCCATGGCGAATGGCGCTGCCTGAGACCCAACGCTCATTGGCAGCATCTCTATTCACCTGGCATTTCAAACCTGATTTTAGGAATTGTCCTAAGGAAAATTCTGAAAATGATCTGCGGGCGACTTCTTTGATTGACCTCGTGCAGGCCATGAAATCAAATGAGGACTCTTGGCACAGCAAACATCAGAAACCCGCTTGGACACTGACAGCGGATTATTCGCCTGCTTGCAACCACTCATTTCCGTCAAATTGCCTTTATTGATCAAGGCGCATTGGCTGGAATCATCGATTCCGCTTCTGATCCAGCGTCTCCATACACCATGCCAGCCTCCATTGCCGCCACCTTCTATCAGATCGGCTATGCCGACATGCTTGCTCGCCAAATGGAGCAGAAACAGATCGATGCCATTGTGCTCACGCCACAGGAATACGCAGACATACTGAGCGACAAGGCGCGCAACAATCCTCGCCTGGCGGCCACGCTGCATGCCATGCTGGCCCACAGTGCGCTTGGGCGATACTGGACACACACCGCCAGCCCCAATGCAGGCAAACCCTGGGTCGCTCCCGCCTCCCTGATGGTCAGCGACGCGTACCTGATCACCAAAACACTGATTGCATTGGGCCTGGCCGGTGCCCGCTCCTATATCAAGACAACCGCCACAGGCACCTATATCATCATCACGGGCTACGCGGGACTTCGCCGCCAGTTGCTGCAAGGCACGCGATTCCTTGCCGCCAATCCACGCATGGTCCAGATGGGCCTGGGTATTCGCGGTCTGCAGAATGTGGCCAAGGGCGGGTTCCTTCTGAGCCTGGTGGTGGGCACCGGAATAGAGACACTGGACTTCATCTTCAATGACGAGAAGACCATGCATGATCTTGTGGGTGGGATTGGAGTGGAGGCGGTCAAGGCGGGATTGGCGACGATGATTGCAATAAGCGCGGGAGCCTTAACTGCAAGCGTTACTACTTTGGTCATTTTTCCGCTAGGAGCGATGGCGTTAGCCATATTTGCCACTGGAGCACTTCTCAACTACACAGATCAGCGATGGAAAATAAAACAAAACGTTATTACAGCCCTAAAGTCTGTAAACAATGAAAAAGCACCAGGCATATATAAGCTAGATCAAAACCCAATTCAATAAAGGCAGCTACCATCTATCAGCACGCAAGCATCACCCAAGGATCACGATCCAACCAAAAAATCAACTTCACAAGATACTTCGCGACAAATCAAAAGAAAATCAGTTCCTTAAAATAAATATGAGAGATGTAAAAAATATTCGGAAATCTGCAATATTTGGAATACCCATCAGCATTCTACTATCCGTCGGATGTTTATGGTTTTCCTTTGCGGAAACAATCCCGATGCTGAAAGACATAAATGCTCTCGCGCCAACCATAAGAATCATGCCGGGCGCACCAACAATCTTCATGACTCCTTTCATTTTTATTACGTTAGCACTGGTATCGGTGCTGAATTCCATCCCCTGCAACGACAGTATTCTACGAAAATTCGATAAAGCACTATCAATAATTTTCACCCTTGGAATTTCTTCAGCACTGGTTTCTTTGATATTTATTACTCCGCTGCAGTACTATGCGATGCCTAAGCTGGGCTATACACGTTGCAATATTCTGGAAGGGCATCCCACCATATATTTCACAGACTGGGTCAAAAAGCCCGAATGGTGCGTTCGCGGAAAATCCAGGGAGTGGGTCATGGAGCAAGCCAGGCTCGCCAGCGGTCCTGAAAATCCCTGAAATAAAAAAACGCAGACCACATGGTCCGCGCTTTTTTGCATCCTCCGGCAGCCGTGCTGCCAACTCCCTCAGAACGCCTCTTCACTCATCTGCGCGCAAGTCATGTCGCGCTCACGCACGACTTTGAGCCAGGCGCCGATCTTCGGCAGTTCGTAGCCGAAGAAGTAGCGCATGGCGGCCATGCGGCCAGCGTTGGCGGGGGCGGTCAGGCCCGGGTCTTTGTCCAGCACGGCCAGGGACACGTCCAGCCAGGTCCAGGCCAGCACCGTGTGGCCAAAAGCCTGCATATACGGCACGGCATTGGCCAGGGCCTGCTGCGGGTCATCGGTCGCCCATGCGGCCTTGGTGGTGGCGCCGACTTCCTGCAGCGCCTTGGCCAGTTCATTGGCATGCCCGGCCAGTTCGGGCCGGGCCATGGCGCGCTGGATGGTGTCGTTGATGCGCGTGGCCAGCAGCTGCAGGCCCTTGCCGCCTTCCATGAGCACCTTGCGGCCCAGCAGGTCCATGGCCTGGATGCCGTGCGTGCCTTCGTGGATCATGTTCAGGCGGTTGTCGCGCCAGTATTGCTCCACGGGGAAGTCGCGCGTATAGCCGTAGCCGCCGTGGATCTGGATGGCCAGGGAGTTGGCCTCCAGGCAGAACTCGCTGGGCCAGCTCTTGGAGATGGGGGTCAGCACTTCCAGCAGCAGCCGGGCCTCGGCCACGGATTCGGGCGTGCCGGTGTGCTGCTCATCGACCAGGCGCGCGCAGAACAGGTTCAGCGCCAGCGCGCCTTCGCAATAGGACTTCTGCGCCAGCAGCATGCGCTTGACGTCGGCGTGCTCGATGATGCGCGACTGGGGCCGCGTGGCATCCTTGCCGGCTGCACCCGGCGCCCCCTTGATCGGCCGGCCCTGCGGGCGGTTCTGCGCGTAGTCCAGGCTGGCGTGGTAGCCCGCCATGCCCAGCATGGTGGCGGCCATGCCGATGGAGATGCGGGCCTCGTTCATCATGTGGAACATGCATTTGAGGCCCTCGCCGGGCTTGCCGACCAGGTAGCCCACGGCCCCGGCGCCGCCGCGCACGGGAAAGCGCCCTTCCCCGAAGTTCAGCAGCGTGTTGGTGGTGCCGCGCCAGCCCAGCTTGTGGTTGAGGCCGGCCAGGGCCACGTCGTTGCGCTCGCCGGTCAGCTGGCCTTCGGTGTCCACGAGCTTCTTGGGCACGATGAACAGCGAGATGCCCTTGACGCCGGGCACGGGCTTGCCGTCCGGCCCCGGGATCTTGGCCAGCACGAGGTGGACGATGTTCTCGGTCAGCTCATGATCGCCCGCGCTGATCCACATCTTGTTGCCCTTGAGGCGGTAGCGCGGGCCCAGCGCATCGCTCTCGAAGTCGGCGCCATCGGGCTCGGCGCGGGTGGCGATATCGCTCAGCGAGGAACCGGCCTGGGGCTCGGACAGGCACATGGTGCCGGCCCAGCGGCCGTTGAATTCGTTGGCGGCGAAGACCTGTTTTTGCATGTCCGTGCCGTGGGCCATGATGGCGTTGGCATTGCCCGAGGTCAGCATGTTGGAGCCGATGCTGATGGAGGCCGCCGCGAAGAAGCTGTTGGCGGCCGCCTCCACGGTATAGGGCAGCTGCATGCCGCCGATGTCGTAGTCCTGGGAGGCGCTGAGCATGCCCGAGTCGGCATAGGCCTGGCGCGCATCGTGGGTGCACCGGGGCAGGATGACTTTCTCGCCATCGAACTGCGGCTCCTGCGTGTCCACGGTGCGGTTGAAGGGGGCGTATTTCTCGCGGGCGATGCGCTCGCAGGTGTCGAGCACGGCATCGAAGGTGTCGCGCGAATGGTCGGCAAAGCGCTCGCGCTCGCCCAGCGCATCGGCGCGCAGCCATTCATAGAGCAGGAAATCGATGGTGGAACGCAGGCGCATGGTGGGGTCCGGAATCAAAAAAGAAGCCGCAGGCGCCGCCAGAGGGAGCGCGTGCGGCCAACAGGAGTAACGGGAACAGGCGGTGGCGGCCGCAGCCGCCACCTGTACTTACAGCACTTCGAACACGCCGGCGGCACCCATGCCGCCGCCGATGCACATGGTCACGCAGACACGCTTGGCACCGCGGCGCTTGCCTTCGATCAGGGCATGGCCCGTCAGGCGCTGACCCGACACGCCATAGGGATGGCCCAGGGCAATGGCGCCGCCGTTGACATTGAGGCGATCGTTGGGGATGCCCAGCTTGTCCCGGCAGTACAGCACCTGCACGGCAAAGGCTTCATTGAGCTCCCACAGGTCGATGTCCTGCACCGTCAGGCCCAGCTTCTTGAGCACCTTGGGCACGGCGAAGACGGGGCCGATGCCCATTTCGTCAGGCTCGCAGCCGGCGACGGCAAAGCCCAGGAAGCGGCCGATGGGCTTGAGGTTGTTGCGCGATGCATAGTCCTCGCTCACCACCACGCAGGCGCCTGCGCCGTCGGAGAACTGGCTGGCATTGCCGGCCGAGATCACACCGCCCGGCAGCGCGGGACGGATGCCCGAGATGCCTTCCTTGGTCGTGCCCTCGCGCACGCCCTCGTCCTTGCTGCAGGTCACTTCCTTGGTGATCAGGCCGCGCACCTTGTCGGCCACGCCCATGGTCACGGTGATGGGGGCGATCTCGGCATCCAGCAGGCCGGCGGCCTGGGCCGCGCAGGCCTTTTGCTGGCTGGCGGCGCCGTATTCGTCCATGGCGTCACGGCCGATGCCGTAGCGCTTGGCGACCTGTTCGGCGGTCTGCAGCATGCTCCAGTAGATCTCGGGCTTTTGCTTGGCCAGGGCCAGGTCCTGGATCATGTGCAGGTTCATTTCCTGCTGCACGCAGGAGATGGACTCCACGCCGCCGGCCACGTAAACATCGCCCTCGCCCGCGATGATGCGCTGCGATGCGGTGGCAATGGTCTGCAGGCCCGAGGAGCAGAAGCGGTTGATGGTCATGCCCGACGCGGTGATGGGCAGGCCGGCCTTGAGCGCGATCTGGCGCGCGATGTTCATGCCGGTGGCGCCTTCGGGGTTGGCGCAGCCCATGATCACGTCATCAACGGCGGCGGGGTCAACGCCTGCGCGCTGCACGGCGTGCTGCACGGCATGGCCGCCCAGCGTGGCGCCATGGGTCATGTTGAAGGCACCCTTCCAGCTCTTGGCCAGGGGGGTGCGGGCGGTGGAAACGATCACGGCGGATGTCATGGATATTCCTTGTATGGCGGGTTTGCGGTGGTTCGCAAGGAGTTCGTGCGCCGCACGTCTCAGCTGAATTGCTTGCCTTCGGCCGCCAGCTTCGCCAGCAGCGGGGCCGGCTGCCAGAAATCGGCGTCGTCGTTGGGGTTCCTGGCGAAGCGGTTCATGGCCTGGACCACGTTGAACAGCCCGACCTCGCCCGCGTAGTGCATGGGGCCGCCGCGCCAGATGGGGAAGCCATAGCCGGTCAGGTAGACCATGTCGATATCGCCCGACTTGCCGGCGATGCCGTCTTCCAGGATGTGGGCGCCTTCGTTGACCAGGGCGAAGACCAGGCGCTGGACGATTTCCTCATCGGAGATCTTGCGCGGGGTGATGCCCAGCTCCTTGCGATGCGACTCGATCATCTGGTTGACCAGCTCGGACGGGATGGCGTCGCGCTTGCCCGCCTGGTAGTCGTACCAGCCCGCACCGGTCTTCTGGCCGAAGCGGCCCAGCTCGCACAGCTTGTCGGCCGTGCGGCTGTACTTCATGTCGGCACGCTCGACGGCGCGGCGCTTGCGGATGGCCCAGCCGATGTCGTTGCCGGCCAGATCGCCCATGCGGAACGGGCCCATGGCGAAGCCGAACTTCTCGATGGCCTTGTCCACCTGGGCGGGCGTGGCGCCTTCGTCCAGCAGGAATCCGGCCTGGCGCGAGTATTGCTCGATCATGCGGTTGCCGATGAAGCCGTCGCACACGCCCGAGACCACGGCGGTCTTCTTGATCTTCTTGGCCAGCTTCATCACGGTGGCCAGCACGTCCTTGGCGGTGTGCTTGCCGCGCACCACTTCCAGCAGCTTCATCACGTTGGCGGGGCTGAAGAAGTGCATGCCCACCACGTCCTGCGGGCGCTTGGTGAAGGCGGCGATCTTGTCCACGTCCAGCGTGGAGGTGTTGGAGGCCAGGATGGCGCCGGGCTTGGCAACCTCGTCCAGCTGCTTGAACACGGTTTCCTTGACGCCCAGTTCCTCGAACACCGCCTCGATGATGAGGTCGGCGTTCTTGAGCGCGTCATACGACAGCGTGGTGCTCAGCAGGGCCATGCGCTGGTCGTACTTTTCCTGGGTGAGCTTGCCCTTCTTGACCTGGGCTTCGTAGTTCTTGCGGATGGTGGCCACGCCATGGTCCAGCGCTTCCTGCTTGGTCTCCAGGATGGTCACGGGGATGCCCGCGTTCAGGAAGTTCATGGAGATGCCGCCGCCCATGGTGCCGGCACCGATGACGCCCACGGTCTTGATCTCGCGCACTGGCGTGTCCGAGGGCACGTCGGCGATCTTGGAGGCCGCGCGCTCGGCCATGAACAGGTGGCGCAGTGCGCGCGACTCGGGCGACCACATCAGTTGCATGAAGGCTTCGCGCTCCAGGGCCATGCCCTCGTCGAACTTCTTGCGCGCGGCGTTCTCCACCGTGTCCACGCAGCGGGCCGGGGCCGGGTAGTTCTTGGCCATGCCCTTGACCATGTTGCGTGCGAACTGGAAGTAGGCATCGCCCTGGGGATGCTTGCAGGGCAGGTCGCGCACGCGCGGCAGCTGGGCACCCGCCGCGTGCTTGTCGGCCACTTCCAACGCAAAGGCCTTGGCCTCGTCCAGCAGGGACTCGGGCGAGGCGGCCATCTTGTCGAACAGCTTCTGGCCGGGGATGGAGGCCAGCAGCTCGCTCTTGACGGGTTCGCCGCTGACGATCATGTTCAGCGCGGTCTCCACGCCCAGCACGCGCGGCAGGCGCTGCGTGCCGCCTGCACCGGGCAGCAGGCCCAGCTTGACTTCAGGCAGGGCCACCAGGGTGCCGGGAGCGGCCACGCGGTAGTTGCAGCCCAGCGCCAGCTCCAGCCCGCCGCCCATGCAGACGGTATGGATGGCGGCCACCACGGGCTTGCTGCCCTGGTCCAGGGAGTTGATCAGCGAGACCAGGTGCGGCTCGCGATACGCCTCTTCCTTGCCGAACTCGTTGATATCGGCACCGCCCGAAAAAGCCTTGCCGGCACCCGTGATGACGATGGCCTTGACGGCCGGGTCGGAATAGGCCTTGTCCAGCCCCTCGACGATGCCCCGCCGCGTGGATAGTCCCAGGCCGTTGACCGGCGGATTGTTCAAGGTGATGACGGCGATGGCACCGTCCACTTTGTATTCAGCAGTCATGCTGTTGTCCCCTATGCGATAGAAAAAGAACGATCGTGCGATTTTGATTGTAAAAAAAACGCGGGCCGGCGCCACTGCGGTTTGTCCCAAGCGGGACAAGCGCCGTGGCCCGGGCCGCCTGCCGGGCAGCAGGCCCAGCCTTGTACGGCATCAGACCTCCAGCCACTCCTTGCGCACCTTCTGATCGGCGCGCAGCCCGTCGGGCGTGCCGTCGAAGACGATGCGCCCATGACCCATGACCAGGGCTCGGTCCGAGATGCTCATGGCAATGGTGAGCTTTTGCTCGATCAGCAGAACGGACACGCCGCGCTGCTTGATCTTTTGCAGGTACTCGCCCACCAGCTCGACGATCTTGGGAGCCAGGCCCTCGGTGGGCTCGTCGATGATGATCAGGTCCGGGTCGCCCATCAGCGTGCGACACAGGGTCAGCATCTGCTGCTCGCCGCCCGACATCACGCCGGCCTCGGTGTGCTGGCGCTCCTTCAGGCGCGGGAACATGGCGTACATGTCGTCGAAGCCCCAGCGGCTGTCCCGGCCCTTTCCCTTCTGTCCCAGCAGCAGGTTCTGGTGCACGGTGAGATTGGGGAACACGTCGCGGCTCTCGGGCACGTAGCCCAGGCCCAGGTGAGCGATCTCGTAGGCCTTTCTGCCAGTCAGGCTCTGGCCCTTCCACTCCAGCGCGCCCTCCCAGTGCACCAGTCCCATGATGGCCTTGGCCGTGGTGGAGCGGCCCGAGCCATTGCGCCCCAGCAGCGCGACGATCTCGCCGGGCTGTACGGAAAATTCCACGCCATGCAGCACATGGCTTTTGCCGTAGTAGGCATGCAGGTTGTTGATGTTCAGCATCCGCGCTTCCTCAATGTGCACCAGCTTGTTGATCCGCCACGGACGAGCCCAGATAGGCCTCCTGCACGCGCGGATTGGCACGCACGGCCTCGGGCGTGTCGTAGGCGATGACTTCGCCGTAGACCACGACGGCGATCTTGTCGGCCAGGCCGAAGACCACGCCCATGTCGTGCTCCACGGTCAGCAGCGTCTTGCCTTCGGTGACCTTCTTGATCAGCTGGATGAAGTGGGCCGTCTCGCTGTTGCTCATGCCGGCCGTGGGCTCGTCCAGCAGGATGACGCCGGCGCCGCCGCCGATGGTGATGCCGATTTCCAGCGCACGCTGCTCGGCATAGGTGAGGTTCACCGCCAGCGTGTCGCGCTTTCTGTGCAGGCCGATCATCTCCATCAGCTCATCGGCGCGGGCGTTGGCATCGCGCAGCTTGGACAGGAAGCGCCAGCAGCTGTAGCGGTAGCCCAGGCTCCACAGCACGCTGCAGCGCAGGTTCTCGAACACGCTGAGCTTGGGAAAGATGTTGGTGATCTGGAAACTGCGCGACAGCCCCATGCGGTTGATTTCATAGGGTTTCTTGCCGTCGATGCGCTGGCCGTTGAGCAGCACCTGGCCGCTGGTGGGCTCGAAGCGGCCGCTGATCAGGTTGAACAGCGTGCTCTTGCCCGCGCCGTTGGGGCCGATGATGGCCACGCGCTCGCCGGGCTTCACGGCCAGTTGGGCGCCGCGGATGATCTCGGCCTTGCCGAAGCGCTTGTACAGGTCGCGCAGCTCCAGCGCGTAGGTGGCCTCGCCGGTCGCGGCAGCGGCGGCAGTGCCTGGTCGTTCGATTGCAATGCTGGACATGGTTCAGCCCTCCCCGCGCTTGATGGCTTCTTCGATCTCTTCCTGGATACGCTCCCAGCGCCGCAGGCACCAGCGCCGGGCCACTTCCAGCAGGCCCAGGCCCACGACGAAGACGGCAACGGCCACGGTCCAGGTGGAGGCCGAGCTGGTATCGAGCTGCACGCCCATGAACGAGACCTGGGAACCCAGGGCCGCATTGAGCTGCAGGTGGTAGATCATCTCGACGATGGCGGCGCCGCCCACGATCATGACCAGGGCGCTGGCGGCGATAGCCAGGTAGGGCTGAGCCAGCCGGCGCCATTTGCCGAACCGCGCCACGCGCAGGTTCATCATGATCAGGCTGGCAACGCCACCGGGCGCATACATGACCATCAGCAGGAACACCAGGCCCAGGTACAGCAGCCAGGCCTTGGTCAGCTCCGACAGCAGCACCGAGGCCAGCACCAGCAGCACGGCGCCGATGATGGGCCCGAAGAAGAAGGTGGCGCCGCCCAGGAATGTGAACAGCAGGTACGAGCCCGAGCGCATGACGCTCACGCTGTCCATGGCCGTGATGATCTCGAAGTTGATGGCCGCAAGCCCCCCGCCCACGCCCGCGAAGAAGCCCGCGATGATGAAGGCGAAGTAGCGCACGCGCTGCGTGTTGTAGCCCACGAACTCCACGCGCTCGGGGTTGTCGCGCACGGCGTTGAGCATGCGCCCCAGCGGCGTGCCCGTGAAGGCGAACATGGCGGCCGTGCAGACGAAGCAGTAGGCGGCGATCAGGTAGTACACCTCCATGCCCGAGCCGAAGGTCAGCCCGAAGAAGGGCTTGCCGTAGACGCGGTCGGTGGTGATGCCGCCCTCGCCCCCGAAGAACTCGGGGAACATCAGCGCCATGGACGCCACCAGCTCGCCGATGCCCATGGTGATCATGGCGAAGGTGGTGCCCGACTTCTTGGTGGTCACATAGCCCAGCAGGGCCGCGAAGAACATGCCGCCCAGGCCGCCGATGACGGGAATCAGCACCAGCGGAATGCCCCAGTCGCCGGAGCTGGCCCGGTTCATCGCATGGATGGCGATGAACGAGCCCAGCCCCGTGTAGACCGCATGGCCGAAGCTCAGCATGCCGCCCTGCCCCAGCAGGATGTTGTAGGACAGGCAGATGATGATGAGATAGCCGATCTGGCTGAGCATGGTCAGCGCCAGGCTGCTGGTGAACACCAGCGGCGCGACGATCAGCGCCAGGGCGAAGGCGCCCCAGATCAGGATGCGGCCGATGTTGAGCGGCTGGAAGCTGTAGTGGCGCCCCGCGCCCGCAGCCCCTGAAGCGCCCGAAGCGCCTTTTGCGGCAGTGGATGTCATGGTCGTTTTGGTGATCGAGGACATGGTGTCAATCTCCCCGCGTGCCCAGGAGGCCCTTGGGCCGGAAGATGAGGATCAGCACCAGGAACAGGTAGGGCAGGATGGGCGCGACCTGGGAAATGGTGAGCTTGAGCAGCGGCCAGCCGAAGGTCTGCTCGCCGACCGGGCTGCCCAGCGAGGTCAGCAGGCTGGCCAGCGACCAGTCGATGGCCACGGCAAAGGTCTGCACGACGCCGATCAGCAGCGAGGCCACGAAGGCCCCCGCCAGCGAGCCCATGCCGCCGACCACCACCACCACGAAGATGATGGAGCCGACCGACATGGCCATGGCCGGCTCGGTCACATACGTGTTGCCGCCGATGACGCCGGCCAGCCCCGCCAGCGCGCAGCCGCCGCCGAACACCATCATGAACACGCGCGGCACGTTGTGGCCCAGCGCCTCCACCATCTCGGGGTTCTTGAGCGCGGCCTGGATGACCAGGCCGATGCGCGTGCGCGTCAGCAGCAGCCAGACGGCCACCAGCATCAGCATTGCCACCAGCATCACGAAGGAGCGCGAGCGCGGGAACTGCGTGCCGTACAGCGTGAACAGCGGGCCCTGCAGCGCGGGCGGCAGGCCGTAGGGCACGGTGCCCCGGCCCCAGACCAGCTGCACCACCTCGAGGATGAGGTAGGACAGGCCGAAGGTCACGAGCAGTTCTGGCACATGGCCGTACTTGTGCACGCGGCGCAGGCTGTAGCGCTCGAACATGGCGCCCAGCACGCCCACCAGCAGGGGCGCGACGAACAGCGCGCCCCAGAAGCCGATGATGCCGCTGAGCGTGTATCCGAAGTACGCGCCCAGCATGTAGAAGCTGGTGTGGGCGAAGTTGAGCACGCCCATCATGCTGAAGATCAGCGTCAGCCCCGAGCTGAGCATGAACAGCAGCAGTCCATAGCTCACGCCGTTGAGCAGCGATATGGTGAAGAACTCAAGCGTCATCGAAAGGCCTTGGTTTCGGTGCGTTGGGGACAGGAAGCGGTGCGTGCCGGTCTCAGGACGGGCGCTTCATCTGGCAGGACGTGGGCGTGCTGGCCACGTAGGGCTCGTAGTACTTCACCGGGGCGAAGGTGTAGCCCGTGTTCTCGGCGTCATAGGGGTTCTTGCCGCCGGCCTTTTCCCAGCGCGTGATGTACAGGCCCTGCTGCAGCTGGTGGTCGGTCTTGCGCATCTCCACTTCGCCGTTGAAGCTCTTGAGCTTCATGCCCTCCAGCGCGGCCGCCACCTTGACGGGGTCGGTGCCGCCGGTCTTGGCAAAGGCCGCATCCAGCAGCGCGAACACGTGGTAGATCGAGCTTTGCGTGAGGTCGTCGTTCATCTTCTTCTTGAACTCGGCCATCAGCGGCTGGATGGCCCCCCCCATGTTGTAGTGGCCGTAGCCCACGGTGTAGACCTTGCCGTCGGACGCCGCGCCCATGGCCGTGGGCGAGCCCGAGCCGAAGGCGTAGTAGGTGTAGAACTTGACGTTGTTCAGGCCCGCGTCATTGGCCGCCTTGAGCAGCAGCGACAGGTCAGAGCCCCAGTTGCCCGTGATCACCGTGTCGGCGCCCGATTGCTTGATCTTGGCGATGTAGGGTGCGAAGTCGCGCACCTGGGCCAGCGGCGCGAAGTCATCGCCCACCACCTGCACGTCGGGCCGCTTGGCCTTGAGCATTTCCTTGGCGTACTTGGAGACCTGCTGGCCGTGCGAGTAGTTCTGGTTGATCAGGTAGACCTTCTTGACCTCGGGCACGTCCTTCATATAGGTCGTCAGCGCTTCCATCTTCATGGAGGTGTCCGCATCCAGGCGGAAGTGCCAGTAGCTGCACTTGCTGTTGGTCAGGTCCGGGTCCACGGCCGCATAGTTCAGGTAGACGACTTCCTTGCCCTTGTTGCGCGTGTTGTGCTTTTCCAGCGCATCCATGATGGCCAGGGCCGGGCCCGAGCCGTTGCCCTGCACCACGTAGCGTGCGCCCTGGTCCATGGCCGAGCGCAGCACGGCCGTGGTCTCCTGCGGGCTGAGCTTGTTGTCCAGCGGGATGATCTCGAACTTCACGCCCGAGGCATTTTTCTTGTTGAACTCCTCGGCCATCAGCTGGAAGGTCTTGAGCTGGTTCGTGCCCACGGCGGCCATCAGGCCCGACAGCGGGTCGATCCAGCCGATCTTCACCGTCTCGCCCTTTTGCGCCCAGGCGCCCGAGGCACAGGCCAGCATGGCCGAGGCGGCCACCGAATGCACGATCCACTTCATTTTTCTGTCTCCTTTTTCCGGTTGATTCGGATATCTGTATTGGCGCCAGACTAACGCCTGAATGACAATTTCCCTTCGGGGAATGCCTTAGAAACTATCGCGCATGCGACTTCGCCGCAGTCCGGGACACATTGGCGACAGATCGTCATCGATCAGCCCATGAACCCGTGTTTTGACCGATTTCAGACAAAAGAAAGGGGCGCCTCGCGCCCCTTGCGAAGTCAGCCTGCCTGCCTGGGCGTCATGAAGGACGCTTCATCTGGCATGAGGTGGGGGTACTGGCCACATAGGGCTCGTAATATTTCACGGGCACAAAGGTGTAGCCGGTGTTCTCCGAGTCCATCGGGTACTTGCCGCCGGCCTTTTCCCAGCGCGAGATGAACAGGCCCTGCTGCAGCTGGTGGTCGGTCTTGCGCATCTCCACTTCGCCGTTGAGGCTGTTGAACTTCATGCCCTCCATGGTGGCCGCCACCTTGGCCGGGTCCGTGGTCTTGGCGCGCAGGAAGGCCTGGTCCAGCATGGTCAGGCCCGAGTACAGCGAGCCCGTGTACATGTCGTCGTTGAACTTGGCCTTGTAGCCCTTGGTGATGCGGTCCAGCGGGCCGGGCAGGTTCAGGTGGCCGTAGCCCACCATGTAGACCTTGTCGGCGGCGGCCGCGCCCATGGCCGTGGGCGCGCCCGTGGCAATGGCGTAGTAGGTATAGAACTTGACGTTGTTCAGGCCCGCGTCGCTGGCGGCCTTGATCAGCAGCGCCAGGTCCGAGCCCCAGTTGCCCGTGATCACCGAGTCGGCGCCCGATTGCTTGATCTTGGCGATGTAGGGGGCGAAGTCGCGCACCTGGGCCAGCGGCGAGAAGTCGTCGCCCACGATCTCCACATCGGGGCGCTTGCGCTTGAGCATCTCCTTGGCGTATTTGGAGACCTGCTGGCCATGCGAGTAGTTCTGGTTGATCAGGTAGACCTTCTTGACCTCGGGCACGTCCTTCATGTACGTGGTCAGGGCCTCCATCTTCATGGAGGTGTCCGCATCCAGGCGGAAGTGCCAGTAGCTGCACTTGCTGTTGGTCAGGTCCGGGTCCACCGCCGCATAGTTCAGGTAGACGACTTCCTTGCCCTTGTTGCGCGCGTTGTGCTTTTCCAGTGCGTCCATGATGGCCAGGGCCGGGCCCGAGCCATTGCCCTGGAAGACGTAGCGCACGCCCTGGTCCATGGCCGAGCGCAGGGCCGCCGTGGTTTCCTGCGGGCTGAGCTTGTTGTCGATGCCGATGATCTCGAACTTCACGCCCGAGGCCGTGCCCTTGTTGAGCTCCTCGGCGATGTACTGCAGGCTCTTGAGCTGGTTGGAACCCAGCGCGGCCATGAGGCCGGACAGCGGGTCGATCCACGCAACCTTCACCGTCTCGCCCTTCTGGGCCATGGCGCCCGTGGCGCAAGCCAGGGCCAGGGATGCCGTCAATGCCTTGATCGCAAACTTCATGAAGCGTCTCCTCTTGTGGTGGTTTCTGGGCGAGGCTCAGAGTAATGGTCCCCTTGCCCCGCACCGATCGGTGATTGCCCCTAGCGGCTATCGCCGACGAGACTCGGACCGGCCGCCCCTATCAGCACATGCCCCCGCATGCCCTGGCACGGCGGCTGGCCCGCAGCGGCTCACAGCCCCGGCAGCCGGTAGCCGGCCAGTTGCTCGCGCAGCCGGGTCTTGAGCATTTTTCCGGTGGCGCCCAGCGGAATGGCATCGACGAAGACCACGTCGTCGGGGATCTGCCACTTGGCGGTCTTGCCCTCGTAGAACTTGAGCAGTTCCTCGCGCGTGACCTCGGCACCGGGCCTCTTCGCCACGGCGACGATGGGGCGCTCGTCCCACTTGGGATGTGGCATGCCGATGCAGGCGGCCATGGCCACGGCCGGATGGGCCATGGCGATGTTCTCGATGTCGATGGAGCTGATCCATTCGCCGCCGGACTTGATCACGTCCTTGCTGCGGTCGGTGATCTGCATGAAGCCGTCCGGGTCGATGGTGGCCACGTCACCCGTGGGGAACCAGCCACGGCCCTGCGCGTCCTTGATGAGCGGGCTTTCGCCCTTGAAGTAGCTGTCCACGATCCAGGGGCCGCGCACCAGCAGGTCGCCGTAGCTCTTGCCGTCCCAGGGCTGGTCCGTTCCATCGCTGCCCACGATGCGCATGTCCACGCCGTAGATGGCGCGGCCCTGCTTTTGCAGGATCTTCATCTGCTCGTCCTTGGGCAGCTGCAGCTGCTTGTTCTTGAGCGTGCACAGCGTGCCCAGCGGGCTCATCTCGGTCATGCCCCAGGCATGCAGCACCTCCACGCCAAACTCGTCCTGGAAGGCCGTGATCATGGCCGGCGGGCAGGCCGAGCCGCCGATGACCGTGCGCTTGAGCGTGGAAAACCGCAGGCCGCCCGGCCTGATGTGGCCCAGCAGCATCTGCCAGACCGTGGGCACGCCGGCCGCGTAGGTGACGCCCTCGGCCTCGATCAGCTCGTACAGCGACTTGCCGTCCAGCGCCGGGCCGGGGAACACCAGCTTGCAGCCCGTGAGCGCGGCCGAGTAGGGAATGCCCCAGGCGTTGACGTGGAACATGGGCACGACGGGCAGCACCGAGTCGCGCGCCGATATGCACATCACATCGGGCAGCGCGGCCGCGTAGGCGTGTAGCGTGGTGGAGCGGTGGCTGTAGAGCACCGCCTTCGGGTTACCCGTGGTGCCGCTGGTGTAGCACATGCTGGAGGCCGTGTTCTCGTCGAATTCGGGCCACTGGTACTGGTCGGACTGGCCGGCAATCCAGGCCTCGTAGCTGACCAGGCCCGGAACGCCGCTGTCGGCAGGCAGGCGGTCCGCATCGCACAGCGCCACCCACTGGAGCACCGTGGGGCACTTGGCATGCACGGCCTGGATGATGGGCAGGAAGGTCAGGTCAAAGCACATGACGCGGTCTTCCGCGTGGTTGATGATCCACGCCACCTGGTCGGGGTGCAGGCGAGGATTGACCGTGTGCAGCACGCGGCCCGAGCCGCTGACGCCGAAGTACATCTCCATGTGGCGGTAGCCGTTCCAGGCCAGCGACGCCACGCGGTCGCCAGGCTGCAGGCCCAGGCCGTCCAGCGTGTTCGCCAGCTGGCGCGAGCGCCGTGCCAGGTCGCGGTACGTGTAGCGATGGATATCGCCCTCCACCCTGCGCGAGACGATCTGCGCATCGCCATGGTGGCGGTCGGCGAAATCGATCAGCGACGAGATCAACAGTGGTTGGCTTTGCATCAGACCCAGCATCTATAGGCTCCTAAGGTGATTGAACTTCGTGAACGTCGTGAACTGCGGACCGCGGATTCGCGCAAGGCCAAGGCCCTGGTGCGCGATGCCGCTGCCCGCATGGAGGGTGGCTCAGGCCGGCGCCCTGGGTCCGATCCCCGCAGGGACAGGCGCATCGTTTTTCCGGCATGGTTGACGCATTGTCTTGTCGCAACTCGGCAGCGTCTTCGCATGCTCGTATGGGATATACCCTAGGACGATGCTGGAGGCATGCGCCGCGTCATGCCACAGCGTGTTCGTGGACGGCGTCTTGTCGTTGCCGAAGATCCAGTATCCGGTCTGCGATGGCGAATCCACTGTCACGCGAATGCTTGAGCCGGCGCGGAACACATGCGCGAATTTCTGGATCTCTACGCGCAGCAGTTCGGGCTTGCCCGACACCATGGGCACGTCCTTGTCCCGCGTGAACGCGCCCCACGGCCTCAGCGTCGTGGAGCGCGCCGTGTCCAGGGCACGCTTGGACGCACGCAGCCAGCCACGCTGCACGAACATCTCCTGCCCGTCCGGCCGCACCTCGGACACGGTGACCTGGATGTCGGTGTTGGCTGCCGTGGCGCTGAGCCACAGGTCGGCCGAGCCTTCGCCATAAAAACTCAGGTCCTGCGGCAGGGCCGCCGTGGTGAAGACCAGCTGGCCATCCTTTTCCGACGCGGGCACGGCGGGCCAGCCTTCGGCCGCCGGGTTGTTCACCTGCGGACTCAGGGCCGGATAGCGGTAGCTGGACGAAGCCGTGCCTGAGGTGGGTGCACTGTCGCCCAGCGCCTGGCCCGGCTGCATCCACAGGCGCAGGGGCTTGACCTGGACAGGCAGCCGGTCAAACCGTGCCTCGCCCGTGGGCATGAGCTTGGCGCCGCCATTGGGGGCCTTGGCGTCCGTGGTCTGCATCTCCTGCAGCAGGCGCACGCGCGGCTCCTTGTCGAAGCCGTTGTCCTCGCCCTTGACGAAGCGCGCCAGGAAGTGCTTCAGCGTCTGGTCGATATGGTCCGAGGTGATGTTCGTGTGGTGGTCGCCGTTGGAGCTGACCAGCCACATCCTGTCGGGCGCAATGGTGTCCTCGTAGTAGCCCGAGCGCGGGCCGATCTGCTCGTCCTGCCAGGACTGCGTGCCCAGCGTGGGGATATTGATCTTGCCGCTTTGCAGCATGGCGCTGCGCTCCAGGTACAGGCCATCGGCATAGGGGTTGTCCAGCCACTTGATCAGATCCAGCTCGGGCCGCTTGATCTTCTCGATGTTGTCGGCCACCGTCTTGGCGCATTCCGTGTCGCCGCCGTTCTTCACCGCCAGGTCGGCGGCCGTGCGCCAGATGCGCGGGAAGCCGTTCCACCACTGCGCCGGAAAACCGATGTTGGCAATGCCGCCCGGATAGCCCACGTCGCGGTAGGGATCGCCCACATTCTTGCTGGGCGTGATCGCCAGCAGCCCCTTGGGCCGGTGCGCCGCCACCCACAGCTGGTTGTAGCCCGAGTACGAGTAGCCGATCATGCCGATGCGGCCGTTGGACCAGGCCTGCCGCCCGGCCCACTCGATGGCGAAGGCCCCGGCCGCACCTACGCTGGCGTCAAACACCCGGTCTTCCCCCGTGGAGCAGCCCGTGCCCGGCACGTTCAGCCCCATGACCGCATAGCCTTCCTTGGTCCAGGGACTGCTGATGTTGGGGTACGAGCCCGAGATATAGCCGTCGTACTCGACCAGCAGCGGGAACGGACCCTGTCCCTCGGGCAGCAGCAGCGAGTAGCGCATCCTGCTGCCGTCCGGCAGGGTGATGTAGCCCGATTGCTGGCCCGGCCCCATGGGCGCGGGCATGCCCGACGATCCCCCTCCGCAGGCGGCCAGGCCCAAGGCTGCGGCCGCAATGGCCCCCGCCAGCGGCCAGCGCCAGGCCTGTGTGAAAACGGTCTTGGCTGTCATGGGTACCTGTCTCCTTCGTTGTTGTTGGCTATCTCTCGGGGCTTGCCGCGGCAAGCCCCTGCTCGCTCATCTACTCGCTCATCTGCTCGCTCACTGCAGCCGGATGCTGGTCGCGCCCAGCTCGGCGTCGAAGACCAGGCTGGACGGCCAGGGCTTCCATGTCTGGCCCAGGGCCGCGTTCTGCGGGTCGCCCGTCTGCATGAAGGCCTTGAGGCTGGCCATCATGGCGTTCGACAGCGCCAGCCGCCCCGGTGCATTGGCCGTGCTGTTGGTCACGCGGGAGAACACGGATGGCCCGAAGTTGCCGAAGAGAAACGGCAGATCGAACGCATGGGCCGCACCGTAGACCGTGTTCCAGGGCGCGGGCTGGCGCGCCCAGTCGAAGCGGTAGCTCCAGACCTCGGCCTGCCGGGTGCGCAGCGTATTGAGCAACTGGTCGCGGCTGGGATCGGCGAACAGATGGGTCAGCTGCGCCATGCGGGCGTTGTAGCCGGTGACCGGCGTATCGACGGGCAGGTAGGCAGCATCGATGATGTCGGCCAGGCCCGGCGCATTGGGCGACTGCGCATCGAAGGACTGCATCATGCGAAAGCGCGCCGCATCATCGATCCTGAAGCCCGGCTTGCCGCCCAGCGCAGCCAGCAGGGGCGCGAACAGCTTGCCCTCCTCGGCCGTGTAGCCGGCCATCACGGGCATGCGGTTGTATTGGCCCGCAGCCAGCGCGGCCATGGGATCGGTGGGCAGCAGCAGGCCGTCGGGAATCGGCCCCGCGCCCGTCAGGCCCTTGGCCACCAGGGTCTGCAGCAGCACGCGGGCGTCCTTGCCGCGCAGGTAGGCCGCGATCTGCGCCGGTGTCCAGCCGGCAGCCACCGTGGCCGCAGCCGCCACATCGGCAGCCAGCCCATCGGCCACCATCAGATGGGCCAGCAGCAGCGCGGACTGGGTGGCGTAGGCCGAAGCCGGCTTGAGCGTGGCCAGCACGCCGGCCGGCAGGTTGGACGGCAGCGACAGCCCGCCGCTGATGGGCATCAGCCTGTGGAACAGGCCGCGCGCCGAATCGGCCGCCAGCAGCGCCAGCACATTGGTGGCCCCCGCCGACTGGCCCATGAGCGTGACATTGCCCGGATCGCCGCCAAAGCCCGCGATATTGCGCTGCACAAAGCGCAGGGCCTGCAGGTTGTCCAGCAGCGCGAAGTTGCCCGTGGCCGGCGCGCCGGCCTGCATCTGCGGCATGTGCATGTAGCCCAGGATGTCCAGCCGGTAGTTGGCCGTCACCACCACGGCATTGGCAGCGCGTGCCAGGGCGGCGCCGTCATACAGCGGATCGGCCGTATAGCCCGAGATGGCGCTGCCGCCGTGGATGAACACCAGCACCGGCAGCTTCTCGGCACCGCTGGCCGGGCGCCAGATGTTGAGCGTCAGGCAGTCCTCGCTGCCCACGGGCTGGCCCAGGGTGGAGGCAATGGTGTCGTCGAAGCGGTTGTTGGCGCCCGGGCCGTACATGCGCCCGATCTGCAGGCAGGCGTTGCCGAACTGGCGCGCCTCGCGCACGCCCTCCCAGGCCTTGGGCTCGGCCGGCGGCTGCCAGCGCAGCGCGCCCACGGGCGCCTGGGCAAAGGGCACGCCCTTCCAGTAATAGGTGCCCGTGGCGGCGCCGTCGTCCACGCCACGCAAGGGGCCGTAGGCCGTCTCGCGCAACTCGGGGCCGCCGCCGCCCGAGCCGCCGCAGGCCGCGAGCCACAAAGCCATTGAAGCCACGGCCAGGCGTATGCCGCCAGCCATCCACCGCTGTCCTGTGCACATGCTTGTCTCCTATGATTTTGGGGTTTCCCGTATGGGCCGTGCCCGGCCCTTGGGCCACACTGCGCAGTCGTTCGCCGCGCTGCAAAAATTCTAGGAACAGCGCGCCCGCACGCCGCTATCGCAACCAAGCCAAAAAAGTGACTTCAGAACGCAAAAGGCGCCCCGGACGGCCCAGGAAAACCCGGCCATGACAACGCAGCGCAGCAGCTCCGCCGCATGGGTGCGGGGCATCCTGGACATGATGGCCGCCGAGGGGCTGGCCGTGGAAAGGCTGAGTGAGGAGGCCAACATCGACCTTGCCGCACTGCAGCATTCGCAGACCCGCATCGATGTGGACCGCGTGAGCCGGCTGTGGGAGCTGGCAGTGGCGCAGTCGGCCAATCCCACGCTGGGCCTGGACCGGCAGCTGGCCGCGCGCCACGGCAACATCGACCTGGTGGGCTACTCGCTGGCTTCGAGCCCGCACCTGCTGGCGGGCTTTCGTGACCTGGAGCGCCACATGGCCGTGATCTCGGACGCCACCGCCTTCACGCTGGAGCGCGATGCGCGCGGCCACTGGCTGTCCATACACCACATCGGCGCCACGCGCGCCGTGCCGCGCCAGCGCGTGGAGTTCGCCGTGCTCACGCTGCTGGTGCTGTGCAGCTGGCTGACGCGGCGCGAAGTCCAGCCGCTGGCCGTGGAATTCATGGCCCAGGCGCCCTCGCCTCTGCACGAGGCCCGCTACCGACAGGCCTTCGGCCTGCTGCCGCGCTTTGGCGAGCGCGCCAACCGCTTCCTGCTGTCGCAAGACGACCTGCTCGCGCCCATCCCGACGCACAACCCCGAACTGCTGGCCCTGCACGAAAAACTGGTCGAGTCCGAGCTGGACCAGCTGGGCCAGGCCGGCGTGGGCGCCCGCGTGCGCCATGAGATTGCGCGCCTGCTGCCCCAGGGCGAGCCGCGCCGCGAGGAAGTGGCCGCAGTGCTGGGCCTGACCGACCGTACCTTGCAGCGCCGCCTGCAGGCCGAGAGCACCAGCTACCAGCAATTGCTGGATGACACCCGCCGCGAGCTGGCCCGGCAGTACCTGGGCGAGCCGCGCCACAGCCTGGCCGAGGTGGCCGACCTGCTGGGCTTCGTGGACCAGAGCAACCTCTTTCGCGCCTGCCGCCGATGGTTCGGCATGCCGCCGGGCCAGTACCGGCAGCAACTGCGTGCGTGAATGCATGCGGTGAATGCGCGCATGAACCTTGCGTCCCACGGGGCATAGGCGCTGGGGGACAATTCCCGCATGAACCTGCACGCTGCCGCCGAAGGCCGGGCTCCGGCGACCTCCCCGCGCCTTCCCATCTCCTGGCAGGATGGCTTTGCCGCCCTGGGCCCCGACTTCTTCACCCATCTGCGCCCCACGCCGCTACCCGAGCCGCACTGGATCGCCACCAGCACCGGCACTGCCAAGCTGCTGGGCCTGGACCCGCAGTGGCTGGCCTCCGATGAGGCCCTGCAGGCGCTCACCGGCAATGCCGTGCTGCCCGGCAGCCATCCGCTGGCCAGCGTCTACAGCGGCCACCAGTTCGGTGTCTGGGCCGGCCAGCTTGGCGACGGCCGTGCCATCTTGCTGGGCGAAACTGCCTCGGGCCACGAGATTCAGCTCAAGGGCGCGGGCCGCACGCCCTACTCGCGCATGGGCGACGGGCGCGCCGTGCTGCGCTCTTCCATCCGCGAGTTCCTGTGCAGCGAGGCCATGCACGCCCTGGGCATTCCCACCACGCGCGCGCTGAGCGTGACCGGATCGCCCGCCCCCATTCGCCGCGAAGAGATCGAGACCGCCGCCGTGGTGGCGCGCGTGGCGCCCAGCTTCATACGCTTTGGCCACTTCGAGCACTTTGCGGCGCGCGACCAGATGGCGCCGCTGCGCCAGCTGGCCGACTACGTGATCGACCGCTACTACCCCGAATGCCGCACGGCCGAGGCACTGGCCGGCAACGCCTACGCCAACTTCCTGCAGGCCGTGAGCGAGCGCACGGCGCGGCTGCTGGCGCACTGGCAGGCCGTGGGCTTTTGCCATGGCGTGATGAACACGGACAACATGAGCATCCTGGGACTGACCATCGACTACGGTCCCTTCCAGTTCCTCGACGCCTTCGACCCCGGCCATATCTGCAACCACAGCGACACCCAGGGCCGCTACGCCTTCAACCGCCAGCCCCAGGTCGCGTACTGGAACCTGTACTGCCTGGGCCAGGCCCTGCTGCCGCTGATCGGCGAAGAGGAGCTGACCATTGCGGCGCTGGAGTCGTACAAGCAGGTGTTTCCGCAGGCCTATGGCTCTCTCATGCTGCGCAAGCTGGGCCTGCCCGAAGATGCTCCCGGCACGCCGCCTGCCGAGGCGCGCTTTGCCGCCCTGGTGAACCCGCTGCTGCAGCTCATGGCCGACAACGCCGTGGACTACACCATCTTCTTCAGCCGCCTGACCGATGCCGTGGCCACAGCCGGCGGCACCGAGCCCGACCTGGCGCCCGTGCGCGACCTGGTGCTGGACCGGCCCGCCTTCGACGCCTGGGCGGCAGGCTACGTACGGCAGCTTGCGACCGTGGATGGCACGGCAGCGGCCGCGCTGATGCAAGAATCGAATCCGCGCTTCGTGCTGCGCAACCACCTGGGAGAAATCACCATCCGCGCAGCCAAGGCGGGCGACTTCACCGCGGTGCGCCAGCTGCTGGCCGTGCTGCAGACCCCGTTCGCACCCCACGCCGAGCATGCCGAATGGGCAGGCTTCCCGCCCGACTGGGCTTCCTCCATCGAGATCAGCTGTTCATCATGAGCTTTCCCATCCACAAGACCGAGCAGGAATGGCAGGCCGAGCTGCAGGCCAAGGGCGCCGAGCCCGCCGCCTTCCAGGTGACGCGCCACGCGGCCACCGAGCGCCCCTTCACAGGCCGCTATGAGCAGTTCTGGGCCGATGGCAGCTACCACTGCATCTGCTGCGGTGCCAAGCTGTTCGACTCCGATACCAAGTTCGACGCCGGCTGCGGCTGGCCCAGCTTCGACCGCGCCATCCCAGGCGCCATCACCGAAATCGTGGACCGCAGCCATGGCATGGTGCGCACCGAGACTGTCTGCAGCCAGTGCGGCGCCCACCTCGGCCATGTGTTCCCCGATGGTCCCTCCGACACAGGGCTGCGCTACTGCATGAATTCCGCGTCGCTGGAATTCGAGCCACCCAAGGCCTAGGCCCCAGGCCCGCAAAAACCCCAGCCGGCGCGGCCCTGCACCGATGCCGGGCCGCGCCGGCTGCGCCACAATGCGCCTGCCAAGCGCTCAGGCACCATGCCTGACTCCAAGCCCATCGAAATCTTCCAATGAAGTTACTGATCGACTTTTTCCCCATCATCCTGTTCTTCGTCGCCTTCAAGGTCTGGGGCATCTACACGGCCACGGCCGTGGCCATCGTCGCCACCATCGCGCAGATCGCCTACCTGCGCGTGCGCCATGGCAAGGTCGAGCCCATGCAATGGGTCAGCCTGGGCGTGATCGTGCTGTTCGGCGGCGCCACCTTGCTCGCCCACAACGACACCTTCATCAAGTGGAAGCCCACGGTGCTGTACTGGCTCATGGGCGGCGCCCTGGTGATTGGCCAGCTGGTATTTCGCAAGAACCTGCTGCGCTCCGTCATGGGCGCGCAACTGCAACTGCCGGACAACGCCTGGCGCACCATGAACTGGAGCTGGGCAGCCTTCTTCGCGGTGATGGGCGCGCTCAACCTGGTCATCGCCTACCGCTTCGACACCGACACCTGGGTCAACTTCAAGCTGTTCGGCGGCATGGGGCTGATGCTGGTCTTCGTGATCGGACAGGCCATCTACATGAGCCGCTTCATGCAGGAAGACAAGGGCGAGGCAGCCGCCGCCACGCCCGACGCCCTGCCCCCGTCCGGCGTGCAACAGGACAAGCAGCCATGAGCGCACCCGCCCATCCACTGCCCATCACCGCCGAAGCCATGCAGGCCGTGCTGCGCGAGCGCCTCGCCCCCGATCACCTGGAAGTGATCGACGAAAGCCACCAGCACGCCGGCCATGTGGGAGCCAACGGCACCGGCTTCGGCACGCATTTCCGCGTGCGCATTGCGTCACCTTTGTTTCAAGGCAAGCCGCGCGTGGCACGCCACCGCCTTGTGTATGATGCGCTGCAAGAATTCATTGACCAGGGCGCTCACGCCATCGCCATCGAGGTTCTTTGAACTTTTACAGGCTCCGAAGATTCGGAGCCTGTTGCGTATCCACGCTATAGAATCAATTTTTCCTTCATCTCTGGAATTCGCATGAAAAAACAGCTTCTGACCAGCCTGGTGACTGCCGCCGTGCTGAGCACCGCAGCCCTGTCCGCCTCGGCCCAGAACATCGCCGTCGTCAACGGCAAGGCTGTGCCCAAGGCACGCGCCGAAGTGCTCAAGCAGCAGATCGAGCAAAGCGGCCGCCCCGTCACGCCCGAGATGGAAGGGCAGATCAAGGAAGAAGTCATCGCCCGCGAGATCTTCATGCAGGAAGCCAACAAGCGCGGCCTGGCCAACAGCGAAGCCTACAAGCAGCAGTTGGAACTGGCCCGCCAGACCATCCTGATCCGCTCGCTGTTCGAAGACTTCCAGAAGAAGAACCCCGTGACCGACGCCGAAGCCAAGGCCGAGTACGACAAGGCCGTCGCTGCCAACAGCGGCAAGGAATACAAGGCCAGCCACATCCTGGTCGAGTCGGAAGACCGCGCCAAGGCCATCATTGCCGAGATCAAGGCCGGCAAGAAGTTCGAAGACATCGCCAAGAAGGAGTCCAAGGACCCCGGATCCGGTGCCCGTGGCGGTGACCTCGACTGGGCCAACCCCGGCAACTACGTGCCCGAGTTCTCCGAAGCCCTGATCAAGCTCGAAAAGGGCGGCATGACCCAGGAGCCGGTCAAGAGCCAGTTCGGCTACCACATCATCCGCCAGGACGACGTGCGCCAGGCCGAACTGCCCAAGTTCGAGGAAGTCAAGCCCCAGATCGTGCAGCAGCTGCAACAGCAAAAGCTGGCGCAATTCCAGGAATCGCTGCGCGAAAAGGCCAAGATCCAGTAAGATGCTTGCGTGTCGGCGGTTTTTGCCGTCGGCCTGACCATCACCAGCCCGCCTTGTGCGGGCTCTTTTTTTGCCCCAGGCAAGGTGGCCGCCAAAGAAAAGAGCTGCCCCTGGGGGCAGCCCGATTCAAGCCTGATTCATCCTGTCCCGGCGTCCCGGCGCCCACGGCACCGGAGACCAGGCCATCGTGCTTCTCAGAACTGGTAGAGCGCGGTCAATCTGACCGTGCGACCCTCTCCGTACTCCACGGCCGAAGAACGCGACTGCTCGCCCAGGCGCTGGCGCACGCCGGCCACATAGGCCTTGTTGCCGATGTTGTCGAGATTGAGCCGGAGCGTCCATTGGCGGTTGAGTTCATAGCCGACCATGGCGCTGTGCACCCAGTAAGCGGACAGCTTGCCGTCGCCGGCCGAGGTGACATTGCGCGTGCCCACGAAGCGCGCACCATAGCCCACCGTCCAGCCCTGCGGCAGCGCATAGGTAGTCCACAGGTTCAGCGAATGGCGCGGCGTATTGCCCAGCGCCTGGCCCACACGCGCAGGCTCGTTCAATGACTTGAGGGTCTTGCTGGCCATGAAGGTGTAGTTGGCGAAGAGGTCCCATTGCGGAGTCACCTTGCCTGCAGCCCCGAGTTCCAGCCCCCGCACGCGCTGCTCACCGGCCAGCAGATAGCTGCCATCGGCCATCTGCTCTCGGGCATTGGTCTTGTCCACCTGGAACAGCGCGGCTGTCAGCGCCAGCTGGCGGTCTCGCACATCCCACTTGGTTCCCAGCTCCAGGCTGGTGTTCTTCTCGGGCGCCAGCGAGGCCGTGGCCGCATCCAGGCCGAAACCATTGGAGACCAGGAATTCCGCGGAGGGGTTGAAAGCCGTGCCATAGGCCAGGTAGATGCGGCCGTTGTCGGCGGGCTTGAAGCTCAGGGCGGTGCGGCCGCTGAGCCGGCCGTCGGAACTGTCCACCGAGGTGCGCACGCCAGCGGCCGTTGTGGCGTTGGAGCGCCCGTCGATCCAGTCATAGCGCAGGCCCAGGTTCAGATCCCAGCGCGGACCCAGCGCAATGGAGTCGGTGGCATACAGCGCGCGGGTGTCCAGGCTGGTCTCGTTCCTTCCGCTGTTTTGCAAGTCCGTGGTGCCCGTCCAGTATCCGGGCGGGCGGGCCAGCGGATAGCCGCCGGCCGGGAACTGCCGGTTGATGTTGTAGGAAGAGGTGGTGCGGTCATAGGTCTCGCGTGCGATCTCGAAGCCCGTGACCAGCGTATGCCCCAGCACGCCTGTGTCGAAGCGCTGGGTCAGGTTGGTCTGGTTGATCCACAGGGTGGTGGCCGCATCGCGGCCATAGGCCTGGGGCCCTGCGGGCCGGTAGTAGCCAGGCTGCATACCCCGGAGATCGACATGCGAGGCCGAGATCACGGTATCGCGGCTCAGCCGCGAGTAGCGCGAGAGGTTCTGCAGCTTGGCGCCCGAGGCGAAGTCATGCTCGATCTTCGCGGTCAGGGCATCCTGGCCGATCTTTTCGCGGTCAAGGTTGCGCCAGCCGAAATAGGCATTGCGCGAGACGCCTTCGAGCATCTTGCCGCGAAAGGCCGGCACGCCATAGTCGGGAAGATTGTCATCGCTCTGATGGAAGAAGCCGAGGGTCAGGCGCGTGGGCGAATTCAGCCCCAGGGCCAGCGAGGGCGCCACGCCCCAGCGCCGCTTGAAGATGGCATTGCGCCCCGCCACGTTGCTGTCATGGCCCATGAGGTTCAGGCGCATGGCAGCCTTGCCGCCAGCCAGCACCCTGTTGGCGTCGAGCGTGACGCGCCGGTAGCTGGCCGTGCCCAGGCCTGCGTCGGCCTCGGTGAAGTCATGGGCCTTGGGCTGCTTGCTGATCATGTTGATGCTGCCGCCCGAGGTGCCCGCGCCGCCGAAGACCGAGTTGGGTCCCTTGATGACCTCGACGGATTGCGTGTTGAAGAGATCGCTTCGGCTCTTCTGCCCGCTGTCGCGCAGCCCGTCGATCTGCAGGTTGGCATTGGCGCTGAAGCCGCGGATGTTGATGCTGTCGCCCGAGCCTGCACCGCCCTCGCCCGCATTGAAGGTGATGCCGGATACATTGGACAGCGCCTGCTGCAGGCTCAGGGCGTTTTGCTCCTGCAGCACCTGCCCGGGCACCACGGTGATGGTCTGCGGCACATCCAGCAGCGGCTTGGCGTACTTGACCGAGTCGGATGCCTCGGTGCGCGAGCCGGTGGAGCGCTGCCCGGAGACGGTCAAGGGCGCCAACTGCACCTGACGCTCATCGGCAGTGGCGTCCTGCGCATAAGCGGGCGTGACCAGCGCCGCAGCGAACACCGAAAAAAGGCACGACTGGGGGCCGGAGACGAAGGGTCGAGATAGCAAATGTGCTGTGCGCATGGCAAAGATCCACGTTGAAAATGGGAATCATTTGCAACGCAGCCTTTCCAAAGCAATCAGACCCGTCTGAAACTGGCGCATCACCCCTGGTTTCAGGCGTTTTCACTTGCGCCGATCAGCGCGCTCCAGCCTCCTGCAACAGGCGCTCCACCTCATGCTGGCTGCGCTGGCGGGCGTGGACGACGGCGGTCACGCCATCCTTGTCGGGCAGATTGAGATCGGCCCTGGCCGCGATCAGCTGGCGGACGATGTCCTGGTAGCGCGGGCCTCCGTCGCCCAGCAAAACGGCTTCGAGCAGGCAGGTCCAGCCCAGCCGGTTCACATGGTCGGCCCGTACACCGGCGGCCAGCAGGGCCTGCACGGTATCGACATGGCCGCGCTCGCAGGCCGGGATCAGCGCCGTGCCGCCGTAGCGGTTGGTGCTTTGCAGATCGGCGCCGTACGACAGCGTCATGCGCAGTATCTCCAGGCGGCCCAGGGCACCGGCCAGCAGATAGGCACTGTCCTGCAGGTCATTCTTGAGATTGGGGTTGGCCCCATGGACCAGCAGCGAGCGCGCGACTTCCACATGGTTGCCGCGCACGGCCAGCAGCAGCGGCGTATTGCCCTGCCGGTCACGCACATCGACAGGTGCGCCGCGCTTGAGCCAGTCGCGTACCTGCAGCGCTTCGCCGGCCTGGGCGGCCGCCAGCAGCGCGGGACCGAATTCCGGGCGATTCACCGCACCCTCCTGCGCCCTGGCCGCATTGCGGCCCTCGGCGGCTGTGGCCACAGCCTGCGCCTCCTGCGCCTGCGTCTCTGGTCCCTGCGCATCCGCCAGTCCCGCGGCAAGACAGGCCGTCAGGATTGCAGCGTGCCGGACATGGGCGCCGGATCGGGAAACAGCATGGTGCATACAAGCCCTCCTGGAAAACACGGTTGTGCGGCAAGCGTAAGGCAAGCTTGCCCGGTTGCGCATGAAGCCGGGGCGTCGCACGTCAGTTTCATTCAGGAACTATAGCTACATCGCCTGATCCCACGCGCTTTCCCCGGGCTCGCGCCGGAAAGTCTCCGCGCGCCAGCCTTTCTCAAACGAAAGGAGACCTGTTCCCGTGTCTTGCAACAAAAGCCGTGCCGCCCGCTGGCTGGCCACAGCCGCCACCGCCCTCGCCGTCCTCACCACCACCCTGGCCCCGGCCGCCGCCCATGCGCGCGAGTTCGTCAGCGTCAAGGGCGCCAGCGTCAATGTGCGGCAGCAGCCCACCACGCGCTCGGCCACGCTGTGGGAACTGGGCAAGGGCTATCCGCTGCAGGTGGTGCAGCGCAAGGGCCAGTGGCTGCGCGTCAGGGACAACGAGAGCACGCTGGGCTGGGTGCATGCGCCGCTGACCGGCAAGACCCCGCACATGGTGGTGACCGGGCGCACCGCCAATCTGCGCGCAGGCCCGGGCCAGAAACACCGCGTGGTGGGCAAGCTGGCTGAGCTGGAGGTGGTGCGCACGCTCAAGAAGCAGGGCTCCTGGGCCCATGTCCAGCGCGACAACGGCCAAAAGGGCTGGGTGGCGCGCAGCCTGACCTGGGGCTGGTGAACCAGGCGCTGCGTCGAACGTTCAGCCGTTGACCACGACCTGCGCGCGCGGCGCATAGCCGTGGTTCAGCGGACCGTGGCCGGCGCCCGTGAACACATCGGCACCGGCCGCAATCGCGCCCAGGATGTACTCGCGCGCCTGGGCCACGGCCGTCTCCAGCGGCAGGCCCAGCGCCAGGTGCGAGGCAATCGCCGAAGACAGCGTGCAGCCCGTGCCGTGCCCGTTGTGCGTGGCAATGCGCTGCGACTGCAGGCGCAGCCGCTGGCCGTTGCCATGGCCCAGCAGGTCTACCACCAGATCGCCGGACAGATGCCCGCCCTTGAGCAATGCGGCCGGCGCGCCCAGCGCCAGGAGTTCCTGCACGGCGCCGTCCAGTGCGTCTATGCCATCAATGGAGTGGCCCAGCAGCAGCGCCGCCTCGTCCAGATTGGGCGTGACCACGGTGGCCAGGGGGAACAGTTCGCGCACCAGCACGGAGGCGGTTTCCGGCGCGATCAGCCGGTCGCCGCTGGTGGCCACCATCACGGGGTCGAGCACCACGTTGCGCAGCTGGTGGCGGCGGATGGCATCGGCCACCACCTGCACCACCTCGGGCGTGGCCAGCATGCCGATCTTGACGGCGTCGGCGCCGATGTCCTCGACCACCGCATCGATCTGACCGCGCAGTATGTCCACGGGAATGCCGTGGATGCCGCTGACGCCCAGCGTGTTCTGCACGGTGATGGCCGTGATGGCCGTCATGCCGTAGCAGCCCAGGGCGCTGCAGGTCTTGAGGTCGGCCTGTATGCCGGCGCCGCCGCCGCTGTCGGAGCCCGCGATGATGAGCACGCGTGCATAGCGCTTGCGCGCGGCGGGAGCCGGTTCGGGGGATGCGGCGGTCGAAGGGGAGTGGTCGGCAGTCATGGGCGAAAATTATCACCCATGCGCATGGTCAATACCGGCAGCTGCGGGATGTGCTGTAATGCCTGCTGACGGACGAAACAGGGGTGTCCCGTCGGTGATACAGGGCCTGGCCCGCCTCGCCGATGCGTGACTGAGAAACACCCTGGGGCCCCGGGGCGACCAGCCCCCTGCCGCACAAGCCTGCACCACAGGCACCTTGCCGCGCAGCGCCCCTGCACCCGATCCAGGTCATGCTGGCGTGGGGAGTTTCAATCAATCGGGGTGGTACGCCGCGTTTTGTCCAGCACATGCCCTGTGCGCGGACAGCCGGCCGGCAGTCCCACGGGCATGGGCGCACTTGACCACCAGATGCACATGTCCGTTCTACAAGCTTCTTCCCGCATCGCCATTCTGGGCGGCGGCCTCATGGGCCGGCTGCTGGCATTGGCACTGGCCCGTCGCGGCCACGGCATCGCCGTGTACGACGCCCACGGCCTCGAAGGCGATGGCGCAGCGGCCCGCGTGGCCGCCGCCATGCTCGCGCCCCTGGCCGAATCGGCCATCACCGAGCCCGGCGTGGTGCGCATGGGCCAGCACGGCCTGACGCGCTGGCCCGAACTGCTGGCCCAGCTCGATGCGCCCGTGTTCTTCCAGCAAAACGGCACCCTCATCCTCTGGCACCGCCAGGACGCGGGCGATGCCCAGCGCTTTTTCGGCCTGCTGGAGAAAAACCGCCGCATCAACCCCAGCCTTCCCGCGCTGCAGCCGCTGGCCGACCAGGCCCTGCACGACTGCGAGCCCGCGCTTGAGCGGCGATTTGCCCAGGCCATGTACCTGCAGGGCGAAGGCCAGCTCGACAACCGCCAGCTGCTGGCCGCGCTCCACGCCACGCTGACCCGCCTGGGCGTGGAGCAGCACTGGAACCAGCCGCGCGAGCTGGCCGACTTCCGTCCCGGCACGCCGGGCCAGCCCGACTGGGTGCTGGACTGCCGGGGCCTGGGCGCACGCGGCCAGTGGCCCGCGCTGCGCGGCGTGCGCGGCGAGGTGGTGCGCATCCACGCGCCCGAGGTCACGCTGCAGCGGCCCACGCGCCTGATCCATCCGCGCTACCCGATCTACATTGCGCCCAAGGAGGACCACCTCTTCGTCATCGGCGCTACCGAGATCGAGTCCGACGACATGTCGCCGGCCAGCGTGCGCTCCACGCTGGAGCTGCTGAGTGCCGCCTACACCGTGCATCCGGGTTTTGCCGAGGGCCGCATCGTCGAGATCGCCACCCAGTGCCGCCCCACCCTGCCCGACAATCTGCCGGCCGTGCGCTGGAGCGCGCCGCGCGTGATGGAGGTCAACGGCCTGTACCGCCATGGCTTCATGATCGCGCCGGCCATGCTGGACGTGGTGCTGGAGCTGCTCGACAGCGGTGATTCCGAACTGGCCCGCCGCTTCGATGTTGCCGTCGAGCATGCGCCATCGCAGCACAAGGCAGCCGCCTGAACGGCACGCACGGCACTTTCACGCACAACAGACCGGACATGCATGCAGGGCCGACAAGACCGGCCCTGCCTAAGATCGAACAAGCCCCCGTACCCGCCTTTCGTTTCCCCTCAGCCGCCATGAACATCACCATCAACCAGCAAGCGACCGAACTGAGCGACGGAGCCACCGTGGCCGACGCGCTGGCCCAGCTTGCGCCGCGCCCGCCCTTTGCCGTGGCCATCAACACCGTCTTCGTGCCCAAGGCCCGCTATGCCGAACAGGCGCTGAACGACGGCGACCGCCTCGAAGTGATCTCGCCGGTGACCGGCGGCTGATGCCCCATCCGACTCTCCCATTGCCTCACGCCATGACGACTTCCGCCCCTTCCTCCGACGACAGCCTGGTCCTGTACGGCCAGCGCTTTGACAGCCGCCTGCTGCTGGGCACCTCCCGCTACCCCTCGCCCGCCGTGCTGGAAGCTGCCGTGCAGCGTGCCCGCCCCGCCATGGTCACGGCCTCGCTGCGCCGCCAGGGCAGCAATGCCGCCGAGACCGGTGCCAGCTTCTGGGAATTGCTCAAGAAGCTGGCCGTGCCCGTGCTGCCCAACACGGCCGGCTGCATGACCGTGCAGGAAGCCGTGACCACGGCCCAGATGGCACGCGAAGTCTTCGAGACCCCCTGGATCAAGCTGGAGCTGATCGGCGACGACTACACCCTGCAACCCGACACGCTGAACCTGGTCGAGGCCGCCTCCATCCTCATCAAGGACGGCTTCCAGGTCCTGCCCTACACCACCGAGGACCTGGTGCTGTGCCAGCGCCTGGTGGATGTGGGCTGCCAGGCCGTCATGCCCTGGGCAGCGCCCATCGGCACGGGCCGCGGCCCCGTCAACCCCTATGCCATGCAGACACTGCGCGAGCGCCTGAAGGTGCCGCTGATCGTGGATGCGGGCCTGGGCCGCCCCTCGCACGCCTGCCAGGTCATGGAATGGGGCTATGACGCCGTGCTGCTGAACACGGCCGTGGCCTTGTCCGAAGATCCCGTCGCCATGGCCGGCGCATTTGCCGATGCCGTGAATGCCGGCCACGCCGCCCACCGCGCCGGCGCCATGGCCGAGCAATCTGCCGCCCAGCCCAGCACGCCCGTGCTGGGCACGCCGTTCTGGCACCACGGCTGAGGAGACCGGCCATGAGCAACGACTCCATCCAATCCTGGGCAGATGCCATCGTGCGCCTGCACGGCGCCACCTTCGCCCCTGAAGGCTCCGCCCTGCCCTCGCAGCCCGTGCCGCAGGCAAAGCGCCAGGAGCCGGCCTATCTTGCGGCGCTGCAGGCCTGCAGCGCGCTGGGCTTCATCGCCATCGACGCCGAGACGCTGGCCTGCGCCTGGCAAGCGCAGACGCTGCGCAGGGGCCGCTTCGAGGCCACGCTATGGCCCGACGATCCGCGCGACTTCGGCCTGGAGGGCGCCGATCCCGCACTGGCCTTCCCGGAGTGCCCAAGGTCCCTGGGCCTGTACGGCGTGCTGCCCGACGCGCAATGGGTGGGCCGCATGGCCCGCGCCGGTGTGCCCACCGTGCAGCTGCGCTTCAAGTCCGAGGACCGCGACGCCATCGCGCGCGAAGTGCGCGCCGCCGTGGCCGCCGTGGAAGGCACGGGCGCCCTGCTCTTCATCAACGACCACTGGCGCGAGGCCATCGATGCCGGCGCCTATGGCGTGCATGTGGGCCAGGAGGACCTGGACGCGCTGGCCGGCGCCGACCTGCAGGCCATCCACGCCTCGGGCCTGCGCCTGGGCGTGAGCACGCATGGCTACGCCGAAATGGTGCGCGCCCATGCCGTGCAGCCCAGCTACATCGCGCTGGGCGCCGTCTTTCCCACCACGCTCAAGAAAATGGCCACGGCTCCGCAGGGCCTGGCGCGCCTGGGCGCCTATGTGCGCCTGATGCAGCGCTATGCGCTGGTGGCCATCGGCGGCATCTCGGCCGACCAGTTCCCGGCCGTGCGCGCCACGGGCGTGGGCTCGGTGGCCGTGGTGCGGGCACTGGTCAATGCCGAGGACCCGGAAGCGGCGGCGCAGCAGTTGCTTGCCAGCATGCAGGCTGCGAACTGAGCCTTTGCGGGACCACACATCAAAAAAGGGAGCATCTGCTCCCTTTTTTGCATGTGCACCTGGCTCAGTCCTTGGACGGCTCCTTGCCTTCACCCTGCGGCGACGGAGCCTGTGGCGTGGTCCGAAAGGCCGGGTCGGTCTCGCGCGACAGCAGCATGTCCACCGAGCGGCTCAAGGGCTCGTCCAGGCCGCGGTGATCGCGAAGGGTTTCGGGCGGTTGCAGTTCCCAGTTCTCCAGCGCCAGATCCATGCTCAGCGGCGCCTTGAGATTGTGCTCGCTGAAGCCCACGGGGCCTGAGCCGGGCGCCGACAGC
Organism: Delftia sp. WY8; assembly: GCF_018437695.1. NCBI lineage: Bacteria > Pseudomonadati > Pseudomonadota > Betaproteobacteria > Burkholderiales > Comamonadaceae > Delftia > Delftia sp. WY8. The sequence continues at coordinate 562,045 of NZ_CP049795.1, forward strand.
ACCACGGGCGGAAAGCGCGAAGGCACGTCCACCGTGGGCAGTTCATCCTCGCCCAGCGCGGTGAGGTCTATGTCCAGCAGCGGTGCCGCCGCATCGTGGATGAAGGACGGCGTCTCGCTCAGCGGAACGGCACGCACCTGGCCGGCAGGCAGCTGGCCTGCCTGATCCAGGTCGAAGTCCAGCGGCTGCATTTCAAACTGCAGCGGCGCGGACAGGGAGTCCGGCGCGCGGCTGTCGGCAGCCTTCTCACCGGCTGTACCGGAGACCGTGGACAGCGCCTGCGTGTCCATGGGCGTGAACTCCAGGCCCGGATCCTGCGGCGACAGGGAAGAGGCAGCCTGCTGCGGTGCGGCCTCTACCGGAGACGGTTGCAGCTCGGCCATCCAATCCACATCCATGAAGGCGGCAGCGGCGGCCGGTGCGGGAGCGGGTTCCGCGGCCGATGCGAGGACGGCTGCGCCGGCCGTGGCTGCGCCGGCTGCGGCCGTGCCCGCCACCATGCGCGGCGTGGTGCGCTCGCGCGGGCCGGGCTCGCCGCGCGTTCCGGCGGGCGAGGTGCGCGCGATGGACAGCAGCAGCAGCAGGTCATCGAAAGCGGCCAGGTCGAAGGGGGCTGGCGCATCGGGGTCGGGTGCACCGTCCTGCTTGAACAGGTAGTGCGCCAGGCAGTCCTCGACCTCGTCCACAGGCCACAGCGCCTCAATGCGTGCCAGTTGCTCGGGATAGCCCTGCAGCAGGCTGCTGCCCTTGTCGGTGAAGCCCGGCATGGCCGGCACGCGGGCGTTGAAATGCTTGGCAAAGCGGGCGCGCAGCTGGTCGAAGTCGTCTCGGCGGCTCAGCGTGTAGTACAGGTGCAGCAGCTCCAGATAGGCCAGCGGCGAGGAATCCTCATGCGTGGCGATGTGCGAGCGCAGCAGCTCGATGGCCTGCTGGTGCTCGCCCACCGAGATGAAGAATTCCGCCTGCTGCTGCACGTCGAACATTTCGCCGGGCTGCACCATGCGCCGGGCCTTGATGGCCTCGGGCGCAGGCGAGCGCGCTGCGGTCTTATCGCCCTCCGGCTCGGGCAGCTCGGCCTGCACGGACACAGGCACGGGAATGGTGGCCGGGCCGAAGTCGCCGGGGTCCACGTCCTCATGCAGCTCGTACGTCACGCCAGGGCGCATCTGCGCGCCGCGCTGCACATAAGGCGAGGCCAGGGTATCCGGGCCACGGCGATCATCGGGCGACGGCGCAGGCCGGTGTTCACGCAGGCTGGGTGCCATGGGCCGCGTGGGCCGATGGGGGTCCAGGGAATGCGGCAGAGTGTTGATCCCGTCATCGTGCGAATGCGGCGGGCTCGACGGCACGGGGTCCTGCGACGAACGCTCCACCGATTCCCGCCAGGCATCCGGCTCGCGCGAGAACAGCGAGGCGCCCGAGCGCATTTTCCAGGCCATCCATGCGATCACGGCCACGGCGGCGATCAGCGCCAGCAGCAGCGCATTGAACAGCCACGACGAGCCGCCCGACTCCTGGCGCATGGCCTCCAGTTCGGCCCGTAGCTGGGCCAGTTGCCCACGGTCGGCGGTGTCGCGCTTCTTGAAGGCCGCCATTTCGGCCTCCAGCGCCTGCACGCGCTTGTTGGCCTCGGCCAGCTGCTCGCTGCCCGCATCGAACATGGGAGCCGCAGATGCGGCGGCGCCCTCGGGTGTCCCGGGTGTTCCGGCTGCGCCAGCGGCGCCCGGGGTGCCGCCCGTGCCCAGCCATTCCTCCACCGGCTCCATGCGCAGGCGCGGTTCTATGCGCAGGCCCGCCTGCAACTGCCCGGCCTGGGCCTGGGCGGTCACGCCCACGGGCGGCCTGGATTTCTCGGCCGCCGCCTTGGGTTTGGCCTGGGGCCTTGGCTGTGTCTTTGGCTTGGACTGGGGTTTCGGTTCCTTGGCAACGGGCACCGCTGCGGACCTGGAATCGGCCCGGGCGCTGCGGCCAGCGGCCGGGCGGGAGGAAGTCGAAGATGGGTCGGAAGCAGCACCCGCTGCCCCCGCTGCACCTGCAGCACCGGAGCCCGCGGCCGCCAGCGCCGGCTGGGCTGCCGCCAGCTCCCGCACATTGATGGGCTGATTGCCCGTGGCATCCACCGACTCGGGCAGCTGCGCCAACAGCGTGTAGCTGCGGCTGATGCCGCCGCCTTCGCAGCCGGCCCAGAGCTTGAGCGTCACCACGGGCTCGTCCACCGTGTAGCTGGCCTGCACACGAACGGCCTTGCCCGATGTGGTCGGGCTGACGCGCACACGGGAGGATTCGATGGGCCTGTCACCGGCCAGCAGCTCGGCGCGCACGCAGGAGCTGCCGGCGTCATTTCCGCTATCGGGCTGCAAGCCCACCACCAGGTCGAACGGAGCGCCCAGCACCACGTTGCCCCGGGGACTGCCCAACGACAATGCGGACGCGTTCCAGGCCATGGAGGACAGGGCGACGCCGAGAATGGTGCTACAAATTCTCACATCAGCCTTTCTTTGAACGCTTGCATTTTTGCATAGACACCTGTAGGACACCTCCTCTATGTACATGATCCAAAACAACATTTCTCCTATCAGGAACGTCGGATTGATAGGCGCAGGCATCATGGGGCAAGGCATTGCCCAGCTGGCCGCCCAGGCAGGCGCCGGCGTGCTGCTGCAGGACGCTCGCCCGGGCGCTGCCGCGCAAGCGCAGCAACAGCTGTTTGCGCTGTGGGACCTGCTTGAGAAGAAACAAAAAATAACAAGTGAGCAGGCCGCAGATTGCAAGGCCCGGGTGACGGTGGCGGACGGTCTCGATGCGTTCAGGAACTGCGACCTGGTGATCGAGGCCATCGTCGAGCGCATGGATGCCAAGCAGGCGCTGCTGCGCGAGCTGGAGGCCATCGTTGCGCCCGGGACCCTCATCGCCAGCAATACCTCGGCCCTGTCCATCACCACGCTGGCCACGGCGCTCGAGCACCCGCAGCGCTTTGCCGGCTTTCACTTCTTCAACCCGGCGCCGCTGATGACGGTGGTGGAGATCGTGCGCGGCCTGGCCACGGACGAGGCCACCTGCGCCACGCTGGCGCAGTTCGCGCGCAGCTTCGGCCACACGCCCGTGCGTGCGCAGGACACGCCGGGCTTCCTGGTCAACCACCTGGGCCGCGGCTATGTGACCGAGGCGCTGCGCATCGTGCAGGAAGGCGTTGCCGACTTCGCCACCATCGACCGCATCCTGCGCGAGCAGGTGGGCTTCAAGCTCGGCCCGTTCGAGCTGATGGATCTCACCGGCCTGGATGTCACCCATGCCGTGATGGAGCACATCTACCACCAGTACTACCAGGAGCCGCGCTACCGCCCCAGCCCCATTGCCGCGCAGCGCGTGGCGGCCGGCCTGCTGGGCCGCAAGACCGGCCAGGGCTTTTACCGCTATGCCGAAGGCCGCGCCGAGCAGCCTGCCGAGCCTGCCGTGCCGCAGGTGCAGACGCTGCCACCGGTCTGGGTGTCGGCACGCGCGGCCCGGCGCAACGAGATCTACCAGTTGCTCAAGAGCCTGGGCGCGCGCATTGAAACCGCGCAGGCACCGACCGAGCAGGCCTTGATCCTGGTGGCGCCGCTGGGCCTGGACGTGACCACGGTGGCTGCCGTGGAGCGGCTGGACTGCACGCGCACCATGGGCATCGACATGCTGATCGCCGACGCCGACACGCGCCGCCGCGTGCTGGCCACCACGCCGGCCACGCGCACCGACATGCGCGACGCCGCCCATGCGCTTTTTGCCAGCGACGGCAAGGCCGTGAGCGTGATCCGCGACAGCGGCGGCTTCGTCACGCAGCGCGTGGTGGGCTCCATCGTCAACATCGCCAGCGACATCTGCCAGCAGGGCATCGGCAGCCCGGCCGACCTGGAAAAGGCCGTGACCCTGGGCCTGGGCTATCCCATGGGCCCGCTGGCCATGGGCGACCGCTGGGGCCCCACCAACATGCTGGAGGTCCTGTTCAACCTGCAGACCGTCTACGGCGACCCGCGCTACCGCCCCAGCCCCTGGCTGCGCCGCCGTGGCGCGCTGGGGCTGAGCCTCACGCACGAGGAGCCATAAGCCCTGCAAAGCCGGCGACCCGACGCACGACGGGTCGCCTTTTTTTCGCCGCCCTGCCCCGTTTTCGGCAGGCCCAGACACCGAAGTGACAGGCTCGCCGGCGGCATGCTGCGCCGCGGCGGTCCCACACGCGACAATGTGACCGTCATCAGTCACGCAAAAGACAGGCCATGGACGACCCGATTCTTACCATCGAAGAACGTGAAGCGATCAATTCCGGTCGCTGGTTTTCATCACTTTCTCCATCGCTTCGGCACGACATTCTTCGATGCGCTTACGTCAAACGGTTCAAAGATGGCACGCTCATCTGCGCACGCGGAGAACCGCCCGAGGAATGGATCGCCTGCGCCCGGGGTGCGGTGCGCGTGAGCTCCACCTCGATCACGGGCAAGCAGATCACGCTGGACTACGTGGAGCCGGGCATCTGGTTCGGCGACGTGGCCATCCTGGACGGGGACAAGCGCACGCACGATGCCTATGCGCACGGCGAGACCACGCTGCTGTGCGTGTCCAAGACCGACTTCAAGAAAATCCTGTCCATGCATGTGGAGTTCTCGGAAGCCATGCTGCGCCTGCATGCGCGGCGCATCCGCCAGCTCTACGGCCTGGTCGAGGACCTCAACACCCTGCCGCTGCGCGCGCGCCTGGCCAAGCAGCTGCTGCACCTGGTGCGCAGCTACGGCGTGACCAGCCTGTCGGATGGCAGCGAGATCCGCATCGGCCTGCACCTGGCGCAGGAGGAACTGGCCCAGTTGCTGGGCGCCTCGCGCCAGCGCGTGAACCAGGAACTCAAGGCCATGGAGCGCGAGAACGCCATCCGCATCGAGCCGGGCGGCCTGGTGGTCTGCGACCGCGACACGCTGCTGCGCATCGCCGCGCCCGACGCCTGAACCTGCGCGGCCCGCGCCGCGCCCTTTTCCCTGCCACATCCCTTCCACCGACCGGACGTTCGCGCCGGCCGGTGCCTTGCCGCGCCCGTGCCGCGCGGCCGCACCCCTTTCTAGAACCGGTTTCCGAACCGATCACAGGACTGACTGCCCCATGAGCACTTTCGACCATTTCGTAGGCACGCGCCCCGTCTCCGACCAGCACGCATTCGACGTGCCCGCGCTCACCGCCTGGATGCAGGGCCATGTGCAGGGCTTTGCCGGCCCGCTGCAGGTGGAGATGTTCAAGGGCGGCCAGTCCAACCCCACCTACAAGCTGATCACCCCGGGCCGCAGCTACGTGATGCGCTCCAAGCCCGGCCCCGTGGCCAAGCTGCTGCCCTCGGCCCATGCCATCGAGCGCGAGTTCCGCGTGATGAAGGGCCTGGCCGGCACCGACGTGCCCGTGCCCCACATGTATGCGCTGTGCGAGGACGAGTCCATCATCGGCCGCGCCTTCTACATCATGGAGTGCATGGAAGGCCGCGTGCTCTGGGACCAGTCCTTGCCCGGCATGGAGCCGGCCCAGCGCGCCGCCATCTACGACGAGATGAACCGCGTGATCTCGGCCCTGCACACCGTGGACTTCGCGGCCCAGGGCCTGGCCGACTACGGCAAGAGCGGCAACTACTTCGAGCGCCAGATCGGCCGCTGGAGCAAGCAGTACGTGGCCTCGGTCACCCAGCCCATCCCCGAGATGGACCAGCTCATGCAGTGGCTGCCCGCCCACATGCCGGCCAGCGCGCTGGATGCCTCGCGCGTGTCCATCGTGCACGGCGACTTCCGCCTGGACAACCTGATGTTCCACCCCACCGAGCCGCGCGTCATCGCCGTGCTGGACTGGGAGCTGTCCACCCTGGGCCACCCGCTGGCCGACTTCAGCTACCACTGCATGAGCTGGCACATCCCGGCCACGCTGGGCCGGGGCATCGCAGGCAAGGACCTGGCGGCCCTGGGCATTCCCGGCGAAGAGGAATACATCCGCCGCTACTGCGAGCGCACGGGCCTCAAGGACGTGGACACGCTGCGCGCCGACTGGAACTTCTACATGGCCTACAACATGTTCCGCATCGCGGCCATCCTGCAGGGCATTGCCAAGCGCGTGGAGGCCGGCACGGCCTCCAGCGCCCAGGCCAAGGCCTCGGGCGACACGGCCCGGCCCATGGCCGAACTGGCCTGGTCCTTTGCCCAGCGCAGCTGAGCCATCCAGGCCGCCCCCATCACTCACCGATCACCCCGTTTCCACCACAAGCGACAAGCCAAGAGAAGGAGCGCATCCATGGACTTTGAATATTCGCCCAAGACCAAGGACCTGCAGGAACGCCTGCTGAAGTTCATGGACGAGCACATCTATCCCGGCGAAAAGGACTATGCCGCCGAGATGGAAGCCAACACCGCCGCAGGCAAGCGCTGGACGCCGCTGCAGACCATCGAAAAGCTCAAGGTCAAGGCCCGGGAGCAAGGCCTGTGGAACCTGTTCCTGCCCGTGGACAGCGCCGAGGCCGCAGGCTACAAGGGCGGTGGCCTGACCAACCAGGAATACGCGCCGCTGGCCGAGATCATGGGCCGCGTGCCATGGTCCAGCGAGGTGTTCAACTGCTCTGCGCCCGACACCGGCAACATGGAGACCATTGCGCGCTACGGCAGCACCGAACTCAAGGAGCGCTGGCTCAAGCCGCTGCTGTACGGCAAGATCCGCTCGGCCTTCGCCATGACCGAGCCCGAGGTGGCCTCCTCCGACGCCACCAACATCTGCACCCGCATCGAGCGCCAGGGCGACGAGTACGTGATCAACGGCCACAAGTGGTGGATCTCGGGTGCCGGCGATCCGCGCTGCCAGGTCTTCATCACCATGGGCAAGACCGACCCCGATGCGCCCAAGCACTCGCAGCAAAGCATGATCATCGTGCCCGGCGACGCGCCCGGCATCCGCATCGTGCGTCCGCTCAACGTCATGGGCTATGACGATGCGCCGCACGGCCACATGGAGATGTACTTCGAGAACGTGCGCGTGCCCGTGGGCAACATCCTGCTGGGCGAGGGCCGTGGCTTCGAGATCGCCCAGGGCCGCCTTGGCCCCGGCCGCATCCACCACTGCATGCGCCTGATCGGCCTGGCCGAGCGCGCGCTGGAGCTGATGTGCAAGCGCGCCAGCTCGCGCATCGCCTTCGGCAAGAGCGTGGCCCAGCAGACCGTGACGCAGGAACGCATCGCCGAGGCGCGCTGCCGCATCGACATGGCGCGCCTGCTCACGCTCAAGGCCGCCTGGCTGATGGACATCGCCGGCAACAAGGTGGCGCGCAGCGAGATCGCCATGATCAAGGTCGTGGCCCCCAGCATGGCCTGCCAGGTCATCGACTGGGCCATGCAGGTGCACGGCGGCGGCGGCATGAGCGACGACTTCCCGCTGGCCAGCGCCTACGCCCACGCGCGCACGCTGCGCTTTGCCGACGGCCCGGACGAAGTGCACCGCAACGCCATCGCCAAGTGGGAGCTGGGCAAGTACGGCGCCTACGGCAAGGATGCCGGCGTGCCCATCACGCGCGGCAGCTGAGCAGGCTTCAAGCCTGAGGCCTCAGGCCGCACACCCGGCAGGACCGGGTGGCGGCCTTGCCCCTCCCCTCTCAGCCAGGTGGCAATGCCTCCTGGCTTTTTTGCGCCTGCCTTTCCGGCATTTCAGCGCCCATGGCAGGCGCCTCCCATCCCCCGCCCAGCGCCCGGTACAGCGCCACGCGCGCCTGCAGCTGCAGCAGGCGCTGCAGCACGGCATCGTCCTGCGCCGCGTACAGCGTGGTCTGGGCCTGCAGCAGGGACAGCAGGCTTTCCGCCCCGGCCTTGTAGCGCAGCTCGGCCAGCGACACGGCCTGGCGGGCCTGGGCCAGCACCTCGGCCTGGGCCTCGGCCTGGGCCTTCAGGCCGTACACGGCGTTGAGCGCCAGGTCCACATCGCCATAGGCCGCGACGATGGACTTGTAATAGCCGGCCAGCAGCTCCTCGCGCCGGGCCTGGGCGCCATCGCGCTCGGCCGCCAGACGGCCGCCGTCGAAGATGGGGCCGGCCAGTCCGGCCAGCAGCGAATACACGGGCTCGCGCAGCCAGTCGCTGGCGCGGCCCGCGCTGGTGCCCGCGCTGCCCGTGAGGGTCAGCCGGGGCCACAGCGCTGCGCGGGCGGCCTGCAGGTTGGCGCTGGCGGCGGTCAGTTGCGCCTCAGCACTGGCAATGTCAGGCCGGCGCTGCAGCAGCTGCGTGGGCAGGCCTGCGCCGATCTCGGGCAGCTGCAGGGCCTGCAGCGAGTCCGTGGCCAGCCCGGGGCGGCGGGCCTGGCCCAGCAGCACGGCCAGCGTGGCATCGGCATCCTCGCCCTGGCGACGCAGCGTGGCCAGGGCCTGGCGCTGGCTGGCCACCAGGCCGCGCTGCTGGGCCAGCTCCAGCTGGGTGGCGGCGCCTGCGCGCGCGCGGGACTCCACCAGGCCCAGCAGCCGCTCGGCATTGGCCACGTTGCGCGCCGCAATGGCCTGGCGCTCGCGCAGCGCCACGGCCTGCAGCCAGCCATGGGCCACCTGGGCGGTGACCGTGAGGCGCACCGTGTCCTGGTCAAACCGGCTGGCCTGCCAGGCCGCCGCCGCCGCATCGCGCGTGGCGCGGTTGCGGCCCCAGAAGTCCACCTCATACGAGGCCGTCAGCGCAGCGCCGTAGACGCTGGCCTGCCCGCCCGCCACCTGTGCATGGTTCATGCGTTGGGCGCGCAGCTCGCCATTGAGCGACGGCAGCAGCGCCGCGCCTGCCTGGCGCGTGGCCGCCTCGGCCTGGCGCACGCGGGCCATGGCGGCAGCCATGTCCAGGCTCTGGTCCTGGGCGGCCTGCACCATGCCGCCCAGCTCCGCACTGCCAAAGGCCTGCCACCACTGGGGTGAGACGGAGGCAGGGACGGCTTCGCCCTGCTGCTTCCACGAAGCGGCCAGCGCAGGCGCTGTCCTGTCCGGCACCGTCTGCTGCGCGGCGCAGCCGCCCAGGGCAAGCAGCGCGAGAGCGATGCAGCCCAGGCTCGCATTTCCCAGCGTCTTGTCGTTCATGTCTTTCATCTCACTCTCCCGCCAGCGCACGCACCGGGTCCAGCCGCGCCGCCGTCTTGGCAGGCATGTAGCCGAACACCAGGCCCGTCACCACGGCGCAGGCAAAGGCGCCCAGCATGGCGCGCACCGAAAACACCACGGGCACGCCCGCCACGATGAGCACCACGCCCACGGCCAGCCCGGCCAGCAGGCCCACCGTGCCGCCCACGAAGGTGACCAGGCTGGCCTCGGTCAGGAACTGGCGCAGGATGTCGCGCTGGCGCGCGCCCGTGGCCATGCGGATGCCGATCTCGCGCGTGCGCTCGCGCACCGTCATCAGCATCACGTTCATCACGCCGATGCCGCCCACCACCAGGGAGACGGCGGCAATCAGGCCCAGCATCACCGCCATGCTCTGGCGCGTGGCCGCCTCGGCCTGGATGCGCGCGGCCGCGTTGCCGATGCCGAAGTCCTCGCGCCCGCCGTGGCGCGCCAGCAGCAGCTTGCGCATGGCCTCCTCCGCCTCGTGCACCACGTCGGAGGACATGGCCTCGATCACCACATAGTCGGGCTGGGTCTGCGACTGGTAGACGCGCGCCCGGCCCGAGCGGTAGGGAATGAAGACCATGTCGTCATAGTTCTGCGCGCCCGAGTCCGCGCCGCGCTCGCTCATCACGCCGATGACCTCGAAGGCCGACGTGCCGATGATCAGCTGGCGGCCCAGCGGGTTGGGCGTGTCGGGGAAGAAGTGCTGGTGCGCCTTGTGGCCCAGGACCACCAGGGGCGCCAGGTCGCGGTCCTCGGCCTCGGTGTAGTAGCGGCCCTGGGCCACCTTCCAGTGGTGCACCAGGGGCATCTCCTCGCTGGCCGCGAACACGTAGATCTGCTTGTCGGCCTTGCCGTAGCGCACGGTGATGGGGTCGCCGATCACGGGCATGACGCGCCGTATCTCGGGCAGTTCGCGCACGGCGGCCAGGTCTTCCTCGGTCATCTGCCCGGCCGGCCCGCCCGTGGCCGGCGGCTTGCTGCCCATGTAGAGGATGGCCGTGCCCATGGTCCCCATCTGCTCGACCACCTTGCGCCGCGCGCCCTCGCCAATGGCCAGCATCACAATCACCGAGGCCACGCCGATGACGATGCCCAGCAAGGTCAGGCTGGTGCGCACGCGGTTCATGCGCATGCCGCGCCAGGCGCTGCGCGCGGCCTCGAACAGCTCGGCCAGCCAGGGCGCGCCGGCGCTGCCGCGCTGCGGCGTGAGCGGCAGGGCAGCGGCGCCCGCATTCGCCGCATTTGCCGCATTCACCGCGTTGGCGGCATCGTCGCGCCGGCTGTCGCTGGTGATGCGGCCGTCGCTGATCTCGATCACGCGGCGCGCCTGGGCGGCCACAGTGCGGTCGTGGGTGATGAGGATGATGGTGTGGCCCGCATCGGCCAGCTCGCGCAGCAGGGCCATGACCTCGGCGCCGCTGTGCGAGTCCAGCGCGCCCGTGGGTTCGTCGGCCAGGATGATCTGGCCGCCGTTCATCAGCGCGCGCGCAATCGACACGCGCTGCTGCTGCCCGCCCGACAGCTGGTTGGGCCGGTTGCCCAGGCGCGAGCCCAGGCCCAGGCGCTCGAGCAGCGCACGGGCGCGCCGCACGCGCTCTTCCTTGGGCAGGCCGGCGTAGATGGCGGGCATTTCCACGTTCTCGCTGGCGCTTTCGCTCGCTATCAGGTGGTAGCCCTGGAAGACGAAGCCGAAGGCCTCGCGCCGCAGCCAGGCCAGCGCATCCGAGTCCAGCGTGGCCACGTCCTGGCCCTGGAAGTGGTAGCTGCCCTCGCTGGGCCGGTCCAGGCAGCCCAGGATGTTCATCAGCGTGGACTTGCCCGAGCCCGAGCTGCCCACCACGGCCACGAACTCGCCCGCGCGTATCTCCAGGTCGATGCCGTGCAGCACGGTGACGGCGGGCTGGCCGCTGTCGCCGCCGCCGTAGTGCTTGGTGATGCCGCGCAGCTGGATCAGCGGTGCGATCAGCGGTGCGGTCAGCGGCGCGCCGGCCTGCATGCCCTGCGCCATCACCATTGCAGCCACCGCGGGCCACGGTCCAGAGGCGTCTCGCCGACGATGACGCGCTCGCCTTCCTGCAGGCCCTCCAGCACCTCGGCCTGGTGGCGGCTGCGCACGCCCAGGAGCACGGTGCGCTGCTCGGGCTGGCCCTTGGCGTCCAGCACGCGGGCCGTGTGCGCGCTGCCGCCCTTGTCAGTCACGGCCATCAACGGCACGGTGAGTGCCTGCGCGGCCTGGCCGGTGACGAAGACCACCTGGGCCGTCATCTGGGGCATCAGCTCGGCGTCCTCGTTGTCCACATCGAACAGCACGGTATAGGCCACGGCCTTGGTGGCGGGCGCAGGCGCCTGGCCCGCATTGCCGCCGGCCGGCGTCTGGCTGGTAGAGGGCGAGGGCAGCACCTGGCGCACCTTGCTGGACCAGCGCCGGGGCCTGGCCTGGTCGGCGCCGCCCAGCGTGGTGAAGTACACCGGCATGTCGTCGCGCACGCGGCGCACGTCGGCCTCGGACACTTCGGTCCACACCGTCATGGCCGACAGGTCGGCAATGCGCAGGATGTTGGGCGTCTGGTAGGTGGCGTTCAGCGTCTGGCCCTCGCGCGCCTCCACCGACACCACGGTGCCCGCCATGGGCGCGTAGATGCGCGTATAGCCCAGGCGCGCCTCGTCGGCCTTGAGCGTGGCCTGGGTCTGGTCGATCTGGGCCTTCAGATGCTCCATGCGGGCACCGGCGGCGGCCAGGTTGGCTTCTGCGGTCTGCAGGTCTTCCTCGCGCGTGGCCCCGTCGCGGGCCAGCTGGCGCTGGCGCGTGAGCTGCTGCTCGGCCAGCTTGCGCAGCGCCTGCTGCTCGGCCAGCTGGGCTCGCAGGCCCGCCAGCGAGGCACGCCCCGCATCCACCGTGGCGCGCTGCACGCTGGGGTCGATCTCCACCAGCAGTGCGCCCTTCTCCACCTGGGCGCCGGGCTCCACGCGCAGCCGGGTGACCTGGCCCGACACCTGGGCGCCCACGTCCACATAGCGGCGCGGCTGCAGCGTGCCGATGGCCGTGACGGTGGACTCGATATCGGTGCGCGCCACGGTCTCGGTCTGGTAGGCCACTGCAGGCCGGCTGGACCACCAGGCGGCCGCGCCCCCGGCCGCCGCCAACAGGACCACCGCCACGGCGATGGCTTTCCAGCGTTGCTGCGTGCGCGTCATGCTTGCCTCCCGACCACACACACCCCGAACTGGAACGAAAGCAGGAAACTCATCTGAAAAACCCCGTAGTACCGAAACTGAAAACAATCCACGCCAAATCCGCCACGGCAAGCACGCCAGCCAACCAGGCCAGCCGCGCCGCCCAGCGCGCATGGGCGCTGATCAGGGCCACGGCCATCAGCGCGCCGGCGGACACAAAGCCCAGCCAGGCCACCGAGCCCACCGTGGCGCCCCAGCCCGAAAGAACGGGCACAAGGGCCAGCGCCAGCAGCGCCGTGCCCAGGCCGCGCAACTGCGGGCCACGGCGGGCCGGCAGCTCGCGCGCGCCGGTCAATTGTTCGTAGTGGCGGTCCATGGCAAAGGCCAGGGCCGCCATGCCTGCAAAGGCCAGGGCCAGTGCGGCCAGGGATGCGTGCAACGTGCTCATGCCTGCACCTCCGAGGGGCCGGCCACGGCGGCCTGCCCCTTGGCCGTCCTTGCCTTGGCGGCGGCACCCGCGCCGCGCCGCGCCAGCCAGCGCCAGGCCCAGGCGGCCGTCAGCCCCGTGGCCAGGCAGAACAGCTCCACCCCGGCGCTTTCCCAGTCGCCCTCCAGCATGTGGGCCGACAGCGGCTCGCCCACGGTGATCCAGTTGAGCAGCGGCAGCAGCAGGCACAGCATGGCCAGCAGGCCCATCTGCTGGCGCCAGGCCGTGGCTGGCGCGCAGGCCAGCGCATGCACCAGCGCCAGGCCCCACAGCCCGAAGAACACGGCCAGCTCCCAGTCAGCGCGGTGCGCCAGGCCCACGGGCACCAGGCGGTTGGCCCACAGGTAGCCGATGCAGCCCAGGCCCAGCCCGGCGATGGCCGCCACGTTCAGGCCCTCGATCAGCCGGTACACGCGCGCCGTGGCGCTGCCGAACTCGCCCTGGTGGCGGCTGCGGCGCTTGACCATGAAGAGGATGGCGCCCGTGGCCATCATGGCCGCGCCCGCCAGGCCGCACAGAAAGTACAGCCACTTCATGGCCAGCCCGCCGAACTTGACCATGTGCAGGCCGCCCATGACCGCCTGGGCCAGCGAGGGGGTGCCGCCGTCGGCGCCGCCGGGCAGGCGTACCTGCAGCACCTCGCCCGTGGCGGCCGAGAACATGGCCATGCCCGAATTGGGGCTCAGGCGCTGATGCGCACGGTCATCGCTGTTCCAGCCGTAGACGCCGATGCGTGCCGAGGCATCGCCGGGATGGTCGATGACCACCGCGCGCACCGCCTGGCCCATCAGCTCCTGGCCACGCCGTGCAAAGGGCTCCAGATCGGGCACCGCCAGGGGCTTGCCGGACAGCGCGGGCGGCCCGGCCTCGTTCATGTCGGCGATGAAGGCCGTGCGGGCGGCCTGGTCCGTGCCATAGACCGTCCAGACGCCAACGGGCATGAAGCTCAGGCTGGAGATGGCGATGCCGGTATAGGCAATCATGAACTGGAAGGGCAGCGTCAGCACCGCCACGGCGTTGTGCGCGTCCAGCCAGCTGCGCTGGCCCTTGCGTGCGCGAAAGGTGAAGAAGTCCTTGAAGATGCGCTTGTGCGTGATCACGCCGCTGACCAGGGCCACCAGCATGGCCATGGCGGCAATGCCGATCACCCACAGTCCCACCTGCCCTGCATGCAGTTCATAGTGGAAGTCCACGAAATGGTTGCCGCCCATGGTGGCGCGCGTGGCACCGTGGCCATGGCCGTGGCCGGCCCCCATTTCCTCGCCCGTGGCGGTGTCCAGCTCGGCATCGGCGTACTGGCGGTTGGCGTCGAACCAGTAGACACGCAGGTCACCGCCGCCCTTGTCGTCGGACGGCCAGATCTCCCACATCTGCGCGCCCTGGTGGTGCTTTTGCATGTAGGCCGCGCCCCAGGCCAGGCGCTGGCCCAGGTCCGCACCCTGCCCGGCCGGCGCGGCGGCGCGCGCTGCCGCCTCGGCCGCCTCCTCGGCATGGTGCTCGGGCGTCATCCAGTGCGTGATGGCTTCCTGGAAAACGGCCAGCGAACCGGTGAGGAACACCGCGAACAGCAGCCACGAAAACCACAGCCCGCACCAGGTATGCAGCCAGGCCTGGGCCTGGCGGAAACCGCCCGTGGCAGCGCCGCTGCCGGGGACCTTGCTGATCTGCTCCTTGGCCATCTCAGCCTCCCGCGCCATTGCGCGCCAGCAGCAGCGCGGCGCCGCCCATCAGGGCCGCAGGCACCAGCAACCCCAGCCAGACCCGGCCCGCCGAAACCGGCGAGAACGCCCAGATCACCGCCAGCGCGTGCAGCGCAAAGCTCCACTGCATGCCGGCGATCACGGCATCGACACGCGCGCCGGGCAACGCAGCGGCCAGGAAGGCCGCCAGCGCACTGGCCAGCGCATAGCCGCCGAAGACGGCGGCCAGCAGGCGGGACAGGACAAGCAGGCCCGGATGGACGGGCCTGTCGGCCTGGGTGATATCTGCACGATCAGCGGGTTGGGATTGGGGCATGTAATGGGTATTCGGATAAGCACAGGAACGCACGAATGCGTGCAAACAAGGGGCCAAAACGGATGCCGTGATGCGGCGGCCTTCAAGGCCCTCCTCATACATGACAAACGAGATCGAAAAAAAGGCCAGCCGCAATGGTTTTCGCCATTGCGGCCAGTGGCCTGGGTCGGACTGGGGCGGGCCCTCCTGGACCCCGCCCCGGCCCTCAGAAGGTGCCGCGCAGCGTCAGCACCGCATTGCGCGGCTTTCCATAGAAATTGCCGCCGCTCGCATAGCCCACGGTCTGGTAGTACGTCTTGTCAAAGATATTGTTGAGATTCAGGGAAACCGTCCAGCGCGGATCGATCCGGTACTGCACCATCGCATTGATGACCGAATAGCCGCCCTGGGTGAAGTTGTAGCGGCCGACTTCATTCCAGTCGGCGTCATACAGCGTATCGCGCACATGGTGCTTGCTCTGGATATGGGCGCTGCCGCCAATCTTCCAGCGCGACAGCTCGCCCGGCAGCACATAGGCCGTGGACAGCTTGAGCAGATGGCGCGGCGTGATGCTGCTGTAGGGCGCATCCTCGGTCTTGTCGCGCGTGGTGGTGTAGGTGTAGCCGGCCGCGATCTGCCAGCCGGGGCGCAGCTCGCCGCCGATCTCGGCGTCAAAGCCGCGGCTGGTCACCTTGCCCTGCGGCAGAAAGCAGCAATTGCCCGACCATTCCTCGTGATTGCTCGGATAGCGCGTATCCGTCACCGCCGCGCCCGTGCGCACCACGTTGAAAAGGCTGAATGTGGCATTGAGCCGGCCATCGGCCAATTCGCCCTTGAAACCGGCCTCATAGCTCTTGCCCTTGACCGGGTCCAGCGAATTGCCCGGAGGAGGCCCCGACTTGGACAGCGCCTGCGGCTTGAGAATCGAGGAATAGCTCAGATACGCCGACCATTGGTTGTTCAGGTCATAGATCACCCCGCCATACGGCGTGAACTTGGCCGGCTCGGAAAAGCGGCTGCCCGATGCCAATTCCCACTGGCCCGCCGCATTCAGCGACTCATAGACCTGGTTGAAGCGGTACTTGGCATAGCGCGCGCCCACGATCACATGCAGGCGGTCCGTCGGATGCAGGCGCAGCACGCCATAGCCGCCCGACTGGTCCTGGCCCCAGGGGTTGTAGCGGCGCGAGATCTCGCCGGCCGGCGCCGGGCGCCAGGCGCCGGGGTTGTGGACATCGATGGGCTCCACGCCCGTGGCATCGGTGGAATAGCCCACGTTCCAGAAGCTCTCCACCTTCTGCCGGTCCATGCCCAGCAGGATCTCGTGCGTGCGCCCGCCCAGGTCGAAGCTGCCGGCCAGGCTGGCGTCCAGCACGGTCTGCCGGTTCTCGTACAGGTAGTGGCCGCCGCCGTTCCAGTTCACGCCCAGGCCGGTTGCGGGGTCCAGCGCGCCGTAGCCGAACACCGTGGAGCCGTCATAGCTGGACTTGCTGCGGGTCAGGTTGAGCTTGCCCTTCCAGCGCGCGGAAAAACGGTGTTCCAGCGCGCCGAACAGCTCGCTGTTGTCCTTGCGGCCCGTGGCCCAGGGCTGGGTGAAGCTGGTGTGGCGCGGCAGGCCGATATCGCTGCCGTCGCTGTAGCGCGGCACGTCGCCGCCGCCATCGCCGCGCGTGCGGATCTTGCTGCGGCTCATGCCCACGGTCAGCAGGGTGTCTGGCGTCAGGTCCGCCTCGACCACGCCGTAGAACTGGGGAGCGCGCGTGTGCTTGATGTCCACGAACTGGTCCGTGTCCTGGTAGGACAGCACGGCCCGGCCGCGCACCCGGCCATCGAGGGCCAGCGGCCCCGTGGCATCCACCATGGTCTGGTAGTTGTTCCAGCTGCCGATGGACTGCTGCACCACGAAGCGCGGCTCGGCCAGCGGCTTCTTGCGCACGATGTTGATGATGCCGCCCGGATCGCCCACGCCGCCCAGCAGGCCCGAGGCGCCGCGCATCACCTCCACGCGGTCGTAGAAGTCCATGCTCTGGTTGACGCTGTAGGTGTACTGGGCGATGTTCAGCGGCGCGCCGCCGTCGATCTGCATGCTGTCGATCTGGAAGCCGCGCGAATAGAAATAGGTGGAGTCGAAATTGATCTGGCTGGTGGTGATGCCGGGCGTGGCGGCCAGCGCGTCGCGGATGTCGGTCATGCGGCGGTCGTCGAGCTGCTGGCGCGTGATCACCGACACCGATTGCGGGATCTCGCGGAACGACTGGTCCGTCTTGGAGGCGATGCTGGTCACGCGGCTGGTGTACGAGCCCGTGCCCTCGGTCGTGCCGTCGATGGCCCGGCGCGCGCTCACCCGCACTTCGGCCAGCGTCTTTTCGATGGCGGCGACGGGCTGCACGGTCAGCGTGCCCTCTTGCACATGGCCCTGCAGGCCGCTGCCGGCCAGCAAATCATCCAGCGCCTGGCGCAGCGGCAGCTCGCCCCGTACCGCCGGCGCCTGCCGCTGGGCGGCCAGCGAGGGCGTGAACACCAGCTGCAGTCCGGCCTGCCGCGCGAACTGGTCCAGCGCGCTGGCCAGCGGCTGCGCCGCTATGTCGAAGCGCAGCGTCTGTGCGGCCGGCTGGGCCAGCGCCGCCTGCAGCGGCATGGCCAGGCCCAGGCAGAGCACGGCATGGGCCAGCGGATGGAGGGCGGCGCGGCAGGCGCCCGAAGAAGGGAAAAGCGGATGCATGGAAATCGTCCTTGGCAGTGATGGAAGGGACCCACAGGGATCACTGCCATGACGACTGGCCAGGAAAACTCCTGAAAAATAATGTGCGCCCCGCTGCCGTGCGCATGCAGTTGCTCTTGCCACCATCACGCCTCAGCCCGCCGTGGCCACCAGCAGGCCGCCATCGGCCTGCCTGCGCACCTGCACCGGCAGCGCATGGGGCAGCGCCCGCACCCAGGCATGGGCCGTGGCGATGCGCACGCGCCCGCTCAGCGGCAGGCGCGCGGCCTCGGGCGTGGCCTGCAGGTCGAACGGCGCATAGCGTGACAGCCGCGCCAGGGCCTCGCCCAGCGTGGCGTCGGCAAACACCAGCTCGCCATGCCGCCAGGAGGCCGCCTGCCCGGCATCACCCCGGGTCTGCGTGGCCACCGTGCCTTCCATGCGCAGGCCCTGCCCTGCAGACAATTCATAGAAGCGCCCGCCATCCGCATCGGATTGCACGCGCACACGCCCCGACTCCACCTGCACCGTGACCCGCTCCTGCCCCTGGGCGCCCGTGGCCAGTTCAACGCCGAAGCGCGTGCCCAGCACGGTGACGCGCACGCCGCCGGCCTGCACGGTGAAGGGCCGGTCCTCGTCCCGCTCCACCTCGAAGAAAGCTGCGCCCTGCGTCAGCTGCACCACGCGCCGCGTGGCGAAATACTCCACCTGCGCGCTGCTGAGCGCGTCCAGCAGCAGGCTGGAGCCATCGGGCAGGCCATGGCGCACCTGCTGGCCGCGCAGGCTGGACCAGCCGGCCTGCCACTGCACATGCGTGTCGCGGTAGTGCCGCCATTGCTGCCAGCCCAGGCTGCCGCCCAGGCCGAAACCGGCCACGCCCAGCAGCGCGGCCAGGCTGCGCCGCCGACCCGCATGTCGCGCAACGGCGCTGCCAGGCCGCGTACCGCGCCAGCGGTGCAGCGCATCCTCTATGCAGGCACTGGCCTGGATCAGGTCGCGCTCCACGGTGTTGAGGCTGACGCCCAGGCGCTCGGCAATCTCGGGCTGGCCCTCGCCCTGCACGCGGTGGGCGATGAAGACGGCCCGGCAGCGCTCGGGCAGGCTGTGCAAGGCGGACTCCAGCACGGCCAGCGCCTGGCGGTACATGACGGAGTCGGCCACATCGGGCGCATGGCTGGGCGCCAGTTGTTCATGGACTGCCGCCTCGCCCAGGTAGCGGGCATGGCGCTTGCGGCGGCGGTGCGCATCCAGCGCCATGTGCTGGGCCATCACGGCCAGATAGGCCGTGGCGTCGCGCGGCATCTGGGCCGGATTCGCGGCCCCGGCCAGGTCTGCGGCCTCGGCCGGGGCGCTGCGCGCGTGTTCCGCCAGCCGCAGCCAGGTGTCGTGCACCAGGTCGCCCGCCTCCTCGCGGCTGCCTGTGCTGCGCGTGGCGGCACGCACCAGGTCGGCATAGGCCCGGTCAAAGCCGGAAAGCAGAGCGCGGGTGAAGGAGGCGGACAAATCCATGGGGCTGGATCATAACCGCGCAAAGAAGAATCATTCTCAATAAAAGCAATGCATGCCGGGCTCTTTCAGCGGTTCCTGGGCCATCCCTGAAAGGGCGCGATGGCAAGGTGCAACGGGCCGCGAAGCGACTTAGCGCACGCCGCACGCGCTATCATCCGCACCGGCCCCCTGTCACGGGGCCGGTGCTTCAAAACACCTTCACCACACAGCGGCTGAGCCTTCCCGAAAGAAGGCCTCGTCACGTCTGAACACCTGGCAAGTGGGCTCCCACCCGCTCGTCCCAACGGTTACGGGCGGGATGGGGCTGTCCGCAAGGCTGCCCGCACGTCTGTGTGCGTGTTTTGAACATCCCGTCCACCTTTTCCGTGCTTCAAAACGCGGAATTGGCGGTTTCAAATCTCACACAGGAGTACGGAACCATGAACGCCGTTTCTCTCGCACTCGCCTGCACGCCCTCTTTTGGCGTCGCCCTTTCCACACGGAGGGCCCAGGCATGACCCCCGCCCAGCCCAAATCCGCCACGGACAGCCACAGCACCCGGCAGCTGTCCAATGCCCTCACCCAGGTGGACCATCTCGTGCAGCAAGGCTGTGCAGAGATCTCCTCCATCGCCCAGCTGGCCCTTGCATGGCTGGAGACGCCCAAGGGCCATCGCCACATGGACGTGGTGGCCCGCGCCCTGCAATGCATCCGCGACAGCGCCGAGACGCTGGCCGACTACGCCGGCACCGAGGCCCAGGCCATGGGCTGCGGATTCGAAGACGCGGCCGAGATGCGCCGCGCCGAAGCGGCCGAGGCAGCTGCCAAAGCCATGGCGCAACTGCTCGACTGCCGCACCCATGAGCCGGTGCGCCCGCAGGGCTGAGGCATGGCCATGGACAAGGAGAAGGACAAGGGCACCACCAGGACACAGCCCCCCAGCC
This sequence comes from Delftia sp. WY8, assembly GCF_018437695.1. Taxonomy (NCBI): domain Bacteria; kingdom Pseudomonadati; phylum Pseudomonadota; class Betaproteobacteria; order Burkholderiales; family Comamonadaceae; genus Delftia; species Delftia sp. WY8. The sequence continues at coordinate 581,943 of NZ_CP049795.1, forward strand.
TGCACCAGTTGACCAGCGCCATCACCGAGATCCACGGCAGCGTGCAGGAAAACTGCACCGAGATCTCGGCCCTGGCGCAACTGGCCCTGGCGGCAGTGCATGCACCGCAGGAGCACCACAGCCAGCAGGCCCTGGCCCATGCGCTGCGCGCCATCCGCGACAGCGCCGACCTGCTGGCCGGCCATGTGAAGGTGGAGGCCCGGCGCGTGGTGTGATCCCCCGCAAGGCCGCTGGCTGCACAACGGCGGCCCGAACGCCTGCGCCGCCGTCCTCAGAAGCTGCCGCGCAGCGTGAGCATGGCGTGGCGCGGTGCGCCATACAGGTTGTTGCTGAACGTTGTGCCCAGGGTCTGGTAGTAGGTCTTGTCGAGCAGGTTGTTGATGTTCAGCGTGACCGTCCAGCGCGGGTCGATGCGGTACTGCACCATGGCATTCCACAGCGCGTAGCCGCCCTGCGTGAAGTCAAAGGGCACGGACGTGCCCGCCGCCGACAGTGCCGTGCCGCTGACGTAGTGCGTGCTCTGGATCTGGGCGCTGCCGCCCACTTTCCAGCGCGACAGCTCGCCCGGCAGCGTATAGGCCGTGGACAGCTTGAACAGGTGGCGCGGCGTGATGCTGCTGTAGGTCTTTTCGGTGCTGCGGTCGCGGGTGTTGTTGAAGGTGTAGCCCGCTGCCAGTTGCCAGCCGGGCTGCAGCTCGCCGCCCAGTTCCATGTCGAAGCCCCGGCTGGTGACCTTGCCCTGTGCCAGGTAGCAGCAGTTGCCGCTCCAGCGGCTGTTGCTGGTCTCGTAGCGCGGGTCCACCACGGCCGTGCCCGTGCGCTCCACATTGAAGAGGCTGAAGGTGGCGTTCAGCCGCCCGTCCATCAGCTCGCCCTTGAGGCCGGCCTCGTAGCTGGCGCCCTTGACCGGCGGCAGCGAGGTGCCCGGCGCCGGGCCGGCCATGCTCAGCGCCTGCGGCTTGAAGATGGACGAATAGCTGGCATAGGCCGACCACTGGCTGTTCAGGTCATAGATCACCCCGCCATAGGGCGTGATCTTGGTGGGTTCCTTGAACGGCGTGTTCGACCAGGGCGTGCGGTTGCCCTGCGCATCCAGGTTCCAGATCGACTGCTGGAAGTCGTAGCGGCTGGCGCGCGCACCCAGGATGAGGTGCAGCCTGTCCGTGGGATGCAGGCGCAGCACGCCATAGCCGCCCATCTGCTTTTGGCCCCAGGGGCCGTAGCGGGTGTTGAAGTAGGTTTCCGTGGGAGGCGTCCAGATGCTGGGAGCAAACGGATTGCTGGCCACGGTGCCGCTGCCCGTGAAATTGGCGCTTTGCCAGAAGCTTTCCACGCGCTGCCAGTCAGCGCCCAGCAGCAATTCATGCGTGCGGCCCATGAGCTGGAAGGGACCGCCCAGGCTCAGGTCCACCACCTCCTGCGTATTGCCGGACTGGATGTGGCCGCCGCGCCAGACCGCCCCCGCCAGGGTCTGCGGGTTGATGGCGCCGCCCATGTAGACCCAGAAGCGGTCCAGCTCGGTCTCCACGCGCGAGACGTTGAGCTTGGCCTTCCAGCGGTTGTCGAACTTGTGCTCGAGCTGGGCGAACAGCTCCTTGGTCTCGTAGTCGTAATAGGCCCAGGGCTGGGTGAAGTTGGTGTGGCGCGGCAGGCCCAGGCTGCTGCCATCGGCAAAGCGCGGCAGGCCGGCATAGTCGCCGTTCTCATGGGTCTTTCCGTAGCTGCCGCCCACGGTCAGCAGGGTGTCTGGCGTGAGGTCGGCCTCCAGCACGCCATAGAGCGAGGGCTTTTCGCTGCTGCGCAGGTCCATGTAGGAGTCGCCCTTGTGGTAGGACAGCACGGCGCGGCCGCGCACGCGGCCGTCGTCGGCCAGCGGCGCGCTGGCATCGAGCTCCACGCCGCGCCGGCTCCAGGAGCCGGCCGACAGCGCGGCCTTGAACTGCCGCTGGGCCAGCGGCTTCTTGCGCACCAGGTTGATGATGCCGCCCGGATCGCCCACGCCGCCCAGCAGGCCCGAGGCGCCGCGCATGACTTCGACGCGGTCGTAGAAGGCCATGTCCTGCTGCGGCGAATAGGTGTAGGCGCCCAAAGCCAGCGGCGCGCCGCCGTCGATCTGCATGCTGGTGATCTGAAAGCCCCGCGAATAGAAGTCGCCCACGGTATTGGCCACGACCACGCCGGGCGTGAGCTTGAGGGCCTCGGTCACATCGGTCACGCGCTGGTCGTCGAGCTGTTCGCGTGTGACCACCGATACCGACTGCGCAATCTCGCGGAACGACTGGTCCGTCTTGGAGGCAATGCTGGTCACGCGGCTGGTGTAGGAGCCCGTGCCTTCGGTCGTGCCGTCACCGGCGCGGCGCGCGGCCACGCGCACCTCGGCCAGCGACACCGCGCGCGGGGCAACGTCTGGCGCCCGGGCATCGGGCACGGCGCGCTGGCGCAGCACATAGCCGCCTTGCGGCTGCACCGCCGCCTCCAGCCCCGTGCCCTGCAGCAGCGCGGCCAGGCCGGCCTGCGCGGTGTGGCTGCCCTGCAGCCCCGGGCTGCGCAGGCCCTGGACCTGGTCCTGGGTGAAGGACAGCAGCAAACCCGAGTCGCGCCCGAAGCGGTTGAGCGCGTCCTCCAGCGTGCCCGCCGGAATCTGGTAGCTGCGTGTAGGTGCTGTGGCGGCCGTGGTGTTGACGGACGGCGAAGGCGCCTGCGCCCACAGGTTGCTGCCCAGCCCCGCGCAGGCCAAAGCCAGCAACAGGCCACGGGACGGGACGACAGAGGGGCGCAAGGCGCAGGGAAAGCGCCGGGGCGCTGCGGGATATGCCATGGTGTGCGAAGGACTGGGCCTGGAAGGAAAAGACAAACGGATGAATGGACGAATCGATGGGCGGGCCCGGCATGGCAAGCCACCCTCTTCCTCCATGTCCCGCGAGTTCTCGAAACAGACCACCCCGGGCGCAGATTTCTTCAAAAAACTGCGCAGACCCCTTCAAGCCCCTGCCGCCTTCTTGCCCACCACCACCTCGCGCCGGCCCCACCAGCGCGTCATGGAGCGCAGCTCCAGTCCCGGCAGCGCACCGATCACGGCCAGCACGCGCGGCACCTCGGCCAGCGGATAGGTGCCTGAGATGCGCAGGTCGGCCACTTCGGGCTCGCAGGCCAGGGCCGCATCGCTGTACGGCTGCAGCGCCTCCAGCATCCGGGCCAGCGGCATGCCGCGCGCCACCAGCATGCCCTCGGTCCAGGCGGTGCTGTCCTCATGCACGGCGGTGGCTGGCGAGACGCCATCGGCCCGCAGCGTGGCCTGCTCGCCCGCACTGACCACCAGCACACCCTGGCCGGCCAGCCGGGGGGTCAGGCGCACGGCACCCTCGAACACACCCACCTGGAAATCACCATCCGCGAGCGCACGCACGGAAAACCGTGTCCCCAGGGCCAGCGCCTCGCCCGCAGTGGTCTGCACGGCAAAGGGCCGGGCGGGCTGCTCGGTGTCCTTGGCCGTGGTGACCAGCACCTCGCCCTGCAGCAGGCGCAGACGGCGGTGCCGGGGACCGTATTCGATGTCCAGCGCGCTGGCGCCGTTGAGCACGATCTGCGTGCCGTCCGGCAACGCCATCTGCCGACGCTCGCCCCGCGCCGTGCGTGCATCGGCCACCCAGCCCTGCCAGGGCAGGCGCTGCTCCATCTGCCAGGCAATGCCGGCACCAAAGGCCGCAACGGCCAGGGACCGGATCACGCGCCGGCGAGCGGAACCACGCGGAGCCAGCGCAGCCCGGGCTATCGGTGATTGCGGCGGCGCCACCAGCCCAGCCAGCCGCTGGTTGACTGCAGTGATGCGCTGCCAAGCCTGCTCGTGCAGCGGATCGGCCGCGCGCCAGGCCTGCCAGGCTTGCCATTCGCGGGCCAACTCATCGGACAGGCCGCCCTCCTGGTGCTTCAGCCACCACTCGATGGCGCTGCGCGCTACCTCGGGCGGCAGGCCGGCTCCCGGCGCCGTCATGCACCCACCGCGAAATAGCAGTGCATGCCGGCCTGCACCAGGTAGCGCTTGATGGTGGTCAGCGACAGGCCCAGCTCGCGCGCAATGTCGGCCTGCTTCATGCCGTCCAGCTGGGCCATCAGAAAGGCCCGCCGCACGGGAGCGGGCAGGCCGTCGAGCATGCGGTCGATCTCGTCCAGCGCCTCCAGCAGCAGCGCGCGCTCCTCGGGCGAGATGGCAAAGGACTGCGGCGCCTGGGCCAGCGCCTCCAGATACGCGCGCTCCAGTTGCTGGCGCCGGTAGTGGTTGGCCAGCACGCGCTGCGCCACCGTGGTCAGGAAGGCGCGCGGCTCACGCGCCTGCACAGGCTCGTCGCGCGCCAGCAGGCGCACAAAGGTGTCGTGCGCCAGATCGGCCGCCTGGTGCACATCGCCCAGCTTCTTGCGCAGCCAGCCCTGCAGCCAGCCGTGGTGGTCGGTGTAGAGCGTGGCGACTTCGCGGTGAAGGGAGGTTTCGGCGGCAGGCATGGCGCGGAGGAGGAATGCGTGGGCGGCTGGCCCGAAATATGAGATCAATTCTCATTTGCATTCTAACGGTTGGCCTGCGCTGCGTTGCCACGGTGATGCCGACCCAGCACCCATCACCTGCCGCCCTGCGAGGTGTTGCCGCTCTCAGCCGTGGTACTGGCCGCATCCTTGCGCACCGGCAATGCGACCTGCTCGAACACATTGCCCTCGATCACAACGCCTTTGGACTCCAGCAGGTTGATGCCGGCCTGGGGTTCCTCTTTCTTCTTCCTGAACAGCCCGCTGCGCTTCACGATGAAGCGGTTGTTGCGGATGATGGAACCATCGGCATCGCGCAGCTTGAGGATGGCGGGCAGCGGCGCCTTGTCGCGCGGGTCCATGTGCACGATGAAGGTATTGCCCTCCACCAGCGAGCGCGGGCCGTACAGGTAGACAGCGGTGCGGCCATCGACCTCGATGGTGTTGTTGCGCACCACGTTGTCGGAGCCCGCCATGATGATGGCGCGGCCGCCGGATTTGATTTGGAGGTTTTCTGCTGTGTAGAAGGTGGGTGGGAAATAATCCCAAGGGATTTTGTTAAAAGCCTCGGTTTCCGGGTTCCAGTTGGATTCTTTTGTAACAGCAGTGTCTTCTGTCAGCATTTTCATTCTTTTATTTATCATAATATTTGGCGCCATCTCAACACCTATGCCAAAACCCCCAGGAGTCTCTATTTTTCCGTTATGAACTTTTAAAAAAACTTGATCATTACCCAATATTCCTATTCCATTTACATTCTTAAATGGTCTACCGGAGATTAGATGTTCTCTCAAATCTAATTCAGATAGACTGTTTTTGTAAAAAGTCAGTACGCTACCATCACCTTGACTATCCGTGGGTGAACCATGCTCTATTCCACCCTCTATCCAATCAATGGCCTTTCGCTGTATAAAATCATGAATTACACAATAACGGCCATTGCCTCCAATAGCCGCTGCTATGGGATAATAGCCTCCGAGATATTTAATCGCTTTGCACCCTTCCGGTAGGGGGGAAGTATCGCTAGGTGGGTGACGACGCTCCGCCCATTCTTCTGTTGTTAGCTGTTTTTTTTGATTTGAATGACATTCAATCAATAGTACGGAATTAAGCATCAAGAATAGAGTGATCATACCTCTTTGCATACGCTGCTCCCCGGAAGGCAAACCCCTGGGTATTTTTCTTCCTGTCCGATAAGATCTCCTAGAAAAATCTCTCTATTGATTTGCGCCTGATCTTTATCATATTTTTCGCTCATCTTATCAAGAAAATTTATTTCTTTATTTTCTTTGTCATTCTTTCCTTTCGGATTTAATTTACCATTGGCAATGAATCTATTAACGGATTTTTGCAGGAAATCGATCTTCTCTGGAAATTCTTTCCCTTCCTCTCTAATTGCATTGAATCTCTCGAGCACATTCCTGATCTCCTCAAACCCCAGCGCAGGCCTAGTTCCATACGCCGTCAAAAACTCATAAACCGCCTTCTCTCCTTGCAGCGATCGATACTCACGCTTGTCCCAATAAGGCAACTCTGGATCAGGCATATTCCCCAGTATTGGCATGTTCTCGTCATAGGTGTAATCCGGCTCGGACCCCGCAAGCCCATGCCCTATGCCCAGCTTCACGCTGATGGCATCGAACGGCCGGTTGTCCTTGTCCCGGTGGCTGAAGGTGTCCAGGTAGGAGTGCAGGAATTCGCCCAGGAACTGGTATTCGGCACAGGGCTGGGCCAGGTTGCCCAGCCGGCTGGCGTTGAGCAGGTTGTTCAGTTGCGGGCTCAGGTTGCCCACCACGCTGTTGACGTTGTCGTTGGTGTACTGGGGCAGCATGGTGCCCTTGTCGTCGGACAGCGTGAAGTGGTACCACAGCAGTTGCCGGTGGTTCTTGAAGATCGAGCCCACCGTGGTGAGGGTGTTGGCATCGTCCAGCGGCTTGGTGATGGGTTTGTCATCCACGTACTGCGAAGCCAGCGCCGTGATGCGCGCCCCCGCTCGTAGTCCAAGCCGGCGCCAGGGCCAGGAAGAAGACCATTTAGTAGTGCATGTCCTCCTAGTACAGCCCGGTGGGATCGATCCGGTTGAGTGGGTTGCCGCATATGGCCGTCGAATACCTCCATTCCATCAGGGGCTGCCTTTTGAAATGTTTCCACTCTCCGTTGTGGTACTGGCTGCATCCTTGCGCACCGGCAATGTGATCTCTTCAAACACATTGCCTTCGATCACAACGCCTTTGGACTCCAGCAGGTTGATGCCGGCCTGGGGTTCCTCTTCCTTCTTCCTGAACAGCCCGCTGCGCTTCACGATGAAGCGGTTGTTGCGGATGATGGAACCATCGGCATCGCGCAGCTTGAGGATGGCGGGCAGCGGCGCCTTGTCGCGCGGGTCCATGTGCACGATGAAGGTATTGCCCTCCACCAGCGAGCGCGGGCCGTACAGATAGACGGCGGTGCGGCCATCGACCTCGATGGTGTTGTTGCGCACCACGTTGTCGGAGCCCGCCATGATGATGGCGCGGCCGCCGGCTTTGATTTGGAGGTTTTCTGCTGTGTAGAAGGTGGGTGGGGTGTAGTTCCAGGGGATTTCGTTGAACTCCTTGATTTTGATATTCCAGTCGGTTGTTTGCGTGACTGGAAAATCCTCAGTCAATTCTTTTATTCTTTTCCACGCAGAAATATTGGGTGCCATATCCACACCCAAACCCCTTGGTCCAGGGGTTTCTATTTTTCCATGATGCACACGTAGGAATGCTAGATTTTTCCCAAGGAGACCAACTCCGCGAGTATTCTCAAAAGGTGCTCCTGAAATTTCATGGCCTTGCAAATCCAAGTCGGCATTTGTGTTTTTGTAAAAAGTTAAAACACTTCCTCTGCCAATTTCATCGGTGGGAGATCCTCGAATACTCCAATCTATTAAATCTCTAACTTTTCTTTGAGTAAAATTATGCACTACGCAATGGCGACCCGAGCCTTCAAATGCCTCCTTGATTGATATATATCCACCTGTGTATCTCACTGCTTTGCAGCCTGAAGGCAAGGGTGTTTCTCTGATATTTTTTGCATTTTGGATTTTCGTTCCATTACCTGATTCGTGAGTGCCCAAAGTGTCTACTGCATATGCATGAGGTTGCAGTACCAATAAAAAAGAGACCATGGTTAAACGGACTTGCATATAGGACTTCTTGGCAAACATACTCCAGGATAATTTTTCTCTTGACCAGCGAGTCCGCCAAGATATTTCTCCCTGTTCTTCTTGGCGGTTTCTTCGTTATATTGATCTAGGTACTTTTCAGAGAAATTTATCTTGGCATCAGTAGAAACGCTTTTGTCTTTTTCAGGTTTTATTTTTCCATCTTGGATATATTTATTAATCGTCTCTTGAAGCATGCCAATTTTAGCTGGTGAGTTGCCACCACTTTCGCGAATTGCATTGAATCTCTCCAGCACTTTTTCTATCTCTTTAAAACTGACCGACGGCTTGCTCCCATACCGCGTCAGAAACTCATAAACCGCCTTCTCTCCTTGCAGCGATCGATACTCCCGCTTGTCCCAATAAGGCACCTCTGGGTCAGGCATATTCCCCAGTATTGGCATGTCCTCGTCATAGGTGTAATCCGGCTCGGACCCCGCAAACCCATGCCCTATGCCCAGCTTCACGCTGATGGCATCGAACGGCCGGTTGTCCTTGTCCCGGTGGCTGAAGGTGTCCAGGTAGGAGTGCAGGAATTCGCCCAGGAACTGGTATTCGGCGCAAGGCTGGGCCGGGTTGCCCAGGCGGCTGGCGTTGAGCAGGTTGTTCAGTTGCGGGCTCAGGTTGCCCACCACGCTGTTGACGTTGTCGTTGGCGTACTGGGGCAGCGTGGTGCCCTTGTCGTCGGACAGCGTGAAGTGGTACCACAGCAGTTGCCGGTGGTTCTTGAAGATCGAGCCCACCGTGGTGAGGGTGTTGGCATCGTCCAGCGGCTTGGTGATGGGGTTGTCATCCACGTACTGCGAAGCCAGCGCCGTGATGCGCGCAGGTTCGTAGTCCAGGCCGGCTGCCAGGGCCAGGAAGAAGACCATGTAGTAGTGCATGTCCTCCTGGTACAGCCCGGTGGGATCGATGCGGTTGAGCGGGTCGCCGCCGGCATACAGGTAGGCATCGGGCCCGTCCGGGTAGCCCAGCGGGTCCGGCTGCAGGTAGCGGCCGCTGGCCGGGTCGTAGCTGCGGTGCCAGTTGTCGTGCAGTCCGCTTTCCTCGTCGAAGTACTGGCCCGGCAGGCGCAGGTTGAGCACGGCCTGCTGCCGGGGCAGGCTTGTGTGGCCGGCCTGATGCATGGCCGGCGCTCCCCAGGGCGTCTGGCGGGCACGCCAGACCACGCGCTGGCCTGCGTCCGTCATGGCCTGCGGACTGCCCCGGTGGTCGTTGTGGATGTGCAGCATGCGCGCCTTGCCGCTGGCGTTGTCCCGGTTGTGCGCGGATTCCAGCTTGGCGATGGGCAGGGTGCGAGTCCCCTCGTTCAGGTACAGGTACTGGCTGGTGATGCGGCCTTCGCCATCCATTTCCGCGACGAGCCGGTTGTCCTGCCACAGGTAGTGGCTGTGCGTTTGCCCATCGCCCTGGTGCACGGTCTTGCCCACGCGCTGGCCCAGGCTGTTGTAGCGGTAGCTGGCGATGGGCCGGTCCTGGTGGTCGCTGATGCCCTGGAGCTGTCCTGCCTCGGTGTAGGTGTAGCGGTGCAATGCGTCCTGGACGGTGCGGCCCTGGCTGTCGCGCTGCACGGGCGCTGGTGCTGACGGTGCGTTGTCCTGCACCAGTCTGCCGAAGCCCTGGTAGCGGTAGTCGGTCTTGTGCAGGCCCGCTGGTGGCCCCTCCTGCTCGATGGCGCGTATGCGCGGGCCCACGCCGTAGCGGTAGCGCTGGCTGAGGATGGGTGCGCTGCCTTGTGATGTGCCTTGTGATGTGCCTTGCGATGTGCCTTGCCCGGTGGTCTGCTGCGTGAGGCGCCCGGCAATGTCGTATTGGCGCGAGGTGGCCAGGCCATTGCCTGCCGTGTAGTGCTGCAGGCCGTTGAAGGCGTCCGTTTGGATGTCGCCGACCACCGTCTGCGCGGGCAGCAGGCGTTCAAGCAAGCCTGTGGCGCCGGCGCCCAGCCAGTGGTCGCTGGCCTGCAGCAGGCCGGCCACCCAAGCGCTTTGCAGTTGCAGCCCTTGCAAGCTGGCGCCTTCGCTGGCGGGGCCGCGCCGGGTGACGAGCACGCGGCCATCGGCCAGGGTGCGGCTGTGGACCCGGCCGTCCGGGCCATAGCGCGTGGCGGTGCGATAGGCATGCTCGGCCTGGCCGTCGGGCGTGGCCAGCCCAATGGTGCGTGCCACGGGGCGGCCCAGGGCGTCGTATTCGATGGACTCGCGCTGCCAGTTGCTGTCGATGGTCTGCAGCAGCCGGCCCTGGTAGTGCAGCAGGGTTTGCGAGGAAGAGCGACGATCTGCCCCGGGCGCCGCTTCGTAGCGCTTGGCCAGCAGACGCCCGCTGGGGGCGTATTGGTAGTGGGTGCTGCTGCCGTCGGCGCGGGTGTGCACCAGCAATTGATCGGCTTCGTTGTAGCGTGCGCTTTGGCGGCCATGATCGGCAAGCTGGAGCCAGACGGTGCGGCCGAAGTCGTCGTGCAGGGCCTGGCGGCGTTCGGCGGGTTGGGTGCTCCGGGATTTGCTGGTGATCTGCTCCATCGCCGCGCTGGCCGGGCCTTGCAATGCCAGCCGTACCGCCCCATCGGGCGTTTGCGACAGGCTGGCATGGAGACTGCCGTTGTCCAGCCAGCGCGTGCGGGTGTCGTCGCCATCGGTGTGCTGGAGCAGCTCGCCCGCGTCGCCGTAGGTGTAGCTGTCCAGGCGCCCATCGGGCAGGAGGCGGTGGCTCAGGCGCCCTTGCGCATTCCAGCCGTAGTAGGCCGCACGTTCGGGGAGGTCCTGGCCTTCGCGGTACAGGCCCAGCCGCTTGATGCGGCCTTCGCTGTCGCGCTCGATCTGGCCCCGGTTGCCCAGGCCATCGAGCCTAGCCTGGGTGCTGCCCTGGTAGGCCCAGGTGATGCTGCGGCCTGCCGTGTCGATGGCCTGGCTGGGGCGGCCCAGGGCGTCGTGGCGGATGCGGTATGGATTCAGGCTCAGCCGGCTGCTGGCGCGGGGCTGGCCGTCGGCGTCCAGCAGCCAGCCGCTGGTGGTGATTTCTTCGGCCTGCAGGGCGTTGGCGGACAGGGCGCTGTAGCGCATCTGGCGCTGAAGGCGCCGCACGCCGTCGTCTTCGGTGCGGGTCGTGATGCGCCCGGCCTGGTCATGCTCCAGCGCCACGGCGGTGCCATCGGGCTGCAGCACGCGCGTGACGTGGCTGCCGCTGCGGTCCCAGCGCAGCCGCGTGAGGTCGTTCTGCGCCGGGCTTCCGTCGTCATAGCCTGCCAGCGAGGTGGGCAGCGGCCCGTCGATGTCCACCAGCACGCTGCGGCCGTTGATCTCGGTGTAGCGGTAGCGCGTGCTGCGTTCGATGGGCATGGCGCCGTCCGCATTGCCTGCGGGCTGGCCCTGGGCATCCAATGGGCTGAAGCCCGCCTCGGTGATCTGCAGCGGCTGGCGGCTGCTGTTGTAGCGGATGCGGATCTGGTGTTCGCGCCCGGGCACGACGCTGGGCCGGGCGATGAGTTCGGGCGCGTATTGCTTCCAGGGGTCCTTGCCGTAGCCGTAGCGCACCTGCAACTGCGGGGCCCGGGCTTGGCCTTGTGTGTAGGGAATGCGGTACACGGCCAGCGGGCGGCCGAAGGGGTCCAGCTCGGTGCGCGTGCCTTCCAGCGGGCGGCCTGCGGGATCGAGCCGCGTGGCGTCGGTCAGGCGCCCTTGCGCGTCGTACCGGTAGCGCATGTCGCCGGGGCCGCAGCTGGCGCAGCCCGGGCCGCGCACTTCAAGCAATCGCCATTGCCCGCCGATGGTGTCGTAGTGGTAGGTGGTTGTTTGCCCGAGGCTGTTGGTGAGGGTGTTCTTCCAGGGCTGGCTGAGGTCCAGGGTGACTTTTTCCTGGTGGCTGTCCGGCGGGCCGCGCACGCTCAAGATAGCGCGGCCGGTGTCGCCGTAGGCGTAGCTGGCGATGCGCTCGTCCATGGGCTTGCCGTCGCTGCCCTGGCCCTGGACGCTGATGCCCGTGAGCAAGGTGGGGTGGCGCGGGTCCTCATAGTGGTAGTGGCGCTGGACCGGGGCTTGGCCATCGGCCGACGGGAGGCTGACCTGCACGAGGCTGGCGTTCAGCTTGGCCTGGGGCTGGGTGCTGCCGGGCAACGGTGCGCTGCCGTGGCGGTAGCCGATGCGGCCCAGCGGGGTGTCAATGGCCTGCACGCCGGTGAAGCTGTCCTCGCCCGAAGATTGGGCGTAGTGCAGGCGCAGGCTGCGCCCCTGCGGGTCGGTGACCTTGAGCAGGCGGTTGCCCTTGGCGTTGTAGTCCAGGCGGACCTGTTCGCCCGAGGGCAGGCTGATGCGGGTCAGGCGCCCCCGGTGGTTGAAGCGCAGCTCGCGCCCGTCCATCCACTGCCAGGTGTAGTGCCGTTCCTGGCCGGGCGTGGTTTCCTTGGTGCCCTTTGTATCCGTGCCTTCGATGCGCACGATGCCGTTGCCCGGCTGCTCGCTGGCGCACAGGCTGGGGTGCTCGCGCAGCTTGCTGAAGATGATGCGGGTGCCGTCGGCCTGCACGATCTGCAGGTTGGTGGGGTGGTCGTACAGGCGGGCCTCGTAGCTGAGCAGCCAGCCGCGGCCGAGCAGGCCTGGCGGCACGTAGGCCCGGCTGTAGCTGCTGTTGTAGTGGCGCACGACCTCCAGGCCGAGCACGCCGGGCAAGGCGGGCATGTCCACTTCGCGCTGGTATTTGTTGCCGTTGATGAGGTGGATGGGGTTGCCTGCGCCCTGGTGGGTGCTGCTGGAGTTGCCCTGGGTGGCGGGGCCGGCGCCGCCGCAGGGGCTGCCGCCGGGCGTGGGGGTGCAGGTGCCGCCGCCCGAGCCGCCACCGCCACCGCCGAGGTCGATGCCGCCGCCCGTGCCGGGGGCGCAGCTTTGCACGGTGGGGTCGCATTTGCCGGAGCCGCCGCCCAGGTTGGGGGCGGCAGCCGCCAGGGTGGGCGTGGCCTGGGCCAGCAGTGCGGCAATGCATAGCAAGGCGCTGCGCAGCAGCGTGTGCCGTGGGTGCATGTGAGTTTCTCCCTCGGGATTTTTAGGAATCTCGGGCAGGAGGCGGCCATGCGTCTGGCGGGGAGCTGGTGGAGGCAAGCCTGTGTCCGGGTTGCCGGTCAATCTAGGCAGCTGCGGCGTGCTTGTCTCTAGGAATAGTCTGTTTCTGCGGCCCAAAGGGAGGAATGGGGCGGAAAAGGGGCCGGCGTGGGGCTGTGGCGCAACGGAATGCGCCCCGCCCCAACGCAACCACTCAGAACTTGTAGTTCAACACCGCCATGGCCTGGCGCGGCGTGCCGAACTGGCCCTGGCCGTCGATGTTGACGTAGTACTTTTTGTTGAAGAGGTTGTTCAGGTTCAGCTGCAGCGAGAGCCTGGGGCTGAAGGCATAGCGCGCCATGAGGCTGGCGGTGGCGAAGGATTTCTGCTCGAAGACCAGGTCATTGCCCGCCACGAAGACGCTGGCGCGGGTGCGGCTTTGCCATTGCAGGCCGCCGCCCACGGTGAGCTGATTCCATCCACCGGGCAGGCGGTAGGAAGTGAACAGCTGGGCCTGGGTCTTGGGCGCCCAGGCGTTGATGGCCAGGCCCTGGGCGTCACGCGCGACGGTGTGGGCAATGCCGGCCGACAGGTTCCAGCCCGTGGCCAGTTCGCCCGAGACCTGGGCCTCGAAGCCCTTGCTGGTCACGCCCTTGGCGCCGTAGTAGGCGAAGTCGGTGGTGCCGGGCACGACCTGGCCTTCGTCCAGCTGGGCCACGTTGTCCTGCTGGATGCGGAAGACGGACAGCGAGCTGTTGAGCCTGCCGTTGAGGTGCTCGCCCTTGATGCCGATCTCGAAGCTCTTGCCCGCCACGGGGTCCAGGTAGCTGCCGCCGCGGTCGCGGTAGTTCTGGGGCTGGAAGATGTCGGTGTAGCTGGCATAGGCCGAGAAGCCTTCGCTCAGGTCCAGGACGACGCCGGCATAGGGGATGAAGACATCGTGCGAGCGGTTCTCGCTCAGGCTGCGCACCTTCCAGCTGCTCTGGCGCCCGCCCACGATGAGCTTGACCGGATCGGCCAGCGACAGGCGCAGCGCGCCGTACAGCGCGTCCTGGCGCGTGTGGTCCAGGCTGCTGGTGGTCAGCGGCCCCCAGGTGGGCTCGGCATAGGAGCCGTCCCATTGGTAGTAGTTGCCCACGTCCTGCAGGGGGCTGGTGCGCGCATGGCCGGCCTTGTGTTCGCGGGCACGGCTGCTGGTCAGGCCGACCACGGCCTCATGGCGGCGCCCGCCCAGTTCCCAGCCGCCCGTCACCTGCAGGTCGGCGCTGTTTTGCTGGAAGCTGTATTCGGAGTAGTTGGGCAGGGCCGCCATGCCCAGGCCGGTGGTGATGTCGGGCTGGCGCATGAGGTACAGCAGCTTGGCGTCGTAGGCGCTGTCGCGGTGCACGAAGTTGGCCTTGAGCTTCCAGTCGTTGCCGAAGCGGTGCTGCAGATTGGCGAAGATGCTTTTGTTGGTGCTGTTCCAGCGCGTCCAGTTCGCGGCCGTGGTCTTGGAGGTGCTCCAGTCGGCCGGCATGCCGTTCGTGAAGACCAGCGGCAGACCGCCCCAGGTCGAGCCGGTGGGCCGGTTGGCCTGGTAGTCGGCGCCCACGCTGAGTGTGGTGTCGGGCGTGAGGTCGGCGTCGATCACGCCGTAGAAGACCTGCTTGCGCGCGTGGTAGAGATCCAAATGGGAGTCGCGCTCTTCGGCCATGCCTGCGACGCGTGCGCGGATGCGGCCGTCCTGCGTCAGCGGCATGGACAGGTCCACCGTGCCGCGATGGTGGTTCCACGAGCCCACGCTGGCCGAGGCCGAGCCCGTGAACACCTTGCTGTTGGCGTGCTTGCGCACCATGTTGATGGAGGCCGACGGATTGCCCGCGCCCGTGAGCAGGCCCGTGGCGCCGCGCACCACTTCGACGCGGTCATAGATGGTGGTGTCGTTGCCCGATTCGCCGTAGAACGACAGGCCGATGGAGGTGGGCACGCCGTCGTACTGCAGGTTGTCCACGTAGAAGCCGCGCGAGTAGAAGTCCGAGCGGTCGCTGTCCGAGCTAACGACATGGATGCCGGTGACGCTGCGCATGGCGTCGTTGAGCGATAGCAGGCCCTGGTCCTCGATCTGCTGGCGCGTGAGCACGCTGACGGACTGCGGCGTGTCGCGCAGCGACAGGCTCAGGCCCGTGGCCGCCGCCGTGGCCGGCGTGGTGTAGGAGCCCGAGCCTTCGGTGGTGGGGCTGGCCTGGGCAGAGGCCGTGACCAGCACGGTCCGGAGTGTCTGGGAGGACGGCGCACCTGCCGCACCCGCAGCACCCGCAGCACCCGCCGCGCCGGAGGTGGCAGGCACCACGGGCATCTCGCGCAGGGTGTAGCCCCCACCGGCCGAGCGCACGGCCGCCAGCGGCGTGCCCAGCAAGGCGCGGTCCAGTGCCTGCTCCACGGTGAAGCGCCCGCTCACGCCGCCGCTGCGCAAGCCTTCGGTGACGGCCGAGCCGAAGGTGACCAGCACGCCGGCCTCGCGCCCGAGCTGGTTGAGCACGCTTTCCAGCGGGCCGGCGGCAATGTCGTACTGGCGTTGCTGCGAAGCACCGGCAGCCGGCTGCGCCCAGGCCTGTGCCGGAGCCAGGGCGCCTGCGGCAGCCAGCCCCGCCAGCGTGCCAGCGCACAGCACCTGCAGCGCCAGCGCCACCGGACGTAATGCCGGGGCCGCCGGGGATGGGCGGACGGTGGAGGCGGCAGTCTGCCGCATGGAGTTCTGGCGCATGGTCTGAGGGCGCATGGAAAGGCCTTGTTGCAATGGTTGTAGAGAAGCGTTGGCGCACGCTGCGGTGCGCTCCTGTCTCTGTTGACAGCCATCGCCGGCAAATCAGCTCAAATTTTTTTCAAAAGAGAGGCGAAGGCCTTCATGCCTTGTGCGGCGCCGCAGGCCGCACCATCACCCAGTAGCGCGAGAAGGAATGGATTTCCACGGGCAGCGAGGAAGTCAGCGCGGCCAGCACGCGGTCGGTGTCGGCCAGCGGATAGGCGCCGGAGACGTGCAGGCCGGCCACGGCCGGGTCGCAGCCCAGGCGCCCGCGCCGGTAGCGGCCCAGCTCGGCCAGGAAATCCTCCAGCCGCATGCGCGAGGCCACCAGCATGCCTTCGGCCCAGGCGCTGGCCGCCGTGTCCAGCGCGCCGGAGTGCACGGCCTGCTGGGCCGTGAACGTGCCCTGCTCTCCCGCAGCTATGCGCTGCGCGGCATGCGGGGCATGCGCGGGCCGCAGTTGCACGGCGCCTTGCAGCACGCCCACTTCGATGCCGGACGCGCGCTCGCGCACCGTGAAGCGCGTGCCCAGGGCCTGGACGGCGCCCATGGCGGTCTGCACGATGAAGGGACGGTGCAGGCTGTCCGGCGCGGTCTGCACGAGGATTTCGCCACGCACCAGCTCCAGCACGC
The DNA here is from genome assembly GCF_018437695.1 of Delftia sp. WY8. NCBI lineage: Bacteria > Pseudomonadati > Pseudomonadota > Betaproteobacteria > Burkholderiales > Comamonadaceae > Delftia > Delftia sp. WY8. The sequence continues at coordinate 598,084 of NZ_CP049795.1, forward strand.
GCTCGGCCGCGCCGTAGCGCAGGTTGAGGGCGCTGCCGCTGTTGAGCACCACGCTGCCGCCATCGGGCAGCGGCAGCCGGCGCTGCTCGCCTACGGCCGCGACCTGGTCGGCCGTCCAGCCGCGCCAGGCCTGCGAGCGCACGACGGCCGCGGAGCCTGCGCCCGAGACCAGCAGCACGGCCAGCGCCTGCACCGCACGACGCCTGCCGGCCGAGCCGGGTGCGGCCAATGCGGCCCGCGCCAGCGGCATGGGGATGCCGGCCATCTGGCTGCCCATGGATTCGATGCGCTGCCAGGCGGCCTCATGCTCGGGGCTGGCCGCACGCCAGCGCTGCAGGCCATCGTGCTGCCGGGCCTGGGCCTGGCCGGAGTTCAGCTGCAGCCACCATTGCACGGCCTGGCGGGCCACTTCGGCAGAAATGGGGGAAGAAGCGGAAGGGAACGCCTGCATGCCGCCTACTCCGGGAAGAAGCAGCGCATGGCCGCCTTGGCCAGATGCCGCTTGACGGTGGAGATGGAGATGCCCAGCTCGGCAGCGATCTCGCCATGGCCGAGACCTTCGAGCTGGGCCAGCAGGAAGGCCTGCTTGGCCAGCGCGGGCAGGCGGCCCAGGCGCCGATCTATCTCCACCAGGGTCTCCAGCACCATGAGCCGGACCTCGGGCGGCGGCGCCACGGGCTCGGGCATGGCGGCCAGGGCATCGAGATAGGCCTGCTCGATGGCGCGGCGCCGCACCTGGTTGATCAGCAGGTTGCGCGCAATGGTGGTCAGGTAGGCGCGCGGCTCCTGGAGCTGGTCCAGCCCCTTGGCGCCCAGCACCTTGAGGAAGGTGCTCTGCGCCAGATCGGCCGCGTCGAAGGCATTGCCCACCTTCTTGCGCAGCCAGCCCTGCAGCCAGCCGTGGTGGGCCAGGTACAGGGATTCGACATGGGCGGACAAGGAAGGCGATGGGCTGGACACGCGGCGACCCGAGATTGAGAATAATTCTCAATTATAGGCAACTGCAACCCTCTTGCGGCCCTGCTCTGCCGCCTGCTGCTGCAGTCCGTTCCTCCTGGCAGTGTTTCAGAACCTGCCGCGCAGGGTGAGCGTCGCGCTGCGCGGCGCGCCGTAGACATTGCCCCAGGCCGGCGCGCCTATGGTCTGGTAGTAGGTCTTGTCGAACAGGTTGGCCACGCTCAGTGCCACGGACCAGTTGCGGTCGATCCGGTAGCCCAGGCGGGCAGACCACACGGCATAGGCTGGCTGCACATCGGTGATGGCGCCCACCGCGCGCGAGCTGGCGGTCTGGAAGTTGACGCCTCCGCCCACGTTCCAGGCGCTCCATTCGCCCGGCAGGCGGTAGTCGCTCCAGACCCGCAGCATGTGCTTGGGCGTGTAGGTGCTGGCGAACTCCACGCCGGCATTGGAGGTGTTGTCCAGGTACTTGAAATGGCTGAAGGTGTAGCCGGCAAACAGCTGCCAGCCGCGCGCCACCTCGCCGCTGATCTCGGCATCCAGCCCCTGGCTTCGGACCTTGCCCACGGAGACATAGCAGTAGGTGCTGGCCGAGCAGGGGTTGACCAGGTCCTCTTCGGCGCGGTTCTTCTGGTCGATGCGGAACAGGGCCACGGCCGCGTTCACCCTGCCGTCCAGCAATTCACCCTTCATGCCCACTTCCAGATTGCGCCCCTTGATGGGAGCCAGCAGGTCGCCGGCCGCCGTCACGGCGTTCTGGGCCTGGAAGATGTCGGAGTAGCTGGCATAGGCCGACCACTGGTCATTGAGCGCATAGACCAGGCCGCCATAGGGCGTGATGACGCCGCTTTCCTTGTACGGGTCGTTGTAGGCCTCGCCCGTGTTGCGGTAGTTGCTGCTGCCCGTGAAGCGGGTGACGCGGGCGCCGCCGATCAGGGTCAGCGCATCGGTGAGGCCCAGCCGCGCCACGCCATAGGCGCCGGACTGGGTCATGCGGGTGCGGCTTTCATCGCCTCGATAGCGGTTGGCCAGGAATTCCGCGCGGGACGGCTCGCGGATGGCGGCGCTCGGGTCGAACACGTTGTTGGGCAGGCCCATGCGGATCAGCGAATAGTCGCTGTCGTTGACCATGCGGCCCGTGTTGGCGCCAAAGCTCAGCGAATGCCGGCGGCCGAAGGCGTCGAATTTGCCGTCCACCGCCACGTCCAGGGTCTTGTTGTCGGTGGTGACATCGAACAGGCCGGCATACATCTCGTTGCCCGCCAGCGTGGCGGAATTGATGGCCCCCAGGGCGAAGGCGTACTTCATGTCGTGCTTTTCCCGGGTGTAGCCTGCCGTGGCCTTGACGGTCCAGTCCGCGTTGAAGCGATGCTGCAGCTCGGCAAACAGCGATGTCTGCTCGCTGTCCCAGCGGTTCCAGTCCGCGCCCAGGAAGGTGGAGCGCGGCAGCCGCAGGTCCGCCCCGTCGGCATAGCGCGGCAGGCCCTGGAAGAACGGCGTGGAGCGCAGCCGCTCGTGGGTGGCGCCCACCGTCAGCCGGGTCTGGGAGCTGAGGTCGTACTCCAGCACGCCGTAGAGCACGCCGGTGCGGCTGCTGGCCACGTCGTAGAAATAGTCACGGCTGTTGAGGCTGGCGACCACGCGCCCGCGCAGCGTGCCGGTCTCGTTGAGCGGGCCCGTGGCATCGATCTCGCTGCGCAGGTTGTTCCAGGAACCCACACTGGCCGATACCTCCAGCTGGCGCTCTGCCAGGGGGCGCTTGCGCACCATGTTGATGGCCGCGCTGGGAGAGCCCGCCCCCTGCAGCAGCCCCGTGGCACCGCGCACCACTTCCACGCGGTCCAGCGTGGCGGCGTTGCTGGTGAAGTTGTCGGCCTGCGGGTAGTAGAAGGCGCGGTTCACACCATCGAACTGGTAGGTATCCACGCGGAAGCCGCGCGAGTAGACATAGCGCCCGCCCATGGGGCTGTCGTACATGGTGATGCCCGTGGTGCTGGCCAGCACGTCGTCCACGGTGTGGAGGTTCTGGTCGTCCATGCGCTGGCGCGTGATCACGCTGATGGACTGGGGGATGTCCTTGATCGCCTGCTCGCCCTTGCCCACCGTGACCGCGCGGGCCACGTAGCTGCCCGTGCCTTCGCTGGTGGCGCTGCGCTCGGCGCGGGCCGTCACCTGCACTTCGTTCAGGACCGTGGTGGAACCGGCACCAGCGCCGGCCGGTGCGGCCTGCCTGCGCAGCGTGTAGCTGCCATCGCTGCGCGCCACCATGTCCAGCCCGCTGCCGGCCAGCAGGCGCTGCAGCGCCTGCTGCGGCGCGTAGTGGCCGGACAGGGCCGGGCTGGTGAGCCCTTCGGTCAGCGCAGGATCGAAGGACAGCGAAATGCCCGCCGCCGTGGCCACGCCAGCCAGCGTGCGGCCCAGCGGCCCGGGCGCGATCTGGTAGGTCTGGGCTGCGGGAGCGGGTGTGGGAGCAGGTGCCGGTTCGGCCGCCTGCCCGGCGCCTGCGGCCAATGCCATGCCCAGCAGGGCCAGGCGGGCGGCATGCGCCAGGGGATGGAAGACGGGATGCGGCATGGGTACGGCAGGCATGGAAATCGGTCCTTGGAGGCGGTGAAGAAAGAAGCTCTTTCCCCGTTGCCAGCCGAGATCCGAAAAAGTGTCACCCTGCCTCGATTTTTTTAGTTCCTGGCGACCACGGTGATCCAGTAGCCGCGCATGCGCGTCTGCACGTCGACGGGATAGGTGGAGGCCAGCATGGTCAGCGTCCGGTCCGTATCGCCCAGCGGGAAGGAGCCGGACACGCGCAGGGCGCGCACCTCGGGCGCGCACTGCAGCAGGCCGGGCCGGTAGCGCGACAGTTCGGCGCAGAACGCGGCCAGCGGCATGGCGTCGGCCATCAGCATGCCGTGGGTCCAGGCCGTGGCCTCGGGCTGCAGGGGCTGGGGCGAGGTCACATCCCCCGCTCGCAATACCGTTTGCTGACCGGCTTGAACGACCAGCGCCGGGCTGGCGGCGCCGCGCAGCGTGACCTCCACGGCGCCCTCGGTCACGGCCAGGCGCACGGGGCCGCCGTCCGCCCAGCCCCCCTCTTGCCGCACGGTGAAGCGGGTGCCCAGGGCGCGCAGCCGGCCATGGGCGGTGTCCACGACAAAGGGGCGGTGCGGCGTGGCGGTATCGGCCGCCGTTTCTATGGAAATCGCGCCCTGGCGCAGGGTGAGCAGGCGCAGTGCGCCATCAAACCGGATGTCCACCGCGCTGGCCGTGTCCAGCAGGAGGCGGCTGCCATCGGCCAGATGCTCGGTGCGGCGCTCGCCGGTGGCGGTGCGCAGGTCGGCGCCCCAGCCGCGCTGGTCCGCCGCACTCCATACCAGCCAGCCTGCAGGCGCCACGGCCAGCAGCGCGGCCAGCCGGGCCACGGCGGCGCGGCGCTGGGCGCGGTGGCTTCGTGGCCGGTCCAGCGCCGGCATGGCCAGCGCTGCAGGCAGGCCGCCCAACTTGCCCAGCAGCCGCTCGGCGCGCTCCCAGGCCAGGGCATGCTGGGGGTCGGCCTGGCGCCAGCGCTCGCAGGCGGCGCGGTCGGCGTCGGTGGCGCCGCTGTCGTGCAGGCGCATCAGCCATTCGGCGGCCTCGTCGAGCACGCGCGCTTGCAGGGGCGTCTCCATCACGCCATTGCCACCAGGCATTGGCGAAACGCCTGGGCCATGTAGCGCTTGACGCTGGTGAGCGAGACCTCCAGCTGCTGCGCGATGTCCTCGTACTTCATGCCGTCCAGCTGGGACAGCAAAAACGTGCGCCGCACGATGGGCGGCAGCGCGTCCAGCATGGCGTCTATCTCGTGCAGGGTCTCCAGTACCAGGGCGCGCTGCTCGGGCGAAGGCGCCACGGGCTCGGGCAAGGCGGCCAGGGCTTCGAGGTAGGCGCGCTCCAGCGCCTGGCGCTTGTACCAGTTGACGAGCACGCCCTTGGCCACCGTGGTCAGGTAGGCACGCGGCTCCTGCACACCGGCCAGGTCGCGCACGCCCAGGATGCGCACGAAGGTGTCCTGCGCCAGGTCCGCCGCATCCGCCCCGTTGCCCAGCCTGCGGCGCAGCCAGCCCTGCAGCCAGCCATGGTGGGCGGCGTACAGGGAGGCGGCTTCTCGGTGCTGGGGGGTGGAGGCTGGGGCGGATGGCATGGTAGGACCCGATGGCTTGAAGGCGGGAGTCACCATCAAACAAGAATCATTCTCAAATCATTGTAACCAGCGGAATCACTTGCCTAAGAGTGCCATCAGGCGGACCATCCAAAGGCGAACAGTGGGAGCAAGTGCGACCAGAGTGGCTGACATCCAGCTGCCGCGCCGGATCGGTATCATTTAGAAACAATCAATCATCAGCTCAGCATCCATCAGGAGAGCGAACCATGTTCGAAACGCGGGTAGCAGGCACGGCAGGACAACAGGCGCTGTGGAGCACGCTGGACAAGGCCATGGCGCTGGCGGAATTCACGCCCGAAGGCCGGCTGATGCGCGCCAATGCCAACTACGAGGCCATCCTCGGCTATCCGGCCACGGGCGCTGAAGGTCTGCTTCACAGCGATCTGTGCACGCAGGCCCAGGCCGACCCGGCCGCCTACGGTCAGTGGCGCCAGCGCTGGGGCGCGGGCGAGACGGTTTCGCGCGTGGGAGAGCACCGGCGCCGCGACGGAAGCACCTGCTGGCTGGAGGCCACCTATGCGCCCGTGCTCGATGCGGCCGGCGCCCTCAGCCATGTGCTGTGCATTGCCACCGATGTCTCGGCCCGCATGCTGGCCGACCGCCGGCGGCAGGAGCACATGCGGCGCCTGTCCCTGGTGGCAGACGCCACCGACGCGGCCGTGGTGATCGCCGATGGCAACTGGACCATCAGCTATGTGAATGCGGGCTTCAGCCGCATGTTCGGCTGGACCAGCGAGGAAGTGGTGGGCCGTGCGCCCATCGCCCTGCTGGTGCCCCATGCCTCGCCCGAGTTCACGGCCGCCTACCGTGCCGAGCTGGACGCGGGCAAGCCCGTGTACCGCGAGGAGATCCTGGTGGGCAAGGATGGCGAGCGCTACTGGGTCAGCGCCCAGGCCAATCCCGTGATGGGGCCGGACGGGCGGCTGCAGACCACGGTGACGGTGATCACCGACATTACCGAAGCCAAGATGCATGAGGTGCTGCAGCGGCGCGCCCTGGAGGCCATGGCCCGCGACCAGCCGCTGACCGAGGTGCTGGACCTGGTGTGCCGCGAGGTCGAGCGCATTGCGCCCGATATCGCGGTCTCGGTGCTGGAAGTCGATGACCAGAACCGCCTGCATCCGCTGGCCGCGCCCAGCCTGCCGGCCTCCTATTCGGCGGCGCTGGACGGCGTGCCCATCGGCCCCAATGTCGGCTCCTGCGGCGCGGCGGCCTTTCACAACCGGCCCGTGCTGGTAGGCGACATCGCCACCGACCCGCTGTGGGCCGACTACAAGCACCTCATCCTGCCGCTGGGGTATACGGCCTGCTGGTCCACGCCCATCTGCGGGCTGCAGGGCGGCGTGGCCGGCACCTTTGCCTTCTACTACCGCCATTTCAACCGGCCCGGCCCCGATCCCTTCCACCAGCGGCTGGTGGAGGCCTGCACCGACCTGTGCGCGCTGGCGCTGGAGCGCGAGCAGGCACGCCGCCGCATCCGGCAGCTGGCCTTCTACGACGGGCTGACCACCCTGCCCAACCGCAGCCTGCTGCTGGCCCAGGCCGAGCAGGCGCTGTCCGTGGCTTCGCACGAGGGCCACGAGCTGGCCGTGGTCTTCATCGATCTGGACCGTTTCAAGCAGGTCAACGACTCGCTGGGCCACCCGGCCGGCGACCGGCTGCTGTGCAGCGTGGCCCAGCGCATCCAGGCGGAGCTGCGCACGGGCGACATTGCCGGGCGGCTGTCGGGCGATGAATTCGTCATCGTGCTGCCACACTGCGGCGGTGCACAGGCGGCCGAGGTGATAGAGCGGCTGCAGTCGGCACTTGGCGAGCCCTGCATGATCGACGACGTGTCCCTGGCCAGCACGGCCAGTTGCGGCATTGCCGTGTTTCCTGCCGACGGGCGCGACATGGAGACCCTGCTGCACCGCGCCGACATGGCCATGTACCAGGCCAAATCCGGCGGGCGCGGGCTCTACAGCTTCTTCAGCCCCGAGATGAACCGGCTGGCCCAGGAGCGCCTGGTGCTGGAGACGGCGCTGCGCGACGCCCTGCGCAGCGGCGGCCTGCGACTGCACTACCAGCCCCAGCTCGACCTGAAGGACGGGCGCCTCTACGGCGTGGAGGCCCTGGCGCGCTGGAGCCATGCGGAATTCGGCGAGATCTCGCCCGCACGCTTCATTCCGCTGGCCGAGGAATGCGGCCTGATCGGCGAGCTGGGCACCTGGGCACTGCGCGAGGCCTGCCGCCAGTTGGGCGAGTGGCGCAGCCGGGGCATCGACGTGCCGGCCATGTCGGTCAACCTCTCGCCCACGAGCTTTCACAACCTGGACCTGCCGCGCATGATTGCCGACACCCTGGAGCACAACGCGCTCAAGCCGCAGGACCTCACGCTGGAGATCACCGAAAGCCTGCTGCTGGACACCAACCCGGGCACCATGCGCACGCTGCAGGCCGTGCATTCCCAGGGCGTGCGCCTGTCCATGGACGACTTCGGCACGGGCTACTCCAGCCTCAGCTACCTGCGGCGCCTGCCGGTCAGCGAACTCAAGCTGGACCGCAGCTTCGTCGCCGACCTGGAGCACGACGAGGCCGCGCAGGCGCTGAGCAACGCCATCCTGGGCATAGGCCGCAGCCTGCACCTGACCGTGGTGGCCGAGGGAGTGGAGACGGCGGCGCAGAACACCATCCTGCGCGAACAGGGCTATCCGGTGGCACAGGGCTATCTGTTCTCGCGCCCGCTGCCGGCCGCTGATCTGGAGCGGTGGCTGCAGGCCTCGAGCGCGCCGGCCGGCCTGGCGACGGACGTGTGAGCGGACGTGTGAGCGGACATGTGAACGGGCATGTGAGCGGACCAGGCCATGCGCGCGGAGACCTTGGCCGGCAAAAGTAACAATCCGCAATAAATATTCGGACTGGACCTATTTTTCCCTAAGCCTCGCCGGCAAGTGACCGATATCTGCGGCATGGCGGCGGCTGAGTGTCGGCCCCGCTGATCGCCACAGATCGCCACCGTTTCCGCCGACTCCCAGCCCCAGCCGCTCATCCGCTTTCGCTCTTCGCCATACGGCACTCCCCCACCATGATGTTTTTCCGCAATCTGAAGCTGGCCCCCAAGCTGCTGGCCTCCTTCATCGCCCTGCTGCTGCTGACCGCAGGCCTGGGCCTGTTCTCCGTGGTCCAGCTGGACCGCGTCAACCAGACCGCCACCGACCTGGCCCACCACTGGATGCCCGCCGAGCGCGTGATCATGGAGATGCGCTACCAGCTGCAGCGCTACCGCTCGCAGACCATGCAGCATGTGCTGGCCACCTCCATGGAAGAGATGGCCGTCTACGACAAGAACATGCCCGCGCTGTGGTCCGAGCTGCTGAAGAACCAGCAGGCCTTCGAGCGCTATGCCAATACGGCACGCGAGCGCGAGCTGATGGCCGGCATCAAGGACGATCTGGGCCAGTACGCGCAGCACACGGCAAAGATCGTGGACCTGTCCCACGCCCTGCGCACCGACGAGGCCTCCGAGCTGCTGCGCGGCGATTCGGTCAAGACCAGCCGCGCCATCAACAGCAAGCTCGATGAACTGATCAAGCTCAATGCCCAGGGCATCGAAGATGCCAACCAGGCCGGTGACGACATCTTCACGGCTGCGCGCTGGTGGGTGATCGCCCTGCTGGTGGGCGCCGTGGTCTTCGGCCTGGCCATGGCCCTGCTGATCGCCCGCAGCGTGGCGCGCCCCCTGCAGCAGGCCGTGAGCCTGGCGCAGGCCGTGGCCGCAGGCGACCTGGGCAGCCGCATCGAGGTGCATGGCAAGGACGAGACCGGCCAGCTGCTGCTGGCCCTGCAGCACATGAACGAAAGCCTGCAACGCATCGTGGGCCAGGTGCGCCAGGGCACGGACTCCATCGCCACGGCCAGCGGCCAGATCGCATCGGGCAACCAGGACCTGTCGGCCCGCACCGAGGAGCAGGCCAGCTCGCTGGAGCAGACCGCCGCCTCCATGGAGGAGCTGACCTCCACCGTCAAGCAAAACGGCTCCAACGCCCAGCAGGCCAACCAGCTGGCCGCCGCCGCGTCCAAGGTCGCCGTGCGCGGCGGAACGGCCGTGGCCCAGGTGGTGCAGACCATGTCCGCCATCAACGATGCCTCGCGCAAGATCGTGGACATCATCGGCGTCATCGACTCCATCGCCTTCCAGACCAACATCCTGGCGCTGAATGCCGCCGTGGAAGCGGCCCGCGCCGGCGACCAGGGCCGGGGCTTTGCCGTCGTCGCCTCGGAAGTGCGCACCCTGGCCCAGCGCTCGGCCGCCGCCGCCAAGGAGATCAAGCAGCTGATCGACGACTCGGTGGGCAAGGTCGAGGAAGGCAGCGCCCAGGTCGATTCGGCCGGCAAGACCATGGAGGAGATCGTGGCCAGCGTGCGCCGCGTGACCGACATCATGGGCGAGATCTCGGCCGCCAGCCATGAGCAGACGGCCGGTATCGAGCAGGTCAACCAGGCCGTCACGCAGATGGACCAGATGACCCAGCAGAACGCGGCCCTGGTCGAGGAATCGGCGGCGGCCACCGGCGCCCTGCAGGCCCAGGCCAAGGCGCTGGCCGAGGTGGTGAGCGTGTTCAAGCTCTCGCCGTCCACCGGCATGCTGGGCAGCAGCCGCGGTGTCAGCCACGCCGCCGCCGTGGCAGCGCCCCGCCAAACACCGGCGGCGCCCCGTCCGCATCTGGCGCCTGCCGCGCCCAAAGGCGCTGTGCCCGCACGCGCATCGGCCGCCCTGCCTTCTGCAACTGGTGCGGCCGGCGCACCCCCTGCTCCGGCAGGCGCCGCGCGCCCGGCCCAGCCGGCGCAGCCGGCCCGGCCTGCCGTGACCGCACCTGCCAGGGCCAAGGCCAAGGCGGCCAGCACGGCCTCCGACGACGATTGGGAAACCTTCTGAACCAGGTTTTCGCCCGCCCCGCCGGGGGCGGACACACCGGCCAAGGCCCGACCAGCTCCTGCTGGCCGGGCCTTTTTTCCGGGCGCCTCGCAGGCGGATCACGCCCCTGCCATGGCCAAGCCCTTCAAATCTGCCATGATCGACCGCTGCAAGCCCTTGTTTTGAAAGCCCTCGCCAGTCTGCGGCCCTCCCGCAGCCCCGCGCGACAGGCGCTTGGCCCGGCACGGTGCCCCAGCATGAGAAAATCGGCGATTCAGCCAAGAACACATTCATCAGAAGACGGAACACATCATGGAAGCAGAACGCATCAACCTCATCGGCAACACCCTCGAAGATCTGTCGCAGCGGACGGCAGATCTACGGAGGTATCTTTGACTACGATGCAAAGTACGAACGACTGCGCACGGTAAATGCCTCGCTGGAAGATCCCAGCGTCTGGAACGACCCCAAGAAGGCCCAGGAACTGGGCAAGGAAAAGAAGCTGCTCGACGGCGTCGTGCTGACGCTGCAAAAGCTCACCACCGAGCTGGCCGACAACGCCGAGCTGTTCGAGATGAGCAAGGAAGAAGGCGATGAGACCGGCCTGCTCACCATCGAGGGCGAGACCGCCAAGCTGCAGCCCCTGATCGAGGAACTGGAGTTCCGCCGCATGTTCGGCAAGGAAGCCGATCCGCTGAACTGCTTCGTGGACATCCAGGCCGGCGCCGGCGGCACCGAAGCCTGCGACTGGGCCGGCATGCTGCTGCGCCAGTACCTGAAGTACGCCGAACGCAAGGGCTTCAAGGCCACGGTCGAGGAAGAGACGCCGGGCGACATCGCCGGCATCAAGAGCGCGACCATCCACATCGAGGGCGAGTACGCCTACGGCCTGCTGCGCACCGAAACCGGCGTGCACCGCCTGGTGCGCAAGTCGCCCTTCGACAGCTCGGGCGGCCGCCACACCAGCTTTGCCTCGCTGTTCGTCTATCCCGAGATCGACGACTCGATCCAGATCGAGATCAACCCCTCGGACGTGCGCACCGACACCTACCGCGCATCGGGCGCCGGCGGCCAGCACATCAACAAGACCGACTCGGCCGTGCGCCTGACGCACATCCCGACCGGCATCGTCGTGCAATGCCAGGATGGCCGCAGCCAGCACAGCAACCGCGACGTCGCATGGCAGCGCCTGCGCTCCAAGCTCTACGAGCACGAGATGCAAAAGCGCATGGTGGAGCAGCAAAAGCTGGAGGACACCAAGACCGATGTGGGCTGGGGCCACCAGATCCGCTCGTACGTGCTGGACAACAGCCGCATCAAGGATTTGCGCACCAACGTCGAAATCTCGGCCACCCAGAAGGTGCTGGACGGCGACCTCGACGCTTTCATCGAAGCCTCGCTCAAGCAAGGCCTCTGAGTTTCAAGCCCCTGGGCGGCACCGGCCGCACAGGGGCTTGAACTCTGTCCCCTGATATTGGCATAGGAAGGAATCTGTATGCTGCAACTGCGTGACGGGCAGGCCCCTGCCACCGCCATCCACCGCGCCGACTACCAGGCTCCTGCCTGGTGGATCGACACCGTGGACCTGACCTTCGATCTCGATCCGGCCAAGACCCGCGTGCTCAACAAGATGCGCGTGCGCCGCAACACCGAGGTGCCGGCGCAGCCGCTGCGCCTGGACGGCGATGAACTGAACCTTGCGCGCGTGCTGGTCAACGGCGGCGGTACCTCGTTCAAGATGGACGGCGACCAGCTCGTGCTGGAGAACCTGCCCGAGGGCGGCGACCCCGTCGATCTGGAAATCTTCACCACCTGCGCGCCCGCCAAGAACACCAAGCTCATGGGCCTGTATGTGAGCCAGGGCACGTTCTTCACCCAGTGCGAGGCCGAGGGTTTCCGCCGCATCACCTATTTCCTGGACCGTCCCGACGTGATGGCCATGTACACCGTGACGCTGCGCGCCGACAAGACCGCGTACCCGGTGCTGCTGTCCAACGGCAACCTGGTCGAGCAAGGCGCGCTGGAAGACGGCCGCCACTTCGCCAAGTGGGCCGATCCGCACCGCAAGCCCAGCTACCTGTTCGCCCTGGTGGCCGGCAACCTGGTTGCGCGCGAGCAAAAGATCAAGAGCCGCGCGGGCCGCGACCACCTGCTGCAGGTCTTCGTGCGCCCCGGCGACCTGGAGAAGACCGAGCACGCCATGAACTCCCTCATGGCCAGCGTGGCCTGGGACGAGGCCCGCTTCGGCCTGTCGCTGGACCTGGACCGCTTCATGATCGTCGCCACCAGCGACTTCAACATGGGCGCCATGGAGAACAAGGGCCTGAACGTCTTCAATACCAAGTACGTCCTGGCCAGCCAGTCCACGGCCACCGACACCGACTACGCCAACATCGAGTCCGTCGTCGGCCACGAGTACTTCCACAACTGGACCGGCAACCGCGTCACCTGCCGCGACTGGTTCCAGCTATCGCTCAAGGAAGGCCTGACCGTCTTCCGCGACCAGGAATTCAGCATGGACATGGCGGGCAGCCCCTCGGCGCGCGCCGTCAAGCGCATCGAGGACGTGCGCGTGCTGCGTACCGCCCAGTTCCCCGAGGATGCAGGCCCCATGGCCCACCCGGTGCGGCCCGACAGCTACATCGAGATCAACAACTTCTACACCGTCACCATCTACGAAAAAGGTGCCGAGGTCGTGCGCATGCAGCACAACCTGGTGGGCCGCGAAGGCTTCGCCAAGGGCATGAAGCTGTATTTCGAGCGCCATGACGGCCACGCAGTGACCTGCGACGACTTCGCCCAGGCCATGGCCGACGCCAACCCCGACAGCGAGCTGGCCCGGCGCCTGGACCAGTTCAAGCGCTGGTACAGCCAGGCCGGCACGCCACAGCTGCGCGCCGAAGGCAGCTATGACGCGGCCGCCCGCACCTACACGCTGACGCTGAGCCAAAGCTGCGCGCCCACGCCCGGCCAGGCCGAGAAGCTGCCCTTCGTCATCCCCGTGCAGATGGGCCTGCTGGGCCAGGACGGCCGCGCGCTGACCCTGCGCCTGCAGGGCGAAGATGCGCAGGCAGCCGGCGACAGCCGCCTGCTGGTGCTGTCCGAACCCAGCCACAGCTTCGTCTTCACCGACGTGGACCAGGAGCCCGTGCCCTCGCTGCTGCGCGGCTTCAGCGCCCCCGTGGTGCTGCAGCACAGCGACAGCGATGCCGCCTTGCTGACCCTGCTGGCCCATGACAGCGATGCCTTCAACCGCTGGGAAGCCGGCCAGCGCCTGGGCCTGCGCATCGCGCTGCAGGCCATTGGCGACACCTCCATCACGGCAGACGCCAGCGGCCAGATCGCCGCTGCCCTGCTGCCGGCCTCCTTCGTCGAGGCCATGCGCGGCGTGCTGCGCCATCCGCAGCTGGATGCGGCCTTCAAGGAACTGATGCTGACCCTGCCCGGCGAAAGCTACATTGCCGAGCAGCTGGCCGTGGTCGATCCTCAGCGCGTGCACGCCGTGCGCGAAGCCATGCGCCAGCAACTGGCCACCGAACTGCAGGCCGACTGGCAGCAGGCATGGCAGGAGCACAGCGACACCGGCGCCTACCGCCCCGACCCCGTCAGCTCCGGCCGCCGCGCCCTGTCCGGCATGGCACTGTCCATGCTGTGCCTGGCCGCGCGCGCCTCGGGCGACACGGTCTGGCCCGGCAAGGCGCTGCAGCGCTTCAAGGACGCAGGCAACATGACCGACCGCATGAGCGCCCTGACGGCACTGGTGCAAAGCGGCCACCCGCTGGCCGCCCAGGCCCTGGCACGTTTCCACAAGCTGTTCCAGCACGATGCACTGGTCCTGGACAAGTGGTTCGCGCTGCAGGGCGGCGCCTGCGACCGTGGCGGCAACGTGCTGCCGGCCGTCAAGCAGCTGATGAAGCACCCCGACTTCCAGATCAAAAACCCCAACCGCGCGCGCAGCCTGATCTTCAGCTACTGCAGCGCCAATCCCGGCGCCTTCCACCGCGCCGACGCGGCGGGCTACGTGTTCTGGAGCGAGCGCGTCATCGAGCTGGACGCCATCAACCCCCAGGTCGCCGCCCGCTTGGCGCGTGCCCTGGACCGCTGGAGCAAGCTGGCCGAGCCCTACCGCACGGCTGCACGTGAAGCCATCGCCCGCGTGGCGGCTCGCGCCGAACTCAGCAACGACGTGCGTGAAGTCGTCACCCGCGCCCTCGCGGATTGACGAGCCACCCCCTGAGTCGCTTCGCGCCTTCCCCCTTGCAGGGGGACGACACCCTCGGTGCGAGGCGGCTCTTCCTCGGTGTCCCTGGCTTGAGCAGCGTCGGTTTTATGCTGCAAGCCAGGAATCACTGAAATGCTGTTCATCAGCAGATGCATACGCCATGCCGCATCTGCTCCCGGATTTTTAGGAGTTGAACCCATGAAGAAAAACGTCAGCCTGACCCGCTACCTGGTCGAGCAGCAACGCGTGGACGGCCTCATCCCCGGCCAGCTGCGCCTGCTGCTGGAAGTCGTGGCACGCGCCTGCAAGCGCATCAGCCAATCCGTCAACAAGGGCGCCATCGGCGACGTGCTGGGCACGGCCGGCAGCGAGAACGTGCAGGGCGAAGTCCAGAAGAAGCTGGACATCATCGCCAACGAGGTGCTGATCGAGGCCAACGAATGGGGCGGCCACCTGGCGGCCATGGCCTCCGAGGAAATGGAAGGCATCTACCTGGTGCCCAACCGCTACCCGCACGGCGAGTACCTGCTGATGTTCGATCCGCTGGACGGCTCGTCCAACATCGACGTCAACGTCTCCATCGGCACCATCTTCAGCGTGCTCAAGAAGCCCGAAGGCCACCCCGGCGTGACCGAGCAGGACTTCATGCAGCCCGGCACCCAGCAGGTAGCGGCCGGCTACTGCATCTACGGCCCGCAGACCACCCTGGTGCTGACCGTGGGCGACGGCGTCTCCATGTTCACGCTGGACCGCGAGCAAGGCTCCTTCGTGCTGGTGCAGGAAAACATCCGCATCCCCGAGGACACCAAGGAATTCGCCATCAACATGTCCAACATGCGCCACTGGGACACCCCCGTCAAGCGCTACGTGGACGAATGCCTGGCCGGCGTGGAAGGCCCGCGCGGCAAGGACTTCAACATGCGCTGGATCGCCTCCATGGTGGCCGACGTGCACCGCATCATGACCCGCGGCGGCATCTTCATGTACCCCTGGGACCGCCGCGAGCCCAACAAGCCCGGCAAGCTGCGCCTGATGTATGAAGCCAACCCCATGGCCTGGCTGGTCGAGCAGGCCGGCGGCGCCGCCACCAACGGCAAGCAGCGCATCCTCGACATCCAGCCCACGCAGCTGCACGAACGTGTGAGCGTCATCCTCGGCTCGAAGAACGAAGTCGAAAAAGTGACGCAATACCATTCCGAGGCATAAATTTGCCGTTATAATTTTTGTCTGTCGCCGGTGTAGCTCAGTTGGTAGAGCAGCTCATTCGTAATGAGAAGGTCGAGGGTTCGATTCCTTTCTCCGGCACCAAACAAGAAGCCCCTGGTTCGCAAGAGCCAGGGGCTTTTTTCATGCTGCCGCGGGCATACCCCCCTGCGTCCTGCCGGTAGGAGCGCTGCCAGCCCTCTGTCGCGCAACGGCTCGCAGGCAGGGCCGGCCTATGCCATTGCCTCGGGTCGCAGCCGGGACCCGTCATTTGCCGCCTGCGCCGCCTGCAGCCCGTTCGGGCGACATACACGCAGCGGTCCTGCTTCCAACCTCCATCACACGTGACCTGCCGGCGCCGGACGGAAAAAGGGCTGCGGGCCCGTGCACGCGCAGGAACGCTCGGCAGCCGATATGAACTTGATGCCGGCAACGGAGCGTCCCATACAAATACCTATTTCCAGTGATATACCACTTTCCGTGCGTCTCCTATGATCGCGGCTTCCTCTCATTTCAGCGATATTCATTGGAGCAAATGGTATTAATGAAAATGAAAAATCATTTCGACCAAAATCTCACCTGCTTGCATGGTCGATAAACGTTTTCAAAAAACTATTGAAAATGCCTTCTTGAAATAAATAGATAGCCAACAACCATCGCCGTTGGTTATTGACATCCCACCCAATCCCCTGACAGGACGCTCCGGCACGTTTTCCCCGGGGAGACGGGTGCGCCTGCACTGCGGAGAAGCGAATGTTGTCGTCAGTAATTTTTCTTGAAATTTCTTAACAATTCGTAGATATTCGCCCTGTCCGATTGACCCGTCTTTCGTTTTCCCGCTTTCCCACCCAAGCCATGCCATTTTCCGGCCATACCCCACCGCCCGACGTACATGCACAACCGTTTTGCATTACCAGGCAAGACAGGGAAAATCTGCATGGCCACAGGGCATGCGCCATATGGCTCACCGGTCTTTCCGGATCTGGCAAATCGACAATCGCGAATGCGCTGCAGGCTCGGCTGCATGCCGCCGGCAGACGCACCTATGTGCTTGATGGCGACAACATCCGCCAGGGCCTGAACCGCGACCTGGGTTTCTCCAACGAAGACCGTGCAGAGAACATCCGCAGGGTTTCAGAGGTCGCACGGCTGTTCGTGGATGCGGGAACCATCGTGATCGCCGCCTTCATCTCCCCTTTCCGGGCCGAGCGCGATGCTGCGCGGGCCTTGTTCGACAAGGGCGACTTCTTCGAGATCTTCGTGGATGTTCCCCTGTCCGTCGCCGAGCAGCGCGACCCCAAGGGCCTGTACATGAAAGCCCGCCGCGGCGAGCTGCGCCAGTTCACCGGCATCGACTCTCCTTACGAGGTGCCCTCTGCTCCGGACCTGGCCTTGGCCACGCACCAGCTCAGCATCGCTGCCTGCGTCTCGCGCATACAGGCGCTGCTGCAGATGGAGCAGGCGGCCGAACCAGGCCCGGCAGCATGTGGCGTGGTGCCGCTGGTGGACTCACCCCTGCCGCTGGCCAAGGCACTTCAATGAATGCCAGGGCCATCCCGTCTTGCACACCTGCCGACGCATGCGCCGGCGCACCCCTGTTTGCCCGGCTGGAGGCCGAGGTACGGCTGCAGGGGCTGCGGGACGAGGTCGATGCGCTGCTGTCCTCACACTGGTGTGACCATGTGAACCACCGCGGCTACGAAGGGGCATGGCGCGTGGTGCCGCTGCGCTGCCAGCGCCAGCATGTGACGGCCCACCCTCTTCTTCAGAGTTTCTCCATCGAGGCGCCTGACGAAGAATGGGCCGACCTGCCCTCGCTGCAGCACAGCCCGGCGATGCGTGAGGTGCTGGACCAGTTGCAATGCCCGCTGCGCTCCGTGCGCCTGATGCAGCTGAAGGCCGGCTCATCCATCAAGCCGCATCGCGACCATGGCTTGAGCCTGGAGCATGGCCAGGCGCGACTGCACGTGCCCGTCTACACACACCCCGATGTGCGGTTCATCGTGGAAGGCCTGGAGATCCCCATGGCCCCAGGAGAGCTCTGGTACTTCAACGCCGACGCCACGCATGAAGTGCTGAACCAGAGCACGCAGGACCGCACCCATCTGGTCATCGACTGCATTGCCAACGCCTGGCTGGCCGACCGCATCGGCAAGGGGCAGGCCCATGCATGAGCTGCAGGCAGCCTTTGCAGAACTGATTGCAAGCCCCCAGCAACAGGCCTTGCTCCAGCAGGCCAGGAGCGTGGAGTCGCTGTTGACCCAGTTGCGCCGGCTGTGGTGTCTTCCCGCCTGGAACGATACCCAGCTCATGCAGGCGCTGGAGCAGGTGAACCAGGCGGCCGCCGTGCCAGCCGCCGCATTGGTGGCCGGCGGCTGGCTGCCCCACAGGTACGAGGCACGCACGCGCAGCATCCAGTGGTGCCTGCCGGACGGGCCCGCCACCGAACCCTTCCATGACGAATACATCGGCCGCTGCCTCCAGCGCCAGCCGCTGAACCAGTTTCTGCGACCGCGCACGCCGCTGGCCACCCTGGCACGGTTGGGCACAGACCTGGGACCGAAACGCCCGGTGCGCCGGCCCGCTGGTTTCATCTTCCATCTCTCGCGCTGTGGCTCTACCCTGGTCTCGGGCTGCCTGTCGGAACTGGACAGCACGATGGTGCTGTCGGAGCCACCGGTGCTCACCGAGTTGCTGCTGGACACCTCGCTGGACCGTGCGCAAAAGCGCGAGGGCATTGCCGGTCTGGTGTCGGCAATCACCGTCGCCGTGCCTGGGCGCCATGACCTTGTGGTCAAGTGGAATGCCTGGGACATCTTCCAGTGGGAGCTACTGCAGGACCTCTACCCCGAGGTGCCCAGCCTGATGCTGGTGCGCGATCCTGTGGAGATCCTGGCCTCGCACCACAGGCAGGCCGGCCGGCACATGTCAGGCGACCCGTCGCTGGCTGGCGCCAGTCCGGTGTTCTGTTGCGGCAGGAGCAGCCAACCCTTTGTCTCCATGCTCGACCATCGCATGCGCGTGCTGCAGGCACTGATGGAGCGGATGCGGGGCCTGCACGAAAGCCAGGGCGTTCCTGTGCTGCACTACAGCCAGCTGGGTGCCGGGGCCATGGAGCAGATAGCCCGGCGCTTCGGCCTTCATGCGAGCGAGGCCGCACGCCAGCGCATCGCCGTGCGCCTCAGCCAGCATGCCAAGGCGCTGGACCAACGCTTCTCGCCTGATGGGCAGGACAAGGCAGCCGTCTTTGGCGCAGGCGATCGCCAGGATATCGAAGCGCGCCTGGGCCCGCTGCACGCACAGCTGCTGCAGTGCGCACAACCCCTGATGGATGCGGAGGCCCTGCATGCTGCTTGAAGCGCTGCGCCCCCCCGGCCTGTTCACCCGTCCCGCTGAACCCGAAGACCGCGACTTCCAGCGCGCACTGTTTCTCTCCGCGCGCCCGCACCTGCAATCCCTGCCACTGCCCGGGGCCGCCCTCGCCCAGCTGCTGGACCAGCAGTACGACTTCCAGCAGGCCGACTACCAGCGCCGCTTTGCCGGCGCACCCCGCCTCATCGTGCAGGAAAGGGGCGTGCCCATAGGCGCACTGACGGTGCATGACAACGGAGCGGACCTGCACATCGTGGACATCGTGATCACGCCTGCCGTACGCGGACAAGGATACGGCGCGGCTCTGCTGCGCTGGGTGCAAGGCAGTGCCGCCGTGCTGGGCCGCCGGGTCACGCTGAGCGTCGATGCAGCCAACCACGGCGCGCAAAGGCTGTACGCCCGGCTGGGCTTCGCGTCATCGGGCATCGATGCCGTTCAACTGGGCATGGCCTGGCATCCGCCTGCCGCCTGAACACCTTCATACCCCTCCTGCACCCCCACAAAGCGATAACAGAAAGGCAACGCTTCCATGGAAAACTTCATTGGAGAAATCCGCTTGTATCCCTATGGCTGGCCTCCCAAGGGATGGGCGATGTGCGCCGGACAGATTCTGGCCATCAACCAGAACCAGGCACTGTTCTCGCTGCTGGGTACGCAATTCGGCGGAAACGGCAGCACTACCTTCGCGCTTCCCGATCTTCGTGGCCGGGTCGCACGGCACACGGGCGGCGGCTTGCAGCAAGGCTTGCCGGGTGGCGTGGAAAGCGTCACCTTGGTCGCCAACAATCTTCCCCAGCACACCCACTTCGTCATGGCAAGCACGGACAGCGGGGATGCGCCCGCGTTCAGCAACAACAGCATGGCCACGGCCACGCTCGTGGCCACCAGCGCCCCCACCAATTTCTATGCACCAGGCACCGCTGGCCAGCAGCCGATCGCGCCGGCCAGCGTCTCCAACACCGGCGGCAATCAGCCGCACGAGAACTGCCAACCCTCGCTGGTGCTGACACCGTGCATCGCGCTGACCGGCATCTACCCTTCGCGCAACTGACACGCGCCCACAGGAATACGCAATGGACTATTACCTTGGAGAGATCCGCCTGTTCGCAGGCAGTTTTGCACCCGCAGGCTGGCACCTGTGCGATGGCGCGACGCTCAACATCTCTGAATACGACGCCCTGTACTCGCTGCTGGGAACGATCTACGGAGGAGACGGGCAAACCACCTTCAAGCTGCCGGACCTTCGATCCCGCGTGCCCGTGGGGCAGGGAGCAGGCCCGGGGCTGACCAGTCGCGCCGTGGGTCAGCAGTTCGGAGTGGCACAGGTCTCGCTCACGACAAACCAGATCCCCACCCATTCCCACGGTCTTGTCGCCAGCACCTCCCTGGCTACCGCAGCACAGGCCACAGGGCTGGTGCCTGCACAAAACGGGTCCGATCTCTTCTATGCGCCACAGCCGGTGGCAGGGGCCAACCCACAGACCATGGCACCCGCATCGGTCACGGTCGCAGGCAACAGCCAACCGCACGACAACATCATGCCCAGCATGGCGATGAATTACATCATTGCGCTCTACGGCATCTACCCCTCCAGGAACTAGGACAGCACCATGGACGCTTTCATCGGCGAAATTCGCCAATTTCCGTTCAACTTCGCCCCCAAGAACTGGGCGCTGTGCAATGGCCAGTTGCTGGCCATCCAGTCCAACCCCGCATTGTTTTCCATCATCGGAACCTTCTATGGCGGCAACGGAACCACAACCTTCGGCCTGCCCAATCTGATAGGCCATGTCGTCACCGGAGCCGACCCGCAGCAGTCCTGGAACATCGGCTCCACGGAAGGCACTGATTCCGTCACGCTGCTGACCACTGAAATGCCCCAGCACAACCATTTGCTGACCGGGCTGAACAATCCAGGCACCCAGGCAGCGCCTGACAGCACGTCCTACCTGACGTTCGACGGTCGGGGGGGTACTGGGGTCGTGCGGTACATGCGAACCAACGGCACGCCCAGCGCCGCCATGGCTCCCAACATGCTGACTCCGGCCGGAGGCAACACCGCGCATGAGAATCGCCAGCCCTTTCTCGTGCTGAACTTCTGCATTGCGTTGCAAGGCGTCTTCCCCTCACGTAACTGACGTGCCGCAGCCCATGCCACGCACACTGCATTTCATCTCTGGCCTGCCGCGCTCGGGCTCCACGCTGCTCGCGGGCATCCTGCGGCAGAACCCGCGCTTTCACGCCGCGATGAGCAGTCCCGTGGCGGGGCTGGTCAACGGCGCCCTCGAGCAGATGGGCGCCGGCAGCGAATCCCACGCCTTCTTCGACGAGGCCCGGCGCAAGGCCATCTGCCGGGCCATCGTCGATGCCTACTATGCCGGCCAGCAGCAGCCCGTCCTCTTCGACACCAACCGCCAGTGGACGGCACGCATGCACCAGCTCGTGGAACTGGTGCCCGACTTCAGGATGGTGTGCTGCGTGCGCAATCCGGCATGGGTCATGGACAGCTTCGAGACCATCTACCGCAGGAACCCCTTCGACTACAGCCGCATGTTCAACGCGGCCTCGCGCCAGACGGTGTACAGCCGCTGCGAGTCGCTCATCCATGTGGCCGGTGCCGTGGGCAGCGCATGGACCGCGCTCAAGGAAGCCTACTACGGCGAGTTTTCCGAGCGCCTGCTGATCGTGGACTACGACCTGCTCACCCAGCACCCCCGGCGCACGGTGGAACTCATCTACCAATTTCTCGGCGAAGAGGCCTTCGCCCACGACTTCAATGCCGTCGAGTACTCCGAAAGCGAGTTCGACCTGCAACTGGGCGTCAAGGGCCTGCACGACGTGCGCCGGAAGGTGGCCTTCAAGCCGCGCCGCAGCATCCTGCCGCCCGACCTGTTTGCCAGGTACCAGGCCATGGACTTCTGGCAGGACACCACCGGCACCTCGGCCCACATCATCGCCAGCAAGAGAGCGTCCGCGACGGACACCGAAACACAGAGAGGAACACCATGATAGGCACCACATTCCTTGGCGGCTTCTCCGCCGCACTGCTTCCGCTGGGCCTGCTGGGTTCCGCAGGCCCGGCAGCGGGCTCGTACCTGCGCTCGTACCTGAGATCGCCCCAGGACTCTGGCGAGCAGACCGCCCTGCCCCTGTCCCGCAGTGCCGCGCCGGCGCGCGACCTGCGGCCTCGCCCCCCGGGAGAGCTGGAGATCGTCGTGGCGTCGCCCGTCAGCGAACTGGTGATCGTGGACTCTGCCGTGCAGGACCGGGCCGTGCTGCAGCGTGCGCTCAAGCCCGGCGTGCAGATGGTGGAGATCGATGCCTCGCGCCCCGGCCTGCCCCAGTTGGTCCAGGCCCTGGCTTCGTTCAAAAATCTGTCAGCCATCCACGTGGTCTCGCATGCCGAGGCCGGCGTGCTGCTGCTGGGCAGCAGCCGCATCACGGCCGAAAGCGTCAAGGGCGAGATCGAATCGCTGGCCGCACTGCGCAATGCCGTGCGTCCCGGCGGTGACCTGCTGTTCTACGGCTGCGATCTCGCAGCCACGCCCGAAGGCGAGCAACTGCTGGACATCGTGCAGCATGCAACGCAGCTGGACGTGGCGGCGTCCAGCAATGCCACAGGCAACCTGGCCCAGGGTGGAGATTGGCAGCTGGAGGTGCGGCGCGGCCACGTCGATACGCAGCTGGCGTTTTCGGACAAGGCTCTGGCTGATTTCTCGGGCGTGCTGCTGGCCAGTGACGGACCAAAGTCTTTCTCCAGCTTCAGCGTCAACAGCCTCGATCTAGTCCAGACGGATTTTCGCGTCTCCGCCTGGGACAGCACACATACACAACTGGGACTGCAAATATATTCAGCTGCGCCCTTCGCCGCCTACATCCAGAACGGAGGGACTGCGACCGGCACCTACTTCTATCTCAGAGCGGACGATATCAACACCACAAAGTTCGAGCTGACGGGCCTGTCAGCCGGTGAATATGGTGCCGTCAGCCAGTTCACCAACGTGCGTATCGTGGGGATGCTGGCATCCGGTGGCACGGTCACGTCCAGCACCATCAACGGCAGCGCCACGCCAGGAGAAGCGTTCACCTTCACGGCAACCCAGCTTGCCGATTTCAGTGGCAAGAAACTCAAAGGCTTCAAGCTCTATGTGGATTGCGGCGGGGACGGTGGCGCCTGCCCGGCAAACAAGTTCGCCGACTTCGAATTCCGCGGCTTCACGATCGCAGGGGCGCAGAACTCGCCACGCATCTCCATTGACCACATAAGCCTGACAGGAGCCACGGGAACAGGCGGAGCGTTCAAGATAGGTGACACCGTCACGGCACGCTGGAACAACACTGCCAGCGGAGACTACAACGCCACACCGATCACAGGCGTCAACTTCGATTTGTCCCAGTTCGGTGGCGGCGCTTCGGTGGCAGCTCTCAATTCTGCAGGCATCTGGACAGCGACCCATTTGCTGTCGGCTGGCGCCATCGATGCCACGAATCGCAACGTATCCGTCACGGCAAGCAACAGCAATGGTCCCGCAACAACGGCAGGCACGAACAATGCCACGGTAGACACCATTGCGCCTGTCGTCACCCCTGGCAACATCGCCCTGTCGGGAGCGTCCGGCGTGGGCGGCGCCTTCAAGGCCGGTGACACCGTGACCGCCCAGTGGAACAACACTGCTGCGGGCGACAACAACACTGACACCATCAGTGCTGTGACCATCAACCTGTCCGCCTTCAACGGCCCGGTGGCCGTACCGGCCACCAACGCCGCCGGGATCTGGACAGCCACCCACCCGCTGCCGGCTGGCGTTGCAGGAAACAACCTCAATGCGAGCATCAGCGCCGCGGATAACGCCGGCAACATCACCACCACGGCAAGCACCGCCAACGCCACCGTGGACACCCTGATCCCCACCGTCAGCAGCATCGCCGTCAGCGGCTCGCCAGCCCCGGGCGATGCCAGCGTGGCGTTCACGGCAACCTTCAATAAGCCAGTCATCAACATCTCCACCGACGACTTCACCCTGATCGGTACGGGCACGGCTTCAGGCACCATATCCAGTGTCTCGGCCAGCACGGGCAGCTCCGTCAACGTCAACGTTTCGGGCATCACGGGCACCGGCACCATCAAGATCAACCTGAACGGCAGCACCAACATCGCCGACAGCGTGGGCAACGGGCCGCCTGCGTCCTTCAACAGCGGCGGGACTCACACGGTCGCCGTTCCGGTGGCCCCCGGTGCTCCCACGGGTGCCACGGCCACGGCCGGCAATGCCCAGGCCTCCATCACATTCGCTGCCCCGGCCAGCAACGGCGGTTCGGCCATCTCCACCTATAACGCAGTGGCCAGCGGGGGCGGAGGCCAGACCGGATACTGCACGGGGCCGACAGCCTGCACCATCACCGTGCCCGGTCTGACCAATGGCATCAGCTACAGCTTCAACGTCACGGCCACCAACTCGGCAGGACTGACCGGCCCTGCGGCCACGTCCAACAACGTTACTCCCCAGGGCACGCAGACCATCAGCTTTGCCCCTGCGGCCAGCTACAACTTCGGCACCACACCCACGCTGACAGCCACCTCCAGCGCAGGCGCCAGCTATCCGGTGAGCTTCACATCGACCACCACGGGCGTGTGCACCATCACGCCAACGGGCTCGCTGACCTTCGTGACGGCTGGCAGCTGCTCCATCAACGCCGACCAGGCCGGCGATGCGGCCACCAGCGCCGCACCCCAGGTCTCGCAGACCTTCAACGTCAACGCCGTCGCACCGGGAGCGCCCACCATCGGCACGGCAACAGCCGGCAATGCCCAGGCCACGGTGAGCTTCACCGCACCCGCCTCCACCGGGGGAGCCGCCGTCACCTACACCGCCACATCCACCCCGGGCAACTTCACGGCGACGGGTAGCAGCCCGATCACCGTGGCTGGCCTGACCAATGGCACGGCCTACACCTTCTCGGTGACGGCCGCCAACTCTGCGGGGCCAGGCTCTCCCTCGGCTGCATCCAACGCCGTGACGCCCAGGGCCTCGCAGACCATCAGCTTCACGCCCGCTGCCAGCTACAACTTCGGCACCACACCCACGCTGACGGCCACCTCCAGCGCAGGCGCCAGCTATCCGGTGAGCTTCACGTCGACCACCACGGGCGTGTGCACCATCACGCCAACGGGCTCGCTGACCTTCGTGACGGCTGGCAGCTGCTCCATCAACGCCGACCAGGCCGGCGACGCGGCCACCAGCGCCGCACCCCAGGTCTCGCAGACCTTCAACGTCAACGCCGTCGCACCGGGAGCGCCCACCATCGGCACGGCAACAGCCGGCAATGCCCAGGCCTCGGTGAGCTTCACCGCACCCGCCTCCACCGGGGGAGCCGCCGTCACCTACACCGCCACATCCAGCCCGGGCAGCTTCACGGCGACGGGCAGCAGCCCGATCACCGTGCCTGGCCTGATCAATGGCACGGCCTACACCTTCTCGGTGACGGCCGCCAACTCTGCGGGGCCAGGCTCTCCCTCGGCTGCATCCAACGCCGTGACGCCCAGGGCCTCGCAGACCATCAGCTTCACGCCCGCTGCCAGCTACAACTTCGGCACCACACCCACGCTGACAGCCACCTCCAGCGCAGGCGCCAGCTATCCGGTGAGCTTCACATCGTCCACCCCGGGCGTGTGCACCATCACGCCAACGGGCTCGCTGACCTTCGTGACCGCAGGCACCTGCACCATTGCAGCCGACCAGGCCGGCGATGCCGCCATCAGCGCCGCACCTCAGGTCACGCAGAGCTTTGCCGTGAACGCCATCGCGCCTGATATCCCCGTCATCGGCACCGTCACTGCCGCAGACGCCCAGGCCACGGTGAACTTCACGGCCTCCGTGGGCAGCGGCGGTGCGCCCATTTCCGGCTACACCGTGACCGCCACACCAGTGGCGGTACCCGGTGCCCCCTCCGTTACAACGCAGACGGGCCCCACATCGCCCATCGTCGTGACGGGTCTGACAAATGGATTTGTCTACAACTTCACCGTCAAGGCCACCAACGGCGCACAGACCAGCGCGGACTCCGCAGCGGTACAAGCCACGCCGCGCAAGCTGGAGCTGGTGGGCGCGCCAGGCAGCGTGCCCGGCATGGCCGGCACGCCGACAGCGACGCTGTCCGGCGGCGGTGCCACCTGCACGCTGCAGGCCACCGGCGGCTTCGGACCTGCGGCGTCCACACCGCCAGGCCTGCAGGCGCCCAACGGCCAATTCGCCTTCACGGCCGAGCAATGCACGGGCGCCGTGACGATGACCCTGGTCTACCCCAGCCCGCTGCCCGTGGGCGTGCAGTTCCGCAAGCCCGACGGAGCAGGAGGCTGGTTCGACCCCACAAATGCAGCCACCTCGCTGAACGTGGTCCTGAACGCTGCCCGCACCACGGTCAGCTACACCATCACCGACAACGGTCTGGGCGATACCAACCCGGCCACGGGCTCCGTCAGCGATCCGTTCGTTCCCGTGGTGGCTGCCGTGGCACCCGGAGGCGCGCAGGCCATTCCCTCGCTGGGTGGATGGGCGCTCGCAATGCTGTCCGGGCTGCTGGGAGGCCTGGCTCTGCGCAGCAGGAAGGTGTTCACGGCACGGCGTTGACGCGCAAGCTGCCCTGGCTGTTTGGCAGCTTGGCAGGCCCTGGTTCGCAAGAGCCAGGGCCTTTTGCATGAAGAGCGCAGGCCGCCTTCGGCGCAGGTGCGGCGACGGCCGTTCGCAGAGCCCGTATCGCCTGGGAATGCGGCAAGACGCCATCCCTGTGAGCCATGCCTGCTGCACAAGGCTTTTCTTAACCGCGCCCAGCGCATTCGGCCCGCCACACCGCCAGGGCCGACAGCGCAGCGCTGGCTCCCGCCAGCAGGATGGACGGCGTGTAGCCACCCCAGATATCGAACAGCCAGCCCGCCAGGCTGCCCCCGGCCATGGCCGAGATACCGACCGCCACATACAGCGCACCCAAAATGGCGCCCAGGTTCCGCGTGCCGAACCAAGTGGCGGCCACGGCGGGATACAGCGCGATGCACCCGCCGTTGGCCGCGCCGAACACCAGCGCGAAACCGGCCAGGGCCATGAAGCCCCGCGCCATGGACCACAGCCCGCACAGCACGGCCAGGGACACGGTGAGCACCAGCAGAAAGCGCAGCGCCCCCATCCTGTCGCCCAGCCGGCCCAGCGCAAGGCGCCCCAGCACATTGCCCACGCCGATCAGACCGATCAGCCCATTGGCCTGAGCGACAGACAACCCCTGCTGGCGTGCCAGCGGGTTGATGTGGATCAGCGCCAGGAACAGGCCGATGGAGCCCAGAAAGATGGCCGCGAAACACCACCAGAAACGGGCCTGCCGCGCCGCCTGGGCCAGGTCCATGCCCTGGGCGGACTGCCCGGCGGCAGGGTCACCCGAAGGCGGCACGCCGTCGGGATGCAGCCCCAGCTCCTCAGGCCGGCCGCGCAGGACCGCCGCCGCCGCCAGGCCAGTCAGTGCGATGGCTGCGGCATATACCTGCATGGTCAGTTGCCAGGACAGGTGCTCCATGAGTGCGCCCGCCACCACGGGGCCGAGCAGCGTGCCCAGCCCGGTGCCCGCCAGCGCGATGCCGGAGGCAGAACTGCGCCACAGCACGAACCAGCGCGCAATGGTGGAGACGGCGGGCACATACACCAGGCCCACGCCCAGGCCGACCAGAATGCAGAAGGCGCCCAGGAACAGCACCAGCGATGAGGACAGCAGGCTGCTGGCCACAAAGCCCAGCGCCAGCAGCACGATGCCGGCCGAGGTGACGGTGCGTACCGAGGTCCTGTCGCTCCAGGCCCCCGAGAACACGCCCACGCCGTAGTAGATCAGGGCAGTCAGGGAAAAGATGGAGGCCGTGGAAAAACTGCTGGCGCCAAACTGGGTCTGAATGCTGGCAAAAAACGCCCCGAACGAATAGGCCGCGCCAAAGATCAGCGCCAGCAGCACATGGACGGCGCCCACGATGTACCAGCCCCGGAAAAGTCTGCCTCGCCTCATTTGCATCTCCTTGGTATGGGATGACTTTAGTTGTCTATACATGCTTAGACATTAGGTATCAACCCCAGGAATACAGAGCAAAGAGCGAAATTGCAAGGACGGCGCACCTGCAAGGCCGGCAGCATTCCATAGCCGGTGTATGGGAGACAAGGCGTTGTTCAGAGGGACGGCCGCAAGGGTGCATGGGCTGGGGCCATCGCCTGTGGCAATCCATGCCTCCTTGCGCCCAGCCGCTGAGCATCTATGATCGCCACGAAGAATCGTTTTCTTCCTGCATCCGTTCACGGGCTGCATTCTTTCCATGCGCAGATCTTCTCGCCGACAGCTTCCCTCGCCCGCCCGCACGGTACCGGGCACCGTGCCCGGCGTTTTGCAGCGCTTGGCTTTCTGGAGCCTCATTGCAATCTTGGCGTACGCCCTAGGCACTCTTTCCGTGGCTCATCCGGCTGCCACAGCTCTCACAGTCACTGCATTGGTCAGTTGCGGAGCATGGGCGAACAACCGCGAGAAAACCAGATTGCAGGCGCTTGCCGCCACCCGCAACGGCGAGTCGATCTGCGGCTTCGCCCGTTCCTTCGATTTGCGCAGCACAGATCCTTTGGTAATCCGCGCTGTGTATGAACAGCTTCAGGAAGAACTGCTCAGCTACCAAAAGAGCTTTCCTGTCCGCGGATCCGACCGGCTTGAGGAAGAGCTCGGCCTGGACGGTGATGATCTGGACATGAGCGTTGCGACAGCCATTGCACGTCGCTCGGGCAGGTCACTGGAAGGCACGCAGTCCAACCCCTACTACGGCCGCGTCATGACTGCATCCGATCTTGTGTATTTCTTCAACGGCCAGTCTGAAGTGGCACCGCAGGCCACCGCATTTCACTGACGTCGGTACCTTGCTCAAAGCACGGCACAGACCGCTGCAGCGCCCTCAGGAAATCACATTCCGAATGAACCGCGTCACGCCTTCGTGCAGGTTCACGTAGGCGTAGTCCTGGGCGCTGCCGTAGATGGCGTAGTCGCCGGCCTCGATGGTCATGGGGCCTTCGCTCAGGTCCACCAGCAGGCGGCCTTCGACCACGACGATCATCTCGTGCCAGCCTTCCGGGTCGGGTTCGGCCTGGTAGCGTTCGCCGGGGCCCAGGGACCAGGACCACAGCTGAGCCTCGCGCGTGGCGGGCACGCTGCCCAGCAGCATGGCCTGGCTTTCGGGCCGGGTGCCGCGCCAGGCCATGGCGTCCATGCGCAGGCGCTGCGCGGCCGGGTCGCTGACGATTTCTATGAAGCTGGCGCCCAGCGCGTCGGCCAGCCGATCCAGGCTGGACAGGCTGATATTGGTGTCGCCGCCTTCCAGCTGCACGACCATGCGCCGGCTCAGGCCTGCGGCCTCGGCCAGGGCCGCCTGGCTCAGTCCTGCACGCTGGCGAAGGCGGCGCAGGTTTTCGCTGACGAAAGCCAGGACATCGGAGCGCTCGCCAGCGCTGTGCAATATATTTCTCATATGATCTGCGCAATATGTTGCACACGTCATCTTCTCACAGTTCGCGCACGCCGCTGCTCAGCCGGCAGGAGCTGGCCCTGATCGCCGTCACCATGGTCTGGGGCGGCACCTTTCTCGTGGTCCACCTGGCCATGCAGCACAGCGGGCCGCTGTTCTTTGTGGGCCTGCGCTTCGTCACGGCGGGTCTGATCGGGCTGCTGGTGTTCCGCAAGGTCATGGCCGGGCTCACGCGCACCGAGCTGGTCGCAGGCACGGCCATCGGCGCCAGCATCTTTCTGGGCTATGGTCTGCAGACCTTCGGCCTGCAGACCATCAGCAGCAGCAAGTCGGCGTTTCTGACCGCCTTGTATGTGCCCATCGTGCCCCTGCTGCAATGGCTGGTGATGGGCAAGCCGCCGCGATTGATGAGCTGGATAGGCATCGGCCTGGCCTTCACGGGCCTGATGCTGGTGGCGGGGCCCGAGTCCGGGGGAATGGAGTTGAACGTGGGCGAGATGGCGACCATGCTGAGCACGCTGGCGATTGCGGCCGAGGTGCTCCTGATCGGGCATTTCGCGGGCAAGGTCGATGCGCGGCGCGTGACCACGGTGCAGTTGCTGGCGGCCGGCACCATGGCGCTGCTGGCCATGCCCGTGGCTGGCGAGTCGGTGCCGGATTTCTCGTGGATCTGGCTGACGGCCGCCGTGGCCATGGCCTGCGCCAGCATCCTGATCCAGCTGACCATGAACTGGGCCCAGAAGTCCCTGTCGCCCACGCGCGCCACCGTGATCTATGCCAGCGAGCCGGTCTGGGCCGGCATCGTGGGACGCATGGCCGGCGACCGGCTGCCGGGGCTGGCCATCCTGGGGGCAGTGCTGATCGTGGGCGGGGTGCTGGTCAGCGAGCTGAAATGGAGCCGGCGCAAGGCTGGAGCATCCACGGCTTGAGAGGGACGGGGGCGACATCCGTGGTGCTGTCCCGGTGCTGCCTTGATGCGGCCTTGATGGCGTTGTGCGCAAACACAATCCGCCCTTGAGGCAGCCGTCCCTAGAGTCAAGGCCTCACAACAAATGGCTTCCCGATGAAGCCGCGCCGCCATGAGACCTGTCGCCATCCTCCAGCACGAATCCACCCAGGGCCCCGGCGTTCTGCGTGAACACCTGGAGCAGCAGTGCATTCCCTACCGAATGTTGCAGCCCGCCCTCGATGGCAGAGCCCCTGTGCATGCCGCCGACTACAGCGGCATCGTGGTGCTGGGCAGCAACCATTGTGTCAACGAGGGCCTGCCCTGGATGGAGGATGAACAGTCCCTGCTGGCCGACGCGCTGCGGCATGACGTTCCCGTGCTCGGCCACTGCTTCGGCGCACAGATGCTGGCGCGCGCCATGGGCGCCAGGGTCTGGCGCAACCCCTGCCCCAACATTGGCTGGAGCCGCATCTGGGTGACGGCCGCCGCCCAGCAGCTCATGGACCTGCCGCGCGAGGCCACGATCTTCCATTGGCACTACGACACCTTCGAGATCCCGCGCGGCGCCGTGCGCACCATGTACGGCAGCCATTGCCTGAACAAGGGTTTTCGACATGGCCGGCACTGGGCCTTCCAGGGCCACATGGAGGTGACTGCCGCCAGCGTGGCTGCCTGGTGCGCCGAAGGCCATGACGAGCTGCTGCGCGCACGCGGCCCCGCGGCGCAGACCGAGAGCGAGATCCTGCGCCACCTGGACCTGCGCATTCCCGTGCTGCATGCCCTGGCCCACCGCACCTACCGTGCCTGGACGTCACAGCTGCAGCGGCCCGTGGTCGTGCCCCTGAGCGCGGCCAGCCGGTAAACCTTCCAGGCCAGGCAATCCCTGGTGAATACCCTGGGTGCGCTTGACGCAGCTTTTGCGTGCAGGGAAACTTTCGATACGAAATAGAAAACTTTCGAATCGAAAGAATCCATGCAGGAACAAGGCAACAGTTCACTCAAGCGCAGGCTGCAGATCGTGGAGCTGGCGCGCAAGACCGACGAGGTGCGGGTCGAGGCGCTGAGCGTGCTCTTCGGCGTCTCCACCGTCACCATCCGCAACGACCTGCACTACCTGGAGCAGCAGGGCTATGTGGTGCGCGCCTTCGGCAAAGCGCGCTACAA
Organism: Delftia sp. WY8; assembly: GCF_018437695.1. Taxonomy (NCBI): domain Bacteria; kingdom Pseudomonadati; phylum Pseudomonadota; class Betaproteobacteria; order Burkholderiales; family Comamonadaceae; genus Delftia; species Delftia sp. WY8. The sequence continues at coordinate 629,565 of NZ_CP049795.1, forward strand.
CCCGGCCCTGCTCAAGACGGCGGCCGAGCTGCCTGGCGCCCACGCCGCCGCACAAGGCCCGGCACAGGCCCAGGTGGCCCAGGGCGCCCTGGGCTGGATTGAAGACGATGCGTCCGTCTTTCTTGGCGGTGGCCGCATCACCCACCGCGTGCTGCCGCTGCTGGCCAGCCGCCAGGGCATTGCGCTGACGCTGCATGACCTGTCCATGGTGGCGACGGCACGGCAGTTTCTCGATTGCACCATCCACGTCACGGGCGGCTCGCTGGCCGGCGACGAGCCCTGCCTCATCGGCCCCGGCGCTGAAACGGGCCTGCGCGGCCGGCCGCTGGACATCTGCCTTTTCGAGATCTGTGGCATCGACGAGCGCAACCGCCTGCTGTGCCGCGACCCGGGCGCCGCACGGCTGTACGCGGCAGCCGTGGAGCACAGCGCCAAGGCCGTGGCGCTGGCACTGGATCTGGACAGCACCTCGGGCGGACACCCGGTCTGCGACATCGCTCAACTCGACGGCCTGTGCGCACACCAGGACATGGAGCCCGGCGCCTTCGATCTGCTGGCACGCCACCGGCTGCAGGCCACCCACAAGGCCGAGGGCCGCATCGAGTTCGCCAGAAGCTGAGTTTTTCCACAACGACAGAGGGAGGGAGACCGCCATGGACCGCAACACGTTTCTCCGGCGCATGCTGGCCGGCGCATTCACATTCGGCCTGCCGGCCAGCCCGGCGCTTGCACAGCCGGGCCCCGGCCCCGCGCGCACCATCGGTGTGTCCCTGCTCACGCAGCAGCACCCGTTCTACCTGGAGCTGGCCCAGGCCATGCAGCAGGAAGCCGCGCGGCAGGGGCTGAAGCTGGACCTGAGCATTGCCAACCAGGACCTGGGCAAGCAGATCTCCGATGTGGAGGACTTCGTCAGCAAGAAGGTCGATGCCATCATCCTGTCGCCCGTGGATTCACGCGGCGTGAAGGCCGCCGTGCTCAAGGCTGCCGCCGCCCGCATACCCGTGATCACCGTGGACATTGCGGCCAGCGGGGTGGAAGTGGCCTCGCACGTGGCCACCGACAACCGCGCCGGCGGCGTGCTCGCCGGCCAGCTCATGGCCCGCGCCACGGGTGGCAAGGGCCAGATCGGGGTGCTGCACTACCCGTCCATACAGTCCGTGGTCGATCGCGTGGAGGGCTTCAAGTCGGCCATCGCGGCCTTCCCCGGCATGAAGATCGTCTCGGTACAACCCGGCATCACACGCGCCGAGGCCCTGTCCGCATCGCAGAACATGCTGCAGGCCCACCCCGATCTCGCTGGCATCTTCGGGTTTGGCGACGATGCGGCCCTGGCTGCACTGGCCAGCGTCAAGGGCGCAAGAAAGCTGGAGCAGGTCAAGATCGTCGGCTTTGACGGCATGGCCGAGGCCCGCGCAGCCGTGGACCGCGAACCGGCCTTCGTGGGCGTGATCCGCCAGTACCCCGACCAGCTGGGACTGCAAGCCGTGGCCATTGCCGCGCAGCTGCTGCAGGGCAAGCCGGTGGAGAAACTCCACCCCGTGCTGCCCGGCGTGTACACGGCTGCCGCCAGGTAAATGGACCTGCGGAGCCCGCCATGCCAGGCCCCACTGCACACGGCCGCCCAGGCCGTGCCATGCTCGACGCCGTTGCGCCGCCCCCCATGCTCGAGGCCCGGGCGCTGGCCAAATCCTTCGGCGCCGTGCAGGCGCTCAAAGGCGTTTCCTTCCGCCTGCGCGCAGGCACGGTGCACACGCTGCTGGGCGAGAACGGGGCCGGCAAATCCACCCTGCTCAAGATCCTGGCCGGCGTGCACCGGCCCGATGGCGGCCAGCTGCTGATCGAGGGTGCCGGCACCGAGCTGGCCAGCCCCGCCGATGCGCAGCGCCACGGTATCGCCATCGTTCACCAGGAGCTGAGCCTGGCGCCCAACCTCAGCGTGGCGGACAACCTGTTTGCCGCGCGCCTCCCGCAGCGGGCCGGCTGCGTGGACCGCCGCGCACTGCGCCGCGACGCCGCCGCGCTGCTGGCCCGCCTGGGCATGGACCTGGACTCCAACGCGCAGGTGGCCGAACTGTCGCTGGCCCAGCGCCAGCTGGTGGAGATCGCCAAGGCGCTGTGCCAGCCCGCGCGCATCGTCATCATGGATGAGCCCACCTCCTCGCTCAGTGACAGCGAGGCGCAGATTCTCTTCAACCTCATCGCCCGCCTCAAGGCCGAGGGGCGCGCCATCATCTACGTGTCGCACCGCATGGACGAGATCATGCGCATCTCCGACGAGATCACCGTCATGCGCGATGGCAGCTCCATCTGCACCCTGGCGCGGGACGAAACCGACATCGGGGCGCTGATCGCGCTCATGGTGGGACGCCAGATGCAGGACATCTATCCGCCGCGCGGCCCCACCCCTGACCGCAGCACGCGCGCCCTGCTCCAGGTGCGCGGCCTGGGCCTGGCCGGGCGCTTCGAAGGCATTGACTTCGAGGTCCATGCGGGCGAGATCGTGGGCTTTTTCGGGCTGGTGGGCTCGGGCCGGTCCGATGTCATGGATGCGCTGTTCGGCATGCACCGCTGCACGGGCAGCATCCTCATGCACGGCCGGCCGCTGCGCCTGCGCTCGCCGGCCGACGCCATTGGCCAGGGCATGGCCTTCGTGACCGAGAACCGCAAGGAGCAAGGCCTGGTGCTGGACCAGTCCGTGCAGCACAACATCTGCATGGTGCAGGTGCACAGCGGGCGCGGCGGCGCACTGCTCACCGACGAGGCGGCCGAGCAATCGCTGGCCCGCGCCTGCGTGCAGCGGCTGAAGATACGCGTTGCCGGCCTGCACCAGCCCGTGCGCCAGCTGTCGGGCGGCAACCAGCAAAAGATCGTGTTCGCCAAATGGCTGGCCATGCGCCCCCGGCTGCTGGTGCTGGACGAGCCCACGCGCGGCATCGACGTGGGCGCGAAGTTCGAGATCTATGCCCTGATCCGCGAGCTGGCAGCGGCCGGCACGGCCGTCATCCTGGTGTCGTCGGAACTGCCCGAGGCACTGGCCATGAGCGACCGCCTGCTGGTCATGCGCAACAAGCGCCTCGTCCAGAGCCTGGACACCCTCCATCTGCGCCAGGAGACCGTGATGGCGCACGCCACCGGAGCAGGACTGCCATGACCCCTTCCGAACTGAGCATCACCGCGTCTGGCTCCTCCAAGGCCTCCAACGCCTCCGACGCTGCCGAAAGCATCCCGGGCAGCCAGGAAACATGGCGAGACGGCTTGCGAGGTGGCTGGCGATCGCTGCGGCGCCACGCCGGCACCCTCATGGGCCTGGCCGCCCTGGTGCTGCTGTTCTCCCTGCTGTCGCCGGCCTTTCTGACGGCTGGCAACCTGCGCAACGTGCTGCTGCAGGTGTCCATCATCGCCATCGTGGCCTTCGGCATGACCTATGTGCTGCTGCTGGGCGAGATCGACCTCTCGGTGGGATCGGTGGTCGCCCTGGCCGGCAGCGTGGCCGGCCTGATGCTGGGCCAGGGCCTGGCGCCCGCCCTGGTGCTGCCCGCCGTGCTGCTGTGCGGCCTGCTGCTGGGCGCGCTCAACGGCTCGCTGTCGGCGCTGCTGCATCTGCCGTCCTTCATCGTGACGGTGGCGACCATGGGCATCTTCCGGGGTCTGGCCTATATCGTCTCGGGCGGCATGCCGGCGCCGGTGGACAACGAGGCCTTTCTGTGGATCGGCAACGGCGAATGGCTGGGCATGCCCGTGCCCATCTGGATCCTGGCCGCACTGCTGGCCGCCAACCACTTCGTGCTGGCCCGCACCGTCTTTGGCCGCAAGACCTATCTGGCAGGCGGCAATGCCGAGGCGGCCACCTATGCGGGCATACGGGTGGGGCGGCTCAAGATCGCCATCTTCATGCTGTCGGGGCTGATGGCGGCCGTGGGCGGCCTGCTGCTCACCTCCCGCCTGTACTCGGCCCAGCCCAACGCGGCCATGGGCTGGGAGCTGGACGCCATTGCCGCCGCCGTGCTGGGCGGCACGCGCCTGGCCGGAGGCCACGGCAGCGTTGCGGGAACCTTGATAGGGGCGCTGATGATCGGCGTCATCAACAACGGCATGAACCTGATGAGCGTGCCCTACTTCTATCAGCTCATCGTCAAGGGCAGCGTGATTCTGGTGGCCGTGTGCATCGATGTGCACAGCAGGCGCAGGCGCTGACGCATGGGCCGGCGGTGCAGCGAACGGCGCACGGGGTTTGATTCCAAAGGGAGGGAGAGCATGCAATCCATCATGACCATGGGCGAGATCCTCGTCGAAATCATGGCCGAGCGAAAAGGCCAGAGCTTTCGCGCGCCGGGGCCGCTGGCCGGGCCCTATGCCAGCGGGGCGCCCGCCATCTTCATCGACCAGGTGGCCCGGCTGGGCCACCCGGCCGCCATCATCGGCTGCGTGGGCGATGATGATTTTGGCTGGCTCAACATCGACCGCCTGCGCCGCGACGGCGTGGACACCAGCGCTATCGCCGTGTGCCAAAACGCCGTCACGGGCAGCGCCTTCGTCACCTACCGCGACAGCGGCGAGCGCGACTTCATCTTCAACATCACCAACAGCGCCTCGGCACAGCTGCAGCCCGAGCAGGTCAACCAGGCCGTGCTCAAGGACTGCGCGCACTTCCATGTCATGGGCTCGTCGCTGTTCTCGTTTCGCATCATCGATGCCATGAAGAAGGCCATCGAGATCGTCAAGGCCCAGGGCGGCACCGTGTCCTTCGACCCCAACGTGCGCAAGGAGATGCTGCGCATCCCCGAAATGCGCGAAGCCCTGGCCTACATCCTGGAGTTCACCGACATCTTCCTGCCCAGCGGCCACGAGGTCACCCAGCTGGCCCGCTCGGCAGACGAGGCCGGCGCCATCGCCGAGATCTTTGCGCGCGGCGTGCGCGAAATTGTGGTCAAGCGCGGCGCCGACGGCTGCAGCTATTTCAGTGCCGACGAGCGCATCGACCTTGACGCCCTTGCCGTGGACGTGGCCGACCCCACGGGCGCGGGCGACTGCTTTGGCGCCACCTTCATCGCCTGCCGGCGCCTGGGCAAGACCGCGCTGCAATCGCTGCGCTACGCCAATGCGGCCGGCGCGCTGGCCGTCTCCAGCACGGGGCCGATGGAGGGCACATCCGGCTTTGCGGGGCTCGACGCGCTGCTGGCACAACAGCCGCAGCACCTGCGGCATGCGGTGATGGAGGGCTGAAACCATGCTCACCCACCTCACCCGTCTGGCACAGTCACGCTGCGGGCAGGCGCCAGCAGCTGCTGGCGGCGCGAACGGCGCACTCGGCATCTACTCCATCTGCTCGGCCCATCCCCTGGTCATCGAGGCGGCCATGCACCAGGCGCTGGACGACGGCACGCCGCTACTCGTGGAGGCCACCGCCAACCAGGTCAACCAGTTCGGCGGCTACACCGGCATGCAGCCCGCCGACTTCCGCCGCTTCGTGCTGGCCATCGCCCACCGCGTCGGCCTGCCGCCAGACCGCGTGCTGCTGGGCGGCGACCACCTGGGCCCCACGGCGTGGACACACCTGCCTGCCGCCGAGGCCATGGAACTGGCGCAGGACCTGGTACACGCCTATGCGGCGGCCGGCTTCGTGAAGCTGCACCTGGACGCCAGCATGGCCTGCGCAGACGACCCCCAGGCGCTGGACGACGAAACCGTGGCCCGCCGCGCCGCACTGCTCTGCCAGGCGGCCGAGCAGGCCAGCACCTGCCCCGCGCCCGGCCCGGCCTACGTGATCGGCACCGAAGTGCCCGTGCCCGGCGGCGCCGCGCATGCGCTGGAGCATGTGCAAGTCACTGCCCGCGCCGACGCCCAGCGCACGCTGCAGGTGCACCGCGACGTCTTCGCGCAGCAGGGGCTGGACGCTGTCTGGCCGCGCATCATCGCGCTGGTGGTGCAGCCGGGCGTGGAGTTCGATCACACGCGCGTGGTGGACTACGCGCCAGCCGGGGCAGCCGACCTCCGGCAGTTGCTGCGCCAGCATCCGCAACTGGTCTTCGAGGCCCACTCCACCGACTACCAGCGGCCCGAGGCCCTGCGCCAGCTGGTGCAGGACGGCTTTGCCATCCTCAAGGTCGGGCCCGGCGCCACTTTTGCGCTGCGCGAGGCGCTGTTCGCGCTGGCCGCCATCGAAGAGCAGCTCATCGACGCGCACCAGCGCTCCCACCTGCCTGCCGTGCTGGAGTCCGCCATGCTGGGCCGCCCCGCCAACTGGGAGCGCTACTACCGCTACGAGCAGCCCGATCCCGGCGCCCAAAGGCTGCTGCGCATCTACAGCTACAGCGACCGCATCCGCTACTACTGGGCCGACCCCACGGTGAACGCCGCCGTGGCGCGGCTGCTGGACAACCTGTCCGCCTGCACCCTGCCCGAGAACATGCTCAGCCAGTTCCTCCCAGCCCAATACCAGGCGGTGCGCGCCGGGCGGCTGGCACCCTCGCCCCACGCACTGGTGCTGGACCGCGTGCGCGAGGCGATACGGCCGTATGCGGCAGCCTGCAACGCGAGCCTCACAGCTGCCCCGCCTCCCCCCTGATCAAATCCCACACGCTTTGCGCCACGGGCGACAGTTCGCGTTGGCGGCGGCGCACCAGCATGATGTCGCGCTGCACGCGCGGCAGCAGGGGGCGGCTGGCAAGGGCGTCGGGGGCGTCGCCACTCGCGGGAATTCGCCATGCCTGCGGCACGGCCAGTTCCGGCACCACGCTCAGGCCCAGGCCCGCCTGGAGCATGCAGAAGATGGTGGTGGTGTGGCCGACTTCCTGCACCACGGCGGCCTCGGCATCGTGGGCCTGCAGCGCGGCGTCGATCAGGCGGCGGCTGCCCGAGGCGTGGTCCAGTAGCACCAGCGGCTGGCCGGCCAGGTCGCTCCAGGCCACCTGGCGCTTGCGAGCCAGCCGGTGCGTGGCCGGGCAGACCAGGCAAAAGGGCTCGCTGAGTATGGTTTCGCAGTGCAGGTCGTCGCGGCCCTGTGGGTCGATGACCACGCCGAAGTCCACCTCGCCGCTGCGCACGCTTTGCAGCACGTCGCTCTGGATGCGGTCCAGCAGCAGCAGCTCGATGCCCGGCGCCTGCTCGCGGCAGCGCGCAATGCAGCGCGGCATCAGATGCGCCGACAGCGTGGGGCTGCTGGCCACGCGCACCTTGCCCAGGCGCTGGGTGGCCAGGCCGCTGACTTCGAGCAGGCATTCATCCAGCGCGTCCAGCACGCGCGTGGCATGGCCCTGCAGCAGTCGGCCGGCGTCGGTCAGCTCCACCTCGCGCGTGGTGCGGTGCAAAAGCTGCACGCCCAGGGCCTGCTCCAGCTCGGTGACGTTGCGGCTGACGGCGGGCTGGGTGAGCGCCATCAGCTCGCCGGCGCGGCTGAAGTTGCGGCTTTCCGCCACGGCCAGGAAGGCGCGCAGCTGGCGCAGGCTGATATTCATACGGAAAAATTATAAAACCATCAGATAAATCCATTTCTCTTTTCAATGGCCGTGGCGTCCAATCGGGGCCTTGCAGCCTGGCTGCACGAACCGATAGTTAGTTGGAGAGAGTTTTCCCATGGCACGCCCCCGCTTCGCCCCTGACAATTTCACGCTGATGCTGCTGTCCACCGTGGCACTGGCCAGCTTCCTGCCCGCCTCGGGCACCGTCTCGCAATGGCTGGAGGTGGCGACCACGCTCATGGTCAGCCTGCTGTTCTTCCTGCACGGCGCCAAGCTCTCGCGCGAGGCCATCTTTGCCGGCATAGGCCACTGGCGCCTGCACCTGACCATCTTTGCCGCCACCTTCGTGCTCTTTCCCCTGCTGGGCTGGGCGCTGCGCCCCGTGCTGGAGCCCCTGGTCACGCCCGAGATGTACATGGGCGTGCTCTTCCTGTGCACGCTGCCGGCCACGGTGCAATCGGCCATCGCCTTCACGGCCATGGCGCGCGGCAACATGCCCGCTGCCGTGTGCAGCGCATCGGCCTCCACGCTGATGGGCATCGTGATCACGCCCATCCTGGTCAGCATGCTGCTGCACAAGAGCGCCGAAGGGGGCGACGCGCTGCAGGCCATCGGCAAGATCGCGCTGCAGCTGCTGCTGCCCTTTGTGCTGGGCCATCTGCTGCGGCCCGTGATCGGCGGCTTCATCTCGCGCCATGCCAAGCGCGTGAAGTTCGTGGACCAGGGCTCCATCCTGCTGGTGGTGTACACGGCCTTCAGCGCCGCCGTCATCAGCGGCCTGTGGCAGCAGACGCCCCTGCCTGCGCTGCTGGGCCTGCTGCTGCTGTCGTCCATCCTGCTGGCCCTGGTGCTGGTCATCACGTCATGGACGGCGCGCCGCCTGGGCTTTTCCAAGGAGGACGAGATCACCCTGGTGTTCTGCGGCTCCAAGAAGAGCCTGGTCAGCGGCGTGCCCATGGCCAAGGTGCTGTTCGAGTCCAGCGCCGTGGGCGCCATCGTGCTGCCGCTGATGATCTTCCACCAGCTGCAGCTCATGGTCTGCGCCGTGCTGGCCCAGCGCTATGCACGCCGGCCCATGCACCCCGAGGCGATCGAGGATGGCGCCGTGCCCGCCAGCGCTGCGCCGGCCGCCAAGGCCGGAACGGCGCCGGCCAAATAAGGCACTGGCGCGCTCCCACAACGAAAAAGCCTGGCTCTCGCGCCAGGCTTTTTTGCATCTCAGCCCTTCAGGGCCAGGTTGTTGAGCTTGTCCAGCCGTTCAGGCCAGGTTCCCTGCTGCGCCGACTGCAGCAGGATGCGCGTCCAGGCGATCCAGGCGTCCCACTGCACGCGCTTGTCCCAGGCATTGCCCCAGCCGCTGAAGCACTGCAGCGCGCTGGTGGCTGCGCGCGCGGCGTCGTCGGCGCGGCCGGCAGACAGGTAGAGCTGGGCCAGCACCATTTGCGGCTCGCCCACCCAGGGGTTCAGGCGCACGGCGCTTTCCAGCACGGCCGTGGCGGCGTCCAGGTCCACCAGCGGCTGGTCCAGCTGGATCACCGACCAGTACAGCGACACGGCAGCGGCCTCGTCGCTAGGCGACAGCTGCCGGCTGCAATGGTCGAACACCGGCGGCAGCGGCAGCTGGGCGCGCAGCGCCGGGTGCTGCAGCGCACGGCCCAGGTCGCTGATCTGGCTGAGCATGCGGCTGGCAGGTCGCATGGGACCGGGCCACAGCGAGGCCGCCCAGTGCACGCCCTGCTGCCGCTGGTTCTGCACCTGCGGAAACTGCGAGTAGATGTCTTCCTGCCAGCTGAACCACTGCTCCATGGCATCGGCCATGCTCACGATGGTGAAGGCCGCCACCTCATAGGCGCTCAGGCGCTGGCTGCGGCCGGCGGATTCCAGCGCCATGGAGCCGTCTTCGGCCAGGTCGCCGGCCAGGATCTTCTGCATGAACTGCGTGCGGCTCATGGTGCAGAACAGGTAGACCAGGTGCTCGGCGCCCTCGCCCACCAGTTCGCGCAGGCGGCCGCGCTCGCTGCCCGCGTCGAACTTGACCAGGTCCACGAAGGCGTTGCCGTAGACGCTGTGCAGCAGGCCCAGCAGGCGCACGTCGCGCGGCTGGCGCCACAGCGCCAGCGAACGCGCCACGCCCGCCAGGTGGTGGCGGAAGGTGCCGGCCTTGTGCCAGTCCTGGCCCACGCCGCGCGCCAGCACCACGGGAAGCACAGGAGCGAGGTCGGCATCCTTGGCCAGCCATTCCTCGTCCAGCAGGTCCTGGGCGCGCGTGAACAGCGCCTCGTCAAGTGTCTGGAACAGTGTCGGGACAGGCAGGCTCATGCGGGCACCTCCATGGCAGCGGCGGGCCGCTGGGTATATTGCGCCACCCAGCCCGCCGTGTCGGCGAACAGGCGCAGCGCCTTGATGCGCCGCGTGGCGGTCAGCGTGAAGCGGTGCTCCACGCCGGCCGGTATGCGCAGGTAGTCGCCGGGCTGCACGCGCAGCACGCGCTCTTCGCCGTGGGCATCAAAAAAGCCGAACAGGCCTTCGCCTTCGAGGATGTAGCGCACCTCGTCATCGGCATGGGTGTGGGGCTTGTCGAAGCGCTCCAGCGCCTCGTCCAGGCCCGGCGTGCCTGGGTGCAGCACGACCAGGTCCATGCTGTGGTAGCCATGGGCCACGCATTCGTCGACCACCAGCATGCCCACGGCCTGGACCACGGTGGCCTTGCCGCCGTCGTCCAGCTGGGCCTGTGCCAGCAGCGCGGCCAGGCCGGGCTCGGGCACCAGCGGACGGTGCTGCCATTGCACGCCGATGGCGGCCACGAAGTCCGCGTCGGAAACTTGGTGCGATGCGAGGCTGCCCATGGTCTTACCAGGCCGCCGTGTAGGCGCCCTTGAACTGCGTGTCGATGAACTGGCGCACCTCGGGCGACTGATAGGCCTTGACGAAGGCCTGCAGGCCCGCGTCCTTTTCATGGCCGGCGCGCGTGGCGATCAGCACGGTCACGTACGGCGTGTCCGTGGCTTCCAGCGCCAGCGAATCCTTTTGCGGCGACAGGCCTGCGGCCACGGCGTAGCTGCTGTTGACGGCGGCGGCGTCCAGGTCGTCCAGCGAGCGCGCCAGCTGGGCGGCCTCCAGCTCGACGAACCTCAGCTTCTTCGGATTGGCCGTGATGTCCAGCACCGAGGCACGGGCGCCCGCGCCGGTCTTCAGTTCGATCAGCTTTTGCGCGGCCAGCACCATCAGCGCACGCGAGCCATTGGTGGGGTCGTTGGGGATGCCCACGCGCGCACCGCTCTTGAGGTCGGCCAGGCTTTTGATCTTCTTGGAGTACACGCCCATCTGCTGGTTGACCGCACGGGCCACGGGCACGAGCTTGTAGCCGCGGTCCTTGTTCTGGGCGTCCATGAAGGGCTGGTGCTGGTAGATGTTGGCATCCAGCTCGCCCTGCGACAGCGCCGCATTGGGCTGGATGAAGTCGCCGAACTCGACCAGCTTCACCTTCAGGCCGTTCTTCTCGGCCACCTTCCTGGCCACCTCGGCGATCTGGGCATGCGGGCCCGAGGTCACGCCGATGGTGACCGAGCCGTCGGCCGCATGGGCCGGCAGCGCGGCCATTCCCGCCAGGGGCAGGACGGCGGTCAGGGCCAGCGATTGAAGCAATGCGCGCTTTTTCATGGAATCCCTCTTTCAGACAATCTCGCGGCAGCTTGCCGCCCCGGCCACGCCAGCCGCACCGGCCGCCGGGGTGTGTGGATCAGCGGTGGCTCAACCTGCGCACCGCCCAGTCGCCCAGGCTCTGGATGGCCTGCACGAAGAAGATCAGGATGATGACCACGGCCAGCATCACATCGGGCAAAAAGCGCTGGTAGCCGTAGCGGATGCCCAGGTCGCCCAGGCCGCCGCCGCCAATGGCGCCGGCCATGGCCGAGTAGCCGGTCAGGCTCACGAAGCTGATGGTCAGGCCTGCCACGATGCCGGGCAGCGCCTCGGGCAGCAGGATCTTCCAGACGATCTGGCCCGTGGTGGCGCCCATGGACTGGGCCGCTTCCACCAGGCCGTTGTCCACCTCGCGCAGCGCGGTCTCCACCAGGCGCGCCACGAAGGGCGCTGCCGCAATGGTCAGCGGCACCACGGCCGCCCAGGTGCCGATGGACGAGCCCGTGATCAGACGCGTCAGCGGGATGATGGCGACCAAAAGGATGATGAAGGGGGTGGAGCGCAGGGCATTGACGATCCAGCCCACGATCTTGTTGGCCGGGCCGTTCTGCAGCACGCCGCCGTGGTCGGTCAGGCGCAGGAACACGCCCAGGGGAATGCCGATCAGGCCGCCCACCAGGCCCGAGACGCCGACCATGATGATGGTCTCCCACAGCGAGCTGACGAACAGCTCCAGCATCATTTCCGAAAAATTCTCAAACATCGCTCAATCCCTGGTGGAAACGATCTGCACCTGCACGCCGGTGGCGCGCAGATGGTCCACGGCGGCATCGATCTTTGCCGCGTCGCCGCTGGCGAAGACGGCCAGCGAGCCGAAGGTCTGCTCCTGGATCTCGTCGATCTGGCCATGCAGGATGGACAGGTCCAGCCCCAGCTCACGGATCAGGTGCGACAGGATGGGCTGGTAGGCGCTCTCGCCCGCATACGACAGGCGCAGCAGCCGGCCTTGCTGGCCCGGCGCCAGCTGGGCGGCCAGCGCATTCACGCGCACGGCCACCGACTCGGGCAGTTGCTGGGGCACGATCTCGTCGATCAGGCTGCGCGTGATGGCCTGCTGCGGGCGCGTGAACACGTCGATCACGGGGCCCAGCTCGGCAATCTCGCCGCCGTCGATCACGGCCACGCGGTCGGCGATCTGCTTGATCACCTGCATCTGGTGCGTGATCAGCACCACGGTCAGGCCCAGCTCGCGGTTGACCTTGCGCAGCAGGTCCAGGATGGAGCGCGTGGTCTCGGGGTCCAGGGCCGAGGTGGCTTCGTCCGACAGCAGCACCTTGGGGTGGCTGGCCAGCGCGCGCGCAATGCCCACGCGCTGCTTTTGCCCGCCCGAGATCTGCGCCGGATAGCGGTCGCGCAGCGCGCTCAGGCCCACCAGGTCCAGCAGCGGGTCCACGCGCTTCTTGATGTCGTCGGCCGACATGCCCGCCAGCTCCAGCGGCAGCGCGGCGTTGTCGAACACCGTGCGCGAGGACAGCAGGTTGAAATGCTGGAACACCATGCCGATGTCGCGGCGCGCCGTGCGCAGCTCGGCATCGCTGAGCTGCATCAGGTCACGGCCGCCCACCAGCACCTGGCCGGAGGTCGGGCGGTTGAGCAGGTTCAGGCAGCGCACCAGCGAGCTTTTGCCCGCGCCGCTGCGGCCGATGATGCCGAACACCTCGCCCGACTCGATCTGCAGGTTGATGCCCCGCAAGGCATGGACGGGCCCGGTGGGGCCCTTGTAGGTCAGGGAAAGATCCCGAATCTCGATCATGAAAAAACGCCGCGGCGCAGGACGGCCTGGGGACGCCGCTGCGCATTGTTGGGAAGTGGGAGCAAATATAGGTTGCGCGTATAAAAACGCAAACTATAAAAAAATAAAGTAATAAGAAGCTCCGGTTATGCCCGGGACTTCACTACTTTCTGCACAACCCTCAACTATGCCTGAATGTGGACACGCCCTTGCCCTGCCGGGCTATGCGCGGCGCCACGGAGCACTGCGGAAAGGCCGTTCTTGCGGCGGCGTCTGATTGACAGTGCGGCCGGCACGCTGCCGTCGCGGCCTGGCGGCCCCGGCCCGCTCCTGCTTTTGACGATGGCACGCACCCGCCGCTGCCGCCGCGCTGACGCCAGAAGCAGCCTTTGCTGACAGGCCGCGCGGCATGCGCCCTCCTACAGTGGGCTCAACCCCACAGGAGAAGAGCGCCATGCGCCCAGAACAACACTCCGGCGCCGGCAGCCAGGCCGGCGCGGCTCCCTTGTCGCGGCGCGGCTTTCTGCAGGCCGCCAGCATCGCAGGCGTCAGCGTCTGGGTGGCGCCGCTGGCCAGCCAGGCCTATGCAGCCCTCTTTGAAGACCGCGTCCTGGGCAGCGTGGCCCGCGAGCCGGCCACCCAGCTGCCGCGCATGCGGCTCGATGGCCGCTCCAAGGTCATGGGCGCCAAGGTCTTCGCCCGCGATATCCGCGCACGCGACATGCCGCACTGGCCCCAGCAGCAATCCCATGCCTTCATCGTGCGCACCACGCTGGCCGACCGGCTGTTCGACGGCATGGACCTTTCCGCACTGGACGGCGAGCTGGCGCCCGACCGCGTGGTCACCGCCGAAGACCTGGCGCGCGACGGCCTGGCCTTTCCCGAGTTCTATGGCGAGGACATGCTGCTGCCCGCAGGCAAGACCCCCGCCTACCTGGGCCAGGCCGTGGCCATCCTGATCTACCACGACTTCGCGCGCTTTCGCTTTGCCAAGGAAAGGCTGCAGGCCACGGCCGGCGTCATCCGCTACGGCCGCATCACGGGCGCGCTGGACCGTCCACCCTGGGGCGTGTTCCGCTATGTGCGCCAGGGCGGCGCAACGGCCTTTGACGACGACGTGTTCTCCAGCCTGCGCGATGCCCCGCTGTTCCCCGCCGAACGCAAGCCGCTGGTCTGGCCGCAGATCTCCAAGGCCGACGCGGTCACGGCACGCGGCCTGCGCGCGGCCGAGCAGATCGCCCAGGAACTGGCCACGCCGCCGGCCGACTGGCTGGTGCTGCAGCGCCACTACGCCACGCAATCGGTGGACACGGCCGCGCTGGAGCCCGACAACGCCAACTGCTGGTATGACGCGGCCACGCAAAGCCTGCACATGGTGCTGGCCACGCAATCGCCGCACGAAGTGGCCGAATGGGCAGCGCAGATGGTGCAGGCCAGCAGGTTCCCGCTCAAGCGCCTTTTCGTGCACCCGTGCTACACGGTGGGCTACGGCTCCAAGGACCACGCGCCCATGCCTTACTACGGCCTGGTCTGCGCGCTGTATGCGGACGGCAAGCCCGTGCGCCTGGCCAATGACCGGTTCGAGCAGTTCCAGTCCTCGCTCAAGCGCCATGCCTTCGAGATCGACTACACCATGGCCATCGACAGGAAGACCGGCCTCTTCCAGAGCCTGGTGGCCAACATGACGGCCAATGGCGGCGGCCGGGCCAACTTCTCGCCCTCGGTCGCCATGGTCGGCGGCACGGCGGCGCAGTCCATCTACTACTTTCCCAAGAACGACATCACCGCCGTGGCCCTGGCCAGCCGTGCGCTGGACGCGGGCTCGGCACGCGGCTACGGCACGCTGCAGAGCATGGCGGCCACCGAGATGATGGTGGACGAAATCGCCGAACTGCTGCAGATCGACCCCATCGAGCTGCGCCTGCGCAACGTGCTGACCTCGGGCGCCAAGAACACCCAGGGCGCCATTGCCGCCGGTGCCCTGCGCGCCGACGAGGTGCTGGAGCGCGCCCGCCGCCATCCGCTGTGGACCGAGCGCGCCAAGCGCAAGACCGCCTACGAGGCCAGCCACCCGGGCCAGCGCTACGGCGTGGGCTTTGCCTGCGTGCAAAAGGACTTCGGCACGGGCGGCGAAGCGGCCTTCGCCCGCATCGAGATATCGCCCCAGGGCCGCGTGCTGCTGCACCACTCTGGCACCGAGATCGGCACGGGCATGGGCACCTCGCAGGCCCAGCTGTGCGTGCAATGGTTCGGCAAGCCCGCCGACGAGCTGCAGACCGCCTGCCTGGACTGGCCGGAGCTGCCGCTCAAGGCCGAGGGCGACAACTACACCATGCCCCAGGCCGACCAGGACCGATTCGCCACGCGGCCGCTGTGGACGCCGGTCTACGCCTCGCCGGCCAGCGCCAGCAACTCGGCCTACTACTACAGCCACGCCACCAGCGAGACGGCGCGCGTGGTCTTCGAGCACGGCCTGTGGCCGGCCGCCGTCGCCATCTGGAGCCAGGGCACGGGCGGCGGCCAGAAGGCGCCCTACGTGGTGCGCCGCGAGGATGCGCGCTGGGTCAACGGCATGCTCACGGCCAACGGCATGCAGCCGCTGTCCCTGCAGGCCCTGGCCCAGAAGGCCCATGCCATGCAGCTGGTCACGGGCGCCGTGGGCCATACCTTCAACCGCTGGCAATGGGCCGAGGCGGACTTCGACATCCTGGGCACCAGCGCGCGCCGGCCGCTGGACGCGCTGGCCGTGCGCCTGGGCAGCGCGCCCGATGCTGGCGCCGTCACGCCTGCCCCTGACACCACCGACACACCGCAGGCGGCCACGCCTGTCGAGGCCTCTGTCACCGCGCGGCGCAGCGCCGCCGGCTACCGCATGATTGCGCGGCGCAACCTGTTCTATCCGCCCATGCAGCGCAACAACGCGGGCGTCACCTACTACAGCGCCAATGCGGCCCTGGTCGAGCTGGCGGTGGACACGGGCACGGGCGCGGTCGAGCTGCTGGCCCACCACTCCATCATGGAATGCGGGCGGCCCATCGTGCCCGAGCTGGTGCACGGCCAGCTCGAAGGCGGCATTGCCATGGGCATAGGCCATGCGCTGTACGAAACCATGCCGCTGTACGAGGGCGGCCCCGGCGACGGCAACTGGAACTTCCACCGCTACCACCTGCCGCGCGGCAGCGAGGTGGCGGTCTGGAAGCAGACGGCCGAGCTGCTGCCCCCGCTGTCCGACACCGACCCACCCAAGGGCATTGCCGAGGTGGTGATGATTCCCATCGTCGCCGCCATCGTCAACGGACTGCACCACGCCATTGGCAAGCGCTTCCACGACCTGCCCGTGACCCCGCAAAAGATCAGGGAGGCACTCGCACCATGAGCCTTGTCCCGCGCCCCTTGTCGCTGACCGTCAACGGCCAGGCCGTCGGCCCCATGGACGTGCCCGAAGGCATGCCCATGATCGACTTCCTGCACGAATACCTGAACCTCACCGGCTCGCGCCTGGGCTGCGGCATCGGCGAATGCCGGGCCTGCACCGTCATCGTGGACGGGCCCGAGGGCAGCCGCGAGATGCGCACCTGCATCACCGGCGTCCACTACTTCCAGGGCCGCAAGGTCCGCACCATCGAAGGCATTGCCGACCCGGCCGGCGCGGACACCGCGCCCCCGCCCTCGCCCGGCGCCTCGGGCCAGCCGCGCAAGGTCATCGCCATCAGCCCCGTGCAGCAGAAGTACCTGGAGCATTTCAGCTTCCAGTGCGGCTACTGCACGCCGGGCTTCGTCATCGCGGCCACGGTGCTGGTCGAGCGCCTGGCCAAGGCGCCCATCCACGCGGCCGATGTGGAACAGGTCGTGGGCGAGGCGCTGCAGTCCCACCTGTGCCGCTGCACCGGCTATGTGCGCTACTACGCGGCCGTGAAGGACCTGGTCCTGAACACGCCCGGGCTGACCTTGAAAGGATGAGCGCCATGTCCGCCGCCGACCCCAGCACAGCCACCGCCGCGCCACCCGCAGACTACAGCGGTGCCCGCCCCCCGCCACCGCGCAGGCCCAGGCGCCGCTGGCGCGGGCTGCTGCTCGTCCTCCTGCTGCTGGCCGTGCTGTTTGCCATTGCCGCCGTCTGGGGCAACCGGCCCCATGTGCCGCAGCGCGAGCCGCAGGCCGTGCACCGCAGCCCCCAGCAGTTGGCCCAGGGCCTGTATCTGGCGCGCGCCGCCGACTGCATGGCCTGCCATGACGGGGTGGGTGGCATGGGTGGCGCCCGGGAAGGCCAGCCCTTTGCGGGCGGCAAGCCCCTGCCCACGCCCTTCGGCACCCTCTACGGCACCAACATCACCCCCGACCCGGACCACGGCATAGGCCGCTGGACGGCCGAGGAATTCCACGCCGCCGTCACCCGCGGCACGGCGCCGGGCGGGCGCCAGCTCTACCCGGCCATGCCCTATGCCTCCTACCACCTGATGAGCCGCGAAGACTCGGACCTGATCTACGGCTACCTGATGAACATCCGGCCCGTGGCCCAGCCCAACACCAAGCCCGCCCTGCCCTTCCCCTTCAACCTGCGCGTGCTCATGTTCGGCTGGAAGACGCTGTTCCTGTCCAGCGCGCCGCTGCCCGTGGGCTCGCAGGGCCAGAGCCCTGCCTGGCTGCGCGGGCAGTACCTGGGCAATGTCATGGGCCACTGCGCCGAATGCCACACGCCGCGCGGCATGTTCGGCCAGATGCAGAAGGACCACTGGCTGCAGGGCGGCACGCTGTCCCTGTTCACGGCCCCCGGCATCACCGCCGAAGCCCTGGCCGCACGCGGCTGGACGCGCGAGGGCATGGCCCAGTTCCTGCAGACGGGCTTCTCGGCCCACGGCAGCGCCTTCGATGAAATGCACGAGGTCATCGCCAACAGCACCCGGTACCTCACGGCCGAGGACATGACGGCGCTGTCCACCTTCCTGCTGGGCGACAACCCGCCCGCGCCCCAGCCGCTGCCGGCCGCCGTGTCCCCGGATTCCGGCACCGGCAACAGCGCCGGCAACAGCGCCGGCAATGGCGCGGTCAACGGCGCGGGCACGCTGGACGCAGGCCGGGGCCACTACATGGCGCTGTGCGCCAGCTGCCACGGCAGCGAGGGCCTGGGCCGCAGCCTCACCATGCCCCCGCTCAAGGGCAACAGCACCGTGCGCCAGGCCGACGCCCGCAACCTGGTGCTGGCCATCCTCGTCGGCCTGCCCAAGCACCCGGCCACCCAGCAGGGCCCCACGCCCCTGCCCGGCATGCCCGGCTTCATGCAGGAACTGACCGATGGCGAAGTCGCCGCCCTGGCCAACTACACCCGCACGGCCCTGGGCGGCCAGCCTGCCGATGTGACCGCAGCCCAGGTGGCCGACCTGCGCAGCGCAGCGGGCAAGGCGGGGCACAGGGCTGCGCCCTGAAACCCCGGGCTGTTCTGCAAAGACCCTGCCCCCCTATGCCCGCGCCTGCGTCTTGGCGGTTGCGGGGGTTGAGGGGGTTGGGGGGTTGCAATCCTGCCGAAGGACAGGACTGCTTCGTGAACTGGCTGTGATCACAGCCCGAAACCCCGCCCATTGTTTCCACCACGGAACCAACCGCGTTCCACCACCCTCCTTTGCCAGCCGCCCCTGTCTCCCTAGAGTGAAAGCAAAAGGAGACAAGCATGTTCGAAGCCAATCTATTCCAGGGCCAGCGCGTCCTGATCACCGGGGGCGGCACGGGGCTGGGCCTGGCCATGGCGGCCAAGCTGGCGGAGCTGGGTGCCGAGCTGCACCTGTGCGGCCGGCGGCATTCCGTGGTGCAGCAGGCCTGCGAGATGCTGAGCAACGACACGGGCGCGCAGGCCTTTGCGCATGAACTCGACATTCGCCAGCCCGAGGCCGTGCACACCGTCATCGACCGCATCTGGGCCGAACACGGCCCGCTGACGAGCCTGGTCAACAACGCGGCCGGCAACTTCGTCAGCCGCACCGAGGACCTGAGCATCAACGGCTTCCATGCCATCTCGGACATCGTCTTCCGGGGCACCTTCTACGTCACCCAGGCCGTGGGCCGCCGCTGGATCGCCGAAGGGCTGCCGGGCTCGGTGCTGTCCATCGTCGTCACCTGGGTGGACACGGGTTCGCCCTTCGTCGTGCCCTCGGCCATGTCCAAGGCCGGGCTGGACGCCATGACCAAATCGCTGGCCGTGGAATGGGGTCCCAAGCGCATACGGTTCAACGCGATTGCGCCGGGCGTGATTCCCACCCAGGGCGCCAGCCAGCGCCTGCGCCCCAGGATCGACGGCAACGAGGACTCGGCCGACCGCCGCCGCCTGGACAACCCCACGCGCCGCCTGGGCACGGGCGAGGACATCGGCAACATGGCCGCCTTCATCCTGGCCCCGGGCAACACCTGGCTCAACGGCCAGACCATCACGCTGGACGGCGGCGACGCCCTGGCCAATGGCGCCTACTTCACCGAATACCAGGCCTGGGACGATGCCGACTGGGCGCGCGCCGGGCAGATGGCCAAGGCCGCCAACCAGCCCAACGTCAACGATGGGGAGCAGGAGGCCACGCCCACATGAGCACCGCCGCCACGCCCCATTCCACCCTGGTCTTCGAACAGCGCACGCTGACCGGCGCCGCCCAGCAGCAGCGCGGCCGCCAGCTGGCCCAGGGCCTGCGCAGCCTGGGCCTGGCCGAAGGCGACGTGCTGGCCGTCTTCCTGCGCAACGGCATCGAATACGCCGACGTGGTCCATGCCTGCCGCATTGCGGGCATCTACTACTGCCCCATCAACTGGCATTTCACGGCCACGGAGATCGACTACATCCTGGCCGACAGCGGCGCCCGCGCCCTCATCACCAGCCAGGACCTGCTCGACGGCCTCAAGGGCGAACTCTATGCGGACCTGCCCCGGCGCGTCGCCCACGCACGCGAGCCGGAGCAGGACTACGAAGCCTGGCTGGCCGCCCAGGCACCCTACGACGGCCCGCTGGTCGCGCCGCGCGGCCACATGGCCTATACATCGGGCACCACGGGCCGTCCCAAGGGCGTGCTGCGCAAGGCGTTTCCCGTGGAAGAGCTGCCCCGGCGCCTGGCCGTGAACCAGGCGCTGATCGCCACCGCCTACGGCCTGCAGCCCGGCGCGCGCACCCTGCTGACCGCACCCATCTACCACAGCGCGCCCAGCCTGTACTTCCAGAACGCGCTCCTGCTCAGCGAGCTGGTGGTGCTGGAGCAGCGCTTCGACCCCGAGCGCTTCCTGCAGCTGGTGCAGGAGCACCGCATCGACACCGCCTACATGGTGCCCATCATGTACGTGCGCCTGCTCCGGCTGCCGCGCGAAGTGCGCGAGCGCTACGACATTTCCTCGCTGCGCTTCATTGCCTCCACCGGCTCGCCCTGCGCGCCCGAGGTCAAGAAGGCCATGATCGAGTGGATGGGGCCCATCATCAACGAGACCTATGCCTCCAGCGAGTCGGGCCTGGTCACCTTCATCGGCTCGGCCGATGCCCTCACCCACCCCGGCAGCGCGGGCCTGCCGCTGCAGGACGCCGAGGTCCGCATCCTCGACAGGCAGGGCCAGGGCCTGCCCACGGGCGAGGTGGGCCTGATCTACGTGCGCCAGCCCGCCTATGCCGACTTCACCTACAAGGGCAACGAAGAGGCCCGCCGCAAGATGGACCAGGGCGGCCTGATCACCCTGGGCGACATGGGCTACCTGGACGAGGAAGGCTTTCTCTACGTCTGCGACCGCGACTCGGACATGGTGATCTCCGGCGGCGTGAACATCTACCCGGCCGAGATAGAGAACGAGCTGCTCAGGCACCCCGGCATAGCAGACTGCGCCGTCATCGGCGTGCCCGATGCCGAGTACGGCGAACGGCTGCTGGCCCTGGTCGAGCCCGGCCAGTCAGGCACACTGCCCGAGGCCGAACTGAAAGAATGGCTGCGCGGCCGGCTGGCGGCCTACAAGCTGCCGCGCAGCTTCGTCTTCCAGCGCCTGCCCCGCGACGACAACGGAAAGATCGCCAAAAGAAAGCTGCGCGACGCCCACTGGGGCGCGACGCAGCGCAAGATCTGAACCCGCCAACACCGAAAGAGAAGGAGACAACGCATGAACAAGGCCATTGCATTGCTGCTTGCCGCTGCGGCCACCGCAGCCGCAGCCCCCGGGTTCGCCCAGTCCGACTACCCCAGCAAGCCCATCAAGCTCATCGCCCCGTATGCGCCGGGCGGCTCGGTCGATGTGCTGGCCCGCACCCTGGCCACGCACCTGTCCACGGAGCTCAAGCAGTCCGTGGTCGTGGAGAACCGGCCGGGCGCCAACACCATGATTGCCGCCTCGGCCGTGGCGCGCTCGCCGGCCGACGGCTACACCCTGCTGCTGGCCAGCAATGCCAGCATGGTGCTCAACCCCCTGCTCTACAAGAAGCTCAGCTACAACCCCGACCGGGAGCTGAAGCTCACCAACATCCTGGCCGAGGCCCCGCTGGTGCTGGTCACCAACAGCCAGACCGGCATCAAAAACGTGGCCGACCTCAAGGCCTACTCCAAGGCCCACGCGGGCAAGCTCAACTACAGCTCGGTCGGCCTGGGCAACCCGCTGCAGCTGACCACCGAGCTGATCAAGTCGCGCCTGGACGTGGCCGCCACCCACATTCCCTTCAACGGCAGCGCGCCGGCCCTCACCGCCCTCATGGCCAACGACACCCAGCTCATGGTGGACGTGGCCGGCACCTCCCTGCCCCACATCAAGGCCGGCAAGCTGGTGGCCATTGCCACCACCGGGCCGGAGCGCTCGCAGTTCCTGCCGCAGACGTCCACCATTGCCGAATCGGGCGTGCCGGGCTTCAGGGCCTCCACCTGGTTCGGCATTGCCGTGCCCGCAGGCACGCCCGCGGACGCGCGCAACACCCTGCAGGCCGCCGTCAACAAGGTCATGCTCAACCCCGAGTTCGCCAGCGCCCTGGGCAACCAGACCCTGGCCGCCAGAAAGCCCCAGACCCAGGCCCAGCTCGACGACTTCCTGGCCGCTGACGGCCAGATGTGGCGCAAGGTGATCGCGGACAACGCGATTGCGCTGGAGAACTGAAGACCGAAAAGGTGATGAACTAAGGGCCTAAGGGCCTAAGGGCCGGACACCTCGGCCTGCTCCACGAAGCGCAGCAGGCTGGCCCTGAGGAACTCGGTCATCACCTTGACGGCATGCGAGGGCCGACGGTCCTCGGCCGTGATGATGTACAGCCTGTCGCCCAGGCCGGACACCGTCCAGTCCGGGCACACGCGCTGCACCGCGCCCGATCGCAGCTCGTCCATCACCATGTAGTTGGGCAAGGTGGCCACGCCGCTGCCCCGGAGCATGGACTGCTTGAGGAAGGGGAAATGCTCGCTGGTGATGCAGGGCTCGCACTTGAGCGCAATCTCCTGCTGCCCCTTTTTTACCGAGACGGCATAGGTCTTGCCGTCGCCGGGCGGCGTCAGCAGCACTCCGTGGGGAATCTCGGCAGGGTCGTGGAACGGCCGCGCCTTGGCATAGGCGCTGCTGGCATACAGGCCAAAGCCCACCGGCCCCAGATCGCGCGCCACCAGGTGCTCCTGCACGTCGCGCGCCACGCGCACGGCCACATCCACCTGGGCGCTCATGGGATCGCTCACCCGGTTGGAGAACAGCACGCGGATGCGCACCTGCGGGTGCCGTTTCTGGAAGGCCAGCAGCATGTCGGCCAGGTACAGCTCGCCCAGGCCCGTGGGAATGCTCAGCCGCACCGAGCCCGTCACCACATGCTGCAGCGCGTCGATGGCGCCCTGCGCCGCCTCCACCTCCTGGATGATGCTGCGCCCGTGCTCGTACAGCACCTCGCCCGCCGCCGTCAGCAAAAAGCTGCGCGTCGTGCGGTGCAGCAGGGTCACGCCCAGCGCCGTCTCCAGCGCCTTGAGCTCCTTGCTCACCTTGGAGCGCGTGATGTCGCGCTTGCGCGCCGCAGCGCTGAGGCTGCGCGCGTCCACGATCTCTACGAAATTGCGGATGAGGTTGATGTCCATGGCTTGGGAGCGGCAGGTCAGGCGGTCGGCCTTGTGCGCGGCCGCAGGCAACGCGCCCGGACCGCCACCCCCGGACTATGGCACCGTCACGACGCCTGGCCCCGCCACCCGTGGGCGCCGGGACACAGGGCTTTCCCCGGTGCCCGCCGCATCAGTCCAGGCTGATCTGCGACGAAGCGGCCACCTGCTTCCAGGTCGTCACATCCTTGAGGATCACCGCGCCGAACTGCTCCGGCGTATTGGCCACCACCGTGCCGCCCAGCTCTGCCAGGCGCTGGCGCAGCTGCGGATCGGCCAGGGCCTGCACGCTGGCCTTGTGCAGCTTGTCGCGGATGTCCTTGGGCAGGCCCTTGGGCGCCAGCAGGCCGTTCCAGGCCTGCACGGCGTAGCCGGGCACGCCGGACTCGGCAAAGGTCGGCACATCGGGCAGCTCGCTGCTGCGCTGGGCCGTGGCCACGGCCAGCGGGCGGATCTTTCCGGACTTGATGTGCGGCAGCGAAGCCGGCAGCGGCTCCCACAGCATGGACACCTGGCCGCCGATCAGATCGGTGAAGGCCGGGCCCGCGCCACGGTAGGGCACATGCATGATCTGCACGCCCGCCTTGGCCTTGAACAGCTCCATGGCCAGATGGCCCAGCCCGCCCGCGCCCGAGGACGCATACGACAGATGGCCCGGCTGCGCCTTGGCCAGCGCGATCAGCTCCTTCAGATTGGCCGCCTTGACCGAGGGATGCACGCTGAGCACGCCCGGCACCGTGATCACCTGGGTGATGGGCGTGAAATCCTTCACCGCGTCATACGGCAGCTTGGTGTAGACGGCCGGATTCGTGCCGTGCGTGCTGGACGTGGCGCCCAGCAGCGTATAGCCGTCCGGCTTGGCATCGGCCACGAAGCGCGTGCCCAGCGAGCCACCGGCACCGGCCTTGTTCTCCACGATCACCGAGGCGCCCAGCACCTTGCCCAGCTGCTGCGCGAACAGGCGGTTCACCACATCGGCCGTGCCGCCGGGCGGAAACGGAACGATCAGGCGGATGGGCTCGGTCGTGGGCCAGCCGGCATCGGCCGCCAGGGCCGACTGCGCGGGCGCCAGGGCGCCCAGGGCCAGGGCCGCCGTGGTTGCAGACAGGCTGCGGATCATGAAATTGCGGCGTTGCATAGGATTTTTCTCCTCGTTGAAATTCTTCGGGACCAGCACTCTCCAGTCACCGGCCCAGGCGCTCCAGCCAGGCCAGCACCCGGCCCAGCACCTCGTCGCCATTGGTGTCCAGCATGCAGAAATGCGAATTGCCGGTGATGCCTGCGGCCGGCAGGTCCAACACCTCGGCACGGCCGCCCAGGCGGCGCAGCAGCTGCCAATACACATCGGTCTGCGCGCGGTACTTCTGCCACTGCGGGCTGTGCGCGAAATGGTCGCCCCACACCGCCAGGTGCGGGATGGCCGAGGCAGGCGCGAAGGCATCCGCCCCCTGCTGACCTTGCTGCCCTTCTTGCAGCACCGGCATGCCCGTAGGCTCCACCCCCACCACGGCGCGCACCAGGTGCGGCTTGCGGCTGGCCGCATGCGCGGCAAAGCCACCGCCCTGGCTGTGGCCTATCACCACACAGGGGCCGAACTGCTCCAGCAGCGCGTCATAGGCCGCCATGGCCATGGCCTCGTGCCCTAGCCAGCGCGGCACCATCTGCCGCACCAGGGCGTCAAAATTCTCATGTGGAAACCGCTGGCCGACGAAGGGCTCGCCCACACCGTCGCCTGAAGGCGCCGCATGGCCTATGCGAAACAGCGTCCACGCCTCCTCGGCACTGCGGAACACGGGTGCCTCGGCATAGATCTCGGGGAACATCGCCCAGCCCGCGCGGCCGCGCTCCACGGCATCGCAGACCACCACGTCATGGCCGGCCTCCAGCAGGCGCCACAGCCAGCCCTGGCGCCCATCGGGCGTGGACTCCCACTGCGCACCCGTCATGCCGCCGCCGTGCCACAGCAGCACCGGCAGGGGGCTGCGCGGACGCGCCAGCCGGTACTCCATGGCGTACATCTGGCCTACGGCATAGCTGCCATTCATGTCCAGCGGCCGCTCGCCGCCATTGCGCACCACTTCCCTGTGCTGGATCGGCAGATCCCGCACCGTGCGCTGCGCACCGCCAATGAAATGGCTTTGCATCTTCCTGAGGCAAACTTCAGGCATAACAGGGCTTCTCTTGCATGCCGCCATGCTAGGCATGCCCCGCCTTGGTGCTGTGCCGATTGCGGCGGCGCTGTGCCGGATCAGCACAGCCCTGCACCCACCCTACCCATGCACGAACTCAACCTCAAACTGCTGCAGGACCTGCAGGCCCTGGCCGACACCGGCAGCCTCTACAAGGCCGCCGAGCGCCGCCACATCACCCACCCTGCCTTTGGCCGCCGCATCCGCGCGCTGGAGGAATGGGCGGGCACGCCCCTGGTCGAGCGCGGCCACCAATCCACCACGCTCACGGCCGCCGGCAAGACGCTGCTGGCCTCGGCCCATGAAGTGCTGGGCATCCTGGAGCAGACCCACGGCCTGCTGCAGCGCCCCCTCCGCACGCGCGATGAAACCATCACCATCGCGGCCGGCCGCACGCTGTCGCACACCGTCCTGCCGGGCATCATCACCGCCCTCAACCAGGCCATGCCCCAGCTGTGCTGGAAAGTGGTCACCACCAGCCTGGACTACGGCGTGGAAATGCTGCTGCAAGGCAAGGTGGACCTGCTCATGTGCCACGCCCAGCCCGCCATCGAAGGCAGCCTGCAGGGCCACCACCTGGCCTGGCTGCCCGTGGGCCAGGACACGCTGATCCCCGTCAGCATCCCCCTGGTTCACCAATTGCCCAAATACGCCCTGCCCGCCCACGGCGGCGGCCCGCTGGTGCCCTACCTGGACTACGCGCAAAGCATGTCCCTGGGCAAGATCCTGCGCAGCCACCTGCATGAGCTGTGCGACACCACGCGCCTGCGCACTGTCTACGAGGCCGACCTCGCCGACTCCCTGCACGCCATGGTCCACCAGGGCCTGGGCCTGGCCTGGCTGCCGCTCACCCTGGTCAAGACCGACCTGACCGATGGCCGCCTGGCCCGCGCGGCCGGGCCCGACAAGGACGTGCCCATCAACGTGCGGCTCTACCGGCGACCCGCAGCCCAGAGCAAGCCGCTCACGCGCAGGGTGTGGGCGGGGTTGGAGAATCTTTATGGGAGGAGTCAGAAGTCGTGAATGGCATCGCCCGCCGTCAGCAGCAAGCAAACATGCGGCATCAAGGCTCTTTCAATATTGAGTAAATCTCAATAACCAGAACACACAAGATAATCGGCAATATTATCTTTGCAAACATCGGTAGATATTTATAAACACTTTCTCTCATCGACTCTGACAGAAGCCAGCCAAAGACAAACATCAACGCCACAAACCAGATAACTGATGCCACGATGGCCCCCGAAATGAAGCTCACCGGATGTGTCGATACAGCGGCCATCCCTCCTAGAAAGACTACCGTGTCAATCCACGAATAGGGATTTGCTAGAGACAACTCCCCCATGCGTAGAAAATCACCCCTGAGACGATCACTACCCACCGCATCCACGGAAAGGCCTTTGCGATCAATCGAGAGAAACAAATACACAATATAAAATACTGCCAACACCCTGATGCTCATACCCACAGCAGAGATTTCGCTGGTCATCCCAAACAGCAACGCCCCCGCCGCAATCAGAAATGCATCAGAGGCAACCGCGACAAATGCCATCGAGAGAAGACCTCTTCTCAAGACGCACATCTTGATGAAGAAGATATCTTTTGGGCTGGGAATACTGATGATTCCCAGACCGAAAGCTATACCGAGAAAGAAAGTATCCTCATCCATCAATTTATCTCTGCATTACCAAATGATATATGATTTTCCTGAATATGCCGTGAGAAATTCATCAATCTTCTTTTGTAGAAACTTGAATAATTTTTATTCAAATCCGGATTAAGAAAATAGACCACTGAAGTTCTATTCATTTCCAATTGATTGTCCACAGAATGATATATCGATTTGATCGCATGGTCTGACAAAATCGATAGTGCCGAGCCGGCCATCACAATAAATTCTCCATCTGCAAAATTTACTTGCTCCATTACTTTCCCATTATGCAAGGAAAGCCCCTTTGAGTTAGCTGTTATGAATGTAAGAAAGTGGCCATCCTCATGCGGCTCTTGAGCATAATCCCTACCATTGACTGCATTGTCTTTATAGTAAAGACATGCCTGCAAATATGAATAACATCGCCCAGATGGTTTATCATCCATGTCGAATTTAGAGAATATCTCATCCAAAATACAATCTGCAAGCCTGCTCATCCTATTCTCCAACTGCTCGGCCAATTTGTAGACCATTGCATCAGTCACGCCATTTTTCTTGTTTACTTCACTCCTTGAATACCAATAGCAAAATCTCTCACAAATATCAGCATAGCTATTGATGTTGGAAAATTCGCTACCAATCCCCATAAATCCATCGCTGTGTTTCTGATCGGAATGAGACAATTTATACTCGAAATCGGAACTACGCACAGACTCAGCAAATTCAAGGACAAGGTTATACAAATCATCATCGACCGAAAACTTACAATAACCATCTTTGATGATTCTTTGAACCACACTTTCCAAAGTACCAATTTTCCCAACGGCTAGATTTGGCCTAATTCCAATCTCATTCATCACAACACTCCCAGTTGATTCCAGAAATTACGCGCTCATTTAAATCGAACGTGCGGCAAATATCATTACAATTCATCAGAAGCCCGCCCTCCATTGCAGATACTAGTTGCCGCGCATTTCTTTTTCCATAGTTTCGTCTTAGGAACATTCTGGTTTTTAGTAATCAACCCAACTCCCCCCTGAAGACAAAGGCATCGAGAGTCTGATCGGTCAAGAAATTCGCAACTTATCGCTCTCTCGCACAGTCTGTATCCCATAAACACAAGGGGCATTTGAACTTGCCGGTGCCGCCTCCCTCGTCGTTAGACGGGAAGTGCGAAAGCCTCATTTCCTTGCCGGCAAGCGGCAAATCCAGGTGCGATGCTGGGTGCCCAAGCAAAGCACTTCACTCGAAAATTCATCCGTGAACCGGAATTTCTGCCTTGCTGATCAAGCACGCCTGCCTGAACTATGGTTGTCATTGGCATCGTGGCGGCTGCAGCCTCTGCCCAGGACTTTCCCCTTGGCCCCGCTGCAGCCTTGAACTAGCATGGCCTGCACCGTCCCGGCCGGGGCGGATCTTCCCTGGGCATCGATGAGCTTTCCCGTTCAGATTCCGATCCGAGTCCCCTGCCCTCCGGGCGTCTGCATCTGCGAGCACGATGCCCTGCTCGCCGACTCCATGGCCGACCAGCGCATCCTGCGGCTTACCAGGGAAGAGGAAAAGCGCCTGCTGCTGCGGCTCGAACAGATCACCAGCCTGCAGGACCTGCGCCATGTGGAGCAGCGCATGTATGAGCAGCTCGGCATCCGCGTGCGCATCGAGCCCGGCGCCAGCGAAGTGCGCACCGTGCGCGGCATCCAGATCGAGGTCCTGCCCATGCGCGGGCTGTGCAGCAAGACACGGCAGGCAATTCCTGCGGCGATTCGGCGAGGGATGGAGAGGACACCTGGGGTGGCGTTTGAGTTGTTGGATGAGGGGGGGTTGTTTGGGTGAGGGTTTTGGCGGTTGGTGGGGAGCGGGTTGCGGCCAAGAGCGGCTGGCCACGGCAAACTTCTGAGCGGCAGCTTCAGGATGGTTGCCGACGTTCAGCGGAGACAACCAGACGACGGCTCTCGACCCAAAGGAGTCGGTCGACGGCTCCGAAAGCGGCCGTTGGATGGGTTCACTCCGGATGCCCCAGCGGTCTCTCAGATATGTCGGCGATGTGCGCAGTGTGAGAAGTTGCGGGTCCGCACTAGAGCTGCCGTCCGAGCGAGCGACTAGGTCAGCCAGTAGCCTATTTCAACCATGTTCGCCTATCTGCATGACGGGCAGGCCAGGACAGCCGGCACGGTCTGGACCATCGTTCCTGAGCTGTGGCACACCATGCAGCGCATCGTTGAAACTTCCGCTGACGCCGGTTCGCTTTTCTCAAGCCAAGGGAGTGGGGCATCCCCGTGCTGGGGCTGGGCGTGATACTCGATGCTGTTCGGCTGCGACAGACCAAAGAACGGGTTCCGCGCCTGGCCCGTGGTCTCTCGGTGCGCTCGGACATCGATTCGTTTGAGCTCCTCGACGAGCTTTGAGGCCTGGTCGGCAGAAAGGGATTCGACCAGCGTGAACGGTGCGCTCCTTGCGATTGCTAGTGCGTCACGTAGTGCGGGCCTTGGCTTGTGAAACTTCTGGATGCGAACCACGACTCTATCCAACCCGCTTGGCTCGAAAGAGTCAACAACGACCTTCTGGATGTCGAAGTATTCGGGGCCGTTATCACGTATGCCGTGCTTGACCACGTGTTGCGTTCCACAAGCTCCACATGGCACAAGTGTTGCCCCGCTGAAGCCCTTGCCGGGCTTGATGAAATATCCGCCAATCGATACCCGCAAGTCGCAGTGAGGGCACTTTAGGTCAGTGGGCATTTTGATGAAGCTTATCTAGTTCTGCTCTTGGCCGACTGGCGACGGCCTGCACCCGTCGAATGCCTACGCTAAACCGGACGCTCAAGGCGCAGTCCCGAAGATCAGCTTTGCAGTGCTGTACTCACCAGTAGCTAAGCCCGGCTTCGGTCAGGAGCTGCCAGTGGAAGAAATAATAAGAAGTCACTCAACGTTCAATATGAACTGCAGTAGTAGGCTGCTCCCTCAATGGAGGCAGGTTCGGTTTCTCAGTCGAGAGTTTTACCAGTTTTCGCTCGACTTTCTTGGCCAAGAGAACCGATCTCGCATCCCGCCCAAAAAACCAAAACAAGCCAAAGGTCAATACAAGCACAATCAATGCTGCTATTGAAGAGAGAACGCTCTTGAGACTTAGGAGAGAGACCACCACAACAGCAGAATACCCAGCCATCGCAACGATGAAAAAAATCGTAAAACCCAGTATCAGCCCCCCGGACTTCCCAGGGGTCACTACAAGCGAACCATCATCCTCAATCTTCGAGTAGAGGAAGCTGGCTCGCAGCTCTTCCAGCGAGAAGTGCCCAGATTGGTAGGCGGCCATGACAGCTGCCGCCATTCGTGGTGAGGCAGGTCTGCCGAATGTTGAACGAAAGACAGCCTCATGCCTGGCGGCTTCGATAAATGCCGTTAATTCTCGGTGCTGCTCAGCTTCGCCACGCAGAAATGAGTGCCGCTTGAATTGCCGCTTACTGAGATATTCATCATTGAACTCGAGCAGTGTCTTCATCGCTTTGTATAGCGCTCCAGCAACTGCAACGACTGCCGCGCTTACTGCCGGCGTAGACTTCCAAAGTTCCGAGAGGTCCATAGATGTGGAAAACTAATCTTGAGTTAAGCTGCAAAGCAGCGTCTGCTTTTATCTACTTTGCTGCTGTGGGTCGATCGGAGACAGTCGCAGCCGGCCAAGAACTGTCAGTGGCGCTAATAAAATCGGATGCTCAACGGCTGAGCTCAGCCGCGACCAAAGGCGGTCAGTTGCGGCGAATGGCTAACTCTTGCGAAGTAACCGCCAAGAAGGGCGGCGGGAATTATTGATAGGAATGATATGATGCCATACCAGAGTGGTAATCCGTCAGCCATAAATATACCAATAATTATACCCACCATCCCCACTAGTCCGGAGTTTATATACTGCGCTTGTTTTGCAATGCGTGCTGCAATATATCCACTGAATACAGTGACCAGAATACCCAAAACAAGACAGGTGATTAGATATAGAGTTGAATTGCCAAGTTTTAGTAATGCCGCCTCAAGTCTTTCTGGAGGCTGATTTATCAACGAACTATCAACGAAAGCAATCGCCAGCACGATTCCCAAAATAATACTGAGAAATAAATCGCAGAATATTCCAATGGCAACCCCTTTGATACTCACTCTTTTCATGTAATTTCCTCTAATGACAAACGGTTGACATGAGAGGAGACGTCCTCTCGATGAAAGGGTTAGGCGGCACGGCGATCAGCCAACTGGGAACGGCACTCCCGCTACACTTCATGTACTCCTGATACTCCTGTCCGTTTAGACCGCGCCAACCCACAAGCCATATCTGGCGCGTGCGGTCTAAATTGGCACAGAAAAATCGGCAAGGGGTTTAAAGCCTAGCTTTGCGGTATGCATGCTGTGTAAATATGCAGTGCTAAATTCAGCCATGAAACCCGCCGCCCTCCTGTGTCGCGCGCCACACGGTTGCTGGATTAGGTCCGTGAGCGAATTCGTACGATCACTATAGCCTACACACCGAGCAGGCCTATTTGCAATGGGTCGCATGTTTGTGAAATGGCACGACTTGCGGCATCCATGAGACATGGGGCAGCTGGAAATCGAAGGCTTTTTTTCGCCACCATGGCTGAA
Organism: Delftia sp. WY8; assembly: GCF_018437695.1. Taxonomy (NCBI): domain Bacteria; kingdom Pseudomonadati; phylum Pseudomonadota; class Betaproteobacteria; order Burkholderiales; family Comamonadaceae; genus Delftia; species Delftia sp. WY8. Next base: position 660,973 of record NZ_CP049795.1, read on the forward strand.
TGACAGCTTTAGAGCTTCTAGCTGAACGGCGGCTCAGGGTCGATTGCTAGCTAACGCGAACGACCGCTGGTGGCGAGTTCAGCGCTATCTCCCTGATCCGCCAAGCACGCCGTCAGGCGACAGACTGCTCACGCTGCATCGCAGCCATAGCCCGAAAAAGATCGAACGGCAGTAATAGGATCGCAAGCCGCCTTCCAAACCACCCAAACGCCCTACCCCTTCAACACCTCGCTCACCCTCTTGCGCACCGCCCTGCTCGCCTGCCCATACCTGAGCAACAACTCCGCCACCTCATCATCAGTATCCGAATAGAAAAACGCCATCGGCACCTTGAGCACTTCCGCCAACTTGCGCACGGTCAGGAGGTCCGGTCTGTGTTTCCCCTGCTCATAGCGATTGACCCGTGGCCAACCACAAACTGGTAGGCACCTGCCTCAAGTCCATCCGACAGCCCCCATCTTCTTGAACGCCCTGCCAATCAGCTACGCAACTCGTAGTATCTGCGTCACGAAAAACCGGCAAGCATCACCCCTTTCTGAAGGAGATGCAATGTCAGACGCCAATGGAATGCTTCGTGGAGAGTCGAACCCATGAAGCACATCCCCCCATCCCCTCCCCCCGAAAACACCCACGCCCAGAAGCTCGCAACAGCGCTGCATGAAATGGACCGCTTCGTGCAGCAAGGCTGTGCCGAGGTTTCCGCCTTGGCCCAGCTGGCGCTGGCCTGGCTGGAGATTCCCGAGGGCCATCAGCGGCTGGACGTGGTGGCGCAGGCGCTGGTGACCATTCGCAACAGCGCTGAATCGCTGGCGGAGTTCGCGGGCAGTGAAGCCCGGGTGATGAACTGCGAGTACGAGGACCAGGCGGAGGTGCGCCGCAGCGAGGCGGCCAAGGTGGCTGCCGAAGAGGCCGGGCATGTGTACACCGTGGCGGGGCCTGGGGTGGCGCGCGGCGTCAGGTAGTCCCGCAGGCACTGGGTCTGCGCGCCGCTGCACCCTGCATGGCCGTCTACCCCTTGCGCGTGCGAAACAGCAGCCACAGCAGATACACCCCGCCCAGCAGCCCCGTCACCAGCCCGATGGGCAGATGCAGGCGCACGGGTGCCCACTGGCTGAGCATGTCGGCCGCCACCAGCAGAACGGCGCCCATGGCTGCCGCCGTGAACAGGGGCACGTCGGGCGACAGGCCCAGGCGCCTGGCCACCTGGGGCGCGGCCAGCGCGATGAAGGCGATGGGCCCCGCCGCTGCCGTGGCGATGGCGGTCAGGGCCACGGCGGCCATCACCATGGTGAGCCGCGTGCGCGGCACGTTGACGCCGAGCTGGGTGGCGGCATCGTCGCCCAGCTCCAGCAGGTTGATGCGGCGGGCGCACCACAGCACGACGGGCACGATGGCGATGAAGCCCAGTGCGGCGGGCGCGACATGCGCCCATGTCCGCGCGCTGAGCGAGCCGGCCAGCCAGCGCTGCGCGGCGACGGCCCGGTCCAGGTCCCCCATGACCAGCAAGATGGTGTTCAGGCCCGAGAGCGTGGCCCCCACGCCTATGCCCACCAGCACCAGCCGGTAGCCGCCGGCAGCACGCCGGCCCCCGGACAGCGCAAGCACGACCGCCGCCGTGGCCATGCCCGACAGCACGGCGGCCAGCGATGTCCACAGCGGCCCGGCGTCACCCAGCACGATGAGCGCAATCGCCCCGCTGGCCGCGCCCGTGGTGAAGCCGATCACGTCCGGCGAGCCCAGCGCGTTGCGGGAGATGGACTGGAAGATGGCACCCGCCATGCCAAGCGACGCGCCCACGAAGACGGCCGTGAGGACACGCGGCAGCCGCACCCGCTGCACGATGCGCTCTGCTGCGGGGTTGGAGCCCGTGCCCAGCAGGCTGTCGAGCACTTCGGCGGGGCTGAGGGACAGGGTTCCCGTGCCCAGCAGCAGCACACCCAGCACCATGGCCAGCACGACCAGCGCCATGCCCACGGCCAGCGGCCTGGGCCGCCAGAGAAACGAACAGGCTCCCCAGCGCACAACGGATGTGTTCACGAAGGTCTTCATAGCCTGCTCAACCGGTATCTGCACGCCACCCAGACAAAGAACGGCCCTCCGATCAGGCAGGCGACGATGCCCGCAGCCACTTCGGCAGGTGCCGCGACGACGCGGCCCAGCACGTCGGCCCCCAGCAGCAGCACCGCCGCGTAGAGCGCGGACAGCGGCAGTATCCAGCGGTAGTCCGGCCCGCACGAGAGGCGTGCCAGATGCGGCGCCACCAGGCCGACGAAGGCGATAGGCCCCACGGCCGCCGTGGCAGCCCCGGCCAGCAGCATGACCGCCAGGCAGGCCAGTTGCGCGGTGGCGCGCACATTGACGCCCAGCGCCAGGCCCACGTCATGCCCCAGCGCCATGGCGTTGAGCTGGCCGACGATGGCCCAGGCCGCCGCCAGCCCTGCCGCCACGGCAGCCGCCAGCACGGCGGCGCTGGCATAGCCGCTGCCCTCCAGCGAGCCCGCCGCCCAGTGGCGGAAGCCGTCAAAGACTTCCGGGGGCGCGTTGAGCAGGATGATGCCGGCGCTGGAGGTGAGCATGACCGACAGGCCGGCCCCGGCCAGGACCAGGCGCACCGGGTGCGCGCCCGCGCCCCGGGACTGGCCGAACGCGAAGACGGCAGCGCCCGCCAGCCCCGCGCCGGCAAAGGCGCACCAGACGTACTGGAGCACGGACGTCAGGCCGAAGGCCGTCATGCCGATGAGCACGGCCAGCGCCGCGCCCGCGTTGACGCCCAGCAAGCCCGGCTCCGCCAGGGGATTGCGGGTGACGGCCTGCATGAGCGCGCCGGCCACGCCCAGTGCCATGCCGGCCAGGATGGCCACCACGGTGCGGGGCATGCGCAGCAGGCTGACGATCAGGTGCTGGTCATCACGCAGGTCCGGAGCCCGCAGCGCGCCGAGGATGTCGGCCAGCGCAATGTCGCGCGAGCCGACGGTGATGCCGAGCACGGCGATGATGGCCAGCGCCAGCAGCCCGCCTGCAAGGCCCAGCCAACGCCTGCAGTGCAGGGGGGACCGCGAGGAGGAGCGCGGGGAGGAGCGCTGGGCAGGCCGCGCCACCGCGCCTTGGAGCCGTGCACGCATGGCTCAGCGGAAATGGCTTGCCACGGCGTCGACCATCTGCTGCCCCGAGTAGTAGTCGATGCGAAACGAGGTCGGGCCCAGCGGATAGACGCGCCGGCCGGCAACGGCGGGCAGGTTGGCCAGCAGCGGATCGTCCAGGAAGGCCTGCACATCGCCCTGCGAGGCGCCGAGCAGGAAGACGGCGTCGCCGGTGATGGCGGCCGAGAGATTCTCGCGGGAGATGAATTCGAAGTCCGAGGCGCGTGTGACCTGGGCGGCCAGCGCGGGCGGCAGGCCCTCCACCTTGAAGCCCAGTGCGGCCAGCAGCCGCGCATGGGGGCTGGCGGCGCGGCCTATGGAGTAGCTGCCGGCCAGGTTGTAGGCGACGATGCTGACGGGCCGGGCCGGGGGCGTGATGGAGGCGGCGGTCTGCGCCACATGGGCATCGAAGCGGGCAATGGCTGCGGCGGCCTGCTTCGCATGGCCGGTGATGCGGCCCAGCTCGGTGGCGATGTCCTGCCAGGACTGGCTGGAGTAGTCGACCACGACCATGGGCACGCCCTGCGCCTGCAGTTCGGTGCGGTGCTGGGCCACGCTGTCGGCCCCGGTGGCGGAGGCCACCAGCAGGTCGGGGCTGGCGCCGATGGCGGCCTCGATGTCGAATTGCAGGTTGCGGTAGAGCACCTGCACGCCGCGCTTGTCGGCAACCGCGGCCCATTGCGAGAAAAAGCCCTTGTCGTCGGTCATGCGGCTGGGCGTGGTCGCGGCGGTCGCGACGACCGGCGCATCGATGGCCAGCAGGATGCCGGTCACGCTGGGCGAGGTGGAGACGATGCGCCGGGGCAGCGGTGCATGGTCTGCGTGTGCTGCAGCCGGCGTATCCGATGTACCCGATGTATCCGACGCATGCGATGTATCCGACGTATGCGGTGCGGCGCCCGCCACGGGAACGGCGGCGCGTGGAAACCATGCGAAACAGGCCAGCACGGCCAGTGCGGCGGCCGCGCCCAGGGCGGCAAGTTGGAGTCTGTTCATCTCGATCCGAAGCGACGGGGCCGGGCGCCAGGGCGGCGTCTTCAGCGTATTCCGTATTGTAGAATTCATTCCACATTGCAAACACCGAAGGACCTATCGATTGTGGGAAATGACCGGCCATGACGCAGCGCCTGAGTGCTGATGCGGTGACGCTGCGCTACGGCGAGCGCACGATTTCGCAGGGCCTGTCCCTTGCCATTCCCGATGGCTCCTTCACCGTCATCGTGGGGCCGAACGCCTGCGGCAAGTCCACCCTGCTGCGCGCGCTGTCGCGGCTGCTGGTGCCGGTGGCCGGGCAGGTCATCCTCGATGGCCGGCACATCTCGCAATTTCCCGCCAAGGAGGTGGCGCGGCGCCTGGGCCTGCTGCCGCAAAGCGCGGTGGCGCCCGAGGGCATCACGGTGGCGGACCTGGTGGCGCGGGGGCGCTACCCCCATCAATCCTTCCTGAGGCAGTGGACGGACGCGGATGAGCAGGCCGTGGCCGAGGCCATGCAGGCCACCGATGTGGCAGCGCTGTCCGGCCGCCTGCTGGACGAGCTGTCAGGCGGCCAGCGCCAGCGGGTGTGGATTGCGATGGTGCTGGCGCAGCAGACGCCGATCCTGCTGCTGGACGAGCCCACGACGTTCCTGGACATCGCCCACCAGATCGAGCTGATGGAGCTGCTGGCGGATCTCAACGACGCCGGCCGCACGGTGGTTGCGGTGCTGCACGACCTCAACCAGGCCTGCCGCTATGCCTCGCACCTGATCGCCATGCGCGACGGGCGCATTGCCGCGCAGGGCGCGCCCGGGGAGATCTTCACGGAGCAGTTGGTGCAGGAGGTGTTCGGCCTGCCGGCCGTGATCATGGCAGACCCTGTGTCGGGGACGCCCCTGGTGGTGCCCAGGGGGCGCAGGGCCGTGAATGCCGTGGAGCGCGCCGCAGGGAACTGAGGCGCCCGGGCATTTTTCCCGGCGCGGCTTTCAAGGCGAATCTGCGCTGAAGGCCCGCCCGCCCGTGGACTGGTTGATCAGGCTGGCCTCGCGGAACAGCGCGACCCGGTCTTGCGGCGACTTGAGCTGGCCCAGGTCCGAGACGGTGGTGACCGCGCAGACGATTTCATGCTGCGCATCGAACACCGGCGCCGCCTGGCCCGTGACGTTGGACAGCAGGTGGCTGGTCATCTCGGACCAGCAGCGCTCGCGCACTTCGTCGAGCACGGCCTTGGCCGGCGGCTTGCCACGGAAATGGGCGGGCTGCTGGCGCCGTGCGGCGTCGATGGTGGCCTTGGGCAGGAAGGCCTGGAACACCAGGCCGCAGGCGGTGTTGTCTATGGGCAGGATATCGCCCAGCGCCAGCGGGTTGATCGAGAAGTAGGCGCTGCGGTACCAGCGCACCAGGGTGGGCCCGCGGTCGGTCCAGATGGCGACGCCGCCGCTGAGCGCATGGCTGTGCGTCAGCGCCTTCATGCGCTGCGCCGCAATCTCCACCGCATCCACACGCTTGAGCGCGCCAATGCCGATGCTCAGCGCCGCGCTGCCCAGGTCATACAGGCCGCTGGCCGGGTCCTGCTTGGCCAGGCCTTCCTTGACGAGGCTTTGCAGGTAGCGGTGGGCCGTGGAGCCCCCCGTTCCCGTTCGCCGGGCCACCTCGCCCAGCGCCAGTTCGCTTTCGGCATTGGCCAGGACCATGAGAAACCGGGTGGCGATGGAGACGGACTGGATGGTGCCGGAGCGCTTCTCGCCGGCTGTCGTCTGAGGTGTTGTTGTTTTCAAGGGCTGGGCTTTCTTGCCTGTACCAGGCGCATCGCAGGTGGGGGCGCAGGCGCCGCCGGTGTCGATGATACCGGCTCTGCCGAAGGCTCTGCACGGGTGCGCGCACACCATTTCGCCGCTGTTTTTTTCTTCCGCATGTGGGAATGCATTCCCTACTGTGGAATTTCAATGCATGATGGCGACCTTTGAAAAATACGAATCATTCTCATCAAAGGAAGATGCTGTGAAGCTGTGTTTCCATCGCAGGCTCCCGTCCCGGGCGGGCGCCATCGCACTCTCTACCCTGATGGCGCCGGCCGGCGCCTTCGCACAGGGCGCGTCGGGTTCCGGGGGGGAATCCAACGCGCTTGAAGCGGTCGTGGTCAGCGGAGAAAAGGTCAGGCGCGAGCTCAAGGACACGGCCTCCTCCGTGTCGGTCAAGGCAGACAAGGACCTGGCCCGGCAGGAGTCCGGCAATGCCTCGGTCCACGAGGTGCTGCACGATGTGCCCAACGTGGTCTACACCGACACGGTGGGCGCGCCCATCATCCGCGGGCAGGACACGCAGGGCCCCAACAACGGCCAGAACGTCTTCTGGGGCGGCACGGTGCCGCGCGCCACCATCAACCTGGATGGGCACTACCTCAACTACAACGAGATGTTCTTCGGAGCGACCTCGGTCTGGGATGTGGAGAGCATCGAGGTGTTCCGCGGCCCGCAGACCACCTCGCAGGGTGCCAATGCCATTGCGGGCGCCATCGTCGTGAACACCAAGGACCCCAGCTTCAAGCGCGAAGGGGCCTACCAGCTGGAGGCGGGCGACTACCACTCGCGGCGTGCGTCCATCGCCGTCTCCGGCCCAGTGGGCGAAGAGCTGGCCGCGCGGCTGGCCGTGGACTACTCGGGGCGCGATACCTTCATCGACTACACCAATCCGCAGTTCCAGCGGGGCCAGGCCGATCAGGATTTCCGCGCGCTGAACGCACGCATGAAGTTCCTGTGGCTGCCCAGCCGCATTCCGGGCCTGGAGGCCAAGTTCACCTATTCCCACAACGACAGCAACCGCCCCAGCCAGGAGGCGGCGTCCGCTCCGTTCAACGCGCTGGAGCACTGGACGACGACCATGCCCAGCTGGAAGCAGAAGACCGACACCGGCATCCTCGACCTCAGCTACGAGCTGGGCAACGGCGTGCGGCTGGTCAACCAGTCCCAGTATTCGCGCTCGTCCGTGCAGCGCTACACGGGCATTCCCGGCGAGGGCGATGCCGATATCCGCCAGAACAATGTCTCCAATGAGTTCCGCGCCCTGGTGGGCAGCGACAAGGACCGCCTGAGCGGCTTCGGCGGCGTCTACTACGCGCGCACCGGCACGGACGAAAGCCTGCTGCTGCGCGGCCTGTCCGCCTTCGACGACACGAAGAAGAACCTGGGCGTCTTCGGCGAGCTGAACTGGCGCCTGGCCGACCGCTGGACCCTGACCAGCGGCCTGCGCTACCAGCAGGACGAGGTGGTGCGCACCGGCACTTCGGTGCTGGCACCCACCGCCCTCGACTACACGAAAACCTTCTCGGCACTGCTGCCCAAGCTGTCCCTGGCCTATGCCGCCACACCGCGCTGGACCGTGGGCGCGCTGGTCAGCCGGGGCTACAACCCGGGCGGTGTGTCGCTGAACCTCACCAGCCGGCAATGGGCGTATTTCAAGAAGGAGTCGATCTGGAACTACGAGCTGTTCAGCCGCGCCAGCCTGCTCGATGACCGGCTGATGCTCAACACCAACCTGTTCTACATGGACATGCGGGATGCGCAGTACAACATCCCCGTGGTCATCTCCCCGGGCGTGGCCCAGTCCTACACCATCAACGCGGAGAAGGCCCATGCCTACGGCTTCGAGCTGGGCGCCGACTACCGCGCGCTGGACAACCTGCGGATCAAGGCCGGCGTGGGCGTGCTGCGCACCCGCATCGAGGAGATGGGCAGCAACCCCGGCTACGAGCACAACCGCTTCGCCCGCTCGCCCGGCTACAACCTGAGCCTGGGCGTGAGCTGGGACGCCAGCCCCCGGTTCAATGTCTCCGGCCAGGTGCGACACCTGGACGGCTACTACTCCGATACCGCCAACACGCGCGCCTATGCGGTCGGCTCCAACACCATCGCCGACCTGCGCATGACCTATGCCTACAGCGCGCGCGTGCAGCTGTACGGCTATATCAAGAACGTCTTCGACAGGCGCGCAACGACGTACCTGCAGCAAAACCGCGGCATCGGCGGCATCGAGGCCAGCATGACCGCACCGCGCATGATCGGCGTGGGCGTGCGCGGAACGTTCTGAGATGGGAATGGCACCAGACATGACAACCCGCAAACCCCTGCACATCGGCCTTTCGCTGGCCCCCACCTGGCTGAGCGGCGACGCCTGGCGGCGGCCCGGCAGCAATATCGAAGGGCTGTACTCCAGCGACTTCGCCCTGGACCTGGCCCGGCGCGCCGAGGCCGCGCACCTGGACTTCGTCTTCCGCCCGGACGTGAGCTTTCTGCCCATGGAGGCGCTGGAGACGGGCGCGGGCTTCGCCAGCCTGGACCCCACGGTGCTGATGGCCGCGCTGGCGCGCGAGACCTCGCGCATCGGCCTGGTGTCCACGGTATCGACCACGTTTTTCCCGCCCTATGCGGTGGCGCGCCAGCTGCAGTCGCTGCACTGGATCAGCAACGGCCGCGCCGGGTGGAACATCGTCACGGCCCTGCAGGGCCACGAGAACTTCGGGCTGCACGCCATGCCCGATGCCGATGAACGCTATGCGCGGGCCGCAGAGTTCACCGACGTGGTGCGCCGGCTGTGGGCCAGCTTCCCCAACGAGGCCTTGAAGATCGACCGGGACAGCGGCCGCTACGCCGATGCCTCGCTGGTCCACCCCATAGACCACGAGGGACCGCACCTGAAGGTGCGCGGCCCCCTGAACCTGCCGGCTTTCGGCGGCCCGCGCATTCCGCTGGTGCAGGCGGGCGCGTCCAGCACAGGGCGCGACTTTGCCGCATCGGTGGCAGACATCGTCTTCGCGCCCACGCCGGACCTGGACGCGGCGCTGGAGCTGCGCCGGGACCTGTCTCGGCGCGCACAGCGCCATGGCCGCCAGGCGCAGGATGTGCGCCTGCTGCCCGGCCTGAGCCTGTACCTGGCCGACACCCGCGAGCAGGCCCGGGAGATGTTCCAGCAGACGCACGGCCGGGTGGACAGGGGCCGCAAGCTGGCATCGATCAAGGCCATGGTCGGCCTGGACCTGACGGACTGGCCCGCAGACCGGCCGATCACCGCAGCCGACCTTCCGCCGCCCGTGGCAACCCCGTCCAGCCGCACGCATGCGGGCCTGCTCAGGCGCCTGATGGAACGCGAATCATTGCGCATCGACGAGCTGCTGCAGCGGCCGGAAATCCTCTCCGCCGCGCACTGGCAGGTGGTCGGCACGGTGGACGATGCCGTGGCGCAGATCACCCAGTGGAGCGCCGCCGGCGCCATCGACGGCTTTCTGGCCGCGCCCGGCGGCTCCGTCGATTCCCTGCATTGCGTGCTGGAGCAGCTGGTGCCGCGCCTGGTGGAGGCCGGCCTGTTCCGCTCCCGCTACACGGGCACCACGTTCATGGAGCACCTCGACGAGTCGAGGTAGGGGCTGCGCCCTGCCCTCGCCGGGCCTTCACTGCGCCCGCGTGTCGGACCCGCCATCGGGCTCGAACGCAAAGCCCACGCCGTACACGGAGCGAATCCACTCATGGCGGTCGTCCGCCGCCTTGAGCTTTTTGCGCAGGTTCTTGATGTGGCTGTCGATGGCGCGCTCGTTCACGTCCAGCGTGTCGGCGCACGCCAGCTCCAGCAGCTGCGCGCGGGAGTAGAGGCGACCGGGCTGGCGCATCAGGGCCTGCAGCAAGGTCAGCTCCCGCTTGGTCAGCGGCAGCACGCTGCCGTTGAGCATGGCACGGCCCTGCTCGGGCAGCAGCGTCAGGCGTTGCTGCGCGGGGACGGGGCCGGCACTGCGGCGCAGCACGGCCTTGACGCGGGCCACGACTTCGCGCGGGGCGAAGGGTTTGCAGATGTAGTCGTCCGCGCCCAGCTCCAGGCCCAGCAGGCGGTCCATTTCCTCGACACGCGCGGTGAGCAGGATGACGGGGCTGGCGCTGTGGGGGCGGAACTGGCGCAGGATGTCCAGGCCGTCCAGCCCCGGCAGCATGATGTCCAGCACGGTGAGGTCGGGCGGGGAGCGCAGCATGCGGTCCAGCGCCTCGCGCCCGTGGCGGATGTGCTCGACTTCGTAGCCTGCATGGCGCAGGTAGTCGATGACGATGGCGGCCATGTCGGTTTCGTCCTCGACCAGGAGGATGCGGGCAGGCTTCATGGCGCGGGATTTTCCAGCAAGGGCAGCCACAGCGTGATGCGCAGGCCGCCCAGCGGCGAGGCGGCGGCCTCGATGCTGCCGCCATGGGCCTGCACGATGGTGCGGCAGATGGCCAGCCCCAGGCCGGAGCCGCCCAGGCCGTCGCCGTCGCGCACGCGGGAGGCATCCACGCGATAGAGGCGGTCGAACAGGCGCGGCAGGTGCGGGCTGGCCACGCCGGGAGCCGTGTCGTCCCAGCGCAGTTGCAGCATGCTGCGGTCCTGCATCTGGACAATTTCGGCGGACACCTGCAGCCGCCCGCCCGCAGCCGTGTAGCGCAGGCTGTTTTCCAGCAGGTTGGCAAACACCTGGTGGAGCCGGTGCGGGTCGCCCTGCACCAGCGGCGGCGGAACGCGCGCGGCCAGCTGGTCCACGGTGGAGCGGTCCAGGCCGATGCCGACTTGCTCGAAGCCCGGCCGCGCGCCGTCCAGCGCCTCGCCCAGCAGGGTCAACACATGCACGGGCACATGGCCCGAGCCGTGCAGGGCCTGCGGGTCGTCCAGGCTCACGCGCAGGTCGCTGACCAGCCGTATCAGCCGCATGATCTGCCGGTGCAGGCGCAGCGCCATGCGGTCGTCCATGGGCAGCACGCCGTCCTGCACGGCCTCGACCTCGGCGCGCATGGTGGACAGCGGTGTGCGCAGCTCATGCGCCACGTCGGCCAGCCAGCGCTGGCGCGAGGCCTCCATGGTGGCCAGTTGCACGGCCATGTCGTTGAAGGTTTCCGCAAGGCGGGCCAGTTCGGCATCGCCCTTGATGGCCACGCGCGTGTCCAGCCGCCCGGCCGCAATGCCGCGCAGGCCGTCGAGGAAGGCGGTCAGCGGCTCCAGCCAGCGCCGCGTGAGCCAGGCCGACAGCAGCAGCGCCAGCAGCAGGCCGGCCAGCCCGGTCCAGGCCACAAAACCCATCTGCTGCGCGAGGAAGGCGCGGTCCAGGTCGCGCTGCATGCCCTGCCCGGTCTGCACGGGGGACAGCACGATCTCGCCAATGGCCTGCCCGTTGGCGGCGCGCAGAACGCGGTGCGCCGCGCCTGGCTGCGGCGCCATGCCGGAGATGAGCTGGCCCTGGGCATCCAGCAGGCCCACGCGCGCCCACGGGCCGCCGAACGGGCGATCCGGCGGCGGGCCTGGGCGGTCTGTACGGTCTGTACGGTCTGTACGGTCGGAGCGATCTGAGCGATCTGAGCGATCTGAGCGATCGGCAGGCTCTCCGCCTTCCGGCCCAGGTGGCGGCGGAAACTCCGGGCCTGGCCCCGGACCGTGGCTTCCCTCAAAACCAGGCCTCGGCTCCGGCATGGACATGCGCATGGGGGGCCGTGGCCCGGGCTCGCCCGCAGGAAAGCCCCGGCCCATGCCTGCGCCCGGGCGCACCATGTCGCGCCAGAAACCGGGGTTGGCGCGCGCCGCATCCCAGCCGCCGTTTTGCTCATGGTGCTGGACCAGCCGCTCGGCCAGCCCGTCCATGCCGGTCAGCTCCACCTCGGCCATGTACGGGCCCAGGCCCCGTTGCAGACCCAGGCGCGAGAAGCCGAGAAACACCAGCAGCAGGGCCACCAGCAGCACGGCCAGGGCGAAGAAGGCCTTGTGCTGCAGCTTCAGGCGCGGGAGGCGGAGGCTCATTCAGTTGCTGCGTCAGACGGCAATGCCGATGGATATCGTGGCGGTATGGCCATTGGTGGTGTCTCCGGTGAAGGTGGGCGTCTGCCAGGCGATCTGCTCGCTGGTGTTGTCGCCGAAGACATTGTCCGATGTCACGCTGACCCGCGACAGGTTGGAGACGCTGGCGCTGTAGCCGCTGACACCGGCATAGACGGCGCTGGCCACGTCCTTGGGCATGGCCATCTGCGAGGTCAGCAGCTTGTTGGTGTAGCTGCCGGCCGTGTTGAGGCTGCGGAACACCTCGAAGTGCATGTGCGGCCAACGCCCGTCATAGCAGCCCGGGAAGATGGTCACAAAGGTGCATTCGCCATTGCTGTCCGTCGCCTGCACGCCGCGCAGGAAGTTCTGGTTGAGCAGGTCGGTGGAGTACAGCGAATACTCGCCCTCGCGGGTGCAATGCCACAGGTAGATGGCATAGCCTTCCAGCGGGCTGCAGTTGGTGCCGACGTTGACCAGGGTGATCTTGAGCGTCAGCGGCAGGCCCGCAGCCGTGCCGCTCATGCCGCCAAAGCTGCTGCGCAGGTCGCTGCGCACCACGCCGCTTTGCGACAGCACATTGACCAGGCTGCCGCGCGAGCCGTTGGAGCCGTCGGCGGGGTAAGGGCCTTCGGTTTCCGTGGGATCGACCATGCAGGCGCCGGTCGTGGTTCCTGTACCTGTGCCTGTGCCTGTGCCCGTGTCGGTGCCCGTTCCTGTCCCGGATCCGGTGCCCGTGCCGGTTCCTGTCGAATCACTGGAATCACCACCGCCGCCACAGGCGGACAGAAGCGCTGCAGCGCCGCCAGAGGCCATCAGGCCCAGCATGCGGCGCCGGTCGAGCAGGCGGCGCGCCATGACTTGCAGATCGTGCTGAAGGCCCAGGTCGTGGGCAAGATCATCGGCATCTCGAGAGTGGTTCATGGGGATGGCTTTTTCATGAGGGCCTGTGCGCAGGCCCGTGGGGTTGCAGACAGCCCGGCGGCGTGGCCCGCCGGGCCACGCGATCACTGCTGCGGATGGGGCGGCGGCCCGCCTGCGCCGGGCCCGCCAGCCGGCATGGCCACCAGCTGCCCGTTCAGGCTGCGGCAGGTGCCGGCCAGCGTCTTGCCATCGGGCGTGGTCAGGGTCACGCTGTCACCCTCGGCCTTACCCTGGCAGGCCGTATAGGCCTCGGGCGGCGGCGACGGCGGATTGCCGTGCCCCCCGTGGCCCTGCGCATGGCTGCAGGCCGCCGCGAAGGCCGCCACAGCCAGCACAAGGGCCGGGCGAATGCGTGAAGCGTTGGTTTGCGAGAAATCAATCATGGTCTTTTCCTGGAGTTGCACAGGAATTCTTGCGACCAATCTGGGGGGAAATTGGGAGAAGTGGGGACGAGCTGGTACAAGCTCACAGAGCGAGTGAGTCAACAAGCTCTGCATCGCACAACAGAACCATGAAACCAACAAGATTCCTGCTGCTGGCCGCCCTGCTCGGCCCACCCGCTCTTGCTGCAGATCTGACCGTGATCGAAATGCATGCGGCAAGCGGCAATGATCGCCCGTACAGTCTGGATGGCCAGCGGGTCAGTCCGGCTCAGTTGAGAAACACACTCTCCAGGAAGCTGACCGCTGCCCCCGATGCCAAAAGTACGGTTCGCATTGCCGTGCTGGTCGATCCCGATGTGAAGGTCGGCGCCCTCTCCGAACTTCGCGGCCTGGTGATGAAAGTGGGATTCGGCATGCCGCGCTATTTCATGACGACGCGGGTGAATGACAGGCTCTCCGAGATCCAGGTGAACTACAGCCCGGTCTTCCCGAGAAGCGGGCTGGAGGCGGTGATGTCGTCCGGCCAATCGGCTGCAGATCCAGCGGCAACAGCACCCACTCCGCCCCGCTGATCACAGCCCCAGCATTGTCCTTAGGAGTCAGAGGGCCGAGTTTTTACTCCAACACGACATTGGCCTTCTTGACCAGGCGCGCAAAGCGCTCCTGCTCGGAGCGCAGGAACTGGGCTGCCGCCTCGGGGCTGTTGAGCACGGTGTATTCGTCGCGCCGTGCAAAGCCGGCCTTGACCTCGGGGTCGGCAAAGGCAGAGGCGATGCCGTCGTGCAGGCGCCGCACCTGGGCGGGCGGCATGCCCTTGGGGCCGATGGCGGCCACCCAGCCGGCGATGTCCACGCCGGGAAAGCCCTGCTCGGCTACGGTGGGCAAATCGGGCAGCGATGCCACGCGCTCGCGGCCCATGATGCCGATGGCACGCAGCGCGCCGGATTTGAGGTGCGCCTGCGCCGTGCCCACGGCGATCACGCCGAAGTCCACCTGCCCGCTGAGCAGGTCCACCACCATCTGGCCGACGCCCTTGTAGGGAATATGGCGCGCCGTGGCGCCGGCGGCGTCCAGAAAGACTTCGGCCGCGAGGTGGAAGATGGTGCCGTTGCCGGACGAGGCGTAGTTGAGGTCGCCGGGCCGCGCCTTCATGAGCGCCTGCAGTTCGCGCGCATTGCGCGCCGCCACCTTGGGGTGGACGACCAGCACGAAGGGCGAGCCGCCGACGATGGACAGCGGCGTGATGTCGGCCAGGCTGTCGTAGGGCAGCTTCTTGAAGACGCTGGGGTTGACGGCGTGGTTGTTGGAGATGAAGGCGATGGTGTTGCCATCGGCCGGCGCCTTGACCAGGGCCTGCGTTCCCGTGATGCCGCCCGCGCCCGGCAGGTTCTCCATGACCACGGGCTGGCCGCCCAGCGAGCGCACCAGCGCAGTCTGGGCCGAGCGCACGATGGTGTCGGCGCCCGAGCCTGCCCCCACGGGCAGGATGACGCGCAGCGGCGTGCCATTTTGGGCGCGCACGCCCAGGGCAGCGGCCCCCAGCGATGCGCCGGCCAGGGCCAGCAGGGTGCGGCGGCGGAAGGAATGGGACGAGTGCATGGGGTTGTCTCCTTTTTGTGTTGTCTCATGCGCGCCGGGGTGGTTTTTCTGCGGCCTTCGGCGCCCGGGGATGGCTGTCAGGTCCGTGATGCAAGGGCTCCGAGGATTTCTTCGGTGTGCTCGCCAATCCCGGCCAGCGGCATGCGCACGCCGGGGCGGTGGCCGTTCATGAGCAGGGGCAGCAGCACCACGTCGGTCTGGCCGCCGTCTTCGGTCTGCATGGAAGCCAGGCCGCCGCTTTGGCGCAGGTGCGGGTCGTCCACCAGTTGCTCGGGCCGCGTGATGGGCGCGTAGGGAATGCCTGCGGCCTCCAGCTGCGGCGCAAGCCGGGCCGATTCATGGCTGGCCAGGATGGCGCCCAGCTCGGCCAGCAGTTGGGGGCGCACGGCCACGCGGGCGGCGTTGTCGGCGTATTCGGGGCGCTGCAGCAGGTCGGCGCGGTCCAGCACGCGGCACAGGGTGGCGAACTGCTTGTCGCTGACGGCGCCGATGAACAGCTGCTCGCCACCGGCCAGGGTGAACACGTCGTAGACGCTCCAGGCCGACACGCGCGAGGGCATGGGCGGCGGTGCCTCGCCCGTCATCAGGTACTGCTGCATGTGCTGGGAGGACAGGAAGACGCAGTTCTCGAACAGCGCGCTTTGCACCTCCTGGCCGCGCCCGGTGCGCTCACGCTCCCGCAGGGCGGCGAGCACGCCGATGGCGCCGAACATGCCGCCCATGATGTCGTTGACGCTGGTGCCCGCGCGCAGCGGCCGGCCCACGGGGCCGGTCATGTACGACAGGCCGCCCATCATCTGCACCACCTCGTCCAGCGCCAGGCGCTTTTCGTAGGGGCCGGGCAGAAAGCCCTTGTGGCTGACGTAGATGAGGCCGGGCGCGCGCTGCGACAGCGTGGCGTAGTCCAGGCCCAGGGACTGCATGAGGCCGGGGCGGAAGTTCTCCAGCACCACGTCGCTGCCAGCGGCCAGCTCGGCAGCGGTGGCGCGGCCCGCTTCGGTGGTGATGTCCAGCACCACGCTTTTCTTGTTGCGGTTGAAGCTGCGGAAAAAGCCGATGCCCAGGCCGGGCAGCGTGCGCGTTTTGTCGCCGCCCGGCGGCTCGACCTTGATGACTTCGGCGCCCAGGTCGGCCAGGATCATGCCGCAGGTGGGGCCCATGACCATGTGGGTGAATTCGATGACGCGGATGCCGGACAGCGGCAGCAGGGGTTCGGTGGCCATACAGGTGTGCTCGTGGGAAGGTAAGGGGTTCATGCAGCGGCGTTGGCTGCGTCGGCGGTGACGCTGCGCGGCAGGCCCGCGCGCCACAGCGCGCCGTGCAGGCTTTCGCCGGCCAGCCAGGCGGCCACCTTGGCGCGCAGGCGCAGCAGGGCCTCGATGTCCAGGCCCATGTCGATGTCCATGGTGTCCAGCATGAAGGCCAGGTCTTCGGTGGAGGCATTGCCGCTGGCGCCGGGCGCATGGGGGCAGCCGCCGATGCCGGCCAGCGTGGCGTCGAAGCGCGTGACGCCGGTTTGCAGTGCGGCATGCACATTGGCCAGCGCCAGGCCGCGCGTGTCGTGGAAGTGGCCGCACCAAAAGCGTTCGCCCGCAATGCGCCTCGCCTGCTCGAACAGCGATTGCACCTGGCCCGGCCCGCCATGGCCCACGGTGTCGGCCAAGCTGACGCGGTCGGCCCCCGCGTCCAGCAGGGCCTGCATGCAGCGCAGCACCTCGGCCGGCTCCACCCGGCCCTGCAGCGTGCAGCCGAAGGCCGTGCCAATGCCGCCCTCGATCAGCATCTTCGAACCTGCGGCATCGCGTGCGGCACGCATGCGGGCCACCTCGGCCACGACCTCATCGGGCGTCTTGCGCAGGTTGGCCAGGCTGTGGGCATGGCTGGCCGACAGCGGCACCAGCATCAGGTCGGCCCCGCTGGCAAGGGCGCTTTCGGCACCGCGCAGATTGGGCACCAGCACGGAGACGAACAGGCCCGGCAGCGTTCGGGCATAGGCCACCAGTTCGGCCGTGTCGGCCAGTTGGGGCAGCAGGCGTGCGGGGACAAAGGAGCCGACTTCGATCTCGCGCTGGCCGGCAGCGTAGGCGTCGCGTATCCATTCCTTCTTGCGCTCGGTGGACAGCACGGTCTGGATGCTTTGCAGGCCATCGCGCAGGCCGACCTCGCGGATGACGGCGGACTGCGGGGCACGGATGGGTTCTGGCATGGGAAGGTTCGCGTGGGGTGGTTTGTCTTGAATGGCACTTTAGACATTCCAACCAGCGTGCAGAAGCGATAATTTTTCGCCTCAGAGTTTCCCGAATGGAAATCCATAACCACCATGAAAGACCTGGACCTGACCACCCTGCGGCTCTTTGTCGCGGCCTGCGACCTGGGCAACATCGCCCGCGCGGGCGAGCAGCAGCACATCGGCTCATCGGCCATCAGCAAGCGCATGGCGCTGCTGGAAGAGCAGGTGCAGGCCCCGCTGCTGGAGCGCCACCGCCGGGGCGTGGTGCCCACCGCAGCCGGGCTGATGCTGCTGGAGCATGCACGCGCCATGCTGGCCAGCGCCGACCGCGCGGCCCGCGACATGGCGGCCTACCAGCATGGCGTGAAGGGACAGGTGCGGATACTGGCCTCGGTCTCATCGATTGCCGAGTCGCTGCCCGATGACATTGCAGCCTTTCTGCAAAAGCCCGAGCACGCGCAGATCCGCGTGGACATCGAGGAGCTGACCAGCAGCGAAATCATCCGATCCATCCGCGAAGGCCTGGCCCTGGTGGGCGTGTGCTGGAACGCGGCCGATCTGGAGGGCCTGCAGACCCTGCCCTACCGCTGCGACACCCTGGCCGTGGCCGTGCCGGCCGGCCACCCGCTGGCCTTGCGCGACAGCTGCAGCTTCAGCGAAACGCTGGATTGCGAGCATGTGGGCCTGCCCGCCTCCACGGCCGTCTACACCATGCTGGCGCGGGCGGCGGCCATCATCGGCCGGCCCCTCAATTACCGCGCCGTGGTCAGCTCCTTCGACGCCACGATCCGCTGCGTGCGCGCCGGCCTGGGCGTGGCCATCATGCCCAGGGAGATCCTGGGCATGGCGGGCCCCAGTCAGGGTGTGCAGGGCGCGCAGGGTGTGCACATGGTGCCGCTCACCGATGCCTGGGCGCGGCGGCAGTTCGCCATCTGCTTCAGGGACGGCAGCCGGCTATCGCCTGCGGCGCGCACGCTGGTGGACTATCTGGCCGGGTGCGCCCAGGCGGGCTGAACAGGCCTTGGGAGTTATCACGATTAATTGAAGTTTGCGTGATACATCCGCTACAGGGTCCCTCCAACAATGGGACCCATGAACACCGCCCTCATCACCCCCCAACCGGCACAGCCCCAGGATGGCCAGCGCATCCACCCGCTGTGGCTGCGCCTGACGCATTGGCTCAATGCGCTGGCCGTGGTCATCCTGGTGACCAGCGGCTGGCGCATCTACAACGCGGCGCCGTTCTTTGATTTCAGCTTTCCGGGCTCGATCACGCTGGGCGGCTGGCTGGGCGGGGCGCTGCAATGGCATTTCGCGGCCATGTGGCTGCTGGTGTTCAACGGGCTGCTGTACCTGCTGCTCAACATCGCCAGCGGCCGGTGGCTGCGCAAGTTCTTTCCCATCACGGTGCAGGGCGTGCGGCAGGACCTGGTGTCCGCCCTCAAGGGCCGGCTCTCGCATGCCGACCCGGCCCGCTACAACCATGTGCAAAAGCTGGCCTACCTGTTCGTGGTGCTGGACCTGGTGGTGATCGTGCTGTCGGGCCTGGTGCTGTGGAAGTCGGTGCAGTTCCCGCTGCTGCGCGAGCTGCTGGGCGGCTATGAGTCCGCAAGGCGCGTGCACTTCTTCGGCATGGCTGCGCTGGTCGCCTTTGTGGTGGTGCACCTGGCAATGGTCGCCCTGGTGCCCCGGACCTTCCTGACCATGATCCACGGCCGTGCGCCCAAGACACCATGAAAATCTTCAAAGCCCCTTCCCTGCCCGGCGTCGATGGCGAGGCCGTGGTGCGCGAGGCACGCTCGCTGATCGCCCGCAAGCTCGACCAGCCCGCACGCCGCGCCTTTTTGCAGCGATCGCTCACGCTGGGCGGCCTGTCCCTGCTCACGGGCTGCAGCATCAGCGATGACAGCCACGTCGAGGCCGCGCTCAATCAGGTATCGCGCTTCAACGACCGCGTGCAGGGCCTGCTGTTCAGCCCCACGCGGCTGGCGCCCACCTATTCAGCAGCCGAGATCACGCGCCCCTTCCCCTTCAATGCCTACTACGGCGAGGACGAGGTGCGCGAGGTGGACGAGGCCAGCTGGCGCCTGGAAGTGACCGGCATGGTCGCCGACCGCCATGCCTGGAGCCTGGCCGAGCTGCGCGCCATGCCGCAGGAAGAACAGATCACGCGCCATATCTGCGTGGAGGGCTGGAGCGCCATAGGCCGCTGGGGCGGCGTGCGTTTCGCCGATTTCCTGCGCCATATAGGCGCCGACACCAGCGCCAAGTACGTCGGCTTCAAGTGCGTGGACGACTACTTCACGAGCATCGACATGGCCACGGCCCTGCATCCGCAGACGCTGATGGCATTGACTTACGACGGGCAGCCCCTGCCGCCCAAATATGGCTTCCCGATGAAGCTTCGCATGCCCACCAAGCTGGGCTACAAGAACCCGAAGCACGTCCAGGCCATGTTCGTCACCAACACCTACTCCGGCGGCTACTGGGAAGACCAGGGCTACAACTGGTTCGGAGGCAGTTGAGCGGCCTTCCAAGCCGCTGGGCCGCCAACGAAGGTGCGAGGCCGGGCCATGCAAGGCCGGCCGATTGTGCAACCTGCAAACCGCTAATCCAAAGGAAGACTCAAATGACCAAGTTCACCACCACCGTGCTCGCCGCCTGCCTCGCCCTGGCCGGCGCCACCTCGGCATTCGCTGCGGATGAGATGTCCAAGGACGGCATGTCCAAGGGCGCAATGACCAAGGATTCCATGTCCAAGGATGGGATGAAGAAGGACTCCATGTCCAAGGACGGGATGAAGAAGGATTCCATGTCAAAGGATGGAATGAAGAAGGACTCCATGCACAAGGACGGCATGCACAAGGATGGCATGTCCAAGGACGCAATGAAGAAGGACTCCATGGGCAAGGACGGAATGTCCAAGTAAGCCGGGGAACTCGCCTGTCCCGGCCGATGCCGCCCGGGCGGCCGGGCTGGCGGGGCTGCCGGCCATGGGACCAGGCGCAAAGCCGGGTCCTTTCTGTGCACCCCCCATGCCCGCTCCGAGGCAAGAGCGGGCTGGCAGACCTCAGCGGCGCTGCGGTGGGCGCTGGCCCGGGGCGCCGCCGGAGCGTTGCTCAATATGACGGAACGTGAGACGGCCCTTGTTCAGGTCATAGGGCGACATCTCGAGCGTGACCTTGTCGCCGGCCAGCACGCGGATGCGGTGCTTGCGCATTTTTCCGCCGGTATAGGCGATGAGCTGGTGGCCGTTTTCCAGCGTTACGCGGAAGCGGGAATCAGGCAGCACTTCGTCTACCCGGCCTTGCATTTCGATCAGTTCTTCTTTAGCCAATGGGACTCCTGTGAGTACATGTTGAAAGGGGTGCGTCGCCGCAAGTTGCCGGTGCAGCACCATGCTGCGGCCTTGGGCCAGCGCAGGATGACCGCCGCACACAGGCAGCGGATCATCGGAAAAAAGGGAAAGAGGCCCCTGCAGGTGGCAGGGAGAGTGCGGGCCCGGGGAAGGGTGTTGGACCCGCGTGGTGCTCGCCGATGGGAGTGACAGTTGCGGACTTCGTCACAGTGGGCGGCCAACGGCAGTCCGGGGACTGCAAGAATGTCAGACGGGCACTGAGGAGGCGAACAACAAGGACAGCACCTCCAGCAGTATAGGTCAATTGCCGGACCCGCGTTGAAGCGGCGCCGGGTACCGCACCTGTAAGGGGCGGCATTTTCCCTGCCGCGACTGGGGCAATTCGCAGTCGAACCGGAAGAAGTGCACTGCCTTGGTGGTTGCCGCGGCATCGAAGCGGCCGCCGTCGGCCCGCCTCATGCCTTTCACCTATCCCAGCTTGGGCAGCAGGTTGAACAGCAGCACCATCAGCAGGCCCACAAAGGACACGATGGACTGCACCACGGTAATGGTCTTGGTGGCCTCGCCCATGCTCATGCCGAAGGACTCCTTCACCATCCAGAAGCCCGCGTGGTTGGCATAGTTGAAGAACAGCGAGCCGCAGCCGATGGCCAGCGCCAGCAGCGGCACGTTCAGCGAAGGATCGGAGGCCGCCAGCGGCGCCAGCAGGCCAGCCGCGCCGACGATGCCCACGGTGGCCGAGCCGGTGGACACCGACAGCAGCATGGCGATCATCCACCCCAGCACCAGCGGAGGCAGGGCGAACTGCTGGGTCATGTGGACGATGGCATCGCCCACCTTGGCGCTGGTCAGGATCTGCTGGAAGGCGCCGCCGCCCGCAATGATGAGCATGATGCCGGCGATGGGCTTGAGGCTCTGGCCCAGCGCGTCGCGCAGCTTCTCGGCATCGGCGCCGCGCAGATAGCCCAGGGTGATGGAGGCAAACACCACGCCCAGCAGCATGGCCACCAGCGGATTGCCCAGGAAGGCCGCTGCATGCAGCAGGCCCGAATCCTTGGGCAGCAGCACCTCGGCCAGCGCATGCACCAGCATCAGCAGCGCGGGCAGCAAGGCGCACAGCACGCCCATGCCGATGCTGGGCGCACTGCCCTCCCCGCCTTCCTTCTTGCCTGATGTGAACTGCTCCAGCAGGGCTGCATCGGGGCGCGTACTCATGCGCGGCGTGATGAAGGCGCCGTACAGCGGGCCGCCCAGCACCATGGCGGGGATCACGGCCAGAAAGCCGTACAGCATGGTCGGGCCGACCGTGGTGTGCAGCGTGGCAATGGCGGTGAGCGGGCCGGGGTGCGGCGGCACCATGCCGTGCATGGCGGCCAGCGCGGCGATCACGGGCACGCCCACATAGACATAGGCCGATCCCTTGAAGCGCTCATTGCTTTCCAGCTTGCGCGCCACGCTGAAGATCAGCGGCAGCATGACCACCAGCCCCACCTCGAAGAACATGGGAATGCCGATCACGAAGGCCACCAGGGTCATGGCCCAGGGAATCATGCGCTCGGACGTGCGCTGCAGGATGGCACCGGCCAGCCGCTCGGTGGTGCCGGAGTCCGCCAGGATCTTGCCCAGCATGGCGCCCAAGGCAATCACCACGCCCACCGCACCCAGCGTCTTGCCGGCCCCGTTGGTGAGGTTCTTGACGATCTCGCCCGGCGCCATGCCGGTGGCAAAGCCCACGCCAATGGAAACCACCAGCAGCGCCAGCAGGGGATGAAGACGGATGCGCGAGACGATCAGCGCGACCAGGACCAGCACGCTGGCCAGCGCGATGAGCAGCAGTTGGGTATCGAATGAAGACATAGGAGGCTTGGAGTTGTGTTTTTATGATGGACGCCCGCACGCTGGGATGCATGCGGTTTCCAATCGCTGCAAATCCTATGCCTGACCCTGAAGGGGACCTGTAGGCTCCAGGCTTGTTCGCAGGAGACTGGCTCAGAGCCGTGCCTCCCGTTCCACTACTGCAAGACCAATGAACAACCTCGGCTCCGCTGGCACTCTCGAAGTCTTTGTCAGAGCCCCCATCCAGCCGAAATTTGTGGATTTGGTGGCAGATGCGCGCGCAGCCATCGCCAGCGCCCTCGGCGAGGCGCTGGACAGCCTCTACCTGTATGGCAGCGTGGCGCGCGGCTGCGCAAGGGCGGGCTTCTCGGACCTGGACCTGACGGTGGTCCTGGTGCGCTGCCTTAGTGGACAGGAGAGCGCCCGGCTGGAGCAGCTGCGCCAGGACCTGCAACTACGTCACACAGAAGTCGTGAAGATCGATTTCGACCTGGGCACTCGGCAAGAGGTGCTGGACCCGGCCCATCTCTACAGCTGGGGCTACTGGCTCAAGCATGAGTGCCGCTGCATCCACGGCGCGGACCTGGCGCAGCAGTTTGAGGCGTTCGAGCCGTCCAGGGCGATTGCACAGGCCGTCAATGGCGACTACGTGCAGGTGCTGAACGACTACCTGCAGCGCATTGCCGGAACCCGGAACGACACGGAGGCCCTGCGCCTGCAACGCGAAGCCGCACGCAAGCTGATCCGGGCCACCAATGTGCTGCGCCCCTGCTCAGGCGGCTTCTGGCCGCGCACGCTGGAGGAGTTCGCCGATTGCTTTGCGCAGCTCCATCCGGGAATGGCGCAGTCCATGGCTTTCTTTCTGGCGCAGTCAAGGACGCCCGAGGCACCCAGAGCTCGTTTCAACGCAGAGCTTTCGGCCTTCATCAGCTGGATTCGGCGCCAGCGGGCTGCATCTACGGCAGTCTAGGTACCGGGCAACGCCAGGGCCTCAGCCGCCAAACGCCTGAACTGCCACAAAAGCTTCAAATCTCCGTCACCGCACCGTCACGCGCAGCGGGTGCAATGTAAACGTTTTCAAGAAATCGTTTACATCCATGAGCATCACCGAGGTTGCACGCCGCGCGGGACTGTCCGTCGCCACTGTTTCGCGGGTTTTCAATTCGCCGGAGGTGGTCAATGCGCAAACGCGCAGCACGGTGCTGCGCGTGGCGCAGGAAGTGGGCTATGTGGCCAATGCCAGCGCCCGCACGCTGCGCACGCGCAGCAGCAAGGTGCTGGGCGTGGTGCTGCCCACGCTCACCAATCCGGTGTTTGCCGAGTGCCTGCAGGGCATTGCCTCACAGGCGGCGCTGCGCGGCTATGCGATTTCGCCTTGCACCACCGAATACGACCACGCCGGTGAAGACGCGGCCACCACGCGGCTGCTGGCCAGCGGGGTGGATGCGCTGGTGCTGGTGGTCTCCAACCCTGGCGATTCGGCGGCGCTGGCGCGTGTGCGCCAGGCCGGCAAGCCCTATGTGCTGGCCTATCACCACACCCATGAGCATGCCTGCGTGGGCGTGGACAACACGGGCGCCGTCAGGGAGCTGGTGCTGCGCCTGGCTGCGGCAGGCCACAGCCGCATCGGCATGGTCACGGGCCAGTTGCAGGCGTCCGACCGCGCCCAGCAGCGCTGCCGTGGCTATGCGCTGGGCATGCAGGCCGCAGGCCTGTCGCCGCTGCCGGTCTGGGAGGTGCCCTTTGCCGCCACCGCCGTGCAGATGCTGCAGCAGCACCTGAGCGAGCAGGCGCCGCCCACGGCCATTGTCTGCAGCAACGATCTGCTGGCGATACGCACCATCCGCGCGGCATCGCTGGCCGGGTTCTCCGTGCCTGCGGACCTGAGCGTGGTCGGCTTTGACGGGATTGCCATGGCCGGCGATCTCACGCCTTCGCTGGCCTCGATTTCCCAGCCCAACCACGAGATCGGCTCGGCCTGCGTGCGCCTGCTGTGCGATGCGCTGGCAGGCAAGAAAACCCTGGCCGCGCAGGACAGCCTGTGCCTGCCGCATGGCTGGCGCAGCGGCGAGTCCTGCCGGCTCTGAAACCAACAACAGCGGCCCGCGCAAGCCAAGGCCGCGCCCCTCCCCTTCCCCACGCTCCCCCACCTCTTCGAGTACGCACCATGAAACTGACTGTCCTCCCCTTCAAGCTCTCCTTCAAGCGCCTTGCCCTGCTGGCCGCCACCACCGCCGTCTGCGGCACGGCGCTGGCCCAAAGCGCCATCTGCTACAACTGCCCCCCCGAATGGGCCGACTGGGGCACGCAGATCAAGGCCATCAAGGCCGATACCGGCATCACCGTGCCGCCCGACAACAAGAACTCCGGCCAGTCGCTGGCCCAGCTGGTGGCCGAGAAGGCCAGCCCCGTGGCCGATGTGACCTACCTGGGCGTGACCTTCGCCATCCAGGCGCAGAAAGACGGCGTGGTCGCCGCCTACAAGCCCGCCCACTGGGACCAGGTTCCCGCCGGCCTCAAGGACCCCAAGGGCGAGTGGGTGACCATCCATTCGGGCACGCTGGGCTTCATGGTCAACAAGGCGGCGCTGGGCGGCAAGCCCGTGCCGCAGTCCTGGGCAGACCTGCTCAAGCCCGAATACAAGGGCCTGGTCGGCTACCTGGACCCGGCCTCGGCCTTCGTGGGCTATGTGGGCGCCGTGGCCGTGAACCAGGCCATGGGCGGCACGCTGGACAACTTCCAGCCCGCCATCGACTATTTCAAGAAGCTGCAGAAGAACGAGCCCATCGTGCCCAAGCAGACCTCGTATGCACGCCTGCTGTCGGGCGAGATCGGCATCCTGCTGGACTACGACTTCAACGCCTACCGCGCCCGCTACAAGGACAAGGCCGACGTGGACTTCGTGATCCCCAAGGAAGGCACCGTGGTCATGCCCTATGTGATGAGCCTGGTGAACAAGGCGCCGCACACGGACAACGGCAAGAAGGTGCTGGACTATGTGCTGTCCGACAAGGGCCAGTCCATCTGGGCCAACGCCTACCTGCGCCCGGTGCGCGACGTGGCCCTGCCCAAGGAGGTGGCCGGCCATTTCCTGCCCGCCAGCGAGTACGCACGCGCCACCTCGGTGGACTACCAGAAGATGGCCGATGTGCAAAAGGGCTTCTCCACGCGCTACCTGCGTGAAGTGCGTTGAGCCAGGCGGACTGCATCGTGGGCATTTCCTCCCAAGCGCCAGGCGACTGGCGCGCCCGCGCGCTGCTGCTGGCCTGCAGCGCGCCGGCCGTGGCCTTCTTCGCGGCGTTCTGGCTGCTGCCGGCCGGCCTGCTGCTGGCGCTGCCGGCGCGTGAAGGCTGGCGCACCTATTTCGCCACCCTGACCGACGCGCTGTACCTGCAAAGCCTGCTGCAGACGCTGGCCCTGTCGCTGGCCGTGACCGTGGCCACGCTGCTGATCGGCGCGGTGATGGGCATTGCGCTGGCGCGCCACCGCTTCACGGGGCGCGGCCTGCTGCTGTCGCTGCTGACGCTGCCGCTGTCGTTTCCGGGCGTGATCATCGGCTTTTTCATCATCCTGCTGGGCGGGCGCCAGGGCGCGCTGGCCGATCTGTCGGTGGCGCTGGGCGGCGAGCGGATCACCTTCGCCTACGGGCTGCTGGGCCTGTTCCTGGGCTACCTGTACTTCTCGCTGCCGCGCGCCATTGCCTCCTACACGGCAGCGGCCGAGGCGCTGGACCCGCACCTGGAGGAGGCCGCGCGCTCGCTGGGCGGCAATGGCTGGAGCGTGGCGCGCGATGTGTGGTGGCCGCAGCTGCTGCCCACCACGCTGGCCTGCGGCGCCATCGTGTTCGCCACGTCGGTCGGCGCCTTCGGCACGGCCTTCACCCTGTCGAGCAAGTTCGAGGTGCTGCCCATCACCATCTACAACGAGTTCACCAACTACGCCAACTTCGCCCTGGCCGCCAGCCTGTCGATCAGCCTGGGGCTGATCACCTGGCTGGTGCTGTGGCTGTCGCGGCGCTGGGCGGGTCCGGCCGCCTCGGGAGTCTGACCATGCGGACTACACAAAAAAATAGCCCCCACGCTGCCCTTGCAGCGCAAGGTCCGCTGCCCCCCGAAGGGGCCGCTTTTTGCCTTGGGGCGGCCCGGCGGCCAAAAATGCCACCGCTGATGTGGCTGGTGACCGCCACCGTCACCGTGTTCATGCTGGCGCCCATGCTGCTGTCCGTGCTGGCCGGGCTGGTGCAGAACTACGGCCAGGGCCTGGCCAGTGGCTTGACCACGCGCTGGCTGGCCGAGGTCTGGGCCGGCTACGGCAATACCGTGCTGATGTCGCTGCTGCTGGCCTGCGCCTGCGTGGCCATGACCTTGGTGCTGGGCGTGCCCTGCGCCTATGCGCTGGCGCGCAGCCGCTCGCCCTGGGCCCGGCATTTCGAGGAGCTGCTGACCCTGCCCGTGGCCATTCCGGGCCTGGCCAGCGCCCTGGCCCTGCTGCTGGCCTATGGCAGCGTGGCCGCCTTCCGCCAGAGCTTTGCCTTCATCCTGGTGGGCCATGTGGTGTTCACCCTGCCCTTCATGGTGCGCATGGTGGGCTCGGCGCTGCGCCGCCAGGAGCTGGTGGCGCTGGAGGAGGCTGCGCGCAGCCTGGGCGCCTCGTTCGCGCAGCGCTTCCTGGGCGTGCTGGTGCCTGCCGTGCTGCCTGCCATCGTGGCTGCCTGCCTGATGGTGTTCACCCTGTCCATGGGCGAGTTCAACCTGACCTGGATGCTGCACACGCCGCTGACGCGCACCCTGCCCGTGGGCCTGGCCGACAGCTATGCGTCCATGCGCATCGAGGTGGGCTCAGCCTATACCCTCATCTTCCTCATCGTCATCCTGCCCGTGATGTGGCTGCTGCAGGCGCTGGGGCATTTCATCGAGAAGCATTATGGAAAGTAACAGCGTCGCCATCGACATCCGGCAATGCGCCAAGACCTATGCCGACGGAACGCGCGGCCTGCAGGCCACCGACCTGCGCGTGGAGCCCGGCGAGGTGCTGGCCCTGCTCGGACCCTCGGGCTGCGGCAAGACCACGCTGCTGCGCATCATCGCGGGGCTGGAGACGCCGGATGCGGGCAGCCGCATCGCCTTCGGCGACACCGACGTCACCCGCGTGCCCATAGAAAAGCGCCAGGTGGGCATGGTGTTCCAGCACTACGCGCTGTTCCCGCAGATGAGCGTGCAGGCCAACATAGCCTACGGCCTGCGCATACGCGGCGCGTCCGAGCAGGAGCAGCGCCGCGTGGTGGGCGAACTGGTGGACCTGGTGCGCCTGAACGGCCTGGAGCACAAGCGCCCGGCCGAACTGTCCGGCGGCCAGCGCCAGCGCGTGGCCCTGGCCCGAGCCGTGGCATCGCGCCCGCGCGTGCTGCTGCTGGACGAGCCGCTGACCGCGCTGGACGCCAAGCTCAAGGAAACCCTGCGTGACGAGCTGGCACAGCTGCTGCGCCAGCTGCGCATCACCGCCGTCCACGTCACGCACGACCAGCAGGAGGCCATGGCCATTGCCGACCGCATGGCCGTGATGCAGGCAGGCCGCATCCTGCAGGTGGGCGACGGTGAGAGCCTGTACCGCCGCCCGGCCCATCCCTTTGTCGCCACCTTCCTGGGGCGAGTGAACCAGGTCGAACGCAGCGAAGACGATGCGCGCAGCAACCGGCTGGCGCTGGCCGGCATGGAGCTGGCCTGTCCGGCCGAATGCACGGGCGCGGCCCGGCTGCTGCTGCGCCCTGAAGACATCGAGGTCTGCGCCGCCGGCACGCCGGGCGCCGTGCCCGCATCGGTGGCGCGCCGCGTCTTCCTGGGCGACCGCCTGCAGCTCACGCTGGAACTGGCGGGCCACACGCCGCTGATGGCCGACGTGGCCCGCGACCACGCCGCGCAATCGGGCGACCGCGTGGCCTTGCGCATCGCCCCCCACCAATGGATGCC
Source organism: Delftia sp. WY8 (assembly GCF_018437695.1). NCBI lineage: Bacteria > Pseudomonadati > Pseudomonadota > Betaproteobacteria > Burkholderiales > Comamonadaceae > Delftia > Delftia sp. WY8. The sequence continues at coordinate 689,196 of NZ_CP049795.1, forward strand.
CAACCATGCCCACGCCTGAAACCCTGCGCCCCTCCATGACCACCTTCCTGGCCCAGCTCACCGACCTGCATATCCGCGAACCCGGCCGCCTGACCTACCGTCGCATTGATACCGCCCGGTACCTGGAAAGCAGCGTGCAAAGCGTGCTCGCGCTGCCCCAGCTACCGCACGCCCTGGTGATCACCGGCGACCTGACCGACTTCGGCCGGCCTGCCGAATACGCCCACCTGCGCAGCCTGCTGGCACCGCTGGGCACCCTGCCCGTCTACCTGCTGCCCGGCAACCACGATGACCGCGACGCGCTGCGCACCGCCTTTCCCGAGCATCCCTGGCTGCGCAGCGAAGGCTTCATCCAGTACGCCGTGGACATTGGCGCGCTGCGGCTGATCGCGCTGGACACCGTGGTGCCCGGCCACAGCGAGGGCGCGTTGTGCGAGGAACGCCTGCAATGGCTGGAGCTGCAACTGGCCGCCAGCGAGGGCCGCCCCGTGGTGATCGCCATGCACCACCCGCCCTTCGAGACCCTGATAGGCCACATGGACAAGATCGGCCTGCTGCAGGGTGCGCAGGCACTCGAAGACCTGGTGCGCCGCCACCCCAACGTGCAGCGCGTGATCTGCGGCCACCTGCACCGCAGCATCCAGGTCGCCTTCGGCGGCACGGTGGCCATGACCTCGCCCGCGCCCGCCCACCAGGTCTGCCTGGACCTGGCGCCCGACGCCGCATCGGCCTGGACGCTGGAGCCGCCCGGCTTCATGCTGCACGCCCTGCCGCCCGGCGGCCGGCTGGTCAGCCATGCCGTGGCCAGCGGCCAGTTTGACGGACCGCACCCGTTCTGGGATGCGCAGGGGCGGCTGATCGACTGAGCCCGGACGCGCGCGGCCCTGGTGAAAGCCGACGAGAATATCCGCCATGGATATCAACAACATCAAGGGCCGCCTGGACTTCCTGCGCGAGGCGGAAAAGCTCAAGAGCGTGCTGCGCAGCGCCCACACCTCCACCGGCCGCACCGAAAGCACGGCAGAGCACAGCTGGCGCCTGTGCCTGATGGCCATCGCCTTCGAGGACCAGTTCGCACAGCTGGACATGCTCAAGCTGCTCAAGCTGTGCGTGATCCACGACCTGGGCGAGGCCATCCACGGCGACATCCCCGCTGTGGAAAAGAACCAGCACCCCGACAAGAGCGCGCAGGAAAAGGCCGACCTGCTGCACCTGACCCGCTCGCTGCAGCCCGGGCACCGCGACGCCATCATGGCCCTGTGGCAGGAGTACGAAGACGCCGCCACCCCCGAGGCCCGCGCCGTCAAGGCCCTGGACAAGCTGGAGACCATCCTGCAGCACAACCAGGGGATCAATCCGCAGGATTTCGACTACGGCTTCAACCTGGGCTACGGCAGGAAGTACACGGGCGCCGATCCTCTGTTCGCCCAGGTGCGCAGCCTGCTCGACGAGGACACGCGCCAGAAAATGGGCGCCGCCGCGCAGGACGCCAGCGCGACCTAGCTGCGCCAGCGCCCCTGTGGCCGCGTCAGCGGCCCGCGCCGACCCGCTGGCGCCGCCCCAGCCCCCTCCATCCAATGGCTGCGGCCAGCAGGCTCAGGACCGCAAGGGCTGTGTGCTGCAGCGTCGGCACGGGGGTCACCTGGCCACCGCCGGGGAAAGCCGCCACCGTATTGATGGACGCGGAAGCCATGCACGGCACCGTTCCCACGACCTGCCCTGCTTGCATGCACTGCACCGCCGGGTCCCCGGCATCCACGGTGGCCACATTGGTAATGGTTGCGGGCGCCGGGTTGGACACGCTGGCCATCACGGTGAACACCAGCGAGTCTCCTGCCGCGAACACGGGCACCGTGACCGCCAGCGATCCGGAGCCTGACGCCACGGGACATGGCGTGCTGGCGCCGGGCGTACAGGTCCAGGTGGCGCGCTCCAGGCCGGCAGGCAGGCTGTCGGCAATCTGCGCCTGGGTGGCGGCCACGGTCCCCGTATTCCTGACGGTGATGGTGTAGCGCACCTCCTGCCCCGCCTGCACCTGGCCTGCGGGCGAGATGCTGTGGGTCAACGACAGGGCAGGATGCACGGCCTCCCTGTGCCAGGACATGACGTTCTGGTTTTGCACGGGCGCCCCGGTCCACGCAACGGACACGCCGTTGTCGGGCATCTCATAGGTCCCCAGACAGGTGTCGCTCTCACCCGAATGGCTGACCTGCTGGGATGTTTCCGAGAACAGGGAAGCGCACATCGCGTTGTTCACGGCCGCCACCTGTTCCGTGGCCATTTCAAACCGGCTCAGCATATCCACATCATTGGGAGATCCACCCGGGCCAACGCCATTGATGGAGCGGTGCGGATTGCTTCCCGTCAGCCAGCGTTGAAGGTGGATTCTGTTTCTCACGATATTGGACCCACTGTCCGTGGAAACCCTGAAAATGAATGCGCGCACATCCGGGTCGGCACTGCTGTAGGTGGTCAATCCGTCCGAGAAACTATAGGAAGTGACCAGCGCCCTTATTTCGCTCTCGTCCAGGTCGGGCTGCAAGGGTGCGGCCGTTTCAAACCAGCCGGCCAGGCGGGCGGTCCTCGGAAAATCCTGGCATGAGCCGTGAGGCCCCAGGGGACAAGCCGTGCGATCCTGGAAATCCGAGTAGGAGGTTCTCATCTCCCCGAAGTAACGCGTCACTTGCGCGCTGGCGGGTGGGCAGGCCGAGATTGCTGCACCGGCCATCAAGGCAGCCATGAGGGCGTGATTTTTCATAGAACTCCCAGCGATAGATAGATTTGAGCTATCAAGTTATCACTGACATTGAACTTTAAAAATCACCAATCCCAAAAATTCACCATTCAATGACAAATATTTGCAATACCGCCATTGGAATGAAACTCCAAGTTGCCGTCCTGCCTACTTTTCAACGGAGAGCGCCGATGAATGCGGAACTTCATAACAACCGATCTGCCGTCCAATATCCATTTTGATTGGATCGCACAATACCCCATTTGAATCAAATCTATTGTGACAAACGTTTCAAACAGTAAATAACAATGAGGAATGGGGGTAGATCCGACCCTGGAACACCGAGGACGGCTCCCTCACCGATCCACAGGCAGCGCCAGCGTCTCCTTGACCTCTTCCATCACCACATAGCTGTGCGACTCGGCCGGCACGGGCAGTTTCTTGAGGATGTCGCCCAGCAGGCGGCGGTACTCGCGCATGCCGCCCAGGCGGGCCTTGACCAGGTAGTCGAAGCTGCCCGAGACTAGGAAGCACTCCAGCACGTCGGGCACGTGCAGCAGTTCCTGGCGCACCTTGTCAAAGACCTCGCCCGACTTGGAAGACAGCTTGATCTCCACGAACACCAGCAGCGTCTTGCCCAGCGCCTCGGGCGACAGATGGGCGTGGTAGCCGGTGATCACGCCATCACGCTCCAGGCGGCGCACGCGCTCCGAGCAGGGCGTGGCCGAGAGGCTGACCTGCTCGGCCAGCTCGGTCATGGAGATGCGGCCATCGCGCTGCAGGATGTCGAGGATCTTGCGGTCGGTGCGGTCGAGTACGCGGTTTTCACTTCTGGCGGCCATGGCGGTGCTTCCCGGGGATGATCAATCACTGGAGAGTATCAATATTTCAGTGGTTTCCACTGCCTCATCGTCAATAGACTTTGATTTCATCTTGTTGACCTGGCGGTGAATCCCATGAAAGTCCTTGTTCTTGGCGGCGGCGTCATCGGCGTGACCAGTGCGTACTACCTGGCGCGGGCCGGTGCCGAGGTCACGGTGCTGGACCGGCAGGCTGCGCCCGCGTCCGAAACCAGCTTTGCCAACGCGGGCCAGGTCTCGCCCGGCTACTCCACGCCCTGGGCGGCGCCCGGCATTCCGCTCAAGGCCCTGAAGTGGATGCTGCAGGAACACGCGCCGCTGGCCGTGCGCCTGGACGGCAGCCTGTTCCAGCTGCGCTGGATGGCGCAGATGCTGCGCAACTGCTCTGCCCAGCGCTACGCCGTCAACAAGGAACGCATGATGCGCGTGGCCGAGTACAGCCGCAGCTGCCTGCAGCAGCTGCGCGCCGACACCGGCATCGCCTACGAGCAGCGCACGGGCGGAACGCTGCAGCTGTTCCGCACCCAGGCCCAGCTGGACGCCGTGGAACGCGATGTGGCCGTGCTGCGCGAATGCGCCGTGCCCTACGAACTGCTGGACCGCGACCAGCTGGCCCAAGTGGAGCCCGCCCTGGCCCAGGCGCGCGACCGGCTGACCGGCGGCCTGCGCCTGCCCAAGGACGAGACCGGCGACTGCCACCGCTTCACCAATGAATTGGCCCGCATCGCCACCGGCCTGGGCGTGGAGTTGCGCTTCAACCAGAACGTGGATGGCCTGGTGGTCGAAGGCGGCCGCATTGCCGGCGTGCGCGTCAATGGCGAACTGCTGACCGCCGACCGCTACGTGATGGCCTTCGGCAGCTACTCGCGCCAGGCGCTGGAGCCGCTGGGGCTGGACCTGCCCGTGTACCCGGTCAAGGGCTATTCGCTCACCGTGCCGCTGGGCAACCCGGCGCTGGCGCCGCAGTCCACCGTGCTGGACGAGACCTACAAGATTGCCGTCACCCGCTTTGACGACCGCATCCGCGTGGGCGGCATGGCCGAGCTGGGCGGCTTCGACCTGCGCCTGGACCCGCGCCGCCGCGCCACGCTGGAGCTGGTGGTCAACGACCTGTTCCCGGGCGGCGACGTGGCGCGCGCCAGCTTCTGGACCGGGCTGCGGCCCATGACGCCGGACGGCACGCCCATCATCGGCGCCACGCGCTACTCCAACCTGTTCCTGAACACCGGCCACGGCACGCTGGGCTGGACCATGGCCTGCGGCTCGGGCCGGCTGATCGCCGACCTGATCACCGGCCGCAGCCCGGAAATCAGCACCGACGGCCTGGCCCTGGACCGCTACACGCACCGGCCGGCCCGGCACCTGGGGGGCAGTTCCACCCCCGTCTCCGCCTGAGCGCAAGACATCTTGAACACTTGAGGCGGCCTGCCCCGGCCCTGCTGAACGGGCCGCTACCCCAGCGTCAGGTCCCGCAGCGCGGACATCAGCGGCGACCAATGGGCCTTGGGGTGGCTGATGAGAAGCCAGCTGCGGCGCGTGCGCAGCTCGGGGATGGGCAGGGACTGCAGGCGCTCGGGATTGCTGCGCAGCACATGGCTGGGCACGTAGCACAGCAGGTCGGTCTGGCCCACGATGTCGATGGTGGCCTCGGTGTTGTGCTGGATTTCCAGGGCCACGGTGGGCGCGCCCAGGCCCTGGGCCGCGAAGGCCTCGTCCACCACCTTGCGCACGGCGGCGCCCGGTGCCGGCAAGGCCCAGGAGTAGCCCTGCAAATGCCCGAACCTCAGGCCCTGCTCCAGCGCCAGCTGGAACAGCGGGTGGCGCGGCCGTGCGGCGGCCCATAGCTCGTCCTCGCCAATGACCACCTGGGCGCAGCGCGTGGCATGGCCCGGGTAGGACGGCACCACGGCCAGGTCCAGGCTGCCGTCAAGCAGCGCGCGCTCCAGGTCGTCGGACTTGCCCACGGTCAGCCGCACGCGCAGGCCGGGGCGGCGACGCAGCAGCTCGGCCACGGCCCGGGTGGCGCGGCTTTCCGAAGTGGCCTGCGTGAAGCCCAGGCGGATCAGGCCCACATGCTGGGCCTGGATGTCGCTGGCGGCGCGCATCGTCTCCTCATGCCGCAGCACCAGTTGGCGCGCGGGCTCCATGAACAGCTGGCCGCTGCTGGTCAGCGCCACGCCATGCGTTCCGCGCGTGAACAGGGCCGCTCCCACGCCCTGCTCCACGCGGCGCACGATCTTGGAGACGGCCGGCTGGGTCAGTTGCAGGGCAGCGGCCGCACGCCCGAAATGGCCATGCTCGGCCACGGCCAGAAAGCAGGCCAGCTCGTTATAGGCAAATCCCGTCATGCCATTCCTTGTCAACGAAGAAAAACGAGAAAGCTTGCTACATTGTCGAGCAAAGCCATTCCAGATGTGCATCGATTTTCGCTGGTTTGGTTATCACCAAGACAGGGCTTGTGGCTAGAGTTTTGGCATGGAAACTTTTTGAGCCACATCATGAACCCACCAAACATCGTGCTCATCGTCGCGGACAACCTGGGCTGGGGCGAGCTGGGCTGCTACGGCGGCGGTGCGCTGCGCGGCGCGCCCACTCCGCGCATCGACCAGCTGGCGTCCGAGGGTCTGCTGCTGCAGAATTTCAACGTGGAAAGCGACTGCGTGCCCACGCGCTCGGCCCTGATGACGGGGCGCCACCCCATCCGCACGGGTGCCCTGCAATCGGTGCCGGCCGGGCTGCCCCAGGGCCTGACGCGCGGCGAGACCACGCTGGCCCAGCTGCTGTCGGCCCAGGGATATGCCACGGCGCATTTCGGCAAATGGCATCTGGGGGACATTCCGGGCCGTTATCCCTCGGACCGGGGTTTCGATGAGTGGTACGGCATTCCGCGCACCACGGACGAAAGCCAGTTCACCGCGACCACGGGCTACGACCCCCTGGTGGCGCCCCTGCCCCACATCATGGAAGGCCGCGCGGGCGCGCCCTCGGACGATGTCAAGGTCTATGACCTGGAATCGCGGCGCAACATCGATGCCGAGCTGGTGGAGCGCTCGCTGGACTTCATGCGCCGCAACCACGCCCGGGACCGCCGCTTCTTCCTGTACCTGCCCCTGGTGCACCTGCACTTTCCCACGCTGCCGCATGCGGATTTCGCGGGCCGCACCGGCCAGGGCGACTTTGCCGACTCCATGGTGGAGATGGACCACCGCGTGGGCCAGATCTCGGACGAGATCGACCGGCTCGGCCTGCGCGAGGACACCCTGTTCATCTTCTGCAGCGACAACGGCCCCGAGTTCCGCCAGCCCTACCGCGGCACGGCCGGCCCCTGGCGCGGCACCTACCACACGGCCATGGAGGGCAGCCTGCGCGTGCCCTTCATCGCACGCTGGCCGGGCCGCATCCAGGCCGGGCGCACCAGCAATGAAATCATGCACGTGACCGACATCTTCTCCACCCTGGCGGCGGTGGCGGGCGCCGCCGTGCCGCAGGACCGGCCCATCGACGGCCTGGACCAGACGGCCTTCCTGCTGGGCGAGCCCCGGTCCGCGCGCGAGGGCTTTCTCTTCTACATCAAGGACCAGCTGCGGGCCGCGAAGTGGCGCGACTGGAAGCTGCATTTCTACTGGGAGCCCGAGGTCAACGAGAGCAAGGGCAAGCTGGAGTCCCCCTACCTGTTCAACATCGTGCGCGATCCCAAGGAGGAGCATGACGTGCTGATCTTCAACACCTGGGTGCTCAACCCCATGCTGACCATGGTCCAGCGCTTCAACGAAAGCTGCAAGGCACACCCCAACACCGCGCCCGGCGCCCCCGACCAATGACCTGCGCACCCCTACCCGCCCCGCAGGCCAGCGGCTGCCTGCCGACCACCCGCCGCCATGCACTGCGCCCCCTGGCCGCCGCAGCCCTGCTGGCCCTTGCACTGCCCACGGCCCGCGCGGCCGATTCCCCGGCGCACGCGCCGCAGGGCAAGCCCATCACCTGGATCGTGGGCTTTGCGCCCGGCGGCAGCCTGGACGTGCTGACCCGCCATGTGGCCCGGCAACTGGAGGCCAGGGCCGGTGTCAGCGTGGTGGTGGAGAACCGGCCGGGCGCCTCGGGCGCGATCGGCCTGCAGGCGGCGGCCAAGGCGCCTGCCGATGGCCTGACCCTGGTCTCCGTGCCCGGACCGCAGCTGTCCGGCCCACGCCAACCCGAGGTGGGCCGCGAGCTGACCGCCGTGGCCGTGATGGCCCGGGGCGCCATGGTGCTGGTGGGCCCTGCCCCTGGTGCGGCCGGCAGCCTGGGCGAACTGGTAGCCGCCATGAAAGCCAAACCGGGCCAATGGAGCTACGCCAGTTCGGGCACGGGCACCTCCCAGCATCTGGCCGGCGAACTGCTCAACGCCCTGGCGGCCACCAGCATGGTGCATGTGCCGTACAAGGGCGGCGGCCAGGCCGTGACCGATGTGGTGGGCGGGCAGATCCCCCTGGCCATGCTGGGCGTGACGCCCGTGCTGCCGCACATCCAGTCGGGCCGGCTGAAGGCCTATGCCGTGACCAGCGCCACGCGCATAGACAGCCTGCCTGATGTACCGACCATGCGCGAGGCCGGCGTGCCCGGCTACGAGGCCACCCAGTGGTATGCCGTGGCCGTGCCCTCCGGCACGGCCCCCGAGCGGCTGGCCCAGCTCAACCAATGGATCAACCAGGCCATACAGTCGCCCGAGCTGCGCCCCACGCTGCAGGCCGCCGGGGCCGTGGCCACGCCCATGTCCCTGCCCGAGATCCAGCGCTTCATGTCCCAGGACAACGCCAAGTGGAAGAAGCTGGCTGCAGACCGGCGCCTGGCGCTGGACTGACCCCACAGCGCCGGGCAGGGCCGGGCCGCCAGCCCCTTTCAATGCGCCGAGAACCCCAGCAGGTATTCGTAGCTGAGGCTGGTGGTGCGCGCGTCGCCTGCCACGGGCAGGCGCACGATGGCCAGCAGCTGGTTCATGCCGGCACGCGGTGTGACGGTCACCAGGCCGTCGGCATCGGTTGCCAGTGGGGGGCCGCTTTCTCCCAGCGACACGCGCACGCCGGCCCGGGGCTGGCCGTTCAGCAGCACCTGGAATTGCTGGGGCTCGCCCGCGTGGGGCGAGCGGCGGGTCTTGGCGATGATCTCCAGGGTCTGGCCCAGCTTCTCGCGGGTGACCGGGCCCCATTCGAGGATGGTCTTGTGGAACTTGAGCGCATGCACGCCGCTGGTGGCGCCGGGGTTCTCGGTCATGGGCTTTTCAACCATCGGCCCCTCGCCCACGCGGCTGAAAAATCCGTTGTCGAAATGCGCGGCCAGCAGCGCGGCCTTGCGCGCCGGCGTGGCGCGGGCACCGCCGGGCACGGGCTGCACGGCCACGTCGATGCGGCGGCCGCGCGCGTCATAGGCCTCAACGCTCTTGAGCTTGCCGGCCGCAAAGTTCTCCAGCTGGCCCTCATGGCCGCCGAATTGCACGGTGTAGGCGCCGTCGGCATCGGGCTCCAGCCAGACGTTATGGGCCTGGGCCAGCGGCGCGCAGGCCAGCAGGACCACGAATGCGGCGGTTGCAACGGATGTGAAACAGGGGTTGGATTTCATTTTTTCCTCCTCAAAACTGTGTCTGCACGCCAACCTTGAGCGTGCGCGGCGCGCCGGGCGCGAACAGCGGCACGCCGCGGATGACCGAGGCCGACGTGGCATAGGCCTTGTCCCCCAGGTTGGAGACCACGGCGTAGATGCGGCTGCGCGCCGAAGGCAGGCGCCAGCTCAGGCCCAGGTCCCAGGTGGCGTAGCCGCCGTAGAAGACGCTGTTGTCGGCGGTGACGGCATAGCGGCCCACGCGGCGCCAGGTGAGCGTGCCCTCCCACTGCGCCAGCGGGCGCCAGGCCAGGCCCACGGTGGCGGTCTGCCGGGGCACGCCGGCCACCTGGTTGCCGACCAGGGCCGGGTTGCCGTTTTCGGTCACGCGCGAATGGGCGCTGCCCCAGGCCAGTTGCAAGTCCAGGTTCTTGCGCACGGCCCACAGCGCGCTGGCCTCCACGCCCGTGCGGCGCGTGGCGCCGAAGTTCTCATAGACGCCGGGCGCCACGTTGCGGATCTCGCCCGAGGACTGCAGGCGATAGGCGGCCACATCCAGCACCAGGCCCGGCATGGGCTTGATCTGCGCGCCCACTTCAGTCTGGCGGAAGATGTTGGGATCGAGCTGCGCGGCGCCCAGCGCGTACTTGGCGAAATCGCTGGCCAGCGCAAATCCTTCGGACCAGCTGGCGCGCAGCAGCACACCCGGCGCCACCTGCGAGCGCAGGCCCAGCTTGGGGCTGGCATGCGAGGTGCGCGCCAGCGGGCCGCAGGGGTCGCTGCCCGTCTCGGGGCCGTTGGGACGGCAACCGCCCGTGAAGCGATCCCAGCGCAGGCCGGCGGACAGCTGCAGCAGGCGGTGGATGGGCGCATCCACCTCGGCAAAGGCCGAGAGGGTGTTGAGCCTGGAATTGCGGTCATCCAGGGCAGCGCCCGTGCGCTCGCGCCACTGCAGGCCGTCGTAGAACTGGTAGTCGGTGGATTCGCGCACGGCCTCCAGACCCGCCACCCAGTTGATCGGGGTCAGCGCCGTGGCATGGCGGCCATTGAGGCTGGTGCCTGCGCCATAGACGGCGCGGTCATAGCTTTCCTCGCGCTGGCGCCACTGCAGTGCGTCGATGGGCCGGCTGAACCAGCGCGTGAAGCTTTGCTGCGTGGTGTAGGCATAGCCCAGCCAGGTCAGCCGTGGCGAGAGCGCGTACTGCACATCGGCGCGCAGCGTGGCGAAGTTTTTGCGCGTGCCATCGTTCATGGCGCGCGGATCGATGCCACGCGGATCGCGTGCGAACTGCCCCGCCGTCAGGTACGAAGGCGAGTCGCCCTCGCCGTGGTGCAGCCGTGCCGACAGCGCCACTTCCAGCTGCGACGAGAGCCGCTTGCTCCAGCGCAGGGATGCCGTGCTGCGCTGCATTTGCGACTGCGCGCGGAAACCGTCCGTGCGGTAGTGCTGGGCCGCCAGGTTCAGGAACTCGCCATCGCCCGGCTTCAGCCCCAGCGCCGCCTGAGCGTCCAGCGTGCCGTGCGAGGCCAGGCTCACGTCGGCCTCGCGGTAGGGGGTGTAGTCGCCCTGCTTGCGCGTCTCTATCGCCATCAGCCCTGCGCGGTTGAAGTTGCCGTACAGCGCCGACACCGGCCCCTTGTAGATGCTGATGCGCTCCATCTCCAGCGGCACGATGACGCCCAGGTCCACATAGCCGTCGGCATGCGACATGGCCTCGTTCAGTGGAATGCCGTCCAGCACCACGCCCACGTCGCCGCCGTGCCCGCCACCGCCGAAGCCGCGCATGACGATGGCGTCACCCACGCCGGACAGCTGGTAGTTCTGCACATTCATGCCCGGCACCTGGCGCAGCAACTCCTGCGGATGGCTGACATGGGCGTTGGCGATGTCCTCGGCCTCGATCACGCTGGTGGTGTAGGCGGCCGAGGCGCCGCGCGCGGTCTGGCCCTTGACCTCGACAGGCTGCAGGCTGGCCGTGGCGTCGCCCGCCTGCTGTGCACCGACATGGGGAATGCAACCCAGGCCCAGCAGGCCAGCTGCTGCAATCTGGTGCACGGCAAGGCGCCGGGAAGGGGAATTCAGGGGATGTGTCATGCGTTTCCAGGAGTTGTATGAAGAAAAAAGCAAACTTCATACCGACCTGCATGACAGGGGCTGCGCAAGGCGCCCGGCCCCGGGCTGGCTCAATCGTCGTGCGAATGCGGATGGTGGTGCGCGTGATCGTGCCCGCCAGGCTCTGCCCTGCGAACCATCACCACGTTGAGCTGGCCGTGGTGCACGCCGCGCTCGGCCGTGATGGTGTCGGCAAAGCGCCGCACGGCGCTGGCCGGGCCGCGCAGCATGACGGTTTCAATGCACTGCTCGTGGTCCAGGTGCACGTGCGTGGTGGCCATGTGCAGCTCATGGTGGTCGTGCTGCAGACTGGCCAGGCGCTCGGACAGATCGCGCTCGTGGTGGTTGTAGACATAGGACAGGTTGGCCACGCACAGGCCGTCGGCGTCCTCGCGCTCGCGCACCTGGGCCAGGTGGGCACGCAGCACGTCGCGTATGGCTTCGGAGCGGTTGTCGTAGCCGCGCGCGGCGATCCAGCCGTCGAAATCACGGGCCAGGTCGTCGTCGATGGAGATGGTGAAGCGTTCCATGGGCAGCACAAGTGAAGGGAAACAGGAAGATGGCGGCAACAGCGGGGCAGGCGCAAAAGACAGGCATCACGCCGGATCTGCCGGCCATTGTCCGGCCATCCAGGCCCTTGCCCCACATGCCTCACATGCCCCACATGCCCCACATGCAACAGCCGCGCCAATCACTGTCGGTACGGACTGGCAATAGCGACAAACCACCACGGTCATGCTTTGTTCACATTCGCGCCATATCCGGTTACGCTGATCGAGGATGCGCGGTGCGCACCGTCGATCGCTGAAAGGGGCGCGGCATGCAGTATTCATTCGATCAGCTTCTGGACATACTGCTGTCCCTGCTGGAGGCTGCGCCCGCCTGTTCTTCTCGCGACCAGGCCTTCGAACAGCTGCGCACGCTGTGGCTGCAGACCCACACCTATTTCGCGGCGCCCGAGTCCGAGCTGCGCCGCATCGCCGGCCGCCGGCTGGTCGAGCCCCATGGCTGGAAGGACCTGGACAAGGACCCCTGCTACCTGGACCACGATCCCGGCAACGGCAGCGCCCTGCGCATCTACCTGCACCGCGATGGTGGCATGGTGATACAGCGCCTGCAGGGCGACGGCCGGCAGATCCTGTTCTCGCGCCTGGGCATGCAGCTGCAGCCTGCCAGCTGAGCCCGCGCCCCGCCAACCCATCCCACGCTCAGGCGTAGGCCAGGATGTCGGCCAGCGGCCTGCGCGTCTTCTGCGGGCGCAGCGTGCCGGCCGCGTGGCCCACGGCCACCAGCATCACGGGCAGTTCGTGGGCCTGCAGGCCAAAGCCCGCTGCCAGCAGTTCCGCATCGAATCCCACCATGGGGCAGCTGGCCAGCCCCAGGCCCTGGGCGGACAGCATCAGCGTCATGGCCGCCAGCGAGGCCGAGCGCACGGCCTCGTCGCGCTGCAACTGCAGGTTGTCCGCATGCGCGGCATGGGCCTGCGCCACCCAGCCATCGGCCGTGCGCTGGCTCATCACGCCGCTGTCCACGCTGGGCTGCAAGAACTCCGCCAGCCGCGCATGGGCGGCCAGCGTGCCGCAGACGATGAAGACGGCAGAGGCGTCCTCCACCTTCTGCTGCCCATAGGCGGCGGCTTTCAGGCGCGCCTTGGCCTCGGGTGTGCGCACGGCAATGAAGCGCCAGTTCTGCAGGTTGTAGGCCGACGGGGACAGCGAGGCCTGGGCCACCAGCGCGGCCAGGGTTTCGTCGGCCAGCGGGCGGCCCGGCTCGAAACGGTCTGCGGAAACGCGCGAAGCGATGGCCTGCCCGATGGGCATGGAGGAAAGTTCGGAAGAAGTCATGTGAAACGCTCAGTGGGAAAAAAAGAGGAACCTCGATGCCAGAAACTCAGGCGCCGCGCGAAGCCGACCACTGCACCACCAGCACGCTGGCCAGCACCACCAGCAGGCCCAGGAAGGACATGCCCGTCATGGACTGCGACAGCAGCGCCCAGCCCAGGACCACGGCCGTGAGCGGGCTCAACAAGCCCAATGACGACACGGCCACCGAAGGCAGCCGCCCGATGCCGCGAAACCACAGCACATAGGCCAGCAGCGCGCCGGCAAGACACAGGTAGGCATAGGCACCCAGCTGGGTGAGAGACAGCGCGGGCAGCGGCGCATCCACCCACCAGGCCAGCGGCAGCAGCATCAGCCCGCCAAACAGCAGTTGCCAGCCCGTCAGCGCCAGCACCGGCAAGTCCACGCGCCAGCGCCGCGTCAGCCACGTGCCGGCCGCCATGCACACCGCGCCGGCCAGCGCCGCCGCCATGCCCACGGGCTCGAACACCGTCTGCGGCGACAGCAGCAGCACTGCCATGCCCGCAATGCCCGCCACGGCGGCCCACAGCGTCAGCCGCGCGGGGGAGCGCCCGTCCACCCCCCAGGCCAGGGCCATCACCAGCAGCGGCTGCACGGCGCCCAGCACGGCCGCCAGCCCGCCCGGCAGCCGGTAGGCCGCCACGAACAACAGCGCCTGGAACACGCCGATGTTCAGCGCACCCAGCACCGCCAGCCGCCACCAGCCCGAACCCGCTGGCAGCCGCCGCGTGAACAGCACCAGCAGCAACCCGGCCGGCAGCACGCGGATCAGCGCGGCCGTGAACGGCCGGTCCGGCGGCAGCAGTTCGGAAGTGACGATGTAGGTGGAACCCCAGATGGCGGGGGCCAGCGCGGTCAGCAGGATGTCGCGCCATGACATGGCAGCGCTGGCTGCAGCAGGGGCCGTGGAGGCACAGGACGATGAGGAGGAGGACATGGATTTATCTTCAATTCAAGACAAACCCATTATGCACGATTTATCTTAAAATCAAGACAAATGACCCAACCCCCCTCCCAACCCTCCTCCCAACGCCTGCCCGACCATGTCGACACCATCCTGGCCCAATGGCGCCGCGAACGCCCGGACCTGGACCCCAGCCCCATGGGGCCCATAGGCCGCATCAAGCGCTGCGCCGCCCTGCTGGAGCAGCGGCTGGAGGAATGCTTTGCACGCTTCGGCATGACCATGTGGGAGTTCGACGTGCTGGCCACGCTGCGCCGCTCGGGCGCGCCCTTCTGCCTCACGCCCACGGCCCTGTTCTCCACGCTCATGGTCACCTCGGGCACCATGACCCACCGCATGAAAAGCCTGGAGACGCGCGGCCTGGTACAGCGCCTGCCCAACCCGCAGGACGCGCGCAGCATGCTGGTGCAGCTCACCGACCAGGGGCTGGAGCTGATAGACCGCGCCGTGGAAGCGCACCTGGACAACGAGCGCGCCATGCTGGCGCCCATGCCCGCCGCCGAACTGGCCGCGCTGGACCAGCGGCTGTCTCTGCTGCTGCGCGTGCTGGAGGGCGGGCCTGAGGAGGGCACCCGCCCTGCCCCCTGAACTGGCGTATGTCCAGGTCGTTGGAACTGGCGACGGTCGTGGTGCTCACGCCCTTCGTCATGACCCGGGAACGCTTTTGGCAAAAGAGGTGCTTCCCTTGAAGCACGTCGCAGGCACCCAGCCGCTTCTCGATGCGCCATGGCAGGAATTGCTTACCCGCATGTCTCAAGACCTGCGCAACAGCCCGCATCCCGGACTCGGCAGGGCAATGCCAGAAAATCCTGATCACACAAGCGCGACCCACAGAAGACCATTGGCTTTCCCACAATCTGCTGCAAAAACCTTGGTGTCGAACTTTTGTAGCCAGATGTAATGATTTCGCCAGAGATTTCCACTAAGATGTCCATTCCAACGGTGAAATGGCGATAACAGATTCTCAAACGACTTTGATACTCCCTCAACGCACCACACCATCTTGATAATGGTTTACTAATCTCCCGCCTTGGATACAAAAGGCTGCCACAGGCTGAATGCGCGCGATTTTCAATCGTCCAATGTTCAGGCTTCTTCGGCTGATCCTTTACCGCACAATTTTCACACGAATGGCATGACGCCAGTTTATTCAGTCGGTAAACAGGCGCTTTAGCGAGTTATTCAATCTTTCAAACGGCACTGTGCAAAGCAGTCTCGCCGAGGCTTCGGCGTGGAATGGCCCTATGGCATCGGCACATAAAAAATGGGAGACATACCATGGACATATCGGAAATAGCTTTGGCAAATAGCGAATGCCATCTCGATGCTGAGCATCCAACAGCAGATGAAGTCATCGCGTCTGCACTCACTGCGCGCGAAATCGATGTACTCGAAGCGATGGCCAAAGGCCTTGGTTGCAAGGACATTGCGCACACGCTGGGCATCAGCGAACACACGGTACGCAAGCACCGCAGCAATATGTGTACACGGCTGGGCCTGCGCAATGCCGTAGAACTCGTCACGCATGCCAGGCGGCAAGGCTGGTTGAGCGCTGCCCGCTCACCGCTCCCTCTGTCTCCTCGCGAGCAGGAGGTGTTGGCGCACGTGCTGGCGGGACACACCAGCAAGGAGATCGCACGTTCGCTTTACCTCAGCGACTTGACCGTGCGCAAGCATCGCGAAAACATTCTGCGCAAACTGGGCCTGACAAGCACCGCCCAGTTGCAGACATTTGCGCCAACGGCAAGTCGCAATGGCGGCAGCATCTGATATCCAGGCCAGCGTGCATCGCCTGTCCGTGCTCACCGAATACGACATTGGAAGTATTCCATCCTCCTGATGCAATTGGGCATGATGAGTCCAACGAATACTTATGACGGCTTCAGCAGGCGCCAGTGCATTCCAGGTTTGCGCGGTTGATATGGAATATCCGCGCGAGCCTTGAAAGGCTGCAAAGGCTCATATCCCTTCACCTCTTCGCCTCTACGGTCAGCGTCCGTCGAGGCATCTTCCCGGCACCCACGTGTCGGATCCTTGCACGCAACTCAAAGGAGTATCCCGCCATGAATCATTCTTCGCGGTCACCCCCTGCGATTTCTCCCAAGCACCCCATGCCTTAGGCCCAATACCGGGCAATCATTCTCATTGGCAAAGAAAAGCGTTCATGACTTCAAACCTCATGTCGCTCCCTATCCATTCAATTTCAGG
This sequence comes from Delftia sp. WY8, assembly GCF_018437695.1. NCBI lineage: Bacteria > Pseudomonadati > Pseudomonadota > Betaproteobacteria > Burkholderiales > Comamonadaceae > Delftia > Delftia sp. WY8. Next base: position 705,511 of record NZ_CP049795.1, read on the forward strand.
AATTGCACGCCATGTCAGATCAAGCCATGTTCAGCCAGTTGTACAACGCCCTTGTCGATAATCTCGGCACCCCGAATTTCCAGTTGCTCGGCACCCCCAAGGACTTCAGCTGGGGCACGGCTCCGACCGGGCAATGGGACCCGGCCGCCTATCAGATCGTCAGCGGCATGCCGCAGTGGTCCGCGATCGGCCAGTACGGCAGCCTCGATGCGACGCTCTTCGACGCCGTCCGCCAGATCTTTGGTCACGTGACATTCAAGGTCAGCCCCGAGCAGCAGGCCAATCAGGCGGAGCTGGCCAACCTGTGCGTCCAGAAAAGCAATGCGATGGCCAAGGCCAACAGCGACATGAACCAGTTCTACCTGAGTTCAAAGCAGAACGGCGGCTTGATATTCGCAGCCCGCTACCCTGACATCAACACCTGGCTCAACAACGCGCCGGAGGCTGCTGCCTACGTTGCCGCCATCCAGGCGGCCACCAACGCCTACAACCAGGCGGTCAAGATGAAGATGGAGCTGGAGCGGGCCAGCATGCCCAGCGATCTGCAGCGCGCCATCGACATGATGCAGATTCCGTCGGGCGACCCTGCCTCAAACAACGCACCGGCAGGCTGGACCAAGGTGCCGGATGGCTCGGGCATCCTGCGCTGGCAGCCGGACTTCCACATCGACACAACGGGCGCGGACTGGCGCGCAGCGCTCAGCAATGGCAGCGCAGGCGCGTTCTCGATCGCGATGAAATCTTCGCAATCGAGCAGCGACTTCAAGTCCTCGTTTGCCAAGGGCTCGACCAGCGTTGGCAACTTCTTCTGGAGCGTCAACGCATCGGGCGGCTGGAGCAAGTCCGACCTGTTCAACCAGGACTCGAGCTCGGCAGTGAAGATCAGCTGCGAGTCCTCCACGCGCGTGAAGGTGAATCCGGGCGACTGGTACCCGGGCGGCTTCATGAGCGAACTGGCCAAGGCCCAGCAGGGGCCGGGCGGCCAGGGCTACACCATCGTCGCCCCGTGGGTGGCCAACGGTGGCCCGGGATCGAGCTCCCTGTTCGGCCCGAACGGCATCGTCGCGGCACGGGTGTCCGAGCTGCTGGTCGTCTACAAGCCTTCGTTCGAGATCACGATGAGCGCCAACACCTACCAGCAGAACAAGCAGGCCTTCGAGGCCAGCGCGGGTGTGCGCATCGGGCCCTTCACCTTCGGTGGCACGGGCGGTCACCAGTCCGAGTACACCAAGAGCACCGCACAGGCCAATACCTTCAAGGGAAGCAGCACCTCGGTGAACCCGCAAATCATCGGCGTGATCGTCGACTTCCCGGGCATCCACTGACCTGAAGACCAGCGGGTGGGCGGGACGCCGCGGCCGGTCCTGCCCACCCCGCCCACCCCCGTCAACCGGAGACAGCGTTCATGAACGTGATCCATCAGTTCCTCGGCGGCCTGGCTGATCTGGTGCCTCCACCCCCAAGGGCCCCAAGCGTATCGAGCGGGCCGAAAACCGGCATGGTGTTCAAGCGCTCGGCATCCATTTCGGCGCCGCTGGTGCGGGGGCAGATGCTGATGCCGGTGACCGCGTGGAACTGGCCGGATCCAGTGACCGGCACCATGGCCGACGCGCAGTTTCTCTTTGCAGACACGGTGCCCCAGTCCGCTGCCAATGGCGCGCTGTACCAAGCGTCGGGGCGCAGCTTTTCGCAGGGATACAAGACCTTTCTGCAGGTACTCGAAGCCTGCAAATTTCCCTATCAGTCGATGCTTGCAGGCGCCATGCAGAAGATGGCAACGCCTCCAGGCGAACCTGCATACTCGCCCACTCCGGTGGGATGGACCAAGGTGTACAAGACCGGCTACCTCCAGTGGAAACCGATCTGGACACTGCCCAAGAGTTCGTCGGAGTGGAGCGCAGCAGTGGCTGTCGGCACGATCGCAAACCCCGGCACCTTGCGCTTGAATCTCAACGACACATCCGGCGCAGGGCCGCAGGCTCCGGCTTCCCTGCAGGCCCTGGACGCTTCCGGCCGCGTCCTTGCGCTACCCGCCGCTTCGCTGGAGACGGTGACGATCACCTCTGAATGCTGGGACCAAGTGCCGATCTACCCCGGCAGCTGGTACGACGCCTCGATGGTGGCGCTGGGTCGCGGCCTGGTGCCGGATGCAGGCGTATTCTTCGGGCCTGGCGGCCTGATGGCGTGCCGTGTGTCAACTTTCTACGTCGCGTTGAAACCCCGCTTCGACTTCACTGCCGCAGCGCCGATCCCCGCCTCGCTGCGCCAGACGCTGGATGAGGCTGACACCGTGCAGGCCATGGGTGTGACGGTTCAGCGCGCACGCGGAGACGGACAGCCAAACCAGGCCTTGCGCCTCGTGAACACGGAGCCTGCCCCCGTCATCGTGGCCGTGAGCCTTGAAACCTTGGCGTGATCCGTCACGTCTACATCACGTCACTTCACGTCAGGCGATTTGCATTGGGCACCCTCAAGGCCGCAAGGCGCGGGCTGCTTGCCATGACGCAGCAAAGTGCGTGGTGGCCGCATGCGTGGCGGCCACCGGCCCTATCGCAAACCTTCGGCCTGCAGCGCCCGGCGCACGGCAGACCGCTCCCGCATCCGCGCATACCAGCCGGCAAGATGCTCCAGGCCATCAAAGTGAATGCTCGTCTTGTAGACCGACTCCAGCCACGGCGCCTGCCCCCACTGCGTGAGCGCGAACAGATAGGCATCGGCCACGGTGAAGCCATCGCCCATCAGGTAGCGCTTGCCGGCCAGTTGCGCGTTCACCCAGGCATACCGCTGCTCCAGCTTGGGCTTGGCCGTCTCCACGCCGTACTTTCCCGCCGCCACCGCATACAGCAGCGGGATGAAGCCCTTGTGGATCTCCGAATTCAGAAAGGCCAGCCACTCCAGCAGCCGATAGCGCTCCAGGCTGCCCTGGGCCGGCGCCAGAAGTGACGCAGGCTGCAGGTCCGCCAGGTATTGCAGGACGGCGGGCCCTTCCCGCAGCAGGCTGCCGTCGTCCAATTCCAGCAGGGGGACATAGCCGAACGGGCTGAGCGCACGGAAGTCCCTGCCGTCTTCCGTCTGGTGGGTCTTGTGGTCCACCCGGACCAGTTGGAAATCAAGCCCCAGCTCGTTGAGGACAATGTGCGGCGCCAGCGAACAGGCGCCCGGCAGGTAATACAGCTTCATGGAATTTCTCTGGTGATGGAACAAGGGGCCTGCGCATTCAGGCGCAGCCCCTGGCCAATGTCATGCACCAGGGAACAATCTGGAAGAAGGCAATAAAACTGCCCATAGGTTAAAAAAATATACCTGCCGCCTGCCTATGATGGATGTGCTATGAAATCCAACATCTCCGGCTGCTCCGTGGAAGAAGCCATGCGCCTGCTGGGCGGCCGCTGGAGGCTGCTCATCGACGGCCCCCGGCGCTTTAACGACCTGCGCCGCGACATGCCCGGCATCTCCCAACGCTCCCTCACCCTGGACCTTCGCGCGCTGGAGGAAGCGGGCCTGGTCAAGCGCACGGTCTACCCCACGGCGCCGATCAAGGTGGAGTACGAACTGACGCCGGATGGGGAGCGGCTCAAGCCCGTGGTGCAAGTGATGAAGGAGTTTGGGCTGTGGGTGAAGGGGAAGGCGCTGGTTTGGACTGGCTAACACCACCGATCCACGAAGCGCGCACAAATGATCGCGGCTGCTGGTTCAGCAGCGCTTCGTGGACATCCAATCGTCCTTCAAAGCGGATTCGCAGTTTCCAAAGCCTGCAAACCAGCTGTGCGTCCTCTCCACCGCCCACCGGTGCTTAGAGTGGCTAACACCACTTCGTCACAGGCCCCCGCAGAGCAGTTATGCTCGCTGCCCTCATGGCAAGACGACCCGTTAGCAAAGAACTGTGGCGACAGCTACAACCCCTGATCCCAGCCTTCGTGCCTTCTGCCAAAGGCGGTGCGCGCAAGCTCGCAGTCAGCGATGAGGCCGCCCTCAACGGCATCTTGTTCGTGCTGCAAACAGGCATTCCATGGGAAGACCTTCCCCAATCCCTGGGCTACGGCAGCGGCATGACTTGCTGGCGGCGCCTACGCGACTGGAACGCCGCTGGTGTCTGGGAGCAGCTGCACCAGGCCATGCTGACTCGCTTGCGTGAACATGACCAAATCGATTGGAGCCGGGCCAGCATTGATGGCTCCTCGGTACCAAGCCCCCGGGGGGCCAGGAAACGGGCCCAAACCCCACGGACAGAGGCAAGCTCGGCTCCAAGCGGCACATCGTCGTAGATGCCAGAGGCATCCCGCTGGTGATCTTGGTCAGCGGCGCGAACCGGCACGACTCCAAGATGTTCGAGAGGTGCGTGGACGCGATTCCTGCGATTGCTGGCCTGCCAGGACGTCCCCGTAGAAGACCGGCAAAGCTGCACGCCGACAAAGGCTACGACTTCAAGCGATGCCGAGCCCACCTGAGGCAGCGGGGCATCATTGGCCGAATTGCCAGACGAGGCATTGAGAGCAGCGAGCGGCTGGGCAAACACCGGTGGGTGGTGGAGAGGACGCACAGCTGGTTTGCAGGCTTTGGCAAGCTGCGAATCCGCTTTGAACGACGGCTGGATATCCACGAAGCGCTGCTGAAATTGGCGGCAGCGATCATCTGCGCGCGCTTCGTGGATCGGTGGTGTTAGCCAGTCTTAATCCAACGACTACAATCAACACTATTTCGCGACTTGGTTGCCAGAGACCGCCTAAAATTAACCCTGCCTGCTTCTCCAAGTACGCTAAGGACAGCGAAGAGAACTGGGATAAAGAACTAGCCAAATTGGACGGAATCGTCGTTATCGGAAAATTTTCCCCGGCAAAGGAAGGGATGGAGCGCTTCTCTATTGAGTCCTATCAAAAAGAGCATCTTGAAAAAATCAACGCTTCTCCTTAGGAATCAAAAGTAGAAGCAGGCATACGCCCTTCTTACGTTCTTAAGCTTGCAATCTCTTTGACGCCAAAAGCAGACTCCTTCAGATGCGGAACCTCCGGTTGCAGCTGTTTGCTGGTCAACGCGAACGACAGCTTATGTCCGCAGCAGACGCTGGGCGCCGAGGCGCGAACGACCACAGCGGGTCGATTGCAGGCCGACACGAACGACCGCTGATGGGTACCTCCGGTTTGTCGCGCTGTCCCATCAAGTCTGCCGTCCGGCGACAGACCGCTCACAGCCTGAAGCCGTCGTTCAAACGTCTGCGGTGGCCTACTGCTGACGCACAGGCCTTGCACAACTGATCAGCGAAGAAATCAAAACAGGTGACGTTGCCCTCGCAACTCACTGCAAAGCCCCGTACCTGCACACTCCATTCAGCACGCCTACGTAACAGCTTTGGGCAGCTCCCGCACGCCCACACCTGCTACGATCCTCCCCGGTGCTCAACACACCTCATAGGCGGAAGTCACTCCCGTAAGTCCAGTGGCTTTTTTTCGTCCATACGTTTCGTCTTGCCTCGAGCTCCGGGGCAAGGCTTGCTTATGGCCGGGTGGCGCGCAGCTATACAAGACCCTTCGGGGGAAATCTGCGGGCGGCCCTATGACCGTGTTGAAGCACCCGGCCGCCTCTCTCAACAGGAGGCGAAGTTGGTAGTCCAACGAATCATAGGAGGCCAGTCATGGCTACGCAGACCCCGTCCGTCCGTGGAATCCCTGCAGACGACACCACTCCCCAAACCCTCCACTTCGGCGACATCCCGATCCGCACATTCCGCAGGAACGGCGTGACCTGGTTCATGGCCAAGGATGTGTGCACAGCTTTGGGAATCTCCCGCCACAAGCTGGCCATCGGCAAGCTCGCTGAAGACCACCGCTGCACCGTCCGCCTTGCCAGCGAGCCCGGCCGCATGCCCAGGCGCCAAGCCTTGGCAGCTGTCAATGCGAACGGCCTGCAGGCGCTGATTCAAGCCAGCCCATCACCTGAGGCCAAGCCCTTCAGGCGCTGGGTGCAGCGCAAGGTGTTGACTGGCGTGGATGCCCCGGCCAAAGACAGCAAACCCAAGTACAAGACCAAGCCCAGGCGCGATGCCAGGCACCCGCCCCAGAGCCTGATCCCGGGGCCTGCACCCAAGGTCTTGCGCCGCATCCGCACCTGCGATGACCTGTCTTTCACGCGGCGCAATGCGAAGGGGGAGCGCATTCAGTGGTTTGTGCCGCCGCGCGTGAACAGCGGGCATGAGCACTACGGGATTGGAGAGATCTGGTTCAGCGAGGTGGTGGAGCTGGCGCGCCACAACCCCAGGCATGCCTATGACGCCATGCGGTTTGCGGGGCCGGAGATGGCGCGGTACTGGAACCATGGGCACCCTGACGGGTTCTTTGACCGCATGGCACGTTGGGCGCTGGGGGCCATTCTTGCCAATGCGCAGGAGCCCGCGCTGCCGTTCGAGCTGCCCTGCCTGGGCTTTGCGCCGCTGGAGGGCATGGAGGCCATGCTGGCGACTGCGGCTGTGCCCCGGCCGTTGCCAGCCCATGTGCAGGAGGCCATCGACAGGCAGGCCTGGCAGGAGGCGGCCGAGTGCCAGCGGCACTACTACGAGCGCCGCCGCCGTGACCTGATGGCGCGGCACGACTGAGGCGGGCGCGACGCCTAGAAACTGTCCCAGTCGTCATCGGCCGTGGAGGCCATGGCGATGGGCTTGGCGGCAGCCGGTTTTGCCGAGGCAGCCGACGCGGCCGGGGTGGCAGGCTTGGCAACGGCAGGCGGGGCGGCTTGGGGCACAGATGCCTTGGCCGCGCCGGGCGCCAGCGACGGTGCACGGGGCGCCGCCTGCGCCTGGGCATTGCTGCCGCCCGGCAGCCGGAAGACCGAGACCACGCGCACCAGTTGATCGGACTGGTGGCGCAGGCCGGCGGCGGCGCCGGCCATTTCCTCGACCAGGGCGGCGTTTTTCTGAGTGGTCTGGTCGATGTGGGTGATGGCCTCGGCCACCTGGGCGACGCCGCTGTTTTGCTCGGCGCTGGCGTGGCTGATGTCCGAGATGAGCTGGGTGACCTTGCAGATTTCCTCCATGGCCTGTTCCATGGTTTCCCCGGCAAACGCGGCCTCCTGGTTGCCGGTGTGGATTTCGGCGACGCTGTGGCTGATGAGCTGCTTGATTTCCTTGGCGGCCTCGGCGCTGCGGCCTGCCAGGGCGCGCACTTCCTCGGCCACCACGGCAAAGCCCCGGCCATGCTCGCCCGCCCGGGCCGCTTCCACGGCGGCGTTGAGGGCGAGGATATTGGTCTGGAAGGCAATGCCGTCGATGACGCCGATGATGTCGGCAATCTTCTTGCTGCTGGCGTCTATGCCCTGCATGGTCTGCACGACCTTGCGCACGGCCTGCCCGCCTTCGGTGACGACGCGCTGGGCCTCGCGCGTGATGCGGTCGGCCGATTGCGCGTGGTCCGCGTTGTGGGCCACGGTGGAGCCTAGTTCCTCCATGGCGGCGGCGGTCTGCTCCAGCGCGCTGGCCTCGCTTTCGGTGCGGGCGGCCAGGTCCTGGTTGCCCTGGGCGATTTCCGCGCTGGCCAGGGCCACGCTGTGGGCCTGTTCGTTCACGCTGCCGACCACGCGGGTCAGGCCCGTGCTGGTGGTGTTCATGGCCTCCAGCAGGTGGCCGATTTCGTCATGGCGGTCGCTGTGCACGCGCACGGTCAGGTCGCCATCGGCAATGGCGTAGGCCATGTGGCTGGCCTGCTTCAAGGGGCGCACGATCATGCGGCGTATGAGCCAGAACCATGCCGCCGACAGCAGCAGCACGGCGCCCAGGCCCATGAGGGCGAACTGCAGGATCAGGCTGCGGGTCTCGGAGACGAATTCGTCCACGTAGGCGCTGGTGGCGATGACCCAGTTCCAGGGCGCGTAGTGGCTGAAGACGACCAGCTTGTCGCGGGGCTGCTCCTCGCCCGGGTTGGTCCAGGGATAGGCGATGCTGCCCTGCTTGCGGTCCAGCATGTCGCGGATGAAGAAGCGGCCGTCGCCGTCCCTGGACTCGCTGATGTTCTTGCCCTCCATGGCGGGATGCACCACCAGCTGGCCGCGCTGGGGCCCGTCTTCGGCGTTGAGCACGAAGTAGTAGCCGGTCTGGCCGACCTTGAGCGCGCGGATGGAGTCCTTGAAGTGCTCCAGCAGTTGCGAGAAGTCCTGGCCCACGAAGGCGATGCCCACGGTGGCGCCCGCCGCGTCCTTGAGCGGGCGGTAGTGCGTCATGTACTGGCGGCCGAACAGGTGGGCCAGGCCCATGTAGCTTTGGCCGGCCTGGATGGCGGCGTAGGCGGGGTGGGCGCGGTCCAGGCGGCTGCCCAGCACGGCCGCGCTCTGGTCGCCTTTCTCATTTTTGAGCGTGGTGGCAATGCGCACGAAGTCGCCCTGCCCCTGGGCCGCGAACACGGTGGCCACGGCGCCGGTGCTGCGCGTGAAGGCCTGCAGCTGCGCATCGTTGCCGTTGAGCGGCTGGCCGTCCAGGCTCAGCACCGGCTCGCTGCCGCCGGTGTCCAGGCTGAGCGTGCCCTGCAGGCTGTGCGCCAGGCTGTCGGCCAGGAACTGGGTGCGCTGGCGCAGCTCCTTGTCGTTGGACTCGATGAAGTTGTGCAGCGTCCGTATGCCCTGCTGCATGTCGCTGTTCATCCTGGACTGCAGGGACTTGCTGACATCCCAGGCAATGCCCAGGACCAGCAGGCCCAGGATGGAGGCGACCCAGACGAAATTGGTGATGGACAGTTTGGTGCCCAGCCCTTGGCGGCGCCAGAAACGTTGGCCGATGTGCATTGATGCATCTCCTGTGCGGCGTAGGGCGCCGCTGTTGTGTGCGCACGCGGTATCGGCATGGAATGCCTGCGTGCCAGGCCAGGCTGACCCAAGTCAAGCCGTGGCGATTCATGGGCCGAAGCGTATCGGCGCCGCCGCCTGGGGGATTTGAGATGGGTCAAGGAAGTAACCAAGTGTTGCAACAGCGGCAGAAACTGTCGGATTGCCGCCGGCGGCGGCATTCATTGCAACGGATATGGCAGCCGACGATAAGAATCGTCTTAACCTGGATTGCGCAGGTTCTGGCAAGACTGGACAGCGGTATATCGATCCGTTTTATTTCCAGAAATGCAGCCGAAAACAACCCAGAAACTGTGCGACCCATGCTACGAATTGCTGAGCAATACATCCCTGTCCAAGCCCCACCCCGGACTGAGGTTCCGCTTTTACTCGCTGGAGCAGGATGCCAATTTCGTGAACTATGGCTGCGTGCATTGCCAGGCGCCCCTGGCGATGAAGACAAGCCGGCGCGGGGCACTTCTGGGGTTTCGCCTGATGCCGTCCGAACCGCACTATCGCCTGGGCGAGGTGGACGCCGAGGGCGGCAGCCAGGCGCAAGGCCAGGCGCTGGAAGGTTGACCGGCTGGTGCAGCCCGCAGGCCGGTCAGTCGAAGAGATGGTGCTCGGCGCAGAAGGCGGCCAGGTCCTGGTTGCTGTCCACGTTCAGCTTGCGCATGGCGGAGTTCTTCTGGAGGCTGACGGTCTTGACGCTGCGCCTCAGGCGTGCGGCGATTTCCGTGATGGATTCCCCCTTGGCGAAATGCCTGAGGACTTCGAATTCGCGCGGCGAGAGGTTGTTGGCGCGCTCGCTCAGGAAAACCGTCCTCTCCTGCCTGGGCGTGCCTGCCTGGAACGAGGGCGAGTAGTAGCGCGTGTTGAGGCGCACGCATTGCAGCGCCGCCATGATCTGGCTGAGCGGATCTTCCTTGAGCAGCACGCCGGCGACGCCCGCGTCATACAGGGCCGAGATGATCATTGGATTGGAGACGGTCGTCAGCACCAGCACCTTGATGTGCGGGAAATGGCGTATCAGGTAGTCCACGTAGCGCAGGCCGTCTCCGTAGAGGTCATCGCCCGGCATGGAGTAGTCGGTCAGAACCACGTCCAGGGGGTTCGATCTGGCGTATTCCATCAAGGACGACGGGGTATCGAACGTGGCCACGACCTGGAGATTGGGGTCCTGCTCCAGGAAGTCCTTGACGCCAAGCAGGACCACGGCGTGGTCGTCCACGACAGCAATGCGCAGTTTCAGTTTCATGGGATCGCAAGCAAAGGGTTAGGGCTGGGGCAATTGCGCCATCATGGCGCGAAGGTCGGCCAGGAGGTCGTCCAGCAGGACTGACAGCGCGGCCTGCAGGCCGGGCTCCGGGGCGCCGTTCAGGAGCCGCTCCTCCAGCGCCTGGGTGCGGGCGGCAAGCTCCTGCATCCTGGCCAGCAGCAAGGCGCCGCGCATGCGGTGCAGGGCCTGGGCGGCCAGGTCGGGCCGGCGCTCCTGCAGGCCGCGGGCCAGCATTTCTATGTCGTCGTTCATGCACTGCACGAAGACCTGCCTGTGCGTCTGCAAAACGTTGGGCTCCGACAGGGCCGGGGGCGGGGGAATGTCCGCCGCCGCAGCGCCGGCCTGGGCAGGCGCCGGACGCAGGCGTTTTCTCGGCGCGAACTTCTCCAGGGTGCGGACCAGCGTGCGCAACTGGATGGGCTTGACCAGCCAGGCATTCATGCCGGCGTTCAGGCAGCGGTTTTCCTCGTCCAGCATGGCATTGGCGGTCACGCCGACGATGGGGCAGGCAACCCCCTCCGAACGCAGCCGCTCGGCGAGTTCGTAGCCGTTGAGGTAGGGCATGTTCACATCCGTCAGCACCAGATCGTGCGGGCTGATGTCCCACAGCGCCAGCGCCTCCTCCCCATCGTCGGCGACCGTGACTTCGCAGCCCAGGCTCTCGAGCTGGCCGCGCAGCGTCACCTGGTTGACGGGATTGTCCTCGGCGACCAGCACGCGCAGGTCGAACAGGGGCAGATCGGTGCCGGCACTGGCAGAGCGCTGCGCACCGCCAAGCACCTGTGCAATGCCCTGGCCGATGCTCAGGACGTTGTGCCCGTCGATGCCCCGGTTGTCCGGCGAGGACAGGTTCAGGTGCCGCCCCTTCCACTGCGGCGCGGGGCTGTCCGCCGGCAGCAGGACGTCCAGCAGCAGCTCATCGTCATGGGCCGCCACCGGGGCGGCTGCCGCCGCGCGGGCCTGGCCGCCCCAGCGCCGCAGCCAGGCGCAGATGTTGTCCGTCAGTTCCGGGTGGGGGGTGCGCACCGCGATCCGGGCGCCCTGCAGCGCGGGAGCCTCCTCCTGCTCCGGCCCCTGCTCCTGCGCGACGGTCTCCAGCCCCAGCTCGAACCAGAACCTGCTGCCCAGGCCTGGCTCGCTCCAGACCTCGATGGAGCTGGACATCATCCGGGCCAGGCTCCAGCAGATGGACAGGCCCAGGCCCGCTCCACGGGCGGTGCGGCTGCTGTTCTTGACGAGATAAAAGGGCGTGAAAAGCTCGCCATGCAGGGATTTCTCTATGCCCACGCCCGTGTCGCAGACCTCGAACACCAGCCGGGCCTGCGAGGCCGTGCCCGGCATGCTGCGCAGGCGGACGATCACATGGCCGGCCTCCGTGAACTTGATGGCGTTGCTGATGAGATTGCCCAGGATCTGGCGGATGCGCACCGCGTCGCCCAGCACCGACTCGGGCACCTGCGCGTCCACGCAGGAAAACAGCAGCAGGCCGTTTTGCTGCGCCATGGCGGCGTAGGAACTGGTGCAGTTTTGCACCAGCTCCCGGGGATTGAACGGGGCCTTTTCCAGCTGCAGCTGGCCGGCCTCGATCTTGCTGGTGTCCAGGATGTCGCTGATGATCTGCAGCAAGATGGACGAGGACGCTTCGATACGGTCCACGTATTTGCTCTGCAGCTGGGTGAGCTCGGTCATGCCCAGCAGCTCCAGCGTGCCCAGCGCGCCATACAGCGGCGTGCGGATTTCGTGGCTCATGGTCGCCAGAAAGGTGGACTTGGCCTCGTTGGCCTCGTCCGCCGCGATTCTTGCCCGCTCCAGGTTGCTTTCGATCTCCGCGCGCGCGCTGACGTCGGCAAAAATGCACAGCGTCACATCCTGGCCGAGGTAGCGCGTGGGCGCATAGGCCACATGAAGCGTCCTGCCCTGCTCGGTGACCAGGCGCTCCATGGTGCCTGCGGCCCGGGCATGGACAATCTCCTCCAGCGCCGCCTTGTTCTCCGGCGAGCCGGGACGCAGGTAGCCATCGGCCGAGTGCAGCCACTCCTGCACCAGCGAGTTGCTGAAGATGATCTTCCCGCTGCCGTAGGCCACAAGGCAGATGGCCACGGGAGCGGTTTCGATCAGCGTCCTGTTGAATTCATTGCTCTCGACGATGACCCGCTGCGCCTCCTGCGCGGGCGCAATCACCTTGCGGTTGAACCACCGGGTATAGGCCACGCCGGCCAGCAGGCTCAGCAGCAGGGCCAGCACCAGGCCGGCAGAAGGGGCGAACAGCCTGCCCTGGAAAAAGGTGGCGTAGTCCACCTGGTAGTAGCCGGTCCACCGGCCGGAGGCATCCTCGGTCTTGAGGATCAGGCCATTGCGCGTGTACTGCATCCCCGTGTCGTCCACCTGCGGGACGGGGCCGGTGCCCATGAGCACGCCGAAGTCCCGGTGCTCCAGCCAGAAAAGATGCCTGGGCAGCGTATGGATGGTTCTTTCTATGGCGCTGATGCGCTGGCGACTGAAAAGGATGGCGGCGTAGATCGGGCTTGTGGCGGCTTCGTCGCCGGCTTCGATATGGCTTGAAAAGCCGGCGGCGACCATGCCGATCATCTTTTCCGGGAACTGGGGCGACCGGAACCAGACGATTTCCTGCGCCGGCGCCGTGGAGCCGGCGCCCGGCCGGGCATCGGCGGCCCTGGCCCGCAGATGCGCCTTGACGGCGGCAATCGTGCTGTCGAACATTTCCTGCGTGACGCTCTCGTTGCCGATGGGCACGTCGATGGCCGGCACGCCGATGCTGATCGCCCCGTCCTCCTTGGTGAAGAAGGCAGCGGCTGCCGGGAAGTAGGAGCCTGCCCAGAAGGAGGAATAGCCTGCGGCCAGGGAGCTGCCCAGCGAGAAAAGCCGGTCCGGGAGCGTGTCGCAGGCCACGCGCGCAGAGCATTGCAGTGAAAAGGGAATGCCGCCGATGGCCTCGCGGCCACGGAACATGCGGTAGTCCGCCTGCGCAGGAGCGGGCACGTCGACGATGGTGGCTATCCTCTGGTCCGGCAGCGCTTTCCAGGACTCGTTGCGGCCCTTGAGCCGCCGAAGGAAGATTTCCTGCTCCTGCAGCGAGCCGACGATGGCGGAGAAGTTCAAGGCCAGGCGCCCCTGCTCCTGCTCGAAGATCCTCTCCGAACCCCACAGCAGCACGGCGATGAGGAAGATCGCCAGGGGAAGCGCTCCAAACAGTACCCGGTTCTGCCAGCGTGTGGTGCGTGTGATCTTGCTGAACGGGGAGTCGGGCATGGACGCCTTGCGTGCTTGGGTCAGGTGGGGTTGCCTTGGTGCCGGGGCTCGGATGCCAGCATAAGGGCAAATTCAACCGCAGGCACCGCGGCGGACAGCAGATAGCCCTGCACGCAATCGCATCCGATGCTGCGCAGCAACTCCAGGTCCCGGGTGGTCTCCACGCCTTCCGCCGTCACCGTCAGGCCCAGCTGCCGCCCCAGTTGCACCGACGACGTCAAGGCCGCAGTCCGCACCTCGTCACCTGCCGCACCGGCCACGAAGGCCCGGTCGATCTTCAATTCGGTGAAGGGCGTGGAGATGAGGCTGTACATCGAGCTGTATCCGCGCCCGTAGTCATCCTGGGCCAGGCCGAAGCCCTTGAGGCGCAAACGGCTCGCGCTCATGTAGTAGTTGGCGGGTATGCCGACGGCCTGGTCCTCCAGCAGCTCGAACGTGATGTTCTCCGCAGCAATGCCGCACCGGGCCGCCATGCCGTGCAACTCGTCCGGCAGGCCGATATCGTCCAGCAGCGGTACCGGCAGGTTGACGGACACAGGCACGACATGTCCGGCACTGCGCCAGGCCAGGTGCGCCGACATGGCATCTTCCATCATCCGCACCAGCAAGGCATGGTCCAGCCCATGGAACCGGATGGCGGACATGAACGAGCCCGGCATCATGAAGCCGAACTGCGGATCGTTCCAGCGCGCCAGCGCTTCCACGCCGACGATGTGGCCCGTGAGCAGGGATTTCTTGGGCTGGAACCAGGCCTGTATGGTTTTCTCCTGCAGCGCCTGCACCAGGTGGGCCTTGGCGAAAATCGGCCGCTCCCTGATGCCGGCAGCGGTTTTCCCCTCGTTTGCATGGACGGACCTGAGTTGGCTGACCAGCGCCTGGACATGGTCCGTGCCGAACGGCTTCTGGAACATCCCGATGACGGAAAAGCCGGACTCCTTGGCCATGAGACTGACGCTGTTCATCAGCCGGCGCGAGCAGGAGGTGGATATCACGAGCATGGGATGCAGGTCGCGCCGGCTCAATTCATCGATGAACTGCAGGCCGTCCATGTCAGGCATCTTCAGGTCGGTGATGACGAGATGGAATCCGCCGTCGCCCAGCTTCTCCAGGGCCTCCCGCGCGTTGCAGGCCATGTGCGTGTCCGTGAGTCCCGCCTCCATGAGCAGGCTGCGCGCGTGCTCGCAGCACAGGGGATGGTCGTCCAGGATGAGTACTTTGAATGGGGCCAGCATGGGTTCAGGTCCTGCCTTGCTTGATGTTGTTCAAGGTGGTGCGCAGCACCGCCAACGTGAATGGCTTGCACAGCAGGCTGTCGAAGCCGGCCGGCAGTCCGTCGCCCTGCCCCTGCCCCTGCCCCTGCCCTTGCGATTGCTCTTGCGCCTGCGTCTGGGTCTGCGGCTGCGGCTGCGGCTGTGCATTGGCCGTCAGACCGACGATCGGGCGGACATACCCGCGCTTTCTGAGCGCACGCGCCAGGGCCGGGCCGTCCAGCAACGGCATGTGCAGGTCGGTGAGAACGGCATCGAATTCGAGCAGGCCGGGCAGGGACAGCGCGTCCTGTCCATTGCTGGCCTGCTGGACCTCGCAGCCCAGCAACTGCAGCTGCTCTCGCAGGATGATCCTGTTGATGGGGTTGTCCTCGACGATGAGCACCCTCAGCCCCAGGGGCTCGTGGACCTGGGCGGCGGCGGCATACAGGTCGGGGCGCGCACCCGGCGCAATGCCCTGCTGGGCCAGGCCCAGCGCATGGCCCACTGCCGGCACGCCAGGCGCGCTGGCCTCCCACACGCAGGCCTGCACGGTCTCGCGGGGGCTCTCGCCCGGCGCCAGCGCCAGAACGCATTTGCCCGTCCATTGCGGACGGCGCAGCGACCGCGGCCAGGCTTGCACCAGCACGGCCTGCTCATTGGGACCCTGCACCTGGTCCCGGTAGGGCTGGGCCATGGCGCCCCAATGCCGCAGCCAGGCGCACAGGTTGTGCACGACTTCCGGAATGGCGCCATCCACGTAGACGGTGTGCGGCAACAGACTGGGCACTGCCTCATAGCCTGCCGCGCTCTCGCGCGGCAGGCGCAGCTCGAATGACACGCAGGTCCCCAGTCCCGGCTGGCTGGCGGCTGTCAGCCGCCCGCCCATCTCCTGGCTGAGGCGCAGGCAGATGGACAGCCCCAGGCCCGCGCCCTGGACCTGCTGCTGGGTGGCCGCATGGGCACGGAAGTACGGGTCGAACAGGAAGGGCTGCTGGTCCGGGTCGATGCCGATGCCCGTGTCCTGCACCTGGAACCGCAGGTCGGTGCCTTCCTCGCTGTCGCCCATGACCTGCAGGCGCAGGGCCACATGGCCGGAGAACGTGAACTTGATGGCATTGCCCACCAGGTTGTCCAGGATCTGCCGCAGCCGCAAGGCATCGCCCACCAGCAGGGGCGGCGTTTTCACATCGGAGACGGCATACAGCTGCAGGCCCTTTTGCTCGGCACGCGACAGCAGGCCTGCGGCCACGCTGTCGAGCAATTCGGTGGCCGAGAACGCCTGGGCCTCCAGCTGCAGCCGGCCCGCCTCGATGGCCGACAGGTCCAGGCTGTCGTTGACGATGCGCAGCAAGGAGGCCGATGCCTGCTGCATGGCCCCCAGGTAGCGTGTCTGTTCGGAAGGAACCCTGGACAGGGCCAGCAGCTCCAGCGTTCCCAGGATGCCAAAGAGCGGTGTGCGTATTTCGTGGCTCATGGTCGCCAGAAACTGCGTCTTGGCCTGGCTCGCCGATTCGGCGCGCTGCTTGGCATCGACCAGCGCTGCCTGCACCTGCCTGAGCGCCGTCACATCGCTGACCAGGCAGAAGACCACCGGTTCGCCCCCGTGGGTCGTGGGCGTGGTGCGGACCTCCACCCATCGCCCGTCCCCCAGCGCCAGCTCACGCGGGCCCTGCTGCATGCCCCCGGCCACGGCCTGCTCGAACCAGGAAGCATCACTGCACACCCACTGCCGGGCCAGCGCATTGGACAGCAGCAGGCTGCGATCGCTGCACCGCACCAGCGCCAGGCCCACGGGTGCCGTGTCCAGCAGCTTTCGGCAGAGCGCGTCACCGGCGGCGCAGGCCCCTGCCCGGCTCCAGGCCGAAGCCGGCACGCCGCGTCGCAGCCGGCCCACGCACCATACAAGTGCAGTCATGAAGACAAGTCCCAGCGACACGGACCACAGCAGCAGCCAGGCGTGGGCCCTGACCAGTTGCCGCACGGGCTCCCAGCGCTCTGCAAGCCATGCGGCGTTGTTCACGGATTTGCGCAGCAGCAGCGATTCGGGAAGGCCCCGGCCCACATGCATCAGCGAATACAGCGGCACGAGGTGGTCCTGCGGTGCGCTGGTGCGCCACGGCCATGCCAGACCGGCCTGGGAATGGACGGCCGCGCGGGTCGCGCCCACGGCAGCGTCCAGCAGCAGGAAATACCGGTCCATGAAAAACAGCTGCATGTCCCCCACAGGCACATGCGCGCGGCTGCGGGATGGCGGCGCCGGGGCGGCATCGTCCCTGCCGCTGTGCAAGGCGCAGGCCAGCATGGCCATGATTGCCAGTGCAAATACCGTCCAATCACGCAGCGACGCCATCCAATCGCGCAGTGCCATGGACGGGCACCACCCGTGCCGAGTCGAGCGGGAAGAAAACAGAAGGTCTTGAAACTGGCGCATTGCCAAATCATAGGAATCGGATGAAGAAACAGGGTTAAGAATTTTCTTAATCCTGCAAACCCGTGCACGCCGCTTCAACCGGGAATATCGCCCGCCTCGCTTCGTCATCAAAGACCTTGTCCGATCCCTTCAGCGATTTCAGCAGTCTTGATGATTTAAGAAAATTCTTAGACCCAAACTCGGATGCCCCGGGGATCATTGCCGGCTTGATTCATCAACAAGGGCTGCTTCATTTTCTTGGGTCAGGCCCCGGGATATTCCACACAGACGCCGCACATGCGAAATTGCAGCGCCCTTTCCAGCAATTGCGCAATCAATGCCCGCAAGGCGTTTCGGCAGTCCATTTCAGGGAAAGTAAAAAGGCAATGAGCATATACAGGCAACGATTCACTCCCACGGCGGCACGCAGGCCCCTGCGTCTGCTCGCCCTGGCATTGCTGTCGCAAGGCTGCATCGCCACGGCCCACGCATGGACCGTCGTGGTGGACAGCGCCGCCGACGCAACCGGCCCGTGCGCCAGCACCGGCCTGGGACCCTGCACGCTGCGCGATGCCATCACCTACGCCAACGCCAACCGCAACCAAGGCGGCGACAACCGCATCGAGTTCCGCATCGGTGCGGGGGGAGAGCAGACCATCGTCACTCAAAGCAACTGGAATGGCAGGCTCATGCAGCCCATTGCACCGGCCACATCGCTCACCGTGGACGCCAGCACGCAGCCTGGCTATGAGGACCACTTGCCACGCCGCCCCCTGATCACGCTGCAGTCAGGCAGCCCCGAGTTCGGCATAGGGCTCGAGCTGGCAGGCGCCATCACGGTGCGCGGCCTGGCGATAGGCGGCTTCAATACGGCCCTGGCGGTGACCGGCGACGGCAACACCGTGCTGGGCTGCCATATAGGCGTTGACGCATCGGGAACGGTTGCCATGGGCAATCGCAGCAACATCCTTGTCCACTCCGGCAACCGCAACCGCATCGGGAATCTGGATATTGGCGGGCGAAATGTCATTTCCGCGGCGGAGAATTCCGGAATATGGCTTTCCTGGCCGGGCGCCGGTACAGGAAACATCATTCAGGGAAACTACATAGGCACCGATATCACCGGCAATGTGGCCCTGGGAAACCAGGGAAACGGCATCAGCGTGGCATCCGACTTTACCGGCACGCTGATCGACAGCAACCTCGTCTCCGGCAATGTCAGGGAAACAGGCGGCTCCTCCGCGATTTCCATTTCCGGCGCCCACACGCTGGTGACCCGCAACCGAGTCGGAACCAATGCAGCCGGCACGGCCATGATTCCCAACAATGGGCCAGGCATTGCCGTATTCTTTTCGTCGGAGGGCGGACATCGCATTGGCACAGGCCCTGAGGACGGCAACCTGGTTGCCGGAAACAAGGAAACGGCCATTGAATTGAATGGAAACTACGGCGCACGCAACTCGAATACCCTGATTGCCGGGAATATCGTGGGAACCAGCCTGGATGCCAGCACCATGCTGCCCAATCAATGGGGCATCGTCATCAAGGATTCGGACGAGGTGACCGTGCGCGCAAACATCGTCGGTGGCAGCAAGGCGTCCGGCATACAGTTCCAGGGCGCCAGCAAGAACAACCTCGTGCAGGGCAACTACGTGGGCGTCAGTCCCCAGGGAACCGCCCTGCCCAACGGTGAAGGCGTTTCCTTTTTCCAGAAGGCCCATGACACCCTGGTCGGCGGTGACGACGCGGCACATGCCAACGTGATTGCCCACAACAGGCTGTTCGGCGTGGGATTGCGGGGGGACGAAGTCAAGGGCGTCTCCATGCTCGGCAATGCCATCTACGGCAATACCGAGGGAGGCATCGCACGAACCAGCCTGGCCAACGGAGATCCTGCCGAGCCGGTGCTGCTCACGGTGACGCCCGAGGGCCTGTCCGGCACGCTGAACAGCGTCGCCAACGAGAGCATGCGCATCGAGTATTTCTCGACGCCCAGGCTGCCCGACGGGCTGGTGGAGCGCGCCGCCGGCAAGGTTCTGCTGGGCTCGCAGACCGTGACCACCGATGCATCCGGCCATGCGCCCTTGGTGTTCAAGGGCGCCATGCCCCCGGGCGACCAGGCCGCTGTCACGGCGACCGCCACCCGGATTTCCACCGGTGACACCTCGCGCTTTTCCAACGCGATGGCGGCCAACGCCGCCCCCGTGGCCCTGCCGCAAGCCGTCACGACCCCGCAGGATACGGCGCTGTCCATCACCCTCGCTGGCACGGACTTCGAGTCGGACCCGTTGCGCTTCGAGATCACCGCCGGCCCCGCCCATGGCGTCATCAGCGGCTTCGATCCCCAGACGGGTACGCTGGTCTACACGCCGGCGGCCGGCTACTCCGGGCCCGATACCTTCGCCTTCACGGTATCCGACGGGCACCAGAGCGCTGCCGCACCAGCATCCGTGACCATCGAGGTGATCGCTGCCGATCCTCCCGACCCCGGTCCGGGCACGGACCCAGGACCCGGTCCCGGCCCCGGAAATGTCCAGGCCGTTCCCGGCCTGGGCCAGGGCGGCATGCTGGCACTGCTGTGCGGCATGGCCTATCTGGCCAGCCGCAGGATGAGGAAAAGGCAGGCCTGAGCCCGCAGCGGGCGCAGGTCCCGCGCAAACGTCAGGCCGGCAGCCAGCGCAGCCAGCGCGGCCGCCAGGTCAGGGTGAAGGCAATGGCCAGGGCGGCGGCTGCCAGCGTCATGATCCAGACCAGGGAGGCCATGGAGGCATGGTCCACCGCCAGGCACAGGCCCAGCGAGGCGGCCAGGCCTGAGGCGCCCAGCCAGCGCAGCAGCCTGACCTTGCCATCGGGCTGGGGCATGTCGCCGTGCACCTGCTCCCAGTGCACGTCCTTGGCCAGTGCAAACCAGCCCATGCCGGCCAGCGAGGCGGCAAAGGCGGCGGCCAGCAGCAGTGCGTCCATCAGCCCCTCAGACATGGGCCACCTCCGCGGCGCGCGAGGGCATGGCGGGCGCGGCGCGCGTCTTGAGCTTGCGCGCC
The DNA here is from genome assembly GCF_018437695.1 of Delftia sp. WY8. Classification (NCBI taxonomy): domain Bacteria; kingdom Pseudomonadati; phylum Pseudomonadota; class Betaproteobacteria; order Burkholderiales; family Comamonadaceae; genus Delftia; species Delftia sp. WY8. The sequence goes on from NZ_CP049795.1 coordinate 725,560, forward strand.
ACCACCACGGCCAGCACGGCGCTGGCCAGCATGAACAGGTCCACGCCGGCCACCGGCCAGTAGCCCGCGCCCAGGGTCTTGAACAGGTGGTCGCCCGTGGTCAGCCAGTTCAGCAGCACGGCCGTGACGGCCATGGCGGCCACGGCCCAGCACTGCTCGCGCCAGGCAGGATTGGGCAGGCCCCGGGCCACGGGGGCGCTGCGCACAAAGGCATGCGCCATGGCCAGCAGCCAGGTGGCCCAGAAGAAATAGCGTTCCATGTCGCCCCGGCCCGGCCAGCCTTGGGGCATGGCCTCGGGCAGCAGGCGGTTGGCGATCAGCATGCCCAGCGTGGCCACCAGCATGCCGGTGACCGTGGTGACGGCCAGGGCATCGACCACGCGCGCGCCCTGCACGCCCTGTCTGGCGTGCTGCTTCTTGCGCTTTTCCACGAAGAAGACAAAGCCGGTGGCAATGCACACGCAGCCGGCCAGGCCGCCCAGCACGTACAGCCAGCGCAGCAGCCAGTGGCGGAAGTGCTGCAGGTGCAGGCCGGTGAGGAAGGTGTTGATGCTGTCCACGGCCGTGCGCGGAGGATCTTCGCGCAGCAGGGCGCCCGTGCTGGCCTTGAAGTGGATGCCCTCGCCCGTGAGCGCGATGCGGTCGGTGCCGGCGCGGTAGACGCTGACGTAGCCGTTGGCATCGCCCACATGGGTGACGGACAGGAAGCCCACGTCGCCGGCCATGCCCTTGGCGGCCCAGCGGCGCTGTGCCTCGGCCACCATGGCGTCCACCGAGGCCATGGGTGCGGCCACGCCGGCGCGGTCGTGCGGCAGGCCGGTTTCCTCGGCCTCCATCTTCTCGTGCAACTCGTGCAGGGGCTCCAGCTGGGTATGGGTGATGGGGAAGTAGATGCCCGCAAAGATCACCAGGCCCGTGAAGGCGAAGAAGAAGTGGAAGGGCAGCGCCACCACGCCGGTGAGGTTGTGCAGGTCCAGCACGCTGCGCTGCGTGGCCTTCTTCGGACGGAAGGTGAACAGCTCGCGGAAGATCTTGCGGTGCATGACCACGCCGCTGACCAGGGCCACCAGCATGATGAGCGCGGCAAAGCCCACGATCCAGTAGCCAAGGTTCATCCAGTTGAGCGTCAGGCTGTAGTGCAGCGGGTAGAAGAACTGGCTGCCGATCTTGAGGTGATCGTCCGGCAGGGACTCGCCATTGCGCGGGTCGATGGTGCGCATGGCCCAGATCAGGGTCTCGGGCTTCTTGGCGTTGGGTACCTCGTAGCCGGCGAACAGGCCCAGCACGGGATCGCGGTGGGTGGTGTAGGCGCCCCAGCGCTGGGGCGTGTCGAAGCGCTCGGGCAGCGGGCCGTTGACCTCGCCGCGCATGGCATCGCGCGCCTGGGCGTTGGGCTGCATGGACTCGAAGACCGGCTTGAGGATCTGGTCGTACGAGGGCATGGGCGTGGGCTCGAAGCGCGAGGCCGGGATGGCCCAGCGGTCGATCTCGCGGTCGAACACCGACAGCGCGCCGAAGAAGAAGGCGGCCATGAGCACGAAGCCGAGCGCAAGCCCGAACCAGGTGTGCAGCCAGGCCATGGAAAGGCGGAAATTCTGGAACATGGTGCGTTCTCCGGATTCAGGGCAGCAGCATCTGCTGGAGCAGCGATGCGCAACCGGTCATGACAATGCCGCCGCCGGCCAGCACGGCCCAGACGCGCGGGAGGCTCTGCGCCGCAAAGGCCCAGAGGAACACCGTCAGAAACACCAGGAAGCCGAGGATGTAGCCCAGATGCTCGGCATCGTGGAACTCCATTCCGGCGGCAAACATCAGCGCCACGCCCAGGGCGATGAAGCCCCAGGTGAAGGCATAGCCGCCGAAGACGGCGGCTGCAATGCGAACCAAAATAGTTTTCATTTACAAAGAAAAATACAGTCGTGGACCAAAGTGCTCGGGGCGCATTATCCCCGAGCGCCGTCAAAACCCGTGATCGGCCGTGGTGTCCCTATGCGGGCTGGCCTGCCGCCTGCGCCTTGGCCTGCGCCTTGGCCTGCGGCGCAGAAGGCTTGAGCGTGGGCGGCGCGAACTGGAAGGTGTGGGCGCTGGCGCCCGGCCAGTAGAGCTTGAACACGTTGTGCTGCTTGTCCAGCGGCCCCAGCAGCGCGCCGGGCTCCACGCGCAGCACCAGGTTGGCGAGCTGGCGCACCTCGGTGTCGGAGATGCGCCGCACGATGTGGTGGGCCGTGATGTCGCAGGGGTGCTCCAGGCCCGCCGCCTGCACCAGCTCCTGCAGCGCATGCAGGGTCTTGTCATGGAAGTTGGCCACGCGCGTGGCCTTGTCGGGCACGACCAGGGCCTTCTGGCGCGCCGCGTCCTGCGTGGCCACGCCCGTGGGGCAGTGGCCGGTGTGGCAGTTCTGCGCCTGGATGCAGCCCAGGGCCATCATGAAGCCGCGCCCGGCGTTGCACCAGTCGGCGCCCAGCGCCATCATGCGCGCGATGTCGAAGGCCGTGATCACCTTGCCGGCCGCACCGATCTTGATGCGGTGGCGCAGGCCCACGCCGATCAGCGTGTTGTGCACCAGCAGCAGGCCTTCCTGCAGCGGCACGCCCACGTGGTCGGTGAACTCCACGGGCGCCGCGCCCGTGCCGCCCTCGGCGCCATCGACCACGATGAAGTCCGGCGTGATGTCCGTCTCCTGCATGGCCTTGACGATGGCGAACCACTCCCAGGGATGGCCCACGCAGAACTTGAAGCCCGTGGGCTTGCCGCCCGACTTCTCGCGCAGGCGGGCGATGAAATGCATCATCTCCACCGGCGTCCTGAAGGCGCTGTGGCTGGAGGGGCTGATGCAGTCCACGCCCACGGGCACGCCGCGCGCGGCGGCGATCTCGGGGGTGACCTTGGCGCCCAGCAGCATGCCGCCGTGGCCGGGCTTGGCGCCCTGGCTGAGCTTGATCTCGATGAGCTTGACCTGCGGGTCGGTGGCATTGGCGATGAACTTCTCCTCGCTGAACGTGCCATCGTCGTTGCGGCAGCCGAAGTAGCCCGAGGCCACCTCCCAGATCAGGTCGCCGCCGTGCACGCGGTGGTGCTGGCTGATGGAGCCCTCGCCCGTGTCGTGCGCAAAGCCGCCCATCTTCGCGCCCTTGTTCAGCGCCAGGATGGCATTGGCCGACAGCGCGCCAAAGCTCATGGCCGAGATGTTGAAGATGCTGGCGCTGTAGGGCTGGGTGCAGGGCGAGGCGCCTTCATCGGCGCAGCCGATGGTGATGCGGAAGTCATGCGAGGCCAGCCTGGTGGGCTGCATGGAATGGTTCACCCATTCATAGCCCTGGGCCGTGACATTGAGCTGCGTGCCCAACGGGCGGCTGTCCGGGTCGCCCTTGGCGCGCTGATAAACCAAGGAGCGCTGGGCGCGCGAGAACGGCAGCGCCTCATGGTCGGACTCGATGAAGTACTGCCGCATCTCGGGCCGGATGAACTCCAGCAGAAACCGCAGGTGGCCGATGATGGGGTAGTTGCGCAGCACCGAATGGCGCACCTGGGTCATGTCGCGCACGCCCAGCAGCGCCAGCGCGGCGCACACGCCAAAGCCCAGCCACCACCACAGCCCTCCCCACACCAGCGCCGCCACCAGCAGCCCCGCGCTGCCGACCAGGCTCAGGCAGAACGTGGTGTAGCGCAGCGGCACCCATGCGGGCAGGCGATGAACGGGAGATGCAGACGTTGACATGGCGTGGGTCCTCGGAACGAGTTGACGATCTTGTGCATGCCGCGCCTTCGAGGGCGCGCTGTGCACAAGGTTAACCCACGATCCGCGTCAGCCCTGGCGCGGCCGGGCGCCGGCGCCCGTTGCCTGCGCGGCCGCAGGCAGCACGAACCGGAAGCTCGCCCCCTGCCCCGGCGGGTCCACCAGCTCGATGCGGCAGCCGTGCAGCTCCAGCATGCGGTGGACGATGCGCAGGCCCAGGCCGCCGCCGCGGCGGGCGCCGCCCACGGTGAAGGGCCGCTCGAACAGGCCTTCGCGCAGATCGGCCGGGATGCCGGGGCCGGTGTCGGCCACGGTGACTTCGACGGCGTTGCCCGCCGCCGCCAGCGCCACCTGGATGCTGCCGCCTTCGGGGGTGTGGCGCAGCGCGTTGTCCAGCAGGTTGCCCAGCACGCGCTCGATCATCCCCAGGTCGGCCTGGACGACGGGCAGGCGGGCTGGGAAGTCGGCCCGCAGCGCCACCTGTCGCGCCTCGGCACGCAGCTCGAATTTCTGGAACACGTCCTGCACCAGGTCGGGCATGGAAAACGGCTCCGGCTCGGGCTGGACAAAGCCGTATTCCAGGCGCGCCAGCTCGAACAGGCTTTGCGCCAGCTCGCCCACCTTCTGGCTCTGTGCCAGGGCAATGCCCAGGTAGCGGCGGCGTTCGGTGGTGTCGAGCACGGCGTCCTTGAGCAGCAGCGTTTCCAGGTAGCCGTGCAGGGACGACAGCGGCGTGCGCAGGTCGTGCGAGACGTTGGCGATGAGTTCGCGCCGCTCCTGGTCCTGGCGCGTGAGGGCGCGCCACTGCTCGCCGATGCGCGCCACCATGCGGCGGTAGGCCGCGTCCAGCACGGCGATCTCGTCGCGGCTGTCCTGCGCGGCACCGGGCTGGGGGGCCGGCAGGTCCGGGGGGGTGCCATGGATGTCGAAGCCGGCCACCTCTTCGGTGAGCCGGCGCAGCGGCCGCGTGATCAGCGCAAAGGCCACCAGGCCGGCCACCAGGCACAGCAGCGCCACCAGGCCGATGGACCACAGCGCCGTGCTGAGCACCGAGTTGGCCGAGCCCTGCGCCACCAGCTGGTCATGCGCCTCGCCCTGCAGCACCACGTAGATGAAGCCCACTTCCTTGCCGTTGACGCGCAGCGGCGCCGCACTGAAGACCTTGCGCCCTTCGGTGCTGCGCGGGTCGTCACCCAGGATGGGCAGCGTGCCGCCTTCCAGCAGCCGGTGCACGGGCGCCAGGTCCACGCGCTCGCGGCGCACGCGGCCGTCGGGGGCGGCATGGCCGGCAATGCGGCCGTCGGCGTCCAGCAGGTAGACCTCCACGCTGGGGTTGACCAGCATGAGCTGGTTGAAGAAGCTGCGCACGGCGCCGGGCATGAGGCCGTTGGCGTCGGTCAGCTGGGCGTCGCGCGCAATGCTTTCGGCCACGTCGCGCGACAGGCCCTGCACCACTTCCAGCTCGTGCATGCGGCTGGCGCGCAGCTGCATCCAGGCCGAGGTGCCGCTGCACACCAGCAGCAGCACGGCAAAGACCAGGGACAGGCGCTGGGTCAGTGTCAGGCGCAGTTTCATGGTCATGCGCCCTCGCCCGCTTCGGCGAACTTGTAGCCGCGCCCCCACACGGTAAGGATGCGCGCGGGCTGGGCCGGGTCGGCTTCGATCTTGGCGCGCAGGCGGTTGATGTGGGTGTTGACGGTGTGCTCGTAGCCCTCGTGCTGGTAGCCCCAGACGGCATTGAGCAGGTCCATGCGCGAGAACACCTTGCCGGGCTGGCGCGCAAAGAAGTACAGCAGGTCGAACTCGCGCGGGGTCAGGTCCAGCCGGGCACCATGAAGCCGGGCATCGCGCGCCACGGGGTCCATGGCCAGGCCGTCAATGGACAGGCTGCCGGACTCCAGCCGCGCGTTCTGGGCCAGCGCCTCCACGCGGCGCAGCAGCGCCTTGACGCGCGCCACCAGCTCCAGCACGGAAAACGGCTTGGCCAGGTAGTCGTCGGCGCCGATCTCCAGGCCCAGGATGCGCTGCACCTCGCTGGAGCGCGCGCTGATGATGATGATGGGCGTGTAGCGCGCCATGGCGCGGGCGCGGCGGCAGATCTCCAGGCCGTCCACGCCGGGCAGCATGATGTCCAGCACCAGCGCGTCCCAGCCGCCGCGCTCCAGTTGGCGCAGGCCGTCGTCGCCGCGCGCGCAGTGCATGACTTCCAGGCCTTCGTCGCGCAGGTGCAGCGTGAGCAGGTCGGCGATATGGGCGTCGTCCTCGACGAGAAGTACGCGGCGCGTGGCGGTCATCGGATGCGGTTTCCTGGAAGTGGCGGGAGTGGCTGCCATTGTGCGCAATACCGGGGCCGGGAGTTATCACGAATCTTTGAACTCTGCGTGAGGACTTCGGGAGGCCGGCGCCCTAACCTGACTGGCATCGCATCGTTTTCAGACGCACGCAACCTTCAGGAGCACACCATGACCACCAGACGCCATCTTCTGTGGACTGCAGGCGCCGGCACCACCGCCGTGCTGGCGGCCAGCCTGTTCCCGCGCCGCGCGCCAGCGGCCGCCTCCAGCGAGGTCTTCGAGGTCAGCTACAGCGACGCCGAGTGGCGTGCCCGGCTCACGCCCGAGCAGTACCAGATCCTGCGCAAGGAAGGCACTGAGCGCGCCGGCACCAGCCCGCTGAACAAGGAGCACCGCGCCGGCACCTTTGCCTGCGCGGGCTGCGCGCTGCCGCTGTTCTCGTCCAAGACCAAGTTCGACAGCGGCACCGGCTGGCCCAGCTTCTGGCAGCCGCTGGACAAGGCCGTGGCCACGCGCCAGGACCGCACCTACGGCATGCTGCGCACCGAGGTGCATTGCCGCCGCTGCGGCGGCCACCTGGGCCATGTCTTCAACGACGGCCCCAAGCCCACGGGCCTGCGCTACTGCATGAACGGCCTGTCGCTGACGTTCACGCCCCAGCCAGCCTGAACCCGGGAGCCACGCCATGCTGCTGATCATCCTGGCCTATCTGGGCGGGGTGCTGACCATCGTCAGCCCCTGCATCCTGCCGGTGCTGCCCTTCGTCTTTGCACGCGCCGACCAGCCCTTCGCCAAAAGCGGCCTGCCGCTGCTGGCGGGCATGGCGCTGACCTTCGCCCTGGTGGCCTCGCTGGCGGCCGTGGGCGGCGGCTGGGTGGTGGCCGCCAATGAATACGGCCGCTGGCTGGCCCTGGGCCTGGTGGCCGTGTTTGCGCTGACCCTGCTGTGGCCCGGCCTGTCCGAGCGGCTGACGCGGCCGCTGGTGGCGGCGGGCTCGCGCCTTTCCGAGCGTGCCCAGGGCACGGACGGCGGTGCCCGCCCCAGCGCCTCGCTGCTGCTGGGCGTGGCCACGGGCCTGCTGTGGGCGCCCTGCGCGGGCCCCATCCTGGGCCTGATCCTCACGGGCGCCGCACTGCAGGGCGCCAACACCACCTCCAGCCTGCTACTGCTGGCCTATGCGGCCGGTGCGGCCACCTCCATGGCGGCGGCCCTGCTGCTGGGCGGCAAGGTGTTTGCGGCGCTCAAGCGCATGCTGGGCGCGGGCGAATGGGTGCGGCGCGGGCTGGGCGCGGCCATGCTGGCCGGCGTGGGCGCGATTGCGCTGGGGCTGGACACGGGCATGCTGGCGCAAGTGTCCACGGCCTCCACCGGCGGCCTGGAGCAAAGGCTGGTGGACCGCCTGAGCGGCAGGCCCGAGGGTGGTGCCATGGCCATGCAGGCCGGTCCCGCAATGATGGCCGCCGTGGATACGGACTCCGGTGCTGGCCCGGCCATGATGGCCGCAGGCGGCGCCATGCGCATGGCCGGCGGCCCGTCCCGCGCCGCCCTGCCGGACGAAGGGCTGGCCCCTGCGCTGGACGGCGCCACCGACTGGCTCAACTCCACCCCGCTGACGGCCGAACAACTGCGCGGCAAGGTGGTGCTGGTGGATTTCTGGACCTATTCCTGCATCAACTGCCTGCGCACCCTGCCCTATGTGAAGGCCTGGGCCGAGAAGTACCGCGACCAGGGCCTGGTGGTAGTGGGCGTGCATGCGCCGGAGTTCGCCTTCGAGCGCAAGCTGTCCAACGTGGAAAAGGCCATCAAGGACCTGGGCATCGGCTACCCCGTGGCCGTGGACAACGGCTACAAGATCTGGCGCGCCTTCAACAACCAGTACTGGCCGGCGCACTACTTCATCGATGCCCAGGGCCGCATCCGGCACCACCACTTTGGCGAAGGCGGCTATGCCGAGTCCGAGCGCGTGATCCAGCAACTGCTGCAGGAAGCCGGATCGAAGCAGGTGGACCAGGGCCTGATCGACGTGCAGGCCCAGGGCGTGCAGCAGGCAGCCGACATGGCAGCCGTGCGCTCGCACGAGACCTACCTGGGCTATGAGCGCGCCGAGCAATTTGCCGCCACGCCTGCCGCCGTGCACAACCAGGCCACCGCCTATGCCACGCCCGAGCGCCTGCCGCTCAACGCCTGGGGCCTGAGCGGCCAATGGACGGTGGGCCCGGAAAGCGCCACGCTGGACGGCGCCACCGGCCGCATCACCTACCGCTTCCAGGCACGCGACCTGCACCTGGTGCTGGGCCCCGGCAGCGATGGCAAGCCCGTGCGCTTCAAGGTGCTGATAGACGGCAAGGCGCCCGGCGCCTCGCGCGGCATGGACGTGGCCGCCGACGGCAGCGGCAGCGTGACCGCGCAGCGCCTGTACCAGCTGGTGCGCCAGGACGGCGGCGCAGCCGAACGCACCTTCAGCATCGAATTCCTGGACCCCGGCATCTCCGCCTATGCCTTCACCTTTGGCTGATCCCTGGCCGCTTCACTTTCACCGGAGAGACACCATGACCAACGATTCCCCCCTCGCCGCCGCACCCCGCCGCCGCGGCCTTCTCCAACTGCTGACCGGCAGCGCCGTGCTGCTGGGCGGCGCCCTGCTGTGGCAGGGCAGCGACCTGCAGGCGGCCGAGCAGGCCGTGCGCATTCCGCCACCCGCGCAGGACATGCCGGCCACGGGCCAGGGGCCGCAGAAAGCCATCTTTGCGGGCGGCTGCTTCTGGGGCGTGCAGGGCGTGTTCCAGCATGTCAAGGGCGTGCAGCGCGCCGTCTCGGGCTACAGCGGCGGCACGGCGGCCCAGGCCTCGTATTCGGCGGTGAGCAGCGGCCGCACCGGGCATGCGGAGTCGGTCGAGATCACCTATGACCCGGCCCAGGTCAGCTACGGGCAGCTGCTGCAGATCTACTTTTCCGTGGCCCATGACCCGACCCAGCTCAACCGCCAGGGGCCGGACACGGGCACGCAGTACCGCTCGGCCATCTTCGCCACCGACGCCGCGCAGCTCAAGACCGCCCAGGCCTATGTGGCCCAGCTCGATGCCGCCAAGGTCTTCGGCAAGCCCATCGTGACCCGGCTGGAGGACAAGCCCAGCTTCTTCCCTGCCGAGAACTACCACCAGGACTTCATGACCGAGAACCCGCGCCATCCCTACATCGTCATCAACGACCTGCCCAAGGTGCAACAGCTCAAGCGCCTGTTCCCGGACAGCTACCGGGCCGAGCCGGTGCTGGTCAAGCAGGCCGCGCGGCAGATGTAGCGCCTGCGCAGCGCGGGTGCCTTCAGGCATCGGGGGCGGCTGCCGTATGAGACATTTGCGGCATGCCCTCCAGCCTGCAGACCACACCCAACCCGCCCGCGCCCCCGCCCCCTGTGGCCCCCACCCGCGCCGAAGCCCTGCGCTACTGGCTGAAGCTGGGCTGCATCAGCTTTGGCGGGCCGGCCGGGCAGATCGCCATCATGCATGAGGACCTGGTGGAGCGGCGGCGCTGGATATCCGAGGGCCGATTCCTGCATGCGCTCAACTACTGCATGCTGCTGCCCGGCCCCGAGGCGCAGCAGCTGGCCACCTATATCGGCTGGCTGCTGCACCGCACCTGGGGCGGCATCGTGGCCGGCGGGCTGTTCGTGCTGCCCTCGCTGGTGCTGCTGATCGGCCTGTCCTGGATCTATGTGGCCTTCGGCCATGTGCCGGCCATTGCCGGCATCTTCTACGGCATCAAGCCGGCCGTGACGGCGCTGGTGGTGCAGGCGGCCTGGCGCGTGGGCTCGAGCACCTTGCGCAACGGCTGGCTGTGGGGCATTGCCGCGGCGGCCTTCGTGGCCATCTTCGCGCTGAAGCTGCCGTTTCCGCTGATCGTGCTGGCGGCCGGCGCACTGGGCTACCTGGGGGGCAGGCTGGCGCCGCGCCACTTCGCCCCTGCAGGCGGGCACGGCCACGGCGGCGGCAGCCACGGCCCGGCCGTCATCGACGATGACACGCCCGTACCGGCCCATGCACGGTTCAGCTGGCGTTTTTTCAGCCAGGTGCTGGCGGCCAGCCTGGGGCTGTGGGCGCTGGCGCTGGGCCTGCTGACCGCCGCCTTCGGCTGGCAGGGCGCGCTCACCCAGATGGGCTGGTTCTTCACCAAGGCGGCACTGCTGACCTTTGGCGGCGCCTATGCCGTGCTGCCCTACCTCTACCAGGGCGCGGTGGACCACTACCACTGGCTCACGGCCACGCAGATGATGGACGGGCTGGCCCTGGGCGAGACCACGCCGGGGCCGCTGATCATGGTGGTGTCCTTCGTGGGCTTCCTGGGCGGCTGGAGCACGCAGGTGTTCGGCCCCGATGCGCTGCTGCCTGCCGGCGCCGCCGCCGCCCTGGTCGTGACCTTCTTCACCTTTTTGCCGTCCTTTGCCTTCATCCTGCTGGGCGGCCCCTTCATCGAGTCCACCCATGGCAGGCTGGGCTTCACCGCGCCGCTGACGGGCATCACGGCCGCCGTGGTGGGCGTCATCGCCAACCTGGCCGTGTTCTTTGCCTGGCACGTGCTGTGGCCACAGGGCTGGGCGGGTCCCTTCGACTGGCCGTCCGCACTGCTGGGCCTGGCTGCCGCAGCCGCGCTGCTGCGCTGGAAGGTGGGCGTGATCCCCGTGGTGGTGGGCGCGGGGCTGGCCGGCCTGGCGATCACGCTGGCACGCCAGGGTGGGTAGGAAAGGCTGCGGCATGGTATCGACCACGGATGGGCATTTCAGCTGGCTGCGCTGCCGCACCGCAGGCGTGGAGGCCGTGGCCGCCGACACGGCGAGGCACTTTGGGCGGCATACCCACGAGCAGTACGGCATCGGCCTGATCGAGCGTGGCGCGCAGAAGTCCGCCAGCGGGCGAGGTCTGTACGAGGCCGGGGCCGGCGACCTCATCATGGTCAACCCCGGCGAGCTGCATGACGGCATGCCCCTGGGCGACGGCGGTCGGGCCTGGCGCATGCTCTACCTGGAGCCCTCGGTCATGGCCGGGCTCATGGCGGACATGGATGGCGCGGGGCCGGCGGCCGGCTTCGAGTTCCGCCAGCCCGCCGTGCGCGACCCGCGCCTGGCCGCGTGTTTTCAGGCCCTGTACCGCAGGATGACCGGCAGCGGCGAGCCAGCGGACGCCCTGGACCTGGACGAAGCCCTGCTGCAGCTGCTGGGCGGCATGCTGCAGCGCCCTGCCCCGGCGCCCCGCGCACCGGCCCCCATCACACTGGCCCGCGCCCGGATGGACGACGATCCCGGCGCGCCCCTGACCCTGGGCGCCCTGGCCCAAGAGGCGGGCCTGAGCCGCTACCAGTTCCTGCGTGCCTTTGCGCGCGCCACGGGCATGACGCCCCATGCCTATCTGCTGCAGCGGCGCCTGCACCAGGCGCGCGGGCTCATCGCCAGCGGCGTGCCGCTGGCCGAGGCCGCAGCGCACAGCGGCTTTGCCGACCAGAGCCATATGACGCGCCTGTTCGTGCGCAGCTTCGGCATGGCGCCCGGCTTCTATGCCAGGGCAGCCAAGGCCTGCGCTGCGTGACGCGCTGCAATTTCCTTCAAGACCACGCAAACCGGCCTGGCGAGGATGGGGATCACATCCCCTCTCCACTCACAAGGCCAGATCTTGCCGTTCTCCTACGCACCCTCCATCCCCCGCGACTTTCCTGAACTGGCCACGCAGACCTTGCTGCTGCGCGGCCTGTCGCCCGACGTGCCCGCACACGCCGTGATCGCCCCCTTCATGGCACAGGCCAGGCAGAACCTGGCCTGCACCCCGGAAAGCGAGATGCCATCCATTCAGGCCTGGCGGCGCGGCTTTGCCAGGATGGGCCTCAAGCCCACGCAATACCGCTGCGCCGCCGAGGCCCTGCTGCGCCGCCTGCGCAAGGAGGGTGATCTTCCCGGCCTGCATCCGCTGGTGGACCTGTGCAATGCGGCCTCGGTGGCCTTTGCCATTCCCGTGGCCGTCTTCGACCTGGACCGCATCAGCGGCTGCCTGCAGGTGCGCCCCGCAACCGGCAGCGAGGTCTACGAGACCTTCTCGGGCGAGATCGAATATCCCGAGCCCGGCGAAATCATCTTTGCCGACACGGCTGGCCGCGCCCACGCCCGGCGCTGGTGCAACCGCCAAAGCGGCCACTCGGCAGTGCGCGAATCCACCGTCAACGCGCTGATCGTGACCGAAGCGCTGCACGCCACCGGCAAGACGGATACGCAGCAGTTGGTGCAAGCGTTGCAGGCGGCGGCCGGTCGGCTGTGGCCCGAGGCCGTTTCACACCCAGGCAACCCGTTGCAGGCCGCCCAGGCCTGAGGCGACCGGGGCCGTTGGCGCCCCGGCACGAAGAGGGCTATCACGCTGCGCGGACTTCCCGCAAGCAAGACCGTACGCGTATCGCACCGCCCTGCACATCGACCCGCAGGTCCCTTCAAAACAAGCTTCTACGCTATCAAATTGATAACAATGCGTTGCATGCTACATACAAATGAAAAGAAAAAGAAATCATTCCCATTGTCATTCTAGAATCCGCACCCGCCATGACAGGCTGCGCTGCTGGCCCCAGGCCGGCAGCAGCGCCGACGCACCCAGAGCACGCCCCACGGCACAGGTTTCCCAGCTCTCGACCATTGACCATGCTTACCCAAAGACTCTCGCGCACGGCAGTTGCGCATGCCGCCCTGCTTGCCCTGTGCGGCGCAGCCCACGCACAGGCCCAGCCTGACAAGGTCCCCGAGGCCACGCTCGCCCCGGTCACCGTGAACGCAGGCACCGAGAAGGAAAATCCCACCGGCCCCGTGGTGGGCTTCACCGTCAAGCGCGCCATCTCGGCCACCAAGACCGACACGCCGCTGATAGAGACGCCCCAGGCCATCAGCGTGGTCACGCGCGACCAGTTCGAGGCCCAGGGCGTGCAGACGCTGCGCCAGACCACCGCCTACAGCGCCGGCGTGGTGTCCAACTATTTCGACAGCCGGGTGGACAGCTTCTCGGCACGCGGCGGCAGCGTGAGCCAGTACCAGGACGGGCTGCTGCGCACCTACGGCACCTACAACACCAGCCGCCCCGACCCCTACACGCTGGAACGCGTGGAATTCCTGCGCGGACCCTCTTCCGTGCTCTACGGCCAGGGCAGCGTGGGCGGGGTGCTCAACCTCACCAGCAAGCGCCCGCAGGCCGAGGCGCTGCGCGAGGTGCAGGTGCAGATGGGCAGCTACGGGCGCAAGCAGATCGCCACCGACCTGACCGGCGCCGTCACCGAAGACGGCCAGTGGCTGTACCGCCTGGTGGCCGTGGGCCGGGAAAGCGGCACCCAGGTGGACCATGTGAACGACGACCGCCTGGTGATCGCGCCCAGCCTGACCTGGCGGCCCAGCGCCGATACCTCGCTCACGCTGCAGGCGCTCTACCAGAAGGACAAGAGCGGCTCGCTGATCGGCTTCTTCCCCTGGCAGGGCACGCGCCTGCCCAGCCCCTACGGCCAGATTCCCACCAGCACCTTCATCGGCGAGCCCGGCTGGGACTCGTTCGACACAGAGAACAAATCCTGGGGCTACCTGTTCAGCCACCGCCTGAACGCGGACTGGACCGTGCGCCAGAACCTGCGGCGCACCATCAGCGACGTGGACTACCGCTCCATCTACACCAGCTTCACCGCCATCCCCGGCCAGGGCCGCCCTGCGCGCCCGGTCTTCAACCCCGACAACCGCAGCGTCTACCGCGATGCCTCCTGGCAGGTCAACGGCGGGCGCATGCTGGTGATCGACACGCAGCTCGAAGGCCGGCTGCGCTGGGGCACGGCCGAGCACACCGTGCTGGCCGGCATGGATGCGCAGCGCAACAGCACCAGCCAGTCCACCTGGCGCGGCCTGACCGCGCCGTTCGACGTATACAACCCCGTCTACGGCAATTTCACGCCGCCCACGGCCTCGCAGCTGGTGCGCCAGCCGGGCGTGTCGCAAAAGCAATTGGGCTTCTACGCCCAGGACCAGATCAAGTGGGGCCGCTGGACCGCCACCCTGGGCCTGCGCCACGACAGCGCCCAGACCGATACCGAAGGCCGGCCCGCCTCCGCCGTGGACGAGAAGGCCTGGACCAAGCGCGCAGGCGCCACCTACCAGATGGATGGTGGCTGGGCGCCCTACCTGGGCTACTCCGAATCCTTCCAGCCGCTGGGCGGCGTGGATGTCTACGGCACGCCCTACAAGGCCCAGCGCGGCGAGCAATGGGAAGCTGGCGTGAAATGGCAGCCGCCGGGCCAGGGCCTGTCGGCCTTTGCCGCGGTCTACACGCTGCGCGAGAAGAACCGCAAGACCACCGACCCGGCCAACCCGCTCAACAGCCTGCAGATCGGCGAGGTCAAGGTCAACGGCTTCGAGGCCGAGCTCACCGCCAGCCTGGCCCGCCACTGGGACGCCACCCTGGCCTATGCGTACACCGACGCCGTCATCTCGCGCAGCAATGGCGGCGACCAGGGTCAGCGCGTGACCAGCGTGCCGCGCCACACGGCATCGGCCTGGCTGACACACCGCTTTGCCAGCGAAGGGCGCGGCGGCTGGAGCCTGGGTGCGGGCGTGCGCTACACGGGTTCACAGTGGACGGGCACCAGCCTGGTGGACACGCCTTCGGCCACCCTGCTGGACGCCATGGTGTCCTATGACGCCGGCCCATGGCGCCTGGCCTTCAACGTGGTCAACCTGACCGACAAGGTGCAGATCACGCAGTGCCTGGCACGCGGCGACTGTTTCTACGGCCAGCGGCGCACCTTTGCGGTGACGGGAACGCACCGCTTCTGAGGACCGCCGCCGCGCGCCTTTCACAGCGCAGGCAGCTCAGGCAGGCAGCTGCCTGAAGCTCCTTCGGTCCGCCGTGCTGCCAAACGATGCGCAGCCCGACAGCACGGCGGGCGAAGGCGCGGTGGTCGACAGCGCCTCGCTGCACAGCCGGGGCAGCTGGCTGTGCTCGTCTTCCAGAGCCTGTGTCTGGATCATGGGGGCCATGGCCACCACGTTGCCGAAGATGGTGGCAAAGGCCACGTCGGCCGCGTCACGGCCCGTGCCAAAGCGCATGAAGCCCATGGGGATGGCTGTGCCAGATGCATCGAACAGATACCACCTGTCGCCCAGGTAGGCTTCCACGTAGGCATGGAAATCGGGCGGGCCCAGTGCAGGATCAGCGCCGTAGTCCGTGCCGGTGGCGATGCGGGCAGGAATGTTCAGCGCACGGCACAGCGCGATCATCAGGTGCGTGAAATCGCGGCACACGCCCACCTGCTCCACCAGGGTATCGACGGCCGAGGTGGACGAGTTGCTGGTGGCCGAAGCGAAGGTCACCAGCTCCTGCACCCACTGCTGTATGGCCAGCACGCGCGAATAGCCCGGCGCCAGTTGGCCGAAATTGCGGAAGGCCAGCTGCATCAGCCGGTCGGACTGGCAGTAGCGGCTGGGGTAGATGTACGGCAGGACCTCCAGCGGGATGCAGCGCACCGGAACCTCGCCCAGCGCCGCCGGATCCTCGCGGTGGTGCGCGATGCAGACGGTGGCCGTGTAAGTCAGGTGCAGGGGGCCTGGGTTGGCATGCAGGCGCATGAAGCGGGTGGAGGTGGCGGGCTCGGTGGCAATGTCGGGCTCCACGGGCTGGCTGAGTACCAGACGCTCGTTCTCCACCGTCTGGTGCGAGGTGTGGGCCGCATGGATGTTGAACACGAAATCGGCCCCGGCCGGATCGCGGATGTCATAAGCAAGATCCACCTGGATCTGCAGCCGGATCGCTGCGTTGGCCATTGTTTGTCCCTGGTTGGTGTGTCTGATCGCCACCATGGTGCGGGCAGCCACGCCCGCAGGCCGTAGGCCCCTGCTGAAAAGCCTGTAGTGCTTGGCAGGGACAGCGCGTGCGCCGGGCAGGAGACCCGCCTGGGGTGCAAACTCGGCTAACATCGGCGCCGCCCCGCATGGCGCAATGCCTGTGGCGGGGGCATCCACCAGCCAGGAACAGCCAAGGAGACCGCTAGATGGCGGAGATCATCGAGATATCGCGGGCGGCGCTGCACGAGCAGGTGGCGGACCGTTTGCGGTCCATGCTCATCGAGGGGCGCATCGCCCCGGGAGCCAAGCTCAACGAGCGCGAGCTGTGCGAGCAGCTGGGCGTCTCGCGCACGCCGCTGCGCGAGGCCATCAAGCTGCTGGCCGCCGAAGGCCTGGCCGACCTGCTGCCCAATCGCGGCGCCATCGCCGTCAAGCTGAGCGAGGCCGACGTCATGCACGCCTTCGAGGTGCTGGCCGGCATCGAGGGCCTGTCGGGCGAACTGGCCGCCCAGCGCATCACCGACCAGGAATTCGCCGAAATCCGCGCCCTGCACTACGAGATGATGGCCAGCGTGGCGCGCGCCGACGTGTCTGCCTACTACCGGCTCAACGCCGCCATCCACGCGGCGCTGAACAGCGCCGCCAAGAACCCCGTGCTGACGGAAACCTTCCAGCGCATCAACAACCGCGTGCAGTCGCTGCGCTTTCGCACCAACCTGGACACGGCCAAGTGGAAGCAGGCCGTCAAGGAGCACGAAGCCATGATCGAGGCCCTGGGCGCACGCGACGCCACGGCCCTGCGCGAGCTGCTGGTCACCCACCTGCACCACAAGCGCGATGCCGTGCTGGCCATGCTGCGCGCCGAGGCCCTGCAGCCGCGCAAGGCGCGCTGAAGCCCAGGGCCCCTACCGCTGCGGCGCGGCCCCCAGCGCCGCAACGCCGGCCCGCGCCACCTGCGCATCCTCTGCAGGCTTCACCCCGCTGACGCCCACGGCGCCCAGGCAGTGGCCCTCCCTGGTGATGGGCACGCCGCCTTCCAGCAGGCCCTGCAGCGCGGGCACGCTCAGGTAGGCGGTGCGGCCGCCATTGATCATTTCCTCATAGAGCCGGCTTTCCTTGCGGCCCAGTGCTGCGGCGTGGGCCTTGGCCGGCGCGATGTGGGCCGAGGCCGGTGCCGCGCCGTCCAGGCGCTGCAGCCACAGCAGGTGGCCGCCGTCATCGGCGATGGCGATGCTGACGGCCCAGCCGCGTGCCATGGCATGCGCCTCGGCGGCCTGGGCGATGGTCTTGATGTCCTGGAGGTCCAGGCAGGGCTTGTGCTTCATGGGAGTGCCTTGGTCTTGTGCGGGATGGAGGATGGCGATCAGCGGGCAGTCAGCGGGCGTCCAGCAGGCTTTCCAGCAGCCGCGCCACATGCACGGCTTCGCGCGCCGCGCCGTCGGCGATCTGGTGGCGGCAGCTGGTGCCATCGGCCACGACGATGGCCTCGGGACGCTGGCGTATGGCCGGCAGCAGGGCCGCCTCGGCCATGTCCATGGAGACCTGGTGGTGGCTGGCCTCGTAGCCGAAGCTGCCGGCCATGCCGCAGCAGGAGCTTTCGATGAGCTCGGGCTGGGCGCCGGGAATCAGCCGCAGCACGTCGAGGATGGGGCTGACGGCGCCAAAGGCCTTCTGGTGGCAATGGCCGTGCACGAGGATGGGCGCCTCGGCGGCGCGCAGCGGCAGCGCGAAGCGGCCGGCCTTCACTTCACGGGCAATGAATTCCTCGAACAGCAGGGCCTGGGCGGCAACGGCCTGCGCAGGCTCGCCCAGGCCCATGACCAGGGCTTCGTCGCGCAGGGTCAGCAGGCAGGAGGGCTCCAGGCCGACGATGGGAATGCCGGCCCGGGCCAAGGGCGCCAGGGCGTTGATCAGCGCACCGGCGCTGGCCTTGGCCTGCTCGACCATGCCGGTGGCCAGGTAGGTGCGGCCGCAGCAGTGGTGGCCGCCGCCCTCTTTGGCGGACTTGCTGGCGGTGTGCAGCGCATAGCCGGCCGCCTGCAGCACGCGGGCGGCGGCCAGGGCGTTTTCGCTCTCGAAGGTGCCGTTGAAGGTGTCCACGAAGAGCACGGCCACGCGCTCACCGGCCGCCGCGCGGGCCAGGGCCTGGTCGCGGTCAAGAAAGGTATGTGCTTCGGGCGCGCGCCAGAAGGTGTCGCTGCGCCAGGCCGGCAGCGAGCGCCGGGCGGACAGGCCCAGCAGTTTTTCGCCCAGTTGGCGCAACACGGGCAGGCGGTTGCGCAGGTTCAGCAGCCAGGGCATGCGGCTGGCCGTGGCCGCGTAGCGCGGCAGATGGGCGACCAGCCGGTCCTTGAGCGTGTGGCCATGGCGGGCCTTGTAGTGGGTCAGGAATTCCACCTTCATGCGGGCCATGTCCACGCCCGTGGGGCAGTCGCGCCTGCAGCCCTTGCAGCCCACGCACAGGTCCATGGTGTCGTGCATGGCCTCGCTGGTGAAGGCGTCCGGCCCCAGCTGGCCCGAGATGGCCAGGCGCAGGGTGTTGGCGCGGCCGCGCGTCAGGTGCTGCTCGTCGCGCGTGACGCGGTAGCTGGGGCACATGGTGCCGGCGTCGAACTTGCGGCAGTGGCCGTTGTTGTTGCACATCTCCACGGCCTTGGCAAAGCCGCCGGTGACGTCGCCGCCCGTGCCGGGCGCCGTGGTGACTTCGGTGACCGGGTCGGCCTGCACGTTCCAGGCGGACCAGTCGAGCACGGGCGTGATGGGAATGCGCCGGTAGGGCCGGGGCGCATCGGCGGGCGCAAAGCGGAACAGCCGGCCATCGTCCATCCTGGGCGTATCGATGATCTTGCCGGGGTTGAACAGGCCCTGGGGATCGAACTCCTGCTTGATGGCGCGCAGGGCCTCGGTGATGGCGGGCCCGAACTGCCAGGCAATCCACTCGCCGCGGCACAGCCCGTCGCCGTGCTCGCCGCTGAAGGCGCCCTTGTATTTGCGCACCAGTTCGGCCGCTTCCTCGGCAATGGCGCGCATGCGCGCCGCGCCGTCGGTGCGCATGTCCAGGATGGGCCGCACATGCAGCGTGCCCACGGAGGCATGGGCGTACCAGGTGCCCCGGCTGCCGTGGCGCGCGAACACTTCGGTGAGCGCGTCGGTGTACTCGGCCAGGTGCTGCAGCGGCACGGCGCAGTCCTCGATGAAGCTCACGGGCTTGCCGTCGCCCTTGAGGCTCATCATGATGTTCAGCCCCGCCTTGCGCACTTCCCAGAGGTTTTTCTGGGCCGCTTCCTCGGGCATTTCCACCACGCTGCCGGGCAGGCCCAGCTCGCCCATCAGCTCCACCAGCTGGCGCAGCCGCGCCAGCAGCGCGGCGCGGTCGTCGCCGGCGAATTCCACCAGCAAGATGGCGGCGGGCCGGCCGATGAGCGCGGTCTCTATGGTGGGCTTGAAGGCCGGGTTGGCCAGGCCCAGCTCGATCATGGTGCGGTCCACCAGCTCCACGGCCGTGGGGCCCAGCTTCACGATGTGCTGGGCCGAGTCCATGGCCGCGTGGAAGGTGGGGAAGTTGACCACGCCCAGCACCTTGGCGCGCGGCAGCGCGCTGAGCTGCAGGGTGAGCGAGCGCGTGTAGGCCAGCGTGCCCTCGGCGCCTATCAGCAGATGGGCCAGGTTGACGCTGCCGTCGGCCGTGTAGGGCCGCTCGCTCTGGTTGTCGAAGATGTCGAGGTTGTAGCCCGCCACGCGGCGCATGACCTTGGGCCAGTGGGCATGAATGTCCTCGCGGTGCTGTTGCGCCAGCCCGTGCACGAACTGCGCAATGCGCGCCGCGCGGCCCGTGGCCTGGGCCACGGGGCCGAAGTCCAGCAGCTCGCCATCGGCCATCCAGGCGCGGGCGCCGCGCACGTTGTGCACCATGTTGCCGTAGGCAATCGAGCGCGAGCCACAGGAGTTGTTGCCCGCCATGCCGCCCAGCGTGGCCTGGGCGCTGGTCGATACGTCCACCGGATACCACAGGCCGAGCTTCTTGAGCCGGGCGTTGAGGTGGTCCAGCACCAGGCCGGGCTCGACCTCGGCCGTGCCTGCATCGGGGTCCACCGAGAGGATGTTGCGCAGATGCTTGCTGTTGTCGATCACCAGGGCCGCGCCCGTGGTCTGCCCGCACTGGCTGGTGCCGCCGCCACGCGGCAGCACGGGCACCTTCAGCTCGCGGGCGATCTGCAGGGCCGTGGCGATGTCCTGCTCGCAGGTGGGCACGAAGACGCCCACGGGCATGATCTGGTAGATGGAGGCGTCGGTGGCATAGCGCCCGCGCGAGGCGGCGTCGAACAGGACCTGGCCGCGCGTGTCCGAGCGCAGGCGGCGCGCCAGCGCCTGGCAGACATCGTTAGGCGGCAGCACGGTGCCGGGGGCGGGCACGGTGTCGTCGGGGGAAGCGGCAAAGCGGTGCGTGGATTCCATCAGCATGGCGGCTCTCATTCGTTCATGGTTCGTGGGTAGATCTGGCCTGCCTTGAGCAGGGCGATGACGGTGTCGCGCTTGTGCTCCAGGTGGGCGACCAGCACCTGGCGCAGCGCGGCGGCGTCGCGCGCCTGCAGCGCCTCCAGCATGCGTTCGTGCTCCTGGACGGCGCGCTTCCACTTGGCCGCGTCCTGGTTGGTACGAAAGCGCAGCGACTGCACGCGGGCGTTGATGCGGCCATAGGTCTCGGCCAGCACGGGGTTGGCGGCGGCGCGGTTGATGGCCGAGTGGATCAGCGCATTGAGCCGGTAGTAGCCGGACAGGTCCTGGCGCGCATGGCTGGCCAGCATCTCGAAGTGCAGGGCCCGCACCTCGGCCAGCTGCTGCTCGCTGATGCGCTGCGCGGCCAGCTCGCCCGACATGCCCTCCAGCCCCGCCAGCACTTCGAAGGTCTGCAGCACATCGGTCTCGCCCAGGCGCACGGCCACGGCGCCGCGGTTGGGCACCAGGTCCACCAGCCCTTCGGAGGCCAGCAGCTTGATGGCCTCGCGCAGCGGCGTGCGCGAGACGCGCAGCTGCTCGCACAGCGCGCGCTCGTTGAGCTTGGCGCCGGGCGGTATGCGCCCTTCCACCAGCCAGGTGCGCAGCCGCGCCGCCACCTGGTCATGCAGGGCAAGCCGCGAAATCTCGATGATCTCCGCCATGGATTCTCCTGGTCGAATGAATTTTGCATTCATTTTTACGCAAGCATTTCTTAAAGCATTCATGGTTATCACCAAGGCATTTGTGAATTTTGAATGCAAAAATTCGCAAACACCCTCCCCCACAGACCGACCTGGCATTTCCTTGAAAAGGACGCACCATGCTCACGCTCGACAACCATCCCACGGGCCGCCACTTCCTCCAGATCCCCGGCCCCAGCCCGGTTCCCGACCGCATCCTGCGGGCCATGAGCCTGCCCACCATCGACCACCGGGGGCCGGAGTTCGGCCAGCTCGGCCTGAAGGTGCTGGCCGGCATCCAGCAGGTCTTCAAGACCCGGCATCCGGTGGTGATCTATCCGGCTTCCGGCACGGGCGCCTGGGAGGCGGCCCTGATCAACACGCTCAGCCCTGGCGACCATGTGCTGATGTTCGAGACCGGCCACTTCGCCTCGCTGTGGCAGAAGATGGCCACGCGCCTGGGCCTGTCCACCGAGTTCCTGTCCTATGGCGGCTCCGATGAGCACCTGCCCCAGGCGCCGGGCTGGCGCCATGGCGTGCAGGCCGGCCTGATCGAGGCGCGGCTGCGCAAGGACACGGAGCGCCGGATCCGCGCCGTGTGCGTGGTGCACAACGAGACCTCCACGGGCGTGACCTCGGACATCGCCGCCGTGCGCCGGGCCATCGACGCGGCGGGCCACCCGGCCCTGCTGCTGGTGGACACCATCTCGGGCCTGGCCAGCGCCGACTACCGCCACGATGAATGGGGCGTGGACGTGACCATCAGCGGCTCGCAAAAGGGCCTGATGCTGCCGCCCGGCATCAGCTTCAACGCGCTGTCGCCACGCGCGCTGGAGGCCGCCAAAAGCGCGAAGCTGCCCAAGTCGTTCTGGGCCTGGGACGAGATCGTGGAGATGAACCAGACCGGCTACTGGCCCTACACGCCCAACACCAACCTGCTGTACGCCCTGTCCGAATCGCTGGACATGCTGCTGGCCGAAGGGCTGGATACGGTGTTTGCGCGCCACCAGCGCTGGGCGGCCGGCGTGCGTGCCGCCGTGCAGGCCTGGGGCCTGCCCATCCAGTGCGCCGATCCGCAGGTCTACTCGCCCGTGCTCACCGGCGTGATCACGCCCGAAGGCGTGGATGCCGATGCCCTGCGCCGCCTGATCCACACGCGCTTCGACCTGTCGCTGGGCGCGGGCCTGGGCAAGCTCAAGGGCCGCATGTTCCGCATGGGCCACCTGGGCGACAGCAACGACCTGACGCTGCTGGCCATGGTGGCGGGCGTGGAGATGGGCCTGAAGCTGTCCGGCATCCGTCTGGCCGGCAGCGGCGTGCAGGCGGCCATGGATTACTTCGCGGCCCACGCCGCAGCCGGGGCGCTGCGCAAGGCCGCCTGAACCCATCGGCCGCGCGCCGAAAACCCTTGGCAGAGCCGGAGCACATGGCTCGCCCCCTTGATCGTGGATTGCACCAATACCAGGAAATAACAGGAGACAAGAGACATGACATCGCCCCGCAACCGCCTGGCGGCAACTGCCGTCGCCACCCTCGCCGCCACCGCCCTCTGCGCCCTCTCAGCCCCTGCCGCCTGGGCGCAGTGGAAGCCCGCCAAGTCCGTCGAACTCGTCGTGCCGTTTTCGGCCGGCGGCGCCTCGGACCAGATGGCGCGCGTGATCCAGGCCATCGTCACCAAGCACAAGCTGATCGAGCAGCCCGTGGTCATCCTCAACAAGGCCGGTGCCTCAGGCGCCGAGGGCATTCTGGATGTCAAGGCCTCGGCGCGCGACCCGCACAAGCTGCTGGTGGCCTCCACGGCCATCTTCACCCTGCCCATGGCCACGGCCCTGCCCTTCCAGTGGCGCGACCTGAATCCCGTGGCCATGATTGCCCAGGACCAGTTCGTGCTCTGGGTCAATGCAGAGACCGGCTACCAGACGCCCGCCGACTACCTGGCCGCCGCGCGGCAGGCCGGCGGCAAGTTCAAGATGGGCGGCACCAGTTCCAAGCGCGAGGACCAGATCATCACCGCCAACATGGAACAGGCCGCCGGCGTGAAGTTCACCTACATCCCCTACAAGGGCGGCGGCGAGGCCAGCACGCAGCTGGTGGGCAAGCACATCGACTCCAACGTCAACAACCCCAGCGAGTCCATGGCGCATTGGCGCGCGGGCCAGGTGCGGGCGCTGTGCGTGTTCGACACGCAGCGCATCGAGTACACGGCCAAGGTCACGGGCAGCCAGGCGCTGTCGGACATCCCCACCTGCAGGGAGCAGGGCCTGGACGTGCAATACACCATGCTGCGCGGCTTCTTCCTGCCGCCCGGCACCACGCCCGAGCAGGCGCAGTTCTATGCAGGCGTGATGCACAAGGTGGTGGCCACGCCCGAGTGGAAGGAGTACCTGGAGAAAAACGCGCTCAAGCCCGAGTACATGACGGGGCAGGCCTTCGTGGACTTCCTGGCCAAGGACGAGACGCGCCACCTCGACATCATGAAGAAGGCCGGTTTCCTGTCGGCCAGCGTGGCCGCCGCCGCAGCCAAGTGAGGAGCCGCGCCATGGACACCGCCATCCACCTTGCCCCGCCCTCCTCCAATTCAGCGGCGGCAGCAGCAGCAGCAGCAGCAGCCCCGGCCCAGCCCTCCAGCGCGGCCACCGAATCCATCCCCGCCACCGAAGCCCAGGCCCCCGGCCTGTCCCGCCGCCATGTGGAGTACGGCGTGGCCGCCGTGCTGCTGGCGCTGGCCGTGCTCGTGGTCTGGGACAACCAGCGCATTGGCGCGGGCTGGGGCGACACCGGCCCGCAGGCCGGCTACTTCCCGCTGCGCGTGGGCGCCGTGCTGGGCATCTGCGCCATCGCCGTCTTCGTGCAGGCGCTGCGCAGCCGCAGCCAGGAGCAGTTCGCCAGCTGGCTGCAGCTCAGGCGCGTGGCCCAGGTGCTGCTGCCGCTGACGGCCTACATCGCCGTGATCGCGCCGCTGGGCATCTACGCGGCCTCGGTGCTGTTCATCACGGGCTTCATGGTGTTTGCGGGCCGCTATCCCTGGTGGAAGGCCGTGGCGCTGTCGGGCTTCACCAGCGTGCTGCTGTTCTACGTCTTCGAGATCCAGTTCAAGGTGCCCCTGCCCAAGGGTCCGCTTGAAGCCTGGCTCGGCTATTGACCCCTGTCGCCGCCACGGAGCAACACCATGGACGAACTCCAATACCTTGCGCACGGCTTCGCGGCCGTCACCACCTGGCAGAACACGGGGCTGATGCTCACGGGCATCCTGCTGGGCATCGTCGTCGGCGTGCTGCCGGGCCTGGGCGGCCCCAACGGCGTGGCCATCCTGCTGCCGCTGACCTTCGGCATGTCGCCCACCTCGGCCATCATCCTGCTGTCGTGCATCTACTGGGGGGCGCTGTTCGGCGGCGCCATCACCTCGGTGCTGTTCAACATCCCGGGCGAGGCCTGGTCGGTGGCCACCACCTTCGACGGCTATCCCATGGCCCAGCAGGGGCACGCGGGAGCGGCGCTGACCACGGCCTTCACGGGCTCCTTCATCGGCGCCATCTCGGGCGTGATGCTGATCACCTTCCTGGCGCCGGTCGTGGCCTCGTTCGCGCTGCAGTTCGGGCCGCCGGAGTTCTTCGCGGTCTTCTTCCTGACGTTCTGCTCCTTCATCGGCATGGGCAAGGAGCCCAAGGCCAAGATCGTGGCCGCCATGGCCGTGGGCCTGCTGCTGGCGGCCGTGGGCATGGACACCATCTCGGGCGACCTGCGCATGACCTTCGGCTCCACCGAGCTGCTGCGCGGCTTTGATTTCCTGGTGGTGGTGATCGGCCTGTTCGGCATCAGCGAGATCCTGATGACCATCGAGGAAGGCCTGGCCTTCAAGGGCAAGAAGGCCTCCATCGACCTCAAGGTGGTGTTCAGGACCTGGGCCCGGCTGCCGCGCTACTGGCTGACCATGCTGCGCTCGGCCCTGGTGGGCTGCTGGATGGGCGTGACGCCGGGCGGCGCCGTGGCGGCCAGCTTCATGGGCTACGGGCTGGCCAAGAAGTTCTCGCGCGACCCCGACAGCTTCGGCAAGGGCAACCCCGAAGGCGTGCTCGCCCCCGAGACCGCCGCCCACGCGGCCGGCACCTCGGCTCTGCTGCCCATGCTGGCCCTGGGCATTCCGGGCTCGGCCACGGCGGCCGTGCTGCTGGGCGGGCTGATGATCTGGGGCCTGCAGCCCGGCCCGCTGCTGTTCACCGAGCAAAAGGACTTCGTCTGGGGCCTGATCGCCAGCATGTACCTGGGCAACATCGCCGGCCTGGTCATCGTCATGGCCACCGTGCCGCTGTTCGCCGCCATCCTGCGCGTGCCGTTTTCCATCGTCGCGCCCATGATCCTCATGGTCTGCGCCATCGGCGCCTTCACCGTGCACGGCAATGCCACGGACATCTGGCTCATGCTG
Source organism: Delftia sp. WY8 (assembly GCF_018437695.1). Classification (NCBI taxonomy): domain Bacteria; kingdom Pseudomonadati; phylum Pseudomonadota; class Betaproteobacteria; order Burkholderiales; family Comamonadaceae; genus Delftia; species Delftia sp. WY8. The sequence continues at coordinate 751,025 of NZ_CP049795.1, forward strand.
GTCTTTGGCGTGGTCGGCTACGTGTTCAAGAAGCTGGACTATCCGCTGGCGCCCATGGTGCTGGCCATCGTGCTGGGCGACCGCATGGAAGACGCCTTCCGCCAGAGCATGCTCTCCAGCCAGGGCGAGTTGGGCATCTTCTGGCACAACGGCCTGTCCGGCACCATCACCACGCTGGCCCTGCTGATGCTGGTGTGGCCGCTGCTGGGCAGGCTGCGGGCGATGGCGTTCGGGGCGAGGGCTGTGGCGGCCTGAGAGGAGCCGTCTACAGCGAATCGGCCTCCGCTTCCGGCCAGAGGCGGGGGAAGTAAAAACGCAGGGCGTGCAGCGGCACGCCCAGGCGCACTCTTCCATACGGTGAATCCGTCTCCAGCAGGCCGCGCTTGAGCAGTGCCGATACCTGGGCGGTGGCCAGCCGGTCACCCAACCCCAGCATGGCCTTGAAGTCGGCCCGATCCATCTCCGCCTGGGCCGCAAAAAGATAGTGCAATGCGCGCAATGCCTCGCTGCGCACGCCTTGGCGCACCACCCGTTCCTCATAGGCAAGGCATGCCGCCATGCGTTCCTTCATGCCGTCCAGCGACAGAAGTCCCTCCATGAAGCTCACTTGGTCCATGCACAGTTCCAGCACGTATGCGATCCAGTCGATCAACCCCAGTTCGGTCAGATTGCCACGGCCATCAAGGTCACCACGGCGCGGCTCGTCTGCGGCGGCAAGCAAGGCGTAATAGCGCTCCTGCGACCGTGCGAACCCCCTCAGGGGGGACCACAGACCATTGCTCAGGCCCATGTGGGTTAGTACGAGATGTGAATGCAGCCGGGCCACGCGCCCGTTGCCGTCCCGGAACGGATGGATCCAGGCCAGGCGCTGGTGCGCAGCGGCCATGGCCACCAACTGCAACTCGCCACGGCGCACGCCGGAGTAGAAGCTCGACCAGCGGTCCAGAAAAAATGGCAACTGCCCCGCTGCAGGCGCCGCATGCCTGCCCACGCTAACCTCCCGCGTGCGCCATCGACCCGGCTCGATGGCATCGTCGCCAAGGGCGCCGGCCTCCAGATCGGCCTGGGGCAGACGGGCGAAGAGATCCTGGTGGATATCGGCCAGCATCTGGGGGGTCCAGACCTGCGCATTCGTCCATTGCGTGGACCTGTACTCCAGTTGCTCTTCAGTGGCCATGTGCGCCAGCGCCAATCGCTGACGGCGGGCCTGATCTTCGTCCTGCGCATAGTCGTTGTGCAGGGCGCGCTCGATATCCAGCGGAAAGGTGTGCTGCCCCTCGATCCTGTTCGAGTAATACGAGTTCATGGCCCGAAGCAGCCGGCGCAGGCCTGGCAATGTGTCTGGTCGGTAGCGGCCGGCCAGCCGCTCACCCAACCTGATCAGGTCATGGGAGAGCTCCAGCAAAGGGCCCAGCTTGTGTTCCCCCGGCAGCAGCGGCTCCATCTGGGCAGGATGGTCGTAGAGCAGGAATTTTTGCGACATTGATCACCTATATAAGCAGCTGATTTATATAGATGAAATCCGTTTGGTGCGAGATATTTTGCGAGTTCTTCTGCAAGATTCCCTGACACGTCCCCTAATCCCTGTACCGCTTCTTGCGAAACGCCAGCCAGGCGGCGATGACGGTGAAGGCGACGACGATGGACACCACGATCCAGAAGCCGTGCTCGTGCTCGGCCAGCGGTATGCCGCCCACGTTCATGCCGAACAGGCCGGCCAGGATGTTGATGGGCAGGGCCAGCACGGTGACCACGGTCAGCACGAAGAGGCTGTTGCTGTTGTCCTCGTTCACGGCGGCGGCCACCTCTTCCTGCAGCAGCTTGATGCGGTCCTGCAGGGTCTGCATGTCGCGCAGCATGAGCGAGAACTCCTCGCTCGCTGCGGCCAGGCCGCGCCGGTCTTCCTCGCCCATCCAGCCGGGGGGCTGCTGCAGCAGGCGGAACAGCGCGGCGGGCTCGGGCGCCAGCAGGCGCTGAAGGCGCACCAGCAGGCGGCGCAGCCGGCCCAGGTGGGCGCGCGGATGGTGGTAGCGCTGGGCCAGGATGGCGTCCTCGATATCGTCCACGCGCGCCGTGGTCTCGCGCACCACCTTGACCAGCACATCGGCCTGGGTGCGCATCAGGTGCTCCAGCAGCTCGGCCGTGCTGGCGGGGCTGTCGCCGCGGCGCACGGCGTCGCGCAGGGCATCGACAGAGCGCAGCGGCTGGGTGCGCGCGGTGATGACCAGGCGCTCGTCCAGGCAGATCCACAGCGTGGCGATGTCGGCCGAATCGAAGTTGAACTCGAAGTTCACATCGTTGAGCACGGCGACCAGGCTGTCGTCGGCGCGCTCGATGCGCGTGGAGGTCAGGCCCTCGCGCAGGGCGGCATAGAACACGTCGGGCAGGCCCGCATGGCGCTGCAGCCAGCGCAGGGACTGGGTGTGGGTCAGGTTGAAGTGCAGCCACAGGAAATCGCGCCGGCCCGCATCGGACCGGGCTGCGGCATCGGCCAGCCACTGCGCTGCGGATGGCGCCGTCACGGCCTGCACGCACTGCCGTGTGTCACTGAAGAAGCGCCAGCCGCAGATCAGGCCTGCGTCTTCGTGGGCCTGTGCCAGGGGGGAGGCTGCATCGGTCATGGGGAGGAGGAAGCACCTGCGGAAGTGGCCTGCGCGGGCCGGGCAAGTGCGGGATTCTTGGCTGCGTCCATGACAGGGATGTGACAGGCGTCATCAGACCGTCATGCACAGGCCCTTGCGTCCCCTTCCGTCCCCTCACCACCCCTTCTCTGCCCCTCCCCTTGCCGCGACCCTGCATCAGCACATCACGACGTTCTCCAGCGAGAACGAGAAGGGGCGGGAATTCGCCCCCGAGCCGCCGCCGCGCATCACGATGTCGGCACGGGAGATGCCCAGCAGGGAGATTTCGGTGTTCATCTGGGAGACGATGGCCGAGTTCATGATCTGGCCCTGCTGGATGTGCGAGGCCACGCCGATCCAGATGCTGGGCTTGAATTCGAAGACGGCCTTTTGCCGGGGGGCAATCGCGGTCTTGACGGCCAGCAGCCTGCCGTCCTTGTAGCAGCTGGCGTTGATGGCGCCTTGGGGCAGCGCGTTGAGCACCTGCACTTCCTTGGAGCTGGCGCCGTAGCCTGCGGGCGCCAGGCGATCGCCGGCGGTGGACGGCGCCATCTGGAACTGCTGGCCGTACTGCGCCTCCAGCTGCGGCGTGCAGTTGCCATGGCTGTCGCTGGCGCCGACCTGCAGGCCCAGCGGAAAGGTGAACGGATGGTTGTCGCCCTGTCCGCAGTACTTGATGACGCGCCAGGCCACGGCAGGCGCATCGAGGTCGCTGGCGACGTTCTTCTGGAAGATGACGATCTGCGGGTGGTTCGCGTCGTTCGATTGGTTGAAGAAATTGAGTTGAACGCCCATGCATTCCTCCTGGTGGAACGAAAAGCGCTGCGGCATCCCCGGGCACTGCCTGCTGTCCCGCCACGCTTGCTGCGGGAGTCACTGTAGGGAACAACGGCCTTGCGGAGAATTACGCCCGATTACATCCCTGGGCTCACCCAGGCACGGCCCAGACCCGGTCCGCGCCCACGGCAAAGAGCTGGCGGCCTGGCTCGGGCGGCAGGCTGGCCATGCCGGTGAACAGGCCGAAGGCGGGCAGCAGGGTAAAGCCCGCGTGCACGGCAAAGCACGGCAGGCGCAGGGCGTCGCGGCCGGTGCCGCGCAGCACGATGGCGGGATGGACATGGCCGGCCAGCACATGCCAGGGCCGGGCCTGCTGCGCCTGCAGGTCCTGGGTTGGCGGCGGGGGGTGATGGCAGGCGGCGAACGGCCCCAGGTGCCAGGGCTCGTCCACGATGGCAAAGCCCAGCGCGGGCGGCGGATCGCCTGCATGGCTGTCATGGTTGCCGCGCACCAGCACCAGTTCCACGGCCGCATGGCGGCTGCGCCAGCGGGCCAGTGCAGCCAGTACGGCAGGATTGCGTGCCTCGGCCGCGTGCAGGAAGTCGCCCAGCACCACGAGCCGCCGCACGGGCAGGCCCAGAAGAAGGGCCGACAGCCGCTCCAAGTTGCCCTGCGTGGTGCCCGCCGGCACGGGAATGCCGTGCGCGCGGAAGGTGGCGGCCTTGCCCAGGTGCAGGTCGGCGATGAACAGCGTGCCCTGGGCGGGCCACCACAGCGCATGCTGGGCCAGCAGGTGCACGGGCTCGCCGGCCAGGAACATGCCCAGGCTGCCGGCCAGGGCGTCGGGGGAAACAGGACTTGGCAACGGTGCGTGGCCTTTCATCAGCGGTGCAATGGTTCTACAGCAGCGGCAAGGGCCGCGAGGGCTTGCGTACGCGGCGCGGGCGGCGGCTGGCGGCATCGGCCTCGGGGCCATCGGTGGCCTGCAGCGAGAAATCCAGCGTGCGGCGCACGGCGGCCGTGTCCTCGTCCACGGCGGGGGGCTGGTCTGCCTTGGGTTTTTTCCGTGGACGCAGCGGCGGATCGGGCGGGACCAGGTCCTGCGTGCGCGGCTCGCTGGCTGCACCGCCGGCGTCTGCCGCCTCGTGCAGCTGGGCCAGCATGCGCGCGATGCGGTCGGCCAGATGCTCGTTGGTGAGCTTTTCGCGAAAGCGCTCCACCATGAGCGGGAAGGCAAACGGGCTGGGACGGCGCAGCGCGCTCACCACCAGCGTCTGCGCCTGCATGCGGCGCAACGCGGCCAGCAGCTGGGCGACATCGAGTTCCTGGCTCAGCACTTCCTCGTCGGCCTGGCGCAGCAGCAGGTTGCTGTCGTCGTACTTGCGAAACACCTCGAAGAACAGCTGTGACGAGGCCTGCAGCTGGCGCGCACTGCGGCGCTCGCCCGGGTGGCTCTGGAAGATCAGGCCCGAGACGCGGGCGATCTCGCGGAAGCGCCGCCGCGCCATCTCGGTGGCGTTGAGACTGGCCAGCACTTCGTGCAGCAGGGCATGGCGGGCTTGATGGGCCTCCTCGCCCGCCAGGTGGGCATCGTCGGCGGCCTGGTCCCAGTGGCCGTCCGCATTGGCGGTGTTGCGCGTGGCGACCGCCTGGCTGGCGGACACGCGCCCGGGCACTGCCACGGCCTGGGCCGGCTCGGCGCGCAGCAGCTCGGGCAGCATGGCGGCCCAGTCGCGCTCGGTGGCGCTCAGCAGCTCCAGCCCGTAGTCGTTGACGGCGATGGAGAAGGTGCCCGTCTCGCCCTGGGCGGCGCGCCAGGCCAGCAGGCTGGCCAGGCCCATATGGGCATGGCGGCCTGCAAACGGATAGAGAAACAGGTGCCAGCCCTCGCGCGTGCGCAGGGTTTCGGCCAGCAGCGTAGCGGGCGTGGGCAGGGCCGACCAGCGCTGTTGCACTTCCAGCAGGGGGCGCACGCAGCGCAGTTCGGGCGAGTGGTAGTCGCCCGCCGCCGCCAGCGCCAATTGCTGCACCACGAAGTCGGCCAGCACGGTGGACAGCGGCATGCGCGCGCCGGCCCAGCGCGGCACGGTGGGCCGCGTTCTGGCGGCGCGGCGCACGTAGGCGGTCATGTCCTCGATGCGCACCAGCTCCAGCACCTGGCCCGCGAAGACAAAGGCATCGCCGGGCGACAGGCGCGACAGAAAGCTCTCTTCCATGCTGCCCAGCCGCGCGCCGTGCAGGATCTGCACGCTCATGCTGGCGTCGCTGACGATGGTGCCGATGTTGGCGCGGTGCCTGCGCGCCAGCCGCGCATCGGGCATGCGCCAGATGCCCTCCGCGTCGGGCCGCACGCGCTGGTAGTCGGGATAGGCGGCCAGCGAGGGGCCGCCCCGGTGCACGAAGTCCAGGCACCACTGCCAGACCGCAGGCGCCAGCCCGGCGTAGGCGACGGTGCGGCGCACTTCGGCATACAGCTCATCGGGCACGAAACCGCCGCCCAGGGCCACGGTGGCCAGGTGCTGCACCAGCACGTCGGCGGGCTGGCGGGGGCTGGCGCGCATTTCCACCTGCTGCGCGCGCACGGCGGCGCGGGCGGCGGCGGCCTCCACCAGCTCCAGGCTGTGCGTGGGCACCAGGGTGATGCGCGAGGGCCGGCCCGGCGCATGGCCCGAGCGTCCCGCGCGCTGCAGCAGCCGCGCGATGCCCTTGGCCGAGCCGATCTGCAGCACGCGCTCCACGGGCAGGAAGTCCACGCCCAGGTCCAGGCTGCTGGTGCAGACCACGGCCTTGAGCGTGCCGGCCTTGAGCCCGGCCTCCACCCATTCGCGCACACCCCGGTCCAAAGAGCCATGGTGGATGGCGAGCAGGCCGGCCCAGTCGGGCCGGGCCTCCAGCAGCGCCTTGTACCAAAGCTCGGCCTGGGAGCGCACATTCACAAAGACCAGGGTGGAGCCGGCCGTGGCCTCCAGCTCGCGCACCACGGCCGGCAGCATGGCCAGGCCCAGGTGGCCGGCCCAGGAAAAGCGCTCGGGCCGGTCGGGCAGCAAGGTGTCCACCACCAGGCGCTTGTCCACCTGGCCCTGGACCAATACGCCGGGCCGCGGCTGGCCATGGTCGTCCAGGCCCAGCAGGGTCTGCATGGCCTCGTCCAGATTGCCCAGCGTGGCCGACATGCCCCAGACACTCAGTTGCGGGCTCCAGCCGCGCAGCCGCGCCAGGGCCAGCTGCAGTTGCACGCCGCGCTTGTTGCCCAGCAGCTCGTGCCATTCATCGGCCACCACCAGGCGCACGGAGCCCAGCAGCTCGCGCGCATCGGCCCGCGCCAGCAGCAGGGACAGGCTCTCTGGCGTGGTGACCAGCACGGTGGGCAGCTGGCGCGACTGCGCGCTGCGCTCGGCGCTTCCCGTATCGCCCGTGCGTGCGCCCACGGTCCAGCGCGCCAGCGCGGGATGGTCCTGGGCCAGCGCCTCCAAGGGCGTCTGCAGCGCCTTGAGCGTGTCGGCCGCCAGGGCGCGCATGGGCGTGATCCACAGCACGGTGAGCGGGGCGGAGGCCGGTTTTCGTTTTCCGGTGTGCGCCGGCATCGGGGTTTGCGGCGGGCCCGCAAAGGCCTGCAGCGCGCCCAGCCAGACCGCATAGGTCTTGCCTGCGCCCGTGGTCGCATGCAGCAGGCCGCTGTGGCCCTGGGCCAGCGCCTTCCACACGGCGCGCTGGAAGGCAAAGGGCTTCCAGCCCCGTGCGGCAAGCCAGGCGGTGGCGAGGGGGTGGGGGGAACGGGTGGCCATGGCGCGGTGCGTCAAGGGTGGGTCGCGGGTGGGTCGCGGGTCGGTCAAGGGTTGATCAAGGGTCGGAATGCGGCAGCAGGGCGGCCAGCGTGTCGATGGAGTCGGCCTCCTGCACAGGCTTGTCCTCGCGCCAGCGCAGCATGCGCGGAAAGCGCACGGCAATGCCGCTCTTGTGGCGTGCGCTGCGCGCAATGCCCTCGAAGCCCAGCTCGAACACCAGGGTGGGCCGCACGCTGCGCACGGGGCCGAAGCTCTCCACCGTGGTCTTGCGGATGACGGCGTCCACGCGCGCCATTTCTGCATCGGTCAGGCCCGAATAGGCCTTGGCGAAGGGCACGAGGGCGCGGCCCTCGGTGCCAGGCGGCGCGTTCCAGACGGCAAAGGTGTAATCGCTGTAGAGGCTGGCGCGACGGCCGTGGCCGCGCTGTGCGTAGATGAGCACGGCGTCCACGCTCAGCGGATCGATCTTCCACTTCCACCACACGCCGCTGTCCTTGGTGCGGCCCACGCCGTAGGCGGCATCGCGGGCCTTGAGCATCATGCCCTCCACGCCCAGGGAACGGGCCTGTTCGCGCAGTTCGGCCAGGGCGGCCCAGCTGTCGCCTTGCAGCACGGGGCTGGCCAGCAGTGCCGGATGCGCCACGGTAGCCACCAGCCGCTCCAGCCGCGCGCGCCGTTCATGCTGGGGCAACGCGCGCAGGTCCTGGCCGCGCTCCTCCAGCAGGTCATAGGCCAGCAGCACCACAGGCAGCTCGCGCAGCAGCTTGGGGCCCAGGGTCTTGCGGCCTATGCGCTTTTGCAGGTCGGCAAAGGGGCGCACATGGGCGGGCGCCTCGCCCTGCTGCGCGGCCCAGACGACGATCTCGCCGTCGATCACGGTGCCCGCAGGCAAGGCATCGCCCATGGCCTGCAGCTCGGGGAAGCGCTCGCTCACCAGTTCCTCGCCGCGCGACCAGATCCAGGTGCCCAGCGCGTCACCGCTGCCGCGCCGCACGATCTGGGCGCGTATGCCGTCCCATTTCCACTCCACCACCCATTGGGACGGCGGGCCGAGCACGGCGTCGAACTGCTCCAGCGGCAACTGCAGCGGATGGGCCAGGAAGAAGGGATAGGGGTGGCCACGGGCTTCGCCCGAATGCGCGTCATCGCCCTCTTCCTCGCCTGCCACCAGCCGCAGGTAGTCGGCCGCCCCGGGCCGCGCGCCGATGTGGGTGTAGCCCATGAGCCGCTGGGCGATGCGCTTGGCATCCACGCCGCTGACGGCCGCCAGCGCCTGCGTGACCTGCAGCCGCGACACGCCGACCCGGAAGGCGCCGGTGATCAGCTTGAAGTAGACCAGCCGCTCATCGGCCGCCAGCCGCGCCCATTGCATGCGCAGCGTGTCCGCCAGCGCCTCGGGCGCCATGCCGCGCAGCGGCAGCAGGTGGTCCGTGACCCAGGCGGCCAGGCCCAGGTCGTGCGCGTCACCGGGTGGCGGCAGCAGCAGCGCAATGGTTTCGGCCAGGTCGCCCACGGCCTCGTAGCTTTCGTCGAACAGCCATTCGGGCAGGCCGGCCGCCTCGCGCGCCAGCTCCTTCAAGACCTTGGTAGGCACCAGCTGGCGCGGCTTGCCGCCGGCCAGGAAATAGACGGCCCAGGCCGCATCGGCAGGCGCGGCGGCGCGCAGATAGGCCTGCAGCGCGGCCTGCTTGTCGCGGCTGGCGGTGCTGGCGTCCAGCGCGCGGTAGAGGGCGGCGAAGTCCTTCATGGGGCGGGCGCCTCATCCGGTGCAGCCTGGGCGGCGGCAGCCTCGTCCTCATCGCCGTATTCGGTCTGGAAGGCTTGCGCATCCAGGCCCTGCTCGCGCAGCCAGCGCACCAGCACGGCCACGCTGCCGTGGGTGACGAAGACCCGCTCGGCGCCCGTGGCGCCAATGGCGTACTGCAGGCCGGGCCAGTCGGCATGGTCGGACATGACGAAGCCCCGGTCCACGCCACGGCGGCGGCGCGTGCCGCGCAGCTGCATCCAGCCGCTGGCAAAGGCATCGGCATGGCCGGGAAACCGGCGCATCCACGGCGTGCCCTGCGCCGAGGGCGGCGCCAGCACCAGGGCGGTCTTGAGCCGTTGTGCATCCACGCCGGGGTCGGTCACGCGCAGCGTGGGCGGCAGGTCCACGCCCGCTGCGCGGTACACGGCATTGAGCGGCTCCACCGCGCCGTGCACGACGATGGGGCCGATGCGGCGGTCCACCCCATGCAGGATGCGCTGGGCCTTGCCGAAGGCATAGCACAGCAGCGCCGAGGGCCGGCCCTGGGCCGCGTTGGCCTGCCACCAGGCGTTGATGTCGGCCATGAGCTCGGGCTGGCGGGGCCAGCGGTAGATGGGCAGGCCGAAGGTGGATTCGGTGATGAAGGTGTCGCAGCGCACGGGCTCGAAGGGGGTGCAGGTGCCGTCGGCCTCGGTCTTGTAGTCGCCCGAGGCCACCCAGACCTGGCCGCCATGCTCCAGCCGCACCTGGGCCGATCCGAGCACATGGCCGGCCGGGTGCAGGGAGATGCGCACGCCGTGGTGATCGATGGCTTCGCCATACGGCAGGGTCTGCAGCGTGATGTCCGCCCCCAGCCGTGCGCGCAGCACGCCTGCGCTGTCGTCATGGGCCAGGTAATGGGCGTGCCCGGCGCGCGCATGGTCGGAGTGGCCATGCGTGATCACGGCCCGGTCCACGGGCCGCCAGGGGTCGATGTAGAAATCGCCGGCCGCGCAGTACAGGCCTTCGGGACGGGCCACGATCAGGTCGGCGGGCATGCGGGATCGGGGAAAGCAGTGCTCATGTCCCCATGCTAGTGGGGCAGTCGACGGGCGCGCGCTGGCCCGGAGCGCGGCAGGCTGTCAGCCTGCACCTACCCGCGCTGCCATGCTGCCGCAACTGGCCTGCGGCGCCCTGCAAATCGGGGAAGATAGCGCCCTGGCCCCTTCCTGCGGCCGGCCCGCCGGCTCCCTTTGATCCCACACGCACCGAACACGCCTCCATGAACAACTCCGTCGTCCGCATGTCCAATCTCTTCCTGCAGCTGGGCCTGGATGCCAGCGACCAGGCCATTGCCGACTTCATCCGCGCCCACCAGCTGGCCGCCGATGTGGATGTGGTGGATGCGCCCTACTGGAGCGATGCGCAGCGCCAGTTCCTGGCAGAGCAGCTCAAGGCCGATGCGTCGTGGTCCATCGTGGTCGACCAGCTCAGCGAGTCGCTGCACGAGGACGCCGTCAGGCAGCGCGCCGAAGGCCTGAGCTGAAGCGAGGCTGCCTGTCCACCCCGATGGCCTGCATGGACGGCAGCCCCAGGCCGCGAACGGCCATTCCGCGCCAGGACGAAGGCTGTCGGCTCACAGTCCTCCAAAGAGGTGCCTGCCCCTCAGGCCCATCCGCGTCACAAAACTGAAACAGGGAAATCGTAACATTCCCTAACAATTTTGCGATGTGCATTCCATGGATGAGTCCCGCGCCTACCTGAGCGATTCCCGGCCCCGTTTCCGCCCACCCAGCGCCGCGGACCTGTGCACCCCCGTCCCCTGCATGACCGCCGACGAGACCAACGAGAAGGTGCTCGAGGTCTTCACGCGCCACCGCGATCTGGCCAGCCTGCCCGTGGTGGAGGGCGACCGCCCCATCGGCCTGATCAACCGCAGCATCTTCCTGTCGCAGTTCAGCAAACCGTTTCGCATGGAGCTGTACGGCAAGAAGAGCTGCATCGCCTTCATGGACAAGGAGCCGCTGGTGGTCGACGCCTCCACCGACATCGACACCCTGACCGTGAAGACCGTGGAGTACGGTGAAAAGGCGCTGACCGACGGCTTCATCATCACGCGCGGCGGCCTGTTCGCCGGCGTGGGCCACGGCCTGCAGCTGATGCGTGCGGTGGCGGACATGCAGGTGGCGCGCAACCGCCAGATCATGCACAGCATCGAATACGCCAGCGTGATCCAGCAGTCGCTGCTGCGCAGCTCGCGCGAGGCCCTGGCACGCGCCTGCCCCGGCGCCGACCTGGTCTGGGAGCCGCGCGACGTGGTCGGCGGCGACTTCTACCAGTTCAGCCAGGACGGCGACGGCTGGTTTGCCACCGTGGCCGATTGCACGGGCCACGGCGTGCCCGGCGCCTTCATGACGCTGATCGCCACCAGCAGCCTGGGCCAGGCCATCAAGGAACACGGCCCGCGCGACCCGGCCGCGCTGCTGGGCCATGTGAACCGCAGCGTCAAGCAGATGCTGGGCCAGCTCGACGGCAAGGACGGCACGCCGGGCTCGGACGACGGGCTGGACGCGGCCTGCTTCTGGTTCGAGCCCGCGCACCGGCGCCTGCGCTTTGCAGGCGCGCGCCTGTCGCTGTTCCTGCTGCGCCCCGGCGCCGAGGCGGTGGAGGTGGTGGACGGCCAGCGCAAGGGCGTGGGCTATGTGGACAGCGAATTCGACTTCGCCTGGAACAACATCGGCCTGGAGCTGCCCGCAGGCACCCTGGTCTTCACCACCACCGACGGCCTGATCGACCAGGTCGGCGGCCCGCGCGGCATCACCTTCGGCAAGAAGCGCCTGCGCGAGCTGCTGCTGGAGCAGGCCGGCCGCACGCCCGCCGAGATCAACCGCGCCCTGCTGGACGCCCTGCAGGCCTGGCAAGGCGAGCACCACCGCCGTGACGACCTGACCTTCTTCTGCTTCAGAACCTGAATGCCTCCCATGCCCCAAGCACAGATCGCCGACAAGTACGGCAGCTTCTTCCACCTGGCGCGCCAGCACCAGGTGATCTTCTACTACGTGGGCTACTTCTCGCAGAACATCGTCGCGGCCATGGCCGAGGCCGTGCGGCTGCAGCTGGAAGTGGCCGGCGTGCCCGGCCCCACGCGGCGCAAGCTGTTCTCGTCCTTCGTGGAGATGGCGCAGAACATCATCCATTACTCGGCCGATGCACTGACCCCGCCCCACCAGGACGATGGCGAGCTGCGCCACGGCGCGGTCTGCATCCGCCGCGAGGACGACGGCAGCTTCGTGCTGCTGTGCGCCAACCCCATCGAGCCCGGCATGGGCGAGGCGCTGCGCGCCAAGCTCGACGCCCTGCGCAGCATGACCCTGGACGAGATCAAGAAGGCCTGCCGCCAGTCGCTGCGCGACGACGCGCCCGAAGGCAGCAAGGGCGCGGGCATGGGTTTCCTGACCCTGGCCCGCGATGCGCGCGAGCCGCTGCAGTTCGACTTCGATCCCGCCCAGACCGTGGACGGTCGTCCCGTCTTCTACCTGAAAGCCACGCTCTGAGCCGCACCGGCCAGCCAGGAACGCTCCGGCACCGGACCTGGACAGGCCGGGCGCGCAGGCACGGACAACGCACCGAGATCACGCATGGACAACCTCTACATCGCTCCGACCCCCAGCTCCCCGGAAGTGGACTTCCGGTTCGACACGCACACGCTGCACCTGCGTGGCGAGTCCTATCCGGAGAACGCCGCCGCCTTCTATGGTGGCATCCTCACCCGCCTGCAGGACTACCTGGCCCTGGCGCAGCCCGCGCAGCAGCAGGCACCGATCCAGGTGCACATCGCGCTGGCCTACTTCAACAGCTCCAGCACCAAGATGCTGTTCAACCTCATCGAGGCGCTGAGCGAGGCCGCCGAGGCCGGCCGCACCGTGGCCCTGCACTGGTACTACGACGAGGAAGACGACACCATCTGCGAATTCGGCGAGGAGCTGCGCGACGACTTTGCCGCCATTGCCTTCACCGGCCATCCCGTGAAGGCCGCGTGATGGACACCGTGGCAGCACCCGCCGCCTGCGCCGCTCCTGCAGATCTTTTCGATGCCGAGCACCGGGCCCTGCTGGCGGCCCGCGCGGCCCACGAGCTGGGTGAGGAGGCCGGCGCCCGGGCCTGCCACCAGGCCCTGGGCGCGCTGCTGGCCGCCTATGACCGCCTGCTGCGCGAAACGCGCCGGCTGGTGCGCCGCAGCGACCGGGCCGAGCTGGAGATGACCCAGCTCAACCAGCGCCTGCAGGAGCTGGCCGGCGAGCTGGAGTACCGCGCCACGCACGACCCGCTGACCGGCGTGCTCAACCGCGCGGCCATCATCGAGCGCGTGAACCGCCACTTCACCCAGCAGGGCCTGGCCCTGATCGTGCTGGACATAGACCACTTCAAGCGCGTGAACGACAGCTTCGGCCACCCCGTGGGCGACAGCGTGATCCTGGGCGTGGTGCGCTGCCTCAAGGCCGCCGTGCCGGACACGGCCCACATCGGCCGCGTGGGCGGCGAGGAATTCACCGTGCTGCTGCCCCAGCACGACAGCGACGGCGCCGTGCGCGTGGCCGAGCAGGTGCGCGCAGCCATCGAGGCCCATCCCTTCGGCCTGCCCGACGCCAGCTGCATCACGGCCAGCTTCGGCGTGAGCTGGCGCCCGAGCGGCGGCCGCTTCGACGAGGCCTACAGCCTGGCCGACGAGGCCCTGTACGCCGCCAAGCGCAGCGGGCGCAACCAGGTCGTGCGCGCGGCAGACCATGCCACGGCCTGAGCGGCGCGGACACAGACAGGGCTGAGGCATGAGTTTCGTGATGCGCGCACGGGCGCCCAGGGCGCCCGCCCCTGCTTCCGCCCCGCTGCAGCCGGCTCTGCAGCCGCCCCCGCCATCGCCCGTGCCCGGGCCTGAATGGCGGGTGCTGATCGTGGACAGCGACCCCGACGTACACGCCGCCTTCCGCCTGGCGCTGGAAGGCCACACCCTGTTCGGCCGGCCGCTGGTGTTCCTCTACGCCCGCTCTGGCACGCAGGCACGCAACCTGCTGCGCAGCGAGCAGGACCTGGCCGTGGTGGTGCTCGACGCCGTGACCGACGGCACGGGCGCCGGCCTGGACCTGGTGGACTTCATCCGCTACACGGCCGGCCTGCGCAACAGCCGCATCGTGCTGCGCACCGGCCGCCCGGGCCAGGCGCCCGATCTGGAAACCCTGCTGCGCTACGACATCAACGACTGCCGCACCAAGACCGAACTCACGCCCGACCGCCTGCTGGCCATCGTGGTGACCGCCGTGCGCTCCTACGAGCAGCTGTGCGCCATCGAGGCCAATCGCCGCAGCCTGGAGCTGATGGTGCGCTCCAGCGCCTCGCTGCTGGAGGAAACCAACCTGCACGCCTTCGCACGCGGCGTGATCACCCAGCTGGCCACCTTGCTGGGCGTGGCCAGCGAAGGCCTGGTCTGCTCGGAGGGCACGCACCCGGCCGAGCCCTACCGCGTGCTCGCGGCCACGGGGCCGTTCGCCCGGCTCATCGACCAGCCCATCGCCACCGTGCTGGCCTCGCGCGGGCTGCGCCTGCTGCGCCAGGCGCTGCAGACCCGCCGCAACATCTATGGCGTGCAGCGCGGCGTGGCCCTGTACATAGGCCGGGGCGACGAGCAGGACATGGCCGTCTTCATCGATGCGCCAGCCTCGCACAGCGCACTGGACCGCCAGCTGCTCGAAGTCTTCTGCGCCAACCTGCGCACGCTGCTGCACAACCGCGGCCTGCTGGAGCGCCTGCACCAGTCCGCCTACTTCGACCCCCTGGTCTGCCTGCCCAACCGCGCCCACTTCGTGGAAAAAGTGGACGAATGCGTGTGGCGTGGCACGCAGGACCATGTGCTGGCCCTGGTGGACATCGACGACTTCAGCGCCACCAACGACGTGATGGGCCACCGCTTCGGCGACCGCCTGCTCGAAGCCATGGCCCGCCGCCTGGCCGGCGCCCTGCCCGCCGGCGTGCTGCTGGCGCGCGTGGGCTCGGACACCTTCGGCATCCTGGGCCCCACAAGGGAAGTGGCCCTGGGCCAGTTGCTGGACTGCGCGCGCCAGCCCCTGGCCGTGGACGGCGTGCCGCACAAGGTCTCGCTGACCTGCGGCTACGTGCACCTGCCCCGTGAACGCCAGGCCGGCACCGACCTGGTCAAGGACGCCACCATCGCCCTCAAGCGCGCCAAGCGCGACCACCGGGGCCAGCTGCTGGAGTACTCCGAGCACATGGGCATGGAGGCACGCGACCGCGCCCTGCTGCTGTCCGACCTGCGCGCGGCCATCGACGGCGCCCAGCTCTTCCTGGTCTACCAGCCCCAGGTGGACCTGGAAACCCATGCCCTGGTCGGCCTGGAGGCCCTGCTGCGCTGGCCACGGCAGGACGGCAGCTTCGTGCCGCCCGACCGCTTTATTCCCGTGGCCGAGCATTCGGGCCTCATCGTGCCGCTGGGCCAATGGGTGCTGGCCACGGCCTGCCGTACCATGCGCGAACTGCTGGACGCCGGCCGCGCGCCCCGGCGCATGGCCGTCAACGTCTCCACCGTGCAGCTGCAGGACCCGGGCTTCCTGCAGACGGTGCGCCATGCCCTGGCCGAGCACGGCCTGCAGGGCGCGCAGCTGGAGCTGGAGATCACCGAGTCGGTGGCCGTGCTGCCCACCCAGCTGCTGCAGGCCACGCTCAGCGCCCTGCGCACGCTGGGCGTGACCATTGCCATCGACGACTTCGGCACCGGCTACTCCTCGCTGAGCTACCTGGAGCGCCTGCCGCTGGACCGCATCAAGATCGACCGCAGCTTCGTGCGCCAGCTTGGCGAATCACAGGAAGCGCGCATCGCCGAAATGATCGCCCAGCTGGGCCGCAAGCTCGGCCTGCAGGTCCTGGCCGAAGGCATAGAGGACGCCAGCGCCTGGCAGGCCCTGCGCACCATGGGCTGCCAGGAGGGACAGGGCTATCACGTTGCCCGGCCCATGGACAAGGCGCAGTTGCTGGGCTGGCTGGGCCAGCACAATGAAGCGCTTCAGCGGCAGCCTGGCACCTCTGAGTTCCCCTGAGGCGGCCAGGCCGCGCCCTGCTCCCTCCCTACCTACCTGCACACCGCAGGAAACCCATGCCGCCTGGCCGCCCACACCACGGCCAGCGATGCGCCCAGCAGCGCCAGCAGCACGGGCGTGAAGGCGCCCACGCCCATGCGCGCCAGCAGCAGGCCGCCCACGATGCCGCCGCCGGCAATCGCCAGGTTCCAGGCCGTGACCAGCATGGACTGCGCCACGTCGGCGGCCTCGCCCGCCGTGTGGGCAATGGCGGTCTGCAGCAGCGTGGCGGCGCCGCCAAAGGCCAGGCCCCAGACGGCCACCGCCGCATACACCAGGGCCGGCGCATCTGCGGCCACGCCCAGCATCAGCGTGGACAAGGCGAACAGCGCAATGCTGGCCAGCGTGAGCGCACGCAGGTGGCGGTCGATCAGCACGCCGGTGATCCAGATGCCCAGCACGGAGGTGGCGCCGAACACCAGCAGCACCAGGTCCGTGCGCGCGGCCATGCCCGCCACCGCCAGGAAGGGCGCGATATAGGTGTAGAGAATGTTGTGCGCCAGCACGAAGGCCAGCACCACGAACAGCACGGGACGCACGCCCGCCAGGGTGAACACGTGCCTCAGCGGCAGGTGGCGGCCTGCCGCCTGCCCCGCAAAGTCGGGCAGGCGGGCGCGCACCCAGACCATGAGCGCCAGCGCCAGCACGCTCATGAGGCCGAAGCACAGCCGCCAGCCCACCCACTGGCCCAGCACGGTGCCGGCCGGCACGCCCAGCGACAGCGCCAGCGGCGTGCCCACCATGGCAATGGCGATGGCGCGGCCCTTGAGATGGCCGGGCACCATGCGTGCCGCGTAGCCGGCCAGCAGCGCCCAAAGCAGCCCGGCCGAGACCCCCGCCAGAAAGCGCGCCACCAGGGTCAGCGCAAAGTGCGTGGACAAGGCCGTGACCGTGTTGGCGACGACAAAGCCGGCGATCGCCGCCAGCAGCAGGGGGCGGCGGTGCATGCCCTGCGTGGCGGCCGTCAGCGGTATGGCGGCCACCAGGGAACCTATGGCGTAGAGGGTGACGGTCTGGCCCACCCAGGCCTCGGTCACGGCCAGGCCCTGGGCCATCTGCGGCAGCAGGCCGGCCGGCAGCGCCTCCGTCAATATGGTGATGAAGGCTGCCATGGCCAGCGCCAGCAGGGAGGCAACGGGCAGGCGGTCCTGGCTTGTTCCGTTCATTGCGGCTCTCCCGAAGCCCCGTGGACCTCACAAACCCCGTAGACCGCGTCGCGCAAATCGTTGACGAAGCGCCCCGACATGCCCTCGTACAAGGTGTTGGTGAAGGCCACGACACTGAGCTCCTGCGCCCGGTCCACGAACCAGGAATGCCCATAGGCCCCGCCCCAGCGCCAGGTGCCCGCCGACTCGGGCGATGCGGCCAGCGCCGGATCGCGCAGCACGGAAAAGCCCAGTCCGAAGCCGAACCCGGGCGCATCGGGCAGCTCCAGCCCGCCCGTCTGGTCGCGCGCCATCTCGGCGACCAGCGCGTCGGGCAGGAGCGTTCCGCCGCCCTGGCGCAGGGCCTCCAGCAGGCGCAGGAAGTCGCCGGCCGTGCCGGCCATGCCCGCGCCGCCCGAGGCAAAGGCCCGCGCATTGAAGATGCGGGCCGGGCTGAACGGGATGCCGATGGCGCCCTCGAAGGGCGACACGGTCTCGCCCTCGGCCAGCGGATGGGGCTGCGGCACATCGCTGACATAGGCCGTGGCCACGCGCCGTGCGGCCAGTGCATCGGTCACCGCAAAGCCGGTATCGGCCATGCCCAGCGGCCCGGCCACAAGGTCGCGCACGGCCTGCTCCAGCGGCCTGCCGTGCACCTGTTCGATAAGGGCGCCCAGCACATCGGTGGCCAGCGAGTAGCCCCAGGCCGTGCCGGGCTCGTACCGCAGCGGCACGCTGGCGATGCGGCGCAGGTTCTCCGCCAGGCTGATGCCCGAGCCATCCATGCCGTCCGATACACCGGCCAGCGCATAAGGGCCCTGTGCGTCGGCCTCGAAGAAGCGGTAGCCCAGCCCCGCCGTGTGGCTGAGAAGCTGCCGCGCGGTGATGCGCGCCGGCCGGCCATCGGCCAGCCGGGGCCGGAACTGCGGCAGCCAGCGGTCCACGCCCTCATCCAGACCGAGCCGGCCCTGCGCCACCAGCACCAGGGCCGCCGCCGAAACAATGGGCTTGCTCGCCGAGGCCAGGCGGAACACCGTGTCCACGGCCATGGGCAGGCCGCGCTCGCGGTCAGCCCAGCCGGCCGCCTGGCGGTGGACCAGGGCGCCGCCACGCGCCACCAGCACCACGGTGCCGACCAGGCGCTGCGCCTCAAGCGCCTGCCGGACCACGGCCTGGATGCGGTCGGACAGGGGCGAGTTCAACGGGGCTGCAGGCAGCGCAGCGGGTGCAGCAGATGCCGCAGAAAGAGCAATCGTCATGGGAATTCCCGGGATCAATGAACAGGGTCCTGACGATAGAAAGCCCTCGATTAAAGAAAAAGTGGGGTAGATTTCCGGGTTATGCGGAGCTTTCTGTCCGCAATGAAGGAGTGGCCTTGGACAGCCTCAACGGTTTCCTGGTGTTCGTGCAGGTCGCCGAGACCCGCAGCTTCGTGGCGGCAGGCCGGCTGATGGGAGTCTCGGCATCGGCCATCGGCAAGAGCGTGGCGCGGCTGGAGGACCGGCTGGGCGTGCGCCTGTTCCACCGCAGCACGCGCAGCATCACGCTGACGGCCGAGGGCACGCTGTTCCTGGAGCGCAGCCGCCGCATCCTGGCCGAGATCGAGGCCGCGCAGCTGGAGCTGTCGCAGGCCAGCGCCGCGCCGCGTGGCCGGCTGCGGGTCAGCCTGCCCCTGGTCAGCTCGCTGGTGCTGCCGGTGCTGGGCGAGTTCATGCGCGCCTATCCCGAGATCGAGCTGGACCTGGACTTCACGGACCAGCTGGTGGATGTGATCGAGGAAGGCTTCGATGCCGTGGTGCGCACGGGCGCGCCCGCCGACTCACGCCTGTCCGCGCGCCGGCTGGGCGCCTTCGGCTACCTGCTGGTGGCCTCGCCCGGCTATCTGGCGCAGCGCGGCACGCCCCGGGTGCCCGAGGATCTGCTGCAGCACAGCTGCCTGCACTACCGCTACCCCCACAGCGGCAAGCTGGAGCCCTGGGTGCTGCGGCGCGCAGCGGGCGCGCCCGAGCTGCAGCTGCCCACCTCCATGATCTGCAACAACATCGAAACCCGGCTGTGCTTTGCGCTGCAGGGCCTGGGCATCGCCTACCTGCCGGATTTTTCCATCCGCGAGCCGCTGGCCGACGGCCGGCTGCAGCCCGTGCTGGCGGACTGGATGGAGCACACCAATGTCTTCCACGTGCTGTGGCCCGCCAGCAGGCACCCCTCGCCCAAGCTGCGGGCACTGGTGGACTTCCTGTGCGCGCGGGTGTTTCCGCAGGCGCAGGTCAAGCCCTGAGCGCGACGCGTCGGATCGCCGCCTGTTCCGCCCCCCCAAGGCCTGGTCCTGCGGCCGGGTTTCATCCCCGTGCAGCCAACCCACCCCGCTTCAGGAACCAGCTGAGAAAGCACCCCATGGCATGCTCGTTCGCCTTGTCCTCGCGGCAGAGCAGATAGTGGCTGGACTCCTCCAGCACCAGCTCCTGCAAGACCGGGCGGATTAGCAGCCCGCGCGCGATCAGCGGGCTGACCAGATGGTCCCAGCCCAGGGCCACGCCTTGGTCGCTGAGCACCATCGGGATCAGCAGGTTGTAGTCGTTGGCATTGAAGTAGTGGCCGCCGCCGGGCAGGCCGGCCTCGCGGTCCAGGCGATGGTGGGCCAGCCACACGCTCCAGTCCACATGCTCAGCGATCTGGGAGCGGACATAGGGGCTGAGGTTGAGCGGCACGCCATCACACAGTCCTTGCAGCCGGTGCGCCATCCACAGCGCCGAGAATGCTGGCGAGCAGCACAGCGACAGCGTGCGCCTGGCTGACAGCCGAGCTGCCCGCAATGCGTGCACATCACGCGCCACCACGCTGGGCGCGACCTACCGCATCGAACGGACCACGCTGAAGGCCGGCTATGGTCACCAGCGCCTGGACGGCTCCACGAGCCGATTCGCCTCGCTGGGCGTGGACCATGCGCTGTCGCCGCGCACCACGCTCAACGCCAGCCTGGGATACCGGCGGGATGCGAGTGCCGGCGGGCGCACGGCCCTGGACCTGGGGGTATCGCAAGGGTTCTGAGAAGAGCAAGGCAACCGGGCATCAATGCCGCCGCGCTGGCGTAGCGGCACTACAGCCCACGGCGCAGAGGTGTGCTCGCCGATAACCCGATCGCCGTCTCCAGGGACTGGCGATCCGTGGCAGGCCTGGACAGACGCATGGGAGCATGCGGCGGGAGTTTTTCCATCCGAGCAGGGCATGGCCAGACCGTGCCCATCTTGGGCCATATAAACCATGCGGTCCATGCACAATGCCAGCGGAGGCACATATGACCGCAACACCCTTTCGCGATACGACCTGGACAGGCGAGACACTGAATCCGCAAAAGCCACTTTGCGACCTTGTCATGAAAGGTGGAATCACCAGTGGTGTGGTCTATCCCAAACTTATCTATGAACTGTCGCAGCGCTATCAGTTCAAGAGTATTGGCGGGACATCTGCCGGGGCAATCGCTGCTGGAGCCTGTGCCGCTGCTGAATATGGCCGCCAGAATGGGCAGACCTGCTCATTCGAACGGCTGAAACAATTGCCCGAGGAACTCGGGGAGACCGTGGCGCCGGGCAAGCGCTCTCGGCTGTTGAGCCTGTTCCAGCCGTCCCCCGATCTGCGGCAGCATTTCGATGTCTTGCTACAGGTGCTGAACAAGAAGCCCCATTCCGCCATCATCGACATGCTCATACGCATGCTCACGGGCAAAATCGTTGCGGTGCTGGCGTTGCTTCTGATCGGTGCTGTCCTCTTGGGACCACTCATCCAATCCCTGTCAGGCAACGTGAATTTCTGGATGGCTACCGGCACGTCCCTCTGCGCCCTGGTATTGGTTGGGACAGCCTTGTGGCGTTGCGCTGCTGCGTCTGCCGTTTCCCGGTTTTCTATGCTCCTCGCGTGTGTGGGCATATACCTGCTGTTGGTCATCGGCTTGAAGCTGGTCAGTGGATTAGCCTGGCACTGCGCATTGTTCGGGATTGGATTGTCATTGCTGGCATGTGCCGTGCTGACCTGGGCCTTCATCTTGTCACTGGTCGGTTTTCTCTTTGCTCGCAGCCTGCTGGCAGGACTGCATCGCAACCGCTATGGTTTTTGCAGCGGAAGAACAATGCCGACCCCACCGGATTCCGAAAGTACTTCTCCCGGACTCACGGACTGGCTGACCACGTATTTCGATGATTTGGCCGGATTGAAGCAGCGCGAACACCCATTGACTTTCGGTGACCTCTGGGGCGGCGATCTCCAGAAGGAGCGCAATATCAACTTGGAGGTCATGACCAGCGCTGTCAGCCAGCACATGATCTACGGCATCCCGTTTCGCGAAGGCATGCCACCGCTGTGCTACGACCCCGAAGAGCTGAAAGACTACTTCCCAAAGCGCGTGATGGATTGGCTGGCAAGGACTGCCGTTCGGGCTGACATGCAGTGTGGCATTGCTCCCGAAGCCTATGCACCTGATACCAACATCCAGGTTGGCGAGGGCACGAATGCGAGAGTCCTGCATCGACTTCCTCATGGCGCCGATCTTCCTGTCGTCGTCGCCGTGCGCATGAGCCTGAGTTTCCCCTTGCTGCTGTCAGCGATTCCTCTGTATGCCGTGGATTTCAGCCGCAAGGGCAACCAGCTTGAGATAGACCGCGTGCGGGCGGCCAAGAAGGCTGGGGAACCTGCCAAGGCAACTCTACAGGCCACCCGGATCTGGTTCTCCGACGGCGGCATCGGAAGCAATATCCCACTGCACATGTTCGACGCACTGCTTCCAGGACACCCGACCTTCGCCATCAATCTCAAGGCGAAGCACCCCGACATCGAGATCAAGACTCCAGAAATCCAGGACAACCAGAGCGGCCGTATCTATCTGCCAGAAAACGGCGGCGGCCACCTGCGGCCCTGGACGAGCCCGAAGGACGAGAAACCTCTTCCCGGGCTGGCGGGTTTCCTGGTCAGCATCCTCAACACCATGCAGAACTGGCGCGACGAAATCCAGTTCACCTATCCGAGCTTCAAGGACCGCATCGTGCAGATCAGCCTGCGTGAGAATGAAGGAGGCTTGAACCTGGACATGCCCAAGGAAACCATCGCTGCGCTGGGCAACGCAGGCAGCATGGCGGCGCATCGCCTGATCAACCGATTCCATCCGGACGGGGCCCAGAACGGCCAGGGATGGACCAAGCACCAGAAAACCCGCCTGGCCACCTTCCTCGGTACCATGCAGCCAGGGAGCGCAGCGTTGTACAAGACCACTCCTGTGGAGCGCTGGACACAGCTGGCCAGTCGCATCGACTACACCCAGGCCCAGATGGCGCTGGCCAAAGACTTCCTCACGGAACTCGACAAACTGGGATCACTGGGCGCTGCGCAAAAACTTTCGCTGGAGTGTGCCGCCCCCAAGCCTGTTGCCCAGATCCGGATCTCTCCAAAAATTTGATGCGGCACTTACATGCCGACAGGCAGTCCATCCCGCCTCACTCATCGCCGGGCACTCCGTAGCTGGGCGCGGCCGTGGGATCGATGGCGCGCGTCTGGTAGTCCTGCATCTGCGGCGCGTAGGCGGCCCAGAGGCCTTGCAGCGCGCCGATGGGATCGTGCTCCGACCAATCCACGCGCAGGTCCGCCATGGGCCAGCTGTGCTCGCCCGCCACCTTGAGCGCGGCCGAATGCACGGGCCCGGCCTCGCCGCCTGCGGCCATGGCGGCCTGCATGGCGGCCAGCAGGCGCTCGGCCAGCGGCAGCGCCGCGCTGCGCTCGAAGGCCGGCACCATGGCCTCGATGGTGCGTTCGCTGGCCAGCAGGTTGCCCGCCGCCACGCACTGCCGCCCCACGGCGCTGGTGAAGATGCCCAGCGCCTGGCTGCCGCTGAAGACGCCGGTGCGGCCCTGCGCGTCCACCACGGTGACCTGGCGGTACTGGGGCCAGCTGCCGTCGTCCAGCGCCTGGCGCAGCGCGGCCTGGGGGTCGGCGCCCTGCTCCAGCAGGTCCAGCACGCGCGGGCCCAGGGCGGGCAGCGTGATGTTCTGCGTGGACACCACGCCCACGCCCGCGCGCACCCAGGGGCAGCGCGCGCCCACCGCAATGCTGGACGAGCTGATGGCCACGCCCAGCTGCCCGGTGCGCTCGCAGCGCCCCACAATCGAAAAAGTCATGGTTTCTTCCTCCTGCCGATGCGGCTGTACCAGGTGCTTGCTGTGGTCGACGTTCAGGCGCTGGCCGGCGGCTGCCAGTCATCGGGGATGACCGCGATCACGTCGATCTCCATCAGCCACTGCGGCTGCCCCAGGGCCGAGATGCACAGCCCCGTGGAGATGGGAAACACGCCCTTGAGCCACTTGCCCACTTCCTGGTAGACGGGCTCGCGGTAGCGCGGGTCGATGATGTAGGTGGTGGTCTTGACGATGTGCGACAGGTCGCTGCCCGCTTCCTCCAGCAGCTGCTTGACGTTCTTCATCGCCTGCTCGGCCTGCTTTTGCGGATCGCCCAGGCCGACCAGGTTGCCCTCGAAATCGGTGCCGATCTGGCCGCGCACATAGACGGTGTTGCCGGCGCGCACGGCCTGGCACAGGTCGTTGTCCAGCGACTGGTTGGGATAGGTGTCCTTGGTGTTGAACATGCGGATGCGGGTATGGGTGGGCATGGTCTGGCTCCTGCAGGGGGTGGATGGGAAGGTGTCTCAGAGCGCGCTACCTGCTACCTGCTACCTGCTGCGGGCGGCGGCGTCGTAGTCGCTGTAGCGGCGCTGCTTGGCGATGTGGTCGGCCACGAACTTGGCGTCATGCCACACGCCCCAGATGAAGGACGAGCCACGGCGCGACAGCCAGGGCAGGCCCAGGAAGTAGATGCCCGGCTCATGGCCCACGCCGCGGTGGTGGCGTGGCTTGCCGCCGGGCTCGAAGCTGTCCACCTGCAGCCAGCTGAAGTCCACCCTGTAGCCCGTGGCCCAGATGATGGAGGTGATGCCTGCGGCAGCCAGGTCGAGTTCGCGCAGCGGATGGGTCATGCACTCCGGATCGGGCAGGCGCCTGCGCGCCTCGGGCTCCTCGGGCAGGTCCAGGCCGTTGCGGCGGATGTAGTCGTCGGCCGCATCCAGCATGGCCAGGTAGTTGGCGTCGCCGTTGGCGATGTTCTCGGCCAGGTCGTCCCGGAAGCGCACACTGCCATCGGCGAAGGACTCGGTCAGCCCCACCAGGGTGATGCCCTGGTGGCCCAGCGCGCGAAAGTCCACGGTGTGGCCGCCGCGCGCGCCGCTGACGGCAATGGTCACATGCTCGCGGCCGGGCTTGGCAATGGCCGCATCCCATTCGCCCAGCACGCCCAGCCACCAGCAGAAATCACGGCCTCGGTAGGCGCGCGGCGGCCGGTCATGGGCGCCTACCGAGAGAAACACCTTGCGGCCCGCGCGCTGCAGCTCATCGGCAATCTGCACGCCCGAGGAGCCTGCGCCCACCACCAGCACGGCGCCTTCGGGCAGCTGCGCGGGGCGATGGTAGTGCGCGGAATGGATCTGCAGCAGGCGGCCATCGGCGGGCGCAGCTGGCGCTATCGGCGGGATCACCGGCACCTGGAACGGCCCCGTGGCCGCGATCACGTTGCGGGCCTCGATCACGCCCTCGGACGTTTGCACCGTGAAGCCCGGCCGGCCCTGGTTGCGCGTGACCCGCCTGACCTCCACGCCGGTGCGCACGGGCGCCTTGATCTGGCGGACATAGTCCTCGAAGTAGTCGGCCACCTCGTCCTTGCCGGGAAAGCCGTCGCGGTCGCCCTTGAACTCCAGGCCTGGAAAGCGGTCATGCCAGGCCGGCCCGTTGGCCACCAGCGAGTCCCAGCGCCCCGTGCGCCAGGCCTGGGCGATGCGCTGGCGCTCCAGCACCAGGTGCTCTACGCCAAGCTGGCTCAGGTGTTCGCTGGCCGCGATGCCGGCCTGCCCGGCGCCGACCACGAGCGTGTTGATGGTTTGGATTTCAGCTGTCATGGTGTGGGTCTCTCAGGAAAAAAAGGCGCAGGCCGTCCCGCATCGGCGCGGTGCCGACTGCCTTGGTGTGGTCCGCAACAAAAAAGGGAAGGAGGTGAAGGCCGCCCGTGCGGCGCTACAGGTACAGGTGCTTCACCACGTCGTTGGCCAGCAGCTCGCTGGCCGTGCCCGAGGCCACCAGCTGGCCCTTGAGCAGCAGATAGCCCGTGTGGGCGATGGACAGCGCCGCCTCAGCGTTCTGCTCGATGAGCAGCACGGTGATGCCTTGGCTGTGGATGCGCTGCACCGTCTCGAAGTACTCCTCGATGAGCTTGGGCGACAGGCCCAGCGTGGGCTCGTCCATCACCACCAGGCGCGGCTCGCCCATGAGCACGCGGCCCAGCGCCACCATGGCCTGCTCGCCGCCGGACAGGGTTCCCGCTGCCTGCGACAGGCGCTCGCCGACCCGGGGGAACAGGGCCACCACGCGCTCCAGCGCCTGGGCAAAGCCCTGCTGCGGGCGCAGCGCGTCGTGGCCGATCTTCAGGTTCTCCTGCACGGTCAGCTCGGCAAACAGGCGCCGCCCTTCGGGCACGAAGCCCACGCCCAGGCCGGCCAGGTCCTCGGTGCGCATGCGCGCCAGCGGCTGGCCCATGACGCGGATGGCGCCGTGGTGCACGGGCAGCAGGCCCGCAATCGCCTTGAAGGTGGTGGTCTTGCCCGCGCCGTTGGGGCCCAGCAGGCAGACGATGCTGTGCTCGGGCACCTGCAGCGAGACCTGGTTGAGCATGTTCACCACGCCATAGCGCGTGCTGATGGAGTCCAGTTCAAGCATGGCTGGCCTTTCTGCCCAGATAGGCTTCCTGCACGCGCGGCAGCCGGCGCACCGCCTCGAAGCTGTCGTCGCCGATCTTGCGCCCGTAGTCCAGCACCATCACGCGGTGCGGCAAGGTGGCGATGAGCCGCATGTCGTGCTCGATGATGATGAAGCCCAGCGCCGGATTGCCTTCGCGCAGGCGCTGGATGTCGGCGATCAGCGCATCGGTGTCGCGGTCGTCCATGCCGCTGGAGGGCTCGTCCAGCAGCACGATGCGGGGCTCGGCGGCCAGGGCGCGCGCAATCTCCAGGCGGCGGCGGTCGGCCTGCGGCAGGCTGCTGGCCAGCACGTTGCGACGCTGGTGCAAGTCGCTGGACACGCTTTGCAGCAGCGCGCAGGCGCGCTCGGCGCAGCGCTTCATCTCGGCGCGCGATACGGCCGGGCGCAGCAGCGCGGTGAGCACGCCGCAGCGGGTGCGCGCGTGCATGCCGATGATCACGTTGTCCAGCACGCTCAGCGAGCCGAACAGCCGGCTGGTCTGGAAGGTGCGCGCAATGCCGGCGCCCGCGATGTCGTGCGCGGCCATGCCCTTGAGCGAGCGGCCTTGCAGCAGCACCTCGCCCTCGGTGGGCTGGTAGATGCCGGTCAGCAGGTTCAGCAAGGTGGACTTGCCCGCGCCGTTGGGCCCGATGATGCCCAGCACCTCGCCCGCCGCCAGGTGGATGTCCACGCCCTGCACCGCCGTCAGGCCGCCGAAGCGCATGGTCAGGCCACGCCCCTCCAGGACCAGCGGGCCTGCGGTCGCGGCATGGTGGGTGGGATGGGAATCAATGCTCATGGTTGCGCACCCGTTGGGGGAAGATGCCGCGCGGGCGGATGATAAGGAAGGCGATCACCACCAGGCCGTAGAACAGGATGCGGTAGTCGGAAAACGCCCGCAGCTTCTCCGGCAGCATGGTCAGCAGGAAGGCGCCGACGATCACGCCCAGCGTGTTGTCCATGCCGCCTGCGATCACCAGCGTCATGATGGTCACGGACACCAGGAAGGTGAAGTTGTCCGGCGAGATGAAGCTCACATAGAACGCATACACCGTGCCCGCGAAGCCCGCCAGGAAGGCGTCCACCGCAAAGGCCTTGACCTTGAACCAGGTGACGTTGATGCCGCAGGCGCGTGCGGCGATCTCGTCGTCGCGCAGGGCATTCCAGGCCAGTCCCACGCGCGAGCTGTGCAGGCGCTGCGCCGAGACGATGGCCAGCCCCAGCAGGGCGACGGCCACGTAGTAGAAGTTGGCCTGGCCCGGCAGGCTGTGGCCCCACAGCGTGATGGGGTCGTTGAACGAATGCCCGAACAATGTGGGCGAAGGAATGCCCACCAGGCCGTTGGCGCCGCCCGTCCACTCCAGGTTCATCAGCAGCTGGTGCACGACGATGCCGAAGGCGATCGTCACCAGCGCCTGATAGCTGTCGCGGGTGCGCATGGACGGCAGGCCCAGCAGAAAGCCGAAGATCGTGGCCACGGCGGCGGCCACCAGCAGGCAGATCCAGAAGCTCACGCCGAAGTGGATGGCCAGCAGGGCCGACGCATAGGCGCCGATGCCGTAGGACGCGCCAGTGGCGAAGTTCGGTATGTTGGCGCTGCCCAGCTGGAAGTTCAGCGCCAGCGCCAGCACCGCGTACAGGCAGGCGATGATCATCAGGTGCATGGCGTAGCTGTCACCGCCCAGCACCCACGGAAACACCAGGGCCAGCACCACGCCCGTGCCCACGGCCAGCGGCCTGCACTGACCAAAGGCGGCCACGATGCGGTCCTCCACCAGCGGGCGTTTCTGCACCGCGACCAGGGCCACGGCAAAGCAGGCCAGCAGCGCCAGCACCGTGATCCAGCTTTCGGCCAGCAGGAACTGGCGCAGCAGCACGGCGCCCGCCAGGGCCACGCCCAGCACGATGGCGGCAGAGCCCGCACTCCGTGGTGCCGCCTGCGGCGGCGCCTGTATCGTCGTTGTCTGCATCACACCTTCTCCATTTTCTGAACGCCGAACAGGCCGGCGGGGCGAAAGATCAGCACCAGGATCACCAGGGCGAACACGAACACCAGGCGGTACGAGGTGCCGTTGGGCACATAGCCCTGCACGATGGTCTCGATGGCCGCAATCAGCAGGCTGCCGACAATGGCGCCCCCCAGCCGCCCCAGGCCGCCGACCACCGCGGCGGAAAAGCCGATCAGCCCCGCCTGCACGCCGAAGTCAAAGCGCACCACGCCCGCATAGCTGGCCAGGAAGATGCCGCCCACCGCGCCGGTGGCCGAGGCAATGAAGAAGGTGTTGCGAAACACCGGCCCCGGCGCAATCGAGAACAGCCGCGCGGTTTCGCGGTCCTGTGACACGGCGCGTATGCGCATGCCCATGGGCGTGTGGTGCAGCACATAGAGCAGCACGCCCACCAGCGCCACCGCCACCAGCACCGAGACCACGCTGATCAGGGGCAGCGGCCCGAACGGGGTGGGAACGGCCCCCTGCGCAATCGCCGGGAACGCGTGCGGATTGCTGCCCTGCGGGTACAGGTGGCGGATCAGCTCGCGGATCACGATGCCCAGCGCCACCGTGGCCACCAGCGGCATCATGGCCGGCGCATTGCGAAAGCGGCTGATCACCAGCCGGTCCAGGGCAACGCCCAGCCCTCCCACCGCCGCAATGGCCACCAGGCAGGCCAGGCCCAGCACCAGCCAGGGGGCCGAGCCGCCCAGCGCGGCGGCCAGGGCCTGCACGGCCGCCAGGGCGATGAAGGGGGCGACCATGGCCACGTCGCCATGGGAAAAGTGAATCACCTGCAGCACGCCAAACAACAGGCTGAAACCCAGGGCAAGCAGGCTGTAGATGCAGCCCAGGGTCAGCCAGTTGATGAGTTGCTGGAACAGCGCGTCATGCATCGATAGGGTTCCTCTTGTGTCGGGTTCGGCCGGGTTGGCGGGGCTTCGCTTGTCTCCATGTCACGCAGCCATTGAAGCAAGAAACCGCGCAAAACCTGCGTCGCTTTTGCCGAGGCGCTGCTTCGGAAAACGCGATCCAGTCCCGGGCCGGTGCGGCGATACATTGATCCGGCGGCGTTGCCAGACAGCGCCGGCCAGCCCGCCATGCACCGTGGCGCCCCGCCGCCCCGGGCCCCGCCCGGGCCGCCATGGCTGCCCCTCGTCTTCACCCGAACAGGACCGACCGACCATGCAAGCCTTCACGACAACCACCGCCCTCCTGCCATCGCGCCGGCGCCTTGCCGCATCCGCCCTGGCGCTGGCCGCCGCCACGCTGGCCTGCGGCGCGGCCTGGTCCCAGTCCACCGTGAAGCTGGGCTTCATCGGCCCCGTCAGCGGCGGCAACGCACAGCAGGGCCTGGGCGCGAAGAACGGCTTCCTGCTGGCCATCGACCAGTGGAATGCCACGGCCGGCGTGCCGTTCAAGGTGGAGGGCGTGGTGCTGGACGATGCCTCCGACCCGCAGACCGGCGTGTCCGCCGCGCTCAAGCTGGTCAACGACCGCGACGTGGTGGGCGCCATAGGCCACTGGAACAGCCCCGTGGCCCTGGCCACGCTGCCGGTGTTCAACCGCGTGCAGATGCCCTTCATCGTCTGGGGCGCCATCGGCCCCAAGATCACCGACCAGAACTTCGCCAACACCACGCGCGTGACGCCCACCCTGGTCAACGAGAACAAGCCGCTGGCCGCCTGGGCCGCCACGGGCCTGGGCGCAAGAAAGATCGCCATCATTGCCGACACCAGCGACTACGGGCGCGCCAACCTGGCCTCGTTCGGCAGCTTCTACAAGGCAGAAAAAGGCAGCGTGGTGGCCGAGGAAAGCTACCCCGTGGGCACCACGGATTTCCGCTCCATCCTCACCAAGATCAAGAGCCTGAACCCCGACGCGGTCTACTTCGGCGGCGTGATCACCGAGGCCGGCATCGTGCGCAAGCAGATGGCCGAGCTGGGCATGAAGCAGCCCATGCTGGGCATCAGCGGCATCTTCGATCCGCAGCTCATCCAGATCGCCGGCCCGGCCGCGGACGGCACCATCGTCGGCACGCCCAAATCGCAGACCAACCCCCGGCTGGACGCCATGAGCCGCGCCTATGCCGCCAAGGGCTATGCCGACTCCGAGAGCCCGTACACCAAGTACGCCTACGACGCCACCGGCATCCTTTTGCAATCGCTCAAGACGGCAGGCACCAAGGACCGGCAGGCCGTGGCCAAGGCCATCCGCGCCATACGCTACGACGGCGTGACCGGTACCGTGACCTTTGATGCCAACGGCCAGACGCAGGTGCCCGTGGAGCTGCAACTGCACGAGGTCAAAGACGGCAAGTGGGCCAGCCGCTGATGATCAGGACAGGCAGCCAGTACCGCGACTCCATCCGCGATGGCCGGCGGGTCTGGATGAACGGCGAGCGCGTCAACGACGTGACCACCCACCCCATGTTCAAGCCGCTGGTGGACATCCGTGCACGCATGTACGACCTGCAGCACGAGGCCGCGCTGCGCGACGCGCTCACCTACGACGAAGGCGACGGCGAGCGCCACCCCATCGCCCACAAGCTGCCGCTGACGCGCCAGGACTGGTGGGACAAGCGCCGCGCCACCGATCTGCTGCTGGAGGACATGGGCGGCGTGGTCATGCGCGTGGGCGACGAGAGCGTGGGCGAGATGTGGTCGCTGTTCGACGGCCAGGACGTGCTCAACGAGCTGGACCCGCGCTTTTCCGCCAACATCCGCACCCACATCCGCCGCGTGGTGCGTGGCGACCTGTTCCACGTATCGGCCAACACCGACCCCAAGGGCGACCGCTCGCGCCTGCCGCAGGACCAGGACCCCGACGTGCTGCTGCACGTGGTCAAGGAGACCGATGCAGGCGTCATCGTGCGCGGCGCCAAGTACGAGACCGCTGCCGCCTATGCCAACCAGGCCTTCACCAAGCCGGGGCTGGCGCACTGGGGCGACGCGGCGCAGTCCGAATACGCCATAGGCTTCATCTGCGACCTGGGCGCGCCCGGCCTGCGCTTCATCTGCCGCCCGGGCCTGGCCGCCCGCGCATCGGCCCAGGACCACCCGCTGAGCCATCGCTTCGACGAAGTGGACGCCATCGTGGTCTTCGACGACGTGCTGGTTCCCTGGGAGAACGTGCTGTTCTACCGCCACACCCGGGCCGCCCATTTCCTGCGCGAGACACTGCACCGCTACTCGGCCTTCACCTTCCTGCAGCGCAGCCTGAAGCTGGCCGACATGCTGATAGGCACGGCCCTGCACAACGCGCGCCAGACCGGCGTGGAGAAGCTGCAGGCCGTGCAGGACAGGCTGGCCGGCCTGGCCTGCTACCGCGAAGGCATCAACGCCCACCTCACGGCCGCCATCGCGCTGGCCGAGCGCAGCCCGGCCGGGCTGATGATGCCCAACCAGTCGCTGCTGTTCACGGGAAGGTCGCTGGCCACCGGCCAGCTGCACCACATGATGAAC
Source organism: Delftia sp. WY8 (assembly GCF_018437695.1). Taxonomy (NCBI): domain Bacteria; kingdom Pseudomonadati; phylum Pseudomonadota; class Betaproteobacteria; order Burkholderiales; family Comamonadaceae; genus Delftia; species Delftia sp. WY8. The sequence goes on from NZ_CP049795.1 coordinate 782,492, forward strand.
ACCGTGCGCGAGCTGTGCGGCGGCCAGGTCTGCCTGACGCCGGACCACGCCAGCTTCGAGAACGAGGAAACCGGCCCCTGGCTGCGCAAGTTCTACACCCTCGGCCCGCAATGGCAGGCCGACGACCGCCGCAGGCTGCTGGCCTATGCGCGCGACCTGCTCGACTCCGACCACGCCGGCCACCGGCTCAGCTTCCAGCTGTTTGCGCAATGCCCGCCCTACGCCCAGACGGCGGCCGTGTACCGGCATTTCAACTGGGATGCGCCGCTGGACTTCGTGGGCAAGTCCGCCGGTCTGACGGACCGCGTGAAGGCCACGCAGGCGCCGGCCCAGGGCGACGGTGCGGTGGCGCAATGGTTTCGCAATCACAACGCCAGCGACTGAAGGCTGCCGGGGCCCGACCGCCGCACAATGCAGGCGTCTTGCGGGAAGGGCCTCTTGCAGCGCGGTCCGCCGCTTGGTCAACTACGCGGCGGATCACCCTGGCCGCCCTCCCCCTCTCCACCTCTTGCACACCGTGCTGACACGACTGACCTTCAGACAATTGGAATACTGCGTGGCAGCGGGCGAGTTCGGCAGCATTGCCGAGGCCGCCAACCGCATCCACGTCTCACCCTCGTCCATCTCATCGGCCATCACCCAGGTGGAGGCCGAGCTGCAGGTGCCGCTGTTCGTGCGCCACCATGCGCAAGGCCTGTCCGTCACGCCCGCAGGCGCCGAAGTCCTGCGGGAGATCCGCAGCCTGCTCGACCAGGCCATGGCCTTGTACGACGTGGCCAGCAGCGCGCAAAGCCAGGTGCGCGGCCCCGTGCGCGTGGGCTGCTTCACCACGCTGGCGGCCATGGTCGCCCCCGAGCTGTGCCAGGGATTCGCGCGCGCCCACCCCAAGGCCACGGTCACGCAGATCGAGGACCACCAGGAAGGCCTGATCCACAAGCTGCGCACCGCGCAGATCGATGTCGCCATCACCTACGACCTGCTGGTGGCCGAATCGGACATCTGCTTCGAGCCCCTGGCCCAGCTGCCGCCCATGGTCATCGTCAGCGAACTCAATCCGCTGGCCAACCACCGCTCCACCACGCTGGAGGCGCTGGCCCAGCTGCCCATGGTCCTGCTGGACCTGCCCCTGAGCCGTGAATACTTCATGTCGCTGTTCCGCGAAGCCGGCGTCTCGCCCCTGATCGCGGCCCGCAGCGCCAGCCCCGACGTGGTGCGCTCCCTGGTCGCCAACGACGTGGGCTACTCCCTGGTCAACGTGCGCCCGCGCAACTCCCATGCGCTGGACGGCAAGAAGATCGTCAACCTGCACCTGAACGGCAACCACCGCCCCATGAAACTGGGCCTGGCCTGGGCCCGCGAACAAAAGCCCCGCCATGTGGTGGAAGCCTTCATGCACCGCTGCCGCAGCTTCATCTCCAATGAATACATTCCGGGCATGACGGCGCCTGGGCGCGGGGAGGCGAACTGAGCGGCGCGCAGACCGAATCAGGGAGCCCGTCAGGCCGTGCTCTTGCGCACCTCGTATTGCAGCACCGCCATGCCCTCGCCAATCTGCCGCACGGATAACAAACGCAGCACCGGATGCAGCACCCGGCGCGGAAACAGCGGCTTGCCCCGGCCCAGCGTGGCCGAGCCCACGCTCAGGATCATCTCGTCCAGCAGGCCCGCGTCGTAGAACTGCCCCGCCAGGTCTCCGCCCCCCATGATCCAGAGATTGCCCCCGCCGGCCGCAGCCTGCATCTGCGCATGCACGGCACGCACATCACCGCTGACGAACCGGATATCGGCACCCGGGATACCAGGCAGCGTGCGGCTGGAAAACACCCAGGCAGGCTGCGTATAGGGCCACGCCGCCCCGGTTTCCCTGGCCACCGCGTCCGCGTGGCGCAGCATCCATTCGTAGGTGGCGGACCCCATGGCCAGCGCGCCCACGCCGGCAATGAACTCCGGGTAGCCCGTGGCCTGCATGTCGCCCAGCGGGAACAGCCAGTCCAGGGAGTCGTCCTCCGTGGCCAGGAATCCGTCGAGTGAGGTGGCGGCGAAGTATTGGGTCTTCATGGGGGAGATGGTAGCCAGGCAGGCGCTGCACGGCCATCCGCCCGGGTGTTGTGCGGGCCGCGCCTGGACCTCATCGTCAAATTTCTTTTGAAGCCGCCTTCAGTCTTGCGGGTCTTTTTCAATTGAAACGCCCAGGTCAACATCGCTCCATGCCCAGACGACTTGCGAACCGGGTTTCCGCCACCGCCCCAACACCTCTACAGCTCCGCCAAGGAACCGCATGACCACCGCCTCCACGCCCCTGTTTCGCCCCCTGCAGCTCGGCCCGCTCAGCCTGCCCAACCGCATGGTGATGGCCCCCATGACGCGCAGCCGCACCAGCCAGCCAGGCGACGTGCCCAATGCATTGATGGCCACCTACTACGCACAACGCGCCAGCGCCGGCCTGATCATCTCGGAAGCCACCCAGATCTCCCGCCAGGGCCAAGGCTACAGCTTCACCCCCGGCATCTATTCAGAGGCGCAGGTGGACGGTTGGCGCCGCGTCACGGACGCGGTGCACGCCGCCGGCGGGCGCATGGTGCTGCAGCTGTGGCACGTTGGCCGCATGTCGCATGCCAGCTTTCACCCCGATGGCCTGCCGGTCGCGCCTTCGGCGCTGTCGCCCCAAGCGCAGGTCTGGGTGGTCGGCGACGACGGTGTCGGCCGCATGGTCGACTGCCCCGTGCCGCGCGCACTGAGCGCACAGGACATCCAGGACGTGATCGGCGACTTCCGCAGGGGCGCGGCCAATGCGATGCGTGCCGGTTTCGATGGCGTGGAAATCCACGGCGGCAACGGCTACCTGATAGATCAGTTCCTGCGCACCACCTCCAACCACCGCACCGACGCCTACGGCGGCGGCATCGCCCAGCGCACGCGCTTCGCCGAAGAGGTCGCGGCCGCCGTGGCGGGCGAGGTCGGGGCCGAGCGCACCGGCATCCGCCTGGCGCCCTTCATCACGCAGCGCAACATGAACTGCCCGCAGATCATCGAGACCATCCTGCATCTGGCCAGCAGGCTCGACGAAATCGGCCTGGCCTACATCCACCTGTCGGAAGCCGATTGGGACGATGCGCCCGAGATTCCGCAAGACTTCCGCCACGCGCTGCGCCGCGCCTACCAGGGCAAGGTGATCGTTGCGGGCAAGTACGACGCGGAGCGCGCCCAAGCCATCCTGCACGAGGGCCTGGCAGACCTCGTCGCCTTCGGCCGCCCCTTCATTGCCAACCCGGACCTGCCGGCGCGCTACGCCGCCCAGGCGCCGCTGGCCGCATTCGATCCCAAGGCCCTGTTTGGCGGCGACGCACGCGGCTACTCGGACTACGCAGCCCTCGCCACCGCCTGAAGCCCTCCCTGCTCTCCCCTCTTCCTCAACCTTTGAAAGCACGACCATGAAAGCCGTTGGATACCAGAAGCCCCAGGCCATCAGCCAACCCGAATCGCTGATCGACATCACCCTGCCCGATCCCGTGGCCACCGGCCGCGACCTGCTGGTCGAAGTCAGGGCCGTGTCCGTCAATCCGGTGGACACCAAGGTGCGCGCCAGCGGCGCGCCCGCCGAGGGGCAAACGCACAAGGTGCTGGGCTGGGATGCCAGCGGCATCGTCAAGGCCGTGGGCCCCGAAGTCACGCTGTTCAAGCCGGGCGACCGCGTCTGGTACGCCGGCTCCATTGCGCGCCCTGGCACGAACAGCGAACTGCACCTGGTGGACGAGCGCATCGTGGGCCACGCGCCCAAGTCGCTGGACTTTGCACAGGCGGCGGCCCTGCCCCTGACCGCCATCACCGCGTGGGAGATGCTGTTCGACCGCCTGGGCATCGCGCCGGGCAAGCACCCCAGCCACAAGACGCTGCTCATCATCGGCGCCTCCGGCGGCGTGGGCTCCATCCTCACGCAGCTGGCCACGCGGCTGACCAGCCTTACCGTCATCGGCACCGCATCGCGGCCCGAGACGCAGGCCTGGGTCAAGGAGCTCGGCGCCCACCACGTGATCGATCACAGCCAGCCGATTGCCGACGAACTCAAGCGCATCGGCTTTCCCACGGTGGACCACATCGTGAGCCTCACGCAGACCGACCTGCACTTCGCACAGATCGTCGAGGCGATCGCGCCCCAGGGAAAATTCGGCCTGATCGACGATCCCGCGTCGCTGGACATCACCAAGCTCAAGCGCAAGTCGGTGTCGGTGCACTGGGAATTGATGTTCACCCGCGCCCTGTTCGGCACCGACGACATGATCGGCCAGCACCGCCTGCTCAACGAGGTTGCCGCACTGGTCGATGCCGGCCTGATCCGCACCACGCTGGCCGAGCGCTTCGGCAGCATCAACGCCGACAACCTCAAGCGCGCCCATGCCCTGATCGAGTCGGGCAAGGCGCGCGGCAAGGTGGTGCTGGAGAACTGGGGCTGAGCCATGAAGACAGAGACCATTTTCAACCTGGCCATCCTCGAGGCGAAGGCCGGCCAGCAAGACCAACTGCGCGACGCCCTGCGCGCGCTGGTGCCATTCACCCGGCAAGAGGCCGGATGCCTGGACTACACGCTGTTCGAACTGGCGGACACCCCCGGCACCTTCTACATGCGGGAGTCATTCAGGGACCAGGCAGCGCTGGATGCGCACTTCAGCATGCCGTACTTCAAGGCGTTCGAGAAACGCTTCGACGAACTGCTGGCACGCCCCCTGCAACTGGTGGGCCTGAAGGAAGTGCCCTGACGGGCGGTACGGGCCTGGGCGGAACGGACCCGGCCGACGACTAGCGCGCGGCTGCAACGCGCCGCCCCCACGCTGGCGGCAGCGTGGGGGTTGCCGCCGACAGCTGGTCCCATACGTACTGGGCGGCAAAGCCGTGGTGACGGCTGCGCGAGCGCACCAGGCAGGCTTGCCGGCCCAGATTTCTTTCGGCCAACGGGACTGCGTCCTGCACGTCCAGGCTCATTGCCGCGGCACCGTTGAGCAGCGCGACCATGCCGTTTTCACGGGCGGCATGCACCAGGTCCTCCAGCGTATCGGACTCCAGATGCACGCCCGGCTTCAGCCCCTGCGCCGCAAAGGCGTTGTCGAGTTGGCGGCGCATGGCGTATTCGCTTGGCAGCAAGGCCAGGGGGTGGTTCGCGACCTCGCTGAGCTCCAGCAGGCGTCGCCGCCGGCGGGGCTTCAATCCCACGGCCACCACCGGCTCGTCGAAGCAGGCCAGGATCTCCAGATCGGCATGCGGCTCCGGATCGAAGCTGACGGCGAGATCGAAATCGCCACGCAACACGCCCTCCACCAAGGCCTGTGCGGTGCGCCTGCGCAGTGCGATCGCCAGCTGCGGCCACTGCGCCTGGGCCCTGCGCACCACGGGCAGTACCCAGCATCCCGCGTAGGACTGCACCAGGCCGATGCGCACCAGGCCCGCCACGGTGCTCGCACGCGCCTGCACGTCGCGCAGCGCCGCCTGCAGCTCACTGAGGCAGGCCGACACCCGGCGGTCGAGCTCATGTCCGGAGGCAGTGGCTACGGCGCGCCCGCTCGCACGGTCGAACAGCTGCACGTCCAGGGTCGATTCCAGCAAGGCGATCTGCTCCGACAGCGCCGCCTGCGAGATCGAGGCATCGCGCGATGCCGCACTGAAGCTGTGCGCCCGCATCGCCGACACGAAGTAGCGCAACTGGCGCAATGAGACGAGATCGAGGGGGTCGCGGCTGCGTGCGGACATGGCCATCGGATTATCCGATAGGCGCGGCCAGAAAATGCGAATTGCGAAGAAACAAGGGCCTGCCGACACTACGGCCACGAGACAACTCTGGTCACGAGAGCACCGATGAAACGACGCAACTTCCTTCAGTACGCCAGCACGGCGACGGCCATTTCAGCCTTGGGCGCAAGCCCCTCGGCGCGCGCGCAGGCATTCCCTTCCAAGCCCATCCGCATCATCTGCCCCTATCCGGCAGGTGCGACCACCGATGCCGTCTCCCGCCTGATGGCGAATGCCTTGCAGTCGGACAGCGGCAGCACGGTGATCGTCGACAACCGCAGCGGTGCGGGCGGCAACATCGGCACGGAGGCGGCAGCACGCGCCGAGGCCGACGGCTACACGCTGCTGCTGGGCGCACTCGGCCCCATGGCCGCGAACCCGGCGCTGTACTCCAGGCTCAACTTCGATCCGGCCAAGGACTTCACACCGCTGGCATGGGCCGCCTCGGTGCCGTTGATCTGGGCCGTGCATCCCTCCTTCCCGGCGACCACGGCCAAGGAGGCGCTCGAATGGCTGCGCAAGAACCCGGGCAAGTTCTCCTACGCATCCGCCGGCAACGGCACGCCGCAGCACCTGGCGGGAGAACTCGTCAAGCGCCAGACCGGCACCTCGATCCTGCACATTCCCTACCGCGGCTCCGCGCCTGCACTCAACGACGTGCTGGGCGGCACGGTGCAGATGGTGTTCGAAGCCACGCCGGCCATCCTGCAGCATGTGCAAAGCGGGCGCCTCAAGGCGCTGGCCGTGACGTCCGCCAGGCGCATTCCCGCGCTGCCCGGCGTGCCCACGCTCAAGGAATCCGGCGTGGACGCCGAGATCAGCGGCTGGTACGGCTTTCTCGCGCCCGCCGCGACCCCGGCCGACCGCAAGGCCTGGCTGGTCAAGCACATGGGCGCGGCGCTGGCGGCCAAGGCCACGCAGGACAGGCTGGCCGAACTCGGCTCGGTGCCCATCGACAACTCGCCCCAGGCATTCGCACGCCTGCTGGACAGCGAGCGGGCACGCTGGCAGACGCTGATCCGCGAAGTCGGCATCAAGCTCGACTGAAGGCGCCGCCCCATGCCGCACATCGCCATCGAGGTATCGCCATCGTTGCTCCCGTCGATCCAGTGGGAGCCGGTCCTGCACGCCATGCACCTTGCGCTGGCCGAGCGCGGATGGGCACGGCTCGCGGACCTGAAGTCGCGCGTGGCCCCCATCGCCGTCGGACTGTGCGGCGACGACCCCCACGCGCAGCAACTGATCGCCACCCTGACGCTGACCAACCCGCGCCCGCCGCAGATGTGCTCGGCCATGGCCGAGGCCGTGTTCGAGCATCTCTCGCGCGCCGTCGACGCGCACCCGGAGTCAGCGGCGTGGGTGCAGTGCTGCGTGTTCCTGCAGGAGCACCCGAAGTCGCACTACCTCAAGCGGCAATGGAACGCGCCGCAGTCCGCTCCCCCAATTCCATGACAACGGGAAAAGCGCCATGTGTTGCGGCTGGCCGCTGGCCGCTAGCCGCTGATCGCGCGCTGCCGGCTCAGGCCGCCAGGCCTGCGGCCAGCTGCCGCACGGTCCGGGCATTGGCGCCCTTGCCGGTGATGGCCACCGCTGGAGGGTGGGCCAGCATGCGCTCGAAGACCTTGCGCACTTCCTCGGCCCCGATGCCATCGATCATCGCCAGCGTTTCGGCCACGGACGTCACGCTGCCATGGGCAAAGAGGTCCTCGACAGCCCGCTCCATGGTGGCGTAGGTCCGCTCACCCGCACGCACCCGCGAGACCGCCAGCTGGTTCTTGGCCCGCTCCAGATGCACGGGGTCGATGCCGGCAGCCTGGGCGCGCAGCAGGCCGCCTGTCGCAGCCACCAGCGCTTCGAGCTTGTCCGGCGTCGTGACGGCATGCACGATGAAATTGGCCCACACGTCACCGCCCTCCATCGCCGCATAGGCCGTATAGGCCAGTCCGAGCCGTTCACGCACGGTATCGACCAGGGGCGACGACATCCCCTCGCCCAGCAGATGGGCCGCCAGCGAGGCCACGAGACGCGCACGCTGCGGGTGCTCGCCCTGCAGCTGCTCGAACACCAGGGGATAGGCCAGGTTCACGAACACCTGGGACACCTGCGTGAAGCGTTGCGCCAGGGCCTGCCCCACATACTTTGCGGGCTGAGGGGGCAGCGCCACAGCGGGATCGGCCGACGCAGGCATGCCGGCGAACAGCTGCGCCGCCTGCTCCAGCCAGGCCGGCACATCGAAGTTTCCGGCCGCGACGACGACGGTCTTTTCTCCCACGTAATGGGTTTGCACATGGCGCACCAGATCCTGCCGGGTGAAGCCTTCGATATTGGCCACCGTGCCGATCACCGGCATGCCCATGGGGTCGTCGCCCCAGATGGCGCGGTCCAGCAGATCGCCGGCGCTGTCCTCCGGGTCCTCTTCGTACTCGATGGCCTCCTGCCGGATCACCTGCAGCTCCCTTTGCAGCTCATGCTCGGGAAACACGCTGTTCAGCACGATGTCCGCAATCATTCCCAGCAAGGCCTGCGCATGCCAGCCCAGGCCGGTCATGAAATAGCCGGTGATGTCCTTGCCGGTGAAGGCGTTGACCTCCGCGCCCAGCCGCTCCGCATCCAGGTTGATCTCCTGCACGGAACGCGTGTGCGTGCCTTTGAACGCCATGTGTTCCAGCACATGGCTGATCCCGTTGCTGGTGGAGGTCTCGTCGCGGGAGCCCACGCGCAGGAACACGCCCACGCTGACGCTCTGCAAGTGCGGCATGGGCAGCGCCAGCAGCCGGACTCCGTTCGCAAGAGTGCGCAAGGCCATGGCAGGCCGCTCCAGTTCGGTTGCCGCCAGGGGCTTTTCTTGAATCATGGGCTATTGTCGTCGCGCTCCAGAGGATGCGCAGGGCAGCCCTCTTCAGCCCTCTTTCATGTGCCTGTGATCAAAGCTGCGGGGAGCTCTGGCCCGGCCGACCTGCGCGTTAGCCCACCAGGCGCCGGAACGACGCCCGAAAATCGATGGGCTCCAGGTGCAGCTGGTCCGCCAGCGGCCCGTTCAGGATGTAGAGCCTTGGTTCCTCCCGGAACTGAAAAACCCGGTAGAGATGGAAGGCATCCCCGGCCTCTGCTGCGAAATCCAGTTCGTTGCGGCTGATGATGAAGGACGAGGCATGCCCGCCATTGGTGGTCTTGACCTCGATGAAGCGATGCTCGCCGGGCCGCTCATGCGAGAGGATGTCGTAGCCGCTCCCGTCGCCGAGCCGGTCAGACACCCAGTCCAGCTGCTGGAAAAGCTCCGGATACCCGGCATGGACAAGTCGCCGCTGCTCGAATCCGATGACCCACTGCTCTCCGGCACGGCCAAGATGCCGGTTGGCTTCATCCCGCTGGGCCCAGTTCGTCTTGCGTGGAAATCTGACCTTGGCGCCGTCTTTCGCTAACTGCGCCACTGTCTCCAGCGCAGGCGGTTCAACCAGGCAGGCATGAAAACTCTGCTCAGCAGACGTCTTGACCTCCTCCATCGCATCCACCACACGGGAAACCAGGCCCGGCTGATTCAGGACGAACTGCTGCACCGCCTGACGCAACAGAAGCTGAGCGTTGCTCCGGGGCTTGTAGCCGCGGATGAAGGGCAGCTCCAGGTCATGCAGGACGGCGCTGATGTTCTGGAACTTCAGCTCCACCGATCCCTTGCTGCGCTCACGCAGCCGCTGGCGCAACTGCGCATTGAATTCGGTCTTGGTGTAGCGCTGCTGCTCGGCCTCCAGCAAAAGCATCTCGAAATATGACGCGACCGTGGCCTGCACCTCATCGAAGGTCCAGTCTTCACCAATGCGCACGACATCGAAGCCCAGATGCTGCAATCGAGGAACGACGGTGGCCTCTCCACCGGAGAAATCAGTCGGCTTGAGCGGTCCCTCCTGCGGGAACTGATGGCCGAACGCAGCTCCGACGATGGCCTTGGAGTCGCATAGCTGCCCGGTTCTTGCATTGCGAACCAAGAAATCGCGCGATTTTCCAAATCCGTATCGCTTCAGGAATGCCGTCCGACCAAGACGTGAAAACTCGTCCAACGCCGCCTGAACGGCCGCAGGACTTTGAAGGCGAGAGATTTCAACAGCCATCAGCGTTTGGGAGAAGTATCTTCATGCGGAATCAATACCCACGGGCTAGGTCCGCAGCAGCACACAGCAAATTGCAAAGAAATAGTACTTTACGTTACAAACGCATGCTTGGTCTGGTAGCAGCCATGTCTTTCATGGGGAACACTGGACTCCGTTTGTCTGCGCGCAAGTGCTTGCACCTGGCCTGGGAATCAGGCGGCTAGTTCTTACATCCAAGCCTCGCCCAGGTTCAGAATTTTCCTAGGCGCAGCGATACTTCAGGTCTCTGAGTCCTAAGAACTGGAGAATAGGTAACAATCCGTTCCGAAAGGGTCTGGATGTGGACAAAAGTCTGATTGACGTGACGGGCGCGGTACACGCGCTGAGGCAGTTTGCGCAAGAGCGGGAGTGGCAACAATTCCATTCACCCAAGAATCTGGTCATGGCTCTCTCGGGCGAGGTGGGCGAGTTGACCGAAATATTCCAATGGATGACCGAGGCCGACTCTCATTCGGCCGCCTCGAATCCTAAAACCGCCTCGGCGGTACGCGACGAACTGGCCGATGTCGCCCTGTACCTCATCCGCTTGGCGGATGTGCTGGACGTGGACCTCAACGCAGCCATCGCCAGCAAGCTGGCTTCCAACGCCGCCAAATACCCTGTCGAGGCGTCGCGCGGCGTCAGCACCAAATACGACCAGCTGCCTGAGCCATGATCGTTTATCAGGCCGAGAAGACACAATTCCTGCTCGACTACGACGAACGCGATATTGAAGACGTCATCTACGCGAAGTACCAGGCAGCGACTCACCGCAAAGTAGCCAAGGCGGAGATCCGATCATGGCGCGAGTCGCTGGGCTACATTGCCCGCCTTCTGCGTGACCCGGAAATCGCACCCGACATCGGGGTCGCTGTCGAATTCATCCTGCCGCAATCGTCAAAACGCATCGATGTCATTCTTGCCGGACATGCCGACGACGGCTCTCGACGGCTGGTGGTGGTCGAACTCAAGCAATGGTCATCGGTCGGCGCCACCGACCGCGATGCCATCGTGCTTTTGCGCGGTGGAATGCGCCCTGACCAGGCGCGCATTCACCCCAGCTACCAGGCGTGGTCGTACACGGCATTTCTGGAGGGGTTCAACGAGGCCATCTATGACGGCGGGCTGCAGCTGAAGCCTTGCGCCTACCTGCACAACTATGCCGCCGATGGCATCATCGACTCCCCCCAGTACCAGCCCTATATCGAGCGGGCACCTTTGTTCCTGAAAGGCGATGAAGACCGCAAGAAACTCCGCGAGTTCATCAAACAGCACATCCGGCATGGCCGAGGCCGCCAGGTGCTGTTCGATCTTGAACGAGGAAGGATGCGACCATCCAAAGCGCTGGCGGATGTGGTCGGCAAGCTGCTGAAGGGCAACAGCGAGTTCGCGCTAATCGACGACCAGAAGGAAGTGTTCGAGGCTGCGAAGGCGGCATGCCGCCAGGCCAGCGCCAGCGGCAGGCCTCGCGTCTTGATCATTGAGGGCGGTCCTGGAACCGGCAAGTCGGTGATCGCCGTCAACCTGCTTGCGGCTCTGCGCGAAGGCTTGACCGTCAAATACATTTCCAAGAACGCTGCCCCACGCGCTGTCTATAGCGACAAGCTGATACAGACGCGCGACAACTCACATCTGGTCAATCTTTTCGGCGGATCAGGCTCCTTCACGGAAACCGTGCAGGATGCCTTTGATGTCTTGGTCGTGGACGAAGCACATCGCCTAACCGAAAAAAGCGGCTTCTATGGGAATCTGGGCACCCATCAGGTCAAGGAGCTGATAGAAGCTGCCAAGTGCAGCATCTTTTTCATCGACGAAGACCAGCGCGTGACTCTCAAGGATGTAGGTTCCAAGGAGATCATCCGCAAGTTTGCAGCCGAGCGGAATGCTGAGGTAGAGGAATATTCGCTGACTTCCCAATTTCGGTGCGCCGGCTCCGACGGCTATCTGGCCTGGGTAGACCATACGTTGCAGATCCGAACTACCGCCAACCCTAGCCTTGCAGATATTCCGTTTGACTTTCAGGTGTTTGACGACCCCTCGGATCTGCACAAGGCCATCGAGACGAAGAACGCCAACAACCGGGCACGCGTTGTGGCTGGTTACTGCTGGCCATGGAACAGCAAGAAGAATCCCAAGCTTATGGACGTAGTCATCGGAGACTACGAGCGCCAATGGAATCTGGACCAGGACGGCAGCCTCTGGATCGTGGCACCGAACTCTGTGGCACAGGTCGGCTGCATACACACCTGCCAGGGGCTGGAAGTGGACTATGTGGGAGTCATCATCGGGCCAGACCTGGCCATCATGGGCGACACGCTGGTGGCAGTGCCCCGAGCCAGGGACAGACATGACAAGACCATGAAGGGATTCGTGAAGATGACTAAGGAGCAGCCTGCCGAGGCCGCACGGCTGGCGGACAGCATCATCAAGAACACCTATCGCACCTTGATGACCCGTGGCATGAAGGGGTGCTATGTGTATGCCACGGACGCGAAGCTGAGGGCATACCTGCGCGAGCATTCGGCTATTCCAGCATCCCACTGAACAACGGCGGGCGGGCAGAAAAAAGCCCGCAGTGCCGCGGGCTTGATTCGGAAATACGGCCGGACGACCCCGGCCGTTTCCTATTGCGCAATCATTCCCACTCGATTATCTATAGTCACAAAACCATGTTAAATATCAATGACTTACAATACGGCAACCAACTAATGCCATGAATAATGCCATGCTCAGATCAAGAGGATGAACACTGCCTTCGCTGTTGACGGGCAATGGCCTGCTCCAGAGTCTCCCCAGGCTGCCATCCGTACAGGTCGCGGACGCTCTTCGTTCTGGCATGGCCGGGAGGCTTGAACTCGTAGCCGGCAGCAGCCATCTCGGCGGCCATGTCCTCGGTGATGAAGAACGGTTCGTTTTCTTCGTTCAGTTTCATGCTGACACCATAGCGACGTTCTAAAAACCAGAAGTCTATCCACCTCCCTCCCAGCCGATCAGTCAAGGGGTCGCCTCAGAAAACGGAAAATAAAGCACGCTAAGCCGGTTGCAGCGGTCGTAGCGGCCTGAACTTGCCCGCGCCGATCTTGGCGCTGCTGCGCCAGAGGTAATCGCCGGTGAGGTTGATGTGCTCCCAACCGAGCGGCGACAGGTACTGCAACAGCGCGTCATCAACGGCATGGCCGTTGCCACGCAGCGCGTGCGCAGCCCGTTCCAGATAGACCGTGTTCCACAACACGACGGCAGCCGTTACCAGATTGAGGCCGCTAGCCCGGTAGGGGTCTCCTCGTTTTCAGTGCAATAAGTGACGGTACGAAAAGCTAGCACTGGCGCGGAGGTGGTGTTGGTAGATCGTTGATTTCATTGACTTTCCTGTTCACTTTCAAATCTGCGATTCGTGGCGTCAAACCGTGGTCGGTTTCATCCATTGGTGCCAGTTATCGATGCATTTGGCCGCGAAGGCAGGATTTGGTCAGCATAGCGGTCAACCGGGAAGCGAAACACACCCCGCAAGTTGATGCTCTCCAGCCTGGTGGGCGCAATCTTCCCGATCAGTTCCGGTGGAATGACCTGGCGGCGGTTCGACCAGCGATCCAGGACCGCCTGCATCTGTGAGGTATTCCACGCCATCACGATGTTGGCCATCAGGCTCAACGCATCGGCCACAGCCTGCATTTCATCGACACGTTTGGCCTGCGCCGGGCTGATCCGGCCGGTATAAATGGCGCGCTTGAGGGCGTTAACAGCCTCGCCCCGATTGAGCACCCGGCGCAACTCGTTCCTGAAAGCGTCCTTGACAAAGTAGTCAGCCAAAAACGCCGTACGCAGCAACCGCCCCAATTGCACGCCAGCCTCATAGATTGGATCGCCCTGGGCGGCAGAACCGAACCGCGCAAGAGCTGCCACCGCACTGGCATGTCCGCTCATGACCGAGGCTGCCAGGTGCACCAGACTATCCCAATGCTTTTCGATCAAAGCGACGTCGACATTGGCTTCGCACACCGCAGCGATTTCTGCGGGCACTTTGGTGCCGCGTGGCACAAAGAGGTGGCGCTGTTTGAGTTCCTTCAACCGCGGGCAAAGATCAAAACCAAGCAAACGGGCATGTGACATGGCAAAGTCGGTGTAGCCATGGGTATCCACAGCAAGCTGGCTGGTCTCCAGCTTTTCTTGGCGGATGACACCTTCAATGGCCACGCCCGCCTGGCGCTCATTGAGCACAAAGGGCTGCGCATGGAAGATGCCCCACCGGTCTTTTACATGGGAGTAGATTCCAATGGAAGGTGTGTTGCGCCGAGGATCAAGCCGGGCTTGCCACACCCGTTTGGTGGTCTCCATGGTCATCATGTCAGAAGATGCCAAATCGGACCGCCCCCAGGTGGCGGCAATCGGGTGTCGCTGCATGAATTCCAGCACAGCCTGGCAGGCCTGGCTCAGACGCCGTTCGTCCCGCGCCCAGCGCATGGCCTGGCGAATGCTGGTGGCAGACAATTGCGGAATCATGCGCGCGCATTCGACCGCAGTCAGACTGGTGCCGTGGGCCATGATGCCGGCATAGACCATCAGCAGCTCGTCGGTAGAGCGCGGCTCACGTCCGAGCATGATCCAGCTAAAGCGCACCTGGGCGTCAACGGCCAGAATCACTTCCGGCAATTGAACCTCACCGATGCGGTGATCCAAAGCCGCGCGCAGCTTGGTCACTTCTGGGTCTTCGTCCTCTGCGGGCAATGGCGACAAATGGAGTTCATCATCCACGCGCAGTACGCCACTGCGGGCTGCAGCGGCCACCGCATCGACACCGGCAGTTACTCTGGCCAGCAAAGGCTTCAAGAAAGTGGCAGCCTTGCTGGGTAACGATAGACGGGCATAGTGTTTCTTGGACTCTGCCTGCCAACGCTCGTCCGTGAAGAACAAGCGCGCACGACCCCGAAAGCTCAGGCTGTGCTCAATCCAGACCGAGCCATTGCGCACCGCGCGGCGCAGGGCAAACAGGGTGGCCACCTCCAACGCCTGAAACGCCCGTTCCCGGTCTGGGCTGGAGATCGAAACCTGCCAGATCATTCCCAGACTTGGTGCCACCACTTCAACTGGCAGCTTTCTGGATCCTTTGAGATATAAAGCTTGCAGCTTGGCAAGGTACTCGATGGCAGGATGCTCGCCGGTGGCCTGCCAGGGCAGCTTTGCAATGGCGACGAGCAACGACCGCACGGGGCGAATTCCATCAATCAATCCCTCGCGGACCAGGGAGGCCCTGCTCGGTGGTTTGCGTTTCTGGGTTTCGGTGATCAAGGCTTCAAGACGGGCACGCAACTCAGCATCTGGCACCGCACCTTGCGCGCTCAAGGCAACAAGTTCGCCGAGCAGCGTTTTGTACATTGCGGCCCAATTGACGGTAGCGGGGACATCGGCGGCAGCCTGACGCCACAGATCGGCGATCCGGCGCTGCACCATAAGGATCAACTGGTCTGTGGTGGTGAACAGGCAATACCGAAGAAAGCATGCGACCTCCACGGTGCGCGCTGGCTCTTTGATCTTGGCTCCGGCTGAGGGCGGCCTGGAGACAAGTCGGCGCGCGTAGCGGCGCAAGATGAGATCGGGGATGTCTGCCAGGTGCTTATGAACGTCCAGCGTGTAAAGCAGGTCGATGCGCTCCAGTACCTCGCTGATTTGGCGGGTTGAGTGTTTCGCCGGTGCAGCCCATAGCCAACTCTGCTGGGTTTGTCCATCTGGGCGCAGCTCTGAAACTGAGGCTCGCCAGCGATCAAGTGTTGCTGGATCAACGCTGGCGGCGATGGCGGTGCCTGTTTCAACTTCAAGCTGGGCAAGTGCCGCCGCAATCAGTGTCCGAATTGCCCGCTCGTGCACGATCACCAGCTTGTTCTTGTACAGCCATTGACGCGCCCGCACGAGTAGCTGATCGCGGTCGGCGCAGCGCGCCACTTCGTCGCGCAGTTCACGTACCAGTGAGCGGCGCTGGTGCTCGCTCATCCACTGGAATCCAAGGACCGTGCAGGCTACTTGTTGGTGATCGAATAGCGTGCGCCCGCGTTCATACATGGCTCTCAGCGAGGCGACTTCTGGTGCTGCAATGCCAAGCTCGTTGCCAAGGTGGCGCCACAAGGCTACTGGAATTACCCGAAAGGCACCGAGCAAACGCCCACTCATGCGCAGGAAACCAATATGGAGCGCCAGACCAAGCTTGTGGGAATCACCTCGGCGTGCATTGATTGCGTCGCGCTCGGCACCATCGAAGGTGAAAAATGCCTTCATCTCGAAGTCGCTGATATCGCGGGGGAGCCCACGCATCCCCAAAAACGTTGTGTGCCAACCCTGCATCGTGAACCTCAAAAGTGGGAGGCCACCATACCCGTTTACAAAGCGAACAGGAAAGTCAATGAAATCAACGGTCTACCCAGACCACCCCCGCGCCAGTGCTAGCTTTGCGTACCGTCACTTATTGCACTGAAAACGAGGAGACCCCTCGATACGCTCAATACCAAGGGGTTTCTCGTTTCCGAGGGCGAACCCCAGCGTTTCCGGCTCGGCCCGGCAGTCGCTCAGATGGCTCATGCCTGGTCCGCAGGCATGAGCTACGAAACCGTTGCCCAACCCATGATGCGCCGCCTGTGGGAGAAAACCCGCGAGACCATTTCCCTGCACGTACATGAGGGTGCTTTCAGGATATGTGTTGCCGAACTTCCCAGCACGCAGCCTCTGAGCTTCAAGCGGGGCGTAGGTTATCGCGAGAAGCTCGTGCGGGGCGCCAGTGGTCGCTCGATCCTGGCATGGCTGAACGTGAGCAAGCAAGACCTTAGCGCTTATGGCGCGGAAAACGCCGCCGAAGCTAAGCGGTGCACCGAACAGCTCAAGCAGATTCGCCTCGAAGGCTACGCCACCAGTCGCGATGAGCTGATTGAGGGCGCTGTCGCTATTGCTGCGCCGTTCTTCGACAGCAGCGGCCGCGTGGTGGGATCGCTAGGGCTATTCGGTCCCAGCGCAAGACTCGACGAAGAGGTTGTGCAGGGCTATGCCGCGCTGTTAAGGGAAGAGGCTGCACAGCTTTCGGCGGCATTGGGATTCAAGAATTGTCAGGTCCCGGATGATTGCGCACGTTCTTGACGAATAAATCAGGTGCTTTCATCTTCCATTTTTTGAGTGCTTGAACTGGGGCTTCGTGTCCCAGTGCCTTTTGCGGTAAGTGGTGGTTATACAGCCAGACAAACCTGTGCAGCGTCTTCTCCAAATCCTCTGCGCTGTTGAAGTGGTGCGAGCGCAGTACTTGATTCAGGCGACCATTGAAGCGCTCGACCATGCCGTTGGTTTTTGGCGTCCTGGGCTTGGTGAGCCGATGTTCTATCCCCAGTGCTTGGCATAGCTGGACGAATTCGTGCTCGCCTGTGGGCTGGCGAGTGCGACTGCCAAACAAGCGGTCTGTGAACTCTTTGCCGTTGTCGGTGAGGATGGTGTGAATCCTAAATGCTGCAGCTTTGCGGACGGCGGCCAAGAAGGCTTTGGCGGACGCTGCCGTCTTGTGTTGCTTGATATCAATGAACACCCAGCGTGTGGCCCGATCAATGGCAACAAAGACATAGCGGCGCTTGTCCTCATCTTGCATCTGGGGCAGGTACTTCACATCTACATGCACATAGCCAGGCTCATACGCCTTGAAGGGTTTGTGCTCGCTCTCAGGCTTGGGCTTGCCCGGTCCGATCAGGAACAACTGCACGCCCCGCGCATGCGCCCGACATCGGAAGGACGGCGCAAACCCGAGCCTCAGCCGCTGCGCTAGGCAAAGACATGGTGGCGCATTACATCCCTTGCGGATACAACTTTTTTTCCAACTCATTGCGAGCGCGCTTCAGCGGCATCAAAAAAGTCTCTTTGAACTCGCTCATGCTGAGTCTCTCTGCTCTAACTGCAATGCTCATGGCAGCAATTGTGTTGCCTTGAGGGTCGCGCACTGGCGCCGCCATGGAGCGCACACCCAGCTCCAACTCTCCATCGCTGCATGACCATCCGGATTGCCGGCAAGTATCAAGCAGACCCAGCAACTCCTCCAAGTCAGTCACTGTCTGATGGGTCAGAGCCATCCGCTCAATCATCTCCAGCCTTGCACGCGCCTCCTGCTGGGGGAGTCCTGACAACAGCACCCGACCAATCGCAGAACAGTACACCGGCAACCTAGATCCTATTCCTAGGCCCGTGCTCAAGCTGCGCCGTGCGGTCGAACGGCCAATGATGATGGCATCGTCTTCCAACAAAGTACCAAGCGAAGCGGACTCTCTGGTGCGCTCCGACAGTGCGTCCAGTAGCGGCTGGGCCAACGCAGGCATGGGGCGCGATGACAGAAATGAATAGGCGATCAGCAGCGACTTGGGCTGCATCCAGAACAGCTTCCCGTCACTCTCTAGATAGCCAAGCTGTACCAGCGTGCTGAGTGAACGTCTGGCCGATGCTGGTGTGGACTGCGTGAGCCTGGCCACTTCCGACAGCGTGAGCCGGGTATGCCGACGGTCAAAGCAAGTCAGTACCCCCAATCCCTTGCGCAGCGATTCCACAAAGTTCTTGTCCTGCATAGCGATCAAATCAAGGTGTTTTCAACATTTTTGCGCATAGCGCAAAAACAGGTTTAACACAAAGTACGACATCCCCATACTGCAGTTCCCCACACAAGAAGGAGACAAGATGCGCAACGCATCCATTCGCAGACGCGAAGCATTGATCGGCATTGCCGCTGCGGTCGCTGCAACAGGTAGCCTGGCTCAGTCAAATCAACCTCTCAAGATCGTCGTGCCTTTCTCAGCGGGAGGTACCGCCGATGTACTGCCGCGCCTAGTAGCCGAAAAAATCCGCGCGGACTACGCAGGTGGCGTGATCATTGAAAATAAGCCCGGGGCTGGTGGAAACATCGGTGCCGATCTAGTGTTCCGGGCACCGCCGGACGGAATGACTGTGCTGGCCTCCCCTCCGGGGCCCATCGCCATCAACCACAACCTCTATCAGAAGCTCAGCTTTGACCCGACTCGCTGGGTACCGGTGACGATTTTGGCCACAGTGCCCAACGCCCTGGTCATCAACCCGAAGCTGCCTGTTAAGTCACTTGGCGAGTTCATTGCATACGCCAAAGCCAATCCCAAAAAAGTGACTGTGGCGACGCAAGGCGACGGCTCCACATCTCACCTGACTGCTGCCATGTTTATGCAGCTGACTGGCACTGAACTGACTGTCATCCCTTACAAGGGAACAGCCCCGGCACTGATTGACCTGATCGGTGGCAATGTGGATGTGTTTTTCGACAACATCAGCTCGTCGGCCACCTACCACCAGGCCGGCAAGGTGCGCATTCTGGCCGTTGCCGACGAGCAGCGGTCTCAAATATTGCCCCAGGTCCCCACTTTCGCCGAGCAGCAATGGCCCGCCATGCAAGCCTTGACTTTCTTTTCTGTTGTGGCTCCCCCAGGCACGAGTGCAGAAATCGCACAGAGGCTTCAGAAGCAGATGGCCCAGGCTCTGTCATCAAATGACATCCGCAAGCACTTTCTGGAACAGGGTGCCGTGCCCTGCGGTTGGGATCCCACCAAGACTGCTCAGTTCATCCGCCAGGAAACCGAGAAGTGGAAGAAGGTGCTGAAGGCCGCCAACGTCAAGCTCTAACCCTTAGGAATCAACATGCAAGAATCCATCATCCAGTGGCATGGGGCCACTAATACGCGCGTGCCTTTCGGTATCTATACCGACACAGCCAATGCTGATCAGGAACAGCAGCGCATCTATCGCGGCGAGGTCTGGAACTACCTGTGCCTGGAATCTGAAATCCCCGAGGCGGGTGATTTCCGCACGACCTTTGTTGGTGAAACACCGATAGTTGTCGTGCGGGATGCCGACCAGGAAATCTATGCCTTCGAGAACCGCTGCGCGCATCGCGGCGCGCTCATCGCGCTGGAAAAATCGGGCCGTGCGGATAGTTTCCAGTGCGTCTATCACGCCTGGAGCTACAACCGACAGGGAGATCTGACCGGCGTTGCCTTCGAGAAAGGCGTCAAGGGCCAGGGTGGCATGCCGGCCTCGTTCTGCAAAGAAGAGCATGGCCCGCGCAAGCTCCGTGTAGCTGTCTTTTGCGGTTTGGTCTTTGGCAGTTTTTCCGAGGATGTACCCAGCATTGAGGATTACCTTGGCCCTGAGATTTGCGAGCGCATAGAGCGCGTGCTGCACAAGCCCGTAGAAGTCATCGGTCGCTTCACGCAAAAGCTGCCTAACAACTGGAAGCTCTACTTCGAGAACGTGAAGGACAGCTATCACGCCAGCCTCCTGCATATGTTCTTCACCACCTTCGAGCTGAATCGCCTCTCACAAAAAGGCGGCGTCATCGTCGACGAGTCGGGTGGCCACCATGTGAGCTATTCCATGATCGATCGTAGCGCCAAAGACGACTCGTACAAGGACCAGGCCATCCGCACCGACAACGAGCGTTACCGGCTCAAAGATCCCAGCCTTCTAGAGGGCTTCGAGGAGTTCGAGGACGGCGTGACTCTGCAGATCCTTTCTGTGTTCCCTGGCTTTGTGCTGCAGCAGATTCAGAACAGCATCGCCGTGCGTCAGTTGTTGCCCAAGAGCATCTCCAGCTCGGAACTCAACTGGACCTATCTCGGCTATGCAGATGACAGTCCCGAGCAGCGCAAGGTCAGACTCAAACAGGCCAACCTCATCGGCCCGGCCGGATTCATTTCCATGGAAGACGGAGCTGTCGGTGGATTCGTTCAGCGCGGCATCGCAGGTGCGGCCGACCTTGACGCGGTCATCGAGATGGGCGGAGACCACGAAGGCTCTAGCGAGGGCCGCGCCACGGAAACCTCGGTACGCGGCTTTTGGAAAGCCTACCGCAAGCACATGGGACAGGAGATGCAAGCATGATCAATGAAATTCAAATCGCGGCCTTCAATGCCGCTTACGCGAAGACCATAGACAGTGACGCCATGGAGCAATGGCCAACCTTCTTCACGAAGGATTGCCACTATCGCGTCACCAATGTCGACAATCATGCTGAAGGGCTTGCTGCCGGCATTGTCTGGGCGGATTCACAGGACATGCTCACCGACCGAATTTCTGCGCTGCGCGAAGCCAATATCTACGAGCGCCATCGCTATCGCCATATTCTGGGTCTGCCTTCGATCCAGTCAGGCGATGCAACACAGGCCAGTGCTTCCACGCCGTTCATGGTGCTGCGCATCATGCATACAGGGGAAACAGAGGTCTTTGCCAGCGGTGAGTACCTCGACAAATTCACCACGATCGATGGCAAGTTACGCCTGCAAGAACGCATCGCGGTTTGCGACAGCACGGTGACGGACACACTGATGGCATTGCCGCTATGACAATAGTGCACCGTAGATTGGCTTTGGCCATCGGCGATCCCCACGGTATTGGCCCTGAAATTGCACTGAAAGCTCTTCAGCAGTTGTCTGCCGCCGAAAGATCCCTGATCAAGGTCTATGGACCGTGGAGCGCTCTTGAACAAGCAGCGCAGATCTGCCAAATGGAGCCCCTTCTTCAAGACCTCATTCATGAGGAAGCCGGCTCGCTGGCACAACCAGTGCAATGGGGAGAGATCACCCCGCAGGCAGGCCTATCCACGGTGCAATCTGCAACAGCAGCCATCCGGGCGTGCGAAAACGGCGAAGTCGACGCCGTCATCGCCTGCCCCCACCATGAAACGGCCATTCACCGCGCGGACATAGCGTTCAGCGGCTACCCATCTTTGCTCGCCAATGTTCTTGACATGAACGAAGACCAGGTATTCCTGATGCTGGTAGGAGCTGGCCTGCGCATAGTGCATGTCACTTTGCATGAAAGCGTGCGCAGCGCATTGGAGCGGCTCTCTCCTCAGTTGGTGGTCAACGCGGCGCAGGCTGCCGTGCAGACATGCACCTTACTCGGGGTACCTAAACCAAAAGTCGCTGTACTCGGGATCAACCCTCATGCATCTGAAGGACAGTTGTTCGGCCTGGAGGACTCCCAGATCACCGTTCCCGCTGTCGAGACACTGCGCAAGCGCGGCCTAGCAGTAGACGGCCCCATGGGAGCTGACATGGTTCTGGCACAGCGCAAGCACGACCTGTATGTAGCCATGCTGCACGATCAGGGCCATATCCCCATCAAGCTGCTGGCACCTAACGGAGCCAGCGCACTCTCCATCGGTGGCAGGGTGGTGCTTTCCAGTGTGGGCCATGGCAGCGCCATGGACATTGCAGGCCGTGGCGTGGCTGACTCCACGGCCCTCCTGCGCACGATCGCCCTGCTCGGAGCCCAACAGGTCTGAGGCCCTTCCATGAATCACCAAATCCATATCCACGACTCTGATATCGCGTTCCCCTGCGCGCCCGGGCAATCCGTGCTGGATGCGGCCCTGCAGGCTGGCATCGAACTACCTTATTCCTGCCGCAAAGGTAGCTGTGGCAATTGTGCGAGCACCCTGCTCGATGGAAATATTACTTCCTTCAATGGCATGGCCGTGCGCAGCGAACTCTGCACCTCGGAGCAGGTATTGCTGTGCAGCTGCACCGCCGCCAGCGATATCCGTATTCAGCCGAGCTCCTTTCGCCGCCTCGACCCGGAAGCCCGCAAACGTTTTACGGCCAAGGTGTACAGCAATACACTGGCGGCACCCGATGTCTCGCTGCTGCGCCTGCGCCTGCCTGCGGGCAAGCGCGCCAAATTTGAAGCCGGCCAATACCTGCTGATTCACCTCGACGACGGGGAAAGCCGCAGCTACTCTATGGCCAATCCACCCCATGAGAGTGATGGTGTCACATTGCATATCCGGCATGTACCGGGTGGCCGCTTCAGCACTATCGTCCAGCAGTTGAAGTCTGGTGACACATTAGATATTGAACTGCCATTCGGCAGCATCGCACTGAAGCCTGACGACACCAGGCCCCTGATTTGCGTTGCAGGTGGCACGGGATTTGCGCCCATTAAATCCGTTCTTGATGACTTAGCCAAACGCAAGGTTCAGCGCGACATAACGCTGATCTGGGGGGCTCGCAACCCCTCGGGCCTGTATCTTCCTAGCGCCATCGACAAGTGGCGCAAAGTCTGGCCACAGTTTCGCTACATTGCAGCCATCACCGACCTAGGCGATATGCCTGCGGATGCTCACGCAGGTCGGGTGGATGACGCGCTACGCACACACTTTGGCAACCTGCACGATCATGTGGTGCACTGCTGTGGCTCACCCTCCCTGGTTCAATCAGTGCGCACAGCAGCTTCCGATATGGGCCTGTTAGCACAGGACTTCCACGCGGATGTTTTTGCGACGAGCCCGACTGGTAGCCACTAGAAGTAGCTATTCATGCGATATCAACACGGCGGGATATGACGGAGGCTGAGCTTGCGAGTGACTTGATGGGGAATGTTTGATAAACACTGAAAGGGGCTTTATGCCTAATGCCAGTCAGTTAAGGTTCAGCTGCCTCTAGATGAGCTAAAAGGCAACGTGTTTACACGTTGCCTTTTTCATTGATGGGTATTCTCTCAGGCGCATTGCGCCAATGTCTCTCTCAAGCGCCAGATCAGCTTGATCAATTGGCAGCTTTCATTGATCGTTCTTGAATCGCCCCGGGTTTTGAGGAGGCTCCAACACTTGAGAAGATGGAGCTATGACCAAGTCAAACAAGTTCTCGCCCGAGGTGCGCGAGCGTGCCGTACGCATGGTGCAGGAGCACCGAGCCGACTACCCTTCGCTGTGGGCAGCCATTGAATCAATAGCCCCCAAGATTGGCTGCGTGCCGCAGACCTTGAACGATTGGGTCAAGAAGGCCGAGGTCGACAGCGGCCAGCGTGCCGGTACCACCACGTCAGAAGCCCAGCGCATCAAGGAGCTGGAACGTGAGGTCAAGGAGCTGCGCCGGGCCAACGACATCCTGAAGACGGCCAGCGCGTTTTTTGCGCAGGCGGAGCTCGACCGCCGATTGAAGTCTTGAAGAACTACATCGACCGCCACCGTGACGACTACGGGGTCGAGCCCATCTGCCGGGTGCTGCAGATGGCCCCATCGTGTTACTGGCGCCACGCAGCCCGGCAACGTAACCCGCAACTGCGCAGTCAACGCGCCCAGCGTGACGAGTGCTTGAAGGCGGACATCCAGCGCGTGTGGCATGCCAACTGGCAGGTCTACGGGGCCGATAAGGTCTGGCTGCAGATGAACCGCGAGGGCATCCCGGTGGCACGTTGTACTGTGGAGCGACTGATGCGTGCCATGGGCTTGCAAGGGGCTCGCCGTGGCAGGGCGGTACGTACCACCACGCCTGACACATCAGCGCCGTGCCCGCTGGACCACGTCAACCGGCACTTCAAGGCCAGCCGTCCCAACGAGCTGTGGGTATCGGACTTCACCTACGTCTCCACCTGGCAGGGCTGGCTGTACGTGGCCTTCGTGGTGGATGTGTACGCCCGGCGCATCGTGGGCTGGCGGGTCAGCCGCAGCATGCAAACGGACTTCGTGCTGGATGCGCTGGAGCAGGCGCTGTATGCCCGCCAGCCAGCAGCCCATGCCTTGACGCACCATTCCGACAGGGGCAGTCAATACGTCAGCATCCGCTACACCGAACGGTTGGACCAGGCGGGCATACAGCCCTCGGTGGGCAGCCGGGGTGACAGCTACGACAACGCGCTGGCCGAGACCATCAACGGTCTGTACAAGGCCGAGCTGATTCACCGCCGGGGCCCCTGGAAGACCAGGGAATCCGTGGAGCTGGCCACCTTGCAGTGGGTGCACTGGTTCAACCATGTCCGACTACTCACGCCGATTGGGGGCATCCCTCCGGCAGAAGCTGAGGCAAACTACTGGAGGCAACTAGCCGTCAGCGACACCTCGGCAGAGGTGTCAACTTAAACCAATCGGCCTCCTCAAAACCCGGTGCGATTCAGAACTGCTCAAGCGGGTCGACCTGAGCCGGCCGACCCTCTACCGCTTGCTCGATGGGGTCTCCTCGTTTTCAGTGCAATAAGTGACGGTACGAAAAGCTAGCACTGGCGCGGAGGTGGTGTTGGTAGATCGTTGATTTCATTGACTTTCCTGTTCACTTTCAAATCTGCGATTCGTGGCGTCAAACCGTGGTCGGTTTCATCCATTGGTGCCAGTTATCGATGCATTTGGCCGCGAAGGCAGGATTTGGTCAGCATAGCGGTCAACCGGGAAGCGAAACACACCCCGCAAGTTGATGCTCTCCAGCCTGGTGGGCGCAATCTTCCCGATCAGTTCCGGTGGAATGACCTGGCGGCGGTTCGACCAGCGATCCAGGACCGCCTGCATCTGTGAGGTATTCCACGCCATCACGATGTTGGCCATCAGGCTCAACGCATCGGCCACAGCCTGCATTTCATCGACACGTTTGGCCTGCGCCGGGCTGATCCGGCCGGTATAAATGGCGCGCTTGAGGGCGTTAACAGCCTCGCCCCGATTGAGCACCCGGCGCAACTCGTTCCTGAAAGCGTCCTTGACAAAGTAGTCAGCCAAAAACGCCGTACGCAGCAACCGCCCCAATTGCACGCCAGCCTCATAGATTGGATCGCCCTGGGCGGCAGAACCGAACCGCGCAAGAGCTGCCACCGCACTGGCATGTCCGCTCATGACCGAGGCTGCCAGGTGCACCAGACTATCCCAATGCTTTTCGATCAAAGCGACGTCGACATTGGCTTCGCACACCGCAGCGATTTCTGCGGGCACTTTGGTGCCGCGTGGCACAAAGAGGTGGCGCTGTTTGAGTTCCTTCAACCGCGGGCAAAGATCAAAACCAAGCAAACGGGCATGTGACATGGCAAAGTCGGTGTAGCCATGGGTATCCACAGCAAGCTGGCTGGTCTCCAGCTTTTCTTGGCGGATGACACCTTCAATGGCCACGCCCGCCTGGCGCTCATTGAGCACAAAGGGCTGCGCATGGAAGATGCCCCACCGGTCTTTTACATGGGAGTAGATTCCAATGGAAGGTGTGTTGCGCCGAGGATCAAGCCGGGCTTGCCACACCCGTTTGGTGGTCTCCATGGTCATCATGTCAGAAGATGCCAAATCGGACCGCCCCCAGGTGGCGGCAATCGGGTGTCGCTGCATGAATTCCAGCACAGCCTGGCAGGCCTGGCTCAGACGCCGTTCGTCCCGCGCCCAGCGCATGGCCTGGCGAATGCTGGTGGCAGACAATTGCGGAATCATGCGCGCGCATTCGACCGCAGTCAGACTGGTGCCGTGGGCCATGATGCCGGCATAGACCATCAGCAGCTCGTCGGTAGAGCGCGGCTCACGTCCGAGCATGATCCAGCTAAAGCGCACCTGGGCGTCAACGGCCAGAATCACTTCCGGCAATTGAACCTCACCGATGCGGTGATCCAAAGCCGCGCGCAGCTTGGTCACTTCTGGGTCTTCGTCCTCTGCGGGCAATGGCGACAAATGGAGTTCATCATCCACGCGCAGTACGCCACTGCGGGCTGCAGCGGCCACCGCATCGACACCGGCAGTTACTCTGGCCAGCAAAGGCTTCAAGAAAGTGGCAGCCTTGCTGGGTAACGATAGACGGGCATAGTGTTTCTTGGACTCTGCCTGCCAACGCTCGTCCGTGAAGAACAAGCGCGCACGACCCCGAAAGCTCAGGCTGTGCTCAATCCAGACCGAGCCATTGCGCACCGCGCGGCGCAGGGCAAACAGGGTGGCCACCTCCAACGCCTGAAACGCCCGTTCCCGGTCTGGGCTGGAGATCGAAACCTGCCAGATCATTCCCAGACTTGGTGCCACCACTTCAACTGGCAGCTTTCTGGATCCTTTGAGATATAAAGCTTGCAGCTTGGCAAGGTACTCGATGGCAGGATGCTCGCCGGTGGCCTGCCAGGGCAGCTTTGCAATGGCGACGAGCAACGACCGCACGGGGCGAATTCCATCAATCAATCCCTCGCGGACCAGGGAGGCCCTGCTCGGTGGTTTGCGTTTCTGGGTTTCGGTGATCAAGGCTTCAAGACGGGCACGCAACTCAGCATCTGGCACCGCACCTTGCGCGCTCAAGGCAACAAGTTCGCCGAGCAGCGTTTTGTACATTGCGGCCCAATTGACGGTAGCGGGGACATCGGCGGCAGCCTGACGCCACAGATCGGCGATCCGGCGCTGCACCATAAGGATCAACTGGTCTGTGGTGGTGAACAGGCAATACCGAAGAAAGCATGCGACCTCCACGGTGCGCGCTGGCTCTTTGATCTTGGCTCCGGCTGAGGGCGGCCTGGAGACAAGTCGGCGCGCGTAGCGGCGCAAGATGAGATCGGGGATGTCTGCCAGGTGCTTATGAACGTCCAGCGTGTAAAGCAGGTCGATGCGCTCCAGTACCTCGCTGATTTGGCGGGTTGAGTGTTTCGCCGGTGCAGCCCATAGCCAACTCTGCTGGGTTTGTCCATCTGGGCGCAGCTCTGAAACTGAGGCTCGCCAGCGATCAAGTGTTGCTGGATCAACGCTGGCGGCGATGGCGGTGCCTGTTTCAACTTCAAGCTGGGCAAGTGCCGCCGCAATCAGTGTCCGAATTGCCCGCTCGTGCACGATCACCAGCTTGTTCTTGTACAGCCATTGACGCGCCCGCACGAGTAGCTGATCGCGGTCGGCGCAGCGCGCCACTTCGTCGCGCAGTTCACGTACCAGTGAGCGGCGCTGGTGCTCGCTCATCCACTGGAATCCAAGGACCGTGCAGGCTACTTGTTGGTGATCGAATAGCGTGCGCCCGCGTTCATACATGGCTCTCAGCGAGGCGACTTCTGGTGCTGCAATGCCAAGCTCGTTGCCAAGGTGGCGCCACAAGGCTACTGGAATTACCCGAAAGGCACCGAGCAAACGCCCACTCATGCGCAGGAAACCAATATGGAGCGCCAGACCAAGCTTGTGGGAATCACCTCGGCGTGCATTGATTGCGTCGCGCTCGGCACCATCGAAGGTGAAAAATGCCTTCATCTCGAAGTCGCTGATATCGCGGGGGAGCCCACGCATCCCCAAAAACGTTGTGTGCCAACCCTGCATCGTGAACCTCAAAAGTGGGAGGCCACCATACCCGTTTACAAAGCGAACAGGAAAGTCAATGAAATCAACGATCTACCAACACCACCTCCGCGCCAGTGCTAGCTTTTCGTACCGTCACTTATTGCACTGAAAACGAGGAGACCCCAAGATCAGGATGGCGAGGGCGTTCACGAAGCCCGTCACCACCGACCGCGACACGAACCGCATCAAGGCACCCAGACGGACCCACCCAGCGATGACCTGAAGGACCCCGGTGAGCACCGTGGCGGCCAGCAGGTACTCCAGACCGTGGTCCTTCACCAACGACACCATCAGGAGCGCCATGGCACCCGTGGCGGCAGAAATCATCCCCGGTCTGCCCCCAGTGAAGGCAATGATGGTGGCGATGGAGAAGGAGGCGTACAGACCCACCTTGGGGTCCACCCCGGCAATGATGGAGAAGGCAATCGCCTCCGGGATGAGGGCGAGGGCGACAACCAGACCCGCGAGGAGGTCGTTGCGCACGTTGGACAGCCAGTCCTGGCGTAGTGTTTGAAGTGACATAGGGAGATGGCCCTCGCTGTGATGCGAAGGCGGGAAGCTCTGCAAGAGGGGTGTGACCAACTGATGCTGGTCAGGCGAAGCACGTAGGGCGCGTGGCGGCCCAGGGGAACTACGGTGGAGTCACCGAGCAGAAAAATCCCCGTGGCAGGCTCCAGCCCGGGTAGAACACCGGGTGCTTGAGAGAGGCTGCGAGGGTATGTTGCACCGCGTCATTGTACTTACCCCGCCTTCAGCCTCGACTCAGCCCCCGGCTCACAGTCAAGATGACTTGCCCGGACGCATACGACCGTGTCGCCTTCGCGCACGAAGGCGAGCAGCCGTTCCAGTTCGGGCCGCCGTGTGTCCTTGCCCGACGCCTTGTCGGTGAACACTTTATCCACCTGGATCTGTTCGAGCTGCCGTTCTGGGTTCTGGTCGAAGCTGCTGACGCGGACGTAACCGATGCGCTGACCGTGCAAGGTATCCTCCTGAGGGAAATGTGTCAGGAAGAAATCTATGACCCTTGACGGCGCATGTCAATCAATTCGGAAGGCAACTCTATTCTGACGATTTAGCGCCGGATGGTCTGACGCCAAGTTAGGGTATGCCTCAATCTGACGGTAGCGAGTCGCAGGCGTTCGGATCGGCATCGGTTTCGTTCCCTGTCTTGGCACGCGCTTCGAAGCGTTGATAACACTCCAACCCGCAGAAGTGCTCGACGTATTCCGCGCCTTCCGGGGTGAAGGCGGCATCGAGCGGGATTTCCTTGCAGCACACGCAGCAACTGGTGGTGGTCGAGTCACTTGCATTCATGGTGGCACCCCTCCATTGACTGACGAAGACGGCGAATGCCGCCGCCGGCATTGGCTTCGCGAACAGGAAGCCTTGTCCTGTGTCGCAGTCCGCTTGTCGCAATAGATCAAGACTCGCCGATGTTTCCACGCCTTCAGCCACCACATCCATGCCCAGCCCGTGCGCAAGCTGAATCACGGTGTGCACGATGGTTTGGTCGCGGCGGTCGTTGGCGAGCCCGGCGACAAACGATTGGTCGATCTTGAGCGTGCTGATTGGGCAGCACTTCAGATGTTGCAGACAGGAATACCCCGTCCCGAAGTCATCGGCGGCGAAGCGCACACCGATCTGCCGCAAGGCGTCCAGGGCGGGGAAGATCGCCGGATCACCAAACGCGACCGATTCGGTCAGCTCGATTTCGAGATACTCGGCGGGCAACTCGGCATCAGCCAGCACGCCCTTTACCCACCCGTCGAAGTCCGGTCCCACTTGGCTCGCCGAAACATTGACGGCCAGCCGGAACGGTCGCCATGCCAGCATTCGCCAGTCACGCATCTGGCGGCAGGCTTCGCCCAGCACCCAAGCGCCGATTTCAGGCATCAGGCCGGACGATTCGACCACGGGCAGGAACTGGCCCGGTGGCAATAGTCCAAGCGTCGGATGACGCCAGCGCAACAGGGCTTCCGCGCCGACAATCCCACCACTGCGCAGATCGACGACGGGCTGGTAGTGCAGTTCAAGCTGCCCGCGCTCGACCGCTTGGGCCAGTTCCGGCGTCGTCCATCCATCCGGCCGGAAAGCGCTCATTCTCTTTCCCTGAATGCCCGCAACGCCCGCGACAGGGACAGAAGGAACAGGCCGGTCAAACCGAGCGCCGCGATGACCCAATGCTCGCCGAGGAAAGCACCGGCGGTTGTGCCGGCCAGCACGACAGCGAGGATGGGCAGGTGGCAGGGGCAAGTCAGCACAGCCAGTCCGCCCCACAGGTAGCCGGTGATCGGTTTGTGCGTCTCGGACGGCAAGCGCTCGGGGTTGTTCATGGCAGACTCTCCGCGTGCTGTGCCGGCTCGGTCGGCAGGGTGGCCAACTGCACTTCCAGATCGGCCAACGCTTCGCGCCGACGCTCGACGAACTGACGCAGCAGGGCAAGCTGCGCGGCCGCTTCGTCGCCGTCCGCCGCATCCAGCGCCCGGCACAGCCGCGCCAGCGCGTCGAGGCCGATGCCCGCCTCGAAGGCCGCCCGCACGAAGCACAGCCGTTGCAAGGCGGCGTCATCGAACAAGCCGTAGCCGCCTGGTGTGCACGCCACCGGGCGCAGCAATCCGCGCAGCAGGTAGTCGCGCACGATATGCACGCTCACCCCGGCATCAAGAGCCAGCCGGGACACCGTGTAGGCGTTCATTGAACACCTCCTTTTTCTCACCCGGCGCAGCAGGAAAGCTGCTTCACATCCTTGTTGAAGGTCTGCGCCGCGAGCTTCAACCCCTCGACCATCGTCAGGTAGGGGAACAACTGGTCGGCCAGTTCCTGCACCGTCATGCGGTTGCGAATGGCCAGAGCCGCCGTCTGGATCAGTTCACCCGCTTCCGGCGCGACCGCCTGTACGCCGATCAGCCGATGGCTGCCTTCCTCGATAACCAACTTGATGAAGCCGCGTGTGTCGAAGTTGGCGAGCGCACGCGGCACGTTGTCCAAGGTCAAGGTGCGGCTGTCGGTCTCGATCCCGTCGTGGTGGGCTTCCGCCTCGCTGTAGCCCACGGTCGCCACTTGCGGATCGGTGAACACCACGGCCGGCATTGCGGTCAGGTCGAGCGCCGCATCGCCGCCGGTCATGTTGATCGCGGCACGGGTGCCGGCCGCTGCCGCCACATAGACGAACTGCGGCTGGTCGGTGCAGTCGCCGGCCGCGTAGATGTTCGGGTTGCTCGTGCGCATGCCTTGGTCGATGGCGATGGCACCTTGCGCATTGACAGTGACCCCCGCTGCGTCCAGCGCGAGGCTGCGCGTGTTCGGTGTCCGACCGGTGGCAACCAGCAGTTTGTCGGCGCGCAATTCACCGTGCGTGGTGGTCAGCACGAATTCACCGTCCATATGGGCGACCTGGCTGGCTTGCGTGTGCTCCAGCACCTCGATGCCCTCGGCACGGAAAGCGGCTGTCACCGCCTCGCCGATGGCCGGGTCTTCACGGAAGAACAAGGTATTGCGCGCCAGGACCGTGACCTTGCTGCCCAGCCGGGCAAAGGCTTGCGCCAGCTCCAGCGCCACCACCGACGAGCCGATTACGGCAAGGCGTTCGGGAATGGTGTCGCTCGCCAGGGCCTCGGTGGAAGTCCAGTAGGGTGACTCTTTCAAGCCCGGAATCGGCGGGACCGCCGGGCTGGCACCCGTGGCGACCAGGCAGCGGTCGAACATCACGACGCGCTCGCCACCCTCGTTCAAACGGACGGTAAGGCTCTGGTCGTCCTTGAAGCGCGCCTCACCGTGCACAACGGTGATGGCCGGATTACCGCCCAGGATGCCTTCGTACTTGGCGTGCCGCAGTTCGTCGACGCGGGCCTGCTGCTGGGCCAGCAGCTTACTGCGGTCAATCGTAGGCACAGTTGCCGCAATACCGCCATCGAACGGGCTTTCCCGGCGCAGATGGGCGATGTGGGCGGCGCGGATCATGATCTTGGACGGCACACAGCCGACATTGACGCAGGTGCCGCCGATGGTGCCGCGCTCGATCAGCGTGACCTGCGCGCCTTGCTCGACGGCTTTCAGCGCCGCCGCCATCGCGGCTCCACCGCTGCCAATGACCGCTACCTGCACCGGGGGCTCGTTGCCACTGTGCTTTTCGGCGGCGGCCATCCATCCCCGCACCTTGTCGAGCAGTCCGACGCGGTTGTCCGCCAGTGGCGCATCGGCTAGCGTTGCCTTGTAGCCCAGTCCGGCCACGGCGGCAGTCAGCGCGTCCGGCGATGTGCCCGGCACGATGGCGAGTTGCGCTGTGCCCTTCGGATAGGACACCAGCGCCGACTGCACGCCTGGCACTTTTTCCAGCGCTTCCTTGACGTGCGCCGCGCACGAGTCGCAAGTCATGCCGGTGATTTTTAGATGGGTCATGCAACAGATCCTTTATCGTTTGTGGCGCCAGACAATGACGTCCGTTGTGCTGCGGTGCCGTTTTCAGTGACTCACTGCTTGACGCTGGACGGATAGCCCGCGTCTGCGGTTGCCTTGGTCAGCTTCTGCACGCTGGTCTTGGCATCGTCGAAGGTGACGACCGCTTGGCGTGTCTCGAAAGTCACGTCAACTTTGCTGACGCCTTCGACCTTGGAAATCGCCTTCTTGACAGTGATCGGGCAGGCGGAGCAGGTCATGCCCGGTACGGACAGCGTGACGGTCTGGGTGGCGGCCCAGACGGGGGCAACAACGGCGGCGAGGGCGAGGGAGGCAAACAGTTTCTTCATGGTGAACTCCGATCAGTAGAAAAATGGCATGACGTAGGGAAATCCGAGCGCGACCAGAACCAGCGCGGCCACGATCCAGAAAATGAGCTTGTAAGTAGCTCGCACTTGGGGAATCGCGCAGACCTCACCCGGTTTGCAGGCCGCTGCCTGCCGGTAGATGCGCCGCCAGGCGAAGAACAACGCCACCAGCGCCACGCCGATAAAGATGGGGCGATAGGGTTCCAACACCGCCAAGTTGCCGATCCAAGCGCCGCTGAACCCCAAGGCGATCAGAACCAACGGCCCGAGGCAGCAAGCCGAGGCGAGGATGGCGGCAAGCCCTCCAGTGAAGAGCGCGCCGCGCCCGGTTTTTGGTTCAGACATGCGCTTGTCCTTTCGAATTGAAATTGGATAGCGTAACCTTACTTCCGTACTCATGTACGGAGTCAAGCGATATGGAAAACAATTTGGAGAACCTGACCATTGGCGTTTTCGCCAAGGCGGCCGGGGTCAATGTGGAGACCATCCGTTTCTATCAGCGCAAGGGCTTGTTGCTGGAGCCTGACAAGCCCTATGGCAGCATCCGCCGCTATGGCGAGGCGGATGTAACGCGGGTGCGCTTCGTGAAATCAGCCTGAATCGCACCGGGTTTTGAGGAGGCCGATTGGTTTAAGTTGACACCTCTGCCGAGGTGTCGCTGACGGCTAGTTGCCTCCAGTAGTTTGCCTCAGCTTCTGCCGGAGGGATGCCCCCAATCGGCGTGAGTAGTCGGACATGGTTGAACCAGTGCACCCACTGCAAGGTGGCCAGCTCCACGGATTCCCTGGTCTTCCAGGGGCCCCGGCGGTGAATCAGCTCGGCCTTGTACAGACCGTTGATGGTCTCGGCCAGCGCGTTGTCGTAGCTGTCACCCCGGCTGCCCACCGAGGGCTGTATGCCCGCCTGGTCCAACCGTTCGGTGTAGCGGATGCTGACGTATTGACTGCCCCTGTCGGAATGGTGCGTCAAGGCATGGGCTGCTGGCTGGCGGGCATACAGCGCCTGCTCCAGCGCATCCAGCACGAAGTCCGTTTGCATGCTGCGGCTGACCCGCCAGCCCACGATGCGCCGGGCGTACACATCCACCACGAAGGCCACGTACAGCCAGCCCTGCCAGGTGGAGACGTAGGTGAAGTCCGATACCCACAGCTCGTTGGGACGGCTGGCCTTGAAGTGCCGGTTGACGTGGTCCAGCGGGCACGGCGCTGATGTGTCAGGCGTGGTGGTACGTACCGCCCTGCCACGGCGAGCCCCTTGCAAGCCCATGGCACGCATCAGTCGCTCCACAGTACAACGTGCCACCGGGATGCCCTCGCGGTTCATCTGCAGCCAGACCTTATCGGCCCCGTAGACCTGCCAGTTGGCATGCCACACGCGCTGGATGTCCGCCTTCAAGCACTCGTCACGCTGGGCGCGTTGACTGCGCAGTTGCGGGTTACGTTGCCGGGCTGCGTGGCGCCAGTAACACGATGGGGCCATCTGCAGCACCCGGCAGATGGGCTCGACCCCGTAGTCGTCACGGTGGCGGTCGATGTAGTTCTTCAAGACTTCAATCGGCGGTCGAGCTCCGCCTGCGCAAAAAACGCGCTGGCCGTCTTCAGGATGTCGTTGGCCCGGCGCAGCTCCTTGACCTCACGTTCCAGCTCCTTGATGCGCTGGGCTTCTGACGTGGTGGTACCGGCACGCTGGCCGCTGTCGACCTCGGCCTTCTTGACCCAATCGTTCAAGGTCTGCGGCACGCAGCCAATCTTGGGGGCTATTGATTCAATGGCTGCCCACAGCGAAGGGTAGTCGGCTCGGTGCTCCTGCACCATGCGTACGGCACGCTCGCGCACCTCGGGCGAGAACTTGTTTGACTTGGTCATAGCTCCATCTTCTCAAGTGTTGGAGCCTCCTCAAAACCCGGGGCGATTCACCTCAGCGGCTGGGCTTCAGCCTGGATGAGATCGCCGAGCTGCTGCGGCTGGAGGATGGCACCCATTGCGAGGAAGCCAGCAGTCTGGCCGAGCACAAGCTCAAGGACGTGCGCGAGAAAATGGCTGACCTGGCGCGCATGGAGGCCGTGCTGTCTGAGTTGGTGTGCGCCTGCCATGCGCGAAGGGGGAACGTTTCCTGCCCGCTGATCGCGTCACTACAGGGTGGAGCAAGCTTGGCAGGTTCGGCTATGCCTTAGCGTGCTTTATTTTCCGTTTTCTGAGACGACCCCAGTCAAGAACTTCCGGCCGGCTCCAGCAAGCTGGGACGCGCCACGATAGCCTTGAACAGATTGGCGGACCGATCATCGATGAGTTCGATCTGCGGCCATGCCCTCAGTGAGCGCAGCAGGCCGCTACCCAATCCGCGATAAGGCAGGAGCTTGGCGGCAAAGGACGCCAGGATGGGGTTGCGCATATTGGAGTTGCCGGCCTTGATGTTCTCGATAGTCAGGTTGTTGGGCAGGTGGCCAGGGCTGATGATCTCGACACGATCCGCGAAGACCAGTACGCGGATCGGCGCGCTGACGAAGTAGTCGCGGTGAATGAGGGCGTTGGCGACCAGTTCTTCCCAGACGATGCGGGGAATCTCAGGCTGCCCCTGGGAGTTGAAGCCCTGCTCGCCCTGCGCGGCGCGGGTGTTAGCGACGATAAAGCCCAACGTCTGCTGGAACACGTCGGCCAGCTTGCCGACGATGTCGCGGCTGTCGATGTAGCGTTCGTCCTCAATCTGGGTGCCGACAAAGGCGACGGCCTTGACGACGAAGGCGGGTAGCGCGTAGTGCGGTGATTTGGCGAACAGCAGACCGCCCGCCACGTTGAGCTGCCCCTGGTTCATCAGGTTCATGTTGGTCAGCAACTGCGGCAGCGGCTGGTTATGCTGGGCGAGCGGCTCACCGAATTGCTGCTCGAAGAAGGTTTCGAAATAGGGCATGTCCACATCGCCCGCGCTCAAGCCCGCTACGGGCGTTTCGTCGGCGTGCACCAAACCCGCCTGCTGGAACAGGCGCTGCAATTCCTCGCGCGAGGTGGCGCGGCGCTTGTCCGAGCCGTTCTTCACCCAAATCGCGCCGTTCTTGTCCATGTAGGGCTTGTTGACGCCCTCAGCGATAGAGAGCACCAGCACCGTGCCTGCCGGGTGAGGCACGTTTTCCGTGAGCGGGTTCACGGCGGGACGCACGACCTGCGAGGCCACGTTGGCGATGAGCATGTTGAGACGAGCAACGTCGGCGCCGGATAGACCGCGCACCGAACCGTCGTCGTTCACCCCAATGAAGATGCGACCACCAGCGGTGTTGCTGAAGGCAACGATCTCTGCTGCCAAGGCGTCGGCATTGTTGATGTCCGTCTTGAACTGCTGCCGACTGTCCTCGCCCCGGCTGAGCAGGTCGATCAGCTCTGTGGTTTCCATAGGTTGTAGACCTCTTTGCGACGGTTGAAGGCTTCCTGGCCTCCTTCCATGATGTTGATGATGGCGTCCTGCACCGGGCGGGCGTCGATGCTGCCGCTTCGCGTGGCGACCTTCTCGTCCTGGTATTGGCAGGCGTGCACCTGTTCCGCGTCACCCAGCACCGGGAAGTTGGCGTTGTGGGTGGCGAAGATGAATTGGGCGTGAGGCTTCATTTCCCGTAGCAGCTTGATCACATCGTCGTAAATGGTCTGGTTGTCCAGATCGTCTTCCGGTTGGTCGATGATGATCACGTCGTTCTGGCGTTGACTGAGCACGTACAGCAACAGCGCCGAAGCGCGCTGCCCGAGAGAGTGGTGCTTCAACTCTTTGCCGCGATAGCGGATGACGAAGCGGTTGGGCACCTGCCAGGTGACGAAATCGGTCAGGTTCTGCATGAAGGTCTTTTCGAAGACCTCGGGGGTGCTGCCGGCCTTCGCCAAGGCTCCCGGCAAGGCACGTAGGAGGCCGCCAAAATCGGCATAGTCCTCCATCACTGCGCGCAGCGTGGTTTCGCGAATGTTGCTGCCCTTGAAGAGCTGCTGCATGAAGCTGATGGCGGCTTCCTTGTCGCCCTTGAAGTCCGCTTCGATCTGCAGGGCGGTGTGGCCAGCGTTCACGCGGTCCAGCTCTACCTTGATGGTATTGAACTCGCGCAGCCATAGTTCATTGAGTTTGTCGATCTCGGCAAACAGCGCGTCGCGGATGCTGGTCTGCTGTGATTCCTGCTTGGCCAGCGCCTCCAGCATTTGCTCCGCCTTGGTTTTGCGCTGCTGCTGGGCCAGGAAGTCGTCCGGCTGGATGGCAGTCATGCCGGTTTGCTTGAGCTCCTGAGCCAGTTGGCGCTCGACTTGTGCGAACTCCTCCTGAAGGCTCCTGCTTGCGCCTTCAAATTCGCCCTGTTTGGTCTTGAGGCGAGCTGCAATGACGTTCGCTTCTCGCTCGATCTGCTTGAGCTGATCGACCTTGGCAACGAGGCTGGAGAACTCAGCGTAGTAGGCCGTGAAGAAATCCGGGTTCTGCTTGGAAACGTAGCTCGTTGCGTTCCGCAGCTCGTCCTCATGCTCGGCAATCAGACTTCCTAGAGCGAGGATGAAGCTGTCTGCCCGCTCCATCATGCGCGCGAGCGCTGTGGCGTCCTGCTGGAAGCCAAGTCGCTTTTGGAGCTTATCGGCGACACCGTGCTCCGCGAACTTGGTCAGACGGAAGTTGGCATCATTTAGTTGGGTCTCGAAGTCGCGCTTGAGTTCGGCCGTGTTGCTGAGCTTGAGCCAGCGCTGAGCAGCGTCACGCACGCGCTGGCGTTGAACCTCTATTTCGTCACGCAGCACACGCAGCTTCTCGCCAACCAGCTTTTCCACCAGATCGGTCTCGAAGCCTTCGCCGGTGCTGGAAAGGTCCTTCTGGCCGAAGTAGATCGGACGGCGCAGTACGGTTTCCCGGATCGACACGCCGGGTTGCAACTTGCCGCCCAAATAGACATTCGGGGCTTCGCGGAAGATGCGGGAGATGGTGAACTCCTGTCCGTACACGTCACATGCTGTCAGCGTCACCTTGCCGCCGCTGCCAAGGGTATGGCGGATCAACTCATCCTTGTACTTGGTGTCCTGCGCCTTCTCGCCGCGTGGAATGTCGAGGGCGTAGCGTACTGCCTCCAGGATGGACGATTTGCCGCTGCCCCGGATGCCGATCAACGTGTTGAGTTCGGAAGAGAAATGCAGCACTTGCCCATCGAGGATGCCGCCGTCGAAGCGGATGCTGCGGATGTGCGACGCTTGATGTTTGGGCGGCTCCATGGCTACCCGCCCAGCGGGATCGCTCAAGGCAAACTTGACCGCCTCGAAGGACAGTTCGCCCAGCTTCAGGTAGCTGGCTTTGCCTCGACCGATTTCATCGACACTCTTAGGGTCGCTGCCTTCCAGTTCGGCGGGGTACCAGCTCTGTAGCCAGCTTTGAATCTTGGTGCGGCAGGGTTTGTCTTTGCCTGCGCCGTCGTGCGTGCGTACCTTCTGAAAAGCCAGCGTTCTGCGTCGGAAGAACTCGTTTTGCCCCAACTCAGTAAGCCGGCCGCCATCCAGCTCCGCCCACAGGCCACTCGGGGCTTCGACATGGGCGAAGACAAGGAAGAAGTCCCGGTGATAGCCTTCCAGCTTCTTGATGGTCTCCAGAAGCGACCATGAAGTGCGCCCGTTCTCCTGCTCGTACTGCGCGGGCGTTTTACCTTCGAATGCGCTGGTCAGAAAGGGGTTGATGTAATTGTGTTCATCGATCCATTCGTCGGAGAACACAACAAGCGTGTGGATGCCATTAGCCCCGTCATTGACCGACAACTCAACGCCTGGCAGCAGCGCAATACCCTTCTTCTGGGCCGTCTTGCGCAGTGCTTTGAATTCTTCGAAGTCGAACTTGTTGTGGTTGGTAATGACGCCCAATCGGATGTCCGCTTTCTCCAACGCATCCACATAGTTGCTGTTGTAGAAGTTGTCATCGCCCGTGAACTTGAATTCTCGGTCCGCTCGGGTATGCAGATGAAAGTCAGCACGGACCCACTGCGCCCCTTCTGCAAAGACCATGGATCGAGCCTCTGACTGCTTCGGTCGCAGACTTTCCATCATGGTTCATCCTTATAGTTAGTCCGCGCGTAGCCCACCAGTCGAGCGGTCTGCGGGTCATAGATAAACTCGGTGATCGATCCATCTCGAATGCGCTGAACCGCCTCGTCGATCACATGAAGTGGCACTAGGAACCATTCCTCAGGCTGCACAGGATGACCGAAGCGGTCGTTGATCGTGATGTTCAACCGCGCGGGCGCGAACAGTCTGTGGAACAGGTTCTCCATCCGGGTGCGGTTGACGCCCGCGAGCTTGTAGGTCGCTACCACTTCGACCTTCGCCAGCAGGTAGGTGGAGTCGTGTTCGGCGTTGGCAATGCGCGTCTCCACCCTGCCCCCGGTCACGCCCATCTTGTGGATGATGTCGCGGTGCTGCGCGACATAGGGATGATCGGAGAGGGAGCGCAGGACGTAGATCGTGCCGCTTTCGACATCATCGGCCTCAAGCTCGCCGCCGAAGGAGAGTTGTCCGCTCTCGGGCGAGGCCAGCCGCCGCGCGGCGGGGTCGTTGTAGAAAGCGCGCTGGAGCGAGCGCAACAGCAGATTGCTTTCGGTGCCGTTGGAGAAGATGAGGCGCAGGCGGCGGTCCACTTCCCCGGCGGTGGTTCTCAGCGGTTCGCCGACGTCTGCGACGTAGAGCGTGATTCCATCGAGAACGAAAAAGTCCCCGGCCTCAATCGCGCGGCGGCCCGCCTCTATGGGCTGGGACTGGCGCAATCCGGTCTTGACTTCCGTCGCTACGCGCTCGAACAGTGGCTTGAACGCCTCGAAGTCTTCGCAAGGCTTGCGATCCGCGATCTCCTCGGCGGCGCGCTTGTCGGCGCTGGTGCGGACATGGCGTAGGACCGTGATGTCGTCTGCGTCGGCTACGCCCGCCAGCTCGGCGGCCAGGTCGTCGATGTCGATGGCTTCATCTGCCGAAGCGGCAACGGTAGGCGCCCCGGCAAGCAAGCCCTGATGGTCCAGCGGCTCCAGCAGGGCGCGGCAGTCCGGGAGCGCACGCAAGCGGTCCAGGCGCACGGCATAGAGGCGCTCGAAAATATCGCGATCCTCACCATGCTGCGGCGCACGCCCGTGCTTCTCGGTGAAGCGTTGGATTTCCTCGAAGCCCGCGATGACGCGCTCCTCACTGGCCGGCCGTCCGGCCTTCGCCTCGGGCGGTGCGAACTCGGCAAGCTCCGCAGCGAGTTCGTCAAGATCGGAGTTACTCATAGCGCCCCTCCGCCTTGAATCGCATAAAGGCGGCCGCGCCTTCGGCCATGCGTCGCTCCCAGGCATCCTGGGAATCGAGTGCAGGAATGCGTCCGCGCTCCTTCTTGAACTGAACGGCGCGAACAGCCATCTCCTTCGCCTCGTCCGGCGTCAGACTCGTGCGCTTCGCCGAGATGGCCGCCGCGACCTGCTTCAAGCTGTCCTCGCTCATGGTCTTGGCGAGGATGGCGTAGGCTTCGCCAAAGGGGTTGATGCGGTCGATGAGGTCAATGTCCAGCTCGCGCACGTCCATCGCGAAGCGGCGCACGCCGTCGATCAGGGCGGTGTTGGGCGACCCGTCGCTCTCGCCTTCGGTGACAAGCCGCTTGGCCTGTTGCGTCAGGTTGAGGGCGGCGATGGCATGCTGGCGCACGGCCTCCTGATCTTCGGCGTCAAGCTCGGGATACTTGTCCTTGATGATCTTGCCCATGCGAACCTGCGTCAGCTCCTCGGGCACCAACTCCTCATCGAACAGGCCGCGCTCAATGGTGGGCTTGTCCTGCACGAAGGCCGCGATGACTTCGTTCAGGTCTTCCTGACAGATTCGCGCCGCCTCCTTGCTCTTGGGCTCGGCGATGCCCTTGATCTCGATTTGGTACGCCCCTGTCTGCTCATTGACGCCGATGTTGCAGCGATCCGGGTCGTAGCCACCCTCGCCGTAGTTAAAACCCGGCACCGGGCCACTGTCGGGGTTCTTGGGCTTGAACTCGAAGCGCGGAGCAAGAACCTGCTCCATCAGCAGGCTCGCCGCGATGGCCTTTAACGTATCGTTAACGGCCTCGGTGACAGCTTCCTCGGCTGCGTCCGGCTCGGCGATCAGGTTGGTGAACCTCGCGCGGGTCTTGCCGGGCGCGTCGCGGGTAGCTCGGCCGATGATCTGCACGATCTCGGTCAGGCTGGCGCGGTAGCCCACGGTCAGTGCATGTTCGCACCAAATCCAATCGAAGCCTTCCTTCGCCATGCCCAGCGCGATGATGATGTCCACATGGTCGCGGCTGTTCTTCTGCGCCGGGTCTTTGAGCGCGGCGGACACGCGGTCGCGCTTGGCGGCATCGTCATCGACGAGATCGGCGATCCGCAGCACGCGGCCATCGGGGCGCTTGACACGTTGGAAGCCGGTCGCAGGGTCGATGCCTTGCCATTCACCCAGCGCCTCGATGATGTGCTCCACTTCCCGCATCTTGTCCTTCGTGCTCTCGCGCGAATTGACATTCGGGATGTGGATGATGGTCTTCTCGGCGGGATCGAGGACATTGAGGATGTCGTCGACGTAAGGCCCGCTGTAGAAGAAGTAGCCGATGTCGAGTTGCTTGAGGTACTCGTAGCCGTTGAGCTGCTCGTAGTAGGTGTAGGTGACGGTATCGAACTTCGACTCATCCTGCGGCGCGAGCACGGCCTCGGCGTCGCCACGGAAGTAGGAGCCGGTCATGGCGACGATGTGCGTCTTGCCCCGCGCGAAGA
Organism: Delftia sp. WY8; assembly: GCF_018437695.1. NCBI lineage: Bacteria > Pseudomonadati > Pseudomonadota > Betaproteobacteria > Burkholderiales > Comamonadaceae > Delftia > Delftia sp. WY8. Next base: position 823,952 of record NZ_CP049795.1, read on the forward strand.
ACTGCCCCAGGTGCAAGCCGAGCTTGTTGTCCGGATTGGCCGAAACGTGGTGGAACTCATCGACCGCGATCAATCGGTCGTCGAACGCCTCGACGCCGTAGGCATCGACAGCGAAGCGGAAGGTCGCATGGGTGCAGACCAGCACCTTGTCCTCGCCTTCGAGGAATGCGCCCAGCGACTTGACCTTGCCGCCGTTGTCGTTGCCTGGCGCATTGCACAGGTTCCACTTGGGTTCGACCTGCCAGTCCGCCCAGAAGCCGTACTTCGACAGCGGTTCGTCGTTGAAGCTGGCACCGATGGACCTCTCCGGCACAACGATGATGGCCTGCTTCAAGCCTTGGTTCTTGAGCTTGTCGAGTGCCACGAACATCAGCGCACGGCTCTTGCCCGATGCGGGCGGCGACTTGATAAGCAGGTATTGCTCGCCCCGCTTCTCGTAGGCCCGCTCCTGCATGGGCCGCATCCCAAGAGCATTGGCCTTGGTCGATGCGCCGTTTCGGGCGTAGGTGACGGAAACGGACGGTACGGACTTGATCTTGTCGCTCATGCGTTGGCTCCCGCCTTGCGTTTCTTGCCCTTGGCCGGTGCAGCCGAAGCGGTCATCTTGGTATAAAGGTCAAACAGCTTTTCCAGCCGCTCAGTGTCGTTCTTGAAGCGCCGACCGATGTAGATGCGCTCCAGCACTTCGTCGTTGCGATCATGTGCGGCACGCAGGTCAGCGGGCATGTTCTCGGGGTCGTACAGGTCCGCGATGGTCGCGGGGAAGTGATGCTCCCGCGCCAGCAAGATATCCTCAGCGCAGCGCGTGAGATCGACCTTGTTCTTGTCGGTGAGCGTGGGCACGGGGAAGGTGTTCCAGCCGAGGGTATTGGAGTAGCGAATATCGGTCTTCAGCCTGCCACAAACGGTGGCGATCCAAACGAGATGCAGGCGTGATGCAATCAGTGCCAAGTTCCAAAGCGGCGCATCGTAAATCACCGACGCGAGATTGGAGACAACGGTGTCATATCCAGTTATCTCGCACGGAAGAAACAACCTTCGTTCCGACGACACATTCGGAACTGCGATTGCAGCGTGGCGACTATGAGGGGCGAAAACGAAGCGATGCGGCGTGGCAGCGTTCTCGTTGGCTTGAGCTCCGTTACTACTCAAGCGCATTTCGCGAACCTTTTCGAGGCGGTCACGAAGAATATCGATGCGATTTACCTCTTCAAGATCGTCATCCTCGATCCATATGCACCAGCGAGCTCCACCGTTTATCAATTCGCGCGATCCAACGTAGCGCTTTAGGAAGCGTCTGGCATCTGGACTCGCTGCAATTATTTGATCCTTCTCTTCAGTAGATGGTGTCAGATGACCTCCATCAGTCGGCTTATTCCCCGACTGCATATGTCCGATGGCTGAAAGCGCACTCGATCTCTTCGTGACAATCACGGTATCAGCAGCGACAAGATACGGACTAATGTTGGCGCATGATCTAACAGTGCCTTCGCCGAACAGTTTCCTTTCAGAGCCAGGGTTGGTCGTCAGGCCGAGAATCACACACGTGACAGCAGCTTTGTTACTAGCGAGGTTGCTCCACAAGAACGATGTGTGCGCAAAGTTGATCGTGTTGCACTCTTTAAATACGAGCGGCCAAAGCATTGCAACTTGCTCTCCTTGAGTGATGGAGTTAGTCGTTACGAATGCGCTTGCCGCCCCAGTAAAATTGTTGAACTGAGCTGCTTTCAGAACGAACGCGGCTACATAGTCCAAATCCTTGTAAGTCTTTAGAAGGGGCGCGAGGACTCGCGCCATGTCTTCCTTCTGCTGCGCTGTCTGACCAACGCTTCCTTGGTACGGCGGATTGCCGCAGATGTACGTCTCGCCGCCTTCGTTCTCGAAGTCAATCTCCGCTTGGTCGAGCGGCGTCTCAAACAGATCATCCGCCAGCACCTTCACGTCCGTCCCGGTGGGCGGGCAAACGCTCAACCAGTCGAGCCGCAGCGCGTTGCCGCAGGTGATCCAGTTCTCGTTACGCAGGGGCAGAAACTCGGCCAGGGCCAGCTTCTGCCCCCGGTACAGCACGTCGCACTGATACTCGGCGATGACCAGCGCAAGGCGGGCAATCTCCGCCGGGAAGTCACGCAGCTCAATCCCGCGAAAGTTGGTGAGCGGGATCTCCGACGCGCGATCCGGCTCGCCGCGCCGCCGATTGATCTCGGCCTCGATGGCGCGCATTTCCTTATAAGCGATGACCAGAAAATTGCCCGAGCCGCAGGCCGGGTCGAATACCCTGATCTTGGCAATGCGCTTGCGCAGGTTGAGCAACACGCGGGCGTTGTCGCCCGCCTCCTCCAGCTTCGCCCGCAGGTCGTCGAGGAACAGCGGATTGAGCACCTTCAGAATGTTGGGAACGCTGGTGTAGTGCATCCCCAGCTCGCCGCGCTCCTCGTCTTCGGCCACGGCCTGGATCATCGAGCCGAAGATGTCAGGATTGATCTTGGTCCAGTCCAGGCCACCAACGTGCAGCAGGTAGGACCGGGCGATCTTGCTGAATCGCGGCACCTCGTCGCCGCCGGAGAACAAAGCCCCGTTGACGTAGGGGAAATCTTCGGCCCATCGAGGAATCTTGGCGGCAGCCCGGTCCTCGCGCTTGGTGTTCATGGCGCGGAACAGCGTGGCGATGACCTCGTGCGTGTTGGACGAGTCCTTGGCGCTCATCTGCGCAACGGTTTCGGTGAAACGCCCCTTCCCGATGAAAATGTCGGTGTCCTCGGCGAAGAAACAGAAAATCAGCCGCGCCATGAGCTTGTTCATGTCGTGGCGGCGCTCCGCCGTGCCCCATTCAGGGTTGTCTTTCAGCAGTTCGACGTACAGACGGTTCAGGCGGCTGGTGGCCCGAATGTCGAAGGCGTTTTCGCTGATCTGGCGGACGGTACTGATGCCCGCCAGCGGCAGGAAGAAGCCGAAGTGGTCGGGAAAGTCTTTGAAGGCACAGGCGACGGTCTCACCGCTGGCCAGGTCTTCGGCCTCGAAGTCCGCACCGTCGGTGGCGAGGATGAACTTCGCCTTGGCCTTGGCCGTCGCCGGGCTGGCCTTGAGAGCGGCCAGCGTCTGTGTCACCCGCCCTACGTCGCAGGTCAGGATGTGGATATTGCTGGTCTGGAGAACACCGCCGAGGTCGGACTTGTTCGACGCCCCCGCGCGCAGGCGCTTGATGGTGGTCGCTTTGTTGCCGAACGCCTCAAGAAAGGCATAGGGGAACTCCGCACGGTCGAACGGCTGCTCCGCGAGGTCGGTGATGGCTTGTTCGATTTCTACGGCGTTCATGGACGTGCAGCCCCCTCTCGGGGCGAGGCCGCCTGGTTGCTATCGTTTTTCGGGGCGCTCATGTCTTGTCCTGCGTTTTCTCGGCTATCTGCGCGGCAATCCAGCGATCCAGCTCGCTGCGACGAAACCGCCAGGTGCCGCCCAGCTTGAATCCCGGTATCTCCCCCTGCTGGGCCAGCCGGTAAACGGTCTTCTTCCCTGCCTTGAGGTAGACCGCCACTTCATCCAGCGTGAGAATTTCGCTATCAGGTTGGTTCATGTCAGGCGGCTCGCTTGGTGTCGCGCGGCGAAGTCTTCCAAAGTTTGGCCAAGTTTACCATCTGATCCACCCAAGTGAACCCCGAATCTCATGTGCGCGACGCCATGGATTCGGCCGGCGCCATGCGTTGCGGCGGGCTCGCGGCACCGGCTCGATGGCAAGGCCATGTGCTTTAGCCACCGGGTCGTAGATGGTTTACGCCAAGAAGGTGGTCGGCGTGTCTTCTTCCGGGGAAAACACGCAACGTAGTACTCTTTGGCCTTCACAGCCGCGCTCTCTGTGGCCTCATCTGGATGAGACGGGCTAGGCAAATCAGCGTGAGGTGTGCGATGGGCAGGAAGGAAACCGAGGAAGCAATTGCAGACAGCCGCGCCGGCCGTGTCTCGGGGCGGTTCGCCACAGTCGCCGAGCTGCTGGCCGACCTGAACGCTGACGACACCCCGAACATTCAGCACGGCAGCGCCAACGTCTATGCCGACCTGGGCTATCCCGACGCCGGCGAAATGCTGGTCAAGACCCGACTCGTCACCAAGATCGGCGAGGCCATCAAGGCGCGACAGTTGTCGACCGAGCAAGCGGCTACGCTTCTCGGATTGACGCCGGCCGCGCTGCACGAGCTGCTGACCGGCCGCTTTCGCTCGCAATCGGTCAATGACCTGGAGCGCCTGGCATCCATGCTTGATGAGGCCAGTCGATGACAGGCTCGAAGAACCTGGAAAACTGGCTGCATGAGAAGGTCGGCCCGGCCTATGACGCCTTGAAGGCCGATCCCGCCCGCGCCGTCACGCCTGACCAGGTGCGCTACACCCTGGCCGAGCTGCTGGCCGAGGCCGAAGCCGCCGGCGTGTATCCACTGCCGCCGGAACAACGCGAATGGGTGGATGCGCCGGCCGTTGGCCGTGAGCTGACGCCTTTCGACCCGGCCGAGACGCTGACCTCGGCCGAGGCGATCAGCACCTTCCTGGCCGAAGCCGAGGCCACAGCCGACCCGGCCTATATCGAACACGCACAGGCCGTCGCAGCGCGGGCGAAGGCCATGCACGGCATCGAGTAGGAGAGCTGGCCAGCATCGCCATTCCTGGCGGTGCTGCAGCTCGACGTGCGCCGTTCTGGTGCGCTGGATCTCATCGCTAGAAGCGACGATGCGATCCACGCCAAGGGAGAAGGCCAGAGCGGCCGTCATCGTCCGATCTGGCGATGCTCGAGCACGCCAGCGCACATCGTCACCTTTGACGATGCAGGCCCGGAAATGACAAGGGCGGCCAATGGCCGCCCTTGCTGCTCCTGGTGCGCGTGCCTACGCGGCGCCGAGTGACTGCCGCACCGCGTCCAGGGCCTCGCGAAAGTCGGCAGGTGTCGCCTGGCCCGTCTCGGCCTGGTAAAACACGACCATGAAAGCGTTCGCCACGGCCTCGGCGAGCGGCCCGAGCTGCCGCGCCGCGTCCTGGTCTAGCCAGTCGAGCGCGGCGAGTTGCACGGCTGCATGATGAACGGCCTGCGTTGCATTGGTAGGATTCAGGGTTGCCATGATTCACCTCTCTAACAGGTGGGTTGTGGAAGTGTCGGCCGGCCCCACGCCGGCCGACGCGCTTATCGGCTGCCGGTGCCGTAGAAGCCGGCGGCCTCGGCCAGCGGCGTGCTTCTCGCGCTGCTGCCGTAGCTGCTGGCGTAGCCGCCCGACCTGGCCGCCAGCTTGGTGGCCTCAATGACGGGCGGAGCAGGTCGATCAACAAAGGCCGCAACTTCTGCCGCCGGGTCTGCATCAGTCGATTGATCGTCGACCGGCTCAACCTCAACCGCCTGCGCCTGGCGCTGCTCGGCAGCGGCAACGTCCAGGCAGTCGAAAAATCCTCTCGGCGTCATCGTCATACCTCCTTGTCGCGGTTGGCGAACGCGACCACTTCATCATCAGGATCAGCAGCAGCCGAATCGGCCCCTGCCAGGCTGTTGCCGCCGAAGCTGGGCACATCGTCGACCGCCCGGTCTGTCTGGCTGCTCGCCCGGATTGCGGCGGCGATCTTCCCTCCGGTGGTGTCGGCGATGCGTTCGGCGGCGGCGTCGCGGATGCTGGCCGCCTTGGCCTGCGCAACGTCGCCAATGCCTTGCACCAGGTTCGCAGCCGTCGCAGCGACAAGGCCTCCCGCACCTCGGCCGGCTTGGCCGCCAGCGTCGCTGCCGCCGCCGGCCTTCGAGCCGCCGACATCGCCGCTACCCTTCGAGCTGGAGCCGGCTTTGTCGCCGCCCCTCGATTCGCCGCCGCTGCCGCCCGAATTGCTGGAGCTTCCAGAGCTGTAAAAGCCAGCCGCCTGGCCGAGCGGCGTACTTGTGCCGGCACTGGAACCGCCGCCACCAAAGCCCGCCGCCTGCGCGAACGGTCCAGCATCGGAATCACCGCCAGCACCACCACCAAACATGGGCACTCCGCCCGATTCGCCACCGGCGCTAGCCCCTGCTTTCTCGAACGCCGCCCTAATCGCCGACATGCCGCCGGCGGCCGAGGCCGCACCGCCCATCACGGCCGCGCCAGCCACGCTGGCCGCTCCGGCGGCCATACTCGACGCGCCCATAGCCGCACCGATGGCGGCACCTGCACCGAAGTTGCCAATGCCGCCAGCGCCACCGATCCCCGAGCCGGTGATGATGCCGGCGACAAGCGGGGGCACACGATTGACCAGCATGAGCAACGCCACGCAGAACACCAGCATCACGCCCAGCTCTTCAAAGTTCAGGGTGCCGGTGTTCATCCTGGCGTAGAAGCTGGAAAGCAGGTCGTTCCCGATGCCGACCAGGAGCACCATCGTCATGATCTGCGCGGCCACGCCCAGCACGGTCTTGTAGTAGTTGATCGCCATGTCGGAAGTCCAACGGCTTCCACCGAAGCCGAGGAAGAAGATTCCGGCGTACATCAGCAGCCAGCCTGATACGAGCAGCAGCAACATATTCACGGCGACAACAGCCAGCAGGATCAGGATGCCGACGCTCAAGGCCACACCGATGAAGCTATCCACGGGCGACCAGATCGACGAGTTCCTGAATGCCTGCTTCAAGATCATGAAGCCGATATCCACAATGCCCGAGGGTGTCACCGACGCCACCCCGGACGCCTGCTCGCCGATCCGGGCCAGTGACTGGATGATCGAGTTGGCGAAGGCCGGGCCGTTGCGCAATAGCCAGAGGAAGAAGCCGAAGAACAGGATGAACCTGATGAACTCGGCGAAGAACTCGCCAATGTCAGCCTTGCGCAGCGCCATGAAGCCGAAGGTGAAAACCAGCGAGATCGTGCCCAGCGTCCAGAACAGGAACATCGCGGCATTCATCACCACCGTCTGCCAGGACGTGGCTCGCGTGGCGAACTCCGTCACCACCTGGTCAAGCATCCCCTGATTGGTGAGTTGGGCCGATGCGGCGGTGGAGTAAAGCGCGAGGGCGACGCCGATCAGCGCCGCCTTGTGCAGTGTTTTCATGGCTTCGCCTCCTTCTGGTCTTTCGGGTCGGCCAGTTCGAGCCAGTTCATGGGCTTCTCGGTCGGCGCGATGCCGCCGGCGGCCGGCGACCGGCGCGAGCACAGCCCGGCGAATTTCTCGCGCGTGGCCCTGTCCTCGATCTTCTTGATCGCCTCGATCTGGCAATTGGTGTCATTGACCTCGGGCATGGGCGGGATGGCCGGCTTGTTGTCGCAACCAGCCACCAGCACCACCACGAGGCCGGTAAGCAGCATCGTTTTCTTCATGGTGCAGGGCCTCCGTCAGCGGGTCAGTTCGAGCCAGTTTCTCGGGTTGGCCGTCCGCTCGATCCTGGACTCCCGGGAAGTCGCGCCGGCGGCCTGCTGTTGCGCCTCTAGGTCGGCCTGCGCCTGCATCCTGGCCGTCGCGGCGTTCTGCTGTGCGATCAGCAGGCCACGGATTTGCAGAAGCTGGTTTGCCTGGTTGGCGGCGAGCTGGTTGGCGTAGCCGATGGCCTGCATCTGCCCGGTCGCGCCCTGCGCGGCGGACTGGAGCCGTTCGAGCTGGCGAGCATCGGCGGAAAGGTTGCGCTGCTGTTGCTCCAGGCCCTTGAAAAGCGCGTCGTTCGCCTTCTTCTGACTCTCGCTCGCCAGGCTGCGGTTTTGCTCCATCGCAGCGCGCTCGGCATCCGAGCACCCAGCGGCCGAGAAGCAAGGCGAACCACGGTAATAGGCCACATCCTGGAACTTGCCCAGGTACGCATCGATGCTGCCGAGCTGATTCCGGTAGTAGTTCAGCGTGTCGGTGGCGGCCATCAGTCCATTGATGGTGGACTGCGCCTGGTCCCAGATATAGGCGGCCGGAGCCATGGTGTTTTGCAGCATGTTTTCGTACTGCTGCAATTGAGTCTGGTACTGCTCGATCTGCTTGAGCGTCTGCGCCACCGACTCAATGGCGGTCATGACGTTCTGCACCAGGTTGCCGCCGTCGATGACGGGGATGCCGGCCTGCGCCGGGGTGACGATGATGCTGCCGGCCAGAGCGGCGGCGAGCGCGGTTTTAGCCGCTAAAAAACGGACGTGCTTCATGGTCGCAATCTCCATTCGATGAAAGAAAGGCAATGCCTTGACCAAGCTCGCGCTTGCCCACGGCAAGGTTTCATCGAAGAGCTACGCCACTAGCTAATCGGTATCGCCCTTGGCACTGAGGCCCGGGCTTCGGTGATTCTGCTCTCGGCCCTTACGGGGTGTCCCTGGCCTTATGCGTCCTCCCGAGAGTTGATAACGCTCAGGCCGGCGGCCTGGAAGTGCCTCGTGTCGCGTCCGGCACACGGAAATTTAGCCGCTAAAACTCTCAACGGTCGGCCCTCGGCTGCACCACCGATTTCATAAGCCGACTCATTTCATCCTGAGTAGCTTCGATCCGAGCCAACAGGGCGAGAATCGTTGCATCGCCGAAACGGGCAGTGCGCGGATCGTCGGTCAGCCAGAGCTTGAGCAATCCGCCCAGCCGGCCAAGGTCGCCATTCACCCGCGCCAGCTCGCGTACGTAGTGGTAGTCCATGACTCCCTTGACCTGGTAGCCCTGGCCTACGTCGCGCAGATAGCGCGCCACGCTGATCCCCGCCATCTTGGCGTTCGCCTCAATCAGTTCGCGTTCTTCTGGAAGGCAGTACACCTTGATCGGCGGGCTGCCCTTCCTGGTGATTCGATTCTCGTCACCCATGTGTCCTCCAACCGGCGGTAGCCGGCAGCCTCGCAGAGCAGGATGCCCGTTGAGCGCCCCGCGCGAATAAGGGACAGTGAAGAAGGACAACCGGCTTGCCGGTGGGCCTACTTCACACATCCTGCCCGCCTTACGGCGTTGTTTTTGCCTCGTATGACTCATCGAACTTCGCGCTGTAACCGCACCGTTGCTTCGCAACAGCGCGCCAACAGCGGGAAAACCAACGGAAATTGCCAATGTCCGCGTGCTTGCAGAGATCCAAGAGGCCGGTAACAGCGTTTCAGCCATGCGCTTGCAGCGATTGAGCATGGAACTTTGCTTACTTCGTACCCTGCCCCATTGAGCTAGGCCGCGCATTGGTGATGTGCTGGCGAACGTACTTCAGGAACGTCTCATACCGGAAAGGGATGCGCCCGACCTCGCGCAGGTGCTCCCAGATGATCTTGAGCGCGTAGCCGGCCTCCATCGCTTCCTTCACGTCCGAGCGCACCGCCATGAAAGCGGCCAGGTAGTCCCTGCGCTTTGTTTGCGAGGTCTTCTGCTGAAGAGCCAGCCGTGCGGCCAGCTCCTCGGGGTAGCTGCTTTCTGTCGTCGCCATGTCCGTAAACCTCCGTTATCAACTGAACTACTCCGAAGGTTACGGAGTGCTGGCCTACACAACATTCCAATAATTGGCCGAAATGGTTGACATAGAGCCGATGACACAGGCACGCCCATCGAAACAGGGATGGCAGCTCATTCAGCACGGAAAATTGAACGCCAAGAGGGGAGTAGGCCGGGAGATCCCCGCCGCTCGGCCCCTCAAGTGTCAAAGAGAGGATCGCATCGTCAGAAGTGGCGATGCGAGCTCCAGCGCCGGCGGCCGTCATCGTCAGAACTGGCGATGGGGCCCTCGGTGCATCGTCGGACGTGGCGATGGTCGACCATGGCCCGGACATGGCCAGCCTCGCCGGAGATGACGATGCTGCAGCTCGACGTAGCGCGCGAAAGAAAGGCCGATCTCATGACGTGGCCAGGGCATTGAATTGAACTGTTGTATGTTGTAGCGCGCTACAACATACAACATACAACATCTTATTGACACTTGAGGGGCGCAGCGTTTTAGCCGCTAAAAAGAACCGGCCGGAGCTGACCGCCCTTCTGGCGTACAACTCGGCCGCAGGCCGACCATCGGCAAGGACTTGGCGTCGCCCTAAAGGGCGGCGGCAAGTGCCGCGCCTAGTGGATGATCTTGGAAGATCATGGATGGAATTTGCGGACTAGCCGCAAGCCCGCGCCGTTGCTCTGTTTTCCGGTTTGAGGCGGGGAACGTTGCTACGGGTGAAGGGGAACGTTGCTACGGAGCTTGGGGAACGTTACTACGGGCTTCGGCCTGCCAATTTCCCACTTCCCTGCCGCATACTCGCTGACCTTCCATCCCACGGTGGCAAGCTCGGCCAGAGCCTTGCGGGCCTTCTGGCGGCGCTTCTTCATGGCCTCGGCGTTCGCCTCGTCCGGCCAGACGTAGCCAGCAAGGGTATCGAGTTCCACGCGCCCGGCTTTGCCGGGGTCGATCCAGCCGCATAGCCGTTGGTGAATCAGGCGGGCCGGGTCGGTTTGCAGCGCCCGCACCTCGACCATCTCGATGCGGGTATATGGGCGCCGCCCAAGAATCGCCTCTGCAATCTGAGGATTCAACGCGACAAACAGCCGTCCGTCATCCTCATCGAAGGCATAGCTCATCAGGTGAAAAGACCTTTGCCGGCTTCCCTTGGTGAGCACCACCGTCACGTTTGCCATGCGCAGCAAGCACGCCTTGATCGCCCGGATGTTGTCACCGCCATCGGTCAAGCCGATTTCGCCTAGCAGGCGGGTCATGCTCTCTCGCACGACCAGCGCATCCTGCCCCACCGCGTCGAACTTCGGCTCAAGGAATAGACGGAGTTGCTTCGGCAAGTCCGCTGTTGGCTCTGGCGTCAGGATGATGCCCTTCGGCCCTCCAAGAGCCACAAGACCTTGCAGCAGCCGCATGTCATCAGCGCCAAGAGGCTCGAAACCGACGAACCGCGCTTGTTCAGTCCCGGCGTAGTGATACGTCACATCGAGCTTGAGTTTCTTCCGTTCACCGCGCTTGAGACTGCGGAACAAGCCGGGGACCAAGCAGTGCATTGGGTCGTGCCTGGCATGGGTGAGGTCAAAAGCCATCGCCTCGCCTCCGACTATTACGTCTTTCCTCATTCCTGCTGGCCTCATACAGCTCCACCGGCACCAGCACGCCGCCGGCGTGCCGCATGTACCAGCGATCAAGCGGCGTGGCGTCGTAGTTCTGCTTGCTGACGCCGAAACGCACGAAGAAGCCGCGCCGCTCATCGCCGATGGGCTGCCGGTCATGGGCGCGGTCGCTGAGGCGCTTCGCCTCGTCCTCAGTCATGCGGGCGACGTAACCGCACCACCTGGCGTTGTCGATCAGCGCGGACGCGCCACGCGCGGCCTGCTGCTGGTCGGTCTGCCCTTCGCGGGCGCTTCCTTTGCTGACGTGGTGCAGGTAGAGCACGGATGCGCCCGTGGTAGCCGCGACCTGCTCCAGCACGGCCACGAGGTGGGCCATGTTGCCGTTGCTGTTCTCATCGAGGGCGTGGATGCGGCTCAGGGTGTCCAGCACGATCAGCCTCGCCCCGGCGCTGTACTCGATGACGCGGCGCAAGTGAGCCTCGTCCATGACGTTCAGGCGCTTGCCCATGATCGGCTCAAGCACGAGGTTCTCGGCGATGGCTTGGCGGGCTGTATGCCCAAGGTGCTGGCCGATGGCGTGAATGCGCCGGACAAGCGCGGGCGGCGGGTCTTCCCCGGCCAGATAGACCACGCGCCCGGTGTGTGCGGGGGCCAGGCCCACGAGGTCGCCGCCGGCAACGCTGCATGCGATGCTCATGGCCGCTTCCAGCGCCCAGAAGCTCTTGCCCGTGGCCCCTGGGGCGACGAGCGCGCCGACGGTTCCCGCGAGGAAGCCCGGCCATATGAAGTCCAGCACCGGCGGTTCGCACTCGAACGCCGCCAGGACGTCAATCGCCACGACTCAGTTCCCCGTTCCGTACAGGGATTCGTCGCTCAGCACCTCGGCGATCTGCGAGGTTCGAAAGTAGACGCGCCGACCGATCTTCAAGCGAGCCTTGTTGATTCGCCCCGCCCATTCGCTCGTCGTGCGCAAACTGACCCGCAGGCCATCCGGTGATCGATCCAGGACGGAGGCGAGCTGTGCCATGCTCAGCAGCGGGCCGAAGCGTTGCAGTAGCGTGTCTTCTATCGTCATTGCGTAAACCTCCGTTATCAACTGAATTGCTACGAAGGTTAGGCGTTATTGGGGGTTGCCTACATCTTATTAGTTGTCCAAAATGGTTGACATGAAGAACGATCCAACCATTGTCATCTGGGAAGGCTGCGATCCCACTGTCTCGGAAGCCATCGGGCAGTTTGAGGATCGCTGGCGGCCGTATTCCGCCTCCTCGCGGCGCTACCCCATCGTTGGGCTGTTACAGGAACTTATTGACCCCGCCGTGGCTGCGTACACGGCGACGCTGCCACAACGCTACTTGGGCCATATCCCCGGAGCAGGAACAGGGGTGAGCTTCAGCGGAATCATTCGACTGATTGGACTTGATGCGATGGTTCGCATGCAGCGGCAGTTGCTGCGCCAGTTCATCAAAACGGAGGATAGGCAGACGCCAAGAGATCGGCGGTTTGTTGCAACACTCGAATCGTTGATCGGGCTTGTATGGGACTGCGCCTGCAAACGGCCGGTGAAGTCGAAGGTGCGCGACACCCGACTGAATGGCGAACGCCTCCAGGGGTTCTGCCGGTTCTGCGGATCACTCGCCGAGCTGACCTCATTCGCCGGCGGGAGCGATGATCCGAAGGCGGACGATCCAGAGGAAAGGCTTCGACTAAGCAGCCTGTATTGCCTGGATCACCGGCCTAAATTGCCGAGCGGCGCATGGAACCCTGTCTACAGACAAGCAAGGCGATCCCTCGCGCAATTCGACCTCGAACTGGCGAGACTCAACCAGCAATGCGCGAAGCCGGCCACTGCCCAAGTGAAATCGGGCGATCAACTGGTTGACAGCTACTTCTTCCACTATGTCGCAGGCCAGACCTTACAGCCGGCGGACAAGGCAGAGCTGCGCAATCAAGCACGGCTGATGGTGGACTCAAAGCTATCGGATCGCAAAAAGCAGATGCTGATGCTCCAGCGGTCTGGACTCAACCAGTCGGAGATTGCGCGAAAGCTAGGTATAGAACGCCAAGCCGTATCGAAGGCACTGACGTCGATCCCTGCGATGTTCCACTTGAGTTCAAAGTCGCGCTCGCGGCGTCAACCAAATTGACCAACTAATAGGACGAAACAATCCGCATTCACAGGCACCATCAGGCACATGTTCGCAAGTGACTGAAAGAGGCCAAGGGATGCAGACAACGACAAGTAAGACGCTCATCAACCGCAAGAAGCTACTGGCGATGATCCCGCTGTCTGAGCGCACGATTTTCAATATGGAGCAGCGGGGGGAGTTTCCGCGTCGCATTGCGCTCACCAGCCGAAACGTCGCCTGGGACTTGGCCGAGGTCGAGGAATGGATCGAGGCGCGCAAGGCATCGGGCACTCAGGCCATGCGTCCCGGCTTCACCCCGTCGGTCGCAGCAGCCACTTTTTAGCGGCTAAAACGCTACGCCCCTCAAGTGTCAATGAAACCCGGGGCCATGCCTCGATGTTCGGGCAGGCGAGCGAACTGTAATCTTCTGGCTTACGCCTTCGGCCGCTTCAGTGTCCATTCGTCGATCATGTCCGCCCAGTCTTGCAACATCGCCGTCCGCTGCTCGCGGTACTCGGCCTTGTTGTAGACGGCCCTGACGCCTCGCTGCTCGTGCGCAAGGCACTTCTCAATCCAGTCCGTGTTGTAGCCGGCCTCATGCAACAACGTGCTGGCCGTGCGCCGCAAGTCATGTGGCCCGAACTTGGCGAGCGACTTCCCTTCCTTCTGCGCCAGCCGATACGTCAGCGTCAGCACCTGGTTGAGCGTGGCGCTGCTCATGGGCAAGTCCGAGTCGTACCGCGACGGCAACACGTAGTCCGATCCGCCGGCAAAGGTCTTGAGGGCAATGAAGATGTCCAACGCCTGCCGGGACAGGAACACCAGGTGCGGATTGCGTCGCTTCATCCGCTCCTTCGGGATGGTCCAAAGCGCCTCGCTGAAGTTGATCTCGCTCCAGGTCGCGTTGGTCAGCTCGCTCTTGCGCACCATCGTCAGCAGCAACAACTTGGCGGCAGCCCGAATGGATGGCGTTGTGCCGATGCGCTCCATGTACTGATACATCAGACCGATCTCGTCGGGCGTCAGCGCACGGTCGCGCGGCTCGAACTTGGCGATAGTCGTCGGCCGCACCAGCTCTGCCGGGTTCTCGACCTTCTGGCCGCGCTCGATGGCCCAGCGAAAGACCTGCAACATCACCTCGCGAGCATGCACTGCGGTCGCCGGTGCACCGCGCTCCACGATGGCATCGGTCAGCGCCCGCAAGTCCTCGTGGGTGATCTCTCCCAGTTTCTGATTGCCGAATTTCGGCTTCAGCTCGCGCTCGTAGACTGAACGGCGCATGTCGCGGGTGGAGTCAGCCATTTGGTAGCCGCGCAGCCACTTTTCCGCCCACGCCCCGAACGTCTCCGCATCCTTGACGCGGGCCTTGTCCCGAGCCTTCTCTTTGGCCGGCGACTTCCCGGCTGCGATCATCTTCTTAGCCTCTCCCAACCGCTCGCGGGCTTCCGCAAGGGTGATGCCGCCGACGCCATAGCGGCCGAAGGTGATGGTCTCCTGCCGACCGTGGATCGAGTAGTTGTAGCGGAACGAGATCGCCCCAGCGGGCGTGACGGCCACATAGAGGCCGTCACGGTCATTTTCCTTGTAGAGCTTGTCCCTCGGCTTGAGGTTACGCAGCTTGGTATCGGTCAGCATGGTTCTCGCCCTGATTCGGCTTAAATACCATGATCTGGAACCAACCCCACCTTGGCGTAAAAACACAATGAAATCATTGCACTACGCTATATCAATACCATGATCACCAGAAAGGCGGTTACATGGCATCGGCGGCATCTCATGGCATCGAAGCATTCAATGCCATTCATCATGCCATGAAAAAACGGTGCTTGGCGATACCAAAGATTGCCAGCCAGTGCCGGAAGAAATCACAAAAAAGCCCGCAGTGACGCGGGCTTAGGTGTGTTTTCGTGCTACTCGGTGCCAGCCGATGCCAGACGCCAAATCACTCCCACTCAATCGTCGCCGGCGGCTTCGTCGACACGTCGTAGGTCACGCGGTTGATGCCGCGCACTTCGTTGATGATCCGGCCAGACACCTTCTTGAGCAGGCCGTAGGGCAGCTCGGCCCAGTCGGCGGTCATGAAGTCGCTGGTCTGCACGGCGCGCAGGGCCACGACGTAGTCGTAGGTGCGGCCGTCGCCCATGACGCCCACGCTCTTGACGGGCAGGAAGACGGTGAAGGCCTGGCTGGTGAGGTCGTACCAGTTCTTGCCGGTGGCATCGTCGGTCCAGTTGCGCAGTTCCTCGATGAAGATGGCGTCGGCGCGGCGCAGCAGGTCGGCGTATTCCTTCTTGACTTCACCCAGGATGCGAACGCCCAGGCCCGGGCCCGGGAAGGGGTGGCGGTAGACCATTTCGCGCGGCAGGCCCAGGGCCACGCCGAGTTCGCGCACTTCGTCCTTGAACAGGTCGCGCAGGGGCTCGAGCAGCTTCAGGCCGAGCTGCTCGGGCAGGCCGCCGACGTTGTGGTGGCTCTTGATGGTGACGGCCTTCTTGCTCTTGGCACCGCCCGACTCGATGACGTCGGGGTAGATGGTGCCCTGGGCCAGGAAGGTGGCGCCCTTGTGGCCTGCATCGCCGGCCTTGAGCTTGGCGGCCTCGGCCTTGAACACGTCCACGAACAGGCCGCCGATGATCTTGCGCTTGGCCTCGGGTTCGCTGACGCCGGCCAGCTTGCCCAGGAACAGGTCGCTGGCGTCCACGCGGATGACCTTGGCGTGCAGCTTGCCTTCGAACATTTCCATGACCATGTCGCCTTCATTGAGGCGCA
Organism: Delftia sp. WY8; assembly: GCF_018437695.1. Taxonomy (NCBI): domain Bacteria; kingdom Pseudomonadati; phylum Pseudomonadota; class Betaproteobacteria; order Burkholderiales; family Comamonadaceae; genus Delftia; species Delftia sp. WY8. The sequence goes on from NZ_CP049795.1 coordinate 839,800, forward strand.
GCAGGCCGTGGTCCACGAAGACGCAGGTCAGCTGGTCGCCGATGGCGCGGTGGATCAGGGCTGCAGCCACGGACGAATCCACGCCGCCCGACAGGCCGAGGATGACTTCCTCGTCGCCCACCTGCTCGCGGATTTTGGCGACGGCTTCCTCGATGTAGTCGCCCATGATCCAGTCGGCATTCGCCGCGCAGATCTCGCGCACGAAGCGGTTGAGCAGGGCCGCGCCCTGCACGGTGTGCGTGACTTCGGGGTGGAACTGGACGGCGTAGAAACGGCGCGCCTCGTCGGCCATGCCGGCGATGGGGCAGGACGGCGTGGAGGCCATGACCTTGAAGCCCGGGGGCAGCTCGGTGACCTTGTCGCCGTGGCTCATCCAGACCTTGAGCATGCCGTGGCCTTCGGCAGTGGCGAAGTCCTCGATGCCCTTGAGCAGTTCGGTGTGGCCATGGGCGCGCACTTCGGCGTAGCCGAATTCGCGGGTGTGCGAGCCTTCGACCTTGCCGCCCAGCTGGGTGGCCATGGTCTGCATGCCGTAGCAGATGCCCAGCACGGGAATGCCCAGCTCGAACACGGCGTCGGGGGCGCGGTCGTCCACTTCGTAGACGCTGGCGTGGCTGCCCGACAGGATCACGCCCTTGAGGCGGCCGTCGGCGGCGAATTCGCGCACCCAGTCGCTGCTGACGTCGCAGGGGTGGACTTCGCAGTAGACATGGGCTTCGCGCACGCGGCGGGCGATCAGCTGGGTGACTTGGGAGCCGAAGTCAAGAATGAGGATCTTGTCGTGTTGCATGGTCATCTCAGGCAAAGGTGATGGGAGGGGATCAGAAATCTTCAGGGGCCAGCAGCGCCAGCCCGCGCTTGCGGGCGGCGGCGGCCTGGGCCGCGTCAAAGGTGGCCAGCGGCAGGCGCAGCGACTGCGCCAGCCACAGGTAGGCCGCGTCATAGACCGGCAGGCGGGTGTCCAGCGCCACGTCGAGCACGGCCTTGTGCTGGGCGGGTGCCAGCTCGTGCAGTTCCACGCGGTGGCGGATGGCCTCGAGCACGCCCCACAGGCCCTCGACCGAGCTGTGCGGAATGCGGCCGCCGTGCACGCCCGAGGCGATCAGGTTGCCGCATTCCCACTGCCAGAGGTTGGGCGCCTGCGGGTCCACTTCATGGCGGCGGATGCGGGTATACAGGCGCTGGGTGTGCACGCTGGCGGCATCGGGCAGCAGCCAGGCGGCGGTGACGGAGGCATCGAGCACGAAGGAGGTCATGCCTGGCTCCGGCCTGCGTGGCGCAGTCGGGTGGTGGAGTCCGGCGCCTGTGCCGGCTGGGCCGGCCGCACCGTGGCCTGCAGCGCCTGCATCTGCTCCAGCTCGCGGGCGATCTGCTCGTCGGTGATCACGGGGCGGCGGCGCACCGGCAGCATGCGCACCACTTCCTTGCCGTGGCGGGTGATGCGCACTTCCTCGCCCTGCTCGACAAGTTCGATCAGGGCGGAGAAACGGGTCTTGGCTTCGTAGATGCCGACAGATTGCATGGCGGGGCTGAAAACAAAAGCAGGCCTGGTGTCCGGCCTGGCCCGAATTCTATCATTCTGACCAGAATTTCCAAAAATTCAGACCAGAACCATGCGGATATTCGCGGGCCTTGCCTCGGGGGGGGGCTGTCGGTGAACGCCACTCAGCGCTGTTCGCGCACGAAGCCGACAAACCGCGCCAGCGCGGGCGACATGACTCCGGCCGGCCAGGCCAGGCTGGTCTCGCAGACCGGCAGGGCAACGGCCTTGCTGCCTGCACGGGCGCTGGCGAAAACCGCCTCGCGGTAGACCACGCCGGGCCTGCAGAACTGCATCACGCTGGCGGGCACCCAGGCCAGGCCGATGCCGCCCCAGACCAGGTTCACGATGGTCTGCATCTGTATCGCCTGCTGCGCGATGCGCGGCACATGTCCGTGCCGTCGGTACAGATCCGTCACCGCGTCATGGAGCGAGGGCATGATGCGGCGCGGAAAGATCACCAGCGGCTGCTCCAGCACTTCGTCGAGCATCAGCCGGTCCGCACCGGCAAGCGCATGCTGCTGCGGCAGGGCCAGCACCATGGCTTCCCGTCCCACGGCCAGGCGCTCCAGGCCGGCCGGCGCATGCCCCGGGGCATGCAGCATGAGCCCGGCATCGATCTGCCCGCGCTCGAATGCCTCCATCTGCACATCGCTGGTGGCCTCGACCAGCTCCAGCGCCACACCTGGCGTGCCTGCCACGAAGTCCCGCACCCACAGCGGCAGCCGGGTGAAGCCGATGGTGGAGACAAAGGCCAGCCGCACGCGCCCCACTTCTCCCGCTGCCGCAGCCCGCGCAATCCCCGGCAGCGCCGCCGCCCGCGCCAGAAGCTCACGCACCTGCGGCACAAGCGCCTCGCCGGCGGGCGTCAGCGCGACGTGGCGGCTCGAGCGCTCGAACAGCGCCACGTCCAGGCTGCGCTCCAGCTGGGCGATGGCCTGGGTGAGCGGCGGCTGCGTCATGTGCAGGCGCGATGCGGCGCGGCCGAAGTGCAGCTCGTCCGCCACGGCCAGGAATTGCCGCCAGACGCGCAGATCAATGGGGGGCTCATTCATATGTGCAGCATATCAATCATGCCGATGAATAGGATTGGATCAGATGAATCAGTCGGCCCATACTCATCCAACCCCCACAACGAGAGACATGCCATGACCCCGCCGAACCAGATCAACCGCCGAAGCGCCCACATCACCGAAGGCAAGGCGCGCGCCGCCAACCGCTCCATGTTCTACGGCATGGGCTACAAGGAAGAGGATTTCAAGAAGCCCATGGTCGGCGTGGCCAACGGCCACAGCACGATCACGCCGTGCAACTCCGGCCTGCAAAGGCTGGCGGACGCGGCCATCGCAGGCATCGAGGAAGCCGGCGGCAACGCGCAGGTGTTCGGCACGCCGACCATCTCGGACGGCATGTCCATGGGCACGGAAGGCATGAAGTACTCGCTGGTCAGCCGCGAGGTGATCGCCGACTGCATAGAGACCTGCGTGGGCGGCCAGTGGATGGATGGCGTGCTGGTGGTCGGCGGCTGCGACAAGAACATGCCGGGCGGCATGATGGGCATGCTGCGCGCCAATGTGCCGGCCATCTATGTCTACGGCGGCACCATCCTGCCCGGCAGGTGGAAAGGCCGGGACCTGAACATCGTCAGCGTGTTCGAGGCCGTCGGCGAGAACGCCGCGGGAAAGATCAGCGACCAGGAGCTCAAGGACATCGAGCAGCACGCCATTCCCGGCACGGGCTCGTGCGGCGGCATGTACACCGCCAACACCATGTCCAGCGCGTTCGAGGCGCTGGGCATGAGCCTGCCCTACTCCTCCACCATGGCCAATCCCCATGATGAAAAGGAAAACTCGGCCAAGGAATCCGCCAGGGTGCTGATCAAGGCCATCAAGATGGACCTCAAGCCGCGCGATATCGTGACGCGCAAGTCCATCGAGAACGCGGTCTCGGTGATCATGGCGACCGGAGGCTCCACCAATGCCGTGCTGCACTTTCTCGCGATCGCCCATGCGGCCGGCGTGCCCTGGTCCATCGACGACTTCGAGCGCATCCGCCAGCGGGTGCCGGTGCTGTGCGATCTCAAGCCCAGCGGCAGATACCTGGCGGTGGACCTGCATCAGGCGGGCGGCATCCCGCAGGTGATGAAGATCCTGCTGAATGCGGGCCTGCTGCACGGCGACTGCATCACCATCTCGGGCAAGACCATCGCCGAGACCCTGGCCGGCGTGCCTGACGAACCGCCCAACCCCCAGGTCATCCGCCCCCTCTCGGATGCGCTCTACCCGCAGGGCCACCTGGCCATCCTCAAGGGCAACCTGAGTCCGGAAGGTGCGGTGGCCAAGATCACGGGCCTGAAGAACCCGGTCATCACCGGCCCGGCACGCGTGTTCAACGATGAGCAATCGGCACTGGCGGCCATCCTCGACGGCCGGATACAGGCCGGCGACGTGATGGTGCTGCGCTACCTGGGCCCCAAGGGCGGCCCCGGCATGCCGGAAATGCTGGCACCCACGGGCGCCCTGATCGGTGCCGGCCTGGGCGAGAGCGTGGGCCTGATCACCGATGGCCGCTTCTCCGGCGGCACCTGGGGCATGGTGGTCGGCCACGTGGCGCCGGAAGCGGCCGTGGGCGGCAACATCGCGCTGGTGCACGAGGGCGACTCGATCACCATCGACGCGCACGCATTGCAGCTGCAGCTGAACGTGCCCGAAGACGTGCTCGCCCAGCGCCGTGCGGCATGGAAGGCCCCCGCGCCCCGCTACACGCGGGGCGTGCAGGCCAAGTTCGCGTTCAACGCATCGAGCGCCAGCTCGGGCGCGGTGCTGGACAACTTCGCCATCTGAGCGTCGTCATCTGAGCTTCGCCATCTGAGCTTCGTGAGCGCACGAAAAAAAGAGGTCCGGGCAGTGGCTGCCCGGACCTCTTTTCCATCTCGCGCCAAGGCGCTGGATCGGGATCAGTCGGCGCGGTAGTTCGGCGCTTCCTTGGTGATCTGCACGTCATGCACGTGCGATTCACGGATGCCTGCGGCGGTGATCTCCACGAACTCGGCCGTGTTGTTCATCTCTTCGATGGTGGCGCAGCCGCAGTAGCCCATGGCAGCGCGCACGCCGCCGGCCATCTGGTAGACGATGGAGACCATGGAGCCCTTGTAGGGCACGCGGCCTTCGATGCCTTCGGGCACGAGCTTGTCGGCGTTGGGATTGCCGGTGCTCGATTCCTGGAAGTAGCGGTCGGCCGAGCCCTGCTGCATGGCGCCGATGGAGCCCATGCCGCGATAGCTCTTGTACGAACGGCCCTGGTACAGGATGACTTCGCCCGGAGCCTCTTCGGTGCCGGCGAACATGCCGCCCATCATGATGGTCGAGGCGCCAGCGGCCAGGGCCTTGGCGATATCGCCCGAGAAGCGGATGCCGCCGTCGGCGATCAGCGGCACGCCCGTGCCTTGCAGGGCCTGGGCCACGCTGTCGATGGCCATGATCTGGGGCACGCCCACACCGGCGACGATGCGCGTGGTGCAGATGGAGCCGGGGCCGATGCCGACCTTCACGGCGTCGGCGCCTGCCTCGGCCAGTGCCAGCGCAGCGGCGCCGGTGGCAATGTTGCCGCCGATGACATCGACCTGCGGGTAGTTCTGCTTGACCCAGCGCACGCGGTCGATCACGCCCTTGCTGTGGCCGTGGGCCGTGTCCACCACCAGTGCATCGACGCCTGCCTTGACCAGCAGCTCCACGCGCTGCTCGGTGCCCTCGCCCACGCCCACGGCGGCGGCCACGCGCAGGCGGCCTGCGCTGTCACGCGCTGCGTTGGGGAAGGTGGTCTGCTTGGTGATGTCCTTGACGGTGATCAGGCCCTTGAGTTCAAAGGCGTCGTTCACGACCAGGATGCGTTCGAGCTTGTGCTTGTTGAGCAGGGCCTTGGCTTCCACGGGCGTGGTGCCGTCCTTCTCGTTGACGGTGATCAGGCGCTCGCGCGGCGTCATGATCTGGCTGACCTTGACGTCGTAGCGGGTCTCGAAGCGCAGGTCGCGGCTGGTGACGATGCCCACCACCTTGCCGCCGTCGCAGACGGGAAAGCCCGAGATGCCGAGATTCTCGGACAGCTGCAGCACCTGCAGCACGGTGTGCTCGGGGGTGATGACCACGGGGTCGTGCACCACGCCGGATTCGTGGCGCTTGACCTTGGACACTTCGGCGGCCTGCTGCTCGGCCGTCATGTTCTTGTGGATGACGCCGATACCGCCCTCTTGCGCGATGGCAATGGCCAGACGCGCCTCGGTCACGGTGTCCATGGCGGCGGACACAAGGGGAATGTTCAGGGAGATGTTGCGCGAAAAGCGCGTCTTGAGCGAAGTGTCCTTGGGCAGGACCTGGGAGAAAGCGGGGACCAGAAGGACGTCGTCGAAGGTCAGGGCTTTACCGAGAAGGCGCATGTGAGAGCTCCAAAAGAAGGATTGTACCCGTGCGCCGGATCACAATGTATGCTGTAGGCCATTCGGCCCGATCCCCAACTCACCATGCACGCCATCAAGCTTGTTTTGCTAGTCACGCTTGCCGCCTGTTCGCTGCCCGCAGCCGCCCAGTGGCAATGGGTCGACGCCACAGGCCGCAAGGTCTTCAGCGACCGCGCACCGCCTCCTGACATTCCCGCCAAGAACATCCTGCGCCAGCCTGGCGGCAGCACACCGCCGCCTGCCGCCGCGCCCTCCGCCGCTGCGGCAGCTGCGGATGCAGGCACGGCGCCTGCGGCGGACGCCGCGGCACCGGCAGCACCTGCCGCAGCCGCCAAGGACACCAAGCCCGCAGGCACCGACAAGGCCCTGGAAGAACAAAAGCGCAAGGCCGAAGCCCAGGAGGCCGCCAAGGCCAAGGCGGAAAAGGAACGGATTGCCAAGCAGCGCCAGGACAACTGCGCACGCGCCAAGCAGTCCAAGACCGCGCTGTCTTCGGGCCGCCTGCTGGGCTACACGAATGAGCAGGGCGAGCGCGGCTTCATGGACGACGCCACGCGCGATGCGGAACTCAAGCGCGCCGACGCCATCATCGCCTCCGATTGCGGCGCAATGCGCTGATCGCCGAATCCGGGCCGGCTCAGTAGCCGGCCTTGGCTCCAGGCCTCTGGCGCTGGAACAGCCCCGTGGCACGAGCGCCCTGGCGTGCGAAACGCTCGCGGCGCGCCACCTTGGGGTCCACGGTCAAGGGCCGGTACAGCTCCACTCGGTCACCGTCGCGCAGGGCTTGCGTCAAAGGCGCGCTGCGGCCCCACAGGCCTGCCGGCCCGGCCTGCGCAAAGCCCAGCGCCTGCCAGCCGCCCGCCGCCGCCACCGCATCGGCAATCGTGGCACCGGCCGGCAATTGCAGAAACAGCTCGACGACTTCGCCGGCGCGCGCACTGCAGGCCAGCGTGATGCGCACAGCGGGCTGGGGTTCAGCCATAGACCTGCTCGGCACGCTTGATGAAGGCATCAACCATGGAGCCTGCAATGCGGTCGAACACCGGGCCGACCACGGCGGCCAGGGCCATGTTGTCGAAACCGTAGTCCAGTTGCAGTTCGACACGGCAGGCGCGCTGCGATCCGTCGCCCACGGGGCGGAACATCCAGTTGCCCTCCAGCCGCGAGAACGGCCCCTTGATCAGGCGGATGCTGACCTGGCGCCCGCCATCGTCGAGCACGCTGTGCGTGTTGCGCGTGACGAAGGACTTGCGCATGCCGCCGAATGCAATGCCCACCTCGGCCGTCATGCCCTGCTCGTCCTGCTCCAGCACCCTGGCCTGATCGCACCAGGGAAGGAAGTCGGCATAGTGGGCCACGTCCGTCACCAGGGCAAACATTTCTTGGGGGCTGTACCAGATCAGGACGGACTTGTTGACTTTTTTCATGAATGGGGCGGGCTGCACGGCATGCAAAACACCGGCAGCGCCGCCATGGCACAGCCGGCTGTCACAATGACGGCAAGGCGAAACTAAAATCCCGCACGGCGGGAAGACGGCAATCCAGTATTGTAGGGAGACCTTTCATCTCCAGGTTTTCGCCGCATCTATTACTCCATGGCCAAGAAACCTGAAACACAGTCGCGCATCGCCGACAACAAAAAAGCCGCATTCAACTACTTCTTCGAGGAACGCTTCGAGGCCGGCATCGTGCTGCACGGCTGGGAAGTGAAGGCACTGCGCAGCGGCAAGGTGCAGTTGACGGACGGCTACGTCATCGTCAAGGACGGCGAGCTGTTCCTGCTCGGCTGCCAGATCAACCCGCTCAAGACCGCCTCCACCCACGTCAACCCCGACGCGGCGCGCATCAAGAAACTGCTGCTCAAGAAGGACGACATCCTGCGCCTGATCGGCAAGGTGGAGCAAAAGGGCTTCACCCTGGTGCCCATCAACCTTCACTGGAAGAACGGCTATGTCAAATGCGACATTGCCCTGGCCAAGGGCAAGGCCGAGCACGACAAGCGCGACGTGATCAAGGACCGCGAAGGCAAGCGCGAGGTCGAGCGCGCCATGAAGAGCTTCAATCGTTGACGGGCATCCGCAGCTTTTTTTGCACTGCTGCGGAATAAACCGGCACGGCCCAGTGTTCATTGCAGTGTCCGGCCGCAATTTCGCGCGCCGGCAAGCACCGGAGACAGCGATGAAGAAGCTCGGCATGAAACTTGGTACCTGTGCCTTCACGGCAGCCCTGACATTGGCCCTGGCAGGCTGCTATTCCGCGCCTGCGGCCAACGCCTCTGGCCAGACGCCGCCCAGTGCGGTCAGCGTGCAAAACGGCATTCTGGTCGGCGCCAACGGCATGACGCTCTATACCTTCGACAAGGACACGGCCGGCAGTGGCAAGTCCGTCTGCAATGGCCCCTGCGCGACCAACTGGCCGCCCCTGATGGGCAAGCAGGCGCCCTCTGGCGGCAACTACAGCGTGATCCAGCGCGACGATGGCAGCAGCCAGATCGCCTACAAGGGCAAGCCCCTGTACTACTGGGTGAAGGACGGCAAGGCCGGCGATACCACGGGCGACGGCGTCATGGGCGTCTGGCATACCGCACGCCCCTGAGTCCGGCCCCCTGCGCGATCGGACCTGCCCATGGACCGCAGCCAGATCCTGGAGCACCTGCCCGGCCTGCGCCGCTACGCGCGGCTGCTGGCAGGCGATGCCTGGGCAGCCGACGACCTGGTGCAGGACACGCTGGAACGCGCCTGCCGCAAATGGCTGCTGTGGCGCTCCGATGGCGATCTGCGCGCCTGGCTGTTCACCCTGATGCACAACCTCTACCTGAACCAGCGGCGCTCTGCCGCACGAGGGCAGTGGCTGGACATCGACAGCCTGTCCGAGTCCCTGGCAGCGCCCGAGGACAGCAGCGACGCTGCCCTGGACCTGGAGCGCTGCCTGCAGCGCCTGCCCGCCGAGCAGCGGGCCGTGCTGCTGCTGGTCAGCGTGGAGGACATGAGCTATGCCGACACGGCGCGCGTGCTGCAGCTGCCCCTGGGCACCGTGATGTCGCGCCTGTCGCGCGCACGCTCCCGGTTGCGCGAGCTGATGGAGGCACCGCCCGCAGCTTCGCCCGCCCAGACTGCTGCACCCCAAGCCGCAGCCCCGTCGCTGCGCCGGCTCAAATGACGAGGCCGCCATGACTGCCCCCGCCCCCACCTCCCCCTCCTCCTGTGTCTCGGCTGCCACGGCCACCCCCGACGAGCAGCTGCATGCCCTGGTCGATGACCGCCTGCCGGCCCCACAGGCACAGGCGCTGCGCGAGCAGCTGGATGCAGACAGCGCAGCACGCGTGGAGCAATGGCAGCGCCAGCGGCAGCTGCTGCGCGCCCTGCACGGCGCCCGCAGCGAACCGCCCATGCCCGATGAAATGCGCGCCGCCGCCGAGCAGCTGCAGGGCCTGCAACAGCGCCAGCAGCAATGGTGGCGCTGGGGCGGCATGGCCGCAGGCTGGCTGCTGGCCTTCGGCCTGGGCTGGCTGGTGCACGGGCAGCAGGCAGCGCCTGCGGCACCCTCAACGGCGGACACGCTGGCCGCTGCCGCACCTGCCCGCTTCGCCCATCAGGCAGCCGTCGCCCACGCGGTCTACCAGCCCGAGCAGCGCCACCCGGTCGAGGTCGAGGCAGCGCAACAGGCCCATTTGCTGCAATGGCTTTCCAAGCGGCTGGGCCGGCCGCTGAAGCTGCCAGCCCTCACGGAACTGGGCTATGAGCTGGTGGGCGGCCGGCTGCTGCCCGGCGACAGCGGCGCACGCGCCCAGTTCATGTACCAGGATGCGGCCGGCGAGCGCATCACCCTGTATCTGGGCGCGCTGGAGGACCCGGCCACGCGTGGCGAGACCGCCTTTCGCTTCAGCAGCGACGGCCCCGTGCCCAGCTTCTACTGGGTGGACCAGGGCTTTGGCTATGCCCTCAGCGGCGCCCTGCCGCGCAACCGGCTGCTGCAGCTGGCCACTGCCGTGCACCAGCAGCTTTGAAGCCTGGGGCCACGGCTACCAGGGCAGCGGCGCCGCCTCGCCGTTGCCATGTTCGCCGTAGTACAGCGAGGGCAGGAAGCGCGACAGGTAGGTGAACTCCGTGTAGCAGTGGCGCAGCAGGCCCAGGCCTAGCGCGTCGGGCAGCTCGGCCGCCGGGTCCGTGCAGGACTGCCCCAGCAGGAAGCGGCTGCGCAGCACGCATCCAAAGGGCGTATCGCGCGCCAGGTGCACCATCTGCCCGTCCATCGGGTCCCCGCTGGCATCCAGCTGCACATGCTCGCCAAAGCCGATGCGTGCATAGACGGCGGCCGATGCGCGTTTTTCGGCAAAGGCCAGCTCCAGCTGCGCAGGGTCGAACAGCTCGCGCGGATCGTGGAACTTGAGCCTGGCCGCCACGGGCGGAATATCGGCCAGGGACTCCACGGCCTCGATGGAGGCGCCTATGTAGCTCTCGCCCTTCTTCCATTGCGCATCCCAGCCGCGATGTGCGATGTGGTCATGCGGATGCCACCACTTGATGTGCTGCGTGGTCTCGAAGAACTTGAACCACCAGTCCAGCATGCGGCCGCTGCAGCCGTGCAGGTCGGTGCGGCAGGCCACCACCAGACAGCCGCTGGGCAGGCGCTGGATTCCCGTCTCCAGCCGCAGCGGCGTGATGTGCAGCAGCTCGTCGATGCGGGAAATGTCGGGCTCGAAGGCATGGGAGTTCATGGGTGTTTTCCGTTCCTGGGTTGATGAAGAAAAGCCATCTTATATTAAAGAAACGAACAACGTTTCCAAACAATCGGATAATCCCAGCCGGGTAACAAAATGCTGCACAACCAGGCACGACCCTGCACAACACCGAACGGAACGACAAGAAATCCAATGGAATCCGAAATCACTCCTGCGGCCCCCAGGCCGCGCGGGCGGCCGGCCCGGCCCGAGCACGAGGCCAACGATGCCGCCCTGGCCGCCGCCACCTGGCTCTTGCTCAACGAAGGCTATGCCGCCACCACCATGGAAGCCGTGGCCAAGCGCGCGGGGCTGGCCAAGAAAACGCTCTACCGCTTTGCCGCCAACCGCGAGGATCTGGTGGCCCTGGTGGTGCGCAGCTGGACAGACGGTTTCCGCCCCGCCCTGTCGGCCGATGCGCAGTCGGCCTCAGAGGTGGCTCCGGCGCTGGCCGAGATCCTGCGCGTGATTGCCGCGCGCGTGCTGTCGGCCGAGGCGGTGGGGATGTTCCGCCTGCTCACCACCGATTTCCCCGCCAAGCCCGAGTTGCTGGAGGTCTACCAGCGCAACGGCATAGAGCGCGGCCGCGGCATGCTGGTGGACTGGCTGCGGCGCCAGTGCGCGAAGGGGTTGCTCAGGGCAGAGCAGCCCGATGTCATCTGCGACCTGTTGCTGTCCATGGCCATTGCCGAGCCGCTGCGGCAGATGGCCCTGGGCCTGACGCCGCCCGTGCCCGAATGGGATCCGGGCCCGCGCATTGACGACGCGGTACGGCTGCTGGCAGGCCATTCCTGCCGCATGGAGCCCGCTGATCGCTGAACCGAAAAAAAAGCCATCCGGCGCGGTGCCGGATGGCCTTTTGAACCCTTGGAGGTTTGGGCAACCGCCGCGCGATCAGTCCAGCGCCGCCAGCGGGTGCGAGTGCACGGGCCAGGGGCTGTCGAAGAAGGCACGCCATTGCGCGTCCTGCACGTCTTCGATGCGCGCGGGGTTCCAGCGCGGTTGGTGGTCCTTGTCCACGGCCAGTGCGCGTATGCCTTCGATGGTCTCGCTCTGGCCGGGGCGCAGGTAAAAGCAGTGGCGCACCATGTCGCGCTCCATGCGCAGGTCCTGGGCCAGCGTCATGCCGCGTGCGCGGCGAATCTGCTCCAGCACCACGTGCAGCATCAGCGGCGAGCGCTTGCGCAGCGTGGCTGCCGTGTGCTGCGCCCACTCGCCATCCGCCGCTTCCAGTGCCTGCACCATGGCAGCCACCGTGGGCAGGGCAAACACGCGGTCGATCTCGGCGCGGGGCTGGGCCGCTGGCTTGGCCGGGGCCGTGAACTTCGACTTCACCAGCGCCTCGACGGCCGCTGCATCGGCAAAGCTGCCGGCGGCCAGGGCATCCCACAGCGCAGGCTGCTGGTCCGAGGGCAGATAGCCATCGGCCAGGCCGAAGTCCAGCGCGTCGGCCGCGCCGATCACGTCGCCCGTCAGCGCCAGCCACTCACCCGCGTGACCGGGGCAGCGCGATAGGAAGTAGCCGCCACCCACATCGGGGAACAGGCCGATGGCCGTCTCGGGCATGGCCATCTTGGTACGCTCGGTGACGATGCGCAGCGTGCCGCCCTGGCTGATGCCCATGCCGCCGCCCATGACGATGCCGTCCATGAAGGCGATGTAGGGCTTGCCGAAGGTGTGGATCAGGTGGTTGAGCGCGTACTCCTCGGTGAAGAAGTCCTCCAGCTGCGGATTGCCCGTGCTGCCTGCGCCGTGCAGAAAACGGATGTCGCCGCCCGCGCAGAAGGCGCCGAAGGCCCCTTCCTTGCCCATGCCGCGGATGGCCACGGCCAGCACCTGATCGTCCTTTTGCCAGGCCAGCAGGGTGGCCAGCAGATCGCGCACCATGCCCAGCGACAGCGCGTTCAGCGCCTTGGCCCGGTTCAAGGTGATCATGCCAATGCGGCCCCGCACTTCGCTGAGGACTTCGCCGGCAGCTCCCGTCATATCTTGCTCCTTGTTGCTATGCATGCCCTGCCCCGGCAGCCCGGGGCGATGAGCCGCAACCATAGCTGAAAATCCGCGCCCACCCCTGACAAACAGGTGCCAATTTGCGCAAGTGCACGACAGGGCGGGCAGCCGCCGCGCACCGCAGCGCACTCAGTCCAGAGAGACACCCGTGCTCTTGACCACGCCGGCCCAGCGCTTGATCTCGCTGCGGATGTAGGCGCCGTATTCCTCGGGGGTGGAGCCCAGTCCTTCGGCGCCCTGCAGCTGCAGCTTCTCGACCACGCCCGGGTCCTTGAGCGCGCGCATCAGCTCCTGGTTGAGCCGCTGGATGATGGCGGCTGGCGTCTTCGCGGGCACCATCACGCCCTGCCAGGCCCCGGCCTCGAAGCCGGACATGCCGCTTTCGGCCAGCGTGGGTGCATCGGGGAAGTTGGGCAGGCGCTTGGAGGAACTCACGGCCAGCAGCTTGAGCCGCCCCTCCTTGATGAAGGGTGCGACGGAATTGATGGTGTCGGTCATGAAGTCGATCTGCCCGGCCACCAGATCCACGTCGGCCGGCGCGCTGCCCTTGTAGGGCACGTGGCTGGCCTCGATCTGGTAGTGCTGCACGACCTGGAAGGCCGCCAGGTGCGTGACATTGCCGTTGCCGGCCGAACCATAGGACAGCTGGCCCGCCTTGTCCCTGGCATGGCGCACGAACTCCTGCACGTTCTTCACCGGCAGCTTGGGGTTGACCACCAGGCCCAGCGGCACCACGGCCGTCAGCGCCACGGGCATCAGGTCCTTGTTCACGTCGTAGCTCATCTTCTTGTAGAGCGAAGGGCTCAGCGCAATGGACGAGGTGTTGTAGAGCACGGTGTAGCCATCGGGCGCGGCCTTGGCCACCAGGGCGTTGCCGATGTTGCCGTTGGCGCCGGGCCGGTTGTCCACGATCACGGTCTGGCCCAGTTGCTGGCCGACCTGCTGGGCCAGCACGCGCGCCACCAGGTCGGTGGGCCCGCCCGGCGGGAAAGGCACGACCAGCGTGATGGGCTTGCTGGGCCAGGGCTGCTGTGCCAGGGCCGCTCCCGGCACTGCCGCTGCGGCTGCCATGCAGGCCGCCACGGCGGCCAGCACCCTGCGCCGCCCTTGTCTGCCTGCGGCCTTGTTGCCTTTCTTGTCCATGCTGTTGTCTCCTGGTGTCGTTATGGGAATTCTTTTGTCCGTCTAGCTGCGCCCGGCCAGCAGGCGCACGGCCGTGTATTCCATGACCTTCTGGTGGCCCTGATTGAAGACCTCGATGCGCGAGGTGACGACGGCGCGGTTGCCCTTGGAGGTGGGCTTGATGGCGGTGACTTCGACCAGGGCTTCGATGGTGTCGCCCACCAGCACGGGGCCGAGGATCTTCTGGTGCAGCTCAAGCATGGCCAGGCCCGTGCCCTGGATCATGCTTTGCAGGATGAAGCCTTCGATCAGCGTATAGGTCAGCGCGCCCGGTACGGGACGGCCTGCGATGGCGCCGCCGTCATAGCCGTCCTCGATGAAGATGGCCTCCAGCATGCCGGTGACGTTGATGAAGGCGACCAGGTCGGATTCGGTCACGGTGCGGCGGAAGGTGCGCAGCTGCTGGCCAACCTGCAGGTCCTGCCAGAAAAAGCCCTGGCCCATGCGGGGCACGGCGTTCCAGGCGGCGCCAGGGTGGGGCTGCGGGGTGTTCACTGTCATCTCATGTCTCCTGTTACGTGGTCTGCAGGCCGGCGATGCGCTCGGCGCTCCAGCCCGCCTGGGCCAGCAGCGCCGCCGTGTGCTCACCCAGGCGCGGGGGCATGCCCATGGGCGCCTGCCGGCCATCCATGCGCACGGAGGAGCGAGGCAGGTGCACCGTGCCCATGGCGGCGTCGTGCAGCGGCACGAAGAACTCCGTGGCCTGCAGGTGTGGATCGGCAGGCAGATCGTCCATGCGTGCCACCGGGGCGGCAGGAATCTCCAGGCGCTGGCAGGTGTCCAGCCAGTGCTGGGTGCCGTGCAGGGCCACATGCTCGCCTGCGGTCTCCAGCAGCTCGGCAATGTGGGCCGTGCGGCTGGCCTGGCTGGCAAAGCGCGCATCCAGGGCCAGCTGCGGCTGGCCCACGGCGGCGAAGAAGCGCTGCCAGTGCGCATCGGTGTACGGCATCATGCAGACGTGGCCGTCCAGCGTTCGGTAGGGCTTGCGCCAGGGCGCCATCACGCGCGGGTAGCCTGCGCCGCTGAGCGCGGGGCTGAAGTGCATGCCGTAGAAATGCTCGACCAGGTTGAAGCCCACCATGGTCTCGTACATGGGCACTTCGACAAAGCAGCCGTGGCCGCTGCGCTCGCGCTGGAACAGCGCCGCCAGCACGGCATGCGCGGCCACCAGGGCGCAGGTCTTGTCGGCCGCGATGGTGGGCAGGTAGCGCGCCTCGCCCGTCTGGCGTTCCATCAGGTCGGCCAGGCCGCTCATGCCCTGGATGACGTCGTCGTAGGCGGGCATGCCCGCATAGGGGCCGTCCTCGCCAAAGCCATGCAGGCCTGCGTAGACCAGGCGCGGATAGCGCTCGCGCAGCGTGTCGGGGTCCAGGCCCAGCGGGGCCAGCTTCTGCGGGCGCATGCTGTGCATGAACACATCGGCCGTAGCCAGCAGCGCATGCAGGGCCTGGCGCGCCTCGTCCTGCTTGAGGTCCAGCACCACGCTCTTCTTGCTGCGGTTGGTGCCCATGAACATGGCTGCCATGCCGGGCTCCACGGCCGGGCCGGTATGGCGCGTGGAGTCGCCGGCCGGCGGCTCGATCTTGATGACTTCGGCACCATAGTCGGCCAGCACCTGGCTGGCCAGCGGCCCGAACACCACGCTGGACAGATCCAGCACCCGAATCCCTGTCAACGCAGCCTGCACTGTGGTCTCCATGTTGCTTCAGGGAGCCAGTATTTGATATCTTTGAAGTCGCGTCTAAGACTTAATTCAGCATCGCTGATACACGGTGGATATCAATGGACCTGCGCCAACTGCGTCACTTCGTCACCCTGGCCCGCACGCTCAACTACCGGCAGGCGGCCGAGCAGCTGCACATGTCGCAGCCGCCGCTGTCCCAATCCATCCGCCGGCTCGAAGACAGCCTGGGCGTGCAGCTGTTCCAGCGCGACCGCCGGGGCACGGAGCTGACCGAGGCAGGCCGGGCGGCCCTGGAAAGTGCCGAGCTGGCACTGCACCATGCGCGCCAGGTGCAGGAGGTCTCGCAGGCCACGGCCAGTGGCGAGCGCGGCCGGCTGCACATAGGCTTCATAGGCTCGGCCACGTTCTCGCTGATTCCACGGCTGGTGCAGGCCTTTCGCAGCGAATATCCGCTGATCGACCTGGTGCTGACCGAATCGACCACGCGCGAGATCTGCGCGCAGGTGGCCAGCGGCGATTTCGATGCCGGCCTGCTGCGCTACCCGGTGACGCAGGCCACCGAGCTGTCCATCACGCCCGTGGAAAAGGACGAACTGGTGGCCGTGCTGCCCGAAGGCAACCCGCTGCTGCAGCGGCCCGCCTTGCGGCTGCGGGATCTGGCCGACCAGCCATTCATCAATTACCGCCCCAGCGAAGTGCCCGGCCTGCATGCGCTTGTGGTGCTGGCCTGCCAGAACGCGGGCTTCATGCCCCAGGTCAAGCAGCATGCGGTGCAGGCCCAGACCCTGGTCAGCCTGGTGGGCGCGGGCCTGGGCGTGGCCCTGGTGCCGGCCGTCGTGGCCAAGGGCAGCACGCCGGGGGTGGTGTTCCGCGCGCTGGCAGATACCGAGAACCTGCCCTCCATCGGCCTAGCCCTGGCGCTCAATCCGCAGCAAAGCGCAGCGGCCGGCCAGCGCCTGCGCGAGTTGCTGCTGCGGCTGAATGCCTGACGGACGGCCTGGCGGACGGCCTGGCAGAAGCCGCCGTAGAAAAGACAAAGGCCGCGGATGCGGCCTTTGACAATCAGGGCGGCTAAGCCGGCTGGCTTGCGCGCCCTCGGCGCCACGGCGCTTATGCGCCTGCGCGCGAAGCACGCTTGCGCTCGTTCTCGGACAGGTGGCGCTTGCGCACGCGGATGCTCTTGGGGGTGATTTCCACCAGCTCGTCGTCCTCGATGAATTCCACCGCGTATTCCAGCGACAGGTCGATCGGGGGCGTGATCTTGATGGCATCTTCCTTGCCGGACACGCGGAAGTTGGTCAGCTGCTTGGTACGAGTGGCGTTGACCACCAGGTCGTTGTCACGGCTGTGGATGCCGATGATCATGCCTTCGTACACGGGATCGTTGGCCTTGACGAACATGCGGCCACGGTCGTCCAGCTTGCCCAGGGCGTAGGTGAAGATTTCGCCTTCGTCCATGGAGATCAGCACACCGTTCTTGCGGCCGCCGATTTCGCCCTTGTGCGGCTCGTAGCTGTCGAAGATGTTGGAGATCAGGCCGGAACCACGGGTCAGGTTCAGGAATTCGTTGGTGAAGCCGATCAGGCCACGCGCAGGAATGCGGTATTCCAGGCGCACGCGGCCGCGGCCATCGGGTTCCATGTTGACCAGCTCGCCCTTGCGCTCGCCCAGGGCCTGCATCACGCCACCCTGGTGGCCTTCCTCGATGTCGGCCGTCACCAGCTCGATGGGCTCGTGGCGCACGCCGTCCACGTCGCGGTAGACCACGCGGGGCTTGGACACGGCAAGCTCGTAGCCTTCACGGCGCATTTCTTCCAGCAGGATGGTCAGGTGCAGTTCGCCGCGGCCCGACACTTCGAAGATGCCGTCTTCGTCGGTTTCCTTGACACGCAGGGCCACGTTGGAACGCAGTTCCTTTTGCAGGCGGTCCCAGATCTGGCGGCTGGTCACGAACTTGCCTTCACGGCCCGCCAGCGGCGAGGTGTTGACGCAGAAGTTCATGGTCAGCGTGGGCTCGTCGATCTTGAGCATCGGCAGCGGCCGGGGGTTCAGCGGGTCGGTCAGCGTGACGCCCATGCCCAGGTCGGCGATACCGTTGACCAGCACGATGTCGCTGGGGCCGGCTTCGGTCACCTGCACGCGGTCGATGCCCTGGAACTTCAGCACCTGGTTGATGCGGCCCTTGTAGCTCTTGCCGTCAGGACCTTCCATGACCAGCACGTCGGTCGAAGGCTTGAGGGTGCCGGAAGTGATGCGGCCCACGCCGATGCGGCCCACGAAGGTGGAGTAGTCCAGCGCCGAGATCTGCATTTGCAGCGGAGCGGCGGGATCGCCCTTGACCGAAGGCACGTGCTTCAGGATGGTGTCGAACAGGGCCGACATGTCGGGGCCCCACTGCTCGCCCGGAGCGCCTTCTTCCAGCGAGGTCCAGCCGTTGATGCCCGAGGCGTACACCACGGGGAAGTCCAGCTGCTCGTCGGTGGCACCCAGCTTGTCGAACAGGTCGAACGCGGCGTTGACCACGTAGTCGGGACGCGCGCCGGGCTTGTCCACCTTGTTGACCACGAGGATGGGCTTCAGGCCCAGGGCCAGCGCCTTCTTGGTCACGAAGCGCGTCTGGGGCATGGGGCCTTCCTGCGCGTCGATCAGCAGCACCACGCCGTCCACCATGGACAGGGCACGCTCCACTTCACCGCCGAAGTCCGCGTGGCCGGGTGTGTCGAGGATGTTGATGTGCGTGTCGTTCCAGCTCACGGCGCAGTTCTTGGCCAGGATGGTGATGCCACGCTCGCGTTCGATGGCGTTGTTGTCCATCACCGTGTCCACGACTTTCTCGTGTTCGGCGAAGGTTCCGGATTGGCGCAGCAGCTGGTCCACCATGGTGGTTTTGCCGTGGTCCACGTGGGCGATGATCGCGATATTGCGGATTTGTTTGCTCATAGTGTTTTCCCATTGCCGCTGCGTCATGGGCGCGGCGTGTCTTCCAAAATCTGTTGAATTTCCAGTGAACTGAGCAGGCGGGCGGGGATGAGTTCCCCACGCACCACGCGCCCCACTCCCAGCAGAGCCTGTGGCTTCTCGCCATACACAGCCACCGCCTCGGCATCGGCCCAAGCGCCCTTGCGGGGCAGGCCCGTGAGAAAACGGGCCGCATCTTGCTCGCCCAGCGTGACAGCCGTGTGGCTGGCCAGCAAGGCATCGACAGGCTGCAACTGCTGCAGACGCTCGTCCTCGCCCATGGCGGCCAGCGCCTCCAGCGAGATACAGCGCTCGACACCCAGCCCGCCGGTGTCGATACGGCGCAGCGCGCGCAGGTGCGCGCCGCAGCCCAGGGCCTCTCCCACGTCCTCCGCCAGCGTGCGGATATAGGTGCCCTTGCTGCAGGTCACCAGCATCCGGATCGCCGGCTGGCCTTGGCTGTCTTGCGTCAGCGAAAGCTCCAGTGCGTGGATTGTCACTTCGCGCGCCGGACGCTCGACTTCGATGCCGGCACGCGCATATTCATAAAGAGCCTTGCCGTCCTTCTTGAGCGCGCTGTACATGGGCGGCACCTGGCGGATGGAGCCCGTGAACTGCGCCTGCACGGCGGCAAGCCGCCCGGCCGTGAGGGCGGCGGGATCGATGGCGCGCTCGCGCAGCACCTCGCCCTCGGCATCGGCCGTGGTCGTGGTCTGGCCCAGGCGCGCAATCGCCTCGTAGGTCTTGGCAGCTTCGAGCTGCAACTGGCTGAACTTGGTCGCCGCACCGAAGCACAGCGGCAACACGCCGGTGGCCAACGGGTCCAGCGTGCCGGTGTGTCCGGCCTTTTCGGCGCGCAGCAACCACTTGACCTTCTGCAAGGCGTCGTTGCTGGACAGCTCCAGCGGTTTGTCGAGCAGCAACACCCCATGCACAGGGCGCCGCTGCACCCTTGTGCGTGGCGCGTTCATGGGGCTACTCTTCCTTCCCGCGCGAGGAGACGGCCTTGGCGATCAAGGCGTTCATGTCGGCCGCACGCTCGGTGGTGCGGTCGTAGATGAAGTGCAGCGTGGGCACGGTATGGATGTGCAGGCGCTTGAACAGGCCGTTGCGCAGGAAGCCTGCGGCCTGGTTCAGGGCGTCCTGCGTCTCCTGCGGATCGCCGATCAGCAGGCTGAAGTAGACCTTGGCGTGGGCATAGTCCGGAGTCACCTCCACGCTTTGCAGCGTCACCATGCCCACGCGCGGGTCCTTCAACTCGCGTGCGATCAGCTCCGCCAGATCCCGCTGGATCTGGTCGGAGACTTTGAAGCTGCGGTTCGGCGCAGCGGACTTGCGTGTTGCCATGTCGAATTACAGCGAGCGCGCGATTTCCTTGATCTCGAACACTTCGAGCACGTCGCCTTCGCGAATGTCGTTGTAGTTCTTGAGCTTGATACCGCACTCGAAGCCTTCCTTGACTTCCTTGACGTCGTCCTTCAGGCGCTTGAGCGATTCGATCTCGCCCGTGTAGATGACCACGTTCTCGCGCAGCAGGCGGAAATGCGCATTGCGCGTAACCTGGCCTTGCGTGATGTACGAGCCGGCCACGGTGCCGATCTTCGACGCCACGAACACGGTACGGATCTCGGCCATGCCGATGATCTCTTCCTTGCGCTCGGGAGCCAGCATGCCGGACATCGCTGCCTTCACCTCTTCGACGGCGTCGTAGATGATGTTGTAGTAGCGCAGGTCCACATCGTTGCTCTCGGCCGTCTTGCGCGCCTGGGCATCGGCCCGGACGTTGAAGCCGATGATGATGGCCTTGGAGGCCAGCGCCAGGTTCACGTCGGACTCGCTGATGCCGCCCACGCCCGAGTAGACCAGCTGCACGCGGATCTCTTCGGTGGAGAGCTTGAGCAGCGATGCGCCCAGTGCTTCCTGCGAGCCCTGCATGTCGGCCTTGACGATGATGGGCAGGGTCTGGACCTCGCCCGCACCCATTTCGGCGAACATGTTCTCGAGCTTGGCAGCCTGCTGGCGAGCCAGCTTGGTGTTGCGGAACTTGCCGGCGCGGTAGGTCGCGATTTCGCGGGCGCGGCGCTCGTCCTGCAGCACCATGAAGTCGTCGCCGGCCTGGGGCACGTCGGACAGACCCTGGATTTCCACCGGGATGGAGGGGCCAGCGGACTTGGTCTGCTTGCCGTCTTCGTCCAGCATGGCGCGCACGCGGCCGTAGGTCTGGCCTGCCAGCACCACGTCGCCCACCTTCAGCGTGCCGGACTGCACCAGCACCGTGGCCACGGGGCCGCGGCCCTTGTCCAGCTGCGCTTCGATGACCAGACCCTTGGCAGCGGCTTCCACGGGAGCGGTCAGCTCCAGCACTTCGGCCTGCAGCAGGACCTGCTCCAGCAGCTCGTCGATGCCCTGGCCGGTCTTGGACGACACGGCAATGAACGGGGACTCGCCGCCGTACTCTTCAGGCACCACCTGCTCGGCCACCAGGCCTTGCTTGACGCGGTCGAGGTTGGCATCGGGCTTGTCGGCCTTGGTGATGGCAACCACGATGGGCACACCCGCCGCCTTCGCGTGCTTGATGGCTTCCTTGGTCTGGGGCATCACGCCGTCGTCGGCAGCGCACACCAGGATGACGATGTCGGTGGCCTGGGCACCACGGGCACGCATGGCCGTGAAGGCCTCGTGGCCCGGGGTGTCCAGGAAGGTGACGATGCCGCGGGGCGTCGTCACATGGTAGGCACCGATGTGCTGGGTGATGCCGCCGGCTTCGCCCGACGCAACCTTGGTGCGGCGGATGTAGTCCAGCAGCGAGGTCTTGCCGTGGTCCACGTGGCCCATGACGGTGACCACGGGGGCGCGCGACTCCTGGGCAGCTTCCTGCTGGGACACTTCCTCGGCCGTGAAGGCTTCGGGATCGTCCAGCGCAGCGACCTTGGCGGTGTGGCCCATTTCCTCGACCACGATCATGGCCGTGTCCTGGTCCAGGGGCTGGTTGATGGTGACCATCTGGCCCATCTTCATCAACACCTTGATCAGCTCGGATGCCTTGACCGACATCTTGTGCGCCAGCTCGGCCACGGTGATGGTCTCGGGCACGTGCACTTCGATGGCACGGAATTCCGTTGCCGCGCTCTGGTGCTGTCCGTCATTGCGGTCATTGCCACGACGGCCGCCACGCGGGCCGCCGCGCCAGTTGGAACGGCCGCCCACGCCACCGGAGCTGTCGCCACGGGTCTTGATTTCCTTCTTCTTGCCATCGCCGGCCCAGCTCGAGGAGAGCTTGGCGGACTTGACTTCCTTGCCGGCGCCGGCAGGCGCGCGCGCACCGGCTCCGCCGGCGGTCGTGCCAGCGGGCTTGTGCAGCGTGGTCTTCTTGGCATCGGCGGCAGCAGGCGCTGCAGGCTTTGCCACGGGCTTGGGCTCTTCGGGCTTCTTGGCCACGAGCACCTTCTTGGGCGCGGCCATCATGGCGCGAATGGCTTCGGCTTCGGCCAGCGCCTTGCGGCGGCGGTCTTCCAGATCCTTGGCGCGTTCGGCTTCCTCGGCCGCACGGGCCTTGGACTCTTCCTCGGCCTTGGCGCGTGCCGCGAGCTGGGCTTCGGCGCGCGCTATCTGGCCGGCAGCCTGCTCGCGCGAGGCTTCCTGCTTAGCGCGGTTGGCCTCGACAATCTTTGCGGCTTCGGCAGCCGCATAGGCGGCTGCGCGCTCTTCGGCTTCGCGCTCGCGCTGTTGGACTAGCTCGCGCTCTTCGCGCTCACGGCGTTGCTGTGCCAATTCTTCCTCCTCCCGGCCGATCATTTCGGCCTGGCGACGTGCTTCCCCTTCGCGGCGCACCAATTCCTGAGATTCGCGCTCCGACGCCGCGCGCTGCTCCTGGGCAGCCGCAACGGCAGCGGGGTCGGAGGCGCCTTCGGCGGCCTCGTCGCGCTTGACGAAGGTGCGCTTCTTGCGCACTTCCACCTGGATGGTGCGGGCGCGGCCCGACGAATCGGCCTGCTTGATCTCGCTGGTGGACCGTTTGGTCAGCGTGATCTTCTTGGCGCCACTTCCGTGGCTGGCCTGCAGATGGCTGAGCAGTTGCTGCTTGTCGCCGTCGGTCAACGCATCCGATGCGTTGTCCTTGGCGACGCCTGCAGCCTTGAGCTGCTGCAGCAACGTGTCAGGGGTCTTGTTGAGCTCTTTTGCAAACTCGGCAACCGTATTACTGGACATAAATGCTCTGAACCTCCCTGACCTTACTCTTGCCCTTCGGTGAACCAGTGCTCACGCGCCTTCATGATCAAAGCCTTCGCTTCTTCCTCGGTCTGCCCGGTCAGCTCGGTCAACTCATCGATGGCCAGATCGGCCAGATCGTCGCGAGTGTGCACATTGGCCTCGGCCAGCTTGTCCACGATCTCCGGAGTCATTCCCTCGAGCGTCAGCAGATCCTGCGACACCTTGCCCACGTTTTCCTCGTGCGCGATTTCCTGCGTCAGCAGGGCATCCTTCGCACGGGTGCGCAGCTCGTTCACCGTCTCTTCGTCGAACGCCTCGATTTCGAGCATTTCCTGCAGCGGCACGTAGGCCACTTCTTCCAGGGTCTCGAAACCTTCCTCGATGAGGATGTTGGCGATTTCCTCGTCCACATCGAGCTTTTCCATGAACAGCTGGCGCGCAACGGCAGACTCGTCCGCCTGCTTTTGCGCAGACTCAGCCGCGTCCATGATGTTGATCTTCCAGCCGGTAAGCTCGGAAGCCAGGCGAACGTTCTGGCCGCCACGGCCGATGGCGATGGCGAGGTTTTCCTCGTCAACCACCACGTCCATGGCGTGCTTTTCCTCGTCCACAACGATGGACGACACATTGGCCGGAGCCAGCGCACCGATCACGAACTGTGCGGGGTCCTCGGACCACAGCACGATGTCCACGCGCTCGCCAGCCAATTCATTGGTGACGGCGTTGACGCGGGTGCCCCGCACGCCGACACAGGTGCCGATGGGATCGACACGCTTGTCATGGCTGAGCACGGCGATCTTGGCGCGGCTGCCGGCATCGCGAGCGCAGCTCTTGATCTCCAGCAGGCCCTGCTCGATCTCGGGCACTTCGTTGCGGAACAGCTCGACCATGAACTCCGGCGCCGAACGCGACAGGATGATGGGCGCGCCGCGCAGCGTGGCGTCCACTTCCATGATCATGGCCCGCACGCGGTCGCCGTTGCGCAGGTTTTCCTTGGGGATCATTTCGCTGCGGCGCAGGCGTCCTTCGACACGGCCGGCCTCGACGATGATGTCGCCCTTGTCCATGCGCTTGACCGTGCCCGTGAAGATCCGGTCGCCGCGCGACAGGAACTCGTTGAGCAGCATTTCGCGCTCGGCATCGCGGATCTTTTGCAGGATGACCTGCTTGGCCGCCATCGCACCGATGCGGCCGATGGGCACCGACTCGATCTCTTCCTCGATGTACTCGCCTTCGGAGATGCCGGGGACGCGGTCCTGTGCGTCCATCAGCATTTCTTCGGCATCGGGGTTTTGCAGGCCCGCATCATCGGGCACCACCAGCCAGCGGCGGAAGGTGTCGTAGTTACCGCTGTCGCGATCGATGGCCACGCGGATGTCCACTTCACCTTGGTACAGCTTCTTCGTGGCTTGGGCCAGGGCCGATTCCACTGCACCGAACACCAAATCGCGCTCCACGTTCTTTTCGCGCGAAATGGCTTCTACCAACATCAACAATTCGCGATTCATGCGACGACTCTCCTATTTCAATCACGCAGAAAGGGGATGGCAATGCCCTTCTGCCCCAATGATTCGACGTACCCTGCCCGCTCCGATCAGACCGGCTTGGCAGAACGCCCCTTGAAATCCACAAGGGGAGCCAGACGCGCCTCGCGCAGCTCCTCCAGCGTGAAACCCAGCGCCTGCAGGGGCGCGGGAACACGCTTCTTGCTGACCCTCTGGCCAGGCTTGACGGGTGGCTCGTCGCTCCAGACGATCTGCCAGCCACCACCTTCGGCACGCTCCAGCGTGCCGCGGAATTTCTTGCGATTGGCACTGACCTGCCCTTCAGCGGCAGCGCCGATGGGCTCCTTGAGGGTCAGGTCGATAACTTCCCCGACAAAGCGGATGAAGTCCTGCTCATGCCGCAGGGGGCGGTCGATGCCCGGGGAGGAGACCTCGAGGCGCGTGTAATCCGTGCCATCGACCTCCAGCGCGAACTGCAGCTGGCGCGTGATCTTCTCGCAGTCCTCGACTGTCACGAACTGCTCCGGCACCACCGGCTCGCCCTCCACCGGGGGCTGCCAAGGCAAATCAATTGTGACGCGCAACAGCCCGCCTGCCGAGCGTTCTATTTCCACCAGGTCATAGCCCAGACCTGTCACGGTTTGTTCAACGATTTGCTGTAGTGCCACGTGTAATTAAATTCAATCCTGCAAACACAAAAGACCCGGAACGCCCCTGAAACCTTGGCAGCAGCCATGTCCCAACAGCGCCGAGCCCCATGGCAATCCCTAAGGTCGCCCGAAGATCGCCCAAAAAAAAGGGCGGTTGGTACCCGCCCGTTTGGTCGTGAATATGCCATTGTATCCGCAAACGACCTTCAGGCCAAGTTCGCGCCGTACAAATACAGGCGCTGGCAGGCACTGCGCAAGGCAGCCCAGGCCAGGGCGGACACCCCTCCGCCGGATGCTCAGGCGCCCACGCGCTCAAGCGCCTGCGCCGACTGAAGCCGCCGCAAAAGGGCCTGCGCTTCGGCGGGGTCGGCCGGGGCCGCGCCAGGGTCCTGGGCCAATGACTGCAGCATGCGCGCCACAACGCCCGGCTGGGGCAGCACCGGCCCCAGAAAGCGCGCGCGCTCGCCGTCAGCGATCAGCACAGAGGGAAAGGTTTCGATGTCCAGGTCCCCGGCCACATCCTCGCGGTCCTCGACATCAAGCCAGACGAAGTGCATCTGCGGGAACTGGGTGGCCAGCTCCGCAAACGCGCTCCGGTACTGGTTACAAACGCCGCACCATTGCGCACACAGGCAAACCACCCACCAGGGGCTGGCTGCCGCGCTGTCGTCCGGCAGCTTGCCGGCCATTGAATCCATGGAAAACCTCTCAGAAACCACGCCCTTCCCGGGCGCGATAAACCTCCATGGTACCGATTTCCGCCGCCTTGTTGCCCCAGGCATTGCGCACATAGCTGGCCACGGCGGCCACCTGTGCGTCAGACAGCACATGGCCAAAGGGCGGCATGCCATGCGGCTGCGGCTGTTGCCGCGTGGACGGGGGATAGCCACCGTCCAGCAGCACCAGCAGCAGGTTGCGCGGCTCGGCCATGGTCACGGAGGCATTGCCGGCCAGCGCAGGAAACGCGCCCGGTGTTCCCTGGCCCTGCGCACCATGGCAGACCGCGCACTGCCGTTCGTACACGGCCCGCCCCAAGGCCATCTGCCCAGGCTGCACAGCCTTGATGGCGCCGTGCCCGTCTGTGCCGGCAGATGGGGCAGCAGCGCCCTGCTCCTGCAGATAGGAAGCCAGCGCCTGCAGATCCTTTGGCTGCCAGTGCTGGGTGCTGCGCGCCACGACTTCGGCCATGGGGCCCAGTGCCGAGCCTGAAGGGCCGGACCCCGTCTGCAGCAACTGCACCCAGGCGGATTCCTGGCCGGCACGCACACCCGCCTCGCCGGGATCGAGCAGCGAAGGCGCATACCAGGACTGCCCTGCCACAAAGCCGCCGGACATGGCCTGGCCGGAGGCACCCAGGCCATTGCGCGGCGCATGGCAGGCCGCGCAATGGCCCAGCCCCTGGGCAAGATAGGCGCCGCGATTCCAGGCCGGGGCCTTCCCTGGCTGGTCCTGCCAATCCTTCGGCGAGAAGAACAGCGCCCGCCAGACGGCCAGCGACCCCTGCCAGCCATAGGGAAAGTCCAGCGCATGCGGCGGCGTCTGCGCGCGCACGGCGGGCAGGCTTTGCAGATAGGCGAACAAGGCGTCCGAATCGGCGCGCGTCACGCGGGTGTAGCTGTCATACGGGAAGGCCGGATACAGCAGGCGCCCACCACGCGAGCGCCCGTTGTGCAGCGCACGCCAGAAGTCCTGCGCCGACCACAGCCCCAAGCCCGTCTCCTTGTCGGAGGTGAGATTGCTGGTGTACAGCGTGCCGAACGCGGTGGGCAAGCCCCGCCCGCCCGCATATTCGGCACCGCCCGCCGCCGTGTGGCAGCCAGCGCAGTTGCCTACCCGCGCAAGGTAGGCGCCGCGCTCGACCAGGGCGGCCTGTGTTTCGGTCGATCCTGACCAGCCGCCGTGGCCATAGGCATGAACCCCCTGCTCCCCCCGCAGGTTGAGCCAGACCAGCAGCAGCCCCACCAGGACCAGGGCCAGGACCACAAGAGCCAGCAGGGGCCACCGCCCGCGTACGCTCGCGCTGGCCGGATTTTCCACTTGGACACTCATGGCCTGCCCTCCTGACCGCCCACAGCGGCCACCGCACCGCAGCGCAGCGGCAAGGAGCGCGCCAAGGCCTCGTGCCCTCCCGGCGTCGCCGATGCAGGCCGCGACGACAGCCATGCCGTGACGGCCACGACTTCCTGCGGCGTCAGCGCCTTGGCCACCTGGTCCATGCAATCGGGAGCGGCCGCCTGGCGCTGGCCCGAGCGCCAGGCGCCTATCTGGCTGTTGAGATAGTCGCGTGACAGGCCCAGCAGACCCGGGATATCGTCGCCCGCGCCCATGAGCCGCTGGCCATGGCAGGCAGCACAGGCGGGCAGGCCCCGCTGCGCGTCGCCCTGCAGCACCAGCTGCTCGCCACGCGCGAGGTCGGCGGGCGGCAGCTGCGCCGGCACGGGCGGCGCATAGGGCAGCTCAAGGCTTGCGAAATGCACGGCGATCTGGCGCAGATAGTCGTCCGACATGAATTCGATCAGCCGGTTCATTGCCGGATAGCTGCGGCGCCCCTGCTGGAAATTCTTGAGCTGGCGGTAAAGATAGCCCGCAGGCTTGCCCGCAATGCGAGGAAAGTAGCCGCTGGGTGTGGCCCGTCCCTCGGGACCATGGCAGGCCGTGCAGGCCAGCGCCCTGGACGCCATGGAGCCCACATCGGGCAGAGGCGCACTGACCACGGCGGGGGGCAGGTCCGCCATCGGCACGCCCGGTGCCGGCTGGGCGGACTGCGCCATCACGCCGCATGCACAGGCCGCCAGCCATGCGCCCAGCAAGCTCCTTGCCCCCTTGACGCCTGAAAGCCCTGTCCCGTACCGCCATCGCCTGCCATGTGCCATGTCCGACGCCTCCTGTTGCGTCCTGCCGACGCGCGAATGTAGTAAACCCGTCACAAGATGCCAGTCCAGCAGGAAAAGGCCCATCGGTTGAGACCCTGCCATGACCGGGCTATGCTGGCTTCTGGCTTGTCCAGAACATCGCCCGCAAGGGCTGGAGGACGGAAATTCATGGAATACAAGGACTACTACCGCATCCTGGCCGTGGACCGGCAGGCCAGTGCTGACGAGATCAAGAAGGCCTACCGCAAGCTGGCGCGCAAGTACCACCCGGACATCAGCAAGGAAGCGGATGCCTCGCAACGCATGGCCGAGATCAATGAAGCCAACGCCGTGCTGTCCGATCCCGAAAAGCGTGCGGCCTACGACGCGCTGGCCGATGCGCCCCGCCGCAGCGCAGGCGCCGGCGGATTCCAGCCGCCCCCGGACTGGGAAGGTCAGGACTTCCACTTTCGCAGCGGCGATGGCGCCATGCCGGACGGCGATGCGGATTTCAGCGAATTCTTCTCGCAGATGTTCGGCCAGGGCGCCCGCGCGCGCCATGCGGGCGGCGGGCAGCACCGACCTCCACCCGACCTGCGGGGGCAGGACCAGCACGCCAGCATCGAGCTGGACCTGCTGGACAGCTACCACGGCGCCCAGCGCAGCCTGCACCTGCGCAGCACGGTGCTGGATGAGGACGGGCGGCCGGTGGCGCGGGACAAGGAATTGCAGGTCAGCATTCCCAAGGGGGTGCGCGAAGGCCAGATGATCCGTCTGGCCGGCCAGGGGGGCCCGGGCCTGGGCAACGGTCCGGCAGGCGATCTGCTGCTGGAAGTGCACCTGCGCCACGACCCGCGCTGGTGGGCCGAGGGCAAGGATGTCTACCAGCCCGTGTCCCTGGCTCCCTGGGAAGCCGCACTGGGCGGCCCGGTCCGCGTGGCCACCATTGCCGGTGAATTCGAGGTCAGCGTGCCCGCGGGCAGCCGCGCTGGCCGCAAGCTGCGCATCAAGGGCAAGGGCTTGCCAGCCGCCACGCCGGGCGACCTGTACCTGGTGCTGGGCATCGCCCTGCCCGAGCCCAAGACCGACGCCCAGCGCCAGGCCTATGCAGCACTGGCCCAGGCCTTTCCTTCGTTCGATGCCCGCCAGCACGCAGCGGGCCAAGGAGCCACGCGATGAGCACGCCGCTGTATCCCTTCTACGAGCCCGCAGAACTGCTGGGCGAAGGCGCTCTGGACCTGCAGGATCTCGCCCGCCACTGCCAGCGCAACACCGCCTGGGTGGTGGAGCGCGTGCAGACCGGGGTGCTGTACTGCGAGAACGAGCCGGCCGGCGACGCGGCCGACGCACAGGCACAGTGGCGCTTCAGCAGCCACATGCTGGTGCGTGCGCGCCGCATAGCCCATCTGGAGCACAGCTTCGATGCCGACCCTCAACTGGCCGCGCTGACCGTGGACCTGATCGAGGAAGTGCAGATGCTGCGCCGCAAGCTCCAGGCACTGCAGCACTGAGCGCATTCGCCCCAAAAGCAAAAGCCCTCTTTCGAGGGCTTTTGCTTTCAGAACGCGGCCGCGGCAGGCACGCACGCAGCCCGCCGTGCTCAGCGGTGACGCTTGCCGGGGTTCTTCTTGGTATGGGTGTGGGCGCCACGGGCGCGGCTCACGCGCTGGCCACGGCCGGGCGTCGGCAGGGTGACGCCGTTGGGCAGGGGAGGCTGGGGAGTGAACTTGCGGTCGGCTTCGGTAACGATCTTGTTGCCCATGGCATTTCCTTCTTCAAAAAAATGAGAACGCGCAATTAGGCCATAGACCTGCAGGCCCGCGCATAAAAAAACACATGGCCTGCTCCGGCATAGGGAAAGTTCCTGCGTTGCGCAGCCCGCACAGCCGCAGTTCCGGCAGCGCCGGCCTACACCGCGGCCCGGCGTTCTGTCCTAAAGTAGGAGCACGCTGCCAAGCGCACATGATGCCCCTGGCATGCGCTCTGCCTGAACACGGAGTTCCGCACGATGTCACCCCGCCAACCACGCACAGAAGTCACCACCCCGTCCACACCCCGCCCTGCCTGGGTTCGGCCCGCGGCAGGCCTGGCTGGGCTTGCCGTCGGGGCCGCTGCAGCCGCCTTGCTTTGGAAGGGCCTGCGCAACCCGCCCATTCCTGCCACAGTGGAGCCCGTACGCGGCTGGGACATCCAGCGCTACATGGGCCGCTGGTACGAGGTGGCCCGCATAGACCACCGCTTCGAAAAAGGCCTGGAGCGCACCCAGGCCGAATACACGCCGCTTCCCGATGGAAGCGTGCATGTGCTGAACCGGGGCTACGACGCAGGCCGCCGGCGCTGGAAGTCCGCTGAAGGCAAGGCCCGCACGGTGCATGGCCCCGGCGTTGCGGCGCTCAAGGTCTCGTTCTTCGGACCGTTCTACGGCGGCTACAACGTGGTGGCCCTGGATGCCGACTACCGCTGGGCCATGGTAGTCGGCTCGGACCTGCGCTATTTCTGGATTCTTTCGCGCACCCCTGAACTGCCCGATGGCGTGGCAGCGCGCCTGCTGGCCCAGGCCCGGCTGCTGGGCGTGCCCGTGGACAAGGTTCAGTGGATTCTTCAGGACGGGGTCAATCCCACAGGCAGCTGGTAGCGGCCCGGCGGCAGGCCGGCGAACTCAGAACCCTTCGGGCATGCCGTCACCCGAAAAGCCAGCAGCCTCCACCAGCCGCTGGGTATAGGACTCACGCGGCGCGCCCAGCACCTGGGCCACGGGGCCGGATTCGACGATGGCACCATCCTTCATCACCACCACGTCATGGGCCATGGCGCGGATCACGTCCACATCGTGCGTGATGAGCAGATAGGCCAGGCCACGTTTGCGCTGCAGCCGCTGCAGCAGGCCCAGCACCTGCTGCTGAATGGTCACATCCAGCGCACTGGTGGGCTCGTCAAGCACCAGCACTTCAGGCTCCAGCACCAGGGCACGCGCAATGGCGATACGCTGGCGCTGGCCCCCGGAGAACTCATGCGGATAGCGATCGAGCAGACCGGGGAACTGCTCATCCGTCAGCCCGACGGCAGACAGCATGTCCACGACGCGGTCACGGCGCTGCCGCCCCGTGAGCGCCGGGGCGTGCACGCGCAGGCCCTCGCCAACGATCTGCTCCAGCGTCAGCCGTGGCGACAGCGATGAATACGGGTCCTGGAACACCACTTGCACCTTGCGCCGCAGCGCAAGATTGGCCGGCGAGTTGCGCGTGGCCGGCTGCCTCCAGGCCTGGCCAGCGATGCGCAGCTGGCCTTCATGCGGCAGCAGGCCCAGCACGGCCTGGGCCAGCGTGGACTTGCCCGAGCCCGACTCCCCGACCACACCCACGGTGCGCCCGGGCATCAGGTCCAGGTCGGCGGACTGCACGGCAACAAAACGCCCCTGGCCAAACCAGCCGCGCACGCCCGTCAACGGCACCGGGTAGCTGACCTTGAGGCCCTGCGCATGGACCAGCGGCTCGGGAGCCGCCCCCGGTGTACCGGCCTGCGCCTCGACCAGATCGCGGCGCGGCACACTGGCCAGCAGCTTGCGCGTGTAGGCATGGCGCGGAGCTGCCATGACCGCCGGCACCTCGCCCTGCTCCACCAGCTGCCCGCGCTCCATCACCGCCACGCGATCGGCAAAGCGCCGCACCAGGTGCAGGTCGTGGGTGATCATCAGCACGGCCATGCCGGTCTGGCGTTGCAGGTCATCGAGCAATTGCAGGATCTGTCCGCGCAGCGTGACGTCGAGCGCCGTGGTCGGCTCATCGGCCAGCAGCAGGCGCGGGCTGCTGGCCAGTGCCATGGCGATCATGGCGCGCTGACGCTGGCCGCCGCTGAGCTGATGCGGAAAGGCGCGGGCACGGCGCACGGGCTCGGCAATGCCCGTGGTCGCCAGCAGTTCGGCCGCCTGGGCCAGGGACTGCGCCCGCGTCAGCCCCTGCTTGAGGCGCAGCACCTCGCCTACCTGTTCGCCCACGGTCATCAGCGGATTGAGCGCCGTCATGGGCTCCTGGAAGATCATGGCCACGTCGCCGCCGCGCACGGCCCGCATCTCGCGCTCGGGCAGGCGCAGGAGGTCGCGGCCGTCGAAAAGCGCCTGCCCGCCCAGCTGGGCGTCACCGGCCAGCCGCAGCAGGGACAGCGCCGTGATGGTCTTGCCCGAACCGGACTCACCCACCAGCGCCAGCTTCTCACCGGCCGCCAGATCGAAGCTCACGCCGTGCACCACGTCCTTGCTGCCAAAGCGCACGCGCAGGTTGCGCACAGACAGCAGCGTCCGGCCGCGACCGGGGGCGGAAGGCATGTCCATTGCCGGCTGCTCTGCGTTCATGCGGCGTCCTTCGCATCAACGGCCGGGGCTGCATCGGTGGCAGCGGCCTTGCGCGGGTCCAGGGCATCGCGCAGCGCATCGCCCATGAAGGTCAGCAGCAGCAGCGTCACCACCAGCACCGCAAAGGTGGACAGCGAGATCCACCAGGCATCGATGCTGTTCTTGCCCTGGCTCAGCAGCTCGCCCAGGCTGGGCGTATCGGGCGGAACGCCCAGGCCCAGGAAATCAAGCGAAGTCAGCGCCAGGATGGCTGCACTCATGCGAAACGGCAAAAAGGTGACCACGGGCGTCATGCTGTTGGGCAGCAGATGGCGCCAGATCAGCGCGCCATTGCCCACGCCCAGCGCACGCGCCGACTTCACGTAGTCGAGCTGGCGGTTGCGCAGGAATTCGGCCCGCACATAGTCCGACAGCCCCATCCAGCCGAACAGCGACAGCAGCACCAGCAGCAGCGAGACGCTGGGCGCCAGCACCGCGCTGAAGATGATCAGCAGATACAGCTCGGGCATGGAGCCCCAGATCTCGATGAAGCGCTGAAACGCCAGATCGGTCCTGCCGCCGAAAAAGCCCTGGATGGCCCCCGTCACCACGCCCAGCACCACGCCGGAGGCCGTCAGCGCCAGCGCAAACAGCACGCTCACGCGAAAGCCGTAGATCAGTTGCGCCAGCAGATCGCGCCCGCGATCATCCGTGCCCAGCAGGTTCTCGCGCGAGGGCGGCGCCGGATTGGGCAAGCTCGCAAAGTAGTTGAGCGCCTGAGGCCCGTAGGGATTGAGCGTGTACAGCGCCCAGTTGCCACCCTGGCTCAGGCGATCCCGGATGTAGGGATCCAGATAGTCGGCCGCCGTCTCGAAGTCGCCGCCGAAGGTCTTCTCGGAATAATCGTTCCACAGCGGCCAGTAGGTCTGGCCTTCGTAGCGCACCACCAGGGGCCGGTCGTTGCTGATCAGCTCGGCGCCCAGGCTCAGCACCACCATCACGCAAAAAGCGACCAGGCTCCAATATCCCAGCCGATTGCGCCTGAACCGCAGCCAGGCCCGCCGCGCCGGCGAAACCGCCGCCGCCGCCAGCGGTGCAGGCGCCCCAGCCCCTGGCAGCCCCGTTCCAGAAACCACAACGGATTGCATTTCAGTGTCCATGTCGCTCCAGGAAACGAAGCCCGGCGCCACGCGCCGCCCGTCCGCCCTCCGCGATACAGGGCGCCGTGCATACCGGGCAAGCCGCGAAGCGGCTCGGAAGGTACCTAGTCAAACCGTACACGCGGATCCACCCACACATAACAAAGATCGCTGACCAGCTTGGTCACCAGGCCGATCAGCGTGAACAGGTACAGCGTGCCCAGCACCACGGGATAGTCGCGCCGTATCACGCTGTCATAGCTGAGCAGGCCCAGGCCGTCCAGCGAGAACAGCGTTTCTATCAGCAGCGAGCCCGTGAAGAAGGCACCGATGAAGGCGGCCGGAAAGCCGGTGACGATGGGAATCAGCGCATTGCGCAGCACATGCCGATAAAGCACCTGCCGCTCCGACAGGCCCTTGGCGCGGGCTGTCAGCACATATTGCTTGCGGATCTCTTCCAGAAAGGCATTCTTGGTGAGCATGGCGGTGATGGCGAAGCTGCCCGCCACCATGGCCGTGACCGGCAGCGCGATATGCCATAGATAGTCCACGATGCGCGCGCCCCAGGACAGCTCATCCCAGTTGGCCGAGGTCAGCCCGCGCAGCGGAAACCATTGCAGCTGCCCGCCGAAGATCACCAGCAGCGCCACGCCCAGCACAAAGCCCGGAATCGCATAGCCCACCAGGATCAGCAGCGTGGTGAAGAAGTCGAAACGCGAGCCGGCACGCACGGCCTTGGCAATGCCCAGGGGCACGGCCACGAGGTAGCTGATGAAAAAGGTCCACAGGCCCAGGCTGGCCGAGACCGGCAGCTTCTCCTTGATCAGCTGCCAGACATCCTTGTTCTGAAAGAAACTGCGCCCCAGATCGAACCGCGCGAACTGCCCGAGCATCTGGAAGAAGCGCTCATGGGCCGGCTTGTCAAACCCGTAGAGGGCCTTGATCTGCTCTATGCGCTGGGGGTCCACCCCCTGGTTGCCACGGTAGGCCAGGCCACCGCCTTCGCCGCCACGGCCCACGCTGGCCTTGGCTTCGGCAAGGTACTGCTCCACCGGGCCACCGGGCACGAACTGCACGACCACGAAGGTCAGCAGCAGCACGCCCAGCAGGGTCGGCACCATCAGCAGCAAGCGTTTGAGTATGTAGGCCCACATAAGAAGTCCTGCATTATGTCGATTGCCGGGGGGCACCCCGGCCCGGGAGCGTGCCCATCATGCAACGGATCGCAACGATGCGGCGGCAGCGCCCGCTCATGGAGGCGGCGCGGTCAGCACCGGCATGCGGGCCCACCAGGTATCCATGGCCCAGCTCTCGCCCTTCGCGTACGCGGGAACCACGGCGGGCCGCACCAGCCGCCAGGAGTCGTAGACCATGCGGTGCGTTCCCGCGCTCCACTGCGGAATCAGGTAGTGTCCATGCGCGATGACACGCTCCAGTGCGTGGCACGCGGGCAACAGCTGCGCCTCGGTCTTGGCCTCGGTCATGCGCCGGATCAAGGCATCGACGGCGGGATTCTTGACTCCGGGAAAATTGCCCGAGCCGTCCGTGTCCGCCGCCCGACTGCCGAACAGGTCGGCGAATTCCTGGCCCGGGTTGTTCGTGCCCTGGTAGGCAATGGAGATGATGTCGTAGTCGAACTTCTCCACGCGCTGCTGGTACAGCGCGAAGTCCGCCGAACGAAAGCGCAGCCGTATGCCCAGCTTTTCCAGATTGCGTATCCAGGGCGAGACCTGGCGTATGCCCGACTCGCTGCTGTCCAGGTACTCCAGCTCCATGGCCTGGCCCCGCGCATTGCGCAGCACGCCATCCTGAATGGTCCAGCCGGCATCGGCCAGCAATTGCCGCGCCTGGCGCAGGTTGGCACGCAGCGAGTTGTTGCCATCGGTGCGCGGCGGCTCGGCCATGGGGCCGAAAGCCTCCGGCGGAATGCTCTTGCGCAGGGGCTCCATGAGCGCCAGCTCCTCTGGCGAGGGCTCGCCATGGGTCTCGCAGGCCGTGTTGCCGAACAGCCCGCGCACGCGCTGGTAGGAGCCGTAGAACATCTGCCGGTTCATCCATTCGTAGTCCAGGGCCAGGTCCAGCGCACGGCGAACGCGCACGTCCTGCAGCAAAGGGCGCCGGGTGTTGAGCACATAGCTCTGGAACCCCGAGGGCAGCTTGTTGCTGAATTCGCCCTTGACCAGCTCGCCCCGGTCGAAGCGCTTGCCGTACAGGCGCCGCGCCCAGTCGCCGGCGCTGTAAAAACGCATCAGGTCGAACTCGCCGGCCTTCAGCGCTTCCAGCTTCGCCGTGTTGTCGCGGTAGATCTTGACGGAGATGCGGTCGAAATTGGCCGTGCCCACGCGCGCGGGCAGATCGCGCCCCCAGTAGTCCGGGTCGCGCACATAGGTGATGTCCTTGCCGAAGCGCACAGGTCCTATCCTGTAGGGCCCACTGCCGATGGGCGTATCCGTCACCACCTGGTCGAAGGGCTTGGGCTTGCCGTTTTCCATGCCCCAGTCGCGGCTGAAGACGGGAATGGCGCCCACAACCAGCGGCAGTTCCCGGTTCGGCTGCTTGAAGCGAAAGCGCACCGTGCGTTCATCCAGCACGTCGACCCCCGCCACATCGAAGAACAGCGATCGGTAGCCAGGCAATGCGTGCGGCCCCACCAGCGTGTCATAGCTGAACTTGACATCGGCAGCCAGCACGGGCTTGCCGTTGTGAAAGCGCGCTTGCGGCCGCAGCCGGAACGTGGCCGACAGGCCGTCGGGGGCAGCCTGCACATCCTCTGCCAGCAGTCCGTAGCCCGTGGCGGTCTCGTCCAGCGAGGGCCACAGCAGGGTGTCGAACATCAGTTCGGCCAGATAGGCCGGAGACGATCCCTTGATGGTGAACGGGTTGTACTTGTCAAAGGTGGAGATGCGCAGGTTGCTCACCAGGCGCAGTTCGCCGCCCTTGGGGGCCTTGGCGTTGACATAGTCGAAATGGCTGAAGCCCTCGGCATAGCGGGGCTCTCCCCACAGGGCATAGGCATGCGAGCCCCACGCCGGCACACACGCCGAGGCCAGCAGCAGCGAAGAAATCATCCAATGGCGCATGCGACAATTCTGCACCACGCAGCCAGCCGCCCGCTGGCAAACGCTGACGCGGGGCCCCGCCTTCGCCGCCAGCTGCTGCGCACTTCCACTCACTTCCTCTGGAGAACAACAATGGGCTTTCTCGCCGGTAAAAAACTGCTGATCACGGGCGTTCTGTCCAACCGCTCCATCGCCTACGGCATCGCCAAGGCCTGCCACGCACAGGGCGCGGAGCTGGCGTTCAGCTATGTAGGCGAGCGCTTCAAGGACCGCATCACCGAATTCGCTGCAGAATTCGACTCCAAGCTGATCTTTGACTGCGACGTGGCCGACGACGCCCAGATCGACAAGCTGTTCGCCGACCTGGGCGCCACCTGGGGCAAGTTCGACGGCTTCGTGCACAGCATCGGCTTCGCGCCGCGCGAGGCCATCGCCGGCAACTTCCTGGAAGGCCTGTCGCGCGAGGGCTTCAAGATCGCGCACGACATCAGCGCCTACAGCTTCCCCGCGATGGCCAAGGCGGCCCTGCCTTACCTCAATGACAAGTCCTCGCTGCTGACGCTGTCGTACCTGGGCGCGCTGCGCTCCATCCCCAACTACAACACCATGGGCCTGGCCAAGGCATCGCTGGAAGCCTCGGTGCGCTACCTGGCCGAGGCCGTGGGCCGCACGGCAGACGGCCGCGCCATCCGCGCCAACGGCATCTCGGCCGGCCCCATCAAGACGCTGGCCGCATCGGGCATCAAGGACTTCGGCAAGCTGCTGGGCCGCGTGGCCGATGCATCGCCGCTGCGCCGCAACGTGACCATCGAGGATGTGGGCAATGTGGCCGCCTTCCTGCTGTCGGACCTCGCCTCGGGCGTGACGGCCGAGATCACCTACGTGGACGGCGGCTTCAGCCAGACTGCAGGCCTGTCGGCCGACCAGGTCTAAGCGGCCACCGCCGCCCGACCGGCCCCGCAGGCATTGCCGCCTGCGGGGTTTTTTTTCGCCCGGAACCCACGACTGCGGGTCCTGCCTGCACGCGCAAGGAAATACACATCGGCTTGACTGAGGTCATTTTTGTTTTGAATGAGAATGATTCTCATGAATAATACAATTCTCAGATCAATATCAAGGAATCTCTGAAACCCTCGGAGCCAGCAGAGATGCAAGCAACCCCTGACCTCAGCCTGCCCTCTCCCGTTCCAGCCCCCATCGATGCTGCACTGCAGGCCTCGTCCCGGGTCTTCGACATCGCGGCAACGGCCCTGCCCTCGCGGCTGGCGCACTGACTGCAGGTCTCGCCCCCCCACACGCCTTACGACGCACCGATTTCCCCCGTAGTCCCTGAAAGAAACCACATGAGCAACTACACCCTGCCTCCCCTGAACTACGCCTACGACGCGCTGGAGCCCCATATCGATGCGCAGACCATGGAGATCCACTACACCAAGCACCATCAGGCCTATGTGAACAACCTGAATGCCGCACTCAAGGACACGCCGCACGGCAGCCAGCCCGTGGAGCAGCTGATCGCCGACCTGTCCCTGCTGCCCGAAGGCGTGCGCGGCGCCGTGCGCAACAACGGCGGCGGCCATGCCAACCACAGCCTGTTCTGGACCGTGATGGCCCCGGCAGACCAGGGTGGCGGAGGCGCCCCCTCGGGCGAGCTGGGCCAGGCCATCGACAGGGAGCTGGGGGGCTTCGATGCCTTCAAAGCCGCCTTCACCCAGGCCGCGCTCACGCGCTTTGGCAGCGGCTGGGCGTGGCTCGTGGTGGGCAAGGACGGCAAGCTGGCCGTGGAAAGCAGCGGCAACCAGGACAGCCCGCTGATGGCCGGCATCGGCTCCGGAGCCACCCCCATCCTGGGCCTGGACGTGTGGGAACACGCCTACTACCTCAAGTACCAGAATCGCCGCCCCGAATACATCGCGGCGTTCTACAACGTAGTCAGCTGGGCCGAAGTGGCCCGCCGCTACACCGCAGCCCGCGGCTGATCGGCCAAGCCTGCCCGCCAACGCCCCAACCCATTCCCGACCAGCATGGATCTGCCACAACGCTTCCGCTCCAAGACCAGCGTACGGTCCAACATCCGCCTGTGGATCGGCCTGGCCATCATGATGGCCGGCGCCTGGGCGCTCACCAGCCAGTTCTGGGCCTATGCCCAGAACCATCCGGTGGTCTTCCAGGCCCTGGCCGGCGGCTCGGCAGCCGCGCTGGCGACAGCCCTTGGCACCGTGCCCGTGATGCTGTCCCAGCGCCTGTCCGAGCGCACGCAGGACACCTTGTTCGGCTTTGGCGCCGGCGTCATGCTGGCGGCCTGCGCCTTCTCGCTGATCCTGCCGGGGCTGGAGGCGGTGCGTACGCAGGGCCTGTTTGGGGGCGGGGGCTGGGCGGCAGGCGCTGTCATCGGCACGGCAATCCTGCTGGGCGGCGCGGCGCTCATGCTCATGGACCGGCTGCTGCCGCACGAGCACTTCATCAAGGGCCGCGAAGGCCTGGACCCGCAAGGCGCGCGCAAGCTGCAGCGCACCTGGCTGTTCGTCTTTGCCATTGCCCTGCACAACCTGCCCGAAGGCCTGGCCATCGGCGTGGGCTATGCGGGCAACGACGGACTGCGCGCAAATGCGCTGGCCACAGGCATTGCCATCCAGGATGTGCCCGAGGGCCTGGTGGTCGCCGTGGCCCTGCTGGCTGCGGGCTACAAGCGCAGCTTTGCTGTGGCGCTGGGCATGGCATCGGGCCTGGTGGAGCCGCTGGGCGCCGTGCTGGGCGCAGTCATCGTCAGCGGCTCGGCCGCGCTGCTTCCCTGGGGCCTGGGCTTTGCGGCAGGCGCCATGCTCTTCGTGATCAGCCACGAGATCATTCCCGAGTCGCACCGCAAGGGCCACGAGGCCTTTGCCACGGGCGGCCTCATGCTGGGCTTTGTGCTGATGATGGTGCTGGACACGGCGCTGGGCTGAGTCCGCGCACCGCGCACGCCTGGCTCAGGGCAGCAAGAGCCCCAGCTCCCGCGCCGCCGCCAGCACATGGCGGGCGTGGCGCTCCTCGTAGCGGTGGGCTGGCATGGTCAGTGTCAGTGCCGCTGCCAACTCTCCATCGCGCTTGAAGACCGGGGCAGAAATCCCGGCGATCTCCCGGTGCCTGTCTCCCACCATGGCGCAGTAGCCATCGGCGCGCACGCGGGCCAACTGCGTGCGGCTGCCGCCGCGCGATGCGGCGTACAGCTCGGCATCGAACGCGGACAGCACCCGCCCGCCCGCGCCCTGCCCCAGCGGCAGCAGATCGCCGGTGCGCGCATGGTCGCGCACGGGATGGGGCGAATCCACGCGGTACAGGCACAGCCGGTCCTGCCCCTGGCGCACGTGGTAGGCCGCACTTTCGCCCGTGGCCTGCACCAGGGTACGCAGCACGGGCATGACCACGCTGTCCAGCGAGAAATGCCGGGCATACACGGTGTTCAGCCGTGCCACGGCCGGGCCCACGGCATAGCGGCCATCATCCAGGCGCAACACCCAGCCGCCATGTTCGAGCGAAGCCAGCAGCCGCAGCACGGTGCTCTTGTACAGGCGCGTGCGTTCCGACAGCTGGGCCAGCGTCAGCCCGTCATCTCCGTCGCGAAAGGCGGCCAGCAGGCTCAAGGCCCGGTCCACCGCAGCCACGCCGCCCGGCGCGGCGTTCTCGTCGGCTACCGATTCCGTCACTGATTTGCGAGGCATATCGAAGGCACCCAAGGGAAAACCCCAGGCACGCAGGCTTGACGATGGCGCGTGCAGCAGGGAATATTTCAATAGAGAGAATCAAGTTCTATCTATTAGAACGACTCAAGCGACCGATGTCAACAGGCGAATCCTGCGGTCATCGCCACCCACCACCGGATGTCCCTGCCCATGTCCTCCCACCGTTTTGACGTACTCATCAGCGAAGTCGGCCCGCGCGATGGCCTGCAGTCCGTGGCCTCCACCATGTCCACAGCGCACAAGCTGGCGTGGATCGACGCCCTGGCCCATTCGGGCCTGCAGGAGATCGAGGTCGGCTCCTTCGTCTCGCCCAAGCTGCTGCCCCAGATGGCCGACGCGGCCGAGGTGGTCGCCCACGCCATCACGCTGCCCGGCGTCACCGTGATGGCCCTGGTCCCCAATCTGCGCGGTGCCGAGGCTGCGCTGCGCGCCGGCGTCCACAAGGTCACGCTGCCCGTATCGGCCAGCCCCGCGCATTCCATGGCCAATGTGCGCAAGACCCCCATGCAGATGGTGGACGAGGTGCGGGCCATTGCCGCGCTGCGCGACGAGATCGCACCGCATGCCCTGATCGAGGCGGGCATCTCCACGGCCTTCGGCTGCACGCTGCAGGGCCTGGTGCCCGAGGACGAAGTGATTGCACTGGCCCTGGCCTGCGTGGCAGCCGGCGCCGATGAATCGGGCCTGTCCGACACCACGGGCATGGCCAACCCGGCCCAGGTGCGGCGCCTGTTCACACGGCTGCGGGCCGAGCTGGGCGAACAGGCAGGCGCGGCCCACATGCACAATACGCGCGGCCTGGGCCTGGCCAACTGCCTGGCCGCCTACGAGGCTGGCGCGCGCACCTTCGATGCCTCGCTGGCCGGCCTGGGTGGCTGCCCGTACGCGCCGGGCGCCTCGGGCAACGTGGTCACCGAAGACCTGGTCTTCATGTTCGAGGCCATGGGCATCCGCACCGGCGTGGACATCGATCGCCTGATCGCCGCCCGCCAGCCGCTGGCCGCAGGCCTGCCCGGCGAGGAGCTGCACGGCATGACGCCGCTGGCCGGACTGCCCAAGGGCTTTGCGCCCCACCCCTACGCACCGGCCTGAGCCGCGGCGACAACCCATTCATTCATTCACCGTTTCCCATGAGCCAACCCACCTCCCCCGACACGGCCGCAGGCCAGGCCACGCCACTGCCCTACGCAGGCATCCGCGTGGTCGAGTTCACCCACATGGTCATGGGTCCGTCCTGCGGCATGATGCTGGCCGACCTGGGCGCCGAAGTCATCAAGGTCGAGCCCGTGGGCCACGGCCGCGACGGCGATGCCACGCGCAAGCTGCTGGGTTCGGGCTCGGGCTTTTTCCCGCTGTTCAACCGCAACAAGAAGAGCGTGACGCTGGACCTGCAGACCGAGGAAGGCAAGCAGGCCGCGCTGCGCCTGATCGCCACGGCCGACGTGGTCTGCGAGAACTTCAAGCCCGGCACCATGCGCAAGCTGGGGCTGGACTACGACAGCCTCAAGGACCGCTTCGAGCGCCTCATCTACGTGAGCCACAAGGGCTTTCTGCCCGGCCCCTACGAGCACCGCACGGCGCTGGACGAGGTGGTGCAGATGATGGGCGGCCTGGCCTACATGACGGGCCGCCCCGGCGACCCGCTGCGCGCCGGTGCCAGCGTCAACGACATCATGGGCGGCATGTTCGGCGCCATGGGCGCGATGGCTGCCCTGGCCCAGCGCGAGAAGACCGGGCGCGGCCAGGAAGTGCAAAGCGCGCTGTTCGAGAACAACATCTTCCTGGTCGCCCAGCACATGATGCAGTTCGCCGTCACCGGCAAGCCGGCCGCGCCCATGCCGGCACGCATCTCGGCCTGGGCCATCTACGACGTGTTCGAGGTCCAGGGCGGCGAGCAGATCTTCCTGGCCGTGGTCAGCGACGGCGCCTGGCGCCTGTTCTGCGATGCCTTCGGCCTGGGCGAGCTGCGCGACGATCCGCGCCTTGGCAGCAACAACGACCGCGTGCTGGCGCGCAGCTGGCTGATGCCGCTGCTGCGCGAGAAGATGGCCCCGCACAGCGCCGCCCACATTGCCGAGGTCTTCGAGAAGAACGGCCTGCCCTTCGCCCCCATCGTACGCCCGCAGGACCTGCTGCAAGACCCGCACCTGAACGCCACGGGCGCGCTGGCCCCCATCACCCTGCCCGATGGCCGCGAGACCAAGACCGTGCTGCTGCCCTTCACGCTGGACGGCAAGCGCCTGGACGTGCGCCTGTCGCCCCCGCGCCTGGGCGAGCACAGCCTGGAGATCCTCACCGCACTGGGCTACAGCAGCGAGCAGGCCCTGGCCCTGGCCCGGGGCGAGGCCACCGACAGCCACGCCAAGGCCTCCCATTGATGCCAGGCTGAGCCACTGAAGCCGCCGCCGTCCACCCGACGCGCGGCGCCCCTGCAACCTTGCACCCCATCCACCCCACACCGGACGACGCTTGCCGCGCGCCCGGCGGGGAGGCCTTTTCCCAAAAATTCCCGGAGACAACACCATGCCCGCCATCCACCGCAACCCGGCCGCCCAAAACCGGACACAGACACTGACCCAGGCCCGCCCTTGTTCCGCCCCGCGCCGCCAGTTGCTGCTGTGCGCCCTGCCCGCATTGGCTGCCGCCCTGCTCCCGCTGGCGGCCCAGGCCCAGCCCGGCAACTGGCCCTCGCGCGCCGTGCGCATGGTCGTGCCCTACACGCCGGGCGGCGGCACGGACGCGGTCGCGCGCCAGATCAGCGAGCGCGTGGGCACGCTGAACCAATGGACCGTGGTGGTGGACAACAAGCCCGGCGCGGGCGGCAACAT
This sequence comes from Delftia sp. WY8, assembly GCF_018437695.1. Classification (NCBI taxonomy): domain Bacteria; kingdom Pseudomonadati; phylum Pseudomonadota; class Betaproteobacteria; order Burkholderiales; family Comamonadaceae; genus Delftia; species Delftia sp. WY8. The sequence continues at coordinate 882,641 of NZ_CP049795.1, forward strand.
CGGGCTGGATGCGGTGGCCAAGTCCGCGCCGGATGGCTATACCTTCGGCATGGGCCAGACCGCCAACCTCGCCATCAACCCCGCCCTGCTGCCCAGCATGCCCTTCAACCCCCGCACCGACCTGATCCCCGTGGCCCTGGTCGCCGCCCAGCCCACGGTGCTGGTCGTGCCGCAGGACTCGCCATGGAAATCGGTGCAGGACCTGGTCAAGGCCGCCAAGGCCGACCCGGGCGGCATCCGCCAGGGACTGGCATCGACGGGCACGGTGGGCCACCTGGCCGGCGAGATGCTGGCCTTCAAGGCCGGCATCCAGGTGCTCAACGTGCCCTACAAGGGCGCAGCGCCGGCCGTGACCGACCTGCTGGGCAAGCAGACGCACTACATGTTCGGCACGCCCCAGGCCGTCTATCCGCTGCTCAAGGGCGGCAAGCTGCGCGCCCTGGCAGTGACCTCGGCCAGGCGCCTGCCCATCCTGCCCGAGGTGCCCACCGTGGCCGAGTCGGGCTATGCAGGCTTCGAGGCCGTGGACTGGAAGCTGATCGTCGCGCCCAAGGGCACGCCGGCCGCCGTCGTGCAGAAGATGAATACCGCCGTGAACGCGGCCCTGCAGCAGCCCGCCGTGCAGCAGCAACTGCAGGCCGAGGGCAGCACGGCCCTGGGCGGCAGCATGCAGGACGCGGCCCGGTACCTGCTCAAGGAGCAGACGGACTGGGCCGCGCTGATCCGCGATGCCAGGATCCGCCTGGAGTGAGCGGCAAACAGCGGGCAAGAAAAAAGGCGCGGCGCCCCTTGCGGGCACCGCGCCTTTTTGACGGGCCGTCGTCAGCCGGCCAGCCGATCAGATCGTGCGGCCGAAGGGGCCATCATCGCCCACCTGCACCATCTTGCGGCCACGCGCCGGCTTGGCAGCCGTGCCGACTTCCGGCGCCGACCCGGCCTTGCGGGCCGCTGCGGGGCGCTTGGCCGGCGCCTTGACGGCAGCAGCCTTCACGGCCTTTTTGGCAGCGGGCTTTGCCGCAGCCTTGGCAGCCGGCTTGGCCGCCGCCTTGGCCGCTGCGGATTTTCCGGCCACAGACTTGCCGGCAGCCGGCACCTTGCGGGCAGGAGCGGCCTGGGCCACGCAGTCGGCGTAGTAGCGCACCTCGCCGTCCGCGTCCTCCAGCTCCACCAGGCCGTGGATGTCGGTCTCGAAGCCAGGGCACTCCTTGGCGAACTCACGCGCGAACAGCAGGTAATCCACGATCTTGCGGTTGAACACCTCGCCGGGGATCAGCAGCGGAATGCCGGGCGGGTACGGCGTGACCAGGCCCACGGTGATGCGGCCTTCCAGGTGGTCGATCTCCACGCGCTCGGTCTTGCGGTGCGCGATGTGGGCGTAGGCATCGCTGGGCTTCATCGCGGGCTTGAGGTCCGACAGATACATCTCGGTCGTCAGGCGGGCGATGTCGTACTTGGCGTACAGCTCGTGCACGTGCTGGCACAGGTCGCGCAGGCCCATGCGCTCGTAGCGGCGGTGCTGCTGGCAGAACTCGGGCAGGATGCGTGCCAGCGGCTGGTTGCGGTCGTAGTCGTCCTTGAACTGCTGCAGCGCCGTCAGCATGGTGTTCCAGCGGCCCTTGGTGATGCCGATGGTGAACATGATGAAGAACGAGTACAGGCCCGTCTTCTCCACCACCACGCCGTGCTCGGCCAGGTACTTGGTCACGATGGAGGCCGGGATGCCCGTGTCCGAGAAATCGCCGTCCAGGTCCAGGCCCGGCGTCACGATGGTGGACTTGATCGGGTCCAGCATGTTGAAGCCGTCGGCCAGTTCGCCAAAGCCGTGCCAGTTGTCGAACTCCTTGCCGTTCTTGGCCTTGGAGCGCTTGGGCGCCGCGTCCTGGCCGCGGATGATCCAGTCCTGGGCCGAGCCGACGCCTTCATCGGCCAGTTTCTCGGGACCCCAGACCTCGAACCACCAGTCGTCGTCGCCGAACTCGTCTTCGACCTTGCGCATGGCACGGCGGAAGTCCAGCGCCTCCAGAATCGACTCTTCCACCAGGGCCGTGCCGCCGGGCGGCTCCATCATCGCGGCGGCCACGTCGCAGCTGGCGATGATGCTGTACTGGGGGCTGGTCGAGGTGTGCATCAGGTACGCCTCGTTGAACAGGTGGTGGTCCAGCTTTTCGGTCTGGCTGTCCTGCACCAGCACATGCGATGCCTGGCTGATGCCGGCCAGCAGCTTGTGGATGGACTGCGTGGCATACACCACCGAGTGCTTGGGGCGCGCGCGCTTCTTGCCCATGGCGTGGTAGCTGCCATAGAACGGGTGGAAGGCCGCGTGCGGCAGCCAGGCCTCATCGAAGTGCAGGTTGGCCACATAGCCGTCCAGCATGCTCTTGATGGTCTCGGTGTTGTAGAGCACGCCGTCGTAGGTGGACTGCGTCAGCGTCAGCACGCGCGGCTTGACCGTCTTGGCATCCACGCCCTTGAGCAGCGGATTGGCCGCGATCTTGGCCTGGATGGACTCCACCGAGAACTCGCTTTGCGGGATCGGGCCGATGATGCCGAAGTGGTTGCGCGTGGGCTTGAGGAACACCGGAATCGCACCCGTCATGATGATGGAGTGCAGGATGGACTTGTGGCAGTTGCGGTCCACCACGACCACGTCGCCGGGCGCCACGGCGTGGTGCCAGACGATCTTGTTCGACGTGGACGTGCCGTTGGTCACGAAATAGCAGTGATCGGCATTGAAGATGCGCGCGGCATTGCGCTCGCTCTCGCCGATGGCGCCGTTGTGGTCCAGCAATTGGCCCAGTTCCTCCACCGCGTTGCACACGTCGGCGCGCAGCATGTTCTCGCCGTAGAACTGGTGGTACATCTGGCCCACGGGGCTCTTGAGGAAGGCCACGCCGCCCGAGTGTCCGGGGCAGTGCCAGCTGTAGGAGCCGTCTTCCGCATAGTCCAGCAGCGCCTTGAAGAACGGCGGCTGCACGCCTTCCAGGTAGCTCTTGGCCTCGCGGATGATGTGCTTGGCCACGAACTCCGGCGTGTCCTCGAACATGTGGATGAAGCCGTGCAGCTCGCGCAGGATGTCGTTGGGCAGGTGGCGGCTGGTCTTGGTCTCGCCGTAGATGTAGATCGGCACATCGGCGTTCTTGCGGCGCACTTCGCCGATGAAGCTGCGCAGGCTGTGGATCACGGGATCGCTTTCGCCACCCAGCGAGAACTCCTCGTCATCGATGGACAGGATGAAGGCACTGGCCCGGCTTTGCTGCTGCGCGAACTGCGACAGGTCGCCGTAGCTGGTCACCCCCAGCACCTCGAAACCTTCTTGCTCGATGGCCTGTGCCAGGGCGCGGATGCCCAGGCCCGAGGTGTTCTCGGAACGGTAGTCCTCGTCGATGATGACGATGGGAAAGCGAAACTTCATGGGGGCAGCCTCCGTAACCTGAGCGGGCCTAAAAAACGAAACAGGCGCGAAGTGTAAGGAATATCCTTATTGCGCCTTTGAAGCGTGCGGCTTTTCACCCAGAATGTGGTGCACTAAACACAAGCAACCGTCATAAACAGGGAGTCTGGGAATGGAATATTCCACCATCTGGTGGCTCGTCGCCGGCGCATTGGTCATCGCCGAATTGCTGACCGGCAGCTTCTATCTGCTGATGCTGGCACTGGGCGCCATCGTCGGCGCGCTGTGCGCCCACATGGGCCTGGCGCCCATTGCCCAGCTCGTCATTGCCGCCGTGCTCGGCAGCGCCTTCGTACTGGCCTGCTACCTGGTGCGCCGGCGCCTGCCCAGCCGCCAGCCCGCCTCCAGCAACCGCGACGTCAACCTCGATGTCGGCGAATCCGTCATGGTCGAGCAATGGAACTCCGACGGCACGGCCCAGGTCCGCTACCGCGGCGCCCAATGGACCGTGATCAGCCGTCCGGGCAACCTGCCCTCTGCCGGCATGCACCGCGTGGCCGAGGTCGTCGGCAACCGGCTGCTGGTGGACAAACTCTGATTGCCCATCCCCACGCCCGCGCTTCACGGCGCGGGCATCTGCATCGGGCATAGTGGCAGGCACCATCCGCCAGCCGTCCCGCCGCCCTCTTGTTTCACCGAACGCCCCTCCGGGGCCTGGAGACACCATGGAAATCGCCATCGTCATTCTGGTCATCGCGGCCATCTTCATCGCACGGTCCATCAAGGTCGTGCCCCAGCAGCACGCCTGGGTCAAGGAACGCCTCGGCAAGTACGCCGGCACGCTCACGCCCGGCCTGAACTTCCTCGTGCCCTTCGTGGACCGCGTGGCCTACAAGCACAGCCTCAAGGAAATCCCGCTGGACGTGCCCAGCCAGGTCTGCATCACGCGCGACAACACCCAGCTGCAGGTGGATGGCATCCTCTACTTCCAGGTCACCGATCCCATGCGCGCCAGCTACGGCTCGTCCAACTACATCATGGCCGTCACCCAGCTGGCCCAGACCTCGCTGCGTTCCGTGATCGGCAAGCTCGAACTGGACAAGACCTTCGAGGAGCGCGACATGATCAACGCCCAGGTGGTCTCCGCCATCGACGAGGCCGCGCTCAACTGGGGCGTGAAGGTGCTGCGCTATGAAATCAAGGACCTGACGCCGCCGGCCGAAATCCTGCGCTCCATGCAGGCCCAGATCACGGCCGAGCGCGAAAAGCGCGCCCTGATCGCAGCCTCCGAAGGCCGCCGCCAGGAACAGATCAACATCGCCACGGGCGAGCGCGAAGCCTTCATCGCCCGCTCCGAAGGCGAGAAGCAGGCCGTCATCAACAAGGCCCAGGGCGAGGCCGAGTCCATCAAGGCGGTCGCAGACGCCACGGCCCAGGCCATCGAACGCGTGGCCAACGCCATCCGCCAGCCCGGTGGCGAGCAGGCCGTGCAGCTCAAGGTCGCCGAAAAGGCCGTCGAGGCCTATGGCCAGGTTGCCTCTGACGCCACCACCACGCTGATCGTGCCCAGCAACATGACCGAAGTCTCCAGCCTGATCACCTCGGCCATGAAGATGATCCAGACCGGCCAGCGCACCAGCTGAGAGCCGCCGCCACGCCATGAACAACGGGCCATCGCGGCCCGTTTTTCATTGCAGCGGTGTTGTGCGGATCAGGCGGGTGCGCCCACCTGCTGCACCAGGCCCATGGCGAAGCGCCCATGGCCCACGGACCAGTCCGAGTAGTCGTTCTCATGCATGAAGATGAACACGTCGGCCGGCGCCACCCCCGCCCCTTCATGCAGATTGCGCGCAATGGCCGCATACAAGGCCTTCTTCATCGCATCGCTGCGCCCGCGCCGCATGGTGATCTCGACCACCACCACGGCATCCGAACGCGCCACCCCGTTGAAACTGCGGCTGAACGCGAACTGCCCGGGAGCGTACGGGTGCACCATGTTGAACAGTTCGTCCTCGGGCATGCCGATGCCCTCCACCAGGGCGCGGTGAATGCCCTGCACGGCGGCATCGCGCTGGGAAGTGGAGGTGGACTGGGGCAGATAGGTGTGGACGAAGGGCATGGTGCTATGTGCTTTGGGATCGAATGGAGATGGAAAGTCCGGCCAGAATCCACGCAGGAATTGCCGGCCGAAGCGGCAAATCTACCGACCGGCCCATGGCCTGAAAAGCGATGATTCGGCCGGTTCTATGTACCTGGAACTCACATAGCCTCCACCCGCCCCGTGACCCGACCCATGACCCGACCCATGACCCGCCGCCTGCCCCCGCTGGCCGCCCTGCGCGCCTTTGAAGCCGCCGCACGCCTGGGCCGCATGACGGCGGCGGCGGACGAGCTGTGCGTCTCGCCCGGCGCCGTCAGCCGCCAGGTCAGGCAGCTGGAGCAGCACCTGGGCCTGCCGCTGTTCGCAGGCACCAAGGCCCGCCCCACGCTCACTGCGGCAGCGCGCACCCTGCAGCCGGCGCTGACCCAGGCCTTCGAGCAGATCCATGAGGCGGTGCGCAGCCTGGGCGACGCCCACGAAGGCCCTCTGGACGTGGCCTGCTTCAGCACCTTCACCGTCAAATGGCTGATCCCCCGGCTGTTCGACTTTCACGCGCACCACCCCGGCATCGAGGTGCGCCTGCGCACCACCGACACCGGCACCGACGCTGCACGCGAAGGCTGCGACCTGCTCATCACGGCCATCACGCACGACAGCGGCGAGGCCCTTGCAGACAACGAGACGTCCCTGCCTCTTTTCGCCGAATACCTGGGCCCGGTGATGTCCCCGGCCATGGCAGGACGCCTCCAGCAGCCTGAAGACCTGGCCAGCCTCCCCTTGCTGCACACGCGCGGCCGGCGCAACGCCTGGGACCTGTGGGCCGCCTCCATGGACATGGCCCAGCCCGCAGCGGCCGGCCCCGTCTACGAGCACTACTACTTCACGCTGGAAGCGGCGCTGCGCGGCCTGGGCGCGGCCGTCGCCCCCTGGCACCTGGTGATGGACGACGTGCAGGCCGGTCGCCTGCTGGCGCCCTTCGGCTTCACGGCCTCCGGCTACCGCTACCTGGCGCTGCGCCGCAGCACTGCGGTGCAGACCCGGCTCGACATCTTCTGCAACTGGCTGCAGGCGCAGGCACGGGCCATGCCCGAAGCGCCAGCCGTCCAGGGCATATCGATCACGCATGCAGGAAACTTCGCGGCCACCCCAAAAAATCGATGCTAGAATCGCGGTCTTCGGAGAGGTGGATGAGCGGTTTAAGTCGCACGCCTGGAAAGCGTGTGTGGGCTAATCCCCACCGCGGGTTCGAATCCCGCCCTCTCCGCCAGACATGGCGCCAAGCCAGTGAAAAAGCCCTGACGACGTTGGTCCCAGGGCTTTTTTTCGTCCACCCGATGCCTGCACGGCCGCACGCGGCGATGATGGCCCTCGATCAAGGGGGCAATGACAGGGTGTTACAGCAGCGCCCCTCTGCGCTGATAGATTGCCCGGTTAAGTCATTGCACCCGGAACGAGATGAAACCAAAAATCAACTTTATCGAGAGGGAGCGCCTCTTTCGCCGCGAGCTGAAGCGGCGCGGCGTCAAGTTCCTGCCCATGCAGGTACTGCGCCGGCTGTTCGAGAAGGCTGGTGTCTGAGGCCGTCTCAGGATCTCGCGGCTTTCCAGGGGCTCAAGCCTTCCCGAGCTGATGAAGCAGCTGGCGTAGATCGTCCTGCGAATAGGGCTTGGCCAGCCGCGTCATTCCTGGTGGCAGTGCCGGTATGTCGGCAAAGCCGCTGGCCAGGATGAAGTTCAGGCCCGGGTATCGCGCGGCAATATGCCGGGCCAGCTCCACGCCGTTCATGCCGGGCATGGCGTAGTCGGAGATGACCACGTCGAAGCGCGCCTGCCGCGCAAGCAGGTCGATGGCCTCCTGCCCGGCGCCCAGGGTCGTGACGCGGTGGCCCAGGTCTTCCAGCAGGGCCGAGGCATTGGCCCTCACCAGCGGGTCGTCATCCACCAGCAGCACATCCAGGGGCCCCACGTCCTGCACGCTTTGCCCGCCCAGATGGCAGGCCGTGCTTTCGTCCTTGGAGACGGGCATCCACATCTCCACCGTGGTGCCGCTGCCCAGGGCGCTGTGCAGCACGAGCTTGCCGCCGGACTGGGCCACCAGCCCGTCCACCATGGCCAGGCCCAGGCCGGTGCCCTTGCCCACGCCCTTGGTGGTGAAGAAGGGCTCGACCACATGCGAGAGTGTCTGTTCGTCCATGCCCTCGCCGGTGTCCACCACGCGCACGCAGACATACGAGCCCGAGGCCAGGCCCGCAAGCTGGCGCGGCAGCGTGGTTTCCACGGCCGCCGTGATCTTGATGACGCCGCCGCCCGGCATGGCATCGCGCGCATTGGCAACCAGGCTGAGGATGCTGCTCTCGAACTGGCTGGGGTCGGTGGCGATGCGCGGCAGGTCTGAGGCCAGGGCCATCTTCAGAAAGATATGCGGGCCAGCCGTCTGCTGCAGCAGGCCTTGCATCCCGGTCAGCAGCACAGCGACGTCCACGGCCTGCGTCTTCAATTCCTGCTGCCGCGCAAAGGCCATCATGCGCTGGGTCAGCGAGGCACCGCGCTGTGCGCCGCGCGTGGCGATCTCCACCAGCGAACGCAGGCGATCGTCGGGCGGCATGCGCTTGCGCAGCAATTCCAGGCTGCTGAGCACGGCCATCAGCAGATTGTTGAAATCATGGGCCACCCCGCCCGTGAAGCGGCCGATGGCCTCCATCTTCAAGGCCTGGCGCAGCTGGGCCTCGGCAGCCTTGCGCTCCGTCACATCACGCGTGACCTTGGCAAAACCGATCAGCTGGCCCTCGTCGTAGATGGCATCGATCACGACCGATGCCCAAAAACGCGAGCCGTCCTTGCGCACGCGCAGGCCTTCGGCCTCCATGCGGCCGGTGCTGACGGCCGTGCGCAGTCCCGCCTGTGGCAGCCCCGCCTGCTGGTCCTCTGGTGTGTAAAAGCGCGAGAAATGGGTATGGAGGACCTCGTCCTCTTCATAGCCCTTGATGCGCTTGGCACCCAGGTTCCAGCTGACGATGCGGCCCTCGGGATCCAGCATGTAGATCGCACAGTCGGTCACGCTCTGCACCAGCAAGGCAAAGCTGCGCTCGGCGCTGGAAAGAGGGCTGGACCGGGAAGGCACGGCCAGAGCCTGCGATGCCCCGGACGGGGGTGCATCCGCCTCGCGCACACTCAGCAGCAGGGCCAGGCTGCCATCGCCGAGCCGTACGCGCGAGCTGCATGAGGCCACGGGCCGCTCGCGTCCCGTGCAGGTCAGCAAGGGCCAGCGGCTGGCCTGCCGTGGGGCGCCTGCGGGCTCGCACTGGCTGTTGAACCAGCCTGCGCGCCCGCTGCTGGCGACGAAGCGGTCCTCGAAAACACTGCCCTCCAGGGCATCGCCGGAATGCTCCAGCAGGCTCAACGCATGGCGGTTGCAGCGCGCCAGGCGTCCATCGAGTCCGACGACGAAGACTGCGTCCGGAAAGGCCTCCAAAGCAGCAAGGCCCGGATCAAGGGGGAGTTGTGCGTCGGAGCCTGCAGGGGCCGGCGCCAGACCAGTCGAGGTCAGCATGTGAACGACTCCGTAGGCAAATGGGTTGAACGAGCCGGAAAAATTGTAAGCACCACGGGTTCATCGCAAGCGGTTGCATCACAGAATCAGGGACGAGCCTCCTGCTCGTGCCCGGCAATTGCGGGCGAACGCGCAGCCTGGAGGTCCGGCTCGGCATGCAAGGCCTCGCTGAGCTGGTCCACCACCAGCGCCCAGGTCGCATCGGCATGCCACTGCTGCGAGAACAGGGCACGTTGCGCGTCGGTCCAGAACGGTGCATCCACCAGCAGCGTGTCCTTTTCCAGCCGGTGCGAGAGGATGAACTGCTTGATGCCCTCCGGACTGGAGTCCAGCCCCAGCTGGTCGAAGAGATTGGTCATGGTGGGTTCGGCTGTGATCATGGGGGTCCTTGTTGTGACGGGGTTGGCTCAAGGCTAGAAGCTCGGCCGGCGGCACCATGTCGGACACTGAAGCAAGCTGCCGTCGGCGGCCCTTCTGCGAGTGGGCCGCAGCGCCCGCGCCGTGCAAAGCCCTGCTCCTACACGGTTGCCTCGGCGGTCCGGCGCACCATGCAGCCATCTCATCACAGGACATTGCATTCCATGAAGAAACTGCTGCTTGCCACCGCCATTTCCTTCGCAGCTGCCGCTGCCCTGTCACCCGTCCATGCCCAGGTGGGCAAGGCCGCCTCCGAAGCCGCCGACGCTGCAGACCACAAGGTGAAGGAAAAGCAGGCCGACGCCAAGGCCAAGGACAGCGGGCCGGTCGGCAAGGCCGTGAACAACGTCAAGTCGGACTACCACCACAAGCGCTCCAAGCAGTCGGCAGAGAACGCCAAGGAATCGCTGAAGAAGGCGACCGAGTAGACGGCAACGCCCGGATAGACCAAGGCCCACTCGCGTGGGCCTTTGTCTTTTGGAGAAGCCCGGCCATGCCGGGCGCAGCCTCAGAAGCTGTGCCGCAGCGCCAACATCACACTGCGCGGCGCACCGGGCAGGTTCAGGTCGGGGCTGGTGCCGTGGGCGGACACGATGCAGCAAGCAACTCAGGGCAGCGGCGCGCGCATTCCCGTCAGGCCCGGCATCACTTCCCGCATGGCCGCAATGAAGGCGCGCAGCCGCGCCGGCTGGTGGCGCGCGGGTGGGTAGACCAGATGCACGGGCAGCGGCGCCGCCTGCCAGTCGGGCGCCAGATGCACCAGGCGGCCGGCCTCCAGACCCTCGCGCACGATCCAGGCCGAGGCCAGGGCCGCGCCCAGTCCGCCCAGGGCGGCGTTGCGCAGCGCATAAAGGCTGTCGGTGCTGAGCCGGGGCTCGAACTGCAGGCGCCAGGATTTGCAGACCCGCTCATCGCCCACGCGGTGCAGCTCCAGCTCGCGCTGGTAGAAGGTGCGCAGCGCAATCCAGGGCAGGCCCTGCAGTTCGCGCGGGTGCTGGGGCACGCTGCCCTGCCCCAGCAAGGCAGGCGCGGCCACGGCAATGCGCGGCACCTCGGCCACGCGCAGCGCAATCACCGAAGGGTCGACCACGGTGCCGACCTGCACGGCGCAGTCGATGCCTTCGGCAATGAAGTCCGGCTGGCGGTCATGCAGCAGCCATTCGACCTTGACGGCCGGATGGCGGTCCAGAAACGCCAGCAGCGGCGCCATGAGCTGGTCCTGGCCAAAGGCGTGGGGCGCGACCACGCGCAGCAGGCCGCGCGGCGTGTCCTGGGCGCCGCGCAGGTCGGACTCCAGCGCGTGCCATGCCTCCAGCAGCTCGCGCGCATGCTCCAGGCAGCGCTGGCCGTCGTCGGTCAGCGCCATGGCGTGGGTGGAGCGCCGCAGCAGGCGCAGGCCCAGCGCGCGCTCCAGCGTCTGCAGGCGCCGGCTGACCGTGGGCTGGGTGGTGGACATCTGCTGCGCAGCGGCCGAAAGACTGCCGCTTTCGACGATGCGCACAAAGGTCTGCAACAGCTCGATGCGGTCAGTGCCAGAAGGCAGGGGAAGGTCGGCAAGGGTCATACGCCAAGCGTATATCGATTCTGCAGGCGCAGCCACTACCGTGGTGTGCTGCGCCGCACCACACTACGGCCATCGCTTTTCAACTGCGCCTGACAGGCGCCTCAACATGTCTTCTATTCAATCTACGCATATGCAAACCGCTGCGGGCGCGCAGGGCGCCGGCGTGCCGGCATCGCTGGTGCTGCTGATGGCGACCACGGCGGGCGTGGGCGTGGCCTCGCTCTACTACAGCCAGCCCATGCTGGGGGTGCTCGGCCCCGACCTGGGCGCAGGCGAACGCGCCGTGGGCTTTGTGCCCACGCTGACCCAGCTGGGCTATGCGCTGGGCATTTTGCTGCTGGCACCGCTGGGCGACCGCATGGACCGCCGGCGCATCATCCTGGCCAAGACCGCCGCGCTGATGCTGGCCCTGCTGGCCAGCGGGCTGGCTCCGGGCCTGGCGCCGCTGCTGGCTGCCAGCCTGGCCGTGGGCCTGGCCGCCACCCTGGCGCAGGACGTGGTACCGGCCGCCGCCACGCTGGCGCCCGAGCACCAGCGCGGCAAGGTGGTGGGCACGGTGATGACGGGGCTGCTGCTGGGCATCTTGCTGTCGCGCGTGGTCAGCGGCCTGCTGGCCGAGCATGGGGGCTGGCGCAGCGTCTACCTGCTGGCCGCCGCTGCCATGGCACTGCTGGGGGTGGCCCTGTGGCGCGGGCTGCCCAGTTTCAAACCCACCACGCAACTGCGCTATGGCGCGCTGCTGGGCTCCATGGTGCAGCTGTGGCGCAGCCAGCCTGCGCTGCGCCGCGCGGCACTGGCACAGGGCCTGCTGTCGGTGGCCTTCAGCGCGTTCTGGTCCACGCTGGCCGTGATGCTGCACCAGCAGTTCCACATGGGCAGCGCCGCTGCCGGCGCCCTGGGCCTGGCGGGTGCGGCCGGTGCGCTGGCCGCCCCGCTGGCAGGCCGGCTGGCCGACCGCAGCGGCCCGCAGCGCGTGACCTGCCTGGGTGCGGGCCTGGCCCTGGCATCGTTCGCCGTGCTGGCACTGTCGCCCTGGCTGCCGGCCGGCGCACAGCTGCCACTGCTGGTGGCCAGCGCCATCGGTTTCGACTTCGGCATCCAGGCCACGCTGGTGGCGCACCAGACCCTGGTGTATGGCCTGGAGCCTGCCGCGCGCAGCCGGCTCAATGCGCTGCTGTTCACGGGCGTGTTCATCGGCATGGCCTCGGGCTCCGCGCTGGGCGCTCTGGCCCTGGCGCAATGGGGCTGGGGCGGCGTGGTAGCCCTGGCCTGCGCGGCATCGGCGGCAGCGCTGGGCGTGCGGCTGGCCGGCCGCCAGCACTGAAGCTGGCAGGCCGGGCCGTTGGCGGGCCTGCCAGCCTATGTCCTGGCCTATGCCCCGGCCTGCAGACGCGCCGCGCGCTGCGCCAGCCGCTGCTGCTGCGAGGCACGCAGGGCAGCGATCTGCGCCAGGATCTGCTGCTGCTTTTCCATCAGGCGCTGCGTGTGCACGCCATGCGCATCCCCCGCCAGGCCCTGGGCGATGCAGGCCAGCGCGCGCGCCGGGTCGCCGCACTGCTGCCAGGTGTAGGCCAGGTTGAGCTGGGTGCGGGCATCGCGCGGGTCTATGCGCTCGGCCTGCAGGTAGGCGTCATGCGCGGCAGCAAACTGCTCCTGGCAGAACAGGCAGTCGCCCAGCACGTTCCACAGCCAGGTGCTGAGCCAGGGGTTGAGCTCCAGCGCGCTGCGCGCCAGCTCGATGCCTGCCGCAAAGTCCCGCAGCTGCAGGCCCACGAACTCCGCCACCTCGCCCAGCAGGCGCCAGTCGCGCGGGCTGCGGGTGATGGCCTGGCGGTAGCTTTCCAGCGCGGCGTCCTGCCGGCCCGACTCCAGGTGCGTGCGGGCCTCATGGGCCGGGGCCTCGAAGAACTGCTGCGCGTCGGCGCTGAAGCGGTTGAGAAAGGCGGCCGCCGTGCGCTCGCAGCCCTCGCCGATCAGCAGCCGCGCATGGATGGCCCTTTGCGCATCGCCCGAAGGCGCCAGCACCTGCCACCCCTCGCGCCCGAACAATTGCGCCAGCAGCGGGAAGTTCAGGCCGATGGCGCTGGTGCGGCCAAAGCGCTGGGAGGCGCCCGACTGGGCCGCCGCCTCGGGCGTGCAGGCGCCGTAGTCGTTGATGAGCACCAGGCCCTTGGGCGCCAGCCGCTGCTGCAGCGTCTGCAGCGCGCCGAAGGCGCCGTGGTTGACCAGCAGGCGTGTCGCGTCCTGGCTGACGGACAGGGCGGCATCCACCCAGGGCGACAGTGCCGCGTCGCCGCAGTCGAAAAATCCCGTCTCCTGCTCGAACAGGCCCACCAGGGGCAGCAGGCGCGCGCGCTCGGCCGCATCCGCGTGATCCACCAGGGCGCGGATCTCATGCGGCGACAGCGCGGTGTACTGGCGCACGAGCTGGGCATCGTCCGTCAGGCGGGTGCGTATGCGCAGCTCCTGCACCGGCCCGCCGTTCTGGCGCCGCACGACGGTGGCGGGCAGCACATCCAGCACGTAGTTGCAGAACACGGCATGCAGCGGCGGCAGCGGCACCGTGCTGCCGTCGTGCAGCCGAACGGCCTCGGGGTGCATGGCGTCGCAGCAGCCTGCCACGACCTGGCCGCCAAACTCGGCAAACAGGCCGCGCTCGTGCCACTGCGCAACGGTGCGCGGCGAGCCGTCTGTCACGTAGCAGACCAGCCGCTGGTCGAAATCACGCCCTTCCTGCTGGCACAGGTGCCGGAAGGCCTGCAGGAACATGCGCGCGAACAGGCCGCAGCCCGCGCCCAGCTCCAGCACGGCAATCGTGCCCTGCGGCGCCGTGTCCGCGCAGTGATGGAACAGCAGGGCCGCCGCATCTTCGGAGAGACGGCCGCTGTTGTTGACCACGTAGGGCACCTCGTTCTCGGCAAAGGTCAACAGGCCCGCCTGCGCCCAATGCAGATGGCCCAGCTCCCACTCGATGCTTTCGGTGATGGGCCGAAAGTCCTGCAGCAGTTGCGAGGCGACGCGCACACCGGACAGCACGTCCTGCGGCGCACGGACCGCAGCGGGCGGCCCGGTGGGCGCACCGGCAGAGGCGGAAAGGGACAGGGAAATGGGCATGGACATGGGCAAGGGCACGCGCAGCGCGGCCTCGCCCTTCGAATAGTCGGTTCTCAAGATGCTTTCTCCGGGAGATGCACGGCAGTGGCGCCTGCTCGCGCGGCAGGCGGCAGACGTCCGGCCGGGCTCAGGGCACGGGTGCCCACTTGGACCAGTTCAGGTCGGCCTGCTCGAAATCGGCCTTGAGCATGCGGCGCATGGCGGCCACCTCGTCCTGGGTGATCTGCGTTTCCTTCACCTGCTTGCCCGTGGCCAGGGTGCGGGCCTTGGCCAGATCGGCCTTGGTCACGGAGGCCGTTCCGGCCCAGATGGACTTGGCCGAACCCACGGTGACCCAGTGCTTGCCCTGGGACTGCAGGTCGGCCTGGTAGGCGGATTTCCAGCGCATGTTGTTCTGCGAAACGGCATTGAGCAGCTTGGCCAGCGAGCGCTGGTTGCTCACGCCTTCCTGGGCGAAGGCCTGGAGGTGCACGCGCTCGAACTTCAGCGGCAGCAGGCCCTGCTTGGCGGCCAGGCGGTCGCGCTCATCCCACCAGCGCGCGGCATCGGCCGCTTTGGCGGTATGCAGCTGGTTGAGCCAGTCGGCATCGGTGACGATGCTGCCGTCGCCCTTGACCCACTGGAAGCGCTTGAAGCCGATGTCGGCCGCCCGGCCGAAGTTGTGGTTGCTCTCGCCGGGGCCGGCCTTGGTCTGGGTCTCTGCCGCCTGCTGGGCAAAGGTGCGGCGGCGGCCGGTGGGCGTGATCCACAGCGCGATCTTGTGCGTGTCGTACATCTGCTGCACCAGGCTGGCCAGCTTGGCGCGGAAGGTGGGCTCGTACTCCGCATCGTTGGCAATGGCGGCCTTGCTGGTGGCCGCATCCTGGGCCTTGGCCTCGATATACACCGTCTTGGAGTTGTTCGCGGAGCGCATGTTCTGGTGCGATGCGGGCAGCATGGCGCTGAGCTTGGCCACCGTGGCGCCACCGGCTGCCGCCAGGCCCAGTGCCTCCTTGGCGCCACCGGCCTGCGGCTGGCCGGGCGCGGCCTTGGCCGCCACCAGCTTGTGGTCGTTCTGGAAACGCTCCAGCGCGGCGCGCGTCTGCGCGCCGTAGCTGCCGTCGTAGTCCACGCCCAGATAGGGTGCATTCTTGGCGTCCTTCACCACGCGCAGCATGGCCTGCAGCAGGGCCACGTCATGGACCTGGTTGCTGCCGCCCTCGCCTACGCTGTCCTTGATGTCTGGCATGTGTCTTCCCTCTTTGCGGTTGTCGGTGTCACGCGCTGCTCGGGCTCAGCGGGCGGGATCGGTCTTGCGGTCAGGTTTCCGGCCGGGCGCCTGTTCCGCCTTCGGCAGCAGATGCGCCAAAGGCACCGTGCGCGGCTGCAGCCTGGCCGAGCAGGCACGCAGCCGCAGCGATTCGGCATGCGCCTGTGCCATATCCGCGGCCACCTGCACCAGGGCGTGATGCGGCGCAGCTCCTGCGGGGCGCGTGAGCACCACGGCATAGCCTCCCAGGCAGTCGGCCTGCTGCGCGCGCGCTGCACGCGCGGCGGCCACGCCGGCATAGCGCGCAGCCACCACGGCCTGCACGGCAGCCGGCGGCGCCGATGCCTGTTCGGCAAACGCCTGCCGGCCTGCGTTCCAGCGCAGGCTGCGGGTCTCGATCTGGTCGGGGGCGTCGTCCTGCGGTGAGTCATAGCGCACCAGCAGCACCGGGATCCGGCCCGTGGGCGCCAGCACCCAGCTTTGGTAGCTGCCTGGAGGCTCTTCGTACTGCCAGGCCAGATGCGGTCCCTGGGCCGTGGCGACATAGAGCGCATGGCGGCGCTTGGGATGGTCGAAGCCGCCCATCTGCGTGACCAGCAAGGCGCGCGCCCCGCCTTGCACGCCGGGCAGGCGCAAGGTCCGCGCCGCGGCGGTGACCGTGCCTTCTTCCTCGCCGGTCGTCCAGACGCGCGCGCGCCGCGCGGCCTCGGACAAGGGATCGCCCGCGCCGTACAGCGGATCGGATGGCGCCAGCTGGGCCTGCCCTCTTGAAGCAGGCCAGGCCAGCGCCGCTGGCTTGCCTTGCTCCATACCGGCACGCACCAGCCTCAGTTCGAAGGGACAGGCCGACTCCGTGCAGGCAGGCAGGGACAACTCATAGGCAGGCGCCCCCTTGGCCGTGCCGGACGGCAGGCTTTCCAGCACCTGCCGCTGCAGCCCGGCAGCGAACGCCGTCGTACCCAGCAGCGCCACAAGCCCGAAGGCCAGTGCGGGCAATACCGGCGTCTGGCGAAATGAAGAATCGGCGCGCATTGAGTGGGAAGCCATGGTGATAGCGAGTTCCTATGATTTGCCAGACGGAAATCCGTTACTGCTGCATTTCATCGGCGCAGGCATTTTCCACAAGCTCCCATTCGATGTCTGTTGCAAAATGCATCCAACGCCGCATGAAGGAAATTCGTCCCCCGCAATGCCTCCCGGACCCCGTGCAAATACCGATTCATTGGCGGTGTTTTTTCAATAAACATCAACAATATCAATAGCTTGCACCAACACAGATGGGCAATGAAAATACCATCTTGTACACATGAAAAATGTCGCCACAGGTGGACGGTCCGCACCGGAGATTCACACCGCATTCCGGCACCTTCCATTTACACGAACTCCATTACATTTTCCACCCTGAAAATCAGTGGATGACCACCAGGCGCATGCATTGAACCCATCGCAAATCCGTCCCATGTCACGGTATTGCCTGCCGTCACTACCCGCCTGTCCGCGCCCGGACAGGCAACACCCGGCATTGCCACGGTTGCACTGCAGGCCCTGAGTGGGGCAACCATCGCCGCACGGGCCAGCGCAGCCGGCACCAGTTTCTTACCGTGGACGCCCGAAATCACTGCTACAATCGAGGGCTTCGGAGAGGTGGATGAGCGGTTTAAGTCGCACGCCTGGAAAGCGTGTGTGGGCTAATCCCCACCGCGGGTTCGAATCCCGCCCTCTCCGCCATACACCCAGCAAAACGGGCCCCTACACGGGGCCCGTTTTCGTTTCCGGGCCTGCGTTCGGCCCGGGTCCTGCCCCGCGCAGCCTCGCGCCGTATCCACCCGGCAGGCCGTCAGCGCATCAGGGAAAGTCACAGGCTGCACCTGCCGCTCAAGCCTTGCGCAGACCCCTGCCTGGGCATGCAATACGCAGGTGTCCGACAGGCACAGCCTTGTTTCAGTGATGTACTAGCTGCAACAAAGCATCCAGGCGCGCAGCTTTGTGCAACCGCAGGGCGGCGCGAACAAGCATTCAGGCCCAGCCGCAAGAGGCTTGCAGGGTGAGCGATCCGACGGAGGTTCCAAATGGAAAGCAATGTCACAAAATCCCTTCAAGTCCTCTTAATTTCCGTCAATTTCACTCAATTGACGATAGTTTTCAATCAGAGACGCCAAGCCGATCGAAAAAGCCAAAAACCCGACGTATATTCCACACCGCCTTGCAGCCTGCCCGGCCCGCCCTCGGGCTGAGACGGCCCCCGCTCTCCGGGCGCGGAGCACCAGAACAACGCAGGAGCGAAGAGCACAAGAAGACGCAAAGGGGTTGGCATGAAAATTCTTTCGTTTTTCGGGACCCGTCCCGAGGCCATCAAGATGGCGCCGCTGGTGACGGCCCTGTCGCAGACGCGCGGCATCGAAAGCGTGGTGTGCGTGACGGGTCAGCATCGCCAGATGCTGGACCAGGTGATGGAGCTGTTCGGCCTGCAGGCCCGGCACGACCTGGCCGTCATGCAACCCAGCCAGACACTCAACGGCCTGTTCTCCCGCGTGGTGGCGGGCGCCGACGGCGTGCTGGAGCAGGAAAAGCCCGACTACGTGCTCGTGCACGGCGACACCAGCACGGCCACGGCCTGTGCGCTGGCAGCATTTCACCGGCGCATTCCCGTGGGCCATGTGGAAGCCGGCCTGCGCACGGGGGATCTGGCCCAGCCCTTTCCCGAGGAAATGAACCGCCGCGTGGTCGATGTGGTCAGCCAGTGGATGTTCGCGCCCACGCCCACGTCGCGTGCCAACCTGCTGCGCGAGAACCTGCAGGGCCGCATCGCCGTGACCGGCAATACCGTCATCGATGCGCTGGCCACGCTGTGCGACCGGCTCGATGCCCGGCCCGAGCTCGCCCGCGACATTGCCGGGCGCCATCCCTGGGTGGACGCGCAGCGCCCGCTGCTGCTGGTCACGGGCCACCGGCGCGAGAACTTCGGCGAAGGCTTCCAGAACATCTGCGCCGCGCTGGCCGAGCTGGCGCGGCGCCATCCGGACCTGCTCATCGTCTACCCGGTGCACTTCAATCCTGCCGTGCGCGAGGTGGTCATGCGTACGCTGGGCGGCATGGACAACATCCGCCTCATCGATCCGCTGGACTATGTGGACTTCGTCTGGTTCATGCAGCGGGCCCGCATCATCCTGACCGATTCCGGCGGAGTGCAGGAGGAAGCACCCTACCTGGGCAAGCCCGTGCTGGTGATGCGCGATGTGACCGAGGGGCCCGAGGCCGTATCGGCCGGCACCGTGCTGCTGGTGGGCACGCAGCGCGCGCGCATCGTGGCCGAGGTGAACCGCCTGCTGACCGATGAAGGCCACCGCACCTCGTTCGCGCGCCGCATCAATCCCTATGGCGACGGACGGGCCTCGCAGCGCATCGTACGGGCCTTGCTGGGACAGCCCTTCGAGGAGTTTGCCGCCGGACCGGCAGGCATCCTCGCCACCATGGGCAAGGGCCTGGCGCCGGCCTGAAGGCCGCCAGTCCCAACGCAACGGCAGCCGCCCTGCAGCAACTGAACGTGTCACGAATCGCGTCACGAACCGAGCACCGAAGTGAAAAAGAGGCCCCCCATGCAACCGACCATCCACCGCCATTCGTTTTCCCGCACCGGGGCCCGCTGGGCGCTGGGTTCGCTGCTGGGCCTGGGCGCCCTGTTCGCCCAGACGGCATCCGCCTCGGCGCTGGGTGACGCCATACGGCAGCTGGGCGCCAGCGACGGGCTGCAGCGCAGCGTCACGCTCAAGGAGCTGGGCATTGTCGACCCGGTCGTGCTGGCCGGCACGGCCACCCAGGACTTCTACCTGCCCGTGCCGCGCGGCCTGCCTCTGGGCGATGCCAGCATCGCCTTCGATGGCCGCTACCTGAAGGGAGAGCCGGGGACCTCGACCGTGGTGATCTCGCTCAACGGTACGCCGGCCGTATCCCAGACCGTGCCGGACGGCGAAGGCACGCTGCAGCGCAACCTGCCCGTGGCCCAGCCTGCGCGCGCCAGCGACTTCGTGCGCCTGGGCGTGAACTGGCGCAACCGCAACAACAGCCAGCAGCGCTGCGACGAAAACCACTCCCTCGCCAACTCGCTGACCATCTCGCCGCAGACACGCCTGAGCTACCGCGTGGACCCGCGCGATGTGCGCACCATCGAGGATGTCTGGAACACCCTGCCCGTGCGCACCACCGTGCTGGTGTCGGGCAGGCAGCTGGAGCAGGCCTCGTTCGACAGCGCCTGGCGCATCGGTGCCAGCCTGCAGCGCAACAACAGGCGCATGCAGGTACGGGCCCTTCCTGCCGTGGGCGAGGTGATCGACCTGCGCGGCCTGGAGGTTCCCGCCGCCCTGGCCGGCGTGCCCGCCTTTGCCGCGCTGCGGGGCGCCGAGCCCCAGCACAAGCTGGCCAGTGACGCCGAACTGGGCGCGCTGCTCATGCTGGGGGCCGCCCAGGTCAGCGGCGACATCGTGGTGGCCGACAAGGCACTGCAGCAGCGCCTGACCGCCGCCTTCGCAGCCCTGCAGGCCCAGCTGGCGACCGACCCCGATGCGGGCCAGGCGCTGCAGCAATGGCGTGCCCGCCGCGCGCCGCTGGCCAGCGAGGCGCTGGCCTCGCAGCAACTGCGTGCCTTGCCCATGGGCCGCCAGATGGTGCTGGCCGTGGCCTCCGATGCGGGTGCGCGCGTGGCCGGCCTGCAGGAGGCCGCCCTGCAGCGCCTGCTGGTCAGCGACAACGTGACGGTGGCTGCGGCCCAGCCCCCGCAATGGGACGAGGCCAAGGGCATCCGCCTGTCCAGCCTGGGCGGCAGTCCCGACAGCTTCGACGTGCTGTCGCGCGGCGAGTGGACGATGAACTTCCCGCTGAGCGCCGTCGCCTCGCAGGGCCGGATGCCGGGCGAGATCACGCTGTACGTGGCCGCAGCCCCCGGCGCCTCGGCCACGCGCCCCGTGGCCACGCTGTTCTGGAACGGCATGCTGCTGTCGGCCCGCCAGCTGGACGCCAACGGCCAGCCCGAGCGCCTGCGCGCCCGCGTGCCCGGCTACGCGCTGGGCATCAACAACACCTTGCGCGTGTCGGTGCAGCGCCAGCCCTACTCGGCCGACTGCAACGAGATTCCCCAGCCCTATCCCGCCAGCGTGCTGCCGGCCATCAGCTATGTGACGCCCGGCAAGGCCGAGCCCAACGGCAGCTTCATCGGCCTGCTGCCCCTGCTGGGCGCCAGGTCGCAGCTGCTGGTGCCTGCCAGCTAACTGTCGGCCGCGCCGGCCGCGCTGGAGCGCATGGCCAACCTGGCAGCAGCTAGCGGCCTGTCGGCCTCGCAGGCCGAGCTGGTCGTGGCCCAGGCCGATGCACCCGCCAAGCCTTCCATGCCCTTCGTGGCCATGGAGGTGCCGGTGGAGGGCGCCAAGCCCCTGGTGACGGTCACGGACGGTCAGCAGCTGCGCATTCGCGGCAAGTCGCTGGACTGGCTGGACATCAAGGGGCTGAAACAGCTGTCCTCGGCCGAAGTGGTCACTGCCGGCGGCCAGCAGGGCGTGCTGTGGCGTGCCATCGGCGAGTGGACTGGCGGCCTGGGCGAGCCCTTCCTGCTCAATCGCGGCAACATCGCCGTGATCGGCGGTGACGGCCCGCTGGCCTGGGTGGACAGCAGCAACCCCGATGCCGGCATTCCGTCCGGTCCGCGCGAAGGCGCCTTCCACGAATGGCGCAACTTCCTGTCCTGGAGCGTGCCCGGCATCGCCATTGCGCTGGTCGTGGTGGTGCTGCTGGTGCTGCTGGCCTGGGCGGTGGCGCGCAGCAAGCAGCCCAGGCACTGAGCCGGGCCCGAGCCACGATGACGACGGCATGAGGCGATCACCATGATCTCTTCCCTCTACTGGCCCTACCTGGTGGCCGACTACTACCACGCGCTGGAGATCACCAGCGCCGTGGTGGCCGTCGTCATCCTGCTGTCCAGCATCGATGACCTGTTCATCGACGCCTGGTACTGGGTGCGCGAGGCCTGGCGCGCGCTGACCGTCAAGCGCCGCTACCAGCCGCTCAAGGCACAGCAGTTGCAGGAGGTCGAGGAAAAGCCGCTGGCCATCATGGTGCCGGCCTGGCTGGAGTACGACGTGATCGCGCCCATGCTCGAGAGCATGGTGGGCACGCTGGACTACAAGAACTACATGATCTTCGTGGGCACCTACCGCAATGACGAGCGCACCAAGAACGAGGTGGAGCGCATGCGCCGGCGCTACCGCCAGCTGGTCCGCGTGGAGGTGCCGCATGACGGCCCCACCTGCAAGGCCGACTGCCTCAACTGGATCGTGCAGGCCATCTTCCAGCAGAACACGCTGCAGCCCGAGCCCTTTGCCGGCGTGATCCTGCACGACAGCGAGGACGTGCTGCACCCGCTGGAGCTCAAGTACTACAACTACCTGCTGCCGCGCATGGACTTCATCCAGCTGCCCGTGACCTCCCTGGAGCGCGAGTGGTACGAGCTGGTGGCCGGCACCTACATGGACGAATTCGCCGAATGGCACACCAAGGACCTGGTGGTGCGCGAGAGCATGTCGCACATGGTGCCCTCGGCCGGCGTGGGTACCTGCTTTTCGCGCAAGGCGATGGAGGAGCTGGCGGCCGAGACCCACAACCAGCCCTTCAACACCGACACCCTGACCGAGGACTACGACATCGGCGCTCGGCTGGCGCGCCGGGGCATGAAGCAGATCTTCGGCAAGTTCCCCGTGGACTACGTGATACGGCGCAAGCCGCTGTTCGGCCTGGGCAAGGAAAAGGTGTCCACGCTGACCATGCCGCTGGGCATACGCGAGTTCTTTCCCAACACCTTCAAGACCGCCTACCGGCAAAAGGCGCGCTGGACGCTGGGCATCGGCCTGCAGGGCTGGAGCCAGGTCGGCTGGGCCGGGCCGCTGTCCACCAAGTACCTGCTGTTCCGCGACCGCAAAGGGCTGGTGACCTCCTTCGTGGCCATCCTGGCCTATCTGCTGCTGCTGAACTTCCTGGTCTTCCTGCTGGCCGACCACATGGGCTGGTGGACGGTCTACTACCCCTCCCTGTTCGCCCCCAATGGCTGGCTGGTGACGCTGATGAGCATCAACGTTGTCGCCCTGCTGCTGCGCGTGGTGCAGCGCGCCTGGTTCGTCTCGCGCCTGTACGGCTGGGAGCACGCCTTGCTGTCCGTCCCGCGCATGGTGATCGGCAACTTCATCAATGCCATGGCAGCGGCGCGCGCCTGGAAGCTGTTCATCGTCCACCTGGTCACGGGCAAGCGCCTGGCCTGGGACAAGACCATGCACGACTTCCCCTCCACAGACCAGTTGGTGCACCAGCGCCAGCGCCTGGGCGAGCTGCTGCTGTCCTGGCAGGCCATCGACGAAACCCGGCTGGCCAGCGCGCTGGAGATCCAGCGGCGCGAACGCCGCCCGCTGGGCGCCATCCTCATGGAGCAAGGCTGGCTCGACGAGGCCACGCTGCGCGAGGCCATCAGCTTCCAGCAGGGGGAGCCCACCGATCCCCCGGCACATCCCGGCTTGGCCGCAACAGGCAATCCAAGCACACCAAGGGCCGGCATATGAAGCGTCTCGCACCCCTCGTTCGCCCACTCACCCTGGCCGCCCTGCTGGGCGCCGGCTGGAACGCGCCGCCGGCCTGGCCGCAGGCCGCAGCAGCCGTCAAGGCCGAGGCGCCGCTCAGGGGCCGCGCATGGCAGCTGGCCAACCAGGCCTATGCCCATTACCAGGCCGGCCGCTTTGCGCGGGCCGCCAGCGCCGCCGCATCGGCCATACAGCTGCGTCCCGACCTGTTGCGCCTGCGCATGCTGCTGATCTACTCGCTGCAAAGGCAGGGCAAGAACGAGGAAGCGCTCAAGGCCATCGCCTCGGCCCGCGCCGCCGGGCTGGACGAGGCCACGCTGCAGCAGGCCGAGACGAATGTGCGCGCCGCTGCGGCAGGCGGGGCCGCCGCAGGTGGCGGCGCGGCCACGGCCTCCGAGGCCTACAACAAGGCCTTTCCCATCGCCACCGAGGCCTACGCCGACTACAACGCCAGGAACTACGCAGACAGCGCGCGCAAGGCCGAGCAGGCCTTTCGCCTGGACCCCACGCAAGGCCAATGGGCATTGCTGTGGATTGGTGCGCTGGAAGCCCAGGACCAGTTGGGCGCCGCCATCGAGGCCGCAGATGCCGCCCTGTCCCTGGAGCCTCCCAACAAAAGCGACCTGGTGGCCAAGCGCCAGACCCTGCGCCGCAGCCAGGCCGTGCTGCCCGCGCAAAAGGCCTACCAGGCGCTGATCGCCAACAACCCGGCGCAGGCCGTGCCCTTTGCACGCGAGGCCGTGGCGCTGGCGCCGGGAACGGCATCGCACCGCTTGCTGCTGATCACCTCGCTCATGCTGGCCGAGCAGCTGCCCGACGCGGAAAAGGCTGCCGACGAGGCACTGGCGCAGGACAACGAGGACACGGCCGCCCTGGGCATGCGCGGCTACATACGCCAGCGCCAGGGCAAGACCACGCTGGCCAACGAGGACTTCGACGACGTGCTCAAGCAGGACTGGCTGGACGAAAAGCAATCGGCCAACCTGCGCCTGATCGCGGCCGACGCAGCCCTGGCTGCGGGCGACGCGGCACGCGCCCGCGCGCTGCTGGCGCCCATGCCGGCGCAGGATGAATCCGTGGCCCGCCGCCTCAAGCAAGCCGATGGACTGCGCCCGGGCCGCGACACGCCCATGGTGGCCGATACGCGCGGTGCCTCGCAGACCCTGGCCATGGCCGACTACCCGCCGCCGCTGCAGGACTGCCGCGACACGCCCTACGGAACGGTCTGCGAGCTGCAGCCCTCCGATGCCCAGGGCGCAGGCGGCCCCAGCGCCCAGGCCTATGCGGCCTACGCGCGCCAGGACTACAAGGCCGCCATCGAACATGCGCAAACGGCCGTGGAGCAGGACCCCGACAACGAGCAGCTGCAAAAGCTGCTGACCACCACGCTGGCCGCAGGCAACCGCGACCAGCAGGGCCAGGCCCTGCTGCGGCTGGACAAGTCCCTGTCCCTCACCCCCAACGACGCCCAGCTGCTGATGCAGCGCGGCTACCTGTACTCGCGCCAGGAAGAGCCGGCCAAGGCGCTGCAGGATTTTCGTGCCGCCCGCGCCACGGGCGAGGCGCCTGCGGGCGCCATGCTGGACGAGGGCTATGCCCTGGCCGGCACCGGCGACAGCCGGGGCGCCGTGCGCACCTTCAAGCAAGCCATCGACCTGGACGATGCCGGCACCGCCAAGCTGACGCCGGGGCAGCGCGAGAACGCGCGCAGCGCCGTCTCCGGCTACTCGCGCGAATGGGGCGCCATCGTCTCCCTGGGCTACCGGGGCGCGCGGCCTGCGGGGCGCGCATTCTCGGACGGCATCCTCACCCAGGCCGGCGACGCCGTCTTCGGCACGGCGGAGGCCTACTGGCGCCCGTCCAACTTCCTCAACTCATCGACGCGCATCTTCGATGTCTACGGACGGCTGGGCAGCACCTTGCATGACGGGGGCGGCACCACGCTGGGCCAAAGCGCCATCGACCCCTGCACGGGCCTGCCCATCAATGTGCAGGCAGGCGACAACCGCGGCATCTCGGGCCTGCCCACCACCACGGGCTCGCTGGGCATGCGCTTCACGCCGTCCACCAAGTACGCGCTGACCTTTGGCATAGAGCGCCAGTTCAACATCGGCTCCGCCACGCGCTCGGGCTTCATCACGCCTGAATCGCCCCAGCTGCGCTGCCTGATGAGCGGGCGCGATCCGCTCAACCCCACGGGCCCGGCACTGGGCAATCCCATCTCGGCCAAGTACAGCGCGGGCGCTGGCCAGGGCGGCTGGCTGGCCTATGTCACCCACGGCTTCTACGAAGGCACGGGCCGGCGCACGGACCGCTCCAGCTGGTTCACCATGGAAGGCTACAGCCAGGCCGGCTATGCCAACCAGAGCATGGCCTCGCGCTTCACGCTGACAGACCAGACCAATGGCGCCGTGGTGGGCGACGGCTCGGGGCGCTACAAGCGCGAGCAATGGTTCTTCTCCACCGAGTCCCGCATCGGGCGCAGCTTCCGCGCCGACGGCATCAACCAGGGCCTGGTGATCTTCCCGTTCGGCGTGGTCGCGGCCGACTGGATCAAACAGAGGAACCGCGTGCAAGTGCGTTCCCTGCAGGCCGCCCCTGGCGCCACGCCCACCGCAGCCCAATTGGCCGCCCAGCAGGGACAGACCCTGGCCCTGCAAGGCAACGGCAGCAGCTGGTCGGCCAGCGCCGGCGTGGGCATCAGCCTGCGCCAATGGTTCCGCGAAAGCCACTACAGCACGGCCCAGTCCTATCTGGACTGGTCCATGCAGTACCGCTTCAACATCGGCGGCGGCCAGGCCGACCGCGCCAAGGGCCTGTTCATGACGCTGACGCTGTCCTATTGAAAGCCCCGCCCCGCCGCCACCACCACCACACAGACAAAAGAAAAGGAGAAAGCTCCCATGGATTCGACCAAGCAAGCACCCCGCCCCGCCCTGCACGGACTGCGCTCGGGCATGGCGCGCGCCGCACGCGGGCTGGCCGGCTGCGCCCTGGTGCTGGGCGCGCTGGCAGCGCAGGGAACGGCACAGGCACAGGACAGCTCCTCCATCGTTCTCAGGGGCAAGGACGGCTGGCTGTTTCCGGGCTGGGGCAGCCTGACCCAGGTGGACCGCGCCGGCATCACCGAATCCACGCGGCTGATCACCGAGGCGCGCAACCTGCTGGCCGCGCGCGGCGTGAAGCTGCAGGTGCTGCTGCTGCCCGACAAGGTGCGCTTCTACGCTGACAAAATGCCCGATGGCAAGGCCATGAGCGCCGATGTCCAGGGCCGCTACAAGCAGGTGCTGCAGGCGCTGCAGGGCGCAGGCATTCCCAGCTTCGACGACGAGGCCGTGCTGCGCACCGTGCGCGACAGCGGCAAGGACGTGTTCTACCGCACCGACCAGCACTGGACCCAGGCGGCGGCCGACGCCACGGCCGAAGCCACGGCCCGCATGGTCCAGGGCGAGGTGCCCCAGCTGGCGGGCCGCGCCGGCAGCGGCCTGGCCCTGGGCGACACCGTCACCGAGCGCCGCTATGGCGACCTGGCCGAGCTCTTTCTCACCGCCGAAGAGCGCAAGCAGGTGGGCCGCGAGGTCTATACCGTGCGCCGCCAGGCCCCCGCCAAGGGCCTGCTCGACGACGAGCCCGCGCCCGTCCATGTGACGGGCCACAGCATGGTCCAGCCCTACTTCGGCTTTCCGCAAAAGCTCTCCAGCCTGCTGGACCGCCCCGTCTCGCTGAACTGGAAGCCCGGCAACGTGGGCCAGTGGACCATGCTGCTGGAATATCTGGAGTCACCTGCCTTCAAGGCCCACAAGCCCCAGGTGCTGGTGTGGCAGATGTTCGAGCCCACCTACAGCTACGGCCCCAACGCGGCCGGCCAGTGGGACAACGCCTCCCTCATGCCCAGCGCCACCTGGCTGGAGCGGCTGCGCGCCGCACTCAAGGGCTGACCCGTGGACCAAGCCGCGCAAGACCTGCAAACCGACAAGGGCCACCGGCGCAATGCCTGGATCTGGGGCGCCCTGCTGCTGTCGGGCCTGGCCTGGGGTGGCTGGTCGCTGGCCCGCCACGGCCCCAAGGCCGGCGAGCTGCAGCTGTCGGCCTGGCTCGATGGCCGCGCGGGCACGGCGCTGAACAAGGGCCTGCGCCTGCCTGCGCAGTCCTCGCTGGAAACCGGCCAGGCCGCGCTGCGCTATCGCCTGCTGGGCGATACGGGCGCGCAGGTGGCCCTGGGCTGCCCGCAGTGGATGTTCTACCGCGACGGCCTGCGGCCCCAGCCCGGGGTAGGCGCCGCGCCCTTCGAGGCGCGCCAGCGCCTGCTGCGCCACTGGACACGGCAGTTGCAGGACAAGGGCATTGCCACCCTGGTGGTGGCCGTGCCCGACAAGTCGCGCATCGAGGCCGACCACCTGTGCGGCCTGCCCGTGGCACCCGTGATGCTGCAGCGCCTGGACCTGTGGCAGCAGCGCCTGCAGGCCGACGGCATTGCCTTTGCCGACCTGCGCCCCGCCCTGCAGGCCCAGGAACAGACGCAGCCCGTGTTCTTTCGCACCGACGTGCACATGAACGCCGAGGGCGCACGCGCCGCGGCCCTGGCCGTGGCCCGGGCCGCGCTGCCGCTGCTGGGCGGGCAGCGCGGCAGCCAGGCCTTCGAGGAGTCTGCGCCCGGGCCGCTGCAGCCCTTGCCCGGCGACCTGCTGGCCC
Organism: Delftia sp. WY8; assembly: GCF_018437695.1. Taxonomy (NCBI): domain Bacteria; kingdom Pseudomonadati; phylum Pseudomonadota; class Betaproteobacteria; order Burkholderiales; family Comamonadaceae; genus Delftia; species Delftia sp. WY8. Next base: position 910,328 of record NZ_CP049795.1, read on the forward strand.
TGGCCGGCCTGGCCGACGCACCGGCAGGCTGGCGCCCGCAGCGCGACGAAATACGCCCCCAGGCCATCACCCCCGTGCGCGGCGGCGGCCTGCTGGACGAGACGCCGCCCGTGCAGGTGCTGCTGGCCGGCAGCTCCAACGGCCTGCGCAGCAATTTCGCGCCACAGCTGGGCCGCGCGCTGGGCCATGAAGTCTGGAACCTCAGCATGGATGGCGGCCAGTTCAGCGGCGCCATGGTGTCCGCCCTCAAGCGCCGCGCCTCCTGGCCGGCCAGCCTGCGGCTGGTGATCTGGGAGTTCTCGGAAAACACCTTGTCCCTGCCCCTGACGGACGATGAAAAAGCGGCGCTCAAGGAGCTGGACGCCGCCTCCCCGCCTGCGTGAAACCGCCCGCTACATGCTGTTCAACTCCTATCTTTTCCTGCTGCTGTTCCTGCCCATCGCGCTGGCGGGCCACTACCTGGCCAGCGCCATCAGCCTGCGGCTGGCCGCGTTCTGGCTGTGCCTGACGTCCTTCGTCTTCTATGGCTGGTGGAACCCGCAGTTCGTCGCCCTGCTGGCCCTGTCCATTGCGTTCAACTACGTGGTGAGCCGGCTGATCCTGCGCTTTGCCGGCCATGCACGGCTGCAGGGGCTGGTGACTGCGCTGGGCGTGGGCGCGGATCTGGCGGCACTGTTCCACTACAAGTACTTCGCCACGCTGTTCAACTTCCTGGGCGAATGGGGGCTGACGCAGGGCGGCATGCACGAGCTGATCCTGCCCCTGGGCATCTCGTTCTTCACCTTCACCCAGATCGGCTACCTGCTGGACTGCCGCTCGGGCATCGTCAAGGAACGCAGCCTGCTCAGCTACGTGCTGTTCGTGACCTTCTTCCCGCACCTGATTGCCGGGCCCATCCTGCACCACAAGGAAATGATGCCGCAGTTCGCGCAGCCGGATAACTACCGGTTCCGCGCGGACAACCTGTCCATCGGGGGCACGCTGTTCGTGATCGGCCTGGCCAAGAAGGTGCTGCTGGCCGACGAGATCGCACCCTATGCGGACGCCGGCTTCGCCGCGCCCGGCGAGCTGCAGTTCTGGGCCGCCTGGGGCGCCAGCCTCAGCTACGCGCTGCAGCTGTACTTCGACTTCTCGGGCTATTCGGACATGGCCCTGGGCCTGGCGCGCATGTTCGGCATCCGTTTCCCGCTGAACTTCAACTCGCCCTACAAGGCCGGCAGCATCATCGACTTCTGGGCGCGCTGGCACATGACGCTGACGCGCTACCTCACGGCCTACCTGTACTACCCCGTGGCCATGGCCATCTCGCGCGCACGCGAAAAGCGCGGCCTGTCCGTGGGCTCCAGCGCCGCGCGCACGCCGGGCGGCTTTGCGGCCACCATCGTCGTGCCCACGCTGTTCACCATGGGGCTGGCGGGCATCTGGCACGGCGCCGGCCTGCAGTACGTGATCTTCGGCCTGCTGCATGCCTTCTACCTGTCGGTCAACCATGCCTGGCGCATCTTCGTGGTCAGCCGCAAGCCGGCCGCCGCCCGCAAATCGGGCCGGGGCGTGCAGGCGCTGTGCGTTGTCATCACCTTCATCGCCGTGCTCATCGCCCAGACCTTCTTCCGCGCCCACGGCGTGGGCGACGCCATGCTGCTGCTCAAGGGCATGGCCGGCCTGCGCGGCGTGGAGGCGCTGGAGTCGCTGTCCCACGTCCAGGGCCTGGCACTGGGCGATGCCATCCGCCTGGCCATAGGCCACCATATGCAGCTGGCCCTGGTGCTGCTGCTGCTGGCCATTGCCTGGTTCACGCCCAATGCCCACCGGATCCTGGGCCGCTTCTCGCCCGCCATGTTCAAGGTGCAGGAGGCGCCCCAGGCCTGGATGCGCTGGCGCCCCAGCGCGGGCTGGACGGCCGTGACCCTGGTCCTGCTCTTCCTGTGCCTGGTCAACCTGCACAAGGAAACCCGCTTCCTGTATTTCCAGTTCTGAAACGCCTGTTGGAGAAAAAAGCATGTCCCACAATGACATCGAAACCAAGATTGCCCAGATCATCGGAGCCATCATCCTGACCTCGGTCGAGCCCGATACGCTGCTGCTCGAATCGGGCCTGGTGGACTCGCTGTCCGCCGTGGACGTGGCCCTGGCCATCGAGAAGGAATTCGGCGTCAAGATACCGCCATCGGAGATCGACCTGCACCTGGAGTCCGTGCAAACGCTGGCGCAGTACGTGGCCGAGCAGCGCAAGGCGTGATGAGACGCCGGCACTGTCGGCCCGGCCTGCGCAGCCATCCCCATCCATCCACCGCCGCAAGGAGCCCGCATGCGATTCAGTTTTGACCGCTTCGACTTCATCGAGCCCGACGCCGGCACGCAGCGGCCGGCCGTCATCGATGCCGCCGGCACGCTGGGCTGGCAGCAACTGGCCCAGGCCGTGGAGCAATGGGAGCAGCAGGCGCTGGCGCGCGGCGCTCGCCGCGACGAGCCGCTGCTGATCACGGGGCACAAGGAGACGGCCTTTCTCGTGGCCATCCTCGGCTGCCTGCGCCTGGGCGTGCCCTTCGTGCCGGTGGACGTGATCAACCCGCCCGAGCGCATGGCGCGCATCGCCACGCTGGTGCAAGCCGGCCTGCGCTACGACGCGCAGGCCCGCAGCTTTGTGGACACCGGCATCGCCGCGCAGCCGCTGCAGGAAAAATCGCTGGCCTACATCATGTTCACCTCGGGCAGCACGGGCGATCCCAAGGGCGTGCAGATCGGGCGCGAGAGCATGGGCCTGTTCGCCGGCTGGATACGCGACTGCCTGGCCCTGGGCGAGGCGCCGGTGTTCATGGACCAGATGCTGTTCAGCTTCGACTTTTCGCTGTTCAACTGGATGGGCGCCCTGGTCACGGGCGGTGCATGCGTGCTGTGCGCGCGCGAGACCATTGCCGACCGCCAGGCCTTTGCCGCCTACCTGGCGCGCACCCATGTGAACGTCTGGGCATCCACGCCCTCCTTCGTGCGCCAGCAGCTGCTGGATGCCGACTTCGACCAGCAGCACCTGCCCGACCTGCGCGTCTTCGTCTTCGGCGCCGAATCGCTCACGCCCACCGTGGCCGAGGCGCTGTGGAGCCGCTTTCCCCAGGCGCGCATCATCAACTCCTACGGCCCCACCGAGGCCACCTGCTCCACCACCTGGGTGGAGATCGACCCCGCGCTGCGCCAGCGCGCGCCGCTGCCCTTTCCCATCGGCCGGGCCAAGCCCTATGCCGACGTCTTCCTGGACGAAGGCGAGATCTGCGTGGCCGGCGACCATGTGATGCGCGGCTACCTCAACCGCCCCGACCTGCACGCCACACGCATGTTCATGCGCAACGGCAAGCGCGGCTACCGCACGGGCGACCTGGGCGAGATCGACGGCGAGGGCCTGGTCACCTTCCACGGCCGGCGCGACGACCAGATCAAGATGCACGGCTACCGCATCGAGCTGGCCGAGGTCGATGCCGTGCTGGCCACCCTGCCCGGCGTGCGCGCGGGCGCGGCGGTGGCACTCAAGCGGCCCGACGGCTTCATCGTGCGCATGATCGGCTTCGTGGACCTGGACCGCAGCGGCCCGCCCGGCATGCACCCCCTGCCCGAAGACCTGGCCGGATGGCGCGAACTACTGGCCCAGCGCGTGCCGCCCTACATGATTCCGTCGGAACTGCTGGCCTGCCATGGCTTTCCGCTGACCCAGACCGACAAGGCCGACCGCAAGCAACTGGAGCGCATGTACCTCGACTCGCGCATGCGCCCCGCCCAATGAAACAAGGATCTGCAGGCATGACTTCCGTTTTTTCCGCTGTGAGGCGCCAAGCACTGTTCACCCTGGCCGGGCTGGCGGCCCTGTCCTGCCTGCCTGCAGCGCATGCCGAAGGCACGCTGGCCCAGCTGTACGCCGCGCGCCCCCCCGCAGGCTCGTCCTTCGTGCGCGTGGTCCACCCCGACCCGGGCAGCCTGCGCGTGAAGATCGCCGACGGCCCCGAGCAGACGCTGTCCGGCAGCAAGCCGGCCAGCAGCTACGCCATCGTCAAGGGCGACACGCCCTTTGCCATCCAGCTGGACGGCAAGAGCGCCGGCAGCATGAAGGTGGCGCCGGGCAGCTTCACCACCCTGGTGCCGCAGCGCCAGGGCAAGAACGCGGCCACGCGCTTCACGGCCATCGACGACTCCGGCGGCAGCCAGGACGCGCTCAAGGCCGAGCTGCGTTTCTACAACCTCACCACGGACTGCCCCCAGGGCAGCCTGCAGGTCGCGCCCGCGGGCATGCCCCTGTTCACGGGCGTGGCGCCGGCTGCATCGGCCAGCCGCTCCATCAACCCGGTCAGCGCCCAGCTCAGTGCCAGCTGCGCCAAGGCCGTCAGCGCGCCGCTGGCACTGCCCCAGCTGCAGCCCGGCGACCACTACAGCCTGTTCATGACGGGTACGGCCGCCGCACCCGTGCTGCGCGGCCAGGCCAGCGCCACCGACACCTACCGCCCCTGACCCAGCCCAAGGAGACCGACACAGACATGCGCACCCGCTCCGTATTGCGTGAAGACCACCTGCTGTTCAAGGAACAGGTGGACCGATTCGTGGCCACCGAGATCCTGCCCCACATCAATGACTGGGAGGCAGAGGGCATCACGCCGCGCGCCCTGTGGCGCAAGGCCGGCGACAGCGGCCTGCTCAATTGCGACCTGCCCCCGCCCTACGGCCAGGGCGGGGACTTCGGCCACGCGGCCGTGGTCATCGAGGCGCTGGCGCGTGCCAACTGCCTGGGCATCGGCTTTTCCATCCACTCCGACATGGTGGCGCCCTATCTCTGGAACTTCGGCACGCAGGTGCAGAAGGACCGCTGGCTGCCGCGCATGGCCACGGGCGAGCTGATCGGCGCCATCGCGCTGACCGAGCCCGGCGCGGGCAGCGACCTCAAGGCCGTGCGCACGCGCGCCCGCCGCAAGAGCGAGAGTGAAGGCGGCGGCTACGTGCTCAACGGCCAGAAGACCTTCATCACCAACGGCGTCAACGCCGGCCTGATGGTGGTGCTGGCCAGCACCGAGCCCGACCTGGGAGCGCGCGGCCTGTCGCTGTTCGTGGTGGAAGAAGGCATGAAGGGCCTGGGCAAGGGCCCGGCGCTGCGCAAGATAGGCCAGCACAGCCAGGACACCTGCGAGCTGTTCTTCGACGAGCTGCACCTGCCGGCCGACCACCTGCTGGGGCGCGAGAACGCAGCCTTCGAGCATGTGACCCAGGAGCTGGCGCAGGAGCGGCTGGCGATCGCGCTGCGTGCGGCGGCCTCCACCGAAGGCATGCTGGACGAGGCTGCCGAGTTCGTGCGCAACCGCAAGGTCTTCGGGCGCCGCGTGCTCGACTACCAGAACACCCGCTTCAAGTTCGCCGACGCGCTGGCCAGGACCACCATGCTGCGCGTCTTCCTGGACGACTGCCTGGCCCAGCACCTGGAAGGCTCGCTGGACTCCGTCACCGCCGCCATGGCCAAGCTCAACGCCACCGAGCTGCAGGGCCAGGTGCTGGACGAACTGCTGCAGCTGCACGGCGGCTACGGCTACATGGCCGAATACGGCATCGGCCGCGCCTGGGCCGATGCACGGGCGCTGCGGATCTTCGGCGGAAGCAGCGAGATCCTGCGAGAGATCATCGGCAAGCGCTTCTGACCCGGCAGCCATCGCGCTCAGCGGGCGGCGGCCTTCCACTCGCGCAGCAGTTGCCGGGCCTCCGGCGCGTCGTTCAGCACCCAGGGGTCGATGGCGAAGGCGACGACGCGCTGGGCGCCGTAGTCGCGGGCCACGTCCCACTGGCGGCGCACGCGCTCGAAGCTGGCCGTGCGCGCCTGGAAGTCCGAGCCATCGGGCCGCGTGGGCGGCAGTTGCTCGAACAGTTCCACGATGAGATCGAACGGCGCCCTGCGCTCGAGCAGCATCTGCTGCAGCGGTGCCAGCGCCTCGTAGTTGCGCAGTCCCGCCACGCCCACGCCGTCCTGCACCATGGGGCGCAGGGACACGCGGTCCAGCAGGATGCTCCACAGCGTGGGCAGGCTGCCCAGCGTCTGCAGCTGGCTGAAATAGGTGGAGATGCCGGGCACCTGGCCGGACGTGGCCGCTGCCGCCTGCGCCAGTGGCTGCAGTGCGCTCACCAGCAGCTCGACGCGCTCGGGCGCGGCCCAGTGGTATTGCTCCAGCTCGTAGGGGATGTACCAGCCGCGAAACGCCGCATGGCGCGGCCAGGTGCTGGCGTACATGTGGCTGGCGCCCTGCTCGGCAATATGCGCCAGATAGGGCGCGGGGCCTGCGGCGTTGGAAAGGCTGATCTGCTTCCACCAGCGCTCGTCATAGGGCAGGCCCAGGTGCACGCCCATGCCCAGTTCGGTGCAGATGTCCAGCAGGTCGGCGATCTGCGCGTCGGCCAGCATCCAGCTGTCCGCCTCGGTATCGCCCAGCAGGCCGCTCCATTGCACGAACAGCTCCCGGCAGCCCAGCGCCTGGGTGGCGGCCAGGCGCTGGCGCCATTGATCGCGCGGCATCTCCAGATGGCTGCGCCACGGCTGCAGGAAGCTGCCCGACACGGGCGCCGAAGCCGCGCAACCGACCAGCGAGGCACAGGCGGCGGCCGCGCCGGCGCCGAGGAATTCGCGTCTGGACAAATGCATGTTGGGGACGGCCGCAAGGCTGCGTGAAGGCAAGCGCCAAGAATACAGCCAAGCGGCACCGCCCCGCCCCAAGGGGGCCGGCCCAGCGGGGGTTGACCCGGCCGGGCTGAGGGTTGAATCAGAACCGACGATGAATTGGAGCCAAGGGGACGATGTCCGCGCAGATGTACTGTCGGCCCGAACCAGGCAAGGGCTTGCCGCCATTGGATCAAGTAGAAATGCCTCGCGCCACCCTGGGGTGGCGCGAGGCATTGGCGGGTAGGCCGTTGCTGGCCCTTGCCCTGGCCAGGGCGTTCTCAGGCCTTGGCCACGGCGGCCTCGGAAGGCAGGGCCTGCACGGGCTCTCCGTCCAGGGCGGCGTTGAGCTTGCTGTAGTCCAGCTCGTTTTCCCAGCGCGAGACCACCACGGTGGCCACGGCATTGCCCATGAAGTTGGTCAGCGAGCGGCACTCGCTCATGAAGCGGTCCACGCCCAGAATCAGGGCCATGCCCGCCACGGGCACTTCGGGCACCACGGCCAGCGTGGCGGCCAGGGTGATGAAGCCCGCGCCGGTCACGCCGGCAGCGCCCTTGGAGCTGAGCATGGCCACCAGCAGCAGCGCGATCTCATGGCCTAGCGTCAGGTGGGTGTTGGTGGCCTGGGCGATGAACAGCGCGGCCAGCGTCATGTAGATGTTGGTGCCGTCCAGGTTGAAGGAGTAGCCCGTGGGCACGACCAGGCCCACGACGGACTTGCCGCAGCCGGCGCGCTCCATCTTCTGCATCAGCGAAGGCAGGGCCGATTCCGAGGACGAGGTGCCCAGCACCAGCAGCAGTTCCGCCTTCAGGTAGCGCGCCAGCTTGAGCACCGAGAAGCCGCACAGCCGCGCCACGAAGCCCAGCACCACCACCACGAAGAGCAGCGAGGTGATGTAGAACGAGCCCACCAGCCAGGCCAGGTTCACCAGCGAACCCAGGCCGAACTTGCCGATGGTGAAGGCAATGGCGCCAAAGGCTCCCAGCGGCGCAGCCTTCATCAGGATGCCGACCAGCTTGAACACGGGCGCCGTCAGCGCCTCCAGGAAGTTCAGCACGGGCTTGCCCGCATCACCGACCATGGCCAGCGAGATGCCGAACAGCACGGCCACGAACAGCACCTGCAGGATGTTGTCGCCCACGAAGGGGCTGACCAGCGTCTTGGGGATGATGTCCATGGCAAAGCCGGTGAGCGTCAGCTCATGCGACTTGGCCACATAGCCCTTGACGGCGGCCTGGTCCAGGTCGGCCGGGTTGATGTTCATGCCTGCGCCCGGCTGCACCACGTGCGCCACCACCATGCCGACCACCAGGGCCAGCGTGGAGAAGAACAGGAAGTAGGCCATGGCCTTGAGGAACACGCGGCCCACGGTGCGCAGGTGCGTCATGCCCGCAATGCCGGTGACGATGGTCAGGAAGATCACCGGCGCGATGATCATCTTCACCAGCTTGATGAAGGCATCGCCCAGCGGCTTGAACTGCTCGGCATACTGGGGCTCGAAGTGGCCGAGCAGCACGCCTGCCACGATGGCGACCACCACCTGGAAATACAGCTGGCGGTAGAAAGGCAGCCGCTCGGGGCTGGCGGCGTGGGTGGGGACGGCATGCATGGTGCGGCTCCGGCGGTACTGTGTGGGGTGGGCGCACCACCAAGGTGCGGCGAGGTCCAGTTTGTACCGCTGGCGTGCTCCGGCGCCGATAACCTATTGGTATTAGGCGCAGGTGCTCTCCCTGGGAGAATGCACGCAGAATCAGGGTAATCCCCAACCCCTTCCCGCCCCTGGAAGGCACCAAGCTGGCGCCCAATCGGGTCCAGACCACCATGCCCCAACCCGTTCGACGCCCTTCACGCCGCTCCTTCTGGACCCTGCTGCTGCTGTTCGGCGGCATGCTCGCCTGCATGCTGCTGGCCGGTGAGCTGGTCTACCACCGCGCCCTGCGCGGCGAGGCCGAAAGCGTGCAGCGCCAGCTCAGCCTCTACGCCCAGGCCCTGGGCCAGCGCATAGACCGCTACCGCACCCTGCCCGAGGTGCTGGCGCTGGACGCGCAGCTGCGCGCCGCCCTCACCCACCCGCTGTCTCCCGCCGAAGTCGATGCCCTCAACCGCAAGCTGGAGCAGGCCAACGGCGCCAGCCAGTCGTCCACGCTGACCCTGATCGACCGCCACGGCACGGCCCTGGCCGCCAGCAACTGGCGCGAGACGCGCAGCAACGTGGGCGTGGACTACAGCTTCAGGCCCTATGTGCAGCAGGCGCTGTCGCGCGGCAGCGGGCGCTTCTACGGCATCGGCCTGACCACGGGCCTGCCGGGCTACTTCCTGTCGCAGGCCATACTGGACGAACAGAACGCCGTCGCGGGCCTGGTGGTGATCAAGATCGCGCTGCTGGAGCTGGAGCGCGAATGGCTGCAGACGCCTGACGTGGTCATGGCCTCGGACGAGCACGGCGTGGTCTTCCTGGCCAGCCAGCCCGACTGGCGCTACCGCCTGCTGTCACCCCTGAGCCCCGCCGACGAGGCGGACCTGGCCGCCACGCGCCAGTACATCGACCAGGAACTGCACCCCATGCGCTACCGGGTGCGCCAGGGCCTGGAGCAAGGCAGCCGCCTGGTGCAGATGCAGGAACCCGCCCTGCCCGGCACCACGCTGTGGCAGACCCTGCCCCTGCCCGGCAGCGACTGGCAGTTGCACCTGCTGCATGACACGCAGGCCAGCACCGTGGCCAGCCGCTGGGCGGCGGCGGCCGCGGCGGGGGGCTGGCTGGCCCTGGGCATGCTGGTGCTGTTCGTGCGCCAGCGCAGGCGGCTGGCCGCGCTGCGCCTGCGCAGCCGCCTGGAGCTGGAGACCGTGCTGCGCCAGCATGCCCAGGAGCTGCGCACGGCCCAGGACGGCATCGTCCAGGCCGCGCGCCAGGCCGACACGGGCCTGAGCCGCAGCCTGGAGCACCTGCCCCAGGGCGTGGTGGTGATCGATGCCGACCTCAACCTGGTGGCCTGGAACTCGCGCTACGTGGAGCTGTTCCGCTTTCCCTCCGAACTGCTGCGCACGGGCCAGCCCATAGAGAACCTGTTTCGGTACAACGCCCGGCGCGGCCTGCTGGGGCCCGGCCCCATCGAGGAGGCCATCCACCGGCGGCTGCAGCATCTGCGCAGCGGCAGCCCGCACCTGCGCGAAAGTACCAAGGACGACGGCACGGTGCTGGAGATCCGCGGCAACCCGCTGCCCGACGGCGGCTTCGTCACCAGCTATGCCGACATCACCAGCTACAAGAACGCCGCGCGCGAGCTGCGCTCGCTGGCCGATGCGCTGGAGCAGCGCATTGCCGAGCGCACGCGCGACCTGGCCGAGGCCAAGCGCGAGGCCGAGCAGGCCAACCGCTACAAGACCCGTTTCGTGGCCGCTGCCGTGCACGACCTGCTGCAGCCTCTGAACGCCGCGCGCATGTTCAGCTCCCTGCTGCGCAGCCATCTGCATGACGAGGCGGGCCGCCACGTGGCCGACAGCATCGACGGCGCCCTGGCCGCGCAGGACGCCATCCTGGGCAGCCTGCTGGACATCTCGCGCATGGAATCGGGCCAGCTGGAGGTGCGCGTGCGCGACTTCGCGCTGGGCCCGCTGCTGCAGGTCATGCGCCACAACTTCGGCATCCTGGCCGAAAGCCGGGGCCTGCGCCTGAGCGCGGTGGACACGCGCTGCGTGGTGCGCAGCGACGAGGCCCTGCTGCGCCGCATCCTGCAGAACTTCCTGTCCAACGCCATACGCTACACGCGCCAGGGCCGCATCGTCATCGGCTGCCGGCGCCAGGGCCAGCAGTTGCGCATCGAGGTGCACGACCAGGGACCGGGCATTCCCGAGAGCCTGCAGCACGAGATCTTCGAGGAATTCCGCCGCCTGGACGAGGGCCATGGCGACGACCGTGGCGCCGGGCTGGGCCTGGCCATCGTCGAGCGCCTGGGCCGGCTGCTGGGCCATGAGATCGGCCTGCGCTCGCAACTGGGCCGGGGCAGCGTGTTCTGGGTCTGCGTGCCGCTGGGCGACCCGGGCGCCGTGCCGCAGATCGCCGCAAGCGCGCAGACCGGCGACCCGGACCAGGATGCACCGCTGCAGGGCATGAACGCCTGGTATGTGGAGGACGATCCCCAGTCCTGCACCGCCATGCGCGCCCTGCTGCAGCGCTGGGGCTGCAGCGTGCCGCTGGCCGGCGGCCCGGCCGAGGCGCTTGCGCTGGCCGCGCCCGGCGAGGCGCCGCAACTGGTGCTGCTCGATGTGCGCCTGGGCCAGTTGCACGGCCCCGATGTCTACGCGCAGCTGTGCCAGCGCTGGGGCCAGTCGCCGCCCGTGATCCTGGTCACGGCCGAGCGCGACGGCATGCTGCGCCGCCAGGCGGCCGAGCGCGGCTGGGGCTTTCTGGCCAAACCCGTGCGCCCGCCCGCGCTGCGCGCGCTCATGAGCCAGATGCTGCTGCGCCACCGGTAGGGGCACGGCACGCAGCGGCATGGAGTTCAGGCCGTGCCGTCGTTCTCCAGGCTCTTGACCAGCACGGCAGCCTGCGTGCGGCTGTAGCACTCCAGCTTCTTGAGAATGGCCGTCACATGCACCTTGACGGTGTTCTCGGCCAGCCCCAGTTCATGGGCGATCTGTTTGTTGAGCAGGCCGTCGGCCAGGCACAGCAGCACGCGGAACTGCTGGGGCGTGAGCTGGGCCAGCCGCGCGGCCAGCGCGGCGTCGGCCTCGGAGCGCTCGGCGGCCATGGGCGGGAACCAGCTGCCGCCGTCCAGCACTTCCTGCAGGGCCGTGCCTATGGCCTCGGCCGGCGCCGACTTCGGAATGAAGCCTGCAGCACCGAACTGCTGGGCACGGCGGATCACGCGCGGATGGTCGTTGGATGAGATCACCACCACCGGAATGTCGGGGTACTCGCCGCGCACATGCAGCAGCGCGGAGAAGCCGCGCGCGCCCGGCATGGCCAGGTCCAGCAGCACCAGTTCGATCTCGGGGTGCTGCTGCAGCGCCGCCCCCAGGGTCGCAGCGCTTGCGGCCTCCAGCACGGCGAACTGCGGCAGGGCCTCGCGCAGCACATGGATCACCGCAGCGCGGAACAGCGGGTGGTCATCGGCAACGAGCAGGGTGGATTCGGACATGGGCGCGAGTCTGACACGTCTGCAAACACATGCCCGGCTCATGGACCCCCGTGGAGGCCGGTGGCCGGGTTGCAGGCTGGCACGCCGTTTGCAATCAGTTGCAGCCACAGGCCTGGCAACAGGCGGAAATCTTCCTCCAACCGACGAACAAGGAGCCCTGAATTGACCTTTGAGCCCTCTTGCAAGGACCTGCTGCACAGGCCTGGTGCCCCGGCCCCAACCCAGTGCACGGCAGCGTTCAAGCCGCGAGAGTGCAAAACACAAATTAAGTTTCGTCATAACTGTGTCAAAGACACCACTTTCTGGCCGGTGCAATGGCTGGGATGCGTTGTAATACGCGGCTTAGCCAGTCTGGACTGCCTCGCGCGCGCACCGCAAAGGCACGCCGACACCGGCCGGACCCTGATGCGAAAACGCCACTGTCCCAGGTTTGCCACATAGCCCGCCCAGGGCGTTTGCCTCATCGTCTGCCCCGGTCACAGCACTGGCCAACCGTTTCCACTATCCAACAATGAAAGACTCCTCAACATGAAACGTTCCTTCATCGCACTGGCCGCTGCACTGGCCTGCGCCGGCGCTGCACACGCCCAAAGCTCGGTCCAGCTGACGGGCCTGGTGGACGCCTATGCCGGCTCCATGCGCATGGCTGGCGACGCCAGCGGCAAGGGCGTCGTGGGTTCGGGCGGCATGACCACCTCCTGGTGGGGCATGAAGGGCCAGGAAGACCTGGGCGGCGGCCTGAAGGTCGATTTCCAGCTGACGGCCTTCATGCGCGTGGACACCGGCAGCCCCGGCCGCTTCGACGGCGACCCGTACTTCTCGCGCGATGCCAACGTCGGCCTGTCCGGCGGCTTCGGCACGGTGCGCCTGGGCCGCGGCATGGCGCCCAACTTCCTGCCCACCATCCTGACCAACCCCTTCGGCGACTCCTTCACCATCTCCCCGCTGGTGCTGCACGCCAACGTGGGCACGGCAGCCTGGGGCTCGGCCAACCTGACCACGCCGTCGGACACCGGTTGGAGCAACCAGATCGTCTACAGCACGCCCAAGTTCGGCGGCCTGCAGGCCAACGTCCACTACCAGTTCGGTGAAAAGGGCGGCGACTCCGGCAAGAAGAACATCGGCGTGAACGCCATGTACTTCGGCGGCCCCCTGAGCCTGGTGGCCTTCTACGAGCGCGCCCAGATCAGCAACCCCGTGAGCCTGGCCGTCATGCCCACCAAGACCGACTGGATGCTGGGCGGCACCTACAACTTCGAAGTGGCCAAGCTGTACGCGACCTATGGCCAGGCCAAGGTCAAGGACCTGGACCGCAAGAACAGCACCTACTCGCTGGGCCTGGACGTGCCCGTGAGCAGCGCCGGCACCATCAAGGCAGCCCTGGCCCGCACCAAGGCCGAGATCGGCGCCGTGGACTCCACGCGCACCACGGCCAGCCTGGGCTACGACCACTACCTGTCCAAGCGCACCGATGTGTACACCGTGCTGATGCACGACCGCATCACGGACCTGAAGTCGGGCACCAGCCTGATCGCGGGTATCCGCCACCGTTTCTAAGGCGACGCCTGGCCTGCCAGCACGGGCCGGGGACTTACGTCCCGAACTTTCAGCGAGGCCCTGCCTCGCTTTTTTTTAGGCCTTCTGAAGATCGATAGGGAATTTCTCCCACCGCTTTTTTCACGAACGTCAAGAGAGAAAGCGATTGTCCGACAGCCACGCTGCGCAATCCGGTGTGCAATGGAGTCCAGGCCCAGCCCCATGCTCTGCCTGCGCTGCCAGACAGGAGGTGCACCATGCGCAGACCCAGCCCCTTCGGACGTCATCCCTTCATTGCCTTCACCGCCACGGTATTGCTTGCCGTCGCCGCCAGCGTTGCCACCTTGTGGCTGGACAGCGCCGCCCCGGCCGCAGACACCTTGCTGCAAAAAGACCCGGGCGCCCTGCTGTCGTCGATGTAGGCCCTGCAAGCGCCTGCAAATGCCTGCTCAGCGCCATCCCTTTCGGACTGGCGCTGTTTTCATTTGCCGGCCGATGTGCCGGTTGATGTACCTGCCGATGCGCCCCCACCGCTGGCCGTCTTCTCCAGCAGCGCCAGCCTGCGCCTGACGGCCTGGGCCTTGTCCACCTCGCCCGCCTGATCATGGGCCCTGGCCTGCAGCAGCAGCCACGCCATCACCGCACGGCGCCAGCCCTGGGCCGAGGCGGTCTCGGCACCCAGCTCCAGCAACTGCGGCTGTGCCGCCCCCGCCCGCAAGGCCGCGCCGGCCGCCACCAGCCGGGGCAGCGGCTCCTTGATGGCGCTCACGGCGGCCAGCGCCGAGGCAGGCGCACCCAGCAGCGCCTGCGCCACGGGGCGCTGTAGTTCCGGCAATAGCGCAATGTCTTCGGGCCGGGGCCTGCCTTGCAAATAGCGCGCATAGGCGGCCTCCGCCGGCGCCGCGTCAAGCGCCAGCGCCTGGTAGCCGGGGCAGTCGTCCCATTCGAGACTGGCCACCTGGGCCGCGCAGCGCATCAGCTCCAGACGCGCGGCCAGGTCGGTGCGGCCCGTGGCGGCCACCTCGGCGCGGGCCTTGTCCCATTCCAGGGCCTGCACGCGCTGGCGGCCTTCCAGGTAGGCGGTGGAGGCGCGCTGGGACGCAGATTCGGCATTCAGCGCCCAGTCCGGTGCGGGCGGGCGGCTGCTGCAGCCGGCCAGCACCACGGTCAGCACGGCGCCGGCGGCGGCATGGCGCGCCAGGAGGGTTGCGGCAGAAAGTTTCTTGGCGGCAGCACTCATGGCAGCTTCAACTCCGGTTGATGGGCAAACGGCCACTTGCGCTGCAGGTCGGCCAGCACGCCTTCGAGGCGGCGCAGGTTGCCCTCGACCTCGGCGCGCAGGGCGCCCAGGTCGGCCGTGGCCTCGCGCGCATTGGAGCCCACGGCCTGGGCCTCGGCCAGCACGGCGTCCACCTTGCCCAGCGTGCGGCGCGTGTCGGCCAGCAGGCCGTTGAGCTGCACCACGGTGGAACGCACCTCGGGCATGACGCCGCCGGCGTCGAACACCTGGCTGTCGGCCCGCGCCACCATGCGCTCCATGCGGGCCAGCGTGGCGTTGGCGCGGTCCAGCAGGGCCGTCACCTTGCGCGCCTCCTGCTCGCTGCCCATGACCACGCCCAGCACGCCGCCCGGCCCCTGGGCCCGGCCGGCCAGGCCGCGCAGCTCGGTCAGCGACCCGCCCAGGGCCGAGTCCGGCGCGGTGAGCTGGGCGATGTTGCCCAGCACTTCCTTGGCCGTGGACATGATCTGCGGCAGCTCGGCCGTGGCATCGCCGCGCAGCACGGGGCGCACGGCCTCGTCGGGCAGCGGCGGATCGCTGAGGATGCCGCTGTAGGCCTTGATGGTGGTGCCACCCACCAGCCCCTTGACCAGGGTGAAGACGCTGGACTCGCGCAGCCAGTGCGCGTCCTTGCGCGGCACGTCGATGAGGATGCGCACATTGCCGTCCTCGGCCAGCTCGATGCGGCGCACGCGCCCGATCGGAAAGCCCGAGAAGGTCATGTTCATGCCCACGCTCACGCCCTCGGAGTCGTCGGCCGTGAGCACCAGGCGCTGCGTGGCGTCGAACACGCCGCGCGAGTACAGCAGGTACAGGGCCGATCCAAGAATCAGCACCAGCGTGAACAGCAGCAGGCCCGCGGCCTTGGCGCGCAGGTGCGCCACGGGCTTGAGGGCCTCGATTTCCTCGCCGTCCCAGGGGTCTGGCGGCGTGCGCCGCGTATCGGTCATGGCATTCCTTGTTCTGGCACGGGCCTTGCCGTGCATGTGGGGTTCGTGGAGTTCAGCGGGCGTGCTCAGTAATAGTTGCCCATGAGCGAGATCACCTCGATCACCAGCAGCACGGCAAACATGCGCGCAAAGCCGCCCAGCGCCGCGCCGCCGAGCCGGTGGCGCCGCAGCGGCGCATACAGGCCCGAGGCCATGGGCATGATGGCCACGGTGAGGCTGAAGAACCAGGTCTTGAGCACGAAGACCAGGGTCACGGCCGGCGTGAAGATCTGGCCGAAGATGCGCGTGTAGCCGGGCAGGCCCGCCAGCGTGAAGCCATAGACGCTCAGGTAGACGGTGACCAGGGCCACCACGCAGCTGAGCACGGCCAGCGTGACCGAGGCAAACACGCCACCGGCCGCGCGCGGCACCAGGGCCATGCGCAGCGGGTCGGAGCCGCGCTCCTGCCAGGCCTGGAGCTGGCCCCGCGCGCGCAGCTGCGCAATCAGCGTGCCGTTGGGAATGGTGCAGCGCATGGCCACGAACAGCGCGGCCGTCAGCGGGATCAGCTCGATCACCAGCACGCGCACCACCATCTCCAGCGCATAGCGCGACAGCCCATAGCTCAGCGCCGTGACGATGACGATGCGCGTGATCACCGCGCACAACAGCGCCGCCAGCGCCGTGAATCCCAGCAGGATGGGCCCGGTCTGCACATAGATCTGGTGCGCCATGGCACGCCGCGCGCCGCGCCGGTAGCTGGAAGGGGACATGGCCAGCACCAGCAGCACGGCGCCCAGGTAGACGCTGCGCCACCAGGCCAGCGCATGGTCGCGCAGCGCCGCCCAGATGCGGTCGGGAAGGGACAGGGCTGCGTGGCTGAGGCTCATCGGTCGATGATAGCGAGCCGTACCGGGACGGTCCGTCGGACGCCGGCGCAAGACAGGCAGCTGCGGACGGCGCTACACATGGCGCTTGGCGCCGGTACTGCCCAGGGCGGGTGTCAGCGGTTCGTCGGCCTGGGCGTGCAGGGCCTCGATCAGATGGCAGTAGCTGGCCGACCCGTCGCACTGGCTGCGCAGCTGCATCAGCTCATGCTCCAGCGCGCGCAGCTCGGCCAGGCGCTCGCGCACATGGCCCAGGTGGGCATCCAGGGTTTCGTTGGCGGCCACGCAGTCGGCCTTGCTGGCGCCGTCCAGCGCCAGCAGGGTGCGCACCTCGTCCAGCGACATGTCCATGGCGCGGCACAGGCGGATGAAGCGCAGCCGGTGCACATCGCTGTCGCTGTACAGCCGGTACTGGTTGTCCTCGCGCACGCCCGCGCTCAGCAGCCTTTCCTTCTCGTAGTAGCGGATGTTGGCGGCGGCCACGCCGGAACGCTTGGCCGCCTCGCCGATGCGCCAGCGCGCAGATTCATGCTGTGACATGCTTGACCTTGAAGTGACTTCACCGTTTCCAATGCTCGCATGAACTCCAATCGCCTGCCAAGCCCTCAGGGCAACGAGGCCCTGAAAGCCTTCCCAGCCCATTCCACGCCCGCCTCGACTTCGCCGTCTTCCGCCTGCGGCACCGATTGCTGCGCGCCCTTCACCATCACCCAGCCCACGCCGGCCCGCAAGAAGGCCCATGGCCACTCGCATGCGCACGGCGAGGGCCATGGCCACGATCACGACCACAATCACGACCACGGTCACGACGAGAGCGATCCCCATGCCGGCCACGACCACAGCGTGCTGCCCGGCTGGCCGCGCATCACGGCCGCGCTGATTGCAGCCGTGCTGGCCGAAGCCGCCCACTGGCTCAGCGGCTCTCAGGGCGGCGTGCCGGCCCTGCAATACGGCGGCATGGCCGTGGCCGTGCTGGCCATTGCCCTGTCGGGCCTGGGCGTCTACAAGGCCGGCATCCGCGACGTGCTGCGCCTGAAGCTGGGCATCCACGCGCTGATGGCCATTGCCGTCACGGGTGCCTTCGCCATCGGCCAGTGGCCCGAGGCCGCCATGGTCATGGCCCTGTACGCCGCGGCAGAGCGCATCGAGGACCAGGCCATGGACCGCGCGCGCAATGCCATCCGCAGCCTGCTGCAGATGGCGCCCGAGACGGCCGACGTGCTCCAGCCCGATGGCAGCGTGCAGCGCGTGGCCGCCGCCGACGTGGCGCTGGACGCCACCGTGCGCGTGGCCCCCGGCGCGCGCGTGCCGCTGGACGGCGTGGTCCTGCGAGGCCAAAGCTCGGTCAACCAGGCCCCCATCACCGGAGAAAGCGCTCTGGCCGACAAGGCCCCGGGCGACGAGCTCTACGCCGGCAGCATCAACCAGGATGGCGAGCTGCAGATGCGCGTCACCTCGGCGGCCAATGACAGCCTGATTGCGCGCATCGTCCATGCCGTGGAGCAGGCCCAGGCCTCCAAGGCGCCCACCCAGCGCTTTGTCGACCGCTTTGCCGCCGTCTACACGCCCATCGTGCTGGTGCTGGCCATTGCGCTGGCGGTTCTGGCACCGCTGGTCATGGACTGGAGCTGGCATGACGCGGCCTACCAGGCTCTGGCCCTGCTGGTCATCTCCTGCCCCTGCGCCCTGGTGCTGTCCACCCCCGTCACCGTGGTCAGCGCGCTGACGGCGGCTGCACGCCGCGGCCTGCTGATCAAGGGCGGCCAGGCGCTGGAATCGGCGCGCAAGCTGCGCGCCATTGCCCTGGACAAGACCGGCACGCTGACCACGGGCAGCCCGAAGCTGGTCGAATGGAAGTCCTGGAGCGAAGAGGATGCAGCCCGGGACGCCGCCCCTGGCCCCGCCCTGCCCGCCGCGCGCGCCCTGGCCCTGGCCGGCCGCTCGGACCACCCGGTCTCGCGCGCCATTGCTTCCGGCCTCCAGGCTGATGCCGCCGTGGCCGCCGATGCCGCGCGGGCCTCGGTCAGCAAGCTGCTGGCCCTGCCCGGCCGTGGCGTGCAGGCCGAGATCGACGGCCAGCTCTGGACCCTGGCCAACCTGCGCTGGGTGCAGGAGCAAGGCTGGGACAGCGCCGCGCTTCGTGCCAGCCTGGCCACCCATGAGGCCCAGGGCCGCACCGTGACCCTGCTGGCCGACAGCAGCGGCGTGCGGGCCCTGTTCACCGTGGCCGACCCGTTGCGGCCCCAGGCCCGCGAGGCCGTGGCACGCCTGCAGGCCCTGGGCGTGCAGCCCGTGGTGCTCAGCGGCGACAACACGGCCACCGTGCGCTCCATCGCTGCCGAAGCCGGCATCCAGGATGCGCGCGGCGGCCTGCTGCCCCAGGACAAGCTCGACGCACTGGCCGAGCTGCAACGCACACGAGGCCCCACCGCCATGACGGGCGACGGCATCAACGACGCGCCGGCCCTGGCCCAGGCCGACATCGGCTTTGCCATGGGCGGCATGCACAGCACGGGCATGGCCATGGAAACCGCCGACGTGGTGCTGATGAACGACGACCTGCGCCGCCTGCCCGAGGTGGTGGAGCTGTCACGCAGCGCCCACGCCGTGCTCTGGCAGAACATCGCCCTGTCGTTGGGCGTCAAGCTGGTGTTCTTCGCGCTGGCCCTGGCCGGCAACGCCAGCATGTGGCTGGCTGTGCTCGCCGACATGGGCGTGAGCCTGCTGGTGGTCGGCAACGGCCTGCGGCTGCGCCGCTGGGGCAGCGACAGGGAGGCGGCATGACCGACGCCCAGCGCCGTGCCGCCTTCACCCACCTGCTGCACAGCTTCCGTTCAAGCCAGGACCAGGCGCCCGCACAGCGCTGGCTGCTGCTGGAGGCCAGCCATGTGCTGGGCCAGCAGCTGCTGGGCCTGCACTGGCGATCCCACTGCTGGATGCTGCGCCACGCGCTGCAGATGCGCGACGGCAGGGAGGTCGCCGGCCAGCTGCTGCGCCTGGCCCTGGTGCCCGCAGGCCATCTGCTGGACCGGCTGCCGCGCGGCAACACCGGCCGCACCACGGTGCCGGCCACCCTGCCCATGGACATGCCACCCGCCATATCGGCGCTGATCGCCGAGGCACTGCGCACCACGCGCCGCCCGCCCGGGCAGAGGGCCCGCACCTGAGGAACTTCGTGGCACCGTCCGGTATCATCCATGCCTATGCGTCGCCCCTTGTCCATTGTCCTGGTCTTGCTGCTGGTCCTGCGTGGCCTGCTGGGCGATGCCATGGCCATGGGGGCGGCTCCGGTGATGGGCGTCCCGGCTCCGGCCGTCGCATTGGCGTCGGACTCCGCACTCCACCACCATGCGCCGGAGATAGCGCAGACGCCGGACAGCCATGAACGGCATCCGGCACACGCCACGGAGCAGCCCTCTCACCCCTCGCATACGTCGCACGCCGAGCACAGTGCAGACTGCTCCTCCCAGGCCGGCAGCCCTGCGGGCGGCAGCTGCGGCGAACATGAACATGGGCCCAGCTGCACCCTGTGCGGCATCTGCCATTCGGCCCTTTTCACCCCTGGCCAGATCGGTTCGGACGGCGCTGCGCCGTCCGCCGCACTGCGCCCCCAAGGCAGCACGCGCTTTGCCAGCGCGGCCAAGCTGCAGGCCATCAAGCCACCCATTTCCTGAAGCCTGACGCCCGAAGTGCGTCCGCGCCATCCCTGCCGCCCGTCCATGGGCAGCCCGTTCTCGGGCATGGCAGGGCGCTTGGCTGCGGATGCGTCACCCGTTACGCATTCAGGAGATCACCATGCGCCGAGCGCATTTTCTCGCCCCCCTCATCCCCCTCATCCATTTCGGGCTGGCGGCCCTTGCCACCTCCAGCCCCGCGGCCTGGGCCCAAGCCCATGACGGCAGCCTCCCCCCGGCCTCTTCCTCCGCAGGCCTGACCGGCGCCATCGATCCGGCAGCCGCCAGCCTGCCCCTGCGCCATGCGGCCCTGCCGCCCAGCGGCGCCGTGGAAACCGAACTGACCGACTGGCGCCAGGCCAACGCCGCCGTGGCCGAGTTTCCCAACGGCCATGTGGACATCCTGCGCTGGGAGGCGGCCCAGGCCGGCCGATCCACGCCTGCGCCGTCCCCGCACGGCTCTCACATGCAGCACGGAGGCCGGCCATGAAGCGCACCGTCTTCGCCCCCACCCGGCTGGTCGGCGCCATGGCTGCCGTGCTGGCCCTGGCCGGCTGCGCCAGCATCTCGCCCGACGGCCTGCGCGGCGCGGTCCAGTCCCATACCGCCAGCCGCCTGCCGGACGGCGCCGAACTGCCGCCAACCGATCTGCAGGCCCGCGACGCGGCGCAGCAGCGCATCGACGAGTGGCTGCGCCAGCCGCTGGACATGGACCAGTCCGTGCGCATCGCACTGCTCAACAACCCCGGCCTGCAGGCGCGCCTGGCACAACTGGGCGTGCAGGATGCAGACCGCGTGCAGGCCCTGACACTGCCCAACCCCACGCTGACCCTGGGCCGCATGGTCAACAGCGACGAGCGCGAGATCGAGCGCCAGCTGAGCTTCGGCCTGGTCAGCCTGATCACCCTGCCCTGGCGCAGCCGCTGGCAGGGCATGCAGATGGAACAGGCCACCCTGACCGCCGCGCAGGACGTGCTGCGGCTGGCCGCCGACACGCGCCGCGCTTGGCTGCGCGCCGTGGCCGCACGCCAGCAGCTGGCGTCCAGCGAGCGCATGCACGAGGCGGCCGAGGCCGGTGCCGAGCTGGCGCGGCGCATGGCCCGCGTGGGCAACTTCAGCCGGCTGCAGCAGGCGCGCGAGCTCAGTATCCAGCAGGACACCGCAGCCCAGCTGGCGCGTGCGCGCCTGGCCGCCACGGCCGAGCATGAGCAACTGGCCCGCCTGATGGGCCTGTGGGGACGGCGCATCGATTTCAAGCTGCCCGACCAGTTGCCCGCCATCCCGCAGGCCGCCACGCAGTTGCGCGCCGGGGACGATGCCGAGGCCACCGCGCTGCGCGAGCGCCTGGACCTGCGCGCCCTGCGCCGCGACCTGGACCATCTGGGCGAGCGCCGGGGCTGGGCGCGCGCCGGCGCCATCTTCGGCGACATCGGCCTGGGCTACAGCCGCAACACCGCCACGGACCGGGCCACCGGCCACAGCGATGTGACACGCGGCTGGGAGATCGACCTGCCCCTGCCGCTGTTCGACTGGGGCGGCGCCGCCAGCGGCCGCGCGCGCGCCGAGCTGCAGCGCAGCGCGGCCCAGCTGCAGCAAGGCGCCATCCAGGCGCGCGCCGAGGCGCGCAGCAGCTGGATGCGCTACCGCACGGCCTGGGACCTGGCCCACCAGCAGCAGGCCGAGGTGCTGCCGCTGCGCCGCTTCATCCAGGACGAAACCATGCTTCGCTACAACGGCATGTTCGTCAGCGTCTGGCAATTGCTGGCCGAGGCCCGCAGCAGCGCCCAGGCCGTGGCCACCGCCACCGATGCGCAGCGCGACTTCTGGCTGGCAGAGACCGACCTGCAGCTGGCTCTGGCCGGAACCTCGCCAGGCACGGTCGAGGCCGCATCCAGCGCCGCCGCACCCACTCCTACGAACACAGCGAGCCACTGACATGAACCGCCGCAACTTCTTCACCGGCGCGGCCGTGGCCGCCGTCTCCAGCGCCGCCGTCAGCCGCGTGGCCCTGGCCGCCCTGCCCGAGGCAGCGACCCAGTCCTCGGCCGAAACCGCCGCCCCGCTGGCCCCGCCCAACGGCCGCCCCTACCGCCCCGTGGTCACGCTCAACGGCTGGACCACCCCCTGGCGCATGAACGCAGGCGTCAAGGAATTCCACCTGGTGGCCGAGCCCGTGGTGCGCGAGGTGGCGCCGGGCTTCTTCGTCAACATGTGGGGCTACAACGGCCAGAGCCCCGGCCCCACCATCGAGGTGGTGGAAGGCGACCAGGTCCGCATCTTCGTGACCAACCGCCTGCCCGAGCACACCACCGTGCACTGGCACGGCCAGCGCCTGCCCAACGGCATGGACGGCGTGGGCGGCCTGACCCAGCCGCACATCCCGCCCGGCAAGACCTTTGTCTACGAGTTCACGGCGCGCCGGCCCGGCACCTTCATGTACCACCCGCATGCCGACGAGATGGTGCAGATGGCCATGGGAATGATGGGCCTGTGGATCACGCACCCGAAGGCCGCGCACCCGCAGATCGCCGAGGTCCAGCGCGACTACGCCTTCCTGCTGTCGGCCTACGACGTGGAGCCCGGCTCCATGACCCCACGCGTGGCCGAGATGACGGACTTCAACATCTGGACCTTCAACAGCCGGGTGTTCCCCGCCATCAGCCCCGTCGTCGCCCGGCGCGGCGACCGCGTGCGCCTGCGCGTGGGCAACCTGACCATGACCAACCACCCCATCCACGTGCATGGCCACGAATTCGAGGTCACGGGCACGGACGGCGGCCCCGTGCCCCGGTCCGCACGCTGGCCCGAGGTGACCACGGACGTGGCCGTGGGCCAGATGCGGCAGGTGGAGTTCATCGCCGACGAGCTGGGCGACTGGGCCCTGCACTGCCACAAGAGCCACCACACCATGGGCGCCATGGGCCACGACACGCCGACCATGATCGGCGTGGACCACCGGGGCCTGGTCGGCAAGATCCAGAAGATCGTGCCCGACTACATGGTCATGGGCGAGCGCGGCATGGGCGACATGGCCGCCATGGAGATGCCGCTGCCCGACAACACCTTCCCGATGATGACGGGCACGGGCCCCTTCGGCCCCCTCGAGATGGGCGGCATGTTCACCACCCTCAAGGTGCGCGAGCAGCTGGGCGCCAACGACTACGGCGACCCGGGCTGGTTCAACCACCCCAAGGGCAGCGTGGCCTATGAATGGAAGGGGCCGGCGGCCGAGGCCTCCGCACCGCGCCATACCACGCCCGGCCAGTCCCCCGGCGCACCCAGCGTGCGCAAGCCCGGTGCGGGCCATGAGCACCACTGATGCCATCCAAGGACCACCTTATGAACACCTTTGCCCTCCTCCTCGCCACCGCACTGCTCGCCGGCCCCGCTGCCGTCTTCGCCCATGGCAGCGGGGCCCACGATGACGCTCCCAAGGCCGCCGCGGTCAAGGAGCAAAAGCCCTGGGGCATCGCCGGCGATGCCTCGGCCGCCCGGCGCACCATCACCCTGGACATGAGCGACAACATGCGCTTCACACCAGAGCGCATCAGCGTCAGGCGCGGCGAGACGGTGCGCCTGCGCGTGGCCAACAAGGGCCAGGTCATGCACGAGATCGTGCTGGGCACGCCGGCCTCGCTGGACGAGCACGCGCAGATGATGCTCAAGTTCCCCACCATGGAGCACGGCGAGCCCTACATGGCCCATGTCTCGCCCGGCCAATCCGGCGACCTGGTCTGGAATTTCAACCGCGAAGGCAGCTTCGACTTTGCCTGCCTCATCCCCGGCCACTACCAGGCCGGCATGCGCGGAACCATCACCGTGACGCAATGAGCGCGCCACATCTTCCCCCCTTCAGGAGCACCCCATGAAACATGAACGCATGGCATCCGCCCACCCGCGCCGCAGTGCGCTGCGCCGCATGGCCCTGGCCTGCACGGCATTCGCCGCCCCTTCGCTGTGGGCGGCTGCACCCACGGCCCGCATCCCGGTCGAGGTCTGGAAGGACCCCAACTGCGGCTGCTGCCAGGACTGGGTGGTGCACATGGAGCACAACGGCTTTGCCGTCACCGTGCACGACACCGGCAACAGCGCCGTGCGCGCCAGGCTGGGCATTCCGGCGCGCCTGGGCTCCTGCCACACGGCCCTGGTAGAAGGCTATGCGCTCGAAGGCCATGTGCCTGCGGCCGACGTGCACAAGCTGCTCATGCAAAAGCCCAAGGCGGTGGGCATTGCCGTGCCCGGCATGCCCGTGGGCAGCCCCGGCATGGACGGCCCCGAGTACGGCGGCCGCAAGGACCCCTACGAGGTGCTGCTCATCACCAAGAACCTCATGAACAGCGACGTTTCCACCCGCACCTTCACCAGCTACCGCTGAACCCCGGAGCACACCATGCACAACACAGTCCTCCTTGTTTCCCGTACGTCCCGTACCGCCCTTGCCGTGCGCCTGGCACTTGCCGCCGCGCTGATCCCGGCCTGGGCCTGTGCCCAGGCCACGGCCCACGACCATGCGGCGCATGGCGCGCAATCTGCCGAAACCGCACCCGCCGCCGCCAGCCAGGACCTCAGCGAAGGCGAGGTCACGCGCTGGGATGCACGCACCAGCAAGGTCACGCTGCGCCACGGCGAACTCAAGAACCTGGGCATGCCGCCCATGACCATGGTCTTCCAGCTGCGCGTGGCAGCACCCGAGCCCGCCCTCAAGGCCGGCGACAAGGTGCGCTTTCGCGCCGAGCAGGACCAGGGCGCCTTCGTGGTCACGCAGCTGGAAGTGCTGCGCTGAAGACCGGGTGCAGGGCTGCCGTTTCGGCTAAGGTGAAGGCCTGTCCATCACAGAGCAGAGCAGCGCATGCCAAGCACCGACTCAGACCCCGGCTCCATCACCCGCGTACAGGGCATCGAGGTAGGCCACCACACCGATGCCCGCCGGCCCACGGGCTGCACCGTCGTGCTGGCGCGCGGCGGTGCCGTGGGGGGCTGCGATGTGCGTGGCGCCGCCCCCGGCACGCGCGAGACCGACCTGCTGCATCCCTCCAACCTGGTGCAGCAGGTGCATGCCGTCATGCTGTCGGGCGGCAGCGCCTGGGGTCTGGACGCGGCCAGCGGCGCCATGCGCTGGCTCGATGAGCAGGGAATAGGGCTGGATGTGGGCGTGGGCCGCGTGCCCATCGTGCCGGCCGCCGTGCTGTTCGACCTGGCGGTGGGCGACAGCCGCATCCGCCCGGGTGCCGATGCCGGCCATGCGGCCTGCCAGGCCGCCAGCGCCGCGCGGCCTGCCGAGGGCAATGTGGGCGCCGGCATGGGCGCCTGCGTGGGCAAGGTCTTCGGCATGGATCGCGCCATGAAGGGCGGCATCGGCACGGCCTCGCTGACCGTGCGCGGCGTCACCGTGGGCGCGCTGATCGCCTGCAATGCCGTGGGCGATGTGGTCGACCCCCACAGCGGCGCCCTGCTGGCCGGCGCGCGCAGCCCCGATGGCCGCCAGCTGCACGACACCTGCCGTGCCTTGCTGCGCGGCGAAGAGCCCCGGCCGCTGCTGGCAGGCACCAACACCACCATCGGCGTGGTTGCCACCGATGCACGCATCACCAAGGCCCAGGCCCAGCGCCTGGCCGTGGTGGCCCATGACGGCCTGGCACGCGCCATACGACCCGTGCACACCATGAGCGATGGCGACACCCTGTTCGCCCTGGGCACGGGCCTGGCCGAGCACTCGCTGGGCATGCTGACCCTGTCCGCCATGGCCGCCGAGGCCGTGGCCCTGGCCACGGTGCGCGCCGTGCTGGCCGCGCAGTCGCTGACCACGGCCGAAGGGCTGGAGCTGCCCTGTGCCAGGGAGCTGGCCGCCTGCCGGCCCTGACCGGGTTCAGGCCTGCAGTGCCACCGCCCAGGCGTCGTAGCCGTAGACGCCATCGGCATTGCCACCGGCGCGCAGCCAGTTGTTGCCGCGCGAGCCGATCTGGATCTCGCTGGTGCGCTGCATGCGCATGGCCTGGTAGCGCGCCAGGGCAGCGGGCACCTGCTGCGATCCCTGCGCAGCGTCCAGGTTGCGCGCCAGCACCACGGCATCCTCGATGGCCATGCCCGCACCCTGGGCCATGAAGGGCATCATCGGGTGGCAGGCATCGCCCAGCAGCGTGATGCGGTCCTGCGACCAGGCCGGCAGGGGATCGCGCTCGTACAGCGCGGTCTTGAGCACCGTGTCGCAGGCGTCGAGCAGCGCCCGCGCGTCAGGATGGAAATCGGCATAGAAGCCGCGCAACTCCTCGACGCTGCCCGGCGTGGTCCAGGATTCCTCATGCCACGATTCCTGGGCCGTGGTGGCAAAGATGAAGGTATCGCGCCCCTGATTCAGCGGAAAGGTCACGATCTGGCTTTGCGGCGTGGCACCCCACCATTTGGTGAAGGCCTGGATGTCGGGCACATGGCGCACGCGCTCGGTAGGCACCACCGCGCGGAAGGCCACCACGCCCGTGAAGCGCGGGCTTTCGGCGCCAAACAGGGCCGCGCGCACCACGGAGTGGATGCCGTCCGCGCCAATGAGTGCGTCCAGCCCGGCCACTTCGCTGCCATCGGTGAAGGCGATGTCCACGCCTTGCCCCGTCTGCGTGATCTGGCTGGCGCGCTTGCCCAACTGCACCTGGTCCAGCGGAAAGGCATCGGCCAGGGCCGCCAGCAGGTCCGCGCGGTGGATGGTGAGCTGGGGTGCGCCGTATTTGCGCTCGGCCTCGTCACCCATGGTCAGGCGCGAGGTTTCCTCGCCCGTGTCCCAGTTGCGGCTGATGCGGTGCGTGGGCCGTGCGGCGCTGGCGCGCACGGCGGCGGCAATGTCGGCGCCCAGGCCATCGAGGGCGCGCACGGCATTGGGCGTGAGGTTGATGTCCGCGCCCACGCGCAGGAACTGCCGGCTTTGCTCGAACACCAATACTTCATGCCCTGCCTGGTGCAGCGCATTGGCTGCCGCCAATCCGCCAATGCCTGCTCCGACGATGCCTATCCTCAAACGCGCCATGGTTCCTGTCTCCTGCTGGTGGGGTCTATTCGGTGGTGATGCGCCCCATGATCCGGGGCGCATCGATGCAGGACATTGTCTTTTTGACGCGCCTCAAACCTCAACCTCCGCAACGCCCGAATTGGGCACGATTCGTCCCCATCGGCGCCGGCGCATGTCCGGCAGGCGCCTCAGTCCACGCGCCGCAGCTGCCCTTGCGCCAGCAGCTTGTCGCGCATGCGGCGCGTCATGGACTGGGTGCTGCCATCGGTGGCCGTGAACAGGAACAGCGTCTGCTGCGGGCTGACCCAGGTCAGCTGGGTGCGGATGCTCTGCCGGGCATTGGACAGCTCCACCCAGGTGCCCAGCGCCCAGTCCTCGGAGACCACGGGCGCCACGGGTGCCACGGGTGCCACAGGTTCAGGTGCAGGTGCCACGGATGTCGCATGCGGCGTCACCTGGGGCCCGGCAGGCTCGCCGGGCATCCTGGTCGGCGACGCCGCAACGGCCGGGGGGGCAGGCAGCTCGTCCTGCAGCGCCTCGGGCAGCTCCAGATCCTGCTCGGTCAGGGTGGCCATCTCGTGCGCCATATCGTTCGCCATGGGCTGCGGCACATCCAGCGGCACCGGCATGGAGGCCGCCACGCCGAACAACGACTGTGGCAGGCGCGCTGCCGAGGAGCCGGGCCTTGCCTGGACGGGCCTGGCCTGGCCGGGCCCGGCAGCATCGAACCGGGAAGGCAGGGACGCCAGCACCGAGTCCGACCCATAGACGGTGGGCGGCACGGAGTCCAGATAAATATCCACGCTCTCTATGGGCTGGCGGACCACACCCGCATCCAGCGCATCCTGGTGCAGGCCGGCCAGGCGCGCGGCAAAGGCCTGGATCTCCTCCTCCGTGCGCCCCACGCTGCGCAGGCCGGCGCGCAGCCGGGCCTGCAGGCGCGGCGCCAGCGCCACCAGCCGGTCGGTATCGCGGCCGGCGTGTGCGGACACGCTCCACAGCAGGCTGGGCACCAGGGCGAGGTAGCCGCCGGGGTCGCGGGCCTCGCTGCCGTCCACAGGCTCCTGGACGCTGGCAATCACCTGGGCCCACGGCCCCGTGGCGAATTCCAGGATGTCATCGGGTACGCCCTGGGCACTGGGCAGGCGCCGGATGGCGGCTGCGATCTGCTCGGCCCGGGGCATGGCGGTTTCCGGCCAGCGCGGGTCCGCACGCCGCCCTTCCACGCGCCGGAGCGCGGCCGAGACGGGGCCGGTCACCGTGCCATCTTCAGGCGCTTCGCTCGGGCCCACAGGCTGCATGCCGCTGCCGCCCCAACCGTCACGCAGCTGCTGCAGCACCGTGGCAAAGGCCGATGCATCGGCGCGCTGCAGGGCCGCCAGCCGCATGGCAGCGGAATCGGCCACCTGCAGGAACTGGCCATAGCCCGGTGCGGATTCACTGTCGAACCACAGGCTGCGCGCCGTCAGCTCGTCGAGCAACTGGCGCGCAGGGTGATTGCGGTCCTCGAAAAAGCGCGTGTCCTGGACCACCAGCTGCTGCAGCAGCGGCTCCAGCCGGCCCACCGTGCGCTGCACGGAAGGCAGCAGGCGCGTGTCGGCGGCCATGAAGCGCATCATGCGCTGCAGCGTATGCAGCGCCGCGCCGTCGTCGGCGCGCGCGCCCGGGAGAGGCTCCTGCGGCTCCTGCGGCTGCAGGGCCTGCATCAGCTGCTCCAGCTGGGCCGAGTGGTGCTGCACGGACTCCAGCGCCATGCAGCTCAGCGAGGTCCAGCCTTCGGGCAGCGCCGCCAGCACGGTGGGTGCCGTCTCGCTGCCCTGCCAGGCGGTGGTCTGCAGCCGGCTTGCGCCGTCCATGGCCGGCGCAAACTGCCCGGGCACGGAATAGGCGGATGGTTGGGCCAGCATGGAAGAAGGCGCCGCAGCGGGCGCCTCGCGGTGTGAATCCATCCAGCGGGGGTCGGACAGCAGGGCGGCCACCAGGCGCCGCGTCAGCTCATCTTCCTGCGCCTGCTGGCCGAAGGCGCCGTAGGCGCGGCTCTGTGCCACGGCATCGCCATAGTGTGAAGGCGCACGCCAGCGGTTCGGCCCCGGCATGTCGGTCTGGCGCCGGCCCGGCTCGGGCGGCGGTGCCACGCCATAGGCGGCAGGCTGCACGCCCTGGTCGCGCAGGGACTGGGCCACATGGCCGTACTCGGATACCAGCAATGCGCCCAGATGCTCGCGCATGAAGCCCAGCCAGCAGGCGGCGCATTCGGGCTCGACCCCGGTGTCGTCGATCACGCGCTGCAGCGCCTGCACATAGTTGTGGGGCCTGAGCGGGTTGCGTTCGGGCTGGACACGGTCCAGGCCCTGGATGGCGCTGACCAGGGCATCGAGCTCGGCCAGTGCGATCTCCACCTGCGGCGCCACATGCTGCAGCAGGCGCTGGTGGGCCAGCTGCGACTGCAGCACGGAGTCATCCAGCAGGGAGAGGGAGGCGAAATCGGTAGTGCCGGGCACACCGGACGCACCGGAGATGCCCGGCACCGGCGGCCAGGCGGCAGCGCCACCGGATTGGCCAAAGCATTCCAGCAGCGCCAGCCCATAGCCCTTGAGCATGGCGGCCCGGTGGCGGGCCAGCAATTCCAGCGCCTCGGGGATTTCAGCGCGGCGCGGCAGGCCGGAGCCAGGCAGCTCGGCCTGCTCCATGGCATGAGCCGTGCGCTGCAGCAGCCGCAGGATCAGCGCCTCCGAGCCGCGG
This sequence comes from Delftia sp. WY8, assembly GCF_018437695.1. Taxonomy (NCBI): domain Bacteria; kingdom Pseudomonadati; phylum Pseudomonadota; class Betaproteobacteria; order Burkholderiales; family Comamonadaceae; genus Delftia; species Delftia sp. WY8. The sequence continues at coordinate 940,178 of NZ_CP049795.1, forward strand.
ACAGCCTGCACCAGGCAGGCCTGCAACGCGGCAACAGAAACGGGTGGAGGATTCATGGCCCGAAGAATACAGGCTCCAGCCCGTGCCGGAGGCGCTTTGAGGCTTGCCTTTGATGCTTACTTCAGTGCCTTGTAGCGCATGCGCTTGGGCTTGGCACCTTCTTCGCCCAGACGCTTTTTCTTATCGGCTTCGTACTCCTGGTAGTTGCCGTCGAAATACACCCACTGCGAATCGCCTTCGGCGGCCAGGATGTGCGTGGCGATGCGGTCGAGGAACCAGCGATCGTGGGAGATCACCAGCACCGTGCCCGCGTACTCCAGCAGCGCATCTTCCAGCGCGCGCAGGGTTTCCACGTCCAGGTCGTTGGAGGGTTCGTCCAGCAGCAGCACGTTGCCGCCCTGGATCAGCGTCTTGGCCAGGTGCAAGCGGCCGCGCTCGCCGCCGGAGAGGTTGCCGACCTTCTTTTGCTGGTCCTGTCCGTTGAAGTTGAAGCGGCCTGCGTAGGCGCGCGAGGCCATCTGGAACTTGCCGACGTTGATGATGTCCAGCCCGCCCGAGATGTCTTCCCACACCGTCTTGTCGTTGGCCAGCGCGTCACGCGTCTGCTCCACATAGGCCATCTTGACCGTCTGGCCCACGATGACTTCGCCGGAATCGGCCTGCTCGCGCCCCGCGATCAGCTTGAACAGCGTGGACTTGCCGGCACCGTTGGGGCCGATGATGCCGACGATGGCGCCAGCGGGGATGTTCATGGTCAGGTTGTCGATGAGCACGCGGTCGCCAAAGCTCTTGGTGACGTTGTTGAACTCGATGACCTGGGTGCCCAGACGCTCGGCCACAGGAATGAAGATTTCCTGGGTTTCGTTGCGCTTTTGGTATTCGAAATCGCTCAGCTCCTCGAAGCGCGCGATACGGGCCTTGGACTTGGTCTGGCGGCCCTTGGCGTTCTGGCGAACCCACTCCAGTTCCTTCTTCAGGGCCTTGGCACGGGCTTCCTCGCCCTTTTGCTCGGACTCCAGGCGGCTTTGCTTCTGGAACAGCCATTCGGAATAGTTGCCCTTGTAGGGAATGCCGTGGCCACGGTCCAGTTCCAGGATCCACTCGGCAGCGTTGTCCAGGAAGTAGCGATCGTGGGTGATGGCCACCACGGTGCCGGTGAAGCGGTGCAGGAACTGCTCCAGCCATTCCACGGACTCGGCGTCCAAGTGGTTGGTGGGTTCGTCCAGCAGCAGCATGTCGGGCTTGGACAGCAGCAGCTTGCACAGGGCCACGCGGCGCTTTTCGCCACCGGACAGCTTGCCGATCACGGCATCCCAGGCCGGCAGGCGCAGGGCGTCGGCAGCGATCTCCAGTTGGTGCTCGGAGTCGGTGCCGGCAGCGGCGATCTTGGCTTCGAGCTCGCCTTGCTCGGCGGCCAGCGCGTCGAAGTCGGCGTCGGGCTCGGCGTAGGCGGCGTAGATTTCATCGAGGCGCGCGCGGGCCGCGTTGACTTCGGCCATGGCCTCTTCCACGGCCTGGCGCACCGTGTGCTCTGGATTGAGCTGAGGCTCCTGCGGCAGATAGCCGATGGACAGGCCCTGCATGGGCAGCGCCTCGCCTTCGAATTCCTTGTCCACCCCGGCCATGATCTTGAGCAGCGAGGACTTGCCAGAGCCGTTCAGACCCAGCACGCCGATCTTGGCGCCCGGGAAAAAGCTGAGAGAGATATCCTTCAAGATCTGCCGCTTGGGCGGCACGGTCTTGGTGAGGTGGTTCATCGAAAAAACGTATTGAGCCATTCTGGTCCGAGTACTTGAATCGTTGATTTCTGCAAAAACCGGGCAACAAATCGGTTGCACGCCAGCCGTGATTATCGGCGCATGCGACAATACCCTGCGTTGCGGGTTCCAGTTGCCCGTGACATCAGCATTCCAGCTGGGGACGATGGACGCTGTTTTCCAGGCTCCCGACATTGAACCTCATCCGCCTACGACTGGTCCGGCAACCGCCCTGGTTGCCTCGGCAGGCTGATACCCAGCGCCCCGGACGGGCGCATCTTTGATCACATGACATTTGAAGAACTGAATCTGGCTCCCGCCATTCTGAAGGCCGTGCTTGAGGAGGGTTACGAGAACCCGACTCCCATCCAGGCACAGGCCATTCCGGCGGTGCTCGCCGGCCACGACCTGCTGGCAGGCGCCCAGACCGGCACCGGCAAGACCGCGGCCTTCACCCTGCCCATGCTGCACCGCCTCTCGCAAGGCCAGGTGCCGCGCAACAAGTTCGGCGGCAAGGGCATCCGCGCCCTGGTGCTGACGCCCACGCGTGAACTCGCAGCGCAGGTCGAGGAATCGGTGCGCAGCTACGCGAAGTACCTGGACATCAACTCCACCGTCATCTTCGGCGGCGTGGGCATGAAGCCCCAGATCGACCGCATCAAGAAGGGCGTGGACATCCTGGTCGCCACGCCGGGCCGCCTGCTGGATCTGCAGCAGCAAGGCTTCATGGACCTGTCCACCGTCGAAGTCCTGGTGCTCGACGAAGCCGACCGCATGCTGGACATGGGCTTCATCCACGACGTCAAGAAGGTGCTGGCCCTGGTGCCCAAGGAAAAGCAAAGCCTGCTGTTCTCGGCCACCTTCAGCGACGAGATCCGCGACCTGGCCAACGGCCTGCTGCGCAATCCGCAGTCCATCCAGGTCACGCCGAGCAACACCACCGTGCAGCGCATCACCCAGGTGATCCACCCCGTGGGCCGCGGCAAGAAAAAGCAGGTGCTGCTGCACATCATCAACGAGAACAACTGGAGCCAGGTTCTGGTGTTCACGCGCACAAAGTTCGGCGCCAACAACGTTGCCGAATTCCTGACCAAGAACAACATCAGCGCCATGGCGCTGCACGGCAACAAGAGCCAGAGCGCACGCACCCAGGCACTGGCCGGCTTCAAGACCGGCGAGCTGCGCGCACTGGTGGCCACCGACATCGCTGCACGCGGCATCGACATCGATGAGCTGCCGCACGTCGTGAACTACGAAATCCCCAACGTCTCCGAAGACTACGTGCACCGCATCGGCCGCACGGGCCGTGCCGGGCGCGAAGGCCATGCCGTCAGCCTCGTGTGCATGGACGAAGAAGGCTTCATGATGGACATCGAGCGCTTCACCAAGCAGGAAATCCCCGTGCAGGTGCTCGAAGGCTTCGGCCCGGAAGAAGGCGAAGTGGCCGAACCCATCGCCATGGGCCGCCAGACCATCTGGGGCGGCGCGGGCAAGCCGCCCAGCCGTGACGTCATGCAGGCCGCCGCCAAGGCTGCGCGCCAGGAAATGATGGACCGCATCCGCACCAACAAGGCTGCCCAGCCCGACCGCGGCGGTCGTGCAGGCGGCCGTGGCCAGGCAGCACCCAAGGCAGGCTCGGACGAAGGCCGCTCCGAAGGCAGCGCAGGCGGCCAGGGCCGTGGCCGCAACCACGCCGGCGCAGGCGCCAACAACAAGCCGCGCCGCGACCGCTTCGACGGTCCGGGCAACGGCTCCGGCGCTGCTCACCGCCCCAAGGCAGGTCCCCAGAACGCCCCCCGTCGCGGCCCGCGTCCTGACGGCGAAGGCGGCGGTGGCCGTCGCTTCGACGACCAGCCCCCGCGCGCTGATGCCCACCTGGGCACGCAGCTCGGCCATGCACGCAGCAGCGGACCGCGCGGCGGCGCCGGTGGCGGTCAACCCGACCCGATGCGCACCAGCGTGGACACCATGGCCGAACGCGGCCGCCGCGGCGGCGGTGGCTTCAACCGCGGTGGCGGCGGCGGTGGTGGCTTCGGCGGCGGTGGCCGTGGCGGCTCCTCGCGCGGCGGCTACGGTCGCTGACCTGCACTGAATACCCGGCGTGCCAGGCGGCATGCCGGGCATTGCACCAGCCCAAAGGGCTGCATCTCCCCGGGGCTGCAGCCCTTTTGCATTGCACAGATTGCGCCTTCAGCCGACAGCGCGCCGCAAGCCTGCATGGCTATCATCCCGATAGCATTGCGGCCTGCGGCGACTGAAGGCCGCACCCCTTTTCCCGGATTCCCCAAGATTCCCCACGACTGGTTCCTCAAGGCCACGCCATGACACTGCTGACTCCACCCGCCATACCCTCCAGCCAGCGCCCCGATCCGGAGCTGCCACAGGGCCGGCTGCGGTGGTCGGCCCTGGCATGCACCGCCCTGCTGGCCGCCTGCTCCAGCACGCCGCTGCCGCCCTGGCCCACGTCCTCCAAGCCCCAGGTGGCCACGCCCACCCGCCCGGCCCCGGAAATACCCGTGGTGCCCCAGGCGACCACGCAGCCGATCGCACCGGCCAACAACCTCGTCCCCCTGCCCTACAACGCGGCCGTGGCGGCGCGCTTCCCCGACCCGGCCACGCGCTATGACACGCCCGGCCTGGCGCCGCAGCGCAACCAGTTCACCACGGCCAGCGAACTGTCTTCCTGGCTGAACAGCCAGGCCAGCAAATCTCTGGGCCGCGACACGCGCCTGGGAATCGTGCAGCCCGGCAGCTCGCAGCGCGGCAGCCCCATCCAGGCCCTGGTGGCCACGCGCGCTCCCGGCATCCAGCCGTCGGCGCTGTATGACAGCCGCCGCCCCACGGTCATGCTCGTGGCCGGCCAGCATGGCGACGAGCCTGCAGGGACCGAGGCATTGCTCATCATTGCCCGCGAACTCGCTCCCGGCGGCCTGCTGGAGCCGCTGCTGCAGCAGATCAACGTGATCCTGGTCCCGCGCGCCAACCCCGATGCCGTGGAAGCCGGCACGCGCAATGCAGCCGATGGCACCGACATCGCCCATGACCACCTGCTCCTGAACACGCCGGAGGCCAAGGCCCTGGCCACGCTGGCACGCGACTACCGCCCCGTCGCCGTGGTGGACCTGCAGGAATTCCCGGCCGCCAGCATCTTCCTGCAGAAGTACCAGGCCATACAGCGCTACGACGCCCTGCTGCAGTATTCGGCCACGGCCAACCAGAATGAATTCGTGACCAAGGCTGCGCGCGAGTGGTACACGGCACCGCTGCGCACCGCGCTGTCGCAGGCCGGCCTGAGCAGCGACTGGTACTACACCACCAGCCAGGACCTGCAGGACAAGTCCATCTCCATGGGCAGCCTGGCGCCAGATTCGCTGCGCAACATCAGCGGACTCAAGAACTCGGTGGGCTATCTGGTCAGCAGCCGTGGCTCGGACCTGGGCCGCGCCCACATCCAGCGGCGCGTGCACACCCTGGTCACCGCCGCCACACGCATGCTGCATTCGAGCGCCGAGCGCGCCAAGGACCTCACCCAGGTGCAGGCCTTCGTGGCGCGCGAGACCGCCTCTCTCGCCTGCCACCAGCAACTGGCCGTCCAGGCCGAGCAGACGCCCGAGCAGCGCACGCTCACCATGATCCAGCCCGACACGGGTGCCGACCAGCAGGTGCGCGTGGACTGGAACGCCTCCCTGCAGGCCCGCACCACGCTGTCGCGCCCGCGCTCCTGCGGCTACTGGCTGTCCGCCAGCGCCCAGACCGCCGTGGACAGGCTGCGCCTGCTGGGCCTGCAAGTGCTCAAGGTGGCCGAGCCCGGCCAGCTGCTGGCCGACTCGTACAACGAGGCCCGCTCGGCCACGCCCGCCAGCGGCGCCTATGCGCTCACGCGCGGCGCCGTCGAAGCACCCGTGGGCAGCTACTACCTGTCGATGAACCAGCCCATGGCCAATATTGCCGCTGCGGCGCTGGAGCCCGACACGCCCTACAGCTACCTCGCACGCGGCCTGGTGCCCACGCTGAGCGACATGGCGCGCGTGATGGCCCCCCCTTCGGTGGTGTTCGAGGAAGAAGAAGACGCCGAATGACGGCAAGGGCGCCAGGGCACGCCGCCAAGCCCTGAGCGCCCGCCCATTGCGGGTATGATCCGCGCTGGCCCGTCAGCGGCCATACCTGCCCGTAGCTCAACCGGATAGAGCAATTGCCTTCTAAGCAATAGGTCGGGGGTTCGAGTCCCTCCGGGCAGGCCAGTCTTTCCCCTCTGAAAGCAGTGCACCAGCCAAATCCTGGGGAACATCCAGGGAACATTTCTCGTTTTTCGTCTTTGCCGCCGTGTCACGACCTGCTGACACGACGCCCTCGTCATGGGACGCCGCCGGCCAACATCCCAAGATTTCTCGCCTGTCCTTCAGCCCCGGCACATCGAGGCACCAAAATCCAAGCCCTTCGGCACTGTCATTGGCGCCGAGGGACTTTTTGCGTTTGCGCTGCAGGCGACCGGGCCGGCCAACCCGCCACATGCGTTCGATCTCGTCTTGCCGGGGCATCCTCTGGAATGACGAGCGCGGCGTCAGGGCCTGCGACGGCCCGCAGGACTGCGCTGAACTGGGCCATTGAGCGCTGCCCGGAAGACTGACGGCTCAATGCCGCCCATGCCAATCGATCCGACACATCCCGAGCACACAGTCCGACAGCGCGTCGTTGCTGGCTTCATGAGTCACTGGAAAGCACACGGCAGCGACAAGTACCCATAACGCTTCCGGCTGCCGCCCGAAGAGCTCTACCACCTCGCTCACGTCATGCACAAAGGCGAGCACCCCGGAACGATGTAGGGCGTGCCGCTCGAAGCTGACCCCGCGACGAAAGGCGAAATGGTCGCAATCGACGGCACGGTCGTGTCGATAGCGTTGGCTGACCCAACGCCTGCGGCTTAGGCGCCAGCCGCCAACTTGTCGCGCAGTCGGAAGCCAGCCAGCACCAAATCCAAACGAGACCAAATACGCAGGCGTTTTGCGAAATCATTTGTCCATTTGCGCAACAACAATCCGGCAGGGCAATAACTATTGTTGACGTAACGTGCTCAACAAGTGTAAATTATTGTTTCCAACTGACGCAAATGGAGAGCCAATTACTCAAATACATAGCAAGCCACTCTTCTCGTCACACTAGATCGCATCATTAGTCAATGCCATATAAATCAAAACTACGTTAGTTTTTATTCAATATGAAAAATTTCCGAAAAATTCTTTCTGCCGCAGCACTCGCTCTGATTACAAGTAACTCTCATGCATGGACGTTGGTCTATGCAAATGATGCCAGCGGAAACGTGACGGCAGGAACACTTCAATCTTTACGAAATGCGGTGAGCACCGGCTCATCTGTGAAAGTCATCATTAATTCACCAAATATTCAAGTTTGGTCGATCCTATGCAACACCGCTGCACATGAGGCCGATGCTTCAAAAGGTGTGGTTTGCTATGGACCCGCGCCACTTTACGCGGGGTGGACAATAGGCAGAGACGCGGGACAAATACTCAATCCCCCGCAGGCAATGCATATTATTGTAAATACTCTTGGGCAGTACTCCCAATATGGAATCAGCTACTCTACAGGCCAAGTCACTCACAGTCTGAAGCAGAACTATCCAATGCAGTGGTACGTGGATTGAGATCTGCGTGCGGCACTCGGGCAGCAAACCCAGGTGCCGGACCTTGCTGGCTCAGAAAGCGGCGATGCGCTCGCCCAGGATCGCGGACAGCTCGTGCATCACGTCCAGTTGGCGGCGCAGGCGGCTGATGTCCTGGTCGCAGTCCATCTTCTGGTCCAGCACGTCCTTCTGCGCCAGCGTGCTGGCCAGCGGCTCGGGCATATCCAGCGCCACGCGGACAAAGCAGTCCTTGGCCCCCACCAGCGCAGCAATGCGCGCCGACTCCACGGGCTGCACCGCCAATCCCAACGGCTGCGGCTGTTCAAACTCCGGCGAAGGATGAAGCAAGGCAGGCGTGACCACCAGGCACAAAGGACAGTCGAGCGAGTGGTGCGTGCCGGCACTCGCCTGTCCTTCGTCATCCAGAACGACCACCTGCATGCTGCCATTGCCCGTGCAAACCACTTCCAGGGAGCGCGGGTGCACGATGGGCGACGCCACGGCCATCGCCAATGCCAGCATGAACCACGCCAAAGCAAGGCGGGGCAGCATCAGGCAGTTGCGCAAGGTTTGCATGCGTACGCATTATGGGGGGCCATCGCCTGTTGAGCGAGGCAACTGCCTGGCAAGCTGTTGTGAGTTCCCTGCAAAACTGCCTTGCCATCCGCCGCCTTCAAGCGGCGGCAGCGCCTTGACCAAGATCAACCGGGCCGGATCTGCATCCGCCATTGCGCAAGAAGGTTGCTGTCGGTCCGATATCGCCGCCATAATCGCGGGCTATGCACACCCTTCGCACATCGTCATTCTGGAAGCGCCTCGCCCTGGCGTGGTTCCTGCTGACGCTGGGTGTTGCAGGGGCTTCGCCCTTCGTCAACCCCAAGACCATGGAGCTCATCTGCTCCAGCGGCGGAGCCATCACCATGGTGGTTCTTGACGACGAGGGCCAGGCCCAGGCGCCAGGTCAGCACACGCTCGATTGCTCGATGTGCCTGGCCCCTGCATTGCCTCTGCCTCCCGTCAGCCTGGCGGTGGCACAACCCCATCCTCTGGCGGCAGCCCTGCATCCGTTTGCAGCGGCCCATATCGCAGCCCTGGTCGGCGCGCCGCTTCCGCCCCGCGGGCCTCCCGCACAGGCCTGATTCCCTCGCATCGATAGCGCGGCTGCCTTGGCCGCGACACCATGGCAAGGCCTTGCGCCACGCCAGTTGCGAGGTCATTTCCTGGCCTGCCCCAAGCCCCCAATGCGCCCGCCTGTGACCAGGCCGGCGGTGCGGCGCACGGGCAACGGCCTGCCCTGGATCGTCCAACAATGATTTGCGCAGTTCAGACGGACTGCGTGCACACCCATGCTTGCCCAACGCTTCACCTGCATTCCGGCCGTTTTCCACAGGTCCTCCATCGCCTTGGCCCTTCTCACACTGGCTGCCGGCGCGCATGCCCAGGAGCCTCGGATGGCCCCCGTCACCGTCAATGCCCGCCCCGTGGTGGAAGAGATGGAGCTGGATGCGTTTTCCTCCAACTCGGCCGTGATCACCCAGGACCAATTGCGCGACCAGAACGCGGTGGACCTGGCCTCGGCCCTGCGCCGCACGCCCGGTGTCCAGATCTCGCGCTACAACCCCGTGGGTGCCTTTGGCGGCGATCAGGGCGGCGCCGTCTATATCCGCGGCATGGGTGTGAGCCGACCCGGCAGCGAGATCAAGACCTATGTGGACGGCGTGCCGTTCTACATGGGACTGTGGAGCCATCCCCTGCTGGACCTGCTGCCCGTCAACGGCATGCAGTCCATCACGGTCTACAAGAGCCCGCAGCCCCAGGTCAATGGCAACAACTTCGCCTCCATCGACTTGCTCACGCGCCGCGCCACCGAGGACGGCGTGCACGGGGATGCCAGGATCTCGGCGGGCTCCTACGGCACCCTCACCGAACAGGCCAGTCTGCTGGGCAGAAGCGGCAACCTGGATTGGAGCCTGGCCCAGGGCTTTGCACGCTCCGACGGCCACCGCGCCAATGCGGATGGCCGGCTCAGCAACCTCATGGGGCGCATTGGCTACAGGCTGGATGCGAACTGGTCGGTGGCGGCCAGCTTCCTGCAGGTGGACAACAAGGCCAGGGACCCTGGCGACGCACGGCTTGCCGCTGCGGCGCTGGCCCCCCAGTACAACACCAAGGCCAGCATGTTCAGCAGCTCCGTGTCCCACGTGCATGATGACTGGCGGGGCGAGCTCAAGCTGTACAGCAACCATGGCCGTGGCGACTGGCTGGACCAGCCCGCGCCGGACGGCGACAGCATCAACAAATTCCGCATGAGCGGCCTGCGCTGGAAGGAACAGTTCTCGCCCTGGAAGGGGGCCACCGTCACTGCCGGCCTGGACCACGACCGCATTTCGGGCGATGCCGCTTTCAACCGCGTCGCACCAGCGCCGCAGGGATTTTTCCAGGCGCCCACCTTCAGGATCACCTCCCCCTATGCGGGACTCAGCCAGGAGATCCCGCTGTCGGCGACATGGAGCCTGGTGCCCTCTGCCGGCCTGCGCATGTACGACCACAGCCAGTTCAGCTCCAAGGCGGCCCCCCATGCGGGCCTGTCGCTGGCCTCGGAGCAGTTCACCGTCTACGCCAACCTGTCGCGCGGCATCAACTACCCCGGACTGGAGACGCCGCTGCTGGCATCGCTGATTCCGGCCCTGGGCTCCACGTGGCAGCAGCTGTCCGCCGAGGAGATGGACCACGCCGAACTGGGCTTCAAGTGGACGCTGTCGCAGGCCACACAGCTTGACGCCAGCATCTTCCACGACAAGGTCAAGAACCGCTATGTCTTCGGCTTTCCGCCCAATGTCCCGCCCCCGCCGCAGTTCATCAACCTGGGCGGCTACACCATGCGCGGCATGGAGCTGTCGCTGCGCCAGGCGCTGGGCGGCGGCTGGTCGGGCTTTGCCGGCCTGACGCTGCTGGACCCCAGCATGGACAACCTGCCCTACAGCCCGCGCCGCGCGCTGACGCTGGGCGTCAATGGCAAGGCCGGCCCGGTGCGGGTCGCCTTCGATGCGCAGTACCAGTCGGCAGTCTGGGCGCTGAGCCGCGCGCGGGGCGCCGATGCCGCCAACACCGAGCGCGTGGCCGGCTTTGCCGTGGCCAACCTGCGAGTGGCCTATCCGGTGCCTGCCCTGGGCAGCAAGGGAGAGGTTTTCCTGGCCGTGGAGAACCTGTTCGACCGCAACTACGCCTATCGCCCCGGCTACCCCATGCCCGGCCGCTCGGCACAGATCGGCGTGGCGGCCAGCTTCTGATCCCCCGCCCGCACAGCCCGCACAAGGAGCACGCATGAGACATCTTTCTTTGAGCAGCATCGCCCTGTCGATGGCCCTGGTCCTGGGCCTGCCCGCCACGGCGGCGGCCTCGGGCGCGACGCCCCCCGCCACGGCCGGGTCGGCTGATGCGGCGGCCATCCGCAGCGCCATGATGGCCACCTGGGACAAGCCCGAGGCCAGGCTGGAGGTAGCGCCCATTTCCATCGAAGGCGGCCATGCGGTCGCCGGATGGATACAAGGCGATCGCGGTGGCCGGGCCCTGCTGCGGCGCGACGCGCAGGGCCAATGGCTGGTGGCCGCCTGTGGCGGCGATGGACTCAAGGACCCCAAGATGCTGGCAATGGCTGGCCTGTCTGCATCGGCCGCGCGCAGTCTGGCCAGCAAGGTCGTGCAGGCCGAGTCCGCCATGCCCGCCCCGCGCCGCGCCCTGCTGTCCCTGTTCGACGGCATGGTCCATATGGACGCGCAGGGCCAGCATCCCCCATCCGCACATCCGGCCCATTGAGCCGATCGCCTCCTCCACACCATCCACCGTCTGCCTCACCTGATGTCTGTCTCCCTCTCCTTCTCGCGCAGCCCCCTGGCCCTGTCCATCGCCCTGGCACTGGCCTCGGCGGCCCATGCCCAGGGCCTGGCCGCCCCCCAACCGTTGAGCCAGGACGACTCCGCCCTGACGCTGGGCACCATCAGCATCACCTCCAAGGCCTCCGGCCCGCTGTCCACACGCAGCGTGTTCAGCTCCGTGGACATCGTGGGCGCGGACATCCTCGAGAACGAGCATGTGGACTACAGCTGGGAGCTGCTGTCCAAGGCGCCCGGCGTGCAGGTCACGCAGTTCAAGCAGGGCACGGATGCCGGGCGCTTCTCCTTCCGGGGCTTCAACGGCGAAGGCCGCATCAATGCGGTCAAGCTGCTGATCGATGGCATCCCCAGCAATGACAACGCCGGGGGCATGCCCTTTCTGGACGCTGTCTTCCCGCTGGACATCGAGGCCATCGAGATCGTGCGCGGCACCAATGACGCGCGCTACGGCCTCAACAACATCGCCGGCAATGCCAACGTGATCACCCGCACGGGCGGCAACGAGGGCCGTGCCAGCGTGACCGTGGGCAGCTTCGGCACCAAGGAGTTGCAGGTGTCCAAGGGCATCGAGAGCGGCAACTGGAGCCAGAACTATTTCCTGGCCTGGCGCGATTCGGACGGCTACCGGGACCATGCCGATGCCCGCAAGCTGTCCCTGTCCGGCAAATGGTTCTACACCTCGGACGATGGCCGCTGGCGCACCGGCGTGATCGCGCGCTACTACCGCAACAAGGCGCTGGAGTCGGGCTACCTCAGCTACGAAGAAGCCATCAAGGCGCCGCGCAGCTCCCCGGCCTACGCGGCGGCCGACCGTGGCGAGCGGGAAACCGGCCAGCTCAGCGCCCACCTGGATGGCGAACTGACGCCCGAGCTGTCGCTGTCTGCCAAGGTCTACGCCAACCAGTACGAGAACCAGCGCTGGGTACGCTTCTCGGCAGCGGGATCGCAGCAGGAGCGCTACAACGACGAGCAGCAGCAAGGCGCCATCACCACCCTGACCTGGCGCCCCAAGGTGGACTGGGCGCATGAATTCACACTCGAAGGCGGTCTGGACGCCCAGCGGCAAAGCAACCTGGGCCAGCGCTACCGCACCACGGAGCGCGTGCGGACCTCGCAGTTCCGCGACTGGGACTTCGACCTCCATACGCAGGGCGCCTATGTGCAGGCCGTGATCCGCCCCATCGAAGCCCTCAGAATCATCCCGGCGCTGCGCATTGATGACGTGGATGGCCACTTCATCGACCGCCTGGCCGGCACGCGCGCCCCCGTGCATGACTACGGCCTGATCAAGCAGCCCAAGATCAGCATCGCCTACACCCTGAGCCAGCAGGCCAGCGTCTACGCGAATTGGGGCCGGACCTTCCAGATCGGCTCGGGCATCGACGCCTACCGCACGCAGGATCGCAACCTCAGGCCCTCCATCAATGATGGCTGGGAAACGGGCGTCAAGTTCTCTCCCCTGCCCTGGCTCAACGGCCGCGTGGCCTACTGGGAGCAGCGCGCCTCGGGCGAGGTGGCCCGGGTGCTGGGCGTGGACGGCCTGCCCGACCCGGGCGGCCTGGGCAACGTGGGCAAGACGCTGCGCAAGGGCTACGACATACAGCTCAACATGAAGCCCCATGCCCGCACCACGGCGTGGATCGCCTACTCCCACCAGGTGGCACGCATCACCGCGCCCGACCCCAGCGCACCCGCCACCCTGGGCAAGGAAATCGAGAACGTGCCGCACTACCTGGTCTCGGCCGGCGTGGACTGGCAGGCCACGGACCGGCTGAAGCTGTCGGCCTGGGGCAATGCCCAGGGCGACTACTACCTGGAGCGCACCAATACCCAGGGCCGAGCAGGCAAGTTCGCCGTGCTGAACCTGGGTGCCAGCTACCGGCTCTCGGACACCATGGATCTGGGCCTGCAGGTCAAGAACGTCACCAACCGCAAGTACGTCTACGCCTGGTATGACAGCGGCTCCTCGGGCTATTCGCCCGCCGACGGGCGCGGCGTCTATGCCAGCATGAACCTGCGCTTCTGATGGACACGCCCCAGCCTTCCGACGCATCAGGCGCGGCCCAGGCGCGCCCCCAGGCACGCGACCGTGCGTCCGACCTCTACAAGGCCGTCTGGCGCTGGCATTTCTATGCCGGCCTGCTGGTCTTGCCGTTTCTCGCCTGGCTGGCGGTCACGGGAGGCCTGTATGTCTTCAAGAACCAGATCGATGGTTTTTTCCACGATCGCCTGCTGCATGTGGCGCAACCGCAGACACCCAGGGCGGCGCACTCCCATCAGGAGATCGCCGCTGCAGCACTGGCGGCGCAGCCGGGCAAGCTGCTCAAATACCTGCCCGCGCCCGGGCCGACGCGAACGGCCGAGGCGTTGATCGCAACGGTGGATGGGCAACGGCTGTCCGTCTTTGTGGACCCCTATAGGGCAGAAGTCGTGGGCACCTTGCCCGAGGGCGGCAGCGTGGCCTGGACGATACGCAAGCTGCACAGCCTGAAGTATTTCGGCTCCGTGGCACGTGGCGCCATCGAGATCGCTGCGGGCTGGTCCATCCTGCTGGTGGCCACGGGCGTTTACCTGTGGTGGCCGCGCGGCCGCAGCGGCGGTGTGGTCTCCGTGCGCGGCACGCCTAGCAAGCGGGTGTTCTGGCGGGATCTGCATGCAGTCACCGGATGGGTCGTGGGCGGTATGCTGTTGTTCCTCGCGTTGACGGGCATGCCCTGGTCAGTGCTGTGGGGCGCCAAGGCCAACCAGTGGGCCAATGGCCACAACTACGGCTACCCGGCCGGACTGCGCGTTCAGGTTCCCATGTCCGGCCTTCGGCTGTCCGAGGACGGGCACACGGCATGGTCGCTGCAGCGGGCGCAGCTGCCACAGTCGGGCCATGAGGGCCATGAGGGCCATGAGGGCCATGAGGAGCATGCAGGTCACGACGCCATGCCGGACCAAACGCCTTCATCGTCGCACTCTGCCTCCCCGTCTCAGCCTGCCTCCCTGTCCCTAGACCAGGCGGTGGCCGCTGTCGAGCGCCTGGGTATCGCAGCCGGCTATGCCATCCAGTTGCCCAAGGGGCCGCAAGGGGTCTACACCGCCTCCGTCTATCCCGAGGACCTGTCCCACCAGCGTGTGATCCATCTGGACCAGTACAGCGGCAAAGCGCTGCTGGACATGTCGTATGCGGACTATGGACCGCTCGGCAAGACCCTGGAATGGGGCATCAACGTGCACCTTGGGCAGGAATATGGCGTCGTCAACCAAATCGTATTGGTAGTGGCCTGTCTGGGCATCGCCTTGCTGTGCGTCACGGCCGCCGTGATGTGGTGGAAACGCAGGCCGGCCCGGCACCTGGGCGTGCCGCCCATGCCCGCAAACCGCCGCGTGCTGCAGGGGGTATCCGCCATCCTGCTTCTGGGAGCGATCCTGTTTCCGCTGGTGGCGGTATCCCTGCTGGTCATGGCCCTGCTGGACCGGCTGGCCTTCCCGCTCCACAGTACAGCGGCCCACTGAGCCTGAGCACGGCGCACGCATCCGACACACACGACATTTTTGCCAACGAAGGAGAACCCCATGAAACGCCACGTCCGTTTGCTTGCCCTCGCCGCCGCCATGATCAGCGGATTCGCCAATGCCCAGGTCAGCGTCAGTGATGCCTGGGTGCGTGCCACCGTGCCGCAGCAAAAGGCCACCGGCGCGTTCCTTAAGCTGCAGGCCGCCCAGGACAGCAAGCTCGTCGCAGCGACTTCGCCCCTGACGCCGGTCGTCGAAGTCCATGAGATGGCCATGCAGGACAACGTGATGAAGATGCGCCAGGTGCCGTCCATCGCGCTGCCGGCAGGCAAGACCGTGGAACTCAAGCCCGGCGGCTACCACGTGATGCTGCTGGACCTCAAGCAGCAGGTGCAGGAAGGCCAGACCGTGCCGCTGACCCTCATCATCGAAGGCAAGGACGGCAAGCGTGAATCCGTGCAGGTGCAGGCACCCGTCCGCCCGCTGGCCACCAAGGCGGCGCCCTCGGGCCACGATCACAAGCACTGACACGGGGCCCATGCGCTGCAGCAGCCTCCGCATCAAGCGCCTGGTGGCCTTCGGGCCACCCGCCTGGCCGTGGGCGTTGCCGGGCGCACGACAGCGGCGCGACCAGGGCCGGCGCTTTGCCGCCTGGATGGTTGCGGCGCTGCTGTTCGCCTTTGTGCTCCCTGCCCTGGCGATGGTGCTGGCATCGGGCCAGGTCAGTGGCGACCCGCTGGCGCGGCTGGCCATGGAAGTCTGCACACCCCTGGGCCTGCAGCAGGCGCAACCGGTGTCTGCTGCAGGCGAGCCCGAAGCCGATGGTCAAACCACGGCCGCTGGCCAGGCGCATTGCCCCCTGTGCCGGGTCGTGAGCGATGCCCCTCCTGATTTGTCCCGCGCGGACCTGCGCTTTGCCGCACCGCCGCCTCCCCCCCCGCTGCCGCCCCAGGCCCTGCGCCCGCGGGACACCGTGCTGCGCGTGGTGTTGAGCACGCCCCCCAGGGCGCCTCCCCTGTCCTGAGGCCCGAAAGGGCCGCACGGGCGGCATGCCGGCGCCCATTCCCGAACTCCTTTCCCATGCCAAGCCTCGACCTGTGTCGGGCCTGCAGGGTGACCCACGCCTGCGCGCCGCCATGGCTCCTGCGCAGGCACCAAGAAACCGTTTCCCATGCGTACCACTTACTTTGACAACACCCGCTTTCCCCTCGCCCTGATCGCCACCGCGCTGCCGCTGCTGCTGGCCGCCTGCGGTGGCGGCGGAGGCGGCGACAACGGCCAGCCCACCACGCCCACCACACCCACAGGCCCCCAGGCCGTGGCCATCGAGTTCGCCGCCAAGGCCGGCAGCCTGCCCGCCAAATGCGGCACGCCCATCGCCGGCATTGGAACCAGCCAGGCCACGGTGGACCTGCATGACCTGCGCTTTTACGTGAGCGGCGTCTCGCTGATCAATGACAAGGGCGAGGCCGTTGCCGTCACCCTGGACGTCAACGACTGGCAGACCAAGGAGGTGACGCTGATCGACCTGGAGGACGGCACCGGCGCATGCGCCGACGCAGGCACGCAGGCGCAGAACACGCAAATCAAGGGCACGGTGCCCGCAGGCACGTACAAGGGCGTCAGGATGACCGTGGGCGTGCCCTCTTCGGTCAACCACACCGACTATGCCGTCGCGCCCAAGCCGCTCGATGTGCAGGCCCTGGCCTGGTCCTGGCAGGCCGGCCGCAAGTTCGCCCAGATCGAGGTCAACCCCGTGGGCGGCGTGGCCCGCCCCGCGCCGGCCGCCCCCGGCAAGACCTTCTACGTGCACCTGGGCTCCACGGGCTGCACGGGCAACCCCGTGACCGGCGAGACGGTCAGCTGCGCGCGTCCGGACCGCATGGATTTCCGGTTCGGCGATTTCAATGCCGGCACCCAGAAGGTAGTGCTGGACATTGCGCAGCTGCTGCAGGGCTCGAACGTCAAGGAAGACCTGGGCGGCGCCGCCGGCTGCATGTCCGGGGCCACCGATCCGGAGTGCGTGCCCATCTTCAGCGCGCTCAAGATCGATCTGACCACGGGCCGCTCCATCAATGAAGGCAGCGGCCAGACCGTGTTCCGTACCGAGGCCAAGTAATGCACAAGCCCCATTCGCTTCGGCGGGTGGCGGCATGGACCGCCGCCCTGTGCGGCCTTGCCGGGGCCATCGCCCTGGCGGGCTGCGGGGGCGGCGACACCGCCGTCCACGATGACTCCGGCAGCAGCACGGGCTGGTCCTGGGCGCTGCCCTCCTTTTTCCCCACCCCCAAGGTGCCCGACACCAATCCCATGACGGCGGAGAAGGCCGAGCTCGGCCGCTTTCTGTTCTACGACAGGCCTTTCGGGCAATGGCACGCAGGCCTGCGCGAGCTGCCACATACAGTCCAAGGCCTTCACCGATGGCCTGACGACATCACTGGGCTCCACGGGGCACGCACATCCGCGCAACGCCCAGAGTCTGGCCAACGTGGTCTACAACGCCACGCTGACCTGGGCCAACCCCTCGCTGGTCACGCTTGAAAAGCAGATGGAGACGCCGCTGTTCGGCACGGACCCGGTGGAGATGGGCGTCAACGACAACAACAAGGAGGAAATCCTCGCGCGGCTGGCTGCCGACACCGGCTACGGCCCGCGCTTCGCCAGGGCCTACCCGGGCCAGGCAGCGCCCATCACCTGGGGCAATGTGATCCACGCCATCTCGGCATTCCAGCGCACCATTCTTTCGGGCAACAGCAAATATGACCAGTACCTCAAGGGCAGCACGGCACTGAACCCGGCCGAGCAGCGCGGCATGAACCTGTTCTTCGGCGAAAAGGCCGAATGCTTCCACTGCCACAGCAGCTTCAACTTCAACGACCAGATCGTGCACGCGGGCAGCCGCATCGTCGAGACCCCGTTCCACAACACGGGCCTCTACAACATCGGCGGCACCGGCGCCTTCCCCGAACCCAACCGGGGCGTCTACGAACTGACCCAGCTCTTCAAGGACATGGGCAAGTTCCGCGCGCCCAGCCTGCGCAATGTGGAAGTCACCGGCCCCTACATGCATGACGGCAGCATCGCGACGCTGGAGGAAGTGCTGCAGTTCTATGCGGCCGGGGGCCGCAACATCACCTCCGGCCCGCATGCCGGCGACGGGCGCGCCAACCCCAACAAGAACGACTTCATCAACCAGATCGCCCTGACGGCCGACGACCGCGCCGACCTGCTGGCCTTTCTCAAAACCCTCACGGACCATGAGCTGCTCACCAACCCCAGGCTCGCCGATCCCTTTGCACGGCAGGCAGGCCAATAGCATGCAACGCAGCTTCCTCGCGCAACGCACACCGCTGGCAGCGGCCATCGCCATCGCCATCGCCTTGTCGGCAGGCAGCGCCGCCGCGCACACCCTGGATGACGGCATACCGCAGACCAACGGCCTGCGCATCGACATGGCTGCGGTGGCCGCCTATCTCCATGGCGATTCCACCTTGCCGGCGCCCAGGCTGGCCGGCACGCTGGGCCTGGGCGACACGCCTGACGACCAGCGCGGCTGGCGGCTGGAGCATGGCACCCTGGGCGCCGGCCTGCGCGTATCTCCCCAACTGGGGGCCAACATCGCGATGGGCTGGCACGACAGCGACCCAGCCCACGTGGAGGCCGCCTGGATGGAAGCGCGCAGCGGCTCAGACGCCGAGCTGACCCTGGGCGCAGGCCGCAACCGCGTGCCCATGGGGCAGGTGCTCACGCGTGCCGGGCACTTCGACCGCTACGGCCAGATGCCGCTGGCCAAGCGGGCGGCCTTCAACGGCGACTGGATCGAGGATGGCGTCAACGCCGCCTGGCGTCCCCACCTGCAAGGCGCCATGTCCTGGCTGCAGGGCATTGACCTGGGGCTTTGGCGCGCCCGGCGCTTTCCCGGCAGCGACAACGCCGCCTGGGCGCCCGTCGTGCATGCCAGCGCCGCCTGGACATCGGTGCAGGCTGACGCCTTCTACAGCCGGATGCAGCCCAAGGGGCGCGGCGCCTATGTACAGCGCTCCAACAGCGGCCACATCCACACGGCGCCACAGTGCAATGCCAGCCTGCGCGACATCACCTGCTTCGACGGCACCGTGGACCTGGCCGGGGCCAGCGCCACCTGGACCACGCCGCTGCAGGGCGTCCAGCTCACCGCAGCAGGCATCTGGCGGCGCGAAAGCGGAAACCTCTATTCCCAGAACGGCGACACCCGCTACCAGGGCCGCACCCTGGGCGGCTGGCTGGAGGTGCTCTGGCAGCCGCGCGCGCGCTGGGAATTCGGTGCCCGCCAGGAATGGCTCAGAAGCACCAATCGCGTCAGCGGGCCGGGCGCCCTGCTGGTGGCCACGGACGCCAACCTGCTGCCCAACAACCCATCGCGCCGCTTCACGGCCATGGCCGGCTGGCGCCCCGTCAAAAGCGTTCTGATCGCGCTTGAAGCCGGGCGCGAGCACATTGCCGGCAAAGGCCATACGGTGGCAGGCCTGCGGCTGATCTGGACCCCCGATGCCCTGTTGGAAAGGAACTGGAAATGACCACAATGCTTCGCCGCCATGCGCTTGGAATGCTGCTGGGCATGGGCTGTGCCCTGACACTGCCGCTGACGGCACGGGCCCATGACTTCCGGGCGGGAGACCTGGTCATAGACCACCCCTACGCCACGCCCTCCATCGCCGGCTCCAGCAACGGGGCGGCGTATTTGCGGGGGATCAGGAACAAGGGAAAGAACGCCGACCGGCTCATCGGGGCCAGCACGCCAGCGGCCGCACGCGTGGAGCTGCATGAGATGAAGATGGAGGGCGACATCATGCGCATGCGCGAAGTGCCCTTCATCGAACTGCCCGCAGGCCAGGAGGTGCAGTTGCGCCATGGCCAGTCACACCACCTCATGCTGATCGATCTCAAGCAGCCCCTGCGCGAGGGTGATCGCTTCGATCTGACGCTGCAGTTCGAAAAGGCTGGCGAATACAAGGTCAAGGTCTGGGTGCAGCAACCCAAGCGCATGCCATCCGGACACCAACACCCGCATTGAACGGACATGCGAAGGGCCGTGCCCCACAAGGCGAGATGCAGCCATGAGCTGCTGCAATCGCCACCATGGGGCCTGCCGGCAGCTCAGTCTTCGTCCAGCGCCTCAAACCGCTCTGCCAGGAAATCCAGCAGCGCCCGCACGGCCGGCAGCAGCCCGCGCCGTGAGGCGAACACCGCATGGATGATCTCGCGCCGTGGCGCCCAGCCCGGGATGACGTGGACCAGTTCACCGCGCGCGATCTGCTCGCGCACCATCATCGAGGGCAGTTGCACCACGCCCACCCCCGCCAAGGCCGCCGCGCGCAGCGCCAGCATGCCGCGCGTGACCAGGCGCGGCCGGTGGCGGATGGCCGCCTGCGTGCCGTCCGGGCCGATCAGGTGCCACACATGCTCGTGCTGCGGCAGGCCCAGGTCCATGCTCGGCAGGCCTGCCAGATCGGCGGGCACCTGGGGGATGCCGCCTGTCAGCAGCTGCGGGCAGGCCACCAGGCATTGCCCGCGCTCGGCGAGCATGCGCATCACCAGGTCGCTGTCTTCCAGCGGCGGCGGGCGCACGCGGATGGCAACGTCGATTCCTTCGCCCACCACGTCCACGCGGCGGTTGGTTTCCTCGAGGTGGATCTCCACGCGCGGATACGCGGCCATGAAGGCCGCCAGCATGTCGGCGATGCGCGCATCGAGCAGCGCCACCGGGCAGGTCATGCGCACGATGCCGCGCGGCTCGGCGTGGGTCAGCGCGATGGCCTCGTCAGCGGCGTCGGCCTCCACCAGCATCGCCTTGCAGTGGCCGTAGTAGGTCTGGCCGGTCTCGGTGACGGCAAATCGCCGCGTGGAGCGCTGGATCAGGCGCGTGCCGAGACGCTCCTCAAGCTGCGCGATGCGCCGGCTCAGCTTGGATTTGGGCATCCCCAGCGCGCGGCCCGCGGGCGCAAAGCCGCCGTGGTCCACCACCTGCACGTAGTAGTAGAGGTCGTTCAGGTCTTTCATTGCACACCGCCTTCATCGTTCCTCAGATAGGACTCTGATGGCAAATATTAACGGCTACCGCGTTCATCGTTCGAATCCTATTCTCTATCCGTCAGCCAAGACCTTTGTCTGGGCGACCCAAGGAGATTCACCATGACCAAGCCCTACGTCCGCCTGGACAAGGACAACGCCGCCGTGCTGCTGGTAGACCACCAGACCGGCCTGCTATCCCTTGTACGCGACATCGACCCGGACAAGTTCAAGAACAACGTGCTGGCGCTGGCCGACATCGCCAGCTATTTCAAGCTGCCCACCATCCTGACGACCAGCTTCGAGAACGGTCCCAACGGACCGCTGGTGCCGGAGCTCAAGAGCCAGTTTCCCCAGGCGCCCTACATCGCCCGGCCCGGCAACATCAACGCCTGGGACAACGAGGACTTCGTCAAGGCCGTGAAGGCCACGGGCAAGAAGCAACTCATCATCGCCGGCGTGGTGACCGAGGTGTGCGTGGCCTTCCCCGCACTGTCGGCCATCGAGGAAGGCTTCGACGTCTTCGTGATCACTGACGCCTCCGGCACCTTCAACTCCATCACCCGCGATGCGGCGTGGAATCGCATGTCGCAGGCCGGCGTGCAACTGATGAGCTGGTTCGGCGCTGCCTGCGAACTGCACCGCGACTGGCGCAACGACGTGCAGGGGCTGGGCACTCTGTTTTCCAACCACATCCCCGACTACCGCAACCTGATCACGAGCCACACCATGCTCACCCAGGGCAATTGAGGAGAAGACCGTGAGCACACCCCAAACCATCGCCAACTTCAACGGCGCCCGCCCGGTCATCGATCCCGACAATGTCGCGATGCTGCTGATCGACCATCAAAGCGGCCTGTTCCAGACCATCAAGGACATGCCCTTCACCGAGGTGCGTGCCAATGTCACCACGCTCGCCAAGGTAGCGACACTGGCGAAGATCCCGGTCATCACCACCGCATCGGTGCCGCAGGGTCCGAACGGCCCCTTGATCCCCGAGATCCACCAGTACGCCCCGCATGCCCGGTACGTGGCGCGCAAGGGCGAGATCAACGCCTGGGACAACCCGGAGTTCGTCGCTGCCGTCAAGGCCACCGGGCGCAGGCAGCTCATCATCGCGGGGACGATCACCAGCGTCTGCATGGCCTTCCCCAGCATCGCCGCAGTGCATGAGGGCTACCAGGTCTTCGCGGTGATCGACGCCTCGGGGACCTACTCGAAAATGGCGCAGGAAATCACGCTGGCGCGCATCGTGCAGGCTGGTGTCGTGCCGATGGACACGGCGGCGGTGTGCTCGGAGGTGCAAAAGACCTGGAACCGTGAGGACGCGTTGCAGTGGGCGCAGGCCTACAGCGCAGTCTTCCCGCCGTACCAGTTGCTGATCGAAAGCTACTCCAAGGCGCAGGAAGTGGCCAGGAACGGTGAGCAGCTGGATTCGCAACGCACCTGACCGCGGTAGTACGGCACGGGTACAAGGCCGCTTGCCCAGGTCAGGGGCAGAAGTCATTACACTTGTCACCAAGCCGAAAGGCCCGGTGTGTCGAAGCACCTTACCAGTAGCGTTTGCGACCCCCAACGTCAAGCGGGGTTCTGTCATGCCCGAATTCCTGAGGCGGACGTGCCTGTGCACGCCCCTTCCAACGGTTTTGGGCGGGATGGGGCTCTCCGTGAGGACGCCCGCACGGCTACTGACGTGCTTCGAACATCCCGTCCACCCGTCTCGTGTCGAAGCGGTGCGGGTGGCTTCCTTGAATCCAGTAGGAGCCAAGCGATGACCGCATCTTCACCCGCTTCCCGACCACCCCCTTCCCTCACCACTCGCCAAGCGGGAAAAGCCAAGGCTTGCCGCAGGCATCGCAGGCCCCACTGCACCATGCGGACCGCGCTGGCCTTCATGCAGCGATCCCTGGAATTCCTGGTGCGCGTGGCAGGCGAACACGACAACGCCAACTACGACGACGACGGCACCGATGCCGATGTGGAGCTGGCCGTGGAACTGGCGCTGGAGCACATCAGGCGCCTGCGCGCAGCGGGGCCCATGGAGCGCGAGGCCTTCGCCCAGCACTGGAACATGGCGGCGGCCGCCATCCGGCTGGGGGCGCTTGCCTACGGCCGCACCGACAGCAACTACTACCGCATGCTGGGCTTTGTGCAGCAGCAGTTCGAGGTGTCGGCGGCCATGGTGGAATTTGTGGATGAGGCGCAGGACTGAGGCCCCGGCCCCGGTGGCGCTCAGCGCCAGCAGTCCTCCACCGTTCCCAGGGGCGAGATGCCCTTCACGCCCAGGGCGTTCAGGGTGTAGTCGCCGCAGCGCCTGTCCGATGCCTGGCGGCCGGTGCGCGTGGCCTTGAGCGTGTAGCCGCCGTCATTGGCGGTCGTGGCCATCGTCAGGGTGTAGTGGCCGTTCTCGGACTTGTCCCCCCAGGGCAGTCTGAGGTTGGCGACGGAGCTTGTGTAGCCGCCGTTCTGCGCCCGCCAGCGCTCCTGCCGGGCGGCGGCCTCGCCCAGCAGGCTTTGCGCCTCCACGCGCCGCGATCGCAGCACGTATTCCTGGTAGGAGGGGTAGGCGATCGCCGAAAGAATGGCGACCACCGCCACCGTGATCATCAGCTCGATCAGCGTGAATCCATGTAGCTTGCTGCGCACGCATTTCTCCTCGGGGGCCCGCAGGGCCAGCCAGACGGCCGGGGCCGGCAGGCCCCTGTGTGTAGTGGATGGGTGTGTAGTGGATGGGATGGCGGTCACGGGTTCGCTGGCTGGCGGCGCCAGCTCTGTCGCCCCCGGTCCACTCCGCTGTTGATATCGTCACCCCCGCTCTTGCCTGCGCCTCCTGCCCCGCTTTGCTTTCCGCTGGAGTCGAAGATCTTCGCGCCGCTGATGGTGGGCTTGCCCGGCCCCACCTCGTAGCCGTTGACCTGCTGGCCTGCCAGGTTGTCGGCGGCGTTGAAGATGCCGTCGCCGTTCACATCGAAGGCGACATAGTCGGTCTTGCCCCCGGTGTCGGGATCGATGGCGTAGATCGTGCTGGCCAGGCCTGCGGAGCAGGGGTCGCCCAGCGGTGGCCGGATGGAGGTGAACACCAGTCCCCGCCCGTACAGGCTCATGTCGTAGACCAGTCTTTCTCCATCGCGCGGCAGATCCACGTACCAGCCCCAGCTGTGCACATTGGAGTCGGCGGTGCTGGTGGCGTCCTTGTACCAGGTGACCGGGTTGGCCGACAGGGCGAACTTGCCCGGAAAGCCGCTCACCTGGGTGAACTGCTGGGCCTGCAGATCCCCGCGCCCCTTGCCGGCGGTAGGCAGCGGCTGCGGCGCCGCCGTGGCGGGTGTGCCGTAGCGATCCCAGACGCCGAACACCGATTGCCGGCGCATGTCCAGCTTGTCGTCATCCGTCATGAAGCGGCCCGTGCCGAAGGCCACCACATCGCCCTTGCCGCTGGAGTGCCGCACCACGTAGGGTGCGGTGGTGATGGACAGCCGCTTGCCGCCGCTGCGTTCGGACTCGCGTGCCACAAAGAACAGTTGCGCATTCCATGAGCCGCTGGCACCACTGGCCAGGTCCACGCGCCAAACATTGCCCGCAAGATCACCGGCATAGGCCACGTCCACCTTGCCATCGCCGTTGTTGTCCACCACGGCGGCACGCGACAGGCCGTTTTTCGGCGCAGGCAGCGCGTTCAGCTCCGCGGCCGTCATGCCTGCCGCGAAATCAAAGCGCCGGATGACCTCGCCACTGGAGACATCCAGCACAAACAGGCTGGACTCGCCGGAGGTGCTGTTCGACGCCTGGTAGCCATTGGACAGGAATACCACCCACCGGCCCTTGGACCGGCCGGCGTCGTTGAGCCGCGCCACGACAGGCGCGGGCATCGAGTAACCCATGCGTTCGTCCTGTTCAACCCCGAACTCCCACAGCAACCGGGGGGAGGTGGGGTCCGTGACGTCCAGCGCGAAGACCTGCCGCCCGCCCGCGCCCAGGCTGCCGACCAGCACCCTGTGCCAGGCGTTGCCGAAGTAGACATCCGAGACCACGGGCGTCCCGTCCACGAAGTAGCGGTGAGGAGCGCCGCCCGCGCCATACCGGGATGCCAGGACATTGAGCGAATCCTTCACGCCCGATGGAATGAAGGCGAACTCCTCCTTGCCCGATGCCGCGTCGAAGGCGTGCAGCATGCCGTCGTTGGCGCCCACATACAGCATCTCCTTGGCAGCCTGTTTCGCGGCAAAGGCGGCATAGGCGGTGCTGCCCTCCAGCTTGTCCGCGGCAGAGGCGCGGTACAGGCCGCCCTTGACCCGCACCAGCGAGGAATTGACGATATCGCCCAGCACATTGGGCTTTCCGCTGGCCAGGGGCTTGCGCACGCGCAAGTCATCGCGCACCTCGCCACGCAGGAACTCGATGCGCTTTTTTGCCTGGCCATCGGCGGAGTTCGTGGCCGGGTCCGTGTTGAGCACGGCCAGCCAGGACGCATCGGAGCGCTGCCCGCTGAGACTGGAGTACGTGAAAGGGCTCAGCGACACGGCACTGCCGGTCCTGCTGGGGTAGTAGATCTTGCGGTCATCGGCGGACCGCACCGACAGGAGTTCCGCCGCGCTCCAGACCAGCGTTCTGTCGCTGGTGGTGAGCTTCTCGCGGATGACGTCGCCGCTCCAGTACTGGACCTCGAACGTGGTCCGGTACAGGTCGGCGCCTTCGCCCAGTGTCGCAGTGGGCATGTCCACGCTGACCGCCGTCACGGAACTGATGCTCTGCAGGATGTCGTTGAACGCCTTGGTCAATTGCTCCTTGAGCGTGCCGGCATTGGTCACCAGAAAATAGTTGTCCGGATCTCCCGTGATCTTGGAGGGGTCGCGGTCCGGCACACCGTACTTGGCGGCATACCACAGCGGTCCCTTCAGGAAGCTGCCCGCGTCGGTCGCATTGCCGGGAGTGAAGCTGCGGGTGGCCGTGAGCCCCAGGTTCGAGCATTCGGTGCGCTGCTGTGCCGAGATGCTGCCCCGGCAGTAGCCCGGATCGCGATTGGGGGGCGTGTTGTAGGCGTAGTAGGCCGAGGCCGTGTCCTTGTCACGCACCTCCAGGTACATGCCGTCCTTGGTGGTGCCCGAGATCACATAGCCCATGTGCTGTCCCAGGCCGCCAGCGGCGTATTCGGACACCATGTCGATCTTCACCTTGTCATCGGCCTGCAGCGCGACCGTGTAGCGCGCGATGGCGTCCATGTCATGGTCGGCGCCCTGCTCCACGTCCTCGTAGTTGATGCGGAACTCCGCATAGGGCCGCCCGCCATTGACCGAGGCATCGATGTCCGCCTTGCCCGTGTTGGCAATGTTGACCACGTAGTAGTCGACGATCTGGTTGGTCGGCGTGAAGACCGCATTGTTCACGGTGCTGCCGCCGGCACTGCCGGAGACGGTCTTGGCAAACGGCGCAATGGTCACAAAGCGTTTGCCGCCGATCGGAAAGCGTATTTCCGGCAGCGGTGACGCAATGGCCACGGAGTAGGTCCTCAACGCATTCTTGCCCTGGCTGTTGCCGAAGATGGCATTCCTGGCGCCGAAACGGGCCACCCCGGCCGCATAGTAGGTGCCTTCCTTGCTGGGCTCCTCGGGAGACAGGCCGCGCGCCCAGGACAGGTCTGCAATGGTCTTGACCGAAGGAGCCTGGTCGGCATTGGCCGATGTTGACTGGCCGATGAAGAAGTTCTTCCCGTCTATGCGCTCGGCCGAGCCGATGGCCGCCACCTCGTCAGAGACATTGAAGCCATTGAGGGCGCTGGCGCCGACGCTCGCGTAGCGGCTGCCGGGCAGCTTGCCGTCGTAGGAGGGATTGATGTCGCTGAGCACCGTCATGACGGGACGGGAGCAGTACTGGTAGCCGCCCCCGCCTTCGGCCTTGGCCCTGTAGGGCGTTTCCCAGGCGGGCTTGGACAGGCCCAGGGACGCATCCTTGGAGGAGCCGCCGGCGTAGTCATAGATGTCGAGGGCCTGGGACGCGCCGCCGAAATAGCGCATGGCCTCGAACATCATTTCGCTGATGGGATTGCCCCACATGGCGCACTTCGAAGGCTTGTCCAGCGAACTGATGGGGCCGGACGTGATCCAGCCGCATTCCACGTATTTGCCGCCGGTGTAGCCGATCAGGCGCTGGCGGTCTATGTTGGCGACCACGCCATTGACACCCGTCCTGAACTGGCCCGTCTGAGGGTCGACTTCCTCTGCGAAATTGCTGATATTGCGACGCAGCACGCCGCCGGCGATGTTTTTCTCGTACGAGCCTGTGAGCAGGCCGAAGTACATCTTCCCGTTCTCTCCGAAGTCGTGCAGCAGCCCCGTGGGCTTGTAGATGGTCTTGCCGCCGTTGGGATAGGCCTTGCAGCTGGCCTCGAGCAACTGGACATTGCTGCTGGAGCAGGCCTCCACAAGCAGGTTGTAGTCGGTGATCCTGCTGCTGCCTCGCGCGCACGAATTGCTGCCTGCACAGTTGCTCTGCCCTGCAAAGCCCTCCTGGGACACCCAATCCCAGATCTGGAACGAGGAGTCATTGAGCACGCGCAACTGCGTGATGACGCCAGCGGCCTCCCCCAGCGTGGTGACGGCAAACAGATGGCGCGTGCCGGCCGCCGGCGGGCGCAGCGGCGCATAGTCCGAAATGCTGTAGACCCCGAGATCCCGCGCAGGGTCATAGGCCTTGCCCCAGCTGTGCGCATCCCTGGGAATGTAGGCGGTCTGCAAAACGGTGCGCGAAGCCGTGTCCTCCGCACGCATGCCGCCATAGAGCACGCGGCGTATGGCGTCCATGCGCGATGTGGCCAGATAGTTCAGGAAGTCGCCACTCCAGTTGTTCGAGCACTTTTTCCTGTTGCTTCCGGTCGCTGCCTGCGAGGGCACGAAAACACCCTTGGAATAGCTGTAGCAGACGTTGTTGTTGAAGTAGCCGTAGTAGTCGATCTGGTCCGGCTTGTACCCGACATCGATCACACCGTCTCCGTTGAGGTCGGAGGCATCGTTGTAGGCCTCGTAGTACAGCTTGTGGTCACGCCCCATCACCAGCATGTTCAAGGGCGCCAGCGCCTGGTTCACGAACAGCGGCATCTGGGACAGCACGGTGTCCGCACGCCCCTGGGCCTGCGCCGGCGTACTGGCCAGGGCGCACGTCCACAGCGCCAGCGCCATGGCCATCGGGCCATGCATGGTTTTCCAACTTGCAATGCGAGCCATTGAAGCTCCCTCCCCCTGCTTACTTTATGAACATGTTGACGCTGGACCGCAGGCACAGCGCATCCGCTCCGCAGGCCTGGGCCTGCGACTTTTCCGTGGCCTGGGCATTGACCTCATAGAAGTCCGTGCAGCCGGTGGCGGGTGCATCCAGCGCGGACGTCGCACTACCCGACTTGGGACAGGCGGTCGTGATGTATCGGGGATACCAGTACCCATCGGGCTTCTGAAACCCGGCCGCCTTGGCCTTGGTCGTGCGGAAATCCGTGCCGAGCCCGATGGAGTCCGTACGCACATCGGACACCGAGCAGGGAATGCCGCTGCCCTCGGCCACCGGAGTGCCGGCGCCATTGCAGGGCTTGAGTGCGACGGCATGCTCCAGCAGCTTGCGCTCGCCTTCTCGCAGCGTGCCATCCGCGGTTTCATACAGCCGCTGGCTATCCACCATGTTGGCGGCGATGCGCGCCTCCAGCGTGGCCACGCGCATGCCGACCACCGCCAGCAACAACACCAGCAGCAGCATGATCATGGACACCAGCAAGGCATTGCCGCGCTGGCGCCCCTGCAGGACACAGGACATGCAGCGGCGGCTCCGGGCTCCGATCAGCGCGGTCATGGCATCAGATTCCTCAGGGTGAGCGTGCCGGTGGCCAGTTGCAGCAGGGCGCCGGCATTCGCATCGCATCGGGCCGCGGCGCCGCCCAGTTGCGCCCAACGCTCGCAGACGGTGGAAGCCATGCCCTGCGTCACCTTGCCGGAGCTTTCCAGCAAGAGGGCAAGGCGCAGGGAACGGATGGCTTCCTGCTGCCCGGGCAACGTGGCCGCGAAGGCATCGACCCGGCGTATCGCGCCGGGCGCTGTCTGCCGATCGATGCCGAACTCGAAATGCACCGCCCGCACGCCATCGGCAAGCGGCACAACCTCCTGCGCTGCCCGGCAGACCAGCACACCACTTTCGACGGTGTATTTCTCCGCGAACATGCCGGTCGCCGGCGCCGGAGCGTCATAGGGGCCGGCGGCTCCCAGGTTCGCGGGCGTGCCCGCACAATCGGTTTCCGCAGCGTCCCGGGGCTGGAAGCGAAGGCAGATGCTCTGCGTGTCAGCTGCGTAGAGCGCCTGTCCCTGGGCGAACTGGCAGCCGTTGGGATGGGGCGACGAATCGGCAGGAAATGCGTCGAACATCGCCTGCGAAGGGTCTCTCCTGTAGCCTGCCTTGGAGAACTCGGAGTCCAGCACGGCAAGCGCCAGCCGGCTGTTGCCGAGGTTCTCGCTCTGCCCCACGCGAAAACCGAAGCTCGACAGCCCCTGCATGTAGATGGTGGTGGCAATCAGCACGAGGAACAGGCCGATGGCCAGCGCCACCATAATCTCCACCAGGGACATGCCCGCCTGGGACGGCATGCGCATGCGGCACGCCCATGCGCCCGGCCCGCGCTCAAAGCCGCGACCGCAGCGTGAATGTGCAAAATTCATTGTCGCTTCCATCCAGACATTGGCCTTTCTTGACCGGCCAGGCCACCGTCACGGACACCAGGCCATCGGCATCGGCGCTCACGGCGAAGGAGCTGTCGATGCGGTCCGCGGTGAGATCGGGCACCAGCTTGCGGGCCCGGTCGCCCCAGCAGGCCAGGCGCTGCTCCCGCGGCTGCGGCAAAGGCTGGCAGGCCGCAGGGGCCGCGGGCATCGCCGCACCCTCCAGCTTCTGGTAGCCGCCCAGCTCCGCCACGGGCGAGCCCTTCGCGTCCAGGACCGTGGCCGTATCCCCCCGCAGGGTCTCCAGCAGTTCGGAAGCCAGCATGGATGCCATCTGGCGCCGCTCGGTATCCACGGTGTATTCAATGGCACGCACATGGATGCGCACGGCGCCCAGCAGCCCCACGGCCACCAGCAGCACGGCGACGAGTACCTCGATAAGGCCTGCGCCGCTTTGACTGCGAGAAGGAAAAGGAATGGACATGTTGCAGACCCGTTGCACGCGCATCAGCAACTGCCGCCGGCAGGCAGCCGCTGCTGGCGCACAAGCCCGGCGCGAGTCACTCTCAGGCAGTGCATGCGCGTGGCATGGCGAGCCGTGACGGTCAGCGTGTACAGCGTGCTGGCGCCGGAGAACTGCCTGGCGGTCCCCGTGGTTTCGAACAGGACGCCCTGCGAAGAATCACCGGAGGGCGACACGGTCACGGCATCAGGCACCCGGGCCTCGCGCACCAGCTGCCCTCCCGACTTGGCGGACCATGTCTGCCCCGCGCCCACGAAGCTGCTTTCCACCCGTTTGTAGACCGCTTCGGAGCGAGCCAGCTGCAGCAACGACTGCAACTCGAGCGCAGCCGAGCTGACGCGCTGGTTGGCTATTTGGACGATGAAGGAAGGAGCGGCCAGAGCGGCCAGAATCGCGACCAGCGCCACCACCACCATCATCTCGATGAGGGTGAAGCCACGGGGCCATTGCCATGTGCCGCCTGGACAGCCGTTGCGCGTGTGACCGGGGTTTTTCATGCAAGCGTGCTTCTCGTTGCCGGGGAACCATGCGACAGGCCTGCAAGCCCTGCGCCATTGCTCTTGATTGATGTTTGCAATCGTAATGCAAAGGCAATTTGGAACACCTATTGACACAGGTTATGGGGCAAATATAGGACTTGTCTTATAAAAACCTGCGCAAAGCGCAACACCCCATCCAGCAAGCCCGGCCCGCCGTCCGTGCACGCAAGCTCGGCGGGACGGCCCGCGCAACGGGCATGGCATGGCCACGGTGGCGATACGGCAGGTCCCGAAGTCAGGAGGCAGGCCTCGCACCAAGCGCCTGAAAATCCACCGCAGCATGAGCGGCCGCAATCCAGCCGCAGCGCAATTGGCGATGCGAATATCCCGTCTGCTTCCAGCCCGAGGAAGATAAAGTTTGCGCCCAAAGCAAAAATCCCCAGTGCATTTCTGCACTGGGGATTTTCTTGTTTGGGGTGGCTGATGGGGCTCGAACCCACGACAACAGGAATCACAATCCTGGACTCTACCAACTGAGCTACAGCCACCGTTGAAGCATTCGATTATATGCCAAAAACCAGCAGACAAATGCTTTGGAACAGGTGTTGCGTGACGGATCGGGTGCAGCATGAACAACGGCGCATCGAGGGAAGCGGGCAAAGGGCAGGATGGCGCCATCCTCCATGCAGCCACAGCCGGCAGGGACCTTGTCCGGCGCACCTGAAGCTGCCGGGGACAAGCTGCCGGGCACAAGCAGTCCCCCTGCCGCCCAAAGCAAAAATCCCCAGAGCATTTCTGCTTTGGGGATTTTTTTATTTGGGGTGGCTGATGGGGCTCGAACCCACGACAACAGGAATCACAATCCTGGACTCTACCAACTGAGCTACAGCCACCGTAGAAGAACGCTATTTTATTCCAAAAAACTGCTTGATTTCTGAAATTTCTGTTTTTCTAGAAATTTCCCTCATCAGGGGCGCGGGACCTTGATCTGCACCTTGAGCTGTTTCTTGAGAAGCTCGTAGTATGCCATAGCTTCCGCCACGGCCGAGCTTCGCAGGAAGTCCTGCTTCTGCGCGGCAGCCGCCTGCGCATCATCGGCCGGACGCTCGACGATGCGGTTGATCTTGACCACGGCATAGCCTTGCGCGCCCAGGTCAACACCCGTCCACGCAGGCAGCTGGGCCGTAGGCGCACGCAGGGCAGCGTCCACCACTTCGCGCGACTGGCCTTCGGGCTGGTCACGGCTGATCACCTTGGCTGCGGGCAATTGCGCCGCGTCAGGCTTGGCCTTCCATGCGGCGAGCTTGGCTTCGCCATCGGCCTTGGCCAGTTCGGCGGATTTTTGCGCCACATACAGGGTGCGCAGCTTGTCGCCGACCTCGGCCATGGGCAGCGTGCGGGCAGGCGTGTACTCCACCACGCGGCCGGCCACCAACTGGTTGGAACCCAGCTCCACCGCATCGGTGTTGCGCTTGTTGTTGAGCGAATCGCTGGAGAACAGCGCCTCCAGGAAACGGGGATTGGCCAGGGGGCCCTTGACGTTGGGGCCGGGCTGGCGCGTCACATGGTCTGCCTTTTGCACGGTGAGCTTGAACTTCTCGGCCACGGGCTGCAGGCTGTCCGACTGCTCGTAGACCGCGTTGGAGAAGCCTTCCGCCAGTTCGGCGAACTTGCGCTGCGCCTGCTGCTGCTTGAGTTCAGCCTCCAGCTTGGGACGCATCTGCTCGAAGCTCGGCGCCTTGGGCTTCTTGATGTCCACCAGCGAGATGATGTGGTAGCCGAAGTCGCTGTGCACCACGTCGCTGATGTCGCCGACCTTCATGCCGAAGGCTGCGTCCTCGAACGGCTTGACCATGGCACCACGGCCGAAGTAGCCCAGGTCGCCACCCGATGCAGCGGAGCCGCCGTCCTGCGAGTTGGCCTTGGCCAGCTCGGCGAAGCGCTTGGGGTCCTTGCGCAGCTCGGCCAGCAATTCCTCGGCCTTGGCCTTGGCTTTCTCCTGCTCTGCCGCGGGGGCATCCTTGGATGCGTTGATCAGGATGTGGCTGGCGCGGCGCTCCTCGGGACCGGCCAGGCGCTCGGCGTTCTGGTTGTAGTAGGAACGCACATCGTCTTCGCTCAGCGTGATGCCGGCCTCGATGCTGGGCACATCCAGCAGCAGGTATTCCACCTTGGCCTGCTCCAGTTGCTGGAACTGGCTGGTGTGGGCGTCGTAGTAGGCCTTGAGGTCGGCCTCGGTGGGCTGGACCTTGCTGGCGTAGGCGCTGGCTTCGAAGCGTGCCACCTGCACTTCGCGGCGCTGGTACAACGCATCGATGGCCTGCTTGACCTGGGCGTCGGTCGCAAAGGCCGTGCCCGTGACGCCACCCATCACCTGGTTCATGGACAGTTCGCGGCGCAGATTGGCCTCGAAGCCCTCAGGCGTCAGGCCCTGCGATCCGACCAGGGCGCGGTAGGCTTCGGCATCCATGGAGCCATCCGGCTTCTTGAGCGCGGCAATCGCGGGAATCTCCTGCAGCGTGCGCACCAGCTGTGCATCGGATGCGGCCAGGTGCATCTTCTGCACGGCAGCGGCCAGCACCTGGTCACGCACCATCTTCTCCAGCGTGGCGTAGCGCGCCTGCGGCGAATCCAGCAGCTTGGGGTCGACGTTGGGGTTCTCGGCGCGCAGGCGGTCGCTTTCCATGCGGTGCGCGTTCTCCCAGTCGGCCTGTTTGATCTCATGTCCATCCACACGCGCGACGATCACGCTGGATTCGGTGAAGTAGTTCTGGTTGACCCCCACGAAGATGAACGAGGGAATGATCAGCAAGAACAACAAGATCATCACGAACTTGGAATGCTTGCGGATGGATTCGAACATGGTCTGTCTTTCAGTGGCAGAAATAGAAAAGGCGAACTTTCGTTCGCCTTTTGTTCTTGGTGGGTGCTGACGGGGTCGAACCGCCGACCTACGCCTTGTAAGGGCGCCGCTCTACCAACTGAGCTAAGCACCCCACCTTGACTGGTGTCAGTTCAGGGCATCCTTCAATGCCTTGCCCGGACGGAACTTGGGAACCTTGGCGGCCTTGATCTTGATGGTCTCGCCGGTGCGGGGGTTGCGGCCCGTGCGGGCGGCGCGCTTGCCAACGGCGAATGTACCAAAACCAACGAGCGACACTGTACCACCCTTTTTGAGGGTTTTCTTCACAGCCTCAATCGTGGAATCCAGTGCGCGAGCAGCCGCAGCCTTGGAGATGTCGGCGTTGTTAGCGATGTGCTCAATCAGTTCGGTTTTATTCACAAGATGCCTCTGGAGAAATAAGTGAATGGAATGTCTCTGCGGCCACCAACTTGGCGCGACCAGAAACCCGGCGCGACGGATACGGAATCTGGCTTGCCGTTCGACGCTTGCCTCGGGGCAGGCATCGGTGAATTAAAGCCATCGACCTTCCAGGTGTCAATGCACGCTGTGCATCGCAACGACAGGGCACGATTCTATGCGGTTTTGGCGCCAGCTTTGGCTTTGCGGCCGGTTTTTTGCGCGCAGCGGGTGCTAGCGGCTTCACGAATTGACAAGGGTTGACAATGGACTTGCCCGCCGCAGGCCTTGCCAGTGCTGCAATGCGCCTTGGCGCTGCGCGCCGGCAAGGCTGCAGCAGCTGCCCTGCCTCACTCATATGCTTCCAAAAGAAGAGCACCTCAGACCGCCCCGCATGTCAGGCGCATGGGCTGGGGGAGCGATCCGCAACGCCCTCAGTGCGTGACCCGCGCGCGGATCTCGGGCAGGGCTTTTTGCAGGTAGTACACCATGGACCAGACGGTGAGCACGGCGGCCACCCAGATCAGCACCTGGCCCCAGACGCCGGTGTCGATCATGCCGAACACCCGGCCGTCGTACAGCAGGAAGGGGATGGCCACCATCTGCGCCGTGGTCTTGAGCTTGCCCAGCATGTGCACGGCCACACTCTTGCCCGCGCCCAGGTGGGCCATCCATTCGCGCAGGGCCGAGATGGCGATCTCGCGGCCGATGATGATCAGGGCCACGAACACATCGGTGCGCTGCAGATGCACCAGCACCAGCAGCGAGGCGCAGACCAGGAACTTGTCGGCCACGGGATCGAGGAAGGCGCCGAAGGCCGATGTCTGGTTGAGCTTGCGCGCCAGGTAGCCGTCGAGCCAGTCGGTGGCCGCGAAGACGATGAACATGACCGTGGCGACCAGGTTGCGGGTCGCCACGTCGAAAGGCGCATAGAACACCCCGACGATCAGCGGAATCGCGACGATCCGCGTACAGGTCATCAAGGTGGGGATTGTGAGAAACATGGCCGCCATTGTGTCACGTACCTTGGTGTTTGAGGTTCTGTTTGCGGGCCTGCGGTGCAGCCCGCGGGACAGTCGTTTCAATGCAATGCACGGTAGATATCTTCAGCCAGCGCAGCCGAGATGCCGTCCACGCTGCACAGGTCTTCCACCGTGGCTTCCGACACGCCGCGCACGCCGCCGAAGCGCTGCAGCAGGCGCGCGCGCTTCTTGGGGCCCACGCCCGGAATCTCCTCGAGCTTGCCGCCGCCCACGCGCACCTTGGCGCGCGCCGCGCGCATGCCGGTGATGGCGAAGCGGTGGGCCTCGTCGCGGATCTGGGCCACCAGCATCAGCGCGGCCGAGTCGTAGCCCAGGTAGATCTTCTCGCGCCCGTCGGCAAAGACCAGTTCTTCCAGGCCGACCTTGCGCCCCTCGCCCTTTTCCACGCCCACGATGCGCGAGACATCGAGCCCCAGCTGCTCGAAGACTTCGCGCGCCATGCTGACCTGGCCCTTGCCACCGTCGACCAGCACCAGGTCCGGCAGTTGCGGCTGCTTGCCGGTGAGCTCGGCACCGCCCGCCTCTCTTTGCGCCTCGGCCACGCGGCTGTAGCGGCGCGTCAGCACCTGGCGCATGGCGGCATAGTCGTCGCCGCCCGTGATGCCTTCGATGTTGAAGCGCCGGTATTCGCTGCTTTGCATCTTGTGGTGATGGAAGACCACGCAGGAGGCCTGCGTGGCCTCGCCCGCCGTGTGCGAGATGTCGAAGCATTCGATGGTGAGTTCGTCCAGGTTCTCGCAGGCCAGGTCCAGCGCCTCGACCAGCGCGCGCGTGCGCGCCTGCTGCGAGCCTTCTTCGGCCAGCAGGCGGGCCATCTGGATGTCGGCGTTTTTTTGCGCCATCTCCAGCCAGATGCGCCGCTGCTCGCGCGGCTGCTGCACGGCGGTGATGCGCACGCCGCCTTGCTCGCTCAGCAGCGCCAGCAGTTTCTTGTCCACCGGGTGGCTGACGATGAGCACGGGCGGCACGGCCACGCCGGTGTAGTGCTGGGCGATGAAGGCCTCCAGCACGATCTCCTCGACCGGCCGCGCGGACTCGGCAAGACTGGCCTCTTCCTCGCCGGCGTAGACCGAGGCGGCATCGCCCAGGTTGGCGGGAAAGTACGGCCGGTCGCCCAGGTGGCGGCCGCCGCGCACCATGGCCAGGTTCACGCAGGCGCGGCCGCCCTGCACCTTCACGGCGAGGATGTCCACGTCGCGGTCGTCGGCGGTTTCTATGACCTGCTGGTGCAGCACGCGCGACAGTGCCGTCATCTGGTTGCGCACCTCGGCGGCCTGCTCGTATTCCATGCGCCCGGCGTGCTCCATCATGCGGGCCTCCAGCTGGCGCAGCAGTTCCTGGGTCTCGCCGCGCAGCATGGCCTCGGCATTGCGCACATCCAGCGCATAGGCTTCGGGCGAGATCAGGTCCACGCAGGGGCCGGAGCAGCGCTTGATCTGGTAGAGCAGGCAGGGCCGCGAGCGGTTGGCGAAGACCGTGTCCTCGCAGGTGCGCAGCCTGAAGACCTTTTGCAGCAGCTGGATGCTTTCCTTGACGGCCCAGGCATTGGGATAGGGGCCGAAGTAGCGGTGGCGCTTGTCCACGGCGCCGCGGTAGTAGGCCATGCGGGCGAAGAGCTGGTGGGCCGGCTCGCCATCCCGGCCGTCGCGCGCGGCCACGCCGGTGATCTTCAGATAGGGATAGCTCTTGTCGTCCCTGAACAGGATGTTGTACTTGGGTTGCTGCGTCTTGATCAGATTGTTTTCGAGCAGCAGGGCCTCGGCCTCGGAGCGCACCACCGTGGTCTCCATGCGGGCGATCTTGCTCACCATGTGGCCTATGCGCGTGCCGCCATGGTTCTTGGTGAAGTAGCTGGAGACGCGGCGCTTGAGGTTGATGGCCTTGCCCACGTACAGCAGCGCGCCTGCCGCGTCGAAATAGCGGTAGACGCCGGGCAGGCCCGGCAGCGCTGCCACCTGGGCCAGCAGTTCATCGGAATGGGGTTCGGACATGCGCCTATTGTGGCCGCTGCCCGGGCCCGCCGCAGCGGGCCTGCGGGCCCTCGGGCTCTTACTCGGCCTCGATCTTCGAGGACTTGACCACCTGGGCCCAGTTGGCCCAGTCGGTCTTGACCATGGCGCCGAGCTGCTGCGGGTTCATGTAGTCGGCCGTGGCGCCCTGCTCCTGCGCCTTTTGCTTGAAGGCCGGGTTCTCCACGACCTTCTTGAGGTCGGCCGTGAGCTTGTCGATCACGGGCCTGGGCGTGGCGGCGGGCGCGAACACGGCAAACCAGGAGGTGGCGTTGACGCCTGCGTAGCCGGCCTCGGCCGTGGTGGGCGCATCAGGCAGGCTGGGCAGGCGCTGCGTGCCGGTGACGGCCAGCACGCGCAGCTTGCCGCTTTGCACATGGGGCATGAAGGGCGGCGCCGTGCCGAAGGTCAGGTCCACCTGGCCACCCAGCAGGTCCTGCAGCGCGGGGCCCGTGCCCTTGTAGGGGACGTGGACCATCTTGATGCCGGCCTGCTGCTCCAGCATGGCGCCGGTCACGTGCTGCAGCGATCCGTTGCCGGAAGAGGCGTAGTTCAGCTTGCCCGGGTTGGCCTTGGCATAGGCCACGAGTTCGGCCAGCGTCTTCACGGGCAGCTCGGACCGCACCACGATGATCTGCGGCGCCGACAGCACATTGGCCACGGGCTGGAAGTCGCCCTGCTCCCAGGTGCGGGTCTTGGTCAGGTGGGGCGAGATCACGTGGTAGCCCGAGTACTGCATGAGCAGGGTGTAGCCATCGGCCTCGGCACGCTTGACCAGGCTGGCCGCGATGGAGCCGTTGCCACCGCCCTTGTTGTCCACCACCACCGACTGGCCGATCACCGGCGCCAGCGCCTGGGCCGCCATGCGCGCGGCCAGGTCGGTGGTGCCGCCGGCTGCGGCCGGCACGATCATGGTGATGGTCTTGGCGGGGTAGCCGCCCTGGGCCAGCGCGGCCGTGCCGCCCAGGCCCAGTCCTGCGATGGCCATGGCCACGGCTGCGATCTGTCTGCGTTGAATCTTCTTCATCTTTGTCTCCTTGGTTTGCTCGGTTCTTGTGAATGAGAATGCGCGCCGGCCTCAGCCCTTGGCCAAAGCCCGTTCGCGGATGGCTGCGAACTCGGCCGGTGGCTGGTGCAGGTCCAGCCGCGCGCCGGCCTTGGCGATCTGGCTGGCCGTGTCATGGCCGATCAGCGCGGGCAGGCTGCGCGCGGCCGCGACGATCTGCGCCAGGTCCACGCCGGTGTCGTAGCCCATGAGCTGCAGCGCGTGGACGATGTCCTCCGTGCAGGCATTGCCCGAGGCGCCCGGCGCATAGGGGCAGCCGCCCAGGCCGCCGATGGAGGCGTCGAAGCGGTCGCCGCCCGCCTCGATGGAGGCCAGCACATTGGCCAGCGCCATGCCGCGCGTGTTGTGGAAATGCAGGGTCATGCCCAGCTGCGGCCAGCGCTGCCGGAAGGCGGCCACCATGGCGCGCACCTGGGTCGGGAAGGCCATGCCCGTGGTGTCGCACAGCGTGATGCCCTGCACGCCCAGATCGGCAAAGCGCTGCACCCAGCCGAAGACTTCCTGCTGCGGCACATCGCCCTCCATGGGGCAGCCAAAGCAGCATGACAGCGAGACGTTGACGGGCACGCCCGCCTGCTGCGCCGTGGCCACGACCTGGGCCAGCGCCGCGAACGACTGGCTGCGCTGCATGCGCAGGTTGCACAGGTTGTGGGTCTCGCTGACCGACATGACGAGGTTGAGTTCGTCCGTGCGCGCCTCGATGGCGCGCTCGGCGCCCCGCGCATTGGGCACCAGGGCGGTGTAGACGGTGCCGGGGCGGCGCTCTATCTCACGCATGACGATTTCGCCGTCGCGCAGCGCGGGAATGGCGGTGGGCGAGACAAAGGCCGTGACCTCGATCTTGGACAGGCCGGCCTGCGACAGCGCATTGACCAGGGCGATCTTGTCCTCGGTGGGGACGAAGGCCTGCTCCATCTGCAGCCCGTCGCGCGTGCCGACCTCGTTGAAGAAAACGCGGCGGCCCGCGCCCTGCCAGACATCCGTGGTGTGGACGGCGTTCATTGGATCACTCCCTTGCTGCGCAGCAACGCAATCTGTTCGGCCGTGAGGCCGGCCTCGGCCAGCACCGCGTCGGTGTCGTCGCCCACATGGGGGGCGCTGGTGCGCACCGTGCCCGGCGTGAGCGAGAGCTTGGGCACGATGCCCGGCACCTCGATGTCGTCGCCGTCGCGCGTGTGCTGGCTGAGGATCATGTCGCGGGCGCGGTAGTGCGGGTCCTCGGCAATGTCCTTGGCCGTGTAGACCTTGCCGGCCGGCACGCGTGCGGCGGCCAGCTGGTCCATCACGGCCTGCACGCTCTGCGTGCGCGTCCAGCCGCCGATGACGGCATCGATCTCGGCAATGCGCGCCACGCGGCCCGCGTTGTCGGCCAGTTGCGGATCGTCGGCCAGGTCCTGGCGGCCGATGGTGGCCATCAGGCGCTTGAAGATGGAGTCGCCATTGCCGGCCACCAGCACCCAGCCGTCCTGGCAGGGATAGGCGTTGGACGGCGCAATGCCCGGCAGCGCACTGCCTGCGGCCTCGCGCACGGCACCGAAGGCGCTGTATTCGGGCAGCAGGCTTTCCATGACGTTGAACACGGCCTCATGCAGCGCCACGTCGATGACCTGGCCGGCACCGCCGTTCACCTTGCGGTGGTACAGGGCCATCATCACGCCGATCACGCCATGCAGCGCGGCCAGCGTGTCGCCAATGGACACGCCCACGCGCACCGGCACCCGGCCTGGCTCGGCCGTCAGGTGGCGCAGGCCGCCCATGGCCTCGCCGATCACGCCAAAGCCCGGCAGGTCGCGGTAGGGGCCGGTCTGGCCGTAGCCCGAGATGCGCAGGATGACCAGCCCGGGGTTGAGCGCATGCAGCTGCTCGGGCGACATGCCCCAGCCCTCCAGCGTGCCGGGACGGAAGTTCTCCACCAGCACATCGGCCTCGGCGATCAGGCGCCGCGCGATGTCCTGGCCCTCCTGCTGGCGCAGGTCCAGCGCCACCGAACGCTTGTTGCGCGACTGCACCTGCCACCAGACCGAGGTGCCGTTCTTGATCAGGCGCCAGTTGCGCAGCGGATCGCCCGCGCCCGGCGCCTCGATCTTGACCACGTCGGCGCCGAACTCGCCCAGCGTCTTGCCGCAGAACGGCCCGGCGATCAATTGCCCCATCTCGACCACGCGCACGCCGCTGAGCGCGCCGGGTGTGGGGGCCTGCCTTGTCTGTTGTGTCATGGGTTAGCGCTTCCTCTTTGTCTCCTGCGGCCGGCCTCCGATGGCATTGCCGCGGCGCCGATCTTGCCGCCGTCCGCGCCGGCCGCAAAACGCTCAAGCGCGACGCTGCCATCGCAAACCGGCATGGCAGAACCCGGTCGGGCGGGGCCGGGCGATAATCGCCACCCCATGAAACTCGACCCGATTTCGCTGCGCCTGTTCGTGGCCGTGATGGAGGAAAGCGCCATCGCCCGCGCCGCCGCACGCGAACACATCGCCCCCTCGGCCGCCAGCCGGCGGCTGGCCGAGCTGGAGAGCCAGCTGCAGGTGGAGCTGTTCACCCGCAGCAACCGCGGCAGCGTACCCACGGCCGCCGCCTATGCACTGCTGAACATGGCGCGCGGCGTGCTCAATGACCTGGACGGCATCGGCGAGCAGATGCGCGAGTACGGCAGCGGCCTGCGCGGCCATGTGCGCGTGATGGCCAACATCTCGGCCATCACCCAGTTCCTGCCCTCCCAGCTGCAGCGCTTCCTGGACCAGCATCCGCATGTGGACGTGCGCCTGCAGGAGCGGGTGAGCAGCGACATCGCGCGCGCCGTGGCCGACAACGAGGCCGATATCGGCATCCTCAACCAGGGCAGCTACGGCGAGAAGATCCGCCTGCGCCCCTACCGGCGCGACCGCCTCATCGTCATCGTCCCCCAGGGCCATGCGCTGGCTCGCCGGCGCTCGCTGCGGCTGGCCCAGGTGCTGGACCATGACCTGGTGGGCATGCACGCGGGCAGCGCGCTCAACCACCAGATCACGCGCGCCGCCGCCGACCTGGGCCTGCAGCCGCGGCTGCGCATGAAGGTGACGGGCTATGACGCGCTGTGCCTGATGGTGGCCTCGGGCCTGGGCGTCGGCATCCTGCCCGAAGGCAGTGCCCGCCTGTACCTGGGCGCCCTGCCGCTGCGCTGCATTGCGCTGGACGAGCCCTGGGCCGAGCGCCAGCTGATGCTGTGCGTGCGCTCGCAGGAGGCCCTGCCGCCCGTGGCGCAGTTGCTGGTCGAACACCTGTGCGAACCCTGACTCCCATGCTTGCCTTCAACCCCATCCCCCCGGCCCCTCTGCCAGAACAGGCCGCTGCACGGACCTGGGACATCTTCTGCCAGGTCATAGACAACTTCGGCGACATCGGCGTGTGCTGGCGCGCGGCGGCCGACCTGGCCTCACGCGGCCAGCGCGTGCGGCTGTGGATGGACGACGCCAGCGCCCTGGCCTGGATGGCGCCCCGGCCCCACCCGGCCGGGCTCAGCATGCACGGCTGGCCCACGCAGGCGCAGGACATTCCGCAGGCCGTGGGCGATGTGGTCATCGAGGCCTTCGGCTGCGAGATTCCGCCGCCCTTTCTGGCGGCCATCGCGCGCCGCGCACCGCTGTGGATCAACCTCGAATACCTGTCGGCAGAGGACTATGTGGAGCGCTGCCACCGCCTGCCCTCGCCGCTGATGTCGGGGCCGGCTGCGGGGTTGACGCGCTGGTTCTTCTATCCGGGCTTCACGGCCGCCACGGGCGGCCTGCTGCGCGAGCCGGACCTGGCCGCGCGCCAGGCGGCTTTTGCTTCCGGGGGCCGGCAGGCCTGGCGCACACGCCACGGCATAGGCACCGGCGATTGCGCCATCTCGCTGTTCTGCTACGAGCCCCCTGCCCTGCCGCACTGGCTGTGCCAGCTGCATGCTGCGCCGCCCGCACCACAGGCCACGCATCTGCTGGTGACGCCCGGGCGCGCGGCAGCCGCGGTGCAGCAGGCCATGGCCGGCGTGCCCGCCGCAGACCACGGTGCGGTGACACAGCATGCGCTGCAGCCCTGCCCCCAGCCGCAGTTCGACGAGATGCTCTGGGCCTGCGACCTGAACCTGGTGCGCGGCGAGGATTCGCTGGTACGCGCGCTGTGGGCCGGCCAGCCCCTGGTCTGGCACATCTATCCCCAGCACGACGACGCCCACCACGACAAGCTACACGCCTTCCTGGACTGGCTGCAGGCGCCGGCCAGCCTGCGCGCCTTCCACCATGCCTGGAACGGCATGGCACCGGCAAGCACCCTGCCCGCAATCACGCCTGCGCTGCTGCGGCAATGGCAGGACTGCGCACTGGCCGCGCGCGCGCGGCTGCTGCAACAGACCCCATTGATTGAGCAGCTGCAAGCTTTCGTGACCGAAAAAAGCTAGAATGCACGTTTTGCCTCCCTGGAGGCGCCGTTGCGGGCGACCGCCAGCCGGCCGCCATCGACCAACCAGGGTTGCACCCGCCGCGGAACTGCGGCAGGCGCACCGTCCCAGCGACTTCGCTTGCCTGCCCTGTTGAGCGGCTTCAACCTCAGCCAAGCAAGCTATGAAAATCGCTCAAGAAATCCGCGCCGGCAACGTGATCATGCACGGCAAGGACCCGATGATCGTCCTGAAGACCGAATACGCTCGCGGTGGCCGCGGCGCCGCCACCGTGCGCATGAAGCTCAAGGCCCTGCTGTCGAACATGGGCACCGAAGTCGTGTTCAAGGCCGACGACAAGATCGACAACGTGATCCTGGACAAGAAGGAGTGCACCTACTCCTACTTCGCCGATCCGATGTACGTCTGGATGGATGCCGAATACAACCAGTACGAAGTGGAAGCCGCCAACATGGGCGACGCCATCAACTACCTGGAAGACGGCATGCAGGCCGAAGTCGTGTTCTACGACGGCAAGGCCATCTCCTGCGAACTGCCCACGTCCGTGGAACGCGAAATCACCTGGACCGAACCCGCCGTCAAGGGCGACACATCGGGCAAGGTGCTCAAGCCCGCCAAGATCGCCACCGGCTTTGAAGTGCCCGTGCCCCTGTTCGTGAGCCAGGGCGACAAGATCGAAATCGATACCCGCACCGGCGAGTACCGCAAGCGCGTCTGACCGACGCCTGCAGTTCCCTCTGCGAAGCCCCTGGCAGTCTCTGCCAGGGGCTTTTTCTTTGGGCGCGCGGCATCCATGCAGATATTTACCCGGGTTTAATTGACTTGCAGATTTTACCCGGCTAATATCCAGCACATGACTACCGACTCTTGCATGGCGGGCGCCGAGCCCGCACCCAGCTACACCATCTTCCAGGGCCATGGCCGCCTGCTGCAGGGGGACAGGCCTGCCGTCCTGCAGTTCCTGCAAAGCCATGAACAGCAGCCGCAAGGCAGCGGATCGGCGCCGCCGCTGTGGGTTTTCGACGACCACAGCGGCATGCGGCTGGACCTGGACTGGCGCAGCGAACTGGCCGCATCGCCCGCACCCGGACAAGCCGCCGCACCGCGCAGCGTGGGCCGCCCCAAGCTGGGCGTGGTGGCACGCGAAGTCACATTGCTGCCACGGCACTGGGAATGGCTGAACCGCCAGCCCGGCGGCGCCTCCGGCGCACTGCGCAGACTGGTGGACGAGGCGCGTGGCAAGCATGCCGCACAGGATGCCGTGCGCGCCGCCACCGAGGCCGCCTACCGATTCATGAGCGAGATGGCGGGCGACCTGCCCCATTTCGAGGACGCCAGCCGCGCCCTCTTTGCACACCAGGCCGACGCCTTTGCAAGGCACACCGCCACCTGGCCCGAGGATGTGCGAAGCTATCTGCAGCAACTGAGCAGCGCTGCCTGGTCCTCGCCGCCATCGCCAGCGCAGGACTGAAGCCCCCGCCTTCCATTGCATTTTCTCGTCGCATTAACAGACACAACATGACGAAACCTAACGAACCTCTGCCCCAGGCTGCTGCGCCTGCCGCATCCAGCCCCGCCGGGCCGCCCATCGCCCACGGCACCCAGCCGCTGTGGCGCACCTTCCTGGTGTTCCTGGGCCCCATGGTCCTGGCCAATATCCTGCAGTCGCTGTCGGGCACCATCAACAGCGTCTTCATCGGCCAGATGCTGGGCGTGCAGGCCCTGGCGGCCGTCGCGGCCTTTTTTCCGGTGATGTTTCTCTTCATCGCCTTCGTGATCGGCCTGGGCGCAGGCTCCTCGGTGCTGAT
Organism: Delftia sp. WY8; assembly: GCF_018437695.1. NCBI lineage: Bacteria > Pseudomonadati > Pseudomonadota > Betaproteobacteria > Burkholderiales > Comamonadaceae > Delftia > Delftia sp. WY8. The sequence goes on from NZ_CP049795.1 coordinate 984,339, forward strand.
AGGCCAGGCCTACGGTGCGCGCATGCACGACAAGCTGCGCGCCATCGCAGGCACGGCCATGTGCATAGGGCTGCTGTTCGGCGCCGTCGTGGCCCTGTTCGGCGGACTGTTCACCGAGCCGCTGATGCGTCTGCTGGGCACGCCGCCCGACATCATGGAGCAGGCCACGCTGTATTCGCGCATCGTGCTGCTGGGCATGCCGGGGCTGTTCGTGTTCCTGCTGGCCACCTCGCTGCTGCGCGGCGTGGGCGACACGGTCTCGCCCATGCTGGCCCTGCTGATCTCCACCGGCACGGGCCTGGTCTGCACGCCGGCGCTGATTGCGGGCTGGGGCGGCCTGCCGCGCCTGGGCGTGGCCAGCGCGGGCGTGTCCATGATCCTGGGCTTCACCCTGGCCCTGGCCTGGCTGGGCTGGCGGCTGCGCCGCATAGCCAGCCCGCTGGCGCCCAATGCCGCGCTGTGGAAGGCCATGCGCATTGACCGGACCCTGCTCAAGAGCATCCTGCGCGTGGGCATTCCCACGGGCGTGCAGATGATCGCCTCGTCCATGGCCGGGCTGGTCGTCGTGTCGCTGGTCAACGGCTTCGGCTCCAGCGCCACGGCAGCCTATGGTGCGGTCAACCAGATCAACTCGTTTGCGCAGTTCCCGGTCATTTCGGTGGCCATCACGGCCTCCATCCTCGGCGCCCAGGCCATCGGCGCTGGCCGCAGCGAGCGCCTGGGCGCCATCACGGCCACGGCCATACGCATGAACCTGGTGCTGGGTGCCGCCCTGGCCCTGATCGGCAGCCTGTTCGCGCGGCCGCTGCTGGGCATGTTCATCACCGACGAGCAGGTGCTGGTGCTGGCCATCGAGCTGCTGTACATCGTGCTGTGGAGCGGCCTGCTGCTGGGCTGCTTCATTGCCCTGTCGTCCATCATGCGTGCCAGCGGCGATGTGGTCATTCCCACGGCCATCACCATCACGGTGCTCGCCGTGCTGGAGCTGCCCATGGCATGGTGGCTGAGCCGCAGCTTCGGGCTGATGGGAATCTGGATGGCCTTTCCGCTGTCCTACACCCTGACGCTGTGCCTGCAGACCGCCTACTACAAGCTGGTGTGGAAGAAGCGCCCGATCCGCCGCATGGTGTAAGGCGTGCGCCATGCAAAACAGGCTTCCCGAGGGAAGCCTGTTTTTTTGGGGGTGGGCAAAGCGTCAGGCGTTCAGGTCCAGCACCACGCGCCCTTCGATCTTGCCTTCATGCATGCGCGCGAAGATGTCGTTGATGTTCTCCAGCCGGTCGGTGGACACGGTGGCCTTGACCTTGCCCATGGCCGCGAAATCCAGCGACTCCTGCAGGTCCAGCCGCGTGCCCACGATGGAGCCGCGCACCGTCACGCCGCTGAGCACCATGTTGAAGATGGGCAGCGGGAAGCTGCCGGGCGGCAGGCCGTTGAGCGATACCGTGCCGCCGCGCCGCACCATGCCCAGCGCCTGCTCGAAGGCCTTGGGCGAGACCGCCGTGACCAGGGCGCCGTGCGCGCCGCCAATCTCCTTTTTCAGGTAAGCCGCAGGGTCCGTGGTCATGGCATTGACCGTGACCTGTGCGCCCAGGCGCCTGGCCAGCGCCAGCTTGTCGTCATCCACGTCCACCGCCGCCACGTTCAGGCCCATGGCCTTGGCATATTGCACGGCCATGTGGCCCAGGCCGCCGATGCCCGAGATCACCACCCAGTTGCCGGGCCTGGTGTCGGTGACCTTCAGGCCCTTGTAGACCGTGACGCCCGCGCACAGCACGGGCGCGATCTCGATCAGGTCCACGCTGCCGGGCAGCAGGCCCACGAAATTGGCATCGGCCAGCGCGTACTGCGCAAAGCCGCCGTTGACGGAGTAGCCGGTGTTCTTTTGCTGCTCGCACAGCGTCTCCCAGCCACCCAGGCAATGCTCGCAATGGCCGCAGGCCGTGTACAGCCACGGAATGCCCACGCGGTCGCCCTCCTTCACGTGGGTGACGCCCGCGCCCACGGCGGCCACGTAGCCCACGCCTTCGTGGCCGGGAATGAAGGGCGGATTGGGCTTGACGGGCCAGTCGCCCTGCGCCGCGTGCAAATCGGTATGGCAGACGCCGCAGGCCTCAATCTTCACCAGCACATGGCCGGGATCGGGCCTGGGCACCGGGACTTCCTCGATGGTGAGCGGCTTGCCAAACTCCCGCACCACGGCGGCCTTCATGGTCCTGTTCATTCGCGCCATCCTTTCTTTGCGTCAAAGTAGGTACAGCATTTCAGCGAAGAGCTCCGGCCGCCTTGATCGATATCAGGCACTGGTCCGGAAAAGACAAAAAAACGGGCAAGGAGAACCTTGCCCGTTTTCGGGAGATGGCAGAGCGGCAGGCTTACACGGGCTGGCCCACCAGGTCGTGACCCTGCGTGCCCACGATGCGCGCCTTCACGAAGTCGCCCACCTTGTAGGTCTTGCTGGCCTTCTCGGGCGGCAGCAGGTGCACCAGGCCGTCGATCTCGGGGGCATCGGCATAGCTGCGGCCCACGCCACCCTTCTTGCCCAGGCCCACGGACTTGTCCACCAGCACCTGCATCGTCTGGCCCACGCGCTTTTGCAGGCGCGCAGTGGAAACCTCTTCGGCCACGGCCATGAAGCGCGCGCGGCGCTCCTCACGCACTTCCAGGGGCAGCATGCCGGGAATCTCGTTGGCGGCAGCGCCTTCGACCGGGCTGTAGGCAAAGCAGCCCGCACGGTCGATCTGCGCCTCGCGCAGGAACTGCAGCAGGTGCTCGAACTCCTGCTCCGTCTCGCCGGGGAAGCCGGCGATGAAGGTGGAGCGGATCACCAGGTCGGGACAGATCTCGCGCCAGCGCTGCAGGCGCTCCAGGTTCTTTTCACCGTTGGCGGGGCGCTTCATGCGCTTCAAGACATCGGGATGGCTGTGCTGGAAGGGCACGTCCAGATAGGGCAGCACGCGGCCCGTGGCCATGAACGGAATGATCTCGTCCACGCTGGGGTACGGGTAGACATAGTGCAGGCGCACCCAGGCGCCATAGGGCTCGGCGATCTCGGCCAGCGTCTGCACCAGTTCGAGCATGCGTGTCTTCACCGGCTTGCCGTCCCAGAAGCCCGTGCGGTACTTCACGTCCACGCCATAGGCCGAGGTGTCCTGACTGATCACCAGCAGCTCCTTGACGCCACCCTCGAACAGCGCACGCGCCTCCTTGAGCACATCGCCCACCGGACGCGAAACCAGATCGCCGCGCATGGAAGGGATGATGCAGAAGGTGCAGCGGTGGTTGCAGCCCTCGGAAATCTTCAGGTAGGCGTAGTGCCTGGGCGTGAGCTTGATGCCCGCCTCGCCAAAGGCGCCCGGCACCAGGTCGATGAAGGGATCGTGCGGCTTGGGCAGATGGGTGTGGACGGCGTTCATCACCTCCTGCGTGGCGTGCGGCCCGGTCACGGCCAGCACGCTGGGGTGCACTTCCTGGATCAGGTTGCCGCCATCCTTGCCCGCCTTGGCGCCCAGGCAGCCGGTGACGATGACCTTGCCGTTCTCGGCCAGCGCCTCGCCAATGGTGTCCAGGCTCTCGCGCACGGCGTCATCGATGAAGCCGCAGGTGTTGACGATCACCAGGTCAGCGCCCTCGAAGGTCTTGGAGGTCTGGTAGCCCTCGGCGCTGAGCTGGGTAAGGATGAGTTCGGAGTCCGTGAGTGCCTTGGGGCACCCGAGGGAGACGAAGCCCACGCGCGGAGCGGCCGCGCCGGCAGGGGTTGTCATGGTTGTTGCGTCGCTCGTGGGGGTCATAGGGGCGATATTGTCCCAGTTCTGCGCGAACTTGGTAAACCGCCCCCGAACTTATCCCTGCAAGCTCAGCTATTGCGCTTGATCCCGAGCGCGCCCAGCATCTGCTCGGTCTGCTTTTGCATCTGCTCCTGCATCTGGGCGAACATGTTCTGCGACTGCTCCATATAGCTGCTCATCATGTTCTGCATGGCGGGCGGCTGCATGCGCATGAACTGGCTCCAGGCCTCGGGCGAGGTGCCCTGGGCCTGCTCGGCGAGCTTGTTCTGGAAGTCGGTGAACATCTGCACGTTCTTTTCCAGGTAGGAGCCCATGTAGCCCTGCATGGCGTGGCCGTAGAAACGGATGATGTTGGCCAGCACGGTCTCGGAGAACATGGGCGCGCCGCCCGCCTCTTCTTCCAGAATGATCTGCAGCAGGATGCTGCGCGTGAGGTCTTCGCCCGTCTTGGCGTCCTTGACCACCACGGGCTCGTTGCCCATCACGAGCTGCTTGACTTCCGTCAGCGTGATGTAGGAGGACGTGTTGGTGTCGTAGAGACGGCGGTTGGGGTATTTCTTGATCACGCGTTGGGCGCTGGGGGCGGCGGCTGTTGTCGTCTCTTGCATTGCAATGCTTCTCCTCTTGTACCTGCTGTACCTGTTTGCGCCTGCTTGCACCGGCTCATGCGGGCAATCGGCTATTGCACTGCAACAGATTCTAGGCAGCACCTGCAGCACCCGGCGCAGCAGTAACCCTGATGGGGATCAACGCATGCGACACGGCAAATGGCCGCCATGCAACCGTTGGGGCAAAAAAAATCCCGCTTGAAGCGGGATTTCTTTTTTGCAGCCCCTGGTGAGACTGCTTTGTTTGGTAGGCGCGATTGGACTCGAACCAACGACCCCCACCATGTCAAGGTGGTGCTCTAACCAGCTGAGCTACGCGCCTGTCGTTTGTTGAAGCCGCAAGTATAGCAGTGCAAAACAGGGCTTCCGGGCAAGTTGCGCAGTTTTTTGGATCAACCCGCCACCCTGGCGCGTTCCAGCATGGCGTGCATCAGCACATTGCAGCCTGCGGTGATGTCCGCGGGCGTGGCGTCCTCGATCTCGTTGTGGCTGATGCCGTCCTTGCAGGGGATGAAGACCATGCCGGCCGGCGCCAGCCGCGCCATGTAGACCGCATCATGCCCGGCGCCCGAGACGACGGGCATGTGCGAGTAGCCCAGGGCCTTGGCGGCGCGCGCCACCGCATCCACGCAGTCGGCATGGAAGGGTTGGGCGGGGTAGCTGGACACCAGGTTGATCGCTATGGGCAGGCCCGTCTCCCGGCTGATGCGGTCGGCCACTGCGCGGATGTCGGCGTCCATGGCTTCGCAGTCGGCATCGGTGGCGTTGCGCAGGTCGATGCTGAATTTGACCTGCCCCGGGATCACGTTGCGGCTGTTGGGATGGACCTGCACCATGCCCACGGTGCCGCGCCCGTGGGGCGGATGGCGGTGGGCGCAGGCCACCACTTCCTGCATCAGCTGCGCGGCCACTTGCAGCGCATCCTTGCGCAGGGCCATGGGCGTGGGGCCGGCATGGGCCTCCATGCCCGTGACCACGCAGTCATACCAGCGGATGCCCAGCACGCCGGTAACCACGCCAATGGTCCTGGCGTTGTCCTCCAGCACCGGGCCCTGCTCGATATGGGATTCGAAGTAGGCGCCGATCGGGTGGTCTCCCGGTTCCTGGCTGCCCACATAGCCGATACGCTCTAGCTCGCCCTTGACGGTCTTGCCTTCGGAGTCGGTGGCTGCATAGGCATGCTCCAGCGTGAAGGCCTTGGCGAACACGCCCGAGCCCATCATCACCGGCACGAAGCGCGAGCCTTCCTCGTTCGTCCAGAAGGCCACTTCGATGGGCGCTTCGGTCTCGATGCCGTGGTCGTTGAGCGTGCGCACCACCTCCAGCCCCGCCAGCACGCCGTAGTTGCCGTCGAACTTGCCGCCCGTGGGCTGGGTGTCGATGTGGCTGCCCGTCATGATGGGCGGCAGGCTGTTGTCGCGCCCGGGCCGGCGCATGAAGCCGTTGCCGATCTTGTCGATGGTTACCGTCATGCCCGCCTCGCGCGCCCAGCGGGTCACCAGATCACGGCCCTGGCGGTCCAGGTCGGTCAGCGTCAGGCGGCAGACGCCGCCCTTGGGCGTGGCGCCGATCTGCGCCAGCTCCATGAGTGAATCCCACAGCCGGCTTCCGTTGACGCGCAGCTGCGCGATGTCCTGCTTCACTTGGGTATCTGTATCCATTGCGGTCTCCTTGTCATGCGGGCTTCAGCGCGCCACGGCCGTGGGCTGCAGCGTGGCGGCGCGGCGTTGCACCGCATCGAAGTTGGGGCCGAAGGCAGGGCGCTTGATATAGCGCCCCTTGCCCTTCTCGGCACGCAGATCGCCCTGCGCATAGGCCACCACGCCCTGGCTGATGGTGTGGCTGGGCATGCCTTGTACGGTGCGCCCCTCGAAGATGTTGTAGTCGCCCTTGGAGCGCTGGGTCCTGACCGACAGGGTGTGCGTGGCAGCAGGGTCCCAGACGACCAGATCGGCATCGGCGCCCACGCCGACCAGGCCCTTGCGCGGATAGATGTTGAAAAGCTTGGCCGTGTTGGCCGAGGTGATGGCCACGAATTCGCTGGGCGTCAGCCGGCCGGTGTTCACGCCCGCATCCCAGATCACGGCCAGACGCTCCTCCACGCCGCCGGTGCCGTTGGGGATCTTGGCGAAGTTGTCCCGGCCCATGGCTTTCTGCGCGGCGCAGAAGGTGCAATGGTCGGTGGCCGTGGTGTGCAGCTGGCCCGACTGCAGGCCCTGCCACAAGGACTCCTGATGGCCTTTGGCACGGAAGGGCGGGCTCATCACATGGGCTGCCGCCTTGGCAAAGTCGGGGTCGCGGTACACGCTTTCGTCGATCACCAGATGGCCGGCCAGCACTTCGCCATACACGCGCTGGCCGCGTGCACGGGCCGCGGCAATGGCCTGCGCCGCCTCGGTGCAGCTGACATGCACCACGTAGATGGGCACGCCCAGCACGCCGGCGATGGCGATGGCGCGGTTGGCCGCCTCGGCCTCCACCATGGGCGGACGGGCCAGCGGATGGCCCTCGGGCCCGGTGATGCCCATCTTGGCCACTTCCTGCTGCAGCAGGTAGACCAGCTCGCCGTTTTCGGCATGCACCGTGGGCATGGCGCCCAGCTCCAGCGCGCGCTTGAAGCTGTTCACCAGCGTTTCGTCGTCGCACATGATGGCGTTCTTGTAGGCCATGAAGTGCTTGAAGCTGTTGATGCCCTCCTCTCGCACCAGCGTGCCCATGTCGGCATGGACGCTGTCGCTCCACCAGGTGACGGCCACGTGGAAGGAGTAGTCCGCCGCCGATTTCTCGGCCCAGCCGCGCCATTTGCGGTAGGCGTCCAGCAGCGGCTCCTGCGGATCGGGAATGACGAAATCGATGATGCTGGTGGTGCCACCGGCCAGCGCCGCCGCCGTGCCGGTGTAGAAGTCATCGGCCGTGACCGTGCCCATGAAGGGCAGTTGCATGTGGGTGTGCGGATCGATGCCGCCGGGCATGACGAACTGCCCCGAGGCATCGATCACCTGCGCCCCGCCCGGCACCAGGGCCGCCACATCCAGCCCCACGGCCGCAATCGTCCCATCCACACACAGCACATCGGCCTTCTCCTGCCGGTCTGCATTCACCACCGTGCCGCCACGCACCCATACCGAACCCTGTGATTGACCCATAGCGTCATGCCTCCTGTTGGTTGGTCCGGCCTATGCCTTGCTCAGCGCGGGCGCGCCCTTGGTCACCTGGCCTGCCATGCCGATGCGGTAGACCACGCCGGCAATGAACAGGCCGATGAACCATGCGTAGTCATAGGCATGCTTGAAGAAATCACCCACGTTCGGGAATGCAGCGGGGAACGCTGCGTGCAGGAAGCCGGGCAGGTTGGGCGCCACTCCCAGGGCGAAGGCGGCCACGGCCACCCAGTTCCAGCCGTTGGAGTAGCGGTAGACGCCCTCTTCCCTGTACAGGTCTTCCACCACCAGCTGCTTTTTGCGCACCAGGAAGTAGTCCACCATCAGAATGCCCGCGATCGGCCCCAGCAGTGCCGAGTAGCCGATCAGCCAGGTGAAGATGTAGCCCTCGGTCGATTCCAGGATCTTCCAGGGCATCATCACGATGGCAATGGCCACCGTCATGTAGCCGCCCACGCGGTAGCTGATCTTCCTGGGCGCCAGGGCGGAGAAGTCATAGGCCGGCCCGACCAGGTTGGCCGCCAGGTTCACACTCACGGTGTCGATCAGCAGCACGATCAGCGCGATCAGCACGGCCGCGCCCGTCATGCGGCTGGCGACATCCACGGGGTCCCACAGGGCCTTGCCGTAGATCACCACGGTGCCCGATGTCACCACCACCGCCAGCATGGCCAGCAGCCCCATGGGCACGGGCAGGCCGATGGCCTGGCCCACTACCTGGTCCTTCTGCGACTTGGCAAAGCGCGTGAAGTCCGGAATGTTCAAGGCCAGCGTGGCCCAGAAGCCCACCATGGCTGTCAGCGACGGCCAGAACACCGACATGAACTGGCCCGCCTTGGGGCCGCCCGGCGCGTACTGCGAAGGCTGCTCCATGATGGGGCCGAAGCCGCCGGCCTTCTGGTAGACCCATCCCAGCAGCACGAAGCAGATCAGGATCTTGAGCGGCGCTGTCCAGGTCTCCAGCTTGCGGATGGACTCGATGCCATGCACCACAAAGTAGAACTGGATCGCCCAGAACACCAGAAAGCACACCAGCTGCCCCACATTGATGCCCAGGCCAGCGATCTTCTCGCCTTCCAGCGGATGGCCCAGCAGCACGCCCAGCAGGGTGTAGATCATCATGCCGCCGAACCAGGTCTGGATGCCGTACCAGCCACAGGCCACCAGGGCCCGCAGCATGGCCGGCAGCTTGGCGCCGTGGGTGCCGAACGAGGCACGGGCCAGCACAGCGAAAGGAATGCCGTACCTGGCCCCGGCATGGCCGATGAGCAGCATGGGAATCAGCACGATGAGATTGCCCAGGAACACCGTCATCACCGCCTGCGACCACGACATGCCGTTCGTGATCATGCTGGCGGCCAGCGTGTATGCCGGGATGCACATCACCATGCCTATCCACAGGGCGGCGAAGTGGTACCAGGTCCAGGTGCGCTGGCTCGGCAGCGTGGGTGCGAGGTCGTGGTTCCACAGGCTGCCTGCGGACTCACCGGAATGCGGGGCATGCGACATTGCGAAGCTCCTTCTCGAAGAGAGAAATCACCAATCCATTGCTGATCCAGGGTCTGACCGTTTCCATCAAGCGCATTTCGTGCCAGGTCGGCCCGGATGCGGGCCGTGCGCCGACCTGCCGCAATGCCCCCTCTAGCCCTGCGCCGTCACGGCCTGGCGCATAGGGTTGTTCGGGTGCGTAGTCCAGTTCGCATACTCCCCGGTGACCGTCTGGCCGGTGCGAGGGTCCACCTCGCCCGGCTGCAGGCTGCGCATGGTGATGCACTCGGGCACGGGGCAGATGGACACGCACAGGTTGCAGCCCACGCATTCGGTGTCATCCACCTCGAAGCGGCGCACACCGCCCTCCTTGCTGAAAGTGATGGCCTGGTGGGAGGTGTCCTCGCAGGCCACGTGGCAGCGCCCGCACTGGATGCAGCTGTCCTGGTTGATGACGGCCTTGTCGATGTGGTTGAGGTTGAGGTCCTTCCAGTCCCTGACCGTGGGCACGGCCCGGCCCTGGAAGTCCTCGATGCGCGCAAAGCCGTGCGCGTCCATGTAGTTGGACAGCCCGTCGCACATGTCCTGCACGATGCGAAAGCCGTAGACCATGGCCGCCGTGCATACCTGGACATTGCCGCATCCCAGCGCGATGTATTCGGCCGCGTCCTTCCAGGTGGTGATGCCGCCGATCCCCGAGATGGGCAGGCCCGCTGTCTGCGGGTCGCGCGCGATCTCGGCCACCATGTTCTGGGCGATGGGCTTGACGGCCGGGCCGCAGTAGCCGCCGTGCGAGCCCTGGCCGTCGGTGCTGGGGTGCATGACCAGGGTGTCCAGGTTCACGCCCATCAGCGAGTTGATGGTGTTGATCAGGGACACCGCATCCGCCCCGCCGGCCTTGGCCGCCCGCGCGGGAAAGCGCACGTCGGTGATGTTGGGCGTGAGCTTCACGATCACCGGCAGCCGGCTGTACTGCTTGCACCACTGCGTGACCATCTGGATGTACTCGGGCACCTGGCCCACGGCCGCGCCCATGCCGCGCTCGCTCATGCCGTGCGGGCAGCCGAAGTTCAGCTCCAGCCCGTCGGCGCCGGTGTCCTCCACCATGGGCAGGATGCGCTTCCAGCTTTCCTCCACGCAGGGCACCATCAGCGAGGCGATCAGCGCGCGGTCAGGCCAGGCCTTCTTCACGCGGGTCATTTCCTCCAGGTTGGTGCGCAGCGGCCGGTCGGTGATCAGCTCGATGTTGTTCAGGCCCATCACGCGCCGGTCCTGCGCCATGAGGGTGGAGTAGCGCGGCCCGTTCACGTTGACCACATGCGGGTCCTCGCCGAGCGTCTTCCACACCACGCCGCCCCAGCCGGCCTCGAATGCGCGGGTGACGTTGATCTCCTTGTCCGTGGGCGGTGCCGAGGCCAGCCAGAACGGATTGGGGCTGGAAATGCCCAGAAAGCGGCTGCTGATGTCTGCCATGTCGATGCTCCTTGAAAAGCGCGGGCACAGCCGCTCAAACCCCGGCCGCCACGGCGCTGGTCAGCGCCTGGTGCATGGCTCGCGCGGCGACCTTGCCGTGCTCCACCGCCTGCACGGTCAGGTCCTGACCACCGGCGCGGCAGTCGCCGCCGGCCCACACGCGCGGCACGCTGGTGCGGCCTTCGTCGTCGGTGTCGATACGGCCGTCACGCAAGGCAATGGCCGCGCCCGCCGGCGTGGCGACATAGGTCTGGCCAATGGCCTTGAGCACCATGTCGGCAGGCACGTCGAACACCTCCTGCGTCACCTGCAGCCTGTCGCCCTCCATGCGGGTGCAGGCCATGCGCACGCCGCAGACCTTGCCGTCCTGCACCAGGATCTCCTGGGGCGCGGCCCACAGCCGCAGGTTGACGCCATGGGTCTGCGCCCATTCCTGCTCCACCCAGGAGGCAGACAGCGCATCCTTGCCCCGGCGGTAGAACATGGTGACCTCGTCGGCGCCCAGCAGCCGGGCCTGCACGGACGCATCCACCGCCGTCATGCCGCCGCCGATCACCACCACGCGCCGGCCCACCGGCACCGTGGATTTGTCGGCCGTCTGGCGGATGTCGGCAATGAAGTCCACCGCATTGCGCAAGCCTTCGGCCTGCGGCTCGGCCGCGCCCAGCGCATTGACGCCCGCCAGGCCCAGGCCGAGGAATACGGCGTCATGCTCTGCCAGCAGCGAATCCAGCGTGAAATCTCGTCCCAGCCGCTGGTTGTTGCGCGGCGTGATCCCGCCCACGGACAGCAGCCAGTCGATTTCCTTTTGCGCAAAATCACCGGGGGTCTTGTAGCTGGCCAGGCCGTATTCATTGAGCCCGCCCAGCTTGGGCCGGGCGTCGAACAGCACCACCTCGTGGCCCTGCAGCGCCAATTGGTGCGCGCATGTCAGGCCGGCAGGGCCAGCTCCGACCACGGCCACCTTGCGGCCCGTGGCGGCGGCACGCTGGAACAGCGGTGCACCACCGGAGGCCATGAAGGCATCGGTCGCATAGCGTTGCAGTGCACCAATTTCGACCGGCTTGTCTTCCTGGGTGTTGCGCACGCAGGCCTGCTCGCACAACTGCTCCGTGGGGCAGACACGGGAGCACATGCCGCCCAGCGGGTTGGCCGTCAGGATCTCGCGCGCCGCGCCACGGACGTTGTCCTGGGCGATGCGGGCGATGAAGGCCGGCACATCGATGCTGGTGGGGCAGGCCGTGGTGCACGGCGCGTCATAGCAGTAGTAGCAGCGCTCGGCCTCGATCAGGGCCTGGGCGCGGTTCAGCGGGGGGTGGGCGTCGGAGAAATTGGCCGCGTAGTCGGCCAGGTTCAGGCGGCCGGCGGCAATGCCGCAGGCGCGGTGCGAGGGGCTATCCATGGTGCATCCTCCAGAGTCAGGATTGAGGGCGTGAAGGGGGACACGGCATGCAGGGCCATGCCGGGCCATCTCGGACAACGCAAGGCGGCCCGCAGGAGGAACTCCTGCAAGGCCCCGGATCCAGCAACACAGTCTTCGGAGGTTTCATCGTGGTCCTCGCATGTGCAAGTGACGCCTCTTGTCGGGCGCACTGGGGGTGGAACGGAATTTACGCGGGTGAAAAAATTTACCAATCAGTAAAATCACCCAGAAAGTCGTCAGCAAGAAAGATGCCAGACAATCGCACCAAAATGGCGCCACTTATCTCCACTTACCATCTGCGCAATGGCAACCCTTTCTGACAATGCGCCCTCCTCCCAGGCCCGATCGGCCACGCGCAAGCCCACCGCTGCACGGCTGCGCAAGGAGCTGAACATCCTGCAGACGGCCGAACTGCACTTTGCGCAATACGGCTTCGAAGGCGCATCGCTGGAACTGATCGCGCACGACGCCGGCCTCAGCCGCCACAACCTGCTGTACTACTTCGCCAGCAAGGAGGAGCTGTATCTGCGCGTGCTGGGCGATGTGCTGACGCAGTGGCTGGCCGGCATGTCCGACCTGCTGCGCGGCGACGACCCGGCGGAGGCCCTGCGCATCTACATCCGGGCCAAGCTGCAGTCCTCGCGCGAGCGGCCCCATGGCTCCCGTGTCTTCACGCGCGAGGTGATGGCCGGCGCGCCCCGCTTCGGGCAGGCCATATCGAGCCAGGTAGGCCCGGCGCTGGCAGCCGACGTGCAGGCCTTCGAGCGCTGGGTGGCGCAGGGCAAGATTGCCCGCGTGGATTTCACCCACCTGATGTTCATCCTCTGGTCCGTGACCCAGGCCTACGCCGACCAGCAGGCCCAGTTCGCGCTGCTGCTGGGCCGGCCGGAACTGACCGCCGACGACTACGACACGGCGGCCGATCTGATCTACCGGCTGGTAATCCGTGGCCTGCAGCCGGATACCGCGGCTCTCGCACAATGAGCGCATGAATCACAGCATCCGCCTGAGACCCCTGGAGCGCGAAGATCTGCGCTCCGTGCATCTGCTCAACAACAATGCCGCCATCATGCGCTACTGGTTCGAGGAGCCTTACGAGACCTTCGACGAGCTTTCCGCGCTCTACGACGCGCACGTGCACGACCAGACCGAGCGCCGCTTCATCGTCGAGCACCAGGGCGATCGCGCCGGTCTCGTCGAGCTGGTGGAGATCGACCTGATCCACCGGCGCGCCGAATTCCAGATCATCATCGCCCCCGAGCAGCAGGGCCAGGGCATCGCAGCCCAGGCAACGCGGCTGGCGCTGGACTATGGCTTCAAGACGCTCAACCTGCACAAGATCTTTCTCCATGTGGACCAGGAGAACGAGAAGGCCATCCACATCTACGCGCGCATAGGATTCGTGCAGGAAGGCGTGCTGATCGACGAGTTCTTCGCCAACGGCCAGTACCGCAACGCCATCCGCATGTACCTGCTGCAAAACGACTACCTGCAGGCACAGGCCGGAGTCGGCACCTGACCTCCTGACAGAGGAGCGCGGGCCCTGCCCGCCTCCTTGACCGGCAAGTCTCCCCATCGTTGGCGGGCGCACAAACAAAAAAACCAAACAAAAAAGCCTTCTGAGTGATCAGAAGGCTTTTTGCATTCCATCTGGCAATGGAAAATTGGTAGGCGCGATTGGACTCGAACCAACGACCCCCACCATGTCAAGGTGGTGCTCTAACCAGCTGAGCTACGCGCCTGTGTTTGTTCGAGAAAGTGATTCTAGCACGGGTTTTCCAGGACTCCGACAAAAATACCCGAACAGGCTCAGCGCCGCCGTGCCGAACGCACGCCCGCCACGGCGGCCACGATACCCAGCACCTTGTTGAGGCGACCGGAATCGGCCACTTCCACGGTGAAGGTCATCCAGGCCGTTCCCTTGACGGATTGGGTCTGCACGCCGATGACATTGGTCTTCTCCCGCGCAAAGACTTCGGAGATATCGCGCAGCAGGCCCTGCCGGTCGGCCGCTTCCACGGACACATCGACCGGGTAGACGGCCGAGGCCACGGCCGCCGCCTTGGGCTGGCCCCAGGCCACGTCGATCACGCGCTCGGAATTGCGCGCTGCCATTTCACGGAAGTTGGAGCAGTCGCAGCGGTGCACGCTCACGCCCTTGCCGCGCGTGACAAAGCCCCGGATGTCGTCCGGCGGCGCAGGCTTGCAGCACTTGGCCAACTGCGTCATCAGCGAATCCACGCCCACGACCAGCACGCCGCCCTTGGGCGAGTCCGTGCCACGTGCCTTGCGCACCGGGGAGAATTCCTCGACTTCCTCCTCCGCCTCGGCCGGTCGCAGCACGGTCTCGATGTTGCGCAGCGAGTATTCATCCTTGCCGACGACTTCGAACAAGGCATCGGCCGATTTGAAGCCGAGCTGAACGGCCAGCTCCTCCAGCTTGACGGCCGTCTTGCCCTCGCGCTGCAGCAGTTTCTCGACCGCCTCGCGGCCGCGCGCCACGGTCTCGTGCGTGGCCTGGGCATTGAACCAGGCACGCACCTTGGCCTTGGCACGGTTGCTGGTCAGGTAGCCGAGGTCGGCGTTGAGCCAGTCGCGCGAGGGGCGCCCCTCCTTGACCGTGGTGATCTCCACGGTCTGGCCGTTTTGCAGCGGCGTGTTCAGCGGCACCATGGCGCCGTCCACGCGCGCACCGCGGCAGCGGTGCCCCAGGCTGGTGTGCACCGAATAGGCGAAATCCACGGGCGTCGCGCCCTGCGGCAGCTCAATGACGGCCGCATCGGGAGTGAGCACGTAGATGCGGTCCTCGAACAGGCCCCGATGGTGGGCGCCCGCCAGGTCGCTGCCCCAGGCCAGCAACTGGCGCAGCACGGCAATCTTGGCGTCGTACTCGCTGCTGGCCGTGACACCCGCGTATCCCTTGGTGCCCGCCTCCTTGTAGGCCCAGTGGGCGGCCACGCCGTGCTCGGCATGGTCGTGCATGGCCTGGGTGCGGATCTGGATCTCGATGGCGCGGCCCGTCTCGTCGCGCACCACGGTGTGCAGCGACTGGTAGCCGTTGGGCTTGGGCTTGGCGATGTAGTCGTCGAATTCCGCCTCGATGGGCGTGAACTGCTCGTGCACCCAGGACAGGGTGGCGTAGCAGTCCTTGATCGTGGGCACGACGACACGCATGGCGCGGATGTCGAAGACCTGGTCGAAGTTCAGCGACTTGCCTCGCATCTTCTTGACGATGCTGTAGATGTGCTTGGGCCTGCCTTGCACGGTGGCGCTGATGCTGTGCGCGCGCAGGTCGGCCTCCAGCCGTGCGCGCATCTGCTCCATATAGGCTTCACGCTCCACGCGCTTTTCATCGAGCAGGCGGGCCACTTCGCGGTAGGTCTCGGGCTCCAGGAAGCGCAGGGACAGATCCTCCAGCTCCCACTTGATCTGCCAGATGCCCAGCCGGTTGGCCAGCGGCGCAAACACCGTCAGCGCCTCGCGCGCAATGCCGGGCGAGACCGGGCGCTTGCTGGCTGCGTAATAGCGCAGCGTCTGCAGGCGCGACGCCAGCCGCAGCAGCACCACGCGCAGGTCGCGCGAGAAACCCAGCAGCATCTTGCGCACGTTCTCGGTCTGCGTGGCCTCATCGTCCAGGTACTGGCCGCCCAGCTCTGCACTGCGCGCCTGCTCCTGCACACGCATGAGCTTGTTGGTTTCCACGGCCAGGGTGGCGAAATTCTCGCCAAAGGCCTTGGCGATCACTTCCTGCGGGCGATTGAGGTGCACGCTGGCATGCACCAGATAGATCGCCGCCTGCATGGTTTCGGAGCCGCCGATGGTCTTGAGGATGGCAGCCACCGCATCGGCATGGGCCATGGTGTTCTCACCGGACTCCATGGTCTCGGTGGCGATCAGCGGCTCGGCAAAGCTGCGCGCGCGCGCCAGCGCGTTGACCTGTTCGGGCAGGGTCTGCGACGTGGCCGTGATCAGGTGCGGCAGCACCGACGGCACCTGGCCCGGCGCGGCTGCGCCGGGCGAAGGCGCCTGCACGGCGGCCTCGCTGCTGGCAGTCTTCATTCGTCACTCTCCCTGGCCTGCTCGGCAAGATTCATGGTGCTTGGCAAGCGCTCTTCTCCCCATAAGAACCGGCACAGCAAGGCCACCTGCCCTGCTGCGACGAAGGTGGGCGCATGCCCCACCCCTTCAAATTCCACGCAATGCGCCTTCGGGCCGCGCTGCGCCATGGCCTGTGCCGTGGCCGCCGTCAGCAGATCGGACTGCGCACCACGAACTAGCAAGACGCGTGCCTTGATCTGGTCATACAGCTGCCACAGCAGCGCTTCGCCGGCCTGGGCCATCTCGCGCGTCATGTGCTGCAGGGGCACCGCAATCTGAGGGTCATAGTGCAGGACAAGGCCGCCATCGGCGGCCGGCCGCATCATAGGTCGCGTCAATCGCAACCATTGCCCTTCGCTATGTGGGCCGAAGCCTTCGGAAATCAAGAGCAGCGCATGGGCTGCCTGCCCAAGATTTTCAAAATGCGCGCCCTTGCCCAGGTACTGACCTATGCGCTCCAGGGCAGACCACTCGATCACAGGCCCCACATCGTTGAGCACCAGCCTGCGGATGGGCGCCGGCAGCGGCAGCCCCGGCTGGCCCGCAAGCGCCATGCCGATCAGCCCGCCCATGCTGGTGCCCACCCAATCCAATTGTTCGACAGGCGCCTGCGCATGCACCTGGGCCAGCAAGGCCAGCATGTCGGCTGCGTAAAGAGGCACCTGGTAGGCGGTCGGATCCTGCAGCCAGTCGCTTTCGCCACGCCCGACCACATCGGGGCAGATCACGCGGGCACGTTCGCTGAGCCGCTCGGCCAGCGCATCAAAGTCACGCCCCTGGCGCGAAAGGCCGTGCACGCAGACCACGACATGGGGATGGTGCGGATCGCCGGTGCGATTCCATTCCCAATAAGCCATGCGGTGCGAAGCATTCTCTTGAGCAGCCGGGCTGGCAGTACGGCTCCAGGGTGAGGCACGCCCGGCAACCCCCGGGCAGGATACGTAGTTCAGCGTAGGATGATTCATGGAAACGCATTCGCGGAGCCGGCGCCGATAATGGCTGTGTTGCATCGTACATTCATTCGGAGACTCTCTATGTTGAAAGGCAAGACCGCCCTCGTGACCGGCTCGACCAGCGGCATCGGCCTCGGGATCGCGAAGGCGCTGGCCCGCCAGGGCGCCAATATCGTGCTCAATGGTTTCGGCGATGTGGACGGCCCCCGTGCCGAAGTGCTGGCCGCAGGCCAGGCCGCCGGCGCCCAGGTCGCCTACCACGGCGCCGACATGAGCCGCGTGGCAGACATCGAGGACATGGTCCAGTACAGCGTGCGCAATTTCGGCCAGATCGACATCCTCGTGAACAATGCCGGCATCCAGCACGTGGCGCGCGTGGAAGACTTCCCGCCCGAGCGCTGGGACGCCATCATCGCCATCAACCTGTCCAGCGCCTTCCACACCTCGCGCCTGGTCCTGCCCATGATGCAGGCGGCCGATGGCGGCAAGGGCTGGGGCCGCATCATCAACGTGGCCTCGGTGCACGGCCTGGTGGGTTCGGCGCAGAAGTCTGCCTACGTGGCGGCCAAGCACGGCATTGTCGGTCTGACCAAGGTCACGGCGCTGGAGAACGCCACCTCCGGCATCACCTGCAACGCCATCTGCCCCGGCTGGGTGCTGACGCCACTGGTGCAAAAGCAGGTGGACGCCAAGGCCGAGCAGCACGGCATCAGCAACGAAGAAGCCAAGAAGCTGCTGCTGGGCGAGAAAGAGCCCTCCATGCAGTTCACCACGCCCGAGGAACTGGGCGAACTGGCCGTGTTCTTCTGCTCGCCCGCCGCAGCCAACGTGCGCGGCGTGGCCTGGAACATGGATGGCGGCTGGGCGGCGCAGTAAGCGCGCCAGCACCGGCTCACGTCAAAAAAGGAGCGCCACGGCGCTCCTTTTTTCATGGGCGGCCCACGCCTGCTCAGTACATCTGCACCGAGCCCGACACGTGGACCATCACCTGCGCCTTGCCCGCTTCCACGGACACGGCATCCATTTCCGCGCCAGCGGCCTTGGCGGACATGGCCATCATGCGCGGACGCGGCATCGGCACCGAGGTATCGCTGCTGCTCACGTTGACCTCGCGCAGGCTGTAGTTGGCAAAGCCGAAGCTCTTGGACAGCGTGGAGGCGCGCTGCTTGAACTGTTCGATGGCCTTGGCCTGGGCCTCGCCTTCGACCTTTTCACGGGCCTCGCGCGACAGGCCGAAGCCCACCTGCGACAGCGTCATGTCCTGCACCTGGGCCGCCGTCTGCGTGATGCGCGCGAAGTCGCGGCCCTGCAAAAGAATCTCGGCGCGGCCCTGCCAGCCTTCCACCTTGTTGTCCTTGCCATAGCGCGGATAGATGCCGAAGCTGCCGGTGCTCACATCCATCTGGCCCGGCTGGGCGCTGCGCTTGGTCACGGCCATGGCGGCCTCGACCACCTTCTGCAGCTGGGACTGGACCGTGGCGGCATCACGCCCTTCGCGCGTGGCCGACAAGGTGGCGGTCAGCAGGTCCTGCACCACGTCCACCGAGCCTTCTGCAGACAACTGCACCACGTTGGCAGGCTGTGCCGGCGCCGTGGCGGCGTTCTGCGCCCAGGCACCGCTGGCACAGGCCAGCGCAGTGGCCGCGACCACGGACTTGACCCAGGGGCGGGACAGCTGTTTGGAAAGCTTGCTCATGCGTTCACCCTTTGAAATGAAAGGTAGTTCAGGGATACAACTGCATGCCGCCCTTTCGCTACGGCATGCCGCCAGATGGTGACAGGTGTGGAGCCAAGCAGGCCTGCCGGCTCCTCCATTGACAACATTATTGCAACGATAAATGCATCAACATGGAAAACCCATAGTTAAATATTCTAAAGACACATTTTCCGTTCTAAATTTAAACGCAACATCTGTAACACACGGCAATATTTCGGGGGTTTGTCCAGACTTTTCGGCGCAAGCTGGTAACAATGGCGGCTGTTACAAATGACCGACCGAGGATGAACATGGCCACTACGACCAACCGCACCGACAAGATCCTGGTGGTGGATGACGATGCGCGCATCCGCGACCTGCTGCGCCGCTACCTGACGCAGGAAGGCTTCGAGATCATGATTGCCGAAGATGGCAAGGCGCTGAACCGCATCCTGCTGCGCGAAACGGTGGACCTGATCGTGCTTGACCTGATGATGCCCGGCGAAGATGGCCTGTCCATCTGCCGCCGCCTGCGCTCGGCCAACGACCGCACGCCCATCATCATGCTGACCGCCAAGGGCGAGGATGTGGACCGCATCGTGGGCCTGGAAGTGGGCGCCGACGACTACCTGGGCAAGCCCTTCAACCCGCGCGAACTGCTGGCCCGCATCCATGCCGTGCTGCGCCGCCGCCCGCCGCAGGAAGCGCCGGGCGCGCCTTCCGGCGACAACGAAGTGGTGAGCTTCGGCCCCTTCACCTTCGACCTGGGCACGCGCGTGCTGCAAAAGAACGGCGAGGAACTGCCGCTGACCACGGGCGAATTCGCCATGCTCAAGGCCCTGGTGCGCCACCCGCGCCAGCCGCTGTCGCGCGAGAAGCTGGCCCTGCTGGCGCGCGGCCGCGAGTTCGAGCCCTTCGACCGAAGCCTGGACGTGCAGGTCTCGCGCCTGCGCAAGCTGATCGAGGAAGATGCCGCCGCACCGCGCTACATCCAGACGGTCTGGGGCGTCGGCTATGTGTTCGTACCGGACGGCGCGAACTGAAATGCATCACCCCCTGAGGCGCTGCGCGCCTTCCCCCTCTCTCGCTCCGCGGGAGGGGGACGACGCCCTCGCCGCGAGGCGGCTCTTGCTCGGCGTCCCTGGGTTGGGGCCGTAACGTTTTATGTGCCGTTGACAATGCGCAGCGCCAAAACCTCACCCTGTCGACCGAGACAACCGGTAACGCAGGCTGGCCGGCACAGGCGTAATCTCGCAGCCGGCCCCTAGAATGACGAACCGCTTCCATGAGTTCCTTCACCGTCCCGCCCCATGACGCCACCAGCCCTGCGCCGCTCGACTACGAGCGGCGCATGACTGCGCGCTCTCCGCTGGGACTCAATCTTTTCTGGCGTACCTTCTGCCTGCTGGCCCTGCTGCTGGTGGGCAGCATCCTGGCGTGGCTGCAGACGCTGCGCGCCTTCGAGTTCGAGCCGCGCACGCTGCACACCGCCCAGCAGATCGCCTCGCTGGTCAACCTCAGCCGCGCGGCCCTGGTGCATTCGGATGCCATCAACCGCGTCTCGCTGATCAAGACCATGGCCGACCAGGAAGGCGTGCGCATTCTGCCGCGCGAGCCTGGCGACAGCTTCGAGCTGCTGGACCAGAGCACGCTGGGCAAGCGCCTGACCGAAGAACTCACGCGCCGCCTGGGCTACGGCACCATCGTGGCGCGCAGCGTCAATGGCGAGCCGGGGCTGTGGGTGGGCTTCACCATCAATGGCGACCGCACCTGGCTGCTGATGGACCGCTCGCGCTTCACGCCGGCCAGCGGGCGCACCTGGCTGATCTGGCTGATCACGGCCGGCCTGCTGTCCCTGGCGGGGGCGGCAGCCATCGCGCGCCTGATCAACCGGCCGCTCAAGCAGCTGAGCTATGCGGCCAACCGCGTGCGAGATGGCGACTTCGACGCCAGCCAGCTCGACGAGGAAGCCGTCACCAGCGAGATCCGCGAGGTCAACATCGGCTTCAACCGCATGGCGCAGAAACTGGCCCAGCTGGAGCAGGACCGCGCGGTGATGCTGGCCGGCATCTCCCACGACCTGCGCACGCCGCTGGCGCGCCTGCGGCTGGAGACCGAGATGAGCGTGGTGGACGACGTGGCGCGCGAGCACATGGTGGCCGACATCGTGCAGCTCGACGCCACCATCGACAAATTCCTGGACTACGCCCGCCCCGACCATGTCACCCTCAACCCGGTGAACCTGCATGCCGTGGTGTCCTCCTGCGTCTATGCTGTGCAGGACCACCGCGAGCTGCAGATCAGCATGGCCGTGCCCGAAGGCGTCTATGTGCTGGCCGACGAGGTGGAACTGGCGCGCGTGATCTCCAACCTGTTCGAGAACGCACGCCGCTACGGCAAGACGCCCGAGACCGAAACCACCCACGTGGACGTGACGGCATCGGAGCGCGAAAGCTGGGTGGTGATCCGCATCCGCGACCATGGCCGTGGCGTGCCGCCCGAGCAGCTCGCCAGCCTGACACAGCCCTTCTTCCGCGGCGACTCCGCGCGCACGGCCGCAGCGGGCGCGGGCCTGGGCCTGTCCATCGTGGACAAGACGGTGCAGCGCATGGGCGGCGTGTTTGCGCTGTCCAACTCCTCCACGGGCGGGCTGGTCGCCCATGTGCAGTTGCAGCGTGCCTCGGGAGTGGCCAAGGGTGCCGAGCCCGAGCAGCGCCTGCAGCGCCCGCAGATCAAGCGCCAGCTGCCTCCGCGTGCGCAGGACGGCGCCCTGGACGGTGAAGACTGAGCACGCAGCGCGCGTTCGGCAGATACGTTCGGCAAATACAAAGGCCCCGGCGATCGTTGACCGATCGCCGGGGCCTTTTGCATGGGGATGGCACCCCGCTGGTCAGGCGCGGAACAGCAAGGCGGCGGCGCGCGCCTCCATGGCCTGTTGCTGGCCCACGGGCCCGAGCTTCTCGGCCGTCTTGGCCTTGACGTTGACCTGGTCCAGCGCCAGCCCCAGCGCCGTGGCGATGCGCTCGCGCATGGCAGTAATGTGCGGCGCCAGCTTGGGGGCCTGGGCAATGATGGTGCTGTCGATGTTGCCAATCTCCAGGCCCGTGGCGCGCACGCGGCGCGCCGCCTCCACCAGCAGCACCAGCGAATCGGCGCCGCGGAATTCGGGGTCGGTGTCGGGGAAATGCCGGCCGATGTCGCCCAGCGCCGCGCCGCCCAGCAGCGCGTCGGTGATGGCGTGCAGCAGCACGTCGGCATCGGAGTGGCCCAGCAGCCCCAGTTCATGCGGCACCTCGATGCCGCCCAGGATCAGCTTGCGCCCGGGCACCAGGGCATGCACGTCCCAGCCCTCGCCAATACGAAAATTCATGTGAAACATTCCAGGTTCAGAAAAACGGATTGCCCGACGCCTGCGGCTGGTCGCGCTTGCCCCGGTAGCGTTCCAGCGTCGCGCCATGCGCGCGCTGCGACAGCACGGCGGCAGCCAGCGCAAAGTCGTCGGGATAGGTGACCTTGAAGTTCTGCGCGCCGCCGGGCACCAGGCGCGGGCGCTGGCCCATGGCCTCCATGGCGCTGGCCTCGTCGGTCACGGCCGAGCCGGCGTGCTGCAGCGCATCGAGCAGCGGCGCGATGCGGAACATCTGCGGCGTCTGCGCCAGCCATTTGTCGCTGCGGTCCACCGTGCCCGCCACGCGCACCCCGCTGGGCCCGGCCACGGCCGTCTTGAGCGTGTCGGGCAGCTTGTGCGCCAGCAGGCCGCCCACGGCATCGTGCTCGCAGGCGTCGATCAGGGCATCGATCAGTTCGGGCGTCACCAGGCAGCGCGCGGCGTCGTGCACCAGCACCCAGTCGTGCGCGCTCGCACCGCGCGCCAGCAGCTCCTTCAGGCCGTTGGTCACGGATTCGGCCCGCGTGGCGCCGCCGCAGGCCGCCGTGGAGTAGCGCGTGGGCGACGGGCCCGGCAGGCCCTGGCGCCAGAAGTCGTCGCCAGGCGCGATCACCACCAGCGTGTGGCGCACACGCGTCGTGCCCGCAAAGGCGGCCAGCGTGTGCGCCACCATGGGCGCACCGGCCACCAGGTGGTATTGCTTGGGCAGTTCAGGCGCAGGCGCATCGGGTGCGATGGCGCGCGAGCCCGTGCCCGCGCAGGGGATCAAGGCCCACAGGCGGGCCGGCTCCAGGGATGCGGGCGCAGCCGCCGCAAGCAGATCTGTCATGGTGGCGCATTGTAGTGACGGCCATGCGCCACCATGGACATGCGGGCATGCCTGAATGGCCGCCATGCGTGCTGGCTAAAATGGTTCGATACCCCTCTGCGCGTGCCGAGGGGTTTTGTCGTTACTTCGCCCAGGCGCTGCGGCGCCAACGTCCAAGCACCATGGAACTGCCCAAGCTCACTCCCGGAAAACGCTTCACCCTGCCCCGCCCCGTGGGCAGCGCCGACGCCCTGCTGCTGGCCCGCCTGGGCGAGCGCGAGAAGGCTGCAGGCAGGGTGACGGCCATCGTCACGGCCGATGCCTCGGATGCCCAGCGGCTGATCGACGAGATGGCCTTCTTCGCACCGGGCCTGCGCTGCGCGCTGTTCCCCGACTGGGAGACCCTGCCCTACGACAGCTTCTCTCCCCACCAGGACCTGATCAGCGAGCGCCTGGCCACGCTGTGGCGCATCAACCAGCGCGACAAGGAGCATGGTGCCGACGTGGTGCTGGTGCCCGCCACCACGGCGCTGTACCGGCTGGCACCGCCCTCCTTCCTGGCCGGCTACACCTTCGAGTTCAAGAGCGGCCAGAAGCTGGACGAGGCCAAACTCAAGGCTCAGCTGACGCTGGCCGGCTACCAGCATGTCTCCCAGGTGGTCAGCCACGGCGAGTACGCGGTGCGCGGCGGCCTGATCGACCTGTTTCCCATGGGCTCGCTGCAGCCCTACCGCGTGGATCTGTTCGACGACGAGATCGACTCCATCCGCACCTTCGACCCCGACACCCAGCGCAGCCTCTACCCCGTGCCCGAGGTGCGCCTGCTGCCCGGCCGCGAGTTCCCCATGGACGAGGACGCGCGCGCCAAGTTCCGCCACCGCTGGCGCGAGCTGCTGGAGGGCGATCCCACGCGCAGCCGCATCTACAAGGACATGGGCCAGGGCATTGCCACGGCCGGCATCGAGTACTACCTGCCGCTGTTCTTCGACGAAACGGCCACCGTGTTCGACTACCTGGGCGCCGATGCCACCGTGGTGATGCATGGCGACCTGGAGCCGGCCTTCCAGCGCTTTTGGCAGGACACCAAGGAGCGCTTCCGCCTGGTGCAGGGCGACCCCGAGCGCCCGGCCCTGCCGCCCGAGGTGCTGTTCCTGTCCGCCGACCAGTTCTACACGCGCGCCAAGGAGCACGCCCAGCTCGCGCTGCGCCCAGGCACCGAGGACGTGGCCGACAGCGCCATCTTCCAGAAGCTGGAGGACCTGTCCGTGGTGCGCGGCGCCGAGGACCCGCTGGCGCGGCTGCAAAGGCACATTGCCGCCAGCGCCCACCGCGTCCTGCTGCTGGCCGAGTCCGATGGCCGCCGAGAAAGCCTGCTGGACTTCTTCCGCGCCTCGGGCGTGAACCCGCCGGTCTTCGACTCGCTGGCCGAGTTCCAGGGCGATGCGGGCGAGAAGGTGGGCATTGCCACGGCCGGGCTGATGAACGGCTTCGCATGGGTGGAGGAAGGCCTGGACTTCGTCACCGAGACCGAGCTGTTCGCCACCAGCCCCACGGGCCGCAGGCGCCGCCGGCAGGAGCAGGTCAGCGATGTGGAGGCGCTGATCAAGGACCTGTCCGAACTCAAGGTGGGCGACCCCGTGGTGCACTCGGACCACGGCATCGGCCGCTACCAGGGCCTGGTCCACATGGACATGGGCCAGAAGAACCCGGACGGCACGCCGGCCGTGCAGGAATTCCTGCACCTGGAGTACGCGGGCAACGCCGTGCTCTACGTGCCCGTCAGCCAGTTGCAGCTGATCAGCCGCTACACGGGCGTCTCACCCGAGGACGCGCCGCTGCACAAGCTCGGCGGCACGCAGTGGGAAAAGGCCAAGCGCAAGGCGGCCGAGCAGGTGCGCGACTCCGCGGCCGAGCTGCTGAACATCTACGCACGCCGCGCCGCACGCCAGGGCCATGCCTTCCGCTACTCGCCCCAGGACTACGAGCAGTTCGCCAACGACTTCGGCTTCGAGGAAACGGCGGACCAGCGCGCTGCCATCCACGCCGTGATCCAGGACATGATCAGCCCCCAGCCCATGGACCGCCTGGTCTGCGGCGACGTGGGCTTCGGCAAGACCGAGGTGGCGCTGCGCGCGGCCTTCGTGGCCATCACGGGCGGCAAGCAGGTGGCCTTCCTCGCGCCCACCACGCTGCTGGCCGAGCAGCACTACCAGACCCTGGTGGACCGCTTCTCCAAGTGGCCGATCAAGGTGGCCGAAGTCTCGCGCTTTCGCTCGGGCAAGGAGATCACGGCGGCCGTCAAGGGCATTGCCGACGGCTCGGTGGACATCGTCGTGGGCACGCACAAGCTGCTGTCCGAGTCCACGCAGTTCAAGAACCTGGGCCTGCTGATCATCGACGAGGAGCACCGCTTCGGCGTGCGCCACAAGGAAGCCATGAAGGCCATGCGCGCCGAGGTGGACGTGCTCACGCTGACGGCCACGCCCATCCCGCGCACCATGGGCATGGCGCTGGAAGGCCTGCGCGACCTGTCCGTCATCGCCACCGCGCCCCAGCGGCGCCTGGCCATCAAGACCTTTGTGCGCAACGAGGGCACGGGCGTGATCCGCGAGGCCGTGCTGCGCGAGCTCAAGCGCGGCGGCCAGTGCTACTTCCTGCACAACGAGGTCGAGACCATCGAGAACCGCAAGCAAAAGCTCGAGGAAATCCTGCCCGAGGCCCGCATCGCCGTGGCCCACGGCCAGATGCCCGAGCGCGAGCTCGAGCGCGTCATGCGCGACTTCGTGGCCCAGCGCTACAACATATTGCTGTGCTCGACCATCATCGAGACGGGCATCGACGTGCCCAGCGCCAACACCATCCTCATCAGCCGCGCCGACAAGTTCGGCCTGGCCCAGCTGCACCAGCTGCGCGGCCGCGTGGGCCGCAGCCACCACCAAGCCTATGCCTACCTGATGGTGCCCGACCTGGACAGCCTGACCAAGCAGGCCCAGCAGCGGCTGGAGGCCATCCAGCAGATGGAGGAACTGGGCTCGGGCTTCTACCTGGCCATGCACGACCTGGAGATCCGCGGCGCCGGCGAGGTGCTGGGCGAGAACCAGAGCGGCAACATGATGGAGGTGGGCTTCCAGCTCTACAACGAGATGCTGTCCGAGGCCGTGCGCAGCCTCAAGGCCGGCAAGGAGCCCGATCTGCTCAGCCCGCTGTCGGCCTCCACCGACATCAACCTGCACGCGCCGGCCCTGCTGCCGGGCGACTACTGCGGAGATGTGCACCTGCGCCTGTCCTTCTACAAGAAACTGGCCACGGCCCGCACCAGCGACCAGATCGACACCCTGCTCGAAGAAATCGTGGACCGCTTCGGCAAGCTGCCGCCCCAGGCGCAGACGCTGATCGACGTGCACCGCCTGCGCGTGCTGTCCCAGCCCTACGGCGTGGTCAAGGTCGATGCGGCGCCCGGCGTCATCAACATCACCTTCAAGCCCCAGCCGCCGGTGGACCCCATGGCCATCATCCACCTCATCCAGAAGAACAAGCACATCAAGCTGGCCGGCAACGAGAAGCTGCGCATAGAGCGCGCCCTGGACAATCCCAAGGACCGCGCCCAGATGGTGCGCGACGTGCTGCGCAGCCTGGGCCAGCCGCTGGTGGAGGCAAAGGCGGCCCAGCCCGCATAGAAGGGTTGTCCTAGCCATGTTCCTCGAAGCGAGCATCGCCCTGCTGGCCCTGGCCACCGCGCTGTGGCTGCGCCCCTGGCGCATGCTGGCCGGCCGCCCGGGTCCGGGCGGGCCGCTGGACCGCATGGCCTCGCCCCTGGTCACGCCGCTGCTGGCCGTACTCGTGCTGCTGCCCTGGATCTGGGCCCTGCCCACGCTGCACCGCATGCCGCTGCAACTGCAGTGGTCCTCGGCGCCGCTGGTGGTGCTCATGCTGGGCTGGCCTCTGGCCGTTCCGCTGCTGCTCATCGTGGGCGGGCTGGCCGCCCTGCTGTCGCCGGCCCTGGGCTGGGGAGATGCGCTGGGCATCTCGGTCTGGCAGGGCATCGTGCCCGCCACGCTGGCCATGCTCTGGGGTGCGGCGCTGCGGCGCTGGCTGCCGCACCAGATCTTTGTCTTCATTCTCGCGCGCGGCTTTGCGGGCACGGTGCTGTGCGTCTTCATCTCGGCCCTGCTGGCCCAGGCCGCAGGCCACTCGCTTCCCGGTGTCAACGAGGACCTGTCGCGCATTGCGCGCTGGCTCATGGCCTGGGGCGATGCCGTGATCACCGGCATGGTGACGGCCATCTTCGTGGTGTTCCGCCCCCAATGGCTGGCCACCTGGTCGGATGCCATCTACCTGCGCCGCCCACCCGCGCCCTGAGGGCGCATCCAGGCACAAGCCGTGGCGCGCCGCAGTGCCAAGGCCAGTGACTGCGCCGCGCGGCCCTGGCTCTGGATATGATTCGCGCCTGATACCCGCCAGCCCGGCGGCCCGTCCCTTTTTGCTGCCCCACCCATGACCGATGTCACCGAATTCGCGCCCGGACTGCTGATCCGCGGCATCCAGCCGCCACTGAAGCTGGCCGACTACAAGCTCATCGCGTTCGACATGGACTCGACGCTGATCACCATCGAATGCATCGACGAGATCGCCGACGCCACCGGCAAGAAGGCCGAGGTCGCGGCCATCACCGAAGCCACCATGCGCGGCGAGATCACCGACTTCAAGGACAGCCTGCGCCAGCGCGTGGGCAAGCTCGTCGGCGTGACCGAGGCCGACATGGCCCGCGTGCTGGCCGAGCGCCTGAAGCTCTCCCCGGGCGCCGAAACCCTGGTGCGCGCAGCCCAGGCTGCGGGCCTGAAGGTGCTGCTGGTCTCGGGCGGCTTCACCTACTTTGCCGAGCACGTGCGCGGCATGCTGGGCATCGACTTCGTGCGTGCCAACGTGCTGGAGATGCGCGATGGCGCGCTGACCGGCGGCCTGATCGAGCAGCCTTGGGGCGACATCTGCGACGGCGCCGAAAAGCGCCGCACGCTGCTGGAAGTCGCCTCGCTGCTGGGCATTCGCCCCGACCAGTGCATCGCCGTGGGCGACGGCAGCAACGACATTCCCATGATGCAGGTCGCAGGCCTGTCCGTGGCCTACCACGCCAAGCCGCGCGTGCGCAACGAGGCCAAGGTCTCCATCACCGAAGGCGGCCTGGACCGCCTGCTGGAAGTGCTGCGCTGAAAACCGGCGGCGGGGGCTGGCGCAGGCTGCTGCACTGCTCCGCAATCAATAGCTGAGAATGTTTTGTGGGCTTGCTTTTCCGGCAGGCCCCGGTCTTTTCTACAATGCTTGATGCAGCCCCATAGGCCACCGCCTCAGCGCCGGTGGCTCTCCTACAACAGCAGGCTGCACACCGGCGTATCCGCATGCCGGTGCTTGGAATCTCCTGCCCCATCCCCATGTGACACCCAAGGCCGCAGGCCTGCCCGCAGACGGGCGGCCTGTGGCGCTCCGACCGGCGCAGGCCCGCCTGCGCCGACCGTGCACATGACCACCATGATTGGAAAAACCTTCGTGAAGACTTCGTTCCGCACCACTGCCTCCGTGATCGCCCTGGCCATTGCATCGCTGACCGTGCCCACGCTGGCCCAGGCCAAGCGCATGGGCAGCGGCGGCAAGTCCGTGCGCCCGGCGTCGATCGGCAAGGCCCCTGCCCAGCCCGCAGCGCCTGCGGCGCCCACCGCCAGCAAGGCGGCAACGCCCGCCAGCCCGGCAGCTCCTGCCACGCCAGCAACGCCGGCCGCAGCCGCCGCTCCGGCAGCGGCACCTGCCACTGCAGGTGCTGCAGGCCCGGGCATGATGGGCACGCTGGGCGCCGCCGCCGTGGGCGCCGTTGCCGGCTCCATGGCCGGCAATGCGCTGGCCGGCGCCATGACCCCTGAAAAGGACGCTGCCGCCAAGGAGGCCGAAGCCAAGGCCAAGGCCGCCGAAACCGAGGCAGCCGAGCTGCAGCGCAAGGCCGATGAAGCCAAGGCCAAGGCAGAAGCCGCCCGCGCCGCCGCCAAGTAAACCGCCTGCTCCTTGCAAAAGGCCGCGCCTGTCGCGGCCTTTCTGTTTTGTCCAGCGGCTGCTTCAACGGCCTTGCGCATGCTCTCCACGCAGCGTCATCACGGCGCTGGCGATGCTCGCAACGGCCTTGCCATCATCACGCTCGATTTCACAGCGGTAGTGGCTGATCGTGCGCCCACGGTGCTCGGCCCACGCCCGCGCGCACAGCCTGGAGCGCCAGACCGGGCGCAGGAAGGCCGCCTTCAGGTCGATGCTGGTGAAACTCTGGCCTGGCTCCATCAAAGTGGAATGCGCCGTGCCTATGGCAGCATCGGCCAGTTCGCACAGCATCCCGCCATGGACCGTGCCCTGCTGGTTGCCATGGCGCTGCGCATCGGCGTCGAACTCCACGACGGCCATGGCTTCGCCGACGGCCACTATGCGAAACCCCAGCATCTGCGAGATCGCGGTCGGATAGCGCATGTGCGTGGCCTCGTCTGCGGCAAGCCGCCCTTCGATCTGCCGCTGCAGATAGTCGAGCACGGGGAGATAAGTGCGGGGAAGATGCATGGATTTCCTGTCTGGAGCGGGAGGGCAAGGCCCGGGAATGCCCGTCTCGCCAGTGTGATGACCTAGACTGGAACAATCAAAAAATTGTCCTAACTACACTCCATGGCTGCCTCTCGCGTTGCTCTGCTGACTGAACGGCTGGCCGAAGACATCCGCGCCGGCCGGCTCGCCCCCGGCACGCTGATGCCCACGCACCGCGACCTCGCGGCCCGCCATGGCATGGCCGTGGCGTCCGCCAGCAAGGTGTATGCGCGGCTGGCCTCCCTCGGCCTGGTCATCGGCGAAACCGGGCGCGGCACCTTTGTGCGGGATCGGCCGCAGCAGCGCGAATGGGATGGCAGCGACGAATCCCGCCTGAGTTCGGACACGGCCGACCTGTCCTTCAACCATCCCACCTGGCCGGGGCAGGCCGGGCTGTTGCGCTCCATGCTGCGCGAGCTGGCTGCTTCGGGCGACCTGGCTGCGCTCATGCACCAGCAGCCGCCCGGCGGCCGGCTGCACGAGCGGCGCATCGTGGCCGACTTCCTTGCCCGCGAACGCGGCCTGGCTGCCGAGCCGGAACGCATCTTCCTGGTCAACGGCGCGCAGCAAGGACTGGACATTGCCGTGCGTGCGCTGCTGCGGCCCGGCGATGCGGTGGCCGTGGACGCGCTGACCTACCCGGGCTTCAGGATGCTGGCCGAGCTCCAGGACCTGGACCTCCAGCCGGTCCCTGCCCTTGACGAGGGTCCCGACCTCGATGCATTGGAGCGGCTGTGCGCACGCCGGCGCATACGCGCCATCCATGCCATGCCCACGCTGCACAACCCCCTGGGATGGGTGATGCCGCTGGCGCAGCGCCAGCGCCTGGTGGAGATCGCAAGGCGCCACGATTGCCTGCTGATCGAGGATGCTGCCTATGCCTTTCTGGCAGGCAAGGCGCCCGCAGCCCTCGCAACGCTTGCGCCAGAGCGCTGCATTCACGTCTCCAGCCTCTCGAAAAGCGTGGCCAGCGGGTTGCGCTTCGGCTTCATGGTGGTGCCCCAGGCATGGGCAGGCCGCGTCAAGGCCGTGGTGCGCGCCAGCCACTGGAGCATGCCGGGCCTGGTCACGGCCATGGCCACGCGCTGGATGGCCAGCGGCTCCGTGCGGCAGCAGGAACAACGCATGCGGCAGGAGGCACGGCGCCGGCAGGCGATTGCGCGCAAGGCGCTGGCAGGAATGCAGATGCTGGCCCACCCCTGCTCGCTCTTCCTCTGGCTGCGCCTGCCCGGGGAGCTGCGGATGGACCGGGCGGCCACGGCGCTGGCACAGTGCGGCATCGCCGTATCGCAGGCCCACGCCTACGCAACGACACCCCATGCCCCGCATGCGCTGCGCCTGGGACTGGGTTCGGTGCCTCTGCCGCAACTGGAGGCCGTACTCGTTCAGTTGCGGGATACCGTGGAAGGCTTTCCGCCCTGAGCCTGTGCCGGGCCAGGGCCCGGTTCAGGGGCCTTGCGCTTCAGCGCCGCCCGTCGCGCAGCGGCTGCAGCAGGTGCGAAAGGCCGTTGTGGTCCAGCTCCTGCATCAGCGCCAGCAGTTGGCCCAGCTCTCCCTTGGGAAAGCCCTCGCGTGCGAACCAGTTCAGATAGTTGCCGGGAA
This sequence comes from Delftia sp. WY8, assembly GCF_018437695.1. NCBI lineage: Bacteria > Pseudomonadati > Pseudomonadota > Betaproteobacteria > Burkholderiales > Comamonadaceae > Delftia > Delftia sp. WY8. The sequence continues at coordinate 1,015,431 of NZ_CP049795.1, forward strand.
GATCGGCGATCAGCCGGCCCTTGTACTTGCCATAGGGCATTTGCACCTGCACCAGCTTTTGCAGCATTTCGGAGTCCATGGCGGCGATGGTACGCGCTGCGCCATCGCAAGAATCCGCATAAAAAACCACAGCCTTATAACCAAATATCAAAAATGTTCAACGCGGCCCCTGGCGCAGCACTAGACTATGCGCCTGCCTGCCGCCAAGCCCGACGCGGAGCCGTTCTCCCGGGCCGGCGGCGTTTTATCGCAACCCGTTGAAGAAAGTCCTCCGGTCATGTTGAAGAAAGCCCTCTCCGCAATCGCGATTGCCACGCTGGCACTGACAGCCCAGGCCGCCGACGTGCTCAAGGTCGGTGCCACGGCCGTGCCGCATGCAGAAATCCTCAATCACATCAAGCCCGCGCTGAAGGCCCAGGGCATCGATCTGCAGATCAAGGAATTCAGCGACTACGTGCAGCCCAATGCGGCCGTCGAGGACAAGCAGCTGGACGTGAACTTCTTCCAGCACCAGCCCTACCTGGACAGCTACAACAAGGACCGCAAGACCTCTCTGGTGGCCGTGCCCAATGGCAAGGTCCATGTGGAGCCCTTCGGCGGCTACTCGCAGAAGATCAAGAACGTCAAGGATCTGAAGGACGGCGCCACCATTGCCATCCCCAACGACCCCTCCAACGGCGGCCGCGCCCTGATCCTGCTGGCCAAGCAGGGCCTGATCGAGCTCAAGGACCCCAAGAGCCTGACGCCCACGCCGCTGGATGTGGCCAAGAACCCCAAGAAGCTCAAGTTCAAGGAACTCGAAGCCCCGCTGCTGCCGCGCGCACTGGGCGATGTGGACCTGGCGCTGATCAACACCAACTACGCCATCGAGGCCAAGCTCAATCCCACCAAGGATGCGCTGTTCATCGAAGGTGCCGACTCGCCCTACACCAACATCGTGGTGTCGCGCCAGGACCGCGCCAACGATCCCAACATCGCCAAGCTGATGAACGCACTGCACACGCCTGATGTGAAGAAGTTCATCGTCGAGAAGTACAAGGGCGCCGTCGTTCCCGCGTTCTGAATGCGAGGTGGCCGCAGCCTTGCCGGCTGCGACCGTTGCGAAAAAAAAAGCGCTGCCGGGGCAGCGCTTTTTTTGTGGCTGGCATTCCTTGCCTCAGCCTGCGGAGGCCACCTCCGCCGGCGCCTTGGCCGCAGCAGCCGGCCGCGTGATGGCGCTGCCCATGGCCGCGCCCATGATGCAGGCAATGGCCAGCCACTGCGTTCCCACCAGTTGCTCATGCAGCAGCAGCATGCCCATGAGGGCGGCTATCGCGGGCTCCGTTGCCAGCGCGATGCCGAAGGTGGCGGGCGGCAGGCGGCGCAGCGCCATCATCTCCAGCGTGTAGGGCAAGGCGCTGGAGATGGCCGCAACCATCAACCCGAAAAGAAGTATGGATGGCTGCAGCAGCTTGGCCCCCGCCTCGGCCACGCCGAAGGGCACCACCACCATGGCGGCGAACACCAGGCCCAGCGACACGGCCTGGCCGCTGGGAATGCTGCCCAGCCGCTGGCCCAGCAGGATGTACAGCGCCCAGCAGATGGCGGCGCCCACGGCGCAGGCAATGCCCACGGGCTCCAGCACCAGGGCGCCGGCGCTGGCACCGCCTATGGGCAGGATCAGGGCCAGCCCCGCCACCGCCAGCGCAAGCCAGACAAAATCCACGGGCCGGCGCGAGTGGTAGATGGCCACGGCCAGCGGCCCCGAGAACTCGATGGCCACGGCCAGGCCGAAGGGAATGGTGCGCAGCGCCATGTAGAACAGCAGGTTCATGGCGCCCAGCGCCACGCCGAAACGCAGCAGCGCCCAGGCCTGAGGCCGCGCCAGCGTCCAGCGCCAGGGCCGCCAGATGGCCACCAGGATCAGCGCGGCAAAGCCCACGCGCAATGCCGAGGTGCCCTGGGCTCCCAGCACCGGAAAAAGCTGCTTGGCCAGTGACGTTCCCACGCCCAGCGCCGTCACCGAGCCCAGCACGGCCAGCAGCGGCCAAGCGCGGTTCCATGTGATGTTTGTTGTCATGGCGCGTACGATATTGCAAGCGCACCGCGCAAACAGCTCGTTTTTGAGCCGCTTCACGCAATATTCGCTCTTTTCCTCTTCTCGCCGCCAGCCGCCCATGCCCGCCATCGCCCTGGACTCCTTCGACCGCGCCATTCTCGACGTGATGCAGCGCGACAACCTCACGCCACAGCGCCTCATCGCCGAGCGCGTGCACCTTTCCGCGCCGGCCGTGCAGCGGCGCATCAAGCGGCTGCAGGAGCTGGGCGTGATCGCGGCCAACGTGGCCGTGGTCGATCCGGCGCGCATAGGCCGGCCGCTGACCGTGCTCATCAACGTGCAGCTGGTCAACGAGCGCCCCGATCTGTCGCAGGCCTTTCGCGCACGCGTGGATCGGGAGGACGCGGTACAGCAGTGTTATTACGTGACCGGTGAAGCCGACTATTCATTGATCGTCACGGCTGCCGATATGGAGGAGTACCAGGCGCTGGCGGCTCGGCTGTTTGCGGGGGACGACAACATCCGGCGCTACACCACCTCGATAGCGCTGGAACGCGTCAAGACCGGGCTGCAGCTACCGCTGCAGCCGCAAGCCACGGATGCCTGACCACCGTCATCAGATCGTTTTGAACATAGAACGCCATCACAGGCAGGGAGACTTCAATGAGCGCACCGCATCCGGACAGCATGGCCAATCTGGTGGCCATCCGCACCCTCGACAAGTACGAGAACGACTATTTCCCCAAGCGCGACCGCATCACCATCGCCTTTCGCGGCGATCTGGCAGAGCAGTTCAAGTACGACAAGATCCGTCCGCTGTCGCCGGCCCAGCGCCATGGTCACCGCGTGGTGATCGAGGCCGAGAGCCAGAAGACCGGCACCACCGGCCACTACTGCATCGAGTGCAACAGCTGGAACCTCATCGAGGCCGTGGGCACCTGGGCACCGGAGCCGGAGCAGGCGGCGGGCTGAGCCTGCCGCCTCTGGCCGGCCCAGGCCGGCTCAGGCCCCTGCCGGCGCCCAGACGCTGCCGGCCACCCACCAGGCCAACGCCAGCATCATCACGCCCGTCAGGCCATCGAGAATCCGCCAGGCACGCGGCTTCTCGAACAGGCGCCTGAGGCGGCGGCCTGCAAAGGCCAGCAGCACGAACCATGACAGGCTGGCCGAAGCGGCGCCAATCACATACACCCATTTGAGCGCGCCTTCCTGGCGCGCGCCGATGGAGCCCATCAGCAGCACCGTGTCCAGATAGACATGGGGGTTGAACAAGGTGATCACGGCCAGCGTGGAGACCACGCCCAGCAGGCCGCGCGGCGCCAGCTGCCCGCCCGAGGCGGCCAGCTGCGCATCGGGCGCCATGGCCATGCGCCACAGCGCCATCAGGCCGTAGGCCAGCAGGAACAGGGCGCCACCCAGGGTCAGGTAGCGGGCCAGATCGGGGTTGTCGCCCAGCAGCCGGGCCATGCCCGCCACGCCCAGGCCGATGAGCACCACGTCGCTGACCACGCACCATGCCACGCAGGCGCGTACATGCTGGCCGTGCACGGCCTGGCGCAGCACATACAGGTTCTGGGCTCCGATGGAGACGATGAGCGACAGGCAGACCGTGAAGCCCGCCAGCCAGGAAGAAGAAACATTTGCAGTCCACATGGGCAGGGATTGTCTGGCTCGCAAATGGTTAAGTAAAATTACATTTACTCAATCAAATGAAGAATATCTAAATGCTCGACTACGCCGGACTCGAAGCCCTGGCAGCCGTGGTGCGCGAAGGCAGCTTCGAACGCGCGGCGCGCAAGCTACACGTCACGCCCTCGGCCGTCTCCCAGCGCATCAAGCTGCTGGAAGAGCGCGTGGGCCAGGTGCTGGTGCTGCGCGGCCAGCCCTGTTCAGGCACGGAGGCAGGCCGCCGCCTGTGCCTGCATGTGGAGCAGGTCGCCCTGCTGGAAAACGACCTGCGCCGCAAGAACCCCGAACTGGTGCCCGAGGGCCAGACGGCCCTGCCCACGCTCAAGCTGGCCGTCAATGCCGACTCGCTGTCCACCTGGTTCATGGACGCCATGTCCGCCTTCACGCGCGACGGCAACGAGCTGCTGGACATCAGCATCGACGACCAGGACCACACGGCCAAGCGCATCCGCGAGGGCGAGGTGATGGCCGCCGTCACGGCCACGTCCTCGGCCATTCCGGGCTGCAACACCTGGCCGCTGGGACGCATGCGCTACGTGGCGGCCGCCAGCCCCGACTTCATCCGCCGCTACCTCAAGGACGGCATCACGCCCGAGGCCATGGCACGCACGCCCATGATGAGCTACGGCCGCAAGGACAGCCTGCAGGACCAGTGGCTGCAGCGCCTGGGCGCGGAAGGCCGGCGCAGCACGCCGCGCCACTTTCTGCCGTCCAACCAGGGCTATACGCGGGCCTGCGAGCTGGGCATGGGCTGGGGCATGCACCCGCCGCTGATGATCGGCGCGCAACTGGCCGAAGGCAGCCTGGTGGAGCTGCTGCCCGGCAACGATCTGGACATTCCCATGTACTGGGCCCATGCGCGCAATGCGCAGGCCAGCCTGCAGCGGCTGACGGACTGCGTGATCCAGGCCGCGGCGGCCTGCCTGGATCCGATGGAGTGAATGGGTGACGGCGATGGCGACGGCGGCGCCGTCCGCGCCCGGCTCAGGGCTGGCGGCCGGTGTCGTCTGCCGGGGTGGACGGCTCAGCCTGGGCCTGGTCGTTGCGTTCCGGCCGCTGTATGGTGCGCACGGCCGCGCGCACGCGGGTCAGGGTGTGGAAGTCCAGCAGGCTGGTGGCCATGATGGTTTCCCAGAGAAAGCAGGCCAGGGCCGAGAGAAACATCAGCACGCCGAACAGAAAGCCCAGCACCGCATAGCCATGGCCGTTGATGCCGTAGGCCTCGCCCAGGAACAGCAGGGCAATGGTCAGGCCGATGCAAAAGCCGCAGACGGTCAGCAGCCCTATGCAGACATTGGCCAGCCGGCCGCGCTTGCGCAGAAAGTGCAGCTCGGTCAGGCTGCGCGCGATGAATTCCTCCTCCTGCGGCGTGCGCAGCAGTTCCTCCAGCTTGCGCGCGCGGTCGATGATGCGGGCCAGCCGCCCGGCCACGGCGCCTATCATGCCGGCCACGGCCGTCAGGAAGAACACCGGCGCCAGCGCCAGCTGGATGCTGTGGGTGACGGTATCGGCGTCTAGCGACCAATTGATCATGCGGTCCTCTGCGTGCTTTCTGTTGTCTGGTCCGGCCGTGCTGCCGTGTTTTCGCGCGGACAGTATTGTGGCCGCAACCGGGGGCCGCAAGAAGCCATGCCGCCCGCTTTCAGCGTGCCGGGGGTGCCGGCAGAACCTGCGCGCACAGCGAAAGCATCTGGTCCAGCAGGGCGGGCGCCCGGTCGCGGCGGCGGACCACGCCCAGCGGCGCCAGCCGGCCCGTCAGCTGCACGTCGAGCCGGCACACGCGCGCATGGGTCTGCAGGCCCGGCGCGATGCTCAACGGCACCAGGGCCACGGCGCCGGGCTGGCTCAACAGGCCCTCCAGTATCGGCAGGGAAACGGTGGAGACAGGAAACCAGGGCGCATCGGGCAGCGCCTGGAGCACCTCGGCCTCGAAAATCCCGCGCACGGCGATGTTGGCCGTGGGCAGTACCCAGCGCGCGCCGGTCAAGGCCTGCAGCGGCACGCCACGGCGCCCGGCCAGTGCATGCGAGCGTGCGGCCACCACCACGGCCGTGTCGGCCAGCAGCGGCTCGAAGACGAAGGGGCCGGGCAGCAGCGCCGGCTCGCGGCAGAACACCGCGTCCAGCCCGCCGCCCAGCAGCTGGGGCAGCAGCCGGGTGCTGGCGTCTTCATGCACATCGACATGCACCTCGGGATGCTCGGCATAGAACCGCGCCAGCAGGGGCGAAAGAATGGCCAGGGCTGCCGCCGGAATGGCGCCCAGGCGCAGCGCGGCCGCGGCGCCCCGGCGAATGGCGGCCAGCGATTCCGCCACCTCCTCCAGCGCGGCCAGCACGCCGCGCACCGTGTCCACGAGGGTCTGGCCGGCCAGCGTGGGGCGTATGCCGCGCGCATGGCGCTCGAACAGGCGGATGTCGAGCACGCGCTCCATCTCGGCCAGCGCCTGGGTGGCTGCCGACTGGCTCATGTGCAGCGTGGCGGCGGCCTGCACCACCGAGCCGCATTGCTGCAGCGCCACCAGCAGCTGCAGCTGGCGCAGGCGCACATGCTTGGTCAGGCGCGAGAACAGCAGCCGGCCCTGGGGCGTGGCCGCATCGTCCAGGCCTTCGCGGTCGTCAAAATCGTGGCTCATGGGAATCTTGGTGTTTTCCCCAGGCAGGCCCTGGCGCGCCACAGGCGGCGAAGGGCAAGCTATCGGAACGGCTTATAGCTTGGCACAAATACCGTGGCCCACGCGGGCGGCAGGATTTCTATAGTCGCCTGCATCGGGAGCCGGCACGGCCCAGGCTGCGGCTCCCTCCCCGTCGATGGAGTCCATGCCATGCAAGCCAAGCCCCTCTTACAGCCTCTCTCTCACCTGCCGCGCCGCACCCTGCTTTCCCTGGGCGCGGGCCTTTGCGCCGCGCTGTGCGGCCTCACCCTGGCCCGCACGGCCCATGCGGCCGACGCCTATCCGAGCAAGCCCGTCAAGCTCATCGTGCCCTTTGCGGCCGGCGGCTCCACCGACATCGTCGCGCGCGTGATCGCCGAAGGCCTGCGCAGCACGCTGGGCCAGCCCGTGGTGGTGGACAACAAGGCCGGCGCGGGTGGCCTGATCGGTACCGAAAGCATTGCCCAGGCGGCGCCAGACGGATACACCATCGGCATGGCCACGGTGAGCACGGCCACCATCAACCCCTCGCTGTACACGCGCGCCGCCAGGCTGGAAGGCAGGCTCCTGCCCGTGGCCAACCTGGTGACCATGCCATCGGTCTACATGGTCCATCCCAAGATGGGCGTCAAGGATTTCGCGGGGTTCCTGGCCAGGCTGCGCGCCCAGCCCGGCGCCTACAGTGCGGGCGTGCCGGGCCTGGGCACGCTGGGCCATCTGATGGTGGCGTCCTTCAACGAGACCATGAAGACCCAGATCCAGATCGTGCCCTATCGCGGCAACGGCCCGGCGCTCAACGACGCCCTGGCGGGCATGGTGCAGGTGATGACCGATCAGCTGCCTTCGGCCATGCCCCAGATCAAGGGTGGCAAGCTCATCCCCGTGGCACTGTCGGGCGACAGCCGCTCGCCCGATCTGCCCGATGTACCCACCTTCAAGGAGCTGGGCTATGCGCAGCTCAACGAGCTGGGCATCAGCTGGTTCGGCCTGGTCGTGCCGGCCGGCACGCCGCCCGCCATCGTCCGGCAGTTGCAGGAAGCGTCCACGAAGGCCGTGCGCCTGCCCGAGGTGCAAAAGCACCTGAAGCTGCTGGGCGCATCGGTCACCGAGATGGACCAGGGCCGCTTCCCTGCCCAGATCGCCAGCGAACTGCAGCGCAACAAGGCGCTGCTGGACAAGGCAGGAGTGAAGCCGGAATGAGCGCGGTCGATCATCTCCAGGATTTCTTCCAGCAGCAGTCCGCGCGCATGGCGGCCCTGGCCGACAGCATCTGGTCGCTGGCCGAGCTGCGCTATGCCGAGACGGCTTCGGCCCAGCTGCACATCGATGCGCTGGAGCAGGCCGGGTTTCGCATCACACGCGCCCTGGCCGGCATTCCCACCGCCTTTCTGGCCGAATGGGGCGACGAGGGCCCGGTGCTGGCGTTCCTGGGCGAGTACGACGCACTGTCGGGCCTGAACCAGCAAAGCGGCGCCCTGGTCTGCACGCCGTCCACCGACAGCCCGGGCCTGGCCGGCCACGGCTGCGGCCACCACCTGCTGGGCACCTCGGCACATTTCGCGGCCATCGCGCTGCAGGAGCACCTGCGCCGCAGCGGCGCCAAGGCGCGCGTGCGCTACTACGGCTGCCCGGCCGAAGAAGGCGGATCGGGCAAGACCTTCATGGCGCGCGCCGGGGTCTTCGACGATGTGGACACGGCGCTGACCTGGCACCCGGCCAGCTTCTCCGGCGTGTTCAGCCAGAGCACGCTGGCCAATATCCAGGCCAAGTTCGTCTTCCACGGCAAGGCCTCGCATGCCGCGCACTCCCCCCACCTGGGCCGCAGCGCGCTCGACGCCGTGGAGCTGATGAACGTGGGCGTGAACTACCTGCGCGAGCACATGCCCACCGATGCGCGCGTGCACTACGCCATCACCGACTCGGGCGGCCTGTCGCCCAACGTGGTGCAGGCGCGCGCCGAGGTGCTGTACCTGGTGCGGGCCGCGCGCAACCACGAGGCGGCCGCACTCTACGAGCGCGTGCAGAACGTGGCGCGCGGCGCGGCGCTGATGACGGATTGCCGGCTGGAGATCGTCTTCGACAAGGCCTGCTCCAACCTGCTGCAGAACCGCACGCTGAACCAGGTCATGTACGAACAGATGCAGGCCCTGGGCCCGCTGCGCGTGGACCCCGGCCTGCACAGCCTGGCCGGCGACTTCCAGGCCACGCTGGACAGCAATGACGTTGACCAGGTCAGCCGCCCGCTGGCCAGCGTGCTGCGCGGCAAGGTGCCGGCCGTGTTCGAGGGCCTGGCGCCCTACGACCCCGCTGTGGAGGGCACCCTGTTCGGCTCCACCGACGTGGCCGATGTGAGCTGGATCACGCCCACCGTCCAGGCCTGGGTGGCCTGCTACGCCTTCGGCACGCCGCTGCATTCCTGGCAGATGGTCTCGCAGGGCCAGTCCGGCCTGGCCCACGCCGGCATGGTGCGCGCCGCCCAGGTGATGGCGGCCACCGCCATCGCCCTGCTGCAGCGGCCCGAGCGCATGGCCGAGGCCAAGGCGGAGCTGCTCGAGCGCCGCGGCGGCAGGCCCTATGCCTGCCCGATTCCTGCGGAGGTGCCCTTGCCGTTCATGCGGGGGTGATGTCCTTGGCATCGACGAATGTAAGGAAAATTCCTTACACTCATCTCCCAAGTCATTTGTGAAGGATTGCGCCATGCCCGACATCCATGAACTGGCCACCCTCACCTCCAAGGGCCAGGTCACGCTGCCCAAGCCCATACGCCAGGCCTTGGGCGTCGATGCGGGCGGCAAGATTGCATTCCGACTGCGCGAGGATGGCCTGGTCGTTGTCAGCCGCGCCGAAGAAGAGCATCAGGACCCCGCCATAGCGGCCTTCCTCGATCTGCTGGCTGCCGATATCCAGTCCGGCCAAAGGCTCCAGAGCCTGCCCGACGACCTGGCCCGCGACATGCTTGCGCTCGCAGGTCGTACGGTGGACCTGGATGACGATATCCAGGGCGATGTGGTGATCTGATGCAGCGCCACGGCTGGACCCTGCTGTTCCATGACTGCGTGGTGGAACAGTTGCGCAAATTGCACCAGGCCGCCCGACGCGCAGAGCACAACAGTCCGCAAGACTTCGGCTCCAATGCCAACGTCAAACTGTTCAGGGCTCTGAGCCAGTTGATGCTGGAAGTGATTCCCGGCGATCCCTCACGCGACGAATACCGCCAGGGCAATACGCTGGGAGCCAGCCACCGCCACTGGCGGCGGGCCAAGATCGGCAGAAGGTTCAGGCTGTTCTTCCGGTACGACTCCCGCTCCAGGGTGATCGTCTTCGCATGGGTCAACGACGAGCAGACCCTTCGCTCGTCGAGCAGCGCGTCCGACCCCTATGCAGTTTTCGAAAAAATGCTCGGACGCGGCCATCCGCCCGACGATTGGGAAGATCTGAAAGCGGCCAGCACGGAACATTGGCACGCAGGCCCGCAGTAGCCGGGCACCCGGCCTTTGCGCTGCCGCAAACCCGCCCCGCCGCCGCGTTGACCCATCACAAGCCCTCCACGCCATGCCACGGCGATAGTCGGATCGGGACCCCACCGATCCTACAAACCACAGGAGGACTTGTGAAGCTGATGATCGATCTCTTTTCCACCGACTACGGGCTGATGAGCCTGGGCGTCATCGTCTTCATCCTGATCATGGCGGGCTTTTTCCTGCGCCTGTTCCTGGGCAAGATGAAGCACGTGGCCAACAAGCCGCTTGAATGAAAAGATGCCCAGGCAGGGCCTGGCCTGGGCATTCGCATGCAGCCCTGCGCACTCAATAGTGCGGGGGCAGCTCGTCGCGCAGATGGGTCGCACCGCCGGCGGGCCCGCCCTCCGGCACCCGTCGGCGCAGGTCGCGCAGCTCGTCCAGGAGCCGGTCGATCTGCTGCTGCTGGCGGTAGATGGTCAGGTTCAGTTGCTCCAGCAGGTCGTCGGTGTAGCTGGCCTTGATCTCCAGCTCCATCACGCGCGCCTGCAGGGCCTGGGCCTCGTCGCGTTCGCCGCTGCGCTCGTTGTCCCCAGCCACGCTCACGCCTTGAGCGCCTGGGCCAGGCGGGCGATGCCTTCGCGGATCTTGTCCTCGTCGGCCGTGGCGAACGAGAGGCGGAAGCTGGTGGCATCGGGGTTTTGCGCGAAGAACGGCGCGCCCGGCACAAAGGCCACGCCCTGGGCGATGGCCCGCTTGGCCAGCTCGCCGGCATCGGCCAGCGCGCCGCCCTTGCCGGTCAGGCGCACCCACAGGAACAGGCCGCCCTGGGGCTGCAGGAATTCCACGGCATCGCCGAGGTGCTCGCGCAGCGCATCGCCCATGGCCTTGGCGCGGCGCGCATAGACCTCGCGCACATGGGCCAGCGTGGCGGGCATGGCGCCGGACTTCAGGTACTGCGCGGCCGTGGCCTGGGCAAAGGTGCTGGTGTGGGCGTCGCTGAACTGCTTGCACATCACGGCGCGGGCCAGCAGCTCGGGCGGGGCCACCAGCCAGCCGATGCGCAGGCCGGGGCTGAGCACCTTGCTCAGCGAGCCGCAGTGCGCCAGCCAATCGCGGCTGCCGGGCACCTGGCTGGACAGGGCCAGCAGGCTGGGAGGTGGCGCCTCGCCAAAATACAGGTCGCCGTAGGGATCGTCTTCCACCACCAGGGTCTGGTACTTGACGGCCAGCTCCAGCACCTTCTTGCGGCGCTCCAGGCTCAGCATGGCGCCGCTGGGATTGCCGAAGGTGGGAATCAGGTAGACCAGCTTGGGGCGGTGCTCGGCAATGAGCTTTTCCAGCGCATCGACCTGGGCGCCTTCGGCATCGATGGGCGCGCTGATGACTTGCGCGCCGTACAGGCGAAAGCACTGGATGGTGGCCAGGAAGGTCGGGCCTTCCACGATGACCTTGTCGCCGGGGTTGATCATGGTCTTGCCCAGCAGGTCCAGCGCCTGCTGGCTGCCCGTGGTGACCACCAGTTGCTCGGGGGCCAGCTCACGCACGCCCTTGCCGGCCATGAAGGCGGCGATCTGCTCGCGCAGCGGCTGGTAGCCCTCGGTGGCGCCGTACTGCAGCGCCGCGCCCGGCTCCTGCTGCAGCGCTGCCTGGGAGGCGGCGCTGATGCCGGCCACGTCGAACATGGCGCTGTCCGGAAAACCACCCGCGAAGCTGATGATGCCGGGCTTGCCCAGCAGCTTGAACAGCTCGCGGATGGCGGAGGTTTCTACGTTGTTCAGACGGTCGGCGAATTGCATGGGCAGGATTCTCGTTGTCGATGCGATGAAAAGGCGAAGCCTGCATTGTCGCCAATCCTGCCGCAGCTTTCCTGCACGATTAGAAGTCCCCTGAGTCGCTTCGCGCCTTCCCGTTGCACGGCGCCCCCCAAGGGGGACGACGCCATCTCTGTCCCCTCTCTCCCGGAAGGCAGCTGCGTTCAATCCACCTTGATGTCGGCCCTGGCGGCCACGGCGCGCATCTGCGGCAGTTCGCGCTCTATGCGCTCCTGCAGCGCGCTGCCCGGACCCCATGCGGGCGACAGGCCGATGTCCACCAGCTTCTTCTTCATGGCCGGCTCGGCCATGGTGTCAGCCAGCGCCTTTTCCAGCTTCTTCTGGATGGGAGCGGGCAGGCCGGCCGGGGCGAGGAAGGCAAACCAGGTGTCCATGGCAAAGCCGGGGTAGCCACTTTCGGCCACGGTGGGCACCTGGGGCAGCAGGGCCAGGCGCTGCGGGCCCAGGGCCGCGATGGGGCGGATCTTGCCGGCCTTGATCAGCGGCGTGGTGGCCACCACCGTGTCCACGGCCACCTGCACCTGGCCGCCCATCAGCGCGGTGAGGCTGGGCGAGCTGCCGTTGAAGGGCACATGCACCATGCGCATGCCCGTGGCGGTCTTGAGCATTTCGCCACCGAAGTGCACCGACGACCCCGTGCCGAAGGAGCCGTAGGACAGCTTGTCCGGATCGGCCTTGGCCAGGGCCACGAGTTCAGGCAGGGTGCGTGCAGGCGTTTCGTTGTGCGCCACCAGCACCAGCCCCATGTCGGCCACCAGGCCCAGCGGCGTGAAGCTGCGCAGCGGATCGTAGGGCAGCGGGTTGCGGATCACGGGGTTCAGCGTCAGCGTGGTGCTGGCGCCCAGCAGCAGCGTGTAGCCATCGGGCGGCGCCTTGGCCACCAGCGCGCCCGCCACCACGGTGCCCGCGCCGGGACGGTTTTCCACCACCACGGGCTGGCCCAGGCGCTCTCCCAGCGATGTGGCCAGCAGGCGGCCCAGGATGTCGGTGGCGCCGCCGGGCGCAAAGGGCACGACCAGCTTGATCGGGCGATCCGGGTAGGACTGGGCCTGGGCATGCGCCAAGGGAAAAGCAAGCGCAGCGGCGCCGGCCATCAGGCACGACAGAAAACGGGAACGGGACAAGGCCATGGCACGGATCTCCTGGGGAACGAGGGAACGGGAACCTGGGAACAAGCTCAATGCGGCAATTCAGTCGTCAGTCTTCAGTCGAGCAGCGGGCTGCGCACGCGCGACAAGCCGCTGGCCTGGTCATAGGCATGGCCGATCTGCAGCACGGCCAGGTCGGCCTGCGCCGGGCCGATGATCTGCAGCCCGGCAGGCAAGCCCTGCGGCCCGAAGCCCGCAGGCGCGGCCAGGGCCGGAAGGCCGGCCATGGTGGCAGGCACCACGGTCTGCATCCAGCGGTGGTAGGTGTCCATCTCGCGGCCGTCCACGGCGTGAGGCCAGTCCAGGGCTGCGTCGAAGGGAAAGACCTGGGCGGAAGGCAGCACCAGAAAGTCGTAGCTGTCGAACAGGCGGCGCAATGTTTCATACCAGGCCGAGCGCACGCGCGCCGCGTCATAGACGGCCATGGCCGGCAGCGCCAGGCCGCGCTCGATTTCCCAGACGGCCTCGGGCTTGAGCAGGGCGCGTTTGGCCGGATCGTTGTACAAGGCGGCGTTGGCGCCGGCCACGCTGAAGCTGCGCAGGTCGATCCAGGCGCGCCACAGGCGCTCGAAATCGAACTGCGGCACGGCCTCCTCCACCGTGCAGCCTGCGGCCGTGAAATGCTGCAGCGCCGCCCGGCAGGTCTGCAGCAGGCCAGGCTCGGTGGGCAGGTGCCCGCCCAGGTCCCCCAGCCAGCCGATGCGCAGGCCCTTGCAGTCGCGCTGCAGCTGCGCGGTCCAGTCCTGGGGCGGCTCGCTGCGGCGGGTCAGCGGCAGGCGCGCATCAAAGCCTGCCTGCACGGACAGCAGCAGGGCCAGGTCGGGGATGTCGCGCGCCATGGGGCCGGCGACGCTGAACTGCTGGAAGAACACCTCTTCCGAGGGGCCATGCGGCACGCAGCCCACCGAGGTGCGCAGTCCGTAGACATGGTTGAAGGCGGCCGGCGTGCGCAGCGAGCCCATCATGTCCGAGCCATCGGCCACGGGCAGCATGCGCAGCGCCACGGCCACGCCCGCCCCGCCGCTGCTGCCGCCTGCCGATCGCGAAGGATCGAAGGCATTGCGCGTGGTCCCGTAGACCGGGTTGTAGGTATGGCCGCCCAGGCCGAACTCGGGCGAATTGCTGCGTGCCACGAAGAGCGCACCGCCTGCGCGCATGCGCTCGAACACCACGCAATCGGCCTGCGACAGCTGGTTCGCGAAGATCGGCGATCCCTTGGTCGTGACCATGCCTGCGGCCGGCATGATGTCCTTGGGCGCCTGCGGAAAGCCGTGCAGCGGCCCCAGGCTCTGGCCGCGCGCCAGCAGCGTATCCAGCTCGCGGGAGCGGCCGCGCAGCCAGTCCCGGTCCAGCGGAGCCACCAGCGCATTGACCACGGGGTTGAGCCGGTCGATCTGCGCGCAGTAGGCATCCAGCACTTCCAGGCAGGACAGCTCGCGGCCGTGGATGGCCTTGGACAGCGCGACGGCCGACATCTCCACCACGGCACCGCCCCCGGTGGCCAGATCCGGCTGCAGCGCAGCGGCGCTTGTGCTTGACTCCATGGATTTCCTCGTTTTTGTGACAGAACGAAGTCAGCATAAGCAGGCGCAAATATTTCGACAATCGCCATTTTCTCGGCTTATCGTTGCGTTTTCCGCAAACCATAAATGGGAGCCATATGCTTTCCAACCGCCTTCAGGACACGGCCCTGCGCTACTTTCTCGAAGTGGTGCGCAGCGGCTCGGTCAGCGATGCCGCCGCGCGGCTCAACGTCTCGCCCTCGGCCGTGAGCCGCCAGGTCGCCGGTCTGGAAGAGATGCTGGGCGTGCCGCTGTTCGAGCGCCGCCCGCGCGGCATGGCGCCCAGCCCGGCAGGCGAGCTGCTGGCCGCCCACGCGCGCCGCGGTGCGCTGGAGGCCGACCGCGTGGTCTCGGATATCGAGGCCCTGCAGGGCCTGCGCCGGGGCGTGGTGCGCGTGTGCAGCTCGGGCGGCTTTGCCATCGAATTCCTGCCGCGCGCCATGGCGCTGTTTCGTGAACAGTACCCGGGCATGCAGTTCCACCTGCGCGTGGAAGCACCTGCCGCCGTGACCCAGGCCGTGCTGGGCGGCGAGGCCGATGTCGGCCTGACCTACAGCCGTGCGGCGGCACGCGATATCGAGGTCTGGCACCGCCAGGTCTCGCCCGTGGTCGCCATCATGCGGCCCGACCACGCACTGGCCCGGCATGCCAGCATCACCCTGGCCCAGATGCATCCCCATGCCATTGCCCTGCCCGAGGACGCCAACACCGCGCGCCAGCTGTTCGACATTGCCTGCAGCCACCGGCGCCTGGTGTTCGAGCCTGCCCTGGTCAGCGGCCAGTTCGAGACCCTGGTGCACTTCGTGCTGCATGGCGGCGGCCTGTCATTGGGTGGTGAGGTCACCATGCGCGAGCGTGTGCGCCGTGGCGAACTGCATGCGGTGCCCATACGCGAACGCGGCATGAATGCACGCGCCATCGAGCTGCAGACGCTGGCAGGCCGCACGCTGTCCAAGGGAGTGCGGGCCTTCGTGGAGCATCTGCGGGAGCTGCTGCCTCCCGGGTAAGAAGACGAAGTAGAAAAAGCAGAGAAAGACGGAAGGGATGGACTGCAGGCCGGGGCCCGTGCTCAGCCCTGCCCGACTTCCAGGTGGCACTGTGCCCAGTGCCACTGCGCCCGGCGCGTGGCCTCCCGCAGCCGCTGGGCCAGCACATGGCGAGCAGGCAGGCCGGGCAGATACTCGGCCATCTGGACGCCGCCGCGGCCCAGCTCCAGCAGCTCGATCTGCTCCGAGCTGTTGCCCGAGCACAGCATGATGCCCAGCGGCGCATCCTCGCCCGGCTCATGCTCATGCCGATCCAGCCAGCGCAGGTAGTGCTCCATCCGATCCTTGTCCTCGGCCGCGAATTCGCCCACCTTCAGCTCCACCGCCACCAGCCGCCGCAGCCTGCGGTGGTAGAACAGCAGGTCAAGCTGGAAATCCTGGTCATCCATCTGCATGTGCCTTTGCCGCGCCACCAGGCTGAAGCCCATGCCCGACTTCAGGAAAAAGGCCTCCATCTCGCGGATGACGGCCGCCTGCAGGTCACCCTCCTGCCAGGCATCGTGCAGCCCCAGGAAGTCGAGGATGTAGGGGTCTCGCATGAACAGCGCTGGCGACATGCGCTCGATGGCTCGCTGCGTGGGCTCCTGCGCGACCAGCGTGTCCGCATCGAAGGACAGCACGGTGCGCTCGTACAGCCGGGAATCGATGCGGCTGCGCAGCGTGCGAGCGCTCCAGCGCTCAATGCTCGCCATGCTGGCGTAGTACTCGCGCTGCAGGGCGTCCTTGAGCGGAATCAGCGCGATGAAATGCGCCCAGCTCAACTGCCGCGTGGGCGAGATGACCAGGGGCTCATCAGGAAAGGTGGTGGAGAACTGCACCATGCGCCACAGGTTCTTTTCCGAGAAACTGCCGCCATAGCCCTGGACCAGATGCCCGGCCAGGGAGGGCAGGACCTTGTCGCTGCAGCCGGCCTGCCGCACCTCGGATTCGCAGTCATGGATGTGCTGGCCGATATGCCAGTACAGCAGGGTCATTTCGCTGTTGATGGTGGAAGCCACCCGAAGCCGCGCGGCCTCGATCAGGTCGCGGACATCACCCAGCAGGGTCTGCGCCGCCGCGATCGCGGGAGAAACGGATATCTTGCGAGTGGCCATGCGGTCGCCCCCTCCTGGTGGCGTGTTGTCTGTATGTGTGGTGTCGGCGGAATCGATCCGGCCCACTATTGCCATGCGGCCCCAGCACGTCAACGCCGCAACGGCATAACCAGACGATCTGGCCCTCGCAGACATCAAAAACCAGAACAGTCCTAGAAATCACACTTGCACGACAATGCTCGCCACATCGATGGACACGCGCTTCCCACAATGAAAACCACCAGCATCGAACCCTTCTTCGCCACACTCAAGGCCGCCAACCCCTCGCCCCAGACCGAGCTGGAATACACCAACGTGTTCGAGCTGCTGTCTGCCGTGCTGCTCTCGGCCCAGGCCACGGACGTGGGCGTGAACAAGGCCACGCGCAAGCTGTTTCCCGTGGCCAATACGCCCCAGGCCATCCTGGACCTGGGACTTGAAGGGCTGGAGGGCTACATCAAGACCATCGGCCTGTACCGCAGCAAGGCCAAACACCTGATGCAGACCTGCCAGATCCTGGTAGAGCGCCACGGCGGCCAGGTGCCGCGCACGCGCGAGGAACTGGAAGCCCTGCCCGGCGTGGGCCGCAAGACCGCCAACGTGGTGCTGAACGTCGCCTTTGGCCAGCCCACCATGGCCGTGGACACGCACATCTTCCGCGTAGGCAACCGCACGGGCCTGGCGCCGGGCAAGACGCCGCTGGCCGTGGAAATGCAGCTCATGAAGCGCGTGCCGGCGGCCTACGCCGTGGACTCGCACCACTGGCTCATCCTGCTGGGCCGCTACGTCTGCCAGGCCCGCAAGCCACGCTGCTGGGAGTGCGTGGTGGCGCCGTACTGCGACTACTCGCCCAAGACGCCTGCGCCGGCTGCGGGCAAGCGCTGAGCTTCAATCGGCCTTGAAGCCCGTGGCCGCCACGGCCTTGCCCCAGGTGACCGTGTCGGCGCGCATGATGCGGGCGAGTTCGTCGCCCGTGGTGCCCGTCACGCGGAAACCGGCCTCTTCCAGCCGGCTGCGGCTGTCGGGCTGCTGCAGGGCGCGCACGATGTCGGCCTGCAGCCTGGCCACGATCTCGGGCGGTGTCTTGGCGGGCGCGACCACGCCGAACCAGGAATTGAACTCCAGCGACGGATAGCCCTGCTCCCCGATGGTCGGCAGATCGGGCATGGACGGGGTGCGCGTGGCGCCCGTGCTGCCCAGGGCCGTGAGCTTGCCGGCCTTGACCTGGGGCGCGGCCAGGGCCGCCGTGGCGAAGACGGCCTGCACGTCGCCGCTGAACAGGCCGCCCAGGGCATCGTTGGTGTTCTTGTAGTGCACGGGCTCGGGCCTGAGCTGCACGGCATTGCCGAACATGAAGGCGCCGAAGTGGCCTGGCGTGCCGGCGCCGAAGGTGGCGATGAACAGCTCCTTGCGCTGGCGCGCCCAGGCCACGAAATCGGGCACATTGCGGGCCGGCACTTTCTGCGGATTGACCAGCAGCACGAAGTCGGAGGTGACGACCTGGCTGACGGGCACAAAGTCCTTTTGCGGATCGTAGGGCAGGCGCTGGTAGGTGTTGGGGGCAATGCTGAGCTGGCCGGTCTCGCCCAGCATCAGCGTGTAGCCGTCAGGCACGGCGCGTGCCGCCTCGCTGGCGGCGATGAGGCCGCCAGCGCCCGGCTTGTTGTCCACGACCACGCCCAGGTTGCCCCATTGCTCGGACAGCTTTTGCGCAAGCAGGCGTGCCACGATGTCCGGCCCCGTTCCCGCAGGAAAGCCGACGAGCAGGCGCACGGGCTTGCTCGGAAAAGCAGGCTGGGCGCTGGCCGCGGCCCAGGGAGCCAGGCCGGTGGCCAGCACAGCGGCAAGAGTGCAGGCCACGGCGGCGCGGCGCGCCTTGGATGCAGGGTTGTTCATGTGTTGTGTCTCCTGTGTTGTAGGTATCGAAGCGGGGAAGCCCCCCTCAGAGCAGCTCGTGAAAGCGCATCTGCACGCGATCGGGATGGCGCGCGCCGGTGCCGAAGAACAGGCGCTCGTTGATCCAGCCCAGCGCCCGGCTGGCCGTCTCCATGCGGGGCGCGCAGCGGAAGTAGATATGTGCAGGGTCCACGGGCTCGCCACGTGCCAGCCTTGCCATATGGGCCGGGTCGCCGCTGCGCAAGGCCTGGTTGCAGACATAGATCAGGTCGCCGGCATCGGTCTCCAGCACATAGCGCGCATCGAGCTCGGCCAGCCCGCCGTGCACGATGCGCTGGAAGTCCGCGCCTCCGGGCAGCACGCGCGCGCTCCAGCCGTCGCCCCGGGCCGTGCCGCCCAGGATGGGGATCAGCCGGCGCCCGCCGTGCGCCGTGGCACCGACCTCCTGCGGCGGGCCCACCTGCACGCTCAGGTCGGCGAAGAAGCGAAAGCGCGGATCGGGCAAGGCCGCAAGCTGCGGCACGTCATCTGGCATGGTTCTGGGGCTCCGGTGGATGGAATCGGGACCTAGCATAAGCACCATTGCCCGGGCAGGCCGTCATCCCGGAAGATGACAGCGCCCTGCCCGCCCCTGCCATCCCTTGAGACACTGGACCTGCCCCTCCCCCGCCCTTGACGCCAGCGCCTTGCCCGGCCAGGCGTCCAGCCATGCGCTGGGCCAGATGGTGTCCAGCCTGGGTGGGCCGGGCTTCGCCCTGCAGGTGCTGCAGGCCATGAACGCGCTGCTGCCTGTCGCCTCCTGGTCGGTCTACCGCACGGGGCAGCGCAGCCGGCCGCAGCTGTTCCTGTCGGCCAGCAGCGAGGCGCGCGACACCACGCGCGAGTGCTGGCGCGCCTATCTCTCAGGCCCCCATCTGCGCGACAGCACGTGGAAGCACGGCGGCACAGCGCCGGCACTCAGCACGGCGCTGTGCCACATCACGGCCCAGGAGGTAGAAGGCGAGCACCGCGCCCTGGTCTACGACGCGCACGGCATGGCCGAGCGCGTGTCCATCGTCGAGCACCAGGACGACGGCGGTGTGTTTGCCGTCAATTTCTATCGCCACCAGCACCAGAGGGCACTGGGCGATGCGCAGATCGGCTGCTTCGAGAGCATGGCGCCCGTGCTGCTGGCCCTGGCGCACAAGCACATTGCGCTGACACAGGCGCAGCCTGCCGTGGCTGCGGCATCGGCATCCCCAGCCCCCCAGCCCAGACAGCGCCAGACATTGCCCGCCCTGCGCATGCGCCTGCTGCAGGCACAGCCCGGCCTCACGCCGCGCGAACTCGATGTGTGCGCGCGTTTGCTGCAGGGCATGACGCATGAGGGCATTGCCTGCGACCTGTGCCTGAGCCTGCCCACCGTCAAGACCTACCGCAACCGCGCCTTTGCGCGGCTGGGCATCCACTTTCGCAGCGAGCTGTTCGCGCTGGCCATGGAGCCGCAGGGCTGAGGCCTTGCGTCAATCCAGCGATGCGCCGGACGCCTTGACGATGCGCGCCCACTTGGCGATGTCCTCGCGCAGCAGGGCCGCCATCTGGGCGGGTGGCACGGGCCTGTCCGCCGGCCCGGCCAGCTCCACGCCCGAAGCTTCCAGCCGGGTGCGCAGATCACTGGCCGCCAGCGCGCGGGCCATGCCGTCCTGCAACTGCGCCAGCACCGGCGCGGGCACGCCTTCAGGCGCAAAAAGACCCACCCACAGCGTGCCGTTGTAGCCGGGCACGGTCTCGCCAATGGTGGGCACATCGGGCAGCAGCGGCGATCGCGCCGCGCCGCTCACGGCCAGCGCGCGCAGCCGGCCGGCCTGGATATGGGGCAGCGTTGACGGCAGGCTGCCGAACAGCAGCGGTACCTGCCCGCCCAGCACATCGTTGAGCGCGGGCGCCACGCCCTTGTAGGGCACATGCTGCAGCTGGATGCCCGCCATGCTGTTGAGCATCTCGCCCAGCAGATGGTTGAGCGTGCCGTTGCCGGCCGAGGCATAGCGGAACTCGTCGGGCCGGCCCCGGGCCATGGAGATCAGCTCGGGCACGGATTTGGCCGCAAAGCCGGGATGGGCCAGCAGCACATTGGGCACGGAGCCGATCAGGCCGATGGGCCGGAAGTCCTTCACCGGATCGAAACCCGGTTTGCGGTACAGCGCGGGGTTGATGGCCTGGCTGCTGCTGATGGTCATCAGCAGGGTATGTCCGTCGCGCGGCGCCTTGGCCACGGCCTGGGTGCCGATGTTGCCGCCCGCACCGGGCCGGTTCTCGACCACCACACTGGCGCCCAGCACCTCGGCCAGCTTCTGGCTCACCAGCCGGCCCACGATGTCGTTGGTGCCGCCGGGCGCCTGCGGGACGATCATCACGATGGGCCGCGCGGGCCAGGCCTGGGCATGGCCCAGCAGTGGCAAGGCGAGCGCGGCGGCCAGCAGGCTTCGGCGGTGCAAAAGGCTCGACGGCAGGGGAAAGGAAGAATCCGGCATGGTCATGTCTCCATTTGTTCTTGTCGCAAGCCCGCATGGTTGCCCGTGCCGGGCCAGCGCACAATCGCGCATTTCCTGACCCGGCCTTCGGAATTGACAAAGCCTTGACCCCGCCCATGCCCTCTTCGCCCTTCATGCCCCTCATGCACTTCGACCTGACGGACCTGCGCCTGTTCGTGCATGCCGCCGAACTGGGCAGCCTCACGCGCGCCTCGCAAAGGCAGCACCTGTCCCTGGCCGCAGCCAGCCTGCGTATCAAGGCGCTGGAGGAGCAGGCGGGCATGCCCCTGCTGTACCGCGAGGCGCGCGGCGTGCGGCCCACGCCGGCCGGCGAAGCCTTCCTGCACCATGCGCGCGGCATGCTGCTGCAGTCCGAGCAGTTGCGCCACGACCTGCAGGAGTACGGCGCCGGCCTGCGCGGCCATGTGCGGGTGTTTGCCAACACCACGGCCGTGACCGACTTTCTTCCCGAGATCCTGCCGGCCTTTCTTGCCGACCACCCGCGCGTGAACGTGGACCTGCAGGAGCGGCCCAACGCCGAGATCGCGCGCGGCGTGCTCGACGGCCGGGCCGACCTGGGCATCGTGGCCGGCCAGGTGGACACGCTGGGCCTGCAGACCATCCACTTCAGCACCGACCGGCTGGTGCTGGCCACGCCGCGCGGCCACCGCTTTGCGCGGCGCAAGCGCATTGCGTTTGCCGAGACGCTGGACGAGGACGCCATCGGCATGCAGCAGGGCAGCACGCTGCAGACATTTCTGGCAGGTGTGACCGAGCGCCTGGGCAAGCCCATGAAGCTGCGCATACAGCTGTCCAGCTTCGACGCCATGTGCCGCATGATCGGCGCCGGCGTGGGCATAGGCATCGTTCCCGAGAGCGCTGCGCGGCGCAACCGCGAAAGCATGGGGCTGGCGCTCATCGATCTGACCGACGCCTGGAGCGTGCGCGAGCGCCGCATCCTCGTGCGCGATCAGGGCCGGCTGCCGCGCCATGCACAGGCCCTGATCGAGGTGCTGCAGGCCTACTACGCCGCGCCTGCCGTCTCCTGAGCCTGCGACGCACCCTGCTCCACCAGGCTGGACAGCGAAAGAACCTGCCCGCCGCCTGCATCGAAGTTGCCCGACTCCAGCCAGCGCTGGTAGGCCGCGCGCAGCGCCGGCCATTCGCTGTCGATGATGGAGAACCAGGCCGTGTCGCGGCTGCGGCCCTTGTAGACCACGGCCTGGCGGAACACCCCCTCGAACTGGAAGCCCAGGCGCGCCGCTGCGGCACGCGACGGCGCATTCAGGCTGTCACACTTCCACTCGTAGCGGCGGTAGCCCAGCTCGTCGAAGGCGCGCTGCATCAGCAGGAACTGCGCCTCGGTGGCCGCACGCGTGCGCTTGAGCAGGCGCGAGTAGCAGACAAAGCCCACTTCCACCACTCCGCTGGCCGTGTCCACGCGCATCAGCGCCAGCGAGCCGATGGCACGGCCCGTGGCCAGGTCGATGACGGCGTGGTGCAGCGGGTCATCGCTGGCCTGGGCGGCCTCGGCAAAGCGCAGATAGGCCTGGGCATCCGCGAAGGGGCCTACCGACATGTAGGTCCAGTCGCTGGCGTCCGGCGCCTGGCTGAAGGCATCGAACAGATCGGCTGCATGGCGCGCGGCGGACAGCGGCTCCAGCCGGCAGTAGCGGCCTTGCATGGGCGTGCGCGGCGGGCGCTGGCGTGGGGTCCAGTTGGGAAGGTCGTGGCCTACGGGTTGGGAGTGGGCGTTGAGTGCGGGGGGCATGGGAGATTCCTGGTCAGGTCATTTGGCAGGGCCACGATATCGCCCGCGTGGCATCATTGAAAGCGCCATATCCTCCTTATTTCATGGTGCCACGCCGTCCATTGCATGCACGCTTCCGACCTGCTGACCAGTCCCTTGCAATCCGGCCCTGGAGCGGCTCCCCGCCAGCGCCAGCTGATCCAGCGCCTGAAGCAGGCCATCCTGGCTGGCCGGCTACCGGCCGGTGACCGCCTGCCGGCCTCGCGCTCGCTGGCGGAGGATCTGGGAGTCTCGCGCAACACCGTGCTCATCGCCTACGAGCAACTGGCGGCCGAAGGCTATGTGGTCGCCGACCGGCAGGGCACGCGCGTGGCGACTGTGTCCACCCATTCCACGGCAGCCGCCGAGGCCGCCGCCCCGCCCCCCTGCGCACCCCACACGGCCCGGCGCCTGGACCGCATCGCGCCCACGCGCCATGCCATCGACCGCAGCCTGCCCCTGACACCGGGCACGCCCGCCCTGGACAGGTTTCCCCTGCCCGCCTGGCGCCGTTCGCAGGACCGCGCATTGCGCCTTCCCGCCAGCGCCACGCTGGACTATGGCGATCCTGCGGGCGAGCCTGCGCTGCGCCAGGCCATTGCGCAGCACCTGCGCATCTCGCGCGGCGTGCGCTGCGATGCCTCGCGCATCATCGTCACCGAAGGCGCCCAGGGTGCGCTGGACCTGTGCGTGCAACTGCTCACCAACCCGGGCGACCATGCCTGGCTGGAGGAGCCCGGCTACCGGGGCGCCAAGTCGGCCTTTGCGGGGGGAGACCTGTGCGTCAGCACACTGCGCGTGGATGCCGATGGCGCAGCCATCGCCCCCGGCCTGTGGGACAGCCATCCTCCACGGCTGATCCAGATCACGCCCTCGCACCAATATCCCACGGGCGCCGTGCTGTCGGTGGCGCGCCGGCTGGACCTGCTGGAGCGCGCGCGCCGCGCGGGCGCGTGGATCATCGAAGACGACTACGACAGCGAATTCCGCCACCAGGGCACGCCCATCGCCGCCATGCAGGGCCAGGTGCCGGACGCGCCCGTGCTCTATGTGGGCACCTTCAGCAAGACCATGTTCCCGGCACTGCGCCTGGGCTTTGTGGTGCTGCCGCAGTCCCTGGCCACCAGCGCGGCATCCGCCGTGCAGGAGATGCTGCGCGGCGGCCACCGCCTGGAGCAGCTGGCCATGGCGGACTTCATGGACAGCGGTCAGTTCTCGCGCCACCTGGGCCGCATGCGGCGCCTGTACCGCGAGCGCCAGGCGGCCCTGCGCGAGGCGCTTGCCACGCAACTGGGCGTGGAGCATGAGGTGCTAGGCGGCCACGGCGGCCTGCATTTG
This sequence comes from Delftia sp. WY8, assembly GCF_018437695.1. Taxonomy (NCBI): domain Bacteria; kingdom Pseudomonadati; phylum Pseudomonadota; class Betaproteobacteria; order Burkholderiales; family Comamonadaceae; genus Delftia; species Delftia sp. WY8. The sequence continues at coordinate 1,039,463 of NZ_CP049795.1, forward strand.
ACCGTGCGGCTGCCGCCGGACCTGTCCGACAGTGCCATCGTGGAGCAGGCGCGGCGCGCCGGCATGAACCCGGGCGCCCTCTCGTCCTTCGCCCTGGCACCGCTGCCCCAGGACAACGGCCTGGTGATCGGCTATGGCAACACCGATGCCGCGCGCTTTGGCGCGCTGGTCAGGCGGCTGGGCAAGCTGGCAGCGGCTGCATTGCAGCGCTAGCCGCAGCACAGCCCCGGCGGCTATGCCTGTTCCGAGCGCGTGCTCACCCCGGCCTGCGCAAAGCTGGCCATCTCGCCCAGCATGGCGCAGGCCGACACCAGCAGCGGCCAGGCCAGGGCCGCGCCCGAGCCTTCGCCCAGGCGCAGTTGCCAGTCCAGCAGCGGCTCGGCACCCAGGTGGGCCAGCATGCGCACATGGCCGGGCTCGCCCGAGCGGTGCGAGAAAACGCAGCGCTCCAGCACGGCCGGCTGCAGGCGGCTGGCCACCAGCACGGCGGCCGTGGTGATGAAGCCATCGACCACGATGACGCGCCGCTCGGCGGCGGCCTGCAGCACGGCGCCCACCATGGTGGCAACCTCGAAGCCGCCCATGGCCGCCAGCGCGTCCAGCGGTTCCGTGGCCTGGGCGTGCAGCTGTAGCACCTCCTGCAGCACACCGATCTTGCGCGCCAGCCCGGCCGCATCCAGGCCTGTGCCCGCACCCGTGACCTCGGCCAGCGGTTCGCCGCACAGCCGCGCCAGCAGCAAGGATGCGCTGGAGGTATTGCCGATGCCCATCTCGCCCAGCAGCAGCGCATTGCCCGGCAACTGGCGCACCAGGGCCGCGCCGTTGCGCAGGGCCATGGCGCATTCGGTGGCCGTCATGGCCGGGCCCTGGCTGCAGTCGCGCGTGCCGTAGCCCAGCTTGCGGCGCCACAGGCGCGGCTGGCCGGGCTGGGGAAGCTTGTCGTCAGGGTCCTGCTCGCGCGCGGGAAAGTCGCGTGCCACGCCGCAGTCCACCACGTTCAGCGCCAGCCCATGCTGGCGCGCCAGCACGCTGACGGCGGCGCCGCCGGCCATGAAGTTCTCGACCATCTGCCAGGTCACATCCACCGGATAGGCCGACACGCCGCGCGCCGCCAGCCCATGGTCGGCCGCAAACACCAGCATCTGCGGCTGCTGCAGCACCGGCCTGTCCTGACCCAGGATGCAGGCAATGCGCAGCGCCAGCTGCTCCAGCCGCCCCAGCGCGCCCAAAGGCTTGGTCTTGTGGTCTATGGCGTGCTGCACGCGCTGGGTGAAGGCGGCATCGGCCAGCGAGGCGATGGCGGGCACGGCGGCCGCAGAGTCGGTAGTGGGGGTTCGCATGGAAAAAGGGCTCGGCCCGGTAAGGCAGATGGCAAAAGCGCAAGTATCGCGCGCCGCGCAGGCCCGCAAGAATCCTGCAGACGCGGCTTGCAACAGCAGCAAACCTGCATTGCGCCCATGCAAGCAGCAACGGACCATTGCCAGGCTGCACTGGAAAACCACAGTCCTGGCAAATAGTCAATTTCAATTTACCAAGTTTCAGTGATTTTGCAAAAATCCACAATTTCGCAGAATCGGTACCAATCCAGCCACCTTACCCATTACCTTGCCCTGGACCTGCGCAACATCAGGCCAGGTCACCTCGCACACCCGGACAGCCCTGGCAGCGCCGCCAAGTACCGCGCCCCCGCCGGAGGCCTAGCCGACAGGAGCCATCCGTCAAATGCCTTCCCCTCTTTTTGTCCGTCGGCCACTGCCCCCCACTTCGGCCGGTCCGGTGGCCCTTGCCACCACCGCCGTCCTCGCCCTGCTTACCGGTCCTGCCGGGGCAGCAGACATCAGCCTCACGCCCCCCGCGGGTGGCGGCGTGATCATCTACTCCACACCCAACACCCCGGCGCTGCGCGTACAGCCCACGGGAGAGGTGCAACTGCCCGGGCTGCCAGGCACACCCGCCACATCCACCAGCCACGTATGCCATGACGCCAGCGGCAGTCTGGGCCGTTGCGATCCCGCCTCCACGCAGGGCGCGCAAGGACCCAGAGGCGACGCAGGCCCTACCGGCGCTACAGGACCGGCAGGTGCTACCGGCGCCACAGGCCCCGCCGGTGCCACAGGCTCTGCGGGGCCCACCGGCGCCACAGGGCTTGCCGGAGTAACGGGGCCGGCAGGCGCTGCCGGAGCCACGGGCTCCGTCGGTGCCACCGGACCGGCCGGCGCTACGGGAGCCACGGGCGCTACCGGCCCTGCCGGTGCCACCGGACCTGCCGGCACTACAGGCGCGGCAGGCGCGCCAGGTAGCCCGGGAGCAGTCGGCGCGGCGGGCACCGATGGCCGGGAATCCCTGATGGTGACCCAGGTAGAAGCTGCTGGCGCCACCTGCGCCACGGGCGGTCAGCGCATCACCCAGGGCCTGGATACCAACCGCAACGGCGTACTGGATGCAGCAGAGATCACCAGCACCAGCTATGTATGCAACGGCCTCCAAGGCTCGGTGGGCCCGCAGGGTCCCATGGGACCGACGGGCATGGGTGGTGTCACAGGTCTGGCCGAAGTGCGCCACGGCTGCGTTGCACCCGATCCGGGCGACGCCACCAAGGCCGTTATCCGCAGTGGTGAAGGCTATGCAGCAGCACGCAATGGCGCGAGCGGCCCCTTCACGATCGCCTTCAACCCCGCCGTAGCCCCGGGCAGCTACACCCTGCTGCTGGACAGTCGCACCAACAAGGGCCGGGCCGTGGCCATCGCGGCAACGGGGGACCCGTTCGCCGGCATCGTTCTGACCCCCGGCTGGGTGGACCCTGAACAGGAGACGCTGGACCGCATCTGCTTCATGCTCGCCCGTTGATACAGCCTTTGTGCACAGACCCACAGGATTTCGCCATGCCCCTGTCTTCCACTCCCTTCCTGCGCAAAACCGCCCTCGCGCTGGCCTTCGCCTTTTCCACCCCCCTCATTCCGACGGCCCATGCCGCGCCTGAAGCCTACATAGGAGAGCTCTTTCTGTTCAGCGGCAACTTCTGCCCCAGCAACACGGCTCCAGCGGCGGGTCAGACCCTTCCCATCAACCAGAACGCCGCCTTGTTTTCGATACTTGGCACGACGTATGGCGGCAATGGCGTCAACACCTTCCAGCTTCCCGACCTGCGCGGACGCGTTCCCATCGGCACAGGCGGCGCCCCCGGACTTTCCTCCTTCGTCTTGGGAGAGGCCGGCGGCAGAGAACAGCTGACACTCACACCGTCCCAGATGCCCGCGCACACGCACACCGTCTCGAACATGCCCGCCAGCACCCAAGGGGCAACCCATTCCACGCCGGGCCCAAACAGGATGCTGGCTCAAGCCCAGAACGCAGGCATCTACCGGGAGGGCGGTACAGCCGATACCTCGCTGAGCAGTACCACGTCGGTCGGAGTCACAGGGAACAACCAACCTGTTCCCATACGCGATCCATTCCTGAGCATGCAATGGTGCATTGTCCTGAACGGGATCTTTCCTCCCCGGGACTGAAGGCTTGGCCGAAAGACAGCGCCCAGGCGTCACCACACTCCCCGGCGCTGAAGCCCTGGCCGTTCTGAGACAATCGCTGCCACACGTGTCTCTCCAGCCCCCACCTCCATGACGGTTTCCTTCTCTGCCATTCAGCCCGGTCTCAAGCTTGCGGACCAGGTTGCCCGGCAGCTGGAGGCGCGCATCCGCGCCGGCAACCTGCAGCCGGGGCAGAAGCTGCCGACCGAGGCCGAGCTCGTGCAGCAGCTCGAGGTCAGCCGCACCGTCGTGCGCGAGGCGGTGTCCCAGCTCAAGTCGCGCAACCTGGTGGAATCGCGCCAGGGCAGCGGCGTGTTCGTGAAGGCGGCAGGCATAGAGCCACTGGACTTCGAAGGCCTGCCGGCGGCTGGCAGGAATGCGCTGATCCAGATCACCGAGGTGCGCCGCGCACTGGAGACCGAGGTGGCCGAACTCGCGGCGCGGCGGCGCAGCGAAGAGGATATGCAGCGCATCCACGATGCGGAGAGCGCCCTGGCCGAGGCCGTGCGGCTGGGCCGTGACGGCGTGGAGGAAGACATGGCGTTTCACCGCGCCATCGCCCAGGCTTCGGGCAATCCCTTCCTGATCAGCACGCTGGACTACCTGTCGCAGTTCCTGCGCGGCGCCATGCGCATCACGCGCGCCAACGAGGCGCGGCGCGAGGACTTCGGCAAGGCCGTGGAACGCGAGCACCACAGCATCGTGCTGGCCATCGAGGCCGGCGACCCCAAGGCCGCGCGCAAGGCCGCCGCCACGCACATGGGCAACGCCATAGACCGCATCCACCGCGCCGACGCCAGCTTCTGGGAGCAGGACGGCGAACGCCTGGCCCGCGACATCCTGGCCGCCAAGCCCTGAACCTCCGAAACCACCCCTTGGCGCATGGCCAAGGGTTTTCACCTTGTTTGGGTTTTTGCGCAAAATTTGTATGATGACATGATGACAATATCAGTCACATCTCTTTTTGCACCAGGCACACCCGGCCTTTGCCTGGGCGTTCACCCATGAGCTACGAATCCCGCATCCGCGAGCAGATCTGCGCGACCGGCGCCAGCCTCTACCAGCGCGGCTACACCGTCGGCGCTGCCGGCAACATCAGCGCGCGCCTGCATGACGGCTGGCTGATCACCCCCACCGACGCCTGCCTGGGCCGGCTCGACCCGGCAGAGCTGTCCAAGGTCGATGCCGGCGGGCAGTGGGTCAGCGGCGCCAAGCCTTCCAAGACCCTGGTCCTGCATCGGGGTATCTACGCCAATGACGGCGAGGCGCGCGCCGTCATCCACACGCATTCCACCCATCTCGTGGCGCTGACGCTGTCCGGCGTCTGGCGCGAGGACGAGGTGCTGCCGCCCATCACCCCCTACCAGGTCATGAAGGTGGGCCGCATCCCGTTGATCCGCTACCGCCGGCCCGGCGACCCGCAGGCCGCCGCCGAGGTGGCCGCGCTGGCCGGCCAGGGGCGCGGCGCCTTGTTCGAGCGCCTGGGCCCCGTGGTCTGGGAACGCTCGGTGGAGCAGGCCAGCCATGTGCTGGAAGAGCTGGAGGAGACCGCAAGGCTCTGGCTCATGACCCATCCCCGGCCGCAGCCCCTGGACGCGGCCGCCATCGACGAGCTGCGCACCACCTTCGGGGCGCGCTACTGATTTGCACAGCGGCGCCCACGGCCGCATTCCACCACCCAGCCCATCCACAGCCGCGCAGCCGCCAGGCGGCGCACCAAGCGGCGAATCAAGCGGCGAACCCAAGGGAGACTTGAAATGACGACAACGGATATCGCATCCGGCCAGGCCGGGGCCCACCCTGCCCAGGCCGACTCTGCAGAGACGGCGCGCGCCTACGCCAAGGTGTTCTGGCGCCTCGTGCCGTTCCTGATGCTGTGCTATGTGATCGCCTACCTGGACCGCGTGAACGTGGGCTTTGCCAAGCTGCAGATGTCCCAGGACCTGGGCTTCAGCGAGACCGTGTTCGGCCTGGGCGCAGGCGTGTTCTTCATCGGCTACTTCCTCTTCGAGGTGCCCAGCAACCTGCTCATGCATCGCCTGGGCGCGCGCGTCTGGATCGCCCGCATCATGATCACCTGGGGCATTCTGTCGGCCATGTTCATGTATGTGGAAACGCCCACGGGCTTCTACATCCTGCGCTTTCTGCTGGGCCTGGCCGAGGCGGGCTTCTACCCCGGCGTGATCCTGTACCTGACCTACTGGTACCCGGCCCACCGGCGAGCCAAGATCGTGGCGCTGTTCATGTCGGCCATCCCCGTGGCCGGCATCTTCGGCAACCCGCTGTCGGGCTGGATCATGCAGGCCTTCCACGGCGACCATGGCCTGCACGGCTGGCAGTGGATGTTCCTGATCGAGGCGATTCCCGCCCTGGTGATCGGCGTGGTGACCATCTTCTATCTGGACAACGGCATCTCCAGCGCCAAGTGGCTGACGACCTCCGAAAAGCAGCTGCTGGCGCGCGAGATCGAGCTGGACCAGCAGCACTCAGGTGCCCAGAAGCATTCGCTCAAGGCCGTTTTCGCCGACCGCCGCGTCTGGTGGATGTGCCTGATCTACTTCGCCTTCGTCGCCGGCCAGTACGGGCTGACCTTCTGGATGCCCACGCTGATCAAGTCCACGGGCGTCACGGGCGCGCTGAACATCGGCCTGCTCAGTGCCATCCCCTTCCTGTGCGCCATCGTGGTGATGAACCTGATGGGCCACAGCGCCGACAGGCGCCGCGAGCGCCGCTGGCACCTGATCGTGCCCGCGCTGATGGGCGCCGTGGGCTTTGCGATGACGGCCTTCTTCGCCGACAACACGGTTCTTTCCCTGATCTTCCTGTCGCTGGCCGCAGCCGGCGTGCTGACCTGCGCGCCGCTGTTCTGGTCGCTGCCCACGGCCTTCCTGTCGGGCACGGCGGCGGCGGCGGGCATTGCCATCGTCAACTCGGTCGGCAACCTCGCGGGCTTCGCCAGCCCTTACATGATCGGCTACCTCAAGGACCTGACCCAGTCCACGCAGGCCGGCATGTTCGTGCTGGCGGGGGTGCTCGTGGTGGGCGCTCTCGCGGTCTGGCTCACCCCCGCAAAGATGGTCAACCGCTGACCGGCCCTTCTTCCCATCCTTCAAGCTCCAAGCCCCAAGACACATGAAAGTACTGATCACCGGCGGCGCCGGATTCCTGGGCCAGCGCCTGGCCCGCAAGCTGCTCGAACAGGGTGCGCTGACGCTGGCCGGCACCCGCTGGCCCATCCACCAGATCGACCTGCTCGACGTGGTGGCCACCCAGGCCATTGACGACACGCGCGTGCGCTCCCTGGTGGGCGATATCGCCGACCCGCAGGTGCTGCGCGGCGCCATAGACCAGGACACAGCCGTGATCTTCCATCTGGCCGCCGTGGTCAGCGGCCAGGCCGAGGCCGACTTCGACCTGGGCATGCGCATCAACCTCGATGCCTCGCGCGCCCTGCTGGAGACCTGCCGCGCCGTGGGCCACATGCCGCGCGTGGTCTTCACCAGCTCGGTGGCCGTCTACGGGGGCGACCTGCCAGACATCGTGCTGGACGGCACGGCCCTGAACCCGCAGTCCTCCTACGGCACGCAAAAAGCCATTGCCGAGCTGCTGCTGGCCGACCACACGCGGCGCGGCTTTGTCGACGGCCGCGTGCTGCGCCTGCCCACGATCAGCGTGCGCCCGGGCCGGCCCAATGCGGCCGCCTCGTCGTTTGCCAGCGGCATCATCCGCGAGCCCCTCAACGGCGAGGCGGCCAACTGCCCCGTGGGTGCCACCACGCGCCTGTGGCTGCTGTCCCCGCGCCGCGCCGTCGAGGCCCTGGTCGCAGGCTGCGAACTCGATGCCAGCGCCGTCGCCGACCGCCGCCCCATCAACCTGCCTGGCGTGTCCGTCAGCGCAGGCGACATGGTGCGCGCGCTGCGCGAAGTGGCTGGCGACGAAGTGGCCAACCGCGTGAGCTGGCAGCCCGACGACAAGGTCGAGCGCATCGTCGGCAGCTGGCCCGGCCGCTGGGATACCACGCGCGCCGACCGGCTGGGCCTGCGCGGCGACGAGGACTTTGCGGCCATCGTGCGCGCCTACATCGCCGATGACCTGACACCCCCACGCCAGCCATGAACCACACCACCGCCACACCCCGCGCCGTCGGCGTGATCGGCCTGGGCGCCATGGGCGCCGGCATGGCGCAAAGCCTGCGCCGCGCCGGCCACCACGTGCATGTCCACGACATCCGCCCCGAGGCCGCAGCCGCCTTCGCAGCCGAAGGTGGCACGGCCTGCGCCACGCTGGCCGACATGGCCGCCGCTTGCCGCATCATCGTCAGCGTGGTCGTCAACGCCCGGCAGACCGAGGCCGTGCTGTTCGGCGAAGGCGGCATCGCCCCCGCGCTGCAGCCCGGCTCCGTCTTCATCATGTGCTCCACCGTGGACCCCAACTGGTCCGTGGCGCTGGAGGCCAGGCTGCAGGCGCAGGGCGTGCACTACATTGACGCGCCCATCTCCGGCGGCGCGGCCAAGGCCGCGTCCGGGCAGATGACCATGATGACGGCAGGCCGCCCCGAGGCCTATGCCGCCTGCGAAGGCGTGCTCGACGCCATGGCCGCCAAGGTCTACCGCCTGGGCGACAGCGCGGGCGCGGGCAGCAAGGTCAAGATCATCAACCAGCTGCTGGCCGGCGTGCACATTGCCGCAGCGGCCGAGGCCATGGCCCTGGGCCTGCGCGAAGGCGTCGATGCCGCCGCGCTCTACGAGGTCATCACCCACAGCGCCGGCAACAGCTGGATGTTCGAGAACCGCATGGCCCACGTGCTGGCCGGCGACTACACCCCGCTGTCGGCCGTGGACATCTTCGTCAAGGACCTGGGCCTGGTGCTGGACACCGCGCGCCACAGCAAATTCCCGCTGCCCCTGGCCTCCACGGCCCACCAGATGTTCATGCAGGCATCCACCGCCGGCCATGGCCGCGAGGACGACAGCGCCGTCATCAAGATATTCCCGGGCATCACCCTGCCCCAGGCTCCATCGGAATCCCCATGACCCTTCTTCTGGGCTGCATAGCCGACGACTTCACGGGCGCCACCGATCTGGCGAACAACCTGGTGCGCGCAGGCATGCGCGTGGTGCAAAGCATTGGCGTACCCGCCGGCCCGGTGGACGAGGGCGTGGACGCCGTCGTGGTCGCGCTCAAGTCGCGCACCATCGCGCCGGCCGACGCCGTCGCCCAGTCGCTGCAGGCACTGCAGTGGCTGCGAGGCCAGGGCCCCGATGGCCGGGCTCCGCAGATCTACTTCAAATACTGCTCCACCTTCGACAGCACGCCGCAGGGCAATATCGGCCCCGTGGCCGATGCGCTGATGGACGCGCTGGGTTGCGAATTCACCATTGCCACGCCGGCCTTCCCCGACAACCAGCGCACCGTCTTCAAGGGCCACCTGTTCGTGGGCGATGTGCTGCTCAGCGACAGCGGCATGCGCAACCATCCTCTCACGCCCATGACCGATGCCAACCTGGTGCGCGTGCTGCAGGCGCAGACGCGGCGCAAGGTGGGCCTGATCGACCATGTGGCCGTCGCGCAGGGCGAGGCCGCCATCCGCGCGCGTATCGCCGCACTCCAGGCCGAGGGCGTGGGCATGGCCATCGTCGATGCCGTCTCCAACGACGACCTGCTGCGCCTGGGCCCGGCGCTGGCCGGCATGCCGCTTGTCACGGCCGGCTCGGGCGTGGCCATCGGCCTGCCCGCGAACTTCGGCATACAGCCCTCGGCCCAGGCCGCTGCCCTGCCAACCGCCACCGGCCTGCAGGCGGTCGTCTCGGGCAGTTGCTCGGTGGCCACCAATGCGCAGGTGGCGCACTTCATCGCCTCGGGCCGCCCTGCCCTGGCGCTGGAGCCCCTGCGCATCGCCGCCGGCGAGGACGAAGCCGGCAAGGCCCTGGCCTGGGCCCGCCAGCACATCGCCAGCGGCCCGGTGCTGATCTACTCCACGGCCGAATCCGCGGCCGTCAAGGCCGTGCAGGGCCGCCTGGGCGTGGAGCAGGCCGGCGCACTGGTCGAACAGACCATCGCCGCCATCGCCCGGGGGCTGGTCGAGATGGGCGTGCGCCAGCTCATCGTGGCCGGTGGCGAAACCTCGGGCGCCTGCGTGCAGGCGCTGGGCATCGAGCAGATGCGCATAGGGCCGCAGATCGACCCTGGCGTGCCCTGGTGCCATGCCGCCTCGCCCCTGGCGCCGCAGGGGCTGCACCTCACGCTCAAGTCCGGCAACTTCGGCACCACGGACTTCTTCAACAAGGCCTTCGGCGCGTTGCAGCGCGCCTGATGCCACACTCAGCATCCGTTTTCAGGAAAGCTTTCATGCCCCGTTTCGCCGCCAACCTGTCCATGCTCTACAACGACCTGGACTTTCTTGACCGCTTCGAGGCCGCCGCGCGCGACGGCTTCCAGGCCGTCGAATACCTGTTCCCCTACGACTTCGCGCCCGAGCAACTGGCCCGCCGCCTGCAGGACCACGGCCTGCGGCAGGTACTGTTCAACGCCCCGCCCGGCGACTGGAACGCGGGCGAGCGCGGTCTTGCCTGCATCCCCGGGCGCGAGACGGAATTCGCCCAGGGCATGGAACGCGCCATCGCCTATGCCCGGGCCCTGGGCTGCCCGCGCATCCACGTCATGGCCGGGCTCAAGCCCGCAGGCGCCAGCGATGACATCCTGCGCGCCACCTACATCGCCAACGTGCGCCACGCCGCACGGCTGGCCGCGCCCCACGGCATCGCCATCCTGCTGGAGCCCATCAATGGCCGCGACATGCCCGGCTTCTTCCTGAGCCGCCAGGACCAGGCCCATGCGCTGCTGGCCGACATTGCCGAGCCCAACGTCCAGGTCCAGATGGACCTCTACCACTGCCAGATCGTCGAAGGCGACCTCGCCATGAAGATCCGCCAGTACCTGCCCACGGGCCGCGTGGGGCATGTGCAGATCGCAGGCGTGCCCGAACGCCACGAACCCGACGTCGGCGAGGTCAACTACCCCTACCTGTTCCGCCTGCTGGACCATCTGGGCTACGACGGCTGGATAGGCTGCGAATATCGCCCCGCGCGCGGCGCGGCCGCGCACGCTACCAGCGAGGGGCTGGGGTGGATGAAGGAGTGGCTGTAGATCCGGGCAGATACCCCCGCAGCGCACGCACCAGCGGCGAATCATCGGCACGCCGCCAGACGGCGACCGTCTCCACGGCCGTCCTTTCCCCCAGCAAGGGCCGGTAGACCACGCCTTCACGGTGCAGGGCCTGCACACAGGCGGGCACCAGCGCCACGCCCAAACCGCCAGAGACCAGGCTGACGATGGTGTGCATCTGCCGCGCCGCGAACAGCCGGGGGCTGAAGCCGTGGCGCATGCAGGTGGAGACGATGGCATCGAACATCAACGGCCCCTGGTGGCGCTCGAAGCCCAGGAAACGCTCCTGGGCCAGTTTCTCCAGCGCGATGCGCCGGTTGCGGGCCAGCGGGTGGGACTCGGGCAAGGCCACCACCAGCGGCTCGCTGCGCACCAGCACAGAGTCCAGTGACGCGGGCAGGTCCGGCGTGCGAAATACCAGGCCGATATCCAGCCGCCCGCTCTCGATGTCATGTGCAATCTGGTCGGTCGTGCCCTCCTGCAGCGATAGCCGGACCTGCGGATAGTCCTCGCCAAAGCGCCTCAGCGTTTCCGGCAGGAAGGAGTAGGCCGGCAGGCTGATGAACCCGATGGACATGGAGCCCATGAGCCCCTGCGAGGTCTCGCGTGCGCGGCGCCGCATGGTGTCGGCAGCGGCCAGCACGGCACGGGCGTCGCGCAACGCATCCTCCCCGGCTTTCGTAAGCACGATGCGCCGCGACGTGCGCTCCAGCAGCGTCACGCCCAGCTCCTCCTCCAGCTCCTTGATGGCCAGGCTCACGGGGGGCTGGGTCAGGTGCAGGCGCTCGGCCGCGCGACCGAAGTGCATCTCCTCGACCACGGCCACGAAGCACCGCAGATGTCGCATGTCCATTCATAGCCTCCGCAAATCGATCCATATGAATTGCAAATTTCCTTGCATTGAACCAGATCCCTAGACTGCGCTGCAGGCCTGTACGCACCATCCCGCGCCCAGGACAACACAAGCTGAATACAAAGCAGCAGCAGGAGACAAACATGCCAGAGCGCCTCGCGGGCCTGCCCAGGCCACGCACCCTCATACATCCCGGCCCCTGCAGCGCCGTGCGACTGGATCACCGGCAAGCGCCCGCTGCGCGCCACATGCGGCTGGCCCTGGCGCCCGGGCTGACGCTGTTCGACGCCCTCGTCGGCGCACTGTCATCGGCCAGCGTCGAGAGTGCCTCGCTGACCTTGCTGGAAGGCGATCTCGAAGACCTGGATTTCTGCGTGGCGCCACCCGATCGCAGCGGCCATGTCGTGGCCACCTACGGCCCGCCCGCGACACTGCAGTCCGCCAGGCTGCTGTTCGGCAATGCCACGCTCGGCTGCGCCGAAACAGGGCATCCGGCTGTGCACTGCCATGCCGTCTTCTCCAGCGCACAGGGCCACCTGCTCGGCGGCCATGTGCTCACGCAGCGCTGCCGCATCGTCAATGCGCCCGTCAGCGCCCTGGCGACCTCGCTGGACGGGTTCGGACTGCGCATCGCCTACGACCCTGAAACGCGCATGTCCCTGATGCGTCCGGCCGCCGCGCAGGTCTGCCATGGCTGAGGCCCGCATGGTCGAGTCAGGCCGCATGGGCCGCGTCGCCTACGCACGCATTGCCCCCAACGAAGATCTGGTGCTGAGCGTGGAAAAGCTCTGCGCGCTGCAGGGCTTTCGCAACGCCTTCGTGCGCGGCGCCCTGGGCAGCCTGGTCGATGCCTGCCTGGCGCGCGCCGACGGCAGTTGCCTGTTGCTGCGCGGGCCGGCCATCGAGGTGGTCAGCCTCGCCGGCGAGGTGCGCTGCCAGGACGACGGCTCGCTGCGTGCCTGCCTGAGCGGCGTGGTCGCCGACACCACCGGCCAGGTGCATGGCGGCCCCTTCGTGGCCGGAGCCAACCCCGTCTGCATCACCTTCGAGCTGACCCTCGAAGAGTGGCTTCCAAAAACCCCTTCTGCCTTGACCCCGGATCCAGGAGCCTGTCCATGAACCAACGAGATTCCCATCCATCCCCCGCACGCGTCGCCGTGGTCACCGGAGGGGCGCGCGGCATAGGCCGGTCCATCGGCGAATGGTTTCTACAGCGGGGCTGGCGCGTAGCGCTGCTGGACATCGACAGTGAAACGCTGGAGCGCACGGCGCAGGACATGGACTGCCCGGCCCGGCTGCTGTGCCAGCATTGCGACGTCTCGAACCCGCAGCAGGTGGACGAGGCCGCCACCGCCGTCATGGCGCGCTGGGGCCGCGTGGATGCGCTGGTCAACAACGCCGGCGTGGCGGTCTTCAAGCCCGTGCTGGAGACATCGTTCGAGGAATGGCGCACGGTCATGGCCACCAACCTCGACGGCGCCTTTCTCTGCACGCAGGCCTTCGGTGCCCGGATGGCTCGCAACGAAGGCCACGGCGGCAGCGGCGGAGCCATCGTCAACATCGCCTCCATCTCGGGCCTGCGGGCAAGCACGCTGCGCGTGGCCTATGGCACGAGCAAGGCCGCCCTCATCCACATGACGCGCCAGCATGCGGTGGAACTGGGCAATCTGGGCGTGCGCGTCAACGTGATCGCGCCAGGGCCGGTGGAGACCGAGATGGCCAAGCTCGTGCACAGCGTCGCCATACGCTCCGACTACCACGACGCCATCCCGCTGGGCCGCTACGGCACACCACAGGAAATGGCAGAGGCCGTGGGCTTTCTTTGCAGCGATACGGCCAGCTTCATCAATGGCCAGGTGCTGGCCGTCGACGGCGGCTTCGATGCCGCAGGCGTGGGTCTGCCCACGCTGCGCCGCCGGCTGGCCGAGGCACCGGCAACCGTGCAGTCCGCGCAGTCCTGAACACCGCCCGCACCACAGGAGCCACGCCATGAACCCACCCCGCATCATCGGCTGGGGCCACACGCCCTTCGGAAAGCATGCCGCAGCCGATGCCGAGCAACTGCTGCGTGACGCCATCGACCCGGCACTGCAAACCGCCGGCCTGGAGCCCCGGGACATCGACGGCATCTTCGTCGGCCACTTCAATGGCGGCCTTCTGCCCCAGGATTTCAGCGCCAGCCTGGTGGCCCTGGCCGTGCCTGAACTGCGCCATGTGCCCGCCACGCGCAGCGAGAACGCCTGCGCCACCGGCTCGGCTGCCATCTGGGCTGCGCTCGACGCCGTGCAGTCCGGCCGCATATGTTGCGCGCTGGTGGTGGGCTTCGAGATCATGAACGCCCAGCCTGGGCAGAAAATTGCCGAGATCCTGCTGCGCTGCTCCTACGTGAAGGAGGAAGCTGCCACACCGGCGGGCTTCGCAGGCGTGTTCGGGCAGATCGCCACCCGCTATTTCGAACGCTTCGGCGACCAGAGCGATGCACTGGCAGCCATCGCGGCCAAGAACCATGCCAACGGCGTGCACAACCCCTTCGCCCACATGCGGCGTGACCTGGGCCTGGACTTCTGCCGCCACGCCTCGGACAGGAACCCCTTCGTCGCAGGCCCGCTCAAGCGCTCGGACTGCTCGCTGGTCTCCGACGGCGCGGCCGCCCTGGTCATCTCGCGCCAGGCCTGCGGCAATGCCAGCGTGGCGCCCGTGCGCTGGCGCTCGCGCACCCAGGTCAACGACCTCCTGCCCCTGTCGCGGCGGGACCCCACGCGCTTCGAAGGCGCCGCCCTGGCGTGGCAGCGCGGGCTGGCCGACGCAGGCGTCACGCTGGCCGACCTGGGCTTCGTGGAAACACATGACTGCTTCACCATGGCCGAACTGCTGGAATACGAGGCCATGGGCCTGGCGCCACATGGCCAAGGCGCGCGCGCCATCCTCGACGGCAGCACATGCCGCGACGGGCGGCTGCCCGTCAACCCGTCGGGAGGACTCAAGTCGCGCGGCCATCCCATAGGCGCGACAGGCGTTTCCCAGCATGTGATGGCGGCCATGCAGCTGTCAGGCTCGGCCGGGGCCATGCAACTGCCCGCGCCCCGGCTGGGCGCCGTCTTCAACATGGGTGGTGCGGCCGTGGCCAACTACCTGAGCGTGCTGGAGGCCGCATGAACAGGCTTGCACCTGCGGACATCGCGGCAGTCCCCGCGCCCCAGGCAGCCAACCTGTCGCTGCTGCTGTCGCAGACGGCCGCCCTGTTTCCCGACAGGCCCGGCCTGATCCAGGGCGACCGCCGCTGGACCTGGGCGCAGATCGATGCGCGCGTCAATGCGCTGGTCCAAGGCCTGCGCGCGCTGGGCATGCAGGCCGGTGACCGCCTGCTGGTGCAGTCTCGCAACGGCATTGCCCTGTTTGAAAGCTGCTGGGCCGCCTTCCGGCTCGGCGCCGTCTGGGTGCCGGTCAACTTCCGGCTTACACCATCCGAAGTGGCTTGGCTGGGCCACGCCAGCGGCGCCACCGCCATGCTGGCCGAAGAGGGCTTCGCCGGCCATGTGGACGCCGTGCGCGCCGCCTCGCCACGGCTGCGGCATGTGATCACCATCGGCCGGCCTCGCGAAAGCCAGGGCGAGCAGGACTACGAGCAATTGCTGCATGACAACGCAGGCGCTCCCGCATCTACAGCCCATGTGCATGCCGATACGCCGCTGTGGTTCTTCTACACCTCCGGCACCACAGGCCGGCCCAAGGCCGCGATGCTCACCCATGGACAGATGGCCTTCGTGGTGACCAACCACCTTGCCGACCTGATCCCGGGCACGGACGAGCGCGACTGCTCCATTGCCGTGGCACCGCTGTCGCACGGCGCAGGCATACATGCCCTGCTCAACGTGGCGCGCGGTGCGGCCACAGTGCTGCCCACCGCCGACCGGCTGGACCCTGCCGAGGTCTGGGAGCTGGTGCAGCGGCACCGGGTCACCAATCTCTTCACCGTGCCCACCATCGTCAAGCTGCTGGTGGAAGACCCCGCGGTGGACCGCTTCGACCACGGATCGCTGCGCTACGTGGTCTATGCGGGCGCGCCCATGTACCACGCCGACCAGCAGCGCGCATTGCACAAGCTGGGCCCGGTGCTGGTGCAGTACTTCGGCCTGGGCGAGGTGACGGGCTGCATCACCGTGCTGACGCCCTCCATGCACGCACTGGACGACGGGCACAGCGACGGCAGCACCGGCACCGCCGACACATTGATCGGAACCTGCGGGCGCCCGCGCACGGGCATGGAGGTCGCCATCCTCGACCACCGGTTGCAGCCCGTTCCCACGGGCGCCATCGGCGAGATATGCTGCCGCGGCCCCGCCGTCTTTGCGGGCTACCACGACAACCCCGAGGCCACGGCCCAGGCCTTTCGGGGCGGCTGGTTCCACACGGGCGATCTCGGGCGGCTGGACGAGCGGGGCCTGCTCTACATCACGGGGCGGGAATCGGACATGTACATCTCGGGCGGCTCCAACGTCTATCCGCG
The DNA here is from genome assembly GCF_018437695.1 of Delftia sp. WY8. NCBI lineage: Bacteria > Pseudomonadati > Pseudomonadota > Betaproteobacteria > Burkholderiales > Comamonadaceae > Delftia > Delftia sp. WY8. Next base: position 1,055,514 of record NZ_CP049795.1, read on the forward strand.
CGAAGTCGAGGAGGCGCTGCTGACCCATCCCGCCGTGGCCGAGGTCGCCGTGCTCGGCATGCCCGACGCCACCTGGGGCGAGATCGGCGTGGCCGTGGTGGTCGCGCGGGGAGGTGCCGATGCCACCGCTGGAGACCTCACGGCCGAGGCGCTGCTGGCGCACCTGGAGGGCCGCTGCGCGCGCTACCGCTGGCCGCGCCAGTTCCACTTCTGGGACGCCCTGCCCCGCTCGGGCTACGGCAAGGTGGTCAAGAAGGAAATCCGCGAACGCCTGCTGCAGAACATGACGCAGGGAAAGGAGCAGGCCGCCCCGACCCCGTGATGCGCCCCCCCGCGCGCCGCTTGCGCCCGAACGACACAAAGACAACACTCAGGAGACAAGCCATGACCCTTTCCCGACGCCACGTGCTGCACGGTGCCGCAGCCTGCGCCCTTCCACTGGCCCTTTCACAGCGCAGCGCCTTCGCCAGCAAGGCCGAATTCCGCTACAAGTACGCCAACAACCTGCCCGCCACGCACCCCATGAACATCCGGGCCCTGCAGATGTCGCAGGCCATCCTGGCCGAGACCGGTGGACGGGTGGACATCCAGGTCTTCTCCAATGGGCAGCTCGGCTCGGACACCGATGTGCTGGGCCAGTTGCGCTCGGGCGGCGTGGAGTTCTTCACGCTGTCGGGCCTGATCCTGTCCACCCTGGTGCCGGCAGCCTCCATCAGCGGCGTGGGCTTTGCATTCGACGGCTATGACAGTGTCTGGAAGGCCATGGATGGCGAGCTGGGCGCCCATATCCGCGCACGCATCGCCCACGCCAACCTGGTGGCCATGGAGCGCATCTGGGACAACGGTTTCCGGCAGATCACCTCCTCCACGCGCCCCATCGCGGGTCCCGCCGACCTGCAGGGCTTCAAGATCCGCGTGCCCGTCTCTCCGCTGTGGACCTCGATGTTCAAGGCGCTGGACAGCGCGCCCGCGTCCATCAACTTTGCCGAGGTCTATTCCTCGCTGCAGACGAAGATCGTGGACGGGCAGGAGAACCCGCTGGCCATCATCTCCACGGCCAAGCTCTACGAGGTGCAGAAGTACTGCTCGCTCACCAACCACATGTGGGACGGTTTCTGGTTCCTGGCCAACCGCCGCGCCTGGGAAAGACTGCCCCCAGACCTGCGCGACATCGTGGCGCGACACATCAATGCCGCAGGCCTGCGCGAACGCGACGATGTCGCCGAGCTCAACGCCGGCCTGCAAAAGGAGCTGGCCGCCAAGGGCCTGGCCTTCAACACTGCCGACACCGCCGCCTTCCGTGAGCGGTTGCGCAAGGCCGGCTTCTACGCCGAATGGAAGCGCAAGCACGGTGACCAGGCCTGGGCCATCCTCGAGCGCAGCGTCGGGGCGCTGGCATGACTGCGCCCCAGGACAAGCCCGCCCATACCCCGCACGATGCCTGGACCGCGTGGGACCGCATCGACCGCTGGATGGGCGCGGCCGTGGCTTGCGCGGCGGGCCTGCTGGTGCTGGCCGATATCGGCGTGCTGTTTGCGGGAGTGGTGGCACGCTTTGTCTTCCACCAGCCACTGGTCTGGGCGGATGAACTGGCCTCCATGCTCTTCATCTGGCTGGCCATGCTGGGTGCCGTGATCGCACTGCGGCGCGCCGAGCACATGCGCATGACGGCCCTGCTCTCGCGCCTGTCGCCTGCGCGCCGAGCCCTGTTCGATGCCATCGGCACCTGTGCCACGCTGGCCTTTCTCGCCTTGGTTGCCTGGCCCGCATGGGAATGGGCAGCGGACGAGCGCTTCATCACCACGCCCGCGCTGGAAATCTCCAACATCTGGCGCGCTGCGGCACTGCCCGCCGGCATCGTGCTGATGGCTGTTTTCTCGGTGCTGCGCTTGGTGCGCAGCGGCGAAAAGGCGGCGGCCTGGAAGGCACTGGCCGTGGTGGCCGCCGTCATGGCGGCGTTCGTGCTGGCAAACGGCATCTTCGGCCTCTTCGAGGACCTGGGGCGCCTGAACCTGCTGGTCTTCTTCGTCGGCGTGGTCGCGGCCTGCGTGTTCGGCGGCGTGCCCATTGCCTTTGCCTTCGGCCTGGGCACGCTCGGCTATCTGGCCCTGGCCACGGACACCGCCCTGCCCGTGATCGTCGGGCGCATGGACGAAGGCATGTCCCACCTCATCCTGCTGGCCGTTCCGCTGTTCGTCTTCCTGGGGCTGCTGATCGAGATGACGGGCATGGCGCGCGCCATGGTGGCTTTTCTCGCGGGCCTGCTCGGCCATGTGCGCGGCGGCCTGTCCTATGTGCTTGTGGGGGCCATGTACCTGGTCTCGGGCATCTCGGGCTCCAAGGCGGCCGACATGGCGGCCGTGGCTCCGGCACTGTTCCCCGAAATGCGCAAGCGCGGCGCGGACGAAGGCGATCTGGTGGCCCTGCTGTCAGCCACAGGCGCGCAGACGGAAACCGTGCCGCCCAGCCTGGTGCTGATCACCATCGGCTCGGTCACGGGCGTGTCCATTGCAGCGCTGTTCACGGGCGGACTGCTGCCGGCGCTGGCCCTGGGCCTGTCGCTGTGTGTGGTCGTCTGGTGGCGCTCGCGCCATGACCAGCCGCCGCAGACACAGCGCCAGCCCTGGTCGCAGATCGCGCGGCTAGGCTTCATCGCCCTGCCGGCACTGGCGCTGCCCTTCGTGATCCGCGCGGCCGTGGTCGAGGGCGTGGCCACGGCCACCGAAGTCTCGACCCTGGGCATTGCCTACGCGGCCATTGCGGGTCTGCTGATCTACCGCCAGTTCGACTGGCGCCGCCTGGGGCCCATGCTCGTGGCCACGGCATCGCTGTCGGGCGCCATCCTGCTCATCATCGGCACTGCCACGGCCATGGCCTGGGGCCTGACCCAATCGGGCTTCTCGCGCTCGCTGGCGGAGGCGATGGCCGCCCTGCCCGGCGGGGCACCCGCGTTTCTCGCGGTCTCGCTACTGATCTTCGTCATCCTCGGATCGGTGTTGGAAGGCATACCCGCCATCGTGCTGTTCGGCCCGCTGCTGTTTCCCATCGCACGCGACCTGGGCATCCATGAAGTGCACTACGCCATCGTCGCCGTGCTCGCCATGGGCCTGGGCCTGTTCGCCCCACCACTGGGCGTGGGCTACTACGCAGCCTGCGCCATAGGCCAGATCCACCCGGACAAGGGCTTGCGGCCCATCGTGGGCTACCTGCTGGCGCTGTTGCTGGGTACGGTGGCGGTGGCGGCCGTGCCCTGGCTGTCGATCGGATTTCTGTAGAGGCGCGGCCGCCCGCGTTCAGGAATACTCCAGATCGCTGTGCTTGCTGGTCACCAGCCGGCCGGCCGACAGCGACATCATCAGCAGCGCAATCGCCTCATGCATGATCAGCGTGTGCGTGTTGCCGGTCTCCACCATCTTGCTGCGCAGCGATTCGCGCACCTGCAGGGAGCCGGTCACGTCGATGATGATGTCCACCGCTGCATCCACCAGATCCATGAACCGTGTGGTGACCGGCACGCCGCGCGCGCGTGCCAGTGCGATGCCGGGCTGGTTCAAATCCAGGTCGGCCACCCCAAGCAACTGCACGAAGGGCGCGTCCAGCAATTGCTGCAGCAAGGGAGTGCCGGTCTGCCCCGCACCAATGACCACGATCCGGAAGGCTTGCATGGGTTGAATCCTTTTCCATATGGGAAGTACGGCGCCATCATAGAAATGCCTTGCCGGTGCGCGCCGGTCCGGGGCGGGTGGAATGGGTTTGTATGACCCAGGTCAAATCCGGTGGACAGGGGCGTGGTGGCGGGCCAGGTCTCTGCGGTCGAGGTTCGATACCGGCTGCCTGCAGCACGGACCACACCACAGGCTGCTGACGCGGGAGCCTGCATTCGCCCACAAAAAAACCCGCCGGCTTCGTGGCCCGGCGGGTTTTCTCAGGTGAATAACAGCAGACGCTGTTATTGCCTTACAGGAACCTGTTCCGTGTACTCGCGCAGCACGCCGCCGCCTTCGACGGAGCCGCTGACTTGGCCGTCCTTGACGCGCTCCACGCAGGAGCGGCGGTCGCCTTCGTTCTTGAAGACATCGCAGCGGGCCACGGCATTGCGCTGGAAGTTGTCGCCCGACTGGACGCCGCCTCGGCGCGATTGCTCCTGGACGGCGGCGGCCTCGTGCTGGGCAGGGTCGCGGCGGTCATAGCCGCGCTTGGCGGGCCCCTTGTGCTCGGCGTGCTTCTTGTGGTGGTGATGGGGCTTGGCCTTTTCCGCGGCGGGGGGCGGAGGCGGCGTGCCATCAGGCCCGGGGCTGGGCTGGGCGGTGGCCAGGCCGGCCATGCCCAGGACGGCAGCGCCAATACACAGCTGCAGGGGACGGATCCATGGATTCTTCATAGCTTCACTCCATTCCTCGTGAAAAAGTCAAGGCCCAAGCATGCGTGTTTTCCAGCTCCCCATTTATCGGTACAGCACGGCTGCGCATGCAGTCCATGGCCTACATGTTGCCTCGCAACGCGCAAGCGGTCGCCGACCTGGGTCAAGCCTGGGTGGCAAACCAGCGCTGAACGCCGTCGGCCATGCGCGCGAAGACGCTGTCCAGCGTGGAAACCTCGGCACCCCACAGGGCGCGCAGCACGTCCGCGTTCTCGAACAGGCCGTGCCAATAGCAGCCGGCGATGCGGCCGTCAGGGCTGTGCCACAGCAGGCCCGGCACAGGCTCGGCCACGGCACTGCCAGCGGCCACCATGTCGGGGCGCACGCTGGTCTGGCCATGGTGGATTTCATAGACCCGGGCCTGCACGCCGTACAGCGCCGCCCAAGCCCCTGGCAGCGGCGGCAGCTGCACGCTGGCGGGCAGCACGGTCTTGTCGGGCGCGAACAGGGTCGTCAGCGGCAGAAGGCCCAGGCCGGCTGCGTTGCCGTCCACGCCGTGCAGGTCGATCAGCGCCTCGCCCAGCATTTGCAGGCCGCCGCAGATGCCCAGCACCTGCCGGCCTGCCGCCGCATGGGCGGCGACGGCAGCATCCAGGCCCTGGGACCGCATCCAGGCAAGATCGGCAGCCGTGGCCTTGGAGCCCGGCAGGATGATCCAGTCCGCGCCGGCCAGCTGGGCCGGCGTGCGCGCCCAGACCACGCGCAGGCCCGGCACCTGCAGCAGGGGCTGGAATTCGTCGAGGTTGCTGATGCGCGGGTAGGCGACGATGGCGATGGTGGTGTGCACGGCGCGCCCCGCCCCGCCTCCAGAGCCACGGTCGTCAAAGACGCCATCCTCCTCCGGCAGGCCATGCTGGAACTGCATGGGGATGGTGGCCACGGTGGGCACGCCGGTGCGCTCCTGCAGCATCTGCGGGGCGGGCGCCAACAGGCTGGCGTCGCCCCGGAATTTGTTGAGCACGAAGCCGCGGATCAGCGCCTGTTCTTCCGGAGGCAGCAGCGCCCAGGTGCCGTAGAGGTGGGCGAAGGCGCCGCCGCGGTCGATGTCGGATACCAGCAGGCAATGCGCGCCGCAGTGGCGCGCCACGCGCATGTTGACGACGTCGCTGGCATGCAGGTTGATCTCGGCCGGCGAGCCTGCGCCCTCGATGACGACCACGTCGTTGTCGGCACGCAGGCTGTCCAGCGCCTCGGCGATCTGCGGCCACACGCGGGCGCTGCGGCCGCGCCAGGGCAAGGCCGAGAGTTCCTCGCTGACCCGGCCCAGCAGCACGACCTGGCTGCGCATGTCGGCCTCGGGCTTGAGCAGCAGCGGGTTCATGCGCACATCGGGCGCGCAGCCTGCGGCCAGGGCCTGCAGGTACTGTGCCGTGCCGATCTCGCCCCAGGCACCGCCCGGCGCGCAGACCACGCGCGCGTTGTTGCTCATGTTCTGCGCCTTGAAGGGCGCCACCTTGTAGCCCTGGGCGCGGTACCAGGCGCACAGCGCGGTGGCCACCCAGCTCTTGCCGGCACCGCTGCTGGTGCCCAGCACCATCACGCACAGCGCGGGGCGCTGGCCGGGCTCGGGCAAGGGCAGGTTCACGGCGGCGGGTTCACTCGATTGCATGGTGTTTCTCCATTGGCTGCCAGGCAGCCAGCAAGGCGTTCTGGGATGCAGGCGCCAGCACGCCCATGCGCACGCAGCCGGGCAGGCCGAAGCTGTCGCAGTCGCGCAGCTTGATGCCCTGCGCGCGCAGTTGGGCCAGACGCGTCTGCATGGCGTCGCCCTGCCGTGCCTGCGGCCAGCGCGCCACAAAGTAATTGGCCTGCGAGCCGGGCAGCACCTGCCAGCCCAGGCGCTGCACCAGATCGATCTGTTGCGCCTTCCAATCGCGCAGCCGTTGCAGGCTTTGCGCCAGCCATTGCCGGGTGGCCGGTGCGGTCCAGGCCGTGAGCATGGCCTCGCCATGGGCGCCCACGGGCCAGGAGGGTGACAGGGCACGCAAGGCATCGATCTCGTCGTGCGGCACGGCTTCGGGCGCAATGGCGTAGGCCGCGCGCACGCCGGTCATGCCAAGGGCCTTGTTGGGAGTCCACATCTGCCAGGCATCGCGCACCGGGGAGGGCACGGCGGGTTCCATGCCCGGCTCCAGTCTGAGGGGCGCATAGGCGCAGTCGATCACGCGCCAAGTGCCGGGCGGTGCGGGCTCGCTCCACAGGGGCCAGACATCCTCGGGCCGACCCAGGGGGCTCGATGGTGCGCAGGCCCAATGCAGGCCAGGGCCAGCTTCGGTGATACCGTCGCGCGCGGCCTGGCGCAGGCGCCAGACCTGGGCCGCGTGGGCGTAGTCGCCATAGTGGTGTGCCGGCAGGCTGGCGACGGCCGCGCCCTCTCGCACCGCATGCATGGTGATTCGGTGGATGAAGTCGCTGGCACTGGCCGCGATGACGATGCGCTCGGCCTGCACGCCATGAAGGTCCGCCAGCCGTGCGCGCAACGCCGTGTAGTGCGGGTCCGGGTACTGGGCTGCATGTGCCTGGGACAGCGCATCCAGCGCCTGCGGGCAAGGTCCGCAGGCATTGCGGTTGGTGGAGAAATCGTGCGCGGGCACGCCCAGCGCATCCGTGCCGCCGTGGGTGACTGGGATCGGTTTCATGGTGTCTTTCCTGCCATCGCCCATGCAATGACCAGGGCGGCGGCCAGCCCTGCAGCCACCAGCATGGCGACCACGCGGCCCGCATGCGCCACGGCCTGCTGCAGCTCGGCCGCCTGCGGCACGCAGCCTGCGGGGTTGAGCACGTAGACGCCGGGCTTGCCCAGGCGCACACCCAGCAGCCTTGCCATGGCGCCCATGGGCCAGCCGCCGTTGGGCGACGGGGTGATGCGCGCGTCCTGGCGCAGCGCACCCCAGCCCGGACGTCGGCCAGCGGCCAGGCCGGACAAGGTCAGCAGCAAGGCGGTCAGGCGCGCCGGTATCCAGTTGAGCAGGTCATCGGCACGCGCCGTCCATTTGCCGGCCCATTGCCAGTGGCGCCGGTCATCGCCATGCCCCCGCCAGCCCGGGTAGCCCCACATGGCATCGGCCGTGTTGGCAAAACGGTAGAGGGCCGCGCCCGGCAGGCCGGCCACGGCAAACCAGAACAGCGGCGCCAGCACGGAGTCGCTGAGGTTCTCGGCCAGGGTTTCGATGGCGCTTTCGCGCACCTGGCCTGCGTCGAGCTGCGCCGTGTCCCGGCTGACCAGCCAGGTCAGGCGCTCGCGGCCTGCGGGCAGGGATTGCTGCAGTGCAGCTTCCACGGTCAGCACCTCGTCGCGCAGCATGCGCCAGGACAAAAGCGGCTTGAGCAGCACGCCCAGCACCAGGGCGCCCAGCCACCAGGGCATGGGCGGCAGCAGCCACTGGATGAACGCGTAGATGGCGAAGAACAGCAGCGCCAGCAGGCACCAGGCGACGGCGCCCAGCGCAAAGCGTGGCCAGTCGCGCACATGTTCTTCGCGTGGGGCAATTCTTCGCCCAACCGCAGCCAGCAGCCGGCCCATGGCGACCACGGGGTGCATCCACACGGGCGGCTCGCCCCAGAGCCGGTCGATCAGCAGGGCCACGGGCACGGCCAGCGCGGCGGCCAGGGCGTGGCGGGCCCAGGGGTCGGGCACAGGCTGCGACAGCGCCTGCCAGCTCCACCACAGCGGACTGAACGCGGCGCCCGACAGTTGCCAGAAATGGCTGCCGTTCATGCCTGCGGCGGCGCCCCGGCGGCGCGCTGGCCCCACAGGTCGTCGTAGAGCATGTCCTGCAGCGGCGCACGGCTGGCCCATTTCTGCTGCTGCAGCATGGGCTCTGCGTAATAGGCGGACACGGGGCCCAGGCACAGCACGGCCAGCGGCCGGCTGCCCACGGGCATTTGCAGCAGCGCGGCCAGTACCTCGGGATCGAACAGCGAGACCCAGCCCAGCCCCAGCCCCTCGGCACGCGCGGCCAGCCACAGGTTCTGGATGGCACAGGCGGCCGAGGCCACATCCATCTCGGGCAAGGTGCGGCGGCCGAAGACATGGGCATCGCGCCCGGGCGGCATGGCCACGACCAGCACCTCGGCCGCATCCAGCACGCCCTGGACCTTGAGCCGCATGAAGTCTTCCTCGCGCTCGCCCAGGGCGCGGGCGGTCTGCAGGCGCTCCTGCTCGACCACGGCGTGTATGCCCTGGCGCAACTGCGCATCGCGCACGCGGATGAAGCGCCAGGGCTGCATGAAGCCGACGCTGGGCGCATGGTGGGCGGCGCGCAGCAGGCGCAGCAGCACCTCGGGCGCGACTTCGCCGCCGCAGAAGTGGCGCATGTCGCGCCGCTCATGGATGGCGCGGTAGACGGCTGCCCGCTCGGCCTCGGCAAAGGGTTGGGCGGGAATGGTCTCTGGCGCCCGGGAATGCGTTTCGCTGCTCATGCCGCCATTGTCCGCCGCAGGCCGGGCCTGCAGGCGGCATCAGTCCTCAATACCACGCTGGGCGGGAATGCCGGCCTGGAAGGCGTGCTTGACCAGTTCCATGCGCGTGACCGTATCGGCCACGGCAATGATTTCCTCGGGGCAGCGCCGGCCCGTGAGCATGACGTGCACATGGCGCGGGCGGTCGGCCAGGGCCTGCAGCACGGGCTCCAGCGGCAGCCAGCCGTAGATCAGCGGATAGGTGATTTCGTCGAGCACGACCAGGAAGTGATCGCCCGAGAGAATGGCCGTGCGGGCGCGCTCCCAGCCTTCGCGTGCGATCTGGGCAGAGCGTTCATGGTCCTGGCTCTTCCAGCTGAAGCCGTCGCCCAGTCCCTCGATGGGCATGCCCAGCTGCTCGAACATGCGGTGCTCGCCAAAGCGCGCCGTGGGCACCTTCATGAACTGGAAGATCTTGACGGACTTGCCCCGGCCATGCGCGCGCAGGGCCAGGCCGAAGGCCGCCGTGCTCTTGCCCTTGCCGTCGCCGGTGTTCACCAGCACCAGGCCACGGCGTTCGCCTTCGGGCTTTTCATAGGGCTTTTCCGTCGGGGCCTGTTCAATCTGCATGGGTCTGTCGTCCTCAAAAGTTGCACACGCTGCGGCGGGCATGCGCCGCAGCGGAGCGCCACTTTAACCGAGGCGCACGCCCAGCCGGCGCTGCAGGGCACGCACGGCGCTGTCCACCGTGGTGAGCACGGGCAGGCCCGTGGCGGCCTCGCAGGCGGCGCGGGCACGCGCCATGCTGAACTGGGCCAGCGCAATGCGCGTGCAGCCACGCGCAGCCAGGGCCCTGGCCTGCTCGACCACCAGGCGGTCATGCGTGGCGGTGTCGCCGCGGTTGAGCGCGTCCATGGCGCCATCGGCCAGGGCAGGCACCAATTCGATGCTGGCCGGGAACTCCGGCGGCATGGACTGCAGCGTGGGCGCGAAGCTGGAGATCAAACCCAAGGCCCCCTGCTGGCCCTGCACGGCCTGCACCGCCTCTTCGATCATGGCCTCGTTGGGCTTGAGCACGGGCAGCGGCGCATGGCGCGCGGCCACGGCCTCGATGCAGGGGCCAAAGGCCGAGCAGGTGAACAAGATCCCCTGCGCGCCCGTGTCCACGGCGTACTGCGCCAGGCGCTGGAAGCGCTCGTGCATGGCGGCGTCCAGCCCGCGCCCGTTGCGCGCCAGGTCGGCCGAGAGGCTGTCGTCCAGCAGGTTCATGCGTACCGCCTCTGGCCAGTCACGCGCAAAGGCTTCGTTGATGGGAGCGACGGAGTGGCTGAGGGCGTGGATGAGGGCGATGCGGATCATGGATTGGGGGAGTCTGAAATGAAAAGGAATTATTGGGGCGCCAGCCGGGTGAACTGGGAGCGCGGCAGCAGGCGCTTGAAATCGGCATCGAAGCTGACCACATGCTCGCCCTGGTGGATGGCGGCAGCGGCCAGCCAAGCGTCCGGTACGTCATTGGCGGCAAGCGCCTTGTCGGCGCACAGTTGCCTCAACGCCGGCCATTCGGCACCCAGCACGGCCTGCTCGACGCCGGGCGATGCCAGCAATGCGTCAACGAAGCGCAAAGCCTCGACCATAGGAGTCGGGTTGACGAAGATCTTCGGATGCGTGACCAGGCGCAGAAAGTTCGCCACCACCATGGGCTGCAATTTCAACAGCACGCCCTGGCTGGCATCGGCCATGGCCTGCTCCAGCCAGTCGCGGGCCACCGAATGATGGGGGTGGTCGCTGCGCGATGCCGCAACCAGCAGGTTGACATCGGGCGTCATGGTTGATCCTGCTGACCGGCGGCATCCAGCAGCGCGCGGTTGCTCAGTGCGTCCAGCCCCGGTGCCAGTCCGCCCTTGCCGTGGTAGACGGGAAGGCGCACGCGCCGGGCAGGCGCCTGGGCCTTGCGCAAGCGCAATTGCAGGCCCTCCTCGATCAGGCGCGTCAGGCTGGTGTGCTGCTGTGCCGCATAGGTCTTTGCTTCGGTCAGCAATGCATCGTTGAGGTCAAGCGTGGTCTTCATGACGGCCCCCAGAGCAGGAATTTCGTACAGATTTCTCGCACAGATCCTTTGCAAAGATCTTTCGTACAGATTTCTGTATGTTAGAAAAATTCCGCTGGCAGGACAACCAGGCCGGCCTGCGCCCTTCAGATGCCCTTGGACGAGGGATGAGCGAAGGATGGGCGAAGGCATCATGCCCCTCACCACGCGGTCCACGATGGCCTTGGCCTCGTCCCCGATACGCCTTCAGCGATTCAGGTGTTCCCTGCAGCCTTTCGCGCCGATGACGATGCCGGTCAGAGATTCTTCGGCGTGTGTCATGGGCTCTGCACCCAGAGTGCCAATCTGCAGGATGACGTTGCGCCGCATTCCAGAGCCGGTATTCATGCCTCCGCCATGAAGCACCTTCGGGTGGATCGCCACGATCTGGCCTGGGTCACACTGCACGGTGACGGTGTCGGCCGGATCGGGAGTGGGCCAGGTGCCACTCACCTTCTGCTGCTGCGCCTCCTGGTCGGAAATGCGATGAGTGCCCGCATCAAAGCAGGTGGCACCGCTCTCCACCGACATGCCATCCAGGCAGATCATCAGACGAACAAAGCTGGAATCCCTGGTGCAGAAATACCCATTGGGATAATCGCGGTGCCAGGAGATCGACCGTCCGAATCCGGGATTCTTGACGGTCACGTTCATGAAATGGACCACTGCCTCGTCCACGCCAAGAAGCGTCGTTGCCGCCGAGACAAGCGCGGCATCGTGAAGTGTCTCTGCGAAGACTTCATCAAAGCGGGCGGGATCTCCAACAATGAAGATCGAGTTTCCGGTAAGGGCACCATCCAAGCCGGCGCGCTTGCTGGCCGGCAGATCTTTCTCGTACACCAACAGCTCGTCCAGCGCCGGATCCAGTGTCCTGGCCTGCGCATGGCGCTGGATGGCTTCAACAGATGCCACCAAGCTGTCGAGAAGGCCCTTCTCCATGGGTCTTGGCCAGATGACAAATCCCTGCTGTTCAAACATCTCCAGTGCATCGGCAAGCATCGAAAAATTCCTCCACCCTCTTTTTCCGTGAAGCGCTATTTCACCCTGTTGGGGCAGAAAAAGAGATGTATCGCAGTCTGAAAATTCAGCATGCCAATGCCGAAGCCGCCATTTGCGCCACAGCCATCGCAGCGCCAGGATCGTCACCGTCTTCCATGCTCCAGACGGCAGACAGTCCCGACCAGGCCAGCACCCATTGCAACAGGCGCCTTTGCTCCATGCCCGAGACTTCGGCAATGGTGGCCATGCGGTGCGCAAACCGCCCCGGCGCCAGCGCGCTGGCGCGGTCGGGATTGCTCAGGATGTTGGCGTAGTCAAAGCCGCGCTCGCCGTGCAGGCCCTTGGGGTCGATGGCCAGCCAGCCCAGGGGGCCGAAGTCCAGCACATTGCCGTGGTGAAGGTCACCATGCAGCACGGTCACGTCGCGCGGTGCGGCCAGCAGCTCGCGTGCCGTGGTGGCGCACAGGCCGAGCAGGCTGGCGGTTCCATGGCCTTGTGCAAGCAATGCATGGAACCACTGCGTCAGCGGCACCAGGGGTGGCAACGCCTTGGCGCGCGGTAGGTGCAGGCGCTTGGCAGCGGTGCACAGGATGCGCGTGGCCTGCTCATCGCGCACGCCACGGGCCATGTCCACCAGCGATTCGGGTCCTGTGGCGCGCAGCATCAGCAGGGCCGGCCCTTCATGGGCCAGCACAGGCGCGGCGCCGTCGCCATTCCACCAGGCCATCAGGCGGGCACCGGCCACTTCTTCGGGCTCCAGCGCAATCTTGAGCATGGCGGGCGTGACGCCCTGGCGCACGGGCAGCAACACACCGCGCGGCGTGGACAGGGGCTGGCCATCGATGGTCAGAGCCCAGCGACTCAGATACGGCGCATGGAGAGACATTTTTTCCGACAGGCAATCAGGGAGCTGCGGCTTGCCCCCGCAGCCGTGGCAGGGCCAGCCACTGCCCGTCGATGGCGCGGATGCGCAGCCGGTGCTCGAACACGGCCTCCAGCGCCGCATGCGTGGCCAGGTCGGCGCAGGCCCCCTGGTGCACCACTTGCCCCTTGTCGAGAATGACCAGGTCCTGGGCCTGCACGGCCATCGATATCTCATGCAGCACGCTGACCACGGTGCAGCCCTGGGCGACCAGGGCCTGCACGCATTCCAGCCAGTCGGCCTGGTGCGGCGGGTCGAGGTTGGCCAGGGGTTCGTCCATCAGCAGCACGCGGGCCTGCACGGCCAGGGCGCGCGCCAGCAGCACGCGCTGGCGCTCGCCGCCCGAGAGACTGCCCACGCTGCGCATGCGCCAGTCCCAGCCCTGGGTCTGGCGCAGGGCCTGCTCCACGGCGGCATGGTCTGCCTGGCTGGGCGCAGCCAGCCAGCCCTGGTGCGGCAGGCGGCCCAGCATGACCACGTCATGGACCCGCATGTCGCCGGCCACGGGCTGGTTCTGGCCCAGCCAGGCGAGCGAGCAGGCCCGTTCGCGCGCACTCCATTGCCGCAGCGGGCGGCCCAGGAGCTCCACCTCGCCTTGCACGCCAGCGCCGGATTCCATGCCTGCAAGGGCGCGCAGCAGCGTGGATTTGCCTGCGCCATTGGGGCCGACGATGGCGGTCCAGCGGCCGGCGGGCAGGGCCAGGCTCAGGCCGCCCAGGACCTGTCGATCGCCCAGGCGAACCTTCAGGGCGCGCGCTTGCAGGGCGGGGGCCGTCATGCGCCCTCCCCGCCGCGCAGGGCGTGGCGGCGGTGCATGAGCCACAGCAGGTAGCTGCCGCCCAGCAAGGCCGTGAGCGCGCCCACGGGCAGCTCCTGCGGGGCGATGAGCCAGCGCGCCAGCAGGTCGGCGGCCAGCAGCAGCACGGCGCCCATGCCCGCGCTGAGCACCAGCAGCCAGCGGTGCATGGACCGCACCATGGAGCGCACCAGATGCGGCGCGGCCAGGCCGACGAAGGCGATGAGCCCGGTCTGCGCCACGGCCGTGCCCGTGGCCAGCGCCAGCAGCAAGATGAGCACCATGCGCAGCGGCGCCAGCGGCAGGCCCAGGCTGTGGGCCGTGGCCTCGCCCAGGGACAGGCCGTCGAGCACGCGGCCCAGGCACCAGGCGCCCATGGCGGTGGCCAGCAGCACGGCCAGCATCAGCGCGCAGGCGCCCCAGCCGATGAAGGAGGTGCTGCCCAGCATGAAGGCCTGCATGGCCTGCATGATGTCCGGGTTCATCAGCAGCACCAGCGATGCGGCCGCTCCCAGCACCACCCCCACCACCACACCGGCCAGCAGCAGGCGCATGGTGTTGTGCACGCCCTGGGCCAGCACCAGGGTCAGCAGCACGGCCAGGGCTGCGCCCGCAAAGGCCGCGCCCGTGACACCCAGGCGCGCCAGGCCCGCGAGTGCAAAGGGCGAGGCGCCCAGCGCCGCCATGCTCAGCGCCACGCCCAGCGAGGCGCCCGAGGCGCTGCCCAGCAGATAGGGATCGGCCAGCGGATTGCGGAACACGCCCTGGGCAATGGCCCCGGCCAGCCCCAGCAGGCCGCCGGCCAGCCAGGCGCCCGCCGTGCGCGGCAGCCGGATCTCGGTGACGATCTGCCAGGACAGCGGATCGCTGCGCGCGGCCCACACGCTTTCCCAGCCCGTGCTGCCCACGCCCGCACCCAGCAGCATGAGCAGGGCGCTCACGGCCAGCAGGGCCAGCGCCATCCAAGGCGCCGCCAGGCCGCTGTGGTGCCTGCGGGCCTGCCTCACCGTGCGGCCCTGTTCAGGCAGCGCGCCATCAGCGCGGCGCCCTCGGCCATGCGTGGTCCGGCGCGCACCAGCACGTCCAGCTCGGCCGGTTCAAAGCGGCAGACGCGCCCGGCCTGCATGGCGCGCATGCGGCCCCAGCCCGGATAGGGCTCGCCCGAAGTGCCCAGGCTGCGGTCGCCGCCCAGGATGAAGTCCGGGTCGGCGCGCACCACGAATTCAGGGTTGATGCGCGGGAACGGCCCCAGCTGCGCGCCCACGATGTTGCGCATGCCCAGGCGCGCCAGGGTCTCGCCGATGAACGAGGACTCGCCTGCGGCAAAGGGGCCGCGGTTGACCTCGAAATACACGGTCTGCCCGCGCAGCGCGGGGGCCATGCTGCGCTCCACCTTCTGCATGCGCGCCTCGATGGCGGCCCAGACCCGGTCGGCACCCTGCTCGGGCGGCAGGTCCAGCAACTGGCCCACGGTGCGCAGCACGGCCTGCGCATCGGCATGGGTGCGCGGCTCCAGCGCCACGACCTTGAGGCCCAAGGCCTGCAGCCGCGCCACCGAGCGCGATGCCATGGACACCAGCACCAGATCGGGCTTGAGCGCGACGATGGCCTCAATGTTGGGATCGATTCCGCCGCCCACCACAGGCAGGGTCTTCACATGGGCCGGCCAGTTCGAATAGCGGTCCACGCCGACCAGGCGCTGGCAGCCGCCCAGCGCGCACACGGTCTCGGTCAGCGAGGGCAGCAGGCTGACGATGCGCTGCGGCGGCGCGGGCAGCTCCACCTGGACACCCCGCCCGTCGGTGACCTGGATGGCCGCCCGCGCCGCAGGCTGGGCCAACGCCAGGCACAGGGCCAGGCCCGGCCCCGCGAAGGCAAGACGCCATGGCCTCACGGCTGCGGGCCCTTGAGCGCCAACGGCAGGCCGGCGCACATCAGCGTGACGGTTTCGCAGCTTTGCGCCGCGCGCTGGTTGAGCACGCCCAGCGCATCGACGAAGGCCCTCACCTGCGATCCCAGCGGGATCACGCCCAGGCCGATCTCGTTGCCGACCAGGATCACCGGACCGGGCGCGCCCTGCAAGGCGTCAAGAAAGGCCGCACATTGGCCCGACCATCCACGCGTCAGTTCCTCGGAAGGCTGGGCCGGCATCATCCAGTTGGTCAGCCACAGCGTCAGGCAGTCCACCACCAGCAGGCGCTGCGGCGTGCTGTGCCGCGCAAGCATGGCGGCCAGGTCCAGGGGCTCCTCAAGCGTGGCCATGCCGGGCACGCGCTCGGCGCGGTCGCGCCGGTGGCGGGCGATGCGCTCGCGCATTTCGTCGTCCCAGGGCTGGCCGGTGGCGATCAGCGCGGCCTCGCGGTCCGGTGCGCCATCGAGCCAGGCGCGCGCCAGCAATTCGGCGCGGCGCGACTTGCCGCTTTTCTGGCCGCCCACAATGAGCTGGCTGCGGGGAAGCGAAACGGTGGAGATGGGCTCGGTCATCACGCGGTCCCCGGATGAATGTCGGCGCCCAGCAGCGCGGCCACGGCACGCGGCTGCGAGGCAAACCAGGCATGGAAATAGCTGGCATGCACGCTGCCGTGGCGGTACAGCGCCTCGCCCCGGTCGGGATGGGCGTCCTGTCCCGGACGGCTGCTGCGCCCGGCCTCGGTCATGGAAGTCTCCAGCCGGCTGTAGTGAAAGGTGTGGCCGCGCAGCAGGCCCCAGGGCGTGGGCAGTTGCAGCATGCCCAGTCCCGCCAGGCGCGGCTGCATGCAGGCATGGCCGGGCAACAGGCCCCAGAGGTCCGTGGTCCGGCCCGCGGTGTCGGTCAGTCGCTCGCACAGCGCCAGCATACCGCCGCACTCAGCCCAGACCGGGCGGCCGGCAGCCACGTGGCCGGCGATGTCGCCGCGCAGCGCGGCATTGGCGGCCAGAGCATCCAGGTGCAGCTCGGGATAGCCGCCGGGCAGCCACAGCGCATCGCAATCCGGCAGGCGCTCGCCGGCCAGCGGCGAGAAAAACGCCAGCCGCGCGCCCATGGCACGCAGGCAGTCGAGGTTGGCCGCATAGATGAAGCTGAAGGCCGCATCGCGCGCCACGGCCACGGTGCGGCCCGCCAGCCAGGGCTGCACCTGCTCGGTGCGTTCGGCAGGCAGCTCAAAATCCACGGACCAGTCCTGCCAGCTGGCGCCCTGCCCCGGCCCGGCCTGCCAGGGCAACTGGCCCAGCGGCGTGGCCTGCAGCGCGTCGGCGGCCACGTCCAGGCGCACCAGCGCATCGTCCAGTTCATGTGCGGCGACCAGGCCCAGGTGTCTTTCGGGCAGCAGCGAGGCGGCGCCTTTGCCCTGCACGCGCGCCAGCGCGCCCAGCCACAGCGAGGGATCGCGCAGGCCGGCACGCAGCAGATCGGCATGGTGGGCGCTGCCCACGCGGTTGGCCAGCAGGCCGGCCCAGCGCAGGCCCGGCCGATAGTGCTGCAGGCCATGGGCCAGCGCGCCAAAGGTGCCGGCCATGCCCGAGGCGTCGATGACGGCCAGTACCGGCAGGCCCAGCCGCTCGGCCACATCGGCCGCGCAGGGCGTGCCGTCGAACAGCCCCATGACGCCTTCCACCAGGATGAGATCGGCCTCGCAGGCGGCTGCGTGCAGGCGTGCAAGCATGTCGGACTCGCCCGTCATCCACAGGTCTACGCTGTGCACGGGCGCGCCGCTGGCCAGTTCATGCCAGTGCGGATCCAGGAAGTCGGGGCCGCACTTGAACACGCGCACGCGCCGGCCCTGGCGCGCATGCAGCCGCGCCAGCGCAGCCGTCAGCGTGGTCTTGCCCTGGCCCGAAGCCGTGGAAGTGATCAGCAGCGCCGGGCAGCGTGCCCCGCCCTGGCCAAGGTCAATGTTCATGTGTTCGCTCCGCGCGGCGCATTGTAGTGCGCGCCCGCACCGCGGCCGCAACCAATGCTTACGCAATACATCCCGCCGAAGCAGACGAGTCCTACAGATGGCGCTACGATTTTGTGAGACAGTCTGGCGCTCGCTCTCCAATACCCGAGCAAGGCGCTGACGTCAAGCCGTGTACGCCTGCCTGTTACCAGGTTTCCTCGGATACTTCCACGGAATGTGCTCACTTCGTTCGCACGTCCTACAATCTCAGCGTCTATGACCTCCCAGACTTCCCTCGACCACATTGCAGAGCGCGTGGAGCGCCTGCTGGTTCGCCACGAGGAACTGCAACGCACCAATGCGCTGCTCGCCGAGCAGGTGGCGGCCCTGACCCAGGAGCGTGATTCGCTGCGCTCGCGGCTCAACGCCGCCCGGGCCCGCGTCGATGCCCTGATCGAGCGCCTGCCCTCCAACCAGGGGGCCTGACCCCTTCGCAACCGCCGACGCCCCGAACGCCCATGAAGCAGATCGAAGTGCAAATCCTGCAGCAAAGCTATGTGCTGACCTGCCCCGATGGCCAGGAAGAGCGTCTGCTCGAAGCCGTGCGCCGTGTGGACACGGCCATGACCCGCATCCGCGACAGCGGCAAGGTCCGCTCCCGCGAGCGCGTGGCCGTGCTGTCCGCGCTGAACATGGCCTTCGACGTGCTGGACCGCGAAGCCCAGGAAAGCGCCATGGCCACGGCCCAGGCCGAGATGCAGTCCCTGCATGACGAAGCCGCTTCCCAGCACAACGCCCCATCCCAGCCGCCCGAGCCCAGCCCCGAGGAGCTGGCCGAGCGTGCGCGCCAGCAGGCCCTTGCCGAGCAACTGGTGCTGCGCCTGGACCAGGCCCTGGAGGGCGATGCGCGGCTGATCTGAGCCTGGGCCGCCGCTGCCTTTCCTTGCCCCGCACGACAGCCTCTTCGGAGGCTGTTTTCATTGCATCGCCCATGTCAATGAAAAGCCCATGCCGTTCAAAGAACTTGATCGCGGGCCTGATCAACGGCCTTAGAATGGAGGCGTCTGCAAACCCGCCGGGCTTTATAGTTCCTTGGACCAATGCTCTATGAGCCCGGGCTTGGTACATTGCCATTCGAGCGTGATCGTCTCGCGTCAGATGAACCCAACGTCTGGCTGCCCTTGCCCCCCTGAACCCCGGTTCAGGATGACGGCCCGGTGGTCTTTGCAGACACCTGATTCCAACCCGGCGCACCTCCACGGTGCGCCGGGTTTTTTGTTGCCCGCCCCCTCACTACCGATCTGCCGCCGCATGCCTGATCTGCTGTTTCTCGAACTGGCCCTGCTGGGCCTGTGCTCCGGTTTCCTGGCCGGCCTGCTGGGAGTGGGCGGCGGCATGGTGCTTGTGCCGTTTCTGACCTACTTTCTCGACAAGCGCGGGGTCGGCCCGGACCTGTCCGTGAAGATGGCGATCGCCACGGCCATGGCCACCATCGTGTTCACCTCGATCTCCAGCCTGCGCGCCCACCACGGTCGCGGCGCCGTGCGCTGGGACATCGTGCGCAGCCTGGCGCCGGGCATCATCACGGGCGGTCTGCTGGCCAGCCTGGGAGTCTTCGCACTGCTGCGTGGCAAGTACCTGGCGCTGTTCTTTGGCGTGTTCATCGGCTACATGGCGCTGCGCATGCTGCGCAGCAACAGCCAGCCCACGGCCACGCGCGCCCTGCCGGGGCCGCTGGGGCTGTACGGCGCGGGTACGGGCCTGGGCTTCATCTCGGGGCTGGTGGGGGCAGGCGGGGCCTTCATCAGCGTGCCCTTCATGATGCGCTGCTCGGTGCCCATGCACATGGCCGTGGGCACCAGCGCGGCGCTGGGCTTTCCGATTGCCGTGGTGAATGCGGCAGGCCTGATCTTCACAGGCGCGGGTGACGCGGGGCGCCCCGAATACTCGCTGGGCTACCTGTGGCTGCCGGCCCTGCTGGCACTGGCCTGCTGCAGCGTGCTGACCGCACCGCTGGGCGCGCGGGCCGCGCACCGGCTGCCCGTGGCCCAGCTCAAGCGGATCTTCGCCACGCTGCTGTTCGGCCTGGCCGCCTACATGCTCTGGAAGGGCTTGAGCGCGGGCAGCTGAGCGCTTGCCACCTGGGCCATTCTCTGCCGGTAGGCGATGGCGCCAATGCCGGCGCGCTGGGCCTGCAGGCATTCGCCGAATTGCTCGCGCGGCAGGCCCGGCGCGCACAGAAAGCCCTGGAAATAGTGGCCCTGCATGCGGTGGATGGCCGTCAGCTGCTCGTGCGTTTCCACGCCCTCGGCCACGATCTCCACGCCCAGCGCCAGACCCAGGCTGATGATGGCGCCGACGATGGCCTGGTCGCCCTCGTCGCTGGGCAGGCCGCGCACGAAGCTCTGGTCGATCTTGATCTTGGAGATGGGCAGCTTCTTCAGATAGGCCAGGTTGGAGTAGCCGGTGCCGAAGTCGTCGATGACCATGCCCACGCCCAGATCGGCGATCTGGCATACGCGCAGCGCCATGTCCTGTGCATCCTGCAGCAGGATGCTTTCGGTCAGCTCCAGCTCCAGCAGATGGGGTTCCAGGCCGTAGCGGCGCAGCAGCTCGGTCACGCGCTCGACAAAGCCCGACTGGCGAAATTCCAGCGCCGAGACGTTGACCGACACCTTGATCGGCATGCCCTGCTTCTGCCAGCGCGCAGCCTCCTGCACCGCCTGCTCCATGACCCAGGCGCCCAGCGTGACGATGTAGCCCGACTCCTCGGCCAGCGGGATGAAGACACCGGGCGAGACCACGCCGAATTCGGGGTCGGTCCAGCGCAGCAGCGCCTCGGCCGCGACGATGCGGTCGCTGTCGATGTGCACCTGGGGCTGGAAGTACACGGCCATGCGGCCATGCTCCAGCGCCTGGCGCATGGCATGCTCCAGCTTCATGCGCGACAGCAGGCCCGCGCTCATTTGCGGCTGGTAGAAGCTGAAATGGCCCCGGCCCCGCTCCTTGACGCGGTACATGGCCGTGTCGGCCTGGCGGATCAGCTCGTCCAGCGTGAGGCCGTCGGCCGGGTACTGGGCCACGCCGATGCTGCACTGCACGGAAAAACCCAGGCCGTCGAGCAGGAAGGGCCGCTCCATCTCCTGCAGGATGCGCCTGGCCACCGCTGCAGCCAGCTCGGCGTTGCAGCCGTGCAGGTAGAGCACGAACTCGTCGCCGCCCAGGCGGCACAGGATGTCTACCGGCCGCATGCAGTCGCTCAGGCGCTGCGCGACCAGCTTGAGCACTCGGTCGCCGAACTGGTGGCCCAGCGAGTCGTTGATGATCTTGAAGCGGTCCAGGTCGATGAACAGGATGCTGAACACCGTGCCGCCTGCGCGTGCGGCCTCGATGGCCGCATCCACGCGCTCCGTGAGATTGAGCCGGTTGGGCAGGCCGGTGAGCGCGTCGCTGTAGGCCAGCTGTTCGATGCGCTGCTGTGCCACGCGCTGCTGGGTGAGGTCGCGCATGAAGCCGATGCTCTGCACCACGTCGCCCTGCGCATTGCGCAGCGGAACCCAGGACAGGCGCACGGCGCAGCGCGCACCGCCGGCCTGGCGCAGCCACAGGTCGCCCTCCCAGAAGCCGCCTTGATGCCACTGTATGCGGGCCAGGTCGCCCAGCGTGTCGGATGGGTCTTCGGCGGCTTCGAACAGCGATTCCACCGTGCGGCCCTGCACGGGCATGCCGCCCAGCAAGCGTTCGCAGGCCGGGTTGGTACGTGCCACGTCCATGTGGCCATCGGCGATGAAGATGCCGTCCAGGCTGGACTCGAAGACCCGCGCAGCCAGCTCCAGGCCCGCCTGGGTCTGGGCCTCGGCCGTGATGTCGCGGAAGGAGAAAATGCGCCCCATGGGCAGGCCCCGGCGCAGCTGGGGCACGGCGCGGCGCTCCAGGATGCGGCCGTCGCGCAGGTCCAGTACGTCGGACGCTTCCATCAGGGGCTGGGCCGACAGCAGCTTCAACTGCTGCGCGTAGGACTCGGCATCGCGCACCTGGCCGGCCAGGTGATCAAGGATGGCCGCGTCGTTGCGGCGCACCAGCAACGCCTCGGGAATTCCCCAGAGCGTGGCGAATCGGTGGTTGAAGGCGCGGATGCGGCCATCGGGATCGCACACCAGGATGGCGTCGGCCGCCGACTCCAGCGTGGCGCGCAACTCGCCCAGCAGGCTTTCGAATTCGGCCTCGTGCAGCGCCTGCTCGCGCCTGTCCAGCATGCTGACCAGGAGCACCTCGCCGTCGAGCGCGCGCACGCGCATCTCCACGGGCGCCAGCTGGCCGTCGGCACGGCGCACCTCGGAAATGAACTGGGCGCCGGCCTGCCAGTTGAAAGGGTCGCTCCAGAACGCCTGCTGCTGCGGCGTGGCGGCCAGCACCTGCACGGGCAATCCCACGGCGGCATCGGTCTCATAGCCGGTGACGGATTCGCTGGCGGCGTTGGCGCGCAGCACCTTCAGGCTGCGGGCATCGATCAGCCACAGCGCCTCCTGCAGTGCATCGAGCAGGCGGGGCCAGGCGCGGTTGAGCGCTTGCTTGTTCAAGACGCCACCTTCGGCGGATCCAATTCCACCGCCCGTTCAAAGTAATAGCAGACACGCCGGCGCGGCGACAGATAGTCCAGCGCGTCGCGCGGCAACTGCGCAGGAGCCACGCCCCGGCGTATGCCCAGCGCGGGAAACAGCTCCAGCGCCAGCACGGGCGCCTGGGCGGCCGGCACGCTGGCGTCATGGACCATCACCGAAGGCTTGAGCGGCCGTGATGCATTGACGGACATGACCATGGCATGGCGCCCATCGGTCAGCTCCACCACCGAGCCCGGCGGGAACACGCCCATCATGCGGATGAAGCCATTGAGCACGGGCGCGGCGAACTTGTCGCGCAGCCGGCTGAACAGCATGGACAGCGCCTCGTGCGGCGTGTGCGGCGTCTGCGCATCGCCGGGATTGCACAGGCGGTCATAGGTGTTGACCAGGGCCAGGATCTGGCCCGTGAGCTCCATGTCCTCGGCCACCAGGCTCAGCGGGAATCCCGTGCCGTCGGCCCATTCATGGTGCTGTGCGATGGCGGTGGTGACCTGGGCCGACAGGCCCATGCGCATGGCGATGGCGACCGATTCACCCACATGGCGCTCGTAGCGGTCGCGCAGCGCGTCGGGCACGGAAGACTCCAGGGCCAGGCCGTGCATGCCTTCGGCGCCGGCCACCGGCTTGCCGGCATCGTGCAGCAGCGCCGCCAGGCCCAGGTCGCGCAGCAGCGCAGCCTCCAGGCCCAGGGCGCGGCCCAGCAGCAGGCCGAGCACGGTCACGTTGACGGCATGCACGCTCTGGTTGCTGCCCACGCCATCGGACAGGAGGTGAATCGCCACGTCCTGCGGGCCGGCCAGTTCGGCCAGGCAGCCGTCGACCAGGGCTTCGGTGGGCATGCGCGCCTGCTCGGGCGCGCTGGCAAGGGTGGTTTCGATGGCCACATAGCCACGCTCCACCTTCTGAAAGCGCGCATTGCAGTCCTCCAGCCGGCCGCGCCAGTTGGGCACGGACAGCAGCAGCGGCGCTGCGGGTGAGGGTTCCTCGGCGGGCTCGGCTGCAGCGGCCGCCACAGCGGGCAGCGGCTGCGGCGGCGGAGTGCGCACCTCGGCCGGCCAGGCGTCGCTTTTGTGCGGAACGCAGCGCACCGCCTCCAGGCCCAGGGATTTCAGGGTCTGGATCTGTGCGCTGGAGGTGATCTTGAAGCTGCTGACCGGAAAGGGATGGTTCAGCCATCCAACATCGAGCTGGACAAACATGCCCGGACGGAGGTCTCGGATATCGATGAGGACGGAATGGTTCACGCGCGGCAACGGCCCCGAGGCTGAAGGAATCGGCAAATGTAAGCCGATGATTCGGGCATTATCTCCAGTTCTGAGGGCCTTGCAGGCAATCCGCGACCCTCAGGACCAAGTCTGTCCCCCGCTGTTGTTCATCGGCACCAGAGACTGGGCTTGTAGATCAGGTCCATCCACAGCGCCCACACGGCCACGCCCACCAGCATCAGGCCGGCCAGCCGCGTGCCCCATTCGGCACGCAGGCCGTTCAGGCGCTGGCGGCCCAGCCGCCACAGCCAGGGGCCGGCCACCAGCCACAGCCCGCTGCCCACGCCAAAGGCCGCCATGGCCGATGCGCCCTGCAAGGGGCCACCGCTGAGCGCGGCGACCAGCACGGCCGAATACAGCAGTCCGCAGGGCATAAGCGCCCAGGCATAGCCCGCCGCCAGCGTGCCGCCAGGGGCGGACACCCAGGGCTGCACGCGCCGCCAGGCGGCGCGGCCCGCAGACTCCAGCCAGGCGGGCTGGCGGGCCTGCACCATCATGGCCAGGCCCCAGGCCATCACGGCGACATGGGTCAGCGTCCAGAACGGCTGCAGCGCCGTGGTCTGGCTGGTGAGCCAGGACAGGCTTTCCATGGCCAGCGCCGAGGCAGCGCCCAGGCTGGCATAGCCGGCCAGCCGCCCGCCATGGAACAGCGCCGTGCGCAGCCACAGCCGGCTTTGCAGTCCATGGACGGCGACCACCTGCCCACCACCCTGTACCGTGCCCTGCCCCGCCCCGCCCGTGACCACGCCGCAGGGCGCGGCGCACATGGCAAGGCAATGGGGCCCGCCGACGAGCCCCATGATCAAAGCGGTCCAGAGCAGCGACAACAGCATGGGGCCTAGATGATCCTCGAAAACCGCGCCCGGTTTTTGTCGGCCTGCAGATATCGGTCAAACAGCATGGCCACGCCACGCACGAAGTACCAGCCCATGGGCGTGACCTGGAATCCCTCGTCGCTGATCTGCACCAGCCCCTTGGCCTGCAGGTCCTGAAGCGCCGCCAGCTCGGGGGCGAAGTACTCGCGAAAGCCCAGCAGCCAGGCCTGCTCCATGGGCTCGAACAGCACGGCGCCCTGGCACATGATGGCCATGATGACGGCGCGCCGCACCAGATCATCGCGCGACAGTGCCAGGCCGCGCACCACGGGCAGGTGGCCGGCGTCGATGGCGTCGTAGTACTCCTCCAGCGTCTTGGCGTTCTGGCTGTAGCTGGCCCCCACCTTGCCGATGGCCGACACGCCCAGCGCAATCAGGTCGCAGTCGGGCTGGGTGCTGTAGCCCTGGAAGTTGCGATGCAGCCGGCCCTGGCGCTTGGCCACGGCCAGCGCGTCCTCGGGCAAGGCGAAGTGGTCCATGCCGACGTAGACATAGCCGCCGTCCATGAAGGCCGCGATGGAGCGCGAGAGCATGGCCAGCTTGTCGGCGCCCTGGGGCAGGTCCTCGGCCGCGATGCGCCGCTGCGGCTTGAAGCGCTCGGGCAGGTGGGCATAGGCATAGAGCGCGATACGGTCGGGCCGCAGCGCATTGACCTGGGCCAGCGTGCGCTCGAAGGACTCGGGCGTCTGCTTGGGCAGGCCGTAGATCAGGTCCACGTTGATGGAGGCAAAGCCCAGCTGCCGTGCCGCTGCCACCAGCGCGAACACCTGCTCGGCCGGCTGCACGCGGTGCACGGCGATCTGCACCTGTTCGTCGAAGTCCTGCACGCCGAAGCTCAGGCGGTTGAAGCCCAGCTCCTTGAGCACGGCCAGGCGTTCGACGCTGACGGTGCGCGGATCGACCTCGATGGAGTATTCGCCGCCCGGCTCCAGCTTGAAATGCTCGCGCAGCAGGGCCATCAGCGTGCGCAGCTCATCGTCCGAGAAGAAGGTGGGCGTGCCGCCGCCCAGGTGCAACTGGCTGACGGCCTGGCCCTTGCCGCAATGGGCCGTGTGCAAGGCCATCTCGCGCGCCAGGTAGTCCAGGTAGACGGCAGCGCGATCGTGGTGGCGCGTCACGATCTTGTTGCAGGCGCAGTAGTAGCACAGCGACTCGCAGAACGGCACATGCACATACAGCGACAAAGGCATGGCTCGCGCTGCGGTACTCGATTTGCGGTGTTCAAGTGCCAGGATATAGTCTTCAGCACCGAAAGCCTCCACGAAACGATCGGCCGTGGGGAACGAGGTGTATCGGGGCCCCGGTACGTCGAAGCGACGCAGCAGCTCTGGGGTGACAGCGGTCATGGGTTTTTTCCTCTAATGTCGTCCACTGTGCCGCAGCCCATTGGCCGCGTCCTTGACTCATATCAAGAGTTGTTCGCGGCAGTGCTGCGACAATTTGATCCAACTCATCGCCATCCACGAGGTCACCGCCGGCGCACTGCTGCGCCGCTGATGTTTACTCCATGAACCTTCAGACCATCAAAGCATCCTGTTCCAATTGCAACCTGCGCGAGCTGTGCATGCCCATGGGCCTGGATGCCGAGCAGATGCAGCGCATCGACGACATCGTGGCCACGCGCCGCAAGGTCAAGCGCGGCGGCCTGCTGTTTCGCAACGGTGAGTCCTTCACCTCGCTGTACGCCATCCGCACGGGCTTCTTCAAGACCTGCGTGGCCACCGAGGACGGGCGCGACCAGGTCACGGGCTTTCAGATGGCCGGCGAGATCATCGGCCTGGATGGCATCGTCAACGACCACCACACCTGCGATGCGGTCGCGCTGGAAGACGCCGAGGTCTGCGTCATGCCCTTCGACAAGCTGGAGGACCTGTCGCGCGAGGTCACGGCCCTGCAAAACCATGTGCACAAGGTCATGAGCCGCGAGATCGTGCGCGAGCACGGCGTGATGCTGCTGCTGGGCAGCATGCGTGCCGAGGAGCGCCTGGCCGCCTTCGTGCTCAACCTGGTGCAGCGCCTGCACGCCCGGGGCTTTTCCAAGTCGGAACTGGTGCTGCGCATGACGCGCGAGGAAATCGGCAGCTACCTGGGCCTGAAGCTGGAGACGGTGAGCCGCACCTTCTCGAAGTTTGCCGAAGAAAACATCATCGAGGTGCGCCAGCGCCATCTGCGCATCCTGGACACGGACGCGCTCAAGCGCATCGTCAACAGCCAGCAGTGCCAGTGAGGCCGCAAGGCCCCGCCCCCCGGCAATGAACAAGGCCCGCGATCGCGGGCCTTGTTCATTGCCATTGCAGTGCACGCAGGTTCAATCGCGCCCCAGGCCCTGCATGGCCAGATTTGGGTCCGGCTCGGAGACCACGCCGTCGTTGAGATCGTGCGTGGAGCGTCCCAGCATGGTGGTCATGAGGCTGGACAGCATGGTCACGCCCCAGAAGGCGAAGAAGGCCAGCGTGTAGATTCCCTGCCGCGACCAGCCCAGGTCGCCGAGCCAGTGCAGCTCCAGCGGGTCCACGAAGGCGAATACCAGCATCTCCATCACGGCGGCGGCCAGAAAGGCCGGCCAGGCAATCCACATCCAGCGTTGGGCCAACATCAGCGATCTCCTTGAGCTGTCGAGGGGTGGCTTTCATTGTGCGCGCCGCCCGCGCACCGTGCCAAGCCCTGCGCACCCTGCACTGCCTGTAGGAAACCCTTGGCCCTCGCGCATGCTGGAGATGCCATCCACCATGCAAAAAGGCCGCGACTGCGGCCTTGTGCACGGCATTTTCCTGCGTTCAGCGGTCCGTGGGATGGTCCTGCGCGGGCGTGGCCGCGTGGTTGCGGCCGGTGACCGCGGGCGCCAGGCTCTTGGGCACTTCGCGCACGCCATCGGCACGCTCGTTGATGGTGATGCCATTGCGGTAATAGTCAGGATCGATCACGGGATCGGCGCCATTGATCGCAATGACGGCCGTGACCACGCCAGCCACCACGACGGCGGCCGGGCCGGCCACCACGAGCCAGACATGGGCGAACTTCCACCAGGGCTTGCCGGCGTCCGGATGCGAAGGGGCCGTGGCGGGCGCGGAGACTGCGGGACTGGAAGACATGGATAACCTCTTTCTTTCAAACAGCCGGCGCAGCCTGGGCGGCGCCGGCCAGACATATCACCGGGGCACCAGGAAGACGGCCTTTTCGGACGCGCGTCCCGCGCCTGAATGCACGGCATCGATATCGAAGAATACGGTGTGCGAGCCCGGCTCGGCGGAACCGTAGGGAATCTGCAGCCGCGCCGCAATGCCGCGCGTCTCGGCAGGGCCGACCTCTACCTCCTGCTCGGACGCCAGCTCCAGCCCGTCGAGGCCATGGGCGCTGATGCGGTAGCGCTGGGCCTGCTCGGTGGCATTCATGATCTGCAGGCGGTAGACATTTTCCAGCTTGCCGCCCGCGACGATGCGCGACAGCGATGCCCGGTCGCGTATCACGTCGACCTTGACCGACTGGCGCAGCGCCAGGCTCACGATCATGGCCATGCTCAGGCCGATCAGCACGGCCGAGTAGACCAGTACGCGCGGACGGAAGATGCGGCGCAGCACCTGGGCCCGCCGCCACATGCCGGCCATGGCGTTCTGCGTGGTCAGCCGGATGAGGCCGCGCGGATACTCCATCTTGTCCATGATGGAATTGCAGGCGTCTATGCACAGACCGCAGCCTATGCATTCGTACTGCAGGCCGTTGCGGATGTCGATGCCCACGGGGCAGACCTGCACGCACATCTTGCAGTCGATGCAGTCGCCCAGGCCCTGGGCCTTGTAGTCAACCTTCTTGGTGCGCGGCGCGCGCGGCTCGCCCCGGCCCGTGTCGTAGCTGACGATCATGGTGTCGCGGTCGAACATGGCGCTCTGAAAGCGCGCATAGGGGCACATGTACTTGCAGACCTGCTCGCGCATGTAGCCGGCGTTGCCATAGGTGGCGAAGCCGTAGAACAGCACCCAGAAGACCTGCCAGCTGCCCTGCAGCGCCAGCAGCTCGCCGCCCAGCTCGCGGATGGGCACGAAGTAGCCCACGAAGGTGAAGCCGGTCCACAGGGCAATGGCAATCCACAGCAACTGCTTGAGCGACTTCTTCCAGAGCTTTTCAAAAGTCCAGCCGTTCTTGTCCAGGCGCATGCGCGCGCTGCGGTCGCCCTCGACCTTGCGCTCCACCCACATGAAGATTTCGGTGTAGACCGTCTGCGGGCAGGAAAAGCCGCACCACAGGCGACCGGCCACGGCCGTGAACAGGAACAGCGCCAGCGCCGAGATGATCAGCAGGCCCGCCAGGTAGATGAAATCCTGCGGGTACAGCACCAGCCCGAACAGGTAAAAGCGCCGCGCACCCAGGTCGAACAGCACCATCTGGCGCTGCCCCCATTCCAGCCAGGGCAGGCCATAGAAAACCAGTTGGGTGAGAAACACCAGAGCCCATCGCCAGCGTGCGAAGACACCGCTGATGGAGCGCGGGTAGACCTTCTTCTCGGACTCGAACATCGACACCAGCTGGCCCGGGTCCGGGTCGGCAGGCGTGATCGGAATGACTTTGCGGGGAGGCTTCCCGGCATCATCCCCGTTCTCGGGCTTCATGGTGGGTTCCTTGGTTTTTTGGAATATCTGAAAACTCAAAAGGCAAAAAGGCGGCGCCGCAGCGCCGCCCCCTGTCCTTATTGACGGACTGCGCCGTCTTTGTGCGACATGCCCCAGACATAGGAGGCAAGCACCGCGATCTGCGCCTCGGTCAGCTTGTCCTTCTGGGCAGGCATCTCGTTGTGCTTGCCGTTGTTGATCATGGCCGTGATGGCGGCCTCGCCCCAGCCGTGCAGCCAGATGTCATCGGTCAGGTTGGGCGCGCCCAGGGCCTGGTTGCCCTTGCCGTCCATGCCATGGCAGGCGGCGCAGGCCGTGAACTTGGACTTGCCCAGCGAAGCCTTGAGCGAGTCGTGCGGGCTGCCCGACAGGCTCAGCACATAGTGCGAGAGGTTGCGCACATCGTCGGGCGTGCCGACGGCAGCGGCCATGGGCGGCATGATGCCGATGCGGCCCGCCGTGATGGTTTCCCTGATCTTGTCGGGCGTGCCGCCATGCAGCCAGTCGCCATCGGTCAGGTTGGGGAAGCTCTTGCCGCCGCGTGCATCCGAGCCGTGGCACTGCGCGCAGTTGTTCATGAACAGGCGCTCGCCGATGGCCATGGCCTGGGGGTCCTTGGCCATGTCTTCGGTGCTCATGCTCGTGAACTTGGCGTACAGCGGCTCCAGGTCCGCGCGGGCCTTGGCCATCTCGTTTTCATAGGCGCCCAGCTGCGTCCAGCCCAGCTTGCCCGCGAACGAGCCCAGGCCCGGATAGGCCGCCAGGTAGGAGAAGCCGAACACCGAGGTGATGATGAACAGCCACATCCACCACTTGGGCATGGGGTTGTTCAGCTCGCGCAGGTCCTCGTCCCAGACGTGGCCCGTGGTGTTGTCGGCCGAGGGGACCACCTTCTTGCGTGCGGTGAGATACAGCAGCAGCAGGCAGCCGATGATGCCGCCCAGCGTGATCGCCGTGACATAGATCGACCAGAAGTTGTTTACGAAATCGCTCATGGGAAGTTCTCGTTCTGGTGGAGGGACTCAGTCTTGCTCGAACGGCAGCTGGGCGGCCTCTTCGAAACGGGCCTGGTTGCGGCGGGCGAACGCCCACCACCAG
Source organism: Delftia sp. WY8 (assembly GCF_018437695.1). Taxonomy (NCBI): domain Bacteria; kingdom Pseudomonadati; phylum Pseudomonadota; class Betaproteobacteria; order Burkholderiales; family Comamonadaceae; genus Delftia; species Delftia sp. WY8. The sequence continues at coordinate 1,085,462 of NZ_CP049795.1, forward strand.
ATACCGATGAAGCAGGCCAGAGAGGCCAGCGTGGCCACGATGCGCATGGTGGTGATGTCCATGTCGCTCTCCTTTACTTGACCGAACGGCCCAGCACCTGCAGGTAGGCGATGACGGCGTCCATTTCCGTCTTGCCCTTGACCTGCTCGGCGGCGCCGCTGATTTCCTCGTCGCTGTAGGGCACGCCCACCTTGCGCAGCGCGCTCATGTGCTGGGCGACCACGGTGTCATCCACCTTGTTCTTCTCCAGCCAGGAGTAGGCAGGCATGTTGGACTCGGGCACCACGTCGCGCGGGTTGTTCAGGTGGATGCGGTGCCATTCGTCGCTGTACTTGCCGCCCACGCGGTGCAGGTCGGGACCCGTGCGCTTGGAACCCCACTGGAAGGGGTGGTCGTAGACGAACTCGCCAGCCACCGAGTAGTGGCCGTAGCGCATGGTCTCGGCGCGGAAGGGGCGGATCATCTGCGAGTGGCAGTTGTAGCAGCCCTCGCGCAGATAGACGTCGCGGCCCATCAGCTGCAGCGGCGTGTAGGGCTTGAGGCCCGCCACCGCTTCCGTGGTCGACTTCTGGAAGAACAGCGGAACGATTTCCACCAGGCCGCCGACGGCGACCACCAGCAGGGTCAGCACGATCAGCAGGAAATTGTTGGTTTCCACCTTCTCGTGGGAAAAGCTCTTGGGAGCGCTATGGTTGTGATCGGACATGAGTAATGCTCCTAGACGCTCAGGCGTGGGCCACGACGGCAGGCACGGCCACCTTCACGGAACGGCCGGAGATCGCGGTCTTCCAGGTGTTCCACAGCATGACCAGCATGCCGCCCAGGTACAGCAGGCCACCGGCCACGCGGATCACGTAGAACGGATAGCTGGCCTTGACGCTTTCGACGAAGGTGTAGGTCAGCGTGCCATCGGGATTGACGGCGCGCCACATCAGGCCCTGCATCACACCGGCGATCCACATCGCGGCGATGTACAGCACGATGCCGATGGTGGCCATCCAGAAGTGCAGCTCGATGGCGCCCACCGAGTGCATCTTGGTCTTGCCGAACAGGCGCGGGATCAGGTAGTACAGCGAGCCCATGGTGATCAGGCCCACCCAGCCCAGGGCGCCCGAGTGAACGTGGCCCACGGTCCAGTCCGTGTAGTGCGACAGCGCGTTGACGGTCTTGATGGACATCATCGGACCCTCGAACGTGGACATGCCGTAGAACGACAGCGACACGATCAGGAAGCGCAGGATGGGGTCGTCGCGCAGCTTGTGCCATGCGCCCGACAGCGTCATCACGCCGTTGATCATGCCGCCCCAGCTGGGAGCCAGCAGGATCAGCGAGAACACCATGCCCACGGACTGCGTCCAGTCGGGCAGCGCGGTGTAGTGCAGGTGGTGAGGACCCGCCCACATGTAGGTGAAGATCAGCGCCCAGAAGTGGACGATGGACAGGCGGTAGCTGTAGACCGGACGGCCAGCCTGCTTGGGAATGAAGTAATACATCATGCCCAGGAAGCCTGCGGTCAGGAAGAAGCCCACGGCGTTATGGCCGTACCACCACTGCACCATGGCGTCCTGCACGCCGGCGTAAGCCGAGTAGCTCTTCATCCAGCCGGCCGGAATGGCCGCGCTGTTGACGATGTGCAGCAGCGCCACGGCGATGATGAAGGCGCCGAAGAACCAGTTGGCCACATAGATGTGACGGACCTTGCGGATGCCGATGGTTCCGAAGAACACGATGGCATACGAGACCCAGGTCACGGCGATCAGCAGGTCGATCGGCCACTCCAGCTCGGCGTACTCCTTGCCCTGGGTGTAGCCCAGCGGCAGGCTGATCGCGGCGGCGAGAATGACGATCTGCCAGCCCCAGAAGGTCAGGCTGGCCAGCTTGGGCATGAACAGCCGCGTCTGGCAGGTGCGCTGCACCACGTAGTAGCTGGTTGCGAACAGCGCCGATCCGCCAAAGGCAAAGATCACGGCGTTCGTGTGCAGCGGACGCAGGCGTCCGTAGCTCAGCCATGGAATGCCGAAGTTGAGTTCCGGCCAGGCCAGCTGCGAGGCGATCAACACCCCGACAGCCATGCCCACCACTCCCCAGACGACGGCCATGATAGAGAACTGCCTTACGACGGTATCGTCGTAATAGACAGCGTTGTTATTTGAACTATCCATCGTGCACCCCTTAGATTGCTATCAAAGTGTTACTTTCTTCGCTGTCGGGCGTGTTGACCCACGTCAATCGTCCCGAAGAATGCGTTCGCCCTCTTGTTCCACGCTCTCGAATTGCCCGCGATAGACGGCCCACCACAGGGCCGCGAGGATGGCGAGCACAAGCACCACCGACAGCGGGATCAGTAAATAGAGAATGTCCATAGTCAGAACCTCCCCACCGTTGCGGTGGAGCCCGTCGGCATGGTGACGGACGCTGCGGGCGCAGCAGGCGTGCCCGTGTGATTCGTCAAGGCCAGTGGAAGGCTGCGCGCAAGGCGCGCGGCGTTGAGCACCACCAGCAGCGAGCTCAGTGCCATTCCCAGGCCGGCCACCCAGGCAGGCATAAAGCCCGCCAGGGCCAGTGGAATCGACACCGCGTTGTAAGCGGCAGCCCAGGCCATGTTCTGCCGCACCACCTGCAGTGTGCGGCGCGACAACAGACATGCCTGGAGCACCAGTTCCAGGCTGTCGCCCAGAACAACGAAATCTGCGCGCGATTGTGCCAGCGGCACTGCTCTACCAAAAGCAAAAGAGACATGCGCTCCAGCTAAAACTGGGCCGTCGTTGAGGCCGTCGCCCACCATGGCCACATGGTGGCCGGCTGCCTGCGCCTGCTGCAGCCGCTCCAGCTTATCCTGCGGGCTGCAGCCGCCGTGGGCCTGGGTGATGCCCACGCGCGCCGCCATGGCGCGTGCGGCGTCCTCGCGGTCGCCGGACAGCAGCATCACGGCGATGCCCTGCTTCCCGAGCGCCTGCACGACGGCGGCGGCTTCGGGCCGCACGTCCTCGCTGAGTACAAAGCGCGCCAGCGTATGCCAGCCCTGTTCGGTCTGCTCGGCCAGCAACACGCCCTGCACGGGCTGCTCGCCCGCCACGCCCGCATGCAGGGCCGATCCCAGGCGCAGATGGCGGCGTCCTCCCGGGCCCTGCACCCAGGCGTCCAGGCCCAGGCCTGCCACTTCCTGCATGGTGTCCAGCTTCCAGTGCGTCGCGGCATGGGCGCCAGCCTGCGCGATGGCGCGCGAGGCCGGGTGCATGGACTGGCGCGCCAGCAGCGCCGCCAGCGCCAGCACCTCGTCGGCATCCTCGCCGCGCGCAGGCTCGAACGAGGACAGCGCCAGGCCGTCGCGTGTGAGCGTGCCGGTCTTGTCGAACACCAGGGTGTCCACAGCGGCCAGCGCTTCCAGGCCCTGCAGGTTGCGCACCAGCACGCCGCTGCGCGCCAGCGTGCCGGCGGCCGTGAGCATGGCCACGGGCGTGGCCAGCGACAGCGCGCAGGGGCAGGTGACGATGAGCACGGCCACGGCCACCATCATGGCCTTGCCGGGATCGGTGGGCCACCACCAGATGGCAGCGCCCAGCGCGGCCAGCAGCACCACGACCAGGAAGGGCCGCGCCACCTTGTCGGCCAGCTGGGCCAGGCGCGGCTTTTGCAGCGAGGCGCTTTCCATCAGGCCCACGATCTGGGCGAAGCGCGTGTCGGCCCCCACGCCGTCCACGCGCACATCGACCACGGCGTCCAGGTTGTAGCTGCCGGCCGTGACGCTGTCGCCCTCGGCACGCAGCACGGGCGTGGACTCGCCCGTGAGCAGGGCCTCGTCGGCATGGGTGCGGCCGCGCACGATGGTGCCGTCGGCCGGGAAGGCCTCGCCGCTGAGCACGCGCACCAGGTCGCCGGCACGCAGGCGGCGCGTGGCCACGCGCTCGAAGTGGCCGGCCGCGTTCTCGCGCAGCACGGCATCCGGCAGGCGGTTCATCACGGCTTCCAGCGCGCCGGCCGTGCGGTCGCGCAGCCGCAGCTCCAGCCAGCGGCCGGACAGCAGGAAGAAGACGAACATGGTCAGCGAGTCGTAGAAGACTTCCTCGCCGAAGGGCCCCGAAGGATCGAAGGTGCCCAGTGAGCTGATCACGAAGGTGATCAGCATGCCCAGCGCCACGGGCAGGTCCATGCTCACGCGGCGCTGGCGTATGTCGCGCAGCGCGCTGGAGAAAAAGGGTCCGCAGCAAAACAGCACCACGGGCAGCGAGATGACCCAGGAGGCCCAGCGCAGCAGCGTCTCCATCTCCTGCGACAGGTCGCCGGGGCGGGCCACGTAGGCGGGCCACGCATACATCATCACCTGCATCATGCAAAAGCCGGCCACCAGCCAGCGCCACAGCGCACGGCGGCTTTCGGCCTGGCGGCGCTCGCGCGCAAAGGCATCGCGCGCAGGAAGCGCCTGGTAGCCGGCGCGCCGCACGGCCTCCATCCACTGGGATGGAAGCACCTGCTCGTGGCGCCAGGTGACTCGCGCGCGGCGCGTGGCTGCGCTGACTTCGGCCTTCTCCACCCCGGGCACGGCCCGCAGCGCATCCTCGATGGTCAGCGCGCATGCGGCACAGTGCATGCCCTCCAGAACGACGTGCGAATCCCAGGCAGGGAAATCGGTGGGTTCTTTGGAAGGGTCGGCGGGAGTTGCGGGGCCTGCGGGCCGTCCGAACGAACTCCACTCCTGCGGATCATCCAGCAGCCGGGCCGTGGCCTGCTGCGAGGGCGAGAGACCTGAATCAGGCGCCGCCACCGCCGCCTCGCTGGATGGGGCTGCAATGGTGTGGGGCATGGTTCTTAGCGTAATCGGGGGGCATGATAAGCGTATTGACATTAATCAACCGTTAACTCATGGTTGGGTCTATGCTGACTTCGTCCCACCCATCAGCACACACGAAAGGAGCACGCATGTACAACCGCATCCTGATCGCCACCGACGGTTCCGAGCTTTCCGACAAGGCCGTGGACAGCGGCCTGGGCCTTGCCGCCTTGTGCGGCGCCAGCGTGATCGTCGTCAAGGTGGTCCAGCACTATCCGCGCAGCTACTTCGAAGGCGGCGAAACCGTGGATCTCAAGCAGATCGAACGCATCGAAGGCCAGTGGACGGCCAACGCGCAGACCGTGCTGGATGCCATCCACGCCAAGGGCCAGGCGCTCAAGGTCCACGTGACCACGGAGATCGTCAAGTCCGACCTGGTGGCCGAAAGCGTGATCGACGTGGCCAAGCGCCGCGACTGCGACCTCATCGTCATGGCCTCGCACGGCCGCAAGGGCCTGCAGCGCCTGCTGCTGGGCAGCGAGACGCAGCACGTGCTCACGCACACCCACATTCCCGTGCTGGTACTGCGCTGAAGGGTAGCGGCAGCTTCGGCTTTCGCTGCACAAAAAAAGGCATCGGCGGCGCCGATGCCTTTTGCTTTTTCAATCAGGCCAGGGCGCGACCCGCGCCTTGGCGACCACTCAGGCGAACAACTGCTTGTGCTGGTCGCGCAGGAGATTCTTCTGCACCTTGCCCATGGTGTTGCGCGGCAGCTCCTGCACCACGAAGCAGCGCTTGGGAATCTTGAAATTGGCCAGCTGGCCCTTGAGCGCATCGACCACCGCCTGGGGCTCGAGCGAAGCGCCAGGACGCGGCACCACCACCACCACGCCCACCTCGCCGAAGTCGGGGTGCGGCACGCCGACCAGGGCGCTTTCGGCCACGCCGGGCAGCTCGTTGATGAAGCCTTCGATCTCGGCCGGATAGACGTTGTAGCCGCCCGAGATGATCAGGTCCTTGCTGCGGCCCACGATGCTGACATAGCCCCGCTCGTCGAGCTTGCCCACGTCGCCCGTGCGGAACCAGCCATCGGCCGTGAACTCCTCGGCCGTCTTCTCGGGCATGCGCCAGTAGCCCTTGAACACGTTGGGGCCGCGCACCTGGATGTTGCCGATCTCGCCCACGGCCACGGGCTGGCCTGCGTCGTCCACGATGCGCACGCCCACGCCGGGCAGCGCAAAGCCCACGGTGCCGGCGCGGCGCTCGGACTGGCCGCCGTTGCGGTCATCGGCACGGTAGGGGTTGGAGGTCAGCATGATGGTCTCGCTCATGCCGTAGCGCTCCAGGATGACGTGGCCGGTGCGCTCCTGCCAGTCGCGGTGCGTCTCCACCAGCATGGGTGCCGAGCCCGAGATGAACAGCCGCATGTGGGCCGCCGCCTCGCGCGTGAGCCGCGCATCGGCCAGCATGCGCACGTAGAGCGTGGGCACGCCCATGAAGACGGTGGCGTCACGCATGCGCGAGATCACCGTGCCGGGTTCGAACCTGGCCAGCCAGATCATGGGACTGCCGTTGAGCAGCGCACCATGGATGGCCACGAACAGGCCATGCACATGGAAGATGGGCAGCGCGTGGATGAGCACGTCGCCGTCCTGCCAGCCCCAGTAGTCCTTGAGGGTCTCGGCGTTGGACAGCATGTTGCCGTGCGTGAGCATCGCCCCCTTGCTGCGGCCCGTGGTGCCGCTGGTGTAGAGGATGGCGGCCAGGTCGTCCTCGCCGCGCTCCACCACCTCTTGCTCGTCGCCATGGTGGGCGGCGCGCTCCAGCAGCGTGCCGCTGCGGTCGTCGCCCAGGGTGTAGACATGGGCCACGCCCGAGGTGAAGGCGATCTTGGACACCCAGCCGAAATTGGCCGGCGTGCAGACCACGACGGCGGGCTCGGCATTGCCCACGAAGTACTCGATCTCGGCGGCCTGGTAGGCGGTGTTCAGCGGCAGAAAGACATGGCCGCTGCGCAGCGTGGCCAGGTAGAGCATCAGCGCTTCCACCGATTTGTCCACCTGCACGGCGATGCGGCTGGCGGGCGGCAGCTGCAGCGACTGCAGCAGGTTGGCCATGCGCGCGCTGCCACGGTCCAGGTCGGCCCAGCTGTAGAACAGGCTGGCGCCGTCAGCGCCTATGGCCTCTACGGCCCACTTTTGCAGATCCTGGGGAAAGGCGGCGCGCAAGGCAGCGAACAGATTGCGGTTGGTCATGGCTGTGAAGAAGAAGGAAGAATCCGCTGGGGACCGGGAAATCTCAGGCACGTTCATGGATTGGCGAAGGCGGCGCCACGGACAGCTCGCGCAGGATGCGCTCGCGGTCCGCGTCCAGCGCGGGCGGCTGCCTGCGCACCAGGGGCTGGCCGAGCGAGGCCTGCAAGGGATTGCCCGCCACGCGCAGCGTCTGGCCGCTGGGGGTCTGCACCTGGGCCAGCATGCCGCGCTCGCGCACCTGGGGGTGCTCGACGATGTCGGCCACGCTGTTGTACTCCCCCGCCGGGATGCCATTATCAGTGAGCAACCCCAGCCAATGCGCCCTGGGACTGTCCCGCAGGCGCGCCTGCAGCGCGGCCTTGAGCTCGGCCTGGTGCTCGCAGCGCAGGGCATTGCCGGCAAAGCGCGCGTCCTCGGCCAGTTCGGGCAATTGCAGCAGGCCGCAGAGCTTGCGAAACAGCGCATCGCTGCCCACGGCGATGACGAACCAGCCGTCCTGCGCCGCGAACACATCGAAGGGCGCCATGGAGGGATGCCGCGTGCCGATTGGCCCCGGCACGCTGCCCAGCGCGCCCAGGCGGGCCACGGGGTTCTCCAGCAAGGCCACCTGGCAGTCGAGCATGGAGACATCGACGCGCTCGCCCTGCCCCGTGCGCGAGCGGCGCATCAAGGCCGCCTGTGTGCCGATGACCGCGTACAGGCCCGCGCCCAGGTCGCCGATGGACACGCCCACGCGGCAGGGCCCGGCGTCCGGGTGGCCGGTCACGCTCATCATGCCGCTCATGGCCTGCACCACCATGTCGTAGGCGGGAAAGCCGCTGTAGGGACCCGTCTGGCCAAAGCCAGAGACCGAGGTCATCACCAGCCGGGGATGGCGTGCATGCAGGGTCTCCCAGCCATAGCCGAGCTTGTCCATGGTGCCGGGGCGAAAGTTCTCGACCAGCACATCGGCGCCTTGCAGCAGGCGCTCGAAGACCTCGCGGTCCTGGGGCTGCTTGAGGTCCAGCGCAATCGACTCCTTGTTGCGATTGACCGAGAGGAAATAGGCCGAGCCCCCGTCCACGAACGGCCCGATGCCGCGCGCATCGTCGCCCGTGCCGGGCTGCTCCACCTTGATCACGCGCGCGCCCAGGTCGGCCAGCATCTGCGTGCACATGGGGCCGGCCAGCACGCGCGTGAGGTCGATGACGGTAAGGCCTTGCAGCGGCAGGCCCGTGGCTTGTTCATTCATAGGGATTTCCATATCGTTATCTATTGCTTGACGCGACACCCACAACCCGTGGGACCGGCGGGGCCCAAGACCAGGACACCGAGGAAGGGCCGCTCCCGCACCGAGGGTGTCGTCGCCCCCGCGAAGCGAGAGGGGGAAGGCACGTGGCGCCTCAGGGGGGGTCTCACTGCAGCCCGGCGCCGGAACGCTGGGTCAGGGCCTTGGACTCCTGCCCTTCCTTCAGGGCCCAGGCACGGAATTCCTCTAGGGATGCCGAGGGCGCGGCCAGATTGCCCTGCTTGGCCAGCCTGGCCTTCACATCGGGGTCTTCCAGCGCCTTGGTGCTGGCATCGAACAGCTTCTTCGCCACGTCCTCGGGCAGACCCGCCGGGGCGAACAGGCCGAACCAGAACGTGTAGTCAAAGCCCGGCACGCCGGACTCCTTCATGCCCGGCAGATCGGGGAACAGCGGCGAGCGTTCGGCCGTGCTCACGGCCAGCATGCGCAGCTTGCCCGCCTGGGCGAGCGGCAGCACGGAGGGCGGCGTGCCGAAGGTCAGGTCCACATCGCCAGCGGCCACGGCCTGTATCGATGGCGCCCCGCCCTTGAACGGCACATGCAGCATGCGCAGGCCGCCGCTGGCGCCCGCGAACGACAGCGTGGCCAGGTGCGTGATCACGCCTGCGCCCGAGGAGGAATAGCTGAGCTTGTCGGGCTGGCTGCGCGCCAGCGCCACCAGATCGCCCACGCTCTGGCCCGGAAAATCCTTGCGCACGGCCAGCAGCATGGGGGCCGAACTCCAGCGCGTGATGCCCGTGAAATTGCGCGCGCCTTCATAGCGCGCGCTCTTGTAGAGCAGCTGGTCCGAGCCATAGATGTTGGCGCTGCCCAGCAGCAGCGTGTAGCCGTCGGGCGCTGCACGCGCCACATGCTCGGAGGCCAGCGTGGTGCCGGCGCCCGGGCGGTTGTCCACCAGCAGGGGCTGGCCCAGGATCTTGCCGACCTTGTCGGCCACGATGCGCGCCACCGCGTCGGCGCCGCCGCCGGGAGGAAATCCCACGACCAGCGTGACGGGCCGGGTGGGATAGGACTGGGCCATCGCGCCACCGGCCAATCCGGCCAGCAGCAACGACAGTGCAAAACGCTTGAACATGGCTTGTCTCCTCTTTATTGATACCCCCTGAGTCGCTGCGCGCCTTCCCCCAAAGGGGGACGACACCCTCGGTGCGGGAGCGGTCCTTCCTCGGAGTTCCCGGGTTGGGCCGCGCCGGTTCCGTGGGCTGTGGGCGGTAGGCAGCACCACGGGCAATCTGCGTGTATGCGGGAGGATGCGGTTCAGCGCCCCTTGAACTCCGGGCTGCGTTTCTCGCGCCAGGCCCGGCCGCCCTCCTGCAGGTCTTCGGAGGCGATGCTGCGCTGCACCTCGCGCGTGATCTCGGCCACGTCATGGCGGCCGCGCGCAATCAGGTTCAGGTGCTTTTTCATGCCGAACAAAGGGATGGGCGCCATGGCGGCCAGCGTGCCGGTGAGCTGGGCCACGGCCGCGTCGAAGGCGGCGGGTTCGGCCAGATGGGTGAGGAATCCGCAGGCCTTCATCTCCGGGGCCTGGATGCGCTCGCAGGTCAGGAACAGCCGCTTGGCCGTGTCCAGGCCCAGGCGCGAGACATAGCGCTCCAGCCCGCCCGCGTAGAAATGCAGGCCCAGGCGCGCGGCCGGCATGAACATTTCGGCCGCCGTGCTGCCCACGCGAAAGTCGCAGGCCAGGGCCATGTCGGTGGCACCGCCGTAGACGCCGCCGTGGATGGCGGCCACGGTCACGGCGCGGCATTGCTCGATGGCGTCCACCATCTCGCCGAAGCTGCTGCCCTCGGTCTGGCTGCCTTGGATCTCTGATATATCATAGCCACTGCAAAAGTACTTGCCCTCGCTGCGCAGCACCACCACGCGCACATCGTCGCGGCGGTTGATAAGCTCCACATGCGCGACCAGCGTGCCCAGGTCTTCGGGGGCCAGCTTGTTGGCCGCTTCGGGGCGCTGCAGCGTGATGGTGGCCAGGTGATCCTGGATGTCGAGTCTGGGTGTCATATGTATCAGTCAGTCAATCAGATATATTTGAATTAGAAAATGCTTCCAGCCAAGCAGCCATTGGAGAAAACCCCGGCCACGTCCAGCCTGCAGGAGCGTATACGGCAATCGCTGGAAGACGAGCTGCGCTCAGGCGCCATGCAGCCCGGCGATGCCATCGACGAACCGGCCCTGTGCGAGCGCTTCGGCGCCTCGCGCACGCCCGTGCGCGAGGCGCTGCTGCTGCTGGTGGCCAAGGGGCTGGTGGAGATCGTTCCGCGCTCGGGCATCTATGTGCGGCGCCTGGATGCGCGCGAGCTGGTGGCCATGATGGAAGGCCTGGCCGAGCTGGAAGGCGTGCTGGCCCGGCTGGCCGCCACGCGCATCCATGCGCAGCTGCGCGAGCGGCTGCAGGCGGCGCTGGCGCACACCGCCGCCTGCGCCCAGGCGCAGGATGCCCAAGGCTATGTGCAGGCCAACATGCAGTTGCACGAACTGATATACGAGGCCAGCGGCAACGACTTCATCGTGGAACAGACCCGGCTGCTGCGGCTGCGCATCACGCCCTACCGGGGCCGCATGTTCGAGAAGCCGGGCCGGCTGGCGCGCTCGCAGCAGGAGCACGTGGCCGTGGTGTCTGCGATCTGCGCGGGCCAGGCGGAGGTGGCCGCCGAGGCCATGCGCCAGCACATCTGCGCAGGCGGCAGCGCCTTCACCGACATGGTGCTGGGCGCGCCCGCAAGCGCAGGCTATGAACGCCCGCGCAAGCCGAGATAGCCCGAAGAGGGCTCAGGGCCGCACTTCGAAGGCCAGGAACTGCGTGACCTGGTTGTCCGCGAAGTTGTTGTCGGCCACCAGCACCAGGGTGCGGTTGCCGTTGGCCAGGCGCGGGCCCCAGGAGATGCCTTCGATGTTGTCCAGCTTGACGCCCTGGTAGGTCACGGGCATCTCCAGCAGCAGCTCGCGCTTCATGGGCTTGTAGCTGGCGCCCACCAGGCTCTTGAAGCTGCGCACATCGGTGGTGTCCGGCTCGATGGTGGCGCGCGTCAGGCGGATGGTGTTGCCTACGCCGTCGGCAAAGGCGCGCTCGATGGCGATGAACTCGTGGTTGGAGACCGCCAGCAGCTCGGGCAGGCCGTTGTCCGGCGGAAAGCTGCCGCTGGCGGCCTTGTCCAGCGGAATCTTCGGCAGCTGGTAGACGTACTGCGCGCCGGACTTGCCCGTGGCCGGATCGAGCTTGAGGACGCGGACCACGCTGCCCGCCGCCAGCGTGGTGAGGGGGCCGTCTTCCACCAGCGCATCCTCGTTGGCCGTGAACACGCTGCCGTCGGGCGTGACGGCCAGGGCCTCGAACAGCTTGTTGTTGCGCCCTCCGCTGGTGGTGTTGTCCACGTAGTTGAAGGCCGCAGGCGTCTCGAAGTCGCGCACGAAGCTGCCGTCCACCCTGATCTCGCGCACGAAGGGCTGGAACAGGCTGGCGGGGTCGGTGCTGAAGTTGCCCTCGCTGGACACGTAGAGATTGCCGTTGGGCGCCACGCGGATGCCTTCGGGGTCCACGGTGCGGCGCGTGCCGGGCAGGGGCTGGCCGTCACGGCCCTTGAGCGTGACCATCTTGCGGATGGTCACGGCCTGGATGGCCTTGTCATCGAACTGAATGCCCAGGTTGTAGAAGCGCGGCGTGCCGCGCTCGCCGCCGCGCTCATCGGAGATGGCCCAGTAGCTGCCATCGGGCGCGCGGTCCAGGCCGGAGATGCCGCCGAACTCCACGCCGTCGAACAGTGTCTTGGTCTTGATGCTGTAGTCGCCGATCAGGCGCAGCGAGCCGATGGTCTCGGGGCCGTCGTCGCTGCCGCCGCAGCCTGCCAGGCCCGTGGCCGTGCCGAAAGCCAGGACCAGCGCGAGCAGCACGGATGCGGGCGAGCGGACCTTGTCTGCCTTGTTCATATTCCCTCCCAGGATGGATCTCAGAAGGGATGGACCGTAGCCAAGGCCCGTGACAGGGTGGTGACATGCACGCGCATGCCGCCGCCCTGCCCCCGCCCTGACCGGCCCCTCGTCCGCTACTCCAGCTTGGCGCCCGAGGCCTTGACCACCTGGGCCCAGCGCGCGATCTCGCCATGCACCATGGCCGCGAACTGCTGCTGGTTCATGCCGCCGTAGTCGGCGCCGTTGCGCGCCCAAATGGACTTGATCTCTTCGGCCGAGCCTATGCGCTGCACCTGGTCGATGACCTGGGCCTGCACCGCCTGCGGCGTGCCTTTGGGCGCCCACAGGCCGTACCAGGTGGTGACCGTGTAGTCGGGCAGGCCGGACTCGGCCGCGCAGGGCACGTCCGGGAAGGCGGGGTTGCGCTTGTCGCCCGAGACCATCAGCGCACGGATGCGTCCGCTCTTGATGTGCTGGGCCGAGGAGCCCAGGCCGTCGAACATCATGTCCACATTGCCGGCGATCAGGTCCTGCAGCGCCGGGCCTGCGCCTCGATAGGGAATGTGAGTGATGAAGGTATTGGTCTGCAGCTTGAACAGCTCTCCGGCCAGATGGTGCGATGTGCCCGCGCCCGCCGAGGCGTAGTTGAGCTTGCCCGGCCGCTTGCGCAGGTCGGCCAGCAGCTCCTGCACGGTCTTGCCCGGCACGTTGCGCGGGTTGACCACCAGCACCTGGGGCACGCTGGCCAGCAGGGCCAGCGCGACGAAGTCGCGCTCCAGGTCATAGTCCAGGCGGGGGTACATGGACGGCGCAATCACATGGTGGGTGCCGCCCATGAAGAAGTTGTAGCCGTCCGGCGCCAGCTTGGCCGCGTAGCTGGCGCCCAGGGTGCCGCCTGCGCCGCCACGGTTGTCGATCACCAGGGTCTTGCCCGCGCTCTTGGCGAACTGGGCCGAGAACGGGCGGGCAAAGGCATCGGTGCCCCCGCCGGCCGGAAACGGCACGACCAGGTTCACGGGTTTGGACGGCCAGTCCGTCGCGGCGCGGGCTGCCATGGGCAGGGCCAGCGCGGCCATCGAGGCCCCGGCCGCGCGCAACACCGCGCGCCGTCCCGTGGGGTGGGAAGCTTGCATGACTTGTCTCCTTGTCGCCTCTTTGAGGCTGTCTTCGTTGTCAGGCGCAGCAATCCCTGTGCAAGAAAAGGAGCACGGCCTGCGCCGCGCCCCTTTTCATTTGCACAGGGCTTCGATGTCCGAGGACACCGGTATGCGGCCCTGCGCCAGCAGGCCGCGATGCTTGTCCAGGCGCTTGAGGTCGTAGAGATAGTTGACCATCAGGCCCAGCGACTGCTTGAGTCCCTTGGCCGACAGGTCGGCCGCCCAGTTGAGCCGCTCCACGCGCGCGCCGTTGCCCAGGTGAAAGCGCGCCACCGGGTCCAGCGGCCGGCCCTTGGCCGTCTCGCGCCCCAGATAGTGGGCAGCGCAGAACAGCAGGGCGCGGCGCACGGGCGCGTCGGGCTTGAGATCCTGCGGCGCATCCAGCGCCGCCAGCAGGTGCTCGGCCCCCATGCCGCCCGCCTTGAGCTCGAAGGCCTTGCGCTGGCGCTCGTCCATCTTCTCCAGGATGGCGTCGCCGTGCTTGGCGATCCAGGCGCGCAGGCCCGGAATGGGCGACAGCGTGGCGAAATGGCGCAGCCGGGGGAATTCGCCCGTCAGCGTCTCCACCACATGCTTGATCAGCGAGTCGCCGAAGCTCACGCCGCGCAGGCCGGTCTGGGTGTTGCTGATGGAGTAGAAGATGGCCGTGGTGGCGCGGCCCAGGTCGGAGGCTGCGGCGGTCTCGTCCAGCAGTGGGGCAATGCTGTCGGACATCTTGTCCACCAGCGCCACCTCCACGAAGATCAGCGGCACGGTGGGCATGCGGGGGTGAAAGAAGCCGTAGCAGCGGCGGTCGCTGTCCAGGCGGTTCTTGAGATCGGCCCAGCTGCGGATGTCGTGCACGGCCTCGTACTGGATGAGCTTTTCGATCAGCGAGGCCGGCGAGTCCCAGCTCAGGCGGCGCAGCTCCAGCAGGGCCACGTCGAACCAGGTGGAAAACAGATGCTCCAGCTCGGCATCCAGCGCGGAAAAGCGCTGCTGCTCCGCCTTGGGCAGGGCCAGCAGTTCGGCACGCAGGTCCACCAGAAAGCCCATGCCGCCCTGGGGCTGGGCAAACCGCTGCAGCAGCCGCGTGCGCGGCGACATCAGCGCGCGGCGCAGATCCATTTCGGCATGGCCGCGCTCGGCGTCGCTGGTGGCCGTGTCATAGCGCTTGCGTGCGGTCATCAAGGCGTCGGTGTCGGGGCCGAACTGCTCGACGATCAGCGCCCAGAAATCCTGGCGCGCCGGCAGTTCGGCCTGGGCATACCAGTCCATCAGCTGCTGCGCGTGGCGGCCGCCCTCGACATCGCTGAGCGCTGCGTCGGCGGCGGCCTGCAGGTCTTCCATGAGCTTGCGCAGCTCGCGCGGGGACAGCACTTCCTGGCCTCGGCGCAGGGTGGCCTGCAGGCGCTGGGCCGTGCCACGCGGCGCGGGAGCCTTGGCTGCATCGCCTTCGGCCTTTTTTGCAGGCGCAGCGGCCTCGGTGCTGCGAAAGCGGGACACATTGCGGGCAATCCAGTCGGTAGCCAGACCCATTCAGACACTCCTCCATATCAAGCGGTCACGGGACTGTCATGCCGCCAACGGGCCAATGACAATCCCTTGCTGCTCACATTATGGGAGTCTGTACGCCAGCGCGTGTACGCCGATGTCGCGTTCTTGTCTTCGGGCAATCCCCAGCACGCGCGCGCCACGCCAAAAAGAAAGCGGGCCCAGGGCCCGCTTCGCATTGTGTCCAGCCAGGTTCAGGCCGGCTTGCCCGCATGGGCATGGGCCGGATAGGCCGGACGCCCCGCCGCCCAGAGCCACATGGCAATGCCGCCGATCACCATGGGCACGCACAGCCACTGGCCCATGCTCATTCCCAGCGACAGCAGGCCCAGGAAGTCGTCAGGCTCGCGGAAGTACTCGGCAATGAAGCGGAAGGCACCATAGCCGGTCAGGAAGACCGCCGCCACCTGGCCCGGCTTGTGCTCCTTGCGTGCATACAGCCACAGCAGCACGAACAGCAGCAGGCCTTCGAGCAGGAACTGGTAGACCTGCGAAGGATGGCGCGGCAGCATGGAGCCGCTTTGCGGGAAGACCATGGCCCAGGGCAGCTCGGGACTGGCAAAGCGGCCCCACAGTTCGCCATTGATGAAGTTGCCGACACGGCCCGCCGCCAGGCCCGTGGGCACGCAGGGCGCGACGAAGTCGGCCACCTCCAGCCACGAGCGTGCGCGCGAGCGCGCGAACCAGACCATGGAGCCGATGACGCCGATCAGCCCGCCATGAAAGCTCATGCCGCCCTGCCAGACGTAGAAGATTTCCAGCGGATGGCTGAGGTAGTAGCCGGGCTTGTAGAACAGGCAATAGCCGAGCCGCCCGCCGACGACCACGCCGAGCACGCCCAGGAAAAGAATGTCTTCCACGTCCTTGCGCGTCCAGGCGCGGTCGCCCTGCATGCGCACGAAGGGCGGGTGGCGCAGCCTGCGCGTGCCCAGCCAGAGGAAGAGGCCGAAGGCGGCCAGATAGGTCAGGCCGTACCAGTGCACGGCGAGGGGCCCGATCTGCAGGGCCACGGGATCGATCTGCGGGTACATCAGCATGGTCGGCATTGTGCCGCAGCGCCGCATGGCCGGCGCCGGCCAGGGGTTGGAAAGATGGCGTCCCGCCCGCTCAGCCTTGCGGGCCTTCCTGGATGGCCGTGAGCTTGTCCAGGGCAGACAGCAGATGGCGCTGCTCGGTGGCGGTGAGCAATTGCTCCAGTTCGTCTTCCAGCTGCACCACCACGCCTTCGGCCCGCGCCTGCAGTGCGCTGCCGTCGTCCGTCAGGTGCAGCTGCTGCAGCCGGCGGTCGCGCGGATCGGGCTGGCGCCCGATGAGGCCGCGCTGCACCAGGCGCTCGACCACGGGCACCAGGTTGGAGGGCGAGATGTCCAGCGCCTCGCCCAGCTGGCGCAGGTAGATGCCCGGGTTGGCGTGGATGAGCACCAGGATGGAGAACTCGCTGGGCTTGAGGTCCAGTTCGGCCACGCGCCGCGCAAACAGCTTGTGGATGTGGATTTCCGCGCGCGTGAGGCGGTAGCCCAGAAAGCGCTGCAGGCGCGACTGGTCGACGGCGGGTTCGAAGGAGCTGTCCATGGACACGGATCCGGAAGAGGAAGAAGGCGCAACGAAGCAAGGCCGCACCGGCGCCTGCGGTTCTGCAGGGCCGGTGCGGCGTTCCATCATAAAAGCCCCGGCAGCCCGCTCAAGCCACGGCGGCTGGCAGCGGCGTACAGGCAGCGGCCTCGGTGCGGCGCAGCCAGTGCTCCGCATCCAGCAGGCCATGCGCAAAGAACCAGGCCGCGCTGTCCGCCTTGGAGCGGCGCAGCGCCGGATCGGCCAGCGGCAGGCTGACGCGCGCCGCGCGCGCCCAGGCAAAGGCCATGCACAGCGTGCCGACCAGTCGCAAGTAGTCCTCGGCACAACGCGCCAGCAATTGCCTGTCGCCGGCAGCGCCGGTACACAGCTCGCCCGTCAGCGCTTGCATGCGCTCGGCCCAGCTGCGCAGCGCGCCTGCAAAGCCGGTCTCCATGCCCGCGGCGTCGCAGGCATCGGCCTCTTCACGCAGCACCTTCAGCAGCGGCGCCAGCACGGCACCGCCGCTGGAGGCCACCTTGCGCTGCAGCAGGTCCAGCGCCTGGATCTGGTTCGTGCCTTCGTAGATCATGGCGATGCGGGCATCGCGCAGCGTCTGCTCGATGCGGTACTCGTGCACATAGCCGTAGCCGCCGAAGACCTGCAGCGCCTCGCTGGCCAGCGCAAAGCCCCGCTCGGTGAAAAAGGACTTGACCACGGGCGTGAGCAGCGAGGCCAGCGCATGGGCCTGGGCGCGCTCCTCGGCATCCGGCGCCTGTTCGGCCAGGTCCAGCTGGTGCGCCACCCAGCCTGCAATGGCGCGCATGCCTTCGGTCCAGACGCGCAGGTCGGCCAGCATGCGCTGCACGGCCGGCTGCAGGGCGATGGGGTCGGCGGGGCCCTGCGCATCGGCAGGCCGGGGCTGGGCGCGCATCTGGCGGCGCTCGGCCGCATAGGCGCGCGCCAGCTGCCAGGCCATCTCGGCATGGCCCAGGCCCTGCAGGCCCACGTGCAGGCGGGCCGAGTTCATCATCACGAACATGGCAGCCAGGCCCTGGTGGGGCTGGCCCACCAGCCAGGCCTGCGCGCCCTCGAAGCGCATGGCGCAGGTGGCGCTGCCCTTGATGCCCATCTTCTTTTCGATGCCATCGCAGTGGATGGCGTTGGGCAGAAAGCTGCCGTCGTCCCGGGGAATGCCGCGCGGCGCCAGGAACAGCGACAGGCCGCGCGTTCCCTCAGGCGCATCGGGCAGGCGCGCCAGCACCAGGTGGACGATGTTCTCGCTCATGTCCTGGTCGCCGCCCGAGATGAAGATCTTGCTGCCGTCCAGGCTGTAGCTGCCATCGCTCCGGGGCCTGGCCTGGCTGCGCAGCAGGCCCAGGTCGGAGCCGGCCTGGGGCTCGGTCAGGCACATGGTGGCCAGCCAGCGGCCGCTGACGATGTGGGGCAGGTAGGTGGCGCGCAGGTGCTCGTCGCCATGCGCGTGCAGGCAGGCATAGGCGCCGTGCAGGATGCCCGGATACATGGTCCAGCCATGGTTGGCCGAGGCCAGCATTTCGTGCAGCGCGGCGTCCAGCAGCTGGGGCAGGCCCTGGCCGCCAGCGTCGGGGGCGCAGGCCAGTGCGGGCCAGCCTGCCTCCACGAAGGCTGCATAGGCGGCGGGAAAGCCGTCGGGCGTGCGCACCCTGCCCTCTTGCAAGCGGCAGCCCTGCAGGTCGGCCGGGCCGTTGAGCGGGGCCAGCACGTCGGCGCAAAAGCGCCCGGCCGCCTCGACCACCATATCGGCCGTCTCCTGGTCCAGGGCTTCATGGGCCGGCATGCGGCGCCAGTCGCCCTCGGCGCCCAGCCAGTGCTGCTGGACGAAGCGGATGTCCTGCAGCGGCGGCTGGTAGTGCGAGCAATGTGATGCCTGCGCGCTCATGCCCGGCCCTCCGTGGCAGCGACCAGGCGGCGGTAGGGACCGATGGCGCTGGCCAGGCACAGCACGGACAGCAGCGCGGCCAGTGCGGACACCAGGCCCAGCGACAGGCCCACGAGCTTTTCGTCATGGAAGACGAAGTCCGTGAAAAAGGCCACGAGGAAGGGACCGAGGCCCAGCCCGATCAGGTTGATCAGCAGCAGGTAGATGGAAGTCACCTGGCCGCGCAGCTGGTTGGGCGTGACCGCCTGCAGGATCGGCGGCGCCAGCGCCACCGGCATGCCCAGGAAGAAGGTGGTGGCCGCCACGGCCACCAGGGCCACCGTGGGCGTGGGCGCAAAGGCCAGCACCAAGCCGGTGATGACGAGCACGCCGGTGGCCACCAGCGAGATGACGATCGATCCCACCTGCTTGCCGCGCGCCGTGAGGTAGTCGGCCAGGAAGCCGCTGAGCAGCATGCCGCCAATGCCGAAGGTCAGGATGATGACGCCGTAGGCCGGGCCGATCTCGCCGGGCGTCCAGCCCCACTGGCGGATGAAGGTGGCCGGCAGCCAGGCCGTGACGCCGAAGGTGATCATGGCCGTGATGCCCGGCGCCAGCAGCAGCGGCAGGAAGGCGCGCTTGTTGCGCAACACATGGGACAGGTCGGGCGCCGGTCCCGCGGGCGCGGCCACTTTGGCGGACGCGGCCCGGGCCTGCAGGCCCCGGCGCAGCGGCTCGCGCACGGTGTACATCAGCGCCACCAGCGGAATGCCGGGCAGGGCCACGAAGATGAAGGCCGCCTGCCAGGGCTTGAAGCTGCCCAGCAGCGGGAACACCACCTCGCCGGCCTGGCTGGTGGCCTGGATGACCAGGCCGCCCACGATGAAGGCCGTGGCCGAGCCGATGTACACGCCCGAGGTGTAGATGCTCATGGCGCGTGCGCGGCGCTCGGGCGGGAAGTAGTCGGCCAGCATGGAATAGGCCGCCGGCGACAGTGCCGCCTCGCCCACGCCCACGAACATGCGCGCCACGAACAGCGAGACGAAGCCCGTGACATAGCCGCCCGCCGCCGTGGCCACCACCCAGATCGCCATGCCGATGACGATGAGGTTGCGGCGGTTCCAGCGGTCGGCCAGGCGCCCCAGGAAGATGCCGACGAAGGTGTAGAAGATGGCGAAGGCAAAGCCGTGGACGATGCTGAAGACCCAGTCCGACAGCTGCAGATCCTTCTTGATGGGCTGCACCAGCAGGCCCAGGATCTGCCGATCCACGAAGGACAGGGTGTAGGCCAGCAGCAGGATGATGGTGACGTAGTAGGCATAGCCGAGTCCGTTCGACTCGGTCGGCGCGGGCGTGGACACGCGGCCCGGCGGGTAAGGCAGGCTCATGGAGACCTCCTGTGGAGGAAGGGAAAGCGGAAAAAAGAAAGCGGGAAAGCGAGACAGGGCTGCGCATGAAAAGGGCCGGCGCACCGCGCCGGCCCTTGCGCGGGCATCAGCCCGCGCTGTGCTCGACCAGCATCAGCGCATCGAGCGCCACCACGCCCTGCCCTTCGGGCAGCACGATGACCGGGTTGAGGTCGATCTCGCGGATGGCCGGCGTGCCGCGCAGCACCTGGCCCAGGCGCACGATGAGTTCGGCCAGCGCCTGGCGGTCCAGCGCCGGGGCGCCACGGTAGCCGTGCAGCAGCGGCGCGCCCTGCAGGCGGTCCAGCTCGCGCAGCACCTCGCTGGTGGACAGGTCGGCGTCCAGCAGGCGCGCGTCGCGCATGATCTCGGCCGTCACGCCGCCCAGGCCCGCCAGGATCACGGGGCCCCACTGCGGATCGTTGCGCGCGCCGATGATCATCTCCAGGCCACGCCGGCCCATGGCCTCGACCAGCACGCCGTCCAGCGCAATGGCGCTGTCATAGGCGGCCACATTCGCATGCAGCCGGCTCCAGGCCTCGCCCATGGCCTGCGCATCGGCAATGTTCAGGATCACGCCGCCTGCATCGCTCTTGTGGCTGAGGTCGGCCGACTGCGCCTTGAGCGCCACGGGCCAGCCGATCTCCGCCGCAATCGCCACGGCCTGCTCGGCCGAGGTGGCCAGGCGGCCCTTCGCAAACGGCACGCCGGCCTGGGCCAGCACGGCCTTGGATTCGTACTCGGGCACCACCGTGCGGCCTGCGGGCAGAGCCAGTGCGACGGGCTGGGCATCGGTGCACTCGAAACTGCGCTCGCTGAAGGCGGTCAGGCGCTGCACGGCGCGCAGGGCACGCTCGGTGCTGGGGAAATACGGCACGCCCAGCGCACGCATCTCGGCGATGAACTCGGCAGGCACGGCCGCGCCCTCGTCCAGGCCCGCCACGATGACGGGCTTGGCCGGCCGCAGCTCGCGCACGGCGCGCAGCACGGGCGGCATCTTGATGCCGCAGGTCACCGGGTCGCCCTGGATAAGGCCGACGATGATGGTGGAAAAGCGCGCATCGCCAAACAGCGCATCCAGCGTGCGGAAATACAGGTCCGGCTCGACCAGGCCCTGGGCCGTGAGGTCCAGCGGGTTGCTCACGCCCACGAACTCGGGCAGCGCAGCCCGCAGCGCGGGCGAGTCGTCGTCGCCGATGGCGGGCAGCGCCAGGCCCAGCTCCTCGGCCCAGTCCAGCGTCAACGCCTTGAAGGCACCGGACTCGCCCAGCACGGCAACTCCAGCTGCAGCTGCTGCACCGGCTGCACCAGCCGATGGCAGCACCGGGCAGCGGATGGCGATCTCGGCGATGTCGCCCAGCTCCTCCAGCGTCTCGGCAAACACGGCGCCTGCGCGTTCCAGCTTGGTGCGCATCAGCGCATAGTCGCCGGCCATGGCGCCGGTGTGCGTGGCGGCCGAGGCGCGCGCCGCGCTGCTCTTGCCCGGATGCAGCAGCACCACCGACTTGCCCAGGCTGCGCGCACGGGCCACGGTGGCCAGAATGCGCCCGGGCTGGCGGAACTGCTCGACGATCATGGCGACCACGCGCGTGGAAGGCTGCTCCAGCAGGAAGTCCACATAGTCCTCGGCATGGCTGGCGGCCTCGTTGCCCGTGGAGATGGCGTGCGACAGCGGCAGCGCGCGGCTGGCCAGCGTGGTGCACAGCACGGTCATCATGGCGCCGCTTTGCGAGACCACGCCAATGGCGGGCCGCGCGGCATCGACCTGCTGCGCGTCGATATTCACCTCGACAAAGGTCAGCGGCACGCGCTGCAGGTAGTTGATGCAGCCCAGGCAGTTGGGGCCCTCCACCACCATGCCGGCCTCGGCGGCGATGCGTGCGATCTCGCGCTGCTCGGCCATGCCGCGCTCGCCTGCCTCGGCAAAGCCGGCCGAGAAAATCACCACCGCGCCCACGCGCCGCGCCGCCAGCGCGCGCACCGTGTCCAGCACAAAGGGCTGGGGGATGGCCAGCACGGCCACGTCAACGCCCTCGGGCAGCTGGTCCACCGAAGCCAGGCAGGCCCGGCCGGCGATCTCGCTGCGCTTGGGATTGATCAGGTGGATGTCGCCAGCGAAGCCGTTGCGCTCCAGATTGCCCAGCACCGATGCGCCCAGCGCACCCGGCGTGGCCGAGGCGCCGACAATGGCGATGGAACGCGGCCTCAGCAGCCTGCCGATGTCGGGCCGCACGGCGGCCGCCTTCTCTGTCGTTGTCATTCTTGTCTCCAATGATTAAAGCTGGGAGGCCTACCGCGCGTGGTGGACGCTGCCCAAGCGAGGGACACCGAGGAAGGGCCTAAGCCGGCCGCGCCGCCCCGCACTGAGGGTGTCGTCCCCCTCCCTCGCGAAGCGAGTTAGAGAGGGGGAAGGCGCGAAGCGCCTCAGGGGGTGACTTGCTTGCTCAAGTCGTAGGTTCCGAGACCTGGCTTGTAGGTCTTGTCGTCCAGGAACTGGCGCATGCCTTCCTTGCGGCCTTCGTTGTCGAAGCTGTTGGCGGCTTCCTGGGCACGCACCAGATAGTCCTCGGCGTTGTCGTAGCTCATGTCGCGCACGCGGCGGATGGCGTCCTTGGTGGCCTTCAGGGCGATGGGGTTCTTCTGCAGCAGGGCCTCGGCCACTTCGGTGACGCGGGCCTGCAGGCGGTCGGCCGGCAGGGATTCGTTGACCAGGCCCCACTCGGCCGCCGTGCGGCCGTCGATGTTCTCGCCGAGCATGGCGTGGTACATGGCGCGGCGAAAGGACAGCAGCTCCACCGCCACCTTGGAGGCGCCGCCGCCGGGCAGGATGCCCCAGTTGATTTCGGACAGGCCGAACTTGGCGTCATCCGAGGCAAAGGCCAGGTCGCAGGCGAACAGCGGGCCGTAGCCGCCGCCGAAGCACCAGCCGTTGACCATGGCGATGGTCGGCTTCTGGAACCAGCGCAGGCGGCGCCACCAGCCATAGCTCTCGCGCTGGGCCTTGCGGGTGCCGGCCAGGCCCGTGGCCTCGGTCTCGCGGAAGTATTCCTTCAGGTCCATGCCGGCAGTCCAGGCCGTGCCCTCACCGGCCAGAACGACCACGCCCACGTCGTCACGGAACTCCAGGTCGTCGAGCACGCGCATCATCTGGCGGTTGAGCTGGGGGCTCATGGCATTGCGCTTTTCGGGGCGGTTGAATTTCACCCAGGCCACGCGGCCTGTGACGGTGCAGGACACGGTCTGTTCTTCGGTACGTTCGGTGCTCATTGCGCTTCCTTGTGCAAAAGGGAAATGGGAGGTTGGACACCGATGCTTCGGATCCATAATCGTTATGATAAATAACTATTATTCGACATAGCAATACAGCGTTTACCCTAGGCCCCGCCTCCACCCAGACCGGTGGCGATGCGAATGCTTCTGCGTCGCGCATGCATGCAATGCGCGGCCCGCGGGGAATTGCGGCAGGCGTTTTGGCCGATCCGGGGGTTCACGCGATACTTGCGGTGTTCAACACAGTCAGGAGAAGAAGAACATGCAAGGCCAGCCAGAAGTCATCGAATGCCTCATAGAGCTGCTGCGCGGCGAACTTTCCGCACGCGACCAGTACTTCATCCACTCGCGCCAGTACGAGGACCAGGGCCTGCTGCGCCTGTTCGAGCGCATCGGCCATGAGATGGAAGAGGAAACCCAGCACGCCGACGCCATCCTGCGCCGCATCCTGTTCCTGGGCGGCCGCCCCGACATGCGCCCGCATGAGTTCACGCCCGGCGAGACCGTAGAAGAGATGCTGCGCAAGGACCTGGCCACCGAATACCGCGTGCGTGACAGCCTGCGCTCGGCCATGGCCCTGTGCGAGCGCCACGGCGACTACAACAGCCGCGACCTGCTGCTGGCCCAGCTGCGCGACACCGAAGAAGACCACGCCTACTGGCTGGAGAAGCAACTGGGCCTGATCGAGAAGATCGGCCTGCCCAACTACCTGCAAAGCAAGATGGGCGAACCGGCCTGAATGAAGCTCCCCCTGAGGCGCTTCGCGCCTTCTCCCTCTCTCGCTTCGCGGGAGGGGGACGACAGCCTCGCGGCGGGGCGGCCCTTGCTCGCTGTCCCTTGTTTTGGCCGCGCCAGTTTTTCAGGCACTTCCCATAAATGAGAGTGGGCTGTTTGCTCCACGATGAAACGGCAAGCCGGTCGCCCCACGATGAAACAAGAGCCCTCAAGGGCCTGAGAGAAGAGAAAAGAAAAGGGATGGAAAGCCGCAAGGCCTTCCATCCCTTTTCATTTCCATCGGGTGCGCACCGCCGGGCGGCGGTGCAGCCCGGTGTCAGTCGTCCAGCAGCGACAGGTCGCGCACGGCGCCCTTGTCGGCCGACATCACCAGCTTGGCATAGGCCTTGAGCGCGGCCGAGACCTTGCGCGGGCGCGGCTGGGCGGGCTTCCAGCCCTTGGCATCCTGCTCGGCGCGGCGGCGGGCCAGTTCCTCGTCGGAGACCAGCACGTTGATGCTGCGGTTGGGAATGTCGATGCGGATGCGGTCGCCGTTCTTCACCAGACCGATGGCGCCGCCAGCGGCAGCTTCGGGAGAGCAGTGGCCGATGGACAGGCCCGAGGTGCCGCCCGAGAAGCGCCCGTCCGTCAGCAGCGCGCAGGCCTTGCCCAGGCCCTTGGACTTGATGTAGCTGGTCGGGTACAGCATTTCCTGCATGCCGGGGCCGCCCTTGGGGCCTTCGTAGCGCACGATGACGATGTCACCGGCCTTGACCTTGTCGTCCAGGATGTTCTGCACGGCCTCGTCCTGCGACTCGGTCACGTGGGCCGTGCCCTCGAACACATGGATGCTTTCGTCCACGCCGGCCGACTTGACCACGCAGCCGTCCAGGGCGATGTTGCCCGTCAGCACGGCCAGGCCGCCCTCCTTGGAGAAGGCGTGCTCGTAGGACCGGATGCAGCCTTCGGCACGGTCCAGGTCCAGGCTGGGCCAGCGCGTGTTCTGGCTGAAGGCCACCTGGGTGGGGATGCCGGCCGGTCCTGCCAGGTAGAAGTGCCGCACGGCTTCGTCCTGGGTGGTGGTGATGTCCCACTGCGCCAGGCCTTCGCCCAGGGTCTTGGCGTGCACGGTGGGCACGTCGGTGTGCAGCTTTCCGGCGCGAGCCAGCTCGCCCAGGATGGCGAAGATGCCGCCGGCGCGGTGCACATCCTCGATGTGGTACTTCTGCGTGTTGGGCGCGACCTTGCACAGCTGGGGCACCTGGCGCGAGAGGCGGTCGATGTCGGCCATGGTGAAGTCGATCTCGGCTTCACGGGCAATGGCCAGCAGGTGCAGGATGGTGTTGGTGGAGCCGCCCATGGCGATGTCCAGCGTCATCGCGTTCTCGAAGGCCTTGAAGCCCACCGAGCGCGGCAGCACGGATGCGTCTTCCTGCTCGTAGTACTCGCGGGCCAGCTCGACGATGCGGCGGCCGGCGCGCTTGAACAGTTCCTCGCGGTCGGCATGCGTGGCCAACACCGTGCCGTTGCCGGGCAGGGACAGGCCCAGGGCCTCGGTCAGGCAGTTCATGGAGTTGGCGGTGAACATGCCCGAGCACGAACCGCAGGTGGGGCAGGCCGAGCGCTCGACCTGGGCGACCTGCTCATCGGTGTAGTTGGAGTCGGCCGCGATCACCATGGCATCGACCAGGTCCAGCTTCTTGAACTCCAGCGTGTGCGTGGTGGGATTGGCCAGCTTGGTCTTGCCCGCTTCCATGGGGCCGCCCGAGACGAAGATCACGGGAATGTTCAGCCGCATGGCGGCCATCAGCATGCCGGGGGTGATCTTGTCGCAGTTGGAGATGCACACCAGCGCGTCGGCGCAGTGGGCGTTGACCATGTACTCCACCGAGTCCGCGATGATGTCGCGGCTGGGCAGCGAGTACAACATGCCGTCGTGGCCCATGGCGATGCCGTCGTCCACGGCGATGGTGTTGAATTCCTTGGCCACGCCGCCTGCGGCCTCGATCTCGCGCGCCACCAGCTGGCCCAGGTCCTTGAGGTGGACGTGGCCGGGCACGAACTGCGTGAAGGAATTGGCGATGGCGATGATGGGCTTGTCGAAGTCGCCATCCTTCATGCCGGTGGCACGCCACAGGGCGCGCGCACCAGCCATGTTGCGGCCGCCGGTGGAAGTCTTGGAACGGTATGCGGGCATGGGCAATCCAGTTGTCTGTCGTCTCGGTCCGTCCCTGGTCCTGTGGGGAAGGCCAGGGTCTGGGCGAAGATTATGGCGCAGCACCCGCCGCACCGCTGGGGCGCAGGAATGCCCCGGCCGGCGTGGACCGCCCCTTTGCAGACCCCAGGCATCGCCTGCGACGAAGCCTGCTGCGCAATTCAGATCCGATCAGCGGCGCGAACGCGTGCCCGTACCCATGGCTTCCTTGTTCTTTTCGATGCGCTTCAGGCGCCGCTGCTCGATCTTGTCGGCCGCGCGCCGCTTGGTGTAGCCCGACATGTCCGCCCAGGCCCACCAGGCCGCCGTCAAGCCATAGGCGCCCAGGATGACGTACCACGACCAGGTGGCGACAGGTTCGATATCGGCCAGCTTGAGCAGGGTGAGCAGGACCGCAATTCCCAACAGATACATCACTTCTCCTTCGCCACAAAGCGCTTCACACGAGGTAACGCATCACGCATGCGCGCCCACTACAATGGTTCGCATAATTATTCCCGACAACACCCCAGGAACTCATGATGAAGCAGACATTGATTGCATTTGCCCTGACCGTCGCCGTCGTGGCCCCCGCCATGGCCGACCAGGCACTTGCCACCTCCAAGAACTGCATGGCATGCCACGCAGTGGACAAGAAGCTGGTGGGCCCCTCCTACAAGGATGTGGCCGCCAAGTACGCCGGCCAGAAGGACGCCGTGGACAAGCTGGCAGGCAAGATCATGAAGGGCGGCAGCGGCGTCTGGGGCCCGGTTCCCATGCCCGCCAACCCCCAGGTCAACGAAGCCGATGCCAAGAAGCTGGCCGCCTGGGTGATGTCGCTGAAGTAGGCTCCGCCTTTCCTTCGGGGCCCCGCCTCAGGGCCCGCAAAAAAACCGCGCAACGCAAGTCGCGCGGTTTTTTCATGGTCCGCCGGTGAATCCGGGCCCGGCCCCCTTACCTGTAGTCCGCAGCGCCCGTGCCGGGCTGCTGGTGCAGGCGTACCTGCTGCTCCAGCTGCCCCACATAGGCGGCCGTGCTGTTGTCCGACTCCTGGGCGCGCTGCACCAGATGGGCCTCCAGCGCATCCAGCCGCGCCATCAGCACCTCCTTGTCACGCGCATGCAGGTCTTCCAGCACGGTGCGCAGCTCGGTGAAGCGCGAGGCCTCGGCCTTGTCGGCCAGGTCGCGCTGGGCCTGCATTTCCTTGGCGTGTCGGCGCGCCTCCATCAGCACCGAGCCCTGCAGCCACAGCACATAGGCGACGAAGAACACGCCCAGCAGGCAGGTCAGCGCCAGCATCAGCACGCCCAGCGGCGCCTGGACATCGGTGACGCCCAGTGACACGACGGATGGCGCGGCCAGCGTGTTCCAGTTGAATGCCGCCAGCAGCGCAATCAGGGCCACGGTGATCAGCAGCGACAGGGTTCTCAGATTCATGGTGAAAGGCCTCCCTCGGCAGTGGTGAAAGCAACAGCTTCGGTTGTACCGCAACCATCATGCCTGAGCTGTCGGCCCACACAAAATAGGACTGCAAGACAGGGCGCCGCCCGCAGTCCGGCCAAGAAAAAACCGGAGCCAGGGCTCCGGTTCTTCACGGCGGTCGTGTCGGACCTCAGTTCGTCTCGGCCAGTTGGTCGAGGATGGCCGGGTTCTCCAGCGTGCTCGTGTCCTGCGTGATGGCCTCGCCCTTGGCAATCGAGCGCAGCAGGCGGCGCATGATCTTGCCGCTGCGCGTCTTGGGCAGGTTGTCGCCGAAGCGGATGTCCTTGGGCTTGGCGATGGGGCCGATTTCCTTGGCCACCCAGTCGCGCAGCTCCTTGGCGATCTGCTTGGCTTCCTCGCCCGTGGGGCGTGCCCGCTTCAGTACCACGAAGGCGCAGATGGCCTCGCCGGTCAGGTCGTCGGGGCGGCCCACGACGGCGGCCTCGGCCACCAGATCCGTCTTGGCGACCAAGGCCGATTCGATCTCCATCGTGCCCATGCGGTGGCCGGAGACATTGAGCACGTCGTCGATGCGGCCGGTGATGCGGAAGTAGCCCCGGTCCTCGCTGCGCACGGCGCCGTCGCCTGCCAGATAGGTCTGCCCGCCTAGTTCGGCCGGGAAATAGCTCTTCTTGAAGCGCTCGGGGTCGCCCCAGATGGTGCGGATCATGCTGGGCCAGGGCTTGGTGACCACCAGCAGGCCGCCTGCGCCGTTGGGCAGTTCGTGGCCGGTCTCGTCGACGATGGCGGCCATGATGCCCGGCAGCGGCAGCGTGCACGAACCCGGCACCAGCGGCGTGGCGCCAGGCATGGGTGCGATCACGTGGCCGCCGTTCTCGGTCTGCCAGAAGGTGTCCACGATGGGGCAGCGCTCGCCGCCCACATGCTTGTGGTACCACATCCAGGCCTCGGGATTGATGGGCTCGCCCACGCTGCCCAGCAGGCGCAGGCTGGACAGGTTCCAGTTCTTCGGATGCACGGCGGCATCGCTGTCGGCGGCCTTGATCAGCGAGCGGATGGCCGTGGGCGCCGTGTAGAAGATGGTGCAGCCGTGGCGCTCGATCATCTGCCAGAAGCGGCCCGCATTGGGGAAGGTGGGCACGCCCTCGAACACGATCTGCGTGGCGCCAGCGGCCAGCGGGCCGTAGGCCACGTAGGTGTGGCCCGTGATCCAGCCGATGTCGGCCGTGCACCAGAACACGTCGCTGGGCTTGAGGTCGAAGGTCCACTCCATGGTCTGCTTGGCCCACAGCACGTAGCCGCCCGTGCAGTGCTGCACGCCCTTGGGCTTACCGGTGGAGCCGCTGGTGTAGAGGATGAACAGCGGGTGCTCGGAATCCACGGCCACGGGCGCGCACTCCGTGCTCTGGCCGGCCAGGATCTCGCTGAAGGTCTTGTCGCGGCCCGCCGTCATGGCACAGGCCGTGGCCGTGCGCTCGTAGACGAAGACATGGCGCACGGCCTCGCAGCCGCCCAGCGCCAGCGCATCGTCCACGATGGCCTTGAGCGGCAGTTCCTTGCCGCCGCGCATCTGGTAGTTGGCGGTGATCACGGCCACGGCGCCCACGTCGACGATGCGTTCCTGCACCGCCTTGGCCGAGAAGCCGCCGAACACCACGCTGTGCGTGGCGCCGATGCGCGCGCAGGCCTGCATGGCCACCACGCCCTCGATGGTCATGGGCATGTAGATCAGGACGCGATCACCCTTTTGCACGCCCTGGGCCTTGAGCGCGTTGGCGAACTGCGAGACGCGCTCCAGCAGCTCGCGGTAGCTGACCTTGGTGACCTCGCCGCCATCGGCCTCGAAGATGATGGCCGTCTTGTGCTCGACGGCCGTGCCCATGTGCTTGTCCAGGCAGTTGGCGCTGGCATTGAGTTCGCCATCGGCGAACCAGCGGAAGAAGGGGGGATTGCTGTCGTCCAGCACCTGGGTGAAGGGCTTGGACCAGACCACGTTCTCGCGCGCCAGGCGGGCCCAGAAGCCCTGGTAGTCGTTCTCTGCCTCGGCGCACAGCGCCTTGTACTGCTCCATGCCGGAGATGCGGGCCTTGGCGGCAAAGTCTGCCGGCGGCGGGAAGACCCGGTTCTCCACCAGTACCGATTCAATGGGGGATGCTGTTGCGGTGCTCATGCTTGCTTGTCTCCTGGGCTGGCCAAATAAAAATTGTGGTGTGACTGTCGGGGGCCGGTCTTACATGCCACTGACTGAAACACCCTTGGGCGCGTCTACCTGGGGATTCCCCGCAGTTCCTGGCTGTCACCGGCAATGGCCTGTTTCGCCGCTAAAATCGCGCGCCCGTTTTCCACGGCCATTGTCCCCTCCCATCCACGCCCCCACGCAAGACAAGCGCGACCGACCACCATGGCCCGCCAGCAAAACTCCAACCGAGCCCCCGGCTCCCCCCTGCGTCCCCTGCCCTCCCTGATCTTCGCCAGCCGCTGGCTGCAGCTGCCGCTGTACCTGGGCCTGATCGCCGCCCAGGGCGTCTATGTCTGGCACTTCCTGCTGGAGCTGTGGCACCTGATCGAGGCCGCCTTCGGCAACCAGGAAGCGCTGCAGGCGCTGATCACCAGCATCGGCTACAAGCACGATGCGCCCATCGGCGCGCTCAACGAAACCATCATCATGCTGGTGGTGCTGGCGCTGATCGACGTGGTGATGATCTCCAACCTGCTGATCATGGTCATCGTGGGCGGCTACGAAACCTTCGTCAGCCGCCTGGGCCTGGACAGCCACCCCGACCAGCCCGAGTGGCTGGGCCATGTGAACGCCTCCATCCTCAAGGTCAAGCTGGCCCTGTCCATCATCGGTATCAGCTCCATCCACCTGCTCAAGACCTTCATCAACGCAGGCAGCTACGACGTCAAGGTGCTGATGTGGCAGACCATCATCCACGTCACCTTCCTGGCCAGCGCCCTGGCCATCGCCTACACCGACAAGCTGATCAACAGCACGGCCGGCAACCACTGAGCCGGCGACATCCCACACCGAAGCCCCGCAGCGCCAGCCGCTGCGGGGCTTTTTTCATGGGCGGGCGCAGGCACGCTTTTTGCCGCAGATCGGGCCTGAAGCTTTCCTCAAGCTGACGCTTGACCGATTTTATTCATCGATGACAGCATATGCCTTGTGAATCATGATCTCTATGCTCTCATTAAGTGAGCAAATACTGACCGAATTGCAGCCCTCAAGGGCTTGAAACAGCCCGAAACAGGCCTTTTCCGGCTCATGCGTTTTGACGCAGTAAAACCTGTTTTATATAATTTCGGCTTCTTTACAACCTGCCAAGCAGGTCATCGGCACCGTCTTCACGGCCTGCCGATCCCTCCGGCGGATCGTTGTGCTCCCGGCACAGCCCCGTCAACCGGGCCGAAACTCGGTCCTGATGTTGTGGGGCATCGCGCTGGCTGATCTTCAGCCACGATGCCCGCCTGAGACACCGCGCGCGCTTGCCGCCGGCTGCTCTCGACCTCTGGCTCTTGCGCACCGCTTCGCGTGCCATCCGAGCCGTCTCGGGTGCTTTCGCACCTGTTTGAATTCCAGCAACGGGGGACGGCCGTCCCCTGCAGCGAACGGCATCAGGGCTTCATTTTTGGCTTGCGCGCCAGCGTCTTCGCCCGTCGAGGACGCTGGACTGTGTTCCATCTCACCCAAAAGGAGAACGCCACAGTGGCCAAGCAGATCATCATCGATCATGTGTTCAAGGTTTTCGGGGACGACCCCAGGACCGCACTCGAGCTCGTCCAACAAGGCCTGAGCAAACAGGAGATCCTGGAGCGCACGGGCCAGTCCATCGGCGTGTTCGACGCCGACTTCACCATCGAGGCCGGCGAGATCTTCGTCGTCATGGGCCTGTCGGGCTCGGGCAAGTCCACCCTGGTGCGCATGCTCAACCGCCTGATCGAGCCCACGGCCGGGCGCATCGTGGTCGATGGCCAGGACATCAATGCCCTGAGCGAGCGCGATCTGCGCGCGCTGCGCCGCAAGGACATCTCCATGGTGTTCCAGTCCTTTGCGCTGATGCCGCACATGACGGTGCTGGACAACACGGCCTTCGGCCTGGAGCTGGCCGGCGCCGACAAGGCCGAGCGCCAGAAGCAGGCCCAGGCCGCGCTGGAGCAGGTGGGCCTGGGCGCCTGGGGCGCAAGCTATCCCGACGAGCTGTCGGGCGGCATGCAGCAGCGCGTGGGCCTGGCCCGGGCGCTGGCGTCCGATCCGTCCATCCTGCTGATGGACGAGGCCTTCTCGGCCCTGGACCCCATCATCCGCACCGAGATGCAGTCCGAGCTGCTGCGCCTGCAGCAGATCCAGCGCCGCACCATCGTCTTCATCTCGCATGACCTGGACGAGGCCATGCGCATCGGCGACCGCATCGCCATCATGAAGGACGGCCAGGTGATCCAGGTCGGCACGCCCGACGAGATCCTGCGCAGCCCCGCCGACGACTATGTGCGCAGCTTCGTGCGCGGCGTGGACGCGGCCTCGGTCTTCAAGGCCGGGGACATTGCGCGCCAGGCCCTGACCGTGGTGTCGGAGCACAGCGACCGCGGCTGCCGCGCCGCCCAGCGCCTGCTGGAAGACTCCGACCGCGACTACGCCTATGTGGTCAACGCGCGCCGCCGCTTCCTGGGCGTGGTGTCCTCGCAATCGCTGCGCGACGCACTGCATGGCCGCCCCGGCATGCTGGGCTTGAGCCACGCCTTTCTGCCCAACGTGGAGCCGCTGTCCGCAGGCACGCCGGTGGCCGAGCTGTTCGGCCCCGTGGCCGCTGCGCCCTGCGCGCTGCCGGTGACCAGCGACGACGGCCAGTTCATGGGCGTGGTCAGCCGCACCACCATGCTGCGCTTCCTGGACCGCGACACGCCGCCCGTGCCGCCGCCGCAGGAGATCGTGCCGCCCGTCACGCTCAACCCGCATTTCCCGGCCTCCAACGCCCCCACCGTCGCGCCGACCGTGGAGCCGATCGAACAACAACAAGGAGATGCCGCATGAGCGACGCCAACAACAGCCTGAACCCGAACACCGCCGCTGCCGCCACCGATCCCTGGGCCGATGCGAGCGCAGCCCCTGCTTCCACCGACTCCCCAGCCTCTGCAGCCTCTACAAGCGCCGATCCCTGGGCCACCGCCGCCACGCCGGCACCCGATGCCCCGGCCGATCCCTGGGGCGCCGCCAGCGGCGGTGATGCTGCAGGCGGTGACTGGCTGGGCGCCTCGGCCGGCTCGGGCGTTCCCGAAGACGCCCATGCCAGCCTCTGGCACCAACTGACCACGGACGGCCTGCCCGTGCAGGGCTGGATCAACAGCGGCCTGGAATGGGTGGTCCACCATTTCCGCCCCTTCTTCCAGGCCGTGCGCACGCCCATCGACGGCACGCTGTCGGGCATCACCGATGCCATGCTGGCCCTGCCCTGGCCGCTGCTGATCCTGATCCTGACCCTGGTGGCCTGGCAGTTCGCGGGCCGCGCCATGGCCATTGGCGCCGCCGTTTCGCTGGTGGTCGTCGCCATGCTGGGCATCTGGCCCGAGGCCATGGTGACGCTGTCGCTGGTGCTGACCTCGCTGGTGTTCTGCATGGTCATCGGGCTGCCCGTGGGCATCCTGCTGGCCTCCAGCGACCGTGCCCAGCGCTGGACGCGGCCGCTGCTCGACGCCATGCAGACCACGCCGGCCTTCGTCTACCTGGTGCCCGTGGTGATGCTGTTCGGCATCGGCAACGTGCCCGGCGTGATCGTGACCATCATCTTCGCGCTGCCGCCGCTGATCCGCCTGACCAACCTGGGTATCCGCCAGGTGCGCCCCGACCTGATCGAGGCCAGCCGCGCGTACGGCGCCTCGCCCTGGCAGCTGCTGTGGAAGGTGCAGCTGCCGCTGGCCATGCCGTCCATCATGGCCGGCGTGAACCAGGCGCTGATGCTGTCGCTGTCGATGGTGGTGATCGCCTCCATGATCGCCGTGGGCGGCCTGGGCCAGATGGTGCTGCGCGGCATCGGCCGCCTGGACATGGGCCTGGCCACCGTGGGCGGCCTGGGCATCGTGCTGCTGGCCATCGTGCTGGACCGCATCACCCAGGCCATGGGACAGACCACCCGTGGCGGCGCGCGCTGGTGGCACAGCGGCCCCGCCGGCTGCATTGCCCGCCTGCTGGGCGCCGGCAGCAAGCCAGTTCATCGCGGCAGCACCAGCTGAACGCCTTGCCTGCGGCGCGGACGGGCCTTCTGCCGCGCCGCCTTCCCGAAAAACGGCCAGCCCCGCTGGCCGCCCGCTCCCCTTTCATCACACAACGGAGGAACCCGAGGATGATCCAAGCCCTGAACCCCAACCGACTGCAGGCCAACGCACTGCGCCACTGGCTGCGCGCCGGCGCCATCGCCACAGGCATTGCGCTGGCCTGCGCCAGCGCATGGTCGGCCGACGAACAGCCCGGAAAGGGCGTGAAGGTGTTGCCACTGAAGAGCTCCATCGCCGAAGAGAGCTTCCAGACCCTCATCGTCATGAAGGCCCTGGAGAAGCTGGGCTACGACGTGCAGCCCTTCCAGGAGGTCGAGTACCCCACGGCCCACGTGGCGATTGCCAATGGCGATGCCACTTTCCTGGCCACGCATTGGAACCCGCTGCACGCCGACTACTACAAGAACGCGGGCGGCGACGCCAAGCTGTTCCGCAAGGGCGTGTACTCGGACAACGCCGCCCAGGGCTACCTGATGGACAAGAAGACGGCCGACCAATACAAGATCACCAACCTCGGCCAGCTCAAGGACCCCAAGATCGCCAAGCTGTTCGACTCGGACGGCGACGGCAAGGCCGACCTCACCGGCTGCACGCCGGGCTGGGGCTGCGAGGCCGTGATCGAGCACCACCTGACGGCCTACAAGCTGCGCGACACCGTGACCCACAAGCAGGGCACCTACTCGGCGCTGATCGCCGACACCATCTCGCGCTACAAGGCCGGCAAGCCCATCCTCTACTACACCTGGACGCCCTACTGGGTGAGCAACGTGCTCAAGCCCGGCAAGGACGTGGTGTGGCTGGAGGTGCCGTTCTCCTCGCTGCCCGGCGAGCAGGCCAAGCTGGACACCAAGCTGCCCAACGGCAAGAACTACGGCTTCGTGGTGAACAAGCAGCAGATCATCGCCAACAAGGCCTTCACCGACAAGCATCCCGATGCCGCCAAGTTGTTCGAACTGATGCAGGTCCCCGTGGGTGACATCAGCGCACAGAACCACATGATGAGCCAGGGCCAGAGCAAGCCTTCGGACATCAACCGCCATGTGGACGGCTGGATCAAGGCCCACCAGAAGACCTTCGACGGCTGGCTGGAACAGGCCCGCGCCGCAGCCCGCTGAACGCTGCGGGGGAGCCGCGCCAGGCGCTCCCCCGGCTTCCTGCTTCAAAGGCCCGCTTCGGCGGGCCTTTTGAACATGCGCAGGGCGATGGCCGTGACCACCACGCCTGCCACCAGCGCCACCGCATACATGGCTACATGGGTCACGGCATTGGGAATGGGCGCGACGAAGATGCCGCCATGCGGCACCTTCAGTTCCACCCCCGCCAGCATGGACACGGCACCGGCCACGGCCGAGCCCAGTACCAGGGCCGGGATCGTGCGCAGCGGATCGCGGGCCGCATAGGGAATGGCCCCCTCGGTGACAAAGGCCAGGCCCAGCACGCCGGCCGAGGCGGCGCTGCCGCGCTCCTCGCGCGTGAAGCGGTCGGCAAACAGGCGCGTGGCCAGGGCCAGCCCCAGCGGCGGCGTCATGCCGGCGATCATGGCTGCAGCCATGGGCGTGTAGACCTGGCTGGCGATCATTCCCGTGGAAAACGCATAGGCGGCCTTGTTCACCGGCCCGCCCATGTCAAAGGCCATCATCGCGCCCAGCAACAGGCCCAGCAGCAAGGCACTGGCGCCCTGCATGCCGCGCAGCCAGGCGCTCAGCCACTGCAGCAGCTCGGCCACGGGCGCACCGACCAGATAGAACATCAGCAGCCCCGTGAACAGGCTGCCCAGCACGGGCAGGATGAGCATGGGCAGCAGGCCCTTGAGCGCCTGCGGCAGCCGGATGTGCGCCGCCATGAAGGCCACGCCGTAGCCTGCAATGAAGCCGGCCGCAATGCCGCCGATGAATCCCGCCCCCATGCTGGACGCGATCATCCCGCCGATCATGCCCGGCGCAATGCCGGGCCGGTCGGCAATGGAATAGGCGATATAGCCGGCCAGCGCCGGCACCATCAGCGCAAAGCCGCCCTTGGCGCCGATCTGGAACAGCGTCCATCCCAGCGTGCCCTGGTGGGCATCGTCATGGACATAGATGCCGCCCAGCGCAAAGGCCATGGCGATCAGAATGCCGCCCGCCGTGACGAAGGGCAGCATGAAGGACACGCCGGTCATCAGGTGGCGATAGGCACCACCCTGGGTCCGGGCCGGCGTGGGCGCGGCGCCGCCTGCCGCAGCAGCGCCCACGGCGACACCATGCACGGCGGCTTCGGCCAGCGCCTTGGCGATCAGCCCCGAGCCGTCGCGTATGGCCGGCTTGGTGCCGCTGCGCAGCAGCGGCTTGCCCGCGAAGCGCGAAAGATCGACCTCGCGGTCGGCGGCGATGATGACCAGGTCGGCCTCGGCAATCTCCTGCGGCGTCAGCGCATCGAGCGCGCCCACCGAGCCTTGCGTCTCCACGCGCATGGCGTGGCCCAGCGCAGCCGCGCCGCGCTGCAGCCCCTCGGCCGCCATGAAGGTATGGGCGATGCCCGTGGGGCAGGAGGTGACGGCCACGATCCGCTTGCCCGTGCGCTTGCCCAGGCTCTCGCCCATGCGCTGTGCTGCGGGACTGGCGGCAGCGCAGCGTGCAAGCACGCCGGCCGGATCATCAAGCGCCTCGCGCAGGCTGCAGCGCTCGACGGTGGCCTGCACGAAGCGGGAGGCATCGGCGGCGGTATCTGCATCGTCATGGGTGCCGGCATCCCCCACGATCAGCAATTGCCCGGCCTGCGCGGCCGCATCGGCCGCATGCGGCCCGATCACGCCGCCGCTGGCGCGCACTTCCACAGCCAAGGGACGCTGTCCGGCCGCATGGCGCAGGGCTTCGGCGGCCAGCAGCGCTTCGGCGTCGTGCCCGGCGGCTGCGATCACCACAAAAAGAGGGTTCATGAGAGCTCCTGAAGAATGGGGGATCAGGGCCACTGGCATGGCTCCAGCAGCACGCTGGCAGCCAGGGCCTGGACGCGGTTGGCATCGACTTCGCGCGCGGGCGCGGCCTGCAGCCAGGCCAGCGCGCTGGCCGTGGACAGGCGTGCGGTGTCCGCCAGATCCAGTCCGCGCAGTCGCGCGGCCACCATGCCCGCGACCATGGCATCGCCCGCGCCCACGGAGCTGCCGCGTGCCCGCTGCGGCGGCCGCGCGATCACCGCGCCTTGCGCGGTGGCGAACAGCGCGCCCTCCTCGCCCATGGACACCACGGCCAATCCCAGCCCCCTGTCCAGCAGGCGGCGCGCGGCGGCCAGCAGCGCGTCGCGGCCGTCCAGGCGCTGGCCTGTGGCGGCCTGCAACTCCTCCCGGTTGGGCTTGATGGCCCAGGGCATGGCCGCATGGGGGGCCGTGGCCAGGGCGGCGGCCAGGGGGGCCTCGCTGGTGTCCAGCAGCACGTCGGCACCGGCGGCCACGGCCTGGGCCTGGAGCCGGGCCCAACTGTCCGCAGGCAGGCCGGCCGGCAGGCTGCCCGACAGCACCACGGCCAGGCCGGGCCGCAGATACCGGGCCAGCGTGGACATGACGGTGTCCAGATGCGCTTCGGCCAAGGCCAGGCCCGGCAGGTTGATGTCCGTGGTCTGGCGTCCGCCGTCGGCCACCAGCTTGATGTTGGTGCGCGTCTGGCCCGGCACGCGCAGGCAGGCGTCGGCAATGCCGCGCTGCGCGAACAAGGCCTCGAACATGCCGGCGTTGTCACTGCCCAGCACGCCCAGCGCGGCCGTGGGAGCGCCCAGGCCCGCCAAGGCGGCGGCAACATTGATGCCCTTGCCGCCCGGCGCCTGCACGCTGCCCAATGCGCGCTGCACCTGGCCGGGCAGCAGCGCATCCAGGGTCACAAGCTGGTCTATGGCCGGGTTCAGGGTCACGGTGATGGCTTGCGGGGCGTTCATGCCGTCACCTCCTTGGCCAGTGCCCGCACCTGCGCGGCATCCTCGCAGCCGAGCGCCCTGTCTGCGAGCGCCTGCAACTGCCGCAGGCTGGCCGCACGCAAGCCGGCCTTGACACCAGCGATGTCGTTGGGGGTCATGGACAGCTCGCCCACCCCCAGCCCGGCCAGCAGCAGCGCACCGAACGGGTCGCCGGCCAGTCCGCCGCAGACGCCCACGGGGCGCGCGCAGGTGGCAGCGCCCTGCACGGTGGCGCGCACCATCCGCAGCACGGCCGGATGCAGGCTGTCCGCCTCGGCCGCCAGTTGCGGGTTCTGGCGGTCCATGGCCAGCACGTACTGGGTCAGGTCGTTGGTGCCTATGGAGAAGAAATCGGCATGGCGGGCCAGTGCGTCGGCCTGCACGGCGGCAGCGGGCACCTCGATCATGATGCCCAGCGGCAGGACCGGGGCGTCCAGTTCGGCGCGCAGCCGCTCGCAGGCCGCGCGCAGCGCCAGCAGTTCCTGCACGCTGGTGACCATGGGAAACATCACGGACAGCCTTGCGCCATCGCGGGCCGCCCGGTACAGGGCGCGCATCTGGGGCTCCAGCAGGTCGGGGCGGCGCAGCAGCAGCCGCGCGCCGCGCACGCCCAGGAAGGGGTTGTCCTCGCGCGGCAACTCCAGGTGGGCGACCTGCTTGTCGCCGCCGATGTCCAGCGCGCGAACGATCAGCGGCCGGCCCTCCAGCGCCTGCGCCATGGCGCGGTAGGTTTCGTACTGCTCGTCCTCGCCGGGCGTGCTGCCGCGCTCCAGGAACAGGAATTCCGTGCGCATCAGGCCCACGCCCTCGGCGCCCTGGGACAGGGCCAGCGGCACCTGCCCGGGCAGGTTGACGTTGGCGCAGACTTCGATGCGCACGCCATCGGTGGTGATGGCAGGCAGGCTGCGCTGCGCGGACACGCGTTCCTGCAGTGCCTGCTGCTCGGCCATGTGGGCACGCGCCGAAGCCAGGTCC
Organism: Delftia sp. WY8; assembly: GCF_018437695.1. NCBI lineage: Bacteria > Pseudomonadati > Pseudomonadota > Betaproteobacteria > Burkholderiales > Comamonadaceae > Delftia > Delftia sp. WY8. Next base: position 1,124,016 of record NZ_CP049795.1, read on the forward strand.
TGCTCCGAGGGATCAAGGTAGATGCGGCCGTTGGCGCCATCGACGATGGCCAGGGCCCCATCGGCCATGCCCAGCACGCCGCCGCCTGCCGCCACGGCGGCCGGCAGCCCCAGCGTGCGCGCAAGTATGGCCGTGTGCGAGGTGGGACTGCCCTGCGCCGTGACCAGCGCGGCCACGCGCGCCGTGTCCAGCTGGGCGGTTTCCGAGGGCGAAAGATCGGCCGCGACCAGGATGCAGCCGCCTTCCGGCAGGCCATCCGGCCCCGCCGCTGCCAGCGAGGGCTGCAGTTGCACCAGCACGCGCCGGCCCACGTCGCGCAGGTCGGCGGCACGCGCGGCCAGCGCGGGGTTGTCCAGCGCCTGGAGACGGGCAGCGCCCTCCTCCACGGCCTGGTCCCAGGCCCAGGCCACGCCGTGGCCCTGGACCATGAACTGGCAGGCGCGCGTGAGGAGACCGGTGTCGCCCAGCCACTCGGCCTGCGCGCTGAAGATGGCCGCATCGCCTTCGCCCAGGCGGCGGCGGGTGTCGTCATGCAGGGCGCGCAGCTGGCCCTGTGTCTCGGCCAGCGCCGCATGCAGCCGCGCACCGCCCACGCTGAGCGGCTCGGGCAGGTCGGGGATCTCGGCGGCCTCCACACGCCACTGGTGGATGCGGGCCACGGCCAGCCCCGGGCTGGCGCCCAGGCCCACAAAGGCAGGCCGCGCCAGCGGCGGCAGCCAGCCCGTGGCGGGCGATTCGGCCGCCTTGCGCGCAGCGGCGTCGGCATCGGCACGTTCCTGGGCCACCAGGGCCTGGGCCACGGCGCACAGGCGCTGGACCGCGGCCCTGGCGTCGAGCCCCTCTGCCGAGACGGTGACCTTGTCGCCTTCGCGCAGTCCCAGCTGCAGCAGGCTGGCCATCTGCCGCGCATCGGCCACCTCGCCGCCATGGCGCACCTGCATGCGCGAGGCAAAGCCGCGCGCCGCCTCCGCCCAGCGCGTGGCAGGCCGTGCATGCAGGCCGTTGGGATAGGCAATGGTCCATTCGCACGCCTCGGCCAGGTCCACTGCCGCCGGGCGGGCGGCAGGCGGCGCCGGGTCCGTCTGCCCCTGGAGTGCATCGATGACCTGCTGCGCATCGCCGGTGGTGAACAGCGCCTGCAGCCGGGGTGTCTGCAGCAGGCCGGCCAGGCGGCGCAGCAAGGTGATGTGGGCATCGGAGCGTGCCGCCACCGCCACGACCAGATGCACGTTCTGGCCGGCATTCCAATCCAGGCCCTCGCGCACCTGGAGCACGGCCACCGCGTCGCGCAGCACCAGGGCCCGGTCTTCGGCGCGGCCGTGGGGAATGGCCACGCCGTGGCCCAGAAAGGTTTCGGCCTGGGCCTCGCGCGCCTGCATGCCGGCGGCATAGCCAGGGGCCACGCAGCCGCTGTCCTGGAGCAGCCGGGCGGCCTGGTCAATGGCGTCGGCCTTGTCGCGCACCCTGGCGCCCAGGCGCACGGCGATCTGCAGGCCCGCAGAAGCGGTGGGGGCAACCGCCGGGAGGGATGAATGGGCATTGTTCATGGCGCGGATTGTGGGAACGTTCCCAACCATCAGTCAATCTGCACTGCAACATAACCTGGCCACCATCCGGCCATACCACGGCATTTCTTTGGAGTTATCCTCTGCGGCACATCACAACCAACGGGAACGATTGCATTGAGCATCAGCATCAACGATGTGGCCCGTGCGGCCGGGGTTTCCAAATCGACGGTGTCGCGCGCGCTGGCGGGCGGCTCGGTCAGCGAAGAAGTCCGGGCGCGGGTCGCGGCCGCCGTGCAGGCCACGGGCTACCGGCCCAATCTGATGGCACGCCGGCTGCGCGCGCGCGACGCAGGGCCCATGGGCGTGCTGGTGGCCGACATACGCAACCCGTTTTTCACGGCCCTGATCCGCGCGGTCGAGGCCGAGGCCTATCGCCAGGGCCGGCGCGTGCTGTTGTGCAATACCGACGAAGACCCGCAGCGCGAAGCCATGTACCTGCAGCTCATGCAGGAAGAGCGCATCGCGGGGCTGATCTTTGCGCCCACCCAGGCCAGCCTGCACAAGCTCGAGCGCATGCAGCTGGAGTTTCCCGTTGTCCTGGTGGACCGGGCGGGCGCCCCGGCCTTCCATGACAGCGTGGTGCTGGACAACGCCCAGGCCTGCGCCACCCTGGTCAGGCATCTGGTGGAACAGGGCCGCCGCCGCATTGCAGGCGTCTTCGGCAGCACCAGCAGCACGGCGCGCGAGCGCTGCGACGGCTATCTGGCCGCCATGCGCGATGCAGGCCTGGAGCCCGACTTGCGCCAATTGCCCCCGACCAGCGATGCCGCCGAGGCCGAAGTCACGCAATGGCTGCGCCAGCCGCAGCGGCCCGACGCCTTCGTGGCCAGCAACGGCCTGCTGCTGGAAGGCTGCCTGCGCGCGATACGCGCAGCCGGCCTGCGCATACCCGGCGATGTGGCGCTCGCCGGTTTCGACAACGAGCGCTGGACAGAACTGGTGGCCCCCGCCATCACCGTCATCGAGCAGCCGATCGACGCCATGGGCCGAACGGCCTTCAGCCTGCTGATGGAGCGGCTGCATGCGCCCGAGCTGCCCGTGCGCAAGGTGGTCATGCAGGGGCGCTGCATCGTGCGCGAGTCCACGCAGGCGATTCGCTGAGCGCGGCTTTCGGGGCCGCCTGCCAAGCCCCGCCCCAGGAGGGGGCACATTGGACTTTCAATGTTACAAACAGTCGCAAACAACGGACTTGCACCCATAATCGCTCACAATTTTGTCCCGTTGACCTCATGAACCAGCCCCAACATCCCATCGTCCATGGCACGGAAGACGTGCTGATCAGCCTCTGCAACTCCGTCTCGCGCGTGCTCCAGGTGGCCACGCAGTGCCAGATCCAGTATTCGGGCATGGTGCAGCGCATCACCAAGACCAGCCTCAAGCCCGACATCGGCTGCTTTGTCCTGGTGGACGGCGGCTTTTCGGGCCTGGTGATCATCAACTTCTCGGCCGCCGCCGCCATGGAGCTGTACCGCAGCTACATGCTGAGCATGGGCATGGGTGAAGAGGACCTTGCCAGCTCCTACACCTCCGACGATGTCAGCAACGTCATGGGCGAGCTGATGAACCAGGTGGTGGGCGACTTCACCAGCAAGGTCCAGCGCGAGCTTCAGACCTACATCACCCAGAGCCAGCCCAAGATGATCCGCCTGAACAAGCAGGTCAACCTCAGCGTGGACGCCAACCTCGACTCCCCCGAGGCGCGCCGCGTGACCTTCTACACGGGCAACAACAACATCTTCTATCTCGAGCTGGCCATGGACCGCACGGAGTTCATCAAGGTGGTGGATTTCGAACCGCAGGAGCGCCCCGACCCGGACGCCCTCATGGCGCAGGCCAACGCCAGCGCCCCCGCCGCAGCGCCTGAACCGGCCGGCAGCACGGACACCGACGAACTGCTCAAGTCCCTGGGCATGTAGGCCCCGCCTCCCCTGCGGGGGCCAAAACCCTGACGCCTGCGGATGTATCAGGCGGCTCCGGGAAACGATATCGTTGACATGCAGATAATTGGAATGCCAACTATTTGAATGCCACGATGTCTTCCCTTCCCGACCAGTCCCCGCCCGCGCAAGCCGATGCCGCCAGCGTGCAGCGGCATTTCATGTTCACGCTGGGCCAGGTCAACAAGCAATGGCGCCGCACGCTGGACAGGCTGCTGGCGCCCATGGGCCTGACCCAGGCGCTGTGGATGCCGCTGATGCATCTGGCGCGTTCGCCTGAAGCCATGCGCCAGAAGGATCTGGCCCATTCCCTGGCGCTGGACAGCTCCTCGGTCGTGCGCCTGGTGGACGGCCTGGCCGCCCAGGGCTGGATAGAGCGCGTGGACGACAGCGACCGCCGCGTCAGGAAAATCCAGCTCACGCCAGCCGGCCATGCCCAGGTCGAAGCCGTGCAGGGCCTGCTGCAGCAGGCCCGCGCCCAGGTGCTGGGCGCCGTGCCGCCCGAGGAACTGGACGCGGCCTACGCCACGCTGCAGCGCCTGCTGGAGGCCATGGCCGCCGAGCCCGCCTGCGACACGGACCTGCCCGACGAGCAGGCTGCCTGAGATGGCTGCCGAGCACTCTTCGCTGCCACCCGCCCAGGACCATACAGCGGCCAGCCGCAAGGCGCCGCTGTGGCTGCTGGTGGTCGTGACCATCGTCGGCACGCTGGCCATGCACATGTTCCTGCCCGCCCTGCCCGATGCGGCACGCCAGCTCCAGGCCGGCGCCAGCCAGATGCAGCTGACCATCACGGTCTACATCCTGGGCCTGGGCGTGGGCCAGCTGATCTATGGCCCGCTGTCGGACAGCCTGGGGCGCCGCCCCATGCTGCTGGCCGGACTCATCCTCTATGCGCTGGCCAGCCTGGCGGCCTTTCTCGCCCCGTCCGCCCCCTGGCTGATCGGCGCGCGGCTGCTCCAGGCGCTGGGCGGCTGCGCGGGCCTGGCCCTGGGCCGCGCCATTGCGCGCGATTCGAGCACGCCCGAGAACGCCGTGGGCAGCCTGGCGCTGCTCAACCTGATGATGATGATCGGCCCCGGCATCGCGCCGGCCATCGGCTCGGCCATCGACGACGCCCTGGGCTGGCGCGCCATCTTCGGCACGCTGGCCGTGGTCGGCGGCGTGACGGCCTTCGGCATCTGGAAGCTGCTGCCCGAAACCGGCCAGCCCACGGGCCGCCTGCACCTGGGCACCATCCGCGACGACTACCGCAGCCTGCTGCGCTCGCCGGCCTTCGTGGGCTTTGCCATGGGCGGCGGCTGCGCCACCACGTCCATCTATGCCTTCCTGGCGGCGGCGCCCTTCGTGTTCATCGAGCAGCTGCATTCCACCAAGCATGAGGTGGCCATCTACCTGGGCCTGCTCATGGGCGGCATGGCCGTGGGCAATGCGCTGGCCCGCCAGCTGATACGCCACTGGCCCCTGGAGCGGCTGATGCTCAACGGCAATCTGCTGAGCCTGGCCAGCGCGGCCATGCTGCTGTTGCTGGCCCTGTTCAACCAGCTCACGCCGGCCATTGTGGTGGGGCTGATGGTGCTGTTCGCGCTGGGTTCGGGCCTGACCAGCCCTGCGGCGCTGGCCAGCGCGCTGAGCGTGCATCCGCGCCTCACGGGCTCGGCCGCCGGTGTCTACGGCAGCACGCAAATGGCCGTGGGCGGCCTGTGCACCTTGGGCGCCAGCCTGGGCAGCAACCCCGCGCTGTCGGCCGCGCTGGCCCTGGTCGTGGCGTGCGTGGTGGGGCAGTTGGGCTTTCGCAGCGCGCTGCGCCACGCGCAGCGTGCGCCCGGCTGAGCACCATGGTCCCCGAGGCGACGGCCCGGCCGCGCGGAGCGCAGGCGGGGCCAGGGCCTCGATTACATTGGCGCAGCCGTGGGCCCTTGCCACGGACCACAGGAGACAAAAAACATGCGCCAACTTTCCTTTTCCATCGTCCTGCGCCAGGCCGCCTCCGGCACGCTGGCGGCCGCCGCGCTGCTGGCCGGCCCGGCCGCCCAGGCCGGCTCCATCGAGGCCGCCGAGTTCAAGAGCGCCACGCTGCAGCGCAGCTGGACCTACAACGTCTACCTGCCCACGGGCTACGACGCCCAGTCTAGGCTGCGCTACCCCGTCATGTACCTGCTGCACGGCAACGACGGCCAGCGCAACGACTGGCCCGTCAAGGGCAATCTGCTGCGCACGGTGGACCAGCTGATCCAGAACGGGGAGATCCCGCCCGCCATCATCGTCATGCCCGACGCGGGAACGACCTGGTACGTGGACCTCAAGGAGCCCATGGAGACGGCCTTCTTCCAGGACCTCGTCCCCCATGTCGAGAAGAAGTACCGCACCCTCACCAGCCGCGATGGCCGCGTCATCGGCGGCCTGTCCATGGGCGGCTACGGCGCGCTGCGCTACGTGCTCAAGTACCCCGAGAAATTCCAGGCCGCCGCCCTGCTGAGCCCCGCCATCTACAACCCCGAGCCGCCCGCCGATTCCTCGGCACGCTCGGTCAAGGTCTTTGCCGAACCCAATACCGGCGGCCAGTACAGCACCACGGTCTGGAAGAGCTACAACTACCCTGTGCTGTGGGACAGCTTTCTCGCCCGCAAGATCAGCGTGCCCATGTACATCAATTCGGGCGACGACGATGAATTCATGATCGAGTCCGACGCCGCCCAGCTCTACGCCCAGCTGCGCAGGAACAAGCAGCCTGCCGAGCTGCGCATCGTCAACGGCAAGCATGAATGGCCGGTCTGGGAAAGCACCATCGGCGACGCGCTCAAGTACGTGTTCCGCACCGTGCGCCGCCCGCAGGCGGACAACTGAGCCAGGCCATGAAGCAAAAAAAGGGGAGCCGGCCGGCTCCCCTTTTTGATGGCATCAGCAGGTCCTACAGATTGCCGACCATCTTGGCAGGGATCACCCACGCGTCGAACTGTTCGCCGGTCAGGTGGCCGGAAGCCACGGCGGCTTCGCGCAAGCTGGAGCCTTCCTTGTGCGCCTTCTTGGCGATGTAGGCCGCCTTGTCGTAGCCGATGTGCGGGTTCAGCGCCGTCACCAGCATCAGCGAGCGCTGCACCAGCTCGGTGATGCGCTCGCGGTTGGGTTCGATGCCAACGGCGCAGTGGTCGTTGAAGCTCTTCATGCCATCGGCCAGCAGGCGCACGCTCTGCAGGAAGTTGTGCGAAACCATGGGGCGGAACACGTTCAGCTCGAAGTTGCCCGAGGCGCCGCCGAAGTTGATGGCCACGTCGTTGCCGAAGACCTGGGCCGCCAGCATGGTCACCGCCTCGCTCTGCGTGGGGTTGACCTTGCCGGGCATGATGGACGAGCCGGGCTCGTTCTCGGGGATGGAGATCTCGCCCAGGCCGCTGCGCGGGCCGGAGGCCAGCCAGCGCACGTCGTTGGCGATCTTCATCATGCTGGCGGCCAGCGTCTTGAGCGCGCCGTGGGCGTGGACCAGGCCGTCGCACGAGGCCAGGGCCTCGAACTTGCTGGGCGCCGTCACGAACGGGTAGCCGGTGAGCTGGGACAGCTCGGCCGCCACGCCCTCGGCATAGCCCTTGGGTGCATTCAGGCCCGTGCCCACGGCCGTGCCGCCCAGCGCCAGCTCGTACAGGTGCGGTAGCGCGGCGCGCACATGCTTTTCGCCATGGGCCAGCTGGGCCACCCAGCCCGAGATTTCCTGGCCCAGCGTCAGCGGCGTGGCGTCCTGCAGATGGGTGCGGCCGATCTTGACGATGTCGGCATAGGCCTCGCTCTTGGCCTGCAGCGTGTTGCGCAGCAGGGCAATGGCGGGCAGCAGCTTTTGCTCGATGGCCGTGACGGCAGCCACGTGCATGGCGGTCGGGAATACGTCGTTGCTCGACTGGCTCTTGTTCACGTCGTCATTGGGGTGGACCAGGCGCGATTCGCCCCGCTCGCCACCGAGGATTTCGCTGGCGCGGTTGGCCAGCACCTCGTTGACGTTCATGTTGGTCTGCGTGCCCGAGCCGGTCTGCCAAACTACCAGCGGGAACTCGTCCGGGTGCTTGCCGGCGATCACCTCGTCGGCGGCGGCCAGGATGGCCCGGGTCTTCTTCTCGTCGAGCAGGCCCAGCTTGTGGTTGACGGTGGCCGAGGCCTTCTTGACCTGGGCCAGCGCGTGGATGATCTCGCGCGGCTGCTGCTCGCCGCTGATGTCGAAGTTCTGCAGCGAACGCTGCGTCTGCGCGCCCCAAAGCTTGTCTGCGGGGACGGCTATGGGTCCGAAAGTGTCTTTTTCCTGGCGGGTCGCGGTCATTGGTGTGGACTCCTTGGTGAAAACAACGCGGCGCAGTTGGCTGGAGGCAGGTCGGCGGGCCGCGCGCTGCGTGGCTCGGGGATGTCTGGCTGGCGGGGCCGCAATGGCAAAAACCCGCCCATGGTAACTCCGCAAATGGGAACCTCTCGCATCCATCCCCCACTGAGGTGTCGCCGAGGCGGGCTTGTCCAGGCAAACCCCTCGACTCTTGTACAAGACTGCACCCCTCGCGTGCACTTTCCGCCGCGCAGCGCCGATAATCGCCCCCGGGATTCCCCTCCCCTGTTCCCCCGATCAAAAAGACACCCCACCGATGACCACCACGATCCGCCAGCAGGACCTGATCGATTCGATCGCAGGCGCCCTGCAGTACATCAGCTACTACCACCCCGCCGACTACATCGCCCACCTGGCCCGCGCCTACGAGCGCGAGCAGAGCCCGGCGGCCAAGGACGCGATGGCCCAGATCCTGACCAACTCCAAGATGTCGGCCACCGGCCACCGCCCGATCTGCCAGGACACCGGCATCGTCAACGTGTTCCTGAAGGTGGGCATGGACGTGCGCTGGGAAGGCTTCACGGGCGGCCTGGAAGACGCCATCAACGAAGGCGTGCGCCGCGGCTACAACCACCCCGACAACACGCTGCGTGCCTCGGTCGTGGCCGATCCGCTGTTCGCGCGCAAGAACACCAAGGACAACACGCCTGCCGTCATCAACGTGCAGATCGTGCCCGGCGACAAGCTGGACGTGACCGTGGCCGCCAAGGGCGGCGGCTCGGAGAACAAGTCCAAGATGATCATGATGAACCCCAGCGACAACCTGGTGGACTGGGTTCTCAAGACCGTTCCGACCATGGGCGCGGGCTGGTGCCCGCCGGGCATGCTGGGCATCGGCATCGGCGGCACCGCCGAGAAGGCCGTGCTGCTGGCCAAGGAAAGCCTGATGGAAGACCTGGACATGTACGAGCTGCAGGCCAAGGCCGCGCGCGGCGAGAAGCTCGACCAGGTCGAGGAACTGCGCCTGGAGCTGTACGAGAAGGTCAACGCCCTGGGCATTGGCGCGCAAGGCCTGGGCGGCCTGGCCACCGTGCTGGACATCAAGATCAAGATGTACCCCACGCATGCGGCCTCCAAGCCCGTGGCCATGATCCCCAACTGCGCGGCCACGCGCCACGCGCACTTCGTGATGGACGGCTCCGGCGCGGTCTACATGGACGCGCCCTCGCTGGACCTGTGGCCCAAGATCGACTGGGAGCCCGACTACAACAAGTCGCGCCGCGTGGACCTCAACGCCCTGACCAAGGAAGAAGTGGCCAGCTGGAAGCCCGGCGACACACTGCTGCTCAACGGCAAGATGCTCACGGGCCGCGATGCCGCCCACAAGCGCATCCAGGACATGCTGGCCAAGGGCGAGAAGCTGCCCGTGGACTTCACCAACCGCGTGATCTACTACGTCGGCCCCGTGGACCCGGTCAAGGACGAAGCCGTGGGCCCCGCAGGCCCGACCACGGCCACCCGCATGGACAAGTTCACCGACATGATGCTGGAGCAGACCGGCCTGATCGCCATGATCGGCAAGGCCGAGCGCGGCCCGGTGGCCATCGAGTCCATCAAGAACCACAAATCGGCCTACCTGATGGCCGTGGGCGGCGCCGCCTACCTGGTGTCCAAGGCCATCAAGAACGCCAAGGTCGTGGGCTTCGAGGACCTGGGCATGGAAGCCATCTACGAATTCGACGTGGTGGACATGCCCGTGACCGTGGCCGTGGATGCCGGCGGCACCAGCGCCCACATCACCGGCCCTGCCGAATGGCAAAAGCGCATCGCATCCGGCGAGTTCAAGACCATTGAGATTGCCTCGGCCTGACGCCGGCGCCAAGCGCAAAGAGGCCGCCTTCGGGCGGTCTTTTCATTGGCGCGGGCATTTGTGACAGACTGCCCGCTGCCTGCAACACTGCCCATTCAACATGACCACCGCGCTCGTCCTCATCGCCCTGCTGGCCGTGACCAGCCTGGCGTGGCGCCTGTCCTCCCGCCGCCATGTCCTGCCCTGCCCGTCCTGGCTGCGCTGGATGGTCGAGCTTGACAACCCCTTCGCGGCCAGCAACAAGGCCGCCTTCATCGTCGGGCAACTGCAGATCCAGCCAGGCATGAAAGTGCTGGACGCGGGCTGCGGCCCGGGCCGCGTCACCCTGCCGTTGGCACGTGCCGTCGGTGCGCAGGGACAGGTGCTTGCCGTGGACCTGCAGCCGGCCATGCTCGAACAGGTGGCGGCCAAGGCGCGCGCGCAGGGGCTGGAGAATGTGCGCACCCAGGCGGCGGCGCTGGGCCAGGGGCAGCTGGCAGCCGAGCAGCACGACCGCGCCGTGATGGCCGCCGTGCTGGGAGAGATTCCGGACCGCCAGGCCGCGCTGGCCGACGTGTTTCAGAGCCTGCGCCCCGGCGGCCTGCTGGCCGTGGCCGAGCTGGTCTTCGACCCGCATTTCCAGCGCCGCACCAGCGTGGAAAAGCTGGCAGGCAAGGCAGGCTTCATCCCCCACTCCTTCCACGGCCATGCGGCCGCCTATCTGCTGGTGCTGCAGCGCCCTCTCCAACCATGACCACCACACATTCTCCTGTAGCGACCCTGCGGACACCGCGCCTGATACTGCGCCAGTGGCAGGCCGGCGACCGGCAACCCTTTGCCGCGCTGAATGCCGACCCACAGGTCATGGAGCACTTTCCGGCACTGCTCAGCCGTGAACAAAGCGATGCCATGGCAGACAGGATCCAGGCACTGATCGAGGAACGCGGCTGGGGCTTCTGGGCGGCAGAGCACCTTGCCAGTGGCGAGTTCATGGGCTTCATCGGGCTGCACACTCCCGCCGCGTCTTTGCCGTTCCCGCCCTGCGTGGAAATCGGCTGGCGGCTCGCCCGGCCTTTCTGGGGCCAGGGCCTGGCCAGCGAAGGCGCGCGGGCGGCGCTGGAGCACGGCTTCGGCGCGTTGCATCGGGAGTCCATCGTCTCGTTCACCGCGCTGTCCAACCTGCGTTCGCAGGCCGTGATGCAGCGCCTGGGCATGGAGCGCGACGCCCATGACTTCGACCATCCGGAGGTGCCGGTAGGCCATGCGCTGCGCAGGCATTGCCTGTACCGCCTGACACATGCCCAATGGCTGCAGCAGCAAGCCATGGCCCGAGCATGAACGCGCCCGAGCGGGCATACTGGGCGCCGCCTCCAAAAGCCTTTATCCGCATCTCCACATGACCTCCCCGGCCTCTCCCATCGGCGTCTTCGACAGCGGCATCGGCGGCCTCAGCGTGCTGCAGGCGCTGCGCCATGAGCTGCCGCATGAGCGCTTCATCTACCTGGCCGACAGCGGCTATGCTCCGTATGGCGATGCACGCGGCGACGCCTTCGTGCAGCAGCGCACGCGCACCATTGCGCGCCACCTGTGCGAGCAGCACCAGATCAAGGTACTGGTGATCGCCTGCAATACGGCCACGGCCGCTGCCGTGGACATGCTGCGCGCTGAAATGCCCGAACTGCCCCTGATCGGTGTGGAGCCCGCCATCAAGCCCGCTTCGCTATCGAGCCAGACCGGCCACGTGGGCGTGATGGCCACGCGCGGCACGGTGAGCAGTGCGCGCTTTGCCCGGTTGGTGGCCGACCATGGCCAGCGCGTGCAATTTCATGTCCAGCCCTGCGACGGACTGGCCAAGGCCATCGAGGAAAGCACGGAGCAGCCCGTTCCCGCCGACCCCATGGCCACCGAGGTCGCGCGCCTGTGCGCCAGGTATGTGAATGCCCTGGGCAGCTTCGGACAGAAGACGGGCGAGATGGATTCCCTGGTGCTGGGCTGCACCCACTACATATTCGCCCGCGAGCAGTTGCGCACGCTGCTGGGGCCGGACATCCAGTTCATCGACACCGGTGCCCCGGTGGCACGCCAGACGCGGCGCGTACTGGAACGACTGGGCACCCTGGCCAGCGAATCAGGCCCCTTGCCCGCGGCAGAGGGCCAGGTCCAGCTGATGACCACGGGATCGCTGCAGGCCCTGCAGGCTGCGGCATCGCGCTGGCTGGATCTGCCCGCGCAATGCTGCTCGTCCGTTCAGGTCGGCGAATCCAGCGCCATCCCCACGGCCGCTTGAATCACGGCTGCGCCTGCCACAGGCGCCGGCCCGAGTGGTCCATCCAGCTCAGGTACAGCCGCAGCTCGAACTCCAGCTGGTGGTAGTCGGGCTCCATGTGGGTGCACAGCTGGTAGAAGGCCTTGTCGTGGTCGGGCTCGCGCAGATGGGCCAGCTCGTGGACGACGATCATGCGCAAAAAAGCCTCGGGCGCTTGCTTGAACAGTGCGCCGATGCGGATCTCATGCCGGGCATTGAGGCGGCTTCCCTGCACCACGGTGCGGCGCGTGTGCAGCCCCAGGGCGTTGTGGACCACATGGATGCGGCCGTCGTAGGCCACCTTGTTCAGCGTGCCGGCGTTGCGCAGGTGCCGGCCCTTGAGGGCATCCACGTAGTCATAGAGGCTCTTGTCCGTGCGCACGGCATGGGCCTCGGGATGCTTGCGCAGCAGCCAGGCCTCGGCCTTGTCATCGGCCAGCCAGCCACGCACCTGTGACTGCAGCGCGGCCGGGTAGGCGGACAGGTAGGGAAGCGGCAGTGCACCGCCAGCCACCTCGCGCCGCTGCTCGCGCTGGCGGCGCACGGTCTCGGTGACTGCTCCGGAATACTTGGGCGTGCTGGCCTGTGCCGCCATGGCTGTACGCTGCGCGGGGCAGCGCCTTGCGCTCAATGCAGGTGGCGGGGCCGGCGGTTGCCGCCGTGGCCCGAACCCGATCCGCCCATGCCGCGCGGCGGCTTGCCGATCTCCAGCGAGCTGACCAGGGCGTCGAAGCGCTGGGAGAACAGCTTGTCGATCTCCTGCACCACGCCACCCAGCTCGGAGCCGTCGAAATGGCGCTCCATCAGGTTGACCACGTCCTGCACCAGCAGGTCGCGCTGCACTTGCATGATGGCCGCGGGCGTCGGGCCCACGAAGAGCATGACGAAGTCGTCGCGCGACTCGGCCTCTTCGGACTCCTCTTCCTCGTCGAACTCGGTGTCGTAGAAGGTCACCTCGATGGCAGCGCCCTGCTCGGCCAGCTCGTTGATGCCCATGCACATGTCGTCCAGCGACTGGCGGAAGTCCTCATCGCCGCGCACCGTCCAGCACACCTGGAGCAGGCGCTCCTTGGTATCGAACTGGATGCCAGGCTCTTCTTCGTAGACGCTGCCAGCGCCATCGGCCAGGGAGCGGGCACCCGCATACTTCCACAGCGGGCCCAGCGCTTCCTGCAACTGCTCGTAGGTCGTGTCGGGGCGCAGCAGCACCTGGCCGTGCACGTGGATTTCAAATGGAGCGTTGTAATTCGACATGTTCTCGTCTGGGATGAGTTTGGCCACACCTGTCACGCCGCACCATGTGCCACGATCAATGTCAACGGAACGCATGCAGGCATCGCCATCACTGTCTGCCCGAGCCGCGCCATCCAGGCAAGCAGCCCGGGGCCTGATGAAGGGATTCTCGCACGTAATGCAGCCGGCAAGGACTTGGCGGCGCATGGCCACAATGCGGTGCTGCAAGAGCACGAAGCCAGCAACATGCACTGCGCAGCACCGCGAAACATTGCGCAACCGCAGCATTCGCCTCAACGCAAAATTGCTACAAAGATTGCAGCATCAGAACGTTGCTGCACATAGCTCATGGTGCCCCGAGCCGGGATCGAACCGGCACGCCCCTGTTCGGAAGCGGCGGATTTTAAGTCCGCAGTGTCTACCAATTTCACCATCGGGGCCCTGCGCCGCAGCGTCACAGGCCAACGCAAGCTGCTCATGCCTGCGAACTGCAGCACCAACGAAAAAGGGAAGCGTTACCGCTTCCCTTTTTTCTGAATTGGAGCGGGAAAACGGGTTCGAACCGTCGACCTCAACCTTGGCAAGGTTGCGCTCTACCAACTGAGCTATTCCCGCATATCTGTCAAGCTGTGCGCCTCACAGAGCAGACTTGAATTCTAGCGCAGATTTCCGGCACTCCGGACCAAGTCCGGAAAAAATCCACGTCGAAGCGGATCGATGCCCACCCGCACAGCAGCCCGCTCCATGCCGTCGCTTACTTGCCGTCGATGCGCTCCTGCATGCGCTTGGCGCGCTGTTCAGACGGGGGGTGAGAGCTCAGGATGGAGCTGCCGCCACTGCCACCGCTGAGCTTGGCCAGCTTCTGGAACGATGTGACCAGGCCCTGGCGACTCATCTTCTTTTCCGTGAGCAGGTCAAAGGAATAGTCATCAGCCGCCGACTCCTGGGACTGGGAGAACTGGGCATTGATGAACTTCTCACCCAGATCTCCGGCCTGCGAGCGCGACAGCGAGGCCAGCGCCGAATTGCCGCTATTGGCTGCAATCGAGCGCGCAGCCGATGCCGCATAGGCCGTTTGCATGCGCTTCTTGCTATGACCCAGAGCCACATGCCCGATCTCATGGCCAATCACGCCACGCAATTCATCGTCGTTCATCAGATCCATCAGGCCGCTGTAGACGCGAATGCAGCCATTGGCCATAGCCCAGGCATTCACGTCCTGCGTCATATAGACCTTGTAGACAGCCTTCTTCCCATTGACAGCCTGCGGCATGCCGGCAATCACCTTGTTCAGCCGCAGCGTGTACTTGCTCTTTGCATCTGCCACCTTGTTCTGGGCATCCATGGCTGCGCAGGAATCATTGGACAGCGTGACCACGTCGTCATCCGTGAGCGTCATGGCCTTCATGGCCGTGGAGCCCGAATCCAGCAACCCGCCCACATCGGCAGACTCCATGGTTTTACAGCCCGCCAGCACCACGCCGCTGGCAACAATCGCCGTCAATAACTTGATCTTCATAATCCCTCCCGATAAATGAAGCGCGCATCATATCCACGACGCGCCAATTCAATCTACCGGCAATGGCAACCCATTTGCAATTTCTTGCAATTTCTCAATGGATAAGCAATGCCAAATTTCAACAACGACTGCTCATTCAAAACAAATGGAAACAACTAAATTCACCAAATCAGCAATGAATGACCAAAACAGGCATGCAGCCATGCTATCGATCCACAGAGCGTGAAGCACTGCCACGGCACTGAATCGGAAGAGAAGAAGATGCGCCAGCCAAGTCGAGGCCCCTGCGGAGACATGGCACCAAGGACGAACAACGATCCGTGATGCAGAAAAAGAAAAAGGCCCCGAAGGGCCTTTTGAACACTGTGTCTGCAATGAATTTTTGGAGGCGCGAACCAGAGTCGAACTGGTCTAACCGGATTTGCAATCCGGGGCATAACCGCTTTGCTATCGCGCCAAGATCACTATCAAACATGCAGCATTGCTGCAGTTTCTAAAACTGGAGCGGGAAAACGGGTTCGAACCGTCGACCTCAACCTTGGCAAGGTTGCGCTCTACCAACTGAGCTATTCCCGCAAAAATTCAAGCAACCAACCGTCACCTGAATCGGATGTGCACTAGGCACATCCAAAACTGGAGCGGGAAACGAGACGTGTACTAGGACAGTAAGTCGTTGTTTCCCAATCACTTTCTTCGTTGGGCTGGCCAGCGAAGACCTCAATTGTAGCCTTGTTTTTCGTCCTCGGCAACAAATTCGTCCAAAGAGTTCCACAGACGTCCAAAGAGCTGCACTCAGCACACCAGACCCACGATCGGTACATCGTCGTAGGCAACTCCCTCGAACTCATCATCCACGCCCGGTCGTCTGCCCCGCATCCATCACCGCGAAGACGATCAGGCAGATGGTTCTGGTGATGGCACAGCTCGGATGCCACCTAGGAACGCCTGCACCACAACTCACAGGCGACCTTCTGGTCAAGCTCCTTTGAAAGAACGCGCACGCTGGCCACCGCGTTTCCGCACACGATTCTTTGTCGATATATCAGGATGACGGGACAAGCATGACAGGTGCGGGTTTGCTGCGTCCGGCTGGACATTCGAGGACGATTGCGGCCCCCTCACGTTTCCTGAGACCGCTGGCATATCAGGTCATACCTAGACGGTTTTGCAGAAACCGTAACTTCTCACGACCCTGATAGCGTGAGCGTCACTGTCGAGCCTACGTCCCGATGCTCGACCTTCTAATCGATGAATTTTTGCACATCGAGCACACGACGACTACCAGTTGCGCGAACTGGTGAGAAGTATTCAAACCACATGACGAAGCGGCCTTCGGTGCCCACTTCCTGCACAGACGACAGGCCGACCATGAGGTCGGTAACAAAGGAGTCGGTCATGTAGTTCTTCTCCTGGAAGGAGACGGAGCATGCACGAGAACAAGAATGATGCACCAACATCAAAGGTGTTCTATCGCCCGATCGAAGCGTCCATCCGCTGGGCCGGGTTGCTGCGATACGAGCAGGTGATCCTGGCTTCGATTTCGTCGCCAAGGCGCCTGCCGCAGTCGTTGGACTGCCCACGTTGTGCCGAGCTGCGGCTTTGCACCGAACGTATCTTCGACGGCATCCTCAATGGAGAACTGCCCTTCGGGCAGAACGGCATCACGACGCGCGATTCAACGCTGATCGACTCCCCTGATCTGACGGTGCGCCACGTCGATCTGAAGCGCTGGATGCGCCAACACTATCCCGAGCAGCGACCGGGCTTCCTCTTCTCCCGAAGCGAGCGCATCGCCCATCCCTTCATCTCGGTGGAAACTGGGCAGGCGATGCTAGTCGAGCGCCTGGCCCTGAAGTCCACCTTGGACCAGTACAAACGCCAACTGCATGAGTTGCAGGAAAAGCACGGAGCGCTTCTCAAGCAGATGGTGCCCTCTGCTGGCACACAGCGCCTGATCAGTGATCGCGCCGAAGCCACCTACCTGAACATTATCGGCAGCATGCTGGACCTGATGCTCGGCCAGTCGCCTTCGGGCGTGCCGTACTCCAGCTTCAAGACGCAGGAGGCGGTGGTCAGCGCATTGGTCGCCCATCACAGCGGCGCCATGGGGATCGCGGAGCGGACGCTAAACGGCAAGTTCGCCACGGCCAGACGCCGGCTGCGTAGCGCGGCAGTCTGAGGTTTTCCACCTTGTATGTGCAATCGCGGAGATTGCATTTGCAATGTCTTTTCGCGTCCATGTCTATTGAATGGAGGTCACGCCAACAAACGCCACTGAGCGTTCAGGAGTGACCGCCATGTCGCAAACACCTGCACTGCCCGCAAGCGAGCGCCGCATCCTGCGGCTTGATGAAGTCGAAACCAAGTCGGGTTTCAAGCGCGCCCACATCTACAACCTGATGCGCAAAGGCCTTTTCCCGAAGGCGCTGCGCCTGGGCGTGCGCGCGGTCGGTTGGGACTCCATCGAGATCGATCAGTGGATCGCCGAGCGCGTCAACAACCGGGTCTGACCCGTTCTCCAGCGGACTTCCCATCCTCACACGGAGAACGCCATGCAGGTCGTATCCATCATTTCAACCAAAGGTGGCGTCGGCAAGACCACCACAGCCGCGAACCTCGGCGGGCTTGCCGCGGACGCGGGGCTGCGTGTACTGCTGCTCGACCTCGACGTGCAGCCCACCTTGTCCTCGTACTACGAGCTAGGCCACCGCGCACCTGGTGGCATCTACGAGTTGCTGGCCTTCAACGAGCGCGACCTCGGACTGCTTGTGTCCCGCACGATCATCGAGGGCCTGGACTTGGTGCTCTCCAACGACCACCGAGGCGAGCTGAACACTTTGCTGCTGCACGCGCCGGATGGGCGCCTGCGGTTGCGCCATCTCTTGCCGGTCCTGGCGCCTCTCTATGACCTGGTGCTGATCGACACTCAAGGCGCGCGCTCGGTGCTGCTGGAGATGGCGGTGCTCGCCTCCAACCTCGCGCTGTCGCCCGTGACCCCGGAAATCCTCGCGGCGCGCGAGCTGCGGCGCGGCACCATGCAGTTGCTCGAAGACATTGCGCCCTACCGGCACCTGGGCATCGAGCCTCCACCTCTGCATCTGCTCATCAATCGCGTCCACCCTGTGTCAGCCAATGCACGGCTGATCCAGCAGGCCCTGCGCGATCTTTTCCAGGACCACGCCGGCATCCGCGTGCTGGCCACCGACGTGCCGGCCATCGAGGCGTATCCGCGTGCAGCTACGCGCGGATTGCCAGTGCATCGGGTCGAATACCGCCAGCCGCCGGGCAGAGTCGCCCTCGCCGCGCTCGACACCATGCGCGGCCTCGCAGACGAACTATTTCCGCAATGGCGGCACCGATTTGCCATGGTGTCCGGCCGTCCGCCACACCCTCTTGATGCCGGGAGGTCCCATGGCGAACGCACATGAGCTAGCCCGAGGCCACAAGCGGCTTCGCGCCCTGATCGAGTTCGCGGTTGGCGAAGGTTGGCACGTCAAACGCACGCCTGGCGGCCACCTCAAGTTCACCAAGCCTGGCTGCGCCGCGATCTACACCAGCTCGACGGCAAGCGACCACCGGGCGACCCTGAATGCCCGTGCGCAAATCCGCCGCGCCGAGCGCGAGGCCCGATACCAAGCGCAGGGAGGCGGCCATGGCTGAGATCACCTCCCAGCAGATGGCTGGCAAGCTGCTCGCGGCCGGGTTCGAGCGCAGCGGCCCGTCAGCCTCGACCTTGAGCGACCCGATCGCCGACACCCCCATGGTCGTGACCCTAGATCAGTTGCGCCCCTACGACCACGATCCCAGGAAAAAACGCAACCCGGCCTACGAGGAAATCAAGGCGTCCATCCGCGAGCGCGGTCTGGACGCAGCGCCGGCCATCACTCGCCGACCAGGTGAGTCCCACTACATCATCCGCAACGGTGGAAATACTCGGCTGGCGATCCTGCGCGAACTATGGTCAGAGACCAAGGACGAGCGGTTTTTCCGTGTATCGTGCCTGTTCCGGCCGTGGCCCAGCCGCGGCGAAGTCGTCATGTTGACCGGCCACTTGGCCGAGAACGAATTGCGCGGGGGCCTCACGTTCATCGAGCGCGCCCTCGGCGTCGAGAAGGCGCGCGAGTTCTACGAGCAAGAAAGCGGCACCACCTTGAGCCAGTCCGAGCTGGCCCGCCGCCTCGCCGCCGATGGCTTCCCGGTACAACAGTCGCACATCAGCCGCATGAACGACGCGGTGCAGTATCTCCTGCCCGCGATCCCCACCGTGCTCTATGGCGGTCTCGGTCGCCATCAGGTCGAACGCCTGTCGGTCATGCGCAAAGCCTGCATGCTCGCGTGGGAGCGCTACGCCAAGGGTCGCCCACTGGTTCAGGACTTCGACGAATTTTTCCAGGAAGTGCTGTCGCAATTCGACGTCCAGGCCGACGAGTTCTCCGCGCAGCGTGTACAGGACGAGCTGATCGGCCAGATGGCCGAGATGCTGGGTGTCGATTACGACGTGCTCGCCCTGGACATGACCGAATCCGAGAGCCGGCAGCGCGCCTTGGTCAGCGACCCAACGCCGCCATCGACGCCGCCTGCGTTGCCGGAGCCGGGAACCATCGCGCGCCCACCTGCCAACACTGCGCCACCCATCGCAGGGGCTGCATCCGCAGCGCCGCCTGCAGGCCGACCTGCGGCAACGCCTTCGACGCGCGAGAGCGACACGGATGCCAGCCAGGCAAGTCCGGCCAACCCTGCGGTGGGTGGCGATCTGCTTCGGGAGCACATCGTCTCGCCGGCACCGACGACCGAACGGCTCCAGTCCATTCAGCGCATGGTCGCCGACCAGTTGGGTGATGCGCTGCCGCTCGACTTCTCGGCGAGTGTCTTGCAGTCCATCCCTGTGCAGGCTGGCGGGCTCTATCCGATCTCCGATGTCTGGTACATCGATCCCGGCGTGGACACAGCCGAGCGCCTGCGCATCCACATCGCACAGTTCGCCCGCGAAATCGCGGGCGAGGCAGACCTGGACGAGTGCATTGATGACCGTGCAGAGGGTATCGGTTTCGTCTGCCGGGCCCGCACCCAAAGCTCGGCACCGCTGGGCCGTGCCGTCCTCGCGCTGTTAGCGTGCCTGGCCGGTCAGCGGCCCGCCGACGTCGGCCTGCACGACGGGCAAATCGTCATCGAACTGCCGGCGCTGCTGCACGGCCAGGGTGATGCGGCCCAGCGATTGAGCGATACCTCGCTGGTCAAGCTGTTCCGGCTGCTGCGGCTGGCCCGGCGCCTGCTCGACCTTGAAGCCGGCGCTGCAGGCGTTGGAATGTGAGCGAGGGAGGCCAGCATGTCCGCACCACACCCACTCAACCAGGCCGTCATCGCCCAGGCCCTCTATGACCTGCGCAATGGGCAACTGCGCCGGTGCAAACTGATGGGGTTTGGCGAGGAAGAACTGGACGCCCTCAAGCATCCCGCGCTGATCAGCGTGCTCGCCAACGCTAACGTCTCCTGGTGCTCGGTGACGGTCAACCGCGAAGTGCTCCGGCGACTGCTCAAGCAGGCGCAGGACGTGGAGAAGGAAATCGCCACGGTCGATCGCATGCTCAGGCTGGGCGCGAGCACCGAGATGGTCAGTCGGTTCTATGGCCTGACCCACCAGGAGGTGGCGCTTCGCCGCGAAATCCTCGGCCTGCCGAAGCGCAAGGGCCGCCACCCCGTGCTGGACGAGAAACAGGACACGGAGCTGTGGCGGCAATGGAAGGCCGTGACCGGCAGCAGGAATGTCGATCTCGAAGACGAAACCTCCATCCTCGACGCTACCATGGACTTGGCCGAAGGCATGTCGCTGCCTCTGTCGGTGGTCTGGGCCTCGATCAAGAGCTGGGTCGATCAGGGATTGGGTTGAGCCATGGCCGTGGACGACACCGCACCACGCCGTGGCCCCGTCGCACTCGCGGATCTGTTCGATGCTGCCCTGAAAGACCTCGCGCCCAAGCCCAGCCCCAGTGCGCCAGCACCCGTGCCTACGCCGACGCCCGCCACGTCAGGCGATGCCTTCCTCTTCAGCGGCAACCGGCACGAGACCGTGCCGCGGCGGCTGTTCCTCGACCGTCGCCTGACGCCGCTGGAGCGCAACGCCTGGCAGGTGTTCCGGCTGATGCTCAACGACGACGGCATGACAGCCTTCCCGACGTATGAGCAGCTTCGACCCTGGCTGGCGTCGATGCCCTGCGCCGGGCAGGCCTCGCATGAAACCGTGGCCCGAGCGTTGACGCTGTTGCGCCTCACCCGATGGTTGAGCCTGGTACGGCGACGGCGTGACCCCAAGACCGGCCGCATCCTCGGCAACCTCTACGTTCTGCACGATGAACCACTGACGCCCTTCGAGGCCATGCAGCTCGACGCCGACTACCTGGCACTGGTCAGCCAGTCCCTCGGCCATTCGGCCAAGGCTGTCCAGATGGTCGGTCTGAACACCCTCAAGGAGATCGCGGAAGATCCGATGCTCTCCGGACGCACACTGCCGTCGCGGCTACAGGTCCTGGCCGAACGCCTCGCCAGCCAAGGCATCACGGCCGCCGAAAGTTATCCACAGGAGGATGCCGCCCACGATTCCGAAGAAGGAGCATCGAGCCTTCTTCGGAATGCGGACGACCCGTCTTCGGAATCCGAAGCAGGGGCGAAACCCGCGCCAGACGCCTCTCTTCGGAATCCGAAGCAGGCCCGTACAGTACGTAGTAGTCGTATTAATGAAGTACGTACTACCGCGCAGGCGCGCGCGCTGGGCGATCTGCAATGGCCCAAGCGCTTCACGGAACTGAAGGCAGAGCAGCAGACAGGTGCCAGGGTGGCATTGCAGCAGGTCGATGCCGCGCTGAGACAGGCCGTGCTGGACGACTGGGCCGCACGATGCAGCAGTCATGGCATCCGCAATCCTGCGGGGTATCTGTTCGGCATCATCCAGCGCGCCATCCATGGCGAGTTCAATGCCTGGGCCAAGAAAGACGCGCCATCGGCACCCGTCCCGCCAAACGAGCGGCCACCAGCAGCACCGCCACCTCAGCCGCAGGGTAAGCCAGTGCCGCCGGAAGTCGCCAAGCAGCACATCGAGCGGCTACGCAATCTGCTCGCCAGCAAGTGAGCCGGCATGCAAGTCGGTGAAAGTAGATGCCCATGGCCGCCAATAGAGCTATCCCCTGGGGATAGTTCCGCTGCTGGGCACAACGCCAAGTTGTCGCAGGCCTGGGATCGACCATCTGCCGCAGCATCGGTGTTGCCTACCCTGATCCCGGCGTGCAGCGTTCGTTGACGCTCCATGGAGCTATCCCCTGGGGATAGCTCGCGCCGCATGCAACCGCCGCGCCCTAAACCGGGGCCCGCCGGGATTCGGATTCTTGACTGACTGCCTTCCGCTTCCTGCCGAAGCTGGCCGCTCCTTTTCCAACAACGAGCGGACACCATGGCAACCAATGAACCTCTGCAACTGAATCTCGGCTCCCTGCGCAGCGCGATGTCGCTGACCCTGCACACCCATCACGCTTCCCGCATCTGGCACGGCCGCGCCGCCGCCGAGGGGCGACCGGGCATCGTCGGCCTGAACGGCTACATCGCCCAGATGAACAAGATGCGGCGGGGCTCGGAGCAGGACGACCCGTACTCGGACTGGTGGATGCTGCGCATCGAGGACAAGCTCGACCAGACCAAGGTCACGCTGCAATCGCTGCGCGAGCAGGTGGACCAGGCGCTGGCGAGCGTGCCACCGGCGCTCAGCCTGGGCGAAAACCTCAACGTGCAGCCGGTCAAGCTCCCGCTCTTCGTCAACGCGCAGCTCGGCTTTGCCGCGGTCTATCTCCTGGCCGACTACGACGACATCGCCCGCAAGCTGATCCTCGCCCACCACACCGCGCTCATCGACCGCAGCACCTTGGAACGCTGGCTCAACGAGGGCGCGCATGCGCTGCGCAGCCTGTTCTCGCTGGCCCAGCAGTATCGCTACTCGGGCTGCACCCGCGACGATTTCGCGGCGAAGAACGCCGCTGCGCGAGTCGCGCTGGAGAAGTACGGCGAACTGCCGCAGGAGGTGCTGGAGGGGACACGCCGCTCGAAGTTTGCGCCACCCGTCGTGCGCCGTGGCCTGCAACAGCGTGGCGACGGTCCTGCCACAGCGCCTCCGCCCAGCGACGAAGCCGCCACCGCAGAGCCGCCCGAAGCGCCAGCCGGCGAGGACGAGCCCGCATGAACGATCTGAACCAACCGACCCGCTACTTCCGGGGCCTGCAACAGGGTGCCTTCATGAGGCTGGAACACGCGGCCTATCTAAAAGGCCTTTTAAAGCCTTTTAAGGGTAAAGGGGACTTCGAGGCCTGGGCCAGCCAGTGCTTCGCCATGCGCGACGAGTTGATTGCCTTGGCACAGCGACAGGTGCTGGAACAGGCATGCGGGCACCCCTTCCACCTGCTGCCCATCGAACTGGCCCAACAGACCACTGGCGCAGGAACCGTCTTCTTGCGCTGGCGCAGACACGACAGGTCGGCCATGGGCGTGGCGCTGTGGCGGGAGCTGATCGCCAGCAGCAGCACGCCCGTCAACCTGCTGGCCGACCTGCACGCGATCGAACTGCAGCGCATCACGTTGAACATGCAGATCAGCCTGCTGCACACCTTGGGCAGGCAGGCGCAGGAATGCGCCATCAAGGCCGCCGAGGCGGACGACGCCTACCTGCACCGGCTCACGTCCGTTCCTGCCGCAATGCGCGATCGGTGATTGCGCCGGGCATCCCAGCACGCGCCCGGCGCCGACGAGGCACGGGTATTTCAACCACCACGGAGATCACACCATGAGCACGCATTTTTCTGGCGAAGGCAACATCGGCTCGCCACCGGAGTACCGCGAATTCCCCAACGGCAATGACGAACCCAGCCGCTTGCTGCGCCTGAACGTCTATTTCGACAACCCCGTACCCAAGAAGGATGGCACCTTCGAGGACCGCGGCGGCTTCTGGGCGCCGGTGGAAATCTGGCACCGCGACGCCGAGCACTGGAAGGACCTGTACCAGAAAGGTATGCGCGTGCTGGTCATCGGCCGCATGGAGCGCGAGCCTTGGACGGACAACGAAGATCAGCCGCGCGAGACCTGGCAGATCAACGCGCGCAGCGTCGGCATCCTGCCGTACCGCATCGAGTCCGTGGCCCTCAGTCCGAAGCCGCAGGAGGCAGAACCGAAGCCACAGGCTGCCCAGGAATCGACCGCGCCGAAGGAGGCGAAGCGCAGGAAGTGAACCGGCATGGAGGGCGGCCGCCGTAGTGCTTCGCCGCCCTCCATGCACCCCGCAAGCTATCCCCTGGGGATAGCTCCATCAACGTCCATCGACTTCCACGCTCCCGCAAATCGCGGCTACTGGTCCGCACACCTGCGGCCACGCGCCATCCCCGCCCGAGCCATTCCATCGGCGTGAAAGCGGTCGCCGGCGCATGCGGCTTGTTTGCTGCTACCCCAGGTGGCGCTCGGCATCCTCGATTCCAGCAACTCCATGAACAACGGGAATCGGGATGGACGGACATGCGGCTGTTCTTGTGCGAGAAGCCCTCCCAGGGCAAAGACATTGGCCGAATTCTCGGTGCCACGCAGCGCGGTGAAGGCTGCCTCAACGGTTCCGGCGTCACCGTCACCTGGTGCATCGGCCATCTCGTCGAAGCGGCAGCCCCCGAGGTCTATGACGCGGCGCTCAAGCGCTGGTCGCTGGAGCAGTTGCCCATCATTCCTCAGCACTGGCGGGTCGAGGTCAAACCTAAAACCGCCACGCAGTTCAAAGTCGTCAAGGCGCTTCTGGCTAAGGCGACCCAGCTTGTCATCGCCACAGATGCCGACCGCGAGGGCGAGTTGATCGCCCGCGAGATCATCGACCTGTGCGGCTACCGCGGTCCCATCGAACGGCTGTGGTTGTCGGCGCTCAACGATGCGTCCATCCGTGCGGCACTCGGCAAGCTCCGGCCATCGGCCGAGACGCTGCCGATGTACTACTCGGCGCTGGCGCGCTCTCGGGCGGATTGGCTCGTCGGCATGAACCTCAGCCGCTTGTTCACGGTGCTGGGACGGCAGGCCGGCTACGACGGCGTGCTGTCGGTAGGCCGCGTCCAGACCCCCACGCTCAAACTGGTCGTGGACCGCGACCGCGAGATCACCGCCTTCGTGTCCGTGCCGTACTGGGCCATCGACGTGTCCCTGTCCGCCGGTGGCCAGACTTTCGCCGCGCAGTGGGTTCCCCCGAAAGCATGCACCGACGACGCCGGCCGCTGCCTGCAGCAGCCCATCGCGCAGCACGCCGCGCAGCAGATCCGCGCCGCGGACAGCGCCCAGGTGGTGGCGGTCGAAACCGAGCGCGTGCGGGAAGGCCCGCCGCTGCCGTTCGACCTGGGGACCTTGCAGGAGGTGTGTTCCAGGCAGCTTGGGCTCGATGTGCAGGAGACCTTAGACATTGCTCAGGCCCTATACGAGACGCACAAGGCCACGACGTACCCGCGCTCCGATTCGGGCTACCTGCCCGAAAGCATGTTCGCCGAGGTGCCAACGGTCCTCGACAGCCTGGTCAAGACCGATCCCTTGCTGCGACCGATCATGGACCAGCTCGACCGCACTCAACGCTCACGCGCCTGGAACGACGCGAAGGTGTCTGCTCACCACGGCATCATCCCGACGCTCGAACCGGCGAACCTCTCGACCATGAGTGAGAAGGAACTGGCAGTGTATCGGCTGATCCGGGCACATTACCTGGCGCAATTCCTTCCTCACCACGAGTTCGACCGCAATGTGGCGAACCTCTCCTGCGGCCAGCAGACGCTGGCGGCCACCGGCAAGCAGGTCGTCGTCAAGGGGTGGCGCCTGGTGCTGGCCGAACCGCAATCCGAGGAGGATGGCGACCCTGCGGCGCGCAGCCAGGTACTGCCCGCGCTGCGCGAGGGCCTGGCATGTCAGGTGGCCGACGTCGATCTGAAGGCGCTCAAGACGCTGCCCCCTCGGCCCTATACGCAGGGCGAGTTGGTCAAGTCCATGAAGGGCGTCGCCAAACTGGTCTCGGACCCGCGCCTGAAACAGAAGCTCAAGGATACGGTCGGCATCGGCACCGAAGCGACGCGGGCCAACATCATCAGTGGCCTGCTGACGCGGGGCTACCTCGTGAAGAAGGGCCGCGCCATCCGTGCCTCGGATGCGGCCTTCACCCTGATCGACGCGGTGCCCACAGCGATTGCCGACCCAGGGACAACCGCCGTCTGGGAACAGGCGCTGGACATGATCGAAGCTGGACAGCT
Organism: Delftia sp. WY8; assembly: GCF_018437695.1. Taxonomy (NCBI): domain Bacteria; kingdom Pseudomonadati; phylum Pseudomonadota; class Betaproteobacteria; order Burkholderiales; family Comamonadaceae; genus Delftia; species Delftia sp. WY8. The sequence continues at coordinate 1,150,015 of NZ_CP049795.1, forward strand.
CACGCTGGACGTATTCATCGGCAAGCAGGCTGCATGGATCTCACAGTTGATCGCGCAGTACGGCAGCACGTCCCTGTCCATCAAGGTTCCCCACGGACCGCCTTGCCCACAGTGCGGCGCACCGACGCGCCAGCGCACCGGCAAGAGCGGCCCATTCTGGTCGTGCAGTCGCTACCCCGACTGCAAAGGCACGCTGCCGGTCGAATCCGGCACGTCCAAGCGTGGTGCCTCGCGCCCGCGCCGCAGCGGCCGCAAAGGCTCCTGACCGACCCCGTTCCCCGTGAACCGTGCCCGCCATCGGCGGCGCGGCCTGTGTTCCGCACGCCCTGCGGGACGCCCAGCGCGCAACGCCTTCTTGTCCGTGTGCGCGTCCCGCTTGGTCATCCCCGGCCGCGGGACCTGAAGGTAGCTTCTCCGCGAACCGCCTCCTGCGCGTTCTGCTGATCTGCATTTCTCCCGCCTCTGCGAAGGGTCCCCCGGTGGCTTGCCAAGCTGCGCGAGCCACCCGGAGACCCTTCGTGGTCAGCGGTATTCGGTGCCGGTGCCCGCCGGCGCAAAAACGGGCTCCCTTTGTGCGCGGATGTGCGCCAGACGATGCCGGCGCGAACCACGACATGCGCCGGGTGTGATTGCTGATGAGCAGACGGTTCTAGCGACGACCGGGCCTGCACCAGCCCACGGGTGGTTCTGTCCTCCCGAGCCGAAGGCCGCAGGGCCTTCGGCGCCTTTCTCCTGCCTATCAACGTCCCGGCCCGCCCCGGGCCACACGAACAGGAGACCCGACATGAACCCGCAACCTTGCACCCTTCGCGGTGCGCCCCAGGCCGCGCCACTGCTGTACGGCAGCGTGTGCAGCGGCATCGAGGCCGTGAGCCTCGCATGGCAACCCCTCGGCCTCAAAGCCGCGTGGTTCGCCGAGATCGAGCCGTTCCCGAGCGCCGTGCTCGCCCACCGTTACCCCCATGTGCCCAACCTGGGCGACATGACCGCGATCGCCCGTCAGGTGCGCGCCGGCACCGTGCCGGCGCCCGACATCCTGGTCGGCGGCACGCCGTGCCAGTCGTTCAGCGTTGCCGGCGCGCGCCAGGGGCTGAACGACCCGCGCGGCGCCTTGACCCTTGCCTATGTGGAGCTTGCAAATGCCATCGACCAAACCCGCCACCAAGACCGCCGCCCGCCGGCAACGCTCGTCTGGGAAAACGTCCCCGGCGTCCTCAACGACCGCAGCAATGCCTTCGGGCATTTCCTGGGCGCACTGGCCGGAGAAAGCCGTGCGCTCCAGCCGCCAGGGGAAAAATGGGCGCACGCTGGTTGTGTGTCTGGACCCCGCCGCCGCATCGCCTGGCGCGTGCTCGACGCTCAATATTTCGGTGTCGCCCAACGCCGCAAGCGCGTGTTTCTTGTGGCATGTGGTGGTGATGACCTCGATCCCTCCGAAGTACTTTTTGAGCGCACAGGCCTGCGCGGGGATTCTTCTGCGGGCCGCGCGCCGTGGCAAGAAGCTGCCCGCGCTGCTGGACCGGGTGCTGCAGCAGCAGGCGGATACGCAGGATTCGCTGGACTGAACCAGCCCTACGGCAAGGTCACGACGACGTTCGGATTCAGCGGCGGCATTGGCCCCGTCGATGTTGCGGCATGCCTGATGGCCGCGGGTCCCAAGCACGACATCCGCACCGAGACGTTCATGGTGCAGTCCATCGCCGGCAGCATCGCCCACACCCTCGACACCGCCAACAACGGCAAGGGCAGCAGCGAGGACGGTACGGGAAAGGGCGTGCCGATCATCGCCTTCACCGCCCAGGGCAGCGGCGCGGACGCCACGATCGACCTGACGCCGACGCTGCGTGCCGGCGGGCATCGCAACAGCCATGCGAACGCAGGCGTCGTGCCCGCCATCGCCTTCGCGCAGAACAACCGCGGCGAAGTGCGCTTCGAGTCGGGCCATGGACAGGTGTCTTGCACCGTCCTGTCCAACGGCAAGCCGGGCTACGGTGTGCCGATGGTGGCCTGCGTTGCCCTGCGGGGACGGACGCAGGGTCTTGCTGCCGAACTGGGCGGAAGCGTTGCGGCGGCGTTGCGTACCAGCGGCGGCGGCGCAGACAAGCCCCATGTCCTGGCCCCCGACTTCGAGGCACATTTCCGCTACGACTGGAATGAATCCGGTGCAGAGGACTGGTCGCAATGGCGGGTGCGGCGGCTGATGCCCATGGAGTGCGAGCGGCTGCAGGGCATGCCCGACGACTACACGCTGATCCCGTATCGCGGCAAGCCTGCCGCAGACGCTCCGCGCTACAAGGCGATTGGCAACTCCATGGCCGTCCCGTGCATGGCTTGGCTGGGCAACCGGCTGGTGCAGTGCCTGCACAAGACGGACTCGACCGCTTCGGATTGATCGACGACGCAGCCTGCCGGCCGCGCCATTCTCCCCCTGCATTGCCGATGTATCGGCAGCAGCCCGCAGCCAGGGTGTCAAGGCTGCCGTGGGTTCCGCCCACGCCACCCACCAGTTCGCTTCGGCATCTCACCGGCGAACGCTGCCCACCGGGGCATCGATGCCTCCTTTCTCCAACCCACGGGATGGTCGCCACGTCCCGTCAGGGGCATGTCGCCACCCGGTCGATTTCAGGACTTCCCATGGACACCATCACCAAGCAAGACCGCATCACGCTGAAGAACCTCAAGGTCGCCGACTTCGCCAGCGAGGAAACGCTGTGCTTCACCGCGACCATCGTGTTCGACGGCACTCCCATCGCCGAGGCCCGCAACGACGGGCATGGCGGCTCGACATTCCTCCGCGCGCTCAACGGCAAGACGACGCTGCTGGCTCAGGCCGAAGCCTTTGCCAAGGGCTTGCCGCCTGCGCCGCTCGATCTAGGCCAGGAGGGTGAAGACCCTCATTACATCGACATGACGCTCGACTTCCTGGTCGATGAACTGGCCGATGCCATGCACGCGGAGCGCAAGGTGCGAGCCGCCTTCAACCGCGACATCGGCAACAAGGTGCTGTTCATCAAGGACGGCAAACTGCTGTTCATCAAAGGCATCAAGCTCAAGGCTATCGCCGACCGCAAGGCGTACTTCGCTTCGCTGCGCACCAGGCAGGCCCAGCCCATCGTCATCCTCGCCGAGCTTCCGCCCGAGCGGGCATTCGACCTGTGGAAGCAGCATGTCCTGGGCGACAAGCCCGATTGACCCAGCGCCACCGCACCCTCCTGACAGCCCCGTACTCGATGCGGGGCTTTTCTTTTCCTGTGCTCATCAATCGGGGCTGGGCCGAATGCCGTTTTCCAACTGACGCGGCGCAGCCCTCGCACGAAGCTGCCTGCATGTTCGCTGATTCGTCAGCACATGCCAGCAGCCAGGGTTCCAGGCTGCCGCGGGTCTCTCCCGCGTCACCCACCAGTCCGCATCGCATCAATTCTGCGGATGAGCGTCCCCGTGACGCTGATGCTTTTTATCAACCGCGTGCGGGAGCTGCCATCCCGTGAGGGACAAGGCCCCGCTTTTCCAAGGAGCCCGTCCATGTCCCAGCAAGCCTCTTTCGGCCAGTTGGCCCTGACCTACTGCGGCAAGTTCCTGCCGCTCGAAGTCTTGCAAAGCGCCGCCGGCCACTACATCGGCACGCGCGATACCGAAGGTCCCGTTTCGCGGGAATCCCGCGAGTACTTCCGCAGCTATGCCGCGGCTCAACGCGCCCTCGAAAGAGGCGGCTGGTCCCAGCTCGCCATTCCCTGATCCAACTGGAGAAATCACGTCATGAACCAGCTACTGCCGCGGGAAGTCGTCGATCAGATCATGCGGGAAGAGCAGCATTTCGCTGCCGCGCCCCAAGCCTTCTTCGAGGCCTGGAAGCGCGGTGTCGAGATTGCTGGTCCCGAGTGGTTCGGCGACGGCACCCGTGAAGGCCTGAACCAGGCCAACACCAAGTGGGATTTGCGTCCCGACATGCTGCGGCTCAACGATGCCCTCGGCGTCCTGAGCAGCGGCGAACGCATGTTCCTGTCCGCCATGGTCAGCTTCTACAACGCGCGCGAGGGCGGTGCCATGCTCAAGCGCTGCCGCTTCCACGGGCTGTCGGACTTCGACGGTCTCGATCTGGAACGCCGCAAGGTCATCGCCGACCTGCTGGTGAACTACAGCGGTTGGTGAGCCGGTCTCCGGCACGCCACTGTCCTCTCGATCCCCCCGTGAGGGACATGCGCCCATAAGGCCATGTCCCTCAATTTTTCTTCCCCATCGCCCGACGCCAACGGCCTTGGGCTATTCCCTGCGGATGCCATCGTCCGCATGGGCTGGCTCCGCTCTTCTCGAAAGGAGCCAGCATGGCAAACAACTACTACGAAGGCACGGGCGTTCTCGTGCTCAACCGCGTTACTCCCGTCATCAAGGCACTGTTCGGTGCTTTCGCGCTCGACGAAAACCATCCCGGCAATGGGCAGGCCTACATCGCCCAGATCGCCGAAACCAATGATCCACGCTGGACAGATGTGCTGGACGGTCTGGAAAATCTGGCCACACAACTCGGCATCCCCATGCCCGACGACGAAGAGTTGTCGATTCCGCCTCTGCTTGAACGGCTGGCCGCGCACTTCGGTGCTGACCAGGACGGGGAGCTGGAGAACCTGATCGAGCACCACCAATTCGAGGACGGCGCCGACCTGGAAGCCCTGCTTCTGATCGCTACCCGCTTCGATGACGGCCATAACCTGACCGCCATCCAGTTTGAGGGCTGCTGGTATTGCAGCAAGCCAAGGCTATTCGAGTTCGGCGGCAACGGCTGCTACCTGAGCCGTGAGGTCCAGGTCTTCAGAACGTCCTCGCAGGCGCTTCAACTCGGCGATCAACTGCGCAACACCATCCTGGCCGCCGACATCGAAGAGGCCTCAGCGTTGATCGCGCTGGAGGCCGCCAACCTGCTTGCCGGCATCACCGATGAGCAATTTCGCCTAAATGTGCGCCATCGCATCGCCGAACGGCTGGTTCAGACGCCAACGATCAGCGCCGACTGACGCATTTTCCACTTTCAACCCGCCGGGTCCAATTCCCGGTGGCGGAGATTGGCCCCAATATTCAAATCTGGAGAGTTCCCATGTCCCAGAAACCCAATCCCTTTCTCCGCGGCTACTGGAATCTGAAAATCGTCCGCACGCTGTGCATCGGCTACGACGACGGAAGCCCGCATGTCTGGCGAATCATCCACGCGAGTCAAAAGCACTTTTCCGACGAGGAACTGATTTCATCCTCGTGCATCGTCACCAGCGATTTCGCCGTGGTCAGGAATGGTCCCGAACCCGTGAGTGCCGAGGTGCTGGCCGAATGCGATACCGCAGAAGGTGTCAGCGGCGAAGGTGTAATCGGTGCCGTGGTCTATGCCATCCATGGCGACGACTTCGACGGTCGCCCCATCCACGTCGGCGACGCCTATTCGGCAGAGGCAGCGCGGGAAGTCGTACAGCGCCTGAGTTTCGAGACCGGCTACTACAGCCGGTGCTGGGAAATCAGCAGCGCACACATCAGCCAAGAAACCGGCCAATACCTCGCCAACCTGGCAGACCTCGCTACGCCGGAGGCATTCCTGTTCATCGCGTTCCGGGTTCCGTACAGCCCGGCGATCGGCATCAAGCTGATCTCCACTCCCTGGACGGACAAGAACCTGGACCACGCCGAGGGCATCAGTGCGGAGCAGCTTCGCCAGGAGCACCGAAGCAAGGGTATGCCGGATGACCTGGCGAACGTCATTGAACTGGCTGGCCAGGCCGACGTGCGCATCCTGATTCTCGACGCCGACGCACCCGTGCTGTTGGGCCTGCCGTTGGCCGAATCCTAGCAGCCGCTCGACGCAACATCCTTCCTCTTTGTTCTCCCCCATACCGGCCCGTCTCCCTCCCGGAGCCGGGCTGGTCCATTTTCATAGGAGCAACCTCATGTTCCCCGACCTCATCTCGCGCACGCCAGACTTCGAGCACCAGCTCGGCGCCTGCGTCAATGCCATGGGCCAGGACGACGCCATCGGCCAGATCCTGGTATTCGAGCGCATGAGCGGCACGCTGCACATGCGCCATATCGCCAGCGCCGACCTGGTGGACACCGACATTGACGACTACGAAATGGTCGTCTTCGACGGTGGCAACACCAGCGGCGATACATGGAAGCATGTCTTCTTCCCACGTCAGCGCGAGCACTACTTCGTGTACGAAGCCTGACCCAACCAAGCCCCTTTTCGAGGGGCTTTTTCTTGTCCGCAGCGCAGGAAAGCGGGTGCGACGCTGTGCGATTTCTTGCAGGCAGGCCGCCCATTCCAGAGCCATCCTTGCTCCATGTTCGTCGGCGTTGCCGACACATGCCCTGGCAGCCGAGACCTTCAAGGCTGCAAGTGCGGGAAACCGTGCTGGTCGTTTCTTCCTATGGACGTACCCCGTCCGTTCACGCCACCCACAAGGGACCTCTCCCTTGCGGGCGGGGAATCCCTTGTTCTTCCTCAAGGAGATTCCCATGGACCGTTCCCTCATCAAATCCATGATGCCTTCGCTTGTCGCGGGCCATGTCCCTCGCAACGTGCGTTCGTTCAAATACCGCGTATTCGATGATCAGCCGCAGTCCTCGACGTTGGGCTTCGCCATTGACCCTCAGCCCTTCAACGGCAAGGTAGTCTCCGCGACCGACGATGCCATCGTCGTCAAGCTCAAGCCTTCCGAGTTCGCCGTGCTCGATCCCAACCTGGTGACCACCGTTCCCAGCGAGGGCGCCAAGGTCCATGTCCAACCCTACGCCCGGCGACGTTTCGACGGGCTTCGCGCGGACACCCCGGAAGTCGTCACCGAGAAGACTTCGGATGGCACGCCTTACACCATCACGAGGCATATCCTTGGCAAAGCACCCGCCAAGCTGCCCATTCCCGAGCCGCAGTGCATGGAGCTGGGCCAACTCATCGAGCAGTTGGAGGAGATGCCCGCGCCCGACGGGTTCCGGTGCATCACCCACATGCTGGTCGATGCAGGTGCCCGCGACTTCGCCTGGGTCGATCCCAAGCCCTCCAGGATCATCGAGACCCCGCCGGCGATCAGCTTCACGGTCTCAACCACCAAGTTCGAGGGTCAGGTGACGATCCTCTACGACCGTGGCGGCGACACCTACGTGGTGGAGCTGCACCGCGACGGTGAGTTGGTCGATAGGCACGACGAGGTGTATTTCGACATGCTCGGTGAAGTGCTGGAGCGGCTCATCGACGACGGGCGCTGGCGCCTGATCGACGTGAGCGTGATCGACGCCAAAGCCTTTCGGCAACGTCAGGCGGTTCCAGCCTGACGTGCCAGACAGGAAGCCTAGCGGCACGACTGATCAGTCCACAGCCTACCGGCGACTGCCCCACAAGCCTTCCATCCGTTTCGGTGGAGGGCTTTTTTCTTCATCCATACAGGAGATTTCAACCATGTCACTGCGATTCAGAGGCTCCGACCTGCGCCCCGTGCTTGCCGAAGCCATCGCCAACCAATGCCGCGTCGCCCTGGCCAAGGACCAGGGCGTGTACTTCCTCGCCGAGCGCGGAGAGCGCCGCCCCGATGGCCGCGTGAAGCTGCTGGCCTATGCCGTCGGCTGCAACCCGGATACCGACCCGTTCGATGACTGGTGGGAACTGGCACGCGCCGAGCTTGGCGGCGACGACTTCGGCGAGTTCTTCGACCCGAAAGACAGCGTTTTCACTCGCATTCTGCAAAGCTCAGATGATCTGGAGCTGTCCGCCACCGCTACGTATCTGTCGCTGGCGGCGGTGGAATCGGCGTAGTCCAAAAATGTCCGCATACCCCTTGAAGCCCCCATTTCGGGGGCTTTCTTTTGGGCGGAACTGGGCAGCCTGGAAAAAATGGGAAGCGCCCGGATGCCGATTGATTGCTGTCGCGCGCGCGAGGCCCGGCCATGCTGACCCCATGCCTGCTGACGTTGTCAGCGACATGCCAAGCAACCATCGGTCTTCAAGGTTGCGTCGCAGTTCCCACTGCGTGACCGAGCCAGCTCGCACCGCATCCATCCGCGAGCGGCCACCAGTCTCTGGTGGCGGATGCTTTCGCCTTATCGACCCACCGCGGGGTTACGCACCTTTCCCCGCATGCGTGGGGCTGGTGTGTCTCCGCTTCTTCCCTATGGAGATTCACCATGAACACCACGTCCAACGAGAAATCGTATTTCGACCTCCACACCTCGGGCATCGGCTACATCCAGCGTGTCCGTGAAGTGCCTGTCCGGGGCGGCCGCCGTGCGCAGCCTTTCCTGGCATGCACCGTTGCCGCGCTGGTCGGCCCCGCCAGGGACCCCAGCTACCGCTACTTCGACGTCAAGGTCTCGGGTGCCGAGGCCAAGAACCTCGTCCAGCGCTACATCGGCGTTGACGATCCCAAGCAGCGCCCGCTGGTGCGCTTCCGCCTCGGCGACCTGTGGGGCGATGCGTACATCCGCGACAAGGGCGAGCGCAAGGGTGAAGCCGCCGCGTCCCTCAAGGCGCGACTGCTCAAGGCCGAGCCGCTTGACCGGGCCGAACTGGCTTCCATCAAGCAGCACGAGCTGATCACCCGCGGCATCGGCTACCTCAGCCGTCCGAAGGACGTCACCCCCAAGGATGGCGATCCGTTCCTGTCGTGCTGCGTCGCGGCTCTGGCCGGGCCTGTCGGTGAACCGGACTATCGGTACTTCGACACCATCGTCGCCACCCCTGAAGCCGAGCACCTGGTTCGCCGGTGCGTGCAGGCCATCGAAGGGGACCGCAAGGTGCTGATCGCCTTCAAGTTGAACGACATGAAGATCGATCCGTACATCCGCACCAAGGGTGAGCGCGCCGGGGAGCCGGGAGCGAGCCTGGAATCGACGCTGATCCACATCGGTCTGATCAAGATCGACGGCACCCAGGTCTATCCGACGAGCCAGGCGCAAGCCGAGGAGTCGCAGGCCGAGGACGCACCCGCGCCCGAAGCCGAGGACGCCGCCGACACCGCTGCCGACCAGCCTATCGAGCCCGCCGAGCGCGAGCCCGCAGGTGAAGTCGAAGAGCAGGAGCCGGCATTGGCTGCTTCGTTCTGATCCGGCATGGCCCCTCACGGGGCCTTGCCTTTTTCCTATTCCTCAAGGAGAAGCATCATGGCAGTCACATCGGCACCCGAGAAATCGGCCACTCCCATCATCGTCCCGGGCCAGCTCGCGCTGCGCACCATTCATGGCCGCAACGGAAAGTTCAATGTTGGCAAGCTCGAATGCCAACTCGGAAAATTCACGATTAAAGACGCGGAGTTGGAGCAATACCCCGAGGGCAAGTATCAAGGGGAGTTCGTCCTTCGCTACATCTTCCTCAAAGGCTATCCGATCAGCGACGGCAGCATGCGTTTCGAGATGCGCGCCAACCTGGACGGTATGACACTTTTCGGCATCGACAAGCTGAGCAAGGCCGAAGCACATAGCTTCGCCCCGCAGGAAGTCGATCCGCTCGATGAAGATCAAGGGACACAGCCTGCGACAACGCCGGCCAAACCCGCCAAGGCATCCAGGTCCGCCAAACCTGCACCCGTGCAGACGTCCGCGGACCCGCTGGTCGATACCACGCCCTTCGGCGTGGACGCGCCGCCTGCTGCGGCTGCTGCCCCCGGCAGCACCGAGGATGGCGACGCCGCGCTGTTCGGCCTGTTGTGGCCGCTGGGCGAGTCTGTGAAGCTGGATTCGACCATCGACCGCCGCGCCCTGCGCGCCCAGATCGCCCGCCTGGGCGAACTGGGCTACGCGCTGGACTTCAAGACGCAGGAGTGGAGCCGCCAGGCCGAACTGCAACCTGCGTGATTGCAGACACCGCATCCGCGGTGTTCTTCATCCACCCGCTGGGGTTCCTTCCCCATGCGGGGGTGGCCTCGGCTTTCTTCTGGAGGTCTCCATCATGTCCACCATCACTTGCGATACACCCCGTTCCGCGCTGGACGAAACCGCGTGGCGCGCCGTTTGCAAGACGGCCGCCGAGCATGCCCAACGTGGTTGCGGCCTGTCCTGGGATCACTGGGTCACGCTTTTCAGCTCGGAGATCGACGCGCAAGCCAGTCGATTGCCGGAAAGCCAGCGCGTTCATGCGCTGGAAATCGCGACCCAGGAATGGGACTACGCAACACCTGCCGAACGGCAGGAAACCCAGGACTGGCTCGCTGAAAACGGCTGCTGTTCGCATGGGATCACGCTGGGTTGCTGCCCGGCCGGTTGCGGTTCCTAGCCCGCACTGCATTCCATCGCCGCACACGCGGCATTCCATCACCCGCTGGGGGTTCTTCCCCACGGGGAGGCCTCTGGCTCTACTTCTTCAGGAGGCCTCTCATGGGCTGGTATTTCTCTCCCCAATCGCGGTCTGAACTGATCGCCGAACTGATCGCACCGCAGGAGACCGAGCGCGCCAGCGTGAAGGTCATCGCCCACACGCTGCGCGGCAACGTCCTCTGGTCCGTCGCGGAAGTGACGGCCAGGGCCGAAGGCGTGCATCGTGATCTCGCACCGGGCCAGTCCCTGCGCTACATCCGCTGCGATCTTCTGGAGCGCAGCGGCAACCAGTGGGGCTACAAGCCGCTGGACGAGTCCATGCACCCGTACTACTACTCGTGCCCGCTGTCCTATCTGGACCTCGCACCGGAGCAGTCCGCCGACTGGCGTGCAGGCGTTCGCGCCTACCACGCGCGGCGTCGTACACCCACGGTTGCCACGGCACCCGCCGCGGCACTATTGGCCTGAGCCAGGAGGAACCAACATGGACCCGATCCTGGCTGCGCTCCCCGCCTCGCTGTTAAAGCTCGTTGAAGGCAGTTTGTCCAACGACGAAGTTTCCTCCGACGAGGAAATGCTGGCGTACTTCATCGACAACGGCCTCACCGAGGAGCAGGCACGGCAGGCGCTGACCTATCGCGACCAGTACCTCAACAACATCTACCTGGACGGCTTCACGCCGATCACCGCGGTGGACGAGGCGCTTCACTTCAACCCGCACACCCGGCAGTTCGAGCCGGACTGAGCGGTTTTCTTCCCCCCCCCCCCCGGGGCAGTACCTGCCCCGACAGGCGGTGCTGTTCCCGCTCATCCGAGGACACCACCATGCCCGCAAACACTTCTTCCACGCTGTACCGCATCGACGAATGCCCGGACGTGATGGCCGACGCCTGCGTTGGCGATGACCAGGGCAACCTGATCTTCCTGTCCATCTGGGCACGCGACACCGCCGTCCAGCAATTCCTCGCTCGCCTGACCCTCGGGCGCGACGAGCAGGGACTGGACCAGTTCCACGTCATCACCGACCAGGGCGGCAGCGTCCCGGTGTTCATCGGCAACGTCGATCGCCTGGAAAAGCGCATGACCCGCGCCTACCGGCGAACGCTGTTCGGTTCGCTGTCCAACGTGTGGCTGTTCGACCGGCGCTGCGTCAAGCCCGACAAGGCCAACGCCAGCGCATTGGCACTGCTGCCGCGCGACAGCGCCCACCGGCTTGACCGCCTGTGGATGCTGGTGCGGGACACCTGCCCGTTGCCGCTACTCGACCACTGGCGCGAGACCGTGCTGGAACTGCTGCAAAGCCGCGAGATGCTGGCCCGCCTTCCGTTCGCCCTCGGGCCGCTGGAAGGCCATCGGCTCGCCATCGACGTGCCGGCGCTGACCCTGGCGCTGGGCTCCCTGATCCGCAGTGACGCGCTCACCGCCTATCCCTATCCGACCAAGATTTGGACGCCGGAAGCGGTAGCGGCTTGACCCCCTCGGAGGCACGTCTCGGCGTGCTTCCGTCTTTCATCCCCGCCAACCAGGAGACTTCCATGGCCCTCATGTTCCCGCGGCTCGCCCGCAATTTCGCCAAGAACGGGTACTACCCGACCGACGAACCCACGCTCGAAAGAGCCCTCAACGCACTGATGCCCAGCGACGGGCCGATGTGCATCCTCGATCCCTGCGCCGGCGAAGGCGTGGCGATCGCCGAAGCCGCCTATGCCCTCGGGCGTGACCAGGCCAAGGCATTCGCGGTCGAGTTCGACGCGGAGCGGGCACGCCATGCCCGAGGCTTGGTCGATCACTGCCTGCACGCGGACCTGATGGACACGATGGTCTCCAAACAGTCCTTCGGGTTGCTCTGGCTCAACCCGCCGTATGGCGACCTGTCCAAGGACGTCAACGGCAACATCGGCTATCAAGGTCAGGGACGTGCCCGCCTCGAAAAGCTGTTCTATCAGCGTTCGCTGTCGCTGCTGCAGTACGGCGGCATGCTGGTCTTCATCGTCCCCGGCTACGTGCTCGACGCGGAGCTGGTTGGTTGGCTGACACGCCACTACACCGATCTGCGGATCTACCGAGCGGTGGAAACGCAGTTCAAGCAGGTGGTGATCTTTGGCCGAAGGGTGCGCCAGCGCGAGCAGGCCCCCGATGGCGTCAAGGCCGTGCGCAACCTGCTGCTGCAGGTTGGGCTTGGCGAAGTCGAAGCCGAGGAACTTCCGAGCGAGTGGCCGTTCCTGCCATACATCGTCCCCGCCAGTCCGGCCGAGCCGGAGCATTTCTTCCGCGTGACGATGGAGCCTGAACAGTTCGCCGACGAGGTTGGCAGGCTGCAAGGCCTCTGGCCGTCGCTGGACACGCACTTGGGGGCCGCGCAGCAGTCGCTGCGTCCACCGGCGCGAGCCTTGTCCCACTGGCATCTCGCCCTGGCCTTGGCCGCGGGCGCGATCTCCGGCGTTGTGCGCTCCCAGACGGGGCGCGTGCTCGTCGTCAAAGGTGACACCCACAAGGACAAAACGCTCCAGCGGGAATTCACCGAACGCGAAGACGGCTCCATCGCCGAGACCCGCATCCTCACCGACAAGTTTGTGCCCGTCATCCGCGCGTGGGACATGACGCCTGGCTCCGCGACACGGGGCGAGGTGTTGACCATCCGCTGATCCACCGGACGCGCTGCCGTCCTGCTGTACCACATCGAAGGAGAAACACCATGTTCCCGAATCCGTTCAAGCGGCCAGCGCCGCACAAGCAACCGTTGTTCGCACCGAGTACGTTGAAGTTGAGCGAGAAGGTGCATTGGCTGGCCCGAAGAGGCCTGATCGACCCCTTAGCCTATGTCCAGCGCCATGTGCGCGGGGACTGGGGCGAGATCGATGAGGCCACACGCCAAGCCAACGACGTGGCGATCCAACAGGACAACCTGATGATCTCGCAGTTCAGGATCACGCCGGACCTGGCGCTAATCGTCAAGACCAGCGAGGACCACCAGACCACGGTGATCCAGCTTCCCGAAGAGCGGGACCTGATCTGACGTCCCCACATCGTCATCCTCATTCTCCTGACGGAGCCACTTCACTCCGGCAGGGGTGTCGTTGCTCAATGACTCATCAAGGAGGAGCCCATGGCATCACATCGCATCGAAACCTACTGTCAGAACCTGGCGTTCCCCATCGGGGCGCTTATCTTCAGCAAAGGCATTGACCGCCTGGTCCGCTCGGGTCGCCTCGACCCGATCCCGTACTTCAGGCGCCACACCCGTGGCGACTGGGGCGACGTCAACGTCCAGCAATGGCAGGCCAACAGCACCGCGCTTCAATCAGGCGCATCGCTGGCATCGCACTACGTGATCCATCCGGGGCTGGCCATTCGCATCGTTACCGACGCGGAGCGCCACGTCACCGTCATCGTTCTGCCGTCCGAGGACTGAGCACGGTTCAGCCGCTGGCCACCCAGGCCAGCACCTTCAACCACCGTCGGCCACGCGTCGATTTACTTCCCACCACGGGGCATGCCACTGCCCCGCTGGGGGTGGTGCATGCCCCTTTTTCTTTGGAGCATCACCATGTCCCTCGATCTCGAAACCAATGCCGCTGAAGCCGCGCCCGTACAGGGCGAACTGCTCGACGCGGAATCTTCCCCTCTGACCCTGAGCCTTCAGGATTTCGTCGGCGAGTTCGGCGACGAACTGCTCGACGCCCTCAACAGCGCCAACCCGCCGGTCTATACCGGCCAACCGCAAGCACATCGCCAGCTCATCGTCGCCAGCCTCAAGCGCAAGCTGTTCCAGGCCCAGGCCGAAGTCGTCCACGCCGCCGCGGAGCTGCTGATTGACCGTGGCGAGCGCGCCGCGATCGTCAATGGCGAGATGGGCTGCGGCAAGACGACCGTCGGCATCGCCACGGCCGCTGTGCTCAACGCCGAAGGCTACCGCCGGACCTTGGTTCTCTCGCCCCCGCACCTTGTTTACAAGTGGCGGCGCGAGATCCAGGAGACAGTAGCGGGCGCGAAGGTCTGGGTGCTCAACGGCCCCGATACCTTGGTCAAGCTCATCAAGCTGCGCGAGCAGTTGGGTGTGCAGCCGACCGGCCAGGAGTTCTTTGTCCTGGGGCGCGTCAGGATGCGGATGGGGTTCCACTGGAAGCCTGTCTTCACCCAGCGGCGCACCCGCCACGGCGACGTGGCGGCCTGCCCGGACTGCGGCACGGTCATCACCGACCTCGACGGCGAGCCGGTCAACCCGGTCGCGCTCGAAGCCGAGGAGTACCGCAGGAAGTGCAGCCATTGCGCAGCGCCCCTGTGGACGCTGATCCGCCCACGCAGCCTGTCCGGCAGCGACCAGTCCTCGGCCGTGCTGAAAGCCTTGAAGCGCATCCCGACCATCGGGGCAGTCACCGCGCAGAAGCTGATGCAGAAGTTCGGAGACGGCTTCCTGGCCTCGATGCTCGGCGACAACATCCATGAGTTCATCAACCTCATGGACGGCAACGGCGAGCTGGTGTTTTCCGACCGTCAGGCCACCCGCATGGAACGTGCGATGGCCAACATGGAGTTCGGCTTTGGCGAAGGCGGCTACCAGCCGTCCGAGTTCATCAAACGCTACCTGCCGCAAGGCACGTTCGACCTGCTCATCGCCGATGAGGCGCACGAGTACAAGAACGGCGGCAGTGCCCAAGGCCAGGCCATGGGCGTGCTGGCAGCGAAGGCTCGCAAGACCTTGCTGCTGACTGGCACGCTGATGGGCGGCTACGGGGACGACCTGTTCTACCTGCTGTTCCGAGCCCTTCCGGGGCGGATGATCGAAGACGGCTACCGCCCGACCACGAGCGGCAGCATGACCTCGGCCGCGATGGCGTTCATGCGCGATCACGGGGTCTTGAAGGACATCTACTCCGAGAGCACCGGCACGGCGCACAAGACGGCCAAGGGCACCAAGGTATCGGTGCGCACGGTCAAGGCCCCGGGCTTCGGCCCCAAGGGCGTCTTGCGCTGCATCCTGCCGTTCACGATCTTCCTCAAGCTCAAGGACATCGGCGGCAACGTCCTGCCGCCGTATGACGAGGAGTTCCGCGAAGTCGCGATGGACACGGCGCAAGCCGCGGCCTACCGCGATCTGGCGGGTCGGCTGACCGCGGAGCTGAAACAGGCTCTTGCACGACGCGATACGACCTTGCTGGGTGTGGTGCTCAACGTGCTACTGGCCTGGCCAGATTGCTGCTTCCGGTCGGAGACCGTGGTGCATCCGCGCACGCGCAACACCTTGGCGTTCGTCCCGGCTCAGTTCAATGAGTTCGAGATCAGCCCCAAGGAGCGTGAGCTGATCGACATCTGCAAAGAGGAGAAGGCGCAGGGCCGCAAGGTGCTGGCCTACACGGTCTATACCGGCACGCGCGACACGACCAGCCGGTTGAAGGTGCTGCTGGAGCAGGAAGGCTTCAAGGTGGCGGTGCTGCGCGCAAGCGTGGATGCCAGCCGCCGCGAGGACTGGATCGCCGAACAACTGGACCGTGGCATCGATGTGCTCATCACCAACCCCGAGCTGGTTAAAACGGGACTGGACCTGTTGGAGTTTCCGACGATCGTGTTCATGCAGTCGGGCTACAACGTGTACTCGCTGCAGCAGGCGGCACGCCGCTCCTGGCGCATCGGGCAGAAGCAACCCGTGCGCGTGATCTACCTTGGCTACGCCGGCTCCTCGCAGATGACCTGCCTCGAACTGATGGCCAAGAAGATCATGGTCTCGCAGTCCACCTCGGGCGACGTGCCCGAATCAGGGTTGGACGTCCTGAACCAGGATGGTGATTCGGTCGAGGTCGCACTGGCCCGGCAACTGGTCGCCGCCTGATCCCCACGCCAACGCTGGCCTAACGCCGCCGGCTTTCCGCTGTTCCCACCTTGCAGCCACGTCCACGGTCTCCGTGGGCGTGGCTGCGCTTTTTCGATCCCAAGGAGATTTCCATGAACACCAATACCCAAGCAACGACCAAAGTCGTCAGTGCTCGCCTCACGCTGGACGTGACTTACCTGCTCAACGGCGAGGCCGAATCGGAAATGCTGGCACGGCTGCGCAGCATGTGCGAATACGCCATCGATGAGGGTCTGCTGACCGGCGAGACCGCCGCGGAAGTGGATAAGTGGTCGATCGATGTGTCCGAGCAGCCCTCGGAAGCTGAGAGTGACACCCTGGTAACCGAGATCGCCTCCTTCATGCGGCAGCGCATCGAAGACGGCAATCTGAACGCTGAAGACATCCCCGTGCGCCTGGCGCGCTACGGCCTGATGGCTCCCGAGGCATTCGCCGACGAGATGCGCGAGCGCATGGGTATGGCCGACGAAGAACCCGAGAGTCAGGCTGTCATCCCTCCGACCGAGCCTGCTGAAGGCGGCGAGATCGAGATGCAAGTCGCTGTCGCCTGCGTCGATGCTTCCGGCACCCCCAACATGCCGGTCTTCAAGGTCAGAACCACCCAGGAGGAATACGACCAGGGTGCTCACTACCACAAAGCCAAGGATCTGGCCGAAGAAGCCCGGTACGAAGGGCCGTTCGTCTGCTTCGACGCTGCCGAATATGGCCCCATCCTGTCGGCCGCCCGCGAACTGGGTCTTGTCCCGCAGGTCGTCGTGGTCGATATGACCGACGGCCAGATCCACTCCATCCGCTGCGACACCGGCGAGATCAAAGTCGTCTGCTACGACACCAGCGATACCGACGAGTACTCGGTGGCGATGGCGGACCGGCCGCTCGGCGAGAACGGCCAACTCGTGCGCTGCTGGGCGCATGCCCAACTGGCACAGGTCGATCCTGGCCTGAAGCTGGCTCGGGGTTGATTCGGCAGGGTCCGACCTGCGCTCTCATTGGCCCCTTCGGGGGCCTTTTTCTTTGGAGGGAGGCTGTCGGAAAATCGGACGGGGCGTGATTCGCATTGTTTGCTGCCGCGCACGACCCCAGCGGCGATGGTGAGGGCTCGATGTTTCAGGACGCCGAGCTATGTGCCCCTCTCCACCCTGGTTTCACCATCCCGAACGCCGCCTGCTGACGGGATTTCTCGGCCTGCTTTGGTCGGTACTGGCTGGCGGCTGCGCGACAACGACTGCGCCGCACGCACCCGATGCCTTCGAGGAAGTCTCGATCGCGCCCGAACCCGAAGCGCCCGAGTACATCCCCGTTGTGCGCTATGGGCGCTACACGTTGGTCGAGCTGGCCCCCACGGCGGCGCAGCGCGACCTGCTGTTGCAGACCATCGATGTTTCGATGCCGGCGGATGCCCGCGTCACGGTCGGCGATGGGCTGCGGCACGTGCTCAAGCGCAGCGGCTACAGCCTGTGTCAAACGGCACATGCCGTGATCGAGTTGTATGCGCTGCCGCTGCCGGCGGCGCACCTGCATCTCGGTCCCATGACCTTGCGCGACGCGCTGATCACCCTAGCTGGTCCGGCCTGGGAACTGCACGCGGATGACCGCGCACGACAAATTTGCTTCGAGCGGCCCGGCGACAGCATGGCCGTCGAATCCATGCCTGAACCGGCCGCCGCCGATGCGGTGCAGACCTTCCCACTGATGCCCTCCATTCCAGGCGGCCAGCCATGAACACTCCCCAATCTTCGCGGCGCCCGGCTGCCGCCGTGGTGGCGCAAAGCCTGCTCTGGCTCTGGCTGCTCGGTCTCAGCGTCATCGTGGCCCTCGGCTACCAGGCGATGAGCGACCAGGCCGACGAGGAACGGCTCGACTCCCGTTTGCAACGCCTCGAAGCGCAGGCGGTGGCCTTGGCCGAGACCATCGGAACCATCCAGCAGCGTCCGCAGGTCGCAACGGCGGCGGACCTCAAAGACACCCGCCAAATCCTGGAAGCACGCGCTTCCCAAGTTGAGAAGACATTGAGCAGCTACGCAGCAGCCGACGACCTTCAGGCGCTGCGCGCGGAGATCGAGCAGATCAAGACGCGTCAGACCGCCGCGCGTGCAGCAACACCCGCCCAGCCGCGCACATCGAGCAAGCCCGCCGCCAAGCCTGAACCGCCGCCACTGCCGTTCCGCATCGTCGGCGCCGAACTGCGCGCCGGCCAGCTCAGTGTGTCCGTCGCGCCGAGCAGCGGGGACTTCACGCCCGACCAGCTTCAGGTGCTGTTGCCCGGTGATGCGGTCGGTCCATGGCGCTTGCAGGCAATCGATGGCAGCGCTGCGGTGTTCCAAGCCGGCGAACAGATCCGTCGCGTGGCGATTCCCTGATCGGAGCACACGACATGAAGCCGTCGATCATCCTTTCCGCACTCCTACTGGCTTCAGTCCAGTGGCCCGCGTGGGCGCAACAGCCAGCCACAGCTCCAGCCCGCAATGCGCAGAGCCAGGAGCGCCCGCTGGCCGCCCGCGTCCTGGACGACCGAGTAGCAAGCAACTGGGGGCTCCAACCCCAGGAATGGGCGCGTTACCGCGAGCTGATGGATGGGCCGCTGGGCATCTACTCGCCAAACCTGGACCCGCTGTCTGCCCTAGGCATCGAGGCACGCACCGACGATGAACGGCGGCGCTATGCAGAGCTGCAGGTGCAAGTCGAGGCACGCCGCGTCGAGAAGCTGCTCGCCTACCAACGTGCCTACGACGAAGCCTGGCAGCGCCTGAACCCCGGCATGCAGCGCGTGAACCTGCCCGACGACGGGCCGGGCACCGGCACCGCGCGCGGCAGCGGTCGCATGGCGGTGTTCGTCAAGGACGGCTGCGCGGCCTGTGGGCAGCTCGTGCAGCGGCTGCAATCCTCGGGTGCCGAGTTCGACCTGTATATGGTGGGCAGCCGCCAGGACGACGCACGCATCCGCGACTGGGCCAAGCGCGCGCAGATCGACCCGGCGCGCGTGCGCAGCGGCAGCATTACCCTCAACCACGACGGCGGCCGCTGGCTGTCGCTGGGCCTGCCCGGTGACTTGCCCGCGGCTGTGCGCGAGGTGAACGGCCAATGGCAGCGCCAGCCGTAGCGGCCACCTCCTTCTCGCAGCTCTTGTGCGCACTGGTGCTCGCTACCGGCCTGTGCGCCTGCGCCGTCCATGCCCAGGAGATTCCGCCACCTGCCTACCAGCTCGCCGCCCAGCAGGCGGGCATCCCCTCGACCGTGCTCTACGCCGTGGCCTTGCAGGAGAGCGGCGTTCGACGCAACGGGCGCATCGTGCCGTGGCCGTGGTCCCTCAATGTCGCCGGCCAGTCGCGCCGCTTCGCCACGCGCGCCGACGCCTGCTCGGGCTTGCAACAGGCAATGCGTACCACGCCCCACACGCGCATCGATGCAGGCCTGGTCCAGATCAACCTCGGCTACCACAAGCATCGCTTCACCAGCGCGTGCGACCTGCTGGACCCGTATCGAAACCTCGCCATCGCCGCTGAAATCCTGAACGAGCAGCACACGTCCGGCGAAGACTGGCTGCTCGCGATCGGCCGCTACCACCGTCCTGCGGGCGGCGAGCCCGCCGCCCGCTACCGGCGCAGCGTGTCGCGCCATCTCGCGCGTGTGCAGGGCGCACATCCAAACGCCGCGGTGCTCGCCGCGCGCCAGGAGACTTCCCCATGACGAAATCCCATCTGGCCCTGCGGGGCCTGCTTGTGCTGCTGGCAGGTCTGCCGCTGGCATCGCGTGCCGGCGATCCGCTGATCGTGGTCGAAGATCGCGGTGGCACGTCGGCGCTGCCGTACTACGAGGCCCTCAACCTCCAGGCGCGCGCCGATGTCCCGGGCCGGCCGCCCATTCCGACGCCACAGGTTCCCGCCACACCCGCGGACGAGGCAGCGATGCTGCCGGTGCGTAGCGCCAAGCTCACGCCCGGCACCGTCGCGCGGCGCGTGATCGAAGCGCCCGGCCTGCGGCCGTTCGTGGTCATCGGCGACGACGACGCCTCCCGGGCCTGGCTGCAGCGCCGCGGCGTTGCTTTGCGCGAACGCGGCGCGGTCGGCCTCGTGGTCAATGTCGAGACCGCGCAGGGCCTGGCACGGCTGCGTGCCCTGGTGCCGGGCGTGCCGCTCGCGCCCGTAGCCGGAGACGACCTGGCCGATCGCCTGGGGCTGCGGCACTACCCGGCGCTGATCACGGCCACCGGCATCGAGCAATGAAGCCATGTCGGGGAAACAGCCGGTCGAGGTTCTGCTACGCCCAGCGGTGGAGCTATACACCGTCGCGGCGTGTGCAGGCGCCGCGTTTCTGTGCCTGGTGGCCCCATGGTCGCTCGCGCTGAGCCCGTCGATGGGCGTCGGCAGCGCGCTGGCTTTCGGCGCTTACGGCGCGATCCGCTATCGCGATGCCCGCGTGATCCTGCGCTACCGACGCAACATCCGCCGCCTGTCGCGCTACGTGATGACGAGCAAGGACGTGCCCGTCAGCCAGCAGCGGCTTTTCATCGGGCGCGGGTTCCTGTGGGAACAAAAACACACCCATAGGCTGATGCAGACGTACCGGCCGGAGTTCCGCCGATACGTCGAGCCGACGCCTGCCTACCGGCTGGCACGGCGACTGGAGGAGCGGCTGGAGTTCGCGCCGTTCCCGCTATCCCGGCTGTCCGCGCTCACGGGCTGGGATGCTCCTTTCAACCCGGTGCGTCCGCTGCCGCCTGTGGGCGGCCTGCCACGCCTGCACGGCATCGAACCGGACGAGGTGGACGTCAGCCTTCCGCTCGGCGAGCGTGTCGGGCACTCGCTGGTGCTGGGCACCACGCGCGTGGGCAAGACGCGACTGGCCGAGTTGTTCGTGACCCAGGACATCCGCCGCAAGAGCGCTGCCGGCGAGCACGAAGTCGTGATCGTCATCGACCCCAAAGGGGATGCGGACCTCTTGAAGCGCATGTATGTCGAGGCCAAGCGCGCGGGCCGTGAAGGCGAGTTTTACATCTTCCACTTGGGCTGGCCGGAGATCAGCGCCCGCTACAACGCGGTGGGCCGATTCGGTCGCATCTCGGAAGTCGCCACCCGTATCGCAGGGCAACTCTCCGGTGAAGGCAATAGCGCGGCCTTCAGGGAGTTCGCGTGGCGCTTCGTCAACATCATTGCTCGTGCCCTGGTGGAACTGGGACAGCGCCCGGACTACATGCTGATCCAGCGGCACGTCATCAACATCGACGCGCTGTTTATCGAGTACGCCCAGCACTACTTCGCCAAGACCGAGCCCAAGGCCTGGGAGGTGATCGTCCAGATCGAGGCCAAGCTCAACGAGAAGAACATCCCGCGCAACATGATCGGGCGCGAGAAGCGCGTGGTTGCGCTGGAGCAGTATCTCTCCCAGGCGCGCAACTACGACCCGGTGCTCGACGGACTGCGCTCGGCAGTTCGGTACGACAAGACCTACTTCGACAAGATCGTCGCGTCATTGCTGCCGTTGTTGGAAAAGCTAACCAGCGGCAAGATCGCGCAGCTCCTGGCACCGAACTATTCCGACCTGGCCGACCCGCGCCCGATCTTCGATTGGATGCAAGTCATCAGGAAGCGCGCCATCGTCTATGTGGGACTGGACGCGCTGTCCGACGCCGAGGTTGCCGCAGCGGTCGGCAACTCCATGTTCTCCGACCTGGTTTCGGTCGCGGGCCATATCTACAAGCACGGAATCGACGATGGCCTGCCAGACGCCTCGGCTGGCGCGCGCGTACCGATCAACGTCCATGCGGATGAATTCAATGAACTCATGGGTGACGAATTCGTGCCGCTTATCAACAAAGGCGGCGGCGCCGGGCTGCAAGTCACCGCGTACACGCAGACCCTCTCGGACATCGAGGCCCGCATCGGCAATCGCGCGAAAGCTGGCCAGGTGATCGGCAACTTCAACAACCTGTTCATGCTGCGCGTGCGCGAGACTGCCACTGCCGAACTGCTGACGCGGCAGTTGCCGAAGGTCGAGGTCTATACCACTACCATCGTCTCCGGGGCAACCGACAGTTCGGACATCCGCGGCGCGACGGATTTCACGTCGAACACCCAGGACCGCATCAGCATGTCCAGCGTGCCGATGATCGAGCCATCGCACGTAGTCGGCCTGCCAAAAGGCCAATGCTTCGCGCTGCTGCAGGGCGGCCAGCTTTGGAAGGTTCGCATGCCGCTGCCGCTACCAGACCCGGATGAAGTGATGCCGACGGACCTGCAACAACTGGCAGGGTACATGCGCCAGAGCTACAGCGAGGCTACGCAGTGGTGGGAGTTCACCAGTTCCCCGGCCTTGCAGGATGCGGCCTTGCCCGATGACCTGCTGGATGATGCTGCTCCAGCCGAGCCTGCTGCGGTGGCCACCGACACCGACCACAGTGGCGACGAGGCCGCGCCGTGAAGGACGCCGCCTCGACCGCGCAGCGGGAGCAGAATCAGCGCCAGGGCCTGATCGTCGGCACCATCACCTTGCCGTTTCGCTTGCTTGGAGTGCTGATCGGCTCGCTGCTGTTCTCGATCGTGGTGGAGTGCGTCGGCATGCACCTGTTCTGGAAGGACCAGGGCTGGCGCCATTCCCAGCAGATGTTGCAGTACGAGCTTGGGCATCTGTCCAACCACTTCACGCGCAGCGTGGTCGTGCAGGAGCCGGGGCGCACGGCGCACGAGTTGGTGGATACAGGCTACGAATGGGTGTTTGTTCGCTCCGGGCTGCTGGCGCGCATGAGCCAGACCGCCGAGCGCGTCCGCGCGCCCAGCCACGAGCAGGCGCGCAACTTCCGCTACTACATCAGCCAAGCCTATGTCTGGGCCGAGAGCTACCTGATCGCCGCGGCCTTCACGACGCTGACCTTCCTAGTGCGCCTGCTGGTCCTGGTGCTCACGCTGCCACTGATCTTCACGGCTGCTTTCGTCGGTCTGATTGACGGTCTGGTGCGACGTGACGTGCGCAGGTTCGGCGCGGGCCGCGAATCCGGGTTCATCTACCACCGCGCGAAAGCCAGCCTTATGCCCCTGGCCGTGCTGCCATGGATCACGTACCTGGCACTGCCGATCTCGGTGCATCCATTGCTGATCCTGTTGCCGAGCGCCGCCTTGCTGGGACTGGCCGTGAGCCTGACTGCGGGCAGCTTCAAGAAGTACCTCTAGCCGATCAATCCGGTCATCCGCAGGTTCCTATTGTTTGCGGCCTGAAACAGCCCTGATCTCCACGATCTAGCCATTGCTGATCACACAGGAATGGCGCGATGTTGGCTCCGATCTGGCTGCGCGCCGCGCATCGCGGCGTGCCCACTTTTCTCGTGACGGCCCTTGTGTTGGGCCAGTCCTCGATGGCCTTGGCCGAGTCCCCAGCGCAGCGTCAGGAGCTGGTCGCAGCGCTGCGCCAACTCGACGCGCTGGAGCGCACGGTCGCCGACAGCGCCGCGCATGCCCCCATCCAGCCGGGCGAGCGCTACCACTTCGACTACCCGAGGCTGCTGGCTGACCTGGCGCGCGTGCGCGCCGGCATCCAGGCCCATCTCACACCGTCGCGCGCCCAGCCGCGCGACCCGTCCGAATTGGCCGGCGACTACCGCACGGAGCGGGTCGTCCCGCCATCACCGCCGACGACCGCGGAGGGCAAGCCATGAACGGCGCCCAGGTCTCGGCATTTCAAGCCAACAGCGGCATCGCACCTTCAGCGATGGCGACCGTCCTGGTCGGCGTCGTGTTCGCGGTCCTGCTCGTCTGGGGCGTCTGGGCCATGCGAACGGCCTACGTGGGGTGGTCCGAGAGCCGCCTCAACCAGCGCCAGTTCCTCGGCGTCTGCATCCGATTCGTCGCGATGTACCTCGTCCTGACTTTCTTCCTCCTCTCCTGACCTGAAAGGCATGACCATGCAAAACCGCATCCTCAATTCCCGTCTTGCCCAGCGCGCCGCCGTGGCCCTGGGCGCCGCTGCGCTGCCCGTGCTGTCGTTCGCGCAGGGTCTGCCGCAATTGGAGAACCCGACCCGCGGCACGGGCAACGGCATCATGGAAACGATCCGCAACTACGGCTACGACATCATCATGCTCGTAGCCCTGCTGGTGGTGGCGTCGATGTTCATCGGCGTGTGCTACCACGCTTACGGGACCTACGCGGAAATCCACACAGGCCGCAAGACGTGGGGCCAGTTCGGCCTCACGGTCGCCATCGGCGCCGTCCTGCTCGTGATCGGCATCTGGCTGCTCACCGAAGCCACCGGCATCCTGTAAGGCGAGGCCGGTATGTCTGAGCAGCAGCACGTCCGTGCGGACGGGACCGTGACGTTCCTTCCGCACCGGCTCAACCGCCACCCCGTTGTCGTGCGCGGCCTCACCGCCGACGAGCTGTGGATCTGCTGCGGCTTGTCCGGCGCCGCCGGCCTGCTGGTCGGCGCGCCGCTGTCGTGGGTGTTCCGCACGATCGCGCTAGCTCCCACGTTCGTCGTCCTGGGCGTGGCCTTGGGCGTGTTCATCGGCGGCGGCATTCTTCGCCGCCTCAAACGCGGGCGTCCCGACACCTGGCTGTATCGGCAACTGCAATGGCGCATTGCGACACGTCATCCACTGATGGCGGGTTGGGTGGGCGGCCATGTGCTGATCTCGCGTTCCGGCTTCTGGACCACCCGAAGGAGCGCGCGATGAGCCGCTTCAAGAACGAGATCACCCACCTGCAGGCGCACATCAAGACGCTTCGCCTGGGGGCTGGCGCCCTGGTCATCGTCGCCCTGGTCATGGGTGGCGGCTGGTGGAGCGCTCCGCGCGATCTGACCATCCACGTTCCGCCTGACCTGCGCTCCGGCAGTACCAGGAAGTGGTGGGAAGTGCCGCCCGAATCGGTCTATGCGTTCACGTTCTACGTGTTCCAGACGCTCAACCGCTGGCCGACGAATGGCGAAGAGGACTACGCGCGCAACCTCCACACGCTCTCGCCGTATCTCACCCCGTCCTGCCAGGCCTTCCTTCGCGCGGACTACGACTACCGCCGCAGCACGGGCGAGCTGCGCCAGCGCGTGCGCGGGATTTATGAAATCCCCGGCCGCGGCTACGGCGACGACCCTACGGCGCGCGTGCGCGTGGTCTCCGACCGCGACTGGGTGGTGACGCTGGACATCACCGCCGACGAGTACTACGGCGCCGAGCAAGTCAAGCGCGCTCTGGTGCGCTATCCAGTGAAGGTCACGCGGGTGGACGTCGATCCTGCCCGCAACCCGTTCGGCCTGGCGCTCGACTGCTATGAGGGCGCGCCCCAGCGCATCAGCACGCCGGAGCCAACGCGCCCGGCGTCTGGCGGCCTGTCTCCGCAAGCGCCCCAAGGAGAAACCCCATGAAGCATCCTGTACTCACGCTGCTGGGGCTGTTGGCCGTGGCCGCCGCTCCTGCTGTCCAGGCAGTGGAGATCCTGCGCTGGGAACGTATGCCGTTGGCGGTGCCGCTGAAGGTCGGCCACGAGCGCATCGTGTTCATCGACCGCAACGTCCGCGTGGGCGTACCTGCGGGCGTCGGCGAGCGCCTACGGGTGCAGAGCGCGGGCGGCGCGGTGTACCTGCGTGCTAGTGAGCCGATCGAGCCCACGCGGCTGCAATTGCAGGACGCCGACACGGGCGCGCTGATCCTGCTGGACATTGCGGCGGAGCCAGCCAAGGACGGCGAAGCCGAGCTGGAACCAGTGCGCATCGTCGAGGGCAACAGCACCCCGGCGCGCTATGGCGATCAGCCCGGCGATGACAACGAAGCTCCGGCGCGCGCCCAGGACCAGGCCGGCGCGCGAGCGGCGCGACGCGAGACCCCGGTGTCGGTTGTCCTGACGCGCTTTGCCGCACAGAACCTCTACGCGCCGCTACGCACCGTGGAGCCGCTGCCGAGCGTCATGCGGGTGAACCTGCGCCGTGACCTCGACCTCGGCACGCTGATGCCGACGCTGCCCGTGCGCGCGGTCGCGCTCGCGTCATGGTGTCTGGAAGACCAGTGGGTGACCGCCGTGCGCCTGACCAACAGCAGCAGCGGCTGGATCACCCTGGACCCGCGCGTGCTGCAAGGCGATTTCCTCACCGCCACCTTCCAACACGAGGCGCTTGGCCCGCGCGGGACGCCCGAGGACACGACCGTTCTGTACCTGGTGACGCGCGGGCGTGGCCTTGCGCAATCGCTGCTACCAGCGGTCAACCGCTTCGACCCGGCCGTGCATCTCCCGCAACCGGAAGCCGGTTCCCAGGATGGCACCGACCGCAAGGAGGTCCGCCATGCGCAGTAATGGACTCCTGAAGTGGCTGATGATCCCGGTTGCCGTGCTGGTGCTGTTCGTCGCCATCCGGCTGTTCTCGGGAGGCAGCACTTCGGCACCACCGACCGCGGATGCCGGCGCCAAGCTCACGCCAGCGGAAATGAAGGCGCTGGGCATCGAGGGCGATACCCCGCGCGACACCGTGGCGACGCTCGTTGCCCAAGTGAAGCAGTTGCGCACCGAGCTTCAGACCGCGCTCTCGGACAACAAATCCCAGCGCGAAGAAAACCAGCGACTGCGCCAGCGCGAGAACTCCATTGACCAGCGCATCAATTCGGCCCTCGACTCCGAGCGCACCAACCTGCGTCGCGACCAAGAGCAGGCAGCCAGCGCGCGTCAGCAGACCGAAGGGCTGCTGGCCGACCTGCAACGGCGCCTGGACAGTATCGGCGGACGTGGCGGCGGCCATGCCGACCTGCCGGTGGGTCTGGGGCTGCGTGACGGCGACGAGGCCGGCATGGAAGGCGGCGTGCGCTGGGTCGAACCCGACGATGCGAGGAAAGCCGAGGGGCGCAACAGCAGTCGTGGCACGGGTAGCGGCATGAGCTTCCCGACGAGCTTCGGCCCCGCGCAGAGCACGTTGGAAACCACGGCGGAAACCGTGGCGAACGCGGGCGCACGCGCCGCAGGCGTGAAGAGCGCCAAGGCGGTCTATACCGTACCGACCAATTCGACGCTGATGGGGTCGGTGGCGATGACGGCGCTGATCGGCCGCGTGCCGATCGACGGAACCGTCAACGATCCGTACCCCTTCAAGGTGTTGGTCGGACAGGACAACCTGACCGCCAATGGCATCGACATTCCCGACGTGGCCGGTGCCGTGTTCAGCGGCACCGCATCGGGCGACTGGACGCTCTCGTGCGTGCGCGGCCAGGTACGCAGCATCACCTTCGTCTTCCACGACGGCACGATCCGCACCATCCCCGAAGACCGCGACGGCAACCAGCAAAACAACCAGCAGCAGAACTCTCAAAGTGGAGGCCTGGGCTGGATCAGCGACCCATACGGCATTCCCTGCGTCAGCGGGGAGCGGCGCAGCAACGCCCAGCAGTACCTTGGCTCGCAAGCCCTGATTACCGCCGCCGGTGCCGGCGTCGCCTCGCTGATCGACAGCGACAGCGGCCAGATGTCCTACGTCGGCGCCGACGGCTCCATCGGCAGCGTCGGTATCTCGGGCAATGAAGCCGTGGGCCGCATCCTGGCCGGTGGCGTGCGCGACATGGCCGACTGGGTGAACAAGCTGTACGGCCAGGCGTTCGCCGCTGTCTATGTCCAGCCCGGCGCGAAGGTCGCCGTCCACCTCGAAAAGCCGCTCGCCATCGACTTCGATCCCGAAGGCCGCAAGGTCGATCACCGCGCAGGAGAAAGCCATGCTCTCGAACTTGAATAAGGCCCTGGCGCTGGCCCTCGCCGTCGCGGTGCTCGGCGGCTGTGCCACCAGCAAGGAAAAGCTGCTCCCCCACGGCGACAGCACGATGATGGACATCTGGCAGCAGAACGCCGGTGACGGGGGTGGTGGCGCCGGCCAGGTGGCGCGCAGGCAATTGCTCGATGCACGCCAGAGCCTGCGCCGGACGCTGACCGAGGCCGACGTGGAGGCCGCGCCCACCGAGCAGATGCGCTACACGCGCACGGCGCGCAACGAGGTCTATCGCCAGTTCCACCGCCTGCCGAACCCCGATCTTGTCATGTATGTGTACCCGCACCTGGCGGGCACCGATCCCGTGCCGGTTCCGGGCTACACGACGGTCTTTCCCCTGTACCAGCGTGTGCAGTACGCCATGCCGGGCGAGCGCGTGGAGGACTACTGATGCGCTGGAAACTCCCCTGGCCGAAGCTGGCTGCATCCGATGGTGGCAATGACGAGCAGCCGGACGGCTGGCAGCGCCACGTCGAGGCGTTGCGCCAGGCCGGCATTGCCGAACCCGGAGCGACGGTCCAGGGCCGCAGGCCGGCGACCGTGGCGGACGAGCAGGCGATGTACGACGTTGCGCAGTCATTCGCGGAGCTGCTGCCGTGGGTGGAGTTCCTGCCGCCGTCGAAGTCCATGCTGCTGGAGGACGGGCAATCGGTCGCGGCCTTCTACGAACTGGTCCCGCTAGGCACCGAAGGTCGGGAACCGGGCTGGCTCGCTCATGCCCGCGATGCGCTCGAAAACGCGCTCCAGGACTCGTTCGATGAGCTGGATGAGAACCCGTGGGTGCTCCAGCTCTATGCACAGGACGAGCCCAGCTTCGACCAGTACATGCAGACGCTACGCGACTACGTGCAGCCGCGCGCCCGCAGCACGGCCTTCACCGAGTTCTACCTCCGCTTCTTTGGCCACCACCTGCGCGCGGTGGCCAAGCCCGGCGGACTGTTCGAGGATACGGTGGTCACGCGGTTGCGCTGGCGCGGCCAGACGCGGCGCGTGCGCATGGTGGTCTATCGCCGGGCCGCCGGGCAGGCGAACCGCCGCGGCCAGACACCCGAGCAAATGCTGAACATCGTCTGCGATCGCCTCTGCGGCGGCTTGGCGAACGCCGGCATCCAGGCCCGGCGCATGGTCGCGGCCGATGTTCACGACTGGCTGCTGCGTTGGTTCAACCCACGCCCCACGATGCTCGGGCCCGGCGCTGAGGAGCGAGAGCGCTTCTATGCGCTGGCCCGCTATCCCGACGAGGTGGAGGAAGGTGAGATTGAGCTGGCGAGTGGTCGGGACTTCAGTCAACGGCTGTTCTTCGGTCAGCCTCGCTCCGATGCCGAGCACGGCACCTGGTACTTTGACGGTATGCCGCATCGCGTACTGGTCACCGACCGGCTACGCATGCCGCCCGGTACGGGGCACCTGACCGGCGAAACCCGCAAGGGGGACGCTATCAACACGCTTTTCGATCAGATGCCCGAAGACACCACGATGTGTCTGACCATGGTGGCGACGCCCCAGGACATCCTCGAATCGCACCTGAATCACCTGGCGAAGAAGGCTGTCGGCGAAACACTGGCATCGGAACAAACGCTCAAGGATGTGCAGGAGGCACGCTCGCTCATCGGCAGCGCGCACAAGCTCTACCGCGGCACGCTGGCCTTCTATCTGCGCGGACGCGATGAAGCCGAACTTGACAGGCGCGGTCTGGATCTCGCCAACGTGATGCTCAACGCGGGGTTGCAGCCTGTGCGCGAGGACGATGAAGTCGCGCCGCTCAACAGCTACCTGCGCTGGCTACCGTGCTGCTACAACCCTGCGCAAGATCGACGGAACTGGTTCACCCAACTGATGTTCGCCCAGCATGTGGCGAATCTCTCGCCGGCGTGGGGTCGCAGCCAGGGTACGGGTCATCCGGGCAACACGTTCTTCAACCGCGGCGGCGGGCCGATCACGTTTGATCCACTGAACCGCTTGGACAGGCAGATGAACGCCCATCTGTTCCTGTTCGGCCCCACCGGCTCGGGCAAGAGCGCAACGCTCAACAACCTCTTGAACCAGGTCACGGCCATCTACCGGCCGCGGCTGTTCATCGTGGAAGCCGGCAACAGCTTTGGCTTGTTCAGCGACTTCGCAAAGCGCCTGGGTCTGACCGTGAACCGGGTCAAGCTGGCTCCTGGCTCGGGCATCAGCCTGGCGCCGTTCGCCGACGCTCGCCGGCTGATCGAAACGCCCAGCAACGTGCAGACGCTTGATGCCGATGCACTGGATGAAGAATTGCCAGCCGATTCCTCGGTCATGGAGGAGGACGAGCAGCGCGACGTGCTGGGTGAACTGGAGATCACGGCACGGCTGATGATCACAGGCGGCGAGGACAAGGAAGAAGCCCGGATGACGCGGGCCGATCGCTCGCTGATCCGCCAGTGCATCCTCGATGCCGCCGAGCACTGCGTGGCCGAGAAACGCACGGTGCTCACGCGCGACGTGCGCAACGCGCTGCGCACGCGCGGCCAGGACCCGACGCTGCCCGAGATGCGGCGCGTGCGGCTGCTGGAGATGGCGGACGCGATGGACATGTTCTGCCAAGGCACGGACGGCGAGATGTTCGATCGCGATGGCACGCCGTGGCCCGAGGCCGACATCACGCTGGTGGATCTCGCGACCTATGCCCGGGAGGGCTACAACGCGCAGCTCTCCATCGCCTACATCAGCCTGATCAGCACGGTGAACAACATCGCCGAGCGCGACCAGTACCTGGGCCGTCCGATCATCAATGTGACCGACGAAGGCCACATCATCACGAAGAACCCGCTGCTTGCGCCCTACGTTGTAAAAATTACAAAAATGTGGCGCAAGCTAGGGGCCTGGTTCTGGCTGGCTACACAAAATATCGACGATCTGCCGCGTGCCGCGGAGCCCATGCTCAACATGATTGAGTGGTGGATCTGCCTGTCGATGCCGCCCGATGAGGTCGAGAAGATTGCACGCTTCCGCGAACTCTCGCCCGCGCAGAAAGCGCTGATGCTCTCGGCGCGCAAAGAAGCGGGCAAGTTCACCGAGGGCGTCATCCTTTCCAAGAGCATGGAAGTGCTGTTCCGCGCCGTGCCGCCCAGCCTGTACTTGGCGTTGGCGCAGACCGAACCCGAAGAGAAGGCCGAGCGCTACCAGCTCATGCAGCACTACGGCTGCACCGAACTGGAAGCGGCCTTCAAGGTGGCCGAGAAGATCGACCAGGCGCGCGGCATCGAGTCGCCGGCCTTGGAACTGTCGTAAGACGGAGAACGCCATGGAACAGAAACGTCCTTCCATTCCGATGCAGGTCCAGGCGTTCCGCCGCCGCAACGGGCGGCCCCGCTGGCCCTGGGCATTGGCTGCTGTGCTGGTCGCGCTGCTGCTGATCTGGCTTGTGTCAAGGTCGCCCGGCGAATCCCCGCCGCAGCCGCCCACGCCGGTCAGCATGGCACCGGTGGCCGGGCCGCCCTGGCTAATGGGCAACCCCAAAGGCCGTTTCACGCTGACGCTCTATGCCGACCTGGAGTGCCCGTTCTGCCGGGAGTATTTCCCGCAGCTCAAGCGGTGGATCGGCAACAACACCGACGTGGCGCTGCAATGGCACCACCAGCCGCTGGCCGAGCACGAGCCGGCCGCGTCAGCCGAGGCACGCCTAGTGGAATGCGCTGCCGAAGCAGGTGGGCATGTCGCGTTCTGGCAGGCGATCGAATGGGTCTATGCCCACACGCGCAGCGACGGCCAGGGCTTGCCCGATGGCTTGCGGTACCCCGAATCGACGCCAGCCAGCGAGCAGTGCATGGCAAGCGAAAGGCCCAGTGCGGCTATCCGCGCCCAGGCTGCGGAAGCCACCAAGAGCGGCGTAACCGCCACGCCGTCGCTGCGCCTGCTCGATCGCCAAACGGGCCAGGCCATCCTGCTGCAGGGGCCGATCGAGGGCGATGCCTTGCTGTCAGCCATGGACATGCTGGCGGCTGAGGGTCCGACCAGCACACCCACATCCGAAATGCCTGCCGACGTCGTCGGCGACATGCCCAGGTAGCCCCGGTCTTCAAGGCTACGGCGCAGTCCTCTGCGCTGACCGCGACTCGTTCGCCTTGCATCCTGGCCGCGAACGGTCACCGCAATCGCGGTGATGGATGCATCTTTTCATTCTCATCCCCAGGAGGGCTTGCCCTCGGGGGCGCGCGCCCTCCGATCTCACCGTCTGGAGGTTCGCCATGTCTTTCGCCATCAATGACTCCTGTGTGGAGTCGCTTTCCGCCGTAGCTGCCCAGCACGAAGACTGGATCATCCAGCAGGCCATCGTGCTGCTGGAAAAACGGATCTTCAAAGCTGGACCATGCCTCAGCCAGCCGGCCGCCGTGCGGGACTATCTGCGCGTGAAACTGGTCGCTGAACCCAACGAGATATTCGCCGCTGTGTTCCTGGATAGCATGCACCAGGTGCTGGCCTACGAGCCATTGTTCAGGGGCACGATCAACTCGACTTCTGTTTATCCACGTGTCGTCGTACAGCGTGTGCTGGAGTTGAACGCCGCCGCGGTGATCTTCGCGCACCAGCACCCCTCGGGCATCTCCGAGCCGTCGAGCGCGGATCGTGTGCTGACCCAGCAACTGCAGGCCGCGCTGGCGCTCATCGATGTACGGGTACTGGATCACATCATCGTAGGCCAAGGTTCCCCGTTCTCCTTTGCGGAGTCAGGCCTGCTGTAACGGTCGCATTGCTTCATTGATCCTCGCGGAGGCTTCGGCCTCCGTTTTTTTATGGCCCGGGACAAGCAGGTATGCGGGCAGCCCGCGATGCGCATTGTTTGTTGGGGTGGCATCGGGTTCGCGTTTGACTATGGCCCTGATCAACTTTCGGGGCACGCGACATGCCGGCATCCTTTTCCACGTTCGCGTCGGGCTGGCGAACCCTTGGTCTCGTCGTGGCGCTGCCGGCGTCCCTGGCCGTGTTCAGCCCCGTCACCTTCGCAGCCGACGTACTGGTCGTCACCGACAGCCACCACCCGGTCAAGACCATGGGCGGCGAGCGGCTGATCGAGCTGGACGAAGCCCGCCGGATTGAAGCGGAGCTTTCTGCGGAACTGCCCGCCGCCCCCGAACAGGCGGCGGCCACCGTCAAGCGTCGGCTGAACCAAGGCGGCGCCGACCTACAGCGCCGCATCGCTTCCGCATACCAGGGCGTCACCGACGCATGGAGCCTGGGCATCACCAGCATCCCGGCTGTCGTGGTGGATCAGCGCTACGTGGTCTATGGCGAGCCGGATGTGGCCCGCGCTGTCGCGCGCATCGAGCAGCGTCGGAGGACCCAGCCATGACGAGGCCATTCGACCTTATGCGCCGCATGCGGGCTGGCGTGGCTTCCTTGCTGCTGCTCAGCGCCACGGGTAGCTACGCCTTGAACACCACCGCCATCGTTGCCTCGGTGGCCTCGCCCGATTGCTTGGAGTACCGGGTGGTGGGTATCTGCTACTGGCTCTACTGCACCTGGGGAGGCTGCACGGTGCGCACCTCTGTCAAGGTGCGCCACTACATCCCCGATGCGGTCGTCTCCAGCTACAGCAACACGGGCGAGAACCCGTGGGTCGAAGTCCGGGCGATGAGTACGGCCAACCCGTCCGCCCAAGCGGGCGGCGATGGAACGACGAACGAGGATCACGAAAACAATCTCGCGAAATTCAAGAACGCCGACGTGATCGGCCATCCCGGCGTCGAGGTGTTCAACCAGTTTGTTTCGTCCTCGGGCTACTTCTGCGAGGGCGCGGGAACGGCATTCATGCCGTATCTGCTCAGCACCTTGGACACGCTTGCCTGGCGCTACAACGTGCCCGAGATGGCCTACCCGGAGGCATTGATTCCCGGCATGCGCGAGGTCGGCGCACGCACCACGATGAACCTTTGGGGCAACGTGTATCCCCGCGGCGGCTTCCTGCACCAGACCGACGACCACAAATCGGGAGCCGTGGTGGCCCAGCGTGCGGGCGATGTCGTCACGCGCCGCGGGCAGTTGCACGTGTACCAGCCGCTGCTTGCCAATGCCCGCGATGGCTACTGGCCCGCCAGCGCGCTGATGGAGGGTGATGCCTCGACTGGCAAGTGGCAGGAACTCACGCCCGTCCTGTCCTCGTCCTGCACGGTTTTCCCACGCACCGGCTTCCTGACTCAGGCCCAGCAAGGCGACTACGCCTGGGCGCTGTGGCGGCCGTATGCCTGCTGCGAACGCCGTGGACAGGTGTTCCTTGGCAGCGTTGATTTCCTTTGAGGTGCCGCGATGAAGCGTTCCGACTCTATGCAGTTCTCCCCACCGGCTCGTGGCAAGAGGATCTGTTTGGCGCTTACCGGCGCGTTGGTTCTGGCAAGCGGCGTGGCCTGGGGCCAACTGGGCTACCAGACCAGCGGCAACGTCATCGGCGATGACGTCATGTACTCCATCGGCGGCGGCAGCGCCGTTTCGATGGGCCGCGCAGCCGGCATGCGCTCGCTCGGCGTGGGTGTCGGCTGGAACAGCAATCTGATCTGCGGCGACATGAGCATCCAGACCACGTTGAAGAATCAACTCAACGGTGTCACCAATGGCTTTCAGCAGATCATGTCCTCGGTGATCCAGAGTGCTACGAGTGCTGTGGCGTCCCTGCCGGCGTTGATCATCCAGCGTGCAGATCCAGGCCTCTACAACCTGCTCACCAACGGCGTTCTGCAAGCGCGGCTGGATTTCGACCGCTCGAAGCTGACGTGCCGCGCCATGGCCGAAAAGATGGCCGAAACGGCTGGCGGCCAACTCGGCTGGAGCCAGATGGCAGAGGGGTTGGCGCTGCGTGACGCTGTTTCGAGCACGGATGCCGTCTCGGCCATCGAGCAGGCCGAGACGCGCCGTGGCAACGATGGCGTGCCCTGGGTCGGGGGAAGCAATGCCGGCGGCTCCGGTCAGCCCGCGATCAAGGTGGTCGGTGACGTCACCCGCGCGGGCTACAACCTGGTCAATGGCCGCGGGGTGACCGACACGTCGGCAATCGCTCCGGCCAGTTGCACGAGCCTGTCGTGCCAAACCTGGACCACGCCGCAGGCGGCCATCGAGTGGGCAACACGGGTGCTCGGCGAGAAGGAGCAGCGCACCTGCGACGCCTGCACCAAGACGGAGACGGTGCCCGGCGTCGGGCTGACGCCCCTGATCCAGGAGGAGTACGACGCCAAGCTGCAGGCGCTCCAGGACCTGGTCTCCAAGGCGAAGAACACGACGCCCGAAAACCTGCGGGAGGCCGGCAGCGCGTCGCTGCCCATCACGCGCGGCGTGGTCGAGGCACTGCGCGACGAACCGGACCAGCACCTGCTGTCGCAGCGCCTGGCGTCCGAGGTTGCGCTGGCGTCGGTGCTGGAGAAGGCGCTACTGCTGCAACGCACGCTGCTGACCGGCAAGAAGGAGCCCAACGTGGCGGCCAACCAGCTCGCCGTGGAGGCGGTGAACCACGAGAGCGACACGCTCGATCGCGAGATTCGCAACCTTAAGACCGAGCTGGAGCTGCGCCGGGAGCTGGCGAACAACTCGCCCATGGCGATCATCCAGCGCCACAGCACGCGCGCGGCGGGCTCGCGTGGCATCTACGAAGGCGATCCGGTGCCTGACCGCCTCGATCAGTTGCAGAAGGGCAATCCGGGAGGCCGGCCATGAGCCTGATGCGTGCGGCCTGGCTGCGCCCGCGCTGGCTGTTCAACCGGCGCGCAGCGAAGGCGCTGCTGTGGACGATGGTACTCGCGGCCGTCGCCGTGGGTGCCAACATCGTTGGCATCTACCTCGTCGGAAGTGTCGCGGGCTGGGAGCGTTGGCTGGCGGCAGCAGCGGGCTACTTCCTGGTCTGGCGGCTGTGCCTGTATGGCGCGACGGCCTACGGCTGGGTCTGGATGCGTCGCCGGCTGCTTGCGCGTGAGGACGACGCGCAAGCGCGGCGCCGCCTGGTACGCAGCGAGATCGCCGGCGTCGTTGCCATCGTGGCGCTTGAAGCCAGCCTGTTGATGCAGGGCTGAGGGGAGGTCCGAGCCATGACGCTTTTCACAACCGACTACCTGGAGTACTACCTGACCTTGGTGTCCTGGATCGTCAACAACGGCATCTGGGCGGTACTGGTATCCAGCGGGGTATTCGCACTGCCCTTCGTGGCGATCATCGTGCAGGAATGGCTTAAGGCCCGTGCGGAAGGTGCCGACGAAGGCAACAAGGGCGTGCTCTCGGCCGCACGCATCGAGAACCGGGTGTTCGTCGCCATCGTGGTGGTGATGTTCGCCGGCATCCCCTTCATCGACGTGGACCTCAACACAATTCAGTACGACAGCTCGCGCTCGGCCCAGTGCCAGGTCAACGTGCCGCAGCCCACGGATACCGGCTGGTCCCAGTCCTTCAGCACCATCAACAACCAGAGTGCCAAGGTGCCGGTCTGGTGGGCCTTCATGCACGCGCTCTCGCGCGCCGTCACCAGCGCCTCGGTGGCGGCAATCCCGTGCGGGACAGACCTGCGACAGATGCGCATGGAGATCGACGCTACCCGCATCAATGACCCGGTTCTGGCTCAGGAAGTGGCCGATTTCACACACGACTGCTACGGACCTGCACGCGCTAAATTGTTCATGGCGCGGCCGGAGCTGGACGAAGCTCAAATGAACGACGTGACCTGGATCGGTTCGAGGTTTTTCACGGATACCGGCGGCTACTACGACAGCTACCGTTCCAGCACGGCGCGCGAGTCATGGCCCTATGACGACACCCGCGACGCAGGGCTTGCGCAGGTGGCCAGTGGCGGCGGCTACCCGACCTGCAGGCAGTGGTGGGCCGATGGCAGCAACGGCCTGCGGGCACGGCTGCTGGGCCAGGTGGACCCCAGCCTGTTGAATCGCTTGGCGGGCTGGGCCGGGTTCCTGAGCCGTACCGAGGTGGACGATTCGGTGGTCCGTACCATCGCGTCACCGCGACAGCAGAAGCTCAACCAGGGTTCGGTCTATACCGACTACGGCGGCCAGATCGACAAGACCCTGCCGAACATCGTGACGCGGGCCACGGGGGATGTAGGAATGGCGGTCGGGGCACTTGCCGCATTTCCCGCCATGGACGTGGTGCGCCAGGCGCTGCCCATGGTGCTTGCCTTGCTCAAGATGGCACTGGTCATCTGCATCCCGCTCGTACTGGTCGTCGGAACCTATGACCTGAAGACGGTCGTCACCGTCAGCGTCGTGCAGTTCGCGCTGTTCTTCACCGATTTCTGGTTCCAACTCGCACGCTGGATCGACAGCACCATCCTCGATGCGCTCTATGGGTGGGGCTTCGGCTGGAACCGGCCACACACTAACTTCGATCCGCTGGTGGGGTTGAACAATGCCTTTGGCGACCTGCTCCTGATGTTCGTCATGGGCACGATGTTCCTGGTCTTGCCGGGCTTTTGGCTTGCGAGCCTTACCTGGGTTGGGATTCGGGCCGGGCACGTCATCCAGGGGCTTTCAGATGGCAGCAAGAGCGCCGGCCAAGCAGGCGGTAAGGGCGCTGGGGCCCTTACCGGAGGTAAGCTGAAGTAGCGCGGTGCCGATCAGTCGTCGGTGTACAACTCGTGCGACGTATCGTTGTACAGATTGGGATCGTAGCCGGGTGTCTTGCGCAGTTCGGTGAGGTCGGTGAACGGCCACTCGTCTTCTTCCGATGTATTGGCAGCCGCCGCCCATCCCGCCACCACGACTCCCAGCAACACGAGTGCGAACCAGAAGGCGGCGTAGAGCAGCGCGCCCAGCACAGCCAGCTTGACCACCCACAGCAGCACTGTGGCACCAACCGAAGGCACCCCTTTGGCCACCAACCAATTCGATACCCGCCGTTCGCCACGCGCATAGACGCGCCATCCCCGGCCAAAGGTACGGCCGAGGCGTTCTGCGGTACTGGTGCGGGTCGTCGTGTTCATGGTCGTCTCCTGCTACTGAGGAATGCCTATTCCTGTTTGCTCCACTTCATTCCGTTTCGGGCTTCAATGTGTTTTCTTGCTGCTTCAGGACGCTTCGTCATCCGGTTCCACCGGGCCGGGGTCGGGCTCCACGCCGATGCGGTAGGTGGCAACGAAACGCGGCCAGTCCACATGGTCAACCAGGTCGATGTCCTCGACAACGCTGACCTTCGTTCCCGCACGCTCGAACAGGGCGATGCTCGCGGCGGGATAGTTGTTGCGCGACGGATAGAGCACCCCGTCGAACAGCGGCTGGCCGTCGTCGCCGACCATCGCATGCACCTGGGCGGACACCTGCTGCGTGTGCGTGTAGTCGCGGCTCGCCAACTGCTCCAGATTCAGGCCGAAGTAGCCCGCCATGACGCCCGGCGCCGTGAGGTCGGCCAGGAGCACGTCGTCCAGCACGCCCACGGCGCGGACCATCCGGGCGTGGACCTCCTTCAGGGCGATGGAGCGCTTCGTGTCTTCAAGCCACTGGTGCTTGTGAAACACCGACTCCATCAGCGCCGTGGGCAGGTCGCGCCCCAGGTAGAGCACGCCGTAGGCCCCCGCCGGGTCATCGTAGCGATTCGTGCTGCTGCGACCATAGTACAGCGGGCTGCCCCGATAGACGACGCGGCTCACATGCTGGAGCAGTTCACCGGCATCGATCAGGAACGAAGGCAGCTCGTGGCTCATGGCGATCTCGCTTCAATGCACCTGGACGCCCAGCACGTTGAACACGGCCTCGGCCACGTCATCGATCGTGCCATGCGTCACCGCATCCACCGGCGAGCGCCCACCCAAGCCTTCGAGCGGTTCGGACAGTGCGCGGTAGATCGTCCAGTGATCGATACCCTCGACCTCCTGAAGCACGGTTTGGGTCAACTGCTGTTTCACCGGGTCGAGCTGCCAGTCGGGCAGCTTCTGACCGCGCGGCCCCACGTTCAGCGCCAGCAGCCGACGCGCGAGGATGTCCTTGTAGATCTGCTGGCGCGACTTGTCCGCCAGCTTGGCGAACTCCGCGGGCGGCAGGTTGTGCGGCTGGTTGAAGGTTTCCAGCAGCACGGCGCGGCCTCGCTGGACGTCGGTTTCATTCGGTGCCCAGCGCGTGTCGGCGCGCAGCGCGGCCGCCTTGCGTGCAAGGGCCTGCCCAACGGTCTCCCCCTCCAAGTTGGCGGGCAGTGTCACCGCTTCCACACGCTCGTGGACGAACGCCTGCAACTCGGCCGCGAAAGCCGTGGCATCCCGGATTTCGACGGTATCCGCGAAGCGGCGTACATCTTCCACCGTGACGCGCGGCAGACGGTCGGCAATGAATTCAATGGCAGTGGGCATGGTCATCTCCCGAGTAGGTTTGGGACAGGA
Source organism: Delftia sp. WY8 (assembly GCF_018437695.1). Taxonomy (NCBI): domain Bacteria; kingdom Pseudomonadati; phylum Pseudomonadota; class Betaproteobacteria; order Burkholderiales; family Comamonadaceae; genus Delftia; species Delftia sp. WY8. The sequence goes on from NZ_CP049795.1 coordinate 1,189,176, forward strand.
TTCACTCTAGTCGCCTTTGTCGCGTTTGTCAACTTAGTCGCCTGAATGAGAACAACCTACCTGGGGTCGTCTCAGAAAACGGAAAATAAAGCACGCTAAGCGTGCGTGGAGGCTGGCACCCAGCGGTACAGCGTCGGAATGGACACGCCGAGGTTCTTGGCCACGTCCTTGGGCGGCACCCCGCTGGCCAGCAGCTTCTTGGCCGACTCGATCTTGCTGTCGGTCATCTTCGGCTTGCGGCCGCCTTTGCGGCCGAGCTGCTTGGCGACTTCCAGCCCGGCGCGGGTGCGCTCGACGGTCAGCTCGCGCTCCATTTCGGCAAGGCTCGCCATGACGTGGAAGAAGAACCGCCCGGATGGTGTGCCGGTGTCGATGGAGTCGGTGAGGCTCCTGAACTGGACACCGTGCTTGTGCAGATCGCCGACCAGATCGACCAGTTGCTTGACCGACCGGCCCAGCCGGTCGAGCTTCCAGACGACCAAAGTATCGCCTTCGCGCAGCATTTCGAGCGTCTTGGCCAAGCCAGGCCGGTCTGCCCGCGTGCCACTCACCTTGTCCTCGAAGACCTTTTTACATCCGGCCTTGCTCAAGGCTTCGCGTTGCAGCTCCAGGTTCTGATCCTGCGTCGAGACGCGCGCATAGCCAATCAACATGGCTTGTCTCGCGCCCGGTCGATGCGTTCCTGCATCGCCTGCATCACTTCTTCGTGGGTGTACGATCTGGCGTTGGCGTCGGTGGCTTGCCGCAGGGCTTCCTCAACCTCGCGCGTCATCCGCTCGTAATCCTCCGGCCACAGCGCTTGCTCCATGCGCAGCGACGCCTGACCCAGCAGGTGCAGCAGGCTGAACAGCCGCATGTCGTTGGTGGCGACGATGCGCTCCCGAATCTGCTCCTGAATAGCTTCGCTAGCCCGATGCGCTTGTGGTGTGGCAGTCCCCTCGTAGTCAGCGGGGAATTCCGCTTCCTCGGCAATCCTTGCCCAGGCGCTGGCCAGCGCCTCGATGGTTGACGTGCTCATTTCCGCCGCTCCTGTGCTCTTTGGCGAATCAACCGGCCAAGGGGCCTCGACGCGAAAACCAGCAGCATCACGCCTATCGGATACCAGGTCGAGAAGACCACCAAGGCATCGAAGGCTGGCCGTCCGGTGTTGGTAGGCAGTACGGCGGTCACAGCCATCAACCCGCCGACCGTCCAGATGATGCGCCACACGTAGGGCATCACGCGGGGCACGTAGCCGTCATCGAAAGCGGTCTGGTAGTAGCGGCGCAGGCCGCGCTCGGCAAGCGCCTGGCGCTGCCGCTCCGACAGCGCATCCGTCCGGCCATACCAGCGCCGGAATGGTGGACAGCGCAGCAGCAAAGGGGTGAAGAGGATCATCACCGCCACGATCGCGACACCCCACGCCATGACGGCGCCGGCATCGGGCCGCTTGGCGTTCTCGATCACGGGCGCGAAGACGCCCGGAGCACCGATCATCCAGAACAGCGCAATGTGCTGATGGAAGGAGAGCTTCATTTGCTCATCCACTTGCGCAGCAGGCGCTTTTTCAGGGAGGCGCGTTCTTGCGGGTTGCGTCCCTTGTGATTGGCGATGCGATCCGCCGTGGCGGCCTGGCGCTTGACGGGCCAGTAGGAGCGGCCATCCTTGCCCATCGACCAGACGCTGCTGGCCTGGTTTTCCAGCAGGGGCAGATGGGCGCTCAGGGCTTCGGGCGACGCGCTGGTCAGCGCCGTGCGCTCACGGGTGCGCCAGCGCTGATGCCAGAGCTTCTTGTCCTCGCGCTCGCTGCCGCAGGTCGTGTGCCCGACGATGGGTGTTTTGCGGCGGCTGCGGCTCATAACGTAGTGGTCTCCAAGAACATTCAGGACTGATCCCAGGCGTCGATGGTCAAGACCTGATCGGCAGGACAGGCGGCTACGCGGTCGGGAACTGGATGGTGTTCAGTCTCATGCCGACCCCATTCGATTGATCGCGTCGCTTGCGGCACGCTGCGACGCAAGGAGGTTTGCGACCTGGTTTAGCAGCCGTGTCCGCTGCATGTCTGTTACCTATCTCCCCGACCGCTCATTGGACCAACTCCAGAGATTGGGCTCTATCGCTCAGCCAATACGAAACCGGCATTGGCTGATGCCACAACCGAGACGAACACAAATGGCTCGGTACCTGTATTTCGCGCCCCGTGCACTTGGCCCGGTCTTGCCACGGCTATCTCACCTTCCCTGAGGGCACGAACAATCCCATTGCCCTGAAAGTAATCAGCCATTCCCGACAAAACAGTCCACGTGTCTTGGCCGTGAGGATGAATGTGAGCCGCAATTTCCTGCCCGGGATGGACATGCCAAACCACGATAATTGAGTCTCGGGTTTCAAGCACAACGGAACGAATAGGCTCGCCTTCGGACGGCTGAACATACTCGGCTACAGAAAATATTCTCGATTCAACAGTCATCGGAGATCCCTCTTTCACAGTGCCCCCAGACAGGCTGGATATGAGTTCTAACTCGAATTCTAACTCGAATTTGAACGGGAGGCTGGTCGTGCGGTCGTGCAGTTGCCGATGAGCGTGTCGGCTGCTGCCTCCTTGCCCACCAGCGAACTCTCGTCCGTTGCGGCCATCCAGAAGGTCTTGCCCGAGCGCGGCTCATAGGTCGCGGGATCGAACACGCCAGAGGGGCCGAACATCGGCGGCTTGATTGGTCATGGCTCCATGCCTTTGTCGTTACGGTCTTCATCGTCGGCATCCTGACGCACGGCGGGCAATTGCTGGAGCAACGCCGGCAGCCATTCCTGTACCGTCTCCCACACCACATCGAGGTTGATGTCGAAATAGCCGTGAGCCATGCGATTACGCATATTGCGCATGCTGCGCCACGGCACGTCGGCATGCGCCTGGGTGAACTCGACGTAGCCATCCATCACCTTTGTGGCCGCCTCGCCGATGACGATCAGGCTCATGATGACGGCCTGCTGGGTGCGCTTGTCGGCCAAGAAGTCGTCCTTGGCCATCCCTTCCACGAAGCTGCGCGCATCGGTTGCGGCCTGCTGAATGTGGTCGAGGTAATCGGGCAGGCGGTTCTCGCTCATATCGGTTGCGCCTCCGCGAGCACCTTGGCCCGGAACTTCGGCGGCAGGTCGCCGGGAGTCAGCAGATCGACGTCAACGCCGAGCAGCGATTTCAGTTCTTCTTCCAAATCGCCCAAGTCCAACAACGTGGCACCGGGCAGCGCATCGACCAACAGGTCGAGGTCGCTGCCATCCCGGTCGGTGCCATGCAGCACCGAGCCGAAGACGCGCGGGTTCGCGGCGCGAAAGCGGCCTACCGCTTCACGCACTGCGCTTCGCTTCATGTCAAGCACAACAGACGGTCGCATGGGCATCCTTTCTTATCGAAACTCGTTGAGATGATATGCAATCAAGAATAGAATTTCAAGAACTATTTTCGAGAATCGCAATGCCTTGATTCCCGTGCCGCGCCTGTGAATTTCACCCGCTCGACGAGCGCAACACCGACGCCGCCTACGCCAAGAACCGGCGAATCGACCTCAAACTCACGAACCGCTGAGCGACGCGTCACCGCGCTGCTGCGCCAGCCAGTCGCGCGGGGCGCAGCCCATGCGCACGCGGAAGGCGCGCGCCAACGCGTTCGGGCTGCCGTAGCCGACGCGGTCGGCCACCACCGCCACCGGACGCCCCTGCTTGAGCAGGGTGCAACTGACGTTCATCCGCCAGTCGGCCAGATAGTCGCCCGGCGTGACGCCCACCGCGTCTTTGAACGCGGCGGCGAAGCGCGCGCGTGACATGCCCGCCTGCGCCGCCAGCGCCTCGAGCGACCACGCGGTCTGCGGCGCATCGTGCATGGCGGTTATGGCGCGCGCGAGTTTCGGGTCGGCCAGTCCCGCCAGCAGTCCGGTGGCGCCAAGCCGCCCATCCATCAGATAACGCAGCAACTGGATCAGTAGCAACTCGCACAAGCGGTCGATGGCGGCCTGCCGACCGCACTGGTCGCGCTCGGCTTCGGCAAACAGCAGCTCTAGCGTCGGCCCGAGGCCGGGCAAGTCCGCCAGCGGAATCAGCAGCATCGACGGCAAGGCCATGGCCAACGGATTGCCCGTCGAAGCGCCCAGATCGACCTCCGCACACAACAGCTCAGCGGTATCGCCGGGGGCGGCGACAAAACGATGCGACGCCACGCGCGGATAAAACAGCAGGCTCGGCTCGGTAACCAGCAGATCTTCATGCACGGGCGAACGCGCCGTAATCGGGCCGCGCCGCACCAGATGGATATAGCCATGCGGCGCCGCGTAATGATGCTGCCCACAGAAGGCGCCGCTGTGAAAAACGCGCGCCGAAAGCGAGTAGTGCCGGAGCAAGCCGGCCAGTCGATCCGCCATTCCACTCTCCATATAAGACGATAGGTTACGTATTTGATACTTTACGTGCCATATCGTACCAAACAAAGGGCGATCATGCCCACGTGCTCTTGCACCTCACCCACTACGGAGATAGACATGACCCAAATCGCCCCCCTGACCATCGACACCGCTGACGCCGCTACCGCTGCCACACTCAAGGCCGTCAAAGCCAAGCTCGGCGTGGTGCCGAACCTGCTCGCCACGCTGGCCCACGCGCCGGCAGCGCTCAACGGCTACCTCGGCCTGTCCGAAACGCTGGGCACCGGCCGCCTGAGTGCCACCCAGCGCGAGATCGTTGCGCTGGCTGCCGGTCAAGCCAATCGCTGCCAGTACTGCCTGAGCGCACACACCCTGATCGGCAAAGGTGCCGGACTGTCGGCAGAGGCCATCGCCGCGGCCCGCACCGGCCAGGCGGCCAACGCACTTGACGATGCAATTGCCGGCTTTGCCCGCGCGCTGGTCGAGCAACGCGGCGTGGTGTCGGCCGACGCCATGGCCAACTACCGCCGCGCGGGGCTCGACGACGGCCTGATACTGGAAGTGATCGCCAACATCGCGCTGAACACGCTCACCAACTACACCAACCACATCGCCGACACCACGGTGGATTTCCCCGTGGTCGCCGTCTGATCTCCATAGGCATATAAGGAGAACACAACGAAAATCGCACTCACCGGCGCTCTGCTCGCCAGCGCCCTCGTCCTGCCACTGGCCGTCACGGCCGGCGACTTTTCGCCCTATGTGGACAGCCAGGGCGGCATCAGCCGCCCCACAGACTTCCGCACAAACTTCGTCCACCTGGGCTCATATGCGGTGTTGGACGAAAAATCCGCCTCTCGCGGCCTGCACGATGTGTACACCGAAAAGGCCTCGGCCGAGCACTACCGCAAGACCGGCAAGTTCCCGGACGGCGCCACGCTGGTGAAAGAGATCCGCAAGCTCGAAACCAGCGCCATGACCACCGGCGACCCTGTGGTCTGGGGTTCCGATGCGGCCGTGTGGTTCGTGATGGTCAAGGACGCCAAAGGCCGTTTCGCCAGCAACCCCTTGTGGGGCGACGGCTGGGGCTGGGCGCTGTTCAAGGCCGACGCCCCCGCCAAGAATGTCGCCGTCAGCTACGCAGCCGACTGCATGGGCTGCCATGTGCCGGCGGCCAAGACCGACCGCGTATTCATCCAGGGCTATCCGACACTGACCCAGCACTGACTTGCTTGTCACTTTCAGAAGGCGACAGCACGAAATATCAAAAGTCGACCGCACGGTCTTTTCTGACGTTGGAGTCGCCTCAGAAAACGGAAAATAAAGCACGCTAAGGCGTAGTTCCCTCGGGCTACACCGCGTCCGCACTGCGCGGTTCTTTCTTCCCTTGCAGTGACGCAATCAGCGGGCAGGAAACGTTCCCCTTCCGCGCATGGCAGGCGCACACCAAATCAGACAGCACGGCCTCCATGCGCGCCAGGTCAGCCATCCTCTCGCGCACGTCCTTGAGCTTGTGCTCGGCCAGGCTGCTGGCTTCCTCGCAATGGGTGCCATCCTCCAGCCGCAGCAGCTCGGCGATCTCATCCAGGCTGAAGCCCAACCGCTGGGCTGATTTCACGAAGCGCACCCGCGTTACATCCGTCTCGCCATAGCGGCGAATGCTGCCGTAAGGCTTGTCCGGTTCCGGGAGCAAGCCCTTGCGCTGATAGAACCGGATGGTCTCCACATTGACCCCGGCCGTCCTGGCGAAAACGCCAATGGTCAGGTTCTCCAAATTGTTTTCCATATCGCTTGACTCCGTACATAACTACGGAAGTAAGCTTAAGCTATCCAATTCAGATTCGAAAGGACAAACGTATGTCTGAACCTCAAAACGGGCGCGGCGCGCTCTTCACTGGCGGGCTGGCCGCCATCCTCGCCTCGGCTTGCTGCCTCGGGCCGCTGGTTCTGATCGCCTTGGGGTTCAGCGGCGCTTGGATCGGCAACTTGACGGTGTTGGAACCCTATCGCCCCATCTTTATCGGCGTGGCGCTGGTGGCGTTGTTCTTCGCCTGGCGGCGCATCTACCGGCCGTCAGCCGCCTGCAAACCGGGTGAGGTTTGCGCGATTCCCCAAGTGCGAGCTACTTACAAGCTCATTTTCTGGGGCGTGGCCGTGCTGGTTTTGGTCGCGCTCGGATTTCCCTACGTCGTGCCATTTTTCTATTGATCACAGGAGTTCACCATGAAAAAGCTGCTTTCCGCCCTTGCCCTCGCTGCCGTTGTTGCCCCCGTGTGGGCCGCCACCCAGACCGTTACGCTGTCCGTACCGGGCATGACCTGCTCGGCCTGTCCGATCACTGTCAAGAAGGCGATTTCCAAGGTCGATGGCGTCAGTAAAGTTGACGTGACCTTCGAGACGCGCGAAGCGGTGGTCACCTTCGATGATGCCAAGACCAGCGTGCAGAAACTGACCAAGGCTACCGAGGATGCGGGCTACCCATCATCAGTCAAGAACTGATCATGAAAGACCCGAAGACACTGCTGCGGGTCAGCATCATTGGCACAACCCTCGTGGCGCTGTGTTGCTTCACCCCTGTTCTGGTCATTTTGCTCGGTGTGGTCGGCTTGTCCGCGCTGACCGGCTATCTGGACTATGTGCTGCTGCCTGCGCTGGCGATTTTCATCGGCTTGACCATCTACGCCATCCAACGAAAACGCCAAGCCGATGCCTGCTGCACACCGAAATTCAATGGAGTAAAAAAATGACCGAAATCACCGTGAATGGCATGACCTGCACATCCTGCGCCACCCATGTCAAAGATGCTTTGGAAAAGATTCCCGGCGTGAATGCCGCTGTGGTGTCCTATCCAGAAAGCCGCGCGCAAGTCATGGCAGACACCGCCGTGAGCCACAACCAACTGCTGGCCGCCATCGCCGCATTGGGTTATCAAGGCTCGATCCGGGTTGGTGATTTCAAAGATGAACCAAAAATCCGTGATGCACTTGAGGGCGCCGGTTTGCATATCGCCATCATTGGCAGCGGCGGGGCCGCGATGGCGGCGGCGCTGAAGGCCGTCGAGCAAGGCGCGACGGTCACGCTGATCGAACGCGGCACCATCGGCGGCACCTGCGTCAATATCGGCTGTGTGCCGTCCAAGATCATGATCCGCGCTGCCCATATTGCCCATCTGCGCCGGGAAAGTCCGTTCGACGGCGGTATTGCGGCAACTGTGCCTGCGATTGACCGCAGCAAACTGCTGGCCCAGCAGCAGGCCCGTGTCGATGAACTGCGGCACGCCAAATACGAAGGCATCCTGGACGGCAATCCAGCCATCACCGTTTTGCACGGTGAAGCGCGTTTCAAGGACGACCAGAGCCTGGTCGTCCGTTTGAACGAGGGTGGCGAGCGCGAGGTAACGTTCGACCGCTGCCTGGTCGCCACCGGTGCCAGTCCGGCCGTGCCGCCGATTCCGGGCCTGAAAGAGTCACCCTACTGGACTTCCACCGAAGCGCTTGTCAGCGACACCATTCCCGCACGCCTGGCCGTGATCGGTTCGTCGGTGGTGGCGTTGGAACTGGCGCAAGCCTTTGCCCGGCTCGGCAGCCAGGTCACGATCCTGGCACGCAGCACCTTGTTCTTCCGGGAAGACCCGGCCATCGGCGAGGCCGTGACAGCCGCTTTCCGCGCCGAGGGCATCGAGGTGCTGGAGCACACGCAAGCCAGCCAGGTCGCCCATGTGAACGGCGAATTCGTGCTGACCACCGGACACGGTGAATTGCGCGCTGACAAGTTGCTGGTTGCCACCGGTCGGGCACCGAATACGCGCAGCCTCGCGCTGGACGCGGCGGGGGTCACTGTCAATGCGCAAGGGGCCATCGTTATCGACCAAGGCATGCGCACGAGCAACCCGAACATCTACGCGGCCGGCGACTGCACCGACCAGCCGCAGTTCGTCTACGTGGCAGCGGCCGCCGGCACCCGTGCCGCGATCAACATGACCGGCGGCGACGCAGCCCTCAATCTGACCGCGATGCCGGCAGTGGTGTTCACCGACCCGCAAGTCGCCACCGTGGGCTACAGCGAGGCGGAAGCGCACCACGATGGCATCGAGACCGACAGTCGCACGCTGACACTCGACAACGTTCCGCGAGCGCTTGCCAACTTCGACACACGCGGCTTCATCAAGCTGGTCATCGAGGAAGGTAGCGGACGGCTCATCGGCGTGCAGGCGGTGGCCCCGGAAGCGGGCGAACTGATCCAGACGGCGGTGCTCGCCATCCGCAACCGCATGACGGTGCAGGAACTGGCCGACCAGTTGTTCCCCTACCTGACAATGGTCGAGGGGTTGAAGCTTGCGGCGCAGACCTTCAACAAGGACGTGAAGCAGCTTTCCTGCTGCGCTGGATAAAAAAAGGAGGTTTTCAATGAGCGCCTACACCGTGTCCCGGCTGGCCCTTGATGCCGGGGTGAGCGTGCATATCGTGCGCGACTACCTGCTGCGCGGATTGCTGCGTCCGGTGGCGTGCACCCCGGGCGGCTATGGCCTGTTCGATGATGCCGCCTTGCAACGGCTGTGCTTCGTGCGGGCGGCCTTCGAGGCGGGCATCGGCCTGGACGCGCTGGCGCGGCTGTGCCGGGCGCTGGATGCTGCGGACGGCGATGAAGCGGCCGCGCAGCTTGCCGTTCTGCGCCAGTTCGTCGAGCGTCGGCGCGAAGCGTTGGCCGATCTGGAGGTGCAGTTGGCCACCATGCCGACCGAGCCGGCACAGCACGCGGAGAGTCTGCCATGAACAGCCCCGAGCGCTTGCCGTCCGAGACGCACAAACCGATCACCGGCTACCTGTGGGGCGCGCTGGCCGTGCTCACCTGTCCCTGCCATTTGCCGATTCTCGCCATTGTGCTGGCCGGCACGACGGCCGGCGCGTTCATCGGAGAGTACTGGGGTATCGCAGCCCTCACGCTGACCGGTTTGTTCGTCCTGTCTGTGACACGACTGCTGCGGGCCTTCAAAGATCGATCATGAGCGCTTCCCATTGAGACAAACCACGCTGTCGCTACGTTGCCTCATGCCGGCATCAAATTCGGCTGAGTAGCTTCTCGCCATCTGGACGTAGCTCACCCTTGGGTGAAACATGCCGATACAGGGTCTGCCGCGTGACGCCAAGTTCCTGGCACAGGTCGCCGACCTTGGTCTCTGGCTGACCCATTGCCGCCATCGCCAGCCGCAGCTTGGCGGCGGTCATCTTGAACGGCCGGCCGCCTTTCCGCCCGCGCGCGCGGGCCGAGGCTAGGCCGGCAATCGTGCGCTCCGCGATCAACTCGCGCTCGAACTCGGCCAGGGCGGCGAAGATGCCAAAGACCAGCTTGCCGGCGGCGGTCGTGGTGTCGATGGCCGCGCCGTGCCCGGTTAATACCTTCAAGCCGATGCCGCGCCCAGTCAGGTCGTGCACGGTGTTGATGAGATGTCGCAGGTCGCGTCCGAGCCGATCCAGTTTCCACACGACCAGTGTGTCGCCAGTTCGCAACGCCTTCAGGCAGCTCGTCAAGCCGGGCCGATCCTCGCGCATGCCGGATGCCTGGTCCTCGTAAAGATGTACTGGATCGACCCCGGCGGCAATCAGCGCGTCGCGCTGCAAATCGGTAGCCTGGGAGCCGTCCGCCTTCGATACCCGCATGTAGCCTATCAGCATGTCGTACCTGTCACATATACGTTCGTTTTGTCGAACCATTGCATCGCCCTTTGTGATTGGCGTATAAACACACAAACACCTATTAGCGGAGAACGCTATGAATACCATTCGCTGGAATGTCGCCGTCTCGGCCGACACCGACCAGTCGCTTCGGATGTTTCTGGCCAGCCAGGGCGGCGGCCGTAAGGGCGACCTGTCGCGCTTCATCGAAGAAGCGGTACGGGCACACATCCTGGAGCTGAGCGCTGAGCAGGCCAAGGCCGCTAACGCCCATCTGAGTGAGGCAGAATTGACCAACGCGGTTGACGAAGCGCTCGACTGGGCACGTAAGCGCTGATGCGGGTCGTGTTGGATACCAACATCCTGTTCAGCGCCCTGATCTCGCCACATGGCGCGCCCGATGCGATCTACCGTGCCTGGCGGGCGGCGCGTTTCGAGGTGGTGACCTCGCGGATGCAACTCGATGAAATTCGTCGAGCCAGCCGCTATCCCAAGCTTCAGGCCATCCTACAGCCCGCCAAGGTGGGCGCCATGATCAATAACCTGCAACGGGCTGTGGTACTGGAGCGCCTGACCATCGAGGTCGAAGCCGATGATCCGGATGACTCGTTTTTGCTGGCCATGGCCTTGGCGGGCGATGCGGACTACCTGATAACCGGTGATCGCCGCGCCGGCCTGCTGCAACGCGGGCACATCGAACGCACGCGGATCGTCACGCCCGCCGTGTTCTGCGTCGAGGTGCTGTGATCAATGCCGGTCGGTTTTCTGACTCAAGAGCAACGCGACGGTTTTGGCCGCTATGTTGATTCGCCCAGCCGTGAAGAGCTGGAACGTTACTTCCACCTGAGCGATGAAGACCGTGAAGCCATCCAGGTGCTGCGGGGTAACCATAACCGTCTGGGTTATGCCGTTCTGCTGACCACCGTCCGCTTCGTTGGCGTTCTGCCGGACAAGCCCGCCGCCGTGCCGGTGGAAGTCCTGCAGGTGCTTTGCCGACAACTGGCGATTCCAGACCCCGACTGCCTCCAGCGCTATAGCGATCATCGCCGCTGGATACATGCCACCGATATTCAGAACCGCTTTGGCTATCGTCATTTCACCGATCCGGGCATCGGCTTTCGCTTGAGCCGCTGGCTGTATGCCCTCTGCTGGACGGGCACCGACCGGCCGGGAGTGCTGTTTGAGCGAGCCACCTCGTGGCTGTTCACACAGAAAGTCCTCCTGCCTGGTGTGTCTCAACTAGAGCGCTTTATCGCCCAGTTGCGCAGTCGGGTCGAAGAACGCCTCTGGTTTACGCTGGGCCGCAGCGTGACTGAGGAACAGCGATTGCAACTGCAAGACTTGCTGACGGTGGCCGAAGGCAACCGCAGCTCCCGGCTGGATCAATTGCGCTCCGGCCCGGTCATGGTCAGTGGCCCCGCGTTGATTCGGGCACTGCGCCGGCTCGATGACGTGCGCGGCATCGGCATCACCTTGCCGGCGGCGGCGCACATCCCTCCCAGCCGTATCGCCGCCCTGGCCCGCTTCGCCAACACGGCCAAGGTCACCTCGGGCGTGTAGCCGCGGCGGCGCAGGCCGACGATGGTGGGCATGCGCGGGTCGTCCCAGCCGCTGACTTTCTTCTCGTTCACCAGCTGCGCCAGCTTGCGCTTGCTGGTGATCACGTAGGTCAGGTTCAGGCGCGCAAATTCGTACTGCCGCGGCGGTGGGGCCTTGAGCAGGCCGCCTTCGCACAAACGCTCCAGCAACCAGTCGTAGAACGGGCGCTGGTCTTCAAATTCCAGCGTGGCGATGCTGTGGGTGATCTGCTCCAGCGCGTCCTCGATGGGGTGCGCGAAGGTGTACATGGGGTAGATGCACCAGGCGTCGCCCGTGTTGTGGTGCGTGGCGCGGCGGATGCGGTAGATGGCCGGGTCGCGCAGGTTGATGTTGGGCGAGGCCATGTCGATCTTGGCGCGCAGCACGGCGGCGCCGTCGGCCAGTTTGCCGTCGCGCATCTCGCGGAAGCGGGCCAGGTTCTCTTCCGGGCTGCGGCTGCGGAAGGGGCTGTCCACGCCGGGCTTGCCGAAGTCGCCGCGGTTGATGCGCATGTCTTCGGCTGTCTGCTCGTCCACATAGGCGTGGCCGGCGGTGATAAGGTATTCGGCCGCGCGGTACATGAAGTCGAAGTAGTTCGACGCGTAGTACAGGTGGCTTTCCTGCTTGCCGTTGAAGTTGGATTCCCAGTTGAAACCCAGCCACTGCACCGCGTCGAGGATGGAGTCCACGTACTCCTTTTCTTCCTTCTCGGGGTTGGTGTCGTCAAAGCGCATGTGGCAGACGCCGCCGTAGTCGCGCGCCAGGCCGAAGTTCAGGCAGATGCTCTTGGCGTGGCCCACGTGCAGGTAGCCGTTGGGTTCGGGCGGGAAGCGGGTGCGGATCTTGGCCGGGTCGGGCTGGCCGGCGTCGTGGAAGGCGGCATCACCCGGGCCGCCGCCCCATTGGCGCTGGGCGTAGGTGCCGGTGGCGAGGTCTTTTTCAATGACCTGGCGCAGGAAGTTTGACGTCCTGAGCGCCTGGCCCTCAATTTCTGCGGGAGCTTGGTGGTGTCGAGAGATGCTGGACGAAAGGGACGGGGGGGGGCATGCAGTCATTCTAAGGAGAGGCGGAAGCTCCAAGATAATCAAGGTCTAACCCACAACAGGTGTCACGCGCTTGAACCAAAGCACTCCCTTGCCGAACGCCTCTCTGCTGAACCAGCTGTTACGGTTCACCCCCACGGCGCGCATGTTTTTCTCGGGAAATCTCTGTACCCTGACGCAGGGATCCGAGGCTGACGGCCTCAAGCAGGGGACGATGCACCTGCTGAGTCGCGGCGAGCTGCAACTGACGCGCAAGGGCTTTGCGCCGCTGAACGTGCGGGCGCCCAGCGTGCTGTTGCTTCCCCGCGCGTTGGAGCACTGGGTTCAGGGCTCAGGGCCGCAGGGGGTGGACCTGATGTGCGCCACCCTCAGTGAATTGGCGCCGCCGCTGGACATGATCTTGCCGGACGTCACGGTGATTGACTTGACCGCCACGTCATCGCTGCAGCGACCGGTAGAGCTGCTGTTCGAGGAGGCCGAGGCACGTGCTTTTGGTTATCGGGCAGCGATCGACCGCCTGCTGCAATACACCTTCGTGGTGCTTGTGCGTCACCTGATTGATCGGCAACTGCTGTCCGGCGGTGTGCTGGAGGCCATGGTCGACAGCCGTCTGGGTGTGGTGCTGTCCATGCTGCACGAATCGCCAGAGCACGACTGGACGCTTGACAGCATGGCGGAGCTGGCGCACCTGTCCCGGTCTGCCTTTGCCCTGCGCTTTGTCCAGGTGGTGGGCATACCGCCGTTGACCTACTTGACCCACTGGCGCATGGCGGTTGCCCGCAACCTACTCGCGCAAGGGCAGGCAGTGAAGGCGGTGGCCTCTCAGGTGGGCTACGGTAATGCCACCGCATTCGCGCGAGCGTTTCAACGGGCCTCGGGGCAATCGCCCAGCGCTTGGCAGATGGAGCATCTGAGTCAGCCGTAGGTCCATCGCGCCCTGGTTCTGGACGATCGGTGGCGTGATGCGGACGCCGAATGCCGTTGTGCTGTGCCGAACGGACCCGACTTCAGGTTCAATGCCTTGAGGCAGAACTTTGAAGGAGATCACGATGAACCCGAGCGAAAAAGCAGTCCTGGCCGGCGGTTGTTTCTGGGGCATGCAGGACCTGGTGCGCAAGCTGCCTGGCGTGTTGCGCACCCGTGTGGGCTACAGCGGCGGCGATGTGCCCAACGCCACCTACCGCAACCACGGCACCCACGCCGAGGCGTTGGAGGTGGAGTTCGACCCCACGCAGACGAGCTTTCGCGACCTGCTGGAGTTCTTCTTCCAGATCCACGATCCGAGCACCCCGGGGCGCCAGGGCAATGACCGCGGCAGTTCCTACCGGTCGGCCATTTTCTACACCTCGGACGAGCAGCTGGCCACGGCGCAGCAGACCATTGCCGATGTGAATGCCTCGGGTTTGTGGCCGGGCAAGGTGGTCACCGAGCTCGCGCCCGCGGGGCCGTTCTGGGAGGCCGAGCCCGAGCATCAGGACTACCTGGTCAAGCACCCCAACGGCTACACCTGCCACTACCCCCGTGCGGGCTGGAAGCTGCCGCGACGCGAGATCGGCTGACGGCCAACGCTCAAGAACGGTGGGGGTCGGCGCGCCAGTGGGCGGGCCGACCCGGTGTGTCTGTTTTTTTCCTGAGGAGATGGTGATGCAATCCCGGTGCATTCAACAGGCGCCCGAGCTGCGGGTGCCGTGGTGGATCGACGGCGAAGGGCGCAGCATGGCACCGCTGAAGCTGTCCGATCTGGGCGACGGGTTCAAAGTGATCTTCTGCTTCCAGCACTGGTGTCCGGGCTGCCACAGCCATGGCTTTCCGACCCTGCAGAAGCTGATCAAGGCGTTGGGCGATCGCGGCTTCGCGTTTGCCGCGGTGCAGACCGTGTTCGAGGGCGCCGAGTCCAACACCTTCGAGCGCCTGCGCGAGACGCAGTTGCGCTACGGCTTGAACATTCCGTTCGGACACGACCCTGCGATCGGACGCGCGTCGTCGCTCATGGCGGACTACGGGACGCGCGGCACGCCGTGGTTTTTGGTGATCGATCCGCTGGACGAGGTGCTCTACAGCGACTTCGAGCTCGACGAGCGGCAGCTGATCGGGGCGTTCGGCGCTTCGAACGATGGTCTCAAGGCGGCCTGAAGTCATGCGTGCGTCCACACCAAAGGCCGTGTCGGAGCCGAAGACGCCGGGGACGGGCCCGGCGTTTCGGCTGCCGTTTGACAACAGCTTCTTCCGGGACATGCAGGGGTTCTATGTGCCTTGGAAGCCCGAGCCGTCCCCGGCCCCGGCCTGGGTGCAGTTCAACGACGCCCTGGCGCTGGAGCTGGGGCTGGAGCCGGCGACGCTGAAGTCTGCGACCGGTCTGGCGTGGCTGTCCGGCGTGGAAATGCCGGCTGAGGCGGCGCCGCTGGCGCAGGCCTACGCGGGACACCAGTTCGGCCAGTTCTCGCCACACTTGGGGGATGGCCGCGCCTTGCTGCTCGGGGAACTCATCGACACGGCAGGACAGCGTCGGGACCTGGCCCTCAAGGGGTCGGGCCGTACGCCGTTTTCGCGCCGTCGCGATGGCAAGGCGGCACTGGGCCCGGCGCTGCGCGAGTACCTCATGGGCGAGGCCATGCACGCGTTGGGCATTCCCACGACGCGTGCGCTGGCGGTGATCCGGACCGGTGAGCGGGTGAACCGCGAGGGCTCGCCCCCCGGGGCGATCTTGGTGCGCGTGGCGGCCAGCCACTTGCGGGTGGGCACTTTTGAGTTCTTCGCGGCGCGGGAGGAGGAGGTGATGCTTCGGCGGCTGCTCGACTATGCCGTGGCGCGGCATGACCCCGCCCTCGCCAAGCTTTCCGACAAGCCCATTCCGATGCTGGAGGCCGTCTGTGAGCGGCAGGCGCAGCTGATTGCACGCTGGATGGGCGTGGGCTTCATCCACGGGGTGATGAACACCGACAACATGAGCATTTCGGGCGAGACCATCGACTATGGTCCGTGTGCGTTCATGGAGGGTTTCGATCCGGCCACGGTGTTCAGCTCGATCGACCGTCAGGGGCGATATGCCTACGGCCAGCAGCCGGCCATGGCGCAATGGAACCTGGCCCGTCTGGCCGAAGCGTTGCTGCCGGTTCTGGACGCCCGCGATATCGACGTCGTGGAACGGGTGGAACAGGTGGTGGCCGGGTTTGCCGTGCGCTTTGACCGGCATTGGACCGGGCAGCTGCGCGCCAAGCTGGGCTTGGCCGCTGAAGAGCCGGACGACCGCGCCCTGGCGGACGACTTCCTGCAGCTGCTGCAGCGGGAAAAGGTGGACTTCACGCTGGCGTTCCGCCTCCTGTCCGACGCCATCACGGGGCCGGATGCCGCACTGCACGACCTGTTCGGACGGGAGCGCCCGGCGCTCTCGGACTGGCTGGCGCGCTGGCGCCAGCGCATGGCCCGGGAGGGAAGGACCTTGCAGGACTGCGCCGCAACGGCGTGGTCGGTCAATCCCTTCGTGATCCCGCGCAATCACCAGGTGGAGGCGGCGCTGTCGAGTGCCGTGGACGAGGCCGACCTCGGTCCGTTCGAGCGCCTGCTGGCGGTGCTGGGGCGGCCGTACGAGACGGTGGAGTCCGCGCGGCCATTCACGCTGCCGGCCTCGCCCGAAGTGGCCGCAGCCCACCGCACCTTCTGCGGCACCTGATTGGGGTACCCAACGATTTCTGAAAGGAGACTTCGCATGACCACAACGAAACAGGAACCCGGTGTCCTTGGCGAAGCGGCCGCTCCCCTGGGTGTGACCCGGTGGGTGGACGCGTCGGGCCAGGCGCTGGAACACTTCGACCTGGACCGCATGCCCGGCCGGTTCAAGCTCATCTTCTGTTTTCAGGACGCCTGCCCGGGGTGCCATGCGACCGGCTTTCCGGCGCTTGCCCGGGTGGTCGACGCGTTTCGGGGGAGCGACTTCGTCGGGTTCGCCGCAGTCCAGACCGTGTTCGAGGACTTCGGTTCGAACACCTGGGAGCGCATGCTGGCCAATCACTCCCGCTACGCGCTGGGCATTCCCTTCGGGCACGACGCCGGTGACGAACAGGACGGCGCGGGTTCGGAGCTGATGCGCCGCTACCGCAACGGCGGCACACCCTGGTTCATCCTGATCGATCCCGATGGCAGAGTGGTCTACAACCATTTCCGAATCGACGCCGACAAGCTCGTCACCTTTCTCAAGCGGCTGGAAAACGAACCGGCGGCACCGGAGCCTGGGCCCGACATGTTGACTTGGAAAGGAGTGATTCAACTGGTGGAAACGGGCAACCCGACGCCACCGCGCCGAGTTGAGCGCAGCGAAGCCGAGTGGGCCCAACAGCTGACGCCCGAGCAGTTCCGAATCACGCGGCTCAAGGGCACCGAACGGGCGCACAGCTCCTCGATGTGTACGCTGTTTTCGCCCGGGATCTACCGGTGCGTGTGCTGCGGCACTGAACTATTCGATGCGTCGACCAAATATGACAGCCGCAGCGGCTGGCCCAGCTTCACGCAGGCCATTGCCCCGGGTCTGGTGGGCTATCACGGAGACAACAGCCACGGCATGGTGCGGGTGGAGACGACGTGCAACGTCTGCGACGCCCACCTGGGTCACGTGTTTCCCGACGGACCCAAGCCCAGCGGTCTGCGCTACTGCATCAACGCCCTGGCACTGGAGAAAGCATGAGCAGCGAAAAGGTAGGCTTCGCTGGCAGCAGCCAGGGTCTGCTGGTGGGTGTCTTGGAACGCCCGGACCATGCACCGTTACAAGCCCTGGCGGTGTTTGCCCACTGCTTTACCTGCGGAAAGAACTCTCTCGCCGCGACCCGCATCAGCCGGGCGCTGGCTCAGCAGGGCATCGCCACGCTGCGCTTTGATTTCACCGGTCTGGGCGAGAGCGAAGGCGACTTCGGGCGCGGTGGCTTTTCGTCCAGCGTGGCGGACATTGTGGCGGCGGTGCACTGGATGCAGAGCACGATCGGCATGCCTGCACTGTTGGTCGGACACAGCCTGGGGGGGACGGCGGCCATCGCGGCGGCTGCCCGCCTCGACGGCATACGGGCGGTTTGCACGCTGGGCGCACCCGCGACGGCCGACCATGTGCTTCGTCACTTCGGTCCGACCAAGTCCGAAGAGGATGGGCAGATCCAGGTCGACCTGGGCGGCCGGGCGTTCAGGATCGCGCCGGCCTTCATTGAAGAGCTCCAGGCCCAAGCCCACGAGAACCCGGTCAAGGGGCTTCGCGCGGCCTTGCTGGTTATGCACGCGCCAAGTGACGCGGTGGTGGACATCGGCGAGGCACAGGACCTGTTCAAGGCGGCCAGACATCCTAAGAGTTTCATCAGCCTGGACGATGCGGACCATCTGCTCACGCGCCCGGCCGATGCGCAGTATGCGGCTGACCTGATTGGCGCCTGGGCCTCGCGGTTTCTGCCGATGCGAGCCGAGCGAAACGATGCGCCGTCGGACCTTCGTGCGGGCGAGGTGTGGGTGGGGGAGCACGATCACGCCTTCTGGCGATCGATGCGAGCAGGTCCGCACCACCTCGACGCCGATGAGCCCAAGGAAGTGGGTGGTGGCGAACGCGGGCCCGATCCTTATGAACTTCTGCTGATGTCGCTGGGCGCCTGCACGTCCATGACATTGCGCCAGTACGCCAAGCGAAAAGGCTATGCGCTCAAGGATGTCCAGGTCAGGTTGCGTCATGAGCGCGCGCACGCGACCGATTGCCAGGAGTGCGGGGATCGCTCGGGACAGGTTGACCACGTCACGCGGCAGCTCCTGCTGAGCGGACCGTTGAGTGAAAGCCAGCGACAGGACCTGTTGCGCATCGCCGATCGTTGCCCCGTGCATCGAACGCTGGAGAACCATCCGGTGATCACCACCACACTGATTCGGGACTGATCCCAACCACACACAAACGAAGGAGACGGAGCATGAGAGCCATCTGGAAAGGCACCACCATCGCTGAGAGCGATGACATCGTGGAAGTTGAAGGCAACGCCTATTTCCCACACGACGCGTTGCGCCCGGAACATTTCAAACCAAGCGATACGCACACCACCTGTCCATGGAAGGGGCGGGCCAGCTACTACGACGTCGTGGTCGGCGAAGACGTGAACGCTGACGCGGCGTGGTACTACCCGTCGCCCAAGGCTGGTGCGGAGGCGGTGACCGGCAGGGTGGCGTTCTGGCGCGGTGTCGAGGTGCGGCCATGAGCGGGGAACAGAGGTTCGACGCGATCGTGATCGGAGCCGGTCAGGCCGGTCCCTTTCTGGGCGCGACACTCGTTGCCCGGGGTATGAAGGTGGCGCTCATCGAGGAGCGTGACCTGGGTGGTACCTGTGTCAATCGGGGCTGCACCCCAACCAAGACCCTACGCAAGTCGGCTCGTGTGGCTCACATGGCGCGCCGGGCCAGCGAATTCGGTGTGCAAACCGGGTCGGTCCAGGTCAACTTCAGGGCAGCGATGGAGCGCATGCAACGCCGGGTGGAGGAGGCTCGCTCTGGCCTGCAGGCCTGGCTGGGCCAGTTGGAAGGACTCACCATCATCAAGGCGCGCGGTCGCCTGGCGGGCCGTGAAGGCGAACAGTTCGTGGTGCTGGCCGGCGAGCATCAGCTGGTGGCGCCCAAGGTGGTGCTGAACACCGGCACACGTCCCTTTGTTCCGCCGGTGCCTGGGCTGGACGAGCTGCCGTTCCTGGACAACGAACGGCTGTTGGCGCTGCGTGAATTACCGTCCAGGCTGGTGATCATCGGCGGTGGATACATCAGCCTGGAGATGGCTCAGATCTTTCGGCGGCTGGGAAGTGAGGTTGCCATTCTGGAAACAGGGCCCCGCCTCACGGCCCGCGAGGACGAGGACATTGCAGCCGCTGTGACCGGAATGCTGACAGCGGAAGGCATCGAAGTGAACACCGGCGTGCGCATTGAGCGGGTCGGCAAGGCGGACAACGACGCTGGCGTGCGGGTGCAGTTGGCTGGTGGCCGCAGCGTGGATGGCAGCCACCTGCTGGTGGCCACCGGGCGAATACCGAACACCGACTGTCTGGGCCTGGAAACGGTGGGCCTGGAGGTCAGTGCGCGAGGCTACCTGGTCACCAACGACCGGCTCGAAACCGCGGTTCCCGGCATCTGGGCGCTGGGTGACATCAATCAGCGCGGGGCCTTTACCCACACCAGCTACCACGATCAGGACATCGTGGCGGAGAACCTGGCCGGAGGGCAACGCAGCGCCGCCGCGCGCGTCGGCATTTATGCCATGTTTACCGATCCTCCGCTGGCCCACGTCGGTCTTTATGAGGCCGACGCGCGAAAACTCGTGACCGAAGGGCGACGCATTTCCCAGGCGGTTCACGCCATGAAGGACGTCAGTCGCGCGAAGGAAGAAGGCGAAACCGTGGGCAAGATCAAGCTCCTCATCGATGAGGACAGTGGTCATTTCCTCGGAGCGACCATGCTCGGGATCCAGTCGGACGAGATCATTCAGGCGATCGGTCTGGTGATGGCCAGTGGCGGCACCTGGAAGTTGGTCCGGGATGCATTGCCCGTTCACCCGACGGTCACCGAGTTCCTGCCCACCATCATTGATCGACGCAAGCCCTTGACCGCAAGTTCTGGGTGAGCCGGAGGACCCACACCATGCCCATCAACCGCTCATTCAGCGGCCGCAATCGCGATGTCCACAACCACGGCGGTCGACTTCCGCCAGGACAGTCCCTGACGGAAGGTTTTCCCGTGCTGACTGCGGGCCCCACCCCAAAAGCCTTGGCGCTTGGCGATTGGCGCTTGACCTTGAAGGTCGGTGTGCGGCCGGTTCGCGTTTGGACCTGGAGCGAATTCCAGGCCCTGCCCCAGACCGAGCAGGTGGTCGATATCCATTGCGTTACCACCTGGTCGAAATTCGACACCCGCTGGCGCGGTGTGACGTTGGACACCTTGTTGCAGGCGGCCGGACTGGAAGCGCCCACGCCTTGGGTGTTGGCGCATTCTCAGGACGGCTACTCCACCAACGTGCCGTTGGCCGATCTGACACAAGGGCGCGCAATGATCGCAACGCACTACGACGACCGACCGCTCGCGCCCGAGCACGGGGGACCGGCACGCCTGTTGGTGCCGCATCTCTACTTCTGGAAGTCGGCCAAGTGGGTCAATGCGCTGCAGTTCAACGAGCGCGACGAGGCCGGGTTCTGGGAACTGCGGGGCTATCACATGCGAGGCGACCCTTTCAAGGAAGAGCGCTATGGATGAGGCTGTTGGTCAACACCGGCTGAGCTGGCAGACCGCACGCATCGATGCGTTGCAGGCACTGACTCCACGCGTCATGCGGGTGGTGCTGCGTCCTGACAGATGGGTTCGCCCGAGGCCGGGCCAGCATTTGGATGTCCGACTGACAGCGGAAGACGGCTATCAGGCACAACGGAGCTATTCACTCCTCTCACCTCCTCAACGTACCGGGCTCTATGAGCTTGGCATTGAGCGTTTGGACGATGGCGAAGTATCCACCTGGTTTCACGACAAGGCCCAGCACGGCGAAACGATTGAAGTCCTCGGACCGGTTGGAGGTCATTTTGTGCTTGACGAGTCGAACACACGACCAGCCTTGCTGATTGGGGGAGGATCTGGCGTCGTTCCCCTTTTGTCCATGGCAGCGCAACGCGTGGGTGCATACAGCCAAGCGCATACAACGCTGTTGGTTGCCGCACGCCATCTTGACGAAGTGTTGCTCTGGCCCACCCTGCAGCGATGGGAAGCGTTTACGCCGCGGTTTCGCAGCCGACTGGCGCTCTCGCGGGATACCTGTGCCCCGCGCGCACAGGACCACGTTGGCCGCATTGATGGAGCCGATGTTGCTTGGGCATTGCAGCAATTGGGTGATGTGGCGACCGAATCTGCGCAGGTTTTCATCTGCGGGCGTAATGACTTTGTCGAGTCCATCGTTCATATGGTCACCGGGCTAAATGTGCCCGAGGTCTCCATCCGCACCGAGCGCTTCGGAAGTTGACTCTCTTTTTTCTCATCTGCCGTGACACCTGAAGACATCCGCCTAACCCGATACGTCTCTGTCCGTTCGCGCAGCGAACGTCTGTGTGCCCCTCTGAGTGCCGAGGACCATGTTCCCCAACCGGTTTCCGACGTCAGTCCGCCGAAGTGGCACTTGGCCCACACCACGTGGTTCTTCGAGACTTTTGTCCTCGCGAAACAACAGCCGGACTATCGACTGTTCCATCCTCTGTATGGCTACCTGTTCAACAGCTACTACGAATCGGAGGGCGCTCACCTGGCACGCCCGCAGCGAGGGAGCTTGAGTCGCCCGACGGTGGCTGAGGTGATGGCGTATCGCGCGCATGTGGACGAGTCCATGCGCCGTATGCTGAAGGAACCACTGGAGCCCGCGGTCGCGGCCTTGGTAGAGCTGGGCATGCAGCATGAACAACAGCATCAGGAGTTGCTGATCACAGACATCAAGTACATCCTGGGCCACAACCCATTGCATCCGGCGTATGACCCTCTGGGCATCGGTCCCCAAGATGTGACGGCCGAACATGATGGAACCTGCCCACCACTGGACGATTGGCTTAGCGTCGAAGGGCAGACGATTCGCATGGGCCACCAGGGGCCAGGGTTCGCCTTCGACAACGAGTCGCCATCGCATTTGGCGCTCATTCAAGGAGTAGACATCCGTGTGGCGCTAGTCACCAATGATGAATACCTTCAGTTCATGCGCGACGGAGGATATCAGCGCCATTCGCTCTGGCATGCGGAAGGCTGGGACTGGGTGCAAACGCTTAAATTCCGTGCGCCGATGTACTGGCAGCCCGACCCTAACCAGCCTGACGGATGGGGTCATTACACGCTCCAGGGGGTGATGCCGCTGACCAGTCAGGCACCAGTCACGCATGTCAGTTACTACGAGGCACACGCTTTCTGCGATTGGGCGGGGTGGCGATTGCCCACCGAGTTCGAGTGGGAAGCAGCGGCAAGCCGGTTCGACTGGGGGCGTCGATGGGAATGGACGCGCAGTGCCTATCAGCCCTATCCCGGTTTTGCCCGCAGCGAGGGCGCAGTGGGCGAATACAACGGGAAGTTCATGGTGAACCAGCAGGTCTTGCGCGGAGCGTCCTGGGCCACATCGCCGGGCCACGCCCGTTTGACATACCGGAACTTCTTTCACGCTCCGTTGCGTTGGCAGTTCACGGGCATCCGTCCTGTTCGCTCGCGGGAGTCCGCATGACTGATCGGGACAGACTGACGGAGCATGTTCTGCAAGGGTTGACGCGACCACAGAAGGCGCTCTCATCCGCTTGGTTCTACGACGATGAGGGCTCGCGCCTGTTTCAGCAGATCATGGCGCTGCCCGAGTACTACCTCACACGCCTTGAGCACGAGCTGCTGCGCTCACGCGCGGATGAGCTTTCCCGGTGGATAGATCCTCGGTGCAGCCCGATCGATCTGATTGAACTGGGCAGCGGCGACGGGGCCAAAACGCTGTCGCTGTGCCAGGCACTGGCGCAACGTGAAGTGGATTGCATCTACAGGCCTATGGATGTGTCCGCACACGCCCTAGCGGATCTGAGCCGCCGCTTTGACACGTACCTCCCCCGCATGGCCATCGAACCGGTGCTGGGAGACTATTTCGAGCATTGGCCTCAGATTGCCGAAGGGCGACGCCAGGTTGCAATGTTGCTGGGCAGCAATCTGGGCAACCTCGACGAACACGGTGCCGTCAAGCTGCTGCAGCGGGTGCATTCGCATTTGCGCCCGGGTGACCTTGTGCTGCTTGGTCTGGATCTGGTCAAGGACCCGGCCATGTTGCGCGCAGCATACGACGATTCACAGGGCGTGACCGCTGCGTTCAATTTGAATCTGCTGACGCGGTTGAATCGCGAGTTGGGCATGGACTTCGATCTGACGAAATTTCGGCACTACGCCAGCTACTGTCCGCTGGAACACGTGGCCAGAAGCTTTCTGGTGAGCCAAGTTGACCAGGTGGTCCACAGCAGAACCCTTGACCGAGGGTTTGTATTCCATGCCGGGGAGACCATCTATACAGAGCAATCCCAGAAATACTCCCTGGCTTCAATCGAACACCTCGCACGCCGAAGCGGGTTTGACAACACCTGCACCCTGACCGACCCCCGAGGCTGGTACGCCATCACCGTCTGGCACCGGCTACCGTTCACCCCAACGCAACAAACGTCGACCTGAAAAAGGAGTCCTAATGAGCAACAAGACCCATCTGCGCCAGACCATGCTGGACCTTGCCGAAGGGCGCCTGCGGTTTGCTGAACAGACCTATGCGCAATACCTGGTCGGTGCGGCGGGCCGCGGAGATGAACCCAGTGAAAGCGATGCGGCGTCGCGGGCCGTCAACAATGCCGCTCTGGCGCAGGCGTTCGAATGCCCCATTCACGATCATCAGGAGGCCCTGGAAGTCTTACGTCAGATCGATTTCGGTCCCCGGGATTCGGTGGAGACAGGCGCCGTGGTTCGCATCGACGGGCGTTGGTTCGTGATTGCGGTTGCTAGCGATGCCTTCCAGTGCGACGGCAACACCTACATGGGAATTTCCACCCAGGCGCCCATCTACGCAGCGATCGCAGATGCCCGAGCCGGTGATGTTGTCAGCTTCCGGCAACGCGAACTGCACATAGAGGAAGTCTTGTGATGCACCTCATTCGAGTCTGAACGATGGGCGGCACGCTGCGCGACTTGGTCCGGCGCTTTCATGGCACAGGTCGACTTGGTGCCACTACGGGCTGACCGGCGTCGCGATCTTCGCCCTGTATCGCGCCTTGCCGGACCACCGCGTGGACGAGCAGACGGCGGCGCCCACAGCGCTGGGGCCTTCGCGCGGCATCGTGATCAAACTGGCGGCACTGTTCTCGGTCGATGCCTTCGCCGGCGGGCTGATCGTCAATACCTTGCTCGCGCTCTGGCTGTTCGAGCGTTTCGACCTCTCGCTCGCCGCTGCCGGCCAATTCTTCTTCTGGGCCGGGCTGCTGTCGGCCGGCTCCCAGCTCGCCGCCCCCTGGGTAGCGCGCCGCATTGGCCTGATCAACACGATGGTGTTCACGCACATCCCGTCGAGCGTCTGTCTGATCCTCGCCGCCTTCGCCGACAGCCTGCCGGTGGCGCTCGCGCTGCTGTTCCTGCGCAGCGCCCTGTCGCAGATGGACGTACCCACGCGCTCGGCCTTCGTCATGGCGGTGGTGACGCCGGCAGAGCGCGCCGCGGCGGCGAGCTTCACCACCGTACCCAGGAGCCTCGCTGCCGCA
This sequence comes from Delftia sp. WY8, assembly GCF_018437695.1. NCBI lineage: Bacteria > Pseudomonadati > Pseudomonadota > Betaproteobacteria > Burkholderiales > Comamonadaceae > Delftia > Delftia sp. WY8. The sequence goes on from NZ_CP049795.1 coordinate 1,214,129, forward strand.
GCTAGCCCCGCCATCGGCGGCGCCTTGTTCGCCGCCGGCTGGCTGGCGATGCCGCTGGTGGCCTGCGGTGTGCTCAAGATTGCGTACGACGTTGCACTTTGGCGCGCGTTTCGGAAGTACGAGGAATCTCCCTCGTGAGAGCGCTCGCGCGCAAGCGCATGGCGCGCCTTAGCGTACGATTTTTTCCGTTTCGTGAGCTGACCCCACCAAGCATGAGCACTACAGCCAGAGGGGTCAGATCGCCGAACTGTTCGGCTACCGGTCGTGGGCGGCTAGCTTCCTGCCGCAACTGGCACAGCAGGCTGAACAGATCGTGCGGCGCGACGTAATGCCAGGATTCGTGGCCGCCGAACTGATCGTTTGGCTCAGCGAGCACAAAATCATCCGGCCCGGCCACACCACCTTACAAGAGCTGGTCAGTGAAGCCCTGTCCACCGAACGCAGGCGCTTGGGCGGCTTGCTGGCAGAAGTGTTGGACGAATCGGCCAAAGCTGCGCTGGGCCAGCTCCTGGTGCGTGACGACACCCTGTCTCAACTGGCAGCGCTCAAGCAGGACGCTAAAGATTTCGGCTGGCGTCAGATGGCAGGGGAGCGCGAGAAGCGCGCCACGCTGAAGTCCTTGCACGGGATCGCCAAGGCGCTGCTGCCCAAGCTCGGCATCTCGCAGCAGAACCTGCTGTACTACGCGAGCCTGGCGAACTTCTATACCGTCCATGACCTGCGCCACCTGAAGGCGGAGCAGACCCGGCTCTACCTGCTGTGCTATGCCTGGGTACGTTACCGGCAGCTCACCGACAACCTGGTCGACGCGATGGCCTTCCACATGAAAAAACTTGAGGACGAGAGCCGCACGGGTGCGAAACAGTCCTTTGTCGCCGAACAGCTGCGACGCCATCAGGAAACGCCGCAGGTTGGCCGCCTGCTGTCGCTGTACGTGGACGACAGCGTGGCCGATCCGACGCCGTTCGGCGAGGTGCGCCAACGCGCCTACAAAATCATGTCCAGGGAATTGCTGCAAAACACGGCGCAGCGCATGAGCGTCAAGCCACTGAACAAACTGGCGCTGCACTGGCAGGCGGTGGACGGCCTGGCCGAACGCATTCGACGCCATCTACGGCCGCTGTACGTCGCGCTCGACTTCGCCGGCACGGCCCCCGATAACCCATGGCTCGCGGCGCTGACTTGGGCCAAGAGCGTGTTCGCCAAGCAGCAGCGCCTATCACAACGGCCACTCGACGAATGTCCGGCGGCAACGCTGCCGAAACGCTTGCGTCCGTACCTGCTGATGTTCGATGCCGAAGGCACGCCGACAGGCCTGCATGCCGATCGTTACGAATTCTGGCTTTACCGTCAGGTCAGGAAACGCTTCCAGGCGGGCGAGCTCTACATTGACGATAGCTTGCAGCACCGGCATTTGTCCGACGAGTTGGTTTCGATGGACGAGAAAGCCGCCGTGCTCGCGCAGATGGACATCCCCTTCCTGCGGCAGCCGGTCAGTGCCCAGCTCGATGCACTGGCGACCGAGTTGCGTGCGCAATGGGTGGCGTTCAATCGCGAGCTGAAACAGGGCAAGCTGACGCACCTGGAATACGACAAGGACACGCAGAGACTGACCTGGCGCAAGCCCAAGGGGGAGAACCAGAAGGCGCGCGAGCAAGCTCTCTACGAGCAACTGCCATACTGCGATGTCGCCGACGTGTTTCGCTTCGTCAACGGCCAGTGCCAGTTCCTGTCGGCGCTGACACCATTGCAGCCACGCTATGCGAAGAAGGTAGCCGACGCCGACAGTCTGATGGCGGTGATCATTGCCCAAGCCATGAACCACGGCAACCAGGTTATGGCACGTACCAGCGACATCCCGTACCACGTCCTGGAGAGTACCTACCAGCAGTACCTGCGCCAGGCGACGCTACATGTGGCCAACGATTGCATCAGCAACGCCATCGCCGCACTGCCGATCTTCCCGCATTACTCGTTCGACCTCGATTCGTTGTACGGTGCCGTTGATGGGCAGAAATTCGGCGTCGAGCGACCAACTGTGAAGGCGCGCTACTCGCGCAAATATTTCGGCCGCGGCAAGGGCGTCGTCGCCTACACGCTGCTGTGCAATCACGTGCCGTTGAACGGCTACCTGATAGGCGCACACGAGTACGAGGCTCACCACGTGTTCGACATCTGGTACCGCAACACGTCGGACATCGTGCCGAGCGCGATCACCGGCGACATGCACAGCATCAACAAGGCCAACTTCGCCATCCTGCACTGGTTCGGACTTCGTTTCGAGCCGCGCTTCACCGACCTCGACGACCAGTTGCAGGAGCTGTATTGCGCCGATGATCTGGCATTGTACGAGAAATGCCTGATCCGGCCGGCTGGCCAGATCGACCGGCAACTCATCGTCGGTGAGAAGGCGAACATCGACCGAATCGTCGCCACACTGGGCCTGAAGGAAATGACGCAGGGCACGCTGATCCGCAAGCTGTGCACCTATACGGCGCCGAACCCGACGCGGCGCGCAATCTTCGAGTTCGACAAGCTCATCCGCAGTATCTACACACTGCGCTACCTGCGCGACCCGCAACTGGAGCGTAATGTTCACCGCTCGCAGAACCGCATTGAGTCCTATCACCAGCTACGCTCGACCATCGCCCAAGTCGGTGGGAAGAAGGAATTGACCGGCCGCACCGACATCGAAATCGAGATCAGCAACCAGTGCGCCAGGCTGATCGGCAACGCGATCATCTTCTACAACTCGGCGATCCTGTCCCTGCTGCTGACGAAGTACGAGGCAGCTGGCAATGCCAAGGCGCTGGCGTTGATCACGCAGATGTCGCCAGCGGCCTGGCGGCACATCCTGCTGAACGGGCATTACACCTTCCAGACTGACGGCAAGTTCATCGACCTGGATGCGCTCGTGGCGGGACTGGAGCTGGGCTGACGGAAATTTCTGGGATTCCGGCGTACAACCCCGTAAAATAGAAGAGTGAGCACTTGATTTGCTGGTGCTTTCAAACAACGGTGTTGTTTTTTTAACAGCCGAACTGGAAAGGGAGGCTGAGCTGCTCAGTGATCACTTTATCCGTTGGCTGATTTACGCCGGCATGTTCGCTACAGGCACTGAACGACAACGCAGATGGTATGGTCTGTGCGTTCTGACTCGTCAAGGATCGGCCAATGGATCGTTTGTCTAATTTGCTCTCGCGGTTCGGCGTGCGGGCCAATCTGTTCTATGACGGCGACCTATGCGGCTCTGCATCTTACGATGGCGCCGAGCGGCGAGGTTATATCCATCTGCTTCAGGCCGGCAGCGTGACGTTGCTTGGTCCCGATCGCAAGGATTTGCAGCTCACTCGCCCTAGCTTGATTTTTATGCCACGCCCCGCCAAGCATCAATTGTTTGCGGGTGAGTCCGATGGCGCAAAGTTGTTGTGTGCTTCCATGGAGTTTGAGGGCGGAATTGATAATCCTTTGTCGGCTTCATTACCGGACTGTTTGGTGCTCGCACTCGATGATCTGCCCATGCTGGCAGACACGTTGGAGTGGATGTTTGCCGAGGCGGCAAATGTGCATTGTGGAAGGGAAGCCGCGCTTGAGCGCTTATTTGAGCTCCTAATCATTCTGTTGCTCCGTTACCTGCTCGATCATCACCAGTTGCGCACCGGAATGATGGCTGGACTGGCCGACATGCGGCTTGCCCGATCGCTTTTACAGATGCACAACTCCCCGGAACATGCCTGGTCAATAGCAGAGCTGGCCAGTGAGTCAAATATGTCACGCGCTGCGTATGCCGTGCATTTCAAGAGTGTCATCGGACAGACGCCTGCTGATTATTTGTTGAGTTGGCGAGTTAGCCTGGCTCAGAAGCTGATGCGAGAAGGGCGCTCGATTACGCTGATTGCAGCTCAAGTCGGCTACGAAAGTCCTTCGGCGCTGTCTCGCGCATTTAGACGCAAGACGGGGTTGAGCCCTCGTGACTGGTTGAAAGATCTGGCGGGGGAAAATGATGGCAAAAAGGCCTAAGGCATTACTGCCTTAAGCCATTGAAAAAATTATGCATTAATTTTACGTTTTTCCAGTTCAACCAGCGAATGGCCTGCCACAAATATCGAAACAGCAAGCAACCCTAAGTCTTTAAGCAGAAACTGACCTGGCGCAACGGAAATCGCCGGAAACCCTAAACTAGGCTCAATGACGCCCGGAGTGGAAAACATAAAGCTAAGGGTTGTGAAGAACAGGCCTGCAGACAGAGCGCCTCCTACCACGGATAGTTTGGGCGACAGCATGCGGCCTGCGATCAGAGTGCCGATCGAAATCTCTAGTATGCCGAGCAGGCTGGAGAACATGTCGACCGAAAAAATGCTATACACCCATCCCAAAAGCGGGCTGTTGCTCACCAGTGGAACCAGGCCCTCGGCCTCGTAGTGGGTAAATTTCATGCCGCCGAACCAGAAGTAAATAATAGCGAGAGCCAAGTACGCGCCATAGATACCTAGCCCCATAGTTTTGGTTCCAAGCGTTAAGTGGGCCTGTACGCTGGACTTCGAGTTTTCAATGCCTATGGTTTTCATGTCTGAGCTTCCAGTAGTGAGTGAGAGTGTGTTGGCTGCCGAACGCCGTATGCGTTGGCGATGAGATGATTATGGCTGGCATCTCTAATCAAGAGGCATCAGAAAGTATTGATTTCAGTGCAGATCGTCTTGGGGTCGTCTCAGAAAACGGAAAATAAAGCACGCTAAGCCGGTTGCAGCGGCCGTAGCGGCCTGAACTTGCCCGCGCCGATCTTGGCGCTGCTGCGCCAGAGGTAATCGCCGGTCAGGTTGATGTGCTCCCAGCCGAGCGGCGACAGGTACTGCAACAGGCCGTCATCGACGGCTTGACCGTGGCCACGCAAGGCGTTCGCGGCCCGCTCCAGATAGACCGTGTTCCATAGCACGATGGCCGCCGTCACCAGGTTGAGGCCGCTGGCCCGGTAGCGCTGCTGCTCGAAGCTGCGGTCGCGGATTTCCCCCAGGCGGTTGAAGAACACGGCGCGGGCCAGCGCGTTGCGCGCCTCGCCTTTGTTCAGCCCGGCATGCACGCGGCGGCGCAGCTCGACGCTTTGCAGCCAGTCCAGGATGAACAGTGTGCGCTCGATGCGTCCCAGCTCACGCAGGGCGACGGCCAGGCCGTTCTGGCGCGGGTAGCTGCCAAGCTTCCTGAGCATCAGCGAGGCCGTCGCCGTGCCCTGCTTGATCGAGGTGGCCATCCGCAGGATTTCATCCCAATGGGCGCGGACGTGCTTGATGTTGAGCGTGCCGCCGATCATCGGTTTCAACGCCTCGTAGGTGGCATCGCCCTTCGGGATGTAGAGCTTGGTGTCGCCCAGGTCACGAATGCGCGGGGCGAAGCGGAAGCCCAGCAGGTGCATCAACGCGAAGACGTGGTCCGTGAACCCTGCCGTGTCGGTGTAGTGCTCCTCGATCCGCAGGTCGGATTCGTGATACAGCAGGCCGTCGAGCACGTAGGTCGAGTCGCGCACGCCGACGTTCACGACCTTGGTGTGGAACGGCGCGTACTGGTCGGAGATATGGGTGTAGAACGTCCGCCCTGGGCTGCTGCCGTATTTCGGATTGATGTGGCCGGTGCTCTCGGCCTTGCTGCCGGTGCGGAAGTTCTGGCCGTCCGACGATGACGTGGTGCCGTCGCCCCAATGCTCGGCGAAGGGATGTCGGAACTGCGCGTTGACCAGCTCGGCCAGTGCCGCCCCGTAGGTTTCGTCGCGGATGTGCCAGGCTTGCAGCCAGGCCAGCTTGGCGTAGGTCGTGCCGGGGCACGATTCCGCCATCTTGGTCAGGCCCAGGTTGATCGCGTCGGCGAGGATCGTGGTCAGCAACAGGTTTTTGTCCTTGGCCAGGTCGCCTGACTTCAGGTGGGCGAAGTGCCGGGTGAAGCCCGTCCATTCGTCTACCTCCAGCAGCAATTCGGTGATCTTGACGTGCGGTAGGATCATCGCCGTCTGGTCGATCAGGGCCTGTGCGGTATCGGGCACCGCCGCATCGAGCGGCGTGATCTTCAGGCCCGACTCCGTGATGATGGCGTCCGGCAGCTCGTTGGCCAGCGCCATGCGGTTGACGGTGGCGAGCTGCGTTTCCAGCAGCGTCAGCCGGTCATGCAGGTACTGGTCGCAATCGGTGGCCACGGCCAGCGGCAATTCGCTGGCCTGCTTGAGGCTGGCGAATTTCGCGGGCGGCACCAGGTAGTCCTCGAAGTCCTTGAACTGGCGCGAGCCTTGCACCCAGATGTCGCCGGAGCGCAGCGCGTTCTTCAGCTCCGACAGCGCGCACAGTTCGTAGTAGCGCCGGTCGATGCCGGTGTCGGTCATCACCAGCTTCTGCCAGCGCGGCTTGATGAACTCGGTCGGCGCGTCGGTGGGCACCTTGCGGGCGTTGTCGCTGTTCATGCTGCGCAGCACCTCGATGGCGTCGAGTACGTCCTTGGCGGCGGGCGCGGCCCGCAACTTGAGCACGTCGAGAAATTCCGGCGCGTAGCGGCGCAGCGTGGCGTAGCTCTCGCCGATGCGGTGCAGGAAATCGAAGTCCTCGGGTTGCGCGAGCCGCTGCGCTTCGGTGACGCTCTCGGCGAAAGCATCCCAGGACATGACGGCCTCGATGGCGGCGAACGGATCGCGGCCCGCTTGCTTGGCCTCGATCAGCGCCTGGCCGATGCGCCCGAACAGCCGCACCTTGGCATTGATCGCCTTGCCGGATGCCTGGAACTGCTGCTGATGCTTGTTCTTGGCGGCATTGAACAGCTTGCCCAGGATGCGGTCATGCAGGTCGATGATTTCGTCGGTGACGGTGGCCATGCCCTCGATGGCGAGCGCCACCAGGGTCGCGTAACGCCGCTGCGGCTCGAACTTCGCCAGGTCGGCGGGCGTCATCTGGCCGCCCTCGCGGGCGATCTTGAGCAGCCGGTTCTGGTGAACCAGCCGCTCGATGCCGGAGGGCAGGTCGAGCGCCTGCCACGCCTTGAGGCGTTCGATGTGTTCCAGCATGTGCCGCGAGTTCGGTTTGACCGGGGATTGCCGCAGCCAGGCCAGCCACGTCGTCTTGCCGTTGTCGCGGCGCTTGAGCAGATCGTCGAGGCGACGGCGATGCACGTCCGTCAGCGGCTCAGCCAAGGCGTCGTAGAGACGCCGGTTGGCGCGGGTAATCGCTTCGGCGCTCGCCCGCTCGACGGCGTTGAGGGCGGGCACAATGACCGACTGCCGCCGCAGGTGCTCGATCAAGGCTCTGGCCAGCACGATGCCCTTGTCGGTTTGCATGGCCAGCTCGGTCAGCAACTGGACAGCCTGCCGGTAGTGGCCAATCGTGAACGGCTGGAAGCCGAACACCGTTTGCAGCTCGACCAGGTGCTCGCGTCGGGTCTGCTCACGCTGCCCGTACTCGTCCCAGCTTTCGATGCCGACCTTGAGCTGGTTGGCGACCAGTCTCAGCAATGGCGGGAACGGTGGCTCATCAGCGCCAAGGATGACGCCGGGAAAGCGCAGGTAGCAGAGCTGCACCGCGAAGCCCAGCCGATTGGCCGGGCCGCGCCGCTGCCGGATGATGGAGAGGTCGCTTTCGCTGAACGTGTAGTGACGGATCAACTCATCCTTGGTGTCCGGCAACGCCAGCAGGCTTTCGCGCTCGGCGGCGGAGAGGATCGAACGGCGGGGCATGCGGTTTCCTTCTTCTTGAAAACGTAGGTTTGTGACAAGCCCGCCAAGGCAACCGGCGCTGTCATTTTCAGAAGACGACTGCACCAGTTGATTGAGTGTAGCGGCTGTTGTGCAGCCAGCTCCTGACAGTCCAATATCAGAAGTGATCTGCACCAATCTCGACTATGCTCAATACTCGTGTGCACCAAAGCGAGGTGAGCATGACGACCGACACCCCACGGATTCCCGAGCAAGGCGTGGCCACTCTGCCTGATAAGGCTTGGGAGCGTGCGCGCCGTCGTGCGGAGATCATCGGCCCGTTGGCGCAGTCGGAGACGGTCGGGCACGAAGCGGCCGATATGGCTGCTCAGGCGTTGGGCTTGTCTCGGCGGCAGGTGTACGTTCTGATCCGGCGAGCCCGGCAAGGCAGCGGCCTCGTGACGGACCTGGTCCCCGGCCAATCCGGCGGTGGCAAAGGCAAGGGGCGCTTGCCGGAGCCGGTCGAGCGCATCATCCGCGAGTTGCTGCAAAAGCGGTTCCTGACCAAGCAGAAACGGACTCTGGCAGCGTTCCACCGCGAGGTCGCGCAGACTTGCAAAACGCAAAAGCTGCGGGTGCCGGCGCGCAACACCGTGGCATTGAGGATCGCCGGCCTCGATCCGCGCAAGGTCACTCGCCGGCGGGAAGGCCAGGATGCGTCCCGCGGCCTGCAAGGTGCTGGCGGCGAACCTCCTGCCGTGACAGCACCGCTGGAGCAAGTACAGATTGACCACACGGTCATCGACGTGATCGTGGTCGATGAGCGCGACCGGCAACCGATTGGCCGCCCGTATCTGACCATCGCCATCGACGTGTTCACCCGCTGCGTGCTCGGCATGGTCGTCACGCTGGAAGCACCATCTGCCGTCTCGGTCGGCCTGTGCCTGGCGCATGTCGCCTGCGACAAGCGCCCCTGGCTGGAAGGGCTGAACGTGAAAATGGAGTGGCCGATGAGCGGCAAGCCCAGGCTGCTCTACCTGGACAACGCGGCCGAGTTCAAGAGCGAAGCGCTACGCCGAGGCTGCGAGCAGCATGGCATCCGGCTTGACTATCGCCCGCTCGGGCAGCCGCACTACGGCGGCATCGTGGAACGGATCATCGGCACGGCGATGCAGATGATCCACGACGAACTGCCGGGAACGACCTTCTCCAACCCTGACCAGCGAGGCGACTACGATTCCGAAAACAAGGCCGCCCTGACGCTGCGCGAGCTGGAGCGCTGGCTCACATTGGCGGTCGGCACCTACCACGGCTCCGTGCACAACGGTCTGCTTCAGCCGCCGGAAGCGCGCTGGGCCGAGGCGGTGGCCCGCATCGGTGTGCCGGCCGTCGTCACCCGCGCCACTGCCTTTCTGGTCGATTTCCTGCCCATCCTCCGCCGCACGCTGACCCGCACCGGCTTCGTCATCGACCACATTCACTACTACGCCGACGCGCTCAAGCCGTGGATCGCACGGCGTGAGCGCTGGCCGTCCTTTCTGATCCGGCGCGACCCGCGCGACATAAGCCGCATCTGGGTGCTGGAACCGGAGGGGCAGCATTACCTGGAAGTCCCCTACCGTACTTTGTCGCACCCGGCTGTCACCCTATGGGAACAAAGGCAGGCGCTAGCGAAATTGCGGCAGCAAGGGCGCGAGCAGGTGGATGAATCGGCGCTGTTCCGCATGATCGGGCAGATGCGCGAGATCGTGACCACCGCACAGAAGGCCACGCGCAAGGCGCGGCGCGATGCGGATCGACGCCAACACCTCAAGGCGTTGGTTCCGCCGGACAAGCTGACTCCGCCAGAAACGGACGTTGCGGCCGCGCAGGCAGACAACTTGCCGCCCGCCAAACCGTTCGACCAGATTGAGGAGTGGTAGCCGTGGACGAATATCCCATCATCGACCTATCCCACCTGCTGCCGGCGGTGCAGGGGCTGGCTCGGCTGCCGGCGGACGAGCGCATCCAGCGCCTTCGCGCCGACCGCTGGATCGGCTATCCCCGCGCGGTCGAGGCGTTGAACCGGCTGGAAACCTTGTATGCGTGGCCGAACAAGCAGCGCATGCCTAACCTGCTGCTGATCGGCCCGACCAACAACGGCAAGTCGATGATCGTCGAGAAATTCCGGCGCACGCATCCGGCCAGCTCCGACGCCGACCAGGAGCACATTCCGGTGCTTGTCGTGCAGATGCCGTCCGAGCCTTCGGTGATCCGCTTCTACGTCGCACTGCTCGCCGCGATGGGCGCTCCCTTGCGCCCGCGCCCACGACTGCCGGAAATGGAGCAATTGGCGCTGGCCTTGCTGCGCAAGGTCGGCGTGCGCATGTTGGTGATCGATGAACTGCACAACGTCCTGGCCGGCAACAGCGTCAACCGTCGGGAATTCCTTAACCTGCTGCGCTTCCTCGGCAACGAGCTGCGCATCCCGCTGGTCGGTGTCGGCACGCGCGACGCCTATCTGGCGATCCGGTCGGACGACCAGTTGGAGAACCGCTTCGAGCCCATGATGCTGCCGCTGTGGGAGGCCAACGACGATTGCTGCTCGCTGCTGGCCAGTTTTGCCGCGTCGCTCCCGCTGCGGCGGCCTTCCCCAATTGCCACGCCGGATATGGCCCGTTACCTGCTCACGCGCAGCGAAGGCACCATTGGTGAATTGGCGCACCTGTTGATGGCGGCGGCGGTCGCCGCCCTGGAAAGCGGTGAAGAAGCGATCAATCACCGCACGCTCAGCATGGCCGATTACACCGGCCCTGGCGAGCGGCGTCGGCAGTTCGAGCGGGAACTGATGTGAAACCGGCAGCACGCTGGCCGCTGCATCCTGCTCCCAGGGAAGGCGAAGCCTTGTCCTCATGGCTCCAGCGTGTCGCCGCCCGCTACCAGATGGACTTGTATGACCTGCTGGAGCACGACCTTGGTCACGGCCGGGTCGATGACCTGGATACTGCGCCACCTCCGGCGCTGCTGACGGCCCTCTCCCTGCGCAGCGGCATTGAGCTGGAGCGGCTGCGTTGCATGAGTTTCGCTGGCTGGGTGCCGTGGCTGCTGGACAGCCTCGATTCCCGGATTCCAGACGCGCTGGAAACCTATGCGTTCCAGTTCTCGCTATTGCTGCCGAGACGCGGCCGCAAGACGAGATCAATCACGAGCTGGCGCGCCTGGCTGCCAAGCCAGCCGATTCACCGCGCCTGCCCGCTTTGCCTGAACGACTCGGAGGATCAAGCCATACTGCTCGCGTGGAAATTGCCGTTGATGCTGAGCTGCCCGCAACATGGCTGCTGGCTGGAATCCTATAGTGGCGTGCCGGGGCAGTTTCTCGGCTGGGAAAACGCCGATGCGGCCCCACGCACGGCCAGCGACGCGATGGTGGCAATGGACCGACGTACTTGGCAGGCGCTGACGACGGGTTACGTCGAGCTGCCGCGCCGACGCATTCATGCCGGCCTCTGGTTTCGGTTGCTGCGCACCCTGCTCGATGAGCTGAACACGCCACTCTCGCAGTGCGGGCCTTGCGTCTGGAGCATTCGCCATGTCTGGGCGTGCTGCGGCCATCTACTGCGCGCTGGACAAAGCCAGTGGCGTCCCTACGAGATTCTGGCCCCGGCGGTGCAGTTACAAATGCTGGAGGCGGCGGCTACCGCCATCGAGCTGATCGAATCGAGCGTGGTGCGTCCACACGGGGAGTTGGGAGCACTGTTCTTGTCGGAGCCGCACACCGGGTTCACCAATGGCCTGCCCGAGAAGAAACGTAAGCCTGAGCCTGTCGATCACTGGCGGGAGGCGGTCAAGGCGCTCAACGAGGCTATCGCCGAGGCCCGACATAATTGCGAAACGGCCCGCTCACTGTTCACGCTGGCGTCTTATGGGCGGCGCGACCCCGAGTCCCTGGATCGCTTGCGCGACACGTTTGCCCAGGAGGGCATTCCCCCGGAATTTCTGTCACATTATGTTCCTCGCGAACCCTTTGCATTCCTTAGTATGAATGACGGGTTAAGTGACAAAATTTGACGATCAGAACTTTCCAACCCACACTGTCACATAATCGAACGTATACGTGACGGGTGAAAAGGTGCTGATCGGCTACATGCGGGTATCGAAGGCGGACGGATCCCAGTCCACCAATTTGCAACGCGATGCGCTCATCGCCGCTGGTGTGAGCCTTGCGCACCTTTACGAGGATCTGGCCTCGGGCAGGCGCGATGATCGCCCAGGGTTGGCTGCTTGCCTGAAGGCGCTTCGTGAAGGGGACACGCTGATCGTGTGGAAGCTCGATCGGCTTGGCCGTGATCTGCGCCACCTGATCAACACCGTGCACTGTTGGCGCCGACCGAAAATTGAGCCAGTTCTGCGGGTAGCGCCGAAGTAAAAGTGAGCCAGGTGTTCAACCTACCCTGCTGTTTATTTAAGCAGCGGGGTTCGAGGAGTGATCACCATGGACATGATTGGCAGGATCCGGCGGCTGCACGTGAGGGACAAGCTGTCGGAGCGCGAGATAGCGCGCATGACAGGGCTGTCGCGCAACACGGTGTCGAAGTGGCTGCGCGCACCGGTTGCCGAGGCGCCGAAGTACCGGCGCGAAGCGCGCCCGAACAAGCTCAGCGCGTTCGAGGAGGCGCTGAAGCAGGCGCTGACGGCCGATGCGCGACGGCCCAAGCACGAACGACGCACGGCCCGTGCGCTCCATGCCGAGATCAAGGCGGTGGGTTACAGCGGCGGTTACTCGGCCGTCACCGACTTCGTTCGAGCGTGGCGCCAGGGCGAGGGGCAGGCGGTCAACGTCACTGCGTTCGTGCCGCTGAACTTCGAGCTCGGCGAGGCCTTCCAGTTCGATTGGAGCGAAGAAGGCCTGGTGGTCGGCGGCATCTACTACCGCATGCAGGTGTCGCACCTGAAGCTGTGCGCGAGCCGTGCGTTCTGGCTGGTGGCTTACCCGAGCCAGGGCCACGAGATGCTGTTCGACGCCCATACAAGATCGTTTGCGGCGCTGGGTGGCGTGGCCCGACGTGGCATCTACGACAACATGCGCACCGCCGTCGACAAGGTCCACAAGGGCAAGGGCCGCACCGTCAACGCGCGCTTCTCGGTGATGTGCGCGCACTACCTGTACGACCCTGACTTCTGCAACGTCGCCTCCGGCTGGGAGAAGGGGCGCGTGGAGAAGAACGTACAGGACAGCCGCAGGCGTATCTGGATCGAGGCAGCCCGGCTTCGCTTCGGCTCCTTCGTCGAACTCAACGCCTGGCTGAGCGAGCGCTGCCGGGCCCTGTGGAACGAGATCCGGCATCCCGAACACAGCCAGTTCAGCGTGGCCGAAATGCTGGAGCATGAGAGGCCTCACCTGATGCCCATGCCAGAACCCTTCGATGGCTACGTGGAGAAGCCGGCGCGCGTGTCGAGCACCTGCTTGGTGTCGGTGGCGCGCAACCGTTACTCTGTGCCCTGCGAGCTGGTGGGGCAGATGGTCAGCACAAGGCTCTATCCGGGCGGCGTCGTGGTCGTCGCCGATGATGCGGTGGTCGCGCGACACGAGCGCCTGAGCGACTCGGGCGGCACCCGCTACGACTGGCAGCACTACATCCCGCTGGTGCAGCGCAAGCCCGGCGCACTGCGCAATGGCGCGCCCTTCGCAGACATGCCCGAGACGTTGCAGCGTCTGCGACGCAGTCTGTTGCGTCAGGCCGGCGGCGACCGTGTGATGGCTCAGGTGCTGGCCATCGTTGCGACGGCCGGGCTGGATGCGGTGATCGTGGCGGTCGAACTGGCGATGGAAAACAGTCCTCCATCCGGGCGCGTCAGCGTTGAGCATGTGGTCAATGTGCTCGGGCGGTTGAACGCACCGGCGGCGCCGCTCAGTGCAGAGACGGCTCTGCAGGTCACAACGCCACCACTGGCGAACACAGCGCGCTACGACAGCCTGCGCGGCCAGGAGATCGATCATGCGTGACGTGCTCGTTGAGCTCAAGGCCTTGCGCCTGCACGGCATGGCAGGCGCCTGGTGCGACCTGCAGGAGCAGGGACCTGCCTCGGGTCTGGATGCCTCGCGCTGGCTGGTCGAGCATCTGCTGCAGGCCGAGACCACGGATCGTGCGATGCGCTCGGTTCAGTACCAGATGACATCGGCGCGCTTCCCGGTGCACCGGGATCTGGCAGGCTTCGACTTCGATGCCTCGGTGGTCGACCAGAAGCTGATCCACCAACTCGCGACGCTGGAGTTCACCGAGGCCGCGCACAACGCCGTGTTGGTCGGCGGACCGGGTACGGGCAAGACGCACCTCGCAACGGCGCTGGGCGTCTCAGGCATCACGCGCCAAGGCAAACGTGTGCGGTTCTACTCGACGGTCGACCTGGTCAATGCACTGGAGCAGGAGAAGGCCCAAGGCAAAGCCGGGCGCATCGCCAGTGGTCTGCTGCGCATGGACCTGGTCATCCTGGATGAACTGGGCTACCTGCCGTTCAGCCAGGCCGGCGGCGCGCTGCTGTTCCATCTGCTGAGCAAGCTGTATGAGCACACCAGCGTGGTGATCACGACCAACCTGGACTTCGCCGAATGGTCGACGGTGTTCGGCGACGCGAAGATGACCACCGCCTTGCTCGATCGGCTCACGCACCACTGCCACATCGTGGAGACAGGCAATGAAAGCCATCGCTTCCTGCACAGCAGCGCGACGGCAAAGAAGCGGATCAAGGCAAGGGAGCAAGCCCGCAAGACCAGCGCCAAAGCCGATTCGACGGACGCAACCGACTGAACCCACCGCGCATGGCAAGGCGCTGCGGGCTACGCCCTTCGCGCCTTGCCACGCGATACCTTCACTACGACCAGGAGGTCAACGAGCAAGGCAAGACATACACTTATCCACAGCCGACCATCACAGCGTCGGCTTCCACCCCTGGCTCATTACTCAATCGGCGCGGTGGCTCACTTCTACTTCGGCGCGGACAACCGTGCACGACCTAACTGCGCGTAGCGTGGGCCTGAAGGTCCTGACCGGTCACGGTGCGGCGGTCGACACGACGACTGCCGCCGGCAAGCTTGTGTTCGGTATTTTTGCCGCGCTGGCCGAGTTCGAGCGTGAGTTGATTTCCGAGCGAACAGTCGCTGGACTTATCTCGGCGCGCGCTCGCGGCAGGAAAGGGGGGCGCCCCTTCAAGATGACCGCCGCCAAGCTACGCCTGGCGATGGCCAGCATGGGGCAACCGGAAACCAAGGTGGGCGATCTCTGCGAAGAACTCGGGATTACCCGGCAGACGCTCTACCGGCACGTGTCGCCCAAGGGCGAACTGCGGCCAGACGGCGTAAAGCTGCTCTCCCTCGGTTCAGCCGCATAAATGGAGGCGACCTGGAACGGGGCGCTGTTCAGTGCGGCAACGATCCGATTACCGGTGTCGACCCTGAACCGCCGTAGAGCTTTTGGGAAAGCTGTCGTTCAACGTTTGGTTAAGGGGCGGGCTTTAGCCCGTCCCAGCGAGCGGAGCGAGCGATTTGAACCTGTTGTTAGACATTTTTCACCAGTCGGATATCTATCTCGCGTTCGACATATTCCCACTCTTTTGATGAGCGTAACTGAGCCAACAGTTTGTTGAATATTGCAGTATGCTCCGGAGCAAACTCGAACCAGGTTAAGAAGTCAAACGGCTCTCCGAGGTCGCGAGAATGATGTAGCTGTCTTGCGATTTCTGGAAGATAAGCCAGTCCAATTTCTGTGTGGTGGGACTTTGCTTCAAAAATTTCGCGCCGTTCCTCTTGTGACATTGCCCACCATTCTGGACTTTTCTTTATGGGAATGAGTGCAGCGCATGATGACGTAGGACGGTTTAATTCCTCCTGTTTTGCGCGAAGTTGATTGATCTCATGCCGTTCGGCGTACCGAACATTGCTTGTAAAGCCTTGAAGCACCCAGGTGCCACGTTCGATCAAATTTGTTGAGGGCATATTAACTACATTGACCCTCTCCACAATCTCAAGAGGTATGCCAATGAGTGTTTCACAACTGGTGACTCGCCAAGAGCCCTCGGAGCCGCCAATAAATGAGTAATGATTATTCATGTGATGGAATGCTCTAAATGTCTAACTTTGTTTTCGGGCGACTGCCCAGCTGCGTAACATCGTTACTGCTCCATAATATCACACATCGACCCACGGCGTAACGCGCTTGCTGCTTGGATGCCCGAGGCATAGACTGTACAAAACAACAGTCATAACAAGCCATGAAAACCAGCACTGCACCGTTACCACCGCTGCGTTCGGTCAAGGTTCTGGACCAACTGCGCGAGCGCATACGCTACTTGCATTACAGCTTACGAACCGAACAGGCGTATGTCCACTGGGTTCGTGCCTTCATCCGTTTCCACGGAGTGCGTCACCCGGCAACCTTGGGCAGCAGCGAAGTCGAGGCATTTCTGTCCTAGCTGGCAAACGAGCGTAAGGTTTCGGCATCCACGCATCGGCAGGCATTGGCGGCCTTGCTGTTCTTCTACGGCAAGGTGCTGTGTGTGGATCTGCCTTGGCTTCAGGAGATCGGAAGACCTCGGCCGTCGCGGCGCTTGCCGGTGGTGCTGACCCCGGATGAAGTGGTTCGCATCCTCGGTTTTCTGGAAGGCGAGCATCGTTTGTTCGCCCAGCTTCTGTATGGAACGGGCATGCGGATCAGTGAGGGTTTGCAACTGCGGGTCAAGGATCTGGATTTCGATCACGGCACGATCATCGTGCGGGAGGGCAAGGGCTCCAAGGATCGGGCCTTGATGTTACCCGAGAGCTTGGCACCCAGCCTGCGCGAGCAGCTGTCGCGTGCACGGGCATGGTGGCTGAAGGACCAGGCCGAGGGCCGCAGCGGCGTTGCGCTTCCCGACGCCCTTGAGCGGAAGTATCCGCGCGCCGGGCATTCCTGGCCGTGGTTCTGGGTTTTTGCGCAGCACACGCATTCGACCGATCCACGGAGCGGTGTCGTGCGTCGCCATCACATGTATGACCAGACCTTTCAGCGCGCCTTCAAACGTGCCGTAGAACAAGCAGGCATCACGAAGCCCGCCACACCGCACACCCTCCGCCACTCGTTCGCGACGGCCTTGCTCCGCAGCGGTTACGACATTCGAACCGTGCAGGATCTGCTCGGCCATTCCGACGTCTCTACGACGATGATTTACACGCATGTGCTGAAAGTTGGCGGTGCCGGAGTGCGCTCACCGCTTGATGCGCTGCCGCCCCTCACTAGTGAGAGGTAGGGCAGCGCAAGTCAATCCTGGCGGATTCACTACCCCTGCGCGAAGGCCATCGGTGCCGCATCGAACGGCCGGTTGCGGAAAGTCCTCCCTGCGTCCGCTGATGGCCGGCAGCAGCCCGTCGTTGCCTGATGGATCCAACCCCTCCGCTGCTATAGTGCAGTCGGCTTCTGACGTTCAGTGCAGCCGTCTTCTGAAAACGACAGGCGCGGCACGGGAATCAAGGCATTGCGATTCTCGAAAATAGTTCTTGAAATTCTATTCTTGATTGCATATCATCTCAACGAGTTTCGATAAGAAAGGATGCCCATGCGACCGTCTGTTGTGCTTGACATGAAGCGAAGCGCAGTGCGTGAAGCGGTAGGCCGCTTTCGCGCCGCGAACCCGCGCGTCTTCGGCTCGGTGCTGCATGGCACCGACCGGGATGGCAGCGACCTCGACCTGTTGGTCGATGCGCTGCCCGGTGCCACGTTGTTGGACTTGGGCGATTTGGAAGAAGAACTGAAATCGCTGCTCGGCGTTGACGTCGATCTGCTGACTCCCGGCGACCTGCCGCCGAAGTTCCGGGCCAAGGTGCTCGCGGAGGCGCAACCGATATGAGCGAGAACCGCCTGCCCGATTACCTCGACCACATTCAGCAGGCCGCAACCGATGCGCGCAGCTTCGTGGAAGGGATGGCCAAGGACGACTTCTTGGCCGACAAGCGCACCCAGCAGGCCGTCATCATGAGCCTGATCGTCATCGGCGAGGCGGCCACAAAGGTGATGGATGGCTACGTCGAGTTCACCCAGGCGCATGCCGACGTGCCGTGGCGCAGCATGCGCAATATGCGTAATCGCATGGCTCACGGCTATTTCGACATCAACCTCGATGTGGTGTGGGAGACGGTACAGGAATGGCTGCCGGCGTTGCTCCAGCAATTGCCCGCCGTGCGTCAGGATGCCGACGATGAAGACCGTAACGACAAAGGCATGGAGCCATGACCAATCAAGCCGCCGATGTTCGGCCCCTCTGGCGTGTTCGATCCCGCGACCTATGAGCCGCGCTCGGGCAAGACCTTCTGGATGGCCGCAACGGACGAGAGTTCGCTGGTGGGCAAGGAGGCAGCAGCCGACACGCTCATCGGCAACTGCACGACCGCACGACCAGCCTCCCGTTCAAATTCGAGTTAGAATTCGAGTTAGAACTCATATCCAGCCTGTCTGGGGGCACTGTGAAAGAGGGATCTCCGATGACTGTTGAATCGAGAATATTTTCTGTAGCCGAGTATGTTCAGCCGTCCGAAGGCGAGCCTATTCGTTCCGTTGTGCTTGAAACCCGAGACTCAATTATCGTGGTTTGGCATGTCCATCCCGGGCAGGAAATTGCGGCTCACATTCATCCTCACGGCCAAGACACGTGGACTGTTTTGTCGGGAATGGCTGATTACTTTCAGGGCAATGGGATTGTTCGTGCCCTCAGGGAAGGTGAGATAGCCGTGGCAAGACCGGGCCAAGTGCACGGGGCGCGAAATACAGGTACCGAGCCATTTGTGTTCGTCTCGGTTGTGGCATCAGCCAATGCCGGTTTCGTATTGGCTGAGCGATAGAGCCCAATCTCTGGAGTTGGTCCAATGAGCGGTCGGGGAGATAGGTAACAGACATGCAGCGGACACGGCTGCTAAACCAGGTCGCAAACCTCCTTGCGTCGCAGCGTGCCGCAAGCGACGCGATCAATCGAATGGGGTCGGCATGAGACTGAACACCATCCAGTTCCCGACCGCGTAGCCGCCTGTCCTGCCGATCAGGTCTTGACCATCGACGCCTGGGATCAGTCCTGAATGTTCTTGGAGACCACTACGTTATGAGCCGCAGCCGCCGCAAAACACCCATCGTCGGGCACACGACCTGCGGCAGCGAGCGCGAGGACAAGAAGCTCTGGCATCAGCGCTGGCGCACCCGTGAGCGCACGGCGCTGACCAGCGCGTCGCCCGAAGCCCTGAGCGCCCATCTGCCCCTGCTGGAAAACCAGGCCAGCAGCGTCTGGTCGATGGGCAAGGATGGCCGCTCCTACTGGCCCGTCAAGCGCCAGGCCGCCACGGCGGATCGCATCGCCAATCACAAGGGACGCAACCCGCAAGAACGCGCCTCCCTGAAAAAGCGCCTGCTGCGCAAGTGGATGAGCAAATGAAGCTCTCCTTCCATCAGCACATTGCGCTGTTCTGGATGATCGGTGCTCCGGGCGTCTTCGCGCCCGTGATCGAGAACGCCAAGCGGCCCGATGCCGGCGCCGTCATGGCGTGGGGTGTCGCGATCGTGGCGGTGATGATCCTCTTCACCCCTTTGCTGCTGCGCTGTCCACCATTCCGGCGCTGGTATGGCCGGACGGATGCGCTGTCGGAGCGGCAGCGCCAGGCGCTTGCCGAGCGCGGCCTGCGCCGCTACTACCAGACCGCTTTCGATGACGGCTACGTGCCCCGCGTGATGCCCTACGTGTGGCGCATCATCTGGACGGTCGGCGGGTTGATGGCTGTGACCGCCGTACTGCCTACCAACACCGGACGGCCAGCCTTCGATGCCTTGGTGGTCTTCTCGACCTGGTATCCGATAGGCGTGATGCTGCTGGTTTTCGCGTCGAGGCCCCTTGGCCGGTTGATTCGCCAAAGAGCACAGGAGCGGCGGAAATGAGCACGTCAACCATCGAGGCGCTGGCCAGCGCCTGGGCAAGGATTGCCGAGGAAGCGGAATTCCCCGCTGACTACGAGGGGACTGCCACACCACAAGCGCATCGGGCTAGCGAAGCTATTCAGGAGCAGATTCGGGAGCGCATCGTCGCCACCAACGACATGCGGCTGTTCAGCCTGCTGCACCTGCTGGGTCAGGCGTCGCTGCGCATGGAGCAAGCGCTGTGGCCGGAGGATTACGAGCGGATGACGCGCGAGGTTGAGGAAGCCCTGCGGCAAGCCACCGACGCCAACGCCAGATCGTACACCCACGAAGAAGTGATGCAGGCGATGCAGGAACGCATCGACCGGGCGCGAGACAAGCCATGTTGATTGGCTATGCGCGCGTCTCGACGCAGGATCAGAACCTGGAGCTGCAACGCGAAGCCTTGAGCAAGGCCGGATGTAAAAAGGTCTTCGAGGACAAGGTGAGTGGCACGCGGGCAGACCGGCCTGGCTTGGCCAAGACGCTCGAAATGCTGCGCGAAGGCGATACTTTGGTCGTCTGGAAGCTCGACCGGCTGGGCCGGTCGGTCAAGCAACTGGTCGATCTGGTCGGCGATCTGCACAAGCACGGTGTCCAGTTCAGGAGCCTCACCGACTCCATCGACACCGGCACACCATCCGGGCGGTTCTTCTTCCACGTCATGGCGAGCCTTGCCGAAATGGAGCGCGAGCTGACCGTCGAGCGCACCCGCGCCGGGCTGGAAGTCGCCAAGCAGCTCGGCCGCAAAGGCGGCCGCAAGCCGAAGATGACCGACAGCAAGATCGAGTCGGCCAAGAAGCTGCTGGCCAGCGGGGTGCCGCCCAAGGACGTGGCCAAGAACCTCGGCGTGTCCATTCCGACGCTGTACCGCTGGGTGCCAGCCTCCACGCACGCTTAGCGTGCTTTATTTTCCGTTTTCTGAGACGACCCCTACCTGGCGGAAGCAGCGTTCCCACAGCATAGGCAGAGGCCAGCGCCGGGTCGCCGTCCAATGCATTCGAGCGGGTTCCACATTGACGCTGGAGCCGCAACCCAGGCCTCGCTATACCGAAACGGTTAAAGGCCAAAGGGCCGAAATGGCAAGGGAATGGGGTGCAAGGGGAAAGGCCCTACCTCGAAAAGGCCAAAAGGCCTCCCGGTCGGCCCGTCATCAGGACACCCACATGCTTTCCCTGTTCCAGCGAAAACGGCCCCCGGTCGCTGCCGCACCGACGCCACCACCCGTCACCGCCCTCTCGAAAGGGCTGCTGCGTCCTGAGTCGGCCGCATCGCTGCTGGCCACCCCACGCCGGCAGAAGCTGCTGGAGCACATCTGGCAGCGTACCTCGCTCTCGCGTAGGCAATTCGCCACCCTGTATCGCACGCCCCTGGAACGCTATGCCGAACTGGTCCAGGCCTTCCCGGCCTCCGAGGCGCATCACCATGCCTACCCGGGCGGCATGCTCGACCACGGCCTGGAGATCGTCGCCTACAGCCTGAAACTGCGGCAGTCCCATCTGCTGCCCATCGGTGCCAGTCCCGAAGACCAGGCGGCGCAGTCCGAAGCCTGGACCGCCGCCGTTGCCTATGCTGCGCTGCTCCACGATATTGGCAAGATCGCCGTCGATCTACACGTCGAACTGGCCGACGGCAGTACTTGGCATCCGTGGCATGGCCCGCTGCACCAGGCGTACCGATTTCGCTACCGTGACGACCGCGAATACCGCCTGCACAGCGCCGCAACAGGCTTGCTCTATCGCCAACTGCTCGACCGCCACGTCCTGGACTGGCTCAGCGACTATCCGGCTCTCTGGGCACCGCTGCTCTATGTGCTGGCCGGTCAGTACGAACATGCCGGTGTACTGGGGGAACTCGTCGTGCAAGCAGACCGGGCGTCGGTGGCCCAGGAGCTGGGCGGCGATCCGGCGCGCGCCATGGCCGCGCCCAAGCACGCACTGCAACGCAAGCTGCTGGACGGGTTGCGCTACCTGCTCAAGGAACAGTTGAAGCTGAACCAGCCGGAAGCCTCCGATGGCTGGCTCACCGAGGATGGTTTGTGGCTGGTGAGCAAGACGGTTTCGGACAAACTGCGCGCACACCTCCTGTCTCAGGGGATCGATGGCATTCCTGCGAACAACACCGCCGTGTTCAATGTGCTGCAGGACCACGGCATGCTGCAGCCCACACCGGACGGCAAGGCGGTCTGGCGCGCGACCGTGACCAGCACGACCGGCTGGTCCCATTCGTTCACCCTGTTGCGTCTCGCTCCCGCGCTGATCTGGGAGTCTGGCGAGCGACCAGCACCTTTCGCGGGCACGGTAGAGATCGACGCGACGCCCGCGGAAAACGACGCCAGCATGTCGGCTCCCGCGCCTACCGTCTCGGTGAACCCAGCGCAGGGAGGTCAAGAGCCTCCGATTTGGGAGGGCGACAGCACCACCATCGTTTCACCGCCCGCAGCCCAGCCCGTGCCCGACGTCATGGAGGATTTGCTCGCGATGGTGGGCTTGGGTGAGTCGGCCGGCGTTGGCCAGGATGCCGAGGAGTTCCTCCACACCCCCGCGCCAGCAACAGCCGCGACGTCCATTCCATCGCCTGCACCTGCACCCGCGCCTACGCCTGGGTCATCGGCAACGAAGCCATCCGGGGAACAGTTCATGGTTTGGCTGAAGCAGGGAATCGCCTCACGACGGCTCATCATCAACGACGCGAAGGCACTCGTGCATACGGTGAATGACACGGCCTACCTGGTCAGCCCGGGTGTGTTCCAACGCTATGCGCAGGAGCATCCCGAAGTGGCCGCACTCGCCAAGCAGGAGAGTCAACAGGATTGGCAGTGGGTGCAGAAGCGCTTCGAGAAGCTGCAGCTACATCGAAAGCAGCCCAATGGCCTGAACATTTGGACCTGTGAAGTCACGGGCCCGAGGAAGTCCCGCCGACTGCATGGCTACCTCCTCGAAGATGGGTCCTTGGCACTCGCCGAAATACCGCCCAACAATCCCTATCTTGCTCTGACTCAGGAAGGATGACGCGATTCGGGCATTGATCGCCACCGTCGTGTGGCGACGATCAATGCCCCGCGAAAATTGGCAACATTTGGCGAACTGAGCTACTCGGCCCGCGCCAACTCCTGTGCAAGGAACGGAGCGGTTCTGCTGCCAGACGTTCGGGCCACCTGCTGAGGGGAGCCCGCCACCACGATGCTGCCGCCGGCAGCGCCTGCACCAGGCCCCACGTCGATCACCCAATCGGCCTGGGCCACCGCGCGCATATCGTGTTCGATCATCACTACGGTATTGCCGGCATCGACCAGGCGCTGCAACTGCACCAGCAGCCGGTCGGCGTCCGACGCATGCAGCCCGGTAGTCGGCTCGTCGAGCACGTACAGGCTTCGGCCGCGCTGGCTGCGCTGAAGCTCGGTCGCCAGCTTGATACGCTGCGCCTCGCCACCGGAAAGCTCGGTGGCCGGTTGCCCCAGGCGCAGGTAGCCCAGTCCGATATCGCGCAGCAGTTGCAGTGGCCTTGCCACAGCGTCTTCACCCGCGAAGAATTCGCTGGCTTCGTCCACGGTCATCTGCAGCACCTCGGCGATGTTGCGCCCGTTCCATTGCACCTTCAGCGTGGCCTCGTTGTAGCGTGCGCCATGGCACGTCGGGCACGGCGCGTACACGCTGGGCATGAACAGCAGTTCCACGCTGACGAAGCCCTCGCCCTCGCAGGTCTCGCAGCGCCCCTTGGCGACGTTGAACGAGAACCGTCCGGCATCGTAGCGGCGGCGTCGCGCATCGGGCGTGGCAGCGAACAGCTTGCGCACATGGTCGAACAGGCCCGTGTAGGTGGCTAGGTTCGACCGCGGCGTGCGCCCGATCGGTTTCTGGTCCACCTGCACCAGACGCTGTACGGCGTCCACGTCGCCCGCCAGATGGCCGCCGGTCGCTTCGATCACTGCCGGCCCTTCGCTGGTGGCGCTTTCGGCTACATCGTCTTCCGGCTCGTGGCCCAGGTGCAGCAGCACCAGCTCCGGCAGGGCCTGCGCGACGAGGCTGGACTTGCCCGAGCCGGAGATGCCGGTGACGGCCGTCAGCACGCCCAGCGGAATGCGCGCATTCACGCCATGCAGGTTGTGGCGGTGAATGTCCTGCAGCTCCAGCCAGCCGGTCGCTTCGCGTGCCCGGCTTCCCGGCGCGGGGATCTCATCGAACAGGTAGCGTGCAGTACGCGATTCGGCAATCTTGCGCAGGCCATCCGGCTCGCCGCTGTAGAGCACGCGGCCGCCACGCTCCCCAGCATCCGGCCCGACATCCACCAGCCATTGCGCGCGGCGCATCAGGTCCAAGTCGTGCTCCACCACGAACACCGAGTTGCCGGCGTCGCGCAGCCGGTCGAGCGCGTCGTACAGGGCCTGGCTATCGGAGGGGTGCAGGCCCGCGGAGGGCTCGTCGAGCACGTACACGACACCGAACAGCAGGGAACTCAATTGCGTGGCCAGCCGCAGGCGCTGCAACTCGCCGGCCGAAAGCGTCGGCGTGGCCCGGTCCAGCGTCAGGTAGCCCAGGCCCAGCCCACGCAGTTGGCGCAGGCGTGCCATCACGCCACCGGCCAGGCGCTGCGCGGCGAGGCGCTTTTCTTCCGATAGCGCCGAGGTGCGGCGCACGTCGGGCGATACCGCATGGACGGCGCGGCCGGAGGCCGCGCGTTCGGCACGGTCGCGTCGGGTCGCTTCCTTGTCCGTAGCCGCCCCCGCTGCATGGGCGCGGAAATCGCCCTGGGCGATGGGTTCGAGCAAGGCCGCCAACTGGTTCAGCGGCATCTGCATGAACGCGCCGATGTCCACGCCGGCGAAAGTGACCGACAGCGCCTCGGGCTTGAGCCGCTTGCCGTGGCAGGTGGGGCACGGTTTGCCCTCCATGAACCGGGACACGCGCTTTCTCATCAACGCGCTCTGGGTGTTGGCAAAGGTGTGCAGCACGTAGCGCCTGGCGCCGGTGAAGGTGCCCATGTAGCTCGGCTCCATCTTGCGCTTGAGCGCGGCGCGGGTTTCGGCGGGCGTGAAGCCGGCGTACACCGGCACCGTCGGTGTTTCCTCGGTGAACAGAATCCAGTCGCGATCCTTCTTCGGCAGGTCCTTCCACGGTCGGTCAACGTCGTAGCCCATGCTGACCAGGATGTCGCGCAGGTTCTGGCCTTGCCAGGCGGGGGGCCAGGAGGCGATCGCCCGCTCGCGGATGCTCAGGGAGGGATTGGGCACCATGATGGCCTCAGTCACCTCGTACACATGGCCCAGGCCGTGGCAGGTCGGGCACGCTCCCTGCGGCGTGTTGGGCGAAAAATCCTCGGCGTACAGCATCGGCTGGTTGGCTGGGTAGGCGCCGGCGCGCGAATACATCATCCGCACCAGGCTGGACAAGGTGGTCACACTGCCCACAGAGGAACGCGCGTTGCTGGAGCCCCGCTGCTGTTGCAGCGCCACCGCCGGCGGCAGGCCGTCGATCGCATCGACGTCCGGCACGCCGGCCTGGTCGATCAGTCGCCGCGCATAGGGGGCCACCGACTCGAAGTAGCGCCGCTGGGCCTCCGCATAGATGGTGCCGAAGGCCAGCGAGGACTTCCCGGAGCCGGAGACACCCGAGAACACCACCAGCGCGTTACGCGGGATGGAGACGTCCACCTCCTTGAGGTTGTTCTCGCGCGCGCCACGCACCTGCACGAGGCCGCTGGCCGCAGCGGTACAAGAGGATTCACCGAAAGAATTGTTTGGCATGTTCTTATCCTGTAGTTCGTCCCGCTCAGGACGGGACTTCCTGAGTTCGGGTGCCGCGGCGGCTGGCTTCGAGCGCTGCGGTGAGAGTGCGGGCGTCGTAGCTGCCGCGCAGGCGGCGACCCTCGACGAAGAACGTCGGCGTGACATGCGCACCGCTGGCGACCGCACTGGCGAGGTCGCGCTCGACACGCTCGATCACCGCAGGGCTGTCGAGATCCGCGATGAACCGATCGACGTCGAGCCCAAGCTCTACGGCGTAGCCGATCAGATCCTCGCGCTCCAGCGCGTGCTGACGGGTGAACACGAAGTCTAGCCACGGCCAGAACATCCCCTGATTCGATGCCGCCTCGGACGCACGCGCGGCGATCGGCCCATGCGGGTGGTGCGGCAACTGGCGCACCACATACCGCAGGTCGTCCCCGAAGTGGGCGCGCAGATCCTCCCAAGAACCGGTAGCGTGCGCACAGTACGCGCACTCGAAGTCCACGTACTCCACCAGCGTGAGCTGCGCGTCCTCTGGCCCGCGAATGTGATCGACCTCGGGATCGACCGGCGGCTCAAGCACCATCGGCAGATCGGCGGTCTCCTCACCCCACCTGCGAGCGGCAACCTTGAAGATGAGCCGCCCGAGCAACGTGGCGAGCATCATCGACACGAGCACGCCGACCGTCGCCTGGCGGCCCAGGTCGGAGGTCGTGCCGAACGCGAGTCCGATGATGAGCAGCGACACGGTGAACCCGATCCCGGACAGTGCCGCACCACCGAACACGCTCCCCATTCCGACACCCGCCGGCAGGCGCCCCAGGCCGAGGCGGACCGCGGCGAGAGTGATGAGCCCGATGCCCAGGAGCTTGCCGAGCACGAGCCCCGCGATGACGCCCCAGGTCACGGGCGAGCCGAAGGCCTCAGCGAGCAGCCCACCACGCATGTCCACCCCGGCGTTCGCCAAGGCGAACACCGGCACGATCAGCAGCGCTGTCGGCAGCCGCAGGAACTCGTGCAGCCGCTCGTTCACCGAGATACCCCGGGACAGCCCGCAGTCCACTGCGCGAGCCGATGCGGCACTCGGAGACTGCCAGAAGTCACGGAACAACTGTCTTGCCGCGACGACCTTGTGACGTTGCGTTGCGTAGGCGGGGATCAGGAGCCCCGCGGCCATCCCGGCGAGGGAGGCATGGATGCCGGAGTACACGGTCGCGAGCCACAGCACGATCACGATCAGCACATAGGGCGTTGCCCGCCACTGGCGGTTGCGCCCTAGCAACCACAACCCGACGAGACTGGCGAGGGCGATCAGCAACGGGACGACCCGGATCTCCTCGCTATAGACGATGCCGATGATGGACACGGCGAGGAAGTCATCGACCACGGTCAGGGTGAGCAAGAACACGCGCAACTGACCGGATAGCCGCGGGCCGACGATCGCCAGGGTGCCCAGCATGAACGCCGTATCGGTACCGACCACCGCCCCCCACCCGTGCAGGCCCTCACTTCCGGCCAGCCCCACGATCAGGACATACACCAGCGCGGGAAGCACGACACCCGCGACCCCCGCGATCAGAGCGAGACGGGCACGGCTGCGGTCCCTGAGCGACCCGTGGGCGAATTCCTGACGCACCTCCAGGCCGATCAGGAAGAAGAAGACGACCATCAGGCCGTCGTTGACCCAGTGATGCAGATCCATGTGCAGGCCCAGCGGCCCGAAGTCAAACCCGACGTCCAGGTGCCACAACTCGAAATAGGCATCGGATAGCGGCGAGTTCGCCCACGCCAGCGCCACGACCGTGACGATCACCAGCAGCACCGCAGCACCAGACTCCGTGTGCAGATAGCGGGCAACTCGTCTTCGTCGGATACTCGCCGAGGATTCACCGAGAGAAGCGTCTGGCATGTTCTTATCCTGTAGTTCGTGAGGTAGCGATGGGCCGATTTCGGGGGAGATGTCGGTCAAGCGTCCGGGCTTGGCGGCGTCGCGTCATCGAGCGAGCGCAGCCAAGTAAGCCTTTCTCCCAGCCTTCGCTCGACGCCCCTGTCCGTTGGCTGGTACCAGCCCGGCCGCGCCACGCCCTCGGGAAAATAGGTTTGCCCAGCGGCATAGCCGTTGGGCTCATCATGCGCGTAGCGGTAGCCTTCGTGATATCCCATCTGCTTCATCAGCTTCGTCGGCGCATTGCGAAGATGGAGCGGCACAGGCTGGGAGCCGCTGCGCTTGACGAATGCCTTGGCCTGATCCCAGGCCGCATAGGCGGCATTCGACTTGGGGGCCAGAGCGAGGTAAGTCACCGCCTGGGCCAGCGGTATCTCGCCTTCGGGCGAGCCCAGCCTGTCGTAGGCCAGCGCGGCATTGAGTGCCAGTTGCAGCGCCTGCGGGTCGGCATTGCCGATGTCTTCGCTGGCCATCACCACCATGCGGCGGGTCACCTGGCTCACGTCGCCGCTGCCGTCGAGGATGCGGGCCAGCCAATACAGGGCCGCATCGGGGTCGGAGCCCCGTAGCGACTTGTGGAAGGCTGAGAGCTGCCAGTAGAACTCGTCACCGCCCTTGTCGAACCTGCGCAGCGATGGACTGGTGGACAGCTTGGCGAACTCGCCATCGACCACGGTCTTGCCAGCGCCCGACGCCGCATTCGTCACCTGCTCAAGCAGATTGAGGAAGCGCCTGCCATCGCCATCGGCAAAGCCCTTTAGCAGGTCCAGCGCGTCCGCGTCCAACGTGACGCCCTGGAGATGCGGCAGTGCGCGTTCGTAGAGCTGGTTCAGTTCGTCGCTGGACAGCGGTTCGAGGGTATAGACCTGCGCACGCGAGAGCAGTGCGGAATTGACCGCCAACCCCGGATGCTCGGTCGTCCCCCCCACCAGGGTCAGGAGCCCCGACTCGACATGGGGCAGCAGGGCATCCTGCTGCGCCTTGTTGAAGCGATGGATCTCATCGACGAAAAGCACCGTCGATCGACCATGGTTGTCCAGTTCGGCCTGGGCCTCGTCGATGGCTTGCCGGATGTCCTTCACCCCGGCCAGCACGGCCGAGATGGCGATGAATCGGCTGTCGGTCGTACTGGCGGCCAGGCGCCCTAGGGTGGTCTTGCCCACGCCTGGGGGCCCCCAGAGGATGAACGAGTGCAACTTGCCCGCCTCGAACGCGAGACGCAGCGGCTTGCCGGGGCCGAGCAAGTGCCGTTGCCCGACGAATTCGTCCAGCGTCTTGGGCCGCAGGAGTTCGGCCAAGGGAGGCTTGGGCTTTGTCGTGAATAGATCGGTCAAGTTCCTCTCCCTGGCATTTCTGATAGTTGACGTTCCGATAAAGTGGGCACCTCAATCCAGAGAGCCGGATTTATCCAACGCCGTGGGCTCTTTGTCGGCAATCGCATGCATGATGATGCGAGAGCCGCGGTAGCCGATGCTGTGGTTCCATACCCAGCTCAAAGCGACGCTGAGACGATTTCGCGTACCGATCAGAAAGTAGATATGCGCGAGCTTCCAGATCCACCACGCAAAGGCACCACGCAGCTTAACCCGCCCCATGTCAATCACGGCCAGGCTGCGGCCGATGGTGGCCAGGTTCCCCTGATGCCGGTATTTGAAAGGCCCGTCAGCGGACTTGCCTTTCAAACGCCGTCCAATGAGGTTGGCGACGTACTTCCCTTGCTGTTTGGCGGCCGGGGCGATGCCCGGTACGGGCTTCCCGTCGGCCATAGTGCACGAGGCGGTATCGCCGATGGCGAAGACCTCCGGGTGGCCGGCCACCGTCAGGTCGGGACCGACGACCACTCGACCGGCACGATCGGACGCAGCACCCAGCCAGCGAGCCGCGGGAGACGCCTGAACCCCGGCCGCCCAGACGATGGTCTTGGCCGAAAGGGGCTTGCCGCCATACACCACGCCGTCGGCCGAGCATTCGGTGACCGGAGTACCCAGCACGACCTCGACCCCGAGCTTTTCGAGCGCCTGGCGCGTATAGGCCGACAGATCCTCTGGAAAGACGGACAACAGACGCGGGCCAGCCTCGATCAGTACGACACGCGACGTGCCCGGGTCGATCGAGCGGAAGTCACGCGCCAGCGTGTCTCGTGCAAGCTCGGCAATGGTTCCGGCCAGTTCGACTCCGGTGGGACCACCACCGATGATGACGAACGTCTGCAGCGCGGCACGCTGCTGGGGATCGCTCGTGCGCTCGGCCTCCTCGAAGGCCGCGAGGATTCGGCCGCGAATGGTCGTGGCATCTTCCAGCGTCTTCAACCCCGGTGCGAAAGCCCCCCATTCGTCATGTCCGAAATAGGCATGGGTAGCGCCTGTCGCGAGCACGAGCGTGTCGTAGGCTTGCCGCGAGCCATTGTTGAGAATGACCTCGCGCGCGTCCTGGTCGATACCTTCCACTTCCGCCATCAAAGTGTTCACTTCCGGGCGATTGCGGAAGAGATAGCGAATAGGCCAGGCGATCTCCGATGTCGAGAGTGACGCCCCTGCAACCTGGTAAAGCAAGGGTTGGAACAGGTGATGATTGCGCCGATCGATGATCGTCACATCGACCTCGGCACCGGCAAGCTGGTTGGCAACTTCGATCCCGCCAAAGCCCGCCCCGATGATGACGACGTGATGTCGGTTTTTGGAGGTCTTTATCATGACCTGATCTCCTCTCTGTATCAGCGTTTCAGCGCCGAGGCGTGGTGTGCCATGTGCTCGCCAATGAAGCTGGCAATGAAGTAGTAGCTGTGGTCGTAGCCTGGGCGCAGATTCAACGTGAGCGGGTGCCCCGTCTCGTCGCAGGCTTTGCGCAGCAGATCGGGCTGAAGCTGACTCTCCAGGAACTCGTCGCCCAAGCCCTGATCCACCAGCAGCGGCAGACGCTCCTGCACGGTGCGAATCAGCTCCACGGTGTCGTACTGCTTCCACGCCTCCCGGTCGCTGCCCAGGTACGCCTCGAAGGCCTTGTGTCCCCAGGGAACCTGGGTGGGCGCGACGATGGGCGAGAAGGCCGAGACGCTTCGATAACGGCCCGGGTTGCGCAGGGCGATGACCAGAGCACCGTGTCCCCCCATGGAATGGCCGCTGATGCTCCGCTCCGCTGTCACGGGAAAGTGGGCCTCGATCAGCGCCGGTAGTTCCTGCACCACGTAGTCATACATCCGATGATTCGCAGCCCAGGGTTCCTGCGTGGCGTTGACGTAGAAACCCGCCCCCTGTCCGAGGTCATAGGCGGGATCGTCGGCGACGCCTTCGCCGCGAGCGCTGCTATCGGGTGCGACGACGGCAATGCCATGTTCGGCCGCGTAGCGCTGGACTGCGGACTTCGTGATGAAGTTCTGCTCGGTGCAGGTGAGGCCCGAAAGCCAGTACAGCACCGGCACCTTGCCGTGCTGCGCCTGCGGAGGCAGATAGACGCCGACTTTCATCGTGCAGCCCAGCGTCGTGGATTCATGCTGATAGACGTCCTGCCAACCATCAAAGCTGGTGTGATGTTCGACGCGTTCCATGTTGTTCTCCTGTATTAAAACGGCGCTGCGATCGCGCGCCAGGGTGGCAGTCCGTCAGGAAGGTTTCTCTTCCGCCGCCGTGTCGCCGTGGGCGTGTCTGATCCTGCGCACGATCCACCAGATCGTCAGCATCACCACAGGCACCAGAACCGCCGTCACCGGCGCCACAACGTCGTGAACGAGCGGAATGCCCTTGAGCAGATAGCCGAGAAGGCTCACGACGTAATAGGAGATTGCCGCGACCGACAGGCCTTCGACGGTTTGCTGAAGGCGCAATTGCATCTTGGCCCGGTTGTTCATCGAAGCCAGCAGATCGCGGTTCTGGCGTTCGAGTTCGACGTCGACCCAGGAACGCAGCAAGGCGATGGCCCGGGTCAGCTTGTCGGAGAGCTTGGCCTGGCGTTCCTTTACCGATTGGCATGTCCGCATGGCTGGAGCGATGCGGCGCTGCAGGAAATCCGCCCAGGTGCAGTACCCGGATACGGCCTCTTCCGAAAGCGCTGCCAGCCTTTCCTCGACGATCTCGTAGTAGGCACGGCTGGCGCCGAAGCGATAGAGATTCGCCGCAACGCCGGCTTCCAGCTCGGCAGCCAGGCCGGTCAGTTCGGACAGCAGCACGTCGCTGTCGCGCCGTTCCACCAAGCTCGTACACATCTCTTCGGTG
Organism: Delftia sp. WY8; assembly: GCF_018437695.1. NCBI lineage: Bacteria > Pseudomonadati > Pseudomonadota > Betaproteobacteria > Burkholderiales > Comamonadaceae > Delftia > Delftia sp. WY8. The sequence continues at coordinate 1,245,603 of NZ_CP049795.1, forward strand.
ATCGCTGCGAGCCGCGACTCCATGCGTCGCAGTTCCGACGCCATCGATCGTGTCAACGGCAGCGACAGCAACGCCAAGGTACGGTAAGTCTCGATCTCCAGCAGACGTTGGGCCAGCGCCCCCGCCCGCGCCGGGGTCAAATCCCGGGCAAGGATGAGGATCTGCGTCAGGCCGTCCTCATCCTGTCGAAAGTCGGTCAGGATGGCGGCAGAGCCGTTCTCCACCAGCGAGTAGCACAGGCTGGCAGGATCGAAGCGATCGGCCTCCTTCTGCGTTTCCGGCGTCCATGGAAGCAGTCTCAAACGGATGCCGGATACGACCTGGCCCGGAGCGACAAATCCATGCTTGAACGGGTTTTCGCCGCACGGCTCTCCCGTCTCGGAATCCAGCGAAGCGCACCAGAGATACGTCGAGAACTCGGTGTGCTTTTCGCAGTGCAGGTCTCCCTCGTCCCATGTCACGCCGTGAAGCGGCGTAGCATGGTCGGGCTCGGCAACGCCGAAGCGATGAGACAACTCGCTCATCGCCACCTGATCCTTGGCCACGTCGCCTTCGGTCATGAAAGCGAGCTGCAATATGCTGCGGGGGGCCTGAAGCAACAGATGCGGGCGCGCGTGCACTTCACCCACGGCTGCAGCACGATCGGCATAGGCCGGCATGCCGTACACGGTGGCGGTCGGGGCGGGTTGTGCGGTCGTCGTATCGATGTTGGCCGGCTCTTTCATAACGACCTCATTTCTCATTGGTTGAAAAACACGCTTCAAGGTAAATGCCCGCAGCCATGCGTTTCGCACATGGCTGCGGGCCGATCTTCATGAGCAGGCACCGCCCTACAGGGTCTGTCTAATAGGCTCGCCGGATAGAGGCTTGTGCTGGCCCTTTCAGAACGCCCTCAGCTTCCTTGCTTTCAGACGAAGGTGTACGAGCAGACCTTGTTGCCCGCCGGATCACGCAGGTAGGCCGCATAGGCACCCGGCAGGTGACCACGCGGGCCGGGCTGGCCCTCGTCGGTGCCGCCTGCGGCAAGGCCGGCGGCATGGAAGGCATCCACTTCGGCGGGAGTGGCGGCCGCAAAGCCGATCGTCACGCCGTTGCTGGAGGGCGCTTCACCATTACCCGGGCGGGCGATGATGAAAGCCGGCTTTTCACGACCGAAAAGCACCCATCCGTTGCCGAAAGGACCGAGGTTCTTGATGCCGAGAGCACCCAGGGCGGCGTCGTAGAACGCGGCCGACTTCTGAACGTCGGCGGCGCCGATGAAGACGTGCGAGAAGATGCCGTCGCCGGAAATGACAGGATTGGACATGGTTAATTTCCTTGGTGGTTGGTGTTGAATGGAGAGTGAGTGATCAGTAGTGGATCACCGTGCGAATCGACTTGCCTTCGTGCATCAGGTCGAAGGCCTTGTTGATGTCGTCGAGGCCCATGGTGTGGGTGACGAACGGGGCGAGATCGATCTCGCCTTTCATTGCGTCTTCCACCATGCCCGGGAGTTGGGTGCGCCCCTTGACCCCGCCGAAAGCAGAGCCCTTCCAGGTGCGGCCGGTGACCAACTGGAACGGACGGGTCGAGATTTCCTTGCCGGCACCGGCGACGCCGATGACGATCGATTGGCCCCAACCACGGTGGGCAGCTTCCAGGGCCGAGCGCATCACGTTGACGTTACCGATGCACTCGAAGGTGTGATCGACACCCCAGCCGGTCATCTCGATGAGAACCTCGTGGATCGGCTTGTCGAAGTCCTTCGGGTTGAGGCATTCGGTCGCGCCGAAGGTACGAGCCAGCTCGAACTTCGCCGGATTGGTGTCGATGGCGATGATTCGACCTGCCTTGGCCTGGCGTGCACCCTGAATCGCAGCGAGACCGATGCCGCCGAGGCCGAAGATGGCCACCGAGTCGCCCGGCTGCACTTTGGCCGTGTTGTGAACGGCGCCGATGCCGGTGGTCACACCGCAACCCAGCAGGCAGACGTGCTCGGGATTGGCGTCCGGGTTGATCTTGGCCAGCGAGACTTCGGCGACCACCGTGTATTCGCTGAAGGTCGAGCAGCCCATGTAGTGGTAAAGCGGCTGGCCGTTGTACGAGAAGCGGGTCGTACCATCGGGCATCAGCCCCTTGCCCTGGGTTGCGCGAACCGCGACACACAGGTTGGTCTTGCCGGACTTGCAGAACAGGCACTCGCCGCATTCGGCGGTGTAGAGCGGAATGACGTGATCGCCAGGCTTCACGCTGGTCACACCTTCGCCCACCTCCACGACGATACCCGCCCCCTCGTGACCCAGCACGACCGGGAAGAGACCTTCGGGGTCGTCGCCCGACAGGGTGAAGGCGTCGGTATGGCAAACGCCGGTATTCGTGATCTTGATGAGCACCTCGCCCTTGCGCGGCGGCTCGACGTCGATCTCGACGATTTCCAGCGGCTTTCCTGGCCCGAAGGCAACTGCTGCACGTGATTTCATGATGTCGCTTCCTTTACTAGCTAACTAAATTTGCCCTCACCGAGGGCACCCTGGTGCCTCTATCGCAGATAGGAGCGGACGATAGAGATGGTCTCGTCAATGGACTTGTTCTGCGAATCGCTCCTGATTTCGCTACTGGGAAATTCTTCCCGCAGATAGCTCTCCAGAACGGTTGCCATCAATCCGTTGACTGCCCCACGAACGGCCGCAAGCTGCTGAAGAATTGCAGGGCATTCCGCACCTGCATCAAGCGCTTGCTCAAGAGTCGCTACCTGACCTTTGATGCGCCGGATGCGCGTCAGTGCTTGCTTCTTTTCTTCCGGACTGTGTGGCATCGAACACCTCTCTACTTGGGTACACCGCCGCATTATACAATACTCCCCCATAGTATATGCGGCCGAACTTCGCCACAAATTCTGTGCTCTTCGAGCACTCTTACAGGCTAGTACAGGTTTGTTCCCAAGAAGCGCAAAACATTCAAATCAATGAATATTTCTTGCATGTATCGACAGCATCGGGGCAAGTTCAAAACTGGTCAAACTGGAAAAATCTATGCGCAGATAGATATGACCTATCTAAGCCGACTCATCGAGTTGAAGCTATCAAGATGAGACCGGCTAGGCGACCTGATGACCCGAGTGTCGCGCTTTCCGCAGTGCAGGCAACATCTGTCCGTCCCAGTCACGATCGACCGCAACCTGGGCCTGTTCTTGGTTTCGTTCGAGTGCTTCAACGTCAAGATCACCGATCGCCCATGTCTGCGTGCCGCAAGTAGTCGCGAGAATGCCATCCTCGGGGAATCCACGATCCATGGGTGCATAGATCGTGGCCTCGCCAGTGTTCGTGTCCAGCGCCGGACTCCAGTCAGCAGCTCCGGTCGTCACGGCCTGTGCGACGAACATCCGGTTCTCCAGTGCCCGCGCCATGCAGCCCACACGAACCCGGGTTGCACCTGCCCTCGTGTCCGTACAGCTCGGGACCAACAGCAGGCGTGCACCCGCCTCTCGCTGGGCTCGCACGGGCAATGGAAACTCACTGTCGTAGCAGACAGCGATGCCGGCACGCACGCCATTCAGGTCGAACACCTTGAGTTCGTCGCCCCCCTCGATGACGCCAGTGTCTTTCTCGAACCCCGTCAACTGCAATTTGTCCTGGTAGTCACGCGTGCCGTCCGGCGCAAACCACCACGCCCGGTTGCGATAGCGATCCGGTCCAACCCGGGTCAAGAACGTACCGGCCTGAATGGTCATGCGCAGCTCGCGCGCCAGGTCGGTGTACAGGGCCAGCCACGCAGGCTGCAAGGCCTGCAGCGCGGCCAGCGAGGCGTTGAAATCCTGGCGGATGCCAGGCTCGAACATCGCAGCCAGTTCGAGGGACAGATATTCGGGCAAGACGGCCAGTTCCGCTCCGGCACGGCTCGCCTCCTCCAGAACCCGCCGCTGCCGCGCTGCGAATGCCTCGAAGCCCGTGGGCTGACCCACTGCGTATTTCGCAACTGCTACTTTCATTTCGCGTTCTCCAGGGAGCGCAGCCACATCGTGAGCGTCTGCTCGGTTTCGCTCGGCTCACCCACCTGTTTCCAGGGCAGCGTAACCTTCATGTCCGACTGCCGCACGTAGCCACGACGGGTCCAGAAGGGATCATTACTGCGGTAGTTGGAAGGACGCCGGGGATCGTCGTCTGCTCGATCCACCGACGCGAACGATGTCCACTGCATGCCGCCCAACGAACGGGCATGCGCTTCGCGTTCGTCAAAGAAGCGATGGCCCAGGCCAAGGCCCCGGAAGGCCGGGAGCAGGACTGATTCGCCGCAGTAAAACACTGCCTCCATCGGGATTCCTCGATCGGCGAACGGCACCTGGAAGGCCGGCTCCGCATCGCCGAGCGGCAATCCCGTGGACGCACCCACGACCACGTCATCAGCGAGCGCGAGTACCAGCAGGCTGTCTGCCGAACGGGCGTACATAGCGAGGTAGTGCTTCTCGTATTCGGTGTCGCCCTCGTACAGGTAAGGAAAGCTGCGGAAGACGCTCGCCCGCAGGCCTGCCACGGCATCGAACCATTCGGCAATGTCCGGACCACGACGAACCAGCACCTGCACGTCGCTGGTCATTTCAGGCGTCCCCTCCAACCTGTGCGATCCAGTCGCCGAGGTTGTAGTAGTTGGTGACACGAGCGATCTTGCCATCGCGGATCTCGAAGAACGCGCCGCCCGGCAGCACGTAGCGCTGGCCCTGGGCTTCCGGCAGCCCGTCGTCCGTGACCTTGTATTCGCCATGCACCACGTACTCCGCGCCTGCACACAGGCCGTCGGCGCTGACCATCACCACGATCCCGCGCAGTTGCTCGCCATAGCAGCGGTCCATGCGCTGCAGGAAGGCGCGGAAGGCTTCGCGACCGACCTCACGAGCGCCCTGGTTCAAGTCGTGCGCGACGTCATCGGTCAACATTGACAGCATGGCCTCGCGGTCACCGCGGTTGAAGGCGTCGTAGTAGGCAGTGATGAGGGTCGCAGCGTTCATTCGCGTTCCTTATTGGGTTGTTCGGAGCGGAGCATTCCGGGGTGTTGTCAGTCTGGGCAACCGCGCCTCCCTTGTATATGGAATTGTTGCGATTTTATAATTCCACAATCTGGAACAATCAACGAGCAGCGAAATCGGCCATAAGGCGTGCGTCATGAACAAGGAAATGGAACTACTGCGCATCTTTCGGGTGGCGGCCGAAAGCAGCAGTTTTCGCGATGCGGCCGTCCGGCTGGGGACTTCTCCGCAAGGTGTAACCCGTGCCATCCAGCAACTGGAGCAACACTACGGCGAGGTGTTGTTTCATCGAAGCACGCGCCAGGTGCGCATCACCGCCTTCGGCGAAGGGCTGCTAGACCAAGTGCGCCCCGCATTGGAGCGGTTCGAGGATCTGTGGCGAACGCCTGGCTCCGACCAGCAGGCCTCTCTGTCCGGTACGGTTCGCATCACCGCACCGCACAGCTTGGGCACCAGAGCGGTGCTACCGGCACTGGAGCGCGTGGCCGCGCGCCATCCCGGCATCACGCTGGATGTGCGCCTGTCCGATCGCATCAGCAATACGGTTGACGAAGGGATTGACGTCGGGATCAGGGTCGGATTCATGCGCGATAGCCGCTTCGTCGCACGCAAGGCCGCCGACATGAGACTCCCCATCGTTGCCGCTCCGCGCCTGATCAAGAAAGTGGGCGTACCTGCAAACATCGATGCGCTAAGCAGCCTGCCAGTTACCGTGGCCTTGGATATCAATACCGGCCGTCCCTGGCCTTGGCACTTCAAGGCGGGACGCCAGTGGACACCTACCGCACCCACTCTCGTCGCCGACAATGCCGACATGGAAATGGGAGCGGCGCTGGCCGGGATCGCGTTCGCGCAACTGGCGGACTACATGGCCGCCCCCTACATTGCCAGCGGGAAGCTCGTGCGAGTGCTGGAGAACGAAGAACCTCCGGCATGGGGGTTGTACGTCTATCGGCCTCAGCGTGGCCCCATTCCGGGAAGGGTTCGAGCGGTATTTGATGAAATGCTGGTCGCCGTTGGATCGTTGCCAGCTTTGCGCTGACACGTCGCAAGACGCTGTAGGGCACACACCTTGGAAAGCGGGGCACTGAGCCTCGGCGGCTCACCCCTCCGGTTGAATGATGAGCCGACCGTCTGCCCGCTTGCCCCAGGTGCAGATCGGTCGGCCATGCAACCCAATGCCGGCGAACGATTAGATGTAAATGAATTGCCGGTACAACCCATCCAACTGATGACGAATGTCTTCGACGCGCTGCTCGTCACCGGTATCGGTAAATTCGAGTAGCTGCTGTTCCTTGGCAGTGATCTGATCGCAAAGGTCGGACAAGTTCTCGCAGAAAGCCTCGGAATGAACGGTGGGCTCCTCCGTATTCGTCTCTTCCCCTGCTAGTTTTCGCACAGACGAGGCTGGAGAAATCCCATTTTCCTCGTTAAAGGCAATTTGAAGCTGCCTGCGCCTATTGGTCTCATCGATCGCCTGCTTCATCGCCGGCGTCACCGCGTCGGCGTACAAGATCGCCTTGCCGTTTTCATTCCGAGCGACTCGACCGATCATCTGAATGAGCGCATGGGCCGAACGCAAGAACCCTGCACGGTCTGCATCGAGAATGGCAACCAATGATGCCTCTGGAATATCCAGCCCTTCGCGCAAAAGACTAATCCCAATCAAAACATCGAACTCTCCTGCGCGCAGGCCATTGATGATCTCAACACGATCCTCCGCTTTTATGTCCGAATGCATGTAGCGCGCTCGAATCCCGTTGTCCGTCAAGAAATCCGTTAGCTCTTCTGCACTGACCTTCGTCAGCGTAGTCACAAGCACTCGATTCTTTCTCTTCACGCACTTCGATATTTCGGCAAGCAGGTCATCTATGTATCCATCCGCTTTCCGCACTTCAACCTTGGGGTCAAGCAGTCCCGTTGGCCTGATAACCTGTTCGACAACCCTGCCTTTCGACACCCTCAGCTCGTAGTCGCCCGGAGTAGCGGAAACAAAGATGGTCTGAGGCTTGACCTTCTCGAACTCGTCAAAGTTCAATGGCCGGTTGTTCTTCGATGAAGGCAAACGGAACCCGTAATCGATCAGCGTGTCCTTGCGCGCCTGATCCCCCCGGTACATTGCGGATATCTGTGGCACCATGACATGAGATTCATCGACGAACAGCAGCCCGTCTTTCGGCAAATAATCCAGCAACGTGATCGGAGGAGAAGCTGCGTCTCGGTCGCTGAAGTAGCAGGAATAATTCTCCATCCCCGAGCAATAGCCGACCTCGCGCATCATTTCCACGTCATGCGTGATCCGCTCGTACAGCCTGTTTGCCTCGACCAAGCGATTATTCCTGTTCAGCTCGGCAACCCGCTCTTCCATATCAGCGAGTATCTTTTTGGATGCAGAATCTATTTTGTTCGTGGGCGGTGCGAAAAGCGTTTTTGGCGAAACCAAATAATGGTCTATCTCTCCCAACGTCTTGCCAGTAACAGGGTCCATCCATTGGACAGACGCAACAGTGTCATCCAACAGTTCCACCCGAACCGCCCTGTACTCGGAATCAGCGGGGAAAATGTCAATCACATCACCTTGGACGCGGAACGTTGCACGCTTGAGAGTGCGCTCCGTGCGATCATATTGCAGCAAAGCCAAGCGACGAATTAGCTCTCTCTGGTTTAGTTTGACCCCAGGGGACAGAGCGATCTGTAGCGCTCGATATGCATCTGGATCACCCAGGCCGTAGATTGAAGACACCGAAGCGACGACGATCACGTCACGACGCTCAATCAAGGATTTGGTCGTGGACAGGCGCAGGCGCTCAAGGTGGTCATTGATGGCCGAGTCCTTTGGAATGAAACGATCGGTGCCCGGCATATAGATTTCGGGCTGAAAATAATCGTAGTAGGAAACGAAGTACTCGACCGCGTTCTCAGGAAAGAAGTGCTTCATTTCACCATAAAGCTGCGCGGTCAACGTCTTGTTAGGAGCCAAGATCAACGTAGGCCGCTTCAGACGATGAATCACATTGGCCATGGTGAAGGTCTTACCTGAGCCGGTGATACCTTTCAGCGTCTGGTGCGTCGCACCTTCTTCTATGTCCGACAGCAGGCGCGCTATCGCCTCTGGCTGGTCCCCCGCCGGCGTATAGTTGGAGTGCAGAATAAACATACCGGTTGACATTAGATATCTCCTAATTGAGCTACTTCAATTTGTCCTGATGTATCGGCTATTCCAGAAGACCTATAGCAGTACCAAACTGGGGTGTAAATGACGGCGATCCTGCCGCGCCCCACCTGGGCGTAGGCGTCGCCAACATGATAGCCCAACACATGGGCGGGCTTCCCAGTGCATATCCGCCGATCGCCACGACGTCAGCCAGCGGCCCGTCTGCCAATGCACCTGGAGCCACTCGCCTCGTTGAGCGCTGACATCGAGCCGTGGCGGGCGAGGTTGCTCTGTACGCCCAATGTGTGGCGCCGGCTCCCGCCGATACGCGCCTTTGTCTCTCTCAGCCCTCCAGACGAGGCGTTGGAAACGTGGAGCTACGTCGCCCCTCTAAAGATGCACGATCTCAACATTCGGCCATTTGCCTGCAAGGTACTCGGCCACTAGCCTCCGATGGCAGTGATGGGGCTTGTCTTCGCTGCAAAGCAGGCAACTGTTATCAATCTTTTCTTTATCGATTGACTCAATCTTTCGGGACGACATTAAATCCAGAAATTTACTGGCGTAGATATCCCAATCTCCCCCTTTTATTTTATATTCCTCGAACATGTCTTTGGTTGGAGCAAGTGCTGGTAGATGTTCATATTCCATCCCACACAACGCCTCGGAAAAATATCGAAGATCCTCGCGTTTAGCGAATCCGGCCAATTGCGAAACATTATTCAGGCGAACATCGACAAGGCGCTTGGCACCAGAAGCACTTAACTTGGTGAAGAAGGACCGCGCGGAGGTCTTAGTGAATCCAATGGTGAATATCTTCATCTGCCTTATTCCCCTCATTCCTTCATCCATAAATGGCTGTTATTGAGCTACCGCCAGGCATGCCCGTCAATCGCAGCTAAGGAAACGCTGGGGGCATGGTGTACTAGCTGCGCCACAACGGCCATGGCAGGCTCCATTCTCTCGCCGCTTCAACGGCCACGACCCGAACAGCTCAAGAGCTTAGCACCGCCTTTTGCGGTTGCGTGCCTCACCACTCACGCTTACTCCCTTCCAGAACGCGCCAACTGCTAAGCTACATGAGGACGACTCGCCCACAGCGCAAAGCACCTGTGTTCGCGCTATTGGCTGTCCCGTGCGTTGTGGTGCTGACCGTCGATGACGAGTCGAACCTACTGTATGGGCACTGCGCGCGGCAGCCTTTCATGCGTGCCAGCTACGTGCCCAAGGTTGGACGCGGATCGAAGCGTGCGCAGGGTTTTTCGTGAAAGTATAAAATCTAATCAACTTTATCAGAAGAAAATATATGATCGTAAGAAACTTTGAATACTTGCTTGCTTTGCACCGTGAAGGCCATTTTGGCAACGCGGCCAAAAGCTGCAATGTTTCTCAGCCGACACTCTCCGCGGGCATTAAGCAATTGGAGGAAGACATGGGTGTCGAGATCGTGCGTCATGGCCGACGCTATGACGGCCTCACTTCTGAAGGGATGCGCGTACTGTCTTGGGCTCAGCAGATGTATGACGACTGCAAAGGGCTGGAGCGAGAACTCTCCGCACTACGGCGAGGTATAGAGGGGCAATTCCGGCTAGGGATACTCCCAGGAACTGCCGGTGTAGCGCCCACATTAAGCATCGCCCTTGCTGAAAAAACACCCTTACTTCAACAATCAGTTCTGGTTTCCGGCGCTTCTTCCCTGCTACAGGCGATTCGAGAAAACAATTTGGATATCGCACTCATGCATTTGGAGGATATCCCAGGGGAAGACTTCGATACTCACCTTCTGTACCGTGAACGCATTTTCCTTTTTCACGCCGCGAGAACACAGCAACCCCGAAGCACAACGTGGGACCATGTTCTCAATAGACAACTCTGCGTGCTGAACTCGGCAGTACCTGAACCCATTCAAGATAGGCTGATGCAATGTACCGCGCAGACTATTCGCACTGATTCAATTGACGTGCTATCGGCACACGTGGCGACAGGAAAATATTCGGCAGTTCTTCCGCAATCTCTCGCCGGCCAACTCGCGCACATTCCAAATCTCCACGCAATCGCAATCAATGGACCAATGTCGCACTCAAATGTCGGATTCGTTGCTGGGAAAAATGCGTTCGAGGCACCGTCATCGCGTGCATTGCTCGAAATGGTGCACACCCCCGAACTCGCCGCCACTCTTCAATCCGTTATATCGATCCATCGTCGGTTCCAGCCCAAAGCAGACTCATCTCAAAGCCCCCTGAAATAGCGAGTCTTGAAGAGCAACTCTGTATTGCTTCAACCAGGCGAAGATTGCAGGCATGCCGTGTGCGCCGCTAACAGGCGCCACGTGCTGAGCAACCCATCGAAGGCCACTAGGTCCAGGGGCAACTCGGGGGACAGGAGTACCTGCTGCATGCGGCCTCCTCATGTCTCGCTGGGTCGAGCTGACTGTTCCTAGATCAAGCTAGGAGGCGCGATGTAGCGATGATCGTTGCCCTCTCCCGGCTAGGAGACGAGCACGGCTCGACGATCCCGCGTAGATAGATCGTGCCTATCTGCACATAGATTATTCCAGTTTGACCACTTCTGAGCTTGATCCGATGCTGTCAAGACCGCAGAAGGAGACGCGGCCAACGGCTAGGCAGTACCACGATCGTTCTTCTTGACAGCGGTAAATTTCGTTTCCCACTTCGATTTAGAAGATGGAAACATTAACGCACAGAGGTGACGAAATGACTCCGACCGGTAACCGAATCGTGACTTTCGAGAAGCCCTTGGAAATGAAGGTCAACACCTTCAAATTTCCAGAGCTGATAACCCCTCAAGGGAAAAGCGCACCCCATGGCGCTATCCTCAAAATAGTTACCACAAATATCTGTGGCAGCGACCTTCACATTTATCGCGGTTCGTTTGCTGTTCCCAAGGGAATGACCATGGGCCATGAAATGACCGGCGAAGTGATCGAAGTGGGATCAGACGTCGAAGTCGTGAAGAAGGGCGACATCGTTTCCGTTCCCTTCAATGTGGGGTGTGGGCGTTGCTACAACTGCAAGCATATGCGCTCCGATGTATGCGAGAACACCAACCCCGAAATCGACTGCGGAGCCTACGGGTTCAACCTCGGTGGCTGGACGGGGGGGCAAGGTGATTATCTCTTCGTACCGTATGCGGATTTCAATCTCCTTCGCTTCCCTGACAAGGATGCCGCCATGGAAAAAATCCGCGACCTGACCCTTCTCTCTGACGTATTACCCACAGCTTTCCATGGGTTCGCTGGCCCAGACTGGCCAGCCGCGCCGGCCTACGTCGTCGGCGAAAACATCCTGATCTTCGGTGCCGGGCCGGTCGGCAGAGCGGGTGCCGCCTGCGCCAGACTTCTGGGTGCAGGCGCCATCATCGTTGCCGATTACATTCAAGAGCGGCTGGACCTTCTCAAGCCACACGGCGTGGAAACCATCAACCTTTCCGACGGCGTGCCGATCGAGGAGCATCTCGAACGCATTACCGGGCACAGGGAGGTGGATCGCGTCATCGACTATGTTGGTGTGGACTGCCGCGGGTTTGGCGCGGAGGCTGACAAGATCGTGGAGAGCGCTGTTACCAACGCAATGCTCAAATATGTCCGCTTCGGCGGAATGACCAGTACGGTCGGTGTGTACTGCGCAAACCCGATCTCGAAAGACCCGAAAGCCAAGAAAGGCCATATGGATCTGGAATGGTCCAACGCCTGGATCAAGTCGCCGCGAATGTCGGCTGGTCAATCTCCGACGGCCAACTACAACCACGCGTTAATGCGGGCGATACTGAACGATCGCATGCCTTACCTTTCGCCGATGATGAACACTAAGTTCATCAAGCTCGAAGACGCGCCCGCCGCGTACAAAGAGTTCGACGCGGGTTCTGCATACAAGTACGTCATCGACCCGCATGGTTCAGTGCGGCATTAAGCATCCGGCGCGGGCTAAGCATCAGGATGTCTCACACTTTCTGGTGAGAGGCATTCTGGTCCCGCCAGTCTCCGGGCAGCAACTGGAGCCGGCGAATATTTTCGCCGGCATTTGCCGTCTGCCCCAGGGTACTTGCCTTGGCTCGGACCAGGAGCAGAGCCTCAGCAACCCGCAGGTGATGATCAACCGCAAGCGTGTTCAAGCGCTTGGTTCGCAATCGGCCAAGGGTCAGACGGGGACGATGCACGGCATCCATTGACGTGCGTGGCTGGAGATAGCCTTCGTCTGATCCTTATCACCCCACGGACTTGATCAGGCTCGCCTAGTGTTGTGCCTGCCTCGGGCCATCGCACGGTCAACCCAGCCCTGGCTCATTCAGCCAGAAGTTTCCAATGATGTGGCCGAACTCGCCGCCGCCAGAATGGCAGTCACTTCTATAGGGAGATAGCACAGTGTTGGATAAGTCGGAACGGGAGGGTGGCCTATGGAGCTGCGCCATCTTCGCTGCTTCGTAGTTCTTGCTGAGGAGCTACATTTCACGCGGGCGGCTGAGCGCCTGCATATCGAACAACCACCGCTATCACGAGCCATCAAGGAACTTGAGGACGAGTTGGGCGTAGTGCTCTTCGACCGAAACCGACGAGGAACAGTTCTAACGGCGGCGGGCGCGGTCTTCTTGCAAGATGTTCGCCGTCTATTCACAGTGCTGGAACAGGCTCGTGAAAATGCCAAGGCTGTGGCATCGGGCTTGCGCGGTAGCCTGCGCATCGCTGTATCAGATGGGGCTATCGATCCACGGCTGTCGGCATTTCTGGCTCGTTGCCGCGCCGAGGAGCCGGAGATCGAAATACGCTTGTCAGAAGTGCCTCTGGCAGAGCAAGTGCGTGGCTTGCGTTCGGGCGACTTCATGATCGGGTTCGCGCACACGGGCGATGTCGGCGACGGTATCGCTGCCGAACCAATCTGGCACGACCCGCTGGTGATTGCGGTGCCAGCTCGTCACTCATTGCTCACCTACAAGGAGGTGCCACTTCAAGAACTTCAAGGCCATCCACTTGTCCTGTGCGACCCGCAGGTATGCGAGGGCTATTGCCGCGAACTCAAGCGGCTGCTCAACACGTTGGAGCACAAGCTGAATGTTGTCGAGGAAGTGTCCTCGCTGGACATGATGCTCACGTTGGTCGGCGCCGGCTACGGCATCGGCTTCATGACGGCGACCAAGATTCCCATCTCCCAACGGCCGGATGTGGTGATCCGCCCCTTGGCGATGGATTCTGCCGTGATCACCACCTACCTGCTTCGGCCGGACGGCGGCAATTTATCGGCTTCGGTGGAGCGATTTATCGTTCGCCTTCGCGACTCTTCGGACGGTTGACGGAGCCTGGCAGGCTAGACACTCAGGGATCAGTGTCGGCACGCAGATTGCGTTCGGTCGCCGTCATCAGGTCAGCCGCGCTTATTCCAAGTGCCGTAGAAATTTTCAGTATGAGCGGAAGCGTGGGCACGTGCTCACCACGCTCGATCTTACCCATGTGAGAACGCGAAATGCTTGCCCGAGATGCGAACTCGTCTTGCGCGACTCCTTGAGCGACGCGCGCAGCGCGCACGGCCTGTCCGAAGGCTAACGCCGACTCGGATTCATACGTCGATGTGCCAGAAGGACGGCCTGGCTGAATTGTTGATTTCTGCATTAGCAGAAGCGTCAAACAATCTGCCACAATTAACCACGTTAAAGATAACGACGTTAAACTTCACTCTTTCCTGCAACGCTGGTTTGCCTTTCTGGACAGATCGCTTATTGGGGGCCCTCATGCATGACGCCACCAGCCAGTTTTCCCATTTCAGGCTTGCTATCGCGCCCGGAGTGCCATCCTCTTGCCTCACAACGCTTCTTGCCCTACAGCGCGCGGAGGAACCAGAAGTCACCATCACGTTCTTTGAGACCTCAGCCGATGATCTGTTGACGGGCCTTGAGGAAGGCCGCTACGACGCTGGAATGACGCTTCGGAACGCTGGTGCTCCGGCTGTGAAAAGCCAACCGCTCTGGGTGGAGAACGTGGCTGTTGCAGTGCCGCTGGGGTCCCCCTTAGTTGCCCAGGCGAAGATCACGCTTGCCGAGCTTCTGGACTATCCGGTGTTTCGCTGGCCGGCGGAGGCTTGCCTACTGCTGGATCAGCGACTGTCCTTTCTTCCGTTGAGCCAGCAGAGCATTCAGCACGTGACTTCGTTCGAGATGATGGCGCTTTGGGTGACCGCTGGCTACGGAGTGGGGCTCTCCGCGCAATCGCGCATTGAGCGTGCCCATGCGTGGGGGATCACTATGCGACCGCTTTCAGACGGCCCCTACGAGATCGTGACATACCTGCAGCGGCCCCACGGACGAGCCAATGTTGTTTCTGAGCGGTTCGAGCACAGGGCAATGCTGGTTGCCAGGGACAGGGCGGCTTGCTCGAATACCCCATAGCCCGCTCTCGCCGAGGCTGCGTGCGGGTAATTGCAGCGGCACGCGCCTGTTAGCGCGCCAGTGATAGCGCTTCCATCTCTGGCAATATGATGAATTAACATGGTCTTTGGAGGCACGAATGGTTGGAAGTGGTTGGGATCGAGTACCAATTGACTCGCAAAGCATCGATGCGCCGCTGTCGCGCGCGGCGGTGTTTCTCACGTTGACGGTCGCCGAGGGCCACGAGGCCCTTCAGGCGGTCGCCGGCGTCTTGGACGGGCTGGACGACCTGATCAAAACGGTGGGCTTCCGCGATCTCAACGGCCGGCTGTCGTGCATCACTGCACTGGGATCGGCGCTATGGGACCGTTTCCAGACCGGGAAGCGCCCGAAGGAACTACGGCCCTTCGTGCCCATCGAGGGTGCCAAGCACACCGCGCCTGCCACGCCCGGCGACCTGTTCTTTCACATCCGTGCCGAACGCGAGGACCTCTGTTTTGAATTCGAGCGCCTGCTGCTGGACCAACTGGGCAGCAGCGTGACGGTGGCCGACGAGGTGGTCGGTTTTCGCTACTTCGACTCCCGCGACCTGCTTGGCTTTGTCGATGGCACGGCCAACCCGACCGGGCACGACATCGGCGCCTCGACGCTGGTCGGCAGTGAAGATCAGGCGTTCGCCGGCGGCAGCTACTTGGTGGTGCAGAAGTATCTGCACCAAATGCAGCCGTGGGCTCGGCTCGCCAAGGACGAGCAAGAGCGGATCATCGGCCGGGAGATCGTCAGCAATGTCGAATTGCCCGACGCGACGAGCGGCCAGAAATCGCACAAGACCCTCGCCACGATCGTGGACGACGACGGCACCGAGCACGACATCCTGCGCGACAACATGCCCTTCGGCCGCCCCGGCCAGGGCGAATATGGCACCTACTTCATCGGCTACTCCAGGCATCTGTGGGTGACGCAGAAGATGCTGGAGCGCATGTTCCTCGGCGATCCGCCAGGCATGCACGACCGCCTGCTCGATTTCTCGACGGCGCACACCGGCGCCGTGTTCTTCGCTCCCGCACCGCGCACGCTGAGCGAACTCGTGGAGGCGGTGCAAGCGTAATGCAGGGGCCGCAAGGCCCCTGCAAGGTTTGAGAGCCCTATGCTCCGTCTAGAACTACTGCGCTATCCACCAGCCGACGAACGCTTTGCCGCACATCCTCGGGGATGGGGTACGGGGCAATGGCCTCGGGCATATCCGCATAGTGCTGGTAGTCGCCCATGATGACCTGGATGATCGCCGGCACGTTGGTCGGCGTGACCGCATCAATGGCCGCGCGGTCCCCCAGGTCAGGGTGCGGCTGGGTCAGCATGCGGTACAGATCCCACGAATCCGCGTGCGGGCACTGGTTCATGAGCACCTGGGCCAGCTTGTGCTTGAGCGGCACCAGTTGCCAATCGGGAACACGCTGCCCCCGATTGCCCAAACTGATGGACAGCAACTTGCCCGCTTTCAGTTCGCGGTTGATCTGGTCCTTGGACTTTCCGGCCAGCTTGCCGAACAGCGGGACCGGCAAGCTGCTTGGAGACTCGTAGATGGTCAGCATTTCCTCGCGCTCGCGCTGGATCGCGGACACTTCCGGCTCTGGGGCATGCGTCGGAGGCGGCGGTACCTGAGACAGCCGCTGGAACGTGATGCCGCCGCTGCTCGGGGTTACGACAATAGGCGTGGCCACGACGGGCGGGACGCCGGGAGGAGTGGGCTCGGCCATCGCGAGGGTCGCATCCACCGCTTCCTCCACTTCTGCCATCGCCGGCGCCCCGTCGATACGGATGGTCAGATGCGCGCTCGCGGCTTCCACTTCGCCCTGTTCGAGCAGGTCGAGCCGATCGGCCCAGTCCTGCATCATCCGACGGCGCGGCTCAACGTACTTGGCGTGGTTGTAGGACGAACTCACCTTGTTGGGGTCGGAATGGGAAAGCTGCGCGTCCACCCAAATCTTCGGGTAGCCAATCTCGTTGAGCGCCGTCGAGATAGTGCCGCGGATGCCGTGGCCGGTCAGGCGCCCCTCATAGCCCATGAGCTGCACGGCCTTGTTGAGGGTGTTCTCGCTGATGCGCTTCTTGAGTTCGCTGCGGTGTGACAGCAAGTACTTCTGCGCCGGCCGCATCACCCCCAGGAGATAGCGCACGATCTCGATGGCCTGCAGGGATAGCGGCACGATATAGGGGGGCACATCCTGCGGCCGCTTCCCTGCCTTGCGCATTTCATCCTGGAGCTGCTTGACGATCTGCGGTGGGATGATCCACAAGCCCCTGTCGAGGTCGAACTGTTCGGGTTCGGCCAATCGCAGTTCGCCGGTGCGCACCCCGGTCAGGAACAGCAGCCGGACGCCAAGCTGGGTCTGCCAGCCACGGGGGTTGTAGAGCCGGAGCTTCTGGAGGAACTCGGGCATCTCGGGCAGGTGCAGGTAGGGATTGTGGGCTACGGGGGGCTTGGGCTCTGCCACCACGTCCAGGTCGGCGGCCGGGTTGACTTCCAACCCCTCGGCAATGACCAGGGCATAGCGGAACAACTGGTTGAACCAGGTGCGGACCTTCTCGGCGGTGGTGAACGCCTTGCGTTTCTCGATCGCCGCCAAGACGCCCAGGAGTTGGGGGCGGCGAATGTCGTAGATCGACATTCTTCCCAGGGTGGGCAACACGTCCTTGTTGAAGATGCGCAGGATCTGCGACAGCGTGCTTTGACGGCCTTCCTTGAGTTCCTTGCGGCGATGCTCGACCCAGGCATCGAAGACGGTCTTGAAGGTGTATTCGCCCGCCAGCTTGGCCGCGTGCCGTTTCTGGTCGCGCTCGACCTGAGGATCGATCCCCCTGGCGAGCAGGGCCTGGGCCTTGTCTCGCTCGATCCGGGCCTCGCGCAGGCTGAGAGCAGGATAGCCGCCCAGGCACAGGCGCTTTTGCTTGCCCAGCCAGTAGTAGCGGAATTGCCATGACTTGCCGCCTGCGGCTGAGACCATCAGGCCCAGGCAGTCGTTGTCGGAGAGGGTGTAGCGTTTTCCGGTGGTCTTCGCCTGCCGGACGGTCAGATCAGAGAGCGCCATTTCGAGACTCCTAAGTAATGACTTAGGCCCTATGCTCGTCATGGTCCCCGCTCAGCCCCAGCAACTATCCGGTAGCCGACCCACCCGTATTCTTGTGCCTTATTTGGTCACTCAAAAACGGTAGCTGTGGGTGGATTTCCGTGGCACTCGCTGGAATGAAAAAAGGAGCCGAAGCTCCTTTTTTCAATGACCTACAGACCCCAGTAGAAGTCTGTGGATCAAAATTTGGAGCGGGAAAACGGGTTCGAACCGTCGACCTCAACCTTGGCAAGGTTGCGCTCTACCAACTGAGCTATTCCCGCTTGAATCATCCATTCTGGCAGCCAACCGCCACCAGAACCAAACACACTCGAAAGCATGTTCAAAATCTGGAGCGGGAAAACGGGTTCGAACCGTCGACCTCAACCTTGGCAAGGTTGCGCTCTACCAACTGAGCTATTCCCGCATTTCTACCGAAGCCTGACATTCTACAACGTCGTTTGCTGCGATGGGATGAATTGTAGCGTAGTTCTTGGAGGGTTCAGGAAAAACGCTACATTTTTTCATCTTCAGTGCTTGACGGCTGGCTCCACAGGCTTGGATTCCGCTGGCGGCGGCGCTGCGGCCTCCTCCTCGGACAAGGGCTCGGGCACACGCTCCAGCGCCACCTTGAGGACCTGGTCGATCCACTTGACGGGGATGATTTCCAGGCCGCTCTTGACGTTGTCGGGGATCTCCTGGAGATCCTTGACGTTCTCTTCCGGGATCAGCACCGTCTTGATGCCGCCACGCAGGGCCGCCAGCAGCTTTTCCTTGAGGCCGCCGATGGCGGTGACCTCACCGCGCAGCGTGATCTCGCCAGTCATGGCGACATCGGCACGCACCGGGATACCGGTCAGCGCAGAGACGAAGGCCGTCGTCATGGCCGCACCCGCGCTGGGGCCGTCCTTGGGCGTGGCGCCATCAGGCACGTGCACGTGGATGTCCTTCTTCTCGAAGGCCTCGTCCTTGATGCCGAGCATGCGCGAGCGGCTGCGCACCACGGTGCGGGCGGCTTCCACGGATTCCTTCATCACGTCGCCCAGCGAGCCGGTGCGCGAGATCACGCCCTTGCCGGGCATGATGGCGGCCTCGATGGTCAGCAGGTCGCCACCGACCTCGGTCCATGCCAGGCCCACGACCTGGCCGACCTGGTTGTTGTGCTCGGCACGGCCGTAGCTGTACTTGCGCACACCCAGGTAGTCGGTGAGGTTGTCGGCATTGACGACGACGGTGGGCTCCAGCTTCTTGAGCTGCAGTCCCTTGACCACCTTGCGGCAGATCTTGGAGAGCTCGCGTTCCAGCGAGCGCACGCCGGCTTCACGCGTGTAGTAGCGCACGATGTCGCGGATGGCGGACTCGTCGACCTGCATTTCGCCGTCCTTCACACCGTTGTTGGTGAGTTGCTTGGGCAGCAGGTAGCGGATGGCGATGTTGACCTTTTCGTCCTCGGTGTAACCCGACAGGCGGATCACTTCCATGCGGTCCAGCAGCGCGGGCGGGATGTTCATGGAGTTGGAGGTCGCCACGAACATCACGTCGCTGAGGTCGAAGTCCACCTCGACGTAGTGATCGCCGAAGGTGTGGTTCTGCTCGGGGTCCAGCACTTCCAGCAGGGCGCTCGACGGGTCGCCACGGAAGTCCATTCCGAGCTTGTCGATTTCGTCCAGCAGGAACAGCGGGTTGCGCGTGCCGACCTTGTCCAGGCTTTGCAGCACCTTGCCCGGCATGGCGCCGATGTAGGTGCGGCGGTGGCCGCGGATTTCCGCCTCGTCACGCATGCCGCCCAGCGCCATGCGCACGTACTTGCGGCCCGTGGCCTTGGCGATGGACTGGCCCAGCGAGGTCTTGCCCACGCCCGGAGGTCCGACCAGGCACAGGATGGGCGCCTTGACCTTGTCCACGCGCTGCTGCACAGCAAGATATTCAAGGATGCGATCCTTGACCTTTTCGAGGCCGAAGTGGTCGGCATTGAGCACGTCCTCGGCATTGGCCAGGTCGTGCTTGATCTTGGTCTTCTTGCTCCAGGGCAGGCCCGTAAGCACGTCAATGTAGTTGCGCACCACGGTGGCTTCGGCCGACATGGGCGACATGAGCTTGAGCTTCTTGAGCTCGGCCTCGGCCTTCTTGCGCGCCTCGGCGGGCATGCGGGCCAGCTTGATCTTCTTCTCGATCTCTTCGATGTCGGCGCCGTCTTCGCCCTCGCCCAGTTCCTTCTGGATGGCCTTGACCTGCTCGTTCAGGTAGAAGTCGCGCTGGTTCTTCTCCATCTGGCGCTTGACGCGGCCGCGGATGCGCTTGTCGACGTTGAGGATGTCGACTTCGCGGTCCAGTTGCTCGAAGAGGTTTTCCAGGCGCTCCTTGATGTCCACCAGGTCGAGCACGGCCTGCTTGTTCTCAAGCTTGAGCGGCAGGTGCGCGGCAATGGTGTCGGCCAGGCGGCCGGCATCGTCGATGCTGGCGATGGAGGTGAGGATCTCGGGCGGGATCTTCTTGTTGAGCTTGACGTACTGGTCGAACTGCTGCGTCACGGCGCGGCGCAGGGCTTCGATCTCGCTGGGCTTGTGGGTTTCGGCCTCGGGCGCCACGGGCACGACGGAGCCCACGAAGTGGGTCTCTTCATCCATGACCTGCTTGACCAGCGCGCGCTGCTGGCCTTCGACCAGCACCTTGACCGTGCCGTCGGGCAGCTTGAGCATCTGCAGGATGGTGGACACGCAGCCGACGTCGAACATGTCGGCCGCCGTGGGTTCGTCCTTGGAGGCGGTCTTCTGGGCCACCAGCATGATGCGGCGGTCGCCCTCCATGGCCAGCTCCAGCGCCTTGATGCTCTTGGCGCGACCCACGAACAGCGGGATCACCATGTGGGGGAACACGACCACATCGCGCAGCGGCAGCAGCGCCAGGTCTAGGGGGGTGGAAGGCAAAGGGGTATGTCCTGACATGGGAATCCTCGGTTTGTCAGCGGAAGATGGTCCGCCCACCGGTGTATTTCAACCCCGCAGCCCGAAAGGATTTCGGGCCACAGGGACTTGCGCTGCCGGACCTTTGCAGGCAGCGGCGCATCAGGCTTTCTTGGCCGCTTCGCGGTAAACCAGCAGCGGTGCTTTTCCGTCTTCGATGGTGGACTCGTCCACCACCACCTTCTCGACATTGTCGGCATTGGGCAGTTCGTACATGGTGCCGATCAGCGATTGCTCCAGGATGGAGCGCAGGCCACGCGCACCCGTCTTGCGCGCCAGCGCCTTGCGGGCGATGGCCTTGAGCGCGGCAGGCCGGATCTCCAGCTCCACGCCTTCCATGGCCAGCAGCTTGCTGTACTGCTTGACCAGGGCGTTCTTGGGCTCGGTCAGGATCTGCACCAGGGCGTCTTCACCCAGTTCGGCCAGGGCCGTGACCACGGGCATGCGGCCGACCAGCTCGGGGATGATGCCGAACTTGATCAGGTCTTCAGGCTCGATCTCCTGGAACACTTCCGAGATGGAGCGCTGCTTCTTGCTCTTGACCGTGGCGCCAAAGCCGATGCCCGACGCCTCGGTACGGTTCTCGATGACCTTCTCCAGGCCCGCGAACGCGCCACCGCAGATGAACAGGATGTTGGTCGTGTCGATCTGCAGGAAGTCCTGGTTCGGATGCTTGCGGCCGCCTTGCGGGGGCACGCTGGCCATGGTGCCTTCGATGAGCTTGAGCAGGGCCTGCTGCACGCCCTCGCCCGACACGTCACGCGTGATGCTGGGGTTGTCGGACTTGCGCGAGATCTTGTCGATCTCGTCGATGTAGACGATGCCGCGCTGCGCACGCTCGACGTCGTACTCGCAGCTTTGCAGCAGCTTCTGGATGATGTTCTCGACGTCCTCGCCCACGTAGCCGGCCTCGGTCAGCGTGGTGGCATCGGCCATGACGAAGGGAACGTTGAGCATGCGCGCCAGCGTCTGCGCCAGCAGCGTCTTGCCGGAGCCCGTGGGACCGATGAGCAGGATGTTGCTCTTGGCCAGCTCAATCTCGTCCTTGCCGGCCTTGTCCTTGTGACGCAGGCGCTTGTAGTGGTTGTATACGGCGACAGCCAGCGTGCGCTTGGGCAGGTCCTGGCCGATCACGTAGTTGTCCAGGTTGGCCTTGATTTCGGCGGGCGTGGGCAGGTCGCCTCGGCCGTCCTTGGCCTCGGTGCTGGGCTGCTCGTCGCGGATGATCTCGTTGCAGAGATCGATGCACTCGTCGCAGATAAAGACTGACGGACCCGCGATCAGCTTCTTGACCTCATGCTGGCTCTTGCCGCAGAAGGTGCAATAAAGGTTTTTTTCGCTGGAGGAGCCTTTTTTCTCGGCCATGGGGTCGGTGCCTTGTTACAGAAATATGGAAAAGGATGATAACCAAATGGAAAGCGGCGTTTTCCGTAGGGGGAAAACGCCGCCCATTCTCATACAGCCTCCGGGCTTCAGGAGCGCTTGTTGATCACCTGATCGACCAGGCCGTAGTCCTTGGCTTCGTCGGCGGACAGGAAGTAGTCGCGCTCGGTGTCGTGCTGGATCTTTTCCAGCGGCTGGCCCGTGCGCTCGGCCAGGATCTTGTTCAGGCGCTCGCGGGTCTTGAGGATCTCGCGGGCGTGGATCTCGATCTCGGTGGCCTGGCCCTGCATGCCGCCCAGCGGCTGGTGGATCATGACCTGGGAATTGGGCAGCGCAAAGCGCTTGCCCTTGGTGCCAGCGGCCAGCAGGAAGGCACCCATGCTGGCTGCAATGCCGGTGCACAGCGTGGACACATCGGGCTTGATGAAGTTCATCGTGTCGAAGATGGCCAGGCCGGCGCTCACGGAGCCGCCGGGGCTGTTGATGTAGAACGAAATGTCCTTGTCGGGGTTTTCGCTTTCAAGGAACAGCAGCTGGGCCACGACGAGGTTGGCCGTCTGGTCATTGACAGGGCCCACCAGGAAGATCACCCGGTCCTTGAGCAGGCGCGAGTAGATGTCGTACGACCGCTCTCCGCGGCCGGACTGTTCGATGACCATTGGGATCATGCCCAAACCCTGAGTTTCCAATGCGCTCATGTTTTCTCCAGTACTAGGGGGCTACTTTAGCCGTATCCGGAAAGAAAATGGGGCTTGTGCGCCAAAGCACAAGCCCCGCAGATGCCAACCCGCCCGCCGATCTCACGAAGCGGCAGGCAGGCGGTGCTCAAACCCTCAGGCCTGGCCCATCAGTTCGTCGAAGGACACGGCCTTGTCGGAGACCTTGGCCTTGCCCAGCACGAACTCGGTCACGTTGTTTTCGATGACAACGGCTTCGACTTCAGCCAGGCGTTGGCGGTCGCCGAAGTACCAGCGTGCCACGTCTTCGGGCTTTTCGTAGCTGGCGGCCAGCTCTTCCACGTGGGCCTTGATCTGCTCGGGCGTGGCGTGCAGCTCGTTGGCGCGCACCAGCTCGGCCACCACCAGACCCAGGCGCACGCGGCGCTCGGCTTGGGGCAGGAACACGTCTTCAGGGATCTCGGCCTTGTCGGCGTCCTTGATGCCGCGCTGCTGCAGCTCGGCGCGGGCGCCTTCCAGCAGACGGGCGACTTCAGCCTGCACCGAGGCCTTGGGCAGTTCCAGCTCGGCCTTGGACACCAGCGCGTCCATCACAGCCTGCTTGTTGCGGCCCTGGACGCGGAACTTGACTTCACGCTCCAGGTTCTTCTTGATGTCGGCGCGCAGGCCTTCGACCGTGCCTTCAGCCACGCCCAGGGCCTTGGCAAAAGCCTCGTCCACTTCGGGCAGGTTGGCGGCCTCGATCTTCTTGACCGTCACCAGGAAGTCGGCGGTCTTGCCGGCCACGTCCTTGCCGTGGTAGTCAGCGGGGAAAGCCAGGGGGAAGGTCTTGGACTCGCCGGCCTTCATGCCGCGCACTGCGTCTTCGAATTCCTTGAGCATCTGGCCTTCGCCGACCAGGAACTGGAAGTCTTCAGCCTTGCCGCCGGAGAAGGTCTCGCCGTCGATCTTGCCTTCGAAGTCCACGGTCACGCGGTCGCCGTCCACGGCCACATCGGCCTGGGCGCGCTGCGCGAAGGTGCGGCGCTGCTTGCGCAGGATGTCCACGGTCTTGTCGATGGCGGCGTCGTCCACTTCGGCCGTCAGCTTCTCGACTTCGGCCGAGGTCAGGTCACCGATCTTGACTTCAGGCATCACTTCGAAGATGGCTTCGAACTGGGCCTCGCCCTCGGGAGCGCCTTCCTTTTCGGAGATGCGGGGCTGGCCGGCCACGCGCAGCTTGGCTTCGTTGACGGCCTGTGCAAAAGCCTCGCCGACCTTGTCGTTGAGCACTTCGTACTGCACCGAATAGCCATAACGCTGGGCCACCACGCTCATCGGCACCTTGCCGGGACGGAAGCCGTCCATCTTCACGGTGCGCGCCACTTGCTTGAGGCGGTTCTCGACTTCGCTCTGGATGGAGTTCAGGGGCAGGCTCAGCGTGATCTTGCGCTCGAGCTTTTCAAGGGTTTCAACAGTAACGGCCATGTTTGTTCCTATGAGGGATTGGACCGTGCCGGCTGCTGTACAGCCCGCACCGTATTGCGCAAAAGTCACGGTGCGACGCGAGCCAAGCCAGTCGGCCGCGCGGCACCTCAGATTTCAAGGGCTTACATCACATGCGCCTGGCCGCTGGGGACCGCACATGGTTCGCTCAACCCGTGATGTAAGCGAAGCCGGACATTATAAACGAGGCGGTTTTAACCTCCGGACGCACCCACTTGCGGGGAATCCCCCAATCCGTTTGCAAACGGGCCGTCCCTACAGGAAGCGGACTTGGGCAGTGTTCGCCGCAGTTGAGCGGCGTTGGTGCGTGGTGCGCGGGGGGCGGGTCGTCAACCATTCAAAAACAATCACTTACCTCCACAGCACGGGATTCGCGCGGGCCGTTCAAAAGCCTCGAGGTGCACTCTGCACACCCCAGGTCGACATGTACACGACCTGATCAAAACCCCGCTTGCCGTCCTCAATCAGCAGATGAAACAGGGTCACTTCAAATTGAAACATCTGCCCATTCGACCTATACTGTATGTGCATACAGTAGAAAGAAGACGTGATGCAGCACCAGATTGAGACGGTCAGGGACGATGTGGAAAGCGCCAGCGAGCAAGTGGCCGCCATCTGCGAGCTGCTGGCTGCAGCCCGGGGCACGGCCGTGCACGCCTCGGCCATTACCGCATTGCTGCTGCCGGTGTCACGCAAGCTCAGCGCGGCGGCGGGCGACCTGTCCGACCATCTGCATCGCAGCCAGGCAATTGGCAGCAAGCGCAGCTAGCCCAGCCCACCTTCGCCTCGACAAGGCCCCGCCCTGCGGGGCCTTGTCGTTCCTGCACCGGATACGCCGATGGTGTGCCCGGTTTGCGCACAGGCTTCGGCGATTGCCCGGCTGGCGCCCCTGGGCAAACATGGCATTCATACCCGGCCCGCGCGCCGGACCCGGCATACCGCCTGCCCGGTGCCCCCGCGATCCGGTGGCCTGAGGCGTTCCCGGCATCCGCAGCCACACGCATGGCAGGTGCACCAGGAACAGGTCCGCGCGGGCCGGCCCACGAGGAGCTTCAGTGAGTCTTGCCATTCCCTTTCCCGCGCCGGATCAGGCGATACCGCCACCGGCCCGTGCCGCTGCTCCCGCCGACCCTGCATACAGGGAGCGCGACTGATGCAGGCCATCGCCCGTGAATACGAAACGCTGGACGAGCTGTGCATGCGCCAGTTGGGCGCCACGCGCGGCGTGGTGGAAGCCACGCTGGAGCGCAACCCGGGCCTGTCGGCCCACGGGCCCCACGTGCCCGCCGGCCTGGCCGTCGAGCTGACCGAACCCACCCAGGCGCCCAGCCTGCCCTTGATCAGTTTCTGGGATTGACATGGACCGAGAAACCATCGTCAAGACCGCCGCCCTGGAAGGCGCCAAGGCCGCGCCTCCCGTCACCGTCGTGGCCGCTAACGTGGCCAATGGCTGGACCATGACCCATACCGCCACCGCGCTGACCATCGTCTACGTGCTGCTGCAGGCCGTGTATCTGCTGTGGCGCTGGCGCAATGAGCGCGAGGATCGGCGCGCGCGCCAGGCCGAGGACGCCGCGCGCAGGAAGGCGTCTTCGACCGCCACAGACACCGGAGCGGCGCCATGAGCACAGCGCGCATGCCAGCGGCAGGAATGGGCATTGGCGCGGCCATCGTTGCTGCCTGGATTGCCGCAGAAGGCTTCAGTGCGGCGCCCATCATTCCCGTGCAAGGCGATGTGCCCACCATCGGCCACGGCGCCACGCGCTACGAGGACGGCACACGCGTGACCCTGGCCGACCCGCCCATCACCCGCGAACGGGCGCGCGAGCTGGCCATCAACCTGCTGGAGCAGCAGTACGGCGCCTGCGTGCGTGATTCGCTTGGCGACACGCGGGTGCACCCGGCCGAGTTCGCCCAGGCGGTGGACTTCGCAGGCCAGTACGGCTGCGGGGCCTGGCGCGGCTCCTCGATGCTGGCCAGGACACGGGCTGGCGACTACGCCGGCGCCTGCCAGTCCTACCTGGCCTGGCGATTGATGACCAGCACTCAGCCTTTGCAGGGCTTCAGCGCCTATCGATGGGATGGCGCAGGCCGGCCCACGCGCTGGCGCTTTGACTGCTCGGCACCCGGCAACAAGGTATGCCGCGGCGTTTGGACACGCCAGCAGGCGCGCCACGCGGCCTGCATGAAGGCCCAGCCTTGATGGACCGCCTGCAAACCCATGCCTGGCAGTTGCTGGCCCTGCTGCTGGCGGCGCTGCTGGTCTGGCAGTCGCTGGCGCGGCTGGGTGCCGAGCGCGATGCGGCGCAGGCGCGCACGGATCTGGCGACCGACCGCCAGGCCGCTGCCACCGCCGCCCTGCACGCATCCGAACGCTATCGACAACGGGAAGGAGCCTACCGTGAACGCCTCGACTTTCTTGCACGCGACTCGGACCTGGCCCTGGCCCGCGCTGCGGCGGATGCCGATGCTGCCCGCGCTGCTGCTGGCCGGCTGCGCGGCGACCTCGCCGACTACCTCACCGCCCACCGTGCCGCCGCCCAGGCTCGCGCCGCTGCCGGACAGTGCGCGCCAGACACCGCAGCCCTCGATCTGCTTGCCGAGCTGCAGCGCCGCGCTGACGAGCGAGCGGGAGCGCTGGCGCGCATTGCTGACGACGCCCGCCACCGAGGAAGCGCCTGCGAGCGCGCCTACGACGCCGGGCTCGCCCTGACCAGCGCCCTGACCAGCGCCCTGACCAGCACCATGACCCAGGACCCACGCCATGCTCAAGCCCACTAGCCTGCGCGACGCGCTCGTCGCTGCCCTGCCCCAGCTGCAACTGTCGCCGGGGAACATCCGTTTCACCATCCAGAGGGGCCGTGTGGTCAACACGGGCACGCCGTCCCTTTCCTGGGAATACCGCTACACGCTGAGCCTGGTGATTGCGGACTTCACCGGCAGCATCGATGCCGTGACCGTGCCGCTGCTGGTCTGGGCGCGGCGCCACCAGCCGGACCTGTTCGACCATGCCGAAAGGCGCGAGCAGGCGATCCGCTTCGACATTGCGCCTCCTTCCACGGACCCTGCAGCCGCCTCGCAGCCGCAGCAGCTCGCCATCGAGATCGACCTGGTGGAGGCCGTGCTGGCGCGCCCGCGCGAGGGCAGCCCCGGCGCCTTCGACCTGATCTACAAGCCCGAGCCGCCGGGCCAGCTCG
Source organism: Delftia sp. WY8 (assembly GCF_018437695.1). Classification (NCBI taxonomy): domain Bacteria; kingdom Pseudomonadati; phylum Pseudomonadota; class Betaproteobacteria; order Burkholderiales; family Comamonadaceae; genus Delftia; species Delftia sp. WY8. The sequence continues at coordinate 1,272,940 of NZ_CP049795.1, forward strand.
ACATTGCGCAGCGCCAGTTGTGGGAGCTGTTCCTGTTCGGCGAGAAGGTGGCCGAGTGGAATTACGACCCGCGCTGAGGCGTGGCCGGGCTGCATGCCGGGCCGCATGTGGCAGCGTGCGCCACGCCCGGCACACGGCGACACGCAAGGGCCCGGCCGGCACCATGAACGCCATGGATTCGCCCGTCGCACAAACCGAGAGCCCGTACGAGATCATCCGCCGCCTGGAGGGGCTGATCCGCACGGGCACCATCGCCGCAGTCCGCCATGCGCGCCCTGCGCGCTGCCGCGTCAAGACCGGCAACCTGACCACCAACTGGATTCCCTGGCTGGCCCTGCGCGCCGCGGGCGAGAACGCCAGCGTCTGGTGGCCACCGGCCGTGGGCGAGCAATGCCTGCTGCTGTCGCCCGGCGGCGACCTGCTGGGCGCCGTGGCGCTGACCGGCATCTACAGCAGTGCCGCAGCCCAGCCCAGCGACCGCGAAGGGGTGTGCCACACGCAGTGGAGCCCCACCGATTTCATGGAGCACGACAGCACCACGGGCCGTCTCAACATCAACGTGGCCCATGGCATCACGCTGCGCGTGGGCAACTCGGTGATCAGCATCGACGAGCAAGGCATCAGCCTGCAGGCAGGTGGCGGTTCGGCCACCGTCAATGCGCAGGGCCTGGCCGGCGCGCCAGATGTGACCACCGGCCCCATCAGCCTGCTGCGCCATCGCCATGGTGGCGTCAGGGCGGGCGACGCCATCACGCAGGGGCCGCTATGAACCGCCATACAGGCCGCCGCATCGAGGGCATGGAGCATCTGCGCCAGAGCGTGGCCGACATCCTGTCCACGCCCATCGGCTCGCGCGTGATGCGCCGCGACTATGGATCGCTGGTCCCGGCGCTGCTGGACCAGCCCGACAACAACGCCACCCAAGCGCGCCTGCGCGCCGCCGTGGCCAGCGCGCTGATGCGCTGGGAGCCCCGCATCCGCCTGACACGCATCGTGATCGAGCGCGATCCGGCCGCACCCGGGCGCGCCGACCTGACGCTGATCGGCACCTTCAACAACACGCGCCGCCCGGCACCGCTGAGCCTGCAGATGCCCATCGCCCGCACCCTTTCATGAAGCAAGACATGACCCCTGCACTGGACGCCCTGCCGCCGCCCGGCGTCGTCGAGACGCTGGATTTCGAGCGCATCCTCGACGCCCACCGCGCCGATCTGCTGGCGCGCCACCCGGAGGCCGCCGAAGTCCTGGCGCTGGAGAGCGAGCCGCTCAACAAGCTGCTGGAGGCGCACGCCTATCGCGAACTGCTGTACCGGGCGCGCGTCAACGATGCCGCGCGTGCGCACCTGATTGCGTTCGCCCAGGGCTCGGACCTGGACCACAAGGGCGCCTTCTATGACGTGGCCCGACTGCCCGGCGAAAGCGACGAACGCTACCGCCAGCGCATCCTGCTGCGCGTGCGCGCGCTGGCCGGCAGCGGAACGGCAGAGCACTACGAGCACCTGGCCATGACGGCCAGCGCCAATGTGCACAGCGCCATCGCCACGCAACCCCAGCCCGGCCGCGTGAGCGTGCAGCTGTGGCTGGTCGAGCCCGCACAGGCCGAAGAGACCCTGGCCATCGTGCTGTCGGCCCTCAATGCGCCAGGCGCACGGCCGCTGGGCGTACCCGTGTCGGTATCGCTGGCGCGCCCGCACCCCATCGACATCACGGCGCACCTGCTGCGCGAGCCCGGTGCGCCCGTGGACATCGTGGCGCGCCTGCAGGCCGGCCTGGCCGCACAGATCGCGGCCTACGCGCTGCTGGGACGCGATGTGCCGCGCTCGTGGATCACCACGCGCCTGCATGTGGACGGCATTGCCCGCGTCACCTACCCCGATGCACTGGCCCCGGCCGAGCTCACGCCGCTGGCCGCCGACGAATACCCGGTGCTGGGCCGCGTCCAGCTGGTGGACGAGGGCCTGCAGGCATGAGCACCGCCGCCATCGTCCCGACGGCGCCCCGCCGCCATGTGCTGCCGCCCAACGCCACGGCGCTGGAGAAGGCCGTGGACCAGGTCGTCCCGAATTGGGATGGCCTGGCCGGCGCCTTTCCCGCGCCGGCCCAGGGCGAGCCTGCGGCCTTTCTGCCCTGGCTGGCGGCCGAATGGGGCATTGCCCAGTTCGACCGCTACTTCGACGACGTGCCCGCCCTCATCGCCAACGGCCTGCCCTGGCTGCGCGAGCGCGGCACGGCCGCGTCCATGCAGCGTGCGCTGGGCTGGCTGGGATATGACGGCGCGCAGCTCGACGAGGACGGTGCCTGGCTGCACCTGGACCTGGGCCGCATCATCGGCGACGCAGAGCTGGCCAGCGTGGCCCATGTGGTGCGCGCCAGCCTGCCGGCGCACGTGCGCTTTTACCGCGTCTTCCACGGCCACGACCTGCGCCCGCTGCGGCTGGACCACGGCCCGGGCCTGGACGCAGGCATGCTGGACAACGACAGCGGCACCTGGATCGATGTGTCGCCGTATGGCGAACCCGTCAAGCTCAGCCAGGGCCTGCCCCGTCGCACCGGCACCGAGGCACCGCCTTCGGACGGCGTGCTCACGGCCCAGCTGTTCCGCGTCACCACCATCGCCACCTATGCCGACCGCATGCTGCTCGATGCCTGGACGCTGGACAGCGAGATCCTGATCGACGCCAGCCTGGGCATCACCGAAGTCAACGCCACCACCACGGGCGAACCCGCCTACTACGCGCCGCTGCGGCCCATTCCCGCGCAGGCCATGGCCACCCACAGCGCCTGGACGGCGCCCGCTCCGCTGGCCCTGGCCAGCCTGCATCCCTGGGCCAGCACCGAGCGCCCGCACGACAACACCCGTACCTGGACCGGACGCTGGGACAGCACGCCCTGGCGCCGATCCTTCGAAACCCGCACCACCACCACCGAAGAACCCGAGGAACCCTGAACATGGCAGTTCTGCAGCAAGCGGGCCGCATCGCCCTCGCCAAGGCCGTCGCCGCCCAGACCATCCACATCGCCTGGGGCCGCGGCCTGCCCGCCTGGGACGCCGCGCCCGAGCCCGAACCCATCACCGCCAACGCCCTGGTCGACGAAATCGGCCGCCGCCTGGTCACCGAGGTGCGCTTTGCGCGGCCCGACGACAACGGCGAGATCGAGCTGCCCAGCGGCGCGCGCTACAGCGTCAGCGACACACCCACCACCTTCGTCTACCTGCGCGCGGCCTTCGGCTTCGACGACGCCAAGGGCGAGGACGTGCGCGAGATGGGCGTGTTCTTCGGCACCCAGGTCGCCACGGACGTGCCGCCCGGCCAGCGCTGGGTGCTGGCCAGCCAGCTGACCGGCAAGGGCGAGCTGTACACGCTGGAGCGCCGCCCCCGGATCCTGCGCAGCGGCAGCGTGCGCCAGGTCGAAGAAATCATCCTCCCCTTCTGAACGGCACCCCATGAGCCAGACCAAGATCTACGACCGCTTCGACGCCGGCAAGCGCTACGACAGGCTGCAGTTCGCGGCCGACCGCGTGCTGCAATCGGCCGAACTCAACGAGCTGCAGAGCATGCAGCAGCACCGCCTGCGCGGCATCACCGATGTGCTGTTCAAGGAGGGCGATATCGTCCGCGGCTGCCAGTGCATCACCTCCGCCGACACGGGTGCCACCACCATCGAGGCCGGCGCGCTCTACGTGGCCGGCGCCGTGCGCGGCATCACGCCGGGCACGCTGACCGTGGCCACCGTGGGCACGGTCTACGTGGGCGCCTACCTGCAGACCGATACCGTCACCGAGCTGCAGGACCCCGAACTGCTCAACCCCGCCGCCGGCACGCGCGGCTATGGCGAGCCCGGTGCGCTGCGCGAGCGCGTCACCCTGGTCTGGGGTGCGCAGGGCGACGGCACGGCCGGCACGTTCTATCCCGTGTGGACCATCATCGACGGCTCCGTCATGCCCAAGGAGCCGCCGCCCAACATCGACGCCGTCACCCAGGCCCTGGCCCGCTATGACCGCGACAGCGCGGGCGGCACCTACGTCGTGCGCGGCCTGGACGTGATCATGGGCGAGGACCTGGCCACCGGCCAGCAGGTCTACACCGTGCGCGAGGGCGCCGCCCGCGTCAACGGCCATCCGCTGGAACTGGGTGCCAGCCGCCGCCTGGTCTACGAGGCCAAGCCCGACCTGTTCTTCGTGGACAGCGAGCCCCACACCTCGGCCGGCACGGCCGCCCAGCGCATCCGCTTCGACCGCCAGCCCGCTGTCGGCACACCCCAGGTGCGCGTGCAGGCCCGCAAGACCGTCACGCTCACGCATGGCGGCTTCACGGGCGCGGCCGACCCGCTGCCCGACAACGCCGTGCTGGCCGTGGACAGCGTGGTCCAGGCCGGCACCACCTACGTGCAGGGCACTGACTGGAAGCTGGTGGGCGGCCAGATCGACTGGAGCCCCTCGGGCGCCGAGCCCGTGCCCGGCAGCACCTACCAGGTCACCTACCAGTACATGCTCAACGCCACGCCCACGGCCGTGGACTCCACGGGCTTCACCGTGGAAGGCGCGCTCAAGGACACCCTGGTACTGGTCAGCTACCACTACGCGCTGCGCCGCTACGACCGCCTGGTGCTCAACAGCGAAGGCCAGCTGCAATGGGTGCCCGGCGTGCCCGCCGCCTGGTCGCCCAAGGTCCCGGCCGCACCCAGCGGCACCCTGGCCCTGGCCTCGGTCTACCAAAGCTGGGACAGCAACCGCCGCGTGGACCAGGACGCCGTGCGCGTCGTGCCCATGCAGACCCTCAAGGCCTACCAGGACCACATCCAGACCATCTACGCCGACCTGGCCGAGCTGCGGCTGTCGGTGGACGTTTCGGGGCGGCACAGCGGGGTCAAGAAGGGGTTGTTTGCGGATCCGATGCTGGACAACGGCCTGCGCGATGCGGGGCGCAGCCAGAGCGCCCATATCCTGGGCGGACAGCTGCAGCTGCCCATGAACGCCAAGCTGCACCAGATCGGCACCGACATCACCGCTCCACAGACCACGCCCTACCAGCCTGTGGTCGTGCTCGACCAGTTGGGCCGAACCGGCTCCATGCTGGTCAATCCCTATGGCGCCTTCGATGTGCTGCCCAGCGCAGCCACCCTGACGCCGGCCGTGGACTACTGGACCGATGTGCAGACCCAATGGGCCAACCCCATCATCCTGCGCCTGACGCCCAGCCAGGCGCGTCCTTCGGAAACCGAAAAGCTGCTGTCCGAATCCACCAAGGCACTGGAGAAGCTGCGCCAGATCGATGTGCAGTTCTGGCTGGATTTTCCGGTGGGCGAAACCCTCACCGAGCTGATCTTCGACGGCATTCCCGTCACGCCCCAGCCCCTGACGGGCGGCACGCTCGTGGCCACGGCGCAGGGACTCAAAGGCACGTTCAGGATCCCGGCGGGCGTGCCCTCGGGCACCAAGAGCGTGCACTTCACGGGACGCGCCGGCAGCCATGCCGAAGCCGTCTTCACGGGCCAGGGCCAGTTGCTCGAGCGCAGCGTGGCCAAGATCACGGTCCAGCTCTACGACCCGCTGGCGCAGACCTTCACCCTGGGCACCACGCGCGAGATCTGCGGCACGCGCCTGTGGTTCGCCGCGGCGGGCGACAAGGATGTGCAGGTGCAACTGCGTGAAGTCACCAGCGGCGTGCCTTCGCGCAGCATCCTGGCCGAATGCGTGCTCAAGCCGGCCCAGATCAACGCCGACATCGCCGCAGCCAAACCCACGCAGGCGCAATGGGCGCCGGTGCTGCTGGAGTCGGGCGTGGAATACGCCATCGTCGTGCTGACCAACGACGCCACCACCGCCCTGGCCGTGGCCGAGCTGGGCGGCTGGGACGCGGCGCGCGCGCAGTGGGTCACCAGCCAGCCCTACAGCGTGGGCGTGCTGCTGTCCAGCAGCAATGCCAGCACCTGGACGCCCCACCAGACACGCGACATGACCTTCGAACTGCTGGCGGCCGAACACACGGCCACCACGCGCACCATCGAGCTGGGCAGCATCGCCGTGCAGGACGCCACCGACCTCATGGTCCAGGCCGGCGCCATGCTGCCCGCAGCCGACGCACAACTGGTCTTCGCCATGCAGCTGGAAGACGGCAGCACGCTGGAGGCCGCGCCCGGCCAGGCCGTGCAGCTGGCCAGCCGCTACAGCGGCAACGTGGCCGTGCGCGCCAAGCTTTCGGGCAACACCAACCACGCAGCCCACCTGCTGCCGGGCATGCAGTTGGTAGCCGGCAGCCTGCAGGCCACGGGCGACTACATCAGCCCCGCCATCAACGCCGGCACCAACGTCACGCTCAACGTCGTGGCCGAGGCTGTGCTGCCCGCTGGCAGCGCCCTGGCCGTGCAGATGCAGGCCGAAGGCAGCAGCGCCTGGACCAACGTGCCCTACCTGAGCACCAGCCCCCAGACCGCAGGCGTGCTGGAACTGAGCTACCGCCTCACCGGCATCAGCGCCGAGCGCCTGCGTGTCCGCCTTGTCCTCACGGGCAGCCACGGCGCCCGTCCCCAGGTCACCAACCTGCGAGCCATCGTGATATGACATTGCACGACGACAAGACAGCGCAGGGCTGGCCCCTGCCCCACCCCGACAACCGCCTGGAAGACGACGTGCTGCGCCTGCGCCAGGCCGTGCAGGACGTGGACCAGGCGCTGACCGCAGCGCGCCAGCTCATCGACACCAAGGCCAGTTCCCAGGGCGTGCAGGACGCCATGGACGTGGTGGCTCACCGCATAGAGCAACTGGAGACCGCCGTCCAGTCGCTGAGCACCGGCAAGGTGGCCAGCGTCAACGGCGTGGCCGGCGTCAACGTCAAGCTCAACCCAGAGCACCTTGCGCTGGGCCCGGCCAACGGCGCCACCAGCGAAAGCTTCGGCTACGACGCCCAGGGCCGCATCAGCAGCATCACGCGCAGCGTCAACGGCTTCAGCGCCACCACCGCCGTCAGCTACGACGGCGCCGGCCGCGTCTCCCAGCAGCAGACCAGCTACCGCGGGCGCGTGCGTACGGAAACCTATGCCTACGACGCCGCCACGGGGCGGGTATCGGGGGTCAATGCCACGGAGGTACAGGGATGAGTTTCGATCCCATCACGAATGCAGGCGTCAAGGCGCTGCAGGGTCAGGTCAACACGGTGCAGGCGCAGACGACTGCGCTGACCACCAAGCTGGCGCAGATCGAGAGCGCGCTGGCCAATCTGGGAACGGCGCAGGCTGCGTCGCGCAAGCCGTTGAGAGTGACGGAGTACACGTCAGGTTCGGGGATGCATGTCTTTCTACCGGAGAGCTCCTACCAGTACATCCTGCTGATAGGTGCTGGCGGCGGCGGCGGCAACGGCTACCGCAGCTACTCCAACGGATACACCTACTGGGGCTCGGGGGGCGCAGCCGGCGATGAACTCTACCGTCGAGTTATCTTCAAAGGTGGCATTGCCTATCAGGTCGGGATCGGCGGTGTAAACAACGGTGGCCAAACCCAGTTCGGAAATCTGTGGGTTGCAGGAGGCGTCAGGGGCAATAACGGACGCACGGATGGGGATGCATCTCCCACCACTGTGTCTTCCCGCCAAGGCTATGGCATCACACCCGGCAATACGGGCACGTTGACCAGCGGGGGAGACTCCCTGCTCGGGAAAGGTGGTGCCAACGGCACTCCAGTGGCAGGCAACGCTTCTGGCTACGGTGCGGGTGGCGGCGGAACTTACGGCCATATCAATCCCACAACTCCTTCACCAGGTATGGGGGGTTATATCCGCATCGAAGAGTACTGAACCGCAGAGGCCGAACGTCGGCAATCCACCTCCTAAGCGATACCCCTTTTCAATCCTCAAGCTCCGGCGCCCTACGCGGCCGGGGCTTTGCCGTGCTTGGTCGGCACAACAAGTCAGCGCCAAACCAAGCCTCTGTGCAGCCCTCCGGCACAGCCAAGGTCGCTGGTGCCCAAGCCCCCACCGCGAGAACATCAATGCAACCCGGGCGCAACGCCAGCGGCCTTGCAGGCTGCAGGCGCCAACCCGGCCAGGACAACCAGGCCGCCTTGGCTGCATGAACTTCAGCATGACACAGACCATCACTGTCGATTCCATCAACACCGCAGCTTGCGCAAAGGTGCCTGCATGAGCCTGGATGCCGTCATCAGTGCCGATCTGGTGAAGACGCGGGCGGATATTGCTGCGTTGAGCAGCGCCGTGGCAGCCACCCGCAGCGAAGTTGCAGGTCTGACTATCCAAATGAGCAACGGCAGTGCAATCAAGAGCATTCAGCGAGGCATCATCATCGTTGCCCCCATTGAGAAGAGCATTGGGCGCACCATTGCAGTAGCAGCAGTTAATCCAAGCAAAAGCCAACTCAATCTACTGGGGATCTGCGGATATGGCTATTCGAGCACCTCTATTGCCGGTTGCTTCAACGGCCGGATACAACTCATATCCTCAACTTCTCTGGAGGTGAGGTTCGGCAGCTATGCATGGACAGGAGAAACTACAGAACTGAGCTGTAGCTGGGAACTGGTGGAGTACAAATAAATGCCCCACCACTACGCCCAGCTCACCCCCGCCGGCGTGGCCTTCGCCATCACCGAAACGCACGCCGAGCTCAACGCTCCCGACCTGCTCCCTCTGCCCCGCTACGACACCTCGGTGCTCGGCCGCCGCTGGACGGGCACGCACTGGGAAGACGTGGCGCAAGCCTTGCCTGAAGACCAGGCAGCGTCCAACGAACCCGCCCCCCGCCACATCACCCCCCACGCCCTGCGCCGCCGCTTCACCGTGGTCGAGCGTACGGCGCTGGAGTGGGCGGTGGTGGACCGTGCCGAGGCGGGCGAGGCCGATCGGCTCAACGCGGCCACGCTGCGCTCGCTGCTCAAAGACATCGAGCAGGCGCGGCAACTCGATCTTGACGACCCCGAACTGGCCGACAGCCTGCGCCGGTTCGAGGCCTTCGGACTCATCGCCGCGGGGCGGGCCCAGGAGATCCTGGCCGGCCCCGTACTAGCCCACGAACAGCCGTGACCACCCCTTTTTGACGACAGCCCCACGGCCCAACCACCCCCCAACCCGGAGAACACCATGGCGACAGCCCCGTTCCATCATGGCATTCGCGTCACGGAAGTGAGCGAAGGCATCAATTCCATCCGCATCGTGTCCACGGCCGTGATCGGCCTCGTGGCCACGGCCAGCGACGCCGATGCGGCCACTTTCCCGCTGAACCGCCCGGTGCTGGTCACCAAGGTCGATGCGGCCATCGGCAAGGCCGGCACCAAGGGCACGCTGGCCCAGGCGCTGAACGCCATCAAGGAGCAGTGCCGCCCGGTGCTGGTCGTCGTGCGCGTGGCCGATGGCGAAGGCGCCACCGAGGCCGAGCGCCGCACCGACCAGGACGCCAAGGTCATCGGCACCACCGCCGGCAACCAGTACACGGGCCTGCAGGCGCTGCTGGCGGCCCAGGCCCAGCTCGGCGTCAAGCCGCGCATTCTGGGCGCACCGGGCCTGGACAGCCAGGCCGTGACCGACGCGCTGGCGTCCGTGGCCATCAAGCTGCGCGGCTTTGCGTATGCGGCGGCCATCGGCAACGATGTGGCCGAGGCCCAGGCCTACCGCGAGCACTTCGGCCAGCGCGAGCTGATGCTGCTGTGGCCCGGCTTCAAGGCGCTGGACCTGTCCACCGCCGCCGTGCAGGACGCCTCGCCCGTGGCCTACGCCCTGGGCCTGCGCGCACGCATCGACCAGGAGCAGGGCTGGCACAAGACGCTGTCCAACGTGCCGTTGTCCGGCGTGCTGGGCATCTCGCGCGATGTGCACTGGGACCTGCAAAGCCCCGATACCGAGGCCGGCATCCTCAACCAGGCCGGCATCACCACGCTGATCCAGAGCCAGGGCCACCGCTTCTGGGGCTCGCGCACCTGCACGGACAGCGAGTTGTTCCGCTTCGAGTCCAGCGTGCGCACCGCGCAGGTGCTGGCCGACACCATGGCCGAGGCGCATTTCTGGGCCGTGGACAAGCCCATGCACCCCAGCCTGGTCAAGGACATCCTGGAAGGCATCAACACCAAGTTCCGCGAACTGAAGGCCCTGGGCTACATCCTGGACGGCAAGGCCTGGTACGACGAAACGGTCAACGAGACCGCCACGCTCAAGGCCGGCAAGCTGGTGCTGGACTACGACTACACGCCCGTGCCTCCGCTGGAGGACCTGGGCTTTCGCCAGCGCATCACCGATCGCTACTTCGCCGACTTCGCCCTGCGCGTGGGCACCGGCCAGTAAACGGCGGCCGCACCCGACACACCCAATACACCGAACACACCGGATACACAGGAGAAAAGCACCATGGGACTGCCCCGCTCTCTCAAGAATTTCGCCACCTTCGTGGATGGCAACTCGTACATCGGCGACATGCCCGAAGTGGGCTTGCCCAAGCTCACCCGCAAGATGGAGAAGTACCGCGCCGGCGGCATGAACGGCGAGGTCAGCCTGGACTTCGGCATGGAGGCCATCGAGGCCGACCTGACCGCTGCCGGCTACATGAAGGAATTGATCTCCACCTGGGGCACGCTGCGCCACGACGGCGTGCTGCTGCGCTTCGCCGGCGCCCTGCAGGGCGATGACAGCGAAGGCGTGGACTCGCTGGAAGTGGTCATGCGTGGCCGCTTCTCGGAGTTCGACCCCGGCAAGGCCAAGGCCGGCGACAAGACCGAGATCAAGTACAAGCTGGCCGTCAGCTACTACCGCCTGTCCATCAACGGCCAGGTGCTGATCGAGATCCATCCGGTCAACTTCGTCGAAGTCGTCAACGGCATCGACCGCCTGGCCCAGGTCCGCGCCGCGCTGGGCATCTGAGCCTGGCTCGTCTGACCTGACCTCACCGGGCCTCACCGGGCCCCCGGGCCGGCCGGCCCGGTCCTCACTTTCCCTTCACCCGAACGCTGACACACCATGGACACCACCAAGCCCCAGGAAGACCTCCAGAACCAGGCTGCCGCCAATGCGGCCGCCCTCGCATCGGGCGATGCGCGCGAGATCACGCTCGACGTGCCGCTCAAGCGCCCCGGCGGCGACCTGGCCCGGGTGCTGGTGCGCCGCCCCAATGCCGGCGCGCTGCGCGGCCTGTCGCTGGTCGAGCTGCTGCACATGAACGTGACCGCGCTGCAGACCCTGCTGCCGCGCGTGACCGAGCCCATGCTGCACAAGGCCGAGGTGCTGCAGCTGGACCCCGCCGACCTGGTGACCCTGGGTACGGAGGTGGCCTCTTTTTTGGTGCCGAAGGCGCAGAGGGAGCAATTCCCGAGCGCGTAGAGGACGCCATGGCCGACCTGGCCATGGTCTTCCACTGGCGGCCGGCGGACATGGAGGACATGTCGCTGGCCGAACTCGGCCAATGGCATGAACGGGCGCGCGAGCGCTACGAAAGCCAGGACTGAGCCAGGACTGAGCACCACCTCCACTCCATCGCCCGCCTCTCGCCCCTCTCTTGCACGCCCCTTGCCCATGACCTCCATCCAACGCCAACACCGCACCGGCCAGGGAGCCCTCCATGGCCGTTGACACCCTGCGCCTGGACGAGGTGCTCAAGCAGGCCGAGCGTGTGCACCAGCCCCTGGCGCTGCTGGGCAGAACCAGCAGCAACACGGCCAGGGAACTCAAGGAAACGGTCGACCAGTTGAAGAAGCTGCAGCAGCAGCAAACCCAGCTGGGCGACTACCGCGCGCTGCGCAGCGGCCTGGCAGACACCACGGCACGGCTGCGCGGCGCGCGCCAGCAGATGGCCCAGCTGCGGCTGGAATCGGGCGCGGGCGAGCAGCCCTCGCGCGCCATGCTGCGCGCGCTGCGTTCGGCCCAGGTCGAGGAGGAGCGCCTGGCGCTGCTGCGCGCCACGCAGCGATCGCGCCTGATGGACATGCGCGAAGGCCTGCGCGGCGCGGGCGTGGACACGGGCAACCTGTCCGCGCACGAGCGCAAGCTGCACAACGACATCCGCGCCACCACGGCCCAGATGGAAAAGCAGCGCAAGGTGGTGGCACCGGCCGCCCAGCGGCTGGAGAGGATCGACGCCCTGCGCGAGCAGAGCAAGACCCTGGCCGATCGCGGCCAGGCGCTGCGCGAGACGGGCGGCAAGATGCTGGCGCCCGTGCGCGCCGTGAGCCAGGCCTTCATGACCGACGACCAGGCCGCCGCACAGCTGCGCGCCACTATGGCGGGCAGCAATGGCAAGCCGGGCGCCGATTACCAGCAGGTGCTGGACTTGGCCAAGAGCCTGGGCACCGACATGCCCGGCAGCACGGCCGACTACATCGCGATGATGAACCAGCTGCAGCGCCAGGGCGTGTCCTCCCAGGATGTGCTGGGCGGCGTGGCCCGGCAGGCGGCCAACCTGGGCGCGGTGCTGAACATGCCTGCCAAGGAGGCCGGCGAGTTCGCGGCGCAGCTGCAGCAGGCCACCCGCGCAAGCGCGGGCGACATGGCCGCACTGGCCGACACGGTGCAGCGCACCTCCCACCTGGGACTGGACCCCACAGGCATGGTCAAGGGCCTGGACGCCATCGGCAAGGCCCTGCCGCAGCTGGGACAGCAGGGCGCAAGGTCGGGACAGATGTTTGCGCCGCTGCTGCTCATGCTCAACGACGCCAGCATCAGCGGCGAGGCCGCGGGCAAGGCCGTCGGCAACCTGGTCAAGAACTCCATGGACCCGGCCAAACTGGGCCAGGTCAACAAGATGCTCGCGAGCCAGGGCGTGTCGCTGGACTTCAAGGACGCCAGCGGCCAGTTCGGCGGCACCGAGCAGATGATGGCCCAGCTGCAAAAGCTGCAGAGCCTGGGCAGCGACAAGCTGCGCGCCGCTGCGCTGAACAAGCTGGCGGGCGGCGATGCGCAGACGCGCAAGGCCTTGGAGGCGCTGCTCCAGCAGGGCCCGGGCGGCTACCAGCAGATCGCCTCCCAGCTCAAGTCACAGGCGGATATGGATGGGCGCGTGGCCATCCTGAAGGACTCGGTCTCGGCCCAATACGAGTCCGTCAAGGACAGCTACAACGGCCTGTTGAGCGACATGGGCTCGACCATTGAGTCCGACCTCAAGGCCGTGCTGGGCACGCTGCGCGAGATGACCGAAGGCATGCGTGCCTGGGTCAAGGAGCATCCCCAGATCGTGCAGTGGACGCTGCGCATCGTGGCCGTGCTGGGCCTGCTGGTGGCAGGCGTTGGTTTGGTGAGCAGCGTGCTGTTCGGCCTGCTGGCGCCGCTGCTGCTCACGCGCACCGTGTTCGGCCTGATGGGCGCGGCCATGGGCGCAGGCAGCGGTGCCTTGGGCGTGCTCAGGCGCGGCCTGGCGGCCGTGGTCCTGTCGCTGGGCATGATGGGCGGCGGCGGCAGTGCCATGGGCCTGTTGGCCGGCGGCATGCGCATGGCCAGCAACGCTGCGGGCGTGCTCCGGCGCGGCGTGGGCGCCGTGGTCCTGTCCCTGTCCATGATGAGCGGCGGTGGCGGAGCCATGGGTCTGCTGTCGGGAGGCTTGCGCATGGCCAGCAACGCTGCGGGCGTGCTCAGGCGCGGGCTGGGCGCCGTGGTCCTGTCGCTGGCCATGATGGGCCGCGGCGCTGCCATGGGCAGCATAGGCACCGCCCTGGCCGGCGCGGGCCGCGCTGCAGGCCGCATCTTCGGCGGCGGTGCAGGCAAGGGCCGTGCGGGCGCCGTCATGGGCCTGCTGGGCGCCGGCCTGGGGGCCGCAGGAGCCGTCGGCGGTGGCCTGGGCGGCAGTCTGGGTGGTGCAGCCGCATCGCTGATGGGCCTGGTGCGCATGACACCCATGGGCCGGCTCGCAGGCGGCCTGATGGGCGCGGGCGGCTCGATCATGCAGAACTGGGACGGCCTGTCCACCGCCTTCAAGGCCGGCGACTGGAAGGGCGTCGGCGGCACGCTGCTGGAGGCCGGCAAGGCCGGCCTCGATGGCGCCACGGGCGGCCTGTTCGGCGTGGTCTCTGACCTGGCCGGCAAGGGCATCAGCGGCCTGGCCTCGTCGGTGGGCTCATGGTTCAAGTCCGGCGATGCGTCAGCACCCGACCAGGGCCGCGCCGGCGCACTGCGCCAGGGTGTCGCTGCTGCAGCCACGGCGGCCACGCTGGCCACGGGCGCCATGCCGGCCCTGGCCGACACGGGCGCCGTGCGCATCGACAGCCGCCCGCCGCTGGCCAGCGCCGCTGCTCCCGCGCCGGCACCGGCCCCGGTGGCCGGCGCCACCATCCATATCACCGTCAACGCTGCGCCCGGCCAGGATGCGCAGGCCATTGCCCGCGCCGTGGCCGCCGAGCTGGACCGCCGCGAAATGGTCAGGCGCTCCAGCGTGCTGTCGCAGCTGTCGGACATCGACTGAGGAGCATGAGCATGCTGATCACACTGGGCCAGTTTGCCTTCGGCATCGACACACTGGCATTCGACAAGCTGGTGCGCAGCAGCACCTGGCGCCACCCGAGCAACAGCCGCGTGGGCGCGCGCCCCGCCCGCCAGTCGCTGGGCCCAGGCGATGAAACGCTGGGCCTGACCGGCGTGCTCGCACCCGAGTTCCGGGGCACGGCCAAGTCGCTGGACGACCTGCGCGAAATGGCCGACCAGGGCAAGGCATGGGCCCTGGTGGGCGGCGAAAGCATCCTGGGCGCCTGGGTCATCGAGAGCCTGCAGCAGACCGGCACGCACTACACACCGGGCGGCAAGCCGCGCCGCATCGAGTTCGATCTCAAGCTGGCCCGCGTGGACGACCACCTGGCCGAAGGCAGCGGCGGCGTCGATCCCTGGCCCGATGAAGACTTCTGGGAATGGTGGATCTGATGGCCACGCAGGAATACTTGCACGCCAAGCCCCAGTACGAAATCGTCCTGGACGGGCACGACATCACCAGCCAGGTGGACACGCGGCTGATGAACCTGACGCTGTCCGAATCGCGCGGCGAAGAAGCCGACAAGCTGGACATCACGCTGGACGACAGCGATGGGCGCCTGGCCCTGCCGGGCAAGGGATCCAAGATCGCGCTGAAGCTGGGCTGGGCCGGCCACGGCCTGGTCGACAAGGGCACCTACGAGGTGGACGAGGTGGAGCACCAGGGCGCGCCCGACAGGATCGTGGTGCATGCGCGCTCGGCCGAGCTCAAGCGCCAGCTGCGCATGCGCTCCGAGCACAGCTACCACAACAGCACGCTGGGCCAGATCGTGCGCAGCATCGCCCAGCGCAACGGCCTGCAGGTGCGCGTGGACGCGCAGTTCGAGAACCTGCGCGTGGACCACATCGACCAGACCCACGAAAGCGACCTGAACTTCTGCAGCCGCCTGGCGCGGCAGTACGACGCCGTGTGCACGGTCAAGAAGGGCAAGCTGGCCTTCATCGCCATCGACAGCAAGATCACCGCCGGCGGCCAGACCGTGGAGGCCGCCACGCTCACGCGCACCGTGGGCGACAGCCACGCCTACCACACGGCCGCGCGCAACGACTACAGCGGCGTTCGCGCGTACTGGAACGACGCGGATCGCGCCGAAAAACGCAGTGCCACGCAGGGCACCGAAGACAACGAAAAGCGCCTGAAGGACACCTACGGCAGCGAGGCCGAGGCGCAGGCCGCCGCCAAGGCCGAGATGGGCCGCATCAACCGCGCCAAGGCCACCATGGGCCTGAAGCTGGCGCTGGCGCGGCCCGACCTGATGCCGCAGACGCCGCTGAAGCTGCAGGGATTCAAGGCAGAGATCGATGACACGCCGTGGCTGGTCGTCAAGATCCAGCACGAACTGGGCGACGCCGGCTTCACCTCCAAGCTGACGCTGGAGACGCGCGCCAAGTGAGCGAGAGGGGCGGGTAGAGCGCGTCTTGGAGCGGCCGGCGCAGGCCGTTCAGCGCGCGGCCAGGGTCGCCACGGCCATGATGGCGGCGCGGCCCGAATCGTCGGCCCGGCCGTAGCAATCGAGCAGCTCGCGCTCGTCGGGCGCCAGGGTCTGGACCGATGCGTTCGCATGCTGGCCCGTGACCACATACAGGACATCCACGCCCAGGCCTGCCATCACGGCCAGGGCAGCCGCATTCGGCGATTGCTCGCCCTTCTCCCAGGTGGCCAGGGTGCCGCGCGAGACGTCGCAGGCGTCGGCCATGGCGAGCTGCGCCACGTCCAGACGCAGACGCTCTTGCCTCAGCCTTTCACCGATGTGATCGAAATTTCTTCTATTCATCAATTGACATGCTCGAAATTTCGAGCAATGATGCAGTCAGCGTGTAACCAAACCATCCAAACCATCCCAAATACTACATGACAGCCATGCACTCCCCCAGAGCCGTGCCCGGTATCCCTGCGGATCCGGTGCTTCATGACAGGCCCGTGCCACTGCGCATGACGGCATCCGAACGCGAACGCCACGCCCGCTATGCCAGCCGTGAAAGCCGCAGCGCCTCCAACTTCGCGCTGAAGCTGTACCGCATGGGCATGCAGCAGTACGAGCAGCAGATGCCGCCGCTGCCCCAGGCCGATCAGGCGCGATAGCCACCCGCGCCGCCCTGTTCACCGCCTTGTCTTCGATCCCAACTGCCCCCAGGAGCCTGCCATGCGCATGATGTGCCCCCACTGCAACGAACACGCCTACACCCGCACCAGCCTGCAGCTGACCAGCACCAGCCGCGAGACCATCTTCCAGTGCCGCAACTTCGAGTGCGGCCATGTGTTCTCGGCGGTGACCGAGATCAACCGCACCATCAGCCCCAGCGCCATCCCCAACCCCATGGTGATCCTGCCGATGAGCACGCACATCAAGCGCAAGCTGCTGCAGACCCAGCTGGACGCCATGCCGTCCTCGCAATACGAAGGCGCAGCGCACCGCGCAGCCCAGGCGGCCGAATCCGCCCAATCCAGCGAAGGCGCGCGCAGCTAGCGCGGCCGGGGCGCCTTCGCCGCTCCTGACGGCGCCCCACCCGGCGCGCGGGCAGCCCGCCTGCACCGCCGCCACCCCCCCCTTTCCCGCAACCTGCGGAGCCTGCATGAAGGCCCTGCGGGACGCGCTCACCCTGAAACGACCTGGACAGACCATGAAGCTCGGCGACCTGCGCCTTTCCGATCTGATGCGACTGCTGCAGGCAGACGATGCGCCCGCGCCCGAATACCGGCCCGAATACCGGCCCGTGGACCCGCCCGCACTGCCCGAGGCCTACCAGCGCCTGAGCGTCCAGGACTGCCGCATCCGCCTGCGCGAGCTGCAGCGCGAAGCCGCGCAGCGCGCCTCCAACGGCCGCTCGGGCAGCGCCGAAAGCCGCGAATGGGCGGGCCTGGCCAGCCACTACCGCATGGCCCTGGTGCTGCTGGCGGGCATAGACGGCGAGATCGAGGAGCTGGCCCTGCGCGACTGGCGCGAAATGCCGCCGCCCGAGCGCGACGCCATCCGCCGCCAGATCCGCGCGCTGCGCAGCTGCCTGCTGCCGCTGCGCGCGCTGGCCCTGAGGACCTGAGCCCATGTCCGTCCTGCTCGCCGCCAAATCCACCGGCCGCAGGCTGCGCACCGCCAGCCTGCAGCAATGGGATCAGCACAAGCCCCGCCCCCACATGGTCCAGCGCGCCATGCAGGCGCTGGAAAAAGCCTTGCCGCCGCAGTGGCTGCAGCCCATGAAGCTGCTGGGCCTGGGCGACTGGCAAAAGGGCGCGCAACACGCCAACGGCCAGCCCGAGTGGGCTGCCTGCCACGACGCGCTGGCCGCCATTGACGACTTTGCCAGCCGCCACGGCCGTGCGGCCGAATGGAATCTGGACGACTACGAGATCTGCCAGATGGCCAGGCGCCTGAGCGACGAAGTCGGTGAGCTCGACGCCGGCGCCCAGGCCCAGAACATGGACCT
Organism: Delftia sp. WY8; assembly: GCF_018437695.1. Classification (NCBI taxonomy): domain Bacteria; kingdom Pseudomonadati; phylum Pseudomonadota; class Betaproteobacteria; order Burkholderiales; family Comamonadaceae; genus Delftia; species Delftia sp. WY8. The sequence continues at coordinate 1,290,798 of NZ_CP049795.1, forward strand.
GGCCGCACGCGTGGACCTGGTGCGGCTGATGCTGCGCATGCTGGGCCTGCAGGAAAGCACGCCGCTGGCCGGCGAGCCCGCCATCCGCCGCGCGCTGGATGCCGCCTGGTGGCGCCGCATGCTGCGCCGCCACGTCACGCGCACCGTGGAGGCCGGTGCCGTCAAGCTGGGCATCGTCAACCGCAGCGCCGGCGGCTATGCCAGCAATGCCACCGTGCGCCGGCGCACCGCGCAGATCGAACGCAACGCCCGCGCGCTGGAGCGCAGCCTCTACCGAAACGAGGCCGGCCAGGTCTTCACCCTGGCCGAGCTGGCCGCGCTGTCGCCGGCCAACCCCGTGATCCGTGGCGGCGAGCTGATGACGCGCATCCGCGGCGCAGAGGAATATGCCGACGCGCGCAGCCACGTCGGCCTCTTTCTCACGCTGACGGCGCCCAGCCGCTTTCACGCCGTCACGCTGGGCAGCGGCGGCCGTCCCCGCCCCAATCCGCATTACGACGGCCACAGCACGCCGCGCGATGCCCAGCTGTGGCTGCGCACCATGTGGGCGCGCGTGCGCTCGCACCTGGGCCGCCAGCGCATCGCCATGTACGGCATCCGCGTGGCCGAGCCGCACCATGACGCCACGCCGCACTGGCACGCCCTGGTCTGGGCCGAGTGCGAGGAGCACGCCCGGCACATCGAGGCCGCCATCCGCAAATGGTGGCTCAGCGAAGATGGCGACGAGCGCGGCGCCCAGCGCAACCGCGTCCACGTCAAGCGCATGACCGGCGGTGGCGCTGCCGGCTACGTGGCCAAGTACATCGCCAAGAGCGTGGGCCATGCGGCCCTGGCCGACCACCTGGACGTGGTGCAGGGCCGCCTGTGGGATGTGGAGCAGGGCGGCATGCCCGGCCACCGCCGCGTGGACGCCTGGGCCGCCTGCTGGGGCATTCGCCAGTTCCAGGCCGTGGGCATGCCCAGCGTCTGCGTCTGGCGCGAGCTGCGCCGTGTCAGCAAGGACCAGGTCGAACAGATCCGCATCGACGGCGACAAGGCCAGCTGGAAGGCCTGGGGCGCCAGCCACCGCCACGGGCCCGACATCCCCGCCGACTGGCGCCGCTACATGGAAGCCATGGGCGGCCACTGCCTGGCCCGCGACCGCTGGCACCTGCGCATGGCACGCCGCCCCGTGCCCGCCGGCGCCGTCAACCAATACGGCGAGGCCATCGCGCCCGGCTGCGGCCGCGTGGTGGGCCTGGAAACCCGGCGCGGCCAGTGGCTGGTCTCGCGCCGCATCGCCTGGCGCAGCGTGGCTCGCGCCACGCTGGAGTTCCAGGAAACCCACGGTGCAGAAAGCGTCGAGGGCGCCGAGGGCGCCGAGGTCGCCGACGTGGCCCCGCCCACCTTGCCCGCCCGCGCGCCGCTGGCGCGCGCTTGGACTGGTTTCAATAACTGTACGGCCCGGCTCACGGGCCACACGCTGCGCGCCCTCATCGGCCGCGGCGGGCACCAGCGCGAGGACCGGGCCAACCCGGCCGGGCCCGATTCGGGTGCCGATTCAGTGCTGCACCGCCCCGCATCCGGCGCCACGCCATCCAACCACCCTTTCTTGACCAGCTGATCCACCCCAGGAGGACCCACCATGCACCACAACATCACCGCCCTGCGCAGCTACCGCGCCACCCTCATCCCCCATGGCGTGGACGCCGCGCAGCTGGATCAACTGGCCGACGCCCGCCTGCTGCCCGTGCTGCGCCTGAAAGCGGCCAGCGCCAGCCACGCCCAGGCCTGCGCCCTGCTGGCCAGCGGCCGGCCCGTTCTGCGAGTGGAGCGAGTGGAGCGAGTTGAACGTGTGGAGCGCAAGAAGTCAGGCAAGTCCATCACGCCGCGCCAGGCCTGATCAAGCCCCGGACACGACATCGGAGAACACCGCAATGACGCAACAGAACATGGAACTCTTTCACAGCGCCCCGCGCCTGGACACCCAGGGCATCGCCAACTACCTGGGCCTGAGCCGCGAGCACGTCACCGCGCGCCTGACCAAGCGCCCGGACTTTCCCAAGCCCTTCATCAACGCCAGCCGCCGCATCCGCTACTGGCGCATGGCCGACGTCAAGGCCTGGGCCGAGGGGCGCCGGTGAGCCGGCACCAGGCCATCGCCGTGCGCTCAGTAATCGCTGCCCGCAAGAAAACGGCGTGCCTGGTCGCGCGCCCCGTCGAAGATCTGCCGGGCCATAGGCTGCGGCACGCTGGCCGGCAGGCGCGGCTGCAGCCGGGCTATGGCGCCGTCCAGCGCCTCGACCATCTCCACCATGCTTTCCCACAGGCCTGCGATGCGCGTGGTCTCGGCCAAGGCCTTCCAGTGGCGGCGCTGGATCTCGGCCAGGCGGTAGTGGCGGCTGCGCCCCGGCAGGGCCATGGCCATCCTGGCGCGCTGGCGGGCAATCTTGCCGTGGCCGTGACCGATGATGGGCCAGGCCGACAGCACGTCGTACAGCGGCGTCATCTCATAGCCGCCGCCCGGCTGCAGAAACACAGAGAAATTCTTGGCATGCCCGTCCGTGGCCGCCAGCAGCCAGAACGCCAGCTGGGCCATCACGAAGCGGGCGCAATCCTGGGCAGGCTCGCTGCCATGCTGCAGCACCTGCAGGCACTGCAGCATGCCGGGCCCGCCATGGGTCTCGTACTTGTTTGCGCTGGCAACGCCGCGCACCTGGCAGAAATCTTCCTGGGGCAGACGCGCAATCCAGCCCTGGGCCGTCCAGGCGCGGTCAAAGCGCTCCACGCACAGCACCTGCTGCCCGCCAAAGGTCTCGATGCTGCTGTCGGCCACGGCAAAGCCCAGCTCGGCCAGCAGGCGGGCGCACAGCCACTCATTGGCCACTGACTCGCTCAGGTCGTAGTGCCAGTGCGGCACCACGCCGATGGCCGGCTTCAGGATATGCGTGGTCGGCGTCGCACCCAGCGGGCGGCACCACTGGCCGCCATGGCGCAGCACCGCCGTCTTCTCCTGCGCACCGGCGATGGACAGCCGGAACTCCTGGTCCACCTCCAGCGCGCCAAACCCGCCACCCAGGCTGGCCAGGTGCTCTGCAATCTGCGCCTCGCTCAGCGGCTCGAAGCGCACCTGGTCAAAACCGTCGGGCACGGCCCCCTCGGGCAGCAGCTGCACGGCACCCACGCAATCGCGGCCAATGGCCTCCAGCAGCGAAAACGCATCGATCCCGCGCAGCCCGAAGCGCTGGTGAATGCGCCGGCGAATGCCCTCGCCATCCGGCAGCAGGTTGTCGAAATAGTGGGCCACCACCTCGCCCGCCACCGTCAGGTCGCGGGTGAAGGGCATGGACAGTGACAGCGGCCGCGCATGCGCACTCTGCGGCCAGGCCGGGTCATAGGCGAACACATGGCGGCCCGTGCGCGTGACCTCCCAGGTGCCCACCCGCTCCCCATTCATCCAGACGCCCAGCGCCGCCATCACCAGGACCCTTTCGGCTTGCGGTCCTGCCAGTGCGGCGGCAGCGCCTGCGGCTTGAAGGCCACGGGGCGGTCGGCGGGCTTGCGGGGCACGTTGTCACCCGCGTACGGTTGTGGAGCGGGCTCGGCAACCTTCGACGCAGCAGGTCCAGGTACAGGCACAGGCACAGGTGCAGACGCAGGAGAAACCACCGCATCCGCCCTGGGCCGCATGAGCAGATCGGCATCCAGCAGCTGCAGGATCTCCATCAGCTGGCGCACGCTGATGGCGGCCGGGTCACGCTCTATCGCCGCCACACGCGACTGGGACACGCCCAGCCGCTGTGCCAGTTCAGCCTGGCTCACGCCAGCGGCCTTGCGCAGCGACTTCAGGTGCAGCGCAAGCTGATCGGGCAGTTGCAACAGGTGGTCCATGGTGTTCTCCTGGCCAGGGCATTCAAAATATCATCTCAAGATGATGAATTGAAATTATCACTCCAGAATAATATTGTCAAGATATCATATTGGAGTGATATTTCTGGCAGCCATCCTGCCTACAACCGTGCCGCGATGTCCTCGGCCGTCTCTCGGTAATAGGTATTGAACAGCTCGTTGATATCCACGTGACCGCTGATGCGGGCCAGCGTCATCACATCCACGCGCTTGCTCAGCCAGGTCAGCGCCGTGGCGCGCAGGTCATGGAAGCGCAGGCCCTGCACCATCACGCGGTCGCGCAGCTTGCGGTAGAGCGTGTCACGGCTGGCGTCGCTGATGGTCCAGTAGGCGTCGCGCCCGGCAGCCTCGGCGGCGGCGTCCAGCACGCGCAGCAGGCGCACGGCACGGCGCGTCAGCGGCACATGGCGCTCGCCCACCTTGGCCTCGGTCTTGTGGTGCGGCAGGTGGTAGACCCGGCGCTTGAGATCCACATTGCTGCGGCCCATGCGCAGGATCTCGCCGCTGCGCATGGCTGTGTGCAGGGCCACCAGCATGGTCCAGGCCGTCTGCTCCATGGCGGTGACAGGCGCCAGGCGCGGCGAGACATTGGCCGAGCGCAGCATGCGCCGCACCTCGCTCCACTGCCCCGTGCGCCGGCGCGCATGGGACTTGGCCGGCAGCTTGATCTCCGGCCAGGGGCTCTTGCCCACCCATTTCCACTGCTTGACCGCCAGCGTCCAGATCGGACGGAACTGCTGCGCCTCGCGCAGCACGCTGGCGCCGGAGACCTGCTGCAGCCGCGCATCGCGCCAGCGCGCCAGGTCGTCGCCCGTGATCTCGTGGAACACCTTGGCCGCCAGCTCGGGAAACTCGCGCAGCCAGGCATCGAAGCGCAAATGGTCGGCCCGCGCCGTGCTGGCCGTCTTTTTGTCGGTGACCTCGCGCCGATAGCGCTCCACCGCCTCGGCCAGCGTGCGCCGCGGAAACTCCCCGCGCGCCCCGGCCAGAATGGCCGCCTCCTCGGCCACGGCCCATCCCTGCGCCTCGGCCTTGGTCGCCCGCGTGGCGGTGCGCCGGATGCCCGCACGCTCCACCTCGGCCCGCCAGCCGTTCTTCACCTTCCGGAAATACGCCATCCCACCTCCTGCCGCCCGCGCGAGATCACAAGCGGGATCTGCGCGGGATTGTGATGTGATTTTGCGCTGTTTTGTGCCGGTTTCAACCTGTTCCGTTTTGCAGCGGAGACCCAGAAAAAAAGCCCGCCTCCTCTACAGGAAGCGGGCTTGAGCAGTGTTCGCCGCAGTTGAGCGGCGTTGGTGCGTGGTGCGCGGGGGGGGACTCGAACCCCCACACCATTGCTGGCGTCAGGACCTAAACCTGGTGCGTCTACCAATTTCGCCACCCGCGCTGGTTCTTGGGGGAGCCGCCTGCGCGGCGGCTCCTAGGTCAGGGCGCAGATTCTAGCCGCAATTGCGGGGTGCATTGCCATACCCCGGATTTGAGCGGCGGCCTCCGCGTTTTCGCTGCATCAATGCGTGGGCTCGCGGCGCACGCGGAACACGGCGGCGTACATGGCCGGCAGCGCCAGCAGTGTCAGCACCGTGGCCACGATCAGCCCGCCCATGATGGCCACGGCCATGGGGCCCCAGAACACGCTGCGCGACAGCGGGATCATGGCCAGCACGGCGGCAGCGGCCGTCAGCACGATGGGGCGCAGGCGGCGCACGGCGGCTTCGATGATGGCGTCCCAGGCCGGCACGCCGCGCGCGCGGTCGGTCTCGATCTGGTCGATCAGGATCACCGAGTTGCGCTGGATCATGCCCATTAGCGCCACCACGCCCAGCAGCGCCACGAAGCCGAAGGGCCGGCCCAACAGCAGCAGCGCCGCCGCCACGCCGGGAATGCCCAGCGGCCCGGTGATGAACACCAGCAGTGAACGACTGACACTGCGCAGTTGCAGCATGAGCAGCGTGAAGGTGAGGAACAGCATCACCGGCACGCCGGCAACGATGGCGTCCGAGCCCTTGGAGCTTTCCTCCACGGCGCCGGCCACATCGATGCGGTAGGCCGTGTCGCCTGCGGCGTGCCAGCGCGCCTCGATCTCGCGCAGGCCCGGCAGCAGCGCATGGGTCAGCGTTGCGCCCTGCAGGCCCTCGCGCACATCGCCCTGCACGGTGATGGCGAACATGCGCTTTTCTCGCCACATCACGCCGGGTTCCCAGACCATCACGGGCTTGGCGATCTGCGTGAGCGGGATCGACTTGCCCGATGCCGTGGGCAGGTAGGCATTGGCGATATCGGTGATGGCGTCGCGCTCCGAATACGGCGTGCGCAGCACGATGTCGATGAGCTTGTCACCCTCGCGGAACTGGCCCACGGTGGAGCCGCTGAGCATGACGCGGGCCGCCTGGGCGATGGCCTGGCTGCTCACGCCCAGGGCGCGCGCCTTGTCCTGGTCCACCTCCAGGCGCACGGCCTTGACGGACTCGTTCCAGTTGTCGTTGACGCCGCGCATGTCGGCGTTGGCGATCATGGCCTGCTTGACCTCGTCGGCATAGGCCCGCAGCTTTTGCGGGTCGGTGCCGGAGACGCGGAACTGCACCGGATAGGGCACGGGAGGCCCGTTGGGCAGCAGCTTGACGCGGCCGCGCACCTCGGGGAACTCCTGGGCCAGCAGCGCCGGCAGCGCCTTGCGCAGCCGCTCGCGCGTGGGCAGGTCCTGGGCCACCAGGATGAACTGCGAGACGTTGTTCTGCGGGAACACCTGGTCCAGCGGCAGGTAGAAACGCGGCACGCCCGAGCCTACCCATTCGCTGACCGTGCGCACGCCGTCGAGCTTCATGAAGCGCTCTTCCACGCGGCGCGTGACGGCCTCGTTGGCGGCCAGCGACGTGCCTTCGGGGAACCAGATGTCCACCAGCACCTCTGGCCGGCTGGAATCCGGGAAGAACTGCTGCTGCACGCGCGACATGCCCACCAGGCCCAGCGCGAAGACCAGCACCGTGATGGCGATGGTCAGCCAGCGGTGCGTCACGCACCAGTTCACGGCGCGCCGGAAGCGGTTGTAGAACGGGCTGTCGAAGACCTCATGCTCGGCTGAGGACGCATTGAGGTTGGTCTCCTCGATGGGCACCTCGCCCGAGGCCACCTCGGGCGGCAGCGTGGCCGCGTGCGGCGGGCGCTTGAGCAGCAGCATGCCCAGGTAGGGCACGAAGTACACCGAGGCGAACCAGCTGAGCACCAGCGCAATCACCGTCACCGCGAAGATGGCGAAGGTGTACTCGCCCGTCATGGACTTGGCCATGCCGATGGGCAGGAAGCCCGCCGCCGTGATCAGCGTGCCGGTCAGCATGGGCTTGGCCGTGATCTCGTAGGCAAAGGTGGCAGCGCGGTACTTCTCGTAGCCCTCCTCCATCTTGCGCACCATCATCTCCACGGCAATGATGGCATCGTCCACCAGCAGGCCCAGCGCGATGATCAGCGAGCCCAGCGACACCTTGTGCAGGCCGATGTTCCAGTACCACATGGCCAGGAAGGTCGCGGCCAGCACCAGCGGAATCGTGATGGCCACCACCAGTCCCGGGCGCGGATCGATGTACCAGCGCTTCCACAGCGGCTGGTGGCCCTCGCGCTTGTGCAGGCCCAGGCTGATGAAGCTCACGGCCAGCACCACCACCACGGCCTCGATCAGCACCTGCAGGAATTCGTTGACCGAGTCGGCCACGGCCTTGGGCTGGTCCTGCATGTTGGCCAGCTCCACGCCCGCCGGCAGCGTGCGCGCGATGTCGCCCACGGCGCCGCGCAGGGACTTGCCCAGGCGGATGATGTCGCCGCCCTTGGTCATGGACACGCCCAGCGCAATCGTCTCGCGCCCCTGGTGGCGCACCTTCACATTGGCCGGATCGGCATAGCCGCGGCGGATCTCGGCGATATCGCCCAGGCGCAGCTGCGCGCCCGATGCGCCGCGGATGGGCATGGCGCGCAACTCGTCCACCGCCAGGAACTGGCCGGCCACGCGCACCTGCACGTCCTCCCGCGGCGTCTGCAGCACGCCTGCGCCCTCGATGGCGTTTTGCTGGCCCAGCTGGCCGAGCACCTGGTTCATGTCCAGGCCCAGCTGCGACAGGCGGCGCTGCGACAGCTCGATGTAGACCTTCTCGTCCTGCACGCCGAACAGCTCGACCTTGGCCACATCGGGCACGCGCAGCAGCTGCTGGCGCACGTCGTCGGCCATGGTCTTGAGCTCGGCGTAGCTGAAGCCGTCGGCCTGCAGGGCGTAGATCACGCCATAGACATCGCCGAACTCGTCATTGAAGAACGGCCCCTGCACGCCCTGCGGCAGGGTGTAGCGCATGTCGCCGATCTTCTTGCGCACCGTGTACCACAGCTGCTGGACATCGCCGGGGCGCGAATTGTCCTTGAGCTGGAAGATGATCAGCGACTCGCCGGGCTTGGAGTAGCTGCTGATCTTGTCGGCGTAGGGCACCTCCTGCAGCGTACGCTCGATCTTGTCGGTGACCTGCTCGGCCATCTGCTGCGCCGTGGCGCCCGGCCAGTTGGTGCGCACCACCATGGCGCGGAAGGTGAAGGGCGGGTCTTCGTCCTGCCCCAGCTGGAAGTACGAGGCAAAGCCCAGCAGCAGCAGCACGACCATGAAATAGCGCGTCAGCGCCACATGGTCCAGCGCCCAGCGCGAAAGATTGAAGTGCCCGCCCTGCGGCGCCTTGTGCTTGGGCCCGCTCATTGGGCCGCCCCGCTGGACGCAGCACCTGCGGAAGCTGCGGCACCTGCGGCGGCAGGCGCCTGTGCCGGCTGCTGCGTCTTGTCATACCGGTCCTGATAGACCGTGACCTTCTGCCCAGGCGTGAGCACATGCACGCCGGCGGCCACCACCTGCATGCCGGGCGTCAGGCCGGCGGCAATCACGGCCTCGTTGCCATCGGCCGTGGCCAGTTGCACGGGCTGCAGCTTGACCGTGCTGCTGGCGGCATCGAACACCCACACGGCCGTGCCCTGGCCGCCGCCGCCTTCCTGGCGCAGCGCGGTGGTGGGCAGCTTGATCACGGGCTGGCCCGTGGGGCCCATGCCCTCGGGCAGCGCATGGACCGTCGCGCCCAGCGGCGGCACGGCGGCTGCGTCCGAAGTGGGCAGTGCCACCTTCACCTGGTAGGTGCGCGTGACCGGATCGGCACTGGCCGCCACCTCGCGCACCTGGCCCTGCAGCGGCTGCATGCCGGCCGACCACGGGCGCACATTCACTTTCTGGCCCACGCGGATGGCGCCGCGCTTGTCTTCGGGTACCACGAACACAACGTCGCGCGGGCCGTCCTGGGCAATGCGCACCACGGGCGAGCCGGCCGACACCACCTGGCCCGGCTCGGCGTCTATGCCGGTCACCACGCCGGGCACATCGGCCAGCAGTTGCGCATAGGCCTCCTGGTTGCTCTGCGATGCCAGCTGCGCCTTGGCCTGGTCCAGCGTGGCCTGGGCGGACTTGAGCGTGGCCTCTCGCCGCTCCAGCTCCGCACCGCTGATGAAGTTCTGCGCCTTCAGCTGCGAGTAACGCCTCACATCGGCGGCGGCAAGATCGCGCTGCGTGGTCGCGGCCGCCACCTGGGCGCGCGCGGCGTCAGCTCCCAGCCGGTAGTCGCTGGCATCGAGCCGCGCCAGCAACTGGCCTGCCTGCACGTGCTGGCCCAGTTCCACCTCGCGGCGCACGAGCTTGCCGGCCACGCGAAAGCCCAGGCGCGACTCTATGCGCGCGCGCACCTCGCCCGCGTATTCCAGTTGCGTGTCCAGCGCGCCCACGCCTACAGTGAGCAGCTTGACGGCGCGCACCGGCTCGGGCGGCGGCTCGGCCTTGGAGCAGGCGCCCAGTGCCAGCGCGGCGGCCAGGCACAGAGGGGCAAGAAGAAGATGGCGCGGCAAAGCGCGCGCGGCAGGGTTCGATGGCAAGTCGGGCATGTGGATCCGGGAGGGCTGGTGCGAAAAGCGGCTGCGGGCTGCAAGATCCGGGCAACATGCCGCGGCAGCTGGCTGGCGCCGTTTACTGACTGACGGGTTAGTAATTTAGGAGAAGCCCTTGAGCCCGTCAAGTGAAATGCATGGCCTTGCGCGCAGCATCGACAATCGGCCACCGTGAAGTCCACCGCTCCCACCCTGCCCGCCTCCCCCGCCCCGGTCACGCACTACGAGAACTTTCCCGTGGCGTCCTGGCTGTGCCCGCCCCGCTTGCGCCCGCCGATTGCCGCGCTCTACCACTTCGCACGCACTGCAGACGATCTGGCCGACGAGGGCGACGCCACGCCGTCCGAGCGCCTGGCTGCGCTGGCCGCCTACCGTGCCGACCTGATGGCGCTGGGCACCGAAGGCGAGGCCTCCATGCTCGCCCGCACGGCCTGGCCTCTTGTCTTTGCAGGGCTGGCGCCGCAAGTACGCGCCCACCAGCTGCCGCTGGCGCTGATGGACGACCTGCTCAGCGCCTTCGCACAGGACGTGCGCAAGACCGATTCCGGCACCACCTACGCCGACCGCGCCGAGCTGCTCGACTACTGCCGCCGCTCGGCCAACCCCGTGGGCCGGCTGCTGCTGCATCTGTACGGGGTGGATGATGCCGAATCGCTGGCCCGCAGCGACGCCATCTGCACCGCCCTGCAGCTGATCAATTTCTGGCAGGACTTCAGCGTGGACCTGCCACGCCAGCGCCACTACCTGACCGATGCCGACTGCGCCGCCCATGGCGTGCGGCGTGAAGACCTGCGCGCCGAGCCCGCTGCACTGACCCCTGCCGTGCGCGCACTGTTGGCCGAGCAGTCGGCCTGGGCGCGTGCACTGATGCAGTCCGGCGCACCGCTGGTGCACCACCTGCCGGGCCGCATCGGCTGGGAGCTGCGCCTGGTCGTGCAGGGCGGGCTGCGCATCCTGGACAAGGTCGATGCGCTGCAGGGCGCCAGCCTCTACCGCCGCCCCACCGTCGGCAAGGCCGATGCGCCGCTGCTGCTGTGGCGCGCCCTGCGCATGTGATGGCGGGCCGGCCGTTGCGACACCCAGGCTTTGGCCCCCAGCCGTCCATGGGACAATCCCGCCCCATATGAATCCGGATCAGTACGTCCAAGACAAGGCTGCCGCCTCGGGCAGCAGCTTTTATTACGCCTTCCTCTTCCTGCCGCGCGAGCGCCGTGCCGCCATCACCGCCTTCTATGCGTTCTGCCGCGAAGTGGACGACGTGGTGGACGAAGTCTCCGACCCCGGCGTGGCCGCCACCAAGCTCGGCTGGTGGCAGAACGAAGTGCACCAGGCCTTTGCAGGCAAGCCCTCCCATCCCGTGATGCGGGCGCTCATGCCGCATGCCCCGGTCTACGCCATCGAGGAGCGCCACCTGCAGGCCGTCATTGACGGCTGCCGCATGGACCTGGAGCAGACCCGCTACCTGGACTTCCCGGGCCTGGCGCGCTACTGCCACCTGGTCGCAGGCGTGGTCGGCGAAGTGGCCGCGCGCATCTTTGGCCAGACGCAGGAAGAAACCACGGCCTACGCCCACAAGATGGGCCTGGCCTTCCAGCTGACCAACATCATCCGCGACGTGGGCGAGGACGCCATGCGCGGACGCATCTACCTGCCCATCAGCGAGCTGCAGCAGTTCGACGTCAAGGCGCATGAGATCACCAAGCGCGAATACTCCGACCGCTTCACCGCGCTGATGCGCTTTCAGGCCGAGCGCGCCCACCGCCTCTACGACGAGGCCCTGGCCCTGCTGCCCGCGGCCGACCGCCGCACGCAAAAGCCCGGCCTGATGATGGCCAGCATCTACCGCACCCTGCTGCGCGAGATCGAGGCCGACGACTTCCGCGTGCTGCACCAGCGCATCAGCCTGCCGCCGCTGCGCAAGCTCTGGCTGGCCTGGAAGATGCAGGCGCTGGGGCGCATGGCGCGGTGAGCAGAGACAGCGCCAAAGACAAGCCGCGCACCTCTGTGCCTCGCGCCGCTCAGCCGCGCGCCGCCATCCTCGGCGGCGGCTGGGCCGGCTTCGCGGCCGCCCTTGCGCTGGCGCGCAGCGGCTGGCACATCACCCTGCACGAGGCCGCACGCGAGCCCGGCGGCCGTGCGCGCGGCATGGACCTCGACACGCCACAGGGCCCGCTGCGCGTGGACAACGGCCAGCACATCCTCATCGGTGCGTACACCGAAAGCCTGCGCCTCATGCGCGAGGTGGGTGTGGACCCTGAACGGGCGCTGCACCGCCAGCCCATGGCCCTGCCCTACGCCGATGGCAGCGGCCTGCGCTTTCCCGACTGGCCTGCGCCGCTGGATGCGCTGGCCGGCATTGCCACCGCACGCGGCTGGAGCCTGGGCGAGCGTGCAGCCCTGCTGGCGCGTGCCGTGCGCTGGCGGCTGGCGGGCTTTCGCTGCGTGCCGCAAGCCACCGTGGCCGACCTGTGTGCCGGCCTGCCGCAGCGCCTGGTCAGCGAGTTCATCGACCCGCTGTGCATCTCGGCGCTCAACACACCCATTCACCTGGCCAGCGGCACGGTGTTCCTTCGCGTGCTGCGCGATGCGCTGTTCAGCGGCCGTGGCGGCTCGCATTTCCTGGTGCCGCGCCGTGACCTGGGCAGCCTGTTCCCCGCGCCGGCCGCGCAGTGGCTGCAAGAGCGCGGCCACGCCGTGCGCCTGGGCAGCCGCGTGGCCGAACTGCAGCCCCAGGGCCCGCACTGGACGCTGGGCGCAGCCCAGGCCGAAGACGCGCCCTTCGACGCCGTGCTGCTGGCCTGCCCCGCGCCCGAGGCGGCGCGCCTGGCACTCACCGCTGCCGAGCACGACAGCCTGCCTGCACGCGACGGCATAGCCCTGCAGCGCTGGGCGCAGCTGGCCCAGGACCTGCAGCACCGCCCCATTGCCACCGTCTATGCGCAGACCTTTGACGCCTCCCACACATTGCCCCCGGGCGCGCCCTGGCTGGCGCTGCGCTCCACGCCCGATGCGCCTGCGCAATTCGTCTTCGACCGTGGACAACTCGGCGGCCCGCAGGGCCTGATGGCCTTCGTCATCAGCGACAGCGCATCGGACCGCGAAACCCTGCAAGCCCAGGTGCTGGCCCAGGCCCAGGCGCAGTTGGGCTGGCATGGACTGGTTGCGCTGCGCACCGTGATCGACAAGCGCGCCACCTTCGCCTGCCTGCCCCAACTTCAGCGGCCCGGCGTGGAGCTGGGCCACGGCCTGTGGGCCTGCGGCGATCATGTGGACGGGCCGTATCCGGCCACCATCGAAGGCGCCGTGCGCAGCGGCATGCAGGCTGCCGCGGCCGCGGCCGCAGCCCATCGCACAGCACACACCGACTGACCCCCGGGTATCTCCGTAGCCTGCGGACCCCGGTTTGACAGCAGATTGACAGCCGCCAGCGCCACCATCGCTGGCGCCGCATCTGCTGCGGACCATCCACTACAACGATATCCAGGAGACCAGACATGCCTTCGCGCGACTTTCTTCACCACGCAGACCTGCCCCCGCTCAGCCGCCGCCAACTGCTGGCCGGCACGGGCGCCATGGCCCTGTCTGGCCTGCTGCCTGCGGCCGCGCTGGCGCAGGACGCCTGGCCCACGCGTCCCATCCGCTTTGTCGTGCCCTTTGCGCCGGGCGGCAGCTCGGAAATCGTGGCGCGCTCCACGGCCGCCGAGCTGTCCAAGACCCTGGGCCAGAACGTCTTCGTGGACAACAAGCCCGGCGCGGCCGGCAACATCGCCATGCAGGAAGTGGCGCGCGCCGATGACCAGAGCACCGTCATCCTGGGCCACATCGGCACCCTGGCCGTCAACCCCTACATCTTCGACAAGCTGCCCTACGACGCCAACAAGGACTTCCAGCCCGTCAGCCTGCTGGCCAAGGTGCCCAGCCTGTACGTGGTCCACCCCGATGTGCCGGTCAAGAACCTGCGTGAACTCATCGCCTATGCCAGGAAAAAGCCCGGCCAGCTCAGCTACGGCTCGGCCGGCAATGGCAGCGCCGGGCACCTGGCCTTCGAGTACCTGAAGATGACGGCCGAGATCTTCATGCTGCACGTGCCCTATCGCGGCACGGGGCCCATGATGACGGACCTGATGTCGGGCCGGCTGGACGCCGCCTCGGTCGGTGCCGCCGCCCTGCTGCCCTTCATCAAGGCGGGCAAGGTGCGCTGCATCGCCACGGGATCGACCCAGCGCCTGCCCCAGTTGCCCGACGTGCCCACCGTGGCCGAGCAGGGCTTCCCGGGCTTCGAGATGACGCAGTGGTACGGCATGCTCGCCCCCTCCAGCATGACCAAAGCCCACGTGGACAAGCTGGCCGCCGAGTGCGCCAAGGCCGTCAAGGCGCCGGACGCGCTCAAGCGCCTGCAGGGCGATGCGGCCGAGCCCATCGGCAGCACGCCCCAGCAGTTCGCGCAGTTCATTGCCTCCGAGCAGACACGCTGGCAGAAAGTGCTCAAGCGCGCCCAGGTCAAGCCGGACTGAGCGCACACGGACTGACACTCCCAGGTACAGGCGCAGGCCCCGGCATCAGCTGGCCGGGCCAGCCTTCTCGGCCATGGCGCGCAACACGCCCTGGCTGGCCTTTTGCACATGCTCGGCGCTCAGGCGCGCAGCCTGGTCCGCGTCACCCTGCTCTATTGCCGTCACGATGGCATCCAGCTCGGCCAGCGTCTGCGGCAGGCGCCCGGGCTGGGACATGGAGATGCGCCGCAGCACCGTCACGCGGTTGTTCAACTGCCGCAGCATCTGGCCGGCCACCAGATTGCCGCAGCCCTCGATCAGGATGTCGTAGAACTGGTTCTTGATCGCCAGCAGGGCCACCTTGTCGCTGGCCACGGCGGGCACGGCCAGCTCGCCCAGCTTGGCGCGCAGCGCGGCGCGCTGGCCTGCCGAGGCATGCAGCGCAAAGCCCCGGCTGGCCAGGCCCTCCAGGCTGGCCCGCACCTCGTAGATATCGCGCACTTCCTGCACCGAGATGTCCGTGACCTCGGGACCCCGGTGCGGAACGATGGTGATCAGCCCCTCGGCCTGCAGGTGCTGCAGGGACTCGCGCAGGCACGAACGGCTCACATCAAGGCTCTCGCACAGTTCGCGCTCGGACAGCTTCTGGCCCGGCGCAAACACGCCATCGAGGATGGCCGTGCGCAGGGTCTGCGTCGTGCGCTGGCGCAGCGACGTTTCTTCGCGGGGGACACGCAGCATCTGGTTCATGGGACGAATCCTACCCGCCAATCCAGGGGCCGGACGGACTGACGGATTGTCATACACACACCTGGCCCGGCAGGCAATCCCGATTTTCATCAAGTAGGATTGTCTGACAATCTGATTAAATCCATTCCACCGAAAGACACCTTCACCGCCTTCCATCAGGAGTTTTCATGACCCGAGCCTACGCCCCCAAGAACCCCGCCCTCTTCGACCAGGGCCTGTCCACCCGCCGCGAGGTGCTGGGCGCCGAGTATGTCGATGCGTCCATCCAGAACGCCACGGACTTCAATATCGACATGCAGGAGCTGGTCACCCAGTACTGCTGGGGCGATGTCTGGAACCGCCCGGGCCTGGACCGCAGGACGCGCTCCTTCCTGAACCTGGCCATGATCACGGCGCTGAACCGCCCGCATGAACTCAAGCTGCATGTGCGCGGCGCCATCAACAACGGCCTGAGCAAGGACGAAATCAAGGAGGTCTTCCTGCAGACCGCCATCTACTGCGGCGTGCCGGCCGCCATCGACTCCTTCCGCGTGGCGTCGGAAGTCTTCAAAGAGATGGACATCTGAGGCACGCAGCATGACCACCATAGGATTCATCGGCCTCGGAATGATGGGCCAGCCCATGGCCCACCTGCTGCACGCCGCAGGGCACACCCTGGTCATCCGGGACGCCGTGCCCGCTGCCACCGCACGATTCGCGCAGGAGCATGCGGGTGTGGCCGTGGCATCCGGCGCGGCCGACTTTGCCGGCTGCAGCGTGGTCTTCACCATGCTGCCCGACTCCCGCATCGTCGATGCCGTGGTGGGCGAACTGGCCCCGCACCTGCCGCCCGGCGCCTGCATCATCGACATGAGCTCGGCCGACCCCAACCGCACGCGGGCGCTGGCCGGCCTGCTGGGCGAGCGCGGCATCGGGCTGCTGGATGCGCCGGTCTCCGGCGGCGTCAAGCGCGCGATTGCGGGCACGCTGTCCATCATGGTCGGTGGCGATGCGGACCTGCTCGCCCAGCACCTGCCGCTGCTGCAGCGCATGGGCCAGGCCATCACCCATGTCGGCCCCGTGGGCGCAGGCCATGCGCTCAAGGCGCTGAACAACTATGTCTCGGCAGCGGCCCTGATCGCCACGGCCGAGGCCATCCATGCGGGAGCGGCCTTCGGCATTGCGCCGGCCACCATCGTGGACGTGATCAACGCCTCCACCGGCAAGAACAACACCACCGAAAACAAGGCCCACCAGTTCATGCTGAACGGCGCCTTCAACTCGGGCTTCTCGCTGGCGCTGCAGGCCAAGGACGTGGGCATTGCCCTGTCGCTGGGCCAGGCCATGCACACGCCCATGGCACTGGCCGAACAGGTCAGCGCCATGGCGGCCGACGCCTCCAGGTCCCTGGGACCCGCCGCCGACCACACCGAGCTGTACAGGTACGTGGCCCCGGCCTGAGCCTGCGCCGTCTCGCCGTCGGCAAGGGCCGCATGCGGCCCTTGCCTTCCTGCCTCACGCCTCCAAACACGCCACCGACAACCGGCCGCACAGAGCCGGCGGCCCCTGCACGCGCCTCCAGGAGACAAACCCATGCGCCCCCTCATCCACAATCCCCTCGCCCAGACCCTTCTCGCCGCCGCGCTGGCAGCGGCCAGCCTTGCCGCCCAGGCCTTCCCCAACAAGCCCGTCACCATCGTCGTTCCCTACGCGGCCGGAGGCTCCACCGACGTGCTGGCCCGCGTGCTGGCCGAGGCCATGACGCGCGACCTGGGCCAGCAGGTCATCGTCGAGAACCTGGGCGGCGCCGGTGGCACCATCGGCACCAGCCGCGTCACACGCGCCCAGGCCGACGGCCACACCCTGCTGCTGCACAACATGGGCATCGCCACGGCGCCCGCGCTCTACAGCAAGCTCGCTTTCGATGTGAGGCGCGACCTGGAACCCATCGCGCTGGCCGGCGACGTGCCCATGATCCTGGTGCGCAGCAAAGGCTTTGCGCCCGCCACGCTGGCGGACTTCATCGCCCACATGAAGGCCAAGCCGGGCGAAGTGCGCTTCTCGCATGCCGGCGTAGGCGCCACCTCCCACCTGTGCGCCATGCTGCTGCTGCAGACCACCTCCACCGAGGCCACCCTGGTGCCCTACCGTGGCACGGGTCCGGCCCTGCAGGACCTGGTGGCAGGCAATGTCGATGTCATCTGCGACCAGCCCGTGGCCACCGGCCCGCACATACAGGCGGGCATGCTCAAGGGCTACGCCGTCGCCACGCGCGAACGCCTGCCCTCCCTGCCCGATGTGCCCACCTTCGCGCAGGCAGGCCAGCCCGGTTTCGAGCTTGCCGTATGGCACGGCCTCTACGCCCCGCGAGGCACGCCCCAAGCCGTCATCGAGCGCCTCAACAAATCGCTGCGCACCGCCCTGGCCGAACCCGCCCTGGTCAAGCGCTTCACGGACATGAGCGTCATCATCCCGCCCGCAGACCGCCTCACCCCCGACGCCCTGCGCCAGCACACCGTCGCAGAAATCAAGCGCTGGGACCCAGTGATCAAGGCTGCGGGGGCCAAGGCCGAGTAACGCCGCACTACGACGACACCGGCCTGCGGGCCACGACATCAAAGCGATGCCAGTGCTTGGGGCCCCGCATGCTGGGGGCCATGCCATCGAACTCATTGAAGGCCAACAGCTCCATGCCATCCAAAAGGCGCAAGACCTGATCACGCGAATGAAAGCTCATGGACTGCGAATCGGCCCAGGCATCGCGCGGCCCAAAAAAATGACCGGCGAACACACCGTCCGGACGCAGCGCAGAACGCACCAGCGACCAAAACGCATCGAAGCACTCAGGATGGCAAAAGGGCAGGCTCAGTCCAGCGTGGATCAGATGCGCTGCAGGCAAAGAGGAAAGATCCTCGAAACGGCAAGCCTGCAGCGTCAAAGCGCCGGACGCCTGCGATGCCAGGGGGCGCAAGCCCTCGATGGCCGCAGGTTCGCTGTCGATGGCGTGGACGCGCCAGCCGGTATGGAGCAGCACGCGGCACTCATGGCCCGCGCCACAGCCCAGATCGATGGCCGCTTTATCTGCCGTATCACCCGCCAACGCGTCAAGCGCCTGCACCAGCAAGGGAGATATCTTGCGTCCCTCGGTAAAGCGGTAGTAGTCCGTCCAGCTCATGGGTATGACGCCTGCGGCGTCATCTCTCCATCCACCACTGGATGACGATCTTGGCGACGTAGCCGACAAAGCCCACGCCCAGGCCCAGGAAAATCACGAAGGTGCCGAACTTTCCTGCCTTGGACTGGCGTGCCAGCTGCAGGATGATGAACACCATGAAGAGGATGAAGGCCCCCACGCCATAGGTGAGGAAGAAATGGGCGATCTGTTCTTCTGTATACCCGAATATCACGACAACACCGTCCTACATCCTCCCCTGCAGGCCCGGCCGGTCCGGGCCCGCCCGGCTCAGCGCGCCGCAAAGGTCGACGCATCCACCAGGTCGCGGTACGCATGCCAGCTCGCGTGCCCCAGCAGGGGCATCACGGCCACCAGTCCCAGCAGCCAGCTGCCCAGGCCCAGCAGGGTCAACAACACAATGAGGGCGGCCCACAGTGCCAGAGGCACAGGGTTGGCCAGCACGGCCAACCAACTGGTCAGCACGGCCTGGCGCACCGTCACCCGCCTGTCCAGCATCAGCGGCATGGCCACCACGCTGGACGCAAAAATAGGCGCTGCCAGAAAACTGCCCAGCGCCAGCCATATCGCAAACAAC
The DNA here is from genome assembly GCF_018437695.1 of Delftia sp. WY8. NCBI lineage: Bacteria > Pseudomonadati > Pseudomonadota > Betaproteobacteria > Burkholderiales > Comamonadaceae > Delftia > Delftia sp. WY8. The sequence goes on from NZ_CP049795.1 coordinate 1,309,627, forward strand.
TGCCCGTCGCGGGCCAGCACCACGTGCTGCACGAAATCCGCCGGAGTGGCAATGCGCACGGGCGAGAGCACGGTGATCAGCGACGCCGACACCAGCACCCAGCCCGTGGCCGCCAGCGACAGCAGCAGCCCGAACTGCACCAGGCACCAGTAGCCGCCCTGCCCCTCGGCCTTGGCCGCATGGCCGTTTTGCCAGCGCGTCCAGGTACGCCGCACCAGGGACAGATCGGCAGCCTCGCCGCGCTCCAGCGCGCGGCTGATGGCGTAGAGGCTGGTCGCCACGACAGGGCCGATGATCAGGAACCCCGACAGGGCCCCGGCCATCAGCCAAAAGCGATTGTGCCCCAGCGTCAAGATCAAAAACCCGATCAAGGTCAACACCAGGCCATGAGCCAGGCTCAGCCAGGGTGCCCTGGCCATGTCGCGCGCGCCACGCGCCAGCCAGCTCAGGGGGTGTTTCCAGCCGATGCTGCGCACGGCGGGGAGGACGGGGGGGTGGAGGAAAGCTGTGCTGTGGCTGATGGGCATGGCGTGGCGCGGCTTCGCGGGCAGGCAGGGTCAGCTGTCAGCCAGCCCCTGGCACAACTGCGCAAGGCTGGCCACCGTGACGTGGGGCGTGGACCCCTCGTGAGGCCATGCTACGCCCGTGCGGTTGAGCCAGACTGCGTGCATACCCGCATCCATGGCGCCCAGCGCATCGAGCCGCGCGTCGTCGCCAATGTGCAGCACCTCGTCAGGCGCCACGCCAGCCGCCGCCGCTGCCGCGTGGAAAAAGCGCACATCGGGCTTGGCCATGCCGGCCTTGCTGGCGCTCAGCGCGGCATGGAAATGCTCGCCGATGCCCACCACATGCACGCTGGCGTTGCCATTGCTCAAGGCCACCACGGGCCAGCGCGCGGCCAGGAACTGCAGGGCGGGCAGCGCGTCCTCGTACAGGTCCACGCGCTGGCGCTCGGCAAAGAAAAGATCGAAGGCCGGCTCGGCCAGCGCGCCGTCGTCGCCATTGCGCTGCAGCGCCAGGCGGATGGACTCGCGGCGCAGGCCGCTCAGGTCATGGGCCAGGTCGGGACGATCGCGCTCGATCTGCACGCGGATGGCGCGCACGGCGGCCACGTCGCGCAGCGCCGCGGCCGTGGCCGGCGCATGGGTGTGCAGCCAGTCCAGCAGCACCTGTTCGGCACGCGAGATGGCCGGCCACACAGGCCACAGCGTGTCATCCAGATCGATGGATATGGCGCGGATGCGGCCGCTGCGGCGCAACTGCTGCAAGGCGGTCAGTGCAGGGGCAAATGAGGATTCGGCGAGGGGAGCGGTGGTGGCTTGGGACATGGTCCGAGCATAGCGAAGGCAGCCGCTGCAGGCTGCCGCCGGGTCATCGGGCTCGCATGGCAGGCCGCCGCGTCCTGCCACAATCGGGTCCATGCCATCCCGCTTTGCGCCAGAACCCCCATTCCGCCACGACCAACCCCAGCGGACCGCCGTGCTGCTGTGCAACCTTGGAACGCCCGACGCGCCCACGGCCCCGGCCGTGCGCCGCTACCTGGCGCAATTCCTGGGCGACGACCGCGTGGTCGAGATCCCCAGGATTGCCTGGCTGCCCATCCTGCACGGCATCATCCTGCGCACGCGGCCGGCCAAGTCGGCGGCCAAGTACGCCACCGTCTGGCATGAGAAGGACGGCTCCCCCCTTCAGCACTGGAGCGCGCGCCAGGCCCTGCTGCTGCGCGGCTGGCTGGGCGAGGCCGGGCACAACGTGCTGGTGCGCCATGCCATGCGCTACGGCAACCCGTCCATCCCCAGCGTGCTCGATGCCCTCAAGGCCGAAGGCGCCACGCGCATCCTCATCCTGCCGCTGTACCCGCAGTACTCGGGCACGACCACAGCCAGCGTGTTCGACGCGGTCTACGACTGGGGCCGCACCCAGCGCCACATCCCCGAGCTGCGCTTCGTCAACCGCTACCACGACGACGATTCCTACATCGACGCGCTGGCCCAGCGCATCGAGGCCCATTGGCGCGGCAACGGCCGTGGCGAGAAACTGGTCATGAGCTTTCACGGCGTGCCCGAGCGCACGCTGCACCTGGGCGACCCCTACCACTGCGAATCGCGCAAGACCGCACGCCTGCTGGCCGAGCGCCTGGGCCTGTCGCCCTCGCAATACCTGGTGACCTTCCAGTCGCGCTTTGGCAAGGCCAAATGGCTGGAGCCCTATACCGAGCCCTCGCTGATCGAGCTGGCACGCAGCGGCACCAAGCGCGTGGACGTGGTCTGCCCCGGCTTCACCAGCGACTGCCTGGAAACGCTGGAGGAAATCAGCCAGGAAGCGCGCGAGGCCTTCATGCATGCGGGCGGTGAGCAGTTCGAGTACATCGCCTGCCTCAACGACAGCGCGCCCTGGATCACGGCGCTGAGCCGCATCGCCCAGCAGCACCTGCAGGGCTGGCCCACGCAGAAGGCGCCGCAGGCCGACCTCGACGCCAGCCTGGAGCGCGCCAAGGCCGTGGGCGCACAGCGCTGAGGCCGTCCTGCATCCTGTGCACCGCGCCATATAACCCTGCCTCATGAGCAGAATGCATAAGCGTCTTTGTATATAGATGCTGCAAGCGGGACAATTGCACCTCTGTTGCTTGTCCCGCCGGTCTTCCATGGCCGGCCCCAGCCATCATGACCAAGACCTTTTCCCCTGCTCTGCGCCTGGCGGCCCCGCTGCTGGCGCTGGGCCTCGCCTGCACTGCCCTGGGCACGGCCCACGCCGCCGAACCCCTGCTCACGCCCGCAGGCGTGCAGGCCGCCGCCGGCCAGGACGCCGTGCGCATCATCGACATCCGCGATCCCAAGGCCTATGGCGAGCGCCACATTCCCGGTGCGCTCAACGCTCCCTACGGCAAATGGCGCGGCCCCGCCACCAACCCCGGTGAACTGCCGGAGCTGCCCAAGCTCACCGAACTCGTGCAGTCCCTTGGGCTGACGCCGGCCACCCACGCCATCGTGGTCTCCACGGGCGCGGACGCCACCGACTTCGGCGCCGCAGCGCGCGTGTACTGGACGCTCAAGCTGCTGGGCCTCAAGGAGCTGTCCGTGCTCAACGGCGGCATGAAGGCCTGGAACGAGCAAAAGCTCCCGCAGGACAACGAGGCCGTCAAAGTGGCCCGCAGCAGCTACCAGCCCCAGCTGGACACCAGCCTGATCGCCACGCGCGAGGATGTGGGCCAGCACGTCAGGCTCAGCAATGCGGCCCTGGTGGACTCGCGCCCCGACGCCTTCTACCAGGGCAAGACGCGCGCGCCGGCCGCCAAGCTCTCGGGCACCCTGCCCGGCGCGCAGCAGCTGGACTTCAACCAGTGGTTCGTGCCCGGCACCTCCACCTTTGTCGATACCGCCACGGCCAAGCAGATCGCGGCCAAGGTCAAGCGCGAGCAGGGCCAGGACATGGTGGCCTTCTGCAACACCGGCCACTGGGCGGCCACCGACTGGTTCGGCCTGTCCGAAGTCGCGGGCCTGCCGGGCGTCAAGCTGTATGCGGGCTCCATGGTGGACTGGACGCAGCAGGCCGATGCGCCGCCCATGGCCAACCAGCCCGGCCGCGCCGAATCCCTGGCCTACGACGCCAAGCAGTGGTGGGAAAAAAAGTTCAAATAAACACTCCCTGAGGCGCTTGCGCGCCTTTCCCCCGTGGCACGGCGCCTCTCTACCCGCTTCGCGGGGGAGGGCGACTGCATGGAGAAAAATGATATGAAACGACTTCCTCTTGCGGCCATCCTGGCCGTTTTCTTTGGCTGGCTGCTGTGGAGCGTCTCGGTGCGCCAGGCCGCGCTGTTCGCCGTGGGCCTGGGCCTGGGCGCGGTGCTGGCGGGCAAGCGCTTCGGCTTCACCACCGGCTGGCGCATGCTGATCGAGGACAAGGACGCCAGCGGCGTCTTCGGCCAGTTGCTGCTGCTGGCGCTGGCCGCTGCGCTGGCCATGCCGCTGCTGGGCCACTATCCCGAACTCACGGCTGCCCTGGGCCCGCCCAGCATCAGCCTGCTGGTGGGTGCCTTCGTCTTCGGCCTGTGCATGCAGATCGCGGACGGCTGCGGCAGCGGCACGCTGTACAAGGCCGGCATGGGCATTCCCATGAATGCGGCCATCCTGCCCGTGTTTGCCATCGGCAGCTTCCTGGGCAGCCTGCACCTGGGCTGGTGGCTGGACCTGGGCAACACCCAGCCCGTGGGCCTGGTCACGGCCTGGGGCTGGGCCCCTGCCCTGCTGGCCACGCTGGCTGCGCTGGCCGTGGTCGCGCTGGGCGTGGCCTGGTATGTGCGTGGCGCCAACGTGGCACTCAAGCGCCCCGCCAAGCCGCTGTTCGTGCGCAAGTGGGTGGTGGGCGCCGTGCTGCTGGCCGTGCTGGCCACGCTCAACCTCATCATTGCGGGCCAGCCCTGGGGCGTGGTCTACGGCTTCGGCCTGTGGGCCGCCAAGATCGCCAACGCCACAGGCGCCGTGGACCTGGCCGGCAACTGGTTCTGGAGCCAGCCCGGCAACGCCGCGCGCCTGCACGAGACCGTGCTGCTGGACGTGACCAGCATCACCAACATCGGCATCCTGGGCGGCGCCCTGTGGGTGGCTGCCGCCAAGCCCGTCAATGCCAAGCCGCTCACGGGAACGCAATGGATGGTGGCCCTCGTGGCCGGCCTGGTGCTGGGCTACAGCTCGCGCCTGGCCTTCGGCTGCAATGTGGGCGCCATGCTCTCGGGCATCTCCACGGGCAGCATCCACGGCTGGATCTGGGTGCCGCTGGCCTTTGCCGGCACCATCTTCGGCCTGCGCATCCGCCGCCACTTCAACTTCTGAAAGGACCCGCCATGACACAACAGAACAGCCTGCGCGCGGTCTTCTGGGCCGTGCTGGTCCTCTTCCTCGCCTGGGACCACCTGCACTCGCCCCCCGTGGACCTGCGCTTCGAGGCACCGCTGATCGCGGCCGGCTCGGGCAAAGCCACGCAAGGCGGGCACTGCTCGATGCCGGCGGGCAAATAGACCAAGACCAAGACCAAGACCAAGACCAAGGCCAAGGTCAGGGGACGCTGGGCGCCGGCCCCTCATCCGCGCCAGCCGTCACGGGCAGCGGCGCGGTTTCCACGTCGAAGCCAGCCGCCTGCCAGGCCTTGAGGCCGCCCACCAGCGGGCGCACGTTGGCGAAGCCCGCGCGCTGCAGCTGGCGCGCCAGCCGCGCGGCCGAGATTTCATTGGGACAGTCGCAATAGACCACCACCCCGTGGGGATGGTCGTGCTGGGGCAGCAGGTGCGCATGCGACTCGCCGCCATCGCGCGGGCGCAGCTCCCAGGACTGTGCACCCGGGATATGGCCCTGGCGGTACTGCGGCAGGGCGCGCACATCGATCACCGTGGGCTGCATGCCCTGGGCATGCAGGCCCGCCAGCTCGCGCACCGACATGCGCGGCATGCGCAGGGACCGCACCATGCGATGGCGCTGCCACCACTTGCGCACGATGAACAGCCCCAGCGCCACGGCCAGCAGCAACAGACCCCACTGGCCCAGCGCGGTGAGCACGCCCAGCAGGTCTTCCACCGTGGAGCTGAACAGCGAGCCCAGGTACACGGCCGAGCCCACCCAGATCAGCGCACCCAGCCCGTCATACAGCACGAAGCTGCGCAGCGGCGTGCCCATCACGCCGGCCAGCGCGCTGGCGATGGAGGCGAAGCCCGGCACGAACTTGGCCACCAGCAGCGACCTTGCGCCCCAGCGGCCATAGACGGTCTCGGTCTGGCGGATGCAGGCATCGGGCGACAGCGAGATGCGGCAGATGCGTCCCAGCACACGGTGGCCGTAGGCCTTGCCGGCCTGGTACCAGAACAGGTCGGCAATCAGCGCCGCGCTCACGGCCACGGCCACCAGCCACAGCAGGCGCACCCAGTCGGCGCCTTCCAGCGCACCGGTCACGACCAGCACCGGGTAGGCCGGAATCGGCGCGCCCAATTGCTCGACGAACACATTGAGAAAGACGATGCCGAAGCCGTACTCACGGATCAGCTCCACCAGAAAACCCATGTCAGGCCTCTCTTGCCCAGACGGTGCCCGCACCCGAAAAAGAAGGCGAGGCTGCACCCGTCGCAAATGCTAGCGCGGCAGCAACATCCGCGCCCGGCCCGGGTTGATGCTCAGCCGCGCTGCAGATGCTCCAGCACCCATTGCCAGTGCGCGGGCACGTTCAGCGCCGGCGCATGGCCGCAGCCGGGCACCTCCTGCCAGTGCAGCAGGCCGCGCGCGCCGGGGCCGCGCGTGGTCATTTCCCTGGCCACCTCGGGCAGCACCAGGTCCGAGTCCACACCCCGCAGCAGCAGCACGGGGATCTCCAGCGCGTCGTAGTGCGGCCAGATGCCGTAGTCGTCGTCATGGGCCGTGAACTGCTCGATCATGGCCGGGTCGTAGTGCGGCGTGACGCGCCCATCGGGCAGGCGGCGCACGCTGGTTTCGGTGAGCTTGCGCCACTCGGCCTCGCCGAGCCAGCCATAGGGCCGGTAGGCCTGGCGAAAGAAGGCCTCCAGCTCGCCCACCGTATCGAAGGCCGGGGGCTGGCCCGCATAGGACCTGATGCGCGCCAGCGCTGACTCGGCCAGTTGCGGCGCATTGTCGTTGAGCACCAGCGTCGCAATGCGTGCACGCAGCGAAGGCTCGAACAGGCCCGAGGCGCAGACCGTGCCGATGGCCCCGCCCATGGACGTGCCCACCCAATGCGCGCGCTCCAGCCCCAGCGCATCGAACAGCCCGCGCGCAATGCGGGCGTAGAAGCCCAGCCGGTATTCCTCGCGCGGCGCGCGGCTCCACTGGCTCAGGCCCCGGCCCAGCGTGTCGGGGCAGACCACGCGCCAGCCCTGCCCCGCCAGGAACTGCGCCAGCGCATCCATGTCGCGCCCCGTGCGTGCCAGCCCGTGCCAGGCGATGACCGTACCTGCAGGCTCCGCGCCGGGCGCAGGCTGCCAGTCCATGTAGTGGATCTCATAGCCCGAGCAGTGCGCGTAGCGGGAATCCGGCACGGCAACAAAAGGGGATGCGGACGAGGGTGATGCTGTGGAAGCCATGGAAGAAATCTCTGTGCAGGAGCGGCCGGCCGCCGTGGCAGCCGGCCGCCCCGGGGCCTGGCTCACTCAGGAATGCGGATCAGCCCGTCGCTGACCTCGATGGTGTTGGCCGTGCTGGGCCGCGCCACGAAGGGCGGCACCTGGGCCGCCGTGATGGCGGGCGCCGCGCCCGGCTGGCCGCCACGCGGCGTGGTCCGCACCACCTGGCTGGCGGGCAGCGCGGTGCTGCTGCGCAGGTTGGCCCACACGGCATCCATGGCCTGGTTGAAGTAGGGATGCAGCGGCACGAAGCGTGTGTCAAAGCCCGAGAACGGCAGGAAGGCATCGAAGTGCTGGGCATTCACCACCTCGATATAGCGCAGCCGCGTGCTGGAGCCATCCAGGCCACGGTTGAGCACCGTGTAGGCGCGCGCATTGTGGTTGACCGGCACCAGCGCATCGCTGCGGCCCGCCACGATGATGGTGGGCTTGCCGCGCAGCCTGCCGGTATGCAGCACCTCGTTGATGCCGGCGCGCACGGCGTCGCTCTGGGCGCGCGTGGGCACGCTGCTCTCGGACAGGTTGAAGCCGGTCACCGGATCGAAGCCCGTCACCAGCGCGTGCTGGCACAGCGCGTTGTCCAGCCCGAAGTCGGCCACGCGCGTGGAGGGCGACACGGCAAACTGCCAGGCCTTGGCCCCGCCCACCGAGTCGTTGTAGACCACCGTGGCGGGCGTGCCGTTGGCCGTGCCATTGGCCGTGGCAAAGCTCTGGGCCAGCGCAGCCCCCGTGGCGGGCACCACGTCGCCCGTGGCATTGGCGGCCGCAAAGCTGGTGCGGCACAGGTTGGCATCCACGCCAAACCGGCCATAGGCCATGGTGTACATGGCCGACAGGATGGGGCCGTTGCCCAGCGCGTAGTGGGCGTTGTGCATGCGGTCGTGGTCGCGCGTCCAGCCGTACAGGCGCAGCTTGCTCAGCGCATTGGCGGCGCGGTCGGCCGTGGTGGCGCCGATGACCAGGCCCTTGGCGGCCAGGCTGGTGCAGCGTGCCTCGGCACGCGCCGTCATGGCGGTGAGGCCTATGTAGTTGAAGATGGATGTCTCGGTCAGCGCCGCATCGGGCGCCAGCGCCGCGCAGGGCTGGTAGATGTTGCCGTAGGTGGTGTACTCGGCCAGCGTGCGGCCCGGGTTGGGCATGGTCGCATTGCCCACGGCAATGGTGTAGCCCTGGCGCGTGGGCATCTCGGTCACGGGTTCGGAGGCCACCACGCCGTCGATCAGGCCGTCCGTATCCAGCTCGGCCGCGCGCAGCACGGCCGCGCCGCCGTTGGAAGCCGAGCCCGCCAGCACCAGCGTGTTGTCCTTGCCGAAGGGCACGGGGTCCTGCGTGGTGCCGTAGCGCGCATTGAGCACATACAGCGCATAGCGGGCCGCGGCCAGCGTGTCGTTGCCCCAGTCCTTTTCAGGGTTCTGCTGGGAATGCGCGTGCTTGATGGCAATGCGGTTGGGAAACGCCGCGTTGTAGGCGGCGCGCGCCGCATCGGTCAGCCGTGCGGCAAAGAAGGACAGGCTGCCGGCATCCGTGCGCGCGGCGCGCGTGCCGTCCAGCTTGTTGACGGTGTCGTCGCTCAGGTTGTGCAGGCCCACGCCCTTGCCCGCGTCGGTCAGCGCCACGGCGCAGCCCTTTTTCAGGCCCCACTCGCCCGCCGTGCCGATGGCGCCATACACGCCGCGCGAGCCCGAGGACGGGCCCAGCACGATGCAGGGCCGGTTGCGGTCAAAGCTGTCCGGCACCTGCACGGCCACCATGGTCTGCTTGCGGCCCGTGCCGTCGTCCAGCACGGCCAGGTACTCGCGCCCGGGGATCAGCCCTTCGCCCGCAGTCACCTGCCCGTCTGCCGTGATGTTGGGGCCGTACAGCGTGCCGTAGCCGCCGCCCGCCGTGGGGTCCAGGATGCCCCGGTAGTTGGAGTACAGCGCATTGCGCCGAAGCTCCGCCGCCGTGGGATTGGCCGGGTCCGCGTACAGGGGCGCGGCTGCGGCGCCCAGGCCCGTCTTGCCCAGGCCGCCCGTCAGCAAGTCCTGCGTGGCTGCCGTGGCACCCGTGCCGGTAGCCGTGGCCGGATACACCGTGGCGCCCAGCTCGGTAAAGCCCTTGGGCAGGTCGTTGCTGGGCTCACGCTCGCCGCTGCCGCAGGCCGCCAGCGCGGCCGCCGCCAACGCCGTGAAGGCCCAGCGCCAGGGGGTTGCAGGAATCGACGACACCATCTCTTCACGCTTCAACATGCCCATCTCCTTGTGGTAGTTCTCTGATGCACGAATGCGCCAGGGGCCCTGGTCAGGCTCCGGCGCGGGAAGAACGCAGACGCCCCACGACGCCCGTGGGGAAATAGTAGACCGACAACACGAACAGCACGCCCAGCCACAGCAGCCAACGGTCGGGCGACAGCAGCGCGGCCAGCCAGGGCAGGCTGTGCGCGGCCTCGCTGGCCACGCGCAGCAGGTCCTGCAGATAGCTCTGGGCGATGAGGAACAGCACCGAGCCGATCGCCGCGCCATAGATGGTGCCCATGCCGCCGATCACCACGATCAGCAGGCAGTCCATCATGATCTCGAACGACAGCGAGGTATCTGGCCCGTTATAGCGCAGCCACAGCGCCAGCATGGCACCGGCCACACAGGCGAACAGGGCCGACAGCACGCTGGACAGGGTGCGGTACACCACCACCCGGTAGCCGATGGCCTCGGCACGGAACTCGTTCTCGCGGATGGCCTGCAGCACGCGGCCGAACGGGGAATTGACGATGCGCAGCAGCGCCAGCACCAGCACCACGGCCAGCACGAACAGCAGGTAGTAGGTGATGATGCGCCCGTCGATCAGCACGCCCAGCACCTCGTTCTCGAAGGGCTCGAAGCTGGGCGACAGCCACTCGGGCAGCTTGAAGCTCAGCCCGTCCTCCCCGCCCGTCCATTCCGACAGCTGCGAGGCAAGCGTCTGGAACGCCGCCGCCACGGCCAGCGTGATCATGGCAAAGAAGATGGCCCGCACCCGCAGCGAGAACAGGCCGATGGCCAGCGACAGCAGCAGCGACACCAGCAGCGCCGCGCCCAGGCCCAGCGCCAGAGCGCCCCAGCCCGCACCCATGCGCGAGGACGCTATCGCCACCCCATAGGCGCCAATGCCGAAGAACATGGTGTGCGCAAAGCTCACGATGCCGGTATAGCCCAGCAGCAGATCGAAGCTGGCCACCAGCACCACGAAGATCAGCACCTTGGCCGCCACGTTCAGCGCCTTCACGCCAGGGAACACGAACGGCGCCGCCGCCAGCCCCAGGAAGATCAACAGCAGCAGCACCGCCAGCACGCGGCTGCGCGGCAGGTCGCCGGAAAGCAATCGGTTGAGCATGTCGATCACTCCTTCAGCGGTTCGCCACGGGATAGACGCCCTGAGGCCGCCACAGCAGGATGGCCACCATCAGCGCGATGTTGGAGAACAGCGCCACCTTGGGCACCAGGAACCCCGTGTAGTTGGCCATCAGCCCCACCAGCAGCGCGCCGATCAGCGCCCCGCCCGTGCTGCCCAGCCCGCCGATGATGATCACGATGAAGATCAGCACATTGACCTGCGCCCCCATCTGCGGCACCACGCTCTGCTGGTACATGCCCCACATCACCCCGCCCAGCCCGGCCAGGGCCGAGCCCGCCACGAACACGCCCACGAACAGGCGGCGCACGCGGTAGCCCAGGGCCTCCACCATCTCGCGGTCCTGCACGCCCGCGCGGATCAGCAGGCCGATCTTGGTGCGCGACAGCGTCCAGGCCAGCAGGGCAAACACCGCCAGCCCCACCAGCACGGCCACCACGCGGTACTTCTCCACGGCGGCATCGCCCAGCAGCCAGGCGCCCTTCATGCCCTGGGGCAGCGGCAGCGGAATCTGCTGCGGGCCCCAGATGAGCTTGATCAGTTCCTCGCCGATGATCATGCCGCCCATGGTGATCAGGATCTGCTTGAGATGCTGGCCGTACACGGGCCGCACGATGAAGCGCTCGAACGCCAGCCCGATGGCGCCCGCCACCAGCATGGCCACCACCATCGCCGGCAGCACGGCCAGCAGGTTGCGCCACAGCTGCTCGGACCCCGTCCAGTCGCCCATGGCACCCAGCACGCTGGTGGCCACGAAGGCACCCAGCGCGATGAACACGCCGTGGCCGAAGTTCAGCACGTCCATCAGCCCGAACACCAGCGTCAGCCCCGAGGCGATGATGAACACGATCATCCCCATGGCCAGCCCCGCCACCGTCAGCGTCAGCCAGGTCGAGGCCGAGCCCACCAGCGGCAGCGCCACCAGGGCCAGCACGGGCACCAGCAGCAGCGGCTTGAAATCCACATCCAGCCTGTTCAGCTTGTTCATAGCGAAAGCCCCAGCAGCGACTGCTGCAACGCCGCGTCTGCCGAGAACTCGGCCATGCCGCCCGCGTGCACCACGCGGCCGTTGTCCATCACCGCCACGCGGTCGCCCAGGCGGCGCGCAAAGCCCAGGTTCTGCTCCACCAGCACAATCGTCGTGCCGCCCGCCTTGAGCTGGGCGAAGGCCGCGATCATGTTCTCGATGATGGCCGGTGCCAGGCCCTTGCTGGGCTCGTCCACGATCAGCAGGTCGCGCGGCTCCACGATGGCGCGCGCCACCGCCACCATCTGCTTTTGCCCGCCCGACAGCTTGCCGGCCGGGTGGTTCCAGAACTTCTCCACGGCCGGGAACATGCCGAAGATCCACTGCAGCCGCTGCGCGTCCATGCGGTCGGCGCGCGAGGCGCCGCGCGCGGCCAGCAGCAGGTTTTCCTGCACCGTCAGGTCCGCGAAGATGCCCATGTTCTCGGGCACATAGGCAATGTTCAGCCGCGCAATCGCCGGCGTGGGCAGGGCCGTGATGTCGGCCCCGCCAAAGGCGATGCGCCCCTGGCTGGCCCGCCACAGGCCCATGATGGTGCGCAGCGTGGTCGTCTTGCCCGCGCCGTTGCGCCCCAGCAGCATGGTCAGCTGCCCGCGCGGCACGGCCAGGTCCACGCCATGCAGGATGTGATAGGCCCCGATATGCGTGTGCACGCCCGACAGTTCGAGCAGGTTGGGGTTTGGGTTGAGGTTGGCGGCAGCGCTCATGCGGCCTCCTTCACGGCGCCCTGCTCCGGCACCACACCCAGGTAGGCCTGCTGCACCACAGGCGAGGCAATGACCTCGGCCGGCGGCCCATCGGCCACCAGCGTGCCATTGGTCAGCACGATGATGCGGTCGGCCAGCTCGCGCACCACATCCATCTTGTGCTCCACCAGCAGGATGATCTTGCTGCGGTCCTGCTTGAGCTTGCGTATCAGGTCCAGGATCACCGGCGCCTCGTCATGGCTCATGCCCGCCGTGGGCTCGTCGAACATATAGACCTGGGGTTCCAGCGCCATCAGCAAGGCCACCTCCAGCTTGCGCTGGTCGCCATGCGGCAGCGCGGCCACGGCCTCGTCGCGCCGGGCGGACAGGGCCACCTGGTCGAGGATGTGCAGCGCCCGCTGCGTGAGCGCGCGGTGGTCGCTCCAGATGCTCCACAGGTTCAGGCCGCGCCGGTGCGGCCCCTCGTCGCGCGCCTGCACGGCCAGGCGCACGTTCTCCAGCACGCTCAGGTGCGGGAACAGATTGGTGAGCTGGAATGCCCGCCCCAGCCCGGCCCGCGTGCGCGCCGAAGGGGCCAGCCCCGTCAGCTCGCGCCCGCCCAGCAGCACGCGCCCGGCCGAGGCCTTGAGCTGCCCCGAGATCAGGTTGAAATACGTGGTCTTGCCCGCCCCGTTGGGGCCCACGATGGCCGTCAGCGTGCCCGGCTCGAAAGCGCAGCTCACGCCGTTGACGGCCACATGGCCCCCGAAGCGGATGGTCAGATCCTCTGTGCGCAACATTGCTCAGCGGCCGTTGCGGATGGGAACCTGCATCTCCTCGGGCTTGATCTCGCGCACCAGTTCCGGCACGCCCCAGGCCAGCGCCGGGTCCACGCGGATCTTGAAGTGGTACATGCTCTGCAGGGCCTGGTGGTCTTCCTTGCGGAAGGTCATCTGGCCCTTGGGCGTGTCGAAGCTCATGCCCTCCATGGCCTTGATCAGACCGTTGGTCTTGGTGTCTCCACCTGTCTTCTTGAGCGCCGTCACGATGGCCATGGCCGCAGAGAAGCCGCCGGCCGTGAAGAAATCCGGCGGCGTCTTGTACTGCTTGTAGTGCATGGACACCAGCGCCTCGTTCACCGGGTTCTTGGGAATGCCGTAGTAGTAGTACGTGGCGCCCTCCATGCCCGGCAGATTCTTGTAGGCCGCCATGGCGGGCAGGATGTTGCCGCCCGTGGCGATCTCGATGCCGTAGCGCTTGAGGTCCAGGTCCGCGATCTTGAACGGATTGCCCGCCCCGGCCCAGACGATCCAGATGATCTTCCTGCCCGGCTGGTCCTTGAGCTTGTCGATCAGCCGCTGCGCCCCTGCCGTGAAATCCGTGGTGGCGGCAGGCAGGTACTCCTCATGCGCCAGCTTGCCCTTCTTGATGGCGTCCTTGAAGGCCTTCACCCCGTCGCGGCCGAAGGCGTTGTCCTGGGCCAGCGTGGCAATCGTCACGCCCGCCCTGTCGATGGCCACCGCATTGCTGATGGCGTCCTGGCTGGAGTTGCGGCCCGTGCGGAAGATGTACTTGTTCCACTTGTCGCCCGTGATCGAATCGGCCACGGCCGGCTCCACCAGCAAAATCTTCTTGTACTCCTCGGCCACCGGCAGCATGGCCAGCGCCACGCCGGACGACGTGGGCCCCACGGCCAGATCGGCCTTGTCATCGGAATACGCCGTGGCCAGCAGGCTCTTGCCCAGGTCGGGCTTGCCCTGGTCGTCCTTCTCGATCACCACCAGCTTTTTGCCATTCACCGCCATGCTGCCGCCCGTGGCGTACTCCAGCCCCATCAGCAGCCCGGCCTGGGTCTGCTTGCCATAGGCCTCCAGCGCGCCGGTCTTGCTGTAGACGTGGGCAATGCGGATCTCGCCCTGCTGGGCCAGTGCAGCAGGAGCTGCAGCGGCCATGGCGGCGAGTGCGATGGCGCAATGGAGGAAGGGGCGGCGGTGCATGGTTTGTCTCCTTTGGGGTTTTCGGCTTGATGGCCTGGCTGGGCCTGCCGTTTTGCAAGGGGACCATGCATGCTTTGTGCCAGGCACGCCCAGACGGCACCCAGGCGGCACCAAGACGGGGACGGCCTTGTGCCCCCGGGGCCAGGCAGCCCGTGCCAGGGCCGAAAGTGTCTGGCCATTGGACAGATTCAGTGTCTTTTTCCAAGACAGCTGCCTGAATCCGATACAGGGCAAACCATGAATTCCTGGGATGTTCCCCTGCGCCTGGCCCACCATCACGTCCTGGCCGGCCAGCAGCTTCATGAGTTCAGGAGGCCCATGGGCGTGGAGAGAAAACCGTTGTTTTCTTCAGGCAACAGCCGCTGATTCGGCCAGATGGGGCATGGTGCGCTGCCTCAGCTCGACCAGCGGCAATGCCCGCTGAACCGCCAGCGCGGCCCGCTGTAGCAGTGCCTCGTCGTGCAGGCGGTAGTCCACGAAATCCTTGTCGGTCGCGTAGACACCCAGTGGCAGGGTGCGCGCCTGTAAGAAGCTGAACAGCGGCCGCAACTGGTGGTCGATCACCAGGGCATGGCGCTCGCTGCCACCGGTGGCCGCCAGCAGCACGGGTTTGTCGATCAAGGCGTCCTGGTGGACGAAGTCGAAGAAGTGCTTGAACAGTCCGGTGTAGGCGCCGCGAAAGACCGGTGTGGCCACCACCAGCACATCCGCCTGCTCCACCGCCGCAAGCTCCCGCTCCACCGTCTCGGGCAACTGCGAGCGCCACACCGCGCCGGCAAGCTGCGGCGCGAGCTGGCCCAGTTCCACCAGGCGTTGTTCGCACGGAACTTCGTCGGCGATCAGATCAGACAGATGCTCTGCCAGGGCGGCAGACTTGGAGGGGCGCTGCAGTCCGCCGGATACGGCGACCAGACGAAGTGGACGTGTCATTGCTGCTCTCACGCAAGATGGCCGGGGTTCAACGCGGGAGCCGGTTGTGGCGACCATGCGGTCCGAGGTGAAGTGATGGCCATGACTGCTTCCCAAAATGCAAACGAACAATGGGAGCGGATGATATGGAGCCAAATCAATGAAGTAAAATGGTTTTATCTCACAATTACATGATTAAAACTCATATAAAGCTTTAAACCTGCCCCGTCGGTGCTGTTCGGGGGAGCATCCGGGTCACAAGCGAGGCGGGCATCTGCATCGCGCACAAGCGGGCCGTTGCCGAACCGGCATTCCCGCTCAGCGGCCCGCTTCCTGGGCCTGCACCAGACACTCCCGCAACGCCTGCGCCACAGGCCCGAGCATGCGATCGCGCCGCTGCAGCAGGCCCAGCGTGCGCCACACATCGGGCGCGGTCAGCGGCACGCCGCAGACCTGGGCATGGTCCTGGCGCAGGGCCAGCTGGGGCACGGCGGCCAGGCCCAGGCCCGCTTCCACCAGGGCCAGGGCGCCCGTGACGTGGTTGCATTCGTGCCAGGCCACGGGCTGCTCTGGCAGGCCGGCCATGACCTGGTCCAGCAGCAGGCGGTTGCCGCTTTGGTGGGAGACGGACACCAGGCGCTTGCCCGCCAGCTCGGCCCATTCCACCTGACTGCGCCCGGCCCAGGCATGGCTGCGCGGCATGGCCAGCACATAGCGCTCGCGCGTGAGCGCCTCAAAGCGCAGCGATGGCTCCTGGCTGCCCGTGAAGCTCAGGCCGAAATCCGCCTCCCCGCGCAGCACGGCCTCCACCACCTGGTGCGCGCTCTCGTCGATGACGTGCACCTGCACATCGGGCTGCTCCACGGCAAAGGATTTCAGTACCGGGGGCAGCAGATTGGTGGCCACCGAAGGCACGCAGGCAACCGTCACCCGGCCACGGCGCAGCTTGACCTGGTCATCCACGCGCTGCACGGCCTCGTCCAGGCCGGCCAGGGCCCGGCGCGCCTCCTGCAGGAATTCATGGCCTACCTCGGTCAGCTTCACTTGCCGCGTGGTGCGCTCCAGCAGCCGCACGCCCAGCACCGACTCCAGGCGCTCCACGCGCCGGCTCAAGGCAGGCGGCGACAGGAAAAGCGCTTCTGCGGCCAGGCGAAAACTGGCCTTCTCGGCCGTGGTCACGAAGGCGATCAGCTCCCCCATGTCGAATTTGATGCGCTGCATGCAACAGTCCCTCCAAAAGTTGCAATTCACAGAATAGCAGCCCCTGCATAGGATGGCGCCCTTGATAACGCTGCCCCCTGCGGGCAGGCAAGACCAACAAACGGAGACGACATGCACCAACGCAGACTGATCGCGGGCGGCGCCCTGGCAGCCCTTCTTTCCCTGGCCGTGGGCGCTGCCCAGGCCCAGGACTTCCCCCCCAAGAAACCCGTGGTCATGGTGGTCGGCTTCGCCGCAGGCGGCTCGGCCGACATTGCCGCGCGCATCATCGCCAAGAAGCTGGGCGAGAACATCGGCCAGAGCGTGGTCGTGGAAAACAAGCCCGGCGCAGGCGGCAACCTGGCCCACACGCAGGTGGCCAATGGCCCGTCCGATGGCTCGGTGCTGCTCTTCGGCTCCATCGGCCCGCTGGCCATCGCGCCGCACTTCATGAAGATCGGCTACGACCCGCTCAAGGACCTGGCCCCCATCACCATGGGCGTGAACTTTCCCAACGTGCTCGTCGTGCCTGCCGCCACCGGCATCAAGACCCTGGGCGAATACGTGGCCAAGGCCAGGCGCGAACCCGGCAAGCTGGACTTCGCCTCCACCGGCCCCGGCTCCGCATCGCACCTGGCCGGTGAACTGCTCAACGATGTCGCCAAGATCGACACCCTGCACGTGCCCTACAAGGGCGGCGCGCCCGCGCTGCAGGACGTGCTGGGCAACCGCGTGACCTCCTTCTACGCAGCCCCGCCCACGGCCCTGCCCCACATCGAATCCGGCAAGCTGATCCCGCTGGCCACCACGGGCCTCACGCGCCCGGCCTACCTGCCCAACGTGCCCACCGTGGCCGAGAGCTTCCCCGGCTTCAACGCCACCAACTGGTACGCCTTCGTGGCATCCGCCAAGACGCCCAAGCCCTTGCTGGACCGCTGGAACACCGAGCTGGTCAAGGTGCTGAACACCCCCGAAGTGCGCGACAACCTGCTCAAGCACGGCCAGACCGCCGCCCCGGGCACCCGCGAGGAACTGGGCCAGTTCATTGGCGCCGAGCACGCCAAGTGGGGCCGCATCATCCGCGAGCGAAAAATCACCGCCGATTGATTCCCTCGGCAGCCGTTAGCCGTTCCCCAACCATAAAAAACCAGGAGACAAACCATGACCGCCATCCGTTCCACCCCCCTGCAGTCCCCCGTGCCATCCACCCTGCGCCGCCGCACCCTGGGCGCGCTGCTGGGCGGCGCCCTCAGCCTGGGCCTGGCCCTGGGCGCTGCCGCGCCCTCCACCGCCGCCGCAGATGAAATCCGCGTGGTCACCTCGGGCGGCTTCTCTGCCGCCTACGACCAGCTGATACCCCTGTACGAGCAGGCCACGGGCCACAAGGTCGTCACCTCGCGCGGCGCCTCCATGGGCAATGCGCAGGACTCCATTCCCAGCCGGCTGGCGCGGGGCGAGCAGTTCGACGTGGTCATCCTCGCCGACTCGGCCCTGGACAACCTGGCAGCGCAAGGCAAGGTGGAAGCGGGCAGCCGCGTGGACCTGGCGCGCTCCATGATCGGAATGAGCGTGCGCAAGGGCACGCCCAAGCCCGACATCAGCACCGTGGACGCGCTCAAGCAGACCCTGCTGGATGCCAAGACCATTGCCTACTCGGCCAGCGCCAGCGGCACCTATCTGGCCAACGAACTGTTCCCGCGCCTGGGCGTGGCCGAGCAGATGAAGGGCAAGGCCACCCGCATCCTCAGCGAGCGCGTGGGCGCCGTGGTGCTGCGTGGCGATGCGGACATCGGCTTCCAGCAGGTCAGCGAACTGCTGCCGTTCAAGGAACTGGAATTCGTCGGCCCCCTGCCCGATGAAGTGCAGCAGCGCGTCTTCTTCTCCGCAGGCGTGGCCACCGGCGCCAAGAGCCCTGACACGGCGCGACACCTGATCCGCTTCCTGGCAGCCCCCGCCGCCGCGCCCATCGTGCGCAGCACCGGCATGGAGCCGGCGGCCAAGCCCTGACGGCAGGCCCCCGAGCCCTCAAGGCCCTCTAGGCCCGCAAGGCACTCAGGCCCTCAACACACAGGGGGCCTTCACCCCTCCCCGGTTCGACCTCCATTCAGCGGCGCTGCAACGGCACTGCTGCGGCATGCCGCTGCCCAGCCCTATCACCCTCGCCACACCCATGAACACCAAAACCCTGGTGCTGATCACCCTCGCCGCCGCACCGCTGTCGGCCCTTGCGCAATCCAGCATCACGCTCTACGGCATTGCCGATACCGGCGTGCGCTACACCAGCGGCCTCACCGCTGCCAACGCGGCCAGCAACACATCGGGCGCCGCGCTGTCCAGCGGCGTCAACACCACCAGCCGCTTCGGGTTTCGGGGCCGCGAAGACCTGGGCGGCGGCATGTACGCCCTGTTCAACCTGGAAACCGGCCTGAACCTGGACACCGGCACCACCGCCAACTCCAGCAAATTCTTCGACCGCGCGGCCATCGTGGGCCTGGGCGGCAACTGGGGCCAGGTCACGGCCGGCCGCCAGACCAACCTGCTGGCAGAGGCCATCAGCCCCGTGGACCCCGTGGGCATGCGGTTTGCCGCCTTCAACCCCAACATCGCCACCGCCGCGCTCAGCAGCCACGGCCTGGGCGTGGAATACGGCAGCGCGGGCGCCACCACGGGCTCGTACCGGCTGGACAACTCGGTCAAGTACACCGGCCGCTTCGGCGGCCTCACCGCCCGCGCCATGTACAGCTTTGGCGAGACGGCGCAAGGCGGCTCCGCCCGCTCATCGGCCGGCGCGGGCCTGGCCTATGGCACGAAGACATGGACCGTCTCCGGCGCCTACCAGCGCTTCAAGACCGCAGACCAGTGGGAGCTGAAAGCCGCCACCCTGGGCGCAACCTACAAATGGGACAACCTGCGCCTTGCGCTGAACACCGCGCGCAGCGACGGCCAGACCAACGCCACCACCGCCCGCACCGTGCAGCGCGTGCACTCGCTGGGCGCCACCTGGTCTGCCCGCAGCACGCTGGACCTGACCGCCGCCCTGTACCGCGTGGAACGCGAACGCAGCGGCCGCGCCGCAGAAGGCTACACCCGCGCCCTGCTGTTTGCGGAATACAAGCTGTCACGCCGCAGCAAGCTGTATGCGGAACTGGACCGCACGCATTGGAGCGGAGGGTTTCAGGGCGGGCAGAACAAGGATGTGGCTACGGGGGTGACTGCGGGGTTGATGCATAGCTTCTGAGGGGCGCTGCGAGCACTCGCCCCATTGCCAACTCAACCGCCCAGCTTTTTGAATGGCGTGTCGGAAGTGATCCAGCCCTTGCCCTGGGGGCAGATCACTTCCTTGTAGCGCAGCTCCTTTTCAAAGCTCCACTGCTGGCCGAATGCGCAAACGTCCCCTGCGTTGAGGACAAATGCCACCGTCTGTGGATCGCCTTTTTTCAGCAGAACATCGACGCTTTGCGTCGCTTCCCACCGCCCACTCGGCGACTGGCTGCATCCCAGAGTTGCCAGCAACGCCATGATCGCGCCCCTTCGCAATACGGTTCTCATCAACTGCCTTTCTTGTAGTTGTCGCGCTTCAGAACTCTGTCGGATCGAGAGATGGCGATCAGAAGCTCTTTGGGAGAGACCATACGCGATGAAGACGGAACCATCTGGAACCGTGGGTCATGGGCAAGAATCCCAGCGATCTCAAGCACTTCAGCCACATTGGTAGAGCAGCTGTTGTCTGTAAGACTGTATGGCTTCTGGGCGGCGACACGGCTGTCAAGTTCAGACTTGATTTTTGCCTTTTCCGCCAATGAAACTCGCAAAGTCAGCCCCACAACATCCCGGTACTCCAAGTTGGAACTCAAATAGCCAGATCTTTCAAGAACGGCGTAGCGGCTGTGCGACTGGCTATAGACCTTGCCATCCAAATCAATCGCCGCGTGCCCCCACTGCGATCCTGTGCTGATCAAACGTCCATCAAAGATCAGCACCTCAATCGTTGATGCTTGCTGCACAGGCTCTACGCGCATGCGTTGCGCCATTCTTCTCTCGTAGCCAAAAATCGCAGGCGGCTGCTTCAGGAGCTCGAACATACGTGTCGCTGGTGCTATACGCCCCTTGATCATCACCTGATCACCGGTCAATAGCTGAAACGCCTCGATAGCACGCTCCAGTTCCTGGGACCATCTTCCATCTACCCGCAACTGTCTGCGGCAAGGATCACGTTCAAAGTGCCCATTGAGCAATTTCTGAACAACCACCACGTCCTTGGGATGGTTCATTGCCGAACGGCCCACCGGGCCCGAAATTTTCTCAGTCTGTGACATTCCCGCTCCCTCCGTAGCTATGCATCATGAAAACGATAGTTATAAGCTATCAACAAAGAATGCAAAGCTTTATCTGATAGAGGTACACAGGTTTCACGTATGCTCAGGTCAAGAGAGCCCCTGCAAACTGCTATCGCTTACCCTCGAGAGGGCCGAAAACTCCGTTTCCAACGACACTGGACCACCGCAGGAAGGAAGCCGCTGTGGTCATACGCTGACGGGCTACACGAAACGTGCAGTCTGCCCACTTTGCGACGGGGTCACGTCTTTAACGTGAGGCGCACTTCGGCCAGCACCGGACTTTCGATGCCAACACCCAGCTTTGCTCAGGAGACCCTGTGAATCACGCAATCGAGGACTTAACGGCAAAGCCGCCACTGCTGGAAGACCCGACATATCCAGGGCGCACCGGCGGGTACGTGGCGCGCATCACCGGGAAGCTTTTGCAGGAAGCGGCGATTGCTGGGCATCGTCAATTGTTTTTGCCCTCGCCGACTTCGGCGACGAGCTCGTGCGTGTATTTGGGCTCGGACGCCAGAGGAACGCCATTGTGCGAGGTGCCTGGCGAGTTTTACGCCGCCGTCTTTTCGCGAATCAAGACTCTGTTCAGTCCTGATGCGGTAGACGACGCAGGGGTGCGCATCGTAGCGTACGGCGGTTGTTCATTTGCAATCTCCATCACCGCTCCCTTAGCGGAGCATTGCGGCGCATCGCTCAGCATCCGTCCAGCAGGAGTGGACGAGGTAGACGCCAAGGATGGGGGATAGTGGGCATGGCCTGCAAGAATCGGCCATGAACAGTCAGCCACAGCGACTTCCGAGCAGCGGCTTAGAGTGGCTAACACCACCGATCCACGAAGCGCGCACAGATGATCGCCGCGGCCAGTTTCAGCAGCGCTTCGTGGATATCCAGTCGTCTTTCAAAGCGGATTCGCAGCTTGCCAAAGCCTGCAAACCAGCTGTGCGTCCTCCCCACCACCCACCGGTGTTTGCCCAGCCGCTCGCTGCTCTCAATGCCTCGTCTAGCAATCCGGCCAATGATGCCCCGCTGCCTCAGGTGGGCTCGGCATCGCTTGAAGTCGTAGCCTTTGTCGGCGTGCAGCTTTACCGGTCTTCTACGGGGACGTCCTGGCAGGCCTGCAATCGCAGGAATCGCGTCCACGCACCTCTCGAACATCTTGGAGTCGTGCCGGTTCGCTCCGCTGACTAAGATCACCAGCGGGATGCCTCTGGCATCTACAACGATGTGTCGCTTGGAGCCGAGCTTGCCTCTGTCCGTCGGGTTGGGCCCCGTTTCCTGGCCCCCCGGGGGCTTGGCACCGAGGAGCCATCAATGCTGCCTCGGCTCCAATCGATTTGGTCATGTTCACGCAAGCGAGTCAGCATGGCCTGGTGCAACTGTTCCCAGACACCAGCGGCATTCCAGTCGCGCAGGCGCCTCCAGCACGTCATGACGCTGCCGTACCCAAGGGATTGGGGAAGGTCTTCCCACGGAATGCCTGTTTGCAGTACGAACAAGATGCCGTTGAGGGCGGCTTCATCGCTGACTGCGAGCTTGCGGGCACCACCTTTGGCGGAAGGTACGAAGGCTGGGACGAGGGGTTGTAGCTGTTGCCACAGTTCTTTGCTTACGGTCGTCGTGCCATGAGGGCAGCGAGCATAACTGCTCCGCGAGGGCTATGACGAGGTGGTGTTAGCTACTCTTAGCGAGATGAAACGTCGTTCGGTGAAGAGGTTCCGCCGCGTTCTGTTTCGCTGCGAGCGCGCAAAGGCAATGGCGTGCGGGTTTTCACGAGAAGAGACTTGAGGCTGTCCCGCAGCAGGATTTGCTTGGCAGCACAAGCCTCGCTCACGCTCCGTGCAATGGCCCCACGTCGAAAGATTCCATGACGCGGCGGTCAGACGATACGTCCCCATCTTGTAGCCCTGAAAACTACGCGCACATCCACCCTCTGCCAGCCTCGGCATCTTCATGCGCGTGCCTAGACAGCCGCTGCCGCCTGCCAGGGGAACGGTTGGAGTGAGGCAAAAAACACAAGCCGCACGGGATGGGGGCGAACCAGCTTTCGTCTTATGCTTAGCGTGATGAAGCATGGTCCCTATATCGTTCATGAGTTTGGTACAGATGCGGAGTCTCACTACAGCGCCATGCGAGGCTGGTTGACGGCGGCCTGCTACACCTCTATCGCATGGCCCGAAAGCGATGTTCGCCTCAACTACGATGGTGACGACTATTTCTTGCGCGGCGCACAAATTCGCAACGGTCGTCGCGACACCCCGGGAATCACAATGCGTTGTCAGAGGGGTCAAGAGAGCGAGGTGATGGGAAAAATTCTTCGTTTCGCATCCATTCTTGGCTGGTTCAAACGGGGATACGTGGATGTTGGCGGTTACGTGGCCGGTAGCCATGCGAACCTTTACTCGGAGGGACAGGGCCAAAGCACGATGATTGCATGCGGGCCTCATGGCTTCGAATGCAACTATCTGCCTTTGATCCGAGATGAGCGAACGAGGCGGGCCCTTGCCTTCTGGCGAGAAGGCTTACGTCTTCGCCAAATTCACGTAGGTTACGCGTTTCTAAGCTTCTTCAAAGTCATCGAATCTCAGTTTGACCGCAGCGCCTTGCGAGTGGCTTGGATCGCGGAGGCATTGCCTGTCTTGGAAGGCGACGCTGGCGCACGCGTCAGAGCGCTGAGTTCCGAGGTGGCCGACGTTGGCAAGCACATTTATGACAGCGGAAGATGCGCCGTCGCGCACGCTCAATTTGCCGATGGACGAGGTGATCCCGACGTACCGGAAGATCGGAGAAGGTTGGAACAGGATCTGACGGTCATGGAGGCGCTGGCAAGACAATACATCGCGTATGAACTTGGAGTGCCTGACGAGATGGTCGTCCATCGCGACCGCGACCGGCTAGAAGCTGTCGCGCAGTTTGTCCCTGAACCGGTGGCGCGAGCCTTACGGGAAAAGGTACATGTATCAAGGCGCAGCGTCGGTCTGCAGGGGTTGATAGTCGGTTTGGCGCGTTGGCCACAAGCTCCGGTAGCGACATTTTCGTCGCTTTCCTTACGGGTCCGTGAAGTTCAAGGAGGGAAGCTATTTATTACGGCAAGCAACCCATCGGACTCAATCACGCTTGGCTTTGTGCTTGACTTTTCAGAAAACCGCGCCCACGTAATTTTGGGTCAACTGAACTATAGATTGTCTGACAACCCTATGTCGACAGATGATGCCATCGCGGTTGTCGACCTGCGAAAGAATATCATTGGCAACGCGCTTCTTGAGTTATGGCTCCCTAACGGAGAAAGATTGGATTTTGAAGTTTTTATACCTGTGAACATAGATATTGCTGCAACATGGAAAAGCATGGATGCTGAAATAGCGATGCTGCGAAAAAAAACACACAAGCGTACGCCGCCAGTTAGCCGCACATAGGATCAATCGCGAAACCGCCTCTTATATGGATTCGTCAATTCATGACACGGAACTCCAGTCGCCGAACCTGCTTTGCAACCATGATAACGAGACAATATGCTGGGTGGACGGCTATCGGATATATCCCAACGGCCAATGATTGAGAAGGACTAGACGATGCGTATCGTGGCTAAATTCTATGAGACCTACAGCATCTGTGATTTTGTCAGCGGCCTATTGAAGGACACATTCGACCATGCGCCTCTATTGGAGGGATTCCACTGCGATCAACAGTGGTCCACTTGGCTCGCGCCCTATGCAAAGCACTCGATGCTGCATCAATTCATCAGCTTTGCCGCACAGATACTCCACTCAGAACAAGCTGAAGGTTTTGATATTGAAAAGCAAAAGGCAATCTACGCAAATTTCAAAAGCATGCCTCTCGCAATTGCCGATCTAAAGCCACACAAACTGCCCATCGAGCACGCCTTTGAATATCATGGCATTGATCATCTCACTCTGTTTACGTTTCTTAAGGACAAGGGAAAAAATTTCGAAAATACCGATGCGAATGATATTTACGAATACATGAATGAGATATGGATGTCTGCGGCATACGAAGATCTCATAAAGCAAACGGTAGATGAGGTCTTTCACGTTCTTTTTCAAAATCGTGAGCTGATGATGAATTTTAATTCATATCTCTCGGGTATTTTGGAAATGGCGAATTGGGATGAAGCCGAAACACTTGATCGCTCGCTACTTTCAACCAATGGGAAGATTGCACGGGTAAGCCCCCCGATGTGGGCGAAGCGTGCCGTTTTTTTTCGCGATCGTGGGTGCTGCGTGTTCTGCGAAAGAGACCTAACGGGACTCATGAATATTGACAACGTTGGAAACTACGATCACATCGTTTCCCTGTCGAACTGGGGACTCAACGATATCACCAATCTGCAATTGCTATGCGTTTCCTGCAATCAGCACGACAAGCGGGACGGTCCGCCAGCCACGTCTAGAAAGTACCAATCCTGGTACTCAATGGATGAATGACTCACTCAGCGATGAGAATTCTCCTTCTGTCATCAATTGGTCTCACTCGCTATAAGTCTGGCTAGCACTACCAATCCACGAAGCGTGCGCAGATGATCGCTGCCGCCAGTTTCAGCAATGCTTCGTGGATATCCAGCCTTCGTTCAAAGCGGATTCTCAGCTTGCCAAAGTCTGCAAACCAGCTATGCGTCTTCTCCGCCACCCACCGGTGCTTGCCCAACCGTTCGCTGCTATCAATGCCTCGTCTGGCAATCCAACCAATGATGCCCCGATGCCTCGGGTGTGCTCGGCATCGAAACCCGTCGCTCGGCCGGCTTGAGCCTTGGTGCTCGGACGACCGGCCAAGCCGGTTGACCAGTCCGGAGGAGATGCTCCGTGTCGCATTGCTTTCCAAGGCGGCGTTCACGGAGTTGCACAAACTGGCAGATCCTAGGCTCAAGGGCGCGGAAACTTCCGCCGCAACTCCAGCATGGTTCCGATCACAGAAAGCCCATGTTCGTCACTGCGCATGACGGGATGGTCTTGATTGAGCGGGATCAGCTCAAACACCTCATTACCCAGCCTATCGTTTCCGTGTAGCCGGTATTTCCGAAACAGGGCTTCGGTCTTTCCCGCCTGGGCGGCCACGTAGTCTCCAGGCTGAGGCTTGACACCTGGATCGATCAGTACACGGTCTCCTTCACGGAACTCCGGAGTCATGGAGTTTCCAGCCAACTGGAGGAAGAACGCATGAACTGACGCATCGTTGGCAGAGACTTCCGTGCCCAGGCTCTCCAAGCCCTCGACGGCTTCACTTCGGGCAACGGCCTGGCTGGAAGTAAGCACCGGGTATCGCCGAATTCCGCAGGGAAGCTGAGCAAGCATCGCCGCCTCGTCAGGCGTCATCATCCCCTCGCCGCTTTCCAGCCAAAGAGCGCTCACTCCGCACGCTGCTGCCATCGTGGCAGTCCGCTTGGAACCATGTCCCTTCGACTCAAGATCCCCAATGGAGGACTGCTTCAACCCTGCCTTTGCGGCGAGCTCCTCTTGAGTAAGACCTGCATGAGCACGAGCTGCTTTAAGACGCTTGGCGAAATCTGTGGACATAGCGCCGAAGCTTACGGAAAACCGATAACGATATATCGTTTGTCTTTTAACGATTAAACGTTAGACTGCGTGCATGCAATGGAAAGACTACCTCGCCAAGCTTGCAGCGAAGGGTGTCAGTCAAAGCCAGATCGCCCGCGAAGTGGGCTGCGGTCAAGCAACGATTTCTGACCTCGCACTGGGCAAGACCAAGGAACCACGAACATCTTTGGGTATGGCGCTCATGCGCATCGGTGCCCGCTGCGGTATCGAGACACCCTTCGGATCAGTTCACCCAGGCCAAAGTCGCAAAACCGATGAGTGAAGCGATGCACATCACCCACCACTTCACTCCCGGCCTGCACTTCGCCGCGCGCTGGAAGTACGCCGCCCGCGCGCCATCGGGGCGGGCCTGTTGGTCGCGGCTGCCGCTGGGGCAGCCGGATGCGGGCAGAGCCGATCCGCATGGCGCCTGGTGGTGTGTGCGGCGCTGCGCTGCCGTGCTGCGGCGGGAGATGTGGCAATCGGTGGATCTGCCGCCAGGCATGCCCTTGCGGCCGGGGCCGGAAGTTGTGGCGCTGGCTCTGCACGCGCTGATGCCGCGTTGGCAGGTGCAGCTCAGCGCAGGAGCCGGGCACAGCCCGCTGCAGTCCTGCACCCGGGCGCTGCTGGCGGGCGGCGGGGCCGTGCTGCAACTGCAGTCAGAGGCGCTGCACCGGCGCCCGCAGAGCACGTTCTGGGCCTGGGTGATTGGCGTGGAGATGCATCAGAGAATGCTGCCCGCGCCGGTGAAGCCATGGCCGTCATGCCGTGCGCCAAGCCCTGCCGCGCTACTCGCCATTCCCTTTGGCTGGAGCATGCCTTGGGCCTGCTGCTATGCGGCGCGGGTGCAGATGAACCACGACGGGCATTGCGATGTGGACGGCATTGCCGGGCAGTGGCGCGAGTGCCGCTGCCTTGCCGCAATCACGTGGTCGCCCGCGCAACGCGGCAATGCAGGGCCATTGACGGGGCCCGCACTGTGTTGAAGTCCACCACCACAAGGCTCCACATGGCTGAGACCGCGCACGTCACCCACCGCTTCACCCCTGGGCTGCGCTTTGACGGGCTGTGGACGTACGCGGCGCGCATGCCGTCAGGCCGTCGCTATTGGGCGCGACTGCCGGCAACCCGCGCAGGCGGCGTGGCTGCAGCAGATCCACAGCGCGCGTGGTGGTGCGTGCGCCAGTGCGTTGCGGTGCTCAATCGCATGCCCTGGCATTCCGTGCATCTGCCCCCGGGCCTGCCTGTGCAGCCGGAATGTGGCGATGTGGCATTGGCCCTGGGCGCAATGCTTGCGGACTGGAACGTCAAGGTGCTCGACGAGAGCACGGCACAGGCGCCGCTGCTGCGCAGCACCGATGCGCTGCTTGCCAATGGCTGCTCTTTGCTGCAGTTGCAGGCCGAAGATTTGAGTGTTGGCGCGCCACCCGTTTTCTGGGCCTGGGTGGTCGGCGTGGAAATGCATGAGAAGTTCAAGCGCGCCAAGCGCACTTCGGCCTTTGACGTGCCCGGGCGTCCTCGCGCCCTGCTGATCTGGCCCTTCGGCTCGAAATCTCCCCTGACAAGGAACCACGCCTTGAGGATGACGGTGGATGGCGAAGGGCTGTGCGGTGTGGATGGCATCGATGCGCGCCGGGGCCGGTACCGGTGCATCGGGGCCATTACCGTGGCGCAGTCGGACAACCACAGCGCCGGCAACGGCGGCCTTTCCGGATCCGAATAATGCAAAAGCCCGACGACGCACCAGAGCCATGTGAGCGGGAGGTTCCGCAGGAAGGCATCCGTCTCGATCACCGCCTCATCTGCGGCCTGCGCTTTGATGAGCACTGGCAATACAGGAGACGCACGGAATCGGGCCACACCAGTTGGACACAGCTGCCAATGGCATCCGACCCCGTTGCCCCGGCCGACCCCTATGGCGTCTGGTGGTGCGTTCGCCGGTGCACCGTGGTGCTGGAGCAGCGAAGCTGGCTGTTCCTGCAGCTTCCCACTCACCTGCCCGCTGTTGCCGGCGTGCAGGAGATGGCGCAGATCCTCGATGTGCTGATGCCCGATTGCAACGTGCAGGCACATGCGCAATGCGCCGAGACACACTTGCTCTGCGCCCATGCGGTGGAGCAGGCAGGAAGTGCATTGCTAATGCTGGAGTCGCCGGAATGTGACGGCCCCAAGCCCGGCATTTTCTGGGCCTGGGTGGTGGGCTACGAGCCGCAACTGCCTTTGCCGTGCACCGAAGATTGCGTTGCACCCGACACGTGGCAGCCACTGGACATACAAGCCATGGCACCGCCCCAGGCCCTGCTGGTCCTGCCCTTCGACTGGACCATCCCCTGGTCCAGCGGATACCCCACCCGGATCCAGGTGCAAGCCGACGGGTCCTGCCATCTGCAAAATGCCGACGGGCCATGGCACCCATGCCGTTGGCTTGGCACTGTCACGCTTGGAGCCAGGACCGCACCGGCCTGACGGTGGCCCGCCTGCCTCTCAGATGCGCGGCGTGTACTTGAGCGTGAACATGACGTTGCGCGGGTCGCCGAAGTCGTTGTTGCCGTTTTGCTCGGCAAAGCCGGGGATCCAGTAGCGCTTGTCGAAGACGTTGTTGAGGTTCATGGCAAGGCTGACTTCGGGGGTGAGCTGGTAGGCCAGGCGCATGTTCCAGACGGTGAAGCCGGGGACCTTGAAGGAGCGGTCATAGCCCAAGGTATGGGTCTGTGCAGTGAAGCCGGCACCCACGTTCAGGCGGCTCCATTGACCGGGCAGGCGATAGGCGGCCCAGGCGCGCAGCATGTGCCGGGGCGTCCAGGTGCTGAAGACCTTGCCCTGGTTGACGGGGTCGCTGAGGAACCTGGTGGTGTTGTAGGTGTAGCCGGCCATGAGCTGCAGGCCGCGCAGCACTTCGCCGCTGACTTCGGCTTCCAGCCCCTGGCTGCGCACCTTGCCCGAGGCGGTGGAGCAGTACCAGTCGTCGCAGGCCATGCCGGAGGCTACGTCGTTGACGGCGCGGTTCTTGTGGTCATAGCGGAACAGGGCCAGCGAGGTGTTGACGCGCCCGTCCAGCAGTTCGCCCTTGAGGCCGATTTCGTAGTTGGTGCCGATGATGGGGTCCAGCACGTTGCCGGCCACGGTGCGCTCGGACTGCGGCTCGAAGACGCTGGTGTAGCTGCCGTAGGCCGACCACTGGGGCGTGAGCGCATAGACCAGGCCCGCATAGGGCGTGATCTCGCCCGAGGCGGTGATGGAGGTGCGGGCGTTGGACAGGGGCACGCTGTAGAGGTAGTCGTACCAGCTGGCGCGTGCGCCCGCAATGGCGGTCAGCGGCTCGGCCAGCTTGGCACGCCAGCTGGCGTAGATGCCTTTTTGCTCCACGTCGTACCGTGGCAGGGTCTTGATCCCGCCCCCGGCCATGATGGTGTCCAGGTTCTGCCAGGGCCGGTTGTGGTCGATGTTGAAGATGTTGCCGCCCGGCGTGAAGGTGCGCGCATACATGTCGTTGGATTTGTACCGGGAGTAGTTGGCGCCCACGGTGATTTCATTGCGCAGGCCCAGCGCCTGGAAGCGGCCGTTGACGAAGGCGTCCAGGCCGACCTTGGTGGAGTCGAAGTCGGTGACCCAGTTGGCATAGGTGAGGCCGCTGCCGTCGGCCGCGACGTTGCCGTGCATGCGCTGGTGGGCGGAGGTGTTTTTCTCGCTCATGCGCAGGGTGGAGACCTTGAGCCTCCAGTCGGCGTTGAAGCGGTGGTCCAGGTCGGCATAGAAGGTGGTCTGTTCTATGCTGGCCCGGTTCCACCAGGCGCCGACGAAGGTGGAGCGCGGCAGGCCGAGGTCGCGTCCATCGGCAAAGCGCGGCAGGCCCCGGATCATGGGGCGGCCGTTGCTGTCGGAGTGGCTGATGCCCAGGCCCACGGTGGTGTCGGGGCTGATGTCGTAGTCAAGGGCGGCGTACAGGGAGCGCGTGCGGTCGTTGACGTAGTCCACGAAGGAGTGGCTGCGCGATTCGTCCAGCACGACGCGGCCGCGCAGGGTGCCTTCGCTGTTCAGGGGCCCGCCCGCATCGAGCTGCAGGCCGTAGCGGTCCCACGAGCCGGCACGGGCGGTGATGGCGACGGTGCGCTCCGCCTGCCCGCGCTTGCGCACGAGGTTGACGGCACCGCCGGGGCTGCCCGTGCCCTGCAGCAGGCCGGAGGCGCCGCGCAGCACTTCCAGCCGGTCATAGAAGACCATGCCTTCGGTGCCCCAGTTGCCCAGGGCGTAGTTGTTGCGGGGGATGGCGACGCCGTCGTACTGCCAGGCGTCGATCTGGAAGCCCCGGGCCGAAAGCACCATGCCCTGCCCCACGCCCTTGACGCCCACGGTCCCGGTGACGTTGTTGGCGGCCACGCGCAGGTCGGTGATGCCCTGGTCGTCCAGCTGGCGGCGCGTGAGCACGCTGACAGATTGCGGTATGTCCTTGAGCGCCTGGTCGCCCTTGGTGATGCTGATGGCGCGCGCGGCCAGGGATTCGGAGCCCTCGGTGATGGCGCTGCGCTCTGCCTTGGCCGAGACGTTGACGGGCGCAAGGGTGAGCGAGCCGGTGGCCGCCCCCTGGGGCATGCGCCGCACGATGACGGCGCTGCCGTCGATTTCCGCATACAGGCCGGTGCCGGCCAGCAGGCGGCCCAATGCCTCGGAAGCGCTCAGGCGGCCTTCCACGGCGGGTGCGGTCCTGCCCTCCACCAGTGCGGGCTGCACCATCAATTCAAGCCGAGCCTGGCGGGCCAGCGTGTCCAGTGCCTGCGCCAGGGGCTGGGAGGCGATGCGGATCTGCACCGGCACGGAGGCCATGGCCGACGCGCCGCCCGCGCCAGGCAGCGCCTGCAACGGAGCCTGGGACTGGGCGCGGGACGGCGCGGCCATGGTGGCCAGCAGCAAGGCCGTGGCCAGGGCCAGCGGGACGGGGGTGAAGAGGACGGAACCGGGAATGGAGCCGGGAATGGAAATGGAACTGGAACGGGGCATGAGGGAAATCTCCGGAAGGCTGCGAATACGAATCCTTCTCAGGTAGACGCACGGCACGGCAAAACCCCAACCCGCCCGTGAAAAATTTTTGAGGAACTCGCAGCGCCCGTCTCAGGGCGCGGCGACGATGAGGGTCTGCGCGCCTTCCCCACCCTGGGGGTCGAGCAGGCGCACGGGCAGCACCTTGGGCAGGGCCTTGCGGAAGTTGTCCAGGCGGCGCGGGTCGAAGGTGCCGGACAGGCGCATGGCGGCCACGGCAGGATCGCGCACCGCCAGGCGCGTGGGGCCATAGCGCTCGAATTCCGCCAGCGCCTGCGACAGCGGCACGTTGTCGAAGCTGACGCGTCCGTCGCGCCAGGGCGCGATGCCGGCAGGCGGCACGGCGCCGACAGCCGAGAGGCGGCCATCGCCATCGGCCTGCACCTGCTGGCCCGCAGTGAGCAGCACGGCATCGGAAGGGCCGGCCGCAGACACCCGCACCTGCCCTTCCTGCACGGCCACCTGCACCGGGCTGCCGGCCGTGTGGCGCACGGCAAATTGGGTGCCGACCACGGTGACCTTCACGCTGCCGGCGAGCACATCGAAGGGCCGGTCCGCATCGCCGTGCACCTGGAAGACGGCCTGCCCTTCGGGCAGGCGCACTTCGCGCCGCTGGCGGTACAGCGCCACATGCACGCGGGTGGCGGTGTCCAGCCGCAAGCGGCTGCCGTCGGGCAGCTCCACGTTCAACTGCTGGCCGCGCCCGGTGGCGTAGTCCTGGACAAACAGGGGCCGGCTCTGCCAATGCTCCCAGGCCATGCGGCCCGCGCCACCGGCCACCAGGAGCACGGCGGCCGCCAGCGCGGCACGGGGCACGGCGGCCGTGCAGCCGCGCAGCCAGGCCAGCGGAGCGGACCATGCTGGCCGGGCTGGCTGGACAGCGGGGGCGGGCCGTGGCTGCGCCCTTTGCCCGAGCAGGTCCGCGGCCTTGTCGGCAGCCAGTTGGCGACGCAGCTGCTGGACGGCGGTGTCAGGCAGCGTATCAAGGCGGCGCCAGTCGGCCTGCCAGCGCTCGAAGGCGGCCCGGTGGTCCGGATCGACGGCCAGCCAGGCCTGGAAGTCCGCATCATCGAAGGCGGCCTGCGGCTGCTGGCTGAATTGCGCAAACCAGTCCAGCGCCTGGGCATCGGCGCTGCGGCTGGCATCGGTGGGCCGGGCTGGGGGGAGGTGTTCAGTCATGCGAATGACGCAGGCTACAGGGAAGCAGACGCACGGACAGCCGCGAACCCAACCCCGCGTGCGGGGCATACGGGGTGAGGGCACAGGCCGCAGTCCGCGCAGGCCATGCAAGGTCTGGCCTCATCGAGCGTCTCCCGGCCGGGGCGATGCGGCGGGCGCAGGCGTGCCGTCCATGCGGTCCTGGCAGGCGCGGCAGGCCTGCATGCCCAGCTTGATGTGGCGCTCGACCATGGTGGTGGAGATGCCCATGTGCCGGGCCACTTCCGCCTGGGACATGCCGTCGAACTTGTGCAGGATGAAGGCCTCGCGGCAGCGCAGCGGCAAGGCGCCGATGGCGGCCAGCAGCGCTTGCACGGACTGGGAGGACATGGCGGCGATCTCGGGCTCGCAGGCCTGGGGGCCGGCCAGGTCATCCGCGCCCTGCGCCTGCTCCGCGCCCTGCGGCCCGGCATCCAGCGGCGCATGCGCTCCACGCACCTCGCTGCGGCGGTACTGGTCGATCACCAGGTTGCGCGCTGTGCGGTACAGCAGGGCACGCGGTTCGGCAATGCCCTCTCCAGAGCGCTGCACGGCCAGCAGGCGCGCATAGCTTTCCTGAGCAAGATCCTCGGCCGTGTCGCGATCCTTGACGGCCCTTTGCAGGAACCTCAGCAGTTCTCGGTAATAGCGTACGACCACGGGAGCCAACAACGGATCAGTCAACGGATGGCCATGCCCGGCCGCCTTGGCCCAACGGCAGGCGGTGCCGGGGGCTGCGAAGCGGCGAGTATAGACAGTTGAATGAGTTTCAATCTCAAACAGGAATAAAAAGAGGGCCGGCCGTGCGGCCATGCCACGTGCTCAGGTCGGCGTGTCCACGTCATCCCAGTCATTGCCCTCGAAGCGCACCAGCCAGTTCAGGGCGTGGTGGCGCTCCATGAGCACGTCGGCGTTCAGCCCCGCGGGCGCGGGCTGCTGCTGCACCTGGGCCTGGCGCACGATCCAGTGCAGGCGGTAGTGCTGGTCCAGGGCGTCGAGGATTTCGCTGTCGGGCCGCATGCGTGCGGCATGCAGGGCGCCTTGCAGGTCGCCGGCCTGCAGCAGGACGCGCGAGGTGAGCGGCACGTCGCAGATGGCATCGGGGAACGGCAGCGTATCGACCAGGCCCAGCGCCCATTCCAGCAAGTACGCGGCTTCGTAGCGCCAGCCGAACTTGGCGATGGCCTCTTCGGAGGGCTGGGCAGTGGCCATGAAGTCGCGCTCGTTGGGAGTGAGCGCGGCCTGGGCGGCTGGCAGGCGCTGGAACAGCTCGTCGGGCGTGAGCGGTTCGCCACTGTTCATTGTTTCGTTCAGCGATTCGGCGCGCACGGCCACGGCCAGCAGGGCAAAGGCGCGTGCGGCGATCTCGTCGGGCGCGCGCATGCGCAGTTCGGGCTCGGAGATCAGCGGCGGCAGGCTGGCCGCTGGCGTGAAGCCGCGCTGCGCCAGCGTCTGCTCGCTGCGCTGCTTGCGCTGCCAGGCCTGCTGCGGATAGGGCAGCGCGGCCTGTTCATCGGGCTCGGCGCCGTTGGCGGCCAACAGGATGCGGCCCTGCGGGTCGCGGATGCTGCCGTCCGCCAGAAATGCGATGGCGTTGGCGCGCTGCGCCCAGCCGGCAAAGGCATCGAGCTGCTCCGGCGCAACGCCCAGGCTCAGGTGCTGCTGTACGCGCTGGATATGGCGCATGGCGTGGTAGCGGTTGCGCGTCATCTGCCCATCGCCGCGCCCCAGCACATAGCCGACAAAGCCGGAAAGATGCGGTGCCAGCTCGGGGTACGACAGATCGCGGCGCCCGGCCAGCGTGTGCGGAAAGTCAAGCGCAGGAAGGTCCCAGACGGTGCAGTAGGCGTTGATGAGTACTTCGTCCTTTGCAGCATCCGCCTGGGGTTCCTGCTGCTGGCGCTGGTGTTGCTGGTGTTGCTGGTGTTCCTGTGGGCGAGCGGGCTCTGGGGCAGGCTTGCTGAATGCGGTCTTGAGGCGGGTAAGGAGGTTTTTCATGTTCACGGACTGGGTTCCGGGATGGGCTCCGGGATGGGGAACAGCAGGAATCGCCCTGCCTCTTGGCCACGGTACGGCCTGCAGATGGCGGGTGACTCAGCCCCCCAGCTCCAGCACCGCCATGCGGTCATACAGCGTGGCCCGCGAGATGCCCAGCTGGCGCGCCGTGGCCAGCTTGTTGCCGCTGTTGGCGGCCAGGGTGGCGGTGATGGCCTTGCGTTCCAGCTCGGCCACCTGCTGGGCCAGGGGGCGCAGCAGGTCGGTGTCGGCGGGGCTGTTGTGGGCAGGGGACGGCGCGGGTGCAGTCTCGGGGCCCGGCGCGGGGGCGGCGGGTTCCACTCCTGATGAGCGCAGCACTTCGCGCAGTTGCTCTGCGTTGATGGCGGTGTCTTCGCTGCGCATGGCGGCCTGCTCCAGCACGTTGCGCAACTCGCGGATGTTGCCGCGCCAGGTCTGGCCGGCCAGCAGGGCCAGGGCGTCGGGCAGCAGTTCGGGCGGGGGCATGTCGTTGCGCAGGGCCAGTTCTTCGGAGAGGACTTCGACCAGTGCCGGGATGTCGCGCCTGCGTTCGCGCAGCGGGGGCACGCGGATGGGCAGCACGTGCAGGCGGTAAAAGAGGTCTTCCCTGAAGCGGCCGTCGCGCACCATCTGCGGCAGGTCGCGCGAGGTGGCAGCGACCACGCGCACGTCAAAGCGCACGAGCTGGTTGGAGCCCAGCGGTTCGATCTCGCCTTCCTGCAGCGCGCGCAGCAGCTTGGCCTGCAGGTTCAGGGGCATGTCGCCGATTTCGTCGAGGAACAGCGTGCCGCCGTCGGCCAGCCTGAATTTGCCGTCGCGCGGCTTGCGGTCTGCGCCGGTGTAGGCGCCAGGGGCAACGCCGAAGAATTCGGCCTCCAGCAAGGCGTCCGGCACGGCGGCGATGTTGACGGTGACGAAGGGGCCGCCGCTGCGGGCCGATGCGGCGTGGATGGCATGGGCCAGCAGCTCCTTGCCGGTGCCGGTCTCGCCCAGCAGCAGCACGGGGCTGAGCGACTGGGCTGCGCGGCGCGCCTGGCGTTTGACCTCCACGGCGGCCGGGCTGCTGCCGACAAAGCTGGCAAAGCTGTACTTGGCGCGGCGCTCGCCCTGCACGGCCACGCGCAGGCTGCGGTTGCGCTGGGCCGCCAGCTCGCGGCGGGCCTCGTCCAGGTCGCGCTGCAGAACGGCGAACTTGCTGATGAGGGGTTGCAGCGTGGTCTCCGGCTGGTCGAAGAGCACGATGCCGATGGCACCGATGACCGCGCCCGCATCGTCCTTGAGCGGGATGCGGCTGACCACGAAGGTGCCGGCACGGTTGGTGAGCAGGTCGATGAGCACGGGCTCGCCGGTTTCCAGCACGCGGCGCATGCGGGTGTTGGGAATGACGTCCTCGACCATGTGGCCCAGGAACTCATCCACCGAGGCCACGCCCAGGTCGGGCAGGAAGCGCTGGTAGCCCTCGTTGACCCAGACGATGCGCCCCGCCCTGTCGGCCAGGAACATGCCCTGGCTCATGGTGGAGAACAGCTGGAACATGGAGCGCGCTGCCAG
Organism: Delftia sp. WY8; assembly: GCF_018437695.1. NCBI lineage: Bacteria > Pseudomonadati > Pseudomonadota > Betaproteobacteria > Burkholderiales > Comamonadaceae > Delftia > Delftia sp. WY8. Next base: position 1,345,613 of record NZ_CP049795.1, read on the forward strand.
CGCGAGGATGCCGTCGGCATCGAGCGGCAGGGGCTGGACCAGGGTGGGTGTGGGCGGCATGGATGGCATCCTAGCCGAGTCGCCCCTGCCAGGCTGCGGCACTCAGCCCTGCTCGATGGCGACCTGGGTGCAGATGGCGCAGCACATCTGTGCAGCCTGCTCGTTGGCGATGAAGTAGTAGATGCTGACGCCTTCGCGGCGCCGGCCCAGCACGCCGGCCTGGTACAGCGTGTTCAGGTGCTGGGACATGTTGGGCTGCGTGGTGGCGATGCTGGCGAGCAGCTCGGTCACGTTCTTCTCGCCATTGCACAACACGCTGATGATCTTCAGGCGCACGGGCGCCGCCATGGCACGGAACAACTCCGCAGCGCTCTCGAAAACGCTGTCGTCGCTCAGGTCCATGCTGTCATTGCGGCTGTCCATAGGCGTCTGTCATCCTGGTATACGGCGGGAGGGCAAGGGGGCTGGCACGCTTTGCCGCCCGACCGGGCTAGTTTATAGCCCGCAGGGCGGCAGCGCAGGCTCGGTGCGGCTTGATGGAAGGCAAGCCGCCCTGTCATCGCTCAGAAATCAACCGTGGCCGACAGCATGAAGGTGCGCGGTGCGCCCAGCCCGAGGCTGGTCCACAGCGGCGTGGCCCAGTAGGCCTTGTTGGCCACGTTGGTGATGCTGCCGCGCAGCGTGAGCGGATGGCCGGCCGCCGTGGTCACGTAGCGCGCGCCGATGTCGAACACGGTGCGGCCCGGCACGGACAGCGAGTTGTCGGCATTGATGTACTGCCTGGACGCCGTGGTGGCGTTGGCCGTCAGCGTCAGGCCCTGCACGGCGGGCAGGTCCCACTCCACGCCCAGCTTGCCCTGCAGCCTGGGCACGCCCGCCGCCAGCTTGCCCTGGTTCACGCCGCCTGCCGTGCGGGTGAGCTTGGGCTGTACGTAGGCAATGCCGCCCATCAGGCGCACGCCCGTGGCCACGTTGCCGAAGAAGCCCCATTCCACGCCCCGGTTGCGCTGCTCGCCGCCGAAGGAGAAGACGTTGGAGACGGGATCGGTGTAGCCGTTGGGCCGCTGGATCTCATAGAGGCTGAAGGTGTGGGCGAAGTCGCCCAGGTCCAGCTTCAGGCCCAGCTCCTTTTGCCGGGACTTGTAGGGCGCGAACACTTCGCCCGCGTTGGCCGCCGTCATGGGTGCGGTGGCGCCCTGGCTCAGGCCTTCGATGTAGTTGGCGTAGACCGAGACACGCTCGCTGGCCTTCACCAGCAGCGCGGCGGCCGGCGTGGTGGCGCCTTCGTCATAGCGCGCGGTGCGCGCGCCCGTGGCCACGTTGAAGGTGTCGCTGAGCACCTGCTGGCGGCGCAGGCCCAGGGTGAGCTGCACGCGGTCCTGCGCGAAGGACAGGGTGTCGGCCACGCCGATGCTGGTCAGCCGCAGTTCGGTGCGCGAGATCGGGGGCGCGTTGAAGCTGGTGGCCGGGCCCCAGATGGGGTGGTAGATGTTGGTGATCCAGTCCTGGGCCAGCACGTTGCGGCGGCCGAACTGCTTGTCGGTATGCGTGTAGTAGGTGGCGTTGAGCGCCCACTGGTGGCCCACGCCAGCCGTGTTGAACTTGCCCTTGAGGCCGGCCTCGGCCGACTTCTTGTCCATCTCGAAGCCCAGGTCGGCCAGGTTGGTGCGGTAGTCGCCGGCCGTGTTGAAGACCTGGATCAGGTAGGCCCCCGTGGAACGGTACCGGGTCTTGCTGGTGCCCACGGCGGCATAGGCCGTGACGCGGTCGCCCAGGTCGAGTTCGCCGCGCACCATGGCGCCCTTGTCCTTGGTGTCGTAGAAGGCCCAGCTGGGGTTGAGCAGGGTGTCGGCCTTGGGCGGCCTGGGCACGGGCAGGCCTGCGGCCAGGTTGATGCCGCGGTTCAGGCCGTCGGTGCGGTCCTCGCTGCTGTACAGGTCGGCCGACAGGCGGGCACGGTCGCCGCGCCAGTCCAGGCCCAGCGAGGCCAGCCGGGTCTCTTTTTCCTGGTGGTTCACGGCGCCGTCGCCGTCACGCAGCACGCCGTTGAAGCGGATGCCGAACTGCTTGCGCTCGCCGAACCGCCGGCCCAGGTCGATGTGGGCGCCCAGCTGCGCATCCGACATGAAGGAGGTGGTCAGCCGCGTCAGCGGCTCGTCGCCCGCGCGCTTGGGCACGAGGTTGACCGTGCCGCCCACCGAGCCACCGGGCGGCATGCCGTTGAGCAGGGCCGAGGGGCCCTTGAGCACGTCCACGCGCTCGAACATTTCTGGCGATGCGCGGTAGAACGGCGCCACGCCGAACAGCCCGCCAAACGTGACATCGCCGATGCTGGAGCTGAAGCCGCGAATGGAGTAGTTCTCGCTGATGATGCCGGTCATGCCCGTGCTGAACACGGTGGGGTCGGCGGCGGAGATCACGTCGGTGATGTCGCGGGCCTGGCGGTCGGCGATGAATTTTTCGGTGTAGCTGATGGTGTTGAAGGGCGTCTCCATGAAGTCCTTGTCGCCCAGCAGGCCCATGCGGCCGCCTGTGGAGACCTGGCCGCCGGCATAGGCTTCCGGCGCCTGCTGAGCCTGTGCGCGCACGGTGACGGCAGGCATGAGCACGCCGCCGTCCACGGGCGCTGCCGCGTTGCGGTCGCGGCCCAGGGTGTAGCTTCCGTTGGCTTCGCGCAGGGCGCGCAGGCCCTGGCCGCGCAGCAGCTCGGCAAAGCCTTCGGCCACGCTGTAGCTGCCCGACAGGCCTGAGCTGCTGCGGCCTTGCAGCAGGCTGGAATCCACCGTCAGCTCCACGCCGGCCGATGCGGCAAAGGCGTTGAGCGCCTGGCCCAGCGGGCCGGCCGGGATGCTGAAGGCGCGGCGGGCCTCGCCGGGTGCCGCCCCGGAGGCGGCTCCAGATGCGGCCCCCTGGGCAGCCGCCTGCGCCAGCGCGGACGGCATGGCCACGGCCAGGCCCCCCAGTGCCAGGCCCGCCATGCAGAGCATGTGCACGGCGATGGCCGTGTGCCTGCAGGCAAAGGCCGGGTGCGGCAGGGCGCGCGATGCGCCGTTGTGCGCGGGGCGGGATGGATGGCGTAGTGCCATGCGGGACTCCTTTCGATTCGGGTAGGCGTTGGGTGTTTCACCTTGTCTTCCGAACGAGAAAGCCAAACCCTCAATCGAGAATGCGATCAATTTGCAACCGCAGCGGCCACCGGGCCCGCGCCCGCTGCCGGCGCATCGCCGTAGCCCTTGAGCACGTCATCGACCATGAGCTTCACCGAGGTCACGCTGGCCGCCGTGACGTACCAGGCCTCGGAATCGACGAAGACCACGCGGTTGTTCTTCCAGGCGCTGGTCTGGCGCAGCAGCGGGTTGTCCATGCCGGCAGCATCCATGCCCGGGCGGCGCTGCATGATGGCCGTGCGGTCGATCACGTAGAGGATGTCCGGGTTGGCCTGCTGGATGAATTCGCTGGAGATGGGCTGGCCGTGCAGGTCGGCCTCGGCCGCCGTGCTGGCGGGCCTGACGCCCAGCGCGTTGAAGACAAAGCCGTAGCGCGACTGCGGCCCGAACGAGGTGAAGGCGCCGTTGTTGTGCATGACGATGAGGGCCGTCTCCTTGCGCCCTTCGGTGGCGCGCCGGGCCTGGGCCACCTTGTCGTCCATCTCGGCGGCCTTGGCGCGCGCCAGGTCCTGCTTGCCGAAGATGCGGCCCAGGGTCAGCAGGTGATCGCGCACGGTGTCCAGGTGCCGGGTGCCGCTGTTCCTGAAGTCCACGTCGAAATGCACCGTGGGCGCAAAGCCCGAAAGCTCCTGGTAGGCGCTGGCCTGGATGGGCGAGATCAGCACCAGGTCGGGCTTGAGCGCATGCACGCGCTCCAGGTTGGGTTGGACGATGGAGCCCAGGTCCTGCACGTTGGCATCGTCCTTGTACCGGGCCAGGAAGTGGGGCACGAAGTCCTTGGGCATGCCGGCAATGGGCACGCCGAGCTGGTCGAGGAAGTCGGCCTCGTTCATGTCCAGCGCGGCCACGCGCTGCGGCGGGCGCTCCACCACCGTCGTGCCCAGCTGGTGCTGCACGGTGACGGGCTTGAACTCGCCGGCGCCCGCCGCCTGCGGCGCTGCGGCCTGTGCCGACGGGTTGGCGGGCCGGTCGCAGGCCGACAGGGCCAGGGCAGCAGCCAGGGCCAACATGGGAGCGTGATGGGGAACGCGGAACAGACGGGTCACGGGCTTTCTCTCCTGAAAAATGGGATGCATTGCGTTGGGTGTTTTTGGTGGCGCCGGTGCTCGGCTCAGGCCCGGCCGCGCCCGCGCACCATGAGCGCGAGGAAGTAGCTGCCGCACACCAGGTTGACGAGGATGCCCACCGAGGTGCGGTAGTTGAAGACATGCTCCACCGCCAGTTGCGCCGCGAGGAAGATGGACACGGCCACGGCGCAGCCCAGCGGCAGCGTGACCCGGTGGCGCGCCGTGCCCGCCAGCGCATAGCTGATGTGGGCCACGAAGATGCCCATGAAGGCCGTGGGCCCCAGCAGGCTGGTGGACACCGCCACCAGCGCGGCAATCAGCGCCAGCTGCAGGCGCAGCTGGCGCTGGTAGTGCACGCCCAGCGAGATGGCCTGCTCGCGCCCCAGGGCCAGCACGTCCAGCACGGGCAGGCTGCGCCGCACGATCACGCAGGCCACGGCCACGATCAGCGCCGACCACAGCAGCTGCGCGGGCCGGGCGCGGTTGAACGAGGTGTAGCTGTAGCCCTGCAGCACCGAGAATTCGCCCGGGCTGATGCGCAGCTGCACGAACTGCGTGAAGGTGCCTATCACCATGCCCAGCACCAGGCCCAGCAGCAGCAGGAAGTACACGTTGTCGCGCCCCCCGCCCAGCAGCCAGCGGTGCAGGGCCCAGGAGTAGCCCAGCATGCAGGCCACCGACAGCCAGAAGTTGCCGCTGGGGCCCAGCACCACCAGGCTTTGCACGCCCATGGCCAGCACCAGCAGCGCCTGCAGCAGCAGGTAGACCGCCTCATAACCCATGATGGCGGGGGTGAGGATGCGGTTGCCCGCAAGCGTCTGGAAGACGATGGACGACAGCGCAATGCAGATGCCGCCGATGACGATGGCCGACAGCCGCGTCAGCCGCCGTGCAATGACGTAGCCGAAGTCCAGCCCCGAGCCCAGCAGCACGAAGCAGGCCGCCAGCGCGGCCACCACCAAGGCAGCCGCAATCCACGCGGTGGTGTGAGGCAAGGCCTTGCGCATCACGGCCTTCTGCGCAGGATGAGCACGAGGAACAGCACGCCGCCCACGCTACCCGCCGTCAGGCCGATCGGCACCTCGAAGGGGTGCATGATCAGCCGGCCCACGATGTCGCAGGCCAGTAGCAGCGAGGCGCCGCTGAGCGCGACGATGGGCAGGGTGCGGCCCAGGTTCTCGCCGCATCGCATGGCCACCAGGTTGGGAATGACCAGGCCCACGAAGGGAATGGCGCCCACGGTGATGACCGTGGCCGAGACGGTGACCGCCACCAGCACCAGGCCCAGCGTGGCCAGCGCCGGATAGCTCAGCCCCAGGCTGGTGGCCATGCCCTCGCCCATGCCCAGCACGGTGAAGCGGTGCGCAAACGCATAGGTCAGCACCACGATGGGCACGATGAGGTAGATGATCTCGTAGTGGCCCTGCACAATGCGCGAGAAGTCGCCCAGCAGCCAGCCCTGCATGCTTTGCAGCAGGTTGTGGCGAAAGGCATGGAACTCGGCAATGGCGCTGAGCACGCTGCCGTACATCAGGCCCACCACGGGCACCAGCACCAGGTTGCGCAGGCGCATGCGGCGGATGATGGCCACGTACAGCAGGCTGGCGCCCAGGCAGAACACCAGCGCGAACACCATGCGCCAGGCCACGCCCCACGCGCCCGAGGTGAAGGCCGAGGCGGGCGCCACCGTCAGCGACACCAGAATGCCCAGCTTGGCCGCATCCAGCCCCCCACAGGTGGCAGGCTCCACAAATCGGTTCTGCACGATCTGCTGCAGTACGACGCCGCACACCGACAGCCCCACCCCCGTGAGCACCAGCGCTGCCAGGCGCGGCAGGCGGCTGGCCGTGAGGGTAAGCCAGGCATCGCCCGACAGCGACAGCAGTTGCCCCCATTCCACCTGCCGCGCGCCGGTGAGCACGGACGCGCAGCACAGCGCGGCAAAGGGCAGCAGCCACGGCGCCAGGCGCGGGACCTGCGTCCCTGTCTTTGGCTTCGCAGGCTCGCTCAACGGAGGTCCTCACCCGTGCCCGTGCCCGCTGCCGTGCGCGTTCCCGCAATGCGCCAGCCCTTGGCGGCGCGCCGCCGCGCCAGAAAGCGCGCGTACAGGCCCGGCGCCTGTGCCAGCTGCTGCGGCGTGCCCTGCTCGCTGACGCGGCCCTGGTCCAGCACGATGATCTGGTCGGCCATGGCCACGGTGGACAGCTGGTGGGCAATCACGATCAGCGTGCGCCGGCCGCGCAGCCGCGCCAGCGCCTGGGCGATGGCGGCCTGGTTCTCGGCATCCAGCGCGGCCGTGGCCTCATCGATCAGCAAAATGGGCGCATCCTTGATGAGCGCGCGGGCAATGGCGATGCGCTGGCGCTCGCCGCCCGACAGGCGCGCCCCGCCCTCGCCCACCGGCGTGTCCAGGCCCTGCGGCAGGCGCTCGATGATTTCGGCCACGCCGGCCTGGCGGGCGGCTTCCATCACCTCGGCATCGCTGGCCTGCGGGCGGCCCATGCGGATGTTGTCGGCAATGGAGCCCTGGAAAAGGTAGCTGTCCTGGAAGATCTGGCTGATCTGCCCTGCCAGCCGCTCGCCCGCGATCTGGCGCACGTCGATGCCGCCCACCAGAACGCTGCCCTGCTGCACATCGAAAAAGCGTGCGACCAGCCGCAGCACGGACGACTTGCCAGAGCCCGAGGCCCCCACCAGCGCCGTCATCGAGCCCGGCTCCACGCGCAGGCTCAGGCCGCGCAGCACCTCGGGCTGGCCCGGCGCGTAGCGGAACACCACATCGCGCAGCTCCACCGAGGCATCGCGCGGCGCCTGGGGCACGGCAGGCTCGGGCAGCGGCTGGACCGCGAGGATGTCGCGCACGGCATCGAGCTGCACGCGCGCAGCGCGCAGCGAGTCGGCGTAGCCGGCCACCTCCAGCAGCGGATCGACATGGCGGCAGGCCAGCAGCAGGGCCACGATCACGGGGATGGCGGCTTCCATTCCCATGCCCATGCCCTGTGCTGCAACGCCGCCCAGGCGCTCGTCCAGCCACAGCGCGCCGGCCACCAGCAGGGCCGCAAACACGGCCTGCACGGCCCAGCCATTGAGCACGCCCGACAGCGCCGCCAGGCGAATGGACTGCGCGCCCGATGCGCGCTGCCGGCCCAGGGCCTGCTCCAGCCAGCGCGTGCCGCCGCCTTCGCCATTGAAGGCGCGCAGCACGGACTGCGCCTGCGCAAACTCCACCATGCGCTGGCTGGCGCCGGCCATGCTGCGCTGCAGGCGTTCGTCGGCACGGCGGCCCAGGTGCGCGGTGACCAGCAGCACGCCGGCCAGCAGCGGCAGCGCCAGCAGCGCAATCAGGCCCATGCGCCAGTCCATGGCACACAGCGCGGCCACCACGGCAACGGGCGCCACGGCGCCGCTGAACACGGGCGTGAACACATGGGCCGGCAGCTGGGCCACTTCCATCATTCCCTGCGAAACGACGTGGTTGAGCCGGGCCGTGTTCTCGGGGGTGAACCATCCCACGGGCAGGCGGGCCACATGGTCCCCAAGCCGATGGCGCGCCACGCGCAGAACGGCGGCGCCCAGGCCCAGGCCGGCTTTTTCCACCTGGCGCTGCCAGGCCCAGCACAGCACCACGCCCGCCAGCAGCACGGCCAGCCAGGCTGCGGCGCCGCGCGTATCGCCTGCCAGCAGGCTCGACAGCACGGGCACAAGAGCGGTGACAACCAGGCCGCTGAGCAGGCCATGCAGCACGGCCATGCAGGCATAGCGGCGGAAAAGCCGGGCGTCGTCGCCCAGCAGTTGCATCAGGGTCTTCAGCATGGGGGCAGCTCCGGGGCCAGGGCGGGGGTGGAAGGCAGGGATTGGGAGGGCTGTGACTCGTACCCGCCCAGCGCCCACAGCCGTGCGTAGCGTCCGCCCAGCGCCAGCAGCTCGGCATGGCGGCCGCGCTCGCGGATGACTCCGCCTTCCACCACCAGGATCTGGTCCGCATGCATGACGGTGTCCAGCCGGTGGGCGATGACCAGCAGGGTGCGTCCGGCGGCCAGGCGCGACAGGGCCTGCTGGATGGCAGCCTCGCTCTCGGCATCGGCAGCGGCCGTGGGTTCGTCCAGCACCAGCACGGGCGCGTCCAGCAGTACGGCGCGCGCAATGCTCAGGCGCTGCTGTTCGCCGCCGGACAGCTGGGCGTCTTCGCCGATCACCGAGTCATAGCCGCGCGGCAGCGCCAGGATGCGTTCATGGATGTGGGCGGCGCGCGCCGCCTCTTCCACCTCCTGCGCGCTGGCCGAGGGCCGGCCCAGTGCGATGTTCTCGCGCACGCTGGCATGCACCAGGCGCACGTCCTGCAGCACAAAGGCCAGGTGGCGGTACAGCTGTGCGGTCTCGATCTGCCGCAGGTCCACCCCGCCCAGCGTGATGCGCCCTTCGTTCGGGTCAAAGAAGCGCAGCAGCAGCCGGGCGAGCGTGGACTTGCCCGCGCCCGAGGCACCGACCACGGCGGTCACCGTGCCGGGCCTGAGCGTGAAATCCATGCCCTTGAGCACGTCATGCCCCGCCTCGTAGGCATGGCCCACGCCTTCGAAGCGGACTTCGCAGCCTTGGGGCAGCCTGCATTGATCGGCGGCCGGTTGCTCCAGCACGGGCGTGCGCAGCAGCGCCTGCACGCGCTGGGCGGCGCCCGTGGCGTGGTTGAGCGCATGCAGGTTGAAGCTGAGCAGCTGCAGCGGCGCGCTGATGCCCGGCGCCACCAGGGCAAAGGGCAGCACGTCCACGGGCGCCATCCAGCCCAGGGCCGTGAACAGCGTGCCAAAGGCCAGCACCACCCCCAGCACGGCCACGGGCGCGATCAGCGCATTGGCATTGGCGCGCGCCGACACCAGCGGACGCGCAAAGCCGAGGAAGGCATCGGTAAAGCCATCGACGGCCTCGCGGTAGCTGCCATGGGCGCGCCCGCTGGCGCCAAAGGCCTTGACCACGGGAATGCCGTGCACGAACTCCACCACCGCGTTGTTGATGCGCGCCAGTCCCGCGCCAAAGGCCGGCATGTGGGCACTGCTGGCCTGCATGGCATGGCGCATCACCAGAAAGAAGATGCCGAACGGCAGGGCCGAGACCAGGGCCATGCGCCAGTCCATGGCCACCAGGTAGACCGCAGAAGCGGCCACCGTGCCCGCGCCGCGCCCCACCGTGGTGTAGAAGTGCGCGGTCAGCTCGTGCAGGGTGGCCACGTCGTCCTGCATGGCCTGCTTGACCTGGCCCGAGGCCCGCTCGGTGAACCAGCCCAGCGGCACACGCGCCAGCCGCTGCATGGCCGACAGGCGCAGCCCGTGGGTGAGGCGGTTGTCGGCCAGATGGGCAACCAGCTCGCCCGCCGACACCAGGGCCATGCCCGCGAACAGGCAGACAAGGCACAGCGCGATGACGCGCCAGGCATCTGCCGCCACCATGCCGCCATCGGCCAGCGCCAGCCGCGCGATATGGGCGATGCCGGCCAGCGGCGCCAGCGCCAGCACGGCGCCCGCAAACGACAGCAGCGCGGCAAGAACAAGCTGCGCGCGGATGGGCTGCAGCGTCTGCGCAATGGGGCCGGGGCCGGCCTGGGCGTCATCGGCCTCGGGTGAGTGCATGGGTTCTCCTGGAAGGCATGGCGGATCAGAAAAGAACAGAAAACAAGGGCTCTTGCCTGTCTTCCGAACGAGAACGCCAAACCCTCAATCCCCAGGGGCAGAAAGTTGAATCAGCCGGTAACGGATTCCGAGAGACGGGGAAGGCGCCGCGATGAAAGAAGCCTCAGCCCGCCGCCTGCACCGTGACCCAGTAGCGCGTGCGCGAGACCACCTGCACGGGCAGGCCCAGGGCCAGGTTGTGCAGGGCGCGGTCGGTGTCGCGCAACGAGAACACGCCCGTGACGCGCAGGCCGGCCACCTGTGGGTCGCAGCGCAGCAGGCCTGTGCGGTAGCGCGCCAGTTCGGCCACCAGCTCGCCCAGCGGCATGTTGTCGGCCACCAGCACGCCGCGCGCCCAGGCGGCGGCGCTTTCCTGCGCGGCCACCGGGGGCTGGGCCAGATCGCCGGAGAAGACGGCGCCCTGCCCCGCATCCACGCGCACCACCTGGCCCGGCGCCCTGGCAGGACGCACCTCCACCGCGCCCTCGAACACGGCCATGCGGGACTGCTCATCTTCCTGGCGCAGCGTGAAGCGCGTGCCCAGGGCCTGCACCGTGCCGTGGCGCGAGCGCACGCGCAGCGGGCGCGGTGTGCTTTGCGGATCGGGCGCGGTGGTGACGAGGATTTCGCCGGCGCGCAGCAGGATCAGGCGTTCGGCATGGTCAAAGCGCAGGTCGATGGCCGAGGCCGAGGCCAGCACCACCTGCGTGCCATCCGGCAGCGTGATCTCTCGGACTTCACCGCGCGCCGTGCCATGGCTGGCGGCGGCGATTTGCCATGCATCGGTGCCGCGCACCACATGGGCAATGCCTCCGGCCGTGGCCATGAGGCCCAGCAACTGCATGGCACTGCGGCGACCCCGGGGCGCCGGCGACGCAGCGGAGGTGTCCGCCAGCGTATGCCGCGCGATGCCGCCGGGCACGCTGCGCAGCTTGTCGTCAAAGGCCTGCAGCCGGCTCCAGGCCAGCTCGTGCCGCGGATGCTCGGCACGCCAGCGGGCGCAGGCGGCTCGGTCTTCATCGCTGGCGTCGTCAGCCCACAGGCGTGCCATCCATTCGGCGGCGCGCTGGACGATGGCCGGCTCCAGCGGCTCGCTGGCGGACGCAGTTGCGCAGGCGTCAGTGGATGCGGCTGACGCGGCCGATGCCGGAGATGAAGACATGCCGGCCACTCAGCACACGGCGCCGTGCAGCGCCTGGTAGCAGGCCAGCAGGCCGGCAGCGATGTATTTCTCCACCGAGGACACGGACACGCCCAGCTCGGCCGCGATATCTCGGTAGGCCATGCCGTCGAGCTTGCACAGCAGCAGGGCCTTGCGCGCCTTGGGCGGCAGGCCGTTCAGCGCGGCATCGATCTCGACCAGGGCCTCCAGCGCCAGGGCGCGGGCTTCCTCGGAGGGCGCCATCTGCTCGGGCAGCAGGGCCAGGGCTTCAAGGTAGGCCGCCTCCACGCGGCGGCGCCGGTACAGGTCGATCACCAGGCCGTTGGCGATCTGGGTGAGATGGCGGCGGCGCTCATCGGCCGGCGGAACACGGCCGGTGCGCAGCAGTTGCAGGTAGACGTCGTGCGCCAGATCGGCCGCATCAAAGGCATTGCCCAGCTTGCGGCGCAGCAGGCCGCGCAACCAGCCGTGGTGATCGGTGTAGAGAATTTCGACTTGTTGCTGAAGCGCAAACTCGGCGGCGGCCACAGTACCCCTCCCTGTGCCCCAGGGCGCAGGCACGCCGGGGACGTATGACAAATGAGAACCATTTGCATTTTATATGGAAGCCAGCCCCCGCCGCCGCGACGCACTAGCGCTGCGGCAGGCCGGGCAGTATGGCGTTCAGGTCTACCGCGTTGGCCATGGCGCGGTTGCCTTCGTCGCCAGGATGCAGGTGGTCGCCCGAGTCGAAGCGCGCCGCCATGCGTGCCGGGTGGGCGCTGTCGCGCAGCACGGCGTCGAAGTCGATGACGGCATCGAAGGCGCCGCCCAACCGTATCCATGCATTCACCTGCCGCCGCAGGTCGTCCTTGCCGTCCTGGTAGTAGTCGTCCAGCGGCGTGCCTGGCAAGGCGCCCTCGAAAGGCGGCAAGGTGGCGCCGATCACGCGCAGGCCGTGGCTGCGCGCCCTGGCAACCAGCTGGCGATAGCCCTCTGCCATGTCCTGCAGCGTGGGGCGCTGCGCCCGCGGCGCAAAGGCCGTGCCGGGCCAGGAAATATCGTTGATGCCCAGCAGCACGATGAGGCTGCGCACACCGGGCTGGGCCAGCACATCACGCTCCAGCCGCGCCAGGGCATGCTCGCCCATGCCATCGGACAGCAGGCGCGCCCCCGAGATGCCGGCATTGACCACCGCCGCGCCGTGCGGCGCAAGGCGCGCGGCCAGGAAATCCGGCCAGCGGCTGTCCCTGTCCAGGCTGGCCGTGGCACCGTCGGTGATGGAGTCGCCCATCACCGCCACCACCGGCGCCGCAGCTTCTGCCTCGACCTCTATGCCCGCCAACAGCGGGCGGGCCGTGCTGCTGAGCGTGCCAGGAGCCGAAGTCCGCAGCGCCGCAGCAGCGGACTGATCGCCCGCCACGATCCAGCCGGTCTGACGCCCATCCCAGTGAAAACTCTGCACAGGCGTGGCACCGGGCAGGTACAGGCTCACGGCCACCTGCGACAGCGAGGCCAGCGGCAAGGCCACAGGGTCGCTGACCAGGGATGCGCCTGCGGCAATGGTGGCTTGCGCGCTGCCGCCAAAGGTCACGGCCTGCAGGCTGCCGGACTCGACGGCGCCTGCCGGCAACGGCTTTGCCACGGTCGCCCTGCCCACGGTCACAGGCTGGCCGCCGTAGGCGTTGGACAGCACGATGCGCAGGCGCGGCCCGCCCAGGCTGATGCGTGCCACCTGGCGCACGGTCTGGTCCTGCAGCACAGCGGGCAGATTGGTGGGAAAGAGGAAATCCGCCCCCCAGACCGGCTGCGGGCTGGCCTGCCACGTGGCAGCCCAGTGGGAGGCTTCAGCCGAACCCGCCGGCGCCGTTGAATCCGCCATGGCTGGCGTGGAAATCACAAGCGCCAGAAGGGCCGCGCCCGAGGCCGTGGAAAGCGATGGAAAAAGTTGCCGCATGCAAGGAATCCGATGTCTGTCGATGGCTGGATCATGGATTCAAGGGCTGCGCGGGACTAGACGGTCTGCTGGAACACTATCTGTGAATGGAAGGCATCAACCAGCTGACGAAAAAAGCCCCTGCCTCGGAAGGCAGGGGCTGTCAGGGGCCCGTGGACGCCATGCGTAGCATCGACGGGCCGGCTAGCAACGGGTTGGCGTCAGCCGGCAGTGGCCTGCGGCGAGGGCTTGGGCTGCAGGCGCTTGAGCACGCGCGGCACGATGAGCACGCAGGCCACGATGATGATCAGCGTCAGCGACATGGGGCGCTGCAGGAAGATCCACCAGCTGCCTTCGCCGATGGACACGGCGTTGCGCATCTGCGCCTCGGCCAGGGGGCCCAGGATCATGCCCACCACCACGGGCGCGGTGGGGAAGTCGAAGCGGCGCATGATCACGCCCAGTACGCCGATGCCGTACAGCAGGAACAGGTCGAACGCGCTCTGGCGCATGCCGTAGGCACCCACGGTGGCGAAGATCAGGATGCCGGCGTACAGCTGAGGACGCGGGATCTTGAGCAGCTTGACCCACAGGCCCACCATGGGCAGGTTGAGCACCAGCAGCATCAGGTTGCCGATGTACAGCGAGGCGATCAGCGCCCAGACCAGGGCCGCGGACGAGCTGAACAGCTGCGGGCCGGGGTTGATGCCGTAGTTCTGGAAGGCGCCCAGCAGCACGGCCGTGGTGTTGCTGGTGGGAATGCCCAGGGTCAGCAGCGGGATCAGCGCGGCGGTCACGGTGGCGTTGTTGGCCGCCTCTGGGCCGGCCACGCCCTCGATGGCGCCCTTGGTGCCGAACTCCGCACGGTCCTCGCCCTTGGCCAGTTTCTTCTCGGTGGCATAGCTCAGGAAGGTCGGAATCTCGGTGCCGCCGGCGGGAATGCAGCCGAAGGGCGTGCCGATGACGGTGCCGCGCAGCCACGCGGGCCACGAACGCTTCCAGTCACGGCCGGTCATGTGCACGCGGCCCATCTTGTTTTGCGTATCGACGACCTTGCCTTCGTACATGGCGGCGTACAGCACTTCGGCCACGGCGAACAGGCCCACGGCCACGAGCACGATGTCCACGCCGTCCAGCAGTTCCATCTTGCCCATGGTGTAGCGCGCAGCGCCCGAGATCTGGTCCATGCCGATGCAGCCCAGCGCCAGCCCCAGGAACAGGGCCGTCATGCCGCGCAATGCGCTCTGGCCCAGCACGGCGCTCACGGTGGTGAAGGCCAGCACCATCAGCATGAAGTACTCGGGCGGGCCCAGCTTGACGGCAAAGTCGGCCACCGAAGGCGCGAACAGCGTGACGACCACGGTGGCCACGGTGCCGGCCACGAAGGAGCCGATGGCGGAGGTGGCCAGCGCGGCGCCCGCGCGGCCGCTCTTGGCCATCTTGTTGCCCTCCATGGCCGTGACCATGCTCGCGGTCTCCCCGGGAGTGTTCAGCAGGATGGAGGTGGTGGAGCCGCCGTACATGGCGCCGTAGTAGATGCCCGCGAAGAAGATCATCGAGGCGGTGACATCGACCTTGGCGGTGATGGGCAGCAGCATGGCCACGGCCACGGCCGGTCCGATGCCGGGCAGCACGCCCACGGCCGTGCCCAGGGCGCAGCCGACCAGGGCCCACAGCAGGTTGGCCGGAGTGATGGCGGTGGCAAAGCCCGCCAGCAGTGCGTCAAAGATTTCCATTACAGCCACCCCGTCTCAGTCAGGCCCGGCAGGTTGATCGCCAGGAATTGCGTGAAGGCCCAGAACACAGGCGCCGAGATCAGCAGCCCGGTGACCACGTCCTTGGCCCAGGTGATGGGCTTGCCCGCCTGGGCCTGGCCGCCGGCACGGCGCAGGCCCTGCACGGCCAGCACGTAGCAGACGGTGCAGCTGACGATGAAGCCCACCGTGCCGATCAGCACGGCATTGACCAGCAGGCCCGTCGACACCCAGACGAAGGCGCCGATGTCGGCTCGTGGGTGGCCGCCCCCGCAAGAGGCTTCGCGAAAGCCGCCCGTGCGTGCCTCCCAGACCAGCCAGGCGCCGCAGACTGCGAGCACCAAGGCACACAGCCAGGGCAGGAAATTGGGGCCGACGCCGCCGTAGCCGGCATCGCCAGGGATTTGCAGCGCGCCGAAGGCCAGGCCTGCGGCGACAAGCAGCACGCCGGAGCCGACGATGATCTGCGCGCGTACCGAGGGAAAGCCGCTGGGCTCATCGGCCTGGGCGGCATCCGTGGCAAGTGGATTGGATTGTGAGGACTCGGACATGGTCAGTTCCTGGCCGCAGCGGGACCGGCGACCGGGCCGGCCACCGCTGCAGACGTAGGGAAAAAATTAAGCCGCCGGGGCCTGCGAGCCGCTGGCGCGGCGCGCGGGCATCTTCCGCTTCTTGAAGCAAGCGCTGCGACTGGCGCCTGCCGTGGCCCGCAGGAGTGCGGGCCTGTTGCTGCACCGACCCCGCAAGAGGCCGGTGCAGCAGCTCGATCACACCATGCCGGACTTGACCATGGTGGCGCGCAGGCTCGCGAACTCCTGGTCCACGAACTCGCCGAAGGCATCGCCGGCCAGCCATGCAGGCGTCCAGTCGTTCTTCTGCAGCGCCTCGGCCCAGGCCTTGCTCTTGGTGGCCTTCTCGATCATGGCGACCAGCGCATCGCGCTGTGCCTTGGTGATGCCGGGCGCGCCGTACACGCCGCGCCAGTTGCCGATCTCCACGTTGATGCCCTGCTCTTTGAGCGTGGGCACGTCCACGCCCTTCAGGCGCTGGCCCGAGGTCACGCCGATGGGCTTCATCTTGCCGGTGCCGATGTACTCGGCGAACTCGCTGTAGCCGCTGCCGCCCACGGTGACGTTGCCGCCCAGGATGGCGGAGATGGCCTCGCCGCCTCCACGGAATGCCACGTAGTTGATCTTGGAGGGATCGACGCCGACTTCACGCGCAATCATGGCCGCCGCGATGTGCTCGGTGGAGCCGCGCGAGCCGCCGCCCCACTTGACGGAGCCCGGGTCCTTCTTGAGCTGGGCGATCACCTCGGCCATGTTCTTGAAGGGCGAGTTGGCGGGCAGCACGAAGACGTTGTACTCGCTGGTCAGGCGGGCCAGCGGCGTGGCCTGCGTGAGGTTCACGGGCGGCTTGCCCGTGATGATGCCGCCCAGCATGACGGCGCCCATGACCATCATGGCGTTGGGATCGCCCTTGCTGCCGTTGACGAACTGCGCAAGGCCGATGGCGCCGGCGGCGCCACCCTTGTTGTCATAGGTGACGGAAGCAGCCTGACCAGCGTCCTGCAAAGCCTTGCCCAGGGCACGGCCCGTGGTGTCCCAGCCGCCGCCGGGGTTGGCCGGCAGCATCATCTTGACGGCTGCCGCAGCCTGCGCAGACAGCGGCAGGCTGCCTGCGGCGGCCAGTGCGGCCAGCGACTTCAGAAAAGTATCACGACGCATGGTTTGACTCCTTGTGTTGTAAGGCTGTCGATGATCGGTTCGCTACCTGTCAAATGGCTGTCCAAACCCCTAGGGGAATCCCTAGATCGCTCTCGCCACGATGGCCTGCATCGCGCCCGGTGCTAACGTCCGGCCCATGCAATTGCTGCTCGTAGAAGATGACAACGCCATGCGCACCACGCTGCAGCGCACGCTGATCCGGCGCGGCATCCAGGTGGAGACGGCGGCCGACGGCCCGTCGGCCCTGGCGCAGTGGCTGGTGCGCGAGCCCGACGCCGTGGTGCTGGATTTGAGCCTGCCCGGCCTGGACGGCCTGCAGGTGCTGGAGCGTGCGCGCGGCCAGGGCCTGCGCACGCCCGTGCTCATCCTGACTGCGCGCGGCACCGTGGGCGACCGGGTGCTGGGCCTGAACGCCGGTGCCGACGACTACCTGGCCAAGCCCTTCGACCTCGACGAGCTGGAGGCCCGGCTGCGCGCCCTGCTGCGCCGCAGCAGCGACAGCTTCACGCCCAAGCCGCCGCCCGAGACCATCGCCATGGGTGCGCTGCGCTACGACAAGGCCAGCGGCGCCATCCACCGCGATGGCGAGATCATGGAGCTGACGCCGCGCGAGCTGGCCCTGATGCACGCCCTGCTGGCACGCCCCGGCCATGCCGTGGCCAAGGAGCGCCTGTTCGCGCTGGTGTTTCCCGGCGAGTCGGACGTGCAGTACGAAGCCGTGGAAGTCGTCGCCTACCGGTTGCGCAAGAAGCTGTCGGGCACGGGCGTGCAGCTGGTCACGCTGCGCGGCCTGGGCTATCTGCTCAAGGCCGAGTCGGCCTGAGGCATTGCCGCATTCCTGCACCGCAAGCCCATGCGCGACCCCGGTCTCCCCCTTCCCGCCCCCGCCCGCGCGCGCCAGCCCTGGTCGCTGCGCCGCCAGTTGCTGACGGGCATTCTCGTCCCCGTCATTCTGTTCATTGGCTTCAATACCTGGAGCCTGTACCACCAGACGCTGGCTGCGCTGAACACGGCCTATGACCGCACGTTGCTGGCATCGGCCAAGAGCATCAGCGAGCAGCTGGATGTGACGGGCTATGACGAGTCCGCCCAATTGCATGCCATCGTTCCCTACTCGGCGCTGGAGATCTTCGAGGCCGACAACCAGAGCCGCATGTTCTACCGCGTCTCCACGCTGGACGGGGAAATGGTGTCGGGCTTTGGCGAGCTGCCCATGTGGCACGGCGTCATCCCCCAGCGCCCGCCCTACGCAGCCCTGGTCGATTTCTATGACGCGCAGTTCCGCGGCCGGCCCGTGCGCATGGCCGTGCTGCTGCAGCCCGTGGCCAGCGCCAAGGGGCGCGGCATGGCCGTGATCCAGGTGGCCGAGACGCTGGAGCTGCGCGAGACCCTGGCCCTGCAGATCCTGCGCACCACGCTGGCGCGGCAGGCCCTGCTGGTGGCCGCCGTGGCGCTGATCGTGATCTTCGTCGTCCAGCGCGCCACACAGCCCGTGCGCCGGCTCAGCAGCGACCTGCGATCGCGCCCGCGCGGCGACCTGAGCCCGCTGTCGGCACCCTCAGCACCGCGCGAGTTGCAGCCGCTGCTGGAGGCCATCAACCAGCTCATGCTGCGGCTGCGCCAGCTGCTGTCGGACCAAAAGCGCTTTGTGCGCGACGCGTCGCACCAGCTGCGCACACCGCTGGCCGTGCTCAAGGCACAGCTGCAGTCGGCCCAGCGCGGCGATGTGCCGGCCGAGCAGGCCTTTGAGGAAATCGGCGCCACCGTGGACCGCGCCACGCGCCTGGCCAACCAGATGCTGGCGCTGGCCAAGGTCGAGCAGCTGCGCCAGGAAGACAGCGCCGAGCCCGCATCGCCCGCGCCCAGCCTGCTGGACGAAGTGGTGCGCGACGTGGCCATCGAACTGTCGCCGCTGATTGCGGAGCAGGACATCGACTTTTCCATAGACACGGAGCCCTGCCCCGTTCCTGCCCACGAATGGATGCTGCGCGAGCTCACGCGCAACCTGCTGCACAACGCCATACGCCACATGCCTGCGGCCGGCAGCCTGCACATCAGCGTGCACCAGGCCGGCAGCCAGGCCGTGCTCAGCCTGCGCGACAGCGGGCCGGGCATAGACAGCGAGCTGGCGCAGAGGCTGTTCCAGCCATTTTCGGCCGGCAATGCGCGCAGCGGCTCGGGCCTGGGGCTGGCCATCTGCCACGAGATCGTGCAGACGCTGGGCGGCGCCATCGAGCTGCGCAACATCTACCGGCAAGGCCTGGTCTGCGGATTGCATGCGCACGTGGCGATTCCGCTGCAGCCGGCCACTGGCAAGCACCCCGCGCCGCGCGCACAATAACGCCATGACCGATATCGAATCCATGCGTCTGGACAAATGGCTGTGGTGCGCGCGCTTCTACAAGACGCGCAGCCTGGCGACGGAGGAAATCGGCAAGGGCCGCGTCACCGTCAACGGAGCCCTGGTCAAGCCCGCGCGCGAGGTGCGCTGCGGCGACACCGTGGCCCTGCGCCAGGGCCAGGTCCCGCGCACCGTGGTCATCCGCGGCCTCTCAGGCATGCGGGGCCCCGCCCCCGTGGCCCAGGCCCTGTACGAGGAAACCGCCGAAAGCCTGGCCGAGCGCGAACGGCTGGCAGAGCAGCGCCGGCTGGCTCCGGAGCCCGCCAGCAGCATCGCCAGCCAGCACGAAGGCCGCCCCACCAAGCGCGACCGCCGCCAGATCGACCAAGTGCGCGAGCGCGGCAGCTGGGACAGCCGCTGGAGCGCCTCCATCGACGATCTGGACCGGCGCTGAATCGCACGGCCCTGCCCGCCTCTTCCAGCAAAAAAGGCCATGCGCAACAACTGCGCATGGCCTTTTTGCATGGATTTGCGGGAAGCAGGCCCTGCGGCGTTCAGACCACCTGGTCCCTGGCCGGGGCGTCGTCATCCTGCGCGCGCGGCAGGATGAGGCTCATCACCATGGCGGCCATGGCGCCCACGGTCACGGCCGAGCCCAGCAGGTACTGCAGCATGTCCGGCAGGGTCTGCACCCAGTCCTTGGGGGCCAGGGTGGCAAAGAAGGAGCAGATGATGGGCACGCCCACCACCAGCATGGCACGCTCGTCCAGGCGCACATGGCGCAGGATGCGGATGCCCGCCATGGCAATGGTCACGCAGACCACGGCGAACATGCCGCCGATCACGGGCGAGGGAATGGCCGCGATCAGTGCGGAGAACTTGCCCAGGAAGCCCAGGCAGGCCAGCACCAGGCCGGCTGCAATGAAAACCATGCGGCTGGCCACGCCGGTGATGGAGATCACGCCGGCGTTGGTGGAGTAGCCGGTGACCGGCGTGGCACCTATCAGGGCGGCCACGCTGCAGCTCAGGCCTTCGCCCACGGCGCCACGGTCCAGCTGGCGGCTGGTGATGGGCTGGTTGATCACGGCCGAGACCGCGAACCACGTGCCCGTGGTTTCCGCCATGACCACGAGGTAGATCACGACGAAGGTGAGCACGGCGGGCAGCGAGAACTGCAGCGGATAGTCGATGCCCGCCAGCTTGGGCAGCGTGAGCCAGGGCGCGTCGGCAATGGGCTGCCAGGCAAACAGCCCCATGCCCCAGGCGACGGCCGTGCCGCCAGCCAGCGCGATGATCACCGACGACAGGCGCATCCAGCGGCCCAGCCGGTTGTCGAAGCGCAGGCCCAGCATCATGGCCGCAATCAGCAGCGCCGCCGATACCGAAGCCAGCGCAATGGACTGGTTGACCGTCATGCCGCCGTGGACAGAGAACACGTTGGCGCTCAACGCAATCGGCAGCAGCGACAGCCCCACCACGAGGATGATGGTGCCGCCGACGATGGGCGGCACCAGCCAGCGGATCACGCGGTGGAACCAGCCCAGCGCCCCCAGCGCAATGACGATCAGCGCTCCCGGAATCAGCGCGCCATAGACCGCTCCCATGCCGCCGAAGCCGCCGCCCGCGCCAAAGGCCACGGCCAGGATGGCACCCAGGGGAATGTAGGAAGGCCCTTGTGCCACGGGCATGCGCATGCACCAGGCCGTCTGGATCAGCGTGCCCAGTCCCGCTGCGAGGAAGGTGGACTGGATCATGGACGCCGCGTCGGCCTGCGACAGCGCCAGGGCCGAGGCAATGATGAAGGGCACGACATACACGTCCATGGCCATCACATGCTGCAGGCCCAGCAACAGGGCCTGGGAGAGCGTGACGCGGTCGTCAGGGCGGGCGATCAGGCGCCCTTCGTAGGAGGAGGTCGGTTCGGTCATGGAGCGGAAAACGCGGGAAACAGCCAGTGCGCAAACGCAGCCGGTCTTCAGGCGGGGCTGGACGCCTGGCGCCGGTGCACGCACGCGCCCTGCACCCAGGTGCAGGCCACATTGGCACGCGTGGCATGGTGGATGATCTTCTGCAGGATGTCGGCCGGGCCGTCCTGCTCGGGCCAGATCTGCACATTGGAGTCCGGCGCCAGGCAGTCGACGGCCAGGGCATCCATGGCATGGCCGGGCTCGATGCGGCCAATGGGAAGGTCCAGCGCATCGCCACCCGCCGCCGTGGCCAGCCACAGTGCAAAGACGTGGTCGATGCGGGCCTGCACGCCCTGCCCCGCCCTGCCGCGCCGGGCGGCCGTCTGCGCCGGATCCACGCCTTCGTGCAAGGCCAGCGAGGCTGTCATGGCATGGCGGCAGGCGTCGAACATGCTGGGGCTGTAGCCCCCCGAAATGTCCGTGGCCAGTCCCATGCCCAGGCCCTGCTCGCGGCCGCTGCGCGCGGGGAAAACGCTGTTGGCGAAATAGAAGTTGGATAGCGGGCAATGCGCCACCGAGGCGCCCGTGCGCGCCATCAGCGCCACGTCATCGGCCGTGAGGAAGTTGGCATGGGCCACGACCGTGCGGCGCGTGAGCAGGCCGAAATCATGCAGCGCATGCGCATCGGTGCGGCCCTGGCGTTCCAGCACATGGGCGTGGGCCCAGTCGCTTTCGGAGCAATGCGTCTGCACATGGGCGCCGGTGCGCCGAGCCAAGTCACCCAGGCCGCGCAGCAGCTCGTCGGTGCACGAAGGAATGAAACGCGGCGTGATCGCCGGCAGCACGCGCTGCTGCGCGTTGTCCGGATGCTGGCGCAGCCAGTCGATGAAGCGCGCTGTCTCGGCAATGCCTTCGGCGGCACTGGCGTCCTTGTAGAACGAAGGGCATTGCGACGGCTCGTCCATGGCCACCTTGCCGACCAGGGCGCGCTGGCCCAGGGCCAGGCAGCGTTCGGCCAGCACCTGGTTGCCCACGGTGTGGATGGTGCCGAAGTACATGGCCGTCGTCGTGCCATTGGCCAGCAGCGTACGCACCACGCTGTCGTACACCGAAGTGGCAAAGCCGGCATCGCCGTAGCGCGCTTCCAGGGGAAAGGTGTACTCCTGCAGCCAGGTTTCCAGCGGCACATCCAGGGCCTTGCCGCTTTGCGGCCACTGCGGCGCATGCACATGCAGGTCCACCATGCCGGGCAAAAGGTACTGGCCCTCGGGCAGGCGCTTCAGCGTGCCCGCTGCCGCATGCAAGGCCTCCAGGGTCGTGCGCCGAGGGTCGTTCCGCTCCAGCACGGCGTCGATCATGCCGCGGCCATCCACGACGATCAGCACGTCCTGCCGGATGCGCAGTGCGTACGGCGTGGGGGCATCGAAGGCCGTGCACAGCAGGGCCCAGCCTGGGCGCGGCTCAGAGGAATTCATCATGGGAAACGACAAGAGAGCTTCACTTGGCCTTGAGCTTGGCCAGGTCCTCGACCGACAGCCAGCGCCACTGGCCCGGCTGCAGGTCCTCGGTGAGCTCCAGCTCGCCAATCTTCCAGCGGTGCAGGCCTTCAACGCGGTTGCCAACGGCGGCGATCATGCGCTTGACCTGGTGGTACTTGCCCTCGGTCAGCGTGAGGTCCAGCACATGCTCGCTCACCTGCTCGCAGGCAGCCGCCTTGACGGGCTTGGGGTCGTCATCGAGCACCACGCCCTCCAGCAGGCGCTGCACCTGCCGCGCATCCACGGCATGCTTGGTGGTCACACGGTAGACCTTGGGCACGTGCTTCTTGGGCGAACTCATGCGGTGGATGAACTGGCCATCATCGCTGAGCAGCAGCAGGCCCGTCGTGTCCTGGTCCAGCCGGCCCACGGCCTGCACGCCCTGCACGGCACCCTTGTTCGGGCGCTGGCGCAACGGCATGGGCAAAAGCGAGTAAATGCTCGGATAGGTTGAAGGCTTTTGCGAGCACTCCGTGCCCGCCGGCTTGTGCAGCAGCACATAGCCCAGCGCGTGATAGGCCCACTCCACGCCCTGTACGCGATAGCGCAGGCCTTCAGGATCGATGTCCTGCGTGGAGTCGAGGCAACGCACCCAGTCGTTGGCCTCGGTGTCCCACAGTTCCACCCAGCCCTGCTGGACCAGGCCCGAGCACACGCGGCGGATACCGAAGCCTTGGGAATACAGAATGTCTTGCAGTTGCATGTTGGTCTTTCAAGCCGGCGCACCCACCATGGCGCACGCACATCGCGCAGGGCCGGAACAGGTATTCTGCGCAAACAAGCAAAAAACCCCGTAGCTTTGGGCTACGGGGTTTCTTGGGCTGTAAGAGCCTGACGATGACCTACTTTCACACGGGAACCCGCACTATCATCGGCGCAAAGTCGTTTCACTGTCCTGTTCGGGATGGGAAGGAGTGGTACCAACTTGCTATGGTCATCAGGCATAACTTGTTGTCATGCTGCTCTTGTGAGCAACACAACGAATTCATAGAGTCTGTAATCAGCTTTGTATTTTGACTGCGCCTTACTTGGCATAACCACCTTGATGATCAACGTCATCAAAGTTATAGGGTCAAGCCTCACGAGCAATTAGTACTGGTTAGCTTAACGCATTACTGCGCTTCCACACCCAGCCTATCAACGTCCTGGTCTTGAACGACTCTTCAGGGGGCTCAAGGCCCCGGCAGATCTCATCTTGAAACGAGTTTCCCGCTTAGATGCTTTCAGCGGTTATCTCTTCCACACTTAGCTACTCGGCAATGCCACTGGCGTGACAACCGATACACCAGAGGTGTGTCCACTCCGGTCCTCTCGTACTAGGAGCAGGCTTCCTCAAATCTGCAGCGCCCACGGAAGATAGGGACCAAACTGTCTCACGACGTTTTAAACCCAGCTCACGTACCTCTTTAAATGGCGAACAGCCATACCCTTGGGACCGACTACAGCCCCAGGATGAGATGAGCCGACATCGAGGTGCCAAACACCGCCGTCGATATGAACTCTTGGGCGGTATCAGCCTGTTATCCCCAGAGTACCTTTTATCCGTTGAGCGATGGCCCTTCCATACAGAACCACCGGATCACTATGTCCTGCTTTCGCATCTGCTCGACTTGTCAGTCTCGCAGTTAAGCACGCTTATGCCATTGCACTATCGTCACGATGTCCGACCGTAACTAGCGTACCTTCGAACTCCTCCGTTACGCTTTGGGAGGAGACCGCCCCAGTCAAACTGCCTACCATGCACTGTCCCCGATCCCGATAAGGGACCTGGGTTAGAACCTCAAACGCACCAGGGTGGTATTTCAACGTCGGCTCCATGAGAACTAGCGTCCTCACTTCAAAGCCTCCCACCTATCCTACACAGATCCGTTCAAAATCCAATACAAAGCTACAGTAAAGGTTCATGGGGTCTTTCCGTCTTTCCGCGGGGAGATTGCATCATCACAAACATTTCAACTTCGCTGAGTCTCTGGAGGAGACAGTGTGGCCATCGTTACGCCATTCGTGCAGGTCGGAACTTACCCGACAAGGAATTTCGCTACCTTAGGACCGTTATAGTTACGGCCGCCGTTTACTGGGACTTCAATCAAGAGCTTGCACCCCATCATTTAATCTTCCAGCACCGGGCAGGCGTCACACCCTATACGTCC
>NZ_CP049795.1:1375000-3397500 GCF_018437695.1 Delftia sp. WY8
CCGAGAACGGAGATCTTGGCTTCGCCGCGGTTGAATGCGATGCCGGATACGACGGCCTTTTCCATTTTTTCGTCTTCCTCAAAAGTAATCAGCGTGCCGGAGGTGGACTCTTCCTCCAGGTCGATGTCCCAGGGCGTGAAGCTGGAGAGCACACGCATGGGCACCTTGTACTTGCCGGCAAATTCCACGGAGCGGATTTGCAGCACCTTGGAGCCGAGGCTGGCCATCTCCAGCATTTCCTCGAAGCTCACGGTGTTCAGGCGCTTGGCGGCCTGCACCACGCGCGGGTCGGTGGTGTAGACGCCGTCCACGTCGGTGTAGATCAGGCATTCGGCCGCCTTCAGCGCCGCAGCCACGGCCACAGCCGAGGTGTCGGAGCCGCCACGGCCGAGCGTGGTGACGTGACCGTTGGGATCAATACCCTGGAAGCCGGTGATGATGACCACGCGGCCAGCGTCGAGTTCGGCGCGAACGCGCTTGTCATCGATGGACTCGATGCGCGCCTTGGTGAAGCTGCTGTCCGTGCGCACGGGAACCTGCCAGCCCGAGAAGCTGATGGCTTCCAGGCCTTCGGCCTGCAGCGCAATGGCCAGCAGTGCCGACGACGCCTGCTCGCCCGTGGAGGCGAGCATGTCGAGTTCACGGTAGTACGCCGTTTTGGCCGAGCTGGGAGCCAGCTCGCTGGCCAGGCCCAGCAGACGGTTGGTTTCGCCACTCATGGCGCTGGGGACGACCACCATCTGGTGACCGGCCCTAGCCCACTTGGCCACGCGCTTGGCAACGTTGCGGATGCGCTCTGTCGAGCCCATCGAGGTGCCGCCGTATTTATGAACGATCAGTGCCATTGGATATCAGGGTGACGAAACTGCTAGGCACGGCGCTGTACGACAGGGGGTGCTTGTGCAAGCCAGGTGCTCAAGAGGACTGCGCATGTAGCGAAATGTCCGTCCAGACCCGTCTTGCGCAAGCCATTTGGTTTTGGCGCGCCGCCGGTTTTCGTGCAAAGTTGGACCAAAACCTGTCAATTGTACCAATCGAGCACTGACCCCAGGCGCCGCACAAAACCCCTGCCCATCTTGAGATGGATGCGGTGGCCTCGCGTACGGCAAACGCCGACCTGCGCGAGCAGTTGATCGAGCTGCGCGGCGCTCGGGGTGGTGGCATGCACGCTGCGCAGCCAGTGGCGCAGCACATTGGCCTGGCGCGCTGGGCTCAGCGCCTGCAATGCGGCGATGCGGGGCGGGTTGCCCACCGCACCCAGGTCGGCCTGGGCCATCTCCTGCAGGAGCTCGGCCGCTTCGGCGCAATGCCGGCTGCTGCGCGCAAAGGTGGCGCGAAACTGGGGGAAGGCCTGGTGCAACGCCGGCAGCAACTGGGCGCGGATGCGATTGCGGGTGTAGCGGGCATCGGCATTGGAAGGGTCTTCCACCCACTCCTGGCCGCGCGCAGCAAGCCAGTCCCGCAATACCTGGCCAGGCAGATCAAGCAGCGGTCGATACCACGCAAGTCCCGCCCTGCTCCACTGCGCCGGCATGGCGGCCAGCCCCGCAACGCCGGCGCCGCGCGACAGCGCCAGCAGCAGCGTCTCGACCTGGTCGTCGGCATGCTGCGCCAGAGCCAGGCTGCGAACGGCAGGCATGGGCACACCGCCCTGCGCAGGCCAGGGCTCGTTGGCCGCCTTGATCAACGTGGCGTAGCGCAACTGACGCGCCGCATCCTCAGGGCTTTGGCCCGGCGCGTGGCGCGCATCCACGCGGCAGATCTTCAAGGGGACGGCATGCTGCGCACAGGTTTTTTCACACTGGAGCACAAAGGCATCGGCGGCCGACTGCAAACCGTGGTGCACATGGATGGCGACGACCTGGCCCGGCCAGCGCTCGGCGCAGGCCAGCAGCAACGCAGTGGAGTCCGCTCCGCCGCTGAAGGCAACGGCCAGCGGCAGCGGTGGCGCAAAGCGCTGGATGGCAGCACCCAAGGCGGCGCCTGACGCGACGTCTGACGCGGCGTCTGGCGAGGTGTCCGGCAGGTTCTGCGGCAGGTCGGTGATCGGCATTTCCACAGGCTTGGATCATGTATGTCAGGACTCAGGCCGAGTCCCGGCACAAAAAGAAAACGGCTCCCACAGGGGAGCCGTTCAGTGTGCCAGAGCGTGGCGCCGTCCTTCAGCGATTGTCTGCCTTGGTGTCGGCGAAACGGCCGTAGCTTTGCAGGCGCTCGTAGCGGCGGTCCTGCAGTTCCTTGGGCTTGAGGTCGGCCAGCTGGCGGTAGGCATCGCCCAGCGCACGCTTGAGGAAGGCGGCCATTTGCTTGGGGTCGCGGTGGGCGCCGCCCACGGGCTCGTTGACGATCTTGTCCACCAGGCCCAGGGCCTTGAGGCGGTGGGCCGTGATGCCCATGGCATCGGCCGCGTCCTGGGCCTTCTCGCCGGTCTTCCAGAGGATGGAGGCGCAGCCTTCCGGGCTGATCACGGAGTAGACGGCGTATTGCAGCATCAGCACCTGGTCGGCAACGGCAATGGCCAGTGCGCCGCCCGAGCCGCCTTCACCGATGACGGTGGTGATGATGGGGGTCTGCAGCTGTGCCATTTCGTAGATGTTGCGGCCGATGGCTTCGGACTGGCCGCGCTCCTCGGCCTCGATGCCGGGGAAAGCGCCGGGCGTGTCCACGAAGGTGAAGACCGGCAGGCCGAACTTCTCGGCCGTCTTCATGAGACGCAGGGCCTTGCGGTAGCCCTCGGGGCGCGTCATGCCGAAGTTGCGCAGCGTGCGCTCCTTGGTGTCGCGGCCCTTCTGGTGGCCGATGACCATGCAGGACATGCCATTGAAGCGCGCCAGCCCGCCCACGATGGACTGGTCGTCGGCAAAGTGCCGGTCCCCGTGCATCTCGATGAAGTCGGTGAAGCAGTCGCGCACATAGTCCAGCGTGTAGGGGCGCTCGGTATGGCGCGCGATCTTGGTGATCTGCCAGGGCGAGAGGTCGCTGTAGATGTCCTTGGTCAGCTGCAGGCTCTTTTTGCTGAGCTGCTCGATCTCTTCCGAGATGTCGACTGCGCTTTCGGTCTGCACGTAGCGCAGTTCCTCGATTTTGGATTCGAGCTCGGCGATGGGCTGCTCAAAATCCAGAAAGTTCTTTTTCGCCAACTTGTTTCTCCTTGTCCCAGCCAGGCACGGTGCATGCGTTCCGACCGGAAAACGGGGGTTGATCGGGTGTGATCGGTTTGTCTTCAGGCGGCAGGCTGCGTCTCGAGCGAGCGCCAAATATACCAAGTCGCCACGGTGCACCACGGCTTCCAGGCCTCGGCAACCTCGCGCGCCTCGCTGCGGCTGACGGGGTCGCCTGAAAAATAGTTCTGGCTGATGCCCGAGATCAGGCCTGCATCGTCCAGCGGCAGCACATTGGGCCGCTGCAGGTAGAAGATGAGGAACATCTCGGCCGTCCACCGGCCCACGCCGCGGATGGACATGAGCTCGGCCACGATGGCTTCGTCGCTCATGCCCTGCCAGTCGTCCTGGTGCAGGCGGTGCTCGGTGAAATGCATGGCCAGGTCCACCAGGTAGTCCACCTTGCGGGCGGACAGGCCCACGGCGCGCATGTCATCCACCTTGAGCTTGAGCACCAGGTCAGGCGTCATCCGCGCAGGCAGGCGTGCGAACTTGTTCCACAGCGTCTGCGCGGCCTTCATCGAGATCTGCTGGCCCACGATGGAGCGCGCCAGCGTGGCAAAGGCATCGCCACCGGGCTGCAGGGCCAGGTGGGCAAAGCGCGGGATCAGGCGCTTCATCACGCGGTCGCGGCGCACGAGCTGGCGGCAGGCCTCGGCCCAGTAGGCAGGCGCGCCTTCGGGCGGCGCGGGCAGCGATATCTTGGCCTTGGGCGTGGCGGCAGCGGCCGCTGCGGCGGCAGGCGGCGAGCCTGCGCGCGCGCCCAGCGTCACCACCGGCAGCGGGGCCGGTTGCTGTTCGGGCACGGGCAGATCGGCCACCAGCGGCAACTGCTCGAAATCCATGGTGTCCAGGGGTTTGGCGGAGGCCATCAAAGCACCTCCCCGCACCTGGCGCGGCACATCTGGCAAGGCATACGGATCAGCCCTTGGCGGCTGCCTCCCAGGTCGTGCCTGCAGGGGAGTCCTTGAGCACGATGCCCTGCTCCAGCAGGGCCTTGCGGATGCGGTCGGCCTCGGCCCAGTCCTTGGCCGCCTTGGCAGCTGCGCGTGCGGCAATCTGCGCCTCGATGGCGGCGGCATCCACATCTGCCGCTCCTGCCTGCAGGAAGGCCTGGGGGTCGCCCTGCAGCAAGCCCAGGCATCCGGCCAGGGCCTTGAGCAGGCCCGCCGTCTCGGCGCTCTTGCTGCGATTGACTTCTGCAGCCAGCTCGAACAGCACGGCCACGGCCTCGGGCGTGCCGAAGTCCTCGTCCATGGCCGCCTTGAAGCGCGCGGCAGCGGGATGGCTCCAGTCGATGGCGACCTCGGCAGGGGCCACCAGGCTCAGCGCCGTGTACAGGCGCTTGAGCGCGCCGCGCGCATCGTTCAGATGCACGTCGCTGTAGTTCAGCGGGCTGCGGTAGTGGCTGCGCACGACGAAGAAGCGAACGGTCTCTGCGTCGTACTCCTTGAGCACGTCGCGGATGGTGAAAAAGTTGCCCAGCGACTTGGACATCTTCTCGTTGTCCACGTTGATGAAGCCGTTGTGCATCCAGACCTGCGAGAACGGCTTGCCGGTCGCGCCTTCGCTCTGGGCAATCTCGTTTTCGTGGTGCGGGAACTGCAGATCGGCACCGCCACCGTGGATGTCGAAGCTCTCGCCCAGCATCTCGCAGCCCATGGCCGAGCACTCGATGTGCCAGCCCGGCCGGCCCGCGCCCCAGGGGCTGGCCCACTTGACCTCGTCGGGCTCGCTGGGCTTGGCGCTTTTCCACAGCACGAAGTCCAGCGGGTCCTGCTTGCCGTCCTGCACGGCCACGCGTTCGCCGGCCTGCAATTCGTCCAGCGACTTGCCCGACAGCTTGCCATAGCCGGGGAACTTGCGCACGGCAAAGTTCACGTCGCCATCGCTGCCCTGGTAGGCCAGGCCCTTGTCCTGCAGGCGGCCGATCATGGACAGCATCTGCGGCACGTATTCGGTGGCGCGCGGCTCATGCGTGGGGCGTTCGATGCCCAGGGCGTCGGCGTCCTGGTGCAGCGCGTCGATCATGCGGTCGGTCAGCGAACGAATGGTCTCGCCGTTCTCCACGGCACGACGGATGATCTTGTCGTCGATATCGGTGATGTTGCGCACATAGGTCACGCGATTTCCGCTGGCCCGAAGCCAGCGCTGCACCACGTCGAAAGCGACCATGGAGCGCGCGTGTCCCAGGTGGCACAGGTCGTACACGGTCATGCCGCACACATACATGCGCACATGGCCCGGTTCGATTGGCGAAAACGCTTCCAATGCACGCGACAGCGTGTTGTAGATACGCAAACTCATGGATGTTCATCAGGGGAGAAAGGGCCGCTGCAGGGGGCGCGTCCCACGCGCCGCCGGACCCTTGGCGCCGATGCAGGCATGCTCAGCAGGGAGCAGGAGCGGCAGGCGCAGAGCCCGTGTGACCCAGCACACCCCTCAGCTACAATTCACAGCAGTATAAGCCCGCGCCGCGGGGCGTTTCCCCGAGGCCCCGAAAGCACCTACATGCCTCTACGCAACTCGTTTCGCTCCGCCCTGCGCCTCGCGGCACTGGCGGCCCTGCTCGCAACAGGCCACGCCCACGCCGACGACTATACGGAAGTGAACCAGTTGCTGCGCAACGGCAAAAGCACCCAGGCCCTGGCACGCGCCGAAGCCTATCTTGCCAAGAACGCACGCGACCCCCAGATGCGCTTTCTCAAGGCCGTGGCCCTGACTGACAGTGGCAAGACCGACGAGGCCATCGCCGCGCTGAACCAGCTCATCGAGGACTACCCCGAGCTGCCCGAGCCCTACAACAACCTGGCCGTCATCTACGCAGGCCAGAACCAGCTCGACAAGGCCCGCTCTGCCCTGGAGTCGGCCGTGCGCAACAACCCCAACTACGGCGTTGCCTACGAGAATCTGGGCGACATCCATGCCCGCCTGGCCTACGAGGCCTACGGCAAGGCACAAGGCCTGGACGGCCGTGCTGCCAGCGTGCGGCCCAAGCTCAAGCTGCTGCGCGAATTGCTGGCTCCAGTCACCGGCACCAAATAGAAGACACGGCCCACACGCGCACCCCGGCGCCCAGGCACGGCGGTCTGCACGCCATTTGGGTCTTGCCACGCCTGCGCGCACGCGCAGGAACCTGCCCGGGTTTTCCCACTCCATCCCCCAGCCCTTTGGCTTTCTCAGGAGATTTGCATGACCACACGCCGCATTGCGTCGCTTTCCCTGGCCGGCATGGCCCTGGCCGCTTCCCTTTGCACCACCCTGCCCGCCATGGCGCAGAACGCTACACCCAAGGTGCAGCTCAAGACCAGCATGGGCGACATCGTGCTGGAGCTGAACGAGGCCAAGGCCCCCAAGACCGTGGCCAACTTCATGCAGTACGTGCGCGACAAGCACTATGACGGCACGGTGTTCCACCGCGTGATGGACGGCTTCATGATCCAGGGCGGCGGCATGGACGCCAGCCTCAAGGAAAAGCCCACGCGCGCGCCGATTCCGCTGGAAGCGGACAACGGCCTCAAGAATGACCGGGGCACCATCGCCATGGCGCGCACTGGCAATCCCAACTCGGCCACCTCGCAGTTCTTCATCAACGTGGTGAACAACGACATGCTCAACGCACCCAAGCCTGACGGACACGGCTACGCCGTCTTCGGCCGCGTGGTCCAGGGAATGGATGTGGTGGACAAAATCCGCACGGTGGCCACGGGCAACCAGGGCATGCACCAGAATGTACCCACCAAGCCGGTGACCATCCTCTCGGCCACCGAAGTCAAGTAAACCGCGCGCCGCGCCCAGCGTGGCACGCCCCTGCCCTCCACCCAACAAGGAATCGCCATGAGCAATCCCCAAGTCGAACTCCACATCGCCGACCACGGCGTCATCACCCTCGAACTCGACGCCGCCAAGGCCCCCAAGAGCACCGAGAACTTCCTGGCCTATGTGAACAAGGGCCACTACGACAACACCATCTTCCATCGCATCATCGATGGCTTCATGATCCAGGGCGGCGGCTTCGAGCCCGGCATGAAGCAAAAGGGCACCGATGCGCCCATCGAGAACGAGGCCAAGAACGGCCTGAAGAACGACAAGTACACCATCGCCATGGCCCGTACCGGCGACCCGCACTCGGCCACCGCCCAGTTCTTCATCAACGTGGCCGACAACGGCTTCCTGAACCACACCTCGCCCAGCGCCCAGGGCTGGGGCTATGCCGTGTTCGGCAAGGTGGTCAAGGGCACCGAGATCGTGGACAAGCTGCGCGGCGTGAAGACCGGCCGCAACGGCGGCCACCAGGACGTGCCCAAGGATGACGTGATCATCGAAAAGGCCGTGGCCCTGTAATCAGGCGCCCTTCCGACAAGGCGGCTGCCCCCTTGGCGTGCAGCCGCCCTGTTGTCCATGCACATGGCCCGCCCCTGGCCGTGCCCATGGACAACAGCCCTGCTCCAGAGCCTTCCCCAGCCTTCATGCAGCGCCCTTGCCGGGCGCGCACCCGCCCATGGCCCAGACTGCCGCACCTCGCCCTCCCTGCGTGCCGCCCATTGCGGCCGAATGGACACTGCCCGCGGCCTGGCGCACGCTGGACTTCATCTCCGACCTGCACCTGCAGGCCTGCGAGCCCGCCACCGTGCAGGCCTTTCGCCGCTACCTGCACGCCACGCAGGCCGATGCCGTCTTTCTGCTCGGTGACCTGTTCGAAGTCTGGGTGGGCGACGACGCCTTGCTGGATCCCGGCAGTTTCGAGGCCGATTGCGCCGCCACCCTGCGCGAGGCCGCCGCCCGCAGGCCGCTGTTCTTCATGCAGGGCAACCGCGACTTCCTGACCGGAGCGCAGTTCGATGCGCTGTGCGGCACGACCACGCTGGCCGACCCCACCGTGCTCGACTGCGGCGACCAGCGCATCCTGCTCAGCCATGGCGATGCCCTGTGCCTGGACGATACGGACTACCAGCGCTTTCGCGCCATGGCGCGCTCCGCCGCGTGGCAGGCGGCCTTCCTGGCGCAGCCGCTGCCGCTGCGCCGCGAGCAGGCACGCGGCATCCGGCAGGAGAGCGAATCGCGCAAACGTGAATCGGCCGGAGCGGACGCAGCCGCCCCCTCCGCCAGCCACACCGCCGCCATGCCCACCTATGCCGACCTGGATGCCGAGGCCACGCGCAGCTGGCTGCGCGCCGCACGCGCCGCCACCCTGGTCCACGGCCACACGCACCGCCCGGCCGACCATGAACTGGGCGATGGCCTGCGGCGTGTGGTGCTCAGCGACTGGGATTTGGCAGCCGCCGTGCCGCGCGCCGAAGTGCTGCGCTGGGAGCAGGGCCAGGGCCTGCGGCGCCTGCCGCTGTCCGAAGTACTTGAACAGGCGCCCCAACGATGAGCCTCTGGCGACAACTGGGCCACTGGGTCCGGCGGCTGGGCCGCCGCGCACGCTCCGCCGTCTCGCCGGTGCCTGAGATTCCAGCGCCGCTGTGGCTGTCCACGCTGGCCGCCTACCCCTTTCTTTCCTCGCTGACGCTGGAGGAGCAATCGAAGCTGCGCGCACTGGCCGCCGTCTTCCTGCAGCGCAAGCGCTTCCACGGCGCGCACGGCCTGCAAGTGAGCGACGCCATGGCGCTGGAGATTGCCGCCCAGGCCTGCCTGCCACTGCTGCACTGGGGCGAGCCGCAGGGCGCGCTGTCCTGGTATGACGACTTTGTCGGCATCGTGGTGCACCCGGGCGATGCCGTGGCACGGCGCCAGAGCATGGACGAGGCCGGCGTCATCCACGACTACGACGAAGTGATCATGGGCGAGGCCATGCATGGCGGCCCCGTCATGCTCAGTTGGCAGGCCATCGGCGCAGGCCGCGGGCCGCATGCCAGCCACCACGGTCACGGCGGCCAGGCCGCCAACGTGGTGATCCACGAATTCGCCCACAAGATCGACATGCGCAACGGCGGCGCCGATGGCTGCCCGCCCCTGCCGCCCGGTTTCATGGGCAGCGGCTCCGCGCGCCAGGCCCGCGAGATATGGCAGGCCGCCTGGGCGCCGGCCTACGACGCCTTCCGTGAGCAGATCACCATCGCCGAACGCTTTGGCGGCGAATGGCCTTGGCTGGACGGCTATGGCGCCACGGCGCCCGCCGAATTCTTCGCCGTGGCCTGCGAAGCCTTCTTCGTGGACCGCGCCCGCTTTGCCCTGGAATTCCCCACGCTGGAGCCGCTGCTGGCTGCGCTCTTCAAGCCGGCCACCCGTCACCCCTGATCGGAGCAAACCTCCTTCAGCGCCTGGGCGAACAGGCGCTGCTCCTCGTACTGCCCGCCCGCCTTGCGCTCGAACAGGGTGATGGGTGGCAGGGTCCAGCCGAAACGGTGGCGCACGATGCCCACGCCCGCAATGCGCACCAGTTCCTCGGCAATGTCGGCCGGCACGATGGACACGGCCCGCTCATTGGCCGCCACCAGTTCGCCGATCACCTTGGCCGAGAGCGTTTCCACAAACGGCGGCGGTGGCTCCACGCCCGCGCGCAGAAAAAAGTCGGTGATCTGCTCGCGCATGGGCGTGCGGCGCTGGCCCAGCACCCAGTCAAGCCCCGTGAGTTCGGCCCACTGCAGAGGCCGGCGCCCCAGCCGCGTGGCCAGGCTGCGGTGGGCGATCAGGCGAGGCTCCTGCTCATAAAGCACGCTGTGCCTTATGCCGCTCATGTCCAGCACGGCCGAGGCGCGGCCAATCACGCAGTCCAGCTCATGTGCGCGCAACTTTTGCAGCAGGCGGTCGCTGGTGTCCTCATGCAGCGTGACCGTGATGCGCCGGCCTTGCGGCCGCGTCCTGCCGATGGCCTCGGCCAGCATGCGCGCAGGCAGGAAGGGGATGACACCCACCTGCAGGTGCGCCGCACGCTGCTGCCCCACGGCCTCGATGTCGTGGGCCCAATGGTCCAGGTCGGCCAGCATGCTCCGGGCGCGCGCCAGCACCAGCGCGCCCAGCTCCGTAGGCTCCATGCCACGCGCAGAACGCAGGAACAGCGGCGCGCCGAACAACGACTCCAGCTCGGCCAGGGCCTGGGTCACGGCGGGCTGGCTGGTGGCCATGCGCTCGGCCACGCGGGTCAGCGTGCCCAGCTCGCTGATGGAGCGCAGCAGCAGCAAATGCTTCATCTTCAGGCGCGTGGCCATGCGGTGGGCCAGTTGGGCAGCGGTCGATGCAGTGGGGTGTTGCGGCATGGATTCAGGCGTGGCGCGTCATAAGCAAAACCATATTGAACAATAAAAACAAACGAATTTCTGCTTATGCATGCGTTCCAGAATTCCGGCGTCTTGCACACCCAGAACGAAAGGACCAGGCAGACCATGGATGGCATGTTTTTCATCATCGCGCTAGGCGCGGCGGCGGCCGGATTCGTGCAGGGCCTGTCGGGCTTTGCCTTCGGCATGGTGGCCATGTCGTTCTGGGCCTGGGTGCTGGAGCCGCGCGATGCGGCCGTGCTCACCGTCTTCGGCTCGCTGCTGGGCCAGGTGCTGTCGGCCATCACCGTGCGGCGCGGGTTTGCGCTGGCAAAGCTGCTGCCCTTCATCCTGGGCGGTCTTGCCGGCATACCCCTGGGTGTCTTGCTGCTGCCGCACCTGGACATGGCCTGGTTCAAGGCCTTGCTGGGCGGCATGCTGGTGCTGTGGTGCCCGGTGATGCTGCTGTCGGCCCGCCTGCCCAGGCTGGCGCGCGGCGGCAGTGTGGCAGACGGCGCCGTGGGCCTGGCGGGCGGCGTGATGGGCGGACTGGGCGGCTTCACGGGCACGCTGCCCACGCTGTGGTGCACGCTGCGCGGCTACCCCAAGGATGAGCAGCGCTCGGTCATCCAGAACTTCAACCTGTCCATGCTGGCCGTGACCATGGCCACCTACCTGGGCACCGGCATGGTCGCGCGCAGCATGCTGCCGCTGTTCGCCATCGTGGTGCCGGCCATGCTCATTCCATCGCTGCTGGGCTCCAGGCTGTATATCGGCATCAGCGAGATGCGTTTCCGGCAGATCGTGCTGGGCCTGCTGTGCCTGTCCGGCGTGGCGCTGCTGGCCTCCTCGGTGCCGGTGCTGCTGCAGCGCGCGGGCTGAGCGCCCCGAACGCGCTGCCGGGAAGGCCTGGAGCCAAGCCTGCCGGCTGCAGCAGATGGCCAGGCAACGGCAGCAACACGTGCAGGGGCTGGGCAATGAACTGGCCACCGCCAAGAAGGATCTGCAGCGCGCGCAAGACTGGGCACTGCCCTCGAAAAAAGGCGGGGCAGGAATCGCTCCCTGCCCCGCCTTCAGGCGCCCGCCGCGTGGCGGGAACGCCTTCTTCTCCCTCGATGGCGCATCAGTACCGCGCGTCGGCCGGCTTCTTGTCCTTGGGCCAGTCCTTGTGCTTGTTGGCAAAGTCCGGGCGCGGCTGGTGGCTGAAGTACTCGGCCACGTCCACGGCCTCCTGGTCGCTGAGGCCGCCCTGGCCCAGCGGGAAATTGCCATGGAAGGCGATGGGCATGTTGCGCTTGACGAAGGCCGCTGCCGTATAGGTGCGCGCCATGCCTGCACCGATGTTGAAGGACTGGTCACCCCACAGCGGCGGATAGACCCACTGGCCCTTGGCATTTTTCACGCCCTCGCCCTCGCCGCCATGGCAGACCGCGCACTGGGCCGCATAGATCTTCTTGCCGTTGTCCACGTTGGGCACGATGGACTGGCTGATCTTGCCCACGCCCCGGCCTTCGACCTTGTCCTCGGGCTTGGTTTCGCGGCGCATCCAGTCGAAGTAGGCGACCATGGCCTTGATCTCGTCGGACTCCAGCGGCAGCGGCTTGCCGTTCATGGAGCGCAGGAAGCAGCCATTGATGCGGTCCTCCAGCGTGATGACGCGGCCCGCGCGCGGCGCATAGCCGGGGAAGAAGGCCGAGACACCGATGTAGGGCGAACCATCGGCCACCGTGCCCGCGTTCAGGTGGCAGCTGGCGCAGTTCAGCGCGTTGCCCACATTCCTGGGCAGCAGGTCGCGCGTCTCAATGTTCAGGCGGGCGCCGTAGACCAGTTGCTTCGCATTGGATTCGTCCAGCATGGCGGCCAGGCGCGGCGTCTCGAAGGGGCGTGCGCTTTCGCCCTTGGCATCGAGCTGCTTGCGCATGGATTGCACCTCCCTGGCATGGATCTCGCGCGCATCGGCACGGCCCCAGCTCCTGCGGGCGAAGTTGAGGATGTCGGCGATCTCCGCATCCTTGAGCTGCGCGAAGGCCGGCATGGTCAGCGGCCGGGCGTGGCTTTGCGTGACCGGCGCCTTCCAGCCCGCCAGCATCAGATGGATCAGCGTGGACGGGTCCTGCGACTGCAGCGAAAAATTGCCGGCCAGTGGCGGGAACACGTCCTTCACGCCGCCGCCATCGGCACGGTGGCAGTCGGCGCAGAACTGCAGATAGCCCAGACCGCCCCGGCTGGCGTAGAGATCGGCAGGCACGTCGGAAGACACTGCCGAGGCGGCGGACGGCGCATGCACGGAAGCCTGCGACGCCGGATGCGGGGCGATGACCGGCCCCGGCCCCTGGGCCACCTGCATGGGCAGGTCGTTCTTGCCTGCGGGCAGCGACTTCAGATAGATGCCGATGGCCAACAGGTCCTCGTCACTCATGTACTGGGTGCTGTGCTGGACCACATCGACCATGTTGCCGGAGACCGTGCCGTGGCTGTTGCGCCCGGTCTTGAGCAACTGGGCGGTCTCCTCGGGTGTCCACAGGTCGCGCAGGCTCAGTGCGCGCCAGTTCTCCACGGTCTCGCCGGCCAGGAAGTACTCGCCCTTGCGGCCCTCGCCGGTCATGGTCTTTTCCTGGAAGCCCACGCCGCGCGGCGTATGGCAGGCGCCGCAGTGGCCCAGGCCCTGCACCAGGTAGGCGCCCCGGTTCCACTGGGCAGTTTGCTGCGGTTGGGGCTGGAAGGGCGCGTCATCCAGAAACACCCAGTTCCAAAGCGCCAGGCCCCAGCGCTGGTTGAAGGGAAAGCCCAGGTCGAACTCCTTGTTGGCCGCCTTCACGGGCGCCACGCCCTGCATCAGATAGGCGTACAGGGCCTGCATGTCCTCGGCCGTCATCTTGGCGTAGGAGGGATAGGGCATGGCCGGGTACATGTTGCGGCCATCGGCTGCCACGCCCTTGCGCATGGCGCGGTCGAACTGCTCGAAGCTGTATTTGCCCATGCCCGTATCGGCGTCGGGCGAGATATTGGTGGAATAGATCTTGCCGAATGGCGTCTCCAGCGCCAGGCCACCGCCCATGGGCTGTGTTTTATTTCCGGTATGGCAGGCCACGCAATCACCGAGTCGCGCGATATAACGGCCACGGTCTACCAGGGTTCTTTGCTCGGCGGTCAGGTCCGCCGCATAGTCGGCGGGCAGGTCATCGATGATCTGCGGCATTTGCGCATGATCCACCTCGGGCGCCGGCGCCGAGATGGCGAGCTGCCATGCGGCAGCCGACAGCACGGCCACGCACAGCAGGCCTTGCTTGAGCGAGAGTTTCATCGTCTTCTATCCCGTGAAATAAATTGTTATTGAAAGAGAAAATCGGATATTGACGAGATATTCCACCCAACGCATGCAACCATTGCAGCAAATATCAATCTCTTTGCGCAATATCTTCTTATATATACAAATTCTAGTGGAATCACCCTATTTTTTGATGCAAGCCGACGAAAAAGATAAGCCACTTGCGCATTTAACGCGGGCTTAATCCATCCACAGGAAAAGTGGCGGCGCAAATGGGGGCGCAGCAATGCAAAGCGGCCCCGCGAAGGGGCCGCCATGTGTACATCCCGGGGATGCCCCGGGTGCGTGGACAGGCTCGGCTCAACCCGCGTGGATCATCCGGCGCGCGGCCTGCGCCACGCTGTGTGCATCCACCCCAAAGTAGCCGCGCAGCGCCGCACGCGTGTCGCTGCGGCCGAAGCCGTCCGTGCCTAGCGTGAGGAAACGGCGGCCTGCGGGCAGGAAGGCGCGCACGGTCTCGGGCACCGCGCGCACATAGTCGGTGGCGGCAATCACCGGGCCCTGCGTACCTTGCAGCAGCTGCGCGATCCAGGGCTGGCCAGGTGCCTCGCCCGCCAGCATGCGCTGCTCGCAGGCCACGCCATCGCGCGCCAGCTCGCTCCAGCTGGTCACGCTGACCACGGTGGCGGCCATGCCCTCGCTGGCCAATTGCTCGGCGGCCTTGAGCACTTCGGTGAGGATGGCGCCCGATCCCAGCAAGGTGACATGCTGCGTGGCACGGTCCGCATCGCCAAAGCGGCTGAACACATAGGCGCCGCGCAGCACGCCTTCGGCAGCGCCTGCGGGCAGGTCGGGCTGGGCATAGTTCTCGTTCATCAGCGTGACGTAGTAGAAGACATCGCGCTGCTCGACCAGCATCTCGCGCATGCCGGCGTCCAGGATCACGGCGAGTTCGCCGGCATGCGCAGGGTCCCAGGCCTTGCAGTTGGGAATGGTGGCCGCCACCAGATGGCTGGAGCCGTCCTGGTGCTGCAGGCCTTCTCCGCCCAGCGTGGTGCGGCCCGAGGTGGCGCCCAGCAAAAAGCCGCGCGCCCGCTGGTCGGCCGCGGCCCAGATGGCGTCGCCCACGCGCTGGAAGCCGAACATGGAGTAGTAGATGTAGAACGGAAGCATGGCCAGGCCGTGCACGCTGTAGCTGGTGGCCGCCGCCGTCCAGCTGGCGACGGCGCCGGCCTCGCTGATGCCCTCCTCCAGGATCTGGCCGTCCAGCGCCTCGCGGTAGGACAGCACCGAGCCGATGTCCTCGGGCGCGTAGCGCTGGCCCAGGCTGCTGTAGATGCCCACCTGCTTGAACAGGTTGGCCATGCCGAAGGTGCGCGCCTCGTCGGCCACGATGGGCACGATGCGCGGACCCAGCTGCGCATCCTTGAGCAGGCTGCCCAGCATGCGCACAAAGGCCATGGTGGTGCTCATTTCCTTGCCGGCAGGCGCCAACGCGAACTGGGCGTATTGCTCCAGCGCTGGAACGGGCACGCGGTCGCACACCGTTTCGCGGCGCGGCAGTGCGCCGCCCAGGGCCGTTCGGCGCTCGCGCAGGTACTGCATCTCGGCACTGTCATCGGCAGGCTTGTGGAAGGCCAGGCCCTTGGCCTGCTCGTCACTGAGCGGCAGGTTGAAGCGGTTGCGGAACTCGATCAGGTCGGTCTCGTCCAGCTTCTTCTGGCTGTGCGTGGTCATCTTGCCCTGCCCGGCCGAGCCCATGCCGTAGCCCTTCTTGGTATGGGCCAGGATCACCGTGGGCTGGCCGCGATGGGCGGCAGCCGCTGCATAGGCCGCATGGATCTTCACCAGATCATGGCCGCCGCGCTTCAAGCGGTCGATCTGCTCGTCCGTCAGGCCCTGGGCCAGGGCGGCGAGCTCGGGGTTCTGTCCAAAGAAATGCTCGCGGTTGTAGCGGCCGTCCTTGGCGGCGAAGGTCTGCATCTGCCCGTCCACCGTGCCGCCCAACGTGCGTGCCAGGGTGCCGGTGAGGTCGCGCGCAAACAACCCGTCCCAGTCGCTGCCCCACAGCAGCTTGACCACGTTCCAGCCCGCGCCGGCAAACAGCCGCTCCAGTTCATCGACGATGCGGCCGTTGCCGCGCACCGGGCCGTCCAGGCGCTGCAGATTGCAGTTGACCACCCACACCAGGTTGTCCAGCCCCTCGCGCGCGGCCAGCGTGAGGGCACTCATGCTTTCGGGCTCGTCCATCTCGCCGTCGCCGAACACGCCCCAGACCTTGCGCTCCTGGCAGTCCAGCAGGCGGCGGTGCGTGAGATAGCGCATGAAGCGCGCGTGGTAGATGCTGCTGATGGGGCCTATGCCCATGGAGCCCGTCGGGAACTGCCAGAAATCGGGCATCAGCCAGGGATGGGGATAGCTGGACAGGCCTTGCGCCCCAGCGGCCGGCGCGCTGATCTCCTGGCGATAGTGCTGCAGGTCCTGCTCGCTCAGCCGCCCTTCCAGGAAGGCGCGCGCATACACGCCGGGGGCGCTGTGCGGCTGGAAGAACACCAGGTCGCCTCGGTGCTGGCCCGGCGCCAGCCCCTCCCGGGCATGGAAGAAATGGTTGAACCCGGTCTCGAACAGGTCGGCCGCGCTGGCGTAGCTGGCGATGTGCCCGCCCAGCTCGCCATAGGCCTGGTTGGCGCGCACCACCATGGCCAGCGCATTCCAGCGCATGATGGACGCCAGCCGCTCCTCCATGGCCAGGTCGCCCGGAAACACCGGCTGCTGCTGCGCGGCCACGGTGTTCACATAGGGCGTATTCAGGTCGGGCTGCCAGCCCAGGCGCTGCTCGCGCGCCATGCGCGCCAGCTCTTCGAGCACGAAGCGCGCGCGCTGCGGCCCCTCGGCGGCGACCAGGGCCGCGAAGGCCTCCCGCCATTCGGTGGTTTCCTGGGGATCGGTATCGATATCGGCCAGCGTGGCCAGCGGCGTGGGTGCGTTCATGCCCGCCACTTTAGGACTGGCGGACCGGCATGAGCAGCCGTTCATGGATAAGGGAAACGCCATATTCCAGCATTTCATGCCGGTATCTACATAAAATCCGGCACATGAAACTGGACACCATCGACTTGCGCATTCTGGCCGAGTTGCAAACGGACGGCTCGCTGTCCAACGTGGAACTGGCGCGCCGCGTGCATCTGTCACCCTCGCCATGCCTGGCGCGCGTCAAGGCACTGGAGAAGGCGGGCGTGATCGCGCGCTATGTGGCGCTGGCCAATGCGTCGGCCCTGGGGCTGGGGCTGAACGTGTTCATCAACATCAGCCTCAAGTCCCAGGCCAAGGAATCGCTGGCCGACTTCGAGCGCCGCATTGCCGAGCACGACGAAGTCATGGAGTGCTACCTGATGAGCGGCGACGCCGACTACCTGATCCGCGTGGCCCTGGCCGACATCGGTGCGCTGGAGCGCTTCATCGTGGAGCAGCTCACGCCGATTCCGGGCATAGAGAAGATCCGCTCCAGCTTCACCCTCAAGCAGGTGCGGTACAAGACCGCCCTGCCCCTGCCGGCCGCAGGCTGAGGCGGATGGAGACTGGCCTCAGCCCGCAGGCTTGGCCATCTCGCCGGTGGCGATGCGGCGGCGCAGCTCGCCCAGCACGGCCTTGAGGCGGCGCTCGTTGTCCAGCCCCACGCGCACCAGCATCTTCTGGCCGCTGGACAGGGCCTGCAGCTCCGGGTCGGCGTATTCGTAGCGTACCCAGGGCTGGACGGAGGGCACCTCGCCCTCCACCTTGGTCAGCCTGACCTGCACCGGGCCCGCGGGCTCGGGCGCGGCGCGCAGATGGTCTATGACGGCAATGAGACGATCGTTGAAATAGCGGCTGGGATAGCCCAGGTCTTCATAGGCGGTCTGGAACAGGGGATACAGCCGGGCATAGAGCTTGACGGCCCCGTCCATGGGAATGGACTCGGCGAAGGCCACGAAGGCCTTGTAGCGTGCGGCGTTGGCGGGGGAGATGGCCTGTGCCTCCCCGGCCTCCGCGGCGCCCTCCACCGTGAAACGCTGCGGCGCGGGGTGCACGGGCCAAAGCCGTGCTGGGGCCTGGGAGCGGGTCAGGTTGTCCACGGTGGCCACGGCGCGGCGCACAAAACCGTCCATCTGCAGAAAGCTGCCTGCCTTGTCACGGCCCAGCAGGCCGTTGAGGGCCTGGGCGACATGGGCGTCGGAGTCCTGCAGCGCGGGCAGGCCGGGCGCGGGTGGCTCCAGCGCATCGACAGGGTTCTGGGGCTCGGTCAGCTCGGGCGCGGGGACGGGTTCAGGCTCGGCAGGCTGGGCGGGCGCCTCTGCCACTTCGGGCGGCGCCTCGGGCACGTCGGCGGGACGCCACCAGTACCACCAGGCTGCGCCCCCCACGGCGGCAGCCGCCAGTACCGCTGCGGCGATGCCGAAAGCCGATGGGCCGGAGGATCTGGCGCGGGGGCGGAAGTCTTGGGGGTCGCGTTCTGGCATGGAGGGGTCCTTTGGCTTGGGCAGGGGGCTGGCAGCACAGTTGCCGCAGGACGTGCGACAGCAAAGCACAACCGGGGTTCCCGGGCTTTCCTGACACCAGCCCCTGACTGGTGTTTATAAGCCGCCCCGCTGCCCGCGCAGGCCCTTGTGCGCGCCAGGCAACAAGGCGTTACCCGGCTTACGCGGCCAGCCTGCGCACAAGAAGGGGGCGGTGCAGCAGGCTCAGCCCTGCGTGCCCAGATCCTGGAGCCAGGCCATGGCGGCCTGCAGCTCGTCGGGGCGGATCTCATGCATGCTCGGGTATTCATGGTAGCTCAGTTGCAGCGGCAGGCGCTGCACGTGGCTGCGAATGGCGTGGGCGCTGGTCAGCGGAATGACGTTGTCGTAGGTGCCGTGGCTGACCCAGAGCGACTTGCCGTCGAAGGCCGCGTCAGGGGCCTGGTGCGGCAAGGCCTCGGGCAGCAGGCGGCTGTGCCAGCACATGGCGGCGCGCAGCAGCGCGGGCTGGGTCAGCAGAAGGCTGAGCGCCATGATGCCGCCCTGGCTGAAGCCGCCCGCCACGGTACGCTGGGCAGGAATGCCCAGCCGCGCGCCGGCCTGCTGCACGGTCTGGGCCACCAGGGCGCGGCTGTGCTCTTCCTGCGATGCGTGGATGTGGCGCGTGCCGTTGGCATCCACCGTGAACTGGAACCAGGCATGGGCACTGGGCCCCATGGAAAACGGGGCACGCAGGCTGAGCACGTGGAACTGCGGCGGCACGAACGATGCGAGGCCGAACAGGTCCTGTTCATTGCTGCCAACGCCATGCATGAGCACCAGCAGCCAGGGCTGCTGCCCCGGTGCGGGTTGTGCGGGGCGCTCCAGCGCCAGCAGGGGCAGGTCGATCATCACGGACTCCTTGGTTTTTAAGCGATTTCCGGGACCGGGGTGGTCCCGGGCAACGCGCCATTGTGGCGCCTCGCCAAGTCCGCGGGGGCAGGAGGTTATGCCGCCTGCGCGTCCTCGAAGGCCATCGCATCCATGGCCAGGATGGAGTACATGACTTCGCGACTCAGATACCGAGGCCGCGCCGTGGCGCCGGCCGCGCCCAGGGCGAAGTACAGCGGCATGAAGTGCTCTTCGCTGGGATGGGCGCGCCGGGCCGAGGGAGCGCGTGCGCGGTAGTCCAGCAGCGCGGGCAGGTCCTGCGCCTGCAGGCGCGACTCGATCCAGCGGCTGAAATCCTGCACGTAGGGCGAGGAGGCGCTGGAGCCGCCGACGGCATGGTCGTCCTGCAGGCCATCCTGGCTGCGCAGGGCCTGCACGGCGTCGTCCACCCGTACCGTGGCCTCGCCCGTGCCGCCCCGGAATTCGGCCAGGTTGTGCGTCATGCTGCCGGAGCCGACGATGAGCACCCCTTCATCGCGCAGCGCCGCCAGGGCCGCGCCCAGCGCATGGGTTTCGGCCGGCCCGGCCGAGGCGGGAAGGGACAGCTGGACCACGGGCAGGTCGGCATCGGGCAGCAAATGCATCAGCGGCACCCAGGCGCCATGGTCAAAGGGCCGCTGCGCGTTGGCGGTGGCGGCAATGCCTGCGGCCTGCAGGCGGTCCATGACTTCCTGCGCCAGCTGGGGCGCGCCGGGGGCCGGGTACTGCAGTTCGTAGAGCGCGGGCGGGAAGCCGCCGAAGTCGTGCCAGGTGGAGGGCGTGGCTCCGGTCATGACTTCCACGCCATGCGACATCCAGTGCGGCGACATGACGACCACGCCGCGCAGCGGGCCGTGGGCCTGGCGCAGCGCCCTGCCCCATCGCGCGAGCACGGGGCCGGTTTCGCCCGGCTCCAGCGCGAACATGGGCGAGCCATGGGAGACGTAGAGCACGGGCAGCCGAGTGCCGGCCGAAGCGGCTATGGAGGAGGCGCCGGAATCGAGGGAAGCGTGGAAATCTTGCATTCCCCTAATGTAGGGACGCAAGCGGGCCGCGCCAAGCCGCCAAAGGCGGCACACATTGTTGCGCTGGCCGGCTCAATCGTCGCGCGGGCGGCCCCGCAGGGCCTTGGTGGCGCTGTGCCGGCTCTTGCTGTCCAGGCGCCGCCGCTGCGAT
This sequence comes from Delftia sp. WY8, assembly GCF_018437695.1. Classification (NCBI taxonomy): domain Bacteria; kingdom Pseudomonadati; phylum Pseudomonadota; class Betaproteobacteria; order Burkholderiales; family Comamonadaceae; genus Delftia; species Delftia sp. WY8. The sequence continues at coordinate 1,395,210 of NZ_CP049795.1, forward strand.
CCCAGCGTGGGCCGGGTGGCGCGGCGAAGAATGGGTTCGGGATAGGCGGCGGCCACCAGCGCGTTGAGCCGCTGCAGCGCGGCGCGCAGGTTCTGCTCCTGCGTGCGGTATTGCTGGGCCTTGATGACGACCACGCCCTCGTTGGTGATGCGGCCGTCGCGCAGGGCCAGCAGGCGCTGCTGCACGGCCTCGGGCAGGCGCGAGGCGCGCACGTCGAAGCGCAGGTGCACGGCGCTGGAGACCTTGTTCACGTTCTGGCCGCCCGCGCCCTGGGCGCGCATGGCGCTCCACTGCACCTCATGCAGCTCGATGGGGCGCATGCGCTCAGGCATCCAGCGCAGCGGTCAATGCCGCCACAAAGGCATCGGGACGCTCATGCATGACCCAGTGGCCCGCGCCGGGCACCAGGGCCAGCCCCCGGAAGTCGCACGCATGGCGTGCAAAGGCCTGGGCCAGCTCCTGCATCATCGGGCCCGGGTAGAGCGCGTCGTGCTCGCCATAGATGGCCCATACGGGGCCGTCCACGGCCTGCAGGGCACGCGCCAGCACGTCGGTGTGCGAGAGGCGGCGGCGCGGAAGACGGTCACGCTCCACGTTGAGCACATGCAGGGCCAGCGTGTCCTCGTCGATGAGGCCGGCGTCATGCAGCATCAGCGCCTGCAGGTTGTAGCGGTGGGCCACGGCCTGCGCCTCGGGCGTGGCCAGGTGGCGCCAGCCCTTGAGCCGCACGGCCAGGCCCTTGCCCACGCCCATGCCGGGCGCCCCGGCCAGCACCAGGCGCCGGGCCAGCGTGCCGTCGGCGGCGGCCAGCATGCCGGCCGTCATGCCGCCAAAAGAGAAGCCGACCAGATCACACAGCGGGGCGGCGGGCGCGCCGCCATCGGCCAGCAGTTGCCGCAGGCCCTGGCGCAGCGGCTCGACCAGGGTGTCGGCATCCTGGCCGCCCGGCACGCCGTCGGAATCGCCGAAGCCGGGCAGGTCGGGTATCCACAGCTGGCGCCCCTGGGCCAGCAGCGCGTCCATGCAGCGCAGCCAGTGCGTCCAGCTGCCGCTGCCGCCGTGCAGCATGACGACGGGCAGCTCGCCCGCGCGTGCCTCGCCCCAGACATGCCAGACCATGTGCCCATCCTCGGGCTGCGCGGCAGACAGCGGCGTGGTCAGGCGCCGCGCCTGGGCGCGCAGGCGCTCAATGGCGGCGGGCGTATTCACCACTGGGCCACGGCGTCAATGGCCAGGCCGTAGCCGGCCACGCCAAAGCCGCACATCACGGCGCGCGCGGCGGCCGACAGGTAGGAGTGGTGGCGGAAGCTCTCGCGCGCATGCACGTTGCTGATGTGCAGCTCCACCAGCGGCACGCCCGTGCCCTTGACGGCATCCAGCAGGGCCACGCTGGTGTGGGTGTAGGCGGCGGCGTTGAAGATCAGGCCGGCCAGGCGGCCTTCGGCGTGCACACGGCCGGCTTCGTGGACCCAGTCCACCAGTTCGCCTTCATGGTTGCTCTGGCGAAATTCCAGCGCCAGCCCGTAGCGCGCGCATGCGGCTTCGCACAGCGCACGCACATCGGCCAGGGTCTGGGAGCCATAGATGGCGGGTTCACGCAGGCCCAGCAGGTTCAGGTTCGGGCCATTGAGGACATAGACGGTTTTCACGGCGGGGACACTCCAGGTTTCCAACGGGCTGGATTATGCGGGCCATCCCCGGCCCGGTCTTGGCGCAGGCGCCACGGAAAAAGCCGCCCCAAGGGGCGGCAAGAGTCGGTTCAGCGCGGTTCAGCTCAGATCAACGGCGCCAGTGGCCATGCCCGTGGCCATGGCCATGGCGGTACTCGCCACGGTATCCACCCCGGTAGCCGCCGCCATAGCCGTATCCGTAGCCGGGAACGACCACGACGGGCGGAGCACGGTAGACGGCGCGCGGCGCGTAGTAGACCGGAGGCGGGGGAGCGTAGTAGATGGGCTGGGGCGGCGCCACATAGACGGGGGCCGGCGCCACATAGACGGGCGGGCCATACATGCCCGGCGAATTCAGGCTGATGGACCAGTGCACATCGCCCCGGGCCTGGGCGGCGCCCGAAGCCACCAGGGCGGCCAATGCGAGGCCGGCTGCTGCTGCTCTTGCAACCCACGGGGAAGCTGTCGTTGTCATGGTGTCTCTCCTCGAAGTTGGACAGGCGTGGCAGGCATTGCCGCTGGTGCCGCCTCCCCGCACTTTGGCACAGGGGACGGCATACGCCCTGCATTCTCAACGCGCGAGAGGGGTCTACGGATGGCAGGCTTTTATACAAGTTTGTTTCCAAATGCCTCAACCCTTGGCTGGCGCGGCTGTCCGAAAGCCGTCCGGAGCGGGTCGGCAGGCGCGCGCCTACAATGCTGCGATGAGCTCTGCTGACGCCTCCCCCATCTCCAAAGATCCGGTCAAACCGAGTAACTTTCTGCGCCAAATCATCGAGGCCGACCTGGCCAACGGTACCTACGCCCAGCGCCGCTGGGGTGGAAGCCCCGGTGATGGCGACCACCACAACCAGGGCCAGGTGGACGTGGCGAAGATCCGCACACGCTTCCCGCCCGAGCCCAACGGCTACCTGCACGTGGGCCACGCCAAGGCCATCTGCCTGAACTTCGGCCTGGCGCGCGACTACCAAGGTGCCTGCCACCTGCGTTTCGACGACACCAATCCCGAGAAGGAAGACCAGGAGTACGTGGACAGCATCATCGATGCCGTCCATTGGCTGGGCTTCGGCTGGAAGGAAGCCGACGGTCACGAGAACCTGTACTTCGCCAGCAACTACTTCGACTTCATGTACCGCGCGGCCGAGTACCTGATCGAGCAGGGCCTGGCCTATGTGGACGAGCAAAGCGCCGACGACATGAAGGCCAACCGCGGCGATTTCTCGCGCCCCGGCGTGGACAGCCCGTTCCGCAGCCGCACGGTGGCCGAGAACATGGCGCGCTTTCGCGAAATGCGCGACGGCAAGCTGCCCGATGGCGCTGCCGTGCTGCGCGCAAAGATCGACATGGCATCGCCCAACATCAATCTGCGCGATCCCGCCATCTACCGCGTGCGCCATGCCGAGCACCACAACACCGGCAACCAGTGGTGCATCTACCCGATGTACACCTTCGCCCATCCCATCGAGGACGCGCTGGAGCACATCACCCACAGCATCTGCACGCTGGAGTTCGAGGACCAGCGCCCGTTCTACGACTGGCTGCTGGACCACCTGCGCGCAGGCGGCCTGATTGCCGCGCCGCAGCCGCGCCAGTACGAGTTCTCGCGCCTGCACCTGACCTATGTGATCACCAGCAAGCGCAAGCTCAAGCACCTGGTGGACAACGGCATCGTCAGCGGCTGGGATGATCCGCGCATGCCCACCATCGTCGGCCTGCGCCGCCGTGGCTACACGCCGCAGAGCATCCAGGCCTTCTGCGAGCGCATCGGCGTGACCAAGGACTACGCCTGGATCGACTACTCCACGCTGGAAGGCTGCCTGCGCGAAGACCTGGAGAACCAGGCCCATCGCGGCATGGTGGCGCTGGACCCGCTGAAGCTGGAGCTGACCAACTGGGCCGAGGTCTTCGGCAGCGCCGACCACCTGGAAGCCTGCGAGCTGCCCGCCCTGCCCCACGCCGCCGAAGGCCAGCAGGTGCCGGTGCGCCGCTTCACGCTGGGCCGCGAGGTGTGGATCGAGCGCGAGGACTTCGCCGAAGTGCCGCCCAAGGGCTACAAGCGCCTGTTCCCCGGCAACAAGGTGCGCCTGAAGGGCGGCTACGTGATCGAGTGCACGGGCTGCGAGAAGGATGCCGAGGGCAACGTCACCAAGGTGCTGGCCACCGTGGTGCCCGACACCAAGAGCGGCACGCCGGGCGCCGACAGCGTCAAGGTCAAGGCCGCCATCACCTGGGTGGGCGCGGCCGACGGCGTGCAGGCCGAAGTGCGCCTGTACGACCGCCTGTTCACCGACCCGCAGCCCGATGCGGGCGGCAAGGACTTCCTGGCCCTGCTCAACCCGGACAGCCTCAAGGTCGTGACGGCCTACGTGGAGCCGTCGCTGGCCCAGGCACAGCCTGACGACAAGTTCCAGTTCGAGCGCTTCGGCTACTTCGTGGCCGACCGCAAGGACCACGCACCGGGCAAGCCCGTGTTCAACCGCGCAACGGGTCTCAAGGACTCCTGGGGCAAGTAGGCGCACGGCCCGCTGGCGGGCACCTGCACCGCTCCCCCGAAGATGGCCCACCATCCTGCTTTGCAGGGGTGGGCCATCGCACATCGGCGCTTTTGCAGTGACCATGGCCTCAGCACAATTCCAGGCCATGAACCAAGCCTTGCCACAGGCGGCTTCCGCCGCCAAGTTCGACACCTCCCGCGCGGCCGAGTACGAGACGCAAAGCCGCATCGCCCTGGCCGGCTACGACGCCTGCCACGAGCTGGCCGCCTGCCTGCTGGCAGCCAGCCTGGATGCCGGGCCGAAGTCCGTGCTGATTGGCGGCGCCGGTGGCACGGGCCAGGAAATCCTGGCCACGGCGCGGCTCAGGCCGCAGTGGACATTCACGGCCGCCGACCCTTCGGCCCCCATGCTGGACCAGACCATGGACCGCATCGCAGCCGCCGGCCTGTCGGCCCAGGTGCGTGCAGCACCCTGTGCGGTGGAAGACCTGCCCGCCGGCACGGTGTTCGACGCGGCCACGCTGATCGGCGTGCTGCACCACATTCCTGACGATGCGGACAAGCTCAGGCTGCTGCAGGCCCTGTCGGCCAGGCTGGCGCCGGGTGCGCCCTTCATCCTGGCCTGCAATCGCCATCGCTACGACAGCGAGCCGCTGTTTCTCGAAGCCTGGGCCATGCGCTGGCGCATGGCAGGCGCGGACGAGGCCGCCGTCCATGCGAAACTCGGCAAGATCCGGCAGGGCGCGGTTCCACCCGCCTCGGAAGAGGCAGTGGAGCAGATGCTGGCCCAGGCCGGCTTCGTTCAGGCCAAGCGCTTTTTCTCCAGCCTGTTCTGGTGTGCGTGGATTGCCGCCAAGGCCTGATCGTCCCGAGCCGATCGTTCTTTCTCCGCCTTCCTTTCTTTGATTTGCCTTTCAGCATGAACTTCTCCGCACGCCTTCAGCAACTGCCCACCGTCACCCACCTCGCCGCGCTGCAGCTGGCCGATGCCCAGGGCCAGGTCGTGGCCACCATCGAGAACAAGCCCGGCCAGACCGGCTCCCTGGCCGTGTACCACGCGCTGGCCGCCCTCTACGGCGGCAGCATCACGCCGGCCGCCGCCGAACTGGGCCTGGAGTGGTATGCCGAGCACACGCAGGACGCCATCGCCTTCCCCGGCAAGCACCCCAACATCGACCGCCTGCTGGCCTGGTCCAAGGGTGCCGAGAGCTACCAGGCCCGCCTGCTCGCGGCTTGATCGCGGCCTGATTCCGCCTGGGTAAACACCGCGTCACAGAAGTTGCGCGGACTGGGGGCATCGGCTGACACGCCGGTGTCAACGCAGCGTGCACTTTGGCGTTCAAATGACATGTGCCTTGCCGCTTCGGCGCGCAAGGCGTTCCTGCCCAGGAGAACGCAATGCTGCAATCCGCCGTGCCCAGAGCACGCACCATGGCCCCCTCAGCTTCCCACGCCGGCGCCCTGCGCCTGAGCGTGCTGGGCCTGGCCGCCGCCCTGGCGCTGAGCGCCTGCAACGAATCCCAGGACAAGCCCCCGCAGGCCGCCAGCGCGCCGCTGCCGCCTGCCACCGAAAGCGCCCAGCCCGTCGCCACGCCCGTGGCCTATGTGCCGCCGTCGGCCGAGACGCTCTACCAGATGGTGGCGCCCATTGCGCTGTACCCCGACAAGCTCGTGGCCCAGGTGCTGGCCGCCTCCACCTATCCCGACCAGGTCGGCGCCGCCGAGGTCTGGCTGGGGCAGAACCCGGGCCTCAAGCCCCAGGAGCTGCAGGACGCCGTCAACGGCCAGGACTGGGACCCGTCGGTCAAGTCCCTGGCCCAGTTTCCCAACGTGCTGGCGCAGCTGTCTTCCAACATTCCCTGGACCACGGCCCTGGGCAGGGCCTACTACAACGATCCGGCCGACGTGATGAACGCCATCCAGGTGATGCGCCAGCGCGCCTACAAGGCCGGTACGCTCAAGGACTCCAGCCGGCTCAAGGTGGCCGTGGCCGCGGCCGATGCCCCGCCGCGCGATCCCCAGCCAGCGCCCCAGGACATGGGCGAGCCCCTGTCGTCCATGCTGCCGGTGCCGGTGATCGATGCGCCCTCGCAGTTCATCGAGATCACTCCCGCCCAGCCCGACACCGTCTATGTGCCGCAGTACGACCCGGGTGTGGTGTATGGCGAGCCGCTGCCGGTGTATGGCGGCTACCGCCCCATCGTGGCGCCGCAGCCCGTCTACGTGGGCAGTTCGGCCGCGCCCGTGGTGGCGGGGCTGATCGGCTTTGGCGCAGGCGTGATCCTCGCCGAGTCCGTGGACCGTCGCCCCTGGGGCTGGAACTCCTGGGGCATGCGCTGGGGCGAGCCCGGCTACCGCTGGCACCGCAACGAGCCGCCGCCACCGCCCTCGCGCCGGCCAGCCGTGATCTACAACAACAACACCTATGTGACACGCTCGACCACGGTGGTGCAGAACATCCGCAACACGCAGATCAACAACGGTGGCAACGTCACCCACATCGCGAACAACCCGCACGTCGAGCCCCGCCCTGCCGGCAACCCGCCCAACCCGCCACAGGGCGGCGATCCGCGCCCGGGCGGCATGGCCGCGGCGGCCCTGGCCGGCGCCGCCGGCATGGCAGGCGCGGCCGCCGCCGCGCATGGCGGCATGCCGCAGCGGCTGGGCCTGAGGCCACCGCAGGGCGGCCCGCCGGCGTCTTCCCAAGGCATGCTGCCGCCCGGCGCCACGCAAGGATCTGCCCGGCATGACGGCGCCGATCGCGGCCGCCCGGGCCTGCGGCCCGATGACCGGCCGCAGGCAGCGTTGCAGCCCAGGATGAACCCGGTGCCGGCCTCGCAGCCGGGCCAGTTCGGCAAGTGGCCGCAGGCTCCGCATTCGACCCAGGCTGCAGGGGTGCAGCGCCCGCCAGCCGCCCTGCCCGCTGCCGCCATGCCGGGCGAGCGGGGCCGCGATTCCCGCGTGCCTTCGTGGTCGTCTGCCGCCGCGCAGCAGGGCACGCGGCAGCAGGACCGGCAGGACCGCGACCGTTCCATGGCCGATGCCGCGCGCATGCGCCAGCAGCAGCAACAGCAGATGGAGATGCAGACCGCCCGCCTGCGTGGCGAGGAGCAGTCGCGGCAGCAACAGCAACAGCAACAACGGCAGCAACAACAGGCCCAGCGCCAGGCACAGATGCAGATGCAGGCCAGGGACCAGGCCCGCGAACAGGCGCAGATGCAGGCCCGCCAGCAGCAGTTGCAGCAACAACAGCAACAGCAACAAGCCCGTGCGCAGGAACAGATGCAGGCCAGAATGCAGGCCCAACAACAGGCGCAGCAGCAAGCGCAACGACAGGCCCAGATGCAGGAGCGTCAGGCGCAGCAGCAACGCATGCAGCTCCAGCAGGCACAGCAGGCCCAGGCGCGCGCCCAGCAGCAGCAGACCCGCGCGCAGCAGGAGCAGCGCCAACAGCAGCAGCGCATGGCCAACGCATCCCGCCCGCAGGAACGGCGCGGCGGACGTGACGAACGCCGGGACCGCTGAACGGCCCGGCAGAGGTTTGGCTTGGCGCACGCTTGGCGGACAATGGGGCGATCGATAACGGCCCCATGCCGGCGCCAAGCCCGCCGCTTCATCCATGCAGATACCGACGACGAATCCCCGCTCCCGCCGACTGTTCGTGCAATCCCTGTGCGCCTCGGGCGCGGGCCTGATCCTTCCCTCCTGGGCCGCCAAGGCCGCAGCGCCCTCCAGCGAATCCCCCTGGCCCCATGACAGCCGCGTGCCCGGCGGCGTGGCCCGCCTGTCGCTGGGGCCCGCATCCCAGCGGCCCCAGGTACTGGCCGGCGACGTGCCCGTGCTGGTGGTGGGCGACATGATCGAATGGACGGCCGTGGTCGGCATTGCGCTGTCGGCCGCACCTGGCACCCACAGCGTGACCGTGAAGGGCGAAGGCGCAGCGCGCTCCCTGGCCTACGAGGTGCGTGACAAGAAGTACACCGAGCAGCGCCTGAAGGTCTCGCCCAAGACCGTGGACCTGTCGCCCGAGGACGATGCGCGCTACCAGCGTGAGCGCGCCCACCAGCAGACCATCATGGCGCTGTTCACCGAGCCGCCCGCACGCCCCGGCGACCTGCGCATGCGCCAGCCCGTGCCGGGCCGGCGCAGCAGCAGCTTCGGCCTGCGCCGCGTGTTCAACGGCCAGCCGCGCAATCCGCACAGCGGCATGGACATCGCGGCAGCCACGGGCACCAACGTCGTCGCGCCGCTGCCGGGCAAGGTGGTGGACGTGGGCGACTATTTCTTCAACGGCGGCACCGTGTGGCTGGACCACGGCGGCGGCCTGCTGAGCATGTACTGCCACCTGAGCAGCGTGCAGTGCAAGCTGGGCGATCAGTTGGACACGGGAGAGGCCTTCTGCAAGGTCGGCGCCACGGGCCGCGTCACCGGCCCGCACCTGCACTGGGGCGTGATGCTCAACCGCAGCATGGTGGACCCGGCGCTGTTCCTGGCGGCGTGAACGGGGCTGTGGCGCCCGCCGGCGTCAGTGGTCGGCCGAGGGAATCGTGTTCTGCGGCGCCACCGGCGTGGGCACGGCGATGGAGTCGCGGTCCTGCGCCAGGTAGCGCGAGACCAGCTCGAAGAAGCTGTCGTAGAAGCCGCTCTTGGCAATCGTCTCGCTGCCCACCTTGACCATGGAGTCGCTGCCCGAGGAGAACGGCAGCGACACGGACCCCAGCGCACCCACGCCCAGGCTGGCCGAGTTGGCGCTCTTCTTCAGGGTATAGCGGTCCTGCAGCGCCGTGACAAAGCCGATGCTGACCTGGCCGTCGGCGGTCTCCGGCACGCAGACCACGCGGATGTTCATCTGCAGGTTCAGCTCCGGGTCGGGCTGGAAGCTCTTGCTGCCTTCTATGAGTTCGGCCGTGCGCGCCATGGCGATGTAGCCCTGGCTCAGCAGCGCGCGGCGCGCGGCCTCGCAGGTCTGGGCCGGCGAGGCATCGAACATGCGCGAGAAGGTCTCGGTGGAGCCGAAGCTCTCCTGCACCGGCACATGCTGGGGAATCGTCGAGCCGCAGCCCGCCAGCACCATGATGACGGCCAAAGCCCCTGCGCAGCGCATGCCACGCACCCTGTTTGCTGCACTCCAACGTCGATACACGAACCTGCTCCTTGCTCCGGTGCCGCTGCCTGCGGATGGCATGGCGGCTGGCCGCCTATTCTCACCCGAGCGCAATGCAATGGCCGGCAACTTTGCAGCAATCGGTTTTTCCGTCTACATCAAATAGATGCAAACGAATGTGAATAGCGCCCCGTTCTGACAAGCACCGCCGCGCATCTGCGTTATGGTGCCCCGGTTCGGCCACGGCCGGTGCGGCTCATGCCGCACCCGGGCTGCCCAAGCCTGCCGCCGCTGCGCCTGTACCTGTACCCATCAACCAAGGAACTCAACATGAAGCCAAGCTGGACCTGGTGCCTGCCCGTGATCGTCACCATGGGGCTCGGCGCCTGCAGCCATATCGACAAGGGCGGCAACGCCGAAGACGGAGCCAAGCCCCAGGTGTCGGCTCCTGCCGGCCCGCCCGGTGACGCCCAATCGCTGACCGCCTACCACTGGAGTCTTCGCCAGGCCTTCACGCCCCAGGGCACCGAAGACCAGAGCTGGTTCCTGACGGCCGCCTCGCGCAAGCGGCCCCTGCAACTGGAGTTCGCCGACCAGCGCCTGGCCGTCAAGAACCTGTGCAACGTGGTGACCACGGGCTACCGCACCGAAGGCAACCGCATCGCCACCCAGCGCGCCGCCAGCACGCTGATGGCCTGCGATGACGACCAGCTGATGGCGCTGGAGCAAAAGGTGGCCCGCATCCTGCCCACGGCCAAGCAATGGTCCGTGCAACTGGGCGAAGGCAAGCAGCCTGCGCGCCTGACGCTCACCTTCATCGACGGCACGCGCTGGCAGCTCGACGGCTCGCCCACGGCCCAGACCCAGTACGGCAGCGCAGGCGAACGCATCTTCCTGGAAGTGGCGCCCCAGCGCACGGCCTGCAACCACCCGCTGATCAAGGACTTCCAGTGCCTGCGCGTGCGCGAGATCCGCTACGGCGACAACGGCGTGAAGACCTCCACCGGCGAGTGGGAGAACTTCTACAGCGAGATCGAGGGCTACAAGCACGAGCCCGGCATCCGCAACGTGCTGCGCATCCAGCGCTACAAGCGCCAGAACGTGCCGGCCGACGCATCGGCCTACGCCTATGTGCTGGACATGGTGGTCGAGAGCGAGCGCGTGGGCCGCTGAGCGCGCCTGCTGCCCCACAGCCCTGAAGGCCTGCACTGCGCAGGCCTTTTTTGTGGGCTGCGCCTCACAGCACCGGACTGAGCATCGCCAGCAGGTTGTTCCAGATGCGCCGGCCCCAGGGCCAGGCGTGGACCTGGGCGGCGGTGATGCGGTCGGACTGGCGGATGTAGTCGGCCTGGCGCCGGCGGATGGCCTGGGTCACGGCCTCGTCCTGCAGCAGCACATTGTTCTCGAAGTTCAGGTCGAAGCTGCGCAGGTCCAGGTTGGTGGAGCCCAGCAAAGCCACCTGCCCGTCCACGCACAGGGTCTTGGCATGCAGCAGGCCGGGGCGGAATTCATGGAGCATGACGCCGGCACGCAGCAGGTAGCGGTAGGTGCTGCGGCTGGCCGCGCCCACGATCCACGAATCGTTGCGCGCGGGCAGGATGAGACTGACCTGCACGCCGCGCCAGGCGGCGGCGCACAGGGCCTCGAGCACCGTGGCGTCGGGAATGAAGTAAGGGGTGGAGATCACGACCTCGCGCCGTGCGCTGGCCAGCAGCGTGGACACGAGCTGCGAGGTGGAGCGGGGCCGCTCGGCCGGGCCTTCGGCAATGACGACGGCGGCAAAGCCGTCTGCAGGCCGGTCGGGCAGACCGTTTGCGGACCGGACAGCCAACGGCATGGGAGGAACCTGGGCGACGCTGCGTGCCTGCGCCCAGTCGCTGGCGAACACCTGCTGCATCTGCGCCACCACCGGACCCTGCATGCGCAGCATGACATCGACCCAGGGCGCATAGCGGGCCTTGACGGCAAAGGCTTCATCCGCGCAGTTCTGGCTGCCGCAGTAGGTGATGCGCTGGTCGATCACGGTGATCTTGCGGTGGTTGCGCAGGTCCAGGCGGCTGGTGAACATCACGCGGATCGGATGGCTGGTGGGCAGGGCCACGGCCAGCTGCACGCCCGCCTGGGCCATCTGCTGCCAGAGGTCGGTGCGCAGCAGCGCGCGCGAGCCCAGGCCGTCCACCATGGCGCGGCAGACCACGCCACGCCGTGCCGCGCGCACCAGCGCCTGGGCCACGGCCGTGCCCGTGTGATCAGCCAGCCAGATGTAGTACAGCACGTTGATTTCATGCTGGGCGGCGTCCATGTCGGCCAGCATGCGGGCGCGGGCCTCGGCGCCATCGGCCATGAGCTGCGCGGTGTGGCCCGGCTGTGCGGCAAAGCGGTTGATGGAGGCCGCATAGCCGAAGGCAGCCTGCCACTGCGGGGCGATGCCCGCTATCGGCACGGCGGCGCCGTGGTCCATGGCAGCGCCTGCCGCGAAGTCCTGCACCTTGCGGTACCGGGCCCGGCCGCGGCGGCGCAGCGTGACTTCGCCAAACAGGTAGTACAGCGCGCAACTGACGTAGGGCAGCAGCACGATGACGGTGAGCCAGCCCATGCGAACGTCGGGGCGCACATCGTCACGCAAAAGGATGCGCAGGCCGAAACCCGCGATGAGCAGCAGATGCAATGCGATAAGCAGCCAGGTCATGCGGCCAGCATAGCGGCGGCATTGCGGACCTGTTTCTCAGGCGCGCAATGTTTCACGGGGGCACGGGCCTTGATCTGCGGCGGGCGGCTACCCCCCGGCCATGGATACAGGAACAGAATTCCACGAAAAACCTGAATCATGACGAAAGTACACGCACACATCCCACGAAACCTTTCCGTTGGATGAAGAAAATGACGATGGCGTGACGGTTATGCCCAGCGACTGTGGGCCTGCCTGTGGACAAGCTTCGGGACAACCCGTGTTTGCGGCGCCAGCCTTGGCTTTGCCGGTGGCGCTCAAAAAACAGGCATGTTGCGCCGCCGCCGCAATGTTTCACGCAGCACCGGCAGGGTTCTCAGCGAAAGCGGAAACGGCCTTCGACGAACATGGAGGACCGGTGGCCGCCCTCGCTGGCCGGATCGGCAAAGGACCAGAAGGCCTGCACCGTTCCCTGCGCCGTGTCTATGACCTGGCTGACGGTGAAACCGGTTTTCTCGATCCAGTTGAGGAAGTGCAGGCTGTCGCTGACCTGCAGGTAGCTGAGCCGTTCGCAGCCGTCGGACACATGGCCCAGGGAATCGACCACATGCCAGACCATCTGGCCCTGCGGCGTGTACCGCACATCAGCCTTGCTATCGGGGAAATCGATGACCGCTTCGCGCCCGATCAAGGTGCCGGCGTATTGCATGGACAACATGGACATGGTGTGTTGCTCCTCTGATGCGGGGTTCTGGCCTGACCCGTGATGGCATGTTCACGCGCCGCGTCCCCGGTGTTTGTGGGAGCAGGCCGCATGCCTTCGTCGGCAGCATGGCGCAGGCGGTTCGGCCTGCAGGGCGGCGGCATTTCGCAGATACTGCGCGTGCTCTGCCACGGACTTCCGATCTTGCCCTCCTCCCCGCTTCCCCCCACTTCGGCCGACAGCCCCGCTGCCGGCCTGCGCAACAGCGCCTTCGTCCCTTTCGTCATGGCGCGCATGCTGTCCATGTTCGCCCAGCAGATGCAGGCCGTGGTCGTCGCCTGGCAGGTCTACGACCTGACGCGCGACCCCATGTCCCTGGCCTATGTGGGACTGGCCCAGTTCCTGCCCATGCTGGCGCTGCTGATTCCGGCAGGCGACCTCAGCGACCGCATGAGCCGCAAGCGCCTGCTGTCGGGCAGCTGGGCCGTGGCGGCGCTGTGCTCCCTGCTGCTGCTGTGGCTGTCCTGGCACGAGGGCGCTGCCGCGCACGATGTGCACTGGATCTACGCGGTGCTGGTGCTGTTCGGTTGCAGCCGCGCCTTCACGGGGCCGGCCCTGCAAAGCCTGCTGCCGCAGATCGTGCCGCGCGAGCAACTGGCCCAGGCGCTGGCCACCAACAGCATGCTGATGCGCACGGCCGCCATCGCGGCGCCCGTGCTGGGCGGCCTGCTCTACGCCTGGGGCGGCGCCGTGCTGACCTATGCGGTCTGCGGCGTGTCCCTGGTGCTGGCCGTGCTGCTGCTGGGCACGGTGCCCGTGCGCTATGCCGAAGCCATGGCGCCGGCCGGCGGCTCGCTGTGGCTGCGCTTTGGCGAAGGCATCCACTTCATCCGCACGCGCCCCATCATCCTGGGCACGATTTCGCTGGACCTGTTCGCCGTGCTGCTGGGCGGCGTGGTGGCCCTGCTTCCCGTGTACGCGCACGAGGTGCTCAAGGTCGGGCCCGAAGGCCTGGGCCTGCTGCGCTCGTCCATGACCGTGGGCGAGGTGGCCATGGGCCTGTGGCTGTCGGCCCGCCCCATACAGCGCCATGTGGGCCGCGTGATGTTCGCCGCCGTGGCCATCTTCGGCGTGGCCAATCTGGTGTTTGCGCTGTCGCACTGGTTCTGGCTGTCCATGGCGGCGCTGATGCTCGCGGGTGCGGCCGACATGGTGAGCGTGTACATCCGCTCGGCCCTGGTGCAGTTTTCCACGCCCGACTCCATGCGCGGGCGCGTGAACGCGGTGAACATGCTGTTCATCGGCTCGTCCAACGAACTGGGCGAGTTCCGTGCCGGCACCAGCGCCGCCTGGCTGGGCGCGGTGCCCGCTGCCGTGGTGGGCAGCCTGTGCACGCTGGGCGTGGTCGGCAGCTGGATGACCCTGTTCAAGCCGCTGCGCGACGTGGACCGGCTGGAAGACGCGGCCCGCGTGGGCCAGGGCTAAAGCAGCTCGGCCCGCAGCTGCTGCGCAGTTTTGGGCGACAGCAGGCCGGGCGCGACGTCAAAGACGGTCCTGCAGCCCGTCTGCCCCGATTGCTGCAGCCGGTGCACGGCGCGCGCATAGGCCACGAGCACGCTGGCCGTGAACTCCGGGTTGCTGTCCAGCTGCAGCCGGTATTCGATGGAATGGCGCAGCCCATCGGAGCTGCTGCCGCTGCGGATGACGAAGCCGCCATGCGGCATGGCCGCATGGTCACGGGCCAGCTCCTGCGCGCTGATGAAGTGCACCGTGGTGTCGTACTCGTCGAAGTAATGCGGCATGCCGGTGATGGCCTGGCGCACGCCGTCGGCATCGGCCCCATGCTCCAGCACCACAAAGCACTCGCGCCGGTGCCGCTCGCGCGCAGACAGTTCGGGCCGCACGCCGCTGCGCACGCGCTGCACGGCCTCGTCCACGGGAATGGTGTACTGCACGCCGCCGGCCACGCCGGGAATGCGGCGGATGGCGTCGGAGTGCCCCTGGCTCAGGCCCTTGCCCCAGAAGGTGTAGGTGGCGCCATCGGGCAGCAGGGCCTCGCCCATGAGGCGCTGCAGGGAGAACATGCCCGGGTCCCAGCCGGCCGAGATCAGCGCCGTGGTGCCCGCCGCGCGGGCCGCCGCGTCGACCAGCTCGAAATGCCCGGGAATGCGCGCATGCGTGTCAAAGCTGTCCACCAGGCTGAAATGCGCGGCCAGCGCGGGGGACTGCTGCGGCAGGTCGTCCTTGGAGCCGCCGCACAGCACCAGCACGTCGATGCCTGCGCGATGGGCCAGCAGGCTGTCCATGCCGTGCACGGGCGGGCCGGGCTGCAGCGGACGCAGCTGCGCCGGATCGCGGCGGGTGTAGATGCCGGCCAGCACCATGTCGGGGTTGCGGGCAATGGCCGCCTCCACGCCACGGCCCAGGTTGCCGTGGCCGACGATGGCGATGCGGATGGGAGCGGTGCTGCGATGGTCCATGCGGTGCGGTGCCTTTGCGATGAGGTTCAAAAACTGCGGCTCGAAAATGAGGTTCATGCGCCAGCGCAGAACCAGGCGCGATCTTGCATCGCCACGGAGCCGCCAGTCGTGCACTGCCGGGCAGCACTGCGTTGCCCTGCGCGGGGGTACTGAGCGGCGATGTTGGGCAGGGGCATTGGGAGAGGGTCGTGGGCCGTGGTGGACAGCAGCGCCTACACTCACGCCCTCATGTCCCAGCCCTCATCCCCCATCGCCCAGCCGCTGCCCTCGGAGTGCGGCGACGCACCGCTGCACATCCTCTGGCGCGACGAGCACCTGGTGGCGGTCTACAAGCCCGCAGGCTGGCTGGTGCACCGCACGGGACTGGACGCGCACGAGACGCGCTTCGTGCTGCAGACCTTGCGCGACCAGCTGGGCTGCCATGTGCACCCTGCGCACCGGCTGGACAAGGGCACCTGCGGCGTGCTGGTGATGGCCCTGCATGCCCAGGCCGCGCAGCGGCTGGGCCAGGCGTTTGCCGGGCAGCAAGTGCGCAAGCAATACCTGGCGCTGGTGCGCGGCTGGCTGCCCGATGCGGTGGAGGTGGACCATGCCCTCCGACCCGACGATGCGCCCGAGGACGCGCCAGCCCAGCCCGCACGGACTGCGCTGCGCTGCTTGGCCCGGCTCGAATGGCCCGAGGCCTTTGATCCGCGCCATGCGGCCACGCGGATTTCGCTGGTCCAGGCGCTGCCTGCCACGGGCCGGCGCCACCAGATACGCCGCCATCTCAAGCATGTGGCCCATCCCATCATTGGCGACGCCACGCACGGCAAGGGGCCGCTGAACCGCTGGTGGGCCGAGCGCCTGGGCCTGCAGCGGCTGTGGCTGCATGCCCATGCGCTGGAGCTGGCGCACCCGATGACGGGCGAGCCGCTGCGCTTGGAGGCCGACTGGAGCCGGCTGGGCCATGTGCCCGATGTGCAGCAATGGCGCGCGCTGTGCGCCCTGCCCGGCTGGCAGGCCTGTGCGGGCCTGCCGGCGACGGCCGGGCTGGATCAGGCAGCTTCGGCAGGCGCGCCCGTTTCAGGCTGCTCCATCAGCGGCGCGGCCACGTAGGCGTAGTCGGCCGAGGCATCGGCCTTGAGCACGCCCGACAGCAGCTCCACCAGGCGCTCGTTGCCCATCTTGAAGCCGCAGGCCTGGGCATGGCCGCCGCCGCCGAAGCTTTCGGCCAGCGCAATGCAGTTGAACTCCGAGCGCGATCGCAGCCCGACCTTCACGCCCTTGGTGCTGGCATGCCACATCAGCGCGAAGCTGCCGCTCTGGCGCGCCAGCAGGTCGCCGACCTGGCTGTGGAACATGCCGGGGCAGTTGACCATCAGGCCCTGCATGCCGTTGAAGACCAGGGGCTGGGCGGACTCGGAAATGTCGGCGCACAGCTTCTGGAATTTCTCGTCCATGGCGCCGCCGCGTGCCATGAAGGCAGCTTCCTGCTCGGGCGTGAAGGCCGCGATCTCGGCCCAGCGCTCGAAGCTGCGCGGCTCCATGTCCAGCGCCGCGAGAAAGCCCGCGCTCTCGGCGAATTCCCACTTCCAGATGTCGCGGTCCTCGATGAAGCGGATCAGGCCCGGCACGGGCTTGTCGGCCTGGAAGAACTCCCAGGCCAGGCGCGCGCCGGACTTGTTCATGTCGAAGTGCACGACGCCGCAGCGGCACTGGTAGCCGGTGAGCTTTTCGGCAGCGCTCTTGTGGTGGTCCAGCACCACGAGCTTGGACACGCGCGACTCGATCTCGGCCATCAGCTCGGGCTCGAAGGCGAAGTCCAACACGTAGACCGCGCGGCCGGCCAGCTCGCCCAGGTCGTCGGCCTTCAGGATCTCGCCATGGTCCAGTCCGCGGAATTCGGCCTGCCCGCCGTAGAACAGCCAGGCCGCCAGCGCCGCGCCATAGCCGTCCGGGCAGCGGCGGCCGTGGTACAGGATCAGGGGCTGGGGATCGTCATGCTCAGGACGCAC
Source organism: Delftia sp. WY8 (assembly GCF_018437695.1). Classification (NCBI taxonomy): domain Bacteria; kingdom Pseudomonadati; phylum Pseudomonadota; class Betaproteobacteria; order Burkholderiales; family Comamonadaceae; genus Delftia; species Delftia sp. WY8. The sequence goes on from NZ_CP049795.1 coordinate 1,412,326, forward strand.
GAACAATTGCAGGGGCAGGATGGTGTTTTTCATGATGGGGGCGATTGTCGGTCCTGGCGCCATTCCCCTGCATCTGCGCCAACTCCCGGGCCAGGGCATTGCGCGGGCAGCTATCAAAGAACGTAGCGCAAAGCCGCGGCAGCACAAGGCCTATCGGCGCGGCAGACGGCATAGGCAAACCCCAGGACCTATCATGTCCGCCTTGTCATTGAATTGCTGCGACCGCCTGCGGACCCGCTTGGCGTGCAGGCCGTCGCGGCCCCTGTATGCGATCCACACCCGACATCACCCCCCATCTCGGCTCCCTGCTGAAGTTCCGCCACGACCTGCATGCCCACCCCGAGCTGCGCTACGAGGAGCACCGCACCGGCGACAAGGTGGCGGCCTATCTCCAGGCGCTGGGGCTGCAGGTGCACCGCGGGCTGGGCCGGACCGGCGTGGTGGCAAGCATCCACGGCCGGGGGCACAGCGCCGCCAACCCGGGCCGCAGCCTCGGCATCCGTGCCGACATGGATGCGCTGCCGGTGACGGAACTCAATGCCTTCGGCCACGCCAGCCAGAACCCGGGCTGCATGCATGCCTGCGGCCATGACGGCCATACCACCATGCTGCTGGGTGCGGCCACGCTGCTGGCGCAGCAGCCCGATTTCGATGGCACGGTGCACCTGATCTTCCAGCCCGCCGAGGAAGGCGGCGCAGGCGCCAAGGCCATGATGGAGGACGGCCTGTTCGAGCGATTCCCCTGCGAGGCCGTGTTCGCGCTGCACAACTGGCCTGCCCTGCCTGCCGGCGAAATGGCGGTGCGCGTGGGGCCCATCATGGCGTCCACGCTGCGTTTCGAGATCCGCGTGCACGGCAAGGGCGGGCACGCTGCCATGCCCCACACCACGCTGGACCCGATTCCCGTGGCCTGCGCCATCGTCGGCCAGCTGCAGACCCTGGTGTCGCGCAGCACCGATCCGCTGGACAGCGCCGTGCTCACCGTGGGCAAGATCACCAGCGGCACGGTGGAGAACATCATTCCCGACGAGGCCAGCATCTTCGGCACGGTGCGCGCCCTCAGGACCGAGACGCAGCAGATGTTCATCGAAGGCATGCAGCGCATCAGCGAGCATGTGGCGGCCGCCCATCTGTGCCGCGCCGAGTTCATCCTCAAGCCCGGCTATCCCAACACCACCAACCACGCGCACGAGGCCCGCTTCATGGCCGATGTGATGCGCGAGGCGGTGGGCGAGGACCGCACCCACGCCGACATCCTGCCGGCCATGACGGCCGAGGACTTCGGCTTCATGCTCGAGGCCGTGCCCGGCGCCTATGGCTGGATAGGCAACGGTCCCGCCACGGGCCAGCCCGGCGTGGGCCTGCACAATCCCGGCTACGACTTCAACGACGACAACCTGGGACGTGGCGCACGCTTTTGGGATCTGCTGGCGCGCCGCTGGCTGGAGCAGCCCGCCAACCAGGCCAGGGACTGAGACAGGCCGCGCCAGGGCCGCGACCCTGGCGTGCCTACGGCCTCAGACGCCGGCAGCCCTCACTTGAAGATCCACCCACTCGGCGGCAGGCAGCGGCCGGCCGTAGTGGTAGCCCTGGAACAGCACATCCTGGTTCCAGGCGCGCAGGGTGCCGGCCTGCTCCTCGGTCTCCACGCCTTCGGCCACCACGCGCAGGTGCAGGCGACGGGCCATGAGCAAAATGGCCTCGACCATGGCGGCATTGCCGGGCGAGGCATGGCAGTCCTGCACAAAGGACTTGTCGATCTTGAGTTCACGGAACGGCAGCCGCTGCAGATAGGCCAGCGATGAATAGCCGGTGCCGAAGTCGTCCAGCCCCATCTCCACGCCCAGCAGCTGCAGCTCGGTCATGCGCTCGCGCGCCTCGTCCACGTCGCGCATGACCACGCTTTCCGTGACCTCCAGCGTCAGCCGGCGCGGGTCGGCGCCGGTGGTGGCCAGGATGCGCTTGAGCTTGTTCACCACATCGGGCTGGCGGAACTGCCGCCAGCTGACGTTGACCGACAGCCGCCAGCCGTGCTGCACGAATTCGGGCCGCACCAGCATGCGGCAGGCCTGCTCCAGCATCCAGTCTCCCAGCTGCACGATCAGGTCCGACTCCTCTGCCACGGCAATGAAGTCGCCGGGCTCGACCATGCCCAGGCGCGGATGGTTCCAGCGCACCAGCACCTCGGCGCCCACGCAGCGCCCCATGCGGTCCACCTGGGACTGCAGGTAGGGCTGCAGCTCGCCGGCAGGGATGGCGCGGCGCAGGTCTTTTTCGATGCGAAAGCGCTTGCCCACGGCCTCGGCCATGTCGGGCTGGAAGATGACGACCTGGCCCAGACCGGCCTGCTTGGCCTGGTGCAGGGCCACGCCGGCGCGGCGCAGCACGTCATGGCCGCCGCTGTCGGTGCGCGAGGCGGCAAAGCTGGCCGCGCCGATGCTGCAGCTGGCCTGCACTTCCTCGCCGGTTTCCTCCAGCCACAGCGGCCGCTCCAGCGCGTCCTGCAGCACCTGGGCCAGGGCGCGCATGTGCTGGTCGACCTCGGCGGCCTCGTGGCCTGCCTTCTCCAGCAGCACGGCGAATTCGTCGGCGCCCATGCGGGCCAGCAGCACGCCGTCGGGCAGGGCATCGGCCAGGCGCAGCGCCAGCGCGCCCAGCAGCGCGTCGCCGCGCACCGTGCCTCGCACGTCGTTGAAGGCCGTGAAGCGGTCCATGTCCAGCAGCAGCAGGCCGTGGCGCGGCTCGCCCCCCTTGCCGCCCTCGCGGAACTCGCGCGCCAGCGCGCGCAGCCGCTGGGTCAGCGACAGGCGGTTGGGCAGGCCGGTGAGCGCATCGAAATGCGCCAGCGCATGGATCTGGCGCTCCGCGCGCATGCGCTCGGACAGGTCCTGCTTGAGCTCCACATAGTTGACGATGCTGCCGTCCGAGGCCCGTATCGGCGCCACGAGCACGGCCTCGGGCAGGTCCTCGCCCTGGCGCGTGCGGTTGGTCATCTGGCCACGCCACAGCGCGCCCCGGCCCAGCTGGTGCAGCGCCTCTTCCCAGGCCGGAGCATCCAGCCCCATGGTGGAGTAGCGGTGCGTGGGCTGGCCCAGGACTTCGTTGCGCGCAAAGCCCGTGCGCTGCAAAAAGGCCTCGTTCACATAGACGATGTTCTGGTGCACGTCGGTGATGACGATGCTCTCGGGGTTCTGCTCCACGGCGCGGTAGAACTTGCGCAGATCGTCCTGGTGCTGCTCCAGCGCGCCCAGTGTGTCCTGCAGCTCCTGGGCGCGGCGGATCAGGCTGCGCCGCGCCATCAGCGTGACCGTGCCCGTCAGCCCCAGCATGCCCACGAAGTAGAGCATGGAGAACACGGGCGAGGTCTCGCGCTGGCCGATCCAGTCAACGCCTTCCCGGCCCGCCACCCAGAAACCGGCCATCGTCAGCACGGACAGGACCAGCATGACCAGCGTGGTGCGCACGCCCAGCACCCAGGCGCACATGACCAGCAGGGCAGGAAAGGCCAGCACCGAGCCGCTTTGCACGCCGCCCGTGGCGGCCACCACGGTCACGGCCGCCGTCCAGGTGCCCCAGACAAGCACATTGGAGGCCAGCCGCCAGTGCCGGCGCCAGCCCAGCAGCACGGCACCGAAGCTCACGCCTGCGGCAACCAGGTTCAGCCGCACGCTGAGCCAGGGAACGGGGTCCTGCATCAGCAGCGCCATGGCCAGCATCACGGTGAGGCTGGTGATCCATATGCTGCCCACCAGGACCACCCTGCGCAGGGACAAATGGGTTTCCGCCTCGACTCGATGACGCCGCATGAAAAAGCCCCAACAGAGAAAGAACACTCAACATGCTAGCGGTCGGCGCCGCCTGCGGCTGTGGTGGTTGTGCCACCGCCCCGGTCGGACGCGCTCTTGCACCAAACAGGGTATGCGGGCGCCGGTTCAGGGCGCGCTTTTGCGCTCGCGCGGCGGCCGCTTGCGCGCCTTGACGGCGTCCTTGCGCGCCTGGCGCTCGGCATCGCGTTGCTGGCCCACGGCCAGCCATTGCGCGTACTCCTCGGGAGTCTCCAGCGTGATGCGGCCCAGGACCGCTGCGCGGAAATCCGTGAGCACCAGCTCGGCCGCCTTTTGCACATTGACACGTCCGCCGCCCATCATGGCGCCGCGGCGCCGGCCGATGGCGTCCAGCAGCTCGTCGTCGTGCAGGGCGGCGATGCGTTCGTTGTCCAGGCCCAGCTTGTAGCGCGCCTCCAGCATGTCCGCGTAGTTCTTCTGCAGATAGCCCAGCAGCTCCAGCGCCACCAGTTCCTCGTCATAGGCGTTGCGGCCGACGGCGCCGCTGGCGGCCAGGTTGTAGCCGCTTTGCTCGACGATGATGCGCGGCCACAGCATGCCGGGCGTGTCCCAGAGGTAGAAGTCGTCGGCCAGCACGATGCGCTGCTCCAGCTTGGTGATGCCGGCCTCGTCCCCCGTCTTGGCCTGCCGCTTGCCGCTCATGGAGTTGATCAGCGTGGACTTGCCCACGTTGGGGATGCCGCAGATCAGCACGCGCATGGGCTTGGCCATGCCGCCACGGTTCGGCGCCAGCAGCTTGCAGGCCTCGATCAGCCGGCGCGTGGGCGCGGGCTCGGAGGCGTCCAGCGCAATGGCGCGCGTGTCGCTCTGGGCGTTGTACCAGTCCAGCCACAGCGGCGTGCGCGCGGCATCGGCCAGGTCCTGCTTGTTGAGCACCTGCAGGCGCGGCTTGTGGCCCGTCAGCTCCTGCAGCAGCGGGTTGCTGCTCGACCCCGGCAGGCGCGCATCCAGCACTTCGATGACCACATCGATTTCCTTGACGCGCTCGGTGATCACCTTGCGCGTGAGATTCATGTGACCGGGGAACCACTGTATGGCCATGGGATTACTTTCTGGGAAACGGGGGGACTGGCAGGGGCGCAAGGATAATTCATGGCTTGCGCAGACAGGATGCAACAACGCGCGGCGCCCCGGCGCAACCCGCAGACTTCCATTTTTTCTTGCGCAAGCCGCAATTGTCCCCCGCTTTTACGCCCAGCCTCACTGCCCATGTCCTTGCCCGATACCCCCTCGTCCCGCTCCGCCTCGCGCAAGGCAGACATCGAACTGCTGATCAAGGGCGTGACCTGCGCCGTGATCGGGCTGGTGATTCTGCTGGCGCCACAGTTCATGGCGCCCGGGGGCATCGTGCAGATGATGGCCCAGTCGTACCTGGTCGGCTGGTTCGCCCTGCTGCTGGGCACGGCCTTCATCGTGCTGTTTGCGGTGCGCCGCAGCAAGGCGCGGCGCTGAGCATGGTGCAGGGGCCGCTGGAGCAGGCGCTGTCGCAGATCCAGCTGTGGCAGCAGCGCGCCCAGGCCGCAGGCATTGCTCTGCGCCCTGCGCCGCCCCAGCCCACGAGCTGCTGCGGCCGCGGCTGCAACGGCTGCGTCTGGGAGGGCTTCTACGACGCCGTGCTGTTCTGGTGCGAGGACGCAGGCCAGGCGCTGGGCGCCGGGCGGGGTTGAAGCGCGCTCAGCGCAGGTTCTCCGGCGCCATGTAGCGCAGGCGCCATTCCTCGAACGACAGCGTGTCCGCGGCCTCGATGTCGCGCTGCTCCTGCACGGACTGCGCCGACCATTGCTCGAAGCGCTGCTGCTGCGCCTGGCTCCAGGGCAGGGCCAGCAGCGAGTCGCGGGCCTGCTCGGACCGGGCCAGCGTGAAGTTCGCAAAGCTGTTGCCGTATGCGCCCGTCAGCTCGCCCAGCACATGGGCCGACGGCGTGCGCTCGGGGTGCTCCAGGCGCTCCAGCGCCTGGGCCAGGGCGGCGCTGTAGTCCAGCGTGCCGTGGGTGCTGTCCAGCGCCTGGGCGTAGGGTCGGCACTGGTCCAGCACTTCATGGGCCCAGTCGCGCAGCGGCACTTCTCGGCCGGCGCGCACCAGCTGCAGGCCCGGCTCGCGGCCGCGCTCGGCCGTCAGGTGCTGGTTGTGCTTGAGTTCCGCGATCTCGTCCGGCGTATCCGGCGGGCTGTCGGCGTTCAGGCAGTGCAGCAGGAACACGTCCAGCATGCGCATGGTGGGCGCGGCAATGCCCACGTCCTCGAAGGGATCGAGGTCCATCAGGCGCACCTCCACATACTCCACGCCGCGCTCGCGCAGCGCGTGCAGCGGGCGCTCGCCGCGGCTGACGGTGCGCTTGGGGCGGATGGTGCCGTAGAACTCGTTTTCGATCTGCAGCAGGCCCGTGCCCAGCTGGTTGTAGTCGCCGCCCGGGTTGCGCACGCCCAGCATCTCATAGGCGGGATAGGGCTGGGTCAGCGCGTCGTACAGCGAATTCGCATAGCCTTCCAGGCCGTTGTAGCTGACGTTGATGCTGGCCTGCGCATCGCTCTGGTAGCCCAGGCGCCCCATGCGCAGCGAGGTGGCGTGGGGCAGGTACAGCGCCTGGCCCGTATTGCCCAGCGGCTGCAGCCGGTGCTCGCGCCCCTCGACGAAACAGGGACACAGCGCGGGCGACGCGCCATACAGGTACAGCAGCACGAAGGCATGGCGCCGGAAATTGCGGATGAGCGAGAAATACTGGTCGCTGGTCACGCCGGGCAGCGACCAGTTGTAGTGGATGCCCGAAATCGTCTGCATGCGCCGGCCGTAGCGGTGGCCCAGCCCCATGCGGTACACGCTCTTGGAGCGGCCCGAGTGCGAGGAGCCGTAGCGCGCCAGCGGAATCGTCTCGTCCGTGGGCAGCTGGCAGGGCATGCTGGACGACCACAGCATCTCGCCACCCGCATCGCGCAGGCTGCGCAGCACGAACTGGTGGATCTGCACCAGCTCGTCCAGGCATTCCTGCACGCCCAGCCGCGCGCCGGTGATCAGCTCGATCTGCGATTCGCTGTAGTCGGTGGTGATGTGCGGATGCGTGAGCGCCGAGCCCAGCGCCAGGGGATGCGGCGTCAGTGCCAGGCTGCCGGAAGGCAGCACGCGCAGGCCCTCCTTTTCTATGCCACGGCGTATGCCCTTGAGCCGCTCAGGACCGGGAACCGCCATGGATGCCTGCGATGTTTTCATTCTTGTTTACCGATTCGTTGATGGGCATCGGCCCACACGGAAACCACCAGGATTCCCGGCGGACCCGACCCGGACGCCGAATGATAGAGAAACGGCAGGAAACGCGATGGCGCCTGTCCGCTTAACCACGCGTTTTGGCCTGTTGCCCCGCATGGGATCGCCGCGAGCGAAAGGAATATGTCAGAGTTTCGCCCTCCCGGCCGGCCCTGCCTTGATACCGGGCAAGGGCAGGCCGGCCAGCGGCGAAATCTCTGGCCGGCCCCCGCTTCATCAACGGGCAGCGGCCATGGCCTTACCCACTTCCAGCGTGCCCTGGGCGGCGCCGCTGGCGGGCACCTGTTCGCCGCTGCGGTCCAGCACCTGGGCCAGCTGTGCGGCCAGCTGTTCCGGCACCTGCTCGCCCTGGCCCAGGTAAACGCCTTCGGTCAGCGTGATGAAGGCGGCCTCGAAGCCGCCCGCGCCTGCGCACAGCGTGGTGCGTGTGGGCGCACTTTCGTGGGCCAGCACCAGCATGGCGGGCACCACGGCCTCGGGCTTGAGGGCGGCCAGCACGGCCTCGGGCATCAGGCCTTCCGTCATGCGGGTGGCCGCCGTGGGTGCCAGCGCATTCACATGGATGCCGTGCTTGGCGCCTTCTATGGCCAGGGTCTGCATGAGGCCGACCTGGGCCAGCTTGGCCGCGCCGTAGTTGGCCTGGCCGAAGTTGCCGTACAGGCCCGTGGAAGACGTGGTCATCACGATGCGCCCGTAGTTCTGCGCCTGCATGTGCGGCCACACGGCCTTGCAGCAATGGGCGGCGCCCATCAGGTGCACTTCCACCACCAAGCGGAAGTCGTCCATGCCCATCTTGGCAAAGCTCTTGTCGCGCAGGATGCCGGCGTTGTTGACCAGGATGTCCACGCGGCCCCAGGCATCGACGGCCTGCTGCACCATGGCCTGCACGGCCTCGAAATCGGTGACCGATGCACCGTTGGCCAGCGCCTGGCCGCCCGCCGCGCGGATCTCGTCCACCACGGCCTGGGCCGCCGTGGCCGAACCGCCGCTGCCATCGACCGCGCCGCCCAGATCATTGACCAGCACCTTGGCGCCGCGCGCCGCCAGCGCCAGCGCATGCAGGCGCCCCAGGCCGCCGCCGGCCCCCGTCACGATGGCCACGCGGCCTTCAAACTCAATCGCCATGGAGATGCTCCCTTTGTGTCGTTGGATGCCGGTTGCGCCCTCCGGATGGCAGGGCACCGGCCACCCAGCAATGTAGACGGACGCCGGCCGCATTCCGGTTGCCGAAGCGACTGCGGCAGGCCCGCCGGCCTTGTCCCCATCATTTCGTGACAAGCCTGTGGAAAACCATGTGCAGGCTCGGGACTGGCTGGTTAAGTAATTGTTTTTATTCGATTTTTTCGTTTTGCCTATTTTTTGATCAAATCCACAAGTCGTGTGCCCGACTTATCCCGCCTCACCCTGAACAATCTTGTGAACAACTTTCACAGCGGGCGGGATAAGACACGCAAGTCATTGATTCAAAAGAGAAACAGGAGGATCGCTTAAAAAATAGGCAGAAGACCCCGGATTTTCGGGCCGCGTCCCGCTTATCCACCGTGCAACCCGCATGTACGCATTTACCCCCATTCGTACTGGACAAGCATGTGGACAAGCCGCCAAAAATGCCGAATTCGCAACATAAGTCATTGATTTGACAAACAAGCCAGCCAATTGCTCAAAAAACAGGCAAACCTGTGCGTCGCAGCCGGACGCGTTCAAACGCCTTGCGACCCGCTTCCCTCACAGGCCTCATCACGCGCATGCGCTGCAAGCGCCCCGCAGACGGCACCGGCAACCAGGGGAAAGACATAGACGCCGAGGGATTTGGGAAACGGCGTGCCGGAGGTCGCTGAAAAGCATGCCGCCAGTGCGGCGACACCGCTCACCGCACCCAGCACGGCGCCGAACTCCCTGGTGCTCAGTACCTGGAGCAGGCCCCTGAGAGGCCAGCCGACCACATAGATCACACCCGCCAAAGCGGCAGGAACAGCTCCTATGCCATAGCCGAACAGGACGAGCAGCCAGTTCACCGGCAGGACCGGCGCACCGTCCGCGCCCACAAGCATCACGGTCAGCACGCCCACACCGGGACCGACCAGCAGGAAGACAACCACAGGCAGGAGGTAGGGCTTGATATGCATGGCGCCAAGCCTAGCGCACCACTGACCGCTGCCCGGGAGACCCACCTCAACCCGGCCCCTGGTGCCAGACATTGCCTGATGTAGGCCCGATACAGAGCCCGATACAGGGTACAAACACCCTTCGCCCCACAGAATTGCAGCCCCCCTTGATAACCATGAGCCAGGATTCCCCCGCCTCCTCCCCTTTTTCCCCGCCCTTCTTCACTGCCCGCCTCACGCCCAGCGGTCTGCAGGTCGATGCCTGGGCCGACCAGCCGCTGTTGCACTCGCTGGAGCAGGGCGGCGTGGACTGGCCCAGTTCCTGCCGCAACGGCACCTGCCGCACCTGCATCGGGCAGCTGGTGTCGGGCAGCGTGCGCTACGAGATCGAATGGCCGGGCGTGACGCGCGAGGAGCGGGCCGAGGGCTGCGTGCTGCCCTGCATCGCCTATCCCGAAGGCGATGTGGTGCTGCAGGACCCCGGCCCCTGAATCCGGCCAAAGCCCGCGCCGCCTGCGGCCGATGGCCGCTGGAATAGAATGTGCGCTTTCGCAAGGTCATTCCGGGTCATGCCGATTGCCGACAGCGGCTGCGCCGCGCCACACGTTCTTTGGAAGCCCACTTCTGACGCCTGCCAGGCCGAGGGAGCCGGCGCGTGTGCCGCGCCCCGTCCGCACGACCCGGCTCCTCCAGAAGGCACTCCATGAACAACTCCACGTCCCCCGTGCCCATCTCGCCGGTGGAAGACATCATTGCCGACATGCGCGCGGGCCGCATGGTCATCCTCGTCGATGAGGAAGATCGCGAGAACGAAGGCGACCTGGTGCTGGCCGCCGACCATGTCACCCCCGAGGCGATCAACTTCATGGCGCGCTTCGGCCGCGGCCTGATCTGCCTGACGCTCACGCGCGAGCGCTGCGAATACCTGAAGCTGCCGCCCATGGCCGCGCGCAACGGCACCGTGTACAGCACGGCCTTCACCGTCTCCATCGAAGCGGCCGAGGGCGTGACCACCGGCATCTCCGCCGCCGACCGCGCCCGTACCGTGCAGGCCGCCGTGGCCAAGGACTCCAAGCCCACGGACCTGGTCCAGCCGGGCCACATCTTCCCGCTGCAGGCCGTCGACGGCGGCGTGCTCATGCGCGCCGGTCACACCGAGGCCGGCTGCGACTTCGCCGCCCTGGCCGGCTGCAGCCCCGCCGCCGTGATCTGCGAGATCATGAAGGACGACGGCACCATGGCCCGCCTGCCCGACCTGCAGCTGTTCGCGGCCGAGCACGGCCTGAAGATCGGCACCATTGCCGACCTGATCCAGTACCGCAGCCGCAACGAAACTCTGCTCAGCAAGGTCGGCGAGCGCCCGCTGCAGACGGCGCATGGCGAGTTCATCGCCCATGCCTTCCGCGATCTGCCCAGCCAGTCCGTGCACCTGGCCCTGGTCAAGGGCCAGTGGGATGCCGACACGCCCGTGCCCGTGCGCGTGCATGAGCCGCTGTCCGTGCTGGACGCGCTGGAGACCGGCCGCACCCTGCATTCCTGGAGCCTGGACACCAGCCTCGAATACATCGCCCGCCAGGGCCACGGCGTGGCCGTGCTGCTCAACTGCGGCGAAAGCGGCGACCAGCTGCTGGCCCAGTTCGACGGCAGCGCACGCGCCGCCCAGGCGCCCGAGCGCGGCCGCATGGACCTGCGCACCTATGGCGTGGGCGCGCAGATCCTGCGCGAGTGCGGCGTGCAGCGCATGCAGCTCATGGGCCAGCCGCGCCGCCTGCCCAGCATGGCCGGCTACGGCCTCGAAATCAGCGGCTACATCCCCAAGGAATAAGAAATGTTGAACGCAGAAAAGGGCCAGGCCCTGAATCTTGATGGTGCGCAACTGCGCATTGGCATCGTGCAGGCCCGCTTCAATGAAAGCATCACCAACAGCCTGACCCAGGCCTGCCGCGAAGAGCTGCTGGCCCTGGGCGTGCAGGCCGGAAACATCGACCACGTCACCGTGCCCGGCGCCCTCGAAGTGCCCGTGGCGCTGCAGGCGATGGCCGAGTCCGACCGCTACGACGCCCTGGTGGCGCTGGGCTGCATCATCCGTGGGGAGACATACCACTTCGAGCTGGTGGCCAACGAATCGGGCGCGGGTGTCACGCGCCTGGCCCTGGACTACCAGCTGCCGATCGCCAACGCGATCATCACCACCGAGAACACCGAGCAGGCCATTGCACGCCAGACCGAAAAGGGACGCGACGCGGCCCGGGTCGCCGTGGAAATGGCCAACCTGCTCCAAACCATTGACCGACCATGAGCGACGAACACTCCACACCGGCCTCCGCACGCCCTCCCCGCCAGAGCCGCACCGGCCTGACCAGCACCGGCGCGCGCAAGGCCGCCTCCAAGTCCAACCGCAGCCGCGCGCGTGAATTCGCGCTGCAGGCCCTGTACCAGCACCTGGTGGGCGGCAACGACGTGGAGGCCATCGACCGCTTCACGCGCGACCTGTCGGGCTTTCACAAGGCCGACTCGGTGCACTACGACGCGCTGCTGCGCGGCTGCATCAACTCCCAGGTGGACCTGGACGCACTGATCGCCCCCAAGCTGGACCGCACCATGGCCGAGATCTCGCCCATCGAGCACGCCAGCATGTGGATAGGCGTCTATGAATTCCAGCACTGCATGGACGTGCCCTGGCGCGTGGTGCTCAACGAGTGCATCGAGCTGGCCAAGGAATTCGGCGGCACCGACGGCCACAAGTACGTGAACGCCGTGCTCAACGGCCTGGCGCCCACGCTGCGCGCCGATGAGGTGGTACACGACCGCGCCGCAAAGAGCAGCGCAGCGCCTGCTGCACCGGCCGCGCCTGCGGCCGACGACGCGGCCGGCCAGGCCGGCTGAAGCGCGTCCTGCCACGCGCCTGCATCCACCGGGGCACAGGCCCCGCCGCATCCGGCCGTCCCTGGCCCGCCCGCGCCTGCCGGGCGCGGGCGCCTCTTTCAGGATTTCACCCGTCATGAAGTTTTCGACCCGCGCCGACCGCATTGAGCCCTTTTACGTGATGGAGATCGCCAAGGCGGCGCAGGAGATGGCGCGCGGCTGCGCGGACAGCGACACGCCGATGATCTTCCTGAACATCGGCGAGCCCGACTTCACCGCGCCCCCGCTGGTGCAGGAGGCTGCGGCCCGTGCCGTGCAGGACGGCGCCACGCAGTACACGCCGGCCCTGGGCCTGCCCCAGCTGCGCGAGCGCATCAGCCACTGGTATGCGCAGCGCTTCGGCGTGGATGTGCCGGCGCGGCGCATCGTGGTCACGGCCGGCGCCTCGGCCGCGCTGCAGCTGGCCTGCCTGGCGACCATCGACGCGGGCGACGAAATCCTCATGCCCGATCCCAGCTATCCCTGCAACCGCCACTTCGTGAGCGCAGCCGAAGGCCGGGCCGTGATGGTGCCGACCACGGCGGCCGAGCGCTACCAGCTCAGCGCCGACAAGGTCGAGGCCGCCTGGAACGCGCACACGCGCGGCGTGCTGCTGGCCTCGCCCTCCAACCCCACCGGCACCTCGATTGCGCCGGCCGAGCTGCGCCGCATCCTCGACGTGGTGCGCGCCCGCGGCGGACTGACCATCATCGACGAGATCTACCTGGGCCTTTCGTACGATGCGGCTTTCGGCCAGACCGCGCTGGCGCTGGGCGAGGACGTGATCAGCATCAACAGCTTCAGCAAGTACTTCAACATGACGGGCTGGCGCCTGGGCTGGATGGTGGTGCCCGAGGCCATGGTGCCCGTGGTCGAGCGCGTGGCGCAGAACCTCTTCATCTGCGCCAGCACCGTCTCGCAGCGCGCCGCCCTGGCCTGCTTCGAGCCCGAGTCCATTGCCGAGTACGAACGCCGCCGCGCCGAGTTCAAGGCCCGGCGCGACTTCTTCATTCCCGCGCTCGAGGCCCTGGGCCTGCCCGTGCCCGTACAGCCCGACGGCGCCTTCTACGCCTGGGCCGACTGCCGTGCCGCTGCCGCCAGGCTCGGCGTCCAGGGCAGCTGGGACTTTGCCTACGCCGTCATGGAGCGCGCCCACCTGGCCATCACGCCGGGCCGCGACTTCGGCACGTTCGAGACCGCCGACTTCGTGCGCTTTTCGACGGCCAACTCCATGGAACAGCTGCAGGAGGCCGTGCGCCGCCTGCAGCGCCTGCTGGCCTGAGGCCCGCCGCACATGGCCTTCGAATTTCCCATCCGCGTCTACTGGGAGGACACCGATGCCGGCGGCATCGTGTTCTACGCCAACTACCTCAAGTTCTTCGAGCGCGCCCGCACCGAGTGGCTGCGCGCCCTGGGCATAGGCCAGCAGCAGCTGCGGGAACAAACGGGCGGCATGTTTGTCGTAACCCAGGCCCAGCTGCAATACCTGCGGGCGGCCCGGCTCGATGACCAACTCCTTGTTACCGCCGAGCTGCAAAGCAGCGGCCGCGCTTCGCTGACAATACGCCAGCAGGCGCTGCTGGCATCCGCCGGCGATGGCAATGCGCCGCCGCCCCTGTTGTGCGAAGGCACGATCCGCATTGGATGGGTGGATGGCTCGACCATACGCCCCGCAAGAATTCCGAACCGCATCCTGGAGCAACTCTCATGAACTCCCATGACATGTCCATACTCAGCCTCGTGCTGCAGGCCAGCTGGGTCGTGCAGCTGGTCATGCTGATCCTTGTGGGCGCCTCGGTGGCCAGCTGGGCCACCATTTTCCGCAAGTCGCAGACCTTGAAGCGCGTGCGCACGCTCAACGACGGCTTCGAGCAGGACTTCTGGTCGGGCACCAGCCTCAACGACCTCTATGCCTCGGCGGCCCACCACGCCAAGCAGGGCGGCCCCATGGAACGCATCTTCGCCAGCGGCATGCGCGAGTACCAGAAGCTGCGCGAGCGCCGCATCGCCGATGTGAACCAATTGATGGACGGCACGCGCCGCGCCATGCGCGCCAGCTTCCAGCGCGAGATGGACGAGGTCGAATCGGGCCTGTCCTTCCTGGGCACCGTGGGCTCGGTCTCTCCCTACGTGGGCCTGTTCGGCACCGTCTGGGGCGTGATGCACGCCTTCACCGGCTTTGCCAACATGGAGCAGATCACGCTGGCCACCGTGGCCCCCGGCATTGCCGAGGCGCTGGTGGCCACGGCCATGGGCCTGTTCGCCGCCATCCCGGCCGTCACGGCCTACAACCGCTACGCCCACCAGATCGACCGCGTGGCCAGCCAGCAGGAAACCTTCATCGAAGAGTTCTCCAACATCCTGCAGCGCAACGTGGGTGCGACCGGCTCCAGCACCCCGTCCGGCCATTGAACTCGCGCACAGTTTGCAAGGAGTGAGCACATGCCCGCAGTAGCCTCGCGCGGCGGCCGCAGCCGCCGCACCGTCAACGAGATCAACATGGTGCCCTTCATCGACGTGATGCTGGTGCTGCTCATCATCTTCATGGTGACAGCGCCCATGCTCACGCCGGGCTCCATCAACGTGCCCAGTGCCGGCAAGGCCGCGCGCACGCCCCCGAAGCGCGCCGACGTGATGATCGACAAGGACGGCGGCATCCGCATCAAGGCCGGCAGCACCGACAAGACCGTCACGATCCAGGAACTGGGCGCGGTCGCCGGGAGCTGGCAGGACCAGCAAAGCGACGACAGCGCCGTGCTGATCTCGGCCGACAAGAAGCTGCCCTTCGAGACCGTGATGGCCGCCATGTCGGCCCTGCAATCGGCCGGCGTCAAGCGCGTGGCCTTCGGCGTCAAGTCCTCCCAGTAAGCAGCGCCGCCCGCCTTCGACTCCATGCCCAACCTGCAAGACCACGACCAGTTCGCACCGCCGCGCACGCGCGGCCGCACCCGTTCGTGGGCCATGGCCGTGGCCGCGCACGGGCTGCTCGTGGCCGCCATGCTGTGGACCGTGCGCCCCCCGAAGCAGGCCGACGAGCCCATGGTCGAGGCCGAGTTCTGGTCCACGGCCGCGCCGGCCCCTGCCCTGCCCGTGCCCGCGCCTCCCCCGCCACCTGCGCCCGAGCCCGTTCCCCAGCCGCCACCGCCGCCGCCCGCGCCCGTGATTGCGCCGCCCCCACCTCCCAAGCCGCAGGCCGTGGACGACGACCGCGAGGCCGAGATCGCGCTGGAGAAGAAGCGCAAGATCGAGCAGCAAAAGAAGGAGCGCGCCGAACAGGCCGCCCGCGAGCAGCGCGAAAAGGAACGCCAGGAGCGCCTGGACAAGGAAAAGGCCGAGAAGGCGGCCAAGGACAAGGCCGAGCGCGAGAAGGCGGAAAAAGCCGAGAAGGACCGCCGCGACAAGCTGGAGCAGCAGAAAAAGGACAAGGCCGAGCAGGACCGCAAGGAACGCCTGGAGCAGCAAAAGAAGGACAAGGCCGAAAAGGAAAAGGCGGACAAGGAAAAAGCTGCCAAGGACAAGGCCGAGCGCGAGAAAGCCGAGAAGGCGGAGAAAGAAAAGGCCGCCAAGGCAGAAGCCGAGAAGAAGGCCGCCGAGGACAAGCGCAAGAAGGAACAGGCCGCCAAGGAAGCGCGCGAGGCCAAGGAAGCCGAGGCACGCCGCCTGGAGAACATCCGCCGCATGCAGGGCCTGGCCGGCAGCGGCGGCTCGGCCGGCGAAGGCGCCGGTGGCAGCAAGAGCGGCGGCTCGGGCAGCTCCGCCGGAGGCCCCTCGGCCGGCTATGGCGCCAAGGTGGCCGCGCGCGTCAAACCCAACATCGTCTACCCGGACGCCATCAGCGGCAACCCGCGTGCCGAGGTGCGCGTACGCACCGCACCCGATGGCACCATCACCGGCGCCACCATCGCCAAGTCCAGCGGCAACAAGGCCTGGGACGATGCCGTCATCCGCGCGCTGCAAAAGACCGAGACGCTGCCGCGCGACATCGATGGCCGCGTGCCTTCGGACCTGGTCATCGGCTTCCGCCCGCAGGACTGAACGGGCACAGGCCCTTCATCAAAAAGCCCCGCCGGTACCTGCCGGCGGGGCTTTTTCCATCTTGCTTTGTATGCAATCCGCCACGCGCCTGCGACTTCGCTTGCGGCACCGGCCGCTTGTCCCTAGCATCCCCGTCTTTGCCGCATTCGCGGCACCCGTCCACCATCGCAAAGGAGAGAACCCATGTCCCATTCGACACGTCCCTTTGCAGTCGTGCACGCTTGAAGCCCTAGCGCCTCCAGGCCACGCTGCAGACCTGATTCCCGGCCCCCTGAGGCCCGGCTTTCGGCTGCGCGTGCGCTTTTCCTGATGCCTGTCCATCGAGCTTGCGGCGACTGCCCATTGCGCATTCCGCATCTGCCGGAATGTGCCCCAAGCACTCGATCGAAAGCCATTCATGGGCAATTCCATAGTATTCCGTGGCGCAAACGCGGCACCCGCAATCACTCAAGCCAGAGACACCGAGGAAGGGCCGCCCCGCACCGAGGGTGTCGTCTCCCCCCGCGAAGCGAGAGGGGGGAAGGCGCGCAGCGACTCAGGGGGGCCGGACATCCATCTTCAGGTGTTCGCCAACCGCGGCGTCTGGATTGAAGACGCCGCCATCCAACAACTTCAAACGACGGCCCGCAACCTGGCCGGCATGCGCGCAGCCGTGGGCCTGCCGGACCTGCACCCGGGCCGGGGCTACCCGGTAGGGGCGGCCTTCTTTTCCGTGGGCCGCTTCTACCCGGCCCTGGTCGGCGGCGACATCGGCTGCGGCATGTCGCTGTACAGCACGGAGCTGGCAGCGCACAAGACCTCGGCCCCCAAGCTGGAAAAGGCGGTGGGCAACATCGACGGCCCCCTGCCCCAGGAACTGCTGGATGCCGTGGACATGCAGCAGCTAGAGCACGTCGCCCAGGCCAGCGGCGTGGCCGACCTGGCGTATCTGCAGGACAGCCTGGGCACCATTGGCGGCGGCAACCACTTTGCCGAACTGCAGGTGGTGGACACGCTGTACGAGGACGGCGCGCTCGACAGGAAGCGCGTGCACCTCATGGTGCACAGCGGCTCGCGCGGGCTGGGCGGCGCCATCCTGCGCGCCCATGTGGAGGCCTTCAGCCACGACGGCCTGGCCGCCAGCAGCGATGCCGCCACGCAGTACCTGCGCCAGCACGCGGCCGCCATCGCCTTCGCCCAACTGAACCGCGCCAGCATTGCGGCACGCCTGCTGCGCGCCCTCCGCACGCGCGGCCAGGCCCTGCTGGACATCACCCACAACCACGTGATCGCCCACCACTGGCGCGGCGAAGACGGCTTTTTGCACCGCAAGGGCGCCACGCCGGCCGACCAGGGTCTGGTGGTGATCCCGGGTTCGCGCGGCGACTACAGCTACCTTGTGCGGCCCGTGGCCGGGCGTGACGAGGCACTGCACTCGCTGGCGCACGGCGCGGGCCGCAAGTGGGCACGCACCGATTGCATGGGCCGCCTGCGCCCGCGCTTCACGCTGGACGAACTGCTGCGCACAAAATTCGGCAGCGCCGTGGTCTGCGCCGACCGCGAACTGGTCTACGAGGAGGCCCCCCAGGCCTACAAGGACGTGGACTCCGTCGTCGCCAGCCTGCAGGAAGCCGGCCTGGTGCAGCTGGTGGCGCGGCTGCGCCCCCTGCTGACCTACAAGAAGGGAGCCATGCAATGCTGCTGATCCAGCTGACCGCATCCCACGGCCCCGCCGAGTGCGAGCATGCCGTGCGCCTGACCCTGCGCGAGCTGCTGCGCGACTGCGCTGCCAGCGGCATCACCGTGGACGTGCTGGAAGAAACGCCCACGCCGGCCGGCTACAGGTCCGTGCTGCTGCGCTGCGAGGGCGACACCGGCCTGCTTCACGGCACGCTGGGCGCCTGGCTGGGCACCATCCAGTGGGTCTTCGACAGTCCCCTGCGCCCCCACCACCCGCGCAGGAACTGGTTCGTGGCCGTGCAACAGTGCGAGCCGCCCCGGCAATTGCCGGCCGATGGAGAGATCGTCTTCCAGGCCTGCAAGGCCTCGGGCAAGGGCGGCCAGCATGTCAACACCACGGACTCCGCCGTCCATGCCCTGCATGTGCCCAGCGGGATCTCGGTGAAGGTCATGAGCGAGCGCAGCCAGCACGCCAACAAGCGGCTGGCGCGCGAGCTGCTGGCCCTGAAGCTGGCGCGCCTCAACGCGCAGGGCGAGGGCCAGGCCCGGCGCACGCGCAGCCAGCAGCACTGGGAGGTGGAGCGCGGCAGCCCCGTGAAGGTTTTCCGCGCCTGAACGCCCCGGGGCTAGCCCCTGGCGCACATGTAGATGCCCAGGGCCAGCAGGCCCAGCATCAGCACGCGCTTGAAGACCTGGGGCGACAGCGACTGGCGCAGCCGCTCGCCCCAGGCCATGCCGGCCAGGGCGGGCAGCAGCATCAGCGCGGAAACCAGGGCCGTGGCCCCCCAGCCCGTCCAGGACGAAGCGGCATGGCCCGGCCCCTGCGCCAGCGCCATGCCCGCGCCCAGCGCCAGCGTGGACACCGTGAAGCACAGGCCCATGGCCTGCATCAGCGCCTGCCGGCCCAGCGCCAGCGATTGCAAAAAGGCCACGGCCGGCACCACGAACACGCCGGTCAGCGCCGTGATCCCGCCCGTCAACAGACCACACAACAGGCCCAGCCAGGCCTGATGCCTCTTGGGCAACTGCAGGTCCGGCCCCCACAGGCCCCAAAGGGCATACACAACCAGGGCCACGCCCAGCGCCGTGCGCGCCACGGCGGCCTCGCCCACCGGGCCCCACCACAGCATGCCGCCCACCGTGCCCGCGACAATGCCCAGCTGCATCCAGCCCAGGCGCCGCAGCAGCGGCCGCAGCGATGGCATGGGCCGCATCTGCACCACATTGGTCACCAGGGACGGCAGCAGCAGCCAGGCCGCCGCCTGCCCGGCCGGCATGAACAGCGCCAGCAGCGCCATGGACACCGTGGGCAGGCCCAGGCCCACCACTCCCTTGACGACACCGGCCAGCCCGAACACGGCCACCGCCGCCGCCAGCACCCACCACGCATCCCACATCACGGCCACCCTGCACTTTCCACCGACTTGGCTCAGGCCCTTCCTGAACCTCATGGCGCCATGCTCGTGCACCAACAAAAGGATCACAATCGGGAATCTTCAAACCAAGGCTCAGGCATGGCCTGATCCTTCAGCACCACAGGCCATGCGATTCGACCTCACCGACCTGCAGCTGTTCGTCCATATCCTCGACTGCGGCACGCTCACCGCGGCGGCCGGGCGCGCGCACATGACCCTGGCCTCGGCCAGCGAGCGCGTGCGCGGCATGGAGGCGCAACTGGGCTGCGCCCTGCTCGCGCGCCAAGCGCGCGGCGTGCGGCCCACGGCGGCCGGCCACACGCTGGGCCAGCATGCGCGTGACGTTCTGGCCCGGATGCAACGCCTGCGCGGCGACATGGCCGAGTACGGCGCGGGCCTGGCCGGGCATGTGCGCGTCTGCGGCAACACCTCGGCCGTGGGCGAGCACCTGCCGCTGGCCGTGTCGGGCTTTCTGCGCAGCCACCCGCGCGTGGCGCTGGAGCTGCAGGAATGCGGCAGCGCCGAAGTGCTGGACCGGCTGCGCCAGGGCCTGTGCGACATCGGCGTGGCCAGCGATGCGCAGGACACCACCGGCCTGCAGGCCACGCCCTGGCGCCCCGACCCGCTGGTGGCCGTGCTGCCGCGCGGCCACCGCCTGGCCCGGCGCACGCGCCTGGCCTTGCAGGAGCTGCTGGCCGAAGACTGGGTGGGCCTGCCGCACGATGCCGCCCTGCAGATGCTGGTGCGCCAGCAGGCCGCCTTGCTGGAAGGGCCGTCGGGAGGGCAGTTGCGCTGGCGTGCCCAGCTGCAGCACCTGGACAGCATCTGCCAGCTGGTGGGCCAGGGCGTGGGCGTGGCCGTCATGCCGGCGGCAGCCGCGCAGCGCCTGGCCCCGGCCAGCGGCGCCCGCGCCGTGCCCTTGAGCGATGCCTGGGCCCGGCGCCAGCTGCTGCTGTGCACGGCCCGGGAAGACCAGTTGCCCGCCCATGCCAGGCAGTTGCTGGAGCATCTGCAAGGGCTTGGTTCGCCTGAGCCTTAGCGAACCATGTTGGAAAGCGCTATGCAGGACAATACGGGGATCATGACCCTCAAAGCCCCCGAACTGCTGCTGCCGGCCGGCTCGCTCGACAAGATGCGCGCGGCCTACGACTTTGGCGCCGACGCCATCTACGCCGGGCAACCCCGCTACAGCCTGCGCGCACGCAACAACGAATTCCGCCTCGAACAGATCGCCCAGGGCATCTCCGAGGCGCATGCGCGGGGCAAGAAATTCTTCGTCACCAGCAACCTGATCGCCCACAACGACAAGGTGCGCACCTATATCCGCGACATCGAGCCCGTGATCGAGTGCAAGCCCGACGCGCTGATCATGGCCGACCCCGGCCTGATCATGATGGTCAAGGAAAAGTGGCCCGAGACCGAGGTCCATCTCTCGGTGCAGGCCAACACCACCAACTGGGCCACGGTGAAGTTCTGGCAGAAGGCCGGCGTCTCGCGCATCATCCTGTCGCGCGAGCTGTCGCTGGACGAGATCGAGAAGATCCGCCAGGAATGCCCGGACATGGAGATCGAGGTCTTCGTGCACGGCGCCCTGTGCATCGCCTACTCGGGCCGCTGCCTGCTGTCGGGCTACTTCAACCGGCGCGATCCCAACCAGGGCACCTGCACCAATGCCTGCCGCTGGGACTACAAGACGCATGACGCGGCCGTGGACCCCAATACCGGCGAGGCCCTGGCCCAGACCATGGAGCAGGACTTCAGCTTCGAGAAGGCCCGCGAGGAGGCCGACAGCCAGTTCACCAGCACCTGCGGCGACGGCGCGCGCCACCCCAAGGCCGAGCAGGTCTACCTGCTGGAGGAAAAGGGCCGCCCCGGCGAGCTGATGCCCATCATGGAAGACGAGCACGGCACCTACATCATGAACTCCAAGGACCTGCGCGCCGTGGAGCATGTGGAGCGCCTGGTGAAGATCGGCGTGGACTCGCTCAAGATCGAGGGCCGCACCAAGAGCCTGTACTACGTGGCCCGCACGGCCCAGGTCTACCGCCGCGCCATCGACGATGCCGTGGCCGGCCGCCCCTTCAACCCCCACCTGATCACCGAGCTCGAAGGCCTGGCCAACCGTGGCTACACGGGCGGCCTGCTGGAGCGCCGTCCCTCGCAGGACTACCAGAACTACGAGACCGGCCACTCGGTGCTGCAGCGCAGCCACTTCGTGGGCGAAGTGCGCAGCTATGCCGACGGCATGGCGGAGGTGGAGACCAAGAACCGCTTCTCGGTGGGCGACACGCTGGAGATCATCCACCCCCAGGGCAACCGCCAGGTGCTGCTGGAGAAGATGTTCAACCTCGACGGCGAGCCCGTGCAGGTGGCCCAGGGCAACCCGGTGCGCGTGCGCATCCCCCTGGAAGGCCC
The DNA here is from genome assembly GCF_018437695.1 of Delftia sp. WY8. Classification (NCBI taxonomy): domain Bacteria; kingdom Pseudomonadati; phylum Pseudomonadota; class Betaproteobacteria; order Burkholderiales; family Comamonadaceae; genus Delftia; species Delftia sp. WY8. The sequence goes on from NZ_CP049795.1 coordinate 1,433,962, forward strand.
GGCTGAAGGCGCGCTGATCTCGCGCCTGCTCTGAGGGCGGGCTTCGCCCCTGCTTCCAGTTTTTCTTCTTGGCGGCCGTCCAGGTCCATTGCCGCAATGGCCTGGAGCGGGCGCCTTTTTCTTTCATTCCTCATTTCTGCACTGCCATGGACATCGTCGTCAACGAAGAACTCAAGGCCTACATCGACCCGCTGACCCCCGATGAACTCGACGCGCTGGAGCGCAGCATCCTGGCCGAGGGCTGCCGCGATGCGCTCGTGCTCTGGAACGACCTGCTCATCGACGGCCACAACCGCTACGCCATCTGCCAAAAGCACGGCCTGCCCTTCAACACCATCCAGGCCACGCAGTTCAAGAACATGGACGACGTGCACCTGTGGATGATCGACCAGCACCTGGGCCGCCGCAGCGTGTCCGACTTCCAGCGCGGCGTGCTGGCGCTGCGCAAGCGCGAGATCATTGCGGCCCGCCGCTCGGCCGCTGCCGCCGCCGTGATGGCGGCCAAGGCCGAGGCGCCGGCCCAGCCCGAAGGCGAAGCGCCCTGGGAAGGCGAGACCGACCCCGTGGTCGCCGCCGCCCTGGCCAGCGTGGCCAAGGTGCCCGATGAGGCCCTGGACACGCGCGAGGCCCTGGCCCGCGTGGCCCGCCTGTCCAGCAGCCAGGTCAAGCTGATCGAGACCATCCAGCAAAAGGCCGCGCCCGAAGTGGTGGCCGCCGTGCGCTCGGGCGACATCTCGCTGAGCACCGCCGCCGTGGTCGCCAGCCTGCCCGTGGATGAGCAGCAGGCCGTGGCCGCCGCCGGCGCCGACGAACTCAAGCAGGCCGCCAAGCGCGTGCGCGATGCCAAGAAAAAGCCCAAGGCCGCCAAGCCCGAAGCCGACGCTGCCGACGGCGAAGGTGCGGCCGTGACCGCCTCGCCCGAGGAACTGCAGCAGCGCGTGAACGAACTTGAAGCCGAGAACGAGCGCCTGCGCCAGCAGATCAAGGCCTTGCAGGAACTGCTGGCCGAACAGGGCTGATCCCCGGGCCGCGACCTCCCCAGGCATGACGCGCTACCAGGAACTGGCCGACGATATCGAGGCCTCCATCGCCGCAGGCGTGCTGCGCGCGGGCGACAAGCTGCCCTCCGTGCGTCACACCAGCGAGCGGCGCGGCGTCAGCGCCTCCACGGTGTTCCAGGCCTACTACCTGCTGGAGGCACGCGGCCTGGTGCGCGCGCGCGAGCGCTCGGGCTACTTCGTCGCGGCGCGGCCGCACAGCGCCCCGCCCGAGCCCACGCAGCTGTCGGCCCCCCCGGGCGAGCGCTTTGCCGTGGTCGATGTGAGCGAGCGGGTGTTCGAGGTTCTGGAATCGTCCATGGACCGCGATGTCGTGCCGCTGGGCTCGGCCTTTCCCTCGCCGCGCCTGTTCCCGCTGCAGCGCCTGGGCCAGGCCCTGGCCCGCGCCGCGCGCCAGGCCGATCCGCGCAGCGCCCTCGATGACCTCACGCCCGGCAGCATGGCATTGCGACGCCAGATCGCGCGGCGCTACCTGGCCGACGGTCTGGCACTGTCACCGTCCGACCTGGTCATCACCAATGGCGCGCTGGAGGCACTGAACCTGTGTCTGGCCGCCGTCACGCGGCCCGGTGGCGCCGTGGTCATCGAATCGCCCTGCTTCTACGGCGCGCTGCAGGCTCTGGAGCGCATGGGGCTGTCCGCCATCGAGGTGCCCACGCATCCCGGCGAAGGCATGGACCTGGCCGCGCTGGAGACCGCCGTGCAGCGCCACCGGCCCCAGGCCATCTGGTTGATGACCAGCTTCCAGAATCCGCTGGGCAGCCTGATGCCCGAGGCGCGCAAGAAGGCCCTGGTGGAACTGGCCACGCGCCACCAGCTGCCGCTGATCGAGGACGATGTCTACGGCGAGCTGTACTTTGGCGAACACCGCCCGCCACCGGCCAAGGCCTTCGACACCGAGGGCTGGGTGCTGCACTGCGCCTCGTTCTCCAAGTGCCTGGCGCCCGGCTGGCGCGTGGGCTGGACCGCTCCGGGCCGCTTCACGCGCGCCGTGGCGCGGCAAAAGCTCACCACCACGCTGGCCACCAATGCCCCCAGCCAGCAGGCGCTGGCCGACTACCTGGAAGGCGGTGGCGTGGACCGCCACCTGCGCCGCCTGCGCCAGAGCCTGGCCCTGCAGCGGGACCACATGGCATCGGCCATTGCCCGCCACTTTCCGCAAGGCACGCGGGCCACGCGGCCCGAGGGCGGCTACTTCATGTGGATAGAGCTGCCGCCGTACTGCGATGCGCTGGCCCTGCACCGCGCAGCGCTGGCGCGCGGCATCAGCGTGGCGCCGGGGCCGATCTTCTCGGCCTCGCAGGCCTTCGGCCATTGCCTGCGGCTGAACTACGGCCATGACTGGAGCGACGAGACCGGGCAGGCCCTGGCCACGCTGGGCGAGCTGGCCCGCGCAATGCAGTCCCTTCCCGCAGCAAAAGCAGCAGGGTAAGCGCCCGCTGCGCTGGAGGCACCTGCTGCGCTGTAGCGCCCGGGCAACGCGACCCCGCGCAGCTGCTGCCAGCCTGGTGCCGGCTGGATGATTCTCATTTAGACTCGCGCACCGAACCGGCATTGCCGCCATGCATGCTGACCGGTCCTTGTCTCCTGCTTCCGCCTCGCCCGCCGCCACGCGTCCTGCAGCCTGCCAGCCGACCCTTCAGCGCTGCACCATTCCCAGAGGCACAAAGGAAGTTTTCCATGGTTTCCAGCAATCACTGCGCCACGCTCACACGCTGCGCGGCCGCTGTCGCCGCCGCCCTGCTGTCGCTGCAGGCGTCGGCACAGGCACCATCGCCCACCACCACCGCACCCGAGGCCGGCCTGTCCACCATCACCGTCACGGGCAACTGGCTGGACAACCCCAGCGAGGAAAAAGTGCTGGACCATGCCGGCGCGCGCACCATCGTCGAGCGGCCGCGCATCGAGGAAACCGGCTCCTCCAGCCTGCGCGACGTGCTGCGCCTGGTGCCCGGCGTGCAGGTGCAGGACAGCAACGGCACGGGCGGCAGCGATGTGTCCCTGAACATCGGCGTGCGCGGCCTGACGGCACGCCTGTCGCCGCGCTCGTATGTGCTGATGGACGGTGTGCCCGTCTCCTACGCGCCCTACGGCCAGCCCCAGCTGTCGCTGGCGCCCGTCTCGCTGGGCAACCTGGAGTCGGTGGACGTGATCCGCGGCGCGGGCTCGGTGCGCTACGGCCCCCAGAACGTGGGCGGCATCATCAACTTCGTCACGCGCGCCATTCCCAAGACCTTCGCGGCCGAGGCCTCGGTGGGCGCCGAGTTCTACAGCCACGGCGGCAATGCCAAGACCACGCCCAGCCTCTTCGTGGGCGGCACCAGCGAATCCGGCCTGGGCCTGGCCCTGCTGTACTCGGGCACGCATGGCGACGGCTGGCGCGCAGGCAATGACAAGACCGACATCGACGACATCCTGGTCAAGGGCGCCTACCGCATCTCGGCCCAGGACGACATCGCCGTCTCGCTGCACCACTTCGAGGGCTCGGGCCGCATGCCCGGCGGCCTGACCACGGCGCAGTACGCGGCCGACCCGTTCCAGTCCACGCGCTCCTACGACAGCTTCGACGGCCGCCGCACCGATGCCTCGTTCAAGTACAACCACAAGGACGGGCGCAACAACTTCGAGGTGCTGGGCTACTACGTGGACTCGTTCCGCGGCAGCCACATCGAGCAGGACAACGCCAACCAGCGCCGCCTGACGGCCGCGCCGCGCAGCTACCACTACTTCGGCATCGAGCCGCGCTACTCGCGCCTGTTCGAGACCGGCTCCGTGGTGCAGGAAGTCAGCGTGGGCTACCGCTACCTCAAGGAAAGCAGTTCCGAGGTCGCGCTGCGCACCGCCTACTACAACCCCGCCACCATGGCCAACGCCATGGCCCTGCCGATCACGCCCTACCAGACCAGCCAGGGCGGCACCACGGCCCATGCCTTCTACATCGATGACCGCATCGACATCGGCAACTGGACCATCACCCCCGGCGTGCGCTACGAACGCATCAACTCCTTCAACAACGTCAGCAACCTGGGCGCCGACGGCAGCACCGTCACCAGCCAGCTGTTCCCCAAGGCCGAGGCACGCGAGCTCCTGCCCACGCTGTCCGTGCTCTACCGCATGAATGCGCAGTGGTCGCTGTTCGCCAACGCGGGCAAGTCCTTCGGACCGCAGCAGTATGCGCAGCTGGCCCAGACCGAGCGCGGCCTGCATCCCGAATCGGCCAAGACCTATGAGGTGGGCACGCACTACAACAGCCCGGCGCTGAACGCCGAGCTGACGCTGTTCAACATCGACTTCGACAAGGAACTGCTGCTGACCCGCGTGGGCGTGGACGGCATCTGGACCGACCTGGGCGCCACGCGCCACCGCGGCATCGAGTCCTCGCTGCGCTACGACCTGGGCCAGTGGAATGCCGCGCTCAAGGGGCTGACGGCGGGTGTGTCCTATACCTACACCGAGGCCGTCTCGCGCGCCGGCGATTTCGCAGGGCGCGACCTGCCGCTGTACTCGCGCCACACGGGCCAGCTGTGGGCGCGCTATGCGCTGGGGCAGTGGACGCTGAATGCGGACCTGGCCGCGCAATCGAAGCAGCGCTCTCCGGGGTCGGGCACGCAGTATGTGACGCAGGAAGATGCTGCGGGGCGGCTGGGCGATATTCCCGGGTTTGCAACCGTGGGCCTGCGTGCGGGCTATGACTTTGGCAAGTCGCTGGGCAATCTGCGGGTGGCCGTGGGGGTCAAGAATCTGTTTGATCGCAGGTACTACACGCGGTCTACGGACAACAACGGGGGCAAGTATGTGGGGATGCCTCGGACGTTGTATGTGCAGGGGACGTTGCCGTTCTGAGGCTTTGGTTTACGTGGGTCTGTTTTTGACCCTGCCGGGTGGTATTTTTCTGAGGCCGGGTCTCGGCCCGGCGGCCGACTGCCCTTTCTTGATTCGCCAAGAAAGGTCAGATCAAAGCAGGCGACCGGTACGACTCACACTCATAGGTGACACATCAGTACAAGGACATGGGTAACAGATCCAAGCTTGGCAGCTGGAGCCAACAGCAGCCAAGGAGCGATCACCATGCCCTGGAAGGAGTGCGCACCCATGGACGAGAAACTGCTCTTCATAGCCGACCACCTGCGCGGTGGTGCGCCGCTGAGCGAGCTGTGCAGGCGCTACGGCATCAGCCGCAAGACGGCCTACAAGTGGGTTGAGCGTTACCGCCAACTGGGCATGGATGGATTGCAAGAACGCAGTCGCAGGCCCCACGGGAACAATCAGGCGATCAGCTATGCACAGCGCCGGGCCATCATTGAGCTGCGCACGCAGCAAAGGTCACAGATGGGGCCCAAGAAGCTGCACGCCTTGCTCCTGCAGCGTTGGGGCCCACAGGAGACACCCAGCAAAACCACCATCTACAACGTACTGAAGGCAGAGGGGCTTGTTTGCAGCAGGCGTGTACGCAGACGCTCGGTGCCTACGGCCCAGCCCTTGCGAACGAGCAAGCAGCCCAATGGGGTGTGGAGTGCAGACTACAAAGGCCAGTTCAAGACAGCCGATGGTCACTGGTGCTATCCATTGACCATCATGGACCACGCCAGCCGCTATTTGCTGGCCGTGCATGTCTACGACAGCCCCAACTACGAGGATGCCAAACGCAGCTTCGAACAGGTGTTTCGGCAATACGGACTGCCCGAGCGCATACGCAGTGACAACGGTCCGCCGTTCGCCACTACTGGCGTGGCGGGCCTGTCACGCCTGGCGATATGGTGGATAAGGCTGGGCATCAGGCCGGAGCGCATCGAGAGGGGCAAGCCACAGCAAAACGGTCGCCACGAGCGGATGCACCGCACGCTCAAGCATGCCCTGGGCAAAGAGCCTGCGGCGGACAAAGCGGCATTGCAGATGCAGCTCGATGCCTTTGTGGAGCACTACAACCAGCATCGCCCGCATGAGGCCTTGCAGCAAAGCATGCCGGCCCAGCACTACAGCGACTCGGCCAGGCCATATCCCTCAAAGCTACCCGAGCTGCAGTACCCGAAGCATTGGGAACGAGTTCGGGTCAGCCACAACGGCTTGATTTACTGGCGAGCGCTGCGGGTCTACATAGGCTACCTGCTGGCGGGGCAGTGGATCGGGATGCAGGAGGTGGCCGCTGGCCAGTGGGATGTGTATCTGGGGCCGGTGCGACTGGGCTGCTTCAACGAAGAGGATGTGCGAGGACCTCAGAAGGACTATGTGAGCTTGAAGTGTTACCCATGTCTGTGAGCTGAGTTGTTACCCATGTCCTTGACACGTACAACCCGAATGTCCGCGACCCTCCGCTTCGCTGCGGGCAACCTGCGCTGACATACGGGGAGTGGGGAGTGGGCATGGAGCGGGCCGTCGCTTCGCTCGGCCCATTTTGTTCTTTTTAGCCCTCTGCTGTGAATCCCACGCGCTTGACGATGGGGCCCCATTTGGCGAGTTCGGACTGCAGCAGCGCGGCCAGTTCGGCGGGGGTGGAGGATTGGGCGTCCAGGCCGAAGGTGGCCAGGCTGTCCACCACGTCGGGCGTGGCCAGGGCCTTGCGCATGTGGCCGTTCAGGCGCTGCACGGTCTCGGCGGGGGTCTTGGCTGGCACGAAGAAGGCGAACCATTCGCTGTGCGCCATGTCCTTGTAGCCCTGCTCCACCAGCGTGGGCACCTGGGGTGCGAAGCGGCTGCGCTTGGCGCCGCTGACGCCCAGGATGCGCATCTTGCCGCCGGCCAGGTGCTGCAGCATGTCGCCCACGGGGCCGCAGACGGCGGAGACGTTGCCGCCCAGCATGTCCAGCAGCGCCGGCTGGGTGCCGCGGTAGCCGGCGTGCTTGAAGTCCACACCGGCATGCTGGCCCAGCAGGGCGCCGATGAAGTGCGGCGTGGAGCCGGGAGCGGGCGAGCCGAAGTTGGCGCCTGCGGGGTTGGCCTTGGCCCAGGCGAAGAATTCGGGCACGGTGGTCACGCTGGCGGGCACGGCGGGGCCGACGGCAAAGCCGAAGTCGAAGATGCAGCCCACGGTGACCGGCGCCAGGTCGGCCACCGGGTCATAGGGCAGCTTCTTGTAGATGTGCGGGTAGATGGACAGCATGGACGTGGGCGTCTGCAGCAGGGTGGCACCGTCTGCGGGCCGGCCCTTGACGTAGCTGATGGCGATCTGCCCGCCCGCGCCGGTGCGGTTTTCCACCACGGCGGTCTTGGCATAGCCCGACAGCTTGGTGCCCACGCGGCGGCAGATGGCGTCCGAGGTGCCTCCGGCCGCGAAGCCGGTGATGATGTTCAGGGTCTCGATGGGGCCCTGGGCCTGCGCCCAGGCCTGCTGGCCCAGGCTGGCCAGCAGCGCACCCGCTCCAGCGGTGCCCAGCCATTGGCGGCGGTCGATGTTCATGCGTATGTCTCCGGTTGAAATTGAAACTCTGAAAAAAAACAGTGGGGGAACAGCGGGGGAAATGCGTGCCAGCCCGGCGGCTTCAACTGTCGTCGCGCAGCCAGACCACCTGGCCCGAATGCGTGACCGCTCCCTGGTGGGCCGGGCGCACGGTGAGCGCGTATTTTTCCAGCACGCCGCCCAGCGGCGGCATCTGGCGGCGCGCGGCGGCTGATTGTTCCAGACGTTCGGCCAGTTCGGCCTCGCCGATTTCCACCGTGATGCTGCGCGCATCGGCGCGGGCGTCGATGGCGATGAGGTCGCCGTCGCGCAGTGCGGCAATGGGGCCGTTGTCGGCGGCCTCGGGGCCTGCGTAGCCGATGCACAGGCCGCGCGTGGCACCAGAGAAGCGCCCATCGGTCAGCAGGGCCACCTTGTCGCCCATGCCCTGGCCATAGAGCAGCGCCGTGATGCCCAGCATCTCGCGCATGCCGGGGCTGCCGCGCGGGCCTTCGTTGCGGATGACGATGACATCGCCGGCCGCGTACTGCATGGCCTGCACGGCGGCCTGGGCCTGTTCCTCGGACTCGAAGACGCGCGCGGGGCCCCGGTGCACCAGGGTCTTGAGGCCGGCCGTCTTCAGCAACGCGCCATCGGGGCAGAGGTTGCCCTTGAGCACGGTCAGGCCACCGTCGCGCGTGATGGGATTGCCGGGCGTGCGCACCACCTCGCCATCGGGCGGCGCGGCATCGGCCAGTTCTTCGGCCAGGGTGCGGCCCGTGAAGGTGAGCGCATCGCCGTGGACAAAGCCCTGCTCCATCAGCGTGCGCAGGATCACGCCGGCACCGCCGATGTAGTACACGTCGCGCGCCAGGAAGCGCCCGCCGGGGCGCAGGTCGGCGATCAGCGGCGTGCGCGCGAAGATCTCGGCCACGTCGTCCAGGTGGAAGCGGATGCCGGCCTCATGCGCGATGGCCGGCAGGTGCAGGGCGGCATTGGTCGATCCGCCCGTGGCGCTGACCACGGCGCAGGCATTCTCCAGCGCCCGGCGCGTGATGATGTCGCGCGGCAGCGGGCCGCCGCCTTCGGCGCTGGCCCACACGGCCTGCATGAGCTGGCGCGCGGCGCGGCGCATCAGCGGTGCGCGCTCGCTGAACACGGCGGGCACCATGCTGGAGCCGATGGGCGCCAGGCCCAGCGCCTCGCTCACCATGCCCATGGTGTTGGCCGTGAACTGTCCAGCGCAGGCGCCGGCCGTGGGCAGGCAGGCGCGGCTCATGGCCTCCAGGTCCTGCGCCGTGGCGGTGCCGGCCAGCACCTGGCCGATGGTCTCGTAGGTATCGACCACGTTCAGGTCGCGCCCGTGCACGCCGGGCGCCTGCCCCGGCAGGGCCGAGCCGCCATGCACGAAGACGCTGGGCACATTGCAGCGCACCATGCCCATCATCAGCCCCGGCAGGTTCTTGTCGCAGGCGCCGATGGCGAAGATGCCATCCCACTGGTGGCCGCGCACCGAGGCCTCCACGCTGTCGGCGATCAGCTCGCGCGAGACCAGCGAGAACCGCATGCCCGAATGCGCCATGGTCAGCCCGTCGCTGACCGACACCACCGGGCATTCATGCGGCGTACCGCCCCCGGCATAGATGCCGGTCTTGGCATGCTGGGCCTGGTCGCGCAGGTTGAGGTTGCAGGGGCTCATCTCCCCGCCCGTGTGGAACACGCCGATGTGCGGGCGCTCTATGTCTTCGTCGTCCTGGCCCAGGGCATGCAGGAAGCTGCGCGTGGTGGCACGGATGGTGCCGGAGCGGATCAGGGCGGAGCGAAAGGACGTGGGCGTGGGCGTGGCCGCTGCCGGGCTGCTGCCGGTGGTGCTGGTTGTGGTGGTGGAGGCGGCCAGCGATGCGGAGGCGCTGGATTCGGAAAAGACGTTGTCGGGGGAGGCAGGTTTCTTGTTCATACGCGGGACGGAAAACAGCCGCCCACCATAGCGGGGTCTGCGGATTTCCCTATGAGCATTTACACCAGATCGTGTCGCCCGGGAGTCGCCCGCATACCACCCTTGTGTCGCCCCGGCTCAGAGGATGGCCTGAAGGCCTTTGTCGGCGATGACGTTGAGCAGCTTGAGCGCCGGTCCGGCGGGACGGGTTTCGCCCTGCTCCCATTTGCGCACCGTGGAAGCCGTGGTGTGCAAATGCAGCGCGAACACCGGTTGGCTGAACTTCAAAGTCTCGCGCAGCTGTTTGATGTCGGCCGCCTCGAACTCCCGCACCGGGGGAGGACAGATCGCGTCGAACTCGCGCATCGTCACCTTGTCGATGGCGCCCGCTTCGTACAGCGCAGCCAGATCGCCGCGCAGGGATTCAATGATCTTGCTCACAATGCACCTCCAACAAAACGCCTGACTGCAAGGCTTCGGTAGACACAGGGTAATGCCAATGGGATGCAGCGTGCTGCCACATCCTGTCCGCACGAATCCTGACCCGTGTCGTCAAAGACTGTTCGCAAGTTTTGCCCCTGCCGGGCGGCAGCTTTTCGAGGCCGGGTCTCGGCCCGGCAGCCGACTGCCCTTTCTTGATTCGCCAAGAAAGGTCAGATCAAAGAAGGCGACCCGGTACGACTCACACTCATAGGTGACACATCAGTACAAGGACATGGGTAACAGATCCAAGCTTGGCAGCTGGAGCCAACAGCAGCCAAGGAGCGATCACCATGCCCTGGAAGGAGTGCGCACCCATGGACGAGAAACTGCTCTTCATAGCCGACCACCTGCGCGGTGGTGCGCCGCTGAGCGAGCTGTGCAGGCGCTACGGCATCAGCCGCAAGACGGCCTACAAGTGGGTTGAGCGTTACCGCCAACTGGGCATGGATGGATTGCAAGAACGCAGTCGCAGGCCCCACGGGAACAATCAGGCGATCAGCTATGCACAGCGCCGGGCCATCATTGAGCTGCGCACGCAGCAAAGGTCACAGATGGGGCCCAAGAAGCTGCACGCTTTGCTCCTGCAGCGCTGGGGCCCACAGGAGACACCCAGCAAAACCACCATCTACAACGTGCTGAAGGCTGAGGGGCTTGTTTGCAGCAGGCGTGTACGCAGACGCTCGGTGCCTACGGCCCAGCCCTTGCGAACGAGCAAGCAGCCCAATGGGGTGTGGAGTGCAGACTACAAAGGCCAGTTCAAGACAGCCGATGGTCACTGGTGCTATCCATTGACCATCATGGACCACGCCAGCCGCTATTTGCTGGCCGTGCATGTCTACGACAGCCCCAACTACGAGGATGCCAAACGCAGCTTCGAACAGGTGTTTCGGCAATACGGACTGCCCGAGCGCATACGCAGTGACAACGGTCCGCCGTTCGCGACTACTGGCGTGGCGGGCCTGTCACGCCTGGCGATATGGTGGATAAGGCTGGGCATCAGGCCGGAGCGCATCGAGAGGGGCAAGCCACAGCAAAACGGTCGCCACGAGCGGATGCACCGCACGCTCAAGCATGCCCTGGGCAAAGAGCCTGCGGCGGACAAAGCGGCATTGCAGATGCAGCTCGATGCCTTTGTGGAGCACTACAACCAGCAGCGCCCGCATGAGGCCTTGCAGCAAAGCATGCCGGCCCAGCATTACAGCGACTCGACCAGGCCATACCCCTCAAAGCTACCCGAGCTGCAGTACCCGAAGCATTGGGAAAGGGTTCGGGTCAGCCACAACGGCTTGATCTACTGGCGAGCGCTGCGGGTCTACATAGGCTACCTGCTGGCGGGGCAGTGGATCGGGATGCAGGAGGTGGCCGCTGGCCAGTGGGATGTGTATCTGGGGCCGGTGCGACTGGGCTGCTTCAACGAAGAGGATGTGCGAGGACCCCAGAAGGACTATGTGAGCTTGAAGTGTTACCCATGTCTGTGAGCTGAGTTGTTACCCATGTCCTTGACACGTACAACCCCGGATGTCCGCGACCCTCCGCTTCGCTGCGGGCAACCTGCGTCATGGCGGTTGCGGGGTTCGCTGCGGAACTCGCTTTGCGCTTCGCGCGCCGCTCAAACAACCGCAGCGAGTCAGATCACGAAGCAGTCCTGTCCTTCGGCAGGACTGCAACCCCGCAACCACCACGCCGCAGGCGCTGACATACGGGGAGCCGTGACGGGCCTTTGCTTCGCTCGGCCTCTGGTTTTAAGCAGCCAAGTTCACTCATGAAGCTGGCTGTGCCGACTGTGGAAGACGCATCAATCTCACTACAAAAAAAGGCCCCGGAGAAAATCCCGGGGCCTCAAAACCGATGCCAGCCCGCGCTGCAGCGGACCAGGCATCGTGCACAACAACTGCGCTGTACTCGTGAATCAATCCATCCAACTGGCCCTTCAGCGCGGCACCAGGAACGTGCTGTGCGCCTGCTTGGAAAGCGCCGGATCACCCACCGCCGTGGCCGTGATCTCCACGCCGTGCGAGCCAGGGCCGGCCGCGCCATAGGGCGCCTGCAGCCGCACCACGACCCAGCGGTCCTGGGCCGCACCCACGTCCACCTCGGTCTCCGAAGCCACGCGCAGGCCTTCGATGCCCGAGGCCGACAGCACATAGCGCTGGTCCTGCTCCGTGGCATTGCCGATCTGCACGCGGTAGATGTTCTCGATCTGGCCGCCGGCCACGATGCGCGACAGCGTGCCCCGGTCGCGCACCACGTCCACCTTCAGCGGCGTGCGCAGCGCCAGGCTGGCCACCATGGCCGTGGAGATGGCCACCAGCGCCGTGCCGTAGATGAGCACGCGCGGGCGGAAGATGCGGCGCACCAGCTCGCTCTGGCGCCAGCCCCGGGCCACGCCGTTCTGCGTGGACAGGCGGATCAGCCCGCGCGGGTAGTGCATGCGGTCCATGACGCTGTTGCAGGCGTCGATGCACAGGCCGCAGCCGATGCACTCGTACTGCAGGCCGTCGCGTATGTCGATGCCCACCGGGCAGACCTGCACGCACAGCGTGCAGTCGATGCAGTCGCCCAGGCCCTGGGCCCGGTAGTCCACGCCCTTGTGGCGCGGGCCGCGCGATTCGCCGCGTGCGGTGTCGTAGGTGACGACCAGGGTGTCCTTGTCGAACATGGCGCTCTGGAAGCGCGCATAGGGGCACATGTGCTTGCAGACCTGCTCGCGCAGGAAGCCCGCGTTGCCGTAGGTGGCCAGCGCATAGAACAGCACCCAGAAGATCTGCCACGCGCCGGTCAGAGCCAGCACCTCGGGCAGCAGGCTGCGGATGGGCACGAAGTAGCCCACGAAGGTCAGCCCCGTCCACAGCGCAATCAGCAGCCACAGCGCATGCTTGCCGCCACGCCGCGCGATCTTCTCCGGACCCCAGCCGCTGGCATCCAGGCGCAGGCGTGCGCTGCGGTCGCCTTCGAGCCGGCGCTCCACCCACATGAACAGCTCGGTGTAGACCGTCTGCGGGCAGGAAAATCCGCACCACAGCCTCCCCGCCACCGTGGTGAACAGGAACAGCGCCAGCGCCGAGACGATGAGCAGCACGGCCAGGTAGATGAAATCCTGCGGATACAGCAGCCAGCCGAAGATGTAGAAGCGCCGCTGCTCCAGGTCGAACAGCAGGGCCTGCCGGCCGTGGATCTGCAGCCAGGGTATGCCGTAGAAGAACAGCTGCGTGAGCCAGACCATGGCCCAGCGCCAGTTGGCGAAGCGCCCCGAGATGGAGCGCGGCTGGATCTTGCGGCGTGACTCGAACAGCGGGGAATCCGCGCTGGCGTCGGCGATGGGAATCACCTTGCGCGGCGCGGGCCGCGGCCGGGGGGCTGCGGCGGTTTCATCGGGAAGCGGTTTCGGTCGTTCTGACATGCGGGGCCTTCGCCCCGGCCGGTGCGCCCGTGATGCGGGCTTGTCATGAATTGCCGGGGACTGCCTGGACTATGCCCAGCGCCCTGCTCCGCGGGTAGCAGCAGATGCGGTGAATTCGACCGTATCAGATGGAGCTTCAGGCCTGGGGAGCACGAAGACGCGGCACCGCCAGCCGCAACCCCCACGCCACCAGGCACAGCCCCAGCAGCGACGTCAGCGTGCCGATGCGCACATCGGCCTGGAGCACGCCCCAGCGGCTGAAGATCTCCGTCCAGTCATGGTCGCCGCCGCCCACCAGCGGCAGGACCTGGGCGCGCGCGTCCTTCATGTAGCGGGCCACGTTCATCAGGTTCTCGCCCAACCACATCAGCGAGGCGATCCAGCCCGTGCGCTGGCCCTGCCTGCGGAAATGGCGCATGAACAGGGCGGGGAACAGCAACTGGAACAGCGTGCCGCCGTAGACCGAGAGATGCTGCGAGAACAGGGCCACCAGCGGGTGCCCGGCCTCGTGCAGCGCGAGGTTGGCGTTGTCCAGCAGCATCAGCCAGCGGTCCTCGCTGAAGAAGTGGCCCCAGATGATCCAGGCGCCGAAAGCCGTCAGCGCGATGGCGGCAGGGCGTGTGACCGGCGTCCATTCGACCGGGTCGTCGAAATCGTCGAGGTCGGCGCCGCGCTTCATGGCGCCAGCAACGCCGTTGCGTTCAAAGGGCATGCCAGCGGCTTGGCGGGGTACATGCGAGGTCGGCAAAAAGGGGCAGGCGCAGGATGCATGGCGGCAGTGTTCCGGAGAGTGGGAGGAAGATAGCAGGTTGCACCGGCACCGGGCTGCCGCGTTGCAATCCATCCCGGACAGGTTCTGGCAAAGTCGGGCATCCGCATCTTCAAGCCAAGGAACATCCACACCATGAACCTGCGCCCCTTATTGCATGAGCTTGTCCGCCAGCATGGCCTGGACCGCAAGGCCGCCGTGCAGCTGTTTGCACTGGCGGGATTCGAGCAGGAACCGGCCGCCCTCAGAACCCGCCTGTGGCCCGTGGTGGCCTTGCTGGGCGCGGCGCTGGGCGGGCTGGGCATCGTGCTGTGGATTGCCGCCAATTGGGAGAGCATGGGCCGCATGCAGCGCTTTGCCCTGCTGCAGGGCTTCGTGCTCGTGATGTGTCTTGGCGCGGCATGGCGCGCGGCGGCGCGCGTGCCGCTGTCCGTGCTGGCGCTGCTGGGCACGGGTGCGCTGTTCGCCTTTTTCGGGCAGACCTACCAGACGGGAGCGGACCCCTGGCAGCTGTTTGCGCTGTGGGCAGCGCTGACCCTGCCGCTGGCCCTGGCGGCGCGCAGCGATGGCGTCTGGGTGCCCTGGGTGGTGGTTGCCATGACGGGCATCGCGCTGTGGGCGCAGGCCCATACGCCGCAGTTCTGGGAGGTGGAGTCGCGCGACCTGGGCGTGCATGCCGTGGCCCTGGGCGCCGCCCTTGCCGTCACCGCAGTCATGGCACCGGCCCTGCGGCGCTTCACGGGCGCGGGGCTGTGGGCCTTGCGCGGCGCGGGCGCGCTGGCGCTGGCGATGATCACCTCCACCGCCATCAGCGGGCTGTTCCACAGCACGGTGGCGCCGCAGTACCCGCTGGGGCTGGTGCTGCTGGCAGGCGCGGCGGCGCTGGCGGGCCTGCGCAGGCATTTCGACATCTTCCTGCTCAGCGGTGCGGCGCTGGGCCTGAACGTGCTGCTGGTGTGCGGCCTGGTCTATCTGCTGCTGGAAAAACTGGGGGCGGACTTCACGGGCATGCTGCTGCTCGTCGGCCTGGGCGCTGCGTGCCTGCTGGCGGCCACGGTCAGCCTGGTGCTTCGAATGTCCCGCAACGCGGAAGGAGGCCTTCAATGAGCCACGAACACGACACCCTGCTGCGCCAGGCCGTGGACCAGGGCATCCTGCCGCCTGCCGCCTTGCAGGACCGCCGCCCTGCCGCCAACGACCGCCATTGGGCGGTGGTGCTGCTCACGGCGCTGGGCGCCTGGCTGGCCCTTCTTCCCTTGCTGATTCTGTTTGCGTTTGCCCTGTCCGACTGGATAGAGCGCGGCGCCGGCACCTATGTGATCGGCGCCATGATGCTGGCCGCAGCCGTGGCCGTGCTGCGCGCCGAGGAGCTGCCCGTCTTCCTGGAGCAGCTGGCCCTGCCTGCCATGCTGACCGGCGCCGGCCTGCTGGGCTTTGGCCTGGCGCGCGACCTGTCGGGGCAGGCTGCGGCCGCGATAGGCCTGGCCATTGCGCTGGCCTGCACGGCCGCCATTGCAAGGCCCTGGCTGCGCGTGCTGCTGGGCGCCGCCTGCGCGCTGCTGTTTTGCACCATGCTCTGGCCGGACAACGATCCATCCACCCTGTACGCAGGCCTGCCGACCTGGGTCATCGTGCATGCGGCGCTGCTGCTCTGGATGCTGCTGCTGGCAGCCCAGTGGCGCGCGCTGGGGCAGTCTGCGGCACAGACCCGCATGGCGGCGGCGCTGGAGCCCTTTGCCACGGGCTGGCTGCTGGCGGTGCTGGCTGGCCTGGCCTTTCTGTCCGGCAGGAGCTTCATGGTGGCCGGCGTGCTGGGCGGCGGCCTGGCGGGCGAGCTGGCGCAGGAAGCCGCCCCGAACATCTCCATGGGCGTACTGACGCAGGCCGGCTCGGCCGTGCTGGCCCTGGCAGCCGCCTGGTTCGCCCAGCGCGCATGGCCCACGCTGCGGCAGCCGCGCGCCGCCGTGGCTGCCGTGGTGCTGGCCGTGCTGAGTGCCTTCCTGCCCTGGCTGGGCGCCTGCCTGCTGGCGCTGGCGGTGACCGGCACCAGCGGCCGCTGGCGGCAGGCCGCAGCGGCCGCCCTGGCTGCGGCCTGGATCGTGGGCAGCTTCTACTACCAGCTGGCCTGGCCACTGGCCACCAAGGCCCTGGTGCTGGCCGGCTGCGGCGCCTTGCTGGGCCTGCTGGCCTGGGCAGGGCCGCGCGCCGCATCCCTGCCAGGCAGCGCGGAGACCGCCGCCGCATCGGGCGCCGTGCCCCTGCAGCGCTGGGCGCCGTGGCTGGTGGTGCTGACGGCGGCCTGCACGCTGGCGGTGGCCAATATCGGCATTGCGCAGAAGGAGCGCACCATCGCCCAGGGCCGCAAGGTGTTCGTGGAACTGGCGCCGGTGGACCCGCGCTCCCTGATGCAGGGCGACTACATGCGCCTGAACTTCCGCCTGCCTTCCGAGGACAGGGACGTGGAGAAAGAGAACCTGCGCAGCGGACGCCTCTACGCCATCGGCACGCTCGATGAACAGGGCGTGGTGCAGTGGCTGCGCACCGGCACGGCCAGCGAGCCGCTGGCGCCCGGCGAACAGCGCTTTGAACTCACCCCGCGCGGCGGCCGGTGGACGCTGGTGACCGATGCCTGGTACTTCCGCGAAGGCGATGGCCAGCGCTGGGAACAGGCCCGCTACGGCGAGTTCCGCGTGGAGCCCGACGGGCGTGCGCTGCTGGTGGGCATGGCTGACGCGCAACTGCGCCCCATCGTCCCCTGAGCGCACCACGCAAATCACTCGAAACTGTCGCCCTCGGCCAGCGGCGCATGCCGGTAGCTGGCCGGCGTGCGGCTGAGCTTGACGGGCGCGCCCAGGCCCCGGTAGCCGCCCTCCATCTCCACCACCATCTCGCGGTGCAGGGTATGCGGGTGGTTGAGCGCCGCGTCCACGCCCAGCACGGGTGCGGCGGGCACGCCGATGGCCATCAGCGCATCGGCCAGCGCGGGGCCGTCGCAGGACTGCAGGGCCTGCTCCAGCAGCGGCTTGAGCGCATCGCGGTGGTGGGAACGCTGGCCGGCCGTGGCAAAGCGCTCGTCGGCCACCAGTTGCGGGCATCCCAGGTGCTCGCACAGCAGGCGGAACTGGCGGTCGTTGCCCACGGCCAGGAAGACCGGCGTGGTGCCCGTGGCAAAGCTGTCGTAGGGATAGATGTTGGGATGGGCGTTGCCCGAGCGCCCTGGCGTCCTGCCGCTCATGAACCAGTTGCCCGCATGCGGGTGCAGCAGCGAGATGCCGCTGTCGTACAGCGAGACATCGACCAGCTGGCCCAGGCCGCTGCGCTGGCGCTCCTGCAGCGCCAGCAGCACGCCGATGACGCCGTTCATGCCCGTGACCATGTCCACCACCGGCAGGCCCACGCGCAGCGGATCGCCGCCGGCCTCGCCGTTGACGCTCATCAGCCCCGTCATGGCCTGGATGGCCGCGTCATAGCCGGGCCAGGCACCCAGCGGACCATCGGCGCCGAAGCCGCTGACGCGGCACCAGATGAGGCGCGGAAAGCGCTCGCGCAGCTGCTCCCAGCCAATGCCCCATTTCTCCATGGTGCCGATCTTGAAGTTCTCCACCACCACGTCGGCCTGCTCCATCAGCGCCAGCACGGCCTGCTGGCCTTCGGGCTGGGACAGGTCCAGGAACTGCAGCCGCTTGTTGCGGTTCAGGCCCCGGTAGTAGGAGGACACACCGTCCTGGAACGGCGGCCCCCAGGCGCGCGTATCGTCGCCCTGCGGCGGCTCCACCTTGAGCACGTCGGCGCCGTGGTCGCCCAGGATCTGGCCGCACAGCGGGCCACCAAGAATGCGGGAGAGGTCGAGGACACGGATGCCCTGGAGCGCTCCCGCGCGTTGATTTGTGTTCATGGGGATACTCTCGTCAGTCGAGCTTCGCGCCGGAGGCATCGACCACGGCCTTCCATTTCGTGACCTCCTGCGCGATGAAGGTCGACAGCCCCGCTGGCGAAAGATCGGAAGCCGGCTCCAGCCCCTGGTCGGCAAAGGTCTTGCGGATGCGCTCGCTGCTCAGGGCCTTGCGGAAGGACGCGTTCAGCGTCTCGATGCGGTCGGCCGGCGTGCCGGCCGGCGCCACCACGCCGAAGAACACGCTCACGTCGTAGCCGGGCAGGCCCTGCTCGGCGATGGTGGGGATGTCGGGCATGGCCTGGGAGCGCTTTTCCGTGGCCACGCCAATGGCCTTGAACTTGCCGGCCTTGATGTAGGGCATGGCCGTGAGGATGTCGGTGAAGGTCATGTTCACCTGCCCCGCCAGCAGGTCGTTGAGCGCCGGGCCCGTGCCCTTGTAGGGGATGTGCTGCAGCGAGGTGCCGGCCATCTTGTTGAACAGCACGCCGGCCAGGTGCGAGGAGGCACCGTTGCCCGAGGATGCATAGTCCAGGCTGCCCGGCTTGGCCTTGTCCTGCGCGATCAGCTCCTGCACGGTGGTGGCCTTGGTGGCCGGGTTCACCACCAGCACATTGGGCAGGTGGCCCACGCGGATGATGGGCGCGAAGCTGGTCTGCGGGTCGTAGTTGATCTTGCGGTACAGGTGCTTGTTGATGGCCAGCGGCCCCGAGGTGCCGAACATGATGGTGTAGCCGTCCGGCCTGGCGCGGGCCACGAAGTCGGCGCCGATGTTGCCGCCTGCGCCGGCCTTGTTCTCCACGATCACGCTCTGGCCCAGCGTCTCGGTCAGCGCCGTGGCCAGCACGCGTGCCATGGCGTCTGTAGGCCCGCCGGGCGGGAAGGGAACGACAAAGCTGATGGGCCGCTCGGGAAAACGCTCGGCCAGGGCGGCGGCCGGCAGCGCGGCGGTGGCGGCGAGCGCACAGGCGCACAGGAATCGGCGTTTCTGGAAGGACGGCTTCGGGTCAGTGCAAGGCATGGTGTTTGTCTCCGGTACTTGTGTGGTCATCCCTGTGGACGGGATGTGTGTTCTGGGTCGGTGCGGTCGATGGGCTCAGCGTGTCCAGCCTTCGGGCAGGTCGCCTGCCGCCAGCGGGTCGCGCGGCAGCACGCGGTGCAGCAGCACCAGCTGGGCCCAGCGCATGCGCTCGGCGCTGCCGGTGTACGAGGCCTCCCAGGCCATGGCCGTGGCCGTGAAGCAGTGGTACAGGCCCGAGGCGGCGGCGCGCGCCAGGCGGTCACCGCCCTCCTCGGCCGCGCGCAGGGCCAGGGCCGCAGCCTTGTCCATGCTGGCCGACAGCGCGGCCTTGAATTCCGTGGCCGCCTCGGTCTGGGCCAGCAGCTGGGCCGCGTGGTCGCACAGCACGGGCAGCGAGCCTTCTCGCTTGATGGCGCGGATCACGTCCAGCGCCACGATGTTGCTGGTGCCTTCCCAGATCGATCCCAGGTGGGAGTCGCGCACCAGGCGCGGATCGCTCCATTCCTCGATGTAGCCGCATCCGCCGCGCACCTCCATGGCATCGCCCGTGACCTTGCGCGCGTCGCGGCAGGCGCGGAACTTGATCATGGGCGTGAGGATGCGCAGCAGCGCGTAGGCGCCGTCTTCGCCTGCGTCCGAACGCTGCAGCGCCTGGGCCGTCTGCAGCACCATGGTGCGGGCCTGCTCGGAGTAGATGCGCAGCTTGTCGAGCTGGCGCTGCATCAGCGGCATGTCCTGCAGGGCCTTGCCGAAGGCGCGGCGCTCGCGCGCCACGTACTCGGCCTCGGCCACGGCACGGCGCATCAGCCCGGCCGAGCGCACGCCGTTGGACAGGCGCGAGTTGTTGACCATGTCGGCCATCTGCACGAAGCCCCGGCCCTGCTCGCCCACCAGGTAGGCGACGGCGCCGTCGAGCACGATCTCGCCGCTGGCCATGGAGCGCGTGCCCAGCTTGTGCTTGAGCCGCACGATGCGGTAGTGGTTGGCCGAGCCGTCATCGAGCCGGCGCGGCAGCAGGAACAGCGAGATGCCCTTCATGCCCGCGGGCGCGCCTTCCACGCGCGCCAGCACCATGGCGAAGTCGGCATCGGGGTTGGAGCAGAACCACTTGTCGCCCGACAGGCGCCAGCTGCCGTCGGCGGCCGGGCGGGCCAGCGTCTGGGTGTTGGAGATGTCCGAGCCGGCCGCCTGCTCGGTCATGAACATGGCGCCCTGGGCCTGGTCCTCGAAGCGCAGCTGCGTCATGCGCGGCCAGTACTTTTCGACCAGGGCCGGCTCGCCGTACTTGCGCAGCGTGCGCGCCAGCGAGTCCGTCATGGACAGCGGGCAGCACAGGCCGAACTCGGCCTGCACGAACAGATAGGTCAGCGCGTACTTGGCCAGCGGCGGCAGCTTGCCATCCCAGCCCAGCACGCCCGTGCGGTGCGACATGACGGCCAGGCCGAACTCGCCATAGGCAATGCGCTCCATCTCCACATAGGCCGGGTGCTTGACGATGCGCTGCGCATCGCGCCCCGTGCGGTCGCGGTGCTCCAGCTCGGGCGGATTGCGGTCGGCGGTCAGCGCCCATTCATCGATCTCGCGGCCGGCCAGCGCGCCCATGCGCTCCAGATAGGGCTGCAGGTGCGCGTTCACCTCGGGCGGCAAGTACAGCGCCAGCAGCGGCTGCAACTGCGAATCGGTGGTGTACAGGTTGCTGCCGTGGCGGTCGGGCACGGCCTGGAAAGCCTGGGCGGGGGAAGACTGCATGGCGGCCAGCGCCTGCGGTTCGGGGTTCATGGTCTGTCTCCTGTGCGGGAACCTGGCCCGGGCGCATGGGCTCCGGGTCTTGGGGATGCCCCCATTCTTGGAAACAGTCCTATTCGAGTCAAATATCGATAACGTATTGATCAATAGTCAAACCGGATAGAACGCCATGGAGCTGAGACAACTGAGGTACTTTCTGGTGCTGGCCGAGGAGCTGCACTTCAGCCGCGCAGCCCAGCGCCTGTCCATCTCCCAGCCGCCGCTGAGCGTGGCCATCCGCCAGCTGGAGGAAGAATTGGGCGCCCAGCTTTTCGAGCGCACCAGCAAGGAGGTGCGGCTCACGGCCGCCGGCAAGCACCTGCGCGTGCAGGCCCAGGACATCATGGAACAGGCCCAGCGCGTGCGCCAGGACATGCGCGCCATCGCCGACGGCGTGCAGGGCCGCATCCGGCTGGGCTTTGTGGGTTCGGCCATCTACCGCGGGCTGCCCGAGGCGCTGGAGAGCTTTCGCGCCCGGCACCCGCTGGTGCGCATCGACATGCTGGAGCTCAACAGCGCAGAGCAGATCGCCTCCCTGCAGCAGGAACGCCTGGACCTGGGCCTGCTGCACGCCACGCGCCCCGCGCCAGGCCTGCAATCACACACCCTGGTGAGCGAGCCGTTCATGGCCTGCCTGCCGGACAGCCACGCGCTGGCCGGACTGCGCAGGCTGCAGGTGCGCCAGCTGGCGGGCGAACGCATGGTGCTGTTCTCGCGCCAGGTCTCGCCCGACTACCACCAGCAGATATGGCAGATCTGCCAGAGCGAAGGCTTCACGCCCGACCTGCACCATGAGGTAAGGCACTGGCTGTCCGTGCTGTCCCTGGTTTCGCTGCGTCAGGGCGTGTCCCTGGTGCCGGCCTGCCTGCAGCGCGTGGGCTTCCCGGGGCTGGCCTTCGTGCCCATCCAGGGCCGGCACCCGCAGTCGCAGATGCAGGCCATGTGGCACCCGGGCCATGTGCAGCCCCTGGTCGAATCGCTGCTGGCCCACCTGCGCGACAGCGTGGGCAGGCTGGGACAGCAGCCCTAAACGCCACACCCTTGCTCAGTTCACTCTGTCCAAAACCGGCGTGACCCAGAAGCGAGGGACACCGAGCAAGGGCCGCCCCGCCGCCAGGGTGTCGTCCCCCTTGCAGGGGGAAGCCGCATAGCGGCTCAGGGGGTTTCCAACTTCATTCCAGGAGCTGCCTGAGAACGTACGGCAGGATGCCGCCGTGCCGGTAGTAGTCCACCTCGATGGGCGTGTCGATGCGCAGCTTGACCACCACGGTCTGCTTGCTGCCATCGGCACGCGTGATCACCAGCTGGGCCTCGCTTTGCGGTGCCAGGTCGGCGGCGGGAATCACTTCCACGAACTCCTCGCCCGTCAGGCCCAGGGTCTGCCAGCTGTCCGTGCCCAGGAACTGCAGCGGCAGCACGCCCATGCCCACCAGGTTGGAGCGGTGGATGCGCTCGAAGCTGCGCGCCACCACGGCCTTGATGCCCAGCAGCTGCGTGCCCTTGGCGGCCCAGTCGCGGCTCGATCCCGTGCCGTATTCCTCGCCCGCGAAGATCACGGTGGCACGGCCTTCGGCCTGGTACTTCATGGCCGCGTCGTAGATGGGCATCTTGGTGACCTGGCCCGTGCCGTCGCGGTACAGCGTCAGGCCGCCCTCCTCGCGCGAGCCATCGGCCTGCGCCGGAATCATCAGGTTCTTGATGCGCACGTTAGCAAAGGTGCCGCGCATCATCACCTCATGGTTGCCGCGCCGCGAGCCGTAGCTGTTGAAGTCGGCCTTTTGCACGCCGTGGGCCAGCAGCCACTGGCCTGCGGGCGAGCTTTCCTTGATGGAGCCGGCCGGCGAGATGTGGTCGGTGGTGATGGAGTCGCCGAACAGCGCCATCACGCGCGCGCCGTGCACCACGTAGGGGTTGGAGCCTTCGGCGCCGGCAGCACCGGCGGCACCGGCAGCAGGCGCGTCCAGCTGGAGCCGGAAATCATCGAAGAACGGCGGCTCGGCAATGTAGGTGCTCTCGGGCCAGGTATAGGTGGCGCCCGTCACGCCGTGGATCTTTTCCCAGAGCTTGCCGGGCTCGGAGCGCACCTTCTCGTAGTTCTCGCGGAAGGCCTTGCCGTTCATGGCGTACTTCATCAGCGCGTGGATCTCTTCGCTGGTCGGCCAGATGTCGCCCAGGTAGATGTCACGGCCGTTCTTGCCCTGGCCCACGGGCTCGGTCATCAGGTCACGGCGCACCGTGCCGGCAATGGCATAGGCCACGACCAGGGGCGGGCTGGCCAGGAAGTTGGCCTTGATGTTGGGGTGGATGCGCGCCTCGAAGTTGCGGTTGCCCGACAGCACGGCCGCGCAGACCAGGTCGTTGCTGGTGATAGCCTCGTTGAGCTCCGGCGTGAGGTCGCCCGCGTTGCCGATGCAGGTGGTGCAGCCGTAGCCGGCCAGCGCAAAGCCCAGCTTTTCCAGGTAGGGCAGCAGGCCGGCTTCGGTCAAATACTCGGTCACCACGCGCGAGCCAGGCGCCAGAGAGGTCTTGATGTGCGGCTGCACCGTGAGCCCGGCCTTCACCGCCTTCTTGGCCAGCAGGCCGGCGGCCAGCATCACGCTGGGGTTGGAGGTGTTGGTGCAGCTGGTGATGGCGGCAATCAGCACGTCGCCGTTGGCGATGCTCAGGCGCTTGGGCGGCGTGGGGGCATCGACCGGCGCCTCGCTGTGGGCGGCCTCCAGCTTGGGCTTGTTGGCCTCCATCTCGGCCAGCGAGCGCTGCGCGCCGGGCGGATGGGCCGGCGTCTCGGGAGCCACCTCGCCCTCGCCGCCACCGCCTACGGGAAAGCTCCGGCCCAGCCGTTCGATCGGCTGGTTGAACCCGTTGTGCGCCGCAGGGGCACTGAACAGCTCATCGAACTTGGACGACACATTGCCCAGCTCGATGCGGTCCTGCGGGCGCTTGGGTCCGGCCAGGCTGGGCGCCACCGTACCCAGGTCCAGGCGCACCACATGCGAGTAGTCGATCTCGCCGGCGGCCGGCACGCCGAACAGTTCCTGTGCGCGGAAATAGCCCTCGAAGGCCTCGATCTCGGCCTTGCTGCGGCCCGTGCCCTTGAAGTAGTCGATGGTCTTTTCATCGACGGGGAAAAAGCCCATGGTGGCGCCGTACTCGGGCGCCATGTTGCCGATGGTGGCGCGGTCGGGCAGCGCCAGGGTGCGCGTGCCTTCGCCGAAGAACTCCACGAACTTGCCCACCACCTTCTCGCGGCGCAGGATCTCGGTCACCGACAGCACCAGGTCGGTGGCCGTCACGCCCTCGCGCAGCTGGCCCGACAGCTCGAAGCCCACCACATCGGGCGTGAGGAAGTACACGGGCTGGCCCAGCATGGCCGCCTCGGCCTCGATGCCGCCCACGCCCCAGCCCACCACGCCGATGCCGTTGATCATGGTCGTGTGGCTGTCCGTGCCCACCAGGGTGTCGGGGTAGTGCACGCCGTCCTTGGTCTTGTGCACGCCGCGCGCCAAGTACTCCAGGTTCACCTGGTGGACGATGCCGAAGCCCGGCGGCACCACGCCGAAGGTGTCGAAGGCCTGCATGCCCCACTTCATGAACTGGTAGCGCTCCTTGTTGCGCTGGAACTCCAGCTTCATGTTCAGGTCCAGCGCCTTCTTGGTGCCGAAGTAGTCCACCATGATGGAGTGGTCCACCACCAGGTCCACGGGCACCAGCGGCTCGATGGACTTGGGCTTCTTGCCCAGCCTGGCGGCCGTGCTGCGCATGGCGGCCAGGTCGGCCAGCAGCGGCACGCCCGTGAAATCCTGCAGCACCACGCGCGATACCACGAAGGGGATCTCGTCCACCCGCTCGGCCTGGGGCTTCCAGTTCGCCAGCTGCTCCACATGCTCGCGCGTCACCTTGTTGCCATCGCAGTTGCGCAGCACGGACTCCAGCACGATGCGCAGCGACACGGGCAATCGCCGGACCTGTGGATATTGCCTTGCCAGTTCAGGCAGGGAAAAGAACTTGCCCTTCTTGCCCCCCGCCGCAGCAAAGGACTTGAGGGTGTTTTCATATTCGTGGCGCATCGTGAGACTCCTGGATGAAACTCTGGGAAGGCACATGCGCGCCGCCTTTTCCGGGCTGCTGGGCATGCACCAAGACTCTGATTTCCATTGTGCCCAGAAGTGCCCGCGGATGCTGTGGTCCATTGGCGATAGTCACACGCGGACAACGCTGTCCGCGCGGAAAAAGCGGCAGGCTTTCACAGGGCTGTCATCGGACCGGCCAGCGAAGCCCTGCTGCGCCACAACCCCGCGCACTGCAGATCGCCCAGCGCCACGCCGATGGCCGCCTGGCCCAGCACCCATGCCCAGCCTGCGGGCGCAGGCTCCAGCACGCCGCTGTACAGCACAACCCCGCAGGCCAGGGCCCAGCCGAAGTTGCCGAACACGGCAATGGCCACCAGCCCCCGGCTGCGCGGCATGCGGCACGCGCCCCAGCCAGCCACGCAGGCCCAGGCCAGCAAGAAGCACCCCGTGCCCAGCAGCAGCGCCTGCGGCAACCCCGTGACAACGGCCAGTGGCTGCGCGAAGGCCAGTTGCACCGCACCCGCGGCGGCGCAGCAGATGGCGTCGGCCCACAGGGTGCGGGGCAGGAAACGGGCATGGGAAAACATCGGCATCAGCACTCCTTGTGGATTGCCGGGCATGCACCTCGCAAGCCGGCCCTGCCGATGCTCCGCCGCCACCGCCCCCCGCGTCCATGACCTGCCAGGTCATGCCAGCCCCGCTGGAGCAACTCCAGTCGCTATGCCACAATCCGCACCAGCCCCCTGTCACGGGGCCGGTGCTTGAAAACACCTTTGAAGAATAGCGGAGCGGCCTCCCCGATAGCGAGGCCTTGTCACGTCTGATTTGCTTGGATCGTGGGCGCTTGCCTGCATCCGAACGGTTTGGGACGGGATGGGGCTCACCGCAAGGCTGCCCGCACGACTATTCTCGTGTTTTCAACATCCCGTCCACCATTGCTGTGCTTGAAAACCCGGCCTGGTGGTTCAGTCTCGAATAGGAGCACGGAACCATGTACATCGCATCCATCTCGATGGCCCGCCTCACCTTTGCACGGAGAGCCGAGCCATGACACCCAGACCCCCACCCAGCGCCGAGCATTTCACCCAGGTCGTGACCGAGGTGGACCGCCTGGTGCAGCAAGGCTGTGCCGAAATCTCGGCACTCTCCCGCATGGCCCTGCTGTGGCTGGAAACGCCCGAGACCAGCAACCACCTGGAGGTGCTCGCCAGCGCCCTGCGCACCATCCGCAACAGCGCCGACATGCTGGCCAGCGAAACCAGCGGCGAAGTCGTCGCCGTGGGCTGCTCCCTCCACGTCAAAAGCAGCGCCCCCCCCTGAACCGGGCCGAGCGCAGCAAAGGCCCGCACCAGCGCCCGCGTCGGGCCGCCTGCGGGGTTGCAGTCCTGCCGAAGGACAGGACTGCCTCGTCATCTGACTCGCCGTGATTGTCTGAACGTAGCGCGCAGCGCGAAGTGAGTTTCACGGCGAACCCCGCAGGCGGCCCGACGCAGGTTGCCCCGCAGCGCAGCGAAGGGGTCGCGGGCATTCGGGTCGTCTTTCTTTGGCCTACCTTTCTTCGGCCGGCGTACCGGTGACGAATCAAAGAAAGGTAGGTCGGCCGCCGGGCCGAGACCCGGCCTCGAAAAAACACCCCCCGGCAGGGCCAGAAACAGTCCCTCACCCGACAACCACGGACCGCGCAGCGCCAACCACATCCCGCGTGCGCCTCAACCCAGTCCACTGCAACTCAGCCAACACCACAACCACCAACGCCTGAGCCAACACCCACGCCACCCCCCAGGCAGACAACCCCAACCCACCAAACGCCAACAGCGCAACACAGCCCGCAGCCCACCCGAAATTCCCCACAACCACCAGCCCGATCAACCGCCGCGGCACAGGCGAGCGCGCCGCCATCCACGCAGCCAGCAGCGCATAGCCCAGCAAAAACCAGCCTGTGGACTGCAGCAGCGCCAGAGGCAACCCCGTCACATCCGACAGCGGCTGCCCCGCCACCAGTTGCAAGGCGCCCGAGGCGGCGCAGGAAGCAGCATCGGCCCACATCACGCGGGGCAGGAAACGGGGGGAAGCGAACATCGACATGGCGAACTCCTTGAGAGCAACAGGCACACACCGTGCATGCCATGGACTGCATGGTCCGCCGCAGGCTGCACAGGGTCGATAACCTCGCAGGTCATGGCCGCCACGCCAGCCCCGCCGCTACGATGCGGACCATGACCTCCACCGCCCATCCACCGTCCGCGCGCTCGCCCTTCGGCGACCATCTGCGCCACTGGCGCCAGCACCGCCGCCTGAGCCAGCAGGGCCTGGCGCTGGAGGCCGAGATCTCCACGCGCCACCTGAGCTATGTGGAAACCGGCCGCGCCCAGCCCAGCCGCGAGATGGTGCTGCGCCTGGTGGAGCGCCTGGGCGTGCCGCTGCGCGAGCGCAACGCGCTGCTGGTGGCCGCAGGCTATGCGCCCATGTACCAGGCCCGGCCGCTGGACCACCCTGACCTGGCCGCCGCGCGCCAGGCCGTGGACCTGGTGCTCAAGGGCCACGAACCCAATCCGGCCCTGGCCGTGGACCGTCACTGGAACCTGGTGGCCGCCAACGCCATCGTGCCGCTGCTGCTGGCCGGCGTGGCGCCCTGGCTGCTGGAGCCGCCCGTCAATGTGCTGCGCCTGAGCCTGCACCCCGAAGGCCTGGGCCCGCGCCTGGCCAATGCAGCCCATTGGCGCGCGCATCTGCTGCACCGCCTGCAACAGCAGATTGCCGCCACGTCGGATGCGCAGCTGCAGGCGCTGCACGACGAGATTGCCGCCTACCCGTTCAAGGAAGATGAAGCGGACTCACATGGCGCAGCACCTGCCAGCCACATTGCCGTGCCCTTCGCGCTGGACACCGACCATGGCCGGCTGAACTTCATCAGCACCATCACCATCTTCGGCACGCCGGTGGATGTGACACTGCAGGAGCTGGCCGTGGAGTCGTTCTTTCCGGCGGATGCGCAGACGCAGGAGGTGCTGGGACGGTTGAAGCAGACTGCGTAAACCGGAAAGTACAGAGCCAGAAAGCAGCAAAGCCCGCCGAAGCGGGCTTTGCTCATGGAGCCGGATCAGGCCGGACTCAGGCGCTCACGCCCTTGGCCACGTCCGCGTACTCTTCGATCTGGTCGAAGTTCATGTAGCGGTAGACGCTGGACTTGTCGGCATCGATCACGCCCATTTCCTTGAGGTATTCCTCCTTGGTGGGCAGCTTGCCAAGGCGCGATGCGATGGCGGCCAGCTCGGCCGAGCCCAGGAACACGTTGGTGTTCTTGCCCAGGCGGTTGGGGAAGTTGCGGGTCGAGGTGGAGATCACCGTCGCGCCTTCGCGGACCTGGGCCTGGTTGCCCATGCACAGCGAGCAGCCCGGCATTTCGGTGCGGGCACCGGCCGTGCCGAAGGCGGCGTAGTGGCCTTCCTTGATCAGCTCGTTCTGGTCCATCTTGGTGGGCGGAGCCACCCACAGCTTGACGGGGATGTCGCGCTGGCCGCCCAGCAGCTTGGCTGCTGCGCGGAAGTGGCCGATGTTGGTCATGCACGAACCGATGAAGGCTTCATCGATCTTGGTGCCGGCCACTTCGGACAGGAACTTGGCGTCATCGGGATCGTTGGGGCAGCAGACGATGGGTTCCTTGATGTCGGCCAGGTCGATCTCGAACACGGCAGCGTATTCGGCGTCCTTGTCGGCTTCGAGCAGGTCGGGCTTGGCCAGCCAGGCTTCGACCTTCTCGATGCGGCGCTGCAGCGTCTTGGCGTCGGCGTAGCCGTCGGCGATCATGTTCTTCATCAGAACGATGTTCGAGGTCAGGTACTCCTTGATCGGCTCGGGGTTGAGCTTGATCGTGCAGCCGGCAGCCGAGCGCTCGGCCGAGGCGTCGGACAGCTCGAAGGCCTGTTCCACCTTGAGGTCGGGCAGACCTTCGATTTCCAGGATGCGGCCCGAGAAGATGTTCTTCTTGCCGGCCTTGGCCACGGTCAGCGCGCCTGCCTTGATGGCGTACAGGGGAATGGCATGCACCAGGTCACGCAGGGTGACGCCGGGCTGCATTTCGCCCTTGAAGCGCACGAGCACGGACTCGGGCATGTCCAGGGGCATCACGCCTGTGGCGGCGCCGAAGGCCACCAGGCCGGAACCTGCAGGGAAGGAGATGCCGATGGGGAAGCGCGTGTGCGAGTCGCCGCCCGTGCCCACGGTGTCGGGCAGCAGCAGGCGGTTGAGCCAGGAGTGGATCACGCCGTCACCGGGACGCAGGGCCACGCCGCCGCGGTTGCTGATGAAGGCGGGCAGCTCGCGGTGGGTCTTGACGTCCACGGGCTTGGGGTAGGCGGCCGTGTGGCAGAAGGACTGCATGACCATGTCGGCCGAGAAGCCCAGGCAGGCCAGGTCCTTGAGCTCGTCGCGGGTCATGGGGCCGGTGGTGTCCTGCGAACCCACGGTGGTCATGCGCGGCTCGCAGTAGGTACCGGGGCGCACGCCCTGGCCTTCCGGCAGGCCGACGGCGCGGCCGACCATCTTCTGGGCCAGCGTGAAGCCGGCGTTCGAAGCAGCGGGCGCCTGAGGCAGGCGGAACACGGTGGAGGCAGACAGGCCCAGGAATTCGCGGGCCTTGGCGGTCAGCGAACGGCCGATGATCAGGTTGATGCGGCCGCCGGCGCGCACTTCGTCGAACAGCACGTCGCTCTTGAGCTGGAACTCGGCGACGGTCTCGCCGTTCTTGACCAGCTTGCCGTCATAGGGCAGCACGTCGATGACGTCGCCCATCTCCAGCTTGGAGACGTCCACTTCGATGGGCAGCGAGCCGGAGTCTTCCTGCGTGTTGAAGAAGATGGGGGCGATCTTGCCGCCCAGGGTCACGCCGCCGAAGCGCTTGTTGGGCACGAAGGGGATGTCCTGGCCCGTGGCCCAGACGATGGAGTTGGTGGCCGACTTGCGCGAGGAGCCGGTGCCGACCACGTCGCCCACGTAGGCGACCAGGTGGCCCTTCTTCTTGAGGTCGTCGATGAACTGCATCGGGCCGCGCTTGCCGTCTTCCTCGGGCTTGAAGGCCGCGTCGGGACGGGTGTTCTTGAGCATGGCCAGGTAGTGCAGCGGGATGTCCGGACGGCTCCAGGCATCGGGTGCAGGCGACAGGTCGTCGGTGTTGGTCTCACCGGGCACCTTGAAGACGGTGACGGTGATCTTCTTGTCCACTTCGGGGCGCGAGGTGAACCACTCGGCGTCAGCCCAGCTCTGCATGACTTCCTGGGCCTTGGCGTTGCCGGCCTTGGCCTTGGTGGCCACGTCGTTGAAGAAGTCGAACATCAGCAGCGTCTTCTTCAGCGCATCGGCAGCGACGCCGGCGACTTCGGCGTCGTCCAGCAGCTCGATCAGGGGGTGCACGTTGTAGCCGCCCACCATGGTGCCCAGCAGCTCGGTGGCCTTGGCCTTGGAGATGAGAGCCACCTGGATGTCACCGTGGGCCACGGCTGCCAGGAAGCTGGCCTTGACCTTGGCGGCATCGTCCACGCCCGGAGGAACGCGGTGCGTGAGCAGGTCGAGCAGGAAGGCGTCCTCGCCAGCGGGCGGGTTCTTGATCAGCTCGATCAGTTCGGCAACCTGCTTGGCATCCAGCGGCAGCGGGGGGATACCGAGCGCGGCGCGTTCGGCCACGTGGTCACGGTAGGCTTTCAACATGATTCTCTCTCCATGGTTTTCTAAAGTGGGGCTGCTTGCGGGACGCTCAGGTCCGGGCCTGGATTACTGGCCGGCGGGCTTGGGTGCTTCCAGCAGGCTGGGAGGCGGGTTCTTCTTGATGGCCTCGGCCACCTGAAGCTGGTCAGGGCTCATGCATTCGTCGGCCAGGCGCTGGCCGACCTTCTGGTTCATGAGCATGGACTTGTTGGCGATCTGCAGCCAGACGGCGCCGGCATGCTTGTCTTCCAGGCGCACGGTGCCGGTCGAGGTCTTGACGGGCGCCATGTGGTACTTGAAGCCCTTGCCGTCGATGTTGAAGTAGCCGGGGTTGGACTGGTCGGCCGTCACATTGACGAAGGCGCCCAGCTCGCAGGGAATGCGGCCGGTGTGCACGCGCTCCGAGATGGCCAGGTCTTCGGCGGACAGCGGCTGCTGGGCAGCAGCTGCCACGGCCGCCGCACCGCCGACTGCGGCAGCGCCGGCAGCGGCCTTGGCCGCGGTGGACTTCTTGGCGGGAGCCTTCTTGACCGCAGGCTTGGCGGCGGCCTTGGCCGGAGCCTTCTTGGCAGGTTCGGCGGCGCTGGCGCCCAGGCCCATGGCCAGCAAGGGGGCTGCGATCAGGATGGAGGCGATAGCTGTCTTCATACGTTGGGCTCCTGCAAATTCCCGGTGTGGGCTAAGCAAGTGATTCTGATGCAAACCAGGGCTGCACCTGCGGGGGCAGCGCCTGGCCGGTCTGGTGGGCACGTGTGAGCAACTGCCAGAAATAGCGGTAGCTCGCCCGGTCATGTAATACACCATCCACGCTGACGGGCGCCCAGTCGGCGGCCTCGGCGGCGGTAAGTATTTGTGCGGCCTGCGCCACTTCGTCGGCCTGGGGCGCGAACGCGGCGAGGATGGGACGGATCTGGTCCGGGTGGATGCTCCACATGCGGGTATAGCCGAGCCGCCGTGACGCCTGTGTGGCAGCGGCCTGCAGCGCCTGTGGATTCCTGAACTCGGTGACCACGCAGTGCGAAGGCACCTTTCCGTGCGCGTGGCAGGCAGCTGCGATCTCCAGCTTGGCACGCACGACCAGCGGATGGTCGAACTGGCCGGCCGAGCCCATGGCCGAGGCAGGAATCGCGCCGCCATGGGCCGAGACGAAGTCCATCAGGCCGAAGGAAATGCTCTGCACGCGCGGGTGTGCCGCGATGTCGAAGGCGCGGTGCACGGCGGCGGGCGACTCGATGAGCACATGCAGCGGCAGTTCGCGGCAGCCCAGTCGGCCCAGATGCCGCTCGGCCAGCAGCACGTCGTCCACGCTTTCCACCTTGGGCAGCATGAGGTGGCACAGGCGGTCGCCGGCCTCGCCGACGATGATGTCCAGGTCCTGCGCGAAGCTGGCGTGGTCCACGGCATGCACGCGCGCAGCCACGCGGGCGCCGGGCGCGGCATCACGCGCCAGCGAGGCCACCAGGCGCGCATGGGCGGCCTCCTGGCCCACGGGGGCGCCGTCCTCGCAGTCCAGCGTGACGTCGAACACGCAGGTGCCGAACTCGGCCATCATCTCGGCCTGCAGCTGCAGGCTCTTGCGCATGCGCACTTCCACGCCGCTGTAGTGGTCGCAGACGGGCAGGTGCAGGGCACCGCCCTGCGCATCGAGCAGCACCTGGGCCGGGTGTGCGCGAGAGGGTGTGGACGTGGCGGCGGTCATGGCTTGCGCTGGGCGACGATGAACAGGCGGGGGAAGGCCAGCAGGCGCCGGCCGTCGGCGCGCACGCCGTAGGCGGCGTCCACGCGGTTTTCGTATTCGGTGAGGAAGTCGGCCTGCAGGGCTTCCGGCAGGCCTTCGACGAAGGGCTTGAGGCCGGTGCCGCGCAGCCACTGGACGATGGCGCCGGCCGAGTCCATGGGATGCTGGTAGACGGTGTGCCAGACATCGACGGCGCCGGCCTCGACGCCGGCCTGCTCCTGCGGTCCGGCCAGCAGGTCGTAGTAGCTGCGGATGGGCAGGATGTCGGCCCGCACCTTGGCGGCATCGCCGATGTAGGCGGCAAACTTGGGCAGGCTGGCGATCTCGCGCATCACGCGGTGCGTGGCTTCCTGCCGGTTGTCGGGCATCTGTATCGCCAGCACGCCCCCTGGCGCCAGTTGGGCGAACAGGCGGGGTATCAGCGTTTCATGCTCCCCCACCCACTGGAGGGAGGCATTGGCATAAATCAGGTCGGGAGCGCTCTCGCCGGGGGCGGGCGTCCAGGAAGCAATGTCGGCCAGCGCGAAGCGGGCCTCAGGCAGATGCTGGCGCGCGGTGGCCAGCATCGCCTGGGAGTTGTCTATACCGGTGATCGTGGCACCGGCATAGCGCTGTGCAAGCAGCTCGGTGGAATTGCCCGGCCCGCATCCCAGGTCCACCACATGGCGGGCCTGGGCCAAGGGCACACGCGCCAGCAGCTCGGCTGCGGGGCGCGTACGCTCATTGGCGAAACGCAGGTAAAGCGCGGGATTCCAGTCGAGCATGGCTTGCCGGCGGCTTACAGCAGGTGCTTGACGCCGTCCTGTTCGCCTTGCAGCTCGGCCAGGGTCTTGTCGATGCACTCTTGCGAGAAGGCGTCGATTTCCAGGCCTTCGACGATCTTGTACTCGCCGTTCTCGGTGGTGACCGGGAAGCCGAAGACGATGCCGGCGGGGATGCCGTATTCGCCGTTGGAGGGCACGCCCATGGTGACCCATTCGCCGCCCGAGCCCAGGGCCCAGTCGCGCATGTGGTCGATGGCGGCGTTGGCAGCCGAGGCAGCCGAGGACAGGCCGCGCGCTGCAATGATGGCGGCGCCACGCTTGCCGACGGTGGGCAGGAACACGTCCTTGTTCCAGGCCTGGTCGTTGATCTTGGCCTTGACGCTTTCACCGTTGACGGTGGCGAAGCGGTAGTCGGCGTACATCGTGGGCGAGTGGTTGCCCCAGACGGTCAGCTTGCGGATGTCGCCGACCTTGAAACCGGCCTTGGCAGCCAGCTGCGATGCAGCGCGGTTGTGGTCCAGGCGCAGCATGGCGGTGAAGTTCTTGGCCGGCAGGTCCGGAGCCGACTTCATGGCGATGTAGGCGTTGGTGTTGGCGGGGTTGCCGACGACCAGCACCTTCACGTTGCGCGAGGCCACGGCGTTCAGCGCCTTGCCCTGGGCCGTGAAAATCTGTGCGTTGGCAGCCAGCAGGTCGGCACGTTCCATGCCGGGGCCGCGGGGACGCGCGCCGACCAGCAGGGCGTAGTCGGTGTCCTTGAAGGCTTGCAGGGGGTCGGAGTGGGCTTCGATGCCGGCCAGCAGGGGGAAGGCGCAGTCTTCGAGTTCCATGATCACGCCCTTGAGCGCGTTCTGGGCCTTCTCGTCGGGAATCTCCAGCAGTTGCAGAATGACGGGCTGGTCCTTACCCAGCATTTCGCCGGAGGCGATGCGAAACAGCAGGGCGTAACCAATTTGACCGGCGGCACCGGTGACGGCGACACGAACGGGCTTCTTGCTCATGATGAAACTCCAGGGATGGGGAAAAAATCAGGTGTTATCGGCGCCAGGTCGCACCAGCGTCAGAAACCAGCAGCCCGTGCTCCGCAAACAACGCGAAAGTGTACTCCCGATTTCGGAGCCCGGTCAATTTGTCTTATGTCTTATATAAGATATGATCGACGTCTGTTTCCAAGTCTTTCATCTGCGTCGCCGGGAGCCTCCCCACCCCGAACTTTCCCATGCCAGCCCTGCCTCCCCTCGCCTCTGAAACCGCCGCTGCCACCATCGGCGCGGGCGCATCGACCCCGGCCTTCAGCCCGCTGTACCAGCAGATCAAGGGACTGATACTGCAAAGCCTTGAAGCAGGCGAATGGCGGCCCGGCGAGCTGATCCCCAGCGAGATGGAGCTGGCGGCGCGCTTTCGCGTGAGCCAGGGCACGGTGCGCAAGGCCATCGACGAGCTGGCCGCGGAAAACCTGGTGATGCGCCGTCAGGGCAAGGGCACCTTCGTGGCCACCCACGCGGCCCAGCATGTGCAGTACCGCTTTCTCAAGCTGCAGCCCGACGGCGGCGACCAGCAGGGCGAGGGCCGTGCCGAGCGCCGCATCATCGACTGCCGGCGCCTGCGCGCATCGGCGGACGTGGCGCGCGGCCTGGCGCTGCGCAGCGGCGATGCCGTGATGCATGTGCGCCGCGTGCTGTCGTTCTCCGCAATCCCGACCATTTTGGAAGACATCTGGCTGCCGGGCCACGCCTTCAAGGGCCTGACCGCCGAGCAGATGTCCGCCTACCAGGGCCCCACCTACGCCATGTTCGAGCTGGACTACGGCGTGCGCATGGTGCGCGCCGACGAAAAGATCCGCGCCGTCCTGCCCGAGGCCGAACAGGCCCTGCTGCTGGACGTGCCCAGCACCACGCCCCTGCTGAGCGTGGAGCGCACCGCTTACACATACAACGATGTTCCCATGGAGTTACGCCGTGGCCTGTACCGCACCGACACCCATCACTACCGCAACGCGTTGAGCTGAACGATCCGTTCCCCAGAGAAGCGGGCGAAAATACGCAATTCCCAGCAAAGCTGTTTTTATTGCATTGCAATAGAATTTTGCATCGCCGCCCCTGAGCGATTACGAAGCAGTTACATCCACGAAAGTACCCTGCCATGACTGAGCAAGCCAAAAAGCGGCCAGAGTTCCGCAACATCAACTTCTTCAAGGACCTCCCCACCTACCGGTTGCCGCCGGCCGGCATCGTGTCCATCCTGCACCGCATCAGCGGCCTGCTGATGTTCATCCTGCTGCCTTTCATCCTGTGGATGATGGACATGTCGCTGACCTCGGAGATCTCCTTCGACGGCTTCACCTCGGTTTTCGCGGGTCCCTTCGGATGGTTCCTCAAGCTCGTGTGCCTGGCATTGATCTGGGCCTACCTGCACCACTTCTGCGCCGGCCTGCGCCACCTGTTCATGGACGTGAACCACCATGCGGTTAACAAGCAGTTCGGCAAGACCTCCGCCCTGGTGGTGCTGGTGCTGAGCGTGGGCCTGACCCTGATCCTGGGCGCCAAGCTGTTCGGCCTGTACTGATAGACGATCTCCCCTCACGATAAGGAAAAAGAACCATGTCCGTGAATTACGGCTCCAAGCGCACCGTGGTCGGTGCGCACTACGGCATCCGCGACTGGATGGTGCAGCGCGTCACCGGCGTGCTGATGGCACTGTTCACCATCGTGCTGCTGGCCAAGCTGATCTTCAGCACCGGCTCCGTCGGCTATGACCTGTGGGCCGGCATCTTTGCCCCGCAGTGGATGAAGTTCCTGACCTTCGCCGTGATCGTCTCGCTGGCCTGGCACGTCTGGGTCGGCGTGCGCGACATCTGGATGGACTACGTCAAGCCCGTGGGCCTGCGCCTGGTGCTGAACGTTTTCACCCTGGTCTGGCTCGTCGGCTGCGCCGGCTGGGGCATCCAGATCCTGTGGCGTATCTGATAGAGACGCGGTCTCCACGATTGAAGGTTAAGAATGAGCTACTCCAAAGCAAACATCACCAAGCGCAAGTTTGACGTCGTCATCGTCGGCGCTGGCGGCTCCGGCCTGCGTGCCGCGCTGGAACTGTCGCGCGCCGGCCTGTCCGTGGCCTCGCTGTCCAAGGTCTTCCCCACGCGCTCGCACACCGTGGCCGCGCAAGGCGGCGTGTCCGCTTCGCTGGGCAACATGAGCGAGGACAACTGGCACTACCACTTCTACGACACCATCAAAGGCTCCGACTGGCTCGGCGACCAGGATGCGATCGAGTTCATGTGCCGCGAAGCGCCCAACGTCGTGATCGAGCTGGAACACTTCGGCATGCCGTTCGACCGCAACCCCGACGGCACCATCTACCAGCGCCCCTTCGGCGGCCACACGGCCAACTACGGTGAAAAGCCCGTGCAGCGCGCCTGCGCCGCGGCCGACCGTACCGGCCACGCCATGCTGCACACGCTGTACCAGCAGAACGTCAAGTCCAAGACCAACTTCTTCGTGGAGTGGATGGCGCTGGACCTGATCCGCAACACCCAGGGCGACGTGGTCGGCGTGACCGCCATCGAACTGGAAACCGGCGACCTGTACGAGCTGCACGCCAAGGCCGTGCTGCTGGCCACGGGTGGCGCTGGCCGCATCTTCCAGGCATCGACCAATGCCTTCATCAACACCGGCGACGGCCTGGGCATGGCTGCACGCGCAGGCATCCCGCTGCAGGACATGGAGTTCTGGCAGTTCCACCCCACCGGCGTGGCCGGCGCGGGCGTGCTGCTGACCGAAGGCTGCCGTGGCGAAGGCGCCATCCTGCTCAACAGCGAAGGCGAACGCTTCATGGAGCGCTACGCTCCCACGCTGAAGGATCTGGCTCCGCGTGACTTCGTGTCCCGCTCCATGGACCAGGAAATCAAGGAAGGCCGTGGCTGTGGTCCCAACAAGGACTACATCCTGATGAAGCTGGACCACCTGGGCGCCGACACCATCCGCAAGCGCCTGCCTTCGGTGGAAGAGATCGGCCACAACTTCGCCAACGTGGACATCACCAAGGAACCGATTCCCGTGGTGCCCACCATCCACTACCAGATGGGCGGCATTCCCACCAACATCAACGGCCAGGTCGTGGTGTGGGACGGCCAGCAGAACAACGTGGTCAATGGCCTGTATGCCGTGGGCGAATGCTCGTGCGTGTCGGTGCACGGCGCCAACCGCCTGGGCACGAACTCGCTGCTGGACCTGCTGGTCTTCGGCAAGTCGGCCGGCAAGCACATCGTGCAGTTCGTCAACGGCTTCGGCGACCACAAGCCCGTGCCGGCCGATGGCTCGGAGCGCACGCTCACGCGCCTGAACCAGCTCGACGACTCCAAGGAAGGCACCTACGCCCAGGACCTGGCTGGCGACATCCGCGCCACCATGCAGCAGCATGCCGGCGTGTTCCGCACGCAAAAGAGCATGGACGAAGGCGAAGTCAAGATCAACGCCATCCGCGAACGCGTGGGCTCCGTGACCCTCAAGGACAAGTCCAAGGTCTGGAACACCGCCCGCATGGAAGCGCTGGAAGTGGACAACCTGATCGAAGTGGCCCAGGCCACCATGATCTCGGCCGCTGCCCGCCACGAATGCCGCGGCGCCCACACCGTGTACGACTACGAGCATCCTGCCGACCACGCCGAGTTCCCGCTGGGCCGCAATGACAAGGAATGGCTCAAGCACACCCTGTGGTACAGCGCTACCAACAGCCTGGACTACAAGCCCGTGAACCTGAAGCCCCTCACGGTGGACAGCGTGCCGCCCAAGGTCCGCACGTTCTAATCCAGCAGCCCACGAGAGAACAGACAAATGAAGCGCACTTTCAAGATCTACCGCTACGACCCGGACAAGGATGCCAAGCCCTACATGCAGACCGTCGAGGTCGAGCTGGACGGCCACGAGCGCATGCTGCTGGACGCCCTGGTCAAGCTCAAGGAGATGGACCCCTCCATCTCGTTCCGCCGCTCCTGCCGCGAAGGCGTGTGCGGCTCGGACGCGATGAACATCAATGGCAAGAACGGCCTGGCCTGCCTGACGAACATGAAGACCCTGCAGGGCGACATCGTTCTCAAGCCCCTGCCCGGCCTGCCCGTGATCCGCGACCTGATCGTGGACATGACGCAGTTCTTCAAGCAGTACCACTCGATCAAGCCGTACCTGCAGAACGACAGCTTCGCGTCTCCCACCAAGGAACGCCTGCAGTCGCCTGAAGAGCGCGAAGAGCTCAACGGCCTGTACGAGTGCATTCTGTGCGCCAGCTGCTCCACCAGCTGCCCCAGCTTCTGGTGGAACCCCGACAAGTTCGTGGGCCCGGCCGGCCTGCTGCAGGCCTACCGCTTCATCGCGGACAGCCGCGACGAGGCCACGGGTGACCGCCTTGACAACCTGGAAGATCCGTACCGCCTCTTCCGTTGCCACACCATCATGAACTGCGTGGACGTGTGCCCCAAGCACCTGAACCCCACGCAGGCCATTGGCAAGATCAAGGAACTGATGGTCCGCCGGGCCATCTGATGACCATGACGAATACTCTGCTCGACGAACGCGAGCGAGACCTGCTGCGCTGGCGCTGCCGGCGCGGCCTGGTCGAGAACGACCTGTTCATCGCGCAGTTCTTCGCCACCTACGGAGACCAGCTCACGCGGAGACACGCGAGCGGTCTGTCTGCCTTGATGGACCTGGCAGACAACGACCTGATGGACCTCTTCTTGCGCCGCAAGGAGCCTGAAGGTGAACTCGATACCCAAGAAATCAGGGAAGTTCTGGAACTGGTGCGCAAGCGCAAGCCCGGTTCTCTCCCGCTAGTAGGCTAGGCAATCTAGAGAAGGAAGTTTGGAAATGAAACTCGCAGACAACAAAGCAACGCTGTCTTTCAGCAACGGCGCCCCCAGCGTCGAGCTGCCCGTCTACCAGGGCAACGTCGGTCCCGACGTGGTGGACATCCGCAAGCTGTACGCGCAGACCGGCATGTTCACCTATGACCCGGGCTTCCTCTCTACCGCCTCGTGCCAGTCCGCCATCACCTACATCGATGGCGACAAGGGCGAGCTGCTGTACCGCGGCTACCCCATCGAGCAGCTGGCCAAGAACTGCGACTACCTCGAGACCTGCTACCTGCTGCTGTACGGCGAGCTGCCCAACGAGTCGCAGAAGGCCGACTTCGTCGAGCGCGTGACCAAGCACACCATGGTCAACGAGCAGATGCAGTTCTTCCTGCGTGGTTTCCGCCGTGACGCCCACCCCATGGCCGTCCTGACGGGTCTGGTCGGCGGCATGTCGGCCTTCTACCACGACAACATGGACATCAACAACGCCGAGCACCGCGACATCGCCGCGATCCGCCTGATCGCCAAGATGCCCACGCTGGTCTCCATGGCCTACAAGTACGGCATCGGTGCGCCGTACATGTACCCCAAGAACGACCTGAGCTACGCCGGCAACTTCATGCGCATGATGTTCGGCAACCCCTGCGAGGAGTTCAAGGTGAACCCCGTGGTCGAGCGCGCGCTGGACCGCATCTTCATCCTGCACGCAGACCACGAGCAAAACGCCTCCACCTCCACCGTGCGCCTGTGCGGCTCGTCGGGCACCAACCCCTTCGCCGCCATCTCGGCCGGCGTTGCCTGCCTGTGGGGCCCTGCCCACGGCGGCGCCAACGAAGCCTGCCTGAACATGCTGGAATACCTGCAGGCCAACGGCGGCGTTGCCAAGGTCGGCGAGTTCATGGAACAGGTCAAGGACAAGAACAGCGGCGTCAAGCTGATGGGCTTCGGCCACCGCGTCTACAAGAACTACGACCCCCGCGCCAAGCTCATGCAGGAAACCTGCAATGAAGTGCTGGCCGAACTGGGCCTGGAAAAGGACCCCCTGTTCGCCCTGGCCAAGGAAGTCGAGAAGATCGCCCTGGAAGACGACTACTTCGTGCAGCGCAAGCTCTACCCGAACGTGGACTTCTACTCCGGCATCGTGCAGCGCGCCATCGGCGTGCCCGTGAACCTGTTCACCGGCATCTTCGCCCTGGCCCGCACCGTGGGCTGGATCGCCCAGCTCAACGAGCAGATGGCCGACCCCGAGTACAAGATCGGCCGTCCCCGCCAGCTGTTCACGGGCTCCGTGTCCCGCGACGTCAAGCCGATCGGCCAGCGCTGATCGCAGGTCCGGGCATCAGCGGCCCGGCACCCAAAAGCCCCATGCCTTTGCATGGGGCTTTTTTCATGGGCGAGTCCACCGTTCCAGAAGGCCACGCCACTCCTAGGAACACCATTCTGGCTATCGTGACATGGACCTCGATTGATCACATCTACCCTAAGGTGACCGTTGACCCTCCCTGAAACGGGATGGAGGCGCAGCGCAATGCCCGCTGCCGTTCAACGCAACCCCGGGACTCACATGCTTGTCGAAATCACCAAGGACGGAATGCTCATCCATGCGCGCGTCAAGAATGCGCGCAGCCCCGCCATCGAGAGAGGAAAGCGGACCGCCGCCATCACCGGCATCGTCGTGCACCAGACCGATGCCAACACGGCCCAGTCTTCGCTCAACAGCTACAAAAACCCGAAGGCCAATGCGGCACACTTTCTCATCGACAAGGACGGCACCATCTACCAGACGGCGGCCATCTACCAGCGCACCAACCATGTGGGGCCGCTGAAGGCAAGATGCCTGCTTGTGGGGAAATGCAGGGCCAAGGACTATGAAGGAGCAGGCGTAAAGGGAATGCACCGCATCGAGATGATGAAAGCCCCTGGCGATCGCTATCCGAGCAACATGGAAGCCATAGGCATCGAGATGGTTGGCAGGGCTGTGCTGCCGAAAGGGTTCAAGCCCCCTCAGCGACGAAAGGAACTGAGTCCGGAAGGGATTCGGGGAGAATTTGGCGTCTACCCCACACCGACTGAGGCACAAAACCGTGCTCTGACATGGCTGGTTGAAGCACTGCAAGATTCCATGCAACTATCGCCCAGTGAAGTCTTCAAGCACCCTGAAGTAAGCCGGAAGAACCTGTCCGAGGCAGAAGGCGCAAACTGGGAAATGGCACCATGAGCTTCATTTTCTTTCGCACTGTGACTGTGATTTCGGCAATGGCCATAGCATCGATGCTCCATGCGGCCGATGCCAGATACCCAGTCAGGCAAGTACAGAAAATCGACATCATCGAGCCCTCAGGCGGCTCTTCTTGGGAAGACAAGAACTGGCTTGATTGCAACGATGTGATATTGACCGAAGAGGATGTGCGATATGCGCTGCAGCACATGCGCAAAATTTCAGAGAAGCACTACTTCGGTGAATATATGGAAAGAACAGGGTGTTCAGGAGGAGCGTCCGTCAAGTTCAAGAGCGGAAAAATCATCGTCATGGGAATCGAACCCACAGGACGTATTAATCTTTTCGAGGCCAACAAAAAGCTGGACCCTATTGGAGTACCTGGAAGCTTCTACGACTGCCAACCCTGCAACAAACGCAAGATGGACCTGCTGCAGGACGCCCTGGACCGCGCAACCGAACGACGGCTCAAGGAGCTGAAGAGGCAGGGACGACGTCCTCCATGAGCCGCCTCCATTCGATCTTCTGGGCACTCATTTCGGCGATGCCCGATCCCTGGACAGGCATGCGCCACCGGCCCGGCTGCAACGGCTGGCGGCCTGGTGAACAGCCTGCTGGTCGGCAGCGCCGCCTGGCCTGAGCGCCCGGGCCAAGCCCCCTGCTTCACGCAGCGGCGCGGTTTCGCCGACAATGCCCCCCCGGCCCTCGTGGCCGGGCCTTTCTTGCGCCGGGGTTCCGGCCCCAGCCACTCCCTGCACACCATGAACTTTGCCTCCCTCGGCCTGAGCCCGGCGCTGGTCTCCAGCCTCCAAGACCTGGGCCTGGTCGATCCCACGCCCATACAGACCCAGTCCATCGCCCCCGTGCTTGCGGGCCGCGACCTCTGGGCCTGTGCTCCCACGGGCTCGGGCAAGACGGCCGCCTACCTGCTGCCGCTGCTGCAGCGCTGGATGGATGGCGGCAAGGCCCAAGGTGCCCAGGGCGGCTTTGTGCGAACGCTGACCACGCTGATCGTGGTACCCACGCGCGAGCTGGCCCAGCAGGTGGGCGAGACGCTGTCCGACCTGGGCCGCACGCTCAGGCAGCCGCCGCGCATCGGCGTGGTCTATGGCGGCGTGTCCATCAACCCGCAGATGATGATGCTGCGCGGCAGTGCCGACTTCCTGGTGGCCACGCCGGGCCGCCTGCTGGACCTGGTGGAGCACAACGCCGTGCGCCTGTCCGCCGTGCGCCATCTGGTGCTGGACGAGGCCGACCGCCTGCTGGACCTGGGCTTCCAGGAAGAGCTGCAGCGCGTGCTGGCCCTGCTGCCGAAGCAGCGCCAGACCCTGCTGTTCTCGGCCACCTATCCCGATGCCGTGCAATCGCTGGCCACAGGCCTGCTGCACGATCCCGTTCAGGCCCGCGTCGATGCCGCCGAAGGCCAGGATGCCGCCAGCCCCCAGAGCATTGCCCAGCGCGCAATTGCCGTGGACCGTGCGCGCCGCACCCAGCTGCTGCGCACACTGGTACAGGGGGAGACGGCGCCCGGCACCGACCCCGCCACGCTGGAGCGCGCCCTGGTCTTCGTGGCCACGCGGCACACGGCCGAACTGGTGGCGGAAAAGCTCTACAAGGCCGGCATCTTCGCCACGGCCTTCCATGGCGACCTGAGCCAGGGCGCACGCAAGGAAGCGCTGGCCGACTTCAAGGCCAGGCGCTGGCAGGTGATGATCACCACCGACCTGGCGGCGCGCGGCATCGATATCACCCAGTTGCCCCTGGTCGTCAACTACGACCTGCCGCGCTCGGCCACCGACTATGTGCACCGCATCGGCCGCACGGGCCGCGCGGGCGAGGACGGCACGGCCATCAGCTTTGTCACGCCGGCCGACCAGGCGCACTGGGCGCTGATCTGCAAGCGCAACCAGCTGGACCTTGAACTGGAGCAACTGCCAGGCTTCGAGCCCACCGAGCCCGTGCCGCCGCCCCCGGTGGCCCAGGACGGCAACGGCGGCATCAAGGGCCGCCGCCCAAGCAAAAAAGACAAGCTGCGTGCCGCGGCCGCCGAAGCAGCCAAGACCGCAAAAAAGAACTGAGCGTTTCCGGTTCAGCCCGCGCCGCCGCGCCCGCCAAAGCGATCCCGGTACGCCACCGGGGTAATGCCCAGGTGGCGCACGAACAGGTGGCGCAGCGCCTGCTCCGAGCCCAGGCCCACGCGCGCGGCCACGGTCTTGAGCGGCAGATGGGCCTGGCTTTCCAGCAGTTGCTTGGCCGCCTCCAGCCGCGCGCTCTCCACAAAGGCCGTGGGGCTTTGCCCGGTTTCCTGCTGGAACACGCGGCGCAGGTGCCGCTCGCTCATGTGCGCCTGCTCGGCCATCTGCGCAAGGGTCAGAGGCTCGGCCAGATGGGTCATCACCCACTGCTGCACGGCCTGCACGCCGCCGTGCTGCGCGGCCTGGGCCGCCAGCGGCACGCTGAACTGCGACTGGCCACCGGGACGCTTGAGGTACATGACCAGGTCACGCGCCACCTCCAGCGCCAGCGCGTGGCCGAAATCCTCTTCGACCACGGCCAGGGCCAGGTCGATGCCGGCCGTCACGCCGGCCGAGGTCCACAGCTGGCGGCTGCCTTCGCCATCGCGGATCTCCTCGCGCAGGTAGATGGCATCGGCATCGACCTGCACGCGCGGATGGCGCTGGGCCAGTTGCGCCGTCACGCTCCAGTGCGTGGCCGCGCGCCGGCCGTCCAGCAAGCCCGCCTCGGCCAGGAAGAAGCTGCCCGAGCACAGCGCAATCAGCCGCTGCACGCGTGGCGCCACGCGGCCCAGCCAGGCGACCAGCTCGCCCGAGCCACCCAGCACCTGCTCGATATGGCGCGAGCCCACGACGACCACGGTGCAGCCCATGCCTGCAGCCTCCAGCCCGGCCAGCGTATGCGTGGCCTCCAGCGACATCAGCGTGTCCGAGCGCACGGGCCCTTGCCGCTGCGAGACCACGCGCACCTCGTAGCCGTCGCTCTGGCCGCGCGCGCGCAGGTGCACGTTGGCATAGTCGAACACCGACATGGGTCCTATGGCCTCCAGCGCCTTGAAGCCGGGGTAGACGACAAGATCGATGCGGTGGGCGCTGGCGTGGCGGTGGTCCATGGGAAACGGCGGGCTCGGAGGCGGTCAGGGTGGAAAGAATGGGGCGGACTATACGAAAAGACGCAAGCACCCACGGCCTGCAGGCCCGGCCGAAGCCGGCCACACCCCTCAGATTCGGACATATCACCTGAGGCTGCGGCCATGATGCGGCCGGCCCCCGCGGCCATGGCCTACATTCAAGGCTTCGCGGAGCGCGCGCACTGCCGCTCCTGAGCCACCCCGACAGAAAGACACGCCCATGAAATCCAAAGCCGCCGTCGCCTTCAAGGCTGGAGAACCCCTGCAGATCGTCGAGATCGACGTGGCCCCCCCGAAGAAGGGCGAGGTCCTGATCAAGATCACCCACACCGGCGTCTGCCACACCGACGCGTTCACGCTGTCGGGCGACGACCCGGAAGGCATCTTCCCCGCCGTGCTCGGCCATGAAGGCGCGGGCATCGTCGTCGAGGTCGGCGAAGGCGTGACCAGCGTCAAGCCCGGCGACCACGTCATCCCGCTGTACACCGCCGAATGCGGCGAATGCCTGTTCTGCAAGAGCGGCAAGACCAACCTGTGCGTTTCCGTGCGCGCCACCCAGGGCAAGGGCGTGATGCCCGACGGCACCACGCGCTTTTCGTACAACGGCGAGCCCATCTACCACTACATGGGCTGCTCCACCTTCAGCGAATACACC
Source organism: Delftia sp. WY8 (assembly GCF_018437695.1). Taxonomy (NCBI): domain Bacteria; kingdom Pseudomonadati; phylum Pseudomonadota; class Betaproteobacteria; order Burkholderiales; family Comamonadaceae; genus Delftia; species Delftia sp. WY8. The sequence goes on from NZ_CP049795.1 coordinate 1,478,817, forward strand.
GTGGTCGCCGAAGTCTCGCTGGCCAAGATCCACCCCGATGCCAACCCCGAGCAGGTCTGCCTGCTGGGCTGCGGCGTGACCACGGGCCTGGGTGCCGTCAAGAACACCGCCAAGGTCCAGGAAGGCGACACCGTGGCCGTGTTCGGCCTGGGCGGCATCGGCCTGGCCGTGATCCAGGGCGCCAAGCTGGCCAAGGCCGGCCGCATCATCGCCGTGGACACCAACCCCTCCAAGTTCGACCTGGCCCGCACCTTCGGCGCCACCGACTGCGTGAATCCCAAGGATTTCGACAAGCCCATCCAGCAGGTCATCGTCGAGATGACGGGCTGGGGCGTGGACCACAGCTTCGAATGCATCGGCAACGTCAACGTGATGCGTGCCGCCCTGGAATGCGCGCACCGCGGCTGGGGCCAGTCGGTCATCATCGGCGTGGCCGGCGCGGGCCAGGAAATCTCCACACGACCCTTCCAGCTGGTGACGGGCCGCAAGTGGCTGGGCACGGCCTTCGGCGGCGTCAAGGGCCGCAGCGAGCTGCCCGGCATGGTCGAGCAGGCCATGAGCGGCGAGATCCAGCTGGCCCCCTTCGTCACGCACACCATGGGCCTGCCGGAGATCAACGAGGCTTTTGACCTGATGCACGAAGGCAAGTCCATCCGCTCCGTCGTCGTGTACTGAAGCTCCCCCTGAGGCGCTGCGCGCCCTCCCCCGTTGCACGGCGCCTCTCTACTCGCTACGCGAGGGAGGGGGACGACGCCCTCGGCTGGGCGCCCCCGCCGCGAGGCGGCTCTTGCTCGGCGCCTCTCGCCTGGGCAGCGCCAGTTTCATGGGCCGTTGACCGTGTATAGCGTATCAACTCCCATCTTTGAATGCTGCACGCACCGCTTGCCAAGGTGCCCGTAGCATTTTTCTTTTTGAGGAACACCATGTCCGCACTGCCGCCCCTGGAACTCAAGAACGCCCATGCCTGCTTCGGCGGCGCACAGCGTTTCTACGAGCATTTCTCCGCCGAGATCGGCCTGAACATGAAGTTCTCGGTCTTCCTGCCGCCCAAGGCCGTGGCCGGCGAGAAGGTGCCCGCCGTGCTCTACCTGGCCGGGCTGACCTGCACCGAAGAGACCTTCATGACCAAGGCCGGCGCCCAGCGCCTGGCCGCCGAGCTGGGCATTGCGCTGATCGCGCCCGACACCAGCCCGCGCGGCGCAGGCCTGCCCGGCGAGGCCGATGCCTGGGACTTCGGCGTGGGCGCGGGCTTCTACCTGGACGCCACCACCAGGCCCTGGGCACTGCACTGGCGCATGGAAAGCTATCTGCTGGGCGAGCTGCTGCCGCTGATCGCCGCGCGCCTGCCCATCGACGCGCAGCGGCTGGGCATCTTCGGCCACTCCATGGGCGGCCACGGCGCGCTCACGCTGGCGCTGCGCCATCCGGGCCGCTTCAAGAGCCTGTCGGCCTTCGCGCCCATCGCCAACCCCGTCAACTGCCCCTGGGGCCAGAAAGCCTTCTCAGGCTATCTGGGCGATGACCGCAAGGCTTGGGAAGCGCATGACGCCAGTTGCCTGATGGCCGCCCAGACCCAGGCGCCCTACCCGGCCGGCATCCTCGTGGACCAGGGCCTGGCCGACAAGTTCCTGATCGAAAAGCAGCTGCTGCCCGAAGCCTTCGAGGCCGCCTGCGCCCAGGCCGGCCAGCCGCTGACGCTGCGCCGCCACGGGGGCTACGACCACGGGTACTACTTCATCCAGAGCTTCATTGATGACCATCTGCGCCATCATGCAAAGCAGTTGAGTACCCCCTGAGGCGCTTCGCGCCTTCCCCCTCTCTCGCTTCGCGGGAGGGGGACGACGCCATCGCCGCGAGGCGGCTCTTGCTCGGCGTCCCTGTTTTTTTGGCCGCGCCAGTTTCAAAGGGTGATGCGCCCAACAGGTGCAGGGCAGCTTGCCTCAACCTGGCCTATGGCCAGCGCGCATGTCCTGCGCAATACGCTCCAGTACCTGCGGCAGGTCCTTCACGCTGGCGATCACGTGGTGGGCGCCGGCTGCGCGCAGCTTGGCCTCGGCGCGGGCCACGCGCTCGCGCACTTCTTCGGCGGGGGCGGCGGCCAGTTCGGCGGGGGAGTAGCCGACTTCGTTGCCGGACAGGGTCAGGCCCACGGTCCACATGCCGGCGTTGCGGCCTTCCTCGATGCCGGGCACGGTGTCGTCCACCTTCACGCAGGCACGCACGTCGCCGATGCCCAGCGCCAGCACATTGGCCAGCGCCATGAAGGGGCCGGGGCGGCCGCCTGCGGCCATTTCATCGCCGGCCACCACATGGTCGGGAGCCAGGCCGTTGGCCGCTGCCTGGGGCAGCAGCTGGTTCAGGACTTCACGCGGATAGCCCGAGCACGAGCCCACCTTCAGGCCCCGCGCGCGCAGCCAGCCCAGCAATTCAGGCGCGCCTTCGATGGGTGCCGAGAACTCGCCGACCTTGGCGATCTGCATGGGCATGAAGCGGGCGTAGATGGCATCCACGTCGGCGTCGCCAGGCGGCTGGCCGAAGGCCTTGTGCCATTGCGCGCGGATGCCCTCGTCCTGCAGCAGCTCGTGGATGTGCTGCCACTTGGACAGGCCCATGGGGCCGCGCGCCTGGGCCAGGGTGATGGTGATGCCGAAGCTGGCAAAGGCCTCGACAAAGATCTGCGTGGGTGCCAGCGAGCCGAAATCGACCAGGGTGCCGGCCCAGTCGAAGATGACGGCCTGCAGCGGCGACAGATCGGCGGCGGCGGCGGTGGAGACGGTGGTGTGGTTCATGGTGCTTTTTGACAAGGAAAGAGGTTCAAACAAAAGAGGGCCGCACGCGCCTGTTCATTCCAGCGTGCGGATGAAATTGCGCCCGCGCGGGCCGGATGCGGCCGACTGCAGCAGCTGCTGCCACTCATCCCCAGGCACGCCGTAGTGGGCGGGATCGGTGGCCACGCCCAGGCCTTCGAGGAAGTTGCGCAGGCGCTGCACGGCCAGCTCGCCCGTGGCGGCATCGAAGATGGACAGCAGGGCCGCATCGGCCTGGTCGTCGGCGCCCAGGGCCATCTCCAGCACCAGCGGCAGGCTGAACGAGCAGGCAATGCCGTGGGCCACGCCATGGCGCAGCGTGATGTCGTAGGACAGCGAATGCGCCAGCGCCGTGCGGGTGTTGGAGAAGGCCAGGCCGGCCATCAGGGCGGCCTCGGCCATGCGGCTTCGCAGCGGCAGGCTGCCCAGGTCCTGCATCAGCGCGGGCAGCGTGGCCAGGGTGCGGCGCGCGGCGCCCACGGCCAAGGTGGTGGAGACGGGATTGCGGTGCCGGTTCCAGATGGACTCCAGCGCATGCGACAGCGCATCCAGCCCCGAGGCCAGCGTGGCGCTGGCCGGCAGGCTTTGCATGAGCTGCGCGTCGATGATGGCGGCCTCGGGCCAGGTCCAGTGCTGGTGCAGCGAGTGCTTGCGGCCAGCGGCCTGGTCCCAGATCGTGGCCCAGGGCGTGACCTCGCTGCCCGTGCCGGCCGTGGTGGGAATGGCGATCAGCGCCTTGTGGCCTGCGGCCGGCAGGGCCAGCCCCTGCTCCAGGGCCTGCAGCAGTGCGCCGAAACGCCGCGTGGGCGTGGCGCACATCAGCGCCTTGGCCGAGTCGATGGCGCTGCCGCCGCCCAGGGCCACGATGCACGGGACCTCGGCGTATTCGCGGTGCACGCGGTCATACAGCGGGGCCAGCCACTGCACATCGGGATTGGGCGCAATGCCGTCCACCACGCCGCGCAGCTGGCTGCCCAGCCGTTGGCGCAGCTGCTGCACCAGGCCCAGGGATTCGGCCTCGGGAAACGTCACCAGCAGGCAGTCGCGCCCGGCCAGCAGCTCGGGCAGGCGGTCCAGGCGGCCGGGGCCGGCATGGATGGCAACGGGGTTGTGATAGGTCCACACAAATCGGTCCTTTGAATGAAACGGGGGCGCCGGGAAAAGCGCGGCCCTCAATGGCGGGTGCCCTGCTGGATGCGACGGCGCAGCCAGTGGGAGACGAGATCGGCCGCGATCACCATCACGGTGATGACCACGATGCAGGTGGCCGTCTCCTGGTAGCGGAACAGCTTGAGGCTGCCGACCAGCTCGAACCCCAGCCCGCCCGCGCCCACCATGCCCAGCACCGTGGCCGAGCGCAGGTTGACCTCGAAGCGGTAGAGCACGACCGCGATCCAGGCCGTGATGGCCTGCGGTATCACGCCGAAGACGATGAGCTGCAATTGCGTGGCGCCTGCGCTGCGCAGGGCCTGCAGCGGGCCGTCGTCGATCTCTTCGATGCTCTCGGCGAAGAACTTGCCCAGCATGCCCATGCCATGCAGGGCCAGGGCCAGCACGCCGGGAAACGGCCCCAGGCCCACGGCCGAGACAAAGACCAGCGCCAGGATCAGCTCGTTGATGCTGCGCACCACGTTCAGGAACTGACGCGTGATGCGCCGCAGCCAGTGCCAGCCATGCAGGTTGCTGGCCGCGATGAAGGACAGCGGCAGCGCCAGCACCACGGACAGCAGCGTGCCCCAGATGGCGATCTGCACCGTCTCCAGCGCGGGCGCCATCAGGCGCGGCAGCATGCTCCAGTCCGGCGGCACGGAGCGCGCCACGAAGTCTGCGATCTGGGGCATGCCTGCCGCCAGTTCGCCCCAGCTCATCTGCGCGCCGCCCGCGCTCCAGTGCAGCACCCAGGCGATGGCCAGGGCCGCAGCCGCATAGCCTGTCCAGCCCAGGGTGCCGTGGGGGCGCGGCGCGGTCCATTGCCAGCGGTCGCGCGGCTCGGGGCTCCAGGAATTGGCGCTGGTCATCACAATCCTCCTGCGGGCGCGCTGGCCCGCATCCACGAGGCAGGCACCGGCGCCTGCGCATGCGGGCCGGCAGGCCCTATGGCCGCCGTGCCCGGTGGTGTGTCCGGTTCTGCGCCCTGCCCTGCAGTGGGCTGCGCATGGTAGATGGCCTGCAGCGCGGCCTCGTCCAGCGCCTGCGGCGATCCGTCAAAGACCATGCGGCCCTGGGCCAGGCCCAGCACACGGTCGCCGAACTCCCGCGCGTAGTCCACCTGGTGCAGGTTGCAGACCACGGCAATGCCCAGCCCGCGCGTGGCATCACGCAGGTACTGCAGTACGCTGCGCGCGGTCTTGGGGTCCAGGCTGGCCACGGGCTCGTCGGCCAGGATGACCTGGGGCTGCTGGGCCAGCGCGCGGGCAATGCCCACGCGCTGCATCTGCCCGCCCGACAGTGCCTCGGTGCGCTCCAGCGCCTTGTGGGCCAGGCCCACGCGCTCCAGGCACTGGTCGGCCAGGCGGATATCGCTTTCGCGGAACAGCTGCAGCACCGAGGCCAGGGTGCCGGTCTGGCCCAGGCGCCCGGTCAGCACGTTCTTACGCACCGACAGGCGCGGCACCAGGTTGTGGTGCTGGAAGACCATGGCCACGTGGCGAGCCAGCTCGCGCCGGCTGTGCCTGCCGCCGCCCAGCATCAGGTCCATGCCGCCCACCTCCAGCGTGCCGCTGTCGGCGCGGGCCAGGCCGTTCATGCAGCGCAGCAGCGTGGACTTGCCGGCCCCCGACAGGCCCAGCATGACGACGAACTCGCCGGGCTGCACATCCAGGTCGATGCCATGCAGCACGTGGTTGCTGCCATAGCTCTTGCGCAATTGGCGGATGCGGATCATTTCATGCTCCCGAGGTCCAGCTTCAGGGCCTTGGCCGTCTGGCGCACCACGTCGTAGGCCTTGTCATCCGTGGCCGCGAAGCCGTCGAGCACGCCCTGGTCACCCCAGGGCAGGTCCTTGACCTCGGCCAGGGCCGCAGCCACCTTCTGCTTGGTGCCGGCGTCCAGGTTCTTGCGCCAGGTCATGGGCGACTCGGGGATGGGCTGGGAGCGCCAGACGATCTGGAAGTCCTCGCGCTTGACCAGGCCCTTGTTCACGGCGGAGTCGAAGATGCGGTCGGCCACGGCCGCCGCATCCACCTTGCCGTTGGCCACGGCCATGATGCTGGCGTCGTGCGAGCCCGAGAAGATCACGCGCGAAAAGCCCTTGTCCGCATCGAAGCCCTCGGCGATCAACCCCGCCTTGGGAAACAGGTGGCCCGACGCCGAGGTCGGGTCCACAAAGGCAAAGCTGCGGCCCTTGAGATCGGCCACGCTGGCCGGGCCCTTGTCCTTGCGGGAGATCACCATGCTGTGGTAAGCGCTCTTGCCCGTCTTCTTGGTCACGGCCACGGCAAAGGCCTCGGCGCCTGCCACCTGGCTGGCCAGCACGTACGAGAACGGGCCGAGGAAGGCGATGTCGATCTTGTTGGAGCGCAGCGCCTCGATCACGCCGTTGTAGTCATTGGCCACGAAGGGCCGCACCTTCATGCCGGTGCGGGTGGCCAGTTGGTCCATGACCTGCTGGCTGGCGCGGATCATGGCCTGCGCGTCCTCCGAGGGGATCAGGCCCACGCGCAGCTCGGCGCTCTGGGCAAAGGCGGCAGTGGTAGCGGTGGAGGCGGTGGCGGCCAGGGCCAGCATGGCGCCGGCATGGCGCAGCCAGGTCTTGCGGTTCATCTTCATGGGAGCGTTCCTTTGCATCAGGTCAGGCACATCGGCGGATCGGTGGATCCGTGAATCGCCGGTCAAATCGCCAGGCGGGTGGGTATGGCTGAATGCTAGGAGCGACATATTTCTGCCATGTGAAAGTTTCAGAATCGGTTTTGACAGCATCCATAGACAAAACCTTGAGATACCGACTTTCGTGAGCAACGCCCGCTACCGCGCCTTCATCGCCGTCGCCCACCATGGCAGCCTCAGCGCCGCCGCCCGCGCACTGGGCGTGAGCCAGCCCACCATCTCCACCCAGATCGCCACGCTGGAGCGCCAAAGCCAGATCGAGCTGTTCCACCGCCGCGGCTACCGCATGACGCTCACGGGCGCAGGCGCCAGACTGCTGCCCATGGCGCAGAAAATCATGGCGCTGGAGGCCGAGGCCGAATTCTTCCTGCGCGACTCGGGGCAGTTGCACCAGGGCGAGCTCAAGATCGGCGCCGTGGGGCCCTTCCATGTGATCGAGATGGTGGCCGCCTACCGCGCACGGCACCCGGGCATGCAGCTGTCCATCCGCATGGGCAACTCGCAGCAGGTGCTGGCCGACCTGGAACGCTACGACACCGACGTGGCCGTGCTCGCCGGCCTCTACGACCGCCCGGAGCTGCTGGCGCGCGAGTACGCGCGCCACGCCATCATCCTGTTCGCCCATGTCGCCCATCCCTTCGCGCGGCGCAGCGAAATCGCGCTGTCCGAACTGCAGGGCCAGCCTCTGCTGCTGCGCGAGCACGGCTCGACCACGCGCACCGCGCTGGAATCGGTGCTGCAGGCCGCCGGGGTGCAGCCGCGCACCGAGCTGGAGATCGGCAGCCGCGAAGCCATACGCGAAGCCGTGGCGCGCGGCCTGGGACTGGGCGCCGTGTCCGAAGCCGAATTCATCCCCGACCCGCGCTTTCGCCCGCTGCGCATCGCGGGCGACCCGGCCAGCACCACCACCTATGTCTATTGCATGCGCGAGCGCAGCGACAGCCTGCTGGTGAGGTCGTTCATGGACGCGTCACAGTGATCAGCCGATGCCGCAGACGCTGCGCAGCTCGCAGCTCGCCACCCGCCGTCAGTCCAGGGCCGGCGCATCGACGATCGGATTGCGGAGAATGCCGATGCGCTCCACCTCCACCTCGCAGACATCGCCCGCCTTCATCCAGACCTGGGGGCTGCGCGCCAGACCGACGCCCGAGGGCGTGCCCGTGATGATGATGTCGCCAGGCTGCAGCGCCATGCCCTGCGAGCAGGCCGCGACCAGGGTGGCCACATCGAAGATCATGTCGCGCGTATTCGCGTCCTGCAGCACCTGGCCATTGAGCCGGCACTGGATGCGCAGGCCGGCCGCGCCCGGCGGCAGTTCGTCGGCGGTGACGAACTCGGGTCCGAAACCGCCGCTGCGGTCGAAGTTCTTACCCCACAGCCACTGGGCGGAGCGAACCTGGTAGTCGCGCACCGACCCATCGTTGAACAGCGAGTAGCCGGCCACATGCTCCAGCGCCCGGGCCTTGTCGATATAGCGCCCGGCCTTGCCGATCACCGCCACCAGCTCGGCCTCGTAGTCGAACTGGGTGGACACAGGCGGGCGCTCCAGCGCCTGCCCATGCGCCACCCACGAGGAGGCATAGCGCTGGAAGATGACAGGATGCCGGGGCAGCTCGAAATGGCTCTCGGCGGCATGGTCCACGTAGTTGAGCCCTATGGCGAAAGCCTTGGACGGGTTGAGCACGGGTGGCAGGATCTCCAGCCCCTGCAGGGGCAGGCGCTCGCTGGCCGTGGCGACCGCCTGTTGCGCGGCCCGCAGGCCGTGCGGCCCCTGCGCAAGCAATTTGTCCAGTGTGGCGGGCAGACCCAGGGCCGTGATGTCCACCAGCTCCTGGCCGGACCGCACGCCCAGGGCCGGCCGGCCCTGGGCATTCCTGAAGGCAATGATTCGCATGGAAATACTCCGTTGAAAGCGTCAAGCGCAAGGCTCGTGGTTGGTAATGAAATCCTCAGGAAGCGCCGGTCCCCAGACATACAGCGCATCCTCCGGTGAGTGGTCGGCAGCTGGCCACAGGCTGCCCGCCGGCACGAAATCTATGTCGAACGAGTATTCGGCATAGCTTCCCCAGGGGTCGCGCACATAGTGGAAATAGTTGGAGCCCAGCACATGGCGCCCCAGGCCCCAGCCCTTGTCGTAGCCGGCCCCGCGCATCTGCTCGGCGCCGCAGCCGACCTCGTCGATGCTGGCCACGTCCCAACTGCTGTGGTGCAGGCCTGGCGCATGCGATCGGGCGAAGGCCACGAGATGGTGGTCGCTGCCATGGACCCCGTGCAGGAAGGCGATGCCCTCGCCCGAGCGGTCCGACAGCCTCAGGCCCAGCACCTGCTCGCAAAACCGGACCATGCGCGAGACATCGGGCGTGAAGAACAGCACATGGGACAGATGCCGGGGCCGGACCTGCTCCACCCGGCTGCGCGCGGGCGCCGCGCCGCGACCCGGCTGCGGCGCCATGGCGGGCACCGGCCTGCACTTGGCGCCGGGCGACACCTTGGGGGCAACCACGAGCTGCACCAGTACGCCATCGGGATTGCGCAGCCACAGCCCCTCGCCGTCCGACAGCGCATGCGGGGCTGCCGCGATGCCCTGCGCAGCGATGCGCTCGCGCATGGCCTCGGCATCACCGTCGAAGATGCCAAAGCGCACATATTCCAGCTTCTTGGCCCGCCCCGAGGCGTATACGCTCGCCCAGCAGTGATGCGAACCGAAGGTATGCAGATCCAGGCGGCCATCGGCCGGCCGCACGTCCAGGCCGAAGTGCCGGTAGAAATGCAATGCCTCGCCCAGATCGGGCACGGAGAAGACGAAGCGGTCCACCGAATGCACGGCGGCCAAAGGCGGTGTGAGGGTCATGGCTGCTGCGCGCCTGGCGCCGTGGGTCATTCGGGGCGGATGCCGATGTCGTGCATCACCTTGGTGAAGGTCTGGATCTGCCGGGCCAGCTCGCGCTGGTGCTCGGCCGGCGAGCTGCCGATGGGCTCGAAGCCCTTGTCGCTCAGGCTGCTGGCCACGCTCGGATCGCGCAGCGCATCGCGCAGCAGCGTATTGATCCTTTCCACCACCGCCTTGGGCGTGCCGGCCGGCGCATAGGCGGCGAACCAGGGGCGCATGTTCAGCACCGGATCGGTGTAGCCCAGCTCCTTGAAGGTGGGCACCGTGGGCATCAGGGCCAGGCGCCTGTCTCCGTTGACCGCGTAGGCCTTCATCGCACCCTTGTCGGTCTGGGCCTTGGCCACGAGCACGCTGGCCATGGCGAACGACAGGTTGCCACCCAGCAGATCCTGCACCACGGGCGACTCGCCCTTGTAGGGAACGGTGACCACGGCGAACCGGTCGATGCGCCCCAGGGTGGCAATGGCGATGTGCGAATAGGTGCCGTTGCCCCAGGTTCCGAAGGAGACACCGCCCTTGTCGGCCCGCGCATAGGCGACGAACTGTGCGAGGCTGCTCGGCGGCATGGCCGCATTGCCCACCAGGATGGCCGCTGCCGAGGCGATCAGGCCCACGGGCTGGAAGTCGCGCACGGGGTCGTAGGGCAGCGATTTGAACAGGCCCAGGTTGTTCACATGGGACTCCATGTTGGTGATCAGCACCGAATAGCCATCGGGGGCCGACCCCCTGACGTTCTCGGCCGCAAGAATGCCCGATGCGCCGGGCCGGTTGTCAACGATGACCTGCGCACGGCTCTGGCGCGTGATTTCAGCGCCCAGCACGCGCGCCACATAGTCCAGCGCGCCGCCCGCGGCAAAGGGCACGACAAAGCGTATGGGCTTGGACGGGTATGGCACATGGGACTGGGCCTGGACCTGCCCTGCCGCGCACAGCAGCGCACTCGCGACCAGCAGGGCACGGCGAAAAGGTTTCTCGTGAAAATCGGGGGTCATCTCTGTCTCCTTGGTTGTCATGGCTTGCGCGGAACGGAACGCAAGGCCCGATCGGGTGAAACCCGTGGCGCCTTGCTGCCCAGGCAATCCGCGAAGGCCTGGCAGATGCTGTCGCTGGCCCTTCGCGCCGCTTGCGAGACCTGGAAAAAGCCCAGGAACGGATGGAACATGTCGCCAAAGCACAGCCGTTGCACGGGCACGCCGGCCTCGGCCAGGCGGCTGGCGTAGGCGCTGCCTTCTCCGAACAAGGGGTCATGCCCGGCCAGCGCGATGACGGCGGGCGGCAGCCCGGCCAGGCTGCCCGCCCGCAGCGGAGACGGCGGAAACGCACCGGCCTCGGCCATGCGCGCGCCCATGTACAGGCGGGTGATGTCGCGCAGGTCGGTCGGCGTCAGCATGGGGTGGTCGCTGCGGCGCGCCTGCAGTGCCTCGGTATCGCGGGCCATGTCCACACCGGGCACCACGAGCAGTTGCGCGGCCAGCGCCCGTCCACGGCGCTGCAGCACGATGGCCGTCGAGGCGGCCAGGTTGCCTCCGGCGCTTTCTCCGGCCACGGCCACGCGGGCCGGATCACCGCCTAGTTCCATGACCTGGTCCATGGCCCACAGCGTGGCGGCGATGGCATCGTCGTGCGCTGCGGGAAACGGATGCTCTGGCGCCAGCCGGTAGCCCACCGAGACGATGACTGCCCCCACGTCGCGGCACAGCTTGCGCGCGATGTCATCCATGCATTCGATGCCGCCCAGCACAAAGCCTCCGCCATGGAAGAACACCACGGTGGGCCGGGGCACCGCATCGGCCTCGGGGCGATAGATGCGCACGGGCACGGTGGTGACGCCATGCCGTGCCAGCCGGTCCTGCGTGCAGGCCACGGGCACGGGCGGCGCCGCTTGGCGCATCGCCATGACGGCCGCGCGCAGGCGTTCGCGCGCCTGCGCCGGCGTGCCCGAAAACGGTGGCACGGCGCCGCGCTGGCGCGACGCCTCGACGATGGCGGCCAGTGCGGGGTCCAGGGGCATGTCCATGCCGGCCTCCTTAGAGCGTGTTATGCAGTCCCAGCACATGGGCCTGCGACACGAACGCGCGCTGGCGCAGCGCATCCAGATCGACATGGAGCATGCGGCCATGGCGCTTGACCGCCCTGCCCGCGACGAAGACGCTGTCCACATTGCCCGGATGGGCAGCCAGCACCACCGCGCCCACGGCGTCGCAGACGGGCGCCAGGTTGATATCGTCGGTGCGGATCATGATGACATCGGCCTGCTTTCCAGGCGTCAGCGAGCCGATCTTGTGCGACAGGCCCGTGGCATGTGCACCGGCCACCGTGGCGAACTCCAGCACATCGCGCAGCGAAAGAGTAGGCGGCGCGTGCTCCACGCGGCAATGCCGACCACCCATCCAGGATCGGTAGTAGGCGAAGGCATGGCGCATCTGCGTGAACATGTCGCCCGAGCATTTGGTCTCGGTGTCGCCGCTGAGGCTGGGCCGGATGCCCACGGCCAGCATGCGGTCGAACGGTATGTCGCCTATGCCCTGGGCGTTCATCTCGCAGTGCACGCCCAGCGAGGCACTGACCCCGGCATCGGCCATCATCGCAATCTCGTCGGCGCCGCTGAAGCAGCAATGCACAAAGGTCAGGTCATCGCCCAGCGCCCCGGCCTCGTGCATCTGCGCGATCGCCCGCACCTGCGCATTGCGCGCATAGGCCCCCATGTGGATGGTCGAGCGCAGGCCCAGCTCGCGCGCCAGCCGCAGATCGTCCAGCCAGACCTCGCGCCGCGCCATCTCGGGGCCGCGCCCGGCCATGGCCAGCGTCAGCAACTGGTCGTCGCTGGAGAAATAGCGGGCGCGCAGCCGCCTGATGTCCTGCGGATGTCCGCGCTGGCTGTCAAACATCCACGACGCGCCATCCACCAGCGGCCAGCCATGGGCGAACACACCACGGATGCCCGCCTCGCGCAGACCCAGGATGGCGGCGTCGGCATGCTCGGGCGAGTTCTGCACATGCGACCAGTCGAGCATGGTCGTGATGCCGCCATCCAGAGCCGACACGGCGCCCAGCAGCGTGCCCACATGCACGTCCTCGGCGCGGTAGCCGGCCCCCCTGGCGCCCAGCATCTCGGCGAAATAAATCTGCGGATCGATGTCCGCGTAGCAGTGGCGCACGCAGCTTTGCCAGGTATGGCGGTGCGTGTCCACGAAGCCCGGCAGCACGATGGTGTTGCGCGCATCGATGCGCTGGGCATGCGGTGCATCGATGCGCGGGGCCACGGCCGCGATGCGCTCGCCCTCGATCAACACATCGCCGCTGCGCAGCTCACCAATGCCCGGTTCCATGCTGATGATCCAGCCGCCGCTCAGCAGCAAGCATTCCTCGCTCATGCCGCCACCTTCAGCCAGCGGGCCAGTTGCGCCTGCACTTCGCCGGGCCTGGCCAGGCCGTCACTGGCCCAGGCCACATAGGCGTCAGGCCGCACCAGCAGCGCCTTGACCTGGGCCATGGACGCCGGCGCATGGGCGGCGCGGGCCTGCAGCACCGTGACGGGCAGACCCTGCACATCGAGATCCGCGAACTGCCGGCCCGTGCCGTCCAGATCGAGCAACAAAAAGTGCCGCTCGCGCAGCAGTTGCGTGACGCTGGCCGAGCGCCCGTCCAGCAGCAGCAGATCGATATCGGGCATGCGGTGGCCGGCCAGCGCATGGCTGCCCGGCTCGCTGCGGTATGGCGCCTCCAGGCCGCACAACTCCAGCACCAGCTTGCGCTGTACATCGGGCAGGGGAACGATGTGCTGGGCCATGCGCCGTTTGAGCGCCACCGCCTCCGGCCCGAAGCTGAACTGCAGCGCGCACTGCGCCTTCACGCTCTCCAGCAGCGCGTGCATCACCGGCAGCCGCTCGCTCTCATAGGTGTCGAGAACGGCATCGCCGGCCAGACCCCTGACCACGAGAGCGAGCTTCCAGCCCAGGTTGAAGGCGTCCTGCAGGCAGAAATTCATGCCCACACCGCTGGATGGATAGTGGATACGCGCGGACTCGCCGACCAGCAGCACCCGCCCCTGCCGCAGTTGGGGCACGGCCCGCATCTGGTCGTCGAAGCGCGAAGCCCAGCGCAAGCCCTGGATGCCGTAGTCGGTGCCGTGCACGTCGCGTATGCACTGCAGCGCCTCCTGCAGCGTGACGGGCTCGTCCTTGGGCGCATGCATGCGCTCGCGGTGCACGATGTTGAACCGCGTGATGCCCTCGCCAAACGCATAGCCCCGTACCCAGCCCAGTTCGTTGTCCGCATTGAGCCGTCCGCCGGGCCAAGGCGCGGTCAGTTGCGCATCGATCACAATGCCCCGGAACGTGCCCGGCCGGCCCTCGAATGCAATCCCCGCCTGGGTACGCACCACGCTGCGTCCCCCATCGGCCCCGACCAGATACTTCGCCCTCAGCGTGGTGACGGCGCCCTGCGCTTGCCGCGTGTCTTGCACGTCCACCTCCACGCCCTCGGCATGCTGGCGCAGCGCCGTCACCTCCGCACCCCGGCGGATCTGCGCCCCGCACTCTTGCGCCCACGCCCAAAGAAGATCCTCGGTCATGTTCTGGGGCAGGCCCAGCGTAAAGCCGAAGCGCGTGTGCAGATGGCGCCATTCGATGGGATGAAAGCCCGCCCAAATGTGCGATGGCCGGAACGGATAGTCCACGATCTCACGGGTCTTGCGGATGAATCGGTCCGCAATCCCCCGCGCGTCGAACAACTCCAGCACCCGGGGCAACAGGGTGCCCGCACGCGACTGCACGCCCTGCGTGCGCCTTTCCAGCACCAGCGTGCGCGCGCCGGCCCCCGCCAGTTCGGCCGCCATGGTCAGCCCCGACGGGCCCGCTCCCACCACAATCACATCCCACTGCATCGCATCGCCCCCATTCACATCGAAAAACCTGTGACCCACCGGCCTAGAAGGCGTGCGTCACGCCCACTTCCAGCGCCAGTTGGCGCCGCCCCGAGGCCGGAGCCTGATTGCGCATCACGGCCTTTTGCCCCTCCCCGGCCTGCTGCACCACGCCCAGCACATACAGGCTGGTTCGCCGCGACAGCGCGTAGTCGGCATGGGCGTGCGCCTGGCTCCAGCGGTAGGAGGCCAGCCGCGTGAACGCATAGCCGCCGCCCACGCGCAGCGCCGGCGTCACATATTTGTAGAAGCCCAGATCCAGGGTCTGCGCCCGCTCACGCCGGCCCAGGGCCGACAGGCGCGTATGGCTGTAGTTGCCCATCCAGCGCCAGCCATCGCGGGTGTAGGCCAGGCCCGCCGTACCGGTCTCCTGGTCCTGGGAGATCGCTGTGGCTGGCGCCTGGCTGAAGTCCTGGCCGTACAGCCGCGGCACGCCCAGCCTCAGCCCGGGCGCGTAGGGAACGCCCTTGACCGATTCCCAGATGGCCACCGCCTGCAAGGGGCCATCGGTGTAGCCCAGTTGCGCGCCCATCACCCGTCCCGTGTGGGTGGCTGAATCCCGCTCCGCCGCGCCGTACATCGCGCCGAACTGCCAGCCGCCGCGCACGGGGGACTTGTACTTGAGCGTGTTGTTCAGTGCCGTGCCCACCGTGCGGTCCAGATTGCCTGGATGAGTGGCCAGCAGCGAGGTGAACCGCTCCGAGGTGAAGGGCACGGCGTCGGCCAGCAGGTCGTACATCGCCCCCATCGTGAAGCTTCCCCAGGTGGCCGAAGTCAGGCCCACATAGCTCTCCAGCGGCGCCATGGTCCCCGTATCGGTGAATACGTACTGGCTCCAGCGGAAGATGGCCGACAGACCGCCTCCCAGCGACTCGCGCCCCGACAGCGCGATGGAGGGCGCCGCATGGGTGCCCGTCTGCTGCAACTTGCCGCCACCGTCCGAATCCCGGGTATAGAGCACGCCGGCGCCCAACAGGCCCGACAGGGTCAGGCTCGATGTCAATGGCTGCCCCTGGGTTTGGGTTTGGGTTTGGGCCTGCGTCACCGGCTGGGACTGGGCAGCTACCGGCAGCCCCGTGCTGGCGCCGCAAAGGCCCGCCACCCAGCACAGGCCGCTGCCGCGCCTGTAGCCCCGGGCACGGATGCCGAGGGAAATAGGGCATGCTCCATCGCCCGATTCGCGTCGTGAAAGCAATCCGAACATGTATGTCTCCGAAATGAATGCGCCCTGCATGGGAACGCTTGTGGTCTTGCGGGTCCGGGGCAGATGATCAGCTCCGTTGATACATACGTAAAATTTATTGTTTAAATTCAATCCATTTGCATAGCAAATACGGAGACGCGCCATGCGCTTTCACAAGCTCGACCTGAACCTGCTGGTTGTCCTCGACGCCCTGTTGGCCACGCGCAGCGTGAGCAAGTCCGCCGAGCGGCTTTTCCTGAGCCAGCCCGCGACCAGCCTGGCGCTGGGGCGGCTGCGCGACTACTTCAAGGACGAGCTGCTGGTTTCCGTGGGCAAGACCCTGGTGCCCACGCCGCTGGCCAACGAGCTGGCCAAGCCCGTGCGCGATGTGCTGCTGCAGATCCAGACGATCGCGCATGCCCGACCCTCCTTCGATCCGGCCACCTCGCAGCGGCGCTTCACCATAGAGTCCTCCGACTACGTGATCAGCGTGCTGCTGACACAGGTGGTGCGACGGGCCGCCACCCTGGCGCCGCTGATGCAGTTCGACCTGCGCGCCATCAGCCCGCAGACGCCCGAACATCTGGACAGCGGAGAGGCCGAGCTGCTGATCGCCCCCGAATTCGCGAAAGTGGCAGGCCACCCCTTCGAGCCTTTGTTCGAAGATGGCTTCTCCTGCCTCGTCTGCGCGGACAGCCCGCTACTCGACGGCCCGCTGACGCCAGCACGGTATTTCGATGCGGCCCACATCGGCGTGGAATGGGGCGGCGGCAGGCGCACCACGTTCGACGCGCGGCTGATGTCCACCGGCAAGCGCAGCCGCCGCCAGGAAGTGATCGCACCCAACTTCACCCTGCTGCCGGAGCTGCTCGTGGGCACGCAGCGCATTGCCACACTGCCCACTCGCCTGGCGCAGCACATGGCGCGGCGCTTTGCGCTGCAGGTGCTGCAGTGCCCGGTGGAGATTCCCCGGTTCACGGAATTGTTGCAATGGCACAAGCACCAGGAGCGAGATCCGGCCATCGCCTGGCTGCGTTCCCTGATCCGCGATGCCGGCGCCAGCCTGGACCGGCTCGCCCCGGACGTGGGACATTGAGCCGGTGCGGACTGTAGCGCTCGCCACTGGCGGCCGCCCTGCACGCTCTAAAGGGCTGTTTCAGAACAGACTGCGCTGCGGCAGCAGCAGCGACGGGTGGTAGAGGCTGCAATCGAGCCGCAGCGGCTCGCGGTTGAACCCGTACCGACGGCAGGCCAGGGCAAAGCGCTGGCGCAACAGCTCGGCCCAGTGGCCCGTGCCCTTCATGCGCTGGCCGAACTCGGCGTTGTACACGCGGCCGGCCTCGCGCTGCTCGCCCTGGATGCCGTGCAGGTCGCGCACGCGCTCCATCACGCGGCGGGCGCGGTCGGGGTAGTGCACCTGCAGCCATTGCTCGAACAGCGGCGCCACTTCCCAGGGCAGGCGCAGCACGGCATAGAAGGCGTGGCGCGCACCTGCGTCGGCGGCCGCCTCCAGCACCTTCTCCAGGTCTTCGTTGATGAAGGGAATCTGCGGTGCCAGGCTCACGCCCACGGGCACGCCCGCCTCGGTCAGCGCGCGGATGCTGCGCAGCCGGCGGTGCGGCGCGGCGGCGCGCGGCTCCAGGTGGCGTGCCAGGTCGGCGTCCAGCGTGGTCAGCGTGATGTGCACCGAGGCCAGGCCCTGGCGCGCCAGCGGGGCCAGCAGGTCCAGGTCACGCTCCACCCCGCTGCCCTTGGTGACGATGGAAAACGGGTGGCGCGCCTCGGCCAGCACTTCGATCAGGCGGCGCGTCAGCCCCAGCTCGCGCTCCACGGGCTGGTAGCAGTCGGTGACCGAGCCCAGCATCACGGGCGCGGCCACATGGCTGGCGCGCGACAGCTCGGCACGCAGCAGCTCGGGCAGGTTCTGCTTGGCGATGAGCCGGGTCTCGAAGTCCAGCCCTGGCGACCAGCCCAGGTAGCTGTGCGTGGGCCGGGCATAGCAATAGATGCAGCCATGCTCGCAGCCCCGGTAGGGATTGAGCCCCATGTGAAACGGCAGGTCGGGCGACTGGTGGCGGCTCAGCGCCGAGCGGGCCTGCTCCCAGCGCAGTTCGGTGCGCAGGGGCGCGGCTTCCTCGCCTTCGGCAGGCGCCTCAAGGCTGCCCCAGCCGTCGTCAAAGGCCTCGCGCGGATCGGTGGTGAAGCGGTGTGCCAGTTGGCTGGCTGCGCCCCGGCCCTTGATGGGGTGCAGGGGCACCCGGGCCGTGTCGTGATGAGGCGTGGGAGGACTGGAAAGCATGAAGCAACTGTATAAAAATACAGTCATACCAACAAGCACTCCCCGCATGCCTGCGGTTGCGAAGTGGGTTTTGCCGGCTTGGCAAGTGCCCGCGCCAATCCGCACCGCACCGTGCGGGTTCGCTTGGCAGAACGCGCACGGGCCTGCACAATGGCCTTATCGCACCAACTTGGTGCTTTTCTCTTTTCTGAAGATGCCTTGGCCCGGACAACCGCGTTGCCCGGGCTTTTGTCCGTTTGGGCGCCGCTGCCCTTCACTGCAGCCACGGCGCAAGCACACAAGGGAGCCAACACCATGGAGCGCAAGCCCCACATCATTCTTTCGTCCCTGGACCTGGAACGCATCGAGGCCCTGCTGGACAAGCAGCCCGCCTTTCCCGGCCGCGAGGCGCTCGAGGCCGAGCTGGACCGTGCCGACGTGCTCGAGCCCAAGGAAATGCCGCCCAACGTGGTGACCATGAATTCCACGGTGCGCTTCACGCTGCTGGAGTCGGGCAAGACCAATACGCTGACCCTGGTCTATCCCAAGGAGATGGATGGCAGCGCCGACAAGGTGTCGGTGTTCGCGCCCGTGGGCATTGCCCTGCTGGGCCTGAGCGTGGGCGACCAGTCCCGCATGCCCGGCCCCTCGGGCCAGGTCACCGTGCGCGTGGACGCCATCGAGTTCCAGCCGGAAAGCGCGGGCGAGCTGCACCGTTGAACGCCGACCGGCGTGAAGCGAAAAAGGCAGCCCACCGGCTGCCTTTGTTGTTTGTGGACTGACGCACCGCGCCTCAGCGCAGGCCCGCCACAAACGCCGCGATCAGGCCGGTGCCCACCAGGCCCGCCTGCCAGCGCAGCGCCATGTGCCAGCTGGGAACGTGGCGCTCCACGCGCTCGTACAGCAGATGACCGGCCGCAATCGACAGCACAAAGGCCGTGCACATGCCCAGCAGGGCGGCGGGAATGGAATGTGGCCAGAAATGGCTTTCCACGGCGTTGACCAGCAGGCAGACCGAGAAGTGCACGAGAAACACCGAGTACGAAATCTTGCCCAGCCGGCGCAGCGGCGCCCAGCCTTGTGCCTGGGCAAACGCGGGGCTGCGCATGGCCGCGACCAGGGCCAGCGCCGTGGCACCGGCCAGCGCGATGCGGTCGCGCCACTCCAGTGCCAGCGCCGCCACGACCAGGGCCACGATCAGCAGGGACCAGCTCCAGGCCGTCGAGGACTTGTCCGCATGCGCGGCCCAGTAGGCCAGCATGCCCAGGCCGTAGGCGCCAAAGAAGTACGGCGCCCACACATCCCATTGCGCATCCAGATTGAAGCCCAGCAGCGAAGCCGCCACGCCGATCACCACCAGCGCCTGCGCCACGCTCAGCGCCCAGGGCCAGCAACGTGACAGGGCGTCGCCGCCAAAGCGGCGGCGCAGCAAGGCGCCGCCCCAGCGCGTGCCGGCCAGCAGCAGCGCCGTCAGCGCAAACAGCTGGAAGTCGATGGACACGTACCAGACGCCGGCGGACAGCGACTCCTCGCCCACGATGTTCTGCAGCAGCAGCGCATGCGCCACCAGCTGCCAGAGATCGGGCTCGCCCGACACCGAGGCATGGTCGAACCAGGGCCGCACTGCCGCCGAGACGACGACGGCCACGACCAGGGCCACGGCATAGGGCACGACCAGGCGCACGAAGCGGCGCCCGATGCGCGACCACGGATCGCTGTGCAGGCCGTAGCCTTGCGGCGCCATGCTGGCTGCCGCCAGGTAGCCGCCCAGCACCAGGAAGATCTGCACGGCCATGCGCGCATATTCATAGAGCCAGTCGATGAGGTCCGGCGCGGCCGGATGGGCGATATCGGACATGGGGCCGTAGAAGGCCAGGTGGTGCCAGACGATGGCGGCACAGGCCAGGCCCTTGGTGCAGTCGATCAGCGCACTGCGGCTAGCGTGGGACATGGGGCAATCTGCAATCTGCGAACGGGTCGGGAAGCGGGAGGCGCTGGGCCCGGGCCGCCTGGCCGCCTGGCCGCAAGCCCGCAAAGGCGCCATTGTGCGCCTTTTGACCGCGTCTTGCAGAAAGCTGACGCACCGCTTTCCAAGCCGCACAGGACATGCCGGCACGCGAAGGCACAATGCATGCCATGACGCAACCCAAACCTCTTCCGGCGTTGAACCGGCAGTTCGTCTCGCACTTCGGCGAGATGGGCAGCCGCTGGGGCATCAACCGCACGGTAGGCCAGATCTACGCTCTGCTGTTTCTTTCGCCCGAGCCGCTCAATGCCGACCAGATCGCCGAGACGCTGGAGTTCTCGCGCTCCAACGTGAGCATGGGGCTCAAGGAATTGCAGGCCTGGCGCCTGGTGCAATTGCGCCACCAGCCCGGCGACCGGCGCGAGTATTTCGAGGCGCCGCAGGATGTCTGGGAAATCTTCCGCCGCCTGGCCGAGGAACGCCGCCGCCGCGAGATCGAGCCCACCCAGTCCATGCTGCGCGCCGCCATGCTGGAGGAAGTCACCACCGAAGAGGAACGCTACGCCCAGCAGCGCATGCGCGACATGTACGAGCTGATCGACCGGCTCATGAACTGGTTCGACGACGTGCAGCGCCTGTCGCCCGAGACCGCCATGCAGCTCATGGGCATGGGCACGGCCGTGACGCGGCTGCTGGATCTGAAGGACCGCATCACGGGCGGCAAGGGCCGCGCCAAGGCGGATGACACCGACGATTGAACCTGGCAAGCCTGCGTACAAAAATGAGCTCCCGAGGGAGCTCATTGTGTTTACAGCAATGCTTCATTGGCGGTAAGCGCGTGCAAAAAGTGGCGTAGCCCAAAGCGAGGGACACCGAGCAAGGGCCGCCCCCGCAGCGAGGGTGTCGTCCCCCTCCCGAAGAGAGAGGGGGAAGGCGCGAAGCGCCTCAGGGGGAGCTTTATTTCTCCCGGGCCAGGAGTTCGCGGCGCGTGGCCTCGTCGTCCATCAGTTCGTACCACATCGCGTTGAGCACCGCGAAGGCGGCCGCCAGCGGCAGGCCGAGCAACCAGGCGAAGTACCACATGGTGTTGTGTCCTTTCTTGACGTTGAATGTCGTTGCTTGATTCGGTGGATCAGTACGAGTGGCCGCGGCCCTCGATGATGGCCATCGGGTCGACCTTGCCGCGCAGCACGCTGTAGACCCAGCTGGTGTAGGCCACGATGAGGGGCACGAAGATCAGCGCGCACACCAGCATGATGAACAGCGTCACATGGCTGGACGAAGAGTCCCAGACCGTGAGGCTGTGCTGCGGGTTCAGCGACGAGGGCAGGATGAACGGGAACATGGACGCCCCCACGCTGGCGATGATGCCGGCAATGCCCAGGCCGCTGGACAGCAGGGCCAGCCATTCGCGGCGCAGCCACAGGCCCAGCGCCGCCAGCAGCGGCATCAGCAGGCCGATGGCCGGCACGGCCCAGAGCACGGGCCGGGCCTGGTAGTTGGCAAACCAGGCGCCCGCCTGCAGCGCAGCCGTCTTGAACAGCGGGTTGGACGGTCCGGTGGTGTTGACCTCGCTGGTGATGCGGTAGCCGTTGAGCGCGGCCAGCCACACGCCGGCCGCCGCGAACAGCACCGTGGTGGCGACGGCCGCCACCATGCCGAGGCGGCGCGCGCGCGCGGCCACATCGCCCTCGGTCTTGAACACCAGCCAGGACGCACCATGCATGAGCAGCATGCACAGCGAGACCAGGCCGGCCAGCAGCGCAAACGGGTTGAGCAGGCCGAAGAACGTGCCCTCGTAGTAGATGCGCATGTCGGGCGCCAGGCGGAAGGGCACGCCCTGCAGCACATTGCCCAGGGCCACGCCGAAGATCAGCGCGGGCACCACGCCGGCCATGCACAGCACGGCATCCCAGCGCGCGCGCCAGGCCGGCTCCTCGCGCTTGCTGCGGAACTTGAAGGCCACGGGCCGCAGGATCAGCGCCACCAGGGCCGCGAACATGGCCAGGTAAAAGCCCGAGAACGACACGGCATACAGCTGCGGCCAGGCCGCAAAGATGGCGCCGCCGCCCAGGATGAGCCAGACCTGGTTGCCTTCCCAGACCGGGCCCAGAGAGTTGATGACGACGCGGCGCTCCACGTCGGTCCTGGCCGCCAGCGGCAGCAGCGCGGCAGCGCCCAGGTCAAAGCCATCGGTGACGGCAAAGGCGATGAGCAGCACGCCCAGCAGGCCCCACCACAGCAGGCGCAGGATGTCGTAGCTGATCAGTTCGTGAAGAATCATGGTGACAATCTCCCTTGGTCATTGCCCGCGGGCGAGTTTTTGCATCAGAGGGAAGTAGGTGGTCAGGTGCGGTGCGCTTTCCTCCTGCGGTCCCTTGCGGATGGCCTTCACCATGAGCTTCATCTCGATGACGAAGAGCACGGAGTAGATGGCGATGAAGCCTGCAATCGTCAGCAGCAGCGTGCCCGCGCCCAGGTTGGAGACGGCCAGCGCCGTGGGCAGCACGCCTTCGATGATCCAGGGCTGGCGGCCCACCTCGGCCACGATCCAGCCGCACTCGGCCGCGATCCAGGGCAGGGGAATGGCGATCACGGCCAGCTTGAGCATCCACGGATGGGCGTCCAGCCTGCGCCGCACCGACAGCCAGAAGAAGGCCGCCGTGAGCGCGATGAAGAACATGCCCAGCCCCACCATGATGCGGAAGGCCCAGAACAGCGGCCCCACGGCCGGCACGGTGTCCCAGGCGGCCTGGGCGATCTGCGCGTCCGTGGCCTGGCGCGGGTCGTCCACGTAGCGCTTGAGCAGCAGCGCGTAGCCCAGTTGCCCGCCCTTGTCCTCGAAGACGGCCTTGGCCTCGGCCGGCACCTGGCCCGTGGGGCCGGCGGCGCGGATGGCCTCCAGCGCGCCATAGGCCTCGATGCCGTTGCGGATGTACTGCTCGGTGCGCTGGACCAGGTCGTTGATGCCGGGGATCTCGGTGGTCAGCGAGCGCGTGCCGATCAGGCCCATGACCCAGGGAATGTGCACGGCATAGTGCGTCTCGCGTGCGGCCTTGTCGGGGAAGCCGAAGGCCGTGAAGGCGGCCGGTGCGGGCTCGGTGTCCCACATGGCCTCGATGGCGGCCAGCTTCATCTTCTGGTGCTCCGACGACAGGTAGCCGCTTTCATCGCCCAGCACCACCACCGACAGCGCGGCGGCCAGGCCGAACGAGGTGGCCACCGTCATGGAGCGGCGCGCCAGCTGGATGTGCCGGCCCTTGAGCAGATACCAGGCCGAGACGCCCAGCACGAAGATGGCCGCCGTCACGTAGCCGGCCGAGACCGTGTGCACGAACTTGGCCTGGGCCACGGGGTTGGTCAGCACGGCAAAGAAGTCGGTGACCTCCATGCGCATGGTCTGCGGGTTGAACGCCGCGCCCACGGGGTTTTGCATCCAGCCGTTGGCGATCAGGATCCACAGCGCCGAGAAGTTCGAGCCCAGGGCCACGCACCAGGTGGTCACCAGGTGGCCGACCTTGCTCAGGCGGTCCCAGCCGAAGAAGAACAGGCCCACGAAGGTGGCTTCGAGGAAGAAGGCCATCAGCCCCTCGATGGCCAGCGGCGCGCCGAAGATGTCGCCCACGTAGTGGCTGTAGTAGCTCCAGTTCATGCCGAACTGGAACTCCATCACGATGCCCGTGGCCACGCCCATGGCGAAGTTGATGCCGAACAACGTGCCCCAGAACTTCGTCATGTCGCGCCAGATGGTGCGGCCCGTCATCACGAAGACGGTCTCCATGATGGCGATGATCACGGCCAGGCCGATGGTCAGCGGCACGAACAGGAAGTGGTAGAGCGCCGTTACCGCGAACTGCAGCCGCGATAGATCGACGATGTCGAGGTCCATGGTGAGATCCTTTCTCTCGGGGTACTTGGTGAAATCCTTGATCAGCCGTCCTGCCGCAGGCGCGCCAGGGCCGCCTCGAACGGCGGTGTGCCGCGCAGCGCCTCGGACACCACGCGGCCCTGCTCCACCCACAGCAGCCGGTCGGCCAGTTGCGCCTCCCGCAGCTTGTGGGTGGCCAGCACCAGGGTGCGGCCCCGGGCTGCACTGTCCAGCCGCACCAGCAGGTCGGCGGCCGTGCGTGCATCCAGGCCTTCGGTCACTTCGTCCAGCAGCCAGCAGCGCGCGGGGCTCAGCAGCAGCCGCGCCAGCGCCAGGCGCCGTGCCTGGCCGCCGGACAGGCCCAGCCCGCCCTCGCCCAGCCGCGTGTCCAGGCCCTGCGCCATGGCGCGCACATCGCCGGCCAGCCCGGCGACTTCCAGCGCCGCCCACAGCGTGTCCTCGGCGGCCTGGGGGCAGGCCAGCAAAAGGTTGTCGCGCAGGCTGTCCTCGAACAGTTCGGTGCGCTGCGTCATCCAGGTGCAGCGCCGGGCATGCACGGCGCCGGCCAGCGGCTGGAGCTCGCCGGCCATCAGGGACAGCAGCGTGGTCTTGCCCGCGCCGCTGGCGCCCAGCAGGGCGACACGCTCGCCCTCGGCGATACGGATGTCCTGGGCCAGCACGGCGGCACGGGGTGCCACGACCTGCTCCAGCTCAACCGCCAAGCCCTGCCTGGGCACAGCCGGTTCGCAGGCGCCTTGCGCAGCGCCATCGCGCAGGGCGGGCGCCAGCCGGCGCGCGGCCAGCCAGCTGCGGCCGGCCTCCAGCGCGCCACGGCGCAATGCCGCAAAGGGCTCCATGGCCGTCAGCGCCAGCAACAGGGCCAGCGCAGCCACGGGGGCGCCCAGCAGGCCGGCCTCGGCCAGCCAGCCTACGCCCAGCAGCACACCGGCCAGGGCCAGGGCGCCGCACAGGCCTTGCACGAAGGAAGTTCGGGCCTCCAGGCCGTGGAGTGCGGCGTCGGCCTCGGCCACGCGGGCGTCCAGGGCGGCAATGCGTTCGCAATGCGCGGCCAGGGTGCCGGCCATGGCCAGCTCCGCCTGCCCGGCCACCAGGTCGGCCGTGCGGGCGCGCAGGGACTCCAGCGCCAGCGCGCGGCGCACGGCGGGCCGGCGCGCACTGCGGGCCAGCCACAGGGCGCTGCCCAGGCCCGTGGCCAGCAGCCACGCAGCCAAGGCCAGGCCCAGCCACCAGCGCATCAGTCCCAGCGCAAGGGCGGCCACCAGCGTGGCACCCGTGGCGGCCAGCAAGGGCACGAACAGGCGCAGGTACAGGCTGTCCAGCGCATCCACGTCGGCCGTCAGCCGCTGCAGCAGGCGCGCGGGCCGCAGGCGCAGGCTCAGGGCGGCGGCGGGAGTGGCCCAACTGCGCAGCAGCCGCTCGCGCAGGGCGGCCAGCACGGCCAGGGTGGCGTCATGGGTGACCAGCCGTTCGGCATAGCGGGTGCCCGTGCGGCCCAGGGCCAGCAGGCGGATACCGGCCGAGGGCATGAAGACGTCGAAGACGATGGCCGTGGCCGGCACCAGCCCGGCCAGCGCCGTGGCCGTGATGAACCAGCCCGACAGGCCCAGCAGCGCCATGCCCATGAGCACCGTGAGCAAGGCCAGCAGCGCGCCGCCCAGCCACAGGCGGCGGGGCG
The DNA here is from genome assembly GCF_018437695.1 of Delftia sp. WY8. Lineage (NCBI taxonomy): Bacteria > Pseudomonadati > Pseudomonadota > Betaproteobacteria > Burkholderiales > Comamonadaceae > Delftia > Delftia sp. WY8. The sequence continues at coordinate 1,504,254 of NZ_CP049795.1, forward strand.
CCATGCGCGCCAGGGCGGCAAGCACGGGCCGGAGGGTGGAGCGGGGCTTCATGCGGCCAGCTCCTGCGGGGCGGCATGGCCCGCCAGCTCCACCACGCGGTGCATGGCGGCGGCCAGTTCGGCATCGTGGGTGGCGACGATCAGCGTGCGCCCGCGTGCCAGCTGCAGCAGGGCATCGGTGACCTGGGCGGCCGTGGCCGGGTCCAGGTGGGCCGTGGGTTCATCGACCAGCAGCAGGCCTGCCTCGCGCGACAGGGCCAGGCGCGCCAGGGCCAGGCGCACGATCTCCCCGCCCGACAGGCCGGCTCCGCCCTCGCCCAGCGTGGCGCCGGCACGGGCCTCGGCCAGCTTGCCCAGACCGGCCAGCCGCAAGGCCTGGCGCAGTTCGCCGAAGGTGAATCCCGGGCGGCCCAGCCGGAGGTTTTCGGCCACCGAGCCGGCGAACACATGGGGGCTCTGCCCCATCCAGGCCATGCGCGCGCGCAGCCGGCCGGCCGATTCGCCGTCGAGCAGCTGGCCGTCGATATGGATGCGCCCAGGCTCGGCTACCGGCAGCAGGCCGGCAATCTGCGCCAGCAGCAGCGACTTTCCGCTGCCGCTGGGGCTCCACAGCGCCACATGCTCGCCAGGCCGCACGTCCAGCGTGAGCGCCGGCAGCGTGACCGCGCCGCCTGGCGCCTGGGGCCGCACCTGCTCCAGGTGCAGGGCGCAGGCCTGGCCGGCCGCCCTGCCGGGCGCAGCCAGTGCGCCGGGCAGCGGCTGCGCATCGCGGCCCAGCTCGCCCAGGGCCTGCAGCGCAGCCTCGCCGCTGGCGCGGTCGTGCCAGACGGCAGACAGCTCACGCAGGGGATCGAAGAAGCTGGGCGCCAGCAGCAGCACGAACAGCGCCTGGCCAAGGCTCAGTGTCTGGCCCCAGCTGCCAAAGGGCAGATGGCCCAGCAGGTGAAAGCCAACGTAGACGGCCACCATGGCCACGCCCAGGGCCGAGAACAGCTCCAGCACCGCGGAGGACAGAAAGGCGATGCGCAGCACGCGCATGCTGCGTTCGCGCAGGGATTCGGCATTGGCGCGCAGCCGCTGCGCCGTGGCATCCACCGCGCCCAGGGAGCGCAGGGTGGACAGGCCGCGCAGGCGGTCGAGCAGGAAGGCGTTCATGCCGCCCAGCTCCACCATCTGCGCCTGGCTGGCCGCCTTGGCGCGCCAGCCGACGATGGCCATGAACAGCGGGATCAGCGGCGCGGCCACCACCAGGATCAGCGCCACCACCCAGCTCTGGCTGGCCACGGCCAGCGCAATCACCAGCGGCACGGTGCGCACGCGCCACATGGCGGTCTGGTAGCGCGACAGCCAGGGCACGATGGCCTCGGCCTGCTCGGCCATGGCGCTGGCCGCCTGGCCCGAGGCCGCGCGCTGGCGGTCCAGCGGCGAGGTGCCCGCCAGCGTGCGCAGCACCTGCGCGCGCAGCGCGCTCACCAGGCTGCGTGCCTGCAGATTGGCGCGGCGTGTGCCGCTGGCATCGCACCAGGCGCGCAACCCGCCCAGCAGTGCCACGCCGGCCGCGAGCTGCCACATTGGCCACAGCGGCTCTCTGCCCGCGCCATCGGCCATGGACTGCACGGCCAACGCCAGCAGCAGCGCCTGGGGCAGCCACAGCAGCGAGGCCAGCACCAGGCGCCCCGTACCCGCCATCGGACGACGGGCCAGCTGGTGGAACTCAGGCAATGACGGGGTACAAGGTTTGTTCATTTATTCTGTAATTTCAGTATTTACTGAAATTACGCAAAGAATTCTAAACAAACTTGCTCCAGGCAAGTCGCTCGTAGGGGGAAGCCGAGTGAAGCAGTCAAGCGTGCGCAAGGGGTTTTGCGCAAACAACTTCGAGGACCGGACCCGCACAGCGTGGGTAATACCCAAAGAAAACGGCGCCCGAAGGCGCCGTCTGGCAGAGTAGGAGAAGAGCCCGTCCTGGGCTCTGCCGACCTTACGGGGTGGACAGCAGGCGGTCGCGCGCCTGGTTGTATTCACGCTTGAGACGCTCCACCAGCTCGCCCGCACCCGTGACTTCGCGAATGGCGCCAATGCCCTGGCCGCAGCCCCAGATGTCCTTCCAGGCCTTCTTGGCGTCGCCGCCGAAGTTCATCTTGCTGGGGTCCGACTCGGGCAGGTTGTCGGGGTCCAGGCCAGCCGCGCGGATGGACGGCGCCAGGTAGTTGCCGTGCACGCCCGTGAACAGGTTGCTGTAGACGATGTCGTCGGACGTGCCGTCCACGATGGCCTGCTTGTAGGCGTCGTGCGCACGCGCCTCATGCGTGGCGATGAAGGCCGAGCCGATATAGGCGAAGTCCGCACCCATGGCCTGGGCCGCGAGGATGGCACCGCCCGAGGCGATGGAGCCCGACAGCGCCACGGGGCCGTCGAACCATTCGCGGATCTCCTGGATCAGCGCGAACGGGCTCTTGACACCCGCATGGCCTCCCGCGCCCGCCGCCACGGCAATCAGGCCGTCGGCCCCCTTTTCGATGGCCTTGTGCGCGAACTTGTTGTTGATGATGTCGTGCAGCACCACGCCGCCCCAGCTGTGCACGGCCTGGTTCACGTCCTCGCGCGCACCCAGGCTGGTGATGACGATGGGCACCTTGTACTTGGCGCACATCTGCATGTCGTGCTCGAGCCGGTCATTGCTCTTGTGCACGATCTGGTTGATGGCGAACGGCGCCGAGGGCCGGTCCGGATGGGCCTTGTCCCAGGCGGCCAGGGTCTCGGTGATCTCGGCCAGCCAGTCTTCGAGCTGCTCGGCCGGGCGCGCGTTGAGCGCGGGCATGGAACCCACGATGCCGGCCTGGCACTGGGCGATCACGAGCTTGGGGTTGCTGATGATGAACAGCGGCGAGCCGATCACTGGCAGGGCCAGTTTCTTCAGCGCCGGGGGAAGCTTGGACATGCGTTGTCTCCGTTGGTTCTCGGTATCTCTGTCTGCGTTGTGCCTTGCGGGAGCGCCGGGTCAGAAGGCGTCCATGGGCAGTGCCATCACGCTGCCTGCGCCGTGCACGATGGCATCGCGCAGGCCCGCCGCCTTGACGAGGATGTGCTCGGCATAAAAGCGCGCCGTCGCAATCTTCGCGCGCATGAAGGCCTCGTCCTGTCCCTTGTGCAACAGCTGCTCGGCCGCCAGCAGGGCGCGGCCCATCTGCCAGCCTGCGACGAGGTTGCCCGCCAGCATCAGGTAGGGAACGCTGCCGGCGTACACGGCATTGGGCTCGGCCTTGGCCTGGCCCGAGACGAAGTGCACCGCCTCCACGAAGGCCTGGCGCGCGGCGGCCAGCTGGCGGGCCACGGCCAGTGCCTCGGGCGTGCCGCTGGCGGCCAGCTCGGCCTCGGTCTTCTCGATCTGGCCCGCAATGGCCAGCGCGGTCTGGCCGCCATCGCGCGCCGTCTTGCGGCCCACCAGGTCATTGGCCTGGATGGCGGTCGTGCCTTCGTAGATGGTCAGGATCTTGGCGTCGCGGTAGTACTGGGCGGCGCCCGTCTCCTCGATGAAGCCCATGCCGCCGTGCACCTGAACGCCCATGCTGGTGACTTCCAGGCTCATCTCGGTGCTGTAGCCCTTGACCAGGGGAACCATGAATTCATAGAAGGCCGCATTGGCCTCGCGCACCTGGGCATCGGCATGGTGGTGGGATGCGTCGTAGGCCGCGGCGGCCGTGGCCGCCATGGCGCGGCAGCCCTCGGTGTAGGCGCGCATGGTCATGAGCATGCGGCGCACATCGGGGTGGTGGATGATGGTGGCGCTGGCCTTGACGCTGCCGTCCACGGGGCGGCTTTGCACGCGCTCGCGGGCATAGGCCACGGCATGCTGGTAGGAGCGCTCGGCCACGGCAATGCCCTGCACGCCCACGGCGTAGCGGGCCGCGTTCATCATGATGAACATGTATTCGAGGCCGCGGTTTTCCTCGCCCACCAGGTAACCGATGGCGCCCCCGTTGTCGCCGTACTGCAGCACGGCCGTGGGCGAGGCCTTGATGCCCATCTTGTGCTCGATGCTCACGCAGTGCACATCGTTGCGCGCGCCCAGCGAGCCATCCTTGTTGACCAGGAACTTGGGCACCACGAACAGGCTGATGCCCTTGACACCCTCGGGCGCCCCGGCCACGCGGGCCAGCACCAGATGGACGATGTTCTCGGCCATGTCGTGCTCGCCATAGGTGATGAAGATCTTGGTGCCGAAGACCTTGTAGCTGCCATCGGGCTGCGGATCGGCCTTGGTGCGCACCAGGGCCAGGTCGGAGCCGGCCTGGGGCTCGGTCAGGTTCATGGTGCCGGTCCACTCGCCGGTCACCAGCTTCTCGAGATAGGTGGCCTTGAGCTCATCGCTGCCGGCCGTCAGCAGGGCCTCGATGGCGCCGTCGGTCAGCAGCGGGCACAGCGCAAAGCTCAGGTTGGCGCTGTTGAGCATTTCCACGCAGGCCGCGCCAATCGTCTTGGGCAGGCCCTGGCCGCCAAAATCCTGCGGATGCTGCAGGCCCTGCCAGCCGCCTTCGGCGTACTGGCGAAAGGCCTGCTTGAAGCCCGCCGTGGTGGTGACCACGCCGTCCTTGAGGCTGGAAGGCGCCACGTCGCCCGGCAGGTTCAGCGGCGCCACCACGCCTTCGCACAGCTTGGCGCATTCCTCCAGCACGGCCTGGGCGGTCTCGAGGCCAGCCTCCTCGAAACCGGGCAACTGTGCCACCTGGTCGATCTGCGCCAGATGCTCCATGGCGAACAGCATGTCTTTGAGGGGAGCCGAGTAAGTCATTGTTGAACCTTCCTGAACAGAGCCTGGACCGCCGGCGCGCAGCGCGCGGCGACCTGGGACAGCGGGCGCGCCGCCACGGCACTACTGCATTGCTGCGTTATTGCGTGACGCGACCCGATGCGTTGACGATGGACAAATCCACGAATTTCGAGCCCGCCTGCGAGCCCGGACGATAGGTAACCCAGTAGCCGCCCAGATCGAAGGCGTCCAGGCCGCGCAGCGAAGCGGCCAGCTTCTCGCGCGTCAGCGGCTGGGTGCGGCGCATGGCCTCCACGATGACGCGGGCGTTCACATAGCCTTCCATCATGGCGTAGCTGACCGGCACGGTCAGCGACTTGCCGGCAGCGGTGGCCGCGTCCCTGAACTCCTTGTTCAGGCGCATGGTCACCTTGTAGGGACTGGGCACGACCTGGGCAATGGACAGGCCGCTCATGAACTCCACGGGCAGGCGCTTGGCCAGTTGCTCGATATCGGCTTCCGATGTCGCGTAGATCTGGGCCGTGCCGCCCGCCATGCGGTACGCCTCGACGAAGGCCGAGGTCACGGGGCTGGAGGCCACCACCATCACGGCCTGCGCCGAAGGCTGGGCCTTTTGCAACTGGGACACGGCCTTGTCCATGGCGCCCTTGCCCGTGCTCAGCGAGGCGCTGACCACCAGCTTGGCCTTGGAAGGCGCAATCGCCTTGTCCACAAGTTCAGCCACGGCCTTGGCATCCGGGCGCTCGTCATGCAGCAGGGCCAGGCGCGTGATGCCCACGGTGGCCAGGTGCGAGGCGATCTTGGCCATTTCCTCGGGCAGGTTGGCGCGCGTGCTGAAGATCTGGGGATGGCTCAGCACACGCGTGTCCGTGCTCTGGTAACCCACCAGGGAGATCTGGGACTGGTCGAGCAGCTTGCTGTCCAGCAGCGAAGCCATGTTGCGGTTGCCGAAATAGCCGGCCAGCACCACGGGTTTGGACTCGTCCAGCAGCTTGCGGGTCTTGTCCACGGTTTCATCGGGGTGGCCCACATCGTCCACCGTGACCAGTTGCACGGGCTGGCCCTGCACGCCGCCGGCCTTGTTGATCTGGTCGAAGTACAGGCGCATGCCCTGGGCATAGGCCCGGCCCTGCGTCGCGCCGGCTCCCGACATGGGTGCCACCTGCCCCACCACCCAGGCATTGGCCTCGGCGGCCAGCGCCATGGCGCCACAGACAAAGGCCACGGCCGTGCGGGCCAGGCGCAAGCGCATCATCTTCATTTCAATCTCCCTCTCGGTTCATGCCATTGCCAGCACCCGCTGGCGGCCAAAGCCGTTGTTGTAGTCGTTGCCGCGAACCATGACCAGCGGGCCATCCCGGCATCCGTGACGGAAAAAGAGGGGCCTTGTGCCCCTCATTTTTCAGCTTTGGTCGCTTACAGCGCCTGCACCAGCTCGGGCACGGCCTGGAACAGGTCGGCCTCCAGGCCGTAGTCGGCCACCGAGAAGATCGGTGCCTCGGGATCCTTGTTGATCGCCACGATCACCTTGGAGTCCTTCATGCCGGCCAAGTGCTGGATGGCGCCCGAGATGCCCAAGGCGATGTACAGCTGCGGAGCGACGATCTTGCCGGTCTGGCCGACCTGCAGGTCGTTGGGCGCATAGCCTGCATCCACCGCAGCGCGCGAAGCGCCGATGGCCGCGCCCAGCTTGTCGGCCAGGGGCGTGATGACTTCCTGGAACTTCTCGCTGCTGCCCAGCGCGCGGCCGCCGGAGACGATGATCTTGGCGGCCGTCAGCTCGGGGCGGTCGCTCTTGGTCACTTCACGGCCCACGAAGCTGCTCTTGCCGCTGTCGCCAGCGGCCGCCAGCTGCTCCACCTGGGCGCTGCCGCCCGTGGTGGCCGCTGCGTCAAAGCCCGTGCCGCGCACGGTGATGACCTTGATCTTGTCGCTGCTTTGCACCGTGGCAATGGCGTTGCCTGCGTAGATGGGGCGCTCGAACGTGTCGGCGCTGTCCACCTTGGTGATGTCGCTGATCTGGGCCACGTCCAGCTTGGCGGCCACGCGCGGCGCGGCGTTCTTGCCGCTGGCGGTGGCGGGGAACAGGATGTGGCTGTAGTTCGAGGCAATCGCCAGCACTTGCGCCGCGATGTTCTCGGCCAGGCCGTCCTTCAGGCTGGCGCCGTCGGCGTGGATGACCTTGGCAACGCCGGCGATCTGGGCAGCGGCCTGCGCAGCGGCGCCGGCATTCTCGCCCGCCACCAGCACATGCACGTCGCCGCCGCAGGCCAGGGCCGCAGTGACGGTGTTGAGCGTGGCGCTCTTGATGGAAGCGTTGTCGTGTTCTGCAATAACGAGGGATGTCATGTCGCTGTCTTCCTTAGATCACTTTGGCTTCGTTCTTGAGCTTGCTGACCAGGGTCGCCACATCGGGCACCTTCACGCCAGCGCCGCGCTTGGCGGGCTCGGCCACCTTGAGCGTCTTCAGGCGCGGGGCCACATCCACGCCCAGCTCTTCAGGCTTGACCGTGTCCAGCTGCTTTTTCTTGGCCTTCATGATGTTGGGCAGCGTGACGTAGCGCGGCTCGTTCAGGCGCAGGTCGGTGGTGATGACGGCCGGCAGGCTCAGGGCCAGGGTTTCCAGGCCGCCGTCCACTTCGCGGGTCACGTTCACTTTGTCGCCAGCGACTTCGACCTTGGAGGCGAAGGTGGCTTGCGGCAGGTCGGCCAGGGCCGCCAGCATCTGGCCGGTCTGGTTGGCATCGTCGTCGATGGCCTGCTTGCCCAGGATGATCAGGCCGGGCTGCTCCTTGTCCACCAGGGCCTTGAGCAGCTTGGCGACGGCCAGGGGCTGCAGCTCCTCGGTGGTCTCCACCAGGATGCCGCGGTCGGCACCGATGGCCATGGCCGTGCGCAGGGTTTCCTGGCACTGGGCCACGCCGCAGGAGACGGCGATGACTTCGGTGACCACGCCCTTTTCCTTGAGGCGAACGGCTTCTTCGACGGCGATTTCGTCAAAGGGGTTCATGCTCATCTTGACGTTGGCGATGTCCACGCCCGTGCCGTCCGACTTCACGCGGACCTTCACGTTGTAGTCCACCACGCGCTTGACCGGGACCAAAACCTTCATTGCAGCGGCTCCTGATTGATTGATAGATTGACGTTTACGTAAACCGAAATCATTGTATGCGGCGCTGCAGCAGCTGAGGCAGGTTTCCCTGACGGCCGAGGGCCGCATGCGCGCTCACAAAAAAGAACGATCGTGCCATTTTAAGCACGACCCTTGAGATTTCCTGCAGGGGAACAGCCTGAACTCAGGGTATGCACCTAGGAATAATCCTAGCTGCTTTTCTCTGCTGCCTGGGCCGCCACGCCCACGCGTTCGGTGATCTGTACCACCTGCCTGGGGACCGGCAGGCTCACGCCTGCGGCACGCAGGCCGCGCAGCACGGCGAGGTTGACCTCGGAGCGCACATTTCCCTGGCCATTTTGCGGGTCGTTGATGTAGTAGCTGAGACTGAACTGCAGGCCCTGCTCCACAAAGTCGACCAGAGCCACCGAAGGCGCGGGCGTCTTGAGCACGCGGGGCTGCGCGGCTGCGGCTTCGAGCAGGATGCCGCGCACCTGCTCCACATCGCTGTCCATGCCCACGACGATGTTGGTGGACAGGCCGAACTTGACGTCGAATCCGGTGAGGTTCTCCACACGCTGGGTGATCAGCGTCTCGTTGGGCACGATGGATTCGCGGCCGTTGAGCGCGCGGATGATGGTGTAGCGCGTGCGGATGTCGGTGATGCGGCCCTCGAAGCCGTCCACGCGCACGTTGTCGCCGATGCGCAGCGCACGCTCGATCAGCACCAGAAAGCCGCTGACGTAGTTGGAGGCGATCTTCTGCATGCCGAAACCCAGGCCCACGCCGATGGCGCCGCCCATGACGGACAGCGCCGTCAGGTCCACGCCCACCATGGACAGCGAGACCAGCAGGCCCACCAGGATCAGCACGCTGCGCGTGATGTTCATGGCCACCTTGCGCATGGACAGGTCGCTGACCCACTGGTTGATGACCTTCTGCTCGAACAGCGTGGACAGCCAGAGCACGGCCACCATCATCAGGCCCGCCGACAGCGTGCCCTCGATCAGGTTGAGCAGGCTGACCGGCGTCTTGCCGATGTTGAACTGCAGGGCCTCCAGCTCCTCCATGACCTGCGGCAGCAGGCCGATGCTGTGCAGCACGGCCGCGCCCCAGGCCAGCCAGGAGAAGATGCGCTCGATCAGGCGCACCACGGTGGAGTGGGGGAAGGTCCGGCTGAGCACCCGCGCCACGAAGCGGATCACCGACAGGGACACCAGCAGCGACACGGCCACGCGCAGCCAGAACACCGTGGAAAACCGCGCCAGGATCTCCTGGCTGGTGAAGACCAGCACCAGCGCCAGCAGCGGGAACAGTGCGCCGTCGAGCGCATGGCGGCCAATCCATACGGAGGGCTTGCCATCGTTCAGATGGCCATAGCGCGCATGCAGGCCGCGCATGGCGCCGTAGGCCAGCAGCAGGCAGCCGATGAGAACGGAGAACTCCAGCCAGGCGCTGGAGCTTTGGAAGTCGTTGATGAGCTTGTCGAAGATGTCCATGGATCAGGGCCGTTCCGCCGCAAGGGCGCAGGCCGCCATCATCGCGCAGATCCAGGACAGGCCAACCGGACCGGGGCCTACATGCAGGTCGGTCAGCGGCCCGTCTTCCAGGCCGGTTCGCGCTTGGCGGCGAAGGCCTGGGCGCCCTCCTGGGCGTCGGCATCCATCATGTTGGCGGCCATGGTCTGGCCGGCCAGCTGGTAGGCCGCCTCGATGCCCATCTCGCGCTGGCGGTAGACCAGGGCCTTGCCCATGGCCACGGCCGCGCGGGGCTTGCTGACGATGGACTGCACGAAGTGCTCCACCGCATCGTCCAGCGCCTCCTCGGCCACCACGCGGTTGACCAGGCCCTGGTCCAGCGCCTGCTGCGCGTCGATGAAGTCACCCGTGAGCAGCATCTCCATGGCCTGCTTGGCCGGCACATTGCGCACCAAGGGCACGCTGGGCGTGGCACAGAACAGGCCATAGTGGATGCCACTGGTGGCAAAGCGTGCCGCCTGCGCAGCAACGGCCAGATCGCACTGGGCCACGAGCTGGCAGCCCGCCGCCGTGGCAATGCCGTGCACGCGCGCGATCACGGGCACGGGCAGCCGGTGGATGGACAGCATCATGCGGCTGCACTGCGCGAACAGCTTCTGGTAGTAGTCCAGCTGCGGATGGGCCGCCATGTCCTTGAGATTGTGTCCGGCGCAAAAGGCCTTGCCGGCTGCAGCCAGCACGACCACGCGCACCGACTCGTCACGCGCCACATCGTCCAGCGCCTGCTGCAGCTGCGTGAGCATCTGCTCGCCCAGGGCATTGAAGCGCTGCGGATCGTTGAGCGTGAGCCGCACGACGCCGCGCGCGTCGCGCTGCACGTCGAGCAGGGGGCTGGCTTCAGAAGGATGGGTGCTCGCGTTCATGGTGCTCCAGATCGGGTTCAGAGGTCGGCCAGCACGCGCACGTGCGCTTCCACGCTGCGCGCAAGCGGCCCCATCACGTAGCCGCCTTCCAGGCAGGAGACGATGCGCCCCTTGGAGAAGCGCCGCGCAATGTCCTTGATGCGCGAGGTGATCCAGGTGAAGTCCTGCTCGGTCATGCCCAGCTGGCCCATGTCGTCCTCGCGGTGGGCGTCGAAGCCGGCGCTGATGAAGATCAGCTCGGGTTTGAAGGCCTCCAGTCGCGGGATCCACATCATCTCGACGATCTCGCGGATGTCCATGCCCTTGGTATAGGCGGCCACCGGCACGTTGACCATGTTGGCGGCCGGGTGCTGGTCGCCGCTGAAGGGATAGAAGGGGTGCTGGAAGATGCCGCACATGAGCACGCGGTCGTCGCCGGAGAGGATGTCCTCCGTTCCATTGCCGTGGTGCACGTCGAAATCGATCACGGCCACGCGCTTGAGGTGGTGGCGGCTGAGCGCGTACTTCACGCCCACGGCCACGTTGTTGAAGAAGCAAAAGCCCATGGCCTGGTGGCGCGTGGCATGGTGGCCGGGAGGGCGCACGGCGCAAAAGGCGTTCTCCAGCTCGCCGGCCATCACCGCATCGGTGGCCGCCAGCGCGGCACCGGCCGCATGCAGCGCGGCCGAGAAGGTGTGGCTGTTGATGGAGGTGTCGGTGTCGATCTGGGAGTACTCGGGGCCGCCGGCCTGCTGCTCCTCGATGAGGCGCTGGGTCAGGCCCTGCAGCGCGGCCACATGCATGCGGTCATGGGCCAGTTCGATGTCGGCCAGCGAGGCCTGGGGGGCCTCGTGCCGCTCCAGCGCATCGGCCACGCCGGTCACCAGCAGCCGGTCCTCGATGGCGTCCAGCCGGGCCGGGCACTCTGGGTGCCCCGGCCCCATCTCATGCCGCCAGCACTCCCTATGGGTGAAATAACCCGTCTTGCCCACAGTGATGTCTCCGCGATGTTTTTTTTAGGATAACGTCGCGCCATGCAAGCTACACACAAGATCAAGGCGCTTCTGGATCAGCTTAACACGGTGGTTGTAGGGAAGCCGGCTCAAGTCCGCGACAGCGTGGCCTGCCTGCTGGCCGGGGGACACCTGCTGCTGGAAGACGTTCCCGGCGTGGGCAAGACCACGCTGGCCCATGCGCTGGCGCACAGCTTCGGGCTGCAGTTCTCGCGCGTGCAGTTCACGGCCGACCTCATGCCCAGCGACCTCACCGGCGTGTCCATCTATGAGCGCAGCAGCGAGTCCTTCGTCTTCCATCCAGGTCCCGTTTTCGCCCAGGTACTGCTGGCCGACGAGATCAACCGCGCCAGCCCCAAGACACAGAGCGCCCTGCTCGAAGCCATGGAAGAGCGCCAGGTCTCGTCCGAAGGCCGCACGCACCGCCTGCCCGAGCCCTTCTTCGTGATCGCCACCCAGAACCCCCAGGAACAGCTGGGCACCTTCCCGCTGCCCGAAAGCCAGCTGGACCGCTTTCTGATGCGCATCAGCCTGGGCTATCCCGACCGCGCGGCCGAGCGCTCCCTGCTGTCCGGCAATGGCCGGCGCGCCCAGGCCGATGCACTGCTCCCGCTGCTGGCCACGGACGAGCTGCAGCAGTTGCAGGCCGCCGTGCTGCAGGTCCATGCCAGCGATGCCTTGCTCGACTATGTGCAGGACCTGCTGGAGGCGACGCGTTCGGGCCAGTGGTTCGTGCAGGGCCTGTCGCCTCGCGCGGGCATTGCGCTGCTGCGCGCGGCCAGGGCGGTGGCCCTGATGGAGGGGCGTGACTACGTGGCGCCCGACGATGTGCAGGCCATCCTGACGCAGACGGCCGCCCACCGCCTGGTGCCCATAGGCTCCAGCGGCCGGGGTGCCGTGGAGCAGGTGCGCGCCATGCTGGACGCCGTGGCGCTGCGCTGATGCCGGCCGCTCCCGCGTCCTCGCCCGGCGCCGCCCAGCCGGGGGCATCGCTGCGCCAGCGCTGGTCTCCTGCGCGGCGCGTGCGCCAGTGGTGGCATGCCCGCCTGCCGCGCACCGACAGCCTCAGGCTGACCCAGCGCAATGTCTACATCATGCCCTCGCGCGCAGGCTGGGCCCTGGCGCTGACGCTGTGCGTGCTGCTGGTGGCAGCCATCAACTACCAGCTCAACCTGGGCTACCTGCTGACCTTTTTGCTGGCCGGAAGCGCGGCTGCGGGCATGGTGGTCGGCCACGGCAACCTGCGCGGCCTGGCAATGCACCTGGTGCCGCCGGCCGGCAGCTTTGCCGGCCAGCCCTGCCGCTTCGACGTGGTGCTGCACAACAGCCGCCGCAGCACGCGCTGGGGCATAGGCCTGGCCGTGCAGGGCGATGTCCCGGCCACCGACTGGACCTGGATCGATGTACCGGCACAGGGCAGCACCACGGCACAGCTGGCCTTCACACCGCTGCGCCGGGGACGGCAGCCACTGCCCACGATCACGGCGGCCACCCGCTATCCGCTGGGCACCTTCCGCGTCTGGGCGCTGTGGCGCGCACAGACGCAGGCCTGGATCTACCCGGCGCCCGAGCACAATCCGCCACCCCTTCCACCGGCCAGCGCCGATGCCGGCGGCCGCAGCGCGGCCGCCACGCGGCACGGCGACGAGTTCGACGGTGTGCGGGCCTACCGTCGCGGCGATCCGCTCAAGCTGGTGGTCTGGAAAAAGGCTGCACAGGCCTTTGCCACGGGCAGCAACCAGCTGGTGAGCCGCGACCGCCCGCTGTCCCAGCAGCACCGCCTGTGGCTGGATGCCAAGGCCACCGGCCTGGCCGACCCCGAGGCCCGCCTCAGCCGCCTGACCGCCTGGGTGCTGGCCGCGCGCCAGCAGGACCTGACCTGGGGCCTGCGCCTGCCCGACGGCCGCGAGATCGCCCCCGACCAGGGCCCGGCCCATGCCACGCTCTGCCTGGAAGCCCTGGCGGCCTGCCCATGAATCGCACGTCCATGCCCTCCTCCTTCCAAGCCATTGCGCAGCCTGCGGCCACTTGGCGCCAGCGCCTGGCCGCCCTGCCCCGCGATGCGCGCGACACCCTGTTCCTGCTGGCCGTGGTGGCCTGGGTGCTTATGCCCCAGGCCGCCCACACGCCCTGGTGGACCATGGTCTTCGTGGCCGGCCTGCTGCTGTGGCGCGCCCTGCTGGCCTGGCGTGGCCAGCCCCTGCCCGGCCGCTGGCTGCTGGGCGGACTGCTGCTGCTGGCCCTGGGCGCCACCTGGGTCTCGCACGGCACCTTTGTCGGGCGCGATGCGGGCGTGACGCTGATCGTGCTGCTGCTGGCGCTCAAGACACTGGAGCTGCGCGCCCGGCGCGACGCCATGGTGGTGTTCTTCCTGGGCTTCTTCGCGCTGCTGGCCAACTTCTTCTACTCGCAGTCCCTGCTGCTGGCCCTGGCCATGGTGCTGGGCCTGCTGGGCCTGCTCACGGCCCTGGTCAATGCCCACATGACCGCCGGCCGGCCGCCGCTGACCCAGGCGCTGCGCACGGCGGCCCTGCTGGCGCTGTGGGGCACGCCGGTGATGGTGGCGCTGTTCCTGTTCTTTCCGCGCATGGCCCCGCTGTGGGGCGTGCCGGGCAACGACCTGGCCGGCCGCAGCGGCCTGTCGGAGAACATGCGCGTGGGCTCCATGGCCTCGCTGGTGCTGGACGAAAACGTGGCCCTGCGCCTGCGTTTCGATACGCCCGATGGTGCTCCTCCGCCTGCCAACACCCTGTATTTCCGGGGACCCGTTCTGTCTCGCTTTGACGGACAGGAATGGCAGATGGACACGGAGGCCGTTCTGGAGGACGCGCAGTTGCGCGTCTCCGGCGAGGGCGTGAGCTACCAGATGACCATAGAGCCCAGCCGCCGCCCCTGGCTACCCCTGCTGGACGCCGCGGCCAGGACTCCCGAGCTCCCCCCAGGCATGGGCACCGCCCGCATGACGCCGCAGCTGCAATGGCTGACCTGGCGCCCCATCACCGACGTGGTGCGCATCAGCGCCCAAAGCCATGTGCAGTTCAGCTACGGCCCGCTCAAGCCCACGCGCGCCCTGCGCCGCTACACCCAGCTGCCCGAAGGCAGCAACCCGCGCACGCTGGAGCTGGCCCGGCAGATGCGTGCCGACCCGCAACTGGCCGATGCCACGCCCCGCGCCTGGGTGCAGGCCGCGCTGGCGCGCCTGCGCAAGGGCGGCTACACCTACACGCTGGCGCCCGGCGTGGTGGACAGCGTGCACACGGCCGATGACTTCTGGTTCGACAGCAAAGAGGGATTCTGCGAGCACATCGCCTCCGCCTTCGCCGTGCTGATGCGCGGCATGGGCGTGCCTGCCCGCATCGTCACCGGCTACCAGGGTGGCGAGCGCAACCCGGTCGACGGCTACTGGACCGTGCGCAACGCCGACGCCCATGCCTGGACCGAGGTGTGGCTGGAGGATGAGGGCTGGGTTCGCATCGACCCCACCGGCGCCGTGGCCCCGTCGCGCGTGGGCGAGTTCCAGCGCCTGCGCGCGCCGCAGGGCGCCATCGCTGGAGCCATGGGCAACTTCGTGGGCGTGGGCATGCTGCAGCAGATGCGCGCCGTGTGGGAGGCCGTCAACAACGGCTGGAACCAGTGGGTGCTCAACTACACGCAAAGCCGCCAGCTGGACCTGCTCAAGAACCTGGGCGTGCAATCGCCCTCGTGGGTGGACATGCTCCGCCTGCTGGGCGCGCTGGCCGGCGTGGCTGCGCTGGCGTGGCTGGCCTGGATGGCCCGCGCCCAGCGCACCAGCCGCGACGAATGGCTGCGCCTCATGGACAGGACCCGCGCCCGGCTGCGGCGCATCGGCCTGGACGCCGACGCCAGCCTGCCCCCACGTGCGCTGGCAGCCCAGGTCATGGACCGCTGGGGCCGGGACGATGCCAAGGCGGCCCAGGCCCTTCACGACTGGCTCCTGGGCATGGAGCGCCAGCGCTACGCACGGCCATCCCCATCCCCATCCTCATCCGCACCCGACACCCCCGGCCTGCCCGCCCTGCGACGCCAATGGCGGGCGCTGGACTGGCCACGCAACCCGCAGCCACGGCCACAAGCCGCCGCTGCCGGCCCCACGACAAGCACACCATGACCAAGCAACGACTGATCCCCTGCGCCCTGCTGCTGCTCGCGGCCGCGGCCGTTCCCTGCGGCGCGCTGGCCGGCAAGCCGGCAGCCAGCCCTGCCGCCCAAGCCACGGCCAAAACCTCGGCTAAAACCACGACCAAGTCCACGGCCAAACCTTCCACGAAAAAGCGCACGGCCGCTGCTGCCGCCGCCACGGCCGCTGGCGGCGCCGCCGTGGCAAGGACCGTGCAGGGCAGCACGCCCTACGGCGAACGGCCTGAAGCCATGCAGATGGCCGCCGACATTGCGATGCGCCACGACCTGCCGGTGGACTGGGTGCGCGAGACCATCGCCCAGGCCCGCTTTCTGCCCCAGGTGCCGCGCCTGATGACGCCGGCCGTCCAGGGCACGGCCAAGAACTGGGGCGTCTACCGCAGCCGCTTTGTCGAGACCGTGCGCATACGTGCCGGGACACGCTTTTGGCAGGCCAATGCCGCTGCGCTGGCGCGTGCCGAAAAGCAGTACGGCGTGCCGGCCGAAATCATCGTCGGCATCATCGGCGTGGAGACCATCTACGGCCAGCAGATGGGCAACTTCCGCGTGATCGACGCCCTGGCCACGCTGAGCTTCGACTTCCCTGCCGCCCACCCGCGCGCTGCGGCGCGCACCGAGTACTTCCGTGGCGAGCTGGAGCAGTTCCTGCGCTTCACCCACCGTGCGGGCACGGACCCGTTCTCGCTGCGCGGCAGCTACGCAGGCGCCATGGGCATGGGCCAGTTCATGCCCAGCAGCTGGGTGAAGTGGGCCGTGGACTTTGACGGCGACGACCGCATCGACCTGTTCGGCAGCGCGGCCGATGCCATCGGGTCGGTGGCCAACTACTTTGTCGCGCATGGCTGGAAAAGCGGCATGCCCACCCACTACCCGGTGATCATGCAGGCCCAGGGCGCCGACCTGGCCGCCCTGCTGGCGCCCGACATCCTTCCCCAGTTCACGGCCGACGAGATGGCCGCACGCGGCGTGCAGTTGCCAGGCGACGGCGCCGCGCACCCGGGGCCGCTGGCCCTGGTCAAGCTGGAAAACGGCGCGCAGGGCCAGCCGCTGTACATCGCGGGCACGGAGAACTTCTATGCCATCACGCGCTACAACTGGTCCAGCTACTACGCGCTGTCCGTGATCGAGCTGGGCCAGGAAGTCGCGGCAGCCATGGGCCGCTGATCCAGTCCATCCAAACCGTCGAGGTGGTCAGGGCCGGCGCATGCGGCACATCGCAGGCTGCTCGGCACGCGCGGCCTCGATCTCTCGCACCACGCGGAAGCCGTAGCCCGAGCCCTCCACATCGAAGGGCACGCCGGGCGCGCCCTGCCTGTCCATGACGCCGACCACCAGCGCCTGCTGGAACTGGTGGTCGGCCGCGCGCATGCGGCCCCTGCGTCCGGCCAGGGTCACGTCCGCGCTTTCAAGCGCCTGCGCCACGGCCACCGTGTCGGTGCTGCCCGCACGCGCCATGGACTGGGCCAAGGCCTCCATCATCAGCTGCATGCGCATGTGCACATAGTCATCGGCAGGCCTGGGAAAGCGCTCGCGGAATGACTTGTAGAAGGCCTGGCTGTCGGGGCCCGGCACGTTGGGCAGCCAGTCGGCCACGGCCAGCACCTTGCCCACGCCGGCCTCGCCCAGGGCAGCGGGCGCGCCCAGCGCATTGCCGTAGAAGGTGTAGAAGCGGCCGTCAAAACCCGCCTCCCGCGCGGCCTTGACCAGCAGCATCAGATCGTTGCCCCAGTTGCCCGTGACCACGGCCTGGGCGCCGCTGGCCTTGATCTTGGCCGCATAGGGCGCAAAGTCCTTGACGCGCCCCACGGGATGCAGCTCGTCGCCCACGATGGCCACATCGGGCCGCTGCGCGGCCAGCTGGCGCCTTGCCTCGCGCAGCACGGCCTGGCCAAAGCTGTAGTCCTGCCCGATCAGGTAGGCGCTGCGCACGGACCCGTCCTCGCGCAGCACCTGCATCAGCGCGGCCATGCGCATGTCGGCATGGGCGTCGAAGCGAAAGTGCCAGAAGCTGCAGCGCTCGTTGGTGAGCGCGGGATCGACGGCCGAGTAGTTCAGGTACAGCACGCGCCGGGCCGGATCGCGCTCGTTGTGCTTGGCAATGGCGTCGACCAGCACGGCGGCCACGGCCGATGAATTGCCCTGCATGACCACGCGCGCGCCGCCGTCGATGGCTGCGCGCAGCGCAGACAGCGCCTCCTCGTTCTGGCCCTTGCTGTCATGGCGTTCGATGGCCAGGGGCCGGGCGCCGCCCTGCGCGGCCGGCAGCAGCACACCGCCGCGCGCGTTCACGCGCTCGGCGGCCCACAGCAGGTTGCGGAACACGGCCTCGCCCGTGTTGGCAAAGGGGCCGGACAGGCTTTCGATCAGCGCCAGCCGTATCGGCTCGCCGCGCGGCGGCGACACGGGCCGGTCGTGTCCGCTTGACGCCCGGGCCAGCAGCGCGGGCGCCGCAAATAGCGCCATGGCGCCGCTTTTCAAGACCTTGCGGCGCAATTTATTCATGGCTTTTTCCTCTTGAAATGCGTTCAACACCGCTTAACTAGGCTCCATGCGGCGACAACTTCGATGAAGCCGCGCAGTTTATAGGAGCCAACCCACCATGATCTTCACGCCTGTTCTCCGCCGCAACGCCTTCGCTCCCCAAGCCGCCGATCTGGCCCTGCAGCGCTTCTTGCAAGGCACCCTGGGCAACGCGGCCCCTTCGCTCTCGTCGGTGCAGGTTCAGCGCGATGAAAAGGCCACGACCTTGCAGCTGGATGTGCCCGGCCTGTCCCGCGAGCAGCTGCAGCTGAGCATCGAAGGCGCCGTGGTCCGTCTGTCCAGCGTCGAGGGCGCGCCCCGCCAGGTGCAGCGTGCCTGGGAGCTGGACCATGAAATCGACACGGCCGCCAGCAGCGCCAAGCTGGAAAACGGCGTGCTCACGCTGTCCCTGGCCCGCCTGGAACCCCAGAGCAAGGCCACCATGCTGAGCATCCAGTAAGTCCGGTCACGGCCAGCGCGTTTGTGCACCCGGGCTGTCAACCATCCTTTCTTCCATCCTCTTGGCAAGGTGGCAGCCCGTTTCCAGAGCCCGGCCCGCGCCGGGCTTTTTTTGCGCCCGCCGTGCAGGCCGGGCACGCGGCCCCGGACCATCAGGCCAGCGAATCGAGCGGCCAGCGCGGCTTGACGTCGAACGCGTAGTGCCTGTTCGCCATTTCGCGGCCTGCCTGCAGGCGCATGGCGGCGGCCATGGCGATCATGGCGCCGTTGTCGGTGCACAGGTGCAGCTCGGGGTAGTGCACGCGCAGCTTGCGCTTGGCACAGGCCGCATCCAGCTGGGCGCGCAGCAGACGGTTGGCGCCCACGCCGCCGGCCACGACCACGCGCTTCATGCCGATCTGCTGCAGCGCCGCCAGCGTCTTCTTGACCAGCACCTCGACGATGGCCGCCTGCGTGCTGGCGGCCAGGTCGGCCTTGCGCGCCTCAAGGTCATCGCCCAGCTTCTTCGCCTGGGTCAGCACGGCCGTCTTCAGGCCGGCGAACGAGAAGTCCAGGTCGCCCGAATGCAGCAGCGGCCGGGGCAGCTTGAAGGCCTGCGCGTCCCCGCCCTCGGCCAGGCGCGAGAGCACGGGGCCGCCCGGATAGGGCAGGCCCATGAGCTTGGCCGATTTGTCGAAGGCCTCGCCGGCCGCGTCGTCGATGGTCTCGCCCAGGATGGCGTAGCTGCCCACGCCGTCCACGCGCATCAGCTGCGTGTGGCCGCCCGAGACCAGCAGGGCCACGAAGGGGAATTCGGGGGGATCGGCGCTCAGGAAGGGCGACAGCAGGTGGCCTTCCAGGTGGTGCACGCCCAGCACGGGCTTGTCCAGCGCCGCAGCCATGGCGCAGGCCACGCCCGCGCCCACCAGCAGCGCGCCGGCCAGGCCGGGGCCGCGCGTGAAGGCGATCACATCGACCTGGTCCAGCGTGCGGCCGGACTCGCCCAGCACGCTTTCGGTCAGCGGCAGCACGCGGCGGATGTGGTCGCGGCTGGCCAGCTCCGGCACCACGCCGCCATAGGCGCGGTGCATGTCGATCTGGCTGTGCAGCGCATGGGACAGCAGCCTGGGCACGCCCGTGCCATCGGGGGCCTCGACCAGGGCCACGCCGGTTTCATCGCAGGAGGATTCGATCCCCAGAATCAGCAAACTCATGGGACTGAAGTGTAGAACCTGCGGGCGCGGCGCACGGCCGCCCGCGTCAATGGCCCCTGGCCGGCGGGCAGTTGCGGGGCCGGCGGGCCGCTACAGGTTGTCCAGGTATGACGAGCGCGAGAACTGCACGGGCTCGATGCCGTCGGAGGTCCAAATTTCGCTGGCGATCAGCGCCTGGGCGTTCATGGGGCGAGCGAAGTAAAAGCCCTGCAGCTCGTCGCAGCCCAGCGTCTGAAGCACTTCGCGCTGCTGCTGGTCGGTCACGCCTTCGGCCACCACGCGCAGCTCCAGCGCATGGGCCAGGCGCACGATGGCATCGACCACGGCCCGCGCGTCGCTCTTGATGGCCACGTCCCGCACGAAGCTGCGGTCGATCTTGACCTCGTCGGCGCCCAGCTGGCGCAGCAGGGCCAGGCTGGAGTAGCCGGTGCCGAAGTCGTCGATGGAAATCTGCACGCCCATGCCCGTCAACTCGGCAATCACGGCCATGGTGGTCTTGTCGTCCTCCATGGCCACGGACTCGGTGATCTCGAAGACCAGCTGCTCGGGCCGAATGCGGTGCCGCTCGATCGCTTCGCCGATGTACTGCGCCAGCCGCGTCTGAAAGAGCTGATAGCCCGAGATATTGATGGAGACGCGCATGAAGCGCCGCTGGCGCGTCCACTGGGCAGTCTGGCGGCAGGCCTCGTCGATGACCCAGTCGCCGATCTCGCTGATCAGGCCGAAGCGCTCGGCCAGCGGAATGAACACGCGGGGGCTGATGAGGCCGAATCGGGGATGGTTCCATCGAACCAGCGCCTCCACGCTGCGGATGCGGCCCGTGCGGGCATCGATCTTGGGCTGGTAGAACAGCACCAGCTGCTGGCTTGCGACGGCGCGGCGCAGGGCTTGCTGCAGGTCGAACTGCACGGCCACATCCTTGCGCATGCTTTCCTTGAAGATGGCGCAGGAATTCCCGCCGGCACGCTTGGCCGTGTACATGGCGAGGTCGGCCGCCGCCATGAGCTTTTCCTTCTGGCCATGATCGGGATAGATGGCCACGCCGACGGAGCTGCCGATGGAGATGGACTTTCCCGGCAGATCGAAGGGCTGACCCAAAACCTTCTGCACCCGGCCGGCCATGGCCACGGCATCGTCCTCCGATGCCAGGCAGCCCAGCAGCAGCACGAACTCATCGCCCCCCACGCGCGCCAGCGTGTCCGACTTGCGCGTCATACGGTTCAGGCGCACGGCCACCTGGCACAGCAGCGCGTCACCTGCGGCATGGCCCTCCACGTCGTTGATGGGCTTGAATCCGTCCAGATCGATGTACAGCAGGCCCACGCGCACCGGCCCGCCGGGCCCTGGCTGCTCCACCGAGCTGTCGGCGCGCGCAATCGCCCGGCCAAGCCGGTACTCGAGCAGCGCCCGGTTGGCCGTGCCGGTCAGCGGGTCCCTGAAGGCGATGCGCTTGAGCTTCACATTGGCGCGCAGCAGCTTTTCATTGGTCTGCTGCAGCGATTGCGTCAGGCGCTGAGCCTTCTCGCGCAGGCGCACATGGACCACCAGCGAAACCAGCAGGAATATCAGAACGGGAATGGCGCCCCACAGGCCGAAAGCGCTCCACCCCGCGGCCCAGCTTCCCTGGCCATCGGATGGCGCCGACGCGGCCAGGACCTCGCCCCCCGCCAGTGCCCGGCACTGCGCCAGGCCCAGCAGCAGCGCAGCCAGGGACGGGCCACGCCGGCGCACAGCAGTCCGCCGCAACACCGCCTGGGTCATGAACCGCCAGCGCACGGGGGACATCCGATCTTCTCGTGATATTGCAAGCTCATGCTGATTCAGCCTCGCTGCCGCATTGCGCAGCCCGATCTTGTGGATGGCTATGCCATGGGTGTCGTGTGTGCCGGAAAGCCGGGCTTTTTCCTGCAGGGTGCCCGGCAAATATTCGACACATTCGCGCGTCCAAATTTGTATCGACGATTTCAAAACGTTAGAAAAATTCTATCAAACCCTGCGCCTTGCTTCTACTTGTCCTTTTGCGCCACGGCAGGCCCGGCATGGGAATTGCATCAATGCAGGCAGACAGGACCCGTCCCCCATGAAAACCGCTCTCAACTTTCTTGTGGCCGCGCGCCAGTGCGAAATCGGCGAGCTGGAGCAACTGCAGCGCACCAGCGCACTGGTGGATCTGCTCAGCCGCCTCATCCATGCGCTGCAAAAGGAGCGCGGCCTGTCCAACGTCTTTCTGGCCAGCGCGGGCGCGCATGGCGGCGAGGCACGGCTGGCGCAGATGGCCGAGTGCGACCGGATTGCCGCGGCGGCGCTTGACGGCTTCGACCGGCTGGACATGCAGCCCGGCCAAACAGACTCCACGGGGCACCCCGGCCATGGCGCGCGGCTGTTCAGCCGCATCGCCCATGTGCTGCAGTGCCTGGACGCCCTGCCTGCGCTGCGCGAGCGCGTCGCCAGCCACGACCTGTCGCCGGAGGCGGCCACCGCCATCTACATCGAGCTGGTGGCAGGCCTGCTGGCCGTGGTGTTCGAGGCGGCCGACAGCGCACCCGAGCCCGGCATCTCGCGCCTGCTGGTGGCCTTGTTCAACTTCATGCAGGGCAAGGAATTCGCGGGCCAGGAGCGTGCCACGGGCGTGGCCGCCTTTGGTGCGGGCGTCAGCGATGCGCCGCGCCAGCAGCACTGGCTGCACCTGATCGCCTCGCAGGAGCGCTGCTTTCAGGTCTTTGCGGAGTTCGCGCCGCCCCATTCCCTGGCCCTGTGGCAAGAAAGCAGCGCGGCCGATGCCACGCTGGCCGTGATCGAACGCCTGCGCCGCGTGGGCTGCACGGCCGCGCCGGGCACTCCCCTGGCGCCGGAGATGGCCGAGCCCTGGTTCGACAGCTGCTCGCGGCGCATGGATGCGCTGCACACCGTCGAGGCCCGCCTGACGGCCGAGCTGCAGCAGCAGTGCCAGCGCTGCATTGTCGATGCGCGCGCCGCCCTGCAGACGCTGCTGCAGGCGCCGCAGGCAATGGAGATCACGCCCGTCTCCGCCACGCTGGCGCTGGGCGGGCTGCAGCCCCCGGCCGCGCGTCTGGGCCCGCAGCTGGACCGATCCGTGATGGACCTGGTGCAGGACCAGTCCCAGCGGCTGCAGGCCATGCAGGCCGAGCTGGAGACCGTGCGCGCCACGCTGACGGAACGCAAGCTGCTGGAGCGCGCCAAGGGCCTGTTGATGACACGGCGCCAGCTCAGCGAAGGCGAGGCCCACAAGCTGCTGCGCCAGACCGCCATGAACCAGAACCGCCGCCTGGCCGAAGTGGCGCAGGCCGTGCTTTCCATGGCCGATCTGCTGCCGCCCGCCCCATGAACCCGGGCCGCTGCGCGCCATGTTGCAGCGCAGCACCGACTTGGTGCAGTGCTGCGGCAAGTCGCGCACCAGAAGGTGGCCCGGCGCGGACGGCAAGGCCGGTGGAGTGCATGGTCCCCCTTGAACGCCGCCTGGCACGGTTTCTGCATTGACTCTGGCAAATCCCGGCCAAAGGCGGCCGGGAACCCGGTCTTGATTCAGGGCCCCAGGACAACGGCGTCACTCTCCCCGCGCAGCGCGGCCGGAGAGGACGCCGTTTTGCTTGGGACATGCCGGTTTGCAAGTGTTCCATTCCCGACGATCGAAGGAGTTCCGCCATGGCGTCCACGCCCCAGCCCACCACAGGCCCTCTCACCTCCGGCCCGGCACTGCCCCGGCGCGATTTTCTGCGCCAGGCCGGCACGCTGGCAGGCGGCGCGGCGCTCTACACCCAGCTGGGCCACCACGGCGCCTGGGCGGCAGGCTCGGATGCGCCCGAGAAAAAGGAAGTGCGCATCGGCTTCATTCCGCTGACCGATTGCGCCAGCGTGGTCATGGCCTCGGTGCTGGGGATCGACCAGAAGTACGGCGTCAGGATCATTCCCTCCAAGGAAGCGAGCTGGGCCAGCGTGCGCGACAAGCTGGCCAATGGCGAACTGGACTTTGCCCATGTGCTGTACGGCCTGGTCTACGGCATGCACCTGGGCGTGGGCGGCGCCAGGAAGGACATGGCCGTGCTGATGACGCTCAACCACAACGGCCAGGCCATCACGCTGTCCAAGAAGCTGGCCGACAAGGGCGCCGTCAACGGCGCAGGCCTGGCCAAGCTGATGGCCAGCGAAAAGCGCGAATACACCTTTGCCCAGACCTTTCCCACGGGCACGCATGCCATGTGGCTGTACTACTGGCTGGCGGCCAACGGCATCCACCCGCTCAAGGATGCCAAGGTCATCACCGTGCCGCCGCCGCAGATGGTGGCCAACATGCGCGTGGGCAACATGGACGGCTTTTGCGTGGGCGAGCCCTGGAACCACCGCGCCATCATGGACGGCATCGGCGTCACGGCCACCACCTCCCAGGCCATCTGGCAGGACCATCCCGAGAAGGTGCTGGGCACCACGGCCGAATTTGCCCGCCAGAACCCCAACACGGCACGCGCCGTGACGGCCGCCATCATCGAGGCCGGCCGCTGGATCGACGAGAGCCTGGCCAACAAGACCCGCATGGCCGACACCATTGCCGGCAAGGCCTATGTGAACACCGGCGTGGACGCCATCAACCAGCGCATCCTGGGCCGCTACCAGGACGGCATGGGCAAGACCTGGGACGACCCCCACCACATGAAGTTCTATGGCGACGGCAGCGTGGGCTATCCCTATCTGTCCGACGGCATGTGGTTCCTCACCCAGCACAAGCGCTGGGGCCTGCTCAAGGACCACCCCGACTACCTGGGCGTGGCCCGCTCCATCAACCGCCTGGACATCTACCAGCAGGCCGCCACCGCCGCCAAGGCCCCGCTGCCCAAGGGCGAGATGCGCAGCAGCAAGCTGATGGACGGCACGGTCTGGGACGGCAAGGACCCGCGCAAGTACGCGGACAGCTTCGCCATCAAGGCCTGAGAGATCCCCTTTGAAGACCCATCCCACCGAGGAACACACCATGGTCAGCGCCGTCTTCCACTTCCCGGCAGAGTCCTCCACCGCCGCCGCCCCGCCTGCGCCGGTTTCCCCCACCGCTGCATCCCCGGTCCCGGCCATGCAGGCTGCATCGGCAACGCCCAGGACTCCCACCCCTGCGCGCGACTGGGCGGCGCTGTCGCGCGCCTTCTGGCTGGCCGTGCTGCCGCCGCTGTGCGGCCTAGGCCTGCTCGTGGGCGTGTGGTCCCTGGTGGCCGCGGGCTCCGGCCAGAGCATTCCGGGGCCCCTGGCGACCTGGCAGCAGGCGGTGGAGATTTTCAGCGACCCGTTCTACCGCAACGGCCCCAATGACCAGGGCGTGGGCTGGAACGTGCTCGCTTCGCTGCAGCGCGTGGCCGTGGGCTTCGGCCTGGCGGCCCTGGTCGGCATTCCGGCCGGCTTCGTGATCGGGCGCTTCAACTTCCTGTCGCGCATGTTCAACCCGCTGATCAGCCTGCTGCGCCCGGTGTCGCCGCTGGCCTGGCTGCCCATAGGCCTGCTGGTCTTCAAGGGCGCCAACCCGGCGGCCATCTGGACCATCTTCATCTGCTCGATCTGGCCCATGCTCATCAACACCGCCGTGGGCGTGCAGCGCGTGCCCCAGGACTACATGAACGTGGCGCGCGTGCTCAACCTCAGCGAATGGAAGATCGCCACCACCATCCTGTTCCCCGCCGTGCTGCCCTACATGCTGACCGGCGTGCGCCTGGCCGTGGGCACGGCCTGGCTGGTCATCGTCGCGGCCGAGATGCTCACCGGCGGTGTGGGCATCGGCTTCTGGGTCTGGGACGAGTGGAACAACCTCAACGTCAAGAACATCATCATCGCGATCTTCGTGATCGGCATCGTGGGCCTGCTGCTGGAGATGGCCCTGGTCAAGCTGGCAACGGCATTTACGTTCGAAGAGGTGAAGGCATGAATGCATCGTCCAAGTTCATCGAGATCCAGGGCGTGGAGCAGAGCTTCAAGACCGCCAAGGGCCTGTTTCCCGCGCTGCGCGGCATTGACCTGACGATTGCCAGGGGCGAGTTCGTCTCGCTGATCGGCCACTCGGGCTGCGGCAAGTCCACCCTGCTGAACCTGATCGCGGGCTTGACCACGCCCACCACGGGCGTGCTGCTGTGCGCCAACAAGGAGATCAAGGGCCCGGGACCCGAGCGCGCCGTGGTCTTCCAGAACCACTCGCTGCTGCCCTGGCTGACCTGCGAGGGCAACATCCACCTGGCCGTGGAGCGCGTCTATGGCCGCACGGAAAGCCGCGCCCAGCTCAAGGCCCGCACCCTGGCCGCGCTGGAACTGGTGGGCCTGACCCATGCCGCGCACAAGCGGCCCGGCGAGATATCGGGCGGCATGAAGCAGCGCGTGGGCATTGCGCGCGCGCTGTCGATGGAGCCGCAGGTGCTGCTGATGGACGAGCCCTTCGGCGCGCTCGATGCGCTCACGCGCGCCAAGCTGCAGGACGAGCTGCTGGAGATCGTGGCGCGCACGCAAAGCACCGTGGTCATGGTCACGCACGATGTGGACGAGGCCGTGCTGCTGTCCGACAAGATCGTGATGATGACCAACGGCCCGGCCGCCACCATCGGCGAGGTGCTGCAGGTCGGCCTGGCCCGCCCGCGCAACCGCGTGGCGCTGGCCGAGGACGACCTCTACCGCCAGTGCCGCAAGGCCGTGATCGATTTCCTCTACACACGCCAGGGGCATGTGGAAAAGGCGGCCTGAACCTTCGCAGGTCCTGCCGCCTTCGAGACCCTGCCCATGGCGGGCAGGCCGAGCCCCGGTTCAGTGCCGGCCCGAGATGTAGTGCTCCAGCTGCTCGATGATGAACTTCTGCTCGGAGATGATGTCCTTGACCAGGTCTCCGATGGAGATCAGGCCCAGCAGCTTGCCGCCTTCGTCCACCACGGGCAGGTGGCGCAGCCGGTTCTCGGTCATCACCGCCATGCACTCCTGCGTGGTCTGGGTGGGGCCGACGAACAGCACGTCGCGCGTCATCACGTCGCGCACCAGGGTGGCGCCGGAGGTGCGCCCCAGCAGCGCGATCTTGCGCGCGTAGTCGCGCTCGGTGACGATGCCGGCGATCTCGCTGCCCTCCATCACGAGCAGGGCGCCAATGCCCTTGTCGGCCATGAGCCGCAGCGCATCGAGCACGGAATCGGTAGGCGCGATGCTGTACACCGCGCTGGTGGCCTTGGACTTGAGAATGTCTGCAACTGCTGTCATGGGTGCCTTTCAGTCGTTCGCCAATTCGGTTCTAGTGTCATCCGAACTGCGCCCAAAAAGCAACAGGGCCAGCGCGTGTATGCACACGCACCGGCCCTGCCCGATTCAGTGAATGCGGCCCTTCAGCGACGACCGCCCAACAGACTGCCACCAATCTTCATCAGATCGCTGAGACCTACCTGGCCGTCGCCATCCTGATCGAGCAGGCTGCCCAGCAAACCACCACCCAGACCGCCCTGCTGCTGCGCCTGCGCATGCTCGCGGCCCAGCACCTGGCCCAGGCCGCCGGCATCCATGCCGCCTGCGCTCACGCGCTGTGCAAGAAAGGACATGACGATGGGGGCCAGCAGCTGCAGCAGCTGGGCCGCGCCGCCGCTGCCCAGGCCCGTGGCCTGGCCCAGTCCGTCCTGCGCGCGCTGCTGGTTGCCGCCCAGGATATGGCCCAGGATGGCTGCGCCGTCGAGCCCGCCGCCCGCATTGCCGCCTGCGCCTGCGCCGCCGCCCAGCAGCGAGCCCAGCAGGCCTCCCAGATCCAGCCCGCCGGCGCCACCGCTGGCCGCGCCGTGGTCGCGCTGCAGCGCGCCGAAGAGATTGGCCGCGCCCTGCGGATCGGCCGCATTGCGGCCCAGCGACCCCAGCAGCACGGGAAGGGCCGCGCCCACGGCACTTTCGGTCTGAGCGGGGCTGGCGCCGATCTGGTCTGCCATCTGCTGCATGGGCGCGCCCTGCAGTTGGGCCATCAGTTCGGCGGCCAGGGAAGAGCTGGAGTTCATGGTCGTTCCTTCATCCGGTCGCCCGGTCAACACAAAGTCACATGGTAGCGCCGGCCGGTGCAGCGGGCATGGCGGCGCAGCGCCCCAAGTGTCAACGATGTTTTCCAGCGCCCGGATCGCGCTCAGCCCGTGGTCAGCGCCGGCTGCGGCTGGGTGCGCGGCGGCCGCAGCGGCGGCAGCGGCGCCTGCGCCTTCATGGACCGGCGCAGCGCCACTGCGTCGGCCACGGCCGCCGGTGCCCGGGCCGTGGCGTCCAGCCGGAAGACCTGCACGGTCTCCGACACGGTCTGCGCCTGGGCCTGCAAGGCCATGGCCGATGCCGCGTTCTGCTCCACCAGCGCCGCGTTCTGCTGCGTGATGTTGTCCAGATGCGCCACGGCCGCGTTGACCTGCGAGATGCCGCTGAGCTGCTCGTTGGAGGCGCTGTGGATTTCGCCGATCAGCAGGTTCACGCGCCGCACCAGGTCCAGCGATTCGGTCATGGTTTTCTGCGCGACCTCGGTGCGCTGATTGCCATCCAGCACCTTGGCGGCGGAGTCGTCTATGAGTTCGCGGATCTCCTTGGCCGCTGCCTGCGTGCGCTGCGAGAGACTGCGCACTTCGGCCGCCACCACCGCAAAGCCCCGGCCCTGGTCGCCCGCGCGCGCGGCCTCCACGGCGGCGTTCAGCGCCAGGATGTTGGTCTGGAAGGCGATGGAGTCGATGAGCTGCGTGATCTCGCCGATGCGCCCCGACGCGGCCTGGATCTGCTTCATGGTGGCCGCCACGCCGTCGACGGCGCCGCTGCTGCGCTCGGCCACCTCGCTGGCCTGGGTGGCCAGGTCCGTGGCCTGGCGCGCCGACTCGGCCGTGTGCTTGACCGTGCCCGTGATCTCCTCCATCGACGCCGCCGTCTGCTGCAGGTTGCCGGCCTGGGTTTCCGTGCGCGCGGACAGGTCCTGGTTGCCCTGCGCGATTTCCCGCGTGGAGATCTGCATCTTGTCGCTTTCCTCGCGCGCATCGCGCACGATGGACAGCAGGTTCACATTGAGCTGGCTCAGCGCCTTCTGCAGATCGCCCACCACGTCCTTGCGCGTGATGCGTATGGTCTGCGTCAGGTCGCCGGCCGCCAGGCGGTTGGCCTGCAGCACCATCTGCGCCAGCGGCGCCACGGTCAGCCGGTACGCCCAGGCCCCGGCCAGCCCCGTGAAGATGCAGACCGCCAGCCAGGCCAGCGCGGACCATGCATCCAGCGTGTGCCCTCCCGCCATCGCCGCGCCAAAGGCTGCCGCCACCACCAGGAAGAAGATCAGCACCAGCTTGCCTGCCAGGCCCAGGCTCAGCGCGCTGGCAAGGCGTCCGCGCAGGTTGTTGCGCACCAGATGGCCGGCGCGCAGCACGTGGACCTTGCGCCCTGCGTCCTTTTCGGCGCGCATGGTGGCGTAGAGGCGCTCGGCCGCATCCGTCTGCTCGCGCGTGGCCTCGGTGCGCACCGACATGTAGCCCGAGGGCCGGTCGCCTTCCATCAGCGGCGTGACATTGGCCATGACCCAGTAGAAGTCGCCGTTCTTGCGCCGGTTCTTCACGGGCGCCGACCAGGGCAGGCCGGCCGAGATGGTGGCCCACATGTCGCGGAAGGCTTCCTCGGGCATGTCGGGGTGGCGGATCATGTTGTGGGGCTGGCCCAGCAGTTCTTCGCGCTCGTAGCCGCTGACCTCGATGAACATCGGGTTGCAGTAGAGGATGCGCCCCTTCAGGTCCGTGGTGGACACCAGGGTCTGGCCCTTGGGAAATGCGTATTCACGCGTGCTGACTGGCAGATTCACTCTCATAGGCGTGGTCCCTTGAAGAAGAAAAATCCTTCACGTCATTGCGGCCCTGGCTTACTGCAGGACCCGGTGGCTTGTTGTACCCCGATTCGTCGCATTTGAAACAAATCGCCACAAAACCTCCATTCGATTCAGACATCTGATTGCGCGCTCTCGATAGCGGGCGCACCGCCTTGAGGCATGCGACGCACCACCATGGCTCGGCCGCCGGGCGGCAGCCCCGAGGACAGCGCCCGCGCAGGGCTGCGCGCCCTGGCATGCCGCTTGCTTCATCCCGTGCGTGGCCATTGCAGGCCATGGGGGCAAGGCGCAACGAGGTGCCGCTGCCCCAGGGACAAAGGCGTCAACCCGCGCGCAGGCAGCAGCCGCGCAGTGGGGATGACGCCTTTTTGCTTTTCGAACCGATGCGGGGGCGCAATGAAGAAATCCAGGCTGGTGATGGTGGGCAACGGCATGGCCGGCGTGCGCACGCTGGAAGAGCTGCTCAGGATCGCGCCCGACCTCTACGAGATCACCGTGTTCGGCGCCGAGCCGCACCCCAACTACAACCGCATCATGCTGTCGCCGGTGCTGGCGGGCGAGCAGCAGCTGGACGAAATCATCCTCAACGACTGGTCCTGGTATGCCCGGCACGGCATCACCTTGCATGCAGGCTGCCGCGTGCATGCGGTGGACCGGGCGCGCCGCGTGGTGCACGCCGTGGACGCGGCCGGACAGCCCGTGAGCGCCGGGTACGACCGCCTGATCCTGGCCACGGGATCGCGCCCCTTCATGCTGCCCGTGCCCGGGCGCGAGCTGGAAGGCGTGCTCGGCTACCGCGACATTGCCGACACCCAGGCCATGATCGCGGCGGCCGCCAGCCACCGCCAGGCAGTGGTCATCGGCGGCGGCCTGCTGGGCCTGGAGGCCGCCAACGGCCTCATGAAGCGCGGCATGGAGGTTACCGTGGTGCATGCGGGCGAGCGCCTGCTGGACCGCCAGCTGGACGAGACCGCCGCCGCCTTGCTGCAGGCCTCGCTGGCCGAGCGCGGCATGCGCTTTCTGATGCAGGCCCAGACCCGCGCGCTGACGGGCGACGGCCAGGGCCGCGTGGCCTGCGTGCACCTGCAGGACGGGCGCGATGCGCCGGCCTCGCTCGTGGTCATGGCCGTGGGCATCCGGCCCGAGACCGCGCTGGCCGAGCAGATGCACCTGCACGTGCAGCGCGGCATCGTGGTCAGCGACACGCTGCAGACCGTGACCGACCCGCGCATCTATGCCGTGGGCGAATGCGCGGCGCACCGGGGCGTGGCCTACGGGCTGGTGGCGCCGCTGTTCGAGCAGGGCAAGGTGCTGGCCAACCACCTGGCCGAAATCGGCATCGGCCGCTACCCGGGCTCGCAGACCTCGGCCAAGCTCAAGGTCACGGGCATTCATCTGTTCAGCGCAGGCGACTTTCGCGGCGACGACG
Organism: Delftia sp. WY8; assembly: GCF_018437695.1. Classification (NCBI taxonomy): domain Bacteria; kingdom Pseudomonadati; phylum Pseudomonadota; class Betaproteobacteria; order Burkholderiales; family Comamonadaceae; genus Delftia; species Delftia sp. WY8. Next base: position 1,535,115 of record NZ_CP049795.1, read on the forward strand.
GCACGGAGGAAATCGTGCTCAGCGACCCCGGCGCGGGCGTGTACCGCAAGCTGGTGCTGCGCGGCGACAGACTGGTCGGCGCCTGCCTGTATGGCGACACCGAGGACGGTGGCTGGTACTTCCGCCTGTTGCGCGATGGCGTGGCAGTGCAGGAACTGCGCGACCGCCTCATGTTCGGCGAAAGTCAAGCCAGCCAGGCCGACCCGGCCAGCGGCCCGTGACGGCGCCCGCCCCCGTGCCCTGCCCTTCCCTCATCCACCCCAGGCCCACCATGCAAGAAACCCGATCCACCTGCCCCTACTGCGGCACAGGCTGCGGCGTCCTCATCGAAAGCGATGGTGCGCGCATCACGGGCGTGCGTGGCGATCCGGCGCACCCCGCCAACCACGGCCGCCTGTGCACCAAGGGCAGCACGCTGCATCTGACGGCCTCGCCCGCCCTGGCGCGGCAGACCCGGCTGCTGCAGCCCGCCCTGCGCACCACGCGCGGGGCGGCGCCCCGGGACATCAGCTGGGATGCCGCGCTGGACCTGGCAGCCGGCAGGCTGGCCTCCATCGTGCAGGAGCACGGCCCCGATGCCGTGGGCCTGTATGTGAGCGGCCAGTTGCTGACCGAGGACTACTACGTCTTCAACAAGCTGGCCAAGGGCCTGATCGGCACCAACAACATCGACACCAACTCGCGCCTGTGCATGAGCAGCGCCGTGGCGGGCTACAAGGCCACGCTGGGCGCTGACGCGCCGCCGGCCTGCTACGAGGACGTGGACCATGCGGACTGCCTGTTCATCGTGGGCAGCAACGCGGCATGGGCCCATCCCGTGCTCACGCGGCGCATAGAGCAGGCGCGTGCCGCGCGGCCGCAGATGAAGATCATCGTGGCCGACCCACGCCGCACCGACACGGCCGGCATGGCCGACCTCTTCCTGCCGCTGCGCCCCGGCAGCGACACCCTGCTGTTCCACGGCATGCTGCACATCATGGAGCTGGAAGGCTGGCTGGACCGGGCCTACATCGCGCGCCACACCAGCGGCTTTGCCGACCTGCAGGCCCTGGTGCGGGAGGCCACGCCCGAGCGCGTGAGCGAGGTCTGCGGCCTGCCCCGCCACGACCTTTTCCAGGCCGCGCAGTGGTTCGCGCTGGGAGGAGATGCGCGGGACGGCGCCGCCCGTGGCGCAACGCTCAGCCTGTACTGCCAGGGCCTGAACCAGAGCAGCAACGGCACGGCCAAGAACGCCGCGCTGATCGGCCTGCACCTGGCCACGGGCCAGATCGGGCGCGCAGGCGCGGGACCGTTCTCGCTCACGGGCCAGCCCAATGCCATGGGTGGGCGCGAGGTGGGCGGGCTGGCCAATCTGCTGTCGGCCCACCGCGACCTGGCCAACCCGGCCCACCGCGCCGAAGTGGCCGCACTGTGGGGCGTGGACGCCGTGCCATCACGGCCCGGCAAGACCGCCGTGGAGATGTTCGAGGCCGCCGCCGAGGGCGAGATCCGCGCACTGTGGATAGCCTGCACCAACCCCGCGCAAAGCATGCCCGACCAGGCCCTGGTGCGGCGCGCACTGCAGCGGGCCGAATTCGTCATCGTGCAGGAGGCCTTTGCCACCACCGCCACCTGCGCCTACGCCGACCTGCTGCTGCCCGCCACCACCTGGGGCGAGAAGATCGGCACGGTGACCAACAGCGAAAGGCGCATCTCGCGCGTGCGCCCCGCCGTGGCCGCGCCGGGCGCCGCGCGCCATGACTGGCGCATCGCCGTGGACTGCGCGCGGCGCATGGAAACGCGGCTGCGCCCGGGCCGGCCCAGCCTCTTCCCCTACGACACCGAGGACGGCGCCGCAGGCGCCGAAGCCATCTGGAACGAGCACCGCGAAAGCACGCGCGGGCGTGACCTGGACATCACCGGCCTGTCCTGGGATCTGCTGGACGCGCAAGGCCCCCAGCAATGGCCGCTGCCCGAAGGCGCAGCCCTGGGCCGCGCACGGCTCTACGAAGACGGCCGCTTTCCCACGCCCGATGGACGCGCCCGCTTTGCCCTGCTGCCCTGGCAGCCGCTGGCCGAGTCGCCCGATGCGAGCTACCCCTTCAGCCTGACCACGGGCCGGCTGCGCGACCAGTGGCACGGCATGAGCCGCACGGGCCAGCTGGGACGACTGTTCGGCCAGGCTGCCGAGCCCAGTGTGCAGATGCATCCGCAGGACATGGCCGAGCGCGGCCTGCGCGCGGGCGACCTGGTGCAGGTGAGCAGCCGCCGCGGTGCCCTGCTGGTGCCGGTGCAGCCCGATGCCACGCTCGCGCCCTCCCAGCTCTTCATGGCCATGCACTGGGGCGGCGAGTACCTGGGCGGCACGGCCACGGGGGGCCTCAACGCACTGACCACGCCGGCCTTTTGCCCCGCATCCAAGCAGCCTGAACTCAAGCACACGGCCGTCAAGCTGCAAAAGGCCGCTCTGCCCTGGACCCTGCTGGCCATGGCCTGGCTGCCCGAGGACCGCGTGCTGGCCGTGCGCGAGCAGCTGTCCGCCCTCATGCCGCACTTCGGCTTTGCCAGCTGCGTGCCTTTCGGCAATGCCGTGCCGCTGCAGGACGCTGCCCGCGCCCGCCACGGCGTGCTGCTGCGCGCCGCCGCGCATGAGGCGCCCGACGACGCCCTCATCGCGCAGATCGAGTCCCTGCTGGGCCTGGATGCCGCCGACACCCTGCGCTACAGCGACCGCCGCCGCCAGCACAGCCGTGCGCTGCGGCTGGACCGCACCAGCCTGTCCACCACGGTCGAAGCCTTGCTGCTGGCCGGAGACACGCGCGCCGGCAGCTGGCTGGGCACCCTGCTGAAGGACCAGTTGCCGGCCCAGGACTATGGGCGCCTGCTGCTCATGTCCTCGGCCTCGGCACCGCTGCCCCTGGCGCAGCGCACGCGCCAGGTCTGCGCGTGCTTCGACGTGGACGAGGCCGCCATCGAAGGCGTGCTTGCGCGCTGCGAGGGCAGCGACGATGCCCGCCTGGCCGCTTTGCAAGGCCAGTTGCGCTGCGGCACCAACTGCGGCTCCTGCCTGCCTGAACTCAAGCGCCTGGTGCGCCACATCCCCCGTTGCGCCCAGCCCGCAGGCGGCATGAAAGAGGCCATGGAACGACAGGTTTGCATATATAGCGAAAAGTAATGAAACCTGCGGGAAAATATGCGCCCACAGGATTCCACCCACGATCACCACGCCATGGGCATCAGCCAATACATCAAGGAAATAGGCCGCGGCGCACGCGGAGCCAAGGCGCTGGAGCGCGCGCAGGCCGCCGACCTGTTCGGCCAGGTGCTGGACGGGGGCGTCACCGATCTGGAGATCGGCGCCTTCTGCATCGCCATGCGCATCAAGGGCGAGACGGTCGAGGAGATGAGCGGCTTCCTGGATGCCGTGCATGCGCGCGCCGCGCGCTTTCCCGCCTCGGCCCATGGCCGCCCCGTGATCGTGCTGCCCAGCTACAACGGCGCGCGCCGCCTGCCCGTGCTCACGCCCCTGCTGGCCCTGCTGCTGGCGCGCGAAGGCCTGCCCGTGCTGCTGCACGGCATGCGCACCGAGGCGCGGCGCATCCTGGCCAGCGATGTGCTGCAGGCGCTGGGCATTGCGCCGCTGCAGGCACCCCAGGCACTCGATGGCGGCCAGGTGGCCCATCTGCATACCGAACACCTGCATCCGGCACTGGCCCGGCTGCTGTCCGTGCGCGAGGTCATCGGCCTGCGCAATCCGGGCCACAGCGTGGTCAAGCTGCTGGCGCCCTGCGACGGCCCGTCCTTGCTGGTGACGGCCTACACCCATCCCGAGTACCTGCCCATGCTGCACGGCACCTTCGGGAAGCTGGGCATGAATGTGCTGCTCTCGCGCGGGCTGGAAGGCGAGGTCGCGGCCGACCCGCGCCGGCTGCCGCGCTACGACGGATTCGTCGCAGGCGCCCACCAACTGCTGGCCGAGCAGCAAAGCGGCACGGCCTCCGAAATCCCGGGCCTGCCCGCCGAGATCGACGTGGACACCACGGCGCGCTACACCGAGGACGTGCTTGCGGGCCGCCTGCCCGTGCCGCCGGCGCTCACGCGCCAGGTGGAACACATCGTCCACCTTGCCGATCAGATTCGCTGAACACCCCAGAAAAACGGAGCCCCGCCATGACGACCCCGTCCCACCCCCCCGCAAACACCGCCCGGCGCGGCAGCTGCACCCTGGTCGGCGCCGGCCCCGGCGACCCGGAGCTGCTGACCATCAAGGCCCTCAAGGCCATACAGACGGCCACCGTGCTGCTGGTCGATGACCTGGTCAGCGATGCCATCGTGGCCCATGCCTCGCCCACGGCGCGCATCGTCTACGTGGGCAAGCGCGGCGGCTGCAAGAGCACGCCCCAGGCCTTCATCGAAAAGCTCATGCTGTCCGCCGTGCAGGATGGCGAGACGGTGGTGCGCCTCAAGGGCGGCGACCCCTTCATCTTCGGGCGCGGCGGCGAAGAGGTGGAACATCTGCGCGAGGCCGGCGTCGAGGTCCAGGTCGTCAACGGCATCACGGCCGGCCTGGCCGGGCTCACCAGCCTGGGCGCGCCGCTCACGCACCGCGACCGGGCGCACGGCGTGGTCTTCATCACCGGCCACGCCAAGCCCGGCGACAGCGGCACGGACTGGCGCCAGCTGGCCGCCACCGCGCGCGATGCCCGGCTCACCCTGGTGATCTACATGGGCGTGAGCAGCGTGGAACACATCCGCGCCGAGCTGCTGCACGGCCTGCCCGCCGCCACGCCCGTGGCCGTGATCCAGCACGCCAGCCTGCCGCAGCAGCGCCATGCACTGGCCACGCTGGACACGCTTGTGCAATGCATTGCCGACACCGGACTGGGCAGCCCCAGCGTCATCGTCGTTGGAGATGTGGTCCATGGCATTCGGGCAATGGCCGAACCCCAGGAGCAGCCCAACCCTGCGGTTGCTGCCGCCTGAGTGCCGAGCTGCAACAAAGAAAAAATCTATCGATAGATAAAATCATTAGTTTTCATTAAAAATCTCCTGTTGGTTGCCGAAAACAGCGTCTAGACCGTTTTCGCAGGCCGTCAGCTGCGCCGGACGGCGGCAGCGCCACCGGGGGATTCAATGAAAACATCAAGCCGTACTCTCACTTCCACAGCGACGCAGGCATGGTGGCCGGCATGCCGACACCTGGCGGCCCAACTGCTGGCCGGCTGCGCACTTGGCATGGCCATGCCCATGCCCGGCCTGGCCAGCGGCGCCGACATGGTGCTGGCCACGCGCGTCACGGCAGGCGCCAAGCCCTGGCTCACGCCTGCGCACCGCCAATGGCTGCAGGCGCGCGGGCCGCTGACGCTGGGCATTTCCACGCCGGACCATCCGCCGCTGGGCATGATCGATGGCGATCGCTTCCAGGGCATCACGGCCGACCACCTGGGCCTGCTTTTTCCCACGCCCGTGCGCTTCAAGTCCTATGGATCGCGTGCGGCCGTGCTCGATGCGCTGCGCCGCGGCGAGATCGACCTGGCCTGCGGCGGCACCGAGCTGGAAGCCGAGCGCGCCGACCTGGCCCTGAGCGTGCCCTACCTGCCCAGCCAGCCCGTGCTGGTCTCCCCGTCGAATGCCCCCTTCGACGCCCGGCGCCGGGGTGCGCGGCTGGCCATGACGCCCGACCAGCTGCTGCGCTCCCAGGTGGCTGCCGCCTACCCCCTCAGCGAGCTGCTGACCTATGAAACACCCCGCCGCGCGCTGGAGGCGCTGAGCCTGGGCGAGATCGACGGCTTCGTCGGCGACACGGTCACGGTGCACTACCTGATCCAGGCCAACTACCTGCTCAACCTGCGCGTGCAGGGCTTTGCGCCCATAGAAAGCCGTGGCTTCGGCATGCTGGTGAGGCATGGCGATGCACAGCTGAAGGCCTACCTGGACCAGGCCCTGCCCAGCATCACCGTGCAGCACGGCGACGACATCCTGCGCAGCTGGAGTGGAAGCCGCCGCCCGCTGCTGGGCGGCGACCGCGTGGCGCTGACGCCCTCGGAAAAGCAGTGGCTGGATGCCCATCCGCGCATTCCCGTGGTCCTCAACGGCTCGCTGGGTCCGCTGGGACAGCTCGATGCCGACCGCCAGGCCCAGGGCATCGGCCCCGACTACCTGGACCTGATCAGCCGCCGCGCCGGCCTGCAGTTCGAGTACATCGCCGCGCGCAACTATTCCGAACTCGAAACCATGCTGGGCTCCGGCAAGGCCCTGCTCACCCCGGCGTACACCTCGCCGCCCACAGCCTCGCCCGATATCAGGCTGCTGCCGCCCTATCTGCGCAGCACGGTCGTGGTGATGGCCCGGCCCGAGGCCAACGCAGGCACCCGCGCGACAAGCCCATACACCACCTCCAAGGACTGGAGGGCAAGCGCGTGGCCATGGTGGCGGGCTTCTTTCTCGAAAGCACGGTGCGCAGGGAGCATCCGAGCATACGGCTGCAGCTGTATGCCGACCTGACCCAGGCCCTGGCCAGCGTGGCGGCCAATGACAGCGATGCCTTCGTGGGCAACGACTACGCGGCGCGCTATGCCAACGCCCAGCAATTGGGCAGCCGGCTGCAGCTCACCGGCATCCTGGACGACTACACCCGCCCCATCAGCCTGGCCGTGCACGCCGCCGAACCTGAACTGCTGGGCATCCTGGAAAAGGCCCAGCTGTCCATCGCACCCGAAGAGGTGGCCGAGATCGTCCACCACTGGGCACCGCACCATAACGGCAACGGCGCGAGCTTCTGGCGCGAGCACCGCCAGCGCCTGCTGCTGCTGGCCGGGGCGCTGGCCCTGGTCACGGTCATCTCCCTGGTCTGGGGCTTTTACCTGAGCCGCCAGATGCGCAGGACACGCCGGGCCGAGCGGCGCGCCGAGGCCGCCAACCAGGCCAAGAGCCTGTTTCTGTCCACCACCAGCCACGAGATACGCACGCCGCTGAGCGCCGTCATCGGCCTGCTGGAACTGGCGCAGGACCGGGAAAAGCTCGGCCTGCCCCACCGCGATATGCTGGCCTCCGCCCACAAGGCCGCCCAGGGCATGCTGCTGTTGCTGGGCAATGTGCTGGATCTGCACCGCATCGAGTCGGGCCATATCGACTCCACGCTCCAGCCCGTGGCACTGCGCCCGCTGATCGAAGACATGGCCCCGCTGCTGCAAGGCCTGGCCCACGGCAAGCGGCTGTCGCTGCGCACCGAAGTGGGCAGCGGCGTGGACCACAGCGTGACGGCCGACCCGCTTCACCTCAAGCAGGTGCTGTTCAACCTGCTCAGCAATGCCATCAAGTTCACCGAGCGCGGCAGCGTCACCCTGCGCGCGCATGGCGCCAGCCGGCATGACCGCCTGCTGCTGCAGATGGAGGTCGAGGACACGGGCATCGGCATTGCGCCGCAGGACCAGGCCCGGCTGTTCCAGCCCTTCTCGCAGGTGGAAGGCGCCCACCAGGACAGGGCCTTTGGCAGCGGCCTGGGCCTGAGCATCACGCGGCGCCTGCTGGAGCACATGGGGGGAACCATCACGGTGGACAGCGCACCGGGCCGAGGCTCGCGCTTCACGGTCAGGCTGAGCCTGCCACTGGTGGAGCCGGACCACCGCATGCAGGCCGACGTCACGCCCGCGTCAGAGGGAATATTGCCCCTGGTCCTGCCCGCCTCGGTGGCGCTGCAAGGAAAGCCCCAGGCCAGTGCCGAGCCCCTGCCCGCATCACAGCCCGGGTCCGGGTCCGACCTCAGAATCCTGGCCGTGGAAGACTATCTGTTCAACCGCGAGCTGCTCAAGAGCCAGCTGGCCGCGCTGGGCCACGGCATCTGCCTGGCCGGCGATGGACAGGAAGCCTGGGCACGCTGCCTGGTCGAGTCCTTCGATCTCATCATCACCGATGGACGCATGCCGCTCATGGACGGCTTCGAGTTCATCCGGCGCCTGCGCCAGCGCGAGGCCGAAAACCAGCTGCGCCGCTGCCGCGTGATCGCGCTGACCGCCAGCCCCGAAGCCTCCGAAGCGCTGCGCTACCTGCAGGCCGGCGCCGACGAGGTGCTGTCCAAGCCGGCTGCCATGGAAGACCTCAGGCGCGTCATCGAACAGGTGCGGAACGAGCTGCAGGGCGGCACGCCCGGCACCTGGCATCCGCCGCCCGCCGCGCCCTCCACGCTCAGCCCGGCCTGACAGTGCTGCTGGCCGTCACGCGGCTTTGCTCGAAGCGCTGGGCCAGCTCGCGGCGCAGGTCCTTGCGGATCAGCGCAGCCTGCCAGCGGCGCCTTTCCTCGTCGTTGGACGGCACCAGCGTCGGCACGGCGGCCGGCTGCTTGTTCTCGTCCACGGCCACCATGGTGAAAAAGCAGCTGTTCACATGGCGCACCACCTGGGTGCGGATGTCCTCGGCCACCACCTTGATGCCGATCTCCATCGACGACTTGCCCGTGTGGTTGACGCTGGCCAGGAACGTCACCAGCTCGCCCACGTGGATGGGCTGCAGGAACATCACCTGGTCCACGCTCAGCGTGACCACATAGCGGCCCGCGTAGCGGCTGGCGCAGGCATAGGCCACCTGGTCGAGCTGCTTGAGAACGGCGCCGCCATGGACGTTGCCCGAAAAGTTCGCCATGTCGGGCGACATGAGCACAGTCATGCTCAGCTGGTGCGATGGGAAATTCATCACGGGATTCTAGGAAAAAGCGCCATTGCGCGAGAATGGGCGCCCTTTTGCCCCCCGAGTGACGTTTTTGTGACCTCTTCCCTCTCTTTCGACGCCATCGTCATCGGCGCCGGCGCGGCCGGTCTGTTCTGCGCGGCCCAGGCCGGACAGCGTGGCCTGTCGGTGCTGCTCCTGGACCACGCGGAGAAGGTGGCAGAGAAGATCCGCATCTCGGGCGGTGGCCGCTGCAACTTCACCAACCGCGACCTGGACGTGCGCGCGCCCCACAAGCACTTCGTGGGCGGCAATCCGCAGTTCTGCCGCTCGGCCCTGTCGCGCTACACGCCGGCCGACTTCATTGCGCTCATGGACAGGCACGGCATCGCCCACCATGAAAAGCACAAGGGCCAGCTGTTTGCCGACCGCTCGGCCGAAGACATCATCGCCATGCTGCTGGCCGAATGCCAGGCCGGCGGCGTGCAGCGCTGGCAGCCCTGCAAGGTCGATTCCGTGGCGCACTCGGACGGCCAATACCGCCTGCAGACCAGCCGGGGCGCCGTGCAGGCGCCCAGCCTGGTCATCGCCACGGGCGGCCTGTCCATCCCCAAGATCGGCGCCACCGACTTCGGCTACCGCCTGGCCCAGCAATTCGGCCTGCCCCTGGTCGAACGCACGCCGGGCCTGGTGCCGCTGACCTTCGATGGCGACGCCTGGGCCCCCTACGCCCAGCTCGCGGGCCTGGCCCTGCCCGTGGAGATCAGCACCGGCAGCAAGAAAGAGCGCATGGCCTTCATGGAAGACCTGCTGTTCACGCACCGGGGCCTGTCGGGCCCGGCCGTGCTGCAGATATCGAGCTACTGGAAGCCCGGCACGCCCCTGAGCATCAACCTCGCGCCCGAGGTGGACCTGCAGGGCGAGCTGCTCAGGGCCAAGTCGCGCTCGCGCAAGCTCATCGCCAATGAACTGGCGCAGTGGCTGCCCTCGCGACTGGCCGATGCCTGGGTGCAGCAGGATGCTGCCTGGCAGCGCCCCATCGCCGAAGCCTCCGACAAGGCCCTGAACCAGCTGGCCGAGCGCCTGTCACGCTGGGAGATCGTGCCCACGGGCACGGAAGGCTACAAGAAGGCGGAAGTGACGCTGGGCGGCGTGGACACGCGGGCGCTCTCGCAGCAGACCATGGAATGCAAGACCCAGCCGGGCCTGTACTGCATTGGCGAAGTGGTGGATATCACCGGCTGGCTCGGGGGATACAACTTCCAATGGGCCTGGGCCAGTGGGCACGCCTGTGCGCAGGCCTTGCCTTCTGCCTGATTTGTCAGACCGCTTTCGTCTCGCGTATAATCGCCCGCTTTGCTGGCAATCGCCCCGTCGGCCAATACTAGTTAACTTTGGACGGGGACCAACCGCTGAACATGGCTCTCAGGCCCGATCTTCCCGGGAACCCGCTGTCAGCACAGATATCTGGAAATCTAGCTAATGACCACCATCCGCGTAAAAGAAAACGAGCCCTATGAAGTTGCCCTGCGCCGCTTCAAGCGCACTATCGAAAAGCTCGGCCTGCTGACCGACCTGCGCGCTCGCGAGTTCTACGAGAAGCCCACTGCCGAACGCAAGCGCAAGAAGGCTGCCGCCGTCAAGCGTCACTACAAGCGCGTTCGCAGCATGCAGCTGCCCAAGAAGCTGTACTGATCAGCCCTTGACCAGCCGGCTCTCGTCAGCCGCAAAACCCGCGCTCGGGACGCCAGGCGCGGGTTTTTTGTTTTTTTGTTCCGTGTTTTCCGACGCCATCACCTCAGGAGAAAAGCCATGAGCCTCAAGGCCCAGATCACCGAAGACATGAAGACCGCCATGCGCGCCAAGGACAGCGAGCGCCTGGGCACCATCCGCCTGCTGCAGGCAGCGATGAAGCAAAAGGAAGTCGATGAGCGCATCGAGCTGGACGACGCCGCCGTCATCGCCATCGTGGACAAGCTGATCAAGCAGCGCAAGGACAGCATCGCCGCCTTCGAGGGCGCGGGCCGCCAGGACCTGGCCGACAAGGAAAAGGCCGAGATGGCCGTGCTGACCGCCTACCTGCCCGAGCGCATGTCGGCCGAGGAAGTGGCCACCGCCGTCAAGGCCATCGTGGCCGAACTGGGCGCATCCGGCCCCGGCGACATGGGCAAGGTCATGGGCGCGGTCAAGGCGCAACTGGCAGGCAAGGCCGACATGGGCCAGGTCTCCGCCGCAGTGAAGGCCGCCCTGGCAGGCTGATCCCCGGCCAGTCCGCTGCAGCAGCCGCCCCGCTCAGGGAGCGGCTGCCATCCACTCCTTCTTGAAATGTTCCTGCAGGAACTCCACGCACACCCGCACCTTGGCCGACAGCTGCAGCCGCGTCGGATACACAGCCCAGACATTGGCCTCCTGCCGCCATTCGGGCAACACCTGCACCAGGCGCCCGGCCTGCAGATGGGCGCCCACATCCCATAGCGAGCGCAGCGCAATGCCGCGACCGTCCACGGCCCACTGCACCACCATCTCGCCGTTGTTGGCCGACAGCGGCCCCGTGACCTTCACCGCCTGCTCGGCCGCGCCCGCGCGCAGCCGCCACACGCCAAAGGCCTGGTCGCGCTCCTTGATGGCCAGGCAGTCATGGGCCGACAGCTCGGCCGGCGTGCGCGGCGTGCCACGGCGCGCCAGGTAGGCAGGCGCGGCGCACAGCACGCGGTGGTTGTCGGCCAGGCGCCGCGCAATCAGGTGGGGCGCGATCTCGTCGCCCACGCGCACATCCAGATCGAAGCCCTCGCCCGCCACATCCACCAGCCGGTCGAACACGTCCAGCCGCACCTGCAGCCCCGGATGGCGCTCCACCAGCCTGGAAAGCGCGGGCGCGATCACATGCCGCCCGAAACCGAAGCTGCTGCTCACGCGCAGCAGGCCGCGCGGCTCGCTGCGCGTGATGGCCACCTCCTGCATCAGCTGGTCCATGTCGTCGAGGATGCGCTGCGCCCAGTGGAAGACGCGCTCGCCCTCCTCGGTCACGGCCACGCGGCGCGTGGTGCGGTGCAACAGCTTCACGCCCAGCTCTTCCTCCAGCAGGCGGATGCGCTTGCTCACATAGGCGGGCGAAGCCCCCAATTCCTCGGCCGCAGCGGCAAAGCCGGATTTGCGGGCCACCACGGTGAAGACGCGCAGGTCTTCGGGAGACGGCTGTTTATTCACGATCTGTAAATAATGGAACCACAGTTGGCCGATTGTATTTAGCCCTGGCGCAGCCAACAATGCCATGCATGCGGCCAGGCTGTCAGCGGCGCCGCTTCATATCCATCCATTCGATCCAAGGACAGACACCATGCAAGACACATTCAAGATCGCCGTCATCGCCGGTGACGGCATTGGCAAGGAAGTCATGCCCGAAGGCCTGCGCGCCCTGGAAGCTGCCGCCAGCCGCTTTGCGATCAAGCTCGAATTCCACCATTTCGACTGGGCCCACTGCGACTACTACCTGGCCCACGGAAAAATGATGCCCGACGACTGGAAGGCGCAGCTGTCCGGCATGGATGCCATCTTCTTCGGCGCCGTGGGCTGGCCCGCCACCGTGCCCGACCATGTCTCGCTGTGGGGCTCGCTGCTCAAGTTCCGCCGCGAGTTCGACCAGTACATCAACCTGCGCCCCGTTCGCCTGTTCGAGGGCGTGCCCTGCCCGCTGGCCGGCCGCAAGCCCGGCGACATCGACTACTACGTGGTGCGCGAGAACACCGAGGGCGAGTACACCTCGCTGGGCGGCATCATGTACGAGGGCACGGACCGCGAGATCGTGATCCAGGAATCGGTCTACTCGCGCAAGGGCGCCGAGCGCCTGCTCAAGTACGCCTTCGACCTGGCCCGCAGCCGCGAGCGCAAGCACGTCACCCTGGCCACCAAGAGCAACGGCATCGCCATCAGCATGCCCTGGTGGGACCAGCGCGCCGAGGACGTGGCCAAGGCCTACCCGGAAGTCACGCTGGACAAGCAGCACATCGACATCCTGACCGCGCGCTTCGTGCTGCAGCCGGGCCGCTTCGACGTGGTCGCCGCCACCAACCTGTTCGGCGACATCCTCAGCGACCTGGGCCCGGCCACCACGGGCACCATCGGCCTGGCCCCCTCGGCCAACCTCAACCCCGACCGCAGCTTCCCCAGCCTGTTCGAGCCCGTGCACGGCTCGGCGCCCGACATCTACGGCAAGAACATCGCCAACCCCATCGCCATGGTCTGGTCGGCGGCGCTGATGCTGGACTTCCTGACCCACGGCCAGGGCGCAGGCCGCGCGGCGCACGACGCCATCGTCTCGGCCATCGAGGAAGTCATCAGGAGCGGCCCGCGCACGCCCGACCTGGGCGGCACGGCCAGCACCACCGAGGTGGGCCAGGCCATCGCCCGGCGCATCGCTGCCGCCTGAGGCGCCGCGCCGGGGTTCATGCCGCCCGGCAGCCCGGCCTACCGGCCCATGCGGCCCCTGCGGCCCCTGCGCAGCCTGCCGGCCCCCATCCCGGCAGCCAGCAGGCTCAGCATGACCAGCGCCACGGTATGCAGGGCCGGCACAGGCGTGGGCACCGGCGCCGCCACCACGGCCTGTGTGAAGCCCTGGCTCATCGGGGCGTGGACTGCATCCCCGCTGTAGTCGACCACAAGGCCGTGGGATCCGGCCGCCACGGGCAGCCGGACCGTGATGCTGGCGGCGCCGCCAACCAGGGGCGCCGACCCCAGCTGCGCCCCGTTGTACGAGACCGTGATGCTGCCCGAGGGGAGCGCCGCCGCCATCGCCCGCAGCGCCCCCCGTCGGTCCTGCGCCCCGGTCACGGCCGACACGCTGATGGTCACATCGTCGCCGGGCCGGGAAGGGTTGGGGGTGGAGGTGATCGCCAGGGTGGTTGTGGCCTGGGCGATCTGCACGCTTTGCTGCTGCCTTGCCGCCGCCTCGTAGTTCGCATCGCCGGCCTGGTCTGCCAGGATGCGGCAGGGTCCCGGCGCAATGAAGGAGACAGAACCGCCCGCGATGGTGCAATGGGCAGCCGTCGCCGCATCCACGGAGAACACCACCGCCTTGCCGGAAGCCCCGCCCGTTGCTGCCACGGCATAGGTATCGCCCACCTTGGCGGCCGCTGGCGCCACGGAAGTGAAGGCAATGGCCTGCGCGCCCTTGCCGATGCTCAGGGACAGGACTTGCCGGGCCGCAGGCAGATGGTTGGCATCCCCCTGCTGATCGGCGGCCAGCAGGCAGTTGTCCGTACCCGCCAGCCTGCCGGACACCTCGGCACCGCTGACGGAGCACGCCGCCGGCGTCAGGGAGCTGAACTGCACGGCCTGGGACGAGCCACCGCCGGCGGCGCTCAGAGCCACCCGTGCATCCACGACCAGGGGCGCCGGCATGCTCCAGACGATGTTCTGCGCAGCAGGCTGCACCGTCACCGGGTAAGCCACCTCGGGGGCGGGACCATAGGTCGCGTCGCCGCCCTGCCGGGCCGTCATCGTGCAAGTGCCTGCGGAATGGAAGCTGAACACCCCTGCGGCATCGACGGTGCAAACCTCTGGCGCAGATGCGGAAAACGTCACGGCCAGGCCGGAGGTAGCCGTTGCAACGGGCGTGAATGTCGTGCCGAAGGTTTGCGCCGACGGCTGCGCAAAGTCGATGCTCTGCTCCCGCCTGAGCGTGGTGAAGGGCACGCTGGCCACGTCCGGCTGCACGCGGCCTGCGCCATCCCTGGCGATGAAGTGCAGCCTGTAGGCCGTATTCACCGCCAGCCCCCCGATATCGATATCGTGGACCACGCCTGCCGTCATGCCGACCGGGGAGCCGCCGGCCTGCAGCGTGGCGGCATCCGGCGCCGCTGCGGCCGCAGCAAGCACCTGCCAGTAACCCGTGCCGTCCCGGTCCAGCGCCACGCGGGCCTTGGCCGTCACGCCGCCCGCCTGCGGGTCGACGACGGGAGCCAGACTGAAGACCGGGCGGCCCAGCACATAGCCGGCAAACCCAGGGTTTTGCGCTGCATGCCACCCATCGGACAGGGATGCCAGACCCGCCCAGACCGCATTGGCGGGGATGGACGATGCGTCCATGGCGAGCAGGGTCTGGATGCCATCGAGCGAATAGTGGAAAACAGTGCTGTCGATGGGGCGCGGGAGGGAAGACCCCTCGATCTGAAAGGAGCTGATCGTGGCCCAGGCTGCCGCTGCGGGAATTCCCATGGGATCGGTCGTCCGCAGGACCTGGCCCTGGTAGCTGTATGTGTAGTCCTCGTTCCAACTGTTGAGACCCCAGCCGTCATCCCAGTAGTTGGAAGGGGTGACCCAATCCGCAGTGGAGGGCGGCGAGCCGCCTTGCTGCACCACGCCGCCCACGCTGAACGTGTATTCGGTCACCATGGACGTATACCAAGCGTTGGACTGCGTCTGGTAGCCCGTCATGACCAGCCCCTGCGCCGGCGCGGCCACGGCCGCGACGCAATGCAGGCCGGCTCCGAATACCACCACCCACGACATCATGGCCCTGGAAAATTCCGCCTGAAGGCGACTGCCTCGTTCTCTCACATGCACTCCCGTTTCAACTTGCTGTTCTTCTGGTCCGTGCCGGGGGTACCGGCAATGCAGGAGCCTAGCGGCCGCACCTGCCCGCGCCTTGACTGCGCGTTGCGCTTTTCTTGACAGTGCGTCCCACCCCCTGCGCAACGCGGGCTGCCGCGCCGCCGTCCGTTCATTCGCCACCAAACGCCTGCTGCCCCCGGGCCTGCAAAGCGGCGATATGCCGGCCAACCGGGCCGTCGTCTGGGCGCGGAGATGGCGGCATTGCCCCCGCCGCAGGCCTCTGGCCGGCGAACAGGGCAAGATGGCCGGTGCGGCATTCGGGCCGCTTAGACACAGCACGGAATCTCCATGAAGCACTACGACTACATCGTCATCGGCGGCGGCAGCGGCGGCATTGCATCGGCCAACCGCGCCGCCATGCACGGGCGCCACTGCGCGCTGATCGAAGCCGGCGAGATCGGCGGCACCTGCGTCAACGTGGGCTGCGTGCCCAAGAAGGTCATGTGGCATGCGGCCCAGATCGGCGAGGCCATGCACCGCTACGGCCCCGACTACGGCTGGGATGCCACCGTCAACCGCCTGGACTGGCAGCGCCTGCTGGACAGCCGCAGCGCCTACATCGACCGCATCCATGCCTCGTATGAAAGCGGCCTGGCGCGCAACAAGGTCGAGCTGATCCATGGCTTTGGCCGCTTCGTGGATGCGCGCACCGTGGAGGTGGGCGGCCAGCGGCTCAGTGCCGACCACATCCTCATCGCCACGGGCACGCGCCCGGCACGGCCCGACATACCTGGCGCCGAGCTGGGCATCGACTCCGACGGCTTCTTCGCCCTCAAGACCCTGCCTGCGCGCACGGCCGTGGTGGGTGCCGGCTATATCGCCGTGGAGATTGCCGGCGTGCTGCACGCGCTGGGCTCGCAGACCCATCTGTTCCTGCGCCAGAACTCGGCACTGCGCGGATTCGATCCGCTGCTGAGCCAGACCCTGATGGAGATCATGGAGGCCGAAGGCCCCACCGTGCACCGCCAGGCCACCCCGAAGGCCGTGGTCCGCAACGCAGACGGCAGCCTGGACCTGCAACTGCAAGACGGCAGCAGCCACACCGTGGACTGCGTGGTCTGGGCCGTGGGCCGCAGGCCCGACACCTCGGGCCTGAACCTGGAGGCCGCAGGCGTGGCGCTGCAGGACAGCGGCCACATCGCGGTGGACAAGTTCCAGGACACCAATGTGCCCGGCATCCACGCCGTGGGCGACATCACGGGCCGCATCGAACTCACGCCCGTGGCCGTGGCTGCAGGCCGGCGCCTGTCCGAGCGCCTGTTCAACGGCAAGACCGGCGAGCACCTGGACTACGACAACGTGCCCACCGTGGTCTTCAGCCACCCGCCCATCGGCACCGTGGGCCTGACCGAGCCGCAGGCGCGCGAGCGATTTGGCGACGATCAGGTCAAGATCTACCAGTCGGCCTTCACCGCCATGTACACGGCGGTCACGCGCCACCGCCAGCCCGCGCGCATGAAGCTGGTCTGCGTGGGCCCCGAGGAACGCATCGTGGGCATACACGGCATCGGCCTGGGGATGGACGAGATGCTGCAGGGCTTTGCCGTGGCACTCAAGATGGGCGCCACCAAGCGCGACTTCGACGACACCGTGGCCATCCACCCCACGGCGGCAGAAGAGTTCGTGACCATGCGCTGAACGGCGCGCACCACCTGCCTTCGGCGGTTGACCACCGCCCTGGGCAGGGCACGCGCCGGGCGAGCGCGAAGCCGCCCAGGTCGGCGAAGGCATCGGGAATGGCCGGGAGCAGGCCGATCTGCGCCGTGCTCCTGACGCCAGCCTCGCGGACGCTGGTGGGCAGGCACAAGCTGCGCGCGATCCGCATCCGGCTCCGCTCCTCCTCCTCCTCCTCCTCCTCCTTCTCCTTCTCCTTCCCCCGACATGGACCTCCTGCCCCTGCATGCCGCCGCTGCCTGCATGGCTGTGGGCTGACATTTCAGCTGCCTGCGGTGCATTGCCACCGTCCAGGGTCCTGCGTCGCCACGCTGGCCCGGTGGAAACATCCGTCCACCGCGGGAATTTCAAGCGCCTACGCTCAAACACCCTATTCAATAGTCAAAAACAAATAAAGTATTTTCCCGATAGTCAAGTCAAATCGAAAAATTCACAATCCTTGTACGCGGGGAAAAAGAGGCATTGCTCCATGGAAAGCCTTGGTGTTTCTTTGTAGGCAATCCGACTTAATTAGAGTGCATACACCTTAATTTTCCGCATCAACCCAGCAGCCATGGGTCGAGAGCCGCGATCGGAGCCCAGGAGACATCCCATGCCCAGACTGCATTCGAAGACAGGGCATGGCGAGCCCGCGCCAGGCGGCATGCAGGCCAGCTTCTGGCCCCTGCGGCAAACGCAGGGGCTGGGCAGCAGGCTGAAAGCAGTGTTCGCGCTGGAGGCCTTCCACCGTGCGGGCAGCGGCGCCGGGAGCCGCTTGGCCGATGACGCCTTCTTGGCCCGCAGCGCCTATGGGGCTGAGCAGCGGCCGGGGCGCAACACCACACTCAACAAGGAGACAGATCCATGACAACCGATGTACTCGATACCTGGTCCCCGTTGACCGGGTCGCGCAACGCGGGCCACCCTCTGTCGGCGGACCGCATGATCGTGGGCGCGCCCACGGGCGGCTGAGGAGCAGGTCATGCACGAAGCCCCCCGCCCCACCCTCCCGCCCATCGGCTGCAACGGCCGTGGCGTGCAGCGCTCCTCGCGCCACCAGCCCATCGGCCTGCAGGAGCTGCCCATACGCGAGCAGTTCCGCCTCGTCAGCGAGACCGGCGTGTTCGACTGCTTCGACCGCCTGCCGCTGCGCCACCAGCTGGCCGACTACGAGTCGGCCATCGCCGAATTCAAGCTGCCCGTGCACACCGCCAGCTGGTTCTACCGCCTGGGCGAGGACGAGGTCCTGCTGGCCGGCAACCTGCGCATCTGCCGCGAGATCGGCGTGCGCTGCCACAACATCATGACCTTCAAGCACCACCGCGACGGCCATGTGCTGTCCGATGTGGAAATCGCCGAACACTATCTGCGGGTCTATGACGACGCCATGGGCCTGGGCGTGGAGCCCAGCTTCGCGCTGCATGTGAACACGTGGACCGAAGACTTCCTGCGCGTGCGCAGCGTGGCCGGGCGCGTGCAGGCACGCGGCGTGCCCTTTCACTTCACGCTGGACTACAGCCATGTGAACTTCAAGATCGGCAACCCGGCCGAGCTGGACCGGTCGGGCGTGCGCGGGCTGCTCGAGCGCGGCGAACTGGTGCTGGACCCGTTCGAGCCCGGCTCGCTGTGCGAACAATGGCTGGACATGGGCATCGTGCGCTGGGCCCAGCTGCGCGCGGCCGGCCCCAACCAGCCCCTGAACCTGTGGCACCGCGACGAGGACGGCAGCCCGGGCCGGGGCATCCAGTACCCCATGCTGCGGCCCGGAGCCGGCGAATGGCATTCGCCCTGGCATGCCTACCTGCTGGAGCCCTCCAAAGAGGCCATCCGCAAGGTGCTGGCCTGCCACCATGCGCAGCCGCACAGCCCGCTGCGCTACCTCACCACCGAATTCATCAATCTCCCCGACTACGGCCTGGGCGCAGGCTATGACCTGCTGGAGCAGAACGTGGCGGCCGCGCGCTTCATGCGGCAAGCCTGGGACGAGATCTGCGACCGCCCCGTACTCCGGGCCTCCTGCGAAGGTGCAGCATGAACCCCGCACAACACCCCCAAGGCCATGCCGTCATCATCGGCGCCGGACACGCCGGTGGCACCCTGGCCGCCCTGCTGCGCCAGTACGGCCACCCGGGCCCGATCACTGTGGTCGGCGGCGAGGACCTGCCGCCCTACCTGCGCCCGCGGCTGTCCAGGGCATGGCTGCAGCAGGCCATGGGCCCGGACGAGCTGTTGCCGCGGCCCGCCGGCGCCTCCGCGGACCAGGCCATCGCCCTGCGCCCGGGCATGCGCGCCATGGCCATAGAGCCGGGCTCGCGGCAGGTGGCGCTGAACGACGGATCGGTGCTGCACTACGAACACCTGGTCATTGCCACAGGCTCCGCGCCGCGCTGGCTGGTCCTGCCCGGGGATGAGCGGCCTGGCATCACCTACCTGCGCACCATGGAAGACGCGCAGGCGCTGCGGGTCCATCTGCAGACCGCGCGCTGCCTGGCCATCATCGGCGGCGGCTATGCGGGCCTCGAAATCGCTTCCACGGCCCGCAAGCTGGGCGTACAGGTCCGGATCATCGAGCGCGAAGGCAGGCTGCTGACGCGCAGCGCCTCGCCGCAGATGGCTGCGCATCTGCTGCAGCTGCATGCAGGCCAGGGCGTGGAGGTGCATTTCAATGCAGCGGTCGCCGCCATCCAGGGAGACAGCCCCACCCGCATCACGGCCCTGTGGATGGCCGATGGCTCCCGACTGGAGTGCGATGCCGTGCTCATCGGCGTGGGCGCGGCGCCCTGCATGGAACTGGCGCAATCCCTCGGCCTGGACTGCGCTGACGGCATTGCCGTGGATGGCGAAGGCCGCACCGCCATGAGCGGCATCTACGCCATAGGCGATGCCACGCGCCGCCCGCTGGCCGGCTACCCCGGGCTGCACCGGCTCGAAAGCGTGCCCAGCGCGCTCGAACAGGCCCGGCGCGCGGCCTGCGCCATCACGGGCAGCGAACTGCCCGCCCATGAAACGCCCTGGTTCTGGTCCGATCAGTACGACACCAGGCTGCAGATCGCCGGCCTGCCCGGCCAGGGCGACCAGACCGTGCTGCGCGGCAACCCGGCCAGCGGCAGGTTCGCCGTCCTGCACCTGCGCGGTGGCCAGCTGTGCGCCGCCGAATGCGTGAATTCGCCGGGCGAATTCATGGCTGCGCGCAAGGCCATCGCCGCCACGCACTGCGCCGGCCCCGGTTTCCCAACGCTCCCCTCCAAAGCCCCACTCACGTCATGATCTCCATTGCCTTCATGGAGCACGGCGGCAGCGAGCATGCGGTGCAGGCCACGGAGGGACAGAGCCTCATGCCGAATGCGGCGGCGCCGGTGGCGCAGCGCCAATGCAGCCGCAGCCGCAGGATCAGCGCGTTGCCAGGCTGCGCCCCACCGCCCGCAAACACTCCACCAGCAACCGCGTCGTCGCCGTCATCGGCTGGCCGCGCAGGGTGATCAGGCCCACGGGCGGCAGGTCGATGGGCACGGGCAGGTCCAGCACGGCGACCAGCCCCTGCTGCGCGAAATGCCCGGCCACGCCGCGCGCCATGAAGGCCACGGCGCCGCGCTGGTGCAGGAAGCTGATCTGCGACAGGAATGAGGCGGACTCCACCAGATCGGCCGGAGGATGCAGGCCGTGGGCGAAGAACTGCTGCTCCAGCTTCACGCGCAGCGATGCCCAGGGCGGGGGCATGACGCAGGGCATGTCGGCCAGCGCCTGCCAGCTCGCAGGCTGCGCCAGCAACGCATGGCCGGGGCGCACGACGGCGACCATGGGCTCGTCGTACAGGGCTTCGGTCTCCAGGTCGGGCGAGGCATAGCCGGGTTCGAGCCGGCCCACGAACAGGTCCAGCTCGCCCATGCGCAGCTTGGGCAGCAGCCGCGTGAGATCGCCCTCCTCGACCAGCACCGTGGTTTGGGCCGATCGCGCCTTCAACTGCTCGACGGCCCGGGCCAGCAGCACGGGCGTGGCCACGACCATGGCGCCCACGCTGGTGCGCCCGCGCGTGCCGCTGGCCTCGGCCGCCATTTCATCGCGCGTGCGTTCGAAGCCCGCCAGCACCGAGCGCGCAAAGCGCACCATGCTGACGCCGGCCGCCGTGGGCTCGGTGCCTCGCGTGGAGCGCTCGAACAGCGTCATGTCCAGCATGCGCTCGATCTCGGCCAGGGTCTTGGAGACGGCGGGCTGGGTCACGGCCAGGAACTCGGCGGCGCGGCCCAGATGGCGGAACTGGTCCAGCGCCACCAGCAGCTGCAGATGGCGCAGCTTGAGGTTGGAGCGCAGCACGCGGTCAATCTTGCTCATGGGGTCTTCATAGCTTTGAGGTTATGAAGCCAGTCTATCTTTTCATTGGATTGTCATGATCAGGCGCTGAACAATCGCGCCAGCCAGCCCAAGGCCCGGATCACAGGGCTGCAAAAAGCCAATACAGGAGACAAGCGATGAACACCCCACGCACACGCCATGCAAGCCGGCGCGAATTCGTGCTCGCCACGCTCGGCGCCAGCGCACTGGCCGCCACCGGACGTCTTTTCGCCCAGAACTGGCCCGAACGCCCCATCACCTTCATCTGCCCCTGGCCTGCGGGCGGCACGGCCGACCAGTCCATGCGCGCGCTGTGCACCGTGGCCGGCAAGCTGCTGGGCCAGCCGATCGCGGTGGAGAACCGCGCGGGCGCCTCGGGAATGATCGGCGCCAAGGCGCTGGCCTCGGCCAGGGCGGACGGCTACACCATCGGCCAGATTCCCATCTCGGTCACGCGCTTTTCGCAACTGGGCAGCCTGCAGGCCGATCCGCGCAAGGACTACACCTACATCGCGCGCACCTCGGGCCAGACCTTCGGCATTGCCGTGCCCGCCCATTCGCCGTTCAAGACGCTCAAGGACTTCGTGGCCGCCGCCAAGGCGAGGCCCGGCCAGGTGACCTATGCCCATGCAGGCGTGGGCGGTGCCACGCATGTGGGCATGGAGGAGTTTGCGGGCGTGGCCGGCATACAGCTCAACCATGTGCCCTACAAGGGCGGCGCCGAGGCACTGCAGGGTGTGCTGGGCGGCCATGTGGATGCGCTGGCCGACTCCAGCTCCTGGGCCCCCCATGTGGAAGCCGGCAAGCTGCGCCTGCTGGCCACCTGGGGCGAGCAGCGCACGGCGCGCTTCAAGGACGTGCCCACGCTGCGCGAATGCGGCTACGACGTGGTGGTCGATGCGCCCAACGGCATTGGCGCGCCGCGTGGCCTGGACCCGGCCGTGGCGGCCAGGCTGCGCGAGGCCTTTCGCGCCGCCGTGGCCAGCCCCGAGTTCAAGTCCGTGGCCGAGAAGCTGGATGCGCCGCTGCTGTACCTGGACGGCCCGGACTACGAGAAGTACGTGAACACGGTCTACCAGAAGGAGACCGTGCTCATCGACAAGCTCAAGCTGCGCGAATTGATGAAGGGCTGACCGCCCGCGAACCCACACCGATGAAAGCCCCGCATGTCCCGCATGTCCCGCACCGATAGCCCCCTGCTGCACCTGCATCCCAACGACAACGTGCTGGTCGCCAGGACCGCTCTGTCGCTGGGCCAGGAGATTCCCGAACTGGGCGTGCGCGCCCGCGCCCAGGTGCCTGCGGGCCACAAGATCGCCGCGCGCCGCATCGCAGAGGGCGAGCAGGTGAAGAAGAACGACACCGTGATCGGCGTGGCCACGCGTGAGCTGGAGGCCGGCGACTATGTGCACAGCCACAACCTGCGCATCGTGGACTACTACCGTGACCCGGCCTTCGGCGCCGATGTGCGGCCCGTGGACTATGTGCCGGAGGCGCAGCGCGCCAGCTTCCAGGGCTTTGTGCGCGCCGGCGGCGGCGTGGGCACGCGCAACTTCATCGGCATCCTGTCGTCGGTGAACTGCTCGGCCACGGTGATCAAGCGCATTGCCGCGCATTTCACGGCCGAGCGCATGGCTGCCTTCCCCAACGTGGACGGCGTGGTGGCGTTTGCCCAGACCAGCGGCTGCGGCATGTCCTCGCCCAGCGAGCATTTCGACGTGCTGCGCCGCACGCTGGCCGGCTATGCGCGCCACCCGAACCTGGCCGGCGTGCTCATCGTGGGCCTGGGCTGCGAGCGCAACCAGGTCGATGCCCTGGTGGAGTCTCAGGGCCTGAGCGAAGGCCGGCTCATGCGCACTCTGGTGATGCAGGAAGTGGGCGGCACGCGCGTGACCATAGAGGCAGGCATCCGCGCCATCGAAGAGATGCTTCCCGAAGCCGATGCCGCGCGGCGCAGCACGGTCAGCGCCAGCCACCTGAAGATCGGTCTGGAGTGCGGCGGCTCGGACGGCTTTTCGGGCATCACGGCCAACCCGGCCCTGGGCGCGGCCATGGACATCCTGGTGCGCCACGGCGGCACGGCCATCCTGTCGGAAACGCCCGAGATCCATGGCGTGGAGTTCATGCTCACGCGCCGCGCCATCACGCCAGCCGTGGGGCAGAAGCTGCTGGACCGCCTGGCCTGGTGGGAGCGCTACGCGGCCGGGCAGAACGCCCAGTTCAACGGCATGGTCGGCCACGGCAACCAGGCCGGCGGCCTGGCCAACATCTTCGAGAAATCGCTGGGATCGGCCATGAAGGGCGGCACCACGCCGCTGCGCGCCGTCTACGAATATGCCGAGCCCATCACCGAGCCTGGCTTTGTGTTCATGGACTCGCCGGGCTACGACCCCGTGGCCTCCACGGGCCAGATTGCCAGCGGCGCGCACCTGATCTGCTTCACCACGGGGCGCGGCTCCATGTTCGGCAGCAAGCCCGCGCCCACCATCAAGCTGGCCAGCAACACGCCCATGTACCGCCGTCTGGAAGAGGACATGGACATCAACTGCGGCCTGATCGTGGACGGCGAATGCGGCGTGCCCGAGATGGGGCAGCGCATCTTCGCGCAGATCCTGCGCCACGCCAGCGGCGAGCCCACCAAGAGCGAGGCCCTGGGCCTGGGCGACCATGAGTTCGTGCCCTGGCACCTGGGCATCGTGAGCTGAGCCGCCCCTTACAACACCTGCATCCACCGATTCCATGCCACTGACCCTGACCCGCCCCGAGCTGCTGCGCAGCGCCAACTTCATCGCCGGCCAATGGACGACCGCGACTACCACTGCGACGGCCACGCCCGCCGCACCCGCCCCGCGCCTGGCCGTGACCGACCCCGCCACGGGCGCACTGATCACCGAGGTGCCCGACTCCGGCGCCGCCGAGGCCCGCGCCGCGCTGGACGCCGCGCATGCCGCCTTCCCCGCCTGGCGCAAGACGCCCGCCAAACAGCGCGCCGCCATCATCAAGCGCTGGAACGACCTGGTGCTGGCCCACCAGGACGACCTGGGCCGGCTCATCAGCCGCGAGCAGGGCAAGCCCCTGGCCGAGGGCAAGGGCGAGGTCGCCTACGCGGCCAGCTACATCGAATGGTTCGCCGAAGAGGCCACGCGCATGAACGGCGAGATCATTCCCGCACCCGTGCCGGGCCGGCGCATGTTTGCGCTGCGCGAGCCCGTGGGCGTGGTGGCCGCCATCACGCCCTGGAACTTTCCGGCCGCCATGATCGCCCGCAAGATCGCGCCCGCGCTGGCCGCCGGCTGCACCGTGGTCTGCAAGCCCGCGGAAGACACGCCGCTGACCTCGCTGGCCCTGGTGCTGCTGGCCCAGGAGGCAGGCGTGCCGGCCGGCGTGCTCAACATCGTCACGGCCTCGCGCGAGAAGACGCCCGAGGTGGTGGATGTCTGGCTGGACGACGCGCGCGTGCGCAAGATCACCTTCACGGGCTCCACGCCCGTGGGCAAGCACCTGGCGCGGCGCAGCGCCGACACGCTCAAGAAGCTCTCGCTGGAGCTGGGCGGCAATGCGCCCTTCATCGTCTTCGAGGATGCCGACATCGATGCCGCCGTCGACGGCTTCATGGCCGCCAAGTTCCGCAATGGCGGCCAGACCTGCGTGTGCCCCAACCGCGTCTTCGTGCACCGCAGCGTGCACGACACGTTCGCACAGAAGCTGGCCGCGCGCGTGGCCGCGCTGCACGTGGGCCCGGCCAGCGACCCGGCCTCGCAGATCGGCCCCATGATCAACGCGCGCGCCGTGGAAAAGATCGAGCGCCATGTGCAGGACGCCGTGGCGCGCGGCGCCAGGGTGCTCACGGGCGGCAGGCGCCTGGATGCCCTGGGCGCCAACTACTACGCGCCCACCGTGCTCACGGGCGCAGATGCCTCCATGGCCTGCGCCTGCGAGGAAACCTTCGGTCCCGTGGCGCCGCTCACCGTCTTCGACAGCGAGGACGAGGTCATCGCCGCCGCCAACGACACGCCCTTCGGCCTGGCCGCCTACTTCTACAGCAACGACGCGCGCCGCATCTGGCGCATGGCCGATGCGTTGGAGACCGGCATCGTCGGCATCAACGAAGGCGCGCTGGCCGCCGAGGCAGCGCCCTTCGGCGGCGTCAAGGAATCGGGCTACGGCCGCGAGGGCTCCACCCACGGCCTGGACGACTACCTGCACACCAAGTACGTCTGCCAGGGCCTGCTGGACTGAATCTTTCCATCAACGAAATCACCGGACACCATGCCAGCCCATAACCCCTTCAAGACCGCCCTGGCCGCAGGCCAGCCTCGCATCGGCCTGTGGCTGTCCATGGCCGACCCCTACCTGGCCGAGGCGGCCGCCACCTGCGGCTATGACTGGCTGCTGATCGACGGCGAGCACGCGCCCAACGACGTGCGCAGCACCCTGGCCGCGCTGCAGGCCGTGGCCCCGCACCCGGCCCAGGCCGTGGTGCGCGTGGTCGAAGGCAGCACGGCACTGATCAAGCAGATGCTGGACATAGGCGCCACCACCTTGCTCGTGCCCATGGTGGACACGGCCGAACAGGCGCGCGCCGTGGTGGCCGCCACGCGCTACCCGCCGCTGGGCGTGCGCGGCGTGGGCAGCGCCGTGGGCCGCGCATCGCAGTGGAGCGCACGCGCCGACTACCTGCAGGTGGCCGACGACGAGGTCTGCCTGCTGGTACAGGCCGAGACCGTGGCCGCGCTGCAGAACCTGCCGGCCATCTGCGCGGTGGACGGCGTGCACGGCGTCTTCATCGGCCCCGCCGACCTGGCCGCCTCCATGGGCCACCGCGGCAACCCGGGCCACCCCGAAGTGCAGGCCGCCATCGAGGGCGCCATGAAGACCATCATCGCCAGCGGCAAGGCGGCCGGCACCCTGACCTCGGACCCCGCCCTGGCCCGCCGCTACCTGGACCTGGGCTGCAGCTTCGTGGCCGTGGGCGTGGATGTGCTGCTGTTTGCGAATGCGGCGCGCAGGCTGCGGGGGCAGTTCGATGATTCGCCGGTGGCCGCGCCTGCACAGCAGGCAGCTGCCGCCTATTGAATCAGCCAGCCACCAGCCAGGCCAGCAGCCCCGCCGCCGCTGCAGCGGCCGCCACACGCCGCGCGAACTGCGGCGCATAGGTCAGCAGCAGGCCCAAGGCCAGGGCCGCAAAGGTGAGCAGGCCCAGCCAGGCGGCCACGGCCACCGAGGCATTCCAGCGCAGCAGGCAGGGCGCCAGCGATAGGGCCAACAGCGCGTAGCCGGCCAGCCGCCAGGCCTTCAGGCGCGCGGGTGCCAGGCCTTCGGTGCCCAGTTGGTCCTGGTGCCGGTCCATGGAAGCGGCAATGACGGCAAAGCCTGCAAAGGCCAGGCAAAGGGTGGCAAGAATCATCATGACGCGCGCTCCAGCGTGGAGGCATGGCTGGCGGCGCGGGCTTGCGTGCGGGGGGCTGCAGGCGCTGCAGCCGCTGCCGGCTTGCCGCGCAGCAGCCACCAGGCCACCACGCCGTGGATGGCGGCCAGGCCCAGCATCAGCAACTCGAAGCTGGCGATGCTCCACTGCCCGTTGGCCATGGTCTGCACCAGCGATGCGCCGCCCGTCAGCAGGTTGAGCAGGGGCAGCAGCGCATACAGCACGGCGGCCAGCGCCATCTGCTGCAGCCAGGCATTGCGGTGCGAGACCCGCAGCGGATGCAGCAGGCACAGCAGCCAGATCAGGAAGAAGCCGTTGATCTCCCAATCACTGCGCGCCTGCATGGGCACGGGCAGCAGGCGGTTGAGCCAGAAGAAGCCGGCCACGGCCACCGACAGGCCCGCGATGGAGCCCACGTTGAGCACCTCCACCAGACGGTGGCCGAAGGGCGTGCGGCCCAGCTTGCGGCGCTCGGGCATGCGCTTGACCACCCACAGCACCATGCCGGACGCGGCCATGAAGGTGCCGACCACGCCGCTGAGCAGCAGCAGCCAGCGCGTGGCGGGCTCTGCAAAGCGACCCAGGTGCACGCCGGTGATCACGTTGCTGGTGGCACGCACCCAGGAGATGGCGGGCGCCTCGGGGCTGGCCTGCAACTGGCCGGTCACGCCGTCGAAGCGCAGCGTCTCGGACTGGCCCCGGTTGATGAGGCTCATGCCGCCGCCTTCGCGCAGCTCGACCACCGCGCGCGAGGTGCCGGGCGCGTTGACGGTGATGCTGCCCACGCCGTGCTCGGGCCAGCGGCGCGCGCCCTCGGCCAGCATGGGCGCGATGTCGGCCAGCGCGGCGGCCTGGCGCTCCTGTTTGCCACCACGCGCGCCAGGGCCCTGGTTGGCCGCCTGCCCGCGTGCACCGCGCACATCGGCGAAGTAGGCATTGGTGTCGCCGTTGTAGGCCGCCTGTATGCCCCAGGGCATGAGCATGAACATCAGCAGCACCAGTCCGCTGAAGGTGATGACGATGTGAAACGGCAGCGCCAGCACGGCCGTGGCGTTGTGCGCGTCCAGCCAGGAGCGCTGGCCCTTGCGCGGGCGGAAGGTGAAGAAGTCCGTGAAGATCTTCTTGTGCGTGATCACGCCCGTGATGATGGCCACGAACATCAGCATGGTGGCGAAGCCCACGATCCATCGGCCCCAGATGCGCGGCATGGCGTGCAGCTCGAAGTGGAAGCGGTAGAAGAAGTTGCCGGCGCGTGTCTCGCGCGGCTCCAGCTTCTCGCCCGTGGCGGCGTCGATCTCGGCGCGCTTGGTGCCTGCGCGGCCCGTGGCGGCGCCGGGCTCGCGCCAGGATGCGGCCACCGCCACCTGGCGCGGGCCGGGCAGGCCCAGCGTCCAGGTCGTGGCCTCCGGCGCGATGCGCTGCATGGCCTCCAGTGCGCGCTGCGCGGTATCGGCATCCTGCACCGAGCCGTGCAGCTCGGGCCGCATCCAGTCGTTGATCTCGTCGCGGAAATAGCTCAGGGTGCCCGTGAAGAACACCGCGTAGAGCAGCCAGCCCAGCAGCAGGCCGCTCCAGGTGTGCAGCCAGGACATGGACTGGCGCAGTCCCTCGGGTTTGCCGTCTGCCCTCATGCGGCGGCTCCGTTCGACAGCACCCAGGCCAGAAGTCCCAGGCCCGCGCCCGGCAGGCCGATCACGGCCCAGGCGCGCCAGGCGCTGGCGCAGCCAAAGGCCCACATGGCCGCCACGGCGTAGATGATGAAGGCCAGCAGCGTCGAGCCCAGCGCCGCATCGGCCCGTTCCACGCCCAGCCAGACCATGGCGCGCGCGCCCGTGGCGGCGCAGGCGGCCGACAGCAGATAGCCGCCGCCGATCGCCGCCAAGGCGCGCGAGGCCACGGCCACGCGGTAGCGCAGCAGGGATGGAGAGGACCCTCCCGGGGTCGAGGCTTGCATGGGGATGACCTTTCTTGCGGATCGTTGCCCGTCATGGACGCCGCGGCCGCTGCAGACACCGCTCGCAGGCCCGGACGGACAAAGGCGCCACAACAGTTCAAGGTCTGTGCGGCGCCGGGCGTTGGCCGCGCGCCTGGAGCACGCCGCCTTTCAAAGAGCGGGAATGATAATGATTTTTATTACCCGAGTCATTTAAAGAAATGCAAAGCCGGCCTCCTGTCACCGGCCCCGACCATCCCCCTGGCGCCTGTTCCCCTATCGCGCCCGCCCCGCCAGCCAGCGCCCGCCGAACTGGTTGATCACCATGCCCGCCAGCACGGCCAGCGTGCCCATCCACTGCATGAAGGTGGGCCGCTCGCCCAGCAGCAGCATGGCCGAGACCAGGCCTACCACGGGCACCATCAGAGACAGCGGCGCCACCGTGCCGGCCGCATAGCGCTGCAGCAGGCGCGTCCACAGGCCGTAGCCCAGCAGCGTGGCCAGCAGCGCCAGGTACAGGATGGAGGCCACGGCGGTCAGGTCGATCCCCGCCAGTTGCTGCACGACCGTATCCGCGCCATCGGTCCAGACAGCCAGGGCCATCAGCGGCGCAATGGGGAAGATGCTGCTCCAGACGATGAAGGGGAAAGGCTCGTAGGGGCCGCTGCGCGCCGCATAGCGCGTGATCATGTTGGACACGGCCCACATGCAGGCTGCGCCCACGGTCAGCAAAAAGCCGGCCAGCGTCATGGCGTTGTCGCCTTCGCCATGGGCGCTGCCAATGGCAACCAGCCCGCCCAGCGATACCACCAGGCCCAGCCAATGCCACAGGCGCGCGGGCTCGCCCAGCAGGAAGGCGGCCAGCAGCAGCGTGACGAAGGCCTGCGTCTGCAGCACCACCGAGGCCATGCCGGCCGGCATGCCCAGCTTCAGGCCCAGGAACAGCATGCCGAACTGGCCCACGCCCTGCACCAGCCCATAGGCGGCCAGATAGCGCCAGCCCACCGACTTGGGCGGGCGCACGAACAGCAAAAAGGGCAGCGACGCCACCACGAAGCGCAGCGCGCTCAGCAGCATGGGCGACAGCGTCAGCAGGCCGAACTTCATGGCCACGAAGTTGGTGCCCCAGATCAGGATGACCAGCAGCGCACGCGCCCAGTCGCCACGGCTCAGGTGCTGCGCGGTCATGCCCTGCCCTCGGTGCAGCGGGGCCTGCAATGGTCAGGGACAGCGGCCGGCAGCACCGGCAAGGAACAGGAAGAAGGCATGGCGGGCAATGGGCAAAAAGAAAAGGGGCGGATCACATCCGCCCCCGGCGTTTGTACCACCGCAGCCCGTGCGCTGCCGGGCGGCCGTGGCTCGACCCTGGGGTTCAGTCCGCCGCGTAGTCGATGGGATCGTGGGCATGCTGGCGCCCCAGCGCGCCGGCCATGGCCAGCATGAAGGCCAGGCCGCGCCGCACATCGGGCTCGCGTGCCATGCGCATCAGGCCGATCAGGGTGGGCGTTTCCTCCATGGCGTGCACCTGGGCCGCCGCCATGCGCGCGGCATTGCCCGCGGCCCAGGCCCCGCCCACGCCATCCTCGAAGGCCTTGGCGACCTTCTCGACCATGTAGTCGTCTGCCATGTCCACCAGGTCCGCCGTGGCCGACAGCAGATCGACCACGCGGTTCAGGCGCCGGCCCACCAGCAGCGGCTCCAGCTTGCCCATCAGTTCGGCCAGCCCCTGCAGCGCGGCGTCGTCCTGCAGCAGGCCGCCGGCGGCGGGCTGCGCCACGGGAATGTCGGAAGCGATGTTCATCTCGGTGCTCCTTGTCTTCGTGCTTGGAATGACAATGCAAAGGCCATGGCCTCAGACCAGGGCGCGGGCCACGGCCCAGTACATGCCGCGGTTGAAGCCCTTGCGCATCATCGAGCCGACCTTGGTCGGCGGCGTGGGCTTGACGTCGACCTGGTAGTCGTACCAAAGCGGCATGCCGCCGTCCAGGCCCATCTGGGCGATGGCCACCACGCGCCCGTCGTAGGCATCGCTGGTGCGGCCGAAGCGGATCTGCGAGGCGATGTTGTTCACCACCACGGGCGACTGGTTGTGGCAGGCGCCGCCGGCCTTGCTCACCGGCAGGTCCACCGTATCGCCCAGCACATAGACATGGCTCTGGCCCAGCACCTGCATGGTCTCGTGGTCGGTGGGCAGCCAGCCTTCGCCATCCTGCGCCTGCGACAGGCCACAGTCGCGCACGGCCTGCACGGCGCGTATCGGCGGCGTGGCCATGAGGATGTCGAAGTCTTCGGCCTGGCCCTCCTCCGAGTGGGCCACCTTGGCCTCGGGGTCCACGCGCGCCAGCGTGAATCCGCGCTGGTGGCGAATGCCGCGCTGCTCGAACACCGTGGGCAGGATCTCGCAGGTGTCCTTCTGCAGGAACAGGCAGTTGCGCAGCAACTGCGAGACCGTGGGATAGGTGTAGACGATCTCCACCTTGTCGCGCACGCCGCGCCGGCGCAGCAGGTCGTCCAGCATCAGCGTGGTCTCTATGGGCGCGATGCCGCACTGGTGCGGCACATTGGGCGTCTTGGGAAAGGTGACGGTGACGAAGATGCGGCCCTTTTCTATGCGCGCCAGCTTGTCGGCCAGCTGCCGCGCGGGCGCGTGCTGGTAGAAGTGGTCGCCGGCCTCGGCCAGGCCTTCGATACGCTCGGGCGAAGGCACGCAGCCCGTGGAGATCACCAGATGGTCGTAGCCGAAGCGCTTGCCGCTCCTGCAGTGCACGGCCTGCAGCGCAAAGTCGAAACGCTCCACCTCTTCCACCTGGAAGTCGATCTCGGGCCGCAGCAGGCCACGCTGCCTGCGCCGCAGCTCGTCGCGAAAGAAGGCATTGAAGGCCACGTACATGAAGGCCGGCTTGTAGTAGTGCCAGGGCGAGTTCGACAGCATGGTGATGCGCACCTTGCCCGTGACCACCTCCGGATACAGCTTGCTGACCAGGTGGTTGGCGGTCATGGTGCCGCCAATGCCCCCTCCGATGATCAAGATGTGATGCGCCATCCCTGCTACTCCTTGTGCTTTCGCCTCAGTGGAACAACCGCTGGCGCCGCACGGCGCCAGCGCCGGAAAATGCGCCGCTCAGTCAGGCTTGAGCGATCGCCACACCCCGTCCCAGAGCGCGTCGAACAGGGGCTCTATGGGCGTGTCGATGATGCCGTCCAGCCGCAGGCAGATCATGCGGATCGCGCTGCCGTACATCAGGCTGGCCGCCACCATGGGCTCCATCTGGCGGATCTCGCCATCGGTCATGCCGGCGAACACGAAGCCGCGCATGCGCACGAAGGCCGAGGCCGAGCAGATGGCCTGCTCGTCGGGCAGAAACTCACGGTGGCGCGCATTGACCACGAAGCCCATGGCCTCGGGCTCGGCCTCGGCCAGCCCGAACAGCATGCGCAGCACCTCGCGGCAGCGCTGGGCGCTGCCCGCGTGCCGCTCCTCGATATCGTCAAGCAGCACATTCATGCGCGCCAGCAAATGCCGGTACAGCTCGCGCGCAATGCCTTCCTTGTCGGCAAAGTGGTTGTAGAAGAAACCGATGGACACGCCGGCCTCGGCGCACAGGTCCTGTATCGAGGTATTGAAGAAGCCCCGCTCCACGAACAGCCTGAGCGCCACGCGCAGCGTCTGCACATGGCGCGAACCCGCATGCGGGAAGAAGGTCCAGGCCTCGTCTTGCATGGGAAATGATCGTAGAACGAATCTTCATTCTATTTTCACAAGCACGTGCAAACTACACCAGGGTTTTCCTGGACCTTGGCCTCAATCCATCAGCCGGAGTGCCTCGGCAAGCGATGCCACGTTGGCGATGCCCAGCTTTTCGTAGATGGAGCGGATCTGATTGCGCACCGTGGCAGGAGCACGCTGGAGTTGGACTGCAATCTGCTTGTGGGTCAGGCCCCGGACCACAAGCCGGGCAACCGTGGCTTCGCGGGGGGACAGCCCGTCGGCTGCGCACCGGGGGCGCGCTCGCAACCACAGCAGACCGTGCTGCGTGAACAGCGTGATGACCAGGGTGTGGGCCACCAGACGATGGGCGCCGCCCTGTGCCGCAGTCTGCACGGCCGCAGGCAGGCGAGGACCTTGCCAGCCCGGCCATTCGGCGCGCAAGGCGTGCTCGAAGACGACGTCCATGTGGTGGATGATGCCGCGCGGGTCTGCCAGTGCCGAGCCCAACCGATCACGGGCCAGGCCCTGCCGAAGCTGCCCCAGATGCGTGAGGCGGTTGAGTTCCAGCGCCTGCTGCACATGGGGCAGCAGCGCGGCCAGCAGTTGGCGCTCGCCCTCGGTGCAATGCGCATCCGTGCGGGCGCGAAACAGCGTGAGCCAGCGCGTGTAAAGAGTGCTCGGGTTCAGCATCCCGCCGATGAAGAAGTGCGACTGCTCGAAGCGCCTGCCGTAGTCGCGCAGCGCCCCCTGATGCCGGCCACTGAACCAGGTCCTCGCTTCGAAGGCCAGCGTCTCGCTGGGATGCATGGTGACGGCCTGCGCCGCCGTGTCCAGGTGCTTGACCTCTTCATAGGCCTGCAGCATTTCGGGCGGCTGCCGGTGAAGGTGGATGGTGTGGACATCGATGCCGGCCGCCGTCATGGTGGCCGAGCCCCACATGGCCGAGTCGAAGGGCAGCACGGGTTTGAGCAGGTCCAGCGCCTGGTCCTGGAAATGTTCGACAGGCTGCTCGTGCGATAGCCGGTAGAGGTTCAGCAGCAGGTGGTTGTATGCAGCGTCCATGGCGGCTTGCCTGCCTCTCTTCGATACGTTGAGATCGACTGCACGGGCGGGTGTTGCGCGAGCCGTGCCCTCTTGCCCCACCCCGGCAGCGCTTCAGGATAGTGCAATTGCATCATTTTGTTTGTTGCGTGTCACACATAGAGTTGGCTTGCCACCCACATTCCTGTACCGACACCATGCAAATCCACCCCAGTGCATCCACTTCCTTTCCCGCCGTGCGCCCTTTGCTGCTGTGCGGCCTTGTTGCAAGCCTCTATGCCTGTGGAGGAGGCAGCGGCGGCACCGACAGCGGCGGGGGCACCGGCGGCGGCACCGTGACACAGCCGGCCATCACGCTGTCAGGCACCGTCGCCATCGACCAGGCCGTGCGCAACGCTGCAGTCTGCGTGGATCTGAACGCCAATGCAGCCTGCGACACGGGCGAGCCCAGCGCAGCGGCCACCGGCAGCGACGGCACGTTCAGCCTGACCTATCAACCCGGCGATGCGGCAGCCACCGCTGCCTTCAACCAGGCTCCCGTGCTGGCTCGCATCACACCCGAATCCGTGGACGCTGCGGACCCCACCAGCACCGCCACAGCCAAGGCGTTCGTGCTGTCTGCACCGGCTGGCAAATCCGCGCAGATCAATCCACTGACCAGCCTGGTGCAAAAGGCCATCGCGGCCGGCACGGCCAGGGAAGTGGCCGAGGCTGCAGTGGCCCGCCAGCTCGGCATCGACGCCGCCAGGATCTACGACTACCAGAGCGACGCGGCCTCCAGTGCCGCCGTGCTTGCGGATACCGCGCGCACAGCCGCCAAGGTCACCGCCTACGCGCTTGAGTTGGGCGTGCCTATCCAGGTGACGGCACCTGGCGCAGCGGCCGTGGCATCGAACCAACTGGCGTTCCTGAACTATGGCAACGCGCAGAACTACTCCGTGCGTGAACGCAGGTCCGACGGCGTCGTCCAGGCAGACGGCTTTGCCCACCAGTTCGAGACACGCAGCGGAAAAACCAACGGTGCACCCAGTACGCAGGAAGCGCTGTTCCCGTCCGTCACGCTCACCAGCACCGGATGGACGCGCTGCGACAGTTCCGTTGCGCGCCTGACGACACAGGGGGTTCCCTCGCGCACACTGCTGTGCAACCAGTCCACCGCCTACCTGGGCTTTACCACCGCTTCGCAGGACGTCAGCGGCAAGCCCATGGCCGAAGTCATCACGCAATTGCGTGCCGGAGACACAACGCTGCAGGCCGAGGGCATCCGCCATGACCGCTCCATCGAAATGGACCCTGCCACGCTGGGCTCGGCCGTCTTCCCGCAGGGCGCACAGATGCGCACTGCACTGTCGGTGCAGTTGAACCGGTCGCCGGCCTTCATCAACAACACGGCCACGGACCGCTTCGGCTTCGCCACGCTGGAAGCCATGATTGCCGGCCGCCCGACCAGCGCGGTGAACCTGTCGACTCCAGCCACCGTGCGCGCCTCGACAGTCGGGGCGGCGGGGCCGGTCGATGCCAACCATGTGTTGCGCGTGGCCTTCATCGATGCGGCCAACGCCCAGTTCTACAGCTGTGAGTCCACCCCTCCGGCCTACAGCGATCTGGGCGCCTGCACCGTGCATTCGCAAAGCGCGTACACCCTCTCCACCTCCCAGGGCGTGCGCCTGCTGAGCTTTGCCGACTTCCCTGGCAAGACCTTCATGCAAGGCGTGACGCGGGGCTATACGGAATTCGACGGCAGCGTATTCGGCTATCGCCTGCCTGCCGCCATTGCCAGCGAAGACCAGGCACTCAGCTATTCCACCCGGCTGAACGGCGTGGCCTGGGCTGCCATGAAAACGGTTCTGGGCATTGAGTGAGCCTTGCAGCCGGGAGCGGGCATTTCAAGCAAGGGATGGGGCGAGGCATCCCACGCGGCGCCCCGCAGCCGCGTGGGCCGGCATGCCGGGCATGCATGCCTCAGCTCCATCCTGCCGGACCGTAGAATCCGCGCGCAGCCATTGGAGACAGAGACAACAATGACGGGCTGCACACGAATCCGACCCAAAGGCCTTTTGCAAATGCAACTCCCCATCCACGTCATCGACGCATTCACATCGGAACGATTCAAGGGCAATCAGGCCGCCGTCATTCCCCTGGATGCATGGCTTGCCGATTCCACGCTGCAGGCCATTGCCGCCGAGAACAATCTTTCGGAGACCTCTTTCCTGGTCTGGAGTGGCGAGCGCGCCGCCTTCGAGATCCGCTGGTTCTCCCCCCTGACCGAGATCGCGTTCTGCGGCCACGCCACGCTGGCGAGCGCCTTCGTGCTCTTCGAGGCCGACCCGGCGCTGAGCAGCATCACGTTCTGGGCCGCTGCCGTGGGCAAGGTCACCGCCACGCAGGAGGATGGCGGACGCATCGTCATGACCTTCCCGCGCCGCGATGCCAAGCCGCTGGATGAGGTGCCCGCCGCACTGCGCGAAGGCCTGACGCCCGCACCCACGGCCTATCTCGTGAACCAGCAGGCCTACGTGGCCGTCTACGCAACCGAAGACCAGGTGCGAGCCGTCAAACCGGACCTGGAGCGCCTCAAATCGCTGGGCCCGCTGGACGTGGTGGTGACGGCGCCTGCGGATGCGGGCGCCTCCCATGACTTCGTCAGCCGCTACTTCTGGCCCGCCAATGGCGGCGAGGAAGATCCCGTCACGGGCTCCATCCATGCGGCGCTTGCACCCTACTGGGCGGGCAGGCTGGGCAAGAACCGCCTGGTCGGCCACCAGGCCTCTCGCCGCACGGGCACGCTGTTTTGCGAGGTGACCGATGCCAGCGTCGAGGTGGCGGGCCATTGCGCGCGTTATCTGACCGGGACCATTACCGTCTGACGCCCGACTTTGCGCTGGCACGCAGGTACCATCCGCGCATGAGTACCCACTACGAATCACTGTCGCAAGCCGACGCCTACCGCGACGCCTTCGGCGTGGAGGCGCCTGCCGCCAGCGAGCGCAACATGACACCGCGCAAGTCCGGCTTTTTCATCCGCAGCGTCGCCGTGGCCGCGGATGCCGCCACCGAACAGCAAGAACCCTCCGCTTCCGACACACCGCCCGCGCCTGCGGCGCCGCCCGCACGCGAGCTGGTTGCCGCCCAATGGGGCCTGGTGCCGCACTGGGTGAAGTCGGCCTCCGATGGACGGCTGCGCGCGCTCAAGCTGGTGAATGCGCGTTCGGAGACCGTCTCCACGGCCCAGGCCTTCCGCGATGCCTGGCTCAATGGCCAGCGCTGCATCGTGCCCATGGCCGCCTTTTTCGAGGATGACTACCGCAACGGCAAGGCCCTGCCCACGCGCATCTCGCGCATCGACGGCAAGCCCATGGGCGTGGCCGGCGTGTGGGCGCAGTGGACGGGCCCGGATGGCGAGGTGCTGCTGAGCTACACCCTGCTCACGGTCAACGCCAACAGCCATGCGCTGCTGCACCGCTACCAGCAGCCCGGCGCGGAAAAGCGCATGCCGGCGATTCTCAACGAAGGCGCCTACGACGCCTGGCTCAACGCGCGCGTGGAAAAGGCGCGCGAGTTCATGCGCCAGTACCCGTCCAACTGGCTCACCGCCAACCCCGTGGAGCGAAAGGCCGACAAGCGGCCTCCAGGGCTGATGGGCTGATGGGCCTTGTCCCCCGCGCTACGGCGCCTTGGGCAACGCGTTGATGGAGCGCAGGATGTCGCGCGTAATGCCCTGGCGCTTGGGCAGGTCGGCCAGCCGGTGGGGCGTGTCCATGTTCATGGCGAAGAACACGGGGCCGGCAGGCCATTCCACCCAGCCCACCCACCAGCCGATACGGCCCGTCCAGCCGGTTTTGGCGCGCAGTATCCAGTCGGCGCCGGCCTCGTTGACCATCACGTCCTTCACCAGCCGCTGGTGCTCCACCGGCAATGGCAGCCGATTGCGGTACAGCCGCTGCAGGAAGGCGACCTGCTCCAGCGCCGAGATGGCCAGGTCGCCCTCCACCCAGAAAGGCGCCTCGCCCGTGGCCAGCGCATTGCCGTAGTCGATCTTGCGCATGTAGGCAGCCTCACGCGCGCTGCCAAGCTCCCTGGCAAAGCCTTCGTACACCCAGACGGTGGAGTTGCGCATGGCCGAGCGCAGGTCCTGATCGGCATTCCAGGCCGGCAACTGGCGCTTCACGCCATCCCAGGCAATGCGCTGGAATTCATCGCGCACCAGCCCGGCGTCCAGCGCGAACAGGCTGTGCGGGATCTTGAAGGTGGAAGCGGGCGAGTAGCGCCGCGCCGCGCGTTCACGGTTGTGGACGTAGACGGCTTCGGCCGGGCCTCTGGCATCGACCACGACGATGCTGCCATCGACCTTGGCATCGGCAAAAAAGCGGGCCCACTCGGGCCTGTCCTGCAGTTCGGCAGCCGCCAGCGCCGCCTGTGACAGACAGGCGAGCAGCGCGGCGCACATCAGATTTCTTCGATTCATGCCGGCAGTTTAAGAGCTGCACCACCGCACGCCGATGGTGCACCGCCCGCCCGGCTGCCCTGTTTTGACTCGCGGTTTTCCCGTTTTGGTGTTCCGGCTGCATCGCACGGCCCCCAAGGGCCCCGTCTGCGCTGGCACGACTTGTGCAAGGCCGCTGCAGGCCGGCCAATGCAGCCATGGCGGCAACGGCAGACGGCCCCATGACCACAACAAACAAGGGAGTCATTGCATGCACAGGTGCGCACAGGCATTGAGAACATTGGTGGCGGGAGGATGGGTCGCCGTCCTGGGTGCGGCGCAGACGGCGCAGGCGGCCGAGCAGGCGATCACGCGGCCGTCGCTGGTGGCGGTGGAATCCATCAGCGCCGTGGACACGGTCTGGCTGATGACGGCCACGGTGCTGGTGCTGCTGATGACGCTGCCCGGCATTGCGCTGTTCTATGCGGGCATGGTGCGCCGCAAGAACGTGCTCAACACCATGGCCAGCGTGGTGGCGATTGCCTGCCTGGTCAGCATTCTGTGGTTCGCACTGGGCTATTCGCTGGCCTTCACGCCCGGCAATGCGTGGATAGGCGGTGATTCGCGCGCCTGGTTCGCGGGGCTGGATTTCAACGCCGCCAAGGGCCTGGTGGCCGTGAGCCACCTGGCGCCGCATGTGCCCGAAGCAGCCTATGCGATGTTCCAGCTGGCCTTTGCCGTGATCACCGCCGCCTTGCTGGTGGGCGCCTGGGTGGAGCGCATGCGCTTCGGTGCCATGCTGATCTTCGTGGGCTTGTGGAGCCTGCTGGTTTATGCCCCGGTGGCGCACTGGGTGTGGGAGCCGGGCGGCTGGCTGGCGCGCATGGGCGCGCTGGACTTTGCCGGGGGCACCGTGGTGCATGTGAACGCGGGCGTGGCCGGGCTGGTCTGCGCCTGGTTCCTGCGGCCGCGCCGCGGCTACGGGCACGAGCCCTTCGAGCCCTACAACCTGGCCCTGACCATGATGGGCGCGGCCCTGCTGTGGATGGGCTGGTTCGGCTTCAACGCCGGCTCATCGCTGGCCGGGGACAGCCGGGCGGCGCTGGCGCTGGCCGTCACCCACATTGCCGCGAGCGCGGGCGCCCTGGCCTGGTCGCTGGCCGAGTATGTGGTGCGCGGCAAGGCCACGCTGCTGGGCCTGTGCTCGGGGCTGGTCGGCGGCCTGGTGGCGATCACGCCGGCAGCCGGTTTCGTGACGCCGCTGTCGGCGCTGTGCATCGGCCTGATCGCCGGTGTCGCCTGCTATTGGGGCGCAACG
The DNA here is from genome assembly GCF_018437695.1 of Delftia sp. WY8. NCBI lineage: Bacteria > Pseudomonadati > Pseudomonadota > Betaproteobacteria > Burkholderiales > Comamonadaceae > Delftia > Delftia sp. WY8. Next base: position 1,574,198 of record NZ_CP049795.1, read on the forward strand.
GGGCTCAAGCGGCTGCTGGGCGCGGACGATTCGCTGGATGTGTTTGGCGTGCATGGCGTGGGCGGCATCGTGGGATCGCTGCTGACCGGCGTGTTTGCCAGCCCGCAGATCGGCGGCGTGCAGGCCAGCGTGCTCACCCAGGCGGTGAGCGTGCTGGCCGTGGCCTTGTTCACGCTGGTGGCCACGGCGGCGCTGCTGTGGCTGCTGGACATGCTGATCGGCCTGCGCGTGGATGAGGAAAGCGAACTGCAGGGCCTGGACCTGGCGCTGCACCGCGAACGCCTGAGTGGATGAACGGCCGAGCCGCAAAGCGGCCCGGCGCCCGATGATCGTCAAACCGAAGGAGTGCCACTACATGCCCGAAAGCGAACTCCTGGCCATCGCAGCGCACCTGCATGTGCTGCTGCGCAGAAGCTGCGGCCGCGTGACCGATACCGAATGGCTGGCGGCCAATGCCGAGTACGCCGCCGAAATCATCCGCTTCGCCCGGGAGCAGGAAGGGGCGCGCAGCACGCCCGAACTGGTGGAATGGACCCATCGCTTCGAAGCGGCCTGGAATGCCGCGCTGGCCGGGCCCGCCGAGCGCTCGCCGCTCATGCAGCGCGCCGGCGAGCTGATGCGCCAGCGTGCGGAAAACCGCAAGTACGTGGGCACGCTGCGCTAGGGCCTGGCTGGCTCAGGCAGGAGGATCAGGCCGGTGGAGCGGGCACCGAGTGCAGCAGCACGGGCGCGTCGCCATCGCCGTTGACGCTTTCCAGCTGCACGCCAAAACCCCACAGGCGCGCTGCGTGCTTGAGCACTTCCAGCGCATCGTCGGACAGCGGCCGGCCCTGGTAGCGGGTGTGGCGCAGGGTGAGGCAGCGGTCGCCGCGCAGATTGACGTTCCAGACCTGGATATTGGGCTCGCGCGCGCCCAGGTCGTATTGCTGCGACAGCGTCTGGCGCAGGGTGCGGTAGCCGTCGTCGTCATGGATGGCGCTGACCAGCAGCTCGCGTTCGCTGGCGTCGTCATGGATGGCGAACAGGCGCATGTCGCGCATCAGCTGTGGGCTCAGGTACTGGCCGACAAAGCTCTCGTCCTTGAAGTTCTGCATGGCATGGTGCAGCGCCGGCAGCCAGGGCGTGCCGGCCAGGTCGGGGAACCAGCGGCGGTCTTCCTCGGTGGGGTCCTGGCAGATGCGGCGGATGTCGCGGTACATGGCAAAGCCCAGCGCATAGGGATTGATGCCGCTGTAGGCGCGGTGACCGGCCGGGGGCTGGTAGATGACATTGGTGTGGGAGGACAGCCATTCGATCATCACGCCGTCGGTCAGCCAGCCTTCGTCGTACAGGGTGTTGAGCAGGGTGTAGTGCCAGAACGTCGCCCAGCCCTCGTTCATCACCTGGGTCTGGCGCTGCGGGTAGAAGTACTGGGCGATCTTGCGCACGATGCGCACGATCTCGCGCTGCCAGGGCTCCAGCAGCGGGGCGTTCTTCTCGATGAAGTACAGCAGGTTTTCCTCGGGCTCCTTGGGAAAGCGCTCGCTGTGCTGGGCCGCGCTGTCCTTGCCCGGGCGGGCCGGCAGGGTGCGCCACAGCTCGTTGACCTGCTGCTGCGCATAGGCCTCGCGCTGCTCGCGCTCGGCCCGCTCGCGCGCCAGGCTTTTCTTGGAGGGGCGGCGGTAACGGTCCACGCCCAGGTTGGACAGCGCGTGGCAGGAGTCCAGCCATTGCTCCACCGTCGTCAGGCCATGGCGCTCCTCGCACTGGGAGATGAAGTCGCGCGCATAGACCAGGTAGTCGATGATGCTGCCCGCATCCGTCCACATGCCGAACAGGTAGTTGTTCTTGAAGAAGCTGTTGTGGCCGTACGCCGCATGGGCGATCACCAGGGCCTGCATGGCGGTGGTGTTCTCCTCCATCAGATAGCTGATGCAGGGATTGGAGTTGATGACGATCTCGTAGGCCAGGCCCATGTGGCCGCGCCGGTAGCGCCGCTCCGTCGCCATGTATTCCTTGCCATAGCTCCAGTGGCGGTAGCCCACGGGCATGCCCACGCTGGCGTAGGCGTCCATCATCTGCTCGGCCGAGATCACTTCCAGCTGGTTGGGATAGGTGTCCAGGCCGTAGCGTTCGGCGGCGGCCGCAATCGCTGCGTGATAGCGCTCGATGAGCTCGAAGGTCCAGTCGCTGGGATCGGGCAGAGGCTCGGCCGGCCGCTCCCCCGCCGGCAGCGGCGCGGAGGGCACGATGCGCTGGGCCCGTTCGCTGGCCAGATGGGATTTCCACTGCGGCGTGGCATGGCGGGGCGCCAGCACGGGATAGTGAGAGAGGTTCATACCGATACCCCCTCTTTCTTGAACAGGTCGCGGAACACGGGGTAGATCTCGCTGGCGTCCGACACCTTGCGCATGGCGAAATGCGAGAACAGCGGCAGCACCTGGCTGTACTCCTGCCACAGGCTCTGCTCTTCCTGCACCACCTGCACATAGGCGAAGTAGCGCACCAGCGGCAGGATCTTGTCGACCAGCAGGTTGCGGCAGTTGGAGCCGTCGTCGCCGAAGTTGTCGCCATCGCTGGCCTGGGCCACGTAGATGTTCCAGTCCCCGGACGGGTAGCGCGCGCGGATGATCTGGTCCAGCAGCACCAGCGCACTGCTGACCACCGTGCCGCCGCTTTCCTGGGAGTGGAAGAACTCGTCCTCGCTGACCTCGGCCGCCTGCGTGTGGTGGCGGATGAAGACGATGTCGATCTTCTCGTAGTGCCGCGTCAGGAACAGGTACAGCAGGATGAAGAAGCGCTTGGCCAGGTCCTTGCGGTCCTGGTCCATGGAGCCGGACACATCCATCACGCAGAACATCACGGCCTGGCTGATGGGCGCAGGCACGCGCGTGCGGTTGCGAAACCGCAGGTCGATGGGGTCGAGAAAGGCCACCGTGCCCATGCGCAGCTTCAGCGCATCGATGCGCTGCTGCAGCTCGGCCGCCGCCTCGCTGGTGCCATCGTCCTGCGCCAGCAGCGCTTGCAGCTGCTCCTCCAGTGACTTGAGTTCGCGGTGCGGCGCCTTGGTCAGCGCAATGCGCCGGCCCAGGGCGCCGCGCATGGTGCGCAGCAGCGCCAGGTTGTGCGGCGTGCCGTCGTGGCTGTAGCCGGCGCGGCGCGTCTTGTACTGCATGGTGTTGCCGATGTGGGTGCGCAGCAGGCGCGGCAGGGCCAGGTCTTCAAAGAACAGTTCCATGAACTCTTCCTTGGTCAGGGTGAAGGTGAAGTCGTCCTCGCCCTCGCCGCTGTCGCTGGCCTGGGAGCCGCCGCCGCCTGCGCCGCCCTGCGGCCGGGCAATGCGGTCGCCGCGCACATGCTCGGTGTTGCCCGGGTGCACCGTGTCATGGACGCCGCCCTGCCCATGGTGGAACACGGGCTCGCGGATGTCCTTGCGCGGGATGGAGACGCTCTCGGACTCCTCCATGTGGCGGATGCCGCGCTTGTCCACCGCGCGGCGCACCGCCTCGGCGATCTGCGCCTTGTAGCGGCGCACGAAGCGCTCGCGGTTGCCCACCGACTTGTTCTTGCCGGCCAGCCTGCGATCGATGATTTGCAATGCCATCTGTTCCCCCCAGCCCGGGCGCGCCGAAGGGCGGCGCACCCACCCGTCAGTTGCTCTTGCGAACGCGCAGATACCACTCGCACAGCAGGCGCACCTGCTTGGACGTATAGCCCTTGGCCTCCATGCGGGTGACAAAGTCCTCGTGCTTGCGGGCATCCTCGGCACTGGCCTTGGCGTTGAAGCTGATCACGGGCAGCAGCTCCTCGGTATTGGAGAACATCTTCTTCTCGATCACCACGCGCAGCTTCTCGTAGCTGGTCCAGCTGGGGTTCTTGCCCTGGTTGTTGGCCCGCGCGCGCAGCACGAAGTTGACGATCTCGTTGCGGAAGTCCTTGGCATTGGCGATGCCCGCGGGCTTCTCGACCTTCTCCATCTCGGCGTTGAGCGCGTTGCGGTCGAAGGCCTCGCCGGTATCGTTGTCGCGGTACTCGCTGTCCTGTATCCAGTAGTCGGCGTAGGTGACGTAGCGGTCGAAGATGTTCTGGCCGTACTCGCTGTAGCTCTCCAGATAGGCGGTCTGGATTTCCTTGCCGATGAACTCGGCATAGTGCGGCGACAGGTATTCCTTGATGTAGCTGGTGTACTTGGTCTCCAGCTCGGCAGGGAACTGCTCGCGCTCGATCTGCTGCTCCAGCACATACATCAGGTGCACCGGGTTGGCCGCCACCTCGGTACTGTCGTAGTTGAAGACCTTGGACAGGATCTTGAACGCGAAGCGCGTGGAGATGCCCGACATGCCCTCGTCAACGCCCGCATAGTCGCGGTACTCCTGGAAGCTCTTGGCGCGCGGGTCCGTGTCCTTGAGGCTCTCGCCGTCATAGACCTGCATCTTGCTGAAGATGCTGGAGTTCTCGGGCTCCTTCAGCCGCGTGAGCACGGCGAACTGGGCCATCATCTTGAGTGTGCCGGGCGCGCACACGGCGCTGGCCAGGGACGACTCGCGGATCAGCTTCTCGTAGATGCGCACCTCCTCCGACACACGCAGGCAGTAAGGCACCTTGACGATGTAGACGCGGTCCAGGAAGGCCTCGTTGTTGCGGTTGTTGCGGAAGGCCTTCCACTCGCTCTCGTTGCTGTGGGCCAGCACCATGCCGTCGAAGGGAATGGCGCCAAAGCCTTCCGTGCCCTTGTAGTTGCTCTCCTGCGTGGCCGTCAGCAGCGGGTGCAGCACCTTGATGGGCGCCTTGAACATTTCCACGAACTCCAGCAGGCCCTGGTTGGCCAGGCACAGGCCGCCCGAGTAGCTGTAGGCATCGGTATCGTCCTGGGCAAAGTTCTCCAGCTTGCGGATGTCCACCTTGCCCACCAGGCTGGAGATGTCCTGGTTGTTCTCGTCGCCGGGCTCGGTCTTGGCAATGCCCACCTGCCTGGAGATGCTGGGATAGCGCTTGACCACGCGGAACTGGCGGATGTCGCCGCCCAACTCCTCCAGGCGCTTGACGGCCCAGGGCGACAGCACATGGTTGAGGCAGCGCCGGGGAATGCCGAACTGCTCCTCCAGCAGCGGCCCGTCCTCCACGGGGTCGAACAGGCCCAGCGGCGACTCGTTCACGGGCGAGCCCTTGAGCGCGTAGAACGGCACCTTCTGCATCAGGTATTTGAGGCGCTCGGCGATGGAGCTCTTGCCACCGCCCACGGGGCCCAGCAGATAGAGGATCTGCTTGCGCTCTTCCAGGCCCTGGGCCGCATGGCGGAAGAAGCTCACCACCTGCTCGATGGAGTCTTCCATGCCGTAGAACTCGGCGAAGGCCGGATAGCGCCGGATGACCTTGTTGGCAAACAGCCGCGACAGGCGCGGATCATTGCGCGTGTCCACCATTTCGGGTTCGCCTATGGCCGCCAGCATGCGCTGGGCGGCGCCCTCGTAGGCCATGGGATCGCGCTGGCACAGGGCGAGAAATTCGTCCAGCGACATCTCTTCTTCGCGAAGGCGAACGTAACGTGCAGCCGAGTTGCTGATGACATCCATACGACCTCTCCCGGCGGCACCCGAGGGCGAACAGTGCCGCGAAGTTGCAAGGCATTCGCTACCGTGTGGAACTGTTGTAGCACCTTGCATCCGCTTTGAATAGCTCATACGTCCCACATGTCTGCATTGCGCGCGAGGTCACAATGTCAGGTTCCTGGACTACCCCGCTTTTTGCGGTGCCGGGACAGGGGCTTGAGCCAGCCGGGCCTGCAGCAAGGCCCGTGAATACAGCGCCTCACGCTCCCACTTTTGACAAATGATAGTCCGCACTCACACAGCGGCACAGGCCCGAATTCAGAACCGATGTCTCCTGCCGACAACCCCCTACTTGCCGCCGGTCGCCCATCGCGCAAACTGGCTGCCGTCACGCCGATGCACCTGCTGTGGGCCATGTGCCTGGTGCTCGGCCTGCTGCTCGCCCTGCTGGCACCGGGCCTGGCCAAGGCCGCACCGGCAGCAGGCCCTTTGGGTGCCTTGCAGGGCACCCTGGGCGGTGGCTCCGCGTCCGACAAGGAACGAAGCAACGCCATTCAGACCCAGCTCGATGCCGCAGCCTCGGCCACAAAGGAAGCCGATGCGCTGGCCCAGGAACTGGACCGCATGCGCGCCAGGGCACGCACGCCCGTGCCGCCCCTGCCCGCGCCGCTGAGCGACGAGCAGCTGGGCAGCCTGTTCGATCGCTGGAAGGAACGCGTTCCCGCCAACGCCAGCCAGGAAGTGCTGGAACGCCTACTGGCCGATGAGCGCGATGCCATTGCCGCCCTCAAGGCCGGCATCGAGAAATCCGCGGCCGACCAGGCCAACCTGGTCTCCCAGCCCGGCCCGGGGCGGATCGATCTGTCCATCCTGCAGCAGCGCGCCCAGGAAAACGCCGAGCCCGTGACCGCCGAGCCCGGCGAAGCCCCCGACCTCACCCAGGCCCGCCAGGCGCGCCGCAGCGCCGAGCACCGCCGCGCCCTGCTGGAGCTGGCGCTGCGCCAGGAAGAGCAGTCCACCATCGAAGCCCGCCAGCGCCTGCTGGCCGCCCAGCTGCAGGCCCAGCGCCGCGAGCTGCTGGAGCGTATGCCGCGCGCCGCCTGGCTGACCCAGCGCATTGCCGAGCGCAGCCGCCAGCAACTGGAGCAGCAGGTGCAGGAGATGGAGCTGGCCGCCCAGCACGCTTCCGCCGCCGATCCCGCCATACGCGACCTGGCCCAGCGCAATGCTGCGCTGGCCGCGCAGATCCTCAAGAACTCCAATGAACTGGCGCAGGAGCGCAAGACCCTGGCCAATGACGAATATGTGCGTGACCAGTTGAGCGCCACGCTGCGCGACACCCAGGCACGCCTGCGGCTGGGCGGTGGCAGCGCGGCCGTGGGCCAGTGGCTGTGGCAGCAGCGCGTGGAGCTGTCCTCCGGCAGCACCCTGCAGGCCAGGCACCGGGCCGTGCAGCGCCAGCTGGCCGAGCTGCGCCTGACACTGTTCAACTCCAGCAAATGGCGCCAGAACCCCGGCGCGGACACGGCGGCGCAGGCCCCGGCCGACGCTGCGGATGCAGGCGGCGTGGCGGCACCGGAGCCGGCCGCCAACGCCACGGTATCGGCCCAGCAGACCGCTTTGCTGGCCCGGCAGGTGGCGCTCACCGATCAGCTGCAACCGGTGTTGCTGCGCCGCATCGCCGTGCTGGAGCAGACCGACGACGCGCTGCGCGCGGCCCTGCGCAGCGGCAATGAGTTGCGCCAGGTGCTGGACAAGGAGCTGCTGTGGTTCCCCAGCCACCGCCCCATGGACCGTACCTGGCTCAGCGAGTGGCAGGCGCTGGAGCAGGACATCGAAGGCAGCAGCTCGCCCTGGAAAACCGCGCGGGCGCTGGCCGCCAGCATCTGGAACGATCCCTGGGCCTTTGGCGCCGTCGGCCTGATCGTGGCCCTGCTGCTGGGCCTGCGCCGCTACGCGCTGCGCCAGCTGCAGTCCATCGCCGTGCGCGTGGGCGACTTCATGCGCGACCACTTCGGGCTGAGCCTGCTGGCGCTGGGCTGGAGCCTGCTCTACACCTTGCCCTGGAGCTTTGCGGCCGCGGCGCTGGGCAGCCTGCTGCAAGGCCCGGAAACCGTGGGCACGGCGCTGGAGCCGCTGGGCGCCACCCTGGTCCAGCTCAGCGATTTCATCTTCGTGGCCACCTTGCTCAACGCCCTGTTCTGCCCGGGCGGGCTGGCACTGGCCCACTTCGGCTGGCCGGCTGCTCGCGTGCAGATGCTGCGCCAGATGGTGCGCCGCGCCGCCTGGCTGATCGTGCCTGCCGAACTGCTGGGCGGCCTGGCCTTCTACAGCCATGACAACCACGCCATCAGCACCTGGGGGCGCATCTCCATCCTCATGCTGTCGCTGGGGCTGGCCTGGATGGCCTGGCTGTACTTTCGCCGTGTCATGCAGCAAAAGCGGCCCGGCATCCACTGGGGCCAGATCGTCAGCGTGGTGCTGATGCTCATGCTCAGCGCGCTGGCCGTGGGCATCGTGCTCGGCTATGTCTACACGGCCACCGAAGTCATCCAGGCCCTGATGGCCAGCTTCGTGTTCCTGGGCGCGGTCGAGGTCGTGGTCAACCTGCTGCGGCGCTGGCTGCTGCTGGGCGAGCGGCGCCTGGCGCTGAACCGGCTGCGCGAAGCCGCCAGGCTGGCCCAGAGCGGCTCGGGAGTGGACACCGGCAAGGCCCCCACCGACGAAGCCACCCAGATGGCCCTGGTCACCGTGGGCGCCCAGGCGCACCGGCTGCTGGGCCTGCTGCAGCAGGTGCTGGTCGTGCTGACCCTGGTCTACGCCTGGCTGCCCGTGCTGCCTGCGCTGCTGCGCTCCGAAGGCGTGGTGCTCTGGTACACCACCAACACCGGCGCCGACGGCATCGCGCATGCCGCCCCCGTGAGCCTGATGGATGCGCTGCTGGGCGTGATGATCCTGCTGCTCACCTTCAGCTTTGCACGCAACCTGCCCGGCCTGCTGGAAGTGACGCTGTCGGCCTCCAACCGCATCAGCAGCTCCGCGCGCTACACCCTGGCCACGCTGGCGCGCTACGCCATCACCATCGCGGGCACGGTCAGCGCCTTCACGCTGCTGGGCCTGCGCTGGGGCCAGCTGCAGTGGATGGTGGCGGCGCTCACCGTGGGCCTGGGCTTCGGCCTGCAGGAGATCTTCGCCAACTTCGTCTCGGGCCTGATACTGCTGGTGGAGCGGCCCTTCCGCGTGGGCGATGTCATCACCATCGACACCCTCACCGGCACCGTCACGCGCATCCGCACGCGGGCCACCACGGTGCTGGACTTCGACAACAAGGAAATCGTCATCCCCAACAAGACCTTCATCACGGGCCAGGTGACGAACTGGACCTTGAGCGACGACGTGACCCGCCTGGTGATCGACGTGCCCGTGGCCCACGGCAACGACCCCGAGCAGGTGCGCGACATGCTGCTGGACATTGCCAGGGAGCACCCCCAGGTGCTGCGCGAGCCCGAGCCCAACTGCTGGTTCATGGCGCTGGAAGGCAACGGCCAGCGCTTCGAGCTGCGCGCCTACGTGGGCAAGGTCGAAGACCGCCTGCCCGTGCGCCACGACCTCAACCGCCGCGTCAACGACCGGCTCAAGGACGCTGGCATTGCCGTGGCCTTCCCGCAGCTGGACCTGCATGTGCGCAACATGCCGGCAAATCCTGCGGGGCAGCCGGCGCAGCAGACACCGCCCCAGCCGGCTGCATGAGACATTGAAACCCGCCACTCTCGACCCATGGAGTGGCGGGCCATGGGCACCACGGCATTCCACCCTCAAATCACCGTGACTCATATATCCTAGGATCATTCTGAAAATTTTCATCCCCCTTCATTTCCTCCTCCAACTGAATGGCAATCCGCACACAATCGGCATCTCACAACGATGTCTGCGGACGCTTCAAATCCTGGGAGGGGCAATGGCGGAAAGAAGATATACCAGTGCAGGAACGGATGGCTGGCTCAATGTCAGGCGCGAGCCTTCGGGCGCTATTGTTGCGCTGCCGGAGCATATTGCCACCGAGATCGAATCCAGCTCGAATGGGCGCGACCATTTCATCGTCAAGGAGGGCGTCGAAAGTGGCAACAGGTTTTCTGTGAAACAGGGATACCTCCGAAAACAGGCTCCCGCATATCGGCCTGCTGCAATCATTCAATTCATTTTGAGCCGCAAGACCCTGATCTATCCAGGGGGTCGTGTCCGAGCTTTTACAGACGACGAAAATCCTATTAAAACAGGAACGCACCCTGTTCAAATCCCAGATTTCCCACACTCAATAGGGTCTGCATATTTACATAAAACACCCTATGCCAAAAATTGGTTTTTCCTCAACAATGGAAGTGCAACTCCTTTTCGCAACGATAGATACCTGCACCCAGGGCACGAGAGTGCCGGATGCATCACCGTGGATCCGGCGCAATGGAATTCACTTTATCAATATCTAATTCTCTGCAGGAGTGGTGATGGCAAAACTGTTGGCATGGTTTCCGTGGTTCGCTAGCGCCCTGCTTCTCGCTGGATGCTATGCACAAGAAAAAAGTCCAGAAGATCTCCTGGCATCGGAAGAGGTGGGCGATGCTGACTTTGTACGCAACTGGCTTCAAACAAATCGGCATGCAGACCAAACCGCGGCGCAGAACTTCTACCAGCACGGCATGAAAGACTTTCAACGTAAAGCATGGTCTCCCGCCGCCAAATCCTTTGGAACGAGTATGCGACTCTATCCTTCCCCCGAAGCCTTGTATAGATATGTGGACGTCAAACTGCAAATGCTCGCCATGGTCAGAAAGCGAGAGGGCGATATTCAGGAAAAGCTTCCACTGGACATGAACTACGCGCTCAAGCTCTACCGTTCTGCGCTTTCGGCCAACATGGTATTGGGAACATTGTCCGAAGAGGAAAAGACGCGCATTGAAAACCATGTGAGTTGCCTGCAGGCCTATGCAGCGGCTGGCCGTCCCGACATGGACTGCGAGCCGCTGCACTGGTACTACAACGCGGCCCGATGAACACAGGGTCAGAACACTTCCCAGTTCTCACCAGCGCGCTCGGCTGCAGTGCGGGGGCCAGGCACCCGCATTGCCGTGGATGTGGATCTGCTGTCGCCCCGCATGGCGGCCTGCGCCCCGGACTGGCGAGGCAAGCTGTCGGCACCTGAAGGCAGACCACGCATGCCGGAGGCCACGGCGGGCTTCGCGACAGGAGCCTGATCGGCAGGTGAGGACAGCCCATCCAGCTTGAACAGACTGACCAGATCGACCAACCTGGCAGCCTGCGCGTTCAGGCTGGCAGCAGCCGCCGCCGACTCTTCGACCAGGGCGGCGTTCTGCTGCGTGACCTGGTCCAGCTGTACGACGGCGTCGCCCACCTGCGCCACACCATCGGCCTGCTCGGCCGTGGCTGCGCCTATCTCGCCGATCAGGTCGGCCACCTGCTGCGCCTGGCGGACGATGTCCTGCATCGCGGAACCTGCCTCGCCCACCAGACCGGAGCCTTCATCCACCTTGGACACGCTCTCGCCAATCAAAGCCTTGATCTCCTTGGCCGCCCCTGCACTGCGCTGGGCCAGACTGCGCACTTCGGAAGCCACCACGGCAAAGCCTCGCCCCTGCTCGCCCGCCCGTGCTGCCTCCACGGCGGCATTGAGCGCCAGGATGTTGGTCTGGAAGGCAATGGAGTCGATCACGCCGATGATGTCCTCGATCTTCCGGGAACTCGCGGTGATCTGCTCCATGGTGGCCACCACGCGGTCCACGATCTTGCCGCCGCCAGTGGCGGCCTGGCTCGACGAAGCGGCCAGCTGGGTGGCGGTACGCACCGTATCGGCATTGAGCTTGACGGTGGCGTTCATCTCCTCCATGGAGGCGGCGGTCTGCTCCAGATTGCTGGCCTGCTCTTCCGTGCGCTGGCTCAGGTCCGCATTGCCCGAGGCAATCTGGCTGGCGCCGGTCGCAATGGATTCGCTGCTTTGCCGCACATCGGCGACCACACGCGCCAGACCGGCACGCATGTCCTCCATGGCGTGCAGCAGGCTGGAGGTGTCTCCGGGCGCCAGTTGCACCCGCACGGACAAATCGCCCTGCGCGATCTGGCGCGCCACCCCGGCGGCATAGGAGGGCTCTCCGCCCAACTGCTGCTTGACCGTCCTGGTGATCATCCAGGCCACCAGAGAGCCCAGCGCGGCGGCCAGCAGTGTCAGCACCAGCATGGCCACGCCGTCTTCGGCCACGCTGCGCAGGGAGCCGTCCACCGTGGCCTGTGTCTGGGACTTCTGGTAGGAGACCAGCGCCTCGACCGCATCGAAATAGGTCGTCTGCAAGGAGCGCAGGCGCCCCATGATCAGATCCCTGGCGGCATCGCCCTGGTTGGCCAGGCCCAGGTCACCGGCCTGGCGCATGGTCTCCACGAAAGGCTGGCGCGCCTGCCGTATGTCGGCAAAGAGCCGGCGCGCCTGCTCGGTCTGCAGGCGCTGGTCCAACTCCTTCATGACCAGGCCGTTCCTGGCAACCACCTCATCCAGCCGGCGGCTCTCCTCGGCCATCTGCGCCGGATCGGTGATCAGCGCCAGATTGCGCACCACCCGCGCCGACACATTGGCGTTGTCCTTGAGCGATTGCAGCCGGGCCAGATTGCCCATGCGGTCCTCGGCCAAAACACGCAACTGCTCCCCCTGATCGTGCAGCTTCATCCAGCCGAAGCCGGCCACGCACATGCAGACCACGATCACCGCAAGGAAACCCATGCCCAGCATGGTTCCCAACTTCATACGCCTCAGAAAACCCACGTCGCTCTCCCTCGAACCACCTACGCAAACCGGCCAGACTGCTGGCACGGAAGAAACACATCCGGGAACAAATTTGACAATTTGAATCAGTTGCGTCGCCTTCCCAAACCCTGCACATCCAGTAGGACAGCGCCTTGCCGACATGCAGGCATCGGGCTGCCAGCCATTGCCAGAACCCGTCATTTCGCGCTTGATGGCCATGCTTCAATCCACGCGACCGCACGGGGCGCGACGACCCCCTAGAACGCTATGTCGTCGTCCATGTCATTGTTTCAGTCCACGCGCCCGCACCGGGCGCGACCCGAATCCAGAGCCGATCCCGTTGAACAGATTGCCGTTTCAATCCACGCGCCGGCACGGGGCGCGACTCTTTGCAGCGCGCGAGCGCGCCTCAGGGGATTCCGTTTCAATCCACGCGCCCGCACGGGGCGCGACGTTGCGAGGGGGGCATGCCGGCTCCTATGTGTAAGTTTCAATCCACGCGCCCGCACGGGGCGCGACAATCTCAACAGGCAAGCCCGACAGACTACGGAGTTTCAATCCACGCGCCCGCACGGGGCGCGACGGCATTTTGGCAACGGCCTATTCATCAATGGGCAGTTTCAATCCACGCGCCCGCACGGGGCGCGACACGTAGTAGCCGGTCAAGTAACCAGACTTGTTTCAATCCACGCGCCCGCACGGGGCGCGACCACGGCCAGACTCATCCAGGCCCCCTGCCCCATGTTTCAATCCACGCGCCCGCACGGGGCGCGACCTCTGGGGTAACGCTTAGTGCGCGCTACGGAAACGGTTTCAATCCACGCGCCCGCACGGGGCGCGACGGCGCGCGCACGCTGCCGTTCACCACTGCAGCAGTTTCAATCCACGCGCCCGCACGGGGCGCGACCTGGAGCGCCAGATCGCCATTGCGCGTCACATAGTTTCAATCCACGCGCCCGCACGGGGCGCGACGGCAACGAAGGGCAGTGGGATGTGCTGCATGCGGTTTCAATCCACGCGCCCGCACGGGGCGCGACTCACGTCATCGAGCGCACGAAGGGCGGTGCAGCATGTTTCAATCCACGCGCCCGCACGGGGCGCGACACAGGACCCACTTCAGGTGCAGAAGGTCATGTTGCGTTTCAATCCACGCGCCCGCACGGGGCGCGACCGCGCTGCAGCAGCGGGCATTTCTGAGCTGCCTATGGTTTCAATCCACGCGCCCGCACGGGGCGCGACCGCCCCGATCGCGCCGATCAGCGCAAAAGCGGCATGTTTCAATCCACGCGCCCGCACGGGGCGCGACCAGTTCCGGCCCCTTGAGATAGGCCTTGAAATAGTTTCAATCCACGCGCCCGCACGGGGCGCGACGTAGACCAAACGGGCACAATAATTGAGGACCGGGTTTCAATCCACGCGCCCGCACGGGGCGCGACGTGCGCGGCACGCCCAGCCGTTCCGCAATATGCGTGTTTCAATCCACGCGCCCGCACGGGGCGCGACGTGATGGTCGGCACCATGTCCGCGAAGTAGTCGTGTTTCAATCCACGCGCCCGCACGGGGCGCGACGTCGAAGGGGCCAGCAAGCTCGGTCGCAGGCAGTGTTTCAATCCACGCGCCCGCACGGGGCGCGACCTGGACCGACTCGGGACAGCCGACGACTATCTGACGTTTCAATCCACGCGCCCGCACGGGGCGCGACTTCAGCGCATTTGGCGCCCGTCTGGTCCTGGTCAGTTTCAATCCACGCGCCCGCACGGGGCGCGACGGAGCTCTGTGTGTGGCGCATTGGACCCAACAAAGTTTCAATCCACGCGCCCGCACGGGGCGCGACCGTGGTAGCAGGAGAAGTGGCCGCAGAGCTTGGCGTTTCAATCCACGCGCCCGCACGGGGCGCGACGTGTCGAGGCCTATGCGCCCGTGGCCTACCTCATGTTTCAATCCACGCGCCCGCACGGGGCGCGACCAACCCTGAACTGGACACGCAGGGCGCTTGGCACGTTTCAATCCACGCGCCCGCACGGGGCGCGACCCTTGCTGGACGGCAGGCACGGCCTGCTGCTGCACCGGTTTCAATCCACGCGCCCGCACGGGGCGCGACCGGTGCGGACCTCGAGCAAGAGGTTGACGAAAAGTTTCAATCCACGCGCCCGCACGGGGCGCGACTCAGGCGGGCAATACACGGGGATGAAAGAGATCGTTTCAATCCACGCGCCCGCACGGGGCGCGACGGCATGCTTATAACCCAGCCGCACCACTGCAAAAAAAGCTTCGCCATCGCGAACCTGCGCGCTCTGTCACGGAAAAACGGCAAGGACCACGACAGACGCAGTGATGCCTCAACAAAAACAACGGCTTGCAGAAATGCGAACCTCAGGGGAGGACAAAGGTCACTTGGGGTTCGCGGGACGCGAGCTGGTGCGGCCAACTGCGGCCGGGGCACGCGGTGACTGGGTGCCCACAAAAAAGCGGCCTTTCGGGCCGCTTTTCATCAGCATGCGCAGCCGCAAGCCGATCAGCTACCAGCCACCTTCATGCGGTTGATCAGGATAGAGCCCACGGTCTTGGCGCCGTAGTTGTAGGCATCCGCGCCCACGGCCTCGATGCCCTTGAGCATGTCCTTGAGGTTGCCTGCGATGGTGATCTCATGCACGGGGAAGGCGATTTCGCCGTTTTCCACCCAGAAGCCGCTGACGCCGCGCGAGTAGTCGCCGGTCACGTAGTTCACGCCCTGGCCCATGAGTTCGATCACGAACAGGCCCGTGCCCAGCTTCTTGAGCATGGCGGGCAGGTCGTCGCCGGCCTTGGTGCGGCGCGAGGTCATGACCAGGTTGTGCGATCCGCCGGCATTGCCGGTGGTCTTCATGCCCAGCTTGCGTGCCGAGTAGCTGGACAGGAAGTAGCCCTCGACGCGGCCGGCATCCACCACCTTGCGGGCCTGCACGCGCACGCCTTCCTCGTCGAAGGGCGAGCTGCCCTTGCCGCCGAGGATGAAGGGGTCTTCCGTGATGTCGATGTGCTTGGGGAAGACGGGCTTGCCCAGCGAGTCGAGCAGGAAGGTGCTGCGGCGGTACAGCGCGCCGCCGCTGACGGCCTGCACGAAGCTGCCCAGCAGGCCGGCGGCCAGCGTGGACTCGAACAGCACCGGGCATTCGGTGGTCGGGATCTTGCGGCTGCCCAGGCGGCTCAGGGCGCGCTGGGCGGCGTAGCGGCCCACGGCTTCGGGCGAGGCCAGGTCGGCCGCGTTGCGCATGGAGCTGTACCAGGCATCGCGCTGCATCTCGCCATTGCGGCCGGGCAGCGATGCGATGGGCGCCACCGACAGGCTGTGGCGCGAGCTGGCGTAGCCGCCACGGAAACCATTGGTATGGGCACTGAAGAAATGGCTTTGCTGGGCCGAAACGCCAGCGCCTTCGCTGTTGGTGATGCGCTTGTGCGTGCCCAGGGCAGCTTCTTCGCACTGCAGCGCCAGCTGCGCCGCAGCCTCGCTGGTCAGCTCCCAGGGGTGGAACAGCTGCAGGTCACGGTGGGTGCCGGGCGGGGCGATGTCGGCCGCATCGGGCAGGCCGGCCATGGGGTCCTCGGCGGTGAAGCGCGCGATGTCGTAGGCGGCCTGCACGGTCTGCTGGATGGCGGCATCCGAGAAGTCGGAGGTGCTGGCGTTGCCACGGCGGTTGCCCAGGTAGACGGTCACGCCCAGCGACTTGTCGCGGTTGCGCTCAACGGTCTCCAGCGCCCCCTTGCGCACACTCACGCTCAGGCCGCAGCCCTCGGAAGCCTCGGCTCCGGCGTCGGTGGCGCCGAGCTTCTTGGCATGGACCAGGGCACGGTCCACCAGGTCTTCAAAAAACGGTTGGCTGTAGCTGAAGCCGGAATCAGCCTGCGGTTTGGCGGTGCTTGCCGCGCGGGGACGGGGTTTTTTCATAGCGGCGGCTATGATAGCCGCCACTGCAGCGCCCTCCGCGCCGCCACTGTATTTGTCCCCTACCCCATGTCACGCAAACCCAAAAAAGGCTACTACGTCAAAGGTCACTTCGTTGCCGAAGGCAGCGAACTCGACCTGCAGCTCAAGGCCGAACTCAAAGGCACCCCCGACTCCAGCAAGACGGATCTCAAGCGCGAGTCCGACGCCTTGCAGGACCTCGGCAAGGATTTGCTGACGCTGCGCTCCGACCTGTTCAAGCGCCTGCAATTGCCAGACCAACTGGCCGATGCCCTGGCCGAGGCCAAGCGCATCACCAATTTCGAAGGCAAGCGCCGCCAGATGCAGTACGTCGGCAAGCTCATGCGCAAGCTGGACGAGACCGAGATCGCCGCCGTGCGCGCCGCGCTGGACGAGCAGCACAACGGATCGGCCGCCGAGAAGATGGCCCTGCATGCGGCCGAGCAATGGCGCGACCGCCTGATTGCCGAGGAATCAGCCCTGTCCATCTGGCTGGACCATTTCCCCGACACCGACACCCAGCAGCTGCGCGCCCTGATCCGCCAGGCCCGCAAGGACATGCCGGGCGCCCATGAGGCCAATGTGCAGGAATCCACCGGCCTGGCCCAGCGCAAGGGCCGCGCCTACCGCGATCTGTTCCAGCTGGTGCGCCAGCAGTTGGGCGGCACGGGCCGCGAGACAGCCGAGGACGGTGACGGCGCTGGCGAGGAAGCCGACGATGAGTGAGCCCGTCCATGACGCCGTGCGCATCGGCATCGTTTCGATCAGCGACCGTGCCAGCAGCGGCGTCTATGAGGACAAGGGCCTGCCGGCCCTGCAGGACTGGCTCACCCGCGCGCTCAGGAACCCCATCACGTTCGAGCCGCGCCTGATCCCCGACGAGCAGGCCGGCATCAGCGCCACGCTGATCGAACTGGTCGATGCCGGCTGCTGCCTGGTGCTGACCACGGGCGGCACCGGCCCCGCCCCGCGCGATGTCACGCCCGAAGCCACGCTGGCCGTGGCCGACAAGGAAATGCCGGGCTTTGGCGAGCAGATGCGCCAGATCAGCCTGGCCTTTGTGCCCACGGCGATCCTGTCGCGCCAGGTGGCGGTGATCCGTGGCAAGAGCCTGATCATCAACCTGCCGGGCCAGCCCAAGGCGATTGCCGAGACTCTGCAAGGCCTGCAAAACCCTGATGGCACGCAAACGGTCAACGGCATCTTTGCGGCTGTGCCCTATTGCGTGGACCTGATCGGCGGGCCCTATCTGGAAACGGATGACAGCGTCTGCAAGGCGTTCCGCCCCAAGAGCGCAGTGCGCACCGCGCGACCTGCGGCCTGATCGCGCGGACACGGCAATCGACAAGCAGCCTGCGGGCTGCTTTTTATTTTTTCAGCCCCTTGAACCAGCGCTGAATCCGGGCCCGCAATTGCCGTTTGCCGTCATCACCCAACGGCATGCTGCTTGCCAGTTTCAGTGCCGCATCGACCTGTACATGGCCATGCTCCATCAGTGCCATGCAAAACACCCGGTCCTTGTCGCGCCCCGCCTGGGCCTTGGAGAGAAAGAGATCCAGCACATCAAGGCAATAGCCGACGCGATCGTTGGTATTGCCGTTCTGGATACGGTGCAGCCGGTTTTGCCAGCCTGAGGCAAGCACTGTCCGGGCCCACGCCCTGCGCGTAGTAGCCATTGGACTCGTGGAAGCGAGAGCCTTCGCCAATGGATCCGTCGATCCGGTCCGCCAGATCCGGAGTGTTGAGCGGATAGATGTCCGCCTCTGCGGACATCTTGAAAACCGGCTCGGGATACGGGATGGAGCCCAGGATTGCCTGGCTTCCCACGATGACGAATTCATACTCATTCGTCACATCCCCGCTCGCACGAATGATGTGCTCAAGATCCTCTCGGTTCATAGGCCCGCCCTGTATCTCCCAATGCAACGCCCCGCTTGAGATCCCCCACCTGCGCCAGTACCTGCTGGCGCACCTGTTCGGGCAGCACCGATGTCAGGGGCGAGGCCTGGCGCAGTTCCTGGGCCCTTCGCGTGCGGGCCAGGATGGTGCGCCAGCGGCCATTTTGCAAGACATCCTGCCACTGCCTCCACAGGCTGGCGGAATGCGAATCCCCCTGGCTCAACCACCTCTCCAACGTGTCCTGTGCCTGCTGCAGCAATGCCGGGTCAGATCGCACAAGGCGCACGGCTTCTTCATGCAATGCGAGGCTTTGCAGATCCTGCACTTCATGGCGCGCATCCTGCGCACGCACCAGAACCTGTACGACGGGCCTGGCATGGCGCGAACGGGCTGCGGCAGTTCCTGCGGGCGCGGGCTGCAGGGCGTCGCCCGCCAGCAATGCCAATTCTCCCCCTATGCCCAGTTCCGACATGACTCGCAGGTACGTGCCCATGGATGGCCCGGGATCGCCGGACTCGACTGCAGCGAGCGTGCTGCGGGATATGCCTACGCGCGAGGCCATCTCGACCGTGCCCAGCCCCTGCTCCTTGCGCAGGCGCTTGAGCCGGTCACCGAACTGCAAAAGCAGTTGGCGCTGAAGAAGGATGGATTTTTCTGGCGTTTTCATTTGTCCATTATTTTAAGCAAAACCTGAATTTTTGATTGTTTTTCTAGACAAATTAATTCAAGTCCAGTGCTTTCACATCCCCAGGTCAAGGAACGGAAAAGCAGGTCCTGACGCGCGCACAAGCCACGGCCGGGATGCGCAGCGCATGGCGATCAATCAACGGGCCGGCCACGTTGCAAGGATGAGCGGCTGTACTGTCGCACCGGGGCCACCAAGCCCGTGCTTGCCCCAATGCGGCAGACCCCTGTCCCTGCCAGCATGGAATCACCCGGCCCCTGCGCAACAGCAGCGGGCTTTTTCCATCCAAAGCAAGGAGACTTCATGCAGCAACGCCCCAAGACATCGCTGATGACACCGCTGGCACTGGCACTGTGCGCCGCCGCACTGGCAACGCCGGCCCTGGCGCAGCAGGACAAGGTTCGGATCGGCTTCATCACCGACATGTCCAGTCTCTATGCCGATGTCGAGGGCAAGAACGGCGCCGTGGCGATACAGATGGCCATCGACGACTACGGCGGCAAGCTGCTGGGCAAACCCATCGAGCTGCTGACGGCCGACCACCAGAACAAGGCCGATATCGCCGCCAGCAAGGCGCGCGAGTGGATAGACACGCAGGGCATCAGCCTGGTGTTTGGCGGCACGAACTCGGCCACGGCCCTGTCCATGGCCAAGGTGGCGCAGGAGAAAAAGCGGGTCTTCATCGACAACGGCGCGGGCAGCTCGGCGCTGACCAACGAGCAGTGCAGCCCCTACACCGTGCACTACGCCTTCGACACCGTGGCCCTGGCCAAGGGCACGGGCGCGGCCGTGGTGGAGGCCGGAGGCAAGAGCTGGTACTTCGTGACCGCCGACTATGCCTTCGGCCATGCGCTGGAGGCCGATACCACCAAGATCATCGAGGCGCGCGGCGGCAAGGTGCTGGGCTCGGTCAAGACGCCGCTGAACGCCAGCGATTTCTCCAGCTTCATGCTGCAGGCGCAGAACTCCAAGGCCCAGATCCTGGGCCTGGCCAATGCCGGTGGCGACACCATCAACTCCATCAAGGCAGCGCGCGAATTCGGCGTGACCAAGGACATGAAGCTGGCCGGCCTGCTGGTGTTCTTCACCGACGTGCACAGCCTGGGCCTGAAGAACACGCAGGGCATGCAGTTCACCACCAGCTGGTACTGGGACATGAACGATGCCTCGCGCAAGTTCGCCGACGCCTTCATGGCCAAGACCCAGCGCCGCCCCAGCGAAATCCATGCGGCCGACTACTCGGCCACCATGAACTGGCTCAAGGCCGTGGAAAAGGCCGGCACGCTGGATGCCGACAAGGTCATGGCCACCTGGCGCGGCATGAAGATGGATGACTTCTTCGGCAGCGGCTACCTGCGCGAGGACGGCCGCTACGTGCACGACATGTACCTGATGGAAGTGAAATCCCCGGCCGAATCCAAGGGCACCTGGGACTACTACAAGCTGGTCAAGAAGCTGCCGGCCGAGCAGGTCTGGACCACCAAGGCCGAGAGCAAGTGCCAATATTGGCGCTGAACTTGCGCTGAACTTGCGGTGAGCCGAGGGGGCAGCCCGGCCGCTCCCTCTCCTCGCTTTTCTCCACTGAATCTCCATGCCTTGGTCAATGCCGGGACATCGAACCGCGCCAGACTGGTAAGTTCGAGCATCTGGCGCGGCGCCGGGCAGGGACTGTCTCCCCTGCGGCCGACCGCGCGGCAGGGGAAGAATGAAGTTCAATCGCAAATGGGCCATGGTCGCCGTCGCAGGCGCATGCATGGTCGCAGGCCTGGTGTGGTGGAAGGCCAGTGCCAAGCCCTCCACCCAATTCGCAACCGCACCCGTCACCGTCGGCGACCTGGAGCAGACCGTGCTCGCCGTGGGCCGGCTGCACCCCAAGGAACTGGTGGCCGTGGGCGCCCAGGTCTCGGGCCAGGTCCGGCGCCTGCACGTGGAGCTGGGGCAGAAGGTCAAGGCCGGCGAGCTGATCGCCGAAGTCGATGCCCAGCCGCAGCGCATCAAGCTGCGCAATGCCGAGGCATCCGTCACCGCCTTGCAGGCCCAGCTGGCCGCGCGGCGCGCGGCCCTCGTCCAGGCCCGGCTGACCTTCCAGCGCCAGCAGGAGCTGCTGCAGGCCGACGCCACCTCGCGCGCCGACCATGAGGCCGCCAAGGCCGCGCTGGACACCGCGCTGGCCGATGTCGGCGCCCTGCAGGCACAGATCGAGCAGGCACGCACCCAGGTGGAGACCGAGCGCATCAACCTGGGCTACACCCGCATCGTCGCGCCCATGGACGGCGTGATCGTGGCGGTGGTCACCAAGCAGGGCCAGACCCTGAACTCCTTCCAGACCACGCCCACCATCGTCATGCTGGCCAAGCTCGACGTGATGACTGTGCGCGCCGAGATTGCCGAGGCCGACGTGGACAAGATCCAGCTGGGCCAGACGGTCTGGTTCACCACGCTGGGCAGTGGCCGCCAGCGCCACACCGCCACGATCGAGCGCATAGAGCCTGCGCCCGCCTCCATCGCCACGGACGCCACCGCTGGCGCAGCGACCGCCACCGGCGCCCAGGCCGCCAAGGCCATCTACTACAACGCCCAATTCGACGTGCCCAACCCGGAAGGCAAGCTGCGCCCCTCCATGACCGCCCAGGTCACCGTGCGCGTGGCCCAGGCCGACAAGGCCGTGCTCATGCCGGCCGCCGCGCTGGGCAGCCGCGATGCCGACGACAACTACAGCGTGCGCGTGCGCGATGCCCAGGGCCAGGTCACCGAGCGCAAGGTGCGCGTGGGCCTGCGCACCAACGCCCAGGCCCAGGTGCTGTCGGGGCTGGAGCCCGGCGAGCAGGTGGTGATCGGCGAGGCCAGCCCCGGCGGCAAGCCGGCCGGCAGCGACCCGATGGGAATGTAAGCATGGACCATGCATTACTGCAGATGCAGGGCCTGCGCCGGGAGTTTCCTGCGGGCGACACCACGGTGGCGGTACTCAAGGACATAGACCTGACCATCGAGGCCGGCGAGATGGTGGCCATCGTCGGCGCCTCGGGCTCGGGCAAGTCCACGCTGATGAACATCCTCGGCTGCCTGGATCATCCGACCTCGGGCAGCTACCGCATCGCGGGCCGCGAGACCAGCGAGCTGGGGCCCGACGCGCTGGCCGCGCTGCGGCGCGAGCACTTCGGCTTCATCTTCCAGCGCTACCACCTGCTGCCCGACCTCACGGCCCAGGGCAATGTGGAGCTGCCATCGGTCTACGCCGGCACGGCGCCCACGGACCGCCATGCGCGCTCGGCCGCCCTGCTCGAACGCCTGGGCCTGGCCGACCGCATGCAGCACCGGCCGGGCCAGCTGTCGGGCGGGCAGCAGCAGCGCGTGTCCATTGCGCGTGCGCTGATGAACGGCGGCGCCGTCATCCTGGCCGACGAGCCCACGGGCGCGCTGGACAAGGCCAGCGGCGAGCAGGTCATGCGCATCCTGCAGGAGCTGCATGCCGACGGCCACACCATCATCCTGGTCACGCACGACATGGCCGTCGCCGCCCACGCCACGCGCGTGATCGAGATCAGCGACGGTGCCATCATTGCCGACCGGCGCAGCACCCCGCACGAAGCCAGGCCGCCCGTGGAGCCGGCATCCGGCGCGCGCCGGGCCTCCTGGCGCGGACTGTCGGACCGCTTTGGCGAGGCCCTGCGCATGGCCCTGCGCGCCATGAACGCCCACCGCCTGCGCACCTTCCTGACCATGCTGGGCATCATCATCGGCATCTCGGCCGTGGTCTCGGTGGTGGCGCTGGGGCTCGGTGCGCAGCAGCAGGTGATGAACCAGATCAGCGAGCTGGGCACGAACACGCTGGACATCTTCCCCGGCAAGGACTTCGGCGACACGCGCGCCGCCGCCATCGAGACCCTGGTCGCCGCTGACGCCCAGGCCCTGGCCGAGCAGCCCTACGTGGACAGCGCCACGCCCAATGTGTCGGTCGGCGTCACGGCGCTGTACCGCGAGAACGCGGCCACGGCCCAGGTGACGGGCGTGGGCTTCGAGCACTTTCGCGTGCGCGGCCTGCGCCTGGCATCGGGCCGCTTCTTCGACCAGCGCGACGTGGACCTGCACGCCCAGGTGGCGGTGATCGACCAGAAGACCGCCACCGCCCTGTTCCCCACCAACCCCAGCCCGCTGGGCGAGGTCGTGCTGCTGGGCCAGATGCCCGTGGAAATCGTCGGCGTGCTCCGGCCTGCGCAAAACAGCTTCGGCGGCTCCACGCCCACCTTCTTCGTGCCCTACACCGCAGCCGCCACGCGCCTGGTCGGCAAGTACCACCTGGACAGCATCACGCTGCGCATCAAGGACGCGGTGCCGGCCGAGATCGCGCAAAAGGCCGCCACCAGCCTGCTGACCGAGCGCCATGGCACCAAGGACTTCTTCATCTGGAACTCCGACCAGATCCGCCAGGCCATCACGCGCACCAGCACCACGCTGACGCTGCTGGTCTCGGCCATCGCCATGATTGCGCTGCTGGTGGGCGGCATCGGCGTGATGAACATCATGCTGGTGTCGGTGACCGAGCGCACGCGCGAGATCGGCGTGCGCATGGCCATCGGCGCGCGCCAGTCGGACATCCTTCAGCAGTTCCTGATCGAGGCCGTGCTGGTCTGCATCGTGGGCGGCATCCTGGGTGTCTCTCTGGCGCTGAGCCTGGGCCTGGCAGTGAGCCTGTCGGGCTCCAGCTTCCAGCTCTCGTTCTCGGCCGCCTCCATCGTGCTGGCCGTGGCCTGCTCCTCCCTCATCGGGATCGGTTTCGGCTTCCTGCCGGCGCGCAGTGCTGCGCGCCTCGACCCCGTACAGGCTCTATCGAGAGATTGACATGCATATGCTGAAGACCGGCGTGCTGGCATGCGCAGTGGCCCTGGCGGGCTGCGGCGCCATCACGCGCACAACCTACGAGGCGCCGCAGGTGGCGCTGCCCGCACAGTTCGAGCATGCGCAGCCCTCGGCGGCCGCGCCTGCGCCCGAGGCATGGTGGCGCGCCTTCGGCGATCCGCGCCTGGATGCATGGATCGACATGGCCCTTGCGCGCAACCCCGACCTGGCAACGGCAGGCATCCGTGTGCGCCGCGCCGCGCTGCAGGCGCAGCTGGCGGGCCGCGCCCTGCTGCCGCAACCCGGCGGCACACTCAGCACCGGGGCCAGCCGGCCGCTGTCCGGCAGCCCGCGCAGCACGCTGGAGACGTCCAGCGCCACGCTGAGCGTGGGCTGGGAGCTGGACCTGTTCGACCGCCTGGGTGCCCAGCGCGATGCGGCCGTCTTCGAGGCCCAGGCCAGCGAGCAGGACAGGCAGGCCGTGGCCCTGTCCCTGGCGGCCACCACCGCCAGCCTGTACTGGCAACTGGCCCTGGCCAACGAGCGCCTGGAATTTGCGCGGCAAAGCCTGGAGTACACACGCCGCACCGGCGAGCTGGTGGAGGCGCAGTACCGCAGCGGCGCCGTATCCAGCCTGGAACGGCGCGAGGCCCGGCAGGCGCTGGCCGAGCAGCAGGCGCTGCTCAGCCAGTACACGCAGGCCCGCGCCGAACTGCGGCAGGCGCTCAACGAGCTGCTCCTGGGCGCCGAGGCGCCCGGTGGCGAGCCGCAGGCCCTGCCCACGGGCGCGCTGCCTGCCATTGCCGCAGGACTGCCCGCCGAACTGCTGGGCCGCCGCCCCGACCTGCGCGCCGCCGAACTGCGGCTGCGCGCCTCCCTGGCCAGCAGCGATGCGGCCACCGCGCGCTACTACCCCACGCTGTCGCTGACCGGCAGCCTGGGGGGCTCCAGCAACTCGCTGCTCGACCTGCTGGCCAACCCCGTGGCGGCCCTGGGCGCCAGCATGACCCTGCCCTTTCTGAACGTGGGCGAGATGCGGCTGAGCACCGCCATTGCGCGCAACCAGCATGAAGAGGCCGTGGTCAACTTCCGCAAGTCGCTGTACGCCGCGCTGGCGGAAACGGAAAAAGCCCTGTCCGCCCGCACCGAGCTGGCCAGCCAGGAGCAGGCACAGCAGCGCGTCACGCAGGAATCGGCAGAAATCACCCGCCTGTACGAGGCACGCTACCGCGCAGGCCAGGTACCCCTGCGCACCTGGCTGGATGCGCAGGAGCGCAGCCGCAACGCACAGCTGGCCCTGTCGGCCCTGCACCTGGCGCAACTGCAAAACCAGGTGACGATCAACAAGGTGCTGGGCGGCGGATGGCAAACCCCTTGAGCAAGGGCCGGCAACCTCCGCCAAAGTGCCCCGCCCCGGTCAGAACGAATGCGCCATGCCCAGGTACAGGCCGGTCTGGCTGCCGCCCGGCGCCGGGTTGTTGTTGGTGGTCTCCACCGAGAAGTTCGCATTGCCGCCATTGCGCACATTGCCCACGCTGGCATACAGCAGCGTGCGCTTGGACAGCGCGTAGTCGGCGCCCGCCATGAACAGGTTGGCGCTGCCGCCGCCCTTGTTGACCGTGGTGCGGTAGCCCGCCCCGATCAGCGTCAGCGGGCCTGAGACGTTGTAGCGCGCGCCCATCCAGTACTGCCGCGCCTTGTTGGGCACGCCGGCCGCGCTGTCGGGCGCGGACAACTGCTCATAGCCCGCGAACAGCTTGAGCGCGGACAGCGTCACCGTGCCGCCAAGCGTCAGGTTGCGGGAGGTGGTGTAGAGATCGCTGAAGCGGCCATTGGCATCGCGGGCCACGTCGTAGATGGCGCGCAACTCGAACGTGGGCGCGGTATAGGACACCGACAGCGCATCCTTGCGCAGCCGCGATGCGCCCTGCGGCTGCTCGCCCAGGCCGGTCAGCGCCAGCACGCGCAGGCCGCCCCAGCTGGGCGTTTCGTAGGAAATCATGTTGTCATGCCCGCCCCAGTTGCGCCCCCGCACCAGCGTGGCCGAGCCGATGAACTGCTGGCCCGTGGGGTCCAGCGCCCAGTGCGCATCCGAGATCGACAGGTCCTTGCCCAGTTTCAGCGTACCCCAGCCGCTGCGCAGGCCCACGAAGGTGCGGCGGTTGAAGAACCCTGCGCCGTTGAACTTGGCATCGTCGATGCTGAAGCCCGACTCCAGCGTGAACAGCGCATGCAGCCCGCCGCCCAGGTCCTCCTCCCCCTTGAAACCCAGCATGCTCGTGCCCCACTGGTTGCCCACGGCCCGCCACAGATTGCCAGAGCCCCCCGTGGCCGGGTCGTACACATTGCTCTGGTAGTCCACCCCCGCGACCACACGCCCATAGAGCGTGACCGAACTCTGGGCCTGGGCCGCCAGGGCCGTGCCCAATGCAAGCGCGGCCAGGCCAGCGCTGCGGATCATGCGTTTATTCATCTCCCTCTCCTCCTTGACATTGCCAATTGGCGAAAATCCCCATGGCCGCAGCACGGCTGCCATGGGGAGCAGCTTGAAACCGGTCGCCAGCCCCTTTTCTTGTGCTTCTTGTTCTTGTGCTTCTTGTTATTGCGGGTGCATGCAGCCCCGTGGTTGCGATGCCCTGCAGGCTGCTTTCATGAATTCTCCGCAGGGATGGCGCCGGGCCTGAACGATTCATGCGCAGACCTATGCATTTGCGGCGCGGGCGCCCCGGTGTTTTCCCCTGGAAGGGGGTTGAGCGACGTTCGGGGATGGGGCATGGCCGACGGATGCTCAGTCGCTCACTCCTGCGCAGAATCCTCCAGCCGAAAAATGCAGGCCATGGGCGTCCACTTGTCTCCAGGTGGTGTCCACGGCGTGGGGGCCTGAAAGGCCCACATCAGGTCTTCCCATTCGCACAACTTCGGATCGGTGGCGGAGGCAAGGGCCATGGCTCGGGCGTCATGCACCGCGTCATCGGTTTCCATGACCATCACCATGCGCGTGCCAAGGCGGTGGATTTCCATGCCGGTGACGCCATGGCTACGCAGATGCGCCGCCACCTCCGGCCAGATCCGGTGATGCAGGGCTTCGTACCGGGCGATCAGCGCCGGGTCATCCCTGAGGTCGAGTGCAAGGCATTGGCGCATGGTGTCTCCATGGTGGTCAGGTCAGCGCGCGGTCCAGGTGGGTGTAGCCGCCATCGACGAACAGCCATTGCCCCGTGGTGTGCGATGCCCGCTCGGACAGAAGAAAGACGACCGTGTCCGCAATCTCCTCGGCCGCCGTCATGCGCCGGCCCAGCGGAATCCGGGCGCTGATCTGTTCCAGCTGGCGCCCGGGGTCGTCGAAGCGGCCCAGCCAGTGCAGGTACATCGGCGTCACCACCTCCGCGGGCACCACGGCATTGACGCGCACGCCATCGGCTGCCAGCGCGGCAGCCCATTCGCGCGTCAGCGAGAGCTGGGCCCCCTTGGCCGCGCAGTAGCCGCTGGCCTGGCCCTGCCCGGTCAGCGCGGTCTTGGACGAGATGTTGACGATGGAGCCACGGCTGGCCTTGAGGTGTGGCAGGCAATGGTGGGCCATGACGTAGTAGTGCACCAGGTTGGCCTGCAGCGAGCGCACGAAGGCGTCGCGCCCTGCCTCCAGGCCCACGCCGTCATTGATGCCCGCGTTGTTCACCAGGCCGTCGATGTGGCCGCAGTCCGCCGCAGCGCGGGCCACCATCTCTCCGCATGCCTGTTCATCGACCAGGTCGAAGCGGAAGTGGCGGGCCCGGGGCTGCAGCTCCATGAGCTGCGCCTCGAACCGCGCGCACATGGTGTCCTTGCCGCAGATCAGCGGAATCGCACCTTCACCGGCCAGCCGCAGCGAGATGGCCGCCCCGATGCCGCTGGCACCGCCCGTGACGATGAAGGTCTTGTCTTTCAGGTTCAGGTCCATGCTGCCTCCCATGTGGTCAGGTCATGCCTTGCGGATGCAGGCCGTAGCAGCGCGCGGCGGTGCCGCCCCACAGCGCCTCACGCTCGGAGGCCGACAGCCGCGACGACGCCCAGCCATCCACCAGCTCAAAGACCGTGGCGTATGGCGCGGCCAGCAGGCAGACCGGCCAGTCGGAGCCAAACATCAGCCGCTGCGGACCGAACACCTGCAAGGCCATATCTAGACAGCGCAGCAGGCAAGCCCTGCCTGCCCCGTCCAGCCCGGCGCGCCAGTCGGCCTCGGTCACTAGGCCCGAGAGCTTGCAGGCCACATGCGGCAGCGCGGCAAAACGCCCCAGCCGCGCCTGCCAGTGGCCGAATGCGGCCTGTTCCCGGGCCAGCACGGCCAGCGGGGGCTTGCCCAGATGGTCCAGCACCAGCCAGTGCGCGTCGTGCCGTGCGCAGAAGGCGGCAGCCGCCTCCATCTGGTGATGGAAGACGAGCAGGTCATACGCCCAGCCCTGGCGCTGCAACAAGGCCATGCCGCGCCCGAATGCGGCGCAGCCCAGAAAGGCTGCGGCATCGGGCTCGTCCTGCACCTGATGGCGCCAGCCGCACAGCCTCGGCTCGGCACGCCAGTCCTGCAGGCGCTCGCCCAGGCCCTCGCAGGTCAGGTCTTCCCACCCCACCACGCCGCGTATCCAGTCATTGCGCCGCGCCAGCTCCAGCAGGAACCGCGTCTCATCGACCGTGGCGCGCGCCTGCACGGCGATGGCGCCCGTGAAGCCGCAGGCAGACAGCTGGGGCAGGAGATGGCCGGGTGTGCGGTCCACCGCCAGGGCCCGCATGTCCGCGCCTATCCATGGATAGTCCCCGGCGCTGTAGCGCCAGAAATGCAGGTGTGCATCGATGCGCGGATGCAAAAGTGAATGGGAATGGGACAGGGCCATGGCTCAGGCCTGGAAGCGATACCTGGCCAGAGTTTCCGGCTTCATCGTGATGGAAAAGCCGGGCGCACCGGGAGGCATATAGGCCGCATTGCGCACCACGCAGGGATCCACGAAGTGCTCGTGCAGATGGTCCACGTACTCGATCACGCGCCCCTCACGCGTGCCGGACACGCAGACGAAATCGATCATGGACAGATGCTGCACATACTCGCAAAGGCCCACGCCCCCGGCATGCGGACACACGGGCAGACCGTACTTTGCGGCCAGCAGGAGTACCAGCAGCACCTCGTTGACCCCTCCCAGCCGGCAGGCGTCGATCTGCACCACGTCGATGGCACCACGCAGGATGAACTGCTTGAAGAGAATGCGGTTCTGGCACATCTCTCCAGAGGCGACCTGGACCGGGGCAACGGCTTCGCGCACCGCGCGGTGGCCCTCCACATCGTCAGGGCTGGTCGGCTCCTCGATGAACCAGGGCCTGGCAAAGGCCAACTCCCGCACCCAGCCGATGGCCTGCCCCACCTCCCAGGCCTGGTTGGCGTCGATCATCAGCTGGCGATCCGGCCCCAGCACCTCGCGCGCAATGGACACGCGCCGGATGTCGTCCTGCAGGCTGCGCCCCACCTTGAGCTTGACGTGGTTGAAGCCGCCGGCCACCGCCTCGCGGCACAGGCGGCGCAGCTTGTCGTCGTCATAGCCCAGCCAGCCGGCCGAGGTCGTGTAGCAGGGATAGCCCTCGCGCTCCAGCACGCCGATGCGCTCGGCCTTGCACGGCGACTGGCGATGCAGCAGCTCCAGCGCCTGGGCTTCGGTCAGGGCATCCGTCATGTAGCGGAAGTCCAGCGCGCGGACGAACTCCTCGGGCGTGAAATCGGCCACCAGGCGCCACAGCGGCTTGCCCTCGGCCTTGGCCCACAGGTCCCACACGGCATTGACCACGGCGCCGGTGGCCAGGTGCATCGCCCCCTTGTCCGGGCCGATCCAGCGCAACTGGCTGTCGGAGGTGATGTGGCGCCAGAAGCGTCCCATGTCCTGGCGGACCCAGTCGAGCTCCATGCCCTCCACCAGGTGGCGCATGGCCGCGATGGCAGCGCAGCAGACCTCGTTGCCGCGCCCGATGGTGAAGGTCAGCCCGTGCCCCTCAAGGCCGGGCGTGTCCGTCTCCAGGATCACATAGGCGGCGGAGTAGTCCGGGTCCGGGTTCATGGCGTCAGACCCATCCAGGTGCCTGGAGGTCGGAAAGCGCACATCGAGCACGCGCAGGGACAGGATTCGCGTCATGGTCTTCTCAGGCCTTGCCGGTTGTCGAGGGATTCGGTTGCACGCGAGCCGCCACCATGGTCTGGCGCTGCTCGCCCAGGCCGGCGATGCCCAGCCGCATGGCCTGCCCGGCACGCAGGTACATGGGCGGCTTCTGGCCCATGCCCACGCCCGGCGGCGTGCCGGTGGAGATCACATCGCCCGGTTGCAGGCTCATGAAGCGGCTCAGGTAGCTGACGAGAAAGGCCACGCCGAACACCATGGTGGCCGTGCTGCCGTCCTGCATGCGCCGGCCGTCCACATCCAGCCACATGCGCAGCGCCTGCGGATCGGGCACCTCGTCGGCCGTGACCAGCCAGGGCCCCAGCGGGCCGAAGCCGTCGCAGCCCTTGCCCTTGTCCCAGGTGCCGCCGCGCTCGAGCTGGTACTCGCGCTCGGAGATGTCGTTGACCACGCAATAGCCCGCCACGTGCCGCATGGCCCGGGCCTCGTCGATATGGCGCCCGCCCTGGCCTATGACCACGCCAAGCTCCACCTCCCAATCCGTCTTCACGGAGCCGGGCGGAATCTCGATGGCATCGTCCGGGCCGCAGATGGCACTGGTCCACTTGCCAAACACCACGGGCTCGGGCGGCACCTGCATGCCGGCCTCGGCCGCATGGTCCGAGTAGTTGAGGCCTATGCATACGAACTTGCCCACCCGCCCCACGCAGGGGCCCAGGCGCAGCGTGTGCTGCGGCACGCCTTCCACCAGGGGCAGCTGCAAGGGGTCCAGGGCGGCCAGTTGCGCCAGGCTGTCCGGCAGCAGCACAGGGCCGGCAATGTCGTCCACCACGCCCGAGAGGTCGCGCACACGCCCTTGCGCATCGAGCAGGCCCGGTCTTTCATGGCCCCTGGGGCCGTATCGCAGCAATTTCATGGTGCGCTCCTGTGCAGTTCAGTTGGACCAGCCGCCGTCGATCACGCTCAGCGTGCCGGTGACGAAGCGGGATTCATCGCTGGCGAGATAGGTGGCCAGCGCGGCGATTTCCTCGGGCCGACCCACCCGCCCCATGGGCTGGCGCGCCACGAAGGCCGCGCGCACCTGCTGCAGCGGCACGCCCTGCTGCCGGGCCTGGCCGGCGATGCGCGCCTGCAGCGACGGGGACTCCACCGTGCCAGGGCAGATGGCGTTGCAGCGTATTCCCTGCGTGACGAAGTCGGCCGCCACGGCCTTGGTCAGCCCGACCACGGCAGCCTTGGTGGCGCCATAGGCATGGCGAAGGGGCACGCCCTTCACGCTGGAGGCCGCGGACGACATGTTGATGATCGACCCGCCGCCCTGGGCCAGCATGGCAGGCAGCAGGGCGCGGATGATGCGGTGCATGGAGGTGACGTTGAGCTGCCACGCAAAGGCCCAGTCCTCGTCACTGCAGTCCAGAATGCTGCCGTGGTGCACGAAGCCCGCGCAGTTGAGCACTGCATCGAAAGCCCTCTCCTGCCCGGCCAGTGCCAGGATGTCTTGCGCATCGGTCACATCCAGCCGCCGCGTACGCAGGCCGTCCCGTCCCTCCAGTTCTGCCAGCGCATGCATGTCGATGTCGGTGGCCAGCACGCTGGCCCCCTCGCGGGCAAACATCAGCGCGCAGGCACGCCCTATGCCCTGCCCGGCTGCGGTGACGAGAATGTGTTTTCCGGCGAGTCTCATGGAGCCATTCCTTCCCTTGAAAAGCTTCTGCATGGGCGATTCGCGGGCCGCGCCTATTGCTGCTGCTCACCTGCGAGCCGGGCCAGCATCAGGGCGCCGAGGATGATGGCGCCGTAGATGGCCTGTATCCAGAACGATGGCACCTGGGCCAGCGTCAGCAGGTTCTGCACCACGCCCAGCAGCAGCACGCCGCACAGCGCACCCGACATGGAGCCCTTGCCGCCATCGAGCGAAATCCCGCCGATGACGGCCGCCGCGAACACCGTGAAAATCATCGAGCTGCCCTGGTTGGCATTGATCGCGCCCACATAGCCCGTGACCACCAGCCCGCCCACTGCGGCCAGCACACCGGCCAGCACGAAGACGCCCCAGGTAATACGGTCCACATTGATGCCCGCCGCGCGCGCCGCATGGGGGTTGCCGCCAATCGCATACAGCGCGCGGCCCAGCCGGTGGTGACGCAGCACCACGGCGGCCGTGCCAAACGCCAGCGCCGCCAGCCAGACCGACAGCGGCAGCCCCAGCAGCGTGGCCGTGGCCAGGGCGAAGAAAGGCTGCGGCATGTCGAACAGGGTGCCGCCCCTGGTCGCGCCCACGAGCAGGCCGCGCAGCACGATCAGCATCGCCAGCGTGACGATGAAGGCATTGAGCCGCAGCCTGACGACCAAAAGGCCATTGATAAAACCCGTGCATGCGCCCACGGCCGCGATGGCCAGCAGCCCCGCCGCCACCGGCCATTCCGTGCCAAAGCCTCCCGAGGCTGCAGGAATCACCAGCATGGCGCCCACCGCCGGCGCAATGCCCACCGTGGACTCCACCGACAGATCGAACTTGCCCGTGATGATGATCAGCGACTCCGCCAACACCACCAGCGCCAGGGCTGCCGAGGCCCCCAGGATGCTGACCAGGTTGGCCGGTGTCAGAAAGCTGGGGCTGGTCAAGGCTCCCAGCAAGAACAGCAGGGCCAGCGCAGGGACCAGCGCATAGTCGCGCAGCCGGTGCAGGGCGAGCCGCCGGGCGGCCGGCACGGGCACAGCCGTGTTCGGCGAGACGAAGGTTTCAGTGCGCATGCAGGCTCACTCCTTCCATGGAGGCAATCAGTTCACCGTCGTCCCAGCCTCTGGCGAGTTCGGCCACCACATGGCCATGGGACATCACCAGCACACGGTCGCAGATGCGCAGGTCGTCCAGCTCGCTGCTCGCCAGCAGCACGGCCCGGCCCTGCCGTCGCTCCTCCTCCACCACGGCCAGCAATGCCTGCCGGGACTTCACATCCACACCCGCAGTGGGATCGATGAGCACCAGCACATCGGGCTCGCTGGCCAGGGCGCGCGCCATCACCACCTTCTGCTGATTGCCGCCCGACAGGCCGGACACGGCCTGCTGCGGCCCGCTGGCCGCCACATCGAGTGCACGCATGGCCGACAACGCCGCGGCCTGCCTGCGCGATGGCGCGATGAACCCGAACCGGCCCAGCCTGTCCATGATGGTCATGGTCGCGTTCTCGGCGATGGACTGCCCCGGCACCAGGCCCTGGCGGTGCCTGTCCTGCGGCACGCAACCCACGCCGTGCGCCAGCGCGGCGCCTACATCGCCGGGCGGCAGCACGCGGCCCGACACCAGGATCCGGCCCGCCGTGGTGCGCCGCAGGCCCGCCACCGCCTCACCCACGGCCGTGCGCCCGCTGCTGGTGGAGCCTGTCAGCCCCACGATCTCGCCACGCCGCACCTGCAGGCTGACAGCCCCGAAAC
This sequence comes from Delftia sp. WY8, assembly GCF_018437695.1. Taxonomy (NCBI): domain Bacteria; kingdom Pseudomonadati; phylum Pseudomonadota; class Betaproteobacteria; order Burkholderiales; family Comamonadaceae; genus Delftia; species Delftia sp. WY8. The sequence goes on from NZ_CP049795.1 coordinate 1,607,457, forward strand.
CCTTGCCGCACACCTGCTGCAGCGCCAGCACCACGGGGGCAACGCCCGTGCCCCCGCCTGCCGGGGGTGCGTGGGCGGCGCAAGACGCGCCGGCCAGGCTGTCCCGCTCGCCGGTCATGGCCTCGATCAGTGCCTGCCGGGGCAACTGCGCCACCGGCGCCGTCACCACATGGCGAGCATCGCGCAGCACGGTGACCGTCTGGCAAATCTCATAGATCTCCTGCAAGTGGTGCGAGATGAAGAGAAACGTGACGCCGCCTTGCTGCAGATCGTGCACGCGCCTGAGCAGCCGCCGCGTCTCGTCGTGGTCAAGCTGCGCCGTGGGTTCGTCCAGGATGATGAAGCGCGCGCCCAGCGACAGCGCCCGCGCGATCTCCACCAGTTGGCGGGCTTCCACCGTCAGATCCCGGGCCAGCGCATCCTCGTGCACATCGATCTGCCAGGCATCCAGCAAGGCCCTTGCCTCGCGCCGCAGCACGCGCCAGGAAATCCAGCCATGGCGCAGCGGCTGCCGGTTGATGAACAGGTTCTCGGCGACCGACAGCTCGCCGATGATGGTCGAATGCTGGTAGACACAGGCCACATGCTGGCGCCAGGCCATGCGGTCGGTCACCGCAGGCGCGGGCTGGCCGTTGAAGCGGATGCTTCCCGTGCCGGGCTGGTGCAGGCCGGTCAGCAAGGCGACCAAGGTGGACTTGCCTGCGCCGTTGCGGCCAGCCAGTGCATGCGACTCGCCCGGCATGACCGCCAGGCTCACATCGTGCAAGGCCGTCGTGGAGCCGAAACGCAAGCCGAGCCCACGCGCCTCCATCACCGGCGTGCCCGGTCTGCCAGCCATGAATCCGGGGGGCATCGTCATGGCTGGTTGGCCCACAGCGACTTGTCGTCCACGTTCTCGCGGGTCACCACGGGTGCGGGCAACTGGTCCTCCAGAATGCCGGGCGCCACCTCCACGATGCGGCTGCCATGCGGGGTGGGCCCGGGCTTGAACGACTGCCCTGCCAGCGCTGCCTTGATGTAGTACAGGCCGTACTTTGCGTAAAGATCGGCGGGCTGCGAGATGGTGGCGTCGATCTCGCCCCTGCGGATGGCATCCAGCTCCTGGGCGATGCCGTCGTTGCTGATCACCACGATGTGCCTCGGATCGCCGGCCGGATGCAGCAGCCCCCTGCGCCGCAGCGTCTGCAGCGTGGGCGCCAGATAGACGCCGCCTGCGTGCATGTAGATGCCCTTCAGGTCCGGATGCGCGGACAGCAGGCCGTCGAGCGCGGCGGCGGCGGCATCGGACTTCCAGGCCGCGGGAATCTCCAGCACCTGCAGCGCCGGGAAATCCTTCATGCAACTGCGGAAAGCCTCGGCCCGATCACGGCCGTTGACCGATGCCAGGTCGCCCATGATCTGCACCACCTTGCCCGCCTTCACCTGCGCGCCCAGGTACTGGCAGGACCGCGTGCCATAGGCGCGGTTGTCGGCACGCACCACCATCGCCACCTTGCCCCGGGTAGGCGCCACGTCCACCGCCACCACAGGAATCTTCCCCTGCTCGGCCAAGGCGAGCGCTCGACCAATGGCCGCCGAATCCAATGGCGCCACCACCAACCCCTTGGCGCCGAGGTTGATCAGATTGGCCACGTCGGTGATCTGCTGGGCCGGGTCCTGGTTGGAGTTCACCGGCGCCAGGATGTCGACCCCAAGGGCCTTGGCCATTTGCGGGAGGTAGCCGTTGTAGGCCTGCCAGAACGGCGAGGTCAGCAGTGGCAGGTTGACCCCGATCCTGCCTTGCGCCGGGCCAGGTTCCGCCGCTAGCGCCGGCCCCGCGCATGCCAGCGCCGCAACAGCGGCTGAGAACCGCCAAGCCATGCCGACCCGTTTGGCCGGTGCCTGGGAAACGCCATGCAGTGCTGCCATGGAACTGGCCTCCTCATGTGTGCCGGGACTCCGGCGGTGCGGCGGTGTGACGGGATCGCCTCTTGCCTATGACCAAAATGCCTTGGTTCGGCAAAATCATTCATCCATGAATTTATTATTTATGAATAAATTCAAACTCGGCACCTATGGTTTACCCAGAGCATTGCCCCGATGCGCAAGGCATCCTCCAAAACAGGATCAGTCCTATCCCGAACGTAAGATCTGCACGCATGAGCAAAGCACTGGACAACGCAGAAGACGGCGAGCGCTACCGCGCGCCGGCACTGGACAAGGGGCTGGACATCCTGGAGCTGCTGGCCGAGCACCCCGATGGACTGACGCGGGCCGAGATCGTCAAGGAACTGGGCCGGGGCCCCAGTGAGATCTACCGCATGCTCGAGCGGCTGGTGGCCCGGCAATATGTGATGCGCTCGGCCGGCGGCGACCGCCATGCGCTCAGCCTCAAGATGTTCGCGCTGGCGCACCGCCACCCACCCGTCAACCGCCTCGTGACCCAGGCGCTGCCCGTCATGGATGCCTATGCGCGGCAGGCCGAGCAGTCCTGCCACCTGGGCCTCTACGACCGTGGCAATGTCTTGATCGTGGCCCAGGTCCCCGGCCCCGGGAACTGGGGCCTGTCAATCAGGCTGGGCGCACGCGTCGGGCTGCTGGACACCGGGTCAGGCCATGTACTGCTGGCCTGCCAGACACCCGAACGCCGCGCGCAGATGCTGGCCGAGCACACGCCTTTGGAAGGCGAGGTGCCACTGCCCGAGGCGCAGTTGCACGACATGCTGGAACAGATACGCAGCACGGGCTACAGGCAGAGCGAAAGCCTGCAGTCCTATGGCGTGGTGGACATCTCCTGCCCCATCCTCGGGCCTGATGGCAATGCCATGGCTGTGCTCACATCTCCCTATATCCGGCGGATCGATGGGCATGCAGGTCCCTCGCTGGATGAGGCACGCGGGTACCTGCTGCAGGCAGTGGCTGGACTCTCTCTCAATGGCGGTCTGCGCGGCGAGGAGTGAGTCAGGCGATTCGTTTCAAATGCGTGGGGCGCTTTCTGTGGCGGCAGGGGTTTCAATCCACGCGGTCGGACGGGGCGCGACGAGCGTCAGGGCCTTGGTGATGCCCTGGCTGGCGCGGTTTCAATCCACGCGCCCGTACGGGGCGCGACCAGGCGCTCCAGCCCGAAGGCACAGGCCTCCTTATCGTTTCAATCCACGCGCCCGCACGGGGCGCGACCCACGCGGATGCGCGAAGACAGCTCATAGAGCCGGTTTCAATCCACGCGCCCGCACGGGGCGCGACAGCCCTCTACCGCTTCATCGCTCGCTATCTGGCGTTTCAATCCACGCGCCCGCACGGGGCGCGACGAAAGACGATGGCGACGAGCGCGGCGCGGCAAAGTTTCAATCCATGCGCCCGCACGGGGCGCGACTGGGCATCAAGGAACGCAATCTAACGCCAGCACAGTTTCAATCCACGCGCCCGCACGGGGCGCGACGCCGTGCTCCAGTTGGTATTGCATCGGGGCTCCAGTTTCAATCCACGCGCCCGCACGGGGCGCGACACCCGCTGATGAGCCGCATGCACAAGCCGGACCCGTTTCAATCCACGCGCCCGCACGGGGCGCGACCTCATGCCTGCGATCACTCGCGTGAGCACCGACATGTTTCAATCCACGCGCCCGCACGGGGCGCGACGCGAGGCGACAACCTGGACCACAAACGGCCGCAGGTTTCAATCCACGCGCCCGCACGGGGCGCGACAAGCCTCTCCAGCGCTCTGGCGGCGCTGAAATCGTTTCAATCCACGCGCCCGCACGGGGCGCGACGCGACAACCAGGCCGGCACCACCGTCGATGAGCTGTTTCAATCCACGCGCCCGCACGGGGCGCGACGAGGACCAACGCCACTTCATCGGTTTGCTGGCGCTGTTTCAATCCACGCGCCCGCACGGGGCGCGACGTTCGCTACGACTACACCAACCTTAAGTCGAAGCTGTTTCAATCCACGCGCCCGCACGGGGCGCGACTTACACAGGAGCCGGCATGCCCCCCTCGCACATCGTTTCAATCCACGCGCCCGCACGGGGCGCGACCTGCTGCAGGGCCTCGCGCATCTTGAGCACGCAGTTTCAATCCACGCGCCCGCACGGGGCGCGACGAGAAGGAGCTGGCGCGCGTCTGGACGATGGTGGAGTTTCAATCCACGCGCCCGCACGGGGCGCGACCCGAAACGATGGCGTAGGCGCCGCCCATCGGCAGGTTTCAATCCACGCGCCCGCACGGGGCGCGACCAGGCATGCGTGAAGAGGCGGTACGAATCCTCATCGTTTCAATCCACGCGCCCGCACGGGGCGCGACTCGATGCGCAGCCAGTCGCTGGCATCCTTTGGGCCGTTTCAATCCACGCGCCCGCACGGGGCGCGACGTCTGCTGCAGCGCAACCACCCCAGGGCGATCGGAGTTTCAATCCACGCGCCCGCACGGGGCGCGACATGACACCATCACGCTTACGGGGCTGTTTGTTCCCGTTTCAATCCACGCGCCCGCACGGGGCGCGACGCGTGGGCCGCGCGCCCGTATTTCGAGAGCGCGGTTTCAATCCACGCGCCCGCACGGGGCGCGACGACCCGGGCGCAGTCGTCCCGTGATGAGTTCAAGGTTTCAATCCACGCGCCCGCACGGGGCGCGACATCTACCGCCATGAGATCACCAGGTTGTACGACGAGTTTCAATCCACGCGCCCGCACGGGGCGCGACCATTGCGCCGCCCTCCCGCGATGGCTTTCCCATGTGTTTCAATCCACGCGCCCGCACGGGGCGCGACTCGAGGACATTGGCCCACCCGTCATCGCCGGCGCAGTTTCAATCCACGCGCCCGCACGGGGCGCGACCACGGATACCTGCAATTACGTCTTCTACAAGCAGTTTCAATCCACGCGCCCGCACGGGGCGCGACGCTCGATGTCGCTCGATCCATCGTCGGCCGTCGCTGTTTCAATCCACGCGCCCGCACGGGGCGCGACGGGGTACTTATAGAGCAATTTCACCGCTATGAAAAAAGCCAGGCTTCCGCGAACCAGGCGGCACTGTCATGCTGCGGAATCGGCGTTCAGCCAATCCCTCGCACACCCCCTTTTGAAAACAACAGCTTGCGCGGCCGCGAACCTCAAGGGCAGGCGGCGGTCACTTGGGGTTCGCGCGGAGGCTCAGAAGACGAGGGGGGCGTCGAGGTCCAGCACGGGCTTTGCGCCGATGTGTTCGACCTTGCTGCGCCAGTGTTGGCCCAGGTAGTAGAACCTGAGGCTGTCCTGGGCGGGGTCGATGATTTGCATCAGCCGCGCCTTGAGGGCGACCCATTGCGCGGCGTCCACTTCTATCTCGAAGACGGAGTATTGCGCGCGCTGGCCGAAGTCCCGGCAGGCCTTGGCGATGCGCCGCAGGCGGCGGGCTCCACCCGGGTCCTGGGTGCGGACGTCATAGCTCACCAGGACCATCATCGGCACACCTCATTTCTCATCGCCGGGCCGTCCCAAGATGAAAAAGCGGCTCCCTCGGGGGGCAGCGGACCTTGCGCAACAAAGGAAGCGTGGGGGCCATGTTTCATTTCCAAAGGAATGGCGGATAGGCATCGAGATCACCGCGCAGGTGGCGGGCCAGCAGTTGCGCCTGGATAAAGGGGAACAGTCCGATGGCGGCTTTTTCTTCGATGAAGGCGTGGCGCAGTTCTTCACGCTTGCGTTCCTGGTAGGCGGTCAGCACGGTCTTGCGTGATGCTTCGGTCAGCAGGACCGCTCCGTTGTCCATGGTCTGGAAGTCGCGCTCACCCAGTTGCTTGCGGTTGATCAGCGACAGCGCCAGCCGGTCCGCCAGCAGGGGGCGGAATTCCTCCACCAGGTCCAGCGCCAGGCTGGGGCGCCCAGGCCTGTCACGGTGCAGGAAGCCCACGGCGGGGTCCAGGCCCACGCTTTCGAGTGCTGAGCGGCAGTCGTGCGTGACGAGGGTGTAGAGAAAAGACAGCAAGGCATTGACCGCGTCGCGCGGTGGGCGCCGGCTGCGCCCCTGAAAGCGCATGGCGGGGCTGTCCACGCGAATGAGCATGTCGAACACGCCGAAATAGGCCTGCGCCGCCTCGCCCTCGTAGCCGCGCAGCATGTCCAGGCTGGTTTCTCCGGGCAGTTTGTCCGCAATGCGCCCCAGCCGCCTGTAGGCGTGCGTCAGTGCTGCCTCGGCCTCGGGCTCCAGCTTGTCGCCGTGGTCACGCAGTGCCCGGCCCAGGACCGCGCGCTGGTTGTGCAGCTTGCCCAGCAGGATGTTGTGGACGATGGCGGCGCAACGGCCCGGATCATCGCTGACCCGGTACTGCTGACGGCGCAGCAGCACGTTGCCGGAAACAGGCCCCTCCACCCGCGCAAGAAAGCGCCCGTTGGGCGTGAGAAAGCTGGTGCAGATGCCCTGCTCGGCGCAATAGCCCATCAGCGGTGGAGACACCAGCACGCGTCCGAAGCAGACCAGGCTCTCGAGCATGTGCACCGGCAGCCGGGCACGCTCACACTGCTCGACCTCCATCACGATGTTGGCACCGTCCTTGCGCAGCCAGGCGCCTTCGGTGGTCACGTACAGGGTGTTCAGTTGCCGTCGCATGGACCTTCTTCCATCTGCTGACCCCATTGCGCTGACAGCCAGGCATTGACACTCTGGGTGCGCCCCAACAGCCTGGGCTGGCACAGGTCCAGCAGCGAACAGGCATCGCACAGCCGGGGGCTGTAGCGCGCCGTTGGCGTGGTGCCCGAGTCCAGCATGGAGCGCACCGCGGCAATGGTGCCGCAGGTGAGCTGGCGCAGTTCGTTGTCGAAGCGCACATCGGTGCGCCTGCGGGCCTCACCGTAGTAAAGGGCGCCCGCCTCTACCGGCTGGCCCAGCATGGACTCCAGGCACAGCGCCTGGGCGCAGAGCTGGACTTCATCGGCACGGTGGGCCTTGGGCCGGCCGCGCTTGTACTCCACGGGAAACGCTCGCTCGCCCTGTGGGCCCTGGTGGAATTCCACCACGTCGGCAATGCCGGTGATGCCCAGGCGCGTATCGGCCAGCGGCATGGCCGTGACGGTGCGCACACCCTTGCGCCGCTCGGCCTTGGGCTTGTCGGCCTTTTCGTGCAGCAGCCGGCCTTCAGCCGTATGCCGGCTTTCGGCCCACAGTTGCTCGACATGGATGAGGGCGCATTGCCTTGGGCAGTACAGGTAGTGTTGCAATGCCGACAGGGCAATGGCGTCGTCTTCGCTCATGGTGCGTCGGCGGCTTTGCCACCCGTCTCAGATCAGTTCCCGCAGGGTCACGCCCGAAGGCACGGCCGCAGCGTCGATGTGCACACGGTAGTCAGCAAAGCGCCGGGGAGCGCCCGCATCGGCCGGCTGTGCGGACTCCACCTTGACGGCGTCAAACAGCACATGCGCAGGCGCGTTGCCCATGGCGCTTTCATGTTCGAAGACGATGAGTTTGCGCGCCGCCATCTCGCCGCGTGCGGCGGAGCGGTCATGCTCGAACATGTTGATCAGCGCGCGCCAGAACAGGTCCAGGTCCTCGTTGGAAAACCCGGTGCGCTCGGCCAGCTTGGCCGAGATGAAGCCATGGGCACGGTACAGGCCGTAGGGAATGATGTGCTTGCGGCCCATGGTGCGGTTGTCGCCACTCTGGGCTTCGGCCTCTTTTTCCGTGGTGACGGCCATGCGCGTGATGGAGATTTCCAGCGGCACCACGGGGTCGATGGAGGTGGCGAAGGCCATCTGTATGGGTCCGCGCACCTGGCCCGCATTGACGCCCGTGGTCATGACAGCGCCGAAGGTGCGGATGTCGAAGAAGTTGGCGCACATCCAGGCCGTGATCTCGCGGGCCTTGGCTTCGTCCTTGGGCAGTTTCTTGTCTTCGGGCTTGAGGCCGATGGCCTCGTAGGCCTTGCGGTGCTGTTGGTTCAGGATGGCCTTTTCCTGCATGTAGATGGCATGGCCAGGCGCATCTTCCTTGTCCAGGCTCACGAAGTTGCGGATCTTGCGCTTGAGGCAGACATCGGTGACCAGGCCTCGATTGGTCTCGGGGTCCAGGCGCGGCAGGTTGCCGGCATCGGGATCGCCATTGGGATTGCCATTGGTGATGTCGAACAGGTAGACGAATTCGTAGCGGTGGGCGATGGCGGTCATGCGGGATCTCCGTCAGTGCGGTCTTCGGTGGAATCGGTGCTGTCGTCGTTGGCGGCAGACTTGTTGAAGCGGCTTTGCGACTGGTGGTAGTAGCCGATGGCGAAACGGCCCTGGTCTTCGATGCGCAGGCTGCGGGGGAAGCTGTCGGTGAGGCCGCCGACAATCTCGCCAATGTCCTTTTCCAGCCCCACGGCAGCGCCCGGCCTGTCCTTGCGCAGGCGCCCCAGATGGTTTTGCGCATTGCGCAGCAGCATGGGAAATACCGATGCCGGCGTGGCCGAGGCCGCGCCGTAGTAGCGGTCGCGGATGGTCGCGTTGACCTGCCCGCCCAACGCCTGGCGCTGGGCACTTTCCAGCACGGCGAAAAGGCGGCCCAGCCGGTAGGCCGCGTTGGTGGATTCCTTGTCCAGACTCACGGGGATCTCCTCCTTGTCACTGTTGATTCCGAGGCGGCGCTCACGCGCCAGAATGCCTTTGCAGATACCCACGCGCAGCCCCGACAGATGGCCGTCGCTGCGCATGCGCATCAGCACGTTGGCCAGCAGGCTGCGCGGATAGGGGCGGCCGGTGAGCACGGCGCGCATGAACTCGCCCACGAGATTGCTCATGGCGTCATCCATCTTGGGCGCGCTGCCCTCACGGTGCGGTGCCGTGGCCAGCACCACGCGGTAAGCCGAGGGCGCGGTCTTCCAGGGCACAGGCTCCAGATGAAAGTCCTGCGCATGCTCCGCCAGGCGGCGCGCAAACAGGCCCAGCGTGCCGACCTCCCAGAAACGGATGGAGATGCGCGAGGCATTGGGCGCCAGGCCCAGCACGTACATTCGCGTGTCTTCCTCAAGCCTGGGGTCGATGTCGCTGAGCGGCCGGCCTTTCTGCACCTTCTCCAGTTCGATGCGGATGCGCGCGGTCTCCTGGTCGTCCGAGGGACGGTCATCGAGCAGGTCGGCCAGCAGCGACTCGGCCCGCACGGCCTGTTCGGCCTCCTGGCCATCTGCGGCCTCGGCCCAGAAGACGATGCTGGTATCACCGATCTGCAGGCGCTGGCGGTTGTGCTCGCCGCGCCGCAGCAGGTGGTTGAGCACGGTGGTGTAGGCAAAGGCGGCCTGCTCCGAGACAGGTGCGTTGTCGCCCTGGCTTTTGCCGTAGGAAGTGAATGACTCCTGGTTGAAGGAGACGATGGAGGCGCCGGAGCTCTGCGCACCGCTGACGCCCTTGATGACCGGGTGCAGGCGCGCCACGGGCAGGCTTTCGCCGCTCACAAGGCAGGTCGCCACCGACTCCTGACTGCTTTCTCCACCGTCGTCGCTGGCGAGCAGCCGGGCACGCAGGGCCTGAGCGGCCGGGCGTTCGTGCAGATAGGCCTTTTCGCCATCCATGCGGAACACCATGTTGGCATCGAGCATGTCCGGGGTGAAATGGGGCGCTTCGAATTGCTGCGGCGTCCAGGCATCGAGAAAGCCCAGCAAGGCCTTCAGGCCCGCGTCCTGCGTGCCGGCCAGATGCTCGCGGTGCAAGGCCTTGAAGGCTTCATGCTCCTTGTCCGCGCGCTTGCTGGTTGCGCTCACGCCCAGCACATAGCTGGTCTTGTCCCAGAGGAAGTTGGACTTGATGCCCACCGTTCTTTTCTCAGGCTGGGGCACGTTCATCACGCACGGCAGCGGCTTCTTGCCTGTGGTGTCTCGGATGTCGTTGACCTGCACCACACGGCCATCGGCGGCCAGCAGGATCTCGTAGCTGATCTTCTCGGGGCTGTAGCCAAAGGGCGCCAGGCCCTCCTCGCGGCGTTCCAGCAGCCGTTGGTAGTAGGTGGCAAGCGCCTGCAGGATCATGACTTGAGCTCCTCGCTGTGCCAGGGCGGCACGGCGATCACGCCACCGGACATGCTGGCGCGGAAAAAGCGCGGGGCCATGCCGTTGGCAAAGTCGATGTCGTGCAACATCCAGCCCAGGTCCCGCTCGGGCAGCAGGCTTTCGTGCGGCGTGGGCAATGCCTCGCCGTCTTCGAGCAGGCCGAAGTCCGCCGGAAACTCGCGCACGCCCAGGCAGGGCATCTGAAAGCACTGGCCCTTGCGCGCTCGGCGGTTGAAGATGTCCAGGTGCTTGCCCACCGAGTCGTCGGCGCCTGCCTTGGGCGTGAGCTCGAAATGCGCCTCGATCACATAGGCCACGTCGCGCAGCACCGTGGCTGCGCGCTGCTGACGATCCTGGTCCACATGCGTGACCAAGCCTTCCGTGGAGCCGGCCTTCATCGCCTTGGACACACTGGCCGGAGAGATCTTGCTGCCGACCTCGTTGCGCCGTATCGATTCAAAGCGGATCGGCTTCAGAACGTGGATGCGGTCTACGCTCCAACGTATGGCCGGCTTCCAGTGGATGGCCTCCAGAATGCCGCGCGCGGCCGAAGGCGTGATGACGTCGTAGCTGACGCGCTCACCCTTCATCTCGGGTCTGGTGAAGCAGGCTCGCTCACCCCAGACCTTCAGTTTCACTCCAAATCCCATGCCCTCTCCTCTCCTTCAGCGGCAAGACACCGTTGCCTGCGCTACCAGCACAAATGCTCGGTCTGGATCAGCGCGGGCTCATCCCAATGGATGCCATGGCGCGGGTCGTACAAGCCCTCGTGCGCCAGCACCATGAATTGATCACCCCATTTGCTTTCGGCCACCGGCACCACGGCCCCGGCCTTGCGCAGCGCATCAAAGCCTTGTCGCGGCAGTTGCACCAGGTAGGGCTGCAGGCTGCGCGCCAGGCCCACGCTGCCTTGCGCATGCTCCAGCGCCCGCAGCGCGTCCCTGGCCTTGTCGTCATACGGCACGATCACCGGTATCTGCACGCTGTCGATGAGCCGGAACTTCGCCGCCAGGGTTTCCATCGGCAGGCTGTCGAAGCGGCTTGCCGTCAGTTGCCCCAGCAGATCCGGCACATCCAGGGCCTGCGAGCCCTTTTGCCAGTACAGCAGCGAGAAGTAGCGCTGGATGGCCTCGGGGGCCAGAGGCTGCGCCTCGAACTGCCTGAGCACTTCTCGCGCCTTCTCCGCGTACTGCTTGAGTTCAGGTGGCGGTGCCCAATCCGGATTGCCCGGCAGAAACACCAGCACCTCGCTGGTATCCCTGGCGCGCCGTCCCTCCCGGTTGCAGCGGCCAGCGGCCTGGGCGATGGAGTCCAGGCCCGCCTCGGCACGCAGCACGGTGGGAAAGTCCACATCGACGCCGGCCTCGATCAAGCTCGTCGACACCAGCCGGCAGGGTTTGCCTTCCTTGAGCATCTGCCGCACTTCGGCCAGCACCTCGCTGCGGTGCCGGGCACACATCAGCGTGGTCAGATGGCGTGCGCCGGGCAGATCGGCCATGGCCTGGTAGACGGCCCGCGCATGGCGGCGGTTGTTGACGATGCACAGCACCTGTTCGCGCGAGCGCATGTGCCCGGCCAGCGCCTCGTCGTCCAGCACGCCCAGGTGCCGCACGCGCACGCGCTCCAGTTGCGTGAACAGCCGGTCCGGGTCGGGCGCCAATTCCCGCACTTCGTTCAGGCCGCCCTCGAAATCGGGCGCCACCAGTGCAGGCTGGGTCGCGGTGCATAGCACCACGCTCGCGCGGTAGTTGCGCGCCAGTTCGTCGATGGCCGCCACGCAGGGCCGCAGCAGCTTGAGGGGCATGGTCTGGGCCTCGTCCAGCACGACCACGCTGGCCGCGATGCGGTGCAGCTTGCGGCATTGCGATGGCCGGGCGGCAAACAGGCTTTCGAAGAACTGCACGGCCGTGGTGACGATGATGGGCGCGTCCCAGTTCTCCATGGCCAGCTGCAGCTTCTTCTGCGCCTGGTATTTTTCAGGGTCGTCGCGCGGCGGCTCGGTCTGCACGAAAGCGCTGTGGTGCTCCAGCACGGCGGCATCGCCCAGCGGGCCCAGGGCCCTGCGAAATACGGCGGCGTTCTGCTCGACGATGCTGGTGAACGGAATCACGAAGATCACTCGGCTCAGGCCATGGCGTATGGCGTGGTCCAGCGCGAAGGCCAGCGACGCCAGCGTCTTGCCCCCACCCGTGGGCACCGTCAGGGAAAACAGCCCCGGCGCCAGTTCCGCCTGCGCACGCACATGCTGCAGGATGCCTGAGCGGATGGGGTTGACGTCGCCCCCCGTCGGCAGACCTGCCAGGAAGTGATTGAGCTGCTCGCGCAAGGCCTGCAGGCTGGGGGCCGGCTCACCCGCGCTGCGATGATCGGGACGGCTTTCCGTCTTCAGATAAAAGCGCTCCGTATCGAGAAAATCGGCATCGACCAGGCATGAAAACATCATGCGTGTGAAAAATGCCAACTGGAAATTCTTGCGTTTGCCATCACAGGGCTTGAGATCGACCATTGGCAGCTTGGCGGGCAATGCGATGTCTCGCTTCCAGGCGGAATCGAGCGCCGGCAATTCATACCCGTCATCGAGCCGCTGGCGCAATGCGGATCTTTCCCCTTGTCCATCTCCATTGGCCAATCCCGCATGGTGCCCGGCAATGCCATAGGCCAGCAAATGGCCTATTCCGGGATAGTGTCTGGCCGCAATGCGCGCGCCCCAGGTGGAGTGGTCCACGCGCAGTGCGCCGCCTTGCAGCCGAAGTTGGTAGGGCTCGGTGTACTTGCCCAGGTCATGCAGCCAGCCCTGTATCTCAGCCAGCTCACCGGCACCGAAGGCCTGTGCGAACTGTCGAGCCAGTGTGCCCACACCCTTCAGATGATCCGGCAGGGATTGCCAATCGGCCTTTGAAACATTGGCTGTGGAATGCGCAAAGAAGTCACCCATAAGACAATTCAGATTCTTCCGTCTATTTCTCGGCAAAAACAGGAATAGTCCTAAGAAAAAACACCGCAGGCACCAAAAGCGCCTGCGGTGTTTATTTGACCAGTCCAAGGCTGGACCGACTATAGGGGAAATATCAGCCTACACGGCGCAATCCCGATCAGGAGTCAGCGGATTTCAACGCGCCGTCGTATCGCTGCTGGCCGCCACGATGGGGATATAGAACTCCCCGCCGGCACGGTTGAATTCCTCGGCCTTGGCCTGCATTCCTGCGGCAATGCCTTCCTGCTCGGCCACGCCCTTGGCAGCGGCGAATTCGCGCACTTCCTGGGTGATCTTCATGGAGCAGAACTTGGGGCCGCACATGGAGCAGAAGTGCGCCACCTTGGCGCTGTCCTTGGGCAGGGTTTCGTCGTGGTAGGCCTGGGCGGTGTCGGGGTCCAGGCCCAGGTTGAACTGGTCCTGCCAGCGGAAGTCGAAGCGGGCCTGGCTCAGCGCGTCGTCGCGGGCGCGGGCGCCGGGGTGGCCCTTGGCGACGTCGGCGGCGTGGGCGGCGATCTTGTACGCGATGATGCCCTGCTTGACGTCGTCGCGGTCGGGCAGGCCCAGGTGTTCCTTGGGCGTGACGTAGCACAGCATGGCGGTGCCGAACCAGCCGATCATGGCCGCGCCGATGGCGCTGGCGATGTGGTCGTAGCCGGGGGCGATGTCGATGGTCAGCGGGCCCAGGGTGTAGAACGGCGCCTCGTGGCAGTGCTTGAGCTGCTCGGTCATGTTGGCCTGGATCATGTGCATGGGCACGTGGCCGGGGCCTTCGATCATGGTCTGCACGTCGTGCTTCCAGGCCAGCTGGGTCAGCTCGCCCAGGGTCTGCAGTTCGGCGAACTGGGCTTCGTCATTGGCGTCCGAGGCGCTGCCGGGGCGCAGGCCGTCGCCCAGCGAGAAGCTGACGTCGTACTGCTTCATGATGTCGCAGATGTCCTCGAAGTGCTCGTACAGGAAGCTCTCGCGGTGGTGGGCCATGCACCACTTGGCCATGATGGAGCCCCCGCGCGAGACGATGCCCGTGCGGCGCTGGGCCGTGAGGTGGATGTAGGCCAGGCGCACGCCGGCATGGATGGTGAAGTAGTCCACGCCCTGCTCGGCCTGCTCGATCAGGGTGTCGCGGAAGATGGGCCAGGTCAGGTCCTCGGCAATGCCGCCCACTTTCTCCAGCGCCTGGTAGATGGGCACGGTGCCGATGGGCACGGGCGAGTTGCGGATGATCCAGTCGCGCGTGGTGTGGATGTTCTTGCCGGTGGACAGGTCCATCACGTTGTCCGCACCCCAGCGGATGGCCCAGACCAGCTTCTCGACCTCTTCCTCGATGCTGGAGGTGACGGCCGAGTTGCCGATGTTGGCGTTGATCTTGACCTTGAAGTTGCGCCCGATGGCCATGGGCTCGATCTCGGGGTGGTTGATGTTGGCCGGGATGATGGCGCGGCCGCGCGCCACTTCGTCGCGCACGAATTCGGGCGTGATGATCTTGGGGATGGCGGCGCCCAGACCGTTGCCGGCCAGGCGCGCCTCGCGCGCGGCGTCCTGCTGGTACTCGGCCATCCATTCGCGGCGGCCGTTCTCGCGCAGGGCCACGTATTCCATCTCGGGCGTGATGATGCCCTTGCGCGCGTAGTGCATCTGGGTGACGTTGCCACCGCTCTTGGCGCGGCGCGGCTGGCGCTGCAGCGATGCGGCCTCGGCCCGCAGGCGGGCCACGCGCTCGTCTTCCTCGCCGCGCTTGCCGCCGTCGTCCAGCGCCTGGCGCAGGCGGCCGGCGTAGTACTCGCTGTCGCCGCGCGACTCGATCCAGGCATTGCGCACGCCCGGCAGGCCGCTGCGCACATCGATGGCCACGGCCGGGTCGGTGTAGGGGCCCGAGGTGTCATAGACGCTGACCTGCTCGCCATTGGTCAGCTGGATATCGCGCACGGGCACGCTCAGGCCGGCATGCAGGCTGCCTTGCAGATAGCTCTTGGTGGAGGCGGGGAACGGCTTGCGCGACTGCGCCAGCAGGTCGGAAAAACGCTGTGCGTCGGGAGCTTCGCCGGCTGCGGGGGTGAAGATGGAATCGGGAGCGTTCATGTCGGGTTCCTTGCGTTCAAAGCGTCGATCAACAACGCTCCGGGAACCGGACACTCCTTGGGCTGTGCCAAAGGCCGCGCACCGGGCTATGCCAGTGTGGGCCTGCCAGGGCCGTATGGCCTTGGCCCCTGGTTGCCACGCACGCCAAGGCGCACGAGCAGCCTTGGTTGGCAAGGGTCGATGTGCGTTGGATGGTGGCCTGCCTGGCCGTTGCGGCCCTGCGTGTATCCGCCGTGGCGGACTTCCATCCTCTGACTTCGGCCCCGCTTCAGGGTCCCGCTCTTCTTCCGCCGGTATCAACCGGATCAAGTTCGTCGGGTTCGCCGCCTGGTCCATGCAGCGCATGGACCGGTTGGCATCTCAGTGCATCAGCACACCCCGGAGCAGAGCGCAGTATAGGGGATGGCAAGGCGCCCTCGCCCTGCGGGTTTGCCCAGGGGCCTGAAAGCCCTGCTCAGTCGAAGCCGCGCATCTGCGCCCATTCGGCCACCGGAGCGCGCGTGGCGCGCCAGCCGTTGATGGGGGCATCCTTGTCCTCGTAGCCCAGCGCAATGCCAAAGGCCACGTGGTAGCCCTCGGGCAGCGCCAGCGCCTGGGTCACGGCGTCGTTGTAGCGGCGCCAGAAGCCCTGGGCGCAGGTGGCCAGGCCATTGGCGCAGGCCAGCAGCATGAAGGACTGCAGGTAGATGCCCAGGTCCACCCATTGCGGCAGGCCCATGCGCTCGTCCACCACCACGATCAGGCCCACGGGCGCGCCGAAGAACTGGCCGTTGCGCGCCAGCTGCTCCAGCCGCGCGGGCTTGTCGTCGCGCGGAATGCCCAGCGACTGGTACAGCTCCTCGCCATTGGCAAAGCGCCGGCTGCGGTAGGGCTCCCAGAGGTTGGGCGGGTAGGACAGGCCGGGCTGGGCGTCCTGGGGCTCGGCTTCGGCAACGGCGGTCAGCAGCTGCTGCAGCGGCTCGCCCGTCAGCGCCAGCACGCGCCAGGGCTGCAGGTTGCCGCCCGAGGCCGCTTGTGCCGACTGTTCCATCAGGGAGCGCACCAGGGCCGCATCGGGCGACTGGGGCAGGAAGGCGCGCACGGAGCGGCGCGCATGCAAGGCCTGTTCAACGTTCATGCTGGTCGGAGTCTCCGGTCTTCTTGGGGGATCTTGGGGATCTTTGGTGATCTTGTGCAGGCCTACTTGCCCATGATCTGGTCGATCTTGTCCTTCTGGAAGGCCTGCGGGCGCTCGGACTCGCAGGGCACGCAGTCGCCCACCTTGCTGCCGGCCGAGAGCTTGGCAATCGCCTCCCACAGCAGCGCGATCTGCTGCTCATGCGCGGCCGCGCCATCGCTCAGGCCGCGCATGGCCTGGGCCACGGGGTCCATTTCCTGGGTGATGCCGTAGGCCGTGAACGGCTGGGGCGCGGCAGCCGACGGGACCTTGATGGACTCGGCCTTGGCCGATGCCAGGTCGTGCTCGGTCACATCGGCGCTGTGGCCGTTCTTGCTGGCGATGATGCGCGCCGGAATGCCCACGGCCGTGGCGCCTGCGGGCACGGGCTTGATGACCACGGCATTGCTGCCGATCTTGGCGCCGTCGCCCACCTCGAAGCCGCCCAGCACCTTGGCGCCCGCGCTGACCACCACATCTCGGCCCAGCGTGGGATGGCGCTTGGCGCCTTTGTACAGCGATGTGCCGCCCAGGGTCACGCCGTGGTAGATGGTGCAGCCGTCGCCGACCACGGCCGTCTCGCCGATGACGACGCCCATGCCGTGGTCGATGAAGACGCGCTCGCCGATGACGGCGCCGGGGTGGATCTCGATGCCGGTGAGCCAGCGGCCGATGTGCGAGATGAAGCGCCCCAGCCACTTGAGGCCATGGTTCCAGCACCAGTGCGCCGGGCGCTGCAGCCAGATCGCATGCAGACCCGGATAACAGGTGATGACCTCCCAGGTGCTGCGTGCCGCAGGGTCGCGGTCGAGGATGCACTGGATATCGGAGCGCAGGCGGTCAAGCATCTAGGGGCTGGTTATTGTTGACAAGACCGCTCAGTCTAGCGTTTCGCTGGGGTGCTCTGCAGCATGGCCTTCGCAACACCGCGCAGGATGTGGATTTCCTCGGCGGTCAGTTGCGAGCGGTTGAAAAGCTGGTTGAGGCGCGGCATCAGCTTCTTGGGCGCGGCCGGATCCAGAAAGCCGATATGCGCCAGCGCCTGCTCCCAATGGCCCAGCATGCCGGCCACCTGGGCCGCGTCGGCGCGCTGCGGCGCAGGCGTGTGCTCCACCACGGGAAAGCCGCCCAGCGCCTGGCGCCATTCGTAGGCCACCACCTGGATGGCTGCCCCCAGGTTCAGCGAGCCGAACTGCGGATTGGACGGAATCGACAGCGCCACATCGCTGCGGTAGACATCGTCGTTGCTCATGCCGAAGCGCTCGCAGCCGAACAGGAAGGCCACGCCCGACTGGTTGCAGCGCGGCGTGGGAGCCGGTGCCGACACGGATGCATCGGCGGTCGGCGCCGTTTCATCGGGCGCAGCCAGCACATCCAGCGCCCCGCTGAGCAGCAGCTCGAAATGCTGGCGCGGCGTGCGCGTGGGCGGGCCGAAGTCGCGCGGCGTCATGGCCGTGGCGCAGAGGTGGCTGATGCCGTCCAGCGCCTCCTCCAGCGTCTCGACCACGCGCGCATTGCCCAGCACGTCCAGCGCGCCGCTGGCCCGCTGGATGGTCTCTTCCTTGCGCAGCACGTTGGGCCAGCGCGGGCGCACCAGCACCAGGTCGTCAAAGCCCATGGTCTTCAAGGCGCGGGCGGCGGCGCCCACATTGCCGGCGTGGCTGGTTTCTATCAGTACGAATCGGGTTTTCATGGCGTCGCTGGCCTGCCGGCGCCGGCAGAGCCCCCAAGACGGGACAGGTTGCGCAGCACAAAACGGACAAGGCGGGTAAAATTGCGCGCTATTGTCGCCGCCCCGCATCGCCGGACGCGGCTTTTTCCGTTCTTACCCGCGTCAAACAGCCTGCTTTTGCCAGAGAGGACCGTCCTCTCCTTGCACAGCCGCTGCTCCGCCAACGCCTCACAATCTATGTCGACCAACCTGCATCCCATGCTCAACGTGGCCATCAAGGCCGCACGCGCCGCCGGCGCCATCATCAACCGCGCGGCTCTTGACGTGGAATCCGTGCGTGTCGCACAAAAGCAGGTCAACGACTTTGTGACCGAGGTGGACAAGGCGGCCGAGCAGGCCATCATCGAAACCTTGCTGGGCGCCTACCCGGGCCACGGCATCCTTGCCGAGGAATCGGGCAACGAGTTCGGCGCCAAGAACTCCGACTACGTCTGGATCATCGATCCGCTGGACGGCACCACCAACTTCATCCACGGCTTCCCCGTGTACTGCGTGAGCATTGCCCTGTCCTTCAAGGGCAAGGTGGAGCACGCCGTGGTGTACGACCCCTCGCGCAACGACCTGTTTACCGCCACGCGCGGCCGCGGTGCCTACCTGAATGACCGCCGCATCCGCGTGTCCAAGCGCATCCAGCTCAAGGACAGCCTGATCTCCACCGGCTTCCCCTTCCGCCGTGGCGACAACTTCAAGCAGTACATGAACATGCTGGGCGACGTGATGCAGGAAACCGCAGGCGTGCGCCGCCCCGGCGCCGCCGCGCTGGACCTGGCCTACGTGGCAGCCGGCTTTGCCGATGGCTTCTTTGAAAGCGGCCTGCAGATCTGGGACGTGGCCGCCGGCAGCCTGCTGGTGACCGAGGCCGGTGGCCTGGTCGGCAACTTCACGGGTGAGGCGGATTTCCTGGAGCAGAAGGAATGCCTGGCGGGCAATCCGCGCATCTATGGTGCGCTGGTCGGCATCGTTGGCAAGTACAGCAAGTTTGCTTCGGCTGGTGAGAAGGCGGGTGTGCGGCAGGCTTTGGCGGATTCTGGTGAGGCGGCTCCGGCTGCTGAGGCTGAGGCTGAGGCTGCTGAATCTGAGCAGCAGCCTGAGGCCTGATTTCGGCTTCTCCTGTCTCTCTTTAAAACAGCTCCTTCAAGGGGCTGTTTTTCATTGGGCCTTTGGATTTGGGTACTTTGTTTTTGACCCTGCCGGGGGGTTGCTTTTCGAGGCCGGGTCTCGGCCCGGCGGCCGACCTACCTTTCTTTGATTCGTCAAAGAAACGTAGGCCAAAGAAAGACGACCCGAATGTCCACGTCCCTTCGCTTCGCTGCGGGCAACCTGCGCCGGGCCGCCTGCGGGGTTCGCCGTGAAACTCACTTCGCGCTGCGCGCTACGTTCAAACAATCACGGCGAGTCAGATGACGAGGCAGTCCTGTCCTCCGGCAGGACTGCAACCCCGCAGGCGGCCCGACGCAGGCGTGGACATACGGGAGGGGTGAGAGGGGGCCACGGTCAGGGGCAGCATGCTGCCCACTGCACGTTTACCGCCTCTTTTACCTCGCGCGTGCGTTGATCACAGCCTCGGCCACGTTGCGCGGTGCTTCGGCGTAGTGCTTGAACTCCATGGAGTAGGTGGCACGGCCTTGCGTTTGCGAGCGCAGGGAGGTGGCGTAGCCGAACATTTCGGACAGGGGCACTTCGGCCTTGATGGACTTGCCGCCGCCGGCCATGTCGTCCATGCCCTGCACCATGCCGCGCCGCGAGGACAGGTCGCCCATGACGGTGCCGGCGTAGTCTTCGGGCGTCTCGACTTCCACGGCCATCATGGGCTCCAGGATGACGGGGCTGGCCTTCCTGGCCGCTTCCTTGAAGCCGAAGATGGCCGCCATCTTGAAGGCCATTTCGTTGGAGTCCACGTCGTGGTACGAGCCGAAGGTCAGCGTGACCTTGACGTCCACCACGGGGTAGCCGGCCAGCACGCCGCTGGTCAATGCCTCTACCACGCCCTTTTCCACCGCAGGGATGTACTCGCGCGGCACCACGCCGCCCTTGATGGCGTCTACGAACTCGAAGCCCTTGCCGGGTTCCTGCGGCTCCACCGTGAAGACCACGTGGCCGTACTGGCCCTTGCCGCCGGACTGGCGCACGAACTTGCCGTCCACGTCGGTGACTTTCTTGCGGATGGTCTCGCGGTAGGCCACCTGGGGCTTGCCCACGTTGGCTTCCACGTTGAACTCGCGCTTCATGCGGTCCACGATGATTTCCAGGTGCAGCTCGCCCATGCCGGCAATGATGGTCTGGCCCGATTCCTCATCGGTACGCACGCGGAAGGACGGGTCTTCGGCGGCCAGGCGCGACAGGGCAATGCCCATTTTTTCCTGGTCGGCCTTGGACTTGGGCTCCACGGCCTGGGCGATGACGGGCTCGGGGAAGACCATCTTCTCCAGCACGATGGGCGCGGACGGGTCGCACAGGGTCTCGCCCGTGGTCACGTCCTTCAGGCCCACGCAGGCGGCAATGTCGCCGGCGTGGATTTCATCGACCTCCAGGCGTTCGTTGGCATGCATCTGCACGATGCGGCCGATGCGCTCCTTCTTGTCCTTGACGGAGTTGAGCACGCTGTCGCCCTTGTTGAGCACGCCCGAGTAGACGCGCACAAAGGTGAGCTGGCCCACGAAGGGGTCGGTCATCAGCTTGAAGGCCAGGGCAGAGAACTTCTCGCTGTCATCGGCGTGGCGCACGATGATGGAGCCGTCTTCCGCATGGCCTTCCACGGGCGGCACTTCCAGCGGGGAAGGCATGAGCTCGACCACGGCGTCCAGCAGGCGCTGCACACCCTTGTTCTTGAAGGCCGAGCCGCACAGCATGGGCTGGATCTCGCCCGCAATGGTGCGCAGGCGCAGGCCGCGCAGGATGTCGGCCTCGGGCAGGTCGCCCTCTTCCAGGTAGCGGTTCATCAGGTCTTCGCTGGCCTCGGCAGCCGTCTCCACCATGGACTCGCGCCACTTCTTGGCGTCTGCCACCATGGCTGCGGGAATGTCCTGGTACTCGAACTTCATGCCCTGCGTGGCCTCGTCCCAGATGATGGCCTTCATCTTGAGCAGGTCCACCACGCCGGTGAACTGCTGCTCTGCGCCAATGGGCAGCACGATGGGCACGGGGTTGGCCTTGAGGCGGTCGATCATCATCTGCCGCACGCGCAGAAAATCCGCGCCCGTGCGGTCCATCTTGTTGACGAAGGCCAGGCGCGGCACCTTGTACTTGTTGGCCTGGCGCCAGACCGTCTCGGACTGCGGCTGCACGCCGCCAACGGCGTCATAGACCATCACGGCGCCGTCGAGCACGCGCATGGAGCGCTCCACTTCAATCGTGAAGTCCACGTGGCCCGGGGTGTCGATGATGTTGATGCGGTGCTGCTCAAAGCGGCCGTCCATGCCCTTCCAGAAGCAGGTCGTGGCCGCCGAGGTGATGGTGATGCCGCGCTCCTGCTCCTGCTCCATCCAGTCCATGATGGCGGCGCCTTCGTGCACCTCGCCCAGCTTGTGGCTCACCCCGGTGTAGAACAGGATGCGCTCGGTCGTGGTCGTCTTGCCGGCATCGATGTGCGCGGAGATACCAATGTTGCGATAGCGTTCTATGGGGGTATGGCGGGCCATGAAAGGACTCCTGGGTGCTGATAAGCGTTGATGCGTGGATCTGCCGTGGGCTCGGATTCTCGCGGGGGTTGAATGAGGGTTGATGACAATTTGAATGTACGAAGACAATCGTACTATCTTCCGCAACTTCTTGCAGAACGATTCATGTTTTCACCACGCCATGCCCCTGTCTGCCAGATAACTGCCCGCGCCACGCCGCATCAGCGACGTGCGGCATTGCTTCCATGGCACAGTGGCGCCCCATCGACAGGATTGCGACTTGCGCAAGAAGAAACGCCACCAGCGTTCTTCCACAGCGCGCAGCGCGTAGCTGCCACCTGTTTGCGTAAGTCCTGAGGACGATTCATGCTTGCCAACCACCCCGACCGCGAACAGATACGCCTGGAAAACCTGCTCAACGCCCTGGGCAACCCCCTGCGCCTGGCCGTGGTGCGCGCGCTGGCCGCAGGCCATGAGCGCGCCTGCGGCTCGCTCTTGCAGGGCCAGTCCAAATCCACCATGACCCACCACTGGCGCGTGCTGCGCGACAGCGGCGTAATCTGGCAGCGCCCGGACGGGCGCGAAAACCTGCTCTCCCTGCGCCGCGAAGACCTGGATGCGCGCTTCCCCGGCCTGCTGGACGCGCTGCTGCAGGCCCTGGCCGAAGACCCGCTCACCGAACAGGCCACGGCCGCCCACCTCAAACCCTGCCCCTGAAGCCCGGCCCCTGCAACGCAGGCGGCAGCCCTGCGCCCTACCCCTTCACGGCAAGCGCCACAGCAACGCCCTCATCCGCAAACCGCTTGGCCGCCTTGAGCAGATAGCTCACGGCATAGAGGATGGGGTCATCGGCCTCGTCGCCATTCAGATGGTCCACCACCTCAATGGCATAGCCCAGGTCCACCGCCGTGTCGTGCAGCAGGCCCAGCAACTCCTTGTCCTGCGGCTCCAGCGACTGCGCCTGATCTGCCTTGGCGTAGTAGATGCGCAGCAGGTCACGGCAGACGCAGTTGATGGCCGTGACCTTGTGGCGAGCGTGCAGCTCCAGCACTTCGAGGGCAGCGCCCAGGTGCAGGACGGCATCGATGGCCAAGTCGTCGAGGTTGGGTTGGGGAATGGCGGCGAAGGTTGGCTGCTCCGTCGAACCTGGTTGTGCGTGAGTCATGGCTCACAATTCTTGGTTCGCGGGGAGGATGGGGCCACGTTTTCTTTAACTCATGGCCGGGGGTGCAAACGATCACCGCAGGCTTCAAGAGCCATCGGCCATGGATGACATCTGTGCGCTGATGAAGCCATCGACGATGGGCAAATCACCGAACTGAGACGGCTGCTTGAGGCTACCTGCGACTTGGTATCTTTGAAGTAAGAGTAGCTCTACCTGCCGCTCCTACCGTAACGGCCTTCCGGTAAACTGCACAGAATTCTGCCAGCTTCTAGGAACCAGTAATGTCCATCTCCGCCCGTGATGTGGTGCCCTTCACCCAAGCGCGTTCCAACCTTTCTGAGCTGGCTGATCAGGTGAAAGCTGGCGCTGAAAAAATCATCACCAAGAACGGCGAGAGCTATGTGGCACTGATCGACGCGGACCGGCTCGACTACTACCACCGTCTGGAGCGCGAGCGCATTCACCTGCTATTGACTGATGACGCCCGCAGAGGTTTGGAGGACATCGTCGCAGGGCGCACCCAAGATGCCGAACAGGCCTTAGCAGCCCTTCAAAAGCGTCGCTCCCCTGCGCAGGCCGCAACTAAGACGATGAAGAGCCGTGGCTGAGGCTTTGTATCTCGTCGAGCTAACCGATAGCTTCTTGGCGCGACTCGACTCCATCGATGCCTTCCTGTCGGAGGCTGATGCCGCGTTCGCCTATGACGCTCTGCTTGCAGGCCTGCGCTCAACCGTGGTCCCGAACCTCGCACGCTTTCCGCTGATAGGGCGTCGATACCTCGACCAGCCACCGCAATCTGTCGAAGCGCTGGAACAACTGAGTAAGTTGCCTGCTGGCGCAGCAGATAGTCTGCGCGTTTACCTGCATGGCGACTACCTGATGCTCTATTCGGTGATGAATAAGGGGATGCACCTGTTATCTATTCGACATCACAGGCAACTGTCATTCGATTTTTCCGGTTTGTGGCCGGCATAAAAGAAGAAAACGGGAGTGATTAGGAATGACGCCAGAAGCAAAAGCACGGCAAAGCATTGATGCGCGGTTGATTTCGGCAGGCTGGGTTGTGCAAGACATGAAGCAGCTCAACCTGGGCGCGGCACGAGGTGTAGCCGTACGAGAGTACCCCACGGACACCGGACCAGCCGACTATGTGCTGTTCGTTGATCGGGAGCCCCGTGGCGTTATCGAGGCGAAGAAGGACACTGCTGGTGAGAACCTTACTGTTGCCGAAGCACAGACCGAGCGGTACGCAAACGCCAACCTGAAGTGGCGAAAAGATGGCCAGTCACTGCGCTTCCTGTTCGAGGCTACCGGGCAAATCATTCGCTTCACCGATGGAAAGGACCCGGTGCCGCGCTCGCGCGAGATCTTCCACTTCTTCAAGCCTGAGACGCTGGCCGCTTGGCTCGATCAGCCCAACACCCTGCGCCGCCGCTTGGCAGAGGTCATGCCTGAGCTTCCAGCGCAAAACTTGCGGGACTGCCAGATCAGCGCAGTCACCGGACTGGAGAAGTCACTGGCACAAAACAAGCCGCGCGCACTGGTGCACATGGCCACGGGTGCTGGCAAGACCTTCACCGCCATCACCTCGGTGTATCGACTGCTCAAGTACGGTGGCGCCAAACGCATCCTCTTTCTGGTCGACACGCGCAATCTGGGTAAGCAGGCTCATCAAGAGTTCATGGCCTACACGACAGCCGACGGTCGCGATTTCGCACGCGATTACAACGTTCAACGATTGGCCTCGTCCACCATCGACCAGGGCGCGCAGGTGTGCATCAGCACCATCCAGCGCATGTACTCCATCCTGAATGGCGAGCCCATCGACGAGTCTGCCGAGGATGTGTCTCTCAACGAAGTCCAGCAAACGAACAAACAGGAGAAGTTTGTGCGTTACAACCCGGCCGTGCCGGTGGAGACATTCGACGTCATCATCATCGATGAATGCCATCGCAGCATCTACAACCTGTGGAAACAGGTGCTGGACTACTTCGATGCATTCCTGATCGGTCTGACAGCCACCCCAGACAAACGCACGTTCGGCTTCTTCAACGAGAACATCGTGGCCGAGTACACCTATGAGCAATCGGTGGCCGATGGGGTCAACGTGGGCTACGACGTGTACGAGATCGAAACCGAAATCACCCAAAAGGGTGCCGAGCTCAAAGCCAAGGAATGGGTGGACCACCGCGACCGAGCCACCCGAAAGCGTCGCTGGGGTGAGACCGAAGAAGACACAGCGTACACCGGCAAGGAGCTCGACAGGTCCGTGGTCAATGTCAGCCAGATCCGGAAGGTGATCCAGGCCATGAAGACCGCCGTGGAAACGCAGATCTTCCCTGCGCGCAAGGAAGTACCAAAGACGCTGATTTTTGCCAAGACCGACAGCCACGCCGACGACATCATCAACATCGTGCGCGAGGTCTATGGACAGAGCAACGCATTCTGCAAGAAGGTGACCTATCGCGCGGAGGAAGACACTGACAGTATCCTCAGCAGCTTCCGCAACGACTACAACCCGCGCATTGCGGTGACGGTAGACATGATCGCCACCGGCACCGACGTGAAGCCTCTGGAGGTGTTGCTGTTCATGCGCGACGTGCGAAGCAAGGGCTACTACGAGCAGATGAAAGGTCGTGGCGTACGCAGCCTGGACGCTGATGGACTACAGCGCGTGAGCGGCAGCGCCGATGGAGCCAAAACACGCTTTGTGCTGATCGACGCAGTGGGGGTTGAAAAAAGCCTCAAGACTGAAAGCCGCCCGCTGGAAAAGAAGCCTGGCATACCTTTAAAGGACTTGCTGCAAGGTGTGGCGATGGGCAGCCGAGACGACGACACCGTGCTTAGTCTTGCCAACCGACTGGTGCGCTTGGCCAAGCAATTGGACGACAAGGCCAAAGCCCGCATTGAGAAGGCCAGTGGCGGCATACCCGTGGGCAAGCTAGGCAAGGCCTTGATTACGGCCTTGGATCCGGATGTCATCGTCCAGGCAGCCTTGGCAACAGCCAAAGCGAAAGGCATCACTCGGACGGAAGACACCCTGCTGCCGCAAGAAATCGAAGCCGCTCGCGCTGAGCAGGTTGCCGTAGCATGCGC
The DNA here is from genome assembly GCF_018437695.1 of Delftia sp. WY8. Lineage (NCBI taxonomy): Bacteria > Pseudomonadati > Pseudomonadota > Betaproteobacteria > Burkholderiales > Comamonadaceae > Delftia > Delftia sp. WY8. Next base: position 1,633,238 of record NZ_CP049795.1, read on the forward strand.
CCCGTTCGATAAACCTGAGTTGCGTGACGAAATCGAGAACTCCAGGCGCGAGCGCGAGCAAATCATTGATCACATCAACTTGGATCAGGTCACCTTCAGCGGGTTTTCAGAGCAGGCGGAAACGCAGGCCAAAGCGGTTATCCAGAACTTTGCTGACTACATCAAGCAGCACAAAGATGAAATCGCTGCGCTGAGTTTTTTCTACGAGCAGCCCTATCAACGCCGGGCTCTCTCCTTCGACATGATCGAAGCTCTGAACGAGCACCTGAGCAAACCCCCGTTGATGTTGACCACTGAGCGCCTTTGGAGCGCCTATGCCCGCGTGCAGTCCAGCGCTGTGAAGGGGGCCGACCGCAAGCGTCAGCTGACCGATCTGGTGTCACTGGTTCGTTTTGCTCTGGGGATGGAGGGCGAACTCAAACCGTTTGCTGACGAGGTGGATAAACGCTTCCAAGCCTGGATCTTTCGACACAACGCCCAGCGCGGTACGGCTTTTACGGCAGAGCAAACTGAATGGTTGCGCTTGATGAAGGATCACATTGCCAGCAGTTGCAGCATCAATCGCGATGATTTTGATTACACCGAGTTGGCAGTTAAAGGCGGATTGCAGAAAGCCTGGGGCTTGTTTGGAAAAGAATTGGATATATTGATGAATGAAATGAATATGGAGTTGGTGGCGTGAGTGAATTGAAGCAACGTCCCCTTGCCACCCTCGGCGAATTGGCAGACGAGCCTGTAGAGCAAACTGGGCCGATAAGCGAATTTATTTATGTCGACATCAGCAGCATCGATCGTGAAACAAAAAAAATCACCGCAGCCAAGCCCATGACGCTGTTGCAGGCTCCGAGTCGGGCAAAACAGCATCTTCGCGCTGGCGACGTACTGGTTTCAATGACACGTCCCAATCTAAGACTGGCTAACACCACCGATCCACGAAGCGCGCGCAGATGATCGCTGCCGCCAATTTCAGCAGCGCTTCGTGGATATCCAGCCGTCGTTCAAAGCGGATTCGCAGCTTGCCAAAGCCTGCAAACCAGCTGTGCGTCCTCTCCACCACCCACCGGTGTTTGCCCAGCCGCTCGCTGCTCTCAATGCCTCGTCTGGCAATTCGGCCAATGATGCCCCGCTGCCTCAGGTGGGCTCGGCATCGCTTGAAGTCGTAGCCTTTGTCGGCGTGCAGCTTTGCCGGTCTTCTACGGGGACGTCCTGGCAGGCCAGCAATCGCAGGAATCGCGTCCACGCACCTCTCGAACATCTTGGAGTCGTGCCGGTTCGCGCCGCTGACCAAGATCACCAGCGGGATGCCTCTGGCATCTACGACGATGTGCCGCTTGGAGCCGAGCTTGCCTCTGTCCGTGGGGTTTGGGCCCGTTTCCTGGCCCCCCGGGGGCTTGGTACCGAGGAGCCATCAATGCTGGCCCGGCTCCAATCGATTTGGTCATGTTCACGCAAGCGAGTCAGCATGGCCTGGTGCAGCTGCTCCCAGACACCAGCGGCGTTCCAGTCGCGTAGGCGCCGCCAGCAAGTCATGCCGCTGCCGTAGCCCAGGGATTGGGGAAGGTCTTCCCATGGAATGCCTGTTTGCAGCACGAACAAGATGCCGTTGAGGGCGGCCTCATCGCTGACTGCGAGCTTGCGCGCACCGCCTTTGGCAGAAGGCACGAAGGCTGGGATCAGGGGTTGTAGCTGTCGCCACAGTTCTTTGCTAACGGGTCGTCTTGCCATGAGGGCAGCGAGCATAACTGCTCTGCGGGGGCCTGTGACGAAGTGGTGTTAGCCACTCTAAATGCAGTCGCACTCGTTCCCGAGCACCTTGATGGTGCAATCGGCTCTACAGGCTTTCATGTCCTCCGGTCACGCTGGCTGCGCCCAGATTTTTTATTTCGTCTGGTTCAATCGCAACGCTTTGTCGATGAAATGTCGGCACTCGTTCAAGGTGCTCTGTATCCCGCAGTACGATCGAAAGATATTGCTGGATTTACCTTTGCCTTCGAAACAGTCGCGCAGCAAAACCGTATCGCAGCCAAAGTCGAAGAACTGCTATGCGATCTCGATGCCGGTGTGGCCGAGCTAAAGGCCGCACAGAAGAAGTTGGCACAACACCGTCAGTCACTACTGAAATCCGCATTGGAAGGCGCACTCACCGCAGACTGGCGAAAAACCAACACCCCATCGGAAACTGGTTCACAACTTCTTGAACGAAGCCTCAACCAGCGCCGTACTCGGTGGGAAGCAAAGCACCTTACCAAATTCTCCAAACACGGCAAGAACCCACCCAAGGATTGGAAAAAAAAGTACCCCGAGCCGGTGCAGCCAGACACCACGGCTTTGCCAGAATTGCCGGAGGGGTGGGTGTGGGCCAGCTTGGACATGCTTGGTGAAATCACCTCTGGCGTCGCAAAGGGCAGCAAAATGGCTGCTGACGTCGAAGTACGTGAGGTTCCTTATCTGCGTGTAGCTAATGTTCAGCGCGGATTTCTGGATTTGTCAGAAGTGAAGACTATTCTGGCAACAGCCCACGACATTGCAGAACTAACCTTAAAGGACGGTGATGTTTTGTTCAACGAGGGAGGCGACCGCGACAAATTAGGGCGTGGTTGGGTTTGGCGCAATGAGGTTGCAGACTGTATCCACCAAAACCATGTTTTTCGGATGCGGCCGTACGTACCGGAGATACTGCCTGAGCTGATCTCGCACCATGGCAATATTTTTGGAAAAACGTGGTTTCAAAATGCGGGAAAGCAAACGACCAATCTCGCATCAATTAATATGACCATTTTGCGAATGTTCCCTGTTCCTCTGGGGCCAGCAGATGAACAGCGCGAGTTGCTGACACAACTTAGGCTGCAAATAGACCAGATTTTTCAGCAAGAGCAGGCCGTTGAGCTTAGTCTCAAACAGTCAATAGCCCAACGCCAAAATATTCTGCGCGCCGCCTTTGCTGGTGAATTAGTGCTACCAGATCCAAGCAACGAATCCGCCAGCGTACTGCTGAAACGCATTCGTGATGAGCGGTTGCAACGCGAGAAAGAGCCCAAAGCTCGCAAAACGAAACAACAAAAGAAAATCGCTACTGTGATGAGCCAATTGATCGATGTGCTCGCCGATGCGGGCGACTGGGTGCCTGCGCAAGAGGCCTTTCGCCGCTGTGGTGTGTCCAACGGTGCGCAAACGGAGCGTATAGAAGAACTCTACGCCGAGCTACGCAAGCTAGATAAAGCTGGCCGTCTGATGGTGGAGGCCGTGACCGATGAACAGGGCCACAAGCTATATGACAAGCTAAAACTTGTGGCAGACTAAGCATGCGTCTAGACAAGCTCACCATCGGCAGTGCCAAAGATAGCCGGTCGCACCAGTTTAAGAACTTGAAGAACGTCACTATCGACTTCGATCAAGATCACTGGGTTACGGTCGTAATTGGCTGGAACGGCACAGGCAAATCCAACGTACTGGAAGCGCTAGCTATAATCTTCCGCGATCTGATTGCTAAGAAGCGTATGCCTGCATTTGCCTTTCAGCTGGCCTATCGCATGGGCGCAGGCGAGAATTTACGGCGAATTCATATTGATGCTGACCCGGATCGGGAAAAAGAGCCTTTTACGATTCACGTTGCAAAGGCTACGCAGGATCATGGTGAAAACACCCTGAGCCTAGTCATTGAGGGCGAAGAGCCAGCATCGGTATTTCGTGGCGAAATCATTAAGCTTACTGCTTTCCTGAATGCCGATACCGAGTACCTGCCGCGCTATGTGTTCAGCTATTACTCGGGAGAAAGCCCGCGTATGCACGAGGTATTTCGCCCTTACCTCGAAAACTATGACAGCAAGCTGCGTAACGGCGAAGACCCTGGGCTGAAGCGCCTGTTTTATACCATGCCGGTGCACAGCCAGTTCGTATTGCTGGCTTTCATGATTAAGCAGTCTACCGAAGTCAGAGAGCTTCTCGAAAAAAATATGGGCATTGATCCTGATGAAGGGATCGAGTCAGTTCTCTTCGTTTTGAAACAGCCCGGCTGGAGCAAGAGACGTGGTAACAAGAAGATTGATACTGCGGGCGATGAAAGGTTTTGGGGGGCAAAAGGTGTTGTGCAGAAATTCCTGGATCGCCTTCAACGCATCTCACTCGCTCCAATTAAGATTAGGCGAGAAAAGCAGATTACGCTTTGGAACAAGGAGACAACAGAGTTCCAGTATTTTTACATTAAAGATATCGACGCTCTTCGGCAGCTAGTTGGAGAGCAACAGCCAGCGGAATTCTTCCGTGACCTAGAGAGCACTTATGTTTCGGAGTTGATCGAAGAGGTACGTATCCGTGTACGCCTGAAAAAAAACGACGGTTGCGTCACTTTTCGCGAACTAAGTGAAGGGGAGCAGCAGTTGCTTACAGTTTTGGGCCTGCTACGCTTTACGGCCGAGGACGAAAGCCTGTTTTTGCTAGATGAGCCGGACACGCATTTGAATCCGCGCTGGTGCGTGGACTACCTGAACTACCTGAAGTCTTTTGTCGGACAGAAAAGTGTAGGTCAAGACAACAGTCACATCGTGCTGACGACCCACAACCCTTTGGCCATCGCAGAGCTGGTAAAGGAGCAGGTGCAGATCCTGTATCGCGAAGCGGGTAGTCGAACAGTATGCGCCACAAATCCGGCCGTCGACCCGAAGGGCATGGGCTTTGCCGGCATCGTGACCAGCGATATGTTCGGCTTGGGCACCAGTCTGGACAAATCCACTAATACCGATCTGCTGGCACTACACCAGCTCTCCACTCAGCCGACTCCTCTAAACGACGCTGACCGGGCCAAACTGGTCGAAATCCGCACCCGCCTTGAAGGCTTGGATTTCAACTTTGCATCGAGGGATAGACTGGAGCAAGAGTATTTACGTGCCAGATTTGATCTGGCTGCCAACGGCGATATTAACGGAGCCATCGTCACACCTGAGAATAAACAGAAAGCACTTGATGTATTAGTGCAAAGCCTGCTGCACAGCTTAAAGGAGGACCAGGCTTGAGATTCATCCAGATTCCGTTGCCGCCCCATTTCCCGGCACGCTGGCTCACGGTTTACGTCGGGAGAGTTTCGAAAGTCAATGCGCTGGGCACTCATGACCTTCGATCTAAGTACATCAAGGAAAATGGCAGCTGGGGATTGCTCAAAATGTGGCTTGCCAATGCCAGCGGGCACAAATGCTGGTATTGCGAAGCGAAGAGCTCGCGCGCACCGTTTGATGTCGATCACTTCCGGCCCAAGTTGGGCATCACAGTTGATGGCGTGAAGCTTAAAGGCCATGATGGTTATCATTGGCTGGCTTATGAATGGTGGAATTTCCGACTGTCATGCCAACGATGCAATCGACCAGAAAATGACGAAATCAAAGTATTGCACGGAAAAGCCAATGATTTTCCCATTCGCGATGAGGCTCAGCGTTGCACATTGCCTGCGGGCGAACTGAGTGCGGAGCTGCCGAGATTTTTAGATCCATGTGCGCAAGCCGATTGCGAGCTACTTGCACATGGCGTAGACGGTGAAGTAAAGCCACTCTCCGCCAATGGAACCTGGGAATACCAACGCGCGCGATACACGATTGATCGACTTGGTCTAAACGAATGGAACACACCAGAAGTCAAAAAAAAATCATGGCGAGTTCTTGATGATTTGATTCGTCTTGCCGGCAATCAGCCTGCCGTGCTAAAGCACTTAGAAGAACATTTATCTACCGATCACGAATATTCAAGCTTCTTTCGGTCTGCCATTGGCACGCATCGAGACAAGGATTGGATTGAGGCCCTTTTATGAACACAAACACACTGGTCCAGAAAGTCTGGAATTTTTGCCACACCTTGCGCGATGACGGCGTTGGCTATGGCGATTACCTCGAGCAGCTCACGTACCTGCTGTTCCTGAAATTAGCCCACGAGTATGCGCAAGCTCCCTACAACCGCGATACGCACATCCCGAAAGGTTATGACTGGGCAAGCCTCACTTCCAAGGTAGGCGAGCCGCTGGAAGCTCATTACCTATCGACCTTACATAAGCTGGGCGAGCAGTCGGGCATGTTGGGCGCCATCTTCTTCAAGGCGCAAAACAAGATACAGGATCCAGCCAAGCTCAGCCGTCTGGTCCAGATGATCGATGCAGAAAACTGGATCAGCCTCGAAGCAGACGCCAAGGGTGACCTGTACGAAGGCTTGTTGCAGAAGAATGCGGAAGACACAAAAAGCGGTGCAGGTCAGTACTTCACGCCTCGCGCCATCATTCAGGCCATGGTGGCCTGCCTTCGGCCGCAACCTTTGAAGACGATTGCAGACCCTGCCTGCGGAACTGGCGGGTTCTTTTTGGTGGCCAATGAGTGGTTGTCGGGCACAGGTAAGTGGCTGGAGGACAATCGGGCGTGGATTGTCCGAGATCTGCATAAGCTCAACCCCAAACAGAAGCGTTTCTTGCGAGATGAGACATTCATTGGCAATGAGATCGTTCCGAACACCCGGCGTTTATGCTTGATGAACTTGTTCCTGCACAACATCGGTGAGCTGGATGGTCAGCCCGCCATTGACCGCTCAGATGCGCTGATCTCCGAGCCAAAGCACAAGGTCGATTACGTGTTGGCCAATCCGCCCTTCGGCAAGAAGAGCAGTATGACCATCACCAACGACGCTGGGGAGGAAGACAAAGACTCCCTAACCTATGAGCGTCAAGATTTCTGGGAAACCACTTCCAACAAGCAGCTCAACTTCTTGCAGCATATCGTTAGCATGTTGAAGGTGAACGGCAAGGCAGCTGTAGTACTACCTGACAACGTGCTGTTTGAAGGTGGCGCGGGAGAAAAGATCCGCCGCAAGCTGCTGGAGAACTGCGATGTGCATACCATCTTGCGCTTGCCTACCGGTATCTTCTATGCACAAGGTGTGAAGGCGAACGTGGTGTTCTTTGACAATGCGCCGAAAGATGGGCGTGTGCACACCAAAGGCATTTGGTTCTACGATCTGCGCACCAACAAGCACTTCACCCTGAAGACGCGCCAGTTGAAGCTGGACGATCTGCGTGACTTCGTCGCCTGCTACAACCCTGCAGATCGCCACTTGCGCAAGGCAACGGACCGATTCAAGTTTTTCAGCTACGAAGAACTTATTTCCCGCGACAAAGCCAGTCTGGATGTTTTCTGGCTGAAGGATGACAGTCTCGACAACCTCGATGACCTTCCTCCGCCGGATGTACTACAGCAAGAAATCATCGAGCACTTGGAGGCCGCTCTGGCGGCATTCCGCGACGTTGCAGCAAGCCTGCCGAGCTTTCCTCAGAAAGATGCGGAATGAGCGAGATCAATCTCTTTCGATTGGTTGATGGCAGCGCCACCAAGCTGCACGGCCATCAGTCCGACTTGGAGCGACCGCTTCAGAAGCTGATCGAGAGAAACCTTGAAACCATGCTGGGGATTCGATTTCTCGCTTCAGAGTACAGCACGGGTCGATTGCATGCGGGACGCATAGATTCGCTTGGACTGGACGAAAACAACTGCCCTGTCATTCTGGAGTACAAGCGGGCGGCACACGAGAATGTGATCAATCAAGGGCTTTTCTATCTGAACTGGCTGATGGATCACCAGGCAGACTTCAAATTCTTGGTGCTGGAGAAGTTCGGAAAAGCTGTATCTGAGGCAATTGACTGGCGTGCGCCACGGTTGGTGTGTATTGCTGCGGACTTCAACAGGTATGACGATCATGCCGTCCAGCAGATAGGGCGCAACATCGAGCTGATTCGATACAGAAAGTTCGGTGAAGAGCTTTTGCTACTTGAGCAAGCTAGCGTTTACGCCAACCAAGAGCGCCGAGGTACAAGTGCGAAAATCGCCCAACCATACAAACAAGATCCCGTTGTTATCACCACCCCAGCCAAAGCGGTTGGGCCAGACAAGTCCTATGCAGACCTATTACCAACGTTGTCAATAACTCTTACTGAGTTGCTGGCCACCATCGAGGACTACATTTTTTCTCTTGGTGACGATGTTCAACGTAAGGAGCTGAGGCTGTACGTTGCGTTCAAGAGGCTGAAGAACTTCTCGACGATCGTGCTGCAGAAGAATCGACTGTTGCTATACCTGCACCTGAACCCTAAACAGTCTGGCCCGCTGCCGCCGAACGCTCGTGATGTGAGTGATATTGGGCACTGGGGCACGGGCGACCTAGAGATCGCGATCGCAAACCAAACAGACTTGGATGCTGTGAAACCGCTCATCACGATGGCATACGAAGGGCGTTGACCAAAACGATTTGATCTGCCGTTCGCTTGACTAACCGCTTTATCTAAAAGAGCGTGTAGTTAAGCACATTTTTCGAGTGGCGGCCACCTCCGCGCAGCAGACGCCGGCAGCCGAGGCATGAACAGCATCAACGGGCCGAGTACAGCCCCGTCTACTTTCCCCATCCCCACACACTCCCTCCACACCCCCACCCCATAATCCCGCCCGCAACCCCCAGCCCTCCCCCGGCCCTTCTTGCAGGCACAAGACATGACTTCACTGACCGAGCTGTGGCAGGCAGCCATCACCTGGCTCGCCACCCACGCCGTAACCCCCGCCGTCCACTGGCTGGACATCGCCCACGCGGCCGGCGATCCGCGTGAGATTGCCGAGGCGGTGCTGATTGCCGGGCTGCAGCTGTTCCTGATCGCGGGTGTGATGCGGCCGCTGGAGAGCCTGTTTCCGGCCGAGCGCTGGAGCGACCGGCGCCTGACGACGGTGGACCGCAACTACACGCTGCTGATGCTACTGGGGCTGTTTCCGCTGTTCAGTTTTCTGGTGCTGATGCCGTTTGCCAGCATGCTGGGCGGCGGGCCGGCGGCCGAGGAGGCCACGGGGCTCAAGCATTGGGTGCCGTGGTTTGCGGACCATCCCGTGGCGCTGTTCCTGGTGTACTACGTGGTCTACGACCTGGTGTATTACTGGATGCACCGCGCCCAGCACGTGATTCCCTGGTGGTGGGCCATGCACAGCATGCACCACAGCCAGCGCCAGATGAGCTGCTGGAGCAATGACCGCAGCCACTACCTGGACGGCATGCTGCAGTCCTTCATCCTGGCCACGGTGGGGCTGGCGATGGGGGTGGAGCCTTCGGAGTTTGCGCTGCTGGGGCTGCTGAGCGAGCTGGTGCAGAACTTCTCGCACGCCAATGTGCGGCTGCGCCTGGGCTGGCTGGGCCGCGTGGGTGAGCGCGTGCTGGTGGGCCCGCTGTTCCACCGCCACCACCACATGCTGCGCGACCCCGAGCGGCCCACTCGCCACAACTGCAATTTTGGGCAGGTGCTGCCCTGGTGGGACATGCTGTTTGGCACGGCGCTGTACACCGACGAGCCCGTGCGCCCCACGGGCGTGAGCGATCCCGAGGTGGATGCCGACAACGAGCGCGGGCTGGTGGCCATGCAGTGGCATACGCTCAAGCGGTTCTGGGGGGCGTTTCGCCGGCGTGAGGGCTGGCGGCTGGGCGACGTGTCCTTCGGGCCCGGCTACCGGCCCATTCATGATGACGACGGGGCCCAGCACCACCCTGCGGCCGGGGCGGCTGCGGTGACTGGGGCGGCCGGGGTTGCGCCTACGGCTCCAGGTTCGGCCGCATCAGCGCCTCGAACCACTCGATGAAAACCGCCAGCCGGCGCGAGCGCTGGCGGCGGTGCGGGTACAGCAGGGCCACGGGCATGGGCGCTGCGCGGTGGGCAGGCAGCACTTCCACCAGCTCACCCGTGTCCAGCAGGTGCTGCACGTCATAGCGCGGGATCTGGATCAGCCCCAGGCCGGCGCGGCAGCAGGCGATGTAGCTTTCTGCATTGTTGGTCACCACGCGGCTGGGCACGGCCAGGGTCTGCGGCCCGTCTGCCCCATCCACCCCATCCACATCGCTCGCCCCACTCCATTCCCAGGGCAGTTCCCGCCCCGTGCGGGGCGAGGCATAGCCAACGCTCCAGTGGCCGTGCAGCAGGTCCTGCGGCTGCTCGGGCAGGCCGTGCTCGCGCAGGTAGGCGGGGCTGGCGCAGTTGATGAGGGCAATGCAGCCCTGCGGGCGCACGACCAGGCTGCTGTCGTGCAAGGTGCCCACGCGCACGGCGCAGTCCACGCCTTCCTGAACCAGGTCGATGGCGCGGTCTGACGAACCCAGCACCAGTTGCAGCCCGGGATGCCGGCGCATGAGCCCCGGCAGCGCGGGCGCCAGCAGGCGGCGCGCGATGCGGCTGGGCACGTCCACATGCAGCCGGCCCGTGGCCTGGCGCGTGCGGGCCTGGAACATCTGCTCCACGTCCTCGGCCTCTGACAGCAGCGGGCGCACACGCTCCAGCAACTGAGCACCATCGGCCGTCAGGCTGACCTGGCGCGTGGTGCGGTGCAGGAGTCTTGCGCCCACCTGCTCTTCCAACTGCTGCACGGCAGCGGACACCGTGGCGCGCGGCAGGTCCAGCGCATGGGCGGCCTTGATGAAGCTGCCCATCTCGGCCACCTGCATGAAGATCCGGTATCGGTCGAGTCGGTCCATGGCGTGCAGCATAGTCCCGGCCGGGAGCGGCCTACTGGGTGCTCCTACTTGGTGGTGTAGCCGCCGTTGATGAGGATGGTCTGCCCGGTGATCCACCAGCCATCGCTGACCAGGTGGCGGATGAAGGGCACCACGTCTTCGATATGCGTCAGCCCCGAAGGCGAAAACGGCGACAGCGCCGCCGCGCTCTTGTGATAGGCCACGGCGTCCGCGCCTTCCTGGCCGTAGAAGAACGGCGTGTCCATGGGCCCCGGCCCCACGGCCGTGACCGAGATGCCCCGCGCCCCGAACTCCTTGGCCGCCGCCCGCGTGAAATGCTCCACCGGCGCCTTGGTGCCCGCGTAGGAGGAATAGAACGGCGTGAACGCGCCCAGCAGCGAAGTCACCAGGGTCACGATCTTGCCGTGGTCGTTGACATGGCGCCCCGCCTCCTTGAGGAAGAAAAACGCCGACTTGCCGTTGACGGCGGCCATCTCGTCGTACTCCGCCTCGCTGATCTCCATCAGCGGCTTCTTGAGCACCTTGCCCACGGTGTTGATGGCAATGTCCGGCCGGCCCACGGCGTCCACGGCCTCTGCAAAAAGCCGCTCCACGGCGCCAGCGCGCGTCAGATCACCCTGCAGCGCCACGGCCTCTGCGCCCAGCGCACGCACTGCGGCCACCGTGGTCTCCGCCTCGGCCCGTGAAGACTCGCTGTTGTAGTGCACCACCACGGCCCGCGCGCCGTGCCCCGCCAGATCACGGGCAATCAGCCCGCCCAGATTCTTGGCGCCGCCTGCAATCAATGCCACCTTGCCGCGAATGGAATGGTCTGCCATGGAAACGCTCCTTGTGCTTGGATGAAGCACCCAGCTTAGGCAGCCAGCCCCCCGCGATAAACCGGCGCAGCCGGGATGGATCATCCAGAAAACCAGAACAATCGCGCCGATAGCTCTCTCCCCGCCCCCGCTCCCCCGCCCCCTCCCGTATGCCCGCGCCTGCGTCGTGGCGCTTGCGGGGTTGCAAGCCTGCCGAAGGACAGGCTTGCTTCGTGATCTGACTTGCCGCAGTTGTCTGAGCGGAGCGCGAAGCGCGCAGAGAGTTCTGCGGCAAACCCCGCAAGCGCCACGACGCAGGTTGCCCGCAGCGAAGCGGAGGGTCGCGGGCATTCGGGTCGCCTTCTTTGGCCCGGTTTCTTGGCGAGACAAGAAAGCGGGTCGGCCGCCGGGCCGAGACCCGGCCCCGAAAAAACACCCCCCGGCAGGGTCAAGAACAAGCTACACACCGCCCGTGTCCCAAGACATCAGGACAGCCCCCGCTCATACATATACCTCCGCGACCAAGCCAACGAAGCAGCCCCCTGCCCCGCCCTCCGACAAACAACCTGAAAGATAGACACGTCATCGTGCTCAAACGCATAAGCACACCCCGCCAAATACACCCTCCAAATCCGAAACCTCTCCTCCTCCACCAACGCCCGAATCTCCGGCACACAAGCCTCAAACCGCTCCAGCCACAACTGCAACGTGCGCACGTAATGCCGCCGCAGCCCCTCCACATCCAGCACCTCCAGCCCCCCACGCTGCATGGCCTCCAGCGCCAGGCTCAGGTGGGGCAGCTCGCCATCAGGAAACACATAGCGGTCAATGAACGCGCCGCCGCCCAGGGCCGTGGCGCCCACGTTGGCATCGGTGGAGGTGATGCCGTGGTTCAGCGCCAGCCCGTCATCGGCCAGCAGCTCGCGCATGTGCGCAAAGTACATGGGCAGGTTGCGGCGGCCCACATGCTCGAACATGCCGACGCTGGTGATGCGGTCGAAGCGCCCCTGCACGTCGCGGTAGTCCTGCAGGCGGATCTCGATGCGGTCGGCCAGGCCTGCGGCGCGCACGCGCTCGGTGGCCGCTTCGAACTGGTTGCGCGACAGGGTCACGCCCACGCAGTGCGCGCCAAAGTGCTGGGCCGCGCGCAGCACCAGGGCGCCCCAGCCGCAGCCGATGTCCAGCAGGCGCTGGCCGGGCTGCAGGCGGATCTTGGTGAGGATGTGGTCCAGCTTCTTGCGCTGGGCGGTGGCCAGGTCCTCGTCGCCGTTCTCGAAGTAGGCGCAGGAGTAGACCATGCCCTCGTCCAGCCAGAGCCGGTAGAAGTCGTCGGACACGTCGTAGTGGTACTGGATGGATTCGCGGTCCGTGCTGCGGCTGTGCCTGAAGCGCCTTGCCGCGCGCGCTGCAAGCGCCAGCCGCCCCGGCCCCTTGCCCGCGCCCTGGGTCTTGGACATGCGGCGCGCCAGCGCATAGCCGAAGTCGATGATGTCGGGCAGGCGCCCGTCGATGTCGATCTGGCCCTTCACATAGGCCTGGCCCAGGTGGTCCAGGCTGGGGTCCAGCAGCAGCGGCAGGGCCGAGGCGCTGCGCACGGTAAGCGTGACCCGCGGCTGCGCGAAGCGGCCGAAGTCGAACTGCTCGCCATTCCACAGCACCAGCCGCGCCGGCAGATCGGCCCGCGCACGCACGGCCTCGGCCCAGCGCCTGAGCTTCTTGTCCCAGAACATCTTGCATCTCCCCGGGGCTGGTGGCGCCCCCCTTTTGACATGACCCGCATGAACCGCATGAACCGCATGAAAAGCAAATGACGAGTCTTGCCGGTTCATGTGACGGCAAGACGTCAGCACGGCAGCCCGCGCCGGTAGCAGATCGATACAGACCCGATGGCGCCCACACCCCGCCAGCGGCCCGGCTTGGGGCACACTGGCCGGCGTTCCAACTGCCCCGGCGCGAAAGCGCCTGCGACAGACCCATGCAAGCCTTTGACCTGAGCATCGAACACTGCATCGAGCACCGCAACGAACAACGCAGCACTGGCGGCTATGGCCTGCCGGATTTCAGGAACCTGCCATCGAACTGGAGCCAGTGACGCCATGGCCATGACCCATACCCAGGCGCTGTCCAAGCTGGCAGCCGATACCCTGGTGCAGACCCTGGAGGAAGACGTGGCGCGCGTGATGGCGCGCACGTTTGCGCTGGGCCGGCACGATGCCGCTATCGCGGCCAACTACGGCGGCCACGCCCTGCCGCCCCTGCTGCGGCGCTGGAGCTGCGTGCTGCAGGCCGGTGATGCCAAGGCAACGGCCCTGTACCGGCACAAGACGGCGCTGGCCCTGCCCATCGTGCTGCACCGGAACGGCCTGGCCGACGCGGGCCTGAACGCGGCGGCGCGCACGGCCATCGATGTGCTCAATGCCGAGGTGGCGCTCAGCGATGACTTCTTTCGCAAGTCGGCGCAGATCCGCCAGGACTTCCTGGACACGCCGCCCGCGCCACCCAAACGCTCGCCGGGCCTGCCCGACAGCCTGACCTTCTACCGCGCGGCCGACGTGGTGGCCATGGAGCTGGACGGGCGCTTCCACGCCCTGTACGTGCACGGCTGCGCCCGGACCAACCAGAGCCCCATCGTCGAGTTCTATGACGCGGTGTTCGACCACCTGCCGCAGATGGCGGAGCTGGCCGACGTGCGCGCCCGGGGCCGGCGCTACAACGATGGCGTGGGGCGGGTGGCGCGGTTTTCCATATCGGGCCTGAAGTTCCTGCCCGACCCGGCCGGCCAGTTCACCCTAGTCAAGGCCTGCGTGGAGACGCCGCCGGACCCCGGCCATCTGCAAAAGGGCGACTGGCTCTACACGGTGTCCGACATCTTCGAGCTGCAGTCCGAGGTGGACACCATGTTCGGCCCCGGCGGCAAGCCCTGAGCCTTGATCCCTGGCAGCGCCCTGTTCTTGCCTGTTTTCAAGAGGAAATTCATGACGCATCCCCGGCCTTCCACTCTGCCCTCCCGCATGGCCTTGCCGGCCGTGCTGGCACTGGCTGCCACGCTGGCCCTTGCGGGCTGCAACCAGCGGCATGACACAGCAGCCCTGGAATCGGCACCCGCCCCCGCGCCCATGGCGGGCGGCGCCGGCATGAAGCAAGGCCGCGCCGCCACCGTGCAGGCCGAGGATGCGGCAGCAGCCGCACCAGAGACATCGGCGCAGGACGAGATGGCCCAGCGTTTCCTGGCCGTGCGCCAGGAGCTGAACGTGGAAGTGCCGCAGGCGCAGCTGGCCGATGCCTGGGGCCAGGTGCGCGACCTGTGTGCCACGCTGCGCTGCGAGCTGCTGTCGGCATCCCTTCTGCGCGAGACGCCCCAGCAGCCCGGCAACGCCATGCTGGAGATGCGCGTGGCGCCGGCCGATGTGCAGCGGCTGCTGGGCACGCTGGCCGGCGTGGCCACCATCGTGTCGCAGAACACCATCAGCGAGGACAAGACGGCCGAGGTGATCGACGTGGAGGCGCGCATCAGGAACCGCACCGAGTTCCGCGACAGCCTGCGCCTGATGCTGCGCGACACCACGACCAAGCGCACCATGTCCGACCTGCTGGAGATACAGCGCACGCTGTCGGACACGCAGGCCGAGCTGGACGCCATGGCCGCCCAGCGCAAGGTGCTGGAGCAGCAGACCAGCAAGCAGCACATACAGATCCAGTTCACGCCCACCCGCGCCCTGGTGCAGGGCGGCACCAGCTACAGCCCCATAGGCCGCGCGCTGCGCGATGCCGGCCATGTGCTGGGCGAGAGCATGGCCGCGCTGATCACCTTCGTGGCGGCCGTGCTGCCCTGGCTGGTGCTGGTGGTGCTGCCGCTGGGCTGGGTGCTGCGCGCGCTGTGGCGGCGCAGGCGTGCCAGGAAGGCCTGAGCGGCACAGCAGGATCAGGAAGTACGGCAGCCCTGCCGTGCTCCAATCAAGCCATGCCCACCGAACCGAGCCTTGACGACCTGCGCCGCCATGCCGTGGCGCGCACCCTGTTCACGCCGACCACCCTGCCTGCGGCCATACAGCGCCTGGGCTTTGTGCAGGCAGATCCGATTCGCGCCCCGGCCCGGGCGCAGGACCTGACGCTGCGCCACCGCGTCAAGGACTACCGCGCCGGCGACCTGGAACGCCGCTACGCGCGCCTGGCGATCGACGAGGACTGCCTGGTCAACTACGGCTTTCTGCCCAGCGAGCACCTGGCGCTGATGCACCCGCGCCAGGCACGCAAGGCCTGGGATGCCGAGACGCAGCGCAAGGCCGCCGAGGTGCTGGCCTTTGTGCGCGAGCGCGGCGCCGCGCATCCGCGCGAGGTGGAGCAGCATTTCTCGCACGGAAGCGTGAAGAACTACTGGGGCGGCTCGGGCAGCGCCAGCACGCAGTTGCTCGATGGCATGCACTATCGCGGCCTGCTGCGCGTCAAGCGCCGTGACAGCGGCACGCGCGTCTACGAGGCAATCGCTCACCCGCCTGCCGACGACAGCCCCGCCGCCAGCGCCCGGCGCGCCGCCGCGCTGATCGACCTGGTGGTGCGCAAGTACGCACCGCTGCCGGCCCCCAGCCTGACCTACCTGGTGCGCCTGCTGGGCTATGGCGCACCCCATCTGGCGCAACAGACCCAGGCAGCGCTGCGGCTGGCGCGCGAGCAGCTGGCCAGCTGCCGCATCGACGGAACTACCTGGTACTGGCCCGCCGACGAAAACCCACGCTCGCGCCGCCATGCCTTCGACGAGCGGCTGCGCCTGCTCGCGCCCTTCGATCCCGTGGTCTGGGACCGGCGCCGCTTCACGCTGCTCTGGGGCTGGACCTACAAGTTCGAGGCCTACACGCCACCGGCCCGGCGCCAGCTGGGCTACTACGCCCTGCCCATGCTCTGGCAGGGCCAGGTGATCGGCTGGGCCAACCTCCAGGCGCGCGATGGCCGGCTGGAGCCGTCATTCGGCTATGTGGCCGGCGCGGCGCCCGGCGATGCCGCCTTTCGCAGCGCGCTGGATGAGGAGCTGCAGCGCATGGAGCTGTTCCTGGCGCCGCGCTGAGATGCAGGCACTCGCCCCCTGCGCGCGGTGTACGTGATTGGGGGAACTGGTCAAGTTCACCCAGCTGACGCGCGAGACTGCACCGGACTGCACCGGCTTGACTGCACAGGCTACCTGGTGGACCGATACAGCGAACGCAGGGAGCGGGCGCGAGCGCTCCCCCGCCGACGAGCGGCCTTTCATGGTCTTTCGGCCATGCTGCAGCAGCACCCGTGCATCAAGGCCGGCAGGCCGCCGGACCGCCCTCAGTTCATGCGCGGCAGATTCGCTGCCTTGATGGCCGCGCCCATGGACTCATGGCCCTGGACCAGCTTCCTGCGGTATTCGGCGCCGGTGAGCGGCGCCGGGTCCACGCCGGCCGACTCGAAGATGCGCGCCACCTGGGGCCCCTCGGCGGCTGCCATGGCAATGCGCTCCAGCCTGTCGCGCAGGGCCGGGGGCACGCCCTTGGGGTAGGCCAGGCCGATCCAGGAGTCGATCTCCACGTCGTAGCCCTGCTCCCTGAGCGTGGGCACCTCGGGCAACTCCTTCCAGCGCATGGGGCTGGCGCTGGCCAGCAGGCGCATTTTTCCGGCCTTGACGTGCTGGACGATGTCCGAAGGGTTCTGCACGATGACCTCCACCTGCCCGCCGATCAGGCCGGCCACGGTCTCGGCGCCGGACTTGTAGTTGATCTCCTCGAACTTTCCGCCGGTCCTGCGCTTGGCAGCCTTGGGATCGACCACTGCCTTGAACTTGGCGCTGACCACGAACTTCGGCACCTTGGATGCATGGATCTTCAGTGCCGCGCCCGTGGAGGGTTCTTACCGGTGCGGGCGACGCGCTTGGCGGACTTGAGCGTGCCGAAGCCGACCAGTTGCACCGCATCGCCCTTCGTCACGGCGGTCTGGATAGTTTCTATCAGAGTGCCGAGCACGGCGTCGGCGGCTATCTTAGACAGGTCATTCTTGGTGGCCAGGATTTCAACGAGCTCTGCGCAGTTCATGATGTCAAGGTGAATGAAGTGCTGTAGACCGCTCTTTTTAGCCGAGCAAACATCTCTAGGAGTTCCAGATCGAAATCAAAGTCGCAATCACGGAGGATGACCATGCCATCCAACCAATGATGAAGCCAAGCACTGAAGCAAAGGGACGCAACCCACTCAGCTCATCCTTTTCCAGAGCAGCCAAGCGACGCAGTCCTTCATTTCGTGCATCCGAATCTGTAGCGAGCGCAGAAATTCTCTCCCTACTAGCAGCAAACTGTCGCGGGAAGGACCGTACGTCATGCCGGTACAGCAGTGAGTAGTTTGTACTGAACAGCACCAGCGCAGCCAGGAGCGCGGCAAGCCTTGGATAGCCTGGCGGCACCCCCCAGCAGCCCAAGACTGCCAAAAAGAGCCACACACCCTGATCTCTAAGAGCATGTCGATGTAATTCAATGCTACGAGCGATGGCCTCAATCTCGGCATCAATAGTTTCACCCAACCCAATGGGCCTGCGGGACGCCTTTGTCGTGTTCATTTTGATCCTTTCTTTGATCTGCTGTGCGTATAGACAGATCATCGGGCAACCAGCAATGCACCGCCGTCATCGATGGAATCGATCTCGGCAAGTGGGCTGCTTGGGCTGCTGACTAAGCAAGGCATCGTGTGCAGCATGAGCCGTGCTGGCGAAGTCTGGGACAACTCGGCAATGGAGAGCTTCTTCAGTAGCCTGAAGACGGAGCGCACGGCTCGCAAGGTCTACCGCTCGCGCAAGCAAGCGAAGGCAGATGTGTTCGATTACATCGAGCGGTTCTACAACCCGACGCGTCGGCACTCGACGCTTGGGTACATCAGTCCGATAAAGTTTGAAGAAGCTCGAGAAGCTTAGGTCTGTGTCTATGAGACCGGCAGCAGCCCACACCTCACAAGCGCCTTGATGACTTGGCTCGCCAAGCCGCATTAGTGGGCATACGCGCGCATCGGCGAAGGTGTCGCCGCAGAAAATTCCATTGGCATGGGTAAATCTGAACTGACCAGCCAGCATCTGGTAGCTATGGGGATTTACCACTATATCCTACTGATTGACACCATTCCTCTTATGTTAATAATTTAAATACAGACACCAATAAGGAAGCGCAAATGCGATTCGCTACTCATCTGATAGCTTTGCCTTTGGTTCTAGCCTTGCTAGGTGGCTGTGCAAACTTCGACACGATTCGCGCCTTCGCAAAAGATGGATCTGCCGTCGCAGCTGCGGCGAAGAAGGACGTGGACATCTACTCCACATCCTGCTCCTCCCTTAAGACCGAGGCGCGCATCCTTGCGTACGCCAAAGGCGAGGCGGTACCAAGCGTGAATGACAACGCATCGTGTCAGGCGGCCGTTGATGCCGCGCAGACCGTGGCAGCATCGATGTCCGTGCAACTTCTAATTAAATATCATGAGACTCTGAACGCATTGGCTGGAGACGAGAACTGGACGCTTTCCAAGGAGATTGAAGCCCTCGGCGCCTCTGTGAAGAACGTTAAGGTGGATGGGAAAGCACTGTCTTCGGCTGACGATCTCGACAAATATCAGAAGGCATTCACCGCCATAGCGGACCTATTGGTCTCGGCGCTCAGAGAACGAGAAGCAAAACGGCTCCTCCAACAGGAATTCGACTGGCCACGCGTTTTGCAACCATTGCGCTATTGGTATGGCGGCCCTGACGGCAAGACGACCTCCCTGTATTCAAACGCCTGCAGGATCATCAAGACGGACTGGATACTTGTTAAAAGCGAGCTCCTGGACTACACACGGTGCGAACGAAAACCGCAGGGCACGGCCATGCGTTGCGAGCCACTCACTGCCGGCACTAGGCTGGTAGCCAATGAGGAGAAAAGCAAATCAGTGGAAGCCTGTGCTCCTGGTCCCCAAAATGGGTTCCCCGAGGCTGCTGCGGCTCGGGTGAAGCTCATCGATAGCTGGCTTGAAGCCAACGATGAGCTTCGTCGAACAGCTTTTGAGCAGGACCCTCGCGTACTGCGAGCACGCCTCTCGACCCTGAAAGATCAAGTGGACGCGATCAAAGCGCCCCTTCAGTAGCCGCCTGGGAGATCAATCATGGCCACCGCCGAAACGCTGGATATCGTTGCAAGGGACCTCGAGCTCATCAATGCGTTGAGTAGCGCCGCTGAAAACCTTGCGATTCGATCAACAGTTGAAGGTATCTCTGCAGCCGAACGCGCAGCCCTGCGTAACAAGGCGAAGACCGCCAACGAGCAGGCCGGTGCTCTACTGACCAGGGGAACCGTCGAGATCTTTAGCGACCCGCCGGATGATGCGCTCAAGGAGATCAATGATGCCTTGATCAAAACGCAAGAAACCCTTGAGAGCATCAAAAAAGCAAAGAAAGCCATCGAATTCGTTGGCGCGCTCGTCGGGATCGCTGGAGCCATTCTGACCGGAGACTGGAAAGCCATTCTCAAGAGCCTGGATGCCTTGACCAAAAAGAAAGATGATGAAACTGCGAAGGCGAAATGACGCCAGTGACCACAAGGCCGGGTGGATTCAATCGGTCAATATCACCGGCTTAGAACGTGTTTTGCACTTCTAGTAGAGGCCAATATCTGAGCCGCTGCCGGCAGCATGAGCATGGCAAAGACCAGAAAGTGCAAGCCACTCAACACTTGCCGCAGCCTCTCATAGTCCCGCGATAGACGGCGAAACCTCGCCAGCCACCCGAAACTGCGCTCCACCACCTGACCTGCTCCCCATAGGGCGTACCAGTCGAAGGTTAGTAGAGTCCGTTTTCAGAGGAAGAGCGGACATGAAGAAGAGCAGATTCACCGACGAACAGATCATCGGTTTTATCAAGCAGGCCGAGGGTGGCATGCCCGTCAAGGAACTGTGTCGCCTGGGAGGTTTCAGCGATGCAACCTTCTACAAGTGGCACACCAAGTTCGGCGGCATGCAGGCCGGCGAGGCCACGCGGCTACGCGAGATCGAGAGCGAGAACGCCAGGCTCAAGAAGCCGCTGGCCGAGGCCCACCTGCACATCGAAGCGCTGACGGTGGGCTTCGGGGTAAAGCGCTGACCCCGCAGGCCAGGCGCGAGGTCGCTGCCAGGATGGTTCAGGGACTGTCCATCAGCGAGCGCCGCGCCTGTCGCTATGCGGGGTTGTCCAGAACCAGCTACCGGGAGCCGCCCAGCATGAACCAGTCCACGGCCAGCCTAAGCACGCGCATCGTCGAGTTGGCGCACGAGCGCCGGCGCTTTGGCTACCGGCGCATCCACGACCTGTTGAGCCTTGAAGGCCACCAAGTGAACCACAAACGCGTGTGGCGCCTGTACAAGCTGGCCAACCTGTCGGTGCGCAAGCGCCGCAAGGTCAAACGCCCCACTGGCGAGCGCCAGCCCCTGGCTGCCAGCCAGCACATCAATGACACCTGGAGCGCAGACTTCGTGATGGACGCACTAGCCAACGGCCGGCGCATCAAGTGCCTGACGGTGGTCGATGACTTCAGCCGCGAGTGCGTGGACATCGCAGTGGACCACGGCATGGGTGGCGAGTACGTCGTGCGCTTGCTGGACCAGGCAGCGCAGTTCCGCGGCTACTGGAACACGCCTTTGAATTTGCAGACCGGCTGTTCGGGGCCTACAACGAGCTTCCCCACTCCTTGGACGACCTGCGTTTCCTGGCCAGCTTTGCTGCAGCCAAGGAGGCTGGCAACGGTATCAATACATTCGGCAGCCAGGCAGATACAGCATCACCAGTCACAGCGGCATCGCCGTTGCTTGGAAGCGGCCACCGGGCCAGTGAGTTGCTCATTCGTTGCTCGTTCGACATCGAGGCAGCAGCCCACGCCGTGACAGCGCTGGGAGATCAGATCACGGAACCGGAGCAGATTCAGATCGCCTCGCTGATTCGCTGCTATGGCGCACGCATCGCGAAACTCAACAGTGTTCTGATGAGCTATCTCACCGGGGACGAAGTGATCACCCTGGCGGATACGCAGCACGCCCTGTACCAAGGAGCCAAGCAGTTGCCAGAAGGAGCCCTGTGACGACGTACGGCGGAAATGATCCCTTGGATTGAGCGCAGCGCATTTGTGTGCCGCGATCTACGCCCCCTTGGCGCGGCGTCCAACCTCGGGTAGTCAATAATGTGACCTTTGCCCGCCACCACGCCCCACACGATGGATACGGCCCAAGGCGGGCAGTACGACACAAGAACATTCGCGCCTTCCTGCGGCCCCGCGCCATCCAGGCAGGCCTTGCCCGGCACCTTCGCGCCGCTGCAACCTGTTGATTCCCAAGCCAATGAGCGACCTCTCGCAAAGCACACAGCCCTCTCCGGCCCCTGATCTGTCGGCGCACACGCCCATGATGCAGCAGTACCTGGGCATCAAGATCAACTACCCCGACACGCTGGTTTTCTACCGCATGGGGGATTTCTACGAGCTGTTCTTCGGGGATGCGGAGAAGGTGGCGCGGCTGCTGGACATTACGCTGACCACGCGCGGGCAGACGGCGGGGCAGCCGATTCCCATGGCGGGCGTGCCCTTCCATGCGCTGGAGAACTACCTGGGCCGGCTGATCAAGCTGGGCGAGTCGGTGGCGATCTGCGAGCAGGTGGGCGAGGTGGGCGCCGCCAAGGGCCCGGTGGAGCGCAAGGTGGTGCGCGTGGTGACGCCGGGCACGCTGACCGACAGTGAGCTGCTGTCGGACAAGAGCGAAGCGATCTTGCTGTCCCTGCACACGGCCGGGCGCCAGCGCTGCGGCCTGGCCTGGATGGCGGTGACGCAGGGGCGCATCCATCTGGCCGAATGCTCCCACGACGAGCTGGGCGCCTGGATTTCACGCATTGCGCCCAGCGAGCTGATCTACAGCGCGGGCGTGACCGAGCGTTTCGAGCAAAGCCTGTTCGCGCTGCGCCATGGCGGCTCCATTGCCTGCCCGCTGTCGCCGCGGCCCGACTGGCAGTTCGACGGCGGCCTGGGCGAGCGCAAGCTGCTGGAGCTGCTGGGCGCCGCCAGCCTCAAGGCCTGGGAGGCCGAGGATCTGCCGCTGGCCCATGGCGCCAGCGCCGCCCTGTTGTCGTATGCGGAGCACACGCAGGGCCGCAGCCTGTCGCACATCCACGCTCTGCAGGTGCAGCGCGACGATGAGCTGATTGCGCTGCCGCTGGCCACGCGCCGCAACCTGGAGCTGGTCAAGACGCTGCGCGGCGAGGATTCGCCCACATTGTTCTCTCTGCTGGACACCTGCATGACGGGCATGGGCAGCCGCCTGCTCAAGGCCTGGCTGCTGGAGCCGCGCCGCGACCGCACGCAGGCCATGGCGCGGCTGGAGGCCACGCGGGCGCTGCAGGGCGCCAGCGCAGGCGGCATGGCCGCGCCCTGGCAGCAGTTGCGCGAGCAGCTCAAGGGCGTGAGCGATGTGGAGCGCATCACCGCGCGCACCGCGCTGCGCCAGGTGCGCCCGCGCGAGCTGGTGGGACTGGGCCGCACGCTGCAAAAGGCGGCCTTGCTGGCCCAGGCCGGGCAGACACCCTCGGCCCACCTGACCCAGCTGTTTGCCGACCTGCAGCCGCCCGAGGGCTGCGCCGAGCTGCTGGTGCGCGCCATCATGGAAGAGCCGGCCGCCCTGGTGCGCGACGGCGGCGTGTTTGCCACAGGCTACGACGCCGAGCTGGACGAGCTGCGCGCCATCCAGAACAACTGCGACGACTTCCTGCTGGAGCTGGAGGCCAAGGAAAAGCTGCTGACCGGCATTCCCAACCTGCGCGTGCAGTTCAACAAGGTGCACGGCTTCTATATAGAGATCACCAACAGCTACAAGGACGCGGTGCCCGAGCGCTACCGCCGCCGCCAGACGCTGAAGAACGCCGAGCGCTATATCACGCCCGAGCTCAAGGCCTTCGAGGACAAGGCCCTGTCGGCGCAGGAGCGTGCGCTGCAGCGCGAGAAATTCCTCTACGAGCAGCTGCTGGACCAGTTGCAGCCCCATGTGCCGGCGCTCACGCGCGTGGCCGGTGCCATTGCCGCCATCGACGTGCTGTGCACGCTGGCCGAGCGCTCGCTGACGCTGAACTGGTGCGCGCCCGAGTTCGTGAACCATCCCTGCATCGAGATCGAGGCCGGCCGCCACCCGGTGGTGGAAGCCCGCATGGCCGAGACCTCCAGCGGCAGCTTCATCGCCAACCACACGCGCATGAACGCCAACACGCGCATGCAGATCATCACCGGCCCCAACATGGGCGGCAAATCGACCTATATGCGCCAGGTGGCGCTGATCGTGCTGCTGGCCAGCATGGGCTCGCATGTGCCGGCGTCCAGCTGCCGGCTGGGGCCCATCGACGCCATCCACACGCGCATCGGCGCGGCCGACGACCTGGCCAATGCCCAGTCCACCTTCATGATGGAGATGACCGAGGCCGCGCAGATCCTGCATTCGGCCACGCCGCACAGCCTGGTGCTGATGGACGAGATCGGCCGGGGCACCAGCACCTTCGACGGCCTGGCGCTGGCCAGCGGCATCGCCACCCAGCTGCACGACAGGACGCGCGCCTTCACGCTGTTTGCCACGCACTACTTCGAGCTGACCGAGCTGCCGGCCAAGGCACGCGCGGCCGTGAACATGCATGTGAGTGCGGCGGAGTCGGGCCAGGACATCGTCTTCCTGCACGAGATCCAGCCCGGCCCGGCCAGCCGCAGCTACGGTATCCAGGTGGCCAAGCTGGCGGGCATGCCGGCCGGCGTGCTGCACCACGCGCGCCATGCGCTGGAGGCACTGGAGGCCCATGCCGACGAGGGCCGCCTGCAGGTGGACCTGTTCGATGCGCCCGACATGCCCGAGCCCGAGAGCCGCCACGACCCGCTGGCCCAGGCGCTGGCCGCCATCAATCCCGACGCACTGAGCCCGCGCGAGGCGCTGGAGGCCCTTTACCAGCTCAAGAAGATCGCCGCCTGAACGCGGTCAATCGCCTCGCACTAAACTTGCCATTTCCGCAGATTCGGACGCTTCCATGACTTATTGCGTTGCCATCAAGCTCAACGCCGGCCTGGTTTTCCTGGCCGACTCGCGCACCAATGCCGGCCTGGACCAGATCAGCTCTTTCCGCAAGCTCATGGTCTACGAGAACCCCGGCGACCGCTTCATGGTGCTGCTGTCGGCCGGCAACCTGTCCATCACCCAATCGGTGCGCGAGCTGCTGGAGAGCCAGCAGCTGCGCGACGAGGCCACGGGCGACATGCTGACCATCTGGAACGTGCGCAGCATGTTCGATGCGGCCCGCGTGCTGGGCGCAGCCGTGCGCCATGTGTACGAGCGCGACGGCGTGGCGCTGTCCCGGTCGGGCGTGGATTTCAATATCTCGCTGGTGCTGGGCGGCCAGATCCAGGGCGAGACCATGCGGCTGTTCCAGGTGTATTCGGCCGGCAACTTCATCGAGGCCACGAGCGAGACGCCCTACTTCCAGATCGGCGAGTCCAAGTACGGCAAGCCCGTGCTGGACCGCGTGATCACGCCGCGCACGCCGCTGGACGAGGCCGCCAAGTGCGCCCTGGTGTCCATGGACAGCACGCTCAAGTCCAACCTGTCGGTGGGCCTGCCCCTGGACCTGATCGTGTACGAGAAGGACCGCTTCGCCTCCGACAAGATCGTCAGCATCGACGAGAGCAATCCGTATTTCCGCATGCTGCACGACAGCTGGGGCGAGCGCCTGCGCCATGTCTTCGACAGCATCGAGGACCCGGCCTGGGATGGCGGCGCCTCCGAGGTGCCCATCCGCGTGCACAGCCGCCAGGCCCAGCCGCTGACCAAGGTCAACGCGCCGGCAGGCGCCCTGCGCTCGTCGGCACGCAGCATGGGCCGGCTGCCGCCTGCGGCGCTACGCCAGCCCTATCACAGCGGCACGGGCGCGGGCCTGGGCACCTCCACGGCAGACGGTCTTGCGACCTCCCCCATGACGCCCATGACACCCATGACGCCCCAGCAGCCGGGCCCGGCATCGCCCGTGCGGCCCGATGCAGGCCAGCCCTCGGGCCACCAGCAAGGCGTGCCCGATGGCGCCGCACAGGCCGGCCAGGAGCCTCGGCCGTGAACGCGGCCCGGTCCGCACAGCGGGCCGAGAGCGATGCGGCGGTTGCCGGCACGGGTACGGGCGCGGGCACTGCATCGGCGCCGCTGCCCGTGGTGTTCTCGCATGCCAACAGTTTTCCGCTGCCCACCTACCGGCTGCTGCTCTCGCTGCTGGCCGAGCGCGGCATCGCGGCGCAGGGCGTGGAGCGCTTCGGCCATGACCCGCGCTTTCCCGTCACCAACAACTGGCCGCACCTGGTCGAGCAACTGGCCGAGTTCACGCGCGCCGAGGTCGAGCGCGTGGGCGGTCCGGTCTTTCTGGTCGGGCATTCGCTGGGCGGTTTCCTGAGCGTGATGACGGCTGCGCGCCATCCCGAGCTGGCGCGCGGCGTGCTGCTGATCGACTCGCCATTGCTCAGCGGCTGGCGCGCCAACGCCGTGGGCGTGGCCAAGCGCACGCAGCTGGTGGGCTCGGTCTCGCCGGGCAAGATCAGCGCCCGCCGCCGCAATGCCTGGGACAGCGACGAGGAGGCGCTGGCCTATTTCCGCGCCAAGAAGGTGTTTGCGCAATGGCATCCGCAGGTGCTCCAGGACTATGTGCAGGGCGGCCTGACCGACCTGGACGGCCGGCGCACGCTGCACTTCACGCGCGAGGTGGAGACCGCCATCTACAACACCTTGCCGCACAACCTGGCCTCGCTGCTGCACCACCATCCGCTGCGCTGCCCGGCGGCCTTCATCGGCGGGCGTGCCTCGGTGGAGATGCGCCAGGTGGGCATGGACCTGACGCGCCGCATCACGCGCGGGCGCGTGATGATGCTGGACGGCAGCCACCTGTTCCCCATGGAGCGGCCCCACGCCACGGCCGCCGCCATCGAGGCCTCGCTGCTGAACATGCAAACCTGAGCGCCGTCCGGCTCGGGCCGAGATCCGGATGGCAACCCTGGACCATGCGGTGGTGCTTGAACCCCTTGGCGCCTTCCTCAAGGATCGGGCCCCATCGGCGTTCACGGCAGCGGGCGAGGGTCTTGGCGATGGCGGGCCGGCTACCCGGCGCAATCGATCATCTTGTGAAGCAGGCGCAGCAGCTGCTGCTTGTCCTCAGCGCTCAGCATGCGGCTGGCCTCTTGCTCCAGAATTTCCACCTGCGCCGCCGCCTTTTCGTGCAGGCGCTCGCCCTCGGCCGTCAGATACAGCAGCGACAGGCGCCTGTCCGCAGGATCGGCCTCGCGCCTGAGCATGCCGCGCACCTGCAGTCTTTCCATCAGCGCCGCCATGTTGGGCTGGGAAATCATCACGGTCTCGGCGATCTGGCGCTGGGATGCGCCGGGATTGGCCGAGATCAGCGACAGCACGGCAAACTCCGACGGCTTGAGATCCAGCGCCAGCATGTGCTTCGCATAGTGAGGCCTTACGGTGGCATGGGCCAGGCGCGTGCAGTGGCCCAACTGCTGCATCAGAAAATTCTGCTGGAGTGCTGACTTCATGGGCGATGGGGTGGCTCGGTCCAAGGTGGGGCCAGGCGCATCGAATGGGGCCTGGCGGACCTTTCGATAGAGACGGTCATGGGTTTGTCTCCTGCGTCATGGATGAAATCGGCCAGGGTCGCCGCACCTCAGGCCAGCGGGACCCGAGCCCGGTATTGCACGAAGAAATCGATGCTGCGCGGATTGGCCATGGCGTCGGGGCTGGCCACCTTGGCGGGCTCGGCGCCCAGCAGCAGCTTGCGCACGGGCAGTTCCATCTTCTTGCCCGTGAGGGTGCGCGGAATCTCGGCGACCTGGATGACCGCATCGGGCACGTGGCGCGCAGAGGCCTGGGCCCTGATGGCATCCTTGATCCGGGCCACCAGCGCATCCGTCAGCACCAGGCCCGGGGCCAGCACCACGAACAAGGGCATGAAAGAGGGGCGCCCCAGGAACTCCAGGTCCACGACGAGGCTGTCCAAGACCTCGTCAACTTCCTCGACGACACGGTAGATCTCGGCCGTTCCCATGCGGATGCCGAAACGGTTGATCGTGGTGTCCGAGCGGCCGTAGATCACGGCCGACCCATGCTCGCTGAACGAGATCCAGTCGCCATGGCGCCAGTAGCCGGGAAAGACGTCGAAGTAGCTTTCACGGTAGCGCAGGCCATCGGCGTCGTTCCAGAAATACAAGGGCATGGAAGGCATGGGTTCGGTGATCACCAGTTCGCCCACCTCGCCGGTCACGCTGCGCCCTTGCTCGTCAAAGGCGTGCGCGGCGACGCCCAGTTCACGGCACTGGATCTCGCCCGCGCGCACGGGCAGCAGGGGCGCGCAGGCCACGAAGCCCGAGGCGATATCCGTTCCACCGCTGACCGAGGCCAGCCACAGATCGCGCTTGATGTTCTCGTAGACCCAGCCGTAGGCCTCCAGCGGCAGCGCCGACCCCGTGGAATTGATGGCGCGCAGTTTCCCGAAGCGGCGGCCCCGGGCGGGCACCACGCCATCCTTCATGGTCTTGGCCAGAAAGGCCGCGCCGCAACCGAACAGCGTGACCTGCTGGCGATCGATGAAGTCCCACAATGCGCCATCGTCGGGCGAGGTCGGGTTGCCATCGGACAGCACCACGGTGGCGCCAGCCAGCAGGCTGCCCACCATAAGGTTCCAGACGATCCAGCCCGTGCTGCCCAGGAACATGAAGCGGTCGCCAGGCCGCACGTCGTGCTGCAGCCCATGGGTCTTGAGGTGGGTGAGCACGATGCCGCCATGGCTGTGCACCATGGCCTTGGGCAGTCCCGTGGTGCCCGAGGAATAGACCACCCACAGCGGGTGCGAGAACGGCAAGCGCTCGAAGACCGGCTCTGCGGGCCTGGCCAGCGCGTCGGCCCAGGCCATGACATCGCGCCAGGGCAGCTCGCATGCGGGGTCCCCGGGCCTGAACAGGGGGCCGGGCACATGGATCACATGGCCTATCTCGGGCAATCCCCGCAGCACCTCGCCGAGTACGGCGCGGCGATCGAAACACCGTCCCCCGTAGACATAGCTATCGGTGGCGAAAATCAGCTTGGGGCCGATCTGCTGGAAGCGGTCCAGCACCACGGAAACACCCATCTCGGGCGCGCAGCTGGACCAGATGGCGCCTATGCTGGCACAGGCCAGGAAGGCCACGACCGCCTGGGGCACATTGGGCAGGTAGGCCACGACGCGATCGCCGCGGCCCAGGCCGAGCTCGCGCATCCGGGCCGCGAGCGCCGCCACGTCACGCTCCAGCTGCCGCCATGACAGCTCCACCGGCTCGGCGCCTTCGCAGCGCGCGATGATGGCCGGGTGCTCGGCGCTGGCGCTGCGGAACACATGCTCGGCATAGTTCAGGTGCGTGTCGGGAAACCACTGCGCGCCCGGCATGCCGCGCTCACCGAGCACGCGCGTCGGGTCACCGTCGGCCATGACCTGGAAGTAGTCCCAGATCGAGCGCCAGAAGCCATCGAGATCCGTGACCGACCACTGCCACAGCGCCTGGTAGCCATCGAAGCGCATATCCCTGGCCGCAGCCAGCCAATCCATGTAGCGCGCCAGGCCGCTTTGCGCGACCTGCTGCGGGCTGGGACGCCACATCAACTGCCCTTGTTCGATGGCCATGGCAACCCTCGGAAAAAGTTATAAAAAAAACATATTTTTTATAACCATAGAACATCATCATTCTCAGAAGTACAGGGGTTTTCATGGGGCAACCACGCGCTCTTCATGCGGTTGCTCCCCCGGGTACATGACGCAAAAAAGCCACCCGAAGGTGGCTTGTCCCCATCGATGGCCCGGCCCTGGTCAGCCGCCGCTCCAGTTGACCAGGCCCGTGAAGGCCGTGACCAGCACGATGATGCCGAAGGCGATGCGGTACCAGGCAAACGGCACGAAGCTGTTGGTGGAGATGTAGCGCAGCAGCCAGCGCACGCACAGCCAGGCGCTGATGAAGGAGAACACCAGGCCCACGGCGAACATGGGGATGTCGTCCACCGACAGCAGGGCGCGCTCCTTGTAGAGGCTGTAGACGCCGGCGCCGATCAGCGTGGGAATGGCCAGGAAGAACGAAAAGTCGGTCGCCGCCTTGCGCGACAGGCCCATGAGCATGCCGCCGATGATGGTGGCGCCGCTGCGGCTGGTGCCGGGGATCATGGCCAGGCACTGCACCAGGCCGACCTTGAGGGCATCGAGCGGCGTCATCTCGTCCACGGTCTGCACGCGCATGGCCGATGCCGGCCGGCGCTCGGCCCACAGGATGACGAAGCCGCCCAGGATGAAGGTGGTGGCCACCACGGTGGGCGTGAACAGGTGCGCCTTGATGAACTTGCCGAAGATCAGCGCCAGCACCACGGCCGGCAGAAAGCCGATGATGACGTTCAGCGTGAGCCGCTGCGCCTGGCCGCTGGTGGGCAGGTCGACCACGGTGGAGCGGATCTTTTGCCAGTACACCAGCACCACGGCGAAGATGGCGCCGGTCTGGATGGCGATGTCGAAGACCTTGGCCTTGGCATCGTCGAAGCCCAGCAGCGAGCCTGCAAGGATGAGGTGCCCGGTGGAAGAGATGGGAAGGAACTCCGTCAGCCCTTCCACGATGCCCATGATGGCGGCCTTGACCAGCAAAAGAATGTCCACGGCAAGCGTCCTGTCGCAATGCAAAAGTGCGCCATTATCTGCGCTGGCCATGGCCTGACGATGGACGCCTGCCGGCCCGCCGGCGGCAATCGCAAACTTTTACAACGGCCGGCGCGCAACGTTGCTGTGCGCCCGGCGCTGTGCTGCAATGTGGGGGCGCTGGATTTCGGCGCGCCTTCAAAACCATTCCATCATGAAAAAAATCGTTGTTCTGGCAGTTGTCTCCCTGGCCTGCAGCATCGGCATGGCCGCCGGAGACAAGGCCCCCACGGCCCAGCAAAAGCTGATGGGCACCTGCAACACCGAAGCCGCCGGCAAGAAGGGCGACGAGCGCAAGGAGTTCATGAAGTCCTGCCTGTCCGACGGCAAGAAGCGCCAGCAGGAACGCATGAAGACCTGCAATGCCGACGCCACCGGCAAGAAGGGCGACGAGCGCAAGGCGTTCATGAGTGAATGCTTGAAGAAGGATTGAAGCTCCCCCTGAGCGGCTGACGCCGCTTCCCCCTCTCTACCCGCTTCGCGGGGGAGGGGGACGACGCCCTCGCCGCGAGGCGGCTCTTGCTCGGCGTCTCTGGTGTCGGGCCGCGCCAGATTTGGAGGCTGCGCCCTATTTCTGCAGCAAGCCTTCATTGAAGCCACCGTTTTCGGTGGCTTTGCTGTTTGGGCGGATAGTTTTCTGATTTGGCTATCAATGGAGCCGTGTACTACCGACAGCCGTTCAAACTCGCAGGGCTCAAGCGCGGGCAGCCGAGCAAGGTGAATCGCCCCGGGTTTTGAGGAGGCTCCAACACTTGAGAAGATGGAGCTATGACCAAGTCAAACAAGTTCTCGCCCGAGGTGCGCGAGCGTGCCGTACGCATGGTGCAGGAGCACCGAGCCGACTACCCTTCGCTGTGGGCAGCCATTGAATCAATAGCCCCCAAGATTGGCTGCGTGCCGCAGACCTTGAACGATTGGGTCAAGAAGGCCGAGGTCGACAGCGGCCAGCGTGCCGGTACCACCACGTCAGAAGCCCAGCGCATCAAGGAGCTGGAACGTGAGGTCAAGGAGCTGCGCCGGGCCAACGACATCCTGAAGACGGCCAGCGCGTTTTTTGCGCAGGCGGAGCTCGACCGCCGATTGAAGTCTTGAAGAACTACATCGACCGCCACCGTGACGACTACGGGGTCGAGCCCATCTGCCGGGTGCTGCAGATGGCCCCATCGTGTTACTGGCGCCACGCAGCCCGGCAACGTAACCCGCAACTGCGCAGTCAACGCGCCCAGCGTGACGAGTGCTTGAAGGCGGACATCCAGCGCGTGTGGCATGCCAACTGGCAGGTCTACGGGGCCGATAAGGTCTGGCTGCAGATGAACCGCGAGGGCATCCCGGTGGCACGTTGTACTGTGGAGCGACTGATGCGTGCCATGGGCTTGCAAGGGGCTCGCCGTGGCAGGGCGGTACGTACCACCACGCCTGACACATCAGCGCCGTGCCCGCTGGACCACGTCAACCGGCACTTCAAGGCCAGCCGTCCCAACGAGCTGTGGGTATCGGACTTCACCTACGTCTCCACCTGGCAGGGCTGGCTGTACGTGGCCTTCGTGGTGGATGTGTACGCCCGGCGCATCGTGGGCTGGCGGGTCAGCCGCAGCATGCAAACGGACTTCGTGCTGGATGCGCTGGAGCAGGCGCTGTATGCCCGCCAGCCAGCAGCCCATGCCTTGACGCACCATTCCGACAGGGGCAGTCAATACGTCAGCATCCGCTACACCGAACGGTTGGACCAGGCGGGCATACAGCCCTCGGTGGGCAGCCGGGGTGACAGCTACGACAACGCGCTGGCCGAGACCATCAACGGTCTGTACAAGGCCGAGCTGATTCACCGCCGGGGCCCCTGGAAGACCAGGGAATCCGTGGAGCTGGCCACCTTGCAGTGGGTGCACTGGTTCAACCATGTCCGACTACTCACGCCGATTGGGGGCATCCCTCCGGCAGAAGCTGAGGCAAACTACTGGAGGCAACTAGCCGTCAGCGACACCTCGGCAGAGGTGTCAACTTAAACCAATCGGCCTCCTCAAAACCCGGTGCGATTCAAGGGCTGCCCCGCAGTGAGGGCTGCGTCCCCCTCCGCGAAGCGGGAAGGGGGAAGCGGCGCAGCCGCTCAGGGGGTCATCTTCCTGGCTCTGCGCTTGCGCCACCAGATGATGACGCCGGTGATCGACAGGACGGCGACAAGCACGCCGACGAAGGACATGAGCACGCGGCCGGGGGTGCCGAGGATGCGGCCGCTGTGCAGGGGCAGCTGCAGCTGGACGAAGACGTCGGCGGCCGTGCCGTGCCAGGGGCGGTAGGTGCCCAGGACTTCGCCGTTGTCCGAGCTGACGTAGATGTTGGACAGGCCCATGCCCATGGCGCCGGTTTCGTCGTGCGGGTCGAAGAAGGAGATGTTGTAGAACGGGAAGTCGCCGCCCCACCAGATGCCGCCTGCGGGCTGGGCGAAGCCCAGGCGCTTGGCCTCGCTCTGGGCGATGGCGATGGCCTGGGCGAACGAGACCTTGGGCACGAGGAGCGTGCCCTGGGGCGCAGGCTTGAGGGTTTCGTAGGGGCCGGGCGTGGTGGTGGAGACGGTGCTCATCACCGGGTAGAAGACTTCGCGGTACAGGTTCAGCGAGAACGAGGTGAAGGCCACGATGACGATGACGGCCCAGACCCACAGGCCGCCCGCACGGTGCAGGTCAAAGTTGAGCTTGTAGGCGCCGCCGCCCCAGCGCACGCGCCATGAGGGCAGCCAGCGCCGCCACCACGATCCCATGGCCGCCGTCAGGCGCGGGGCGCTTTTCCTGAGCTTGACGGGAAAGGTCAGCAGCAGCGCGACAAAGCTGTCGGCCACCCACAGCAGGGCCAGCGTGCCCATGAACCAGTAGCCCCAGCGGTCCGTGCCCCAAAAGCGCGGGGCCAGCAGGCTTTCGTGCAGGTGGCGCAGCCAGGGCATGAGGTTGCGCTGGCTGAGCGCAAGGCTGCGCCCGTTGCGCTGGCCCGTGATGTGGCCGCTGACGGGATCGACGAAGACCGTGTCATATCCCAGCGCAGGCGCCTGGCCCGTGGCCGGGTCGGGCCGGGGGCGCACCATGAACATGGCGGCTTCGCCCTCGACCAGGCCCAGGGTCATGTAGCTGATCTCGGCGCGCGGCTCGCTGGCCTGCACCACGGCGGCCAGCTCCAGCGGGGTCTTCAGCGGGCCGCGTGCCGGGGTCTCCAGCATGTCGGCGTTGAGCCATTCGTCGATTTCATGGTCCCAGGACAGCACGGCCCCCGTGAGGCCGGCCATGGTGAGGAAACCGGCCAGCACCAGTCCTATCCAGCGGTGCACCACCGTCCACAACGCGCGCATGCTTCAGATCGCTCCGGCTCAGAAGTCCACCGATGCGCTCAGCGAGAAGGTGCGCGGCATGGACTGCACCAGGTAGTTGGCGCCCGGGTAGCCGCCCACGGACGACCAGTAGCCCTTGTCGAACAGGTTGTCGATGCG
Source organism: Delftia sp. WY8 (assembly GCF_018437695.1). Taxonomy (NCBI): domain Bacteria; kingdom Pseudomonadati; phylum Pseudomonadota; class Betaproteobacteria; order Burkholderiales; family Comamonadaceae; genus Delftia; species Delftia sp. WY8. The sequence continues at coordinate 1,666,763 of NZ_CP049795.1, forward strand.
CGCGCGCAGGGTCAGCAGGCGGTTGTTGCCGATGTCCATGAGATAACGCGCGCCGATGTCGGTGCGCGTCCACGAGGCCACTTTCAGCGTGTTGGCGCCGTTGGCGTACTGGCTGGAGGTGTGCATCACGCGCGCATTGAGGGCCAGGCCCGAGACGCCGGGCACATCCCAGTCCACGCCCAGGTTGAGCAGGCGCTTGGGCACGCCGATGGCGTAGTTGCCGATGGTGGCGGCATCGGCGGCCTCGCGGATCTTGGCCTCGCTGAAGGTCACGCCGCCCAGCACGCGCAGGCCCTTGACGGGCTCGCCGAAGACCGTGGCCTCCAGGCCGCTGTTGCGCTGCTTGCCGTACTGGCCGAAGACCTGGTTGGCCACATAGGCCGAAGGCATGTCCGTGGTGTACAGCGCCACCGTGGCGCCCAGTTGCCGGCCCTGCCACTTGAAGCCGATTTCCTTCTGGCGCGACTTGTAGGGCGCGAACACCTGGCCACCGTTGGACACGGGCAGGTCGTTGGCCGTCTGCGGCGCCACGGCGCCCTTGGTCAGGCCTTCGATGTAGTTGGCGTAGACCGAGGTGTTCTCGCTGGTCTTGAACACCAGGCCCAGCATGGGCGTGGTGGCCGACTTCTTGTAGTGGTCGGTCTGCGCGCCCGTGTTGTAGTCGTAGCTGCTTTGCTCGATGCTCTGGCGGCGCACGCCCACGGTCAGGCGCAGGCGCTCGTCCAGCATCGTCAGCGTGTCGCCGATGGCAAAGCTGTTGAGCCGGGTTTCACCCACGCGCGTGGGATCGGCCAGGTTGCCGCCGAACAGCGTCATCGCCGGGCGCGCGCTGCTCCAGGGGTTGTAGATGTTGTTGACCACGCCAAAGCCCATGCCCCAGGCATTGCGCTCGGTGGCCGAGTAGGTGCTGGCCGTGGCCACCAGCTCATGGCCCACGCTGCCCGTGGCCAGGCGCGTGCGGATGCCGACCTCGCCCGTGCCCACGCTGTCCTTGCGCTTGTTGTCGAAGCGCGTGCCCGTGGTGTCGCCGGCCGCATTCGTGACGGTCACGCCGCTCAGGGAGTTGTCTTCCTTGCCGCGGCGCAGGCCGCCTGCGGCCCAGGCGGTGGTTGTGTCGTTGATGTCCCATTCGGCGCGCAGCGTGGCGAACAGGTCGCGCTCGGTGGAGTACGACCAGTTCTGGCCGTAGTTGGTCTTGTTGTCGGGCACGGCCGGGATGAAGTTGCCGGGCGTCACGCTGGGGCGGCCGCCGTTGTAGCTGTTGCGCTGGTAGCCCACGTCGCCCGACAGGCGCACGTTGCGGCTGCGCCAGTCCAGGCCCAGGCCCAGGGCGGTGAGCGAGCGGTCTTCGCCATCCACGCCCGTGCCGCCGTCGCGGCGCACGGCGTTCAGGCGGATGCCGGTGCTCCGGTCAGGGCCGAAGCGGCGCGAGATGTCGGTGGAGACAAAGGCCTGGCCGCCCGTCTGTATGCCGGCGCCCACGCGCGTCAGTGCATCGTTGCCGGCGCGCTTGGGCAGCAGGCTGATGGTGCCGCCAATGCCGCTGCCGCCCGGTGCTGCGCCATTGAGGAAGGCATTGGCGCCGCGCAGCACCTCCACGCGCTCGAAGAATTCCGAGGCGATGTACTGGCGCGGCAGCAGGCCGTACAGGCCGTTGTAGGCGATGTCGTCCGAATAGACCGGGAAGCCGCGAAGCACATACAGCTCCTGGAAGTTGCCAAAGCCGCGCGCCTGGCGCACGCCCGGGTCGTTGAGCAGCACGTCGCCCACGCTCTTGGACTGGGTGTCCTCGATCAGCTGCTGGGTGTAGCTGGTGGTGGAGAACGAGGAGTTCTTCCAGTCCAGCGTGCCCAGCACGCCGTTGCGCGCCCCCGTGGCCACCTGGCCGCCTGCGAAGGGCTTGGACAGGCCCTGGGCCGATGCGTCGGCGCTGGCCTCTACCGTCACGGCCTCCAGCACGGTGTCACCGCCCCGGGTCTGGGCAATCAGCGCCTGATGGCTGCACAGGCAAAGAACGGCCAGGGATATGGGGCGAATGGAAGGCATGGGGATGGGATTGAGAATGATTTGCAGAACCTGTTAGCTTACCAACCACCTGGGCACGCAACTATGAGTTTTCTCAATCTGTTGCATCGAAGCAATCCTTGGGGTGATTGGTTTCAAAGGCCCTGATCGATAGTCCGTGCGCACTCACCCTGGCCTCCACCCTGCGGACTGCATCCTCCAGATGCCGTGGACGTGCCTGCCGTTCGCGGCGCCAGGATGCAGCTGGCACCCTGCCCTCGTCCGTCCGTCGCATGGCGCTGGCCCCGGCGGCGCCCGGCAGCGACAGTCCTGTCCCATACAGGCCCGCCAACCCGGGCCGCACGCCAGGACACCGCCATGCAAATGACACCGCTGATCGCCATCCACATGAGTGCCGCCCTCGGGGCCACGGCCACGGGCGCCATCGCCCTGCTGGCACGCCGCCAGGCCGCCGCCCATCCCCGCCTGCACCGCGCGGCCGGCCATGCCTTTGTCACGCTCATGGTCTGCGCGGCGGTGTCCGCCTGCTTCATCCGCGACTACCGCCTGCCCAACTGGGGCGGCTACACGCCCGTCCACCTGCTGGTGCCGCTGACCTTTGCCGGCCTGGGCCGGTCGTTCTGCCACCTGTACCAAGGCAACATCGCCGGCCACCGCAAGATCATGCGCAGCGTCTACATCGGCGCCTGCGTCGTGGCGGGCCTGTTCACCCTGCTGCCCGGCCGCTACCTGGGCGACCTGCTGTGGCAGCGGCTGGGCCTGGCCTGACGCCGCTTTCCTTCCCCCTGACGGAGAACTCCCCATGCGCACCCTTGATCCCCTTGATCCCCTCGATCCCTCTGCCCGCCACGACGACGATGCCCTGGAGCGCATGGCGCGCCGCCGCGCAGGCGCCAAGCTGGGCTGGATGATCCACGCCAGCGTCTATGTGCTGGTCAACCTCGGGCTGGCGGCGCTGTCGCTGTCCCAGGGCCGGCACTGGGCCATCTTCCCGGCCCTGGGCTGGGGCCTGGGGCTGGCCATCCACGGCGCCGTGGTCTGGCTGGCCCTGCCGGGCAACGGCTGGCACGGGCGCATGGTGGAGCGCGAGCGGCAGGCGCTGCAGTCACGCCAGGGCCGCGCCCGCTGAAACACGCCATGGGACTACCATTGCCCTCCATGCCCGACCCCGCATCCAACGCCACACGCCAGCCGGCCGCCCCTGGCCACATCGTGGAACGGACCACGCTGCTGCGCCACGGCATCGCGACGACCTCGGCCTGCGCCCTGATTGCCGCCGCATTCAGCCTGAGCAACCATGGCCGCTGGGACGTGAACCTCATCTACTCGCTGTCGATCGGCCTGACCAGCTGGCTCACCATCGAACTGGGCCGCTGGCGCCTGACGCGGGGCCAGGACATTCCCTGGCCCGGCGGCTGGCGCGGCGCCGCGCTGGTGGTGGCTGGCATCGTGACGGGGTTCGTGATCGGGTCGCTGATCGGCACGGCGTACAGGAAGTGGGCCGATCCCGACGCCAGCACGGCCCTGATGCACCGGCTGTGGATACCGCTGGCCGTCACCATCGTCGCCAGCACGGTGATGTCGCTGGCCTTCTTCCTGCTGGGCTACTCGCGCCACCTGCAGATGCAGGCCGAGCAGGCCCGACGCCAGGCGGCCGAGGCCAAACTCACCCTGCTGCAGGCCCAGCTGGAGCCGCACATGCTGTTCAACACCCTGGCCAACCTGCGCGTGCTGGTGGCCAGCGACCCGCAGCGCGCCCAGGCCATGCTGGACCATCTGATCGCCTACCTGCGCGCCACGCTGGGCGGCTCGCGCAGCACCGAGCATGCGCTGGGCGAAGAGTTCGCACGCCTGCGCGACTACCTGGCGCTGATGTCCATCCGCATGGGCCCGCGCCTGCAATACACGCTGGACCTGCCCGAGGACCTGGCCCAGGTGCCCGTGCCGCCGCTGCTGCTGCAGCCCCTGGTGGAAAACTGCATACGCCACGGACTGGAGCCCAAGCTGGAAGGCGGGCATATCGCCGTGCGCGCGCGCCGCACCGCCGGCGGCCCGCTGGAGCTGACCGTGGCCGACAACGGCATGGGCCTGGATTCCGGAGCGCCCGCCCTGCCCGGCAGCCGCTTCGGCACGGCCCAGCTGCGCGAGCGCCTGGCCAGCCGCTATGGCGACGCCGCGCACTTCGAACTGGCCGCCCTGCCCGAAGGCGGCACTCTGGCCAGAATCACCCTCAAATGCACCCCCTGAGTCGCTTCGCGCCTTCCCCCGTGTGCACGGCGCCCTCTCTCGCTTCGCGGGAGGGGAACGACACCCTCGGTGCGGGGCGGCCCTTCCTCGGTGCCCCTGAGTTGGGCCGCGCCAGGTTCATACGCTGTCGGCAATGCGCAAGTGAAATAGAAGACTGAAATGACCCACGCCCCCCGCGCCCTGATCGCCGAAGACGAACCCCTGCTGGCCGAGGACCTGCGCCAGGCACTGGCCCGCGCCTGGCCCGAGTTGCAGATTGCCGCCATGGTGGGCGACGGCCTGAGTGCCGCCCGGCAGGCGCTGGCGCTGCAGCCCGATGTGCTGTTCTTCGACATCCGCATGCCGGGCCAGAGCGGCCTGGAGGCCGCCGCCGAACTGGCCGACGCCTGGCCCGAGGCGCAGCCGTTTCCCATCCTGGTCTTCGTGACCGCCTATGACCAGTACGCCATGGACGCCTTCGAGGCCCAGGCCGTGGACTACCTGCTCAAGCCCGTGCAGCCCGAGCGGCTGGCGCGCAGCGTGCAGCGCCTGCGCGAGCTGCTGGCCCAGCGCACGGCGGCCCCGGCCGGCGCTGCGCTGGCGCAGGCGCTGGAGCAATTGCGGCACCTGGCCGGTGCCACGGCCCCCGCCGCCACCGCTACCGAGCCGCCGCTGCAGATGATCCAGGCTGGCGTGGGCACGCAGATCCAGATGGTGCCCGTGCAGGACGTCGTCTACTTCGAGGCCGCCGACAAGTACGTGCGCGTGCTCACGGCCTCGCATGAGTACCTGGTGCGCACGCCGCTCAAGGAGCTGCTGCCCCGGCTGGACGCCGAGGATTTCTGGCAGGTGCACCGTGGCACCGTGGTGCGCGCAGCCGCCATTGCCAGTGCCCAGCGCGACGAGGCCGGCCGGCTGTGGCTGCAGCTGCGCGAGCGAGCTGAGAAACTGGCCGTGAGCCGCCTCTACGCGCAGCGGTTCAAGGCGATGTAGGTGGCGATGTAGGTGGCGATGTAGACGCCGGCTCCGTCAGCGCAGCGGCGGCTGATCGGGCAGGTCCAGCACGTCGTCCCAGGCCACGCCCTGCATCTCGTCCCAGTGCGCGACGATCACGCAGCGCGGCCCGTGCCCGGCCACGGGCGCAGATTGCTGGCCGGCCCGGTTCAGCCCGGCCAGCGTGCGCTGCACATGGTCGATCGATCCCCGGTCCAGCGCGGCCAGCGGCTCGTCGATCAGCAGCAGCGGCACGCCGCTGGCCCAGCCCGCCGCCATCCACAGCTTGCGCAGGCTGCCCGTGGACAAGGCCAGCAGGGGCTTGTGCAGATGGGGCTCCAGCCCCAGGCCGTCGGCATGGGCCTGCCAGGCCGCCTCGCTCCAGGCCGGATGCAGCTGCCGCTGTGCCTGCACCCATTCCTGCGCGGGCCGGGCACGCTCGGCATTGGACAGTTCGGCGCGCGGGTCGCGCCAGAACAATGCAGGGCGCTGCGACGGGTCCGGCTGCTGCGGATATACCAGGCGCCCGGCCTGCAAAGGCAACTGGCCGGCCAGCATTTGCAGCAGGCTGGTCTTGCCGCAGCCCTCGCCGCCGCGCACCAGGCACAGGCCCACGGGCCAGTCGTGCGAGGCGCCATCCCACAGCAGCAGGCCCGGCTGCCCGAAGCGCAGGGACTGAGCGCTCACCATCGGCGGCGCCATCGATTGCTGTGCGGTGTCCATCTGAATGTCTTTCCGGTTCTGCGATGCCGGCGATTGTGCACGCGGCACAATGCCGGGCTTTCCATTTTTCCCATCACGCATGCGGACCCCACCATGACCCTCGACTACCTGGATTTCGACTACAGCGAAGACGACGAAGGCACGGGCTGCTGGGACGCCATGGCCAGCGTGCCCGCCACGCGCGTGCCGGCCCTGGCGGCCGAGGTGGAGCAATTGCTGGCCTGGGCGCACCGCCGCTTCAAGGGCCGGCGCGGCCCCATTGAGGAAGGCGGCGACTGGGACTACGAGCTGCAGGCCCAGGACGACGGCGGCCAGCCGCTGGGCTGGCGCTTTGACGCAGCCACGGCGCGCCTGCAATCCGTGGCGGCGGGGGATGGCCGCACCACGGTGAACCTGTCGATCAGCGGCAGCGCGGCCTTCGGCGAAGCATTGCGCCAGGCCTTCGAGCTGCAGGACTGAACATCAGCGCGCGACAGCCTGCGGCCCCTGCACGGAGGCCGGCCCCAGCGGCTCCCAGCGCCCGGCCACGTTCTTGAGCAAGGTGTTGACGGCGGCCAGCCGCCGGTTGCGCACATCGATCAGGCTGCGCCGCGCCGACAGCACCGTGGTCTGGGCGCTGAGCACATTCAGATAGGCCACCGTGCCCGCGCGGTACTGGTTGTTGACGACATCCAGCGCCTTCTGCGCTGCGGCCACGGCCTCGATCTGCACCTGCTGCTCGCGCGCCAGGGCGGATGCGGTGACCAGGTTGTCCTCCACCTCCTGCAACGCCGTCAGCACGGTCTGGCGGTAGGTGGCGGCGGCAAGGTCCAGCGAGGCACGCGCCGACTCCACGGCCGCCGTGCGCGCGCCGCCGTCGAACAGCGCCAGCGCCAGCGACGGGCCCAGCGACCAGAACAGGTTGGGCGCACTCACCAGGTTGGACAGCGATGCACCCCGGTAGCCGGCCGTGGCCGACAGCGTGAGCGCCGGGAAGAAGGCCGCGCGCGCCACGCCCACCTGGGCATTGGCGGCGGCCACGCGGCGTTCGGCCGCCGCAATGTCGGGGCGCTGCTCCAGCAGTTGGGACGAGAGCATGGCCGGCACCTCGGGCGGCGGCGGCAGCTCGGCGCCGGCCTCCAGGCTGAAGGCGGCCGGCGGCAGGCCCAGCAGCGCGGCCAGGGCGTGCTCCAGCTGGGCGCGGCTGGTCTGTGCCTCGATGAGCTGGGCCTGGGTGCTTTTGTACTGCGCCTCGGCCTGGGCCACGTCGGCCGACGAGGCCACGCCCGCGCGGTAGCGGTTGTTGGTGAGCTTCAGGCTTTGCTCGTAGCTCTGCAGCGTTTCCTGCAGCAGCCGCACGCTGGCATCGGCCGCGCGCAGCGAGAAATAGGTCTGCGTGATCGATGCCTGGGCCGACAGGCGCGCGGCGGCCAGGTCGTCGCTGCTGGCCTGGGCGCTGGCCTGGCTGGCGCTGACCGTGCCCGACACGCGGCCCCACAGGTCCAGCTCCCAGCTGGCGTTCAGGCCCAGCGAGTAGTTGGTCGAGATGTTGCCGCTACTGCCCGTGTTGCCGCCCGTGCCTGATGCACCCGATGCACCGGAAGCCCCGCCGCTGCGCGAGCGCGTGGCGCCGGCCGTGCTGCCCAGCGTGGGGAACAGCCCGGCCTGGCTGCTGGCCACGGCCGCCTGCGCGGCACGCAGGCGCGCGGCGGCCTGGGCAATGCTCTGGTTGCCGGTGGCGGCCTGCTGCTGCAGGCGGTTGAGCTGTTCGTCGCCGAACAGCTCCCACCAGTTGTCGGGCACTTGCGCACGCGACGGGTCCGCGGGCCGCCAGATGCCGGCCTCGGCCGCCTCGGGCGTGGCTTCCTTGAACTGGGCCGGCACCTCGAGTGCGGGGCGCTGGTAGGCGCTCTGCGTGGAGCAGCCGGCCAGCAGCGCGGCGGCCAGCCAGATCGCCGGGGTTTGGAGTGTCTTCAGCTGCATGGCCTTGGGCTTTCGGATTCGGTTCACTGGGGTGATGCGGCGGGCACAGGGGTGCCGCGGTCCTTGCCCTGCACGCGGCCACGCAGGCCCAAGGCACGCTGGCGCAGCCTGTCCAGCAGCACATAGACCACGGGCGTGGTGTAGAGCGTGAGCAGCTGGCTCAGCATCAGGCCGCCCACGATGGCAATGCCCAGCGGCTGGCGCAGCTCGGCGCCATCGCCCCGGCCCAGGGCCAGCGGCAGCGCGCCGCAGATGGCCGCCAGGCTGGTCATGAGGATGGGGCGCAGCCGCAGTTCGCAGGCGCGGTAGATGGCCTGGGCGGCCGTGGCATGGCCGGCGCGCTGCCGCTCCAGCGCGAAGTCGATCATCATGATCGCGTTCTTCTTGACGATGCCGATCAGCAAAATCACCCCGATCAGCGCGATCAGCGAGAACTCCGTCTTGAACAGCATCAGCGCCATCAGCGCACCCACGCCGGCCGAAGGCAGCGTGGACAGGATGGTCAGCGGGTGCACCAGGCTCTCATAGAGCACGCCCAGCACCAGGTAGATGGTGATGATGGCCGCCAGGATCAGCAGCGGCTGCCCCGACAGCGCCTGCTGGAAGGCCCCTGCCGTGCCGCTGAAGCTGCCGCGCACCGACACGGGCACACCCAGCTCGGCCACGGCCGCGCGGATGGCGTCGCTGGCATCCGACAGCGCCACGCCTTCGGCCAGGCTGAAGCTGATGGTGCTGGCCGGCGTGCCCCGGTCGTGGTTCACGGACAGCGGCGTGTTGGTGGTGGTGATGCGCGCAAACGAGGTCAGCGGCACCTGCTCGCCCTGGTTGTTCACGAAGAAGAAGCCGCGCAGCGTCTCGGGGCTTTGCAGGTAGCGCGGCGCGGCCTCCATCACCACGCGGTACTGGTTGAGCGGGTTGTAGATCACGCCCACCTGGCGCTGGCCGAAGGCGTTGTTGAGCGTGCCGTCGATCTGCGCCACCGTCAGCCCCAGGCGCGTGGCCGCGTCGCGGTCGATCACCAGCGAGGTCTGCAGGCCGAAGTCGGAGACATCGCTGTTGACGTCCGTGAGCTGGGGCAGCTGCGACAGCACCTGGCGGATGCGCGGCTCCCAGGTGCGCAGGTCCTGGATGTCGTCGGCCTGCAGCGTGTAGTCGTACGAGCCCGAGCTTTGCCGCCCGCCGATGCGGATATCGCTTTGCGTGACCATGAACAGCCTCGCGCCGGGCTCGTTCTTGAGCTTGTCGCGCAGGCGGTTGATCACCTCGTCGGACGATACCTTGCGCTCGGCCAGCGGCTTGAGCGACATGAACATGTTGGCCGCATTGCGCTGCCCGCCGCCCGTGAAGCCCGTCACGTACTCCACGGCCGGGTCTTCCTGCACGATGGACAGGAAGCGCTTGAGCCGCTGCTCCATGGCCTGGTAGGAGGTGGACTGGTCGGCCCGGATGAAGCCCATCACGCGGCCCGTGTCCTGGCTGGGCATGAAGCCCTTGTCGATGGCCATGTACAGGTGCACGTTCAGCGCCACCACGCCGGCCAGCACCAGCAGCACCAGCGGCTGGTGGCGCAGGCACCAGGCCAGGCTTGCGCGGTAGCCGGACATGGCACGCCGCTCGGCACGGCCCACCCAGGCGCCGAAACGGTCCCAGGCGCGGCCCATTGGCCCGCGCGGACGCGCCTGTGCAGCAGGCCGCTGCGGCCGCAGCAGCGCCGCGCACATCATGGGCGTGGTGGTCAGCGACACCACCATCGAGATCAGAATCGCCGCCGACATCACCACCGCGAACTCGCGGAAGAACCGCCCCACGATGCCGCCCATGAACAGGATGGGCACGAACACCGCGATCAGCGACAGGCTCATGGACACCACGGTGAACCCGATCTCGCGCGCCCCGTCCAGCGCCGCGCGCAGCGCGGTCTTGCCGCGCTCCATGTGGCGCATCACGTTCTCCAGCACCACGATGGCATCGTCCACCACAAAGCCCGTGGCCACGGTCAGCGCCATCAGCGACAGGTTGTCCAGCGTATAGCCGGCCAGGTACATCACGCCGAACGTGCCCGCCAGCGACACCGGCACGGCCACGGCCGGAATCAGCGTGGCCCGGCCATTGCGCAGGAACAGGAACACCACCAGGATCACCAGTGCCACGGCGATCAACAGCGCCCGCTCCACCTCCACCACCGAGGCACGCAGCGTAGGCGTGCGGTCGGACACGATGGTCAGATCGATGGCCTCGGGAATGGACGCCTTGAGCTGCGGCAGCAAAGAACGCACGCGCGCCACGGCCTCCAGGATGTTGGCATCGGGCTGCTTGAAGATCTGCAGCAGGATGGCGGGCTTGCCATTGGCCACGCCGTAGTTGCGCACGTCCTGCACCGAATCCGTGACATCGGCCACGTCCTGCAGCCGGATCGCATTGCCATTGCTCCAGCGCAGCACCAGCGGCGCATAGTCGGCCGCCACGCGCGCCTGGTCATTGGCGGTCACCTGCCAATAGTGGTCCTCGCGCTCCACCGCGCCCAGCGGCCGGTTGGCATTCGTGGCCGAAATGGCGGTACGCACCTGGTCCAGCGACACGCCGTTGGCCGCCAGCTTCACCGGGTCCAGCTCCACGCGCACGGCCGGCAGCGCCCCCCCGCTGATGGACGCCTGGCCCACGCCCTCCACCTGCGAGAGCTTCTGCGCCAGCACGGTGGATGCCGCGTCATACATCTGCCCGCGCGTCAGGGCGCTGGACGTGAGTGCCAGGATCATGATCGGCGCATCGGCCGGATTCACCTTGCGATACGTAGGATTGCCCGGCATGCCCGAAGGCAGCAGCGTGCGCGCCGCATTGATGGCAGCCTGCACATCGCGCGCCGCGCTGTCCACCGTGCGCGACAGATCGAACTGCAGCGTGATGCGCGTACTGCCCAGGCTGGAGCTGGACGTGATCTCATTGACCCCCGCAATCGCCCCCAGCGCCCGCTCCAGCGGCGTCGCCACCGTCGCCGCCATCGTGTCGGGGCTTGCACCGGGCAGGCTGGCCGACACCGAAATCGTCGGATAGTCCACCTGCGGCAGCGGCGCCACCGGCAGCAGGAAATACGACACTGCCCCCGCCAGCGCCAGGCCGATGGTCATCAGCATGGTGGCAATGGGCCGGAAGATGAACGGCGCCGAGAGATTGGAAAGCTGGCTCATGACCCAGCCCCAAAAACCCCAGGCCGAGCGAAGCGATGGCCCGTCCCCCGGCCTTCCCCCCTCTGCCCACGCCTGCGTTGGGGGCGATGCGGGGTGGCAAGCCTGCCGAGGGACAGGCTTGCTTCGTCATCTGACTTGCCGCAGTTGTCTGAGCGGCGCGCGAAGCGCAAAGCGAGTTCTGCGGCACACCCCGCATCGTGCCCAACGCAGGTTGCCCGCAGCGAAGCGAAGGGTCGTGGGCAGTGGGGGCGCATTTCTTTGCCTACTTTCTTGCTGCGAGGCAAGAAAGTAGGTCGGCCGCCGGGCCGAACCCCGGCCAGCGGCGCCAGCCAAGACAAGAGCGCAAGCTCAGGCATGAACGCTCTCCCGAGAAGAACGATCCCGCCACCTCTGCGCCCACCCCTCAAACGTCAAATAAATCACAGGCGTAGTGAACAGAGTCAACAACTGACTCACCAGCAAGCCCCCCACCAACGTCACCCCCAACGGATGCCGCAACTCACTGCCCACCCCCGTCCCCAGCATCAACGGCAAGGCCCCCAGCAAAGCCGCCAAGGTCGTCATCAGGATAGGCCGGAACCGCAGCAGGCAGGCCTGGTAGATGGCCTCGCGCGGCGTATGTCCCTCCTCGCGCTGCGCCTCCAGCGCGAAGTCGATCATCATGATCGCGTTCTTCTTGACGATGCCGATCAGCAGCACGATGCCGATGATGGCGATGATGTCCAGGTCCAGCCCCGCCAGCAGCAGGGCCAGCAGCGCGCCCACGCCGGCCGAGGGCAGCGTGGACAGGATGGTCACCGGGTGGATGGTGCTCTCATAGAGCACGCCCAGCACGATGTACATGGTGATCACCGCCGCCAGCACCAGCAGCAGCGTGTTGGACAGCGAGGCCTGGAAGGCCAGGGCCGCGCCCTGGAAGGCGGCGTCCACCGACAGCGGCATATGGCCCTCGGTGCGCAGCTGTGCCATCAGGTCCTGCACGGCCTTGACGGCATGGCCCAGCGACACGCCGGGCGCGGTGTTGAACGAGATGGTGGCGGCGGGCAGCTGGCCCACATGGTTCACGGCCAGGGCCATGGGCCGCTCGCTGACCGTGGCCACCGAGGACAGCGGCACGGGCGCGCCCGCGCTGGAGGCCACGTAGATGGACTGCAGCGCCTCGGGCCCGACCTTGAACTGCGGCGCCACCTCCAGCACCACGCGGTACTGGTTGGACTGCGTGAAGATGGTGGAGATCAGCCGCTGGCCGAAGGCGTTGTACAGCGCCGTGTCGATGGCCGAGACCGTCACGCCCAGCCGGCTTGCCTGGGCCCGGTCGATCTGCACGAAGGCCTGCAGGCCCTGGTCCTGCAGGTCGCTGCCCACGTCCACCAGCTCGGGCAGGTCGTGCATGCGCTCGACCAGGGCCTGGGTGCTCTTGGCCAGCTGCGCCATGTCGGGCGAGGACATCAGCAGCTGGTACTGGGTGCGCGCCACGCGGTCCTCGATGGTCAGGTCCTGCACGGGCTGGGCGTACAGGCGTATGCCCGGGATCTGCAGCGCATCGTCGGACAGGCGGCGCAGCACGGCGGGCACGCCATCGCGCTGGCCATGGGGCTTGAGGTCGATCAGCAGCCGGCCCGTGTTCAGCGTGGTGTTGCTGCCATCGACGCCGATGAAGGACGAGATGCTCTGCACGGCCGGGTCCTTGAGCAGCAGCTCGGCCAGGGCCTGCTGGCGCTCGGCCATGGCGGCAAAGGAGATGGACTGGTCGGCCTCGGTCGTGGCCTGGATGGTGCCCGTGTCCTGGTCCGGGAAGAAGCCCTTGGGCACGGCAAAGTACAGCAGCACGGTCACGGCCAGCGTGGCCAGGAAGACGATCCATGTCAGGCCCCGGCGGTCCAGCACCCAGGTGAGGATGCGGCCGTAGCCGGCGATGGTGCGGTCGAAGAAACGGCCCGTGGCGTGGTACAGGCGGCCATGCCGTTCTTCCTGGACCCCTTCGGGCTGGTGGCGCAGCAGCCGCGCGCACAGCATGGGCGTGAGCGTCAGCGAGACCACGGCCGAGATCAGGATGGCCACCGCCATGGTGATGGCGAACTCGTGGAACAGCCGCCCCACCACGTCGCCCATGAACAGCAGCGGGATCAGCACGGCGATCAGCGAAATCGTCAGCGAGATGATGGTGAAGCCGATCTGCCTGGCGCCCTTGAGCGCGGCCTGCATGGGCGGCTCGCCCTTTTCCACGAAGCGCGCGATGTTCTCGATCATCACGATGGCATCGTCCACCACGAAGCCGGTGGAGATCGTCAGCGCCATCAGCGTGAGGTTGTTGATGGAAAAACCGGCCAGGTACATCACGCCGAAGGTGCCGATCAGCGACAGCGGCACGGCAAAGCTCGGTATCAGCGTGGCCGAGGCGCTGCGCAGGAAGACGAAGATCACCGCCACCACCAGGGCGATGGCCAGCATCAGCTCCAGCTGCATGTCGTTGACCGAGGCGCGGATGGTCACCGTGCGGTCGGTCAGCACCTGCACGTCCAGCGAGGCCGGCAGCGTCTCCTTGAGCTGGGGCAGCAGCGCCTTGATGCGGTCCACCGTCTCGATCACGTTGGCGCCGGGCTGGCGCCGGATGTTGAGGATCACGCCCGCGCGCGAGCCACCCTCGGGCGTGCCGGCCCAGGCGGCCAGGCGCGTGTTCTCGGCATCGTCCACGGTCTGGGCGATGTCGGACAGGCGCACGGGCAGGCCGTTCTTGAAGGCGATGATGAGGTTGCGGTACTCGGCCGCCGACTGCAGCTGGTCGTTGGCATCGATGGTGGAGGCGCGCGCCGGCCCGTCGAAGCCGCCCTTGGCCTGCTTGACGTTGGCGGCGGCGATGGCGGTGCGCACATCGTCCAGCGTCATGCCCAGGCCGGCCAGCGCCGTCGGGTTGGCCTGGATGCGCACGGCGGGCCGGCGACCACCCGCAATCGCCACCAGTCCCACGCCGTTGACCTGCGAGAGCTTGGGCGCCAGGCGGTTTTCCACCAGGTCATTGACGCGGATCACCGGCAGCGAGGGCGAGGTGATGGCCAGCGTGAGGATGGGCGCATCTGCCGGATTGACCTTGCTGTACAGCGGGGGCATGGGCAGGTCGCTGGGCAGCAGGTTGGCACCCGCGTTGATGGCGGCCTGCACCTGCTGCTCGGCCACGTCCATGGCCATGTCCAGCGCAAAGCGCAGCGTGATCACCGAGGCGCCGCCCGAACTGGTGGACGACATCTGCGACAGCCCCGGCATCTGGCCGAGCTGGCGCTCCAGCGGCGCGGTGACGTTGGACGTCATCACGTCGGGGCTGGCGCCCGGGTACAGCGTGGTGACCTGGATGGTGGGGTAGTCCACCTCGGGCAGGGCCGAAATCGGCAGCAGCCGGTAGGCCAGCAGGCCGGCGATCAGCACCGCCACCATCAGCAGCGAGGTGGCGACGGGTCGCAGGATGAAGATGCGGGAAAGATTCATGGGGCCGCCTGGAAGGGCTTGCGGTCTTCAGGTGCCGGGCGCTGCTCAGCGCCCGGCAGGAGCGGGAGCCGCTGGAGCCGCCGGAGCGGCAGACGCCGGGCCGGGCGATGGCTGGGGCGAGCCCGGTGACGGCGCAGGTGCCTGGGATGCAGGCGCGGAACCTTCGGCGGCCGGTGCTCCGCTGCCGGCGCCATTGCTGCCGCCACTGTTGCCACCGCCAGTGCCGCCATTGCGCTGCCCACCGCGCTCGGCGCGCAGCTTCTGCAGGTAGGCCTTGCGCTCGTCGGGGTTCATGGTCGCCAGCTTGGCGCGCACATCGGGCGGCAGATTGCGCATGCCGCGCGGCTGGCTGGAGGCGTCCTGCACGGCCTGGTCCACCTTCTGCACCTTGTCGGGCTCGATCACCGTGACCTTGGCGCCTTCGCGCAGGCGGTCAATGCCATCGACCACCACCTGCTCGCCAGGCTTGAGTTCGCCCTTCACGCTCACCCGGTCGCCATCGGTCACGCCCACGGTGATGCGCCGCTGCGTCACCGTGCCATCCTCCTGGACCAGATAGACGTAGTTGTTCTGCACGGCCGTGGTCGGCACGGTCAGCGCCTGCTCCAGCCGGTCCACTTCCAGCCTGACGTTGACGAACTGGTTGGCGAACAGCCGGCCCTCGGCATTGTCGAAGGCGGCCTTGGCCTTGATGGTGCCGGTGGCGATGTCGATGCTGTTGTCCACCGCATTCAGGCGGCCGCGCCCCAATTGCTGCTTCAGGTCCCGGTCCCACAGCTCCACGGGCAGCTCGCGGCCCTCGGCCAGGCGCCGCGCCAGCGTGCCCACATGGGCCTCGGGCACGGAGAACACCGCGTCGATGGGCTTGACCTGGGTGATGGTGACGATGCCGTTGGCATCCGAAGGGTTGACCACATTGCCCCGGTCGGCCTGGCGCAGGCCCAGCCGGCCCGCAATGGGCGCCGTGATGCGCGTGTAGCTCAGTTGCAGCTTGGCCGCATCGGCCTGGGCCTGGTCGGCGGCCACCGTGCCCTGGTACTGGCGCACCAGCGCAGCCTGGGTATCGACCTGCTGGCCGGCAATGGAATCCTGGGCCTGCAGCTCCTTGTAGCGCTGCAGGTCCAGCTGGGCGTTCTTGAGCAGCGCCTGGTCGCGCTGCAGCGTGCCCTGGATCTGGTTGAAGCTGGCCTGGAAGCTGCGCGGATCGATCTCGGCCAGCAGCTGGCCGGCCTTGACCTCGTCGCCTTCCTTGAAATGCAGGCGCAGCAACTCGCCCGACACCTTGGCGCGCACCACGGCCGTGGCGCGCGGGTTCATGGTGCCGATGGCGCTGATCAGCACGCGCATGTCGCGCCGCTCCACCACGCCCACGGACACCGGCTGCGCCTGGGCACCCATGGCGCCGGGGCCGCCAGGCCCACCCGGCCCGCCGGGGCCGCGCCGGCCGCCTCCCGCACGCCCGCCACCCGGGCCGGGCGCACCGGCCGAGGCCTGCTCGCCCTGCGCCGGCGCCCGCTTGTTCCACCACCACAGCCCGCCCCCCGCCACCAGGGCCAATGCCACCACGCCCCACATCAGGGCAGGCCGTACCCGGCCACGCTGGCGTGCGCCGTTGGCATCTGCAACAAGGGGGCTGCTGGACAGGCGTTTCATGGTCACTGCGGGAAATCGTGGGAGGAAGCCGTGGGCCCGGCCCCGGAACGGGGCACGGCGGCGGATGCGGCTATGGTAGCCAGTCCCATGCTCTCCAAAACGAGGCAGATCGCCGTTTTACGCAGGCATTACCCCCGCTTTACCCCGGCTTTACCCGCCCTGGCCAGAGCGTTTTCGGAAACAGGTCGGCCACCCGTCGGCAGGGCCTCAGACAGGGCACGGCGCTCACAACACTGTTGACCCAGGCACGGCCAATGCGGGGCGCACCGGCCCGAAAGCCCATTGAAAACAAGGCATTGCACCCCAGCCCGGCGCAGGTCGCGCCTGTCACCCCGTTGGACTGCACCCCGCGCTTGTGGCTACGATGCGCGGCCGCCGGCCTGCAGGCGCAGGCCGCCATCCATCCGTCCCAGGAGAACACCATGACGACTGCCAACCCACGCCTGACCGACCACCCCGAAGAAGCCGCCGTGCGCGTGCCGCTGGAGCTGTACATGCGCGGCCATGCCGAGGACAACAGCGCCCACATGCGCGCCGCCTTCATGCCCACCGCCCGCATCGAAAGCGTGCGCGAAGGCCCGCTGACCTCCTGGGACATCGACACCTACTGCGCCCGCTTCAAGGGCCAGCCCGCCGCCGACGAGGCCACGCGCCGCCGCAGCATCGACGCCATCGACATCGGCGGCACGGCGGCCAGCGCCAAGATCACCCTGGTGCACGGTGCCATCACCTTCATCGACTACTTCGTGCTGCTCAAGACGGAAGCGGGCTGGAAGATTGCCAACAAGGCCTTCCATGCCCAGCCGCACTGACATCACCAGGGCTTGACATGAGCCAGCAGGCCGTAGGTCAGCGCACCAGCCAAGGTCGGCATGGCAATGCCTCCACGCACCAGGCGTGCGAGGCAGATGGCCAGCAAAGCCACGGAGATCACGGCCACCCGCCCCCAGCGGACATCGCTGACCAACAGCCCCCAGGTTGACACCACGAACAGGGCAGCGATGGCGGCGGGCCCGACACCCGCCAGCCACCTCTGCACCTGCGGGGACGCCCGTGCAGAGTGCCCTCTGCGGCGTGCTTGCCACAACGGCAACCAGCGCAGGCCAAAGGTGCCGGCACCGCACAACAGCAAGATCCAGAATGTGTACGACATGGTGATCAGCCCCTATCGGCCGTGGCCGCATGCGCCAGCGCACCGCACAGGATCGCCAGCGCCAGGGCGTGGTAGCCCGGAATGAAGCAAACCAGCACCGCAGCGACCACGGCGGCCGTGAGCACCGCACGCCACCAGCGCAGCACCCCCGCCTCCAGCAGCAGCGCAAAGAACAATGCCGGCAGAACGAAGGCCAGCGCCTCGCGGACGGCTGCCGGCCACCGATCCACCTCGCCCACCAGCGTCACCCCCATCACCGTGCCGCCCACCCAGGCCGCGTAGGCGCCAAGTTGCAGGCCCAGAAACCAGTGCTCGCGCTCGGCCTCTGGCACGCCCTGCATCTTGCTCATGGCGGTGGCAAACACCTCGTCGGTCAGGCCAAAGGCCAACCAGGGCGTGGCCAGGCGCTGCCGCGGCCCCAGCACCACCTGCAGGGCCGGGCCATACAGCACATGCCGCGCATTCATCAACAGCACCGTGGGCAAAGCGGTCCACAGCCCGGCTCCCGAAGCCAACAACGAAATCAGCAGGAACTGGCTGGCTCCGGCAT
The DNA here is from genome assembly GCF_018437695.1 of Delftia sp. WY8. Lineage (NCBI taxonomy): Bacteria > Pseudomonadati > Pseudomonadota > Betaproteobacteria > Burkholderiales > Comamonadaceae > Delftia > Delftia sp. WY8. The sequence continues at coordinate 1,684,713 of NZ_CP049795.1, forward strand.
AGACCAGCACGGAAGCCAACACCGCAATGGATGGAGCAAGACCCGCCTGAACGGCCGCCACGCCAAAGGAAAAAGCAATCGGCAGATAGCCTGTTGCCACGGAGAGGCTGGCGGTCAGGCCGGCAGCCAGCGGACGAGCGCCGCTCACGCCGCGCCTCCGAACCCTTTCGCCACAGGATTGCCGACAATCGTGCCGGGCAAGCCGGCCTCATTCCCAGCCAAACACATGATCGCCTCCCTCTATGAAAGAAGATCGATCAATATAGCGCCTCAACTCCCGTCACTGCAGCCCCATGCCACCCGCCTGCGGCGCCCCGTCTAACCCACCCCGCACACCAGGGGCGTGATGCCCTCGGGCCCGTCATCCTCCAGCGGCTGCGGGGGCTGGGCGGCGGCAAGCTTGCCTTCTTCCACGGTCATGCCGCGTGGCAGGGCCACGCCGTTTTTGGCGGCCAGGACCTCGGCCATGATGCTGACGGCGATTTCGGGAGGCGTCTTGCTGCCTATGTACAGGCCGATGGGGCCGCGCAGGCGCACCAGTTGCGCGTCGCCCAGGCCGAAGTGCTCGCTCAGGCGCTGCAGGCGCAGCGCGGTGTTGCGGCGCGAGCCGATGGCGCCGACGTAGAAGGCCGGGGATTCCAGGGCTTCCATGAGGGCCAGGTCGTCGAGCTTGGGGTCGTGCGTGAGGCCGATGATGCAGGTGCGCGCATCGGCGCGCATGGTGCGCACAAGGTCATCGGGCATCTCGCGCGACAGCTGCACGCCGGCCACGCTCCAGTGGCGGCTGTATTCCTCGCGCGGGTCGCAGACGGTGACCGCAAAGCCGTTGAACAGCGCCATGGTGGCCAGGTATTCGGACAGCTGGCCTGCGCCGATGAGCAGCATGCGGTACTCGGGGCCGAAGCTGTTGGCGACCTGCTGCCCGTCATGCACCAGCGGCTCGGGCGCGTCGCTGACCTGCTGGGCGACCTGGCCCGTGGCCTTGTCCACGGTGCGCCGCACCATGCGGCCTTCGTCCAGCCATTGCACGAGTTGCTGCAGCGCAGCAGCGTCGGGATTGAATTCGAGCAGCAGCTCCAGCGTGCCGCCGCAGGGCAGGCCGAAGCGGTGGGCCTCGTCGGCGCTGACGCCGTAGCGCAGCAGCCGGGGCGCGCCGTCGCTCAGGGCGTCGGCGTCCGAGGCGTGGCTGTAGCGGGCGATCAGGTCGTCCTCGATGCAGCCGCCGGACACGGAGCCGACCACGGCGCCCGAGGCCCCCAGCGCCATGATGGAGCCGATGGGCCGGGGCGACGAGCCCCAGGTACGCACCACCGTGGCCAGCAGCGCGCGCTCGCCCTGAGCGCGCCATTGCGCGAGGTGGCGCAGAACATGAACATCCAGGTTTTCCATTGCAAATCTCCACGCCGGCACCTGGCTTGCCTGTGCAGCTGGGCGCCTGGCGTTTTTCGGCGGCTATTGTCTCTCTGCATCAAGAAGGGTGCTGCAGCATGTAAAAAGGGCTTGGTAGCGCAGGGCGAAGCATAGAAGCCACAACAAATCTGAGGCCAGAGACGCCGAGCAAGAGCCGCCTCGCGGCGGGGGCGCCCAGCCGAGGGCGTCGTCCCCCTCCCGCGAAGCGAGAGAGGGGGAAGCGGCGCAGCCGCTCAGGGGGAGCGCCCTAGTACCGCGAAAGCAGCCAGCCGGCGCCCAGGACGACGACGATGGCCAGCCCCCAGCACCACAGCGGTATGGCGCGGCGCGAGCGTTCCTCGGCCTCGGTGGCCGGTGCGGCATCCAGCGGCGTGGCCACGCCGGCTGCGGCGTCGTGCTCCCAGGCCTGGGCGTCCACGGTGGGCTCGATGTGGCCGGTTTCATCGGCCAGGCCGGCAGGCAGGTGGGACAGGTCGGCGGTGTCGCCTGCATCGGCAGGCGCTGCCGCCGCGCGCGGGTGGCGCTGCTGCATCAGCGTGTCGAAGCGCGCGAAGAAGTCGTCGGCCATGTTGCGGGCGGCGCCGTCGATCAGCCGCTGGCCCAGCTGGGCGATCTTGCCGCCGACCTGGGCCTGCACGCTGTAGCTGAGCAGGCAGCGCGGCTGGCCTGCGGCGTCAGCGGGCTCGGGGGTGAGGGTGACGTCGGCCTCGCCCTTGCCGAAGCCGGCCACGCCGCCCTGGCCTTCAAAGGCGATGCGGTAGCGCTCGGGCGGCGTGATGTCGGACAGCGTGACCTTGCCGCTGAACTTGGCCGATACCGGCCCCACCTTGACCGCCATGCCCACGGCGTACTGGTCATCGCCCTGGGGTTCGAAGCGGTCGCAGCCGGCCAGGCAGGCCTTGAGCGTTTCGGGATCGTTGAGCGCCTCCCAGGCCTGCTGCTGGCTGACGGCGAGGGAACGGCTGGCTTGCATTTCCATGGCAATTCCTTTCTGCGATGGGGGTGGCCGCAAGCGGCTCAGCGGCCTGGCGCCGCCAGCAGCCGCGCCAGGTGAACGGCCAGTTGCTGCAGCGATTCCAGGTTGTGTACCGCAAGCATGGCATGGGCATGACGATGCAGCACGGCCGCCCCCTGGGCCAGTGGGGCATACCCGTCAAAGCGCAGCAGCGGGTTGAGCCACAGCAGCCGCGCGCTGTGGCGGCGCAGCCAGGCCAGTTCGCGGTCCAGCTCGGCGGCATCGCCGGTGTCCAGGCCGTCGCTGATGATGAGCACCAGGGTGCGCCGGCCCACCAGGCCTGAAACCTGGTGGCGCGCATGCAGGCGGCGCAGTTCGCCCAGGCTGCTGCCCAGGCGCGTGCCGCCGCCAAAGTCGGCAATGGCGGCGTTGGCGCGCTCGAGCATGGCGTCTGTATCGGCCTGGGCAAAGGCCGGGCCCAGGTCGCGCAGCTCGGTGCCGAAGCTGAAGACCTGGCGGCGCAGGCCCGCATGGCGCTGCGTGCTGGTGGCCGCGTGCAGGAAGGCCAGCAGCAGCCGCGCATAGCGCTCCATGGAGCCCGAGACATCGACCAGGGCCAGCCAGGGCAGCGGCAGGCGCCGCCGTTCGCGCCGCAGCAGCTGCAGCATTTCGCCGCCGTGGCGCGATGCCGCACGCAGGCTGGCAGCCCAGTCGGGCACCGCGCCGCGCTGGCCGGTGCGCGTGCGGCGGCTGCGGTAGCGGGGCAAGGGAAGGGCAATGTCCCGGGCCAGGCGCTGCACCAGCAGGTATTCGCTGGCGCTGAGCTGGTTGAAGTCGGCATGGCGCAGGCGGTGGCGCTCGCTGGCCGTCATGGCAGCGTCCAGCTTCAGCTCTTCATCGACGGCGGCCCTGCCCTCGCCTGCCTGGCGGGGCGACAGGGCTTCCTGCACGCGCGGGCGGTGGCGCGGCGCGGACGGCCGGGGCGCCTGCGGCAGCAACTGGGCCAGCAGTTGCCGGGCCACATCGGGATTGCGGAAGTAGGCGTCGAACAGTTCGCGGAACACGGCGCGGTCCTGGGCGTTGCTCACAAATACGGCCTCCAGCGCTGCGGCCATGTCCTCGCGCGCCAGGCCGACAAGGGACAGGGCCTGCTGGGCCAGCGCCATGCGCCCGCCATCCACGGGCACGCCCGCGCGGCGCAGCGCACGCGCAAAGCCGACCAGGTTGCCTGCGAGCTTGCCGCTGCGCGCATCGCCCAGCCAGCTGGTGCGCTCGCCCCCATCGGCGGCACCGGCGGCACCGGCTGCACCAGCCGTCACGGCGCGGGCTCCGGCGCCAGCAGTTGCTGCAGCCGCTCGGGCGTGAGCGCGGCCACGTCCTCGCGCTGCTTGAAGAGGATGCCGGCCGTGTCGTGCACGACTTCGGGATCGACCACCAGGGTGTCCAGCGCCACCAGGGCCTTGGCCCATTCCACGCTTTCGGCAATGCCGGGCACGCGCTGGAAGGCGTCGGCAAAGGGCTGGCTGCGCAGCCGCCCCACGAAGCTCGCCACCTGGGCCGTCAGGACCTGCCCGGCCCCAGGTACCAGGGCGCGCACGATGGCCAGCTCACGCTCGCGCCCGGGATAGTCCAGCCAGTGGTAGAGGCAGCGGCGCTTGACGGCGTCGTGCAGGTCGCGCGTGCGGTTGCTGGTGAGCACGGTCACGGGCGGCACGCGTGCCGCCACCGTGCCCAGCTCGGGAATGCTGACCTGGTACTCGCCCAGGTATTCGAGCAGGAAGGCCTCGAAGGGCTCGTCGGCGCGGTCGATCTCGTCGATCAGCAGCACGGCGCCGGGCTCGGGCTGCTGCAGGGCCTGCAGCAGCGGGCGGCTTACCAGGTAGCGCTCCTGGTAGACCTCCTGCTCGGCGCGCTGCATGCGGTCGTGCTGCGGTGCAGCCGCGGGCTGCGCCGAAGCCAGCTCGGCCGCGCGCAGGTGCAGCAGCTGGGCCGCGTAGTTCCATTCATACAGCGCCTCGCGCTGCTCCATGCCGTCATAGCACTGCAGCCGGATCAGGCGGCGCTCCAGCACGCGCGCCAGCGCCTGGGCCAGCGCGGTCTTGCCCACGCCGGGCTCGCCCTCCAGCAGCAGCGGACGCTGCAGCCGCAGGGCCAGGAAGACGGCCGTGGCCAGGCGCCGGTCGGCGAAATAGCCTTCGTCCTGCAGCGCGGCGACCAGGGCGTCTATGGAGGCAATGGCTTGCTCGGAAGGCATCCGCCGTGTCACCCCAGCATCTGCGATACCGCACGCTGCGTCTGCACGCTGATCAACTGCGCCCGGTAGCGCGCGCTGGCATGCAGGTCGCTGTTGAGGTCGGCATGGTCGATCAGCACCTGGGCGGCCGCGTCGGGCGTGAAGCTCTGGTTGAGCGCGGCCTCCAGCCCCGCATGGCGGAACACGCTGAGCCCGGCGCCCGTGATGGCCACGCGCACGCCGCTGTCGGTCTGGGCGACGAAGACGCCCACCAGGGCGAAGCGCGAGGCGGGCTGCTTGAACTTGAGGTAGGCGGCCTTCCTCGGCACGGGAAAGCGCACGGCCGTGATCAGCTCGCCGCTGCCCAGCGCCGTGGTGTACATGCCCTGGAAGAAGTCGTCGGCCGCGATCTCGCGCCGGTCGGTGACGACAGTGGCGCCCAGGCCCAGCACGGCGCTGGGGTAGCAGGCAGCGGGGTCGTTGTTGGCCAGCGAGCCGCCGATGGTGCCGCGCGCACGCACCTGGCGGTCGCCGATGCCGCCGGCCAGCTCGGCCAGGGCCGGGATGGCGGCCTGGACCTGCGGGTTGGCGGCCACGTCGGCGTGGCGTGTCATGGCGCGGATTTCCACGGTCTGGCCGTTGACGGCGATGCCGGCCAGGCCCTGGACGCGGTTCAGGTCCACGATCTGTTCGGGCCGCGCCAGGCGCAGGCGCATCGATGGCAGCAGGCTTTGCCCGCCGGCCAGGTACTGGCCGCCCTGGGCGGCCAGGGCAGCGGCGTCGGCCGTGGTGCCAGGGGCTTCATAGGTGAATGCGTACATGGCGCTCTCCTCAGGAGGTGGCTGCGGCGTCGATGGCCGACCAGACACGGTGCGGGCTGGCCGGCATGTCCAGGTCCCTGACACCCAGGGGATGCAGTGCGTCAAGCACGGCATTGATGACGGCGGGCGGCGAGCCTATGGCCCCCGCCTCGCCGCAGCCCTTGGTGCCCAGCGGGTTGTGCGTGCAGGGCGTGCAGACGGTGCCGAGCTTGAATTCGGGGAAATCGTCGGCGCGCGGCATGGCGTAGTCCATGAAGCTGCCGGTGAGCAGCTGGCCGGTCTCGCGGTCGTAGACGCAGTTTTCCAGCAGCGCCTGGCCTATGCCCTGGGCCACGCCGCCGTGCACCTGGCCCTCGACGATCATGGGATTGATGATGGTGCCGAAGTCGTCCACGGCGCTGAAGCGGTCCACGCGCACCACGCCCGTGGCCGGGTCCACCTCGACCTCGCAGATGTAGGTGCCTGCGGGAAAGGTGAAGTTGGTGGGGTCGTAGAAGGCGGTTTCGTTGAGGCCGGGCTCCAGCTTGTCCAGCGGGTAGTTGTGCGGCACATAGGCGGTGAGCGCGATCTGGGCGAAGGGGATTTTCTTGTCCGTGCCTCGCACCGTGAACTCGCCGCCCGCGAAGTCGATGTCGGCGTCGCTGGCCTCCATCAGGTGGGCTGCGATCTTCTTGGCCTTGGCCTCGATCTTGTCCAGCGCCTTCATGATGGCCGCGCCGCCCACGCTGATGGAGCGTGATCCGTAAGTGCCCATGCCGAACGGCACACGGCCCGTGTCGCCGTGGACGATGTCCACGTTCTCCACGGGTATCCCCAGGCGCGCGGCCACCACCTGGGCGAAGGTGGTCTCGTGCCCCTGGCCGTGGCTGTGCGAGCCCGTGAACACGGTGACGCTGCCCGTGGGGTGCACGCGCACCTCGCCGCATTCGAAGAGGCCGGCCCGCGCGCCCAGGGCGCCCGCGATGTTGCTGGGCGCCAGGCCGCAGGCCTCGATGTAGCTGCTGTAGCCCAGGCCGCGCCTGAGGCCCCGCGCCTCGCTGTCGGCACGGCGCGCGGCAAAGCCGGCCACGTCGGCCAGGGCCTCGGCCTTGTCCATGCAGGCGCCGTAGTCGCCCACGTCGTACTGCAGGGCCACGGGCGTCTGGTAGGGGAAGCTGGTGACGAAGTTGCGCCGCCGTATCTCGGCCTGGGACAGGTTCAGCTGCCAGGCGCAGCGGCTGACCAGGCGCTCCAGCAGGTAGGTGGCCTCGGGCCGGCCCGCGCCCCGGTAGGCATCGACGGGCGCGGTGTGGGTGAACCAGGCATCGACTTCCACATAGACCTGGGGCGTGGCGTACTGGCCGGCCAGCAAGGTGGCATAGAGGATGGTGGGCACGGCGCTGGCGAAGGTGCTCAGGTATGCGCCCAGGTTGGCATCCGTGTGCACGCGCATGGCCAGGAACTTGCCGCTGGCGTCCATGGCCATCTCGGCATGGCTGACGTGGTCGCGGCCATGGGCGTCGGTGAGGAAGGACTCGCTGCGGTCGGCCGTCCACTTGATGGAACGATTGAGCTTGCGCGCGCCCCAGGTCAGGCAGACATCCTCTGCATACAGGAAGATCTTGGAGCCGAAGCCGCCGCCCACGTCGGGCGCGATCACGCGCACCTTGTGCTCGGGCAGGCCCATGACGAAGGCCGTCATCAGCAGCCGCTCGACGTGCGGGTTCTGGTTGGCCACGTACAGCGTGTACTCGTCATTGGCGCGGCTGTAGCTGCCGATGGCCGCGCGCGGCTCCATGGCGTTGGGAACCAGGCGGTTGTTGACCAGGTCCAGCTGGGCGATGTGGGCGGCACCGGCGAACACGGCATCCACGGCGGCCTTGTCGCCGATGGCCCATTTGTAGCAGTGGTTGTCGGGGGCGATGTCGTGCACCACCGCGCCGGGCACGCTGCCGGCCGCCGCGTCGGCCACCAGCACCACGGCGGGCAGCGGGTCGTAGTCCACCTCCACCAGCTCGGCCGCGTCGCGCGCCTGCTCCAGCGTCTCGGCCACGACCATGGCGACCTGGTCGCCCACGTAGCGCACGGTGTCCAGCGCCAGGATGGGATGCGGCGGCTCCTTCATGGGCTCGCCGTTGGTGCTGGTGATCAGCCAGCCGCAGGGCAGGCCGTTGATCTTGTCGGCCGCCACGTCGGCGCCCGTGAGCACGCCGATGACGCCGGGCGCGGCCCTGGCCGCGTCGGTGGACACGGAGCGCACAAGCGCATGCGCGTGCGGCGAGCGCACGAACACCGCATGGGCCTGGGCGGCCAGCGCGATGTCGTCGGTGTACTGGCCCGCGCCCGTGAGGAAGCGGTAGTCCTCCTTGCGCTTGACGGGCTCGCCGATGTGGGGGAGCTTGGAAAAGTCGGATGCACCCATGGCTGTCTCCTTGTGGTGACCTGCGGCGCTCAGGCCGCAGGCCCTGCCATGGCCTGGCTGCCCTTTTTCACGGCGGCCACGATGTTCTGGTAGCCTGTGCAGCGGCACAGGTTGCCCTCCAGCGCCTCGCGGATCTCGCGATCGCCCGCGCACGGCTGGCGCTGGCACAGGTCCACGGCGCTCATGACCATGCCCGGCGTGCAAAAGCCGCATTGCAGGCCGTGGCACTCCTTGAAGGCCGCCTGCATGGGATGCAGGCCGCCGTCGATATCCGCCAGCCCTTCGATGGTGCGCACCTCGCAGCCCTCGGCCTGCACGGCCAGCATGGCGCAGGACTTGACGGCGTGGCCGTCGACGATGACGGTGCAGGCCCCGCACTGGCTGGTGTCGCAGCCCACATGCGTGCCGGTCAGGCGCAGGTGCTCTCGCAGCGCATGCACGAGCAAGGTGTTGGGTGGAACGTCGATGCGCTGCGCGCGCCCGTTGACGGTGAGCTGGACATTCATCGTGCTGTCTCCTGCCTGTGTTCGGCGGTGATCTGGAACGTGGGGGAACGCCGGAAACCTCGCCTGCCATGGTCGCCCTGCCCGCAGGCGCCCGTTCTAGGGTTGACCCGCAAGCCCGGGCCGGGCGGCGCGGATATTCTCAAAATGACACAGTCGTCACCGCAGCCGCAGCCCGCACCGCTTGCGCCTGCGCCCCCGGCTTCGACCGTGCCCGCCTGCCAGCCCGTTCGCAATCCCTTGCCAGCCAGCCACAGGAGTCCCCGCCCCATGTTCGCCCTGAGCCCCGACGCCGCGCAGCCCTGCCCCGCCGATCCGCGCCACGCGCAGATCGCCCGGGCCCGCAGCCTGGCCTTCGGCGAGCAGGCGCTGGCCGGCATGCCGCCTGCCACTCTGCCCGCCACCCCTGCCGGCATCGCGCCCTGGCTGTGGCGCTCCTGGCAGCGCTGCCTGGCGGCAGGCCGCCGCCCGGGCGAGCGCGTGGTCTACGAAGCGCTGGGGCCGCATGCGCTGCGCCAGGCACGTGACGGCCACGAGGCGCTGCTGCAGGCGGCGCACCCCGTGATGACCCAGCTGGTGGGCGCCGTGGGCGCCATGCGCTACTTCAGCCTGCTGACCGATGCGCACGGCACCGTGCTGGACGTGCAGGGGCCGCTGGACCGCAGCGACATCCGCGTGCAGGCCATCGCCCGTGTGGGCGTGGACCTGTCCGAGCAGGGCGTGGGCACCACCGCCATCGGTGCGGCCCTGGCCGAGCACGGCCCCGTCTGGCTGCACCGGGCCGAGCATTTCTTCGAGGCCAACCGCCACTACAGCTGCGCTGGCGCACCGCTGTACGCCCCGGACGGCCGCTGCCTGGGCATGCTGGACATCACGGGCGTGGACGTGCCCGAGCGGCCCGAGCTGATGCACCTGGCGCTGCGCTGCGCCCGCGCCATCGAGGACCGGCTGCTGCGCGCCCTGCCCCACGCGCTGCTGCTGCACCTGAACTGGCCCGGCGGGCCTCTGGGCCAGGAGGGCGAAGGCCTGCTGGCCGTGGACGCCGAAGGGCATGTGGCGGGCAGCAATACCCTGGCGCGCCAGCTGGTGCCCCAGCCGCTGGCGCAGCCGGGCCAGCCGCTGCACTGCAGCGAACTGCTGGCCATGCCCTGGACGGCGCTGGTGGAGCATGCGCGCCAGCGCCCCAACGAACCGCTGCGCCTGCCGCTGTGGTCGGGCCTGCGGCTGCAGGCACTGGTGCAGCCCGGGCCCCAGCTGCGCCAGCTGCTGCCTGCGCTGGGCACGGCGGCACTCGCTGCCGCCGCCCAGGCCAGCCCGCTGCGCGCCAGCGAGGGCGTGCTGATCGAGCAGGCCCTGCAGGATGCCCAGGGCAATGTGACCCGGGCCGCCCGCGCGCTGGGCATCAGCCGGGCCACGATGTACCGAAAACTGGGCGCCCGCAGGCCCCGCGCGACAACCTGAACGGGACGTTTCCTCGGGTTCACACGGATTTCTTTTAGGGGGAGCAGGCCGCCTGCGGCGTTCGGGTCTCCGTAGAATCGACGGCTTTGGTCCATGCGCCGACAAGAGCGCTGCGCGCCGGCCTACAGGCCGGCGTACGGCGACGGACCCAATACAGCCTACTTTTTGGAGACACCATGCAGGCTTTGCTCAAATTCTCAAGAGGGGTCGACTGGCTCAACAGCCTGGTCGGGCGATGCCTTATCTGGCTGATCCTGGCCTCGACGGTCATCAGCGGCATCAATGCCATCGTGCGCAAGGTGTTGCACACCAGCTCGAACGCCTACCTCGAAGTGCAGTGGTACCTGTTCGCCGCCTCCTTCCTGCTGGCCGCCGGATATACGCTGCTGCAGGGCGAGCACGTGAAGGTGGATGTGATCGCCAGCCGCCTGTCCAAGCGCACGCAGATCTGGATCGACATCTTCGGCTTCGTCTTTTTCCTGACCCCCATGGCGCTGGCCATCCTGTGGTTCGGCACGCCGTTCGTGATCCAGGCCATGCAGACCGGCGAGATGTCGGGCAATGCAGGCGGCCTGGTGCGCTGGCCCGTCTACCTGATGATTCCCCTGGGCTTCGGGCTGCTGCTGCTGCAGGGCATGTCGGAGCTGATCAAGCGCATCGCCTTCCTGAAGGGCCTGATCGACGATCCCACGGCCAAGAAGGGCGAGAAGACCGCAGAGCAAGACCTGGCCGAAGCCCTGCGCGGGCTGGCAGGAGCCAAGGACAAAAGCGGGCAAGGCGCCTGATCGGGGAAACAGACATCATGGAATTCGTGATCCACAACCTGGCCCCGATCATGTTCGCGGGGCTGATACTTTTCCTGCTCGTGGGTTTTCCCGTGGCATTCAGCCTGGGCGCCTGCGGACTGTTCTTCGCCTTTGTCGGCATCGAACTGGGCGTGCTGCCCGAAGCCCTGCTGCAGGCCCTTCCGCTGCGCATCTTCGGCATCATGCAGAACGAGACGATGCTGGCCATACCGTTCTTCACCCTCATGGGGCTGATACTGGAGCGAAGCGGCATGGCCGAGGACCTGCTGGAGACCGTGGGCCAGCTCTTCGGCCCCGTGCGCGGCGGCGTGGCCTTTGCGGTGATCTTCGTGGGCGCGCTGCTGGCGGCGACCACGGGCGTGGTCGCGGCATCGGTGATCTCCATGGGCCTGATCTCCCTGCCCATCATGATGCGCTACGGCTATGACCGCCGGGTCGCCTCGGGCGTGATCGCGGCCTCGGGCACGCTGGCGCAGATCATTCCGCCGTCCCTGGTGCTGATCGTGCTGGCCGACCAGCTGGGCCGCAGCGTGGGAGACATGTACAAGGGCGCCTTCCTGCCTGGCCTGATGCTGACGGGCTTCTATGCGCTGTTCATCGTCGTGCTGGCCATCTTCAAGCCCGCCATGGTGCCCGCCCTGCCGCCCGAGGCGCGCACGCTGCGCGAGCCCAATGGCAACTCCGGCCTGCCCTCCACCCTGGTGCTGACCGTGCTGTGCGTGGCGGCCTCGATGGTGGTCGCCCAGTACATGCCCCAGCTGCACACCTGGTGGTCCGGCGATGTGGTGGAGAAGGTCGCTCTGGACGAGACCATCGTGGTGTCCATGTGCTTCGGCGTGGCGCTGGCCTTCATCGCCGCCATGTTCAACAAGCTCACGGGCCTGCACCTGCTCAGCCGCATGGCCGAGCGCGTGACCTTCGTGCTGATCCCGCCGCTGCTGCTGATCTTCCTGGTGCTGGGCACCATCTTCCTGGGCGTGGCAACCCCCACCGAAGGCGGCGCCATGGGCGCGCTGGGCGCGGCCGTCATGGCCTTCGTGCGCGGCCGCCTGAGCATGGACCTGCTCAAGCAGGCGCTGATGTCCACCACCAAGCTGTCGTGCTTCGTGATGTTCATCCTGATCGGCGCGACCATGTTCGGCCTGACCTTCCAGGGCGTGGACGGCCCCAAGTGGGTGGAGGAGCTGCTGGTGTCCCTGCCCGGCGGCGAGATCGGCTTCCTGATCGTGGTCAACATCATGATCTTCGTGCTGGCCTTCTTCCTGGACTTCTTCGAGCTGTCCTTCATCGTCGTGCCGCTGCTGGCCCCCGTGGCCGACAAGCTGGGCATCGACCTGGTCTGGTTCGGCGTGCTGCTGGCCGTGAACATGCAGACCTCGTTCATGCACCCGCCCTTCGGCTTCGCGCTGTTCTTCCTGCGCAGCGTGGCCCCGGCCAAGGCCTACGTGGACAAGGTCACCAAGAAGATGACCGAGCCCGTGACCACCATGCAGATCTATGCGGGCGCCATCCCCTTCCTGCTGATCCAGCTGGTCATGGTGGCCCTGATCATCATCTTCCCCGGCATCGTCTCCAGCGGGCTGGACAAGAAGGTGGAGTACGACCTGGACAAGGTGCGCCAGGAGATGGAGGCATCCATGCCCGAGGCCATCGACTTCAACGACCCCATGTTCAACGGCGACGGCGCGAACCAGCCCCCCGCACCCGAGGGCACCCCTGGCGAGCCCTCGGCCCCGGCGGGCGGTGAGGACGATGCGCTCAAGGCGCTGCAGGACCAGCTGCAGCGCGAGCAGCCGGCCACGCCGGGCGAGAGCAAGTCCGGCAGCTGATCGCAGGCTCCCTCAAGGACAGCAAAGGCCCCGCAACCGCGGGGCCTTTTTTCGTTCGGACCCCGGCGTGCGCCGGTCCCCTGCGCGCATGAAAAAAGCCGGGCAGTGCCCGGCTTTCGCGCATGACGCCCGAGGGCGCCGCGACTTCACAGCTTCTGCGCCGACATGAAGGCGTCGTAGCGCGCCTCGGCGAAGCGGAACCACAGCACCTCGTCGCGCTGGAAGTTGCGGTAGTCGCTGTAGATCTTCTTCCATGCAGGGTTTTTCTCGGCCAGCTCCGCATAGACCGCCATGGTGGTCTTGTAGGAAGCATCGAGCACGGTCTGCGGGAAGGCCAGCACCTTGGCCTTGCTGGCCACCAGTTGCTTGAGCGCGCCGGGATTGCGCGCGTCATAGCGGGCCTGGGTGACCACATGGGCCTCGTGCGAGGCGGCCTGCACCATGGCGCGCTGCTCGGGCGTCAGCGCGGCCAGCGCCTTCTGGTTCACGTAGAACTCGAGGTTCAGGCTGCCTTCCCACCAGCCGGGGTAGTAGTAGAACGGCGCGACCTTGTTGAAGCCCAGCTTGAGGTCGTCATAGGGGCCGATCCATTCGGCCGCATCGATGGTGCCCTTTTCCAGCGCCTGGTAGATTTCGCCACCCGGGATGTTCTGGGGCACGCCGCCCATGCGCTCGATGATCCGGCCCGCGAAGCCGCCGATGCGGAACTTCAGGCCCTTGATGTCCTCGGTCGTCTTGACCTCCTTGCGGAACCAGCCTCCCATCTGGGCGCCGGTGTTGCCGCCCAGGAAGTTGACGATGCCGTATTCGGCATAGAACTCGCGCATCAGCTTGCCGCCGTTGCCGTCCACGTTCCAGGCCGTGAGCTGGCGCGAGTTCATGCCGAACGGAATGGCGCCGCCGATGGCAAAGGCCTCGTTCTTGCCGAAGAAGTAGTAGGGCGCCGTGTGCGCGATCTCCACCGTGCCGTTTTGCACGCCATCGACCACGCCGAAGGCGGGCATCAGCTCGCCGGCCGCATGCACCGACACCTCGAACTTGCCGCCCGACATTTCCTTGATCGCCTTGGAAAACACCTCGGCAGAGCCGTAGATGGTGTCCAGCGAACGCGGAAAGCTGGACGCCAGGCGCCAGCGCACCGCCGCCTGCGCATGAACGGCTGGCGCCGCTGCGGCAGTCAATACGCCGGCCAGACCGGCGTGCTTGAGTGCTTTTCTTCTGTCCATCTCTGTCTCCTCCTGATTCGCTCTGCTTGAGAGCATTCAAAAAAGGCCGGACTGCTCTTGGCAGCTCGGCCCACATACATCATCGGAACAAAAAAGCCCGCCGTCCCCGCTGCATTTCGCAGAGGGGACGCGGGCTTGGCCTGCAGGCGTGGAAGGCATGGACCGTCCTTGTGCGTGCTGCTGGCTGCAGACCTGCTTACAGCTTGGCCGTGGTCATGTAGCTGTTGTAGCGGAACTCCGAGAAGCGCTCCCACAGCAGCTGGTCGCGCTGGAAGGTGCGCAGGCTCTGGTTGATCTTCTTGAACATGGGCGACTTGGCGTCATGCTCGGCCATGATCTCCATGACGGCCTTGTAGCCGGCATCCATGAAGTCCTTGGGGAAGGCCTTGAGCTGGGTCTTGTCGGCCACCAGCTTCTTGAGCGCCACGGGGTTGTTGGCGTCGTACTTGGCCGTCATGTCGCGTGCCGCCACGTTGCAGGCCGCATCGACCATGGCCTTGTACTCGGGCGACAGGGCCGCATACGCCTTGGTGTTGATGAAGAACTCCAGCTCGGCGCCGCCTTCCCACCAGCCGGGGTAGTAGTAGTAGGGAGCGACCTTGTTGAAGCCCAGCTTCTGGTCGTCGTACGGACCCACGAATTCCACGGCATCCAGCGTGCCCTTTTCAAGCGCCTGGTAGACCTCGCCCACGGGCATGTTCTGGGCGACGACGCCAAGCTTGAGCATGGCGTCGCCGAACAGGCCACCGCCCAGGCGCATCTTCAGGCCCTTGAGATCGGCCACCGACTTGATCTCCTTGCGGAACCAGCCGCCCATCTGGGTGCCCGTGTTGCCTGCGCTCTGGCTCTTGATGTTGTACTGGGCATAGAACTCGTCCATGAGCTTGCGGCCGCCGCCGTGCTCCATCCAGGCATCCATCTGGCGGGCGGTCAGGCCGAAGGGCACGGCGCAGCCGAAGGCGAAGATGTAGTCCTTGCCGGTGAAGTAGTAGGGCGCCGTCAGCGCCATCTCGATGGTGCCGTTCTGGATGCCGTCGACCACGCCGAAGGCGGGCATCAGCTCACCGGCCGCATGCACCGAGACTTCGAACTTGCCGCCCGACATCGCCTTGAGCGTCTTGGAGAACATTTCGGCCGAGCCGAAGATGGTGTCCAGCGACTTGGGAAAGCTCGCGGCCAGACGCCAGCGGACCGCCTCCTGGGCGTGGACTGCGGGTGCGGCTCCCACAGCCAGCACGCCGGCGATTCCCGCATGTTTGATGATCGAACGACGGTCCATGAATGTCTCTCCGCGATGTGTTGTCAGTCAGAAAAAGCCACCACCACCCCTTGCTGCGCAAGGTCCGCTGCCCCTCCGAGGGGCCGCTTCTGCCTTGGGGGCCCGGCGGCAAAAAAAACGCACGTTCGCACGTGCATTCACACTGTATCAGGTGGTATCGATTCTAAAAACGCCGCAAAGCAAGCGCGGACGGGGTTTTCCCCCGCGTAGTCCTGCTCGGCATGCGCGATGCGCCCCATCGCGGGGCACAGGCCCGCCCCATCTTCAGGCCACGGCGCGCTCGGGCGCCAGGTGGGCGCGCACCGACGCCTCGATGCCGGCCGCGTCCAGCCCCTGCAGGGCCAGCAGCCTGGCGGGATCGCCGTGCTCGATGAACTCGTCGGGCAGGCCCAGCTGCAGCAGCTGTCGCGTGATGCCGGCAGCCTGCAGCGACTCGGCCACAGCGCTGCCTGCGCCACCCATGATGCAGCCCTCTTCCACGGTGACGATGAGCTCGTGCGTGGAGGCCACCTGGCGCAGCAGTTCCTCGTCCAGCGGCTTGGCCCAGCGCATGTTGACCACGGTGGCGTCCAGCGCCTCGGCTGCGGCCAGCGCGGGATACAGCAGGGTGCCGAAGGCCAGGATGGCGACCTGCTTCTTGGCAGACTCGCGGCGCACCTCGCCCTTGCCGAAGGGCAGGCCCTGCAGGCTCTCCAGCGGGGCCACGCCCACGCCCGCCCCACGCGGGTAGCGCACGGCCACCGGATGGTCCTGCTCGTAGGCCGTGGTGAGCAGTTGGCGGCATTCGCGCTCGTCGGCCGGGCAGGCCATGCTCATGTGGGGGACGCAGCGCACGAAGGCGATGTCGTAGGCACCGGCATGCGTGGCGCCGTCGGCGCCGACCAGGCCCGCACGGTCCAGCGCAAAGACCACGGGCAGTTTTTGCAGCGCCACGTCATGGATCAGCTGGTCGTAGGCGCGCTGCAGGAAGGTCGAGTAGATGGCGACCACGGGCTTGAGCCCCTCGCAGGCCATGCCGGCCGCGAAGGTGACGGCATGCTGCTCGGCAATGCCCACGTCGTAGTAGCGGCCCGGAAAGCGCTTGTGGAATTCCACCATGCCCGAGCCCTCGCGCATGGCGGGGGTGATGCCCACCAGGCGCTGGTCCTTGTCCGCCATGTCGCACAGCCACTGGCCGAAGACCTGGGTGAAGGTCTGCTTCGGGGGCGTGGCCGGCTTGACCAGGCCCACGCTGGGGTCGAACTTGCCGGGGCCGTGGTAGGCCACGGGGTCGGCCTCGGCCAGCTTGTAGCCCTGGCCCTTCTTCGTGACCACGTGCAGGAACTGCGGGCCCTTGAGGCTCTTGATGTTCTCCAGCGTGGGGATCAGCGAGTCCAGGTCATGCCCGTCGATGGGGCCGATGTAGTTGAAGCCGAAGTTCTCGAACAGCGTGGCCGGCACGACCATGCCCTTGGCCTGCTGCTCCAGCCGCTTGGCCAGCTCCAGAAGCGGCGGCACCTGCTTGAGCACGCTCTTGCCCATGTCGCGCGCCTTGGCGTAGAACTGCCCGCTCATGAGCTGGGCCAGGTAGCGGTTGAGCGCGCCCACGGGCGGGCTGATGCTCATGTCGTTGTCGTTGAGGATGACCAGCAGGTTGGCATCGGTCACGCCGGCGTTGTTCAGCGCCTCGAAGGCCATGCCGGCCGTCATGGCGCCGTCGCCGATGACGGCGATGGCGCGGCGGTCCTCGCCCTTTTGCTTGGCGGCCAGGGCCATGCCCAGGGCGGCCGAGATGCTGGTGGAGGAGTGGGCCGTGCCGAAGGTGTCGTACTCGCTCTCGGCGCGCTGCGGAAAGCCCGACAGGCCGCCGAACTGGCGCAGCGACGCCATGCGCTCGCGCCGGCCCGTGAGGATCTTGTGCGGATAGGTCTGGTGGCCCACGTCCCAGACCACGCGGTCGTAGGGCGTGTCGAACACCGCATGCAGCGCCACCGTCAGCTCCACCGTGCCCAGGTTGGAACTCAGATGCCCGCCGGTCTTGGAGACGCTGTCGAGCACATAGGCACGCAGCTGCTGGGCCAGGGTCTTGAGTTCGGCACGCGACAGACGCCTCAGATCCGCGGGATCGTCGATGGTCTGCAGCAGGGAGTAGGTGTTCGTGGTCATGCTAGATATCTTGATGGCCGCAAGACCATCGCCCATATTTTCGTATCAGTTGCCTGTGGCATCGAACGCCACCCTTGCAAGTGGCGCGCCCCCACCAAGGGACACCGAGCAAGGGCCGCCCCGCAGCGAGGGTGTCGTCCCCCTCCCCCGCGAAGCGGGTAGAGAGGGGGAAGGCGCGAAGCGACTCAGGGGGTGCTTCATTGTCAGTGAGTGCGGCTCACGACCATGTCGGCCAGTGCCGCCAGGGCCCGCGTGTCCGGCAGGCCGCTGCGCGCCAGCGCCGCGTGCGCCAGGGCGCACAGCTCGTCGGCATGGGCGCGGGCCTGGTCCAGGCCCAGCAGCGAGACATAGGTCGGCTTGTCGTTGGCCGCGTCCTTGCCGGCCGTCTTGCCCAGGGTGGCCGAGTCGGCCACCACGTCGAGGATGTCATCCACCACCTGGAAGGCCACGCCCAGCGCCTGCCCGTAGTCGGACAGCGCCTGCCAGGCCTGGGCATCCACGCCCTCCTTGCAGGCTGCGCCCATGAGCACGCTGGCATGCAGCAGGGCGCCGGTCTTGAGGCGGTGCATTTCGCGCAATTGCGATTCGCTCAGCTGCAGGCCCACGCTGGCGAGGTCGATGGCCTGGCCACCGGCCATGCCCTGCGCGCCTGCGGCACGGCCCAGCAGCCGGCACAGCCGTGCCTGCAGCGCATCGGGCATGCCGTCAGCCTCGTCGGGCGCGGGCACGAGCAGCTCGAAGGCCAGCGCCTGCAGCGCATCGCCGGCCAGCAGGGCCGAGGCCTCGCCGAACTGCACATGGACCGTGGGCTTGCCACGGCGCAGCACGTCGTTGTCCATGCAGGGCATGTCGTCGTGCACCAGCGAATAGGCATGGATCAGTTCCACGGCGCAGCCGGCACGCACGGCGGCCGACGGCAGGCCGGCCACGGCCTCGGCCGCAGCCCAGACCAGCAGCGGGCGCAGGCGCTTGCCGCCATCGAGCACGGCGTATCGCATGGCTTCGCCCAGGCCGGCCGGCGCATCCACGCCCACCCATTGGGACAGCGCGCTTTCGGTGCGCGCCAGGCGGTCGTTCATCCAGCAGGGAAAATCCAGCGCGCCAAGGCCCGGCGCCTGGGAAACATCGGAAGCGGAAGTCATCAGGGCACTCATGGCAATCTTCAATCCTGGCTCCAAGGGGCCAGGGTCCCCTCGTCTAGCACCTTGACCTGCTCCTGCACCGCGTCGAGCTGGCCACGGCAGTAGCCGAGCAGCTGCGCCGCGCGCTGGTAGCCGGCCAGCATCTGCTCCAGAGGCAGCTGGCCCGACTCGATCTGCGCGATGAGCTGCTCCAGCTCCTGCAGCGCGGATTCGTAACTGGTGGGCTCGGCGGGAGCCTTGGGGGCAGCCTTGGGCATGTGGCGTTGGCAGTGCGTTGTGGGGAACCGACGATTCTAGGCGTCCCTCCGCGACCGCGCCGCCAATAACCGGACAGCCCTTGACAGGCGCAATCGGCCGCTTGCAATACACGTACCGGGCATCCGGAAATAACCCCACGGGCTATAATCCCATTCCCCGCCAAACCGGCCCCTTGCCTAGGCATGCGGTCGGGCTCACCGACAAGACAGGACGCCTCGGGCGCCGCTTGTTTTCAAGTCGTGAAGCCTGTCTCCATGTCCAGGAACGGCCGGTTTTGCTTTTTCCAATCCCGTGCGCACGCGCACCCTCCCTGTGGGGAGTCTTTAGGTCAGGTCATCCATGTCTGATTTAAGTCTTCAACTGCAGCAGGCCGCAAGCCAACTACCAGTTTCCAGCTACTTCGACCCTGCGCTGTTCCAGCGTGAGTTGGAGACCATCTTTCAACGCGGCCCGCGCTACGTGGGCCATCAACTGGCCGTTCCCGAGATAGGCGACTACTACGCCCTGCCCCAGGAAAAGGAAGGCCGTGCGCTGGTGCGCAACGCCAGGGGGCAGGTGGAGCTGATCTCCAACGTCTGCCGCCACCGCCAGGCCGTGATGCTCAAGGGCAGGGGCAACCTGATGACCGAAGGCAAGGGCCATGCGGGGGGCAACATCGTCTGCCCGCTGCACCGCTGGACCTACAGCACCAGCGGCGAGCTGCTGGGCGCACCGCACTTCAGCCACGATCCCTGCCTGAACCTGAACAACTACCGGCTGCGCGAGTGGAACGGCCTGCTGTTCGAGGACAACGGCCGCGACATCGAGGCCGACCTCGCCGGCATGAAGCTGCGCGAGCAGCTGAGCTTCGAGGGCTTCGTGCTCGACCATGTCGAGATGCACGAGTGCAACTACAACTGGAAGACCTTCATCGAGGTCTACCTCGAGGACTACCACGTGGGCCCGTTCCATCCGGGCCTGGGCAACTTCGTGACCTGCGATGACCTGCAGTGGGAGTTTTCCAGGGAGTACTCGGTGCAGACCGTGGGCGTGGCGCCCGGCTTTGCCCGGCCCGGCTCGGACACCTACAGGAAGTGGCACGACGTGCTGCTGGCCTACCGCAACGGCGAGCTGCCCGAACGCGGAGCGATCTGGCTGACCTACTACCCGCACATCATGGTGGAGTGGTATCCGCACGTGCTCACGGTCTCGACCCTGCACCCGCTGGCGGTGGACCGGACGCTGAACGTGGTCGAGTTCTACTACCCCGAAGAGATCGCGGCCTTCGAGCCCGAATTCGTGCAGGCGCAAAAGGCCGCCTACATGGAGACCTGCATCGAGGACGACGAGATCGGCGAGCGCATGGACGCCGGCCGCAGGGCCTTGTACGAGCGCGGCGACAACGAGGTCGGCCCCTACCAGAGCCCCATGGAAGACGGCATGCAGCACTTCCATGAGTGGTATCGCGGCGTGATGGGCGACGCAGTCCCCGCACGCTGATCGGCTCCGGCTCTTCCGACGGCCCGCATTCGTGCGGGCCGTCTGCATTGGGCCTCCGGCATTGGGCCTCCTGCATCGGGCCGCCTTCATCGAGCGGCAGGCCCGCCGCACAGCTCTTCTGAATGCAAGCGCCCTGGTGTGCCCAATGGGCAGGGCTGGCGACTGCAATGCATCCCGAGGCAGACCCAATGTCTTGGCTTATGCAATACAGTGCCTTGCGCGTGCCCCTGCCGCGGCCCCGGGCCGTAGACAGCCAGGCGGCATGCGCCAAAAACAAAACCCAACCCTTTTCTCGTCCAGCGCCGCGGTCCTTGTGCGGCTCTATCCGGTCATTAATATGCAAGCCCTGTGGATGGTGGCGGCCGCATTCGTCTTTGCGGTCATGAGTGTGTGTGTGAAGTTCGCCTCCCAGGATTTCAACGCGGCGGAGATCGTCTTCTACCGCGGGCTGGTCAGCATGGTGGCGCTGTGGTGGCTGGCGCGCCACCAGGGCATTTCGCTGGCCACGCGCTACCCGCGCGAGCATGCCTGGCGCAGCTTCGTGGGCGTGACTTCCATGGGCGCCTGGTTCTACTCCATCGGCCACCTGCCGCTGGCCACGGCCGCCACCTTCAACTCCATGAGCAGCATCTGGATGGCGGTGTTTCTGATCGGCCAGGGCCTGCTGCTGCGCCACCAGCTGCGCCGCCAGCCCGAATCGCATGCGCTGCGCGCACTGCCGCCGTTTCCCTGGAGCCTGGTCGCCACCGTGGCCCTGGGCTTCGTGGGCGTGATCCTGGTGCTGCGCCCCAGCGCGGCGCCGCAGGAATTCGTGGCCAGCGCGGGCGGCCTGATCGGCGGGGTGTTCGCCGCCATGGCCTATATGCAGGTGGCCACGCTGTCGCGCATGGGCGAGCCCGAGGCGCGCGTGGTCTTCTACTTCGCACTGGGCTCGGCCGTGGCCGGCGCCCTGGCCATGTGCTTCACGGGCGTGTCCGCCTGGCCGGGCTGGCGCGCGCTGTGGCTGCTGCCCGTGGGCGTGCTGGCTGCCGTGGCCCAGGTCTGCATGACGGCGGCCTACGCTTCGGCCGGCAACAGCCGCAATACCCTGGTGGTGGCCAATCTGCAGTACTCGGGCATCGTCTTTGCCGCCCTGCTGAGCCTGGCGCTGTTCGGCGAAAGCGTGCCGCTGATCGGCTGGGCCGGCATCGTGCTGATCGTGGCCAGCGGCGCACTGGCCACGGCCCTGCGTTCACGCGGCTGACGGCGACGGCCCGCCTGGGGCCGTCGCATAATGGATCGGACCTTTTGCCGCAGGCGCACCGCCGCCTGCGCTGGCTTTCGGAGTTCCGCATCCATGACATCCAACACCTCCTCCTACCAGACCCTGATCTCCGTCCAGGAACTGGCCGCGCTGCAGTCCGGCGGCCGTCCGCTGATGGTCTTTGACTGCAGCTTCGACCTGGCCCAACCCGCAGCCGGCAAGGCGCAGTACCTGCAGGCGCATATTCCCGGCGCCGTCTTCGCCGACCTGGACCATGACCTCAGCGCAAAACACGGCGTGCCCGGCGCACATGGCAGCGTGGCGGCCAGCGAGCAGGCCGCCTCGGGCGGCCGCCACCCGCTGCCCAGCCGCGAGCTGTTTGCCATGTGGC
The DNA here is from genome assembly GCF_018437695.1 of Delftia sp. WY8. NCBI lineage: Bacteria > Pseudomonadati > Pseudomonadota > Betaproteobacteria > Burkholderiales > Comamonadaceae > Delftia > Delftia sp. WY8. The sequence goes on from NZ_CP049795.1 coordinate 1,706,295, forward strand.
TGTCGGAGATCGGTTTTTCCAACGACATGCAGGCCGTGGTCTATGACCGCAACGGCGCCAACTACTGCGGGCGCCTGTGGTGGATGCTGCAGTGGGCCGGACATGGCGATGTGGCCGTGCTCGACGGAGGTCTCCAGGCCTGGCAGGCCGCAGGCCAGCCTGTGGCATCGGGCGAGGAAAGCGCGCGCTTTCAGTCCAACTTCGAGCTGCACGAGCCGCTGCAGCAGCTGGTGACGGCACAGCAGGTGCTAGATGCACTGGGCAGCGCAGGCCAGACCGTGGTCGATGCGCGCGCGCCGGCACGCTATCGCGGCGAAGTCGAGCCGCTGGACCCCGTGGCCGGCCATATCCCGGGCGCACTGAACAGGCCCTTCACCGAAAACATTGCGGCCGACGGCCGCTTCAAGCCCGCCGCCCTGCTGCGCGCCGAGTTCGACCGGCTGCTGGCCGGCCGCGATCCGGCCAGCGTGGTCCACCAGTGCGGCAGCGGCGTGAGCGCCCTGCCCAACCTGCTGGCCATGCGCATTGCAGGACTGCCGCCGGCACGGCTTTTCGCGGGCAGCTGGAGCGAGTGGTGCAGTGACCCGAAGAGGCCGGTGGAGCGCGGCTAATTCGGCTTATGCCCGCCCCTGGGAGGCTGCACAATGACAGCACTGTGTCAAAAGGCCGACATGCAACAACACCACTGTAGCGGCCTGCTCCCAGGCCCCCGGACGGCAGAGGCCGGGCGAAATCGAGTCATCCAAACCTTGCTACAGGTGTAAGGTAAATCTTACAAACGCCGTCTCACAACCAGACATCCGGCGCAGACCTGCCCCGACTTCAACGGCCAGGGACCCTCCTCCACAATCCATCCCAACAGATCGCAACAGGTTGAACATCTTGTTTCTACCCCGGTGTTGCGGCTGCCGAGATGCAAAGGATGGTCCTATGAACAATGAACAGCTGCTTGCCGAAATCCGCGAAGCCAACCTCACTTACCTGATGCTGGCCCAGACCCTGATCCGCCAGGACAAGGCGGAAGCGGTGTTCCGCCTGGGACTGAACGAAGAATCCTGCGACCTGCTGGCCGCGCTGTCGGCAGCCCAGGTGCTGAAGCTGGCCTCGCGCAATACCCTGCTCGCCAGCTTCCGCGTGGACGACGAAATGGTCTGGAGCTTGCTGACCAACCACAGCAGCAACAAGATCGGCAACGGTGCGACCAATACGCTGCACGCCAACATCCTGATGGCCAGCCGCGTTTCCGAAGTCCTCTGATCCGCCCGAAGAACTCTGGAGCCCGCCATGTCCACCGCCGTCAAAAGTGTCCTGAACGAGTCCAAGCAGATCGAGCGTGCCGCCATGCTCATCGAGATGGGTGCACGCATGCAGGTGCTCGAATCCGAGACCACGCTGTCCTACGAGCGCCTGATCCGCCTGTACAAGGAGATCGCCGGCAAGTCGCCATCCAAGGGCCAGCTGCCGTTCTCGACCGACTGGTTCCTGACCTGGCAGGAGAACATCCACAGTTCGCTGTTCCTGAATATCTACGAATACCTGTCCAAGGGCGCCGAGCTGGATGCCGTTGAACAACTGACCAAGGCCTACCGTCTCTATACCGAGCAGATCCAGGCCGCCGAGCTGGAGGCGCTGCTGTCCTTCACACGCGCATGGCGCCTGGTGAAGTTTGTCGATGCGCAGATGCTGACCCGCACCCAGTGCTCCGTGTGCAAGGGCCAGTTCGTGACCGAGCCCTACGAGAACGAGCGCCACTACCAGTGCGGCCTGTGCAATCCGCCCGCACGCGCCGGCAAGAGCAAGAGCGCCGGCTCGCTGATGCTGCATTGAGCCCCTGCATCGCCGCAGCGATGCACCAGCACGGATTCAGACCGTCTCGCCGCCTGCCCTGGCGGCGCAGTCGCTGGCGAACTGCGGCAACTGCTCTCCCGGCAGGGCCCGGCTGAAGTACCAGCCCTGCACCAGCAGCTCGCCCTCGAAGCCCAGGGCCTGCAGCTGCGCCTGGGTCTCCACGCCTTCGGCCACCACGTTCAACTGCAGCGCCTCGCAAAAGCGCAGCAGGCCGTCCAGCACCAGCGCGCCCTTGGCATGACCGCTGGCCACGACGAAGCTGCGGTCGATCTTGATGGCATCCACGTCGAACTGGTGCAGGTAGCTCATGGACGAGAAGCCGGTGCCGAAGTCGTCTATGGCCACCTTGGCGCCCAGCGCGTGGATCTGGCCTATGGCCTTGCGGATCGCCTCCACATCACCCACCAGCGCTTCCTCCGTGATCTCCACGCCCACCTGGCCCCTGGCCTGCGCCAGCAGCATCAGCAGGCGCGAGCAGTACTCGGGCGATGTCAGCGTGGCGCCCGTGACATTGATGCTGATCGGCAGGGAAAAACCGTGCTGGCGCCACAGCCGGCATTGGCGCACGGCAGCGCCCGCCACCCACAGATCGACCTCGCGCATCAGGCCGGCATCACCCAGCCAGCGCAGAAAGCCGCCGGGCTGCTGCAGCCTGCCCTGCGAATCGTGGGCGCGCAACAGGGCCTCGCAGCCCAGGCACAAGCCGCTGCGGTGCGAGACCTGAGGCTGGAATTCCAGGTGGAATTCGTACTCGCTGATGCGGCGGATATGGGACAGCATGGTCTCGCGCCGGGCCTGGGTCTCGTGCGCCAGCACCAGCGGATCGCGCGTGACCAGGCCTGCCTCCTCGGGCAGCCGGGAGAACGTGGTGTCCAGCGCGCGCAGCACGATGGCGCCATCGTCCTGGCCCAGCCGGTCGATGGAGCGCACATAAGGCGCATAGACCAGCGCCCCCAACACCGTCAGCGCCAGTTGCAGCACCACGGCGCCCATGTCGCCGCCCGTGCTCACGTAGGCATTGAAGACCACGGGCGCGGTCAGGGGCAGCACCATCGAGGCCGGAGCCACCCAGCCGGCCTGCACCACCGTGACGGCCACGACCAGGTTGATGGCGGGCACCGCCAGAAAAGGCACGAGCAGGCGCAGGTTCAGGATGACCGGCAGGCCGAACAGCAGGATCTCGTTGACGTTGAGCAGGGAGATGGGCAGCGCGGCCAGCGCCAGCATGCGCAGGCCGCGCCCCTTGCAAAACAGCAGCACGGCCAGCGCCAGTGACAGCGTGGCCCCCGAGCCGCCGATGAAGACGAAGGACCCCATCAGGCCGCCGTTGAGCGCCCAGGGCGCCACCAGCCCCTTGGCCACGGCGGCGGCGTTGGCCAGCACGGCCTGGTCCAGCACCTGGAAGAAGGGTTGCATGGCGTAGTAGCCCTGCACGCCAAAGAACCAGAGCACGGAATTGAGCAGCGTCAGCGTCAGCCCGCTGCGATAGGGGCTCTCGGGGGTGGCGATGGCCAGCGGCAGTTCGGCCTGGGTGATATCGGGCAGCACCTGCTGCAGGCCCAGCAGCAGCACCACCAGCAGCAGCGCGACGATGGAGCCGGGCACGACCAGGTTCATCACCTCGCGTACGTTCTCGCCCACAAAGCCCGTGCGCGCAATGCGCGTCCAGCGCATGGCGCTGAGCCTGGCCATCAGCGGCACGGTGATCAGGGGCGAGGCTATGGCGATGAACAGCACCAGCGTGGCGGCCGCGCGCGGATGCTCGCGCAGCAGGAAGATGGCCATCTGCACATGGGCAAAGCACAGAAAGGTCACCGGCAGGCGCGGCAGCCTGTGGCGTATGGAGAGCATGTAGCCGATGGAGGCGGCCACCAGCAGCGGCAGGATGCTGCCGATCTGCGCATGCAGGCCCGCAAGAAGCTGCACCACGGGCTCGGGCTGGCCGGACATCTGCGCCAGCGCCGACAGTATGAGAAACAGGGCCGAGACCAGCAGGCATGGGACCAGCCAGAGCAGGCCTTCGCGTATGGCCCGCATGGAGTTGGCACCGGCCAGCCTGGCCAGGCGCTGCGTCAGGAACAGTTGCATGTCCGGGAACCCCGGCCATGGCGTCTTGTTGCCCATAAGCTCCCACCCTTCACTTCCCGGCAGGAGTCATGCGCCCCTGTCCGAAGCACATCCTACACGGCGGCCGGCCGGCGCCCTGCGCATGGCGGCGCGAGGGGCCTCCCGGCCCGCTCGCGCCCTCGATCAGCCCGTATTGCGCACGCCGGCCGCAATGCCATTGATCGACAGGTGGATGCCGGTCTTGATGCGCTCATCGGTCTGGCCGCCGCGCCAGCGGCGCACCAGTTCCACCTGCAGATGGTGCAGCGGATCGATGTAGGGAAAGCGGTGGCGGATGGAGCGCGCCAGCGCCTCGTTGTGGGCCAGGCGCTGCTTGTCGCCCGTGATGCGCGCCAGCGCATCGACGGTGCTGTGCCACTCGGCCTCGATGGCGCTGAAGATGCGGCGGCGCAGGCGTGCGTCCGGCACCAGGTCGGCATAGCGCGAGGCCAGGTTCAGGTCGCTCTTGGCCAGCACCATGTCCATGTTGGACAGCAGGGTGCGGAAGAACGGCCACTGGCGGTACATCTTCTGCAGCAGGGCCAGCTGGGCCTTGCCATCCTTGCCCGGCTGCCCGATGAAGGCCTGCACCGCCGCGCCGAAGCCGTACCAGCCCGGCAGCGTGAGCCGGCACTGGCCCCAGCTGAAGCCCCAGGGAATCGCGCGCAGGTCCTCGATCTTCTGCGAGGGCTTGCGCGAAGCCGGGCGCGATCCGATGTTCAGCTCGGCAATCTCGCGGATGGGCGTGCTGCTGAAGAAGTAGCTGGTGAAGCCGGGAGTCTCGTACACCAGGGCGCGGTAGGCACCCATGCTGGCATCGGACAGAAACGCCGCCGCGTCCAGGAAGGCGCGCGTGGCCGGCTTGGTTGGCTGCAGCAGCGTGGCCTCCAGCGTGGCGGCCACCAGGGTCTCCAGGTTGCGCCGGCCGATCTCGGGGTTGGCGTACTTGGAGGCGATGACCTCGCCCTGCTCGGTCAGCCGGATCTGGCCGCGCACGGTGCCCGGGGGCTGCGCCAGGATGGCCTGGTAGCTGGGGCCGCCGCCACGGCCCACCGTGCCGCCGCGGCCATGGAACATGCGCAGGCTGATGCCATGGCTGTCGGCCAGATCATCGAACAGCTCGACCAGCGAGATCTCGGCGCGGTACAGCTCCCAGTTGCTGGTGAAGATGCCGCCATCCTTGTTGCTGTCGCTGTAGCCCAGCATGATGTCCTGCTCGCCGCCGCTGCGCTGCACCATGGCCGCCACGCCGGGCAGCTGGAAGTAGCGCCGCATGATGGGCGCGGCGCTGCGCAGGTCGCCGATGGTCTCGAACAGCGGCACGACGATCACGTCGCAGACGGCGCCGTCGTCCAGCGTGCCGCGCAGCAGCCCCGCCTCCTTTTGCAGCAGCAGCACTTCCAGCAGGTCGCTGACCGACTCGGTGTGGCTGATGATGCAGTGGCGTATCGCCTCGGCGCCCAGGGTCGCGCGCAGGCGGCGCGCGGCCTCGAAGATGGCCAGTTCACCGCGCGCATGCTCGGAATAGTCGGCGCCCACCACGCGCAGCGGCCGCGCCTCTTCCAGCAGGCGCACCAGCAGGGCGCACTTGGCGTCTTCCTGGAGGCCCGAATAGTCGGGCTCCAGGCGCGCGGTGGCCAGCAGCTCGGCCACCACCTCCTCATGCTTGTCCGAACTTTGGCGCAGATCCACGGTGGCCAGGTGGAAGCCGAAAACCTGCACGGCGCGCATCAGCGGACGCAGGCGCTGGGGCGCCAGCACCTCGCCATGGTTGCGGCTGAGCGAGTCGTCGATGACGCGCAGGTCGGCCAGGAACTCTTCGGGCGAGGCATAGGCGTTCTGCGGCGCCACGGCATGGCGCGCGGCCTCGCCGCCGGTCAGCACCTTGAGCGTGGCGGCCAGGCGCGCGTAGATGCCGGTGAGCGCGCGGCGGTAGGGTTCGTCGGAGCGGTGCTCGTTGGTGTCGGGCGAGCGCTCTGCCAGCGCCTGCATCTCGGGCGTGACATCGGCCAGGCGCTGGGACAGCGACAGCTCGCCGCCCAGGTAGTGCACCTCGCGCAGATAGTGGCGCAGCGCCACGTCGGCCTGGCGCGACAGCGCCAGCTCCAGGCTCTGGGCCGTGACATTGGGGTTGCCGTCGCGGTCGCCGCCGATCCAGTGGCCCATGCGCAGGAAGCTGTGCACGGGCAGGGTGTTGCCCAGCTCCTGCTCCAGTTGCGCATACAGCTTGGGAATCTCGCGCAAGAAGGTGGCTTCGTAGTAGGACAGCGCGTTTTCGATCTCGTCGGCCACGGTGAGCTTGGAGTAGCGCAGCAGGCGTGTCTGCCACAGCTGGCTGACGCGGGCGCGCAGCTGGGCCTCGTTGCGTTCGAGTTCGCGCGGGGTGAGCGCGTCCTTGGCGCTGTTGTACAGCTGGGCGCGGGCCACGATGTCCTCGCGCGCGGCCAGCAGTTGGGAGATGTCGCGCTCGGCCACCAGGATGCTCTGGCGCTGCACTTCCGTGGGATGGGCCGTGAGCACGGGCGCCACATAGCTCCTGGCCAGCGTCTGCGCCACGGTGCCGGCCGAGATGCCGGCCCAGCGCAGCCGCGCCAGCGCCACTTCGATGCTGCCTTCCTGCGTGTTACCCGCGCGCTCGTGCACGGCGCGGCGGCGGATGTGGTGGCGGTCCTCGGCCAGGTTGGCCAGATGGCTGAAATAGGTGAAGGCGCGGATCACGCTCACCGTCTGGTCCGTGGTCAAGCCCTTGAGCAGGCGCTTGAGCGCGCGGTCGGCGGTCTCGTCGGCATCGCGGCGGAAGGTCACCGACAGCTGGCGCACCTGCTCGATCAGCTCGAAGGCCGCCACGCCTTCCTGCTCGCGGATCACATCGCCCAGAATGCGCCCCAGCAGGCGTATGTCCTCGATCAGCGGCAGGTCCTTGTCCGTCTTGCGGACAGGCTTGTCATCACGCCTGTCATCTCGCGCATTGCTCTTGCGGGGGGCGGTGGCCATCAACGAATCTCCTGGAATCGGTCAGCGTATCGGTTTGCTTGGGCTTCGGTCCTGGTGCCGGGTTTACTGCGGCGCAGCATGCTAGCATCCCGCGCTCCCCCCGAGGCTCCTGATGAATACCAAACCACTGATCCCCCACTCCATCGTGATCGCCACGCGCGAGAGCCAGCTGGCACTGTGGCAGGCCGAGCATGTCCAGGCACTGCTGCGCGCCCGGGGGCATGAAGTGGAATTGCTGGGCATGACCACCAAGGGCGACCAGATCCTGGACCGCACGCTGTCCAAGGTGGGCGGCAAGGGCCTGTTCGTCAAGGAACTGGAAGTGGCGCTGGAAGAAGGGCGCGCCCACATCGCCGTGCACTCGCTCAAGGACGTGCCCATGGAGCTGCCCGAAGGCTTTGTGCTGGCCTGCGTGATGGAACGCGAAGACCCGCGCGACGCTTTTGTCTCCAATCGCTACGCCGCGCTGGCCGAGCTGCCGCAGGGCGCCGTCGTCGGCACATCGAGCCTGCGCCGCCAGGCACTGCTGCAGGCCCTGCGCCCCGACCTGAGGATAGAGCCGCTGCGCGGCAACGTGAACACCCGCCTGCGCAAGCTGGACGAAGGCCACTACGACGCCATCGTGCTGGCCGCCGCAGGCCTGATGCGCCTGGGCCTGGCCGACCGCATCCGCGCCAGGTTCGAGCCCGCCGGCATGCTGCCTGCCGCAGGCCAGGGCGCGCTGGGCATCGAGGTGCGCGCCGACCGCCAGGACCTGATCGACGCCCTGGCCCCGCTGGCCCACCAGACCACCTGGCTGACCGTGACCGCCGAGCGCGCCGTCAGCCGCTGCATGGGCGGCAGCTGCTCCATGCCGCTGGCGGCGCACGGCACCTTCGACGGCCAGCAACTGCGCCTGGACGCAGCCTGGGGAGACCCGGAAGGCCGGCTGCCGCTGGTGCAGGTGCACGCCGATGCCACCGTCACCGACTTCGCCAGTGCCGACGCACTGGGCCAGCACGTGGCTGCGCTGCTGCAGGCGGCGGGCGCCCAGCCGGTCCCCAAGCTCTAGACGGCACGCCCACATGCCACCGCGCATACTCGTCACCCGCCCGGCCCATGACGCGGCCGCGTGGGTGGATGCGCTGCAGGCCCGGGGCCTTCCGGCCCAGCCGCTGGCGCTGATGGCCATAGGCCCCTGCCGCGATGCGGCCACGCAACAGGCCTTGCAGGCCGCCCGCAACGCGCTGCGCGAAGGCCCGGGCTACCGCGCCGTGATGTTCGTCAGCGGCAACGCCGTCCAGCATTTCTTCGGCACCGACCCCGCACGGCTTCCGGCCTCCACCCGCGCCTGGACGCCCGGCCCCGGCACCGCCCAGGCGCTGCTGGCCCTGGGCATTGCGCCAGCACAGATCGACGGCCCGCCACCGGACGCCGCCCAGTTCGAATCCGAAACGCTATGGCAGCGCGTGCATGACCAGATCCATGCGGGCGACCGCGTGCTCATCGTGCGTGGCGACAGCCAGGCAGGAGCGCCCAGGACCGTGCCGGCCACGGCAGGCGCCGGCCGCGACTGGCTGGCCGCCCGCCTGCGCGAGGCAGGTGCCCAGGTCGAAATGCTGGCCGTGTACCAGCGCGAACTGCCTGCCTGGGATGCAGCCCAGACGGCACTGGCACGCCTGGCGGCCGAAGATGGCACGCTGTGGCTGCTCAGCAGCGCCGAATCCGTTGCCAACCTGCAACAGCTCCTGCCGGGCCAATCGTGGCAAAAAGCGCGAGCGCTCGCTACGCACGAGCGAATCGCTGCCCAGGCAAGACACATGGGATTCGGAGATGTCAAGCAATGCCGGCCCGCTCTGGAGGACGTGGTTGCGTCGATAGAATCGTCGCCATGAGTTCCGACGCAGCGCAAGACCGCCCCACCCCGCAGGACCTAACGCCCGCATCCTCCGCAGCAGCCTTCGCAGCCGGCTCCGCCCAAAGCAGCCCCGCTGCAGAACTGCGCGGCGGCTCCTCGGCCCTGGTCTACGGCGTGGGCGCCGTGGCCGTCGCGGCGCTCATTGCCTGCGGCATGCTGTGGCAGCGCCTGGGCAATATCCAGGAACAGCTGGCGCGCCAGTCCGCGCAGTCCGGCTCCCAGTCGGTCGAGGCCCGCACCCTGGCGCGCGATGCCCAGGACCTGGCCCGCGATAGCGCGGCGCGCACCTCGGTCATGGAGGCGCGCATTGCCGAGCTGTCTCTGCAGCGCACGCAGCTCGACGAACTCCTGCAAAGCATGTCGCGCTCGCGCGACGAAAACCTGGTGGTGGACATCGAATCCTCCATCCGCCTGGCACAGCAGCAGGCCGAGCTGTCCGGCAGCCTGCAGCCGCTGGTGGCCACGCTCAAGAACGCCCGCCAGCGCATTGAACGCGCCGCCCAGCCCCGGCTGGCCCCGGTCATGCGCGCGCTGGACCGCGACCTGGAACGGCTGGCCCGCATGAGCGTGACCGACACCGCCGGCCTGCTCACGCGCATCGAGGACCTGGTGCGCCTGGTCGACGAGATGCCCCTGCTCAACGCCGTGGCTCAGCCACGCGCCAGCCGCCATCGCGGCGTGGCCGGCCAGGCGGCCCGCCAGCCCGAGCCCGCCCCCATCGAGGGCAGCCCCACCGAATGGCGCTGGTGGCAATCCTGGGGCGAGCGCGGCTGGACGGCCGTGCGCGAAGAAGCCCAGGACCTGCTGCGCGTCAGCCGCATAGACCACCCGGACGCCATCCTGCTGGCGCCGGAACAGGCCTATTTCCTGCGCGAGAACCTCAAGCTCAAGCTGCTGAACTCGCGCCTGGCCCTGCTGTCGCGCCAGTGGGATGCGGCGCGGGCCGACCTGGCCGCTTCCGGGATGGCCGTGAACAAGTACTTTGATCCTGCCGCGCGGCGCACCCAGATCGTGCAGGCCCAGCTGCAGCAGATCCAGGCCAATCTGCGCACCACCGAACAGCCTGCGCTGCAGGAAACCCTGGCGGCGCTGGCAACAGCGGCCGCAGGCCGCTGAGCAGCCGGGAGACAGACGAATGCGCGCTGCACTGTGGTTGATCGGTTTGTTCGGCATGGCCGTTGCGGCCGCCTTGTTCGCGGGCTCCAACCAGGGCACGGTGACCCTGTTCTGGGCACCCTACCGCCTGGACCTGTCACTGAACCTGGCCATTGCCATCATCGTGCTGGCCTTCGTGCTGCTGTATGCCGCGCTGCGCGCGCTGGCCGCGCTGCTGCAGATGCCGCACCAGGCGCGGCGCTGGCGCAGCCAGCAGAAAGAGCGCGCCATGCACCACAGCCTGCTGGAAGCCCTGTCGCACCAGCAGGCCGGCCGCTTCCTGCGCGCACGCAAGTCCGCGCTGGCGGCCCTGGCCATGGAAGAGTCCCTGGCCGAGACCCATGCCGCCGTGCCGCACGGCATGCGGCTGCGCGCCGCCGCCCACATGGTGGCCGCCGATGCCTCCCATGCACTGCAGGACCGCCAGCAGCGCGACCACCATTGGCGTGAGGTCCTGGCCAACGCACCGGCCCAGGGCAACGCCCAGGAGCAGGAAATGCGCGAAGGCGCACAGATGCGCGCCGCGCGCTGGGCCCTGGACGACCGCGACGCATCCGACGCGCTGCGCCGCCTGGCCGAACTGCCCCAGGGCGCGGCACGCCGCACGATCGCGCTGCGCATCCGCCTGAAGGCATCGCGCCTGGCAGGCCAGACATCGACGGCGCTGGACACGGCGCGACTGCTGGCCAAGCATCGCGCCTTCTCGCCCGCGGCCGCGGCCAGCGTGGTGCGCGGCCTGGTACTGGAGAGCATCAACGAGGCACGCGACACCACGCAGCTGCAGCACTTCTGGCTGTCGCTGGACACGGAAGAGCGCGCCATGCCCGAGATTGCGCTGCCGGCCGCATCGCGCCTCATGGCCCTGGGCGGCGAGGCCGCCCAGGCCCGTGCCTGGCTGCTGCCCGTGTGGGAGCGCCTGCTGTCCCACGCAGGCCCGCGCAGCGAATCCCACCTGCCGCGCCTGGTCCAGGTGCTGGAGCCCTGCCTGGACGGCCTGGACGGCGCCTGGCTGGCTCGCATCGAGGCGGCCAGCAATGCCCATCCGCGCGAAGCCCGCCTGCAATACCTGGCCGGCATGGCATGCGTGCAGCGCCAGCTCTGGGGCAAGGCCCAGCAGCTGTTGCTGCGCGCAGCCCCCCACCTGCAGGAAAGCGCACTGCGCACCCGCGCCTGGCAGCGCCTGGCCCTGATGGCCGAGCACCGCGGCGATGCCGATGCAGCGGCTGCCGCCTGGAAGCAGGCAGCGCAGTCCGTGGTCGTGCTGCCTGCCGATCCGACCCGGCCCTGAGCCCTCCGCGCGGCACGGCGAGCCTTCATCTTTTTTGAATCGAGCCGTCAATACCGCTGAACTCTTTTGGATTTGCCGCTTCCTACACTGCACGTTGTCCGCAGTGCACGAAGTCCACGCAGAGCGCACCGCACCCTTTCTTGCCATCCAGGGCCCCTTTGCAGGGGCCCTGAACGGTTCCAAAGCCTGCCGCCATCCATGACAGAGTCCTCAGCCCGCGCCAACGCGCCAGCAAAATCCTCCTCCAAAGCCACGCGCTACAACGGCGTGGCCATGGCTGCCCACTGGCTGCTGGCCCTGGGCCTGATCGCCGCCCTGGCCCTGGGCTGGTACATGACAGGCCTGCCGTTCTCGCCCTCGCGCCTGAAGCTCTACAACTGGCACAAGTGGCTGGGCGTCACGCTGTTGACGCTGAGCCTGCTGCGCCTGGTCTGGCGCATCACCCATCGCCCGCCCGAGCTGCCCGCCGCCGTGGCCCGCGCCATGCCCCAATGGCAGCACTGGGCCCACAACGGCACCCACCACGCCATGTACCTGCTGTTCTTTGCCGTGCCCCTGCTGGGCTGGGCCTACAGCTCGGCGGCCGGCTTTCCCATCGTCTTCCTCGGCGTGCTGCCCCTGCCCGACTTCGTGAGCGCAAGCCCCGAGCTGGCCGAAACCCTCAAGCCCCTGCACGGCTGGGCGGCCTGGGCCCTGGTCGCGCTGATCGCCATGCATGTGGGCGCCGCCCTCAAGCACCAGTTCATCGACCGCGACGGCCTCATCTCGCGCATGCTGCCGGGCCGCGCCTGAGTTTTCTCCCCCAGCCAGGGCCTGCGCACCGCGCTGCGCGCGCCCCAGCCATCCCCGATCGAATGTTTCCCGCCCCCCAAAGGAGTCCTGCCATGCGCTTTTCCGCCACGCTGACCACCATTGCCCTGGCCGCTGCGGCCCTGACCTCCCAGGCGGCCCTGGCCGAGCAAAAGCTCGTTCCCGCCCAGAGCGCCGTGAACTTCACGGCCAAGCAGATGGGCGTGCCCCTGCAGGGCCACTTCAAGAAATTCGATGCCCAGGTCCAGTTCGACACGGCCAAGCCCGACACCAGCAAGATCCGCTTCACCGTGGACACCGGCAGCGCCACCATGGGCGCCAAGGAAACCGATGCCGAGCTGCCCAAGGCCGATTGGTTCAACGTCGCCAAATTCCCGCAGGCCGTCTTCGACTCCACGGCCGTCAAGGCGCTGGGCGGCGGCAAGTACCAGGTGGACGGCAAGCTCAGCATCAAGGGCCAGGTCCAGAACGTGAGCATTCCCGTGCAACTGGCACAGTCCGGCACCACGACCACGGCCACCGGCACGCTGCCGCTCAAGCGCCTGCAGTTCAAGATCGGCGAAGGCGAATGGGGCGATACCTCCATGGTGGCCGACGAGGTCCAGGTGCAATTCAAGCTGGCCCTGACCGGCGTGGGCAAGCTGTAAGCGGCACTCTTGCCCAGCATTGGCCCTTTTCTTTTCCGTTTCGTGCAACCCCAACCTAGGAGTTCTTTCATGCGCACTTCCGTGTTTGCCCTGGCCATTGCCGGCCTGTTCGCCACCGCTGCCCAGGCGGCTCCCGCAACCTACGCCATCGACCCGACGCACACCTTCGCCACGTTCGAGATCGACCACAACGGTGCCTCGACCAACCGCGTGCGCTTCGACAAGAAGAGCGGCACCGTGGAATTCGACCGTGATGCCAAGGCCGGCAAGGTCGAAGTCGTGCTGGAAATGGACTCGCTGAGCTCGGGCACCGCCGCCTTCGACAAGCACCTCAAGAGCGCCGACATCTTCAACGTGGCCAAGTTCCCCCAGGCCAAGTTCGTCTCCGACAAGTTCGTCTTCGACGGCGACAAGCTCAAGGAAGTCACCGGCCAGCTGACCATCCTGGACAAGACCCAGCCCGTGACCATCAAGGCCAACAAGTTCACCTGCTACCCCAACGCCATGCTGCAAAAGCGCGAGACCTGCGGCGGCGACTTCGAGGCCGTGATCGACCGCACCGCCTTCGGCGTGAACTACGGCGTGGACTACGGCTTCCCCAAGCAAGTGCGCCTGGTGATGTCCATCGAAGCGGTCAAGCAGCAGTAAGACCGCGCTGGGCAAAGCGCCTTTAGGGGCGTCGGCACCCAAGGCCCGTGAACCGGCACCCCGGTCACGGGCTTTTTTGCGTTGCGGATTGGGTCTGCCACTGACTGACCACGCCCGCCAGCCTGAGCACCCCTTGCTCGATGGCCTGCGGCTGCAGGCTCGCATAACCCAGGACCAGCCCGGCGCAGGACTGGCGGCGATGGGCATCACCGGCCGCATAGAGCGGCGAGATGGGGCGCACGCCCACGCCGCGCTCTCGCGCCAGACGCACCAGGGCAATCTCATCGCGCTGGTGCACGGCAGGCACCCAGGCCACCACATGCAGGCCGGAGGCCGAACCTTCGACCTGCACCGCGCCCGGCAGGTGCCGCTCCAGCGCCTGCAGCAATGCCGCCCTGCGGCCTTCGTTGCGGCGGCGGACGGCGCGCACATGGCGCTCGTAGCTGCCGTCCTCGATCAGCGCGGCCAGCACCAGCTGGTCCAGGCGCGGCGCATGCCGGTCGGCCAGCCGACGGGCTTCCCGGAACACGGGCACCAGGGACGGCGGCAGCACCAGGTAGCCCATGCGCATCTGCGGGGACAAGGCCTTGGAGAAAGTGCCGACATGGATGACGCAACCCACCTCGTCAATGGACTGCAGGGCGTCGATGGGACGCAGCCCGTAGCGGAACTCGCCGTCGTAGTCGTCCTCCAGAATCCAGGCACCCGTGGCGCGCGCCCAGGCCAGCAACTGCTGCCTGCGGCCTATGGGCAGCACGCCGCCCAGCGGAAACTGGTGCGAGGGCGTGACATAGGCCAGACGCGCCTGGCGCCCGACCAGCGCCGAGGTATCCAGGCCCTGTTCATCGACGGCCATTTCCTGCAGGCATGCGCCCTGGGCCTCGAACACGCGGCGCGCCATCAGGTAGCAGGGCTCTTCCATCAGCACGGTCTCGCCCGGATCGACCAGCACGCGCGCGCACAGGTCGATGGCCTGCTGCGAGCCCTGCACCACCACGATCTGATCGGCCGAACAGACAAGCCCCCGCGCCCTTCGCAGATAGCCTTGCAGCGCCATGCGCAGCGCCGGCTCGCCTTCGGGCGCGTCGTAGGACAGGGAGGACTGGCGCTGCACGATGGCGCGGTTGTAGGCGCGCCGCCAGGCCAGCGTGGGAAAGTCATCAAAGGCCAGGGCGCCGTACAGAAAGTCGATCACGGCAGGCCCTTCATCCCCGGCGCGAGCGGGCTGGGCCTGCGCCAGCGCATCCACGCGCCGTCCATAGGAAGACAGGCGGGAACGGCAATCCTGCGCCGCAGCCGCAATGCGGGGCGCGCGGCTGCGCTGCTCCGCGCCAGCTGCCACGCGCGCCCGGGCGCCCTGTGCAGTCTCCAGATAGCCCTCGGCCGCAAGCTGCTCGTAGGCCGCCGTGATGGTGGTGCGCGACACACCCAGGTCCAGCGCCAGCGCGCGGGTGGAAGGCAGGCGCGCGCCCACGGCCAGGCTGCCGTCGGCCATCTGGGATTTCAGCCATTCGTGGATGCGGCGGGCGCCGGGCGCAGCCCCGGTATCGGCAGCGAAATGGGACTTCAACTGGTCTTCCAAAAAATCACGAAACTGGATTTTTCATTGTGCCAGGGATGGTGGATAGTCCGGTTTCCCCCGATGCCGGTCCACCGTTGCACCAAGCTCCATGTACACGCCCGCCCATTTCTCCCTCACCGATTCCGACAGCCTGCACGGCCTGATCCGCAGCCACCCCCTGGGCACGCTCGTCACCCAGGCCAACGGCGTGCTGGACGCCAACCACCTGCCGTTCCTGCTGGATGCGGCCCCAGGGGAGATGGGCACGCTGAGCGCCCATGTGGCCCGCGCCAATCCCATCTGGCAGCAGTGCCGCGACGGCGCCGAGGTGCTGGTCGTCTTCCGTGGTGCCGAAGGCTATATCTCGCCCAGCTGGTATCCAAGCAAGCACGAGACGCACCGCCTGGTGCCCACCTGGAACTACGAGGCCGTGCATGTGCACGGGCAAATCAGCATCCATGACGACGAGAAATTCGTGCGCGGCCTGGTCGGGCAGCTCACGCGGGTCCATGAGGCATCGCAGGCCCAGCCCTGGAAGATGTCCGACTCGCCGCGTGAATTCATCGACGGCATGCTGCAGGCCATCGTCGGCCTGCAGATCCGCATCACCCGCCTGGAGGGCAAGGCCAAGCTCAGCCAGAACCGGCAGGCCCGCGACCTGGACGGCGCCATCGGCGCGCTGCGCGAGCGCGGACAGGAGCCGCTGGCCAGCGCCATGGATGCGGCGCCGCGCATCTAGCGCCAGCCACCCTCACACAGGTTGCCAACCACCGATGTACACATCCACCTTCACCTTCGCGCCGGGCGAATACGACGCGCAGTTCCATGCCCTTGACGGCCGGATCGCCGCGATCGCCCGCGCCATCCCCGGCTACCTGGGCGAAGAGGCCTGGGAGAACCCCGCCACAGGCCTGGTCTCCAACGTCTACTACTGGCAGACCTGGGAGGCGCTGCAAGAGCTGATGCGCCACCCTGCGCATATAGAGGCCAAGCGGCAGCAGGCGCGCTGGCTCAAGGGCTACCAGGTGGTGATCGCCCACGTGGTGGGCAGCTACGGCGATGGCGGGATAGCGCACCCGCTGGCCACCGCTGCGCAAGGCACTGCGCACCCGGCTCGCTGACCGGACCCGCTTTTGGCCCGATGATGGCGGCCATGCGATGGCGTTTTGATCCTGTTTCCCTGGTGTGGGCGGTGGCCCTGTTTGTCCTGCTCGTGCTGCTGGCCACCGTCGGCGCACGCTGGGGCTGGGTGCGCAGCTTCTTCGGCGATGTGTTGGCCGTGGCCTGGGTCTATGCCGTGTTCAAGACCGTGATCGCCGCGCGCGTGCTGACGCTGGCATCGGCCGCACTGTGCGTGGGCCTGCTGGTGGAGCTAGGCCAGTTCCTGGCATCGACCTTCCAGTTGCACATTCCCAACCGCGCCTTGCGCATCGTGCTGGGCAGCACGGCCGACTGGTGGGATGTGCTGGCCTATGTGATGGGTTTTGCAGCCGTGCTGGTGGTGGAGGCTGCGTTCCGTGGCCGCAGGCGCCCCGTCTTCACGGCATAAACCCGCAGCGGTCCGCTACGGCTCTGGAACAAGCTCCTCGACAACGGATTCGCAGTGGATTTTCAGCCGCCCGTAGTGGGACAGCTGCAAGAACAGATGCTGCGCCATTGCTGACGAAGGCCTCTTCGTATCCCGCTGCAGCACTTCGCAGCGGTCCAGGCAGTCATCCATCTCTGCGGCTGCGTCGCGCTGGACGTCGGCAAAGTACGCCTGCACGGCAGGAAAGTTGACGATCCGTTCAAGGCGGATGGCTACCCTGGCCTGCGGCCTGTCGAACACGGCATAGAGAAAGAAACGCAGTTCCACGCTCCGGGCCGCCACATCCAGGCGCACCTGCTCCAGCAATCCATCGTGGTACGGGTACTGCAATCGATGGCTCCGCGCCCGATCAGGCCCGTACAGCACAGCCGCCGGCCTTGAGCACCCGCTTCGTCGAGGCCGGATACCGCTCCAGCTTGTCCGCCGGCCGGCGCGGCCTGGCCACCAGCTCGCCACCGCAGTTGGGGCAGGCGCCGTGCAGCACATGATCCGCACAGCCGGCACAGAACGTGCACTCGAAGGTGCAGATGCGGGCCTCGGCAGACTCTGGCGGCAGGTCCTTGTCGCAGCATTCGCAGTTGGGTCGAAGCTCAAGCATCGGTGCACTCCGGGTGTGGTCCATGAAGACTGGCATCCTAGTGGATGTGCTCTGCCGGGGAGCGGTCCTCGCGCTCCATCTGCAGCGTCGTATGGTGCAGGTCGAAGCCGGCCTGCAGCCTGTCTTCGATATCGCGACGCACCTGCTCGCCGTCCGCGCCGGGCAGCAGCACCACATGGCCGGTCAGCATGGGCTTGCTCTGCGTGACCGCCCACAGGTGGACATCGTGGATCGCTGCCACGCCCGCCGTGCCCGCAATCGTCTCGCGCACTGCCTGCAGGTTCATCCCGGAGGGCACGCCTTCCAGCAGGATATTGATGCACTCGCGCAGCAGGGTCCAGGTCCGCGGGAACACCATGAAGCCGATGCCCACGGCCACCGCCGAGTCGATCCACCGCCAGCCCGTCAGCCAGATCAGCGCGGCACCGGCGAGCACGCCGATCGAGCCCAGCATGTCCGCCCATACCTCCAGGTACGCGCCCTTCACGTTCAGGCTCTCGTCCTTGCCACCCGACAGCAGGCGCATGGAGAGCAGGTTGATCACCAGCCCCACGGCCGCCACCGCCATCATGCCCAGGGACTGGATTTCCGCGGGTGCCGACAGCCGGCGGTAGGCCTCATACAGGATGTAGAAGGCCACGCCCAGCAGCACCAGTGCATTGACGGCGGCGGCCAGGATCTCGAAGCGCGCATAGCCGTAGGTGCGCAGCAGGTCGGCTGCCTTGCGGCCGGCGCGTATGGCCACCAGGGCCAGCAGCAGCGCCATCGCATCGGTCAGCATGTGCATGGCGTCGGAGATCAGGGCCAGGCTGCCCGTGACCATGCCGCCGATGATCTCCACCACCATGAAGGTGCCGGTCAATCCGAAGGCAAACCAGAGACGGGATTCCGGCAGGGCGCGCACGTCGCCGTGCTGATGGCTGTCGCTCATGAGGTTCCTTGACTTGAAAACGGTTGTGAACAGAGGGCCGCCGCATCCATGGCGACCATGGCAAGCGGGGGGATCGGACCTCGATGAGAAAGCGTGAAGTGACTTGAAGGTCAAGTGCTGGCGGCAACTCGGCACCGCAGGTGGCCCGGACACCGCAGCGCGCATATCCCTGCATCCATCGCAACATTTCATTTAGGTAAATTGATTACGAATAGTAGAATCAAGACATCCACCAAGGAGACATTCGATGAACACAAGCGCCCGTCCCGACCTGTCCACACTGCCACCGCCCGCCGCCGTGCAGCAGCTGCACCACTACGCCTACAAGGCCCGCGATGCCGAGGAGACCCGCCACTTCTACGAGGACATCCTGGGCCTGCCGCTCTACCACATCATCCAGAGCGACTACGTGCCCAGCACGGGCGAGTACTGCCCCTACACGCACTTCTTCTTCCGCCTGAAGGATGGTTCGTTCATCGCCTTCTTCGACATCGGCGACGACGAAAAGGCCCTGCCCTCGCCCAACACGCCGCTGTGGATCAACCACATCGCCTTCCGCGTGGACACCGTCGAGGAACTGGAGAACACCAAGGCCCGCCTGGTGGCGCATGGCATCGAGGTGCTGGGCGTGACCGACCACCACATCTTCAAGAGCATCTATTTCTTCGATCCCAACGGCATCCGCCTGGAGCTGTCGGCCCAGCTGGCCGACGAAGTGCAGATGGCGCGCGAAAGCACCACCGCCCACGCCCGCCTGAACGAGTGGACGGCACGCAAGGAGCAATGGCGCAAGGAACGCGCCGAAGGCAAGGCCGCCCAGCCGCTCAAGCCCCAGAGCAACGACCGGCCCGAGTTCGTCCCCGACGCAGCGGCCTGAATAAGACCCGGCGAACAGGCAGGCGGACGGGGTCGGTAGAATCCCCGTCAAACCGTCATCCATTTCGCATATGCAGACGGCATCCCTTCAACGGATGCCGTTTTCATTTGCCAAACGCCATTCGCACAATTCCCCGCAAGCAAGCCATGAGCGACACCATTGCCCAGCCAGGCCTCGACAGCCTGTCCAAATCGTTTGAACCCGCAGCCATCGAGGCCCAATGGGGCCCCGAATGGGAAAAGCGCGGCTACGGCGCAGCCGGCGTGCGCGGCACGGGCCAGGCAGATGCATCCCAGCCCTCGTTCTCCATCCAGCTGCCACCGCCCAATGTGACGGGCACGCTGCACATGGGCCATGCGTTCAACCAGACCATCATGGACAGCCTCACGCGCTACCACCGCATGAAGGGCCACAACACGGTCTGGGTGCCCGGCACCGACCACGCGGGCATCGCCACGCAGATCGTGGTGGAGCGCCAGCTGCAGGAGCAGGGCATTGCCAGCCGCCACGACATGGGCTCGACGCCTCCCGAGGCGCGCAAGAACTTCGTGAGCAAGGTCTGGGAGTGGAAGAACCAGAGCGGCAACACCATCACCGGCCAGATGCGCCGCATGGGCGACAGCGTGGACTGGAGCCGCGAGTACTTCACCATGGACGACAAGCTGTCGTCCATCGTCAACGAGACCTTCGTGCGCCTGTACCAGCAGGGCCTGATCTACCGTGGCAAGCGCCTGGTGAACTGGGACCCCAAGCTGATGTCCGCCGTCTCCGACCTCGAGGTCGAGAACGAGGAAAAGGACGGCTCGCTGTGGCACATCGCCTACCCGCTGGCCGACGGCTCGGGCCAGCTCGTGGTGGCCACCACGCGCCCGGAAACCATGCTGGGCGACGCAGCCCTGATGGTGCACCCCGAGGACGAGCGCTACCAGGCGCTGATCGGCAAGACCGTGATCCTGCCCCTGGTGGGCCGCGAGATCCCCATCATTGCCGACGACTACGTGGACCGCGAGTTCGGCACGGGCGTGGTCAAGGTCACGCCCGCGCATGACAACAACGACTACGCCGTGGGCCAGCGCCACGGCCTGCCGATGATCTGCGTGCTGACGCTGACGGCCACCATCAACGACGAGGCGCCCGAGAAGTACCGCGGCATGGACCGCTTCGTGGCGCGCAAGGCCATCGTGGCCGACCTGGACGCGGCCGGCCTGCTGGTCGAGACCAAGAAGCACAAGCTCATGGTGCCCATCTGCACGCGCACGGGCCAGGTGATCGAGCCCATGCTGACCGACCAGTGGTTCGTGGCCATGAACAAGGTCGGCGAAGGCGATGCCACCGGCAAGTCCATCGCGCAGAAGGCCATCGATGCCGTCTCCAGCGGCCAGGTGCAGTTCGTGCCCGAGAACTGGGTCAACACCTACAACCAGTGGATGAACAACATCCAGGACTGGTGCATCTCGCGCCAGCTGTGGTGGGGCCACCAGATTCCCGCCTGGTACGACGAGGACGGCAAGGTCTACGTGGCCCGCACCGAGGAAGAAGCCCAGGCCCAGGCCCCCGGCAAGACGCTCACGCGCGACGAGGACGTGCTGGACACCTGGTACTCCTCGGCCCTGGTGCCGTTCTCCACCATGGGCTGGCCGAACCAGACCGAGGCGGCCGACGATGACTACAACCTCTACCTGCCCAGCTCGGTGCTGGTCACGGGCTACGACATCATCTTCTTCTGGGTCGCCCGGATGATCATGATGACCACGCACTTCACGGGCCGCGTGCCCTTCCGCCATGTCTACATGCATGGCCTGGTGCGTGACGCCCAGGGCAAGAAGATGAGCAAGTCCGAGGGCAACGTGCTCGACCCCGTGGACCTGATCGACGGCATCGACCTGGACACCCTGCTGGACAAGCGCACCCAGGGCCTGCGCCGCCCCGAGACCGCCCCCCAGGTGCGCAAGAACACGCAAAAGGAATTCCCCGAGGGCATTCCCGCCTACGGCGCCGACGCGCTGCGCTTCACCTTCGCGGCCCTGGCCTCGCTGGGCCGCTCCATCAACTTCGACAGCAAGCGCTGCGAGGGCTACCGCAACTTCTGCAACAAACTGTGGAACGCCAGCCGCTTCGTGCTGATGAACTGCGAAGGCCATGACTGCGGCCTGCTGCCCCACACCAAGGAGCAATGTCAGGCCGGCGGCGAGTTCGCGGGCTACATGCAGTTCAGCCAGCCCGACCGCTGGATCACCTCGCAGCTGCAGAAGGTCGAGGCCGAAGTGGCCAAGGGCTTTGCCGAATTCCGCCTGGACAACGTGGCCAACGCGCTGTACGACTTCGTCTGGAACGAGTTCTGCGACTGGTACCTGGAAATCGCCAAGGTGCAGATCCAGACCGGCAGCGAGGCCCAGCAGCGCGCCACGCGCCGCACGCTGATCCGCACGCTGGAGGCCATCCTGCGCCTGGCCCACCCCATCATCCCGTTCGTGACCGAAGCCCTGTGGCAGAAGGTCGCCCCGGTCGCCGGCCTGCCCGGCGAGTCCGTGGCCGTGGCCCGCTACCCCGAGGCCCAGCCCGAGAAGATCGACGAAGCCGCCATCGCCTACGTGGGCCGCATCAAGCAGATGATCGACGCCTGCCGCACGCTGCGCGGCGAGATGGGCGTGTCGCCCGCACAGCGCCTGCCGCTGCTGGCCGTGGCCAGCTCGGCCGACGAGGCGCAGTTCCTGCGCACCAACGCCGCCGTGCTTCAGAACCTGGCCAAGCTCAGCGAAGTCAAGGTGTTCGACGACGAAGCCGCCTGGGCCGAGGCCGCCCAGGCCGCGCCCGTCTGCGTGGTGGGCGAGGCGCGCCTAGCGCTGTTCGTGGAGATCGACGTGGCGGCCGAAAAGGCCCGCCTGTCCAAGGAAGCCGCACGCCTGGAAGGCGAGATCACCAAGGCCAATGCCAAGCTGGGCAACGAGGCCTTCGTGGCCAAGGCACCCCCGGCCGTCATCGACCAGGAAAAGAAGCGCGTGGCCGACTTCGGAGCAACGCTGATTCGCATCCAGGAACAACTCGCCCGCCTGGGTTGAAAGATCCGTTTATGAGCACCCAGACCCGTGTCCGCAAAGCCGTGTTTCCCGTTGCCGGGCTCGGCACGCGCTTTCTGCCCGCCACCAAGGCCTCTCCCAAGGAGATGCTGCCCGTGGTGGACAAGCCGCTGATCCAGTACGCCGTGGAAGAGGCCTACGAGGCCGGCATCCGCGACATGATCTTCGTCACCGGCCGCAGCAAGCGCGCCATCGAGGACCATTTCGATACCGCCTACGAGCTGGAAAACGAACTGGAGAACGCCGGCAAGCAGGCCATGCTGGAGCTGGTGCGCAGCATCAGCCCCGCCGACATGAACTGCCTGTTCGTGCGCCAGCCGCGCTCCCTGGGCCTGGGCCACGCCGTGCTGTGCGCCGAGCCGCTGGTGGGCAACGAGCCCTTTGCCGTGCTGCTGGCCGACGACCTGATGGTGGGCGAGTCTGGCGGCCCGGGCGTGATGGCCCAGATGACCTCGGCTTTCCAGAAACAGGGCCGCTCCCTGCTGGCCGTGCAGGAAGTGCCGCTGGAGCAGACCAAGCGCTACGGCATCGTGGCCGGCGAGCCGGCCGGCGGCGCGCTGATGCGCATCGAGAAGATCGTCGAAAAGCCCGCGCCCGAGAAGGCGCCTTCGCGCATGGGCGTGGCCGGCCGCTATGTGCTGACACCAGCCATCTTCGAGGAGATCCGCAACCAGCCCAAGGGCGTGGGCGGCGAGATCCAGCTGACCGACGCCATCGAACGCCTGATGGCCCATGAAGCCGTCTACGCCTTCCAGTACCAGGGCAAGCGCTACGACTGCGGCAGCAAGGAAGGCTTTCTGCAGGCCACGGTGGAGCTGGCGCTGCAGCACGAGGACGTGGGCGCGAGCTTCCGCGAATACCTGCAGGGCCTGAGCATCTGAGGCCGGGCCTCAGAGCCGCCCCTGCCCCATGCAAAAGGCCTGCGAAAGCAGGCCTTTTTCTTTGGAGCGAGCCGCGTGCAGCCGCTCAGCGCCGGCGCAGGATGTGGATGAACTCCGCGCCCACGGTCTGCTGCTCCACCAGTTCATTGCCGGTCTGCTTGGCGAAGGCCTGGAAGTCGCGCAGCGATCCGGTATCCGTGGCCACCACCTTGAGCAGCTGGCCGCTGTCCAGTTCGGCCAGCGCCTTCTTGGCCTTGAGAATGGGCAGCGGGCAGTTGAGCCCGCGCGTGTCGATTTCCTTGTGAATTTCCATCGGATGCACCTCTTGAGCCTGGGATTCTAGGCGGCATCGCGGCTGAGGCCGGCAGCAGTGTCTTGATCGGCGCGACTCGCTTCAGCCTCCTGGGCCTGCTCGGCACGCTTCCAGAAGTCACGGATCACAGGATCATGCCCCCGGCTGCGCAGCCACTTGGCCAGCGCCATGCCCGTGCCCGAAGGCCAGGCCTGGACTTTCTCGGGCTCCAGCAGGCGGTATTCCAGCAGCTCGGGCGACAGCCGGACCTGGCCGCTGGCGCGCACATGGAAGGCGATGATCACCTGGTTCATGCGCAGGAACTCATGCACGCTGATCAGCTCCAGCGACTCGGCCTTCAGGCCGGTTTCCTCCGCCACCTCGCGCGCCACGCCCTCCTCGGGCGACTCGCCGGCCTCCATGAAGCCCGTGATCAGGCCGAAGACCTTCTCGGGCCAGGCCGCATTGCGCGCCAGCAGCACCTTGCCGTCCAGCTCCACGATGGCGGCCAGCACGGGCGTGGGATTGTTCCAGTGCGTCCAGCCGCACTCGGGGCAGCGCAGACGCGATACATCGCCGCCGTCCTCGGCCTGGATCACCCACTGCAGGGGGGTGGCGCAGTGCGTGCAATAGCGGGTTTCATAGTGCATGGGGCTGTTCCTGGTTTTTTGCTGTCCTGGCTCAATGCAAACAGGAAGGCCCGCCGGAAGGCGGGCCTGTCGCTGTATCAGGCGGGGAAGACGCCCGTGGACAGATAGCGGTCGCCGCGGTCGCAGACCACGAAGACGATGGTGGCGTTGTTCTCGCGCTCGGCAATCTGCTGGGCCACCCAGCAGGCGCCGGCAGCCGAGATGCCGGCAAAGATGCCTTCCTCGCGCGCCAGGCGGCGCGCCATGTCCTCGGCATCGTCCTGGCCCACGAGCACGGTCTCGTCGATCAGCGAGGCGTCGTAGATCTTGGGCATGTATTCCTCGGGCCACTTGCGGATGCCAGGGATGCGCGAGCCTTCGGCCGGCTGGGCGCCCACGATGCGGATGGCAGGGTTCTTTTCCTTGAGGAACTTCGCCACGCCGGTGATCGTGCCCGTGGTGCCCATGGCGCTCACGAAATGCGTGATCTCGCCGCCGGTCTGCTCCCACAGCTCGGGGCCCGTGGTCTCGTAGTGGATGCGCGGATTGTCGGGGTTGCCGAACTGGTCGAGCACCACGCCCTTGCCCTGGGCCACCATCTGGTCGGCCAGGTCGCGCGCATATTCCATGCCGCCGCTCTTGGGCGTGAGGATCAGCTCGGCGCCATAGGCCTTCATCGTCTGGGCACGCTCGATGGACAGGTCCTCGGGCATGATCAGCACCATCCGGTAGCCCTTGATCGTGGCGGCCATGGCCAGCGCAATGCCGGTATTGCCCGAGGTGGCCTCGATCAGCGTGTCGCCGGGCTTGATGTCGCCGCGCTCTTCGGCGCGGCGGATCATCGACAGGGCCGGCCTGTCCTTGACCGAACCGGCCGGATTGTTGCCTTCCAGCTTGCCCAGCACCACGTTGCCACGTTCCTGGCGAGACTGCGCACCGATGCGCTGCAATGCCACCAGGGGCGTGCGGCCGATGGCGTCTTCGATGGTCGGATAAATTTTCATAGCCTCACACTGTGCCATAATTCGCCCCTGCGCTAAGTAGCCCGGGTGGTGAAATTGGTAGACGCAGGGGACTCAAAATCCCCCGCCGCAAGGCGTGCCGGTTCGATTCCGGCCCCGGGCACCAGAGATTACGTAGCCGAAAAAGCAGTCCGCTGCTTTTTCGGCTATTTCTTTTCCGGCCGCTGTCTTCACAGTGTCCGCACACCCCTCCTTCCTGCACCAGCCCTTTTCAGCGGCTGCACTGCAATTCAAGGCCTCCAGCCTGACCAGATCCTGCGTCCTCATGCCTTGGGCGGGATAGCCCCTGCGCGCTTTCACCCGCACACCACCCAACCTGTGTACAACTTTGGCATCAAGCCACCTCCAAGGCGGAAACGGACTGCAATCAGGCGCATGTCCAGCCCGCCTCGAATCGCCCCCACCGCGGCCTGCCCCCTAGCCTTGCCCAGTGCGCGAAATCCGGCACCTTCCCTCTGAAAATCGGTATCTGCACCATCGCCATGCAGCCAATTTCCGGCGCGGGCACCAGCCCGGTGCGCCCGCTGCAAAAGCCTGGTGATGCCCATGAAAAAAGCCACCCTGGGGTGGCTTTATTTCTCCACAGAACCCTTGAACAACCCTGTGGATATTCAGTGAACAGCAAGTGAACGAGGCGTCCAAGTGCTTGCATTCACTGGCCGCAAGCTAGGCTGCCTGCAAATCAGGCAGCCCCTGAATCCAAGGGAAAACCCTTGAAACCGGGGTCACCTGCCGCGCCGCGCCTCAGGCATCGGAGCGGCGGATCTGGGCGCGGCCCGCCGCCGTGATGTGCCATTGATGGCTGCTGTCCACTTCGACCAGTCCACGCTCGCGCAGCCTCTTGGACATATGCTCGCGCGCCGCGCTTTCCAGCGACACGGGCTCGCCCATTTCCAGCTTCTTGAGCACTTCGAGTTCATCCACCGTCGGCTCGTACACGGGTGCGTGATATGTGGTTTCGGCCATCGCTACTCCTTCGCTATTCAAAGTCTCATGCCCCGGCACTGCCCAAGGCATGGGTCCCAACATAGCGTTGGCCGGGACGCCGCGCAATCGGTGTCCGCACCTTTTTTCGCGATGTGGGCGATGATGGCACGCTTTGCGGCGGCGTCCCACAGGTGCCAGGGCACTGCCCTGTCCGGGAAACGGGCAGCCCGCTCTCTTGCCGCCGCCCTCTGCTGTCCGCTCTTGCCATCTGCTCCAGGGATTCAGGTTTTCATGTTGTACGCCATCACCGCCTTGTTCGCCTTCCAGTTGCTGGGAGAGGCCATCGTCCAGCTCACGGGGCTGCCGCTTCCGGGAGCGCTCGTGGGCACGCTGCTGCTGCTGGCGGCGCTGCTGCTGCACGGCCGCCTGCCCGAGTCGCTGGAGAAGGCCGCCGGCGTGCTGCTGCAGAACATGATGCTGCTGTTCATTCCCGTCATTGCAGGCGTGATGCTGGAGTTCGACCGGCTGTCGCGCGAATGGCAGCCCTTCGTGATCGCCTGCGTGGCGGGTGCAGCCATTACCTTCCTGGCCACGGCCTTCACCTTCCGCTGGTGCCTGGAGCGCCAGCGCGCCCGAGAGGCGGCCGCCAGCCAGGGAGACAAGGCATGAACGCGCTCACCACCCACTGGCACAGCGCCTGGCAGTCGCTGTCCGGCAATGCCTCCACCGCCCACCTGCCCTGGCTGGTGCTGACCATGGCCGTCTACCTGGCGGCCATGGCGCTGTACCGCAGAAGCGGCAACCATCCGCTCCTGATTCCCGTCTTCACGGCCGTGGTCGTCATCGTGGGCGTGCTGCTGGCCACGGGCACCTCCTATGCCAGCTACCGCAGCGGCGTCTCGCTGCTGGGACTGCTGATCGGCCCGGCCACCGTCGCGCTGGCAATTCCGCTGTACGCCCAGCGCGAGCGCATCCGCGCGCTGTGGCTGCCCATCAGCGTGGCGCTGGCCGTGGGCTGCGTGGTGGCGTTGCTGTCGGCACTGCTGATCGGCTGGAGCCTGGGCGCCACGGTGCAGACGCTGGTGGCGCTGGCGCCCAAGTCGGCCACCATTCCCATCGCCCTGCCCATGGCCGAGCGCTTTGGCGGTCCGGCCTCGCTGGCGGCCGTGGCCGTGGCCATCACCGGCATTGCGGGCACGATGATGGCGCCGCTGCTGATCCGCCTGGTGCGCAGCGATGACCCGGCCGTGCAGGGTTTTGCCCTGGGACTTACGGCCCACGCCATCGGCACGGCACGCGCGCTGCAGGTGAATCCGACCATGGGCGCCTTCTCTGCCCTGGCCATGGGCCTGAACGGCGTGGCCACGGCCGTGGTCATGCCGCTGTGCCTGGCCGTGCTGCCCTGGTTCTGAGCGCGATTACGGGTTTTCCCCAGAGACACCCCCACAAGCCTGTGGACAAGCGCCGCCAGCAGCAAGGATAAGTCAGTTAAGTGACTGTCATCGTTGAACAATCCAAGGCCTGCTTAATTTTCAGGCAGGCCGGTGCTCCCTGGCGCGCTGCTGCAGCCATGAAGAGAACACGCGCAGGGCGGGCGCGGGCTGGGCATCGGGCGCCAGGGCCGGGGTGACCAGGTAGTAGGCGCGGTTGCCGCGCAGCGGCTGGGGGCAGGCAATGATGAGGTCGCCGCGCGCCAGCTCCTGCTCGATCAGCATGGGCGGCATCAGCGCCACGCCCAGGCCCTGGCTGGCGGCCACGGCCAGCATGGAGAACAGCTCCAGCCGCATGCCATCCAGCGCGCGCGGCGCGGCCACGCCCATGGCATCGAACCACTGCTGCCAGCCGTAGGGCCGCGTGCTTTGCTGCAGCAGCGGCATCCGGGCCACGATGTCCGCCCCCACAGGCAGCCAGGCGCGGCCCGGCTCGCGTGCCTGGGCCGTGGCCAGCAGTTGCGGGCTGCACACGGGCACCACCTCTTCGTCCATCAGCCATTGCGCCTGCACACCGGGCCAGCGTGCCACCTGCTCGGGCGTGCCTGCATAGAGCGCGGCGTCGAACACGGTATCGGCGAAAAGGAAGGGCCGCGTCTGCACATCGATGTGCACGGTGACCTCGGGATGCTCGCGCGCCAGCTGCGGCAGGCGCGGCAGCAGCCAGCGCGTGGCGAAGGTGGGCACGGCCGCCAGGTTGAGCGGGCCTCCCTCGCCCTGGTGGGCCATGATGTCCAGCGTGTCGCGTTCCAGGCCGTGCAGCCAGCGCGAGACCTGCTGGGCGTACTGCGTGCCGGCCTCCGTCAGCAGCACGCCGTGGCGCGTGCGCCGGAACAGCTGCACGCCCAGGAACTCTTCCAACGCAATGATCTGGCGCGATACCGCGCTTTGCGTGAGCGACAGTTCCTGCGCCGCACGCGTGTAGCTGATGTGGCGGGCGGCCGACTCGAAGCAGGCAAGGGCTTGGGTGGATGGCAGGGCTCTACGCATATCTCATGAATTCAATGCACTTCAGAGCCTCACATCATAGGGAATAACCCGCAACAACCCATTCATACATGCGTTTTACGCATTCATGGATGAACAAACATCGTTTGCGCCACGCGCAGGCCCGCTTCTAAGATGCGTCGCAACAACGCTCCATGGTCACAGCCTGCCCGGCTTTGGCATATGGCAGCGACCCGCCCTTGACCTCTTTGTTTTTGGAGAAACCACGCCATGGCCCGCAACAGCTTCCAATGGGATGACCCCTTCCAGCTCGACCAGCAACTGAGCGAAGACGAGCGCATGATCCGCGACGCGGCCCATGCCTACTGCCAGGAGAAGCTGGCACCCCGCGTGCTGGAAATGTTCCGCCATGAAAAGACCGACGTGAGCATCTTCCGCGAGATGGGCGAGCTGGGCCTGCTGGGCCCCACCATCCCCACGCAGTACGGCGGCGCGGGCCTGAACTATGTCAGCTACGGCCTGGTGGCGCGCGAGATCGAGCGCGTGGACTCGGGCTACCGCTCCATGGCCAGCGTGCAAAGCTCGCTGGTGATGGTGCCCATCAATGAATTCGGCACCGAAGACCAGAAGAACAGGTACCTGCCCAAGCTGGCCAGCGGCGAGTTCATCGGCTGCTTCGGCCTGACCGAACCCGACCACGGCTCCGACCCCGGCAGCATGTCCAGCCGCGCCTACAAGGTGGACGGCGGCTACCGCCTCAAGGGCAACAAGATGTGGATCACCAACAGCCCCGTGGCCGACGTGTTCGTGGTCTGGGCCAAGGAAGTGACCGAGGACGGCCATGTGGGCGAGATCCGCGGCTTCATCCTGGACAAGGGCATGAAGGGCCTGTCGGCCCCGGCCATCCACGGCAAGGTGGGCCTGCGCGCCTCCATCACGGGCGAGATCGTGATGGACGATGTCTTCGTCCCCGAGGAAAACGCCTTCCCCGAGGTGCGCGGCCTCAAGGGCCCCTTCACCTGCCTGAACAGCGCACGCTTCGGCATTGCCTGGGGCGCCCTGGGCGCAGCCGAGTTCTGCTGGCACACGGCGCGCCAGTACACGCTGGACCGCAAGCAGTTCGGCCGCCCCCTGGCCGCCAACCAGCTGGTGCAGAAGAAGCTGGCCGACATGCAGACCGAGATCACCCTGGGCCTGCAGGCCGCGCTGCGCGTGGGCCGCATGAAGGACGAGCACCAGAACGTGATCGAGATCACCTCGCTGATCAAGCGCAACAACTGCGGCAAGTCGCTGGACATTGCCCGCATGGCGCGCGACATGATGGGCGGCAACGGCATCAGCGACGAGTTCGGCGTGGCCCGCCACCTGGTCAACCTGGAAGTGGTCAACACCTACGAAGGCACGCACGATGTGCATGCGCTGATCCTGGGCCGGGCGCAGACTGGCATCGCAGCTTTTGCCAACTGACCCCCTGAGGCGCTTCGCGCCTTCCCCCTTCTCGCTTCGCGGAGGGGGACGACGCCCTCGCCGCGAGGCGGCTCTTGCTCGGCGTCCCTGGCCTGCTCCACGCCCATGTCACACGCTATGGGTGATGGAAGCTCAAGCCCTGAGCTGAACTACCAGCGGCATCGGGCGCGCTCATATTTCTTCCCTCTCATGTCCTCCACATCCTCCGCGCCGGCCGCATTGGCTGGCATCAAGGTGCTTGATCTTTCCCGCGTGCTGGCCGGGCCCTGGTGCACGCAGACGCTGGCCGACCTGGGTGCCGATGTGATCAAGGTCGAGCGGCCCGTGGCCGGCGATGACACGCGCCACTGGGGCCCTCCGTTCCTGCCGCGCGACGATGGGCAGGCCACGCAGGAGGCCAGCTATTTCACGGCCTGCAACCGCAACAAGCGCTCGGTCACCATCGACATGTCCACCCCCGATGGGCAGCAGCTGATTCGCCAGATGGCGGCCGGGGCCGATGTGCTGGTGGAGAACTTCAAGGTCGGTGGCCTGGCGCAGTACGGGCTGGACTACGAAAGCCTCAAGGCGCTCAACCCGCGCCTGATCTATTGCTCGGTCACGGGTTTCGGCCAGACCGGCCCGTATGCCGAGCGCGCGGGCTACGACCTCATGGTGCAGGCCATGTGCGGGCTGATGAGCATCACCGGCCATGCCGACGAGGCGCCCGGAGGCGGCCCGCTCAAGGTGGGCGTGGCCGTGATCGATGTCTTCACGGGCCTGTATGCCAGCAATGCCATCCTGGCCGCGCTGCATGCGCGCCAGGCCTCGGGCCGGGGCCAGCACATCGACATGGCCCTGCTCGACGTGGGCATGGCCGTGCTGGCCAACCAGGCCGCCGGCTTTCTGGCCACGGGCGAATCGCCGGGCCGCGCCGGCAACATCCACCCCAGCCTGGCGCCCTACCAGGACTTCGCCACGGCCAACGGCAACGTGCTGCTGGCCATTGGCAACGACGGCCAGTTCGCGCGCTTTTGCGCCGCCGTCGGCGAAGCCGGCTGGGCGCAGGACGAGCGCTTTGCCACCAACACCGCGCGCGTGCGCAATCGCCAGGCGCTGCTGGAGCGGATGGTGCCCCTCATGAAGACACGCGGCACGGCCGAATGGATTGCGCTGCTGGAAGACAAGGCCGTGCCCTGCGGCCCCATCAACACCATCGCCCAGGCCTTCGACGACCCGCAGGTGCGCGCACGCGGCATACGCGTCGAGCTGCCGCGCGAGGCCGGCGACGGCATCTCGCGCATCGCCGGCGTGGCCAGCCCCATGCGGCTGAGCGACACCCCGCCCGTGCTGCGCAGCGCACCGCCCTCCCTGGGCCAGCACACCGATGAAGTGCTGGGCGAGCTGGGCATTGCGCCCATGGCCATCCAGGCGCTGCGCTCGCGCGGCGTGGTCTGATCGCCTGCGCCAGGCAACACCGCCTCCTCCAAATCTTTTTCCTCAAGCACCGCCATACGAATGTCTTAAAAAAACCCAGCCTTCCCACCCGTCGGTGCCTCACAACAAACGCTCACAACATCCATTCAAGGAGACAACACCATGACTCACACCACTCGCATCGCGCTCGCCGGCATCCTCGGCGCCCTCACGCTGTCGGGCGCAGCCCATGCCCAGGGCTACCCTGCCAAACCCATCAAGCTGCTCGTGCCCTTCGCGGCCGGCGGCACCACCGACCTGATCGCGCGCATCGTGGCCGAGCCGCTGGGCCGCGCCCTGGGCCAGCCCGTGGTGGTCGAGAACAAGGGCGGCGGCGGCGGCAGCATCGGCGCGGCCGAGACGGCGCGCTCCCAGCCCGACGGCTACAGCCTGGGCATCGCCACCGTGTCCACCACGGCCACCAACCCGGCGATCAACCCCAAGATCCCGTACAACGTGCTGACAGACTTCACGCCCATCGTGAACATCGCGGCCACGCCCAACATCATTGCGGCCCACCCCAAGTTCGCGGGCAAGAACTACCAGGAGTTCCTGGCCGAGGTGAAGAAGAACCCCGGCAAGTACTCCTACGCCTCGCCCGGTAACGGCAGCATCACCCATCTGATGATGGAGATGTTCAAGCTGTCCACGGGCACCGACATCACCCACGTGCCCTACCGTGGCAGCGGCCCCGCGCTGAACGACGCCGTGGCCGGCCAGGTTCCGCTGATCTTCGACAACCTGCCCTCCGCACTGGGCTTCGTCAAGGAAAAGCGCCTGGTGCCCATCGTGGTGGCCGCGCCTCAGCGCCTGGCAGCGCTGCCCGATGTGCCCACCTTCAAGGAAGTGGGCCTGGCCCCCGTCAACCGCATGGCCTACTACGGCATCGTCGGCCCCAAGAACCTGCCGCGCGAAATCGTGGACAAGGTCAATGCCGCCACGCGCAAGGTGCTGCAGGACCCCGCCATCAAGAAGCGCATCGAGGAAACCGGCTCGCTGATCGTGGCCGACACGCCCGAGCATTTCTTTGAAGAGATCAAGGCCGAACTGGCGGTCTACAAGGAAGTGGTGCAAAAGCAGAACCTGACGATGGATTGAGCCAGCGCGTCACCCGCCGACCATCCCCTCCACGGCGGGGATTTTTTCAGGCTTCGCCAGCGGCAGGCGACAGCAACGCCTCGCACACCCCACACAGGCGCCCGGCCAGACGCCGGCCCGGCGCCGACAACTGGGCCCGCACGTGCAGTGCCACTTCCACATCAGGCACGGGGGCGAAGCCGGCCATGCCGTCGAGCAGGCGGTGGCCGGGCCCGACCAGCCGGCGCGGCAGCAGGCTGATGCCCAGGCCCTGCTCCACGGCGGCTTCCAGGCTGGCCAGGCTGGCGCTCTCATAGGCCAGGCGCCAGCGCCGGCCTGCGGCATCCAGCGCATGCGTCATCTCGCTGCGGTACAGGCCGCCCTGTGGAAACACCACCAAAGGCAAGGGATCCATCCCGTGGCAGGGATGCCGCGCACTGTCTATCCAGGCCAGCGGTTCAGGCCAGCGCGCCATGCCGGGCGTGCTGCCGCTGCGCTGCTTGACGATGGCCAGGTCCAGCTCGCCGGACTGGAACTGCTGCCATATCGCCTGCGACAGCCCGCTGGTCAGCTCCAGGCGCAACTGCGGCTGGCTGCGCGCCAGCGCGCCCAAGGCGGGCATCAAGGCATTGCCGGCAAAGTCCTCTGGTACGCCGATGCGCAGCACGGCCTCGGTGGCGCCAGCCAACTGCTCCACGGCCTCGTCCATGAGCGCGAGGATGCGTTGCGCATAGGCCAGCAGGCGCTCTCCTTCCAGCGTGCATTCCACATGGCGCCCGCTGCGGTCCAGCAGCGTGCAGCCCATTTGCTCCTCCAGCCTGCGGATCTGCTGGCTGACCGTGGACTGGGTCAGGTGCACGCCCTGCGCCGCGCGCGTGAAGCTGCCGGTTTCGGCCACGGCGCAGAAGCTGCGCAGCAGGGTGGGGTCTATGGAAGAGGGCTGCATGGGGCTTGGGCGAATTTCAGTGGCTTTGTCACTGCCTGGCATTTGATCATTTAATTTTCCAATTGATGGCCCCCGTCCTAGACTGCGGCCTCAGCTCCCGATTGCCCAGCCATCCCCATGCAAGAACAAGAACACATC
Source organism: Delftia sp. WY8 (assembly GCF_018437695.1). Lineage (NCBI taxonomy): Bacteria > Pseudomonadati > Pseudomonadota > Betaproteobacteria > Burkholderiales > Comamonadaceae > Delftia > Delftia sp. WY8. The sequence goes on from NZ_CP049795.1 coordinate 1,739,592, forward strand.
CGCCTGCTGCGCCATGCCGTGCAGCTGGCGCACGACAACCGCCTGCGGGGCGGCCGGCCCTTCGGCGCCCTGCTCGCGCGCGAGGGGCAGATCCTGTCCACGGGCGTCAACGAGATCGTGCAAAGCCATGACCCCAGTGCCCATGCCGAAATGCAGGCGCTGCGCGCCGGCACGCGCGCCCAGGCCAACCCCAGCCTGGCTGGCTGCACCATCTACGCCAGCGGCCACCCCTGCCCCATGTGCCTGGCGGCGCTGGTGATGGCCGGGGCCGAGCAGGTTTTCTTCGCCTTCGACAACGCGGACGCCCAGCCTTACGGCCTGTCCAGCGAAGGCGCCTACCAGCGGCTGCGCATGCCGCTGCAGCCGCCACCGCTGCCCCTGAGGCGGCTGGACACGGGCATCACGGCGGCCCAGCTGTATGGCAACGCCCCCTGGGCCTGAAGCCATGTCGTCCATTGCGCCCACACGCACCGAGGCGCCTGCTGCAGCACACGCCATTCCAACGGCGCTGTGGCTGGCCACCGTCGTGCTGGTCACGCTGAACCTGCGCCCGTTTCTCACGGCCATCGGCCCGCTGGGACCGCAGATCCAGTCCGCCACCGGCATGGATCTGTCCACGCTGTCCTGGCTGACCCTGCTGCCCATGGCGTTGATGGGCCTGGGCGCCTGGCTGGCCCCGGCCGCGCTTCAGCGCCTGGGTCCGCGCCGCGCCGTGGTCGGGTCCTTGGCGGTGATTGCGCTGGGCTGCGCGCTGCGCGTGGCGGGCTCCAGTGCGGCCACCCTGCTGGCCACGGCCGCGCTGTGCGGCGCTGGCGTGGCCCTGGTGCAAGGCGTGCTGCCGGGCCTGATCAAGCGCCAGTCGCCCGCACGCATGGCGCAGATGATGGGGCTGTACTCGGCCGCGCTCATGGGCGGCGGCGCCCTGGGCGCCCAGATTTCGCCGCTGGCCGTGCAATGGGGACTGGACTGGCGCCTTGCGCTGGCGCTGTGGACTGCGCCCGCCCTGCTGGCATTGGCGCTGGCGCGGCATGCGCTGCATGCGTTGCCGGCTCCGGCGCCCATGGCAGGGGCCAACGCCACGCAAGACACCGGCTGGCTGCGCCAACGCCCGCGCACCTGGCTGCTGATGGCCTGCTTCGGCCTCATCAATGGCGGCTATGCGGCCATGGTGGCCTGGCTTGCGCCCTTCTACCAGACGCACGGCTGGAGCCCCGCGCAAAGCGGCGGCCTGGTCGCCCTGCTGTCGGTGGCACAGGCCGGCGCCGCGCTGGGACTGCCCGTGCTGGCCGCGCGCCATGCCGACCGGCGGCCATGGCTGGGGTTCACGCTGCTGTGCCAGATCATCGGCCTGGCCGCGCTGGCCTGGTGGCCTGATGCGGCGCCGCTGCTCAACATCGTCATCCTCGGCATCGGCCTGGGTGGCTGCTTCGCGCTGATGATGGTGGTGGCGCTGGACCATCTTCCCCACCCCACGCAGGCCGGGGCGCTCAATGCGCTGATGCAGGGCGGCGGCTTTCTGATTGCGGCGCTGGCGCCCTATGTGATCGCCCGGCTGCACCAGTTCACGGGCGGATTCAGCGCCGGCTGGCTGGCACAGATGGCCGCCGTGCTCGTGGTCTGCGTGCTGGTGTCACGCCTGGCGCCGCAACGCTACGCCCAGGACATGCGGGCACCCGGCGACTGACCCGCTTCAGTGCGCGGCCTGGAAGCCGGCCGACCAGCGCACGAAGGCCCAGATGCACCAGGCCAGGCCCAGCGCCACCAGGCCGCCGCCGATCCAGCCGATGTTCTGCATGCCCGCGTGCATGCTGACCTGGCTGCCCAGCAGCGCACCGCCGCCAATGCCGATGTTGAAGATGCCCGAGAACATGGACATGCCCACATCGGTGGCGTCGGCCGCCAGCTTGAGCACCTGGGACTGCATGGCCAGGGCGAAGCAGATCATGGCGACACCCCAGACCGAGCTCATCACGTAGAGCGATGCCTCATGGCCCGAGGCCGGCACCAGCATCAGCAGGCTGGCCGACAGCACGCCAATGGCGGCCAGCAGAAAGCCGCGCGGATGGCGCAGGCCCCACCAGCTGAACATCACGCTGCCCACGATGCCCATGCCGCCGTACAGCAGCAGCACGGCCGTGGTCACCTTGCCCTCGAAGCCCGCGATGTCCTGCACGAAGGGCTCGATATAGCTGTAGGCCGTGAACTGCCCGGTGATCACGACCACCAGCAGGATGTAGATGGACAGCAGCGCCGGACGGCGCAGCAGCATGGGCACGCTGGCCAGGTTGCCCGCGTTCTCGCTGGGCAGGCGCGGCAGCAGCCGGGCCAGGGCCACCATGACGATGGCGGCCACCCCGCCCACGGCCAGGAACGTCGTGCGCCAGCCCAGCCATTCGCCCACGATGCGGCCCAGCGGAATGCCCAGCACCATGGCCATGGAGGTGCCGGTGGCCAGCAGGCTCAGCGCCACGGCCTTCCTGCCGGGCGGCGCCACGCGCACGGCCAGCGAGGCCGTGATGGACCAGAACACCGCATGCGACAGCGCGATGCCGATGCGGCTGACCATGAGCGAGGCAAAGCTCCAGGCCACGCCCGACAGCACATGGCTGGCCACGAACAGCGCGAACACGCCCATCAGCAGCTTGCGCCGCTCCACATTGCGCGTGAGCAGCATGAAGGGCAGCGAGGCCAGGGCCACGATCCAGGCATAGATGGTCAGCATCAGCCCGACCTGCTCGGTGGGCATGCCAAAGCTCGCGCCAATGCTGCTGAGCAGGCCCACGGGCACGAACTCGGTGGTATTGAAGACGAAGGCGCCCAGCGCCAGCGCGATCACGCTGAGCCAGGCCTGGGCGGCCGTGGGTGTGGATGACGCGGAAACGGAGCCGGCCGCAGCGGAGACGGAAGGGGGCATGGGGAACGTGGGGCCTTTTTTGTTGCAGCGCAATATTGTGCTGCGCCATGCGACCGCCTGATGTCAGCTGCCGCGCAGGCCCCAGTGCCGCCAGGGGGACTCAGGCCGGAGGCAGGTGGCAGACGGCCTCGATGTTGTGGCCGTCGGGGTCGAGCACGAAGGCCGCGTAATAGTCGTCGTGGTAGTGCGGTCGCAGGCCGGGCTCGCCATTGCAGCGCCCGCCTGCGGCCAGGGCGGCCGCGTGGAAATCATCGACCATGTTGCGGTTGTCCACGCGAAAGGCCACATGGATGGGCGGCTGGTTGGGCTCGCCGCCGGTGATCCAGAAATCAGGCTTGGGCGGCTCGCCAAAGCCGGCCGTGTCGCCGTGGCCGGTGAGCTCGGCGGACAGCTCCATCAGGATCTCGTAGCCCAGGGGAGCCAGCGCCCGCGCATAAAACTCCCGGCTGCGGTCGAAGTCCGATACGAGGATTCCCGTGTGGTCGATCATGGCGGCGCTCCTGCCTGTTCGTGACAGGCACCAGCATGCCATGGAGGCCGCCTGCGCACCAGCCGGGAGCCCCCGGTGCTCAGTAAGCGACGGTAAAGCGCTCGCGCAGGTGCAGGCCCTTGTCCAGCGCATCGACCAGGGCCACGGCCAGATCGGCGGCGGAGATGGTGCCGGGCTGGCCGTCGGCCTGCATCAACGGCTCATCCTTGCCCGTGCGGTACTGGCCCGTGCGCTCGCCATGGTCACCCAGGTGCAGGGCAATCGGCGGGCTCAGCATCGTCCAGTCCAGGCCCTGCTCCTTTTGCAGATCGTTGAGGGCATCGCGCGCAGCCGAGGCGCCGGGCTTGATGGCGGCCGGGAACTCGGGCGTGTCCACCAGTTGCCTGCCGGGCGCGATGTAGAGGCTGCCCGCACCGCCCACCACCAGATAGCGCTTGACGCCAGCCGCCTTCGTGCCCGCCACGATGGCGCGCGAGCCGCGCATGAAGTCCTCATAGATGTCGGGATTGCCCCAGCCCGCGTTGTAGGCGCTGACCACGGCGTCCGCGCCTGCCACGGCCCGCTGCACGGCGGCGGCATCCAGCACATCGGCCTGCACGGCGTGCAGATGCGGCTGGGCCGCCAGCCTGGCGGGGTCGCGCACCAGGGCCACGACCTCGTGACCGCGCTGCAGCAGCTCCTTCAATACCGCCGAACCCACAAAGCCGGTTGCGCCAATGAGTGCCACTTTCATCTTCATTCCTTTGCGGCGCCTGGGCGCCTGTTCACGATGGCATTGAGATTACGCCGTTCACAATCACTGCGGAAGACAGCAGTTTTCACCAACAGCTTGAAGCACCACTTCACAATACAGCCCATGGACGACTACAAACGCATGGCCGTTTTCGCCGCCGTGGTGCAGCACGGATCGATGAGCGCCGCCGCGCGCGCCCTGGGCATGAGCCCCTCGGCCGTGAGCCAGCAGGTGCGCCAGCTCGAGCGCGACGGCGGCGTCACCCTGCTGCACCGCTCCACCCGGCAGATCGCCCTCACCGACACGGGCGAGCGCTACTACCAGCAGTGCGCCGCCATGGCACAGGCCGCCAGCCAGGCGCGGGCCGAGCTGGCCGCCGCGCGCGACGAGCCCGGCGGCGAACTGCGCCTGTCAGCCACCGTGGGCTTTGCGCGCCATATCGCGCCAGCCCTGGGCAGCTGGCTGGCCCGGCATCCGGCACTGCGCCTGCACCTGGATGTGGACGATGCTCCCATCGACCTCATCCAAAGCCGCATCGACCTGGCGCTGCGCTTTGGCCGTCTGGCCGACTCCGGCTGGGCAGCCCGGCGCCTGGGCGCCATGCGCAACTGGCTGTGCGCCTCGCCCGCATGGATACAGGAGCACGGCGGCGGCGCGGCCTGGCGCCACCCGGCACCGCTGGCCAGCGCGCGCTGGCTGGGCCTTGCGCGCGAAGGCCAGGGCCAGGCCCTGCGGGCCGAGGCATGCCACCCGGCCACGGGCGAGACCTACAGCCTGCAGGTGCAGCCCCATGTGGCCAGCAACAACCAACTGTCCCTCCAGCAGATGTGCGAGGCCGGCCTGGGCCTGGCCCTGCTGGGCAGCATGGACGTTGCCGACGCGGTGGCCGAAGGACGCCTGGTGCGCCTGCTGCCCGACTGGGACTTCGGCGGCCTGGACATCTGGGCCGTCACCCCGCAGCGCCAGGCCCAGCCCGCCAAGGTGCGCCAGGCCATTGCCGCGCTGCAGGCCTATCTGGCGCAGTTGCCCGGCGTGGTCGATGCGCCGGCGCAGGCCCCGGCCGAGGTCCCGGGCCGATAAAAAAAGCCCGCACAAGGCGGGCATGAAAACGAAGGAAGGACAGGCTCTCAGTCGAGGGCCGTCTTCTGGCCGTTCTTGAACACGCTCAGCGTGTACGAAGGGTTCTTCATCTCGCCGTTCTTCTCGAAAGCGATCTTGGAGGTCACGCCCGAGTAGTCGGCCTTCTGCAGGAAGGGGATGTAGACCTTGGGGTCCCAGGAGTTGGCGCGCTTCATGGCGTCGGCCAGCATCATGGTGGCGTCGTAGAAGTACGGGCTGTAGACCTGGAACTGGCCGGGGTACTTGGCGTCGTAGCGCTTCTTCCATTCCGTGCCGCCAGGCATCTTGGCCAGCGAGGCGCCGCCGTCGGCGCAGATCACGTTGTCCAGCGGCTTGGCGCCGGCGGCCACCTTGGCCAGCTCGGGCACGCACAGGCCGTCGCCGCCGAAGTACTTGGCATCGTTCATGCCCAGCTGGGCCATCTGGCGCAGCATGGGGCCGGCCTGGCCATACATGCCGCCGTAGAAGATGCCTTCGGGCTTCTTGGCCTTGATCGAGGTCAGGATGGCCATGAAGTCCGTGGCCTTGTCGTTCGTGAACTCCGAGGCCACGACCTTCACGCCCAGCTTTTCCGCATCCTTCTTGAACACATTGGCCAGGCCCTGGCCGTAGGCCGTGCGGTCATCGATGATGGCCACGGTCTTGAGCTTGAGCGTTTCGGCCGCGTACTTGGCCAGCGCCGCGCCCAGCGCGTTGTCATTGGCAATCACGCGGTAGGTGGTGTTCCATCCGGGCTTGGTCAGGTCGGGGTTGGTGGCCGCGCCCGTGATCATGGGAATGCCGCAGTCCTGGAAGACCTTGGACGAGGGGATGGCCACGCCCGAGTTGAGGAAGGCCACGGCGCCGGCGACCTTGTCGTCGCACAGCTTCTGCGAAGCGGCCGTACCCTGCTTGGGATCGGCCACATCGTCTTCGGCCACCAGCTGGAACTTGACCTTCTTGCCGGCGATCTCCATGCCCTTGGCATTGAGGTCGTCAATGGCCATGCGCACGCCGTTCTCGTTGTCCTTGCCGAAATTGGCCTGGGGTCCGGACACGGGGCCGATGTGGCCGATGCGGATCACCTGCTCCTGGGCCATGGCCACGCCACCCATGCCGGCCACGACGGCCGCAATACACAACTTCCGGGACATCTTCATCGCGCACTCCTCAGTTGAAACAGGCCGTCACGTTATTCCCGTCATCGCGGCTTGGCAATGGCGCGTCACGCCGCGTGACGGGACCGCGACACTCGGCCCCAACTCAGTGTTTACGAGAATCCATCCCCAACCAAAGCTGTGCTGGGAGGCTGGCCGGCTCACGCCGCGCGCGCCTGGCCCAGTGCCTGTACCTGCGCCAGCTGGTCCAGCGCCGCCAGGCAGGCATGCGCCACTTCCACGCCCTTCTTCACGAAGTGGGCACGGAAGAACTCCACATGGTCGCCATGTTCGTGGAAATCGCGCGGCGTGAGCACGGCCGAGAACACCGGCACTTCGGTATCGAGCTGCACGCGCATCAGGCCGTCGATCACGGCCGAGGACACGAACTCGTGGCGATAGATGCCGCCGTTGACCACCAGCGCGCAGGCGATGACCGCGTCGAAACGGCCGCTGTCGGCCAGCTTCTTGGCCAGCAGCGGGATCTCGAAGGCGCCGGGCACGTTGAAGTGGCTGATGTTCTGCGCGGCCACTCCCTGGGCCTGCAGCTCGGCCGCCATGGAGTCGCGCGCCTGGTGCACGACATCGGTATGCCAGCTCGCGCAGATCACGGCCACGCGGCTGCGGCCCGCGACGGCCTTCCACGGCGTGCCCGAGGCCGTGCCGTGTGCGGAGAAGTTCAAGGAGACAGGAGTCTGATTCATGGTGCTCTTTCGAGATGAGACAAATGAATCAGGGCGCGCGCCATGGCGCCGCATGGCGCGGCACAGCCCATGGGACAACCATGGGCATGGCGCCTGCCATGCAGGTGCTGCGCGATCTCTTTCATCCGGACTGTGACCGTCGGCTCTGGCATCTCACCAGATCTGCTGACCCCGGCCGGCCTTGCGGCTAGCCGGGCGCTCGCGGGCTGCTGGACACATGCCGAAAGACAGATCCAGATACCGCCGGTGGGGAATTTCACCCCGCCCTGAGAACGCTGCTTTGCGGCGCACGGACTGCGCGCCGCCAAAGACAGCGGCCATTCTAGTCCCGCGCAGATGCCATTGCGGCGATCGGGGCGACCGCAGCCATTGCGCGCTGTGCCTGCGGATTTCATCTGGAAGCACCTACAGCACATGGACCAATTGCTATCAAAATAGAAGCTCCGCTGTCGCCGTCGTTGCCTCGCCAGGACGATCCAGGTCAACCATTGAGGCCTGTCAAACGTCATATGAAGAGATCCAGACAGGAAACACGCCTTTGCCCGGACACCACACCATGACCCGAACCAACGCCTCCCCCACGCAGCAGCGCCCGCAGCCTGGCCTGCGCCCCCTGCGCCTGCTGGCCGGCCTTGGCCTTGCAGCGCTGGTCACCGCCTGCGCCGTGCCGCCCGATGGCTATTCGGACATGGGCTCCGGCTACCCCAGCTATCCCAGCTACCCGTCCTATCCCAGCTATCCGTCGGGCGGCGTCGTCTACCCCTCGTATCCCACGCAGCCCGCCTATCCGGACAACGGCTGGTACGAGCGCCAGCGCCTGCAGCGCGAACGTGAGCGCCTGCAGTACGAGCGCGAGCGCATCCAGCAGGAACGCAACCGCGATGCCTGGCGTGACCGCCAACAACGCGAGCGTGAAATGCGCGAGCGCGAGCGCGACCGGGACCGGGACCGCCAGGCCCAGGACCGCGACCGCCAGTTGCGCGAGCGCATGCAGGAGCAGCAGCGCCGCGAAGCCGAGCGCCAGCAGCGGGAGCGCGAACGCGACCAGGGCCAGCAGCAGCGCGAGCGCGAACGCCAGCAACGGGACCGGGAGCAGCAGCAGCGTGACCGCGAGCAGCAGCAACGCGCCATCGAGCGCATGCAGCGCGAAAGCCAGGGCGGTGGCAACCCCTACCCCACCCAGGATCCGCGCCACTGGCGCTGAACGGCTGACGGGCGGCATTTCCAGCCCCTGGGCGCCGCCCCATAATCGGCAATACACCGCATCCCTGTGCCGCTTGTGATGGGAAAGGAAACCGCCATGCACCGTACCCAAGACCTTGGCCACACCGGCCGCCGTTCATCGGCGGCCGCGCGCTGGGCGCTGGCGGCGCTTGTACCGATGTTTGTACCGCTGGTGCTGGCGCTCACCGCAGGCCCGGCCTCGGCCCAGGTCATCCGCTGCACGGACGCCAAGACCGGCCGCGTCACCTACACCAACAGCAGTTGCAAGGACGGCGAAAACCGCGTGCAGGTGCAGGAAGCCCCCAGCCCCGAAGAGCTGGAGCGCGAGCGCGCGCAGTCCGCCGCCGCCATAGAGCGCAAGAACCAGCAACTGGCCCGCGAAGAGGCCGAGCGCCGCACGCGTGCCCAGCAGCAGGAACGCGAGGCACGCAGCCGGCGCGAGCGCGAGAACTCGGCCCAGCGCGACGGCGGCGACTCCCCGGCCTGCCAGCAGGCGCGCCGCCGCCTGGACACCATCCTGGCCGAGGCCAATCCCGATCCTGCCACCTGGGGCCCGCGCAGCCAGGCCGCCCAGCAGCAGATGGAGATGGCCTGCCTGGGTCCCAAGGCCTATGAACAGCTGCAGCAATCGCGCGCATTGCAGCCCAATGCCATCAACCGGCCGTGGATCGTCGGACGCCCCGTGCCGCCGCAGCCGCTGCCGCCTTCGGCCCCCATCTCGCACTGCAACGTGTTCCGCTGCTACGACACCAACGGCGGCATCCACCCGCGCTGATTCAGGCGCGCAGCCCCTGCTCCACGGACGGGTAGCGCAATCTCAGGCCCAGCTCCTCCTTCAGGCGCTGGTTGCGCAGGCGGCGTGACTCCCCCATGAAGCTCAGCAGGCTGGCCGGCAGCTCGCGCTGCGCCTGCTCGCGCGTGATGCGTGCGGGGCGCGGCAGTCCATAGAGATCGGCCGCAAGGTCGAAGTAGTCGCCCATGCGCAGCTGCGTATCGTCGCTGGCGTGGTAGATGCGCTGCGGCCGGCCAAGCCACAGCGCCCGCACGCAGGCGCGGGCCAGGTCGTCGGCATGGATGTGGTTGGTATAGACATCCTCTGCGGCGCACAGCAGGGGTGTCCCTCGCAGCAGGCGCCCGCGCGGCGTGCCGTTTTCCCGGTCCGGCGCATAGATGCCCGGGATGCGCAGAATGCTGGCGCGCAGGCCGCCGCGCCCGGCAAAGCGCACGGCTCGCTCGGCGTTCACGCGGCGCTGGGCACGCGCCGTGGCCGGTGCGGGCGGGCGGCTTTCGTCGATCCAGGCGCCCTCGCAGTTGCCATAGACGCCGGAGGTCGAGCCATAGACCAGGCTGGCCGGCCGGCCGCGAAGGCGCAGCACGCGCAGCAAAGCCGTGGTGCGCGGGTCCAGCCACCAGCCATCTTCGCCGGCAGGCGGATTGGGCGGCGGCGCCAAATGGACGACGCGCGTGGCCAGGCCGGCCAGACGGCGCAGCGTGGCAGGCGCGTCCAGATCGCCCAGCAGCGGCGTGATGCCGCGCCCGCGCAGATCCTGCAGGCGCTCGGCGCCACGCGTCAGGGCCAGCACGCGCGGGCCCCGTCGTGCGGCACCCGAACGGGCGACGGGCGCGCCCGCCAATGCACCAGCCACGCGCAGCCCCACGTCGCCGCAGCCGACGATGAGCACGCGTTCGCGTCGAAAGCGCGCCGGCAGCGCGCCCAATGGGTTTTGGTTTGAGGGCAAAATCCTGGCCTGTTGCGAGGGCGGCCACCCGCGCGCCGCCGGTCGCGGCAGCGGCATGTCCGTCCGGGAAAGAAGATCGCCGGCGCGCTCCACGCGCCGCCAGCGCCCCCGAGGATACCGAGAACATGACCGAGATAGCCAACGCTTCCCACGAAATCACCGTACAGCCCAGCGGCCGCGCCTTCGCCACGCAGGGCAGCGAGACCATCCTGGCCGCCGCCATCCGCTGCGGCGTGGGCCTGCCCTATGGCTGCAAGGACGGTGCCTGCGGCTCCTGCAAGTGCAAGAAGCTGCTCGGCGAGGTCACCCATGGCGCCCACTCGGAAAAAGCGTTGACCGCCCAGGAAGAGGCCGACGGCTATGTGCTGACCTGCTGCGCCACGCCCAGCACCTCGGTGGTGCTGGAGTCGCGCCAGGTGACCGATGCCAGCGCCTTCCCGATCAAGAAGATGCCCGTGCGCGTGGCCACGCTGGAGAAGAAGTCGCACGACGTGATGCAGGTGCGCCTGCAGCTGCCCGCTGCAGACAAGTTCCGCTACCACGCAGGCCAGTACGTGGAATTCATCCTGCGCGACGGCGCCCGCCGCGCCTACTCCATGGCCACGGCCCCCCATGTGCAGGACACGGCACCAGGGCTGGAGCTGCACATCCGCCACATGCCGGGCGGCAAGTTCACCGACCACGTGTTCGGCGCCATGAAGGAAAAGGAAATCCTGCGCGTGGAGGGCCCGTTCGGCAGCTTCTTCCTGCGCGAGGACAGCGACAAGCCCCTCATCTTCCTGGCTTCGGGAACGGGCTTCGCCCCCATCAAGGCGCTGCTGGAGCACATCCGCCACAAGGGCATCACCCGCTCCGTCACCCTGTACTGGGGAGGACGCCGGCCCGAGGACCTCTACCTCGACGCCTGGGTGCGCGAGCAGGCCGAGGCCATGCCCCAGCTGTGCTATGTGCCCGTGGTCTCCGACGCGCTGCCGGAAGACGGCTGGACCGGCCGCACGGGCTTCGTGCACCAGGCCGTGCTGGACGACTTTGCCAACTTGTCCGGCCATCAGGTCTATGCCTGCGGTGCGCCCATCGTGGTGGATTCGGCACGCCATGCCTATGTGGAGCAACGCGGCCTGCCGGCGGAAGAGTTCTACGCGGACGCGTTCACCTCCGAGGCCGACAAGGCTTCCTGAGTGCGCAGAAGGTGGCACGGATCAAGCAATACGCAGAAAAATTGCTTCCCATACCTGCGCGCAGCCAGGTGTCGCAATTTTTTTGCACAATAGCGCCCCTATGAACCGTAGAAACAGCCTTCTCTCGGTCATGGCGGCCGCTGCTGCCCTGGCCTCCCCGCTTGCCCTGGCGCAAGAGCCCATCCGCCTGATCGTGCCCTATGCGCCCGGCGGTCCGCTGGACATCACCGCGCGCGCGCTGGCCGAGCGGGTGCGTGACTCCCTGGGGGTGGTGATCATCGACAACAAGGCCGGCGCCGGCGGCAACATCGGCGCCGACGCCATTGCCCGCGCCACGCCGGACGGCATGACCATCGGCCTGGCCGCCACGGCCACCCATGCCGTCAATCCCTGGCTGTACACCAAGATGCCCTACGACGCGGGCAAGGACTTCGCGGGCATCACCCAGATGGTGCGCGTGCCCAACGTGCTGGTGATGAATGCGGCCCGTGCCGAGCAGCTCAAGATCCACAGCGTGGCCGACCTGATCGCCTACGCCAAGTCCCACCCCGGCAAGCTCAACTACGGCAGCGGCGGCAACGGCAGCGCAGGCCACCTGGCCGGCGAAATGCTCAAGCAAAAAGCCGGCATCTTCGCCCTGCACGTGCCCTACCGTGGCGCCAACCCGGCCCAGCTGGCCCTGCTGTCGGGCGAGGTGGACTTCAACATCGACAACCTGGCTGCCGCTGCGCCCAATATCCGCTCGGGCAAGCTCAAGGCGCTGGCCGTGACCTCGCTGAATCCCACCACGCTGCTGCCCGGCGTGCCCGCACTGTCCAAGACCTTCCCCGGCTTTTCCATCGACACCTGGTGGGGCCTGGTGGCCCCGGCCGGCACGCCCAAGCCCGTGCTGGACAAGCTGAGCCGGGCCTTTGCCGACGCACTGGCCGCGCCCGAGACCAAGACCCGCTTCGAGACCCTGATGGCCGAGCCCGTGTCCTCCACGCCCGCCGAGTTCGACAGGTTCATGGCGGCCGAGCGCGCCAAGTACCAGGCCATCGTCAAGGCCTCCGGAGCGAAGGTGGACTGAGCCGATCCATCGCGTCCCGCCTGGCAAAAAGCCGCAGCCGCCCTCAGGGCGCTGCGGCTTTTTCATTCAGGCCACTGTCGGGATTCAGGCTTGCCGGAGATGCCAGCCAGGCTTGTGCGCCAGGCAGATGCCCTGCCCCGCCACGGCCTGCAGCTGCGCGGGCGTGACGCGCTCAGGCGCGATCTCGGCCAGCGGCACAAGCACGAAGGCGCGCTCGTGCATGCGCGGGTGCGGCACGCTCAGGCGCGGCAGCGCGATGCGCTCGTCGCCCCACAGCTCGATGTCCAGGTCCAGCGTGCGCGGCGCATTGCGGTAGGGGCGCTCGCGCCCGGCCGCCAGTTCGATGGCCTGCAGCGCATCGAGCAGCGCCAGCGGCTGCAGCGTGGTGCGCACAGCGGCCACGGCGTTCAGATAGTCGGGACCGCTGGAATCGATGGGCGCCGTGCTGTAGAGCGAGGAAACGGCCAGCAGGCGCGTGCCCGTCAGGCCGCCGATGGCCTTCAAGGCCTGGCCCAGGGCCTGGCCGCAGTCACCGAGGTTGGCGCCCAGGCCGATGGCGACCCAGTGGCCTGGCTCATTCATCGCCGCCCATGCCGCCATCGCCCCCGCCCTGGGGCTTGCGGCGGCGGCGCCGCCGCTTCTTGGGCGCTGCAGCCTCCTCGCCGCCAGCCTGTGCCGGTGCGGGATCCTCAGGCTGCACGCCTTCCGCCAGGTTCACGCCATCGCGCGGCTGGCGGACCTTGGGCACGCGATGCACCTTGGGTTCGGCGCTGCGCTGGCGGGCGCGCTGCTCGTCGCGCGCCTGGGCGATCAGGTCGTCGCGGCGCGCGTCGTCGGCATTCTGGAACTCCTGCCACCAGCTGGCCAGGCTTTCCTCGACCTCGCCGATGTCGGCGCGCAGCCGCATGAAATCGAAGCCCGCGCGAAAGCGCGGCTGGGCCACCAGGCTGAACGGCGTGGCGCCCGTGCGCTTGTCGAAGCGCGGCTGCATGACCCAGATCTCGCGCATGTCGGCGGCCAGCTTGCCGCGGCCCGAGACATCGCCGATGCGCTGGTCGAACACTTCGTCGATGGATTCCTGCAGCGCGGGGAACGGGTGCTGGCGCTGGTTCAGGCGGCGCTCCCAGCCGGTCTTCACGTCATGCCACAGCACGCAGGCCAGCAGGAAGCTGGGCGCCACGGGCTTGCCTTCCTCGACACGGCGATCGGTATCGGTCAGCGCGGCCTGCACGAAGGGCTGCTCGGCACGCTCGACCACCACATCCAGCAGCGAGTAGATGCCGCGCGCCAGGCCCAGGCCGCGCAATTGCTCCACCGAAGCCAGCGCATGGCCGGTCTGCAGCAGCTTGAGCATTTCATCGAACAGGCGGCTTTGCGGCACATCGGCCAGCAGCGGCTCGCACTCCACCAGGGGCTTGGCCGTCTTGGGCTCGAGCTTGAAGCCCTTGCCCGCCAGCTTGGCGGCGAAGCGCACGGCGCGGATGATGCGCACCGGATCTTCACGGTAGCGCGTGGCCGGGTCGCCAATCATGCGCAGCATGCGCTTCTTGGCGTCGTCAATGCCCTTGTGATAGTCGACCACGATCTGCGTGCGCGGGTCGTAGTACATGGCGTTGATCGTGAAGTCGCGGCGCGTGGCATCCTGGTCCTGCGGACCCCAGACGTTGTCGCGCAGCACGCGGCCGCTGGCGTCCACCGCATGGTGCATGCCGGCGAGCTGGGCCTTGCTGGTGCGCTCGTTGCCGCTCACGGCCTCGGCCGCGCTGTTGTCCAGGAAGGCGCGGAAGGTGGAGACTTCGATGACCTCGTTCTCGCGCCCGCGGCCATAGACCACGTGCACGATGCGAAAGCGCTTGCCGATGATGAAGGCGCGGCGGAACAGGCCCTTGACCTGCTCTGGCGTGGCATTGGTGGCCACGTCGAAGTCCTTGGGGCGCAGGCCCAGCAGCAGGTCGCGCACGGCGCCGCCGACGATGTAGGCCTCGTAGCCCGCGTCCTGCAGCGTCTCGACCACGTCGAGGGCACGCTGGTCCACCAGGTTGGGATCGATGCCGTGCACCTGCACGGGCACCTCCTGGCGCTTGCCGAAGGGCGACTTGCGCGCCCGTGGGGCGGCCGAGGCCTTGCCCAGCAGCTTGTCGATGATGTTCTTGATCATGGTGCTTCGCCAAACAGGTCCAGAATGCGCCAGCCACGTTCCTGGGCCAGGGCGCGCAGCCGAGTGTCGGGGTTGGTGGCCACGGGGTGGTCCACGCGCTCGAGCAGGGGAACGTCGTTCCAGGAGTCGCTGTAGAAGGAGGTCTCCACGCCGCTCCACTGCAGGCCGCGCGCATCCAGCCACTGCTGCATGCGCTGCACCTTGCCGCCGCGCATGCTGGGCGTGCCACGGATCTCGCCCGTGAACCAGCCCTGCGCGTCGCGCTCCAGTTCCACCGCGATCAATTCCTGCACGCCGAGGGCGGCGGCGATGGGGCGCGTCACGAACTCGTTGGTGGCCGTGACGATGATGATCTGGTCGCCCGCCTGCTGGTGCGTGCGCAGCAGCTCCAGTGCCTGGGGACGGATGGCGGGGGTGATCACCTCGCGCATGAAGCGCTCGTGCGCCTCGGCGGCCTGCTGCGCGCCACGGGCGCAGAAGGCCTCGGTGGCAAAGCGCACATAGTCGTGCACGTCGAGCGTGCCCGCCTGGTAGTGCGCGAAGAACTCGGCATTGCGGCGGCCGAACTCGACCGGATCGGTCCAGCCGATGCGCGTCGTGAACTCGCCCCACTCATAGTCCGAATCGAGCGGCAGCAGCGTGTGGTCCAGGTCGAACAACGCCAGCCGGGGCCGGAGTTGCTTCTGATCAGAGGTCATGCATATCCTAAAAAAATGGGTCCCGCGCTGCCCTTGCAACGCAGGCTCCGCCGGCTCCCGCAGTCCCTGCCCACAAGAAAATGCGGGCTCATTCGGTTTCCAGCATCGTCTTGAGCAACGGAATGGTGATGGCGCGCTTGTTGCGCAGCGCAAAGCCGTCGAGCATGTCGAGCAGCTGCATCAGGCTGCCCAGGTCACGCGAGAAGCGCTTGAGCATGTAGTCCATCACATCGTCGCCCAGAAAAACGCCACGGGCATCGGCCTCCTGGCGCAGCACCGCGCGGCGCGCGGTTTCGTCGAGCAGCTGCAGCTGGAACACATGGCCCCAGCCCAGCCGCGTGCGCAGATCCTCGCGCAGCTTGAGGTCTGCCGGCGGCAGCGGGCCGGCCCCCAGCACCCAGCGCGGCGAGCCCGTGGCCGGGCTCGTCGCATTCACAAACCAGTTGAAGGCCCGCGCCTGCTGCAGCGGAGTGTAGATGTCCACATCGTCCATCAGCACTGCCGCCCAGCGCTCGTCGAAGGGCGGCGGGAACAGGGTGGAGGCATCCATCCAGCCCACCATGGCACCCTGCTCGCGCAGGGCCTCGCGCACGGCCTTGAGCAGATGGGTCTTGCCCGAGCCCGATTCGCCCCAAAGATAAGTGGGCACTGGCGTGCGGGCCGTCTGCATGCGGCCATCGCCCACCCAATGGCGCAAATGATCGATCACCGCGGCATTGGGGCCGACGAAAAAGCGCGACAGCGTCGGGCTCGACGCCATGCTGATATCCAGAGCCAGCTGCTTCATCTGCGACATACGCGCAGCGCCCCCTTTCCTGTGTCCAGGCGGGTCCATGCGGCAAAAGCAGGCAAAGGAATCGGCAACGGCATTGGGTTGATGGCAAAGACAGGCCCGCCCTGCCGCAGCGCTGCGGCAAGGCGGGCGACGCCGGGGCGTTCCCGGGCGCAACAGGGATTTTAGTCTGCGCGGCGCACGGCACGGCGGCAGCCGGCCCGCTTGTGCAACGAAAGCCCCCTCGAAGCCCACTGGCGCGCGCGCCTGCCGGCGGCCGGCGCCGTAGAATCCCGGGGTTCCAGCCCGGCCTCGGGCCTACCGCACCGTACCCATCCATGAGCTCTTCTGCCCCCTCCTCTACCCCGATCTCCTACAAAGACGCCGGCGTCGACATCGTCGCTGGCGACGCGCTGGTCGAGCGCATCAAGCCGCTGGCCAAGAAGACCATGCGCGAAGGCGTGATGGCCGGCATCGGAGGCTTCGGCGCACTGTTCGAGGTGCCCAAGCGCTACAAGGAGCCCGTGCTGGTCTCGGGCACCGACGGCGTGGGCACCAAGCTCAAGCTGGCCTTCGAGTGGAACATGCACGACACCGTCGGCATCGACCTGGTGGCCATGAGCGTCAACGACGTGCTGGTCCAGGGCGCCGAGCCCCTGTTCTTCCTCGACTACTTCGCCTGCGGCAAGCTGGACGTGGACACGGCCGCTGCCGTGGTCGGCGGCATTGCGCGCGGCTGCGAGCTGTCGGGCTGCGCACTGATCGGCGGTGAAACCGCCGAAATGCCCGGCATGTACCCGGCCGGCGAATACGATCTGGCCGGCTTTGCCGTCGGCGCCGTCGAAAAGTCCAAGATCCTCACGGGCCAGAGCGTGGCTGCTGGCGACGTGGTGCTGGGACTGGCCTCGGCCGGCGTGCACTCCAACGGTTTCTCCCTGGTGCGCAAGTGCATCGAGCGCGCCGAAGCCCAGGGCAGCCTGCCCGACACGCTGGACGGCAAGCCGTTCAAGCAGGCCATCATGGAACCCACGCGCCTGTACGTGAAGAACGTGCTGGCGGCGCTGGAGCAGCACCCCATCAAGGCGCTGGCCCACATCACGGGCGGCGGCCTGCTGGAGAACATCCCCCGCGTGCTGCCCGAAGGCCTGGCCGCCCACCTGGATGCCGGCAGCTGGCCCCAGACCGAGCTGTTCGCCTGGCTGCAGAAGACGGCCGGCATCGACGCCGTGGAAATGAACCGCACCTTCAACAACGGCATCGGCATGGTCGTTGTCGTGCCCGCCGAGGCTGCCGAAGCCACGGCCGCCACGCTCGCGAAGCTGGGCGAGACGGTCCACACCATCGGACGCATCGCCGCACGCGGCGAGGGCGAGCCTGTCGAGGTCCGCTGACCACGGGCCCGCAGCGCATGACCCAGCACCTGCCCTCGCCCATCATCTCCCCGCAGCCCGCGCCCACGCGCGGCGTGACGCTGTCCAGCTATGTGCTGATGGCCGGCGCCCTGCTGCTGATCATGTGGCAGGGGCTGCTGCCGGGCATGCTGTGCGTCTGCGTGGGCTTTCTGGTCACGCGCGCGCTTGCCGGGCTGCTGTCACGCGCCCAGCCCAAGTCCCGGCGCGGCTCGCTGCCGCGCTGGACGCAACTGGTGGCAGCCACCATCGTCATTCTTGCGCCGCTGGCCCTGCTCAGCGGCGCGCTGTCGCACACGCGCACCTACATCACCGACGCGCCACAGCAGTACCGCGAGCTGCTCGACTATCTGGCGCACACGGTGCTGGAGCTGCGTGACAAGCTGCCGGCCGACATGGCCGACCAGCTGCCGGACGGCGCACAGGAAATCCAGCACCTGCTGGCCAGCTACCTGGCCGCCAAGGCCGGCGCCCTGGCCCATGCGGGCCGCGCCTGGCTCACCGGCCTGCTCTATGCCTACGTGGGCCTGATCATCGGCGCCCTGGCCGCCGTGCGTCCCATGGTCACGCGCCGCCCGCCCCTGGTGGCAGCGCTGCGCGAGCGCATCCGGCTCATGGGACTGGCCTTCCGCCAGATCGTGGCGGCCCAGTTCTGGATTGCGGCCTTCAATACCTTTCTCACGGCCATCTTCCTTCTGGGCGTGCTGCCGCACTGGAACCTGACCCTGCCCTACACGCCAGCCCTGATCACGCTGACCTTCATTGCAGGCCTGGTGCCCATCGTGGGCAACCTGCTGTGCAATGCGGTGATCACCATCGTGGGCCTGTCGGTGTCCCCTGTGGCCGCCGCCGCCTGCCTGGGCTTTCTGATCCTGATCCACAAGGCCGAGTACGTGATCAACGCCAAGGTCGTGGGCCAGCGCACGCACATGGGCGTATGGGAGCTGCTGGCGGTGATGTTCGTGGCCGAATCGGTGTTCGGCCCTGCAGGCCTGGTGGCGGCTCCGCTGTTCTACGCCTATCTCAAGAAAGAGCTGGAAGCCGTCCGGCTGGTCTGATCAGCCCACGCGCGGGCGGCTACAGCCCTCTCAGCCGCCGGATCACCTCGCGCACGGCCACGGCCTGCGCGCCCTGCTGGGACTGCAGGAAGCGCTCCAGGTCTTCAAGCGCACGCTCGGTCACCCCCCATTGCGCATAGGCCAGCCCCCGGTCCCGCAGGATCTCGGGCATGTCGGGCCGCAGCACGGCCAGCCGGTTGAGCACGGCCACCAGCAGCGGCCAGTCGCGCCGGGCATGGTGGATTTCCTGCAGGTTGCGCAGCATGCGCTCCAGAACGTCGCGCGGCGAGGCGCCCTGCAGGTACATGCCCAGCGGAGCGGCCTCTTCGGCCGACAGGCCCGCGCTCTGCCAGAAGGGCTCCAGCCGCTCGGCCAGGCTGTTGGCCGAAAAGGACTCGCCACTCAACGGGTCCATCACCACCTGCCCCTGGGGCAGGCGCATCTTGACCAGGAAATGGCCGGGAAAGCTCACGCCCTGCGCCGGCAGATCGATGGCCGCAGCCAGCTCCAGCCAGATCAGCGCCACACTGATGGGAATGCCGCGCCGCGTCTGCAGCACATGGTGGATGTAGCTGTTGGCGGGGTCGTAGTAGTCGTTGAGATTGCCGCCAAAGCCCAGCTCGCCGTAGAAGAACTGGTTGAGTCCGCGCAGGCACTGCAGCGGATCGGTTTCGCCGGCCAGGCGCTGGACCAGGCGCACCTGCAGCCGGTCCAGTTCGGCGCTGGCCGCCTGCAGGTCGAGATCGGGCACGGCATCCTGGGCGATGCTGATTGCCGCCTCCATCAGCGGCAGGTGTTCATCGCTTTGCACCAGCGCTGCAAAGTATTGCAGGGCCGTTGGCGTGTCGTCGTAGCTCCAGCTCATGATGCCTTGTGAATTTGCAGCGCCCAGGCCTGCAATTATGCGGGTTCGGGCTAGCGCCGCAGCAGTGCCCGCAGCTTGAGCCCGGCCGCCCACAGCGCGCCAAAGTACAGCAGGGCCGAGGCCGCCATCAGGCCGGCAAGCAGGCCCACGCGCTGCCATCCGTTGGCGCGCAGCGCAATCCAGTCGAAATGCTGGCTTCCCCAGGTCAGCAGCACGGCCAGCAGACTGCTGGCCGCAATCACCTGCAAGGCCAGCCGCCCCCAGCCGGGCTTGGGACGGTAGACGCCCCGGCGCAGCAGCCCCCACAGCAGCCAGCCCGCATTGACCAGGGCCGCCAGGCCGATGGACAGCGCCAGACCCGTATGCGCCATGAAGGGCACCAGCACCAGGTTGAGCAGCTGGGTGATGATCAGCACCACGATGGCGATCTTGACGGGCGTGCGGATGTCCTGGCTTGCGTAGTAGCCGGGCGCCAGCACCTTGATGGCCACCAGGCCCACCAGGCCGGCGCCGTAGCCCACCAGCGCCAGCGCGATCTGGCCCACATCGCTGTCCTGCAGCGCGCCACGGTGGAACAGCGTGGCCACGAGCGGCTCGGCGAAAGTGAGCAGCCCCAACGCGCAGGGCACGGAAAACAGCACCACCAGGCGCAGCCCCCAGTCCAGCATGGCCGAGTAGCGCTCCGAGTCGTCGGCCGCCTTGGCCGCGGCCAGCTGGGGCGTGAGCACCACGCCCAGCGCCACGCCCAGCAGCGCCGTCGGAAACTCCATGAGCCGGTCAGCATAGAACAGCCAGGTCACGCTGCCCGGCTGCAGATAGGAGGCGATCTGGGTGTTGATCATCAGCGAGACCTGGGCCACGCCCACGCCCAGCAGCGCCGGCGCCATCAGCCTGAGGATGCGGCGCACGCCGGCCTCTTGCCAAGCCTGGCGCAAGGCGGCTGGAGAAAACCCGATGCGCGGCAGCAGGCCCAGGCCTGCCAGCGCCGGCAGCTGTACCGCCAGCTGCAGCACGCCGCCCAGCATCACACCGCCGGCCATGGCATAGATGGGCTCTATGCCGCGCGCCTGCAGCCAGGGTGCACCCCAGAAGGCGGCGGCAATCATGGCCAGGTTCAGCAGCACGGGCGTGGCGGCCGAGACGGCAAAGCGCCGCCAGGTATTGAGCACGCCGGACGACAGCGCCACCAGCGACATGAAGCCGATGTAGGGGAACATCCAGCGCGTCATCAGCACGGCTGCGTCATAGCCTTCGGGCGACTGGCGCAGGCCGCTGGCCAGCAGCCAGACCAGCAGCGGCGCGCCGACCACGCCCAGCACGCAGGTCACGAGCAGCACCCAGAACAGCAGCGTGGCCACATGGGAGATCAGCCTGCGCGTGGCCTCCTCCCCCTCCTTGGCCTTGCTGGCGGCCAGCACCGGCACAAAGGCCTGGCTGAAGGCGCCTTCGGCGAACAGGCGCCGAAAGAGATTGGGAATCCTGAACGCGACATTGAACGCATCGGTCAGCGCATTGGCTCCGAACATGGAGGCCATGAGCAGATCGCGCACCAGCCCGGTGATACGGGAGGCCAGCGTCAGCAGGGAAACGGTGGAGGCGGCTTTGAACAGTGACACCGTGGGGAGTGTATGCGCTGGCACGGCCACCGCAGTTGCGTGCCCGGGCGGGCCGGACGGCTCTTGCACTCCGTTGCAACAGGCCCGATTGCGCGGCCTGGGGCCCACAGGCCCTGGAGGGACTGCATGCTATAATCCCGCGCTTCGCCGACAACATCCTCAGACACTAGGAATACATATCATGGCATCCAAGCCCGTAAAGAAGAACCCCCGCCTGGCATCCGGCCGCAAGCGCGCCCGCCAGGACGTCAAGCTCAACGCAGCCAACACTTCGCTGCGTTCCAAGTACCGCACCGCCGTCAAGAAGGTCGAGAAGGCCGTTCTGACTGGCGACAAGGCCAAGGCAACCGAACTGTTTGCCGCAGCCCAATCCGTTCTGGACACGATCGCCGACAAGGGCATCTTCCACAAGAACAAGGCCGCTCGCGACAAGAGCCGCCTGTCCGCCAAGGTCAAGGCCCTGGCAGCCCCCGCCGCCTAATCCACTTAGGCAACCGCACGGATGGCCCCGGCCATCTGCCGTTTGTAACGGGTGCGCTGTCAGCGAACGAGAAAACCGCCTTCGGGCGGTTTTTTTGTGCCTGGACAAAGGCGCCGCCATCGGCAATCGCACCGAAGGAAAAGCCCGGCTCCACCAGCAAAGCGCAGCCGAAAAAAAACGCACCCCAGGCGCGCTTCACATCGGGCGGGAACCGGCCCCGCAAAAAAAGAAGCCGGCCTCAGCGGGCCGGCTCGTCCGGTATCAGGCAGGCTTCGGCAACCTGCAGGTTGTTGTCCTTGGCGAAATTCAGGCAGAAATCCCAGGCCATGGGCTCGTAGTCGCGCAGGTCGCGATGCACGACCACGCACTTGACGCCGTTGAGCGTTGTGGGAACACACCAGGGCGAGTAGCTCAGGTGGCTGCCGCGCTGGGCACCACCGGGGCGGAACTGGCTCATGACGCCCGCCAGCCGCTCGGCCCAGTCGCTGGGCCGGAAAGTCTTGCCTTCGTGGGTGATGCCCTGGATGAACAGTTCTTTGCTGGAGGGAGAGACCATCAGGATGCGCACCAAAATACGACTTGCGCAACAAGGAGCAAAACAGGCGGCTTGCCAAGGGGCCCAGCACCTTGCCACTTCCTGTTTGCGCAAGTCCTTCAAAAAAGTCAGAGCCCGCAGACAGGATCGCTGCCGGCAGGCCAAGCGGGCATTTTATCTCTTATATAAGAGCTGGACCGTTGTGCAGCGCACTAACCAAGTGTGGCGTAGGTTCATTGCATGGCTGTGATGCGCAAACCGCAACGGTAGGCCATTGCGCGGCCCCTAGAATCGGGCTTCGCTGTTTTTCAGGCATCTGCGGCGGCAACGCCCGGATGCCGTTTACTTTCCAGCTCAGGAGATTTTTGCAATGACCGCTTTCATCGAGGCTGCCTCGCCCCACGTGATGAACACCTATGGCCGCGTACCGATCGCTCTGGAGCGAGGCCAGGGCTGCCGCGTGTGGGACGTCAACGGCAAGCAGTACCTCGATGCGCTGGGCGGCATTGCCGTGAATACGCTGGGCCACAACCACCCCAAGCTGGTGCCTGCGCTGCAGGACCAGGTGGCCAAGCTCATCCACACCTCCAACTACTACCATGTGCCTGGCCAGGAAACGCTGGCCAAGCTGCTGACCGAGCGCGCGAAGATGACCAATGTCTTCTTCTGCAGCACGGGCCTGGAGGCCAACGAGGCCGCCATCAAGATCGCGCGCAAGTACGGCGTGGACAAGGGCATCGCCAAGCCGGTGATCGTGGTCTACGAGCATGCCTTCCACGGCCGCTCCATCGCCACCATGACGGCCACGGGCAACCCCAAGGTGCGCGACGGCTTCGGCCCGCTGCTCGACGGCTTCCTGCGCGTGCCGGTCAATGACTTCGAGGCGCTGCAGCAGGCCACGGCCGGCAACCCCGACGTGGTGGCCGTGATGATGGAGCCCATCCAGGGCGAAGGCGGCCTGCACCCCATGCGCATCGAGTACATGCAGCAGGTGCGCGCCCTGTGCGATGCCAACGGCTGGCTGATGATGTTCGACGAAGTCCAGGCAGGCATGGGCCGCACGGGCAAGTGGTTCGCCCACCAGTGGGCCGGCATCGTCCCCGACGTGATGACCCTGGCCAAGGGCCTGGGCTCGGGCGTGCCCATCGGCGCCGTCGTCGCCCATGGCAAGGCGGCCACCGTGCTGCAGCCGGGCAACCACGGCTCCACCTTCGGCGGCAATCCGCTGGCCATGCGTGCGGGCATCGAAACCATCCGCATCATGGAAGAAGACGGCCTGCTGGCCCATGCCACCAAGGTGGGAGACCGCCTGAAGTCCACGCTGCAAAAGGAGCTGGCCGACGTCAAGGGCGTGGTCGATGTGCGCGGCCAGGGCCTGATCATCGGCATCGAGCTGAACAAGCCCTGCGGCGCCCTGCTGGGCCGTGGCGCCGAAGCCGGCCTGCTGTTCAGCGTGACCGCCGACACCGTGGTGCGCCTGGTGCCGCCGCTGATCATGACCGAGGCCGAGGCCGACGAAGTGGTCGCCAAGCTCAAGCCCCTGATCGTGCAATTCCTGTCCGAATGAGGACCTGCCTATGACTGCCATCAAGCACTATCTGCAGTTTTCCGACTTCACGGCCGACGAGTACGCCTATGTGCTCGAGCGCGCGGCCCTGATCAAGAAGAAGTTCAAGAACTACGAAAAGCACCACACGCTCAGCGACCGCACGCTGGCCATGATCTTCGAGAAGGCCAGCACGCGCACCCGCGTGAGCTTCGAGGCCGGCATGTACCAGCTCGGCGGCTCGGTGGTCCACCTGACCACGGGCGACAGCCAGCTGGGCCG
Source organism: Delftia sp. WY8 (assembly GCF_018437695.1). Taxonomy (NCBI): domain Bacteria; kingdom Pseudomonadati; phylum Pseudomonadota; class Betaproteobacteria; order Burkholderiales; family Comamonadaceae; genus Delftia; species Delftia sp. WY8. The sequence goes on from NZ_CP049795.1 coordinate 1,763,318, forward strand.
CGCCGAGCCCATCGAGGACAGCGCGCGCGTCATCAGCCGCATGACCGACCTGGTGATGATCCGCACCTACGGCCAGGACAAGATCGTGCGCTTTGCCGAGTACTCGCGCGTGCCCGTCATCAACGGCCTGACCAACGAGTTCCACCCCTGCCAGATCCTGGCCGACATCTTCACCTTCATCGAGCACCGCGGCTCGATCCAGGGCAAGACCGTCGCCTGGGTCGGCGACGGCAACAACATGGCCAACACCTGGCTGCAGGCGGCCGACCTGCTGGGCTTCACCGTCCACGTCAGCACGCCGGGCGGGTACGAGGTGGACGAGAAGCTGGCCTTTGGCGGCAAGGCGCCGCGCGAGGGCTGCTACAAGGTCTTCAAGGACCCGCTGGATGCCTGCAAGGGCGCCGACCTGGTGACCACCGACGTGTGGACCAGCATGGGCTACGAGGCCGAGAACGAGGCCCGCAAGAAGGCCTTCGCCGACTGGTGCGTGGATGCCGAGATGATGGCCGCCGCGCGTGCCGACGCCCTGTTCATGCACTGCCTGCCCGCCCACCGTGGCGAGGAAGTGCAGGCCGAGGTCATCGACGGGCCGCAGTCCGTGGTCTGGGATGAGGCAGAGAACCGGATGCACGTGCAAAAGGCACTGATGGAGTACCTGCTGCTGGGCCGCCAGCCGGGCTGATCACGCCCACTCCTTTGGCCCAGGCGCATTCCCCCACACCCATGCACCTGAGCCACGAACACTCCAGACACCGCCTGCAGGCCAAGCGCCCCCAGGCGGTGTTTCCGTTGGGCGGCTGCGCATTGCGCCATCCGCACATTGCACGCCATACGCGCGTGCCCTCCTTCTTCGGGCCGCGCCGGCATTTCGCGGCCCGGGTGCGTGCGCTGTTCGTGCGCATCCACACCTTCTATCTGAAGTTCCTCCAGGGCCATACCTAGGGCCGCACCCCCTCTTCCCAGCCTTATGCGCCGCCCCGGGCACCGGGCGCGGCAAGCCTGTGCGTGCCCTGCTGTCTCCCGAAGAAGAACTTCCATGTCCGAAGCCCTGCATCCCTGCCTGAACTGCGGCGTCTGCTGCGAACACTTCCGTGTCGAATTTTCCGTCTACGAACTGCGCTCCATGGGCGGCACCGTTCCCGATGAACTGGCCCATGAGGTCCACGGCAACCGCTGGCGCATGAACGGCACCGAGCGCCGCCCCGTGCGCTGCACGGCCCTCACGGGCCGCTGCGGCGAACAGGTGGCATGCAGCATCTACGAGCAGCGCTCATCGACCTGCCGGGAATTCGAGATGGGCACGGACCGCTGCAACGCTGCGCGCCTGGCGCATGGCCTGCCTGCGCTGGATGACGGCGCCCGCATCTGGCTGGCCGCTGCCTGAGCGTGCAACCGGCCGGCGGCCCGGCGACCGGCCTGGCGACCGATCTGGCGCTATGGCTGGCGCCTGTCCGGTGCGCAGCTGTCTCCGCCGCAGGCGCTGCAGCCGCCGCAGCCGCCCCCGTCCTTGGGCGCCAGCGACGGATGCAGCTGACCGGCCTTCAGCCGCCAACGCGCCGGCAGGTAGCGCCAGACCAGGGACACGGCCGCCACCACCACGATCACGCCCACGATGATGTTTTGCCACATGCTCAAGGCCCTCCTCAGCCCGCGCCCAGCGCGAGGGCCACGCGGTAGGTGATGAAGCTGGCCAGGTAGGCCAGCGCGAACAGGTAGCCCGTCATCAGCAGCGGATAGCGCCAGCCATTGGTCTCGCGCCGCACGGCCGCCAGCGTGGAAATGCACTGGGGCGCGAACACGAACCAGGCCAGCAGCGACAGCGCCGTGGCCAGGGACCAGGTATGGGCGATCAGCGGCCCCAGCTGCTCGGCCATGGCCTCGTCGCTGGCAGCGGACAGTGCATAGACCGTGCCCATGGCACTGACGGCCACTTCGCGCGCGGCCATGCCGGGCACCAGGGCGATGGCGATCTGCCAGTTGAAGCCGATCGGCGCCAGCACCACCTCCAGCCAGCCGCCGATGCGGCCTGCAAAGCTGTAGCGGATGGCCGCTTCGGTGACGCCATCGGGCGGCGCCGGGTAGCTGGCCAGAAACCACAGCACGATGCTCACGGTCAGGATGATGCCGCCGACGCGGCGCAGGAAGATCATGGCGCGCTCGTACAGGCCCAGGGCCAGGCTGCGCGGGCTGGGCCAGCGGTAGGAGGGCAGCTCCATCAGCAGCGGCGTGGGGCCGGCGCTGCGGCCCACCAGCTTGGCCACGCCGGCCACGGCCATGGCGCTGGCGATGCCGGCCACGTACAGCGCGAACAGCACCAGGCCCTGCAGGTTGAAGATGCCGCCCACCGTGCGCTCGGGAATGAAGGCGCTGATCAGCAGCGCATAGACCGGCAGGCGCGCCGAGCAGGTCATCAGCGGCGCGATCATGATGGTCACCAGGCGGTCGCGCCAGCTGGTGATGGAGCGCGTGGCCATGATGCCGGGCACGGCGCAGGCGAAGCTGGACAGCAGCGGAATGAAGGAGCGGCCCGACAGGCCGACCTTGCCCATGATGCGGTCCAGCAAAAAGGCGGCACGCGGCAGGTAGCCCGAATCCTCGAGTGCAAGGATGAACAGGAACAGGATCAGGATCTGCGGCAGGAAGACCAGCACGGCGCCCGTGCCGGCGATCACGCCATCGGCCAGCAGGCTGCGCAGCGCGCCTTCGGGCATGTGCTCGTTGACCAGGGCCGAGACGGCCGAAACGCCGCCCTCGATGCCATCCATCAGCGGCTGTGCCCAGCTGAACACGGCCTGGAACATCAGGAACAGCGTGGCCGCCAGCAGCAGCATGCCCCACAGCGGGTGCAGCACCACGGCGTCGATGCGGTCGTCGCGCCGGGTGTCCACCACGGGCTCCTTGACGCAGTCGGCCATGATGCGGGCCACCTGCTGGTGCAGGGCCAGCACCTGCTCGCGCGCATCGCCCGGGCGGGCCGGGGCCTGCAGCTGCGGCGCCGCCAGGGCGCGGGCTTCGGGGCCGTCCAGCCATTGCAGCAGTTCGCGCGCGCCGTCCTGGCGCACGCCCACCGTGGACAGCACGGGCATGCCCAGGGCGCGTGACAGCGCCTCGCGGTCGATATCGATGCCCTGGCGCCTGGCCATGTCGCTCATGTTGAGCACCAGCAGCATGGGCAGGCCCAGGCGCTGGGCCTCCAGCACCAGGCGCAGGTTCAGGCGCAGATGGGTGGCGTCGGTGACGCAGACCAGCAGTTCGGGCGGCGCCTCGCGCGCATGGCGACCCGAGACGATGTCGCGCGTGATGCGCTCATCCTCGCTGTGCGCATGCAGGCTGTAGGTGCCCGGCAGGTCCAGCACGCGCACGCGCCGGCCGCTGGCCGTGCTCAGCCAGCCTTCCTTGCGCTCAACGGTCACGCCCGCGTAGTTGGCCACCTTCTGGCGTGCGCCGGTCAGCAGGTTGAACAGCGCCGTCTTGCCGCAGTTGGGATTGCCCAGCAGGGCCAGGCGCAGTGCGGAATCACCGCTGCCGCCGCCGCCCTGGGCAGGCTGCAGCGGCTGAATGAGTTTGGGAGAGGACGACGCGCTCATGCCACCGCCTCCGGCGCCACGCGCACCAGGGCCGCCTCATGGCGGCGCAAAGCGAACGTGGTCTGGCCCACGCGCACGGCCAGCGGGTCGTCGCCCGGAAAGCCCGCGGCCAGGATGCGCACGGGCTCGCCGGGCAGAAAGCCGATCTCCATGAGCCGCAGCAGCAGTTCCTGCTCGCTGGCATCGCGTGCGGCATGGAGCTCGACCACGCGCGCCGATACCTGGCGGGGCAGGGCATCAAGGGTGATGGCCGTGATGGCCGTGGTGGCAGCAACGGCGGCAACGGCAGCAGAGGAGGACATGGGAGGCGCGGACAGCGTGGACGGAGCCGCAGCGTCCGTCGCGGGGTTCATCGAATGCATGGCGTGTTGTATCAATTGATTTTTATTCTCATTTTGATTTTGATCGAACCCGGGCGGCGGGACCGCGCATGGTATCGGAGTGCGGGACAGGGTTTTGCGTTCCCGGCTTTGCCCCCTGGCGGGCCCAGGCGGGCGGCGCGCGGCACAATGGCGGCCGACGCCGACACGGCCTTTGCGCACTCCCCTCCCCACGCCATGACCCATCCCTGCCTGAGCTGCGGCGCCTGCTGCGCATCGTTTCGCGTGGACTTTTCCGTGCACGAGTCGCAGGCGCAGGGCGGCCGCGTGCCAGCCGGGCTGGCCGAGGAAGTCACCGACCACACCTGCCGCATGCGCGGAACCGACTGGGCGCGTCCCCGCTGCGCGGCCCTGGTCGGCAAGGTGGGCGAGAAGGCCCATTGCGGCATCTATGAATGGCGCCCCTCGCCCTGCCGCGAGTTCGCCGCCGGCAGCGATGCCTGCAACCGCGTGCGCGTGCGCCATGGCATGCAGGCGCTGGACAGCGGCCTGCTCTAGCAGCCTGCCAGGCGCCACCAGCCGTCATTCCACCGGCAGCCCCGCCAGCTGTCCCTTGAATTCCTGCAGCGAGAAATGCGTGTGCACCTGGCGCACGCCGGGCAGCCGGTGCAGGCGGCTGAGCAGCAGATCGGAATAGGCGTCGAGATCGCGCGCCACGACGACCAGCAGGAAGTCCTCCGGCCCCGAGATGCCATGGAACATCACGACCTCGGGAATGGCGCAGACCGCTTCCTGGAAATGGCGCGAGGACTCCTCGTTCTGGTGGTCTATGCCCACCATCACGAAGGCCAGCACGCCAAAACCTATGGCGCGCCGGCTCAGCGCGGCGTGGTAGCCGGTGATCACGCCCTCGTCCTCCAGCCGCTTGATGCGCCGCCATGACGGTGACTGCGACAAATGCACACGCTGCGCCAGCTCACCCGAGGTCAGCCGCGCGTTGTCCTGCAGGGCGCGGATCAGCAGCCGGTCCGTTCTGTCGATGTCGATTGGCATAAACCACCTATGAATTCATGTTTCACAGAATAACTTATCCAAGATCAAGTCGATTTAGGGATAACTACTAAACGTCCCGCGAAGGCCGTCCATAGCATCCGCCTCCGAAGCCCCCCACAGCAACGGAGACAACAACCCATGCCAGCCTTCGAAGACATCGTCCAGCGCGAAGCCGGACTCAAACAGCAGCTGTCCGCCGGACAGATGACCATGATCGCCATCGGCGGTGCCGTCGGCACCGGCCTGTTCCTGGGCAGCGGCTTTGCCATCGGCTTTGCCGGGCCCAGCGTGCTGATCAGCTATGCCATCGGCGCAGTGATCTCGCTGCTGCTCATGGGCTGCCTGGCCGAGATGACGGTGGCCCACCCGACCTCGGGCTCGTTCGGCGCCTATGCCGAGCACTACATCAGCCCGATGGCCGGCTTCATGGTCCGCTATGCCTACTGGGCCTGCGTGGTGCTGGCCGTGGGCACCGAGGTGACGGCCGTGGGCCTGTACATGGGCTACTGGTTCCCCGAGGTGCCGCGCTGGGCCTGGGTGGTGATCTTCTCGGGCGCGCTCATCGGCGTGAACATGATGAGCGTCAAGGCCTTCGGCGCCGTGGAGTACAGCTTCTCCATGATCAAGATCATCGCCATCGCGGCCTTCATCGTGGTCGGCGCCTGGGTGGTGTTCGGCGCCCGTCCGGACGGCGTGGGCTTTGCCAACTACGTCAACAACGGCGGCTTCTTCCCCAACGGCCTGTGGGGGACCTGGGTGGGCGTGATCATCGCCATCTTCAGCTACCTGAGCATCGAGATGATCGCGGTGGCCGCCGGCGAGGCCAAGGACCCGCAGCGCGCCGTCACCAGCGCCTTCCGCTCCACCATGGTGCGCCTGGTGGTGTTCTACCTGGCCACGATCGCGCTGATGCTGGCCATCGTGCCGTGGTCGGCCGCCGGCAAGGAGGGCAGCCCCTTCGTCAAGGTGATGGAGATCATCGGCCTGCCCGGCGCGGCCAGCGTGGTCAATTTCGTGGTGCTGGTGGCCGCCCTGTCGGCCATGAACAGCCAGCTGTACATCACCACCCGCATGATGTTCAGCCTCTCGCGCGCCGGCCATGCGCCCGCCGTGCTGGGCCGCGTGAACTCGCGCGGCGTGCCGCTGCCGGCGCTGCTGCTGTCGTGCCTGGGCATTGCCGTGGCCACGCTGTTCAACATCATCAATCCCGAGCAGTCCTTCATGCTGATGATGGCCGTGGCCATGTTCGGCGCCATGTTCACGTGGTTCATGATTTTCGTGACCCACCTGTTCTTCCGCATCCACTGGGTGCGCCAGGGCAACAAGCCGCTGGCCTTTCGCATGTGGGGCTTTCCGGTGCTGACGCTGCTGGGCGCGGCGCTGATGCTGGCCGCCCTGGTGTCCACGCTGTTCACCGACGTATTCCGCCTGACCGTGCTCACGGGCCTGCCCTTTTTGCTGCTGCTGGCCGCCGTCTACGCCATCTGGTATCGCCGGCCGGCCGGCCAGCCCTCCCTTCAGACCCCAACCCCAACCCAGACCCCAACATCCACCCAAGCCCAGGTTCCCGCCCGGTGACATCCGGCCTCCCGTTTCTCTCTCTGCCTTAGACACATGACGACTCTTGCCCCCCTCGATACCGCCCGCGCCTCGATGTTCAGCCACGTCCCTCCCTACCCCGGAGATCCCATCCTGTCGCTGATGGAAGCCTTTCAGCAGGACCCGCGCACCGACAAGGTCAGCCTGAGCATCGGCCTGTATTTCGACGAGGCCGGCCGCCTGCCCGTGCTGGACTGCGTGCGCCAGGCCGGCGATGCCCTGGCCCGCGAGCAAAGCCCCAGCGGCTACCTGCCCATCGAAGGCATTGCTCCCTACCGCCAGCTGGTGCAGGACCTGGTGTTCGGCGCCGGTCATGAGGCCGTGCGCAGCCAGCGCATCGCCACCGTGCAGACCCTGGGCGGCTCGGGCGCGCTCAAGCTGGGCGCGGACTTCATCCAGCACTATTTCCCCGGCGCCGAGGTCTGGCTCAGCGATCCCACCTGGGACAACCACCTGGCCATCTTTCAGGGCGCGGGACTGCGCACCCACAGCTATCCCTACTACGACGCGGCCACGGGCAGCCTGCGCTTCGACGCCATGCTGCAGACGCTGCGCGAACTGCCCTCGGGCAGCGTGGTGCTGCTGCATGCCAGCTGCCACAACCCCACGGGCGTGGACCTGTCGCGCGAGCAGTGGCAGCAACTGATCCCGGTGATCGTGGAGCGCGGCCTGATCCCCTTTGTGGACATGGCCTACCAGGGCTTTGGCGATGGGCTCGATGAAGACGCCTGGTCCGTGCACGCCCTGGCCGACGCGGGCGCCCAGGCCTTCGTGGCCAATTCGTTTTCCAAGAACTTCTCGCTGTATGGCGAACGCGTGGGCGGCCTCAGCGTGGTCTGCAACGACGCGTCCACGGCCGGTAATGTGCTGGGCCAGCTCAAGGCCACGGTGCGCAGCAACTATTCCTCGCCACCCACCCGTGGCGCACGCCTGGTGCAGCAGGTGCTGGCATCGCCCGAGCTGAGCGCCCAATGGGCGCAGGAGCTGGCGCAGATGCGCGGGCGCATCAAGGACATGCGCGCCCAGCTGCACAGCGCGCTGCAGGAGCGCTTTGGCGAGCGGCGCGACTTCGGCTTCCTGCTGACCCAGCGCGGCATGTTCAGCTACACAGGCATCACCGAGCCCCAGGTCCACCGCCTGCGCGACGAGCATGGCGTGTACCTGATCCGCTCGGGCCGCATGTGCATGTCGGGCCTGTCCGGCGCCAACGTGCAGTACGTGGCCGACGCCATTGCCACGGTGCTGGAGTCGCCGCAATGAGCGGCTGCCCCGTCCATGGCGGCCTGACCGAGCGCATCGTCGCCGAGGAAAGGGCACAGCTGGATTTCAGCCAGTCCATGAGCTATGGCGACTACCTGCAGCTGGACTCCATCCTGGGCGCACAGCAACTGCTGTCGCCCACGCATGACGAGCTGCTGTTCATCATCCAGCACCAGACCAGCGAGCTGTGGATGAAGCTGATGCTGCACGAGCTGGGCGCGGCCACGGCCGCCGTGGCGGCCGACCACCATGCAGATGCCTTCAAGATGCTGGCCCGCGTGAGCCGCATCATGGAGCAGTTGGTCGGCGCCTGGTCCGTGCTGGCCACCATGACGCCTACCGAGTACACGGCCATGCGCCCGTATCTCGCCAGCTCCAGCGGCTTCCAGAGCTACCAGTACCGCTGCATCGAGTTCGCGCTGGGCAACAAGAATGCCGCCATGCTCCAGCCCCATGCCCACCGGCCCGATCTGCTGGCCCAGGTGGAGGCGGCATGGCGCTCGCCCTCCCTCTATGACGAGGCCCTGCGCCTGCTGGCACGCCAGGGGTTGGCCATTCCTGCCGGGCACCTGGAACGCGACTGGACCCTGCCCTACACGGCCAGCCCCGAGGTCGAGGCTGCCTGGGCCCAGGTCTACCGCGACCCGCAGTCGCACTGGGACCTGTACCAGCTCGGCGAAAAGCTCGCCGACATCGAGGACGCCTTCCGCCTGTGGCGCTTTCGCCATGTGACCACGGTGGAGCGCGTCATCGGCTTCAAGCGCGGCACGGGCGGCACGGGCGGCGTCAGCTATCTGCGCAAGATGCTGGACGTGGTGCTGTTCCCCGAAATCTGGTCCGTGAGAACGAAACTGTGACCCCTGAGCGGCTTTGCCGCTTCCCCCGCTCTCGCTGCGCGGGCGCGGGACGACACCATCGCTGCGGGGCGGCGCGGCCGGCCTAGGCCCTTGCTCGGCGTCCGCCGATGGGCCGCGCCAAGTTTCCGGCGCAAGAACACCATGCCTTCGCATGTAGTCAAAACACAAGGAAATCCATGAAGCAAATCATCGACGTGGGACTGCCGCCGCTCAAGCAGCCCTTCTCCTGGGCCGTCAAGGCCAGCGGCCAGATGCTGTTCACGGCCCACGGCCCCGTGCGGCCCGACGGCAGCATCGACACCGGGCCCATCGAACAGCAGGCGCGCCTGACCTTCACCAACCTGCGCAACGCGCTGCAGGCTGCAGGCGGCACGCTGGCGCATGTGACCCAGGTGCTGATCTACATGACCGACGTGGCCGACATGCCGGCCATCGACGCCGTGTACCGCGAGTTCTTCGAGGCACCCTATCCCAACCGCTCCAGCATGGGGATTTCGGCGCTGGTGGTGCCGGGCATGAAGCTGGAGATCGTGGCCTACGCCATGCTCCCCTAGAGGCTGTGACGGACATGCCGGCGCCCCGCAATTGCGTTCAATACAGGGCCGGCGTGCGGGACGAGACTGCGTGCCTTGTGCAGTCCTGCGTCCGCGCGAAATCTCATGTCCTCCTCGCTGCTCGCCATGGGCGTCTTCACCCTCGTGGGTGCCATCACGCCCGGCCCCGTCAATGTGCTGGCCCTGCGCCACGGCGCAGCGCGCTCGCGCCTGGTCTCTGCCGCCTATGTGCTGGGCGCCAGTGCCAGCTATGCGGCCGTGGTCTGGGTCATGGGCCAGGGCGCACAGTGGCTGCTGCAGACGCTGCCGCAACTGTCTGCGGCCGCACAGTGGCTGTGCGCCGCCTATCTGCTGTGGCTGGCCTGGCGGCTGGCCAACGCACCTGTGGGCCAGGCCGGTGCGCAGCAGCAGGCCGGATCGCAGCGCACGCTGCAGGCCTTGCTGCAAGCGCTGTTGCAGGGCACGGCCGTGCAGACGCTCAACCCCAAGGCCTGGCTGGTGGCGCTGGCCGGCGTGGGCCTGTTCGTGCTGCCCCATGCGAATGCGCCGTGGGCGCTGCTGCAGTTTTGCGCCATCTCGCTGCTGGCCTGCCTGGTGGGGGTCGGCAGCTGGGCGCTGCTGGGGCAGCTGCTTTCGGGCTGGCTGCGCACCGAACGCCGCCAGCGCCTGTTCCACCGCCTGCTGGCCCTGCTGCTGGTCGCCAGCGTGGCGGCCATGCTGGCATGATGGCTGGCCGCCATGACTTCAGCCTCTCCCCACCGATTCCACCGCCATCCGGCCGCTCCCTGGGCCGAGCTGCGCGACAGCGCGCGCTCGCCGCATTGCTTTCGGCTGCACATGCATGCCGAGTACTCGATCGGCATCGTGGACGCGGGCCGCACCGTGTTCCACCATGCCCACGGCCCGCAGCCCGTGGAGGCGGGCGGCGTGGTGCTGATCGAGCCCGGCGCCTGGCATGCCTGCAATCCCGACCCCGGCGCGCCATGGTCCTACCGCATGCTGTTTGTCGATGCCGACTGGCTGCACGCGCAGCTGGGCGTGGCCGCGCTGCGCTTTCCCCGGCGCACGCTCACGGATGCGGACATCGCCCGCCTGGTGGATGGCCTGTGCCGCCCCGTCGATGGCGCGGCCGCCGCCGACCGCCTGGCCCTGGGCCTGGAGCACCTGCTGGACCGCTGTGCCCAGCCCGCAGCCTTGCCCCTGCCCGGCGATGCGGCGGCCCTGGCCCCCGCGCTGCAGCGCCTGCATGCAGGACCCGATGCAGGCCTGACCGTGCAGTCCCTGGCCCAGGAATGCGGCATGAGCGCCACGCGCTTCATCCGCCGCTTCAAGGCGGCCACGGGCATGACGCCCGGCAGCTACCGCCTGAACCTGCGCATCAACGGCGCGCGCCGCCTGCTGGCCACGGGGGCGGCGCTGTCCGATGCGGCCTATGCCATGGGCTTTGCCGACCAGGCCCACCTGCAGCGCGCCTTCAAGGCCCACCATGCGCTGACGCCGGGCTGCTACGCACGCGGAGCCTGAGCCGGACCCTCCCATGGTTTTGCAGCGGCCAGCCCGGGGCCGGCGGTGAAAGCGCAGATACTTACGCCTTCCGCTTTCAGCCCCCAACCGCCGCGCACCATGGCCGCCTTCCAAGACATTCAGCAACGAGAAACCGGCCTGCGCCAGCAGCTGTCCGCCGCCCAGATGGTGATGATCGCCATCGGAGGCGCCATCGGCACCGGCCTTTTCATGGGCAGCGCCTTCGCCATCGGATTCGCCGGCCCCAGCGTGCTGGTCAGCTACGCCATCGGCGCGCTGATCTCGCTGCTGCTCATGGGCTGCCTGGCAGAGATGACGGTGGCCCATCCGACCTCGGGCTCGTTCGGCGCCTATGCCGAGCACTACATCAGCCCGATGGCCGGCTTCATGGTCCGCTATGCCTACTGGGCCGCCGTGGTGCTGGCCGTGGGCATGGAGGTGACGGCCATAGGCATCTACATGGGCTACTGGTTCCCCGACGTGCCGCGCTGGATCTGGGTGGTGGTGTTCTCGGGCGCGCTGGTGGCCGTCAACGCCAGCAGCGTCAAGGCCTTCGGCCAGGTGGAGTACGGCTTTTCCATGGTCAAGATCATCGCCATCGTGGCCTTCATCCTGATCGGCGCCTGGGTGGTGTTCGGCTCGCAGCCCCAGGGCATCGGCTTTTTCAACTACACGGCCGATGGCGGCTTCTTCCCCAAGGGCCTGTGGGGCACCTGGGTGGCCGTGATCATCGCCATCTTCAGCTACCTGAGCCTGGAGGCCGTGGCCGTGGCGGCCGGCGAGGCCGAGGACCCCAAGCGCGCCATCACCCGGGCCTTTCGCACCACCATGGCGCGCCTGGTGATCTTCTACCTGCTGACGCTGGCGCTGATGCTGGCCATCGTGCCCTGGCAGCAGGCCGGCACGGACAAGAGCCCCTTCGTGAAGGTGATGGAGATCATCGGCATCCCGGGCGCTGCCAGCATCATCAACTTCGTGGTGCTGGTGGCCGCGCTGTCGGCCATGAACAGCCAGCTGTATGTGACCTCGCGCATGATGTTCAGCCTGTCGCGCGGCGGCTATGCTCCCTCGGTGTTCGGGCGGCTGAACAGCCGCGGCGTGCCCGTGGCGGCGATTGCCATCTCCTGCCTGGGCATTGCCGTGGCCGTGGCCGTGAACCTGTGGAAGCCCGAAGGCTCGCTGCTGTGGATGATGTCCGTGTCCATGTTCGGCGCCATGTTCACCTGGTTCATGATCTTCGTGACCCATCTGTTTTTCCGCGCGCGCTGGTCGCGCGAGCATCCAGGCCAGCGCCTGCAGTTCCGCATGTGGGGCTATCCGCTGTTCACGCTGGCCGGCGCCGCGCTGATGCTGGGCGTGATCGTCACCACCTATTTCACCGAGGTCTTCCACATGACGCTGCTCACGGGCCTGCCCTTCCTGGGCCTGCTGGCCCTGGTGTATGCGCTGTGGTACCGGCCGCGCGCACAGGCCGCCCGAACCGCCCCGAAGGAGTGAAACCATGACCCGCAGACTCTGGGACATCTCCCCGGCCGTGCAGGCCGCCAGCCCCGTCTTTCCCGGCGACACGGCCTACAGCCAGCAGTGGTGCGCCACCATCGGGCCGGGCTGCCCGGTCAATGTCAGCGCCATCACGCTGTCGCCCCATGTGGGAGCGCATGCCGATGCACCGCTGCACTATGACGCGGACGGCGCCAGCATCGGCCATGTGGACCTGGACGCCTTCCTCGGCCCCTGCCGCGTGATCCACGCCATCGGCAAGGGACCGCTGGTCGAATGGGAGCACATCGCCCACGCCGTGGAGCATCTTCCGGCACGCGTGCTGGTGCGCACCTACGAGCGCGCCCCCGCCACCTGGGACCAGGAACTGGCAGCCTATGCACCGGCCACGGTCGAGCGTCTGGCCGACCTGGGCGTGAAGCTCATCGGCATAGACACGGCCAGCATCGACCCGGCCAGCAGCAAGAGCCTGGACAGCCACCAGGTGATCCGCCGGCGCGGCCTGCGCGTGCTGGAGAACCTGGTGCTGGACGAGGTGCCCGAGGGCGACTACGAGCTCATCGCCCTGCCGCTCAAGCTGGTCGAGGCCGATGCCTCGCCCGTGCGCGCCGTGCTGCGTGCCCTGGCCTGATTCCCGGGCCGCACCTTTCGCCTTTCGCCTTTTCCATACCCAAGGAGACCCCGTGACGAGCCTGCAAGACTGCCTCACCCTCGATGCGCAAGACCCGCTGCGCGCCCTGCGCGACCAATTCACGCTGCCCGAAGGCGTGATCTACCTTGACGGCAATTCGCTGGGCGCCAGCCCCCGCGCCGCCGCCGCGCGCGTGGCCGAGGTGGTGCAGCAGGAATGGGCGCAGGGCCTGATCCGCTCGTGGAACGACGCCGGCTGGATCAGCCTGCCCCAGCGCCTGGGCGACCAGTTCGCCCCCTGGCTGGGCGTGGGCGCGGGCGAGTTGGTGTTCACCGACACGGCCTCCATCAACCTCTACAAGGTGCTGACGGCGGCGGCCCGTATCGCGCGCGAGGACGCGCCGCAGCGCAAGCGCCTGATCAGCGAGCGCAGCAACTTCCCCACCGACCTCTACATCGCCCAGTCGGTCTGCCAGGAATACGGCCTGGAGCTGGTGCTGCTCGAACCCGAGGAAATTGCCGGCGCGCTGACCGACGAGGTCGCCATCTGCATGCTCACCCATGTGAACTACCGCACGGGCGCCATGCACGACATGGCTGCCGTGACGGCTGCCGCGCAGGGCAAGGGCATTCTCTGCGTCTGGGACCTGTGCCACAGCGCGGGTGCCGTGCCTGTCGATCTCAAAGGCGCGAATGCCGACTTCGCCATCGGCTGCAGCTACAAGTACCTCAACGGCGGCCCCGGTGCGCCGGCCTTTGTCTGGGCCAACCCGCGCCTGATCAACCGCTTCTGGCAGCCGCTGTCGGGCTGGTTCGGCCATGCCGAGCCTTTCAAGTTCGTGCCGGACTACCACCCGGCCCAGGGCATACAGCGCTACCTGTGCGGCACCCAGCCCATGGTCAGCCTGAGCGTGCTGCAGTGCGGCCTGGACGTGTTCACGGCCGTGGAGCCGCTGGGCGGCATGGACGCGCTGCGCAACAAGTCGCTGGCGCTGACCGACCTGTTCATCGCCCTGGTCGAGGAACGCTGCCAGGGCCACGGCCTGGGCCTGGCCACGCCGCGCGAGCACGGCCGGCGCGGCTCCCAGGTCTGCCTCACGCGCGAGGAAGGGCTGGGCGTGGGCGGCAAGGACAGCGGCGCCTATGCCATCGTGCAGGCGCTGATCGCACGCGGCGTGATCGGCGACTTCCGCAAGGGCGACGGCACGGGCCTGCACAAGGACATCCTGCGCTTCGGCTTCACGCCGCTGTACGTGGGATTCGAAGATGTCTGGCATGCCGTGGAGCACCTGCGCCAGGTGCTGGAATCGGGCGAATGGCGCAAGCCGGAGTTCAACCGCGTCAATGCGGTGACCTGAAGGCTGGAGCCAGCCCTTCAGAACGCCGTGGACGACAGCGAGGCCCAGAGATGGGCCGCGACCAGGGCGCGCCAGGGCGCGAAGTCCCGCAGCCACAAACCGGTCTGCGCGGCGTCCACGGATTCCGTCTCCAGCAGCCGCGCCAGGGCGCGGCGCACGGCCACATCGCCGTGCAACGGGCCGTCCAGGTGGCCATAGCCGCGCAGCAGCATGTAGTTCACGGTCCACGGGCCGACGCCCTTGAGGGCCAGCAGCCGCCGGCTGATCTCGCTGGCGGGCAGCTCGGGCATGGCGGCCCAATCGTCCAGCGGCAGTTCGCCCGCCTGCACGGCATGCGCCAGCAGGCGCAGCGTATGGGTCTTGCTCCGGGAAAAGCCGGCCGCGCGCAGGTCGTCCTCGCTCAGCTGCGCCACCTGCGCGGCCTCCGGCATGCACCACAGCTGCTGCGGCGCGTCGGCATGGCCATCGTGCAGCGCCACCGGCTGGCCGGCTGCGGCGATCAGGCGGCGGCGCAGCGACACGGCTGCCGCCACGCTGATCTGCTGCCCGGTGACGGCCCAGCTCAGCGCCTCCCAGGGCGTGCAGGCCGCGGGCACATGCAGGCCCCGCTGGCGCGCCAGCAGCGGTCCCAGCCGCTCATGGCGGCCAAAGCGGCGCTCGAACTCCCCCACATCCTGGGACAGTCCGAACATGCGCCGCAGCATGGCGGCCAGCACATCGTCCATGCCGGTGATTGCGCCTGCACCGGCGGGCAGGCGCCATCGGGCCTGCACCACGGCCGCCTCTTCGCACTGCGGCGTCAGCTCCAGGGTGAGCAGCGTGGGAAGGCCTTTCCACATCAGGCCCTTGTGCATGCGGATGGTGCCGCCATCCTGCAGATCGCATTCGGACAGGCGCTGGGCATCGCGCCGGTGAAAGCCCCAGAACTCGGTCATGCGGTAGCCGGCCGGCAGCGTCAGTTGCTGCTGCGTCTGATAGGTCTGGCCGGTGCCACGCCCTTGCCCTGGCCCTTGTCCTTGCCCGCTCATGCGCTTCCTGCCTGGCGCAGCGGTGCGTGCCCAGCGTCCTTGCCAGCCGCCTCCTGCGCCTGGCGCGCCTCGCGCAGCAGCAGGGCGCGCTTGCGCTCCACGCCCCAGCGGTAGCCGGAGATGCTGCCGTCGTTGCGCACCACGCGGTGGCAGGGCACGGCCACGGCAATGGGGTTGGCCGCGACGGCGCTGGCCACGGCCCGGGCACCCGTGGGCATGCCCAGGCGCAGGGCCAGTTCCGAATAGCTCAGCGTCTGGCCGGCGGGAATGGCGCACAGCGCCTGCCATACGCGCTGCTGGAAGGCCGTGCCCTGCACATCCAGCGGCAGTGCCAGGCCCCGGCGCGGCTGCTCGACCAGGGCCACGACCTGGGCCACGGTGTGCTCGAATCCGGCATCGCCGCCCACCAGTTCGGCCAGCGGAAAGCGCTGCTGCAGGTCCTGGACCAGGGCCTCGGCATCGTCGCCCAGCAGCACGCAGCACACGCCGCGATCGGTGCTGGCCACCAGGATGCTGCCCAGCGTGCATTCGGCCACCGCAAAGCGGATGGTCTGGCGCATGCCGCCGCGCCGGTAGTCACCGGGCGCCATGCCCAGCATGGCGCCTGCATCGCGGTAGAAACTGCTGCTGGCCGCATAGCCGCTGAGGTAGGCGGCATCGGTGACCGAGTCGCTCTGGCCTGGCTGCAGCGCCTGGCGCAGCGCACGCGCGCGGTGCGCCTTGGCATAGGCCTTGGGCGTGAGGCCCGTGGCCTGCTTGAACAATCGGTGCAGCTGCCAGGGGCTCAGCCCCGAGCGTTCTGCCAGCGCGCCCAGGGCGGGGGGCGGCTCCTCGGTCTCCAGCCAGCGGCAGCATCGGGCCACCAGGGCAGCGGGGTTGGCAGGGGCATCGCTGGCTTGATTCATGGCTTGGTGGGACACGGCATGTCTTTCAGGGTCATCGGATGCCCTACTCTACGCAGCCCGGCGCGGACGCGCATCCCGCTTCTTGCAACCCGCAGGATTGCTGCGCGGGATTCGGTTACGCTGCGCCCTGCATTTTCCGCATCGAGACTTGCGAGACTCCCACATGACCACCGAACACTCCGGCTGTCCCATGAACAGCCCCGGCCGCACCGAATCCATCGTCAAAGAGGAGCGCGCCCAGCTGGACTTCAGCCAGTCCATGAGCTATGGCGACTACCTGCACCTGGACCAGATCCTCACGGCCCAGCACCCGCTGTCGCCCGCGCATGACGAGATGCTGTTCATCATCCAGCACCAGACCAGCGAGCTGTGGATGAAGCTGATGCTGCATGAGGTCCGAGCCGCCACGGCCGCCATCGCAGGCGGCACGCGCGCCGACGCCTTCAAGATGCTGGCCCGCGTGAGCCGCATCATGGAGCAACTGGTCAGCGCCTGGACCGTGCTGTCCACCATGACGCCGCCCGAGTACACGGCCATGCGTCCCTACCTGGCCAACTCCAGCGGCTTCCAGAGCTACCAGTACCGCTGCATCGAGTTTTCGCTGGGCAACAAGAACGCCGCCATGCTCCAGCCCCATGCCCACCGGCCCGACCTGCTGGCCCAGGTGGAGGCGGCATGGCGCTCGCCCTCGCTCTACGACGTGTCCCTGCAACTGCTGGCGCGCGAGGGCATCGAGGTGCCCGCCGACCGGCTGGAGCGCGACTGGACCCAGCCCTACGAGGCCAGCGAAGGCGTCAAGCAGGCCTGGATCACGGTCTACCGCGATCCCCACCAGCACTGGGACCTGTACCAGCTCGGCGAAAAGCTGGCCGACATCGAGGACGCCTTCCGACTTTGGCGCTTCCGCCATCTGACCACGGTGGAGCGCGTCATCGGCTTCAAGCGCGGCACGGGCGGCACCGGCGGCGTCAGCTACCTGCGCAAGATGCTGGACGTGGTGCTGTTCCCCGAAATCTGGGCGCTGCGCACCGAGCTGTAAGAACTGGCGGGCGCCACCGACGGCAGACCGCTGCGGTGGCGACAGCGCGCATGCGCGCAAACGGGTAAGCTGCGGCGCCAGGAGAAATACCGTGTCCGCAGCGCCGCAACAGCCCCCACACAACAACACACACACAGAGGCTTCGCAGACCTCCACCGCAGCACCGCCGCCACGCAGCCAGCTGCTGTGGGCCATGCTGCTGGCCCTGCTCTCGGCCTTTGCGCTGAGCCAGGCCTTTCGCACCACGACCTCGGTCATGGCGACCGGCCTGCAGCAGGATTTCGGGCTTACGGCCCAGTCGCTGGGGGCCTTTGCGGGCCTGTTCGGACTGTCCTTCGGCGTGGCCCAGCTGCTCATGGGCATCGGCATGGATCTTTATGGCCTGCGCCGCACGGTGCTGCTGTCGTTTCCGCTGGCGATCGCGGGGTCGGCACTGTCCGCCGCCGCACCCAATTACGGCTGGCTGATGGTGGGCCAGTTGCTGATCGGCGTGGGCTGCTCGCCGGCCTTCCTGGCCTGCACCATGTTCATCTCGCGCCACTTTCCCATGGACCGCTTCGCCTTTCTGTCGGGCGTGGGCATGGGCGTGGGCGGCTTGGGGCTGCTGTTCACAGGCACGCCGCTGGCCTGGCTGGTCCAGCATTTCGGCTGGCGCTCGGGCTTTGCGCTGCTGGCCGTGATGTCGGCCCTGTCCTGGCTGCTGATCTGGTGGCGCGTGCACGAGCCCGCCCGCCGCGGAGCACAGACCGCCGCACGGGAAAGCTGGGGCGTGGCGGCACGCCGCATGGCCGAGCTGTTCACGCTGCCGCACACCCTGGGTATCGTCCTGCTGGCCATGGCCTGCTATGCATCGTTTCTGGCGCTGCGCGGCCTGTGGCTGGGGCCGCTGCTCATCCATCGCTATGGCTTTTCGCTGGTGGAAAGCGGCAATGTGGCGCTGGTCGTATCGATGATCTCGCTGTTCAGCCCCGCGATTTTCGGGCGCATGGACCCCGGCCCAGGGCGGCGCCGGCGTTGGCTCACCAATTACTCGCTGCTCATGGGCAGCCTGTTCATGCTCATGGCCTTTTTGCACCATGGCTGGACCAATGTGGCGCTGATCTTCGCCATGGGCCTGCTGTCGGGCTATTCGGTGCTGCAGTACGCCGATGTGCGCGCTTCCTACCCCCCAGAGATGACCGGCCGCGCACTGTCGCTGTTCACCATGGCCATGTTCCTGGGCGTGGCCCTGGTGCAATGGTTCACGGGCTGGGTGGCGGCCTGGGCCGAGGCCTGGGGCGTGGAGCCCTACAAGGCCGTGATGATCTCGATTGCGGCCACCCTCGTCGGTGCGTCAACCGCGTTCCGTTTCCTGCCCTCCTCGCCGCTGCTGCGCCAGGTATCCGCCGCCTAGCGGCCGGAGTCTGTGCCTCTACAAGGCGTTGGCGGCCGAGCCATCGCCACGGTACAGCCAGGGCAGATCCATCAGCCGGGAGCCCAGCAGGCGCAGCGACAGGTCACGCCCCCAGCGCACCGGACCCGTGGCATGGAAGATGCGGCCATTGCGCTGCGAGCGCGCCTGCACGCGCGCATTGCGCTGCCAGCGATTGAGCGCGTAGCGGCGCAGGCGCATGTTGACGTCGAGATCGTGCATGGACAGGGCGCGCTGCAGCTCGGCTGCATCTTCAATCGCCATGCCGGCGCCCTGGGCCAGATAGGGGCGCATGGGGTGGGCGGCATCGCCCAGCAGCGCCACCACGCCGCGCGCCATCTGCGCGGCCGATTGCACGGGCGGGCGATCGCCCACCGGCCACAGCCGCCAGTCACCGCCAGCGGCAGGCACATGCTGGACCAGGTCCAGCAGGTGCGGGCAGCTGCCCTGCAGCACCCGCACCAGATCATCGAGATTGCCCGCGTGGTCCCAGTTCGCCAGGTCCTCGGGCGCCGGGCCCTGGACGATGACCACCAGGTTCTGCAGCTCGCCCCGGCGCACGGGGTACTGGATGGCATGCATGCGCGAGCCCAGCCAAGCCGTGACATCGGTGGCACGCAGCCGCTTGGGCAACTGGGCCTGGTGCACCAGGGCGCGGTAGGCCAGGTGCCCGGTGACACGCGGCGGGCCGTCGCCCAGCAGCTGCTGGCGCAGGACGCTGCGCACGCCGTCGGCGGCGACCAGGGCATCGCCTTCGATCAGCTTGCCGGCCTGGGTTCGCACGGTGACCACGCCGTCCGTTTCGGAAAAGCCTTCAATGGGCTGGCCCAGGTTCAGGTGCATGCCCGGATAAGTCTGAGCGGCTTCCTTCAGCAGCTGCTGCAGATCGGCCCGGTGGATGGTGGCGTAGGCAGCGCCGTAGCGATGCACGGCCTCGCTGCCCAGAGGCATGTGCCCCAGTTCCTGCCCTGTGGCGGCGCTGCGCACCCGCAGGCTGTCCGGCAGCGCCACCACCTGCTGCAGCGGCTTTTGCAGGCCCCAGGCCTGCAGGCGGCGCACCACATTCGGCCCCAGCTGGATTCCAGCCCCCACTTCGCTGAGCACGCGTGCCTGTTCGAAAAGACGCACTTCCCAGCCCGCCCGCGATGCACCAATCGCGGCAGCCAGGCCACCAATGCCGCCGCCGGCAATCAACACCTGCTTGTTCATGCGCGTATTGTGCCCCTGCCTTCGCCCATGGTGGCTGGTGCCTGGATATTCAAGTCGGCCACCACTGAAGAAAATCAAAAAATCATCGGATTTGTCTGAAACACGCATGCATCCGCCATGCGTTGAGACGCCGCGACCCGGAAACACCCACCTCGCATGCTCCAAACTGCCGCAAGGTGCATCACTGGCACCGTGCATTTTGCGTTACCGCCAGAAATCGACCCTGGCATCGCCGCCGCGCAATGTCCGTGCACAGGCCCACGTTTTGCACAGCGCATGATAGTCATTCTCAACCGAATCAATTTTTGACAAATGGCCGTGCCAATGAAAAAAGCCCGCACAAGGCGGGCTCTTTCAACATGCGCGATGGAAAAATCAGATGACGAACTTTTCGCGGTCCTGATTCTGAATCCACTTCGGCGGCTTGCCGCGTCCGGTCCAGGTCTGGCCAGTGGCGGGATCACGGTACTTGGGCGCCACCTTGGTGCCCGTTGCACCCGCATTGCCGCGACCACGAGCCGAAGGAAAGACGTCATCCGCAGTCAGGCCATATTCGGCAATCAAATTGCGAACCTTGCCCACGGCGTCAGACAGCTCACGCTTGCGCGCTTCCTGGATCTGTTGCTCCAGTTCCTGTCGCTGCTTCAGCAATTCCTTGTAAGAGCTCATGGTGTGCGCCTTGAAAGTTGTTTAAGAGCTTTCATTATAAAAACATAATCGCCCTACAGGGCAAGACGCATGTAAGCAAAATCCACAATATCGCAGTTGCCTATTGCAGCGAGGAGCCTTCGGATAATTCCGAAATGGCAAGCACCTTGTCAATGCGTTTGCCATCGAGATCAATCACCTCGAAGATCCAGCCCGCGCAGCTGATCCGCTCTCCCAGAACCGGCAAATGACCGCTTTCCGCCATGAGAAGGCCGGCAACGGTGTTGTATCGGCCACGGTGCTCATCGGGCAGGTCACGAATATCGAGGCGCGCCTTCAGCTCCGATATGGGCATCAGCCCGTCCAATAACCAGGAGCCATCCCCACGCTGCATGGCCCATGCTTCCGTTTCGGTCACAGGCTGTAACTCGCCGGTAATCGCCTCCAGCAAATCGCGCGGCGTCATGATGCCCTGCACCACGCCATATTCATCCACCACGAACACCATGCGCCCGGATCGGGCACGCAATTGCTCCAGCAGTTCCATGGCGCTGAGCGTCTCGGGCAGGAACGAGGCCGGCAGTACATGCTCGTAGAGCGTGGAGCCCGCCGCATCGGGACCCAATGCCAGCAGGCGCGCCACGCTGATGATGCCGACCACGTCATCAAGGGAATTGCGGCACACCGGATACCAGGAATGGCCGCCCTTTGCGTGGTCATCGGCCGAGGCCTGCAATGCCTCGGTGACGGTCATGTCGGCATCCAGCCATTGCACATCGCCGCGCGGCACCATGATCGACGTCAGCGAGCGGTCATCGAGATGGAAGACGTTCTGCACCATCTGGTGTTCGCTGGCCTCGATGACGCCGGCATCGCGGCCCTCGGCAAGGCTGGCCGCGATCTCCTCCTCGGTCACGGAGCGTGCCGCCGATTCATTGATGCGCAGCAAGGTCAGCATGGCGCGGGTGGAGAAGGCCAGCAGCCGCACAAAAGGCTTGGCTGCCGACGCCACCCATGTCATGGGCCGCGAGACCACGAGGGCCACGGTTTCGGGATAGAGCTGGCCGATGCGCTTGGGCACCAGTTCGCCGAAAACGATGGTGACGAAGGTGATCACGGTCACGACGACTGCCGTTGCCGAAATGCTGGCTGCGCGTTCTGGAACGCCCAGGCCCAGCAGCCATGCGGCCAGTCCGTCGCTGAAGGCCGCCTCACCCAGAATACCGTTGAGCAGGCCGATGGAGGTGATGCCCACCTGCACCGAAGAAAGAAATTGCGTGGGGTTGTCGAGCAAGGCCAGTGCCGCCACCGCTCCCTTGTCGCCTGTTTCAGCCAGTGCCACCAACCGAGCCTTGCGGCTGGAGGCCAGTGCCAATTCGGACATTGCAAACACCCCATTGAGCAGCGTAAGCAACGCGATCAGCAGAAAATCCATGGTTCGTATATCAGAAAGAAGACCATGGCACTTTACTGTATCGGTGATATCCAGGGATGCCACGACGCCTTTGAGCGCCTGCTGCAACGCGTGGATTTCTCCGCCAGCCGCGATACCTTGTACATCCTCGGCGACCTGGTGAATCGCGGCCCGGCATCGGACAAGGTACTGCGCACCTGCATGGCCGCCGGCGACTCCATGCGCGCCCTGCTGGGCAACCATGACCTGCACCTGCTGGCCGCCGCCCACGGCGTGCGCCGCAACAGCCGCCGCGACACCTTGGCCCAGGTGCTGCAAGCGCCCGATCGTGACCAGCTGCTGGACTGGCTGCGACAGCAGCCGCTGGCGCGCAGCCACCGCACGGTGCATGGCGATGAGCTGCTGATGGTCCACGCAGGCGTGCTGCCGCAGTGGACCGCCCAGGAAGTGATGGACCTTGCAGGCGAGGTGCACACGGTACTTCGCAGCGCGCAATTGCCGGATTTCCTGCAAGCCATGTACGGCAACCAGCCCGATCGCTGGTCGCCGGATCTGCAGGGCTGGGAACGGCTGCGTGTCATCGTCAACGCGCTGACCCGGCTGCGTTTTTGCAGCGCTCAGGGGGTCATGGATTTCGACAGCACGGAGTCGGCAGAGCAGGCGGCGCCAGGACTCATGCCCTGGTTCGATGTGCCGGGCCGCGCCACGGCGGGCGTGCCCATTGCCTTTGGCCACTGGTCCACGCTGGGCCATATCAACCGGCCCGATCTGGTGGCGCTGGACACGGGCTGCGTCTGGGGTGGCTGCCTGAGCATGATGCGCTTCGGCGACCATCTGGCGGACAGGGAGCTGATCCAGGTGGATTGCCCGCAGGCCCAGGCCCCAGGCTGATCGGGAGCAGCCCGTGCACCCATGAAAAAACGCCTGCAAGGCAGGCGTTATTCGGGAAGCAGGCCGCGTGTGCGGCGCTCAGACCTCGGAGGTGGCGACGGGCGCGGCGGGCGCGACCGGCGCCTTGAACAGCGCCGCCAGCTTGCGCTTGGGCTTGATGTTGCCGCCGGCCTTGGGCGCAGCGCGCTGGCTTTCCCAGTTGGCGTCGGCGCTGGCCGAAGGCTCATAGGGCTTGTCGAAGAAGGGGTCGGAATGCGCCGGGCGCTGGGCCATGCGCGAGCCGCGATGGCCGAAGCCCGTGCTGCCGCGTGCGGCATCGGCACCGCGATCGCCACGCTCGCCGCCGCGATCCCGTTCACGACCGTACCCGCCGCCAGCGCCTTGGCGCGGCAGCTCGTCGAAACGGTGACCACGCGGTGCGCTGCCGCGGAAATCTTCCATGGGGCAGGTTTCGACGTTGATCTTCTTCTTGATGAGCTTCTCGATCTCGCCCACCAGGCGCGCATCGTGGTTGGTCACCAGGGTCACGGCAATGCCGGAGGCGCCTGCGCGGCCCGTGCGGCCGATGCGGTGCACATAGTCTTCGGCGTTGAAGGGCACGTCGTAGTTGAAGACGGCCGGCACGTCCTTGATGTCCAGGCCGCGGGCCGCGACATCGGTACACACCAGCAGATCGACCTCGCCGCGCTTGAAGGCTTCAAGCGCCTTCAGGCGCTCGTCCTGGCTCTTGTCGCCGTGCAGCGCCGTTGCGCGCAGGCCATCACGCTCCAGGGCACGCGTCAGGCGGGCGCAGCCCAGCTTGCTGTTGGAAAAGACGAAGGCCTGGCGGATCTCGCGCTGCTTGAGCAGCGAACGCAGCGCATAGCGCTTGTCGTCGTCGCTGACGCTGTAGAAGCGCTGCTCCACCGTGGACGCCGTCTCGTTGGGAAGGGCCACTTCGATGGTGACGGGGTCTTGCAGGTAGCTGCCGGCCAGGCGCTTGATCTCGGGCGAGAAGGTGGCGCTGAACAGCAAGGTGGTGCGTGTCTTGGGCAGATGGGACAGGATGCGCTGCAGGTCGGGCAGGAAGCCGATGTCCAGCATGCGGTCCGCCTCGTCGAGCACCACGTACTCGACCTGGTTGAGCACCACGTTCTTGGCTTCGATATGGTCAAGCAGCCGGCCCGGCGTGGCCACCAGCACCTCGACGCCCTTTTTCAGTTCCAGCGTCTGCGGTTTCATGTCCATGCCGCCGAACACCACGGTGCTGCGCAGCTTGGTGTACTTGGCGTACTGGGCGATCTGCTGAGCCACCTGGTCCGCCAGTTCGCGCGTGGGCAAAAGCACCAACGCCCGCACGGGGTGCCGTGCAGGCGAAGCGGAGGCATTTTCGTGGCGCATCAGCCGCTGCAGCAACGGCAGCGAGAACGCTGCCGTCTTGCCCGTGCCGGTCTGGGCTGCGCCCATGACATCCTTGCCGGTCAGAACAACCGGAATGGCCTGCGCCTGGATGGGCGTCATGGACTCGTAGCCCATGTCGGCCACGGCGCGCGCCAGGGACTCGGCCAGTTGGAGATTGGAGAAAGAGCTTGTCATTGAGGACGCTATTGTCGCACCTAGCGCGATTTGTGCGTTGCAATAACGCCAATTGGCACCTGGACAAGCATGGCGTTGCGTGAGCGCAACCCGCAAAAACCCGGTAGGAGGGCCCGCTATGCGGGCATTTTTTCATCGCCGGGCCACCGCCTCGAGATGGGAAAGCGCCCCTCGGGGGGGCATTTTTCAAAGCGAAGCGGCCGAGAAAGTGTCGCAGGACTTGACGCTGCCGGTGCGCAGACCGGTGCTGAACCAGCGCTGGCGCTGGGCACTGGTGCCATGCGTGAAACTGTCGGGCACGATGGCGCCGCCACCGGCGCGCTGCAGGGCGTCGTCGCCGATCTTGGAAGCGGCATTCATGGCCGACTCCACATCGCCCTGCTCCAGGATCTGGCGTGCGCTTTGCGCGCGGTTCGCCCAGACGCCGGCCAGGCAATCGGCCTGCAGCTCCAGCTTGACCGACAGATGGTTGTATTCGACCTTGCTGACGCGGCCCCGCGCACGGTCCACCTGAGCGCTGATGCCCAGCAGGTTCTGCACGTGGTGGCCCACCTCGTGGGCAATCACATAGGCCTGGGCGAAATCGCCGGGCGCGCCCAGCTGGTTCTTGAGCGTCTCGTAGAAGCCCAGGTCGATATAGACCTTCTGGTCGGCAGGGCAGTAGAACGGCCCCATGGCGGACTGCCCCGTGCCGCAGGCCGTGGGCGTGGCGCCGCGGAACAGCACGAGCTTGGGATCGGCATATTGGGCGCCGCCCTGGCGGAACACCTCGCGCCACACATCCTCGGTATCGGCCAGCACGGTGGAGACGAAGCGGGCGAGCTGGTCGTCGGCCGGCGGCTTGTGGGCCGGCCCCTGGGGCTGCTGCACCTGCACCGGCGCGCCGCCGCTGAGCGCCCCCAGGATGGTCAGCGGATTGATGCCCAGCACCCAGCCACCGACCAGGGCGATGACGATGGTGCCGATGCCGATGCTGCGCCCGCCAAAGACGGGACCACCACCGCCACCACCACCGTCATCACGGCGGTCCTCCACATTGTCCGACTCGCGGTTGCCTTCCCATCTCATGGTGTTCGCTCCTGGATCTGTGCTGCGGCCTGCAGCATCGGGCGGCGATATTACGTCGGAACCTGCGGGGCCGCAGCGTCCGCAGTCCCGGCAATGATACGGCGTGTATCAGCGCACGGGCTGCACCGCCATGGGGGCAGTGACGGGCGGCGCCTGGCTGCGCAGTACCTGCTCGCGCGCCACCAGCACCATGCCGGCCAGCAGCGCGGCGACGATGCACAGGCCGACGACGACCGCCAGGCCCAGCCCCCATCCGCCGCGCCTGCGCCGCTCGCGTGCAGGCTCGCCGGGCCTGCGGGGCGCAGGTGCCTGTTCGCTGGGAGGCTCCTCGCGCTGCCACGGTTCGGGCGCGGGCCCGCGCCGCTGCTGCTCGTAGCGCGGGGCCGATTCCTTGCGGGGAGCTTCGGGCCGCGCCGAACCGTCCCAGCTGGGCTCCTCGCGCGGATAAGAAGGCTTTTGTGACATAGGCGACATCGTAGTGCCTGCGCAGGCCCGCGCGGGCCTGGGTGCACCACCGGACACATCGCGCATTGGCCTGCGCGCGCCTACTGTGTACAGTCGCGGCCATGAGCCATTCCAGCACGCACTCCTCCGCCGCCCTAGACGCGCAGGCCACGGCCGCCCTGCTGCCCTGGAAGGAGCTGGCCGAAGAGATCGCGGCTGTACTGCTGCAGCCCCGGGCAGTGCAGGTGCCGCCGCGCATCGTGATGCCGCTGCCCGCAGGAGGCAGCCTGTTTTGCATGCCCGCCACCGATGGGCAGGTGGCCATGACCAAGCTGATCAGCCTCACGCCCGGCAATGCCGGCACGCCGCGCGCCACCATCCAGGGCGATGTGGTGGTCTTCGATGTGGCCACGGGCGAGCGCCGCCTGATCCTGGACGGCCCCACGGTCACGGCGCGGCGCACGGCCGCCGTATCGCTGCTGGCCGCGCAAAGGCTGGCTCCCAATCCGCAGGGCCCGCTGCTGATCGTGGGCGCCGGCGTGCAGGGCCTGGCCCATATGCAGGCCTTTGCAGCAGGCCTGGGCGTGCGCGAGGTCCAGGTGGCATCGCGCAGCGCCGAGAGCGCCCAGTCACTGGTCAGCCAGGCGCATGCCATGGGCCTGCAGGCCAGTGCCGTGCAGGATCTGGAGGCCGCCGCGCGCCATTGCCCGCTGATCGTGACCTGCACGCCGGCCCGCGCCGTGGTGCTGCATGCAGCCCCGCGCGCCGATGCCTTCGTCTCGGCCGTGGGCGCCTTCACGCCGCAGATGGTGGAGCTGGCGCCCAGCCTGTGCCTGGGCCTTGCGCAGGCGGGCCGCGTCGTCGTCGATACCGCAGATGCGCTGCACGAAGCGGGTGATCTGCTGCAGGCGGGCATGGACGTGGCCGCCCTGCCCACGCTGGAGCAGGTGGTGCGCGAGCAATGGCTGCGCCCGCAGGTGCCGGTGCTGTTCAAATCCTGCGGATGGGGGGGCTGGGACCTTGCGGCCACCCGCCTGGCAATGCGCCGGGCTGCGCTTCAGAACAGTTGACGACGGATTTCTGCGTTGAACGAGCTTTCTCCCCCGGATTCCCCCGCCCCGCCCCCAAGCACCGAGCCCGGCCGCTGGCAGCGCCTGGGCCTGCGCACGCAACTGGCCCTGGTCTTCGGCTCGCTGCTGGTGGGCGTGACGGTGCTGATGTCGCTGGCCTTCGGCGAACTGCTGCGCTGGCGCATGGAGCGCGAGGTCAGCGCCTCGCTGCATGCCATGGCCTCCAACGCGGCGCGGCAGTTGTCTGAAGGGCTGTTCAGCCGTGCCCATACCGTGGAGGTGCTGGCCGCTTCGCCGGAGCTGTGGGTGCAAGGGCTGGATTCCCCGGGCGTGGGAGCGCTGCTCAACCGCGCCCGTTCGCTGACGCCGTCCAACCTCTGGATAGGCGTGGCCGACGCCGAAGGCACGGTGCGCAGCGCCACCGACCAGTTGCTGGTGGGCCACGATGTCAGCGACCGGCCCTGGTTCGAGCCGGGGCTGCAGCGCGTGCATGTGGGCGACGTGCGTGCCTCTTCGCCGCGCATGGCCGCGCTGCTTGCGCCCCCGGCCGACGGCGCGCCGCGCCGGTTCATGGACTTTGCAGCGCCCATCCGCGTGGGCGGACTCACGCAGGGCGTGCTGTGCATGCACAGCAGCTGGGAATGGGTGCGAGAGACCATGCAGACCTTGCAGCAGGCCGACAGCGGGGATCGCCAGATCGGCCTCTTCATCTTTGACCGCCACGGCAAGATCATCCACGCCCCGGGCGACAGCCTGGAGCCGCTGCAGGCGCTGGACCAGCGCCTGCCGGTGGCCCATACCGTGTCTGCCGATACGTCCGATGCCACGCTGCTGCCCGTGCAGGTGGCGCGCTGGCAGGACAGCCCGCAGAGCTTTCTGACGGCCACCGTGCCACTGCAGGCCCACAACCGGGTGACGGCCATGGGCTGGCACATCGTGGCCCGCCAGCCGCACGACAGCGCCTATGCGCCCGCGCGCCAGGCCATGCACCAGGTGCTGGCCGGCGGCCTGGCGGCGGCGCTGGTGGCCGCCGTCATCGCCTGGCTGGTGGCACGAAGGCTCAGCCAGGACCTCAAGCGCCTGGCCCGCGCGGCCAACGGCATCGATGGCAGCGGCGCGGCGCCGGACATTCCGCAGCTGCACAGCAGCCGCGAAGTGCACCGCCTCTCGCAGGCGCTGCGCGGCAGCATTGCCCAGCTGCGCTCGGCCAACGAGGCCATGGAGCGCCAGGTGCGCGAGCGCACCCTGCAGCTGCAGCAGGCCAATGCCGAGCTGGAGCACCAGGCGCGCAGCGATCCGCTCACGGGCCTGCTCAACCGCCGGGGCTTCGATTTCCAGCTGGACTTCGCCATGGCGCTGGCGCGCCGCAGCGGCCGCCCCTTGAGCGTGCTCGTCATCGACGTGGACCACTTCAAGCGCATCAACGACCAGCATGGCCATGACATGGGCGACGCCGTGCTGCGCACCCTGGCGCGCGCCTTCCGCATGCGGCTGCGCGAGTCCGACGTGCTGGCCCGCATGGGGGGCGAGGAATTCCTGGCCCTGCTGCCCGACACCACGGCCGACGCGGCCGTGGCCATTGCAGAGCAACTGCGCGAACTGCTGGCCTCCACGCCCATGGCCCACGGCGAGCCCGTCACCGCCAGCGTGGGCGTGGCCACGCTGCGCGGCACCACGGACACGGCCGCCGCCATGCTGCGCCGTGGCGACGAAGCGCTGTACGAGGCCAAGGGCGCAGGCCGCAACAACGTGCAGCTGCAGCGCTGAGACGGCCCCGCGCCGCTTTCTGCCCCCTCGGCTTGCCGCCTGCCGCAAAACACCAGTGCGGGAAAAAACATCACACTAATACTCAAATTGAGCATATTATTCGCAGCCATCACCAGACCTTTTCCACAGTCCCGGACGGCCACCATGCAGCTCAAATCCGTGCAGTACGACAAGCCCCATTTCTCCCACGCCGGCCAGTGCGGCATCGGCGAGGCCTGGGCCCGCATTCCCCCTGAACTGGACCGCGCCCAGCGCCTTCGGACCACCGAGCGCATACGCGCCCTGCTGCACGAGCGCGATGCCGTGCTCGTGGCCCACTACTACGTGGATGGCGAACTGCAGGACCTGGCGCGCGAGACCGGCGGCTGCGTGGGCGACTCGCTGGAGATGGCGCGCTTCGGCGCCCAGCACCAGGCCAGCACCCTGGTCGTGGCCGGCGTGCGCTTCATGGGAGAGACCGCCAAGATCCTCAGCCCGGAAAAGCGCGTGCTCATGCCCGACGACGACGCCAGCTGCTCGCTGGACCTGGGCTGCCCGGCAGACGAGTTCAGCGCCTTTTGCGACGCCCACCCGGACCGCACGGTCGTGGTCTACGCCAATACCAGCGCGGCGGTGAAGGCGCGTGCCGACTGGGTGGTCACATCGTCGGTGGGACAGGACATCGTGGCCCACCTGCACGCCTGCGGTGAGAAGATCCTCTGGGCCCCCGACCGCCACCTGGGCGCCCACATCCAGCGCCAGACCGGCGCCGACATGCTGCTGTGGCATGGCTCCTGCCTGGTCCATGACGAGTTCAAGGCCGACGAACTGGCCGCCATGGCGCTGGAGTATCCGCAGGCCGCCATCCTCGTGCACCCCGAGTCGCCGGCCGCCGTGGCCGCCCAGGCGGACGTGGTGGGCTCCACCACCCAGCTCATCAACGCGGCTGGCCGGCTGCCCACAGACACCTTCATCGTGGCCACCGACCAGGGCATCCTGCACGACATGCGCATGCGCTACCCGGGCAAGACCTTCCTGCCCGCGCCCACGGCCGGCCAAGGCGCCACCTGCAAGAGCTGCGCCATGTGCCCGTGGATGGCGATGAACAGCCTGCAGGGCGTGGAGCTGGCCCTGGAGCAGGGCCTGTGCGCCATCGAGGTGGATCCCGCCATCGCCCAGGCCGCGCGCCGGCCCATCGAACGCATGCTGGCTTTCGCGGCCGGCCACCGCCAGCCCGTGCGCGCCAGCGGCGACCTTGCGCGCGATGCGGCGCTCTTCCAGCACTTCGGTCCCGCCTGAGGACAGCGCCATGACACAGCCTTGCACAGACGTACTCATCATCGGCGCCGGCCTGGCCGGCATGGCCGCTGCCCTGTCGCTGCCGCCGCATCTGCGCGTGGCCCTGCTCAGCAAGGGCGCGGCCGAGGAATGCGCCAGCGCCTGGGCCCAGGGCGGCATTGCCGCCGTGCTGGATGCACAGGACAGCATCGACGAACACCTGGCGGACACCCTGGTCGCGGGCGCAGGCCAGTGCGATGCGCAGGCCGTGCGCGCCATCCTCGAGCAGGCGCCCGACGCCATCGATTGGCTGGTGGCCCACGGCGTGCCTTTCACGCGTGACGACAGCGGTGGCCTGCACCTCACGCGCGAGGGCGGCCACGGCCGCCGCCGCATCGTGCATGCCGCCGACTGCACCGGCCAGGCCGTGCACGCCGCCCTGCTGCGCGCCTGCCGGGAGCGCGCGAACATCGATTTGCATGAACACACCAGCGCGCTGGACCTGCTGACCGAAGGACAGCCTGCGCACTGCACAGGCGCGCTGGTGCGCCTGCCCGATGGCCGCCAGCAGCGCTGGCATGCCGCGCATACCGTGCTGGCCACGGGCGGGCTGGGGCAGGTCTATCCCGCCACCACCAACCCGGCCACCGCCACGGGCGATGGCGTGGCCATGGCCTGGCGCGCAGGCTGCCGCGTAGGCGACCTGGAGTTCATGCAGTTCCATCCCACGGCCCTGCAGGTGGGCGGCCGCGCGGCCGGCCTGGTCTCCGAGGCATTGCGTGGCGAAGGCGCCCTGCTGCGCCTGCCGGACGGCACGCGCTTCATGCCTGCCCATGACGAGCGGGCCGAACTGGCGCCGCGCGACATCGTGGCCCGGGCCATCCGGCACGAGATGGACCGCCATGGCTTGGCCTTCGTGCACCTGGACATCAGCCACAGGCCCCGCGCCTGGCTGCAGTCGCATTTCCCGGGCGTGATGGCCCTGTGCGCCAGCCATGGCATCGACATTGCGACGCAGCCGATTCCCGTGGCCCCCTGCGCCCACTACGCCTGCGGCGGCGTGCTGGCCGATATCGACGGGCGCACGGATGTCGATGGCCTGCGCGCCATCGGCGAGGTGGCGCGCACCGGACTGCACGGCGCCAACCGGCTGGCCAGCAATTCGCTGCTCGAATGCGTGGTGATGGGCCGCGCGGCCGCCCGGGCCATCGCGCAGCAGCCAGCAGCCGCCCCGGCGCTGGCCCGGCCGACCGAAACCCTGCAGGCCGGCGCACAGGAGCAGGACACGGCCGCCATCGCGCAGGAGTTGCGCCAGCTCATGCAGGACTGCGTGGGCATACAGCGCAGCGACCAGGGCCTGGCGCAGGCCGTGCAGCGCATTGCGGCATGGCGGGAAAGGCTGGCACCTGCCGCAGGCCATGCGCTGCGCAACCAGCTCGATGTCTGCTGGCTCATGGCCACGGCCGCCGCCGCACGGCGCGAGAGCTGCGGCGCGCATTCGCGCATCGACGCCGCACCGGCGCTGGTGGAATGAAGAATGACCCCCACGCTCCCCTTGCTGCGCAAGGTCCGCTGCCCCCCCGAGGGGGCTGCTTTTCATCTTGGGGCGGCCCGGCGATGAAGAATGACCCCCACGCGACCCTTGCTGCGCAAGGTCCGCTGCCCCCCAAGGGGGCCGCTTTTCATCTTGGGGCGGCCCGGCGATGAAGAATGACCCCCACGCGACCCTTGCTGCGCAAGGTCCGCTGCCCCCCAAGGGGGCCGCTTTTCATCTTGGGGCGGCCCGGCGATGAAAAAGGCCCGCAGCTTTCGCTGCGGGCCTTGTCTGCCGGGCCAAAGCCGTCAGGCCTTGGGAAGCGTCACGCCCACCTGCCCCTGGTACTTGCCGCCACGGTCGCGGTAGCTGACCTCGCAGACATCGTCGGGATCGCTCTCGAAGAACAGCACCTGGGCGCAGCCCTCGCCGGCGTAGATGCGGGCGGGCAGCGGCGTGGTGTTGGAGAACTCCAGCGTCACATAGCCTTCCCATTCGGGCTCGAAGGGCGTGACGTTGACGATGATGCCGCAGCGCGCGTAGGTGCTCTTGCCCAGGCAGATGGTCAGCACGTTGCGCGGGATGCGGAAGTACTCGACCGTGCGCGCCAGCGCGAAGCTGTTGGGCGGGATGATGCAGCTGTCGCCCTCGAAATCGACGAAGCTCTTTTCATCGAAGTTCTTGGGGTCCACCACGGTGCTGTGGATGTTGGTGAACACCTTGAATTCGGGTGCGCAGCGGATGTCGTAGCCATAGCTGCTGGTGCCGTAGCTGATGATCTTGCGGCCATCGACGTTGCGAACCTGGGCCGGCTCGAAAGGCTCGATCATGCCGTGATCCTCGGCCATGCGACGGATCCACTTGTCGCTCTTGATGCTCATGGCAATTCCTCGTTCCCTAGCTGCACTTGTCAAGCGCCAGCACCCGGCAGGGCACTGGCGCAAAGGCGCTATTTTGCTTGAGAAACGACGGTGCGCTCGATCAGGCGGTCATCGCCCAGGATGATCATGGCGAACAGCAGCTCGTCCAGGCTCTCGGCCTGGCGGGTCTTGCGCTCGAGCAGCGGCGTGCAGGCCGGGTTGATGACCACGAAGTCGGCCTCGCAGCCCGGCTGCAGGTTGCCCACCTGGCCCGCCAGGCCCAGGGCGCGCGCCGCGCCCGCCGTGTGCTGCCACCACAGGTTGCCCGGAGACAGGCTCAGGCCCTGCTTGGTCTGGCCCTCGCGGCCCGCCACATAGGCGGCCTGCATGGTGCGGAAAGGGCTGAAGCTCATGCCGCCGCCCACGTCGCTGGCCAGGCCGTAGAGGAACTGCGCGGCGTCGGCCCGCGCAAAGTCGAAGAAGCCGCTGCCCAGGAACAGGTTGCTGGTGGGGCTCACGGCGGCGGCGGTGCTGCGTTCACGCATCAGGGCGCGGTCCTCGTCGTCCAGGTGGATGCAGTGCGCGTAGACGGCGCGCTCGCGCATCAGGCCGAAGTCGTCGTAGACCGACAGATAGCTGCGGGCCTTCGGAAAGAGTTCGGCCACCCAGCGCACCTCGTCCAGGTTCTCGGCCACGTGCGACTGGATCCAGACATCGGCGTAGCGGGCGGCCAGCTCGCCCGCGCCGCGCAGCTGCTCATGCGTGCTGGTGGGGGCAAAGCGCGGCGTGATCGCGTAGCCCAGGCGGTCCACGCCATGCCAGCGCTGGATCAGGTTTTCGGTGTCGATCAGGCTTTGTTCGGTCTGGTCGCGCACGCCGTCGGGACTGTGGCGGTCCTGCAGGACCTTGCCCGTGATCATGCGCATGCCGCGCGCCTGCGACGCGCTCATGAGCGCATCGACCGACCCGGGGTGCGAGGTGGCAAAGGCCAGCGCCGTGGTCACGCCGTTGCGCTGCAGCTCGTCCAGGAAGAACTCGGCCACGCTGTCGGCATGCGCGCGTTCGCAGAAGGCCGACTCATGAGGGAAGGTGTATTTCTCCAGCCAGGGCAGCAGGCCGGCGGCGGGCGCGCCGATC
Source organism: Delftia sp. WY8 (assembly GCF_018437695.1). NCBI lineage: Bacteria > Pseudomonadati > Pseudomonadota > Betaproteobacteria > Burkholderiales > Comamonadaceae > Delftia > Delftia sp. WY8. Next base: position 1,796,817 of record NZ_CP049795.1, read on the forward strand.
ACATCGGTCTGCGGATAGTGAATGTGCAGGTCGATGAAGCCCGGTGCCAGCATGCGGCCCGGCAGATGGGTGACTTCAGCGCCCGGCTGGCCGGTGAACTGCGCCTGCAGCGCCTGCCAGCTGCCGGCGGCGACCACGCGCTGCTGCCCCTTGTCATCCGGGGCGACGGCCAGCAGGCCGTCTTCGTCGTAGAGCGCCTGGCCATCGTCGGCAAAACGCAGCAATGAGGAACGGTAGATTTGCATGCCGCCAAGCTTAGCGGGCGGACAGGCAGATGCCATATCCGCAGCGCTATAGGCGCCATCGGCAGGCGCCATCCTAGGGTTTACTCCAGGACCGGACGCCCCGCAGGCCGCATCACTTGGGCAGAGTGGCCTGCACGCCTTCCACCAGCCAGTTCATCTGCAGGATCTGTGCATCGTCCAGCTGCTTGCCGGCTGGAATGCGCACCTGGCCCTGGTTGTCGCGCACCGGCTGGTCGCCGGCCTTGAAGGGCTGCAGGCGGCCCTGGGCCATGTCCTTTTGGCGCTGCAGCACTTCCTCGCGCACGGCGGGCGGCAGCTTGGGGCCGAAGCCTTCCACGCGGATCATGCCCTCGCGCACGCCGCCCCAGGTGTCCTGGCTCTTCCAGCTGCCGTCCAGCACCGCTTTGGCGCGCGCCGTGTAGTAGTCGCCCCACTGGTGGGTGACGGCCAGCAACTGGGCGTCGGGCCCGTCCTTGCGCATGTCGGAGTGGTAGGCGATCGCCATGCGGCCGCGCTCCTGGGCGGCCTGCATCACGGCGGTGGATGCGACCTGGAAGGACACCACGTCCACGCCGCCGTTGAACAGCGCCATGGCCGCATCGCGCTCGCGCGGCGGGTCGAACCAGGTATCCAGCCAGACCACCTTGACCGTGGCCTTGGGATTGACCGAACGCATGCCCAGCGTGAAGGCGTTGATGCCCTGCAACACCTCGGGAATCGGAAAGCCGACCACGAAGCCGGCAACGCCCGTCTTGCTGGCACGGCCTGCGGCAATGCCCGACAGATAGCGGCCCTCGTAGTAGCGCGCATTCGAGGTGGCCACGTTGTCGGCACGCTTGAAGCCCGTGACCGACTCGAACTTCACCTGCGGGAAGTCGCGCGCCACGCGCATCACGGACTCGGTGTAGCCGAAGCTGGTGGTGAAGATCAGTTGGTTGCCGCTGGCGGCCAGGTCGCGCAGCACGCGCTCGGCGTCGGGGCCCTCGGGCACGCTGTCCACGGCGCGGGTCTGCACGCGCGGGCCCAGGGCCGCCTGCAATGCGCGCCGGCCCTCGTCGTGCTGGCGCGTCCAGCCGGCGTCGAGCACGGGCGTCAGATAGACGAAGGCGGCCTTGAGGGGCGTGGAACCTGCGGGGGATGAAGGGGCGGGATGGCCTTGGGACAAGGCCGTGGATACAAGACTTGCGGCCGCGACTGCGGCTGCGAGGTTTTTGTACATGGTGTTCCTCTACATGGCCCGGAAATGAAAACGCACCTGCCGTGGGCAGCGGCCGGTGCGGGGCGCGATTATAGGCAGCGGCCCCGGGGGCTGCCTGGGCCTGCGCTTATGGCCTCCATAAGGGGCGGCAGATACCGTCTACTAGAGCGTGTTATGCACTTTTAAGTGCCCGCGAAAGCCGGGAAATGGGCCCGGAACGAGGCGCAGCGCGCGCCGCGGTTGCCATACCGCAAGTGTGCTGCAACGAAGGGCCGGGCCCATTTCCCGGCTTTCCCGAAGGGTTGGCTCTGCGCGCAGGCGCTCGCGGCGTTGCAGCGCTTGCCAAGGCTCCAGCCTTGGCGGCGCACTGCGCCTTGCGATCACCAGCGCGCAGAACCAACGCGGGTACTTAAAAGTGCTTAACACGCTCTAAGATCGTCGGCAAATTCCACCCCCAAGCAACCACCAAGGAGTGCAAGACCATGCCGATGTTCGTCGATACCTCGCCCCCGGGCCAGTGCATCTTCTGCCGCCTCGTGGCGGGCGAGATCCCGTCCGCCAAGGTATTCGAGGACGAGCAGACCATCGCCTTCATGGACATCGGCCAGGTCAATCCCGGCCATGTGCTGGTGGCCAGCAAGCGCCATGCCGTGACCCTGCTGGACCTCACGCCCGACGAGGCCGGTGCCGTGATGCGCACGGCCCAGCGCGTGGCGCGGGCCGTGCAGTCAGCGTTCGACCCCGAAGGCATCAGCCTGTTCCAGGCCAACGGCGCGGCGGGCGGGCAGACCGTCTTCCACTTCCACCTGCATGTGCTGCCGCGCCACGAGGGCGACGGCGTGGGCCTGGGCTGGCCGCGCAAGGAGCCCGGCATGCAGGCGCTGCAAGAGCATGCCGAGCGCCTCAGGAAGGCGCTGGCCTGAGCGGACTCAGGCCAGGGCTGCGTACTTGGCGAACACGGCCTCCAGCTGGCGCATCCAGTGGGCGCGCTGCTGGGGCGTGACGAAGCTGGCGTCAAAGCTGTTGACCGCCAGCTGCCAGGCCTGCTGCGAGTTCATGCCCGTGGCGGCGAACAGCTGCAGGTAGTTCTCGTTCACGTAGCCGCCGAAGTAGGCCGGATCATCGGAATTGACCGTGACCTTGAGACCCGCCTCCAGCAGTTGCGGCAGGTTGTGCTGCGCCAGGTCGGGCACCACGCACAGCTTGAGGTTGGACAGCGGGCACACGGTCAGCGGCACGCCGTCGCGCACCAGGCGCTGCATCAGGGCCTCGTCTCGCGCGGCCTGCACGCCGTGGTCTATGCGCTCGGAATGCAGCACGTCCAGCGCGCCCCAGATATAGGCGGGAGGTCCCTCCTCGCCCGCATGCGCGACCAGGTGCAGGCCCAGCTCGCGGCAGCGCGCGAACACGCGGGCGAACTTCTCGGGCGGGTTGCCGACCTCGCTGCTGTCCAGCCCCACGCCGATGAAGCGGTCGCGCAGCGGCAGCGCAGCCTCCAGCGTGGCGAAGGCGTCCTCCTCGCTGAGGTGGCGCAGAAAGCTCAGGATCAGCGCCGACGAGATGCCCTGCTCTATCTCCGCATCGCGGCAGGCGCGGTACAGGCCGTTGATCACGGTCTCCATGCCCACACCGCGCTGGGTGTGAGTCTGGGGGTCGAAGAAGATCTCGGCATGGACCACGTTGTCCTGCGCGGCACGCGCCAGGTAGGCGCGCGCCATGTCGTAGAAATCCTGCTCGTACAGCAGCACGCTGGCGCCGGCGTAGTAGATGTCCAGAAAGCTTTGCAGGTCGGTGAAGGCATAGGCGCGGCGCAGGTCTTCCACGCTGGCATAGGGCAGCTTCACGCCGTTGCGCTGGGCCAGCGCGAAGATCAGTTCGGGCTCCAGCGAGCCTTCGATGTGCATGTGCAGCTCGGCCTTGGGCATGGCCTGGAGCAATTGGGGCAGATGCGCGGCATCCACGGCGGGTACAGTGTGCATCAGCAGACTCCGAAGGTGATGCCGCTGGCCCGGAGGTAGCGGCGGTAGGCGGACGACATGCGGTCGGCCGCAGAGTGCATTTCGGCGCGCGGGTCCAGCGGCAGGCACTTGGGCTGCTGCGACTCCAGCACGGGCTGGTCCTGGCAGAAGATGGTGTGCTGGAATTCCTGCAGCTGTGCGTCGGGCGAGTCGAAGTCTGCCACGGCCAGCCGGAACCAGACGCGGCTGGTCTCGGGGGTGACGGGGCAGATGAACAGGGCGATGGACTCGCGCCAGCCGGCCCGGGTGGTGCCGGATTCGGGCAGCTTGGTCAGCACGGCGGCATAGGGCGCCGTGACTTCGTAGGTGTACTCGACCTCGGCCGCGCTGGTGGAGTGCAGGTTGGACTGCGGCTGCACGGCCTTGCAGCCCGTGGCCAGCACGCCCGTGGCCGTGGTCTCCACGGCATAGGCTTCGATGGCCGTGGCGTCGCGGCTGCCCAGCCAGCCTTCGTGGACAAAGCCGAAGTGCGACATGTCCAGGAAGTTCTCGATGATGCGCGGCGCGCTGGCGGCAACGTCGTAGGGGCCGCAGTTGAGCTTGCGCAGGTGCGCGTCCGCCTCGGCTTCAAACGCTGGCAGTGCCGCCAGGGCCGCCAGGGCCGGAACAGCCGAGAGCTCCTCGCCCGTGCCCAGCCGCACCCAGACCAGGCCGTAGGCTTCCTGTGCCTCGAAGGCCTTCACGCACTGCGAGGGCGGGGGCGTGAAGCTGGGCAGGGCCGGCACCTTGACGCACTGGCCGCTGTCGGCGAACTGCCAGCCGTGGTAGGGGCATTCAAGGTGGCCGTTCTCGACACGGCCCATGGACAGGCGTGCGCCACGGTGCGGGCAGCGGTCCACGAAGACGCGGACCTGGCCTTGCGGATCGCGCCACAGCACCAGGGGCTGGTCCAGCAGTTGCACGCCCAGCGGCGCATCGACAACTTCGTGGGCCTGGGCCACGGGATGCCAGAGGGAGTTTTCGATCATGGGGGGAATCTCTTGCTGTCTGTCTGTGCCGCGGCGGCGGGCAGGCCGCGGCTGGGAGCGAGCATAAACCCGCTCGATGCGCAGCACAGGTACGGTACAGGTACACCTGTGCTGCGCATGAACGCCAAGGCCGCCCGAAGGCGGCCCTGGCGGCAACAGGCAACCCGGCCTGCGCCGGGTGGCCTGGCGTCTGTCTTACTTGCTGTCCTGGCCCGGCACCTTGCCTTCCACGCCCTTGACGTAGAAGTTGATGCCCGTGAGGAACTTGTCTTCGGCCACGGCGTCGGCGGCCAGCAGTTCCTTGCCGTCCTGGCCTGTGATCGGACCCTTCCAGATGTGGAAGGTGCCGTCCTTCAGACCCTTCTTGACCTCTTCGATCCTGGCCTTGGCCTCGGCGGGCACGTCGTCGGCCAGCGAGACGATGTCGATCGCGCCTTCCTTCACGCCCCACCAGGTCTGCTGGCTGCTCCACTTGCCGTCCAGCATCTCGCGCACGGTCTTGGTGTAGTAGGGAGTCCAGTTGATGATGGCCGAGCCCAGGTGGGCCTTGGGGCCGTAGGCCGTCATGTCGGAGTCCCAGCCGAAGGCGCGCTTGCCCTTTTCCTCGGCCGTCTTGAGCACGGCGGCGGAGTCGGTATTCTGGAACAGGATGTCGGCGCCGCCGTTGATCAGCGAAGTCGCAGCCTCGGTTTCCTTCGGGGGGGCGAACCACTCGTTGACCCAGACCACCTTGGTCTTGATCTTGGGGTTCATGGACTGCGCGCCCAGCGTGAAGCTGTTGATGTTGCGCAGCACTTCGGGAATCGGCACGGAGCCGACCACGCCCAGCACGTTGGACTTGGTCATGGAGCCCGCGATGATGCCGGCCAGGTAGGCGCCTTCGTAGGTGCGGCTGTCGTAGGTGCTGACGTTGGCGGCGGTCTTGTAGCCGGTGGCGTGCTCGAACTTCACATCGGGGAAGTCGGGAGCGATCTTCTGGATGGGCTCCATGTAGCCGAAGGTGGTGCCGAAGACGAGCTTGTTGCCGTTGGCGGCCATGTCGCGCAGCACGCGCTCGGCGTCGGCGCCCTCGGGCACGCTCTCGACGTAGGAGGTCTTGATCTTGTCGCCGAATTCCTTCTCCAGCGCCAGGCGGCCCTGGTCGTGGGCAAAGGTGTAGCCGCCGTCACCGACGGGGCCCACGTAGGCGAAGGCGATCTTCAAAGGCTCGGTTGCAGCGGCAGCAGGGGCCTCGGCAACGGGAGCGGGCGCAGGCGCGGCCTCCTCCTTCTTGCCACAGCCGGCCAGCGCGGCGGCGGCCACGGCCGACAGCGCTGCCACCTTGATCAGGGAGCGTTTGTGAAGATCAGTCATCGAAGTTTCCTCAAGTGGTCCTGCGGCAGGCAGGAAGAAGGCGGTGTCCGCAGGGGCGCAGACCCGCCGCGATGGGTCCCGAGAATAAAGCAAGAATGGCGCCAGCCGGCTGCGCCAGAGCCACCAGGCATGCGGGAAAACCACATTTTGGGGGCTTTGCACAATCGTGGTGCATAGGGCGGACCCGTCTGGCGGATCGCGGCAGAAAAAAGGGCCCCGAAGGGCCCTTGTTGCATGGACTGCCGCCGGATCACTTGGCGCCCGGCACCTTGCCTTCGACGCCGTTGACGAAGAAGTTGATGCTGGTCATGAAGCCCAGGTCGCCGACCTGGCCTGCCGTCAGCACTTCCTTGCCCGCGTTGTCCTTGATGGGGCCGGTCCAGACGGCGAAGCTGCCGTCCTTCAAGCCGTCGCGTGCCTTGGCGACCTTGTCCTTGATGTCCTGGGGCACGTCGTCGGCGATCTTCACGAGGTCGATGGCGCCTTCCTTCACGCCCCACCAGAACGAGCCGCCCTGCCACTTGCCGTCCAGCGTGTCCTGGGTGACCTTGCTGTAGTAAGGCGTCCAGTCGATCACGGCCGAGCCCAGGTGGGCCTTGGGCGCGAAGGCGCTCATGTCGCCGTCCTTGCCGAAGGCGCGCGCACCGCGTTCCTCGGCCGTCTTGAGCACGGCCGGGGAGTTGGTGTTCTGGTAGAGCACGTCCACGCCGCCGTTGATCAGCGAGGTGGCGGCCTCGGACTCCTTGGGCGGGGCGAACCATTCGTTCACCCAGACCACCTTGGCCTTGATCGAGGGATCGACGCTTTGCGCGCCCAGCACGAAGCTGTTGATGTTGCGCACCACTTCAGGGATAGGCACCGAGGCCACGACGCCGATGGTCTTGGTCTTGGTCATGCCGCCGGCCACGATGCCAGCCAGGTAGGCGCCCTCGAAGGTCTTGGTGTCGTAGGTGGCCACGTTGTCGGCATTCTTGTAGCCGGTGGCGTGCTCGAACTTCACGTCCTTGAGGTCGGCCGCCACCTTCTGCACGAACTCCTGGTAGCCGAAGCTGGTCGCGAAGATCAGCTTGTTGCCCTGGCCGGCCATGTCGCGCATCACGCGCTCGGCATCGGCGCTCTCGGGCACGCTTTCGACAAAGGAGGTTTCCACCTTGTCGCCGAACTTCTCCTGGATGGCCTTGCGGCCCAGCTCATGCTGGAAGGTCCAGCCGCCGTCGCCGATGGGGCTGACGTACATGAAGCCGATCTTGAGCTTCTCGGCCGGCGCCTGCGCTGCGGGCGCGGCAGCGGGAGCCGGCGCTGCGGCCTCTTCCTTCTTGCCGCAGGCGGTCAGGGCCGCCACCGAGATGGCCGACAGGCCGATCATCTTCACAAGCGTGCTTTTGAGGCCAGGTTTCAGGGTGCGTTCGCGCAAAGCGGGCATGCGTTTGTCCTTTTGTGGTTCTGGAGGGAGAGAGAAAAAATGAAAGCGTCAGGAGCCCGGGTAGAAGGGCTTGCCCAGCGAGGCCGGCATGTTGGCGCGGATCCAGGTCGGATTGCGCGAGATCAGCACCAGCACGACGATGGTCGCCAGGTAGGGCAGCATGGACAGCAGTTGGCTGGCCACCTGCACGCCCGTGGCCTGCAAATGGAACTGCAGCATGGTCACGCCGCCGAACAGGTAGGCGCCCAGCAGCACGCGCGCAGGGCGCCAGGTGGCGAAGGTGGTCAGCGCCAGCGCGATCCAGCCCCGGCCCGACACCATGCCCTCCACCCACAGCGGCGTGTAGACGGTGGAGATGTAGGCACCGGCCAGACCGCACATGGCGCCGCCGAAGACCACGGCCGCCAGGCGGATGCGGCGCACCGGGTAGCCCAGCGCGTGGGCCGACTGGGGCGACTCGCCCACGGCGCGCAGCACCAGGCCGGCCCGGGTGCGGTAGAGGAACCAGACCAGGGCCGCCGCAATGGCCACCGCGCCATAGACCAGCGGATGCAGGCGAAACAGCGCCGTGCCCACCACGGGCAGGTCGGACAGCCAGGGCACGGCGAACTTGGGCAGCTCGGGCAGGCGTGCCTGCACATAGCCCAGGCCCAGGAAGGCCGAGAAGCCCGTGCCGAACAGCGACAGGGCCAGCCCCGTCGCGTACTGGTTGGTGTTCAGCCAGATCACCAGCACGCCGAAGATGGCGGCCAGCAGCGCGCCCGCACCCATGCCGGCCAGAAAGCCCACGGTGGTGCTGCCCGTGTGGACCACGGCGGCAAAGCCCGCGATGGCGGCGCACAGCATCATGCCCTCGGCACCCAGGTTGACGATGCCGGCCTTTTCATTGATCAGCAGGCCCAGCGCGGCCAGCGCCAGCACGGTGCCGGCGCTGAGCGTGGAGCCCAGCAGCAGTGCATAGGATTCCATCAGCGGGCCTCCTTGACGGCAGGCGCCGCTGCGGGCGGGACCACGGGCGTGCGGGACACCCAGCGCACGCGGTAGGCCACCAGCGTGTCGCAGGCCAGCAGCGTGAACAGCAGCAGGCCCTGGAACACGCCGGTCAGCGCCTTGGGCAGGCCCAGGCGCGACTGGGCGAGTTCGCCCCCGATATAGAACATGCTCATGAGAATCGCGGAAAAGATCATGCCCACGGGATGCAGGCGGCCGACGAAGGCCACGATGATGGCGGCGAAGCCGTAGCCGGCCGGGACATAGGGCGTGAGCTGGCCCAGCGGGCCGGCCACTTCCAGCGCACCGGCCAGGCCGGCGGCGGCGCCCGAGATCAGCAGCGCCGTCCACAGCGCGCGGCGCGAGGAAAAGCCCGCGTAGCGTGCGGCGGCCGGAGCCAGCCCACCGACCTGCAGCGCAAAGCCGGCGCGGGTGCGGAACAGGAAGATCCACAGCATGGCTGCCGCGGCCAGCGCCAGCAGCAGGCCGATATTGGTGCGCATGCCCTGCATCAGCTTGGGGATCTGCGTGACGCGCTCGAAGGTCTTGGTCTGCGGGAAGTTGTAGCCCATGGGGTCCTTCCACGGCCCGTAGACCAGAAAGCCCAGCACCAGGGTGGCCACGTAGACCAGCATCAGGCTGACCAGGATTTCATTGGCATTGAAGCGGTCGCGCAGCAGGGCCACGATGCCTGCCCAGACCATGCCGCCCAGCATGCCGGCCACCAGGATGGCAGGCACGATCCAGGGCCCCGTGGTCTTGTCCGCCAGCAGCGCCACGCCGCCTGCGGCCACGGCGCCGATCACGAACTGGCCTTCGGCACCGATGTTCCAGACATTGGAGCGAAAGCACACGGCCAGGCCCAGCGCGATCAGCAGCAGCGGCGTGGCCTTGACGGCCAGCTCGCCCAGCGCATAGGTGGACTTGACGGGGTCCCAGAAGAAGGCCTGCAGGCCGCGCACCGGGTCCTTGCCCAGCATCACGAACAGGCACACGCCGATCAGCACGGTGATGGCCAGCGCCAGCACGGGCGAACCGTAGGTCCACAGCTTCGAGGCCTGGGGGCGTTGCTCAAGCTTGAACATGGGCGCCTCCCCTGGCGGCATTCTGGGCGGCGTTCGGGGCGGCAGCACCGTCCCACAGGCCGCTCATCCACTCGCCGATCTGCTGCACGGTGGCATCGGCCCGCGCCACGGAGGGCGACAGCCGGCCCTTGGCCACCACATGCAGGCGGTCACATATCTCGAACAATTCGTCCAACTCCTCGCTGAGCACCAGCACGGCGCAGCCCTCGTCGCGCAATTGCAGGATGGCGCCGCGTATCTGCGCGGCCGCCCCCACGTCCACCCCCCAGGTGGGCTGGGAGATGATGAGCAGCTTGGGCCTGGCATCGATCTCGCGGCCCACGATGAATTTCTGCAGGTTGCCGCCCGACAGCGACTGCGCCGCCGCGTTGGGGCCGCCGGCCTTGACGTTGAAACGCGCAATGATGGCGCGCGCCTGCTCCTGCAGCTGGCCCATGCGAATCCAGCCGCCTTTGCCCAGCGCGGTCTTGCGCGTGAGCAGCAGGTTGTGCGCCAGGCCCATGCTGGGCACGGCACCGCGTCCAAGACGCTCCTCCGGCACGAAGTGCAGGCCCAGCGCACGGCGCCGGCCGGGGCCCAGGCGCCCCGCCTCCCGGCCGGCAATCTGCACCATTTCGGGCGCCGCGCGCGTGTCCTCGCCGGACAGCGCATACAGCAATTCCTTCTGGCCATTGCCCGAGACACCGGCGATGCCCACGACTTCGCCCGCGCGCACATCGAGGTGTATGCCCTGCAGGTCCACGCCGAAGGGCTCCGAGCGCGGCAGCGCCAGGCCCTGCACGCGCAGCACGCTGGCGCCGACCTGGGATTCGCGGTGCGTGAGTTCGGGCGGCTCCGAGCCGATCATCAGCCGCGACAGCGAGGCATTGCTCTCCACGGCCGGATTGCACACGCCGGTCACCTGCCCGCCGCGCAGCACGGTACAGGCCGTGCACAGCGAGCGGATCTCGTGCAGCTTGTGGCTGATGTAGAGGATGGAGCAGCCCTCGGACGCCAGGCGGCGCAGCACCACGAAGAGCTTCTCCACCGCCTGCGGCGTGAGTACCGAGGTGGGCTCGTCAAGAATGAGCACGCGCGGGTGTGTGAGCAGGGCGCGGATGATTTCCACGCGCTGCATCTCGCCCACGCTCAGCGTGTGCACGGGGCGGTGGGGATCGACCTCCAGCCCGTAGTCATGCGCCGTGGACTCGATGCGCTGTACCACCTCGGCCAGCGGCAGGCTCTTGTCCAGGCCCAGCCAGACGTTCTCGGCCACGGACAGCGTGTCGAACAGGCTGAAATGCTGGAACACCATGGCGATGCCCAGCTGGCGCGCCTCCTGCGGGTTGCGGATGTGAACCGGCTTGCCATCGACCTCGATGCGGCCCTCGTCGGGCTTGACGGCGCCGTAGATGATCTTCATCAGCGTGGACTTGCCGGCGCCGTTCTCGCCCAGGATGGCATGCACTTCGCCGGCGCCCACGGTCAGCGAGATGCCGTTGTTGGCCACCACCGCCGGATAGCGCTTGGTGATGCCTGTCAGCTGAAGCCGCGGCGGCGCTGCTGCTGGCAGGGGGACTGTATCGGGGGGATTCATGGCTGGGATTGTCTTTCAATTTCTGCAACAAACTGGAACACAAGTCCTTGAAACCGCCTCGGCGGCCCTCATATCGGCCATCACTTTGTTCACCCAAAAGGCGGTTCCTGTCGCCGTCGCCTAGCGGGCACGGGACATCAGCGCCACCTGCCGTACGGCATCGCGCAGCCAGCGCGTGGACGCGCCCATGTGCGTGCGGGCATGCCACAGCTGGTAGTACACCAGCGGCGCAAACTCCACCGGGCAAGGCAGGATCACCAGGGGCAGGCGCTGGCTGAAGCGCTCGCAGAACAGCCGCCCCGTGGTCAGCACCAGCAAGCTGGTGGCCACGATGTCGGGAATCAGGCTGAAATGCGCGCAGCGCGCCGCCACCTGGCGCTGCAGGCCCATGCGGGAGAGCTGGTCGTCGATCACGCCGCGCGCGCCCGGGTAGGTGGGCGTGGGCGCGATGTGCTCGGCCTCCAGCCACTGGGCCACGTCCCAGCCGCGTCGCACGGCCGGGTGCTGGGGGCTGACCAGGCAGACCACCTCGTCCTCGAACAGGCTGGCCATGTGCAGGCCCTGCGGCGGCTCGGGCCAGTTGCCGATCACCACGTCCACATCGCCCTGGGCCAGTTGCACCTCGTAGTGCGCGTCGCCGTTGAGGGCCAGGATGTCCACGGGGCAGCCGGGCGCCTCGGTCTTGAGATGGGCCACCAGGCGCGGCAGGAACAGCGGGTCCAGGTAGTCGCTGGCGGCGATGCGGAAGGTGCGCGTGGAGGTGCGGGGATCGAAATGGCGCGCATCGCTGAACAGGCCTTCGGCCGCGCGCAGGATGTCGGCCGCCGGCTGCACCATGCGCAGCCCGGCCTCGGTGGGCTGCATGTGCGCGCCCGAGCGCACCAGCAGCGAATCGCCGGCCAGGTCGCGCAGGCGCTTGAGCGCGGCGGACACCGCCGGCTGGTGCATGCCCAGGCGCAATGCGGCACGCGAGACGCTGCGCTCGGTCAGCACCGTGTGCAGCACCCGTATCAGGTGCAGATCAATCTTGTCGAACAGGGCCTGGTCGCGCATGTAGCGAAGCAATCAGCGAAAAAAAGAGCGGTCGCGCCGGGGACGCGCCGCAGGTCATGGGGAGCCCGCAGCGTAACCCAGCCATGACCCCCGCCAGCTAGATACAAGCACCAAGAATGCCCTGGGCAGGGGCGGTTAAACACTTGTGCACGCAGCACATGCAATATGCGAGCCAGTCGCCGGCAAACCATTGTCCAAACCTATACAGACTTTCAGACTGTTAGCGTGATTCAATGAAATCGCTTCAAAAGGAAGTGGATTGCAGGAGACAAGACGATGAAACAGCCAACCCCTTTTTCGGGCATGGTGGCCGCAGCCACGCTCGCCAGTGTGCTGACCGCCTGCGGCGGCAGCGGTGATTCAGGCCTGGGTGTCATCGAGATACGCAGCCTGTCCAACCGGGCCGACATGATCAGCGACGGCAATGCCTATATTGAAATTGTGCTGCCCAAGGGCAGCCCGCCCGGTGCGCTGAAGGTGGCGCTCAATGGCACGGATGTCACCGCCCGGTTCGCCCAGCGCGCCAATGGCCGGATTCTGGGCCGGGTCGAGGGATTGAGGGTGGGCGCCAACATCCTCACCGCCACGGCGGCCGGCAGCGCGAGGGCACAGCTGGACATCACCAACCATGGCCGGGGCGATCCCATCTTCGCCGGGCCGCAGACCGCGCCGTGGATCTGCGCCACGCGCAATGGCGCGCAAGCCACCGTTTCCGTGCCCGGCACGGCACTTTCGGCGACCGTGACCACGCGCGTCAGCGGTCTCGATACCGATCCGGTGGATGTCCAGTGCAATACCAGGACCCAGTACACCTACTACTACATGCCCAAGGCCAGGCAGGGCAGCGCCTGCACGATGGGTCCGGCAGGCGCTACGCCCTGTCATGTGGCCTACGACCCATCGCAGCGCCCGGCCGACAGCGAGATCGCCGACTTCACCAACGACCGCGGAGATACGGTCAAGCACCTGCTGCGCCTGGAAACTGGCGTCATGGGCCGCGGCACCTACCAGATCCTGGCCTACCATGACCCCGCGCTTGCCTGGACGCCCTGGGAGCCGCAAAAGGGATGGAACGGCAAGGTGCTGTGGCGATTCGGCGCAGCCGCTTCCGGCAATCGCTTCCAGGAGCCGGCGGTCAACCTCCTCGACCAGTTCAGCGGCAGCCTGCCGTTCGACCCCAACGCGCTCGCGGCAGGCCACATGGTCGTGAAAGCCATGCTGACCAACCACCTGCACAACAACAACGAGTTGCTGGCCGCCGAGAACATGATGCGCATCAAGGAGCACCTGATCGAGAACTACGGTGAAGTGCGCTACACCATGGGCGACGGCGACTCGGGTGGCTCCATGATGCAGACAGTGATCGCCTCCGCCATGCCGGGTCTGCTGCAGGGCATACAGACGGGGCTGAGCTATCCCGATGCGGTGTCCACCTGGATGGAAACACGCGACTGCGGCCTGCTGTCCAACTACTACAGGACGGCCGCAGGACAGGCACTGAGCGACACCGCGAAGGCCGCCATCAATGGCCATCCGGCCAGCTACTGCGACAAATGGGTAGGGAGCTTCATCGCCCCCCAGAACCCCCGGCTGCCCGACAACTGCGGCGTGGGCTTTCCCGCCTCCATCGTCTACGACCCGCGCACACGCGGCCAGGGCGTGCGCTGCTCGATCCACGACATGCTGGTCCCGGTGTTCGGGACGTTCAAGGACACCGACGGCCACACCAAGCCGCAGCTGCCGTATGACAACACGGGCCTGCAGTACGGACTCAAGGCACTGCAGTCGGGCGCCATCGACGCGGAGGCTTTCGTGCAGCTCAACGAAGGCATCGGCAGCTACACCAACGACATGGACTGGACCGGCGGCACTGCGTCCAGGCCGGCAGCCCGCGAGCGGGCCGTGGCCAGCCTGCTGCCCAGGCTCTACAGCAGTGGCCTCACCAGCAACGGCAGGAACCTGTCCCAGGTGGCCATCATTGACTTGCGGCCCGAGGGCGGCAGCGACATCCACATGACCTGGCGCAGCCTGCAGCAACGCGCACGGCTGGATGCCGCCAACGGCCACCATGACAACCACGTGATCCGCGCCAGCAAGGGCATGGTCCCGCTGCTGATCGCCCCTGCCATGCGACGCGAGGCCTTTGTCATGATGGACCGCTGGCTGACCGCCGTGGAGCGCGACACCACCGGCGCGGCGCTGGCACAGAAAGTGGTGCGCAACAGGCCTTCGGATGTCAGGGATGGATGCATCGCCGCAACGGGAGCCGCCCCTTCGGATCTCGACAAAGTCCTGGCCCTGGACGACCCAGCCTGTCCCCTCAAGCCGACCCTGTCGCCACGCCAGGTGGCCGGAGGTCCGCTCGCGGAGGACATCTACCAGTGCCAGCTCAAGCCCCTTTCGTTCACCAGCCCGGAGTACGCCGGCATCACCTTCAGCCCGGCACAGCAAAAGCGCCTTGCCGCAGTGTTTGCGGCAGGAGTGTGCGACTGGAGCCAGGCCGGAACGGGCCAGAGCCAGGAGGCGGCCTTCCTGACCGATTTCAGTGCCGGCCCGGCGGGCACCAAGGCGGGGCCTGCGCCGGTCTCGCGCAACGATTGAGCTGCACCCTGCGCGAAGTCCCGCAGGGGTCCGGGGGCCGGTGATCAGGGTTTGCAGCGTGCCAATCCAGGCAATGAAGCAGCAGACCTTCATTGAAGATTTGCATCAAGCACCATGCATCCGCCCACGATCAACGCCGTCCTCAAGTCCGCGCCCTTTGCGCCCCACCTGAGCAGGGCCCACCTGCTCAGGTTGCGGCGGGAGGTGCTGTTGCGGCACATACCGGCCGGCGCCCCGCTTTGCCACAAGACGCACCGGGCCGGCCACTGGGCCGGCATCGTCCAGGGAGCGGTCAAGATCCATGCGCTGTCGCCTACCGGGCGCAGCACCACGCTGGCCACCTTTACCCCGGGTTGCTGGTTCGGCGAGGGCACACTGCTCAAGCACGAATGCTGGCCGTTCGACGCGACGGCGATCGAGGATACGCTGGTGGCACTGATGCCGGCCAGCACCTTTCACTGGCTGCTGGAGCGCAGCCTCGGCTTCAACCGCTTCCTGCTGGACCAGCTCAATGCGCGCCTGGGCCAGTTCATCGGCCGCTGCGAGCATGCGCGGCTGCACCATTCCAGCCGCCATGTGGCGCACTGCATCTCGGAGCTGACCGATTCGAGGCTGTATCCGGACACCGGCAACCGGCACCTGGGCATGTCGCAGGAGGAGTTGGCCAGCCTGGCCGGCGTGTCGCGCCAGATCGTCAATCGCACCCTGGGAGAGCTGGAGGACATCGGAGCGGTCCGCGTCTCCTATGGGGCATTGACCCTGATCGATCCGGAGGGACTGCGGCGCTTCAGCGAATCCTTCGAATGAGGCGCGGCCCCGGCGCTCATGCGGCCTCCAGCACCTCGACGCGGTTGCGGCCCTTGCGCTTGGCCGCATAGCAGGCCATGTCGGCCGAGCGCAGCGCGCTGCTGACCGTGTGCTGGCGGGCATCGAGCACCACCATGCCGACGCTGGCGCCCATCAGGTAGCGCTGGCCCTCGTGCGCGCCTTCCCAGTCCTGCACGGCCATGCACAGGCTCTGCGCCAGCAGCATGCCCTGCTCGGCCGGGACGCCGGCCAGCAGCACGGCGAACTCGTCGCCGCCCAGGCGCGCCACCCAGCCCAAGGGCCGCACCACGCTGTCGATCAGCCGGGCCATGTGGCACAGCACCTCGTCGCCGGCCGCATGACCTCCCTGCTGGTTGACGTGGGCGAAGTGGTCCAGGTCCAGGAACAGGATCACGCCATGGTGCGGCATGGGAGAAATGGCGACTTCGACCGCGGCCGTGGCCACGGCAGCAACCTCGGCGTCGGCTTGCGAGGAGGAGGCCTCTTCCTGCAGCGCCTCGGCGGGCAGGCGCTGGGCGGCGCTGCATTCCTGCAGCCATTCATGCAGGCGCATGGCAAAGGCCTCGCGGTTGGGCAGCAGGGTCAGCGGATCGTGCATGGCCTTCCAGCCCGGCTGCTCGCGCACCAGGCGCTGCATGGTCACGTCCTCGACCACCCAGACCAGGGTGGGATCGGCCGGCACCACGGCGCGTGGCTCCAGGCCGCGCTGCAGGCGCTGCAGGCTCTGGCCGTGCAGGCGCACCCAGATGGGGCGGCCGTCCTTGCGGACAAAGCACTGCTCGCTGTCGAACTGGCCGTACATGTCCAGGTCCTTGCGCACACGCTCCAGCAACTGTGCGTGCGCAGCGTCGGAGGCGCACAGCTGGCGTATCGCCTGCCCCTGCAGTTCGCGCGGCGGATATCCCAGCATGCGCGCGGCCTGCAGGCCCACCAGCTCCAGATGCGCCGCATGCGTGACCACCAGGCCCACGGGCGCGTAGTCCATCAGCGTTTGCAGCTGCAGTTGCAGCCGGCCGACTTCGTGGGCCTGGTCCTGGCCCATCTGGCCCAGGCGGTGCAGGGCCTGCCACAGCGTGGAGGCCTCTCCCCAGGCATGGGTCCAGGGCATGCGCCAGCCGCCTTCCTCGGCATGGCCTGGCGCAGGCTCCGGCGCGGGATCGGGCTCTTCGGCCATCAGCCGCCCCTGGCTCGCCAGCCATTGGCGTGCACTGCGATGCAAGGCGGCCATGGGTTCGGTGACCAGGATCAGCAGCAGCACCAGCAGCGCGGTGACCCCCGCGACGGCTGCCAGCAGCCACCAGAGCACGCGCGGCGCCAGGCTGGGCGCAATGGCTTCCTCGGGCGTGATCCTGACCACCAGCCACTGCGGCAGCGGCATGCCGGCCGTCGTCACCAGGTAGCCGGCGCGGCGTTGGGTATCGGGGCCCACCTGCAGGCCGCCGGCGGAAGGGTCCTGCAACCAGTCCGCGCCCAGTCCGGGCTCGGCCTCGGCGCGCGCCGTCCAGCGCGACGGATCGGAGTGGGCCAGGATCTGCCCGTCGCGCTGCATGACCAGCAGCCGCCCGGCGGAGCGCGAAGGGTCGATGCCGGGCGGCAGCAGCGCCTGGCCGGACATGCGCACGCCCGCCGAAAGCACGCCGCTGACCGTGCCGTTGCCGGTGCGCAGCGGCACGGCGTACAGCAACTCCATCATTGCGGGATCGGCCCCCTTGCGGACCATGGTGGAGACCACGGGCTTGCCATCGGCCAGGCTGCGCCGCATCACGTCGCGCACGCCTTCGTCCAGATCGACCAGGGGTTCGGAGCGGCCGCCGCGCAGGCTCAATTGCAGTTGCCCACGCGCATCGGCCAGCTGCAATGTGTCGAACAGCCGCACGGATGCGTCTCCGCGCAGCATCTCGCCCATCAGGCGGCTGGGGTCGCCGCCCTGGTCGGCCATGCCCTGGGCCAGCACCCACAGCAGGCGCTGCTGCTGCTCCAGCCGCGAGGCCAGCATGCGCGCCACGGTATCGACCTCGTCGGCCTGCCGGGCCATGGCGCGCTCCAGCGTCTGCTGGCGCATGCTGTGCGATACCCACCAGGCACTGCCCAGGCCCACCACAAGCACGGCCGCCGCGGCCAGCGCCAGCACCGTGCAGCGCATGGCGCCCCAGCCTGTGGACGCGCGCGGCCACGAGGGCGAGTCCGGCACCTGCGGAGCATCCTGGGATGCCAGCAGCGCCTGGAAAAAGGGGGATCGACGGGCGTCCAGTGACATGACGCCCTCAATATATGCAGACCCGAAAGCCGTCCCACTGGGTGGAACCCGCGAACCAGTGGATACCCCGCCCCGCAAGTCCCGGCGCTTGCAGGCCGGCACCCGTCAGCGGCGTGGGAATCAGCCTACCGCCAGCACCTCGAGCGCCGCAGGCTTGGGCAGATCGATGACATTGCCCCGGCCCGCGATGAGTCCATGTTCACGCAACTGGCGCAGGACGCGCGAGAAGGTCTCGGGCGCAATGCCGAGCTGGGCGGCGATCAGCCGCTTGCGCAGGTGCAGCGTCACGCGCAGGCCCCCGGCCTCGTGCGGCATGGCATGGCGCAGCAGCCACTGTGCACAGCGTGCCTCGGCATCCTTGGACAGGCGGCTCACGGCCAGCTCGGTCTGGGCGCAGTAGGCCTGGGCCATGTCCTGCAGCAGTTGCTGGGCGGGAGAAGGCAGTTGCGAGACGGCCTGCAGGAAGTCGGCCTGGGGCAACTGCTGCACGCGGACATCGCTGTCGGCCAGCATGTCCAGGCTGCTGCCGCGCCGCTGCAGCACAAAGGCCGCATCCAGCCAGGCCGGCCCCTCCACCACACCCAGCTGGTGGCGCATCTGCCCACCCTGGCCGATGCCCAGGAGCACGCGACCGCGTTCCAGATACATCACCGTATCCGGCGACTGCCGACGCAGCCTGAGCCAGGTACCCGCGGCCAACACCTGGGCGGAACCCGGCGCGAAGGCGAAAGCTTGCAAGGAAGACAGGGCGAACATGCACGCAACTTTGCCGGCTTTGCAGCCGCCGCGTTTTGAGCCACGTCAATCGGCCGCCAGCACGCACGCCGACAGGCGGCATACTTGTCACAAGTATGTCACCAATGAAACGTAATGTATCCAACTGAAAAGTTGAGCCCATGATCGATCCCCAGATGCTCGCCAGCCTGCCCGCTGCGGCGGCCGTGCTGTCGGCCGCAGTGCGGTCCGGTGCAGGCCTCGTGGCACAGCTCATGCGCGCGGGCGGCCTGTACTGTGTCTTCCAGCCGCTGGCCGACTTGCGCAGCGGCAGCATCTATGCGCATGAGGCGCTGATCCGCGGCCCCCGGGGCATGCCGTTGCACACGCCCGACGCCTTGCTCAAGGGCGCTGCGGCCGAGGGCATTCTTCGGGAATTCGAGCTGCTGGCGGTCTGCGTGGCGCTGCAGGACTGGGGCCGCCAGGGCGCGCCGGGCCGGCTGTTCGTCAACCTCAGCGCCCAGGCGCTGGTGCAGGCCGTGGGTGTCTGCGGCCCCGGCATGGTCGGGGACACGGTGCGCGGCTTCGGCGTGCAGGCGCGGTCCCTGGTGGTGGAGATCACCGAGCACGACCATGTGACCGACATGCCCGCCGTCTGCGCCGCCGTCAAGGCCGTGCACGCCACGGGCGCGCGCCTGGCGCTCGACGACTTTGGCGACGGCCGCTCCAGCCTGCGCCTGTGGTCCGAGGCCAAGCCGGACTTCGTCAAGATCGACAAGTACTTCATCCACCAGATCGAGCAGCGCCCGGCCACGCTGCAGCTGCTGCAGGCCATCAAGGGCATTGCCGAGGTCTTCGGAACCACGCTGATCGCCGAAGGCATAGAGACCGAGGACGAGCTGCGCACCCTGCGCGACCTGGGCATTGCGTACGGCCAGGGATGGCTGCTGGGCCGGCCCGCCGAAGCCGCCCAGCCGCAGATCAGCCCGCAGGCGCTGAGCGTGGCGCAGGACCCGCGCGTGGCCGTGCTGCCCCACCAGGGCCACAGCGCCCGCCCGGGCGTGCTGCGCAACCTGATGGTGATGCAGGCGCCCTGCGTGGCACCGGCGGCCAGCAACGACGAGGTGGCCGAGCTGTTCCAGGCCGGGCAGCAGCTGCACGCCATTGCCGTCGTGGAGGCCGGCCGGCCGCTGGCCCTCATCAACCGCCAGCAGTTCATGAACCACTACGCCACGCTGTACTTCCGTGAAGTCCACGGACGCAAGCCCTGCCTGGCCTTTGCCAACGTGCAGCCGCGCATCGTGGAGCTGGACTGCGATGTGGACCAGCTCGTCGGCATCCTGACCTCGCAGGACCAGCGCTACCTGAGCGACGGCTTCATCGTCACCGACAACGGCCGCTATGTGGGCCTGGGCACGGGCGAGCAGCTGGTGCGCCGCGTGACCGAGGCCCGCATCGAGGCCGCGCGCCACGCCAACCCGCTGACCTTCCTGCCCGGCAACATCCCCATCAGCCTGCACATGCAGCGCCTGCTGGACAGCGGCGCCGGCTTCGTGGCCTGCTACGCCGACCTCAACCACTTCAAGCCCTTCAACGACCACTACGGCTACTGGCGCGGCGACCAGATGATCCGCCTGGTGGCGCGGCTGGCCGTGGCGCACTGCGATGCGCGGCGCGACTTCGTGGGCCATGTGGGCGGGGACGACTTCATGCTGCTGCTGCAAAGCGAGGACTGGCAGCGGCGCTGCGAGGACATCGTCGGCGCCTTCGCAGGCGAGGCGCGCCAGCTGTTCGACGACCAGGCGCGCGAGGCCGGCGGCATCTGGGCCGAGGACCGCCACGGCATCCGGCGATTCTTTGCCTGCACCACGCTGTCCATCGGCGTGGTGCGCGTCGCGCCGGGCAGCCTGCTGGCACCCGAGGACATCGCCAACCTCGCGGCCCTGGCCAAGCAGCAGGCCAAGGCGCAAAGCCTGCCGGGGCGCGGCGCCATCGCGCTGCACACGCCGCACGATGAAGCGCGGCATCCGGCCCTGTACGGCGCCGCAGCGGCCTGGCCTGCCTGAAACAAGAAGCCCGCAGGCTCTTGCGAGACTGCGGGCGGGTGGTTGGCAGCGCATGGGCGCGGCAGGATGATCAGTTCACCGATGCACCCGATTCGTACCAGCGCTTGACCATGCCGCGCTCGTCATCGCTCAGGGCGCCCGGATTGCCGAAGGGCATCTTGCGCAGCTGCACCACCTGCTGGTAGATCTGCTGGGCATGGGCCTTGACCTGCTCGGGCGAGTCCAGGCGCACATTCTTTTGCTGCAGGGCGGCACCGTGGCAGACCACGCAATGCTGCTGCAAGAAGGGCGCGAGCTGGGCATAGCCGACGGCGCCGTCGGCAGGAGCGGCGGCAGCCGGGGACGCAGGGGCAGCAGGCGCAGCCGGCGCTGCCGTGTCACCACCGGGAGCCGCTGCTGCGGGCTCGGTCGTTGCGGCAGGCGACTGCACGGCGGCGGGAGCCGGCGCAGGCGCTGCGGCAGGCGCCGGCGCGGGCTTGAGCCAGACGGCCGTGCCGATCAGCACCAGCACGCCGACCAGGGCGTAGGGCCAGGGATGGGCATTGCGGCCCAGCTTGAAGCCGTGGCGCATCACGAAGAACTGGCGGATGGCAGCGCCTGCGAACATCATCAGGATCAGCACCAGCCAGTTCAGCTCATGGCTGTACAGCCAGCCGTAGTGGTTGGACAGCATGGCGAACAGCACCGGCAGCGTGAAGTACGTGTTGTGCACGCTGCGCTGCTTGCCGCGCTTGCCGTGGATGGGGTCCACGGGCTGGCCTTCCTTCAGGGCCTTCACCACCGTGCGCTGGCCGGGGATGATCCAGAAGAACACGTTGGCGCTCATCGAGGTCGCCAGCATGGCGCCCATCAGCAGGAAGGCGGCCTGGCCCGGGAAGATGTGGCAGGCCAGGAAGGCCGCGATGCACACCAGCACCAGCACCATGGCGCCCACCGTGGCGTCGCCGTTCTTCTTCTGGCCGAAGACGCGGCAGATGCCGTCGTACAGCAGCCAGAACACGACCAGGAAGGCCAGGGCCGAGGCAATGGCCGCAGCCGAGCCCATGGCGTTGGGATCGGCCGGATTGACGAGGTAGATCTTGGCGTTCCACAGGTACGACACCGTCAGCAGCGCAAAGCCGCTGAGCCAGGTGGTGTAGCTTTCCCAGTAGAACCAGTGCAGGTGGTCCGGCAGCTTGGGCGGGGAGACATTGAACTTGACGGGGTGGTAGAACCCACCGCCGTGCACGGCCCAGAGTTCGCCGCTGACGCCCTGCTTCTTGAGATCGTCATCGACGGGCGGCGTCAGGCTGCTGTCGAGGAAGACGAAATAGAAGGAGGAACCGACCCAGGCGATGGCCGTAATGACGTGGAGCCACCGCAACAGCAGGTTGGCCCAGTCGAGAATGTAGCTTTCCATAGCTCTCAACCTTGGCAGCGTGGGGGCCGCCGGTGTTCAACCTGCTCACCACTGCGGGCGCTCTGAGCAGAAGAAAAAGGCCGCGCACCCGGTAGATATACCGCCGGTGCACCGCTGCGACCATTTCGTAGACACAAAGTGTATGCAATTTTTCGCCAGCCCATCGGCTTGCGCAGCATCAATTCACTAGAGATTTCCCTGATTCCGCGTAGGCGCGGCGCTGCGCCGCTGCAGAAGCTGCGCCGCCACGGCCACCGCGATCACCTCGGGCTCCTTGCCCTTGATGCCGGGCACGCCGATGGGGCAGGTCACATGGTCCAGCTCGGCATCGCTGAAGCCGCGCTCGCGCAGCCTGCGCCGGAAGGTGGCCCATTTGGTGGCGCTGCCGATCAGGCCCACATAGGGCAGATCGCCGTGCTGGCGCTGGCGGCCCAGGCATTGGGCGACCACCTCCAGGTCCTCGGCATGGCTGAAGCTCATGATCAGCACCTGGGAGCCTGCAGGCAGATCGGCCACGGCCGATTGCACGGGGTCTGAATACTCGCACTGCACGAGCTCGTGCTCCTCCTCGGGGAAGACCGAATCGCGGCTGTCCACCCACATCACGCGGTAGGGAAGATTGCACAGCAGGCGCACCAGCGCATGGCCGACGTGGCCTGCGCCGAACAGGGCCACGCAGTCGCGCGGCGGCTGCAGCCGCTCGCGCAGCATGTCCATGCGGCCCTGGGGCACCAGCACGAACCTCAGCATCACCACGCCGCCGCAGCACTGGCCCAGGCTGGGGCCCAGCGGATAGCGGTGCTGGTGCTCGGTGGCGACCTGGCCGCCCTGGCTACCCTGCTCGCCAGGCGTTGCCCAGCCGCGCAGCAGGCTGCGGGCCCTGTCGATGGCATCGAACTCCAGGTGCCCGCCGCCGATGGTGCCGGCCACGCGGTCGGCGAAAACCGCCATCCAGGCGCCGCGCTCGCGCGGCACGGAGCCTCGCGAGTCCATCACTTCGACCCAGCACAGCGGCCCCTGCGCAAGGCCCTGCTCGACTTTGTTGAACGTGTCACTCCACATGGGCGCACCTGACAGCCCGTCGTGGCGCCTGCGGGCTTCGTTGGAATTTGTTGCGGGATTGTCCGCTGCGGCACTTGAGTTTTGCGCTCCGACTGCCGGTGCCGCAGTGTTTCAGGATACGCTCGCAATCATGCCCGATTCCCCTGATTCCACGCAGCACAGTTCCGTGCAAAAGCCACGTTCCGGCCGCCCCTGGCTGTGGGCCGGCCTGATGGCCGCCATTGCCTCCCTGGTCACGGCCTGCAAGTCCCCGCCCGGCCCCGGCCCGCGCCCCGACGACGTCAGCTCCAGCGCACAGCTGCAGTACCGCAAGGTGGCCGCCAACCATCTGTACGCGCGCAATGCCGATCGCATCTACAAGGGCCAGTTGCCGCCCATGCTCTACGCGATCGGCGTGCTCCAGGTCCAGATCGACCGCAACGGCCAGGTCCAGCGCCTGCACTGGATGCGCGCGCCCGGCCATGCCCCCGAGGTGGTGAGCGAGATCGAGCGCCTGGTGCGCGCCGCCGCGCCGTTCCCCGCTCCTGCCGGCGCCGCCCGCATCACCTATACCGATACCTGGCTTTGGGACAAGTCCGGCCGCTTCCAGCTCGACACGCTGACCGAGGGCCAGCTCTGAGCCTCAGGCCGCTGCGCACGGCTGGCCGTCGGCGAAGCTTCGGGCGCTTCTGAGCAGGCAGGTCACGGCATAGAGCACCAGATCGTCCGGTGCGTCATCGTTCACGCGATCGATGACCTCGATGGCATAGCCCAGGTCCTGCGACAGCTGCGGCAGCACGCCTGCCGAGCGGCCGCCGGCCTGCAGGCCGGCCACCGCCTGGTCAGCGCTGGCGTGGTAGCCACGCAGCAAATCACGCGCGGCACACACCATGGCCGAGCCGGCGCGTTCGGCATGCAGCTCCAGCACGCCCAGGGCCGCTCCCATATGGCACAACGCATCCACCGCCAGCACCTCCTGGTGCTGCGGTGAGGGTTCCTGATGGCTGTGGCCCGATTGCTTCACTGTCTTCATGGCATCCCTTGCGCGGGACCGTGCTGGTCCCGAAGCAACAATACCTATCAGGTCCCTTGCAGTCAATACCTTTCCGGTCCATGATTGCCGGCGATGAAACAGACCGATCCTCAGTACAAGCTGCGCCTGCCGCAGGAACTCAAGGACCTCGTCGAGGAGGCAGCCAAGCGCACCGGCCGTTCCATGAACGCCGAAGTCGTGGCCCGGCTGCAGACCACGTTCGAGGCCCCCCTGCTGGGCCGCCTGTCGGCCTCGACGGACCCTTCGCTGGAATGCGAAGAGCCCGTGAGCATCTACGACATCAAGATGAGCGCCGAAGCCGTGGAGCGCATCGAAAAGCGCCTGGAACGCATAGAGCAGGCCGTGCTCGCGCCCGCTGCGCCGCAATCCGCCAGTGAAGACGGCGCAACCGGCGGCGCCTGATCCGCCCGCACAAAAGAAAACCGGCCCGCAGGCCGGTTTCGTTCAAAGGCCCCTCAGGGCCGGGATCATTCGACCACCTTGGTGATCTTCGAGCCCTGCAGCGACACGCCGGCTTCCAGGCCCGCGTTGGTCAGCACGTAGCTGGTGACGGGGCCCTGGGCGGTCGTGGTGTCCACGCTGCCATTGGCGCCCACCTTGCCTGCGGCCACCGTGGCATCGGCGCCCACGGACCAGCCGTCGCTGGCCAGGAACTTGTCCAGCGCTTCCTGGGTGTTGAACACATAGATCACAGCCTTGGACTGGCCGCCTGCCTGCCAGCCCACCGAGGCGCCCGTGGTGCTGTAGAAGCCCTTGTTCTGGCCGCCGACGCGCAGCACGCCGCGGCCATGCTCCACACCGATGACGAAACTGCCGCCGATCACCGAGGGGAAGATCAGCACGCCCTTGGAGCGGGCCACCATTTCCTTGGAGCCCGGCGCCGTCTGGTACAGCCGCTCCAGCGCAGCGTTGGCGCGCGCATTGACGGTGGTGGAATCAGCACGCGGCGCGGACTGGGTTTCCGGCTTGGTGGTGGTGCAGCCGACCATGGCCACGCTGCCGGCCGCCAGTGCAGTGGCCATCACGACGGTACGCAAAGAAAACTGACGCATGGGAAAACCTGCCTTTCTTGATTGGACGTTTTGGGGAGACCCCATCGGTTCATTGGATTGATCACCTTGCCTCCCGGTCCCGGGCACCCCTACCAGTGCTCGCAAACCGCTTCGGAGACAGGCTGGGGACGATGCTAGGCCGCTTTGCGGTACTTGTGATGAGACATGTCACAAGTTGCGCCATAGGACTACAGGCCCGCAGGAAATGTCTGAAAATCCCGTTCCGGGCCGCCACAGCCGACACCGAAAGCCCGCTGATGCCAGAATGCACCCACAGCAATACCCGGCCCACCGGGCCCATCCACATCGAGGGAGTTCATGAAGTTCTGGAGCCACTTTCACCATCCCCAGGCAGCCATGGTGCTGTTGCGCGTCACGCTTGCGGTCCTGCTGCTTTTTCATGGCTGGGCCAAGATCCGCTACGGCATAGGCAGCATCGAGCGCATGGTGGAGTCCGCGGGCGCGCCGGGCTGGCTGGCCTATGCGGTGTATCTGGGTGAGGTGGTGGCGCCGCTGCTGCTGCTGGTGGGCCTGTGGGTGGTGCCCGCGGCGCTGGTGATTGCGGTCAACATGATCGTGGCCTTCGCGCTGGTGCACACGGGCCAGGTGATGCAGCTGCACAGCTCGGGAGGCTGGGCGCTGGAGCTGCAGGCCTTCTTCTTCATCTCGGCCCTGGTCGTGGCCATGGGGCATTCCAAGGGCAAGTAGGCCGCACGCTTGCTGGAGATGCAAAAGCAACGGCCCGCAATGCGGGCCGTTCGTCATTTCAGGTTTCACTCCAGGCCATCCCCCGACAGCCTGCGCCTGCAGTCCAGGGCTCAGGAGCCCCGGTACGTCGAATAGCTCCAGGGGCTGACCAGCAGGGGCACATGGTAATGCTGGTCGGCATGGGCCACGCCGAAGTCCAGGCTCACCTTGTTGAGGAAGTTGGGCTCGGGCAGTTGCACGCCACGGGCCTTGAAGTAGGCCGCCACGTCGAAGGTCAGCCGGTAGGTGCCGGCCCTGAGGCTGTTGTTGTCGAACAGCGGCGCATCGGTGCGGCCGTCGTGGTTGAGCACCAGGCTCTTGATCAGCGTGGCCTGGTCGCCATCGGTGGAATACAGCGCGACAGCCATGCCGGCTGCGGGGCAGCCATTCATGGTGTCGAGGACGTGGGTGCTCAGGCCCATGGAAATCTCCTGTGCGGCGGGAGCTGGCCCGCCCGGTTGTCATTGGTTGGTCGATGCACGAAGCGCGGCGCGCGACAGCACTCGCGGCCCCCTCGTGCATTCGCAAAGTGTATACAGTTTTTGTACGCCCTTGAAGTGCGCCATGCAGCTCGAGCCTAGGCAGATACCCGCACTTTCGGCGTCGGCAGCGGCCCGTGGGCAGGCCTGCAACGCCATGCTTCTACACTGTGGTCCGCCGCCGCCCCGGCTGCAGGCCCTGCGGCCATCGCATACCGGGCGGCAAAGGACTTTCGCTCATTTCAACGGTTCCACTGTTTCATCTGCCAAGGAGATACCGATGCCATTTCGCTCCCCCTTGCTGGCAACCAGCCTGGCGCTGGCCATTGCCAGCCTGGCCGCCTGCAGCAGCACACAGCCGCCCGCGGCCTCGGCGCCGCCAGCGCCGGTGGCCGCAGCACCTGCACCGGCGGCAGCGCCCATCACGCAAAGCAATGCAGCCCAGGCGGCCAGTGCAGCCTATGACTTCGACATGGATGTATTCCATCCCGTCGTGGCCAGGAACGGCATGGTGTCCAGCGAGCAGGAGCTGGCCTCGCGCATCGGCTTGCAGATCCTGAAGTCGGGCGGCAATGCGGTGGATGCCGCCGTGGCCATGGGCTTTGCGCTGGCGGTGGCCCTGCCCAATGCCGGCAACATCGGCGGCGGCGGTTTCATGATCGTGCACGACGCCAAGAGCGGCAAGAACATTGCGCTGGACTTCCGCGAGGTCGCACCCTCCAAGGCCACGCGGGACATGTACGTGGGCGCGGACGGCAAGGTCATCGACGGCAAGTCGCTGTACACCCACTACGCCGTGGGCGTGCCCGGCACCGTGGCCGGCATGGAGCATGCATTGAAGAAATGGGGCTCTCTGCCGCTGTCCACGGTGATTGCGCCATCCGTGAAGCTGGCCGACAAGGGCTTTACGGTCAGCGAGACCCTGGCCAAGATCCTGGAGCAGGAAAAGAAGAACATGGGCCAGTGGCCCGCCACCCAGGCCATCTTCTGGAGCAACGGCGAACCCCTCAAGCGCGGCGACCGCCTGGTGCAAAAGGACCTGGCGCAGTCGCTGCGCCTGATCGGGCAGCAGGGCTCCAAGGTGTTCTACGAAGGCGCCATTGCCCGCAAGCTCGCGGCCGAGATGGCGCCGCATGCGGGCGCCCTGTCGCTGCAGGATCTCAAGAACTACAAGGTGGTCGAGCGCGAGCCCGTGCGCGGCACCTATCGCGGCTACGAGATCGTGACCATGCCGCCTCCGTCCTCCGGCGGCGCCCACCTGATCCAGATCCTCAACATGATGGAACGCTGGCCCATGAACCAGTGGGGCGCCAACAGCGCACAGAGCATCCACTACATGGCCGAAGGCATGAAGCTGGCCTATGCCGACCGGGCCGAATACCTGGGCGACCCGGACTTCGTGACCGTGCCGCTCAAGGGCCTGACGTCCAAGCGCTACGCCGAGGCGCTGGCCGCCGGCATCGACCCCTACCAGGCGCGCGCCGGCAAGGACATCAAGCCCGGCAAGCCCCAGCCCTACGAGAGCGACCAGACCACGCACTACTCGGTGGTGGACAAGGCGGGCAACGCCGTGGCCGTGACCTATACGCTGAACACCAACTTCGGCAGCGGCATCGTGGCCAAGGGCACGGGCATCCTGCTCAACAACGAGATGGACGATTTCTCGGCCAAGCCCGGAGTGGCCAACGCGTATGGACTGGTCGGCGGCGATGCCAACGCGGTGGCCGCAGGCAAGCGCCCGCTGTCGTCGATGACGCCGACCATGGTGCTCAAGGGCGGCAAGCCCGTGCTGGTCACCGGCAGCCCCGGCGGCGCACGCATCATCACCACCGTGCTGCAGACCGTGGTCAATACCATCGACTTCGGCATGAACCCGGCCGAGGCCGCCGCCACGCCGCGCTTTCACCACCAGTGGACGCCCGACGAGCTGCGCGTGGAAAAGGGCATCAGCCCCGACACCGTGGCCCTGCTCAAGTCGCGCGGCCACAACGTTGCCGTGAAGGCATCCATGGGCCGCACGCAGACCATCCAGCTGCGCGACGGCATGCTCTACGGCGCCTCCGACCCGCGCAACCCCGACGGACAGACACTGGGCTATTGAAGCAAGAAAAAGCCGCGCCCGTTGCCGAGCGCGGCTTTTCACAACAGGGCGGCGCAAGGCCGCCCTCCCACCAATCGCGTTGTCAGTTGCGCGGCATCAGGCCGGGACCTTCTGGCCGACCTCGAAGTTGGCCTGGATCTCCAGCGCACGCACCATGCCCGAGTGGTCCCAGTTCGCGCCGCCGTGGGCCACGCAGCTGTTGAACAGCTCCTGGGCCTGGGCGGTGTTGGGCAGGGACACGCCGAGCTGGCGCGCGCTGCTCAGGGCCAGGTTCAGGTCCTTCTGGTGCAGCGAGATGCGGAAGCCCGGATCGAACGTGCGCTTGATCATGCGCTCGGCATGCACCTCCAGGATCTTGGACGAGGCAAAGCCGCCCAGCAGCGCCTCGCGCACGCGGGCCGGGTCGGCACCGGCGCGCGACGCGAACAGCAGGGCCTCTGCCACCGCCTCGATGTTCAGCGCCACGATGATCTGGTTGGCCACCTTGGCGGTCTGGCCGTCGCCGTTGCCGCCCACCAGGGTGATGTTCTTGCCCATGCGCTCGAACAGCGGCTTGACGCGCGCGAACACGTCCTCCGGGCCGCCGACCATGATGGACAGCGTTGCGTTCTTGGCGCCCACCTCGCCGCCGGAGACCGGCGCATCCAGGTACTGGGCGCCGATGGCCTCGATGCGGCGAGCGAAGTCCTTGGTGGCCACGGGCGAGATGGAGCTCATGTCCACCACCACCTTGCCGCTGCTGCCCTTGAGGCCGGCGGCCACGCCGTCCTCGCCGAACAGCACCTTCTCGACATCGGGCGTGTCGGGCAGCATCAGGAAGATGATGTCAGCCCGCTCGGCCACGCCGCGCGCGGTGGTGCACTGGGTAGCGCTGCTCTCGGCGATCTGCGCCGGGATCTTGCCCAGGGTGTTCACGAAGAGCTGGTGGCCAGCCGCCAGAAGGTGGCCTGCCATGGGCGCGCCCATGATGCCCAGGCCCACGAAACCAAGCTTGAGAGAGGATGCATTCATGCTGTGTACTCCTTGTCGTTTTTGAAAAGCTGAGAAAAACTCCGGCGGCGCTCAGGCGGCGACTGCCGCGCGCACGCTGGTGTGGGCGTCCAGCCAGCCCAGGCCCGATTCGGTATCGCGCGCAGGCTTGTACTCGCAGCCCACCCAGCCCTGGTAGCCGATGCGATCCAGGTGCGCGAACAGGAAGGGGTAGTTGATCTCGCCCGTGCCCGGCTCGTTGCGGCCCGGGTTGTCGGCCAGCTGCACGTGGCCGATGCGCGCCAGGTGCTTTTGCAGCGTGGCCGCCAGCTCGCCCTCGGTGCGCTGGGCGTGGTAGATGTCGTACTGCACGAAGGCGTTGGGCGCGCCCACCTCGTCGAGGATGGACAGGGCCTCGTCCGTGCGGTTCAGGTAGAAGCCGGGAATGTCGAAGGGGTTGATGGGCTCGATCAGCAGGCGCAGATTGGCCGCGCTCAGCGCCGATGCGGCAAAGCGCAGGTTGTCCACGAAGGTGCGGCGCAGCAGCGCGGCATCGGCACCGGCAGGCGCCTTGCCGGCCAGGCAGTTGAGCTGGGGCACGCCCAGCGCATGGCCATAGGTCACGGCCTTGGCCACGCCGGCGCGGAACTCGTCCACGCGGTCGGGGTGGCAGGCAATGCCGCGCTCGCCCGCATCCCAGTCGCCGGCAGGCAGGTTGTGCAGCACGATCTGCAGGCCGTGGGCGTCCACGCGCTCCTTGATCTCTTCGACCGTATGGGCGTAGGGAAACAGGAATTCCACGGCCTCGAAGCCGGCGCGCGCCGCGCGCTCGAAGCGGTCGAGGAAGGGCACCTCGGTGAACAGCATGCTGAGGTTGGCAGCAAAACGGGGCATGTCAGAAGTCTCCGGTTGTCGTTTGGTGGGTTGGGAGCGGCAGGGTACGCAAGGCGCCCCGCCGTTAAAAATGCCCAAGGGGCAATGGAAATCGGAACCCCCGAGTGCCTGCACCGCCCGCAATGCAGGCATTGGCGCAGCGCCAGCCAGGGATGCCAGGCAAGGGCCGCCCCGCAGCGATGGCGTCGTCCCCCTCCGAAGAGAGGGGGAAGCGGCGCAGCCGCTCAGGGGGTGCCTTGCGTCAATCCAGCAGGGCCAGGGCGCTGGGCACGTCGGCAGGCGCTGCGGCCAGATCCTCGAACTCGATCACGTTGTCGATCTCGGCGCCCATGGAGATGTTGGTCACGCGCTCCAGGATGACCTCGACGACGACCGGCGTGCGGTGCTCGGCCATCCAGGCCTCGGCCTGCTGCATGGCGGGCGCGAAGTCCTCGGGACGGTGCACGCGGATCGCCTTGCAGCCCAGGCCCTCGACCACCTTGACGTGGTCCACGCCATAGCCCTTGGACTCTTCCTTGTCGTCGACATTGATGTTGTCGAAGGCCAGCTGCACGCAGTAGTCGATGGAGAAGGCGCGCTGCGCCTGGCGGATCAGGCCCAGGTAGCTGTTGTTGACCAGCACATGGATGTAGGGCAGCTTGAACTGCGCCCCCACGGCCAGCTCCTCGATCATGAACTGGAAGTCATAGTCGCCCGACAGCGCCACGATCTTGCGGGCCGGGTCGGCCACGCGCACACCCAGGGCGGCCGGCACGGTCCAGCCCAGCGGGCCGGCCTGGCCGCAGTTGATCCAGTTGCGCGGCTTGTAGACATGCAGGAACTGCGCGCCGGCAATCTGCGACAGGCCGATGGTGGAGACGTAGCAGGTGTCCTTGTCCAGGCTGCGGTTCATGCACTGGTAGACACGCTGCGGCTTCATGGGCACGTTGTCGAAATTGGTCTTGCGCAGGTACTCCACATTGTTCTTGCGGGCCTGGCATTCGGCCACCCAGCCGCTGCGGTCCTTCAGGCGGCCAGCCGCCTTCCACTCGCGCGCCACCTCCACGAAAAGCTGCAGCGCCGCGCCGGCATCCGAGACGATGCCGTAGTCGGGCGCGAACACGCGGCCGATCTGCGTGGGCTCGATGTCCACGTGCACGAACTTGCGGCCCTTGGTGTAGACCTCGACCGAGCCCGTGTGGCGGTTGGCCCAGCGGTTGCCGATGCCCAGCACGAAGTCGGAGGCCAGCATGGTGGCATTGCCGTAGCGGTGGCTGGTCTGCAGGCCGCACATGCCGGCCATCAGGCGGTGGTCGTCGGGAATGGTGCCCCAGCCCATCAGCGTGGGGATCACGGGCACGTCCAGCAGCTCGGCGAACTCCACCAGCAGCTCGGACGCATCGGCATTGATCACGCCGCCGCCCGACACCAGCAGCGGACGCTCGGACTCGTTGAGCATGGCGATGGCCTTTTCCACCTGCTTGCGCGTGGCGGCAGGCTTGTAGACAGGCAGGGGCTCGTAGGTATCGATGTCGAACTCGATCTCGGCCAGCTGCACGTCGATGGGCAGGTCGATCAGCACGGGGCCGGGGCGGCCCGAGCGCATCAGGTGGAAGGCCTGCTGGAAGGCGCGCGGCACCTGGGCCGGCTCCAGCACCGTGGTGGCCCACTTGGTCACGGTCTTGGCGATGGAGGCAATGTCCACGGCCTGGAAATCTTCCTTGTGCAGACGCGAGCGCGGCGCCTGGCCCGTGATGCACAGGATCGGAATCGAATCCGCGCTGGCCGAGTACAGGCCCGTGATCATGTCCGTGCCGGCCGGGCCGCTGGTGCCGATGCACACGCCGATGTTGCCGGCCACGGCGCGGGTGTAGCCCTCGGCCATGTGGCTTGCGCCTTCGACGTGGCGCGCCAGGATATGGCCGATGCCGCCATGGTCCTTGAGCGCTGCGTACAGCGGGTTGATGGCGGCACCGGGAACGCCGAATGCGACGGTGACGCCTTCTTTTTCCAGCACGCGGACTGCGGCTTCGATTGCTTTCATTTTTGCCATGGGAGGTCTCCTTCAAATTGGAGTCAACTCTAGGCAGACAGGCCGATTGGCGGAACGCCTGCGCAGACCATAAAATTTATTCCGCACAGGAATAACTACCAATGAAAAAGGAGACAGCGCCATGGACAGACTCGATGCCATGCACATGTTCGTGCGCGTGGTGGAGACCAGCAGCTTCACCAAGGTCGCGCACGAATTCGCCACCACGCAGCCCACGGTCACCAAGCAGATCGCAGCCATGGAAGCGCGCCTGAAGGTGCGCCTGCTCAACCGCAACACGCGCGGCGTGAGCCTGACCGAAGCGGGCGCGCTGTACTACGAGAAATGCAAGGCCATCGTCAACGACGTGGCCGAGGCCGACAAGGTGGTCCAGGTGCGCCAGACCCAGGTGCAGGGCCAGTTGCGCATTGGCAGCTCGGTGGCCTTTGGCCGGCGCGTGCTGATACCGCTGGCGCTGGAATTCATGGCGCACAACCCCCAGGTGCAGGTCGACCTCAGCTTCGAGGATCGCTACACCGACCTGGTGGCCAACGGCATCGACGTGGCCCTGCGCCTGGGCAAGCTGGCCGACTCCAGCCTGGGCGCACGCACGCTGGGCGTGAACCCCTGGGTGCTGGTGGCCTCGCCCACCTACCTGCGCAAGCGCGGCACGCCGCGCCGCCCCTCCGACCTCAAGGAACATGCCACGCTGATCTACAGCAGCGTGCAGGGCAACGACATCTGGCGCCTGCGCAACGCCAGCGGAGAACCGGTCTCGGTGGCGGTCACGGGCCGGCTGCGCTCCAACAACCTCTCGGCCCTGCTGGCGGCCTCACGCTCGCACATGGGCATTGCCGCCCTGCCCCGCTACGTGGCCCATGACTCGCTGCAGGCCGGCCGCGTGGTAGAAGTCCTCAAGACCTGCCGCCTGCCCGAGCAGGAAATCCACGCCGTCTATCCCTCGCCGCGCCTGGTGCCGCAGAAGGTGCAGTCCTTCATCGCCTTCCTGCAGGGGCGGTTCGATGCCGAATGGTGGGAGACGCTGCCGCGCGGGGCGTGAGGCCAGGTGCTGCGCATTGGCAATGCAATGTATGTACATTGAGAAGAATGCCGCCCGAACGGCATGTCTGATTTCCGTCTTGCGAGGTGCCCGCCATGTCCAAAGAAGTGCAAATGACATTTCGTGTCGAGCCCGAACTGCGCTCGGAGTTTGCCGACGCTGCCTTGCTGGAAAACCGCCCTGCAGCACAGGTGCTGCGCGAGTTGATGCGCGCCTATGTCAACCAGTCGCGTGAGCGTGTCAGCGGCCCTGTAAACGCCGCCATTTCCGCAACGGAGAAACGTCGGCGCGAAGCAGCCGTCAACTTCGCCCGCGCGTCCATCGGACTGGAAGGCTTCACGCCTTCCGAAGCTGCTGAGACCGGCGCACGCCAATTTATCCGGGGTGATATCCAGCTTGCCGATTTCGTCCAGGTGAAGGTCAATGCGCGATGAGTTCCCGCCTGCATCCGCGAGCGCGTTGACTGCAGCGCAGCGTCAGCAACTCGAAGCCGATCACACATTCAAACGGCTTGTCGAGCTGGAGCTGGAGCCTGTGCGCGGCAGCTTCGACGCTGCCCACCTGAAGGCAGTCCACCATCGCATCTTCCAGGACTTGCCGGACGCCGGCTTCCACGAGGTCACGCCTGGCGAATTCAGAACACAGGTGCCCCATGGCCAGGACTGGATGAAGCAGCGCGGCCTATCGACCATGGGAGGCACTTTCCATGTCGTCTATTCACGCATGGACGACGCGGCCATGGCCAGACTCGACAAGGCCCTCGAAGAAGCCAGCCCCGACGAGCTGCGCGGCTTGAAGACTGCTGAATTCACGGCACGGCTTGCCAGGATGTACATCGAGTTGGACTACGCCCATCCATTCAGCGATGGCAACAGCCGAACGCTTCGCACCTTCACCAGGCAGCTCGCCAGGGAAGCTGGATATGAGGTCGATTGGGCACGATTCGGACACAGTGAGACCGGGCGTGATCTTCTCTATATCGCCCGCGACCGCAGCGTGAACGAGCTGGCGAAGCCGCACGTGCAGCACGAAAACACCATGCGAAAAATCCTGCGCACGCAGGACCGGCTGAAAGTCCATCCCGCCCTGCCCGACTTGCTGCGCGACGCAGTACGTCCGAGCCGCGCAGTGGCCTTTGAGCAACTGAACGAGCGGGAAGCGTTGAGCGAGCATCCCGAGCTGGAAGCGGCATACAAGACCGTGCATGCAGCAGCGACCCGCCTGGCCTCGCAGATGCCGGGCCATCCCGAGGCGCAGAAAGTCGGCATTCAGTCAGTCATGAACCATGTTCAGAACTGCCTGAACGCCGGGGAGACCGTCGACTTCGGCCATAGCCAGAAAAGGTAAAAGCGAACGCCAATGCACCTAATGGCTACGGCCCGGACCTCCTCAAAGAACCAGAATCGCCCGGAAGTCATTCACGTTGGTATGCGTGGGCCCGGTCACCACCAGATCCCCCAACGCATCAAAGAACCCATACGCATCATTGCGATCCAGGTACTCGGCAATCCGCATTCCCTGGGCCTGGGCCCGCGCCAACGTATCCGGTGACACGCGCGCCCCCGCATTGTCTTCCACGCCATCGATGCCATCGGTATCGGCCGC
The DNA here is from genome assembly GCF_018437695.1 of Delftia sp. WY8. Taxonomy (NCBI): domain Bacteria; kingdom Pseudomonadati; phylum Pseudomonadota; class Betaproteobacteria; order Burkholderiales; family Comamonadaceae; genus Delftia; species Delftia sp. WY8. The sequence goes on from NZ_CP049795.1 coordinate 1,831,604, forward strand.
CAGCGCCCAGACCTTCTCCTGCCCCTGCAGGGCCTGGGCCAGCCCCATGCAGAACTCGCCCGCGCGGCCGCCGCGCCCCTTGGGCGTGCCGGCCGGGCGCTGCCGGATGGTGACCGTGGTCTCACCGCCGGACAGGATCACGCAGGGCTTTGCAAACGGCTGGCCGTGGCGGGCCACGGCGCGCGCCAGGGCGGCGTGGACCTTGGCGACTTCGCGCGATTCGCCCTCGATCTCGTCGGACAGCACGTGGGTGCGCAGGCCCGCCGCCTCGGCCACGCGTGCGGCCGCCTCCAGCGAGTGCTGGGGCGTGGCGATCATGTGGACCTCGTGGCCGTCGAAGCGCGCGTCGCCGGGCTTGGGGGTTTCCAGCTCGCCTGCCTCCAGCGCGCGGCGCACGGATTCGGGCACGTCGATGCGGTAGCGCGCGAGGATGGCCAGCGCGTCGGCGCAGCTGCTGGCATCGGGCACGGTGGGGCCGCTGGCGATGATGGAAGGGTCGTCGCCCGGCACGTCGCTGATGGTCAGCGTGACCACGCGCGCAGGTGCGCAGGCCGCGCCCAGGCGCCCGCCCTTGATGCGCGACAGGTGCTTGCGCACGCAGTTCATCTCGCCGATGGCGGCGCCGCTTTCCAGCAGGGCGCGGTTGATGCGCTGCTTTTCCTCCAGGTCGATGCCTTCGGCCGGCAGGGTCAGCAGAGCCGAGCCGCCGCCCGAGATCAGGCACAGCACGAGGTCGTCCTCGGTCAGCCCTTCGGTCAGCGCGAGGATGCGTTCGGCGGCGGCCAGGCCTGCCGCGTCGGGCACGGGGTGGGCGGCCTCGACCACCTCGATGCGCTGCGCCAGGCCTTCGGGGCGCGGCGGGATGTGTTGGTAGCGCGTGACCACGAGGCCGGACAGCGGCGCGTCCGCCGGCCACAGCGCCTCCAGCGCCTGGGCCATGGAGCCGCCGGCCTTGCCCGCGCCCAGCACCAGGGTGCGGCCCTTGGGAGGCTTTGGCAGGCATTGGGCCATGCTGTACAGGGGCTGCGCATCCTTGACCGCAGCGCGGTAGAGGTCGAGCAGAAAGGCTTGGGGATCGGTGAGGTGCAGGTCCGTGGTGCTGGTCATGGTGTGTTGTCTCCGCCGGGCATTATGGAATTTCCTGCACCGGCGGTGGCATGCGGTCAAGTCACAACTGATTCGCCCGGCCTCGTTCCTCGTGCCAACTCAACTCAATCCAGGGCCACCTTGGCATCCTTCACCAGCCTGGCAAAGCGGTCGGTGTCGTCGCGAATCTGGCGCGCCATCTGCTCGGGTGATCCGCCGATGGGCTCGGCGCCTATCTCTTCCATCTTCCTGCGGAACTGCGGGGACTCGATGATGCGGTTCATGTCAGCGCCCAGCCGCGCCAGTACCTCCCTGGGCGTGGAGGCCGGCGCCAGCACGCCGAACCAGGTGCCCATGTCGAAGCCCTTGAGCCCGGCCTCGTCCAGCGTGGGCACATCGGGCAGGGCCACCGAGCGCCTGGCCGTGGTCACGGCCAGCGCGCGCAGCTTGCCGGCCTTGATGTGGGGCAGCACAGGCGTGACGGTATCGAAGGACATGGCGATCTGCCCGCCCAGCAGATCAGTGGTCAGCGGCCCGCTGCCCTTGTAGGGCACGTGCAGCAGTTCCACGCCGCCCATGGACTCGAACTGCGCGCCGATCAGGTGCTGGCCCGTGCCCGCGCCATTGGAGCCATAGGCCAGCTTGCCGGGCTGGGCGCGGGCCTGGGCCAGCAGCTCCTGCACGGTTTTGGCGGGCACCTGCGGATTGACCACCAGCACATTGGGGACCACGGCCACCACGGTGATGGGCGCCAGGTCCTTCTGGAAGTCATAGCCCAGCCTGCGGTAGACGCTGGTGGCAATGGTGTGGTGCACGGCGCCCATGAGCAAGGTGTAGCCGTCAGGTTTCGCCTTGGCCACATGGTCGGCGCCCAGGGTGGCGCCCGCGCCGGGGCGGTTTTCCACGACCACGGGCTGGCCCAGACTCTTGGACAGCTCCTGGCCCAGCGCACGTGCCAGCACATCGGTGGTGCCGCCTGCGGGAAACGGCACGATGAGGTTGACGGGGCGCGCCGGCCAGGCCTGGGCCCAGGCAGCTGGGATGGTGGCAGGAATGGCGGCGGCCAGCGCGCACGTGGCGGCGGCAACCCTGGTGATGCGGTTCATGGCTTGTCTCCTGTCTGTTCTTTTGTGGGTTATCGGACCATGCAGCGCGCGCTCAGGCAGGCACGGGCACGGGCTCGGCCTGGGCCTCGGCGGTCTGCGCGCGCAGCCGTGCGCAGACCGCGTCGGTGACCTGGCGCGTGGTGGCCTTGCCGCCCAGGTCGCGCGTGTGCAGCGCGGCATCGGCCGTCACCTGCTCCACGGCCTGCATCAGCCGCTGCGCGGCGCGGTGCTCGCCCAGGTGCTCCAGCAGCATCACGCAGCTCCAGAAGGTGCCCACGGGATTGGCCAGGCCCTGGCCCATGATGTCGAAGGCCGATCCGTGGATGGGCTCGAACATGCTGGGGTAGCGGCGCTCCGGATCGATGTTGCCCGTGGGCGCAATGCCCAGGCTGCCGGCCAGCGCGGCCGCCAGGTCGCTGAGGATGTCGGCATGCAGGTTGGTGGCGACCAGGGTGTCCAGCGAGGCGGGGCGGTTGACCATGCGCGCCGTGGCCGCGTCCACCAGCTCCTTGTCCCAGCGCACGTCGGGGAACTCGGCGGCCACCTGCACCGCGATCTCGTCCCACATCACCATGGCATGGCGCTGGGCGTTGGACTTGGTGATCACCGTCAGCAGCTTGCGCGGCCGCGACTGCGCCAGGCGGAAGGCAAAGCGCATGATGCGCTCCACGCCCGCACGGGTCATCATGCTCACGTCGGTGGCCACCTCGATGGGATGGCCCTGGTGGGCGCGGCCGCCCACGCCCGCGTATTCGCCCTCGGAGTTCTCGCGCACGATGACCCAGTCCAGGTCCTCTCGCGCGCAGCGCTTGAGCGGCGCATCGATGCCGGGCAGGATGCGCGTGGGCCGCACATTGGCGTACTGATCGAACCCCTGGCAGATCTTCAGGCGCAGGCCCCACAGCGTGACATGGTCGGGAATGTGCGGGTCGCCGGCCGAGCCGAACAGGATGGCGTCCTGGCCGCGCAGCGCGTCCAGCCCGTCGGCCGGCATCATCTCGCCGTGCGCGCGGTACCAGTCGCCGCCCCAGCCGAAACTGGTGAAGGCAAAGCCCAGGCCGGGCTGGGTTTCGGCCAGCGCCTGCAGCACCTCCTGCCCTGCGGGCACCACTTCCTTGCCGATGCCATCGCCGGGAATGCAGGCGATGCGGTATGTCTTTGTCATGAGGGCTCCTTGGCTTGCGGTGGATGAAGCGCCATGCGGATCCATGGCCTTGTCCGTGAATCTATCGATGGAACAACGCCGCGCGCGCCTCTAGAGTGATGGCATCGTTCACTTTGATTCAACAATGAGCACACCCGTCTCAGCGCCATCGGAGATGGCCTTCTTCTGCCTGCTGGCCCGCAGCGCCAGCCTGTCGGCCACGGCCCGCGAGCTGGGCATCACCACGCCGGCGGCCAGCAAGCGCCTGTCCCAGATGGAGGCGCGGCTGGGCGTGCAACTGGTCAGCCGCACGACGCGGCGCCTGGGCCTGACCGATGAGGGCCAGACCTACCTGGCCCATGCGCGGCGCATCCTGGACGACATTGCCGCCATGGAGCAGGCCGTGGCCGGCATGCCCGGGCAGCCGCAGGGCCTGCTGCGCATCAATGCCACGCTGGGATTCGGGCGCAGCCATATCGCGCCGCTGATCGCCAGCTTCGTGCGCAGGCACCCGCAGATCCAGGTGCAGCTGCAGCTGTCGGCCTCGCCGCCGCCCCTGGTCGATGACAGCTTCGACCTGTGCATACGCTTTGGCGAGCCGCCGGACGCGCGCGTCATCGCGCGGCGCCTGGCGCCCAACCGGCGGCTGCTGTGCGCGTCTGCCGCCTACCTGGCACGGCGCGGCACGCCGGCCACCCCGCGCGAGCTGATGCAGCACGACTGCATCGACATCCGCCAGGGCGACGACACCCACGGCGTCTGGCGCTTCACCCACAACGGCCCCGGCCGCAAGACCGAGGCCATCCGCCTGCGCGACAGCCTGAGCACCAACGATGGCGAGATCGCCGTAGGCTGGGCCCTGGCCGGCCTGGGCATCGTCATGCGCGCCGAATGGGATGTCGCCCGCTACCTGCGCAGCGGCCGCCTGGTGCAGGTGCTGGCCGACCATGCCACGGCGCCGGCCGACATCCATGTGGTCTATCCGCAGCGGCATGCGGCAACCCAGCGCGTGCAGCGCTTTGTGGAGCACCTGGCACGGCACTTCGATACGGCCGCGCCCGGTTTCTGAAAAGGGATGCCGTATGCGGGGAAACGCCAATAAGCAGTAGACAGAAACTGTATACAACTCTTGTGGCCAGCCGCTATGATGGCCGGATGGAGACTTCCACCACCAGTTTCATTGTCGAGAGCCTGACCCGGGCCATCGTCGAACACCGTCTTCTGCCCGGCACCAAGCTGGCCGAGCAGAAATTGGCAGACCATTTCGGCGTCTCGCGCACCCTGGTGCGCCAGGCGCTGTTCCAGCTGTCGCAAAACCGCCTGATCCGGCTCGAACCCGCGCGCGGGGCCTTCGTGGCCACGCCCTCGGTGGACGAGGCGCGCCAGGTCTTCGCCGTGCGCCGGATGCTCGAGGCCGAGATGGTGCGCGCCTTCATCGCCCAGAGCACGCCGGCCAAGATCCGCGCGCTGCGGCAGCACGTGGCGGCCGAGAAAAAGGCCATGGACGGCAACGACGTCGGCCAGCGCACCGAGCTGCTGGGCGACTTCCACGTGCGCATGGCCGAACTCATGGGCAACGAGGTGCTGGCCCAGCTGCTGGGCGAGCTGATCTCGCGCTGCGCGCTGATCACGCTGATGTACCAGTCCAGCACGGCCGCCGAGCATTCCCATGACGAGCATGCCGAAATCGTCACTGCCCTGGCCGGCGGCGACGCCGACCACGCCGTGCAGCTCATGCAGCAGCACCTGGACCACGTGGAAGCCGGCCTGACCTTCGACCGCGACATGCCGACCAGCGATCTTTCGATGGCCCTTTCCTCCGTATCCGCATGACCTACGACGCCACTGCCCCCTATCCCCGCGACCTGATCGGCTACGGTCGCACGCCCCCGCACGCCCGCTGGCCCGGCCAGGCCCGCGTGGCCGTGCAGTTCGTCCTCAACTACGAAGAGGGCGGCGAGAACTGCGTGCTGCATGGCGATGCCGCCAGCGAGCAGTTCCTGTCCGAAATGTTCAATCCGGCCGCCTACCCCGAGCGCCACATGAGCATGGAAGGCATCTACGAGTACGGCTCGCGCGCCGGTGTCTGGCGCATCCTGCGCGAGTTCGAGAAGCGCGGCCTGCCGCTGACCGTGTTCGGTGTGGCCACGGCCCTGCAAAAGCACCGCGAACTGGCCGCCGCCTTCCACGAGCTGGGCCATGAAGTGGCCTGCCACGGCCTCAAGTGGATCCACTACCAGAACATTCCCGCCGAGGTCGAGCGCGAGCACATGCGCCAGTGCATGGAGATCTTCGGCGAGCTGTATGGTCACGATGGCGACCACGGCCTGGGCTGGTACACGGGCCGCGACAGCCCCAACACCCACCGCCTGGTGGCCGACGACGGCCGCTTCGCCTATGACAGCGACTACTACGGCGACGACCTGCCCTTCTGGATGAAGGTCGGCAAGAGCGACGGCAGCACCCGCAGCCAGCTCATCGTGCCCTACACGCTGGACTGCAACGACATGCGCTTCGCCCTGCCCCAGGGCTACTCGCACGCCGACCCGTTCTTCCAATACCTGAAGGACACGTTCGACGCCCTCTACGCCGAGGGCGATCCGGCCGGCGATGACTCCCCCAAGATGATGAGCATTGGCATGCACTGCCGCCTGCTGGGCCGCCCCGGCCGCATCACGGCACTGCAGCGCTTTCTGGACCACATCCAGCGGCACGACAAGGTCTGGGTCTGCCGCCGCATCGACCTCGCGCGCCACTGGGCGCACCACCATCCCGACAAGGAATAACGCAGCATGGCTCTGACGCTGGAACAACTCAATGCCGCCGACTTGGCCACCGCCACCGGTCTGCTCGACGGCCTGTACGAACACTCGCCCTGGATTGCCGAGGCCGCGCTGGCCCAGCGCCCCTTCCGCTCGCTGGCACAGATCAAGTACGCCATGGCCCAGGTGCTGGACAAGGCGCCGGTGCAGGCCAAGCTCGACCTGATCCGCGCCCACCCGGAGCTGGCCGGCAAGGCCATGGAGACCAACACGCTCACGGCCGAATCCACCAACGAGCAGAACAAGGCCGGCCTGACCCGCTGCACGCCCGAGGAGCTGGAGCACATCCGCAAGCTCAACGCCGAGTACGGCAAGCGCTTCGGCTTTCCCTTCATCCTGGCCGTGCGCGGTCCGCGCGGCGCGGGCCTGGCCAAGGCCGAGATCATCGAGACCTTCGAGCGCCGCCTGCACAACCACCCCGACTTCGAGCTGGGCGAGGCGCTGCGCAACATCCACCGCATTGCCGAAATCCGCCTGAACGACAAGTTCGGCTACACGCCCGAGCTGGGCAACGATGTCTGGGACTGGCAGGAAAAGCTGGCCCAGCACAGCGACCCGGGGTATGCCGAAAAGGGCCAGCTCACCGTCACCTACCTCACCGATGCCCACCGCGCCTGCGCCCAGCGCATCAGCCACTGGATGCGCGACTGCGGCTTCGACGAGGTAGAGATCGACGCCGTGGGCAACGTCGTGGGCCGCTACAAGGCGGCCACCGACGATGCCAAGACCCTGCTGACCGGCAGCCACTACGACACCGTGCGCAACGGCGGCAAGTACGACGGCCGCCTGGGCATCTTCGTGCCCATGGCCTGCGTGCGCGAGCTGCACCGCCAGGGCAGGCGCCTGCCGTTCCACATCGAGGTCGTGGGCTTTGCGGAAGAGGAGGGCCAGCGCTACAAGGCCACCTTCCTGGGCTCGGGCGCGCTGATCGGCGACTTCAAGCAGGAATGGCTGGAGCAAAAGGATGCCGACGGCATCACCCTGCGCGAGGCCATGCAGCATGCCGGCCTGTGCATTGACGACATTCCGAAGCTGCAGCGCGATCCGGCCCGCTACCTGGGCTTCATCGAGGTGCACATCGAACAGGGCCCGGTGCTCAACGAGCTGGACATCCCGCTGGGCATCGTCACCTCCATCAACGGCAGCGCGCGCTACATCTGCGAGATGATCGGCATGGCCAGCCACGCCGGCACCACGCCCATGGACCGCCGCCGCGATGCCGCCTGCGGCGTGGCCGAGCTGGCGCTGTACATCGAAAAGCGCGCCGCGCGCGACGGCACCTCGGTGGCCACCATGGGCCAGCTCAATGTGCCCAGCGGCTCGGTCAACGTGGTTCCCGGCCGCTGCCAGTTCAGCCTGGACCTGCGCGCGCCCACCAACGAGCAGCGCGACGCCATGGTGGCCGACATCCTGGCCGAGATCGAGGCCATCGCCCAGCGCCGTGGCCTGCGCTACAGCACCGAGCTGGCCATGAAGGCCGCCGCCGCTCCCAGCGCCCCCGAATGGCAGCAGCGCTGGGAAGCCGCCGTGGACGCCCTGGGCGTGCCCCTGTACCGCATGCCCAGCGGCGCCGGCCACGACGCCATGAAGCTGCATGAAATCATGCCCCAGGCCATGCTGTTCGTACGCGGCCTGAACGCCGGCATCAGCCACAACCCGCTGGAAAGCTCCACCGCCGACGACATGCAACTGTCCGTCGATGCCTTCTCCCACGTACTGAACCAACTGGCCCAAGAGCAGCAATGACCAACATGAACCAAGACAAGCAAGCCACCTACGCCGCCCTGGACGCCTGGATCGACCAGCATTTCGATGAAGAGGTGCAATTCCTGCAGGCCCTGGTCCAGGTTCCGACCGACACCCCGCCCGGCAACAACGCCCCCCACGCCGAGCGCACGGCCGAGCTGCTCAAGACCTTCGGCTACGAGGCCGAGAAGCACACCGTGCCCGAGGCCGAGGTCAAGGCCTACGGCATGGAATCCATCACCAACCTGATCGTGCGCCGCCCCTACGGCAGCGCAGGTGACGCCGGCGGCGGCCTGACCATTGCGCTGAACGCCCACGGCGACGTGGTGCCGCCCGGCGAGGGCTGGACCCAGGACCCCTATGGCGCCGCCATCGAGGACGGCAAGCTCTACGGCCGCGCCGCCGCCGTGAGCAAGAGCGACTTCGCCACCTTCACCTACGCCGTGCGTGCGCTCGAAGCCGTGGCCCGGCCCTCCAAGGGCGCGGTGGAACTGCACTTCACCTATGACGAGGAATTCGGCGGCATCCTGGGCCCCGGCTGGCTGCTGGCCAACAACCTCACCCAACCCGACCTGATGGTCGCGGCCGGCTTCAGCTACGAAGTCGTCACCGCCCACAACGGCTGCCTGCAGATGGAAGTGACCGTGCAGGGCAAGATGGCCCACGCCGCCGTGCCCCACACGGGCGTGGACGCGCTGCAGGCCGCCGTGGTGCTGATGAATGCGCTGTACGCCGAGAACACCAAGTACCAGCAGGTGACCTCCAAGGTGCCGGGCATCAAGCACCCCTACCTGAACATCGGCCGCATCGAAGGCGGCACCAACACCAACGTGGTGCCCGGCAAGGTCGTGCTCAAGATCGACCGCCGCATGATCCCCGAGGAGAACCCGGCCGAGGTCGAGGCCAGCATCCGCGCCGTCATCGCCCAGGCTATTGCCGACTTCAACGCCAAGGGCGGCTACACGGGCGAGGATGCCGTGCGCGTGGACATCAAGCGCCTGCTGCTGGCCAATGCCATGACGCCGCTGGCCGGCAACAAGCCCCTGGTGGACGCCATCCAGGCCCATGGCGAAGCCGTCTTCGGCGAAAAGCCCCCGGCCGTGGGCACGCCTCTGTACACCGACGTGCGCCTGTACGTGGAGCGCGGCATTCCCGGCGTGATCTACGGCGCCGGCCCGCGCACCGTGCTGGAGTCCCATGCCAAGCGCGCCGACGAGCGCCTGGTGCTGGAGGACCTGCGCCGCGCCACCAAGGTCATCGCGCGCATGCTGTGCGACCTGACCGCCTGACGGCCCGCATCAAGGCCTGACACCCAAGCCCGGCGCCGCCGGGCTTTTTTGCGTCCGGGCACCGCATCGGGGCGCGTGCACCTCCGCAGCCCATGCCGTGCACCCGAGCCGCGCCCGAACCACGCCCGAACCACGCCCGAGCCGCGCCACAGCGGCCGCCAGGCACCAGCACGGTGCCTGGCGCTTGCCTGGCGGCTGGCATCCATCTTGCAATGCACCATGGCACTCCCGCCCTGGCAGGCGATGCGCACCAAAACGGGTTGGCGCGGCTGCCGCAACAGGGTTTACCGGGAGCAGAAATTTCCCATGATCTGTATACACTTTTTGTATGGATGTTGGTGCCAAACCCTGTCACGCCGGCGTCCGTTCCCATAAATCCCGAGGAGACAAATCCCCATGCAATCTTCCGTTCATCCCGTCGATGAGATGCTGCCCGCAGGCAAGCTCACGGCGCTGGGCCTGCAGCACGTTCTCGTGATGTATGCGGGCGCCGTGGCCGTGCCCCTGATCGTCGGCCGCGCACTCAACCTGCCGCCCGAGCAGGTGGCCCACCTGATCTCGGCCGACCTGTTTTGCTGCGGCCTGATCACGCTGATCCAGGCCATGGGCGCGACCCAGTGGTTCGGCATCAAGCTGCCCGTGATGATGGGCGTGACCTTCGCCAGCGTGGCGCCCATGGTGTCCATGGCGCAGACCACGGGCGGCTCGGCGGGCGCGGGGCTGATCTTCGGCTCGGTGATCGGGGCGGGGATCGTGTCCATCCTCATCGCCCCGCTGATCAGCCGCATGCTGCGCTTTTTCCCGCCCGTGGTGACCGGCACCATCATTGCCGTCATCGGCATCAGCCTGATGCGCGTGGGCGTGAACTGGATCTTCGGCAACCCCGTCGGCCCCACCGCGCCCAGCGTGCCCAACCCCGAGCACCTGAAATGGCTGGCCGACGCCCAGGCCACGGCCGGCGCGCCAGGCTCCTCGCTGCCGCCCGTGCCCAAGGGCTTCGCGGTCGTGCCCACCATTCCCAACCCCAAGTACGGCGACCTGACCGGCGTGGGCATCTCGGCCATCGTGCTGTTGTCCATCCTGCTGATCGCGCGCTTTGCCAAGGGCTTCCTGGCCAACGTCTCGGTGCTCATGGGCATCCTGATCGGCGGCGTGCTGTCCGTGGCCATGGGCCTGATGGACTTCAGCAAGGTCGCCAAGGCCGAATGGTTCACGATGGTGCTGCCCTTCGAGATCGCCACGCCGGTGTTCGACCCCATCCTCATCCTCACCATGAGCCTGGTGATGGTGGTGGTGATGATCGAGTCCACCGGCATGTTCCTGGCCCTGGGCGACATGACCGATCGCAAGATCAGCCAGGACGAGCTGACCCGCGGCCTGCGCACCGACGGCCTGGGCACGCTGATCGGCGGCATCTTCAACACCTTCCCCTACACCAGCTTCTCGCAGAACGTGGGCCTGGTCGCCGTCACCGGCGTCAAGAGCCGCTGGGTCTGCGTGGCCGGCGGCGTGATCCTGATCGTGCTGGGCGTGCTGCCCAAGATGGGCGCCCTGGTCGAGTCCCTGCCCACCGTGGTGCTGGGCGGCGCGGGCCTGGTGATGTTCGGCATGGTGGCCTCCACCGGCATCCGCATCCTGAGCAACGTGGATTTCCAGACCAACCGCAACAACGCCATGATCGTCGCCGTGTCCATCGGCGTGGGCATGATTCCGCTGGTGGCGCCGAATTTCCGCCAATGGATGCCCCACGGCATTCATCCGTTGATCGAATCCGGTATCCTGCTGGCCTCGATTACCGCGGTGGCATTGAACATTTTCTTCAACGGAGCCAGCAGCGACACCTCTGCTGCCGTCCGGGCCGCACGCCAGGCAGACGCCCACTGATGAAACAGTGCCCGCCCTGGCGGGCACGCCCAACAACCGCCCGGCCTACCCGCCGGGCCGTGCGCCCCCTGCCGTCCATAGGCGCCAGGGGGCTTGTTGTCGAAATCCCTGAGGCAAAACTGTCCTGACCCTCATAGGCTGTAGCTATCCGGTAAGCTCCGAGAGCATTTGCAGAGAATTCCTGTATGACCCAAAACCTGTCCAACGCCGAACAAGCCCTGCGCGACGCAGCCCGCGAATACCATCGCAGCCCCAACAAGGGCAAGATCTCCGTCACGCCCACCAAGCCCTTGTCCAACCAGCGCGACCTGTCGCTGGCCTATTCGCCCGGCGTGGCCTACCCCTGCCTGGACATCCAGGCCGCCCCCTCGCTGGCCGCCGAATACACGGCGCGCGGCAACCTGGTCGGCGTCATCACCAACGGCACGGCCGTGCTGGGCCTGGGTGACATCGGCCCGCTGGCCGGCAAGCCGGTGATGGAAGGCAAGGGCTGTCTGTTCAAGAAGTTCGCCGGCGTCGACGTGTTCGACATCGAACTGGCCGAGCGCGATCCGGACAAGCTGATCGAGATCATCGCCTCGCTCGAACCCACGCTGGGCGGCATCAACCTCGAGGACATCAAGGCGCCCGAGTGCTTCTACATCGAGCAGGAGCTGTCCAAGCGCATGAACATCCCCGTGTTCCATGACGACCAGCACGGCACGGCCATCATCTCCAGCGCCGCCCTGCTCAACGGGCTGGAGCTGGTGGACAAGCAGATCGGCAACGTCAAGATCGCCGTCTCCGGCGCCGGCGCCGCCGCCATCGCCTGCGTGAACGTGATGGTGGGACTGGGCGTCAAGCGCGAAAACGTCTTCATGTGCGACTCCAAGGGCGTGATCTACGAAGGCCGCCCCGGTGGCCTGGACGCCTCCAAGGCCCAGTACGCGCAAAAGACGGACGCCCGCACCCTGGCCGATGCCGTCAAGGATGCCGACGTCTTCCTGGGCTGCTCGGCTCCCGGCGTGCTCACTGCCGACATGGTCAAGACCATGGCCGACAAGCCCATCATCCTGGCCCTGGCCAACCCCGAACCCGAGATCCGCCCCGAGCTGGCCAAGGCCGTGCGCCCGGACTGCATCATGGCCACGGGCCGTTCTGACTACCCCAACCAGGTCAACAACGTCCTGTGCTTCCCCTACATCTTCCGTGGCGCGCTGGACTGCGGCGCCACCAAGATCACCGAAGCCATGAAGCTGGCCTGCGTGCGCGAAATCGCCGCACTGGCCAAGCAGGACGTCAGCGATGAAGTCGCCGCCGCCTACCAGGGCAAGGAGCTGAAGTTCGGCCCCGACTACCTGATCCCCACGCCCTTCGACACCCGCCTGATCCTGCGCATCGCGCCGGCCGTGGCCAAGGCCGCCGAAGAGTCCGGCGTTGCCACCCGCCCCATCGCCGACTACGACGCCTACCGCGAGAGCCTGACCCGCTTCGTCTACCAGACCAGCATGTTCATGCGTCCGGTGTTCGCCGCTGCCAAGGCCAACCAGCAGCGCGTGGCCTATGCCGAAGGCGAAGACGAGCGCGTGCTGCGCGCCGCCCAGGTGGCCGTCGATGACGGCCTGGCCAAGCCCATCCTGATCGGCCGCCCCGCCGTGATCGAGGCCCGCATCGCCAAGGCCGGCCTGCGCCTGGTGCTGGGCAAGGACGTGGAGATCTGCAACCCCGAGGACGATCCGCGCTTCCGCCAGTACTGGGAAACCTACCACCGCCTGATGGGCCGCAACGGCGTCACGCCCGAGACCGCCAAGGCCGCCGTGCGCCGCTCCAACACGCTGATCGCAGCGCTCATGGTCCACCTGGGCGATGCCGACGCCATGCTCTGCGGCCTGGTCGGCAAGTTCGACAGCCACCTGGCCCATGTGCGCGACGTGCTCGGCCTCAAGCAAGGCGCTGGCGAGTTCGCCACCGTCAACGCCGTGATGCTGGACAGCGGCACGCTGTTCATCGCCGACACCTACATCAACGAGGCGCCCAACGCCACCGAGCTGGCCGACATCGCCCGCCTGGCGGCCGAGGAAGTGGCCCGCTTCGGCCTGCCGCCCAAGGTGGCCTTCCTGTCGCACAGCAACTACGGCTCGTCCAGCCGCCCCTCGGCGCTGAAGATGCGCGCCGCGCGCGACCTGTTCGCCGCCGCCAACCCCGACGTGGAATGCGATGGCGAAATGCACGGCGACTCCGCCCTGTCCGAAGCCATCCGCGACCGCGCCCTGCTCGAGTCCTCGCTGCACGGCGAGGCCAACGTGCTGATCTGCCCCAACCTGGACGCCGCGAACATCCTGTTCAACGTGCTCAAGACCACGGGCGGCCACGGCACGACCATCGGCCCCATCCTGCTGGGCGGTGCTGCCGCAGCCCATGTGCTGACCCCCTCCGCCACCGTGCGCCGCGTGGTCAACATGACGGCCCTGGCCGCAGCCCAGGCCATCGCTGCCCGCGGCTGATCCGCTGCGCCCCCCGAAAGGCGCCCCTGCGAAGGGGCGCCTTTTTGATTGCGGGTCGTGCATCGGCACGCATCCCTCGGGACCCACGCAAGCCCGGCTAGAATACGGAGCTTCGGAGACTTGGGTGAGCGGTTTAAACCAGCAGTCTTGAAAACTGCCGACGGGCAACCGTCCGTGAGTTCGAATCTCACAGTCTCCGCCAGATCCTTGTATCAACCGACAGGCGGCCAAAGAGCCGGCCCTGTTGCACAGCGCCCCGATGCCGCAAGGCAGCGGGGCGTTCCTGCGTCTGGGGCATTGGCGGGCGCCTCAGCGTGGCGGCTCGTGGTTGGTGACGAAGTCGGCGGGCACGTCCGGCCCCCAGACGTAGAGCGAATCCTCGGGAGGATGGTCGGCCGCAGGCCACACCGCGCCCGCCTCGACAAAGTCGATGTCGCAGGAGTACTCGGCGAAGCTGCCCCAGGGATCGCGCACATAGCGAAAGAAGTTGGAGCCCAGCACATGCCTGCCCACGCCCCAGCCCTGCGCATAGCCCGCCTCGGCCATCTGCCGGGCGCCGCTGCCCACGGCGTCGACAGAAGGCACGCACCAGCTGCTGTGGTGCAGGCCGGGTCCATGCGATGCGGCCAGTGCCAGCAGGTGGTGGTCGCTGCCGTGCGGGCTGTGCAGGAAGGCGATGACCGAGCCCGAGCGGTCCGAGAGCCTGAGTCCCAGCACCTCGGTGTAGAACGCCAGCGCGGCATCCACGTCGGCGCAGAACAAAAGCACATGCGACAGGTGCAGCGGCCGGATCTGCGGCATGAGGCTGCGAGCCGGCGCGCGGCCGGCATTGCGGCAGGCCGGCGGCAGCACGTGCGGTGCGGGCACCGACGGAGAGCTCTTGGCGGCTGCACGCAGCTGGATGGGCACCCCGTCGGGGCTGGCGATCCAGATACCGTCGGTCTGCGCACCGGCCGGCGCAGGAATGCGTGCGATCCCCGCGCCGTCGATCCGGTGCGAGAAGGCATCGAGATCGGCCGCATGGATGCCCAGGCTCAGCCACTGCAGCCTCTTGTGCGTTGCGGCCTCCAGCACCCGCGCCCAGCGGTGGGGATGCCCGTAGGTGTGCAGCGCCAGCGCGCCGTCGATGTCGCGCACCTCGAGCCCGAAACTGGCGTAGAAATGCCGCGCCGCTTCGAGATCGGGCACGCTGAAGACAAACTCATCGATCGAATGCACGGCCGGCTGCCCGGCCGTGCCGGACGGCGTTCCAGGTGTCGTTCCAGATGGCGTGGGAAGGCTGTTCATGGTGTCCCCTCCTTTGCATGTTCACTGTGCGAAGACCGGCGGGCAGCGCCACGCGGCCGGTGGGCGGGCGAGGCCATCACCGCACCCGCTGGAGCTGCCGCCCAAGAACCCCGCCGTCCAGCGTCATGACATCGCCGGACTTCAGGAAGCGGGGCGGCTTCATGCCCAGGCCGACACCTGCGGGCGTGCCGGTGATGACAAGGTCGCCGGGCAGCAGCGTCATGAACTGGCTCAGATAGGACACGAGACAGGCCACCGGAAAAATCATGTCTGCCGTGCTGCTGCGCTGCATGACCTCGCCATTGACGGACAGCGTCAGTTCGATGGCCTGAGGGTCGGGCAGCTCGTCGGCCGTGACCAGCCACGGCCCGACCGGGCCGAAGCCATCGAAGCTCTTGCCCTTGCCCCACTGGCCGTTGCGCTTGATCTGCCAGTCACGCTCGGAGATGTCGTTGGCAAGCAGGTAGCCGGCCACATGCGCGAGCGCACCTTCCACGGGGATGCGGCTTGCGCGCGTGCCGATCACAAAGCCCAGTTCGATCTCCCAGTCGGTGGCAACCGACGCTTCGGGCAGGCGCACCTCGTCGTCCGGCCCGGC
Source organism: Delftia sp. WY8 (assembly GCF_018437695.1). NCBI lineage: Bacteria > Pseudomonadati > Pseudomonadota > Betaproteobacteria > Burkholderiales > Comamonadaceae > Delftia > Delftia sp. WY8. The sequence continues at coordinate 1,847,049 of NZ_CP049795.1, forward strand.
CAGCGATGAAAGCGCCTTGTGAAAGACCACGGGCTCCTTCGGAATGTCGAGACCCGACTCCTCGGCATGCCGCCGGTAGTTGAGCCCGATGGCAACGAACTGCCGCGTGCCGGCGACAGGGGCGCCCAGGCGGCTGCCATGCGCCACCAGCGGCAACCGCTGCAGATCGACGGCGGCCAGCGCGGCCAGCCTGCCGGGCGCCATCCACTCGGGCGTGAAATCGGGCACCAGGTCCGACAGGTCGCGCGCCTGGCCTTGGGAATCGATGGCGCCGGGCTTCTCGCAGCCGCTGGCGCCGTGGCGTATCAGTTTCATGGTCTGTCTCCTGGAACGGGAAGTGGAAAGTGGGAAGGAAATGGATCGGGACGCGGACCCCGCATGCGGGTTGAGCCTCAGAAGCTATGCCGCACGCCGGCAGCGAAGCCGTTCTGCGAACGCCCGGGGGCGGGCGCGGCGCCTGGCGCCGCATTGCTGACCGACAGCGCAAGTGCTCCCTCGTTGGACAGATGCCCTGCGGTCGCATACAGCGTGGTGCGCTTGGACAGCGAATACCGGGCCCGCAGGGCAAAGAGCCGGGCCCCGTCGTCGCTTCGCCTGAAACGCAGATCCAAGGCCTGCGCATCGAGGGTCAGGGCCGGTGTGGCGGAGAAACTGGCGCCCAGATACCAGAGATCGCTGCGTGGCGCGTCGGGACGGCCGTCGTTGTGGCGGGCAATGACCCCGGCGCCGAGCTTCCATGCTCCCCAGCGCACCCATCCCGCGGCGGTGGAGCGACGGTCCTTGCGCGCGCTGCTGGTCAGGCCTGCGAACGCGCCGGGGCCTCCACGGATTTCATCGACGGCCAGCGCGATGCCCCAGGCCTTGGCCTCGTACTTGAGCATTGCCGACCATTGCCGGCAGGCGCTGGAGTCGCCCGGCTGCTCGCCGGGGCAGTTGGTTCCCGCGGGACCGGGGCCCGAGTTGACGGCATCACGCCCCAGGCTGTAGGTCGCGCCGACGGTGAAGCCGCCAAGGCCGGCGCGCCACGCAAGCGCGTTGTCCGCGCGCGCATTGGGCAGGTAGCTGTCCAGCGATGCCGCACCGTAGGCATTCGGGCCGAGGGTGTCCGCATCGAGCTGGGACCAGTACAGCATGGTGTACTGGCGCCCCAGTGTGAGGCTGCCCCAGTCGCCGGACAGGCCGACAAAGGCCTGGCGCCCCCAGGCGCGCCCGCCCTGGTTCAGCACGCCCGCGTCGAGCGCCAGGCCCTGCTCCATCGTGAACAGGGCACGCAGGCCGCCGCCCAGGTCCTCCGAGCCGCGCAGGCCGATGCGCGACGGCACGCTGCCGGTGAGGCCCGGCATGCGGTTCAGCGAAGCGCCTCCCTGGCCCACATCGGTCAGGTGCTCGACGGATGCATCGAGCAGGCCATAGAGCGTGACGCCCTGGGCCAGGGCGGGTGCCGAGGGCACGGCAGCGGCACCGGCCAGGCATAGCGCGGATAGCGCGGCGCGAACAGGAAAGGAGGGATGTGGCATGTTGTCTCCTGAAAGTGATGGATGTCGGCAAGGACGGCGAAGGCTCAGACCCAGGCGCAGGCCGGCGTCCCCCGGCCGGACTGGCCAGGGTCACGAAAGCGCAAGGCCGGACGGCCCGGGGAGCAGGCGGCCGGATGGGCCGGGGCTAGCCGGGCCCCACCGGCGGGGTGCGATGGCCCAGCGCCAGCGCCATGACCTCGGTCGGCTGCGCCGCACCGTCGCCGCGCCAGGCGATGTGGTGGTCCGGGCGGATCAGGACGCGGTCGGCGCCATATAGCGCACGCGTCTGCCCGTCTTCGCTCATCACCACATCCAGCCGGATGCCGTATTGCGCAGCAGCCTGCCTCCAGGGCTCCAGCCCGTCCGGGCCGTCCGGGCTGAATGCGAGCAGTGTGAAATCGCGTCCGAAGTCATCGAGCAGGGACCGGTCCGGCCCCGTTGCCACATGCGGAGCGCGCGTGCCGGGATAGCCGCCAGGCAGGTAGCGGTTGGGCTCGTCCGGCGGGGGCTCGGCCAGCTCCCGGGCGACGACGGGGCTGTCGGCATAGCGCAGGCCCAGTTGCAGCCCCGGGATGTTGAACTCGCGCGCCACATGCTCCGAAAGTGCCTGCCCGAGCGCATGGCGGGCGCCGTCGCCCTCGGGCCCCTCCTGCTCCACTGCGGCCGTGACCGGCAGGCATCCGATGCTGTCGGCCATGCTGCGTGCAAAACTGGTGTTGCGCTGGGCGATCGGCCGCCGCTCGGCCTCATAGCTGTCCAGCAGCGCCGGGCCGGCCGCCCCCTGGATGGCCGCCGCCAGCTTCCAGCCCAGGTTCACGACGTCGTCCACGCTGGTGTTGTAGCCCATGCCGCCCGTGGGCGTGAACAGGTGCGCCGCATCGCCGGCGATGAACATCCTGCCGTGCCGCAGGCGCTCGGCCACCAGGGCATAGCCCGCGTTCCAGGGGGTCAGCGCGATCAGCTCGTGCGCAAAAGGCCGGCCGACGACGGCCTGCAGCGCCTGCTGCGGATGGAAATCGGCAGGCTGGGTGCCTTGGGGCAGCTGCACGATCAGCACGAACCGGTCCACGCCGTCGATGGCGCACAGCAGGCCGCGCTGCCCGGGACCGACGGCCCAGTACTGCCAGGCCCTGGGCTTGCCGATCAGCCCGTACAGACCGGGAGCCCGGAAGTAGATGGACATCATCGGGCCGCCCAGGAAGTCCCGCCGCTCGCTGCCATGGCCTGCGTAGACGACGCCCATGGCCTGGCGGACCAGGCTGCGCGGCCCGTCGCAGCCGACCACATAGGCGGCCTGCAGCAACTCTGTACGGCCCGTGTCCGGCTCGCGGCATTCGATCTGGACTGCGCAACCGGTGTCCCGCACCGCCTCGGCCCTCAGGCCAAAACGCAGCACGGCGCTGGCATGGCGTTCGGCCTGCGCCCTGAGCACGGGCTCGATGAACATCTGCTGCGCCCGATGCGGCAGCTCGGGCGTGGGCCAGGCCTGTTCCCCGTAGTCGCCATAGGCCGTGCCCGAGGCGGCCTCCTCGGCCGAGGGAATGCGAAAGCGCGCCAGCTCGGGCCCCGTGAGCCGCGTGCAATAGACGACGTCCTGGGGGTGCGAGGGCGGCAGGCCCAGCCTGCGCACCTGGTCGGCAAAGCCCCGGCGGCGGTAATGCTCCATGGTCCGGGACGAGGTGGCATTGGCCTTGGGCAGCGTCGGCGGCCCGCTGCGCTCCTCGATCAGCACGCACGGTATGTCCCTGCAGCCCAGCTCGATGGCCAGCATCAGACCCGCAGGCCCTCCTCCGATGATCGCGACTTCGGTCTTCATGGCGTCTCCCCGGGGCTCAATCGACGGTCACCTTGACGCGGCGCAGCACTTGGGCATAGCGCTCGCGGTCGGCCTGCATGAGGTCAGCGACCTGCCTTGCGGGGCCGATGCTGGTGAAGAAGCCAAAACCGGCCAGGCGATCCCTGACGTCAGGCGCGGACAGGGCCCGGTTCACCGCCTCGTTGATGCGCTCGGCGACGGCCGGCGCCGTGCCCTTGGGCGCCATGAGCGCAACCCAGGTCAGCGCATCGATGCCGGCCGGACCACCGGCCTCCTGCACGGTCGGCACATCGGGCAGCGCCGGGGAACGCTGGCTGTCCGCCACGGCAAGAAAGCGCAGCTTGCCGGCCTGCTGCAGGGGGCCGGACGTCGCAATGCTGCCGTAAGCCCAGTCCACCTCGCCCGTCGACACGGCGGCGTACAGCTGCGAAGTCTCCTTGTAGGGGACATGCATCATTTCGGCACCCATGGCGGTCGCGGCCCGGGCCGCGCCCAGATGCAGCGGCCCGCCCACCGCATTGGAGCCATAGGTCATGCCGGGCCTGCGCCGCGCCGCCGCCATCAGTTCGGCCAGGCTGTGGAACGGGCTTTGCGCGCCGACCACGACGAAGAAGGCGGTCTTGTAGAGCAGCGCCACCGGCGTCAGCTCGCTTTGCGGGTCATAGGCCAGCTTGCGCAAGACCAGCGGATTGATGGACAAGTGGCCTACGTCCACCACCACCAGGTCGTTGCCCGTGGGCGGCGCGTTCTTCATCGCATTGATGGCCACCACGCCGGCCCCACCCGGCCTGGGGTCGACGACGACCGGCTGCCTCCATTGCGCCGAGAGCTTGTCGGCGACCAGCCGGGCCACCACGTCGGGGCCGCTGCCCGCGGGAAAGGCGCTGGTGATGCGCACCGTTCCGCCGGCGGCCGTCTGCGCGGCGACGGAGCCCGCCGCCAGGGTTGCCAGCGCACAGGCGCCGGCCCATTTCCTCATGCTCATGCTGCTTGTCTCCTATGGGTCGCCGGGCTGCGCCGACGTTATGGAGGGCATGCTAGGTCTGGCAGGCCGGCTGCGGCAGAGGGCAGAAACGCCTCAGCGATGCATGGCTGTTATCACTGGAGCGTTCCGCAGCGGCTCAGGCGCGGCGGAGCCCGCGTGCACGGCCCCTGCGGGAAATCCCCTGGCCTTGGCGCGCTCGGAAACGGGCATAAACACGCTCCGACCGATGCCCAAACTTCATCACCTTCGCAATTTCGTCGCCGTTGCTCGGGCACGCAGCCTGCGCAGCGCCGCCCGCAGCCTGGGCCTGACCCAGCCGGCACTGACGCGCAGCGTGCGCGAGCTGGAAGCCGAGCTCGGCGTGGCGCTGTTCCAGCGCCATGCGCGCGGGGTATCGCTGACCGTGGCGGGCGAGCGATTCCTGCTGCGCGCGCAGGCCGCGCTCGAGGAACTGCGTCGCGGCAGCGAGGAGGCCGCCCAGGCGCGCGGCGAAATGCAGGGCCATGTCGCCGTCGCTCTGTCCAGCGCCCCCGTGCTGTCGCTGCTGGCCCGCGCCTATGCCCAGTTCCGGCGCGACTGGCCGGATGTGCACCTGCGTTTCGTCGAAGGCCTGTTCCCGGCCGTCGAGCCGGCGCTGCGCGACGGTCGGCTGGACTTCTATCTGGGCCCCCGGCCCGAGAGGCAATTGAGCGCCAGCTACCAGGTGGCCCTGGTTCACCGCAACGAGCGTGTCGTGCTGGCCCGCCGCGGCCATCCGCTGCGCACCGCCGGCAGCCTGCAGGCGTTGCTGGAGGCGGACTGGATCGTCACCGGCCTGCGCGAGCGCCGCGAGGAAGAGTTCGAAGAGCAGTTCTCCGCGCTCGGCCTGCGCAGCCCGCGCGTGGTGACGGTCGCCGAATCGTTGATGGCCCTGCTGGCGCTGTTGGCCAGCAGCGACGCCCTCGCCTTCTTGCCGCGCCAGTGGGCCGATACGCCCCTCTTCAACGGTGTACTGGAGCCCATTGCCGTGCGCGAGAGCCTGATGGCACCCGACATCGTGCAGGTCACGCGTGCTGCGCTGCCCCTGACGCCCGCCGCGGAACGCCTGTCGAAGCTGCTGCTGCGCGCGGCAGTCCACGACTTCGGCGAGCCGGCCGGCGCCTGAGCCGCGGCCGGCGCCTCCACAATATCTTCATACAATCTTTACATTGCATTGACCAGGCAGACATATTCTGCCGGACTCATAGCGCCTCGCGTAAGCCAAGAGTCCGTAGCCAACGCTGAAGCTCCCGTTCGACCGCCTTCCTGGGAATTTCCCCTGTGCCAGCGCACTTGTCATCGCCGCTGGCATTTCCTATGACCCATCCCGTCCCCTCACAAGCAGCGAGCACGATCACGCGAAGCGCTCCGCTGGCCATGCCCGCACCGTCGCTTTCCCTGGACATCAAAGTCCTCATTGGCCTCCTTCTCTTTACGGTGGTCTGGCTGCTGCAGATCGACAGCTCCAGCCTCACGGCACCCAAGGACAACCTCGAGCAGCTGACCTGGGTGCACAGCCTGGAATGGGGCTACTACAAGCATCCACCGCTGCCGACCTGGATGTTCTCGGTGCCGGTCAATGTGTTCGGACTGTCTGCCCGCACCAGCTATGTGACGGGCGCGCTTTTCACGCTGGCCGGCCTGCTTGTCTTCTGGAAGCTGATGCAGACCTTGCGCGGCAGCCGCCATGCCACGCTGGCCCTGCTGGCGGCCCTGTGCATCACCTACTACAACGAGCGGCTGCACTTCTTCAACCATGAAGTGGTGCTGATGCCCTTCTTCGTGGCCAGCGCCCTGCTGGTGTGGCGTGCGGTGGGCAGCAGGCAACTGCACTGGTGGGCGGCCCTGGGCTGCTGCCTGGGCCTGGGCGCACTGGCCAAGTACCAGATGATCCTGGCCGCCGTGGCGGTATTCCTGTTCTGGCTGGCGTCAGGCGCCTGGCGCGAGCGGGTCCATGTCATCGGCCTGGCCCTGGCCGCTGCCATTTCGCTGGCCATCATCTCGCCGCACCTGTACTGGCTGTTCCTGAACGACTTCGGCCCCATCCGCTATGCCACCGAATCCTCGCTGGGCGCCAGCCTGGGCGGCGGCGCAAGACTGCTCAATACCTTGCACTGGCTGGCCGACCAGCTGTTCAACCGCGCATTGCTGGCCTGGGTGCTGCTGGGACTGGTAATGGCATTGCACCGCCGCAGCCGCCTTGCGCCGCAGGACACACCGCAGCGTCCCGGGACAGCCGATGCATCGCGCGCGCTGATCCTGTGCTTTGGCCTCACGCCCATCGTGCTGACCTGCGCCATCGGCATCTTTGCGGGCTCGTCGCTGCAGCTGCACTGGGGCACGCCCTTTCTGCTGCTGGCCGTTCCCGTCGCCATGGAGCTGGCCGGTGCCAGGCTGCAGCCGTCGCGCATATCGATCACCACCGCCATCAAGTGCTTCGTGGCGCTTCAACTGGCCTTGCTGCTCGTGGCCCAGATGACCTCGGCGCGCAGTGAATTGCGGCTTAACAGCCGGCACTGGAGAAACTTCGATTCAAAGGCCTTGAGCCAGGCGCTTGCCGAACCCGCGCGTAAGGCGCTGGGAGGCGACATCCGCGTGATCTCAGGCCCCACGGCCGAGGCCAAGGCCCTGGCCCTGAAGCTGCGCGAAAAGCCGCTGGTGCTGATCGATGGCCGCATGGACATCAGCCCCTGGATTTCCCAGCACATGGTGGATGCCTGCGGCGTGCTGCATCTGCAGCTGGCGGCATCGCAGCCGCCCGGCCACCAGCCGGTGGGCGAAGGCTTTCCCTCCCTTTACTGGCGTGTCACCCCGCCGCAGGAGGATGCGGGCGGCTGTGTCGAAAGCTGAACGAATACGCTGCTTGCCGGCCGCGCCCGTCGGCATTGCGTGATTGCACCCAGTGCTGAGAACCTCCTCCGTGCCCATGAAATCCCCTTGCGAAGAACTCATGGACATGCTGGGCCAGCCCTATGACGCCGGCGAAGTGGCCCGACTGCTTGGCCCATTCGATCCGGAGGTCTTCGCGCCCTGAGGACCTGGCGGCCAAATCGCTCCTTGCATCCTCAACCCAGGGCAGGCGCTCGCAGATACCCCATCAGCACCTGCACGATGCCATCCTCCAGGGCCTGGGGGGTGAACATGGCAGGCGGATCGATGACGGCGGCATGCACCAGGGACTCCATGGTCTGCAGCAGCATCCAGGTGGCCAGGTCCAGATCGCGGTGGGCGAGCTGACTGCGGTGCAGCTCCAGGAGCTGGCGCACCTGGCGGAAGATGCCGCCGTCCGCCGCGCTTTGCTCGCGCGGCGCGTCGAAGAAGGGGAATTCCTTTTCCAGCACCCGGTGCAGATCGGGCTCGACCCGATGCGCCGCCAGCAGCGCCCGGACCATGGCCTGCACATGGCCTTGCAGGCCCTGCGGCCGCTCTGCCGCAAGCACGGCGGCAATGGCCGCGTACATCTGCGCGGCGTGGCGCTCGTGCAAGGCCGTGATCAGCGAGTCCTTGTTGGGAAAGTACTGGTAGAGCGAACCCACGCTCACGCCTGCGCGCTCGGCCACCAGATTGGTGTTGGTGGCGGCATAGCCGCGCTCGGCCAGAACGCGAGCCGCAGCTTCCAGAATGGCCTCGACCGTGGCAAGGGAACGCGCCTGCCGTGGCTGCTTGCGGGGCTGGGGCGGCTGGCGCTGCGCCGCCTGCGAATGCGAGTTTTCAATGCGAGCCATGGCTCATATTCTCCTGGACATGTGATCTGAGTTTTTACTCGTATTTGAAAGGGAATGCACATGTCTTCCGGAATTTCGCCATCTGCGGCCGCGTCGCCGCCGGTGAATGCATTCGCGCGGCTGCTGCCGCTGACGCTGGCGGTCTTCGTCAGCTTTCTCTGCCTGGGCATGCCCATGCCCGTGCTGCCCCTGCACCTGAGCCAGACCCTGGGACTGGGCACGCTGGGGGTGGGCACGGTGATGGGCTGCCAGTTCGCGGCCGCCCTGCTGTCGCGGGCCTGGGCCGGGTCGCTGGCCGACACGCGCGGCGCCAGGCAGGCCGTGGTGCTGGGCATGGCGCTGGCGGCCGTTTCGGGCCTGGCCTACCTGATGTCACGCGCCTTCGAGGGAGGGCCGGCCGCAGTCTGGGTGCTGGCCGCCGGCCGCGTGCTGCTGGGCTGCGCCGAGAGCCTGATCATCACCGGGGCCTTGAGCTGGGGCGTGGGCATGATCGGTCCGCAAAACGCCGGCAAGGTCATGGCCTGGGTGGGCATTGCCATGTACGGCGCCTATGCGGCGGGCGCGCCGGCCGGCGTGGCGGTGCAGGCGGCCTGGGGCTTCTCCGGCATTGCCGTGGCCACCATCGTGCTGCCGCTGGCCGCCCTGGCCATGGTCTGGGGCCTGCGCGCCACGCCGGCTGCGGCCCAGCGCCGCACGCCGTTCTACAAGGTGCTGGGCACGGTATGGCTTCCCGGCCTGGGGCTGGCCCTGTCCAGCGTGGGCTTTGGCGTGATCACGACCTTTGCAGCGCTGCTGTTCGCATCGCGGGGCTGGGGAGCGGCCTCGCTGGCCTTCACGGCCTTCGGCCTGGCCTTCATCGGCGCGCGCCTGCTCTTCGGCCATCTGCCGGACAAGCTGGGCGGCGTGCGGGTGGCACTGGCCAGCATTCCGCTGGAAGCCGCCGGCCTGCTGCTGATCTGGGGCGGCGGCGATGCGGCCTGGGCCTACGCGGGAGCCGCACTCACCGGCTTCGGCTATTCGCTGGCCTTCCCGGCCTTCGGCGTGGAGGCCGTCCGCCGGGCGCCTGCCCAGGCGCGCGGTGCGGCCATGGGCGCCTATGTGGCCTTCTTCGACCTGTCCATGGGGCTGACGGCCCCTGCCGCCGGGCTGCTGGCCAGTGTCACGGGCGTCGGAGACGTGTATTTCGCCGCCGCCGTGAGCGTGGCGCTGTCCATCGCCGTGGCCTTGCTGCTGCGCTTGAACGCAGCCCCGGGAGCCACCCATGGCTGAGCCGATTCACATGCCTGCCGGCACGCAGCGCGCGCTGGGCACCGTGTTGAAGGCGCAATCCGTCACGCCGCGCATGCGCCGCATCACGCTGGGTGGCGAGCAGATCGCCGCCTTCTCGCGGGCGCCTGCCGTGGATACGCCCGCCGCCTGGGTCAAGCTGTTCCTGCCCACGGGCGAGGGCCGGGCGTACACGCTGCGCAGCGTGGACCGTCAGGCCGGCACGCTGGACATTGACCTGGTACTGCATGGCGATGCGTTCAATGCCAAGCATGAGAACAGCACCTCCGCTGGCGGCGACGGCCCCGCCTCCCGCTGGGCCGCCCAGGCCCGCGTGGGCGAGCAGGTGGCCATTGCCGGCCCGCGCAGCGGCGGCTTCGCCCCGCCGGCCGGCACCGATTGGCTCATGCTGGCGGGCGATGGCTCGGCACTGCCGGCCATGCAATCGATCGCGGCGCGCCTGCCAGCCTCCGCGCGGGTGAAGGCCTACGTGGAAATCACCGATGACGGCGAATGCCAGCCCATGGACAGCGCTGCCCGCTGGCGCACCGAGTGGATCACCGCCGCGCCGGGCCAGCCTGGGCAGAGGCTGTGCCAGCGGCTGATGTACCGGCCGCTGCCGCCGGGCAACGGCTATCTGTGGATGGCGGGCGAGTCCGGCGCCATGCGTGCGCTGAAGCGGCATTTCCTGGACCGTGGCATCGCACCCGGCCAGCTGAGCGCCAAGGGCTACTGGAAGTGCGGCGAAGCGGACCACAAGGACCGCTAGAGCGGCGCAAGCGGCACAAAACGGCCTCCTTCACAGATCAACACAGAGCGCCTCATCCCCCGGGTAATCACCCGGACACGGGATGGAGGCGCTCACTAGAATTCAAAAATGAACTTTGACAACAACATTCAAATTCAATGAAAAACAGCGGCCTCCGGACAGCGCCTGCCTCGGCTTGCGAACTGCATGCAGCCTATGCGGCCGGCACGCTGACGCCCACACAAGCCACCGAGCATTGCCTGCAAGCGGCCTGTGAAAGCCCGTCCGTGTTCACGCGCATCACGGCGGAGCGCGCGCTGGAAGAGGCCAGGCAATCCACGCAGCGCTGGCGTACGGGCCGCCCGCTCGGGCCGCTGGACGGCGTGCCCATCAGCTGGAAGGACCTGTTCGATGTGCGTGGCACGCCCACCACGGCGGCATCGGCCCTGCTTCGCTCTGCCCCGCCAGCCCCTGCCGATGCCCCCGTGGTGGCGCGGGCCGCGGCGGCCGGCATGGTCTGCCTGGGCAAGACCAACCTCAGCGAGTTCGCCTATTCGGGACTGGGCCTGAACCCCGGCTTCGGCACCCCCGCCAATCCCCGCCTGGGTGGGCGCGCACGGGCGCCTGGCGGCTCCTCCAGCGGCGCGGCCCTGGCCGTGGTGCAGGGCTGCGGGCCGCTGGCCATGGGAACGGACACGGCAGGATCGGTGCGCATTCCCGCAGCCTTCAACGGGCTGGTGGGCTTTCGTGCCAGCCGGGGGCGCTATCCCATGCAAGGGGTCTTTGCGCTGTCACCTTCCCTGGACACGCTGGGGCCGCTGGCCCTGGGCGTGGCCGACTGCATGGCCCTGGACCAGGTGCTGCGCAGCACCGTGCCTGCCGGCGATGCCGCTGCAGGCCCTGCCGTCCCAGGCCCTGTCATAGGCCTGCAGGGACAGGTGTTCGTCATCGACCCCGGCCTGCTGGACGACGACCGCGTGCAGGCGCAGGTGCGCGACGCGATTGCAGCCGGCCTGGCCCTGCTGCAGCGGCAGGGCGCCCGCGTGCAGCGGCGCCGGCTGCAAAGCCTGGACACGGTGCAGACGCTGACGCAGCGCCATGGCTGGCTGGGCGCGCATGAGGCATTGGCCACGCACCGCGAGCGCCTGGATGCCCCGGAGCAGGCCGCGCGCATGGACCCGCGCGTGCGCAGCCGGCTGGCGGCCGCAAGGCATCTGGACCATGGCGGCTACCTGCAACTGCTGGCACGGCGCCAGCCATTGATGGAGCTGTTCGCGCAGGAGCTGGGCAGCGCCACCCTGGTGCTGCCCACGGTGGGCCATCCGGCGCCGCTGCTGCAGCCCCTGCTGGAAGACGACGCGCTGTTTGCCCAGACCAATCTCGCCACGCTGCGCCTGACCATGCCCGGCAGCTTCCTGGATGCGCCGGCCGTGGCCCTGCCCTGCGGCGCCCTGTGCCTGCAAGGCCCTGGCGCGAGCACCGAACGGCTTCCCATCGGCCTGCAGCTGATGCGCCCGCAGGGCGATGACGACCGGCTGCTGCGCATTGCCCTGGCCGTCGAACAGGCGCTTTCTTCCCTCAACCGTTCCCAGTGAAAAAGGAGTGCATGCAATGAGCAAGGACATACAGATCACGTTTGGCGTGGACGTCGATGCCGTCGGCGGCTGGCTCGGCTCGTATGGCGGGGAGGACTCGCCCGACGACATCTCGCGCGGCATGTTCGCGGGCGAAGTCGGCTCGCTGCGGCTGCTCAGGCTGTTCGACAAATACGGCCTCAAGACCACCTGGTTCATCCCGGGCCACTCCGCCGAGACCTTTCCCGAGCAGATGAAGGCCGTGGTGGACGCGGGCCATGAGATCGGCATCCACGGCTACAGCCACGAGAACCCGATTGCCATGACGCCCGAGCAGGAGGAAGCGGTGCTCGACCGCAGCATCGAGGTCATCACGCGGCTGGCCGGCCGCGCACCCACGGGCTATGTGGCGCCCTGGTGGGAGTTCAGCCCCGTCACCAACGAGCTGCTGCTCAAGAAAGGCATCAAGTACGACCACAGCCTGATGCACAACGACTTCCACCCGTACTACGTGCGCGTGGGCGACCAGTGGACCCGCATCGACTACAGCAAGCATCCCGACACCTGGATGAAGCCCCTGGTGCGCGGAAAGGAGACACGGCTGGTCGAGATCCCCGCCAACTGGTACCTGGACGACCTGCCGCCCATGATGTTCATCAAGAAGTCGCCCAACAGCCACGGCTTCGTCAACCCGCGCGACATAGAGCAGATGTGGCGCGACCAGTTCGACTGGGTCTACCGCGAGCACGACTACGCGGTCTTCCCCATCACCATCCACCCCGATGTCTCCGGCCGCCCCCAGGTGCTGCTGATGCTGGAGCGCCTGATCGAGCATTTCCAGTCGCACGACGGCGTGCGCTTCATGACGTGCGACCAGATCGCCGACGACTTCCTGCGCCGCCAGCCGCGTTGATGCCGCATCCCACCTCAGCGAGGACACCATGAATACCTCCGCCATTGCCTCCGACGCCCCAGGCGCCGGCCATCCGGCCCCGGCCGGGACCGATGCCCCCTGGACCGCGCCCACCGTGACGCGCAGGCAGGTCAGCTACGCCACCTGGGTCTGCTTTTTCGCCTGGGTGTTCGCCGTCTACGACTTCATCCTCTTCGGCACCCTGCTGCCGCAACTGGGCGAGCACTTCCAGTGGAGCGCCGAGCAGCAGGCGCGGCTGAACACCTGGGTGACGCTGGGCACGGTGATCGTGGCCTTCGGCATCGGCCCCATCGCCGACCGGCTGGGCCGGCGCAAGGGCATCATCATCGCCGTGGCGGGCGCAGCGCTGTGCTCGGGCCTGACGGCGCTGGCCGGCTGGGTGATCGGGCTGTCGGCGGGACTGGGCTTCGTGCTGCTGATCGTGGTGCGCTCGCTGGCGGGCCTGGGCTATGCAGAGCAAAGCATCAACGCCACCTACCTGAGCGAGCTGTTCTCCCTGGTCTACACGGACCCGGCCTCCCTGCGCCGGCGCGGCTTCATCTACTCGCTGGTGCAAGGCGGCTGGCCCGTGGGCGCCGTGCTCACCGCCGTGCTGGTGGCCCTGCTGTATCCGCTGGGCGAGCGCTGGTTCGGCCAGGGCGGCGGCTGGGCGCTGTCCTTCGTGTTCGCCATGTTCCCGGCCCTGGTGATCGCCGTGCTGGGCCGACGGCTGGTGGAAACACCCCAGTTCCTGACCGCGCGGCGCGTGGCCGATCTGCGCCGCGCCGGGCGCGAGGCAGAGGCCATGCGCCTGGCGCAGGAGCATGGCGCCAGCCCACAGCAGGAGCAGCACACCGGCCTGTCGGCCATGTTCCGGGGCGCCTCGCTGCGGCCCACGCTGTCGCTGGCCCTGGGCTTTTTCCTGAACTGGTTCGCCATCGTGATCTTCGCGGTGCTGGGCACCTCGGTGCTGGGCGGCGCCGGTGGCACGCCGGGCAAGGGCGTGGATTTCTCCAGCGCGCTGCAGGTCCTCATCATCTCCAATCTCGCGGGCTTCCTGGGCTATGTCTTCCATGGCTGGCTCGGTGACCGCATAGGCCGGCGCAACGCCGTGGCCATAGGCTGGATGCTGGGTGGCCTGGCCTTCGCACTCATGCTGAACGCGCCTTCGGGCGACTTCTGGCGCATCGTGCCGCTGTACTCGCTGGGGCTGTTCTTCCTGATCGGCCCCTATGCAGCGGCCCTCTTCCTGATCGGCGAGAGCTTTCCCAGCCACATACGCGCCACGGCCAGCTCCTTCGTCAACGCCATGGGCCAGGTGGGCGCCATCGCGGCAGGCTTCGGCGTGACCTGGACGCTGTCGCAGGGGGCGGACTGGGCACAGGCGGCGCTGTACTGGGGAGCCATTCCCTGCGCAGCCTCGGGACTGCTGATGTTCCTGGCACCCCATGTCGATCCCCAGACCGTGAAGTGAGGCCGCCATGCACCCGCAGATCGACAGGAACAAGGTCGCCCTCATCACCGGCGCTGCCAGCGGCATCGGCCAGGCGCTGGCCCTGGCCTATGCGCAGGCAGGCATTGCCGTGGCCGGCAGCTACTACCCCCGGGATCCGCACGATCCCGGCCAGACCCTGGAACTCGTCGAACGCGCGGGCGGGCGGTGCGTCATGGAGGCGGTCGATGTGGGCGATGCCGAGCAGGTCGAGCACCTGGCCCGCGTCGCCGTGGACCGCTTCGGCCGGCTGGACTTCGCCGTCGCCAATGCAGGTTTGCTGCGCCAGGCGGCCCTGGCCGAGATGAGCGATGCGCAGTGGCAGGAGGTCATCAACATCGACCTGGGCGGCGTCATGCGCACCTTCCGGGCCAGCGCGCGCCACATGGCGGCGGGCGGGGCCATGGTGGCCGTCTCCTCCATTGCAGGCGGCGTCTACGGCTGGGAGCAGCATGCCCACTATGCGGCCGCCAAGGCAGGCGTGCCCGGGCTGTGCCGCGCCGTGGCCATGGAGCTGGCACCGCGCGGCATACGCTGCAACGCCGTGATTCCGGGCCTGATCGAGACGCCGCAGTCGCTGGACCCGGTCAACTCGCTGGGCCCGGCGGGCCTGGCGCAGGCGGCAAAAAGCATTCCGTTGGGGCGTGTCGGGCAGGCCCGAGAAATCGCAGCCCTGATCCGTTTCCTGACCAGCGACGAGGCCTCCTACATCACCGGCCAATCCATCATTGCCGACGGCGGCGTGACCGTGCGCTGGCCCAGTTGAGGACATCCGACATGAGCACATCCAAGCCACTGGACGGCCGCCGCGCCGTCGTGACAGGCGCCGGCAGCGGCATCGGCGAGGCCATTGCCCTGGCCTATGCGCAGGCCGGCGCGCGGCTGCTGCTGGCCGACATCGATGCCGCGCGGGCCGAGGACGTGGCCCGGCGCTGCCGCGCGCTGGGCACGCAGGCCGAGACCGTCATCGGCGACGTGGGCGACGAGTCCACGGCCCACCGCATCATCGACCGCTGCGTGCAGGCCTTCGGCGGCATCGACATCCTGGTCAACAACGCCGGCATGCTCACCCAGTCGCGCTGTGCCGACATGTCCACCGCGATGTGGGACGAGATGCTGCGCGTGGACCTGCGCAGCGTCTTCCTGTGCGCGCGGCGCGCAGTGCCGCACATGCAGGCCCAGCGCTGGGGACGCATCATCAGCATCGCCTCGCAGCTGGGCATCAAGGGCGGCGTGGAGCTGAGCCACTATGCGGCGGCCAAGGCCGGCGTGATCGGCTTCACCAAGTCGCTGGCGCTGGAAGTGGCACCCGACAATGTCCTGGTCAACGCCATTGCCCCCGGCCCCATCGCCACGCCGCTGGTCGACGGCATCAGCGCGGACTGGAAACGCGCCAAGGAGGCCAGCCTGCCGCTGGGCCGCTTCGGCCGCGCCGACGAGGTGGCTCCCACGGCCGTGCTGCTGGCCTCCGACCCCGGCGGCAATCTGTATGTGGGGCAGACGCTGGGGCCCAATTCCGGCGATGTCATGCCGTGAAAAGAAGCACCCCCTGAGTCGCTTCGCGCCTTCCCCCTCTCTTCGGAGGGGGGCGTACGGGCAGCCGGCGACACCCTCGGTGCGGGGCGGCGCGGCCGGCATAGGCCCTTCCTCGGTGTCTCTGCTCTTTGGCTGTGCCAGTTTCGCAGGCGGCTCCATTCGCAACCGAAAGGTTTTCAGTCATGTGTGGAATGTGCGGTTTGCTGCAGGGCTCCGGCCACTGGAGCCAGGCGCCGGCCGGATCGGCCGGGCGACGCCAGCGGCTGATTCAGATTGCGCGCGCCAACCGGCTGCTGGCGCTGTGGCGGCTGCGGCTCAGCGACTTCCACGGCCAGTCCTACCTGCTGCAGGGGCCTACGGGCGCCAGCGTTCTGGTGCCCGACTTCGGTGCGTTGTGGCCTGCGGCCGAGCGGCTGCTGGCCCGCGAGCTGGATCTGCTGGCCATGCCCTGGCCGCAACCGGAGCAGGCGCCATGACCGGCGATGCACGCCTGCCCGTGGGTGTGCTCACGGGCTCTCTGGGCAGCGGCAAGACCACGCTGCTCAGGCAATGGCTGCAGGACTCTCCCGCTGCCGAGACCGCCGTGCTGATCAACGAATTCGGCGCCGTGGGGCTGGACCATCTGCTGGTGGGCCGCATCGACGCCGACACGGTGCTGCTGGACAGCGGCTGCATCTGCTGCGCCATCCGCGGCGAACTCAAGGAGGCGCTGTGGCGGCTGCACCAGCGCCGCGAGCGCGGCGAGCTGCCTGCGTTCCAGCGCGTGCTGATCGAAACCACGGGCCTTGCCGCGCCCGGCCCGGTGATCGCCACCCTCATAGGGGATGCGCAATTGCGCCAGGTCTTCAGGCCCGCCCATGTCGCCACCGTGGTCGATGCCCTGCACGCGGCCACGCATGCGCAGCGGCCCGAATGGCAGGCCCAGGTCGCCGCCGCCGACCGGCTGTACCTGAGCAAGACCGACCTGGCCCGGCCGCAGGACGCCGAGGCGCTGCGCGCGCAGCTTGCCAGGCTCAATCCGCTGGCCGTGCTCGGCAACAGCCGCCAGGCGCAGCCGGCCTGGCAGGAGCAGCCCGTGCAGGAGAGCAGTTGGCTGGCACGCGCCATTGCAGGCACGCCTCGCAGCCGCAAGGGCCAGGAGCCGCACGGCAGCATCCAGGCCTTCTGCCTGGAACTCGACGGCCCCGTGGACTGGTGTGCGCTGACGCTGTGGCTGACCTGGCTGCTGCACCGCCATGGCGAGCGGGTGCTGCGGCTCAAGGGGCTCGTGGCCGTGGCCGCCGAAGGATGGCCGCAGGGGCAGCCGACGGTGCTGCACGGCATGGGCCATCTGATGCATGCGCCCGAGCATCTGGCCGAATGGCCCGGTGGCGACGGCCGCTCGCGCCTGGTCTTCATCGCCTCGGGGCTCAACGGGCAGCAGGTGGACGACTCCTGGCAGTCGTTCCAGCGTTTCTTCGCGCAGGACAATGGGGCGCAACCCGGCGCCGCCCCCGGCCCGGCCGCCTTCCATTGACAAGGAACACCCCATGCGCAAGAACATGCCTGAACTGCGGGTACTGGGCACCTCGGTGACGCTGACCGAGGCCATGCGCCGCCGCGCCGAGCAGGACCTGGGCCTGCGCATCCGCTTCGAGGTGCTCGACGGCTTCGACGCGCAGCGCCAGGCCGTCATGCGCCAGGACAGCTTCGATCTCTACGACCAATGGTTCCACAGCCTGGACTGCCTGTGGCCGACAGGGGCGCTGCAACCCATAGACATCGGCAGGCTGGCGCATTGGGACGAGGTCAACGCCCTGCCCAAGACCGGGCGCATCACGCCGCAGGCGGCCCTGGGCGCGGGCTGCAACCCGGCCATGCGCCTGTACGTGCAGGCCGATGGCACCCTGGGCGGCACGCCCGCATCGCGCATTAGCATGCTGCCGCTGACGCACAACGCCGACAGCTTCGTCTACCTGCCCGCCGCCGTGCCAGAGCTGTTCGCGCAGACCGAGGAGAGCTGGTCGTGGCTGCTGTCTCCCGCCTGCCGTGGCCGTGCGGCCCTGCAGGCGGATGCGGCCATCGGCGCGCTGGATGCGGCCCTGGCCCTGCAGGCCGGCGGCGACATGCGTTTTGGCGACATCAGCAACCTGGGACTGGAGGAGATCGACCAGATGATGGCCCTGCTGCTGCAGCGGCAGGAGTCGGAGCAGTTCCGGGGCTTCTGGGGCAACTACGCCGATGCGGCGCGGCTGATGATCGATGCCGGCGTCGCCATACAAAGCCACTGGTCGCCGGCCATCGCCCACTACCGCGCGGCGGGACTGGACTACCGGCTGGCCTGCCCGCGCGAAGGCTACCGGGCCTGGTACGGCGGCCTGGGCATCTCCAGCCAGGCCAGGGGCGACACGCTGGATGCCGCCTACCGCTACCTGAACTGGTGGCAGTCCGGCTGGCCCGGTGCGGCGATGGCACGGCAGGGCTACTACATCTCCAACCCGCTGCGCAGCCGCGAGCACCTGCGCGCCAGCGAATGGGACTACTGGTACGCCGGCCTGCCTGCCGCCGAGGACCTGCGGGGCACCGACGGACAGATCTTGATCCCGC
This sequence comes from Delftia sp. WY8, assembly GCF_018437695.1. Classification (NCBI taxonomy): domain Bacteria; kingdom Pseudomonadati; phylum Pseudomonadota; class Betaproteobacteria; order Burkholderiales; family Comamonadaceae; genus Delftia; species Delftia sp. WY8. The sequence goes on from NZ_CP049795.1 coordinate 1,865,225, forward strand.
GCGGCAGTGTGCGCGACGGCGGCTCCTACGAGCAGCGCCTGGGCCACATCGCCGTCTGGAACACCGTCATGGACGAGCACAACTACCTGGTGCGCCAATGGGCCACGCTGCTGCGCCGCGCCCGCCCCTTATAGTCCTGCCGGATACCGGCCCCCTTTGCGGCGGCCAGTGCACAGGTACATGCAGATGAAGCAGGAATGACAAGAGCCACCCCAGCACCCACGCAGCTTGCCCGCGACGAGGAAGCAGGCCCCGGCGAATCCGGTGAATCCGGCGATCCCGGCGAACGCCGGCTGCGCTATGAACTGATACGCCAGCGCCTGCGCGGGGCCATCGTCGAGCAGCGGATCGAGCCCGGCCTGGTGCTGCTGGAGGGGCCGGTGGCCAAGGTCTTCGGCACCAGCCGCATACCCGTGCGCAAGGCCTTCGAGCTGCTGCATGCCGAAGGGCTGCTGTGCACCTTCGACGGACGCGGCTACCTGGTGGCCCGGCCCGGGCAGGCCGTGCAGCCCCAGCGCCTGCCGCTGGACGCGCGGGCCCTGGGCCTGGAGGAGGGCAACGCCACCATCCACATCCCCTCGGAAAGCGAGCGCATCCACGACGAGCTGGAGCAGACCATCTCCATCGCCATGATCTTCGGGCGCTTCCAGATCGACGAAAGCGCGGCCATGGAGCACTTCAACGTGAACCGCGTGGCCCTGCGCGAGGTGCTGAGCCGGCTCGTGGACCGGGGACTGGTGGACAAGAGCACCTATGCCTCCTGGCGCGTGGCGGCGTTGACGGCACGCGCGGTGAACCAGGACTTCGAGCTGCTGGCGCTGCTGGCGCCCGCGGCGCTGCGCGAAAGCGGCCCGCGCCTGGACAGGGACATGCTCGCTGACCTGCGCCGCCGCCTGCACGCCCCTACCGCACCGCAAGCTCAGGAGCTTTTGCGGCTGGAGCAGCACCTGCACGGCGCCTTGCTGGCACGGCATCCCAACCACAAGCTGGTGGGCATGCTGCAGCAGTGCCAGATGCCGTGGCTGATCCACAGCACCTTTGACCGCATGTTCCCGCAGTCGCCCAACCCGCCCCTGCTTGAGAACTGCCGCCAGGTCATCGACGCCCTGTGGGATGGTGAGTACGAGCGGGCCGCGCAGGCGCTGCAGGACTACCTTGCCCAGGCACGCAAGCGCGCCCAGCTGCAGCTCAAGGTCCTGTCCGTGCTGCCCGAGGCGCAGCTGCCGGCCTATCTGGTGCGGCAGTCGTGACCCCCTGAGGGACGCATCGGGCCAGGCAGGGCCGGGGCGGACAAGACTGCGACCGGTGCGCCTGGTTGCATGTGCAACCACCGGTTTGCGCCGGGTTCACCGGGCGTTTACGCAAGCGCGGCATATTGGGCGGCCGAAGGGAACCGCAGGAACCCACAGGTACCGAAGGACCGCACCGAAAGACCGCACCGATGAATGCCCTGCGCATCAGCACCACCGTCTTCACCGAAGCCAGATTCTGGAGCCTGGTGGTTTTCTCGGTCGTTCTTCCCTGCGCCATCTACGCCGCCCTGCTGGCCAAGCGCAGCATCTCGCGCACCACGGTGCTGCTGTTCGGGCTGGCCCTGGTGGCCATGGCGGGGGTGGATGTCTACCTGCTGCAAAGCCTGGCCTCGGCGGCCAAGGCGACGCCTTCGCTGTCCGACAACACCCTCTTCGTCTCCGAGCTGTCCACGGCGCTGTACCTGCTGCCGGCCATGATTGGCGGCATCGGCGTGAACATGACCTCGCATGTGCTGATACAGCACCTGTTCGATGCGGAGCGCCGCTTCGACAGCAACCGCCACAACGAGAACACCTGAGCTGCGCCGGGCTCAGCCCATCACGTCCTCGGAGAAAAGCTGCCAGCGCCCGCCCGTCTTGCGCCAGTACTGGCGCAGCGGCAGGCCTTCGGCAAAGGACTTGCTGCTGGCGCGCAGGTTGACCACGCGGATCTCGCCCTTGGCGTCCTTCCAGGAATAGATGGACAGGTCCTGCAGCGTCACGCCGGGGCGGTTGAGGTAGGCGGCCAGCCGCTCCTGTGATGTGCGCGAGGCCGGCGACTGCAGCAGGTCGGGCGCGTAGAGGGCGGCCAGCTTGCGCGGGTCCGCACCGTTCCAGGCGCTCTTCCAGTCGTCGATGACGCGCACGAAGGCGTCTGCCGCCTTCTGCTGGGCCTGGGCCTTGGGGGCCACCCATTGCAGCTTTTCGCGGATCAGCACCGGCGTCTGCCGGTCCACGGTCTGCATGAGCAAGGTGAGATCGGGGTTGGCCAGCACCAGGCAGCCATCGCTGGCCTCGGGCGCCCGCGAGAACTGGTCGGGCGGCGAGCCATGCAGCCAGATGCCGCTGCCCGAGCGGCCCACGGCCTTGTCCCAGTCATTGGGAAAGTTCACCGTGAGCGCACCCTTGCCATAGAACTCCGGCAGACGGGGCCCGGGGATGTGGCGGCCCACGAAGTAGATGCCCAGCGGCGTGCGCTGGTCGCCTTCCTGCCATTTGTCGGTGCCCAGCTTGCCCACGGAGACATAGAAGTCCCCCAGCAGCCGCAGCCCGCCTGCCTCATGGGCGAACAGGTACAGCCGCGACTTGCTGGCGTCGATGGCAATGGCATGCCGCACGGATGCGCCCAGCATCAAAAACTCGCCGGGAACGGAACCCGCAGGCGGCGCGCCGCTGTCCGCCTGCAGGCGGCGCTTGAGTTCGTTTTGCAGATCCTGCAGCTGGGCCTGCGCGGGACTGGCCGGACCCTCGAGCCGTGTGACGCTGCCCACGGACAGGTTGTGCCGCACCAGCACGCCCTGGCCCGGATGGCTGGGGGCGGCGGACGCAGCCACGGGCGTGCCCGCCAGCACCTCGCCGGCACGGCCGGTCTTGAAGCGCAGCAGGTCTGCATACACCAGCTGGGCTGCGCGGAAATTGGGGACTTCGGCGGTGAGATCGGCGGCCGCCTTCAGGGCGCCATCCAGATCCCGCTGCTCCACCTGGCGGATGATGGCCAGCAGGCGGGCCTCCGCCTGGCTTTGCGAGCCGGCCGCCGCCTTGGCCTGGCCTGCCGTGGCAGCAGCGCCGCCTGCCGTGGCCGCCACCGCAGCAGCGGCCACGGCCGTCTTGCCCGACGCCGAGCGCAGCCTGGCTGCGCCGGCCTTGCCGGTCTTGCTGGTCTTGCCCGTTGCGGGCTTGGCGGATGCCGTCTTGGAGGCCTTGGCCGGCTTGGCGTAGGCCGCCGTGCCGAACGACATCGTGGACAGAGCGGCCAGCAGCACGGCCACGCCGGCGGCCCGCGCATGCAGGCGCAGCAAGCCGGCGGATGACCGTGCCAGGGGGCGCGCTCTTTCAGGCATCAGGAACCGGTTCCTTCGTGGGTGATGCGCCATTGTCCCTTTTCGCGCTGCATGCGCAGGGTCTTGCGGGTCGTGGTCTTGAGCGCGCCCGATGCGTAGTACTGGCGGAACTGGGCCGTGGCCTTGTCGCCGTCCACCGTCACCTTGAGGTCGCGCACGGTGACGACGATGGTGGTGCGTCCGACAATGCGCTGGCGGCGCTGTTCCTTCCACTTGGCCAGGCTGCTGCCATCGGCCGGGGAGAAGTGGTCGCTGTAGGCGTCCAGGTAGCGGTCCATGTCCTGTCCGGCCCAGGCGGTGGACCAGGCCTTGACGGCGGCCTCCACTTCCTGCGCTGCGGCCGACTGGGCCGCCTTCTTCTCGTCGACGGCAGGCGCTGCCTTGGCGGGCTCGGCGGCGGCCACAGCGGCGGCGGCAGGGGCCGCAGCGGTGGTGGTCACGGCGGCGGCCTTGGCCGCAGCCTGCCTGGCTTCCTCGGCAGCGCGCGCCTTGTCCTGTGCGGCCTGGGCAGCCTTCTCCTGGGCCAGCCTGGTCTCGGCGGCCTTGGCTTCCGCTGCCTTGGCCTGGGCCAGCTTGGCCTCCGCTGCCTTGGCCTCTGCGGCCTTGGCTTCCGCCGCCTTGGCTTCTGCGGCCTTGGCCTGCGCTGCCTTGGCATCGGCGGCCTTCACTTCAGCGGCCTTGAATTCGGCGGCCTTGGCCTCTGCCGCCTTGGTCTCGGCGGCGCGGGCCTCGGCCAGCTTGGCGTCGGATTCGCGGGCCTTGGCATCGGCCGCCTTGGCATCGGCGACCTTGGTCGAGGCAGCTGCAGCCTGGACCGTCTTGCCCTGGGCGCCACCTTGCTTGGGGAAGATCTGCGTGATCAGGGCCAGCTTGGGCTGGATGGCCTGGCGCGATCCGTCCAGCTGCAAGGCCTTGGCATAGGCATCGCTGGCCATGCGCGCATACAGGTCGCCCAGGTTCTCATGCGCCGTGGCGTAGCTGGGGTTGGTGCGAATGGCCTGCTCCAGCACTTCCGAGGCCTTGCGTTCCTGGCCTTCGGCAGCGTACAGCACGGCCAGGTTGTTGTAGGGCTCGGGCAGGCTGGGGTAGTCACGGGTCAACGCCGTGAAGATCTTGATGGCCTGGGCGTTCTGGCGCTGCTCCGCGGCGATCACGCCCTGCAGAAAGCGCATCTGCACATCGGCCGGGTTTTGCTTGAGGTAGGCCTCGGCCTGCTTGGCGGCCTGGGGCGCCTTGCCCTGCTCCAGCAGCCGTGAGACCTCGTCCACCGCCTCCTGCGATGCATGGGCAAACGCCCCGCACAAAGCCGCCCCCAGACTGAAGGCGGCAATGGCCACGGGCCGGGCTATCCGCAAATAGGTACGACCCGGCACTCGCGACGGAACTCTGGACGAAATCAGCATATGGGCGCTCTCTACGCAATGAAAGTTGGAAGACGGGCCTGTTCGCTTTTGGGCTTACTGCATGCGCCGATACACGCCTGCAGCCAAAAGCCAGCGATTTTATAGGCGAAAGCCATCTTGCCCCGCTGCATGGGCCCGCGAGTCAAGGGCCATGAAACATGGCGCGGCACCGGCGCCCGAGTAACGGAGCAGACCCGGCAGCGTTACGTAACGTGTGCCGTAACAGACCCTTGATGAGACATTGTGATCAATAGATAAATCCATACAAATCAATATCTTAGGATGATTCCTAGGCCATCCGGACCTGCAGCGTGCACGTGGCATGCATGTTGCACAAAAGGGCTCGACAGATTTTTCACGGCTTCCAAGCCACCGTCTGACCTTGTCGTCTCAACCCTTGTCTGGAGAGAGTAAATGACCGCCCAATCGATGCAGCCCACCGGCAACACCACCGTCAGCCCCGTGCAGTTCGGTGACCCGCAGCCCTCCAGCGTTGTGCTTGCGCAGCTCAATACGTCGAACATGCAGCCCGGCGCAGCCGCAGCGGTCATGCCCCGGGGCACGCCTCCCGCCACGCTGTCCCAGGTCAGCCCGGGCGTGCAGATCGTGCGCAATGGGGAAACCCTGATGGCCCAGCCGGGCAGTGCCCTGCAGGTCGGCGACAAGATCATCGTGCCCGCCGATGGCAGCGCCAAGGCGCTGTTCCAGGGCAAGGACGGCCAGACCCTGGTCGGCACCTTCGAGGGCGGCACCCAGGCCACGCTGGCCCAGCGCGAGGGTGATGGCGCAGGCGCCATGGTGCTGGACCTGGCATCTGGCAACGTCCAGGTGGCGCCCGCCAGTGACGGTGACGCCGTGGGCCTGATCGTGACCAAGGAAAGCGCCGCAGCCGCAGCCGGCGGCTCCGTGCTCAGCGACTTCCTGCTGGCCGGCCTGATCGGCGCGGGCGGCGTGGGCCTGATCGCCGCAGCCAGCAACGACGACGACGACCCAGCCCCCCCGGTGCCGACCGATCCCACGAATCCGACCAACCCCACGGATCCCACGAATCCGACCAATCCCACGAACCCGACCAACCCGACCAATCCGACGGATCCCACCAACCCGACGAATCCTACGAATCCTACGAATCCCACGGATCCGACGAACCCTACGAACCCTACGAACCCCACCAATCCTACGAACCCCACCAATCCGACCAATCCCACGGATCCCACGAACCCGACCAATCCTACGAACCCGACCAATCCGACCAACCCCACGGATCCCACGAACCCGACCAACCCCACGAACCCGACCAATCCGACCAACCCCACGGATCCCACGAACCCGACCAACCCCACGAATCCGACCAATCCGACCAATCCCACGGATCCCACGAACCCGACCAACCCCACGAATCCGACCAATCCGACCAACCCCACGGATCCCACGAACCCGACCAACCCTACGAACCCCACCAATCCGACCAACCCCACGGATCCCACGAACCCGACCAATCCTACGAACCCCACCAATCCGACCAACCCCACGGATCCCACCAACCCGACCAACCCCACCAATCCCACGGACCCGACGAACCCGACCAATCCGACCAATCCCACGGACCCCACCAATCCGACGGATCCCACGGACGGCCACGGCCTGATCACCTCCGTGCAGGACGTGGTGGGTGCGCTGTCCGGTGGCACGGTCGCCGGCCCGGTGGGCAACCTGATCGATACGCTGGTCAATCCCGGCAGCGGCACGCTGTCCGGGGTGACAGGCCTGCTGGAGAGCCTGACCAGCACCAATGGCGGGCCGCTGGGCGTGCTCACCGAGCTGGTGGACGGCCTGGTCAACATCCAGAACCAGGGCCTGGAGCCCCTGATCAGCACGCTCAATGAGCTGCTCAAGGGCCTGGATGAAGCGGGCTCCGGCGGCTCCATCGGCACGGTAGTGGACAACGTGCTCGGCGGCCTGCTCGACGAAGACGGTGCGCTGGGCGGCCTGCTCGCCGGCGTGGGTGGCCTGCTGGGCGGCCTGGTGGGCGGCGGAACGGGCAACCCGCCCGGCACGCCTGACAGCGGGGTGGTCACGTCCGTGCAGGACGTCGTGGACGGCCTGCTGGGCGGCACGGTGGCAGCGCCTGTGGGCCAGTTGCTGGACGCCCTGGCCAATCCCACGGACGGACTGCTGTCCACCGTGACCGGCGCGCTGGAGAACCTGACCAATGTCGAGGGCGGCCCCCTGGGTGTGCTGACCGAACTGGTCAACGGCCTCACCCAGGTGGACGGCGAAGGCCTGGCCCCGGTGATCGGCACGCTCAACGAGCTGATTGCCGGCCTGGGCAACGGCCTGGACGAAGATGGGCTCGGCGGACTGGTCGGCAGCCTGCTGGGTGGATTGGTGCCCGGCGGCGGCACGGGTGGCGGCACGGGAGAAGGCCTGGTCACCACGGTCCAGGACGTGGTGGACGGCCTGCTCGGCGGCACCGTCGCAGCCCCTGTGGGCCAACTGCTGGACGCGCTGGCCAATCCCACCGATGGAACGGCCTCGGTCGTCACCGGCCTGCTGGAAGGCCTGACCAGCGTGGACGGTGGCCCCCTGGGCGTGCTGACCGAACTGGTCAACGGCCTGACCCAGGTGGACGGCCAGGCCCTGCAGCCGGTGATCGGCACCCTCAACGGCCTGATTGCCGGCCTGGGCAGCGGCCTGGGTGAAGGCGGCATCGGTGAACTGGTCGACGGCCTGCTGGGCGGCCTGATCCCGGGCGGCACGGGAGGCGGCAGCGGTGACGGCCTGGTCACCACGGTCCAGGACGTGGTGGACGGCCTGCTCGGCGGCACCGTCGCAGCCCCTGTGGGCCAACTGCTGGACGCGCTGGCCAATCCCACCGATGGAACGGCCTCGGTCGTCACCGGCCTGCTGGAAGGCCTGACCAGCGTGGACGGCGGCCCCCTGGGCGTGCTGACCGAACTGGTCAATGGCCTGACCCAGGTCGATGGCCAGGCACTGCAGCCCGTGATCGGAACCCTCAACGGCCTGATTGCCGGCCTGGGCAGCGGCCTGGGTGAAGGCGGCATCGGCGAGCTGGTCAGCGGCCTGCTGGGCGGTGACAGTGGCCTGCTGGGCGGCGTCCTTGGCGACGATGGCCTGGTCGGCGGCTTGCTGGGCGGTGACGGTGGCCTGCTGGGTGGCGTCCTTGGCGACGACGGCCTGGTCGGCGGCCTGCTCGGCGGTGACGGCGGCCTGCTGGGTGGCGTGCTTGGCGAAGACGGCCTGGTCGGCGGCCTGCTGGGCGGCCTGGTTCCGGGCGGCGGCACAGGCAGCGGCGACGGCCTTGTCACCACGGTGCAGAACACCGTTGGCGACCTGCTCGGCGGCACGGCCGGAGCGCCTGTGGGCCAGGTACTGGATGCGCTGATCGACCCCGGCACCGGCGCCCTGTCCGTGGTCACGGGTCTGGTGGAAGGCGTGACCCAGGTCAACGGCGGTCCGCTGGGTGTGGTGACGGACCTGGCCAACGGCCTCACGCAGGTCCCGGGCCAGGCACTGCAGCCGGTGATCGGCACCGTCAATGGCGTGCTGGCCGGTCTGACGGGAGGCGACGGCCTGCTGGGCGGCGTGGTCGGCGGTGACGGCGGCCTGCTGGGCGGCGTGCTCGGCGACGACGGCCTGGTCGGTGGCCTGCTGGGCGGTGACGGCGGCTTGCTGGGTGGCGTGCTTGGCGACGACGGCCTGGTCGGTGGCTTGCTCGGCGGTGACGGCGGCCTGCTGGGTGGCGTCCTTGGCGACGACGGCCTGGTCGGCGGCTTGCTCGGCGGTGACGGCGGCCTGCTGGGCGGCGTGCTTGGCGACGACGGCCTGGTCGGTGGCTTGCTCGGCGGTGACGGCGGCTTGCTGGGTGGCGTCCTTGGCGATGACGGCCTGGTCGGCGGCCTGCTCGGCGGTGACGGCGGCCTGCTGGGCGGCGTCCTTGGCGACGACGGCTTGGTCGGTGGCTTGCTCGGCGGTGACGGCGGCTTGCTGGGTGGCGTGCTCGGCGAGGACGGCTTGGTCGGCGGGCTGCTGGGCGGCCTGGTTCCGGGTGGCGGCACAGGCAGCGGCGAAGGCCTGGTCACCACGGTGCAGAACACCGTCGATGACCTGCTCGGCGGCACGGCCGGAGCGCCTGTGGGCCAGGTGCTGGATGCGGTGATCAACCCCGGCACCGGCGCCCTGTCCGTGGTCACGGGCCTGGTCGAAGGCGTGACCCAGGTGAACGGCGGCCCGCTGGGCGTGGTGACGGACCTGGCCAACGGCCTGACGCAGGTCCCGGGCCAGGCACTGCAGCCGGTGATCGGCACCGTCAACGGCGTGCTGGCCGGTCTGACGGGAGGCGACGGCCTACTGGGCGGCGTGGTTGGCGGCGTGGTCGGCGGCGACGGTGGCCTGCTGGGCGGCCTCACGGGCGACACCGGACTGGTCGGCGGCCTGCTCGACACCGTGGCTGGCGACAACGGCATCGTTGGCGGCCTGCTCGGCGGCGACGGTGGCCTGCTGGGCGGCCTCACGGGCGACACCGGCCTGGTCGGCGGCCTGCTCGACACCGTGGCCGGCGACAACGGCATCGTTGGCGGCCTGCTCGGCGGCGACGGTGGCCTGCTGGGCGGCCTCACGGGCGGCACCGGCCTGGTCGGCGGCCTGCTCGACACCGTGGCCGGCGACAACGGCATCGTTGGCGGCCTGCTCGGCGGCGACGGTGGCCTGCTGGGCGGCCTCACGGGCGGCACCGGCCTGGTCGGCGGCCTGCTGGAGACCGTGGCCGGCGACAACGGCATCGTTGGCGGCCTGCTCGGCGGCGACGGTGGCCTGCTGGGCGGCCTCACGGGCGACACCGGACTGGTCGGCGGCCTGCTCGACACCGTGGCCGGCGACAACGGCATCGTTGGCGGCCTGCTCGGCGGCGACGGCGGCCTGCTGGGTGGCCTCACGGGCGGCACCGGCCTGGTCGGCGGCCTGCTGGAGACCGTGGCCGGTGACAACGGCGTCGTCAGCGGCGTGCTGGACACGGTGGCCGGCGACAACGGCATCGTCAGCGGCGTGCTCGACACCGTGGCCGGCGACAACGGCATCGTCAGCGGTGTGGTCAACACGGTCGTCGGCGACAACGGCATCGTCAGCGGACTGCTGGGTGGCGGCAGCAGTGGCGGCGGCCTGCTGGGCGGGCTGCTGGGGGGATCGTCCGGTGGCGGACTGCTCGGTGGCCTTCTGGGCGGCACTTCGCAAGCGGCAACGGCCTCTGCGGCCGAGCTGGATCCGATTGCCACCTCCATCAGCAGCCATGCCAGCAGCACGGCCGATGCAGCAGCCAGCGTGTTGACGCAGCAGTTGCACCACAACGCCCTGCTGTGAGCTGCAGCGGCGCCTGCGGGCGCCGCATTCCTTCCCTGCGCCGCCGCCTCGCGGTGGCGGCGCACGTCCCAGGAGATTTTCCATGTCACACACTCTCAGGCTGTGCACCATCGTGCTGCTGGCCGCAGGCCTGGCCGCCTGCGGTTCCACCGCCACCACCAGCACGCAGCGTTCCGAACACCACTACGCCTTCGGCAAGGCCCCGGCGCCTGCGCCGGCCAGCTCCGGCGTCGCACCCGTGGTGGCCACGAGCCAGGCCGACCAGCGCGGTCCCGCCAATGTCGCCCACATCGTCTACTTCGACTTTGACGCCTACACCATCCGCAGCAGCGACCGGGCCATCGTGGAAAGCCATGCGCAGTGGCTGCGCAGCAATCCCGGCCGCTCGGTGATGCTGCGCGGCCATACGGACAGGCGCGGCGGCATCGAATACAACCTGGCGCTCGGCCAAAAACGTGCCGACGCGGTGCGCAACAGCCTGCAGCTGCTGGGAGTGAATCCGGCCCGCGTGGAGTCCGTCAGCTACGGCAAGGAGCGGCTGGCCGACGAAGGCACGAGCGAAGACGCCCACCAGCGCAACCGGCGCGTGGAATTCGACTACCGCTGAGCCGCCGCGCTCCGCACTCGCCTGCCGCCGGGCCGCCATGAAAGAACAGATCCGTACGCGGTCAGCGCACCGCAGCCCGGCGTCCCGTCCCCACGGGAAGCGCAGCCTCCCACTGACCTTGACCGAGGCCGAGAGCATGTTGTCGCAGCAATTGGCAAATGGCCTGGAGTACCTGGCACGGCACATGGTGTTGCTGCCCGAGCCCTACCCCGGCTGCATTCTTTTCTTCACGGTGGCGGCCGAGAACAAGGCCGCCTCCGTCTTCCATGTACGCGCCACCACGCTGGAGGCCGCCTGGCGCGAGGGGGCGACCCGCGTGCGCCAGTGGGCCTGGGCCCGCAAGCGCGATGAGGTCGATCTGCGCATCGACTGGGTCCAGGACATCACACCCCTGGAGGCGGACAGTCCCCTGCCCGATTGCCGTGCCTGGACCGAGATGCCCCTGCGCTCCCTTGCCCTGGCCGATGCCAGCCTGGAGCGCGCGCAGTTGCTGCACCCCTTGCTGCCCGATCCGCCCCAGGGTGGGGCTGCCGACGCACCCGACGATGAGCCCCCCCTCCCACGCCCCCTGCATCCCCCCTGCCTGCTGCTGCACCTGCGCGGCATGTACATCAGCGGTGAGCATCCCGCCTTGGCCGTGCCGCGAACCGACCCGCCGCAGCAGCGCCTGTGGCCACACCTCGTGCCCGTGCACGCCGCGGTCCAGCAGCTGCTGGCGCAACAGGGCAAGGAAGGGAGCTGGCCCGGTTGCGAAGACGTGTGCGACCACCTGGGCGTGACCTACGCCCTGCTGCAGGCCCAGCGCCATGCGGGCAGCGCCGCACTGGCGCAGGCCATTGCGCTGGCCATGGGCCACGTGGAGCAGCGGCTGCAGCCGCTGCCCGGCGACTGCCTGTCCGGCGCGCTGGCCATGCTGGTGCTGGCCCGCCACCTGCGCAACAGTTTTGTGCTGGGGCCGGGGGCCGACAGCCAGGCCCGCGCCCGCATTCCGGCGCTGATGGACCCGCTGGCGGAAAGCCTGCTGTCCACCGCGGCCGCGTCGGCCAGCGCCACCAAGGCCGAGGCTGCGGCCCACGCCGATGCATCCCGCAGCGGCCAGCCCCTGCTGAGCTGGGCCGAACTGGCCATGCATGCCTATGCCAGCTCCCGCCCGCCCACCAGCGACAGCCCCACGCTGCGTGCGGCGCGCAGCGCCCTGCCCGAGACGGCCGTCCTGCCCGCCGCCTTCCTGCAGGCCGCGCTGCCGCCGCTGCTGCGCATGCCCGGCAGCCCCGATGACCGCCCTGGCGGGCAGGCCGACGACCCCTGCGCTCGCTGGATAGGCATTGCACTGGTCGAAAGCCTGCAGCTCGACGCTGGCCTGGAGCCACAGCCCACGGACCTGCTGCGCCAGTGGCAGATCGGCCTGCAGCGCCATCTGCAGGCCCTGGCCCAGCGCGCCATCTGGCCGGAACAGGCGCTGTACCTGCCGCCCGCCCGGCGCCGCCATGCCGCCTTTGCCGACGCCAGCCTGCGCCAGGTGCTGCAGTCCCCGCGCGAAATCGCCTGGCTGCTGGCATCCAGCCTGGCCGGCCTGGAGCTGCTGGACGCGCTGGCCCAGGCACTGCGCTCGGCTGCCAGCCACGCAGTGGCCGAAACCGAACCGGAGCACGAAACCGAAGGCGAAGGCGAAGGCGAGGCCGTGCCTGCGCAGGCCGGCAATGGCCCGGATGCGGACGGCAGCCCTGCCAGGGCCTGCTTGCCGGGGGCGCGCGACGGCGAGGCCGCGGGCCGGCCGGCTTTCTCGCCCGCGGCCGGGACCCTGTACCCGTCCATGTCCTGGGAAGGCCATGCACTGGCCGAGCTGATGAACGGACGCTGGCTGGATGCCCCGTCAACGCAAGGCAGAGGTACCGGCACCTGCTGCGCGGGGCTGGACGCCAGCCGCCTGCACCATCAGCCCGGCGCCGCCGTGCTGGTGCGGCGTGCCGGCATGGCCCTGGGCGTGCAGGCCGCCGCGCTGCCCACGCTGCGGGCCTCGGCCCTGATCAGCAGCAGCCCGCAGGGCCTGCTGCACCATGGCGTGCCCGTGCTGCATGTGCCCGACATACAGGAAGGGTTGCGCAGCCTGGCGCAGGCCGCCCGGCGCCGCATCCAGGCGCCCGTGATCGCGGTCAGCGGCTGCGTGGGCAAGACATCCACCCTGGGCATGCTGCGCCAATGCCTGCAGGACGGCGGCGATGCACGGGGCGACGCCCTGCTGTCCCAGGGCACGGCGCTGCAGATGATCAACTGGAGCGAGGCAGCGCCCTGCGCCCTGCTGGAGTTGCCATTGCAGGCACTGCGTGGAGATCTGCCGCTGATTGATCCGGACATTCTGGTTATTACTAATCTTTCAATTAATGACATCCCCAGTACTGGTGATTCCGAGCAGTGCGGACCGGCCGGTCTGTCCGCCTGCCGCAAATACGAGGCGCTGCAGGAAGTCGTGGAAGCCATGCAGCACATGCACAAAGGCAGTGCATTGGTGATCGAACAAGACATAGGTGAAAACCCGTGCATTATTGAGAATGCCCAACGCATAGGAATGCGTCTCATCACCTTCGGTCCGCATTCCAATGCGCAGGTCCGTGAAATGGGGTTTCACAATGGAAATCTGCAAATAAGCATAGACAACCGGCGCCTCGGGATTTCCCTGCAATCGGATGGCCACCACATGGCCCGCAATGCTCAGGCCGCGCTGGCCGCCATGCATGCGCTGGGCTATGCGCCTGCACAGGTCCAGGCCTCGCTCGCGCACTGGCGGCCGCTGATCGGCGCCGGCCAGCCGCAGCTGCTGCCCAGTGGAATCTGCCTGCTGGACCACAGCCTGAGCAACCACTTACTGTCCATGCATGCTGCTTTTTCCCAGCTGCAGGAGCACGCCCCCCATGTCAGCCGCAGGCTGATCGTGCTGGCCGGCATACAGCCGGGCCAGGTCAGCATGGACACTGCACAGCTGGCGCTGGAGCCGCTGGTGCGCGCGGCCCAGGCCCGGCGCGTGCTGCTGTACGGCGAGCCGCTGCGGCAGCTGGCGGCGGCACTGGCAGATCTTCTGCACGTCAATTGGTATGACGATCTCAATCAATTGATCTGTTCACTTCTTCGTACAACCCATAAAGGCGACACGGTTTTGTTGGCAGGCCGCGCCACTACCAATCTGGCCCTGGCCGCAGATGCCATACGAGACAGTTTCAGTGGACACGGGGCCCACCTAATAGCATCCAGCCCCGCCATCCGCTTTGATCCACATCAAAATCAAATGAACATGCATTATTGATTGAATAAAACTTATAGAGGACTGTATATAACTCGCTACAGTATTTGGGAAACGAGCGCCTTTACATTTTGTAAAGACGTTTACTAAGCCCATCAGAACATGATCCGATACCTTCTTCCCCGCCAGTTGGCCAAGGCCACGGCGATGCCGTCGGGAACGGAGACGGTGGGGGCTTTTGCAACTGCCATCGCCGAGTCCTTCGACCGGGCCGCTCACCAGCTGCGCCGTGCCGCGTGGCTGTCCCTGCCCATCAGTGTGCTGGGCCTGTTGCCATCCATCTTCCTGCTGCAGGTCTACAACCGCGTCATTGCACGCGGCGGCACGGCCACGCTCACGGCCATGGTGGCCGGCGTGCTGTGCTTCCTGGGCCTGGAATGGTGGCTGCGCCGCCGGCGCGCCCGCGCCCTGCGCGAAGCCGGCGCCATGATCGACCGCGATGTCTCCCAGGCGCTGATGCATTCCATGCTGCGCCACCCGCTGGCCGCGCTGGAGCAGCGCTCTTCCAGCCAGTGGCTGCAGCTGTTCCGCGACGTGAGCGCCATGCGCTCGGGCATGTCCGGGGGCCTGGCGACCTCGCTGCTGGACCTGCCCATGGCCCTGCTGGCCCTGGTGGTCATCGGCATCATTGCCTGGCCCGTGCTGCCGGTGATCCTGGTGGCCATGCTCATCATGGGCGTGCTGGCCTGGTGGTGGGCCGACGAGGTGCGCAGCGGCCGCGTGGAGGAAATCGCCCAGGCCCGCATGCTGGACCGGGGCACGGCCGAAGTCTGCAACGCCCGCGCCACGCTGAAGGTGCTGGGCTACGACGCCGCCGCGCGCCAGAACTGGCAAAACGGCTATGACCGCTGGCTGGCCGAGAGCTTCGGCAAGAACGGCGAGATGGAAAACGCACGCGAGGCCAGCACCGTGCTGCTGACGCTGTTCTCCATTGCCGTGATCACCGTGGGCGCCATTGCCATCAATGCGCAGTGGATGAGCATCGGCAGCCTGATGGCCGTGAACCTGCTGTCGGGCAAGGCGCTGGGCCCCATCTCGCAACTGGCCAGCAACTGGCGCTCGCTGGCCCATGCCAACGAGGCCGCACGCCGCCTGCAGGCCGTGCTGGAGGAACCCGTCGAGGCCATGACCGACACCGTGGACCTGCCCCGGCCCCAGGGCCGGCTGCGCCTGGACCAGGCAAGCTTCCACTACCCGGGCGGCCATGTGGCGCTGGAGCAGGCATCGCTGGAGATCGGCCCCGGCGGGCTGCACGCCATCGTGGGGCGCAACGGCGCCGGCAAGTCCACCCTGGCCAAGCTGCTGGCCGGCCTCTACCAGCCCACGCAGGGGCGCATCTTCATCGATGAATACGACATGGCCCAGTTCCCGCGCGCCGAACTGGGCCGCTGGATAGGCTGCCTGGCGCAGCAGGTGTACTGGTTCAGCGGCCCCATCGTGGACGGGCTGCGCATGGTCAACCCCGATGCCGACGACCACAAGATCGTGACCGCCTGCCAGATCTCGGGTGCGCACGGCTTCATCAGCCGCCTGCCCCAGGGCTACCAGACCGTGCTGGGCGAAGGCGGCGCG
The DNA here is from genome assembly GCF_018437695.1 of Delftia sp. WY8. Classification (NCBI taxonomy): domain Bacteria; kingdom Pseudomonadati; phylum Pseudomonadota; class Betaproteobacteria; order Burkholderiales; family Comamonadaceae; genus Delftia; species Delftia sp. WY8. The sequence goes on from NZ_CP049795.1 coordinate 1,880,830, forward strand.
GGCCTGTCGGCCGGCGAGCTGCGCAAGCTGGCCCTGGCCCAGCTGTTCCTGCGCAACCCCTCGGTGCTGATCCTGGACGAGCCCAGCAACGACCTGGACTTCGAGAGCGAAACCGCGCTGCTGCAGACGCTGCGGCAGATTGCGCTCAAGCACACGGTCATCGTCGTCACGCACTCGCTGCGCGTGGCCTCCATGGCCCAGCATCTCTACCATGTGCGCGGCGACGGCGGCATCGAGCATGGCTCGCCCCAGCTGCTGCTGCCCCAGCTGTTCGGCTCGGCGCGCGAGCCTGCGGCTCCCCCAGCACCCGCAGCGTCCGCAGCCCCCGCAACGCCGGCCGACCCGGCCCCGCATGCCGACCACCCCGCCGTGGCGCAGGAGCTTGCCTCATGAGGGCCGGGCGCTACGACGACCTCCCCCTGGTGCTGCGCCAGTCGAGCGAAGCGCAGGCGGCCGTGCACGGCCAGCCGCCTGCGGACGCGTCCGGCACAACGCCCCCCACCCCTGGCCGCACCGCCCTGGCGCGGGGCAAATGGCTGCTCGTCATTCCCGTCGCCGCCCTGGTGGTCACCGGCCTGTTCTATCCGGTGGAGAACGTGGTGGTCGCCAGCGGCCAGGTCATCCCTTCCGACCGCGTGCAGACCGTGCAGCATCTGGAAGGCGGCATCGTCACCGCCGTCCATGTGCGCGAAGGCCAGGCCGTGACCCAGGGCCAGCCGCTGCTGGAAATCGACCTGGGCAGCAACAGCCTCAACCTCGAGCAGCTCACGGCGCGCATGGCCACGGCCCAGGCGGTCAAGGTACGGCTGGGCGCGGAAAGCCAGGGCAGGCCGCTGCAGCGCACCAGTTTCCCGGCCGACCTGGACCCGCAGGTGGTCCAGGCCGAGCTGGGCGCCTTCTCGGCCCGCGCGCTGGAACACCAGGGCAGCATTGCCGCGGCCCAGGCCCAGCTGCAGCAGGCGCGCGGCGACGTGGCCCAGGTCCAGGCCCGCATCGAGGGGCTGGAGACCAATCTGCGCCTGCACCAGCAGGAAGCCTCCATTGCCGGGCAGCTCGCCGCCGAACAGTTGATCGGCCAGCTGGAAGTGCTGGACAAGCAGCGGGCGCTGGAGCAGGTCCGCGCCGAGCTGGCGGCATCGCGCCAGACGCTGTTCAGCAACCGCGCCAAGATCGAGCAGGCCCAGGCCAAGCTGCAGGAGACCCAGGGCGCCTTCCGCCGCCGCGCCTCCGACGAACTGGCCCAGACCGAACGCGAGCTGGCCAGCCTCAACGAAGACCTGGTGCGCGCCCGGACCCAGCGCACGCGCACCGCCGTGCTGGCGCCCACCAGCGGCTTCGTCAAGGGACTGCGCAGCTCGGGTGCAGGCTGGGTGGTCAAGCCCGGCGAGCCCATCCTCGAAGTCGTGCCCGACAAGGACGAGGTCATCGTCGAAGCACGCCTGAGCCCCGCCGACCGTGGCTACGTGCGCACCGGCCAGCCCACCCGGGTGAAGATCTCGGCCTACGATTTCCTGCGCTACGGCTCGGTGCCCGGCCAGGTCACCCTGGTGGCTGCCGATGCCGACCGCGACCCCAACCTGGCCGACTCGCCCTCGTACTTCCGCATCCAGGCCAGCCTGGAGCAGCCCTGGGTGGGCCGCACCGACAACCGCATCACCACCGGCATGCAGGCCGAGCTCGACCTGCTGCTGGGCCACGAACCCTTTATCTGGTACTTGCTGCGGCCCGTGCTGCGCATCCAGAGCGAAGCCTTCCGGGAGCCCTGATGCAAGGCCGCCCGTCCACTCCCACCACAGGCTGGCACGCCCGGCTGCGCCAGCTGCTGGCCGCTGCCTGCTGCGTATCGGCCCTGCAGGCGCTGCAGGCTGAGGCCGCGCCCATGGCGGCCGAGGAACCGGACCTGGCCACCACGGCTGCGGCGGGCACGGCGGAATCCGCTCACGCTCACGCACCCGCACCTTCACCCGAACCCGCATCCGTCCCGGTACCCGACGCCGTGGTCCTGCGCCTGGCCCAGCAGCTCACGCCCGGCACCCTGGCCAGCGACAGCGGGCAGCGCCGCCTGCTCGATGCCCTCTACGCCCTGCTCGACGAATACCCCGACGTGCGCAAGGCGCGCGCCGCGCTGGAATCGGCCGGGCATGACGTGAACACCGCGCGCGGCGCGCGCTGGCCCACCTTCAAGGTGGGCACCAACACGGGCGATGCCAAGCTCCGCCGGGGCCGCGAGTCGTACACCGCCGTCAATGCCGAAGTGCGCATGGCCCTGCTCGATGGCGGAGCCATCGGCGCGGGCATCCGCTCGGCCGAATCGCAGGAGGCAGCCCAGGGCAGCGTGCTCTACGGCACGCGCCAGAACGTGCTGCTGGAGGCACTGACCGCCCTGCTGGAGCTGCACCGCTTCGAGGACAAGGCGCGCGTGGCGGCCGAGTCGGCACGCATCATCGGCCAGCTCGCGCGCATCGAGGAGCGCCGCGCCGAACTGGGCGCCGTGGGCCGCAACGACCTGCGCCAGGCCGCCTCGCGCCAGGCCGGCGCCCTGGCCCAGCAGCATGCGCTGGAGTCGCAGCGCATGGATGCGCTGGCCCGCTTCACGCGCTACTTCGGCTTCACGCCCCAGGCCGGCTGGCTGCCCCAGCTCAATGTGCCCGAGCAATGGATGCCGGCCAGCGAAGACTCGGCCCTGCAGGCGTCCGAAGCCGTCAGCCCCGAGCTGCAGGAAATGCAGCAGCAGATCGAGAAGGCCCGCGCCGAAGTCGACCGCAGCAAATCCCAGCGCTTTCCCACCCTGGCCGCCGTGGTGGCCCACACGCGCGACCCCAGCGGCGTGCTCTATGCCGAGGGCACGCGCTACGGCGTGGAGCTGAGCTGGAACTTCGGCAACGGCTTCGAGCTGCGCGACCGCATCCTCAAGGCCATCAACGAACTGCAGGCCCAGGAAGCGCAACAGGAAACCGTGCGCCGCCAGGTGCGCGAGACCGCCTCCGCCGCCTGGGGCCGCACCCAGTCCGGCCGCCAGCGCGAAAGCCAGCTGGCCGACGCCGTGCGCGAGGCGCGCGCCGCCTTCGAGGGCCGCCGGCGCCTGCTCGAAGTCGGCCGCGGCAGCCTGGCCCAGGTGCTGGACGCCCAGCTGGACATGCAGCGCCTGCTGCTGGACGAGGCCGACGCCATCTACGACCAGCGCATCAACGAACTGCGCCTGGCGCGCACCACCGGCCGCCTGCTGCCGCAGGACCCGCCCGACCAATGGCTGAACGCGCTGTTCAGCACGCAAAAACCCATTCCAGCAGGTGGCGGTACGCCGGACCCCTCGCCCGGCACGGTGCCCGGCATGGCTCCCGGCCAGGCCCCCTCGCGCACCCGCCCCGACCCCATGGACGCTGCCGTGGCCACCCTGTCCGCCAGCGCCATGCCCCAACGAATCCAGCTGCGCCTTGAGCAGCAGTTGCGCCCCGTTTCAGACGCTTTTCAAACCACCGCCGCGCGACAGCAGTGGTGAAGTGGGAAGCAGGGGTTCCCGTGCAGCGGCCGGCTTGGGCCCATCGCCAGCCGCTGCCATCGACAACGATGGGCTTTTGCAACCGAAAGGACGATGCCATGACCGACATCATCAAGAACTTCTGGAAAGACGAGGAAGGCGCCACCGCCATCGAGTACGGCTTGATCGCCGGCCTCATCGCCGTGGGGATCGTGGTGGGCGCCACTGCGCTGGGCACCAATCTGAACGGCCTGTTCACACGGATCGCCACCAAGCTCACCGGCTTCACGCCCTGAGCGCCGGCTCCGGCGCGATCCGAGTGGGCCCGCAAGGGGTCGGCCCGATGCGCGATCTCCATTCCGGCCACCGGCCCCGAGGCAACTTGCAAACCGAAAGGACCATGACATGACCGAAACGATCAAGAACTTCTGGAAAGACGAGGAAGGCGCCACCGCCATCGAGTACGGACTGATTGCCGGGCTGATTGCCGTGGGGATCGTCGTGGGCGCCACCGCGCTGGGCACCGATCTGAACGGACTGTTCAACCGGTTGGCCACCAAGCTCACAGGTCTTGCGCCCTGAAGATGGAGCCGACCTCGCTATGGCTATGCGTCTGCATCACATGGCTCGCAACGATTGCGGCCATGGATCTGCGCATCCGCCGCGTGCGCAACTGGATGGTGCTGCTCGGCCTGGCCACAGGCGCTGGCGCACTGGCCAGTGGGGCCCAGCCGTTCCAGGTCTCGGCCTGGAACGCGCTGGCCGGCATGCTGGCGGGGTTTGCCGTACTGCTTCCTTTCTATGCACTGCGCTGGATGGGAGCGGGCGACGTCAAGTTCGGCGCGGTCGCGGGGCTGTGGTTCGGGTGGGGCTTCGACCTGCTGCTGATCTGGACCGGCGGCAGCCTGCTGGCCGGCCTGCACGGTGTACTGGTTCTGTCGCTGCGCCACCTTCGGGACAGCCCCACCGGGCTGTGGCTGCAGGCACGGCTGCCCCTGTCCAGCGCCGCCCTGTCCTGGACGGCCCGCCTGGCGCCCCTGGGCGCGACGCCCCGGCCCGCAGGCGCCACCGATGGACCGCGCCAGCCCCAGCGCTCCATCCCCTATGCCGGCTACATGGCCATTGCGGCCATCGCCCTGGCCTGGCGCCACAGCCAGCCACTTGTCTGAACCGGAGATGCCCATGCCTGTCACCTGCCTGCCTCCACGCCGTCCATGGACCGGCTCCGCCACACGCCATGGCCGTGCGCTGCCTGGACGCTTTCCTGCCCTGGAGGAGCTTCTCCGCCATGGCAGGAAAGCGCCAGGGCAGCCCCCGGCCCTGAACACCGTCGCAACGCACTTGCACCAGGAGTCCCAGCCATGAACCTCACCAAGATTCTTGCCGGACTGCTGGTGGGGCTTGCCATCGTGCTTGCGGGCCTTGCCTGGATGCTGGGCAGCCAGCCCGCACGCCCCGTGGCTGCCCCCGCCCCCGCGGCCTCGTCGCAGCCGGCCCCCGAACCGGCCCAGCTGCACGCCGTCGTGGTCGTGGCCCAGGCCATTGCCGCAGGCCAGCGCATCGGCAGCGACGATGTGAAGCTGGCCCAGCTGCCTGCCCCCGTGCCGGGCAGCTTTGCCGCAACCGACGACGTGCTGGGCCGCACCACGCTGATGCCGCTCACACCGGGCACCCCGCTGTTCGAGCAGCAACTGCTCAGCGGCCTGGCGCTGCAACTGGAGCCGGGCCAGCGGGCCGTTGCGATTGCCATCCGGGAGCAGATGGCCGCAGGCCACCATGTGCGCCCCGGTGATTTTGTGGATGTCTACTTCACGCTGGACGGCAAGTCCGACCAGGCGCCCGTGGACGCGCAGACCCGGCTGCTGCTGGCGCGCAGCCGCGTGCTGGCCTATGGCGCCGGCAGCGTCGAGCGCCCGCCCCTGTCGGCGGCCCAGCGCCAGGCACAGCAGGACAAGGAGTCGTCAGGCTCGCCGCTGCGCCGCGCCAGCGCCGGCGATCAGGCAGGCCAGCGCCCGGAGAACGTGCAATCGGCCGTGCTGGCCGTGCCGCTGGACGATGTGGAGCGCCTCACGCTGGCCGAGAAATTCGGCCAGCTCACCCTGGCCCTGCGCAACCCCGACGACCTGTCCGTGCCCGATCCCAAGCTCTTCGCCGCCCTGCCCGGCGCGCTGCAGCCGGTGGCCGGCCGCCTCAGGAAGGACCAGACGCTGGAGGGTGCAGACCGCGCCTTCGCCGGCCTGCGCATGCAGGACCTGGCCACCGGCGCCGACGCCAGGAACATCCGCAAGCCGGCTGCGCAGCCCATGACGGCCCTCGCGCCCGCCGTGCGGCCGCAGCCGCAGCGGGCCCCGCGCGAACGCACGGTGGAGCTGCACAACGGAGCGGCCGTGCAGATGGTGAACTACTGACAACACACAACAAGAGGGAGATGCCATGAAGTGCAAGAACATCTCGACGGCCGGGGCAACGCCGCTGCAGAGGGCGGTCTGGACGCTGTGCGGCAGCATGGCCTTGCTGGCCTTGACGCCAGCGGTGTCTGCCCCAGCGGACACCGCTGCCGGCCAGGGCATGGCCAACCCTGGTGCCGGCGACATGCTTTCTGGCGAATCCCTGCAGCTGGTGGCCGGGCGCCAGCACCTGATGGCGCTGGCCGACGCCCCGGTCCGCATCGCCGTGGGCGACCCCAATGTGCTGGATGTGAAACTGCTGCGCGCCACGCCGGGCTCCGGCGCCAGTGCCGGCTCCGGCTCCGGCTCCGGCGGAACCGAGCTGCTGCTCACGCCCAAGGCCCAGGGCAGCACCAGCTTGGTGGTGTGGCCCCGCAAGGGCGGCGTTCCCCAGCGCTGGGAGGTTCAGGTCAGAGGCCAGCACCTGCTGCTGGAAAAGCGGCTGGCCTCGGTCCCCGAGCATGCCCAGGCCGTGGCCGAACTGCGCCTGGGCGCGCCCGCCCAGACGCCGCTGGTGGACAACGCGCAGATCGATGTCAGGAGCAACACCGTGCAGGTGGACGTGCAGGTGGTGGAGTTCAAGAAATCCGCCATGAAGCGCGTAGGCGTCAATATCTACAGCGGCGGGCGCAACAACCAGGGCTTCAGCTTCGGCAGCTTCAGCCCCGGCGTGGTCGGCAGCATCAGCACCAATACCAACGGCACGGGCACGGGAACGGGCAATACCGGGTCGGGCGGCACGGGCTCGGGCAACACGGGATCGGGCAGCGTGTCCAACAACACCTCCTCGGCCATTGCCAGCGCCATGAGCCTGGTGATGACCTTCGGCAAGGCCTTCAGCGGCGCCGGCATCGTCACGCAGCTGAGCATCCTCGAGGGCAACGGCATGGCCCGCGTGCTGGCCCGGCCGACCCTGCTGGCACAGACCGGCCAGAACGCCAGCTTCCTGGCCGGCGGCGAGCTGCCGATTCCCGTGCCTGCGCGCGACGGCAACATTGCCATCCAGTACAAGGAATTCGGCATCAAGCTGCAGCTGACGCCCACCATCCTGTCGGACGAGCGCATCGCCCTGAAGGTCTCGCCCGAGGCCAGCGACCTGGACTTCAACAGCGGCGTGACCATCAGCGGCGTCACCGTGCCCGCCATCCGCACGCGCCGCGCGGACACCTCGGTGGAGCTGGCCGATGGCGAGAGCTTCGTCATCGGCGGGCTGGTCAGCCGCGCCACCACCTCCAACGTCAGCAAGGTGCCCGTGCTGGGCGACCTGCCCATCCTGGGCACCTTCTTCAAGAACCTCAACTACACGCAGGAAGAGACCGAGCTGGTGATCATCGTCACCCCGCGCCTGGTCCACCCGCTGCCCGCCAGCACCAACCTCGAAGCCCTGCTGCCGGGCGCGCGCTCCGAGCAGCGCAACGCCGGCAAGGTCTGGCTGCCCTACCTCGCCGGCGGAATGAACCAAGACACCGCCGTACCCGGTTTCTCGTACTGACGACATGACAAGCAAGCCCACCGCAACCGATTCGCCTGTGGACGCCACAGGCTCGCCGGCCATCGGCTCACCCACCTCGCTGGAGACATTGCTGGGTCTGCGTTCCTCGACCTCGCTGGCCGGCAAGCTGCAGCCCGCCACCGACGCGATGGCCCAGGAAAAAGCGCTGCTGGACAAGGCGCTGCTGGACAAGGCGCCACCGGACAGGATGGCGCCGCCCCATGCCGCAGCGGCGTCCGCCGCTGCATCGACTGCCGCGCTGCGCCAGCCGCCACAGCCGCTCGACGATGTGCTGGAGATGGAGCTGCTGTTCATCCATGCCGGCACGCCCGAAAGCGCGCTGGCCCAGTCCTGGATGCAGCGCATGCTGGACGGCACACGGCTGCACGTGGCGCGCTTCCAGGACAACATCACGGAGCAGGTACAGCGCTTCATGCCGCATGCCATCTTTGTGCATTTCGACCCGCTGTCCACCGACGAGGCCGCCCATCTGGCCTCCCAGCTGCACATCTCCCACCCCCACCTGCCCTGCGTGGCCGTGGGCCGCACCAAGTACCCGCAGTGCATGCTGGCCGCCCTGCGTGCCGGCGTGCAGGATTTCCTGGACGTGGACGCGCCCGTGCAGACCGCGCTGCAGACCGTGCGCGAGCTGATCAAGCGCATGCCGGCACCGCAGTCCAGCGCGCCCAGCGCGCCGCTGACGGCCATCCTGTCCGCACGCGCGGGCCTGGGCAGCAGCCTGCTGGTCTCGCACCTGGCCTGGTATCTGCAAAAGCGCCTGCACGGCCGGATCGAGGGCAAGGAAATCAGCGCCAGCGAAATCAGCAACGAAACGCTGGACGGCCTGCTCATCGACCTGGGCAATCCCAGCGGCGACTGCTCCCTGTACATGGGAACGCAAAGCGACTTCGACTTCATCGAGGCCGTCAACAACCTGCGCCGCTTCGACCGGCGCCTGGCCTCCACCGGCCTGTCACGCCACGAAAGCGGCCTGCGCATGCTCACGCTGCCGCGCCAGTCCAGCCGCCTGCGCGATGTCTCGTATGCCGACGTCGATGCCCTGCTGCTGCGCCTGCGCCAGTACTTCCGCCACGTGATTGCCGACCTGGGCGCCGTCGTCCCCACCCACCTGGCCATGCGCGTGGCGCTGCGCGCCAGCCAGGTCTGGGTGGTCTGCGACCAGAGCGTGGCCAGCGTGGTCTCCACCACCGAACTGCTGCGGCAGCTGGACGAGCAAAAGATCGAGCGCGAACGCATGCACCTCATCGTCAGCCGGCACGACAGCCAGCTCGAACTGGAGGCCCAGCAGATCGCCAGGCAGCTGCAGCTGCCGCTGCTGGCCACCATCCCCGAGCGCCGCCGGGAGCTGGCCCAGGCCGTCAACCAGGGCCAGCTGCTGCCCAGCCGCCTGCAGCGGGAGCCCTATGTGCAGGCCGTGGACAAGCTCGCCACCTTGCTGATCACCACCCACCACCAGGCCCATGCGGGCGATCAGGCCGCGCCCGCCCGCGGACTGAACCGTTTCTTCCACCGAACAAGAAGCTGAACGCACCATGACGACCACGGCTTATTCCCATCTGGCGGACGCACAGGCCAGCGAGTTCGAGCAAAGCGCGCTGTTCCTCGACCTGAAGAACCGCACGCACGAGCATTTGCTCAGCCGCATCGAGGAGCTGGGCGCCGAGTTCGGCCGCTGGTCGCAGGCTGCCATCGCGCAGTTCGTGCTGATGGAGCTGGACAGCTTCATCCGCCTGCACTCCGTGCCCGTCAACGAGCAGGAGGCGCTGCAGGTGGCGCGCGCCCTCACGCGCGAACTCACGGGACTGGGACCGCTGCAGCCGCTGCTGGAGGACCCCCGGGTCGAGGACATCCTCATCAACGGCCATGGCAACATCTACGTCTCGCGCGGCGGTGTGCTGCAGCGCGAGACCCTGCACTTCAAGGACGACGAGCATGTGCTGCGCATCGTGCGCCGCATCCTGGCGCCGCTGGGCCGGCGTCTCGATGAATCCAGCCCCATGGTCGATGCCCGCCTGCCCGATGGCGGGCGCATCAACGTCATCATCGAGCCGCTGTCCATCGACGGCCCCTCGGTCTCCATCCGCAAGTTCCGCAAGGACCCGCTGACGCCTTCCGAGCTGGTGCAGCTGGGCACCTTCAACCACGACATCTGCCGCATCCTGGAGATGGCCGTGCAGGCGCGCTGCAACATCCTGGTCAGCGGCGGCACCAGCTCGGGCAAGACCTCGCTGCTCAACGCGCTGGCCAGCTTCATCCCCTCCAGCGAGCGTATCGTCTCCATCGAGGACACGGCCGAGCTGGCCCTCAACCACAACCATGTGGTGCGGCTGGAAAGCCGCCCCGGCGGCTTCGACGGCTCGGGCCACGTCAGCATCCGCGACCTGCTGCGCAACAGCCTGCGCATGCGGCCCGACCGCATCATCGTCGGCGAAGTGCGCGGCGGCGAAGTGCTGGAGCTGCTGCAGGCCATGAACACCGGCCATGACGGCTCCATGGGCACCATCCACGCCAGCTCGCCGCGCGAGTGCCTGTACCGGGCCGAGATGCTGGCAGGCTTTGCGGGCTTCCAGGGCAGCGAGGTCAGCCTGCGCCGCCAGATCGCCAATGCCGTGGACTTCATCGTGCAGATCGGACGCCTGTCCAACGGCCGCCGGCGCCTGCTGTCGCTGACCGAGGTCACGGGCATGACCGACAACATGATCTCCATGCAGGAGCTGTACCGCTACGAGCCCCAGGTCGGCGGCGACGGGCAGGAAATCGACCACTGGGTCTCGCTGGGCATCTCACCCCACTCGCCCAAGCTGCTGAGCTGGTGGCGCTCGCAGCAGCAGGCCGGCAGCGGAGGCGTGCGATGACAGGCCTGGCACCCGTCATCCTCATCCTCGGCGCGCTGGCCTGCCTGCTGCTGGCACTGGCGCTGTGGGTGATCATGCGCGGGCGCCGCAAGGAGCATGAGCAGTCGATAAAGCTGCACCTGCAGCGCAGCGTCGAAGGCCACAGGGAGGCGATTGCGCCCGCGCTTGCCATGGCCGAGCCTGTCTACAAGCCCGCCGCGCCGCAGCCTGCGCCGGCGCCCGCCGCGGTGCAATGGCTGAACCAGCGCCTGGGCATCCAGTCCTGGGGCATCTCATCCAACACCCTGGCCCTGTTCGCCATCACCGGCCTGGTCCTGGCCCTGCTGGCTGCCAGCCAGGCAGGAGCGGCGGCAGGACTGGTGGTGGCCGTGCTCTATGCCGTGCTTCTGGGCCTGGGCATCTGGCGGCGGCAGGCCAAGCGCCGCGAAAGGCTGCTGCAGCAGCTGCCCGGCTTCCTGGACAACATGGTCCGGCTGATCTCCATCGGCAACTCGCCCCATGCGGCCTTCCAGATGGCGCTGAACAACGTCCCCGATCCGCTGGGCGATGCCCTGCAGCAGGCGGCGGCCATGCTCAGTGCCTCGCCCGATCTGGGGCAGGCCATGGGCCAGCTCGAGCGCAACTGGCGCCTGCCCGAATTCGGCCTGCTGGCCGCAGTGTTCCGCATGAGCGTGCGCTATGGCGGCCGCGCCGACCTGGTGCTCGAGCGCGTGTCGGCCTACATCCGCGACCGCCAGTCCGCCGAGCGCGAACTGCATGCGCTGTCCTCCGAGATCCGCATGTCGGCCTGGGTGCTGGCCCTGCTGCCCCTGGTGGTGGGGACGCTGATCATGGTGATCAACCGGGGCTATTTCATGCGCATGTGGAACGACGACAGCGGCCAGACCATGGTCCTGGTCGCCGCCGCCCTGGAAGCCCTGGGCGCCTTTCTCCTGTACCGGCTGGCCAAGCTGAGGTGAACCCATGACAGCACAGGCACAAGCACACGCCCGCCCACCCGTCTGCGCAAGGAGCCACGCATGAACACGCAGCAACTGTGGATCGCCAGCATCGGCCTGGGCGCTCTGGGACTGGTGCTGTGGGCGTCCACCCTGGTGTGGAGGCTGTGGCGCTCGGCACGCGCCTCCAGCCAGGTCGCCAGGATCCTGCAGGCGCGCGACTCGGCATCGACCACGAAGGCGGCCACGAAGAGCGCCATGCAGGCCAACGACGCGCAACTGCTCAACCCGCTGTCCATCAACGTGCGTTCGTCCGATTCCCCGCAGGCGGTGGCGGCCAACCTGCCGCCACCGGCCTGGCTGCAATGGGGCGTGGCCAAGGCCCTGCTGGCCGATGAGGACCGCAAGCTGCTGGACCAGGCCGGCGTGGGCACGCGCAACGGCAGCATGGCCTATGTGGCCAGCCGCATGGTGCTGTGCGTGGTCCTGCCCCTGCTGGCGCTGGGTGTGCTGCGCCCCGGCGAGAACGCTGCGCTGGTCTACGGCTTTGTAGGAGTGAGCCTGGGGCTCATGCTTCCCAAGTGGTTTCTGCGCTCGCGGGCCAAGGGCCGGCGCGAGCAGGTGGTCGAGGAACTGCCGCTGTTCGTGGACCTGCTGAGACTGCTGCAGGGCGTGGGCCTGAGCGTGGACCAGAGCCTGCAGATCCTGGCCTCGGAGTTCAAGGGCGTGCTGCGCGTCATCAGCGGCGAGCTGGCCCTGGCCAACCAGCTCTACAACACCGGCCGCACGCGCGAGCAGTCCTTCCAGCGCATGGTCAACATGAGCGCGGACGACGACATGAGCGCCATCGTCAACCTGCTGGTGCAGGTGGACAAGCATGGCGGAGCCGTGCAGGAGCCGCTCAAGGAATTCAGCATCCGGCTGCGCGAAAAGCGCCAGGCCAGCTTCAAGGAAAAGATAGGTTCCATCACCGTCAAGATGACGGGCGTCATGGTCCTCACGCTTTTGCCCGCCCTGCTGGTCATCACGGCGGGCCCCGGTTTCCTGGCCGTGATCAGGGCATTGACCACCATGGGAGGACGCTAGGCATGCGACACCACAAAGGCACCCCCGCCGGGCGGACGCCAGCGCTGACAGCACTGACAGCGCGGACAGCCCTGGCCCCCCTGGCCATGGCCCTGGCCCTGGCCGGCTGCGCCGGCAAAGGGCCGCAAGGCTACGGCGCCACCTCTTCGCAGCAGGAGACCGCAGCCCAGGCACAGCAGCAGCTGCAAAACGCCCAGCAGGCCACCCAGGTCGACAACGCCCAGACCTATCTGGACCTGATCACGCAGATGCAGCAGGCCGGCCAGTGGTATGCATCGCTGGCGCATACCGAGGCCTTCGAGCAGCAATACGGCACGCAACCGGAATCGCGCCTGATGCGGGCCGACGCGCTGCGCAACACCGGCCAGGCCGAGCAGGCCCGGCAGGCCTACCAGGCGCTGCTGCAGGGCGCCACCACGGCACGCGCGCGGCGCGGCCTGGGCCTGCTGCACGCAAGCCAGGGCGAGTATGGCCAGGCCGTGGAACAGCTGGAGAAGGCGCGCCAGCTCAATCCCATAGACGCCAACGTGCTCAGCGACCTGGCCTACGCCCACATGCTCGACGGCCAGCTGGCCGCCGCGCAGATGCCCATCATGCAGGCCTCGCAGCTGGCCCCGGCCAACGCGCGGGTGCAGCTGAACATGGCGCTGTTCTGGCTGGCCAGCGGCAACGAGACCCAGGCCTCCCAGCTGCTGCGCCAGCTGGCGCAGCCCCAGGCCAAGGGCGCCCTGCCCATGATCGACCAGACCTCGCTGCAGACCCTGCAGTCCCAGCTGGCCAGCGTGAACGAGGCGGTGCGCCTGCGCGGCGGCCAACTGTCCGCAGCGCCCGCGCCCGGGACCCGGCAGGCGCGGGGCGTGGAGCCCGTGCCCAGGCCCGCCACCGACGCGAGCGCCCTGCCGGCCGGCATCACCCGGCGCATTCTTCTGTCCGAGCCGTCCGGCGCCGCTGGCGCAGCACCGGCCTCGCCACTTTGAGGACCACGACATGCCAGACACACACCGCATGCATTTGCCCCGCCGCGCAGCCGCCGCAGCGCTGGCGCCCTGGCTGCCGGCTGCCGGCCTGGCCCTGACACTGGCCCTGACCCATACGGCCCCGGCACACGCCCAGGCCTTTGGCGAAGTGCAGAGCCCGCCCGAGCAGGTGGATGCACGGCCCCATGTGTTCGCCGAGCCCTCCACCGACTCCATCCTGGCCGGCTACACGCTCTACACCAACCCCGATGGAACCGTGATGTACGTGCCCCGGCGCGAGATCGACATCGGCGGCGGCACCCTGCGGCTGCTGGGAATGCAGCACAGCCAGCCGGGCCAGCGTGCCCGCCCCATCGACGGCGAGCAGGCGCGGCGCAGCTATGCGCGCTACCTCAAGAGCTTCGAGACGGAAATCCCCGCCCTGTACAAGACCGGCGTCGAAGCCGGCGGCAAGAACTGAGCCCGCCCCGGCCAGCAGCTTGAGGAACGACCATGATCCGGCGCCCACTCCGCGCTCACCACCCCCACCGGCCTGCCAGCCTGCGGCAGCGGGGGGTGTACGCGCTGGAGTGGGCCATCATCTTCCCGGTGTTCTTCGCCCTGCTGTACGCCTGCATCAGCTACGGGCTGGCGTTCCTGGTGCGCGAATCCATGCAGGCCGCCGCCGAGGACGCCGCGCGGGCCACGCTGCGCTACCAGACCAGCCGCAGCGCCCGCCTGGACGCAGCCCGCAGCCTGGTGCAGCAGCGGCTGGACTGGCTGCCGGCCGACCTGAGGCCCACGGCAGGCAGCATCGACGTGCGCATCTGCAGGCTGCAAAACAGCGAGCTGTGCTCGGCCACGCTGACCTGCGGCGTGCTGGTGGCCGAACGCTGCATGGTGCGCGTGGGCTTCACCATCCCTTATGGAACCAGCCCGATAGCACCCGCCCTGCCGGGCTTCGGCCTGGTCATGCCGACGACGCTGACCGCCAGCGCCAGCATCATGGTGGACAGGGGGGGGCTATGAAGCTCCCCCTGAGTCGCTTCGCGCCTTCCCCCTCTCTCGCTTCGCGGGAGGGGGGCATCCGGGCCACCGGCGACACCCTCGGGGCGGGGCGGCGCGGCCGGCTTAGGCCCTTCCTCGGTGTCCCTGGGTTGGGGCATGCCGTGCGTGGGGCACGCCCTGCTGCATCGGCCGAGTTCATGCAGGACACCGGCGATACCTTCGCGGCAGGGCTGCGCAGGCGGCAGCGCGGCGTGGCGGCGGTGGAGTTCGCGTTGATCGCCGGGGTGATGGTGATGCTGCTGATGGGCATGTTCGTGTACTGGCGCGTGCTGCAGGCCCAGCAGTCGGTGGCGCGCGCCACGGGCGACGGCGCGCGCATGGTCCAGCATCTGGCGTTTGGCGGGATGGCGGGCTACAACCCGGCCAAGCCGGCCGAGCGCGCCAGCATCCTGCAGGCCACCACCGACGTGGTGAACCAGAGCCTGACGGCCAGCGGCATTCCGCCCGGCACGGCGCCCACCCAGGTGCAGATCGACTGGACCAGTTCCCAGGCCACGCTGAGCGTGGTGTACATGCTTCCCCCCGTGCTGGGCCAGGGCCTGCAGGTGGGCAGCCAGACCCTGGGCGAACCCACGCGCCTGGAGGCCCGCAGCCTGATCAGGCTCGCCCCCGGCAGCTAAGACAGGAGGACCAGAGCATGCTCACCCACCTCCCCGCATCCGTACCCCGCCCCCGCACGCGCCGGCAAGGCGGCAGCCTGCTGGTGCAGTTCGCCCTGCTGGGCTCGGTGCTGTTCCTGCTGCTCGGCATCGTGGACCTGGGCTACATGTACTACGCCAAGCGCGACCTGCAGCGCATTGCCGATCTGGCAGCCACCCAGGCCGCCCAGACCATCAATGCCGAGCGCAGCAACCGCGCCGCCTGCGTGACGGCGGGCGAGGACAGCATCACGGCCAACTGGCCGGTTCCCCTGACCCGCAGCAGCGCCCAGACCCTGGTCAGCTGCGGCAACTGGAACCCGGCGGACCCGGCCAGGCAGTCCAGCGGCGGCCGCTTCTTCGACGCCGCCTCCGGCCCGCTCAACGCGGCGCGCGTCACGGTGGGCGGCACCTCGCCCACCATCTTTCCCGGCACCTGGAGCCGCCTCGTGGTGGCCGAGGCCATTGCCATGCGCAACGACTCGGTGGCGTCCTTCCAGGTGGGCTCGCAGCTGCTGCGCTTCAACAAGGACACGCCGCTGGGCGGGCTGCTGGGCCTGGTGGGGCTGGACGTGGGCATGCTGACCCTGCTGGACTCCAAGGGCCTGGCCGACGCCAAGATCAGCCCGGCCGGCCTGCTCAAGGCCCTGGGCGTGAACCTGGGCATAGAGCAGCTGCGCGCGCTGTCGCCCGAGGGCCTGGCCAACATCGCCAGCGTCACCCTGCTGAACGTGATCGATGCCTCCATCAGCGCCATCACCGACAACGCGCTGGCCGTGCAGCTCAACGCGCTCAAGACCCAGATCATCAACGCGGGGCTGAGCACCATCAAGATCCCGCTGGGCAGCCTGGATGACCAGAAGGGCCTGTTCGCCTTCCTGGGCGCCGGCCGCACCGATCCGCTGAACGCGGCCATGGACGTGCAGCTGGGCATCGGCGACGTGCTCAAGACCGCCATCGCCATCGGTGCCAACGGCCATGCGCTGCAGGCCAACCAGCTCGATGTGGCCGGCCTCATCAAGGCCCAGCTGACCATCGTGCAGCCGCCCACCATTGCCGTGGGCCCCGTCGGCACGCAGGGCTACAGCGCGCAGATCCGGCTGAACCTGAACGTGGACACGGACCAGTTGCTGGGCGGCGCGCTCAAATGGCTGGTCAAGGACATCCTGGGCACCCAGGTCAAGCTGCCCATTGCCGTGGACATCACCAACGCCACGGGCACGCTGACGGCGCTGCAGTGCAGCGCCAGCCCGCAGACCATGGACCTGTCGGTCAAGTCCTCCATCCTCAACGCCTGCGTGGGCAAGATGGACCCGGCCAACAAGCAAAGCTGCGAGAAGGGCCTGCAAAATGAGCAGCTCATCACCCTGCTGCACCTGCCCGTGCTGAACGGCAAGCTGTGGGTGCCGGCCCTGGAGTACACGGACTCCACCACGGGCCTGGGCATGGAGCCGGGCTACGAAGATCCGGCCGACCCCAACTGGTCCAAGACCAACCGCTCCATGCAGGTGAACCAGCTGGCGCTGGGCGACACGGTCGACAACATCGTCACGGGACTGCTCAACCTGCTCAGCGGCCTGCTGCAGCCGCCGGGCACCACGCCCACCGACATCACCACGCGGCTGCTGGGCTCCTATCTGGACGCCTCCATGGTGAACGGGCTCTACAACGTGACCAGCCTCACCAACCTGCTGCTCAACGGGCGCGGCGTGGCCAGCGACAAGGACTACATGCCGCCGCTGCTCACCTCCAACTTCACGTTCAACAACGCCATCGCCAAGTCCTGCCTGCTGGTGGCCTGCCCGTCCTCCACCTGGAACAGCGGCACGTTCTCGGCAGCCCTCAACTCCTACACCAGCGTGCCCGGCGGCCTGCTGGATGTGCTGGGCATCTCCACCTACGACAACGGCTACCAGAGCTGCGCGGGCCTGCTCAGCTCGCTGCTCAACTGGAACGGCTGCGTCAAGCACAACGTGACCAAGCTGCTGACCTCGCACCCGCAGTACCTGTACGCGATCAACGCCAACAGCCCCGAGATCCAGTCCCTGCTCAACCGCGACAACAACCTCACCTGCACCGGCGCCCTGTGCACCCTGCTCAAGCCGGTGATCACGGGCGTGCTCAAGCCCATCCTCAACGGCGTGGGCGGGCTGCTGACCACGGTGCTCAAGGACACGCTGGGCCTGGAGGTGGGCCGCACCGACATCAAGGCCCTGTCCATCGGCTGCGACACGGCGCAACTGGTTTTTTGAACTGCACAGGCCATCCAATCCATGAATCGACAACGAGGGAATGCAACGTGAATCTGGACGAGCTCGTCATCTATGTCTGGGAAGGCCAGGCCGACATCGCCGAGCGGGTGGAGCGCTGCGTGCTCAACCTGGGCGTGGACGTGGTGCGCGCCGACGGGCTGACCCTGCCCGCCGACACCAGCGAGCTGGGCAATGCGATCGCCGTGGTCAGCGTCTCGGTGCTGGAGGGCGCGCGCTTCACGCGCCAGGGCGTGGAGGGCACCTTCGGCATGCCCGTGCTGTGGGTCAGCGCCAAGCAGCGCGACGCCAACGCCGGCACCTATGCCATGGAGTACTCGCATGTGCTGCCCTTCGACTTCACGGGGGCCGAGCTGCGGGCCATGCTGGTGCGCATCCTGCGGCGCATGCAGAGCAACCAGCGCCAGGTGCAGCGCTCGGAGGACATCATCGCCGTGGCAGACTGCATGCAGCGCCTGCTGCGCGACGTGGACACCTTTGCCGACTGCGAGCACAGCGTGCTCATCATCGGCGAGACCGGCGTGGGCAAGGAGCGCATTGCCGAGCGGCTGCACGAGCGCAACAACCGCTACGGCCAGGGCCCCTTCGTGGTGGTCAACTGCGGCGCCATCCCGGACGGGCTGTTCGAGTCCCTGTTCTTCGGCCACGCCAAGGGCTCGTTCACGGGCGCGGTGAATGCCCACAAGGGCTATCTGGAGCAGGCCAACGGCGGCACGCTGTTCCTGGACGAGATCGCGGACCTGCCGCTGTACCAGCAGGTCAAGCTGCTGCGCGTGCTGGAAGAGCGTGCCATCACGCGGCTGGGGTCGGCCGCCGCCGTGCGGCTGGATTTCCGGCTGGTGGCGGCCACCAACAAGCCGCTGCGCGGGCTGGTGCGCGAGGGACGCTTTCGCGCCGACCTGTTCTTCCGCCTGGCCGTGATCGAGCTGCAGATCCCCAGCCTGGAGGAGCGCGGCGAGGCCGACAAGCTGGCCATCTTCCACGCCATCCTGCACAAGGTGGTGGGCGAGGCCACGATGAAGGAGCTGGGCGAGCCGCCCTTCTTCATCCTCGACGCCGTGGCCCAGATGTACTTCCCCGGCAATGTGCGCGAGCTGCGCAACCTGGCCGAGCGCATCGGCGTGGCCGCCCGCCAGACGCGCGACTGGAACGCCGACGGCGCCACGCAGCGCATCCTGCAGCACGCCCAGGCCCTGTCGGCCACCACCTTCCCGCCGGACGCCGGTGCCGCCGAGCCCCTGCTGGCCGACCGCAGCAACTGGGACATGGACGAGCGCAACCGCATCATCGCGGCGCTCAACACCAATGACTGGAAGCGCCAGAACACGGCCCAGCACCTGGGCATCAGCCGCAAGGTGCTCTGGGAAAAGATGCGCAAGTACCAGATCAGCGACGGCGAGCCCGAAGTGCCCGTGCCGGGCTGAGCACGCCCTCCGACACATCCCATCCCCCCACGCCATGGAGACTTCCACGAACATGCAGGACAAGCCGGTCATCATCTTCGTCAGCGCCGTCTACCCCAGCCAGTACAGCCTGCTGTGCAGCCACCTTCGCGCCAGCGGCGCGGCCGACAGCTGGTTCATGACCATGCCCGGCCATGCCGAGAACTATGCCAGCCAGTGCGACCACCTGCTGTCGTTCCGGCCCGATGGCGACATCGTCGGCCCGCAAAGCTACTACTACTCCAGCAAGGTGGAGCGCTCGGCGCGCATAGGCCGCGGCCTGCTGCAGGGCCTGCAGGCCTTCGAGAAGGAAAAGGGCAAGCGCATCGACGTGGTGGTCGCCCACTCGCTGTGGGCCGCGCCCAACCTGCTGTACGGCGAGATCGATGCCGCCATCGTCAGCTACATCGAATTCCCCAGCTACCGCGTGCACGGCAACGAGCCCGACTACCCGCCCGACCTGTCCCAGCGCCTGGCCGACCGCAACATGGAAATGCTGCACTACCACCAGGTGCTGTGCAGCGACCTGACCATCACGCCCAGCGCCCATGCACGCTCGCTGTTCCCGCCGCTGCTGCAGGAGCGCGTGGCCGTGCAGTTCGAGGGCTTCGACATCCAGGCGCCCGACGAGCAGGCCGAGCCGCCGCCGCGCCAGGACACGCGCTTCACCGTGGCCTTCTCATCGCGCGACCTGTCCAGCTCCAAGGGCTTCGAGACCTTCATGCGCCTGGTCGACCGACTGGTGCGCGAGGGCGATGGCCAGCAGATGCGCTTCATCGCCCTGGGCGACCCCACGGCCGTGACCTACGGTTACGAACAGCAATGGGTGGAGCGCCGCTACCAGGGCAAGGTGGCCAGTTTCCGCGACCATCTTCTGCAGATCCACCCGGCCGCCCAGGTGGTGGAGTTCCCGGGCAAGCTGCCGTATGACGAGTTCGCGCGCACGCTGGCCTCGGTGGACCTGTTCCTCTACCCGCTGCGCTACGGCGTGGCCAACTGGGGCCTGATGGAGATCCTGGCGCGCGGCGGCTGCGTGATCGGATCGAACTGGGGCTTTGTGCCGGAGCTGGTGCAAAACGATGTCAACGGCCTGCTGCTGCCCGACAGCGACGACGCCTGGATAGGCGCCATCCGCCAGCTGCGCGACGACCCGGCCCGGCGCCAGCGCTACAGCCGGGCCGCGCGCGAGACGGGCAAGCGCTTTCACATCTCCAACGTGGCACCGCGCTTCATGGACCTGTTCCGCCTGGCCATGGCGCGGCGCAGGGCGAGCCCGCTGATGCTGGAGTAAGGTGCAGCGCGGGCCGGGCTCGGCCTGTGCGTTCAGGTGCGGGCCCTTGCGCGCCTAGGCGGCGGACAGCGCCGATGCAGGGGCCCCGACAGCCCCGACAGCGCCGACGGCCCCGCCAGTCCCGCCGTCGGCAGCCGAAAGAGCCGGCACACGGTCCATGCCACTCCAGCTCAGGGCCATGCTCAGTGCCATGTCCAGCGCGTCGCCCTCCTGCGCCTCGGACGCCTGCAGCACCTCCAGCACATCGGCAACGCACACCACCTGGTCGAGCAGCCCATGCAGCGATGGCCGGGCTATGAAAAACCCCTGCACGCCATGCGCCCCCGCAAGCGCCACGGCCTCCATGCCCTGGGCGGACTCCACGCCTTCCACGATCACGCAGGCGCCGCGGTCGGCGCACAGGCTGATCAGGCCCTGCAGCATCCGGGCCGACGGCCGGGCCTGCAGGCTCTGGTCCAGCACGGACTTGTCGATCTTGACGATGTTGGCGCGCAGCTTGCCCAGGATGTCCAGGCCGCCGCGCCGGGGAACGATATCGTCCAGCGCCACGCGCACGCCCAGGATCTGCAGGTGCCGCACCAGGCCCAGCGCGGCCTTCTCGCAGGGGAAGACACCGGTCTCGGTGATCTCCAGCACCAGGCGCTGGGCGATCTCGGGCCGCTCCTCCAGATAGTCGAACACGCCTTCCCACCAGGCCTCGTCGCAGAACGAGGCGGCCGACAGATTGCAGCCTAGGCTGTGGCCGGTCTTCATCTCCAGCGCCCCTATCACCGACCACAGCACGCTGCGGTCCAGCCGCGCGGCCAGGCCCAGCCGCTCCAGCGCCTCGATGGCATGGGGCACGGCATAGTTGTCGTAGGCAGAGAACACGCTGCGGCGCAGCAGGCACTCGTGGTAAAGCGTGCGGCCCGTGCCGGTCCCACTGCCTCCCCCTGCCATGCCCCCGGGCTCCAGCAGCGTCACGGGCTGGAATGCCAGCGCCAGATGGCCCAGCCGCAGATCGTCCAGCAGGCGGCCCGCCAGCTGCATGTCGGCCTGGTAGCCCTTGATGAGCCTGGCGGGCATTCTGCGCACCGCCATGTCCTGGCCGCCCGCCGTGGCGTGGCCCTTGCCGCGTATCTCGTGCAGCCCCGCGAAGGAGACGCAGCCCAGCGCCTGCACCTCGGCCCGCAGATAGGCCTGGCGCGAGCCGTGCACCACGGGCTCGCTCACCAGGGCGGACTCCAGCGCATGCATCCAGCCATGCCGGGCATGATGGCCGGGCAGCACCGTGTCGGCCAGCGTGCGGGGGTCGAACCCGCGAACCAGCAGCGTATCGCCCGCGCGCTCCAGCGATTGGGCATCAATGCCCAGGCCCTTGAGCCGGTCCATGCAGGCCTGCATGGCCTCGTCGCAGAAACCGTTGCCATAGACGCTGCGCCAGGCCTGCAGGGGCGGCAGCCAGATGGCCAGATCCAGGGGCATGTCGCTGTGCGAGGGTTCGATGATGTCGTGCATGGTGAGCGCCTTCGTTCAACGGCCTGCAATGGGTTGTGAATAGCAGTGAAATCCGATCGCCCTGCGCCCCCGGCCGGCCGGCCCGCCGCCGAGCATGCCGGCATCCACGGCCGACAGCGCCAGGTCCACATGGCCGGCCACCAGGTCAAAGACCACCGAGCAGGCATCCGCCTTGCGGCTGAAATACGCCAGCGTGGCATCCGTTCCGCCGGCAAAGCTGCCCAGCAGCGCCTGCCCGTCCTGCTCCTGGAACACCGCCTGCGCGCTGCCCTGCTGCGGCACGATGACCCGGTCGCCCTGCTGCAGCAAGGCGCCGGCCTGCGCCACGATTACATCGCTGCGCCGCACGATGCGCACGCCCTCGCTCACCCGCGTGAGCAGCGCCACCGGCGCCGCCTGCGCCACCTGCGCATGGGGGCTTCCGTCGCCCGCCTCGCGCGCAGCGGTGCGCGGCACGGCGGCAGACGCAAACGACGCGGGTACGTTCAACGGCTTGCTGCGCGCCCTTTCCGGGTAGGCGCGCAGTCGCGGCAGGGGCATGCCTGCAAACGACAACGAGACAGCGGCCATGGTTTCTCCTCCGAAAGACAGCGATCAATGGGGCGGCCGGCGCAGCACACGGTTTTCCAGACACTGCGACAAGCTTTTTGCATCCTGTTGCAACAAGCGTGCCATGGGCCTGGACGTCTTCATCCAACGCCAAGCCATCTGTA
Organism: Delftia sp. WY8; assembly: GCF_018437695.1. Taxonomy (NCBI): domain Bacteria; kingdom Pseudomonadati; phylum Pseudomonadota; class Betaproteobacteria; order Burkholderiales; family Comamonadaceae; genus Delftia; species Delftia sp. WY8. The sequence continues at coordinate 1,903,022 of NZ_CP049795.1, forward strand.
ACCTATTGATTTATTTGGGCACCCAAGCACAGCCACCACCGTGTCACCCTGCGGCGTTACGGGCGATGTCACGTAACGCCGGCACGCCACGGCGTTACTTTCACGGCGGCTGCGCAGGACGACGCAGCCCTGGCTGCCAGGCGCGGCCCCCCTTTCGGTGTATGTTCCAGCGCATCACTTCAGGAGCCGGCCCTGTCCCCGCAAAAGTTCATCCAACGGGATCTGGTGATCCTCTGGCTCACCATCTCGGCCGTCGCCCTGGTGCTGGCGTGGCTGCTGTTGCTGTTGACCCGGCAGGGCACCGAACCGCAGATTGCCCGCGCCCGCGACGCCGCAGGCGTCAGCTGCAGCGCGCTGCAGGCCGGGGCTGCGCGGATGGGGCTGGCGGGGCTGACGGCAGATACGCCATCTGCCCAGGCCCGGTCCGCCGCGCAGGCCGTGCTGGACCTGGCGCTGCGCGAGCGCCCGGGCATGGAGGGCGGGTTCTGGCGCGAGGGCCCCGGCGTGGTGGCCTATGCGTTTCCCACCTATGACGGCTCCGGCATCAAGCGCGATGCGCCCAGTGCGGAGATGGAGCGCATCGCCTCCACCGCCCAGCGCGCACGGGACAGCGCCGGGCTGGTGACCGACCTGCGCCCCGGCCTGCGCGAGGCGGTGGTCTTTGCCGCCTGCCCGGCCCAGGCCGATGCGCCCGCCCTGGTGGCCTGGACGCTGATGCGCGTCCCCCTGATCAGCGCCGACGTGGTCAACCCCCTCATCCTTGCCGTCAGCCTGCTGCTGGGCATGGTCCTGGTCTCGGGCCTGTGGCTGGGCAGAATGCTGCGGCGCTGGCAGCGGCAGTCGGCACAGATGGAGCAGCAACTGCTCGGCGCCGAACGGCTGGCCACCCTGGGCCGGCTGTCGGCCGGCCTGGCGCACGAGATCCGCAACCCGCTGGGCACCATGCGCATGAAGGCCGAGAACGCCCTGGCCGCGCCCGAGCCACTGCGGCAGGCCCGCAGCCAGGGCGCCCTGGAGGCCGTGCTGGCACAGACCGCGCGCCTGGAAGACCTGGTATCGAGCCTGCTGGCCTTGACCCAGCCCTTCCGCGTGCACCCGGAGCCCGTGGACCTGCAGCAGCTGCTGGACGAAAGGCTCCAGGCCCATGCAGAAATGGCCCAGGCCAGCGGCGTGCAGCTGGCAACGGCGGTGTCCGCCGGCCTTGCCCGGGACCTGCAGGAAGGGCGCCGCCCGCTGCTGGACCCCGCACAGATGGCCCGCGCGCTGGACAATCTGCTGCTCAACGCCCTGGCGCACACGGCGGACGGCGGCCGGGTGGAACTGGGCGCGGACCGGGACGCCAAAGGCTGCCTGCGGCTGTGGATTGCCGATGACGGCACCGGCATCGCGGCCGAACTGCGCGACACGCTGTTCGAGCCCTTCACCACCGCACGCCCCGGCGGCACCGGGCTGGGATTGGCGCTGGTGCGCGAAATCGTCCAGGCCCACGGCGGCCGGATCGCCCTGGCCAAGACTGCACAAGGCAAGACTGCACAAGGCACCCGCATAGAAATGGAATTTCCATGGCCCGCATCCTGATCGTGGACGACGACACGGCCTTCCGTGAAAGCCTGGCCGAGATGCTCGGCGACCTGGGCCATGGGGTCAGCCAGGCCCCGACCGTGGCGGCGGGGCTGCAGATCCTGCAGGCCGGGTCCGTGGATGCGGCCATCGTGGACCTGCGCATGCCGGGCGAGGACGGCCTGGCCTTCCTGCGCAAGGCCCGCGGCCTCTCGCGGGCGCCCTGCATCATGCTCACGGCCTACGCCAGCGGCGGCAACACCATCGAGGCCATGCGCCTGGGCGCCTTCGACCACCTGACCAAACCCATCGCCCGCACCGCCCTGGTTGAGGCCCTGGACCGCGCGCTGCAAGGCGCAGGGCCGGCCCAGGACTGCGGGGACGGCCAAGCCGGCCAGCCGCAGATGCATGACGATGGTGAACTGGTCAGCGGCAGCGAGGCCATGCGGCAGGTCTTCAAGCGCATCGGCCTGGCGGCGGACAGCGACGCCACCGTGCTGGTGCTGGGCGAGACCGGCACGGGCAAGGAACTGGTGGCACGCGCCCTGCACCGCAACAGCGTCCGGGCGGAACGCCCCTTCGTGGCCGTCAACTGCGCTGCCATTCCGGCAGACCTGATGGAAAGCGAACTCTTCGGCCATGTGAAGGGCGCCTTCACGGGCGCCGCCAGCGACCGCGCCGGGCGCTTTCGCGAGGCGCAGGGCGGCACGCTGTTCCTCGATGAAGTGGGCGACATGCCGCTGCCCACGCAGGCCAAGATCCTCCGGGCGCTGCAGGAGCGCGAGATCACGCCCGTGGGCGCCAGCCGGGCGCTGCCCGTGAACGTGCGCATCATCGCGGCCACGCACCGCGACCTGCCGGACGCCGTCAGGCAGGGGCGCTTTCGCGAGGATCTCTGGTACCGGCTCCAGGTCGTGCCCGTGCACCTGCCGCCGCTGCGCGAGCGCCTGGGCGACGTGCTGCTGCTGGCCGAGCATTTTCTGCGCCAAGGCGGCGGCGCCTCGCCCAAGCGCCTGGGGGCCGACGCCGCGCGCCTGCTGCTGGCGCACGACTGGCCCGGCAACGTGCGCGAGCTGCGCAACGCCATGGAGCGCGCGGCCCTGCTGTGCCCCGGGCCGGTCATCGGGCCCGAGCACATCGGCCTGCAGCCTGCGGCGGCGAACGGCCCCGCCATCGACTGGAACGGGCCGCTGGCCCCCGCCGTCGCCCAGCTGGAACGTGAAATGGTCACGCGCGCCCTGGCCGCAACCATGGGCAACCGTGCCGAGGCCGCACGCCGCCTGGGCCTGTCGCGCCAGCAGCTGTACCGCAAGCTCGCGGAGTTCGGCCTGGGTTGAGGCAGCAGCGGGCACAGGCGCCGCCTGCGGTGTCCGGATGGGTGACACCCCCTGTCGCCATCTCGGACACATGGCCCGCATCAGCGACCGCAAGCCCTTGATTTCATGAGATTTCCGGATGGCATGGCGCTTGCATTGGACTGTGCATGTCCATCGCCAACCCAGGAGCCATCATGACCCGTCTCACCCTTTCTTCCGCCGCCCTGTGGCTGGGTGCCAGCGCACTGAACGCGCATGCCGCCCCGCCCCTGCCTGCCCACGGCCCTGGCGCGCCCCACGCGGCCATGCCGCACGCGCAGGCCGTGCTCGAGAGCCCAGTCGCCCGGCTGCTCACCAACCCTTACGGGGAAGTGGACGGGCTGCGCCTGACCGACGGCACGGTGGTCCGGTTCCCGCCCCACATGGCCGATGCGCTGACGACAGCCGTGAAGGTGGGCGACACGGTGCGCATCATCGGCCGCAGCGAAGCCGGTGGTGCGGTCAAGGCCGACGCCATCGTGAACACCGCCACCGGCCAGACCGTGTATGACCAGCCACCGGAGCCCGGCCGCGCCCGCCCCATGCCCCCGCACCTGCGCATGGCCGGACTGCAGACGCAGCAGGCCCAGGGCCGCATCGAGGCCGTTCTCACCGGCCCGCGCGGCGATGCCAACGGCGTCATCCTGTCCGACGGCGCCATCGTGCGCTTTGCCCCCCATGCGCTGCAGCAGCCGCTGCAGCCGGGGCAGCTGTTTGCCGCCTCGGGCCTGGGCACGCGCAACGCGCACGGCACCTCGCTGGAGGCCATCAGCATGGGTGCCAGCCTGTCGGACCTGCAGCCGCTGTACGACCGCGCGCGCTGACGCCACCGCCCGGTCCCCGGGGCCGGGCGGGTTCCTGCCCCTTCCTGGTTTCCTGCTTCCCTGCTGCCCTGCTCTCCCGCTTTCACCGAACCCGCCATGTCCCCCAAGATCGCCCCCGTCCTGCTGCTGCTGATCTCCAACGTCTTCATGACCTTCGCCTGGTACGGGCACCTGAAGTTCGAGAACCGGCCTCTGTACCTCGTCATCCTGGTGAGCTGGCTGATCGCGCTGGCCGAGTACTGCTTCGCCGTGCCTGCCAACCGGCTCGGCCATGAGGTCTACAGCGCGGCCGAGCTCAAGACCATCCAGGAGGTGATCACGCTGGTGGTGTTCGCCGTCTTCTCCGTGCTCTACCTGGGCGAGAAGCTCACCCTCAACCACCTGGTGGGCTTCGGCTTCATCTGCCTGGGCGCCTTCTTCGTGTTCAAGGGCCCCTTGCGCTGAAGGAAGCCGCCATGCACCGCACACACCACCATGCGCGGCGCTGGCTGCCGGGGCTCCACTTCTTCCTGGCCGATGTGCGCGACGGCCTGGGCCCCTTCCTGGGCGTCTTCCTGCTCGCCCAGGGCTGGCGGCTGGACGACATCGGCTACGTCATGGCCCTGGGCGGCATCACGGGCATGCTGGCCACCACGCCGCTGGGCGCGCTCGTCGATGCCTCGCGCCGCAAGCGCAGGCTGCTGGCAGCGGCCATCGCCCTGCTGCTGGCGGGCAACCTGGCCATCTGGATCGCACCGTCGCTGGCCGTGACGGCGGCATCGCAGGTCATCACCGGCGTGGTCGCGGCCTTGATCGCCCCCTGCCTGCTGGGCATCACGCTGCAGATCACCGGCCATGCGGACCTGCCCCGGCAACTGGGCATCAACGAAGCCTGGAACCACGCCGGCAACGTGGCCACGGCCGCACTGGCGGGGGCCATGGGCCTGCGCTGGGGACTGCCTTCCGTCTTCGTGCTCATGGCCTTGATGGGCTGCGCCTCGCTGGCCTGCCTGGCGCTGATGCGGCTGGATGAAACCCCGCAAGGCACGCCGCCCCCAGAGCAGGCCGGGCCTTGCGCACCCGGCCTGATGCACGTGCTCACGGGCACGCCGGCGCTGCGGGTGCTGGCCGTGGCCATGCTGCTGTTTCACCTGGGCAATGCCGCCATGCTGCCGCTGCTGGGCCAGGCCGCCGTGGCGCGCGGCCATGCCAACCCCAGCGGCTTCACGGCGCTGACCATCATCGTGGCGCAACTGGTCATGATCCCCATGGCCCTGCTCGCCGGGCGCCACGCCCAGCGCAGCGGCTACTGGCTGCTGGTCAAGGCGGCCCTGCTGTCGCTGCCGCTGCGCGGCCTGGTCGCCGCCACCTGGGACTCCGACTGGGCGCTGATCCCCGTGCAGGTGCTAGACGGCGTGGGCGCCGGGCTGCTGGGCGTTGCCCTGCCGGGCCTGGTCGCGCAGACGCTGCGCGGCACCGGCCACGTCAACGCAGGCCTGGGCGCCGTGATGACGCTGCAGGGCCTGGGCGCGGCCGCCAGCCCGGCACTGGCGGGCTGGATCGCGCAGCGCTTCGGCTTCGATGCGGCCTTTCTTTCGCTGGGCGGCATCGCGGTGCTGGCCCTGGCGCTGTGCTGGTTCGGCGCACCGTCCGAACACCGGGCGGCCCGTCTCCAGCCCAAGGCCTGAGGACCGGCAGCGCACGGCTCACTTTCGGAGCACCTGGACACATTTGGGGGCCTGGAAACATAGGAGAATTCCTAGGACCCGAACCAGAACCCGCGCCATTGCGGACTTGCCTCCCTGCGGCCAGCGCCTGCCGCCCCCGAATGACAGTCAAGAACAAGAAGCCTTCCGCGCGCAAGCGCAGTTCCTCCCCCGCCTCCAAGAAGAAAGCCTCCGGCCGCAGCGGCCGCAGCGGACTGTGGCGCTCCGTGATCGCCGCCGTGGTCGCGGCAGCGGGCACCTTCCAGATCGCCAGCTGCAGCCTGGACCCGAACTGGCATCCCAAGCTGCCCGAGCCGCCCCTGCTGTCCACCCTGCCCATCCCCGGGCTGGAGCACCTGCGCAAGCAGCCGGAGACAGGTTCGGGCACGGCCTCCGGTGGCGCCAGCCCGCCTGCCGGCAGCCTGGCCACGGGCTTTTCGCACTGCCGCGATTTCTTCCCCGGTGGCGAGCCCCCTGCCCTGCAGGTCCAACCCCTTCAGCGCGAGCTGTGCTTCAGCGCCTTCGCCGTGCTGCACAGCGGACAGACCAAGACGCCCGTCTTCGTGGTGGAGCGCCTGAACCGCCAGTTGCTGGAGCAGGGCCAGGGCCTCAAGCGCAGCGACAAGTTCTATGCCGATGCCCGCCTGCCGCGCGCCGAGCGTGCCGAACTGGACGACTACCGCCGCTCCGGCTACTCGCGCGGCCACATGGCGCCGGCCGGCGACATGTACTCGCCCGAGGCCATGGCCCAGAGCTTCAGCCTGGCCAACATGGTTCCCCAGGACCAGACCCACAACGGCGGCGTCTGGAGCAAGGTCGAGCAGGACACGCGCCGCTACGCCCAGCGCGCCAAGGGCGATGTCTACGTCTTCACCGGGCCGGTGTTCGACGGCCAGCCCCTGACCATCGGGCCGGGCAAGGTCCATGTGCCCAGCCATATCTTCAAGCTGGTCTACGACGCGAGCACGGGGCGTGCCTGGGCGCACTGGCAGGCCAATAGCCCGGATACGCGGATGAGTGCGCCCATCAGTTATGAGGAGTTCACTCGGAGGACGGGGATGCCGTTGTTGGCGGGGGTGATGAGGGGGCGGGGTTAGCGTTTCGCGCTGGTTGCTGGCGTGGGGTGGGGGTCCTGTTTTTGACCCTGCCGGGGGGTTGTTTTTCGAGGCCGGGTCTCGGCCCGGCGGCCGACCTACTTTCCTTTGTTTCGCCAAAGGAAAGTAGGCAAAGCAAAGGCGACCCGGATGTCCGCGACCCCTTCGCTTCGCTGCGGGGCAACCTGCGTCGTGGCGGTTGCGGGGTTCGCCGTGAAACTCACTTCGCGCTGCGCGCTACGTTCAAACATCACGGCGAGTCAGATCACGAAGCAAGCCTGTCCTTCGGCAGGCTTGCAACCCCGCAACCGCCACGACGCAGGCGCTGACATACGGGGGTGGGGAGAGGGGGCGCGCTGCGGCTCAGGGAGTTACTGTGCGCCGGTCCAGAACCTTGTCTATCAGGCCCCATTCGCGGGCTTCTTCTGCGGTCATGAAGCGGTCGCGGTCCAGGTCGCGCTCCACCTCTTCGTAGCTGCGGCCGCAGTGCTGGGCGTACAGGCGTGTCACGCGGTCCTTGGTGCGCAGCATTTCCTCGGCATGGATGCGGATGTCCGAGGCCTGGCCCTGCACGCCGCCCAACGGCTGGTGCACGTGCAGGCTGGCGTTGGGCAGGGCCATGCGGTGGCCGGGCTCGCCGGCCATGAGCAGGAAGGAGCCCATGGAGCGCGCCGTGCCCATGCACAGCGTGTGCACGGGTGACTTGATGAACTGCATGGTGTCGTACATGGCCAGCCCGCTGGTGATCACCCCGCCCGGCGAGTTGATGTAGAGGTGAATGGGCTTGTCCGGGTTCTCCGCCTCCAGGAACAGCAGTTGCGCGCAGACCAGGGCAGAGACCGCGTCGTTGACCTCGCCGTTGAGAAAGATCACGCGGTCGCGCAGCAGGCGCGAGTAGATGTCGAAGGACCGCTCTCCGCGCGCCGACTGTTCGACAACCATGGGGACGAGCATCATCGATTCGCGCATGGGCGAACTCCTGTGTGTGGTGGTGAAAAAGAAAGGGCTGCGGCCCTGCGCCGCATGCCCCGTTGCCCGGGCAGGGTTTCAGGTCGCGTACATCAGGAAGCCGCCGTCGTTGGCCGCTTCCCTGGCCGGCTGCACCCGCGCATCGGTCAGCACATGGACGATGCGCAGCAGCGTGCCGCCATCGGCGCCGGGGCTGATCTGCAGGTCCACCGTGCTTTCAAGAAAGGGCGGCTCCGCCTCGCGCAGCCGCAGGCGCAGTTCCTGCTGCGGCACCTGCAGCAGCGGCTCGGCATGCTCGGTGCCCGGCAGCCACTGCGCGCGCAACTCGGGAATGCTCAGCGCGCGCCAGACCTTCTCGGGCGGGGCGTCCAGCGCGTACTCCTGCACCAGCTCGCGGGCCGCATCGTCGGTGTCCATATTGCTCATCTTGTTCATTGGTCCATGTCCTTGAGCAGGCCCTTGAGTGCATCCACGCGCTGCGGCCAGTAGGCGCGGTACTTCGCCAGCCAGCCCGCAATCTGCGCCAGCCCTTCGGGATCGACCTCGTAATGCATGAAGCGCCCCTGGCGCTGCTCGCTCACCAGCCCCGCATTGCGCAGCACGGCCAGATGCTGGGACATGGCCGACTGGCTGATATCCATCCCCTCGCGCAGCGCGCTGGCATGCATGCTGCCAGCGGCCAGCTTCTCGAAGATGGAGCGGCGCGTAGGGTCGGCCAGGGCCTTGAAGATGTCGTTCTCGGGCATGGCAACACTTTAGCAACCACTTATTTCAAACGCAAGCCCCGCACGCCAATCCCGCCGCCACACCCTCATCCGCAAACCGCTTGGCCGCCTTGAGCAGATAGCTCACGGCATAGAGGATGGGGTCGTCGGCCTCGTCGCCATTCAGGTGGTCCACCACCTCGATGGCATAGCCCAGGTTCACCGCCGTGTCGTGCAACAGGCCCAGCAATTCCTTGTCCTGCGGCTCCAGCGACTGCGCCTGATCGGCCTTCACGTAGTAGATGCGCAGCAGGTCCCGGCACACGCAATTGATGGCCGTGACCTTGTGGCGAGCGTGCAGGTCCAGCACATCCAGCGCGGCGCCCATGTGCAGGACGGCGTCGATGGCGAGGTCGGCGAGCCGAGGCGCGGCAGAAGCAGCCGTTGAATGATCGGGATGATGAGGCATCCTGCGATGCTCGTTGAATCGGCGAGGGGCGTCTCTACGGAATTCGTAGAACGGAAGCCGAGCCAGGATGGTTGTCTTCGGCTTGGATACGACGATGGCGGCCACCCGTGGAAAAGTCTCACCGGATTGCGCAAATCCTCGGAGTGCCGACTGCCTACCTTTACTGCGAGGACGATGATCTTGCTGAAGTGATCCTGGCGTGGAGCACGCTTGCTCGCGGCGGTCGGGCGCAGGAGAAAAAAGCTGTATTGGGGTTGGTGGCTAGGCGGCAGGGGGAACGCCTGGGCAGCCGCTATGACGGGATGTCGGCAGGATGGGGCGGCAAGAGATTGCTGGCTGCGTATCGATATCGCCAAGAGAAGCTGCTCCTCTCAGACGACGGCAACCGGCGGTGGATTCAACCGGTCAACGCAACACACTCATCAAACATTTCAGCAGGTGTTCTGAACCCCAGCGTCTTCCTGGGACGCTGGTTCAACTGCCTTGCAATCGCATCCAAGCTCTCCTGTGAGTAGCCCGACAGATCCAGGCCTTTGGGAAGGTACTGCCTGAGTAACCCGTTCGTGTTCTCGTTGGTGCCCCGTTGCCATGGATGGTGCGGGTCGCAGAAGTAGACCTGGATGTCGGTCGCCAACGTGAAGCGCTTGTGCCCCGCCATTTCCGAGCCGCGATCCCAGGTCAAGGAGCGGTAGAGCTCATGCGGCAGGCTCCTGGCATGTCTGGCTAGGGCCGCAGCCACGGTGTACGAGTCTTTGTCCACCAGCTTGACCAGCATCACATAGCGCGTGTGTCGCTCCACCAAGGTCGCGATCTGGCTATGAGCATCGCCGAACAGCAAGTCTCCTTCCCAATGCCCTGGCACGGCCCGATCTTCTATACAGGCCGGACGTTCGCTGATGGGGACGGCACCGACGATTCGGCCATGGATACTGGTCTTTTGCGTGTAGTGCCGTGAACGACGCATGCCTCTGGTGCGCCGCAAATGCTCCAGAAGCTCCTTCTTCAAAGCGCCCCGCGTCTGGACAAAGAGCGTGCGATAGATGGCTTCGTGGGACACCTGCATGCTCCTTTGCTCTGGGTAGGTCCGTTTGAGCCAACCGGCGATCTGCTCAGGCGACCATCGATGCTGCAGTTTGCCAGCCACGATCTGCGCCAGGGCTGGATTGCTCGCCAGCTTGCAAGGCTTGGGGCGGTGCGCACGCTCCCAGGCTGCTTCATCGGCGCGCGCAGCCCTGTAGCAACTCTTGCCACCGTTGCGGTGAAGCTCACGGCTGACAGTGGATGCAGCTCGCCCCAAGCGCGCGGCAACGCAGTGGATGGATTCGCCCGCAGCCAATGCCCGCGAGATCTCCTCGCGCTCAGCGAGAGTCAGTGCCAATCGTGATCGATGGCGCGCTGGCGGGCGGATTCCGCCGGTTGCGGCCAGGATGTTCTGAATGGAGGTATGTGGCCGATCGAACAGCTTGCCGATCTGGTGCAGGGTATCGCCCTTGCTCCAGCGATCCCACATCATCGCCTTCTGTGCTTCGGTGTAGTAGATCCGAGGTCGTTGCTTCATGGCCAGCACTCCTTGCGCCAGGTGCAGTCATTGTGTTGCATCGACCGGTTGAATTCACAGCCAAGAGCGGACATTGCTTTTATCCGATAGTCAAATCCAAAGCCGAATTTGCAACGTCGATTGAAAGTCGCAAAGGCTGGATATGGGTGTGTGGACAAAGTGTCAAGCTAACGGGCACCGAGCTTGGACACAATGGCGCCTCAGACGCCTTCTCGCCTGTCTACACCCCCCTCATGTCTTCCAACATCCTGACCTTTACCTGCATCGGCGCTGATGCCCTTATGCTCTCCGCGCTGCACGGTCACCTCCAGACCGCAGTCGGCCAGTTCGCCGACCAGTGGCCCGCGCCGCTGCAAGCTTGCTTCGACGACTGGGAGAAGCCCTTCGTGACCAGTACGTCGCTGCGGGGCGAGACGCTGCGCTTCGTGATTGACACCTCATCCGGTGACGAATTGGAGAAGGCGCATATCCAGGCACTGCACGACGCCGGCGCGACGCACATCCGAGTGCGCATCTGGTACGGGCAGGTCGGCGAAACGCGAACGCTGCATTACCAAGGCGGCAAAAAGGTTGCTGCCAAGGCCTTCCCGGCGCCGATGCTGACTGAGGAGGAGGAGCTGCTGGAGCTGCTGCTGGACGGCAAGGAGGCTGCCTTCGCCAAGGCCATCAAGGCCGGCGCACCGAAGAATGCCGTGGTCGATGGCACGCCGCTTCTGGTGCATGCGGCCAAGGCCCGGCTAGGCAAGGCGGTGTCGGCGCTGCTGGACGCGAACGTCGACCTAATCGCCTGCCTGGCCTGGGTCGACGAGGTCGCAGAGGTGGTGCAGAGCTACGGCGGCAAGAACACTCCGGCACTGCTGCGCACGCTCGTGCAGGCGCCACAAGCCGACCCCGTGGCGCTGTGGCGCTCGGAGTGTGTGCTGCGCGCGCTCTGCGAACATCCCGAACTGCTGGCCTTGCTGGCCTCTCGCGAGGGCGTGGACGTCAACGCGCAGATCCGCTGGGCCCTGCACCCGGAGCAGGTGAGGGGCAGCCTTCTCTTCAACAGTGTGAGTTTCTTTAAGGACCGGCTGGACGTGCTGGCCGTGCTGGAGACACTGGGCGCGCGCTCCGTTGCGCCGCCGGCCATGAGCGATCAGCGCCGCCTGGAGCGCCTGTACTGGCAGGAGCGCGACGCAGGAACCGTTGCCGAGCTGGTCGCCGCAGGGGTGAATCTGGACACCCCGCTGTGGGATGACCGCCCCACCTCCCTGCTGCGTAACGTCATGCGCCACCCGACGATGGGTTGCCAGCCGCTGACCCTGGCCAATGAGTTGCTCACCAACGGTGCCAGCGCCGCGTTCTGGATGGAGCCCGATGCGTTTCAGCGCGAGGTGTTAGTTGGCATTTTCGACGCCAAGGAGCGGGCGCTCATGGCCGACGTCCCACTGAACGGCGACCGACACTTCGTCCCGGCGCGCGATGGTCAGTTGATCTTGGATTTCTTGGCCGGGCTGCTTGCCCAGGGGTTAGACGCCAACATGCCTGTGCGCCTGTGCTTGCACAAATTGACGGGCAGCGGTATTGACGCTGACTTCCGCTACAAGCGTCTGTACTGGCGCGGCTCGCTGCTCGGTGCCGTTGCGCTGCTGCTGTGCGGTCGCGGCAGCGAGATGCGCCCGATCTGCCTACCGCTGGCGGCGCTGCTGCTGAGCTACGGCGCAGCCCCCGATGACGCAGGCGATCTGGTGGATAGCACGAAAGGCGAGATCTACTGGGACATCTTGCTGCGGGGCGACTGGAGCCGCGAGGCGTGGGACAGCCATCCCCCGACCGGCACGGTAGTTGAACGACTTCGCCATCGACAGAACCAAGTGCCGGACGAGGTCGACGCAGAACTCATCGCGATTTTGGAGAAGCGCGGCCGGTAGTAGGCCAGCCGACCGCTCGCCAGCCAACGTTTGCAAGAGCCTTCAGGCTTGCATTGAGTTATGCCGATGCGGCCGCAGGTCTTCGAAACTGGGGTGCTCTGGACGACCGCTTTTGAATTTGCTTCGAAGACCGCAATGGGTCGCCAGCCGACTGCTGGCCGGCAGCTTCAGGCTGGTTGCTATCTGTTAGCCCCACGGCAGACCTCTTGCCATCCATGCCGTCAACACCCCGCTGGCCGTCTTCTCGCACATGCCGGCAATGGCCCAGCAAGCCCCTGTTCTTTCTCAGTGACCAGCGTGCCGCGCCCCGGTCCTGAGAGCGCCAAAACTAAAATGCCGCCATGACTGCACCCTCGGCTTCCCCCCATTCCTTCGACAAACTTGCGCTTTCGCCTGCGACGCTCGCCAATCTTGAGCGGCTCGGCTACCTTGAAATGACGGCGATTCAGCTCGCCAGCCTGCCCCCTGCGCTTGAAGGCAAGGATGTGATCGCTCAGGCGAAGACCGGCAGCGGCAAGACCGCAGCCTTTGCCCTGGCGCTGCTGGCCAAGCTGGATACGCGCAATTTCTCGGTGCAAGGCCTGGTGCTCTGCCCCACCCGCGAGCTGGCCGATCAGGTGACGACCGAGATTCGCCGCCTGGCGCGTGCGGAAGACAATGTCAAGGTGGTGACCCTGTCCGGCGGCGTTCCGCTGCGCGGCCAGAACGCGAGCCTTGAGAACGGCGCGCACGTGATCGTGGGCACGCCCGGCCGTGTGATCGATCACCTGGACCGGGGCAATCTGAACCTTGATTCGCTGAACACCTTGGTGCTTGACGAAGCGGATCGCATGCTCGACATGGGTTTCGTCGATGACATCGCCAAGGTCGCCAAGCAGTGCCCCCCGCAGCGCCAGACCTTGCTGTTCTCCGCAACCTACCCTGAAGGCATCGCCAAGCTGGCCGCGCGATTCATGCGTGACCCGGTCACGGTCAAGGTCGCCGCGCAGCACAGCGGCGAGCAGATCGAGCAGCGCTGGTACGAGGTGGACAAGGAAGAGCGGCTGCCTGCGGTGGCTCGCCTGCTGGAGCATTTCCGGCCCGAGAGCACGCTGGCCTTCTGCAATACCAAGGCGCGCTGCCGGGCCCTTGCCGAGCTGCTGCAGGCCCAGGGCTACAGCGCGCTGGAGCTGCACGGCGATCTGGAGCAGCGTGACCGTGACCAGGTGCTGGTGCGCTTCGTGAACGGCAGTTGCTCCGTGCTGGTCGCCACCGATGTGGCGGCTCGCGGGCTGGATGTGACCAACCTGGGCGCCGTCATCAACGTGGACATCACGCCCGACCCTGAAGTGCACGTGCACCGCATCGGCCGCACAGGCCGCGCCGGCCAGAAAGGCCTGGCCCTGAGTCTTGCGACGATGGACGAAATGGGCGCGGTCGGAAACATCGAGCAGATGCAGGGCAGCCCATCCGTCTGGTACCCGCTGGACGAGCTGACGCCGACTCCCGGCGGCCGGCTCCTGCCATCCAAGGCCACCATCCACATCAATGCCAGCCGCAAGGACAAGATCCGCCCGGGCGATGTGCTGGGCGCGCTCACCGCAGACCTGGGCTACACCCGCGAGCAAGTGGGCAAGATCGACATCAACGAGTTCGCAACCTATGTGGCCGTGGACCGCAAGATTGCGCATGACGTGGTTGCCCGGCTCAATAGCGGAAAGATCAAGGGGCGAACGGTGAAGGCGCGCTTGCTCAAGGATTGAGCGGTTGCAGGCGCCGAGGCACGAACGACCACAACGGGTCGTTTCGCGCCAGCCACTGCCCATTCTTGTTTCGTTGGGATCGACGACCAACGATGGTCCTGGCTGCTCACCGGGTCCGTCGGCCGCGCCCTCGCCTTGAAAGGTCTGGAAAGACCGGGCCTGTCATGACTGCGCGGCAGGGTTGGCCGCTTCGGCTTTTTCTGCGGGCGGCTGCAGCCCTTCGGCCAGCGCCGCGCCCAGCGCGTCGATCACTGCCCGCACGCCCGGCACGTTGCGGCGGTCGCGGTGATAGGCCAGGTACACCGGGCAGGACGGCAGTGGCGCGTCCACCTCCAGCCGTGCCAGGCCGGGCACGGCATGGGCCATGGCGTCGGGCAGCAGGCAGATGCCCTGGCCTTGCTCCGTGGCCTCCTGGCGGGCCAGGTCGGAGGCGGATCGAAAGACGAACCGGGTGGCGCCCCGGCTGGCCAGCCACAGGTTGGAGGCGTCCTGCCGGCCGGTGGCCAGGTCCTGTCCCACGAAATCGTGGCTGGCGAAGTCCTGCACGCGCAGGCGGCGACCCGGCAGGCGCTGCTCGACATAGCCGTGCGAGGCGTACAGGCCAAACGTCAGTTGCCCCGCCCATTTCTCCACCACCACGGCCGAGCTGGAGCGCCCGACCCGGAGCGCGACGTCCACTTCGCGCCGCCCGACATCCGTGAAGCGCGACTCCACGGCCACTTCGATATGCAGCCCGGGGTGCGCGCTTCTCAACTGCGAGAGCACGGCGGTCACCGGCTTCACGAAGCCTTCGCCCATGCTGACGCGGATGGTGCCGGTCAGCGCATGGGCCTTCTCAGCGGGCCGGTCGTCGCGCTTGATGCCGCCCAGTCCCAGCTCGAATTGCTCGGCCAGCTCCACCAGTTCCATCGCATCGGGCTCGACCGTCGTCCCTGCGCTGCTGCGGTGTACCAGGGCGCGGCCCAGGGATTGCTCCAGCGCCTCGATGCGCCGCGCGACGGTGGAGGTGGACAGGCCGAGGGCAGCGCCTGCGGCCAGCAGGCTTTGGTGGCGGTGAAGCGCCAGGAGCACGCGCAGGTCATCCCAGGTGGTGGGCGGTTGGTTTTTCATGAATGCAAATCAGCTTACCAGCGCTGCCCATTCCCAGGCGGGCCCCCCGTCGCAATACTCGAGTGCATGAAAACCCCTTTTGATTTCTCCCAGAAAAACGTCCTGGTGACCGGCGCCTCCATGGGCATCGGTGAAGTATTCGCCAGGGAACTTGCCCGCCGTGGCGCCAAAGTCGTGCTGATCGCGCGCAGCCGCGACAGGCTCGAGAAGCTCGCCCGCGAATTGCCCGGCGCCGAATTCCTGGTGGAGGACCTGGCCGCACCCGGGGCGGCCCGGCGGGTCTTCGAGGCCGTCAGCGCCAGGGGCCTGCTGCCGGACCTGCTGGTGAACAACGCCGGCTTCGGCACCCACGGCAGGTTTGATGAACTGGCGCTGGACATACAGCGGGAGGCCATCGACCTGAATGTGGGCGCCCTGGTGGAATTGACGCACCTGTGTCTCCCCGCACTGGAGCAGCGCCAGGGCGGCGTCATCAACATCGCCTCCACGGCAGCGTTTCAGCCGGTCCCGTACATGGCGGTCTACGCCGCGACCAAGGCCTTTGTCCTTTCGTTCAGCGAAGCGCTCTGGGCCGAGTACCGGCCGCGCGGCGTGCGCGTGCTGGCGTTGTGCCCGGGCGCTACCGACACGGCGTTCTTCGCCCGCGCCGGCGAGGCCGCGTCCTTCGGGAAAAAAGCGTCCAGCGAAGACGTGGTTCGCCTGGGGCTGAAAGCCTTCGACGACAACCGCGCCTCGGTGGTGCACGGTTGCGCCAACTACCTGACGGCCCTGGGCGGGCGCATTGTCACGCGCGAGTTCATGGCCCGGTTCACGGCGCGCGTGATGAGGCCTGCCGCGCAGCCGGCTTGAAGACGACTGGCAAGAGACAGCGATAGAAAAAACCTGTCCCCTTCCCAACCCTAGCCCAGCACGAGCCTTGCTAGCCTTGGCACATGCTGATCTCCGAACTAGCCCGGCTCACGGGCGTCTCCATCCACGCGCTGCGGCACTACGAGCGCGCGGGCCTGCTCAAGCCCCGGCGACTGCCCAATGGCTACCGCGACTATCCGCGCTCGGCCCGGCGCGAGGTGGTGTTCATCGCCATGTCCCGCGCGCTGGGGTTCGGGCTGCCGCGCATTGCGGAGAACCTGCGCGCCTGACGTGCGGGGCGCATAGGCCCCGGTGACCTGGCCGATGCCGTGCAGCAGCGCGTGCAGGAGATAGACGAACAGATCGCCGCGCTGCAGGCCCAGCGCGCCCAGGCCCTGGACCATGTGCAGTGGCTGCGCGCCCGCCAGGCCGAGCGGGATCTGGCGCAGACGGCACCGGCCCCATCCAACGCACCCGACAAACCCGCCGCGCCCTGGCCGCGCGTGCGCCGTGCCGCTTCACCCACCACGAAGGAGACAAGCCATGACTGAGCCGACCACCCACCCCACCCCATCCACCCAGGCGCTGCAGAACGCCGTGCTGGCCATGCCCATGGCGCGCACCCTGGGCCTGCGCTTCGTGCGTGCCGAGCCCGGAGCCACCGAGCTGGAGATGCCCATTGCCGATGCCCTGTGCTTTCAGCCGGGCCAGTTGCAGGCCACGGCGGTCTTTGCACTGGGCGACTTTGCGGCGGTGTCGGCCGCAGGTTCACTGCTGCCTGCCGGCTGGGCCAATGCCACGGTGGACGGCAGCGTGAAGCTCTTCGCCCCCGCACGCGGCACCCACCTGCGGGCGCGCGGCCGCGTGGTGGATGCCGGCCGCGTGCTCAGCATCTGCGCAGCCGACCTGTATGCGGTGGCCGAGGATGGTCATGAAACGCATTGCGCGACCTGGCTGGGCACGGCGCGCAATCTGGAGCCCAGGCCCGTGCGGGCCTGAGAACGTTCCCCTGCCTCCCCACCCCGTATGTCAGCGCCTGCATCGTGGCGGTTGCGGGGTTGCCGAAGGACAGATCACCTCGCCAAGGGCCACCACTGCTACAGGCTCTGCTTCAAACCAATCTTCTCTTCGGATAGGGAATCTCGCCTGTTGCGGATAAGCAGGACCAACAGCGCACCGGACAGGAGAGAAGAAAATGAGAAAAAATAATTGATCATGGAATAACTGGAGCCATGAAACCCCAATGACATCGGGGCAAAAAACACCAATGCGTAAACAACCCAAAAAATGATTCTTGACGACCAATAAAGACCTAGCCCACCAGAAATTGCTGCCGCATAGAAAACCCCCACATCCGTAATTCCTTTGCACACCAAGGAAAGGAACCCCTCCCCGACAATTTGATAACCATTGGCCATCGATATTTCATAGAACAGCATGAATACAAACAATGCAACAGCCGGAATAATGGCACAATAAATCATCAATGAAGAAGAATCTTTAATGAACTGAAATTGCACTGCCCATCTTCCACGATTTTTTGATATCTCCATCGCCAGAAGAGCACAGACTCCCATGGCAGGCAGCTCTGCCAAAAGCAATATGGCAGAAGCTTGGGATTGAATTGCAGAATACATTGCACCCAGCCCTGCAACAGACATTGACAATATATAGAGCAGATATTTTCCAAAGAAAGAATTGGCATAACCAGGAATCAAAACGGAAAATATTCTTCTGCCAGGCAATCCACGAAAATTGAATGAAAAACCGAATTGACAGTATTTCCGCATCAAAGCATATGCGGCAATGGAAAAAATGATGTCACTGAACAGATAGGCAAGAGCGACCGAGTCATCACTCATCCACTCATTCCTCCCAAGCAGCACCAGCACAACAATCACACAGGCTGCATGGAAAAAAACCTGCCACATTCTGAATTTTGCAACGATGGAAGTATGTGATCTTGACTCAAGAACGCAGCTACATACATTGATGATTCCGAAGAATGGAATACACAGAATTATCAATCTTGCCTGCGATACGGCCCCATCCAACAGTTCCTCTGGCAAACCGGATATCAGGGTTTTCGAGATAACAGGAAGCCAATACACCAGAATAAAACAACCCCCCGTGTACAAGAGGACCAACCAGAATAGCAAACTGATGAGTGAATCGGATTGCTCCTTATCTTTGCTGGCAACCATTTCCGAAAAGAAGATGGCGCCAATACTCGCCGGCAATACAAAGAAAAGTGAAGCAAAGGAAAGGGCGATGCTGAATTGGGCAACAAGAGCAGGGCTATGGAAACTAATGGCAAAAATGGTGACCATGCAGGCAAGCGGCGGGGCGGAGCGCCCAACTGCGAGGTCAAATACCCGCTTTGCATCACCAGGCCTCATACCTATCCCTCCTCCGCAGAATCAAAACCCATGATATATGACCCGAATTCTTTGAAATGAAGATCCTGGGTTACGTTGAAGCTGCCATTCATTATTCATTGCCCGCCATCCCTGTCACTGCGGAATATGGACAAACATATCGGCGCAATCCTTGAGATACACTGGATGCAACAATAGAAAATCTCTTGAGCCGATATAAAAATCAATCATTCAATGCGAAAATGCATGACGCAATCGGACTGGTCTGAAAAGCGTGATGCGGGCATGCGCTGCCCCAGCATCTGAATGAGATCTCGCAGTCTGCCGACCCTGTCTTTACATCGGCGACCTGTATGCACGCCACTGCGCTGTAGCGGTTGCAGCATTGCAGTCCTGCCGAAGGACAGGACTGCTCCCTTGTCTGACGCGGGTCCAAAACAGACCCGGCCAGTCAACTCACCCCCGCAGCTTCGCCCGCCGCGCCTTCACCGCCGCAGCCAGCTGCTGCAGCACAGGCACGGTCTGCTCCAGGCTGATGCAGGCATCGGTCACGGACACGCCATGCGCCAGCGGCTGGCCGTCCACGATGTCCTGCCGCCCTTCCTGCAGGTGGCTTTCGATCATCAGCCCCGTGATGCGGGCATCGCCACCGGCGATCTGCTGGGCCACGTCGGCCGCCACATCGATCTGGCGGCGGTGCTGCTTGCTGCTGTTGGCGTGGGAGACATCGATCATGACCTGCGGGCGCAGGCCTGCGCCTTCCAGCAGGGCGCAGGCGGCCTGCACATGCTCGGCGCCGTAGTTGGGCTGCTTGCCGCCGCGCAGGATGACGTGGCAGTCGCCATTGCCGCGGGTCTCGAAGATGGCGGACTGGCCCATCTTGGTCATGCCCATGAAGGCGTGGGGCGCGCTGGCCGCCTGGATGGCATCGCTGGCCACCTTGACGCCGCCGTCCGTGCCGTTCTTGAAGCCCACGGGGCAGGACAGGCCACTGGCCAGCTGGCGGTGGCTCTGGCTTTCCGTGGTGCGCGCGCCGATGGCGCCCCAGCTGACCAGGTCGCTGATGAATTGCGGCGACAGCAGGTCCAGGAATTCCGTGCCCACGGGCAGGCCCAGGGCCAGCACGTCCAGCAGCAGGGCGCGGGCCATTTCCAGGCCTTCGTTGATGGCGAAGCTGCCGTCCAGGTGCGGGTCGTTGATGTAGCCCTTCCAGCCCACGGTGGTGCGGGGCTTCTCGAAGTAGACGCGCATGACCACGAGCAGCTCGCCGGCCAGGGCGTCGGCCTGGGCCTTGAGCTGGCGCGCATAGTCCATGGCCTGGTCGTGGTCGTGGATGGAGCAGGGTCCGACGACGACGATGAGCCGGTCGTCCCGGCCCTGCAGCACGTCCGAGATGGCGGCGCGGCTGGTTTCCACCAGTTGCTGCGCGGCTTCGGGCGCGGGCAGCCATTCCTGCAGCAGGGCCGGGGTGATCAGGGGGCGCACGGCCTTGATGCGCAGGTCGTCGATGCGGGTGGTGTCGTGCGTGCTAAGGGGCACGGCACTGCGTTGTACGTGGGTGGGGGTGGTCATGGCGCTATTGTCGCGCCTTGAGGTTTCCCGACCGGGGCGGGGCAAGTGGCTTGCCCGCCCCTTGGCCTTGACTTACTGAGCCGCCGGTGCCGCTGCTGGCGCAGGCGCAGGTGCGGACTCTGGCGCAGCCGGCACAGCGGCCGGTGCCGCGCCGTACTGCCAGCCGGCGGGCAGCAGGCCATCGACCCAGTGCAGGCGCCAGGCCATCAGCGCCAGCAAGGCCACCACGGCCAGCGCCACCAGGGTGTTGCGCAGGCCGTTGCCCTCCGCATAGGGGTCGCCCGCCGTGCGCCGTGCACCCACCGGCACCTTGGCGGTCTGCGAGAGGCTGCGGCCCAGCGGCAGGTTGATGCGCATGCGGCCGTTGATGGCCCAGCCGCTGGCGTCCAGGATGGGCCCCAGGCTGCGCTGGCGCAGCTTGAGCCAGGCAATCATCATGCTGGGCCCGGAGATGGCCGCGATGAGGCCGACCAGGGCCACGGGAATCCAGGGCCCCAGGTCGATGAACTTGCCGAAGATGCCCACCAGCACGGCGCTGATGGAGCCCAGGGCCACGCCCAGGGCGGCCACGGTGCCCACATCGGTCTTGCGCGATGCGGCGGCAGCCGTGGCGGCTGTGGCGTTGGCCGCAGCGGTGCCGGGCGCCGTGACCAGCTGGCCGGCCTGCGTGCCCAGGCTGGCGGTCACGCCCTCTTCCTTGGCCGAGGCGCGCTTGGCCACCTGTTCCTCCACCATGCGCAGGAATTTCTTGTAGGGCAGGAAGAAGGCCTGACCGATGCTGGTGGGGTTCTCGATGAGCTTGACGATGGTGGCGTCCCAGTCGTTGCCCGCGCGGTCATAGAACACGCCGTTGCGGCCCACGAAGAGAAAATCCACATCGCCCGCCGTGAAGGCCGCGACGATGGCTTTCTTCTTGCCCTCGCGCCGCAGCTCGCAGTAGGCCAGGCAGGTCTTGGCACGGCCGGCCAGCGCGGCGTGGGCGGCGGTGTCGCTCACTTCCACGGTCAGGTCGCAGCTGCGCGCATCCAGGTAGAGCGTGCCGGCCTGGAAGGCCGCGCCCTCGCGCCGGTAGAAGCTGCTGAACGAGACGAAGTTGTTGAGCAGCACCAGCAGGTCGCGCTGCAGGCGGATGAGCTTTTCCAGCGCCACAGCCTGCAGGCTGTGTTCCTTCTCGGACTCGTCCTGGGCGATGAGGTCCAGCAGCGCGGCTTCCTGGCCGCCGTCCAGCAGCGCCTGCACCTCCTGTTGAGGCAGGGCATCGAGCGGCGTGGCGGGCCGGGCCGCCAGCCATTGGCGGCAGGGCTGCAGGGCGGCCTTGACCTGCTCCCACTGCGCGGCGGTGATCTCCTGCAGGTCTTCGCCCAGCACGGGCTGCACGGCCTGCTCGCGCAGCGCCTGCAGCGCGCCGGCCCATGCGGGGTTGACCCCCTGCGTCAGCGGCAGCGCGCGATCGGCCGCCACGGCGGCCAGGGGCAGCGCGGCAATGGCTTGGGCGCCGCTGTCCAGCACTTCGCGGCCCAGGGCGGCATAGCCCTCCACGGAGGGGTTGAGCGGGTCCTGCGCGCGCGTGTCGAAGGCGGCCAGGCGTGTGCGTGCGAAGAAGTCGTCCACCTTGGCCTGGACCGCGTCCACGGCGCGGGCGGCGGCCAGGGCCTGGTCGCGCTCGGCAATGCCGCAGCCCAGGGCCTCGGCGCCCGCATGCCAGTCGCGCAGTGCGCGCAGGTCCGCATAGAAGGCCTCTGCCTGCTGGCGCGCGATGCCGGCCACGCCGTCGGCGCCGGCAGCGGTGCCGTAGGCCTTGCCAATGCGTTCAATCAGCTCGGCCAGTGCCTTGTCGCCCTCGGCCGTGGCGGGGCTGACGATGCCGTCGCCATTGAAGCGCATGGCCGCCAGGGAGGCCAGGCGATCGCGCACCTGGGCCAGGCTCAGCGCGGCGCCGCCGGCCTGGCCGGACAGGGCCAGCATGCGCTCGGCCTCGGCATGCAGCAAGGCGCCCTGCTCGCTGTCGCGCTCCAGGCTGGACAGTTGCAGCACGTCGCCGCCATCGGCCAGCACCTGGGGGTCACGCACGCGCGCCACGGCCCATTGGCAGGCGGCGATCAGTTCGGGCGGGCGGATGCGGCCGTCCTTGTCTTCGTCGATCAGGTCCAGCGTGTCGCTGTCGAACTCGATGCCGCGCGTGGGGCAGGCCAGGGCCACCCACAGCTTCTGGTCCAGCTCGCCGATGTGCGCAATGTCCTGCCCGGTGCGGATGACCACCTGGTCCACTCCACCGGCGCGAAAAAACTCCCAAGCATGTTGCTGCTGCATGAAATACCCAACGGCCGCTCTGGCCAACGTTCGAAAAACGGAAAAAGGGCCGCAGTTTAAAAGTCATTCGGCCTGTCCAATTGAAGACATTTGTCAACGACGGGCGTCAGTGCAGACTGTCAGGGCTATTGCTTTGTGCAAAAATAAAAGCACTGAATAGATACTTTATTGCCTTCATGCCCTCCAACTCCACCGCGTCGGCCCCTCAACAAGGCCGGGACAAGCTGCACCTGCAGCTGGCGCGGCTGTTCCGCAGCAAGGTGTCCACGGGCGCCTGGCCCGTAGGCAGCGCCATTCCCACGGTGCAGGAGCTGCAGGCGCTGCATGGCGTGTCGCGCACCACGGTGCGCATGGCGCTGGGCGCCCTGGTGGCAGAGGGCCTGCTGCTCACGCGCAAGCGCGGCGGCACGCGGGTGATTGCGGCGCCCTACAAGCCGCCGTCCTTTCTGCTGCCCACCAGCTGGAAGGAGCTGGTGGCCTTTGGCGCCCACATCGGCCAGATCACCCTGCACACCGGGCGGGACTGCCTGCCGCCGATTCCCGAAGGCTTCCCCGACGTGGGCCGCATGGCCCCCGCCTACGTGCACCTGCTGCGCGTGTACGACCATGACGCGGCGCGGTTTTGCCTGTCGCAGCTGTACCTGGAGCAGGAACTGTTCCCCGAGATCGAGGCCCAGCTGCAGCGCAGTTCCCTGGCCGTGGCCCTGAGCAGCGACCCCTCGCGCATTGCCGTGGCGCGCCAGCACCTGAGCGTGGCGCCGGCCGACGAACTGGCCGCCGAGCACCTGGGCGTGGCCCTGGGCACGCCGCTGATGCAGGCGCTGCGCTGGGCATGCAACGCCGATGGGCTGCTGATCTACTGGGCGCGGGTGCGCTTTCTCAGCGAGTACGTGCATATGGAAATGGATCTTCTGAAATGAACCCCACCCCCTCCGCCCCGGCCAGCCGCCCGCATGCGGGCCGCGTGGCCTGGATCACCGGCTCGACCAGCGGCATCGGCCTGGCCGTGGCGCGCCATCTGGCCAGCGAGGGCGCGGCCATCGCGCTGCATGGCCAGGCCGCCGCTTCTGCCGAGACCGATGCGCTGGTGCGCGAGATCGCCCAAACGCATGGCGTGCCGGTGCGCCACTACGGGCTGGACCTGCGCGACGGCAGCGCCATCGCCCCGCTGGCGCAGCGCATTGCGGCCGAGATGGGCGCCATCGACATCCTGGTCAACAACGCAGGCATGCAGCATGTGAGCCCGCTGCTCGAATTCCCGGCCGGCAAGTGGGACGAGCTGCTGGCCGTCAACCTCTCGGCGCCCTTCCACGCCATCCAGGCCTGCGCGCCGCAGATGCTGGAGCGCGGCTGGGGCCGCATCATCAATATCGCCTCGGTCAGCGGGCTGGTGGGCGTGGCGCGCAAGCCGGCCTATGTGGCCAGCAAGCACGGGCTGATCGGGCTGACCAAGTCGGTGGCGCTGGAGTTCGCCACCACGCCCGTGACCTGCAACGCCATCTGCCCGGGCTGGGTCCTGACGCCGCTGGTGCAACGGCAGATCGATGCGCTGGCCGAGCGCGACGGGCTGGATGCCGACGCGGCGGCCCGCCAGCTGCTGGGCGCCAAGCAGCCCTCCCAGGCCTTCGTGACCGTGGAGCAGGTGGCGGCGCTGGCCGGTTTCCTGGCCAGCGAGCAGGCCGCCCAGGTGCGCGGCGCACACTGGAACATGGACGGCGGCTTTGCCGCCGCCTGACCCCGCCACGCCTCGCCCTGCCCCGCCAAACCCCTTTTCATACCAACGACAGACAAACCCAACCAGGAGAGACAGATGTCCTTGAACGAAACCCATGACGCAGGCCTGCGCAGCTGGGTGGCCTCGGCCAACACCGGCGCCAGCGACTTCCCCATCCAGAACCTGCCCTACGCGGTGTTCCGCCGCGCAGGCAGCCAGGAGGCCTGGCGCGGCGGCGTGGCCATCGGCGACCAGGTGCTGGACCTGGCGCGCGCCAGCGCCCTCAAGGCCCTGGGCGATGCCGTGCAGCCGCAGCTGGAGGCCGCTTCGCAGCAGCGCCTGAACGGCTTCATGGCCATGGGGCCGGCCGCCTGGTCGGCCCTGCGCCTGGCGCTGTCGCGCGCGCTGCGCGAAGGCGCTGCCGCGCAGGACGCCCTCAAGGATTGCCTGGTACCCCAGGCCGAGGTGGAGTACGCCGTGCCGGCCCAGGTCGGCGACTACACGGACTTCTATACCTCGGTGCACCACGCCACCAACGTCGGCAAACTGTTCCGCCCGGACAACCCGCTGATGGAGAACTACAAGTGGGTGCCGATTGGCTACCATGGCCGCGCCTCCAGCCTGCGCGTGTCGGGCGTGGACTTCCGCCGCCCCATGGGCCAGCTGAAGGCGCCCGACGCCGCCGCGCCCGCACTCAAGCCCTGCGCACGCCTGGACTATGAGCTGGAGATGGGCATCTACACCGGCGCCGGCAACGCCTGGGGCGAGGCGATTTCCATGGACGAGGCCGAACACCACATCTTCGGCCTGTGCCTGCTCAACGACTGGTCGGCGCGCGACATCCAGGCCTGGGAATACCAGCCGCTGGGCCCCTTCCTGTCGAAGAACTTCGCCACCACGGTCTCGCCCTGGATCGTGACGCTGGAGGCGCTGGAGCCCTACCGCACGGCCTTCACGCGGCCCGCCGCAGATCCCCAGCCCCTGCCCTACCTCAGCTCGCCCGCCAATTCCGAGCGCGGCGCGTTCGACGTGCAGCTGAGCGTGGCGCTGGAGACCGGCCGCATGCGCGCCGAAGGCCAGGCCGCCCAGCAGATCACCCACACCAGCTACCGCCACGCCTACTGGACCATGGCCCAGCTGGTGGCCCACCACAGCGTCAACGGCTGCGACCTGCAGCCCGGTGACCTGCTGGGCACGGGCACGCTGTCCGGCCCCACCTCCAGCGAGGCCGGCGCTCTGCTGGAGCTGACCGAAGGCGGCAAGAAGCCCGTGGCGCTGGCCAATGGCGAGAGCCGCACCTTCCTGCAGGATGGCGATGCCGTGATCCTGCGCGGCTGGTGCGAGAAGCCGGGCGCCGCACGCATCGGCTTCGGCGAGTGCCGCGCCACCGTGCTGCCAGCGCGCCAGGGCTGACAGCAGCCTCCAATCGATCGGGCGCGATGGATTCGCCCGATCGATAGCCACGAATGTCGTGATTCCGACAGCCACGAGTGCATGACACAATTGCTGACATGCCCGCCCCATCGGAAGAAGCCCTCTCAGCACCTCCCGCCACCATCGACTTCGGAAGGCAGGCGGCCCCTGCACGGCAGGAGCCCGCCTTTGCCGAGCCCGGCACCGCCAAGAGCCCCAGCAAGCTGCCGCCCTCGATCGCCAGCGCCTTCGCCGCCGCAGCCTATGCGCTGCAGCACGGCGATGACGGCCCGGCCGCCGACGAACGGGCGGCCCCCGGCGCAAGTTCCGGCACGAATTCCGGCACGACCAGCTTCACCGGTGGCCAGGGTGCAGGCCTGATGCCCGGCCTGTACGCCAGCCTGATTGGCGAGCCCTCGCGCGACTACTACCTGCGGCTGTTCGAGCGCTTCGACGCGCTGGGCAAGCCCTTGCCTACCTGGAACCTGGCCGCAGGCCTGTTCACCCTGCCCTGGTGCGGGCTGCGCGGGCTGTGGCAAGAGGGCGGCCTCTATGCGCTGGCCGCCGGCGGCACGGGCCTGGTCTGGGGCCTGCTGCTGCGCCCCGCGCTGGGCCTGCCCCCGGCCATTGCCCACGGCATCGATGCCACGCTGGTGCTGATGGCCATTGCCATTCCCGGCCTGGGCGCCAATGCCCTGTACTGGCACCATGTGCGCCGCCTCACACTGCAAGCCATTGGCGAGGCTCCCAACATGGCCGCAGCGCACGAACGCCTGGCCCGCCGCGCGGCCACGCCCTTGCGCAAGCGCCTGGCCGTGGCGGCCGGTGCGGTGCTTGCCGCCGCTGCGGGTGCCGGCATCTGGGCGCTGTCGGGCACGCCACATTTCATGGCGGCACAGACGGAGGTGATTCCATCCGAAGCCGTACCGGCCGCTGCACCAGTTTCGCCAGCTGCACCAGCCGTGGCGCCAACGCCCGCCGCAGCCTTAGCTGCCGTTGAAACGCCAAGGACGGAACCGGCGCCCACACCCGCCCCCACTCCTGCACCCACGCCCCGGCCGCAAGAGCCAGTCGCCCAGGCCGAGGCGCGCCCTGATCCGCAAGCGCCCTTGCCCGCTGCCGGCAGCACCGTCTCCGGCACGGTCGAACCCATGCCCGTAGTAGCAGCGGCCGGCGCTGCGGGTGCCGTCGCGGCCACTGCAGCGGCAGCCATTCCCGTCAAGGCCGCGTTGGTGCCAGCCAAAGCGCCTGCACCTGCACCTGCACCAGCGTCCGTACACACAGCCACTCCAGCGCCCGCCAAGCCCTCCAAGGTGGCGGCTGAAACCAAACCAGCCAAGCCTGCCAAGCCTGCCGAACCCGTCGCAAAGGCCCCGGCACCTGCCAAGCCTGCCTCGGCGGCTCTGGAGCCGGGCAACTACTACATCAACATCGGCGTGTTCTCTGAAGCCGCCAATGCCGGGCGCGTGGTGGAGCGGCTGGAGAAAGCCAAGCTGCCCACGCTCAGCCAGACCCTGCACAGCAACAAGGGCGAGATCGTGCGCGTGCGCTCGGGCCCCTTTGCCAAGCAGCGCAGCGCCGATCAGGCGGCGGCCAGGATACGCGCCATGGGCCTGGAGGCCACGGTCTTCCACCACGCCCCCGCGGAAGGCCGCAGCGCGCGGCGGTGATGCCCTGGCAGCACCTTGGCAATGCCTTCGTGATGCCTTTGCTGCCGCCTGTTACTTCCGCATGCCAATGGCACCGCCCGAGCCCGGCTAAGGTATGCGGCGTTGTCCGAGGCGATGCGCCAGCGCCCGCCCTGATACTGCGCAGCACACACCCCCTGAATTGAGGAGACAGACCATGCCGATGATCACCACCCCAGCCCTGCACCGCCGCCTTGCCGCCCTGGCCCTGCTGGGCGCCACCACCCTGGTGGCAGGCTGCGCCGGCATGAGCAATCCTTTTGGCGGCAGCAGCGGCGGTGGGGCGCAACCGGCCCCGCGCCCCGTGCAGGTCTGCAATGCGGCATCGGCCCAGTCCTTCGTGGGCAAGAGCAATACCTCGGCCACGCTGGAGGCCGCCCGCAAGCAGTCGGGCGCCTACATGGCCCGCGTGCTGCGCGAAGGCCAGCCAACGACGATGGAGTTCAATCAGGAACGCCTGAACCTGGTGGTCGACGGCACAGGCCGCATCGTGGCCGTGCGCTGCGGCTGATCGCCGACCGATTGCGCGGTGGCGCTGGATGAAGAAAGGACGCCGAGGCGTCCTTTTTCAATCGTCGTCGGCCCGCTCACTCGGCCAGGAACAGCTCCTGCAGGTCGCTGAGGAAGTCAAAACCCCGCTCCGTGGGCACCACCCGGCCCAGGTCGCGCGTGATCAGGCCCTTGGCCTGTGCCGCATCCAGCCCCTTGGCGATGGACGACAGCGGCAGGCCCGTGCGCTCCATGAAGTCCTGCAGCGCAAAGCCTTCGCGCAGGCGCAGCGCGTTGAGCATGTACTCGAAGGGCAGGTCGGCGCGGCGCACCTCGCCGTCCTGCGCCAGTGGCGCGCCGGCCAGGGCCTGGTCCATGTAGCGTGCGGGATCGCGAAAGCGCACCTGGCGCACGATGCGGTGGGCAAAGCTGAGCTTGCTGTGCGCGCCCGCGCCAATGCCCAGGTAGTCGCCGAACTGCCAGTAGTTGCGGTTGTGCCAGCACTGGTGGCCCTCGCGCGCATAGGCCGAGATCTCGTAGCGCTGCATGCCTGCGGCGGCGGTGCGCGCGGTGATGCGGTCCAGCATGTCGTAGGCCAGGTCGTCCTCGGGAATGGCCGGCGGGAACTTGGCGAAATACGTATTGGGTTCGATGGTCAGGTGATAGACCGACAGGTGCGGCGGCGCGAAGGACAGGGCCACGTCCAGGTCACGCGCCAGGTCCAGCTCGGTCTGGCCGGGCAGCGCGTACATCAGGTCGATGTTGAAGGTCTCGAAGCTGTCGGCCGCCTCGCGCACGGCCGCACGCGCCTGGGCGCCGTCGTGCACGCGGCCCACGGCCTGCAGGAAGCGGTCGTCGAAGCTCTGCACGCCAATGGACAGCCGCGTGACGCCGGCCGCGCGAAAGGCGCGGAAGCGGTCGGTCTCGAAGGTGCCGGGGTTGGCCTCCATGGTGATCTCGCAATCGGCCTCCATGCGCAGGCGCGCGCGGATGGCGGCCAGCAGCCGGTCGATGGACTCGGGCGCGAACAGGCTGGGCGTGCCGCCACCGATGAAGATGCTGTGCACCGTGCGGCCCCAGATCAGCGGCAGCGCGCTTTCCAGGTCGGCGACCAGGGCGTCGATGTAGCGGTCTTCGGGCAGCTCGGGGCCGTCGCGGCCGTGCTCGTGCGAGTTGAAGTCGCAGTACGGGCACTTGCGTATGCACCAGGGCAGGTGCACGTACAGCGACAGCGGCGGCAGGCTGCCCAGCTGCAGCGTGCCGGGGCGCATGTAGTGCTGGATGTCGCGCTGCACGGCGGCCTGGGCGCCGGCGGCCGCATCCTGGGGCTGGATGGGAATCATCGCACCCAGCGCTCGCGCACGAGTTCGATCATCTGCAGCGTGGCGCGGCCGCGGTGGCTGTGCGCGTGCTTCACGGCCGGGTCCATCTCGGCAAAGGTCTGGCCCAGCTCGGGGATGTACATCACGGGGTCGAAGCCGAAGCCCTGCGTGCCACGGCGCTCGGTGGTGATCTCGCCCTGCACACGGCCCATGGCGATCAGCGGTTCGGGATCCTTTGCGCTGCGAACGCCCACCAGGGTGCTGACCATGGCGGCGCGGCGGTCGGCCACGCCCTGCATCTGCTCCAGCAGGGCGCGCACGTTGTTGTCATCGCTTTTCTCGTAGCCGAACTGCGTGCAGTAGTAGGCCGTATCCACGCCCGGCAGGCCGCCGAAGTGCGAGACGCACATGCCGGCGTCGTCGGCAATGGCGGGCAGGCCGGTGCGCTCGGCTGCGAAACGGGCCTTGGCCAGCGCGTTCTCCACGAAGGTGCAATGCGGCTCGGGCGCCTCGCCCTCGAACAGGTCGCCCTGGCGGATCAGCTCCACCCCCAGCGGGGCGAACATGGCTTGCAGCTCGGCGAGCTTGCCGCGGTTGTTGGAGGCCAACACAATCTTCATCGTAGAAATCCAGTCGGGCGCCCGTGCGCCCTTTGTCGTCAATAGGTTCGGTAGTCCATGCGCGCCAACGGCACCGCTGCCGCGGGCCGGCAGCGGCGGTCAGCGCTTGAACTGGCGCTCGGCCGAGCGGCGTATCGCTTCGTTGATCTCGGCGATGGAGCGCTCGATGGCCGCGTCGTCGAGCTCATCTTCCAGGTCTTCGATTGCCCCGCCCTGGATCGTGGATTCAAACGCGTCGTTCTCGATGTCCTGGGTGGAGATGCCCATGGTGGACTCGAAGGCGTCTGGCGTCTCCCACTCCATGGCAATGGCCGTGACGTTGTCGCTGGCATCGCCCGCATTGCGCAGCGCCGTATCGACCAGCTGGGGAATGGCCTGGGACACGGTGCGGCCGTGCAGGGTGCGCAGCAGGTGCCCTTCGTCCACGCTGCCCCACAGGCCGTCGGAGCACAGCAGCAGCTTGTCGCCCTGCTCCAGCCGGCGCGGCTCGGTCACGTCGTAGATGGGCTTGGACGGAGAGCCCAGGCAGGTGAACAGCACGTTGCGGCTCGATGTCTTGAGCTGGGCCGCGATCTCGCCCATCTCCAGATAGGAGTGATCGCGCGTGCGCACCAGCAGCTCGCCGCCGCGCACCAGGTACAGGCGCGAGTCGCCGCAATGGATCCAGGTGATCTTGCCCTTCTGGATGACGGCGGCGACCAGCGTGGTGCGCGGCGTGTCGATCATTCCCTTGGCGCTGGCATAGCGCAGGATCTGCCGGTGCGCGTGCAGCAGCGCATCGACCAGAAAGCCCTGCGGATCTTCGAGCAGCGGCTTGGCCTGGCGCTGGAAATGCACGGACATCACCTGCAGCGCCAGCTGCGCGGCGACCTCGCCTTCGGGATGGCCGCCCATGCCGTCGGCCAGCACGAAGAGCACGGCTTCCCGCGTGTAGCAGTAACCCATGCGGTCTTCATTGAGCGCACGGCCGCCGCGGCGGCTCAGCTGGAATACCGAAAACCTCATGGCTTGCGCTCCTGGCCCACGGCTGGCAGGCCCGCTGCGCCGCTGATCTTTTGCATGTTCTTCTTGGCGTCGGTCACCAGCGTGTCCAGCTGCAGGCGCATGCGCTCGGAGACGCTGAGCTTGGTGTAGCGACGCTCGCCTTCGCGGCTCAACTCCTTTTGCAGCGCAAAAACCGACTGCGGACGCGATCCCGGGTCCACGGCCATGCACCACTCGACCACCTCGATGAGATTGTCCGAATACACGCCGCGCAGCTTGGTCAGCGCCAGCGTGAGCCGGTCCTTGTCCTGGCGCTGCGGCGCCTCGTTGGGCGGAAATCCCTGCATGCAGGCATAGATGCAGGCGCCGATGGCGTAGATGTCGGTCCAGGGCCCCAGCGATGCGTCGCGGCGGTACATCTCGGGCGCGGCAAAGCCCGGCGTGTACATGGGGCGGATGAAGTTGCCTTCCTTGGACAGCACCTCGCGCGCCGCGCCGAAGTCGATCATCACGGCACGGTCGTCATTGGTGATGAAGATGTTGGCCGGCTTGATGTCCAGGTGCAGCATCTTGTGCTGGTGCACGATGCGCAGGCCGCGCAGCACCTCATCGAACAGCGAGCGAATGGTCGATTCGCGGAACACCTTCTCGGCCTTGAGCTCGCGCGCGGTGACGACGAAGTCCTGCAGGGTGGCACCCTCCAGGTAGTTCATCACCATGTAGACGGTTTCGTTCTCGCGAAAGAAATTGAGCACGCTGACCACGGAAGCGTGCGAGATCTGCGCCAGTGAACGCCCTTCCTCGAAGAAGCTCTTGAGGCCCAGGCGGTACAGCGAAAGTTTTTCGGGCGCCACGGCGGGCTGCAGCTCTCCGGGGGCACGGGTGGCCAGCGAGGCGGGCAGGTATTCCTTGATCGCCACCTGCTTGCCCTCTGCATCCAAGGCCAGGTAAACGACGCCGAAACCGCCGGAAGCAAGCCTGCGCACCACCCGATAGCCGCCGATCGTGCTGCCTGGCGGCAATGGCGCCGGCTTGATCTTGGAAGACATTTTTCTCCGGTGAGTCTCAGGGATGGGGCGAAACCCGGATAATCGGGCAATTGCAAGCATCCATCAAAAGTCCAATGCCAGTTTACAGCATGACCGGATACGCCAGTGCCCAGCACGGCGCGTCCGAAGAAGATGGTGGAGCGTCGGGCCGCAACAGCCGGCTCGGTCTGGAGATCCGCTCGGTCAACAGCCGCTTCCTGGATCTTTCGTTCCGCCTGCCCGACGAACTGCGCGCGCATGAGCCAGCCTTGCGGGCCCTTTTGACCGCCCGCCTCAAGCGCGGCAAGGTCGAGGTGCGCGCCGCCATCGACAACGACGACGGCAACTCCCTGCCCGACCCCTCCACCGCCATGCTGCAGCGCCTGGCCATGCTCCAGGACACTGTCCAGTCCTGGCTGCCCGACGCCCGCAGCCTGTCCGTCTCCGACGCCCTGCGCCTGGCCAGCGGCAGCGGCAACTCGGCCGTTGACTGGAGCAGCGTGCTGCCCACGCTGGCAGAGCAGGCCCTGACCGAACTGCTGGAGGCCCGCGCCCGCGAAGGCAAGCGCCTGGCCACCATGCTGCTGGACCGCATCGCGCAGCTGCGCAAGCTCGCGGCAGATGCCACGCCCCTGGTGCCCCAGCTCGTGGAGCAGCAGCGCCTGCGCTTCATGGAGCGCTGGAAGGAAGCGATGGCCCTGGCCGAAGGCGCCGTGGCGCCCGAAGCCGCCCAGGACCGCGCCCTGACCGAGGCCACCGCCTTTGCCATCCGCATCGACGTGGCCGAGGAAGTCACCCGCCTGGACTCGCACCTGGACGAGATCCAGAGCCTGCTCAAGAAGGGCGGCGAGATCGGCAAGCGCCTGGACTTCCTGATCCAGGAACTGCACCGCGAAGCCAATACGCTGGGCTCCAAGTCCGCCACGCTGGAGCTGACCCGCATCAGCGTGGACATGAAGGTGCTGATCGAGCAGATGCGCGAGCAGGTGCAGAACATCGAATAAGCCCAACACAGATGCCCATGCGTGAACACACTGCGCAAAATTCCATGGATTACCCCGGAAACCTCTTTGTCGTCTCGGCCCCCAGCGGGGCCGGCAAGTCCAGCCTGGTGCGCGCGCTGCGCGAGTTCGATGCGCGCGTCTCCCCTTCCGTCTCCCACACCACGCGCGCGCCGCGTGGCCAGGAAAAGCACGGCCGCGAGTACTACTTCGTCTCCGACCAGGAGTTCGACGCCATGGTGTCGAACAACGCCTTCGTCGAATGGGCGAACGTGCACAGCCGCCGCTACGGCACGGCCAAGAAGGCGCTGGAAGAGCGCATCCAGGTCGGCACCGACGTGCTGCTGGAGATCGACTACCAGGGCGCACTGCAGGTCAAGCAAGCGTTTCCGAACGCCGTGCTGATCTTCATCCTGCCGCCCAGCTGGGACGAGCTGCGTGCCCGCCTGGAAAACCGGGGCGAGGACGCGCCCGAGGTGATCGAGCTGCGCCTGAAGAACGCGGCCGAGGAGATGGCCCAGGTGGCGAAATTCGACTTCGTTATAATCAACGAATTGTTCGAGAGCGCACTGTTTGATCTCAAGACGATCATCCACGCACAGCGCCTCAAGTATGCGGCTCAGCGCAGCCGCCGCGCAGAGACCTTCGAGTCTCTCAATATTTCTGAACCCAACTGACGTTTCCCGGAGATCCTGATGGCACGCATCACTGTTGAAGACTGCCTGGAGCAGATCCCTAACCGCTTCCAGCTCGTGTTGGCCGCCACTTACCGCGCACGCATGCTGAGCCAGGGTCACACGCCCAAGATCGAAACCAAGAACAAGCCCGGCGTCACCGCGCTGCGCGAGATCGCCGAAGGCAAGGTCGGCATCGAGATGCTGAAGAAGGTTCCGGGCTGATTTGCTGCAAAGCAACACAATGGCCCCACAAAGAGCACCGCACAGCGGTGCTTTTTTTACATGAAGCCTGCACAAACCAGCATGCACGCTACATTTAAGTCATGAAAGCGGCCTTGACTTCGTTCACAGCCCCCTCTGATCCCGTACCGCCACCCCGGCCCGAGCGCATGTCTGCAGAGCAGGCAACCGCCGTGTCGGCCAATGCCTTTGCCGGACTGATGGAGCACCTGGGATACCTGGATGCCACCAGCATCGAGCAGGTGCGCGAAGCCTATGCCTTCGCCGACCAGGCCCACAGCGACCAGTGGCGCAGCAGCGGCGAACCCTATATCACCCATCCCATCGCGGTCACGGCGCTGTGCGCGAGCTGGAAGCTCGACGCCCCGGCCCTGATGGCCGCGCTGCTGCACGATGCGATGGAAGACTGCGGCGTCACCAAGGCCGATCTCGCCCAGCGCTTCGGCCAGGACGTGGCCGAGCTGGTCGACGGCCTCACGAAGCTGGACAAGCTGCAGTTCAACACGCGCGAAGAGAACCAGGCGGAATCCTTCCGCAAGATGCTGCTGGCCATGGCGCGCGATGTGCGCGTAATCCTGATCAAGCTGGCCGACCGCACCCACAACATGCGCACCATGGGCGACATGCCGCGCAGCAAGTGGGGCCGCATCTCGTCGGAAACGCTGGAGATCTACGCACCCATCGCCCACCGCCTGGGGCTGAACCAGACCTACCGCGAGCTGCAGGACCTGGCCTTCCGCCATCTGCATCCCTGGCGCTACGCCACGCTGGAAAAAGCCATCGCCCGCTCGCGCAAGCGACGCCGCGACCTGGTCCAGCGCGTGCAGGACGAGGTCAATGCCGAGTTTGCCGGCGCGGGGCTGCAGGCCCGCCTTGCCGGCCGTGAAAGCACGCTGTATTCGCTCTATCTGCGCATGGAGAAGAACCAGCTGAGCTTTGCCAAGGTGACGGACATCTACGGCTTTCGCATCATCTTGCCGCGCGTGATCGATTGCTACACGGCGCTGGGCGTGCTGCACCAGATGTACAAGCCCATGCCGGGCCGCTTCAAGGACTACATCGCCATTGCCAAGAACAATGGCTACCAGTCGCTGCACACCACGCTGGTGGGCCCCTCGGGCGTGAACATCGAGTTCCAGATCCGCACCGAGGAAATGCACATCGTCGCCGAGGCCGGCGTGGCCGCCCATTGGCTCTACAAGGCCCAGCCCGGCCACGATTCCGAGCAGCTGGGCACGCAGTGGCTCCAATCGCTGCTGGACATCCAGAACGAGACGCGCGATGCCGCCGAGTTCTGGGACCACGTCAAGGTGGACCTGTTCCCCGACGCCGTCTACGTGTTCACGCCCAAGAGCGAGATCATGGCCATGCCGCGCGGTGCCACCGTGGTGGACTTCGCCTATGCGATCCACAGCAAGGTCGGCAACCACATGACCGCCGCGCGCATCAACAACGAGGAAGTGCCGCTGCGCACCGAACTCAAGAGCGGCGACGTGGTGCAGATCGTCACCTCCGAAGACGCCACGCCCAACCCGGCCTGGCTGGGCTTCGTCAAGACCGGCCGCGCGCGCTCCAAGATCCGCCATTACCTGAAGTCGGCCGCGCAAAGCGAATCGGCACGCCTGGGCGAGAACCTGCTGGCCCAGGCCATGCGCGCCGAAGGCATGGACGCCGTGCCGCCGGCCGATGAAGCCAACCAGGCGCTGTGGGACGAAGTGCTGCGCATGGCAGGCAGCCGCAGCCGCGCCGACCTGATGGTGGACATCGGCATGGGCCGGCGCATTGCATCGCTGGTGGCCTCGCGCCTGACGGCGCTGATGGCGCGCCACGGCCACCGGCCCGACGCCCTGCTGCTCACGCGCGAACGCTTCAATGCCAGCAACCGGCCCTTCCAGGGCGCCGTGCTGCTGGACGGCTCCAACCAGGGCTCCATCCACTACGCGCAGTGCTGCCGGCCCGTGCCGGGCGACGCCATCGTGGGCTATCTGGGCAGCGGCGAAGGCCTGATCGTGCACCACGCGCAGTGCAAGATCGCACAGCGCCTGCAGGAAAAGGACAGCGACCGCTTCATTGTCGTGGAATGGGCAGATGACATCGATGCCGCGCGCCTTTTCGAGGCCCGCATCGTCGTCACCGTCAACAACGGCAAGGGCGTGCTCGCCCGCGTGGCAGCCGAGCTGGCCGGCGCCGAGGTGGACATCCTGCGCGTGGACATGGCCGACGAGGCCGCCATGAGCACCACGGACCTGTGCTTCGTGATCTCGGTGCACGACAACCAGCAGGTGGAGTCCGCGCTGCGCAACCTGCGCCGCGTGCATTCGGTGGTGCGCGCATCGCGCGTCATCCCCTGATGAACACTGCCCCGCTCCTGCGGGGCTTTTTCATTGCGCCAGGTCCTGGGCCAGCTGCTGCAGAAACGGGCCGCAGTCCTGCTCGATCTTGAGGGCCAGCAAATCCTCGGAGCGCATGCGGCCCTGGTTGATGGCGGCCACCGGCTTGCCCTGGGCCACGGCCTCATGCGCGAAGCGCAGGCCTGAATACACCATCAGCGAAGAACCGGCGACCAGCAGCCCGCCGGCCTGCTGCAGCATGGCGCGCACGGCCTGCACCCGCTGGCTGGGCACGCCTTCCCCGTAGAACACCACATCGGGCTTGAGCACGCCGCCGCAGTGCGGGCAGGCCGGCACGTCGAAGCGGCTGAAGTCGCGCCCCTCCAGGTCGGCATCGCCGTCGGGCGCGGCCTGGGCGCTCAGGCCGGCCCAGCCGGGGTTGCGCTCCAGCAGCATGGCCTGCAGCGCGGCGCGCTCCATGCCGGCGCCACAACCCATGCAGCGCACGGCGGCAATGCGGCCGTGCAGGTCGATGACACCCTCGCTGCCTGCCGCCGTATGCAGGCCATCCACGTTCTGGGTGACCAGGCCGGCCATCCATCCGCGCTGCTGCAGCAGCGCCAGCGCCTCATGGGCCGGGCCGGGCCGGGCCTGCGCCATCACGGGCCAGCCCAGCAGGCTGCGCGCCCAATAGCGCTGGCGCGTGGCATGGCTGCCCATGAAGGCCTGCAGCGTCACGGGCTGGGGCCGCTTCCACTGCCCCGCCGCATCGCGGTAGTCCGGAATGCCCGAGCCTGTGCTGCAACCTGCGCCCGTCAGCACCAGCCAGCGCTGGCCAGGGCGCAGCAGGGCACGCAGCGCCTGCGCGGCATCCTGCACAGGCGGGGACAGGGAGGGCGATGGTGCAGCAGTCATGGGAGCACAGCATAGCGATCCATGGATGGCTTGGCGCGGAAACACCGTGTTGCATTCAGCGCCAGGGCGCAGCGGAGACAATGGCTGCATGCCCCACGCACATGCCACCGCCCCCGTCCCCAGCAACGCCAACGGCCCCCACATGCTGACCCGCGCCGGACTGGCCACCGCCCTGACTGCCGCTCTGCTGGCCGGCTGCGCCTCCCGACCTGCGCCCACGCCGGTGCCAGCGCCAGCTTCCGCTGCGGCAAACTCCACGGCTGCGGCCGCCCCTGCCGCGGCGGCACAGGCCGGCCCGGCCGCAGCGCCTGCTGCCGAGGCAAGCGGCGCGCAAGAGGCGTCCCAGCAGGCCGAGGCCGCCAGCTTCGAGGCCTGGAAGCGGGACTTTGCGCGCAAGGCGCTGGAGGCCGGCATCTCCGCCAAGACCGTGAGCAGCGCGCTGGAGCCGGCCCGGCTGCAGCGGCGCGCGGTGCAGCTGGACCGCTCGCAGCCCGAATTCACGCGCACGCCCTGGCAGTACCTGGACAGCGCCGTATCCGCCCAGCGCATTGCCCAGGGCCGCGCCAAGCTGCGCGAAGCGGCTGCACCGCTGCAGTCGGC
The DNA here is from genome assembly GCF_018437695.1 of Delftia sp. WY8. NCBI lineage: Bacteria > Pseudomonadati > Pseudomonadota > Betaproteobacteria > Burkholderiales > Comamonadaceae > Delftia > Delftia sp. WY8. The sequence goes on from NZ_CP049795.1 coordinate 1,940,132, forward strand.
CAGCCAGCGCTATGGCGTGCCGGCCGAGGTGATCGCCGCCATCTGGGGCATGGAAAGCAATTTCGGCGGCAACTTCGGCAACTTCCCCACGGTCGATGCGCTGGCCACGCTGGCCTTTGACGGCCGGCGCGCCGCCTGGGCGCAAAAGGAGCTGCTTGCAGCCCTGCGCATCATCGACAACGGCGATATCGATGCGGCCCACATGATCGGCTCCTGGGCGGGGGCCATGGGCCACACGCAATTCCTGCCCTCCGTGTTCCTGGCCTATGCGGTGGATGCCGATGGCGATGGCCGCCGCGACATCTGGGGCAGCCTGCCCGATGTGACGGCCTCCACGGCGAACTACCTGGCCCATTCGGGCTGGAAGACGGGCGAGCCCTGGGGCGTGGAAGTGCGCCTGCCGGCAGGCTTTGACCATGCACGCGCCGAGACCAGCGTGCGCCAGGACAGCGCGCAATGGGCGGCCGAGGGCGTGCAGGCCGTGGACGGCTCCGCCCTGCCCGCCATGGCCGATGCCAGCGTGATCGCACCGGCCGGCGCGCGTGGCCCGGCCTTCATGGTGGGCGCCAACTTCCGCACCATCCTGCGCTACAACAACTCCGTGAATTACGCATTGGGCGTGGGCCTGCTGTCGCAGCAACTGGCCGGCGGCCCGGGCGTGCAGGCGGCCTGGCCACGCGATCTGGCACCGCTGTCGCGCGAGCAGTTGCGCGCCTTGCAGGCCGCGCTCAACGAACGGGGATTTTCAGCCGGCACGGCCGATGGCGTGATGGGCCCGGCCACGCGCGCGGGCCTGCGCCAGTTCCAGCAAAGCCAGGGCCTGGTGGCCGACGGCTATCCCACGCTGGAGCTGCTGCAGAAACTGCAGCCCTGAACGCTCACCCGGCGGCGCTGCCCGGCTCCGGGTAGGTGACGTCCAGCACTTCCAGCGTGCGCACACCTGCGGGGGTGGGCAGGGCCACCTCGTCGCCCACACGGGCCTTGAGCAGGGCGCGCGAGACGGGTGCGATCCAGCTGACCTGCTGGCGTGCGCTGTCGGCCTCGTCGATGCCCATGATGGTGATGGTGCGCTCCTCGCCTTCGTCATCGACGTAGGTGACGGTGGCGCCGAAGTAGATCTGCTCGCTGCCGGCATGCACGGAGGGATCGACCACCTCGGCGATCTCCAGCCGCTTGGTCAGGAAGCGGATGCGCCGGTCGATCTCGCGCAGGCGCTTCTTGCCGTACAGATAGTCGCCGTTCTCGGAGCGGTCTCCATTGCTGGCCGCCCAGTGCACGATCTCCACGATGCGCGGGCGCTCGTTGTCGATCAGGTCCAGCAGCTCGCCCTTGAGCCGCGCGAAGCCCTGGGGCGTGATGTAGTTCTTGCCGCCCGGCGGCAAGGGCGGCAGGCCGACTTCATCATCGTCGTCGCCGTCGGATTCCTTGGTGAAAGCCTTGCTCATAGGGAGCCGATCTTCACACAGATCACCGCAGCAGGCGAAGACGCCGAACAAACCTCGACACCAACTGGGCACAAACGAAAAAGCCTCAGAACTTTGCAGTTCTGAGGCTTGTCGTTTTGGTGCGGCTGGCAGGAATCGAACCCACGACCCCTTGGTTCGTAGCCAAGTACTCTATCCAGCTGAGCTACAGCCGCCAAGCTTCGAATTATAGCGTGCTTTTTGAACGCCTACGGAAAACCATGAAAATATCGAAAAATAACCGTTGACCAGCGCCTGAACCATGGCCACGGCCTCTGTGCGGGCCTGTGCGGGCGCCTGAAACGAAAAAGCCTCAGAACTTTGCAGTTCTGAGGCTTGTCGTTTTGGTGCGGCTGGCAGGAATCGAACCCACGACCCCTTGGTTCGTAGCCAAGTACTCTATCCAGCTGAGCTACAGCCGCCAAGACAACGATTGTATATCAATTTCTGGCCTCTCCGCAAAAATTGCAACCATCGCAAACTCCGGGCCCCGTGGCGCACCGCGCTGGCCTATATTGGCCGGTCGCGGATGCAGGCCCTGCCCTGCACCTGCGCGGGAGACAAACACAGCGAGCGGCCCGCCGCAGCGGCGGAAACGACAAGACATGACAGACAAGCGCGCGGCCACGCAGCCGCAACCGCCCGAGGGCGCCATGTGGGGGCAGCTGTTTCGCCGCAGCGCCCGCCCCTCCCTGAGCCTGCAGGGCCAGATCCGCGAGATGCTGGTCGATGCCATCCTCTCGGGCATCCTCGCACCCGGCGAATCCATTCCCTCCAGCCGCGAGCTGGCGCGCCACCTGGGCGTGGCACGCATCACCGTGGTGCTGGCCTACCAGCAGCTGGCCGAGGAAGCCTTTTTGCTGAGCCGCCAGCGCAAGGGCCACTTCATCCATCCCGACGTACTCAAGGGGCGCACGCCGGGCGGCGCTGCGGCCAGCAGCCCCCCTGGCGAAGGCCGCCGCACCGACTGGTCGCGGCGCCTGTGGCTGCTGCCCAGCCAGCAGCGCAGCATCGTCAAGGAAGAGGACTGGCAGCGCTACCCTTATCCCTTCCTGTACGGCCAGTTCGACAAGGAGCTGTTTCCCACGGCCGCCTGGCGCGAATGCTGCCTCAAGGCCCTGGGCGTGCTGGACATACGCCAGTGGGCGCCCGACCAGATCGCGCGCGACGACGAGATGCTGATCCAGCAGGTGCAGACCAAGATCCTGCCCAGGCGCGGCGTCTGGGCCTCGGCCGACGAGCTGATCATCACCGTGGGTGCGCAGCACGCCCTCTACATGGTGGCCGACCTGCTGATGCGCGAGGGCACGGCCGTGGGCATCGAGGAGCCCGGCTACCCCGACGCGCGCAACATCTTCAGCAGCCGCACCTCCCAGGTCATCCCGCTGCCGGTGGACGGCCAGGGCCTGCCGGTCACGCCGCTGCTGCGCCAGCTGGACTACCTCTACGTGACGCCCAGCCACCAGTGCCCCACGGGCGTGACCATGCCGCTGGCCCGGCGCGAGGCGCTGCTGGAGATGGCCGAGGCGCACGACATCATCCTCATCGAGGACGACTACGAGAGCGAGAGCAGCTTCGACGGCCAGCCCATCCCGGCACTCAAGAGCCTGGACCGCAGCAACCGCGTGATCTACGTGGGCAGCCTGTCCAAGAGCCTGGCGCCGGGCCTGCGCGTGGGCTACATCGTGGCGGCGCCCGAGCTGATCCGCGAGCTGCGCGCACTGCGCCGGCTCATGATCCGCCACCCCGCCACCTTCGTGCAGCGCACGCTGGCCATGTTCATCTCCCTGGGCCACTACGAGGCCCAGCAGCGGCGCCTGGCCCAGGCGCAGAAGGAGCGGCACGCGGCGCTGACGGCCGCCATGGCCGAGCATGCGCCCGGCTGCCGCATCACGCCCGTGCGCGGCGGCGGCTCGTGCTGGGTGCAACTGCCCGACCACATTCCTGTCGAAGCCCTGGCGCAGCGCGCCGCAGCGCACGGCGTGCTCATCGAGCCCGGCGATGTGTTCTTCGCCCGCCCGGGCACGCCCGGCAGCTACATGCGCATGGGCTACCAATCCATACCCGCCAACGACATCGGCCAGGGCGTGAAGGCCCTGGCCGATGCGATCCGTGAGGAGCAGCCCGAGAAGTAACGCCAGGAATGGCCGGGACCGGCCCTGCCGGTCCCGTCGCCCCTGGGTCAATACTTCTGCGGCTCGGGCCGCGCAGCCTCGGACAGCGATGTCACCACGGGCGCCACGCCGCGCTGCAGGAACTGCCGCACGGCGTAGGCCAGCAGCAAAATGCACAGGCTGGCCACGCCCAGCGCCAGCGGCGTGCGCTGCTCGGGGATGAAGGCCATGGCGATGACGATGGACAGCATGCCGAAGATGGCGAACCAGGTCAGGTACGGATAGCACCACATGCGCACCTTGAGCTGGTGGGGCGCCTCGCGCTCCAGCCGGGCGCGCAGGCGCAGCTGCGAGATGGCGATCAGGATGTAGACGAAGATCGCCACCGTGCCGTAGGAGTTGACCAGGAAGGCAAACACCTTGTCGGGCGACACATAGGACATCACCACGGCGCCGTAGCCGAACAGCGTGGCCACCAGGATGGCCCGCGTGGGCACGCCATTGCGGCTGACCTTGGCCAGCGCCTGGGGCGCGTCGCCGCGCCGCGTCAGCGCGAACAGCATGCGAGATGACGCATACAGCCCCGAGTTCAGCGCCGACAGCACGGCCGTCAGCACGATGGCATTCATGATCTGCGCGGCGGCCGGCACGCCCATGGTGTTGAGCGCGCTGACATACGGCGTGGCAATGCCGCCCGCATTCCAGGGCACCAGGCAGGCCACCAGGAAGATGGAGCCCACATAGAACACCAGCACGCGCGTGATCACCGAGTTGGTCGCCTTGGCCACGGCCTTCTGCGGCTCGGCCGTCTCGGCGGCGGCAATGGTCACGATCTCGGCGCCGAAGTAAAAGCCCGTGGCCGCCACCGCCCCGGTCAGCACGGGCACGATGCCGTTGGGCATGAAGCCGCCGTTGCCGGTGAGGTTGCCGAAGTGCATGCCCTGCGAGGCGGGCGTCAGGCCCAGCACGTAGACGCCGGCCACGAACAGGAAGACCACGATGGCCGCCACCTTGATGGAGGCGAACCAGAACTCGAACTCGCCAAAGGACTTGACCGACACCAGGTTGGTCAGCGTCAGCATCACCAGCAGCACCAGGCTGATGCTCCAGTTGGGCACATCGGGCAGCCAGTAGCGCACCAGGTCGGCTCCGGCCACGGCCTCCAGCGCCACGACGATGACCCAGAAGTACCAGTACATCCAGCCCGTCAGAAAGCCTGCCAGCCGGCCCACGCCGGGGCGGTCACGCCAGGCCTCGCGCGCAAACTCGTAGAACGAGCCTCCCCCGGGCATGGAGCAGGCCAGCTCGCCCAGCATGCGCATGACCAGGACCACGAGCAGGCCCGTGATGAGGAAGGAAAGAATCGCGGCCGGCCCGGCCGACTTGATGACGACGCCGCTGCCCACGAACAGCCCGGCACCGATGACGCCACCGAGGGCGATCATGGTCATGTGGCGTTCCTTGAGCCCGTGCGAAAGCCCCGGTGAAGAGGCGTGCTGATTTCCGATCATGTCTTGTCTCCTGTTTTATTCAGGCGCCACGGCTGATGCTCTGTTGTGGTGGCTGCGCAGGTGCGCGCCTTGCCGTGGCGTATCCGGTGTTCCCGGTGGCACGGGGCCGCAAGGCCCCGCGCCGTCAGGCGGCCGCCACCGGCGGGCGGTCCTTGCGGAAGGCGTTCTTCACGGCGATCTTTCCGTCCTTGAAGGTGAAGACATCCACCATGCGCGCTTCCACGCGCAGGCCGTCGGCCTTGGTGCCCTTGAAGGTGCTCTCGGACACGCCACGGTCGCCCTGCACGAAGTGGTCTCCATCGAGCCAGGCCGCATCGGGAAAGGCCTGCCAGGCCATCTGGAAGCCCTCGCGCACGGCCTGGCGGCCGATGAAGCTGCGGCCCATGAGGTCGGGGCCGGCCACGGCGTGGAACTCGCATTCATCGGCCATGAAGTCCATCAGGGCCTCGATGTCGTGGCGGTTCCAGGCCTCGGCGAAGCGGGCCAGGAACTGTGCGTCGGGAGGGTTGGTGTCTGCGCTCATGCTGTCTCCTTGTCTGTGGTGGGTCCCACGGCGCCGGGCCCGGGCAGGGCCGCCGCGCCGCGTCATCGAAATGTCGATGGGCCATGGTAGGTAGCAGGCACACGGACCCGTTAGAACCAGATGCCATCAATCGTTAGGTCCAGGCGCGCGCACCGGCCGCCGCTGGCTCTATCGAAAGCTGGGCTGTGGCGCTAACTGGCTCCATGGCCTGCTGGCTATGCTGATTCCATCGTCGGTGCACCGCCTTGCAGGGCTCGCCGGCACTGGCCCCATTCCACCGAATCCATAGCAAAAAGCGGCAGATCCCAAGCCGCCGCACCAGGAGACATCCGCCATGAAAGCCGAGGACATCCGCCCCAGCCACCTGCGTCCCTACGACCCTCAGTACGACCCGCTGGTGGCTGCCAACCCGGGCCACGGCACGGGCTATGCGCCCACTTACTGGGTCGGCACGGCGGGACGCCCGCCAGACGATGACGGCCCGGTCACCGGCGACATGGACGTGGACGTGGCCATCGTCGGCTCGGGCTTCACGGGCCTGGCCACGGCCCTGTTCCTGGCGCGCGAGCACGGCATCCGCGCCGTGGTGCTGGACGCCAACCAGACCGCCTGGGGCTGCACCAGCCGCAATGGCGGCCAGGGGCAGAACGCCAGCGGGCGCCTGTACCGCTCGCAGTGGATCGCACGCTGGGGCAAGGACGTGGCGCTCAAGCTCGACGCCGAGATCCGCGAGGGCTTCCAGACCTTCAAGGACCTGGTGGCCGAATTCCCCGAGTGCGAGCCCCAGCCCGGCGGCCACCTCTACATCGCCCACCGCGAAAAGAAGCTCGATTTCCTGCGCAACGAGACCCAGATCATGCGCGAGGTCTTCGGCTACGACGCCCGCATGCTCAGCCCCGAGGAGCTGCGCCGCGACTATGTGAACGATGCCGACAGCCATGGCGCCATGCACGAGCCCGACGGCATCGGCGTGCACCCGCTCAAGCTGGCCTTCGGCTACCTGCGCAAGGCGCGGGAGCTGGGCGTCAAGGTGCACCCGGCCAGCCCGGTGCTGGGCGTCGAGACGCGCAACGGCGTGCACCACCTGCGCACGCCCGGCGGCACCGTGCGGGCGCGCGCCGTGGGCTTTGCCACGGGCGGCTACACCAGCAACGCCCTGCATGGCAGCCTGCGCTCCAAGATCATGCCCATCCTCTCGAACTCGCTGGTCACGCGGCCGCTGACCGAGCAGGAGCTGGAGGCCACCGGCTTCAAGACCACCCAGGTCATCACCGACACGCGCACGCTGCGCTTTTACTACCGCCGCCTGCCCGACAACCGCGTGCAGATCGGCAGCCGCAGCGCCGTCACGGGTGCCGATGCGCCCAACCCCATCCACATGGCCAAACTGGTGGACGGCCTGCACCGCAAGTTCCCGGCGCTCAAGGGCATCACCATCGACTACTCCTGGTGGGGCTGGGTCGATGTGAGCCACGACATGATGCCGCGCGTCTTCCAGCCCGACCCGGGCCAGAGCATCTTCTACGCCGTGGGCTATGGCGGCAACGGCGTCTCCTTCTCGGCCCACGCGGGCCGTCGCATGGCCGAGCGCATCGCAGGCCGCCAGAGCAAGACCTTCGAGCTGCCCATCTACAACTCGGAGCTGGAGTATCCGAACGTCTTCAACATGGTGCGTTCGCCCGCGTTTGCGCCGTTTCGCCGGTTGGGGCAGCGGTTCCTGTACCACTGGTACTACATGCGCGACGAGAAGCTCTGACACCGGCTCCGATTGCTGCTTGGGCCGGCCTCCCGCAGGGGCCGGCCCTTTTTTTCAGCAGCGCCGGGGGCAGCCACCTGCTACCGGTTCCGCATCCAGTCGGCCGTGTTCATGAAGCTGGCCTTGAGGCGCACGCGCAACTCCTCGGGCACGCCGGTCTCGCCCATGGCCTGGTCCATGCAGGCCACCCACTGGTCGCGTTCCAGGATGCCGATGGAAAACGGCATGTGGCGCATGCGCAGGCGCGGATGGCCGAAGCGTTCCTGGTAATGGTCAGGGCCGCCCAGCCAGCCGCACAGGAACCAGAACAGCTTCTGGCGCGCGTCGGCCAGCGTGCTGCCATGGGCGGCACGCAGTTCGGCATAGCCGGGCTCCAGGTCCATCAGATCGTAGAAACGGTCCACCAGGGCCTGCACCCTGGGCTCGCCGCCGATCCATTCATAGGGGGTCTGGGGCGCGTTGTTCTGGGATTCCTCGGACATGACTGGAAGCGGCTGGCGGCTGAGTGAAACCCGCGATTGTCAGGCATGTGCCATGTCCGTGCTTGCGTGCGTGCCGGCCCGCAAGAAGGCATACACGCCCAGCGCCGTCAGCACGGTGATGCCGGCCAGCACATCGAGCAAGGTGGAAAAGGCCTGGCCATACGCGGCCAGCACGGCCGATGCAGGCAGGCCGGGCAGCAGCGACAGCGCGCCGGCGAGATCACCCGTCACCAGCAACTGCGCGGCCGGGCCGGTGGCCGCCAGCGCCTGCGGCGCCAGTGGGGCAGCCAGTGCCGACAGCCGCCATGACAGCAGTGCCGCCAGGCCCGCGCCCACCAGCGCCAGCGCCATGCCCTCGCCCGCCACGCGCACCGTGCTGAAAATGCCTGTGGCCATGCCGGCGCGCTCGCTGGGCACCACGCTCACGGCCAGGCCATCCATCAAACCCCAGGGCAGCCCGATGCCCAGGCCGATCAGCAGCAGCGGAGGCGCCATCTGCGCAAAGGCCGTGCCCGGCGCGCACCCGCCCAGCCACAGCAGGCCCGCCGCGCACACCAGCAACCCCGCCAGGCACAGCAGCGCGGCCGAAACCCAGCGCGTGAGCCAGCCCGCCAGCAACGGCACGAACAGCATGGGCAGGGACAGCACAAACATCAGCTGCCCCGCCTGCAGCGGCCCCATGCCCTCCACGCCGATGAAGCGCACCGGCAGCAGCACCAGCAGCACCACGAAGGCATAGGCCGGCGCACCCGCCAGCAACTGCACGCCCACGAAACGCGGATAGCGAAACAGCGACAGGTCCAGCATGGGCTGCCCCGTGCGCTGCTGCACGCGCCGCTCCACGCCCACAAAGGCCGCCAGCGCCAGCGCGGCACCGGCCAGCGGCAGCAGCGCCGCCCCGCTGGACCAGCCCGCCTCCGGCCCCTGCAGCACGCCCCAGGTCAGCAGCGCCAGGGCTGCGGTGAACAGCAGCGCACCGGCCCGGTCCAGCCGCTGCGCCTGCGGATTGCGCGACTCAGGCATGCAGCGCAGTCCCAGCACCAGCGCGGCCAGCGCCACGGCGGCCACGCAAAGCACCACGCCGCGCCAGCCCGCCACGCCCAGCAACCAGCCCGACAGCAACGGACCGAAGGCCAGGCCCACGCCGAACGACGTGCCCACGCCACTGAAGGCACGCATGCGCGCCGTCCCGTCGAACACCTGGGCCAGCGCCGCCGTGCCGCCCGCCAGCGCGGCCGCCGCGCCCAGGCCCTGCAGCGCACGCAGCAGGTTGAACACGACAATGGCCCCCTGCCCGCCCAGGCAGGCCTGGGCCAGCGCACTGGCCAGCACCACGCCCAGCCCGGTCAGGAAAACGCGCCGCCGCCCGTGCAGATCGGCCAGCGCGCCAGCCGCCATCAGCGTGGCGCCAAAGCTCAGCATGAAGGCATTCGTCACCCAGTTGAGCGCCAACGGCCCGCCGCCCAGCGCCTCGCGCAGCGCAGACAGGGCCACGGCCGGTCCGGTAAAGCTCAGGGGCATCGCCAGCGCCGCAAGGCAGACCGACAACAGCACCCAGACCGGGGACGCATGCGGTCGCGCTGTACCGTGGAGCGCACCCGGTGCGCGGGAAGAAGTCAGGCAGGAGGACATGGTTGGCAAGGCTTTCGCAATTTCCCGGCCGCACATGGCCAGGCATGCATGAACGATAAAAGCGCTGCAATGCCGTGAAAATAGGCGCCAGACTCCCCACACTCCCAACCCCAGGTTGGCAATCGACATGGACAGCTTCAGCGGACTCGAATCCTTTGTGCGTGCAGCCGACCTGCTGAGCTTTGCCGAGGCCGGGCGCGCCCTGGGCATCTCGGCCTCGGCCGTCGGCAAGAACGTGGCGCGGCTGGAAAAGCAACTGGGCCTGCGCCTGTTCCAGCGCACCACGCGCCAGGTGCGGCTCACACAGGAAGGCGCGCTGTTCCATGAGCGCTGCCGCCGCATCCTGGATGAACTGCACGATGCGCGCGCCACCATGCAGGCCGCCGCCGAGGCGCCGCGCGGACGGCTGCGCGTGAGCCTGCCCACCATCGGCTACCGCTTCCTGCTGCCTGTGCTGCCCGAGTTCCAGGCCCTGTACCCGGAGGTTGACCTGGACCTGGACTTCAACGACCACCTGGTGGACGTGGTCGAGGCCGGCCTGGACGTGGTCATCCGCAGCGGCGAACTGGCCGACTCGCGCCTGGTCGCGCGCCGGCTGGGGCCGTTCCGCTTCATCCTGGCCGGCTCGCCCGCCTACTTGGCGGCACGGGGCATACCGCAATCCCCCGCCGAACTGGCACAGCACAGCTGCCTGCGCTACCGCTTCCTGAGCAGCGGCAAGCTGGAGGAATGGGTGCTGCCCGGCATGCCGCCCCACCTGCCCGCCGCCCTGATCTGCAACAACATGGAAGCCATGCTGGGCGCGGCCGTGGCGGGCATGGGGCTGGCCTATATGCCGGACTTCCTGGCGCGGGATGCACTGGGGCGTGGCGAACTGCAGCGGGTGCTGGCGGAGGACCTGACGCACACGGGGCAGTTTTCGGCGCTGTGGGCGTCGAGCCGGCAGTTGTCGCCTAAGGTGAGGGCGTTTGTGGATTTTGTGGGGGAGAGGCTGTTCAAGGAGTCTTGAACGGGGCCGTCCCCTGCTGTTGCTCGTTTCTGCCCCTGGTGTTGCTCGTTTCTGCCCCTGGTGTTGCTCGTTTCTGCCCCTGCCGGGTGGTTGTTTTTCGAGGCCGGGTCTCGGCCCGGCGGCCGACTGCCCTTTCTTGATTCGCCAAGAAAGGTCAGATCAAAGAAGGCGACCGGTACGACTCACGCTCATAGGTGACACATCAGTACAAGGACATGGGTAACAGATCCAAGCTTGGCAGCTGGAGCCAACAGCAGCCAAGGAGCGATCACCATGCCCTGGAAGGAGTGCGCACCCATGGACGAGAAACTGCTCTTCATAGCCGACCACCTGCGCGGTGGTGCGCCGCTGAGCGAGCTGTGCAGGCGCTACGGCATCAGCCGCAAGACGGCCTACAAGTGGGTTGAGCGTTACCGCCAACTGGGCATGGATGGATTGCAAGAACGCAGTCGCAGGCCCCACGGGAACAATCAGGCGATCAGCTATGCACAGCGCCGGGCCATCATTGAGCTGCGCACGCAGCAAAGGTCACAGATGGGGCCCAAGAAGCTGCACGCTTTGCTCCTGCAGCGCTGGGGCCCACAGGAGACACCCAGCAAAACCACCATCTACAACGTGCTGAAGGCTGAGGGGCTTGTTTGCAGCAGGCGTGTACGCAGACGCTCGGTGCCTACGGCCCAGCCCTTGCGAACGAGCAAGCAGCCCAATGGGGTGTGGAGTGCAGACTACAAAGGCCAGTTCAAGACAGCCGATGGTCACTGGTGCTATCCATTGACCATCATGGACCACGCCAGCCGTTATTTGCTGGCCGTGCATGTCTACGACAGCCCCAACTACGAGGATGCCAAACGCAGCTTCGAACAGGTGTTTCGGCAATACGGACTGCCCGAGCGCATACGCAGTGACAACGGTCCGCCGTTCGCGACTACTGGCGTGGCGGGCCTGTCACGCCTGGCGATATGGTGGATAAGGCTGGGCATCAGGCCGGAGCGCATCGAGAGGGGCAAGCCACAGCAAAACGGTCGCCACGAGCGGATGCACCGCACGCTCAAGCATGCCCTGGGCAAAGAGCCTGCGGCGGACAAAGCGGCATTGCAGATGCAGCTCGATGCCTTTGTGGAGCACTACAACCAGCAGCGCCCGCATGAGGCCTTGCAGCAAAGCATGCCGGCCCAGCATTACAGCGACTCGACCAGGCCATACCCCTCAAAGCTACCCGAGCTGCAGTACCCGAAGCATTGGGAAAGGGTTCGGGTCAGCCACAACGGCTTGATCTACTGGCGAGCGCTGCGGGTCTACATAGGCTACCTGCTGGCGGGGCAGTGGATCGGGATGCAGGAGGTGGCCGCTGGCCAGTGGGATGTGTATCTGGGGCCGGTGCGACTGGGCTGCTTCAACGAAGAGGATGTGCGAGGACCCCAGAAGGACTATGTGAGCTTGAAGTGTTACCCATGTCTGTGAGCTGAGTTGTTACCCATGTCCTTGACACGTACAACCCGAATGTCCGCGACCCTCCGCTTCGCTGCGGGCAACCTGCGTCGTGGCAGTTGCGGGGTTCGCCGTGAAACTCTCTTCGCGCTGCGCGCTACGTTCAAACATCACGGCGAGTCAGATCACGAAGCAGTCCTGTCCTTCGGCAGGACTGCAACCCCGCAACCACCACGCCGCAGGCGCTGACATACGGGGAGTTGGCTCGGGCCTTCGCTTCGCTCGGCCCCGGTTTGAAGCCGAGCGGAGCGACGGCGCCGGCTGTCGGCCGTTGGCCGTTGGCCGTTGGCTGTTGGCTGTTGGCTGTTGGCTGTTGGCTGTTGGCTGTTGGCTGTTGGCTGTTGGCTGTTGGCTGTTCCCCAGCCTCCCCCCTTCTGCCCACGCCTGCGTTGGGCGGGATGCGGGGTGGCAGCCCTGCCGAAGGACAGGGCTGCTTCGTCATCTGACTCGCCGTGATGTTTGAGTGAAGCGCGCAGCGCGTAACGAGTTTCACGGCGCACCCCGCATCCCGCCCAACGCAGGTCGCCCCGTAGCGAAGCGAAGGGGTCGTGGGCAGTTTGGGGCGCGCTTCTTTGCCTACTTTCTTATCGCGCGATAAGAAAGTAGGTCGGCCGCCGGGCCGAGACCCGGCCTCGAAAAGAAACCGCTCGGCAGGGGCAAAAAACAGAACACAAAGACTACTCAGCCACCTGCCTCAACGTATCCATCACAGGCCTCCTCAACACCTCCCGCAACGCCCACCACCCCGCCATCCAGGCCAGCAAGGCCCCGGCAACGGCCCCCGCCAGCGGAGCCCACCAGGGCACGGTCCAGTTGAACTCGAACACCCAGCGCGCCAGGGCCCAGCCCACGGCCCCCGCCGCACAACTGGCCAGGAAACCCGCCAGCAGGCCCACGCCGGCCAGCTCGGCGCGCTGCACCTGCGCCAGCAGCCGGGCCTGGGCACCGACGGCGCGCATGATGGCGTACTCGCGGGCGCGCTCCTCGCGCGAGGCGGTGACGGCGGCGAAGAGCACGACCAGGCCGGCGGCCAGGGTGAAGCCGAAGAGGAATTCCACCGCGCGTATCACCTGGTCCAGCACGCGCTGCACCTGGGCCAGCGTGGTGCTCAGGTCCACGTTGGTGATGTTGGGAAACTCGCGCACCAGGGCGTTGTCGAAGCCCGCCACGTCCGGCGCGCGGTAGGCGGCCAGGTAGCTGACGGCCACGTCGTCCAGGTGGTCCACGGGATAGATGACGAAGAAGTTGGCACGCATCGATCCCCAGTCCACCTTGCGCAGGCTGGTGATGCGCGCCTCGCTGGGCACGCCGCCCACGTCGAAGCCCACCGTGTCGCCGAGCTTGAGGCCCAGGGTCTCGGCAATGCCGTCCTCCACGCTGATCTCGCCCTTGGCGCCAGGCGTCCAGGTGCCCGCCGTGATCAGGTTGTGTGCGGGCGCCTGCGCCGTGGTGGAGAGATTGAACTCCCGGTCCACCAGGCGCTTGGCACGGTCTTCGCTGAAGTCGTCGGGGCTGACCGACTTGCCGTTGACGGTGACCAGACGCCCCCGGATCATGGGGAACCAGTCATAGGAGGTGACGCCAGCCTTGTCCAGCGCCGCGCGGAAACCTTCGGCCTGCTCGGGCTGCACGTTGATGACGAAGCGGTTGGGCGCATTGGCCGGCGTAGCCTGGCGCCAGCTGCCGATGAGGTCGGTGCGCAGCAGCACCAGCAGCATGAGCGCCAGCAGCCCCACGGCCAGGCTGCTGATCTGCACCACGGCATAGGCGGGGCGCGCGGCGATCTGGCGCGTGGCCAGAACCAGCCAGCGCGGCGCCGTGCTCTCGTGCACCAGGCGGCGCAGCACCTGCACGGCCAGCCAGCCCAGGGCCGCGAACAGCAGCACGGCCACGGCAAAGCCGCCCACGGCGATCAGGCCCAGCTTGATGTCGCGGCTGGCCGCCAGCAGCAAGGCCGCAAAACCGGCCACGCCCACGGCCAGCACCACCACCGAGGCAGGCTTGAGCGCGCCCAGGTCGCGGCGCATGACGCGCAGCGGCGGCACGCGCGCCAGCTGCAGCACGGGCGGCAGGCCAAAGGCCAGCAGCAGGGTCAGCCCCATGCCCACGCCGAAGGCCGCAGGCCACAGGCCCGGTGCGGGCAAGGCGGTTTCCACCAGACCGGCCAGCAGCAGCACGAAGACATGGTGAATGGCCCAGCCCAGCAGCACGCCAGCGGCGCTGGAGGCCAGGCCGACCAGCACGAACTCCACCGTATAGGCCCCTGCAATGCGCCGCTGGCTCTGGCCGAGCACGCGCAGCATGGCCGAGGCGTCGAGGTGGCTGTTGGCAAAGCCGCGCGCAGCCAGGGCCACGGCCACGGCCGACAGCAGGGCCGCCAGCAGGGCGACCAGGCTCAGGAACTTCTCGGCGCGGTCCAGCGTCTGGCGCATCTCGGGGCGGCCGCTGTCCAGCGACTCCACGCGCACGCCATGCACGCCGGGCGCCTTGGCCTGCTGCTCGGCCCAGACGCGGTAGCGCTGCACGGCCGGCTCGGAGCCATCACCCGCGCCGGCCACGGCCAGGCGGTAGGTGATGCGGCTGGCCGGCTGCACCAGGCCTGTGGCGGCAAGGTCGGCGGAGGTGATCATCACGCGCGGCGCAAAGTTCATGAAGCCCGCGCCCCGGTCGGGCTCGATGGAGATGATGCGCGCCACGCGCAGTTGGGCGTCGCCCAGCAGCAGCATGTCCCCCACGCCTATGCCCAGCGACTCCAGCAGCGGCGCATCGACCCAGGCCTCGCCCCGCGCCGGTATCTCGCGCGTGGCCCGGTCGGCCGCGCCGGGGGCATCGGCCACGCGCAGGCTGCCGCGCAGCGGATAACCTTCGGGCACGCTCTTGAGCGCCACCAGGCGGCTCATGCCGCCTTGCGCGTCGCTGGCGCGCGCCATGGTCGGGAAGCTGGATGTCTCCAGGGCCTGCAGCCCTTCGGCGCGTGCGCGCTCGGCAAAGGCCGGCGCCGTGGGGTTGTCGCCCACCACGACCACGTCGCCGCCCAGCAGCTGGCGCGCATCGCGCTGCAGCCCCGCCTGCAGCCGGTCGGCAAAAAAGCCCACCGAGCTGAGCGCGGCCACGGCCAGCATCACGGCGACGATCAACAGGCGCAACTCGCCCGCGCGCAGGTCGCGCCACAGGGTGCGCCAACCCAGGGTCCATGCAGAAGATCCATTCATGCCGCGCAGATTAGCGCAGGCGAAGATGGGCACCCGCGCGCCACGGCTATTGGCACGGCCGTTCAGGACTATGGGCCCGGCCGTTCAGAACATCAGCCGCAGGCCCAGGTCCAGCCCGAGCGCGCCGGCCGGCTGCATGCCGCCCGTGGTCAGGTAGCCGGGCTGGGGCAGGATGGCCGGGTTGCTGACCACCAGCGGCGTCACGCCCATCACGCCCGGGTTGTTGCGCCCGTTGCCCACGCTGATGCGCGAAACCGTGGCGTACAGCGCCGTGCGTTTGGACAGCGGGTGCACATAGCCCAGGGCGAGCTTGTTCACCGAGGAATCGCCGTCGGCCAGGCCCTGGCCATTCCTGAACTGCACGCGCGCATAGGAGGCGCGCAGCGCCCCCTGGCCCACGGGGATGTTCACGCCGGCCAGCACGCCCAGGTAGCGGTCGTTGATGGCGGCCAGCGTGCCGGCGTCGCGCCGCTCGTTGCGCACGCCGGACCATTCGCCAAACAGCTTGACAGTGCCGAAGTCATAGGAGCCGCCCAGGTTCAGCGAGCGGATCTTTTCCGCGCCGGCGCCCGAGGTGCCCAGGGTGTTCTCGCCATAGCCCAGCGCCACATCGGCCGCCCCCATGGCCCAGCCGATGCGGGCACCCGCGTAGCGCCCCCGCTTCGAGCTGTTCTCGGGAAAGGCATACATCGCCTGCCCGTAGACGCCGCCCAGGCCCGGCGGCAGGAAATAGCCGATGGAATTGCCTGCGCGCAGATAGGTGTCCGTGCCCGCCGACAGCCCGCCGCCCAGCAGGCCGCCCGTGGCCAGCGCGCGGGCGATGGCCAGGTTGCTGTTGACCACGGCGATCAGGTTGGTGCCCACGCCGTTGACGGTGAAGGGGTCGAAGGCCCAGTCGTTCAGAAACGAAGGCGTGTGATCGCGCCCCATGCGCAGCTCGCCCAGGCGGCCGGACAGGCTGATGGTGGCGCGCCGCCCGAAGTTGAGCGCGCCGCCGCCCGTGTCATTGGCCACCGGCGCCTCCAGCCACAGGCCGGCCATGAGGCCGCCGCCCAGGTCTTCGCTGGCGCGTATGCCGATGCGGCTGGCCAGGTTGCCCGAGGGCGACAGCGCCCAGGTGCTTTGCCGCGCCGAGCGCGCGGGGCCCGTGTCCCAGGATTCGCTGCGCACGCTGTAGCGGCTGATGCCGGCGTCCATCACGCCGAACAGCGTGACCGAGGTGGGCGACTGGGCGGCGGCCGCGCCTGCCAGACACAGCAGGCCCAGCGCGTGCAGGCCGCAGGGATGGGGGTGAAGTCGGGGCATGGGGGTCTCCTGTTCATCGTGGGGGCTGGCGCGGTCCTGCGCCACGAATCGACTCTAGGAAAGCCATCGCGCCGCTTCTTGGCAGTTCATGCCAACGGCTTTGCAATTCACGACATGCGCGGGTTGCCCAGGTCAGGGTTGCCATGGATTTGTCCCAACAAGGCAAATGCCTGTCCCCCAATGGCAAGTCCCGGGAAAGCGGGCTTTCGATACTGGATGCCAGAACACGGAACAAGGAGACACGGATATGAGACTGCCCCACGCCATCGCCACGCTGCTCGCGGGCTGCGCCATCGCCATCGCCATCGCCATCGGCGGCACGGCCTGGAGCCGCCAGCCGCTCAGGCTCATCGTGCCCGCACCGCCGGGCGGCACCATGGACATCGTGGCGCGCGTCGTGGGCCAGCAGCTCGCGTCTGAAACAGGCCAGGCGGTGGTGATAGACAACCGCCCGGGCGCAGGCGGCCTGCTGGGCATGCAGACCCTGCTGCAGGCGCCCGCCGATGGGCAGACGCTGCTGGTGGGCGCAAGCAATCTGCTGGCCGAGATCCCCCATGTGATCAAGATGCCGTTCGATCCGCTCAAGGACCTGGTGCCCCTGGCCTCGCTGGCCCGCTCGGGCGTGGTGCTGGTGGCCGGGGCCAGCCAGCCCGCCCAGGACATGCAGGAGCTGCTCACGCAGCTCAAGGCACGCAAAGGCCAGACCAGCTTTGCCAGCTACAGCCCCGGCACCGTGTCGCACTACGCCGGCCTGATCCTCAGCGACAAGGCGGGCCTGGACCTGCAGCACGTGGGCTACGCGGGCTCGCCGCCGGCCGTGCAGGCCCTGCTGGGCGGCCAGGTGGACGTCATGTTCGACGGCATGCTGACCTCGGTGCCCCTGATCAGGGCCGGCAAGCTGCGTGCCTATGCTTTCTCCGGCCCCCGGCGTTCGCGCCACCTGCCCCAGGTGCCGACCACCGCCGAACTCGGCTACCCCGAGCTGCAGTTTCGCGGCTGGGTGGGCCTGATCGCGCCGGCCCGCCTGCCGCCCGAAACCATGGAACGCCTGCGCGCCGCCATCGGGAAAGCGGCCAGCGCGCCGGCCGTGCAGCAAAAACTCTCCGACGTGGGGCTGGAGCCCGAGGTGCTCACCTACACCGCCGCGCTGCAGCGCGAGACACGCCAGATGTCCGAGCGCAACGCCGGCATCGTGAAGAAATACCAGATCACCGCGAACTGACTTCCCGGGAAACACCGACCATGCAGATCCGACAGATCACCCCCGCCATCGGCGCCGAAATCTCCGGCGTCCATCTCGGCGATGCCGCACGCGACGCCGCACTGTTCGCGGACATCCGCGCCGCGCTGCTGACCCATCGCGTGCTGTTCTTCCGGGACCAGGACATCACGCGCGCCGAACATGTGGCCTTTGCCAGCCGCTTCGGCCCACTGGAGGACCATCCCGTGGCAGGCAGCGATCCCGAGCACCCTGGCCTGGTGCGCATCTACCGCAGCGACGATCCGCACAGCTACGAAAACACCTGGCACTGCGATGGCCTGTGGCGCCCCAACCCGGCCATGGGCGCGGTGCTGCGCTGCATAGAGTGCCCGCCGATCGGCGGCGACACCATCTGGGTCAACATGGTCAAGGCCTACGAGGAGCTGCCCGAGAGCATCAAGCGCAGCATCGACGGCCTGCGCGCCAAGGCCGGCATAGAGCACACCTTCGGTGCCGTGATGGCGCCCGAGGCGCGCGCGCGGCTGGCCAGCGAGCACCCGCCCGTGGAGCATCCCGTGGTGCGCACCCACCCCGAGACCGGCGAGAAGCTGCTGTTCGTGGGCGCGGGCTTCAGCACCCACTTCGTCAACTACAGCACGCCCGAGAACGTGCGCCACGGCATAGACAAGGCGCCCGGCGCCGCGCTGCTGATGAACTACCTGATCAGCCGCGCCACGATTCCCGAATACCAGGTGCGCTGGTCCTGGAAGCCCGGCGACGTGGCCGTCTGGGACAACCGCAGCACCCAGCACTACGCGCTCAACGACTACTACCCGGCGCCCCGCCGCATGGAGCGCGCGGGCATCGTCGGCGACATCCCGCGCTGAGGCCCTGCACAGACTCTTCCCACACCTACCCCTCACCCCCACCCACCGGAGCGTCCCATGAATTTTCTCGATGGCCACCTGTTCCCCGAAAACCAGCAGCCCCTGATCATCACGGCAGCCCCCTATGCGCCGGGCTGGCTGCCCGGCGATTTCCCCGAAGACATTCCCGTGACCATGGACGAGCAGATCCAGAAGGCCGTGGACTGCTACAACGCCGGCGCCACCGTGCTGCACCTGCATGTGCGCGAGCTGGATGGCAAAGGCAGCAAGCGTTTGTCGAAGTTCAACGAGCTGATCGCCGGCGTGCGTGCGCGCGTGCCCGAGATGATCATCCAGGTGGGCGGATCGATCAGCTTTGCTCCCGAGACGGACGGCGCGGCCGCCAAGTGGCTGTCCGATGACACGCGCCACATGCTGGCCGAGCTGCAGCCCGTGCCCGACCAGGTCACGGTGACCGTCAATACCTCGCAGATGAACGTGACGGAGCAGGCCGAGGACGCGGACTTCAGGGGCACCTCGCGCGAGAATCCCGCCATCTTCGACGCCTACAAGGAGATGACCGTGCCCGCCCAGCCCGGCTGGGCCGAGGAGCACATCCGGCGCCTGTCCGCCGCCGGCATCCAGAGCGCCTTCCAGTGCTACAACATCAACAGCTTCGAGTCCGTGGAGCGGCTCATGCGCCGCGGCATCTACAAGGGCCCGCTGGTGATGAACTGGGTGGCGATTGGCGGCGGCATGGACGCGCCCAGCATCTACAGCCTGGCCAACTTCGTGCGTGCCGTGCCCGACGGCGCCGTGCTCACCGTGGAAAGCAATGTGCGCAACGTGCTGCCCGTGAACATGATGGGCATCGCCATGGGCCTGCACGTGCGCTGCGGCACCGAGGACTGCCTGTGGAACCAGTCGCGCAGCGCCAAGGCCAGCACGGTCTCCCAGATCGAGCAACTGGTGCGCATCGCGCGCGAGTTCGGCCGCCCCATCGCCACGGCGCAACAGGCGCGCGCCATCAGCAAGATTGGCGTGTTCTACGACACCGCCGAAGAGACATTGGCGGCCAACGGCTTCGCGCCCAACCGCAACGGCGGCAACCAGGGATTTCTGCGCAAGAACGCCTGACGCACTAGGCCTCGCCAACCCGTCCCTGCCCCCGCCTGCGCCAGTCCGAGACGCTGGCGCCGAAAGCGGCCCGGAACCAGTGGCAAAAGCCGCTGGGCGCGGCAAACCCCAGCAGGCCCGCCACCTCGCCCAGGGGCTGGCCACCGTCTTGCAGATGGCGCAGCACCAGTTCCCTGCGGAGGGTGTCGAGCAGCGCCGAGAAAGTCTGCCCCTCCGCAAGCAGGCGGCGGTGCAGCGTGCGGCGGTCCATTCCCAGGTGGCGCGCCACCTGCTGGGCCGTGCAGCGGCCGCCCGGCAGCAATGCAATGATCAGCTCCCTGCAGGCCGCCTGCATGCCTTCGCCCCGGCTGCGCAGCGCCTGCTCCAGATGGCTTCGCGCAAAGCGCGCAACGCCCGAGCCCTGCGCCTGGCCGCATTCGCGCAGCAGTTGCAGGTCCGCCAGGCGGCAGACCATGCCGTTGAAAGGCTGGTCAAACAAAGGGGTCACGCCGAAGAAGGCACGGTGGGCCGATGCATCGGCCGGTGCGCGGTGTACGAAGCTGACCTGCTGCGGGCGCCACTGGGCGCCAATCAGCTCGCGCAGCACGCGAAACATCACGCCCACCGCCAGCTCCATGGACTGGCGCATGGCCATGCCCGCGATGGGCACCAGGTCCTGGCGCACCAGCACCCCGGAGCCCGCGTCCTCGATGCGTACGAACATGCCCGCACTCAGCAGCTTGAGGTAGCGGCACAGCGTGTCCAGCGCCTGGCGCGGCGTGGGCTCTTGCTGCAGCACAAGGCTGATGGGGCCCAGGTGGGACAGGCTGCGCCGCGCCGCCAGGCGCAGCGCGAAATCCTGCGTTCCCGTGGTGCGCGCGGCCACCTCCAGCAGCTCGCGCACGGCATGGATGGGAATCAGCGTCTCCGGGTCGTCGAGCAGGCGCGCCGACAGTCCCGCCGCGCGCACAAGGACGGCGGGATCATGGCCCAGGCTTTTCACCAGGTCGGCATAGCCATGCAGGCTGGCACTGCGGATAAGGCCGCAGGTGACGGGCCTGCGGCCTGCGGCCGCGGTGCCGATGGCATGGAGCGCAGGGGTCTGCATGGCAGGTCCATTTCAGGGAATCAGCACCGTCGCGCCCGTGGTGCGGCGCGACTCCAGCGCCTGGTGCGCCTGGGCCGCATCGGCCAGCGCAAAGCTTTGCTGGGGCTCGCTGGCGATGCGCCCGGCCAGCACATGGTCGAACAGCTCGCGCGCCATCTCCAGCATGTGGGCGCGCGGCTGGATGTAGTGCACCATCGCGGGCCGCGTCATCCAGATCGATCCCTTGGAGGCCAGCAACTGGGAGTCCACCACCACCGAGCCCGACGAGGTGCCGTTGCTGATCAGCCGGCCGCGCGGCTGCAGGCAGTCCAGCGAATCCATGAGCGTGTCCTTGCCCACCGAGTCATAGACCACGGGCACGCCCTTGCCACCCGTGATCTCCATCACGCGGTCCACGATGCGCTCGCGCGAGGTCACGATGACGTGGGCGCAGCCATTGGCGCGCGCGGCGGCGGCCTTCTCGTCGGTGCTCACCGTGCCGATCATGGTCACGCCCAGGGCACGCGCCCATTGGCAGGCGATCAGCCCCACGCCGCCGGCCGCCGCGTGGTAGAGGATGGTTTCGCCCCCCTGCAGCGGATGGACCTGGCGGAACAGGTACTGCGCCGTCATGCCCTTCATCATCAGCGTGGCCGCCGTGCGGTCGCTGATGCCGTCGGGCAGCGGGATCAGCACCTCGGCCGGCATCACGCGCACATCGCTGTAGGCGCCCTGCGGGCCCATCAGGTAGCCCACGCGGTCGCCGGGCCGCACTTCGGTCACTCCCTCCCCCACGGCCTCGACCACGCCCACGGCGTCCGAGCCCAGGCCGTTGGGCAGGGCCAGCGGATAGCGGCCCGTGCGGAAATAGATGTCGATGAAATTGACGGCGATGAAGCTGTGGCGCACGCGCGCCTGGCCGGGTCCCGGCGCGCCGGCCTCGGCATGCTCCAGCCTGAGCACCTCGGGGCCGCCGGTGGTATGAAAGCGTATGGCCTTTGCCATGGAGTCTCCTTGTGTAGCGCCTGGGTGGGGCGCCTTGCATCAGTTGAGCCGGATGTCGAAGTTCCGGACGATCTCGGCATTGCGGTCGAACTCGGTGCGCAGGTCGGTGGACATCTGCTCCAGCGAGCGATCGCCTTCGACGGGCTCGAAGCCCGTGCCCGCATAGCGTTCGCGCACGGCCTTGCGGGCGTTGACCCGGGCCAGCGCGCCGTGGATCTTCTCCAGCAGCGGGCGCGGCGTCTGCGCCGAGGCGAACACGCCGCTCCAGTTGCTGAAATCCACCTCGGGGTAGCCCAGCTCGGCCAGCGTGGGCACCTGCGGGTAGTCGGGCAGCCGGCTCTTGTAGGCCACGGCCAGCAGCCTGACCTTGCCGCCCGCGATCAGCGGCTTGGAGGTGACCGATCCGTCGAACATCAGCGGGATCTGGTTGCCCATGACCTGGGCCAGCGCGGGCGCCGAGCCCGGGAAGGCCACATGCTCCATGTCCAGGTGGGCCCTTCTGTTGAGGATGGCGCCCGCGTACTGCGAGGCCGTGCCCTGGCTGTACGAGGCGAACGACAGCGTGCCCGGGTGGGCCTTCACGTAGGCGATGGCCTCGGCCCCGTCGCGCGCGGGAAACTGCGGCGAGGCGATGAACAGCATCACCGAGCGCGCCATCTGCGCCACGGGCCGCACGTCCTTCATGGGGTCGAAGCCGACCTTGAGCACATGGGGCACCTCGGTGAGGATGTTGGTCACCGTCACCAGCAGCGTGCTGCCGTCGGCCGGCTGGGACAGCATGTGCTTGACGGCGATGGCGCCACCGGCACCGGGCCGGTTCTCGACGATGACGGGCTGGCGTATCTCCTGCGCCAGCTGATCGCTGATGATGCGCGCGAACACATCGATGGTGCCGCCGGGCGGCGCCGGCACGATGAGCCGGACTGGCTTGTCGCCGAAGGCGTGGGCGCCACCGGCCAGCAGCGAGGCAGCCAGGGCGATGGCCGTCCAGGGGGGCATGCGTTGCATCGTGGGCTCCCGGTTCAGGCGGCCTTGCGCAGAAATCCCTGCTGGGCGCCGTTGCGGTTGGGCGCGAAGCCGTTGGCCGCCAGCGTCTCTTCCACGGTGCCGTAGAACTGGCCGATCCGGCAGATTTCCCGCGCCTGTTGCGCCGTGGCAATGGGGCGGCCGAACTCGCCTGCGATGCGCACCAGCTGCTCGATCTGCGCCACCGTGCCCATCTTGGCCGTGCGGCGCTGGTTCCAGAGGTTGTCCTCCGTGCCGCAGCGCACATGCAGCCCCATGGCGATGCCCATCATGTTCACGGGCAGCACGTTGAGCACCGAGCTTTCCACCGTGAGCACGGCGCCGTCGGGCACGGCACGCACGAAATTGGCCAGGCTGTAGATGCTGGGCGCATCCATGCCGCCGCCAATCGCCACCCAGTTCATCACCAGCGGGCCCTTGTAGATGCCGCGGCGCATGAGCCGCTCCACGGACTCGAAGCTGTTGATGTTGTAGCACTGGAAGGCGCTCTGGATGCCGGCGGCGGACAGGCGCCGGATGTGCTCCTCGGCCCAGCCGGGCTGGGCGGGCACGGTCATCTCCCTGTAGGTATTGAAGACGGCCGGGTCCTCCATGGAGGTGCCGCGTATGTCGCGCGCATCGAACTGCTCCAGGAAATTCATCTGCGAGGTATTGATGGTCACCGTGACCTGGTCGGGCACGGGCTGCAGCTCGGCCAGCATGTGGCGCGTGTCGTCGGACAGCCACTTGGCGGCCGCGCCGTCCGTCTCGGGAGCAAAGCTGATCGATCCGCCCACCTGGATGATCATCTCGGGCACACGCGCACGCACGCCGGCGATCAGCTCGTTGAACTTCGACAAACGCTTGCTGCCTTTGCCATCCAGCTCGCGCACATGCAGGTGCAGCACGGTGGCGCCGGCGTTGTAGCAGTCCACGGCCTTCTGGATCTGCTCTTCCATGGTCACGGCGATCTCGCCGGGAAAGTCCGAGGGCAGCCACGAGGGCGCATAGGGCGCGGCCGTGATGATCAGAGGCTGCTGGTTTTCGGGGAACAGGTGGCCGTCGAGAAAATTCATGGCATGTCTCCTTGTGTCGTGATCGTGGTTCAGAAGGTCGGCGTGCCGACGATGCCAGCGCGCTCCATCTTCCGGTGGCTGGGCGGGTAGTCCATGGCCGCGTAGTGCTGGGTGGCGCGGTTGTCCCAGATCGCCACGCTGCCCGGCCGCCAGCGCCAGCGCACCTGGTACTCGGGGATGGCCGCCTGGCCGATCAGGTACTGCAGCAGGCCGGAGGCGCCCTGCGTGAAGTCCTGGCCCACGCGCACATTGGCGGGCGTATGGAAATTGGTGAAATGCGTGGTGAAGCCGTTCACGAACAGCACCTTCTCGCCGGTCTCGGGATGGGTGCGGACCACGGGATGCTCGGCATCGGGGTACTGGGCCTTGAGCGCCAGCCGCCTTTCGATGGGCATGGCCGCGCCGAACGTGCATTCGATGCTGTGGCGCGCGCGCAGCGGCGCGATCAGCGCCTTGACGGCGTCCGGCAGGCGTTCGTAGGCCAGCGCCATGTTGGCCCACAGGGTGTCGCCGCCCACGGGCGGGCATTCCACGCAGTGCAGCACGCAGCCCATGGGCGGCGCCTCGCGCCAGGTGGCGTCGCAGTGCCAGGAATTCTCGTAGCGGTCGTTGGGCTGCTCGGGCGTCCTGTAGATGCGCACCAGGCCCGGATGCTCGGGGTCGCTGCCGGCCACCGGATGGTCCTCCAGCTCGCCGAAGCGCCGCGCAAAGGCCACGTGCTCGGCGCGCGCCAGGCCCTGGTCGCGCAGGAACAGCACCTTGTGGCGCAGCAGCGCCGCCCGGATCTCCGAGAAAAGCGCGTCGTCGCGCACCGCGTCGGCCAGCCGCACGCCGAGCAATTCGGCGCCGATGGCGCATGTCATGGGCTCTATGCGCATGCCTGTCTCCTGTCATTGTTGTGAAGGCCCGTGGCGGCACGGTCCGCCCGGCGTGGGGCCGGTGTCTGCAATGTAGGAAAACCCGGTTCCGCGGACTTTGCAAGCCATGCCATCCTCTTTGCATTTCGTGCCACCAGGCCACGGACTGACAGGAGGGCAAGCATGGTCACCATGGTGCGCGCGGCGGCCTTGACCCATTTTTCGGACGTCATGCGCGAACTGGGCGGCGACCCCGACAAGGCA
The DNA here is from genome assembly GCF_018437695.1 of Delftia sp. WY8. Classification (NCBI taxonomy): domain Bacteria; kingdom Pseudomonadati; phylum Pseudomonadota; class Betaproteobacteria; order Burkholderiales; family Comamonadaceae; genus Delftia; species Delftia sp. WY8. The sequence goes on from NZ_CP049795.1 coordinate 1,965,104, forward strand.
CTGCGCCAGGCCGGCCTGCGGCCCGCGCTGCTGCGCGAGCAGGACCAGCTGATCGACGTGGCCATCGTCGCGCGCCTGCTGGAAGACGCGGCCCAGTCCACGGGCTGCGAGTCCCTGGGCCTGCGCATGGCCCGGCACCGCCAGCTGTCGAGCTTCGGCGCCGTGAGCCTGCTGCTGCAGCACCAGCCCACGCTGCGCCATGCGCTGGACACGCTGGTCGCGCACATGCACCTGGTCAACGAATCGCTGCTGATCCACCTGGAGGATGCAGGGGACATCGTCATCCTGCGCGAGGACTTCGTCCTGCACGGCGCCATGCGCCAGTCCGTGGAACTGGCCATGGGCGTGCTATGGCGCATGTGCGAGGCATTGCTGCGCGAGCGCTGGCGGCCGCAGGGCGTCAGCTTCAGCCACGCGCCACCGGCCGACCTGTCCGAGCACCGCCGCATGTTCCGCTGCCGCATCACGTTCGGCGCCGAGTTCAACGGCATCGCCTGCCGCGCCGCCGACCTGGACGAGCCCAACCCGCTGGCCGACCCCGCGCTGGCGCGCTATGCGCTGCGGCTGGTGGAGGCCATGCCGGCCCACCGTGCCGCCTCCGTGGGCCATCAGGCGCGCCGGGTCATCTACCTGCTGCTGCCCTCGGGCAACGCCACCTGCGCGGGCGTGGCGCAGGGCATGGGGCGCAGCCTGCGCACGCTGCAGCGCGAACTGGACCGAGAGGGCCTGAGCTTCAGCGAGCTGCTGACCGAAGTGCGCCACGAACTGGCCCTGCGCTACCTGGACCACCCCCACTACAGCGTGGGCCAGGTCGCCGCCATGCTCGGCTATGCCAGCCACAGCGCCTTCACGCGCTGGTTCGCTGCGCAATTCGGTTGCGCGCCCGAGGCCTGGCGCAGCCGCGCGCAGGGACTGCCTCGCGCCTGACGTACCCAGCGTTCCTGGCGCACCTGGCGGACCTGGCGCACTTGATCGCACTTGACGCACCACCACGGCGCACCCCGCCCCTGCGCGGTGCGGCGGGCGCATTGCGGTGCACGCTGTCTGCGCACCAGACAGCGTGCACCACGGGCAGGCACCGCGCAGCGGTGCTGGCACGGCACTTGCATTGGCAGCCCTGACCCGCCGGCCCTGGCCTGCGGCCCGCAAAACACTGGATGCGCAACGCAGGACGCCAGATGAACATCGTTGTGATCGGCCACGGCATGGTGGGCCACAAATTTCTCGAGCAGCTGCATGCCCTGGGGGTGGCAGATGCGAACGTCACCGTGCTGTGCGAGGAGCCGCGCGCCGCCTACGACCGTGTTCACCTGTCGGAATTCTTCTCCGGCAAGAGCGCCGAGGACCTGAGCCTGGTGGCGCCCGGCTTCTTCGAGGCCAGCGGCTTCACGCTGCGCCTGGCGGCCAGGGCGGCAGCCGTGGAGCGGCGCGAGCGCACCGTGACCACGGCCGATGGCGAAGTCATCTCCTACGACAGGCTGGTGCTGGCCACGGGCTCGGCGCCCTTCGTGCCGCCCGTGCCGGGGCGCGACCGGCCGCACTGCTTTGTCTACCGCACCATCGAGGACCTGGAGGCCATGCAGGCCTCGGCCGCGAAATCACGCGTCGGCGTGGTGGTGGGCGGCGGCCTGCTGGGCCTGGAATGCGCCAAGGCCCTGCGCGACCTGGGCCTGGAGACCCATGTGGTGGAGTTCGCCCCGCGCCTGATGGCCGTGCAGGTGGACGACGGCGGCGGCCGCGTGCTGCGCAGCAAGATCGAGGACCTGGGCGTGCAGGTGCACACGGGCCGCAATACGCTGGAGATCACCGACGGCGCCACGGCACGCCACCGCATGGTATTTGCCGACGGCACGCACCTGGAGACCGACATGATCGTCTTCTCCGCCGGCATCCGCCCGCGCGACGAGATCGCGCGCCAATGCGCCCTGGCCATAGGCCCGCGCGGCGGCGTGGCCGTGGACGACCATTGCCGCACCAGCGACCGCAGCGTCTACGCCATTGGCGAATGCGCCTCCTGGCGCGAGCAGACCTTCGGCCTGGTGGCACCCGGCTACGACATGGCGCGCGTGGCGGCCCGCCACATTGCGGGCGAGGCCGAGGCCGCCTTCGGCGGGGCCGATCTCAGCACCAAGCTCAAGCTCATGGGCGTGGATGTGGCCAGCATCGGCGACGCACAGGGCAAGACGCCGCGCAGCCGCAACTACCAGTTCATCGACGAGCGCAAGCAGGTCTACAAGAAGATCGTGGTCAGCGAGGACGGCCGCCAGCTGCTGGGCGCCGTGCTGGTGGGCAATGCCGATGAGTACGGCACGCTGCTGCAGATGACGCTCAACAGCATCGCCCTGCCCGAGGAGCCCGAGTTCCTCATCCTGCCCTCCAGCGACGGCAAGGCCAAGCCCGGCCTGGGCGTGGACGCCCTGCCCGACACGGCGCAGATCTGCTCGTGCAACAACGTCACCAAGGCGCAGATCTGCGCGGCCGTGGGCGAAGGCGCCTGCACCATGGCCGAGCTCAAGTCCTGCACCCAGGCCGGCGCCACCTGCGGCGGCTGCGTGCCCCTGGCCACCCAGGTCATGAGGGCCGAGATGACCCGGCGCGGCATGGCCGTCAGCAACCATGTCTGCGAGCATTTCCCGCACTCGCGCCAGGAGCTGTACCACCTGGTGCGCGTGGGCGGCATCAAGACCTTCGACGAGCTGCTGCACCGACACGGCAAGGGCCTGGGCTGCGATGTCTGCAAGCCGCTGGCGGCCAGCATCCTGGCCTCGTGCTGGAACGAGTTCGTGCTGCAGCCGCAGCTGGCCAGCCTGCAGGACAGCAACGACTACTACCTGGGCAACATCCAGAAGGACGGCAGCTACTCCGTGGTGCCGCGCATGCCCGGGGGCGAGGTCACGCCGGACGGCCTGATCGCCGTCGGCCAGGTGGCCAAGAAATACGGCCTGTACACCAAGCTCACGGGCGGCGCCCGCGTGGACCTGTTCGGCGCGCGCGTGGAGCAGCTGCCGCTGATCTGGGAGGAGCTGATCGCGGCCGGCTTCGAGTCCGGCCATGCCTACGGCAAATCGCTGCGCACCGTCAAAAGCTGCGTGGGCTCCACCTGGTGCCGCTACGGCGTGGACGACAGCGTGGGCCTGGCCGTGCAGCTGGAAAACCGCTACAAGGGCCTGCGCGCGCCGCACAAGATCAAGTTCGGCGTCTCGGGCTGCACGCGCGAATGCGCCGAGGCCCAGGGCAAGGACGTGGGCGTGATCGCCACCGACAAGGGCTGGAACCTCTACGTCTGCGGCAACGGCGGCATGAAGCCGCGCCATGCCGAGCTGATCGCCTCCGACCTGTCCAAGGACAGGCTGCTGCAGCTCATCGACCGCTTCCTGATGTTCTACGTGCGCACGGCCGACCGCCTGCAGCGCACCAGCACCTGGCGCGAAAACCTGGAAGGCGGCCTGGACTACCTCAAGGACGTGGTGGTCAACGACAGCCTGGGCCTGGGCGCCGAACTCGAGGCCCAGATGCAGCATGTGGTGGACACCTACCAATGCGAGTGGAAGACCGCCGTCACCACGCCCGAGGTGCGCCAGCGCTTTCGCAGCTTCATCAACAGCGACCAGCCCGACGAGCACATCGTCTTCGTGCAGGAGCGCGGCCAGATCCGCCCGGCGCGCTCCGAGGAGCGCAGCGAGGCCACGGCCTGACACCCCCTAGAGACCCGCGACAAGGACCCGCCATGGCACATGCCTCCCAAGAACACTGGCTGCCCGTTTGCGCCACCCAGGACATCGTCCCCGACACGGGCGTCTGCGCCCTCGTCCAGGGCCGCCATGTGGCGGTCTTTCGCATCGGCGACGACCGCTTCTACGCCATAGACAACGTGGACCCGCGCTGCGGCGCCAGCGTGCTAGCGCGCGGCCTGGTCGGCAGCCTGGGCGAGCGCGTCGTCGTCGCCTCGCCCATCTACAAGCACCACTTCGACCTGTCCACCGGCGAATGCCTGGAAGCGCCCGAGCACTCCGTGCGCGCGCATGCGGTGCGCAGCGAGAACGGGCAGTTGATGGTGGCGCTGCATTGAGATTCGTGCGGAGCACAGCCGCGCAGGAAGGTCCTGCGTGCCTACCTTCCCACACCATCCCTGCGCCGTTGCCACGCTGCAAGACCGGCCACGCCGCCCATCAGCGCCAGCAGCGCAGGCCACCCCAGCAGCGGCACCGCCACCGGGCCGGGCTGCGGGGGAATGTAGGGTTGCATGCTCCAGCTGCCTTGGGCAGGCGAAAAAGTGAATCCTGTACCACCATCAAGCACCTGGCTGCACACATTGCCATTCAACAAGACGCATGTGGTGTCCGAATGGTCACCAGCGATGTCCCCCGAGCCTGAGGCGATATTGAAAGCGTCCACCGGCTGGCCTGGGACATGGGGCGCAGCGGGTGAAACCATCGCCAGGTTCCAGGCAGTGATATTGCCGCTGCCATCGGTAGAAACCTTGAAGCGCGGCGGATCACCGATCGAAATACCAGCCAGGATCTGTGCATTGGCCTGCGTATAGGTATTCACGCCGTCGCTGAACGACCAACTGCTGATCGGGTAGGACGTTCCCGGACCGATGACGATGTCCGTCTGGCTGGCCGGCAGGGTCGCAGGCAGGACCATCGAGCCGCTGAGGCTCATGGCTGTGGTGTAAGGGGCATGGGCATCGTTGTAGTTGACGCCGACATAGGTGTACTGGGTATCCGCCAATGCGAGGCCAAGGCCCGAGAAGGAAAGGCATACGCTGGCAACTAAAGGCCTTATTCTCATCAATCTTTCCTTCAGTGGCTGAATGAAGATAAAAACAGAATCAATGAAGCAACTATTCCAATCCATTGTCTCGAGAAGGCACGTCAAAAATATATCCTGGAAATTTCAGGGATCTCAATTGATTTAATCAATAGAGAGCCACGGCCAATTAATGACTGGCGAGCGTTTATGTCTGGAGCATGTCGTCCACTTTTGCGTGCCCGAGACATTCGGGCGTGCCGAGCCGGGAAAGCGGCCGCCCATGTTTGATGCCTCGCCTGCGCCGTGATCTAAGCATCCGCACTGGAATGCGAGATGGCGCTGCACTGGGTCCGTCAGCTGCCCATGGCGCGGACCCCTGACAACCGGCCCGACGGTACCCGGGACTGCGGGCTCAGGCGTAAAAGGACAGCAACGCCAGGCACACGATGACCGCGATGGCCGCCGTGATGACGGTCACCCTGAAGCCGCCGTCGCTGCTGCGCAGCAACCGCAACTCCAGCAGGGCCGCGCCCACCCGGGCCATCCAGAAACAAAGCAGCTCCACCATGGGCGCAGCATAAGCAGCCCGGCAGATCAGGTGCGGGGCGTGGAAAATGCCGGCGAGCGCCTTGGCATCGCAGGCCATCCAGATGTCGTGAAGCCCGTTACCCACAGGGAGGTTTATGGAACAGATTCGGGAACAGTCAGCTGGCAGCAGGCCAGCCACAAAGAGGAAAAGAATCCTCATGGTCTGCACAGGGAACATCTGCCGCAGCCCCACGGCCCACGGCGTGCTCGAGAAAATGGTGGCCGACGCGGGCCTGGCGGGCCGCATCGAAGTGGACTCTGCAGGCACGCACGGCTACCACGTGGGCGAGGCACCCGACCGCCGCTCCCAGGCCCATGCCGCGCGGCGCGGCTATGACCTTTCGCAGCAGCGCGCGCGGCAGCTGCGGGCCGAGGACTTCACGGCATTCGACCAGGTGCTGGTGATGGATGGCGCCAACGAATCCGCCGCGCGCAGGATCTGCCCCGAGTCCGAATGGCACCGCGTGCAGCGGCTGACGGACTTCTGCACCGAGCACACCGCGCGCGAAGTGCCCGACCCCTACTACGGCGGCGAACGGGGTTTCGAGGACGTGCTGGACCTGGTGGAGGACGGCTGCAGGGGGCTGCTGGCCACGCTGGGCATGGCGCCGCAAAAGCGCTGACAAGCCACTGCACTGCGACGATATGCGGGCTCTCATCCTGGTTTTCGGCGTCGTGGGCACGGTTCTGTTCGGATCGGCCTTCGTGCTCTCGTTTTCCTCGCCATTGCTGGTCGAGAACCTGGGCAAGGAGATCATCCGCATCGAGATCGAGCACAGGCTGGGCACCCAGCTGGACACGCTGACAGGCTCGCGCATGGCGGACCTGGCCCAGAAAGCGCTTGGCAGGACAGATAGCGAGATCGCCGCAGTGCGGCGCGAGATCGAGGCAGGCATCCCCGACAAGCTGGCTTCGGTCATGACCGACATGCGCCGCGCCGACTGCGAATGCCGCAAGCGCAATGCCGTCTACATGCAGCAGCGCCAAGCCACCCAGCTGGCATCGCTGATCCAGATGCGCGCCCGGCTGGTGGAATTCATCGAGTCGGCCTACCACCAGACCACGGCCAGCCTGCTGCGGGAGTTCAGGATCTTCACTGCGTCCAATGCGCTGGTGTTTCTGGCCCTGACCGGCGTGACGGCGCGACGCAGGCGGGCGGGGCTGCAGCTGGCACTGCCCGCCATCGTGCTGGTGACCGCCTCAGCGGTGACTGCCATGCTGTATCTGTTCGCACAGGACTGGCTGCACACCATTGTGTTTGGCAGCTACATCGGCCTGGCCTACATGGCCTATCTGGCCTTTGCCATCGCGCTGCTGTGCGACATCGCATTCAACCGGGCACGCGTGTGCACACGGGCCATCAACGGCCTTGCGTCGTCTTTTGGCTCGGCATTCGAGGTCTTGCCTTGTTGAGCCCAAGGCCCACCTTGGCCCGGTAACTGCCCCGATCACAGCAGCGGTACGGCCTCCATAGCCCTACCCACCCGCCACCACAATCCGCACCTTGGCCGCGTCGGCACCGAAGGTGTGCGCATGCTGCGGCAATGGATGCGGGGAGATACCGGTGAATCGCCAAGCCTGGATCTGGGTCATGAGCTGGTGGTGCGACAAAGCAATTGACTGGCTGATGCCTGCATATCCATTCGCATATTGAGATAGAGTTCGGCGGCTTGGCCATTTCCGCCCAAGCCCTTCTTCTCCACTGCACCTGTGCAATGGAGATTTTTCATTTCAATCCATCTTCAAAGAACATGAACACCATTGCATTGGGAGGACGCCTGCGGCCGCAAGGCGCAATCCGGACTCGCCGGATCATGGCTGCCTTGCTCGCTGCGAGCGCTGTACTGTGTGTGCCGAACGGAGTATCGGCGGCAGAGAACGATGCACTATCTGCCTCTCTGGCTGCATTCGGTGATGCCGCTGCGGCAAGACGCCTGGAGGACCAGATCGCGGATCTTGTGAAAAAGCGCAATCAGGCGGGCATGACCAAGCTGGTGGGGCAGATCGCGCAGAACGATGGGGCTTTCATGGAAAAGATGGGCAGCCTGACGCAGGCCAAAAATCGCGTTCCTGATCCTGAAATGGCCAGGATTGCCATGGCCCTCGGCCCTTGCCACCATGCCGGTTTTCTTCTCAGGAAAATGGCCTTCGCCCTTGCCGATGGTCAGGCAAAGCCCATCATTCGCAATGGGGTGATCATGATTGACGGCACGCACATGGACGATATGTATGCCGAGCAAATTTCGCGCTGTGAAAGGCTGGCCAAGCAGCCCATGCGGAAAATCAAGATAGGCTCCATGTGCTCCGTCAATGGCTCGGGCTGCGACGAGGATCCGGATATGGATTGAAGAGGCCGAGCGCTGAAAAGCGAAAGCAAGAAAAGAAAAGGCCGGGTCTGCCGCCCGGCCTCGGGCTATCAATGGCATGGCGTCGACTTTTGGTTCGACTCTCGAAATTGGGGCTTTCTTAGCCTGCTGGCATTTGCCGCACGCGGAGCGAGCGTCTCGCAACGCCCATTTTTGCTGTTCACAACCGTGAACAGCCCAAACTGCCAAATTGGTTTCGGCAGAGCCTTGTCTGCGGCATTAACGCGATGCCGCCATATGGCTTCACCACCTAGCTCCGCGCACCCGAACTAGGAACACTCCTATTTTTCCTTCAAAAACAAAGAAAAATAGGAGCTGTCTTATTTTCAACGAGACGCATAGAGAATAGCATGAATTCCTCGCGTATGAAAATCCAAGTATCTTTGGTTTCTAGGCAATCTACGACATCTATTGCCGCCGCATTCATATATCAACCGAAAATTGAAATGAAATTCCATGCGCAATATAAAATACTATTTCCTTCTTGCATTTCTCATCTATGCAAACAATGTATTTTCAAAAGGATACATTGACAACTATTCGGTCGCAATGGTTACTGGCTGGGCGTGTGATGTCAGATTTCCGAATGACATAGTGGCCGTACACGTTTGGCGCGATGACAACCAATTTCTTGGTGGGAGCAGCGCAAATATAATCAGGGAACCCGCTGTAGGATCGGCTTGCCTTGGCAGCCACAGTGCGCATGGTTTCTCCATACCCATAAATCTTACTGAAGACTTGAAAGACGGACAGGAACACAGAGTTCTAGTTTACTCCATAGGACGTAATGGTTTCGTCGAGCAATTGAACAACTCACCTGTAAAAATCAAGTTCCCTGGCGACGGAATTAAAGAGCGCCCATATTATGTCGGAGACATAGTTGCGAGAAATCTAGATTGGCCAGTTATCGAAGGTGCCGGGCACATCGGAATATGGGATGGAACTTCCGTAATTGAAGTTCTCAACGAGCCGCAGGTTGTTCAGAAAAACAACTACGAGAATTTTTTCAAACGCAGCAAAGTTTGGCCAATAAGCAGAACCAAATGGCCTGCCCATAACGTACTCTCTTGCTTCTCTTCTGCATGCACAGAGGATTTTGACAGACCAAGAGCTAACAAGCAATCTTACCCAGCCTTGTATGCGATGGTTGCGAGAGCAAATCAAATATATGTCATAGGTGCAACATATGTTGTGACACCTTACGTTACTCCAGCCGAGCCTACGGTGAATATTCCACCCAGCAGGGACTGGAATAAATACGTAACCTGGCCTCCGACGAAAGGAAGATATCGGTGTGATACTTTTATAACGGATATTATGGGCGCAACGGTTCGAAGTCCTGGATCACATACTCACTCACACATTCAGGGCCGATGGCTACCTTTACGAATTATTGATGCAAATATAGCCTCATGGTATCAAAAATATATTGATGCAACAGGAGCCAATGTCAAAGCACCTGCTGCCTTGTACAACAAACTCAAGCAATGGCAATGAAGCGAATAATATCTTACTCCATCATTGTCGCCGCATTATATGCAGCCTATCTATTTATAAACGAATCTTTAAAACCGCAGAACCACATCACACCAAATGTAAAGACCGAAATTTTTAATCAACAATCAAAAAGCACAGCAAACGAAGACACACAAAATGCGAATCAAGTCACAGTGGAACAGCAACAATCAAGTGCATCCCAGACTTCCGCATTCATTCAGGATGAAATTGATAGATTTCGCACATCTCTTGCAGATCCGTTATCCCACGATGAGAAATTGCAAGCAACTAACCGGCTTCACAACATCATTCGATCGACCCAACGCAGAGAGGTCAGAGAATCCCTCCGCCAAGAACTGCTTAGCGTCATTGACAGCAACAGATCCAAAGACATAGTCAAATCCGCAATTTTCGACTATACGAGATCACTCAATAGTCTGGATAACGCCTCCGAAGCCATCAGAGTTCTCGACTTGGGACTGAAAAATGGGATCCTGACCACCGCAGAATATGCTGGAGAATCTATACACATGGGTTTTCTTTTTGACGACAAAGCGATGATCAAAAACGGTTTAAACACAGGGGACGAATATTCAAATATTGTGCTATACAATTACATATCCGGCATAACAGAAAGCAACGGAAAAAAGATCATAGATCAAGAACTATTGGTTTACATAAACAGCCATCCCATAAAATTTTCCGGCGCTCCTTTCAGTTTCAGCCTGACAGAAGCCATTCAATACAATGAATGGGCCATGGCCAAAGCAAACGTTGAGTCAATCCTCAATGGGGCAGATTCCGTGGATATTCTTTCTGCCCCCTTCAAAAATCCACTCATAGATCCCAGAGAGCTGCTGGCGCTATCCATTTCTCCGGATATTGGATTAAAAATCATGAAGAAAGTGATAGCAAGCAAAGATCACCAAATAGGCCTTGAGAATCTTGATAAGTTCATGACCAGCTATTCTTATATACCCGCCATAAAATCTGCATCGAAAAATATGGAGCGCCATAAGACAGGCTTGGAGAAGTGATCTCTCCATCAGAGCTTCCCCAAAGAGAGACTCCACAATCCAATTTTCGGATTTATCCGAGGGATTACCATATTTTCCGCCTTTACTCCTCCGCCACCACCACCCTCCCCTTGCCCGCGCGCTTGGCCGCATACATGGCCTCGTCGGCGCGCTGCAGCAGCTGGGTGGTGTTTTCCCGGGCGGCATTGAGGGCGATGCCGATGCTGGCGCCGACCTGGACGGTGGCACCGTTTTCCAGGCGGATGGGCTGGCAGATGGAGGCCAGGCAGCGCTGCATGGCCTGAAGGGCGTCGTTGGCCGAAGCCAGTTCGCCCAGCAGCAGCACGAATTCGTCTCCACCCATGCGGGCCACGCAGTCGGTTTCGCGGGCCTGGGTGGTGAGGCGGCGGGCGACGATGCGCAGCACTTCGTCGCCGGCATCGTGGCCTTCGGTATCGTTGATCTGCTTGAAGCCGTCCAGGTCCATGAAGCAGACGGCCAGTTGCCCCGGTCCGCAGGCCTGGGCCAGTTCGCGCTGCAGCCGGGCCTGCAGTGCGCGGCGGTTGGCCAGGCCGGTCAGCACGTCGTGCAGCGCCTGGTGCTGCGCGGCTTGCTCGTCACGCTTGAGCGCGTCTATGTCCACGAAGACCCAGATCGATTCGCCGTCGGCCAGGCCTGCGCCGCTGACATCGACCCAGAGCAGGCTGCCATCGCTGGTCTTCAGCTGCATCTGGGCATGGCATTTGCCGCTGGAGCGCAGTGCGCCATAGGCCAGCTCGCCGGAGCGTTCATAGGTTTCCTCATCCGGGTAGAGGATGCGCGCCGAGGTGCCCTGCAGCTCGCCGGCCGGGCGCTTGAGCATGCGCTGCAGGGCCTGGTTGGTCCACAGCAGCCGGCGCTCGCGCAGGCGGGCGATGCCGATGAGGTCGTTGTCCATGAACAGTTCCTGCTGGCGCAGCAGCTCGGCAAGCCGGATGCGCGCCACGCGCTCGCGCTGCTGCAGCAGGTAGAGGCTGACCGAGCCCAGCGCGATCAGTGCCATGCTGAGGCCCGTGAGTGCCCAGGCGCGCCAGGCCGATGCACGCCATGCGGCCAGGTAGCTTTGTGTGCCCAGGCCCGTGAAGACGGTCAGGGGATAGCCGGCCAGCCGCTGGTAGGCCGTGATGCGCTCCACGTCGTCCATCACCGTGGGCGTGATGTACCAGCCGCTGTCCCGGTTGCCGGCCAGGGCATGGTGGTACTCGCTGGAGACCGCAGAGCCGCCAATGCCGGCCACCGACCACGGATCGGCCGCCGAGTAGCGGGCCACCAGCAGGTCCTTGTCCGAGCGCAGCGCAATGGCGCTGTCGGGCCCGAAGGCCTGGCGACGAAACAGCGACTGGAAATGCGTGGCCGAGACCACGGCATAGACGATGCCCTTGAAATCCCCGTCCCCGGACTGCAGCCGGCGTGCCATCACGATGGCCCATTTGTTGAAGGAATGGCTGACCAGCGGATCGGAGATCACCATGCGGTCGGAGTGGCGCGCGCGCTCGAAGTAGCTGCGGTCGGCCACGGAAAACGGGGGCTCTTCCTCGTTGGCCGTCAGCAGCACCTGGCCCTTGGCGTCTGTCACGCGCAGCGCGGTGACAAATGGCAGCAGGGCACGCTGCTCCTGCAGGATTTCATAGAGGGCGAGGGCCGCCACATCGTCGCCGTCCAGGCCCCGGCTGCGGTAGCGGCCTGCCACGGTGGCCAGTGCGTTGTCCACCAGCCGCATCTCGGCCGTCAGCTCCAGGCTCAGGCTGCGGGCCTGGTTCTGGGTGACAGCCACGCCCAGGTCCAGGTCGGCCTGGTGGTTGGCGCGCAGGCTCAGCCAGGTGGCCAGGCCCAGCAGGCCGGCGACCAGCAGGTTGCCAAGCACCAGGCGCCGCAGCACCTTGTCAGAAAGAAGCGTCTTCATGGCGCCGGGTGTCCCTTTCCGTCTGGCTGGATGAGCGTCCGGGTGGATGGAGCCGCACATTTTTAGCACAAGGACGGGACGATCCAGACAAGGTTTTGACCGATGGCAACGGCGCTCGCGCCGCTGGCGTACCTTCACCTCCGCAAGAATGGTCGCTGCCTGGGCCAGGGCGGGGGCCGCTGCGCAAAGGCCTGTTGCGCCGGCCACCTGAGAAAGTGCAGAGCCGTCATGCAGCCTGCAGGATCTGCCGCAGGTCGGCCGCGCAGTCCTGTGCGTCCTGCTCATGGCGGAACGCCACGCGCAGCCGGCCCTCGGGATCGAAGACATAGGTGATGGCCGAGTGGTCCATGGTGTAGGACGCACCCGTGGGCACCTTCTTGTAGAAGACCTTGAATTCCCTGGCGACCTCGGCCGTCTGCGCCTCGTCACCGCGCAGCGCGACAAAGCCGGGATCGAAGGCGCCCACATAGGCCTTGAGCACCTCGGGCGTATCGCGCTCGGGGTCGATAGTGATGAAGGCCACGGCCAGGCGCTGGCCATCGGGTCCCAGCAGCTGGCGTATTTCCAGGGCGCGCGTCAGCGCCGTGGGGCAGACATCGGGGCATTGGGTGAAGCCGAAAAAGACCATCAGGGCCTGGCCCTTGAAGTCGGCCAGCGTGCGCTCGCGGCCATCGGCATCGCGCAGGCGGAAGTCCCGGCCGTACTGGGCGCCGGTCAGGTCTATGCCCTTGAACGGTACGGCGGCGGGCTTGCAGCCGGCCAGCAGCGCCAGTGCGGCCAGGCCGCCGCCAAGGCAGGCACGGCGAGACAGGGCGACGGAAGCAACGGATGGGAGGGTCGAAGAAAAATCGGCGGCGCGCTGCGGCGCCGCATGGCAATCGGAACGGAACATGGCATCCCTGCGTGGAATCTTGGCGAAGCCGCACCGCCAAGGCTGCGCCCGGCAGGTGCGGCAATGTTCTGAGACAGGCCAGCGGCCAGACAGCGCGGGACAGCGCTGCAAGCAGCCAAGGGCTCAGGCGATCAACAGCAACAAGGGAGGCCCGCGCGGCGGCAGCGGCGCGCCGACCAGGGAGGCAATGCGGGCAGAGACGATGGGCTGCAGCGCGCGGCCCATCGGCTGCAGTTGCGCCCAGGAGGGAGGGACATGCGCCGGCGGCGGCGTCACCGCCAGGCACAGAGGGCAGTCCAGCGAATGCTGGGCAGACACCGCCTGTCCTTCTTCACCGTTGACCACGACCAGCCTGACGCTGCCGCCAGCCGTGCAGACCAGCTCCATGGCCTGGGGGTGCACCAGGGGCGATGCAATGGCCAGGCCCAGCGTCAGCGCGAACCACGCCATGACCAAGCGGGCCAGTGGGACGGAGTTGCGCAGGGCTTGCATGGCTGGGGATTATGGGGGTAGGCCATCACAGGACCACGCCGACCTCGTCGCAGGCGGCCCAAAATCGGGCCGGGTCGCGCACCTGAAAGCGCTGTCCGCCGCGACGCGCCTGCACGATGCGGTCCAGCCGGAAGGTGCGCACGCCCTCGCGCTCGCAGTCCCAGGCCAGCAGGTACCAGAACGGCCAGGCCAGCAGCAGACATTGCGGCTCCACCACGCGCTCGCTGCGGCGCTGGCGTCCGTCCAGGTAGGTCAAGGCCAGCATCCATTGCTGTGCAAATGCCTGGTAGACGCTGGCGCGCGCCTCCACGCCCTGCGCACGCTCGCGCCGCGAAGCCTGGACTTCGACGGACACCGGCGAGGCCACGCGGATGCGCTGGCGCAGTTGCGCGATATCTGCGCGATCGGCCGGCGCAAAGCAGCGCGCGAACTGGCGGCGCAGTTCGCCATGACGCCCCGCCAGCGACAGGCCCAGGGCTTCCGACAGCGCCAGGGACATCAGCAGTTCCAGTGCGTCGTCACCCCGTAGCGTCACGCGGCCGGAGGGCCAGCGATGGACCACGCGGACACCGCCGCCCCTGCCCGAGGAGCTGTCCAGCTCCCAGCCCTGCTGCCTGAGCAACGACAGGTCGCGCGCCAGCGTGCGCTGGCTGACGCCCAGTTCCTCGGACAGCGCCGCCACGCCGTGCACGGCGCCATCGGACAGGCGCTGGGAAAGGGCTTCAAGCCGGGACAGACGGGCGGGCAGCGTGCGCGGTTTCATGGCCGGCATCATGGCGCAATTGACAGCCATTGAATGGCAGCGATGCAGGGACCATGGGCGGCATGTTCAATCCACGGAGAAATGCCATGCAAGTCATCGAATGGGCAGCGTTCAGCCTGCTGCCCGGTGTGACGGAAAACACCCTGCTGCAAGCCGCCAGCGCCATGCAGCACCAGTTCCTGGATGTGCAGGGCGGATGCCTGTCACGCCATCTGGTCCAGCTGGGCCAGGGGCGCTATGCGGATTTCGTCACCTGGCAATCACAGGAGGCTGCCCGTGCCGCCCTGGCGCAGGCCGGCCGGTCGGCTGCCTGCGCGGCCTACTTCGGGCTGATGCGCGTGGAGCATCCTCCCTTGCTGGGCGCCAGCGTGTTCAGCCACGGCGGGGAACGTGGGCTGCCGCAGGGCATGGAGTTCTCGTTGTTCCGGCTGCGCCCCGGCGCCGATTCCCATGCCTTGGCCACCGCCGCGCACCGCATGGCCGATGGCCTGTACCGGAATGAGCCCGGCTTCACGGCCCATGGCGTGATGCGCAGCGCCCACGACCCCGGCCTGTATGCCGACGTGGTGCTGGCCGACAGCGCCGGCCGCGCCCACCAGCTGTGCAGCAAGTGGGGCCAGGGACCGTTCGATCCGGCCTGCCAGGACTATCTGGAACTGATCGCGCCGGGGTCGGCACAGCTGCAGTTCTGGGACAGGGTGGCCTGAGCGCCGCCATCGCCGCGCCTTGGCCGGATGCCGGATATGCGTGGTATCCGTATCCGCCAGCCTGCACCGGCCATCCCATAATCACCTTTTCCCCAAGCAGTGACCGCCATGTCGAAACTCCATGTTGTGCAGCAGGGCCAAGGCCCGGCCCTCGTTCTGAGCCACGCGCTCGGTTGTGACCTCCAGATGTGGGACGGCGTGGCCCAGGCCCTGCAAGACCGCTTCACCGTGGTGCGCTACGACCACCGGGGCCATGGCCGCTCGCCCGCCATCGGCGAGGCCTTCGACATGAACGACCTGGCCGACGACGCAGCCGGCGTGATCGAGGCGCTGGGCCAGGGGCCGGTGCACTTCGTGGGCCTGTCCATGGGCGGCATGACGGCCCAGGCCCTGGCCGCGCGCCATCCGGCGCTGGTGCGCAGCATCACCATCGCCAATTCGGCCAGCTACTACGACGAGGCCGCGCGCGCAGGCTGGCAGGCGCGCATTGCCACGGTGCGCGCCCAGGGCGTGGCCGCGATTGCCGATGGCGCCATGCAGCGCTGGTTCACGCCCGAATTCCGCGCCGGGCAGGCCGCCCGAGTGGCAGCCTTGCGCGCCGGGCTGGAGGCCACGGCGGCCGCGCCCTATGCGGCGGCCTGTGCGGCCGTGGGCGGCATCGATCTGCGCGAGAGCAACCGGCGCATCGCCTGCCCCGCGCTGGTCATTGCAGGCAGCCGCGACGAGGCCACGCCCCCTTCCCTGTCCGAAGACATGCAGGCGCAGATTCCGGGCGCGCAGCTGGTGTCGCTGCCCGCCGCGCATTTGAGTGCCGTGGAAATGCCCGCGGAGTTTGCGCAGTTGGTGAGCGACTTTGTCGCGCAGATCCGCTAGATCTGCCGCCCTGCCCGGACGGAATGGTCGCTGAGCGACGCCGCTAGCAGGCCGGCATCACGGCCGGCAGATCAACTCCGCCACCTCCATCAGCAAGGCCTCATCGATCTGCTCGCGCAGGTCCACGGCCAGCCTGCGCCGGTAGAACACGCCCAGGTCCAGGCCCACGCCCAGCGCGCGGATCTGCACATCGCCCGCGCGCTCGTGCCGGGCGAGGACCTGGCGCAGGTGCTGGTCCAGGTAGTGCTCGTCGTTGGCCTGGTGCGTGGCCGTGTCCATGGGGCAGCCGTCCGAGATGACGAGCAGGATGCGGCGCTGCGCGGGCCGCGCCAGCAGCCGCTCGCAGGCCCATTCCACGGCCTCGCCGTCCACGCCCTCGCGAAACAGGTCGGGCCTGCGCAGCGCGGCAATGCCGTGGCGGGCGTGGCGCCAGGGTTTGGCGGCGTCCTTGAAGACGATGTGCAGCCGCTCGTTGAGCCGGCCCGGTATGTGGGGCTGGCCCGCGCGCTGCCAGTCGCGGCGGGCGCGGCCGCCGTTCCAGGCCTGGGTGGAAAAGCCCAGCACGTCCACCGGCACGCCGGCCATGGACAGCGCGCGGCCCAGCAGGTCCACCAGCAGGGACAGCGGGCGCGCATGCGCCTTCATCGAGCCCGAGCAGTCCAGCAGGATGGCCACGGCCGCATCGCTGACGGGGCGCGGCAGCTCGTTCCTGAAGATGGCGCGCTGCTGCGGATCGCTGACCAGTTGCGCCAGCCGGCTTGCATCCAGGTGCCCATCCTCCAGGCCGAACTGCCAGCCGTCGTGGCGCGGCACGGCCAGGCGCTGCTGCAGGTGGCGGGCCAGCCGGCCCGCATGCAAGCCGCTGCGCGCCAGTTCCTCATCCATCTGCTCGCGGAACTCGGCCAGTTGCGCGGCGCGGATCAGCTCGGCCGCCTGCGCCTCGCGGTCATAGGCGCGCGTGAACACGCGGTAGCTGTGGGCCGAGCCGGCCCAGGCGCGGCTGTCGCCGCTGAGCGCCACGGGCGGCGCATCCAGGCTTTGCGATTCAAAGTGCAGCGGCAGCGCGAAGCTGCCGCGCCGGCGCGGCCCGGCAGCGCCGCGCGGCGCCTCCTCCTGGGCTGACCGCACGGCCTGGCCCACCCAGCGGCTGATGGCCAGGGCCGGCGCAATGAAGGCCTGCTGGTCCTGCCGGTGGCGGCGCAGCAGGGCCCACTGCGCGCCCAGTTGCGCGGACAGGCCGGCGCGCGTGGCCTCGGCCAGGTCGGCCAGGGCATCGGGCGGCTCATGGCCGCCCAGGCGGCTCCAGGCGGTCAGCGCCACGGTGAACAGCAGGATGCCCAGGCTGCTTTCGGTCAGGCCCGAATCGGCAAAGGCCTGGCTCCAGTGCACAAAGCGCGCATGCAGGTTGGCGCGTGCGCCGGGCCATTCCTCGGGCGCCAGGCTTTCCACGCGCAACTGCTCCAGCAGCTCGAACACCAGCCGCTCGACCGGGTCGCCGGGCAGGTGGCGCGCGTGCAGCGCGGCATCGCTCAGGCGCAGGCGCAGGCTGGCGCCGTCGAGCAGGCCGCGCTGGTCGGCCAATCGGGCCGGCACATCGGCCTGGTGGGCCGCTGCCAGCACCACGGGCGCCGTGCCCCGGTACAGCGTCTGCCCGCTCCATTGCAGCGAGGCATCGCCCGCCATGGCGCGCAGCAGCGCGCCGCCCCAGGCCTCCATGCGCGCCAGCGAGGGGGATGCCTCAGCAGGCATGGGCGGGCTCGTCGCGCAGCGCCAGTTCCTGGCCGAAGCAGCGCTGGAAGTACTCGGCCACGATGGCCCGCTCGGCCGGCTCGCACTTGTTGAGGAAGGACAGCTCGAAGGCCAGCCGCAGGTCATGGAAGATCTGCGCGTTCTCGGCCCAGGTGATGACGGTGCGCGGCGACATCAGCAGCGACAGGTCGCCCACCGCAAAGCCCTTGCGCGTGAGCGCGGCCAGCGCCACCATGGCGGCCACCTGCTCGCGCCCCTGCGGCGTGGCCAACTGCGGCACGCGCGCCAGCACGATGGCGGCTTCCTCGGCCGGCGCCAGGTAGTCCAGGCTGGTGACCAGGTTCCAGCGGTCGAGCTGGGCGTGGTTGAGCATCTGCGTGCCGTGGTACAGGCCGCTGAGGTTGCCCTGGCCCAAGGTGTTCATGGTGGCGAAGAGGCGGAACTGCGCATGCGGCTGGAGCA
Organism: Delftia sp. WY8; assembly: GCF_018437695.1. Lineage (NCBI taxonomy): Bacteria > Pseudomonadati > Pseudomonadota > Betaproteobacteria > Burkholderiales > Comamonadaceae > Delftia > Delftia sp. WY8. The sequence continues at coordinate 1,983,206 of NZ_CP049795.1, forward strand.
CGCGCTTTTGGTCCAGCAGGGTGAAGCTGCCCTCGCGTTCGAGCACGCGCTGGATGACGAACATCACGTCGGGCCGGCCCGCGTCGTATTCATCGAAGACCAGGGCCACGGGCCGCTGCAGCGCCCAGGGCAGGATGCCTTCCTGGAACTGCGTGACCTGGCGGCCCTCCTGCAGCACGATGGCGTCCTTGCCCACCAGGTCCAGCCGGCTGATGTGGCCGTCGAGGTTGACGCGCACGCAGGGCCAGTTCAGCCGCGCCGCCACCTGCTCGATATGGGTGGACTTGCCCGTGCCGTGCAGCCCCTGGATGACCACGCGCCGGTTGTGCGCAAAGCCCGCCAGGATGGCCAGCGTGGCCTGCGGGTTGAAGCGGTAGGCCGGGTCCACGGCCGGCACATGCTCGCTGCGTTCGGCAAAGGCCGGTACCTGCATGTCGGTGTCCAGGCCGAAGGTCTCGCGCACGCCAAGCGTGCGCGTGGGATGCATCAGGGTCAGCTCAGTCATCGTCAGGGGCTCCCGGGGGGACTTCGTCGTTGATGCGCGCAATCGCCTCGGCCGCCGCGCGCAGTTGGGGAAGAAAGGACAGCGCACGTTCGCGCGGGAAACGCATGATGGGCGCCTGCACGGCCAGCCCCATGTTCGAGGGGCCGCCCTGGATGGAGGGCACGAGCACGCCCAGGCACAGCAGGCCGGGCAGGAATTCCTCGTTGTCGAAGGCATGGCCCTGGGCGCGCACCTGGTCCAGTTCGGCGTCCAGCGCGTCGAAGGCCGTCAACGTATTGGCCGTGAAGCCTTCCAGCGGCACGGCCGACAGCAGCCGCCTGCGCTGCGCGGGCGCCATCTGGCTCAGGAACAGCTTGCCCGTGGCCGAGCAATGGGCCGGCACGCGCGAGCCCGGGTGCAGATAAAAGCGCAGCGGCGCGGGCGTCTCCACGCGGTCCAGGTAGAGCACTTCGCTGCCCGAAAAGGCGGTGATGTTGCAGCTCTCGCCGATATCGCGCACCAGCTGGGCCAGCACCGCGTGGCGCGCGCCGTGCGTGGTGTTGTTGAGCAGCACGCTCTCGGCCAGCCGCATCAGGCGCCGGCCCGTGCCGTAGTGCCGGCCATTGCCCTCGCGCTGCAGGATGCCCGCGCCTTCGAGCTGCTGGAGCATGCGGTGCATGGTGGGCTTGGGCAGGCCTGTCTCCTCGACCATGGTCTGCAGCGTGAAGGGCTCGTTCTTCTGCGCAATGGCCTCCAGCAGCGCGAACAGCCGCAGGTTGGGGGTATCGCCATCGATACGGGCAGGGACAGGTTCTCGGGTGTTCATGGTGTTGGCCATCATATGTTTTTCAATTTTTCGAGTCAATTTGTTCCGAAAAAAGAAATTTATTTGACATCCAGGCGAAATCACACCTAGACTTGCGCCGTAATTTCTTTTTTCGGAACTTAAAGTTCCATTTTCAAGGAGACAACATGACTGCAGCCAACAATCGTACGGTGGTCGAAGGCGTCCAGAAGATGACCCCTTCCGAAGCCTTTGTGGAGACCTGCGTGGCCAACGGCGTCACGGAGATGTTCGGCATCATGGGCTCGGCCTTCATGGATGCCATGGACATCTTCGCGCCCGCCGGCATCCGCCTGATCCCCGTGGTGCACGAGCAGGGCGCGGCCCACATGGCCGACGGCTATGCGCGCGTCTCGGGCCGCCACGGCGTGGTGATCGGCCAGAACGGCCCCGGCATCAGCAACTGCGTGACCGCCATCGCGGCCGCCTACTGGGCCCACAGCCCCGTGGTCATGATCACGCCCGAGACCGGCACCATGGGCATGGGCCTGGGGGGCTTCCAGGAAGCCAACCAGCTGCCCATGTTCCAGGAGTTCACCAAGTACCAGGGCCATGTCTGCAACCCCAAGCGCATGGCCGAGTTCACGGCCCGCTGCTTTGACCGCGCCATCTCCGAGATGGGCCCCACCCAGCTGAACATTCCGCGCGACTATTTCTACGGCGAAGTGCAGTGCGAAATCCCCAAGCCCATGCGCGTGGAGCGCGGCTCGGGCGGCGAAAACAGCCTGCAGGCCGCCACGGAACTGCTGGCCACGGCCAAGTTCCCCGTGATCCTGGCCGGCGGCGGCGTGGTCATGGGCGATGCGGTCGAGGAGTGCAGGCAGCTGGCCGAGCGCCTGGGCGCACCCGTGGTCACGGGCTACCTGCGCAATGACGCCTTCCCCGCCAAGCACCCGCTGTGGGCCGGCCCGCTGGGCTACCAGGGCTCCAAGGCCGCGATGAAGCTCATCGCCCAGGCCGACGTGGTGATCGCGCTGGGCTCGCGCATGGGCCCCTTCGGCACCCTGCCCCAGCACGGCATGGACTACTGGCCCAAGAACGCCAAGATCATCCAGGTCGAGGCCGACCACACCAACCTGGGCCTGGTCAAGAAGATCTCGGTGGGCATCCACGGCGACGCCAAGGCCGTGGCGCGCGAGCTGGGCCGCCGCCTGCAGGGCCAGACCCTGGCCTGCGACGCCACCAAGGCCGCGCGCGCCGACACCATCGCCACCGAGAAGGCGGCCTGGGAGAAGGAGCTTGACGAGTGGACGCATGAGCGCGACCCCTACAGCCTGGACATGATCGAAGAGGCCAAGGGCGAGCGCACGCCCACGGGCGGCCAGTACCTGCATCCGCGCCAGGTGCTGCGCGAGCTGGAAAAGGCCATGCCGCCGCGCGTGATGGTCTCCACCGACATCGGCAACATCAACTCCGTGGCCAACAGCTACCTGCGCTTCGACGAGCCGCGCAGCTTCTTCGCGCCCATGAGCTTCGGCAACTGCGGCTATGCCCTGCCCACCATCATCGGTGCCAAGTGCGCGGCGCCCGACCGCCCGGCCATCGCCTACGCCGGCGACGGCGCCTGGGGCATGAGCATGGTGGAGATCATGACCGCCGTGCGCCATGACATTCCCGTCACGGCCGTGGTCTTCCACAACCGCCAGTGGGGCGCCGAGAAGAAGAACCAGGTGGACTTCTACAACCGCCGCTTCGTGGCCGGCGAGCTGGAAAGCGAGAGCTTCGCAGCCATTGCCAGCGCCATGGGCGCCGAGAGCATCGTGGTCGACCAGATCGAGGACGTGGGCCCGGCGCTGAAGAAGGCCATCGACCTGCAGATGAACCACGGCAAGACCTGCGTGATCGAGGTGATGTGCACGCGCGAACTGGGTGACCCGTTCCGCCGCGATGCGCTCTCCAAGCCCGTGCGCTTCCTCGAAAAGTACAAGGACTTTGTCTAACCCCCTGAGGCGCTGGCGCGCCTTCCCCCTCTCTACCCGCTGCGCGGGGGAGGGGGACGACACCCTCGGTGCGGGGCGGCCCTTCCTCGGTGTCCCTGGGATGGGCCGCGCCGGTTTCATGCGCCTGGGTGAAGCGCAAGGCCCTCGAAAGCCGATTCCCAGATTCCCTGCGTTGCTCGCGCCGGGCCCTGTACTTTCCCGCAGGAGCTTTCATGGTCCCCCCACTTTCACTTGCCGTGGCCGCCGATGATGCGCCCGCCACGCCCCGTCCCCATCTCCAGCACCTGCTCGACCAGGCCAAGGCGCAAGGCCCCATTCCTGTGGCCGTGGCCTATCCCTGCGATGCAGGCTCGCTGCAGGCCGCCATGCAGGCCGCGCAGGCGGGCCTGATCACGCCGCTGCTGCTCGGCCCCGAGGCACGCATCCGGGCGGCGGCCCAGGCGGCCGGGCTGGACCTGGCGGGCGCGTCCATCCATTCCACCGCCGACGATCCACGCGCGGCGGCTGCCCAGGCGGCGGCGCTGTGCGGCAGCGGCCAGGCCCGCGCGCTGATGAAGGGCAGCCTGCACAGCGACGAGTTGCTGGGCGCTGCCGTGGCGCGCGAGGCCGGCCTGCGCGGCAGCCGCCGCGCCAGCCATGTGTTCGTGATGGACCTGCCGGGCTTCGAGCGCCCGCTGCTGATGACCGATTGCGTGGTCAACATCTTCCCCACGCTGATGGACAAGCGCGACATTGCGCAGAACGCCATCGACCTGGCCCGTGCCATCGGCATTGCCCGGCCCCGCGTGGCCGTGCTCTCGGCGGTGGAGACGGTCAACCCCGCCATCCCCGGCACCATCGACGCGGCCGCGCTGTGCAAGATGGCCGACCGGGGGCAGATCAGCGGCGCCATCCTTGACGGGCCGCTGGCCTACGACAACGCCATCTCGCTGCGGTCGGCGCATCACAAGGGCATCGTCTCCGATGTGGCCGGCCAGCCCGACGTGCTGCTGGTGCCCAGCCTGGAGGCCGGCAACATGATCTACAAGCAGCTGGTCTACATGGCCGACGCCGAGTGCGCGGGCCTGGTGCTGGGCATGCGCGTGCCCATCGTGCTGACCAGCCGTTCGGACTCGGTGGCCAGCCGCATCGCCTCCTGCGCGCTGGCCGTGCTGGCCGATGCGGCGGGCAGCAAGGAGCAGCCATGAGCCAGGTTCAAGCACAGGTGGCTGCGCAGGCGCCCGTGCCGCGCATGCTGCAGTGGCTCAGGCTCCTGCCCGGCACGGGCCTGTCGGGCGTGATCGCGCTGGCGGCGACCTTCGTCTCCACGCTGCATGGCGGGCCGCAGCTGCTGTTCGCGCTGTTCTTCGGCGTGGCCTTCCACTTCCTGAGCCAGGACGCGCGCGCCAAGCCCGGCATCGAGTTCTGCGCGCGCGGCGTGCTGCGCCTGGGCGTGGGCCTGCTGGGTGCGCGCATCACGGCCACGCAGATCGCGGGCCTGGGCTGGACCACGGCGCTGATCGTTATCGCCGCCGTGGTCACCACGCTGCTGTGCGGCACGCTGCTGGGCCGGCGTCTGGGCCTGACGCGCCCGCAGGGCGTGCTGTCGGGCGGCGCGGTGGCCATCTGCGGCGCCTCGGCGGCGCTGGCCATCTCGTCGGTGCTGCCGCGCGACAAGGACAGCGACCGCTTCACGCTCACCGTGGTGGTCACGGTCACCGTGCTGTCCACGGCCGCCATGGTGCTGTATCCGCTGGTGGCGCGCGCCCTGCATTTGCCGCCCGAGCTGGCCGGCCTGTTCATCGGCGGCACCATCCACGATGTGGCCCAGGTGGTGGGCGCGGGCTACACCATCGACCAGGCCACGGGGGACTACGCCACCATCGTCAAGCTGTTCCGCGTGTCCATGCTGGCCGTGGTGGTGGTCATGGTCTCGGCCCTGTTCAAGCGCCAGCGCGAGGCAGCGGCCGAGCAGCACCACGGCAAGAAGCCGGGCCTGGTGCCCTGGTTCCTGTGGGTGTTCGTCGCGCTGGTGGCCATCAACTCGCTGGGCTGGGTACCGCCGGGCCTGCAGCACCAGTTGAGCGACCTGTCGCGCAACTGCCTGGTGCTGGCCATTGCGGCCCTGGGCCTGAAGACCTCGTTCCAGCAACTGGCCCAGGCCGGCTGGCGGCCTTTTGCACTGCTGGTGGTGGAGACGCTGTGGATGGCAGCCTTCGTGCTGATCGCCATCGAGATCGAGATGCGCTGACGCCTGCACAGGCATTGCCGCAAGAGGCCCGCCCTGCGCGGGCCTTTGTCATGGCGCCACACATCGCTTGATGGGCATGCACCAAGATGATACATTTGCACACAAATTTTTGATCCACATCAACGCCCTACCGCGCCGTGAACGTTTTTCGCAAGCAAGCCGGCAGATTCCGCAGGCTGACCGCCACCCAAGTCCTCACCCTGCTGCGCAATCAGCAACCCCGGCAAGCCGCCCTGCTGCGGCTGCTGCCCTGCCTGTCGATGCTGGCCGTGTGCGCGGTGCTGCTCGATTCCCTGCTGCCCATTCCGCTGTGGGCCATCGCCAGCCTGACCGTGGTCATGGCCGCCTACATCGCCCACAACTGCCAGTCCTTTGTCGCCACCCAGCGCAGAAAGTCCACGCTGCGCCATCTCGCGCGCTCCTGCCTGCTGCACGCCGGCTGAAGCACAAGTGCCCCTGGGTGCCGGGCGTCAGGCACCGCCTCTGGCATAGGCCGTCAGCGCCTGGGCCACGGCCTTGAAGACCACGGCGCAGCGCTCGCTCTTGCGCAGGTCCTCGTGCATGGCCACCCAGGTATCGAGCTTCCATGAAAACGCCTGGGGCAGCACCCGCACCAGGCCCGGCTCCCGGGCCGCCAATGCCGACTGGCACACGCCAATGCCAAAGCCCGCGCGGATGGCGCCCAGCTGGGCCAGGTCGCTGTCCGAGCGCAGCGCCATGCCTTCGCGCGTGAGCATGGGAAACTGCTGCTGCATCTTTCGGATCAGGGCGCTTTCATGGTCGAAGCCGATGAGCGAATGCCCGGCCAGGTCCTCCAGCGATTCCGGCACGCCGCGTGCGGACAGATAGCTTTCATGGGCATGCAGCCCCAGCTCGATGGCGCCGATATGGCGTGCCACCAGCGCCTCCTGCTGAGGCCGGAACATGCGCACGGCCACGTCGGCCTCGCGGCGCAGCAGGTCGTCCACCGCGTTGGACAGCACCAGCTCGATGCCCAGTTCAGGGTGTGCCGCGCGCAATTGCGCAAGCACAGGCGGCAGCACCTCCACGCCCACCACCTCGCTGGCCGTCAGCCGCACCGTGCCGCGCACGCCCGAGCCATGGCTGGCCGCCACGCGGCGCAGCGCGGCCGCCGTCGCGGCCATGCTGGCTGCATAGGGCTGAAGCTCGTAGGCCGCCTCCGTGGGCGCGAAGCCATCGGATGAGCGGGTGAACAGTTGCAGGCCCAGCGCCGACTCCAGCCCGTCGATGTGGCGGCCCACGGTCGGCTGCGCCACACCCATGGCCCGGCCCGCCGCTGACAGCGACCCGGACTCCAGCACCTGCAAAAAACTGCGATACCACTCCCAGTGGGGTTCCGACATCACTCATCCATTCATTTATGCATGGACACCAGAGAATTCTAGGCAATTTTCTTTTTGCAGCGGGTTGCTGACACTGAGGCTGTCACCACAGGACCCAGCCCATGCCATCCATTGCACTCTTCGGCGCCGCAGGCGCCATCGGCCAGAGTCTGGCCGCCGCGCTCAGACAACAGGGCCGCGCCTACCGCGTGGTCGGCCGCAACGCAGCCAGCCTGCGCCAGACCTTCGGCGCCGACCCGCTGGCCGAGATCGTCCCCTGGAACCCGGACAGCACCGGCTCCGTCGAGGCTGCCGCCCACGGCGTGGACACGCTGGTCTACCTGGTGGGCGTGAACTACTGGCAGTTTCAATTGCATCCCGAGCTGATGCGCAAGACGCTGGAAGGCGCCATTGCCGCGGGCGTGCGCCGCATCGTGCTGATCGGCACCGTCTATCCCTATGGAAAGGCGCAGGCCCATGCCGTGAAGGAAGACCATCCACGCAACCCGCATACCTTCAAGGGCCGCATGCGCAAGGCGCAGGAAGACCTGCTGCTGCAGGCCCACGCACAGGGCCGCATCGAGGCCGCCGTACTGCGCCTGCCCGACTTCTACGGCCCGGGCGTGCACAACAGCCTGCTGCACGGAGCCTTCGAGGCGGCGGCCCGTGGCGGCCGGGCCGACATGGTCGGCCCGCTGGACCGGCCGCATGAGTTTGTCTATGTGCCCGATGTGGGCCCCGTCGTGGCGCGCCTGATCGGCACGCCGCAGGCTTTCGGCAAGGTCTGGCACCTCGCCGGCGCGGGGGCGATCACGCAGCGCGACGTCGTCTCGGAGATCGAACGCCTGACCGGCAGGCCGTTGAAGCTGCGCGTTGCAGGAAAGACCGCGCTGCGCCTGGCCGGCCTGTTCAACCCCTTCATGCGCGAGCTGGCCGAGATGCACTACCTGCTGACCGATCCGCTGATCATGGAGGACTCCGCCCTGCACGCCCTGCTGGGCCCCATCGCCAAGACGCCCTATGCGCAGGGCATACGCGCAACGCTCAACGCCGCCATGGCAAGTGCCGACTCACACTTGGCTGCGGCCTGAGCCTGGCCTGCAGCCCGAAAACAAAAAAGCCCTGACAGCAAAACTGTCAGGGCTTTTGTCTATCTGGCAGGGGAGGAAGGACTCGAACCCTCGCATGCCGGAATCAAAATCCGGTGCCTTTACCAACTTGGCGACTCCCCTAGAAGACCTAAATTCTAATACGTTTTTTTGGGCAAAAAAAGAAAACGCCTCAGATTTTCAACGCGGCGAGGCATCGGGACCTGCTTCACTCCAGCGTGCGGCCTCTTCAAGCAGATGATCTGCCGCCTCCAGAGAAGCTGCCTGCAGTTCGGGATCGTCTTCCATACGCTGCAGCACCTGGTCCACAAGGGCCGGGAATTGCGGATCAGCCTGCAGGGCTTCCCCCAGTTCACGCACGAGCGTGGCTTCCATGAACATGCGAAACGCCTTGCGCCGCCTGTCGGGGTCTGCGGCATCCACGCCTTTCAGACGCCGCAGCAAAGGCGCCGGCACGCGGGCGTCGCCCGAGCCCTCCTTCGCAGGGCCACCGGCAGAGCGGGCCTGCTCCCCCTGACCTTGCGCCTGCCGCAGCCGCGCCTGCTCCAGAGCCTGGGCGCGGATCAGCGCGGCAATGCCTGAGGCGCCATCAATGCGAGTCATGCGGGACCTTCATCAATGCGCCGGCCCCGACTGCTGGTAGTTGGAGAGCAGCACATGGGCCACGCCGTCGTCCGCAGGCGGCGCAGATGTCTCGGGCGAAGGCATCGCTGCAAGGACTCTCTGTATATCTGCCGACATCGCGGGATTGTCCGTGTTGCGCTCCAGGCCAGCCACAAACAAGGGCCGCGCCCCATCGAAATCATCGCGTGCCAGCGCCACGAACCCCTGCACCCAATGGGGCAACGGGCTGCTGTCGGGCAACTCGGCAAGTGGCTGCCACGTCAGCAGCGCGGCAGGCACGCGGCCATCGCTGAACTGCAACAGCCCCAGCTGGTAACGCGCCACATGCCATTGCGGACTCAGCAGCAGTGCCGTGGAAATGTGATGTTCCGCACGGCCAATGTCACCCAAGGCAGCGAATTCGGAACCCAGCAAGAAATGCGCGGCGCCCGAATCGGGCTGCTCGGCAATGGCCTGCAGGAACAGCTCGGTGGCGACCGTGCTGTCTCCCTGGGCGCTGGCTTCGAGAGCCTGGTCCAGGGTGGAGCGGGGAGAAAGATTGTCTGATTGGGACATAGGGGAGCACCAGGGATTGGCGGCAGAACGACTTGGAATGGACGGCTGTTGAGCCCTCACCTCTATATCCACTCCTGCGGACATCCGTTGAGCAAACCCGGCCAGTTCGCAGGGATTCTATCGCCCGGTCTTTTGCCGTCTTGGCACCCTTTCGCCGCCGAAATCCCCATCAATCCGAAGGGTCTTACTCAACAAACCGAACAAGGTCCGGATGCATTGGCAGAACGGGCCCCGAAACCTGCGGAATCCTCCGCCTCCTTTCTCGCGGCCCTCCATGCATATCGATCAAGGGGCACACATGGTTGGCATCGTCAGCGGCAATAGTCTGGGTCTGGGCAACAGCTCTCTGGCCACACTGGGTCAACGCGCCGCACAGGGCAACGCCTCCCAGGGGCGCGGTGGCGAGCAGGTCTTCGTCAACGTCGCCTCCGGCAACCTCGTCATCGCCCACAACGACGACCAGCTCGTGGCCCACGGCGGCGGCTTCCAGGCCGTGCGCACCTACAACAGCCAGGGCCTGCTCAATGACGACAACGCAGACAACTGGAGCGCGGGCTTCTACCGCCGCCAGCTCGTGCTCTCGGGCACTTACGGCCAGCCCGGCAGCACCATCACCCGCACCGAGCGCGACGGCGCAAGCGCCCTGTTCTCCTGGGACGCGTCCTCCAGCAGCTATGTGAGCACCGATGGTGCCGGTGCCTACGACCGCATCGTGCAGCAAGGCTCCAGCTACGTCTTCACCGATGGCGCCACCGGCAACCGCGAGTTCCACGACACCGCCACCGGCCGCCTGGACAAATCCGTGGACGCCAGCGGCAACACCACGGCCTATACCTATGACGCCAACGGCAACATCGCCAAACTGGTCAACCCCAGCGGCGAGTCCATCCAGTACGACTACACGGGCAACCTGCTGACCCGCATCCGGGTGGTCGACAGCCAGGGCGCCACCACCACGCGCACCAGCTACACCTACGATGCGCGCAACCGCCTGTACCAGGTCACGGTCGATCTCACGCCCCAGGACGGCTCCACGGCCGACGGCAAGCTCTACCGCACCAGCTACACCTACCATGGCGACAGCAACCGCATCGCCACACTCACCCAGAGCGACGGCAGCCAGTTGACCATCGACTATGTGCAGGTGGGCTCGGAGTTCAAGGTGTCATCGCTGCGCGACGCGCTGGGCCAGACCACGCGCTTTGCCTACAACACTGCCACACGCACCACCCAGGTCACGGACCCTGCGGGCAAGGTCTCCAGCTATGCCTACGACGCCAAGGGCCAGCTGCTGAGCATCACCTCGCCCGCCACCAATGGTGTCTCTTCCATACAGCGCTTCGAGTACAACGCCAACGGCGACCTGATCCGCAGCACCGATGCGGACGGGCGCACGGTCTTCATGGCCTATGACGCCAACGGCAACCAGGTGCTGCAGCGCGATGGTGCCGGAAACACCATCACGCGCACCTACAGCAGCAGCAACCGCCTGCTCAGCGAGACCGTCTACACCCAGCCCGACCCCGATGGCGACGGCGCAGCCCAGGCCTCGGGCGCGCAGACCACGCGCTATGTGTACGACGATGCCACGGGACTGCAACTGCGCTTTGCCATCAGCGCCGAAGGCCGCGTCACCGAATACCGGCGCAATGCCTATGGCGAGGTCGTCAGCACGCTGCAGCACCAGGTGGCGCGCTATGGCGCAGCCGCTGCCTCGACCGAGGCCGCCCTGTCGGCGTGGAGCGGGCAGCAGAACCTGCAGCAGCTGCAGCGCACCGACTACGTGCTGGACTTCCGGGGCCAGGCCCAGGTCACCACCACCTATGCCACCACCGACGCCGCAGGCAACGGACTGGCGGCCGGCAGCACGGTCACGCGCCATATCTACGACCAGGCCGGGCGCCTGCTGCAGACCATTGATGGCAATGGCGGCAGCACCAGTTATGCCTATGACGGCCTGGGCCGGCTGCTGACGGTGACGGACGCCAAGGGGCAGGTCACGACGACCACCTATGACGACATGGGCCGGCGCATCGTGGTGCTGTCGGCCACTGGGCAGCAGGAGGTGCGCAGCTATGACAGCGCTGGGCGCCTGATCAGCAATCTGCGCCGGGATGCCGGCCCCACCATGGGCCCGGGTCCAGGCGCGGAGACGCAGACCAGCTATGCCTACGACGCGGCAGGACGGCTGGTTTCGTCGCAGGACGCCACAGGTGTGCGGCAATGGATCGTCTATGACGAGGCCGGCCGCAAGGTGGCAGAGGTCAGCCACTCCGGCCGGCTGCAGGAGTTCATCTACAACGGCTCGGGCCAGTTGACACGCACCATTGCCTATGCCAATGCGGTCAACACCGCCCTGATGACGAACACCGTCACACTGGCCACCCTCCGCCCCGCAGCCAGCGCGGCCGACCGCAGCGAATGGATGGCCTACGACGCAGCCGGCCGCCTGGCCAAAACCGTGGGCAGCGACGGCAGCATCACCGAGAACATCTACGACGGCGCCTCGCGCCTGGTGTCCACGCGCCGCTATGCCAACGCCCTGTCCGCGTCTGCCACGGCCTCGCTGGGCAACAGCCCCGCAGCTTCGGCCATTGCACCCACGGCCAGTGCCACCGCCGACCGCGTCACGCGCCATTTCTACGATGCCGACGGGCTGCGCACGGGCTCGCTGGATGCCGAAGGCTACCTCGTGGCCCTCAACTACGACGCCGCCGGCCGCCTGGCCAGCACCACCCGCTTTGCCAACGCCACCAATGCCGCCAAGCGCGCCACCGGCACGCTGGCCGAGCTGATGCCCGCCTCCAACAGCCAGGACATCATCGAGCGCCGCATGTACGACGGCCAGGGCCGCCTGGCCGGCACGGTCGATGGCGCCGGCTACCTCACCGCCTTCGGCTACGACGCGGCAGGCCAGCTCACCAGCCAGACCCGCTACGCCACGGCCTTGAAGGCGGCCGTGCTGTCCACGCTCACCAGCACCACGGCCGTGGCCGGCATCCGCCCGGCCACCAACGCCCAGGACCGCACCACCGTCTTCGAATACGACAAGCTGGGCCAGCTCACGGCCGAGACCGACTGGCAGGGCACGCGCACCGAGCACAGCTATGACGCCGCCGGCAACCGCACGGCCAGCACCGTGGCTGCTGGCACCTCCGAGGCGCGCACGCGCCTAGCGCGCTACGACGTGTTGGGCCGCGTCACGGCCGAGCTCAGCGCCGAGGGCGGCCGCCAGCTCGCCGCCGCCCAGACCCCCGCTCAGATCGAAGCCGTCTGGAGCAGCTACGCCAGCCGCCATACCTACGATGCAGCCGGCCGGCGCACCAGCACCACCGATGCCAACGGCCTGCGCACCCTCTTCTTCTACAACGCCGAGAATCAGCTCACCCACACCATCAACGCGCTGGGTGAAGTGGCCGAGACGCGCTACAACGCGCTGGGCCAGGTGAGCGCACAGGTGCGCTACGGCACGCGCATCAACCCGGGCTCGCTGACGGGATCGCTGGCCGGCGGCCTGGTCAACAGCACACTGCAGTCGCTGCTGCAGGCGGCCACCAATGCCGCCAAGGACCAGACCACCCAGTACACCTACAACACCAACGGCACCCTGGCCAGCGAGCGCGATGCGCTGGGCTTCACGCGCAACTACGTCTACAACACCTTCCGCGAAGAGACGCAACGCACCGAAGCCACGGGCACGGGCACCACCAGCACCCTCCTCCAGACCACCTACGACCGGCGCGGCCTGGCCACGGGCCAGGTGCGCGATGCCGGCGGGCTGGCCCTGACCACGGCCGCCAGCTACGACGCCTTCGGCCGCCAGGTCAGCGCCACGGATGCGCTGGGCCACACGCGCACCCGTGCCTACGACAGGCTGGGCCGCGAAGTCAGCAGCACCAACTCGATGTGGGCCACGCTCACCACCACCTACGATGCCTTCAGCCGCATCGTCACACAGCTCAACGCCGAGGGCGGCACCACCCGCTATGCCTACGATGCCAAGGCCCGTACCGTCACCATCACCACGGACGAAGGCCTGCTGGCCAAACAGACCTACAACCGCCATGGCGACCAGATCAGTGTCTCCGACTCCCAGGGCAACCTGACCACCTACACCTTCGATGCCAACGGCCAGCCCACGGGCTCGTCGGCCTCGACCTGGCTGTACGACGCCAAGGTCATGCAGACGGCGGCCACCACCCAGGCCTACGACAAGGCCGGCCGGCTGATCGAGACCGTGGACGCCAACGGCACGCGCACCACCATCGCCTACGATGCGGCCAACCGCGTGCTCTCGCGCACCGTGGACCCCACGGGCCTTGCGCTGACCACCCAGTACGCCTATGACCCGCTGGGCCGCCAGATCCGCATCACCGAGCCCGGTGGCACCGTCACCGAGCTGCGCTATGACGCCCGGGGCCAGCTGCTCGAGCAGATCGTGGACCCCGCAGGACTGGCCCTGTCCACGCGCTACAGCTACGACGCCCAGGGCCATGCGCTGGAAGTCACCAGCCCCGAAGGCACGCTCACGCGCTACACCTACGATGCGGCGGGCCGTCGCACCAAGGAGCAGATCGACCCCAGCGGCCTGAACCTCACGCGCAGCTACACCTATAACGCAGGCGGCAACGTCACCAGCAGCGTGGACGCCAACGGCAACACCAGCTACTACCTGTACGACAGCGAGAACCGCCAGATCCTGGCCGTCGATGGCGCAGGCGGCGTCCAGGAAACCCGCTACGACGCGCTGGGCCGCATCAGCCGACTGACCACCTACCGCAACCCGCTCACGGGCATAGACCTGCAGGTCTATGTGAACAATGGCCCGGTGTTCGGTCCGTCCACCTGGCCCGAGCAGGTGATGGCGCGCATCGCCCCCACGGCCAGCGACCGGATCGAATACCGCAGCTACGACGCCAACAACCACCTGCAATCGGTGGTCACGGGGCTGGGCGAGGTCACCACCTACCTGCGCGACGGCAATGGCCGCATCCAGGAGCAGCGCAGCTACGCCAACCGCATCAGCATCGGCGGCACGGGGGGCTGGACCCCCGGCACCTTCCCCACGCCCGTAGCCGACGATGCGCGCGACCTGCGCACCCGCATGGTCTACGACGGCATGGGCCGTCTCATCGCCACGGCCGACGGCACGGGCGCCGTGACCGGGCTGCGCTATGACGCGGCAGGCAACGTGGTGGAGCGCGTGCGCTATGCCCAGACCGTCACCCTGGGCTCGGACCCCTACGACAGCGCCGCCATCTACACGCTGATCGCCCAGGACAGCTCGGCAGCCAACGCGGTCGAGAAAAACACCTACGACCGCGCCGGCCGCCTCACCTGGAGCGCCGATGCCGCAGGCTCGGTCACCACCTACCAGTACGACCGCGATGGCCGCGTCGTCAAGAAGGCACGGTTTGCGAGCGCCATCACGGCCGGCCAGCAGCCCCAGGATGTGGTGCAGGCTGGCGCCCTGTCCACCGACTACGTCTACGACGCGGCAGGCCGCCAGACCCACATCGTGGGTGCGGACGGCGCCGTGGTGCGCCAGGTGTGGGACCGCAACGGCAACCTGCGGCAGCGCACCGAGTTCGCCACCCTGATCACGCCTCCGGTCTTTATCAGCGGCGCCGTGGCAGGCCCCGTGGTCACCAACTACGACCGCAGCAACATCGGCAATTACCTGCGCACCGCCGCAGGCGACCGCACAACGACCCTGGCCTATGACAAGGCCAACCGCCAGGTGCTGGAAGTGGACGCCATGGGCGCTGTGCGCCAGATCGGCTATGGCAAGGTGAACGCAGGTGGACCCGCTGCGCCGGGAACCGCGGCTGGCGGCCAGTTGCACGCCGTCACCATCACGACCTACGCGACCACCGCCAACATCGCGAGCCTGGCTCTCGCAGACATCACCTTGGCCCGAGTGCTGGGCATGGTGCAGCCCAGCGCCAGTCAGGACCGGACCAGCGTGCAAGTGCTCGACGGCGCCGGCCGTACCGTGCGCTTGGTCGATGCCAACGGCTTCGTGACCGCACGCGAATACGACGGCACGGGCCAGCTCGTGCATACCGTCGAATACGCAGCCAGCAACGGTACGACCTCGGCCCAGGACCGCCACACCCGCTACAGCTACGACGGCGCAGGCCGCCTGACCAGCACCACGGATGCACTGGGCAACCGCGAAAGCTACAGCTACAACGCCCTGGGGCAGAAAACCAGCTTTACCAACAAGGCTGGCGCCACCTGGAACTACGACTATGACCCGGCGGGCCGCCTGGTGCGCGAGACTTCACCGGCGGTGGACCTTGTGGCATTGCAGTCTCCTGGCAGTGCACCGACCTCCTTGACTCTGGACCTGGGCAACACAGGCCCGTCGCGAGTCGTCACGCAGCTTACCTACGACAGCTTCGGCAACCTCACCTCTCGGACCGAGGCCCTGGGCCGGCCAGAGCAGCGCACCACGCGCTACGAGTACGACAAGGTGGGGCGCCAAGTCAAGACACTGTTCCCGCCTGTAGGTACCTACGTGCAGGAAACACCAGCCGAACGCATCGCCAACGGCCGCAACGGGGAAGCCAACCGGGTCGAGACCCTGCAGCAGGCCAGCAGCGAAACCCGCTACGACGCGCTGGGCAACGCCGTGGCCAGCCGCGCCATGGGCATCCCGGGTGTCAAGGAAGCCTGGAGCTACAAGAGCTATGACCGCGCAGGCCGTGTCAGCTTCGACGTGGACGCCGCTGGCTTCGTCACCGGCTACACGCGCAACGCCTGGGGCGAGACCGAGCGCCTGGTGCGCCACGCCCAGGCCATCGCCCTGCCCTCGCCGGCCGGCACGGCCCTGGCCGATGCCGCCGTGCGCCAGAGCGTGCAAGCCAACCACCCCGCCAACCGCGAAATCCTCACCAGCTACGACAAGATGGGCCGCACGCTCACCGTGCAGGAGCCCCTGGTCTTCAACTACGACAGCCAGACAGGAGAGACTGTCAGCGGCCGCAGGAGCACCACCCACACCTACAACGCCTTCGGCGACCTGGCATCGACCACAGTCAACCTGGACAATGCGCGCAACGCCGTCACCAGCTACGGCTACGACAAGCTGGGCCGGCGCGTGGCCACCACCGATGCGCTGGGCTACATAACTAGCATGGCCTACGACGCCATGGGCAACCTGATCAGGCAGGTCGAGTACGCCAAGACCGGCGCTTTGGCATCGGCCACTCCCAGCACGACGATGGGCGACCGTGTCACCGACTACAGCTACGACCTGCTGGGCCGCAAGACCGCAGAGACACGGCGCGGCGTGGCGCACACCGGCGTCAACGCCGGCGCGCAGCAACAAGGCGACGTGCTGTACGACAAGACGTCCGACCTCACCACCTCGTACAACTATGACGCGCTGGGCAACCTCACGCGCAGCACCGATGCGCTGGGCGGGATCACCTACAACTTCTACGATGCCCTCGGGCGCGTGCGCGCCACCATCACGCCAACCGTGAACCTGGGTGTTGCGGCCACGGGAGCGGGTGCCAATCCCGTCAACCCGTTGACCGAATTCCAGCGCGATGCGCACGGCAACGTGCTGATCACCACCCAGTACGCCACCGGCGCAAGCGTTGCAGCCGATGCGCAAAGCTATTCCAAGGCCCTCTCTGTCAATGACCGCGTGACCTATGCGAAATTCGACGCCCAGGGTCATACCACCCAGATCAACGATGCCACCGGAGCCAGCCGCTATTACTCCTACGATGCGCAGGGCCGGCTGGCCAAGGAGTGGCAGACCGTCACCATCACCGAGGCCAATGGCTACAGCCGCTGGGGCACGATCTGGCGTGCCTATGAGTACGACGTGCTGGGCCACCAGACCCATTCCTTTGCACCGTCTGAAAGCGTCAGCCTGGGTACGCTGACTGTCAGTGACACCGAACTGAGCTACAACGCCTTCGGCGAGGTCACCAAGAAACGCGTACTGGACAACGGCCAGGCGCTGCAGGGCGAGGAAGCCTACGAATACGACAATGCGGGCCGTGTCTGGCGCACCAATGCGGGCGACGGCGTCTACAAGATCCTGGCATACGACCTGCAGGGACGGCAGACCGCTCAACTCGTATCGGAAGGCCTGGACCTGAAGACCGCCTATCAGGACACGCAATCGGCCTTGAACGCCCAGGCCGCGAACAAGGCACAGTTCCGGCGCACGGACATGCGCTACGACGCGCTGGGCCGGCTGGTGCAGACTCTGGCGCCCGAGCGCGCGACCGAGCAGCCGATGAGCATCTCCACGCGGCAGAACATGCTGTATGGGGTCATCACGCAAAGCGAGGTGGACATCCAGAATGTGCCCGCCAACTACCAGCGCAAGCCATACAACCAGGTGGATCTGGTCTGGCGCTCGCTGGAAGATCTGGGCAGCGGTGATGTGCGCATCACGCTCACCTATGACACGCGTCCGTTCACGCAGACCAACCCGGATGGCGACAGCTACAACGTCACCAGCCTGCGCAACCAGACCAAGACCGTCATCGTTCCCGCCGAGGCGGCCGTGGAAGGCTACAGCCTCAAATGGGTCAATGAAAACCCAGGCGCACCTGGCGTGGGCGCAGTCTCCCGCGTCAAGGTCGAAAAGCTGGATGTGTACGGAAAATGGGTATCCATCTATGACGTGGCCAACACCCAGGCCACCCAGACATCGTCGCTGAACTGGACCACGGCCCCCAGCCCCGGCTACCTCTGGAACGAGGCAGGCGACGGGCGCATCCCCATCTACCGTTACTACAACCGCTATACCGCCACGCACTTCTTCAGCACCAGCCTGACCGAGCGCGAGCGTCTGCTCAACGCCGCCAATGGTTGGCTCGACGAGGGCATCACCGGCTATGTGAGCAAGGACCCCAAACCAGGCTGGGTGCCCTTGTACCGCTGGACCAAGGTCGGCGCGCCAGAGATGTCGCAGTACACGAACGGCGCCACGCCGACCGGTGGCTCCTGGCAGTACCAGGGCCTCGAAGGCTACGTGGCCAGCCCCTCGATTTCCGATATGGAAGCCGCGAACCAGGGGCTGACCAAACTGTACCGCCTGCAGAACAACGACAGCGCCCAGGGCAATGGCATCTACACCACGTCCGAGAGCGATCGCAGCGCCCTCCTCGGCTTGCAACAGATTAAAGACAACCAGCCCAACCTGCGCCAGGTGCAGATGTTCGGCGCATCCACGGGCCTGAGCATCGAAGTCAGCTACCCCCAGGACCTGGTCAGCAAGACCGCCCTGGAGTACCGCCGCTATGGCAGCAACGATGCCTGGACCACGGCCCCCACCACCATCCAGAACTCGTTTGGATCCGCGCACAGCTTTGAGGTGGGCGCTCTGGGACTGGCTCCGGGCGGCTACGAGTACCGCGTGCGCAACACCAATGCGCAAATGACCCGCGATGTGGGCTCGGGCACCTTCTCCATTTATGGCGCGGGCTACCCCGATACCGATAGCCTGCCCGCCGTGGCTGGCGTGAACCAGGGCAACGCCATCATCGATGGCTCGGCCTACCGCGTGCTGCAGTGGCCCAAGCCCGCCTCGGGCTGGAGCGTGGAGTTCCGCTACCGTTCCCAGGGCAGCAACGGCGGATGGACCTCGCGTACAGAGGGCAATGGACTGTTCGCCTACGGCGACGGACGCACGCGCAACATGGGCATAGGCATGCAGGGCACGCCGTTGAACATGGGCGCAGGCAACTTCGAATATGAAGTGGTCATGGTCAACAGCGCCACAGGCGAGCGCATGCGCTCTACCGGCACGCTCAACGTACCGGCCAGCCCGGGAGTGACCAATACCTCAGCCTCCCCCGTCAGCCAGAACAACAATGTCAAGAACCTGGGCGTCGTCGGCTATGTGTGGAGCACTCCCGGCCCCGGCCGTACACCGCTGTACCGCTTCTACTTCCCCTACCAGGGCAATGACCATCACCTGACCACGGCGGACCCCTCGGTCATCGCAGCCTTCCAGGGAATGATCTCCTCGGGCGCCGTCACCAGCGACGGCATCCTGGGCTATGTGGAAACCACGGCCACCGCGAACAACAGCCGCCTTTACCAGTACACCTACGGCGGCCAGAGCGTGTACCGCCTGACTGCGCGGTCGCAGGACATCGGCTCCTACGTCACGCTCAGCACCAAGCCGGCTGCCGGCTTCCAGTGGTCGCCCACCACCTGGTACCAGAATGCCTACCAATTCGATGGCTACATTTCCAAGGTCCCGCTGGAGGGCACAACACCGCTGTATGCCGTGTATGACGGCAACTCCGTGGGCAACCAGAGCCAGGGCGACTACCTGACTTCCACTCAGGAGCACGAGATCACCTCGTACTACCTGCTCGACACGCGCATGGCCGCCACTGCCAACGTTGCGGGCGTGGGCAACAGTCAGGCCAACATCGACGGCCAGACCTACAACATGCTGCACTGGAGCACGCCCGAAGCCGGTGCCCGCGTTAAGGTCAGCGCCGTTCCCGGCATGCCGGGAGGCACGCCCACCATCTGGAGCCAGGGAGACGGCCGCGCCCAGTTCCAGGGCGGTGCGGCGTTGCAAGGCATCGTGCTGGATGCGCTCAATCCCAACACGACCTACCGCATTACCGTCGAAATCCAGTACCCGGCCACGGCGCAGCGCGCTGCCTACATTGCGCGCTCCGAGGTCACCATCACTGTGCCCGGTTCAGGTGCCAGCTCGGCCGTCGTGCAACGCGACACCACACAGGCGTACACCCCGCAGATCCGCGCCAAGGCAGGCACACCCTTCAACCTCAGCAACCGCGCCGTCACCAACCGTGAATACGATCGCTGGGGCAACCTCACCCTGGTGGATGACCCGCGCGTACAGGCAGGGCAGACCCTGTTCAAGACCAGCTTCACCTACAACGCCAGCAACCAGCTCATTTCCCAGACACAACTGAGCAGCTTCGATGGTCCGGCAGACTACGCCACCACGCGCATCTACTACGACGCCCTGGGCCGCCAGGTCGGCGTGCGCGATGCCAACGGCAACCTCAACGCCCAGGTCCGCGATCTGGCCGGCAACGTGGTGCAGGAGCGCAAGGCCGACGGCGGGCGCATAGACCTCAGCTACAACACCTTCGGTGACAAGGTCAGCGCAGCCGAGCGCATGACCGACACGCGCACCGTGGTCACGAACTACCGCTACGACAAGCTCTCGCGTCTGACGCAGACAGAGCTTGGCCGGGCCATCTCGCGCTTCGAGGTCCAGGGCATAGGCAACCAGCCCGGTCAATGGGCACCGGACCGCAGTGACCATGGCGCCAATGGCGTGACCATGACCGGCCCCATCACCTACACCATCCTGGAAACCGTCCAGTACGACGAAGCCGGCCGCAAGGTGCGTGTCGTCAATGGAAACAACGAAGCCACGCGCTACCGCTACGACCTGGCAGGCAATGTGACACTGAGTGGACAGGAACTGGCCAAGACCGTGCACTCGCTGGACAAGCGCGACACGACGGTGCCGCTGAGCGCGCTGGGCAATACCAGCTATTACCGCTACGACGCACTGGGCCGCAAGATCGGCTTCACCTGAATCGCACCGGGTTTTGAGGAGGCCGATTGGTTTAAGTTGACACCTCTGCCGAGGTGTCGCTGACGGCTAGTTGCCTCCAGTAGTTTGCCTCAGCTTCTGCCGGAGGGATGCCCCCAATCGGCGTGAGTAGTCGGACATGGTTGAACCAGTGCACCCACTGCAAGGTGGCCAGCTCCACGGATTCCCTGGTCTTCCAGGGGCCCCGGCGGTGAATCAGCTCGGCCTTGTACAGACCGTTGATGGTCTCGGCCAGCGCGTTGTCGTAGCTGTCACCCCGGCTGCCCACCGAGGGCTGTATGCCCGCCTGGTCCAACCGTTCGGTGTAGCGGATGCTGACGTATTGACTGCCCCTGTCGGAATGGTGCGTCAAGGCATGGGCTGCTGGCTGGCGGGCATACAGCGCCTGCTCCAGCGCATCCAGCACGAAGTCCGTTTGCATGCTGCGGCTGACCCGCCAGCCCACGATGCGCCGGGCGTACACATCCACCACGAAGGCCACGTACAGCCAGCCCTGCCAGGTGGAGACGTAGGTGAAGTCCGATACCCACAGCTCGTTGGGACGGCTGGCCTTGAAGTGCCGGTTGACGTGGTCCAGCGGGCACGGCGCTGATGTGTCAGGCGTGGTGGTACGTACCGCCCTGCCACGGCGAGCCCCTTGCAAGCCCATGGCACGCATCAGTCGCTCCACAGTACAACGTGCCACCGGGATGCCCTCGCGGTTCATCTGCAGCCAGACCTTATCGGCCCCGTAGACCTGCCAGTTGGCATGCCACACGCGCTGGATGTCCGCCTTCAAGCACTCGTCACGCTGGGCGCGTTGACTGCGCAGTTGCGGGTTACGTTGCCGGGCTGCGTGGCGCCAGTAACACGATGGGGCCATCTGCAGCACCCGGCAGATGGGCTCGACCCCGTAGTCGTCACGGTGGCGGTCGATGTAGTTCTTCAAGACTTCAATCGGCGGTCGAGCTCCGCCTGCGCAAAAAACGCGCTGGCCGTCTTCAGGATGTCGTTGGCCCGGCGCAGCTCCTTGACCTCACGTTCCAGCTCCTTGATGCGCTGGGCTTCTGACGTGGTGGTACCGGCACGCTGGCCGCTGTCGACCTCGGCCTTCTTGACCCAATCGTTCAAGGTCTGCGGCACGCAGCCAATCTTGGGGGCTATTGATTCAATGGCTGCCCACAGCGAAGGGTAGTCGGCTCGGTGCTCCTGCACCATGCGTACGGCACGCTCGCGCACCTCGGGCGAGAACTTGTTTGACTTGGTCATAGCTCCATCTTCTCAAGTGTTGGAGCCTCCTCAAAACCCGGGGCGATTCAACCGACGCCAGCTCCATGAGCCAAGACTGGCGCTACGACATCTTCGGCCATCTGACCGAGCGCAACGACGACCAGATGGGAGGCGCAGCGCGCATCAAGTATCAGTACACCTACAACCAGGCGGGCCAGCTCACCCATGAAGGCAGCACCCAGAACAACATCCAGCGCAAGAGCCTGGACTACCGCTACGACGGCGCCGGCCAGCTCATTGAAATCAAGGACAACTACCTGGGCCAGCTCAGCAGCTACACCTACGACCTGGCCGGCAACCGACTCACCGAAAAGCTCACCCAGAAGACCAAACTGTCCTCTGGCGTGATCGAAAACGTGGTCTATCAAGACAACCACCTGTTCTATGACGCCCAAAACCGGGTGCGTGCCATCTTTGATGGCCGTACCGACGTTCGCATCGGCTACGACAAGGCTGGCAACCGCAGCCAGGTCACAACCCGCGTCATCAACAACCTCTACACCATCAAGAACGAAGGCAAGACCTACCAATCGCCGGGCCAGTACCAGCAGGTCGTCAACGAAAGCGTAACGACCTACAGCTATGACGCCATGAACCGGCAGCTTAGCAGCCGTGAATACCAGGGAGCCACAACCAACGGCGTCCTGCTCAAATCGCATGACTACCTCTACGATCAGGCTGGCAACCGCATCCATGACACAGTCTTCGAGAAGAGCACCACGGCCGGCGTCGCCGACACGCGCGGCACCTACCAGTACATCTACGACGATCTGAATCGCCTGGAAAGCTATTCGGGCTACGGCATTGCCGAGCGCACCGACAGCATCCGCTACGATGGCGCAGGCCGCCAGGTCTACGCCGTGTCACTGGTCCGCAGCAATAATCTGTGGAACGATGAGCACCGCTACAACCAGTACGACAACCTGGGCCGCCTGCAGGACACCCGCGTCGTGATGCGCCGCACTGATTTCGATCACGAGAAAACCCAGTACACCGACATCGCCTACCACGGCGACGTGGGTGACACCTCGCTGGGCTACGATGGCGCCGGCTATCTGCGCGGCTATGTGCAGACCTCGAATGGCAACACCGGCGATGCCGTGCGGACCACCTACCAGTACCAGTTCAACGGCGGCTACCAGCAAACTTCCTCCACCACGACCCAGGGCAACCGAACAGCCACCACCAAAACCTGGCGCGACGCCAATGGCTTCATCAGCAACATAGAGCAACAAGATGGCGTGGTGGACAACCGCTACAACCGGGCCTTCGTCAACGATGCCCAGGGCAATGCCCTGTATGTCAACCAGAGTGCAGGTGCCGCTAGCGACAAGGGTGGCCGCATCCAGAACGAACCGGGTGGCTACATCGGCGGCTTCATAGGCGACGCCTTCAACCCTGGCCACATCCAGCGGCAGCTGGTCGTCAACGGCGAAGTCATGGCCCGCTACGGCGATGCTCCGGACTCAGAGAACCCGCCTCAGAACGGCGCAGTCCCCAAATACGTCAACACCGCAGAATTCCACCTAGACGCCGCCCCCCTGAAGCTGCGTGACAGCAATTTCAGCGCCATGAACTACACCGTGGTCGGCGGTGAAACCCTCAAGACCATCGCCCGCAACGTGCTGGGCGACAGCAGTCTGTGGTGGCGCATCGCGGAAGCCAACGGCCTGGCCGTCTCGGGCGACGGCGAGCTGCAGGCAGGCCAGACCCTGAGCATTCCCAAGCTGGCACTGAATGCCAACAACGCAGACACCTTCCAGCCCTATGACCCGAGTCGGGTCACGGGCAGTCTGGATTCGGTGCTGCCTGCGCCTGCGGGCCAGGGAGGTGGCTGCGGGGCGCTGGGCAAGATCATCATGGTGGCGGTGGCCGTGGTGGCGACCATTTACACGGCAGGTGTCTTGGGAACAGCGGCGGCAGGGGCTGGCACAGGATTCGGCGCAACCTTCAGCGCAACCATGTCCACAGGCATGTCGGTCCTCGGCGGTACCGCAGGCCTGACCTCAGGCACTGCCTTCGCCTTTGGCGCAGCAAGCGGCGCAGTAGGCTCCATTGCGAGCCAGGTAGCCGGCAATGCAATGGGCGTACAGGACGGTTTCAGTTGGAAGGGTGTGGCACTTTCTGCGCTTGCTGGCGGCATCTCCAGCGGCCTGGCAACCAACCCGTTGTTTAAGGGCGCGGATCTTGACAAGGTGCTGCTGCGCTCGACCGTGGGCAATGTACTGACCCAAGGCGTGGGCGTGGTCACCGGGCTGCAAAGCAGCTTCAGCTGGCGCGGCGTTGCGGCCAGCGCAGCGGAAGCAGTTGCGGGCCATGTGGCAGGAAAGCTGCTGGGCGATGTGGTGGATACCGCAAGCTGGGACCCATGGGCCAAGGAAATGGTCACCCGTACAGGAGCGGGACTGGCAGCAGGCACCGTGGCCTCGATTGCGCAAGGCGGGCGGGTCAGCATGCAGCAGGTGGCGACGGATGCGTTTGGGAATGCGTTGGGAAGCTCCCTGGCGAGCATGTCCACGGGCACGGAACTGCAGGCCCAGACCAACAAAGGGCTCTACAGCTTGGGGGGCTCAGGCGATGGGGGGACTGGGCTACGGCTTGGCAGTGGCGAAGGCCTCAGGTACAGCGATATGCGTTCGAGCAGCACTTGGGACGACTTCGGTCCCTCGCCTGTGGAACGCATGGAAGCAAGCGGCCCCGATGTGATTGCTCAAGCCTACGAGCATATGCAGGCGTTTCCACAGACTAGCGCGCGGTTCCAGGAGGTAGTGGACTACTACGGTAGTAAGGCCGCGTACGGGAATTTGCCTTCGCTGACTCCGGACGCGACGCTTGTCGGCTTCAACAGCAAAGCCGGTGAGGTCTGGAGCTCTACTGCGAACACTTTCCCGGTGGCTGAGCAAAGCCGCGTACAGCCAACGACTTTAGCGCCGGTGGTGACCGGATTGGCGGGGCTGCGAAGCGGCCAATCACTAGTGGACATGATTCCAACCGATGGATACTCGTTGGTGCCGTCAATGCAGCCGGAGCGAGTTGGTGTCATGGGGCAGGGTCTCGACTTTATGGAGCGATTTGAGCGCTCGCCTGCTGGCATGATGCTGCAAGGCTTGCCTCCTGAGGGATTCATCCTTGGGGTTGCTAAGGGTGGGTTGAATGCGTTGAGCAAGCTAGAGCGCATCGGCAATGCCGTGAATCCGATATCCGCGGAGAAAACCGGCACAATTTGGGACGTTGTAAAGGCATCAGGGCCAAATCATCCTGGTTCAGTTATCCCAAGAAGCTTTGAGCTTGGCCTGGAAAATGGTCAAAAAATATGGATCGATGGAAATGCTACAAAACATATCGCAGAGTATGCAGCCGTAAAAGCTGAAAACTTCTCTCCAGAAATGGTGCGCTTAGTTAGTCAGGAACAAATCCGAAGTCTTTCAAGCGCAGTAACTACAGCAGTCGATACAGGCATTCAATATAGAAAAATGATGTATGTTGATGGATGGGAATTGATATTTGCACCGCCGAAGTCTGCCAATCAGCTTCCGGCTCTCTACCATGCTCTATATAAGAGGAAATGATATGCTAGAAATAGTCAACAAAGCGCCTTGCGGGGATGTACTCAAAGAGAGCGGTGAATATGTTCCATTTAAATTTCAACTCTCAAGAACGGACAATGGCTCTCATTTCTATTGGCGAACAGGTGATTTTGAAAACACTCTGCTTGAAATTGAAATCAATAGCAAAGATGGAAAAATTACGGGTGGATTGCTACTCTTGCCGGGCAATGTAAGCAAGAATTTCCCCATATTAACTGGGTTGGATAACATAACCAACGGAACTCCTGTTGTCTCAATAACAAATTGGCCTAATAATCATTATATTGATGAAGTGGGAGAAATACAGATTTTCTCACAGTCTTCTGATTTGCTAATTCTAATTTCCTCCAAATGGCAGGCCACAAATTGCATATCGACCGATGGTATTATCTTTGGTTTGTCGGAAAATGGCTTCTTAATATGGATTCTAGCCAAGGGATTAAGCAAAGATCAGTTAAATCAAATTTGTTGCTGAAAATCCAACAATGGGAGCTGCTGCAGGGTAACACTAGCTAACACCACCGATCCACGAAGCGTGTGCAGATGATCGCTGCCGCCAATTTCAGCAGCGCTTCGTGGATATCCAGTCGTCGTTGTGAATTCAACCGGTCGATGCAACACAATGACTGCACCTGGCGCAAGGAGTGCTGGCCATGAAGCAACGACCTCGGATCTACTACACCGAAGCACAGAAGGCGATGATGTGGGATCGCTGGAGCAAGGGCGATACCCTGCACCAGATCGGCAAGCTGTTCGATCGGCCACATACCTCCATTCAGAACATCCTGGCCGCAACCGGCGGAATCCGCCCGCCAGCGCGCCATCGATCACGATTGGCACTGACTCTCGCTGAGCGCGAGGAGATCTCGCGGGCATTGGCTGCGGGCGAATCCATCCACTGCGTTGCCGCGCGCTTGGGGCGAGCTGCATCCACTGTCAGCCGTGAGCTTCACCGCAACGGTGGCAAGAGTTGCTACAGGGCTGCGCGCGCCGATGAAGCAGCCTGGGAGCGTGCGCACCGCCCCAAGCCTTGCAAGCTGGCGAGCAATCCAGCCCTGGCGCAGATCGTGGCTGGCAAACTGCAGCATCGATGGTCGCCTGAGCAGATCGCCGGTTGGCTCAAACGGACCTACCCAGAGCAAAGGAGCATGCAGGTGTCCCACGAAGCCATCTATCGCACGCTCTTTGTCCAGACGCGGGGCGCTTTGAAGAAGGAGCTTCTGGAGCATTTGCGGCGCACCAGAGGCATGCGTCGTTCACGGCACTACACGCAAAAGACCAGTATCCATGGCCGAATCGTCGGTGCCGTCCCCATCAGCGAACGTCCGGCCTGTATAGAAGATCGAGCCGTGCCAGGGCATTGGGAAGGAGACTTGCTGTTCGGCGATGCTCATAGCCAGATCGCGACCTTGGTGGAGCGACACACGCGCTATGTGATGCTGGTCAAGCTGGTGGACAAAGACTCGTACACCGTGGCTGCGGCCCTAGCCAGACATGCCAGGAGCCTGCCGCATGAGCTCTACCGCTCCTTGACCTGGGATCGCGGCTCGGAAATGGCGGGGCACAAGCGCTTCACGTTGGCGACCGACATCCAGGTCTACTTCTGCGACCCGCACCATCCATGGCAACGGGGCACCAACGAGAACACGAACGGGTTACTCAGGCAGTACCTTCCCAAAGGCCTGGATCTGTCGGGCTACTCACAGGAGAGCTTGGATGCGATTGCAAGGCAGTTGAACCAGCGTCCCAGGAAGACGCAGGGGTTCAGAACACCTGCTGAAATGTTTGATGAGTGTGTTGCGTTGACCGGTTGAATCCACCGTTCAAAGCGGATTCTCAGCTTGCCAAAGCCTGCAAACCAGCTGTGCGTCCTCTCCACCACCCACAGGTGCTTGCCCAGCCGCTCGCTGCTTTCAATGTCCCGTCTGGCTATCCAATGGCTGGGACACCACGGCTGCCGACATCGTCAAAGGATCAATCAGCGGCTTTACTGCAGGTACGGTGACGGCTATCGCTCGTGGCAGGAGCATCAGCATGCAGCAAGTGGCTACTGATGTGTTCGGCAACGCTTTGGGGCAGTCGATCGCTGCTGTTGCCAGCCAGGTCTCCACGACAGGATCAAGCGTCCAGGAAGACAGGCTGGGCGCGTTCATTCAAGAGAACCTTGGAGCCTGGACACAGCGGCAGGCCAACTATGACCAGTTGGTTGATAGCTTTGGCAACTACACCGCCGATAGCCGAGCAGACGGTGTGCAACTGGCCGCTGGTGCTGACTACACCGGCGGCATAGGGTCAGGCTTGAGCGACCGCGATGCCGATATTGCGCGCATGCTGAAGTTGGCCAACGATCCCCAGGCGATGGGCTCTCTGCGGGGCCCTGACGGCATCTACCGCCTGGAGATCACGGGTATCGGATCGACAGGGGCAGGCGACGGCACGCGCTGGATTCCCGATACGGATAGCTTGGGCGGCACGGTAGCCGGCAAGCGCATGACGCAGGCGGAAATGGATGAGTTCGACCGCCTCAATGCCGCAGAGATGATTGATGCCAAGGCTGCACGATACGGCTCAATCACGGCCTATCAGCCTTCAGTGTGGGAGCGCACCTGGCTCTCCCGCGATGTGCAAAATGCTCTAGGTAGCAGCTTCACCGGGATGGTGGCGGGCAGCGTGGTCAACGCTGCAGGCTCAATTTCTGCCTCGATCCGTTCCGACCGCTACAACTTCGCCACGGGCAAGTATCTGAATCCTGTCGAGCAGCGCAACGCGCGGATCGACAATCTGATCAATCTGGCGGCACTGCCTTTTGGTGGTGGAATAGCAGGTTCGACACGACAGGAACTCCAAGGCAGCGTCCGATTTTTGGGGAGAAGTACAGAATCAGGCTCGTTAGCTGCACGCATGGAGCGAATTGCAAGTCGTACACCCGAAGAGTCTGCTGATAGGGCACGTATTGCTGCCTTGATAAACAAAGCTCGAGCACAATGTGATCCCGGTGTTCCGCAATTAATAGGAAAATTAGAAAGATATGGAATCAATATCAAAGACACCAATCATTACATCGGCAATCCATCTCGCGAAGTGGATATCGAAACTAGCGCTGGAATAATTCTTCAAGTTAAGAAGCTTTCCAGTGCACAAAAGATAATATTGCAAATTCAAGACACCGAACGAGCCACGGGAAAGCAACGATAGGCTATGTCCTTGAGCAACATAAAAAGGCCAATTCCATTGTACAACAAGCTAGTAAGCATGTAAGAGTTACGAATAATTTTGAAACCCTATTTGATTGGTTAAGAAAGGAATAAAAATGGCAGCCAAAGAACTAACTATTTTCATGCCGAAAATGCTATCGATATTAATTCATTAAATGAAATAGCAAAGAGCCTTTCTCTAATGACTGAGGAGAAATTTCCATCGGTTGATTTAAGTTATCAATTTTCAGCACGCAAAGGATTGGGAAAAGATCATCTATCAATTTACTGGAGTAACAAAAATTCTGATTTAATTAAAGAGATTCTAGAATGGGAGCGTCCTAGCGATTATTACAAAAATATCCTCGAGGAGTGCAAGGAAAGTATCACGATTAATTATAGAGATCTACAATTAGCAAAAAATTTAATATTAACAACAGAGAGAAATCTAACAAAAACTCCAACATCAGCATGTATTGTAGATAATGGCCTGGGATGTCTTGTAAATTTCAATGATTTCCTAAATCAACTAAAAATAGATTCTGGATGGTCTTGGGAAAAGGAAGAGTTTCCAGAAATAGCTGGAGTCGCCATTTCTGAATGGAAATAACAATATACAGCTAATATATTTTTCCAATAGAATACCATAACAAAACAATTAAAAACCATCTTCAACCAGGGAGGGTTTGCATAAATTGACTAACGAAGTGCTTACCATCAACGTGAAGCAACTTAGACGATATAGGGCATGAAACTGCGCAGCCTGGGGTTGGGTATATACGGCCAAGCGAACGCAGTTGTGGGAGCTCTTCAACGAGATGAAGAATTTAGCGCCGCAGGCCAATCCGGCAATAGCAGCCAGGTCAAAACCCGCGTCATCAACAACCGCTACAAGGTGAACTTCGCGGGCAAATGGTGGCAATCGCCTGGCTGGTACGACCAGGTGGACAATGCCAGCGTAACGACCTATGCATACGACGCCATGAACCGGCAGACCGTCAGCCGCGAGGAACAGATCCAGAAGCAGGGACTGGACCCCAAGGCGACGACCATCGTCACCACCCTCACGCACAACTACGCCTACGGCCTGGCCGTCTCGGGCGACGGCGAGCTGCAGGCAGGCCAGACCCTGAGCATTCCCAAGCTGGCACTGAATGCCAACAACGCGGACACCTTCCAGCCCTATGACCCGAGCCGGGTCACGGGCAGCCTGGATTCGGTGCTGCCCGCGCCAGTTCTGGCAGCCCTCAGCGCCCAGCCCCTGAGGCGCGCAGCACCGCCTTGAGCAACCCATCCTGCCCCCGCAACAGCCGCTTGGCCAGCGCCTGGAAGGACTCCAGATCCCGGATCTCTCCACCCACGATGGCCTGCGCGTAGCGTCCGGAGAGGTTGAAGGCGTCCAGGCGCAGGGCGCGCTCAATGTGTTGCTGGGCCTCGTCCGTACGGCCCTGCAGGGCCAGGGCCACGGCCAGGCCGCCGTGGCTTTCTGCGAAGTTGCGGTCCAGGTCCAGTGCGCTGGTGAAGCTGCGCTGCGCTCCCGGCAGGTCGGAGGACAGCAGTTGCGCCCAGGCCTTGCCGTGCCAGGTGCCGATATGGCCGGGCATGGTGGCCAGGGCGTTGTCGAAGTGGGCCAGGGCCGTGGGCAGGTCACCGGCCAGCAGGTCGGCCATGGCATGGGCGGACCAGGCGCGGCCATCGCGCGGGCTGATCTGCAGGGCGGCGCGGGCCTGCGTGCGGGCCTGTGCCGCATCCTGTCGGGCCAGCGCCAGCGAGGACTGGGTGACCAAGGCCTCGATGGGCCGGTCGTCAGGCGTGGCCTGCTCCAGCGCACGGGCGGCCCATTGGCCTGCACGCTCCAACTGATCCGCATCCAGGGCTGCGAGGCTGGCCACGCCCGCGGCGGCGGCGGGCAGTTGTTGCCTTGCATCCGCAGCGGCAGCCCAGGTCACGGCCTGGTCCAACTGGCCCGCGTGGTGCAGTGCGCGCAGCCACAGGCTGGCCAATGCGGCCGATGCAGGGTGGTCCAGATCCTGCAGCCGGGGGGTCAGCCTGTCTGCGCAATCCTGGTAGCGGCCATCCTGGAAGGCGATCCAGGCCAGGTTGTGCAGCACGGCATCGGTGAATTCACGGGGCGTGCCGTCCAGCGACAGCAGGGCATCCAGCAGTTCGGTGGCGAGCTGGTACTGGCCCTGGGCCAGCAGAAGGTCTCCTTCGCGCAGCGACCAGGCCAGGTTGCCGGGCTGCAGCGCCTGGGCGTGCCGCAGGTGAAAGGCGGCACGCTCCCATTGGGCACATTGCAGCGCCGCCCCAAAGGCCTCGGTCAGCAGGCCGGGGTTGGACGGGTCTTCACGCAGATAGGCTTCCAGGCGTTCCAGCCTGGCCGTGGAGCCTTCGTCAGGCTGGAGAGTTTGTGCGCTCATGGATGTTCCCTCGGATGGTGGTGATTGTCAGGGCAGCCACAGGGGCTGAAGCTGTGGTGGGATTGGCGGGTATGGGCAGGCGTCTAGAGGAAGACGTCGCAGGGCGGCCCCTGTCCCAGCATGTGGCGCAACTTGCCCAACCCCTGGCGGTGCAGCTGCGAAATCCGGCTGCGCGAGACGCCCAGCATGGCGGCAATCTCGTCGAACGGGATTTCCTGCTGATAGTGGTAGCGGATGACCTTGCTCTCCTGGGCTGGCAGCCGTGCCAGGGCCTCGCGCAGTTGCTCCCGCCAGCGTTGCAGTTCGGTCTTTCGGAAGTACAGCACGTCGGGGGAGGCGGCCACGGCGGCAACGTCCCTGCCTTCGGATTCCCCGTCGGCGGCGACCATGCCGGTGTCCTCCAGCATGACACCCAGCGCAATGCCTATGCCGACTTCGGCCAGGTAGGCCAGCAAGGTGCTCTGGCGCGAGCGGGCCGCCGTGCCGCGCACCGTTGCCCGGCCTTCATCGGAGGGATGGGACGCCGCTGCGTCCAGCGCCGCAGATTTGACGCTTTCGAGCCGCTCGGCCTGAAGGCGCTTGCGGGCCGCGATCTGCTGGCTTTTCTCGGTGGCTTTCTCCAGGCCGTTGAGCAAGGCACCACGGATGCGATGGGCCACATAGGTCTTGAACTGGGCGCCACGCTCCGGCTCGTAACGGTCCACGGACTCCATCAGGCCCAGGCGCGCCAGTTGCAGGTAGTCGTCAAACTCCGCATCGGCGTGGATCCGGCCGCGGTAGTGCACGGCAGCCAGGGTGCGGGCAAAGGGCAGGTAGTGCAGCACCAGCCGATCGCGGGCCGCCGCATCGCCTGCCCCGCGCCAGCGCGACCACAGTTGCGCCTCTTCCTCCAGGAGAAGATCCGTGCTTGCGGAAGGTGCGGCGGCAGCCATGGCGGGCAAGCGCGCAGGCCTCAGTGAAAGCTGCCCACCAGCGCACGCAGCAGCAGGCTCCAGCCATCGATGAGGATGAACATCAGCACCTTGATGGGCAAGGCGATGGTGGTGGGCGGCATCATCATCATGCCCAGCGTCATGAGCACGCTGGAGACGATCAGGTCGATGAGCAGAAAGGGCAGGAAGACGACAAAGCCGATCTGAAAGGCTGCGCGCAGCTCGGACAGCATGAAGGCCGGAATCAGCTGCACGTTGCTGATGTCGTCCATGGACGCGGGCGGCTCGGCCTTGGACAGTTCGACCATGAGGGCCAGGTCCTGCTCGCGCGTCTGGCGCACCATGAAGTCGCGCAGCGGCGCCATGCCCTTGGCAAAGCCTTCCTGCATGCCGGCGCGGCCTTCCATGAAGGGCTGCACGGCTTCGCGGTTGACCTGCTCCAGCACGGGTGCCATGGTGAACATGGTGAGGAACAGCGCCAGCCCGATGAGCACGGTGTTGGGCGGCGTTTCGTTCATGCCGATGGCGTGGCGCAGCATGGACAGCACGATGATGATGCGCAGGAAGCTGGTCACGCAGACCAGCAAGGCGGGCAGCACGGCCAGCAGGGTCAGGCCGATGACGATGCGCAGGGCCTGCGATGTCTCCGTGGCTGCACCGGCCTTGCCGCTGGCCTGCGCATAGGCGGCGCCCGCCATGAACAACAGGGCGCCCACGGCTGCGGCCCTACGCAGGCCCTGGCGCAGGCTGCTGTATGCGGCTTGTGTCATGGCGTGCCGTCCTTGCCTTCGTTGGTGGACAGGTCTGGCTGCGCCGCGCTCTCATCCAGCGGCGCCTCGGCCAGCAAGGCGATGGACTGGGGTGCGCAGCCTATCAGCAGCCGCCTGCCCTGCCAGGTCACCTCGTGCACGCTGTGCTGGGGCGTCAGGCGTGCGCTGGAGACCAGGCTGGTACGGAGCTCCTGCTTTTTTTGCAGACTGCCCATCCACCGTCCCAGCCAGCCCGCTGCCGGCGCCTTGCCCTCGCTGGCAGCGCCGCCCGGCCGGCACTTGCGCCAGGCCACGAAGACCAGCAGCAGCAGGACGATGAAAACCCCCATCCACGCCAGTTCCTCGGCGGGCGTGCCGGGAACGGGCGCTGGCTCACGGCGCAGGGGGATGGACTCCGGCAGTGCCACGGTCATGGATGTGCCTTGGCTTGAAGTCCCAGCGGCGTGGGCAGCTCCGTCAGGCGCACGGCGAAGCGGTCGCCCACGGCCACCAGTTGACCACGCGCAACCACCTGGCCTTCCACCAGCAGGTCTACGGCCTGCTCCACAGCCGTGTCCAGCACCAGCACCTGCTGCGCCTGGGCGCCCAGCAGTTCACCGACCGTCAGCGTGGCAGTGCCCACGCAGACCTGCACGGTGGTCTTGACCTGGTGCAGCGGGTGCAGGCTGGGTACCAGTGGCTGAGAGGAGGCGGAGGAAGCCGGGGAAGGGGCAGCAGTATCCAGCTCGGCAAGTTCGATGCGCTGCATGCGCGGGGCCGGAGACGGAATGGATTGCGCGCCAGGAGCTTGCGGCGGCGTGTTCTGCAAAGACATAGACAGTTCAGGAAGATGTGTTGGAAAGGGGTTGAAGCTCGACGCCCAGGCGGCCTTGCGACTGCCCCAGCCAGCCGGTGCACAGGAGCTCACCGGCATCCATGCCCTGCCGGGATTGCAGTCGCAGCAGGGCAGGCTGCTCCAGCGCGTGCGTCAAGGTGATGACATCGCCCGGCGCCAGCGATTGCAGCTGTCCCAGGCTCAGTGATATGGGGTCGAGTTCGAGGCGGACCGTCACCGTCTGGCTGTGCAGGGCACTTGCCAGCGGCACCAGCGGCACCAGGGGTTTGCGTACGGCGCCTTCGGCCTGATCCCGGGAGCCGGCACCCAGCTCACCGCACGAGGCGAGGACTTGCTCCACGGCAGATGCGTTCAGGTGCAGCACCCA
The DNA here is from genome assembly GCF_018437695.1 of Delftia sp. WY8. Taxonomy (NCBI): domain Bacteria; kingdom Pseudomonadati; phylum Pseudomonadota; class Betaproteobacteria; order Burkholderiales; family Comamonadaceae; genus Delftia; species Delftia sp. WY8. The sequence goes on from NZ_CP049795.1 coordinate 2,017,302, forward strand.
GCGTACCCCGCCCCAGTCCAGCGCCAGGACAACGGCACCGGACCAGGGTCCGGGGGCACCGCCCTGATGTTCCCCCAGGCTGGCACCCGCCAGCTGGCGCAGCCCGCCATTCAAGGACTGCCAGGCCTGTGCGCACAGCCCTGCAGCCATGTCCTGGGCAGGTGCTGCCGGACCGCGCCGGTCGGGATCGGCCGCAGGCTGGCCGAACAGGAGCGCGTGCAGAGCGCGCAGCGCGGCCTGTTCGTCCAGCATGTCCACGCCTTCGCCATCATTGGCCCCGGGGTCCTGCACGCGCAATGCCGCAGGCGCCCCCGGGGCATCGCCATGCACGCTCCAGTCGGCATGCCACTGGAGCAGCACGGCCTGCACGGCGTCGCAGACGTTCTCTTTCTGGCGGGCGCTCCAGACCCGCAGCAGCCTGGCCCTACCCGATTCCTGCAGGGACAGCAGACCTGCAGCGACGCATTGATCCTGCAATGTACGCACCATGGATCAACGGCTCTTCATGGAGAAAAGCTCCTGCAGCATCTCGTTGGCCGTGGAGATGACCTGGGAGCTGGCCTGGTAGCCGCGCTGCATGATGACCAGGTCGCTGAACTCCTGCGACAGATCGACGTTGGAGATTTCCACATAGCCCGCGCGCACATTGCCAAAGGCGCCACCGGCCACGCCCGTATGCCAGGCACCGCCGTCCAGCGCCACGAATTCGTTGTTGCCCACGGTGCCCACGGCATCGACCGTGTCGAAGCGCCCCAGCGACAGGCGGGGCCCCTTGGTGGTCTGTCCGTTGCCATAGGTCAGCACCAGGGTGCCGGTCGCATCGAAGGAGACAGAGCTGAGTTCCGCCGGCGCATAGCCGTCCTGGGACGCAAAGGCCAGGGTGGACAGGGTGCCCGAAGCGAAGGAGGTGACATCGGTGCTGAAGTCCAGCGTCACTGGCATGGCGGCCTGGCCGGCAGGCGAGTAGGTGAAGGACAGCCTGGAGGTGGCGGCCGTGGGCTTGCCGTCCTGAAAGACGATCTGCTTGGTATCGACAAGGGTGGTGCCATCCATCAACTCCACCTTCCAGCTGCCTGCCGTGGTGGCATTGGTGTTAGTGAGCTTGAGGGTCAGCAGATGCTCGCCGCCCGCCGCGTCATAGACGCGCACGCCGTTGACCGTCTGGTCCGTGCCCGCGCTCGACAGATTGCCCGTGAATTTGGCGGAGGTCGTGGCCTTGCCCATGGTGGTCTTGAGATTGGCGATGCTGATCTCGGTCGCCGCGCCGTTGGTGCCCACGCCCATGACCTTGGCTCCGCTGCCGCTGACGAGCACGCCGGTCTTGTCGAACTGGAACTGGCCCGCGCGCGTGTAGCGGATGCTGCCGTCCTCGGCCTTGAGCATGAACAGTCCCTGGCCGTCCATGGCCAGGTCCAGCCCGTTGCCGGTCTGGCGCAGTTCGCCGGGCTTGAAGGACATGGCCGTGCCGGTGGTCGTCACGCCATAGCCCATCTGGCCGAACTGGCGGCCCGAATAGCCCCCGCCCGCATAGAAGGCATCGGCAAAGCGCAGCGTGGAGCTTTTGAAGCCGGGCGTGTTGAGGTTGGTGGTGTTGTTGGCGATGACACGCAGCCCGCGCGAGAAGCTGGCCAGGCCCGTCATGCCGACGTAGATGGATTCGATCATGGAATGTCCTCGGGATGGGAGCGCTTCACCGCACTGCGGTGATCTGGCTCAGGGCGATGTTCTGAAGCGTGGCGCCGGAGCTGGTGCGCACGGTGATGGAGGGCGAGTCCCCCGCCAGCGATAGCGAGGCCACGGTGCCGGTCAGCGAGGAGCCTCCCGTGTTGATGTCCACGGTGCGGCCGATGAGGCCCACGGACTGCAGGGCTGCCTGGTTGCTGATCAGGGTGGCCATCTTCTGGTTGAGCTGCTGGGTCTGCTCCAGGCTGGTGAATTGCGCCATCTGGGCCATGAACTGCTGGTTGTCCATGGGCTTGAGGGGGTCCTGGTAGGTCAGCTGGGTCAGCAGGATCTTCATGAAATCCTCCTGTCCCAGGCTGTTGCCGCGCAGTCCCGTGGTGGCGCTGCCGATGCTGTCGATGCTCATGAAATCTCCTTGCTGGAGGATGGAAGGAAAGCCGGCATGCCCGGCGTGGCCGAGGCATACCTGTCGAAGAGGTCCGAAAACTCATGCAGTGCACGGCCCGCGCCTGCCCGGGCCGTCGCGGCATCGAATACCACCTGCCCGTTGCAGACCACCCTGCTGAGCTGCTGGCCCTGGTCGCGCAGCAGGCGATGCAGCGAGTACACGACGGCCTGCGCCTGCACCCCCACCTGCTGGGCGCTACCGTCCAGGCCCAGCCACAGCTGCACGCCGCGCTCCGTCCACTGCGCATGCATGCGCATGCCTTGTGCCTGTGCGGCACCCTGCCAGCGCGCAATGGCGGGGCCTGACGCGGCCGAGGGGCGTGCCGGCGATTGCGACGCACGGGTCGAAGGCCGATCTGCGCCAGGCACGGCAGTTGCCGGGACCGCGGCGTCGCGCACGGCCAGCAGGGCAAGCGCGGCGGATGGCGAGGCAGACAAGAGCGCAGCCGTCTGCACCGCCATTTGGATGGGCGGACGCATGCCCGCGTGTTCTGTTGCGGCTGGGGCCGCTGCAGTCGCCGATGCCGCAGATGCCTGCTGCGACGCCGCTGCGGACACAGCCTTGGCAAGGCCGGGGGCACCGCCCTCGCCAGCCGATGCCGACGCCGCGTCGGCACCGGCGGCGGCATAGGCAGCCACGGCTGCAGAGGAGTCGCTCATGGACAGGCCGTGGCCCGAACGCGGAGACAGGGACTCCCACGTTCCCGAACGGCCAGCCGCCGCCAGGCCGGGGGAAGGTTTCTCGGCCAACGCCGGCGCGGCGCCCGGCGCCGACGCAGTCCGGGCGGTCCCGGAGTCGGTCGTGGCGACCGGGCGCGCCTGGGCCTGCCCGGGCATGGACATCTGAGGCTGCCGCTGTGCAGCCTGCGGCGTAGCAGGACCTTGCGCACCGGCTTGCACGGGGCGCGTCTGCGTCTTGGGGTTGTGCTGCGCAATGTCACCTGTCGCCGTGCCGAACGGCTGGAACCAGCCTGCCAGCTGGGCCCGTTCCATTTCCCGCAACCAGGCCTGACGCGAGCGCTGTCCCGTAGGTGCCTGGTCCTGCGGTGCACCGCCGCCCTGCCCCACGCCTTTTTCACCGAAAGGGAGCGCAGGCAAAGCGGGCAGGCCTGCGGAATGAATGTCGAGACTGTTCATTCGGACTGCTCCACGCGGAATTCACGCAGTGGCTGGCGCATGGCCAAGCGGCCTACCCAGTCACGGTCTGCCTCTGCCGCTGCAGCGCGCCCGGCTTCAAGCGCATATTCATGCAGGGCCTGCATCCTGTGCTCCAGCAGGCCGTCAATGCTGCGCTGCTGGGCCAGGCATTCCGCCTGGAGGTCGGCCTTCTGCGCACGCAGAGCCTGCACTTTCTGCTTCTGGCTATCGATGTGCGCGTGCAGGCTGGACAGGAAAGCCAGCCCCCTGCGGTGAAGCAGCGGATCAGGGCGCGAGTGCATTGACTGCCGCATTTGGGCGGCATGTGCCTGCATGGATGCCTCTTGCTCCTGCAACGCGTGTTCGGCCTGGGCCAGGCTGTGCTGCAGCCCGGTCATGCGCGCCTGCAGCCGTTCCATCTGCCACTCCTGCTTGCGCAGATAGGGGGTGAGCGCATAGGAAAAGCCGCGCAGGTCCACATTCGGCACGGATTGCGATGCGGACTGTCCATCTCTGGTCATCGCTTGCCTTTCTGAGGGGTCAGCGAGAAGCTGAATTTGGCCGGTGACCGGGCTGGTGCCGCCGCCGGAGCGGGCGCGAGCAAAGGCCCTGCCTCCACGGCAGGCCTGTCGGGCCACAGCAGCTTGCGCAATTCGCCCATGGCCTGGCTGCGGGAGATTCCGCCCTCGGCCTGGCTGAGCCATTGCTTCAGGCCCGGAGCCAGCAGCAAGGCCTGGTCCAGTTCGGGGTTCATGCCTTTTTCGTAGGCGCCGATGTCCACCAGCTGCCGGTTGCGATCCAGCAGGGCGAGATGGCGCACCGCATCGGAAATCAGTTCGCGCTCCTGCGGCGTGGTCAGGTCGGGCAGCAGCCGGCTGGCGCTGCGCAGCACGTCGATGGCCGGGTACTGGCCTTCATGGGCGATATGCCGCGACAGCACCACATGGCCGTCGAGGATGGAGCGCAGGCTGTCGGCAATGGGCTCGTTCATGTCGTCCCCTTCCACCAGCACGGTCAGCAGCGCGGTGATGGAGCCTCCCGACGGCGCCGTGCCACAGCGCTCGCACAGCTGGGGCAGCTCGGCAAACACGGACGGCGTGTAGCCGCGTGCCGTGGGCGGCTCACCTACGGCCAGCCCCACCTCGCGCCGCGCCATGGCCAGGCGCGTGACCGAATCCATGGTCAGCAGGACCTGCCGCCCCTGGTCGCGGAAGTATTCGGCAATGGTGACGGCCGCATGCGCAGCGCGTATGCGCGCCAGGGCCGGCTGGTCCGATGTGGCCACCACCACCACGGACCGCGCGAGGCCTTCGGGGCCGAGTTGCTTGTCGATGAATTCGCGCACCTCGCGCCCACGCTCGCCGATCAGCGCAATGACATTGACATCGGCGCTGACGTGCTGGGCAATCATGCCCAGCAGCGTGCTCTTGCCGACGCCGCTGCCTGCGAAGATGCCCACGCGCTGGCCCTTGCCCACGGTCAGCAGGCCATCAAGGCAGCGCACACCGGTCTGTAGCACCTCGTGGATGCGCGGGCGCTGCATGGGATTGATGGGCGCCGCATGCAGCAGACGCTGCAGCGGCGCCACGGGATCGGGCCGCTGGTCCAGCGCATGCCCGAAACCGTCGATCACGCGGCCCAGCAGTGCGGGCCCGACGCCGAAGCTCGCCTGGCGCCCCAGCGCCACGATCTCGGAGCCTGCTGCCACGCCCTGCATGCTGCCGTAGGGCATGAGGGTGATCACGTCGCCCCTCAGTCCCACGACTTCGGCCAGAACACCGTGCTCGGGCGACAGGGGTGCCTGCCGACTGCCGCCACGCTCGGCCGGTCGCTGGCGCGGCAGGATGCGGCACAGCTCGCCCACCGTGGCATCAGGCCCCTGCGCCTCGATGGCCAAGCCCTGCATCTGCAGCACGCGGCCCAGTCGCCGGGACAGCTCGGCCTGACGCAGGGCGCTGCGGTACTCACCGAGAATGGCGCGCACATCAAGCAATGGCAAGGGCAAGGGCAAGGGCAAGGGCACGGTCATCGTGCGGCCTCCCCTGCGGGCTTGAACGGGCCGCCGACTGCCGCAGTTGTCTGATCGTGCTGGACTTGCCGCGGCCCCTGCCGCTGCCCCTCTCGCTGCATCTCCCGCCGCACCTCCCGCGTCTGCGCCAGGCTGGCCCTGAGGGCTTGCAGTTGCACCTCCAGGCGTGCGTCCAGCGCGCCCTCTTCGGAACGCAGCAGACAGCCGCCCAACTGCACTTCGGGGTCGGCGACCCAGCGCAGTGTCTGTCTCTCCGCGGTGAAGCCCGATGCGGAAAGCATCTGGCGCAGCGGCGCATCGGACTGCAGCGCGTCCAGATCGTCGGGATGCACATGCACGCTCAAGGGCCGACGGCCATGCCAGGCCTGCACCGTGCGCTGCAGCATGGCGCGCGCCCCGTCGCGGCTGACGGCCTGCTCGCCTGTGATGCGGCAGACCGCCTCAAAGACCAGCGACAGCATGTCTTCCTCGGCAGCCTGCAGGAAGCCCTCCCAGGCCGCTGGCAGTTGCTGGAGCAGCCTTTGCAGCGAATCCCGCTGAGCCGACATCTGCTGCTCACCGGCTTGCCTGCGCTGCTGCAACTCCTTTTGCTCGCGCTGCAGCGCAGCCATGGCTTCCCGCACCTGCGCCTGCTCATGGGACAGCGCCTGGGCGCGCTGCTCGAGTTCGGCGTCCGCGGCCTTGCGCCCTGCCTTCAGGCCTTCCTCATAGGCGGCGCGGCGCTGCTGCTCCAGCCACTGGGCAGAAGGCGCAGGCGCTGCGGCCGGGGCCGGGGCCGGCGCAGCCGCATGGGCGGCCGCAGCGATCGACGCGGCTACGCTGGCGCTGCGCGGCCTGCCGATCTTCAGCGCCTCGGGCATCCAGTCTGCATCGCGCAGGATCAGGGGTTCGCCCGGCATCAAAGACCTCTCTTCAGCCATCGCAGCAGGCCATGGCCACGCTCATTGCCACGTCCGGCAGGCCGGACCGTGGGTACGGCGCCGACGGCATCGCCAGCGTGCTCGCAGCAGTGGCGCATGGCGGCCATCAGCGCCACAGCCATGGCGTTGTCGCCCGGAGCATCCAGCGACATGGACTCCATCAGGTCCATCACACGGCGGCGCTGAGGAAGCGGCAGCTTTTCCAGTGCCAGGGGGCGCCAGGGCCAGGGCCTCAGGCACAGCGCCCGTGCGACCAGCCTGGACGGCTGGCCCTGCCAGGCCCGGACCAGCGCGTCGATGCCGCCGGCATCGAGCGCCATCAGGAAAGGCGCATCCTCGGAGACCTCGGCGTGCACCGCTGGCGCGGCCAGCGCCTCATGTGAACGCGGTACGTGCAGCACGCTACCCAGCAATTCGGTGTCGGGCGGTATGCCCAATTCCGCCAGCTCGATCAGCAAGCCGCGCAGCGCCTGCCCCGCAGGCGCCGGCATGCGCTCCAGCAGCCAATCGCGATCGGCGGGCGCCATGGCATGCAGCAGCAAAGCCGCTCTTCTCGGATCGGTCTGGGGCGCGCAAGCCAGTTCGGCAAAGCTCATGTCTGCTGCCCTTCCATGGGCCGCGCGGCATGGCCTGCGCCATCGGCATGCATCCACTGCTGCAGCTTGCGCAGGGCCGCTTGACGTTCGGCATCGCTCAGGCCTGCGGGCATGGCAGACGGCGCCTTGCGGTTCGCCCGCGCGGCGCTCACAGCAAACAGTGCGACCACAAGGCACAGGACCACAGCCGCCGCAGCCTGCACGGGCAAGGGCAGATCGATATCGAGGCCACGGCCCTTGGGCACGACATGCGACGCCACCGATGGCACCGGCTGCACGGCCTGGCCTGGAGACAGCGGCGCTTCATCCTGCTGCTGCACGGCAGCGCCCTCCGCGTTTGCATTCACAGGCAACAGCGCCTGCATGGATTGGACGACGACGGTATCGCCGCGCTCCGTGCTCGCGCCCACGGCGGCTGCCAGCAGGCGGCGCAGCTTGTCCTCCTGGCCAGCGTCCAGCGGCTGGCGAACCACGGCCACGACCTGGATGCGGCGCACCGAGCCGGCCTGGCTGACGACCTGCTCCACGCGCCGGCCGACTTGGTAGTCCACCTCGCGCTGGGTGCTCGCGCCGCCGGCGCTGCCGGCGCGCGCAGCGTCCAGCGGCGGCTGGCCGCCGTCGCGCACGGATTCGCGCTCTTTGACGATGACGCCACGGCTGTCTGCCGTGCGGGAGGCGGCAGGAATCACGTCCTCGGTCGTGATGCGGACCTGGTCCATGTTCAGCGTGACATCGACGCTGGCCAGCGCCTGGCCGGGGCCGAAGGCGCGGTCAAGCACAGCCGCTGCCTTGCGGGCCAGTTGGGCTTCCGTGTCCTTCTTGAGTTCGAGCCGTCCCGAGCCCGCGGCAGCTGCACCAGCATCGGCGCTTTCCTCGCTCGAACGGCTCAGCGCCACGCCCTGTTTGTCGACCACGGTGACATCCTGGGCCGTCATGCCCGGCGTGGCGGCCGCTACGAGGCGCTGTATGCCATTGACCTGCTCGGGCCTGAGGTACTGCCCGTCCCGCAGCGTGATGGTGATGGCGGCCTTGGGCCGCGCTTGCGCCTGCTTGAACAGGCCCTGCTCAGGCAACGCCAGATGCACCCGCACATCACGGATCTCGGACAGCGACAGAATGGTCCGCGTCAGCTCGCCCTGCAGGGCGCGCTGGTAGTTGATCTTCTGCGCGAATTCGGTCATGCCGAAGTCGGTGTTGTTGAACAGCTCGAAGCCGACGGCCCCCTGCAGCGGCATGTCCTGGCCCATGAGCTTGAGCCGCGTCGGCAAGACCTGCGCCTTGTCCACCAGCAGGGCTCCCTGGGCTTCGTCGAAGCGGTAGGGAATCTTGAGCTTGTCCAGCTCGGAGCTCATGGCAGCCGCGTCCTGCGGCTTGAGATCCGAGAACAGCACCTGGTAATCGGCTCTCAACAGCCACCAGGCCAGCGCGGCGGTGCCCAGCACGATGGCGATCAGCCCGGCGATCAGGCTGGTGCGAGCGCCTCGGCCCAGGCCCTCCCAGAATTCAGTCATGTGTTTTTGCTCTTGATGCGTTGCGAAGTTCAGCGGTGTGATCCGGGGCGCACGCAAGCCTGCTGCCTGCGCTGCCCAGGGACGGCTACACCTGCATCCTCATGACGTCCTGGTAGGACTCCAGCAGGCGGTTTCGCACCTGCATGGTCAGCTGGAACGCCAGCCGGCTTTCCTCGAGGCGGATCATGACCTGGTGCAGGTTCTGTACATTGCCCACGGACAGCTGCTGCAAGTCCGTCTGGCTGGCCAGCAGCTGTCCGTTGACCTGCTGCAGGCCCTGCGTGACCATGCTGGAAAAGCCGGCACCGGTAGTACCGGACGCACCAGCGCCCCCTGCATGCATGGCGCCTTGCAAAGGGGCCAGCGAAGGCTCGGCGATCGAGGAAAGGGCTGCGGACGCCGCACCCAGGGCTTCGGTGCTCATGCGCCACCTCCGATGGTCAATGCCTTCTGCGCCATGCTGCGAGCCGTGTTCATCGCGGCTACATTGGCCTCGTAGGCGCGCATGGCACTCATCATGGTGACCATTTCCGTGGCGGTATCCACGCCGGCATAGGAGACAAAGCCGCGCGCGTCGGCCATGGGATGGCCTGGCTCATACACCATGCGCGCCGGCTGCTGCGTCGGCTCCAGCGAGACCACGGGATTCGCTGCCAGCCCCTGGGCCACGGTGTCCGAGAAGGAGGTGCGCGCCACGACGCGCAGCGGCTGGAAGAGCTTGCCGTCGGTGCCCGCCACGGTGTTGGCATTGGCCAGGTTCAGCGACGCGATCTCGACACGGGTGCGCTCCAGCGTCATGCCGCTGGCGCTGATGGCGAAGGCTTGTGAATAGTCCATGCGAAGGTTCCTCAACGCTTGCCGTCAGAGACGGCGGATGACAAAAGCGACATGTGTTGCGACAGGCCCTTGAGCAGGGCCTGGTAGTGGACGGCGTTGTGCGCCATCTGGGCCACCTCGGAGTCCAGCTGCACGCCGGCTGGCAGGCCCGTCGCGTCGCGCCGGGGTTCAAGGCGCAGGCTCTCCTGCGCCATGGCATCGACCTGCGCCGAACTCAACAGCTGGCCCTGGTCCAGTTGACGACGTGCTTCCTGCATCTGCCCGGAGAAGCTGGCCTGTACCGGGACGTAGCCCTGGGTGCCGGCATTGGCGATGTTGCGTGCGATGGCCTGGTGGCGCAGCGATGCTGCATCCAGCGCCATGGACAGGCTGGCCACGGTGACGGCCTCGATTGCCTGGGTCATTGGGTGCTCCCTCCTGGAAAGTGTTTACTGGACGATCAGCTCGGCGTGCAGGGCGCCGGCGGCCTTGACGGCCCGGAGAATGGAAATGATGTCGCGCGTATTGGTCTTGAGGCTCACCAGGGACTGGACCAGGTCGGCCACCGTGGTGCTGCCCGTGACGAAGCCTGGCGCCTCGCGCTCTTGCACATCCACGCGGGTGTTCGTCACCAGCGCCGTGCGCACGCCATCGCCTGCCACGCCGATGAAGCCGGGCTGCGAGGCAGTGACCTCGTTGCGAATGGACAGCTTCAGGTCCCCATGCGAGATGGCGACCTTGGATATCTGCACATCGCCACCCGATACCACGGTGCCCGTGCGCTCGTTGATCACGACCTTGGCGCGCCGGTCAGGTTCGACGAAGACCGACTCCAGCCGCGAGACGAAGGACACCAGCCGGCGCCGCTGCCCTTCGGGCACGAACAGGTCGATGCCGGAGGCATCGCGCGCCTGGGCAAGCGTGTCGCCGAACTGGCGGTTGATGGCCTCGGCGACCCGGTCGGCCGTGGTGTAGTCGGGCTCGTTGAGCACGAAGGTCATGCGGTTGTCCTGCGAGACCACCTGTGCGGTGACCCCGACCTCGACCGTCGCCCCGCCGGGAATGGAGCCGACGGTGGGGTGGTTCTTCTGGACCACGTTGCCGTTGGCGTCGTATCGGTAGCCACCCACCGACAAAGGCCCCTGGGCCAGCGCGTAGATGCGGCCGTTGGCCGCCTTGAGCGGCATGAGCATGAGGCTGCCGCCGACCAGGCTGCGCGCGTCGCCCACCGAGGTGACGGTCACGTCCAGCGTATCGCCCTCGCGGGAGAAGGGCGACAGCGCGGCACTGACCATGACGACGGCCACATTGCGGCTCTGGATCTGCTCCGGGGGAATGTTCAGGTTGAACTGCGACATGGCGTTGGACAGCGCCTGGCGTGCGCCCCGGCTGGAGGCAGAGTCGCCCGTGCCCGCCAGGCCCGTGACGATGCCCGTGCCCACCAGGGCGTTCTCGCGCCAGCCCTGCAGTTTCCCGAGGTCCTTGACACGCACGCTTTCGGCTTGCGCGTTCAGGGGGATCTGAAGCCCCGCCAGCAGTGCAGCACCCAGCACGCAGCTCCACAAATTCTTCATGTGATGCGCCATGTCAAAGCCCCAGGTTGTCCAGAAGACTGCGCCACCAGGGGCGGCGGCTGCGTTCGGCGATGTCGCCCTCGCCCACGTAGCTGATGCGCGCGTCGGCAAGGCGCGTGGACAGCACCACGTTGCTGTCCGAGATGTCCAGCGGGCGCACCCGCCCCTCCAATGTCACTTTCTGCGGCTCCTCGTTCACGGTCAGCGTCTGCTCGCCGCCCACCAGCAGATCGCCGTTGGCCAGCACTTCGCGCACGGAAACCGTCAGCGTGGCCAGCACGCGGTTGGTGCGCTGGGTGCGCCCGCCGCCATCGAAGGTGCCACCCAGGCCCGCTGCCGTCTGCGCCACGCTGCCGCTGCCGTGGGAAAGATCGGCAGACAAGGCATTGCGGCGGCGCGTGCCCGTATCTGCGGAGGTGGTCGCGCTGGAGTTCTCGAACACCTGCACGGTCAGCACGTCTCCCACGCGAAAAGCCTTGTTGTCGGCCATCAAGGGCCTGAAGCTCTGCTCCTGGAACAGGCTCTCGGCATGCAGTGCGCCCAGCGGAGCCACCATGACACACGCCAGGACCGCGGCCCTGGCCCTTGCCTTCATCTTGTCTGCCGTGATCATGGTTGCAACTCCAACTGTCCTCGGCCCACAACGCGGGCGGACAGCACCCCTGTCGCATTGGCCGGCCTGGCCCGCACGATCTGCCCGGGCTGCCCGTCCTGCAGGACTTCCACCCGACTCTCCAGCGACAGTGGCCCCTGGCGCGTCACCAGGCTGGCCCACTCGCCGCGCACAACCGCAGGCTTGGCCTGCAGCCTGTCTGCGGAGACAACTTCACCGGCCTGCAGCGCGCGGCGCAGCACGGGTGCGTCCGCATCGGCTGCTGCCGATGCGTCCATCCCGGCGACGCCGGACAGGGCCGGCACGGCGGACATCGCGGCCACATCCATCTCGCGCAACTCCATGCCATCGGCTTGCACGGGCGCACCGGCCGGCATGGCATGCGAGGCGACCGGCAACCGGGCAAAGGCAGCCACTTCAAATCGCACGGGAATGGCGCGCACATGGCGGTCACCAGAGAAAACATCGACCCAGACCAGCATGCGCGGGCTCATCCGTGTCGCGTTCAGAGGCCGCACCTGCAGGCGACGGCCCTGCGCAGGCACCTCCACGGACATAGGCAGGGCCACAGGATCAATGTCCAGGCGTGAAAGGTCCAGACCCTTTTGGCGGGCCATCGACTGCAGGTGTTGGGCCAGGGCGGTCTTCGCCTGCGCGGCCACCTGTTCGCCGGGAATCTCCTGCATGGCCGTGACGATGGCCGTCTGGCCGGGACCTTGCCAGTCGATCTGGTCCTGCCTGAGACCTGTGCGGCTCCTGAGCCAGTAGCCCAGCCGCTCGCTCTCCAGCACGGCACTTTCTCCCGGACGCGGAGCCTGGCCCAGCGGTATGGCCAGCGCGCGGCGCAGCAGGCCCAGGTCGGAGCTGGTCAGCAGGGCAATGTCCGCAAGCCGCACGCTGGAATGCTGCACCGTCACCTGAGGGCGCAGCTCAACGCGCAGCCAGGCCTGCGCAGGCACCGCCAAGGCGGGAGCGCAGCACACGACCGCCAGCGCGGCCACGGGCAAGAGAGCCTGCATCCGCCTCATCGCCGCAGTCCGTTGACCATGCCCATCATGTCGTCCGCGGCCTGGACGATCTTGGTGTTGGCCTCGTACGTGCGCTGTGCCAGCATCAGGTTGACCATCTCGTCCACCATCTTCACGTTGGAGGCCTCCAGGTAGCCCTGCGCAATGTGGCCCGCGCCCTCTTCGCCCGGACGCACCAGCAGTGCCTCGCCAGACGCGGCACTGCTACGGTACAGGTTGTCGCCCTGCGCAGCCAGTCCCTGGGGATTGGCAAAGCGCACCAGATCGATCTTGCCCAGGTCCGCAAGGCTTTGCTGCCCGGCCACGCGTGCCTGCACGCGCCCATCGGGCTGCACGACCAGCGCCTGCACATCGTCTGGAACCGCGATCGCCGGCTTCAGGGCCAGGCCTGCGGATGTGGCCAGGTTGCCGTCCCGGTTGACCGTCCAGGTGCCGCCGCGTGTGTACGCGGGAGTTCCATCGGGTGTCTGTACCTCGAAGAAACCTTCACCCTGGACGATGATGTCCATGGGCAGGTCGGTCTTCTTGATATCGCCGGGCTCGAAAAGCTTGGTGATACCGGCCACGCCCACCCCGGCGCCCATGCGCATCACCGGCGCAAGCAGGCCCGCGTCGGGCCCGGCCAGGGCCGCCGTGCGGCGTGCCGGATCCAGGGCGACTAGATCGGAGAAGCTGACCCGCGAACGCTTGTAGCCTGCCGTGTTGACGTTGGCCAGATTGCTGGCGATGGTCTCGACGTTGAGCTGCTGCGCCTGCATGCCGGTCGCGCCGATGTACAAAGCGTCATACATGGAAATCTGCCTCCAGAAATTGGCCAGGTGCAATGACCTGGCGCGTCTTGCAAAACGGATGCTTGCCGGAGTCCGGGCTGCCGAAGCAGGCGGAACAACCGCAGCGAAGATGTGCCATCACAGTTCTCCCAGCTTGCGTATGGCCTGGCCGGTCATCTCGTCATAGCCCAGCGCCACCTTCTGCATGGACTCGAAATGCCGCATGGTCTGCATCAGTTGCACCATCTCGTGCATGGAGCTGACGTTGGAGTTCTCCACAAAGCCCTGCTGTATGCGGATATCGGCATCGGCAAGCTGTCCGGGCTGGCCATCGATGGACATGAGACCTTCGCCCAGGCGCCGCAGTTGCGAGGGCTGCGGCGCCTCGACCACCTTCAACTGCGCGACGGGTCTGTCCGTGCGGCCCACCCCATCCCCGTCGAAGATGTTTCCCTGGGCATCGATGCGCACCTGGCTTGACTGCAGGAGGATCTCGCCACCTCGCCCCATGACGGCATGGCCCTGGGCGGTGACCAGGCGCCCCTGTGCGTCGAGCCTGAAATTGCCCTGGCGCGTGTAGGCCGGTCCACCGGGCGTGCTCACCTCGAAATAGCCTGCGCCAGCCAGGGCGACATCCAGGTTCTGCCCCGTGGAGCGAAGCGTGCCGGGACGGTGGTCGGTCTGCACCAGCAGACCGGCAGCAGGCGTATGGGGTGACGCAGCCGGCGCGTTCTCGGCGGCGGCTGCTGCTGCCGTGCCGACCATCGCGGCGAACGAGGGAGCGCCCAGCCGCAGGGGCCGCGCCGAGACGACCTCGCGCTGGTAGCCCGGCGTCAGGGCATTGGCCAGGTTCAGGCCTGTCCGGTCCAGTCGCTGCATGTCCTGCTGCATGGATTGCAGCGCGAGGGCGAGTACTTCTTGCATGGTCTGGGGAGCAATGGGAATGGGAGGATGCGGGCCGCTAGAGGCTCACGACGGCATAGGACTTGAGCTCGATGGCCTGGGGCACCTCGGCCATTGACAGCACCCGCAGGTGGGGCATCATCCGCTCGGACAGCAGGCGCACATGCCGGCGCAGCTCGGGGGCGCACAGCAGCACGGGAAGCAGATTGCTTTTCATCATCCGCTCGGTCTGCTGCATGAGCTTGAGCATCATTTGCTCAGCCAGCTTGGGCTCCAGCGCGAAGGACGCCGGGGCGGCCGCGCCGTCGTCGGCGCGCAGGCCGGCCTGCGCGGACTGCACGCTTTGCAGCAGTTGGCTTTCCATGGCCGGGTCGAGCGTGATGACATGCAGGGTAGCGCCTTCGCCCGCCAGCCCCTGGCAGATGGCGTGGCCCAGGCGCAGACGCACCATCTCGGTCAGATGCAGCACATCCTTGGTCTGGCGTCCGGCATCCGCCAGCGTTTCCAGAATGGCTTCCACATGCCGTATCGATACCTTCTCGCGCAGCAGGTTCTGCAACACGCGCTGCACATCGCTGACGGACAGCACGGTGGGAATCAGCTCTTCCACCAGACTGGCATGGTTCTGGCGCACGCGATTGAGCAGCCGGTCCACCTCGGCCCGCGTCAGCAGCGTAGCCGACTCGCGCCGCAGTACCTCGGTCAGATGCGTCATGAAGACGGTTGGAGCATCCACCAGCGTGAACTTGGCCGCCGTCGCGGCGGCGCGCTGCTGCTCTTCGATCCAGAGCGCAGGCAGGCCGTAGGTCGGGTCCCGCGTGGGCTCCCCGGGCATTCCATCCGTCTTGCCGGTGGGATGAATGGCCAGCAGGCGGTCGGCCCTTGCCTCGCCACGCCCGCACACCACGCCGTCGATATGGATCTCGTACCGATCCTGGCCGAGCCGCGCCACATCCTTGAAGCGCACGCGAGGCAGGACCAGGCCCAGGTCCTGGGCATGCTGTTTGCGGAAGGTGGAAATGCGCTCCATCAGAACGCTGCCGGGTTGACCGACCAGCGACGCCCACTCACTTCCCACATGGACCTCGATGGGCTCGACCTGCAGCGATGCATAGGGATCGTCCTCCCCTTTCTGTGCTGCATCGGCTTGCTGCGGTGCATCCTGCCCATCCGCAGGCGCTGCGCCATCCTCGGCGGGCGTGCCGGCATTGCGGTAGACCACCCACGCCACCGCGGCCACCACAGCGATCAGCACCAGGGTCGGCAGGGCAGGAATTCCCGGGAAGAACAGCAGTCCCGTCAGCGCAGCCCCCACCAGCAGCAGTGTCTTGGGGAAGGAGGTGATCTGGCGCAGCACTTCCTGGCTCAGGTTGCCGTCCGAGGCCGAGCGCGTCACGATGATGCCGGTGCCCACGGCAATGATCAACGCCGGCACCTGCGTGACGATGCCATCGCCGATGGTCAGCAGCGAATAGGTCTTGAGCGCCTGCGCCCATGGCAGCTTGTGCTGCATCACCCCGATGACCAGGCCACCGATGATGTTGATCAGCAAGATGATGATGCCCGCGATGGCATCGCCCTTGACGAACTTGCTCGCGCCGTCCATGGCGCCATAGAAGCCGGCTTCCTTCTCGATGTTCTTACGGCGCCGCTGTGCCTCGGCCTGGTCGATGAAGCCCATGTTCAGGTCGGCATCGATGCTCATCTGCTGCCCCGGCATGCTGTCCAGCGTGAATCGCGCCGCCACTTCCGAGATGCGCTGCGCACCGTTCGTGACCACGACGTACTGCACCACGATGAGGATGAGGAAGACGATGAGGCCGATCACATAGTTGCCCCCCACCACATAGGCGCCAATGGCGCCGATGACGCGCCCGGCATCGCCATCCGACAGGATCAGCCGCGTGGCCGCCACATTCAGCGATAGCCGGAACAAGGTGGCAATCAGCAGCAGGGACGGAAAGGTGGAAAACTCCACCGGCCTGGCCATGTAGAAGGTCAGCAGAAGGATCAGGAAGGCGAAGCTGAAGTTGGTCAGGATCAGGAAATCCAGCAGTCCGCTGGGGATGGGCGCAAACAGCACCACCAGCACACCGAGCACCAGCAGGACCATGGCCACATCGCTGTGCCTGCCGAAAAAGCGTTGCAGGGATTTCATGGCGCAGCCCCCGCCGCCGAGCGCTCGCGCATGGCGAAGATCCACACGATGATGCGGGCCACATCGGCAAACAGGTGCGGCGGCACGTGGTGCTCCACATCGAGTTCACTGAACAGGCGGCGAGCCAGCGCAGGACTGCGCACGACAGGAATGCGGTGCCTGGCTGCGATCTGCCGCATGGCCGCCGCCAGATGGCCTGCGCCCTTGGCAACGACTTGAGGCGAGTCCATCTCTCCATGGACATAGCGCAGCGCAACGGCCACATGCGTGGGATTGGTGAGCACTACGTCCGCATTGCGGGTCTGGTGCAGGGCCTTGCTGCGCTTGCGCGCCTCACGCTGCAGGTCGCGCAGTCGCGCCCTCACCCGCGGGTCGCCCTCGCGCTGCTTGTGCTCATCCTTGACTTCGCGCTTGCTCATGCGCATCTTCTTGGCGAATTCGCGGCGCGTGAACACCCAGTCAACGGCAGCGATGATGGCCATCAGCAATGCCATCTTGAAACCCAGGCTGCCCAGGTCGGCAATCAGCGTCTTGAGATAGCCCTGGGGTGACAGGCCGGAAAGGCTGTAGAACTGGGGCGCCAGGTCCTTGAGAGAGAAATAGGCGACTGCGATCAGCAAACCCAGCTTGACGCAGGCGCGGGCTGCGTCAAACAGGGCTCGCATGGACAACACGCGCTGGATGCCATTGGCAGGATTGAGGCGGTTGAAATCGGCAACCACGGGCTCCACCGAGAGAACCGGCCCCGTCTGCATCGCATTGCCGACCACCGCGGCAATCATCACGGTGCAAGCGAAAGGCGCCAGCCAGGCCAATGCCTCCTTGAGCATGCCGGCAATCAGGGGCCACAGCATTTCAGCGCCTGGGCTGGCCATGGAACTTTGAATCACCAGCAACTGGTCAAGCCGGAACTGGCGCAGGGCCATATCCCATCCTTGCCATGACAGATATGCAACGGCCACCGTGAACACCAGGGCCGACACCACATCGGAACTCTTGGAGACCTGACCCTTTTCCCTGGCCTTTTGCAGTTTGTAAGGGGTGGCCGCCTCATTGTGATCCAGATCCTGCTCGGCCATCAGTGAGCCCCCGCCCCATGGGTCGCGCCGAGAAAGACGGCTCCCCACATATCGAAGATGCCCATGTACACCCGGTTCATGGCGCCACCCATTCCGGCAAACCACAGCGACATCACGGCAAAACCGACAACGATCTTGGCGGGAATGCCCAGCACCAGCATATTGATCTGAGGAAGATTTCTGGCGACCAGGCCCAAGGCGAACTCCACAAGCAAAATACAGAACACCACAGGGGCGGCCAGCGCAAATCCAAGAATGAACATCCCGCTGGCCTGCTTGAAGACGGGGCCCGAGGCGAGAACCAATGGCCAGTTCGCACCGGCCGGAAACAGCTCGAAGCTGTAGGCGAGGGCCCGCAGCAGGCTGTGATGGCCATCGATCAGCACGAAACCGACCACGGCCACATAGTTGAATACCGACACCAGCAGCGGCGCGGCCTTGTTACCCACGGGATCGAACACTTGCGCAATGCCAAACCCGATCTGCACATCGAGAAGATTGCCCGCCAGGGAAAAGGCTGCGAATGCCAGCAGCACGCCCAACGCCAGCACAATGCCCAGCGCCACCTCCACGCATGCCGCCTGGAGCAATCCACCCATGCTCAGTACGGCCGCTGCCGGTGGCAACGACAGCAATTGCCCCATCGTGCAGGACAGGCCGATCACCAGCAGCGCACGCACGCGCCCGGGAATGGGCATGGCATACAGCACGGGCGTCATTGCCAGCACGACAGCCAACCGCAACGAGGGAAGAAAAGCTTTTAACCACGCGTCGTGAAGCCAGGTGCCATCGATCGCCGGCAGCCAGTGATGCGGCAGGGAATCCATATCGTGGGGATTCAGAACATCGCCGGAATGCGCATCCAGAGCTGGGTTGCGAACTGCCCCAGTTTCTTCAGCATCCAGGGGCCGCACACGATCAGCACGACGGCAGCCACGAACAGCTTCGGAACGAAAGTCAGCGACATTTCCTGGATTTGCGTGACCACCTGCACCACGCTGATGAGCAATCCGGTCAGCATGGTCAGGCCCAGTATCGGGAGACATACGATCAGACCCGTCCAGAACAGGTCCGACATCATTTTTAACGCCAAGTCAGCACTCATGCTTTCGCCTTGCAGTGTGCCTTGGATGACTCAATCACAATCTGCGGTCAATTGAATTTTTAAAAAATTCTACATTTATACACAACATAAAACCAGGCAGACATAGAAAAACAGGAGCTGTCTGATAAGCAAGCTCACTCGTTGCACCTAGATGCGCCAGTCGAACGGGGAGTCCAAAGTCAATGGTTAATTGACTCGGCAGCTATTTTTCTTGTAGCAAGCTATCTTTGAGGCTCTCAAAAAAACCCCTCTTTTCCACACGGGCTTATCCAGCCTTGCCCCCAACCTGACGTGCCCCGCCATGCACACGGCGCGTCCGCTGGGTGCCCTTAGATAAGGCGCCCTAATCAGCCTCTACCAGCGCACTGTCCAAGTGCTTGCACAGAAGTTGCCGCGCTTCGTCGCCAAAGCAGCCAATGAAAACCAAGGCGGATTCACAGATCTGTGCCATAGGCAGCTTTGTGACGCGCAGTCGCCCGCCCACCCAATGGATTTCCTGGCCGCTGCAGTGGTCAGCCATCCGCACGATGCCCTTGGCCCGCAGCAGGGGCACGGGCAGGGTGCGCAGCGCTTGCCTGAGCCGCCGTTTGTCGAAGCACCGGGGCGTGCTGTACGAGAAGCTGCCTATGCCGGCCATGCCATTGACGGCGCCCTGCCAGGCGCCGCCCGCTCCCAGCAGACTCTGCGAACGGCCCGGCCGGGGAACTGCATCGAGGAACAAGGCCATGGGAATGTCGCCATGCTGCGCGGCCAGCACCAGGGCGAGGGGCGCAAGACCGGAGAGGCGGCTTTTTGCATGGTCGACCGTCAATGGGTCCACCAGATCGGCCTTGGTCAGCACCAGCGCCGTCGCGCCCGAGATCTGGCGGCGGACCATGTCGCCGACCAGCGGGTCGCACAGTTGCTCATCGACGTCCTGGACATCCACCGCCACCAGGATGGCGTTGAGCTGCAGTGCGGGGTCGAGCATGCCGACCTGGGCGATGCGCACGGGGTCTGAGACGCCGCTGGCCTCGATGACCAGCAGGTCCGGGCGGTCGGGCCGCGCGCCCACGGCGGCCAGGGCCTCGGCCAGCCGGCCTCCGATGGAGCAGCAGATGCAGCCGTTTTCCAGCTGCAGCACGTCGCTGCTGCGCGTGCGGATCAGGGCGGCGTCGATGTTGATCTCGCCGAAGTCGTTGACCAGCACGGCCACGCGCAGGCCATCGGCGCGCTCCAGCAGCCGGTTGAGCAAGGTGGTCTTGCCCGCGCCCAGATAGCCGCCCACGACGACCATGGGAACGGGCGCCCGCTGCGCCGCGGCGGCCGGCGTGCTCATGGCGCTGACCCGGGCGCGGGGAAGATGCGGCCGCCCAGCACGGTGCCCCAGACCTTCACGTCCTTGAGGGCGGCGGGCGCCACCGCGCGGGGATCGTCTTCCAGCACGGCGAAGTCCGCCAGCTTGCCGGGCTCGATGCTGCCCACTCGCTGCTCCAGCTTGAGGGTACGGGCCGCGCCCATGGTGATGGCATGCAGGGCGTCGTCCACCGACAGGCGCTCGGCCTCGCCCAGCACGCGGCCTGAAGCGGTTTCTCGCTGCACCGCGCACCAGGCGGTGAACAGGGGGTGGATAGGGGTGATGGGCGCATCGGAATGCATGGCGAAATCCATGCCCAGGCGCCGCGCCGTGCCCGCTGCGTTCATGCGCGAGGCCCACTGCATGCCCACGGTCTGCTCGGCGTGGGCATCGCCCCAGTAATAGAGATGGTTGGAGAAGAAGTTGACACACATTCCCAGGCGCGCGGCGCGCTGCAGCTGGGCGCTGCTGGCCAGCTGGCAGTGCTGCAGGGTGTGGCGATGGTCGGCGCGCGGGTGCCTGGCCAGCAGGTCCTCGATCACATCCAGCACCACCTCGGTGGCCTCGTCTCCGTTGGTGTGGATGTGCAGTTGCAGACCGGCCAGGTGGAAGGGCTCGAACAGCGCGGGCAGCTGCGACGGGGGAATCAGCCACAGGCCGTTGGGCTGCCCGCCCGCGTAGCCGGGAGCGCGCAGGCGCGCGGTGAAGCCCTGGATGGAGCCGTCCACGATGAACTTGACGGGGCCGAACTGCAGCTTGTCGCTGGCCGAGGACGCCGCTGCAGCATGCACGCGCGCGGCACCGCCTTCCGGGTTGCGCTGCGGCGCGAAGGCCGGGACGATGCGCAGCGGATAGGCCGCGTCGCCCGTGACCTCGCGCAGCGCGGCCAGGCCCTGGGGCGAGAGATCGCTGACCAGGTCGGTGGCCGTGGTCACGCCCGCGAGCTGGGCCACGCGGCCGAACTTCCAGATCGCCTCGCGCTGCTCGGCGGCAGCCAGAGACAGCGCGCTGCCGATCACCTTCTGAACGGGGTACATGGCGGCGAACTCCTGCAGCTCGCCGGTGGGCTGGCCCTCGGCGTCCTTGTGGATGCCGTCGATGTCGGTGTCCTCGTCGATGCCGGCCAGCGCCAGCATGGCCGAGTTCACATTCATCAGGTGCACGCTGGCGTGCAGGATGACGATGGGCCGCGTGGCGGAGACACGGTCCAGCTCGCGCACCGACAGCCGGCTGCTGCCGAAGAGGATGGGATCGAAGCCCCAGGCCAGCAGCGTGGCCTGCGCATCGGGCAGGGCACGCTCGGCCTCGGCCAGGCGCGCCAGCACGGCATCCAGCGTGCGCAGGCCGGGCCACAGGCGGCCCTCGGGATCGCGCCGATCGAAGTAGCCCAGGTACACGGCCTCCCACATCGCGCCTTCCATCAGGTGGCTGTGCGCCTCGATCAGGCCGGGCATGAGGACCTTGCCGTGCAGGCGGTCGATGCGCTCGGCCTCGGGCCAGGCAGCCATGTCGGCCTCCTGGCCAACGGCCAAGATGCGGCCGCCCTGCACGGCCACATGGGTGGCCTGCGGCTGGGCCGGGTTCATGGTGAGGATGGTGCGCGCCACAAAGACCTGCGTGCGCGCGTTCTCGTCGTGGTTCATGGTGGTGGTCTTTTTCAGGCGGCCTTGACGCGCGCGGCACCCGGCAGATAGTGGACGATGGCCGTGACCAGCAGGTTCAGCGCCAGGCTGATGAAGCCCAGGTTGATGCCGCCGAAATCCGGCTGCTGGATGTACAGCGCAATGGCCAGCGCCTGGCCGCAGGCAATGCCCAGGGCAACAGCCATGGGCCGGATGCGCCAGCCGAAGAGGATGGCCATCATTCCGGGGAAGAACTGCGTCACGCCGTAGTAGGTGGTGTTGATCAGCGTCAGCATCAGATTGGGCGTGAGCAGCGTCATCACGATGGACAGCACCAGGTAGATGACGATCACCACCTTGGCGCCCTGCTTTTGCTTGGCCTCGGGCAGGCCGGGCAGCAGGTTGCGGGCCACGATGGGGCCGATGGCCAGGCAGATGCCCGCCAGCACCAGCAGGCCCGACAGCGCGGCGCCTGCGGCCACCAGGCCCAGCAGCCAGTCGGGCAGCAGTCGCACGGCAGCCGCGAAGAAGGCCTCGTTGGGCGATGCCAGCTGCAGGTTCTGGCTGATGGCGTAGTACGAGGCCAGCACCAGGAAGGGGTACATCAGCATGTACAGCGGCATGGCGATCTGCGTGCGGCGGATGGTGTGCGAACTCTTGGCCGTGAAGAAGTTCTGAACCGCAAACGGCATCATGTAGAAGCCCAGCGCCTGGAACAGCATGGTGCTCATGGAAAAGCGCAGCTGCGTATCGGTCATGTGGTTGCTGACCTTGGCGCTGGCGGCGGTGAACACATCGCCCACGCCCGCATGCCAGCCCACGGCCACGCCCGTGGCGATGATGGCCACCACCATCAGGATGTCCTTGAGGATGGCGATATAGGCCGAGGCGCGCACCCCCGAGATGGCGATGTAGGTGAAGGCCAGGCCCGCAGAGATCAGCAGCAGGTGCAGCGGCTGGAAATTCCATCCCAGGCCCTTGAGCGCGGCCACCAGCCCCGTGAACTGCAGCTGGCCCCAGGGCAGCAGGAACAGGATGGCCGAGCCGGCCACGATCAGCTCCAGCGCACGGCTGCCGAAGTGGCCCTTGAACAGGTCCGGCAGCGTGATGGCGTTGTGCCGCAGCCCCGCCTTCCAGATCATGGGGCCGAGGAAGTAGCCCAGCGGATAGGCCAGCAGGATGTAGCCCAGGAACCAGACGCCATAGGTCGGCCCCTTGGCGTAGATGCCGCCCGGAAAGCCGACCATGGTGCCGATGCTGTAGATCTCGCCAGCGGCCAGGAAGAACACCAGGTAGGCGCCGAACTGGCGGGAGGCGACGAAGAAGTCATGCACGCTTTGCGCACCCTTGCCCGTGCGCGAGCGGATGGCCAGGTACAGGGACAGCGCGATGAAGCCCAGAAAGACTGCGGTGGTCATGGCGGTGCTCCCTTCAGGCGGACTGCGCGTCGTCGGCTTCGTGGCGGTCGAACATCAGCCAGCACACGAGCATGCACAGCGACGTCAGCACGAACCACATGAAGATCCACAGGTAGATGAAGGGCACGCCGAACACGAAGCGATCGACGGACGCGACCCAGGGAAGCAGGCCGATCACCGCGATGTACGGGATGCCTATGCCGATGAACAGCTTGAGCATGGTTTGTCTCCTTTTGCTCCGATGAAAGAGTTGGCGGTTGTGGCCGCTCTATAGAACATTTCAATGTCCCTGGATGCGATCTTAGGAAGCGCCTACCTATAATTCAAATGAAAAATTTGCCAACAAACCATGAGGACTCCGCATGGATACACAGAAGCTGCGGCACCTGCTGGCCATCGTCGAGCACGGCACCTTTTCCGACGCAGCGCGCGCCGTACACCTCACCCAGCCGGCGCTCAGCCGCAGCATCCGCGCGCTGGAAGATGAACTCAGGGCGCAGCTGTTCGACCGGGGCGCGCGGCGCGCCCGGCTGACAGTGTTTGGCGAGCTCGTGGCCGAGCGTGCACGCCGCATGCGGCTGGAGGAAACCCAGTTGCGGCGTGACCTGGAGCTGCTGCGCGGCGGCCAGGAAGGCGCGCTCGCCATTGGCGTGGCGCCCGCGCCCGCGGCGCTGCTGCTCAAGCCCTTTCTGATCCACATGGCGCAGGCGCATCCGCGCGTGAAGGTGCGCGCCGAAATGGGTGCCACCAGCGCATTGCTGCAGCTGCTGCGCAACGAATCCATCGATGCCATCGTCGGCGACGCCTACGTGCTGCGCGCCGCCGATGACGTGGAGATGGAACTGCTGGGCGAGCTGCCGGCCGGCCTGGTATGCCGCGCGGGCCACCCCGTGCTGCAAAACCCCGGCATGGACGAGATCCGCCGCTACCCGCTGGCCACCACCACGTTGAGCACGGCCATGGCGCGGCAGCTGGCCGAGCTGTGGGGCGAAGGCGCCGAGCCCGACAAGCTGTTCACCCTGCACTGCAACGACCTGGACCTGCTGCGCGGCGTGACCCTGGCCACGGACACCTTGCTGTTCGGCGTGCTGTCCATCACCCGCAAGGAGCGCGCCAGCGGCGCCATGGCCGAAGTGCCCCTGCCCGCCGATCCCCGCCGATGCGGCCGCTACGGCATGGCGCGCATGGCCGCGCGCACCCTGTCACCGGCGCTGGACACGGCCTACGCCTTCACACGCACGCACTGGCGCGAGCTGTCGGAGCACGATCAGGAGCCCGGTTGATCGATGCTCAGCCGGCCGCCGAGGCCTGTGCCTGTGCATGCGCCAAGCCCAGCGGCAAGGTCTGCGCGCGCAGCCAGTCCAGCACCAAGGCGAAGCTGGCCTCGTCCTGCACCGGCCGGGGCGACATGAGCACGTAGTGCGAGCCATCGGCCACGAAGCCGCGCGGCGCGCACAGCGTGCCGCTGGCCAGGTCATCGGCCACCAGTGCCAGCGGGCCGATGGCGACGCCGGCCCCGGCCACGGCGGCCTGCAGGCTCAGGTAGAAATGCTCGAAGCGCACCTCGCGACCGGCCCGCAGCGGCACGCCGGTAAGTTCGCTCCAATGCCGCCATGCGTCCGGCCGCGACTGCGTATGCAGCAGCACTCCGCCCAGCGGCCCTGAGCGTGCCAGCGCCTTGGCAAGCGCGGGCCTGCAGACGGGCCCCACGCGCTCTTGCAGAAAGGGCTCGGCCACCACATCGGCGCCCATGTCGAAATCCGCGCGGCGTATGGCCAGATCAATGCCCTCGCGCGCAAAGGGCACGGAGCCGCCGGCCGATACCAGGCGCAGCTCGCGCTGCGTGCCGATCGCTTCCTGCAAACCGCCCAGACGCGGAATCAGCCAGCGCATCAAAAACGTGGGCTCGCACGACAGCACCAGCGGCCGGTCCGGCCCTGCCGCCTGCCGCGCGCGGCCCAGCGCGCCGCGCAGGCGCTCCAGCGCCAGGGCCACCTCCTCGGCCAGCACGCGGGCCGTGGGCGTGGCAATGATGCTGCGGTTGCTGCGCTGGAACAGCGCAAAGCCCAGCGCCTCCTCCATGTCGCGCACGGCACGGCTCACGGCGCCATCGGTCAGGTGCAGCTCGCGCGCGGCCTTGGAGACACTGCCATGGCGCACCGTGGCCTCGAAGGCGCGCAGGGCAGACAGCGGCGGCATGTGGACGGGTGCGGGCATGGCAATGGCGGCTCTAGACAGGTGGAACAGCGGACTTTCAGTTGAACATTGCTCAATTGAATGATGAGTCTATATCGATTTATTACTGGAGCATCTTCATGCAAAGTAAGCCCATCGATTGAGGTTTCAGCAAGAACCATGAAGCACTCCAGCCCCAACTCCGCCAACCCCTCGGCCAGCACCCCGGCCAGCGCGCCCCTGGCCATCACCATGGGCGATCCATTGGGCATCGGGCCCGAGATCATCGTCAAGCTGGCAATGGACCCTGCGCGGCCCTGCACGCCGTTTCTCGTCATCGGCGACATCGCCCGGCTGCAGCGGGCGGCCGATGGGTTGGGCGTCCATCCGCAGATCCGGGCCATCGAGACACCGGCCCAGGTCCCTGCACTGGTGCCGCCCGCCACGCTCTTCGTGCTGCAGACCGGCGAGGACCTGCCGCCGGACCTGCCCTGGGGCTGCGTCGATGCACGCGCCGGCGCGGCCTGCCATGCCTATATCCAGCGCGGCATAGACCTGGCCCTGGCTGGCGACGTCTCGGGCCTGGTGACCGCCCCCATCCACAAGGAAGCGCTGCGCGCGGCAGGCTGCCCGCATCCGGGCCATACAGAGATGCTGGCCGAGCGTTCCGGCACACGCGACTTCGCCATGATGCTCGCCAATGATGAGCTGCGGGTGCTGCTGGTCTCCATCCATGTGCCGCTGCAGCAGGCCATCGCCTCCGTGACCATGGACAACGAGCTGCGCGCCATTCGCCTCGCGCACCAGGCCTGCCGCGCGTTCGGCATCCCCCGGCCCCGGGTGGCCGTGGCAGGGCTCAATCCGCATGCCGGTGAAAACGGTCTGTTCGGGGACGAGGACCGCTCGGTGATCATCCCCGCCATTGCCGCCGCGCGCGCCGAAGGCATCGACGCCAGCGGCCCCTGGCCCGGCGACACGGTCTTCATGCGGGCGCGCCGGGGCGAGTTCGACGTGGTGGTCGCCCAGTTCCATGACCAGGGGCTGATTCCCGTGAAATACCTGGGTGTGGAGCAAGGCGTGAACATCACCGTGGGCCTGCCCTTTGTGCGCACCTCGGTGGACCATGGCACGGCCTTCGACATCGCGGGCACGGGCCGCGCCGACCACGCCAGCCTGGCCTGCGCGCTGCGCCAGGCGGCAGCCATGGTGCAGGCCACCCGTACCGGTGCCAGTGCACGAACGCAACGCCCGGACTTCATCTTCATGCTCACGCAGCAGGACAGGACCATTGCCGATGCGCGCGAGCGGCTGCGCGAGGTGCTGGCCCAGGGCGTTCGCCATGTGGGCTTCAAGGACATCGGCCTGCCCCTGCCCGAGCTGCATGCCCTGGCCCGGGACATCCGTGCGGGCGGCGCCAGGGTCTATCTGGAGGTTGTCAGCCTCGACGAGGCCAGCGAAGTGGCCTCGGCCCGCGCGGCGGTCGACATCGGGGTGGACGTGCTCATGGGTGGCACACGGCCCGAGGCGGTGCTGCCCGTGCTGCGCGGCAGCGGCATTGCGTACTACCCGTTTCCCGGCAAGGTGAGCGGGCATCCGAGCGTGCTTTCAGGCCCGGTACAGGACATTGTGGCCAGCGCCCGCCGCATGGCGGGGCTGGACGGCGTGCATGGCCTGGACCTGCTGGCCTACCGCTTCCACGGCGATGTGCCGGCCCTGATCAAGGCCGTCTGCGATGCGGTGGACAAACCCGTGGTCGTGGCCGGCTCCATTGATCGCAGTGAACGCATCGCGGCCGTGCTGGCCGGCGGCGCAGCGGGCTTCACGATAGGCACTGCCGCCTTCGAGGAGACTTTCCCGGCCGCGCGGCCCGGGCTGGCGGCGCAATTGCAGGCCATACAGGCGCTGGTGGACTGACGCCGGCCATGTCGGCTATGCCGGCCCGCGCCTCGCACGCCGGGGTCACGGTCCAGCAGCAGCTGCAGCGGTTTCGCCCACCGGTGCCCGGGCGTTCTCACAGCCCCAGATACAGGGCCAGCAGCGAAACGGCGGCCGGCACGGCCTGCACCCAGAGGATCTTGCGGCTGGCCGTGGCGGCGCCATACAGGCCTGCCACCAGCACGCACAGGAGAAAAAAGTACTTGAACGCCAGGCCGTCGGCGCCCTGCGCCAGCCCCCAGATCAGCCCTGCGGCGAGAAAGCCGTTGTAAAGCCCCTGGTTGGCGGCCAGCGTCCTGGTCTGCTGCGCAAATTCCGGCGTCAGCCCAAAGGCCTTCCTGCCAGCCGGCCGGTCCCAGAGAAACATCTCCAGCACGAGAATGTAGACATGGATTGCGGCGACGATGCCTATGAGAACGTTGGCCATCTGGGTGGATAGGAAAGTGGACAGGCCCCTGTATACGGGATGCATCCGCCGCCGTCCATGCCCGCCGCGCCACACATGGCCTGCAACGGCCTGCCCGTGTCACCCGGAAGACTTGCTGCCGGGTGGCACGGGCTTTTCCACTGGCTTTTGCGCACTCTCTGCCGGCGCCACGGCACCTGCGGCCGCACCGCCCAGCGCACCGGCCACGCTGCCTACCGTGCCGCCCACCACCACACCCACCGGGCCTGCAATGACCGCACCGGCGGCAGCGCCGGCAGCGGCTCCGGCCAGTACGCCGCCGCCGATGAACACCGAGCGTGACTCGCGCTGCGCATCCTGCGGCGACAGCTGGTACTGGGCAGCTGCATCGGGGTCCTGGGAAGGTACGCCGTGGCCCGGTCGTGCCTGTTCGGCCAGGTCTTCGTCCTCCACCGCATCTGCAGACACCGGCGGGATGGATGGCTTGTTGCTTGCATTCATGGGAATCTCCTTCGGGGATGGACCGTGGACGCGGGACTGCATCCGCAGCGTCCCTCTTGCAGTTTTCGTTGTACGCCTGTGCCCGCCAGGCCGACGCCGGCCCAGACTGCGCTGCCGCGTCAGCAAAGGGCCGCAGCTGCGCAGACCTTGACTACAAGGGCTCGTAGGACCTGGCCTCCGGCGCCCAAGGACCCTCCTACGCCGGTCGCGGCGCACCGACTACCCGGAGCACTTCATTGCGGTCCTAAGCTGGAACCCAGAAGCACACAGGCTTCGACTTCGCCAGGCGATGCACGGGCTTTGAAGGGGCCGCCTCCCGCGCCTTTTCCCATGCCGCATCGCCCAGCCGCCAGATGCACAGCGTCGGCGTGCCAGCACCAACCCACTCAATGGAGAGCCTCATGGTCACACCCAACACCGTATCGAGCGTCATTTCTTCCGAAACCGTCAGCGGCACCAATGTCTACAACCCCGCAGGCGACAAGCTGGGCAGCATAGACACGCTGATGATCGACAAGCTGTCCGGCAAGGTGCGCTACGCCGTCATGGAATTCGGCGGCTTCCTGGGCATCGGCACGGACCGCTATCCGCTGCCCTGGGAATCCCTCAAGTACGAGCCCGACATGAACGGCTACGTGGTGTCGCTCACGCGCGAGCAGCTGGACAACGCGCCCCGCTATGAGCGCGACACGGCACCGGCCTACACCGATGAATATGGACGCCGCGTGAACGACTACTACGGCGTGCCCTACCTGTAAATCCCGACCCTTGCGGTCTTTGACACAGCCCCGTTCGCGGGGCGTTTTCTTTGGTGCGGATAGCTGGCCAAGGAAGAACGCCCTGCGCGACTTCACTCCCTCATTCCAGGAGAACTCCCATGAATACCACCCCACCGGCCATCGACTACAAGGCCTGCATGGATGCCTGCCAGGCCTGCATCATTGCCTGCAATACCTGTGCCGCCGCCAGCCTGAAGGAAACAGACGTCCAGATGATGGCCGCCTGCATTGCCCAGGATCTTGAATGCGCGCAGGTCTGCGAACTGGCCGTGGCCTCAATGGCGCGCCAAAGTCCGCATGTCTCAGACATCTGCCGCCTGTGCGCCCGGATCTGCCAGGCCTGCGCCGACGAATGCAGCAAGCATTCCCACGACCATTGCCAGACCTGCGCGGCAGCCTGCCAGCAATGCGCCATGTCCTGCAATCTCATGGGCATGCAATCGCACTGACGCCGCTGGCCTTTGTCACGACAGCCGGCCAAGCACCCATCCTGCAAACCGGCAGGAAAAAAAGCCACCGGCGCTGTCGTCATCCGCCCTATATCGGCAGCCTTCGACGCTGCCTACACTTTGATGCATATCCACGCACAAAGGAGATGGGCATGGCACTGAACATCAGCATAGAACAGCGGTTCCTTACCCTCCTGGGCCAGTTGAAGCACATGCCTCCCTGCTCATCCCGCCAGGAAGCGCACGACATGCTCCTGCTGCTGTGGATGCGCATCTGCGAAGGCGCAGGCGCGCGCAGGCAATTGCTCAACAGCATGCGCCAGCGCACGCTGTGCGCAGAGCACGGCTGGAAAAACCTCGACAAAAGCCCCTGCTACTGGGATTCGGAGACCACGCCGGGCATCCGAATCTATCTGCATGCCAATGGCACCATCGTCATTCAAAGACAGGGCGGAGCGCAGGATTCCGAAATCCTGCACTTCAGCAGCCACCGGGAGTTTGTCGAGGCGTAGACAAAGGCCTCGCGCTCAATCCCGAACAATGGCGGAATATTGAAAAACCTAGGTGCAAACACCGACGATGTCCCACATGCGACATCGACCCTGTCTCCATAAAATGCGTCATTGTGTAGCACACTATCCATGAGGAACATATGACAGCAGATTACAAAACCCTGCTCAAGCAAAAGAGCGAGCTTGAGGCACGGATTGCCGAAACGCTGAAGGCGGAGAAAGGCGGAGTCATCGCCAAGGTCCGAGAACTCGTCCATGAGTTCGGATTGACCCACGACGACATCTTCAGCGCCCGCAAATCCAAGTCCGCCAACATTGGCGTGCCGAAATACCGGGACCCCGCCACCGGAGCCACCTGGACGGGACGGGGCAAGCCGCCGCGCTGGATCGAAGGCAAGGACCGCAAGGCCCTCGAGATCTGAGCATGGCCCGCCAACGCGGGCATTTTTTATGGCGGCCCCAATCGCCCGGACTCTCGCCAGGCAATGCCGGAAACAGAAAAACCCAGTGCTATTCACATAGCACTGGGTTTCATGTTTCTGGCGGAGAGGGAGGGATTCGAACCCTCGGTACGTTCGCACGTACGCCTGATTTCGAGTCAGGTACAATCGACCACTCTGCCACCTCTCCGCAGCGTCGAAGCTGAAATTATAGCCTAAAAATTCAGGCCTTCAGCAAAGTCTGTCCACCCATGTACGGGCGCAGCGCCTCGGGGATGGTCACCGAGCCGTCGGCGTTCTGGTAGTTCTCCAGCACCGCCACCAGCGTGCGGCCCACGGCCAGGCCGGAACCGTTGAGGGTGTGCACCAGCTCGTTCTTGCCCTGGGCATTCTTGAAGCGTGCCTGCAGGCGGCGGGCCTGAAAGGCCTCGCAGTTGGAGACCGAGCTGATCTCGCGGTAAGTGTTCTGCGCAGGCAGCCAGACTTCCAGGTCATAGGTCTTGGCCGAGCCAAAGCCCATGTCGCCCGTGCACAGGCTCATCACGCGGTAGGGCAGGCCCAGCTTCTGCAGCACGGCCTCGGCGTGGCCGGTCATCTCTTCCAGCGCCTCGTAGCTCTTTTCCGGATGCACGATCTGCACCATCTCGACCTTGTCGAACTGGTGCTGGCGGATCATGCCGCGCGTGTCGCGGCCGTAGCTGCCGGCCTCCGAGCGGAAGCAGGGGCTGTGGGCAGTGAGCTTGATGGGCAGCTGGTCCTCGGCCACGACCACGTCGCGCACGAAGTTGGTCAGCGGCACTTCGGCCGTGGGAATCAGGTAGAGCGCCGCGTTGTCGGGCACGGGCTCGCCGTCCTGGCCGCCCTTCTTGGCGGCGAACAGGTCGCCCTCGAACTTGGGCAACTGGCCCGTGCCGCGCAGCGAGTCGGCATTGACGGCGTAGGGCACATAGCATTCGGTGTAGCCATGCGAGTCGGTCTGCAGGTCGATCATGAACTGCGCCAGGGCGCGGTGCAGGCGGGCGATGGGGCCCTTCATCACGGTGAAGCGCGAGCCCGACAGCTTGACGCCCATGTCGAAATCCAGGCCCAGCGGCTGGCCCACGTCCACATGGTCCTTGACCTCGAAATCAAAGGTCTTGGGCGTGCCCCAGCGGCGCGCCTCCACATTGCCGCTTTCGTCCGCACCGACGGGCACGCTTTCGTGCGGAAGGTTGGGCACGGCCAGCAGCATGGCGTGCAGCTCGCCCTGGATCTGCTCCAGGCGCGTGGCCGACTGGTCCAGCTCGGTCTTGAGGCTGCCGACTTCGGCCTTGGCGGCCTCGGCAGCGTCCTTCTCGCCCTTGCCCATCAGCATGCCGATCTGCTTGGACAGCTGGTTGCGCTTGGACTGCAGCTCCTCGGTCCGTGTCTGCAGGGACTTGCGCTCTGCTTCCAGGGACTGGAAGGCCTCCACGTTCAGGAAGGCCTGGGGCTTTTTGCGGGTCTCCAGCCGTGCGACGGCCGAGTCAAGGTCTTTGCGAAGAAGAAGGATATCGAGCATAGCCGGCAATTTTAGGCGGTATCGCCATGGCGGCGCCCGCCCCTGGGCGTTGGGGGTCTTGCCGCTACAGAAATCCCGCGCCGGCGCCGATACTTCCAATATGCCGCCCACAGCGGTTTGCGCACCCGGGAGCACCCATGTTTTTTGTCTTCGGTCCCAACGGACAGATGTTTCGCGGTCCCGCCGAGCGGCTGGGCCAGGTGGCGCCCGTGCGCCGCGTACAACGCCCGCAGGCCCTGCGCACGCGCTCGGCCGATGTGATGGCCGACGATGCAGCCGCCTCGTTCCCCGCCATCCTGGCCGACCTCGCGGGCCAGCCTGCCGGCGCGCCGGAGCCCGCTCCGCGCAGCCGTGGCGCGGTCGATGCCTACCTTTCCACGGAAAAAGGCCCCAGCCAGCCACGCCAGCCCCTGCAGACCGTGGCCGACGTGATGAGCCACGAGGCCGTGACGGTGTCGCCCGAGGCCGGGGTCAACGACGCCTGGCGCGTGCTGGCCGAGCACGGCGTGGCCCAGGCGCCCGTACTGGATGCCGGTGGCCGCGTGGTCGGGCTGCTGCTGCGTGCCGACATGGCGCCGCTGGACCTGCTGCCCGAGCCCGGTGCGATCAAGGACGCCATTGCCCTGGCGCGCCGGCCCGTGAACGAGGTCATGATCTCCCCCATACCCACGGTGGCCACCACCACCGACCTGCGCCGCGTGGCCGGCGTGCTGCTGGAGACCGGCCTGCCGGGCCTGCCCGTGACCGATGAGCAGGGCCTGCTGGCCGGCTTCATCAGCCGCACCGACATCCTGCGCGCCGTGGCCTCCGATCCGCCGCTGGATCTGTGGAGCTGAGGCTTTCGGCCCCACCATGCAAAACGGGCGCCAGGCGCCCGTTTGCTTTTTGGCCAATGTCCGCTGCGCCTGCGGTTCAGCCGCCCGTCTCGGGCTGCTTGCCCACGGAGATCTCCAGCCCCGTGGCCGCGTCGATCTTCAGGCCCTTGGGCAGCGGGAACTTCACGGTCTCCTCGATGCCATCCATCTTGCGCACCGACAGCGCGCCCAGCTGGCGCAGGCGCTGGATGACCTCGTCCACCAGCACCTCGGGGGCGGAGGCGCCGGCCGTCAGGCCCACGCGCCCAGCATTGGCAAACCATTCCTCGCACAGCTCGCCCGCGTTGTCCACCATGTAGGCGGGCGTTCCCAGGCGCGCGGCCAGCTCGCGCAGGCGGTTGCTGTTGGAACTGGTGGGGCTGCCCACGACGATGAGCACATCCACCTGCGGCGCCAGCACCTTGACGGCGTCCTGGCGGTTTTGCGTGGCGTAGCAGATGTCCTGCTGCTTGGGCTCGCGCACCTGCGGAAAGCGCGCGCGGATGGCCGCCGTGATGCCGGCGGCATCGTCCACCGACAGCGTGGTCTGCGTGACCACGGCCAGCTTCTCGGTCTGGCGGGGAGTGACACGTGCCACATCGGCCTCGTCCTCGACCAGGTGGATGCCCTCGGACAGCTGGCCCATGGTGCCCTCGACCTCGGGATGCCCCTTATGGCCGATCATCAGGAACTCGTAGCCTTCCTTGGCCAGCTTGGCCACTTCCACATGCACCTTGGTCACCAGTGGGCAGGTGGCGTCGAAGATGGAGAAACCGCGCCGCCGCGCCTCTTCCTGCACCGCCCGGCTCACGCCGTGGGCGCTGAACACCAGGGTGGCGCCGGGCGGCACGTCGTCCAGCTCCTCGATGAAGATCGCTCCCTTGGCCTTGAGATCGTTGACCACGAAGGTGTTGTGCACGATCTCGTGGCGCACGTAGATGGGCGCGCCGAACTTGGCCAGCGCACGCTCCACGATCTCGATGGCGCGGTCCACGCCGGCACAGAAGCCCCGGGGCTCGGCCAGCAGGATTTCCTGGGGCGAGGTCGTATCCGGCACCTCAGAGCACCCCGATGATCTGCACTTCGAAGGTCACCGGCTGGCCGGCCAGCGGGTGGTTGAAGTCGAACAGCACGGCGCCGTCCTCGCGCACCTGCACCACGGCGCCCGCGTAGCTGCCCAGGCCGTCGGGCGTGGGGAACTGCACCACGTCGCCGGGCGCGTACTGCTCGTGCGGGTCGCCCAGCTCGTTCATCAGCTTGCGCGCCACCCACTGCATCATGTCGCCGTTGCGCTCGCCGAAGGCTTCGCCGGCCGGCATCTCGAACGTGGTGCGCGTGCCTTCGGCCAGGCCCAGCAGGCGCTGCTCGACGGCGGGCGACAGCTCGCCCGCGCCCAGGGACAGCGTGGCGGGCTTGTCGTTGAAGGTGTTGATCACATCGCCTGCAGGCCCGGACAGGCGGTAGTGCAGCGTGAGGAACGAGCCGGCCTGGACCGTGGGGTGGGCCGGGGAAGAAGCGCTAGAGGTCATGGAAGTCCCGATAAACTGGCCCGTATTGTAGAAAAACATCCATGTCCCCACGCCCCGTGCAACGGTGCCCCTGCGGCGCCCCTCACCTGGCTGAACCATGGCTCTCAAAGACCTGCCCGCCCAGGCCCAGCCGCGCGAAAGGCTCGCGGCACACGGCCCCTCGGCGCTTTCCGACATCGAACTGCTGGCCATCGTGCTGCGCACCGGCATGGCCGGCAAGGGCGTGCTGCAGCTGGCCCAGGAACTGCTGCAGCTGCCCGGCCGGCCCGGCCTGTCCGGACTGCTGCAGGCCGGGCACGCCGACCTGAAGGCCATCAAGGGGCTGGGGCCTTCCAAGTGCGCACAACTCCTGGCCGTGCTCGAACTGGCGCGCCGCGCCACGGCCGAGCAACTGCGCGAGCGCCCTGCCCTGGCCTCGCCCGAGGCCGTGGCGCGCTACCTGCAGCTGCACCTGGCGGCACGCCAGCACGAGGTGTTCGCCGTGCTGTTCCTGGACAGCCAGCACCGGCTGATCGCGCTGGAGGAGATGTTCCGCGGCACGCTCACGCGCACCAGCGTCTACCCCCGGGAAGTGGTGCTGCGCGCCCTGCACCACCACGCGGGTGCCGTCATCCTGGCCCACAACCACCCCAGCGGCCATGTCCAGGCCAGCGCTGCGGACAGGGCCGTCACGCAGAGCCTGCAGGCTGCCCTGGGCCTGGTGGACATCCAGGTGCTGGACCATGTGATTGTCGCGCCGGGCGCCGCGCTGTCCATGGCGGGCCAGGGGATGCTGTAGGACCCCGGCTGGGCCCGCCATGGCCGCCGGGGTGCCGAAATTGCGGTACAACCGGCGTCACCATGACTTTGAAAGCCACCAGCCTGCAGGACCTCGCGCCAGTGCGCCGCGCACTGGCCGAAGCCGCCGCCCAAGAGGCCCTGCTCCAGCAGCAGCGCGCCGATGCGGCGCGCCGCCTCCTGGCCGAGCAAAAGCTGTTCGAAAACACCGTGGGCCCGGTGCATGCGCTCAAGTCCGCGCACGCCCGCCACCTCCATGCCCCCGAGCCCCCCGAGCCGCTGCCCCTGCAGCTGGAGCTGGACGAGCAGCGCGTGCTGCAGGAGGCCATGAGCGACGAGTTCGACGTCAGCACCCTGCTGGACACCGACGACCAGCTCAGCTTCCGGCGCCCCGGCATCGGCCTGGACGTGACGCACAAGCTGCGCGCCGGCCAGTGGAGCATCCAGCGCCAGCTGGACCTGCACGGCCTGCGCGTGGACGAGGCGCGCGAGGCGCTGGGCCAGTTCATCCGCCTGTCCCACCGCACCGGCATACGCTGCGTGCGCGTGGTGCACGGCAAGGGCCTGGGCTCGCCGGGCAAGACCCCCGTGCTCAAGGGCCGCGTGCTGCGCTGGCTGGTGCAGAAAAAGGAAGTGCTGGCCTTTGTGCAGGCCCGCCCGGCCGAAGGTGGCGCGGGCGCCCTGGTCGTCCTGCTGCAGCCGGGCAAGCGCCAGCTGTACTGAGGGCGTGGATGGCGTGAGCGGTGATGGGGCTCAGGCCGCGGCCACCGCCGCCGCCTTGCGCGCCCGCCCTATGACCAGCGCCATCACCGCAGCCACCAGGCAGGCCAGGCCGGCCGCATACAGCGCGGGCGTATAGGTCAGCAGCAGGGTGCGCGTCAGGCCTGCGCCCCAGGCAGCGGCGGCCGCGCCCAGCTGGTGGGCCGCGAAGATCCAGCCGAACACCAGCCCCACCTTCTGCGGCCCGAAATGCTGGGCCGTGAGCTTGACCGTGGGCGGCACCGTGGCGATCCAGTCCAGCCCGTAGAACATGGCGAACAGGCCCAGGCCGTAGAAGGTGAACTCCGAATGCGGCAGCCAGAACAGCGACAGGCCGCGCAGCCCGTAGTACCAGAACAGCAGCTTGCGGTTGTCGTAGCGGTCCGACAGCCAGCCCGACAGCACGGTGCCCACGAAGTCGAAGGCCCCCATCATGGCCAGCACCGACGCAGCGGGCACGGCGCCCATGCCGTTGTCGCCGCACAGCGAGATGAAGTGCGTCTGCACCAGGCCGTTGGTGGACAGGCCGCAGATGAAGAAGGTGCCCGCCAGCAGCCAGAAGGTGCGGTTGCGCGCGGCCTCGGCCAGCACCTTGAAGGGCGTGCCGAAGTTCATGGCCATGGCCGGTGGCGGCGGGGCCGAGGCATCGCCGCCAAAGGGCGCCAGGCCCAGGTCCGAAGGCCGGTCCCGCACGAACAGCAAAGCCAGCACGGCAATCAAGGCGCTGGCCACGAACACCGGCACCGTGGCCGAGCGCCAGCCCCAGTGCTCGATCATCCAGGCGGCCAGCGGCAGGAAGGCCAGCTGCCCCGTGGCCGCACTGGCCGTGAGCACGCCGATGACCAGGCCCCGCCGCGCCGCAAACCAGCGGTTGGCCACCACGGCGCCCAGCACCAGCGCCGTCAGGCCCGTGCCCATGCCCAGCAGCAGGCTCCACAGCAAAAACAGATGCCACAGCTGCGTGGCCTGCGTCACCATCGCCATGGCGCCGCCCACCAGGGCCAGGCCCATGCACATCACGGCACGCAGGCCGAAGCGCTCCATCATCACGGCCGCAAACGGCCCCAGCAGGCCGAACAGCGCAAAGCGCAGCGCCAGGCTGCTCGATATCTGCTCCGTACTCCAGCCGAACTCGCGCGACAGCGGCTGCAGCATGGCGCCCGGCAGACCCAGCGCCGCCGACATGGTCAGCATGGTGAGGAAAGTGATGGCCGCGACCAGCCAGCCGTAGTGGATGCCGCGCCGCTGCAGCCAGCGCGCCGTGGAGTTGGAGAGCATGGGAATCTCTTCGGGGGGTTGGGAATTCGGTAGGGCCTACGCCTGCGGGCCGTCTGCAGCGTTGCCATCGCCGCCATTGCCGCCATCGAGCAGCACCAGGCATTCGTCGATCAGCGCATGCAGGGCCGCCACGCGCTCAAGGCCCAGGCGGGCGTTGAGCTCGTTCTGTGCGGTCTTCCAGCTTTGCTTGGCCTCTTCGCGCTTGGCCTGGCCCGCGTCGGTGATGTGCACCAGGCGGCTGCGCTGGTCCTCGCCCTGGCCCATGGACACCCAGCCGGCGTCGATCAGCGGCTTGAGGTTGCGCGTCAGCGTCGAGGCGTCCATGCGCATGCGCCGCGCCAGGTCCGAGGGCCGCACCGGACTGGCGGCCAGCACATGGCTGAGCAGCGAGTACTGGGTGATGCGCAGCCCCGTCTCGTTCAGATGGGCGTCGTACACCTGGCCCACGCTGCGCATGAGCTGGCGCACGCGGTGGTTGGTGCAGCCCTGGGGCACGGCGAGGATGTCTGGATTCACTGGCATGGCGCAGATTATTGCATATACAACTGTTGTAGATACAATAATATCCACGCCGCCATCCCAAACAGCCTGGCGCCCGCATTTTTCCCAATGAAAGAGAGACATTCCATGGACACCCGCACCCACTCCCCGGAGCAGGCCGCCCACAGCCTCACCTCCAGCGCCACCACCGGTGCCATCTCCCCTGCCCTGCAAGCCTGGCTGGACGAGGAACAGGCGGTCACCCTCCGGCTGGACGCCGGCCCCGGCGCAGGCGTGTCGCGCCCCGACCAGGTCGCAGGCCGCAGCGGGCTGGAGCTGATGCAGGCCATGCTGCGCGGCGAACTGCCCTACCCGCCCATTGCACGCACGCTGGACTTCATGCTGATTTCCGTGGGCGAAGGCAGCGCCGTCTTCCAGGGCCGCCCCGGCGCCAACCACCTCAACCCCATGGGCACGGTGCACGGCGGCTGGTTCGCCACCTTGCTGGACTCGGCGCTGGGCTGCGCCGTCCACACCTGCATGCCGCCGGGCCGGGGCTACACCACGGCCGAGCTGGGCGTGAACCTGGTCAAGGCCCTGACCCCGCGCGTGCCGCGCGTGCGCGCCGAAGGCCGCGTGCTGCACTGCGGCCGCCAGCTGGCCACGGCCGAGGCGCGCCTGGTTGGCCCCGATGGCACGCTCTACGCCCACGCCACTACCACCTGCCTGGTCTTCGAGCTGCCGCCTGCGCGCTGAAGCCCGTTCGGCACAAGCAAAAAAGCCCCGTGCCAGATGCACGGGGCTTTTTTGTTGCTTGCCTGCCGGAACTTACTTCGACAGATCCAGGCGGTACTTGGACGTGCCCTTGCCTGAGCCGTCATCGGCGGCCACCAGCGAGATGTTGGCCAGGCCCGCCGCCTGCGCCACCGGCAGCGCGTTGGCGCCGGAGCTGAACACCACGTTGGCCGAGGTGGCCACCTTGGTGAAGCGCCAGCTCTTGGCCGCGCCATTGGCAACACGCGTGATGCTGCCGTTCTTGCGCACGTAGCCGATCACCACGTCGCGGTTGGCGTCCGGCGAGGCCCAGATGGCGCTGGAGCCGTCGAGCTTGGCGATGAAGCTCTTGCCGCTGGTGGCGCGGTAGTTGTTCGTGGCGATCACGAACTCCTGCGCCGGGTCGATGGCCTTGCCCAGGTACTGCAGGTTCCTGATGCGGCTGCCCACGGGCTGGGTCACGTCGATCTCGTACTGCACATCGGCCGTGGTGAACATGTCGAAGTTGTAGCCCGGGAAGGTGCTGATCAGTTGCTGCTCACCCGTCTTGGCCGGATCGATCTGGTTGAAGCGCTTGGCAGCGGCCTCCAGCCAGTCCTTGATGTCGGCGCCATTCACCTTCACCGCATACACGGTGTTGGGGTACAGGTACAGGTCGGCCGCGTTGTAGATGGCCAGCGGGCCCACGGCCACGTCGGTGTAGTCGGCGCCGCCCTGGAAGCCCGACTTGAACGGCGCGCTCACCGACAGCACGGGCAGCTGCGCGTACTGCGGCAGGCTGGCTTTCACATAGTCGGCCACATAGTCGCGCTGCGCCTGGTTGACGATCTGGATGGCGCCCGGGTCGCCCACATCGGCGAACAGCGTGCTCATGCGGAAATCCGTGCTGCCGATGGGCGTCTTCACGTACTGGATGGCGGCCTGGTGCTGGCTCTCGATCAGCGGCGCCACTGTCGGGTCCACGGCCACGTAGGTGGCCTTGCCTGCGGCGTCCTTGCCGGTCTGGATATTGCGCAGCTCGCTCTTGCCCGCGCTCTTGTCCACGCTCCACTGCTTGCCGTCCCACTTCAGCGCCAGCTGGATCACACCCAGCGCCTTGCCCCAGGAACTGGCCATCACCGACTGCACGCCGTTGATGGTGCCCGCCTTGTTGTCCACGCCCGCCTGCGTGAACGCCGGCGTGGCCGCCGCATCGGGGAACACGCTGTGCTGGTGGCCCATGACCATGGCGTCGATGCCGGCCACCTTGCTCAGGTGCAGGCCGGGGTTCTCCATCGTCGGCGAGTAGGCCGCGCCGTCCAGGCCGCCGTGCAGCATGGCCACCACCACATCGGCGCCCTTGGCGC
Organism: Delftia sp. WY8; assembly: GCF_018437695.1. Classification (NCBI taxonomy): domain Bacteria; kingdom Pseudomonadati; phylum Pseudomonadota; class Betaproteobacteria; order Burkholderiales; family Comamonadaceae; genus Delftia; species Delftia sp. WY8. The sequence goes on from NZ_CP049795.1 coordinate 2,056,581, forward strand.
GCATCTCGGGCAGGTACTTCTGGGCGGACTCCACGGCGCCTTCGGTGTAGAGCTTGCCCTCCAGATAGCGCTTGTCCCAGTTCATGATGCCCGGCGTGGTGAAGCCGATCACGCCGATCTTGATGGGCAGCTCCACCGCCTTGCCATCCTTGTCCTTGGCCGCGATCTTGCGCTCCAGAATCACGTAGGGCTGCACCAGCGGCTGCTTGGTCTTGCTGCTGTAGACGTTGGACAGCGCCATGGGAAAGCCATTGCCCGCGCACTTGAGCGCCTTGTCCACGCCGTCCACGTCCAGGCCGCCGCCCAGCACCTGGTTCAGGAAGGGCAGGCCGTAGTTGAACTCATGGTTGCCCAGCGTGCCCGCATCGAAGCCCAGCGCGCCCATGGCCTTGTACATGGACAGCTGCTGCGTGCAGGGGATCTTGGCCACCTCGGCCTCGTAGTCGGCCAGGGCCGTGCCCTGGATGGTGTCGCCGTTGTCCACCAGCAGCGTATTGGCAAACTCCTTGCGCGCCGCACGCACCAGCGTGGCCGTGCGCTCGAAGCCGTAGGAGGCATCCTCGGCCAACTTGAAATAGTCATAGCTGCGCACATTGAAGTGCAGATCCGTGGTCTCCAGCACGGCCAGCGTGGCCGTCGCGGGCTGGCTGGCCACCGGGGGCGTCGTGCTGTCGTTGCTGTCGCTGCCACCGCAGGCGGCCACCAGCGCGGCGCTGGCCAGGACGCTCAGCGCCAGGCGGCGGGACAGGAGCAGGGATTGCAATGTGGGGAGGTTGCTCAGCGGCATGTGGTTTTTGTGGGGGTGGTGAAGGGGGGGAGTTTGTTGGTGGGGGTTTACAGGGGTGTGACAGGTGGCGACCCGGCCTTCCCTTGCCATGCCAGGGTGCAGGCCCCAGGAAGCCAGACGAAGCCATGCGACCCGCAACGCGTGCGACGAACTTCCTGCCAAGGCCGGTGTTCGGCGGTGATGCCTGCACGGACAGGGCTGCTACATTTCTCCCATGCGTGTCCATCTCTTTGCCCTCGCTCTGATCGCAACCACCATGCAGGCCTGTGCGCTCCGTGCCGAGCCGCTGCCCCCTGAATGCGTGGATGCCATGCAGAAGATGGAAAAGCTGGGCGGCACTCTCAAAGCCAACGGCTCCATACCGGACGACTACATCAAGGCCCAGGAAAAGGACTACGCCACGCTCAAGGCCAACGCGCTCAAGGTGGATGCCACACAGCGGCCGGGCTTTTGCCGCTTCTATGGCAGAGGAGCCGAAAGGGTTCAGCAAATTCTGGATCGGGATAGCCGAGGGATGGACCAGGAAATCCGGGAGATGAAGGACAAGGGCTTTTTGAAGGGGCCCATGTAAAAAAAGCGGGCTCCACGATGGAGCCCGCTCGATCCGGCACGGCGATCTACCGCCAAGCCTTTACATCATCGATGCTTCGATCAGCGCGTTCTGGACATGCGTGCGATTGGCGGCCTTGGCCGTATTGACGCAGATCTTGTAGCGCGAAGAGCCGAGCAGGACGTCAATCCAGTCGGCCCCCGTCTTGGACACTTCCTCGCGGGCGGCGGCCAGCAGGGCCTTCCACGAACTGTACGTCGTGCCGTAGAAGATCGAGAACACCGCATCGATGCCAATCATCGCCTTGGAGCATTCACGGATCGATGTAAGCGCCACATCGACTTTTTCGATCACATCGTCATTGATGTTGTCGATGGTGTTCTGTGGGATGACGCCAACGCCCCAGATGGCGTTGATGACATTGACATAGTCTTGCTTTTCTTGAGTGGTTGCAGGCATGGACTTCCTTGAAATCGGAGGGTTGAGGGAGGCCACTGCGCAATGGACAATTTCCATTCTTCAGGAAACGGGCGACTTCCGAAATCGATGCTGGAAGTGCATGGCAATCACACAGAAACCACCGGTTCAAACCGCCCAAATGACAGTCGGCCCACACACTGAGCGACGGTGTTACGGCTCTGTTGCCGGGCGTTCACTCCGGTCCAAAGAGCCGGTGCCGCGCTCGACCCTCTGAGTTCTTGTTTCAGCGGCCCAGGCTGGTTCGCGTGGCGGGTGCCAGCTGCGCCGCGAACTCGCGTGCCGCTGCGCTGTAGCTCGCACCGCGACGCCACAGCAGGCCTGCCGTGCGGATGAGCTGGGGGGCGACCAGGTGGATGGCCACCATGTCCGTGGCCTGCTGGGCGGCGCGTTCGGGGACGATGGTGGCCATGTCGCCCCAGCGGCACAGCGCGATCAGCGATTCCACCGAGCCCATTTCCGCGCGCAGCAAGGGCGTGACGCCTGCGGTGCGCAGCCCGTCCTCGATCAGGCTGCGCGTGTAGAACGTGCGCGGCAGCAGGGCCAGGGGCACGCCGGCCAGCGACTTGACGGACAGCGTGCGGCGCCCGGCCAGCGGATGCGAGGGGTTGACCAGCAGCATCATGCGTTCGTCGAACAACGGCAGCGCGTCCAGCTCGGCGCGCTGGGGCGGGTGAAAGCTCACGCCCAGGTCCAGGCTGCCGTCCAGCAATCCCTGCTCCACGGGCGGGGCCAGCAGCTCGATCACCACCACGTTGACCTTGGGATAGGCACGCATGAAAGCCGCCACGGCCGGGGCGACCAGGGTGTTGAGGAAGGTGGGAATCACGCCGATGGTCAGCGTACCGGTCTGCAGCTCGCTGAGGTCGGCCAGCGCCATGCGCCCGGCCTCCACCTCATGCAGCGCGCGCTCCGCATAGTTGCGGAACACCACGCCGGCCTGCGACAGCTTCAGCCCCCGGCCAATGCGCTCGAACAGCGCCATGCCCAACTCCTCTTCCAGCTGGCGCAGCCCATGCGAGAGCGTGGACTGCGTGACATAGAGGTTCCTGGCCGACGTCGTCAGGTGCTCGGTCTTGGCGATATCGACAAAGTAGCGCAGCTGGCGCAGTTCCATGGGTGAAGGCAAGGGGGTGTTCGGCGGGCCAGTTTCTCACAGAGATACGGGCACGCTGCACAGTTCACTCGCCGTCGTCCTGGTCCACGAACTCCACCAGCTCCGGCAGCATCTCCAGCTGCTGGATGGCATCCTTGAGCCGCAGGCCGAAGCGTGATTCCGGCCGCCCGAAAGCGCCCTGCGCCAGCCGCAGCGCCGCCGTTGCCTTGATCCACTCCACCTCGAAGGCATAGCGGTCTGCGTGCTGCTGGACACTCATGCGCTTGATGTGCTCCAGCGCCAGCTCCACGGCGCAGTCCACATCGACTTCGCTGTCGTCCCTTTCGGGATCGTCGACCATCAGTTCAATCAACTGCTGCAGCGTGCTCTGCACCAGGCCCAGCGAGGCGTGCATTGCCTGCCGCCAAGTGGGAAGAAAAGGTGGTTGGGGAGAAGACGCCTGTGCGGCGGTGAGAGGGTGCATGTCTTGGTTCCTGTATGAATCAAGAGAACCACACGCCACCGTACGACGGGCAACGGGTGGACGGGATGTTCGTAACACGTATACAGACGTGCGGCCATCCTTGCGGGTAAGCCCATCCCGTCCAAAACCGTTGGAGACGGACGCGCGATGACGCATCTGCCCCATGAATCTGGACATGACAAAGCCCCCTTCAAGGTGGGGGCCGCACCTCTGTATTGGTGTTACGACACACCAAGCCTTTCGGCCTGCCGCAAGTTTAACGGCTGCGTATCAAAAAACCTGGCCGAGCGCAGCGAAGGCCCGAGCAAACTCCCCGTATGTCAGCGCCTGCGTCGGGCCGCCTGCGGGGTTGCAGTCCTGCCGAAGGACAGGACTGCTTCGTGATCTGACTCGCTGCGGTTGTCTGAGCGGAGTTCACGCAGTGAACGCAGCGAGTTCCGCAGCGAACCCCGCAGGTGGCCCGACGCAGGTTGCCCCGCAGCGAAGCGAAGGGGTCGCGGACATCCGGGTCGTGTACGTGTCAAGGACATGGGTAACAACTCAGCTCACAGACATGGGTAACACTTCAAGCTCACATAGTCGTTCTGGGGTCCTCGCACATCCTCTTCGTTGAAGCAGCCCAGTCGCACCGGCCCCAGATACACATCCCACTGGCCAGCGGCCACCTCCTGCATCCCGATCCACTGCCCCGCCAGCAGGTAGCCGATGTAGACCCGCAGCGCTCGCCAGTAAATCAAGCCGTTGTGGCTGACCCGAACTCTTTCCCAATGCTTCGGATACTCCAGCTCCGGTAGCTTTGAGAGGTATGGCCTGACCGAGTCGCTGTAGTGCTGGGCCGGCATGCTTTGCTGCAAGGCCTCATGCGGGCGCTGCTGGTTGTAGTGCTCCACAAAGGCATCGAGCTGCATCTGCAATGCCGCTTTGTCCGCCGCAGGCTCTTTGCCCAGGGCATGCTTGAGCGTGCGGTGCATCCGCTCGTGGCGACCGTTTTGCTGTGGCTTGCCCCTCTCGATGCGCTCCGGCCTGATGCCCAGCCTTATCCACCATATCGCCAGGCGTGACAGGCCCGCCACGCCAGTAGTCGCGAACGGCGGACCGTTGTCACTGCGTATGCGCTCGGGCAGTCCGTATTGCCGAAACACCTGTTCGAAGCTGCGTTTGGCATCCTCGTAGTTGGGGCTGTCGTAGACATGCACGGCCAGCAAATAACGGCTGGCGTGGTCCATGATGGTCAATGGATAGCACCAGTGACCATCGGCTGTCTTGAACTGGCCTTTGTAGTCTGCACTCCACACCCCATTGGGCTGCTTGCTCGTTCGCAAGGGCTGGGCCGTAGGCACCGAGCGTCTGCGTACACGCCTGCTGCAAACAAGCCCCTCAGCCTTCAGCACGTTGTAGATGGTGGTTTTGCTGGGTGTCTCCTGTGGGCCCCAACGCTGCAGGAGCAAAGCGTGCAGCTTCTTGGGCCCCATCTGTGACCTTTGCTGCGTGCGCAGCTCAATGATGGCCCGGCGCTGTGCATAGCTGATCGCCTGATTGTTCCCGTGGGGCCTGCGACTGCGTTCTTGCAATCCATCCATGCCCAGTTGGCGGTAACGCTCAACCCACTTGTAGGCCGTCTTGCGGCTGATGCCGTAGCGCCTGCACAGCTCGCTCAGCGGCACGCCACTGCGCAGGTGGTCGGCTATGAAGAGCAGTTTCTCGTCCATGGGTGCGCACTCCTTCCAGGGCATGGTGATCGCTCCTTGGCTGCTGTTGGCTCCAGCTGCCAAGCTTGGATCTGTTACCCATGTCCTTGTACTGATGTGTCACCTATGAGTGTGAGTCGTACCGTCGTCTTTCTTTGGCCTACGTTTCTTTGACGAATCAAAGAAAGGTAGGTCGGCTGCCGGGCCGAGACCCGGCCTCGAAAAACAACCACCCGGCAGGGTCAAAAACTAACCCGTTGCAGGGAAAAAACCAGCTCACTGCAAAGAAGGCCGCGCCCTCTCAGGCACCCGAGCCCCCAACGCAGCCGGCACATAAGCCGCATCAAAACTACACCCCACCCCAAACTTGGCCTCATTAGCAGAACAAGCAGCAGCAATCCCCGCCGCAGTCGGCTTCACCCCCGCCTCCACCCACTGCATCAACGCAGTCATCAAGGTGGGATAGGTCGCATCGCTGATATAGCTGTGCGTCCCCTGCCGCGTAAAGGTCTGCACCAGCCGGTCTCCACTGCCCCCTTGCTGCATCACCGCACGAAACCGCGCATCCAGCTCCACGAAGGCCGTGGGGTCGCTGATCCACTTGGCCGAGAGGACCGGCACGCCAATCTTGCCCACGGGGTCGGTGTCATCGGCGAACTTGCGGTAGGCCGCAGGGTCGGCGCGGTAGCGCAGCACGCCGGCATTGAGCGCGGCATCGTCGGCCGAGCCGGCATAGACCGCACCCTCGTTGCCGAAGGGGCTGGCGCCGCCCGTGCGCTTGGCCGAGATGTCCTGGAAGTGCATGGTGCCCCAGTTCATGTGCGACTGGATGGCGCTTTCGGGGATCTTGATGACCTTGGTGATGGTGTCGATCTTCGCCTGCTGCGCGGCCGTGCGCTGGGCCGCGGGCTTGTCCAGCGCCAGGCATTCGTTCACGCGCAGGGCCACGTCGGCCTGGCGCATCTTGGCGTCTGCGGGCAGGCCCAGGTTGAGCGCGTACTGCGGCTCATTGGGGCGCGGGTGGTTGGCGCACAGGTACTGGTAGACCACGCGCAGGTCGGTGCGGAAGTCATAGGCATGGGTGCCGCCGCCCAGCACGCCGCTGGTCAGCAGCACGCCGTCGTAGGGGCGCTCGCCCACGGTCTGCTCGTTGAACATTTCCGCGCCCTTGGCCGCCACGCCCGCACCCCAGGACTGGCCGTGCAGGATGGTCCGCTGCGGCTTGGCCACATGCTGGCGGAAGATGCCGCGCAGGCGCTCGGTGTCCTCGGCGGCGGCGCGCACTTCCACGCCGCCCTGGCGGTAGGTGGAGCCGGCCCAGGCGTAGCCTGCGCGCACCATGATGGACCAGCGCACCAGGTCTTCGGCCGCACGGTCGGCGGTGGGCGCGGCCAGGTCCGGGCCGCCGTGGGCGTGCAGCACCAGGGTGCCGTTCCACTGCGCGGGCTTGGCGATCAGGTAGTAGGCGCCCTTGGAGTCCTGCCCGGCCCAGCAGCTGACGCCTGCAGGAATCTCGGCAGGGCAGGCCGTGCTCTTGGGCGCGGTCTCGATGGAGGTGACCGGCCCGTGCAGCACGGCCGAGCCGCCGCCGCAGCCGGCCAGGGCGAGCGCGGCCAGCAGCGAGGCGCTGGCGGGACGCAGGGGGAAATACGCGGATGCTTGCATGTCTTGTCTCCTGTCTTGGCTTCTTGTTGGAAGTCACCTGCCGCGCCGCGGCAAGCGGTCGCATCAGTGACTGGATGGGATTCTGTAGAGGCTTGTCCAATATTTCAAAGATTTTTAGGATATCGGCTGGATACTTTTCACATATATGGAACTGCGCCATCTCCGTTACTTCCTGGCCGTGGCCGATACCGGCCACATCACGCGCGCGGCCGAGCTGCTGGGCATGCAGCAGCCGCCGCTGTCGCAGCAGATCCGCGCGCTGGAGGAGGAGCTGGGCATTGCCCTGTTCCGGCGCCACCCCAAGGGCGTGGACCTGACCGACGCGGGCCTGGAGCTGCAGGGCGAGGCCACGCGGCTGCTGGCCGACTTCACCGCCATGCGCGACCGCATGCAGGCCTTTGCGCGCGGCGAGCGCGGGCGCATCCATGTGGGCTTCACCAGCTCGGCGGCGGCCCATGCCTTTACGCCCGAGGTGCTGCGCCTGTGCCGTGGCCGCCATCCCGACATTGCGCTGGATGTGAGCGAGAACAATGCCGCCGAGATCACCGAGGCCGTGCAGGCCGGGCGCATGCACTGCGGCTTTCTGCGCGTGCCGGTGGCCCGGCCCGAAGGCCTGGTGTTCGAGACGCTGCTGCAGGAGCCCGCGCTGCTGGCCATTCCCGTGGACCACCGGCTGGCGCGCGATGCATCGCGGCCCGTGGCGCTCAGGCAGCTCGATGGCGAGCGCCTGATCCTTGTGCGGCGCACGGGCGCGCCGGGGCTGTACGCGAACCTGCTGGCGCTGTGCGCCCGGCACAGGGTGCAGGTGGAGGTGGCCGCCGAGGTGGAACGCATGATGACCAATGTGAACCTGGTGGCGGCAGGCGTGGGCCTGTCCATCGTGCCGGCCTCGGTGCGCGGCGCCCATCCCGAGGCCGTGGTCTACCGTGCCTTCGAGCCCGCCGTGCGGCTGAGCGCCCCGCTCACCCTGGTGCACCGCGAGGCCGGCACGGAAACCGGCGGCGCAGGACCTGCGGCCACCTTCATCGCCCTGGCGCGCGAGCTGGCGCAGCGCCACCAGGCGCCGGGCGGCTGAGGCATGCGGGCACCGCAAGGCACCGATACCGGCCGGCGCGCCCTGCTGGCGGCGGGCGCCTGCGCGCTGGCCTGGCCCGCCCAGGCATGGCCGGCCCGGCCCGCCTGGCCGGGCGCCAGCGTGCGGATCGTGGTGGCCTACCCCGCAGGCGGTGTCAGCGACATGGTGGCCCGCGCCCTGGCCGAGCAACTGGCGCAGCAATGGGGCACGGCCGTGATCGTGGACAACCGCCCCGGCGCCAGCGGCACCGTGGCGCTGGAGCTGCTGGCGCGCAGCGCGCCCGACGGCCGCACCCTGGTCTTTGCCGCCGCCACCGCCGTGGGCCTGGCCGCAGCCTCCGTGACCCCCGTGGCCGGCGTGATGCGCACGCCCATGCTGCTGGTGGGCACGCCGGCGCTGAAGGCCGCAGATTTCGAGGGCATGCTGGCCGAGGCGCGCGGCATGCCCGGCGGCATACGCTGGGCCACCACGGGCGAGGGCACGACGGGCCACGCCGTGCTGCAGCGCATAGAGCAGGCCACGCGCATTCCCATCGTGCATGTGCCCTACAAGGGCGGGGGCCAGCAGCTCAACGATGCGCTGGCCGGGCATTTCGAGCTGCTGTCCACCAATGTGGCGCCGCTGCAGCTGCAGGCGCTGCGCGCGGGCCGCCTCAAAGCCCTGGCCGTGGGCGCGCCGCAGCGGCTGGCAGCCCTGCCCGATGTGCCCACGCTGGCGCAGCTGGGCCATGCGCAGGCCAACCTGGATTCGCTGTTCGGCCTGTTCGCGCCGCCGCAGATGGCGCCAGCGCTGGCCCAGCGCATCAACGCCGCGGTGGCCCAGGCGCTGCGCGCGCCGGCCATCCGCAGCCGGCTGGAGGCGGCCAGCAACCAGCCGTTCGAGGGTTCGGCCGCAGAGTTCGCGCAGCAGGTGATGCGCGAGGCCGGGCGCTGACCGCCCCTCCGCCCTGCCCCGCCCCCCCCGCACCACGCCCGCCGGGCTCAGCGCGCGTACTTCTTGGCCCCGGCCACACAGACCACGGCGGCCATGGTGACCAGCACCATGCCCCAGCTCACCTGCTCGTGCAGCAGCATGGCCGCCAGGCCCAGGCCCATGAAGGGCTGCAGCAGCTGGATCTGGCCCACGGCCGCAATGCCGCCCTGGGCCAGGCCCCGGTACCAGAACACGAAGCCGATGAGCATGCTGAACAGCGAGACATAGGCCAGGCCCAGCCATGCGGGCCGGCCCACATCGGCCAGCGATGCCGGCATGCTGATCAGGGCGGCCGGCAGCATGACGGGCAGGGCCAGCACCAGCGACCAGCTGATGACCTGCCAGCCGCCCAGCGTGCGCGACAGGCGCGCGCCCTCGGCATAGCCCAGGCCGCAGACGATGATGGCAGCCAGCATGAGCAGGTCGCCGCGCAGCGAGCCCCCGGCCCCGCCCACGGCCGCATAGCCGGCCACGAAGGCCGCGCCCGCCAGCGAGAACAGCCAGAACGCCGGGCGCGGGCGCTCGCCGCCGCGCAGCACGGCGAACACGGCCGTGGACAGGGGCAGCAGGCCCACGAAGACGATGGAATGCGCCGAGGTGACGTACTGCAGCGCCAGCGCGGTCAGCAGCGGAAAGCCCACCACGCCGCCCAGCGCGCTCAGCGCCAGCGAAGGCATGTCGGCACGCGCGGGCCGGGGCTGGCGCAGCGCCAGCAGCATGGCCAGGGCCAGCAATGCCGCGATGCTGGCGCGCGCACAGGTCAGAAAGGTGGGGTCCAGGTCGGCGACCGCCACGCGGGTGGCCGGCAGCGATCCCGCAAAGATCGCCACGCCGATGAATCCGTTGATCCACCCGCTGCTTGTCTTGTCCATCAAAAAGCTCCTTGGTTTGCAGCAGGCAGTGGGCCATTGCACGGCCGGATCTTCCATAGACAGTCCAATACAATTCAAAAGAACTGTTATGCACACAAATCCACTACAGAAGAGAGAGCAGCCATGCGCAGCGGCACACGCATCCAGGCGGTGATGGAGGACATCCAGTCGCGCATTGCCGCGCGCACCTATCTGCCCGGCACGCGCCTGCCCTCGGTGCGCGCGCAGGCGCAGGCCATGCAGGTGTCGGTGTCCACGGTGGTGGAGGCCTATGAGCGGCTGGCGGCCGAGGGGGTGATCGCCTCGCGCCCGGGCTCGGGCTTTTATGTGGCGGGGCCGGTGGCGCCGCTGGCGCTGGGCGGTATCGGGCCGCGCGTGGACAGGGAGGTCGACCCCCTGTGGCTGGCCCGCCAGTCGCTGCAGGCAGATGCCCACGCGCTCAAGCCGGGCTGCGGCTGGCTGCCGCCTTCATGGCTGTACGAGGAAGGCGTGCGCCGCGCGCTGCGCTCCCTGGCGCGCTCGGGCACGCTGGAGCTGACGGAGTACGCAACGCCGCTGGGCCACCCGGCACTGCGCCGCCTGCTGGCGCGGCGCATGGCCGCCATGGGGCTGGAGACCTCGCCCGAGCAGATCCTGCTGACGGAGTCGGGCACGCACTCCATCGACCTGGTCTGCCGTTTCCTGCTGGAGCCCGGCGATACGGTGCTGATCGACGACCCCTGCTATTTCAATTTCCATGCGCTGCTCAAGGCGCACCGCGTGCAGGCCGTGAGCGTGCCCTACACGCCGCAGGGGCCCGACGTGGCACGGTTCGCCGACGCGCTGCAGGCGCATTCGCCACGCCTGTACATCACCAATTCGGCCATCCACAACCCGACGGGCGCCACGCTGTCGCCACTGGTGGCGCACCGCATCCTGAAGCTGGCCGACAGCTCGGACCTGGTGATCGTGGAGGACGACATCTTCTGCGACCTGGAGACCCATGCGGCGCCCCGGCTGGCGGCCTTCGACGGCCTGTCGCGCGTGATCCAGATCGGCAGCTTCTCCAAGACCGTGTCGGCCTCGCTGCGCTGCGGCTTCATCGCGGCGCGGCCCGACTGGACGCAGGACCTGGCGGACCTGAAGATCGCCACCAACTTCGGCGGCGGGCGCATGGCCGCCGACATCGTGCTGCGCACGCTGACCGACAGCGGCTACCGCAGGCACATGGAGTCCGTGCGGCTGCGGCTGGCGCAGGAGATGGAACGCACGGCCGCGCGGCTGCAGGCCCTGGGCATGAAGCCCTGGCTGGTGCCGCAGGCCGGCATGTTCCTGTGGTGCCAGTTGCCCGGGGGCATGGATGCCACGGCGCTTGCGCGCACCTGCCTGGAAGACGGCGTGGTGCTGGCGCCCGGCAATGCCTTCAGCCAGTCGCAGAGCGCGGGCGACTTCCTGCGCTTCAATGTGGCGCAGTGCTCGGATGCGCGGATCTTCGAGGTGCTGGCGCGGGCGCTGAAGGGCTAGGCCGTTTCAGCCTGCAGCAGGCCGCGCACCCGTGCCTGCACGTGTTCCAGGGACGGCGGCAGGTCGAACAGCACGCGGTAGACGATGGGTGCGGCCAGCGCGTCGATCAGGGTGTCCGCAGCTGGCATCGCCTCGCCACGCCGCGCTGCGCGCTCGCCGATCTGCGCCAGTTGCCCGCGCAGGATTTCCACGCAGGCGCAGGGCGTGTGCTCGTTGCCCGCTGCGGCGGCCATGTCGCGCAGCATGGTTCGGCCCAGGGGCGAGGCCGATTCCTCCAGGAACTGCTCGGCCCAGGCCAGCAGGTCGCCCTCCAGCGTGCCCGTGTCCAGCGGCGGCGCCGTGGGCCGGATGATTTCCACGGCCACATCGGCCAGCAACTGCTGTATGTCGCCCCAGCGCCGGTAGAGGGTGGACGGCGTCACGCCCGCCTGGGCGGCGATGAGCGGAAAGCTCAATTCCTCGCGCGGCATGGTTTCCAGCAGGCCCTTGACGGTCTGGTAGACCGTGGCCTGGATGCGCGCGCTACGTCCGCCGGGACGGGCGGGACCGCCTGTTTTGGAAAGGGATGGGACTTGCGTGCTCATGGTTATTAAAGCTAAAAATTTGCGTTAGCAGCGCACAAGCGCAGAATTCGCTAACGCAAAAACTTTGCATTAATTGTGCAGCAGGGCTCTTAACCATGTCGGTACTGCAACCATCCAACTCCACTCCCGCTGCCCGGCCCGGCCGCAGCCTGGCCGTCCTGGCCTTCGGCCTGGGCAGCTTCTTCGCCGCCTCCAGCGCGCCCACGCCGCTGTACCGGCTCTACCAGCAGGACTGGGGCTTTTCCTCCGGCATGCTGACCCTGGTCTTCGCGGTCTATGCGCTGAGCCTGCTGCTGGCCCTGCTCACCACGGGCGCGCTGTCGGACCACCTGGGCCGCAAGCCCGTGATCCTGGCGGCGCTGGTGCTGGAGATCGTCTCGCTGGCGGTGTTCGCCCGCGCGGGCGACGTGCAGACCCTGGTGCTGGCGCGCGTGCTGCAGGGCTTTGCCACCGGCATGGCCAGTGCGGCCATGGGTGCGGCGCTGCTGGACCTGCACCGCGAGCGCGGCACGCTGGTGAGCACCATGGCGCCCATGGTCGGCATGGCGGCGGGCATTGTCGTGGCGGGCGAGTTCGCGCAGCTGTGGCGCCAGCAACTGGGCCTGGTGTTCTGGCTCATGGCGCTGATCTTCGTGGCCGTGGCCGCCGCCATGGCCGTGCTGCCCGAGACGGGCGCGCGCCGCCCCGGCGCACTGGCCGCCATGCGCCCGCGCGTGCGTATTCCGGGCCAGGCCCGTGCCGACTTCATGCGCGTGCTGCCCATGAGCATCACGGTGTGGGCGCTGGGGGGCTTTTACCTGTCGCTGGGCCCGTCGATGATCCGCTCGGTCACGGGCTCGGAGGTCGCCGCCAGCTTTGCCGTGTGCATCAACACGCTGAGCGCCGCCGCCGCCATCTGGACGCTGCGCAGCCGCGCGCCGCGCGCCATGCTGCAGTTCGGCGGCAGCGGCCTGCTGGCCGGGGTGGCCCTGCTGCTGGTCGGCGCCCATCTGCAAAGCCTGCCCCTGGTGCTGGGCGCCTCGATGGTGGCGGGCGCGGGCTTCGGCGTGGGCTTCCAGGGCGCGCTGCGCAGCGTGATCCCGCTGGCCGAGCCGCACGAGCGCGGCGCCCTGATCTCGGCCATCTACATCGCAAGCTACCTGGCGTTCAGCGTGCCGGCCATCGCGGCGGGCATGGCCGCCGCGCGCTTCGGCCTGTTGCCGGTCACCTATGCCTATGGCCTGATGCTGATGCTGTTCGCGGGCCTGGCGCTGGCGGGGACGCGCCAGCCCAGGCCGGTGGTGGTGTCCTGAGGCATTGATCAAAAATAAAACCATAGTAACCCAGCCTTATTCCACCTGGTGATCAACGGAAAGTAACGGAGAAAATCTCAGCGGCGGCGCAAAAAAAGTCCAGCCGAACTTGCAGGATCGGCAGGGCTTGTTCGGCATACGGGGAGTCACACCACTTTTCCCAGCCCCATGCCCCGCACCCACCTCCACCAGCCCCAGGACGGCCTTGCAGCCGAACGGGGCTGGCCTGCGTCCATGGGGATGGCTGGGGTGGCAGCGGTGCTGGGCGTGGCGATGCTGGTTGCCACGGCAACGGACTGCGTCCATGCGGCGCCGTCCGCCCAGGCCGCCCAAGCCGCCCAAGCCGGCCAGCGCAGCTTTTCGATTGCGGCCGGCCCGCTCACGCATGTGATCGCGCAGTACGCCAACCAGGCTGGCGTTGCGCTGTCGTTTGATGCCGCGCAGCTGGGCCGGCTGCAGTCCCCGGGGCTGCAGGGCAGCTATGGCGTGGAAGACGGTTTTGCCAGGCTGCTGCAGGGCACGGCGCTGCAGGCCGTGCGCGAGTCCAGCGGCGTCTATACGCTGCGGCCGCTGCCAGCGGCGGTCTCGGGCACGGGCGGGCAGACGCTGGGCACGGTCACGGTCCGGGCCACGGCGCCGGCCAGTGCCACGACCGAGGCATCGGACAGCTACGCGGCCAGCCTGGTCACGGGCTACAAGGGGCTTCAGTCGGTGCGCGATATCCCGCAGCCCGTGACCGTGCTCACGCGCCAGTGGCTGGACGAGCAGGCCCTGCCCGACCTGCATGCCGTGCTGCAGCACACGCCGGGCGTGACGGTGGAGTACATCGACAGCGAGCGCATCGCCTATTACTCGCGCGGCTACCAGATCGATTCGCTTCAGGTGGACGGGCTCAATGTGAACCAGGTGGCCTCGGCCTCCACCTTCATCCAGCCCGATACGGCCATGCTGGACCGCGTGGAGGTGCTGCGCGGCGCCACGGGCCTGCTGCGTGGCGCGGGCTCGCCCTCGGCCATGGTGAACATGGTGCGCAAGCGGCCCACGGCGCAATGGCAGGGATCGGCGGCGCTGACGCTGGGTTCCTGGGACCGCCAGCGCATGGAGGCCGACCTGTCCGGCCCTCTGAACGCAGCCGGCACGCTGCGCGGCCGGCTGGTGGCGCTGGCGGACGACAAGGCATCGTTCCAGACCGCGCGCAAGGAAAAGCGCCTGGGCCTGTACGGCGTGCTGGAGGCGGACCTGGGGCCGCGCACCACGCTCACGGCCGGCCTGCAGCACACGGACCTGCAAGCCACGGGCTCCTGGGGCGGCCTGCCCGCCGCCGCCGACGGCAGCCAGCTCGGCCTGCCGCGCAGCACCTACCTGGGCACGCCCTGGAATACCTGGGACCGCCACAACCAGCAGGCCTTTGCCGAGCTGGAGCACCGGCTGGACAGCGGCTGGCAACTGAAGGCCCAGGCGGCGCACACGCGCTTTCGGTCGGACGGGTTCAAGCAGACTTCGTTTTCCAGGGCCAGCGACAGCAATCCCTACCTGTTCGACGTGAGCACCTCCATCTATGGCGGCGACGGCAGCACGCAGAACGCGCTGAGCCTGCTGGCCAGCGGCCCCTTCGAGGCCCTGGGCCGCAGGCACGAGCTGTCGCTGGGCGCCGACCTGCAGCGCATCCGCAGCACGGGCGCCACGGGCTACTGGGGCGTGAGCCCGCTGCGCAATGTGGACATCCGCGGCTGGAATCCGTACACCAGCTACCCCGAGCCCTTCTACAGCGAGGGCAACGGCAACGCCTATTCATCGCCCGTGTCCCACATCCACCAGTACGGCGGATTCGCGCGGGCCCGGCTGTCGCTGACCGACTCGCTCACCGCCATTGCCGGTGCGCGCCTGAGCTGGTGGAGCTATCTCGAACCCGGCAATGCCCAAAGCGGCTACAGCGTGCGCCGCGAGCTGACGCCCTATGCGGGCCTGGTGCATGCGCTGTCGGACACGCTCGACGCCTATGCCAGCTACAGCGAGATCTTCAGCCCTCAGGACAAGAAGGCCGCCGACGGCAGCATCCTGGCGCCCGCCCGGGGCGAGGACCTGGAGGCCGGGCTCAAGGGCAGTTTCATGGACGGCCGGCTGCAGGGCAGCGTGTCGGTGTTCCGCATCCAGCGCGTGGGCAGCGCCATGCAGGACACGGCATCGGCCATGCCCTGCCTGCCGTACTACCCGACCAGCCACTGCTTCATGGCCGGCGGCAAGAGCCGCAGCCAGGGCTGGGAGCTGGAGCTGTCCGGCGAGCCCGCGCCAGGCTGGCAGGTGCTGGCCGGCTACACCTACACCCAGGCCAGGTACCTGCGCGACGCCTCCGAGGCCAACGTAGGCCAGCCGCTGCGGCCCGTGGACCCGCGCCATGCGCTGCGCCTGTTTGCCAGCCACCGCTTCAAGGGGCCCTTGCAGGGATGGACCGCAGGCGCCGGCGTGCGGCTGCAAAGCGATGCCTACGCCAGCGTGGGCGATGTCACCACCCGCCAGGGTGGTTATGCGCTTTTTGACGCGCTGCTGGCCTACCGCCTGGACGACACCTACTCGCTGCAGCTGAACGTGAGCAACCTGCTGGACAAGCGCTACTACGCCAAGTTCTCGCCCAACAGCACCTACTTCAACAACTACTACGGCGATCCGCGCAACGTCACGGTGTCGCTGCGCGCGCGCTTCTAGGGCCACGGCCGGCCTGCCCTCCTTTCCCGGTTTTTTTCCGGTCTTTCTTCACGGTTTTTCCTCCCGCTTTTTCCAACCTTTGCACATGACTGCCATGACGCACCACAGCACTCCTGCGGACTTCCGCTTCGCTCCCCATCCCCTCACGCGCCTGATCCGCCAATGCCTGAGCGCCGGCCTGGCCCTGGCCGCCGTGGGCGTGGCGGCCCAGACGGCCGAGGGCCCGGCCCTCAAGGAAGTGACGGTGAGCGACCAGGCCGAGGCCATTGGCGGACTGCAAAAGACCTATGCCGGCGGCCAGATCGCGCGCGGCGGCGACCTGGGCATCCTGGGCAAGACCGACCAGATGAACGTGCCCTTCAGCACGACCAACTACACCTCGGAGCTGATCGAGAACCAGCAGGCGCTGACCATCGCCGACGTGGTGATGAACGACGCCTCGGTGCGCACCCTGCAGGCGCGCGGCGGCTATGGCGATGACTTCCAGGTGCGGGGCTTTTCCCTGTCCATGCGCGATGTGTCGGTGAACGGCCTGTACGGCCTGTCGCCCTCCACGCGCCTGCCGCTGGAGGTGATCGAGCGCGTGGAAGTGCTCAAGGGCCCCGGCTCGCTGACCAATGGCGTGGGCCCCAACGGCAGCATCGGCGGCAGCATCAACGTGGTGACCAAGCGCGCGGGCGACGTGCCGCTGAACCGCCTGACCGCCACCTACATGGGCAAGGCCCAGTTCGGCACCCACCTGGACGTGGGCCGCCGCTTTGGCGAAGACAACCAGTGGGGCGTGCGCGTGAACGGCGTGTGGCGCAACGGCGAAGGCAATATCGACGGCGGCCGCCAGCGCCTGGGCCTGGCATCGGTGGGCCTGGACTACGAAGGCCAGGGCCTGCGCTGGTCGCTGGACGCGCTGACCACCAGCGGCAAGACCACGGAATTCCGCCCGCAAAGCGCCTTCCTGGCCGGCATCACCCAGGTGCCCGCCGTGCCCGACAGCCGCACCAACTTCAACCCGGGCACGGAGCTGCTGGACAAGGCCAAGACCGTGATCTCGCGCGTGGAATACGACATCAACGCCAACACCTCCGTCTACGGCGGCGTGGGCTACAGCGATGTGTCCAGTGACCAGAGCTTTCCCACGGCCGTGCAGCGCATCGACTCGCTGGGCAACTTCACGGTGCGCAACGGCTTCTACGACGAGTTCAACAAGACCACCTCGGCCGACGTGGGCCTGCGCACGCGCTTCAAGACCGGCGCCATCGGCCACACCGTGGTGGCCGCAGCCAACTACATGGACCGCGAAAGCGGCTACTTCTACCAGCTGACCACCAAAGCCGTCCCCTCCAACATCTACAACCCGTCGCCCCTGCCTGCCATCGACTTCGTGCGCGGCGCGCCCACCAAGAACGCCGAGCTGACGCAGCACAGCCTGGCGCTGGCCGACACCATGGCGCTGTTCAGCGACCGCGTGCTGGTGACCGTGGGCCTGCGCGACCAGACCATCGACCAGAAGAACGCCAGCGGCACCACGCTGTACAAGGCCAGCGCCGTGACGCCGCTGGCCGGCGTGGTGTTCAAGCCGCAGAACAATGTCTCGGTCTACGCCAACTACACGGCTGGCCTGTCGGCAGGCGGCACGGCCGGGCCCAACACGGCCAATGCCGGCCAGGTGTTCGCGCCGCAGAAGTCCAAGCAGTACGAAGTGGGCGTGAAGGTGGACTGGGGCCGCATGACCACGCAGGCCGCGCTCTACCAGATCCAGCGCCCGGGCTCCATGACAGACCCGGTGACCAATGTCTACAGCTTCGGCGGCGAGACGCGCAACCGCGGCCTGGAGCTGACCGCCTACGGCGAGATCCAGAAAGGCCTGCGCCTGCTGGCCAGCGCGGCCTTCAACAACGCCAAGCTCTCGCGCACGGCAGGCGGCGTGAACCAGGGCAACGATGCCAACGGCGTGCCCGAGCGCACCTTCAACCTGGGCCTGGACTGGGATACGCCCTGGGTGGAGGGCCTGAGCCTGAATGGCCGCGTGATCCACACCTCGTCCATGTACTACGACGCGGCCAACATCCTGCGCATGCCCGGCTGGACACGCCTGGACCTGGGCGCACGCCTGCGCACCCATGTGGCCGGCAAGCCGGTGGTGCTGCGCGCCAGCCTGGAGAACGTCAGCAACAAGAGCTACTGGGTGACTGCCGCCGGCTACACCACCACGGGCGCGCCGCGCACGCTGATGCTGTCCGCACAAGTGGACTTCTAAGCCACCGGCCACCGGCAACCGCCCCGCCCCCGGCATGGCGCCGGGGGCGCGGTGATGGCGGGGGCCCCAGGCCCCCTTCTGTCAGAGAAAAAACATCCCATGCAAAGCCACACGATCAAGACCTGGGCCTGGTTGCACAAATGGAGCAGCCTGGTCTGCACCGTCTTCATGCTGCTGCTGTGCCTGACCGGCCTTCCGCTGATCTTCCACCACGAAATCGGCCACCTGCTGGGCACCGAGGTGGAGGCCCCGCCCATGCCCCAGGGCACGCCCCATGCCAGCCTGGACAAGGTGCTGGAGGTGGCCCGCGCCCAGCACCCGGACCGCGTGGTGCAGTTCGTCTCCAAGTCCGACGACACCGACGACCTCTGGTTCGTCACCATGACGCCCACGCCGGCGCCCACGGACGATTTCCGCTCCGTGGTCATCGATGCGCGCACGGCCGAGCTGCTGGCCCAGCCGCGCTTCGACCAGGGCTTCATGTGGGTCATGTTCAAGCTGCACGTGGACCTGTTCGCGGGGCTGCCGGGCAAGCTGTTCCTCGGCCTCATGGGGCTGCTGCTGCTGATCGCCATCGTCAGCGGCGTGGTGCTGTACGCGCCCTTCATGCGCAAGCTCGATTTCGGCACCGTGCGCCGCACGCGCCAGCCGCGCCTGAAGTGGCTGGACCTGCACAACCTGCTGGGCATCGTCACCCTGGTGTGGCTGTTCGTGGTGGGCGCCACCGGCATGATCAATACCTGGGCCGACCTGCTGATCAAGTACTGGCAGCATGACCAGCTCAGCAGCGTGCTGGCGCCCTACCAGGGCCAGGACACGGTCCCGGTGGCGGAGCGCGCCTCGCTGCAGCAATCGCTGCAGGCCGCCCAGCAACAGGTGCCAGGCACCAAGCTGTACTTCATCGCCTTCCCCGGCACCACGTTCTCCAGCCCGCACCACCACACCTTCTTCCTGCGCGGCAACGAGCCCCTGACCTCGCGCCTGTTCCTGCCCGTGCTGGTGGACGCCAAGACCGCCCAGGTCACGGCCGCGCCCGCCCTGCCCTGGTATCTGACGGCGCTGCTGGTGTCCCAGCCGCTGCACTTCGGCGACTACGGCGGGCGGGCCATGCAGATCCTCTGGGCGTTGCTGGACATCGCCAGCATCATCGTGCTGGGCACGGGCCTGTACCTGTGGGTCAACAAGGGCAAGAGCCTGCCGGCCCCGCAGCCCGCGCCGCGCGGCAAGGAGGTCTCGGCATGAGCGGCGCGCGACACCGGGGCTTTCTCGCCCTCTGGGGCTGGCCCATCGCGCTGGGCGTGCTGACGGCCATCGGCCTGGTCTCGGCCCTGTTCAGCGACGGCGGCCTTGGCGACATGCTGGCCGGCGTCTGCCTGGCCGTTCCCACGGCGGCAGGGATCTGGCATGGATGGCTGCGGCGCAGGCCGCCGGGCTGAAGCCGGGGCAGGCCGGCACGGCGCTCAGTCGCGCAGGTCGCGCTGGCCTGCGCTTTCCAGCAGCTGCTGCAAGGCTGCGCCCAGTGGCCGCCAGACATCGGTGACACCGGCCCAGTCGCCAGCCAGGCAGGCCTGCTCCAGGCTCCTGGTCAGTCCGCTGGCCCGCTCCTGTCCCAGCAGGCGCAACACGCTCTGCAGGCTGTGCGCCTGCCTGCGCAGGGCCATGGCGTTCTGCTCCGCGATAAGGACCTCCATCCGGGCGATATCGTCGGGCAAGTGTGCAAGGCAGATGTCACGGTAGCTGTGGAACAGGCCTGCGTCGCCACCAAAGAAATTGGCGATGGCGAGCGCGTCCGACGGCGCATCCGGTTGCACATCCGGTTGCACATCCGGTTGCACATCCGGTCGCACATCCGGCTGCGCATCGGCGCCCTCGCCCGTCCCGGCCTCCTGCCTGGGAGGGGGAGGCGGCGCATGCTGCTGGAGCACCGACTCCACGCAGTCCACCAGTTGCGCCACCGACACCGGCTTGAGCAGCACGCGCCACACCTTCAACTGCTCCAGCTGCAGCGCAACATCGGCCCGCACGCCGGCACTGAAGACCACGGCGCAGCAGCCCGCCTGCGGCGAGCGGCGCAGCCACTCGATCAGCTCCACGCCGGAGGCGCCGGGCAGCATCAGATCGGTGATCAGCAGGGCAAAGGGCTGGGTTTGCAGCAGTTGCTGGGCCTGCTCCGCACTCGTGCAGGACACCAGCGTGAGCGGCAGGCCCTCCAGCGCCAGCGCAACGAACCGCGCAATCGAGGCATCGTCCTCGACCAGCAGGACCGCGGGAAGGGGCGCGTTCACGCCGCCGGCCCGCCCAGCAGCCCGCCCAGCGCTTCGGGCAGTTCCTGCACCAGCTGGGGCTTGTGGATCACGCGCACGCCGCCCAATGCGAAGGCATAGGCCTCGCGCTCTGACGCCTCCAGCGAGGTGACCACCAGCAGCTTGCAGCGCGCGAACTGCTCATGGGTGCGCAAGGTGGTGATCAGGGCGGCTCCATCGATGTCGGGCAGCAGGATGTCCACCAGCAGCACATCGGGCTGGATCTGGCCGTACAGCGCCATGCCCGTGATCCCGTCGTTCGCCACATGCAGCTGGACGTCGGGAAAGTGACGCTGCACCAGCATGCGCACCAGATTCTGGAAGTGCACGGAGTCCTCGATCAGCAGCACGCGCTGCCCGGTGCCCGAACCCGCCTGGGCAGGGGCCGGCGCCTTTGCCACCGCTGGTGCGCCGGGCACCCCGGGCGCTGCGCGCTCGCCCTGCCTGCTGCGCCAGCGCTCCACGGAAGCGCGCGTAATGCGGCGATGGCCTCCGGGCGTCTTCCAGGCCTCCAGCTCGCCGCGATCGACCATGAGCTGGACCGATCGCACGGCCATGCCCAGCAGCTTTGCCACCTCGGCAGTCGTGTAGTGCGGAATTTGGCCTGATGGGGTGCTGTTCTCGGACATGGCAGCAATTTTGCATCAAATACGATTGAAAAATTCAATATAAATTTGATGAATTTGATATTTATGATTTAACCTCACGCAGCCCCCCTTCAACTGCGTTGTGAAAGGTCCGCCATGAAGAAGATACTGATCGTCGAAGACCAGGCCGACATCCGCAAACTGCTGCGCATGACGCTGGAGTCCGGCGCCTACGAGGTCATGGAGGTGCCCACCGCCGACGAAGCCTGGGCCGTGGCCCAGCGCAACAAGCCCGATATCGTGCTGCTGGACATGATGATGCCCGGCACGCTGGACGGCCTGGAGGTGTGCTGTCGCATCAAGACCTCCTACGATCTGCGGCATACCCTGGTGGTGCTGCTCACCGCCCGGGACAGCGCAGAGGACCGCGAGGCGGGCTTCAATGCGGGCGCCGACGAATACCTGGTCAAGCCCTTCAGCCCGACCCGGCTGCTGCAGATCCTGGCAAGCCTTGAAAGGAGCGACTGATGATGATGCGCGCACGGGAGACCGGCCGCGTGGACCTGTCCATGGCAGACGGCCCGTCCAGCCGCAGGCTGGCGGACGGCTGGCACTGGATGCAGGCGTTCGCGCCGGCCCGGCCCGTTCCTGTGTCGCACGACGGGTTGACCGCCATCGTCGCGCCCCGGAATTTCTGATGGAGCATCTTCATCATGTCTGATCGAGCTACCGCGCATCATTTCCTGGGTGCCGGACGCAGCGCCCACATCAAGGCACTGGTGCTGACCTTTGCCCTGTGCGTGCTTGCCGGGCTGGTGCTCTTCGTCTGGAGCCAGCTGCACGCCGAGGCCGACCAGAGCAAGTCCCAGGCCGCATTGCTGGCGCGCGTGCTGGAGGACCAGACGGCCAAGACCTTCGAGAACACCGAAATGGCCCTGTCCAGCCTGGCGCACCACCCCGCCATCCTGGCCGCCGGCAGCACGCGCAGCACGCGCGAGGCCGCCATGGCCCAGCTGATCGCCCAGCTGCCCTACCTGCGCAGCATGGCCCTGCTCGACGACAAGGGACTCATCCTGGCCAGCACCCAGGCCGGCGAGGCCGGCCAGCAGATCGACATGCAGGAGCTGCTGCACGACAAGAGCGCCGTCGTCGTGCCCGGCAAGCCCCTGCTGGGCCGGCTGGTGCCCGGCCGTGGCCTGTCGGCCCTGGCGCCCCGCGCGCACCCGTCGCCGCGCGGCGTGTCGTTTCTGCCGCAGCTGCTGGGCTTTCACCAGGACAACGGCATGCCCGCCGTGCTGGTGGCCCTGATCAACCCCGACGCCGTGGCCAACTTCTACCAGGCCACGCTGGAGATCCTCAGCTACGAGGCCGTGCTGCTGACCTACGACGGCCGGCCGCTGGCCAGCACCAATGCGGGCACGGGCGTGCAGGCGACCGCCGTGCTGCAGACACCGCTGTTCCGGCAGTGGCTGCCGCACAGCGAATTCGGCTCCTACATCGGCGCGGGCATGCTCGGCTCCCATGAGATCGTGTCGTTTCGCACCGTGCGCAACTGGCCCCTGCTGCTGGTGGTGGAGGAGCCCTACGCAGCCCTGGTGGCGCGCTGGAGGGATGACGCCTTCGCCTTCTTCGTGGCCGGCGTGGCCCTGCTGGCCCTGGTGCTGGGCCTGAGCTGGTCGGTGCTCAAGACGCGCAGGGAGCAGAAGACGGCACAGCAGGCCATGGAGCAGGCCCAGGCACGCCTGGCGCGCAGCGAGCACGAGATGGCCGTGCTCATGCGCAGCGTGCAGGAGCTGATCTTTCGCACCGACAGCGAGGGTCTGCTGACCTTCGTGAACGCACGCTGGGAACAGCTGACCGGCCAGCCCAGCTCCGAGGCCGTAGGGCAGCCGCTGGAGAACATCGTGGACGGCCCGTACCGCGCGCAGATCCAGGCCCTGCTCGATCCCCTGGCCCGGCTGGCGCCGCGCAACTGCCAGGCCATGTTCCAGCTGCCGGGCCACCGGGAAA
This sequence comes from Delftia sp. WY8, assembly GCF_018437695.1. Taxonomy (NCBI): domain Bacteria; kingdom Pseudomonadati; phylum Pseudomonadota; class Betaproteobacteria; order Burkholderiales; family Comamonadaceae; genus Delftia; species Delftia sp. WY8. The sequence continues at coordinate 2,079,483 of NZ_CP049795.1, forward strand.
TACTCTGCGACATCGCCGTCGTCCCCCTGCTGCGCGACGGCCGGCTCGTGGGCTTCGCGGGCAGCGCCGTGGACGTGACGGCCCGCTGGAAGGCGCAGCAGGAACTGCAGACCCAGCTGGCCTTCCAGCACCTGCTGTTCGAGACCACGCCCCTGCCCATGCTGGTCACCGACGCGGACCACCGCGTGGTACTGGTCAACAAGGCCTGGGAGGACTTCTTCGGCCGCGGCCGCTATGCCGTGCTCGGCCACGAGATCAAGGGACTGCACTCGCGCGACGATGCCCTGCTGCAGATACGCAGCAACCAGGTCGTGATGCGCTCGGGCCAGCGCATGGTGCTGGAGGCCAGGCTGCCCCACGTGGACGGCAGCTACCGCGACGTGCAGATCTCCAAGGCGGCGGTCAAGGATGCCCAGGGGCAGACCACCGGCGTGCTCAGCATCTTTGTGGATGTGAGCGAATTCCGCGCGGCCGAGCATGCCACGCGCGAGGCCCGCGACGCGGCCGAGGAGGCCTTCCGCGTGAAGTCGGAATTCGTCGCCAACATGAGCCATGAGCTGCGCACCCCGCTGCAGTCCATCATGGGCTTTGCCGAGCTGGGAAGCCTGCGCTCGCGCGGCAATCCCGCCATGGCCGACATGTTCAACGACATCCATGCGGCGGGCCAGCGCATGCTGGCCCTGGTCAATGACCTGCTCGATGTGGCCAAGCTGGACAGCGCCGTGGGAACCATCCACCTGGAGCGCACGGATCTGCGCAGCCTGATCCGGCCGGTCGTGCGCGAGCTGGAGCCGCAGCAGCAGCACAAGCTCATCGACCTGCGGCTCGAACTCGACGACGCCCCGCTGATCGCCAAGGCCGACCCCGTGCGCTTCCAGCAGGTGGTGCGCAATGTGCTGGCCAATGCCATCAAGTTCTCGCCCATCGGCGGGCGCATCGATGTGCAGGGCCGCATCGACGGACAGGGCGACATCTGCATCGCCTTCTCCGACCAGGGCCCGGGCATTCCGCCGCAGGAGCTGGACAAGATCTTCCAGCCCTTCGTGCAGTCCAGCAAGACCCGCAACGGCTCGGGCGGCACGGGCCTGGGGCTGGCCATCTGCCGCAAGATCATCGACGCCATGGACGGCACCATCGTGGCCAGCAACCGGCCCGAGGGCGGCTCGCTGTTTCGCATCACCCTTCCCTGCCGCAGCGCATCGGAGACGCGCCCGGCGGAGCTGCTGTAGCGGCACCGCCGGCCGGCGCGCCTGCGGCCGGCAAACGGGTGGTGAACAAGTGGCAAACGGGCGGCAACAAATGAGAAAAAGTCTCATTTAGAATGCCAGCACTTCGTCCCGCCCTGCCCGCCTGCCTTCCCTCCCCGCTTGCTTGTATGACACGCCATCCGACTCCTGCAGCCTGGCTGGGCCTGGACCTGCACTGGGCCTATGGCAGCCTGCTGCCCGCCATCTGGCGCAGCACGCGCTGCATCCACCGCGCGCAGGATGTGCTGCATGACGCCTTCGTGCGCTACGCCCTCAGCGGCCGGCACGAAGGCATCGCCCAGCCGCATGCCTACCTGCGCGTGGTGGCGCGCACCGTGCTGGCCGACCAGATGGCGCATGAGCGTCGCTTCGTGCCCCTGCCCGAGCTGGCAGGCGAGGCCGGCGCCGCGCAGCACCCGGTGGCACGCGCGGACGAAATCGCCTTGCAGGAAGCCTTCACGGCGCCTTCGGCCGAGATGCTGGCCGACCTGCAGCAGCGCCTGGGCGCCGTGCAGCGTGTCATCCAGGGATTGCCTGCGCGCTGCCGCGAGGTGTTCTGGCTGTGCAAGGTGGAAGGCCACTCCCAGCCCCAGATTGCCGCCATGCTGGGCATCAGCCTGAACATGGTGGAGCGCCACCTGATGCGCGCCCTGCTGGACCTGCGCGCCGCACGCGAGCTGCTCGCGCCATGAGCACGCCGCGCGAGGAGGCCGCGCGCTGGTTCATACGCATGCACCGGGATGCGGGAGCGCGGCCGGGCGCCGCCGATGCCGCTGCCTGGCGCCGCTGGATGGACGCCGACCCGCGCCACGCCGCCGAATACGCCGCCTTCGAGGCGCTGTGGCAGGACTTCGACTCCACGCCCCGCACCGAGGCCCTGGCCACGGCGGTGGACACCGCCGCACGCCAGCGCCGCGACACACGCAGCAACGCGCGCCGCGCGATCATCACCCGCGGCGTGCTGGGCGTTGCCGGCCTGGGCACGGCGGGCCTGCTGGCATGGCGCGGCTGGCTTGAATGGCAGGACACCACCGTGTTCGCCCTGGCCCGCGACAGTGCGATTGGCGAACGCATCGTGCTGAACCTGCCCGACGCCAGCGTGCTGACCCTGGGACCGGCCAGCCGCATCGCCACGCGCTACACGCGCCGCCAGCGCGCCGTGGTGCTGGAGCAGGGAGAGGCCCTGTTCGACGTGGCCAGGGATGCAGGCCGCCCCTTCACCATCGCCGCCGGCCAGGCCCGCATCACCGTGCTGGGCACGCGCTTCACCGTCAACCGCCTGCCGGGACTGGTGCGGGTGAGCGTGGAGCATGGAACGGTGCGTTTGGCGGTGAAAGGTGCCGAAGGAGCACCGTTCTTGCTGCTGCAGGCGGGCGAAGTGGGGGAACTGCCGGACGAAAGCGCCGGTGCCGCCCCCGGTGCCGCACCCGGAGCCGATGGCGCCCACGCCAGCCCCCTCCCCCGCCGCGTGCAGCGCGATGCGCGCGACAGCTTCTCGTCCATCGAACGCGGCCTCATCGTCTTCGACAGCGCCGGGTTGGGCGAGATCGCGGCCACGCTGTCGCGCTGGCGCCGCCAGCCCGTGCGTGCGGCCGTCGCCGACGGCACGGGCGGGCCGCACATCACGGCCGCCGTGCAGCGCGCCGATGTGGAGAGCTTCCTGGACGCGCTGCCGCGCATCGCCGCCGTGCGCGTGCAGGAGCGCGACGGCGCCACCTGGCTGGCCCCGCGCAGCACGGCGCCGGAAAAAATCCGGAAAAACTGAAAAAAAGCGGCCAACGCACATCAGGGATCCGGCGGGCTGCCCCGTCATACAGGCGAGCACAACCGATACCCAGGAGAACGTTCCCGCCATGCCCGCCCGCCCTCTTTCCTCCCGCCCGGCACGCGCCTGCCTGTCCCTGCTCGCCTGCGCGGCGGCACTGGCCTGCACGCCAGCCCTGGCCGCTCCTGCCGACATCGACCTGCCGGCCCAGCCGCTGTCCGACGCCATCAAGGCCCTGGCGCGCGCCACCGGCACCAGCATCGCGGCCGACAGCTCCCTGCTGGCAGGCAAGACCGCGCCCGCCGTCCAGGGCCGCCTGGAGCCGGCCGAGGCACTGCAGCGCCTGCTGGCCGGCAGCGGCCTGCAAGCCTCTGCCCAGCCCCAGGGCGGCTGGCTGCTGCGCCCCGCCCCGGCGCGCCCGCAGACCGCGCTGGACGAAGTGCGGGTGACAGCCACGGCCCTGCGCGACGGCCGCACGGAAGGCACGGGCAGCTACCGGGCGCCCTATGCCAGCGCGGCCACCAAGATCGAGCTGACGGCCCGGGAGACGCCGCAGTCCGTATCCGTGATCTCGCGCGCACGGCTCGATGACCAGAACTTCGTGGAGCTCACCGAAGCCGCCAAGGTGGTGCCCGGCATCGTCGTGCGCCGGCAAAGCAGCACGGGCGGGCGCAGCGACATCCTCTCGCGCGGCTACCAGTCCTCCACCTACCAGTTGGACGGTCTCACCGTCAGCGGCAATCCGGCCACCCAGGAAACGCTGGACCTGGCCCTGTTCGACCGGGTCGAGGCCCTGCGCGGGCCGGCCGGGCTGTTCTCGGGCGCGGGCGAGCCCAGCGTCATGCTCAACCTGGTGCGCAAGCGCGCCCTGCCGGACTACCAGGGCCAGGGCGCCATCGGCCTGGGCTCGCGGGGCCGCAAGCGGGCCGAGGTGGATGTCACCGGAGCGCTGTCCGAAGATGGCCGCCTGCGTGGCCGGGTGGTGGCGCTGCACGAGAACTTCGGCAGCCCCGTGATGGCCATGGACGGCCACAAGCAGGCCCTGTACGGCACGGTGGAGCTGGACGTCACTTCCCAGAGCACGGTCTCGGTGGGCGCCACCTGGCAGCGCGGCCGGGGCAACTACGACACCGGCCTGCCCGCCCACGCCGACGGCAGGCTGGCCCCCATTCCGCGCGACGTGGCCATTGCCGCCGACTGGGGCCGCGCCGCGCCTGAATCGCTGGCCGGCTTCATCGAGTCGGAGACGCGGCTCGACGGCGGCGGCCTGTTCAAGCTGGCCGCCCGCCGTGTGCTGCGCCAGCAGCGCGACAAGTACATCAACGGCTACTCGGCCGTATCGGACACCGGCATCAGCCGCTTCACCCAGGCCCAGACCGTGGACCGCGACTACGCCGACACCACGGCCGACATCTACTACAGCACGCCCTGGCAATGGGCCGGGCAGACGCACCATTTCATCGCGGGCGCGGACTACCGCAGCTCCAACATGCACCTGCGCATGCTGCGCGGCGCCATGAACACGCCGGCCGACCTGTTCCACTACGACCCCTCCTCCATCCCCGAGCCCAGCTTCAAGCCCTTTGCCGACGACCTCACGCGCACCAGCCTGCGCGGCGTCTACGGCCAGTTGCGCATCAAGCCCACGCAGGCCCTCACCCTGGTGGCGGGCGCGCGCAAGAGCTGGTGGAAGACAGAAACCTCGGACCGGCTGCAGAACACGCGCTCGGGCTACGAGGTCGATGGCCAGTTCACGCCCTTCGCCGCCGTGCTCTTCGATCTGAACGACAGCTGGACGCTCTACGCCAGCCAGTCGCGCATCTTCCAGCCGCAAGGCGGGCGCCTGGCCGGTGGCGGCCAGATCGCCCCGCGCGAGGGCCGGCAGGTGGAAGCCGGCATCAAGGGCAGCCTGCTGGACGGACGCCTGAATGCCACCGCCGCCGTCTACCGCATGCAGGACACCAACCGCGCGCTGGCCGACCCCGCCGATGCCGCCTTCGTCATCCCCGCAGGCAAGGTGCGCTCCGAAGGCTTCGAGGCCGAAGTGGTCGGATCGCTGTCGCCGCGCTGGGACGTGGCGGCCAGCTACGCCTACATGCGCTCCAAATACCTGCAGGGCACCGTCACGCAGACGGGCACCGACTTCAGCACCATGTCGCCGCGCCACAGCGTGAACCTGTGGGCGCGCTACCGCGTGGCCGGCCCCGTGGCCCAGGGGCTGGAGCTGGGCGCGGGCGTGCGCGCCGTCAGCGAGTTCTACGACACCCTGGGCACCGTGCGCTGGCGAGCGGGCGGCTACGGCGTCTGGTCCGTCTATGCCGCCTACCCGCTCACCCCCCAGGTCAAGCTGGCCGTGAACATCGACAACCTGTTCGACCGCGTCTACTGGGAGCGCGTGGGCACGGCCACGCGCAGCAACTACTACGGCCTGCCGCGCAGCATCATGGTCACGCTGCGCAGCAGTTTCTGATCCCGTCGCCACAGGGCGTGCGCAGCACAAGGCTGCCGCGCCCCCTGCCTGCCGCGCAGGCATTCAACACATCGACACCATCGAATGATTTCTCACAAATAATTCAATAGATCCACACAATGCATGGATTTACGCTTGTGTCCATTGCCGGCAGCCGCCGCCAGCCAGGACACCAGCCATTGCCATGCAAGACCGTTTTCTGATCGAGCGCATCGAGGCGCGGATCCTCGACATTCCCACCATCCGCCCGCACAAGCTGTCGTTCGGCTCCATCAGCCGGCAAAGCCCGGTGATCGTGCAGCTGTGGCTGCGCAACGGGGCCACGGGCTTTGGCGAGGCCGCCACCATTGGCGGCCCGTCGTGGAACGAGGAATCGCCCGAGAGCATCCACCATGCCATCGCCAACCACCTGGCGCCCAGCCTGATCGGCCAGGACGGCGCGCGCTTCGAGGCCTGCCTCTCGCGCATGGACCTGGCCTGCAAGGGCAATGCCTTTGCCAAGAGCGCCGTGGAAATCGCGCTGCTGGACGCCGTGGCGCGCAGCCTGCAGTTGCCCGTGTGGCAGTTGCTGGGCGGCAAGCAGCGCGACAGCCTGCCCCTGGCCTGGACGCTGGCCAGCGGCGACATCGAGCGCGACCTGGCCGAGGCCCAGCTGCGCCTGGAGCAAAAGCGCCACCGCATCTTCAAGATGAAGATCGGCGCGCGCACGCCCGAGGCCGATGTGGCCCATGTGAGCGAGATCGCACGCGGCCTGCAGGGACGCGCCACGCTGACCGTGGACGTCAACCAGGCCTGGGACGGCGCCACGGCGCGGCGCTTTCTGCCGCAATTGATCGATGCCGGCGTGACCCTGATCGAGCAGCCCGTGGCCGGCTGGAACGTGCCCGCGCTGCGCGAGCTGACCGCCACGCTGCAGGGCGCCCTGGTCATGGCCGACGAGAGCGTGTGCACGCCCTACGACGCCATGCGCCTGGCGCGCGAGCAGGCCAGCCATGTGTTCTCGCTCAAGGTGGCCAAGCACGGCGGCCTGCTGCGCACGCGCAAGGTGGCGGCCATTGCCCAGGCGGCCGATATCGGCTGGTACGGCGGCACCATGCTGGAGACCTCGATCGGCTCGGCCGCCTCGGCCCATGTCTTTGCCACGCTGGGCGGGCAGCACTACAACTGCGAGCTGTTCGGCCCCCAGCTGCTGGTGGACGACATCGTCACCGAGCGCATGGCCGTCCGCGACTTCGAGCTGCAACTGCCCGACGGGCCCGGCCTGGGCTTGGAGATCGACCTGCAGCAGTTGGCGCGCTTCGACCGCGCGCTGGCCGGCAGCCAGCCGCAGCACTTCGACATGGGGCAGGCCCGGACCGGGGCTGCGACCTGAATTCCTTTCATTCCTCCTGGAGACAAACATGCTTTACCTGGTCCGCATGGACGTGAAGATCCCCCACGACCTGCCCGCCGACGTGGCAGCCGAGATCAAGGCCCGCGAGAAGGCCTATTCCCAGCAGCTGCAGCACGACGGACGCTGGCCCCACATCTGGCGCGTGGTGGGCGAGTACGCCAACTACAGCGTGTTCGACGTGGCCTCCAACGACGAGCTGCACGAGCTGCTGCAGGGCCTGCCGCTGTTCCCCTACATGGACATCCAGGTCACGCCGCTGGCCCGCCATCCCTCGGCCATCGCCTGAGCACAGCCCAAACCAAGACCAAATTGTTCGGAGACAACTGAAGTGAATGTGAAACGCCGTTTTCTGACCGCCGCAGCCGCAAGCCTGTGCCTGTCCGCCGTGATGCCCGCCGCCCATGCGCAGGCCCCCGAGGCCAACTGGCCCAGCAAGCCCATCCGCTGGATCGTGCCCTTCCCGCCGGGCGGCGCCATGGACGCCATCGCGCGCACCCTGGGCGAGAAGGCCGGCCGCACGCTGGGCCAGCCCTTCGTGATCGAGAACCGTCCCGGCGCCGGCGGCAACATCGGCGCCGACTTCGTGGCCAAGCAGCCCGGCGACGGCTACACGCTGATGATCACCTCCATCGGCATGGCCACCAACAAGCCGCTGTACCGCAAGCTCAGCTACGACCCGATCAAGGACTTCGCCCCCGTGGGCGTGCTGGCCGTGGTGCCCAACATCCTGGTCACCAACTCCACCCAGCCCAACGTCAAGAGCGTGGCCGACGTGGTGGCCGCCGCCAAGGCCTCGCCCGGCAAGCTGACCTATGCCTCGGCCGGCAACGGCACCTCCATCCACCTGGCGGGCGAAGTGTTCAACTCGCTGGCCGGCGTGGACATCCTGCACATCCCCTACAAGGGATCGGGCCCGGCCGTGTCCGACCTGCTGGGCGGACAGGTCAACTACATGTTCGACTCCATCACCTCGGCGCGCCCGCACATCCAGTCGGGCAAGCTGCGCGCCCTGGCCGTGACCACGGCCAAGCGTTCGTCCAGCATGCCCGACGTGCCCACCATGGAAGAGGCCGGCATCAAGGGCTACGAGGTCTCGCCCTGGTTCGCCGTCTTCATGCCCGCCAGCACGCCGCCAGCCATCGTCAAGAAGCTCAACCAGGTCTTCGTGGCCGAGATGAAGCAGCCCGACGTGCTCGAACGCTTCAAGGCCATCGGCGCCGAAGTCGTGGGCTCCACGCCCGAGGAAGCGGCCAGGCACCTGCAGGCCGAGTCCGTGCGCTGGACCAAGGTGATCACGGAGCGCAACATCAGCATGGACTGAGCGCTTCTCTTTTCCAGGACATCCCATAAAACCACGAGGAGACAAACATGTCCGAACTGTCCCAGGACCAGCTGCTGAATCTGGTCAACAGCAAGCAGATCGCCCCTGGCAGCGACCGCGTGCGGGCGCTGACCCAGCGCATCGTCAGCGATCTGTTCCACACCATCGACGAGATGGATGTCACGCCCGATGAGTTCTGGGCCACCGTGGACTGGCTGGGCCGCCTGGGGAGCAGCGGCCAGCTGGGCCTGATCACGGCAGGCCTGGGCTTCGACCGGCTGCTGGACATCCGCAGCGACGAGGCCGATGCGCGTGCCGGCCGTGCGGGCGGCACGCCGCGCGCCATCGAAGGCCCGCTGTTCGTGGCCGGTGCACCGCTGTCGCAAGCGGAAGCGCGCCTGGACGAGGGCGAACCCCAGGGCGAGGTCTTCGTGATGGAAGGACGGGTGCTGGATCTTGACGGCCAGCCTCTGCCGCATGCGCTCATCGATGTCTGGCATGCCAATGTCCAGGGCGGCTACTCGCACTTCTTCCCGGGCATGAAGCCCTACGAGCTGCGCCGCCGCATAGAAGCCGACGACCAGGGCCGCTACCGCTTTCGCAGCTATGTGCCGCCCGGCTACTCCATACCGCCGAACAGCCCCACCTCGGAACTGTTCGACGCGCTGGGACGCCACGGCCATCGTCCCGCCCACATCCACTTCCTCGTGGTTGCACCCGGCATGCGCACGCTGACCACCCAGGTCAACCTGCCCGGAGATACCTACCTGGACGACGACTTCGCCTTCGCCACGCGCGACGGCCTGATCGTCGAGCTGGAGCGCGGCGTGGCGCCGGCCGGCTATGAGTCGCTGGGCGTGAACGCGCCTTTCGTCCGCACGCGCTTCGACTTCGTGCTGCAGCCCGCAGTCAGCGAAGGCGAGTCCTTGCCGCTGACACGCATGGAGCGTGTGCGCGCCTGAGGCTCCGCCACCTTCCGGGGCCTTCCGGCCTGCCATTTTTTTTCGGTTCGTCCGTTCCACAGCAGGCCGCCCCTTGGAGTGCGGCCTGCTTCACCGTATCCGCTTCCCACACCATGTCCAGCCTGCATCGCATCGCCGCAACCCTGCTGACCGCCACCGTGGCCCTCGTGCCCGCCCTGGGACACGCCCAGGCTCCGGCAGCCTTTCCTTCCAAGCCGGTGAACATCGTCGTGCCCTACGCGGCCGGCGGCCCCGTGGACAACCTGGCACGCGCGCTGGCCACGCGCCTGAACAAGGTCTGGTCGCAACCCGTGGTCATCCTCAACCGCACAGGCGCCAACGAGATCATCGGGGCCGAGTACGTGGCCAAGAGCGCACCCGACGGCTACACGCTGTTCGCCGCGACCGAAGCGTCGCTGACCATGAACCCGCACCTGTACCGGAAGCTGCCCTACAACCCGCAAAAGGACTTCGCCCCCATCTCCCGCCTGATCAGCGTGCCCATGGTCTTCTTCGTGCCCCAGAGCTCCAAGGCCGGCACGCTGCAGGAGTTCATCGCTCAGGCACGCCAGGCAGGCAAGACCAAACCGCTGACCTATGGCTCATCGGGCGCGGGCGGCATCGTGCACCTGCCGCTGGCCATGTTCGCCAAGCAGGAAGGGCTGGAGATGGTGCACGTGCCCTACAAGGGCGCCGCACCGCTGATCCCCGAAGTCATCGCCGGCCAGATCGACGCAGCGGTGCTGGGCGTGTCGGTGATCGAGCAGCACATCAAGTCGGGCAAGCTCAAGGCCCTGGCCGTGTCCTCGGAGACACGCAGCATCGCCCTGCCGGATGTGCCCACCTTCAAGGAAGCCGGCGTGCGCGACATCCAGGCTGTCTTCAACATCGGTCTGCTGGCACCGGCTGGAACGCCGGCGCCCCTGGTGGAGAAGATCGCCGCCGATGTGCGCCGCGTGCTGCTGGAGCCCGAATTCCGCAAGACCCAGGTGGACGCGTTCTCCTACGTGGCCGTGGCCTCCAGCCCCGCCGAATACCGCGACTTCCTGGTGCGCGACTACCAGGTGCAGGGCGAGCGCGTGCGCACCTCGGGCGCCTCGCTGGATTGATCCGGACGGGGTCCGTTCAGCTCTGGACTGCGGTGCGCTTGGCAACCACGTGCACCGCAGCCGCAGGCCTGCGCCCCCAGTTCATCAGCGCCGTGCCGGCCACGGCCATGCCGCCGCCCAGCACGATACTGGCATCGATGCTCTCGCCCAGCCACAGCGCCGACAGCGCCACGCCGATCACGGGCACCAGCGTGATGTAGCCCGAGGCCGCGCCCGCGCCCAGCGCCTTGACGCCGTCGAAGTACCAGGCATAGGCAAGCGCCGTGGCGCCGAAGGCCAGGAAGGCCAGCGCGCCCCAGGCAGTGCCGTTGCCAAGCACGGCAGCCTGCAGGCCGGCCGGCCCCTCGACCACCAGGCTGGCCACCAGCAGCATGGCCGCGCCCATGGTCGAGGTCACGGCCGTGGCCGACAGCGCATCCACGCCCGTGAGCAGCCAGCGACCGATCAGGGTGTAGCTCACCCAGCACACCACGCAGCCCAGGATCAGCAGCTCGCCCGCGCCCACCGATCCCTGCAGCAGCGCCAGCGGCTGGCCATGCGAGATCACCACCACGGCGCCGCAGGCCGCCAGCGCCATGCCCAGGGCAATGGTGCGGTTGAGCCGCTCGCCGAACAGCCAGACCGCCAGCGCCAGCGTGAGCACGGGGTTGAGCGTGATCACCAGGGCCGCCTTGCCGGCCGGCACATGCTGCAGCCCCATGAGGAAAAAGGCCGCATAGCCGAACACGCCCGTGGCGCCGGCGGCCGCCATGCCCAGCCAGCGTTTGGCACTCCATTGCCGCAGGCCCGCCATGCCACCGGCCCAGTACAGCCACGGCAGCAGCACGGCGGCGGCCAGCAGGAAGCGCAGGCTGGCGGCTGCCAGCGGCGGCATGTTCTGTGCCACCACGCGGCCCGCAGGCCAGGAAGCGCCCCACAGCAGGGCCATGCCGACAAGCCGCAGGTGGGGACCGAAGAAGCGTTGAAAATTCATGGCGCGTACTATGTGCTCATATCGATTCATAGACAAATGAGCGAATGCTCATGACCTGGACAACGTGATCCCATGACCTTCACCCAGCTCGAAGTGTTCGCGGCACTGGCCCGCGCCGGCAGTTTCTCGCGCGCAGCCGCGCTGCTGGGCATTACCCAGAGCGCCGTCAGCCATGCCCTGCGCGCGCTGGAAGGCGAGCTGCAGGTGCAGTTGGTGCGGCGCGAAGGCCCCCACTCCCCGCTGACCGACGCAGGCACGCGGCTGCTGCAGCGCGCCAACGACATCCTCCAGCAAAAGGAGGCCTTGCGGCAGGAGGCCGATGCCGAGCGCGGCATGGCGCGCGGCACGCTGCGCGTGGCCTCGTTCGGCGCCACCTCTTCGCTGCGGCTGCTGCCCCCGCTGATCACCGAATACCGCCGCCGCCAGCCCGCCGTGCTGGTGCAGATCGACGAGCAAAACGACGACACCGTGGTCAAGTGGCTGCTGGAGCGGCGCGTGGAGATCGGCTTCGTCGTGCTGCCCGACGAGCGCTTCGAGACCGTGCCCCTGGTGGAAGACGAACTGGTGGCGCTGCTGCCCGCATCGCACCGGCTGGCGGCCCAGCGCAGCATCCGCGCAGCCGATCTGCAGGGCGAGGCCTTTGTGCGCACCTCGGCCGGGTCGGGCGCGCACATCGACCGCTTCCTGGCCGAGGCCGGCGCCCAGCCTGCGGCCATCTACCACTTCGAGCAGATGTCCTCCATGCAGGGCTTCGTGGCCCAGGGCCACGCCATTGCCATTGCCGCACGCCTGGCCGTGCCCGAGCAGGCGCCCGAAGGCATGGTCTACCGCAGCCTCTCGCCCCGCCAGCGCCGCGTCACCGGCCTGGCCGTGCGCAGCATGGAACGGCTGTCGCCGGCCGCTGCCGGCTTTGTGGAGCTGGCGCGGGAGATGGCCAGGAAGAAGCAGTTTGGCTAAGCCTGCGCCGCCGACGGCAAGGTCAGCGGATGCAGCACCAGCGCCTCGCGCACGATGGGCTTGAGCGCCTGCGCCTTGTCGGGACTGGCCAGCACGCGGGCCAGTTCGGCGCGCATGCGGGGCTCCCAGAATTTGCGGATGTGTTCGGCGATGCCCTGCAGGGCCTCGTCGCGCTCGGGCATGGCCTCGAAGAACTCGCCGATGCGGTTGGCCATGCGGACCAGGTTCGCGCTGTCCATCACTTGCCTCCCGCCACGGCCATGCTGCCTGCCTGCGCGGCATGCAGCAGGCCGATCTGCTCTTCATGCATGCGCGCAAAGCCGCGCTGCCAGTCGGACGGCTGGGCGTGCTGAGGGACGGGCAGCACCTGCACGGCCGTGACCTTGTATTCGGGACAGTTGGTGGCCCAGTCCGAGCTGTCGGTGGTGATGACGTTGGCGCCAGATTCGGGAAAGTGGAAGGTGGTGTAGACCACGCCGGGCTGTATGCGCTCGGTGACGGTGGCACGCAGCACGGTCTCGCCCGCGCGGCTGGCGATGCCGACCCAGTCGCCGTCGCGTATGCCGCGGTCCTCGGCGTCATGCGGATGGATTTCCAGCCGGTCCTCGCTGTGCCAGTGGCTGTTGTGCGTGCGCCGGGTCTGGGCGCCCACGTTGTACTGCGACAGGATGCGGCCCGTGGTCAGCAGCAGCGGAAAGCGCTGGGTGACCTTCTCGTCGGTGGCCACGTACTGGGTGATGATGAAGCGGCCCTTGCCGCGCACGAAGCGGTCCCTGTGCATGATGGAAGTGCCGGCCTCTTCGGTGCTGTCATTGCAGGGCCATTGCACGCTGCCCAGCCGGTCGATCTTGTCGTAGTTCACGCCCGCGAAGCTGGGCGTGAGCGCGGCGATCTCGGCCATGATTTCGCTCGGGTGCGTGTAGTGCATGGCATAGCCCAGCGCATTGGCCAGCAGCTGGGTGACTTCCCAGTCGGCATGCCCGGCCAGCGGCGCCATGACCTTGCGCACGCGCGAGATGCGGCGCTCGGCATTGGTGAAGGTGCCGTCCTTTTCGAGGAAAGAGGCGCCCGGCAGGAAGACATGGGCGTACTTGGCGGTTTCGTTGAGGAAGATGTCCTGCACCACCACGCATTCCATGGCCGAGAGCGCGGCCGTCACATGCTGGGTGTTGGGGTCGGACTGCACGATGTCCTCGCCCTCGCAGTACAGGCCCATGAAGCTGCCGGCCAGGGCCGCCTCGAACATGTTGGGAATGCGCAGCCCGGGCTCGGGGCTGAGCGCCACGCCCCAGGCCCCCTCGAACTCGGCGCGCACCGTGCTGTCCGAGATGTGGCGGTAGCCGGGCAGCTCGTGCGGGAAGGAACCCATGTCGCAGGAGCCCTGCACATTGTTCTGGCCGCGCAGCGGGTTCACGCCCACGCCTTCGCGGCCCACGTTGCCCGTGGCCATGGCCAGGTTGGCAATGCCCATGACCATGGTCGAGCCCTGCGCATGCTCGGTCACGCCCAGGCCGTAGTAGATGGCCGCGTTGACGGGGCGGCCCGCTGGGTGGTCCTCGGCGCCCAGCGCATACAGGCGCGCGGCGCCGCGCACGAGTTCGGGAGCGACCCCGGTGACCTCGGCCATGGCCTCGGGCGAGTTCTCGGGCCGGGCCACGAATTCCTTTCACTGCGCGAAGGACTTGGCATCGCAGCGCTCGGCGATGTAGTCCTCGGCCAGCCAGCCTTCGGTGACGATGACATGGGCCAGCGAGGTGATCATGGCCACGTTGGTGCCGGGCCGCAGTTGCAGGTGGTAGTCGGCGCGGATGTGGGGCGACTTGACGAGCTCGATCTCGCGCGGGTCGATGACGATGAGCTTGGCGCCCGCACGCCGGCCGTCGCCGCGCAGGCGCTTTTTCATGCGCGAGCCGAACACCGGGTGCGCGGCCGTGGGGTTGGCGCCGATGACCATGACCACGTCCGTGTGCTCGATGGACTTGAAGGTCTGCGTGCCGGCCGAGGTGCCATAGGTCTGGCCCAGGCCATAGCCCGTGGGCGAGTGGCACACGCGCGCGCAGGTATCGACGTTGTTGTTGCCGAAGGCCGTGCGCACCAGCTTTTGCACCAGGTAGGCCTCTTCGTTGGTGCAGCGCGAGGAGGTGATGCCGCCAATGGAATCCTTGCCGTGCTTCGCCTGGATGCGGCGGAACTCGCTTGCCGTGTGGGCAATGGCCTCTTCCCAGCTCACTTCGCGCCAGGGGTCGGTGATCTTCGCGCGGACCATGGGCCGGGTGATGCGGTCCTTGTGCGTGGCATAGCCCCAGGCAAAGCGGCCCTTGACGCAGGCATGGCCCTCGTTGGCCTGGCCGTCCTTCCAGGGCACCATGCGCACGACCTGCTCGCCCTTCATCTCGGCCTTGAAGCCGCAGCCCACGCCGCAGTAGGCACAGGTGGTGATGGCGCTGTGACCGGCCTGGCCCAGCTCGGTCACGGTCTTTTCCTGCAGCGTGGCCGTGGGGCAGGCCTGCACGCAGGCGCCGCAGCTGACGCAGTCGCTGTCCATGAAGCTGCCGCCCTGCCCCGCCGTGACGCGCGATTCGAACCCCCGGCCCGAGATGGTCAGTGCAAAGGTGCCCTGCGTCTCCTCGCAGGCGCGCACGCAGCGGTTGCAGACGATGCACTTGCTGGGGTCGTAGCTGAAGTACGGGTTGGAGACATCGACCTCGGCGCGCGCCTGGCCCTTGAAATGGTTGGCGCCGTCGAAGCCGTAGCGCACCTCGCGCAGGCCCACCGTGCCGGCCATGTCCTGCAGTTCGCAGTCGCCGTTGGCGCTGCAGGTCAGGCAGTCCAGCGGATGGTCGGAGATGTACAGCTCCATCACGCCGCGGCGCAGCTCCTGCAGTTGCGGGCTTTGCGTGCGCACCTTCATGCCCGGCTCGGCCGGCGTGGTGCACGAGGCCGGAAAGCCCTTGCGCCCCTCGATCTGCACCAGGCACAGGCGGCAGGAGCCGAAGGGCTCCAGGCTGTCGGTGGCGCACAGCTTGGGCACGCTGACGCCGCCTTCCATGGCAGCGCGCATCAGCGAGGTGCCCTCGGGAACGCAGACCTCGCGGCCGTCGATCTGCAGGGTGATCAGGCGGTCGGACGGGCTGGCGGGCGTGCCCCAGTCGGCTTGCTTCAAATGGTCGAGCATTGTGTTCTCCGGTCAGGCAGCCGCTGCGGCCGTGGTGGACTCGATGCCGAAGTCCTGGGGGTAGTGGTTCAGCGCCGAGCGCACGGGATACGGCGTCATCCCGCCCATGGCGCACATGGAGCCGTGCTGCATGGTGTCGCACAGGCTTTCCAGCAGGGCCACCTGACCGGCGTGGGCGGCAGGGTCGGCGCCAGCGCGCACGATGCGGTCGATGACCTCCACGCCGCGCGTGGAGCCGATGCGGCAGGGCGTGCACTTGCCGCAGGACTCGATGGCGCAGAACTCCATGGCGTAGCGCGCCAGCTGCGCCATGTCGGCCGTGTCGTCATGCACGACGATGCCGCCGTGCCCCACCACGTTGCCCTTGGCGGCATAGGCCTCGTAGTCCAGCGGCGCATCCCAGTCGGCGGGTGCCACATAGCTGCCCAGCGGGCCGCCCACCTGCACGGCCTTGATGGCGCGGCCGGTGGCCGTGCCGCCGCCGAAGTCTTCCACCAGCTCGCGCAGGCTCAGGCCGAAGGCCTTTTCCACCAGGCCGCCGCGCGCAATGTTGCCGGCCAGCTGGAACGGCAGGGTGCCGCGCGAGCGGCCCATGCCGAAGCCCTGGTAGAAGGCCGCGCCGCGCGCCAGGATCAGCGGCACCGTGGCCAGCGTGATCACGTTGTTGATCACCGTGGGCCGGCTCCACAGCCCCTCGATGGCCGGCAGCGGCGGCTTGGCGCGCACAACGCCGCGCCGCCCCTCGATGCTCTCCAGCATGGCCGTTTCCTCGCCGCAGACATAGCTGCCCGCGCCCTTGCGCACCTCCATGTGGAAGGCCCGTCCGCTGCCGGCCACGTCGCGGCCCAGCCAGCCTGCGGCCTCGGCGCGCGCAATGGCTTCGCGCAGGGTGGCAATGGCATGCGGATACTCGCTGCGCACATAGACCAGGCCCTGCGTGGCGCCCACGGCCAGGCCAGCGATGGCCATGCCTTCGATCAGCGTGTAGGGATCGCCCTCCATCAGCAGCCGGTCGGCAAAGGTGCCCGAGTCACCCTCGTCGGCGTTGCAGGCAATGTACTTTTGCGGCCCCGCTGCGGCGGCCACGGTCTTCCACTTGATGCCGGCCGGGAACGCCGCACCGCCACGGCCGCGCAGGCCCGAATCCAGCACCTCCTGCACGATGGCTGCGGGCTCCATGCGCGCCGCGCGCTCCAGCCCCTGCCAGCCGCCATGGGCCGCATAGTCGGCCAGGTTCAGCGGGTCGATGACGCCCACGCGCGCAAAGGTCAGGCGCTCCTGGCGCGCCAGGTAGGCAATGGCCTCGGTCAGTCCATGGCACAGCGCATGGCTGCCGCCCTGCAGCATTCCGGCATCGATCAGGCCCGGCACCGCATCGGCCGTGACCGGGCCGTAGGCCATGCGGCCTTCGGGCGTCTCGACTTCCACCAGGGTTTCCAGCCACAGCAGGCCGCGCGAGCCGTTGCGCACGATCTGCACCTGAAGGCCGCGCGCCGCGCACTCGCGCTGCAGGGCGCCGGCCACGGCGTCAGCGCCCACGGCCAGCGCGGCGGCATCGCGGGGCACATAGACGCGCACGCCGGGGCCTGCCCCTGCCCCTGCCCCTGCCCCTGCATGCGCAGGCTGGGCCACCGGCTCGCCGGCCTGCTCCGGCTGGCGGCATTGCGCGATGAGTGCATCCAGGCCGTTGGCCGTGACATGCGCATGGGGCCGGCCATCGAGCATCACGGCAGGCGATGACGCGCACAGGCCCAGGCAGTAGACCGGCTCCAGCGTGACGGCGCCATCGGCACTGGTTGGATGCCCATGCCCATGCCCATGCCCATGCCCACTCGATCCGCAGCCCAGCGCCTGGCCTGCGTGGGCCAGCAGCGCGTCGGCACCGCGCGACTGGCAGGCCTCGGCGCGGCAGACCTGCAGCACATGGCGACCCGCTGGCGTGCTGCGGAAATGGGGGTAGTAGGAGATGACGCCATGCACCTCGGCACGCGAGAGGTTCAGCGCATCGGCGATGCGCGGCACGGCGGCTTCGGGGATATGGCCCAGCATGTCCTGCACGGCGTGCAGCAACTCGATCAGGGGGCCGGGGCGCAGGGCGTGGACGGCAATGGCGTGCTCGACGGCCTCGCGCTCATGGGCGCCGAGTGCGCTGCCGGCAACAGCGGCATTGAGGACGGCAATGGGAATGATCTTCCCTTGTGTGGCTGGCATGGGTGTCCCTGCTGGCTTTCGTTGTGGGGAGCGGCGCGGTCCGGTCCGCTGGCGCTTTGTCTCTGATGCCCATTTCAAGCCTTGCCGGGCAAGCCGTCAAATTCAAACGGATGATTGCGCCATTCAATCGGCAAATGAGCCGCCGGGCAGTGCTGCGCCTGCTGCCCGGGCCTTGCGGATGCCGCAGCCAGCGCGGGTTTGCGCCACTTGGCAAATGCGCCCGGCTTGTCGCAAATCACACGGTATTTGGTGTGAATTTTGATAAGCTCACGCGCACCATGAACCACCCGCCATCAGCCATGACGCCACAGGATGGCTATCATTTTTCAGACCAGATCGGCCACCTGCTGCGGCGTGTCTATCAGCGCCACACTGCGCTCTTCCAGCAATACATTCCCGACTCGCAGCTCACCGCCGCGCAATTCGTGGTGCTGTGCTCCGTGCGCGACAACAGCGGCAGCTCGCTGGCCGACATCGTCAAGGCCACCGTGATCGACCAGGCCACCATCCGCGGCGTGGTGGACCGGCTCAAGCAGCGCGAACTGGTGCAGGTGGACCATGACCGCATCGACCGCCGCAAGGTCGTCATCAACCTCACCGAGGCCGGCCAGGACCTGGTGCGCGACATGGAGCCCTTCGCCAAGCAGATCACCGAAAGCACCTACGGCAAGCTCAATCCGGCCGAGCGCCTGGCGCTGGATTTTTTGCTCAAGAAGATGCTGGAAGGTGGCGAGGCCGACTGAGCCGTTGCAGCCTCCCCAAAAAAACAAAGGCCAGAAGGACAAATCCTTCTGGCCTTTTTGCTGAGCCGACCTTTCAGTCAGCTCAGGCCGTCATCAATCCAGCGCCCGGTTGCGCGATTCCACATCCACGGCCCAGATCGACAGGGCGCCGCCCACCAGCATGGCGGACAGCACGGCCAGCGCCAGGGTGAAGTGGGTGGCCATGATGGGCGCAATGATGGCCGGGGCGAACAGGCCGCCGAAGCGCGCCACGGCGCCGGCCATGCCCATGCCGCTGGCACGCAGGTCGGTGGGGTAGACCTCGGGGGTGAAGGCGTACAGCGCGCCCCAGGTGCCCAGCAGCGAGAAGCTCATCAGCAGGGTGGAGCCGATGACCACGAAGGGCGACGAGCCCAGGCTGTAGAACATGCAGCCGACGGCGCTGAGCAGCAAAAAGCCGATCAGCGTGGGCTTGCGGCCCCAGCGCTCCACGCCATAGGCCGACAGCGCAAAGCCGGGCAGTTGCACCAGGGCCAGCACCACCAGGAAGACTTGGCCGCGCATGAAGGCGAAGCCCTCGCTGCTGAGCTTGACGGGCAGGTAGACGAAGACACCGTAGTAGGCGATGGAGATCAGCGCCCAGGCCAGGAACAGCGAGAGGCTGCGGCGGCGCAGGCCGCCGTTGAACAGCGCGAGGATGGATTTGCGTTCCTGCTTTTCAGGCTGCAGGGCGGGGATTTCCGCGGTGGTGCCGTTGACCTTGGCCACCCGCTGCAGCACTTTGCGCGCCTCCTCGGACTTGCCGTTGCGGTTGAGGAACATGGGCGACTCTGGGATGTAGAAGCGCAGCACCACGCCGATCAGCGCCGGCAGTCCGGTCACGAAGAAGATCACGCGCCAGGCATCGTCACCCCAGGACACGGCCACCAGCGCCAGGATGGCCAGGAAGATGGTGCCCACGGCCCAGAACGATTCCAGCAGCACCAGCCAGCGGCCGCGGCGGTCGCTGGGCAGGAACTCGGCCATCATGGTGTAGTCCACGGGCAGCGTGCCGCCCACGCCGATGCCGGTGATGAAGCGCAGCACCAGCAGCCAGGCGAACTCGGGCGCAAAGGCCGAGGCCACGCCCGCAAAGGCATCGATCACCACGGCCATCATCAGCACCGGGCGGCGCCCGATGCGGTCGGCCAGGCGGCCGAAGACGAAGGCGCCGATCAGCATGCCGATGAAGAAGAAGGTGCCGGTCTGCAGCGCCTCGGGCACGGTCTTGCCGAAGGTCTTGGCAATGGACGGCGCGCTGAAGCCGATGGACAGCACCTGCATGGCGTCGGCCAGCCAGACCAGCCCGAAGATGACGAACAGCCGATATTGGAACTTGCCGACACCCGCTGTCTGGATGCCTTTTTCCACCGAAATGTATGTAGATGACATGCAGGGACTCCTTTTCTAGCCATCGCAATTGTTGAATCTGTCTTTTCCCAGGCAAGGCCGTTCAGCTTGTGTTGCCGTCTCCTGCCGTGCCTTCCACCCTTCACACATCCGGAGCGAACCGCTCCCTCGGCGCCATCTCCATGGCCCGATGAAAAAATTCAGGATGTCGGTCTCTGCATCCGGGCGATGGGCGCATTGCGGACAGGCTGCACATCGACAGCGCCGTCCGTTGTTGCCCATCACCCGTCCCCAGCATCAGATGTCAGGACCCAGGCCCTGGAGAGATTCCAGGGCAAGGTGTCCATATCCGCGGCATCGCCCATGCCGCCGCCCATTGCTGCCCATTGCCGCCCTCAGTGCGCATGCGCCTGTGCCTGCATGCGCAGCCGGTTAATCGTCTTCATGTCGTCTGGCCAAGCTTTTTCCTCCGGTGCAAATCGTTCGCGCAAATATCCGAGCAGGTCCGCGATCTGCCTGTCGTCCAGGCTGTCCCCGAAGCCGGGCATGTAGCCCAGCGCATCGTCGGCCGGCGCCTGTATGCCGTTCAGGATCACCTGGACCAGGTTGTCGGGGCTGGCCGCATGCAGGTTGGTGTTCAGGGCCAGCTGCGGCTTGACGCCGAACAATGTGGGACCGCTGCCCGCCTCATGGCAGACGGCGCAGGCGTTCTGGTAGATGCGCTCGCCATTGGCGTGGCGGTCCAGGGCCATGGCAGGTGGCGCCGCAGGCGCCGCCGCCTGCACGGCGGCCGGCGCCGGTGCCGGCATGGCCGGGGCGGCCTGGGCGGCCTGTGGTGCCTGTGGGGCCTGGCCCGGCAGTTCCATCAGGTAGGTGGCCATGGCGCGCACATCGGCTTCGGGCAACTGGGCCAGGCCGTGGATGACGGGCGCCATGGGGCCGGCCGCCACGCCGTGGCGGGCCGAGAAGCCGGTGCGCAGGTACTGGTACAGCTCCTCGCGGCTCCAGGGCAGCTTGCCGCCGGCCAGTTGATTGAGCGCGGGCGCCGTCCAGCCTTCGGCCTCGCCGCCGCCAAGGTAGTGGATGCCGGTCTTTTCGGCACCCAGCGCATTGCGCGGCGAGTGGCAGGCCGCGCAGTGGCCCGCGCCTTCGACCAGGTAGGCGCCCCGGTTCCATTCGGCGCTGCGCGCGGGGTCGGCCTTGAAGGGCGTGGCGTCGTGGAACAGCAGGTTCCAGCCCGCCATGGCCGGGCGCAGGTTGTAGGGGAAGGCCAGCTGCGTCTCGGGCGCCTTGGCCTTCACGGCGGGCTGGGACATCAGGTAGCCGTAGAGGGCCTGCAGGTCGCCATCGCTGAGCTTGGCGAAAGCCGTGTACGGGAAGGCCGGGTACAGCTGCCTGCCATCCTGGTGGATGCCGTGGCGCATGGCGCGCTCGAAGGCCGCGTAGGACCAGCGGCCGATGCCGGTTTCGTTGTCGGGTGTGATGTTGGTGGAGTAGATGGTGCCGAACGGCGTCTCCAGCCCGAAGCCGCCGGCATTGGCCGCGCCGCCCGGGGCCGTGTGGCAGACCACGCAGTCGCCCGCAGCCGCCACCAGGCGGCCGCGCTCCAGGGCCTGCGGCGAGTACAGGGAAACGTCGGGCCCGTCGGTCAGCGGCAGGGCCGGCTTCAGCGGCCAGGCCATGGCGGCCATGCCGGCAAGGCCTGCGGCGCCTGCGGCCAGCCAGCCCCAACCACGGCCGGGCCGCGCCGCACCGGGCTCGCCGGCGCCCTCGCCCGCCAGCGCCAGGCGCAGCTGCTCGGGCTGGAAGGGCACTTCGCGCAGGCGCACGCCTGTCGCATGGTGAATGGCGTTGGCAATGGCGGCGGCGGCGGGCAGCGTGGCCACGCCATCCAGCGCCAGATTGCCCTGGCGGATGACCGCGACATCGCCGGGCACATGTTGCGCCAGGCCGGAGCCGGGCTTGGCGATCACATCGAAAGAAGCAGCGGAGGCTGTGGCCTCTGCCCAGTCGTCAAAAGCGGGCGCCGTGCCCAGCAGCCGGCGCGCATCGGCCAGCAGTTGCGGGTCCTGCTGGACGATCTCGGGCCGCGTGCTGGCGGCCTGCGCCGCTTGCAGGCTGCGGCTGTCATGGCCGGCCACGACGCGGGTCACTTCGATCTCGCCCGTTTGCGGGTGCACGGCCACCTCGGCCACCCAGGCGCTCCAGGCATGGAGGTCGGCGCCCTGCGCATCCAGGGTCTGCAGCTGGGCGGTGGCAAAGCCCCGGCCCAGCAGGCGGCCGTCGGCGCCCTGGTGGGATGGTGCCTGCTGCGATGCCTGCGCACGCTCGGCCACCTGCCGGGCCAGATCGCGCACCGGGCCTTCGGGCAGGTGCTGCAGCCGCCATTGCAGCGGATCACGGCCCTGGTCCAGCGCCTGCACATGCCAGTGGCTTTCGCGGGCAAAGACCTGGGCGGCATTCAGATCATCGACGCCGGCATGCCGCAGGCTGGCGGCCAGCCTGCGTTCATGCACTTCGCCGGCATCGAGCACGGTGGCCAGGGCCGCGGCGCGCGCCAGCTCGGGCTGGCTCAACAGGCGCGCCATGCTGGGGCGCACGGCCCAGGGCGTGTCGGACAGCAGCAGGTCTGGCTGCGGCGATGCATTGCCCGGCTGAGGCTGCACCACCGTGTCGGCTTCAAGCCCTTGCGAAGGCTGCGCGTCCACGCGCAGCACCAGCTCCCGGCTGTCTGCGCTGCCCGCAGCAGTCCAGGCCTCGCAGGCCACGCTGACGGGCCGGCCCACGGCCTGGGACAGCAGGGCCGCATCGGCCGCTGCGTCCATGAGATCCAGCACATGCGGGGTGCCGGCCGCCGTGGCCGGCAGGCTGAACAGCCGCAGCGCGGACTCGGGGCATTGCAGCAATGCGGCCAGTTCGCGGCCGATCATCTGCCGCGCATCCGCGTCACAGGGCGGCAGCCAGACGCTGGCATGGCCGTCCAGGCACCACACGGCTGCGCGTGCGGCACCCTCGCAAGACACGGGCGCCGCCATGCGCCAGACATAGCGGCCGGCATCGGGCAGGTCGGCCTTGCCAGCCTTGCCAGCCTTGTCGGCTCTGTCGGCAGCACGGGGCGCGCTGGCGGCCCTGGCTTCCTGCCGGTCATCCCAGGCAGGGGCCAGGCCGGCAGCGGCCTGCCGGGCATGGACAGGCGCCACGGCCACCACACCCAGAAAATGCCCGCGCTGCACCGCGGCCACCACGCCAGCCATGGCCTGGGCGTCCTGCAACCGTGCATGCAGGGGCACGCTGCCCCGGTAGCGCAGACCGTCCCAGGCCGCGACGGGCGGGCGCAGCGCCAGGCCGTGCAGCAGGTCGGAAGGCAGGGCGGGTGTGTTGCCGGCCGGGCTCATGGCTGGACCTCGCCCGCGCTGGAAGATGGAAAACCGGGGGGCGCCTGCAGCGCGGCGCGTTGCGCACGCAGCTGCACGGCGCGCAGGGCGGCCTGCATGATTTCCACATGCGTGCCGCAGCGGCACAGGTTGTGGTGCAGCTCGTTGCGCAGCTCCTGCTCGGTGGGATTGGGGTTGCGGCGCAGCAGGGCCTCCACCGTCATGATCATGCCGTTGAGGCAGTAGCCGCACTGGGCCGCCTGGCAGTCGATGAAGGCCTGCTGCGTGGGGCCGGGGCACTGGCGCGAGCCCAGGCCTTCCAGCGTGGTGACCTCGCGGCCCACGGCCGCCCGCACGGGGATCACGCAGGAACGCGCGGCCACGCCATCGATCAGCACCGTGCAGGCGCCGCATTCGCCCAGGCCGCAGCCGTACTTGGGCCCGTTCAGCTCCAGGTCATTGCGCAGCACATGCAGCAGCGCCGTCCCGGGCGCTGCCGGCACCTCGCATGCGCGTGCATTGACCTGCAGGCGGATGGGGTGGGGGGTACTGCTTGGATGGACTGGGGTTCCCATGGGACGAGGCTCTTGCAACTTGGCTGCGGTTCAGGATGTCGGCGTTCTGCGGCCGGACAGGAGTGGGGGGATTCCCTCCCCTCCCCTCGTCCGGCAAGGCAGCGAGTATCAGGCCGCTGCCTTGACCTTGGGCTCGACCAGGGGCACGTTGAACACGTCGTAGCCGAAGCACCAGGACGGATCTTCGTTGGTGCGCAGCCAGGTGTTGTCGTGCGAGATGCGCTGCACCTTGCTGGCGCGCTCGGCACGGTTGGCTTCGTACAGGGCGAAGGCCAGCTCATGGTTGTGCGCGCCGACTTCCTTGAGGCAGCGCGCCAGCATGGCGCCGTCCTCGATGGCCATGGCGGCGCCCTGGGCCATGTGGGGCTTCATGGGGTGGCAGGCATCGCCCAGCAGCACCAGGCGGCCACGGCTCCACAGCGGCAGCGGATCGCGCTCGAGCAGCGACCACTTGGTCACTTCCACGGTGGCGTCGATCAGTGCCTGCACGGTGGGATGCCAGCCCGAGAAGGCCTCGCGCATCTCTTCCTTGCTGCTGGGCAGCCAGCGGTCGTTGAGGTCCCACTTCTCGACGGGCACGCCGGTCACGTAGTACAGCTCGTCGGCCTTGCCGGTGACGAAGTAGGTCATCATGTGGCGGTCATCGCTCCACCACTTCACGCAGGCGTCAAAGGGCAGCATGCCGGCCTTGACTTCGGGCGTGGGGAACACGGCGCGGTGGGCCAGGTAGCCCGCGTACTTGGGCAGCTCCGGGCCCAGGAGTTCCTCGCGGATGCGGGAGTTCACGCCATCGGCGCCGATGACGATGTCGGCCTCCTCGGTCGTGCCGTCGGCAAAGTGCATGACGACCACATTGCCGCGGTCCTCCACCTTGGTCAGGAACTTGCCGTAGGCCATCACGCTGTCGGGCAGGGCCTCGACCAGCAGCGCATGGAAGTCGCCACGGTGCACGGTCAGGTAGCTGGCGCCGTATTCCTTGACGGCGTAGTCGCCCAGCGGAATCTGGGCCAGCACGTCGCCCGTCTGCCAGTGGCGGCTGTACCAGTAGTCGGGATGCGAGCCCTGCTCGTTGAGCGCGTCCTCGATGCCGATGCGGCGCAGGATCTTCATCACATTGGGCCCGACGTGGATGCCGGCTCCCAGGCGCGAGAAGCTGGGCGCCTGCTCATAGACGCGGACATTGAAGCCTTCCTGGAGCAGCAGCTTGGCAGCTGCAGCCCCGCCGAGACCGGCGCCGACAACGGCGATTCGAGGGGATTGAGACACAGTTTTCTCCTTGCAGGAATGTTGAAAGCCAGACGGGGCAACCGTTGCTTCGGCGCGTCCTTGCAGGGTGTAGAGCAGGAAGCGTGCCAGGCAACAAAACACTTAATTCAGGTGTATGCACTTGAATTTTTCAAATCAACGCATGCACCATAGGGCGGCAGAATAAATTGAAGTTCGCCATTTTTGGTGCAATTTCTGCACCAAATAAGTACAAACCCCGAGAAAATTCTCATTTGCAAGGCGGCACGTCTTTTGCAAGAATAAAGCGTACACACTCAGTTGATTCTGATCAGAAACCCTCGAAACTTCGCAAAGGCAAGTCCATGACCAAAACGTTCCGCATCGGCCAGATCGTCCCCAGCTCCAACACCACCATGGAGACCGAGGTGCCGGCCATGCTGCAGGCCCACTCCACGCTGCGCCCGCAGGACCGCTTCACCTTCCACTCCAGCCGCATGCGCATGAAGAAGGTCCAGAAGGAGGAACTGGCCGCCATGGACGCCGAAAGCGACCGCTGCGCGCTGGAGCTGAGCGACGCGCGCGTGGACGTGCTGGGCTATGCCTGCCTGGTGGCCATCATGGCCATGGGCAAGGGCTACCACCGCGTCTCGCAGCAGCGCCTGACCGAGCGCACGGCCAGCAATGGCGCCACCGCCCCGGTGATCACCAGCGCCGGCGCGCTGGTGGAAGCGCTCAAGGTCATGGGCGCCAAGAAGATCGCCCTGGTGGCGCCCTACATGATTCCGCTGACCCAGCTGGTCATGGACTACGTGGCCGCCGAAGGCTTCGAGATCGTGGACTGGCGTGCGCTGGAGATCCCCGACAACCTGGACGTGGGCCGCCACGACCCCGCCAAGCTGCCCGGCATCGTGGCCGGCATGAACTACGCCGACGCCGACGTGATCGTGCTGTCGGCCTGCGTGCAGATGCCCTCGCTGCCGGCCGTGGCCCAGGTCGAGGCCCAGACCGGCAAGCCCGTGCTGACCGCCTCCATCGCCACCACCTATGCCATCCTCAAGGAACTGGGGCTGGACCCCGTGGTGCCGGGCGCGGGTGCGCTGCTGTCGGGCGCCTACCCCTACGACACCGGCAACAGCGCAGCCAAGGCCTGAGGAACACACGCATGACCAGCACCTCCAGCACCCCCAGCACATTCCGCTACGGCGGCAACGTCCATGCCAACGGCATCCGCCAGCACTACCTGCGCTACGGCGGCGCCGAGGGCGAACGCGCGCAGCGCGACGCCGTCATCCTGATCCCCGGCATCACCAGCCCGGCCGTGACCTGGGGCTTCGTGGCCGAGCACCTGGGCCGCCAGTTCGACACCTATGTGCTGGATGTGCGCGGGCGCGGCCTGTCGTCCTCCGGCCCGGGCCTGGACTACAGCCTCGATGCCCAGGCCGCCGACGTGGCCGCCTTCGCCCAGGCCCTGGGCCTGCAGCGCTGGGCGCTGGTCGGCCACTCCATGGGCGGGCGCATCGCCGTGCGCGCCGCGCGCAGCCAGCCGGTGGGGCTCACGCGCCTGGTCATCGTCGATCCGCCGGTCTCCGGCCCCGGCCGCCGCGCCTACCCGGCCGCCCTGCCCTGGTATGTGGACTCCATCCGCCAGGCCACGCTGGGCATGGATGCCGAGGCCATGCGCGCCTTCTGCCCCACCTGGACCGAAGAGCAGCGCCAGCTGCGCGCCCAGTGGCTGCACACCTGCCACGAGCCGGCCATCGTGCAGAGCTTCGAGGACTTCGGCCGTGACGACATCCATGCCGACCTGCCCCGCATCCAGCACCCGCTGCTGCTGGTCACGGCCGAGCGCGGCGACGTGGTGCGCAGCGAGGACGTGGCCGAGTGGCAAGGCCTGGCACCCCAGACCGAGCATGTGCGCGTGCCCAACGCCGGCCACATGATCCCCTGGGACAACGAGGCCGGGTTCTACGTGGCCTTGGGCGATTTCCTCGGCGCGCGGGTGGACTGAATGTCCAACCGCAGCCCACTCCCATCCATCGCGACACCAAGGAGCCGACCATGTCCGTCAGCGATATCGATCTGATCCACGCCTGGAAGCAGGTGCTCACGCTGTCCCGGCTCGAAGCCGGCCAGACCGTCACCGTGCTCACGGGCGCCGACACGCACCCGCAGACGCTGCGCTGCGCCATCGCCGCCTCCAGCGAAATGGGGGCGCGCGTCAACCGCCTGGACCTGCCGCCCGTCAATGCCGAAAAATCACTGAGCCGCGACTCGCTGGCCTACCTGGGCACGACGCCGCTGACCGGCAACCCCGCCGCCATCGCCGCGCTCAAGGCCAGCGACCTGGTGCTGGACCTGATGACGCTGCTGTTCTCGCCCGAGCAGCACGAGATCCTGCAGACCGGCACCAAGATCCTGCTGGCCGTGGAGCCACCCGAGGTGCTGTGCCGCCTGGTGCCCACCGAGGGCGACCGCGCGCGCGTGCAGGCCGCATCCAAGCTGATCGAGGCGGCCGGGCAGATGCACATCACCTCGGCCGCGGGCACCGACCTGCGCTGCCGCCTGGGCAGCTTCCCGGCCATCTGCGAATACGGCTTCGTGGACCAGCCCGGCCGCTGGGACCACTGGCCCAGCGGCTTCGTGCTGACCTGGCCCGACGAGGGCGAGAGCAACGGCCGCGTGGTGCTGGACCGGGGCGACATCCTGCTGCCCATGAAGGACTACGTGACCGAGCCCATCGAACTCGTCATCGAAAAGGGCTACGTCACGCGCATCAGCGGCGGCCTGCAGGCCGACATCCTCAAGGAGTACATGGCCTCCTACGAGGACCCCGAGGCCTACGCCGTCTCCCACATCGGCTGGGGGCTGCAGCCGCGCGCCCACTGGTCCATGCTGGCCCACTACAACAAGGAAACCCACATCGGCATGGACGCCCGCGCCTTCGAGGGCAACTTCCTGTGGTCCATGGGCCCCAACAACGAGGCCGGGGGCAGCCGCACCACGGCCTGCCACATCGACATCCCCATGCGCCACTGCTCGGTGGCGCTGGACGGCAAGCCCACGGTCATCGACGGCGTGGTGCAGGACGAGGAAGGACTGGCGCGCGCCGCCAAAAGGTCCAAGCAAGGAAAGGACATCGCATGACAACCGCCACCGCCACCACCAGCACGCAGAGCGTTCCCACCGAGGGCGTGCAGGGCGACATCTCTGCTGACATCTCGGTTTATGCACGCCAGGGCTTCGGCACGCCGCTGCCGCTCAAGGCCCCGTTCGGCCTGCTCATCATCGACTTCGTCAACGGCTTTGCCGACCCGGCCGTCTTCGGCGGCGGCAACATCCCCGAAGCCATCGCGCAGACGCAGCACTTGCTGGCCCATGCACGCGAGCGCGGCTGGCCCGTGGCGCACAGCCGCATCGTGTTCTCGGACGACGATGCCGACCACAACATCTTCTGCCTGAAGGTGCCCGGCATGCTGACCCTGAAGGAAGACAGCCCCAACAGCGCCATCGTGCCCCAGCTGGCCCCGGCCGCTGGCGAATACGTGGTGCGCAAGAGCACGCCTTCGGCCTTCTTCGGCACCATGCTCGCACCCTGGCTGGCCCAGCGCGGCGTGCAGACCCTGCTGGTGGCCGGCTGCGTGACCAGCGGCTGCGTACGCGCCAGCGTGGTCGATGCCATGCAGTCGGGCTTTCGCCCGCTGGTGGTGGCCGACTGCTGCGGCGACCGCGCCCTGGGCCCGCACGAAGCCAATCTGTTCGACATGGCCCAGAAGTACGCGGCCGTGATGCCGCTGAGCCAGGCCATCGCCGACACCGACGCCCTCGCCGCAGGTTGATCCCACCGCGCCAACGCGCCTATGGGGCCGGCCCTGCGCAGCCGGCCCCGGAGTGCATAACATGCACAGGGCACGCCTGAAAGCGCGCCCGCGAAGAACACCGCCCCATGAACCTGCCCCAGCCCCAAGCCCTGCACGCACAGCTGCTCACGCGCGCCGACACCCTGCTCGTGGTGCGCCAGCCCGTGGCGCCGCCGCGCCCTGCGCCCGGCCAGCCCGGCACGGCCACCGACTATGTGCAGTCCACGCCCGAGGTCTTCGTGGCCGTGCTGGCCGACGAAGCCGCGCCCCAGGGCTGGCGCGCCCTGGCCTTCAACGGCCATGTGGACCTGGGCACGGGCATACGCACGGCGCTGGCGCAGATCGTGGCGGAAGAGCTCGAAGTGCCTTTGGCGCGCCTGGACATGGTGCTGGGCCACACGGCCGCCGCGCCCAACCAGGGCCCGACCATTGCCAGCGCCAGCATCCAGATCTCGGCCGTGCCGCTGCGCCGCGCCGCCGCCCAGGCGCGCGAGCAGCTGCTGGCGCTGGCCGCGCAGCAATGGAGCGTGGCGGCAGACCGGCTCCAGGCGCGCGAAGGCGCGGTGCGCTTTGCCGATGGCAGCGATGCCCGTGAACTCGGCTATGGCGATCTGCTGCGCGGCCAGCAATTGCAGCTGACGCTGGCCCCGCCCGATCAGGAAGTGAAGCTCAAGCCCGCCAGCGAATACCGGCTCGTCGGCCGTGGCGCGGCGCGCGTGGACATCCCTGCCAAGGCCACGGGCGAGCTGAGCTTTGTGCACGATGTGCGCGTGCCCGGCATGCGCCATGGCCGCGTCATCCGCCCTCCGCACCCGGGCCGCGACGGCGGCGATTTCATTGGCCGCTGCCTGGTGGCCGTGGAGCGCGACTCCGTGGCCCACCTGCCCGGCAACGTGCAGGTGGTCACCGAAGGCGACTTCGTCGGCGTGGTCGCCGACCGCGAGGAACAGGCCATTGCCGCCATGCGCGCGCTGCGCGTGCAATGGCAGGCCGTGCCGCCAGCGCCTGACTTATCCGATCTGGCTGCGGCGATACGCGCCAATCCCGCCCAGCAACGCTCGCTGGTGGACCAGGGGTCTGTGGACGACGCCTTCGCCGGCGTCGGCACGGGTACGGCCACCGAACTGCGCCGCAGCTACGTCTGGCCCTACCAGATGCATGCCTCCATCGGCCCGTCCTGCGCCGTGGCCGATTTCAGCGGGGGCCGTCTCAAGCTCTGGGCCGGCACGCAGAACCCCCACATGCTGCGCACCGACCTGGACCGCCTGCTGCAACTGGGCGAGGACCGCATCGAGATCGTGCGCCTGGAGGCGGCCGGCTGCTACGGCCGCAACTGCGCCGACGATGTCTGCGCCGACGCCGCCCTGCTGTCCATGGCCGTGGGTGCGCCCGTGCGCGTGCAGCTCACGCGCGAGCAGGAACACCAGTGGGAGCCCAAGGGCACGGCCCAGCTCATGGACGTGAGCGCGGCCATCGATGCCCAGGGAGAACTGCTGGCCTACGACTTTGCCGTGCGCTACCCCTCCAACGACGCGCCGCTGCTGGCCCTGCTGCTCACGGGCCGCATCCCGGGCGAGCCGCGTACGCTGGAGATGGGCGACCGCACCGCCGTGCCGCCCTACCGCTACGCCAGCCAGCGCATCACCTGCCATGACATGGCGCCCATCGTGCGCTCGTCCTGGCTGCGCGGCGTCTCGGCCCTGCCCAATTCCTTTGCCCACGATTGCATGATCGACGAGCTGGCCCATGCCGCCGGTGCCGATCCCGTGGACTACCGTGTTCGCCACCTCGATGACCCGCGCGCCGTCGAGCTGATCGAGGCCACGGCACGCCACGCAGGCTGGCAGCAAAACCAGCCGGGAAGCCGGGGCCGCCCCGGCGCCGACGGCCTGCTGCACGGGCGCGGCGTGGCCTATGCGCGCTATATCCACAGCCGCTTTCCCGGCTTCGGCGCGGCCTGGGCCGCCTGGGTCATCGACATCGACGTGGACCCCGTCAGCGGCCGCATCGCCGTGCGGCGCCTGGTCGTGGGCCAGGACACGGGAATGATGGTCAACCCCGACGGCGTGCGCCACCAGATCCACGGCAATGTCATCCAGACCCTAAGCCGCAGCCTGATGGAGAAGGTCGCCTTCAATGCGCAAGGCGTGGCCAGCCGCGAATGGGGCAGCTACCCCATCATCGGCTTCCGCGACCTGCCCCCCATCGAAGTGGTGCTGATGCCGCGCCAGGACGAGCCCCCCATGGGCGCAGGCGAATCGGCCTCGGTGCCCGGCCCGGCCGCGCTGGCCAATGCGCTGTTCGACGCCACCGGCAGGCGCTTCTACGCCGCGCCCTTCACGCCCGACGTGGTGCGCGCCGCATTGAATGCCGCGCCGAACGCCACGCCAGAGACTGCACAGCCCGCCTAGTCTTTCAGCGCCCCCGCATGCCGCAGGCACTGCGCACGCCAACCGGCGTCGTCCTGCAGTTGCAGCGCCGCCTGCAGCGCGCGCGTGGGCGCCACGCCCTGCTGAGCCATGAAGCCTATGGGGGTGACCAATTCGGGCGAGCGCAGCGGCCGGGCCACCAGGCCCGGCATGTGGCGCACCGTGGCCACCATGGCGCCGGGCAGCACGGTGGTCATGCCATCCGTTCCTTGCGCCACGGCCATCACCAGGGTCAGCACCGAGTTGGTTTCCATGGCGGGCTGCACGGCCATGTCCACGGCGGCGAAGGTCTCGTCGATCACCGTGCGGTTGTGCATGTCGGGCGTGAGCAGGCACAGCGGCATGCCGGCCACTTCGCGCCAGGCGATGTCGGCGCCAAAGGCAAAGGGCCGGCCCTCGCCCTGCACATCGCGGTACTCGCGACACTCGCGGCACAGCAGGTAGTAATGCTCCTCGTACTGCGGCCAGGACTGCAGGCGCGGTCCGCGCGGCGGCATGCGCGCGCTGTAGCCCAGGGCCAGGTCCAGCGACAGGTCTTCGAGCCCGCTCTCGATCTCGGCCGAGCTCATGGACAGCACCACGGGCGTGATGCCCGGATGGTGCTCGCGCAGCAGGGCCGCAAAGCGCGTGAGCATGGGCATGGCCGTGGGCACGGCCGCCATGCGCAGCTGCCCGCGCAGCGCGCCGGCGGCGGCGCTCAGTTCCTGGCGCAGGCCTTCCTCGGCCCGCAGCATGGCCAGGGCCGTGGCCAGCACCTGATCGCCCTCGGGCGTGAAGCCCGCGAACGAGCGGCCCCGGCGCACGATGACCGTGCCGAACTCCTCCTCCAGCGCGCGCAGCGCATTGGACAGCGCCGGCTGGGTGATGTGGCATGCCAGCGCCGCGCGGCCGAAATGGCGGTGCTCGTTGAGCGCCGCCAGATACCGCATCGAGGTCAGCAGGTTCATGCCGGCAGCGC
This sequence comes from Delftia sp. WY8, assembly GCF_018437695.1. Taxonomy (NCBI): domain Bacteria; kingdom Pseudomonadati; phylum Pseudomonadota; class Betaproteobacteria; order Burkholderiales; family Comamonadaceae; genus Delftia; species Delftia sp. WY8. The sequence continues at coordinate 2,111,597 of NZ_CP049795.1, forward strand.
CAGAAGGGTCAGGTTCCCTGGCTCACCGTGATGGTGGGGAACTTGCTCGTGAAATCGCGTGCCTTGAGCGCCACCTTCACGGCCAGATCGCGCGCCACCTTCTTGTAGATCTGCGCGGCTTCGCTGTCGGGCTCGGCCACCACGGTGGGCTTGCCGCTGTCGGCCTGCAGGCGGATCTGCAGCGACAGGGGCAGGGCGCCCAGGTAGTCGATGCCGTACTCGGCCGCCATCTGCTTGCCGCCCTCGACGCCGAAGATGTGCTCCACATGGCCGCAGTTGGTGCAGACGTGGGCCGCCATGTTCTCGACCAGGCCCAGGATGGGCACGCCCACCTTCTCGAACATCTTCACGCCCTTCTTGGCGTCGATCAGCGCGATGTCCTGGGGCGTGGTGACGACCACGGCGCCCGTCATGGGCACGCGCTGGGCCAGCGTCAGCTGGATGTCGCCGGTGCCGGGCGGCATGTCCACCAGCAGGTAGTCCAGATCCTTCCAGTTGGTCTGGCGCAGCATCTGCTCCAGCGCCTGCGTGGCCATGGGGCCGCGCCAGATCATGGCCTGGTCGTTGTTGACCAGGAAGCCGATGGACATGACCTGCACGCCATGGCTTTCCATGGGCTCCATGGTCTTGCCGTCGGGGCTTTCGGGACGGCCCGAGATGCCCATCATCATGGGCTGGCTGGGGCCGTAGATGTCGGCATCCAGGATGCCCACGCGCGCGCCCTCGGCGGCCAGCGCCAGCGCCAGATTGGCCGTGGTCGTGCTCTTGCCCACGCCGCCCTTGCCGGACGAGATGGCGATGATGTTCTTGACGCCCGGCAGCAATTGCACGCCGCGCTGCACCGCATGCGCGGCGACCTTGGACGTGATGTTGACCGAGACATTGCCCACGCCCTCGACGGTCTTGGCCGCCGCGACGAACTGGCCGCGCAGCGCCGGCACCAGGCTTTGCGCCGGATAGCCCATCTCCACGTCGAAGGCCACGTCGGCCCCCGTGACCTGCAGGTTGCGCAGGGCGCGGGTGCTCACATAGTCCTTGCCGGTGTGGGGGTCGAGCACGCTGGAGAGCGCGGCCAAGAGCGCTTGTTCTGTGACTGCCATTGCTTTGATTACTCCTAGAGCCGGATAGTCTATCCAAGGCACCATCCCCTCGCTCACGCGAGACAATGCGGGCCTTGCTGCCTTTGCGGCCCCTGTTACCGCCTTTTTCCGCGAAAGATCCGCCCCGTGAAATTCAAGATGGCCCACAACTCCCTGTTCGCGATCCTGCTGCGCTCGCGCTGGTGGATCAGCATCGCGCTGGCCGCGCTGGTGACCCTGGTGTCCACGGCGCTGCTGCCCAAGGACATCGCGCCATTCGCCGCCATCACCGCCCTGCCCTTCTTCGGCATAGGCTGCGTTGCCGCCTGGCGCCAGCTGCGCGCGCCCAGCCCCGCCAAGGTGGAGCAGGCCCTGGAGATCGCCGCCCAGCAAAGCTGGCGCGAGTTCGCCGATCGGCTCGATCGCGCCTGGCAGGCCGAGGGCTACACCGTGACCCGCCTGTCCGATAAGGACGGCGCCGACTTCGTGCTGGAACGCGAAGGCCGCACCACCGTGGCCAGCGCCAAGCGCTGGAAGGCCGGCGTGCACGGCATGGAGCCGCTGCGCGCCCTGCTGGCCGCAGGCCAGGCGCGCGATGCGGCCACGGTCTGCTACCTGTCGCTGCAGCCGCCGGCCGAGAATGCAGCCGCCTGGGCCAAGCAGCAGGGCATCGCCCTGATCTCCGGCAAGGACCTGGGCTCCCTGCTGGCCAAGGCCTGATCCCTTCGGGGTCATCCCCTGATCTGATGACGGCCGGCGCGCGGCACACTCCAGGCATGCCCGATGCCGCGCCCTCACCCGACTCCAGCCTCCCTCCCCCCAGCACCGGACTGCTGCTCAGCGGCGGCGGCGCCCGCGCCGCCTACCAGGCCGGCGTGCTGGAGGCCATTGCCGAGATACGCCGCGCCTGCGGCCAGCAGCATGGCCCCAATCCCTTCCCCATCCTGGTCGGCACTTCTGCCGGCGCCATCAACGCGGCCGCCCTGGCCTGCGGCAGCGACCATTTCGACCGGGCCGTGCGCCGCATGTCGCGCATCTGGCGCAACCTGCGGCCCGAGGACATCTACCTGTCCGACTCGCTGAGCGTGCTGCGCAGCGGCGCGCGCTGGCTGACCCTGCTGTCCCTGGGCTGGGCCCTGGCGCGCTGGGGCCGCATGCGCCCGCGCTCGCTGCTGGACAACCAGCCGCTGGGCCGCCTGCTGTCGTGTGGCCTGGTTCCGCTGGAACGCCTGCCGCAATTGATCGCGGACGGCCACCTGCGTGCGCTGGCGGTCTCGGCCTCCAGCTACACCACCAGCGAGCATGTGACCTTCTGCCAGGCGCAGGACCAGCTCCAGCCCTGGGTGCGCAACCAGCGCAAGGCCGCCGCCGCCCAGATCACGCACGCGCACCTGCTGGCCTCCTCGGCCATTCCCTTCATCTTTCCGGCCACGCCGCTGCCGCTGGACGGCGCCACCGAATACTTCGGCGACGGCTCCATGCGCCAGACCGCGCCGCTGGCGCCCGCCATCCACCTGGGCGCAGAGCGCATCCTCGTCGTGGGCGCGGGCCGGCGCACCGAGCCGCCGGCCAGGCCGCCGCCAGAAGGCGCAAGCTACCCGTCGCTGGCCCACATCGCGGGCCACACGCTGTCGAGCATCTTCCTGGACGCCCTGTCCCTGGACGTGGAGCGCGCCGAGCGCATCAACCAGACCCTGGCCCTGATCCCGCCCGCCGACCGCGAACGCAGCCGGCTGCGCCCGCTGCAGCTGCTGGTCATCTCGCCGTCCGAGCGCATAGACGCGATCGCCGCGCGCCACGTGGGCCAGCTGCCGCTGCCCATGCGCACCCTGCTGGGTGCCCTGGGCGTGCGCCAGGACGCCAGCGACCCGCGCGGCGCCGCCCTGGCCAGCTACCTGTTGTTCGAGCGCAGCTTCACCCGCGAACTCATGGCCCTGGGCCGGCGCGACGCGCTGGCGCGGCGCAGCGATATCGAGCAGTTCCTGGGCTGGCAGCGCCCGCTGGTCGCCAGCTGACGCCTGCAGCCAACAGGCCTGGCGCAGCGAAGGCCCGCAACAACTCCCCGTATGTCCGCCTGCACGGAAAAGCCATCGCCGCCCCACAACCGCCCAGCCCTTCTAGAATGTCAGGTTCCCCCGAGAAAGCCGCCATCCATGACCGCACGCAAACTCTTCGTCACCACCGCCCTGCCGTACGCCAACGGCAACTTCCACATCGGCCACATCATGGAATACATCCAGGCCGACACCTGGGTGCGTGCGCAGCGAATGCAGGGCAACGCGGTCAACTTCGTGGGTGCCGATGACGCCCACGGCGCGCCCATCATGATTGCGGCCGAGAAGGCCGGCAAGACGCCCCAGCAGTTCGTGGCCGACATCGCCGCAGGCCGCAAGCAGTACCTGGACGGCTTCCACATCGCCTTCGACAACTGGCACAACACCGATGCGCCCGAGAACCACGCGCTGGCCCAGCAGATCTACAGGGACCTGAAGGCTGCCGGCTTTATCGAGACGCGCACCATCGAGCAGTTCTTCGACCCCGAGAAGAACATGTTCCTGCCCGACCGCTTCATCAAGGGCGAATGCCCGCGCTGCCACGCCAAGGACCAGTACGGCGACAACTGCGAGGTCTGCAGCGCCGTCTACGCGCCCACCGACCTGATCAACCCCTACTCGGCGCTGTCCGGCGCCAAGCCCGTGCTCAAGAGCTCGGAGCATTTCTTCTTCAAGCTGTCGGACCCGCGCTGCGTGGAATTCCTGACCGAATGGACCCAGGACGGCCAGCATGTGCAGCCCGAGGTGGCCAACAAGATCAAGGAATGGTTCAGCGTGCGCACCAACCCGGACGGCACGACCAGCGAGGGCCTGGGCGACTGGGACATCTCGCGCGACGCGCCCTACTTCGGCATCGAGATCCCCGATGCGCCGGGCAAGTACTTCTACGTCTGGCTGGACGCGCCCGTGGGCTACCTGGCCTCGCTCAAGAACCTGCTGGACCGCCGTGGCGAGGACTACGAGGCCTACATGGCCGACCCCGCGCTGGAGCAGTACCACTTCATCGGCAAGGACATCATCACCTTCCACACGCTGTTCTGGCCCGCCATGCTCAAGTTCAGCGGCCGCAAGACGCCCACCAAGATCTGCGTGCACGGCTTCATGACTGTGAACAACGGCGAGAAGATGAGCAAGAGCCGCGGCACCGGCCTGGACCCGCTCAAGTACCTGGGCCTGCAGATGAACCCCGAGTGGCTGCGCTACTACCTGGGCGCCAAGCTCAACGGCAAGAATGAAGACATCGACTTCAACCCCGATGACTTCATGGCCCGCGTCAACTCCGACCTGATCGGCAAGTACGTGAACATCGCCTCGCGCGCGGCCGGCTTCATCGCCAAGCGCTTCGACGGCAAGCTGGGCACGGTCAGCGAAGACGGCCAGGCCCTGCTGGCCCAGCTGCGCGGCCAGAGCGAGGCCGTTGTCCAGGCCTTCGAGAACCGCGACACGGCCCGCGCCGTGCGCGAGATCATGCAGCTGTGCGACCGCGTCAACGAATACGTGGATGCCAACAAGCCCTGGGAGCTGGCCAAGCAGGAAGGCATGGACGCCCGCCTGCAGGACGTGTGCACCACCTGCATCGAGGCCTTCCGCCTGCTGACCATCTACCTGAAGCCCATCCTGCCGGCCGTGGCCGAACAGGTGGAAGGCTTCCTGAACGTGGCGCCGCTGCAGTTCGCCGACGCACAGAACCTGCTGGGCGCCGGCCATGCCATCGGCCTGTACAAGCACCTGATGCAGCGCGTGGACGTCAAGCAGCTGGAGGCCCTGTTCGAGGCCCCCGAGCCCGTGGTCGAGAAGGTCCTGCCCGGCGGCGAGGAAATTGCCGAAACCATCAGCATCGACGACTTCGCCAAGGTGGACCTGCGCATCGCCAAGATCGTGGAATGCAAGCCCGTGGAAGGCTCGACCAAGCTGCTGCAGCTCACGCTGGACGTGGGCGAAGGCAAGACACGCAACGTGTTCTCCGGCATCTCCAGCATGTACCAGCCCGAGCAGCTGCAGGGCAAGCTCACCGTGATGGTGGCCAACCTGGCGCCGCGCAAGATGAAGTTCGGCATCTCCGAAGGCATGGTGCTGGCCGCCAGCCACGCCGATGAGAAAAGCAATCCCGGCATCTATGTGCTGGAGCCTTTCCCAGGCGCCACCCCCGGCATGCGTATCCACTGAAGCAAGCCATCCATGTCCCGCAAGCCCTCACGGTCCCCGGCCCTGGGGGCTTTTCTTTGCCTGTGCGCCAGCGCCCTGCTGTCCGGCTGCACCGTGGTGGCCGTGACGGCCACGGCGGTCAGCGTCACGGCCTCAGCCGTGGGGCTGGCCACGGATGCGGCCGTGGGCACGGCAAAAATCGTCGGCAAGGGAGTGGGCAAGGCCGTCGATGCGATGAGCGATGACGGGGCAACCGCAGACAACAGCGGCATCACGGTCCGCTACCGCACGCCCGATGGGCAGCCCCTGACGCCCTGAGGCTACTGCCCGGCGTAGCGCCCGGGCCGGTGGCTCACGGCCAGGAACACGCCCATGATCACGGCCGCCAGCACCGACCAGGCCACGCGCTCGAAGGGCACGACCCACAGCGCCAGCAGCACCACGCAGCAGTCGATGGCCATCTGCACCTTGCCGGCGCGGATGCCGTACCGGTCCTGCAGGTAGAGCGAGGCGATGGTGGCGCCGCCCAGGCTGGAGCGGTGGCGCGCCAGGAACAGCAGGCCCGAGCCCATGAGCAGGCCGCCCGCAATGGCGGCAAAGGCCGGGTGCAGGTAGTCGATGTGGATGAGGCGCGGCCCCATTTCGGTGATCAGCGACAGCGCGCCCACGCAGATGAAGGTCTTGACCGTGAAGGTGCGGCCCACGCGCGTCCAGGCAAACCAGTAGAACGGGATGTTGATCGCGAAGAAGATGAGGCCGAACGGCCAGCCCGTGGCGTAGTGCAGCACGAAGGCCAGGCCCGCCGTGCTGCCCGTCAAAAGCCCCGCCTGGGCGAACATCATCATGGCGATGCCCACGAACAGGGTTCCGGTGAAGAGGGCCTGGACATCCTCGAAGAGGCCATGGCGCAGCGAAGCGGTGGCCGAAACAGGCGCAGCGGGCGCGGCAGCGGGTAGGGAGGGCGTGGACATTGTCGGGGTGATGACAGATCTATCGTCGCAAAGACCCCGGTTCGGGGCCTTCACCGTACCCATGGGGTGTCATAGGTACAAACCCGGATTTTAGAGACTGTTGCCCCGGCGCGCTGTGGCGTGCAGGGTACAGCGCGCCGCAGGGGCTTGCAGGAGCTTGCAAGGGCCTGTTGTCAGGCTCCGCCGTGCAGTTTCTCGCGGCCGGCGCTGCGCAGCACGCGGCCGTCGGGGCCGAAGGTCACGGTGAACTCCATGTCGCGCGTGGGGGGATCGATGTAGTTCCAGTCCCAGTCGGTTTCCTGCTTGAGCTGGTAGGTGGTGACCTTGGCAGGCTTGCCCAGCATGCGGCGCACCTGCTCCTCGTCCATGCCGGGGCGGATTTTTTCGAAGTTGTGCGGCGCCAGCACCTGGCGCAGCGCGCTCATGCGGCCATCGGTGCCGATGGTGATCATGTAGTTGCGGCTGCCGGCGGGCTGGCGGTTGTACTCGAAGGTGCGCGAGCCGTCGGGCTCGGTCCAGATGCGTTCGGGCTCGCCAAAGCGGGCGCGGACGTCGGCCTCGGTGGACAGGCCTTCTTCGAGTTCCTTGATGTTTTGGGGATCGCAGCCGGGCAGCCCAAACATGCCCATCACGGCCACGGCAACGCCCAGAAGACGGGAGACTAGGTTCATCGGCGGTGTCCCGGTAAAATCACGCGATTCAAGAGGTTATCAGTCTATGTCATTCTTTCGCCGCCCCGATTACCGTTCCGACGCCACGAACTTCATCAACGAGCTGAAGAAGCAAAAGCCCGAGCTGCCCAGCCAGCAGCTGGCCGGCCGCTCGCTGCTGTGGGACAAGGACGTGAACCACGAAGTCTGGGAAGACCTGCGCGCCGGCCGCGTGGACCAGAAACCCTACGTCTACCAGACGAACTCCTGATTTCGGCTGCAATGACACATCAGCCTGTTTCGCTGTGGCACCGTGCGCATGCAGCTGATGCCTGCGCAGCAAGGCATGGCCGAGGCTGAGTCCGCACTGGCGCCTGCGGGCGCCGGCGCCGCATCCCCCGCTCCTGGCGACGATTCACCGGTCGTGATCGACCAGGTGGCTTTGGCGCGCCTGTACGGCGAGCCGCTGTTCGCCCTGCCGCAGGACCTGTACATCCCGCCCGATGCGCTGGAGGTCTTCCTCGAAGCCTTCGAAGGGCCGCTGGACCTGTTGCTGTACCTGATCCGCAAGCAGAACTTCAACATCCTCGACATTCCCATGCTGGACGTGACGCGCCAGTACATGCGCTATGTCGACGAAATCCGCAGCCGCAACCTCGAGCTGGCGGCCGAGTACCTGCTGATGGCGGCCATGCTCATCGAGATCAAGTCGCGCATGCTGCTGCCGCCCAAGAAGCAGGACGATGGCGAGGAAGCCGAGGACCCGCGCGCCGAACTGGTGCGCCGCCTGCTGGAGTACGAGCAGATCAAGCTGGCCGCCCAACAGCTGGGCCAGGTGCCGCACTACGGGCGCGACTTCCTCCGGGCCCAGGTCCATATCGAGCAGAACCTGCAGCCGCGTTTCCCCGATGTGGACGTGGCCGAGCTGCAATCGGCCTGGCGCGACATTCTCAAGCGTGCCAAGCTTGTGCAAAGCCACAAGATCACGCGCGAGGAACTCTCGGTGCGCGAGTACATGAGCCAGGTGCTCAAGGCCCTGCAGGGCCGGCGCTTTGTCGAGTTCGAGACCCTGTTCCAGCCCGAGAAAGGCTCGACCGTGCTGGTCGTGACCTTCATCGCCCTGCTGGAGCTGGCCAAGGAAACGCTGATCGAGATCACCCAGGCCGAAGCCTTTGCGCCCATCTACGTGCGCCTGGCCTATACGCCCGTCTAGCGGGCACGGATACAGGCACGCGCACACCGACAGGCCGGCACCACCGGCCTCCATGCACCATGACTTACAGCGTCAAAGAAATCTTCTACACCCTGCAGGGCGAGGGCGGCCAGGCCGGCACGCCGGCCGTGTTCTGCCGCTTTACAGGCTGCAACCTCTGGACCGGCCGCGAGCAGGACCGCGCCAGCGCCATCTGCCAGTTCTGCGACACCGACTTCGTGGGCACCGACGGCACGCTGGGCGGCAAGTTCGCCACGGCCGACGCCCTGGCAGAACGCATCCTGTCCCAGTGGCCGGCCGGCGACAGCCGGCACCGCATGGTGGTGCTGACCGGGGGGGAGCCCCTGCTGCAGGTGGACGAGCCCCTGATCGCGGCCCTGCATGCGCGCGGCTTTCGCATTTCCGTGGAAAGCAATGGCACCGTGGCCGCGCCCGAGGGCATCGACTGGCTGTGCATCAGCCCCAAGGCGGGCGCCGACTGGGTGCAGCGCAGCGGCCAGGAGCTCAAGCTGGTCTGGCCGCAGCCCGGCTTCGATCTGCAGGCCATCGAGGCCGGCACCCGTTTCGACCACTATTTCCTGCAGCCCATGGACAACGTCCTGCAGGCCGACAACACGGCCGCCTGCATAGCGCAATGCCTGCAGCACCCGGCCTGGCGCCTGAGCCTGCAGACCCACAAGCTCACCGGCATCCGCTGATTTTTGCCATGCAGTTCACCGTTCACCAGCGCTTTTTCTTCGACGCCGCCCACACGCTGGAGCGCGCCATCGAGACCGAGAGCAGCCGCCGCATCCACGGCCACACCTACTACGCCGAAGTCAGCGTCACCGGCCCGCGCAACCCGGACAACGGCATGGTGATCGACCTGGGCTACCTGCGCTCGCGCCTGAAGACCCTGGGCGACGCGCTGGACCACCGCTTCCTCGACGAAATCCCCGGCCTGGGCAAGCCCACGCTGGAAAACCTGTGCCTGTTCATTGCCGATTCCCTGGCCGACCTGCAGCCCGCTCCCAGCCGCATCCGCGTATGGCGCGACAGCATCGGCGATGGCTGCGTGCTGGATCTGGGCTGACCTCAAGCCAGGCCTGCCAGAGAGCCGCCCCCCGAAGAGCAACTCCACGGCCATCATGGGTTTGGCGGTTCGCAGATAGACTTGGTGGCTTTTTTTGCCAGTCCCCGCCACCGTCAAGATCGCGCCCAAGCGCCCCCTCGAGAGACAAAACATGTTCCGCACCCTGCTCAAATCCAAGATCCACCGCGTCAAGACCACGCAATGCGAGCTGCACTATGAAGGCTCCTGCGCGATCGACGAGGACCTGCTGGACGCCGCCAACATCGTCGAGAACGAGCAGGTGCACATCTGGAACATCGACAACGGCGAGCGCTTCGTCACCTATGCCATCAAGGGCCAGCGCGGCAGCGGCATGATCTCGGTCAACGGCTCGGCCGCGCGCCGTGCTGCCGTGGGTGATCTGCTGATCATTGCGTCCTTTGCCCAGGTGCATGAGACCGACGTGGCCGAGCACCGGCCCCAGCTGGTCTTCGTGGACGATGCCAACCGCCAGGTCGAGCTGCGCCACCACGTGCCCACGCAGCAGCTGTGAGCTGCGCTGCGGTGTGACAATCGCGCGATGACTCAATCGCTTGCCGCCCGCAGCCTTGCGGCTGTGTGGCACCCCTGCACCCAGATGAAGCGGCACGAGGCCGCGCCCCCCATCGCCATCGCGCGTGCCCAGGGCCCCTGGCTCCACGACACCGAAGGACGCCGCTACCTGGATGGCGTCAGCTCCTGGTGGGTCAACCTCTTCGGCCACAGCCATCCGCACATCCAGGCCGCGCTCACCGAGCAGCTCGCCCGGCTGGACCATGTGATGCTGGCCGGCTTCACGCACGCGCCCGTGGTGGAGCTGTCCGAACGACTGGCCACGCTCACCGGCCTGGGCCATGCCTTCTACGGCAGCGACGGCGCATCGGCCACCGAGATCGCCCTCAAGATGAGCGCGCACTACTGGCGCAACCTGGGCCGCCCCGCCAAGAGCCGCTTTGCCGGCTTGGCCGGCGGCTACCACGGCGAAACCGTGGGCGCGCTGGCCGTGACCGATATTCCCATCTTCCGCGAAGCCTATGCCCCCCTGGTGCGCCTGGCCGACACCGTGCCCAGCCCCGATGCACGCGGCGCGCAAGGCGGCGAAAGCCCGGTCGATGTGGCACGGCGCGCCGCCGAAGGCCTGCGCCAGTGGCTGGAGCAGCACCACGAGACCACGGCCGCACTCATCGTCGAGCCGCTGGTGCAGTGCGCGGCCGGCATGGCCATGCACGACCCCGAATACCTGCGCCTGGCGCGCGCCCTGTGCGACCGCTACGAGGTGCACCTGGTGGTGGACGAGATCGCCGTGGGCTTCGGCCGCACGGGCAGCATGTTCGCCCACCAGCAGGCCGGCATACGGCCGGACTTCATCTGCCTGTCCAAGGGCCTGACGGGCGGCACGCTGGCCCTGTCGGCCGTGCTGACCACCGAGGCCGTCTACGCCGCCTTCTACGACGATTCCGTGGCGCGCGGCTTTCTGCACTCGCACTCGTACACCGGCAACCCGCTGGCCTGCCGTGCGGCCCTGGCCACGCTGGAGCTGTTCGAGCAGACCGATGCCATCAACGCCAACCTCGCGCTGGCGCAAACGCTGGACGGCGCCTTCGCCCCTTTGAACCAGCACGCCCGCGTGCGCCACGCACGGCGCCAGGGAATGATCTGGGCCTGGGATGTGCAGACCTCGCTGCCCGACTTCTCGCGCCGCTACAGCGCAGCCGCGCTGGAGCGCGGGCTGCTGCTGCGCCCGATCAGCAACACCTTCTACGCCATGCCTCCCTATTTGCTGGACGAAGAAGCCGTGCAGCACCTGACCGCCAGCGCGCTGGCCGCCCTTGAAGACACCCTGGCCCAGGAGAACCATTCGTGAACGCCCACCGCACCATTGGCTGCTTTGTCACCGGCACCGACACGGGCGTGGGCAAGACCCTGGCCTCCTGCGGGCTGCTGCATGCGCTGGCCCGCCACCATGCCCGCGTGGTGGGCATGAAGGCCGTGGCCGCAGGCGCCGAGCCCGACGGCCACGGCGGCTGGGCCAACGAGGACACGCTGGCGCTGCGCGCCGCCTCCACCCTGGCCGTGCCGCCCGAACTCGACAACCCCGTGCTGCTGCCCGATCCCATGTCGCCGCACATCGCCGCGCAGCGCGCGGGCCGCTCCATAGAGATCGCACACATCGTGGACAGCTACCGGCGCCTGGCCGAACAGGCCGACGCCGTGGTGGTGGAAGGCGCGGGCGGCTTTCTCGTGCCGCTGTCCGACCAGCTCTCGGGCGCCGACCTGGCCTGCGCGCTGGACCTGCCCGTGGTCATGGTCGTGGGCCTGCGGCTGGGCTGCCTGAACCACGCCGCCCTCACGGCCGAGGCCATCCGCGCACGCGGCCTGCGCCTGGCCGGCTGGATTGCCAGCCGCGTGGACCCCGCCATGCTGGTGCCCGAGGAAAACATGGCCTGGCTGCGCCAGCACCTGGACCGGCAACTGCAGGCGCCGCTGCTGGCCGACATCCCCTTCCAGCAGCACCCCGACCCGCGCGCCACCACCTACACCCTGCCGGAGCAATGGCAATGAGCGGCTCCTGGCTGGACGACATCCCCGCGCGCATCGCCGAGCTCGACGCGGCCCACCTGCGCCGCCGCCGCCGCGCCACGGCGCCGCTGCAGGGCGCCGCCAGCGGCGCCCACATGGAGGTGGACGGCCGCCCCATGCTGGCCTTTTGCAGCAACGACTACCTGGGCCTGGCCGGCCACCCCACCCTGGTGCGCGCCGCCTGCGCGGGCGCCCAGGCCTTTGGCGTGGGCTCGGGCGGCTCGCCCCTGGTCAGCGGGCACAGCACGGCCAACGCCGCGCTGGAGGAACAGCTGGCGCACTTCGTGCAGCTGCCGCGCGCGCTCTACTTCTATGCGGGCTACGCCACCAATGCCGGCATCGTGCCGGCCTTGGTGGGTGCTGGCGATGCCCTGTTCTCCGATGCGCTCAACCACGCCTGCCTGATCGACGGCGCACGCCTGTCGCGCGCCCAGGTCCACCGCTATGCCCATGCCGACCTGGGCGACCTGGCCGCGCAACTGGCCGCCAGCACGGCCCGGCGCAAGCTGGTCATCAGCGATGCCGTGTTCAGCATGGACGGCAACGTGGCCGACATCCGCGGCCTGCTGGCGCTGTGCGAGCAGTACGACGCGCTGCTGCTGCTTGACGACGCGCATGGCTTCGGCGTGCTCGGCCCACAAGGCCGGGGCAGCCTGGCCGAGGCGGGACTGACGGGCGCAAATGCCTCGCCGCGCGTGCTCTACATGGCCACGCTGGGCAAGGCCGCTGGCGTGGCCGGTGCCTTTGTCGCGGGCAGCGACATGCTGGTCGAATGGCTGCTGCAAAAGACGCGCAGCTACATCTTCGCCACGGCCGCGCCGCCCATGCTGGCCAGCGCGCTGCAGGCCAGCGTGGCCCTGATCGAGGCCGAGGACGAGCGCCGCGAGGCCCTGGCCGAACGCATTGCCGAGCTGCGCGCCGGCCTCACGCCGCTGCTGGCGCGCACGGGCTGGCAGCTGCTGCCTTCGCGCACCGCCGTGCAGGCCCTGGTCATAGGCTCCAACGCCACGGCCCTGGCCGTGATGGAGGGCCTGCGCGAGCGCGGCCTGTGGGTGCCCGCCATCCGCCCGCCCACCGTGCCCGAAGGCACGGCGCGGCTGCGCATCGCGCTGTCGGCCTCCCACACGCGCATCGACGTGCAGCTGCTGCTGACGGCGCTGGACGAGGTCTCGCGCCTGGCCCCACCCCTGCCCTGAATCCCTCTTCACCACCGGAACGGAGACATCCATGCCCCATCTCTACGTCGAATACACCGACAACCTCGCCGGCCTGCCCGGCCAGCAACTGCTGACCGAACTCAACGCCTTCGTCTGCGGCCACCCCAGCATCCTGGACGAGGCCGACGTCAAGGCCCGCCTGCTGCCGGTCAGCCAGTTCGAGATCGGCTCGGCACCGGCCAACCGCGGCTTCGTCCACGTGCAGCTGCGCCTGCTGGCGGGCCGTACCGACACGGCCAAGAAGGAACTGTCCGAAGGCATTGCCGCGGTGCTGCGCCGCCTCACGCCCCAGCCGGCCGGCATGATGGTCCAGCTCAGCGTGGAAATCGCCGACATGGACAAGCCCAGCTACTACAAGGGTCGCCTGTAAGGCAGGCGCCGGGCCTTGTCCGCCGTGAGCACCCGCGCACGCTGCGCGCAATGCCTGCGCCCTGAGCGCACCTGCCTGTGCCCCCTGGTGCAGCCGGTGCCGCATGCGGTGCAGCTGCTGGTGCTCCAGCATCCCGAGGAAGAACTGCAGGCCAAGGGCACGGGCCGGCTGCTGCACCTGTGCCTGCCCGCCAGCCGCCTGGCAGTGGGCGAGGCCTTCGAGCCAGCGCAGTTGCAGGCACTGCTGCACGCGCCCTGGCAGGCCGGCGACGCCCCGCGGCAGGCCGTACTGCTCTATCCGGATACGCCGCACGGCGATCAGCTGGGCCTGGCCAGGCAAGCGCCCTGGCCGCAGCCCGCGCCATGCCCCGAGGACCTGCGCCTGGTGGTGCTGGACGCCACCTGGCGCAAGAGCCGCAAGATGCTCTACCTCAACCCCGGCCTGCAGGCCCTGCCGCGCCTGGCACTGCAGGGCGACCTGCCCGCCTCGCGCTACGGCGCCCTGCGCAAGGCCCATGCGCCGGGCCAGCTGTCCACGCTGGAGGCAGCGGCCTGCGCGCTGCAACGGCTGGCGCCTGCCGGCCCGTCGCTGCAGCCGCTGCGCGATGCGTTCGAGGGGCTGCTGTCCCTGCATGCCCGGCACAGGCCCGAATGAAAAAACGCCTCGGGGAACGAGGCGTTTTTCATGGCGGCAGGCCGTGCTTCAGTTTTCCGGCGTGATCCTGGCGAACTTGACCAGTTCGGCGTACTTGCCCATGTCGGTACGGATGATCTGGGCCAGGTTTTCGTCGCCCGTGGGGGCAATGATGCCCGCCCCTTCCAGGCGCGCGCGCATCGCCGGATCGGCCAGGCCCGCCTTCAAGGCCTTCTGCAGACTGGCCACCACATCGGCAGGCAGGTCCTTGGGACCCGCCAGCCCGAACCAGCCGCTCAGCGCGTAGCCCTTGAGCGCTGCGTTCTCGCCCAGTGCGGGCACGTCCTTCATCATGGCGATGCGGTGGGCCGTGGTCACGCCCAGGGCCTTGATCTTGCCGCTCTGGATGAACGGAGCCGCCACCGAGGGAGAGACGATGGCGAAATCCAGGTTGCCGCCGGCCAGGTCGCTGGTCATCGCGGCCGATCCCTTGTAGGGCACATGGACGATGTCCACCCCGGCAATCTTCTTGATCAGCTCGCCCGAGAAATGCGGCGTGGACCCGATGCCCGGGCTGCCGTAGCTGTACTTGCCGGGATGGGCCTTGGCCAGGGCGATGAACTCGTCGATGGTCTTGGCCGGCATCTTGGTGCCAGCCACCCACAGGTTGGGCAGCACGCCGGTCAGCGCGATGCCGGTCAGGTCCGTGGCCGGGTCGTACTTCTGCGCGGCGTTGACGAACTTCGTGCCCGCCAATTCGTTGCTGGAGCCTGCGAGCAGGGTATAGCCGTCGGCCTTGGCACCGACCACGCGCTGCGCGGCCACCACGCCGGCGGCACCGGGCACGTTGTCGACCACGACGGTCGCATTGAGGTGCTTGGCCAGGATGTCACCCACCACGCGCCCCACCAGGTCGACCGAGCCGCCTGCCGCGTAGCCGACGACGACGCGAATGGGCTTGTTGGGATAGGTGGTCTGGGCGCACAGCGGCCCTGCCGCCAGGACAGCCGCGGCGCTGATCAGCGCGCGGCGGGAAATACGGAATTCATGCATGGATCGATCTCAGGAGAGGCAGGTATCAGCCAACAATCAAAATGATATTGCTCAACAATGTTCACCGATTGTCTGACATTACCTTGTGGAATCCATCCCTGAAAACCATGAGTTCCGCCCGTGGCCCTGGCCTGCAATTCAGCGCAGAACCGCCGGCAGCCAGCCGCGCAGGCTGTTGACGAAGGCCCAGCCCTGCACGCGCGGCAGATCGTCCAGCCGCACCAGGTGCTCCACCACGCGGCCCTCGTCCAGCGCCACCGCGCGGCCCACGCCGGGCAGCAGGCCGCTGGACAGCGGCGGGGTCACCCAGCGGCCCGCCAGCAGCACGGCGATGTTGCCGCGCGTGCCCTCGGTGATCTCGCCGTCCTCGTTGTGGAGCACGGTGTCGAACACCGAGGCATCGGTGGGCTGCAGGCTGTCGTAGTGCGCGCGGCGCGAGGTCTTGAAACGCACCCAGTCGCCACGCGCCACCGCATTGGCGATGGGCCGGTCGGCCAGCGCCAGCCGAACAGGCGTGGCCGAAGGCGGCAGCGGCGCCGCCTGGGTCTGTATCCGCCCCGTGGCCTCCAGCGCCAGGCGCACGCGCCAGTGGCCGCTGGCGTGCGCCTGGCGCAGTTGCTGCAATGCCTGCTCCAGCACGGCATCCGTGCAGGGCCGGCCGAAATGCCGCGCCGCGTCCTGCATGCGCGTCACATGGCGCTGCAGGTGGATGAAACCGCCATCCCGCAGGGCCAGGGTTTCCAGAATTTCGAAATCGAAGTCCGTATCCGCCATGGCTGCACGCCCTTTCACACCTTGTCCAGAAAAGCCCTCTTGTGCCGCCATTCCTGCCATTCGGCAGGCGCCTCGGCGCCCGAGGTGATGCCGCTGCCGATGCCGCAGCGCAGTTGCGTGCCACGCGCCACCACCGTGCGTATGGGCACATTGAAGATGGCGTGCACGCGCCCTGCAGTGGTGCCGGGCCGCACCACGCCCACGGCGCCGCAGTAGACGCCGCGCGGACCCGATTCCAGCTCGTGGATGAGCCGCATGGCCTGGCGCTTGGGCGCGCCCGTGATGGAGCCGCAGGGAAACAGCGCCGCAAACACGTCCGCCAGGCCGGTGCCGGGCCGCGTGCGCGCCTGCACGTCGGACGTCATCTGCCACACGGTGGGCAGGGGTTCGGCATGGAACAGGCGCGGCACCTGGACGCTGAAAGGCTCGGCAATGCGCGAGACATCGTTGCGCAGCAGGTCCACGATCATCACGTTCTCGGCCCGCTCCTTGGGCGAGGAACGCATGGCCTGGACATTCGCCTCGTCCTGTGCAGGCGTGGCGCCACGGGGCGCCGTGCCCTTCATGGGGCGCGTGAGGATGCGCTCGCCATCCCAGTCGAAGAACAGCTCGGGCGAGACGGACAGCACCTGCTCGTCGCCGCTGTCCATGCAGGCCACGTAGCCGCCGGGCTGGGCGCGTCGCAGCGCGGCGAACAGCGATGGGATGTCGCCCAGCAGCCGGCCCATGAACTGGGCCGTGTAATTGATCTGATAGCAGTCACCGGCCGCAATCGCCTCGTGGATGCGCGCAACGGCGGCATCGAAATCGGCACGCTCCAGGCCGGGCTGCCATTGCGCCTGAGATTGCGCCTGAGATTGCACCTGAGGGCCGGTCTCGACTGCATCCGCGTCTTCAGGCCAGGGCCGGGGGCCGTCGAAGACGGCAAACCAGGCCAGCGGCTCGCCTGGCGGCGTGGCATGCAGGGCGCCGGCGTAGGCCGCGTCAAAGGCCGCCGCCGCCTCGTAGCGCACCCAGCCCAGGCACCACAGGCCGGCCTGGGCGGCCTGCTGCACGGCGTCAAGCACGCCGCGCACCTGCTCGGGCGCATGGGCTGCCAGGCTGCGCAGCGGCGGCCCGAAGCCATGGCGCAGCCGGGCGGCCGAACCGTCATGGGGGTTGGGAAAATCGATCAGAAACTTCACAAAACGGCCGTCAACGCATGCTGTACTTGCATCAGCAGCTTCGCTATCGATAGCAGCCACTGACACGGGGCCGCCCAGTGTAGAGCGAGGGAAACAAAAAAGCGCCCCGAAGGGCGCCAAACCAAGCGTACCGAAAGGACGCTTTCCACCAACAGGCCCGGCACCATGCCGGACCCATATCCATTCACATCACTTCTGCGTGACGGTGTGCTGGCCTTCCAGGCGGGCCACGGCCTCGCGGTAGGCGGGGCCGCTGCGCAGTTGCTGGTAACGGGCCAGGCCGCGCTGGTATTCGGCCGAGTTGTAGCCGATTTCGCGGTCAGCCGAGGGCGAGGGCAGGTAGGTCATGCCTGCCTGGTGCCACATCTCGAGGTCGGCCAGCACTTCGGCGCGGCTCAGGCCTGCGGTGGCGGAGGACGAGGGGGAAACGGCTTCTTGGGCCATTGCAGTGCCGGCGAGGCCCAGGGTCAGGGCGGCCAGTGCAGCGGAGAGGGTACGCATGTCAGATCCTTTCAAAAGGCCGCTCGGCATTCATTTCCTCACGGCATGAACGTACTATGCGGCGCTGCAGCATTCTTCGTCTGTGCGTTTTCTCACGTGTTTTGGCATCCGGCCCGGGCGGCCCGCTGCCTTTTCACCCGTGCACCCCTCGACAGAAGGCCGATTCACGCGTTCTAGAAACAGTGTTTTTCGCGGCTTGAAACAGCCGCGGCAGACAAGACTCAGCGCGCTTCCTCGAGCAGCACGCGCAGGCCTTCGACATGGCAGATGCGCAGGTTGCGGCCTTCGCGCCGCAGCAGGCCCAGGCGCACCAGGCGCGACATCTCGCGCGCCACTTCCTCGCGGCTGGAGCCCAGCATCAGCGCCAGATCGGTCTGCCGGGGTGCGGGCGCCAGCAGGGCCTGCCCCTGGTCGATGCCCGCGCGCTCGGCACGTTCCAGCAACTGGGTATGCAGGCGGCTGCGCACCGACAGCGTTCCCAGATCCACCATGCGGCGCGCCAGCGCCACGGCCAGATCGCTGAGCCGGCCGATGAAGGCGCGCAGGACCTGGGGCTCGTTCATGAGCAGGGCTTCCACATCCTCATGGGCCAGCGAGGCAATCAGGCTGGGGACGCCTGCCTCCACCACCAGGGGCATGGCCGTGCAGCCCGCCTGCTGCTGCGGCAGACCGCCGAAGAACACGCCCTGGGCAATCTCGCCCAGCGTGAGCCCGCGCCCGTTGGGGGCATAGCTGCTGACGCGCAAGCCGCCCTGCACGAGCATGTAGAGACGCTGATCGGTGTACGCGCCCTCCAGCGTCTGGTGCAGCGCCAGATGCTGCCAGCGGCATTGCGCGGCCAGTTCGGCCAGGCGCTCGTCGGACAGGCTTTGCAGCACATGGACCTGGCGCAGGCCCTGCCAGGCCACGGCGGGAAGAAGTGGAGATGTCTGTAAGGAACCGGACATGGTGCAACACCGTTGAAGCGCATCCGCAGGGCCTGTGCGGGCCCTGTCGTCCGTCGCGGGAAGTACAGCATAGCGGGATCGCATAGACTCGTCGCGCGCCGGGAATCGCACTGTCCGGCTCCCCGGATGGCCGCACCGCGCAGCACAGAAAAAAGGGAGGGCTTCATGGAAGCGAGCATCGAATCGGCACGACCACCCGCGCGCCCGCAGGCCACCGTGGCGGCCTGGGCGCAATCCGTGGAACAGGCGATCGCCAGCCAGCAATGGCATGGGGCCTGGCGTGCACTCATAGACGCCGCCCTGCCCGCCGAAACCGCCGTGCAGCAGAGCCTGCTGACTGCGCTGGACGCCTGGGATGGCCTCGCGGCCGATTCCGGCGCAGAGCCCCGCCACGCGCTGGTGCAGCAGGTTTTCGACGCCCTGCATGCCGCCCATGCCCCGGGCCAGGCGCTGCAGGCCGATTCCGCACCTCCCAGCGCGCACCGTGCATACCGTGCGCACCGCATACTGGGACGGCAACTGGTCAAGCGCTACCGGCGCGGCGGCTTTGCGCTGGGGCCGGTGGATGTGGCCGTGGAGCCCGGCACCATCCTGGGACTGGTGGGCGAGAACGGCAACGGCAAGACCACCTTGCTGCGCCTGCTGGCCGCCGATCTGGCGCCCGACGCGGGGCAGCTGGACTGGGGCGTTCCTGCCGCCGATGCCTACCTGCTGCGCACCCAGCTCGCCTATATCCCCCAGCGCCCGGCCGTCTGGAGCGGGCGCCTGATGGACCATCTGCAATTCGCCGCGCGCAGCCATGGCGCCGTGGGCCCACGCAACATCTGCCTGGTACAGCTGGTCATCGCGCAGCTGGGGCTGCGCGCCTTCCGGGGCCACCAGTGGAAACAGCTGTCCTCGGGCTACAAGATGCGCTTCGAGCTGGCGCGCGCCCTGCTCTGCCGGCCGCGCGTGCTGCTGCTGGACGAGCCGCTGGCCAACCTGGACATCAACGCCCAGCAGACCCTGCTGACCGATCTGCAGTCGCTGGCGCGCTCGCCCTGGCAACCCATGGCCCTGGTGCTGAGTTCACAGCAGCTGTACGAGGTGGAAAAGGTAGCCGACCAGGTGCTGTTCCTGGAGCAAGGCCAGCCGCGCAGCGTCCAGCAGAGCTTTGCCGCCATGCAAGGCTGCGCCATCGAGTTCGAGACCGGCTGGGCCATGGCGCAACTGAAACCCTGGCTGGACCGGCTGCCATCCCATACGCACCAGCTCAGCGGCCAAACCCACATCGTGAGCTTTCACGAGCCCTTCACGGCAGCGCAGTTCCTGGCGCAGGCCGTGCAGGCACAGATGCCCGTGCGCTATTTCCGCGACATCACCGCATCCACCCGCCGCCTGTTCGTGAGGGACTGAGCCATGCCACGTTTTTCCGATATGACGAACCGCTGGGACCAATGGGTGCTGATGCGCTGCCCCCTGCTGTGGCAGTTGCGGCTGCACTGGTATCTGCCGCTGGCGCTGCTGTGGTGCGTGCTGGTGCTGGGCATCTGGATGCAGTGGATGGCCGAACCCGCGCGCTGGATGGGGTCCCTGCCCGGCGTTGCGTCCACGGCACAGCAAACGCCCGAGCAATTGGCGCTGGACATCGGCTCCGTCGTGGCCTGCATCGTGGCGATCGGCCTGGCGCTGTGGTGGTTGCTGCGCGTGCGCATCCACAACCGCTGGCGCGAACACGCCCCCGTGGGCCGCTGGGGCCTGTGCTGGGAGTACCTGTGGGGAGCCTTGTTCCTATCGCTATTGTTCGCGCCTGCGATCGCCTTTTCGCCCATCTATGAAATGCGGATGCAGCGCCAATGGTCGGACACGGATGTCAGTGCACAGATCCAGACTGTCGAGCAAGTCGCAGCCCTGGAGGCGCTTGTCACGCCACGCCAGGCGGCCATGCTCGTGGAATGGATACGTGTGCTGCGCGAGGAAGAGGTCGATCCGGCGAAGTACCCGAGCATCCAGGCCCTGGTCTGGTTGATGCGCGGAGACCAGGCCGCGATTGCCGCGACGCTGGAGCGCTACGGCCAGCCATTGCAGGCCAGAGGCTATGTGCGCCAGTCTGCCAGCTCCGCCCAGGACCAGGCGGAGCACCTGCTGGCCAGCTACCGCAGCGCGCTGCAATCCCCCCTGGCCCAGGAATGGCGCGCCTACCTGGCCGCGAACCCGCAACCAGGGAATGGCGAGAAGGCATCCAGGGCACAGGATTCCAACTGCAAACCAACCCTGGGTCGCAGCAGGCCTTCGGATCTGGAGCCGGATCCGCGCAAATGCTTTGATGTCTATCTGGCCCAGAACAACCGCAAGTGGCTCATCCCGCTGGAGAGGTTCGACATCCGGTGGAGCCCGCTGCAGCATGTGCAATGGAAGCACGCGCGCTACGGCCTCGCCCTGCCGGCCTACCAGGAAAGCCATCTGCGGCGCGCTGACAGGTCCCGCGACGACGAATGGCCAAGGATGTCCCAGTTGCTTGCGGCCGCCAGCGTTGGCTTTTTCCTTGCCTTGGCCCTGGTGCTGGTGCGCCTGATGCCTGTCATGCAGCTGGTGGCCTGGGGCGCATGCCTGGTCCTGACCTTGCTTGGCAGCGTGCTGGCCGGGATGCTGGGAATCACCAACCTCTATGTGCTGGGGCTGTTTCCAGCCGCGCTGATATCGGTCGCCTGGCTGCGCATCCGTGTGCTCAAGCGCCCCTGGGCCGGCGCGGTCCTGCTGGCCCTGGGCATGTCGCTGGCCCTGATATGGCTCGCCGCCGCCTGGTCTGAGTGGTCCAGACTGCTGTTGCCACACCCCACCGGCAGCGCAGGCCCCTGGACGGATACCCAGCACTGGCTGGACCTGCTGACGGGCGCGCCTGCCGTGGCAGCCAGCACGGCCATGCTCGTGGCCCTGCTGTCTCCGCTGTGGCGCCGATGGCGTGGCCTGCCCGAAAGGTGACGGAAAAGCAAAGGACAGCTCAGGGACAGGTGCCCCCCGCGCGCATCGCATAGACTCGCGGCAATTCCATCCCCCTCCGAGCGCCCCATGACCCAAGCCCCCGTCACCGCCGGCACGCCCTACGGCACCATCCCTCCCGCCTCGCCGCTGCCCCAGCGCCGCCCCGTGAGCCTTCCGCGCCTGGCGCAGATGCGCGAGGCCGGCGAGAAGATCACCATGGTCACCGCCTATGACGCCACCTTCGCGGCCGTGGCCGATGCAGCCGGCGTGGAGTGCATTTTGGTGGGCGATTCGCTGGGCATGGTCTGCCAGGGCCTGCACAGCACCGTGGGCGTGTCGCTGCAGGACATGTGCTACCACACCGCCAGCGTGGCGCGCGGCCTGCACCGCGTGCAGGGCACGGCCTGGCTGATCGCCGACATGCCCTATGGCAGCTACGCAGAAAGCCGCGAGCAGGCCATGCGCAGCGCCTGCGAGCTGATGCAGGCCGGCGCCCATATGGTCAAGCTCGAAGGCGGCGGCTGGACCGCGCCCACCGTGCAATTCCTGGTCGAGCGCGGCGTGCCCGTCTGCGCCCACCTGGGCCTGACGCCGCAGACCGTGCATGCGCTGGGCGGCTACCGCGTCCAGGGCAAGAGCGACGAGGGCGCGGCCACGCTGCGCCGCCATGCGCTGGAGCTGCAGGATGCAGGCGCCTCCATGCTGGTGCTGGAGATGGTGCCGGCACAGCTGTCGCGCGAACTCACGGCCGAGCTGCCGCACTGCCACACCATCGGCATCGGCGCGGGCAGCGGCACGGCCGGCCAGGTCCTGGTGCTGCACGACATGCTGGGCGTGAACCTGGGCAAGATGGCCCGCTTCGTGCACAACTTCATGGCCGATGCGGGCAGCGTCAAGGGCGCCTTCGAGGCCTATGTGCATGCCGTGAAGAACGGCAGCTTCCCCGACGACAGCAAGCACGCTTGGTAGTCCGGCAGGTTGCACGGTCCGTTTTTCCGCTTCCCGCTTCCCGTTCCCCCGCTTTCCCGCTTCCCCGCTTCCCCGCTTTCCCATGCAAATCGTCCACTCCATCGCCGACCTGCGCGCCATCCTGGCCAGCAAGGGCCGCCCCGCCTTCGTGCCCACCATGGGCAATCTGCACGACGGCCACCTGTCCCTGGTGCGCGCCGCGCGCCAGCACGGCGACATTGCCGTGGCCAGCATCTTCGTGAACCGCCTGCAGTTCCTGCCGCACGAGGATTTCGACAGCTATCCGCGCACCTGGGAGGCCGACTGCGCCAAGCTGGAGGCCGAAGGCTGCGACCTGCTGTTCGCCCCGCGCGAAGCCGATCTCTACCCCGAGCCGCAGACCTTCAAGATCCAGCCCGATGCGCAGCTGGCCGACATCCTCGAAGGCCATTTCCGCCCCGGCTTTTTCACGGGCGTGTGCACCGTGGTGATGAAGCTGTTCTCGGCCGTGTTCTTCGCCAGCGGCGGCGGCACGGCCGTGTTCGGCAAAAAGGACTACCAGCAGTTGATGGTGATCCGCCGCATGGTCGAGCAGTTCGCCCTGCCCGTGAACATCGTGGCCGGCGACACGGCGCGCGCCGACGACGGCCTGGCGCTGAGTTCGCGCAACGGCTACCTGAGCGACGACGAGCGGCAGCAGGCCATGGCGCTGTCGCTGGCGCTCAAGCAACTGGCCGATGCCGCGCGTGCGGGCCAGGCGCCGCTGGCCGAACTGGAAGCCTGGGCCATGCAATCCCTGGCCGCCCAGGGCTGGGAGCCCGACTACCTGACCGTGCGCCTGCGCCGTGACCTGCAGCCCCCCGCCGAGGGCGCGCAACTGGCCGGTGCACCACTGGTGGCCCTGGGCGCCGCGCGCCTGGGCAAGACGCGCCTGATCGACAACCTGGAATTCTGATCCAGCGCAAAACCCTGGCGGCCATGGCAGTCCAAGCTGGATGCCATGGCCAGGAAATTCCCCATCCACCCCGCCCATCCCGAGCGCACCTGCTGGGGTTGCGACCGCTACTGCGCCCGCGACGAGCTGGCCTGCGGCAATGGATCGGACCGCACACAGCACCCGGTGGAAATCTTTGGCGACGACTGGATGGAGTGGGGCCTGCCGCCCGAGCCGGCGGCAGACAACGCAGCCAGCCTGAAGGACGCGGCGCGCTGAAGTCGCCCACCCCACTTCAAGCGACCGCGGCCACCTCGGCGGCGAGTGCGTCCACCAGCCACTGCACCTCGGCCACGGCCGGCCGGTGCAGCGGCAGCAGCGCATGGACCTGGAAGGGAATGGAAAACGCCAGCGGCCGCACCACCAGCTGCGGCCCGGCGCAGACTCGCGCCGTCAGCGGATTGACGATGGCCACGCCCAGGCCATGCTGGACCATGGCGCAGACCGCCACGGCGCTGTGGGTCTCCAGGTGCAGCTGGCGCTGCACGCCGGCCTGCTCGAACACGGCATCGATCTGCTGGCGATAGGGGTCGTCTCGCGCCAGGCTGATGAAGCCCTCCCCCGCAAAGTCGCCCGCCTCCAGCACCGGGCGGGCCGCCAGCGCATGCCCTGCCGGCAGCACGGCCACCTCGTCCATGGCGGGCAAAGCCAGAGCACGCGTGCCGGGCGGCGCCTCGGCCAGTTCGGCCAGGCCCAGGTCGTAGCGCTGGGCGGCCATCCACTCCTGCAGCAGCGGCGCCTCCTGCGTGGCCACGCTGACGGCCACTGGGCCATGCTCCGCATGCAGCCGCGCCAGCGCTGCAGGCAACAGCGCATGGCTGAGGGCGGGCAGGCACAGCACGTTGATGCGCGCCTGGTGCGGACGCCCCAGGGCCAGCGCATGCTCCACCACCCGATCCAGCCCCTGCCAGCTGCGCTGCACCTCGGCCCACAGCGACAGGGCGCGTGCCGTGGGCCGCAGCCGGCCCTGGGCACGCTCGAACAGCGCATAGCCCAGCAGGCTTTCCAGGCGCGCCAGTTCGCGGCTGACGGTGGGCTGGGAGCTGTACAGCATCTGCGCCGCCGCCGTGGCGCTGCCGCTGAGCATGAGCGCGCGAAACACCTCCAGGTGGCGATGGGAGATGCGGGGTTCGGGGGACGTGTGCGGCAGCTCGGGGTCTTGCATGGCCAAAGCATATCCAAATCAAATAGACACCATAAGAACAAGCATTGGACTGAATGACTGACATCCACCATCATGCGCAGCAGTTCCCCTGAAAGAGACACCATGTCCAATCCCTTCTCGCCCGCCCAGCTCTGGGCCCTGGCCGACCAGCACGGCACGCCGCTGTGGGTCTATGACGCCGCCACCATCCGCGCGCGCATCGCCCAGCTCAAGGCCTTCGACACCATCCGCTTTGCGCAGAAGGCCTGCTCCAACATCCACATCCTGCGGCTGATGCGCGAGCAGGGCGTGAAGGTGGATGCGGTATCGCGCGGCGAAATCCTGCGTGCGCTGGCCGCCGGCTACGCGGCCGGCCATGGCGACGACCTGCACAGCGACATCGTGTTCACCGCCGACGTGATGGACGAGGCCACGCTGGCCTGCGTGGCCGAGCACAAGGTGCCCGTGAACGCCGGCTCCATCGACATGCTGCACCAGCTGGCCCAGGCCTCGCCCGGCCATCCCGTGTGGCTGCGCATCAACCCCGGCTTCGGCCACGGCCACAGCAACAAGACCAACACGGGCGGCGAGCACAGCAAGCACGGCATCTGGCACAGCGACCTGCTGGCGGCGCTGCAGGCCATCCGCGACGGCGGCCTGAAGCTGGCCGGCCTGCACATGCACATCGGCTCGGGCGTGGACTACGGCCACCTGCAGCAGGTCTGCGGCGCCATGGTCGAGCTGGTGCGCGCCACCCGCCAGGCAGGCCATGACCTGCAGGCCATCTCGGCCGGCGGCGGCCTGTCCATTCCCTACCGCGATGGCGACGCCACCATCGACACCGCCCACTACCACGGCCTGTGGGATGCGGCACGCAAGGACGCCGAGGCCATCTTGGGCCACGCGCTGGGCCTGGAGATCGAACCCGGCCGCTTCCTGGTGGCCGAGTCGGGCGTGCTGCTGGGACAGGTGCGCGCCACCAAGAACGCGGGCAGCAACCATTTCGTGCTGGTCGACACGGGCTTCAACGAGCTGATGCGCCCCTCCATGTACGGCAGCTGGCACGGCATGGAAGTGCTGCGCCGCGACGGCCAGGCCATGCCCCTGCGCGATGCCGTGGTCGCCGGCCCGCTGTGCGAATCGGGCGACGTTTTCACCCAGGGCGACGGCGGCGTGGTGCTGCCGCGCGCGCTGGCAGGCGCAGCGGTCGGCGATCTGCTGGTCATCCATGACACGGGCGCCTATGGCAGCTCCATGTCCAGCAACTACAACACGCGCCCGCTGGCCGCCGAGGTGCTGGTCGATGGCGACAGCACCCGCCTCATCCGCCGCCGCCAGACGGTGGAGGAACTGCTGGGTCTGGAGCTGGGCCTGTAACTGGGCATGTAGCGCGCCAGGCGCCAGGATTTCTGACGCAAAAAAAGCCCCGGGGCCTTCCAGCTCCGGGGCTTTTTCATCGCCGGGCCGCCCCAAGATGAAAAGCGGCCCCCTCGGGGGGCAGTGGACCTTGCGCAGCAAGGGGAGCGTGTGGGCCATTTTTCATGGACACCGAAGAATCACTCGCCGCGCGGATCGCGCGCCATCAGGTGCTGCACGGCCTCGGCCGCCTGCAGCCGGCCGTCCAGCAGCTCGACCACGGTTTCGGTGATGGGCATCTCCACATTCAGCAGCCGCGCGCGCGCCAGCACGGTGCGCGC
Source organism: Delftia sp. WY8 (assembly GCF_018437695.1). Lineage (NCBI taxonomy): Bacteria > Pseudomonadati > Pseudomonadota > Betaproteobacteria > Burkholderiales > Comamonadaceae > Delftia > Delftia sp. WY8. The sequence goes on from NZ_CP049795.1 coordinate 2,137,802, forward strand.
GCTGTACACGCCCTCGGCTACATGGCCCAGCGAGGCCACGGCCTGCTCCAGCGTGCGGCCCTGGGCCAGCAGCAGGCCCACCTTGCGATTGCGCGACAGGTCGCCCGTGGCCGTCAGCACCAGATCGCCCAGGCCGGACAGGCCCATGAAGGTCTCCACCCGCGCGCCCAGGGCCAGGCCCAGTCGCGTCATCTCGGCCAGGCCGCGCGTGATCAGCGCGGCGCGGGCGTTCAGGCCCAGCTGCAGGCCGTCGCACAGGCCGGTGGCAATGGCCAGCACGTTCTTCACGGCGCCGCCCACTTCCACGCCCACGATGTCGGCGTTGGCGTAGACGCGCATGGCATCGCCATGGAAGGCCGCGACCAGGGCGTCATTGACCTCGGCATGCCGGCTGGCCGCCACCAGGGCCGTGGGCTGGTGGCGCGCCACCTCGGCCGCAAAGCTGGGGCCGCTGAGCACGCCGCACAGCAGATCGGGCGCCACCTCGGCGCAGACCTCGTGCGCCATCAGTCCATGGGCCGCGGCCGACGCGCCTGCGGGCACGGCCTCGAAGCCCTTGCACAGCCACACCACGGGCGCCCCCACATTGCGCAGGCGGCCCAGCCATTCGCGCAAGGCCGCCATGGGCGTGCCGATCACGATCAGGTCTGCCGCAGCCAGATGGCCGTCGATCTCGCCATGCACCACCTGCAGCGCGGCAGGCAGCGCCACGCCCGGCAGGTAGCGCGCGTTCTCGCCGCTGTCCCGCATGGCCTGCGCCTGGGCAGCGTCGCGCGCCCACAGCGTCACGACACGTCCGTCATCGCGCGAGGCCGCGCTCATTGCCAGCGCCGTGCCCCAGGCGCCTGCACCAATCACCACAATGTTCATATCTGCCCGACGTTGAAGAAGCGACGTTGATGAAAAAAAGAGGCCCTCGGGCCTCTTTTCTTCTACCACAGCGATGCGACGCGCCTGGGCGCAAATCTCATCGGCCGGGATGGGACCGGCTTACTGCGGCAGCGAGTTGCCGTCCGCCTGGGCGGCTGCCTGCTGCTGCTCGTACATGGCCTGGAAGTTGATTTCGGCCAGGTGCACGGGCGGGAAGCCGGCGCGTGTGACCACGTCGGCCACGTTGCCGCGCAGGTAGGGATAGATGATCTGGGGGCAGGCAATGCCGATCACGCCACCCATCTGGTCTTCGGGCACGTTGCGGATCTCGAAGATGCCGGCCTGCTTGGCCTCGACCAGGAACACGGTCTTGTCCTGGATCTTGGTCTGCACGGTGGCCGTCACGGCCACTTCGTAGATGCCTTCGGCCACGGGAGTCGCCTCGACGCCGAGCTGGATGTCCACGCTGGGCTGCTCCTGCTCCAGCAGGATGGCGGGCGAATTGGGCTGCTCCAGCGACAGGTCCTTGAGGTAGACGCGCTGGATCTGGAAGACGGGAGTGTCCTGTTCGGCCATGGAATCAGTCTTTCTGGGCAAAAAACCCTGGCACGGCGGCCAGGGCATCAAAAAAATCACCAACAAAATGCCCGCTGCCAATAGGTTGCGCAGCGGGCACCTGGGCCTGCATTATGCAGTGCCCGTGTTTCAGCTTTGCAGCATGGGCACCAGGCCACCGTCGGCGTCCAGCGCCATCAGGTCGTCGCAGCCGCCCACATGGTGGTCGCCGATGAAGATCTGGGGCACCGTACGGCGGCCCGTGCTCTGCATCATCACGTCACGCGCGGCAGGGTCGGTATCGATGCGGATCTCTTCGATCTGCTCCACGCCCTTGGACTTGAGGATCTGCTTGGCCCGAATGCAATAGGGGCAGACAGCGGTGGTGTACATCTTCACGGCTTGCATATGCGACTTTCTTCGAGTGGGCGGCTTGCCGGCTGCAGGCGCCGGGGACGCGGCGCAGCGGCTTCCATCGTGATCAACTGGAGGCGCTTCAGGCCTTTTCAACCGGCATGCCGGCATCGCGCCAGGCCTTCAGGCCACCGGCCAGGGCCTGGGCCTTTTCGTAGCCCAGCTTCTTCGCAATGCCTTCGGCACGCGAGGCGCGGTTGCCCTTGGTGCAGATCAGCACCAGCGGCAGGGCCTTGTTCTTCACGGTGGCAGGCAGCTTTTCCTCGAACTGGCCCAGCGGCACATTCTTGGCGCCATTGGCATGGGCGGCCGCGTACTCCTCGGGCTCGGAGACATCGATGACCACGGCCTTTTGGCGGTTGATCAGTTGCACGGCCTGCGCCGCCGTCAGCGAGCCGCCGCCTGCGCCGCGCACCAGGGGCAGCAGCAGCATCACGCCGGAAGCCAGCGCGATCAGGATCAAATACCAGTTATCGATGATGAATTTCACGTCATTCCTTGGGTTGGCAAACCTGTCAATTCTAGAATGCTGGCTTTTGCCCCCGCGACAGCCCAGCTTTGTCGCATCGAGAGACTTAGAAAGCCGCCATGTACAAGCTCGTGCTGATCCGCCACGGTGAATCCACCTGGAACCTCGAAAACCGCTTCACCGGCTGGACCGATGTGGACCTGACCGCCACCGGCGTCGAACAGGCCAAGAACGCCGGCCGCCTGCTCAAGGCCGAAGGCTACGACTTCGACCTGGCCTTCACCAGCGTGCTCAAGCGCGCCACGCGCACGCTGTGGCACACGCTGGACGAAATGGACCGCACCTGGCTGCCCGTGCAGCACAGCTGGCGCCTGAACGAGCGCCACTACGGCGGCCTGCAGGGACTGAACAAGGCCGACATGGCCAAGCAATACGGCGACGCCCAGGTGCTGGTCTGGCGCCGCAGCTACGACACGCCCCCGCCGGCCCTGGAGCCCCAGGACCCGCGCAGCGAGCGCAGCGACGTACGCTACGCCCAGCTGGACCCCAGCCAGGTGCCGCTGACCGAATGCCTGAAGGACACGGTCGCCCGCGTGCTGCCGTTCTGGAACGAGTCCATCGCGCCCGCCATCCTGTCCGGCAAGCGCGTCGTGGTTGCCGCGCATGGCAACTCCATCCGCGCGCTGATCAAGTACCTGGACGGCATCTCGGATGACGCCATCGTCGGCGTCAACGTGCCCAATGGCATTCCGCTGGTCTATGAGCTGGATGCCGATCTCAAGCCCATTCGCCACTACTACCTGGGCGATGCCGAGGCTGCCGCCAAGGCGGCAGCCGCCGTGGCCGCACAGGGCAAGGCTTGAGCCTGACCCGCCTGAGGTGAGCGCCTGCTACGGAAATTGCGCTTGCTGCGCCGTTTTTAGGGAACCACGCGGGCGCTTGCCTTTCCAAGCGGGTGTATATTGACGCGGTTAAAGGGGTGATATGGGCCAGAAAATCAAAATTGCCGGCTGGGTTTCCGTAGGCGTAATCGCCGGAGCACTGACCACGGTTTCCTTGCAGACCGTGGCCCGCGGTGCCATGACCCCGCTGCCGCTGGAAGAGATCCAGCAGCTGTCCGCCGTCTTCGGCCTGATCAAGACCGACTATGTCGAGTCGGTCGACGACAAGAAGCTGATCACCGATGCCATCTCCGGCATGGTGTCCAGCCTCGATCCGCATTCGCAGTACTTCGACAAGAAGTCCTACAAGGAATTCCGCGAGGGCACCTCGGGCCGTTTCGTCGGCGTAGGCATCGAGATCACGCAGGAAGACGGCCTGATCAAGGTCGTCTCGCCCATCGAAGGCTCCCCCGCCTTCCGCGCCGGCCTCAAGACCGGCGACCTGATCACCAAGATCGACGACACGGCCGTCAAGGGGCTGTCGCTCAACGACGCCGTCAAGCGCATGCGCGGCGAGCCCAACACCAAGGTGCAGCTGACCATCCTGCGCAAGGATGAAAGCCGCAGCTTCCCCGTGACCATCACGCGCGAGGAAATCAAGACGCAATCCGTCAAGGGCAAGGTCATCGAGCCCGGCTACGGCTGGATCCGTCTGAGTCAGTTCCAGGAACGCACGGTGGACGACTTCGTGCGCAAGGTCGAAGAGCTGTACAAGCAGGAACCCAACATGAAGGGCCTGGTTCTGGACCTGCGCAACGACCCGGGCGGCCTGCTGGACGCGGCCGTCGCCATCTCGGCAGCCTTCCTGCCGCCCGATGTGACCGTGGTGTCCACCAACGGCCAGCTGGCCGAGAGCAAGGAAACCTACAAGGCCTCGCCCAGCTTCTATGCCCGCCGCGGCATGGGAGACCCGCTGCAGCGCCTGCCCGCCTCGCTCAAGAAGCTGCCACTGGTGGTGCTGGTCAACGAAGGCTCGGCCTCGGCCAGCGAAATCGTGGCCGGCGCCCTGCAGGACCACAAGCGTGCGGTCATCATGGGCAGCCAGACCTTCGGCAAGGGCTCGGTGCAGACCGTTCGCCCACTGGGTCCCGACACGGGGCTGAAGCTGACCACGGCCCGCTACTACACGCCCAGCGGCAAATCCATCCAGGCCAAGGGCATCGTTCCTGACGTGATGGTGGACGAGACCCCTGAAGGCGATCTGTTCGCTGCCCTGCGCATGCGCGAGGCCGACCTGGAAAAGCACCTGTCCAGCGGACAGGGCGCCGAAGTCAAGGACGAAGTACGCGAGAAGGCCCGCGAGGAAGCCCGCAAGCGCCTGGAGGAAGAGGCCAAGAAGCCCCTGGCCGAGCGTCGCCTGCCCGAGTTCGGCACCGAAAAGGACTTCCAGCTGCAGCAGGCGCTCAACCGCCTCAAGGGCCAGCCCGTCATGGTCAGCAAGACCCTGACCGAGCGCGAGCCCGAAAAGAAGGAAAACTGAAGAGCGCGGACCGGGTCCGCGCTCCCACCAAGCCGGGCCCGCGCCCGGCTTTTTCACGTCTGGAGACGCGAATGAACGACGATCAACTGCTGCGCTACTCGCGCCACATCCTGCTGGACGAGATCGGCATCGAAGGCCAGGAGCGCATCCTGGCAGCGCATGTGCTCATCATCGGCGCAGGCGGCCTGGGCGCGCCTGCCTCGCTGTACCTGGGCTCGGCCGGCATCGGCCGCATCACCCTGGTGGACGACGATGCCGTGGACATGACCAACCTGCAGCGCCAGATTGCCCACACCACCGATCGCGTGGGCCAGCCCAAGGTGCAATCCATACGCACGGCCGTGCATGCCATCAACCCCGGCATCCGCATTGATTGCCGCCAGCAGCGCGCAGACGATGCCCTGCTCGACGACCTCGTGCCCCAAGCCACGGTGGTGCTGGACTGCACGGACAACTACCGCACGCGCCACATGATCAACGCGGCCTGCGTGCGGCACAAGGTACCCCTGGTGGCGGGGGCGGCCATCCGCCTGGACGGCCAGCTCATGGTGATGGACCCACGCGACGAGAACTGCGCCTGCTATGCCTGCGTGTTCCCGCCGGAGGCGCAGTTCGAGGAAGTGCAGTGCTCGACCATGGGCGTCTTCGCCCCCGTGGTCGGCGTCATGGGCACGCTGCAGGCGGCCGAAGCCCTCAAGCTGATCGCGGGTTTTGGCACGCCTGCAACAAACCGCCTGACCATGTTCGACAGCCGCAGCCTCGATTGGAGTAGCATGCAAACCACCCGTGTGCCGGACTGTCCCGTTTGCGGCAACAAGGCGTAGGAATCGGCTGACTTCCAGGCCGATCCCCCACTGGCACAATCGCCCGCTGTCGCGCAGGACAATGAAGGTCGGGTTCCGCCGGACTCCGATTGCCATCCGCGTCCCTATTGGATACAGCCGTGAAATTGCGCACCTATCTTGTTGAAGACAACCCTACGATCCGCGAGAACCTGATCGCCACGCTCGAGGAACTCGCCGATGTCGAGGCCGTGGGCATCGCCGAGACGGAAAGCGCGGGGACGGACTGGCTTCAGCAGAACCCCGACGCATGGGATCTGGCCATCGTCGACCTGTTCCTGCGCCAGGGCAGCGGCCTGGGTGTGCTCACCGCCTGCCGCGAGCGCCAGCCGCACCAGAAGATCGTGGTGCTCAGCAACTACGCCACCCCTGACATCCGCAGCCGCTGCGCCCAGCTCGGCGTGGATGCGGTCTTCGACAAGTCCAATGAGATCGATGCACTCATGGACTATTGCATGAATATCGACGCCGCATCGCTCAATCAACTCAAAACAGCCTGAACCCAAAACACGGCATTTTTACTCTCCATCAAAGAAAAAGGCTGCACGACTTGATAATCGTGCAGCCCGTATTTTCTATTGACTGGAAATCAGTCGATCAGCCGGTTTTTCAGCGCGTAATACGTGAGATCGCTGTTGGATGACAATCCCATTTTCTCCATAAGCCGCGTGCGATAGGTACTGACCGTCTTCACGCTCAGCGAGAGCGATTTCGCAATATCACCTGCCGTTTCGCCGCGCGCGAGTTTGAGGAAGACCTGGAACTCACGCTCGGACAGCTGTTCATGGGCCGGGGCATCGTCCTTGCGGTTGAGCTGCTGGGCCAGCAGGTCGGCCACGGCGGGCGTCAGATAGCGGCGGCCCAGGGCCACGGTGCGGATGGCCTCGGCAATCTCCTGGGGATCGCATTCCTTGTTCAGGTAGCCGCTGGCGCCCTGGCGGATCAGGTTGATCGCGTAGTGCTCCTCGGGATATCCGCTCAGGATCAGGATGCCCATGTCCGGGGCCTTGGCCCGCAGCATGGCCAGCGCATCGATGCCGCTTTGCCCGGGCATGGACAGGTCCATCAGCAGCACGTCGATCTCGTGGGCTCGGACCAGGTCGATGGCCTCACGGCCATTGGCGGCCTCACCGACTACACGCAGGTCCACATGTTCCGAGAGAAACTGACGCAGACCCGAGCGCACAATTGCATGGTCGTCCACAATGCCGATTCTGATCATGAATACCTCTTTTTCGGGGGACCAGCAGGAACGCCGGTCGTGCAAACAATATATGGTAACGGCCGGGGCAGGAACTGCTCCGGCTGCCGATAACACGAATTATGCAGAATATCGGCGAAGATCTTGTAGGTGAGAGGATGCTTATGCGTTGGATAAATTTCCGAAGAATTGCGATCAGCCTGGCATTTGCCATCGTTGCGGCCGTGCTGCTTGTCAGCATTAACGAGGCCAGCTACAAGCGCTCGACCAAGGCGCTGGAGGCCATGACCCAGACCCAGGCGACCCGCTCGGAAATCAGCCAACTGCTGCGGTTGATGCTCGATGCCGAGACCGGCCTGCGCGGCTACCTGCTCACGGGGGAGGAGCGCTACCTGGAGCCCTACAGCAAGGCGATCACGGCCATCAACTACAACATGGACGAGTTGCGCCAGATCTTCATCTACGACCCCCAGGAACTGGCCATCTTCACGCCGCTGGCCCGCCAGGTCGAGCGCAAGATGAGCGAGATGGAGTTGAGCCTGCGCCTGTACCGCCAGGGCAACGAGGAAGCCTGGCGCTTCGTCATGTTCACGGACGTGGGCATGGAGAACATGGATGCCATCCGGGACTACACAGGCAAGCTGCTGTCAGGCATAGACGAGCGCTCGGCCAAGAACCTGCAGGATATCGAGCACACGCTGTCGCTGTCGCGCATAGGCATTGCCACGGTGACCGCGCTGGGCGTGCTGGGCTTTTTCATGTACCTGCGCCAGGCCCACGCGCTGCAGCAGGCCCATCAGCGCGAGCAGGAAATCCAGCGTGACGAGCGCAACCGCCTTGAAGCCCTGGTGCGCGAACGCACGGCCACGCTGACGGAGCTGGCCAACCACTTGCAGCAGGTGCGCGAGGATGAGCGCGGCCACCTGGCGCGCGAGCTGCACGATGAACTGGGCTCGCTGCTGACGGCGGCCAAGCTCGATGTGGCCCGGCTCAAATCCAAGATCGACCTCAGCGCCCCCGACGTGGGAGAGCGCGTCAGCCATCTGGTGGAGACGCTCAACAGCGGCATTGCCCTCAAGCGCCGCATCATCGAGGACCTGCGTCCTTCGTCACTGTCCAACCTGGGCCTGACCACGGCGCTGGAAATCCTGGCACGCGAATTCGGCGAACGCAGCGGCATCGAGGTCACAGCGAACCTGGAGCAGGTGGAGCTGCCGGAGTCGACCCAGCTCACGGTCTACCGCATCGTGCAGGAGTCGCTGACCAATATCGGCAAATACGCCAAGGCCAGCCACGTACTGGTCTCCGTGCACAACTACCCGACCTATGTGACGGTGCAGATCCAGGACGATGGCGAGGGCTTCGAGACCTCGGCCATGCGCCCCAACTCCCACGGGCTGGCCGGCATGCGCCATCGCGTGGAGGCGGCAGGCGGGCGGCTGACCGTCTCCTCCGAACTGGGCAAGGGCACGGCCATCTCCGCCGTCATTCCGCTGAGCCCGGCATCCGCCTGACCACGACGCCTCGCCTGCACGCACAACCCCTGCCCGGCACCGCCCTGGCAGGGGTTTTTCTTGATGCGCGCTGCGGGCCGGCGCTTTTCCTACACCCACCCCCTGCCTAACCCTGACGCCATGCCACGCCGGGCACCGTCAATCCGGCCTCGGGCGGCTCGGTACAGTCAATCGCATGGGAACAGCACTCGGCTCCTGACAGCCAGATGCCGTTTCTTGGCAACGAACAACCAAGGAGTTCTACATGCTGCACTACGCCATCGTGTTTTTCGTGATCGCTCTCGTCGCCGCCATCTTCGGCTTTGGCGGAATTGCGGCAGGTGCTGTAGGCATCGCCAAGATCCTGTTCTATATTTTCGTGATCATGGCTGTAGTCACCTTTGTGATGAGCCTGATCAAGAAGTAGCGGCGGCGCCGCCTTCAGCCACCTGCCAGCCCAAGCCCGCCTCCGGCGGGCAGCCAGCCCGGCAGCCCGACCGCCTTTCCCATTCATGCAAGTTTTGAGGAGATAGAACCAATGAGCCAAGCCGAGAAAGCCGTGAACAAAGCCGCCGATACCGCCAAGGACGTTGCCCAGGACGTAGCAGACACTGCCAAGGAAGCCGTCAACACCACGCGCCGCACTGCAGCAAATGCTCTGGACAAGGCCGAGGAAGGCGTGAAGTCCATCGAGCGTGAACTGAATCCCGTCATCGACGACCTCGCGGCACGTGCCCAGGAACTGGCCACGCGCGGAATCAACTTCTGCGCCGACAGCTCCGACCGCGCCCGCCGCCAGCTGCAATCTGCCACGGAAGCCACCACGCGCTACGTCATCGAGCAGCCTGGCCGCTCCATGCTGCTGGCAGCAGCCACGGGCGCAGCCCTGGCCACCGCGTTCTTCATGAGTTCCCGCTCGCGCAAGTGAGCTGCAGCCCAGCCCCCCGAGTTCCCTCGACTACCGTTTCCCTCAATTTCTTGTCCAAGAAAGAACTGACCATGCAAAAGTACACCCGTGCCATCGCTTTCGCTCTCGTCGCCGGCGCCACCGTGCTCGGCACCACCGCCTGCTCCGTGGCCCGCGACCAGCAGACCGTGGGTTCGTATGTGGATGACGCCGGCATCACCACTGCCGTGAAGGCCAAGATGGCAGAGGACAAGAGCGTCTCGGCCACCTCCATCAGTGTCGAGACCCTGAACGGCACGGTGCAACTGTCGGGCTTTGCCAAGTCGGAGTCGGAAAAGGCCCGCGCTGCCGAGATCGCACGCACCACCAAGAACGTGCGCGAAGTGCGCAACAGCATCGTGGTTCGCCCCTGATGCAGGCCCCCATGGGGCCATCGAAAGGCCGGTGTCATCCGGCCTTTTTTCATTGCAGGGCCACCCCGGTGAAAACCACCCTTGGGGGAATCTGACCTTGCAGCGCCAGGGCGACATGGGAATCATTTTTCATGGCGCCAGGGCATACGGCGTAAAGTGACCGACATGCGAGTTTTCAACTGCGATGCCTGCGGCCACCCGGTTTTCTTCGACAGCGTTCAATGCGTGCACTGCGGCGCCACCCTGGCCTTCCTGCCAGAGCGACTGCATGTGGCCTGCCTGCGACCGGTTTCCGGCGCGCGGGACAGCGCGCTGTGGGAGAGCCTGTCCTCCCTGGGCGCAGGCAAGCCGCCAGGCCGCCTCTACAAGATGTGCAGCCACCGGGGACCTGTGGGCCAGTGCAACTTCGCCCTGCCCGCCGACGACCCCCACGCGCTGTGCGAATCCTGCCGCCAGACACGCTGGCTGCCCGATCTGTCAGACCCGGCCAATGCCTTGCGCTGGACCAAGATCGAGGCGGCCAAGCGCCAGCTGTTCTATACGCTGGCCCGCCTGGGCCTGGGCCCCAGGCCTGGAGAGGACGGGCCGCGCTTCGAACTGCTGGCCGACCTGCCCGGGCAGGCGCCGGTGATGACCGGCCATGCCAACGGCACCATCACGCTGAACGTGGTGGAGGCCGACGATGCCGAGCGTGCCCGGCGCCGCCAGGCGCTGCACGAGCCCTACCGGACGCTGGTGGGCCACCTGCGCCATGAGTCCGGCCACTTCTTCTGGGACAGGCTGGTGGTGGGCGCGGGCCGTCTCGAGGAATTCCGCCGCCTGTTCGGCGACGAGCGCCAGGACTATGCCCAGGCCCTGCAGAACTACTACGCACGCAGCCCGCTGGATGGGCAGTGGCGCGACAACTTCGTCAGCGCCTATGCCACCTCCCACCCGTGGGAAGACTGGGCCGAAAGCTGGGCCCACTACCTGCACATGGTGGATCTGCTGGAGACTGCGGCCAGCTATGGCACCTGCATCACCTTGCCAGGAGGCGCAGGCACGGCGGCGGGCATGGGAACGCCGGCCGCGCTGTGCGTGCAGGACCCGTTCGCGGTCCCTGCCCGGCCGGACTTCGGCACCATGCTGGACCAGTGGGTGCCGCTGACGCTGCTGACCAACAGCCTCAACCGCAGCCTGGGCCACGGGGATGCCTATCCGTTCGCTCTTTCAATGGGCGCGCGGCGCAAGCTGGAATTCGTGCATGCGGCCGTGAATGCAAGTGCCGCCACGCAGAGCGCCTGATATCGTGAACTCGTCATGGGGGCGGGCCAAGGCACCTGGCCGGCCTCCCTCTCTCAAGGAGCGCGATTGGCCTGCACCTTCTCAAGCAGTCGCGTGCGCACGTTGGGCGAGACGAACTTGTCGATCTCGCCATCCAGCGTGGCGATCTCGCGCACGAAGGTGCTGCTGATGAACTGGTAGCGGTCGCTGGGCGTGAGGAAGACGGTTTCCACCTCGGGCATCAGCGTGCGGTTCATGCCGGCAAGCTGAAACTCGTAGTCGAAGTCGGTGACCGCACGCAGGCCGCGCACCATGGCCTTGCCGCCGCGCTCGACCACGAAGTCGCGCAGCAGGCCATGAAAGCTCTCGACCTGGACATGGGGATAGATGGACACGGCCTCGCGCACCATCTCCATGCGTTCCTCGAGATTGAACATGGTCTTCTTGTGGTGGCCGGCCGCCACGGCCACGATGACGTGGCTGAACAGCTGGGTCGCACGGCGCACCACGTCTTCGTGGCCCAGCGTGATCGGATCGAAGGTTCCGGGGTAGACGGCAATCACGTCGTGGCTCATGGCGTTCACTTTCCTTGGCTGCGCGTGCCCTGGTCCGGCACGGATGGCGCATTATGCATTGCACTGCAGCATGGCCCGTCGGCTGCGCGACAGCCGCATTCCTGCGCTGGAACACGGCTGCGGCGCCAGCCTACTCGTCCTGCGCGGCCTTGCGCAGCAGATGGGCGTGGACGGCACCCGCCTTGAGATGGCGGAACAGCTGCAGGCCGCCAGCCTCGGCCAGTTGCTCCTCGGTCCAGGCCTGGGGCGCCTCCAGATAGACATAGCCCTGGGCGGAGACGGCCAGCGCAGCGGCCTTCAGCGCAGGCTCGAACAGCTCGGCATGGTCGAACGGCGGATCGATCAGCACCAGGTCCAGCGTGCCCGGCGCCACCTGGCGCAGGCAGCCGATGCCATCGCCGCGCAGCACGCGCACGGACTGGGCGTCCAGGCGCTCGCGCAGGCGCTGCAGCTGCAGCACCAGGGCGGCGTCCTGCTCGTTCATCAGCACGCTGGTCGCGCCGCGCGATGCGGCCTCGAAGCCCAGCGCACCCGTGCCCGCGAAGGCGTCCAGGCAGTGCCAGCCCGTCAGGTCCTGGCCCAGCCAGTTGAACAGGGTCTCGCGCACGCGGTCCGGCGTGGGGCGCAGGCCCGGGCGCTGCGCCACGGGCAGACGCGTGCGGCGCCACTGGCCGCCGATGATGCGGACCTCGCCCGCACCCGAGGGTGCCGGCTTGCCCGCCTTTGCCTTTGCGGCCGGTGCTGCGGCAGGCGCCTTGGGCGCCGCGGCCTCGGCCGTGGCCTTTTCCAGCCAGCGCTTGCCGGCAGGGGTATGCAGTTTGATGCTGTTGCGGCTCATTGCTTGCCTCCCACGACGACGGTCACCATGCGATCGGGCTGCAGCATGCGCTGCATGGCCTCGCGCACATCACGCACGGTCAGCGCCTGCACGCGCTCGGTCCAGTGCTCCAGATAGTCCAGCGGCAGGCCGTTCCAGGCGATGTTGGCCACATTGCCCAGCAGCTTGCGGTTGCTGTCTATGCGCAGCGCAAAGCCGCCGATCAGATTGTCCTTGGCAGCCTTGAGCTCCTTCTCGGTCGGGCCGTCGGCGACAAAGCGGCGCAGCGTGTCCTGCGACACCTTCAAGGCCTCGGCCGCCTGGTCGGGGCGTGTCTGCAGGGCGATCGTGAAGGCCCCCGCGTCCAGGCCTGGCGAGAAGTCGCTGTAGACGCTGTAGCTCAGGCCGCGCTTTTCGCGCACTTCCTCGGTCAGCCGCGAGGTGAAGCCGCCGCCGCCCAGGATGTGGTTGCCCACGAGCACGGCCATGAAGTCCGGGCTGTTGCGTGCAATGCCGGGCTGGGCGATCAGCACCTGCGCCTGGGCCGAGGCGAAGGGGATGTTCTCGTTGACCGGCGCCTTGAGCGCCTGCACCTTGGGCACGTCGGGCAGCGGAGCGCAGGCACTGGCGTCCTGGCCCTGGGCCGCCTGCAGCGGAGCCAGCAATTGCTGCACCAGCTGGTCGGCCTGCTCGCGGCTGACGGCGCCGACGATGCTGACCTTGGCACGGCAGGCGGCGATCAGCCGGCGGTGGAAGGACTGCATGTCCGACAGGTCGATGCGCGACAGGCTCTCGGCCGTGGCACGCGCACCGTAGGGGTGGGTGCCGAACACGCCCTGGCTCAGGGCCTTGCCGGCCACCGTTCCGGGGCGCGTGTCCGATTCCTTGATGGCCGCAGTCCAGCGCTCGCGCTCGCGCAGCCACACATCCTGCGGCCAGCTGGGGCTGGCGATCTGGCGCGCGGCCAGGGCCACGGCGCGCTGCAGCAGCGCAGGCTCGGTCAGGGAGCGCAGCCCATAGCTGAAGCTGTCGCGGCCCGCCTGGGCGCCAAAGCTGGCACCCAGATCGGCCCAGGCCTGGCCCAGGCCGTTTTCATCGAGAGCAGGCGCGCTGCCCTGGGCCGTGACGCCCTTGGACGCCATCAGCGCCACGGCGCTGGCCAGGCCGACCTGGTTGGCGGGATCGCGCCGGCTGCCGGCGTCGAAATCCATCTGCACATCGACCATGGGAATGCCCGGGCTGTCCACCAGCCAGACCTGCGCCCCGCTGGGCTGGGTCCAGTGCTGGATGGGCAGCAAGGCCCATGCGGACGTGGCGCCAAAGCCCAGGCCCACGCTTGCCAGCACGGAGCTGGCCACCATCTTTTTCATGTTCTTCATCTTCACTCCAGCGTGCTTCGGGGGCATCAATGCAGGGGTCCGCCAATGCCTGCACCCGCGTCGGTGCGGCGGGGCTTGCCGCCTTCAGGCAGGGGCTGCGGCACCAGGGTGCCCACCGTGAGCTGGTCATCGCCAAAGTACTTGGCCGCCACGCGCTTGACGTCATCGGGCGTGATGGTGCGAAGCTGGGCCAGCAACTGGTCTTCCGCATCCAGCGGCATGCCCTGTATCCAGTAATTGCCCAGGCTCTGGGCCTGGCCCATGACCGAGTCGCGCTCATAGACATTGGAGGCCATCCATTGCGTCTTCACGCGCTCCAGTTCGGCAGGCTCGACGCCGTCCCTGGCGACCTTGGCCACTTCGGCGCGCAGCGCGGCCTCGACCTCGGCCGCAGTCTTGCCGGTGGCGGGCACGCCCGTCAGCATGAACAGGCCGGGGCCGCGGCTCATGAGCGACATGGAGCTGCCCGCGCCGTCGGCCACGCGGCCTTCGCCCTGGACCAGGGCCCGCTCCAGGCGGGCGCCGTCATAGCCGTCGAGCACGGCCGAGAGCACCAGCAGCGCCAGCGCATCGCGGTCATCGGCCTGCAGATCGCTGACGCGCGTCAGCGAGGGCGCACGGAAGGCCAGGGCCACCAGGGCCTGCTCGGCCGGCTGCTTGACCTCGATGCGGCGGATGCCGATCTGCGCAGGCTCGGTGCGCGGCTTGCGCACCGGCACGGCGCGTGCGGGAATGCTGCCGTAGTACTTCTCGGCCCAGGCGCGGACCTTGGCAACGTCCACATCACCGGCAATGACGACGGTGGCATTGCCGGGCACATACCAGCGGCTGTGGAAATCGCGCACGTCGCCGGGCGTCAGGGCGTCCAGATCGCTCATCCAGCCGATCACGGGCCGGTGGTAGGGCGAGGCCATGAAGGTCGCCGCCATCAGTTGCTCCATGAGCACGGCGCGCGGCTGGTCCTCGGTGCGCATGCGGCGCTCTTCCTTGATGACCTCGATCTCCTTCTTGAACTCGCTGTCGGGCCAGTGGTTGTTGGCGAAGCGGTCGGATTCGAGCTTCATCACGTCTTCCAGCCGGCTGGACGGAATCTGCTGGTAGTAGCCCGTGTAGTCGCGGCTGGTGAAAGCGTTCTCCTGGCCGCCCAGGGCCGCCACCCGGCGCGAGAACTCGCCGGGCGCCACCTTGCGCGAGCCCTTGAACATCATGTGCTCAAGCGCATGGGCCACGCCCGAGGTGCCGTCCACCTCGTCGATGGCGCCCACGCGCACCCAGACCATGTGCACGGCCGTGGGCGCGCGCCGGTCGGGCTGCACGATGAGCTGCATGCCGTTCTTCAGGGTGAATTGCTGCGCTGCTGTGGCGGACCGCTGGCCGCCTGCGGCCTGGCTGGCCACCGTCTGCAGCAGTGACGAAGGGGAGGAAGAGGATGCATCCGGGGCTGCCAAAGCAGCCCCGGTGCCCATGCAGGCCATTAAGCCCAGGAGGGTGAGTGCATGTTTCATAGAATGCTGTGATTCTAAGAACCTGCCGATGTTCAGTTTTTTCAAGAAAAAGCCCACCCCCTCCTCCGCCGAGATTTCCCCGGCGGACAGCAGCGCCGCGCCTGAAGAGGCCGGCATTCCCGCAACCCCGCCGCAGGACCGCGCCCCAGACCTGCCCCCTGGCACGCCTGCCCCACCGGCCGCAGCCGACACCGGCAGCGCCTGGTGGCGCAAGCCCTTCGGCGGCGGCAAGGGCGATGCCGCCCCGCCTGCCGCACCCGCTGCACCCACTGCTGCTGCTTCCACGCTCGCGCCTGCCGACTTCATTGCCGCACCCGAGCCCACGGCCAAGCCCGAAGCCGAAGGCGCCAGCCGCCAGAACTGGATGCAGCGCCTCAAGGCCGGACTGCGCAAGACCGGCAGCAGCATCGCCACGGTCTTCACCGGCACGCAGATCAACGATGCGCTGTACGAAGAGCTGGAAGACGCCCTGCTGATGGCCGACACCGGCGTCAAGGCCACCGAGCACCTGCTCACCGACCTGCGCCGCCGCGTCAAGGAAGCCAAGGCCACCGACCCCGCCGCCGTCAAGGCGTTGCTGGCCGATGCACTGGCCGACCTGCTGCGCCCGCTGGAAAAGCCGCTGATCATCGGCGAGCACCAGCCTACCGTGGTCATGGTCGCTGGCGTCAACGGCGCAGGCAAGACCACCTCCATCGGCAAGCTGACCAAGCATCTGGCCGACGAAGGCCAGAGCGTGCTGCTGGCTGCCGCCGACACCTTCCGCGCCGCCGCGCGCGAGCAGCTCGGCGTCTGGGCCAACCGCAACACGGTGGAGATCGTCAGCCAGGAAGGCGGTGATCCTGCAGCCGTGAGCTTTGATGCCGTCACCGCCGGCCGCGCCCGCAAGAAGGATGTGGTGCTGGTGGACACGGCGGGCCGCCTGCCCACCCAGCTGCACCTGATGGAAGAGCTGCGCAAGATCCGCCGCGTGGTCACCAAGGCCGATGCCACGGCACCGCACGAGGTGCTGCTGGTCATCGACGGCAACACCGGCCAGAACGCGCTGGCCCAGGTGCGCGCCTTTGACGATGCACTGCAGCTCACGGGCCTGATCGTCACCAAGCTCGACGGCACGGCCAAGGGCGGCGTGCTGGCCGCCATTGCCCAGGAACGACCGATCCCCGTGTACTTCATCGGCGTGGGCGAAAAGGTCGAAGACCTGGAGACCTTCAACGCCCGGGAATTCGCGCAGGCGCTGCTGTCCTGAGGCCACCCGGCACACCACCACCCAAAGGAGCGCGCTGCGCTCCTTTTTTCATGGGCATGCGAGCGCAGCGAAGGCCCAGGCACGCAGGCACGCAGGCATGCAGGCAAGGGTTTTCCCTTGATTCGAATCAAGCCGCAGGTTTTATGCTTTGCATTGATTTATAAGAAGAACGTTGTTTTATACAAGAAACAATCGATAGCCCTCAGGCATTTCTTTTGCTTGTACCTGCCTTGCCTTGTTCCCCGGAGTTCCCCATGAAAGCCCCCACCTTGCTCGGCGCTGCCGCCCTGCTGGCAGCAGCCGCATGCCAGAGCGCCCTGGCCCAGGATGCCGCCGCCCAGCAGCAGCTGGCTGCCAAGCCTTTCACCATCGTCGCGCCCTTTCCGCCCGGCGGCCCGGTCGATGCGCTGGCCCGCCTGCTGTCCACGGGATTGGCCGAGCGCTACAGGCAGACTTCGGTGGTGGAGAACAAGCCCGGGGCCAACGGCAATATCGGCATCGACATGGTCAAGCGTGCCGCGGCGGACGGCCATACGCTGCTGGTCGTGCCCCAGGGCAACCTGACCATCAATCCCACGCTGCTGGCCAGGCCCGGCTACAGCGTGGAGACGGACTTCGCGCCCGTGGCCTCGCTGGCCAAGGCGGCCAATGTGATCGCCGTGCACCCCGGCGTGCCCGCCAAAACGGTGCAGGAGCTGGTAGCCCTGTCCAAGGCCAGGCCGGCCACCATCAGCTATGCCTCGCCCGGCGTGGGCTCCAGCCTGCATCTGGCCGGTGAGCTGTTCAAGCAGCAGACCGGCGCCGACATCCTGCACGTGGCCTACAAGGGCACGGCGCCCGGCCTCAACGATGTGCTGGGCGGCACGGTGCCGATGATCGTGGGCAATGTGCCCGCGCTGCTGCCGCATGTGCAGTCGGGCAAGCTGCGCGCGCTGGCCGTGACCGACCCGGCGCGCAGCAAGTACCTGCCTGATGTGCCCACGCTGGCCCAGGCGGGCGTGCCGGGCATTGCCATCTCGTCCTGGTACGGCGTGATGGCGCCAAAGAAGACGCCACCGGCCGTGCTCAAGCAGCTGGAGAAGGATATTCAGGAGATCTTCAGCACGCCGGCCGTGGTCAGGCAACTGGACCTGCAGGGGATCGAGCCCTGGGTGGTCACGGGCAGCGCCTTCGGCGAGCTGATCCGCAAGGAGACAGCGACCTGGGTGCCCGTGATCAAGGCCGCCAACGTCACGCCGCAGTGATGCGGGGCGCGGGGGCCCTTTCTGCAGCGTCCACCACGTCCCGGGTCGAGACCTGGGAGCGCAGCCACTGCGCATAGTCGGCCATGCAGCGCTCGGTGCGCATGGTGATCTGCGGCACGCTGTAGCTGTGCCCGGCGCGCAGCAGCCGGGCCAGGCGCTCCAGCACGTCGGGCAGGGTCTTGCAGACCAGCCGCCACTCGGGCGTGGCGTGCATCTCGCCGTCCCACACGTAGTGCGAGGTGATGGCCTCCACCTGCACGCAGGCCGCGGCCTGCTGCTGCACCAGGCTGCGCGCCAGATGGGCGGCCTCCTCGGCACTGGGGACGGTGGTGGCCACCACGCACAGCGTGGACCAGGGCGAGGCGGGGTTCTTGGCGGAAGTCATGGAGGCGTAGTCTACGGTTGCGTGCTGCAGGCCGGTACTGGCCCTTGCGGCGTCAGGCCATCAGCCCCTTTTGCCGCGCCTGCAGCCGCGCCAGGCCCAGCAGCGCATCGGTGAACGGGGTGTCCACGCCGCACAGCTGGCCCATTTCGCGCACCGCGCCCACCAGGGCATCGAGTTCCACGGGCTTGCCCGCTTCCACGTCCTGCAGCATGGAGGTCTTGAAGGCGCCCAGCTTGAGCGTGACCGCATGGCGGTCTTCGGGCGATTCGTTGATGGGCAGGCCGATGCGCGCGCCGATCTCCTTGGCCTCCAGCATCACGCGCGTGATCAGGCCGCGCACCAGGTCGTCGCCCAGGATGCGGTCCGAGGTGGCGCCCGTCAGCGCGCTGACGGGGTTGACGGTCATGTTGCCCCAGAGCTTGTACCAGGCGTCGCGCTGGATGTTGTCGGAGACCTTGGCCTCGATGCCGCCGCGCTGCAGCAGTTGGGCCAGTGCCGCCAGGCGCGGCGTGGGCGGCTGGCCGGGCCCTGTGGCCAGGGGCTCGCCCAGGATCAGGCTGTTGCCGAAGTGCCGGCGCACCACGCCGGGCGCATCGTTGGAGCAGCTGGCATGGACCACCGAACCCAGCACCTGGCCCAGCGGGATGGCTTGCGCAATGCGGCCTTCAGGGTCCACGGCTTTCAGCTGCTTGCCGCGCACGCTGGCATCGACACCGCCGTGCAGGAACCACCAGGGCACGCCGTTCATGGCCGTGAGCACCACGGTCTGCGGGCCGATCAGCGGGGCGATGCGCTCGGCCACATCGGGCATGCCCGGCGCCTTGACGGAGATGATGACCAGGTCCTGCACGCCCAGGGCGGCCGGGTCCTGTTCGGCACGCAGCGCGAAGTGCTCGCGCTGCTCGCCGTGCACCAGGGTCAGGCCCTGGGTGCGCAGGGCCTGCAGTGCAGCGCCGCGCGCCACGGCGCTGAGCTGGCAGCCGGCGCGGGCCAGGGCCGCGCCCATCCAGCCGCCGATGGCACCGGCGCCGAAGATGCAGGCCTTGTCGAATGAAATGCTTGTCTGTTCCATGGTCATGCGCGGGAAGCTCCGGGTTCAAAGATCGAGATAGCTGCTGTCGCGCCGGTTCACGCGGCGCACCAGGTGGTCGAACACATCGCGGGCACCGCCGTGGCTGGCGTTGAAGGTCAGCGAGTCCTCGTTGCAGCGCTGGGCCATGGCGTCGGAGACCATGCGCGGCGCGCCCATGGACAGGGTGGCCATCTGCACGTCGCAGGCGCGCTGCAGCGTCCACAGCACCACGAAGGCCTGGGGCAGGTCGCTGCCCCAGCTGAGCAGGCCATGGTTGCGCAGGATCACGGCCTTGCGGTGGCCGATGCTGGCCAGCAGGCGCGGCCCTTCGTCGGCATGGATGGTGATGCCCTCGAAGTCATGGTAGGCCACCATGCCGTGCAGCTGGGCGCTGTAGAAGTTGCTTTGCGACAGGCCCTGCTCCAGGCAGGCCACGCCCATGCCCGAGGTGGTGTGCGTGTGCATCACGCAGTGCGCGCCCGGCAGCCCGTCGTGGATGGCCGCATGCACCACGAAGCCGGCCGGATTCACCGGATGCCGCGAGCCGTCCAGCACCTCGCCGCGCACATTGATGCGTACCAGGTTGCTGGCCGTGACCTCTTCGTAATGCAGGCCGAAGGGGTTGATCAGGAACTGCTTTTCACCGCCCGTCACGCTGTCGGGCAGGCGCACCGTGATGTGGTTGTAGATCAGTTCGTCCCAGCCCAGCATGGCGAAGACGCGGTAGCAGGCGGCCAGTTCGATGCGGGCGGCCCGCTCTTCAGGGTGCATGGAGCAATTCATGGTGTGGCTCGTGGGGTGGGTTCTGAGGTGGGTCTTGAGGTGGGTTGTGCAGTGGCTTGTGGGGAAATCAGGCATCCAGCCCCTGGTCCAGCCCTTGGTCCAGCGCTTGGGAGGCACGGCCCAGCTTGTCCAGGATGCGGTCCAGCATGGCGCGCTCATCGGCCGTCAGGGCATTGAGCAGGGCCGCCTGGTAGGGGCGTGCGCGGGACAGCACCTCGTCGAAGAGCGCCTGCCCAGCTTCGCTCAGCTGCAGCAGGTGGCGCCGCGCGTGCTGCGGATCGGCGCGGCGCAGCACCCAGCCCCGGTCGATCAGCGGCTGCAGCGCGCGGCTGATCTGGGCCTTGTCCATCAGGCTCAGGCGCGACAGCGCGCTGGCATGCAGCTCGCCATGGCGCTGGATCTGGCCCATGAGCCGCCACTCGGTCAGCCCCACGGGCGATGCCGGCGCGATGTAGTGGCGCGTCACCTGGGTCTGCAGCGCATTGGACAGCGCGCCCAGGCGGAAGGTGATGAAGTCCTCCAGCGCCAGCGTCTGGCTGCAGACCTGCGTGTCCGGTGCAGGGCCGGTGGCGGCATCGGCGGCAGGGATCGTGGATGTGCGTGGGCGGGGCATTGGGCGGAGGGAACCGGGCGGCGACGGCGATTGCGATGGCCGCATGATCCACCAATGTTGACATATCAACATTGGTGACAACCCTGAGAGCCCTGGCGGCCTGCAGGCCGCCAGCGGGCGCAGGGTGAAACCCATGCGCCCGCGCCGCGCTCAACGCTTGAGCAGTTCGTTGGAAGGCAGGGTCTCGTCCAGCAGCTTGCGGGCCGTCTCCACGCCCGCCACGGGCAGCAGCGCCGGGTCCAGCAGGCCCACCTGCACCAGCACGCTGGCCTGGTCCCAGTAGATGTGCTCGTGGTAGAGCTTGTCTCCCCGGAACTTGACCACGGCCAGCAGCGGGATCTCCACGCGCCGCCCCGTGGGCCGCACGCCGGGCAGCATCCACGGGATCTCGGTGGTGTGCGTGAAGCAGAACAGCATCTCGTCCACCACCTGCGAGGCCCCCACCGTGCGTGAAATCGGCGTCAGCGACGTGTCGGGCGGATTGCTGTTGACGAAGTGGTTCGTATAGAACGCGTGCAGGTTGCTGAAGCCCACGCCGCCGGTCATGGTGGGGATGTGGTTCACATAGGGCTCGGCCACCATGGTGGCCATGGTGTCGTCCACGTTGCGCGTGGCGAACTCGTACTCGCAGTGCTTGTCCCACAGCGCGGCCAGGTCGAAATGCGGGCCGATGGCGGACTTGAGCGTGGCAATGCTGCGCTCGTGCGCCATCAGCGCCGAGGCCCGGTGGAAATGGTCGCCGCCCTTGCGCGCGAAGGCATGGTCCACGCCCGGATAGACATGCACGGCCACGCCGGGACGCCCGCCCAGCGCCTGGACGATGCGCTGGCGCGCCTCGGGCGGGCAGAAGGCGTCGAGCTCGGCCACATGCAGGGTGAGCGGGCAGCGGATGCGCTCGGCCTCGTCCAGCGCCGCCTCGATGCCCACGCCGTAGTAGCCGACCACCGCATCGGCATCGGTGCGGCAGGCGGCCAGGTAGGCCAGCTTGCCGCCCAGGCAAAAGCCCAGCACGCCGGCCTTGCCGTCCGTGACCTCGGGGCGCTGGCGCAAGGCGTTCAGGCAGGCCTGGATGTCCTGCACGCCCAGGGCCTCGTCGAATCCCTTGTAGAAACCGAAAGCGCGCTCCCAGTCCGCCGGCGTGTAGCCCAGCTCCACATCGGGCTGCTGGCGCCAGAACAGGTCGGGCACCAGCACCACGTAACCTTCTTCGGCGTAGTAGTCGGCCACCTCGCGCATGGTGGCGTTGACGCCGAAGATCTCCTGCGCCAGCACCAGGCCGGGGCCGCTGCCCGAGGCCGGCACGGCCAGGTAGGCGTTGAAGCTGCCGCTGCCGTCCAGCGCGTTGATGCGCACATGGCGGCTTGCCGGGGGTTCTTTCTGCTGCATGGGTTGTCTCCGTTTCAAAGGGTGGGGAAAGCTGCGGTGCCGCTTTTTTCATGACCCGTCATACGCACTCGGGGTGCCGCACCGTCACCTGATAGTAGCCCGCGTGAAAGGCCAGGGGCTCGCCGTCGAAGCGTTCGCAGCGCTCGACCTGGCCGATGAAGATGAGGTGGTCGCCGCCATCGTATTGCCGGACGTTGCGGCAGACGAAGCGGGCCAGCACGCCATCGATCAGGGGCACGCCGGCCGGGCCTTCCGCGCAGTCCAGGCCGACGAACTTGTCCTGCTGCGGCGTGGAAAAGCGCCGCGACAGAAGGTGCTGGTCCGCAGCCAGCACGTGGATGGCGAAGTGGCTGGCGCCCTGGAAATCGCAGACGCTGGGCGCCTGGCGCGCCAGGCTCCACAGCACCAGCGGCGGGTCCAGCGAGACCGAGGAGAACGAGTTGGCCGTCATGCCCACGCGCCGCCCGTCCGGCGCGCGCGTGGTGATGACGGTCACGCCCGTGGTGAACTGGCCGAAGGCCTTGCGCAGCTCGCGCGGATCGAAGGAGCAGGCCGTGGCGGCGGCCGGGGTTTCGCATGTGCTCATGGCGGCCTCTGCGGCTAGGCGGGGACGGCTGCCATGGCGGCGATGGCCGCGCAGCTGTCGATGTAGTGGTCTGCCTCGCCCGCGTCCGCGAACCAGGGGAAGAAGGTGCGCGGGTCATCGAAGCCGTTGGCAAAGGCGCTGGCCAGCGGTGCCAGCGTGCCCGCGCTGGCCAGCAGCTTGAGCACATGGGGTGGCGGTGGCGCCAGCAGCATGTTGGTCCACTGCGTGACCCATTGCGCATAGCCGAACCAGTAGCGGTCGAAGGTCTGCTGCATCCAGGCGGCGTCGAATGCGCCATTGCCGTCACGATTTCCGTCGCCATTGCCGCCGCCATTGCCGCGCGCCAGGATGCTGCGCAGATAGGTGTCGGCGCACTTGGCCGCGTTGTTGGAGCCCTGGCCCGTGATGGGGTCGTTGAGCACCACCACGTCGCCCATGCCCAGCACCTTGCGCCCCGACGGCAGCGTGGCCACGGGCTTGCGCACCGTGGGGGCGAAGCGGCCCGCGAGGATGCCGTTGTCATCGGTCAGCGCAATGTCGCGGCAGCGCTCGGCCTCCCAGGGCACGAAGGTGTCGAGGATCCAGCGGCTGCGCTCCAGGTGCTGCTCCGGTGTCTTCACATCGCCCCAGCAGTCCATGGGGCCGCCGGGCACGCCCTCGAACACCATGATCTCGCAGGGTCCCGTGGTCGTCAGCGCCGGGAACACGAAATACTCGCCCACGCCCGGCACAAGGTTGAAGGACACGGCGGAGAACGGCTCGCGCGGCTTCATGCCCGTCACATAGGTCAGCGCCAGCGCGCGCTGGGGCTGGTCGAAGCGCGAGCGGTGGGCATCGCGCTCGAACAGCCTCGATATCTCGCCCTTGCCGCTGGCGACCAGGGTCAGGTCATGGCTGCGCGTGCATTCCTCCAGCTCGGCGATGCCCGCGTCCTTGAGCACCAGCTCGCCGCCCTGGCGGCGGAAGTCGTCCATCCATGCGGGGATCTTCAGGCGCTGGTCCACGGACTGCGCGCCCGCGTTCAGCCGCGCCGCCCAGTCGATGGCCTTGTCGGCCGCTTTCTCGCCGTGTTGCCCAGGGTGCGGCACGCACAGGCCGATGCCCTCGACCACCGGGCATTCGCGCGACCAGTGGTCCAGGCTCAGGCCGCGCTCTATCTGCAGCGCGCTGTCGAACATGCACTGGCTGGACATGACCCGGCCCTGGGCGATGTCCTGCGCCGTGCGGTTGCTCAGTATCGTGACCTGATGGCCCGCGGCCAGCAGGCCCAGGCCCAGTTGCAGGCCCGACTGGCCGGCTCCGACGATGGCGATTTTCTTCATGGCTGTCTCCTTGCGGCTCCGTGTCCGTACTGCGTACTAGTCCATCAATTGGGGAATGGCGGCCACGGCGCGCTCGGGCCCCATGGCGCCGTAGCCGCCGTCCACCGCGTAGTCGGCCCCCGTCACGAAGCTGGCATGGTCCGAGCACAGGAACAGCACCACCTGGGCCACCTCGTGCGGATCGCCCACGCGGCCCAGCAGGTGAAAGGGCGCGGCCACGCGGTCGGTCTTGGCGCGGTCGCCGCCACTGAGCCGGTCCATCACCGCCGACCAGGTCCAGCCCGGGCAGACGCTGTTGACGCGGATGCCATCGGCCGCCAGGTCCATGGCCATGCTGCGCGTGAGCTGCTTCATGGCCGCCTTGCTGGCCGGATAGAGCCAGCGACCCGTCTGCGCCGCTTCCGAAGAGATGCTGGTGAAATTCACCACGGCCCCGCCACCGGCGGCCACCATGTGCGGGTGCACGGCCTGCAGCATGGCCACGGCGCTGGCCACGTTCACGTTGAACGAGGCCAGCCAGTCCGCGCGCGGCGACTGCAGGCCTTCGTCTACATACGAGCAGGCCAGGTTGACCAGGATGTGCACGCCGCCGTGCCGGCTGCATGCCTGCTGCACGCAGGCGGCGACCTGGGCGTCGTCGGTGATGTCGGTGCGCACGAAAAGCGCGCCCTCGCCCAGCGCATCGGCCAGCACCTGGCCGTTGTCGGCATCGATGTCGGCAATGACCACCTTCACGCCGGCCGCGTGCAGCGCACGCACCACGCCGGCGCCTATCAGGGTGGAGCCGCCGGTGACGATGGCGCTTTTGCCTTCGAGTCCCTTGAACATAACGCTTGTTCTCCCGTGTGGATGCCAGGCCGGGCTGGCCTGTGCAGCACACGTTACGGGGGCCCGGGCCGCGCAGGCATCCGGCAAGCGCAGGCACTGTCCCTGGCGCGCAGAAATCGGCTCCCGGGGAATGGTCCGAATTGTGGGAGCGGGTGGTTTTTGCTACGTTCTGCGCAGCCTATGGAACACGCCATGCACACACCGCTGCCCCTGCAGCGCTACCGGCTTTTCGAGAGCCACGACATGGACGAGGCCCGCGAAAGCGTGGCGCGCGTCTTCTGTCCGCATGGCCTGGGCATGCTGCGCCCGCGCGCCGAGCTGGACGCCTGCCACCACAGCGCGCCGCTTTCCCGCAACGTCAGCTTGAACTATGTGCAGTACGGCCCCGGCGTGTACATCGAGCCCGGCTACCTGCGGGACTTCTTCCTGCTGCAGATTCCCCTGCGCGGCAGTGCCGAGATCCGCTGCGGCGCGCAGCAGGTGGATGCCACGCCGCGCCTGGCCTCCCTGCCCTCGCCGACCGAGCCGCTGTCCATGCGCTGGGCCGACGACAGCCCGCACCTGATCGTGCGCATGGCCCGCCCGGCCCTGGTGGCGCGGCTGGAGGCGCTGCTGCAGGCGCCCGCAGGCCGGCCCCTGGTGTTCGATCTGGGCGTGCCGCTGGACCAGCCGGCGCTGGCACCGCTGGTGCATTTCATCGACTGCCTGCGGCACACGCTGGATGCGGGCAACGCCCTGCAGGCCACACAGGCGCTGGCCCGGCATGCGGAGGAATACCTGCTGACCAGCCTGCTGATGTCGGCCACGCACAGCCACAGCCGCGCACTGGCCGGGGACAGCCGGCGCAGCCTGCTGCCGCGCGGCGTGCGCAAGGCCCAGGAGTACATGCAGGCCCATGCCGACCAGCCCCTGTCGCTGGCCGATGTCTGCCGCGAGGCCGGCTGCAGCGCGCGCACGCTGCAGGCCGCCTTCCGCCAGCACGCAGGCATGGGGCCCATGGATTTCCTGCGCCAGCTGCGGCTGGACCGGGTGCGCGCCGAACTCCAGGCAGCCAAGGGCCCGGGCGCCGCAGCCGGCTCCGGCGTGCGCGACGTGGCGCAGAAATACGGCTTCCTGCACCTGGGCCACTTCGCGGCCCAGTACCGCAGCCGCTTCGGCGAGCTCCCGTCCGAGACGGCGAGCCGCCGCGTGCAGGCCTGAGGGCCTGCCTTTGCCGGTTCAGCCCCGGCCCACGAAGGGCATCTTGGTGGCCATCACCGTGTGGAACAGCACGTTGGCCTCCAGCGGCAGGCTGGCCATGTAGAGCACGGACTGGCCCACCACATCCGCGTCGATCAGCGGCTCCACCGCGATCTCGCCATTGGCCTGGGGCACGCCCTTGGCCATGCGCGATGCCAGCTCGGTCATGGCATTGCCGATGTCGATCTGGCCCACGGCGATGTCGTAGGCACGGCCGTCGAGCGCAGCGGTCTTGGTCAGGCCCATGACGGCATGCTTGGTGGCCGTGTAGGCGCTGGAATTGGGGCGCGGCGCATGCGCGGAGATGGAGCCGTTGTTGATGATGCGGCCGCCGCGCGGCGACTGGTCGCGCATGGTGCGAAACGCCTGCTGCAGGCAATAGAACATGCCGTTGAGGTTGACATCGACCACCTCGCGCCACTGCTCGGGCGTCCAGTCCAGGAAGGAGCCGGGCGGATTGCCCCGGCCCGCGTTGTTGAACAGCAGGTCCACGCGACCGAAGCGCTGCACCGTGCGCGCGAACAGCTGCTCCACGGCAGCCGGGTCGCTGACATCGGTGGCAATGCCCAGCATGCGCTCGCCCGCGCCGTACTTTGCCTGGGCCTCGGCGCAGGTCTCATCCAGCGGCGCCTGGCGGCGGCCTGCCACCACCACCTGGTAGCCCGCGCCCGCCAGGGCCAGCGCCACGGCCTTGCCCACGCCGGTTCCTCCGCCCGTGACCACGGCCGTCTTTGCGTTCTTCATCTCCATTGCTTGTCCATCCTGTAGTGCATGTGTTGCAGCCGCCGCCCGCGCACCGGTGGCGGGCGGCGCCGCTGCATTGTCGGCGACGCGCCGGGCCTGCGGACTGTGCCGCAGGCGACACCATCGCCGCACTGCGGACGAAGCTCAGGCAAAGCGCCAGGCAATGGAGCCCAGCGGCCCGTAATCCACATGGAAGCTGTCGCCGGCCTGGGCCGTGACGGGCCGCGTGAACGAGCCGGCCAGCACCACCTGGCCTGCGTCCAGCTGCTCATCCCATTGCGCGAGCCGGTTGGCCAGCCAGGCCACGCCCGTGGCCGGATGGTTGAGCACGGCGGCCGCCACGCCGGACTCCTCGATCACGCCGTTGCGCTGCAGCAGCGCCGACACCCAGCGCAGGTCCACCGCGTCTGGGCGCACGGGCCGCCCGCCCATGACGATGCCGGCATTGGCCGCGTTGTCGGCGATGGTGTCGCGCACCGTGCGCATGGCCTGGGTATCGCGGTCCTTTTGCTCGATGCGGGCGTCGATGATTTCCACGGCGGGCACCACCCAGTCGGTGGCGGCCAGCACATCGCACAGGGTGACGCCCGGCCCCTTGAGCGCGCGGCCCAGCACGAAGGCCAGCTCCACCTCCACGCGCGGAGCGATGAAGCGCGCAAAGGGAATGTCGCCGCCGGGCTCGAAGAACATGTCGTCCAGCAGGGTGCCGTAGTCGGGCTCGGTGATCTGCACGGCCTGCTGCATGGCACGCGAGGTCAGGCCGATCTTGTGGCCCCTGACCGTGCGGCCCTCGGCGCGCTTGAGCCGCATCCAGGCGCGCGAGATGGCGTAGCCGTCCTGCACCGTCATGTCCGGATGGCGGCGGGAAAAGTGCCGGACCTGCACCCGGCTTTTTTCGCTGGCGTGCAGCTCGGCCGCCAGGCTGTCTATGGTGTGTTGCGCAAGCATGGGCGGCCCTTCAGCGCGCGGCGGGGCCATCGTCGGCCCAGGCCAGGTAGCCGTCGGACACGCCCTGGCGCTGCATGGCATCCCACTGCGCCACCGAAGGCGTGGGCATCTGGAAGGCATCGCCCACGCGGCCATACCAGCCGGGGTTCTGCAGCCGCGCGATCAGCTCCATGGGCGCGGGGTCGAAGTACATGAGCTCGCCATCGACCACGGCCGCATCCATGACATGGGCGGCCAGCACGTCGGCCAGCACCAGGCTGCGCACGCCGTCGATATCGATGATCTGGCGCACGCGGCACTCGAAGGACGCAGGGCTGTCCACGATGCGCGGCGCCTTGACGCGCCGGGCATCGCCCAGGACCAGGCCGGCCTGGGCCGACTCGTCCACCTGCGCGCCGAACTCTATGGCCGTCACCGCCATGCGGCGCGCCAGCGGCTCGGACACCAGGTTCACCACGAACTCGCCCGCGGCCGCGATGTTGCGCGCCGTGTCCTTGAGCACGCCCTGGCGCGAGCCGATGCACACGCACAGCAGCGGCGGATCGCCCGACATGGCGTTGAAGAAGGAAAACGGCGCGACGTTGACCGTGCCGTCCCCGTCCACCGAGCTGATCCAGGCGATGGGACGGGGCAGAACCAGGGAGTGCAGGATGTTGCTGCGCTGCTCGCTGTTGAGCGATTGCATTTCAAAGTACATGGGGATCCGGAGGGGAAGGGAAAAAGGGAGGGCGTCGCGTCACTCGTTGCCGGCGCGCGCCGCGTCCTGCTCGGCCTGGGCGATGCCCGGGGCGCGCGCATTGGACTGGTGCAGTTCCACCAGGTTGCCGGCCGGGTCGCGCAGGAACAACTGCTTGAGGCTGGGCGATGCCACGTTGTCCAGCGTGAAGTAATCGACGCCGCGCGCCAGCAGCTCCTGCTCGGCGCTGAGGATGTCGTCCACGGCCAGCGCGATGTGGTTGGACACGGGGTCCTTGCCCGGGCCCTGCGCATAGCGCGACGGCCCCTCGCTGCCGAGGATGTGCAACTGGCTGCCGTTGGGCAGGTTGATCCAGGAGCCGTAGATGCCGGGGATCTTCCAGCGCGCGGCGTCCTGGGGCAGGTTCAGCACTTCGCGGTAGAAGTCGAGCATGGCGTCGGCCTGGGCGTGGTTGACGCCGAATCCGACATGGTGGAGTTCCAGAACTTTGATGGGCATGGGATGTCCTTGCAGATTTGTGTGCCGCCAAATAATACGCTTAACGTACTATACACAAAGCGTAATATATGAAAGCCGTAAAATCAACCGCCCTTTCTTCTCCCAGCTTCGACCCGGTTTCACCCGCTTCCATCCACTCCCATGAGTCCGCGCAAGACCGCTGCCGCACCAGCCCCCGAATCCACCCCCCTCGCCAAAGCCCCCGAAGCGCTGCGCCCGCACCTGGCCCTGATGGCCCAGACCGCGCAGCCCGGCACCGACACGCCGGCCGCCGGCCTGGGCCTGCTGCTGCTGTGGCTGGCCGACGATGTAGAGCAGCGCGCCAACGCATCGCTGCAGGCGTTCGGCCTGTCCGAGAGCAAGCTCGACGTGCTCATGATCTTCGGCCTGGCCGAGCGCGGGCTGCTGGGCGACACTGTGGTCACGCCCTCCTATATCGCCAGCTACGTCGGCGTGACGCGCTCGTCGGTGACGGGCCTGCTGGACTGGCTGGAAAAGCGCTCGCTGCTGGCGCGCAGCCTCAGCCAGGAAGACCGCCGCAGCTTCGACCTGGCGCTCACCGACCAGGGCCGCGAGGTGCTGGCCCGCGCGCTGCCGGCCTTCTGGCGCATGTGCGAGTCGCTGGTCGACTACCTGGACGAGGGCGAGCGTGCCAGCCTGCAGTCCCTCCTCTTCAAGGCCTGGACGAGGATGAAGGCGCAACAGGCCGCTTGAGCCTGGGAGCGCGGCAGGCCGCCCTGGCTGCCGCAAGCCTGCGCAGCCGGCACGGTGCCATATTTCGCGCGGGCATAAGCTCAATCTTGCTTGCGCAAAATTTCCTTTGCGATCAATGCCTTGCGCCGCGCGTGGCTCGCTATAAGGAAATGTGAATTCCGTCGTGGTGCGCGCCGGGGCCGGGTGTTGCAATGCCTTCAGAGGCCATGCCGGCAGGCGCCATGTGGGCGCCGGCGCCGGGCCTGGCCGAGCTGGAGGAACCACGCCTTGCCCACGCGCAGAAACACATTGCTCTGGTCGCTTGCCGCCACGCTGGCGCTGCCCGGCCTTGCGGCGGCCGCCGCGCTGAAAATAGGCGTCACGCCCGGTTCGCTGGCCGACTCCGTGGAGGTCGCCGCCAAGGAGGCGCGCGCCCAGGGGCTGGACGTGCAGGTCATCGAGTTCACCGACTGGACCACGCCCAACACGGCGCTGGCGGCCGGCGACATCGACCTCAACTACTTCCAGCACCAGGCCTTCCTGGACAACGCCATCCGCGAACGCGGCTATACCTTCACCAGCGTGGCCACGGGCCTGCTGCCCAACATCGGCCTGTACTCGCTCAAGACCCAGCGCTTTGCCGACCTGAAGGAGGGTGCGCGCGTGGGCGTGGCCAATGACCCCGTCAACCAGGGGCGCGGCCTGCTGCTGCTGGAGAAGGCCGGCCTGATCCAGCTGCGCGAAGGCAAGGGCCCGCGCGCGGGGCTGGACGACATCGTGTCCAACCCGCGCAGGCTGCGCTTTGTCGAGATCGAAGGGCCGCAGCTGGTGCGCGCGCTGGACGATGTGGACCTGGCCCAGGGCTACCCGGCCCACTTCGTCAACGCCGGGCGGCCGCAGGTGGCCGGCAATGCGCTGCTGTATTCGGGCATTGACGACCTGTACTACGCCATCCGCTTCGTCTCGCGCCAGGACAACGCCCGGGACCCGCGCATTGCGCAGTTCGTGCGCATCTACCAGACCTCGAGCGCCGTGCAGGCGCAGATCCACAAGTCCTTCGCCGCCAACGACAGGCTGTACAGCCTGCCGTGGCGCAAGCCGTGACGCGGCACCTTCCTGTCTTTTTCGAACTTTTTTTCCGGAGATCCCGATGAAGCTTTCCCGTGCACTGATCGCCCCGCTGGCCGCCCTGGCCCTGTTCTCCGCCCACGCTGCCGACAAGCTGCGCATCGGCGTGGTGCCCGGCGCCTACGCCGACTCGGTGGCCGTGGCCGCCAGGGAGGCCAAGGCCCAGGGCATCGATGTGCAGGTGGTGGAGTTCACCGACTGGACCACGCCCAACGTGGCCGTGGACTCGGGCGACCTGGACATCAACTACTTCCAGCACCAGCCCTTCCTGGACAACGCCATCCAGAAGAACGGCTACAAGCTGGCCAGCGCGGGCACGGGCATCCTGGCCAACGTGGGCCTGTACTCGCTCAAGCACAAGGCCATCGCCCAGGTGCCGCAGGGCGGCAAGGTGGGCATTGCCAACGACCCCGTGAACCAGGGGCGCGGCCTGCTCTTGCTGCAGAAGGTGGGGCTGATCAAGCTCAAGCCCGGCGTGGGCTACCTGGGCAGCCTGGACGACATCGTCGAGAACCCCAAGAAGCTCAGCTTCGTCGAGGTCGAGGGGCCGCAGCTGGTGCGCATCACGGGCGACGTGGACATCGCCCAGGGCTACCCGCACTTCATCGTGGCGGCCAAGGCCTTCGATCCGTCCAGCGGGCTTGCGTACTCGGGCATCGAGGACGCGCGCTTTTCCATCCAGTTCGTGGTCAAGGCCAACCGCACGCAGGACCCCGTGGTGCAGAAGTTCATCCGCATCTACCAGAACTCCGATGCGGTGAAGGCCGAGGCCCAGCGCGCCTTTTCCAACGACAAGCGCCTGTACAACCTGGCCTGGGTCAAGCCCTGAGCGGCGCGGGGAGGACTTCAGCCATGTCAACCAGCATTGCAGCCAGGCAGCCCCTGGCGGACAGGCCGGCCCACGAGGCGGACAGGCGCTCATCGGCAGCGGCCGGCACCACGCGGGAATCCATCCGTGGGCCCGGCGCCGTGGCCTTCAGCGGCGTGGCCAAGACCTACCAGTCTTCGGCCGGGCCCGTACAGGCGCTGGACGCGATCAGCCTGGAGATCGCGCCGGGCAGCATCTTCGGCATCATCGGGCGCAGCGGCGCGGGCAAGTCCAGCCTGCTGCGCACCATCAACCGGCTGGAGCAGCCCAGCAGCGGCCAGGTGCGGGTCGACGGCGTGGACATCGGCACGCTGGACGAGGCGCAACTGGTGCAGCTGCGCCGGCGCATCGGCATGATCTTCCAGCACTTCAACCTGCTGTCGGCCAAGACGGTGCATGACAACGTGGCCCTGCCGCTGCAGGTGGCGGGCCTGCCGCGCGCACGCATCAATGCGCGGGTGAATGAGCTGCTGGCCCTGGTGGGCCTGCAGGAGAAGGCTGGCACCTATCCGAGCCGGCTGTCGGGCGGGCAAAAGCAGCGCGTGGGCATTGCCCGCGCCCTGGCCACCGACCCCGAGATCCTGCTGTGCGACGAGGCCACCTCGGCCCTGGACCCCGAGACCACGCAGTCCATCCTGGAGCTGCTGCGCACCATCAACCGCAAGCTGGGCATCACCATCGTCCTGATCACGCACGAGATGAGCGTGATCCGCGAGATCGCCGACCGCGTGCTGGTGCTGGAGCAGGGCCGCATCGCCGAGCTGGGCGAGGTCTGGAAGGTCTTCGGCAACCCGCAGCACCCGGCAACGCGCGCCCTGCTGGCACCGCTGCAGCACGGCCTGCCCGACGACCTGCGCCAGCGCCTGCTGCCCGACGCGCCCGCAGGCCGCCACGAACGCATCCTGCAGCTGACCTACCGCGGCGAGGACGGGCTGGAGCCCGACTTCCCGCGCATCGCCCAGGCCCTGGGCGGCCGGGTTCGCCTGCTGCATGGCGGCGTGGACCGCATCCAGGGCCATGCCCAGGGGCAGCTGCTGATCGCGCTGGGCGGCGGCACGGCCGCGCATGACTGGCACACATTGACGCAGGGCCCGGCGGCCATTGCGCATGACATCAAGGATCTCGGATATGTCGCTGAATCTGTCCATTCCCATTGAGCGCTACGGCAACGCGCTGGCCGACACGCTGATGATGGTCGGCGTCTCGGGCGGCATCGCGCTGGCGGCGGGCATTCCGCTGGCGGTGCTGCTCATCGTCACCGCACCCGGCGGCTTCCTGGCCTCGCCGCGCACGCACCGCGCGCTGGGCAGCGTGATCAACGGCTTCCGTGCCACGCCCTTCATCGTGCTGCTGGTGGCGCTGATCCCGTTCACGCGGCTGGTGACGGGCACCACCATCGGCGTGTGGGCGGCCATCGTGCCGCTGGCCATCAGCGCCACGCCGTTCTTTGCGCGCATTGTCGAGGTCAGCCTGCGCGAGGTCGATCCCGGCCTCATCGAAGCCGCCCAGGCCATGGGCTGCCGCAAGTGGGACATCGTGCGCCACGTCTACCTGCCCGAGGCCCTGCCCGGCATCGTGGGCGGCTTCACCATCACCCTGGTGGCGCTGATCAGTTCCTCGGCCATGGCCGGCGCCGTGGGCGCGGGCGGCCTGGGCGACCTGGCCATCCGCTACGGCTACCAGCGCTTTGACACCCAGGTGATGCTGCTGGTGATTGCCGTGCTGATCGCGCTGGTCACCGTGGTCCAGGTGCTGGGCGACCGCTACGTGCGCCGGCTGCGCAGCCGCTGACGCTGAAAACAGGCACCAAGCCTTTCCCTCCGGGGCCGCCGCCTGGCGGCCCTCTCCCCACCGACTCAGCAACGAGGCACGGAATGACCACACCGGATGCCCTGGGCGCAGCCTTGCCCGGCAACACACACCACACCCCGGGCGGGGCGCTGCGGCGCCTGCCCCTGCCGCCCTCCACTCCGCACCGCATCGCCAGCGAGGCCGAGGCCCTGCAGGCCGCCCAGGCCCTAGCCGATGAATGGCGCGCGGACGCAGCCGCCCGCGACCATGAGCGGCGCCTGCCCTGGCAGGAAATCGAGCGCCACACGGCCAGCGGGCTGGGCGCCATCACCGTGCCCCGCGCCTACGGCGGCCTGGGCGCCTCGTACGAGACGCTGGCCCAGGTCTTCGTCACGCTGTGCGCGGCCGACCCTTCGCTGGGCCAGATTCCGCAGAACCATTTCGCCGTGCTGCAGAACCTGCGGGACATGGGCAGCGAGCCCCAGAAGCGCCGCTGGTTCGCCGACGTGCTGGCCGGCCACCGCCTGGGCAATGCCGGGCCGGAACGCAAGGGGCGCGCGGCCCATGTGCTGGAGGCCACGGCGCGCCTGTCACGCGATGCCGCAGGCGGCCTGCGCGTCAGCGGCACGCGCTTTTACTCCACGGGCTCGGCCTTCGCGCACTGGGTGCCCTTCCGTGCCCAGGACGAGGAGGGCCGCATCGTGCAGGTCTGGGTGCGGCGCGATGCGCCGGGCGTGACCGTGTTCGACGACTGGGACTCCTTCGGCCAGCGCACCACGGCCAGCGGCAGCGTGCAGCTGGACCAGGTGCAGGTACATCCCGAGGACGTGGTGCCTGCCTGGCAGTTCGAGGCCACGCCCTCGCTGTCCGGCCCGGTGTCGCAGCTGATCCAGGCCTCCATCGACGCGGGCATTGCCCAGGGCGCGCTGCGCGACGCGGTGGACTTCGTGCGCGACAAGAGCCGGCCCTGGATGGACTCCGGCGTGGCGCGCGCCAGCGACGATCCCCACCTCATCCACGAGGTCGGCCAGCTGCAGATCGAGGTGGATGCGGCCTATGCCGTGCTGCTGGAGGCCGCGCGCACGCTGGATGCGCTGGCTGCAGCGGCGGGTGGCGCGGTGGACGAGCAGGCCAGCGCCCAGGCCTCGGTGGCCGTGGCCGAGGCAAAGATCCTCACCACCGAGGCCGCGCTGCAGGCAGGCGAGCACCTGTTCGCGCTGGCCGGCTCCTCGGCCAGCCGCGCCGCCCACCACCTGGACCGCCACTGGCGCAACGCCCGCGTGCACACGCTGCACGACCCCGTGCGCTGGAAATACCACCTGCTGGGCAACTACCTGCTCAACGGCGCCCTGCCGCGCCGCCACCAGTGGAACTGACCGCCATGACACAGACATCGACCCAAGAGCTGCAGGCCCTGGCCTCCACGCCGGGCAGCCAGCCCGCTCCCGCAGCGCCTCCGGCCCGGCCCGCCCACATCATCGGCAGCGAGGCCGAGGCGCTGGAAGCGGCCCGCAGTTTTGCCGCCCTCATCGCCCCCGGCGCGCTGGCGCGCGACCGCGACCGCCTGCTGCCCTGGCAGGAGGTGGAGCAGTTCAGCCAGAGCGGCCTGTGGGGCATCACCATTCCCCGGGAGTACGGCGGCGCAGGCGTGTCCACGGCCACGCTGACGCGGGCCATTGCCCTGATTGCGGCGGCCGATGGCAACTTCGGCCACATTCCGCAGAACCACTACTACTCGCTGGAAGTGCTGCGCGTGGGCGGATCACCCGCGCAAAAGGCCTTCTTCTATGACCGTGTGCTGCGCGGCGAGCGCCTGGGCAATGCGCTGGCCGAGATCGGCCACCGCGACTTCCAGCGCCGCACCCGGCTGCTGCGCGACAGCGGCGGCTGGTTCGTGCAGGGGCGCAAGTTCTATTGCACGGGCGCCCTGTTCGCGCACTGGATTCCCACCCTGGTCAGCGCGCAGGAAGAGGCGCCGGGGCACGGCGAGCGCATGTATCTGGTCTTCATCCCGCGCGATGCGGCCGGCGTCACCGTCACCGACGACTGGGATGGCTTCGGCCAGCGCGTGACGGGCAGCGGCTCCGTGCAGTTCGACCGCGTGCGCGTGGAGCCCGAATGGGTGGTGCCCTTCACCAGTTCCTTCGAGCGGCCCACCACCATCGGCCCCTTTGCCCAGATCATCCATGCCGCCCTGGACGCGGGCATTGGCCACGGCGCGCTGCAGGCCGCCCTGCCCTTCATCCGCGAGCATGCGCGGCCCTGGGTGGACGCGGGCGTGGCCAGCGCCACGCAGGACCCGCTGCTGCTGCAGCAACTGGGCAATGTCCACGTGCGCCTGCGCGCCGCCGATGCCCTGGTGGCCCGCGCGGCTCTGGCCGTGGACGCCGCCCAGCGTGCGCCCACGGACGACAGCGTGGCCGCCGCCTCGGTGGCCGTGGCCCAGGCCAAGGCGCTGAGCACCAGCGCCAGCCTGCTGGCCGGCAGCAAGCTGTTCGAGCTGGCAGGCACGGCCTCCACCCTGGCGGGACAGGGCCTGGACCGCTTCTGGCGCAACGCGCGCACCCACACCCTGCACGACCCCGTGCGCTGGAAATACCACGCCGTGGGCAACTACGTGCTCAACGGCATACGCCCGCCGCGCCATGGCGCGCTCTGACCTTTATCAACGACACAGGAATGCAATGATGACAACGACCTCCCCCACCCTCTGGCCCCGGCTGGCCGCCTTCCTGGGCGCTGCCCTGCTCGCGGGCAGCGCCCTGGCCGCGCCCCTGAAGATCGGCGTGGTGCCGGGCATCTTCGCGGACTCGGTGGAAGCCGCCGCCAAGGAGGCCAAGAAGCAGGGCCTGGACGTGCAGGTGGTGGAATTCACCGACTGGGCCACGCCCAACGTGGCGCTGGACGCGGGTGATATCGACCTCAACTACTACCAGAACAGCAACTACCTGGCCAATGCAGCGCGCAGCAAGGGCTTCAAGTTCACCAGCGTGCAGGCGGGCATCCTGTCCTATCTGGGCCTGTACTCCACGCGCCACAAATCCCTGGCCGACCTGCCCACGGGCGCCAAGGTGGCCATTGCCAGCGACCCCGTCAACGTGGGCCGCGGCCTGCGCCTGCTGCAGCACGCGGGCCTGATCACGCTGCGCCCCGACACCGGACTGCTGGGCACCCAAGCGGACATCGTCTCCAACCCCAGGAAGCTGCAGTTCGTGGAGATCGAGGGCCCGCAGCTGGCGCGCACCACGCCCGACGTGGACCTGGCCCAGGGCTTTCCGTATTTCATCATCGCCTCCAAGGCCTTCGATGCCAGCAAGGGCCTGGCCTACACCAGCTACGAGGACGACTCCTGGGCCATCCAGTTCGTGGCCCGCAGCGACCGCGCGGCCGACCCGCGCATCGCCCGCTTCCTGGACATCTACAAAAACTCCGACGTGGTGCGCAAGACCATCCACGCCTTCTACCTGAACGACCAGAAGCTCTACCGCCTGGCCTGGTTGAAGAACTGACGCAACGGACTGCAGGACCCGCCCCATGACGCAAGCCAAGCGCCACATCCACGTCAACG
This sequence comes from Delftia sp. WY8, assembly GCF_018437695.1. NCBI lineage: Bacteria > Pseudomonadati > Pseudomonadota > Betaproteobacteria > Burkholderiales > Comamonadaceae > Delftia > Delftia sp. WY8. Next base: position 2,174,568 of record NZ_CP049795.1, read on the forward strand.
CCTTCAACATGAACTGCGTGGGCCACATACACCACGGGCTGTGGACCCATCCGCGCGACCGCTCCACCGAGTACGGCACGCTGGCCTACTGGACCCACATCGCCAGGGTGCTGGAGGAAGGCCTGTTCGACGGCATCTTCATCGCCGACGTGGTCGGCTACTACGACGTCTACCAGGGCGGCGTGGACCTGACCCTGCGCGAAGGCATACAGTTGCCCGTCAACAACCCCTGGCTGCTGGTCTCGGCCATGGCGGCGGTGACGCGGCACATCGGTTTCGGCCTCACGGCCACCGTGGGCGCGCACCAGCCCTATACCTTCGCGCGCGGCGTGACCACGCTGGACCAGCTGACCAATGGCCGCATCGGCTGGAACATCGTCACCGGCTATGTGGACAGCGGCGCGCGCGGACTGGGCCAGGACGGCCTGGCCGAGCACGACAGCCGCTACGACCGCGCCGACGACTTCCTGGAGCTTTCCTACAAGCTCTGGGAAGGCAGTTGGGAAGAGGGTGCCGTGATCGCCGACAAGGCGCGGCGCATCCACGCCCTGCCCGACAAGGTGCACCCGGTGGTGCACGAGGGGCCGTTCTACCGCGCCAACGCCATCCACATGAGCGCGCCCTCGCCCCAGCGCACGCCCGTGCTGTTCCAGGCCGGCACCTCGCCGCGCGGGCTGCGCTTTGCGGGCCGGCATGCCGAGGGCATCTTCATCGGCGCACGCACGCCCGAGGCCGCGCGCGAGGCCTCGCGCCAGCTGCGCCAGGCCGCCGTGGACGCGGGCCGGCGCCCCGAGGACATCAAGATCTACGCCGGCGTGGCCGTGGTGCCCGGACGCACCGAGGCCGAGGCGCGCGAGAAATACGCCGACTACCTGTCCCACGCCAGCGCGGAAAGCGGGCTGGCCCACTTTGCCGCCAGCACCGGCGTGGACTTTGCCCAGTACGGGCTGGACGACCCCATCTCCTTCGGCAACACCAACGCCATCCAGTCGGCGGCCCAGGCCGCGCAGAAGCAGGGCTGGACCACGCGGCGCAAGCTGCTGGAGCAGTTCACGCTGGGCAGCCGCTACGCCACCATCGTGGGCGACCCGGCCCAGGTGGCCGACGAGCTGGAGCGCTGGATCGACGTGGGCGAAATCGACGGTTTCAACCTGACCCGCATCGTCGCGCCCGAGACCTGGGAAGACTTCGCCCGCCTGGTCGTGCCCGAGCTGCAGAACCGGGGCCGCTACCGCACCAGCTACGGCGACGACGCCACGCTGCGCCAGCGCCTGTTCGGCCAGGGCGACCGCCTGCCCGCCAGCCACGCCGCCGCGCGCTGGCGGCGTTGAAGTCCTTAGCCACCCTCCCCCACCGGCCCGTGGCCCGGCCCTGCCTTGCAGGCAGGCCGGGTTGGCGGGCCTTTGAATTTGCAAAGCCATGACCACCACCCTCCCCTGCGCCACCGAGCCTGCGGCCTACGCGGCGCCCGGCCCAACCACAGACGGCCCAACCACAGACGGCCCGGCCGATCCAGACGCGCCCTCGCTGCCATCCCTGCAAGCACGCTTTCGCCCCGTGTTCGACCGCATCGCCCAGGGTGCGGCCGAGCGCGAACGCACGCGCAGCCTGGCCCATGAACCCATCGCCTGGCTGCGTGACAGCGGCTTCACCGCGCTGCGCGTGCCGCGCCGCCTTGGCGGAGCCGGCGCCAGCGTGGAGCAGCTGTTTGCGCTGTGGACCGAGCTGGCCGAGGCCGACTCCAACGTCGCCCAGATCCTGCGCCCGCACTTCGGCTTTCTGGACCGCGTGCTCATCGACCGCGATGCCGCCACCCAGGCCCGCTGGCTGCCGCTGGCCGCGCGCGGCGCCGTGTTCGGCAATGCCACCACCGAGGTGGGCGCAGGCACCCTGGGCACGCTGCAGACCACCCTGGTGCCCGATGCGCAGCCCGGCTGGTGGCGGCTGGACGGGCGCAAGTTCTACAGCACGGGCACGCTGTATGCCGACTGGGTGACCGTGGTGGCGCGCGCGGTGGAGCCGGGCAAGGAAGACCAGACCGTGCACGCCGTCGTGCCCACCTCGGAGTCCGGCGTGCAGCGCTTCGATGACTGGCGCGGCTTTGGCCAGCGCCTGACCGGCTCGGGCACCACCGTGCTCAGCCAGGTGCGCGTGCCCGACGACGCCGTGATCCGCTTCCCGCGCGCCCAGCCCACGCCCCTGGTGGCCTATTTCCAGCTGGCCCACCTGGCCACCCTGGCCGGCATTGCCCGGGCCTTGCAGCGCGATGCCATCGCCTATGTGCAGGCGCGCCGCCGCGTGTTCAGCCACGGTAGCGCCACCCTGCCCAAGGACGATCCGCTGGTGCAGCACATCGTCGGCCAGCTGGCCGGCACGGCCTACATCGCGGGACTGGCCGTGGCCGACGTGGCCGCCGAGCTGGGCCGCATCGCGCGCGAGCGCGAGGCCGGGCGCGAGGTGCCGCTGCAGCAGCTGCATGCCCTGGAGCTGCGCACAGCCCAGGCCCAGGTGGCCGTGGTCGATACCGTGCTGCAGGCGGCCGCGCGGCTGTTCGAGGTGGGCGGCTCCAGCGCCCTGTCCGAAGACCTGGCACTGGACCGCCACTGGCGCAATGCGCGCACCCTGGCCTCGCACAACCCCGTGCTGTACAAGGCCCGCTCGGCGGGCGACATCCTGCTCAACGGCGCCGACCCCATCTACTACTGGCACGTGGGCGTGACGGGCATGGCGGGCTGAAGGCCCTTGCGCGTCCGCGCTGCGCAGGGACGGGCGCAGCGGCCGTGCCCATATCGCCAGAACGCATTAGCACATGCCATGCGCCACAAAATCCCCTTCAGAAACAAGCACTTGCCAAGGCACCCAAACCGATAAGCAAATGCGTTAAGTTTCTTTCGCCATACCGGCGTTCGGCCCTGTAATGAAGGCATCCATCCCACCTCATCCGGGCTGGCAGTCTTCGCAAACCGCATGCCGCGCTGCCTCCTGGAACCCACGCCAAGGAGTTTCCATGAGCCGATCGCTGAAGACTGTCATCGTCAATGGCAGCCTGAGCCGCCCCTCCCGCACCCGTGTCCTGCTGGACGCCCTGCATGCCCGCCTGGGCCAGGAGCTGCCGCTGCAGGCACAGGTCATCGACCTGCTGGACCTGCAGCCCCACCTGGGCGCGGCCCTGTCCAAGAACGACCTGCCGCCGGCCACGCTGCAGGCCATCGAAGCCATCGAGCAGGCCGACTTCCTCATCGTCGGCGCCCCGGTCTTCCGCGCCAGCCTGCCGGGCCTGCTCAAGCACCTGTTCGACCTCATCGACCTGGACGCGCTGCAGGGCACGCCCGTGCTGCTGGCCGCCACCGGCGGCAGCCCGCGCCACGCCCTCATCCTGGACCACCAGCTGCGCCCGCTGTTCGGCTTTTTCTCGGCACTCACCCTGCCCATTGGCGTGTACTCCACGCCCGAGGACATCCAGGACGGCCAGGTCCACAGCGAATCGCTGCGCCAGCGCATCGAGCTGACCGTGCAGCTGTCGGCCCCGGTGCTGCGCGGTGCGCTGCAGCAGCTGGTGCAGGCCCAAATCCAGGCCGAGGCACAGCCGCCTGTTCCCGAAGCCGCCGACCTGGCCCTGGCCGGGCAGCCCGCGTGAGCCAGGCACAGGCCGTCCCTGCGGACCCGATAGCCACTGCGCAGGATCTGGCGCAGCGCCTCGCCGCCACGGCGGCCCTGCGCGATGCCGCAGGCGGCACGCCCAAGGCCGAGCGCGATGCGCTGCGCGCCAGCGGCCTGCTGGCACTGAGCATTCCGCGCGAGCTGGGCGGCCTGGGCGCGGACTGGGTGCAGACGCTGGAGACGGTGCGCATCCTCGCCACGGCAGACGGCTCGCTGGCCCATGTCTACGGCTTCCAGCACCTGCACCTGGCCACCGTGCAACTGTTCGGCCAGCCCGCCCAGTGGCGGCCCTGGCTGCTGCAGACGGCACGCCACCGCTGGTTCTGGGGCAATACGCTGAACCCTCTGGACCGTCGCACCACGGCCACGCGCCAGCCCGGCCACTGGGAGTTTTCGGGCAAGAAGAGCTTCACCTCGGGCGCGCTGGACTCGCAGATGCTGGTGGCCTCGGCCATCGATGCCGACAGCGGCCAGCTGCTGATCGGCGTGGTGCCCACGGAGCGCACGGGCATCACCTTGCTGCGCGACTGGGACAACATGGGCCAGCGCCAGACCGACAGCGGCTCGGCCCTGTTCGAGCGCGTGCGCGTGGAGGCGGCCGAGCTGCTGCTGGACCCCGGCCCGCTGTCCACGCCCCATGCCGCGCTGCGCCCGCTACTGGCCCAGCTCATCCTGGCCCATCTGTTCCTGGGCATTGCCCAGGGCGCGCTGGAGCAGGCGCGCGGCTACACGCTGAACGAGGCACGGCCCTGGTTCAAGTCCCCGGCCGATGCAGCCGGCGCAGACCCCCACATCCAGGCGCTGTATGGCGAGCTGTGGGCGGCGCTGGAAGGCGCACGCCTGCTGACCCTGCAGGCCGCGCAGCGCTTTGACGCCGCCTGGCGCCGTGGCCCGGCGCTGACCGCCCACGAGCGCGGCGAAGTCGCCGTGGCCGTGACGGCCGCCAAGATTGCCACCACGCGCTCGGGGCTGGACCTGTCCAGCCGCATCTTCGAGGCCACGGGCGCGCGCGCCACGCACGCGGCGCTGCGCTTTGACCGCTTCTGGCGCAACCTGCGCACGCAGACGCTGCACGACCCGCTGCACTACAAGCTGCAGGAGCTGGGCGACTGGGTGCTCAACGGAACCCATCCGCAGCCCAGCTTCTATTCGTGACGCCGCGCCATGAACACCCGTCTGCCCACCTGGCCGCCCGGCAAGTCCTCGGCAACACCTGCGCCCGTACCTGCGCCCGCGCCCGCAGCCTCTGCCGCGCACGATGACGGCGCCGCGCCCGCGCCGTGGATACTGCAAGACCCGGCCTCGCAGGCCCTGCTCAAGACCATGGGACAGGTGGCCGCCAGCGAGGCCGGAGTCCTCATCCTGGGCGACAGCGGCGCCGACAAGGAAATGGTGGCCCGCCACATCCACCGCCTGAGCCCGCGCCGCCACGGCCCCTTTGTCGCCGTCAACTGCGGCGCGCTGTCCGAGGCCCTGATCAACGCCGAGCTCTTCGGCCACGAAAGCGGTGCGCTGACGGGTGCCTTCGGCAACCTGCCCGGCCGCTTCGAGGACGCCCACGGCGGCACCCTGCTGCTGGACGAGATCGACGACCTGCCCCTGCACATCCAGAGCAAGCTGGTGCGCGTGCTGCAGGACAAGGCGGTCACCCGCATCGGCGCCAGCCAGCGCACGCCAGCCGATGTGCGCGTGCTCGCGGCCAGCAGCGCGCCGCTGCACACCAAGGTGGCAGCGCGGCGCTTTCGCGAAGACCTGTACTACCTGCTCGATGTCGTCACCCTCACCGTGCTGCCGCTGCGCCAGCGCCCGGCCGACATCCTGCCGCTGGCGCGCCACTTCATCGCAAGCTACTGCCAGCGCATGCGCTACGCGCCCATGGCACTGAGCCAGGACGCGCAGCGCAAGCTGCTGGAGCACGACTGGCCCGGCAACAGCCGCGAGCTGGAGAACGTCATCCACCGCAGCCTGCTGCTGACCCAGGGCATGCACATCGGCGCGGGCGACCTGCACATCGCCAGCAGCCAGGGCGAGCCCGATCCCGTCCCCACACGCGAGGCCGAACACGGCGCCCAGGCCGCCGCCGCCGAACTGGCCCTGGGCGAAGCGCTGGACAGCCTGTGCGACGTGCATGCCGAAGGCCTGGAGCAGCACGTGCTGGGCGCTCTGCTGCTCAAGGCCTGGCAGCGCAACCGCGGCAACCAGGTGCAGACCGCGCGCCAGCTGGGCATCAGCCGCAGCGTGGTGCGCGCGCGGCTGCAGCGCCTGGGCCAGGTGCCGGGCGAGGCCGCGCCACCGTCTTTTCCATCGTCCCCGGAGATCCCATGAGCCAAGACCCCCACGCATCGCCAGACATCTTCTGGTTCCTGCCCACCTCGGGCGACACGCGCTACCTCGGCACCTCCGACTTCGGCCGCGCACCCACCAACGCCTACATGCGCCAGATCGCCGTCACGGCCGAGGAGCTGGGCTACGACGGCCTGCTGATCCCCACCGGCAGCTCCTGCCTGGACCCCTGGGTGGTCGCCTCCAGCCTGGTGCCCATCACGCAGCGCATCAAGCTGCTGGTGGCCCTGCGCACCTCGCTGGGCGCGCCCGTGTCCAGCGCGCGCCAGGCCGCCACGCTGGACCAGGCCCTGGGCGGGCGCCTGCTGCTCAACGTGGTGCCCGGGGGCGATGCCACCGAGCTGGAGGCCGACGGCATCTTCCTGGCCCACGACGAACGCTATGCCTACGCCGATGAATTCCTGACCATCTGGCGCCGCCTGCTGGCCGGCGAGGCCGTGGATTTCGACGGCGAATACTTCAAGGTCAAGCAGGGCCGCAACTTCTTTCCCCCGGTGCAAAAGCCGCATCCGCCGCTGTACTTCGGCGGCTCCTCGGACGCTGCCCACGACCTGGCCGCGCGCCAGGTGGACGCCTACCTCACCTGGGGCGAGCCCCCCGCCGCCGTGGCCGAAAAGTTCGCCGACATCCGCCGCCGCGCCGCGCAGCAGGGCCGCCAGGTCCGCCTGGGCGTGCGGCTGCACGTCATCGTGCGCGAGACCAACGAGGAGGCCTGGGCCGATGCCGAGCGCCTGATCAGCAAGCTCACCGACGAGGACATCGCCCGCGCCCAGGCCGGCTATGCGCGCATGGACTCCGTGGGCCAGTCGCGCATGGCCGCGCTGCACGGCGGGCGGCGCGACCGGCTGGAGGTGGCGCCCAACCTCTGGGCCGGCGTGGGCCTGGTGCGCGGCGGCGCGGGCACGGCCCTGGTCGGCGACGCGGCCACCGTGGCCGAGCGCCTGCGCGAGTACGCCGCGCTGGGTGCGGACAGCTTCGTGCTTTCGGGCTACCCGCACCTGGAGGAGTCCATCCGCTTTGCCGAGCTGGTCTTCCCCCTGCTCGGCAAGCAGGCCGTCACCACCAGCGACCAGGCCCAGACCGGCGGCGCCTTCGACATCCGCAGCATCCAGCGCCGGCAGTCTGCATCGTGAGCCGCCCCCGGGCTTGCGCCTTGTCAGACCGCAAGACCCCGCAGGCAGCTCGCCCGCTCAAGCCCCCAGATGTTTGACAGCAGCTGCCGGGCACGTCCCGCGCCGGCGACGGGAGCGGCAAGCTCCATGAACTTGTCCTCCAGCTCCCCATCCGACAACGGCAGTTCGGGATCGCCCTTGCGATCGGGCTGCACCCAGACATGGCGGCGTCCATCCCTGGCAACGATTTCCAGGCGCGCCGATCTCTTTCCCGGGAAGGCCCTATCGATTTGCGGGTCCACCGAGACCTGGACGCGCTCGAGCATCGCGCGCAAGGCGGGATCGGCCAGGCGCTCGGGGGTGTACGCGGACATTCGCACGCTGCCATGGACCAAGGCCGTCGCCACCACGAACCGGAGACTGAAGCGCGCTTCGTTTTCGGTCACGGGATCGGTGTAGCAGGCGATATCCAGGGCCGGGCCATAGGTGGCCACGGCCACGCTGCAGATGTCGTCCGCCCGCAGGGCATGCTGGCTGCGCAGAGCCAGCGCGGCGTCGATGGCCGCAAAGGTATGGCCGCAGCCGACATGGTTCTTGAAGGTGAGCCGGGTGATATGGAAGTCCCTGCCCAGCGTGTCCCCGATGCCTGACCAGTCCGGTCCGTCGCTGACAGCGCGGCCCAGACCCGACTCCCCCTCCAGCACATCCAGCGATCCCGTCACCCCCCTGTGCGCGAGTTGCGCAGCCAGCAGGCCGGCCTCCGCTGCGCGCCCGGCATGCAGGGGCTTGGACATCGAATCCATGCGAAATGCCTGCTGCAGACCCGCAGAGAAGGTGGCCGCCGTGGCCAGTGCATGGGCGAATGGCCCTGCATCCAGCCGCAGCGCATACCCTGCGGCCGCCGCTGCCCCGAAGACGCCCACGGTGCCGGTGTTGTGCCAGAAGCGGTAGTGGGCCCGGCCCAGGGTCACGCCGATGCGGGTGGAGACCTCATAGCCCAGCACCACGGCACGCAGGAAGTCCAGGCCACTGGCCCCTGCCTGCTGGCTTGCCGCCAACGCCGCTGCAATGGTTGCGGCCCCGGGGTGGTACATAGCATCGCGGAAGCTGTCGTCCACCTCGGCGGCATGGGCCGCCGAGCCGTTGAAAAGTGCCGCCGCCCGCGCCGTGGCCATGCGGCCGTTTCCAAGCCGGCAGGACCCGCGATCCAGATCCTCGGCAAGCACCTGTTCCAACTGTGCAAGAGGCGCGCAGCCCAGGCCCGGGAACAGGGAGGCATACCAGTCGATCACGGCCCGCTTGGCGTGGTGGATGACGGTGTCGGGAAGCTCGGTGCGTTGGTATCGAGAGGCAAATTGTCCGAACACTTCGGTCGCATGCATGCGTGGTCTCCTGGATGAACACTGGCCGGGGCAGTCTCACTTTTTTGGCACAAATGTGCAGTGGCCGGCCCCTCAGGCCAGAACCAGCACACCATCCGCAGCGCACACGCCCTGGCCCTGCGGCAGCACGAACACCGGGTTGATCTCCGCCTCGATCACGCGGTCGCCCAGTTGGGCGGCCATCGCAGAGAACGCGACGATGGCATCGGCCAGGGCATCGACATCCGCCTTGGGGCGGCCGCGAAAGCCGTCCAGCAGCGGCCAGGTCTTGAGCTCCCTGGCCATGTCCAGCGCTTCTGAGCGGCTCAGCACACCCAACTGTGTCCCATCGTCGGGCAGCAGGCGCAGCGTGGTGTCCTGGAACAATTCGGCCGCAACGCCCCCCATGCCCAGCATCACGGCGGTGCCCAGCGCATCCTTGTGCAGGCCCAGGATCAGCTCGGTGCCGCCGGCCACCATCTGCTGCACCAGGAACCGGTCCGGGCGCACGCCCGCCCTGGCCTGCACGTCGGCCACCATCGCACCCAACCGGGCACCTATGGTCTGCGTCGTCAGGCCGACGGCGACACCGCCCACATCGCTCTTGTGCGTGATCCGGGACGAAAGGATCTTGAGCACCACCCGGCCGCCCAGTTCGCGCGCGGCGGCTTCGGCCTCTTCGGCGGTATGCACCACGCGCTCGGCCGCGCACGGCACGCCGAAGCGGCGGAAAACGGCCTTGGCCTGCGCTTCATCGAGGCAGCCGACGGGCAGGTCCAGTTCCTGCAGGGTGTGCTTGCCGACGACCAGCTCGGAAGGCGCACCCTGGAAGCCGTTGACGCGCAGCATGCCCGCCAGCGCGGCCGTGCAGCTTTCCGCCGCAGCGAAGGCCAGCACGCCGCGTTGCGTGAGCAGCGCGCCGATTTCCGGCGCATGCGGGCTGACGTAGGCCAGCACCGGCTTGTCGGAGTGGGGCAGGCAGTCCTGGATGGCACCGGCCAGCAGCTCGGGCATGGCCAGGCTGGAGGAGCCGACGATGATGACCAGCGCGTCGTAGCTCGGGCTTGCCAGCAGGGCATTGATGGCGCCGCGCAGCAGGTCGGGACGCAGGCCCGCCAGGGTCACGTCGATGGGATTGCGGTCCAGCACGGCCTCGCTGCCGGTCTGAAGCGCGCGCAGTGCATCGGCCGTCGCCTCGTCCGGCGCAGGCGTGTCGAATCCGGCCACGCCCAGATCGTCCGACACCAGGGTGCCCGCACCGCCGGTGGAAGTCAGGATGGCGATACGCCTGCCGCGCAGCCTGCGGCCCGTGGCCAGCGCAGCGGGCACGTCCAGCAGGTCGGCAAAGCTGTGCGCACGGATCACGCCGACCTGGCGGAACAGCGCGTCGTACATGCGATCGGCTCCGGCCATGGCGCCCGTGTGCGATACGGCGGCCTTGGCGCCGGCCTCGGAGCGGCCGATCTTGAAGGCCACCACGGGCTTGCCGGCACGCGCGGCCTTCAGGCAGGCGGCACGGAACCTGGCGGGATGGCGCACCGTTTCCACATACAGCGCGATCACCTTGGTGGCCGGGTCATCGGCCAGGTGATCGATGAAGTCGGCCAGTTCCAGATCCACTTCATTGCTGGTGGAAATGAGCTTGGACAGCCCGATGCCACGCGCGGCGGCGCGCGACAGCAGCGAGCCCAGGATGCCGCCGCTTTGCGAGACGACGCCAATGCCGCCCGCGGGGAACTCATCCATCTCCAGCGCCCCAGAAGGCGACAGCACGATCCGGTCGGTCAGGTTGACCAGGCCGATGGTGTTGGGCCCCAGCAGGCGCATGCTGCCGGCCGCCTCGATCAGCTGCCGCTGGCGGTGCGCCCCGTCCTCGCCCGTTTCCGTATAGCCGCTGGCCAGCACGATGGCTGCCGCGCAGCCCAGCGCCGACAGTTCCCTGACGGCCTGGTGCGCACGCTCGGCGCCCAGCAGCACCACGGCCACATCGGGCACTTCAGGCAACGAGGCCACATCGGGATAGCAAGGCAAATCGCCGATGCGCTCCACGCGCGGATTGACGGGAAGAATGCGGCCGGCAAACCCGTGCTTTTGCAGGTAGGCCACCGGGCGGCCCGTGGTTTTCTTCAGGTCGGCAGAGGCGCCTATGACGGCGACACTGCGCGGCGACAGCAGCTTGGCAATGGCTTGGCTCATGGCATCACTCCTTGGCGGCCGTCTTGGCCAGGAAGGCCTCCACCGATGCGCGGTGTTCACTGCTGGTGTAGCAGATGCCCTGGGCCTGGCTGCCCTGGGCGAAGACATCGTGCGAAGACAGCTCGAAGCTCTGGTTCAGGATGGTCTTGGTCAATGCCAGCGCGGTGGAAGAAGCCGAGGACAGCTCGCGCGCCCAGGCCTGGGCGTCTGCCACCAAGGTCTCGGCGCTGGCCTGGCGGTCCACGATGCCCAGGGCCAGGGCTTCCGGCAGCTTGACCTGGCGGCCCGTGAAGATCAGCTCCTTGGCCTTGGCCAGGCCCACGCGGCGCGGCAGGAAGTACATGCCGCCGCCGTCGGGGATGATGCCGCGCAGCACATAGCTCCAGGCGAAGCTGGCCCACTCGCTGGCGATGACGAAATCACAGGCCAGCGCCGTGTCCGCGCCCAGGCCCGACGCTGCGCCGTTGACGGCGGCGATCACGGGCTTGGGCATGGTGTGCAACAGGGCCTGGACGTGGTGCACGCGCTGCTGGCGCTGCCAGCCGTTGAAGCCCACCTCGCCCGCAGGCGCGTTCATGCGCCTTTGCATTCCGGCAATGTCCCCGCCTGCGCAAAAGCCCTTGCCCGCGCCTGTCAGCACCAGGGCCTTGATGGCCTTGTCCGCCGCCACGCGCTCCAGGGCATCGATGAACTCGGTGCGCATGTCATCGCTCATGGCGTTGCGCTTGTCGGGGCGGTTCAGGGTCACGGTCGCCACCGCATCGGCGACATTCAGTTGGATCAGTTCGTAGTTCATGGCGTGCTATCAAGGTGATCGCGGGCAATGCGATCAATCGGGATGGATGTTGTTTTGCCTGACGATCTGGGCCCAGCGCTTTTCCTCGGCCTGCACATAGGTGTCCAGTTCCGCCGCCGGCCCGGCATTGACCACCAGGCCTTCGTGTTCCAGCTTGCGAACAAAGTCCGGCGAACGGGCCGCCTTGCGGGCCGCAGTGTTCAGGCGCTCGATCACGGCAGCGGGCGTGGCGGCCGGCACGTACAGGCCGTACCAGCTCTCGACGCGGTAGCCCGGGACGGTGACGGCGATGGGCGGCGCATCCTTGAAGGCGGCAGACGGCTCGGCCGTGGTCACACCCAGCACGCGCAGCTTGCCGTTGTCGATGAAGGTGGATACCGCCGCCGCGGTGGCAAACATCATGTCCACCTGGCCACCCATCAGATCGGTGAGTGCCGGGCCTGCGCCACGGTAGGGCACATGGGTGATCCTGACCTTGGCCAGGTTGGCAAACAGCTCACCCGCCAGATGCGCCGACGTTCCTGCGCCCTGCGAGGCATAGGTCAGCTTGTCGGGACTGGCCTTGGCGGCGGCCATCACGTCCGCCACCGTCTTGTACGGGCTGGCGGCGGGCACCACCAGCACGTTGGGGCCGCGGCCGATCAGGATCACCGGCGCGAAGGCCTTGTTGCTCCCGTACGGCAGCTTGGCCTGCAGCGCCGGATTGACGGCGTGCGCGAAGGAAGCCACGACCACGGAGTAGCCGTCCGGCGCGCTCTTGGCAACGTTGTCGGTGCCGATGATCGTGCCGGCACCGGGCTTGTTGTCCACGATGACGGGCTGGCCCAGGTCCTTGGCCATCTCGGCCCCCAGCGTGCGTGCGATCAGGTCGGTTCCGCCACCGGGCGCGAAGGGCACGACGAGGCGCACGGGCTTTTCCGGGAAGGCTGCAAAGACTGCGTTGCAGGCAGTCGCGAGCACGGCAATGAGCGCAATGGCCCTGGCGCAACGGCGGGCGGCGAAACGAAGCATGGTGTGTCTCCTGGTTCTATGGGCAGAGGTCCGTTCCATGCGCAAGCGTTGCGATGACGCTGGCGACGGATTGGTGAAAGCTTAGGGAAACGCGCCGCAGTTGTGACCCCCCATGTTCCAACCAGTGAAACCGCACAGCGAGCGCGCCAGGACTTGCGTTTTCATCTGCCATCCTTTCGGTGGAATACTCCACGCCATCAGGCGCCCGCGCCTGTGCAGCAAGAACCAGGCTTTCAACCGAGGATGAACCGGTCCTCCCGCAGGCGGCAGCAACATGACCCACAGGCGATCCCCCATACTCCATGACAAGCCCGGTCAGTCCCCGAGCAACCGCTCCCTGGAAAGAGGCATCGAAATACTCCGTGCGTTCAGGCCCGGGTCGGAACTGCTGGGCAACGGCGACCTGGTGGAACGCACCGGACTGTCCAAGGCCACCGTGAGCCGGCTGACGCAGACCCTGGTGGGCTGCGGCATGCTGCAGGCCGATCACCAAAGCCGCGCCTTTCGCCTGGCTCCCGCTGTCCTGAGCCTGGCGCACGCCATGCGTACCGGATCGACAGTGCTGTCGATGGCGGCCCCCCTGATGCGCACCCTCGCCGAGACACGCAGGATCAACGTGGGCCTGGCCTGTCCCGACAGGGACGAGATGGTCTATCTGGAATCGATCCGCTACAACCGCCGGATTGTGCTCAGGCATGTGGTGTCGGGTCAGCGTGTGCCCATGGAGCTGACGTCGCTGGGCCGTGCCTACCTTGCCGTGGCGCCGCCTGCCAGGCGCAAGGCACTGTTCGACAGCTTCAGGCTCAAGAGAGGCGCCCAATGGCGCGACCTGGAAAAACAGATCCAGGCGGCCATCAGGTCCGTGAAAAGCCAAGGCTTCTGCGCTGCATCGTGGCAGCCGGAAGTGGTTGCACTGGCCACGCCGCTGGTGACACCCGATGCCATCTATGTCCTGAACTGCAGCGTGTCCACGACGGAGCCTGTGCCAGCCATCGTGCAGGAGCTGCACCCGGCGTTGCTGCAGCTGGGCCGCCAGATTCAGAGCCTGCTGGAGAAACGGTGAGGTTTGGCCGCCGTTCCGCGCACCTGCGGGCGGCCCGCTTTGCATAGGGAAAAAACATAGCTGATATAGGCTGCATTGCCTTATCGCAATGGCGCCCGAAACCCAGACTGGCGGCATGACAAACACCCATCTGGAGACAACCGGCGTCACTCGCCGGCTCGTGCGCTACCGCCCGCAGGCTGCGAAGGACGAGATTCAAATCGAGTATGCGGACCAGGGCGCAGGGCCGGTCGTCTGCATGCTGCCATCGCTGGCCCGTTCCGGCCGGGACTACGACGTCGTTGCCCGCCATCTGCAGGCGCAAGGGCTGCGGGTACTGCGCCCCGAGCCTCGGGGCATAGGCCAAAGCCGTGGCCCCATGCAGGGGCTGACGCTGCATGACTTCGCAGCCGACGTCGCGGCCGTCATCGACCACGAAGCCACCGGCCCTGTCGTGGTCGTGGGTCATGCCTGGGGCAGCCAGCCGGCGCGCATGCTGGCGGCCGACAGGCCGGACCTGGTGCGCGGCGTCGTCATGGCCGCCGCCTCGGCAGGCAAGCTGCCGCCGGGATCGGACGAAATGCCGTATGGCCGCCTGCGGGACGCAATCGACAGCGCCGGCGATGCACGGCTGTCCAGGGAGCAGCGCCTGGACTGCCTGCGCCGCGCCTTCTTTGCCCCGGGACATGACCCCAGCGCCTGGCTGGACGGGTGGAACGCCCAGACCCATGAAGCGCAAGGCCATGCACGGCGCGTCACGCCCATCGATGACTACTTCAGCGCAGGAACGACCGTTCCCATACTGGACCTTCGGGCCGAGCATGACGCGGTCGTGATCCCCCATGTGATGAAGTCCTGCCTGGGCGAGCGGGTGACGGAACAGGTGATTGCCGACGCGGGCCACGCCCTGGCGCCCGAGCAGCCCCTTGCCATGGCAGACGCCATTGCGGCATTCACGCGCCGCGTGTACGCCGCCTAGGCCAGCCCTTGCCCGCAAGACACCCGGCCCCTTCGGGGATGCGCCGGACAGAAACAGTGCTCAGGAGACAACGATGACCATCCACACGCCCGCAGCCGCCATCAGGAAAGCCTGGAAGTTCGCCATGACCTGTGCGGCCTGGGCCACCTGCACCCTGGTGTGCGCGCAAGACTATCCGGGCAAGCCGATCCGCATGGTGATTCCGTACACGCCGGGTGGCTCGATCGACACCGTGGGCCGCCTGGTGGCCGACCAACTGCAAAGGCAGCTGGGCCAGGCCATCGTGATCGAGAACGTTCCGGGGGCTTCCGGCCTGTTGGGAACCCTGCAGGTCAAGAAGGCCAAGCCTGACGGATACACGCTCATCTTCAATGCCTCCAGCCACGCCTACCTGCCGCTGGTCAGTTCCAAGAAAACCTATGACGCCGAGCGTGACTTCACGCCCGTAGGGCAAATCGGGTACGTGCCGCTGATCGTGGCGGTCACCAACGAGTTGCCCGTCAGGACCGTGGCAGAGTTCGTGCAACTGGCCAGGGCCCATCCAGGCAAGTACACCTGGGCAACTTCCGGCCTGGGTACCACCAGCCACCTGAGCGAAGAGATGCTGAACCGGGCCCTTGGCCTGCAGATGGACATCGTCGCCTACAAGGGTGCCGTTCCCCAATTGACGGACGTGATCGGCGGCCATGTCTCCGCGGCCATCTCGCCCATGCCGGGTGTCATGCCCTTCGTGCAGGCCGGCCGTCTGCGGCCCCTTGCTGTCACCAGCAAGACCCGCGTCCCGTCGCTGCCCGATGTGCCGACGCTGGCGGAGGGCACCATTGCCGGGTTCGAGCTCCTGTCCTGGTACGGAATCTGGGGCCCGGCCGGCCTGCCCGCAGACATCACCCACAGGTTGAACACCGAAATTTCAAAGGCCGTGGAGGCGCCGTCGCTGAAATCCAGGTTCGCCGAACTGTCCTTTGTCCCCGCGAAGTCCAGTCCTGCGCAGTTCCGGAAATTGATCGCTGACGACCTGAACAAGATCGGCAAGGCCGTCAGGGAAGCGGGCATCCGCATCGACTGACCTGCCGCTTCCGATCCGGGAGGCATGCCCTACACGGCGCGGGCGCCCTTGCGAAAGTCAAGCTCGCGCAGCAACTTGGCGGTTTCCGCGATCAGCCGGTTCGCGGGACGCGCCCTGGGCATGGCCAGCACGAGCTGGTTGCGTATGGCCGGCGGGCCGATGGGCGCAGACTGTATGCCAGTGCGGGCACCGGCCAGATTCAACGCACTGTCCGGAAGAATGGAGCAAGCCAGTCCCTCCTCCACCACGGACAGCGCCGTGTGCACGGCCCCCACCTCGGCCACCACGTTCAGCCGGATCTTGCGCGGCAGCAGGACGGCGTCCACGAGGCTGCGTATCGGGTTATGGGTGCCCGGCAGCACCAGCGGAAAGTCCGCCAGGGCCGAAAGGCCGATGCGCGAAGGCAACCGGTAGCCCTTGGGAGCCACCAGCAGCATGGACTCGCGCATCAGGGGTTCGTAGGACAGCAGGGGCGTCGGAGCGGGGTCGAACATCAGACCCAGGTCGATGCGGCCCGCAATCATTCCCTCACGCAAGGACAGGCTCAGCCCCTCCACCACCGAAAGCAGTGCATGCGGCAGCCGGCGCCGGAACTCCCGTATCAGCGGCACGGCCAGGCTTGCCGCCACCCGGTGGGGCAGGCCCACGACCACGCTGCCGACGGGCTCGGCATGCATTTCCTTGAGATCGGACAGCGCCTGGCTGGCCGAGTTGAGCATCGTGCGTGCATGCGACAGCAGTGTCTCCCCGGCCGCGGTTGCTGCCACGCCGCGCCCTGTCCTGTCCAGCAGCCGCTGCCCCAGCTCCTCTTCCAGCAGTGCGATCTGGCGGCTCACGCTCGGCTGCGCCAAATTCAGCGCCACGGCCGCGCGGCTGATGCTGCCGTGCTCCACCACGGCGACGAAGTACTCCAGTTGGCGCAGATCCATAGGTATTCAACATAGCTGGTATAGGCGCCATCCAGTTTAACTTTGCCGGCATCGATCGCAAACTGGCCTGCATCGCCGCTTGCCACAGCGGCTCCACCGTGTCACATGAGGAAAGCCAATGAGCAGGTTCAAGTCCAAGATAGCCATCGTTACGGGGGCCGGATGCGTGGCAGCAGGCTGGGGCAACGGCAGGGCCATGGCCGTGCGCCTGGCGGAGGAAGGCGCGAAGGTGCTGGCGGTGGACCGTGACCAGGCGCGGCTTGACGAAACGCTGTCCCTGGCCGGCGAGGCGGCAGCGTCCATCACGACCTGCATCTGCGATGTCACCGACTCGTCCAGCGTCAAGGCCATGGTCCAGGCCTGCCTGCAGGCCTGGGGCGTCCCGGACATCCTGATCAACAACGTGGGCGGCTCCGCAGCCGGCGGCCCCATTCAGCTGAGCGAGCAGGACTGGGACAGCCAGATCGACATCAACCTCAAGAGCGTCTTTCTGACCTGCAAGCATGTGCTCCCGCACATGGTCGAACGCGGCAGCGGCGCCATCGTCAACGTGGCGTCCACCTCGGGCCTGCGCTGGACCGGCAGCGCGCAGGTCGCCTATGCGGCCAGCAAGGCCGGCGTGATCCACCTGTCCCGCGTGGTGGCCGTGCAGCATGCGCCTGACGGCATTCGCGTGAACACGGTGGTGCCGGGCCAGCTGCACACCCCCATGGTGGAAGCGCGGCTGGCCAGGCAGCGCACAGGCGGCGATGTGGAGACGCTGCTGGCCTCGCGGGTCAGGCGCATCCCGCTGGGCTTCATGGGCGATGGCCGCGATACCGCCAGTGCCGCCCTGTACCTGGCCAGCGACGAGGCCCGCTTCGTGACGGGAACCGAGCTTGTCGTGGACGGCGGCATGACCGCCCGCTGCGACTGAAATTGCACTGCGACTGACCTGGCGCGGCGACTGACGGGCCGATCGCCGCGGCCAGCCGCCATGGACATCGCATGGGCCCTGGGGCGAAGGCCGTGCTATGTCCCGCGCCAATGGGCATGCCGCACGCCCAGCTGCAGCTGCTGGATTCGCCGGTGGATGGTGGAGCGGCTGACGCCGAGCTGGCGCGCCGCCTCGGAGACATTGCCCTGGCATTGCGCAAGCAGCTGTTCCAGCGCCTGTGCGGCGGGCTCGCCGGCATTGCCAGCCAAGGCGGTGCGCGCTGGTGCGCGGTGCAGCGCATCGTGCAGGTGGTCAGGCAGGTGGTCGGGCTCGATGGTGCCGTCGCCATCGTGGCCACACAGGGCTGCGGCGTAGCGCAGCGCGTTGTGCAGCTCGCGCAGGTTGCCGGGCCAGGCGTGCGCGGCCAGCACGGCGCGGGCTGCGTCGCCCAGGTGCAGGTGGCTGCCCAGGGTGGCCAGCATCTGGTCGGCAATGGTCTGCAGGTCGCTGCGCTGGCGCAGCGCAGGCAGGCGAAGCTCGGCCGCGTTGAGGCGGTACAGCAGGTCTTCCCGGAAGCTGCCACGCCGCACCAGCTCGGCCAGCGGCTGGTGCGAGGCCGAGATGAAGCGCACCGCCACCGCCCGTGGCGCGCGCGCGCCCAAGGGGGTGATTTCGGATTCGGACAGCACCCGCAGCAGCTTGGCCTGCAGGGCCAGGGGCATGTCGCCGATCTCGTCAAGGAACAGCGTGCCCTCGTGTGCTGCAGCAATCAGCCCTTCGCGGCCCTTGCTGGCGCCGCCGGTCCAGGTTCCGGGCAGGTAGCCGAACAGCTCGCTCTCCAGCAGTGCCTCGGGAATGGCTGCGCAGTTGATGGCAATGAAGGCGCCGCTGCGGCCGCTGGATGCATGCAGCGCGCGGGCCAGGTATTCCTTGCCCGCGCCGGTCTCTCCCTGCACCAGCACGGGCAGCTCTTGCGGTGCGAGCCGCGCAGCCTTGCGCAGCAGCGTCTGCAGTGCGGCATCACCCGTGTCCAGCGCCTGCAGCGCAGCAGGCAGCGGGGGCTGCGCCGGCCTTGCCTGCGCTTGCAGGCGGCGTGTCCGGCGCTGCGGCTCCATGGCATGGGCGAAGAGGATGCTGCCGTCGCGGGCGCGGATGATGCGCTCCTGCGCCGGGCGATTGCGGCGCAGCTCGGACAGGTGGCGCAGGTCCACGTCGAAGAAACGCTCCAGCGGCTGGCCGATGAGGCTCTTGCGCTGGCGCCAGTCCAGTTGCGCGGCCGCTGCCAACAACCGCGCGCCCGCGTGGGTCATGGCGCGGATGCGGCCACGTGCATCGACGCTGATGGAGGCGTCGGGATCGACGTCGAGGAAATCGGGCGACTGGGCCAGGCGCACCACCCAGTCCTGGCCGGACTGCGCCATCAGGTTGGCCTGCTCCACCCGCCGCGCCGCGGCCATGACGAGGTTGAGCGCCAGGTTCTGGCTGGCCCGCTCGGCAGGCGAGCGCAGCAGCGACAGGTCCAGCACCGCCGCGAGTTCGCCGCGCATGTCGTAGATGGGCGCGGCCGTGCAGGACAGGCCGGTGTGGGTGAAGTCGAAATGGTCGCTCTGGTGCACCGTCAGCGCCTCGCCCGTCTCAAGGCAGGCACCCACGGCCGAGGTGCCCGAGTGGTCCTCGCGCCATTGCGCGCCCAGATACAGGCCCGCGCGGCGCAGGTCGCCCTTGTCGGCCTCATGCCCCAGAAAGTCCACGGCCACGCCATGCCGGTCCGCCAGCAGCAGCACGTAGTCCAGTCCCTTGAGCTGCTGGTACAGCCGCTCCAGCGCATGGCGGGCGATGTGGATCAGCGGCTCGGACTCCTCGCGGTGCGCGCGCAGCTGGCCTTCGGTGACGATGTGGGCTTCGCTGGTATGCGCCGGGTCGAGCCGGTGGGAGTCGATGCAGCGGCGCCAGCTGCGCAGCACGGCGCGGTCGCGCTCCTGCCCGCGGTGGGAGTAGCCCAGGCCGAAGGCTTCGATTTCCTGGATGTGCGAGGCGTAGGACTGCAGGGGCATGGCGTGGAGTCGATGCGGGCTTTGAACGTGCCGCAGACGATTCTGTGCCCTGTGCGGCGCAGCGCCAATCAAGACTTACCCACTGCCCCTGCTGCGCTGCAGCACGCCTGGTGCGACAGGTGTCGCAGGGCTGCCCCACCTGTCGCGGGCGGCAACGCCGGGCAGCGGGGTGCAAGGCGCAGGGTTTGTACCGGAGGCGCGCAGGCAACCCCTTGATTTGCCTGGCGCATCCTGCCGCCGGGCCTGCCTGGCATGGTGATTGCGTAAGAGCGACTGCCCGAAGAAAAACCAGCGGGCATGACCGCATCAAGGAGACAACCATGACCGATACGACGCCCAACGCCCGCGCCAAGGCGATGCTTGACCAACTCAACCATGCCCTGGGAGACCGCGACTTCGCGGCCGCCAGCCGCCTGTTCGCCGACGAATGCTACTGGCGCGACCTGGTGCTGCTGACCTGGAACATCAAGACCATGGAAGGGCGCAGCCAGATCGCCGACATGCTGGCTGCCCAGCTGGACGCCGCTGCGCCCGTGCGCCTTTCGCTGGACGAGCGCGAGACGGTGGAGGAGGCCGATGGCGTGGTGTCCGCCTGGATCGTGCTCGACACGCGCCATGCGCGCGGCGGCGGCCATGTCCGTATCAGGGACGGGCGCATCTGGACGCTGCTGACGGCCGCCCAGGAGCTCAAGGGCCATGAGGAACCCATGGGCACGCGCCGCCCGATGGGGGCCGAGCACGGCATCCGGCGTGGCCGCCAGACCTGGCTGGAGCGCCGCCAGCAGGAGGCCCAGGAACTGGGCCGCGACAGGCAGCCTTTCGTGCTCGTCATCGGCGGCGGCCAGGGCGGCATTGCGCTGGGCGCGCGGCTGCGCCAGCTGGGGGTATCGCACATCGTCATCGACCGCCAGGCGCGCCCTGGCGACCAGTGGCGCAACCGCTATAAATCGCTGTGCCTGCACGACCCGGTCTGGTACGACCACCTGCCGTACATGCCTTTCCCGGACAACTGGCCCGTGTTCGCGCCCAAGGACAAGATCGGCGACTGGCTGGAGATGTACACCAAGGTGATGGAGGTCAACTACTGGCCGTCCACCAACTGCCTGAACGCCCGCTTCGATGAGGACCGGCAGGAATGGGAAGTCACCGTGGAGCGCAATGGCGAGACGCAGGTGCTGCGCCCCAGGCATGTGGTGTTCGCCACCGGCATGTCGGGCAAGGCGAATGTGCCCAAGATCAAGGGCCAGGACATCTTCAAGGGCGAGCAGCAGCACTCGTCCCAGCACCATGGCCCGGACGCCTACGCGGGCAAGAAGGTGGTGGTGATCGGCGCCAACAATTCCGCCCACGACATCTGCGCGGCCCTGTGGGAGCACGGCGCCGATGTGACCATGGTGCAGCGCTCGTCCACGCACATCGTGCGCTCCGATTCGCTGATGGACATCGGCCTGGGTGACCTGTACTCGGAGCGCGCCGTGGCCAGCGGCGTGACGACCAGGAAGGCGGACCTGATCTTTGCCTCGCTGCCCTACCGCATCATGGCCGACTTCCAGGTGCCGGTGTACAACCGCATCCGCGAGCGCGACGCTCAGTTCTACCGCCAGCTGGAGGCGACCGGCTTCATGCTGGACTTCGGGGATGACGACTCGGGCCTTTTCATGAAGTACCTGCGCCGCGCCTCGGGCTACTACATCGACGTGGGGGCCTGCGATCTGGTGATCGACGGCAGCATCAAGCTGCAGGCGGGCAAGCAGATCAGCCACCTGTCGGAAAACGCGGTGGTGCTGGCCGATGGCACCGAGCTGCCGGCGGACCTGGTGGTCTACGCGACCGGCTATGGCTCCATGAACGGCTGGGTGGCCGACCTGATCAGCCAGGAGGTGGCGGACAAGGTAGGCAAGGTCTGGGGCCTGGGCTCGGACACCACCAAGGACCCGGGACCGTGGGAGGGCGAGCAGCGCAACATGTGGAAGCCCACGCAGCAAGAGGCGCTGTGGTTCCACGGCGGCAACCTGCACCAGTCGCGCCACTACTCGCTGTACCTGGCGCTGCAGCTCAAGGCGCGGCAGGAAGGCCTGCCGGTGCGTGTCTATGACCTGCAGCAAGTTCATCACCTGCGGTAAGGCCGAATAATCGCCATGGGGCGGCTGTGCCGCCCGCCAACCCAGCCTTGCAAAACAGAAAGTTCAATCATGAAAGCAGCACGTTTCCACGACCGGGGCGACATCCGCATCGAGGACATCCCCGAACCCGTGGTGGAGCCCGGCACCGTGGGCATCGAAGTGGCCTGGTGCGGCATCTGCGGCACGGATCTGCATGAGTTCATGGAAGGGCCGATCTTCATCCCGCCCTGCGGCCACCCGCATCCCATCTCGGGCGAGTCCGCACCCATCACCATGGGGCATGAGTTCTCGGGCGTGGTGTACGCCGTGGGCGCGGGGGTGGACGATATCCAGGTCGGCCAGCATGTGGTGGTGGAGCCCTACATCGTGGCCGACGATGTGCCCACGGGGCCGGGCGACAACTACCACCTGTCCAAGGACATGAACTTCATCGGCCTGGGCGGGCGCGGTGGCGGGCTGTCCGAGCGGATTGCCGTCAAGCGCCGCTGGGTGCATCCCATCTCCGATGCCATTCCACTGGACCAGGCCGCGCTGATCGAGCCGCTGTCCGTGGGCCACCATGCCTACACCCGCAGCGGAGCGAAGGCCGGCGATGTGGCACTGGTGGGCGGCGCCGGCCCCATCGGCCTGCTGCTGTCGGCCATCCTCAAGGCCAAGGGCCTGACCGTCGTCATCACCGAGCTCAGTGCCAAGCGCAAGCAAAAGGCGCGTGAATCGGGCGTGGCCGATCACATCCTGGACCCCTCCGAGGTGGACGTGGTGGCCGAGGTGATGAAGCTCACCGGCGGCAAGGGCGTGGATGTGTCGTTCGAATGCACCAGCGTGAACAAGGTGCTGGACACGCTGGTGGCCGCGACGAAGGCCACGGGCGTGGTGGTGATCGTGTCCATCTGGAGCCATCCGGCCACCATCAACGTGCACAGCGTGGTCATGAAGGAGCTGGACGTGCGCGGCACCATCGCCTACTGCAACGACCACCAGGAAACCATCAAGCTGGTCGAGGAGGGCAAGATCAACCTCGAGCCCTTCATCACCCAGCGCATCCAGCTCGATGACCTGGTGGCCCAGGGCTTTGACACGCTGATCCACAACAACGAGTCGGCGGTGAAGATCATCGTGCAGCCACGGTTCAAATAGCCGCTGGGCACCGCGACTGCACGAACCTGGATCTTTCGTGCCGGTCGCCGGCGGAGCCGGGCGCAAAGGGGTCAAAACCCGGCGGGGGCCGACACATGCCTCCCGCCGGCAAGCAGGGTTTCCAAAAATCGCTCAGACTAGCCAGAAGCGACTTTTGCAGTACCGAAGATTTCTGCAACCGACTGAAAAACCCGCGGAACTTCGGCTTTAGCACTCAATCCTAACGAGTGCTAATATGAAGGAATGGAAGAAAGGAACTCTGCAATGACAAACGCCTCCGGCTCCATTGCGACCACCTTGGCGCCCGCTAACCCCTGGGCCCTGGTGCCGCCTCTGGGCAATCTGGATGCCTACATTTCCGCGGTCAACCGCCTGCCCATGCTCACCCTCGAGGAAGAGCAGGACTACGCCCGCAAGCTCAAGGAACACAGTGACCTGGACGCCGCAGGGCGTCTGGTGATGTCCCACCTGCGCCTGGTGGTGTCCATCTCGCGCCAGTACCTGGGTTACGGCCTGCCCCACGGCGACCTGATCCAGGAAGGCAATGTCGGCCTGATGAAGGCCGTCAAGCGCTTCGATCCCGATCAGAACGTGCGCTTGGTGAGCTACGCCATGCACTGGATCAAGGCCGAGATCCACGAGTACATCCTCAAGAACTGGCGCATGGTCAAGGTCGCCACGACCAAGGCCCAGCGCAAGCTGTTCTTCAACCTGCGCTCCATGAAGCAGGGACTGAAGTCCGACGCCGCCATGGCCGAGGACGGCGCCATGCTGCGCGACACGCTGACCTCCGGCGAGATCGACGCCATGGCCGAGAAGCTCAACGTCAAGCGCGAAGAAGTCATGGAGATGGAAACGCGCCTGGCCGGTGGCGACGTGCTGCTGGACCCCTCGCCCAGCGATGATGGCGAGCAGGCCTTCGGCCCCATCGCCTATCTGGCCGACGGCGCACATGAGCCCACGGCCATGATCGAGTCGCGCCAGCGTGACCACCTGGCCACCGACGGCATTGCCATGGCGCTGGATTCGCTGGACGACCGCAGCCGCCGCATCGTCGAGGAGCGCTGGCTCAAGGTCAACGATGACGGCTCGGGCGGCATGACGCTGCATGAGCTGGCCGCCGTGTATGGCGTGAGCGCCGAGCGCATTCGCCAGATCGAGGTGGCTGCCATGAAGAAGATGAAGAAGGCCCTGGCCGAGTTCGCCTGATGGCCTGACGGCCTGACGGCCTGGGCTGACAGGCTGCTTCAAGACAAACCCGGATAATCTCCGGGTTTTTTATTGCCCGCAGCCTTTGCGGCCCCCACGTACCCCATGCCCGCCAGCGCCATCTCGCCACTACGCCGCCTCTTCGCCAATGCCTTGGCCACCGCCCTGGCTTCGGCCCTGCTGCCTTGCGCCGCCGTGGCGGGCGACCAGTGGCCCAGCAGGCCCCTGCATCTGATCGTGGGCTTTCCCGCGGGCTCCTCCCCCGACCTCACGGCGCGCGCCCTGGCCGAGCCGCTGGAAAAGCGTCTGGGCCAGCCCGTCATCGTCGAGAACAAGGTGGGAGCAGGCGGCAACATTGCAGGCGAGCAGGTGGCCCGTGCGCGCGATGGCCATACCTTCAGCGTGATGATCAACGGCAACCTGACGATTGCCCGCCTGCTCAACCCCGCCGTGCGCTACGACCCCGTCAAGGACCTGCAGCCCGTCAGCCTGATCGGCGTGGCACCCCTGGTGCTGGTGGCGCCGGCCGGCGCGCCCGAGGGCCGGGCCTTCCTGGAGGCCGCTGCCCAGGCCGGCAGCCGCTGGAGCTACGGCTCGCCCGGCGTGGGCACCGTGGGCCACCTGGGCATGGAGCTGCTCAAGAGCCGCTCCGCGCTCAGGCCCGAGCACATTCCCTATCCCGGCTACCCGCAGGTGTTCAACGCCATCCAGGGCGGCGACCTGCAGCTGTCCATGCTGCCGCCCGCGCTGGCCATGGCCCAGGTCCAGGCCGGCAAGCTGCGCGGCGTGGCCGTGACCTCGGCCGCGCGCAGCCCGCTGGCGCCGGGCCTGCCCAGCCTCAAGGAGCTGGGCGTGGGCGATTTCGACCTGGAGATCTGGAACGCCGTGGCCGCGCCCAAGGCCATGCCCGCCGCCCATGTGCACAAGCTGGCCGAGGCCGTGAGCGAGATCGTGCGCTCGCCCGAGATGCGCGCGCGCCTGGCCGCCCAGGGCTGGCAGGCCGTGGGCAGCTCGCCCGAAGGCCTGGCCCTGCGCATGCGCCAGGACGTGGCGACGCTGGGCCGCATCATCCGCGAACAGGGCATACGCGCACAATGATGCGCCCAGTGACGTGCCCTCTTTGACACCCCCATGACCGCAGCCCAAGCCTTTACCGAACTCAACGCCTGGCAGGTCATGGCCTGGGGCCTGGCCTTCTTTGGCGTGCTCTACCTGGCCGGCGGCTGGGGCATGACGGCGCTCACGCGCTGGCTGCAGCGGCGCGGCGTGGGCCGCGTGCTGGACACGCGCCCGCTCAAGCCCGACCAGTTGCAGCGCGAATGGCGCCAGTCGCTGCATTCGGTGCTGATCTTCGGCATCGGCATGATCGTGCCCTGGGGCCTTCTGCAACTGGGGTGGGCGCGGCTGGAGCCCGATGCAGGCCCCTGGCGCATTGCCGTCGAAATCGTGGTGCTGCTGATCTGGAACGATGTGCATTTCTGGATCAACCACCGCCTGCTGCATACGCGGCTGCTGGGGCGCTTTCATGGTGACCATCACCGCTCCATCGTCACCACGCCGTGGTCCACCTACAGCTTCCATCCCATCGAGGCGCTGATGCTGGGCAACGTCATCCTGTTGCCCATGGTGGTGCATGACTTCAGTTTCTGGTCGCTGGCCTCGGTGCCGGTACTCAGCCTGCTGCTGAACGTCATAGGCCACTCCAACTACGACTTCTTTCCCGGGGTGTCCGACACGCATGCGCTGGCCGCCAGCCGGCGCCACCACCTGCACCATGCCCGGCCCAACGGCAACTATGGCTTTGCGCTGGCCTTCATGGACCGGCTGATGCGCACGCGCGTGGCCCTGCCCGCCACGGCCCGGCCCAGGACGGAATGAGCCGACCGCCTGCTCGCCACGTCCAGCCCCGGCTGCCCCGGCTGCGCCACGGGCGCGACCTGCAGTCGCTGGCCTATCTGGTGGCGCTGCCGCTGATCGTGTGGTGGCAGTGGCAGCATGGCTGGAACCTGTGGCTCTACGGGATCGAGCTGTTCCTCACGCTGGGCGTGGGCGTCATCCACCACAACCACACGCATTTGCGCATGTGGCGCGGGCGCTGGGCCAACCGCTTCACCGACTACTGGCTGACCCTGCTGCAGGGCCACCCGACCTTTGTGTTCTGGCCCGCCCATGTGGCCAACCACCACCGCTTCCGCCACGGCCCGCGCGACATGGCACGCACCTACCGCTTCGGCGGCGACCACAACCATCTGCTGGGCTACCTCCTGCACCCGCTGCAGGCCGGCTGGGTGCTGTACCCGCTGTTCCTGCGCTGGCTGGGCCAGCTGCGGCGGCATTGGCCCGGCGCCTTTCGCTACTGCATGGGCCAGTACCTGCTGTGGCTGGGCAGCTGGGCGCTGCTGCTATCGCTGGATTGGCAAAAGGCCTTGCTGCTGGTGATCGTTCCCCAGTTGCATGGCCTGCACTGGCTGCTGGCCACCAACTACCTGCAGCACGCCCATGCCGATGGCCGGCCACTGACGCGCGGCCAGCGGCTGGACAGCGCCACGCCACTGAACTACGCGCGCAACTTCGAGGGCTGGGTCAATCCGCTGCTGTTCAACATCGGCCTGCACACGGCCCACCACGAGCGGCCCCAGGCCCACTGGTCAGAGCTCACGCGCCTGCACAGCGAGCACTACCGCCAGCGCGTGGCTCCCGCGCTCAACGAAGGCGGACTGCTACCCTACATGGCCCGCGTCTTCGTGCTCGGCACGGTCTGGCCGCCGGCGCGCACGCGCGCGCAAATGCCTCCCGGAACATACGACTGATACGTCCCAGAACCCATGCCCGTCGCCTATTCCAACGTCTATCTGCATGCCGCAGGCATGTTCCTGCCCGGTGAACCCGTGGACAACGCAGGCATGGATGCCTACGTGGCGCCGCTCAACCGCCTGTCCGAGCGCCTCAAGCGCCGCATCCTGGCCGAGAACGGCATTGTCCAGCGCCACTACGCCATCGACGCCGAAGGCCGCACCGTGCACAGCAACACGGCCATGGCCGCCCAGGCCATCCAGGACTGCCTGGCGCAGGCCGGGCGCGCGCTGGGCGATGTGGGCTTCCTGGCCAGCGGTTCCTCGGGCGGCGATGCGCTCATGCCCGGCTTTGCCAGCATGATCCAGGGCGAGATGGCCGCGCCGCCCATGGAGACCCTGTCCGTGCACGGCGTCTGCGCCGCCAGCGTGGGCGCGCTGCAGGCGGCGGCCCAGGCCGTGGACCGCGCGCCCGACTCGCTGGCCCTGGCCGTGGCCAGCGAAATGCCCTCGCGCCTGTTCAAGCGCTCGCGCTTCGCGGCCCAGGGATACAACACGGATTTCGACGCCCACTTCCTGCGCTGGATGCTGTCCGATGGCGCAGGCGCCGTGCTGCTGGGCGGCCCGCAGGCCCTGCCCCAGGCGCCCGGCCTGCGCCTGAAGCTGCGCTGGACGCACCTGCGCAGCTTTGCGGGCGACTACCCGGTCTGCATGCAGCTGGGCCTGACGCCCGACCGCGCCACCAGCCACCTGGACTTTGCCGCCTGGGGCGAGGCCGAGGCCGCAGGCGCGCTGTCGCTGCGCCAGGACATCCGCCTGCTGCCGCACCTGTTCGATGTCTGCATCCACGAATACGCCCACCTGGCGCACACGGGCTGGGTGCCCGGGCGCGGCATAGACCACTTCCTGTGCCACTACTCGTCGGAGCGCTTCATCCCCGTGGTGGACGAGTTGCTGGGAAAGGCCCAGCTCGGCATATCGCGCGAACGCTGGTGGAGCAACCTGGCCTGGCGCGGCAACACGGGCGCGGCCTCCATCTTCGTGATGCTGTCCGAGTTCCTGCGCACGCAATCGGCGCGCCTGAAGCACGGCGATACCGTGCTGTGCTTCATTCCCGAATCGGGCCGCTTCACGGCCGGCTACATGCTGCTGGAAGTGGAGGATGCGGCCCAGGCTCCCACCGCCACCCCGGCCACCGCCGCAGCACGCAGTGCCACCGCCGAAGCTCCCGCTGCCCCGGACCTGCTGCCCGATGTCTCCACCATCGCCCCGCCCCACGACCCGAACCAGGCCCCGGCCACGCTCGCGCCGCTGCTGACCGAACTGGCCAGCCTCTGGCAGGACTACCGCTCGCGCGTGTGGCGCACGCCGCTGCTGCAGCGCATACGCACAGGCAGGCTGCAGACGGCGGACTACGTGCGCTGGATGAGCCACTGGGTTCCCCAGGTGCGCGAGGGCAGCCTGTGGATGCGCGAGGGCGCGGCCTCGCTGACCGGCGAGCACGCGTCGCTGGCCGCGCTGATCGACGTGCATGCGGGCGAGGAGCAGAACGACTTCCGCATCCTGCACGAGGACTACCTCAAGGCCGGCGGCACCGAGACCGACCTCACCCGCCTGCGCCGCAACCCCGGCGGCGAGGCGCTCAACGCCTACCTGCACGGCCTGGCCGCCACGCCCAATCCCGTGGGCCTGCTGGGCGCCATCTACATCATCGAAGGCACGGGCCAGCGCATCGTGCCCAGCCTGCTGCCGCTGCTGCGCGCCAGCCTGCCGCTGCCGCCCGATGCCTTCCGCTTCCTGGAATACCACGGAGCCAACGACGAACACCACCTGGAACGCTGGCTCATGGCCGTGCAGATGGTGATGGCGCTGGACGGCACAGACGACACAGACGGCAGCGGGGGCACGGCGGCGCAGGCCATCGTGCGCACCGCGCGCCACACGGCGGCGCTGTACCTGATGCAGTTCGAGCATGTCCTGACCGAGGAGAACTGATGCCACCGCCAGACTTCATCGACCAGCCCCACGACGAGCGCGACCCCAGCCCCTGGCGTGCCCTGTACCTGGACCAGAGCACGCCGCTGCCCGACGACGTCAAGGCCGCCTGGCTGCGCGACTGCAGCAGCGGCTCGCGCCAATACCTGCTGCCCTTTCTGCGGCCGCTGGCGCGCACCAGCATCGTCCTCATCCAGATCCTCAAGGTGCTGCTGCCGCGCAACTGGGCCCACTCCAGGCTGCTGCACCGGCTGCTGGCCTTCAGCATGAACCGCTTCGTCTCGCCCGAGGCCAACTGGCTCATCCTGCGCCACTTCCACCTTGGCTCGCAGATCCTGGCCTTTGTCGCGGCCAACGCGCCCACGCCCGTGTCCACCACACCGCTGGAGCCAGGCAGCATCGACGACATCAGGGACGACCTGTTCCTCAGGCACGACCTGAACCTGTTCAACTTCGTCATCCGCCTGAACAACGCGCTGCGCGCCGCAGGCCAGGAACTGCAGCCCGTGGCCGAGCCCGACTTCGCCATGCTGCGCAACCCGCCCCTGCGCCTGGAGGACATGCCGCGCGGGCGCCTGAACCTGCTGGACCTGCAAAGCGCCATCGAGGTCTACACGCCCGTCTACCAGCTGCTGCTGACCGACAACGACTTCTGGCGCGCCAGCAACTCGCTGCAGCTGGACGAGACCGTGGCCATCTATGCGGCCAAGATCCTCGCCTCGCCCGAGCACCTGGTCATGCTCAACAACAAGCACCCGCTGGTGCCCCTGTCCACCCTGCGCGCCGGCCACCGCCTGGTGCTGCACGGCCTGTCCACCGAAATGCTGCACTGCCTGCTGATGAAGGTCGCCAGCGGCGACATCCCCCTGCCCGCACGCGAGCTGGCACGCATGCGCGAAGCCGCCCGCGCCCACGGCAGCGAAACGGCCAGCGGTGCCGACCATGCCAGCAGCACCAGCAGCACGGCAGCCGTCTGACCCAGGTCAAGGAACAGCGGTGGATTGACGCCATCTGGCGCGAAAACGGTTACATCACGTTGCATTCAGCCGCAGGGCCCGCTAGCCTGCACGGCTTCGCCCTGGCCGCACGCCCGGGTCCCTGCCAGCGCCAGGGCGCCTCCTGCCCTGGCTTGCGGCGCCTTCGAACCGTCCGTGCCATGCCATCGTCGTCCTTTGCGCCTTCAGCCGTACGCTGCAGCGAATGCATGCGTTCGTCCCATTGCCTGCTGGGCCAGTTACCCGAGCCCGCATTCCAGCAATGGCTGCCGCATATCCGCGAACGCGGCTTGGCCAAGGGCCAGAAGCTCCAGGCGCAAGGCTGCGTTGCCCATGAATTCCAGGTGATCAAGCTCGGTTTCGTTCTGGCCATCCGCCGTGGCGGCGACGGCGTGCAGCGGCCCGTGGCACTGTTCGGCAACGGCCACGCGCTGGGCAGCCCGGGCTGGCTGCAGCAGCCCTCGGCCATGCACTTCGAGGCCCTGGGCCCGGGGCGCATCTGCTGCGTGGACATCGCCACCATCACGCGCCGCGGCCTGGTCGATGCCGCCTTCGTGCGCGCGCTGGCCACCAGCTACACCTGCAACAACGCCCTGCTGGCGGAATGGGCCCACATCGTCCGCATCCCCGGCGTGCTGCGCCAGCTGGCCGCCACCCTGATGCAACTGGCCGCGCTGCAGTCAAGCCTGCTCGTACGCCTGCCCAGCCAGGGTGCACTGGCCGCCCTGCTGGCCACCACGCGCGAAACCATCGCACGCAGCCTTGTGCGCCTGGTGCAACTGGGCGCGCTGGAGCGGCCGGATCGATGGCACTGCGTGCTGCAGCCTGCGGTGTTGTCGAGGATCAGTGGGGGTGGGGTGAAGGAGGTGGGGTGCGAGAGGCGTGGCGGTTGATCGGGCGGACCGATAGGCTTGCCGACCTGTTGCAACATCAAGCGCCAGGTTTGGCAGAACCGCCGTCCCTGCTCACCATCGCTCCCTTCCCATCGCAACAGTCCGCAGTTTGATGCTCAAGCGCCTATTCCTCCTGCTGCGCCAGCAAGGTCGCCACGGGCTTGTGAATCAGCGCGGGAATCTGCTCCGCCGGCATGGCGCGGGCGAAGAGCCAGCCCTGGTAGGCGTCGCAGTCCAGGATGCGCAGCAGGCGCAGCTGCTCGGCGGTTTCCACGCCTTCGGCAACCACCTGCAGGCCCAGGGTGCGGGCCAGCGCGATCACGGCCTTGACGATCTTGGCGTCGGCCGGGCTGTCGAGCATGGGGCCGATGAAGGTGCGGTCTATCTTCACGCGCGAGACGGGCAGATCGCGCAGGTGGGCCAGCGAGGAGTAGCCGGTGCCGAAATCATCCAGCACCACGCAGACGCCTGCGGCAAGCAGGCTGCCCAGCAGTTCGCGCGCCTGCTGCGGGTCGGTCATGGCGGCGGACTCGGTGACTTCCAGCTCCAGCAGGTGCGGCGGCACGCCATGCCGGGCCAGGCTGCCCATGAGGCGCTGCTGCAGGTCGGCCTGGCGCAGTTGCTGGGCCGAGAGGTTGACCGCCACGCGCAGCGGCATGCCTGCGCGCAGCCAGTCGCCGGCCTGGCGGCAGGCCGCATCGATCACCCATTCGCCCAGAGCGAGGATCAGGCCCGTGGACTCGGCCACGGGCACGAAGCGCTCCGGCGAGACCCAGCCCATCTGCTCGTCGTTCCAGCGCAGCAGGGCCTCCACGCCCTGGACCTGGCCGCCCAGCACCTGCACCTGGGGCTGGAAATGCAGGCTCAGCAGACCCCGGTCCAGGGCGCGCTTGAGGCGTTCGTGCAGCAGCACTTTCTCGGCCATGGCCTCGCCCATGGCGCTGGCATAGCAGGCGTAGGAGGCACGGCCGCGCTGCTTGGCGTCGTACATGGCCATGTCGGCATAGCGCATGAGGGTGGCCGCATCGCCCGCGTCCTGCGGGTAGAAGGCCACGCCCACGCTGGCGCCGAAGTTCAGCGCGTAGTGGCCGATGGCGCAGGGCCGGCACAGCTCGCCCAGCAGCGCGTCGACGCGCCGGCGCAGGTCCGGCCCGTTGCAGGGATGCAGCACGGCGGTGAATTCGTCACCGCCCATGCGCGCCAGCGTGGCCGAAGTGCCCAGCGCGGCCTGCAGGCGGCGCGCCACTTCCTTGAGCACCTGGTCGCCCACGTCGTGGCCATATCCGTCGTTGATGGCCTTGAAGTTGTCAAGGTCGAGCAGCAGCAGCGCAAAGGACGCGGGCCCGGTGCCCGAGCCCGAGCCCGAACCCACTTGCGCCTGCGCCTGCGAGATCGCCTGCTCCAGCTGCAACCCGAACTGCCAGCGGTTGAGCAGGCCGGTGAGCGTGTCGTGCGTGGCGTGGTAGTGCATGCAGGCCTCCATCTGGCGCAGCTGCGACAGGTCGCGCACAAAGGCCACGGCCACGCCCCCGCCGTGCGGGGAATGGCCCAGGGCGATGTCCACGGACAGGCGCTTGCCGTCCTTGCGCAGCAGCCACAGGTCCCGCCCCTGCCCCATGGGCCGGCGCGCGGGCTGGGCGAAGTAGGACTGCAGCTGCGGCCCATGGGCCGCATGCACCTCGGGCGGCAGCAGCATCTGCAGCGGACGGCCCAGCAGCTCGGAGGCGCCATAACCGCTCATGGCCTGCATGGCGGGATTGGCCAGCAGGATGCGGCCCTTGCGATCCACGAGCACGATGCCGTCGGGCGCGGCCTCCATGGCCACGCGCTTGAGCTCCTCATCCAGCGCCTCGCACGGCCCGATCAGATGGCCGGCTTGCGCGCTCCAGGCCGACGCCATCATGCGGACGGCCCCTTGCCGTGGAAGACCGATGCCGCAGCCTCCAGCGCCTGAGCCTGCCCGGCCAGCTGCTGCGCGTGCGCGATGGTGTCGCGCGCCAGCGTGGCGTTGTGCTGGGTCATCTGTTCGAGCTGCTGCACGGCGGCCTGTACCTGTTGCACGCCACCGGCCTGGGCCTGGCTGGCGGCCTGCATGCCTTCGGCCAGCAGCAGCTGCTCGCGCATGTCGGCCTGCACGGCGAGCATGGCCTCGCCCATTTCGCGCGCCATGGCGCAGCTTTGCGCCACCTGCTGCTGCGATGCCTCGATCAATGCCTTGATCTGGCGCGCAGCGTGGGCGCTGCGCTGGGACAGGCCGCGCACCTCGTCGGCCACCACGGCAAAGCCCTTGCCGTGCTCGCCGGCGCGCGCGGCCTCCACGGCGGCGTTGAGCGCCAGCAGATTGGTCTGAAAGGCAATGCCGTCGATGAGCGAGCTGATCTCCCCGACCTGGTCGCTGGTCCGGGCCACGCCGCGCATGCCCTGGTCCAGTTGCGCGACCATGCGGCTGCTCTGCCCGGCCATGTCCACGCCATGCCGCGCGCGGCGGGCGGCCTCGCCGGCCTGGGCGCTGCTGCGCTCTATGGCGCAGGCCAGGGCCTGCATGGCCTGGGCCGATTGCTCCAGGCTGGCGGCGGCAGCCTCGGTGCGGTCGCTCAGTTCGGTGCTGCCCTGCTGCACGGCCAGCGCGCAGCGGCGCACCTGGTCGCTCTTGCCCTGGATGTCGTCCACCAGGGAGACCAGGTTGAGTCCGGTCTGTCGCACGGCGCCGCCGATGGCGCCGATCTCGTCCGTGCGCTGCGTGAACAGTTCCCCCGTCTGCTGCCCGCTGGCCACGGCCTGGGCCTGTCCGCGCAGGGCAGCCAGGGGCATGAGCAGCCTGGTGCGCAGCCACTGCCCGGCGGCCACGCAAGCCAGGCTCCAGAACAGCCAGGCGGGCCAGATCTCGGCCAGCGTCAGGGACAGGGGCAAAGCCGAGGCCCAGGCCTGCAGCGACGGCAACCACAGCCCGGCCGATCCCAGCAGCCACAGTCCCGCCACCATGGCCTGCGCCCGCCAGGCCAGCGGCCTGAAGCGCCACCAGCGCTGCAGCGCGCCCGCGGCGCCACGCCCCACTGGGAAGCCCCGGTGCAGGCCCAGCGAGCGCACGCCGGCATTGATCTGTTCATAGAGCGCCGCATGCTGCTGCACCTCGCACGGCTGCGGCCGGGTGCGCACGGACAGGTAGCCGACCACGGTGCCCGCATGGCGTATGGGACTGGCGTTGGCGCGCACCCAGTAGTGGTCGCCGTTCTTGCGCCGGTTCTTGACCAGGGCGCTCCAGGGCAGCCCTCGCTGGATGGTGGTCCACATGTCGGCAAAGGCGGCGGCCGGCATGTCCGGATGGCGCACGATGCTGTGGGCCTTGCCGTAGAGCTCGGCGGCCTCGAAGCCGCTGACGCGGATGAAGGCATCGTTGGCATAGACGATGCGCCCCTTCAGGTCGGTGACGGAAAGAAGCGTCTCTCCTTCGTTCAAAGGGTACTCACGCTGGGTGACGTACACGTTTCGCCGCATGGATCAGGTCTCTTGGAGATGGGCGTGGCGTCGGCATGACGCTCCAGGCGGGGCCCACTCTAAGCAGTCCTGCAGCGATGCACATCAGGGATGGTGTGCCGCATCGCGCCTAAACGCAGCCAATGTGACGGCGGTCACACTGGCTGCGGCGCGCGCAGGATCAGGGACGCTTTTCCTGCAGCAGGGCCTTGACGTCGGCGCCCAGCACCTGCGGGCCGCCGCCGTAGCGCTCATACACGCGCAGGCGGCCGGCCGTGTCATAGACATAGCTGCCGGCCGAATGGTCCAGCGTGTAGGTGCCTTCGGTCTTGCCGGGCACCTTCTTGTAGAAGAGCTTGAAATCCTTGGCCACGGCCGCCGTCTCCTCGGGCGTGCCGTGCAGGCCGACGAAGCCGGGGTCGAAGTTGCCCAGGTAGGCCTTGAGCACCTCGGGCGTGTCGCGCTCGGGGTCCAGGGTGACGAAGACGCCCTGCAGCCTGTCGCCATCGGCGCCCAGCTGCTGCTTGACCTCGACCAGCTCCTGCAGCGTGGTGGGGCAGACGTCGGGGCATTGCGTGTAGCCGAAGAAGACCACGACGACCTTGCCCGCAAAGTCCTTGATGCTGCGCTGCTTGCCGTCCACATCGCGCAGGGGAATGTCCTTGGCGTATTCGGCGCCCGTGACATCGACACCCTGGAAACTGGTCTTGGCCTCGCGCGAGCATCCGCTCAGCGCCAGGGCGCCCCATGCCATGGCGGTCACGCCCAGAAAGCGCAGCGCTGTCCGTTTGTTCATGCTTCCTCAACAAGGTAGTTGCCGCAGGCTGCGTGGCCGCAAAGCCTGCGCGCCGCCCGGGCTGGAAAGGGAAAAGGCGAAAGCGTCCGCTGAAGGCGCTTTCGCACAGCCGCAAACCATAACCCATAACCGCAAGACCCCGGCGCCGCGGGGCCTGCCTGCCGGCCTACCGGGGCGTACCAAAGCCTACTGGCCAGCCTTACTCGCCGTCGCCCGGACGCCCTGCCGTGTCCCAGGAAGCCGATGCACGCAGCAGCCGGTCCAGGTCGCGCTTGGCCTTGCCGGCATCGGCCATGCCCAGGCCTGCGGGCATGCGCATCATCCAGTGGCCCTGCGGGTCCACCACGTACAGGTGGTCCTGCAGCGCATGGCCGGGCGCCGGCTGCAGCCAGCCGCGCAGCACGGCCTCGGGCACGCGCAGCACCGTGGCCTGGGCCAGCGCGGGGCGCAGGTGCGCGGGCACGGGTGCGTCGTCGGAGATGAGCCAGACCCGGTCCAGCCGGTCCTTTTCACGGCCCAGTGTCTCGCGCAGCTGGCGCTGCAGATAGAGATGGCTTTCGCAGGCGCTGCCGCAGGCACCGCCCGCCACGCTGAGCAGCAGCCACTGGCCCTTGAGCGACTGCAGCGGCAGCGGCGCGCCGTCCAGCGTGGTGGCCGTGGCCGAAGGCAGGGCCGGCTGGGCGGCGATCAGCTCGCCAAAGCTGCGCTGCTGGCCAGGCCGCAGCACGTAGTAGGTGAAATAGGAGGCCACCACGGGCGCGGCGCAGACCGCGAACACGGCCAGCATCTTCCAGCGGCCGCTGCGCGTGCGTTGCGCGCCGGCAAGGCCAGGCTGCAAGGGTGGCAGGCCATGGACGGTCATCTCCAGGGGAGTCTCAGGAGCGGGCATGGCGCGGGCGGACAAAGCGTCGGACGATTTGGAACCAGACATACAAAAGCGTGATCAGGGCCGCAAGTCCAAACCATTGGAACGCATAGCCATGGTGTTTCTCGACACCGGCCGTCACAACGGGCCAGTCGCGCCGCAGGCCTTCGCTGGCTTCGCCGGTCTGCAGCAGGCTCCATTCGCGCAGCGGCAGCCCGGAGGCCACGGCCCATTCGGCAATGTCCACATTCTGTCGGATGCGCGACTTTTGCCCATCAGGGTCTGCCCCTGCACGGCCGAATTCGTAGAGCCGGGACGGCGCGGCCTCCATGCGCCCCTCAACGGTCACCAGGCCTTCGGGCGTCTGCACTTCGGGCAAGGCTGTGCGGTCCAGGAAGTTGCGAGGCACCCAGCCGCGCTGCACGGCAATCACCACATCCTCATGCGGCGCGGCCAGCCGCAGCGGCGTGAGCACAAAGAAGCCCGGCTGGCCCTGCATCTGGCGGTTGTCCAGGTACAGCGTCTGCCCCGCAATCCAGTGGCCCTGCAATTGCACGGGACGGTGCAGCCAGGGCGCGGCTTCGGGGTTCGGCACCGCACCGGGCTGCACGGCTGCCAGCTGGGCGTTGCTCCACGGCGGCAGGCCCTGCTGGCGCTGCACGGCGTCGAACAGTTCCTGCTTGTAGGCCGCGCGCTGCAGCTGCCAGCGGCCCAGGGACAGCGTGACGGCCACGCCGATCAGCGCGGCCAAGGTGATCAGTACAAACCGCCAGCGCTCTGGCATTCTGGAAACACGCACCGGATAATCCACCCATGAAATTCGTGATCGTTCTCGCCCTGCTGGCCATTGTCGCCAGTCTGGGCAGCGCCCTGTTCTTCATGATGCGCCGCAATCCCGAAGACCAGCAGGGAGCGGGCGACGACAGGCGCCGCAGCCGCGCCATGTTCCGTGCACTGGCGCTGCGCGTGGGCCTGTCCATCGCGCTGTTCCTGTGCGTGCTGCTGGCGGCCAAGCTGGGCTACATCCATCCCACCGGCTGGACCGCCGGGCAATAGACAAGCCCCCTGCCCCGCAAACAAAAAGAAGCGCCCTGGCGCTTCTTTTTGCATGGGGCCGGATACAGACTACATCCAGTAGACCAGCACGTAGAGGAACAGCCACACCACGTCCACGAAGTGCCAGTACCATGCCGCGCCCTCGAAGCCGAAATGCCGCTCGGCCGTGAAGTGCCCGGCATGCAGGCGCATGGTGATGAAGAACAGCATCAGCATGCCCACGAAGACGTGGAAGCCGTGGAATCCCGTGAGCAGGAAGAAGGTCGAGCCGAACACGCCCGAGGACAGCTTGAGGTTCAGATCCGTGTACAGGTGGTAGTACTCGTAGCCCTGCACGCACAGGAAGACGAAGCCCAGGATCACCGTCATCCACATGAAGGCGATGGTGCGGGCGCGGTGGCCGGCCTGCAGCGCATGGTGGGCGATGGTCAGCGTCACGCCCGAGGTCAGCAGCAGCGCCGTGTTGATGGTGGGCAGCCAGAACGGGCCCACGGTCTGGAAGGGCTCGACGCTGTTGGCCGGCGAGGCCGTGGCGCCGGCCGCCATGCTGGGCCAGACCGCCTTGAAGTCGGGCCACAGCAAGGCGTTGTCCAGGCTGCCCAGCGCGGGCACCGAATGCGAGCGCGCCCACCACAGGGCGGTGAAGAAGGCGCCGAAGAACATCACCTCGGAGAAGATGAACCAGCTCATGCTCCAGCGGAAGGACAGGTCGATCTTGCGCCCGTACTTGCCCGACTCGCTCTCATGCGCGGCTTCCCGGAACCAGAAAAAGAGCACGGCCAGCCACCAGACCAGGCCAAGGCCCAGGCTGTACATGCCCCATTCATGCCCATTGATCCAGTTGCCCGCGCCCAGGATCACGAAGAACAGCCCCGCCGCCGCCATGACGGGGTGGCTGGACTCGGCCGGCACGTAGTAGTAAGGCGTTTTGCCGTGGGTGGTTGCACTCATTGCTCAGCTCCTGAAATTCTTGGTTCTCGGTTTCCCGTCTATCACTCTCTGTCTCCGATGGCCGCGCCGCTCAGACCACGAGCTTGACCAGCGCGATCAATCCCAGCACCAGCACGAAGATGGCCGCCAGCCCCACTGCAATCACATGCAGCGGCGTGATGCGCTCCCCGTCCTGCTGGTACTCGCTTCCCCTGCGCACGCCGAAGAGCGACCAGGCCACGGCGCGCACCGTGCGCCACACGCTGGGCGGGCGGCGCGGCTCCCGTGGCTGCGGCTCATTCATGAGGCGGGCTCCTGCTTCGGCCCTGCCGCCACCGGCGCCTCGCCCGTGGGTGCGGCCGGCGTCCTGCCGCCCACCTCGAAGAAGGTATAGGACAGCGTGATCGTGGTCACATCCTTGGAGATGCGCGGATCGATCACGAAGGCCACCGGCCATTCGCGCTTTTCCCCGGGCTCCAGCGTGTACTGCGAAAAGCAAAAGCACTCCAGCTTGTTGAAATGCGCGGCCGCCTGGCGTGGCGCATAGCTCGGTATCGCCTGGGCTGCCATGCGGCGGTCCTGCACATTCTGGAACTCGTACATGACCGTGGCCAGCTCGCCCGGATGGACCTGGATGGAGCGCTGCGCCGGCTTGAAGTCCCAGGGCCCGCGCGCGTTGGCGTCGAACTCCACGGTGATGGTGCGGCTCTTGTCCACCTGCGAGTTGGCGGGCAGCTTCACATCGCGCCCGGCCGTGCCGTTGCCCGGCACCTGGCGCTCGGACAGCGACAGGATGTTGATGCCCGTGAGCTCGCAGATGTGCTTGTAGATGGGAATCAGCACGTAGCCGAAGGCAAACATGCCCAGCGCCACCACGGCCAGCTTGCCCACCATCTTCGCGTTTTCACTGCGCACGCTCACGGATTGCCCTCCTGTTGCCTTCAAGCGCTCAATGGAGCACGGTGATCTTGATCACGAAGCCGGCCAGAAAGACCAGCGCCACCGATACCAGGATCAGCGCCAGCCGCACGTTGGCTTTTCGTTGCTGTGCATCCATTTTTCTGATCTCCATGACTACTGGCAATCTCTGAGACTGTCGCGCCCCACCCCAGGGACACCAAGGAAGGGGGAAGGCGCGAAGCGACCCAGGCGGTGGTTCATTTCAGCCTATGACGCGGGTCGCCGTCGCATCCAGCTTGGGCGGCGTCTCGAAGGTATGGAACGGCGCCGGCGAGGGCACTTCCCACTCCAGGCCTTCGGCAGCCTCCCAGGGCTTTTGCGGCGCCTTCTCGCCCTTGCCGCGCATGGCGGGCACGACGACGAAGAGGAAGAAATACACCTGCATCAGGCCAAAGCCCAGCGCGCCCAGCGAGGCCACCATGTTGAAGTCGGCGAACTGCATGGGGTAGTCGGCATAGCGGCGCGGCATGCCCGCCAGGCCCAGGAAGTGCATGGGG
The DNA here is from genome assembly GCF_018437695.1 of Delftia sp. WY8. Classification (NCBI taxonomy): domain Bacteria; kingdom Pseudomonadati; phylum Pseudomonadota; class Betaproteobacteria; order Burkholderiales; family Comamonadaceae; genus Delftia; species Delftia sp. WY8. The sequence continues at coordinate 2,213,755 of NZ_CP049795.1, forward strand.
AAGAAGGTGATGTTGAAGAAGATCAGCGAGCCCCAGAAGTGGATCTGGCCGCGCGTCTCCGAATACATCACGCCCGTCCACTTGGGCGCCCAGTAGTAGTAGGCCGCGAACATGGAGAACAGCGATCCGGCCACCAGCACGTAGTGGAAGTGGGCCACCACGTAGTAGGTGTCCTGCAGCTGGATGTCGATGGGCGCCATCGACAGGATCAGGCCCGTGAAGCCGCCCATGGTGAACACGAAGATGAAGCCCACCGAGAACAGCATGGGCGTCTCGAAGGTCATGGAGCCACGCCACATGGTGGCCACCCAGTTGAAGATCTTCACGGCCGTGGGCACCGAGATCAGCATGGTGGCGTACATGAAGAACAGCTGGCCCGTGACGGGCATGCCGGTCGTGAACATGTGGTGCGCCCACACGATGAAGGACAGGATGGCGATGGACGAGGTCGCATACACCATGGACGCATAGCCGAACAGCTTCTTGCGGCTGAAGGCCGGCACGATCTGGCTGATGATGCCGAAGGCCGGCAGGATCATGATGTAGACCTCGGGGTGGCCGAAGAACCAGAAGATGTGCTGGTACATCACCGGATCGCCGCCGCCTGCGGGGTTGAAGAAGCTGGTGCCGAAATGGCGGTCCGTCAGCGTCATGGTGATGGCGCCGGCCAGCACGGGCATGACGGCGATCAGCAGGTAGGCCGTGATCAGCCAGGTCCAGGCGAACATGGGCATCTTCATCAGCGTCATGCCGGGCGCGCGCATGTTGAGCACGGTGACGATGATGTTGATGGCGCCCATGATGGAGCTGGCGCCCATGATGTGCATGGCCAGGATGGAGGTGTCCATGGACGGCCCCATCTGCAGCGTCAGCGGCGCATACAGCGTCCAGCCTGCGGCAGGTGCGCCGCCGGGCATGAAGAACGAGCCCACCAGCATCAGGCCGGCCGGGATCAGCAGCCAGAAGCTGAAGTTGTTCATGCGCGCGAAGGCCATGTCGGAGGCGCCGATCTGCAGCGGCAGCATCCAGTTCGCAAAGCCCACGAAGGCCGGCATGATGGCGCCGAACACCATGATCAGGCCGTGCATGGTGGTCAGCTGGTTGAACAGCTCGGGGTTGACGATCTGCAGCCCGGGCTGGAACAGCTCGGCGCGGATCAGCAGCGCCAGCACCCCGCCCACCATCAGCATGGTGAACGAGAACAGCAGGTACAGCGTGCCGATGTCCTTGTGGTTGGTGGCGAACATCCAGCGCCGCCAGCCCGTGGGCGTGGCGTGGTGGTGATGGTCGTCATGCCCGTGTCCATGCTCGTGCTCATGCGCATGTTCGTGGCCCTCGCCCGCAGGGCTGTGGATGGGGGGAAGTACGGCGCTCATGCTGTTATCTCCAATCGCTCATCTGTCTTGCGTGCTCACTGCGCAGGGAACTTGCCGGTGCGGGCGGCCACGAACTCGGCCGGCTGCACCAGCTGGCCGGTCTTGTTGGACCAGTGGTTCTTGGCAAAGGTGACCACGGCGGCCAGCTCGGTATCGCTCAGCTGCTTCCAGGCGGGCATGGCGCCGTTGGCACGGCCTTCCAGCACCACATGCATCATCTCGGCCGTGGGACCCAGGACCACGGGGCTGCCGTCCAGCGCCTTGATAGGACCGGCGCCCTTGCCGTTGGCCTGGTGGCAGGCCGCGCAGTTGGCCGCATAGACCTTCTCGCCGCGTGCGATCAGGTCTTGCAGGGACCAGACCTTGCTGGGGTCGTCCTTCTTGGCGGCGGCGATCTTCTTTTGCTCGTCCACCCAGGCCTTGTAGCCGTCATTGGACAGCACCTTCACGTGGATGGGCATGTAGGCATGCTCCTTGCCGCACAGCTCGGCGCACTGGCCGTAGTAGTCGCCGGTCTTCTCGGCGCGGAACCAGGTGTCGCGCACGAAGCCCGGAATCGCATCCTGCTTGATGCCGAAGGACGGCACCATGAAGGAGTGGATCACGTCGTTGGCCGTGGTGATGATGCGCACCTTGCGGTCCACGGGCACGACCAGCGGGTTGTCCACCTTGAGCAGGTAGTCGTTGGGTGCCTTGGACACATCGCCGCTGTCGGACAGCACGCGGTGGCTGCTGTCCAGCGTGGAGATGAAGCTCAGGCCCTCGCCTTCGCCGTTGATGTAGTCGTAGCCCCATTTCCACTGGTAGCCCGTGGCCTTGATCGTGACATCGGCGTTGGTGGTGTCCTTCTGCGCCACCAGCACCTTGGTGGCCGGCAGCGCCATGAGCACGACGATGATGAAGGGCACGACGGTCCAGACCACCTCGACCGTGGCCGATTCGTGGAAGTTCGCGGCCTTGGCGCCGCGCGATTTGCGGTGCTTCCAGATCGAATAGAACATCACGGCGAACACGCCGATGAAGATCACCGTGCAGATGATCAGCATCATCCAGTGCAGGTAATGCTGCTCATGCGCGATGCGCGTGACCGCCGGATGAAGGTTGAGCTGATTGACGGCCGGGCCGCCTGGCAGATCTGTCGCCGCATGTGCAAGGGAGCCTGCCCCTGCCACACTCATCAAGCCCCAGAGAACCAGCCTGGTGGAAATACTTTTCATAGTTTTCACTTACATCTAAGCCTCGGGTTATCCACTCGCTCCGCTGCGCCGGCGTGGGGGCCGCGCAGCCAGACCGTTCAACGCCTGCCCAAAGGGCAACTCCCGGCCTCAACTGTCCGAGCATGCATGAAAGCGCAGCAGATGTGCCTGCGCGCAATCACCAATAGCGTGCCAGCCGGCATCAACGGCAGCTCGGACGTGGGACCAGGATGGGGGCGGGCCGCCATCCCCGCCTGCGCCTGCAGGCGCATGAACTCGGGGGACAGCAGCAAAGTGGATGGGAGGATGCGCGCGCGCCGGCCCTTCAGGGCATGTGTGCCGTGTGTGCCGTGTGTGCCGTGTGTGCCGTGTGTGCCGTGCGGGCCGGGAGCGGATGGAAGAAGGCAGCGCATGCGGCCCAGCAGTGCGGGCAGCAGGGAACACAGGGACAGAAAGACCAGTGCCCGCTCCCAGAGGAGCAGGCACTGCTGCAGCCGGTGATGATCAAACTTGCGGGCGGGCCACTCTTGAATGCGCCGGCCCGTTCTCGTTCCCGTGGCAAAGCGAAACACCAAATCGTCTCCCCTTTCGGCCTGCGGACCGCTGGTCTTTTCCCGGCCCGGGAGAGCGAGCCCAGGGAAAAGCTGTTGTCTCTGTCAGCTCGGGAAAAGTGTAGACGTTTTTGTTTTCGATCAATGACCGGAAAGCGACATTCAGGCTATCGCAAACCCGTGTTGCGCGGCTGGCGCAGCATGCTGCGCATGTCCTCCAGCGACACGGCGCTGCTGGACTCCAGGCGCACGCGCGGCTGCGGCTTGTAGGCATGGCCGTAGACGATCTCGAAGGTCAGCGCCAGCTGCCCGTCGGGGCCGGCCAGCCGTTCGCGCAAGCCGTCGTGCAGGCGCTGCTGCCAGCGGCGGCCGCGCAGCGCGGCAAAGCGTTGCGGATGGAAGTTGCGGCCCAGCTCGCGCAGCTCCTGCAGCAGCCGCTCGGGCGTGGCAAAGGTCAGCGTGATGTGCTCCATGTCCATCACCGGCTCGCTGAAGCCTGCGTGCACCAGCATGTCGCCCCAGTCATGCATGTCGGTGAAGGCCTGCCCGGCGGGCGGCCAGCCGAGCTGGGCGTAGAGGGCATGCAGTTCGCGCAGCGTATCGGGCCCCAGGCAGGAGAACATCACATAGCCGTCCACGGACAGCGCCTGGTGCCAGCGCGTGATCAGCGCCTGCGGGTCGGCCTGCTGGTGCAGGGCCATGTTGGCCCACAGCATGTCCACGCCGGCGGGCTCGGGCTCGCCGAAGCGCGTGGCGCCCCCGGTCCAGCGCGCGGGCTGCCACCAGCGCGCGCCCAGCTGCTCGCGGGCGGCGGCCTCATGCAGCGGCGAGGCTTCATAGACCAGGCATTCGGACTGCGCATAGCGCTGGCGCAGCAGCGCATGGGCCTGCAGGCCGCCGCGCACGGGCTGCCAGTGGCACCAGCGCTGGGGCGGCTTGACGATCCAGTCCAGCCGCTCCTGCATGCGGCGCGCCACCTCCTCATGCAGCCACGGCGAGGCCGCAGGCGCGCCCTGCTGCCAGCGCAATGCGGCGGCCGGATCGATGGTGGGAGGCAATTCGTGGGACATGGCTGGGCGGGGAATCCGTGCTCCTCAAAAGACAGGCGCCCGGCCCCGGAGCAAAGGGGTGGCGGACGCGGCGCGAGTATATTGACTCCATGCCCAACCTGCCTGCGTCATGGCTTTCGCGCTGGCATGCCGGCCTGCCCGGCCTGCTGCCCAGCCAATGCGCCGTCTGCCACCGCTGGCCTGCGCGGCGCCTGTGCCAGGACTGCCGCGCACGCTGGGCCGGACCCATGGCGCGATGCGGGCGCTGCGCCATGCCGCTGCCGGCCCGCACCGGCGCCGATGGTCCCCGCACCTGCGGCGCCTGCCTGATCAAGCCGCCGCCGCTGACGCACTGCCTGGCCGCGCTGGACTATGCCTACCCGTGGCACACGGTGATCGGCGACTTCAAGTTCCGGGGAGATACCGGCCTGGCACGCAGCCTGGCCGATCTGCTGCTGGAGTTGCCTCAGGCGCGCGAGCAACTGCAGCAATGCGACCTGCTGCTGCCCATGCCGCTGTCGCCGCAGCGCCTGCGAGAGCGCGGCTTTCACCAGACCCTGGTGCTGGCCCGCGCGCTCTGCAGCGCATCCACCCGGGGCAAGCTGCGGCACCAGGCCGTGCAGCGCGCCCACACGGCACAGGCCCAGCATGACCTGCCGCGCGCCCTGCGCCTGCGCCAGCTGCGCACGGTCTTTGCCGTGCCACCTGCGCAGCTGGCCCACGTGTGCGGCCGCAAGATCCTGTTGATCGACGATGTGATGACCACGGGCGCCAGCCTGCACGCGCTGGCCACCTGCCTGCGCCGCGCAGGCGCGGCCGAGGTCAGCGCCCTGGTGCTGGCGCGCACGCCCTGACCGCAGGGGACCGGGGCCCGGGGGCATCTGCCGCCGCGACACAATACGGGCCATGTTCCATATCGTTCTCGTCGCGCCGGAGATCCCGCCCAATACCGGCAATGTGATCCGTCTGGCCGCCAACACCGGCTGCAGCCTGCACCTGATCGAGCCGCTAGGCTTTTCCATGGAAGACCGCCTGATGCGCCGTGCCGGCCTCGACTACCACGAGTACGCGCCCGTGCGCCGCCATGCCGACTGGCAGGCCTTCCTGCAGGACTGCCGGCCGGACCGCCAGCGCATGTTCGCCATGACCACGCACAGCAGCAGCCCCGCCCACGCCATCGGCTTCCAGCCCGGCGACTGGCTGGTGTTCGGCTCCGAAAGCAAGGGCCTGCCCGCCGAGGTGCGCGAGCAGTTCCCGCCGCAGCAGCGCCTGCGCCTGCCCATGCTGCCGCAGCAGCGCAGCCTGAACCTGTCCAACGCCGTGGCCGTGACGGTGTTTGAAGCCTGGCGCCAGCAGCAGTTTGCCGGCGCCGCACTGGCCGAGGGCGCGCCCGGCGCGGCCTGAGCGACCGGCCTGGGTCGGCGGAAAGTTCCCCGCCGATTGTTTCAACCGCTGAAAAAGCGCATTGCCAATCCAAGGGTTTATCCTGATTCCACACCGTCCTACATTTGAGTCATGGGCTCTACGTTACCAAGCGATTTCCGCAAGGAACGCCCTGTCCCAGAAACAAAACAAAGGACTTGAATCATGAAGAACACCCGCCGTTTTGCCGTCCTGGCCGCCCTCACCGTTTCCGCCTTCGCCGCCCAGGCCGCCGGCTTCGACTACGCCGACAACAGCAGCTACCCGCCCGAAGTGAAGACCCAAAGCACGCTGACACGTGCCCAGGTCATGGCCGACCTGAAGGCCGCCCAGGCCAATGGCACCATGCCCTCCGTCGCCGAAGGCTACCTGCCCATCCAGAACACCGCCACCGCTGGCGTGAGCCGCGAGGAAGTGCGCCGCGAGGCCGCCGCTGCCGAGCGTTCGGGCCAGCTGAACTTCGGCGCCTGAGCCCCAGACCCCGCAACCGCTGCCACCACGCAGCCAGCCCGCAGGTGCCGCCTGCGGGCTTTTTTCATCGCCGGGCCGCCCCAAGATGAAAGCGCCCCCTTGGGGGGCAGCGGGCCTTGCGCAGCAAGGGTAGCGTGGGGATCAGTTTTCATTCAGGCCTTGGCACCGTAGTTGCGGGCCACGGACTCGGCCACGCAGGCGGGCTTGTCCGCGCCTTCGCGCTCCACGGTCACCAGCCAGGTCATCTGCAGGCCGCCGGGCTCGATGGGCTCGGCGGCCTGCAGCGTCAGGCGCGCGCGCAGGCGGCTGCCCACGGGCACGGGCGAGGTGAAGCGCACGCGGTTGAGGCCGTAGTTCACGCCCATTTGCGCGCCTTCGATGTGAAAGCAGCTCTGGAAAAACTGGGGAATCAGCGACAGCGTCAGAAAGCCATGCGCGATCGGCGCGCCGAAGGGGCCCTTGGACGCGCGCTCGGGGTCCACATGGATCCATTGCTGGTCGCCCGTGGCATCGGCGAACAGCTGCACCTGCTGCTGGGTGATGGTGATCCAGTCGCTGACGGCGACTTCCTGCCCCACACAGGCACGCACTTCGGAATAGGAATGGAAGGTTTTCATGCCCCAAATGGTAGGGGCCGGTGCCGCGCGCTCCATGTCGGGCGCGCGACAGGCTAGGGTTAGCCCAGGGAGGGGCTCAGCGCGAGGCGCGCTGCACGAAGAACAGCCCCGTGCCCACGGCCATCAGCAGCGCGCCGAAGACCCGGTTCTGGCTGCGCACGGCACGCGCGCTGCGCATGAAGCCGCGCAGCGCGCTGGCGCTGGCCGCATAGCCGTGCATGACCATGGTGTCCACGGCCAGCATGGTGGCGGCCAGGATCAGCAACTGCAGCCACAGTGGGCGGCTGGTGGTCATGAACTGGGGCAGCACAGCCACCATGAAGATGATGCCCTTGGGGTTGGTGGCGTTGGTCAGGAAGCCCGTGAGCACGCGGCGGCGCACGCTGAGCTCGGGCATGGATTCCTGGGTGGCCAGGGGTGCGGCACCCGAGCGCCATTGGCTGATGCCCAGGTAGATCAGATAGCAGGCGCCGACGATCTTCACGGCGTTGAACGCCCATTCGGAGGCCAGCAGCAGCGAGCCCACGCCCGCGCCGGCGATCAGCAAGATGGTCAGCAGCCCCAGCTGCAGCCCGAAGATGGTGGCGCTGCTCTTGCGCACGCCATACGACAGGCCATGGCTCATGGACAGCACGGCGCCCGAGCCCGGGGAGACCGCAATGATCCAGCAGGCCACAAAGTAGGCGATCCAAGTGTGCCAATCCATGCCAAACACCTTAAAAATACGGAGCAGGCCGGCATCTTAAAACCGTGCAGCCGATCTGGCGCACTGCCGCGGCAAAGCCGGATGGGGCGGTGAAGCATTCGGTGGCATTTTTCATCGCCGGGCCGCCCCAAGATGAAAACGGCCCCCTCGGGGGGCGCCCGGCCAGGGGCAGCGGACCTAGCGCAGCAAAGGGAGCGTGGGGGGCATTTTCAACCCTGTCAAAAAGCTGACCCAGCTGTGAGAGTGACACAATCAATCACCCCAGGGTAAACACCAACTCCAAGATCCCTAGCTTCCATGGAACACAGCGCCCCCATCTGGCTGACCTACGGCTTTCTCTATCTCACCGCCGCCGTGCTGGCCGTGCCCATTGCGCGTGCCCTGGGCCTGGGCGCCATCATTGGCTACCTGGGTGCCGGCATTGCCATGGGCCCCTGGGGACTGTCGCTTGTCAGCAATGTGGATGACATTCTTCATTTTGCCGAGTTCGGCGTGGTGCTGATGCTCTTCGTGATCGGGCTGGAGCTGCAGCCCAGCCGCCTGTGGGAGCTGCGCCGGCCCATCCTGGGATGGGGGCTCGCGCAGATGCTGGCCTGCACGGGCGTGCTGTTCCTGGCGGCCTGGGCCTTCGGCTTTTCCTGGCGCGTGAGCCTGATCGCGGGCATGGGCCTGGCCCTGTCGTCCACGGCCATCTGCCTGCAGGTCATGGCCGAGCGCAACCTCATGCGCACGCCCAGCGGCCAGGCCAGCTTTTCCATCCTGCTGTTCCAGGACGTGGCCGCCATTCCCATCCTGGCGCTGATCCCCATCCTGGGCGCGGTCAAGGCCGCCAATGCCACGCACACAGACAGCCACCTGTGGCTGCAGGTGCTCAAGACCGTGGGCACCATCGCCGCCGTGGTGGTGGGCGGCCGCCTGCTGCTGCGCCCCCTGCTGCGCTGGATCGCCCGCAGCCGCACGCCCGAGATCTTCACGGCCACCTCGCTGCTGCTGGTGGTGGGCATTGCCATGCTGATGGTGCAGGTGGGCCTGTCCATGGCGCTGGGAGCCTTCCTGGCCGGCGTGCTGCTGGCAGACAGCGAGTACCGCAGCGAGCTGGAGACCAACATCGAGCCCTTCAAGGGCCTGCTGCTGGGCCTGTTCTTCATGGCCGTGGGCATGAGCATCGATTTCGGCGTGCTGCTGCGCGCGCCCTGGGCCATGGCGGCCATGGTGCTGGGCTTTCTGGCGCTCAAGGGCGCCGTGCTCTACACCCTGGCCCGCGTGCTGAAGCTGCCCTGGCGCGAGCGCCCGGTGTTCACCCTGCTGCTGGCCCAGGGCGGCGAGTTCGCCTTCGTGGTGTTCCAGACGGCGGCGCAGTACAAGGTGTTCCACCACAGCATCTCGTCCATGCTGGTGGCCGCCGTGGCCCTGTCCATGCTGATCGGCCCGCTGGTGCTGGTGCTGATGGACAAGCTGCTGCTCAAGCGCTTTGCCGACATGAAGGATTGCCAGGTCGACGGCGCGGGCCAGGCTGCCAGGCCCCATGAAATATCGGAGCCGCAGGACGCGCAGGTCATCATTGCGGGCTTTGGCCGCTACGGCCAGATCGTGGCGCGCGTGCTGCTGACCCAGGGCGTGCCGGCCACCATCCTCGACCACAGCGTGGAGATGCTGGAAGTGGCCCACACCTTCGGCTACCGCGTGTTCTTCGGCGATGCCACCCGCATGGACCTGCTGCGCATTGCCGGCGCGGACAAGGCGCGGGTGCTGGTCATCGCGGTGGACTCTTCCGAGCAATCGCTGAAGATCGCCGCCCGCGTGCGCAAGCGCTTTCCGCACCTGGAGATCGTGGCCCGCGCGCGCGACATGGCCCACTGGTACCAGTTGCGCGACCTGGGCGTGCACCATGTCGAGCGCGAAGTCTTCGAGTCCAGCCTGGTCTCGGCACGCACCGTGCTGGAGCTCGCTGGCCACAGCCCTGCCGAGGCCCGGCGCACCACCGCGCGCTTTCGGGAGCACAACCTGCAGCTGATCGAGCGCATGTACCCCCACCACAAGGACCAGGCCCAGCTCATTGCCGTGGCCAAGCAGGGCCGCCAGCAACTGGTCGAGCAGATGGCCAAGGAGCGGCAGGAGGCCCAGGCGCAGCAGGAGAAGGAGCAGGCGCCGCAGGAAGCCCCGCCCCCGCCCGCCCCCTGAAAACCGGGCCTCAGGACGCGCCCAGCGCCTGCACCATGTGGTCCACGAACTGCGCCAGCTTGGGCAGCTGGCGGCGGTCCGGCAGATAGACCAGGTGCACCGGGCGCGGCAGTGGCACGCAGTCCTGCAGCACGGGCACCAGCCGGCCCGCGGCCATGTCGGCGGCCAGCAGCACCTCGGGCTGCAGGATCAGGCCCAGGCCGCGCAGCGCCGCATGGCGCAGCCCGTCGCCGCTGTTGCAGCGCAGGCGGGCGTCTTCGGGCCACTGCACCGAACCCGAGCCGTCGCCGCGCAGAATCCATTCCGATCGGCGCTGCCAGACCGCGTAGCTCAGGCAGTCATGGCGCGCCAGATCGCCCACGCCACGCGGATGACCGCGCCGCCGCAGGTAAGAAGGCGCCGCCGCGATCACCATGCGATAGGGCTGCAGCGGCCGCGCCACCAGGCCTTCGCCGCCCACGGGGCCGATGCGCACGGCCACGTCGATGTTCTCGCCCACCAGGTCGACCATGCTGTCGCTCAACTGCAGGTCCACGCGCACCAGCGGATGGGCCAGCTGGTAGTCGGCCACCAGCGGTGCGATCACATGGTTGCCCAGCGTGGTGGGCGCGCTGATGCGCAGCAGGCCCTGGGGCGCACTGCGGCTGCGCTCCACGGCCGACTCGGCCCAGCGCAACTGCTCGAAGACCTGGCGGCTGTCCTCGTAGAAGCTGCGCCCCACCTCGGTCAGGCTGTGGCGCCGCGTGGTGCGCTGCAGCAGGCGCGCGCCCAGATGGGCTTCCAGTTGCTGCACATGCTTGCCCACCATCACGGCCGAGATGTCCAGGCGCCGCGCGGCCTGGGCAAAGCTGCCGTCCTCGACCACGGCCATGAAGACCTCCATATTGCGCAGCTTGTCCATGGATTACCAACCAATGCTTAGGAGTACAAAAAGATCCAGCTACTTTATGCCATCCATGATTTGCAAAACACTGGAGGCCTGTTCACCCCCTCAGAAAGAAAACCGCATGAAGATCCTTCTCATCGGTGCCTCCGGCACCATCGGCCGCGCCGTACACGCCCTGCTGGCCCCGCGCCATGACATCGTCACCGTGGGCCGCAACAGCGGCGATCTGCGCGCCGACTTCACGCAGCCCGAGACGCTGCAGAAAATGTTCGAAGCCGCCGGTCAGGTGGACGCCATCGTCAGCACGGCCGGAAAGCTGCACTTCGGCCCGCTGTCCGAGATGACGGCCGAGCAGTTCAACTCCGGCCTGCAGGACAAGCTGCTGGGCCAGGTGCGGCTCGCCCTGCTGGGCCAGCGCTGGCTGCGCGACGGCGGCTCCATCACGCTGACCAGCGGCGTCGCCGCCACCGAGCCCATCCGCCACGGCGCCAATGCATCGACAGTGAATGCCGCCCTCCACGGCTTCGTCACCGGCGCCGCGGTCGAACTGCAGCGCGGCCTGCGCATCAACGCCGTGAGCCCCACCCTGCTGACCGAATCGGCCGATGCCTATGGCTCGGTCTTCCCCGGCTTCGAGACCGTGCCCGCCGCCCGCGTGGCCCTGGCCTACCAGCGCAGCGTGGAAGGCGCCCAGACCGGCAGGGTCTTCGAGGTGCTCTGACCTCTTCTTGCGGCGGGCCCTCGGCAAAGTCCTTGCGTGCCCGCCCAAAAGGGCCGCGTGCTACGCTGCGCGCCACCATGTTCAACCCCACCCAAGCCGATGTGCGGCGCTTTTTCTGCGGCGTGCGCACCAAGATGCTGAGCGGCGCGCCGATGGAGGCCATAGAGACGCTGGCCAGCCTCTGGATCGCCGAGCATCCCGAGTATTTCGATGACCTTGCCGACGTGGACGCCGCCCTGCTGCGCGACTACGACGCCACGCCCGGCGTGACCAATCCGTTTTTGCATCTGTCCATGCATCTGTCCATCAGCGAGCAGTGCAGCATCGACCAGCCGCGCGGCATACGCCAGGCCGTGGAGCTGCTCAGCCGCCGCCTGGACTCGCTGCACGACGCCCACCACGCCACCATGGAATGCCTGGGGCAGATGCTCTGGGAAAGCCAGCGTTCGGGCCGCCCGCCCGATGGCGAAGCCTATATCGCCGCAGTCCAGCGCCGCGCCACGAGTGACGGTGCCAAGGCCACGGGCGGCGCATAGCGCCTCTGTGCATCACCCTCAAGACAAAGCCCGCGATTGCGGGCTTTTGCTATGGGGTATGGGGCTGCGCGCGATTCACTGCGATTTGTGGCCCAGGCGGAAATGGGGCTGCGGCAGGGTCTGCAGCTCGCCATCGAGGCTGCCGATGTAGTTGGCCAGCGCCTTGAGTTCGCTGTTGGTGAACTGCTTGGCAATGCCGGCCATCACGCCGTTGCTGCGGCCGATATGGGGGTTGCCTTCGGTCTTGTAGGACTTGAGGGCGGAGTACAGATAGTCCGCATACTGGCCGGCCACCTTGGGGTAGCTGGGATCGATGGGTTTGGAAAAGCCCTGGCCGTGGCAGGATACGCAGGCGCCCTTTTGCAGCAGCGCGGCGACCTGGGTGCTGGGCTCGCGGACCTTGGCGTCGGCGGCCTTGGCCACGCCATGCTCGGCGTAGTAGGCCGCCACGTCGGCCATGTCCTGCTCGGTCAGCGGATCGGCAATGCCGCGCATGGTGGGATGCTTGCGTTCGCCCTTCTGGTAGGCCTGCAGCGCGGCCACGATGTAGGGTGCGCCCTGGCCGGAAATCTTGGGGACCTTGTACACCTCGGGGAAGCTGGCCTGGTAGCCCTGGATGCCATGGCAGCCAATGCACATGGCGATCTTCCCCTCCCCTGCCTTTGCGTCACCTTTGCTTTGCTGGGCCTGTGCCACAGAGGTCACAGATGCGACAGCCAGCGCCAATACCGTGGTCAAAGTTTTTATCATTTTGCGCGCACAATCCTTCAAGAGTTCTGACGGATGCCTACTGCTGAGCGGGTAGCGCGAACGATTATGGCAGTCACCGTCAAGCGTCCCCATCAATACTTACGCTGATACCGCCCATGAAATTTCAAGGTTCCGAGAACTACGTCGCCACCCAGGATTTGATGCTCGCGGTGAATGCCGCAGCCACCTTGCAGCGCCCGCTGCTGGTCAAGGGAGAGCCCGGCACGGGCAAGACCATGCTGGCCGAGGAAGTGGCCGCCGCGCTGGACATGCCGCTGCTGCAGTGGCACATCAAGTCCACCACCAAGGCCCAGCAGGGCCTGTATGAATACGACGCCGTCAGCCGCCTGCGCGACTCGCAACTGTCCGACATCGACGGCGGCGAGCGCGTCAAGGACATCCACAACTACATCGTCAAGGGCGTGCTGTGGCAGGCCTTCACGGCAGACCGGCCCGTGGCCCTGCTGATCGACGAGATCGACAAGGCCGACATCGAATTCCCGAACGACCTGCTGCGCGAGATCGACCGCATGGAGTTCTACTGCTACGAGACGCGCGAGATGATCCGCGCCAAGCACCGGCCGCTGGTGTTCATCACCTCCAACAACGAAAAGGAGCTGCCCGACGCCTTCCTGCGCCGCTGCTTCTTCCACTACATCAAGTTCCCCGACGCCGACACCATGCGCCAGATCGTGGCCGTGCACTTCCCCAAGCTGCAGGGCGAGCTGCTGGCCGCCGCGATGAAGGTGTTCTACGACGTGCGCAACCTGCCCGGCCTCAAGAAGAAGCCCTCCACCAGCGAGTTGATCGACTGGCTCAAGCTGCTGGTGGCCGAGGACATTCCCGTGGAATCGCTGCAGACCGCCGAGGGCAAGGTCGCCGTGCCGCCGCTGGTGGGCGCCCTGCTCAAGAACGAGCAGGACGTGAGCCTGTTCGAGAAGCTGGTCTTCATGAACCAGCGCAACCGCTGAGGCCAGCCATGCCGGATTCCAAGCCCGACACCGAAGGCCCCGACCACGCCGGCGCAGAATCGCGCGTGCCGGCCATCACCGGCCAGGTCACCACCATCCCCGTGGCTGGCGCCGTGGCGCACCAGGGCTTCGTGCAGCCCGTGGTCATGCGCTTCAACGGCGTGCGGCTCGAGCCCCTGGCGCTCAGCCATGAAGCGGGCCTGCGCGAGGCCGTGCAGGACGGCCAGCTGTGGCGCATCCGCGTGACCTCCGCGCCCGAGCCCGACGACGTGCGCGCCTATATCGAGGCCGCGCTGGAGCAGCGCAGCCAGGGCAAGCGCTTCGCGTTTGCCGTGCTCGACGACGACAGCGGCCGCGTGCTGGGCACCAGCAGCTACCACGACATCCTGCCCGAGGTGCGCCGCGTGGAGATCGGCTACACCTGGTACGCGCGCAGCGTGCAGCGCACCCATGTCAACACCTCGGCCAAGCTCATGCTCATGGGCCATGCCTTCGACACGCTGGCCTGCCATGTGGTGGGCTGGCGCACGGACTGCTTCAACTTCGCCAGCCAGCGCGCCATCGAGCGCCTGGGTGCCAGGAAGGACGGCGTGATCCGCGGCCACGCGCTGCGCCGCGACGGCACCATCCGCGACACCGTGATGTACAGCCTGCGCAGCGGCGAATGGCCCGAGTCGCGCGCCCAGTTGCTGGACCAGTTGCAGCGCCATTCGGACGGCAGCACCGCCGTGGCGCGCACATGAGGGCGCGTACGCAAGGCCCCCGGGAGATGCCATGCTGATCGACTTCTTCTACACCATGCGCGCGGCCAAGCTGCCCGTCTCGGTCAAGGAGTTCCTGACCCTGCTGGAGGCGCTGCAGGCCGGCGTGGTCGGCCCCAGGAGCGAGGACGCCTGGAGCCTGGACGACTTCTACCACCTGGGCCGCACCGTGCTGGTCAAGGACGAGAAGCACTACGACAAGTACGACCGCGCCTTCGCCGCCTACTTCAAGGGCGTGGAGATGGTGGCCGACCTCACGCGCGAGATTCCCCAGGACTGGCTGAAGAAGCTGCTGGAGCGCGAACTCTCGCCCGAGCAGAAGGCCGCCATCGAAGCCATGGGCTGGGACGAGCTGATGGACACGCTCAAGAAGCGCCTGGAGGAGCAAAAGGAGCGCCACGAAGGCGGCAACAAGTGGATAGGTACGGGCGGCACCAGCCCCTTCGGCCACGGCGGCTACAACCCGGCCGGCGTGCGCATCGGCGGGCCGGGCCGCAATAAGAGCGCCGTCAAGGTCTGGGAGCAGCGTGCCTACCGCGACTACGACGACACGCAGGAGCTGGGCACGCGCAACATCAAGGTGGCGCTGCGCCGGCTGCGCAAGTTCGCACGCGAAGGCAGCGACCTGGAGCTGGACCTGCCCGACACCATCCGCAGCACGGCCGCCAACGCGGGCTACCTGGACATCAAGATGATCCCGGAGCGCCACAACAACGTGAAGGTGCTGCTGCTCATGGACGTGGGCGGCACCATGGACGAGCACGTGCAGCGCGTGGAGGAGCTGTTCTCCGCCGTCAAGAGCGAGTTCAAGCACCTGGAGTTCTACTACTTCCACAACTGCGTCTACGACTTCATGTGGAAGAACAACCGCCGCCGCTTCGCCGAGAAGTTTCCGACCTGGGACATCATCCGCAAGTACAACAAGGACTACAAGCTGATCTTCGTGGGCGACGCCACCATGAGCCCCTACGAGATCCTGCAGCCCGGCGGCAGCGTGGAGTACATGAACGAGGAGCCCGGCGCCGAATGGCTGCAGCGCCTGACGCATGCCTTCCCGCGCTTTGCCTGGATCAACCCCGAGCCGCCCGGCGTCTGGCAGTACCGCCAGAGCATCAGCATCATCCAGCAGCTCACGGGCAACCGCATGTACCCTTTGACACTCAAAGGTCTGGAAGACGCCATGCGCCTGCTGTCAAAATAGGCCGATGCCCAAGCTCCCCCCCGCGACAGCGCCGGCCCGAGGGCCGGCGTTTTTGTTTCTGTTGAGTGCAGCCCTGATGCTCGGCGGCTGCAGCCTCCTGCCGTCCAAGAATGATGACAAGGACACGGACCCGTCGCTGATTGCAGCGACCGGCGACCCGGCCTTCTCCCTTGTCGTCGATGCGCCCAAGGAAGTGCGCGAGCTGCTGGAAAAGCACCTCGAACTGCGCCGCTACCGCTACCAGAGCGACCTGCAGCGGCGCGAGTTGACGCGGCTGCTGGGCGCCACCGACGCCAACGTGCGCGACCTGATCGGCACGCTGGGCTACTTCAGCCCCACGGTCACGGTGGAGATCAAGGAAACGCCCGAATCCGACGAGGCCCCGCTGCAGGTCACCGTCAAGGTGGACCCTGGCGAGCCCGCCACCATTGCGCGCAGCCAGGTGCGTTTTGCGGGCGTCAATGCCGATGATCCCGAAGGCGCCTCGCAGCGCGCCACCATCGAAAGCCAATGGCCGCTGCAGCCCGGCCAGCGCTTCAGCCAGGCCAGCTGGAGCCAGGCCAAGAGCCAGGGCCTGCGCACGCTGCAGTCGCGCCGCTACCCGCTGGCGCGCATCGACTCCAGCCTGGCCGACATCGACGCCGACACGCACGAGGCCGACGTCAGCGTGGCCTATGCGCCCGGCCCGGCCTACACCTTCGGCCCGCTGCGCATCGAAGGCGCCCAGCGCTACGACCCCGTGGGGACGGCCCGCATCGCACGCCTGCCCGAGGGCGAGGAATACGACCAGACCGCCCTGGTCGATGCCCAGCTGCGCCTGGCCAGCAGCGGCTACTACGACTCCGTCTTCCTCACGCTGGCCAACGTGCCCCAGCAGGGAGACAGCGCCGCCGAGGACGAGGAAGCCATCAAGCGCAAGGGCGCCCAGGTCACCACGCCCGTCATCGCCCAGGTGCGCGAGGCCCAGATGCAGAAATGGGTCTTCGGCGTGGGCATGAGCACCGACACCGGCCCGCGCCTGAGCGTGGACCACATCCACAACCGCCTGCCCTGGCTGGGCTGGCGCGCCGTCACGCGCATGCGCTTCGACCGCAAGAACCCGCTGATCTCCACGCAGTGGACCGCCCTGCCCGATGAAACCCTGTGGCGCTGGTTCACCACGGCCAAGGCCGAGCGCGCGCCCTCGGGCGACTTCGATGTCAACAGCCTGCAGCTGCGCGCCGGCCGCACCAAGTCCGAAGACCACATCGACCGCAACTACTACCTGCAGTACGACTACGCCAAGACCCAGGGCGAGGGCGCGCCGCCCTCCAGCTCGTCGGTCACGGCCAACTACGGCTGGACCGGGCGCTACTTCGACAGCACGCTGGCGCCCTCCTCGGGCTTCGGCTTTGCCTGGGAAGTCGGCGCGGGCACCACGCTCACGCCCCAGCGCACGCCGTTCGGCCGTGTCTCGGGCCGCTGGCTCAGCCTGATTCCCATCGGCGAGGTCGATCCCGAGACCAAGCGCCGCAGCCGCCTGGCGCTGCGCGCCTCCGGCGGTGCCTTGCTGGCCCGCAAGGATGCCGACCTGCCCGTCACCCAGCTGTTCATCACCGGCGGCGACAACACCGTGCGCGGCTACGGGTACCAGAGCATCGGTGCGCGCACCGACAGCGGCAAGGTCATCGGCGGGCGCTACATGGCCGTGGGCAGCATCGAGTGGCAGCGGCCCATCGTCATCAAGGGCAACACGCAGGACTGGGAGCACGCCGTCTTCCTGGACGCCGGCACCGTGGGCGATGCGCCCGACTCCATGTACATGCGCGTGGGCGTGGGCACCGGCCTGCGCTGGCGCAGCCCCGTGGGCCCCGTGCAGGCCGACATCGCCTGGGGCGCCCAGGAAAAGCAGCTGCGCCTGCACCTGCGCCTGGGCTTCAACTTCTGACCATGGTGGATTCCCGCTTGAATACCCCTGCCTCCTCCGCCGCGCCAGACCAAAGCCCCCAGGCGTCCCCTCCGTCGCCTGCGCCCCGCCGCCGCTGGCTGCGCTACCTGCTCTGGTTCTTCCTGGTCCTGGTCCTGCTGCTGGCCGCCCTGCTGGGTTCCGCCTGGTGGTGGAGCGGCCGTGCCGATTCGCTGGCCTACACCCTGCAGCGCGTGGCCGGCTGGCTGCCCGCAGGCCAGAGCCTGCAGGCCAAGGAAGTCACCGGCACCCTGCGCCAGGGCGGGCGCATCGGCTGGCTGCAATGGCAAAGCCCCACCATGAAGGTGGAGCTGCGCGACGCCACCATCGGCTGGCAATTGCGTCCCCTGCTGTCGCGCACCGTGCGCCTGGGCGAAGTGCGCATCGCCGAGCTGAACATTGCCAGCACGCCCGACCCCGAGGACAAGAAACCCGTCGAGCCGCTGCAGCAGCTCGTGCTGCCCGTGAAGATCGACGTGCCCTTCCATGTGGAGCGCATCGTCTGGCAAGGCCCGCCCCAGGCCGAAGTACTGGGCCTGCAAGGCCACTACGCCTACGACGGTAGCGAGCACCAGCTGGACGTGCGCGACCTGCAATGGGCCGATGGCAGCTACCAGGCCAGGCTGCGCCTGCAGGCCCGCGCGCCCATGGCCATCCAGGCCGAGCTGCAGGGCGACCTGCAGGCGCCTGCCCTGGCTTCGGACGACGAGGCCTCCACGGCCAAGGCCCCCAAACCTGCACCGCTGGCCGTGCAGGCAAAGGCCCGGATCGACGGCACCCTGGCCACCGCCGCTGCGCAACTGGGCATCAAGCTCCAGGTTGATGCCAAGCCCGGGACGGTGCCCGAGGAAACGCCTGCCCCTTCCGCCGTACAGAAATCCGCCAGGGCCGATGGCAAGAACGGCAAGGCCAGGGAGCGCAAGGAAGCCGCCCCCGTGTCCGAACCCATGCATGCGGACATCGAGGCCAGCATCCGGCCCTGGCAGCCCCAGCCGCTGCAGACCGCGCGCGCCCAGCTCAGCCAGATCGACATCGCCGCCTTCTGGCCCCAGGGACCGCGCACCCGCATCAGCGGCGAATTGCAGGCCGGGCCGGATGGCAAGGCAGCTGATACAGCCCAGGCACCCGCCACGGAACAGCCATCGGACCAGGCACCAGGCTCGGCCATCGCCACCACCGCCTGGCAGCTGACGACACGCCTGAACAACGCCATGCCCGGCCCCTGGGACCGCCAGCGCCTGCCGCTGGACCAGATCGAGGCCGCAGTGCGCTATGACGGCCAGCAGTGGCTGCTGGAGCAGGCGCAGATCGCCATAGGCTCGGGCAGCATCGACGCCCAGGGCCGCTTCGAGCCCGGCACCAAGGTCTTCGAAGGCCAGGCCAAGGTCCAGCGCCTGGACCCCGCCGCGCTCTACAGCCTCCTGGAAGCAGCGCCGCTGCAGGGCGAGCTGCGCGCCAGCACCACGGCCGAGCAGCAGGTGGACTTCAGCGTGGACATCCAGGCCGCAGCAGCGCCCGCAGGCGCCAAGCGCCAGCCCCTGCGCATAGAAAAACTCGCCACCAAAGGCCGCTGGGCCCAGCCCGTGCTGTCGCTGGAGAACCTGCAGCTTGATGCGCTGCAGGCCTCGGTGCGCAGCCGCAGCCTGCAGTTCGACACCGAACAGCAAAAGCTGCAGACCGTGCTGAAGGCCCAGCTGCCCGGCGCCGAACTCTCGCTGGACGGCCACATCAGCCCTGCCGCAGGCCAGGGCAGCAGCCAGCTCAAGCTGTCGTCACTCACCGCCCTCACACAGTGGCTGCGCAAGCTGCCCGGCATGAAGGACCCGCTGGCCGGCGCCCTGATCGAAGGCCAGGCCCAGCTGGACGCCAGCTGGCGCGGCGGATGGGGCGCACTGCAAAAGCGCATGAAGGCCGCCGTGGGCGACCCCCTGCCCGCCAGCGGCCTGCAGCTGCAGGCCGACCTGCAGGCCGCCAAGCTGCGCTACCTGCCCGCCAACACGCCGCCCGAGCAGGCGCTGGAGCTGCCCGAGCTGCGCCTGGCCCTCAAGGGCTCGCCCGAGCAGGCCAGCCTCACCCTGGCCGGCCAGGCGAAGCGCGGCACGCAGACCGCGCAGATCGACACGGCCCTGCAGGCAGGCCTTGCCACGGCGCGCGGTGCCGCGCCCCTGGACTGGCAGGCCAGCATCGACAAGCTGCAGGCCCGGCTGAGTCCGGGCCAGGACCTGCCCGGCCCATGGCAGCTGCAACTGGCAGGCAACCAGCCCGTACGGATCGCCCAGCGCACCACGGGCCGCACCGTGCTGTCCACCGCCTTCACGGCATCGGCCGGCAGCCTGCAGGTCACGCCGCCCACCCTGCCCCAGCGCCGCACCAATGCCCAAGCGCCCCAGCCCGTGCTGCTGGCCTGGGACGACACCCGCGCCAGCCAGGGCGGCGACGGCCGCTGGGCCCTGCGCAGCACAGGCCGCGCCCAGGCATTGCCGCTGGCCTGGGTCGATGCCCTGTCCATGGCCGAGGAGCCCCCGCTGGCCGCCATGGGCCTGAGCGGCGACCTGAGCTTCAACGCCCGCTGGGACATCGACACGACGGGCCCCGCGCTCAAGGCCGAACTGCTGGTCGAGCGTGCAGCCGGCGACCTGCGCCTGGCCGTGGAAGACGGCTCGGGCACCACCGTCATCCACACCACGGGGCCGCGCTCCAGCAAGCCCGGCGAAGTGCGCACCCGTACCGTGCGCGGCGCCGGCATGCGCGCCCACATCAAGCAGGCCCGCCTGAGCGTGCGCGCCCAGGGCGACGACGTGCAGGCCAAGCTCGACTGGGACAGCGAACGCGCCGGCACCCTGACCGCGCAGCTGGGCACGCGCCTGGCCCAGCAGGACGGCACCTGGACCTGGCCCGAGAAGGCCCCTCTGTCCGGCCAGATCGACGCCCGCATGCCCGACATCGGCATCTGGGCGCTGTTCGCCCCGCCCGGCTGGCGCGTCACCGGCTCGCTGCAGGCCAAGGCCGAGATCAGCGGCGACCGCCAGAACCCGCAGTGGCAGGGCAATCTCTCGGCCGACGGCCTGAGCATCCTGTCCGCGCTGGACGGCATCGACCTGCAAAACGGCGTGCTGCGCGCGCGCCTGCAAGGCAACCGCCTGGACCTGACCGAGCTGCGCATGCAGGGCGGGCGCGGCAGCAATGCGCGCATCCTGGGCTACAGCGGCAACCTCACCACGGCACCGCGCGAAGGCGGCGAACTCACGGGCTCGGGCTTCGTGCGCTGGGACCCGCCCAACGCCGATGGCAGCAACTCCGGCCTGAGCATGGACCTGCGCGCCCAGGCCACCAGGCTGCAGGTGCTGGTGCGTGCAGACCGCCAGGTCAGCGTCTCGGGCGGCCTGCAGGCCAGGCTGGAGCAAGGGCAGTTCACGCTGCGCGGCGACCTCACCACCGACCGCGCCACCATCATCCTGCCCGAGGAATCCGCCCCATCGCT
The DNA here is from genome assembly GCF_018437695.1 of Delftia sp. WY8. Taxonomy (NCBI): domain Bacteria; kingdom Pseudomonadati; phylum Pseudomonadota; class Betaproteobacteria; order Burkholderiales; family Comamonadaceae; genus Delftia; species Delftia sp. WY8. Next base: position 2,234,576 of record NZ_CP049795.1, read on the forward strand.
GGACTCCGACGTGGTCGTGCACTCGGCCGCCTCGCGCAAGGCCGAGCAGGAAGCGGCGCGCAAGCAGCAGCAGGCCGACCGCAAGGCCCAGGCCCGTGCCGAAACCATCAAGCTGCCCGACATCCTCGTCAAGCTCGACCTGGGCCGCGACTTCGCGCTGCAGGGCTACGGCATCACCACACGCCTGGAAGGCGCGCTGGAAGTGCAGGGCCCCACCGTGGCGGGCGGCCCGCCGCGCATTACCGGCGAGATCCGCACCGTGCAGGGCCGCTACCGCGCCTGGGGCCAGTCGCTGGACGTGGAGACCGGCCTCATCCGCTTCAACGGCCCCTACGCCAACCCCTCGCTGGACATCCTGGCGCTGCGCCCGAACATCGCCGTGCGCGCAGGCGTGCAGGTGCAGGGCACGGCCAACGCCCCGCGCGTGCGCCTGTACTCCGACCCCGAAATGCCCGATGCCGAAAAGCTCTCCTGGGTGGTCATGGGCCGCGACCCCGCCACGGGCGGCGCCGAAAGCGCCCTGCTCCAGCAGGCCGCGCTGTCCCTGCTCAGCGGCGGGCGCAACAACAGCGGCAAGATCGCCAGCAACCTGGGCCTGGACGAGATCGGCTTCAAGGGCCCGGGCGGCGAGGGCTCCACCGGCGCGGCCCTCACCCTGGGCAAGCGCCTGTCCAGCGACCTCTATGTCACCTACGAGCAAAGCCTCTCGGGCGCCATGGGCACGCTGTACATCTTCTACGACCTCTCGCGCCGCCTCACCCTGCGCGGCCAGACCGGGGAAACCAGCGCGCTGGACCTGATCTACACCGTGCGCAAGGACTGACGCTCCACCCCTGCGCAGCCGCCCTGCCGGCGCTGCGCGGGGCGGACCCGCCATGGGTTTACAATCGCCGTTTGCTCCTCTCCGTAGTTCAATGGATAGAACGGGCGCCTCCTAAGCGCCAGATACAGGTTCGATTCCTGTCGGAGGGACCATCACTTTCCCAATCGCGACAACCACTTACCGCGCATTAAGTGGGTGCCTGGGACATAAGTGGGACATGGACGGGCTATTTGAGCCCCTGGTTATCGAGGTCTTTTTTCATCCTGATGAGAGCCGCCGAAGCCTCTTCTGGCGTCATGCACTCCCCTCGATCCCAGACGCTTTCACGAACATAGATCTTTCCGCGGGCCTCGCAATGCTTGGTGTTGGCTTCAACGCGCTCGGCCGACTCCTTGTGCAGATCATCTGCTGTTTTCTCAAGGGACGGCTTGCTCAACGCCAGCACTGCCAATAGTGCGCACGCAAACGCAGCCACCCACATCAGACTTTTCAGCTTCTTCACCTTCAGCTCCTCCAATAGATGACGAGCATTCTATGAAGTCATCAGGAGGGGCGGCCTCCGAACTGCGAATGCAGACTAACAAGCCGCTGCGCCAGCGTCTCGGCATCGTGGCGCATGGCGTCTATCGAAGTGGTGCCGATAGAGACATGGCCGTACCAGATGTGGAAGCCGTCCAGGCCTGGGACCGTGGCCACCGCGCAGTCTCGTATCGCCCCCGAAATGGTTGCGGTCTGGAACTCCGAAATCTCGGCGCGTCCGTCCAGGACTCGCACTGCGTACAGCCCCGGCTCCTCCTTGTCGATGTGGAGCGTGTAGATCATGGCTTGCGGCCTGGCACCAGCTGGATAGATCCCGTGCCCTGGTCGCGGCGTGGCGAGATCCAGTAGACCCACAGCCCCCGAGCCCAGGCGCAGGCATAGATGATCGATACGGCGAAGATGCCCCACTGCTCGGCCTGCCAGCTGGCGTAGAACCAGAATGGCTGGCCGAGCATGCCGAACACCGGCGCCCACTTGCGCGAGCCCTCGCCCCGGGCCTGGGAGAGCCAGGCCGCCAGGGCGCCCAGTAGGGCAATTGCGATCTGATCGAAGCTCATGACTCATCGTAAAGGGTCTATGCGCACAAGCACAGGGCTAGGCAAGCAGCTTCGTTCGATAATTGATTCTCGATAGAAAGATTCTTCTGTAGGGGTAAAGCCATGCGTAGCAGGTCAGCCGCATCATTCGCGATTCAGGCAACAGGCTGACTTGGAAAGTGCGAGTCATTGAGGACTTCGAGGCGCTGTGGAGCACAGTGCCGATGGGCGAAGCGTTGACCACCTTGGACAGAGGGCGAAGCGTTGAAGAAACGTTGCTCTTGAGCGCATCTTCGTCGTGTGGCAGATAGACGATGGAATGTGTAGGGGATGAGCTTGACCAGTAGGCATCTCGCTTGCCGCCTGTACGGCCTCACAGGCTGGGAGAAGCTACATATTGCTGGGTGTGGGAATCAGGCGTAGCATCCGTCAACTTCCCCAATGTGAGCGGCGGCAACTATGACGCAACCCTACAGTCAGCAGGCAGGGCGACAGAAGCCTTGGTCACCGATAGCCAAGGCGGCACCTCCCTATGCAGGATGACTATTTGGAAGACGACCCTTACGGCCCAAACACGGAATCTTCATGGAGTCCGTATGTCACGTTGGGTATTTTGCTATTGGGGACGCTGATCATCATCGCCGCCATATGGCTTATTTCCAAGCGTCCGCAAGCCTCATTTAGTGCTCACCGAACTATTGGAATGGCATCGTCCACCGAAGAAGCATCTCTGCCGATCACGCCCGACGCTCCCCAATGCACCAGAGACAGCTGGAGTGCTGGCGAGCGCATTTGAGGTCGCCTTCTCGCGCTCAAGCCTCAAACGGCTTGCGGTCACGTCCCTCAATCCAGCGAGGCGGACGCCCTCGGCCTGACCATGTCTCGCCAGTCTTGGGGTTGCGGTAGCGTGCGGTGTTTTGCCGCAACTGGTCGGCGGCAAACAAGTCGCCGCTCTCCAAGTGGTAATCACGTACAAGCTTACGAGCCGCTTGGATGGCCTGCGGCTTTCCGGCATCAAGCACGTTGATCGCAGCATCCAAGGCAACCTTCAGTTTGAGAAGAGCTTTGTACTTTTTTGGCATTTGGCACCTCACTAAGACCGCGCCCCCGATACGTGGGACCAGTACTGACCAGAAGTCTTTACGCCTTCACCATGCGCGTGCGCCCAGTAATGGGTTCTCTGCACTGATCTAGCACTTCTTCAGACGCGGCGCTTTTTGACAGCCACCTCCAAGCGCTCGAAAAAAACGCTCTCGTCCGCCAGCCTAATAACGGCTAGGCGATTGCACTGCACTGCTCTCATTTTGTTCAAAAGTTGCTCACGCACAGACGCGGCCCCACGCCAGATGGCCGACAGCGCAGCCCTCGTTATCTCAAACTCGCCGCAAGAGGGGCAGAAATAGTGACGCTGAGAGCCGCCATCCAGCAGATATGCTCTGGACCGCTCTTGACAGAGCGGGCACAGCGACCAAATACACAAAAGCATGAACCCACTTTGAACTGTGCACTGTGTCGGTGCATCAGTAAAAATCTCTAGGGCTCCGTCCCCAAGGCGACATTTCGGAAACGCCACACCTTCCCAAACCAAGTTGGGAAGCTTCCCACTGGAGCATCCGTGGAGAGACAGAGACAGGGAGAGGTATGGAGAAGACGATAACAGCCAGGCCGTGAGCGTACACCTGGATTCCCGCCCCTCGAAGAGACGCTGGAATATCAGGAGCGCCGCCAGCGATGAGCGGCGATCGAAATGCTCTACGCTCGCGCGTCAATGGGATAGCTTGGGCCAACGTCCGGCATCAGCGCGGCGTCAGCGGCACCGTGCAGGTCAGCAAGGCGGCCAGCAGCCGCACTTCGTAGCCTTCGCGGCGGTCGATCTCGGCCAGGGCGGCGCGCAGCAATTCGAAGGGGTCGGCATCGTCGGCCAGGGCTTCCGTGGGCATGGCAGGCCTGTCCGGCACCGGCTCGCGGCACTCCACGGGCACAGGCACCTTGACCTCCTGGATCTCGACACGCGGCACGGATCCGCAGCCGGCCAGGGCCAGCGTGCCCAGCAGCATCAGCGTGCGCATCATGGCTTGGCCCTCCCCTTGAGCCAGTCGCTGCCCAGGGTCTGCAGGCTCGCGCAGCTGTCGCCGGGCGCGGCCGGCGCGGTGGCCAGGGTGTAGTCGGCGCGGGCGTTGAGCGCGGCGGCCTGGCCAGCGGCAGCAGCACGGGCCGGCGCCGCCTCGGCAGCACGCTGCGTGGCCAAGGCGCCCAGGGCCTCGGTGGCATCGCTACAGGCCTGGGCCGCCTGCAGGGCGCCGTTGCGCTGGCCCGTCATGCTCGACAGCTCAGCGGCGGCCGTGGCCGCATCGTCCCGGGCGGACAGCCAGGCCCAACCCAGCAGGGCATTGCCTGCAGCGCTGGCCACCAGCACGGCCACAAGGGCCGGCAGAAGCTTTTCGCTGATCATCAGTTGTCCTCCGCAGCGAACAGCAGGTTCTCAGCGCCCCGGTTCGTCCAGCCACGGCCGAACTGGTCGAACTTCGCCAAGCTGGCCCAGAACTTCAGCCGGAAGCCCAGGAAGCGCAGCAGCACATCGTTGTGCCCGCGCAGCTTCTGCATGCTGTCCAGGGCGGCCTGCGAACGCGGCCCCCATATGCCGTCATCCGCCACCATCACGGCCCGCTGCAGGATCCGCACGGCGTTGCCCCGGCCATGGTTGACTGTCGCATCGAACATCTGGAACTTGATCGCCGGATGCGCGCGGCCAATCACGTCCCAGAAGTCCTCCAGATAGATCGCCTTGGCCTGCTCCAGCGTCAGACCCTTGATGTCGAGATGTGGGTACGCGGCGGCCGAAATGCCGTACTTGGTGCCCTTGAGCTCGCCGCGGCCTTGTCGGCCTCCGGTCCAATTGCCGTCATCGGCGGGGTTGGCTGTGAACTTCCCTTCGTGCCCGATCAGCCTGTCGAATGCCTGGTCAAAGTTCATGGTCCTCTTGCCTCCGCATGGGGTGGCCAGCGCCGTGCCAGCGAGCCACGTTGATAAGCAGGCCTGCCAGCACGCAAGCCGAAAAAATGGTGTCGCCCACAGTGGTCCATGTGTTCCACAGCGTCGGTTGCAGGCCCGAGGCCACGGCGCCAGCCAGCAGCAGGACATACCGGGCGCGGGCCAGCTTGTGGATGCGGGCCACGTGCGAGTTCAGGCGGCAGATGCACGCCCAGCCGATGCCGGCGCAGATCACCAGATTGGCCATGGCCAGCAGTTGATGGGATTGCCACGTCATCACGCACCTCCCTCGCCGCCCCCGGCCTTGCGCTCCAGGACCCGGGCCGCGCGCTCGAAGAGCCAGCGGCCAAGCCGGGGCCAGTCGTCGCCCACGCCGCCCACCAGCAGCGCGATGGGGGCCAGCATCCAGTTGGTTTCATCGAAGCCGAGCCATCGGCCTGCCAGCGTGGCCAGCCCCACGGTCACGAGCAGCGCGGTCACGTTCAGCCGCAGGAAATAGCCGGCAGCGCCCAGGCGCGCGCTCGGGTCGCGCCGACCCAGCGCCCAGGCCGCGCCCACGGTGGACGCGATCAGGATCACGGCATACGGCCCCACCAGGGCGGCCAAGGCCGGGCCAAACAGCACCGAGGCCAGCGCGATGGCCACATTCGTAGGTTCCAGTTGATTCATAGCCCTCCCTGGGCAAAAGAAAACCCGCCGAAGCGGGTTGGTGTTGGGATGGCGCGGCTCAGGGCAGCTCGTGCGGCTGGATCGGCACGTCGATGATCGCGGCCGGGTCGATGTCGTGTCCTGCGGCTTGCAGGATGGCCAGCCCTGCAGGCAAGTCAGCGTTATCGAGATCGATGTACTTGCGCACGCTCGCGTCGCGCACAACGGCACGCACTTGCGGCGACTCATCGGACAGGATCGACCATTTGGCAGCACCGAAGCGGTCGTAGAACGCGCCAACACTGATGTGGCGCACGACCACAATCTCAGGCTCGGGCACTGGCTCTGCGAGACGCCAGCGGCCCGGGAATGTTTCCTCAGCCCATTCCTGAGTCCCGATCACTGTGTTTTCCACGGAGCCATCCTCTTTCAAAATCTCAATGCGTTCCATTTTTAGCTCCGGTAAAACTCAATAATCACGCAGCCATTTCCGCCTGCGCCGCCAGCGGCATTCAAGCTACCGCCACCGCCGCCGCCTAAGCCGCCTGATCCACCATTAAACCCCGTGCCAGCACCACCGCCTCCCGCGAAAATACCGCCATTCCCGCCATTGACGCCAATTCCGCCGCGACCGCCACCGCCTGCCTCTCCATCGGGATATGTCTGGTTTCCGCCTCGCCCGACAGGCAGCAATATGCGACCTCCTGCATATCCGGAGCTGCCATTCCGATTAAGCAAAGCAGTTCCGCCATCAACCCCAGCGTTCTGCCCCCCAGTTCCAGCACCACCGCCGCCGCCTGTGGCTGTGCTAGCGTATCCAACGCCATAGATCCCGACTGCACCACCGCCAGAGCCAGCAGTGTTTCCAGACGCACCACCCGTGATATTTATCTCACCGCCAAACGCTCCGCCTCCGGCTGTTGAGCTGCCGCCATCGGCCTGCATATATAGATCGGGGAACACGATAAACGTATTGCCGCCAGATGCGCCATTCGTTGCACCGCCCGCTCCAATCGTGATATTTGCCACAGCACCGCGCGTAAGCCTCCAAAGTCTGTTGGCAAAACCTCCGGCACATCCGCCTCGACCGCTATTTGTGCCGGCAGCCCCTCCTCCAATAGCAGTTAAAAGATACAGTCCATCCGATGGGCATGTGAAAGTGCTAGACGTGAGAATCAGCTTTTGCTCGTAGAAACCACCTGCAGACGCTCCGAAGAGCTCAGAAATTGGTCCGCTCATATCCATCCTCCTGCGGTAGCGTCATATTTGATATCCAGCCCAAAAGCTGGCTTGTCGATGTAGCGATCAGCGGCGGCCTGCCCGCGAAATGGGACTGATCCGAAATTGATCACCTGGGAATAGCTGACAGGCGCAGCAAGTCGAATGCCAATCGTTGCGCCAGTAGTCAGACCGCTTGTGGGCAGCGTCAGAGTGACGTTTGCGGCATTGATGATGTAGATCACGCCAGCCACAGCCGTGGTGTTTTCTGTGATCACCTGCTGCGCCATGCCACTGCTGCCCTGGGCGGCCACGCCGATGACCCAGTCAGCCTTCGCAGTCGCCCCCCGGTACGAGTCCACTGCGATCACCATAGCTCCAGTGGTCGGGTTGTAGCTCTGCACAGGACCGCTCATCTGGATAGTGGGGTCGCTTGAACTTGTGGCCACAACGTACATGCCCACGACGAACGAGCGGTTGGCCTCGATCGTGAAGCTCTTTGCGCCAGCGCCAGGCGTCACGCTCGTCGTGCTGCTGCCCTTGATCTGCTGGGTTGCAAAGACAGCGGCCTGATCCCTGTAGCCCTGCGACGCATCGCGCGCAGCAACAGACGCATCTCGCGCGGACTCAGATGCGATCCGGGCTGTATTGGCATTGCCAGCCTGAGTCGTGGCAATGCCGGCCTGGGTAGATGCGGTGCTCGCACTTCCAGCCGCGGCGCCAGCAGATCCAGAGGCAGCCGATGCCGATCCAGCTGCAGCTGAGGCGCTGCCAGAAGCTTCGCCCGCTTTTGTCGTGGCTGTACCCGCCGCCGTTTGGGCCTGATCTCGAAATCCGCCCGCTGCATTCGCACGCTCATTCGCGGCGACCGCGTTCTGGTAGACCTTCGCATTCTCAGCGTTGATCTGCTGCACCATGGTCACCTGAGCGGCGACCGTGGCAAATGCCTTCGTGTTGAATTCCGCAGGCGTATCGGTTGGAGCCGGCGCAGGCGGCAATTCAGTGATGGGTGATGGATTGACGGGATCCGTCATGTCAGGCCCTCCAGTTCAAGTTCAGAGTCCGCATAGTCGTAATAGGACAGGATGATTTCGAAGTTTTTGTAGAAGCCATAGATCACCGTGGACTCGAATCGATTGGAGCCAATCCAGAGGCATGGAGTGGCGCGAACCGATGCGCAGAAGTCGTTGAAGGAATCAACCTCGGACGACTGCAAAAGCAACTGGAAGGACGCGCGCTTGGCATACGCGCGCTCAACGAGCACAACGTCCCCGAACTCGGTGCGTTCTTTCCGTGAATAGTCCTGAATCCCAACGCGTGCGCCGGACTTCACGCCCAAGGCAAAAACACGGCGCTGCCCCATCAGGATCACGCCCACGGCCAGAGCGGCCGTGCCAGCGATATCGATGAGGATGTCGGCCATCGGGAAACTCGGCAGGTCCTGCAGCAGCGCCTGCGTGGGGGCCAGACGCTCGCCGAAATACCACTCCCACCAACCTGTAGCCACAGGAACTGCGGCCATCGAAGTGGTCTTGTCGTAGACCGTGCCATACGTCGGATCGATCAGACGTACGCGGATGCTTGTGGCGCCCGCGACGTTGAGCAGGCCGAGCGACGTGATCGCCTGGCTGGGCTTGATCCGGTATGTGATGGAGTTGGCCTGCTTGACCTGGCTGCTGACCGATTTGTCGAATGGCTTCCAGCGGTTGGTCGGCCCGACCTCCAGCCACTTTGGCTCATCGGGCGGCGTCGCGGGGTTGTTCCCCGTGTTGCCGTCCGCCGCGCTCTCGTAGACCTTGTGCTGAGCAGCGAGGATCACCCGCTGGCCCTTCGCATATGTCGTGCCGGCCGCCCACTCTGGATAGTCCGTCTCGGGCACGTTGGTGGACACCAGCATGGCTGGAGTCACGGCCAACGGCGCCACAACGGTGAGCGATGAAAAGCTCATGCAATTGCCTCCTCTCTCGTATGCGGCAGTCCATCGCCGTCCCAGCGCTGCAGCAGCCGTGCGATCTGCGCATTGAGGCGCACAATCTCGCCGGCCTGCTGCCTGCGCTCCTCTCGGTTTTGCACGGCCTCAGCCCGTAACGCGCGGACCTCGGCGGCCAGATCCCCGCCGCCCCCTCCACCGCCCGCCCAAGGGTTGAACGCCTTGGGCACGATGGCCTCGCCCTGATGGACCATGGCCAGCGTGTCGCGCGGGACGAAGTTCGTGCCGATGTCATAGGACGGCAGGCCGCTGTTCTTGAACCACTTCTCCCAGTCGCTCTCGTACAAGCCGGACAAGTCCGCCAAGTCTTTGGGACTGAGGTTGTTGTCCTTGATCCACTGATTCAGGCCAGCAGCATCACCCGTGCCATCGAACTTGTGATACCCACCTGCGAGCTTGTCGAGCTCAGCCACGCGCCCGGGGTCTGTGATCGGCTCGTACCAAGTCCCGCCAGAGCCATCAGTGCGGGGGCGCACATAGTCAGGATCCGTGGGCGTTGGCGTGCTGCCTGGCGAGGTGCCCGGCCCCAGTACCGCGCCGCCGCCCGGCTTTTGGCCAGGCTTGCCAGAGGCCTCTGGGAACATCAGCTTCTTGAGCGCTTCAATCGCCTTCTCAACGCTCAGCGTGGCATCAATCTGCTTGTCGTTGCCTTCGAGCAGATCGCGCCAGTAGCCGAGCGTCTTGTCCAGGCGCTCCAATTGCTCCTGCGCGTTCTTCAGCAGCCGCTCCTCCTGGCTCAACTGGACATCGCCCTGCTCTGCCAGGTCAGCGAGCTGGCCCGCCAGCACAAGCGCGTCGCGGTCCTTTTCAAACTGCGTGGCATAGGCGCGGGAGTTGATGCCGCTGCGGGCTGCGCTGATAGCGTCACTCAGATCACTGTATTCAGTGATCTTTCTGCCAGCGCGCACGCCCTCCAAGGCCTCTTCTATGTAGACCATTCCCCGCGCTGCGAGCATTTGCTGGGTGGATTCCACGGTGCCATACAGCTCGCGCGCATTGGATTTGAGCGTGGCCAGCACAGCAGACATGCTGCTGATGGCCGATTGCGCAGCAGAGGCGATGGCGCCCCAGTAGTCCTGCTCGCGCTGCACGGCGGCTTCAAAGTTCGCCATGGCAGCGTCCTTGGCCTTTTGCCGCGCATCGGCCAGCGCTTTCGCCGCTTCGTCCGCTGCCGTCTTTGCCGCATCAGCCGCCGTCTCCGCAGCTTTCTGGGCATAGTCCGCCGCCACGCCAAACATCTGGGCAAATGCCAAAAGCTTTGCGGCAAGCTCCGTGTTGCCGGACGCCAAAGCGTCTTCGATCAACTTGCGGAACTTCTTCTTGGCCTCTTCGCCGCCCGCTGGGTCGATGTCCACCCCCAGAGCCTTGAGGCCCTCCCGCACCTGACGCTGCAGGATGCCCGCCCTCTCCTCTTCCGAGTAGAAGCTGGAATAGAAGGCATTGACGTTGTTGGACAGTGCCTCGATGCCGCCCGAGAACTTCAGCAGTTCGGTCTGGGCCTTTGCGGTCAGATTGGCGAAGCCCACCAGGGTGTCAGCCCATCCACGGAATGCCGCATCGATCATTGCGATGGTGCGCAATGCTTCGTTGAGACCTTCGATGGTGATGTTCTCGCCCAGCGCGTCGAACTCCTCGCGCATCCAGCCCGGAATGTCCGCCTTCTTGAGCTGGTCGATGACCGCCCCGCCCATGTCCGCCATGTACTGCGCCCAGGCCTTCTTTGTATCTGCATCCAGGTCCCGATTCTTGTACTTGGTCAGCACTTCGCCGGTGGCTTTGTCCAGGATCTGGAAAAAGCCCATGGCACCTTCATCGCTGTACGCAGGGTTGAGCGAGAACCCACCGGCGATGTCGATTTCCTTGGCTGTGCCGTTCGAGAACTTGGCCAGCGCGTTATACAAGTCCAACATCGATTTGATGGAGTCACCCACCTGTTTGTCGATGTCGCTATTGGCGCGTTTGGTGAAGTCTCCCCAGGTGTTGCCCCAGGCATCGGTCCCCAGCGCCTGGCGCGCGGCCGTGTCCCGATCCGTGGTGGCAGTGGACGCCACGCCGCCCGAGTGGTTTGCACCCCGCGAGCCGAATGCCTTGTCCAGCAAGCCCCCGATCCAGTTGCCGATAAAGGCACCGATGGGGCCGCCGAACCACTGCCCCACAGCAGTTCCGATACCCGCCCCCCACTTGCCGTCCGCAATCTTCAAAATTGCGCTCACGTAGCTGAACGCGGCGCCGGCCTTGTTGACGATGCCGGAATACTTCGTCAGCGTGTCGCCGAAGTCGATCAGCGAACTGCCGACTTTCTCAAGGCCCAGGTTGTAGAGCTTGCCGCCGGCGTTGTTGACCAGGTTGCCCAGGCCCAGGCCGAAGTCCTTCATCATCGATGAAGTGCCCAGCCGGTACATGGTGGAGACGTTGCCCAACCCCATGCCAGATCCGCCGCCCGAGCTGCCGCTGGGTCCCATGCCCAGCATGGACAGCACCGTGGAGGCGATGTCCCCGGCGATAGGCGCCACGATGGCCTGGATCACCGGCCGCAGGACCAGGGAGCGGAACAGGCCCTCGATGTACTCGGCGCCGTTCTTGCCGCCCGCCATCAGCGCATCGCTGAGCGACTGGCTGGCCTGGTCAAAGGCCTTGTTCCATTCGTCGTTGTAGGCCTTGGTCTGGGCACTGGCCACGCGCTGATAGGAAACCACGCGCGCCCGGTCGATCAGCTCATCCTTTTGCGATGTGGTCGCATCCAGTCGCTCTATCTCGGCAATCTTGCGTTTGAGTTCCAGCTCGGCATCGTATTGGGCCAAGGCCACTGCACGCGCCTGATTGCTCATGCCAATGAGGCCCGCCTCCAGCTGCAGACGCTCGAAGTCCTCTTTCGCCGACTTCTCGTAAGCGTCCATGGCCTGGCGCGCCGATTCCAGGGCCTTGGAGCGCTTGAGGTAGTCCTCCGTGACCTGCTTTTCAATGTCCAACTGCTGCTGGTAGAGCGCGACGTTTTCCTTGGCCTGCGCCTTGTCCTTTTCCTGCTGCTTCCAGACCGCAATGCGCCCGCGCAGGTCGGCTTCATGCGCGGCCGACAGCTTGATCTTTCCTTCCTTCAGATCGGCATTGAGCTTGATCTCAGCCTTTTGGGCGTCGTTGAGCTTGCCGGACTGGGTGACTTCCGCTTTGTTGGCGTCAATCTTGGCTTGGATCGAGGCCGCAAGCTCGGCATAGGCAGACTGCTCTTTCTTGGCGCCGTCGCCGCGCGTCTTGCTCAGCGACTTGATCTTTTCGTTGATGCCGTTGATCCGGGTCTGCAGCTCATCCGCTTCCTTGGAATCGCCGCGCCCCTCATCGCGCAAGCGCTGCTGCTGCGTCTGCAGCCTGCCGAGCGTCTTGTTCAGATCCTCAACGGCATCCTTTTTCCCCTTGAAAGCCTTGGTGGTGTCCAGCAGTTCGGACAGCTCCTGGTCGGCCGCGGACTTCGCACCTGTCGTGCCCCAGCCACCTGAGGCGCCGCCCGTGTTGTCGCCCCAGCTACCTGTCGTTCCGCCAGTGAAGGCAGGCTTGGGAGTGTTGTCGCCGACGATGGCCCTGTAGACCATGCCATTGAGACCGCCCTTGAACGATTGCTCCATCCAGTCAGGCAACCGGGCCCGGTTCAACCAGCCCACCAGTTCCGCAAAGCGGTTCACCAGCCCAGCGACCAGATCATTGGCAGCCGTCAGCGTGCCCGCGTTGGCGACGTTCGCCATGGCCTGGTCCCAGGCATCGCCAAAGTTCTTGGTGGCGGTCTGCAGCGGCGTCAGGCTGTTGTCCGCAAGGTCCTTGAGCCGAACGCCCAAGGCATCGAGCACCACGCCCTGAGCGCCGGCTTTGTCGCCGGCCTCCACCATGGCTTCAATGGCCACCAGCTGGGACACGGTGAGGAAATTGAAGGCCTCATCCAGGACACGCGCTCCCTTGGCAGGCTCTTCCATCGCCTTTGCCAATTCCTTTGCGGCGCTGGCGGCATCCTGGCCCGTGGCCGTTGCAAAGTCTGCCGACAGCAATGCGATCTTCTGCAGCGCCTCGCCGCCCAGGGTTCGCACCTGCACCAGGTCCGCGATGATGGCCGAGGCCATGCTCTTGCTGATCCCCGGCAGCTCAATCATCTCCTTCTTGAGCTGCTTGATGGCATCGGAGTTCAGGAAGCCCGCGCGCCCTGTGGCCTCCAACTGCGCCATCAGCGTCATGTTGGTGCGCAGCGTGCTCTCCGAGTACGCCATGGCTGCGCCAAAGCCCACCACTGCAGCCGCTACAACGGTGTAAGGATTGACCAGGCCCAGCAGGGTGCTTCCCAATGCCTTGCCGGCCGCAGCAAAGCCGCCGAACATGTCACGCATCTGCAGACCCTGCTGGAGGGCGACAGTCATGACCGGCATACCGCCCTGCAGGCTGACTACGATGTCACTGATCTGGGCCGGCACACCGCGCATTGCGGCCGAGGTCGCCCGCGCAGACATGCCCACCGTCTTAAACGATTCCTCAGCCTGCTTTTCAAACAGGCGCATCTGTTGCAGGTACGGACCCAGCGCTGCCATGTCAGCGCCACGCTGCTTGGCAATGGTCTCGTAATAGGCGGCAGTGCCCTTGCCACCGGCCAGCATGGCGGCCATCTCACGCTCCAAGGAGCTGATGATGTTGCGCGTGCTGCGATCAATGCTGCTCGCAGCCGTCTGGCTGCTCTTGCCCATGCCGTCGAAAGCCGCACCAGCCTTGGCGCCCGCTTGGGCGGCCTCATCGCCCACGGCTTTGACATCCTGCTTGATCTCCGACAGGCCGACCTTGGTGTTGTTGCGTACACCAAACTCAAGATTTGATTTGCGCGTGGTGTCTGTCATGCGTACCGTCCAGGCAATAAAAAAGCCCCGCGGCACTGCCGAGGGGCTAAATAGGAATTCCGCTTGTATGCGGATGGCTGGTGAGGCGTCTACTTGTCCTGACTGATCACCCTCAGCAACTCAATGATCTTTTTTCGCTGCTCTTCTTCCACGGAAGCCTGCCGGACACGAAAAACAACGTATGGAATGATGCAGGAAGCACAGGCCATTGCCGCAAGAGCAGCCTCTTGCGGAGCACCCTTGACGCCAATGGTCCCCAACATAAAAAAGACACCAAAAACAGCGCCTGCGTAAACGACATACTTCACATTTTTCTCCTAAATTCCGCGCGGGTATCTGGGCTTAGCGTCGGCAGCAGGTTCCCGAGGCAGTCGCAATGGATGCCGGCCCGTACGATGTCGCCTTTCGGAAGTCCTGACCTTCAATGGTGATCTTGACAGTGACACTGGCGTTTCCCATACCGCGCTGAGCAGACACGTACAGTGCATCTCCATCTTCAACCCAGATCGGCGTCGAAAATTTCCCTCCAACAGTGCGAGTCTGCTGCACACCTCTGGGAGTACGGTAGGTGACGACTGCCTCATCCTGGGGCTGTGTGGGTGAAGTGCTTGGTGCACCAATGACACTTCGGCCCACCTCGACCTCATAGCTCCCTGTCTTTGTGACAGGGCCATCGTCGCCACCTCCGCAACCTGCTATCGAAATAGCCAGCATCGTGGCCAGAAGCGCCCTTTTTCCGAATCCCATAATTTCCCCTTGATTGAGACCGTTGATTCTATTGGAGACAAATAATGGAATGGAGTTAGGGCGCACCCCGACCAATAGAGAGTTTCATCAGCAAGTGAGAACTTGATTGCCGCAGAAAACTATCCGCGCAACATGCTCTTGATGTGGGCCGCCAGCTTCTTGGCCTGCTCTCCATCCTCGGGCCGCACGATCTCGGGCGATGGACAGGCATCGCTTTTGGACAGCCGGTATTGCTCCAGGTAGGCAGCCGACAGGCTGCGCAGCAGCTGCAGCTCATGCGGGCGAAATGGGCACCGCGTGGCCTGCTGCCAGGCGGCTATCTCCGGCCAGGAGATGGGCGCCAGGTCCATCCCCGCATAGGAGACCGGCCCCACTTCCATCAGCGCCGCGATGAAGTGATAACCGTCCTCCAGCTCGGGCAAAGGCAGGTCTGCGTCATCGCCCATGCGCTGTGCCCTGCTTTGGCGTGGGGCGTCATCGCTGGAGCCCTTAGGCGGATCGACGGGCGCCTGCAGCCAGGCCAGCTGCTTTACGTAGCCTCGGAGCTGGATGCCGAGGTCGCGCCAAAGTTTCCCAGGCTGTCGGACTCCTCGATGATCTGCACGGCCCAGTGCGGATTGCGCTTGAGCGCGGCGCGCAGTTGGTCGGCGCTGTAGGGCTGGCGGACGCCCTCCCAGCCAGCGACACGCACCACGGCGCCCTCGATGTTCTGGGCCTCCATCTCGTCGATGGTCTTGGCCTTGGGAGCCTTGCCCCGGCGTTGAGCCGCGCGCTGCTCGTTGAGGAATTTTTCCGCAACGCCGGAGTTCCAGGCGACCACCTCGGGCGCGAACGTGCCGCGCACGATGAGGGTGATGCCGGTGGACGAGCCGTCCGGGTTGCGCAGCACAAACTTGTGGCCTGCCTCGCAGGCGCTCACCAGATCGAATGCGGTGATGTCCACGAGTTCGGCTGCAGCGACGGCGGCGGATGTGGCCACGGCCACGGCTTGGGTGATGGACTTGGTCATGGGGATCTTTCAGCGGAGGAGATGGAAATGCCCGCGCCCGACTGCCCGCCTCCGCTTAGAGACGAAACAGCCGGGCCGGTGCTGGGGTAGCCCGAGGGCCGAAGGAGAAAGGGTCAGGGGCCGGCAGGCGCGGGCACTTCGATGATGCCGACGCCATCCTTGGAGGTAGTCAGCTCCAGGCCGACGCTGGCCGAGTACATGCTGTCCACGCTTTCAGTGGACTTGGACCAACTGGTCACAAGGCCCGTGAAGTAGTCGATGGAGCCATCCTGGTACTTCACTTCGAAGGCATACGCAGCATCGGAGTTGAGTGCGGCCTTGACGATGATCTGTCCCGGGTCTGCGGCGTCCACAGCGAGCTGAATAGTCTTCTGCCCCTCGTTGAACGAGCCCTTGTACTTGCGGGTGCCGCGCGTGTCGATGGGGTTGTGGTTGACCACCTGGTAGGTGCGGCCGTGGCTACCGCCGTTGGTGATCTCTCCAATCTTGGAGAAGGTCAAAGCCGCATAGCCATCCTTGTCGTAGGTGGCGGGCAGTGCTGCAGAAATGCCGATCTTGGTCCCGGCAACGGTTTGTGCGCCCATGGCGTTTTCCTTTCGGACGTAAAAAAGCCCGCTGCTGCGGGCCGGGGTTGAGAAAGCGTCGGGCGCTATCGGCGCGCCCAGATTGAAAAGCTCTGCTGCATGCCGAAGATCACGACATCGCTGCCGCCGTCATCGAACATGTCCAGAGGTTCATCCAGCGGCGTGCACTGGATGGCATCGGAGGCCGTCAAGGCATCCTCGATCTGGCGGATCAGCGCCGTGGCCTTCATGGGCGTTTCATCCCAGACCGTGATGCTGACGCGACCATTGCGCAGATTGCCTGTTGGCCGCTTGTCGAGGTTGCGCACCGCGCGGCCGCCAACGCGCTGCCAGATCACATAGGGCATCTTGGTTCCCCATGGGACGACAACCGGCAAAGACCTCGGACACAGCGCCGTCAGGATGGCCACAAGGGCGGGTTCATAGCTCATGTCACTTCACCTGGTCATAGCGCTTTTGCAGCTCCAGATTCGCAGCCTCAATGGCTTTGGACATGGAGTCTTCAGCGCGAGCGACAAAGAAATATCCAAGCCGGTGGACGGGACCCCCAGGCCGAGGCTCGTAGTACGCATCTTTCTCGGCCTGCGTGGCGCGGCGCCTCGGCCGGGGCTTACCCTGCGCCTCGGGCCGCACCCGCGTGACCCACTTGCCACCCTTGGCGATGGTCACTGCGTAGCGCTGCACCCATCCCCGCTCCAGCAGATGCCCGTGAGGCGCCTTCCTGGCGTTCCAGCTGACGTGGTACTGCGCCTGCACGCCATCAATGGAGTGCTCAGGAGAAAACGCCTGATAGACCGCACGGCCCAGGTTGCCGGTCACGCTGCCTATGGAGCTGACGTTGACCTTGACCGCCTCGTAGAGCACCTGCGCGCCGGCCTGCGCAGCGGGGCGCACGGCCTGGTCGGCAGCTTCGCCCAGCGCATCCAGGAAATCATCCAGGGCCGCAGTGTCAGCACGGATGGTGAAAGAGTTGGTTCCATTCGCCATTGCCGCACCTCACTGGATGAGCTTGCAGACGAGGTCCATGTATTCACGGGTCGGCCCGGGAAGCACTGCCTCGATGCTGTAGATGGACAACCCGAACAGCACGCGCATGCCGGCGTCCAGGCCGGCGCGGCGGCGGATGCGGATGCTCGCGCGGACGATGGACACCTCTGCGTCTGCCTTGATCGTGCCCAGGCCAGACTTGTGCAGCACGTTGGCTGCGATGCGGCCCGTGGAGATGTTCTCCCAGCCTTCAGGCAGCGGAGTGCCCCAGTCATCCGCGCCGCCTGTCTTGCGTTGGATGTGGATGCGGTCCTTGAGAGTGCCGGCCTGCATGTCACACCCCCAGGCCGACCCGATGCGGGTACAGCAGCGAATGCGCGCCCATCGGCAGCTTGTTGGCAGCCGTGGAAACAACATCCTCGCGGTTTGCGTACAGGTGCCCCAGGATGAGCAGGATGGCGGCCCGCACGGCGGGGTTGATCACCATGGGCATCGCCTCCTCTGGCTCGTCAGCAGCATCCAGGTCGGCCTGGGTGGCGTAGACGTTCCGGTTCAGGAAGTCGCTGGCCGCCGTCTCGGCCGCGCCGATGTAGAGCTCGATCAGGGCGTCCTCATCATCGACATCGACGCGCAGGTGCAGCTTTGCCGTCGGCAGGTCGATGAGGCTCACTTTTTGCCTCGCGCCGGCTTCCGGGCGGCTGCAGGCACCTGGTCAGCAGCGCCAGCGTCTGCCGCCTTGGGCTGCTCGGCCTCGGCGGACTGCTGCACGTCGGCGGGCTGCTCCTGGGCAACCGATTCGGACACTTGGTCAGCAGCGCCAGCGTCGATCAGCTGCCGGCCTCGGCTGCTGTCCATGCGAGCGACCATGCCGGCACGCGGGTCCGGCTTTTTGAACTTGATGAGCATGGCTCTCTCCTGGTGGAGATGGGCAGGCCCGCCGAAGCGGGCCCAGCCATCAGGTGATGTTGCCGAAGTCGCCGTAGATGAAGGCTTCGGGGCGATACACGGCCAGGGCCAGACGCTCCTCGGCCAGGACGGTGACCAGGTTCTTCACGAAGTCGTCTTCGTTCTCCGTGGCCACCTCGACACGCGCCTGCCAGCGGTCGAACAGCTGCGCGCCCAGCTTGAAGGCGCCGGCCAGGAACTTGTCGACGGTGATGGCCTGGGTCGTGACCACCGGGCGGTTCCACAGCGAGGCGCCGATGATGCCCTGCGGGTTGCCGATGATGTAGCGGCCCGTGGTGTCCTTCAGCAGCTCTATGCGCGCCCAGTCGATGGGGTTCATCACCACGCCCGTAGACGGAAACTCGGCCAGCTCAGCCTGCAGGAACGCCAGGCGGATGTTGTCGATGTTCGTCTCGGTGCCGGCCGGGTCGAAGGGGGCAACGAATGCCGTGGCCTGCGGGATGATGCCCAGCAGGTTCTGGCCAGTGCCGTCGCCGTTGAGCAACTGCTGCTCTTCCTTGAAGGCCAGGCCGTAGCGCAGGCGGCCGTCGATCAGGCTAGCCAGCTGCGAGGCATCGCTCAGGATCTGGCGCGAGGCCTTCATGTAGTGCGCGACCACCTTGGCGGTCGTGCTCACCAGGTCGAACTTCATGCTGGACTCAGGCTTCTTGGCGCCCTCGGCCACCATGCCGGCATTGTTGGTGAAGCCCGTTTCCTTCACGTACTCCAGCGCGTTGCCGTCCATGTTGCCGGGGGTGATCAGGTCGCGCACGGTCATGCGGCGCTGCGGCAGGGCCTGCACGCCTGCCAGACGGGTGGTCTGCACCAGATCGCCAGCGGCACCGTCGGTGTCGGTGGTCACGCTGGTGATGGCCGCCTTGATGGTCATGTCAGCGCGGCCGCGCGGAGTGGTCTCGCCCAGGAAGGACTTGACCTTTTCGTTGTTTACGAACTGCTGGCCCAGCGACTGGTGCTGCACGTCGCCGCCAGCGCCGTTGGCCTCCAGCTTCGCGAGCAGCTGCTGCGCGCCCTGCAGGTTGGCCTGCAGTTCACCTTGCTTCATGAGCAGTTCGTCCACCTTTTCTTTGTTGGCAGTGGACATCTGCACACCCTTGGCAGCTTCAGCCAAGGCTTTCTCGCCGGCTTCTTTCACCTGGCTGCTGATCTTGTCCAAAGCAGCCTTGATTTCGGTGGGGCTGAAATTTTGGGTTTCACCCAGAAATGCCGCCCCGCCCAGGGCCAAGGCCACGTCTGGGTGCGCAAGCAGGAAGGCGTGCGTATGAGCCGCGACATCAAAGCCCATGGCCTGGGCGCTGATGGAGATCGCGCACAACGCGATCACGGCGAGAGAGAGGTACTTGCGTTGCATGGTGTTTGCCTTTCAAAGATTGGGTCAGGTCAAGGAGAAATCACGGAGTGCAGAGAGCACTTGTGCACCAGCATCACTGCCGGCGCGTTCGGTGGGATCGCCCGCACCGCTGCCAGCGGGATCACCCACGCTGGACTTGAAATCGCTGATGAGGCGCATGGCCTCGCTCTTGGGCATACCGCTGTTGCGCAATGCAGCCTCCAGACGGCGCACCGCCGAGGCGCTGGCGTTGCCGCCGCCCTTGCCCACCTGGTCGGAGGCCAGCAGCTCGTCTGCGAAGCCCTGCTCCACGGCCGCCGCGCCACCGATCCAGGACTCGGAGTCCATGAGCTTGGCAATGGCCTTGGCCTCCAGGCCCGTGCGGGACGCGTAGATGTCGCCCATGGCGGCATCGAATGGCTCCAGCCAGGCAGCCAGCTCGCGCAGGTCGTTGCGGTTGCCCATGGCGACGACCCAAGCGTTGTGGATCATCAGGAAGCCGGCGCGGGCAATCTGCACCGTGTCACCGGCCATCGCAATCACCGATCCCGCCGATGCGGCCAGCCCCAGGACTTTGACGTTCACCTCGCCCTCGTGCTCGCGCAGGAGGTTGTAGATGGCCAGGCCCTCGAACATGTCACCACCAGGGCTGTTGATGTTGACGGTCACCGGGCCTTTGCCCAGGCTGCGCAGTGCGCCAGCAACGCGCTTGGCTGTGACGCCCTCGCCCGTCCAGGGGTCGTAGCCGATGGCGTCGTAGATGCTGATTGAGCGCTCTTCGTCGCGATCAGCTGCACGCACCTCGGGACTCCAGCGCCCCAGAGCGCGCGGGAGGATTTCGCTGCGCAGGCTAGCGCTCGGCCGACCCATCGGGGCCACCGGCAAGTTCTTCATGCTCATGGTTCAGCCTTTCTGCGGCTCTTCGTTGAAGCCCAGGAACGCGCGGAACGCGGCCCGGGCCTGGTTTGCTTGGTCTGCGCCGCCTTCCTGGCCCAGGGCGTCAAGGGTCGTCATGGCCGACTGGACCGTCAGCACAGCGGCGTTGCCGCCCATCGGCTCCCGGTCTTCCAGTTCGCGCACTTCGTCCCGCGTCAGGATCCCGTTGTTAACCATCGCGGCATAGAACGCGGCGCGGCCTGCGCTGTCGGCTCGCAAGAGGCCCTCCACGGCGAACTTGGGATAGAAACGCATGCGCTCGGCCGGCGTCATCAAGTCCTTGCTGATGGACTGCTCGATGCGGCGAAGCCATGGCCCGAGGGTGAACGTCAGGAAGCCGATCATTTGCTGCTCGATGCCTGTCCCCCAACTGGTGGACTTCTCGGTGTGTCCGACCATCCACGGCGGGACACGGAACCAGCGACAGATAGACTCCACCGAGAAGGCCCGCGACTCCAGGAGCTGTGCATCAACTGGGTTGATGCCGACGGTCCCGACATCCGTTCCACCCTCCAGCACCGGGGCCTCGCCGCGCTCCACCGAACCCTGAATCTCGGCCTTGAACATCCGCCGTTGATCAGGCTTCAGGAATGCAGCCACCTTGTAGTAGACCGTCGGCAGCATCCCATTGCGGAACGTCTTGGCGGCCGAACGCTCGGCGGCCATCGCGGACCCGAACACCTTGGCGCCGTATGCGATCACCGAGACGCCTGTTTCGCCATCGAGCGTGAAGCCTGGCACGTTCCAGATCCGCGATGCCGGGATCTCCCGGGGCGTGCCGTCGGCTCGCGGGTACTGGTAGATCTTTCGGCCATTGATGTCGCGGGTGATGACCAGCTTGTTCGGGTCCAGGAAGGCCAGGCCCACCAGCTGCGTGCCGATATAGAGCTTTTCCGCTCGCCCGTTCCCGCGCAACAGCATCGAGGCCACCAGTGCCTCCCAGAACACCGATGCGGTCGAGTCCGCGTTCGGTTGGTCGTGGATGATGAAGTGCAGCGGGTGGTGACTTGCCAGACGCTTGCCCGCCGAGGTCTTTTCATGGATCGACAGTGGCAGCGTGGCAATGGTCTCGGAGATGAGGCGCACGCAGCTCCAAACTGCATCCACCTGCATCACCGCCTTGGGAGTGACATCCACCCCCGCCTCGCTGTCCATTACGCGATCCGTGTACAGGTCCTTGTCGCGCAAGCTGAAGGAGCGCACCCAGCCGTCGATGGCCGCGCGCACGCGGCCGACAAGGCCTGTGTTCGTTCGATTTTTCATGCCTTGCCCGTCCGTATTGGGTCACTTAACCAGTCATCTATGCCGCCCATTGCCTCTGGATTCAGTGCCATCAACGTCACCGCATTCAGGGATGCCATGAGCGGATCGATCTTTGCGGAGCCGCTGGCTTGCTTCGTAATCAGCGAGGCATTGCCCTTGGGCTCAACCTTTGCATTGCCCACGCACCAGGCCATGAGCGGCTGCGCGGCGTGGGTGAGGCTCCCGTCTTCCAGGCCTCGCTCTGCAACGGCCATGGCGCCCGTCAGCTTCCACCCCTGTGAGATGCCGATGATGAGTTCCTCGGGGATCCCGGCGTCGATGAGTGCCTGGTACACCACCTTGTGCGTGCGCTCAGGGTCCAGGCCGATGCGAGCAAGCAGGCCGGAATCGTGGATCTGTTTGCAGATCGCGGCGACCTCCTCCAAGTCCTGCCCCGGGCGCTTCACGACTACCAGGTCGCCATCGCGCTCAAAGTCCCGGTACTTCGATTCCTCCGACTTTCGGCGCTCGATCCCGATGGGATGGATCCAGGCCTTGTTTCGGAGCACGCAGCGGTTTGTTCCCGTCAGGCGGCCCTCAATGGCGAGGCCCAGCAAGTCATCGAGGCCACCGCCGTCGATACCTATCGTGACTACCTCGCATTCCTCCTGGATGTACTCCAGCGTCACCTTCTTGTCGCCGTTGCGCTCCCAGAAGTCGGCGCCCGTCCATCGGCTCGCATGCAGGTTCATACCGATCTGGATGTTCAGATGCTTGGCAAGGAACTGCTGGAACGTGCCGTCCGTCTTGTGCCGATGCTTCTTGAGTTCATCCTCAAGCCATGATCGGCTCACCGACTTGCCAAGGTTCGGGTTCGTCACATAGAAGTTTTCAGGATTCAGGTAAGCCTCTGACTTCACCATCGCCGCTGGGAACTCGTACAGAATGCCCAGCGTTTTCGGGTCATCGATCTTGCCGTCGCGCACCTCGCGCCAATATTCGAGCTTCTCCTTGAATACGCCCGCTGGCGGCTCGTCTGACTGCGTGGTTAGGTAGATCACCCAGCCCTCGTCGCGCGAAACTTGGCCGCCCAGCGCCTCCAGGAACATGGCCGCAGCATTCGAGCGCTTGCCGAACAGCCACAACTCATCGACCAAAACACGGCCGGACTTCTTCCCCGATACGGTCTCGGCGTCAGCCGCGACCACCTTCAGGCTGCTGCGGTTGACCCGGTGCGTGATGGTGCGGACGTGGTCCTGGATGTGGAACATCTCCAACAGTTCCGAATCGGCGCGCACCATGCCGGCAGCCGGCTTGAAACTGTTGTCCGCCACTTCTTTAGTCGGCGCGAGGATCAGGTGCTCCTCTTCATCGCGCCAGCACAGGATCAGGGCCGTGAGCATGATTCCGGCTGCGATTGTGGACTTCGTGTTCTTCTTGCTGATCAGCAGCCCGTACTCTCGGATTAGCTGCTCACCTGTATCAGCGTCGTAGCCACCGAAGATGGCCGCCACGAAGTCGAAAACCCAGGGCTCCGAGCACTCCCCGAAATTGGGACTGCGATACTCCTGCAGTTCCTCGTCCCATACTGTCTTCGGTAGGTCCACGACCCGCAGCTGCTTGAAGATGCCGAGCGCATGCTCTGCCTGCTCCGGGAAAATCGGCGCCGGAATGATGGAGCGGCCCTCTACCAGCCTGCTCTCCCAGTCTTTGCAAGATGTCGTCCACTCAGACATGGCGCGGCACCGGCTGGAAGCTGTGCAGTGCGGCCTTGGCGCTCAGATACGCCTGCTTCGCCAACTCCACATCATCAAAGTGACCGAGTACGTACTGCACTCCTTGGCGGTCTATTCGCGCCCGCCATTTGCCGGTCGCCTTGTGCCAACTGACGCCGGTATGCCCTGATCGGTTGCTCCGATAAACGGCCGTGTTTTGGTTGTTTTGACCACTGGTGCACTCTCTCAAGTTTGCAATCCTGTTGTCATCACGAATCCCGTTCCGATGGTCAATCTGATCCGATGGCCAGACACCAAACGTCATGAGCCACACCAGTCGATGAACGGGATAGCTCACGCAATGAATCTTGATGAACACGTAGCCAGAAGGATGCTTGCTACCAGCCAAGCTGCCGGCCTGCACATTCCGACGCGGACTCAGCACCCAACGCAAATCACCTGAAACCGGGTCGTAGTTGAGTAGCCGACGCGCCATTTCGGCGGTCAGTTCTTTCTTGGACATGAGCCCTCCTTAGGGCTCTACGCCCCTCACACTTTCTTGCCCCCTGCGGCCACCAACTTCGGCGGCGTGGCAGCCGAGAACCGGCTGGCAACCCTCTTGGCGGCAGCCGCCTGCTCTTCCTTCTTGCCGCCGTCGCCTTTCTTCGTGTGCGTGTACTGCACTGCGGCGATGGCGGCCCGGATCTGCCCCGCCGTGGCATCGACCCGCCCGAGGGCAATGTCCTGCAACAGGGTGAGCATGTCGCGCTCCGGGATCTCGACCGCTTTGGCCCGCGAGCGCTTCAGCGCGCCGCCCTGGGCCTGGGGCTCCATCGCCACCTCAACAGCCGAGCCATTTGCTGATTCCTTGGGTGCCGCCTTCTTGCGGCCAGCACCCGCGCGAGCGCCGCCAGAGTTGGCGCGCGGGCCGCCACTCTTGCCTTTGACGCCTGCCATTTGCTGATTCCTAAATCAAAAAGGGGGGAATTTTCTGCGCGTGCGGAACAGGGCGGTCTAGAGGGATGAGGCCTCCAAGGTTTGACCCACCCCCTCCCCCTTGGCTGCCCTCAACCCCATCGGCGATGCCCCTGGATCGCGTCAGACGGGATCAGGCTGCGTCCGCGCCGAGCCGGGATTGCTCCAGCGCCTGCAGCAGCTTCTGCACCTCCTGGACGCTCTGCTGACATTCGATGGTCGCGCCGTGCATCGTCACGATGTGCGACCGGATGCCATGCCACTGGCAGGAGGTCGAGGCCTCGCTCACGCGGACGATACCGTCAGGGCTGAGCAGGTGCCTGCGGCCATTGATGTCCGTGACTTCGATCATTGCTTGCGCTCCTGCTGTTGCCGCTCCTGCCGCAGTTGGCGAGTGCCCGCGCCCAACGCCCATGCGATCAGAAGGCCGATGCCCATCACCCAATGGCCAAACCAAACCGCGCCCATCACCAGGCCGATGCTCAGCACGTTGTCCACTGCGGAGGGGAGCGCATAGGCGCGCTCGGGAAAACGATCCGTCCTGCGCACGTTGAGCAGGTTGGACAGCACCAGCACGCCGACCACAAAGGCCAGCAGATTGCCGGCTCCTTCAACGCCATCACCCACCCAGGCCCACAGCAGCCCATACATGCCGGCGTACAGCGCCAGCTGCGTGATTGCGGCCCTCATGCTGCGCCACCATCCACCACAGTGCGCATGGCGGTCGAGCCTGCATCGGCTTGCCAGGCCTCGGAAGCGCCAATCGCGGCCAGGCGGTCAGCCAACGCCTCAGCATCGGCTGCCGCGTACTCCTGCGCCAGCACCCGCTCCACCTTGCCGACAGCCTCGTGAAGGATGAACTTCACGGCATGGCTCTTGGAGGCCGTGTAGGTCTCCAGCAGTTGGCACAGCACTTCCGCATGCTTCCTCGCCCTTGCATCGGCGTCTGCCTCGATGCGTCCAGCCAGGGTGCGCATGAAGACCGACCTCGCGTCCATTGCCAAATCCATGTCCTGCTCCTCAGTGGCGGGCCTCGGTGCCCTGGTGCGATGTGGTGACGGCCGGCGCGGCGTGGGAGCCGGGCTGGTACTGCGAGGCGGGCATCGCGTCAAGCTGGGTCTGCAGCAGCTTGCGCTTGATGTGCGTGCTCATCGGCAGGACCACCGCAGGGTTCGGGATGGCGCTGGGGCTGATGGTGCGGTTGATCTCGGTGACCGCCGAGAACACATGGCCGCACTCGAAGTTGCGGCACTGGAAGATGGTCTCGCGGCTGGTGTTGGTCAGCTGCAGGCTTGTCCGGGTGTATGCATGCTCTTGGCAGTGGGGGCACATCATTCGCATCGTCAGCACTCCTTGCGCTCGCGGCGCTCTGTGGGACACGTAGGGGCCGCGATATGCGGCACGACAACAGGGGTTGGGGTTGCTCGGGTCGGCTTCGGCGCGGCCGGCGCGGGGCGGACTGCTGGTGCAGGCCTGGCAGGCGGAACCACGATCACCGGGCGGGCCGGAATGACGATGACGGGTGCAGCCACTGCAGCGCCAGCAGCCAGCACCAGGGCGGCGAAGGGAAGAATTGCCTTCATCTCTGCTGCTCCTCGCGTTGCTTGTCTCGGGAATGGTGGGTAGCGCACAGCGGATCCCAGTTGCTGCGGTCCCAGAACAGGGTCTGATCGCCTCGATGTGGCACCCGGTGGTCAACCACTGTTGCCGCTTCCACCCTCCCCTCAGCCTGGCAACGGATGCACAGGGGGTGAGAGCGCAGGAAGCCCTCGCGGGCCTTCTGCCACTTGTAGCCGTAGCCCCGCTGCGCTGCCGTCTGGTCGCTGGTGCGCCAGCTGCCGGCCTGGATGGTTTGCACGCGGCGGGTGTCGAGCAGCGGCACAGAGCTCTTGAGGGTCTGGAGCCTGGCCATCAGCTCCTCGCCACGCCCTCGGACTTGAGGGCGTTGAACTCATCGCGGCTCACCTTGCGCTCCACGATCTCAGCAGCCACGAAGCTGAGATCCACGACGCCGGCCAGCATCCCGCCGCTGCGCGGGGTTTCGAGCTTCAGCACCTGGCCGATGGGATGGCCGTTCACGAAGATCAGGCGGTGGACGCCATCGTGGAGGATCTCCACCTTCTGGCCCAAGTCGCGCGCCTGGGCCCTGGCCTGCGTCGGGATGATTCGGTCTACGTCATCTTCGAGATGGCGGTAAACAACGCCTTCGGCTTCTTCAGTCTGGGACATGTGGATATCCTTGATGGCGGGATAGGTACCGCCACGCAAGCCTTGCACCCCATGCGCTATGCATGCTTTGCCGGGTACACCTGGTGGCGGCGGAAACTGATTCAGCTGTCACACACTACGATGCGTATCGGCAGCTAATGAAGCCGACAACCCACTCATCAAGGAGCGCGCTATGGCATCAAGAGAAACTGTTCGATACGGATTGGGGTGCGAAGCCTGCGGACAAAAAGGCACCGTCACCGTTACCGAGAACAACCACCCATTCATGAGCAGCGTTGATCTACGGGTTAAACAGGTAGAAGGAGAATTCGCAGCAAAGGAGCACGGCGACAGCAAAATCGCCGTCACGTGCCTGAAGTGCAACGCGCAATACGTTTTTTAGCGGCAGACACCCTCCTGGCATACGATGGGAGCTTCCACACAAACCAGCCAGGAGGACCAAATGCCGCAGCCCAATGACTTCGGCCTCGACCTTGCATCGCGTCTTGCCATGCATGAGATGCTTTTGCAAAGACTGTTCGTGGAGTACATGCGACGACAGCCGAACGCAGATGAAGCACTCGCCGAACTCCGGCAGAGCCTCATGAGCAACTTCGAGCCAGATCTGCTGAATGCAGGAAAAGCCAACCTGTCAGCCCTGCAGACCGCGTGGGTCCAACAACAAAGCCTTCACGGCAAGGAGTTGGCAGCACGCTTCATCACCAAGGTCGCAGCGGGGGTTGAGCAGCGCAGCGAATAGGGCCCCTTCGGACTTATGGCCAATGCCACAGGGGGAATGCCGTTCTCTGTACTCCAGCGCCGCGACAGCTCACGGAGGAGTTCCCGCCCCATCACGCCACTCAGGGGCGGCCCCGGCTGGATCGGGGAGCCAACGAAAAAGCCCCGACCGCGTGAACAGTCAGGGCTTCAAAAAAGGTGCAGTCCGTGTTTGGCCTCGGCAGCTTAAGGCGGCTTCCGCTCAATCCCGTGCGGGGCCAGCATCGGCAACTCCCATCAAGTGGGCGCGGATGAAGGTCCGGCAGGGGCATGCATCTTCCACCACCACGTCTCGCCCCGAACGGACTGCGAAGCCATCATACCCAATGGTCCGCTCCAGAGGCTAGAGCTCAACGAAAAAGCCCGCAAGGCGTGAACCGTGCGGGCTTTTTCTTTGGGCGCATTGGCGCCCAGGGGAAGCTCTCAACTTGAGCTATCGACGCACCGCCACCTCCGTCCAGGGATGCCACGATTCCTATGCGTCTTCGCTCAATCGATATGGCGAACGATACCTGAAAATCAGGACTTGTACAACCCTTTTTTTATGAGCAGTGCGGCAACTTGCACCGCTGCCGCCGCTGGTGTCGAGTGGTCGGCCGACTCGAAGATCAAGCCCTCACGCTTTACCGTGCAGCGCCAGGCTCCATCACGGCAGACAGAAAGCACCTCCCAACCCGCGCGGCCCATTGCCCGCTCAACCTGCAGGCCGTTGGTGGGGTTGTGTGCTGGCCTGATCTGCTGGGCGAGCAACTCATGATGTGCCTGCTCCCGGCTGGGCCGACCCTCCAAGTGCCGCCACGCATTGCAGTCGCGGCATTCGGCAAAGAGCTCATAGGGGGTACGCACCACCTTGAAGTTGGGGTGCATGCACTGTCCAAGCATGTGTTCATTGACAAGTTGCTCATCCGCAGAAGCACGTCCGTCTTGATATTGCATTTCGGTTCTAAACCTTTCTCGCCAGGAGCATCTGGCGGCTGTCTGTCAAAAGCCGGCCGAGTTCGACCAAGCTGGTGCCAATGATTTGGCAAACCCGTTTGGGAGCCATCCAGGGTTTTACATAGATCCAGTTCAGTGCGCTCCTGTGTTGCAGCGGAAGATGGATCACGGCGGCATGTATGCGGGCGGCATCCAGGTGGTCGATCTGCAGTTGCTGCCGCTGCCTGGCCTCTCGGGCCTGGGCGCGGTCCATGGGCTCGGGCGAGACCATGCGGAACATCGGCGATATCTCACGGGCTACAGAGCCGTGGCACCAGCGGCCCCAGTTCGCAAGGCGCGCGTCAATTTGCCTATGCTCCTTGGGCACGGCATTGAAGTCGATATAGGTCCTGCTCATTCTTTCCTTGGGTCAGTGAGAGACGGATCAGCCGCGGCGCTTGTTAAGGGTCTGCCGAACCTTTTCCGCCAGTGCGCCGCACAGATCTCGGGTGCCGAAGGCGATGGGCACGTAGTCCATGCGGCGGTCTTCGACATAGGCTCGGCGGTTATGGGTCAGCATGCTGCTGACTGGTTCGATATGCATCGCGCATTGGCTCTGGCTCCACAGGAGCACATGGCAGTTCTCAAGACTGGTGATGGCGCGCTCAGGATTGGTCAGCGAATTCATCTCTTGGCTCCTGGGTTGAAAATGGGACATAGCTGATGGCGCGACGCCGGTTGTTCGTGGCGAACTGCTGGGCGGCCTTGTTGAACCAGAGGTACTGGCTGTAGTGCTGCACATCGCCGTTGCGCTGCTTCTGCAGCTCCAGCTTGGCGTCTGGCTTGTCGGGGTCATGGTTGGGGTCGTTCTCGTCCTTGCGTGCGCTCCAGACCGTGAACACGTTGTCGGCTCCGTCGGTGATCTTGGAAGAGCCGGCAACGTCCAGCTTCCCCGGTCCTTTGGACTCGTCCGCACCCTTGCGGGGGTGGGCGACCAGGTGGACATGCACGCCATTGCGGCGCGCGAAGTCGCAGATCTTGCGGACGGCCTCTTTCTGAGCTGTCATGCTGCCCGGCCCGTCCTCTGGGACGTCCGTCATCATCAAGCTGTCGATCACGAAGTGACGCATGCCGTAACGCTTGGAGCCATACAGGAACACAGCCAGAAGACGGTCGATGCCTGCGCTGCCCACCACGTTGAAGAACCATTGCTTGTCGTGCAGCCAGGCTCCGATGGCGTCGATGTAGGGCATGCTGGGACGGTCCAGGCCCGCCGCCTGCTTGACCGTGCGCTTGAGCTGGCGTTCGGGTGTCATCTCGCCGGAGAACACCATCACGCGGTCGCCCTGCTGCATCAGCCCCAGCAGCACCTGGGACAGCATCAAGCTCTTGCCATGGCCGTTGTAGCCGGTCCAGACGGTGACCTCGCCGGAGCGGAACTCGAACCAGTCCAGATCCTTGTCGAGGCGCAGCACTGGGTCGCCTGCGTCATCGTGGGCCGGATAGAACATCGACTTCACGCGGTTGATGAAGTCGCTGGCCTGGCGCATCTCCTCGGGGTCCAGGGTCTTCGCCTCCTTGGTGGCGTGCCAAAAGTCCTCGCCGCAAGCGCCCTTCTGCAGGAACTCGTTCGCATCCTTCTCGGGGAGCGTGACCAGCTTGCAGCGCTCCAGGCCCAGGCGGCGGACGATCTCCTGCGCCCCGGCCTTGCCAGCCTCGTCGCT
The DNA here is from genome assembly GCF_018437695.1 of Delftia sp. WY8. Lineage (NCBI taxonomy): Bacteria > Pseudomonadati > Pseudomonadota > Betaproteobacteria > Burkholderiales > Comamonadaceae > Delftia > Delftia sp. WY8. Next base: position 2,264,296 of record NZ_CP049795.1, read on the forward strand.
GTCGAAAAAGATCAGGATCTCGCTGAAGCAATCCAGGCGCTCCCAGTCGTTCTCCAGCCACTGGTGATTGCCAGCGCCAGCATTGACCGACAGGGCAGGAATGCCGACCTGGTGCAGCGTCATGGCATCGATCTCGCCCTCGGTGATCGCCACGGTGCGGGCCTTGGGGTCGATCAGGTGCCACCCGAAGAGGCAAGGCTCTGCCCCGCCCTCCTGCCGCATGTCCCGCTTCTCCGCGATGTTGCGGTACTTGACGTTGACCAGCTCACCGTCGCGCAGGTACGGGAACACGGCGTAGGTCTTGCCGCCGCGGATCTGCTCAGCCACCCGGAAGGCAGCGATTGTCTCGTCGGTGATCCCCCGGCCGTTGAGCCATTCTTTGACCCCGGCCTTGGCGGTCTGGCACTGCGGCTTTGCCGGCCGCTTGAAGGTCTTCTTCTCGCGCTCAGGCATCACTTCGCGGATGCCCAGGTACTCCTTGGCCTCGCGGATGGCTTCGCCGATGGACTGGCTGCGGCAGGCGGCCCACAGGTCCAGCAGATCGCCCGCGTCTCCTGAGGCGAAGTCCTTCCACACGCCGGCCTTGGCGCCGGTCAGGCGAACGGACAGGGACTGGCCCTCTTCGCCATTCACGCTGCCAGCCACCCACTCGCCGGCCTTGCGCTTGCCGTTGGGCAGCAGGTGCTGGGCAATGGCCGCAGCGTCGGACGCCATGCGCTGGCTGAGTTCTGCAGCGTTCACTCAGGCACCTCCATGCGACGACCGTCGCGGAAGAGGTGGGCGTTGTGGGCGTAGCAGCGCTCGTTCTCGGCCTCCCAGCGGTTCTCGAACCCAGCCTGCAGAGCCCATTGCGGCCGGCTCTCGCTGTCACCTCCCTGCGCCGCGCCCTCCCCGTCGTTCCATCGACCCTCGTTGAGCCACGTCGAAGGGTGAGGGATGTACTGGCCACCGTCTCGCTGCCACTGGGTGGACTTGGCCTGCACCGCAACGGCCGCCAGCATCTTCGCCAGCAGATCGGCATCGGGCTTGCGCTTGGCAAAGGCCTTGCGAGCCGCATCCTTGCCGACCTTGCGGGGGTATGCCGACCAGAACTCGCCGAAGCCATCTGGCTCGTCGGCAGCATCGCTCCGACGCTGCCACCCCCGGGTGGGGGGTTGGGGGGTATTGTCTTTATCTTCTCTTCTCTTCTCTTCTCTAGGTGACGGCCTCGTAACGCCATCTGCGTTACTTTCGCCGTTACTAGAAGCGTTACTTCGGTGAGTTGCCGCCCTTTTGGCGCCCTGAGCACGGCTTTTTGCCGTCGCACCGTTGTGCTTGTCGAAATTGGCCAGCGAGATACCGTCTTCCGTGACCACGATCCAGCCAACCGTCGCAACACATTCAGTGAAGCCAGTAACGCCGAGCACACGATCCAACAGCGTTGGCGTAACGCCAACAGCGTTACCGTCAGTGGTGTGCTGATCGAACCAGCGAAACAGGCGCATCAGCTTGCCCACGGTCAAATCCGGGTCGTCCCAACCCATCTTCGCCGTGATAGCCAGCGTCTCCGGCTTCTCTGGCAGGCTGTTATCGAATTTGATCCATTCGCCAGCCATTCCTACTCCTTCGCCTCCAGTGCGCTGTCCAGGGGCAATGGCACAACCCAGAGCGTGCCGTGCTCGTAGATCTCCACATACCAGCCACGAGCCACGCACCAGGCCTCAAACCCCTTGTGGATGTAGCCGTCATAGGCTTCGTCATCCAGGTAGATGGACGGGCCTATGCAATAGCCGGGCTTGATCTCAGCCTCGCCGGAGACCACAGCGCCCATCTGGGTCGGATTGCTCGACCAACTGCGCAGGGACTGGGCCTTGGCGCCTGGGAAGTGAGCATTGAGATCCGCGATCAGGGCTGCTTCGTCTATGAGAGTTTTCGTTGGCATGTGTCCACCACTTAGAGGGGAGCACCACAAGAAGAAAGCCAACGGCCGGCAGGTGGTGGAACTGCTGTGCGGGAGCGACCCTGGCCGTCGGCGAAAAGCGTCAGGGGATGGCCGGCGCGCGTTGGGGCTTGCCTGCGGCGTTGACAGCGCGGGCTGCCTGGCGCAGCTTGCGCAGCACCTCCTCGGCCTCGGCGATCTCGCGCTCGATCTGCGCCAGCTCGTTGTCCGAGATCACGCCGTCCTGCATGGCCTCGATCACCGCGCTGGTGATGTGAGAGGTCTCGACAACCAGCTTCGATACCTTGTCTACGGGGCTAGCCACCACAGGTCCGGCACCATCGATCGGCTCGAAGCGCCCGCCGCATTCCTGGGCGACGTAGCTGGCCAGGTCGTAGCAATGAGGGGTCTTCAGTTCGCAGCACATCGCTGCGATGGCGATGCCGTCGGCCAGGCCCAGCTTGTGGGAAGCAATGCCCGAAAGCTCTTTGCGCACCGAGTCATCGGACTTGCCGGGGAACAGGCGGGCGATCAGGGCTGCGCGTGCTCCGGGGTAGTGGTGAGCGCTGCGGCTCACGCAATCAACTGCACTCATGTCCTGCTCCTCAAGTTTTGGACATAGACGGGAAAGAGGGGAAAGCCGAACATCACGGCAATGCAAACAAACACCACACCAAAGGGAGCCGCCATGAACCTCAGCACGCAGCCTTTCCACGCCAGCACCAGGACCAGCGTCAGCACCAACGTGAATCCCGAGACGAGCGCGCGGGAGCAGACGTTGACGACGAGCCAGCTGGAGCTGTCATGGAGAGCGGGGGAGCTGTACATCCGCTGCCGGGCGAGCCGGGTCGTGATGTGCGTGGAGCGCGAGCTGGCGTCAGCGCGCGGCGGGCGCAGGATGTCCTGATTCGGCCCCATGGGTCAGGCCTCAACAGGCTTTAAGGCTGTCCGCGAGGAAGCTGGAGCAACTCGGAGCCATTCGTGGTCGAGCTGGACACCAAGCGGGATACCGCGGCGCTTCCAGTTGTTGACACGGCGCGACCCGTTCAGGGAGCACCATCCAAGTCGCTTGGCTACGGCAGTGCTGCCGCCAAGACGGTCGATGAGTTCAGTAGCGGCAATGTTCATAGCCAACATTAAACACCATGTTGGAAGCCATTGCAACGCCATGTTTGAACAGCGCGTTTAAACAATTCGTAAAAAAATCGCACCATGCACCCCGTCACAGAGCGCATCTATCAAGCCGTTGCCCACCTCACAGGAAAGGCCAGCGTTGGCCCTACTGACGTTTCCCAGTTCTTGGGCCTTGCCAACTCCCAAACAGCCAAGAATTGGGAAACCAGAGGCCCGTCCAGCGATGGCCTCGTAGCCGCGGCTGAGCGCGGCATCAGCATGCGATGGATGAGGCATGGCGAGGGCGCGATGACGGGGGATGTCCCCCCTCTCGACATCACCAACGTGGAGCCAGCACCAGAATTGAAGAAGGCCCGGCACATCCCAGTTACAGGCAGCGTGCGAGCAGGGCCTGATGGTTATCTTGTGCAGGACAACACTGCCGATGGATGGGTTACCTACTGGACGGGCGACCCGCGCGCATATGCGCTACGCATCAAGGGCGACTCTATGCATCCTCGCTACAGAGCCGGGGAGTTCGTGGTGGTGACCCCGAGCATCGAGGCCCAGCCTGGCCGCGATGTGGTGGTCAAGCTGCACGACGGAAACTGCGTACTGAAGCAACTGAACTGGATCCGCGACGACGAACTCCAGCTGTTGAGCATCAACAATGGGTATGAGCCCATGACCATCGGCCGCCAGGAGATTGACTGCGTGGAGCGTGTCGCGGGAAGCGTGGGCCCCGATTCATTGGTGTTCTGACTTCAGACCTCCCGCACACAGTGCACACCTGCTACACAAACGTGAATTCAGGTGTATTTCAGTGCATTTCAACTTAGGTTGAGCTAACATCGAGACCTATCAAAATGATAGGAACCTTTCTTTGACTCAGCCGTCTATACATCAGCTGGAGCGACATGTCCGTGACAGTGCGATGGACACCTTCAACATCGCTTTCACCGACCATGCAAGCAAGCGGATGAGGCAGCGCGGAGTCACGAAAGTGATGGTGCTTGAGGCCCTGCGCATGGGGTGCATCCGGCAAATCCCTGAGCCAGACATTCGCTTCCCAGGCCTCAAGTGCAAGATGGAGCGACTGGTGTCCGGGGTGCTGGTTGGCGCAGTGGTCTGCGTGGAGTACCCAGCCCCTGAGCTGACGATTGTTACTGTGATTGATCTAGGAGAGTAGTCATGTACCACTATACGGACGGAGGCCTCCGCAACGTGTGGCTGGCCAATGGTTACGAAGTTCGCAAGACCCCGTTTGGGGAAGCTGTGGCCATTCGCGACCTGGAAGGTCTCAGCGAAGCGATCTGCCGCGCCCTGGTCGAGAAGGCCAAACCACTGACAAAGACGGAGTTCCGATACATCCGGACTTCGGGCTTGCTGCTGTCGCAGGCAAACCTGGGCTCTGCGCTAGGTGTAGATGCGCAAACCGTCGCCCGCTGGGAAAAGGAGACGAAGATCCCCAAGATGGCCGACAAGATGATCCGCCTCATCTACCTTGAGCACTCGAATGGAAACGTGCGCCTGAAGAGCGCCTTCGAGACGCTGCGCGCTGTTGAGCGCGCCATGAGCGGCCCTCAGCCAACTCAGATCATCATCGAGTCCAAAGGTCAGCACTGGGAGTCTCGCCTGGAGCAGGCTGACGACGAAGCCGATGAAGCTGAGGCGGTTTGTTGAACCACCTCTAAAACACACCTGAACGCCCGCCTTGCGCGGGCTTTTTTTCGCCCACTAAAAACATGGTGTTAAAACATTGTGTTGACAGGTGAAAAACGCAGTGTTTAAATTCAACCCAACGCGACACCACGCACCAAGACCTCGGCAAGCGATACGAAGCCGGTAAGCCCAACAGGATGCAGAGGGCAGGTCCAGGGATGAACTCCCGCCCGCGAGGTGTTGCGAAGGGGGGTGTCAGTTTGGCCCCCCCCTTCCATCAACCTGTCGGAGTGAACGATGACCAGCAAACTCGCCTGCCTCTTCCGCCTGGTGGCCATGCGCCGTCGGGCCGGCGCCAACCTGCCCCAAGCCATGAGCTGGGCCTTCGGCCTGCTCTGGCGCAACCACCGCGCATCCCAGCGCCAGCACCCGTAACCACGCAGCGAGATCAAGATGCAAGACAACCAGGCCTTTCGCGCCCTCTTCACCCTGCCGCCTGTGCAAACCAGCGCCAGCACTGCTCTCTCGATACCGGAGACGCCCGCCCCAAAGAACGAAACCGGCGACCGTGAACTGGATGCAGTCCTCTGGCTGCGCGACTGCATCAAGACCGCTCATCCGGCGCTGATAGACAAAGCGCTGGAGGCCTTCAAGCAGATCAAGACCCCTGCCAAGGACCTCGAAGACAGGTACAGCAAATATGTGGCCCGCGTCTCCAATGGCCACTTCGCTGCCGTGCTGATGACATTCGGCTTTGCCAATCTAGAGTCGCTGGCCAAGTCCACGATGGAGCGGCAGGCGCGCAAGGATGAAGCCCTGTCCCGCTTCGGCTCTGTGGACGGCCTGTTCGCTCTAACGCCTGCAGAAACCGCGTGCAAGGTCGCCCTGAAGGGCCTGCGCAAAGATAAGGAGGCGCTCTGGGGCTACGACCACGCGAAAGCAGATGCGCGGTTCATGAAACACCCAGAACTGGTGCCGTCAACGCTCGCCGATTGTCTTCACGCCGACAAATATGAGCGGTCCCTCTACTGGCTTCGCAGTGCCAGCGTGGACATGGCCGGCGACCACTGGCCAGAGTTCCAGGAGCACGTCGACTTCTGCTTTCGCCAGCTCGCGAAGATCGCGCCGCGCAACAAGGCCGAGGCCCTGGCTGTGTTTGAGCACCTGGAGGAGCACGAGGCCACCGACCGCACCGAAGGTCCCGCCATCATCCGCAACCTGATCGCTGGGGGATGGGCATGAGCGCCACGCCGCCAAGGGCATGTTTCAGAACTGAACCATCTCATGCAGAGGTGGCTATGGGGTCACGGCTTTGGAGAGGAAGCAGGATCCTCAGCCTGTCCAAGCTCTGCTGCATCGGCCATCTTGAGGAGCTCCCCCATCAGCGTGTGGATGGCCATTTCATAGGTGATGCCACGGGACTGAGCAAATCGCTGGATGCGAGCGTACTGCTCATCCGTCAACTCAAGGGCGATGAACTCCTTGCGAGACTTCGGATGCTCGGGAACAAGATCACCAGCGTCTGGGCTGCCGTCGCCGTACGCAAGCCACTCAAAACGCACGGCAAGGGCTTTGGCGAGCTTCGCTGTCACTTCAGTACGAGGCTTGCTTCGACCCTGCTCGTACCGAGAAATCTGCGCAGCAGCAACGCCACTGACCTCGGCCAAGTCAGCCTGAGACCAGCCATGGCCGGAGCGCGCCTTGATGAGCCGCTGAGGGAGTTCGCTGTCCATTTTTTCCAAAATTAGTCACGAACAGTATTGACAAGTAGCGAACGGTATTTACACTACTCTTCAAGACTATTCAGTATCAATCACAACCAAGTTTGATTCTATGTCGAAAGCCAAGCAGAAGCCCCCCATCCAGTTCAGGCCGACAGATGACCTTGAGGACTACCTCCGAGCCAAGGCAAAGGAGGCGTTTCGCAGCATCAACCAGGAGATCCTGTTCCGCCTCGAACTGAGCCGCCGCGCCGATCAGCAACCCGCAACGAAAGGAAGCCCACAGTGAAAGAGATCCTCAACATGAACGCGACGTTCTTCCTCGACGAAGACGCGCAGCAGTCTGGCCACGAGATCGCCGTGGACAGCTGGATGAGCCGAGCCAACGGCGTGAGCGTGGAGGATGCGGCCAAGGGCCTGACCTCCGAACTGATGGCGATGGGCGCAACGGAGGGCGGCACCGCCCAGGCGTCCGGCATATATGGCGCCCTCAAGGTGCTCATCGAGATGGCCGGCATCCCCACGATCACCGACGGAGCAGCAGCATGAGCAACATCGTCAACATCCAGATCCACGACCGCCAGGTGGGCGACGAACTGATCAAGACCTGCGACGGTCGGCAGCTGCGCGCCGAGCTTGGCGTCAAGAAGGACTACACCAGTTGGGTGAAGGCCCAGATCGCTCGGGCGAGATTCGTGGAAAACCGCGACTACATCACCTACACCCAAAAGGGGGTAGGTGGGAAATTCGACAGCAGCGAGTACCACTTCACCCTGGAAGCCGCGAAGCACATCGGCATGATGAGCGGCACCGATCGTGGGCATGACGTGCGGGAGTACTTCATGGCATGCGAGCGGATCGCCAAGGGCCTTAAGCCCTCCCCTCAACTTCCCTACACAGTCGGGCGCTCGGACACCCTGACCGGCGAAGAACAGAGCGAACTGCGCTCGATGCTCACGGACGCTGCCCAAGCTCTGCCGCTCAAGCAACGTGCAGCCTTCCTCAAACAGGGCTGGAGCAAGCTCAAGGCCCATTTCAAGGTTGGCTATCGCGAGATCCCTCGCAACGAATTCACCGAAGCCCTGGCCATCGCTGGCCGGCATATCGCGGAGTACAGCGCTCCCGCCCTGGTCGCCCCGTCGGCCACGGACAAGGCGCTGCTCCAGGCAATCGACAGCGTGCAGGTGATGGCCGCATCCGTCGCCGATCTGTCCGCCGCAGTGCTGTCGCTCAGTGGCCAGCGCCAGCAGCGAAACCCGCAACATGCGCCCTCTTCCCCTCAGCCGGTGCTGCTGTGAAGAACGCACTTCAATCAGTGGTGCGCGCCATTTATCGCCGGCCACCAGACCGGGGCAAAGTTGCCTCAGAAAAAGGCGAAGCCCGACCAGCGCCAACCGGTCAGGCTTCTGTGAGAACCAGCAGCGCCAACCGCTGGAACTCGATGAAAAACCCCGCAGCTACCAACCGTGAGGACATTTCACATGTCGAATGATGCCACGTTAGCACCCGCTCGCAAAACCGCGACCACGCGAGCGACTCAAAAGCCGGCGCCAGCACGCCACTCGGATGTTGCCGCTACTGAGGCCGATGCCCTGGCCAAAAAGGCTGCCGCATCGCTGTTCTACATGGTGCTGAACACCACGTACTGCGGCGCCGTCGAGCGCTATCGGTGCCCGCATATGGACCGAGCCAGCGTGCTCCTTGGGCACCTGGAGCAGCCCGACGTCTATGAAGTGGACGACGAAGAAGGCCTGGACACCAGCAGCATGACGAGCATGCTCGGCTACATCAACAACGGTCTGGAGACCGCCCGGGAGCAGTTCAACCCCGACGCATGCACCTCGGCTGGAGAAGCCGCCTTCGTCTCGATGCTGATCGACCACGCAGAGGACTTTTCTGGGCGGCTGTGCGTGGCATACGCAAAAGCCAAGCATGACCTCGGTGAGTTGCGCGCCATGACGACCTATGCGGGCGCCAAGCCATTCCGCGACCGCCCGACTCCGCCCATTCGCAGGGAGCCAGAAGTGGCGCAGGAGGTGGGCGTCACGTTCTCGCGTGCGCAGCTGGCTGCTGTGCTGGAAGTCGTCGCGGGCAATATGGCCACGCTTGGCAGCATCCTTGCCATGGCCTTGACGAGCGATGGGGAGTGGGAGCGGAGCAACCTGATCAGCGCAGCTCAGTCCATCACCACAAGCATCGGCAGCGTGGCAGACCATGCAGTGGGCGACTCTGTGATCGGAGACATTGGCCGCTGGCACGGTGGCCCCAAATTCCACGACCTGGGAGCCGAAGCATGAACGCCGTTGCCGAAAAGCCCCAGGCCCGCCGCAAGGCCGGCGCGGTCGCATCCTCGTCCGCAGCAACACCTGCAGCCCATCAGTCCGCACCCACCTTCGAGGAATGCTGCGCGCTGTTCCGGATGGCCTCCCAAGCCCTGCATGAAGCGAGCAGGACAGATGAGCCCCATGAGTTCAGCGGCGAATCCGACCGCCTGCTCAGGATCGGGGCAGACATAGCGCTACAGGCCTCCAAGGCGAACAAGGAGGAGCACGAATCTGCAACCTATGACGTTGCGGCGTGCATCAATGCCGCGCGTCTTGTTCCGGGCGACACGGAATCAGCGGCTCGCACGGCATTCATAGCCACGGCAGCGGCCGCGCTCAGCCAGGTGACGGGAGACACACCTGAGCAGATCGTATTCACCGATTTGAAGCGACCAAAAAAGCGAGGGAGGCACAGCGTTACGCCGACGGAAAAGGAGATCGAGGACACGCATTTCGATGCGATGTGCTGGATGGGATGCGCAAAAGCTGTGCTGGAGTTTTATGCACAGCATGCGAACAGCGACCTGGTGTCCGGCCTCAGCGATTTGGTCGCCATGTACTACCAAAAATCCGAAGCAGAAGGCGATGCGATGGGGCCTGGCACAAGAGGCGACCTGATCGCTGGTCCGCTGCCTGATATGTCTGCCCGAATTGGCGCTGCACTTGAGGTTGTCTACAAAGCAAACGACGACGACATCATGCTGCACTCGGCCACCTACCTGCTGGAGCGCGCGATGCTTATAGCAGGCGGGGAACTGCTGGAGGCCTCGCGAGATGGCGATGCCTGAGCAAACCGAAGTCTTCCCCGGCGTGCTGCGCCATGTGGAGTACCGAATGGCCGTCTACGTGGGCCAGGCCCAGGCCCTGATCGCTGCCGGCCTGGTCATGCGCCAGCAGCTGCCGGGCCAGGCCGGCAACGGCAGAGGCATGTGCACCTACGACGCCGACGGCAGCAAGGTGCACCGCGGCTGCTCGCGTAGCGCCAGCGCCGGCCGCAAGTACATCGTGGCCAAGCGCTGCGCCGAGGGCCTGCAGATTGAGGTCCGCCTGGTGCTGAGCCCCGAGCGCCGGGAGGCCATCGAAGCCCAGCGCGCGAACACCTCGACCTGCTGGCCCTTCCCCGTGGTCGTCGGCCACATTCCCAACATCCCCACGCGCCCAGCACTGCTGCGCGCCCGATAGGAACACCATGACCAATACCGAAAAACAGACCGAGGCACAGCGTCTGGCCGACTGCCTGGAGCTCGACATCCGTCTGGAGTGGATGGAAATCGACCACAACACAGCCGCAGCCGCCGAGCTGCGCCGCCTGGACGCAGAGAACAAGGCCCTGCGCGCCTATGCGGAGCGGTATCGCTGGCTGCGGGAGCAAAACTGGCACGACTCCAGTCTGTGTGTGGTTCGCCGGCCAAGGCAGGCTATCAAGCCGGGATACGACTGCCCCAGTGGCGAGCGTCTGGACGAGTTCTGCGACGCGGGTCGCGCAGCCCAGGCGGCAGCCAAGGCAGGAGACGCAGCATGACCAACTCCGTGCGCAAGATGCTCGAATCGAAAGAGGCAAAGCGGGCAGATGCTGTGCATGTCCGGTACGAGAGCCTGCATGTCGAGCCAGGCTTCAACCTGCGCCAGCAAGACGACGAGCTCGAAGCGAGCATCGAGGCCCTGACCCTTCACATCATCAATGCCGGGAAGTATCCGCCCCTCGAAGTCCGGCCGCGCGATGATGGCGGCATGTGGATTGTGGACGGCCATCGCCGGCATGCGGCCATCGGCCGCGCCCTGGACCGTGGCGCCCCGCTGCGCAGCGAAAAGGATGGCGAGGCCTGGATCCATGTTGTGCTCTTCGAGGGCAACGAAGAGGACCGCATCGCCCGCATCATCACCAGCGCCGCCAACAAGCCGCTGACGCCGGCCGAGATCGCCGAGGGATACAAGCGCCTGAAGGCCTTCGGGTGGACGCCGGCCCAGATTGCAAAGAAGGTGGGCAAGTCCGCCCAGCATGTGCAGGACCTGCTGGCCCTGGGAAACGCGCCGAGCCCGGTGCGCGCCATGGTGAAGGCTGGCCAGGTGTCGGCCACCCGGGCCGCCAAAGCCGCACGCAAGCACGGCGACAAGGCCACGGCCGTGCTGGGCGAGCAGCTGCAGCAGGCCCAGGCTCAGGGCAAGAAGCGGATCACGGCGGCCACCACGGACAAGCCGAAGCCCAGCGCCAGCGAGTTGCAGCAGGAGCGAGCCCGCCTGGACTGGGTGATCGAGCATCGCGGAATCGTCTTCCACCTTGGCGGCGAGTATTGCGTCACCTTCCCATTCGATCCTGACGCAGGCACCACGCCCTACCGTGATAGCCCCCGCGAGGCTATTGACACAGCAATGGCGCTTCAGAAAGGACGCGGCCAATGACATACCGCCCCAACCCCGAGAGCCTGGCCGCGCGCGTGATGGGCTACCTCGCGCTGCATCCCGGCGCCAGCCTGACGCTGGCCGAAGTGGCCGCAAAGTTCGTGGAACCCGAGGACGGGCGCAACATCCACACCCAGCTCATGATCGCGTGCGATCACGACATGCTGATCTACGACCCCGAGCACGACACCTACAGCAAGGGGCCCGTGGACCTGCCATCCGCTTTCGAGAAGACGGCCGACGACGAGCAGGCCTCGCTGCTCGTGAAGGCACTGGACGAGCAAGCCGCACCCGAATCGCCCAAGCCGGCGCCGAAGCGCAAGGCAGCCAGCGCGCCAGCCAAGCCTCGTCGCCAGGAGGCGGGAGAGCCCGGGAGCCTGGAGCGCATGGCCCGGCAGGCGGGCGTGTGGGTGCCGCCGTCGGGCTTCAAAAAGGAGACCGCCCTGCAGCGCCTGCAGGCCTTTGCGACGCTCATCGAACGCTCAGTGCTGGAGCGCCTGCAGGCTGAGCAACAACCCGCAGGAGGGCCAGCAGCATGACCAGGTGGGTGACCCTTGAAAGGGCTTCGGATCTCACGGGGCTGCCCGTGAGCTACTTCCATGAGCGGACGGGCGCCTCGGGCAAGTGGCCCGAGGGCCGGGTCTGGAAATGGTTCGAGGGACGCAAGATGATCGAAACGCAGGCCCTGGATGAGTTCATAGACGAACGCCCCAGTATGCCCAGCCAGCGAGGACGGCGCAAGCGTGCCGAAGACACATGCCCGGTGTGATCGTTCGCGACAAGTACCTGCAGATCGACCTCCGCGCCCACGGCTTCGGCCGTGAGCGCTTGGAGCTGCAGCCCACGCCAGCAAACGTCCGGCATGCCGAGCGCATGCGGGCCGAGATCCTGGGGAAGATCGAGCGCGGCACGTTCGTGCTGGCCGATTACTTCCCAGACAGCCCGCGCGCCCGCGCTGATGTGCCGAGCATGACGGTGGGTCAGTTGTTCGGGGAATGGCTGGATGTGAAGAAGCCAGAGCTGCAGCACAGCACCATCCACAGCTATCAGCAAACCATCGATAGCTATCACTTCGACGCCGTTCGCAAAGATCTGGTTGGGGACTTCAACTTCCGCGCGCTCAAGCGCCTGTTGGCCAGGCTGCCCGCGAACCCTAAGACGTTCAACAACGTGGCGAGCGTGCTGCGCCAGGTGCTGGAGTACGGGTACAAGGCCAAGATCCTGGCCGAGCCTCTGCATGAATCCATTGACATGCGCCGGCGCCAAAAGCCCGAGCCGGACCCCTTCACGCTTGATGAGGTCGAGGTGCTGCTGGGCAAGATGAAGGCAGATGCCGCCAGGAACTACTTCGAGTTCGCGTTCTTCAGCGGTCTTCGCCCGTCCGAACTGATCGCCCTCACCTGGTCAAAGGTGGATTTGCGATCAGACACTGTGATGGTCGATTCAGCGCTGACGCGCGGGCGAGTGAAGGGCACGAAGACGAGCGAGGTCCGGAAGGTAGAGCTGCCTGGCCGCGCCCGCGATGCGCTGGAGCGCCAGCGGAAGGTTTCGCAGTTGGCTGGCGGACGGGTGTTTCTCACCGTGGCAGGCGGAGATCTGGAGAACACCGATATGCCCTTGGATTCATGGTGGAAGCCCGCGATGAAGGTATCCGGAATCCGTCACAGGGACGCGCGCCAGACGCGCCACACCTACGCGACCATGATGCTGATGGCGGGCGTGACGCCGGCCTATGCAGCCCGGCAGATGGGCCACGGCATCGAGATGTTCTTGCGCACCTACTCGAAGTGGATCGACGGCGCGGACAAGGGCGCGGAGCAGCGAAAGCTGGACTCGTTCATCAGCGCCAGCAAGCCGAAAGCTGGGACACAGACTGGGACATGACCTGCGAGATAGCCAAAGTTCCACTTAATTCCTCAGAGGGAATACTGTATGCACATACAGCCAAATTAAGCAGAACTTTGGCTTTAATGGGTTCGATTCCTGTCGGAGGGACCATCAGATGGTTTTTGCATTAATCATTTGCGCGCACTGTAAATGGTCTGGTGACATACCGGGGACATGAACAGTGCAGAAACGACAAGAGCCCCTCGACACCGGATAGGGTGTTGAGGGGCTTTTTTGCATCGCACACCGTCATAGATCGCGATTCGCCCCGCTCCCGTTCGGGGCGATCGTCCAGAGCCAGTCCTATGTACGGAACCGATAGCACAGGCTGACGAGCTGCTGCAGCCTCGGCGCACCCATCAAGCACGCGGACTGAGTCGCTTGCGGTTTGGCATGAATTGGATGGAGCCTTTGCCCGACTGCCGCAGCATGGAGACTCAATGGCCGCAGGACCCTGCACCTGCAGCAAAAACACAACAACTGGGGGACTCTCTCCTACCCCAGCACCCTCTGATGACGCGCCTGGTAACGCGATCTGCTCAGACTTGCTCAGATTCAGAATGTTTCTTTTTGTTCTAATTTGTAGCAAAAGTCTCACTATGAGACCAAGGCCCAAACCTCCGGTCTAAGCAAGTCTTCTTTCCAGCCTCCCCAATCCTCAAGGCGTGCATTGCAAGCTTTCAGGGGTTTTCCTCAAAGGTGTCCACACATGATTCAGCGCCGTTCTTTGCAGCACGTCCTCGCCGCCGCTTCGCTCTCACTCATTGCCTGTGCCGTAAGCGCCGCCGATTACGCCTATATTCCCAATTCAAACAGCAGAACAATTTCGGTCATCAATACCGCGACTGGCGAACTTTCCACCACATTAAGTCCAGCAAGCATGGACGCAACGTTAAATGATTACATCTACACTCTTGCATTGCGACCAGGCGCCAGCAATGAGTCATGGTTCGGGCAATATCTATCAAACAACAAACTAGGCGTCATTGACACGACAAACAACACACTGAAGACAGTAATCAATGGTACTGGAGGCTCTGTAGCCATAACTTTTTCTTTAAATGGCGCAATAGCTTATGTCAGTGACCACTCCGGTCAAAAGCTGCATGTCATTGACGCCACCACAAAACAGATAACGAACAGCCTAAGTACCGGATGCCGGACCATCGCCTCTGCACTAAGCGCTGATGGCGCATCGCTTTACGTACGGTGCGATTCTGGGGTAATCCAAAAACTGGACACAGCAACTAACACGTTGTCCACGTTCCCAAATACCACCACTAATGGTTATGGGTTAGCTTATGACCCCACAGGCAGCGGAAAGCTTTACGCTTCCAGCAATTCAGCCCCAATTGTTTATCTGCTTAACTTATCGGATAATTCGGTTACTCAGATACCAATAACTGGACTTCAAGGAGCCGCTAGTAAAGTCGCAGTACGCAAAAATGGCAGCAAGCTGTATGTCGGAGGAGGAAATAATGTACTCCACATTGTTGACACTGCTAACACCTCAACGCAAACCTCGATCACACTGAACGGTCCAGCATCTACCATTACAGGGCTTGGTATCTCGGCAAACGATGCGGCGTTGTATGCCATTACATCGAATGGCACAGTCCATGTCATTGATGTCGCCACCGATACGGAAACCAAGACGATATCTGCCGCAGCCGGCGCCTATTCTTCCTGGATCTGGGGTGACTTCCTCGGCAATGTCGTCGCCAGTGCCACGCCGGGTGGACCCTCGGTGGCATCGATTGCCCCGCAGGGCACACCATCAGCCAGCGCCACAAGCATCAATTTCGCAGTGACCTTCAGCGAAGCGGTCAACGGAGTGGATGGCACCGATTTCGCGCTGACCACTACAGGCACCGCCACCGGCACGATGGGCACGCCATCCAGTGCCGACAACGGCATCACATGGACTGTACCCGTCACTGCCATCAGCGGCACGGGCAGCCTGCGCCTGGACCTCAACAGCAGCGGCACCGGCATCGAGAGCACCGCAGCAGCCAAGCCCATTGCAGGGGGCTTCGCGACAGGAACCGTGCACAACGTTGATGTACAGGTGCCAGTCGCTGGCGCTTGTGGCACGGCGGCGGGCCAAGCCACGGCACTGGCCCCTGCAGCGGGCCTGTGCAGCGCGGGCACGGCTACGGCGATCTCCAGCGCCAGTGGCAAATACACCTGGCAGTGCCAGGGCTTGAACGGCGGCAGCGCCAACAGCTGCGAAGCCCCCTGGTCCACCGCTGGAGGCAGCAAGGCAATGGTCGCACTGCAGACAGCCAACGGTTGGCAGGTGAGCAACGCCAGCTTCAGCACCACGCCACCCGCGACCGCTCCGCAAGGCGTGACTTTCCCCTCTGGACTGCTCTCGCTGAATCTCAGCAGCGGCAACCTGGGCAGCGATGCAACCGTCACCCTGAACTTCAGCACACCGGTGCCTGCAGGCGCGGTATACATGAAGTACGGCCCCAGCCCTGATGGTTTCAACTGCCAAGGCGCAGCATGTGCTCAACCACACTGGTACCAACTGCCTGCCAACCGTGCTGTGCTGGCATCGGACCGGCTGAGCGCCACGTTGACGCTGACCGACGGCGGGCTCGGCGACAACGACGGCATAGCCAACCAATCCATCCAGGATCCGGGAGGCTTTGCAGTGCTGGCAGCACCCGCCAGCACTGCGGCGATTCCCACCCTGTCTGAATGGGGCATCATCGCGCTGTCGTCCCTTCTGGCCATGTTCGGCATCGCAAGAATGCGCCGCCGCCAGGGCTGAAAACAAAAGCCACCTTCGGGTGGCTTTTTTCATTTCACCGGCCGCGAAGCAAACAACCGGGCTTACCGCTCTCTGCCGTCCCTCAATGCATTTCCTTGATAGCTCCATGGCAAGAACCCAGAACCCGGCTCCAACACAAAAAATCGTCACCGTCAGCTGACTCAATGCCTACCATGGGTCAATACTGGAAATCCTCAATTCAATCCCATTGAGATGATCGCAGTGTGAATGCGATCTCAATATCAATTGAAATGCCCTACCCGACACAATAAAACAAAACAATTCCTTGCAAAATAAAATCCGCCTTCATACACTCCAGTCTCCAACTTTCATGGAGGAGAACGCAATGACTGGAATTCGTCGTGATGTCAATCAAGGTGGAACTGTCTGGAATGAAACGCTGATCTGGTATTCCAAAGCCGTGGGGCACCTTTACTCTCTTCCCATTACGGACAGGACCAGCTGGAGATATCTTGCCGCCATTCATGGCATCAACAAGAGCGGCTGGATCAGTGCCGGCGTGCTTTCGGCCAAGGACCCCTTGCCACCCACCTCCGAAACCGAGGAGATGTGGGACCAATGCCAGCATGGCACCTGGTACTTTCTTCCCTGGCATCGCGGCTATCTCGCCGCATTCGAAGCCATTGTGGCGAAGACCGTCAAGGAGCTTGGCGGCCCTGCGGACTGGGCGCTTCCCTATTGGAACTACCTGAATTCCAGCAATCAGGCCGCACGCAACATACCCCAGGCTTTCCTGGAAGAGAAATTGCCGGATGGTTCTCCCAATTTCCTGGCCAAGGCCAGGCGCAATGGGTCAAAGCGCCTGGGACCAACGCCTGACATTCCCCGTGATATCACGCTGGGTTGCCAGGACTACCACCGCTTCACCAGCGCTCCCGGCACCTTGGAATACGGCGGTGGCATCACCGCCTTTTCCCATGACGGCAGCGACACTGGCGCCATTGAGTCCAATCCGCACAATCTGGTTCACATCATGGTCGGCGGACTGCAGGAGCCCTATGGATTCATGTCAGACCCCGACTATGCCGCCCTGGACCCGATTTTCTGGGTGCACCATTGCAATGTGGACCGGCTTTGGGCAGCCTGGCTGACCCAGCCCGGCAACATCCAGGACAACAGCGCCGCCTGGAGCAACGGCCCTGCCGGCCGCGGCTTCGTCATGCCGGACACCGAAGGAAAGCTGGCCTCCTATGATCCGGGTGAAACCCTGCCGGGCGGTGCGCTGGCCCCTGACTATGACAATCTGACCAGCGGCACGGGCGCCACCACGCTCACGGCCAGCACGGCAGGCCTCACACCGCAGGAGATCGACATGCCCGCAGAATTCTCGACGGTCCCGCCGCCCGCGCCGCGTGTACTGGGCTCCAATGCGGAGCGGGTCATCGTGGGCCGCACGCCGCGGCTGACCACCGTATCGATCGCGGACCCCGGTGCCGCAAAGGTCGAGTTGCTACAGGCAGGCGCCGCGCTGCCGCGGCCACAGCGCTACTTTCTTCACCTGGAAGGCATTCGCGGCAATGCGCCCAGCGGCGTGCTGACGGTCTCCATCGGCTCGCCCGGGGCGGCGGCACGGCATGCAGACACCGTCGCCCTGTTCGGATTGGCCAAGGCCTCGGCCAGCGACGGACCGCATGGAGGCAACGGACTGGGCGCCACCATCGACATCACCGATGCCACGCAGGCCATCCTGGACGCAGGCGGCAGTCTGGACCAGTTGAACGTGGCCATCGAACAGCCCGAAGCCGACCCCGGGCGCGAAATCACCGTGGACCGCGTGAGCGTGGTCGCACAGGACGCCACCCGCTAAGGCCCGCGTATGGACGCGCTGCTGAGAGACCTGCGGACCGCTCCCGCGCCAGCACTGATGGCCGTGTCGGGGGCAGGCTTCATCAGCCTGGCCATCAGCCCGCCTGCCACGCCCGGCCTGTCACTGTGCGGCTCGCTGTCCTCGGTCACGCTGGCCGACCTGTCGCCGCTGGTGCTGGACGGGCACACGCTCGGCATCCTCGGTGTGGCATGGCTGGCCATGGTCCTGGCCATGATGCCGCTGCTGGCACTGCGGCAGGTGCGCCACGCCATGCGATCGAGCGTGGCCCGCCGGCGCCTGCTGGCGGCGGGCCTGCTGCTTGCGGGCTATGCGCTGGTGTGGATGGCAGCCGGCCTGGTCATGGTGCCGCTTGCCGCCCTCTTGCACGCAGCCGCGCATCCCGCGCTCATTCTTGCCTGCATTGCCGTGGCGGTCCTGTGGAGTTCATCGCCCGCAGGAACGCGCGCCCACAATGCCTGCCACAGGCTGTACCCCGTGGCCGCCAGCGGCCCCACGGCCAACCGGGACAGCCTGCAGCACGGACTGCGAACCGGCGTGGCATGCGCCACGGCATGCTGGCCGTGGATGCTGGCGCCCTTCGCCTTTCCCGCGGCCTGGCACCTGCCGGCCATGGCTGTTGCAGCGGTTTTACTCTTTGTGGAGCGCACAGGCCCATCGCTGCGGCCCGCCTGGCGCCTGCCCTATGTCCTGCGGCGCCTTCTGCACGGCAAGCCGCGCACGTCGCTGGGCCGGGCGACAAGACACTGAACCTTGTGGAGGGTGAGCCTCACCCCCGCCCGGCCAGCTCCGCCACCCCTCGCACCAGCGCACGCCCAGCGTCCGTCGCCTTGCCGTAATGCGCCAGCAGTGCCTGTACATCGGCGTCGGGCGCATGGGAGCGCAGGGACAGCAGCACGTAGCCGATATCGACGCCGGCAAGGTGCAATTGCTGCAGTGCCGTGGCGTCGGGAACGAGGGCGCCGGACTCGAATTGCTGCAGGACCTGTTTGGCTTGGCCGGCCTTGCGGGCGAGTTCGGCTTCGCTAAGGTTCAGGCGCTGGCGCTCCTGCTGCAGGCGGGCCGCGAGGGTGGGTTCGGGGCGCTCGTGCTGGATGGCGTTCGGGTCAAACAAACGTTGACCTGTCAGCAGGTAGGCGACGTCCACTCCCTGCTCGGCGACAGCCATGAGGTAACCCGCATCAGGCTTTCTGACGCCCTTCTCATAGTTGAGTTGGGACATCTTTGACACTCCCGCGATAGCGCCAAACGCCTCTTGGCTCAGGCCCAGCCTATTTCTTTCCTCCGTCAGGCGCGCAGAGAAATCAAACATTTTTTATATAAACTGTTGACGATCAAATTTTCGTTTGATAGCCTATGGGGCGTTGTCACTACAAGCGCCAAATACTACCTGACCCCTCAGGCGGCTCCTTTGCTGCGCCTGTACGTTGCTCGAAGGAGGTCCATGAAGCATGCCGGCGCAAAACCATCGCGCAAGAAACTCGCCAAGGCGGACCGCGCGCTGTTCCTGCAGGCCGCTGAAGCACTCACGCAGGCCGCGATGACCGACGAGAAGCACCGGCACAGCGGGGAGTCCGACCGCCTGCTGCGCATCGCCAGCGATGTGGCACGCCACGCGGCGCAGCCCGGCTCGACGTGCGATCTGCATAACACGGCGTTTGACGTGGCCGCCTGCATCAATTCGGCGCGGCTGGTGCCCGGCGATGCGGAGTCAGGCCCACGCACCCGCCTGCTGGCAGTAGCGGCCCAGGCGCTGGCTCAGATATCAGAGACGCCGGTGGACGGGATCGTGTTTCCGCGCACCACGCTGTACGAATTGCAAGCGAGGCTGGACACCGGTGCAACGCCATCGCAGTGGCGCGAACTGGCCCGCGAGGCCAACTACGAGGTCCAGCAGTTGGCGCAGGTGCTGATGCAAATGGGCGACTACCAGAACACGGAGACCCATGTCGTGGCGCACGGCATGGCAGCACGCATCTCGCAGTTGTCGGAGATCGTTTACGTGGCGGCCGCCCTGCATGGCGAGCACCGTGATGAATGGGGTTCACAGACCTTTCGTGACGTGCGCGATGTCTTTGAAGGCGGCATGGGCCGCCTGGGATGAGCGGGGCGCGGCTCAGCTCTGGACGACGACGTTCTCCAGCCTCAGCACGGCTTCGCGCACCTCGCCCAGGCGCGTGTCCTGCGCCTGCGAGGCCTGGATGATGGTGTCCATGATGTCGCTGGCATTCACGGCAGCCGCGCGCATCTGCTTCATCATGTCGCCGGATTCATTCACACGCTCGAAGCCCAGCTGCACGCTGGCCGCAGACGCGCCGATGACGGATTTGACCTCCCTGGCCGCCTCGGCGCAGCGCTGGGCCAGGCTGCGCACTTCGCCGGCCACGACACCGAACCCGCGCCCCTGCTCGCCCGCACGCGCGGCTTCGACGGCGGCGTTGAGCGCCAGCAGATTGGTCTGGAAGGCAATGCCATCGATCAGGCCCACCATCTCGCCGATGCGCCGGGAGTTGCTGGAGATGCTGGACATGGCGTCGACCGCGCTGTCCAGGGCCACGTCGCCGCGCTGGGCAATGCGCGTCACGTCCCGCGCCTGGGCATGCGCGTCATGCGCCTGGGCCGCGCTGTCGCGCACCAATTGCTGCAGTTGCTCGAAAGCCGATTGCACCAGGCGCGTGGCCTCGTAGCGCTGCGTGATGTCGGTGGCGTACTTCACCACCTTGAAGGGCTGGCCGGACTGGTTGAGCACGGGGCTGTAGTTGGCCTCGATCCAGACATCGTTGCCCAGGCGCCCTATGCGCCGGAACTGGCCCCGGTAGTGCTTGCCCTGCGGCAGGTGCGCCCAGAAGGCCGCGTACTCGGCCGAGCTGCGCTCCTGCGGGGCCACGAACATGCTGTGGTGCCGGCCGACCAGCTCGTCTTCGGATGCATAGCCCATGGCCTGCAGAAAATTGCGGTTGCAGCGCAGGATGCTGCCGTCCAGACCGAACTCGATCACGGCCTGGGCCCTGCCTACCGCCGCCAGCTGGCTGCTGGCTTCGGCATCGCGCAGCACTTCGGCCGAGATATCCATGGCGTACTTGACGACCCGCAGCACCTGTCCACGGCTGTCGAGCACGGGGCTGTAGTTGGCCTGCAGCCAGACCTCCCGTCCCTGGCGGTCGATGCGCCGGCACCGGCCCACAAAGGCCTGCCCGCGCGCAAGCCGTGCCCAGAAGTCCCGATAGTCCCTGGCCTGCGCATCCGCCGGGTCCAGGAAGATGCGGTGGTGCTGCCCGCGCAGCTCGTCCAGCTCATAGCCCATGAGGTCCAGAAACTGCGCGTTGGCGAAGAGGATGTGGCCCTGGGGATCGAGCTCGAGGACGGCCTGGGTGCTGTACAAGGCCTTCAGTTGGGAGCTTGGGGAATCGGAACGCAGGCCGAGCCTGGACAGGATGGAGCGGATGCCGCGCATGGAAGCCCTTGTTATTCAGCGCTGAATGGGTGATTGGCGCCCGACAATGGGCTGGTCTGGCAACGATTGTATCTGTTTGCTATTTTCTGCACTCTTCGCATTGACGTGCACTTTCTGTCAGAAGATGCCTACAGAAATAAAAAAATTGGCCTTCAATTCACAATTGTTTGCATTTTCTCAAGGCATCCAATTCCCTTTTCCCACCCAAGTCTTTCAAGCAGCAAGAAACACATGTAACTAATTGATATAGAGTTCACAGCATTCCGTCGCCTGGCGGTGTCCTCTGTCTTGTGTGCTTGAAAAATGTCTTGTGGCGTTCGGGTGATCGATTTGACTTCCAGCCTGGGCGGCCGCGCCCTGGCCAAGCTGGGCGTGGCCTACGCCCCCGGTAAGCCGCGGGTTGCCGTGAGGCTGGCGGACTCGGAAAGCGCCCCTGTCAT
Source organism: Delftia sp. WY8 (assembly GCF_018437695.1). Taxonomy (NCBI): domain Bacteria; kingdom Pseudomonadati; phylum Pseudomonadota; class Betaproteobacteria; order Burkholderiales; family Comamonadaceae; genus Delftia; species Delftia sp. WY8. The sequence goes on from NZ_CP049795.1 coordinate 2,285,840, forward strand.
CGACTGGGGCGGACCTCCGGGGAGGGATGAGCCGCTGTGCGAGCCCTCGGCGCCGGGCGCCCTGGTACTACTGATCGGACCCGGCGCCGTGCATCAGGCCAGGGAATTGTTTCAGAGAGCATTGAATGAGGCCGTGCGTTGCGTACGCATTTTTATGATGCCAAGCGCCATCATGGAAGAAATAGCGCTCAAGCAAATGCGGATGCCGCACCATGAATCCATTCAGCTTTACCGATTACCCGACAGCAGTTCAGAAACACTTTGGTTTGTTCTGATCGAAGAGCTGCAAAAGCTCTCAGCCCGATTTTCATCCGGTGACAACACCGATTCCAGAAAAAGAGAAGTTTCAATGTCAAGCAATCTGTCCCAATCCATGCAATCCATTATTTCCATCGAAGGCGCCATGGCGGCGGCCCTTGTGGACCATCACAGCGGGATGTGCCTGGCCCAGGCGGGCAGCGGCGTGGATCTGGAGCTTGCTGCGGCAGGCAATACCCAGGTGGTGCGGGCCAAGCTCAAGACCATGGAGTCGCTGGGACTGCGCAAGGGCATTGAAGATATTCTGATCACCCTGGGCGACCAATACCATTTGATCCGCCTCATCCCCAACAGCCCCGGGCTGTTTCTCTACCTGGTGCTGGACAAGGCCCGTGGCAACCTCGCCTTGGCCCGCTACAAGCTGACGGATATCGAGCGGTCGCTGAAGGTGTGATCCTGGGACTGCGGGGTTTGGGCCGAGGCATGGCCGGCCCGGCCATCCGGCTGCCCACTCGGCTACCATCGGTGCCCCCATCCCCATGCAGTTTCCCTGGAAGGCCCTCATGCTGCTGTACGCCGATTCGCAATTCACCTCTCCCTATGCCCTGTCCGTGTTCGTGTCGCTGAAGGTCAAGGGGATTGACTTCGAGCTGCGCACGCTGGACCTTTCGGTGGGACAGAACACCGGGGCGGACTATGTGGCGGCATCGCTCACGGCACGGGTGCCCACGCTGGTGGACGGCGATTTCAGCCTGTCGGAGTCTTCGGCGATTTGCGAGTACCTGCAGGACCGCTTTGGCGGCGCACCGCTCTACCCCCAGGATGCGCAGGCGCGCGCCCGTGTGCGCCAGGTCCAGGCCTGGCTGCGCAGCGATCTGATGGCCTTGCGCTCGGAGCGCAGCACCGAGGTGGTGTTCTACCGCCCCACGCCCACGCCGCTGTCGGATGCGGGCCAGGCGGCGGCGCGCAAGCTGTTTTCGGTGGCCGGAGCCTTCATCCGCTCGGAGGGCGACCACATCGCCGGCCCGTGGTCGATTGCCGATGTGGACCTGGCGCTGATGCTCAACCGCCTGGTGCTCAACGGCGACGCCGTGCCTGCGCTGCTGGCCGCCTATGCGCGCCGGCAGTGGCAGCACCCCGCCGTCCAGCAGTGGCTGGCCCTGCCGCGCCCGCCGCTGGCAGGCTGAGCCCCCCGGGATATTGGCAAGCCATGGACAGTCTTCTCTACATGGGCGTGCGGATCACGCCAGCATCACTGCCCAGCGATGTCACGCCCGGCGCCTGGCTGCCCCGCGCCACGCTGCTGGAGGTGGCCAGCGGCAAGGCCCTGGGAGCAGTCACCGAAGACCAGGGCTGCGACACGCGGCAGGAGGCCGATGCCCGTGCGCTGCGGCTGGGCAAGCGCCATGTGATGAAGGTACTGCACCAGGGATAAAGCGCCGGGGCGAAGGCCGCAGGCCCGCCCCTGTCAATCCATTTTCACGGCCACCAGCTTCCATCCCATCAGGCCTTCGCGCCTGAAGACGAAGCCGCCCGGCTCGCCGCGCGGGTGCACGAAGACCTTGGACCAGCCCTGGTACTCCACGGAGTAGTCCTTGCGCGGCGGCCCGCCCTGGGTGTCCACGCCCACGCCTGCGGCGGCCACGTCCGCGGGTTTGCCGGGCTTGCCTTTTTCCAGCATGAGCATGACGCCGTCGGGCGAGACCAGCGCCTCGGTGAACTGGCTGACCAGGCCCTGGGCCAGTTGCTGGCCAAAGCCGGCCAGGGGGTTGGAGGCGCTGTCGCCCGAGCCGCCCATCTGGGATTGCAGCCTGGCCATCATCTGGCCCTTGATGCTTTCGCGCAGCGCAGGGAAGTCCACGTAGCCGGACAGGGCCTGGGCGTCGCGGCGCTCCACGGCCTTGCCGATCTGGTGCAGGGCGATATAGGGCGATGCATAGAGCAGTCCGGCCGCAGCCACGCAGAGGGCGGCCAGCGCACCGGCCAGTGTTTTGGGTTTCATAGATCTCTTTCGTGAAAGCGTGCCAGCGGCCACGCGCAAACGCGGATTCTAGGCGGGCCCGTCCGGCGCGCGGCGCCGGCCAGGGACGGTCAAGAGAACAGGCCGTCTCTTCCTGCCGCAGCAATGGGCAGAGAACCCCTATCAGGCCAGGGCGAATACCTGAAAAGCTGGTATTGCCTGCCCCATCCGATTCATACTATAGTTTGTAACAAATAGTTTACAAACCAATACAACATGGATCGCCATTGGCCACGCAGGCCATCGGCAAGCCAGCATCGCCGTTTCCGGATGTCTGTGAGCCTTTGTGCAGACCGGGCATTTACCGTGAATGAAATCTCATTTTCACGACCGAGTTCTTTTTGCGAGAGATGTGAGCCATCACGGGGCGGCCTGACAACGCGAGTACCCACCAACCATCCGCAATGCATGCAAAGGACGCAGTATGAATAATTTCAAGTTATCGACTCGCCTGACCGCCTTGATTGGTTTTCTCTCACTGCTCATGATCGTGATCGGCGCTTTCGGGCTTTATGGAATCAGCGAGTCCAACCGCCGATTCAAGGTGGTCTATGAAGAGCGCCTGGTCGCACTGGGCGATCTGCTGGAAGTGCAGCGCCTGCTGCTGCGCAACCGCAATGCGGTCTCGGGCGCCATTGCCGTGCACCTGCCCGAATACACGCAGCAAAAGCAGCAGGAGATACAGACCAACATCAACGACGTGAACAAGGCCTGGGCCTCGTTCCGCCAGACCCGGATGACAGAGGAAGAGGCGCAGCTGGCCGACCGCTTCGAGGCCGTGCGCGCGCTGTTCCTGCAGGGCTTTCTGAAGCCGGCCCAGCAGGCACTGCTGTCCGGTGACCTGGAGCTGGCCCGGCAGCTGCTGATCGACAAGGACGAGGCGCTGTACGCGCCGCTGCGTGATGTGATCGTGCAGCTGACCGCGCTGCAGACCCGCGTCGCCAAGGAGGAATACGAGGCCGCGCAATCGCTGTACCAGGTGATTTTTGCGGTGGCCGTGGGCTCCATCATCGGGGGCGTGCTGCTGGGAGTGCTGCTGGGCTGGTCCATCATCCGCAACATGGCGCGGTCGCTGCGACAGGCCATCCATACGGCCGATGCCGTGGCGGCAGGCGATTTGACGCGGCACATCGATGTGCGCGGCAAGGACGAGGTGTCCATGCTGCTGCGCGCGCTGCAGACCATGCAGGAGGGGCTGCGCGGCGTGGTGCGCCAGGTGCACCAGGGATCGGTCAGCGTGGCGGCGGCCAGCGGGCAGATCGCGCAGGCCAACCAGGACCTGTCCTCGCGCACCGAAAGCCAGGCCAGCGCGCTGCAGCAGACGGCAGCCTCCATGGAGCAGCTCAGCTCCACCGTGCGCCAGAACGCCGACAACGCGCAGATGGCCAACCAGCTGGCCCTGGGCGCCTCCACCGTGGCCGAGCAGGGCGGCGAAGTCGTGCGGCAGGTGGTCGATACCATGCGCGGCATCAGCGAATCGAGCCGGCAGATCGCCGACATCATCAACGTGATCGATGGCATTGCCTTCCAGACCAACATCCTGGCGTTGAACGCGGCCGTGGAAGCGGCACGCGCCGGCGAACAGGGCCGAGGCTTTGCCGTGGTGGCCACCGAGGTGCGCGGCCTGGCCAGCCGCAGCGCCGAGGCCGCCAAGCAGATCAAGCAGCTCATCACCGACAGCACCAGCCGCGTGCACAACGGCAGCGCGCTGGCCGACCAGGCCGGCACGACCATGGCCGAGGTGGTGGACGCCATACGCCGCGTGACGGATCTGATGGGCGAGATCAGCGCCGCCAGTTCCGAGCAAAGCTCGGGCGTGGCCCAGATCGGCCAGGCGGTCACGCAGATGGACCAGGCCACCCAGCAGAACTCGGCACTGGTGGAGGAGATGGCCGCCGCGGCCTCCAGCCTGCGCGGCCAGGCCGGCGATCTGGTGCGCACGGTGGGCGCCTTCAAGCTGGAGGCGGCAAGCGGCCATCAGCATGCCGCCGTGGAGCTGCAGCGCAGGCAGCCCATGCTGGCAGCAGGCTGAGACGGAAAGAAACAAGAGCGAAGAGCGCGCGCGAGAAGCCGCCAGACAGGCCAGAGCAAGGCAGCAACAGGCCCTGGCCGCCGGGCCAGTGCCTGCGGCTGGCTCAATGCAGCGCGGTGCCCCTGGCGCCGCGGCTGCGTGCCATCTTGACGCGGTACATGGCCGCATCGGCCTTTTGCAGCGCGTCGTCGGCGTCAATGGAGTCCGGCCGCAGGCAGACCACGCCCACGCTGGCGCCGCCGTAGTCCAGCGTCTTGCCATCGGGCAGCTCGACCTTCATGACCGAGGCCTCCGACAGGCGCTGCTGCAGGTCGCGCGATACGGCGTCGGCCTCGCTGCCGAACAGCGGGCCCACGCCGATGAAGACGAACTCGTCACCGCCGAAGCGCGCCAGCATGTCGGCGCTGCGCAGATGGGAGGACAGGCGCTCTCCCATGGCGCGCAGCAGTGCGTCGCCGGCCTCGTGGCCGTGCTCGTCGTTCACGTTCTTGAAGCGGTCCAGGTCGATGAAGCCCACCACCACGCATTCCTGGCTGCGTGCGCAGCGTGCAATGAGCCGGCCCAGTTCGTCGGTGAGGCAGCGCCGGTTGGGCAGACCGGTCAGCGGGTCCAGCAAGGCCAGTGCCGCCAGCTCCTGGTTGGCCTTGCTCAGGCTGGTGATGAGCTGCTCGCGCTCCACGCGCTCGGCGATGAGGTTGGCGAACAGGCGCAGCAGGCCCTGGGCCTCGGTGCTCAACGCCTGGGAGGTCTTGCTGGCCGCGCACAGCGTGCCGTAGAGCTGGCCGTCGGAAAAGCGTACCGGGGCGCTGGCGTAGGTGCGAATGCCCAGTTCACGCGCGGCCTCGGAGTCGCCCCAGCAGGCACCGACATCGGGCGTGTACATGCGGCCTTCGTCCAGGGCGCGCTTGCACAGCGTGTCGCCCCAGGGGACGACCAGGCCTTCGGGAATCTGCATCTCGCTCGCGTTGCGCGCGTACAGCACGCGCTGCTGGCCCTGTTCTTCGTTGATGGTGGTGAGATAGGTGGACTCCAGATGCGTACTCTCTTCGAGCATTTGCAGCAGGGGCCGCGTCAACTCTTCCAGAGAATGCGCCTGGGTCACGGACTGGGACAGGCGCTGGACAAGGGACTCCATGAAATACCTCTCGAAATGACGACGGAAGCAGACTGCCCGCGCGCCTGATGAGGGAATGGGAAGGCAGGCGGGCCGGCACCAATTTGGGGATTGTGACCCGGCCAGACGCAGGCGGGAAGCATCCCGGCCGCGCTGCAGGCCGACAAGCCTGCGCGCCACGCGCCGCTGTCAGCAGCCCGACACAGGCGGCCATATCACCTGCACGCGCAGGCCGCCCAGCGTGGGCGAGCGGTCGAGCAGCAGGCGTGCTCCATGCCGCTGGGCAATGGTCTGCACGATGGCCAGGCCCAGTCCGCTGCCCTGCGCCTGCTGGCCCGCAGAAGCCGCTGAAGGCCCGCGCACAAAGCGCCGCAGCACCAGTTCGCGCTCGCTTTCGGCAATGCCGGGGCCCGAGTCCTCGACCACCAGCGCGCGGCCCTGGGCATCGCTGCGCCAGCCCACATCGACGCGGCCGCCTTGCGGCACGTACTTGATGGCGTTGTCCAGCAGGTTGCGCACCAGCATCTGCAATGCCTGTGCGTCGCCCGCCACGGCAAAGGACTGCCGCAGATGCGGGGACTCGCTCAGGCCCATGTCCAGGCCGTGCTGCTGGGCCGCCACGGCCTGGTCCGCCAGGGCCTGCTCCACCACCTCGCGCAGGTCCACGTCCGCAGGTGCGGCCGTGGCAGCGCCGTGCGGCCCCTGCATGCCTTGCGGGCCTGGGGCCGTGCCTTGTACCGTGCCTTGGGCTTCCTGCCGCGCCAATGTCAACAATTGTTCGACGAGCCGTGTGGCCCGGTCTATGCCGGCCGAAAGACGCTGCACGGCCTCGTCATGCGCGGCCGCATCGGGCGCGCGCTGCAAGGCCACCAGTTGCAGCTTGAGCGCGGCCAGCGGAGAGCGCAGCTCGTGCGCGGCGTCCGCCACGAAGTGCTGCTGCGCCTCGAAGGCCTGGCCCACGCGCTGCAGCAGCGCGTTGAGCTCGGCCACCAGGGGCCGCACCTCGTCGGGCAGGCCCTCGGCCGGCACGGGGGCCAGGTCCTGCGGGCGGCGCGCGGCCAGCTCGCGGCGCACGCGCTGCACGGGCGCCAGCGAACTGCGCACCACCCACCACACGGCCAGCGCCAGCACGGGCGCCAGCAAGGCGATGGGCAGCAGGCTTTGCCAGGCGGCATCGCGCGCCAGCGTGCGGCGCACGCGCATGTCCTGCGCCACCTGGATCACCTGCGAGCGCGTCTGCAGCGAGAACACGCGGTAGACGGTGCCGCGCGCGGGCACATCGGCAAAGCCCAGCACGGCCATCTGCGGCAATGCCGCACCCAGCGCGGACTCGAAAATGCGCAGGCCCTCGTTGGTCCAGACCTGGACGATGAATTCGTGGTTCTCATCCTCGGGCGGCGTGCCCTGGGGCCTGCCGCGCGCATCCACCGGCAGGCCGGCGCGCAGCGCAAAGGCGGTCTGCTGCATCTGGTAGTCGAACAGGGTGTCGGTCTGCAGCAGCGCGTTGCGGTAGGCCAGCAGGCCCTGCAGCAGCGCCGTGAGCACGATGGCCGCGCCCAGGAACATGAGCAGCCGCGTGCCCAGTGCGCCGGGCAGGCGGCCGCGCAGCCGGGCGATGACAGAGGAAGCCGGCGCCGTCATGGCTTGGGCACCATGTAACCCACGCCGCGCACATTGAGGATCAGCCCCGCGCCCAGCTTCTTGCGCAGGCCGTGGATGTAGACCTCGATGGCGTTGCTGCTGACCTCGTCGCCCCAGCCGTAGAGCTTGTCCTCGATCTGCTGGCGCGACAGCGTGCTGCCCGGGCGCGCCAGCAGCGTCTCCAGCACCGCCCATTCGCGGCCCGAGAGCACCACGTCGCGCCCCTCGACACTGGCCTCGCGCGTGGCGGGATTGAGCCGCACGCCTTCGCGCTCGTACAGCGGATCCATTGCGCCCGACGCCCGGCGCGCCAGCGCACGCAGCCGCGCGAGCAGCTCGTCCAGGTCATAGGGTTTGACCACGTAGTCGTCGGCCCCCGCATCCAGCCCGGCAATGCGGTCGCGCACGGCATCGCGCGCCGTGGCCACCAGCACCGGCGTGCGGTCGCGGCGCCCGCGCAGGCGGCGCAGCACCTGCAAACCGTCCTGCCCCGGCAGGCCCAGGTCCAGCAGCACCATGTCATAGCCATGGCCGCCACCCGGGCCGGGGCACAGGGCCGCATCGGCCTGCAGGCCGTCACGGACCCAGTCCACCGCATGGCCCTCGCCGCGCAGCAGGGTCTGCACGGCCTCGCCGATCATGGCGTCATCTTCGACAAGCAGTAAGCGCATGGCAGAAGAATAGCTCCCTGCAAGGCTGGCTCAGTTCTGAGGCACATGCCGCCCGAAACTGGCGCGCTCAAACGTCAGGGACAGCGAGCAAGGGCCTAAGCCGGCCGCGCCGCCCCGCCGCGAGGCTGTCGTCCCCCTCCTTCGCGAAGCGATTAGAGAGGGGGAAGGCGCGCAGCGACTCAGGGGGTGAGCGGCGGTCACACCGCCGCTTCAATCTTCGGCATGGCCATGCGGGCCTTGGTCAGCGCCATGCCCAGGTTGGCCGTGCGCCGGCAGACGAAGACGGCCACGTAGTCGGGCATGAGCTTGCCGCGCAGGAAGACGTGGATGAGGTTGTCGCTGTTGACGATGAGTTCCTGGAAGTAGTGGTGGCCGTCGTCCTTGAGGCCGCGCGACTTCTTAAACAGGCTCTCGATCATCGAGACGTTGGGGCCGTTGAACAGGTCGGCCGTGGCAGCGGCCACGAGATCGATGACTTCGCGCGGATGCGAGTCCACCGTGCGGATGGCCAGCAGCATGCCGGAGGCGGCATCCACATAGCCGATGGCCAGACATTCGGGCACCGAACCGGCCACCTCGCTCAAAACGTTATCCAGGCTCATTGCAGCTTTCCTTTTTTGTGAATGGATGTGATCGGTCAGCCCATCTTCAGCAGCAGTGCCACTTCGTACGCATACAGCAGGTCCTCCTGGGCCTGGGACTGCACGTACTGGGCATCGATGAGGCGCACGCGGCGCAGCGCCTCGTCGGCGGTGAGGCCCTCGCGCACCAGCCATGCGGCCAGCACCGTGCCCGTGCGGCCCAGGCCGGCCAGGCAGTGCACGGCCAGCACCTCGCCCGCGCGCAGCATGGCCGACATGCGCGCCAGCAGCATCTGGATCTGGGCCACCGACGGTGATTCGTGGTCCCGCACCGGCAGGTGCAGGTTGCGCAGGCCATGGCGCTGCAGCGGCTCCTGCGGCAGGTCGTTTTCGGTCAGCGTGATCAGCACGGTGACGCCGCAGCCGCGCAGGGCCTTCAGGTCGAAGTCCATGGACTGCACCACGCCCGGTTGCGGCGCGCCCGCCAGCCGGCCCGGCACCAGCCAGGCAAAGCCGCTGGGGCCACGGCTGGCCGGCACGGCCTGCGGGTCGGCCACCAGCGGCTGCCAGTCCACCAGCACGGAGGGATTGACGGCGCGCGGCCGGGCTGCGGCAGCGGGTGCCGGTGCGGGCGCTGGTGCTGGTACCGGCGCAGGCACGGGCTCAGGTGCAGGCATGGGCTCGGATGCAGGCTCGGCGGCCACTGCGTCCGACAGGAATTCGGAGATCGCGGCCACGGCCGCTGCAGGCAGCGGAGGAGGCAGGGGCACGCCCTCCTCCAGGTCTTCGGCCCGCGCATCGGGCGAGGCCACGGCACAGCTGCCGGTGCGCAGGAACTGCTGGCCCGCCAGCGACAGCGGCGCACGCTGGAAGGCTTCCATGGATTGCGCCTCGGCAATGCGGCCGCCGGCCAGCAGCAGCATGTCCTGCGCCACGGCCTGTGCGTGCTGCTGGTGGTGCGTGCTCATCAGCACGGCCGTGCGCTGGGCCACCTGGCGCAGCAGCTCCAGCAGCACGAAGGCCTCGTAGCCCTCAAGCTCTGCCGTGGGCTCGTCCACCATCAGCAGGGCCGGCTCGGCCAGCGCCTCGCGCAGGATGGCCACGGCACGCTGCTGCACGGGGGACAGCTGCAGCGCCGGCTGGTCGAACATCAGCGCAAGCTCGGGAAAGCCGAAGGCCTGCACCTGCGCGCGGCACCAGTCGCGCAGCGCATGCGGCACCAGCTTGAGGCGGGGCCGGGCCAGCTCGACGATGGCGTCGAAGGTGCTGGCCATCATCAGCCGGGCCTGCTGCTGCACCAGGCGCGGCGCCTGCATGGCGCCGGTCCATTCCTGGCCCGCGTAGCGCACGCTGCCCCAGCGGCGAAAGCGCGGATTGGCGGCATTGAGATCGGCCAGCGTGCGCAGCAGCGTGGACTTGCCCGAGCCGCTGGGGCCCAGCAGGGCCGTGATGCCGTGGGTGGGCAGCGTGAAGTCCACCTCAGCCAGGATGACGCGCGCGCCGAACGATGCGCCCAAACCCGCCGCCTGCAAGCTGTAGTCCTGCTTCAAAGCATGCCCTTCCTGTTTTGCCATGGGCCCTTGCGGGCGCTTCTTCCTGAAACCAGAACGGTGCACGCCCGCCTGGATGGGCCGGCAGTCTAAGCGTATTCGCTCTATCTCAAATCGTCACAATTTGAAACACCGCTAACGCAAAAGGACGCGAATTCACAGAATACAACCATCACATTGCCGCACGAATGCAGGAATCGCCAGCCACTGGCCGGTTGAATTCCCCATGCAATAAGCCCCGGCACATTCGTGCCGGGGCTGTGCGATCAATTCAGTGTGCAGGTGCTTTTCAGTCCCTTACCTCCTTTCGCTTACCCGAGACGTACGGGAACAAATATCCTGTTGCCATCGCGCCAAATCAGCACGGCCACGGTCTTGCCGGCCTTGGCCATGGCGGCGCGCACGGCCTCGATATCTCCGGCAGGCGAGCCATTGATGGACAGCAGCACATCGCCCTGCGTGATGCCGGCCTCGGCCGCCGGGCCTGCGGCGTCGGCAACGACCAGGCCGTCCTTCACGCCGATCTGCTGCTTTTCCTCGGGCTGCAGCGGGCGCAGGGCCAGGCCCAGCTTGCCCTTGCCGGCGTCGGGCTTGTCCTTGGCCACCTTGGCGGCCTTGTCGCTGGCATCGCCCAGCACGGCGCTGAGCGTGCGGGCCTCGCCGTTGCGCCATATCTCCAGCGTGACCTTCTGGCCCGGCAGCGCCTGGCCCACAAAGGCCGGCAGATCACCCGAGCCCACGATGGGCTGGCCATCGATCTTGCGCACCACGTCGCCGGGCTCCAGTCCCGCCTTGGCGGCAGGGCCGTTCTTATCCACGCTGGACACCAGGGCGCCTTCGGGACGGTCGAGCTTGAAGGAATCGGCAAAGGCCTGGTTCACCTCCTGCACGGCCACGCCCAGCCGCGCATGCTGCACCTTGCCCGTGGCCACGATCTGCTGCTGCACGCGCGTGGCCACCTCGATGGGAATGGCGAAGGACACGCCCTGGTAGCCGCCCGAACGCGAGTAGATCTGGCTGTTGATGCCCACCACCTCGCCGCGCGCATTGAACAGCGGGCCGCCCGAGTTGCCGGGGTTGATGGCCACGTCCGTCTGCAGGAAAGGCACGAAGCTGTCGTCCGGCAGGGTGCGGCCCTTGGCGCTGACCACACCGGCCGTCACGCTGCTCTCGAAGCCGAAGGGCGAGCCGATGGCCAGCACCCAGTCGCCCACGCGCAGATCGGCCGTCTTGCCCAGCGACACCGTGGGCAGGTTCTTCGCCTCGATGCGCAGCACGGCCACGTCGGTCTTGGGATCGGCGCCCAGCACCTTGGCGCTGAACTCGCGCCGGTCGGTCAGCTTGACGGTCACTTCCTTGGCGCCGCGCACCACGTGGGCGTTGGTCAGGATCAGGCCGTCGCTGGAGACGATGAAGCCCGAGCCTTCGCCGCGCGTGGGCACGTCGCGCTGGGGCTGGCCCTGGCCCATGCCCGGCATGCCGGGCACGCCGAAGCGGCGGAAGAATTCAAAGAACGGATCGTTGGGGTCCATGCCCGGCACGCCCTGCTGCCCCTGGCGCGCTGCGGCCTCGTCGCCGTCCTCGCCCATGGCACGCGAGCTGCCGACCACGCTGATGTTGACCACGGCCGCGCCATTGCGCGCCGTGATGTCGGCAAAGTTGGGCGCCGCCACGGCGCCGGCGGGAGAAGCAGGAGAAGCGGCAGAAGCAGGCTGTGCCGCAGGCGCAAACAGCGACGTGGCGGCACGCGCATCGCCATGCACCACACCAACCAGACCGGCGCCCGTGGCGCCCAGGGCGCCGATGGCACCTGCGGCCACCAGGGCCAGCACCAGACGACGGGGAGTCGACAGAATCTTGTTCATGGCAGACCTTTCCTCAAAAGCAGCGTTCCTTGCTGCGTTGGGGAGAAGTCTGAAGGGGCAGACTTAGGCGAGGCTTAGAAGCCTCGCCGTGCATCTCAGATCAGCGCCAGCACCTTCTCCGGCGGGCGGCACAGCGCCGCGCCCTTGGGCGTGACGACGATGGGGCGGTTGAGCAGCACCGGGTGCTCGGCCACGGCGGCGATCAACTGCGCATCGCTGGCCAATGCATCGCCCAGGCCCAGCTCGGCGAAGACGGCTTCCTTGCTGCGCAGCAGCTCGCGCACGGGCATGCCCAGCTGCCGGACCAGGGCCTGCAGTTGCTCAGCGTCCAGGGGCTGGGCGATGTAGTCGACGATGGTCGGCTCTATGCCGTTGTCGCGCAGCAGGGCCAGCGCGCCGCGCGAGTTGCTGCAGCGGTTGTTGTGGTAGATGGTGATGTCGGTGCGGGGGGCGGTGGTGTTCATGGGCCGCAGTGTAGGCCCATGAAAATGCGCCTCAGGCCACGGCTTCCTCGGGATGGGCATCGACCTCGCGGCCGGGCAGCAGCAGGTTCAGCCCCACCGCGACCAGGGCGCCGACGGTAATGCCCGAACCGAAGACTTCGCGCACGAAGGTAGGCATGCGGGCCAGCAGGTCCGGGCGCACCGTGACCGCCAGGCCGCAGCTCAGCGAGACCGCGATGATCAGGCTGGCGCGCCGCGAGTGCTCGGCGCCGCTGAGCATGCGGATGCCGGCAGAAATGATCATGGCAAACATCATCAGCCCCGCGCCGCCGAGCACGGGCTGCGGAATCGTCACCACCAGTGCGCCCAGCACAGGAAAGAGGCCGGCCAGCAGCAGCATGACGCCCGTCAGCATGACCACATGGCGGCTGGCCACGCCGGTCAGCGAGACCACGCCCACGTTCTGGGCGAAGGTGGACAGCGGAGGGCTGGACATCACGGCCGCGAAGGCCGAGCCCACGCCGTCGCACAGCATGCCGCTGGACAGGCGCTTGCCGTCGATGCGCGTCTGCGTGGCCGCGCCCAGGGCCATGAAGGTGCCCGTGGTCTCGACGATGGTCACCAGAAAAGCGATGGACATGGCGACGATGCCGGCCACCGGGAACGTCATGCCGAAGGTCAGCGGCTGCGGGATGGCGAAGACCGCGGCCTCGCTCACCTGGGTGAAGTCGATCAGGCCCAGCGCCAGGCACAGCACATAGCCGCAGGCGATGCCCAGCACCACGGCCGAGGCAGAGACGATGCCCCTGCCCCACTGCACGAAGCCGATCACCAGCACCAGCACGAAGCCGGCGATGGCCAGGTGGCCGATCGCGCCGTAGTCGCTGCGGCCCATGCCGCCCGCAGCCCAGTCCACGGCGACGGGGGTCAGCGACAGGCCGATCATGGTCACGACCACGCTGGTCACGGTGTGCGGGAAGAAGCGGCGGATCACGGGCATGAAGTAGCTGCCCACGATCATCACCAGCGACCCTACCAGCGAGGAGCCCAGGATGCCGGCCACGCCATGCTCCAGCCCCACGCTGATGCCCGCGCCCACGAAGGCGAAGCTGGTGCCCATGACGCAGGGCAGCCGTATGCCCAAGGGCCCCACCCCCCTGCACTGGACGATGGTGACCACGCCCGAGCCCAGCAGCGCTGCATTCACCAGCGCCACGATCTGGTCGGCCGGCAGCTTGAGCGCCCCGCCGAAGACCAGGGGCACGGCGATGATGCCGCCCAGCGCCGCCAGCAGGTGCTGCAGCGACAGAAGCACCGTGGTGATGAGCATTGGCGGACGGTCTTCCACCTTGTAAAGCAGTTGTTCCATTGTCTTGTCTCCTTGTGTCCTGGCCGTTGGCCTCTTCAGAGGCGCTTGTATGTATGTCGGGGCAGTGGTGCCGGAAAAGGGTGGGGTCCTGAAAGTGCTGTCCGGGTCTTCGAGCCTCCTGGAGATGCTTCGGGGGAATGGCGCAGCGCGGCAGGTCGGCACCCGCGATGGCCTGGGTGCCGGCCTGCCGCGCTGCAGGGAGAAATTAGCGGCCTGCTGCGCGCTCGAACAGCGTGCGGGCCAGCTCGCGGTGGCGGGTCAGCACGCGCGGCAGGTCGGCGGTGAGCAGCAGCCCGTCGCGGACCACGACACGGCCGTTGATGACGCTGGTGGACACGTCGGTGGGCGTGCAGAACACCAGCGCGGCCACGGGGTCATGGCCTGCGCCCGCGTAGCCCACGCCCGCCATGTCGAAGGCCACGAAGTCGGCCGACATGCCCGGCGCCAGCGCGCCGATGTCGTCGCGCCCCAGCACGCGCGCGCCGCCCAGCGTGGCGATCTCCAGCGCCTCGCGCGCGCCCATGGCGGCAGGGCCGTGGCCCACGCGCTGCAGCAGCAGGGCCTGGCGCGCCTCGCCCAGCATGTGGGCGCCGTCGTTGGAGGCGCTGCCGTCCACGCCCAGGCCCACGGGCACGCCCGCATCGCGCATGGTGCGCACGGGTGCGATGCCCGAGGCCAGGCGCATGTTGGAGCACGGGCAATGCGCCACGCCCGTGCCCGTGCGCGCGAACAGCGCAATGCCCTCGGCATCGAGCTTGACGCAGTGGGCATGCCAGACATCGGGGCCGACCCAGCCCAGGCTTTCGGCGTACTGCGCGGGGGTGAGGCCGAATTTCTCGCGCGAGAAGGCGACGTCGTTGTCGTTCTCGGCCAGGTGGGTGTGCAGCGACACGCCGTGCGCACGCGCCAGCACGGCGGACTCGCGCATCAGCTCGCGCGTCACCGAGAACGGCGAGCATGGCGCCAGCACCACGCGCAGCATGGAGTGGCGTGCGCTGTCGTGGTACTGCTGGATCAGGCGCAGGCTGTCGCGCAGGATGGCTTCCTCTTCCTCCACCACCGCGTCGGGCGGCAGGCCGCCCTTGCTGCGGCCCAGGCTCATGGAGCCGCGCGCCGCATGAAAGCGCATGCCCATCTGCTGCGCCGCGGCGATGGAGTCGTCCAGCCGAGCGCCATTCGGATACAGGTACAGGTGGTCGCTGGTGGTGGTGCAGCCCGACAGCATCAGCTCGGCCATGGCGGTCTGGGTGGAGACGTGGATCATCTCCGGCGTGAGGTGCGACCACAGCATGTACAGGTTGGTGAGCCACGAGAACAGCTCCGCATCCTGCGCGGCAGGCACGGCGCGCGTGAGGCTCTGGTACATGTGGTGGTGCGTGTTGACCAGGCCCGGCATCACCACGCGGCCGCGCATGTCCAGCACCTGAGCCGTGCCGTCGTCCACCATGCGGCGGTACTGCGGCGGCAGATCGGCCGTGGCGCCCACCCATTGCACGGCCGGGCCGTCGGCCACCAGGGCGCCGTCGCGGATCTCGCGGCGCTGCGCATCCATGGTGACGAGTACATCGGCGTTCAGTGCGATCAAGGTCATGGCGTTCTCTTCTTCGAAATGGAAAAGCCGCCAGTCTAGGAAGGACACGCCATTGCCGATAGCGCTGAATTCCGCCCGATGTGTCCACAAAAAGTGGACAAGTGCCTAAGACTCACCGCCCCCCGGCAAACAGCCTTGCCAGCGCCTGGCCGATGGACTGGGCCATCAGCTCGCCCGCCGCGCTCAACTGCCCCCTGGCCCGGCCGGTCAGCACCAGCGTCTGCCGCCGCAGATGCGCATCGCGCAAAGGCACGAAGACCAGGGCATTGCGGCTGCGCTCCTCCATCACGTCCAGCGGGTTGAGCAGGGCAATGCCCTCGCCCAGCATGACCAGGCGCTGGATCAGCGCCATGGAGGTGGATTCGGCCACGGGCGTGACCTCGATGGCGTTGCGCGCAAAGGCTTCGTCCAGCAGGCTGCGGATGGACAGCGGCGGCGCGGGCAGGATGAGCGGATGGCCTATGCACTCGCTGAGCAGCACGGACGATTGGCGTGCCAGCGCATGCCGGGGCGGCACGATGGCGCCGATCTGCCATTCGCTGGTGGCCAGCGCGCGCAGCGCGGGGCGTTCGGACAGGTCGTAGGCCAGGCCAAGGTCGGCGTCGCCGCCTTCCACGGCGGCCGCGATGTCGCTCAGGGGCAGGTCGATGATGCGCACCACGATGCCCGGGTGGCGCTGGCGGAATTCATGCACCAGCGAGGGCAGCAGCGAGCCGGCCAGCCCCGTGGTCGCGGCCACGGTGATCTCGCCGCTGCGCGCGCCCTGCAGTTCGGCAATGCGCTCGCGCAGCGCCGCATGCTCGCGCAGCGTGGCGCGCACATGGGCCAGCACCATCTCGCCCGTCGGGGTGAGGCGCAGGCGCTTGTGGATGCGCTCGAACAGGGGCGTGCCCAGCTCGGCCTCCAGGTCGAGGATCTGGCGGTTGACGGCCGTGGGGGCCACGTGCAGATGTTCGGCCGCCTTGCGGATGGAACCGCGGCGGACCACTTCGTCGAGATAGCGCAGGACTCTGGCATGCATGGCGCGAGCGTAGCCGGGTTTGCCGGGCCGCGCTTGGCAGTGCCCGACGGCGCAGGCTCAGCGGGCCGTGCCCGGGCGCTCGGCGCGCAGCGTGCAGCTGAGCATGATCACGGGGATCAGGCCCACCAGCACCAGGGCCAGCGACGGCAGGGCGGCCTCGCCCAGGCGTTCGTCGCGCGCGAGCTGGTAGGCCACGACGGCCAGGGTGTCGCTGTTGAAGGGGCGCAGCACCATGGTGGCGGGCAGCTCCTTCATCACATCGACGAAGACCAGCAGCGCCGCCGCTGCCGTGGAGCGCCTGAGCAGCGGCCAGTGCACGCGCGACAGCACGCCCCAGGCGCCCGTGCCCAGCATGCGGGCCGAGTCGTCCAGGCTGGGCGCGATGCGCGCATAGCCGCTTTGCATGGACTGCAGGGCCACGGCGCAAAAGCGCACCAGGTAGGCCCAGACAATGCCCACGGCGGTGGCCGTGACCAGGCCGGCAAAGCCCCATTCGGGCCGCACCTGCTGCACCCAGCCCACGGGCAGCAGCAGGCCGACGACGACCACGGCGCCCGGCACCGCATAGCCCAGGCTGGCCAGTTGCACCACGCCGCGCGTGACGGCCGACTCCTTGTGGCGGCGCACGGCAAACGCCAGGGCCACGGCGATGATGACGGCCAGCACCGAGGTGATGGCGCCCAGGCGCACGCTGTTGAGCGCCCAGTCGAGGAAGCGGTCCCAGGGCAGCACCGACCAGTCGGCCGCCAGCGGGCGCAGCATGAAGAACACGGGCGCCACAAAGCCCATGAGCACGGGCAGCAGGCACACCAGCCAGGCCAGCGCGCAGCGCCAGCCGCGCAGGCGCAGCGGCTGCGCCTCGGCCGAGCCGGCACGGCCCGCGCCGCCGGTGACGAAGCGCATGCGCCGCTGCGCGCGCAGCTCCAGCTGCAGCAGCAGCACCACCAGCACCAGCAGGAAGGTGGCCAGCTGCGCAGCGGCAATGCGGTTGTCCATGGACAGCCAGGCCTTGTAGATGCCCGTGGTGAAGGTCTGTATGCCGAAATAGCTGACCACGCCGAAGTCGGCCAGCGTCTCCATCACCACCAGGGCCACGCCAGCGGCCACGGCCGGGCGCGCCAGCGGCAGCGCCACCGACCAGATGCGCCGCGACAGCGGCGCACCCATCAGGCGCGCGGCCTCCATCAGGTGCGCGGCGCGTTCGCCCAGCGCGGTGCGCGCCAGCAGGTAGACATACGGGTAGAGCGAGAAGATGAAGACCCAGACCGCGCCGCCGAGGCTGCGCACCTCGGGCAGGAGCCGGCCTTCCAGGCCATAGGTGTCGCGCAGCCAGGTCTGCAGCGGGCCGCTGAACTGCAGGAAGTCGGTATAGGCATAGGCCGTGACATAGGCCGGCATGGCCAGCGGCAGCAGCAGCAGCCATTCCAGTTGGCGCCGGCCGCGGAAGTCGAACAGCGTCACGGCCGCCGCCGTGCCCGTGCCCACGATGGCCGCGCCCAGCGCCACCAGCAGGCCCAGCCAGACCGTGGTCCACAGATAGCCGGGCAGCACGGTGGCGGCCATCTCGCGCAGGATGGAGCCGGCCAGGGCATCGCCCTGCCCCAGAGGCAGCCAGGAGCCGAGCACGGCCAGCACGGGCAGCATCAGCACCAGGGCCAGCAGGAGCAGGGGAAGGGAGCGGAGTACGGACGACAGACGGCGCAAAGCGGAGGTCTCGGCTAGAGGATGAGGGGGAGGATCTGGCTGCCGGGCTATGGAACGGGCCGGGATCCGCGGCAGCCACCGGCCTGTGGGCCGAGGTGCCGCCGAGACCGGACGTGCCTGCGGGCTGCTGGAGTCGGCGGGCTCCGGGCATGCCCCTGGCCCGCCAATGCAAATGCGAATTCTATTCATTTGCGCGGTTCTACAATCGCCGCATGTTTTTGACCGTCTCCCAACTCGAGGTGCGCTACCCGGGCCGCGACAGGCCTGCCGTGCAGGGCGTCACGCTGAATCTGGCCGCTGGCGACATCGGCGTGCTCATCGGCCCCTCGGGCTGCGGCAAGACCACGCTGCTGCGTGCCGTGGCGGGCCTGGAGCCCGTGAGCGGCGGCGAGATCCGCATCGACGGCCAGCTCGTGGGCAGCGCGGATTTCTCGCTCCCTCCCGAGCAGCGGCGCATAGGCATGGTGTTCCAGGACTATGCGCTGTTCCCCCATCTGAACGTGGGCCGCAACGTGGCCTTCGGCATCCACCATCTGCCCAAGGCGCGCCAGGCCGAGCGCGTGGCCGAGGTGCTGGAGCTGGTGGGCCTGGCCGGCAGTGCAGGAAGGTTTCCGCACGAGCTGTCAGGCGGCCAGCAACAGCGCGTGGCGCTGGCCCGCGCGCTGGCGCCCAGCCCGCAGCTGATGCTGCTGGACGAGCCGTTTTCCAACCTCGACGTGGACCTGCGCGAGCGCCTGGCGCATGAGGTGCGCGGCATCCTCAAGGCCGCAGGCGCCACGGCCCTGTTCGTCACGCACGACCAGCTGGAGGCATTTGCCATCGGCGACATGATCGGCGTGGTCCACCAGGGGCAGCTGCAGCAGTGGGACGACGCCTATTCGCTGTACCACCGGCCAGCCACGCGCTTCGTGGCGGACTTCATCGGCCACGGCGTCTTCGTGCCGGCCACGCTGGCGCCCAGCGGTGCCGGCGGCGTGGTGGCGCGCACGGCGCTGGGCGATCTGGTCGATCCGGCCACCTGCCCGCTGCCTGCGCAGTTTGCGGACGGCGAGTGCGATGTGCTGCTGCGCGCCGACGATGTGGTGCACGACGATGCCTCGCCCGTGCAGGCGCGCATCCTGCGCAAGGCGTTTCGCGGCTCGGAGTTCCTCTACACGCTGGAGCTGGCCAGCGGCCACAGCGTGCTGGCCCATGTGCCCAGCCACCACGACCATGCGGTGGGCGAGTGGGTGGGCATACGGCTGGACATGAATCACGTGGTCGCCTTCCCGCGCGAGAGACAGGGCACTGCGCAGACCGCAGCGGCCTGAGCAGGCGGCCGCCGCCGCGCCGTCCAGGCCTTTGTCATCCGACGGTCATGGGTGAAACCCAGAATCTGCCACATCTTGTGACAATTCAAGGCCACCCATGTTTGCTCTGGACCCCTCCTCCACGCAGCACGCTGCATCTGCTCCGACACCGGTTCCGGCGCTTGCCCCTGCGCCCGCCGCGCCACGCCTGCTGGCCCGCGCAGGCCAGCTCAGCCAGCCCACGGCGCCGATTCCCCCCGACACCAGCAACGAGGACGTGCACCGGCTGTTCAGCGAGCAGCCCCTGCTCGAAACCCTGGCCGTGGTGGCCGACGACCGGCCGCTGGGCCTGATCAACCGCCAGCGCTTCATGGAGCAGTACGCGCGGCCCTTTGCGCGCGACGTGTTCGGCCGCCGCAGCTGCCTGGTATTCACCGACACCGCGCCCATGGTGGTGGCGGCCGGCCTGCCCATCGACCAGCTGGTGCAGCAGGCGCTGGCCAGCGGCAGCCGCGTGCTCAAGGACGGCTTCATCACCGTCGAGGAAGGCCGCTATGCAGGCATAGGCACGGGCCACGCGCTGATGGCCGCCATGTCCGACATCGAGGCCGACAAGACGCGCCAGCTCATGGCCAGCATCGACTACGCCAGCCTGATCCAGCGCTCGCACCTGGTCGAGTCCGACCGCGTGCTGGCCAGCCAGCTGGCCGACCACGGCCTGCTGTGGGAGCCGCGCGACGTGGTGGGCGGCGATGCGTATTTCTTCCGTGCCACACCGCAGGGCCTGCTGGGCTGCATGTTCGACTGCACGGGCCACGGCGTGCCGGGCGCCTTCATGACGCTGATTGCGCTGTCCTTCCTCGAACAGGCCGTGGCGCCTGCAGGTCTCGGCACTGGCACTGGCACTGGCACTGGCACCGGCACCAGCACCGGCGCCGCCATCGACCCCGGCGCCCTGCTGGGCCAGATGAACCGCTACATCAAGCGCGTGCTGCAGCAGCGCACCCGCGACGCCCAGCCGGCCTGGGGCGCACCAGCGGCCCCCGCCGACGGCCTGCCGGCGGAGAAGACCTCCAGCGACGGCCTGGACGCCGCGCTGTTCCTGCAGTCGCCCTGCGGCACGCAACTGCGCTTTGCATCGGCCCGGCTGGACCTGCTGGTGGCGCCGCCCGGCGTGCAGGAGGCGGCCCAGGTCCAGATCCATGCCGGCGACAAGCTGGGCATAGGCTATGCGACCACGCCCGACGACGCGGCCTGGAGCACGCAGGTGCTGGAGGTCGCGCCCGGCTCGCTGCTGATGGTGGCCACCGATGGCGTCATCGACCAATTGGGCGGCCCGCGCCAGATCGCCCATGGCAGAAAGCGCCTGGCGCGCTTCCTGCACGAGCAGCAGGACCGCCCCGCCGCCCAGGCCTGCGCCGAGTTCCGGCAGGCCTTCGCCCAGTGGCAGGGCACGCAGCGCCGGCGCGACGATGTGTCTCTGCTGGTCTGGCGCAACCAGGCCCTGCAGCCCGCCACCTGCGTGCAAGGCCAGCCATGAGCCCGGCCGAATTCGCTCAGCTGCGCGCCCAGGCCGAGCACAACGGCCTGCTGCTGTACTACGCGGGCACCTTCAACCCCAATGTGATCCAGGCGGCGGCCGACACGCTCAAGAGCCGCCTGGCCAACGAGGACGGATCGAGCAGCGCCAAGCGCAAGCTGTTTTCCACCTTCATCGAGATGGCGCAGAACGTGCTGCACTACGCAGCGCCCCTGCCTGCGGCCGACACCGGCCCCCGCCAGGCGCTCAGCGCGCCCGTGCCACAGGGCGCCATCGGCGTGGGCCGCATCGATGCGCTGGCCTGCGCCCAGGAGGCGGGCGCCGAGCCGGCGCCGGCCCGCTTCTGGATCGCCTGCAGCAATGCCGTGCGCAGCGAGCATGTGCCGCGCCTGGCCGCCAAGCTGGATGCCGTGCGCGCCATGAGCCACCCCGAGATCAAGGCCGCCTACAAGGCCCAACTGCACAACACGGACCACGGCACCAGCGACGACATCAGCCGGGGCGCGGGCCTGGGCTGGCTGACCATTGCGCGCGATGCCTCGGCACCGCTGCAGTACCACATCGCCACGGGAGAGGACGCCGCCGAGACCGCGCCCCATGCCGTATTCCACGTCAAGGCGCTGATCTGAACGCCGGGCGTCCTTCAACGAACCGACCTGCCGCCATGCAAGCATTGAAATCCGAACGCACCTCCGTCACGCCCGAAGTGGTCTTCTCGCCGGCCGAGCAGCTTCTGCGCATCGAAGGCGAGTGCTATCCCGAAAACCCCCTGCCCTTCTTCAACCCCATCCTGTCCATGCTGGGCCGGTATTTCGAGGCCAGCCAGCCTCCTCGCTTCGTGGCCGAGATGAAGCTGCAGTACATCAACAGCGCCTCCACCATGGGCCTGCGCTCGCTGTTCGCGCTGCTGGACCAGGCCGGGCAAAAGGGCACGGACATCCGCGTGGTCTGGGCCTTTGACGAGGAGGACGACGCCATCGAGGAACTGGGCGCCGACCTGGTGGAGGACTTCGCCAACCTGGTGCTGGAGCGACAGCCCTACAGCAACTGAGGGCAGGCCTGCTCCGCCCTGGCCTTCAGGCCAGCGGCTTGCCCATGAGCACCGTGGTCAGGCCGCAGTCCCATTCCTCGTCGGGATAGGTGTCCAGCGTGGCATATCCCTGCGCCGTGTAAAAGCCCAGGGCCTGGGTGTTGAAGCTGTCGGTCTCCAGCCGCACCTGGGCGTGGCCGTCGGCGCGCATGGCCTGCTCCGCGTGGGCCAGCAGCGCACGGCCCACGCCGCGCCCCTGCCAGGCCGGCAGCACATGCAGGGCGCCGATGAAGTCATCCACGCGGTCCACGAAGCCGGCCACCACGCCATCGCACTCGGCCACCCAGAACAGGTGGCCGCGCGACTGCACGTACTGCGCGGTGCGGCCCGAGGCGCGGAACCGTGCATCCTTGTCCGCCGTCAGTTGCGGCTTCCAGGTGCTGTCGTAGGTGGCCCAGAGCACGGCGTTCAGGGCGGGAAGGTCATCAGGCCGCGAGGGCCGAAGCGAGAAGGTGTCTGTCATGTCGCTGGCAAGGTTCAGGCCTGGCGCAGCCGGTCCACCTCGGCATGCAGGTCCTGGGCCCAGACGCGGCGGTCGCGGCCATCGGCCGTCTGCGGCTGGCCATAGTGGACGGCGGCGACCAGATCGTCGGCACACAGCGTGCGCCAGATGGAGCCCAGCAGGGTTTCATCGCCCTCGTAGCTGGGCGCGTGGCTGATCTGCCCGGTGGCGCCGTCGATGAAGCGCAGGCCCACGGGCAGCACGGGCGCACCGATCTGCACGGCCGCCTGCAGCAAATTGGCATGGAAGGGCAGCAGCTTGCGGCCGTCGCCCGTCGTACCTTCGGGGAAGATAGCCAGGATCTCGCGGCGCTGCAGGGATTCCTCCATGCTCTGCACCATGCGCCGGGCATCGCGGCGCGAGGTGCGCTCGATGTACAGCGTGCCCGCCGCCGTGGCCAGCGTGCCGATCAGCGGCCAGCCCTTGACGTCGGACTTGGAGATGAAGCGGCAATGCCGCGCCGCATGCAGCACGGGAATGTCGAGCCAGGAAATATGGTTGCTGACCATGAGCATGGGGCCCTGGCTCGGCGGCTCGCCCTGGATCTCCAGGCGCACGCCCGCATGGGCCAGCAACTGCAGGGCCCAGGCCTGCACATGGGCGTGCTGGCGCTCCTCGGGCAGCTGCGGAAAGCGCAGGGCCACGATCCACAGCCCCTTGCACACATGGCCGAACAGGCGCGCTGCGCGCAGCGTGGCGCGCCCTCCCCTGCGCAGACGGCTCATGTTCAGCGGCGTTCGTAAGCGATATGGCCGTCGACCAGCGTGCAGCGCACGCGGGCCGGCAGTTCGTAGCCGCCGAAGGGCGTGCTCTTGCCCTGGCTGGCCAGCTCCTGGGGCTTCACGGTCCAGGCCGCCTGCGGATCGACGATGCACAGGTCGGCCACGCCGCCCTCGGCCAGCCGGCCCAGCTGCCCCTGCAGCTCGCCCAGAGACGAGCCCAGCACCTGCACGGGCGATGCCGTGATGGCGGCCAGGGCACGGTTCAAAGGCACGCCACCGTCCTGCGACCACTTGACGGCCAGCGACAGCAGCAGCTCAACGCCCGTGGCGCCGGGCTCGGCCTCGGCAAAGGGCAGGACCTTGGCATCCTCATCGACGGGCGTGTGGTCGGAGACCAGGGCGTCGATGGTGCCATCGGCCAGCGCGGCAGACAGCGCATCGCGGTCGCGCTGCTGGCGCAGCGGCGGCGTGACGCGGGCGCTGCTGTCGAAGTAGCCGATATCGGTATCGGTCAGGTGCAGCGAGTTGATGGACACGTCGGCCGTGACCTGCAGGCCTTCGGCCTTGGCACGGCGCACCAGTTCCACGCCTGCGGCGCTGGACAGGCGGCACAGGTGCACGCGCGCCTGGGTGCCGCGCATCAGCTCGAAGATGGTGTGCAGGGCAATCGTCTCGGCCGCCACGGGCACGCCGGACAGGCCCATGCGCGTGGCCAGCGGGCCGCTGGCGGCCACGCCCTTGCCCAGGTACAGCTCCTGCGGGCGCAGCCACACGGTGTAGCCGTAGGTGGCCGCATACGCCAGGGCGCGCTGCAGGGTCTGGGTGCTGGTCATGGGCACCTCGGCCTGGCCGAAGCCGATGCAGCCGGACTCGGTCAGCTCGGCCATTTCGGTCAGCACCTCGCCCTTGAGGCCCAGCGTCAGCGCGCCCAGTGGGAACAGGCGCGACTGGTGCAGCTTCTCGGCGCGGAACTTGAGCATCTCCACCAGGCCCTGCTCGTCGAGCACGGGATCGGTGTCGGGCGGGCAGACCAGGCTGGTCACGCCACCGGCCACCGATGCAGCCATCTCGGACTGCAGCATGCCTTCGTGCTCGTGGCCGGGCTCGCGCAGGCGCACGGCCAGATCGACCAGGCCCGGCAGCACCCAGCAGCCGGCGGCATCGATCTCGCGTTCTGCGGCAAATCCCTCGGGCGCCTTGCCGATGGCCAGCACCTTGCCGCCATCGATGGCCACGTCGGCCTGCTGGTCCAGGCCCCGTGCCGGGTCCATCACTCGGCCGTTGCGGATGAGTATCTTCATGGTTTGCTACCCCGTAGACCGCAGGCGGCGCATGGGCTGCGGCCTGCGGCGATCAAAAACATTTGCATTCACAAAAAGCGCCTGGACTCAGTCCAGGACACCGGGCATGGAAAAAGCATGGCCCATCTCAGGGACGCCGAGCAAAGGCCGCCCTGCAGCGAGGGCGTCGCCGGCTGCCCGTACGCCCCCCTCCCGCGTAGCGAGAGAGGGGGAAGCGACGCAGTCGCTCAGGGGGTGCTTCATTTCAAGCCTCGTTGCCGGCGACGATGGACATGACGGCCATGCGGACCGCGATGCCGAAGGACACCTGCGACAGGATCACGGCCTGCGGGCCATCGACCACTTCGGAGTCGATCTCCACGCCGCGGTTGATGGGTCCCGGGTGCATGACGATGGCGTCCGGCTTGGCCAGGCGCAGCTTCTCGGCCGTGAGGCCGAAGCTCTTGAAGTATTCCTGGCTGGACGGCAGCAGGGCGCCGCTCATGCGCTCGTTCTGCAGGCGCAGCATGATGATCACGTCGCAGTCCCGGATGCCCTCTTCCAGCGTGTGGAAGACGCGCACGCCCATCTGCGCCAGGTCCGGCGGCACCAGGGTGCGCGGGCCGACAACGCGCACTTCGGCCGCGCCCAGCGTGGTCAGCGCATGGATGTCGGAGCGCGCCACGCGCGAATGCAGCACATCGCCCACGATGGCCACGCGCAGGTTGGCGAAGTCCTTCTTGTAGTGGCGGATGGTGTACATGTCCAGCAGCCCCTGCGTGGGGTGGGCGTGGCGGCCGTCGCCAGCATTGACCACGTGGACATGGGGCGCCACATGCTGGGCGATGAGGTAGGGCGCACCCGACTCGCTGTGGCGCACGACGAAGATGTCGGCGGCCATGGCCGAGAGGTTGGCGATGGTGTCCAGCAGCGACTCGCCCTTGCTGGCCGAGCTGCGCGCGATGTCCAGGTTGAACACGTCGGCCGACAGGCGCTTGGCCGCGATCTCGAACGTGGTGCGCGTGCGCGTGCTGTTCTCGAAGAACAGGTTGAACACGCTCTTGCCGCGCAGCAGCGGCACCTTCTTGACCTCGCGGTCATTGACGCTGACGAAGTTGGCCGCCGTGTCCAGGATGTGGGTGAGGATGTCCTTGGACAGTCCTTCGGTGGACAGCAGGTGGATCAGTTCGCCGTTCTTGTTGAGCTGGGGATTGCGCTTGTACAGCACGGTCAGGCCTCTTGGATGCGGAATTGGAAGACGCCGGCGTCATCGCGCGCCAGCGACAGCAGGCGGTCGGCCGGCAGCGCGATGCGCGCGGCGGCAAAGTCGGCCTGGAAGGGCAACTCGCGCCCGCCCCGGTCCACCAGCACCGCCAGGCGCACGCAGGCCGGGCGGCCGTAGTCATAGAGTTCGTTGAGCACGGCGCGCACGGTGCGGCCGGTGTAGAGCACGTCGTCCAGCACCAGGATGTCGGCGCCGTTGACGTCAAAGTCGATCTGCGTCTGGGCGCTGGTGGCCATGCCGCGCTGCGCGAAGTCGTCGCGGTGCAGGGCCGAGGACAGCACGCTGGGGTTGCCGGGCAGGTTCAGGTCCTTGTGCAGCCGCTCCACCAGCCAGGCGCCGCCCGAGGTGATGCCGGCCAGGCGGGTTTCAGGCCCCATGAGGCTGCGCACGCCGCGCAGCAGTTCGCGGTACAGGGCCTCGGCGTCCAGCACCAGGCTGCCGGCTCCCGCAATGGATTCACTCATGGAAGACTCCTCAAAAACTGTTCAAGAATGATGCAGGCCGAGGCCGCATCGGCATCCCTTGCGCCACCGGCCAGGGCCTCGGTGGTGCTGTAGCGCTCGTCCACCTCGTAGACAGGCAGGCCGAAGCGGCTCTTGAGCTGGCGGCCGAATTTCTTCGCCCGCGCCGTGTTCTCGTGCGCATTGCCGTCGGGGTGGTAGGGCACGCCGATGACCAGCGCATCGGGCTGCCACTCCTTGATGCGCTCGCCGGCCTGGGCCAGGCGGGCCTCGCCGGCCTCGGCGCGGATGGTGGGCAGCGGGTTGGCCGAGCGCAGCAGGCGCGTGCCCACGGCGCAGCCCGTGCGCTTGGCCCCGAAATCGAAGGCCACGAAACTCTGGAAATGGGAGGGAACGGTGGGCGGCACGGCCGTGCCGGCTGCCGCTGCTGCCTGGGACTCGGGAGCGGGCAGGCTCATGCGCGCCCCGCTTCGGGCGAGATCATCCAGCGCTGCAGGCCCAGCAGGCCCAGGGCGCGGTCATAGCGGTCGTCGACCGGGGTATCGAAGATGACGTTGGCGTCGGCGCCCACCGTGAGCCAGGCGTTTTCGGCCAGCTCCGACTCCAGCTGGCCCTCGCCCCAGGACGCGTAGCCCAGGGTGACCAGCAGGCGCTTGGGGCCTGCGCCGTCGGACAGGGCTTCGAGCACGTCCTTGGAGGTGGTCATCTCCAGGCCGCCGGGGATGGTCATGGTCGAGGCGTAGGCGGACTCGTCGTCGGGCGCGCCTTCGATGACCATGGGGTCGTGCAGCACGAAGCCGCGATCGGTCTGTACGGGCCCGCCGTTGAAAACGCGGTTGCCGCGAAGGTCCTCGCGGCCCAGGGCCAGATCCACCTTTTCCAGCAGGCCTTCCAGCGTAAGCTGCGAGGGCTTGTTGATAATCAGACCGAGCGCACCGCGCTCGCTGTGTTCGCACAGGTAGATCACACTGCGCGAGAACGCTTCGTCTTCCAGGCCAGGCATGGCAATCAGGAAGTGGTGCGTCAGATTGATAGGCGCAGTTTCAGCAGACATAACGACGGATTTTACCGGCGATCCATGCCACCTTCTTACCCTGTGGGCTTGGTCTGGCTGCGGCGCGACCTGCGCCTGTCCGACCATGCCGCCCTCTACCATGCGCTGCGCCAGTGCCGGCAGGTGCATTGCGTGTTCATCTTCGACGACGACATCCTCGCCCCCCTGCCCCGTGCCGACCGGCGCGTGGAGTTCATCTGCCAGAGCCTGGCGGGCCTGGACGATGCGCTGCGCGAGGCCTCGGGCCGCGCCGACACCGGCCTCATCGTGCGCCGCGGCCGGCCCGCTGAGCAGATCCCGGCCCTGGCCCGGCAGCTCGGCGCCCAGGCCGTGTTCTGCAACTGGGACGACGAGCCCGACGCACTGGCCCGCGACGCCCGCGTGCGCCAGGCCCTGGCCGCCGAGGGCGTGGCCCTGCACAGCTTCAAGGACCACATGGTCTTTGCGCGCGACGAGGTGCTGACCCAGGCCGGCGCGCCGTTCTCGGTGTTCACCCCGTACAAGAACGCCTGGCTGCGCCAGATCACGCCCTTCTTCCTGTCCGCCTATCCCAGCGAGCGCGACCTGCCCGAGCGCCTGGCCCCGCGCCCCGAAGGCGAGCGCCGCCCCGTGCCCACCGCAGCCGACCTGGGCTTTGAGGCCGGCACGCTGGACGGCCTGCGCCTGCCCACGGGCTGCGCTGGCGCCGAGGAACTGCTGGCCGACTTCCTGCCGCGCCTGCCGCGCTACAGGCAGGCGCGCGACTTTCCTGCCGTCAAGGGCCCCAGCTACCTGAGCGTGCACCTGCGCTTCGGCACGGTCTCCATCCGCCGCCTGGCAAGGCTGGCCTGGGAGCAGACGCAGAGCCAGCCCCATGATGCCGAGGGCGCCGCCACCTGGCTGTCCGAGCTGGTCTGGCGCGACTTCTATTTCCAGATCCTGGCCCACCATCCGCATGTGGTGCACGCCAGCTTCAAGCCCGTCTACGACGCCATCGTGTGGGACACCGGCCCCGAGGCCGATGCGCTGTACGCCGCCTGGTGCGAGGGCCGCACCGGCTATCCGCTGGTCGATGCCGCCATGCGCCAGCTCAACACCACGGGCTACATGCACAACCGGCTGCGTATGGTGGCGGCCAGCTTCCTGGTCAAGGATCTGGGCATAGACTGGCGCCGGGGCGAAGCCTGGTTTGCGCGCCAGCTCAACGACTTCGACCTGGCGGCCAACAACGGCGGCTGGCAGTGGGCGGCCTCCACGGGCTGCGACGCCCAGCCCTGGTTCCGCATCTTCAACCCGATCACGCAAAGCCAGAAGTTCGATGCCGACGCGCGCTTCATCGAGCGCTACGTGCCCGAGCTGGCCCGCCTGCCCGCCGCGCTGCGCCACGCGCCCTGGCAGGCCCGGCCGCTGGAGCTGGCCGAGGCCGGCGTGGTGCTGGGCACGGACTATCCCCATCCCGTGGTGGACCACGCAGCCGCGCGCGAGCGCACGCTGGCCCGCTACGGCGTGGTCAAGCAGGCGGGCTGAAGGAAGCCGGTGCAAAGACACCGGAGCCAAGAAAAAAGGAGCAGCGCTGGCTGCTCCTTTTTTGCGGGGCGAGGGCTGGCCGCCGAGGCTCAGGCCTCTTCGCCCAGCACCTGCGTCTCCGTCTGCAGTGACAGCGGCGCAGGCTGGGTGCTGTTCCCTTGCAGGGAATAGTGCTGGATCAGGCCCAGCAGCTCCTCGTCCGAGTAGGGCTTGCCCAGGTAGTGGTTGGCGCCCAGCTGGCGCGCCATCTCGCGGTGCTTCTGGGCGATGCGCGAGGTGATCATGACCACGGGCAGGTCGCGCAGGGCCTCGTCGGCGCGGATGTTGCGCAGCAGGTCGAAGCCGTCCATGCGCGGCATCTCGATGTCGGACAGCACCAGGGTCGGGCGCTCCTCGGCCAGGCGTTCCATGGCCTGCAGGCCGTCGGCCGCCAGGGCCACGCGGTAGCCTTCGCGCTGCAGCAGGCGCTGGGTGACGCGGCGCACGGTGATGGAGTCGTCCACCACCAGCACCAGCGGCACCGAGACCGGTCCCGCGCTGGCCGGCACGGCTTCGCCGTCGCCCTGGCCGGCGGCACGCTCGGCCTCTTCGGTCCGGGCGCGCACCTCGTCGCCATAGACGTTGGCCAGCGCCACAGGGTTGTAGATCTGGACCACGGCGCCCGAGGCCAGCACCGACATGCCGGTCAGGCCGGGCAGGCGGGCCAGTTGGGGGCCGAGGTTCTTGATCACCACTTCCTGGTTGCCCAGCACTTCGTCCACGTGCAGCGCAATGCGCTGCGACGCGCTGCGCAGGATGACCACGGGCCGGGTGCGGCCCACGGTTTCCTCGCTGCGCAGGGAGGACTGCCACAGCGCGCCCGCCCAGTAGAAAGGCAGGGTCTCGCCGCCATCTTCAAAGCCGTGGCTGGCATAGGCCTGCTGCAGCAGATCCAAGGGCGCACGGCGCACGATTTCCACCAGGCTGGCCGGCACGCCGACCAGCAGCCGGCCCGCGCGCAGCATGACCACCTGGGTGACGGCCGTGGTCAGCGGCAGCACGAGGCGGAAGGCACTGCCCCGGCCCGCTTCGCTGTGGGTCTCGATGCGGCCGCCCAGCGCGTTGACCTCGGAGCGCACCACGTCCATGCCGATGCCCCGGCCGGCCACGCCGGTCACCTCGGTGGCGGTGGTGAAGCCGGGCTCGAAGATCAGGCGGCCGGCGTCCTGCTCCGTCAGCGTCTGGTCCTCGGGCCACAGGCCCTGGGCCACGGCCTTGTCGCGGATGCGCTGCAGGTTCAGGCCGGCGCCATCGTCCTCCACCGAAAGCGCCACGTCGTTGCGCTCCTGGCTCAGGATGATTTCGATGGTGCCCATGGCCGGCTTGCCGGCAGCGGTGCGCTGCTCGGGCGGCTCGATGCCGTGGGCCACGCAGTTGCGCAGCAGGTGCTCGAAGGCCGGCATCATGCGGTCCAGCATGCCCCGGTCCATTTCAATGGTGCCGCCGAGGATGTTCAGCCGCACCTGCTTGCCCATTTCCTTGGAGGTCTGGCGGACCACGGCATACAGGCGCTCGGCCAGGGAGTCGAACTCCACCATGCGCGTGCGCAGCAGGTCGCGCTGCAGCTCGCGCGCCTGGCGGCCCTGGGCGACCAGGTCGTCCTCGGCGCCCGCCATGTCGCGCTGCAGGTTGCGCTGCACGGTGGCCACGTCGTTGACCGACTCGGCCATCATGCGCGTGAGTTCCTGCACCCGCGTGAAGCGGTCGAACTCCAGCGGGTCGAAGCCGGCCGCCGAGTCCTTGGACAGGGCCAGGCGCGACTGCATCTGGCTCTCGGCCTGGACCTCGATGTCGCGCAGCTGCATGCGCAGGCGCTCCAGGTTGCCGGCCAGCTCGTCCAGCGAGCCACGGGCCTGGGCCAGGCGCGCATCGACACGCGAGCGCGCAATCAGCACCTCGCCGGCCTGGCTGATCAGGCGGTCCAGCAACTGGGCGCGCACGCGCACCGTCTGGTGGGCGCCCGCACGCAGCGGCGCGGTGACAGGAGCCGGCTGTGCGTCGGCTGGCGCCGGGGATGCGCCAGCGCCCGAGGCGTCGGAGGCCGTGGCGTCAGAAGACACCGCAGAGGCGGCAGGCTCGGCCTGGTCCGGCCCATCGGCCAGGCCCAGCGGCCCATCCTGCACCTGTTCGCCCGCAACGCGCAGCACGTCGAAGCCGGCCTGCAATGCGTCGAAGTTGCCCAGCAAGGGCTCGATCTGCTCGGCCGTGGGAGATTCGCTGTCGACCCGCTCGACGGCGGATTCCAGCCGGTGGGCCATTTCGCCCAGGCGCATGGCGCCAGCCAGCCGGGCACTGCCCTTGAGGGTGTGCAGGGCGCGCAGCGTTTCGTGGCGCGCCTCGTCCAGGGAAGGCCGGCCATGCCAGCGACGCAGCGCAGCGCCCAGGCGGGGCAGCAGCTCGATGGCCTCTTCCTCGAAGATGGGGAACAGGTCGGGGTCCACTTCGTCCAGGGCGTCGATGTCGTCGTCCAGATCGTTGCCCACGGCCACCGCATGGGCGATGGCCTCATCGATGCGGCGCTGCAGCTCGGCTTCCTGGCGTGCGTCGTTGACCAGGGGGCGCATGGAATAGGCCAGCG
This sequence comes from Delftia sp. WY8, assembly GCF_018437695.1. NCBI lineage: Bacteria > Pseudomonadati > Pseudomonadota > Betaproteobacteria > Burkholderiales > Comamonadaceae > Delftia > Delftia sp. WY8. Next base: position 2,317,046 of record NZ_CP049795.1, read on the forward strand.
GCGCCACGTCCTGTGCCTGGGCCTGCGCATGGGCGCCGGCGTCGAGCACGGCATCCGTGCCAGGCTGCGGCAACGGCTCCGGCAGCAGCGCATCGAGCCGGCTGTCCGGAGCGTCCGCGACTTCGATATCCAGCGCCAGCAGTGCCTGCAGGGCTTCTTCCACGCCCGGCTGGGGTGTCTTGAGGAAGCCGGCCGCGAACTGGTGCAGCAGGCGCTGCACCTCGTCGGAGGCCGCAATGCAGGCGGCGACCTGCTCAGGCGTGCCGCAGCGCTGCGGCTGCAGATGGGCCAGCGCATGCTCCAGCAGGCGCGCCAGGTCCGACAAGGCCTTGAAGCCCACGGTGGCCGAGCTGCCGGCCAGCGAATGCGCGAAGGCGATGGCGTCATCGGGCACGGGCTCGCCGGGCTCGGTCGCCCATTGCTGCAGCGACAGGTCCAGGCGGCGCGACCATTCGTCGGCCTCGTTGAGATAGACGTTGTACAGCGGCGCGCTGATGCGCAGGCCGTCCACGACCTTGAAGCCATCGGCATCGACGCCGGACGGCTCCTGTGCGCCGGACTCCTCAGCCACCGCAGGCGCCTCATCGGCCACGGATTCGGTATGCAGCTCCTGCGGGGTTTCCGCCTCGGAAGCTTCTACGGCTTCGATGGCCTCGGCAGGTGCGGCTGCCGGAGTCAGGTCCAGATCCAGCCCCTCGAAAGGCGCCAGCGGCACGGCGGCGTGCGGAGCCTGCTCTTCGGCTTCAACTTCGGCTTCGGCTTCGACTTCGACTTCGCCTACAGCTTCTGCGCCTGCTTCTGCTTCTGCTTGCAGCTCGGGCAGCGCGTCGGCATGTGCCTCGGGCACGGTCTCTGTGCCGGGCAGCGCGGGCTGGTCGCCCGAGACAACGGCCAGGGCTTCCTGCTCGCTGTCGCGCATGGCCGCCTCGAAGGCGGCGAAGTCCAGCTCCTCCACCGCGTCGGTGGCCAGCGCGGCGGGTGCCTCGGCGGTCTCCGGCTGCGTTGAACCCTGCGACTGTTCGGGCACGGCCGCCGCAGGCTGGGGGTCCAGGTCCAGCAGACCGAAGTCCAGCGCAATGTCCAGGTCACCGGCGGGCCCGGCGGTCTCGGCGGGCACGGCCGGCTCGGGGGCTTCCCGCTGCTCGGCCTGCAGCTGCTGCTCCACTGCGGCGAAGGGCTCCACCGGCGCCTCGACCGCGGCAGGCTCGGCCTGCGTGCGGCGGTCGGCGCGCGGCACCAGGGCCACGTCGGCACGCACGCCTTCCAGGCGCATGGCATCGGCTGCGGCGCGGAAGGGCGTGGCCAGCCAGGCATCGGCCTGCTGGCGCTCGATGGCCGAAGCCCAGGCGCCAAAGGCGCGCAGCGCGTCGCTGGCCAGCTCCTGCATGGGCTGGGGCATGGGCTTTTGCTCGGCCAGCCAGGCATTGAGCATTTGCTCCATGGCCCAGCCGGCTTCGCCGAATTCATCCAGGCCGACCATGCGCGAGCTGCCCTTGAGCGTATGGAAGGCGCGGCGCAGCGTGGTCTGCTCGCTGAGGTTGCCGGGCTCATCGGCCAGGGTGCGCAGCGCCTGCAGGCCGTTGTCCACGACCTCGCGGGCCTCTTCCAGGAAGATGCTCAGGATTTCGTCGTCGGAATCATCTTCCGAGACGGTCAGACCGGCCAGCGGGGGAACGGGTTCAGGCAGGGGTTCGGGCTGAGCCGTGGCGGAAGCGGCAGCAGGGCCGGGCACCGGTTCGGCCGCTTCAGCCACGTCAGCTGCTTGGGCCGCTTCGGCGGGTATCTCGAGCGCCTTGGCGAATTGCGCCAGTTCGGCATCGTCGGCCAGCGCTTGCTGCCCGGCAGCAGTCGCCTGCGGCAGGGGCTCGGGCACAAGGTCCACGGAGGGTGGCGGCGGCGCCGGCACCGACGGTGCTGCCGCAGCGGGTTCGGCAGGCAGGTCCTGCGCAGTCTCGGCGGGCTGGATCTGGGGCACGGGCAGCGGCTGGGCCACGGCAACGGCTTCGCGCTGCGGCGGCACGGCGGCGGTGTCCAGGGCCGGCAGCTGCTCGGGCGCCTTGCCCGCGTCGTCGGCGCGGTGGCCACGGCGGCCCATCAGGATGCGCAGGCCGCCTTCGGCCTCGTCATAGACAAAGAGCTTGCGCGCCATGCTGCGCTGGTAGCTCAGCATGTCGATCAGGAAACCCATGGCGCCCAGGCTGTTGCCCAGCTTGTCGAAGACCTGGGCACGTTCTGACTCGGCGATCTCGCCCAATACCAGCCGCTCCACGGTTTCGCGCATGCGCTGCATGGCCTGGGTGGCCTGGTCCAGGCCCAGCACGGACAGCACGCCGCGCATCTGCGCCATCTGGCCAGACACCGGCGCCAGCACGGTGGCATCGGCGGGGTTGCGGAAATACTGGTCCAGGTGCCGCTCGGCCTCGGCCAGCGTGGCACGCAATTCGCCCACGACCGAGCCCATGGTCTGGTGGTCGCTGGCCTGGCGGTACAGCTCCTCCATCCACGGCTCCAGCGGCCGGGCGGGCGCGCCCTGCAGGGATTCCTCCAGGCGCTGTACCAGGTTGGCGGATTGCTCGGCCAGTTCCTCGTCGCCCATGTCCATGGTGGCAAAGGCCGCCTGCAGATAGAGCACGGAGGTGGCCACTTCCATGGCCAGTTCCGCCGGCGGCGGCTCGCCGATGCGGGCCACGGTTTCGGCCACCTTGATCAGCATGCGCGCCAGGCCATGGCTGGCCGGGTGCAGCTTGACCAGGGATTCGGCCACCTGGGCGAACTGGTCCACCACGATCTTGGTGCGCGCACGGTCGCCGCCTGCCAGGGCGGACCAGGTCTCCGCCGCCGTGGTGATGCGCTTGCGCGCCTGCACCAGCACGGCCGGGTCGTAGCGGCCAAAGCGGGTCTGCTGGTAGTCCACCTGCGGCTGGGCCTGCATGCCGTAGGCCTGGCGCACGGCCTGCAGGGCAGCGCCGGCCTGCTCGGCCGGGCGCGCCTGGGCGCAGAAGAACAGCAGGTCCTGCAGCAGGCGCGCAGGCGGCGTGCGGTCGCCCTTGGCCATGGCAGCGTACTGCAGCAGCACGCGCGAGGCCATGCGTTTCACATAGAGGTCGACAACGATCAGGCCGCGCGACTGCGCGTCGAAGAAGCCAGCGGCCACCTTCCAGAAGCTGCGTGCGGTGACATCCTCGGTCTGGGCCACGGCAAAGCGCAGGCACAGGTCACGCATCTGGGCGGCGGCCTCGCGGTCATCGCTCTTGACCATGCGCAGCACCACGCCGTCGAGCAGGGCCCGGGCATCGGGCCCGTAGGCCAGCGGCTCGGCCTGGCGCGCCCATTCGGGCTCGCGCGCGCGGCGCTCGGCAGGCCACAGGTCGGCCGGATGCACCTTGTCGTTGCCGGCCAGCGCCTGGGTGTCGCGGTATTGGGGAAACAGGGCCACGGCCGAGACGGTCTTGCCGGCCAGCACGGTTTCCAGGTATTCGATCAGGGCAAAGCTGGCGCGCTCCAGCGTGGCGGCGGCCTGGTCGGTGCACAGCTCGGGGCGCTGCACGAAGCGCTGCACGGCGCTTTCCATGCCGCGCAGCACCAGGGCCGGAGAGCCCAGGCCCACCATTTCGAGGGCGCCGCAGGCCTGGTGCAGCTGCTGGCGGGCGATGCGCAGGGCCGAGGTGTCAAGCTCCTCAAGGTCCGAGGCGCGCGCCGCATCGGCATCGCGCACGAAACGCGCCACGGCCTTGCTCGCGCCTTCCAGCGACTTGCGCAGCTCATCGAGCACCCAGGCCAGCGGGCCCAGGTCCTGTTCGGTGTGCGCGGCCTGCGCCGCGCCCGTTTGCGATTCGTCAACCACTGACATGGACAGTTCCCCAAGCCCCTAGGGCCTGTGCATAGCTATGTTGGACCGGGTCAGGCAATCTTGAAACGCGCCACCGACTGGCGCAGTTCCTCGGCCATGTGCGAGAGTTCGCGCACCTGCTGCGCCGTGGTGCGCGTGCCTTCGCCCGTCTGCTCCGTCACCGCGAAAATGTGCTGGATGTTCTCGGCCACGTCGTTGGCCAGGACGGCCTCGCGCGAGGTGGACGAGGAGATCAGCTCGATCAGCTCGGCCAGGTGGCGCGACACGGTATCGATCTCGGTCAGCGCGGTACCTGCGGAGTCGGACAGTCGCGCCCCCTCGACCACACCCTGGGTGGAGCGCTCCATGGCGGCCACGGCATCCTGGGTGTCGGTCTGAATCGCCTTCACCAGCGCCGCGATCTGGCGCGTCGCATCTGCCGAGCGCTCAGCCAGGCGCTGCACTTCTTCGGCCACCACCGAGAAGCCGCGACCGGCTTCACCGGCCGATGCGGCCTGGATGGCGGCGTTCAGCGCCAGCACGTTGGTCTGCTCGGTAATGTCGGAAATCAGCTCGGTGATTTCACCGATCTCCTGCGAGGATTCGCCCAGCCGCTTGATGCGCTTGGAGGTTTCCTGGATCTGATCGCGGATGGAGTTCATGCCGCCGATGGCGTTCTGCACGGCCTTCAGGCCCAGGTCCGCAGCTTCCAGCGACTGGCGCGCCACCTGGGCAGATTCCTGCGCCTGGGTCGAGACCTCGTTGATGCGGCCTGCCATGTCCAGCACGGAGCGGCCGGTTTCGCGGATCTCGCGAAGCTGTTCGGTCGACGCGGCCAGCAGTTCGGTCGAGTTGGCATCCACCTCGGCCGTGGTCTGTGCCACGCGCGTTGCCGTGTTCTGCACGCTGCCCACCAGGGCGCGCAGCTCTTCCACCGTGTAGTTCACCGAGTCGGCGATGGCGCCGGTGATGTCCTCGGTCACGGTCGCTTCCTGCGTCAGATCGCCTTCGGCCACCGATTGCAGTTCGTTCATCAAGCGCAAAATCGCGGCCTGGTTGGCATCGTTGATGCGCTTGGCTTCATGCTCCTGCACGCGGGACTCTTCCTGGCGGCGTTCGGCCGCTTCCTGGCGCAGACGGCTGTCGAGCAGCTGCACGCGGGACAGGCCCACGCCGCACAGCAGCACCAGCACGGTGGCCAGCGCCAGCAGGCCCATGGGCAGCGAGCCGATGCCGGCGCCGCTTTGCAGCTTGTTCTGCAGGTCTTCCAGATGGCGGCGCAGCGGTTCGCTGTCGGCGTTGATGGCGGTCTGGGCTTCGCGGGCGGACACCAGGCCCTGCAGGTTGCCCAAAATGGCGCTGGCCTCGCTGCGGGTCTCTTCGTAGAGCTTGATCAGCGCCTCGATCTGCTCGCGGGTCTGGGCATCGCGCGTGGGGGGCAGGCGCAGTTCGCTGCTGCCGCTCAGCAGGCTTTCGGAGATTTCCTTGAACGAGTTCAAGTCCTTGCCCAGCAGGAACACGGCCTCGGGGCTCACGCCTTCGGCGGTCTGGAATTCGTTGGCCGACTTGCCGATACGCTGGGTCAGCATCACGAGCTGGCCGGCAGCGGAGATTTCCGCCGGGCTGGCGCCCTGCTGCAGCTTCAGCGAGGAGATGGTTTCGGCGATCTCCAGCAGGTCCGAGGACTGCCGGTTGATGGTGCGCAGCGCGTCGCCGACCTGGGTCAGGATCTGCTTTTGGTCCATCACCACCTTGGCGCTTTGCTCGGCGCGCTCCATCAGCGGCGTGATCTGGGCCAGTTCATCGGCATAGGCGCCGCCCAGCGGGCGCACGCCCATGGAGTCGTCGCCCGAGGCAATGGCGCGCACGTTGCGCGCCAGCACGCCGGAGCTGTCCTGCACGTCCACAAAGGAGGATGCCGCGCCCGTCAGCGCCTGCGAGACCGACTTGGCCAGACGCTGCGACTGCATCAGCGCCTGGCCGGTGGCGGCCAGCTGCTGCGCCGAGCCGTCGGCCTGGCGCAGGGCCCAGGCCGCCGCCAGCACCAGGGCCAGCACCGACACACCCAGCAAGGTGGACAGCGTGCGCTGGTGGCGCGCGGCAGGCGCGCGGCCCAGCAGCGGCAGGGCCACCATGTCGTGGTCAACGGCTGCGCCGCCGTCGCGGCCCGGCATGGCGTCGGGGGCGCCCTGCACGGTCAGTGACGCATCGAGTGCGTACATATCCTGGGAGACGGTGTCTCCGAGCATGCTGTTGTCCGCACCGGAGCCGGCGTCGGCCGGCTTGCGTTGGAAGCGATTTGCAAGACGTTGCAAGAATGACATGGGACGACCTTCAGAAACTCAGGCGCGAATGCTCAGAAACTCGGAGGTTTGGGACAGGCGCTGCAGTTGCAGCTCCTGCCAGCGGTGGCCCGCTTCATCGATATGCACGGGGCCGAAAAAGGCGGGAGAGTGCTCGGGCGCAGGCTCGGTGCGCACGAATGCGTCGGCGCTGCGCAGGCCCTGCAGGCGGTCCACGAGCAGGGCCGCATTCACTTCCAGCGCGGCATTGAACGCCAGCAGGCTGGACTCGGCCAGCGCCGGTTCGCTGCGTGTCACGCCGTGGCCCAGCAGGCTGGCCAGGTCGATCACGCCGGCCAGGGTGCCGCGCAGGTTGGCAATGCCCAGGAACCAGGGCTTTGTATAGGGCACAGGCTGCACGCCGGCCCAGGGAAAGATCTCGCCGGACTGGCCCAGCGGCATCAGGTAGTTGCGCCCGCCGGCCTGGACGGCCAGCCAGGCCGCCACCTTGACGCCTTCGCTGCGTGCGGCCTGAAGGCGGCCAGCCAGACGGGACTGCAGATCGCGCAGTGCTTCACGGTTCGCCATGGGCAGCGCACCAGATCAGTTCAGCGCCGCGATCTTGGCCTGCAGCTCGTCTGCATCCACAGGCTTGGTGATGTAGTCCCGCGCACCCTGGCGCATGCCCCAGACCCGGTCGGTCTCCTGGTTCTTGCTGGTGCACATGATGATGGGCAGGTCGGCGTACAGCGGGTCGCGCGTGATGGCACGCGTCAGTTGAAAGCCGTTCTGTCCGGGCATGACCACGTCCATCAGGATCAGGTCGGGACGGTCTTCGGCCAGGCTGCGCATGGCCTCTTCGCCATTCTCGGCCGTGCGTACCTGCAGGCCCTGCTTTTGCAGCATGTCGGACAGAAACATCAGTTCGGTCTTGGAGTCGTCCACGACCAGGACTTTGCGGATGGGCATCAAAGTGCTCCTATGGTTTGCTTGCCGAACTGCTCCACAGCCTGCAGCAGCTGGTCTTTGGTGAAGGGTTTCGTGAGGTAGTCCTGGCAGCCCACCATGCGCCCGCGCGCCTTGTCGAATACGCCGTCCTTGGACGAGAGCATGACCACAGGCGTGTCAGCAAAGCGCGCGTTGCGCTTGATGATGGCGCAGGTCTGGTAGCCGTCCAGCTTGGGCATGAGGATGTCGCAGAAGATCAGCTGGGGCTGGTAGTCGTTGACCTTGGACAGTGCGTCGAAGCCGTCGTCGGCCAGGAGCACTTCGTGCCCGCCCTGCTTGAGGAAGATTTCTGCGCTGCGGCGGATGGTATTGCTGTCATCCACCACGAGTACGCGCAAGGGTGCGCCCGATGTCGTCACTGAGAAACCTCCCGGAAATGTATGAGTCGGCGCGGGTGGTCCCGCGCTCAGATTTCGACCATCTCAAAGTCTTCTTTACGTGCTCCGCACTCGGGACAGGTCCAGTTCATGGGCACGTCTTCCCAACGCGTCTGGGGTGCGATGCCATGCTCGGGGCAGCCTTGCGCCTCGTCATAGATCCACCCGCAGATCAAGCACATCCAAGTTTTGGGGTCGGTCACAGCTTAAAGGGCCTTCACATAGAATGCAACGATTGTATCTAGTCACAACCACCCGCCACGGCCTTCGCTGGCGGGGCGCACACTGGGCTGAGCCATGGCATTGAACCCCTCCAACTCCCCCAGTCCCGACACCGAGCCGATGGACGAAACCGCGCCCGTCTGCGTGCTGGTCTTCAACGCCAGCGACCCCAGCGGGGCGGGCGGCCTGTCGGCCGATATAGCCACCATCGCCTCGGTCGGCGGCCATCCGCTGCCCGTGGTCACGGGTGCCTACGCACGCGATTCGGCCAAGATCTTCGAGCATTTTCCCTTTGACGACGAGGCCGTGGCCGAGCAGGCGCGCGCCGTGCTGGAGGACATTCCCGTGTCCGCCATCAAGGTCGGTTTCGTGGGCAGCCCGGGCAACCTGGCAGCGATTGCCGAGATCGCCTCCGACTACCCCGACATCCCCATCGTCTGTTACATGCCCGACCTGTCGTGGTGGGAGGAAGACCCGCTCGACCAGTACATGGACGCCCTCAAGGAACTTGTTCTTCCGCAAACGTCTGTGTTGGTTGGAAGCCACAGTACGCTGTCGCGCTGGCTGCTGCCCGACTGGACCAACAGCCGCAGCCCCACGGCGCGCGACATCGCCATGGCGGCCGAGGCCCTGGAAGTGCCCTACGTGCTGGTCACCGGCATTCCCCTGCCCGACCAGTTCGTGGACAACGTGCTGGCCACGGCGCAGTCGGTGCTGGGCAACAGCAAGTACGAGATGTTCGACGCCACCTTCACCGGCTCGGGCGACACCCTGTCGGCCGCGCTGACGGCCCTGGTGGCCAGCGGCAACGACCTGGGGCTGGCCACGCAGGAGGCGCTGGAGTACCTGGACCGCAGCCTGGACAGCGGCTTTCGCCCCGGCATGGGCCACTACATCCCGGACCGCATGTTCTGGGCCCAGCCCGAGCCCGAGGATGAAGATGCCGAGGCCGCCGCCGAGCCCCTCGCCGAACTGGACCCCGACACCCAGGCCATCGAAGGCTTCGTGATGCCCCCTCATGACACCAAGCATTGAGGCAGGCCACCGCCTGAGCGGCTGCGCGGCCGGCACAGGCCCTTGGCTTGGCACCTCTGGCTTGTCCCCCGCACATGGCAGACTCCTGCACTATGACCACTGACCTGAATATTCCCCTGTTCGAACGCGCCAAGGCCGTGATCCCCGGCGGCGTGAATTCGCCCGTGCGCGCCTTCAACGCCGTGGGCGGCACGCCGCGCTTCGTGCGCCGTGCCCAGGGCGCGCATTTCTGGGACGAGAACGCCCAGCAGTTCACCGACTACATCGGCTCCTGGGGTCCGATGATCCTGGGCCATGGCCACCCCGAGGTGATGGCCGCCGTGCAGGCCGCCGCGCTGGAAGGCTTCTCCTTCGGCGCCCCCACGGAGCGCGAGGTCGTGCTGGCCGAGAAGATCCTCTCGCTCATGCCCTCCATGGACATGGTGCGCATGGTCAGCTCGGGCACCGAGGCCGGCATGAGCGCGCTGCGCCTGGCGCGCGGCTTCACGGGCCGCAACAAGATCATCAAGTTCAACGGCTGCTACCACGGCCATGCCGACGCCCTGCTGGTCAAGGCCGGCTCGGGCCTGGCGACCTTTGGCGCCTCCTCCTCGGCCGGCGTGCCGCAGGACGTGGTCAAGGACACCGTGGTGCTGGAATACAACGACGTGGGCCAGCTCGAGGAGGCCTTCGCCCAGTTCGGCGATCAGATCGCCTGCGTGATCATGGAGCCCATTGCCGGCAACATGAACTTCGTGCGCGCCAGCGTGCCCTTCACGCGCCGCATCCGCGAACTCACGCGCGAGCATGGCGCGCTGATGGTCTACGACGAGGTGATGACCGGCTTTCGCGTGGCCCTGGGCAGCGCCCAGAGCCTGTACGCCCAGCAGATCGAAGGCTTTGCGCCCGACATCACCGTGCTGGGCAAGGTCATCGGCGGCGGCATGCCCATGGCGGCCTTCGGCGCGCGCCGCGAGATCATGGAAAAGCTCTCGCCCCTGGGCCCGGTCTACCAGGCAGGCACCCTGTCGGGCAACCCCATTGCCACGGCCTGCGGCCTCAAGACGCTGGAGCTGATCAGCGAGCCGGGCTTCCACGACGCCCTGCACGCGAAGACCGGCCGCCTGATGGCCGGCTTCAAGGCCGAGGCCGACGCCGCCGGCGTGCCCTTCAGCGTGGACCACCAGGGCGGCCTGTTCGGCTTCTACCTGCTGCCCGAGCTGCCCAGCACCTGGACCGAGGTCATGAAGACCGATGGCGCACGCTTCAACCGCTTCTTCCACGGCATGCTGGAGCGCGGCCACTACTTCGCACCCGCCCTGTACGAGGCCGGCTTCGTGAGCGCCGCGCACACGGACGAGGACATCGACAAGACCATCGAAGCCGCACGCGAAGTGTTCAAGACGCTCTGACGCTGGCCCGTACCTGCCGATCGAGCCCGCCCTTGCGGGCTCTTTTCACGTCAGGGCCGAAGAAAAGCCTGGCGCGCCTGTTCGGCCTCATCGCGCACGGCACAGCCCTGCGCATGGTCGTTGACCAGGCCCATGGCCTGCATGAACGAGTAGACAGTCGTAGGCCCCACGAACTTCCAACCGAGCTTCTTCAGCTCCTTGGACAGCGCCCGGGACTCGGCCGTCTCGGACACGGGCCCGCCACCGGTCACGGGTGCAGGCGCATGGCGCCAGAAGAAGGCCGACAGCGAGCCTTGCGCCTCCACCATCTCCAGCGCCCGCTGCGCGTTGTTGATCACGGCCTCGATCTTGCCGCGATGCCGCACGATGCCCGCATCGCCCAGCAGCCGCAGCACGTCGTCCTCGGTGAAGCGCGCGACCTGGTGGAAGTCGAAGCCCGCAAAGGCCGCGCGGAAGTTCTCGCGCTTGTTGAGGATGGTCAGCCAGCTCAGGCCGGACTGGAAGCCTTCGAGGCTGAGCTTCTCGAACAGGCGCCGGTCGTCGGTGACGGGAAAGCCCCATTCACGGTCGTGGTAGGCCAGGTAGCTGTCAGTGGCGGCGCACCAGTGGCAGCGCGGCCGGCCGTCGGGGGCGGTGAACAGGCGGGACATGGTCAGGATTTCCCGGGTTCGGGAGAAGGGAGGGACAGCAGCCAGGCCGCCATCTGCAGGGATTGCGCCGTATCGATGTGCGGGTGGCGCGGCATGATGGCGCGGCCCCATTCGCCGGCCCCGCCCTCGCGGATCTTGCGCGCCAGGTAGTCGGCGGCATCTTCGCGGCCCCGGTAGCGGCCGGCGATCTGCTGGAAGGACGGGCCCACGTAGTGGCGCACCAGGCCGTGGCAGCGCAGGCAGTCATTGCCTTCCACCAGGGCCTTGCCGGCGGCCAGCTGCGCGTCGGCTGTCACGGCAGCTGCGGCCGCCGCCGTGGTGGCCCCGACAGCCGGCCCGCGCATGATGCGCCAGCCGATGTTGAAGACACCCAGCGCCACCAGCAGCATGAAGACCACGAGCGCCCAGCCCAGCCAGCGGGGCCGCTGGGGGGCGTCGTCGCCCTCGTCGTCTGCGCCAGGAGGCAGTTGGCCGGCCATCAGTGGCGGAAGTGGCGCACGCCGGTGAAGACCATGGCCACGCCGCGCTCGTTGGCGGCGTCAATGACTTCCTGGTCGCGCATGGAGCCGCCGGGCTGGGCCACGCAGGTGGCGCCTGCGTCAACGACCACGTCCAGGCCGTCGCGGAAGGGGAAGAAGGCATCGCTGGCCACGACCGTGCCCTGCAGGCTCAGCTTGGCGGCCTCGGCCTTGATGGAGGCGATGCGCGCCGAGTCCAGGCGGCTCATCTGGCCTGCGCCCACGCCCATGGTCATGCCGTTCTTGCAGAACACGATGGCATTGCTCTTGACGTACTTGGCGACCTTCCAGGCGAACAGCAGGTCCTGCAGTTCTTCGGGCGTAGGCTGCTTGACGGTGACGACCTTGAGGTCGGCCAGGGCCAGCTCATGGTTGTCGGCGGTCTGCAGCAGCAGGCCCGAGCCGACGCGCTTGGCGTCCACGGCGTTGCGGCCCTGGTCCCAGGCGCGCTCGCCGCCGGCCGGCAGGGCGATCTTCATGAGGCGCACATTGACCTTGGGCTTGAAGATTTCCAGCGCCTCGGCCGTGAAGTCGGGGGCCATCAGCACCTCGACGAATTGCTTGACCACGGCCTCGGCCGCCGCCTTGTCCACCGTGCGGTTGAAGGCGATGATGCCGCCGAAGGCGCTGGTAGGGTCGGTCTGGAAGGCCTTGGCATAGGCTTCGTGCGCGTCCTTGCCCACGGCCACGCCGCAGGGGTTGGCGTGCTTGACGATCACGCAGGCGGGCTGCTCGAAGCTCTTGACGCATTCCCAGGCGGCATCGGCGTCGGCGATGTTGTTGTACGACAGCTCCTTGCCCTGCAGCTGCTCGCCCATGACCAGGGAGCCGGGGGCCGGATACAGGTCGCGGTACAGGGCGGCCTGCTGGTGGCTGTTTTCGCCGTAGCGCAGGTCCTGCACCTTGGTGAAGTGGCCGTTGCTCTGGCCGGGGAAGGCGCTGCGCTCTGGCACGTAGGCTTCGGAGAGCTTGTCGTCCTCGAACTTCACGCTGGACAGGTAGTCGCTGATGGCGCCGTCGTACTGGGCAATGCGGTTGAAGGCGGCCACGGACAGCGCAAAGCGCAGCTTGTCGGAGAGCTTTCCGTTGGCCTTGAGTTCGGCCAGCACGGCCTCGTACTGGCCGGCATCGGTGATCACGCCCACGTCGGCCCAGTTCTTGGCGGCAGAGCGCACCATGGCCGGGCCGCCGATGTCGATGTTCTCGATGGCGTCGGCCAGCGTGCAGCCGGCCTTGGCCACGGTGGCCTCGAAGGGGTAGAGGTTCACCACCAGCAGGTCGATGGTGTCGATGCCGTGCTCCTTGAGGGCCGCCATGTGGGCGGGCAGCTCGCGGCGCGCCAGCAGGCCGCCGTGGACCTTGGGGTGCAGGGTCTTGACGCGGCCGTCCAGCATTTCGGGGAACTGGGTGACTTCGGCCACCTCGGTCACGGGCAGGCCGGCCTCGGCCAGCAGCTTGGCGGTGCCGCCGGTGGACAGCAGCTTGATGCCCAGGGCGTGCAGGCCTTGGGCGAATTCGACGATACCGGTCTTGTCAGAGACGGAGAGCAGGGCGTTCATGGGCGTCAGTGCAGGGAGTTTGAAGAAATGGAGATTCGTGCCGCTCAGAGCATGTCGTGCTCGAGCAGCTTCTTGCGCAGCGTGTTGCGGTTCAGGCCCAGCCAGTCGGCAGCGCGGGACTGGTTGTTGTCGGCCTGGCTCATCACCACTTCCAGCAGCGGCTTTTCGACCAGGTGGATCAGCATGTCGTACATGCCATTGGGCTTTTCGCCGTCGAGATCGCGGAAGTACCCCTCCAGGCTTTCACGCACGCATTGTTCGATGTTCTGGTTGCTCATACTGTCATTCCTGCGGGCTCTGCGAATTCGGCGCTTGTGGCGCCGGCATCGATGGCGGCTGGTATCCGGTCCATCTGCGCGCCCAGGGCGTCCAGATAGTCGGCCACGGCCTGCCATTGCACCGCGCAGTCCTCGATGGTGTTGATGTGTTGTCTGAATGCCTCGCCGCCCGGCAGGCTGCGCAGGTACCAGGCGATGTGCTTGCGCGCACTGCGCACGCCGGTGCCTTCGCCGTACAGGCTGTAGTGGTCCTGCAGATGCTCCAGCAGCAGCCGGCGCAGCTCGGCCACCAGGGGCGGGGCCATGTGCTCGCCCGTGGCCAGGAAGTGCGCGATCTCGCGGAAGATCCATGGCCGGCCCTGGGCGGCGCGGCCGATCATCACGGCATCGGCGCCCGTGTAGGCGAGCACGTCGCGCGCCTTCTCGGGGCCGGTGATGTCGCCATTGGCCACCACGGGCACGCGCACCGCCGCCTTGACGGCAGCGATGGTGTCGTACTCGGCAAAGCCCTTGTAACCCTGCTCGCGCGTGCGGCCGTGCACGGTGAGCATCTGTATGCCCACCTCCTCGAAGCGGCGGGCCAGCACCACGGCGTTCCTGTGCGCGTCGCACCAGCCGGTGCGCATCTTCAGCGTGACGGGCACGCCGTGCGGGGCGCAGGCCTCTACCACAGCCTGGGCAATCTCCACGGCCAGGGCCTCGTTCTGCATCAGGGCCGAGCCGGCCCATTTGTTGCAGACCTTCTTGGCCGGGCAGCCCATGTTGATGTCGATGATCTGGGCGCCACGGTCCAGGTTGTAGCGCGCGGCCTCGGCCATCATCTCGGCGTCCGTTCCCGCGATCTGCACCGCGATGGGGCCGGGCTCGCCTTCATGGTTGGCGCGGCGCGAGGTCTTGAGGCTGTTCCACAGGTCCTTGCGCGAAGTCACCATCTCGCTGACCGCATAGCCCGCGCCCAGGGCCTTGCACAGCTGGCGGAACGGCCGATCCGTCACCCCCGCCATGGGGGCGACGAACAGGCGGTTGGCCAGGGCATGGGGGCCTATGGACAGGGGTGGGGAGGACATCGGAAAAGCCGGAGAAAACGCGCGCGCCGAGCACAAAACGGGCGGCAACAAAGGACCAAGATTGTACCTGCCCAAATTTTCAGCAGGGCTAAAACCGGGCCGTCAAGACGGCCAAGCAGCGAAAACAAGACAGTGCGCAGTTTTCATGGTGTGGGAACGAAGGTGCGCACCTGGCCCGGAACGGCCTGCAGCCCGTAGGCACCCAGCCGGCCCTGCCACCAGCGGCGGTTGAATTGCACGTCGGGAGAGACCTGGTCGTCGGGCATGGGTCGCAGGCCGACCTTCTGCAGCCCGGCTTTCTGCTGCCCGGCTGCCTGCAGCCCAGCTGTCTGCAGCCCAGCCTCAAGCCCCAGGTCCAGCGCCTCGCCGTCGGCCAGCGGGCCGCGCACCACGGCCATGGCCTTGCGCCCGTCGGTCACCCAGGCGTCCAGCACCAGGGCCGGGCGGAGCTCGGGACCGGCCAGGCTCACGCAGCCTTGCAGACGCGGCTCCAGGCCCAGAGGCTCCAGCTCGCGCTGCAGCTGCTCCAGCCTGTCGGCCACGGCCGGGTCCGGCAGGGTGCAGCCCTTGGCCTGCAGCGCCTTGCCCCAGGCCGAGGTCGGTGCGGCCTCCTGGGTCGGTGGCGCCTGGGCAGCGGCCTGTGCCACCACGGTGGTGTCCTTGCCTGGCGATGGTTGCAACGCGGCGCAGCCGGCCAGGCCGGCTGCTGCCATTCCCAATGCCGCCCATCCTGCAATCCGCCCTGTCTGCATGACGCCCCCTGTTCTTTGTGGTTCCGGACCAGGCCCCACGATAGCTTCAGGCCGACAAGGCGTCAGCCAGCGCAGACCTACACTTGGCAGCACCTATGGAAGTCTGGATGCATCAATTGCTGGGCTGGCTGGCGCTGCCGCAGTTCGGCCTCAGCACCGTGTTCATCGTGGCCCTGATCTCGGCCACGCTGCTGCCGCTGGGCTCGGAGCCTGCGGTGGTCGGCCTGCTCCAGCTCAATCCCGACCTGTTCTGGCAGACGGTTTTCGTGGCCACGGCCGGCAATACGCTGGGCGGGGCCATCAGCTGGTGGATGGGTCTGGGCGCGCACAAGGCCTGGCGCGCGGCACGCGAGCGGCGGCTGGCCGGGCTGCCGCCTGAACGGGCCAAGCCGCCGCGCAATCTGTCACGCCACGAGCGCCGCGCCCGCGTCTGGCTGCGCCGCCTGGGCGCCAAGGCCTGCCTGCTGAGCTGGCTGCCCGTGGTGGGCGATCCGCTGTGCGCCGTGGCCGGCTGGCTGCGCCTACCGTTCTGGCCCTGCGTGTTCTACATGGCCATCGGCAAGTTCCTGCGCTATGTGGTGATGACGGTGGTGCTGCTGCAGCTGCTGCCGGCCTCCTGGGCCAGCTGAGGCCGAAGCCCCCACTGAAGCCCTCCCCTTTTTGCGATCTACGCCTGCGGCTCGCGCGCCCAGGGCGCCAGCGCGAAATGCGCGGCCAGGAAATCGATCAGCGCCTGCACGCGCGCCGGCCGGGCGCGCCCCGGCGGCGTGACGATGTGCAGGGCGATGGAGGGCACCTGCCAGTCGTCCATGCAGGTCTGCAGCGCACCCGATTGCAAATCTTCCCAGGCCAGGAATTCGGGCTGCAGGGCCAGGCCCAGCCCGGCGCGCAGGGCCGGCGCCAGGCCCTCGGCATTGTTCACGCGCATGGCCGTGGGCACGACCTGGGCGAACTCGCCGCGGCGCGCATGCACGAAGCGCCAGGCCTCGCCCAGGCGGCTGTGCACATAGCGCAGCGCCCGGTGCTGCGCCAGCTCGCGCGGATGGGTGGGGCGGCCGTGGCGCTCGAAGTATTCGGGTGAGCCCACCAGCAGCAGGCGCACCGTGCACAGGCGCCGCGCCAGCAGGCTGGAGTCGGGCAGCGAGGAGATGCGCAGCGCGATGTCGAAGCCCTGGGCCACGACGTCGATCAGCTCGTCGCTGAAGTGCAGGTCCAGCGTGACCTCGGGATGCTCGGCCATGAAGGCGGGCACGGCCGGCGCCAGGTGCGAGATACCGAACGACATGGGCGCCGCAATGCGGATGGGGCCGCGCAGGCTCTTGGACTGCTCGCTGATCTCGGCCTCCACGGCCTCGCCCTCGGCCAGGATGCGCGCGGCCCGCTCCAGAGAGGCCTGGCCGCCGGCCGTCAGCGACATGCGCCGCGAGGTGCGGTGCAACAGGCTGGTCTTGAGCCGCGTCTCCAGCCGCGTGATGGCCTTGGAGATGGTGGGCTGGGAGACGCCCAGCTCGGCGGCGGCCTTGGCGAAGGAGCCCGTCTCGGCCACCTTGGCGAAGACGGCCCAGGCTTCGAGGTCAGGAAGTCTTGGCATGAAAGTTTTGGAATAGATGTCTTTGCATATTTTCTATTCTCTTCTTGATCGGCAAAACATAAAGTTCATCCATCGCAACACACAACGCAGCAGGAGAACACCATGATCGAACGCCGTCCCTTCCAAGCCCTTGGCGGTGCCAACCACGGCTGGCTCGATGCCAAGCACCACTTTTCCTTCGCCGGCTACCACGATCCGGCCCGCATGGGCTGGGGCGCGCTGCGGGTGTGGAACGACGACACCATCGCCGCCGGCACGGGTTTCCCGCCCCATGCCCACGCCAACATGGAAATCATCACCTATGTCCGTGAAGGCGCCATCACCCACCAGGACAGCCTGGGCAACAAGGGCCGCACCGAAGCGGGTGATGTGCAGGTGATGAGCGCGGGCACCGGCATCCGCCACTCGGAATACAACCAGGAAAAGGACACGACGCGGATCTTCCAGATCTGGATCATGCCCGACGAGCGCGGCCAGCAGCCCCCGTCCTGGGGTGCCAAGCCCTTCCCCAAGGGCGAGCGCTCGGGCAGCTTCGTGGCCCTGGCCAGCGGCCTGCCCGGTGACGAGGACGCCCTGCCCATCCGCACCGCCGCCCGGGTGCTGGGCGCCACGCTCAAGGCCGGCGAGAGCACGGAGTACCGCATCGGCCGCGACCGCCTGGGCTACCTGGTGCCGGCCAGCGGCTCGGTGCAGATCGACGGCGTGACGCTGCAGGAGCGCGACGGCGCCGCCATCAGCGACGTCGAGACCCTGCGCGTCACGGCCCTGACCGACGCCGAGCTGGTGCTCGTCGACACGGCGCGCTGAAGCGCCCTTGCCGCCCCGGCTCCGGCCGGGGCCCACCTGCCCCAACTGTCTTTCCGAATTTCCGCTGTCCCTTCCTTCACCCAACCCACTGCCTCACAGGAGATCACCATGACCGACCGCAAGTACCTCGAAGTCCTGACCCCCGCCAACAGCCAGATCATCTTCATCGACCAGCAGCCCCAGATGGCCTTCGGCGTGCAGTCCATCGACCGCCAGGTGCTCAAGAACAATGTGGTGGGCCTGGCCAAGGCGGCCAAGGCCTTCGACATTCCCGCCACCATCACCACGGTGGAGACGGGCAGCTTCTCCGGCCACACCTATCCCGAACTGCTGGCCGTGTTCCCCGAGCACAGGCTGCTGGAGCGCAGCTCCATGAATTCCTGGGACGACCAGAACGTGCGGGACGCACTGGCCAGAAACGCCGCCCAGGGCCGCAAGAAGATCGTGGTCTCCGGCCTGTGGACCGAGGTGTGCAACACCACCTTCGCCCTGTCGGCCCTGCATGACACGGACTACGAGATCTACATGGTGGCCGACGCCTCGGGCGGCACGTCGCTGGACGCCCACAACTACGCCATGGACCGCATGGTGCAGGCCGGCGTGGTGCCCGTGACCTGGCAGCAGGTGCTGCTGGAATGGCAGCGCGACTGGGCCCGCCGCGAGACCTATGACGCGGTGATGGACATCGTGCGCGAGCATTCCGGCGCCTACGGCATGGGCGTGGACTATGCCTACACCATGGTGCACAAGGCCGCCGAGCGCGTGCAGCATGGCGAGACCGTGGGCCCGAACCCCGCCAAGGCCTGAGCACCAGCGCCGCCGCCGGCCCGCCAAAGGAGTCTCGCCATGAAGCTCTATGCACTTTCCCTTGGGGCCGGCCTGCTGGTCGGCGTGGTCTACAGCCTGCTGCAGGTGCGCTCGCCCGCACCGCCGCTGGTGGCCCTGGTCGGCCTGCTGGGCATCCTGGCCGGCGAGCAGATCGTGCCCGTGGGCCGGCACCTGCTGCAGGGCATGGACCTGCGCAGCGCCTGCAGCAAGACGCAGGCCACCGAGCATGTGCTGGGCCAGCTGCCCGGCCGCAAGAACGCCGATGCCGATGCCGATCGGCACCACGGCGGACCCCTCCCCCTCGCTCCAAGAAAACTGCACCATGACCACGCGCAGAAAAGTCCTGGGCTCCGCCGCCACCCTTGCCATGGGTGGACTGCTGGGTTGCACCACCAACGCTCGCCAAGGAGCCTCCATGTCCGATTCCACGCCCGAAGTCATCTTCCACAATGGCCGCTTCACCACGCTGAACAAGGCCCAGCCCACGGCCACCGCCGTGGCCGTGAAGGACGGCCGGTTCATCGCCGTGGGCTCGGACGCCGAGGTGCTGGCCCTGGCCGGCAGCGGCACGCGCCGCATCGATCTGCAGCGCCGCAGCGTGCTGCCCGGCCTGTTCGACAACCACACGCACGTGATCCGTGGCGGCCTGAACTTCAACCTGGAGCTGCGCTGGGACGGCGTGCGCTCGCTGGCCGACGCGCTGGACATGCTCAAGCGCCAGGTGGCCAACACGCCCGCGCCGCAGTGGGTGCGCGTGGTCGGCGGTTTCACCGAACACCAGTTCGTGGAAAAGCGCCTGCCCACCATCGAGGAGATCAACGCCATCGCGCCCGACACGCCGGTCTTCCTGCTGCACCTGTATGACCGCGCCCTGCTCAACGCGGCCGCCCTGCGCGCCGTGGGCTACACCCGCGACACGCCCGAGCCAGCAGGCGGCGAGATCACGCGCGATGCCAACGGCAACCCCACGGGCCTGCTGCTGGCCAAGCCCAACGCCACCATCCTCTACAGCACGCTGGCCAAGGGTCCCAAGCTGCCGCTGGACTACCAGGTCAATTCCACGCGCCACTTCATGCGCGAACTCAACCGCCTGGGCGTGACCGGCGTGATCGATGCGGGCGGGGGCTTCCAGAACTACCCCGACGACTACGACGTGATCCAGAAGCTCAGCGACGCCAACCAGATCACCGTGCGCCTGGCCTACAACCTGTTCACGCAAAAGCCCAAGGAGGAGAAGGCCGACTTCCTCAACTGGACGCAAAGCGTGAAGTACAAGCAGGGCAACGACTATTTCCGCCACAACGGCGCGGGCGAGATGCTGGTGTACTCGGCCGCCGACTTCGAGGACTTCCGCCAGCCGCGCCCCGACATGCCCCCCAGCATGGAGGGCGACCTGGAGGAAGTGGTGCGCGTGCTGGTGCAGAACCAATGGCCGTGGCGCCTGCACGCCACCTACGACGAGACCATCTCGCGCGCGCTCGATGTGTTCGAGAAGGTGCACCGCGACACGCCCATCGACGGCCTGAACTGGTTCTTCGACCATGCCGAGACCATTTCGGACAAGTCCATCGACCGCATTGCGGCGCTGGGCGGCGGCGTGGCCGTGCAGCACCGCATGGCCTACCAGGGCGAATATTTCACCGAACGCTACGGTGCGCGCGCCACCGAGGCCACGCCGCCCGTCAAGAAGATCCTGGAGCGCGGCGTGAAGACCTCGGCCGGCACGGACGCCACGCGCGTGGCCTCCTACAACCCCTGGGTGTCGCTGTCGTGGATGGTGACGGGCAAGACCGTGGGCGGCCTGCAGATGTACCCCCAGCGCAACCTGCTGGACCGCGAGACCGCGCTGCGCATGTGGACCGAGAACGTGGCCTGGTTCTCCAACGAGGAAGGCCTGCGCGGCCGCATCCAGGTGGGCCAGCTGGCCGACATGATCGTGCCCAGCAAGGACTATTTCGCCGTGCCCGAGGACGAGATCTCCTTTCTCACCTCCGAGCTCACCGTGGTGGGCGGCCGCGTGGTCTATGGCGCAGGCCCCTTCCAGCAGCATGACGACAACCCGCTGCCGCCGGCCATGCCCGACTGGTCCCCCGTGCGGCGCTTTGGCGGCTACGGCGCCTGGGGCGAGCCCGAGGGCGCGGGCAGAAACTCGCTCAACCCTGCGCGCTACCGCAGCCTGGCGGCGGCCTGTGGCTGCGGCACCAGCTGCGGCATGCACGGCCACAGGCATGCCAACGCCTGGGCATCGAACGTGCCGACCTCGGACCCCCGAAGCTTCTTCGGCGCGCTGGGCTGCTCCTGCTGGATGGCCTGAGGAGCACACGCATGACACCCGCCATGACCCAAGCCAGTACGTTCTCCGGCCGCCTTGCGGCCACCGCACGCCCGGTGTTCGGCAGCCAGGCCGTGCGCCTGGTGGCCTACCTGGGCCTGTGCGCCGCCTATCTGCAGGGCGGCCTGGTCAAGCTCACCGACTTTCCCGGTGCGCTGGGCGAGATGGCCCACTTCGGCCTGTCGCCGGCACCGCTGTTCGCGGTCCTGGTGATCGCGCTGGAGCTGGGCGCCTCGGCCATGATCATCACCGGCCGGCTGCGCTGGCTGGGCGCCCTGGCGCTGGCCGCGTTCACGCTGCTGGCCACCTTCGTCGCGCTGCGCTTCTGGGAGCTTCCCGCAGGGCAGGAGCGCTTCATGGCGGCCAATTCCTTCTTCGAGCATCTGGGCCTGGTCGGCGGCTTCCTGTTCGTCGCCTGGCATGACCTGGGAGAGCGCCATGACCGCTGATTCGTCCCGGCCCGCAGCCACTGCCTCCGGCAGCTTCGCGCCGCTGCGCCAGCCCGTGTTCGCGGTGCTGTGGGCGGCAACGGTGCTGGGCAACATCGGCAGCTTCATGCGCGATGTGGCCAGCTCCTGGATGGTGACCGAGCTGTCGGCCAGCCCGGCTGCCGTGGCCCTGATCCAGACGGCGGCCACGCTGCCCATCTTCCTGCTGGCGATTCCGGCCGGTGTGCTGTCGGACATCCTGGACCGCCGACGCTTCCTGATCGGCATCCAGATCCTGCTGGCCGCCGTCAGCGCCAGCCTGCTGCTGCTGGCACGCACCAACACGCTGACGGTGGAGTACCTGGTGGCGCTGACCTTCGTGGGCGGCATAGGCGCGGCGCTGATGGGGCCGACCTGGCAGTCCATCGTGCCCGAGCTGGTGCCGCGCAGCGACCTCAAGAACGCGGTGGCGCTCAACTCGCTGGGCATCAACATCGCACGCGCCCTGGGCCCTGCGGCCGGCGGCCTGCTGCTGGCCAGCTTCGGTGCGGCGGCGGCCTATGGCGCGGACGTGGCCAGCTATGTGTTCGTGATCGCCGCGCTGGTCTGGTGGAAGCGCCCCAAGGCCGAGGCCTCGGCCCTGAACGAGCAGTTCTTCGGCGCCTTCCGCGCAGGCCTGCGCTATGCCCGCTCCAGCCGCGAGCTGCATGTGGTGCTGCTGCGCGCCGCCGTGTTCTTCCTCTTCGCCAGCTCGGTCTGGGCCCTGCTGCCGCTGGTGGCGCGGCGCATGCTGGGCGGCTCGGCAGGCTTTTACGGCGTGATGCTGGGCGCCGTGGGCGCAGGCGCCATCCTGGGCGCCCTGCTGCTGCCGCGCCTGCGCCAGAAGCTGGATGCCGACGGCCTGGTGCTGCTGTCCTCCGTGCTCAGCGCCGCCGTGATGGCCGCGCTGTCCACGGCGCCGCCGCAATGGGCCGCCGTGCTGCTGATGCTGGTGCTGGGCCTGGGCTGGATCATTGCGCTGACCACGCTCAACGGCGTGGCCCAGGCGGTGCTGCCCAACTGGGTGCGCGGCCGCGGGCTGGCCATCTACCTGATGGTGTTCAACGGTGCCATGGCGGGCGGCAGCCTGGCCTGGGGGCTGTTCGCGCAGGGCGTGGGCATTCCCATGGCGCTGCTGATCGGCGCGGCGGGCCTGGTGGCCATCTCGCTGGTGTTCCACCGCATCAAGCTGCCCACGGGCGAGGCGGACCTGCAGGCCTCCAACCACTGGCCCGAGCCGCTGCTGGCCGAACCCGTGGCCCATGACCGTGGCCCGGTGATGATCCAGGTGGAGTACCAGGTGCGCCGCGACGACCTGCCAGCCTTCATCGAGGCCATGCAGCATGTGGCGCGCGAGCGGCGGCGCGACGGCGCCTATGCCTGGGGCATTGCCGAGCACACGGGCGAGCCGGGCCGGGTGATCGAGTGGTTCCTGGTGGAGTCCTGGGCCGAGCATCTGCGCCAGCACCAGCGCGTGTCCAAGGCCGATGCCGATCTGCAGGCCCAGGCGCTGCGCTTTCATATCGGCCCCGAGCGGCCCGTGGTCCACCACTTCCTGGCGCTGGATGCCGCCAGTGCCGCCAGTGCAACCAGTGCCGCAAGCGGGCCTGCGCAGGCACCGGCGCACGGCCACGCCCACTGAAGCGTTGCGGCAGGCCTGGCCCTGGCCTGCGCCCGGCCTGCCCGGACACCTCAGCGGATATCCAGCCGCTCCAGCGCACGCACCAGGTCGGCCAGCGTGCGCACCTGCATCTTGCGCATGGCCTGGCCACGCCGCACCTTCACCGTGATCTCGCTCACGCCCAGGTCCGCCGCGATCTGCTTGTTCAGCAGGCCGCGCACCACGCCCACGACCACTTCCTGCTCGCCCGGCGACAGCGATTGCCAGCAGGCGCGCAGCGCCTGTTCGCCGGCGTCCAGCGCGCGGCGCTGGCGGTCCAGGGCAATGCCCTGCTGGATGGCGTCCAGCAGGTCCTGGTCGCGGAAGGGCTTGGTCAGGAACTCGATGGCGCCGGTCTTCATGGCCTCCACGCTCATGGGAATGTCGCCATGGCCGGTGATGAAGATGGTGGGCAGCTTCAGGCCCATCTCCAGCATCTGGCGCCGGAAGTCCATGCCGCTTTGGCCCGGCATGCGGATGTCCAGCACCAGGCATGCAGGCCCCGCGGGCGGCTGCCGCTGCCAGTGGTCCAGAAACTCGCGCGTGGCGCCGAAGGCGCGCACGCACAGGCCCACCGAGGCCAGCAGGTCCTCGATGGCGGCACGCACCGAGGCGTCGTCATCGACGATGTAGACAAGTGCCTCGGCTTCGGCCGTGGAAGGTTCAGCCATGGCGCAATCCCGTGGAAGACCTGTCGCCCGTGGCCGGGGCGCAGGCAATGGTGATGTGAAAGACCGTGCCGCCGCGCATGTCCTCACGGTCCGTGGCCCAGATGCGGCCGCCGTTGGCCTCGGCCATGTGGCGGCAGATGTTCAGGCCCAGGCCCATGCCGTCGGGCTTGGTGGTCCAGAAGGCATCGAACAGGTGAGTGCGGGCCAGGGGCGACAGGCCTTCGCCCGCATCGGCCACGGTCAGCACCAGTTGCTGGCCCAGGGCCTGGGTGGTGACGGTGATGCGCCGCTGCGCGGCCGGCGTGCCCTGCATGGCATCCATGGCATTGATCAGCAGGTTGGCCAGCACCTGCTGGATGTGCACGCGGTCGGCCCAGGCCGGCTGCAGCGCGGGCGCCAGTTGCAGGTCCAGGGCCACGCCGCGCCGGTCCAGCTCGGCGTCCGACAGGCGCGCCATCTCGCGCACGGCGTCGTTGAGGTCGAAGGACTGGCGGCTGGGCGCCTCGCCGCGCGCCATGCTGCGGATGCGGGCAATGACATCGCTGGCGCGCTGCGCATCGCCCAGGATGCGCTCCAGCGCCTGGCCGGCCTTGGCGAGATTGGGCGGCTCCTGGGCCAGCCAGCGCTGGCAGGCATTGCCGCTGGTGACGATGGCCGCCAGCGGCTGGTTGACCTCATGGGCGATGGAGGCCGTCAACTGCCCAAGGCTGGTGGTCTGGGTGATGCGCATCAGCTGGGTGCGCGCCTCATGGGCCGCGTTCTGGGCCGCCACCATCTTCAGGCCCAGATAGGCCGTGATGGCAATGGCCAGGATGCTGATCACCATGTTGATCAGTCCGGTGCGATAGGCACCGGCAGGCGTGAGCGCAAAGCTGGCCAGGGTCAGCACGATGCACAGCGCCGTGAGGCCGATGACCACGCGCGGGCTGAACCAGCGCACTGCCACCAGGATGATGGCGGTATGGAACACGGCGGCCGCCACGGCGTAGTCGGTCAGCGTGTCGAGCGCGAAGATCGCGGCCATGGCGACGCCCATGGCCGCCAGGATCAGGGCCCGGGGCCAATGGGGAAAGCGGCGCAGAGCGGTGGTCATGACGTGCAGGGAAAAGGAATGGACTGTCAGCTGCCAATTCTCATTCAAGAAGCCGCTGCACCTGAATGCAGGCTATACCCGAACCGTACGATACTGGCGCGACCCAAAACAAGGGACACCGAGGAAGGGACGCCCCGCACCGAAGGTGTCGTCCCCCTCCCGCGTAGCGAGAGAGGGGGAAGCCGCGCAGCGGCTCAGGGGGTTCACAACACTGGTCGCCGGCCCACGCTCAGTTGGAGCTCCACGGTGGCCTTGGCCAGCTCGGTCTCGGCCTCCAGCGATCCCAGGTAGGCCTCGTCGGCCGAGCGCTGGGCGGACAGCAGCTCCAGCAGCGAAGCCTCGCCATGCCGGTAGGACAGGCGCATGCCCTCGAGCACGCGCTGCGCATCGCGCAGCACGCCGTCGCGGTAGCGCTGCACGTTCTCGCGCGCGGCGGTCAGGCGAAAGCGCGCGCCGCGCACATCGGCCTCTGCCCGGTTCTGGGCCTGCTGCAGGGCCAGCATGGCCTGCGTCACGGCCGCCTCGGCCTGCACCAGATCGCCCCGGTCCAGACGCGACAGCGGCAGCGGCACGCTGACCGAGACCGACAGCGTGCGCGAGCGCCCGCCGCCATCGAAGGGATTGCCCTGGGCATCGGTGCCGGCCGCCGTGGACGGCACGGCGGCCATGCCCACGGCCAGCGTGGGATTGACCCAGCGGTTGGCCTGGGCCAGGCCCGCGTTGTCGCGTGCATGCTCCAGCGCCGCCTGGGCGATGCGCACCTCGGCGCGCGACTGCAGCGCCTGGGCGACCAGGGCATCGGCATCCTCCAGCCCCGAGTCTTCGGCCAATTCCATGAAGCCGCATTGCAGCGTGTCGCTGGCAAAGACTTCGGACAGGCGGCGCCCCAGCGGGACGGACAGCGCCAGCCGCGCGGTCTGCGCCTCGGCACGCGCCTGCACCACCTCGGCCTGGAAGCGGTCGCGTTCCACGCGCGACTGCAGCCATTCCACGCCGCCGATGTCGCCGGCCTTGCGCCGCAGCTCGTTGGCCTGCACCACGTCGCCCAGCGCCTTCAGCGTCTGCTGCTTGCGCTCCAGCGCCAGCGAGTCGCGGCAGGCCTGGGTGTAGTCCTGGGCGGCATCGGAGAACAGCTGGCTGCGCACGCCTTCAAGGCCGGCCTCGGACAGGCGCACCTGGCTGCGTGCGGACTGGATGCGCGCGGCGCGCTTGCCGCCCGTCTCCAGCTCCATGCTGATCTCGTAGTTGCGCGTGGTGGGCCGGGGCTGGCCGGTGCGCACCTGCTCGCGCGAGGCGCCCAGCGTGAGGCTGGGGTCGGGGCGTATGCCGGCGATGCCGATGCCGGCACGCGCGGATTCCACGCCCTGCTCCTCCGAGCGCAGCAGCGGGCTGTGCTGCTCCACGGCGTTGAGGTAGTCGGAAAAGCGCAGGCCGGCGGACGGCGCCGTCTGCGCCTGGGCTGCGGCGCCAAGGCACAGCAGCACGGCCAGGGCCTGCCTGGGGAAGAAAAGGGTCGTTTGCATGGCGACTCGCATCAATGGGGTTGGCTCGTTGCGGTCCGATGCCCGCCCTCGTCCTCGGCGGCATCCGGATCGCCGCTCTCACCGCGTTCAGCGGCGCGGCGCTGGCGGCGCTCGGCCGCGCGGGCGGCACGGGCCTCGATCACGTAGTAGAGGTTGGGCAGCAGCAGCAGGGTCAGCAAGGTGGCGCTGAACAGGCCGCAGACGACGACGGTGGCCAGGGGCCGCTGCACGTCGCTGCCCAGGCCCGTGGCCAGCATGGCCGGCGTGAGGCCGAAGGCCGCGACGGTGGCCGTCATCAGCACAGGGCGCATGCGGCTGGAGGCGCCTTCGAGCACGGCTTCGCGCAGGCCCAGGCCGTCCTCGCGGCGCAAGCGGTTGATCTGCGAGACCATGAGCACGCCCGAGAGCACGGCCACGCCGAACAGCGCGATGAAGCCCACGGCGCTGGAGACGTTGAGCGTCATGCCGCGCAAATGCAGGCCCGCAAAGCCGCCGATCATGGCCAGCGGCACCACGCCCAGCACCAGCAGCGGCTGGCGCAGGTTGCCGAACTCGCCGAACAGCAGCACCAGCATGATGCCCAGCGTCAGCGGCAGGATCATGAGCAGCCGCGCCTCGGCACGCTGCAGGTTCTCGAACTGGCCGCCCCACTCGATGTGCAGCTTCTGGCGGTCGTAGTCCAGGTGCTGGTCGATGGCGGTGTGCGCATCCTTGAGGAAGCCCGCCAGGTCGCGGCCGCGCACATTGAGCTTGACGAGGATGTGGCGCTCGCCGCCCTCGCGCACGATGACGCTCTGGCCCACGGTGGTGGTGATGCGCGCCACGTCGGCCAGCGGCACCTGGGCGCCATTGGCCGCCGACAGGCGCAGCGCGCCGATGGCCTCGGGGCTGCTGCGCGTGTCGGGCGTGAAGCGCACGGCCATGTCGTAGCTGCGCTCGCCCACGTACAGCTGGCCGATGGAGGCCCCGCCCACGCCGGTGGAGATGAGCTGCGCCACCTCGGAGGCATTGATGCCGTAGCGCGCGGCAGCCGCGCGGTCCAGCGCAATGCGCAGGTTGGGCAGCGGCGGCTCCACGTCCACGGCCACGTCGGCCGCGCCGGGCACTTTCTCCAGCACGGCCACCAGGGCATCGGCCACGCGCCGGTCTTCGGCCAGGTCCTGGCCGAAGACCTTTACCGTGAGGTCGCTGTGCGCGCCGGACAGCTTGTCCTGCACGCCGTCGATCATGGGCTGCATGAAGCCCACGGAATAACCGGGCAGTTGGTCGAAGCGCGCGGCCATCTTCGCGATCAGCTGCTGCTTGGTCAGGCCCGATTTCCATTCGCCATAGGGATGCAGGCCCACGCTGGCCTCGATGTGCGAGGGCGTCCAATAGTCCGTGCCGTCATCGTTGCGCCCGGTCTGGGTGACGATGTAGGAGACCTCGGGGAACTCCAGCGCAGCGCTGCGCAGCGCGTCGGCCATGTCGCGCGCCTTGTCCAGCGTGATGCCGGGCGGCATCTGCACCTGCAGCCAGATGGAGCCTTCGTCCAGGTACGGCAGGAAGTCGCGGCCCATGGTGCCCGCCAGCACGCCCAGCGCCAGCAGCGAGGCCGCCACGGCCCCCGCCAGCCAGCGCACGCGGCCCACGGCCACGCCCAGGAAGCGGTCATAGCCCACGCCCAGCCGGTGCAGCACGGGGTTGTGGAAGATCTTGCGCGGCCTGCGGAAGGCCAGCCAGGCCAGGGCCGGCGTGAGCAGCAGGGCCACGGCCAGCGCCCCGACCAGGGCCGCGCCCACGGCGCTGGCCATGGGCGAGAACAGCTTGTACTCGATGCGCTCGAAGGCGAACAGCGGCAGATAGGCGGCCGCGATCACGCACATGCCGAAGAAGATGGGCCGCGCCACCTGCAGCGTGGCCGTGATGGCGTCCTTGGGCGTGAGCGGCCGGTTCTGGTCGGCCTCGCGGCGCCGCAGGATGTTCTCGACCACGACCACGGCGCCGTCCACCAGGATGCCGAAGTCGATGGCGCCCAGCGACAGCAGGTTGGCCGGAATCTTCGCGTGGTGCATGAAGATGAAGGCCAGCAGCAGCGCCATGGGAATGGTCAGCGCCACGATCAGCGCCGCGCGCGGGCTGCCCAGGAAGACCAGCAGCACCAGGGTGACGACGATCAGGCCTTCGGCCAGGGTCTTTCCCACGGTGTGGGTGGTGCGTTCGATCAGCGTGGTGCGGTCCAGGTAGGGCACGACCTTCACGTCGGGCGGCAGCAGCTTGCCGTTGAGCTCCTCCACGGCGGCGTGGATGCCCTCCAGCGCCTGCGAGGGGTTGGAGCCCTTGAGCAGCAGCACGATGCCCTGCAGGGTGTCGGAGTTGCCGTCCTTGCCCAGGATGCCGCGCCGCTCCACGTTGCCGTAGGTCAGCCGCCCCAGGTCCTTGACCAGCACGGGCGTGCCGCTGTCCGTGGTCTTGACGACCACGTTGCCCATGTCGTCCAGCGAGCCCAGCAGGCCCACGCCGCGCACCACATAGGAGACATCGCCCCGGTCGATGACGCTGCCGCCGCCGCTGGCGTTGTTGGCATTGATGGCCTCGATCACCTGGGACAGCGCCAGCCCGTACTGCAGCAGCCGCGCCGGGTCCAGCTCCAGCATGAACTGCGTGGTCAGGCCGCCGAAGTTGGTCACGTCCACCACGGACTGGGCCTTCTTCAGGCGCGGGATCACCACCCATTGCTGCAGCTCGGACAGCTCGCGCAGGCTGCGCACGGGGCTTTCCAGCGTGTAGCGGTAGACCTCGCCCGTGGGCGAGCTGTAGGGGTCCAGCCCGGCGCGGGCGCCATAGGGCAGCGTGACCTCGTCGATGCGCTCCTTCAGGCGCTGGCGCGCCCAGTAGCCGTCCACGCCGTCCTCGAAGACCACGGTGATCAGCGACAGCGCGAACAGGCTGCGCGAGCGCAGCACGTGCATGCCGGGCGTGGCCAGCAGGGCGCGCTCCAGCGGAATGGTGATCTGCTGCTCTATCTCCTCGGCCGCAAGGCCTGGCACCTGGGTGACGATCTGCGAGGTCACGTCGGCAATGTCGGGATAGGCCTCCAGCGGCAGCTGCTTCCAGCTGAACACGCCATACAGGGCCGCGAAGCAAAAGACCAGCCAGACCACGCCGCGGCGCGAAAAGCCGATGTTGACGATGCGCTCGATCATTGCAGCAGCACTCCCCCGTTGACCACCACGCGCTCGCCGGCGGCCAGGCCCGAGAGGATCTCGGCCTGGCCGTCCTGCTGCGCGCCGACCTGCACGTCGCGCGGCTCGAAGCGCCAGCCGCCCTTGTCCACGAACACGCGCGTGCTGACCTGGCCCTGCAGCAGCGCCGCGGCCGGCACCATCACGGCCTGGCGCGCCGGGGCGTCGAAGCCCACGCGCGCAAACATGCCGGGGCGCAGCCGCCCTTCGGGGTTGTCCACGGCCACGCGCACCTTGACGCTGCGCGTGGCGGTGTCCACCAGCTCGCCCACGTACTGCACGCGGCCCTGCAGCTGCAGGTCGGGATAGGCGGCCAGCGCGATGTGGGCCTGCTGGCCCACGTCCACATGGGCCAGGTCGCGCTCGCTGACGCTGGCGCTGAGCCAGACCTTGCGCAGGTCGGCCACGGTCATGACGGAGGCATTCACATCGTTCCAGTAGCCGCCCTGCGAGCCCGCCATCTCCACCACGCGGCCGCTGATGGGCGACTTGACCACGTAGCTGCCGCGCGAGCCTTCCTGCACGGCCGCACCCAGCTGGGACAGATGATCGGAGGCGGCGCGCGCATCGGCACCTGCTGCGGCCAGCGACTGCTGCGCGGCCTCGTAGTCCTTGCGCGCGGCGATCTCGGCATCGAACAGCAGCTTCTGGCGGTCGAATTCCTGGCGCGCGTGCAGCAGCGCGGCCTGGGACTTGGCGTGCTCGGCACGCACGCTGGAGATCTCGGAGGAGTCCATGGTGATCAGCGCATCGCCGGCCTTCACCGCATCGCCCAGCTGGTGGTGCAGGCGCACCAGGCGGCCCGCCACGGGCGGCGTGATGCGGACCAGCTTTTCAGGCTCGGCCTCGATGGTGGCGGGGGCCGACAGGCGGGTCTGCAGCGGCTGCAGGGCGATCTCGGCCACCTGCAGGCGCTCGCGCAGCGGCGAGCCTTCGGGCACCACGATGAGGTTGCCTTCGCGGCGCACGGGAGCCGGCTGCGGGACGGCGGTGGCGGGGGTTGCTGCTGCAGCCTGGGTTTCGGCCGGGCCGTTGCAGGCGGCCATGGCCACGCTGATCAGCAGCCCGCCCACAGGCCAGGCGGCCGCCAGCAAGGGATGGCGCTGGTGCAGGCCATGGAGTCGGTCATGGGGTCGGCCATGTGGTTGGCCATGGGGTCGGCCTGGTCGTTCAGAAGCGAGAAAGCGGGTCATCCTGAGGTCTCCGGGCGCCACGGACCCGCGCAGACCTCTCGCCCCTTCAGGCGATCACAGGTCTCCGCCCGGGTCCGGGCAGATCAAGAAATGGAAGAAGGGAAAGACGGGAAGGGACGGCGCGGCAGCGCCTGGCAGGATCGGGATCGGAATCAGGATCGGGGTCCATGGGGTACTCCTTTGCGTGTGGGTGGCGCAGTCCCCGTGCAGGCCGGGAGCCCTGTTTGCTGCAGTGCAATATGTGCCCGGAATTATCAAAGGCGAAAGTGCCTGCGGCCAGCCTTTGTTGGGAAGGCTGGCCTGTTCATTGGTGGATGCGGGATATACCTTCGTATAGAAGATGGCCGGCACAAGGCCCCCTCGGCCCGGCCCAGCCCGGCCCGGAAAGCAAAAAGCCGCCAGCGCGGAGCGGGCGGCTTGCGGGCGATGGCCTGCGGGAAAGCTCAGTCCACTTTCAGGCCGATGGCTTTCACCAGTTCGCCAAAGCGCTCGCGCTCGGTGGCGTGGTGGTCGATGAAGGCCTTGCGGCTCAGGGGCGCGGGCGTGGCGCCCAGGGTGAGGATGACGTCGTTGACGTTCTTTTGCTCCAGCGCCTTGGCCACGGCAGTGCGAACGGCCTCGATCACCGATTCGGGCGTGCCCGTGGGCGCGTAGATGCCGAACAGCGTGTCGGCGTCAAAGCCCGGCAGGCCGCTTTCGGCCAGCGTGGGCACGTTGGGGTATTGCGGCGAGCGGTGCGGGCTGCCGATGGCCAGCAGGCGCAGCTTGCCCGCCTCGACCTGCTTGAGGCCCGGACCCGGGTCGAACCAGAACTGCAGCTGCCCGCTGAGCACGTCGCTGAGCGCCGGGCCCGCGCCCTTGTAGGGGGCATGCACGGCATCGACACCGGCCATGCGCTTGAACATCTCGCCGGCCAGGTGCGGCGAGCTGCCCTGGCCCGGCGAGCCGTAGGACAGCTTGCCGGGGTTGGCCTTCAGGTGCTTGATGAAGTCGGCCACGTTGGTGGCGGGCACGGCAGGATTGGTCTCCAGGAACACATGCACGCGCGCCACGGCAGCCACGGGCGTCAAGTCCTTTTCGGGATTGAAGGCCAGCTTGCTGTAGATCATCGGGTTGATGGTGATGGCCCCGCCCGAGCTGAGCAGCAGCGTGTAGCCATCCTTGGGCGCGCGCACGGTTTCGCTGATGCCGATGTTGCCGCCCGCGCCGGGCTTGTTGTCCACCACCACCGACTGGCCCAGCACCTGGGACATGGTGGGCGTGATGGCGCGCGCCAGCACATCGGCCGCGCCGCCGGGCGCGAAGTTCACGACCAGGCGCACGGGGCGCTCGGGCCATTTGTCGCCGGCCTTCTGCGCCAGTGCAGGGACCGAGGCCGTCGCGCCCAGCAGGGCCAGCAGGCCCAGGCGGCGCCAGCGGCTGAAGGGGGTTGTCTTGTGCATGAGCTATGTCTCCTTGGGTTATGAGTTCTTGAAAACGGTGAGGGCGCCTGAAGCAGCAGCGGCGCAGCGGCGCTACGGTCAATCCAGCCGTATGCCCGCCGACTCGATGACCTGGCCCCAGCGCCGGCTTTCGCTGCGCCAGTAGTCACGCATCTGCGCAGGCGTGCCGGGCAGCGGCTCCAGCGACAGCGCCTCGAAACGCGCCAGCACGGCAGGCGAGCGCAGCGCCTGCTGCAGCGCCACGGACCAGGCCTGCACGGTGGCGTCGTCCGTGCCTGCGGGTGCCACCAGGCCCTGCCAGGCATGGGCCTCGAAATCCTTGACGCCCTGCTCGGCCAGCGTGGGCACGGCCGGATGGCTCCTGAGACGCTCGGCGCTGGCCACGCCGATGACGCGCAGCTTGCCCGCCGCAATGTGCTGGGCCGCCGCCGCGCTGTCGGCCAGCATGAAGGGGATCTGGCCGCCGATCACATCGATCAGG
Source organism: Delftia sp. WY8 (assembly GCF_018437695.1). Lineage (NCBI taxonomy): Bacteria > Pseudomonadati > Pseudomonadota > Betaproteobacteria > Burkholderiales > Comamonadaceae > Delftia > Delftia sp. WY8. Next base: position 2,349,326 of record NZ_CP049795.1, read on the forward strand.
GCCGGCCCCGCGCCGCGATAGGGCACATGGGACATCTTCACGCCCAGGCGCTGCGACAGCAGTTCGGTGGCCAGGTGATGCGGCGTGCCCAGGCCCGGGCTGCCGTAGCTGACGGGGCCTGGCTGGGCCTTCACCCACTGCGTGAACTCCTGCAGGTTGTGCACCGGCAATTGGTTGCCGACCACGAGGAACAGCGGAAAGCGCGCCAGCAGGCCGATGGGCACGAAGTCCTTCTCGGCGTTGTAGGCCAGCTTGCGAAACAGGTGGGGATTGGCCGCCAGCGTGGCGAAGTCGGCCGTGAAGACCAGGCTGCCCAGCTCGCGCGTGCGCGCCGCGTATTCGGCGGCGATGTTGGTGCCGGCCCCGGGCTTGTTCATGACGACCACGGTGCGGCCCAGGGCCTTGCCAAAGGACTCGCCCACGGTACGCGCCACGGCGTCCGAGCCGCCGCCTGCGGCAAAGCCCACCACCCATTCGACGGGCTTGCCGGTCTGGGCGTGTGCCGTGCCCATGCCCAGCAGGGGCGGGGCGCCTATGGCCAGTGCGGCCTTGAGTGCTTGTCTGCGCAGCATCTTGTCTCCTTGTTGTAGTGGCTCGTTTTGCCTTGAGCGCGTTCAGCGCGGTGCGACGGCGCCCGCGTTCTCTGACAGGCTGACCAGTGCATGCAGCGTGCGCGTCACGGGAACGGCAATGCCCAGGCGGTCGGCCACCTGCAGCACGGCACCGTGGATGGCGCCCGTCTCGGTGGCACGGCCGGCCAGCAGGTCCTGCAGCATCGAGGGCTGGTGGCCCCGGTGGTGGTCCAGCGCATCGCGCACGGCCGCACCCACGCGCTCGGCGCTGGCGGCGACGCCATGGGCATGGGCGACGGACAGCACCTCGTCCAGCACGCGCTGCAGCAGGGCCTCGCCCTGCGGATTGGCCAGTCCGTCCACGGTCTGGCGCGTCACGGCGCACACGCCGTTGAAGGCGGCATTGAAGGCCAGCTTCTCCCAGATGGCTTCCTGCACCTGCGGGTCGATGCTGCAATGCATGCCTGCGCGGTTGAGGTCTTCCGCCAGCAGGTCGAAGACCGCGCTGCGCTGGCCGTTGCAGGGCATGAAGCGGATACTGCCCTGCCCCATGGAGCTGACCTCGCCCGGCGACATCACGCGCGCAGGCCAGGTGGTCACGCCCACGGCGATGCGTTCGAGCGGCACCATTTCACGCAACACATCGGCATGGCCTATGCCGTTTTGCAGGCTCAGGAAATGCGTGTCCGGCCCGATGAGATGGGCAATGCCCTGCAGCGCGGCCCGCGTATGGGCCGACTTGGTGAAGACCAGCCACAGCGCGGGCCCCGCCGTGAGCTGCTCGGCCCGCGCCGCATGCACGCGGACCTTGAGCAGCCCCTCATCGGTGTGGCAGCGCGCGCCATCGCGGTTCAGGGCCTGCAGCAGTTCGTCGTTCACATCGACCAGGGTCACGTCCAGGCCGATGCGGGCCAGCCGCGCGCCGAACAGGGTGCCCATGGCGCCTGCGCCGAGGATGCCTATGCTTCTTGTGTTTTCCATTGCCGTGTCTCCTGCAGGGGGCTTCGCCTCAGGCGACTTCGACCTCGACCACGATGGGCTTGGGATGGGCCAGCGCGCGCTCCAGCACATCGGCCAGCTCGGCCGCGTTCTCCACATGCACGCCGTCGCAGCCCTGGCCACGGGCCAGCGCCACGAAGTCGATGTCGGGCAGTTCCGTGCCCTCGACCTTCTCGCCCTCGCGGTAGCCGAAGACATGGGCGAAGTCCTGCAGCGCTGCGTAGCGGCGGTTCTTGAGGATCACGAAGCTGATGGGCAGGCGCAGCTGGGCTGCGCTCCAGAGGGCCTGGATGGCGTACATGGCCGAGCCGTCGCCGATGACGGCGACCACCTTGGACTCGGGCTGTGCCAGTGCCACGCCCACGGCGGCCGGCATGCTGTGGCCCAGGCCGCCGCTGCACATGGTGTAGAAGGTGCCCGAGTGGAAGATGGGCAGGTAGGTCTGGATGGTGGAGCGCGAGCTGGGTGCCTCTTCCACCACGATGCTGCGCCGGTCACGCACCTGGGCCAGCGTGTGCATGGCAAAGGCCACCGACATGCGCTCGCCTGCGGCGGGCGCGGCCGGCACCGGCGCTGCGGGCCGGGGTGCGGGCGCCTGGCGCGGTGCGGGCGCGGGGCGCTGCAGCAGCTCCTCCACGCCCATGCGCACATTGCCCACGGCGGCCGTGCCCACGGGGGCCCAGGCGGCAATGGCCGGGTCCTCGATCAGCTGGTAGAGCGCCGTGCCTTCGGGGATGTGCGGGCCCTCGCCTTCCACGTGGTAGGTGAAGGCGGCCGCGCCCACGGCGAAGACCACGTCATGGCCGGACAGCAGCTGCACGATGCGCTCGCGCATGGCGGGCAGGAAGCCGGCGAACAGGGGATGGTCCTCGGGGAAGCTGCAGCGCCCGCTCATGGGGGCCACGAAGACGCGGGCCTGGTGGCGCTCGGCCAGCGCGACCACGGCATCCCAGCCCTGGGCCCGGTCCACGGCCGCGCCCACGACCAGGGCCGGGGCACGCGCGGCGTCCAGCGCCTGGCCGATGAGCTCCAGCGTGCGCGGGTCGGGCCGCGTCTCGAAGCCCACATGGCGCAGCGTGACGGGCTCGGCCGGCTTGTCCCAGTCATCGGCGGGAATGGAGACCAGCACGGGGCCGCGCGGCTCCTGCATGGCGATGTAGTAGGCGCGCGCCAGCGCCTGGGGCACGTCTTCGGCGCGTGCGGGCTCGCAGCTCCACTTCACATATGGCTTGGGCAGCTCGGCGGCCTGGCTGGAGTGCAGGAAGGGGTCGAACTGCAGCAGCGAGCGCGCCTGCTGGCCCGCCGTGATCACCAGGGGCGTGCGGTTCTTGAAGGCCGTGAAGATGTTGGCCATGGCGTGGCCCACGCCCGCAGCCGAATGCAGGTTCACGAAGCTGGCATTGCGCGTGGCCTGGGCGTGGCCGTCGGCCATGCCCACGACGACGGTTTCCTGCAGGCCCAGCACATAGGAGAAGTCTTCGGGGTAGTCGCGGAACAGCGGCAGCTCGGTCGAGCCCGGGTTGCCGAAGATGCGCGTCATGCCCAGCTCGCGCAGCATGGCGATCACGGCATGGCGCACGGTGTAGGTCGCGGTGTAGGTCGCGGTGGAAGAGGATGCCTCGGCGGGCTGGCTGCGCGGTGTGGTGGGTGCTTGCAAGATGGGGTCTCCTGGGGAATGGGCCGGCCGCCCGGTGCGTGCCGCGCGGTGGCCATGGAAGTCGGTGCCCATGGTGCAGGCGCTTATGATTTCCAGCAATTGAATAAACTATCTAAGAGATATTCACCAAATGGATATCAAGAACCTGGACCTCAACCTGCTGCGCGTCTTTGACGCCGTGTACCGCCACTGCAGCGTCAGCCGCGCGGCCGAGGAGCTGGGCATGTCCCAGCCCGCCGCCAGCCAGGCCGTGACGCGGCTGCGCCTGCTGCTGGGCAATCCGCTGTTCGAGCGCGCGCACGCAGGCGTGCGCCCCACGCCGCGTGCCGAGCGCCTGGCGCTGGCCGTGCGCCAGGCGCTGGAGGTGCTCGAAGTCGCCATGTCCGAGGCCCAGAGCTTCGAGCCGCTGCAGGCGCGCCAGCGCTTTCGCATCCACCTGAGCGACATCGGCGAGGCGCGCTTTCTGCCGCCGCTGATGCAGGCGCTGCACCAGCGCGCCCCGCATGTGCAGCTGGAGACCCTGCCCATGCCGCTGGACGGCATTGCCGATGCGCTGGACCGGGGCACGCTGGACATCGCCATCGGCTTTCTGCCGGGTGGCACGCGGACCCGGCAGACCGTGCTGCTGTCCGACCATTACGGCGTGCTGCTGCGCAGCGGCCACCCCGCGCTGGCGCACGTGCCCGAAGACGCGCCACTGGCGCTGGCCACGCTGCGCCAGCTGGATTTCGCGGCGGTGCGCTCGCATTCGGAGACGCTGCGCATCCTGCAGGCGCTGCGGCTCGATGAGCGCATCCGCCTGTCGGCAGCACACTTCATGGCCGTGCCCTCCATCGTGGGCAAGACCGACCTGGCGGTGATCATGCCGGCCGAGATCGCGGCCGGCTTTGTCGAGCGCGGCGGCTATGCGGTGCGCGATGCCGACCTGCCCGATCACCGCTTCGACGTGTCGCTGCACTGGAGCTGGCGCTTCGAGCAGGAACCGGCCAAGCGCTGGCTGCGCGAACTGGTCTGCGAGCTGTTCCAGCAGCCCCGGCACCGCGAGGCCGCCGCGCCCTGAAGGGCCGGCCGTCACGGCCATGACTTGCGGGCTGCCAACACTAGAGCGTGTTATGCACTTTTACGTGCCCGCGAAAGCCGGGAAAGGGGTCCGGAACGAGGCGTAGCACGCGCCGCGGTTGCCACACCGCAAGCGGGCTGCAACGAAGGGCCGGGCCCCTTTCCCGGCTTTCCCGGAGGGTTGGCTCTGCGCGCAGGCGCTCGCGGCGTTGCAGCGCTTGCCAAGGCTTCAGCCTTGGCGGCGCACTGCGCCTTGCGATCACCAGCGCGCAGAGCCAACGCGGGTACTTAAAAGTGCACAACACGCTCTAGGCAGCCGGGCCTGCCGACTCAGTTTCGTCTAAGAAACCGGCGCCAGACTGGTCCCTGCGCCGACAAGGGCACGCGGCCGGCCGCGCCGAAGATGGGCACCGGCCTGTTTCATCCACTCTCCAGGAAAGACTCACCATGCAACTCAAGGACAAGGTCGCCTTCATCACCGGCTCGGCCAGCGGCATCGGCAAGGAGATCGCCACGCTGTTCGCCAGCGAAGGCGCGCGCATCGTCATTGCCGACCTCAACAAGGAGGCAGCCGACGCCACGGCGGCCGAGCTGCGCGCCACGGGAGCCCAGGCCATGGGCGTGGCCGTGGACGTGACCGACGAGGCCCAGGTCAACGCCTCGGTCGAGGAGGCCGCCCGGGCCTTCGGCGGCATCGACATCCTGGTCAGCAATGCCGGGATACAGATCGTGCATCCGGTGGAGGAATTCAGCTTTGCCGACTGGAAGAAGATGCTGGCCATCCACCTGGACGGCGCCTTCCTCACCACGCGCGCCTGCCTCAAGCACATGTATGCGCAGGGCCGCGGCGGCAGCGTGATCTACATGGGATCGGTGCACTCCAAGGAGGCCTCGCTGCTCAAGGCGCCCTATGTCACGGCCAAGCACGGCCTGATCGGGCTGGCCAAGACCGTGGCCAAGGAAGGCGCCAAGCACGGCGTGCGCGCCAATGTGATCTGCCCGGGCTTCGTGCGCACGCCGCTGGTGGACAAGCAGATTCCCGAGCAGGCCCGCACGCTGGGCATCAGCGAGGACGAGGTCATCAAGAACGTGATGCTCAAGGAAACCGTGGACGGCGAGTTCACCACCACAGAGGACGTGGCCCGCGTGGCCCTGCTGTTCGCGGGCTTCCCCAGCAATGCGCTGACCGGCCAGTCGCTGGTGGTCAGCCACGGCTGGTTCATGCAGTAAGTCGCCAGTCGGCCACCCAATCGGCCCTCAATCGGCCTTCAGGCCCAGCGCACGCGTCACGGCCGCATAGCGGTCGATGTCGGCCGCGATCAGCGCCTGGAATTGGCCCGGTGTCTGCCGCGCCAGGGTGTAGCCCTGGTCGCGCAAGCCAGCGCTGACGGCGGGATCGGCCAGCGCCTGCTCCAGCGTGTCATGCAATGCCTGCACCGTGGCCCGGGGCGTGGCGGCAGGTGCCAGCAGGCCGTGCCACTGCTCCACCGCAAAGCCCGGCAGGCCGCGCTCGGCCACCGTGGGAACGCCGGCCAGCTGCGGCAGTCGCTGCGGCGCCGTGACGGCCAGGGCGCGCACGCGGCCTGCAGCGATCATGGCCGCAGCACTGCTGGCCGTGACCATGCCCGCCGCCACCTGGCCTGCCGCCACGGCCGTGATGGCCGGGCCGCAGCCCTTGTAGGGCACATGCTGCACAAAGCGCTTCGCCTCCCGGGCCAGCATCTCGCCGGCCAGGTGCTGGGGCGTGCCGTTACCGCAGGAGGCGAACAGCAGCGGCCGTTCCTGGTGCGCCTGGGCCAGCGCGTCCTCCAGCGTCTGCAGCGCGCTGTCCGCAGGCACGACCAGCACCGAGGCGATGGAGCCTGCGTTGAACACCGCCGTGAAGTCCTTGCGCGGATCGAAGTCCAGGCGCTCGTACACACCGGGGTTGATGGCGAACGAGCTGTTGGCCATCAGCAAGGTGCTGCCGTCCGCCACGGCCTGGGCCACGGCATGGGCGCCGATGTTGCCGCTGGCGCCGGGCCGGTTCTCCACCACCACGGGCTGGCCCAGGCGCTGCTGCAGCTGCTCGCCCAGGCGCCGCGCCAGCAGGTCCGTGCCGCCACCCGGCGGAAACGTCACGACGATGGTGATGGGCCGCTCCAGGCGCGTGCCGGCCTTGCCGGGCGCCGCCAGCCACAGCCCCGATGCGCCCGCCAGCAGCGCACAGGCCGCTAGCGTCCAGAGTCCCCGCCCGCGCAAAGAAAATGCCATGGCCGAGTCCTCAGGTGTCGAGGCCGATGTCGAGAACCCGGGCGCTGTGCGTGATCCAGCCCACGGCGATCTGGTCCACGCCGGTCTCGGCCACGGCGCGCGCCGTCTCGGGCGTGATGCGGCCCGAGGCCTCGGTCACCGCGCGCCCGCGCGCCATGGAGACGGCCGTGCGCAGCGTGTCCAGGTCCATGTTGTCCAGCAGCACCACTTCCACGCCCAGGGACAGCGCCACCTCCAGCTGCTCCAGCGTGTCCACCTCCAGCTGGATCTGCACCATGTGGCCCACGCCCGCGCGCGCCCGGGCCAGGGCCTCGGCCACGCCGCCGGCCAGCGCGATGTGGTTGTCCTTGATCAGCACGGCATCGTCCAGGCCGAAGCGGTGGTTGCTGCCGCCGCCCACGCGCACCGCGTACTTCTGCAGCGCACGCAGGCCGGGCATGGTCTTGCGCGTGCAGGTCACGCGTGCGCCCGTGTCGGCGATGGCCCTCGCGATCGATGCCGTGGCCGTGGCCACGCCGCTCAGGTGGCACAGGTAGTTGAGCGCCACGCGCTCGGCGGTGAGGATGGCGCGCGCGCTGCCGTGGATGCGCGCGATCTCCTGGCCGGGCGCCAGTTCGCTGCCATCGCGCAGCACCGGCTCGAAACGCGACTGCGCATCCAGCGCACGGAACGCCAGCCGCGCCATGTCCAGCCCGGCCAGCACGCCCTCCTGGCGCGCCACAAGGCGCAGTTCGGCCTGTGCGTCGGCAGGGACGATGGCATCCGTGGTCAGGTCGCCCGCGCGGCCCAGGTCTTCCAGCAGGGCCGAGCGCACCAGCGGCTCCAGCATCAGGTCGGGCAGCGGCGGTACCGGCAGGCGGGCACTGAGGGCATTGGCAATATTAATGCTCATTTTGAGTATATGTAGGTCAAAAAAATGTGGCGCGCGGCCTTGCGGGCTTAAGCGAGGAACTTATGCTAGATACGAGCATAAGTGCTGTCAAGCCATTGACACAATCGGGCAAGTGCCGTGCGGCTCAGGGGGAACCGTCGATTCCCTTGGCCAGGGGCAGCTTGCTGCCCGAGATGGCCCGCTCCAGCAGCACATCGCTGCGAAAGCGGAACAGCTTGGCGGGCCGGCCCGCCGAGCCCACCGTGAGCTGGCCGGTCTCCTCGACCAGATCCTGCTGCTCGATCAGGCGGCGGAAGTTCTGCTTGTGCAGCCCGCGCCCGGCCAGGGCCTCCACCGTCTGCTGCAGCTGCAGCAGCGTGAACTCGGGTGGCATCAGCTCGAACACCACGGGCCGGTACTTGATCTTGGCGCGCAGCCGCGCCATGCCCGTGGCCAGGATGCGGCGATGGTCGTGGTGCATGGCCTCGCCGGGCAGCATGGCGGCCGCGCCATGGACGCGGTGAGCCGCCTCCTGCACCAGTCCGGCCTCGTACAGCAGTTCGTAGCGCTGCAGCACCATGTCCTCGTTCCAGGGCCCGCCGTCCAGGCCGAAGGCGATGTCCGCGCGCTGGCGCCGCAGCGCACGCTGGGCGCCGCGCGCCTCGGCCATCCAGGCATGCAGGCGCGGAGCGATGTGGGAGCGCAGCAGGGCCGGCTCGCCGCCGCGCCAGTCTTCCCAGGGAAAGTAGCGGTACCAGTCCTGCCAGACGGCCTGCCCCGCGCTGCGGTCCGCGGATTCGCGCGTCAGCCCCAGGTAGCTGACCGAGATCACGCGCGCCCCGCTGGCATCGGTGCGATCGCCATCGGCAAAGGTGTAGAGCTGCTCCATGTAGCCCAGCGGGTGATGGGTCTGCTCCTCCACCCAGGCGCGCAGGCCGGCCTGCAGCGAACGGTGCCCCACCTCGAACGGCCCCGCCGGCAGCAACTGCCCGTCCGCCGTGGTCAGCACGCGCGGTGTGCCCTGGGTCACCGCCGCCAGCACGGCGACGAGTTCGGCATGGATGGGAGAGGCTGCGGGACTGGTGGGGTGGGGCACGAAGGTGAGGGAGGTCGGTTGGCGGGATGGGTGATTATGGTGGGTTGAAGGGGCGGCTTCGAGCCCGGCACAGCAGACCGCCACGGGCCATCGGACGGTCAAATTCAACCTGTTGAGCGCCGGCGTGTTTTTCTATCGCATGACTACCCGCGGCGTTCGAGCTGTCGCAGGTACTTTTCCAGCAGTTCAGCGGTGTGCTCATTCATGCCCGCCTCCCAGCTCGCGCTCGATCTGTTCGATGCTGGGCAGGCTGCTTTGCAGGGTTTCCGGCAAGGCACGGGTGAGCTCGAAACCGGAAACGCCGATGGGCTTGTCCACGCCGCGCAGCGCATACTCGGCCAGCACGTGATTGGGTTTCTGGCACAGGATCAAACCGATGGTGGGTTGGTCGGTTGCGTGTCGCAACCTGTCGTCCACAACGTTGCAGTAGAAGTTCATCTTGCCCGCGTATTCAGGCTTGAAATCGCCCCGCTTGAGGTCGATGACCACGTAGCAACGCAGCTTGAGATGGTAGAACAGCAGGTCTATGTAGAAATCGTCTCCGGCAAGGTCCAGGTGGTATTGGCGCCCCACAAAGGCGAAGCCCTGGCCCAGCTCCAGGAGAAATTTTTCCAGATGGGTGATCAGACCGGTTTCCAACTCACGCTCATGGAAACCTGATTCCAACGTCAGGAAGTCGAACAGGTAAGGGTCCTTGAGCGTTTGCTGTACCAGGTCGGAATCCGGCGGAGGCAGGCGCAAGGCGAAGTTGCTGGCAGCTCTGCCTTGTCGCAGGTGCGCGGCTGTTTCGATCTGCATCAGCAGGACACTGCGGCTCCATCCGTTTTCGATGGCTGCGCACATGTACCAATGGCGTGCGCCCGGCTCCTTCACCTTGGCGATCAGCTCGGCATGGTGGCCCCACGGCAGGGACAGCAGAACATCAGGAGAAAACACCTGTGCGCCATCTGCCGCCACCCCCGGCGCCAGGCGGCTTTGTGCCACAGCCTGTGGCACTTTTTCGCTGGGGGCAAGTTGTGCCACGGCCTGTGGCACTTTCTCTGTGCTCCCGGCTGTGGCAGCCAGAGAGGGATACTCGCGATAAAAAGCCAGCATGCGCTTGATGTTGCGCTCGGAAAAACCTTTTTCCTCCGGCAGTTCGTTGTGCAGATCCCTGGCCAGCCGAGGGATGACTGCGGCACCCCAGCCTTCCCGCTTCTGGCGCTGGTCGATCAGTGCCCCGATATCCCAATACAGGCGGATCAATTCGGCATTGACCGCCAGCATGGCCCGCGTCTGGGCATGGCGGACACGCTGCTTGATATCGGCCAGCAGTGCCGGGTAGTCGGCGGGTAGGTGGGTGCTCATACTGCGCCCCCGCTGGTGGCCCTGAGTCCGTCCGGAGGGAATTTTTCGCGCACCTCGGTCCGGGCGTCCCATCCAGCCTTTTCCATAGCCTGCGTGATGAACTTGGTACAGATATCGCGTTCGCCAAGCGCCTGCTTATCCATAGGACGTGATTCCTTTCTTGCTGGCGTTACCGTGCTCGGGCCTGTCTTTTCACTCTGTCGGGTGACGACGGGTCATCTTACGGCGCTCGCTCCGAAACAGCCTGGGCCTCTGCAGAGCGATCCGGCACGATCGGAAGCTCAATGTCCAGGCCCCCACGGAGCATCTGCCTTGCATTCCCGAAGAAGAGTTCGGCACGGATGGGAGGGACTGCGGAACTGGAGGGTGAAGGCGGTCGGTTGGCGGGATGGATGGCTATGGTGGGTTGAAGGCGCCGGCCTGCCCCCGGTCAGGCGTGCGCGTTCACACGGCCGCCGAGGTGCTGGTCCACCATGGCCTTGGCCTGTCCCAGGCTGCAGCCATGCTCACTCTGGCAGGCTCTGATGGCCGCCATCTTCTGCAGGGGATCGGCGGCAAGGGTGCGCCAGTCAATCTTTGCGGGCTCTGGCACCAGGCCGGGCTGCGTGCTGCCCTCGTCCGATGAACACACTTCCCAGCGCGCCACGACGGGAAAGGAAAGGTCCACGGCGGGCAGCCGGTCCAGTTCGGCCGCCAGTTCATCCTGTGAAATCAATGAAGCCACCTGGCGAACACGCGCCCGGGGCCCGTCGCGCCAAGGCCTGATCTCCAAGGGACGCCGGCAGAAATCCTGCAGATAGCCTCCCAACTCCTGCGTCATGAAGCGCGTGGTCTGTGCGACATCGGCCCGCAACAATTGCAAAGCCTCCGGCTCCGACAATTCATCCAGCTGATCGCTCAGGTCCGCAAAGGCCTGCAGAAATCCCGCACAGACAAAGTCATCGAAGCAGGCATGGGCAACGCTGCTGGCCTCGTCATCGTGCAACACCAGCGCCACGCCCACGCCATGCGTGTCCAGCGGCGTCAGGCACCAGGCATCGCCGGCGCCCGACTGGGCGAATGGCAGAAAGCTCCGGCCGTTCTGTGCGCCAGGATGAAGCCAGCCCTCGATGACTTCCCGGCTGGCTTCGGCGTCTATCCATTCGAAGTCCTGCCAACTCATGAACAAGGGCGGGTCCTGCAGGCAGCGCTGGCGCCAGGTATCAGCCCAATCCGGGCCATAGTGGGTCTTTCCCGATGCCAGAAATTCCTTCAACAGTGGCGGCAAGGCAATGCCGGTCTGGGTGGAGAGCGTTTCGTAGTCGATCATCGGGTTCATCCCACATCCATATGCAGCCTATGCTCGCCGCAACGCACGCACCGGAAAAGGCAGCCTGAAATCATGCCGTCCGTGGACATGCGCTCCAGCATCCACTGGGCATCCTTTTTGTAGATGCCTTCGATGTCGGGCAGGACCTCAGCGAGGAAAGGCTCGACGGCCTGCCTGTCGGCGTGACCCAGGAAGACACAGGGCTCGTTGCAGTGCGTGAGCCACACGGGCTGCTGCCAGGCCCTGTAGCCGGGCGTGCGCAGCGCGATCTCCAGTAGCAGTTCCCTGGCGATGGCGGGCTCCGGGTCTGCCGGATCAGGCGACACGCCTTCGATATCGGTGTATCCCACAAGTTCGCCGTCGTATGTCTCGCAAGCCTGCCCGCTGGCAATGCACCAGGGACACAGGTAATCGGGGCTTTGCTGGCTGTAGAACGGGCCTTCGTACTTGAGGCTGCGGTTTTGTCCGCAGCAGGAACACACACCCTCTTCCTGCTCGAAGACGGTTTCATAGGCACCGGGATGGAATCTGAAATGCGGGCGGTCCATTTCAAGGTCTCTCTTTCCCCAATGGAAAGGCGCCATTGTCCATGGCGGCTCAGCGCGTGGAAATGAAACGTTCCTGGCAAGAAAAAACCGCGCAAAGCGCGGTTTTTCCGAGAAGCGCGGGAGCTGCTTTAGCAGCCCCGCTGCAGCATGTGCCGCCTCAGACGTTGAACAGGAAGTTCATCACGTCGCCATCCTTGACGACATATTCCTTGCCTTCGGCGCGCATCTTGCCCGCGTCCTTGGCGCCTTGCTCGCCCTTGAAGGCGATGAAGTCGTCGAAGGAGATGGTCTGGGCGCGGATGAAGCCGCGCTCGAAGTCGCCGTGGATGACGCCTGCGGCCTGGGGGGCGGTGTCGCCGACCTTGATGGTCCAGGCGCGCACTTCCTTGACGCCGGCCGTGAAGTAGGTCTGCAGGCCCAGCAGGCCGAAGCCGGCGCGGATCAGGCGGTTCAGGCCCGGTTCTTCCAGGCCCAGTTCCTGCAGGAACATGTCGCGGTCCTCGTCGCTCATCTCGGCCATTTCGGCCTCGATCTTGGCGCAGATGGCCACGACGGGAGCGCCCTGCGCCTCGGCATAGGCCTTGAGGCTGTCGAGCAGCGGGTTGTTCTCGAAGCCGTCTTCGCTGACGTTGCCCACGAACATGGCGGGCTTGGCGGTGATCAGGCAGAACTGCTTGAGCAGGGGCGCGTCTTCCTTGGAGACGGGCACCGTGCGTGCGGGCTTGCCCTGGTCCAGGGCAGCCTGGATGGGGGTCAGCAGCGCCACCAGCTTGGCCGCTTCCTTGTCGTTGCCCGACTTGGCGGCCTTGCTGTAGCGGTTCAGCGCCTTCTCGACGGTGGCCAGGTCGGCCAGGCACAGCTCGGTCTGGATGACCTCGATGTCGGCGATGGGGTCCACCTTGTTGGCCACGTGGATGACGTTCGGGTCTTCGAAGCAGCGCACCACGTTGACGATGGCGTCGGTCTCGCGGATGTGGGCCAGGAACTGGTTGCCCAGGCCTTCACCCTTGGAGGCGCCGGCCACCAGGCCCGCGATGTCCACGAATTCGACGATGGCCGGGACGATGCGCTCGGGCGTGATGATGTCGGCCAGCTTCTGCAGGCGCGGATCGGGCACTTCCACCACGCCGGTGTTCGGCTCGATGGTGCAGAAGGGATAGTTCTCGGCGGCGATGCCGGCCTTCGTCAGCGCGTTGAAGAGAGTGGACTTGCCCACATTGGGCAGGCCCACGATGCCGCATTTGAGGCTCATGGCAGGGCTTTCTACAGGGATTCTGGGGACAAACCCCGTATTTTAGTCAACCGGGCATTTCCTGTCGTTTCAGGCGAACTGCCAGTCGCCGGCCACGGACTGGCCAACAGCCAGTTCAGCCCCGTCGTGCAGGCCTTCCAGCACGGCATTCATGCCGAAGGTGATGGCACCATCGACACGGTCGTCCTGGCGGTAGGCACGGATGGCATCACCCACGGCGGTGCCCTGCACGGCCGTGACGGGGTCGATGTCGGGAATGGGGCAGCGTGTGCAGGGCTTGGCCATGCGCAGCCGCAGGCCCCGGGCATCGAGCACGTCGAACCCGTCGACCCGGTCCTCGTCATGGGCCTCCAGGCCCTCGATCACGATGTTCGGTCGGAAGCGGCGGGCATCGACGGCGGGCTGGCCGGCGGCCTGCAGGCGCTGGTTGAGCTCATCCACGGCCGCCTGGCTCAGCACCAGCAGCGGGTAGCCGTCCGCAAAGTGCACGGGCGCGGCCTCGCCGCCTGTCCAGCGCTCGCTGGTGCGGCGCGGCGCGGCCGGGTCGAAACGCACCAAGGCGCAATCCGCGCCCAGGGCCTGGGTCAGCCAGCGCGCTGCCTCCGGCCCCATGTCCCAGGCCTGGACCCCATCCGACCAGACGCGCGCCTGGCGCACCGGGCCCGTGGCCTGCAGCGGGATGCGCAGGGGCGGGAGCTGGGGGAAATGCAGGACCAGGTGGCCGGCCTCCAGCTCGGGGCGTATCCAGGCCATGCGCGGATGGTCGCGCTGGGTCAGGAATTCGCCGTTGACATCGACCACCATCCAATGGCGGTCCCAGGCCAGGCCCGTGGCGCCGACACCGCTGCTTTGCAGCGCGATGCCCGCGCAGGATTTGACGGGATATACCCACAACTGGGCAATGCGGCCCTGCACGTCTCTTTCTTGGTCAAACATCGGATAGCTCTTTTTGGGGAAATCTGGAGTGTGTATGCCATCCATGGCGCGAATGGCGCCATGCGATGGGCGGCAATATGCCAGATGGCGACGCAGGCTGCGGCACATCACGCCAAAGCCGGAGTTTGCGCCAGTTGGAATCCCCGGCATGGCCCGGACTCCTACAATGCCGGCCATGGCGCAAACCTTTGATGTATGTATACGCGGGGCCGGCATCGCAGGCCGGACCCTGGCTCTCCTGCTGGCCCGGGAACGGCTGCGCGTGGCCCTGGTGGTGGCCGCTCCCACCGGCAACGCGCCCGATGTGCGCGCCTACGCGCTCAATGCCAGCGCACGCGGCCTGCTGGACAGCCTGCGCTGCTGGCCGGACGACGAGCACGCCACGCCCGTGACGCAGATGGAAGTCTTTGGCGACCTGGACGGCCACGTGCTGTTCGACGCTGCCCGCCAGGACGTCGACGCCCTGACCTGGATCGTCGATGTGCCCGCGCTGGAGCAGCGCCTGGCCGAGGCCGTGCGCTACCAGCCCATGGTCGAGGTGGTGCACCAGCCCGTGGCCGCGCCGCTGACGGCCATCTGCGAAGGCCGTGCCAGCCGCACGCGCAGCGAGTTCGGCGTGGACTTCGCCGTCACGCCCTATGCACAGCACGCCATCGCCACCCGGCTGCACTGCGAGCTGCCGCACGGCCAGGTGGCGCGCCAGTGGTTCACGCCCGAAGGCATCCTGGCCCTGCTTCCGCTGGAAGGCCCCCAAGGCCACAGCGTGGCCGTGGTCTGGTCCATCGCCCGCGAGCTGGCCGATGGCTGGCTGGCCGCCGACACGCAGGATTTCACGGCGCGGCTGGAAGCCATCAGCCAGGGCGCACTGGGCCGGCTGGAGCTGAGCGCACCGCGCATGGCCTGGCCGCTGCAGCAGGCCGTGGCCGACCACTGGTGCGGCTCCATGCCTGACGGCGATGCACGCTCGGCCCGCAGCTGGGTGCTGGTGGGCGACGCGGCCCACAACGTGCACCCGCTGGCAGGCCAGGGCCTGAACCTGGGCCTGGGCGATGTGCAGGCCCTGGCCCGCGTGCTGCAGGAGCGCGGCTACTGGCGCAGCACGGGCGATCTGCGCCTGTTGCGCCGCTACGAACGCGAGCGCAAGGCCGCGCTGGCGCCCATGGGCCTGGCCATGGACGGGCTGCAGCAGCTGTTCAGCCGACCGGAGGTGCCGGTGCAGATGCTGCGCAACTGGGGCATGAAGGGCTTCGAGCGCTTCGGCCCGCTCAAGGACTGGATGGCGCGCCAGGCCATGGGCCTGGACCCGCGCAGCGGCGCCTGAGCCCGGCATGCAGGAATGCTTGCCGTTGAACCCTTTGCCGATTTGCGACTCGTACCCGTGCTCCGTGGCGCACTGCGCTGCGCACTCCCCCCTCAACCACGGCGCGGCCGGCCTGAACGCGGCCCCGCCCACCTCCGCATTGCCATGAAACTCTTCGCCTGCCTGCTGACGGCTGCCAGCCTGACCTGGAGCCTCGGTGTTCACGCCCAGGACGCCAACCTGCGCAAGACGCTGACCGAGCGCATTCCCCAGCTCGAAAAGATCGACGAAATCCGCCCCACGCCCATGTCCGGCCTGTTCGAGGTGCGCATCGGCACGGATCTGTTCTACACGGACGCCAAGGGCAACTACCTGATCCAGGGCGAGCTGATCGACACCAAGGCACGCCGCAACCTCACCGAAGACCGCATGAACCAGCTGACGGCGGTGGACTTCAAGCAGTTGCCGCTCAAGGACGCCGTGACCATCGTCCACGGCAAGGGCGAACGCAAGATGGCCGTGTTCGAGGACCCCAACTGCGGCTATTGCAAGCGCTTCGAACGCGACCTGCAGAACGTGGACAACGTCACCATCTACCTGTTCCTGTACCCCATCCTGAGCCCCGATTCGGCCGAGAAATCGCGCAACATCTGGTGCGCCAAGGACCAGGCCGGTGCATGGGCCGACCACATGCTGCGCGACAAGGTACCGGCCGCTGCCCAATGCGACACCTCGGCCGTGCAGCGCAACCTGGCCTTCGGCCGCAAGTACAAGATCACGGGAACGCCCACCGTCATCTTCACCAACAACACCCGAGTGCCTGGCGCCATCAGCGCCCAGGAAGTCGAGAAGAACCTGGCCGCAGCCGCAGCCGCACGCTGATCGCCGCCTCGCGGGCCCGATGCCGGGCCCGCCCCTCTGATTCCCCTTGGCCGGAGCTTCCCGGCTCCAGCCCGCCGCAGCGGGCCCGGGCAGCCTCCAGGCCACACCTGCAGGAGCCCGAATGACCTCTCCCCTCGCCGCCACCGCCGCTGCCACTGCCGCAGCGGACATCCACTACCGCGTGCAGGCCCTTGATGTGGACGCGCACCTGTTCAGCGTGCAGCTGCACATCGCCCGCCCGGCCGCCGGCCAGACCCTGTCGCTGCCGGTCTGGATTCCCGGCAGCTATCTGGTGCGGGAGTTCTCCAAGAACCTCCAGGACCTGTCTGCCGAGCAGGACGGCCGTCCCGTCGCGCTGGCCCAGCAGGGCAAGAACCTCTGGCAGGCCGACTGCGCAGCCGGCGTGCCGCTGGTGCTCAGCTACCAGTTCTGCGCCTACGACAGCTCGGTGCGCACGGCCTGGCTGGACCGCCGCCGCGGCTTCTTCAACGGCACCAGCCTGTGCCTGCGCGTGCACGGCCAGGAAGACACGCCGCATACGCTGCAGCTGCTTGCATCGGACGCCACGGCATCGTGGCAGGTGGCCACCGGCCTGGACGCCGTGGACGCCGATGCGCGCGGCTGGGGCCTGTACCGCGCTGCCCACTACGACGAACTGGTGGACTGCCCCGTGGAGATGGGCAGCTTCTGGCGTGGCGACTTCGTGGCCGCGGGCGTGCCCCACAGCTTCGTCGTTGCGGGCGCCGCGCCCAGCTTCGACGGCGCGCGCCTGGTTGCCGATGCACGCAGGATCTGCGAGACCGTGCTGGCCTTCTGGCACGGTACGGGCGAGCAGGCCACGCCCGCGCCCATGCAGCGCTATGTGTTCATGCTCAACGTGGTCGATGACGGCTATGGGGGCCTGGAGCACCGCAACTCCACGGCCCTGATCTGCGGCCGGCGCGACCTGCCGCGCGTGGGCGAGCGCAAGGCCGCCGAGGGCTACACCACCTTGCTCGGCCTGATCAGCCACGAGTACTTCCACACCTGGAACGTCAAGCGCCTGCGCCCCGCAGAATTCGCACGCTACGACTACGGGCAGGAGAACTACACCGAGCTGCTGTGGTTCTTCGAAGGCTTCACCAGCTACTACGACGACCTGCTGCTGCGCCGCGCCGGCCTGATCGACAACGCCCAGTACCTCAAGCTGGTCACGCGCACCATCAACCAGGTGCTGCAGACACCGGGCCGCCGCCTGCAGTCCGTGGCCCAGGCCAGCTATGACGCCTGGGTCAAGTACTACCGCCAGGACGAGAACACGCCCAACCAGACCGTCAGCTACTACACCAAGGGCTGCCTGGTCGCGCTGGCCCTGGACCTGCAACTGCGCCGCGAAGGCCGCAGCACGCTGGACGACGTGATGCGCGCGCTGTGGCAGCGCTGCCAGGGCGGCCCCATGCGCGAGGCCGATGTGCTGGCCGTGCTGCAGGAGCTGGGCGGGCGCAGCTTCGCCCCCGAGATCACGCAATGGGTGCACGGCACCGACGACCTGCCGCTGGCCGAGCTGCTGGCCGCCCAGGGCGTGCAGGCCAAGGCCGAACCGGCGCAGACTGCCCAGCGGCTGGGCCTGCGCGTACAGGAAAGCCAGGGCATCACCGTCAAGACCGTGCTGCGCGGCAGCCTGGCCGAGCGCGCAGGCTTCATGGCCGGCGACGAATGGCTGGCCATCGAGCTGCCCACCGGGGCCGAGGATGCACAGCCCGCACGCTGGCGCATCACCCGCCTGGACGATGTGGCGCTGTACGCAGGCACGGCGCTGGAGGTCGTGGCCTGGGTGGCCCGCGACCGCCAGATCCTGGCCTTCACCCTGCCCTGGGGCTCGGCCCTGCTGAGCGAGGCCGCCATGGTCGAGAAAACGGACAACGGCGATGCAAAAGCTGCCATCTCCAGCGCTCCACAGCTCCCGTCTCCCAGCAACCTCGCCCTGGAAATCACCGACGAAGAGGCCGTGGGACGCTGGCTGGGCGGCCGCGCCGACAGCCCGCAGGCTCCCGGCACGCCGTGAAACGCGGTGCAGGCGCGCACATGCACACACGCGCACCCGCGCCCCTGGCCGGTTATTCTTGAGCATCACGACGACAACCCCAGCAGGAGACTCCCTTGGCCTACGAAATGATTGAAGTTCGCGTCGAAGCCGACAAGGTCGGCATCATCACGCTCAACCGCCCCAAGCAGCTCAACGCGCTCAACGACCAGCTCATGAACGAGCTGGGCCAGGCCCTGCAGGCCTTCGATGCCGACGAGGCCATCGGCTGCATGATCATCACCGGCAGCGAGAAAGCCTTTGCGGCCGGCGCCGATATCGGCGCCATGGCCAAGTACAGCTTTGCCGACGCCTACAAGGGCGACTACATCACGCGCAACTGGGAGACCATCCGCAGCATCCGCAAGCCCGTGATCGCCGCCGTCAGCGGCTTTGCCCTGGGCGGCGGCTGCGAGCTGGCGATGATGTGCGACTTCATCATCGCCGCCGACAACGCGAAGTTCGGCCAGCCGGAAATCAAGCTGGGCGTCATCCCCGGCGCCGGCGGCACGCAGCGCCTGCCACGTGCCGTGGGCAAGTCCAAGGCCATGGACATGGCCCTCACGGCCCGCATGATGGACGCCACCGAGGCCGAGCGCGCCGGTCTGGTCAGCCGCGTCGTGCCCTTCGACAAGCTCATGGACGAAGCCCTGGGCGCCGCCATCATCATCAGCGGCTTCTCGCAGATCGCCGTCATGGCGGCCAAGGAATCGGTGAACCGCGCCTTCGAGGGCTCGCTGGCCGACGGCGTCATGTTCGAGCGCCGCCTGTTCCACGCGCTGTTCGCCACCCAGGACCAGAAGGAAGGCATGGACGCCTTCGTCAACAAGCGCCCCGCAAACTTCAAACATCTCTGAACCTGCTGAAAGACACGCTACAATGCGCGTCTTCCGGCAAGGCACTGCAGGCCTCTCGCAAAGAAATTTCGAGAAATTTGCACAACTTCCCGGATCGACCAAAAATTCTGCATATAATTTAGGTCTTACGGCGCTTTAGCTCAGTCGGTTAGAGCGATGGAATCATAATCCACAGGTCCGCGGTTCGAGTCCGTGAAGCGCCACCAAACAAAGAAAAGGGTCTACGTGCAAGCGTAGACCCTTTTTCCGTTGTACATCGATGCAGCGCGCACCTCACCGCACACAGAGCCTCCTTGGCAGCTTCAAAAAGCAATCAAGGTCAAGGTGCATGACGGGCCAAAACTGTCTATAGTCAAGCTCATCTTCCAAGGAGGATGTTCATTTTTTCAAAATGTTCATCCAAAATGAACAAGGTGAAATTTTGAACAACCCCGTTCTACAAGAAGCCGTGCTTGACGCCGCTCGCCGGACTGTTCCAGATCTGGCACTGAAGCTCTCCTTACCGCCATCATCCTCCGAAGAGCGCGACGGCCAGCGCCTTGGCTTCGCTGACATCTGGCTCGATGGACGCAGCGAACGCTTTCACACCCTTCAGCGCAACCACTCCCAACTGCATGACATGGGCGTGCTGCTATCGCGCCTGAAGGATAGCCACGGTAACTACCCACCACTGCTCATCATCCCCCACATGCCTTTGAAGCAGGCTCTGCAATGCAAAGAAGCCCACTTGAACTTCCTTGACGCGGCAGGGAACATGTTCTTGCGCATCGGCTCCAGCATCCTGTTCGTGGCCGGCATGCCACGCCCAAAGATCCACGAAACGGATGGAAGCTTCAAAGCTCTGGCCACCAGCGCCGGGATGCGCATCCTGTTCAACCTGCTCATCTCGCCAGAACTGATCAATACGCCCTATCGGGAGATCAGCCTCAGGGCTCAAGTCTCACTGGGTTCAGTCAGTCACACTCTAGAAAGCTTGGCCAGCCACAAATTTATCGAAGGACACGAAAAGAACCGTCGCCGTCTGATTCAGAAAACGGCGCTGATGGATTTATGGGCATCCAACTATCCGCTGACGCTGAGAAGAAAGCTGCAGGCTCATCGTTTCTCGACAACCCATTCTGAATTCCACGCCGACAATCTTCCTTCAGGATCTTGCTGGAGTGGGGAAGAGGCGGCCTATCGGATGATCCACTACATGGAACCGCTGACATATACCATTTACAGCAAATCCCCAATGGATGTAATAAAAAAATATCGGCTGCGTGCCGATCCGCAAGGATCTGTCGAAATTCTTGATTCTTTCTGGCCCCTCGACAGCCAGCAAGATTGCGCCCCTGCCTTGCTCGTGTACGCCGACCTAGCTGCATCCCCCGATCCACGCTGCGTGGAAACAGCAAGCCTGATACGGAGCCGCTATCTTGACAGTTGAACTCACCGTCGATGCACAGCACCCCGTCGAACCATTGCTGCATGAAATCCTTAGTCAGGCTCTCCGTTGTGCCGATCGGACGCCAATCAGTATTTTCGTGGGCGGCGCCATGGCCCGAGACATTCTCCTCCGCCATGTGTTCGGCCTGAAGCCTGGCAGGGCCACCAAGGATGTGGACTTGGGCCTCTACTTGGATTCTTGGGAACAATTCCATGGCCTGAAAGAATCACTGATCGAAAGCGGCTGTTTTAAAATAGCGGAAAAATCGGTACAACGCCTGCTCTATATGCCTAAGGACATGACCCTGGGAATACCGTTGGATCTGGTGCCCTTTGGACCTGTCGCCAATGCGCAGGCCGAAATCTCTTGGCCACCTGAACACGAAATCGTCATGAATGTTTCAGGCTTCGAGGAAGCACATCGCAGTGCTGTGACAGTGGATATTGGACAAGGCCTGAAGGTCAAGGTCTGTTCTCTGCCATCGCTTTCGGTTCTCAAGCTCATAGCATGGAATGACCGAGGACTGCAAACCAGCAAGGATGCGCAGGACTTTGTGACCCTGTGCAAGTTCTATGGCGATGCAGGAATAGGGGACAGAATCTACCAAGGCGATGCCAGCGTGCTTGCACACTACGAGTACGACATGGCGAAAACAGGGTCGTATTTTTTGGGGGTCGATGCCCAACGAGAGTGCTCGCCTGAAAACGCAAAGAAGGTAATCCACTGGCTGCAGGACGAGCAGTGGCGGCGGCGCATGGTCGATAGCCTACTGCGGGCCGGCGCTCAGCTTGGTGGCAACAGCGCACCGTATGAAGCACTCATTCAAGCCTACTTGGAAGGCTTCAGGGCCAGCACCTGACCCCCACTGCACTCACCTCACGCACCACCAGCTCCGACCCTCAGCGCAATCCAGTGATTGTCTAATGCCATGCCGGGAACCGCCACCGTGCGCAACACCTGGCCGCGTTGTCGCAGCTGGGCCTGGCGCGCACCGCCCATCCACAGCGCGGGCTCGGCAGGCAGGGGCCGGCCGTTGGCATCGAGCGAGACGCTTGCGTTGGCCACGCAGTACACGCCTGGCATGGCATCGCCACGCAGCCAGCGTCCGCTGGCCTGGCCGTTGCCGGGCACCTGCCACCAGGTGACGGTGTTCACGCGCGGGCAACTGACGGCGAAGAGCTGGCCGTCGCAACCGATGTCGCCGCCATAGCCGGCCAGGGGCTCGCGCCCTTCGGGCAGGGGCACGGCATGCAAACGGTGGCCATCGAACAGGGCCAGCACGGGCGCGGCGGCGCGCGCTTCGGTGTCGCGGTGCTCGGCCTGCAGCGCAATGCCCAGCCAGCGGCGCGCGGGCGCGTGGGCGACCTGCGGGCCCCAGGCCAGGTGGCGCAGGCTCAGGCGGCTGTCGTCCAGCTTCCAAAGGCCGGCACGGGCGCCGCCTTCTGCCGGCAACAGCCGCGCGATGGACGAGTCCATGTGGTCCAGCTGCAGCTTGCGCCGGCCGGTCTCGGACTGCGTGGGAATGCCGCCGTTGGCGACCATGAGCGTGCCGTCGGCGTCCAGCAGCAGCTGGTGCGGGTCCATGCCGCCCGTGCGCCATTCGGCGATCTTCTCCAAGGTGATGGCATCGCGCACGCCGATCAGTCCCTGGGCATCTTCCAGGTCGGTCTCAGTGGTGTAGAGATGGCGGCCATCGGCGCTTTCGATGACATGGCCGTTGAAGAAGCGGTCGGGCTCTATCCACTGCCATTGCGCATCCTCGGCGGCCTGTCCCGGCTTCAGACGCACCAGCCAGTCGCCGGGGCGGCGGCTGGCGAAGACCACGGAGCCGTCGCGCAGCGCGGCCATGCCATGGGCGCGCGTGGGCACATCCAGGGCCTGCAGCACCTGCAGCGGCCTGTCCACCTGCGCACTGGCCTGCACGATGCCGACACGCATCTGCTCGCCCTGCATC
Organism: Delftia sp. WY8; assembly: GCF_018437695.1. Classification (NCBI taxonomy): domain Bacteria; kingdom Pseudomonadati; phylum Pseudomonadota; class Betaproteobacteria; order Burkholderiales; family Comamonadaceae; genus Delftia; species Delftia sp. WY8. The sequence continues at coordinate 2,371,709 of NZ_CP049795.1, forward strand.
CAGGCCGCAGCCAGCGACCGTGCCGGTCCAGACGGCCTGGCCGCATGGGAGGTTGCCAGCGGCATGGCAGCCAGCAGACCCAGGCCCTGCAGCCAGCGGCGGCGATTCAGCGCCTGCTCAATCCCCGTCGGCATCCGAGAACCCGATGTTGACTTCCAGCGCAGGCGCCACCTCGCCTTCCATGAGGCGCTTGAGGCGCGAAAGCGGCTTGGTCGCGGCATCGACGGCCTTGGCACTCGGCTCGGTCAGGGCACGCATGCCGGCATCGGCCTCGTTGACGGCCTTGAGCCAGCGGTCGGCCAGCGGGTTGAGGCCACGGCCGCGCAGGTAGGACTCGATGGGCACGATGTCCACGCCGGGCCGGGGCACCTTGCGGTCCACGCTCACGGCCAGCGTGCGCAGGCCCTGCCAGTGCGCGCGCCAGACCTCGACGGTGCTGCCGCTGGCCAGGTGCTCCCAGGCGGGGGGCTTGCTGCCTGCACTGCCCGCACTGCGCAAGGGCTTTTCCATGTCCGCCCAGCGCAGGCGCTCCAGGCCGCCCACCCACTGGTTGATGAACTCGGCCATGGCTTCGGTGGTGGCATCGCCATCCTCGGACCAATTCTGGGTCGCGAGCTTGGCAAAGCCGTTGCTGAGGATGCCCATCTCGGCGCCGATTTCCTCGGCCACCAGGGTGGCATAGGCGCAAGCCGGCGTCTGCGGCTCCACGGGCTGGGTCCACAGCAGGTTCTCGAGCGCCGGGTATCCCTTGGCGGGTGCACCGATGCGCTCCATGGCAGCCAGATCGGCGGGGGCCGACTGTATGGCCTTCTTGAGCAGAGCCGGGCGCATGGGGCGGAAGTCCACCAGACGCGCCGAGCGGCGCTCCACCAGCGGCCCCAGGGCCACGGCCGAGAAGCTGCTCCACTGCCGCGACGATTGCACATAGGCCTGGCGCGCCGTCTGCAGCGTGGCAGCGGCCGATCCCGCAGGTGCTGCGCAGTGCGCGCGCAGCGCCTGGCTCAGCGCCTGGGCGGATGCCTGCGCGGCCTTGGCCTGGGGCGAGAACCATTGGCCATACAGCCCCTGCACGGCATGGGCCGTGTTGTAGAAGGGGATGGCCATGTTGGCCTCCACTTCCTGGGCCTGGGCCGGGGTGGTGGCCAGCAGCGCCAGCGCGGCGGCACAAAGGATTTGGCGAGGGGTCATGCGCATGTCTTGCATCAGAGGGACTCCACAAATTTGACCAGGGCTTCACGGTCTTCGGCGCTGAACTGGCGCACCTGTTCGCGCGCGACTTCGGCCTCGCCGCCGTGCCAGAGGATGGCTTCCAGCACGCCGCGCGCACGGCCGTCGTGCAGCAGGCGCTGGTGGTTGTTGACATCGGGCAGCAGGCCTATGCCCCACAGCGGCGGCGTGCGCCACTGGCGGCCGGAGGCCTTGAAGTCGGGCCGGCCATCGGCCAGCGCATCGCCCATGTCGTGCAGCAGCAGGTCGGTGTAGGGCGCAATGGTCTGGCCAGACAACCCCTTGCTGCTGAGTGCCGGCGACAGCGCGGGGAACAGCTCCCCGCCGGTCTTGTACGAGGGCCGGTGGCACTGCGCACACTGGGCCTGGTGGAACAGTGCCTCGCCACGGCGCACGGCCGGGTCGCTGGCGTTGCGCCGTGCAGGCGGCGCCAGCGTGGCCTGGTAGAAGATCACATCGTCCAGCACGCGGTCCTCGATCTCCACGCCCTCGGCGCCGTTGCCGTCGGGCGCGGCCAGGCAGTCCTTTTGTGCGGGCGTGCAGGTCTGGTGCGGGAAACGCTTCGATGTGATGCCGATATCGCCCAGGAAGGCCGAGGCCGTCTGGTGGGCAATGGAGGCCACGTTGGCCTTCCAGCCGAAGCGGCCCAGCATCATGCGTTCGCCGTAGGCATCCCAGACATAGTTGGGCTGGCCCTTGATGGGGCCGCCCAGGGCCGCCTGGGCGGCAGCGTTGGCCAGGATCTCGGACTCCGGGATGTGCTCCAGCAGGCCCAGGCCGATGACCTGGGGCGCAATGCGCGGGCTGGTCATCAGGTTGGCAGCCAGGGGGCCGTAGTTGAGCGCAGCCAGCTCGTAGACCGGCTTTTCCAGCGTGTAGGCCGTGCCGTCGGCAAAGCGGCCATGCACCTGTTCATAGCGGATGCGCAGCTGGCCCTCGCCCTTGACGCCCAGCACGCCCTCGGTGTTGAACTGGTCGCCATAGACCGGGTCCGGCACCGGGCTGCCGTGCGGGCCTTCGCCCGGAATGGACAGCCGCATGAGCAGGCCCGCGAACGGCTGGGGCTTGAGCGGGTTGTGGAAGTCGGGCGGCTGGGCGCGGCCATCCTGCACATGGCAGCCGCCGCAGGAGCGCGCCAGGAAGTGCGGGCCCAGGCCATCGCGCGCCGTGGTGGAGGCCGGCGCCTGCACCCAGTTGCGCTTGAAGAAGGAGTTGCCGATGACGAAGCGCGTGCGCTCGGCATCGTCCAGGTTGGCGGCAGGCAGCGAGAAGGCGTTGCGGCCCGTGGCGTGGACCGTGGTCTGGCCACCCGGGGGCAGCGGCTCGCCCGGTGCCGCGAACAGCAGTTGCGCCGCAGGCGTGGACGCGGGCATCGGCTCTGGCGGCGCGGCAGCCTTGGACTCCTGCTGTTGCGCCGAGCAACCCAGCAGACTCAGGCAGGCTGCGGCCAGCAGCAATGGGGAAAATTTCATGGTGAGGGCGACCCTGCAAATGCCAGGGCCGCCGAACCCTTTCGGGGGCGGCGGCCTTGGCGCATGGGCGTGAGAGGGGTTGGACGCTTGGGGTGAATGTTCTTTTAGTTGGCCTTGGGGTCCACCAGGTTGAGCTGGGTGATGCCGACGGCATTGGCCGCCTCCACCAGGTCCTTGCTCTGCTGGACCAGGCTGTCGATGGTGGCCTGGATCTTGGCGCGCGAGGCCGAGTCGCGCGCGCCCTGGATGGCCTGGTCGAACGGCGCGGGAATGGCCTGGGCCGCCTGCACCGACTGCGTGATCTGGCGCGTGGTCCTGTCGGCCAGCGCGCTGTCCTTGGAGGCCACCCAGTCCCTGATGCCCGGGCCTTGCAGCTCGCTGCCGTCCAGGCGCTTGTAGCTGCCCTGCCAGACGTTGAGGATGCCCTGGGCATTGGTCACGGCATCGCGGTGCGTGTTGTCCGAGAAGCAGGAGTGCTCGTCTTCCTGGTCGCGGCTGGCCAGCGCCACTTCCAGGCGCTCGCCGGCCAGCTCGCCGCGCGACAGCGAACCCAGGCCCACGAAAATGCGGCGCAGCGCGTCGTCGGGCTTTTTCTCGAACTGGGCGCGGAAATTCTTGGCCGAGCCGGGCTTCCACTGGTCGGCCACCGACTGCAGATCCTCGATCAGCAACTCGGTCACCACCTTCAGGTACTCACGGCGGCGGTCGGCATTGGATTTCTTGCCATCGACGAAGTCGGTGTAGGGACGCGCGCCCGGTCCCTTGTCATTCAGGTCCTGGCCCCAGAGCATGAACTCGATGGCGTGCCAGCCGGTGGAAACGTTCTCCTCGCCGTCATGCTCGTTGAGCTCGGCCAGGCGCTTCTTGGTGATGGCTTCCTTGCGGTTGTTGATGATGCCGGCATTGGGGTTGCCTTCCACATAGTCCACATAGGACTCGTCCATGGGCCAGGCGTTGATCTGGCCTTCGGGTCCTTCATCGTTGTCGATGGGACCGGCGTAGAAGCGGAAGGCCTCGGTCTGGCCGTAGTACTCGCGTGCATCCAGCCAGGCCTTGCGCGCATTGTTCAGGCCCTGCTCGCTGGGTGATGCGAGAAAGGCCCCGATGGCTTTCTGCATGGTCTTGGCCGAGCTGATGGAATCCGAGTAATTGGCGTGCACCAGGGTGCCGTAATGCTTGACCACCTCTGCAACGGAGAGGTTCTTCTTCACGGGCTGTTGAACGGTGCCGGCGGCTGCGGCCTGGCTCATCGGGGCGGCCGCGCCCAAAGCGAGGGCGGCTGCAATCAGGATGGGATGCATGGCAGAAAGGATCGGAGGTTGGAGAACTCGGAATGCCAAACTGTAATGAGAATTGTTTTTATTGGCAAAACCTGCGAGATATCGCCGCACTGCACCGCAAGGTCATAGACGGACCCGGGCGGCCAACGGGCAGTGAACGGACGGCAATGGGAGCGCTTGCGGCGCACGGGCCGCAGCGGGCGCCAGCCTAGCACGGCGCCCTTGGCGCCAGGGCCAAAGACCCCGCGCTGGCGCAGCGCGGGCCGGGCCTCAGAACTTGTAGTTCAGGCTGACATTCACCGAGCGCGGCTCGCCCCAGGTGTAGGTGCTGTAGTAGCTGAAGATGGTGTAGTACTTCTTGTCCAGCAGGTTGCGCACGTTGACGGTGGCCGACAGCTGTTTGCTGAACTCGTAGCGCGCCATCATGTCCAGCAGCCAGTAGCCCTTGACGGTGTGAACGGCCGTGCCGCCCGATGGCGTGGAGATGTCGCCCCAGGTCTTGTCCTGCCAGCGCGCGCCGCCGCCCACCGTCAGGCCGGAAAGCGGGCCGTCCAGCCTGTAGCTGGTGTGCAGGCTGAACTGGTTGGAGGGCGTGAGCGTGGCCACGCGCTTGCCTTGGTCGCGCGAAATGGCATGCGAGAAACCGGCCTGCAGTTGCCAGGCGGGCGTGATCTGGCCGGATATCTCCGCCTCGAAGCCGCGCGTCCTGACGCCATCGACGGCCCGGTAGGCCGTGGCGCCGCCGGGCGTCAGGCCGCCGGTCTCGATACCGAAGTTGTCTTGCTGAAGCTGGAACAGCGCCGCCGATGCATTGAGGCGGCCGTCCATGAAGGCCGCCTTGACGCCGACCTCGGCGTTGTTGCCGCGCAGCGGGTCCAGCGCCTTGCCGCTCTCGTTTTGCTTGGACTGCGGGCTGAAGATGCTGGTGTAGCTGGCGTAGACCGAATAGTTGCCATTGAGGTCGTAGATCGCGCCCACATAGGGCACGAAAACGCCGGTCTCGCGCTGACCCTGCACCTGGTTGCGATAGTTGGACCAGCGCCCGCCCGTGATCAGCTTGAGGTCGGCCGCCAGGTTCCAGCGCGCCGCCGTGTACAAGCCCTGCTCCTTGGTCACTTCGCTGTTCACGTAGTCGGGTGAGGCGCCCCACACCGGCAGGCGCGAATCGCCATTCCAGTGGTAGTAGTCATTGACCGTGGACACATAGTCGGCGGGCAGTTGCCAGTAGCCATCGTTCTTCCAGTGGCGCCTTGCTACGCTGGCGCCCAGCACCAGTTCGTGCTCGCGCCCGCCCAGCGAGAAGGGCCCGCTGGCGTAGGCATCGAGCGCATTGCTGGTGGTGCGGCCTATGTACTGGCCGCGCCACAGCGACACGCCGGAGCCGTCGGCCGGGTTGGGGAAGCCCGCAGCCGCCGCGCCCAGGTTGGCGTTGTAGCCGTTGATCTGGTGGTTGAACTGCGCCTTGGCCACCCAGCCGTTGCTGAAGCTGTGCTCCAGCGTGGCAAAGGCCGTGCGCGTGTACTGGTCCCAACGGCTCCAGCGCGTGCCGTTGTTGTGCGAGCGAGGCATGTCATTGAATTGGCCATCGGCATTGAGCAGCGGAATGCCGCCCCAGGTGGAGTTGACCGGACGGTTGTTCTGCGCATCGCCGCCCAGCGTCAGCAAAGTGCGTGGCGTCAGGTCCATTTCCACAATGCCGTACAGCGTCGCGGTCTTGCGCGAATAGCGGTCCATGAACGAGTCCTTGTCCTGGTAGGCGGCCACGCCACGCGCGCGCACGCTGCCGCTTGCATTGAGTGCGCCGCCCACATCCACCTCGGTGCGGTAGTTGCTCCAGCTGCCCGCAGAGATGGACGCATGCCCGCGGAAATCACGCGTGGGCTTCTTGCGGATCAGGTTGATGGTCGCGCCCGGAGTGCCGCTGCCCGTGAGCAGGCCGGTTGCGCCCTTGAGCACCTCGACGCGGTCATAGATCGCCATGTCGCTGAGGGTGTTGCCGGCCGAGTACGCGGAGTCGCGCATCATCGGAATGCCGTCGTACTGGAAGTTCTGGATGGCGAAGCCGCGGGCGTAGTACTCGGTGCGCTCGCTGTCATAGGTGACGATGCTGATGCCGGGCGTGTGCTCCATCACCTGGTCGATGGAGGTGAGGTTGAAGTCATCCATCTTCTGGCGTGTGACCACGCTGATGGACTGCGGCGTCTCGCGCGGCGTCAGCACCATGCGCGTGGCTGTGGCAATGGTGCCCGGCGTATAGGAGCCCGAGCCTTCGGTCACCTCGCCCAACTGGTTGGAGATCACGTTGACCGTGGGCAGCGTGGCCGGGTTCTGCGTGTCCGGCAATGCCTGAGCCTGAGCGGACAGGGCGCCGATGGCAAGGGAGATGGCCAGCGCAAGAGGCGCAGGGCGATGGCCGGGTTGAAGGCGATGCAGTGGCATGAAATGCTCCGGGAGAACAGCAATACGGCAATAAAAAAACTTCCTCGCCATGCCCTCCGATGGGTCGAAGGGCATGAAGAGAAAGCGAATGCGATTTGTTCTCATTATCGTTTCTTCAATTGTCTGGGCCATCGGCAGCACAGGGGCTGCTGCATCCGCGCAACACCCGAATCCGTCCCGCGCCCGCCGGGCAGTACCAGCCGTCCATGCCGTAGAAGCTGTCTGGCAAGCCTGCCCTACTTGCCTTGTCCGGCCACTTCCCTTACCATTGCGCCCGCCCGCATGGGAGCGCCCTTTTCACCGGGCCTGCCCGCAGCCTCCAAGCCCTGATCGCCCAGCCGATTCAGGGCTTTCGCTTTTTTGCAGAAGCGGTCTTTTGGCGCTGCACCTTGCGCTCTGTCTTTGCGCGCAGCCCCTGCCATGCCCCGGCATGCCGGCCGCCCAGCTTGTTTTCCCACCAGGACTCCCGTGCCCATCGCCTTCCCAGGATGCAGCACACGCGCAGCGTGCCCGCACGCCGGCTCAGCCGGCGGCGCAGGCGTTTTGCGCGGTGCCGCACCCCAGCGAGAGCGCGCGCCGTCCTGGCTTTCAAGGATCTTCACGTGACCACCACTTCCTCCGGGGCGCTCGCAGCCCATGCTGCCGGCGCCAGCACAGACACGCATGCCGGCGCCCATGCCACCCAGGTCAATGGCTACAGCTGGAAGGCCCTGGCCGGCTCGGCCGTCGGCTATGCCATGGACGGCTTCGACCTGCTGATCCTGGGCTTCATGCTGTCGGCCATCTCGGCCGACCTGCACCTCACGCCGGGCCAGGCCGGCTCGCTGGTGACCTGGACGCTGATCGGTGCCGTGTTCGGCGGCATCTTCTTCGGCCTGCTCAGCGACCGCTACGGACGCATCCGCGTGCTGACCTGGACCATCATGCTGTTCGCCGTGTTCACGGGCCTGTGCGCCTTCGCGCAGGGCTACTGGGACCTGCTGGCCTACCGCACGATTGCGGGCATCGGCCTGGGCGGCGAGTTCGGCATCGGCATGGCACTGGCCGCCGAGGCCTGGCCTGCCCGCCACCGCGCGCGCGTCTCGTCCTACGTGGCCCTGGGCTGGCAAATGGGTGTGCTGGGTGCGGCGCTGCTGACGCCGCTGCTGCTGCCCCTCATCGGCTGGCGCGGCATGTTCCTGGTGGGCGTGATCCCGGCCGTGGTGGCCTGGGTGATCCGCAACAAGCTGCACGAGCCCGAGGTCTTCGTGAAGCGCCAGCAGTCCGCCACGCCGTCGGCCCGCGTGCCGGTGCTGCAAAGCCTGAAGCTGCTGGTGAAGGACCGCGCCACGGCCAAGGTCAGCCTGGGTGTGATCGTGCTGACCTCGGTCCAGAACTTCGGCTACTACGGCATCATGATCTGGATGCCCAGCTTCCTGTCCAAGCAACTGGGCTTCAGCCTGACCAAGTCCTCGATATGGACTGCCGTGACCGTGGTGGGAATGATGGTCGGCATCTGGGTCTTCGGCCAGCTGGCCGACCGCATCGGCCGCAAGCCCAGCTTCCTGATCTTCCAGCTGGGCTCGGTCATCATGGTCGTGCTCTATTCACAGCTGTCCGACCCTGCGGCCATGCTCTGGGCGGGGGCCCTCATGGGCCTGTTCGTCAACGGAATGATGGGCGGCTACGGCGCCGTGATGAGCGAGGCCTATCCCACCGAGGCGCGCGCCACCGCGCAGAACGTGCTGTTCAACATCGGCCGTGCCGTGGGCGGACTGGGCCCGGTGGTGATCGGTGCGCTGGCCATGAGCTATTCGTTCCAGGTGGCGATCGCCCTGCTGGCAGCCATCTATGTGCTGGACATGCTGGCCACGGCCTTCCTGATCCCCGAACTCAAGGGTCGCGAGCTGTCCTGAGCGGTGCGGGCAACGGCCCTGCCATGCAAAGAGCTGCCGATGGCAGCTCTTTTTTTGTCCCGGGACCGGCCGGCCCGGGGCTCAGCCGCCCTCGCTGCATTCCAGGTTTTCGATGCGGTCTGCCGCCTCTCGGATGTCTTCCTGGAACATCTGGTCGCCCAGCATCACGGAAACCTGGCCCTCAAAGCCGCGCAGCTTGACCAGCGCTGCCTCGTAGCCGCCGCTGCCCATGCGCTTGAGCCCGCACAGCGCATAGAGCTTGGCCACGGGAGATCGGCGCGGATCGTCGATCACCGACAGCAGGACGGCATTGGCCTCGGGCCGCCTGAGCATGGCCTCCAGGTGCCGCTCCGCTGGCGAAATCTCGCCGGCAAGGCCGACCAGTCCCAGGTTGAACTGCGAGGCATCCAGCGGCGCCGGGTCCAGCGGACGGGCCAGGGCCGGGGCAGACAGGAACAGGCAGATCAGGGCGGCGGACAGGGTGGTCTTCATGGCAGGGGCAAGGCCGTGTGAGGCCTGGGAGGCAGTCGCAAAGGCTCTTCGACGCAAAGCATTGCGGCAGGTTCCCCTTCGGCGCCATCGCGATCATCGACCGCCAAACAGCCAGCCTGCGACCAGCGTGCCGCCATAGAACAGGAGCAGGGTGACCGGCACCAGGTGCCAGCCCCAGACTCTGAACCACCAGTGATTGAACAGGGTCACCACGGCGCCGATGACGATGCAGATGGCCAGCGCACCCAGCCGCTGCTCCAGACTGTCCGCCACGTCCTGGGACGCGAAGAAGATGAACGCCGCGACGGACGAACACAGCAAGGCGGTGTAGAACGCCACTTTCTCTTGCCTGCGCAATTTCAGGATGCTCATGGGGGCCAGGGAGGTTTCGATGGATCGGTCGCCGGGAAAGCCTGCGCCACCGGAGCGCGCAGGTTGCGCTGCGGCACAATTTTTCGTATCCCGCCCGGGATGCGCCATAAGACCCGTCCGAATCTGCAGCCACTGCAGCGCACGCGCAACGCGCTGCGGTCTTCTCGACGCCCAATCGGCCCAATCAGCTCAATCGACCCTGTCAGGTCAGTCGTGTCAGTCGGCCACGGCCAGCACCACGGCGGACTCCGGCACCGACAGCCAGACCTTGCGTCCTGTGCGCAGCGTCCAGGGCTCGCCTTGCGCCTGCTGCGCCGCATACCCCACGCCGCTGCCGCCCCAGGGCAGCCTGGCCACCACTTCGCGCGGTCCGTCCCCCTCGGCACGGGCCAGGCGTTGCACCTTGGCAGGCCAGGCATTGGCCAGGCCCTGCGCACCGGCCAGCGGCGCCACTGGCAGCACCTGGACGGCAGTGGCCTTGCACAGCGCCATCACGGGCAGGCCAGGGGCCAGGCCCAGCAACTGGGCGCTTTCGGCGGTGATGCGAGCGGCAATGCCTGGTGCATCGCCACCGCCATCGGGCAGCATCCAGACGCGGACCTGGGCACCCTGCGCCTGCAGGGCCCCGACCCGGCAAGGCCACAGATTGCGCATGCTGGTGCGCAGGCCCAGCCCCAGTCCGGGAGCCGCCGAGGAAACGCCGGCCGGCCCGCCAAAGCGCTGCAGCACCTGTGCACGGGCCTGCTCCAGCGCATCGGCCATGGCCAGCAGGGACTGCCCGGCTGCGGTGATGCGCGCGCCGCCGCCGCCGGCGCCGCCGACCGAGCGCTCCACCAGGGCACAGCCCGCGAGATTGGTCAGCACATCCAGCGCCTGCCATGCCGCCTTGTAGCTGACGCCGGCCTCGCGCGCCGCCTGTGAAATCGAATGCCCTGCTGCGATATGGCGCAGGATGGCGAGGCGGCGGTCAGCCAGGTCATGGCCCAGCGCGGGCGCCAGATCGGAGGGTGAAGCAGGAGCGTCGGCAGTCATGCGCGACATCATGCCCGCCAAGCGTTATTTCCCGCCAAGCAAAACGCCTGCACCCTGCATGCGCATTTTCAGGTCGCTACACTGCGCTATTCACCAACGGAATAGCGAGAGACCCATGAACGTGAACCAGCCCCTGCGTGCCACCGCCTTTGCCGCCCTTGCCCTGTTGGGCGGTGTCGCTGCGCAGGCTGCCGAAGTGTCGGTGGCCGTTGCCGCCAACTTCACGGCGCCCATGCAGAAGATCGCCGCCGAGTTCGAGAAGGACACCGGCCACAAGGCCCTGCTGTCCTTCGGCGCCACGGGCAAGTTCTACGCGCAGATCGTCAACGGCGCGCCCTTCCAGATCCTGCTGGCCGCCGACGACACCACGCCTGGAAAGATCGCCAAGGAAGGCCGTGGCCTGCCCGACTCGCGCTTCACCTACGCCATCGGCCAGCTCGTGCTGTGGAGCCCCAAGCCCGGCTATGTGGACGACAAGGGCGAGGTCCTCAAGACCGGCGACTACAGGCACATCGCCGTGGCCAACCCCAAGCTCGCGCCCTACGGCACGGCCGCCATGGAAGTGCTGGACAAGCTGGGCATCACGGCCCAGGTGCAGCCGCGCATCGTCATGGGCGAGAACATCGCCCAGACCTACCAGTTCGCGGCCACGGGCAATGCCCAGCTGGGCTTCGTGGCCCTGTCGCAGGTGATGGAAAACGGCAAGCTGCGCGAAGGCTCGGCCTGGCAGGTGCCCGCCGCCATGCACGAATCCATCCGCCAGGACGCCATCGTGCTCAACAGCGGCAAGGACAACGAAGCCGCCACCGAGCTGATGAAGTACCTGCGTGCTGATAAAGCGCGTGCCATCATCCGCTCCTACGGCTACGGGCTCTAGGCTCCCCCTGAGGCGCTGACGCGCCTTCCCCCCTCCCGCTGCGCGGTAGGGGGACGACGCCAGCGCTGCGAACCACTGAATTCTTCCAGCATGATTCTTACCGCCGACGACTACGCCGCCATACGTCTGACGCTGAAACTTGCCAGCGTGACCACGGTGCTGCTGCTGGCGCTGTGCACGCCGCTGGCCTGGTGGCTGGCCCATACGCGCTCGCGCTGGCGCGGCCCGATTGGCGCCGTGGTGGCGCTGCCCCTGGTGCTGCCACCCACGGTGATCGGCTTCTACCTGCTGGTGACCATGGGGCCCAATGGCCCCGTGGGCCAGTTGACGCAGGCGCTGGGGCTGGGCACCCTGCCCTTCACCTTTCCAGGCCTGGTCATCGGGTCCCTGGTCTATTCCCTGCCGTTCACGGTGCAGCCGCTGCAGCGCGCCTTCGAGTCGCTGGGCACGCGCCCCATGGAGGCCGCGGCCAGCCTGGGCGCGGGGCCACTGGACCGCTTCTTCACCGTGGCGCTGCCGTTGGCGCGCCCGGGCTTCATCACCGCAGCCGTGCTGACCTTCGCGCACACCGTGGGCGAGTTCGGCGTGGTGCTGATGCTGGGCGGCAATATCCCCGGCGTGACGCGCGTGGTCTCGGTGCAGATCTACGACCACGTGGAGGCCATGGAGTACGCCCACGCCCACTGGCTGGCCGGCGGCATGGTGGTGTTCTCCTTCCTGGTGCTGCTGGCCCTGCACCTGTTGCAGCCGCGCGAGGAGCGCCGCGCATGATGACTGACTTCTCTCCCGTTGCTTCGGCCGGCGCCCCGCCCGCCGCGAGCCCTTCGCAAATCCTTGCTGCGCTGGCGCTGGAGCGTGCCGACTTCCGCCTCGATGTGCTGCTGCAGCTGCCCGGGCGCGGCGTCACGGCCCTGTTCGGCCCTTCGGGCTGCGGCAAGACCACCTGCCTGCGCGCGCTGGCGGGGCTGGAGCGCGCACGGGGCCGTGTCGCCGTCAATGGGGAGGTCTGGCAGGACGATGCGGCCAGCCAGTGGCTGCCCACGCACCGCCGCGCACTGGGCTATGTGTTCCAGGAGGCCAGCCTGTTCCCGCACCTGAGCGTGCAGCGCAACATCGACTACGGCATGCGGCGCACGCCCGCCGAGCGGCGCAAGGTGTCCCAGGACCAGGCCGTGTCCCTGCTGGGCATAGGCCATTTGATGGACCGCATGCCCTCCACCCTGTCGGGCGGCGAGCGCCAGCGCGTGGCCATTGCGCGCGCCCTGGCCACCAGCCCCCGCGTGCTGCTCATGGACGAACCGCTGGCCGCGCTGGACGCCCAGCGCAAGGCCGAGGTCCTGCCCTACCTGGACCAGCTGCGCCGTGAACTCGACATTCCCGTGGTCTATGTCAGCCACTCCATCGACGAGGTAGCGCGCCTGGCCCAGCACCTGGTGCTGCTCAAGGCAGGCGGCATCGTCGCGGCCGGCGCCACCAGCGAACTGCTGGCACGGCTGGACCTGCCGCTGAGCATGGGCGACACGGCAGCGGCCATGCTCAGTGCGCAGATCCGGCAGCACGATCCGGATGCCCACCTGAGCACGCTGTCCTTCGACGGCGGGCGCCTTCGCCTTGTCATGGCCCGCCCGCGCCCCATCGGCGAGAGCGTGCAGCTGCGCGTGCAGGCGCGCGATGTGAGCCTGAGCCTGCAGCACCCGCAAGACAGCAGCATCCTCAACATCCTGGCGGCCACCGTGCAGGATCTGCGCGAGGACGGCCCGGGCCAGGTCATGGTCTCGCTGCAGCTGGGCCCATCCCGCCTGCTGGCGCGCATCACCCTGCATTCCGCCCGGCAGCTGGGCATTGCGCCGGGCATGCATGTCTTCGCCCAGATCAAGGGCATGGCATTGCTGGACTGAAGCTGCGCGGCGGCACCGATATCATGCGCAGGCCGCCTGCGCGGCCCACGCCATGAACGCCACCACCGAACACGCTCCCGCACCCGCCCCGGACTCGGGCCCGGCAGATGCTGCCTGCGCCACCGCGCCCGCCATTGCCGCACTGCGCACGCATGCGGTGGTGCGCCACCGGATCGCCGATGGCGGCGCCGTCAGCATCCAGGCCGAGCCGCAGGTGCTGGCCAGCGAAGTCCCCATCGCCCTGGTGTTCAATGGCATCTCGCATGCCGTGATGATGGGTACGCCCTCGGACCTGGAAGACTTTGCGCTGGGTTTTGCGCTCACCGAAGGCATTCTGGACAGCGCTGCCGACTGCTACGGCATCGAGGTGCGCACCGTGGCTGCACAGGCCGCAGGCCTTCCGTCCGGCATGGACGGCATCGAGGTGCAGCTGGACGTGGCCTCGCGCTGCTTCGCGCGCCTCAAGGACCGGCGCCGCAGCATGAGCGGGCGCACAGGCTGCGGCGTCTGCGGCGTGGACAGCTTCGCGGCGCTGGACCTGTCCTTCGACCCCCTGCCCGCGCACGACTGGATCGCCCGTGTCGATGCCACCACGGTGTGCGCTGCCATCGATGCCCTGCCGCCGCTGCAGCGGCTCAACGCCGAAGCCGGCGCCGTGCATGCCGCAGGCTGGGCAGGGCTGGACGGGCAACTGACGGATGTGCTCGAGGATGTGGGCCGCCACAACGCGCTGGACAAGCTGGTCGGCCGCCTCTCGCGCACCGGCCGCCTGGGCGAGGCCGGTTTTGTCGTGCTCTCCAGCCGGGGCAGCCATGAGCTGGTGCGCAAATGCGCCAGGGTCGGCATCGCCGCCCTGGCCACCATCTCCGCCCCCACGGCCATGGGCGTGCAGATGGCCGAGCTGACCGGCCTGCGCTTCTGGGGCCTGTGCCGGCCGCCCAAGGCCGTGCTGTATGCGCCGGGCCGCGCCTGACCCAATGCCCGAGTGCCGCGCCCGCGCAGCGGCAAGTTCGTAGAATCGCGGGTTCAGCCCCTGGATGTACACCATGAACCGCTGCAAGCCCCATTTCTCCGCCGTCCGCCGCCTGTGCGCCGGCGCCCTGCTCGCCGGCCTGGCCTGCGCCAGCCTGGGCGCGGCCGCGCAGGGCCTGCCCTCCAACGAGACACGCAACTTCCCGCCGCAGGCCCAGTTCGGCGAGCTGGTCGTGACCGCGCAGTTTCCCGTGGTCGAAATCGACGGCAAGACCATTCGCACCAGCCCGGGCTTTCGCCTGTTCAGCCCCGAGCGCACGCTGGTGCAGGCCATCAACTACCAGGGCAGCAAGCTCGTGGTGGGCTATGTGATCGAGCCGCAGACGCAGTGGCTGCACCAGGCCTGGATCCTGACCAAGGCCGAGGCCGACAAGCACTACAAGCCCAAGTCGATGCTGCACCGCTTCTTCAACTGAGGCCGGCGCACACCGCACGCACACGATGGATGCGGCCCGCAGCTTGCGGGGCGCAGCGGCTCGGGCCAGGGAGCACAGCGCCCGCCCTGGCCCGGCCATCTTCTTTTTTTGCAGACCGCCGCTTGCAGTGCGGCGGCTGCCTGACGGAACCCCACCATGTCCAAGAAAGTCTTTATCAAAACCTTCGGCTGCCAGATGAACGAGTACGACTCGGACAAGATGGCCGATGTGCTGGGCGCAGCCCAGGGCTACGAGTCCACCGACGACCCGGAGCAGGCCGACCTGATCCTGTTCAACACCTGCTCGGTGCGCGAGAAGGCACAGGAGAAGGTGTTCAGCGACCTGGGCCGCTACAAGCACCTGAAGGAACGCGGCGTGCTCATCGGCGTGGGCGGCTGCGTGGCCAGCCAGGAGGGCGAGGAAATCATCAAGCGCGCGCCCTATGTGGACGTGGTCTTCGGCCCGCAGACCCTGCACCGCCTGCCCGAGCTGCTCAATGCACGCGCCGCCAGGCACAAGCCCCAGGTCGATATCAGCTTTCCCGAGATCGAGAAATTCGACCACCTGCCACCGGCGCGCGTGGAAGGCTCCTCGGCCTTTGTCTCCATCATGGAAGGCTGCTCCAAGTACTGCAGCTACTGCGTCGTGCCCTATACGCGCGGCGAGGAAGTCAGCCGCCCGTTCGAGGACGTGCTGGTCGAGGTCGCGGGCCTGGCCGACCAGGGCGTGAAGGAGGTCACGCTGCTGGGCCAGAACGTGAACGCCTACCTGGGCAAGATGGGTGACACGGCCGAGATCGCCGACTTTGCCCTGCTGCTGGAATACGTGTCCGAGATCCCCGGCATCGAGCGCATCCGCTACACCACCAGCCATCCCAACGAATTCACGCCGCGCCTGATCGAGGCCTACGCTCGGCTGCCCAAGCTGGTCAGCCACCTGCACCTGCCCGTGCAGCACGGCAGCGACAAGATACTCATGGCCATGAAGCGCGGCTACACGGCCATGGAATACAAGAGCACCATCCGCAAGCTGCGTGCCATCCGGCCCGAGATGGCCATGAGCAGCGACTTCATCGTGGGCTTCCCCGGCGAGACCGAGGAAGACTTCCAGAAGATGATGAAGCTCATCCACGACGTGCGCTTCGACAACAGCTTCAGCTTCATCTTCAGCCCCCGCCCCGGCACGCCGGCCGCCAACCTGCACGACGACACGCCCCACGAGGTCAAGCTGCGCCGCCTGCAGGAGCTGCAGGCCGTGATCAACAACAACATCAAGGACATCAGCGACGAGCGCGTGGGCACGGTGCAGCGCCTGCTGGTGGAAGGACTGTCCAAGCGCGATGGCAGCGAACTCATGGGCCGCACCGAGTGCAACCGCGTGGTCAACTTCCCGGGCAACGAACGCCTGATCGGCCAGATGATCGATGTGAAGATCACCGAGGCACGCACCTTCACGCTGCGCGGCGAGGTCGTGGTGCGCCACTGATACCAACCCGATCCCGGCGGCCCCGGTGGCCCAGCGACCTCTTGCGTAACGAAAGCCCGGCAATGCCGGGCTTTTTGCATGTAACAGGACGTGAAAACATCCCCGCCACACTGGCCTGGCGCGGGCCGGCCCGCTAGCATCGCGGGTTGCCGCCCTGAGGTCTGTCGGCCTGCATGGCTTTTCCAGCTTCGCTTGCTTGCTATCGATTCCATGAACACCTCCCAGCCCGCCAACGCCCAGGCCATCCTTGAGGGCGAAGCCCTGCATGCCTTCATGGACCAGGCGCACGACCTGCTGCAACAGGAAGATGAAACCAGCCCCATCGCCCCGGCCGAACGCCAGGCGGCCGTCATGGAGCTGCTCTCGCAGCAGCGCTTCGCGCCGGCCACGGTGAGCGAACTGGAGCGTCTGCACGATCTCTGGCTCGACCTGGAACGGCCCGAGACCGCCAACGCCCTGCTGCGCGAGCACCGCGATGCCACGCTGCAGCACCTGCAGGGTGACAACCGCCTGCTGGCCACGGCCAGCCTGGCGCTCAGCGACATCCAGAGCCGGCTGCGCTTTGACCGCGAAGGCGGCGTGGCCCTGCTCGCGCCTGCCGCCGATCTCATGGGCCGGCTGCCGCACACCGACGAGCCCTATCGCTACTGGAATGGCTGGCACTACCTGGCCCGCGAGGCCCAGGCCTGGGAACTGGCCGAGCAAGGCGTGGACCTGCAGCGCAACCACGAGCGCAGCGACCCCGACGGCGAGGCATCCCCCGCGCGCCGCGACGCGCGTGCCAGCCTGCGCAAGGCCGAGCTGGCCCGCCTGCGCGGCGATGTGCCGGCCACCGTGCGCCATGTGCAGGCCGCCACGGCGCAGTTGGCCCTGGCAGACGCCGACCAGAACGTGGACTTCGACGACTGGCTGCACCTTGCGCGCGAAGTGCTGCCGCTGGCCCCGCAAAGCGTTCCGGCCGTGCTGATGGCGGCGCAGCAGCACCTGGCCCGCACGGAAAGCCCCGCCGCATCGCAGGCGGTGCGCGCGCACCGCAAGGTCCATGAGGCACGGCTGCAGGCCATGGCCTGCCATGCCATGGGCCAGCCAGAGGCCGCGCTGCAGCTGGCCGAGCTGGGCCGCTTCGGCCTGGTGGACGACTCCGACGACGCCTTCAGCGGCCTGGTGCTGCAATGGCTGCAAGAGGCGGGCCGCCTGGCCGATGCAGCGGACCTGGCGCTGGAGAGCGTGTTGCACAGCCGCCCCGGATCGGCCCGCCAGGGCTATGAGCTGGCACTGCGCATGGTGGACAGCGACACCGCCCACGCCCCCGCCTGGGCGCTGATCCTGGCCTGGGCGGGACTGGATTCCGACATGCAGGAGATCCTGGAAGACAGCCCGGCTGCTGCGCGCAGCGCCGACGACTACCTGGCCCTGGCGCGTGCCCAGGCGCCCGGCCATCCGCTGCTGGACATGATCGACGGCTGGCGCCTGGCCAGGAACCACCAATGGGAACAGGCCCTGCCGCTGCTCGAGCGCGGCGTGGGCGAGCAGCCCCGGCACGCCAACTCCGAACTGCTGCCCATGCTCTGGGCCGCGCGCTTTGCCGCGCTGCCGGCCGCACAGGCGCTGCAGCGGCCCTTTCCCCAGGGCTTCGGCGCCCACTGGTGCTATGCGGCGGGCGTGACGCTGGACGACGAGGACGACCTGGCCTCCCTCATGGGCGAAGGCCGGCAGGTGCCGGACGACGAGGTGCGCGAGCCGCTGGTGCAGCGCTACTACGAAGAGGGCCTGGCCCGCTTCGAAGCCTTCTGGGCCAGCGGCCAGGGCAGGTACAAGGACGCGCACCTGCACGTCTACTCCATGCTCTGCAACAACCTTGCCATCAAGTACCGCTCGCAGCAGCGCTATGAAGAGGCTGCAGCCCTGCACCACAAGGGACTGTCCAGCAGCCCCTTCGCCGAGCACCATGACGGCCTGCTGTGGTCTGCCATCCGCCGTGACGACCGACCCGGCATCGTCACGGCGGCAGAGCAGCTGTGGCACTTCACCCAGGACTACGGCTACAGCCGCCACTGCCCCACCGACTACTTCCCCAGCGTGGCGTTGGCGCTCTACCAGCTCGGCCGCGCGGGCGAGATCGGCATCTGGCTGGAACGCCTGGACCAGTGGTTCGAGGAACTGGACGCAGACGAGCAGCGCGAACAGCGGCGCGACTACCTGGCGGCCCTGATGTCCCTGCTCGACTTCTTCTCCGAAAGCCATGGCGACGTGGTGCGCCCCCGCCTGGAGGCCCTGCTGCCCGAAGTGCGCGCCCTGGGCGAGTGCTACACGCTGCGCCGCCTGGCCTGCGCCATGGAAAGCTGCGGCCCCATCGATCAGGCCGTGGCCCTGCACCGCGAGGCCATCGCCAAGCTCACCCCCGATGACAGCGAGGCCGAGCACAAGATGGCCAGGGACGGCCTCCAGCGCTGCCTCAAGCTGCACTCGGACAGCAAGCCCTGGTGGAAGCTGTGGTGAACCCGGGAGCCGCCACGGCAGCCAGCGCCTACCGCCCGCGCGATGTGGTCAATGCGCCGGACATCAAGCAGCGCATACGTGAGCGCAGCGCGGCGCGCGGCGACAGTCAGGAGATCGCGGCCTGGCTGGCCAACCACTTCTACCGCCACGTGATCGGCAACCTCGACGCCGATCCGCCGGCCGTTCAGCCCATCTCCACGCAGGCCGAGCTGCTGCGCCTGCACCGGCGCACCGAGCCTGCCGCCTGGGCGCTGGAGCGCCTGCGCGCGCATGCGGCCCGCCAGCCACCGCCACATGAAAGCCCTGCGGCCGGCGCCAGCGCACCGCTGTGGTGGGTGGAGCCTGACAGCGCCCCGCTGCTGGCGCTGGAAAGCCGGCTGCTGGAGTTCCTGTCCACCCGGCGCGGCACGGCGCTTCAGGGCAAGCTGCAGCGCATCAACTGCCCGCAGGCCCTGGCGCGCTGGACGCTGGAGCACCTGGCCTTCGCCAGAAAAAGCGAAAGCGGCTGGGCCGAGCACCGGCCCGGCGCCGTGCGTCCGCTGCTGCGCGGCCAGTTGGGCGTGTTCGTGGAATTCGATGCCCAAAGCCCGGACCTGCGCGCCGAAATGGCCTATGAAAGCCAGATGATGCGGCACTGCCTGGGCCAGTTCAGCGCGCGCGGCGCGCTGCGCGGCGGCTACGGCGAGCACTACGCCGAAGCCTGCGAGCAGGGCCGGCTGCGCCTGTTCAGCTACCGCACGGGCACGGCCCAGCCGCGCATCACCGTCAGCGCCCAGGTGCTTGACGGCGGGCGGCTGCGCATCGACCAGATCAAGGGCAAGCAGAACCGCCCGCCGATTGCGCGCTACCTGGCCGACGTGCTGGCCCTGCTCAACCACCTCGATGCCGATGGCGAGGCGCCAGCGGATGCCCTGGCCATGGGCATCGTGCGCCGTCCGGCGCATCTGCTGGCCTCGGGCCACACCAGCGCCTGGTGCGCGGCCGGCGAGCTGCACACCGAAGCCGAGCAATTGTGGCTGCTCCAGGCCCACCCGGCGCTGCTGGAGCAGCTGGATATCCGGTCGCCCCTGATGCAATGGCTGGTCGCGGCACGCCGCGACACCGTGCCCGTGCCAGCCTTCGAGCGCATGCCGCGCAGCGCGGCCCTGCAGCAGTCGCTGGAGCTGGCGCGGCGCCGGGCAGGATCGCCGGGCAGGACAGGAAATCCGCGATGAACGCCTTCACTCTTGTTGTGCTGTCTGCATTGGTCTGGTGGGCAGTGCGCGCCGGCCTGCGCCGCAGGCGTGCGGCGCGCCAGCGCGGCGACTTCAGCAGCTACCGCAGCGGCGATGCGGCGCTGGACTGGGCCCTGGCCCTGGCCCATCCCATGGCCTTTCACGCCATCCAGGGCGGCTTTGCAGACCGGCAGCTCCATGGTGCCGACGACGCCCTGACCACCCAGCTGCGCCCCATGGTGCTGCACCACCTTGGCCTACGCACCGACCTGGACGATGCCCAGATCGCACGCCAGTTGCCCGACGGCCTGCGCCAGCGCTGGTTCACGCTGGACCTGCAGCGCCTGCAGGCCGGCGACGATCCCCATGCCGCCATGGCCTTTGCCTGCGCGCGCGTGGCCTTCCACGTGCGATGTGCTTGGCTGCTGGGCTGGCTGGACGAGGCCCTGCACCAGCAGATCCTTCACCTGAACGCATGCCGCGCGCGGGATTGCTTTGACAGCTGGCAGGCCTTCGGCCAGGCCTATGCGCGGGGCCGCAGCCAATGGCTGGCCCGTGGCCGGGCCGACGTGCTGGGCCGCAGCGTGACGCCCGAGGAGGTGCAGCAATGGGTGGCCGATCCGCGCCATCCCTGGCATGCCATGCCCTGGCAGCCGCAGGCGGTGCGGTGACGGCTGCCAGGTGGCCCGGCCCTCAGCCTTCGCCGTGCACCTTGGCGAAGGTCAGGATCACCTCCCGCACCACCTGGCGTTGCGGCGCGGGCAGCCTCAGAAAGGCGTCGAAGGTTTCGCGTTCAAGATAGCCCACGCCCGGTTCCTGGCATTCGTGCTGAGGCGGCAGTGACCGCTGGGCAGGGTCGCCAAAGCGCAGCACTTCGGGCTCGATCCTGAGCAGCTCGGCCAGCAGCACCAGCTTGTCCTGCTCGGGCACGGCCTCGCCGTTGAGCCAGCGCGCAACCGCCTGGAACGAAATCGGCCGACCCCAGTAACTGGAATTGAACAGATTCAGCAGCACGCTGGGCCGCGGCTCCAGACCCGCAGCCTCGATGGCCTGGCGCAGGCGCTGTGCGAATTCGAGCTTGTTATCCATTCCGAAACCCTGGATTTCTATGGAGCTCTCATTGGACCATCGATTCAAGAGCCGGCGCCAAGCCCGGCGCCAAGCCCGGCGCCTTGCCTGGCAGGCGCTCAGGCGAAGATGCTGCGCGCTTCGGTAAAGCGCCTGGCGAAATAGGGGTTGTCCATGCGCACGCGCTGCACCGTGCCGCCGCTGGATGGCGCATGCACGAACTGGCCGTTGCCCACAAAGATGCCCATGTGCGAATAGCGCGAGCCCAGGGTGTTGAAGAACACGAAGTCGCCGCGCTGCAGGCTGCGGCTGCCCACGGGATTGCTGAACTGCGCCCACTGGGCCGTGGTGCGCGGCAGGCGGCTTTCGGTAATGCCGCCCACGGCCCACTGGATCAGGCCGCTGCAGTCGAAACCGCCGTCGGGCGAATTGCCGCCGTAGGTATACGGCGTGTTGACCACGAGCATGGTGCGCGCCAGCAGGGCCTCGCGCAACTCGCCATCCAGGTTAAGGGCCTGCGGCGAAGGAGCAGGCCCGGGACCCGCGCCCTTGCGGGGAGCAGACGAGCAGCCGGCCAGCAGCGCAGCCGCCGCCAGCAGGCCCCAGTCACGGCGAGACAGCCGCGATGCAGTCACGCGGGAAGCCGCAAGGGAAGTCGAAACGCCAGCCTTCATGGCGCCGCATGTTCTCACAAAGCCCGGCAGCGGCCAAAGAAAAGCCGCAGGCTGTGCTGCGGCTTGACTGTCTATCGGCGGGGCCCGGCCCGCTCAGAACGGCAGCTTGGGCATGCCGCCGCCACCGCCCATCATTCCCTTCATGGCCTTCATGCCGCCCATGCGCTTCATCATCTTCATGAGGCCGCCGCCCTTCATCTTCTTCATCATCTCCTGCATCTGCTCGAACTCCTTGAGCAGGCGGTTGACTTCCTGGACCTGCACGCCCGCGCCATCGGCAATGCGCTTCTTGCGCGTGGCCTTGATGATCTCGGGCTTCTTGCGCTCCTTGGCAGTCATGGAGCAGATGATGCCTTCCTTGCGGCGGATCTCGCGCTCGGCCTTGTCCATGTCCACCTGGCCGGCCTTGGCGGTGAGCTGTGCCGGCAGCTTGTCCATGAGGTTGGACAGGCCGCCCATCTGCTTCATCTGCTGGATCTGGGCCAGGAAGTCGTTGAGGTCGAAGCCGTCACCGCTCTTGACCTTCTCGGCCAGCTTCTGCGCGGCCTCCATGTCCACGCCCTTGGTGACCTGCTCGACCAGGGCCACGATGTCGCCCATGCCCAGCACACGCTGCGCGTGGCGGTCGGCGTCGAAGACTTCCAGGCCGTCGATCTTCTCGGACACGCCGGCGAACTTGATGGGCGCGCCCGTGATCTGGCGCACCGACAGCGCCGCGCCGCCGCGCGAGTCACCATCGAGCTTGGTGAGCACGATGCCGGTCAGGGGCAGGGCCTCCTTGAAGGCCTTGGCCGTGTTGATCGCATCCTGGCCCTGCATGGCATCGACGACGAACAGGGTCTCGACCGGCTTGAGCGTGGCGTGCAGATCCTTGATCTCAGCCATCAGCAGCTCGTCGATGGCCAGGCGGCCGGCCGTATCGACCAGCAGCACGTCAAAGAAGTGGCGCTTGGCGTAGTCCAGCGCGGCCACGGCAATGTCGTGGGGCTTCTGGTCTGGCGTGGAGGGAAACCACTCGGCGCCAGCCTGGCCGGTCACGGTCTTGAGCTGCTCGATGGCGGCCGGGCGGTACACGTCGCCCGACACGGTCAGCACCTTTTTCTTGCGCTTTTCAATCAAGTGCTTGGCCAGCTTGGCCGTGGTCGTGGTCTTGCCGGCGCCCTGCAGGCCGGCCATGAGGATGACGGCAGGCGGCTGGGCGTTGAGATTGATGTCGGCCACGCCCTCGCCCATGGTGGCGGCCAGTTCCTTGTTGACGATGGACACCAGCAGCTGGCCGGGCTGCAGGGAGCCCAGCACCTCCTGGCCCAGCGCTTTTTCCTTGACGCGCGCAACGAAGTCGCGCACCACGGGCAGGGCCACGTCGGCCTCGAGCAGGGCCATGCGCACTTCGCGCAGCATGTCCTGTACGTTGGATTCGGTGATGCGGGCCTGGCCGCGCATCTCCTTGACGAGTCGCGAAAGTTTGTCGGTCAGAGCGGAGGCCATAAGCGGGGAGGAACTGGAGTCGTCGGAAAGGAAAAGGTGTGCTGCAGCGAGCCAGCCGGGGCCAGGTTGCCGAATGGGGCCAGGCGGGGCCGGGTCGCGGCACGGACCCTGCAGATCCCGACGATTCTACCCGCTGCCCCTGCAGGGGTAAGTACCGGCCTTCCCTGCCGCGCAGCGGGCATCGGCCGGCAGTAACATCCACACTGTTTCCATAGATTATGGCTATCGCCCTGTGCAGTGCCGGCTTGCTACCGCCTAGGAGTCTTCATGCCCGATACGCCGTATGGCCAGTTCCTGGACCGTGTGCCCGACGGTTTTCTTCTGTTTGACGAGCAGGGCTGCCTGCTCGATGCCAATGCCCATGCCTGCGCCAGCCTGGGCCATCACAAGGCCGCCATGCTGGGGCTGGGCATCATGGACGTGTGGCCCGACGCGGACGGACTTCGGCGCGGTCCCTGGCAGGACATGGCCGTGGACAGCCAGGCCCATCTCTGCGGCCGACTGATCCGCCGCGACGGCACCAGCTTCCCCGCCGAGCTCCATATCTATTGCCAGTCGCTGTCGGGCAGGCGGCTTTTCTTCACCACCTGGCACGAGCTCAGCGAGCGCACCGGCCAGGACGAGCCGATAGGCCAGCCCGATGCGCAGCTGGCGCCGCTCCTGCGAAAAAGCACCGGGCCGTGGCAGGATTCGACGCGCCTGCTGGAGGCCGTGATGCACGAAACGCCCGACCTGGTCTTCGCCAAGGACCGGCAGGGCCGCTACACCTTCGTCAACCCCGCCGCCGCGCGCTTTTCCGGGCGCACGCCCGAAGACATCGTGGGCAAGACCGACCAGGAACTGTTCCCCGACAGCAGCTTCACCCACAGCGACCGCCGGGTGCTGGACAGCGACGCCCCCGTGGTGTCGGAGGATCATTTGCTGGTCAACGGGCAGCGCCGCCTCTTCCAGTCCACCAAAATTCCTTACCGCAATGACGAGGGCCGGACCGTGGGCGTGCTGGGCATTGCGCGCGACATCACCCTCATGCGCCAGACCGAGTCCCAGCTGCAAAAAAGCTACGACGTGCTGCGCCAGGCCGAACAGCTGGCGCGCCTGGGCAGCTGGACATGGGAGCTGGACACCGAGCACTTCCAGGCCTCGGAGATGATGTATGTGATGAACGGCCTGGACCCCCAGGGTCCGCCGCTGACGCGCCATGCCCTGCGCGCCATGCTCGGACCGCAGGATCTTGCCCGGCTCACCGCTGCCGTGCAGCTGTGCATCGGCACCGGCCAGTCCTACAGCCTCGATGTCGTGCACCACTGCCCGGACGGACGGAGGTTCGCGGCCCGCCTCATGGGCCGCGCCCTGCGCGACGAGCAAGGCCGCATCGTCGCGCTCAGCGGCACGCTGCAGGACCTGTCCGAACGCGAGGACGCACGCATGCGCCTCGAAGCCCTGGCCGACAACCTGCCCAGCGGCGCCATCTACCGTCTGGAAGGCGGCCTGGCGCAACTGCGGCTCAGCTACATCAGTGCCGGCATAGAGAACCTGATCGGCGTGCCGGCCCACGCCATCATGGCCGACCGTCAGGCCTACCTGAATGCCATCCATCCCGAGGACCTGCCGCACTACCAGCAGATGCTGCAGTGCTCGGTCGATACGCTGCGGGTCTTCGACTGCCGCTTTCGCGTGATCAGGCCCGATGGAGAGATCCGCTGGCTGCGCTGCCGATCGGCCCCCCGGAGCAGCCACGAGGGCATGGTCTGGGACGGCATCATGCTGGACATCACCCGCGAGCGCGAGGCCGAGCAGGCGCTGCAGCAGGCCAAGGAGGCCGCAGAAGCGGCCGAACGGGCCAAGTCGGATTTCCTGGCCATCATGAGCCACGAAATCCGCACCCCCATGAACACCGTCATCGGCATGACGCGCCTGGTTCAGCAGACCGCGCTGACATCACGCCAGCGCGGCTACCTGGAGAAGGTGGAGCGCTCGGCCAGCGCCCTGCTGGCCGTGATCAACGACGTCCTCGACTTTTCCAAGATAGAGGCGGGCATGCTGGCGCTGGAGGAAGTGGATTTCGCCCTTGACGATGTGCTGGAGACCGTCTCGGCCTCCACGGCGCTGCGCGCAGAGGAAAAGGGGCTGGAAGTGGTCTATGCGCTGGACCCGCACCTGCCGCCCCGGTTGCGCGGCGACCCGCTGCGCCTGGGCCAGGTGCTGACCAACCTGGTCGGCAATGCCATCAAGTTCACCGAGCATGGCGAGGTGGTGATCTCCCTGCATCTGGAGCCGCCGCTGGCGTGCGCGCCGGTGGAGGCCGGCGCGCACGCCACGGCAGCGCCCCTGCACCACCTGTGCGTGAACGTGCGCGACACCGGCATAGGCCTGGATGCATCGCGGGCCGAACGGCTGTTCCAGCCCTTCACCCAGGCCGACATCCAGACCACGCGCCGCCACGGCGGCACCGGCCTGGGCCTGGCCATCTGCCACAGGCTGGTGCAGCTCATGGGCGGCGAGATCAGCGTCTGCAGCCAGCCAGGCCAGGGCAGCAACTTCCGCTTCACGGCCAAGGTCCGGCCTGCCACGGATGCGCCGCTGGACGGCCACGACAACCTGGGCAGCACCGGCGTTCTCATCGTCGATGACAACGCCAGCGCGCGCGAGGCCCTGGCCGCCATGGTGCGCAAACTGGGCATGCGCTGCGATACGGCGGCGGACGGCATGCAGGCGCTGCACATGCTGCAAGAGGCCGCACGCCAGGAATCCCCCTACGGCCTGGCCCTGCTGGACTGGCGCATGCCCGGCATGGACGGGCTGGACCTGGCACGCCGCATGCGCGAGCAGCAGGACCTGGCCAAGACCCCGGCTGCGCTCATGGTCACGGCCTTCGGGCGCGACGAAGTGCAGCTGCAGGCCGCGCAGTTGGGCCCGCGGGGCCTGCTGATCAAGCCCTTGACCGCATCGGCACTGCGCTCGTGCATCCGGGAGGCACTGCGGGACCCCGAATCGCCCCCGCCGGAAAGCCCGGCGGCCGGCCCCTCGCCACAGCAGCGCTACCCGGGCCTGCCTGGGCGCAGGGTGCTGGTGGTGGATGACAACGTACTCAACCGCGAGGTGGCCACCGAGCTGCTGGAGCAGGCCGGCATATCGGTACAGACTGCGCAGGACGGTCTGCAGGCGCTGCAGCTGCTGGACACCCAGCCTTTCGATGCCGTGCTCATGGACGTGCACATGCCCGGCATGGACGGCCTCAGTGTCACGCGCACCATCCGCACGCGCAGCGCGCTGCGGCATCTTCCGGTGATCGCGCTGACTGCGCAGGCCTATGTCGAGGAGCGCGCCCGGATCGAGGCCGCAGGCATGAATGCCCATCTGACCAAACCCGTTGACGATGTGCTGCTGTACGAGACACTGCAGCGCTGCCTGCGCGCGGGCCCTCCTCCAACGGCGGCGCTTGCGCCGGCCGCGCCCTTGCAGCCGACGCCGTCAAGCCCTGCCCAGGCCTGGGATCCGGCACGGCTGCGGCAACGCCTTGCCGGCCAATCGCCGCGCATGCTCCACGCCATCGAAGGCTTTGCCCAGGACTTTGCCGATGCGCCGCAACGGCTGCGCGATGCCGTGCGCAGCGGCCATTGGGACACCGTGGCATCGCTGGTGCACACCTTCAAGGGCAGTCTGGGCTACCTGGGCGCGGACCTGCTGGAGCAATGGTCGGCCATGGCCGAGACCGGTGCGCAAGCCTGCCTGTCAGGCGACGGCAATGGCGGCAACGCCCGGCCCGGCGGCGATCTGCAATCCCTGGTCCAGGCGCTGGCCGATGGACTGCAGGGCCTGCTGGCGGAAATCGCCCGGCGGTCCGGGCAGACGGCCGTAGTGGCCGTGGCGTCCGCGGCCGCCGTGACCGCCGTGACCACTGCCGCGCCCCCCCGCAGCGGCAGCCGATGACCGCGGAAGAAGTCTCGTCCACCCTGGCTCGGCTGCGGCTGCAGATTGCCGACAGCGACTATGCCGCCATGGCCGAACTGGAACGGCTGCGGCCCCTGGTCGACGGGCGCCATGCGTCCGTGCTGCAGCGCATCCAGCGCTGCACCGAGTCCCTGGAAACCGAGGCGGCGCTGCAGGCGCTCGAACAGCTGGCGCGGAGCATGGCCGTGAACCGGACGGTTCTACAGGGAGCTGCAGATGTTTGAAGCCTTGACCGGGCCGGAACTGCCCACGGTCCTCATCGTTGACGACGAACGGCTGAACCGCAGCATGCTGGCCGAGCTGCTGAGCCCCCACTACCGTGTGCTGCTGGCCAAGGACGGCCCGGGTGCGCTGGTGATCGCCCAGCGCGAAGCCCACCGGCTGCAGCTGATCCTGCTGGACCTGGCCATGCCCGGCATGAACGGCTACGAGGTGCTGGGTGCGTTGCGCGCCCAGGAGCGCACCGCCCATATCGCCGTCATCTTCATCACCGGCCAGAGCAATGCCCAGGCCGAGGAATACGGCCTGCGCCTGGGCGCGGCCGACTATGTCTCCAAACCCATACGTCCCGCCGTGGTCGAGGTGCGCGTGCGCAACCAGATACGCCTGGCCCTGCAGCGCCAGGCCCTGGAGCGCCTGGCCATGGTGGACGGGCTGACAGGGCTGGCCAACCGCCGCCACTTCGACGACATGCTGAAGCGCTCCCACCGCCGCAGCCTGCGCACGGGCGAGTCCGTGGGCCTGGCTCTCATTGATATAGACCACTTCAAGCAATACAACGACTGCTATGGCCATGTGCAGGGGGACGAGGCGCTCAAGGCAGTGGCTGCCACGCTGCAGCGCCATGCGCGCCGGCTCTACGACCTGGCAGCGCGCTTTGGCGGCGAGGAATTCGCGCTCATCCTCCCCGGCGAAAGCGACGCCCAGGTCATGGCCGAGAATTTCCGCCAGGAAGTGCTGCGCCTGTCCATCGCCCACGCCGCCTCTCCCACGGCGCCGCTGCTCACCGTCAGTTGCGGCGTACTCACCGTGCGGCAGCCGTCTGCCGCGCCTTTGGAAACCTGGCTGCAGAAGGTGGACGGCCTGCTCTACCAGGCCAAGGCCCTGGGGCGCAATCGCATCGAGGCAGCCATCGAGCCCTGAAGAAAATGCGCTCCGAACCACGGCACGGCGCCCGGATTCTGAGCCTGCACAACCGGCGGCAGGAAAGCCACAGCTATCATAGAAAGATGCTCTCCGTCCCCCTGATTTCCGCCAACGCATCGCCCCTGGGCTGGATGCTGGCGCTTGCCGCAGCCGTGGCCTATGCCGTGCCGGCCGCCGGTGCCCGACGCATCAGCCATGCTGGCGCCCGCGCCGCATTGCGCCTGGCCTGGGTGCTCCACGCCCTGGCCCTGGCCTGGGGCCTGCTCGGGGAACAGCCGCACTTCGGGTTCGCGCCAGCACTGTCCATGACGGCCTGGCTGGTGCTCACCGTCTATGGGGTCGAACAGCAGTTGTTCCCCAAGATGCGCGCGCAATTGGCGCTGTCAGCGCTGGGCACGGCCGCCGTGCTCCTGGCCGCGCTGTTTCCGGGAACGCCCCTGCATGTCAACGCCTCGCCCTGGCTGCCGCTGCACCTGGCGCTGGGCATTGCCTCCTACGGACTGTTCGCCGCCGCCGTGGTCCATGCCTCGCTGATGACACGCGCCGAGCAGCACATGCGGCTGGGCGGTGGCGGGCATGACAGCGGCCTGCCCCTTCTCACGCTGGAGCGCCTGACCTTCCGCTTCGTGTCCGCAGGCTTTGTGCTGCTCACGGCCACGCTGGCCGCAGGCTGGCTGTTCGGCGAACAGCTCTACGGCAAGGCCTGGGTCTGGAACCACAAGTCGGTGTTCTCGCTGCTGTCGTGGCTGACCTTTGCCGTGCTGCTGATCGGCCGTGCGCGCTTTGGCTGGCGTGGCCGCAGCGCCGTGCGCGTGCTCTACGCGGGCGCCGCGCTGCTGCTGCTGGCCTATGCGGGATCACGCTTCGTAATGGAAGTGCTGCTGGAGCGCGCCGCATGAAGTACCTGCTGGTCCTGATCGTCATCGTCATTGCCGTCGGCGTCTGGCGCGGCCAGCGCCGCACCGAGGCCCGTGAGCGGCGCCAGGCGGCTGCGCCGCGCAACCCGGCCAACCCGGCCAACGCGCCGCTGGCGGCTCCACAGGACATGGTCGAATGCGCGCACTGCGGACTGCACCTGCCGCGCAGCGAAGCCATCGAGGCCGCAGGCCGCAGCTATTGCAGCGCCGAGCACCGGGCCCTGGCGCAACGGCGCTGAGCATGCAGGACGCCGCCCGCTCCCCGCCGCCCACCATCGACGAGGCCACGGCGCAGTCGCCGCACGACGCCAACGCCCCCTTCGTCCGGCTGTGGCAGGGATTTCTGACGGGCCGCGTTCTCATCGCCACCGCGCTGCTGCTGCTGCAGCTGGCGCTGCTCAGCGTGCAGCCCGGCGGCAATCCCCTGGTCTGGCTGGTCTGCCTGGGCTACCTGGGGCTGACGCTGCTGGTCCGGCTGACCGCACGCGAGCAGCCGCCCTCTGCCCGCGCCGGCGTGCACTGGCTGCCCGTGATCGGCGTGGACATCGCGGCCATCTGCCTGCTGCAGGTGTTGCAGACAGGCCCGCTCAACTACTCGGCCCTGCTGGCCATCCCCATCCTGATTTCGGCCGTGCTGGGCAATCTGACGCTGGCGCTGGCCACCACGGCCAGCGTCACGCTGCTGACCCTGGGCTGGGTCGCATGGCAGGACCTGGCGGGCCGCATAGAAAGTACCCAGGCCTACTACCAGGCCAGCTTTGCCTGCGCAGGCTATTTCGCCGTGGCCTATCTGACGCACGAGCTGGCGCGCCGCGTGCGGCGCGAGCGGCACCTGGCACAGCACAGCAGCCGCAAGGCCCAGGCCCAGGAGCAGGTCAATGCCCTGGTGATCCGCCACCTGGGCGAAGGCGTGCTGGTGGTTGATCCCCAATTCCGCGTGCAGCAGGCCAACCCGGCCGCGCTGCACCTGCTGGGACTGGCCGACGCGCATGCCCTGCCCTTCGCACTCAAGGAGCACGCCGGCTGGCAGCGGCTGCAGGATGCCGTGGCCCAGAGCTTTGCCCAGAACCTGCCGATATCGGCCGCCATCCATCTGCAGTCCATCGGCCAGGAAGGCATGACGGGACTGCATCTGCGCACCTGGCTGACCGAGGTCGCCACCCCGTCCGACGCCACCGATGCCGCCGAGCCCGCGCTGCTGCAGCAGCTGTGCGTGGTCTTTCTGCACGACCTGCGCGAATTGGAGGCGCGGCTGCGCACGGAAAAGCTGGCCTCCATGGGCCGCATGTCCGCCGCCGTGGCCCATGAGATCCGCAATCCGCTGGCCGCCATCACCCAGGCCAACGCCCTGCTGGCAGAAGATCTGGCGCAGAACCCGGCCCAGCAGCAGCTGTGCCGCATCGTGGGCCAGAACGCCGAGCGGCTGGCGCGCACCGTCGAGGACGTGCTCAACATCGCGCGGGCCCAGCAGCACATTGGCGAGGCCCACGCCGGCCTGCTGGACCTGGACCAGCATGTGGCCCAGGCCTGCCAGGAGTGGCAGGCCCAGGGCCAGCCTGCGCGCAGCATCCAGCTGCTGCTGGACGCGCGCGCAAGGACCGTGGTGTTCGACGGCGAGCACCTGCGCCGCATCCTGGTGAACCTGCTGGACAACGCCCAGCGCTACCGCAGCAACGCCCAGCAGCCGCATACGCTGCAGGTGCTGACCGGCGCGCCGGCCGCAGGCCAGATCTGGCTGCAGGTCTGGAGCGACGGCGCCGCACTGGAGCCCACGGTGCAGCGCCATCTGTTCGAGCCCTTCTTCTCGTCGGAAAGCCGCTCCAGCGGCCTGGGCCTGTACATCTGCCGCGAGCTGTGCCAGCGCTACGATGCAGGCATCAGCTACCAGCGGCTGTCGCGGCCCGCGCCGCACGGCCCTGTCGAGGGCAATGCCTTCAGCATCGTGTTCCGCGCCGGCGCCGCATCGGCTCTGCCGGCCTCCCTGTTTGACCAGATTGTGGTGTGATGCCCTTGAACTCCCTGCCCGCTGCCGCATCGATTCTTGTCGTGGACGACGAGCCGGATCTGCGCACCCTATATGAACTGACCCTGCTGCGCGAAGGCTACCGCGTGGAAACCGCCGCCAGCGTGGGCGAGGCGCGCGAACAGCTGCAGACCCAGCGCTTCGACGTGGTCATCACCGACATGCGCCTGCCCGACGGCATGGGAATGGAGCTGCTGCAGGACCTGCGCAACCAGCAGCGGCGAGAACGCTGCGTGGTCATGACCGCCTACGGCTCGGCCGAAAATGCCGTCGAAGCCCTGCGCTCGGGCGCCTTCGACTATCTGACCAAGCCCGTGGACCTCAAGCAGTTCCGCCTGGTCGTGGCCTCGGCCGCCCAGGGCGTGGGCGGCGTGCCGCCCCCCGGCGTGATGCCGGCGCGCAGCCCCTCGGCGGCGTCGGCCGCAAGCCCCGTGCTCAGCGGCGGCGGGGCGCTCGACGCCATGGTTGGGGAGTCGCCCGCCATGCAGGCCGTCAAGCAGCGCATTGCCAAGGTGGCGCGCGGCATGGCGCCGGTGCTGGTGCACGGCGAGTCGGGCACGGGCAAGGAGCTGGTGGCGCGCGCCCTGCACGCCTGCAGCCAGCGCGCCCACGGCCCCATGGTGGCCGTGAACTGCGGCGCCATCCCCGAAAACCTGCTGGAAGCCGAGTTCTTCGGCGCCCGCAAGGGCTCCTATACCGGAGCCACCCAGGACCGCGACGGCTACTTCCAGGCGGCACGCGGCGGCACCCTGTTCCTCGACGAAATCGGCGACCTGCCGCTGCCCATGCAGGCCAAGCTGCTGCGCGCCATCCAGGAACGCCGCGTGCGCCCCCTGGGCTCGGCGCAGGAGGAAGCAGCCGACGTGCGCATCGTCAGCGCCACCCACCGCGACCTGGCCGCCGACGTGCAGGCAGGACGTTTTCGCCAGGACCTGTACTACCGCCTCAACGTCATCGAAGTACTTCTTCCGCCGCTGCGCGAGCGCCGCGAGGACCTGCCCGCGCTGTGCCGTGCATTGCTGGCACGGCTGTCGCAGGAGTCGGGCCTGCCCATGCCCGAGATCGACGAGCGTTCCCTGGAGCAGATCGCCCGCCTGCCCCTGCCCGGCAATGTGCGTGAACTGGAGAACCTGCTGCACCGCGCCATCACGCTGGGCGAGGAAGGGCCGCTGCGCATAGACCCCGAGATGCAGCTGCCCTGCGGCACTCCGCCGGCTCCACCCGCATCGACGCAGACCCAGGCGCACGACGGCGCCGCACCGCCGCCGGAGCCTGCCGACATGGAGCTGCCCCGCGACCTGCAGGCCTGGCTGGACGAGCGCGAGCGCGGCATCCTGGTGCAGGCGCTGCAGGAAAACGGCTTCAACCGCACGGCCACGGCCGCACGCCTGGGGCTGAGCCTGCGCCAGATCCGCTACCGCATCGACCGGCTGAACATCGCCCTGCCCGGCGACGCCAGCGCCGAGGCGGACGGAGGCAGCCATGGCGAAGCCTGATCCGCAGGCACCAGCCACCACGACCATGGGCCCGGCCTGGACCTGGCAAGGCGGCTGGCTGCAACAGGCACGCCACCTGCCCTCGCCCAACTTCGGCGAGCGCCCGGCCCAGGCCCTGGTCGATCTGGTCGTCGTGCACTCCATCAGCCTGCCCCCCGGCGAGTACGGCACGGGGGCGGTCCAGCAACTGTTCACCAACCAGCTCGACTGGGACGCCCATCCTTACTACCAGGGCATACGCGGCCTGGAGGTGTCGGCGCATTTCTTCGT
The DNA here is from genome assembly GCF_018437695.1 of Delftia sp. WY8. Lineage (NCBI taxonomy): Bacteria > Pseudomonadati > Pseudomonadota > Betaproteobacteria > Burkholderiales > Comamonadaceae > Delftia > Delftia sp. WY8. Next base: position 2,404,372 of record NZ_CP049795.1, read on the forward strand.
CACGCGCCTGGGCGAGGTCTGGCAATTTGTGGACTGTGACGCGCGCGCCTGGCATGCGGGCGCCTCCAGCTGGCGCGGCAAGGACCGCTGCAACGACGACTCCATCGGCATAGAGCTGGAGGGCCTGGAGGGACTGCCGTTCGAGCCGGCGCAATATGCGGCCCTGGAGAACCTGTGCGAAGCCATCGCCGCACGCTACCCCGTCGCCCATCTCGCAGGCCATGAGCACATTGCGCCCGGCCGCAAACGCGATCCCGGCCCCGGCTTCGACTGGCCCCGGCTGCGCGGGCTGCTGTCCCGTCACCAGGCCACGGCGAACTGGCAGCTGCCGCCCCGCGCCGGCCAGCCCTCCACGTAAGCACACACCCTCCTGCCGGACTGCGCCAGGCCTTGCACGCAGGCCGGCTTGTCCACAGGCCCAGGAAAAGTGCGCTGTCAATCCAGAAAGCAACCCATGTGGCGCGCAGGCGCACGCCGGGCCGGCCTGATCTTTTTTTACAAATTCACGCATGTGTCGCAGCCCCACTGTTCATGGGGCTTTCGGCGGTCCGACCGGCGCAGCGGCAAGGCTGTAGCGGCTTGCGACAGGCCATCGCCCGCCAGCCACCGCGCAGCGGTGATCTGCTGCTATGGGCTTGCATGCTGGGCACTGTTTTGGCGCAGCGCAAACAGCGGTTTTCCGGCCGTGAGTACCCCGTGTACATGAGACGGCGATACACTACAGGTAGTGCCTGAGAGCACGCCGGACACCATATCTAGTGTTCACAAGCTGTGCACACCCTGTGAAAACGGTGTGCACATCCGGCCCCGATTCCATCTCCCAGCAAGCCTGCCCCCAGTGCAGGTCCGCGTCCGTTCTATCCACAAACACCCGTTGAGGAAACTCATGCAAGAAGCACTGAATTCTTTGGCTCCCGCTGCGCACGGTGATGCTGCCAATCCTTCCTCCGCCCATCACCTGTCCGTGCAGGACGGCTACCAGATCATCCGCCGCAGCGGCGACGTGGTGCCCTTCACCCCGCAAAAGATCGCCGTCGCGCTGACCAAGGCCTTCCTGGCCGTGCGCGGCGCCCAGGGCGCTGCCTCCGCCAGCGTGCGCGAGACCGTGGACGAGCTCACCCAGGCCGTGGTGCGCGCCCTGCTGCGCTCGCGTCCGGGCGGCGGCACCTTCCATATTGAAGACGTGCAGGACCAGGTCGAGCTGGGCCTGATGCGCGGCGGCCACCACGACGTGGCGCGCGCCTACGTGCTGTACCGCGACCGCCGCAACCAGGAGCGTGCCGAGCAGAAGAAGGCCGCCGAGGCCGCTGCCGCCGCTGCGGCCGCGCCCGCCCCCGTGCTGCATGTGACCGACAACGGCCAGCGCGTTCCTCTGGACCAGGCCCGCCTGCTGGCCCTGATCGAGGCCTCCTGCCGCAACCTCAATGCCGACATCCAGGCCGCGCCCATCGTTGCCGAGACGCTGCGCAACCTGTACGACGGCGTGCCGATCGAAGAAGTCTTCAAGGCCTCCATCCTGGCCGCGCGCACGCTGATCGAAAAGGACCCCGACTACACCTACGTCACCGCCCGCCTGCTGCTGCACACCATCGTGCGCGAGGTCATGGGCCATGACGTGCAGCCTGCCGACATCCAGTCGGCCTACGCCGCCTACTTCCCCGGCTTCATCCAGAAGGGCGTGGACAACGAGCTGCTCAACCCCGAGCTGCTGAACTACGACCTGCCCCGCCTGGCTGCCGCCCTCAAGGCCGAACGCGACCAGCAGTTCGACTACCTGGGCCTGCAGACCCTGTACGACCGCTACTTCCTGCACGTGCGCAAGACGCGCATCGAGCTGCCCCAGTCCTTCTTCATGCGCGTGGCCATGGGCCTGGCGCTGCAGGAAGAGGACCGCAACGCGCGCGCCATCGAGTTCTACGAACTGCTGTCTTCCTTCGACTTCATGAGCAGCACGCCCACGCTGTTCAACAGCGGCACGCTGCGCTCGCAGCTGTCTTCGTGCTACCTGACCACGGTGCCCGACGATCTGGACGGCATCTATGAGTCGATCAAGGAAAACGCCCTGCTGTCCAAGTTCGCCGGCGGCCTGGGCAACGACTGGACGCGCGTGCGCGCCCTGGGTTCGCGCATCAAGGGCACGAACGGCGAGTCGCAGGGCGTGGTGCCCTTCCTCAAGGTGGTCAACGACACGGCCGTGGCCGTGAACCAGGGCGGCAAGCGCAAGGGCGCCGTCTGCACGTACCTGGAGACCTGGCACCTGGACATCGAGGAATTCCTCGAGCTGCGCAAGAACACGGGCGACGACCGCCGCCGCACGCACGACATGAACACGGCGAACTGGATTCCCGACCTGTTCATGAAGCGCGTCATGGAAAAGGGCCAGTGGACCCTGTTCTCGCCCTCCGATGTCGGCGACCTGCACGACCTCTTCGGCGCAGCCTTCGAGCGCGCCTACACGGCCTACGAAACCAAGGCCGACACCGGCGAGCTCAAGCTGTTCAAGCGCATCCCGGCCGTGGACCTGTGGCGCAAGATGCTGTCCATGCTGTTCGAGACCGGCCACCCCTGGGTCACCTTCAAGGACCCCTGCAACGTGCGCTCGCCCCAGCAGCACGCCGGCGTGGTGCACTCGTCCAACCTGTGCACCGAGATCACGCTGAACACCAGCGACACCGAGACCGCCGTCTGCAACCTGGGCTCGGTCAACCTGGCGCGCCACATCACCAACGGCGCCATCGACCACGGCAAGCTGCGCAAGACCATCACCACGGCCATGCGCATGCTGGACAACGTGATCGACATCAACTACTACGCCGTGCAGAAGGCCAAGGACTCCAACCTGCGCCATCGCCCCGTGGGCCTGGGCCTGATGGGCTTCCAGGATGCGCTCTATGAAATGCGCATCGCCTACGCCAGCGACGCGGCCGTCGAGTTCGCCGACCAGTCGATGGAAGCCATCTGCTACTACGCCTACTGGGCCTCCACCGAACTGGCCAGGGAACGCGGCCAGTACTCCAGCTACAAGGGCTCGCTGTGGGACCAGGGCATCCTGCCGCTGGACACGCTGAACCTGCTGGAGAAGGCCCGCGGCGGCTACGTGGAAGTGGACCGTTCCTCGCGCCTGGACTGGGATGCGCTGCGCGCCAAGATCGGCCAGCACGGCATGCGCAACTCCAACTGCGTGGCCATCGCGCCCACGGCGACCATCTCCAACATCGTCGGCGTCGATGCCTCCATCGAGCCTTCGTTCGGCAACCTGTCGGTCAAGTCCAACCTGTCCGGCGAGTTCACCGTCATCAACCAGTACCTGGTGCGCGACCTGAAGCGCCTGGGCCTGTGGGACGACGTGATGGTCATGGACCTCAAGCATTTCGACGGCTCGCTGCGCCCCATCGACCGCGTGCCCCAGGACGTCAAGAACCTGTACGCCACCGCCTTCGAGGTCGAGCCCACCTGGCTGGTCGAGGCCGCTGCACGCCGCCAGAAGTGGATCGACCAGGCCCAGAGCCTGAACATCTACATGGCCGGCGCCTCGGGCAAGAAGCTGGACGACACCTACAAGCTGGCCTGGCTGCGTGGCCTGAAGACCACCTACTACCTGCGCACCACCAGCGCCACCAACATCGAGAAGTCCACGGTGCAAAGCCGCGTGCTCAACGCAGTGCCCACGGCTGCCGCCCAGCCCGCTGCCGTGAGCACCTCCAGCGCCCTGGAAGCCGCGGCAGCCGCCGCACGCGCCCAGGCCCCGGCGACGGACATCAAGTTCTGCGCCATCGACGATCCCGGCTGCGAAGCCTGCCAGTAAGCCGCGCAGCGCGGGGCCTCGCCACGGCGCAGGCCCCGCGCCCTGCCCGCCAGCCAGCGCCATGCGCAGGATCTTCGCCATGGACCTTGGGCCTGCTCAACATGCCAGGCCACCCATGGTCCTACATTGACCGGAGCAGAAAGAGAGGCCTCTTTCGCACCGAATGAACTGAACATATGCCTCAGGGCATGCCGGAGAAAATTGCAATGCTGACCTTTGACGACGACGCCACCCTCTCGAACACGCCGACCGGCGCAGGAGCTGCCCCCGCCACCGGCACACACCAGCGCGTCAACGCCGCCGACAAGCGAATCATCAACGCCAAGACCGACGTCAACCAGCTGGTGCCCTTCAAGTACAAGTGGGCCTGGGAAAAGTACCTGGCCACCTGCGCCAACCACTGGATGCCGCAGGAAGTGAACATGAACCGCGACATCGCCCTGTGGAAGGACCCCAACGGCCTGACCGAGGACGAGCGCCGCATCGTCAAGCGCAACCTGGGCTTCTTCGTGACGGCCGACTCGCTGGCTGCCAACAACATCGTGCTGGGCACCTACCGCCACATCACCGCACCCGAGTGCCGCCAGTTCCTGCTGCGCCAGGCCTTCGAGGAAGCCATCCACACCCACGCCTACCAGTACATCGTGGAGTCGCTGGGCCTGGATGAAGGCGAGATCTTCAACGCCTATCTCGAGGTTCCCTCCATCCGCGACAAGGACGAATTCCTGATCCCCTTCATCGAGGCGATCATGGACCCCAGCTTCAAGACCGGCACCTTCGAGACCGACCAGACGCTGCTGAAGTCGCTCATCGTTTTCGCCTGCCTGATGGAGGGCCTGTTCTTCTACGTGGGCTTCACGCAGATCCTGGCCCTGGGCCGTCAGAACAAGATGACCGGCGCTGCCGAGCAGTACCAGTACATCCTGCGCGACGAGTCCATGCACTGCAACTTCGGCATCGACCTGATCAACCAGCTCAAGCTCGAAAATCCGCAGCTGTGGACACCCGAATTCAAGGAAGAAATCACGGCGCTTTTCGTCAAGGCCGTCGAGCTGGAATACCGCTACGCAGAGGACACCATGCCGCGCGGCGTGCTGGGCATGAACGCATCGATGTTCAAGGGCTACCTGCGCTACATCGCCAACCGCCGCGCCACGCAGATCGGCCTGGAGGCCCTGTTCCCCAACGAGGAAAACCCGTTCCCCTGGATGAGCGAGATGATCGATTTGAAGAAGGAACGTAACTTCTTTGAGACACGCGTCATCGAGTATCAAACCGGAGGCGCACTTTCCTGGGATTAATCGCTTCTCTGCAGGCACAATGCGAACCATGACGCGCTTCACGCTTTTGCAATACCGATGGTGTTGCGGCGTGGGGCGTCTCCGTGTTCATTGCGATGCGTCACTCCACATCGCATTGAATCGCTTCGGAGCCCCGTACCCCGAAGTGTTTTGTGCAAATCAACGAAGGAGAAGATGATGGCAACTGCGAAGAAGACGGCCTCTACCAAGGCCCCCACCGACAAGAAGACCACCGCCAAAAAGGCGGCCGCCCCCAAGGCTGAAGCCGTGAAGAAAGCCACGGCCACTACTGCCAAGGCAGCGCCCGCCAAGAAGGCTGCGGCTCCTGCTGCAAAGAAGGCTGCCGCTCCCGCCAAGAAGGCTGCTGCTCCTGCTGCCAAGAAGGCTGCTGCGCCTGCTGCGAAGAAGGCCGCTGCTCCCGCCAAGAAGGCTGCTGCTCCTGCTGCCAAGAAGGCCGCCGCTCCTGCCAAGAAGGCTGCTGCGCCTGCTGCAAAGAAGGCCGCTGCTCCCGCCAAGAAGGCGGCTGCTCCTGCTGCAAAGAAGGCCGCTGCTCCCGCCAAGAAGGCTGCTGCTCCTGCTGCCAAGAAGGCCGCCGCTCCCGCCAAGAAGGCCGCTGCGCCTGCTGCAAAGAAGGCCGCCGCTCCTGCCAAGAAGGCTGCTGCTCCTGCTGCAAAGAAGGCCGCTGCTCCCGCCAAGAAGGCTGCTGCTCCTGCTGCCAAGAAGGCCGCAGCTCCTGCCAAGAAGGCTGCTGCGCCTGCTGCCAAGAAGGCCGCAGCGCCCGCCAAGAAGGCTGCTGCTCCTGCTGCAAAGAAGGCTGCCGCGCCTGCCAAGAAGGCTGCTGCTCCTGCCGCCAAGAAGGCCGCAGCTCCCGCCAAGAAGGCTGCAGCTCCTGCGGCCAAGAAGCCCGCCGCTGCACCGGCTGCCAAGCCCGCAGCAGCACCCGCCAAGGCTGCAGCAGCTCCTGCCGCTCCCGCCAAGAAGGCTGCAGCGCCGAAGAAGGCCGCTGCTCCCAAGAAGGCCGCAGCAGCTCCCGCCGCTGCCGCGCCTGCAGCTCCCGCTGCCGCACCCGCGCCCATCGCGCAAACCCGCCTGGCACCCCAAGCCGCATGGCCCTTCCCCACAGGCAGCAAGCCCTGAGACTTCTCCGGTCTCAAAGCAAAAAGCCCGGCTCTTTCGAGTCGGGCTTTTTTCATTGCGACGATGGCGGCTGTACCGCCACCCAGCGATCACCGCCTCAGGGCTTGGCGAAGTCCAGCACGTAGTTCTGCGGGCCGCGGCTGGCAATCTTGAGCGCACCCAGGCGGTTGCCCAGTTCTGCACAACGCACCAGATCCCAGCCACGCTCCAGGCCGAAAAGCAGGGCGCCACGCCACGCGTCGCCACAGCCCGTGGGGTCAACCACGGCAGCGGGCTGCACAGGCGCCACCGGGGTCTTGGTGCCTTGCACCCAGACCTCGCAGCCTTGCGCGCCCAGCGTCACCACCAGGCCCTGCACCTGCCCTGAAATCTGCTCCAGGCTCCAGCCCGTGCGCTCGCTGAGCATGCGGGCTTCATAGTCGTTCACGGCCACCCAGTCGGCCTGCTCGATGAAGCGGCGCAGATCCTGCCCGTCGAACATGGGCAGGCCCTGGCCCGGATCGAAGACGAAGGGAATGCCTGCAGCCTTGAACTGCTGGGCATGCTCGATCATGGCCTCGCGGCCATCGGGAGCGATGATGCCCACGCGCACCTGCTCCCTGAGTTCGGGCGTGATGCGGTTGCCGTGGGCCTGCATCATGGCGCCCGGGTGGAAGGCCGTGATCTGGTTGTTGTCGCGGTCGGTCATGATCATGCACTGGGCCGTGTGCGTGTCCTGCAACTGGCCGATGTGCGCCGTGTGCACGCCCAGATCCTGCAGACGCTGCACATAGTCGGCACCGTCACTGCCCACCATGGCCATGGGCCAGGCATCGCCCCCCAGCAGCCTCAGCGCATAGGCGATGTTGCCCGCGCACCCGCCGAAATCGCGGCGCAGCGTGGGCACCAGGAAGGACACATTGAGGATGTGCAACTGGTCAGGCAGGATCTGGTCGGCAAACCTTCCGTCGAAGGTCATGATGTTGTCGAACGCAAGCGATCCGCAGATGAGAGCGGCCATGGTGTGTCTCGGCTTTCTTGAAGAGTCAGGGGAATCAGGGATAAAAAACCAGGGCGCGGTAACCGGCAACGGCGGACTCCAGGCCCTGCACTTCGACCGGGGCGGTCACGCTCCATTCGCCATGGCCCTCGATCTGCGCGGGGGCACCGAACTGGTCGAGCCGGATCACGCGCCGCAGCAGCAGCTTGTCCTGCGCATCGGTGAGCGTGAGTTCGACAGCGGGCATGGCCACGGGGAAGTCGGAACGGTTCTCCAGGCTCAGGCTCCATTGGTACTGGCCGTTGCGCGGCAGCTGCCGAAAACCCGAACTGCCGATCACCACATCGCCGATCTGTCGGCGCGGCTGCAGCTCGCAGCCCGCCATGGCGCACAGGGTCTGCAGCGTGGGCGCCAGCGAAGGATGCTGCACGGCCAGCGCATCGCGCTGGCCCCACATCACCTGGCCTGCCAAAGCGCCCGCGCCCAGCAGGCAGCCCAGCACAAGGGCCACGCGTACGGCAGGCCGGCGCCAGAAGGCCTTGCGCCGCGCCTGACGCACAAAGCCGGGCTCGGCCTCGGGCAGCGCAGGCTGGTCGTCGCTGCCACCCTCGCCGTCGCTGTCGGGCCAGCGGGAGAACTCCGGCGAAGGCACGGATACCTGCGCCTGCCGCTCCGATTCACGGACCAGGCCCGTCGGGACGGACAGCGAAGGCGCATCGGCTTTCTGGGACGGCACGGCACCATCCACCTTGTGCGGCGATGGCGCGGAAACAGGCTTGTGTTCAGGCTCGGGCTGGGGTTCAGGCTCGGGTTCGGGCTCCAGGCTGGGCGGGGACGCCACCGCCGGCCCATGCCGCGCGTCAGGCTGGGGCTGCGCCGCTGGTGCAGCCACGGACGCCGCCAGGATCTCGTCCACCAGCGACGCGCCAGGCAGCTCGCGGCCCGGATCGTCGGCGGCAGAAGCCGAAGGGGTCTGCGCAGGCGGTGCCGTGGACGTGGACGTGGACGCGGGCGCCTGCGGAGCCGCAGCTTCGGCAGGCGGCACGGCAGGCGAAGGCTCGACCCTGGCAGCAGGCGCCGTGCTTGCAGCAGTTGCCGTGGCTGCAGCCGGTGCCGGAGCACCCCGCCCCGGCAGCCCCACGGGCGCCGTCGGCAGCCACATGGACTCCCGGAATTCGCGGATGTCATCGTCCTCGAATTCCGGCCCATCGAGCGATGCCCCGCCCGCCACGGGATTGCCGGCGGCATGCGCAGGCGTGGCCGGCAGGGGCTGCAGATCCTCGGAGGCATCGAACACTTCATGGCAGACGCCGCAGCGCACCCACCCCTGCGAAATTCGCAGCTGGTCGGCCACCACTTTGAAACGGGTTCCACAGGCAGGACAGCGGGTGACTTGGCTCATCAGCGATCGATTGTAGGCAGCTGCTCGCGGCCAGCGCCATGAAGGCGGCAGCCGCGCAGGGACTCGTGGCGCAAATCAGGCCGCGCGGCGCGCGGTCATCAGGATCCAGCCATCTTCGCTGTCGGCGACTTCGAGTGCCAGGTACGGCGCGTAGGCCTGCTTGAGTTCGTCGGCCTGGCGCTCCAGGATGCCGGCCAGCACCAGGTTTCCACCCTCCGCCACGCGGGCGCACAGCAGCGGCGCCAGCACCTTGAGCGGCGTGGCCAGGATGTTGGCCAGCACGGTGCGGTATTCACCCGTCACGGCATCGGGCAGGCCGGCCTTCAACTGCACGGCGTTGGCATCGGCGTTGTAGCGCGTGGACTCCACGGCAGCCGGGTCGATGTCCACCGCGTCGATGTCGGTGGCACCGAACTTGGCCGCACCGATGGCCAGGATGCCGGAGCCGCAGCCGTAGTCCAGCGTGCGCCCCAGGCTGCCCTCGGGCTGGCGTGCGATCCAGCGCAGGCACATGCGCGTGGTCGGGTGCGTACCCGTGCCGAAGGCCAGGCCCGGGTCCAGGCGGATGCTCACGCGCGCCTGCGGCGGCAGTTCGTGCCAGGTGGGAACAATCCAGAATTCGGGGGTGATGTCCACGGGGGCGAACTGCGACTGCGTCAGGCGCACCCAGTCCTGCTCGGGCACCTGCTTGACGGCGATGATGCTGCAGCCCTCGAAGAAGTCCTGGGGCAGCAGCAGATCACGTGCCTCTTCGGCCGCTTGCTGCGTGGGGAACAGCGCTACCAGGCGGCTGCGCTGCCAGCCGTCCTTGGGTGGCGGCATGCCGGGCTCGCCGAACAGGGCCTGCTCGGCCTCGGTCTGCGCGTCGGCGTCCTCGACCGATACGCTCAGGGCGTCCAGCGCATCCAGTGCATCGCTGATGGTTTCGACCCGGTCTTCCGGGCACAGCAGACTCAACTCGAACATGGGCCCATCCTTTTCTAAGCAATCAATGAAAAATGCCGGCCGCCGTCGCCGGGGGCCAGCATGCATGGTCGATCGGGTGACCCGCTCAACGCTTGTTGGCGTTGCGGTGCGCCAGCCACTCTTCCAGATAGTGGATGTTGGTGCCGCCTTCCATGAACTTGGCGTCCACCATCAGGTCCTGGTGCAGCGGGATGTTGGTCTTGATGCCTTCGACCACGGTCTCCAGCAGCGCAGTGCGCATGCGTGCCAGCGCCTGCTCGCGCGTGTCGCCGTGAACGATGATCTTGCCGATCATGGAGTCGTAGTTCGGCGGCACGAAGTAGTTGTTGTAGACGTGCGAGTCCACGCGCACGCCCGGGCCACCGGGCGCATGCCACATGGTGATGCGGCCTGGCGAAGGCATGAAGTTGTAGGGGTCCTCGGCATTCACGCGGCATTCGATCGCATGGCCCTTGAGCTGGGCATTGATCTGGCGCTGGGTGAAAGGCAGCTTCTCGCCTGCGGCCACCATGATCTGGGTGCGAACGATGTCCACGCCCGTGATCAGTTCCGTCACCGGATGCTCCACCTGCACGCGCGTGTTCATCTCGATGAAGTAGAACTCGCCGTTTTCGTAGAGGAACTCGAAGGTGCCTGCGCCACGGTAGCCCAGCTTCTTGCAGGCTGCAGCGCAGCGCTCGCCGATCTTCTCGACCAGGCGACGGGGAATGCCGGGAGCCGGCGCTTCCTCGATGACCTTCTGGTGGCGGCGCTGCATGGAGCAGTCGCGCTCGCCCAGGTAGACGGCATTGCGATGGTTGTCGGCCAGGATCTGGATTTCCACATGGCGCGGGTTCTGCAGGAACTTCTCCATGTAGACGGCCGGATTGCCGAAGGCCGCACCGGCCTCGGCCTTGGTCATCTGCACGGCATTGATCAGCGCCGCCTCGGTATGCACCACGCGCATGCCACGGCCACCGCCGCCGCCTGCGGCCTTGATGATCACCGGATAGCCCACGGCCTTGGCGATGCGGCGGATCTGCACCGGATCGTCGGGCAGTTCGCCGTCCGAGCCCGGCACGCAGGGCACGCCCGCCTTGATCATGGCCTGCTTGGCCGAGACCTTGTCACCCATGGTGCGGATGTTGTCGGGCGTGGGGCCGATGAAGGTGAAGCCGCTCTTTTCCACGCGCTCGGCAAAGTCGGCGTTCTCGCTGAGAAAGCCGTAGCCAGGGTGGATCGCCTCGGCGTCGGTCACCTCGGCGGCCGAGATGATGGCCGGCATGTTGAGGTAGCTCAGCGGCGAAGGAGCGGGGCCGATGCACACGGCCTCGTCGGCCAGCTTGACGTACTTTGCGTCACGGTCGGCCTCGGAATACACCATCACCGCCTTGATGCCCAGTTCACGGCAGGCGCGCTGGATGCGCAGGGCGATCTCGCCCCGGTTGGCAACCAAAATTTTCTTAAACATGAAGGTCCTCGCGGCTTGGTGCCTGCGGCGGTACGCAGGCCGAAGCCGTCAGTTGAGCCAATTGCTCTGTCGCGCCGCGGCATGCGTTCGCGCCAGGGCGTCGTGCCGCTTGCGGCATCGCTCGCCTGCAGGTTACTCGATCACGAACAGGGGCTGGCCGTACTCGACGGCCTGGCCGTTTTCACCCAGGATGCGGGTAATGGTGCCGCTCTTGTCGGCCTCGATCTCGTTGAGAATCTTCATCGCTTCGATGATGCAGATGGTCTCGCCTTCCTTGACCTGGTTGCCCACTTCCACGAAAGGCTTGCCGCCAGGGCTGGATGCGCGGTAGAAGGTGCCGACCATGGGCGACTTCACCACATGTCCCGCGACGGCTGCCTCGGCAGGGGCTGCCACGGGCGCTGCTGCGGGAGCAGCCACAGGTGCTGCCACGGGCGCAGCCATCGGAGCCTGCATGGGCGCAGCCACGTAGTGCTGCACCACGGCGCCTTCGCTCTTGACGATCCGGACCTTGCCCTCTGCTTCGGTGATCTCCAGTTCCGACACGTTCGATTCGGACACCAGATCAATGAGGGTCTTGAGTTTTCGCAAATCCATGGGAGCTCCAGCGGCTAACAACTAAATAGGGCGCGAATTTACTCCAATTTCGCCCTTCTGCGTGCTTTGAGGCATATTTTTCATCAACGTCGCCATGGAATTCGGGGGATTTCCTGAGCCTGCACAGGCTCGGTCGCTGCGGAAATCAGCCTTTTGCGCTCCAGGAAGCCAGATCTTCGGTAGTAAGCTCACCTATTTTACGTTGCCGCACCAGGCCATCCTCGCCGAGCAGCACGGTGAAGGGCAGTCCGCCCTGCAGATTGCCGAGCGAGCGGGTCAGGCCCAGACCGCCTTCCACCGCCAGCGCCACGGGGAAACGCAGGGGTGTGCGGCCCAGAAAGCGCTGCACTGCCTCGGGCTTGTCCACGGCCAGGCCAATGACCTGAATGCCATGCTGGTCTTGGCGTGCCGAGAAGGCATCCAGCATGGGCAGTTCGCGCACGCACGGCGGGCACCAGGTGGCCCAGAAATTGACCAGCACCGGCTTGCCACGCCAGCGCGACAGCGTCATGGCCGAGCCATCCGGCGTGATGAAACGCTGCTGCCACAGCTGCTCTTCGGCGCTGGACTCCATGGCATGGGGCTGAAATCGCCACCAGGCCAATCCGGCGCCACCCAGTCCCGCAGCGGCGGCAACGCCGCCCATCAGCCAGCGGCGGCGGGAAGATGTGTTTTGACCTGCATCCACGGAATCAGCCACGGTCGGCCTCCCCTTCGTCCTGGTTCAACAGCTTGCGCAATGCCTCTGCGCTGCCACGCGGGCTGCGCCCCTGTCCATCGGGCTTGAGCGCGCCGCGCAGATCGTCAAGATCATGGACCAGCAGGTGCACACCCACATCCTCGTTCAGCGGGCGGCAGAAGGCATGGATGCTCAGCGCCTCCACGCTCTGGCCGGTGAATCCCGTCACGGTGCTGGGTTCGTAGTTCACATGCTGGTTGATCAGTGCGATCTCTGCCGATTTGGGGTCGTCGCAAAACAGTTGCAGATAAATATCGGACAGGCGCGTGGCCGTGCCGCGCCAGACGGCGCCGGCCAGGTGGGGACGGAACTCGGCCAGGCGATCCATCCATTGCAGAGCCAGCTCGCGCAGGGCCTGCAGTTCCTGGGGCTGGGTGTCGGCGCAGAACAGGGCGATGTATTCGCGCACAGCCTCTTCCACCAGGTCATTGCCCGGCAGCGCAGTGCGCGAGGGCAGTCCCAGCTGGCGCACAGCGCGGTGCTTGGCAGGCCCCCATTCCAGACCTTCCTCGACCACGAGGCGGGCCGCAGTCTGGGCAATTTCGGCAGTGGCTTGGTCCATGGCTTTACGATCCGCTGTATCCCTACATATATATAAGAGGCCTTCCCTGCGGATGGCCCCGGGCCATTGTGACCCAAGCCGCAGCAACGCCGGCCGCTGACGGGCTTTGCATGTTCCCGCCAGCGCCTTGCACCGGCGATTTCGCAACCTTGTGTTTCCGGGACCCGGTGCCTGCTGGGCCGCAAGCTCCTGTTTTTGCAGGCCAGCCATCCCGGACATGGCGGCAACCGTAGAATGCCCGGCCATGCACATACATATTCTGGGCATCTGCGGCACCTTCATGGGCGGACTGGCCGCGCTGGCGCGCGAGGCTGGGCACCGCGTCACAGGCTGCGACGCCGGCGTCTACCCGCCGATGAGCGATCAGCTGCGTGCACTGGGCATCGAGCTGATCGAGGGCTACGGCGCCGACCAGATGACCCTGCAACCCGACATGTATGTCGTAGGCAACGTGGTCAGCCGCGCGCGCCTGCCCGACGGCAGCCCCAAGTTCCCGCTGATGGAGGCAATCCTCGAAAGCGGCGCTCCCTACACCAGCGGGCCGCAATGGCTTTGCGAACATGTGCTGCACCATCCGTCCTGCCCGCGCCATGTGCTGGCCGTGGCCGGCACGCATGGCAAGACGACCACGACGTCGATGCTGGCCTGGATTCTCGAATGCGCAGGCCTGGCCCCGGGCTTTCTGGTCGGCGGCGTGCCGCTGGACTTCGGCGTCTCGGCCCGCCTGGGTGCATCCAGGCGCCCGACGCCAGGCGAGGGCCCGGCCGGCGCGGAGCCCGTCTTCGTCATCGAGGCCGATGAATACGACACGGCCTTCTTCGACAAGCGCAGCAAGTTCGTGCACTACCGCCCGCGCACGGCCGTGCTCAACAACCTGGAGTTCGATCACGCCGACATCTTCGAGGATCTCGGTGCCATCGAACGCCAGTTCCACCATCTGGTGCGCACCGTCCCCGCTTCGGGCCGGCTTGTTGTCAACGGTATCGAGGAAAGCATCACCCGCGTGCTGCACCAGGGCTGCTGGAGCGAGGTTTCCAGCTTCGGGGCGGTGGTCAGCGACTTCAGCGCAGAGGGCGATCCGAGCGCCTTCGACGTGCTGCACCGTGGCCGCAAGGTGGCCCGCCTGGAATGGGCGCTGACCGGGGAACACAACCAGCTCAACGCGCTGGCCGCCATTGCGGCAGCCGAGCACGTGGGCGTGACGCCGGCACAGGCCTGCGAGGCGCTGGCGCGCTTTCAGAACGTCAAGCGACGCATGGAGCTGCGCGGCATGGCGGGCGGCGTATCCGTCTACGACGACTTCGCCCACCACCCCACGGCCATACGCACCACGCTGGACGGCCTGCGCCGCAAACTCGGCAGCCAGGCACGCATCCTTGCGGTGTTCGAGCCGCGCAGCAACACCATGAAGCTGGGCACCATGAAGTCGCAACTGCCCTGGTCCCTGGAAAGCGCCGATCTGGTGTTCTGCCACACGGCCGGCCTGGACTGGGACGCCGCCGAGGCGCTGCATCCCCTGGGCGTGGGCCCTGGCCGCAAGGCGCAGGTGGCAGGCGACATGGACACGCTGATCGGACAGATCCTCGCAGCCGCCCGGCCGGGCGACCATGTGGTGTGCATGAGCAACGGCGGCTTCGGCGGCATACACCCCAAGCTGCTGGCCGCCCTGCAGGCCGCAGGCTGAACAAAGCGCAAGCAGGCCCGACCCCAATGAAAGAAGCCCGGGACATGCCCGGGCTTCTTTCATGTGCCTTCGCCTGTCAGCCTTCAGTAGCTGATGGACATGGCGGGCACGTCGACACGGATCAGCGGCTTGGACAGCACGGCCTGGGCTGCAACGGCATAGCTGTTGCGCCACTGCTCGTCGTCGAACAGCCCGGCACGCGAACGCGCCGCGCGCGCCACCACCACCAGCTTGTCGGCCAGCAGTACCTTGCCGCTGGCACGCAGGGGCTCGCAGTCCATGGAGATGAACTGCTGGTCCAGCCAATGCCGTCCTTCATCGGAACTCATGGGGGTGAGCCCGTTGGTGTCCGTGCGGTACTCTTTTCCGGCATCCAACACCACAATCACTTCGCTGCGCATGGAACTCCTCTCGTCATTACTGGATACAACCCCGTGCCTGCTCGCGCGGACAGGGCCGTTACTCATACCGCGAGCTTAACCGCAAGCGCCTTTTCCACACCCCGGGCAAGCTGACATGGCGCAAGCGCCGCAGCCTGGGGCTGGCACTGCCAGCAGCAGGTGTTTCATGGCGGCACGGCGCCCGCTTCAAGGTGCAAACGTACAATCGCCTGCAGATTGGACCCCGAATCTTCATCAACCGCATCGCATGACGACCGACACCACACACCAGAAACTGCTTGACCAGCTGCAGCAGCTCGAAGATGAGCTGCGCGGCCAGAGCCTCTGGTCGGCCGTGGCGCCAAGCCCCGAGGCCATGGCGTCGACCATGCCCTTCATGTACGACACGCTCAAGCTGCAGCAATGGCTGCAGTGGGTTTTCCTGCCCCGGCTGCGTGCCGTGATCGAGGCCGGCGGCCAGCTGCCCTGCCAGAGCCACGTGCATCCGCTGGCCGAACATGAGTGGAGCCAGCCCGTGGAATTCGACAAGCGCCAGTTGTTGGCCCTGCTGCAGGGCATAGACGACACGCTGAACCAGTGCGGTCTGACTCCGCCGGACGCCACATCGTCCCACTGACCACGGAGCGGCCAGGCACGAAAAACGGGGCGCAGACGCCCCGTTTTCTTTTGCGCCTCAGGCAGCCACCAAGGCTGCTGCCGCCTCGGTCTGCTTGACGCGGCGCTGCCGCACGGCGTCGGACAGCTCGGCCAGCGTGGCCAGGGAATCATCCCAGCCCAGGCAGGCGTCGGTAATGCTCTGGCCGTAGGTCAGGGCAGCCACTTCGTCCTTGCCGGGCGTGAACTTCTGGGCGCCGCCCACAAGATGGCCTTCGATCATCACGCCGAACACGCTGCGCGAGCCGCCGCTGATCTGTCCGGCGATGTCGCGGGCCACGTCCTTCTGGCGCTCATGCTGCTTGGAGCTGTTGGCGTGACTGCAGTCGACCATCAGCGTGGGCGTCAGGCCCGCCTTTTCGAGGTCCTCGCAGGCAGCGGCCACGTTGGCAGCGTCGTAGTTGGGAGTCTTGCCGCCGCGCAGGATGACGTGGCAATCCTGGTTGCCCGCCGTGTTCACGATGGCAACCTGGCCATTCTTGTGCACCGACAGGAAGTGGTGGCCACGGCTGGCCGACTGGATGGCGTCGGTGGCGATGCGAATGTTGCCGTCCGTGCCGTTCTTGAAGCCGATGGGCGCCGAGATGCCCGAGGCCAGTTCACGGTGGACCTGGCTTTCCGTGGTGCGCGCACCGATGGCGCCCCAGCTGATCAGATCGGCGATGTACTGGGGAGAGATCACGTCCAGGAACTCGCTGGCGGCCGGCACGCCCAGGCGGTTGATGTCGATCAGCAGTTGCCGCGCAATGCGCAGGCCCTCGTCGATGCGGTAGCTCTGGTCCAGGTAGGGATCGTTGATCAGCCCCTTCCAGCCCACGGTGGTGCGCGGCTTTTCGAAGTACACGCGCATCACGATCTCCAGCGTGTCCTTGTACTGCTCGCGTATGGGCGCCAGGCGGCGCGCGTACTCGATGGCGGCCGCCGGATCGTGGATGGAGCAGGGGCCGACGATGACCAGCAGGCGGTCATCCTCGCCAGCCATGATGTTGTGGATGGTGCGGCGGGTATCGCCGATCAGGGTTTCGACGGCCGTACCGCGGATGGGGAAGAAGCGAATGAGGTGCTCGGGAGGGGGCAACACGGTGATGTCCTTGATACGTGCGTCGTCGGTTTGGCCAGTCTTTTGGGAACCGCCGCGATACCAGGAATCGGCGAGGGAAGCTTGATGAGCAGTCATTGCTTGCTTTCGTGAGGAAAGATGGATCGTGGAAAACGGAGCGAAGAATCGGGAGGGGAAAAACAAAAAACCGCCGGGCTCTGCAGCTTCGGCGGTTCTGAGGGAGGTTTGTTCGGGTGCGCGCGCTTACCTCTCTTCCGCCGGGGAGGAGAACCAAAAGTAAAAGTAGAAGGAGGTACGGGCTTGCATGGGAACTGAATGTAGCACAGTCATTTTTCGCAGTGCAACATGGCCATGGCAGCACGGGGGGCGCACTTCACAGTGCCACAGAGAGAAACCTCAAAATCCACCACGCACTTAAACTGCTTTTTTAACCGTTAAACGCAAGAATATTTCGTCATCACGGATAAAAACACGATGGCATGCAGTTTTCTTGCATTCACCTTTGAAAACGTGCAAACCCCAGAAAATGACGCTTCCGCGCATCGCGGCAGGCCCGCCTCAACGCCGCAGCAAGGAGTCGCGCAGCCTGCGCAGTGCTCGGCGCAGGGCGCTCCAGGGACGCCAGCGACGCGTCCGGTACCAAGGCTGCATTGCGGCGGCATCGAACCCGCCGGCCACAGCGGCGGATTCCGCAAACATGTCTATCAACAGGCATGCATCTCCCAGCAGGCGCCAGCCCAGACGCTCGCAGCGACGGAAATGCTCGGGCTCCTGGGCATCGCCCACCAGCACGGATTGCTGCCAGGCGTGCACGACCTCCCTGAACCCCTTGAGCAGGCGCTGGTAGGCGGGAAATTCGTAGAGGGCGTGCCATACCGCCCCCAGCGTGGTGAGGAAGTGCTGGTGGTCCAGCACGGCCAGGTCGAGTTGCTGTATGGCCTCTTCCACGGCAGGGCGTGCACTGCCCGCATAGCGCACGCGCACGGCCTCGTCCAGCGCAACGGCCAGCAAGGCCAGTTGCTGGTGCATGGGCTGCAGATCGCCCACGATCAACTCGTTCAGCCAGACGCGGTTCAGCCGCGACTCGCCGGCCCAGGTGCGCCAGTGTTCCGGCAGGCTGCGCAGGGGATGGGCAGAAGTCTGCAGGCCTGGCCGGGAAGGAAAGGAAAGCTGGGTCATGGAATCGGCGCCGGGCGGCGCCCACGGAGCGCGGCGGGCCGCGTCAGGCAGGACAGAGGACCCGCCCCCTGCCATGCAGGGCGCGGGCATGCGACGGTCAGGCCGTGCCGCCCACCGTCAGGCCGTCGATGCGCAGCGTAGGCTGACCCACGCCCACGGGCACGCTCTGGCCTTCCTTGCCGCAGGTACCCACACCGCTGTCCAGGCGCATGTCGTTGCCGATCATGGTGATGTGCTTGAGCGATTCCGGGCCGCTGCCCACGATGGTCGCGCCCTTGACGGGGTACTGGATCTTGCCGTTCTCGACCCAATAGGCCTCGCTGGCGGAGAACACGAACTTGCCGCTGGTGATGTCGACCTGACCGCCGCCGAAGTTGGTGGCGTACAGGCCCTTCTTGATCGAGGCCACGATTTCCTGCGGATCCTTGTCGCCACCTAGCATGTAGGTGTTGGTCATGCGCGGCATGGGGATGTGGGCATAGCTTTCGCGGCGGCCGTTGCCCGTGGGCTTGACGCCCATCAGGCGGGCGTTCATTGCGTCCTGGATGTAGCCCTTGAGGATGCCGTCCTCGATCAGCACATTGCTCTGGCTGGTGCAGCCCTCGTCATCGACGTTGAGCGAACCGCGGCGATCGGCCAGCGTGCCGTCGTCCAGCACGGTGACTCCCTTGGCCGCCACGCGCTGGCCGATGCGGCCGCTGAAGGCGCTGGCGCCCTTGCGGTTGAAGTCGCCTTCCAGGCCGTGGCCCACGGCTTCGTGCAGCAGCACGCCGGGCCAGCCGGGGCCAAGCACCACGGTCATTTCGCCTGCCGGCGCGGGGCGCGACTGCAGGTTGGTGAGGGCCGCGCTCACGGCTTCGTCCACATATTGCGTGATCTGCTCATCGCTGAAATAGGCCAGGCCAAAACGGCCACCACCGCCGGCCGAACCCACTTCGCGCCGACCCTTTTGCTCGGCGATCACGGTGACGGAAAGACGCACCAGCGGCCGCACGTCGGCAGCCAACGTGCCATCGGCGCGGGCGACCAGCACCACGTCGTACTCGCTGGCCAGGCCGGCCATGACCTGGACAACACGCGGGTCCTTGGCGCGGGCCAGGGTTTCGACCTTGCCCAGCAGCTCGACCTTGGCCGTGCTGTCCAGCGTGGCAATGGGATCCAGCCCCGGATACAGCGAGCGGCTTTGCGCGATCTTGGACGCGTTGGCGCGCACGCGCTTGCTCTGGGCCGCGCTCGAGATGGAGCGCACGGTGCGTGCCGCATCCAGCAGGGAGGCTTCGGAAATATCGTCGGAATAGGCAAAGGCCGTCTTCTCGCCGCTGACCGCCCGCACGCCCACACCCTGGTCGATGCTGAAGCTGCCGGTTTTGACGATGCCCTCTTCCAGGCTCCAGCCTTCGGCGCGGGTGTACTGGAAGTAGAGGTCGGCGTCGTCGACCTGGTGGCTGCGGATCTCGGCCAGTGCGCGCGCGAGATGGGTTTCATCGAGCCCGAAGGGCTCAAGCAGCAACTGGCGCGCTGTGGCCAGGCGTTCAATGGTGGGTTCGCGGGAGATCATTCGCCCATTGTAGAGAGCCGGCCATGCCCTCGCCGTGCAACGGGGGCAGCCAACGGTTCATGGGCCTGCAAAAAAGAACGGAATGCCGCCCCACCAGGCTGAGCGGCATTCCGTAGGCATGCATCCGCGTGGATGGCGAACATGCTGGCCCATGTCCGCGCTTGCTTTGTAGCGCGCCTCGGCGTCTGTGGCAAGTGCACGGTCATCCCGCAGACGTTATGGAAACAGGAGCATGCCAGTCTCATGCAGGCTTGGCTTGCTCGCCAAATCATAGGAAGAAACGGAGCTTTCCGGTAGCAGGCATCCAGACTATTTGACATTTGCAGGCGCCTTGGGCGCCGCAAACTGGTGTTCAGAGCGGGCCGCCGCCCTCGCCCGGCAGTTGCCGCTGCGAACGCGCCACCGACATCAGCACCCCCAGCGCCAGCCCCAGCGTGACCATGGCCGTGCCGCCGTAGCTGATGAAGGGAAGCGGCACGCCGACCACGGGCAGGATGCCGCTGACCATGCCCATGTTCACGAAGGCATAGGTGAAGAAGATCATGGCCACGGCCGCCGCCATGAGCCGCGCGAACAGCGTGTTGGCCTGGATGGCGATGGCCAGCCCGCGCCAGACCAGCAGCAGGAAGGAGACGATGATGAACAGGTTGCCGACCAGGCCGAACTCCTCGGAATAGGCGGCGAAGATGAAGTCGGTCGTGCGCTCGGGAATGAACTCCAGGTGGGTTTGCGTGCCTGCCATGAATCCCTTGCCCCAGACGCCACCGGAGCCGATGGCGATCATGCCCTGGATGATGTGGAACCCCTTGCCCAGGGGGTCGCGCGTGGGGTCCAGCAGGGTGCAGACCCGGGTCTGCTGGTATTCATGCAGCACGGGCCAGCGCACGCCGTCGGCGCACAGCTGGGGTTCGTACCAGACGATGAGGGTGATGCCGATCACACCGGCCAGCACGGGCGGAACGATGAGTTTCCAGGGCAGGCCCGCGAAGAAGATCACCGACAGGCCGGCCGCCATCACCAGCAGCGAGGTCCCCAGGTCGGGCTGCTTCATGATCAGCCCGACAGGCACCATGAGCAGCACCATGGCGATCACGAAGTCCGTGCCGCGCAGCTGGCCCTCGCGGCGCTGGAACCACCAGGCCAGCATCAGCGGCGTGGCGATCTTCAGCAGCTCGCTGGGCTGGATCACCACACCCACGTTGACCCAGCGCTGAGCCCCCTTCTTGGTGATGCCGAACAGCGCCACCGCCACCAGCAGCGCCACGCCCAGCATGTACAGCGGCACGGCCACCTTCATGAGCTGCTGCGGGGGAATCTGGGCCACGACAAAGAGGATGGCCGCCGCGATCAGCATGTTGCGCCCGTGGTCGGTGAAGCGCGTGCCGTGGTCGAAGCCCGAGGAGTACATGGCGATCAGCCCCGCCGACGCCAGCATGCCCACGAACAGCAGCAACCAGAAGTCAAAGCCCCGCAGCAGCGGGGCAACACGTTGCCAGAGGGAGGGCTTGTCGAATTCGGTCACGGGGATGGTCGGTCGCGGGCACGGGCCGCCATTATCCCGTGGCGCATGCGGCCCAGCCCGGCGCAGGGTTGCCCACAGAGGCGGTTGTCATCCTGCTGTCGGCCCGGGCCTTCCCTGCTGGGCGCCGCCCGCTGCAGCGGCCACAATGGGCCATGAGCCGTCCGGGCCGCATCCGGCGCCCGGCCCCAGCAACGCAAAGGAGAGCGCCCGCCATGACCACCACCCATTTGCTGTATCTGCACGGCTTTCGCTCCTCACCCCAATCCACCAAGGCCCGGCGCATGGCCGAACATGTGGCCACGCGCCATCCCCATGTGCGCTGGTGGAGCCCGCAATTGCCGCCATCCCCGCGCGAGGCGGCCGCCCTGATTGCCGACGGTATAGGCAGCTGGCCGCGAGAGACCATGGCCGTGATCGGCTCCTCGCTGGGCGGCTACTACGCCAGCTGGGTGGCCCAGCTGGCGCGCTGCCGCAGCGTGATGATCAACCCGGCCGTGAACCCGGCGCGCGATCTTGAAAAGTACATTGGCGAGCAGACGTCCTGGCACAACCCCGAGGAACGCTTTTTCTTTCGCCGCGAGTACATGGAAGAGCTGCGCGCGCTGGACACGCGCTCCATGACACCGGCCGCGCCCGAGATGCTGCTGGCGGCCGAGGGCGACGAAGTTCTGGACTGGCGCGAGATGAGCGCGCGCTACCCGCATGCGCTGCAGATCATCCAGGAAGGCGGCGATCACGCGCTGAGCAACTTCGAGGAGTACTTGCCTCAGCTGGACGAGTTCCTGAATCTGGCCTGATGCCGCGCAAGACTGCGCGGCAGCTGCCAGCCGCAGCATGGGAGAATGTCGGGCTATGCACGCATTGTTTGAAGAATCCGGCAAGTTCCTGGCCGGCCGCATCCTCTCCGAAGCCGACACCTCCGCCCAGGTGGAGCTGGACTCGGGCAAACGGGTCAAGGTCAAGTCGGCCAACATCCTGCTCAAGTTCGACAAGCCGGCGCCTGCCGAACTGATCGCCCAGGCGCAGGCGCAGGCCGCCCAGATCGATCTGGACCTGGCCTGGGAATTCGCCCCCGAGGAGGAATTCGGCTTTGCCGACCTTGCACGCGACTATTTCTCGGACAAGGCCACGCTGGCCGAGCAGGCCGGCGCGCTGTTCCGCCTCTACGACGCACCGCACTACTTCCGCCGCTCCGGCAAGGGTCGCTTCAAGAAGGCGCCGGCCGAGATCCTGCAGCAGGCGCTGGCCGGCATAGAGAAGAAAAAGCAGATCCAGGCCCAGATCACGGCCTGGGCCGAGCAGTTGGGCGCCGGCGAATGCCCCGGCCCCATCCGCGAGCAGCTCTACAAGATCCTGTTCCGCCCCGACAAGAACGCCGCCGAGTACAAGGCCGTGGTCGAGGCCAGCCGCGCCACGCGCCTGGCCCCGCTGGACCTGCTGCACAGGGCCGGCGCCATTGAATCGGCCTACGAGTTCCACTGGAAGCGCTTCCTGTTCGACCACTTCCCCAAGGGCACGCAGTTCCCGGCCCTGCAGGCACCCCAGCCACCGGCCGACCTGCCGCTGGCCGAGGTCCAGGCGTTTTCCATCGACGACTCGGCCACCACCGAAATCGACGATGCGCTGTCGGTGCGCGGCCTGGGCACGGGCACGGTCACCGTGGGTATCCACATTGCCGCGCCCGGTCTGGCCATCGTGCCGGGCACGCCGCTGGACCAGCTCGGCCGCTCGCGCCTGTCCACCGTCTACATGCCCGGCTACAAGATCACCATGCTGCCCGACGAGGTGGTGCAGATCTACACGCTGGACGAAGGCCGCGCCAACCCCGCCGTGTCGCTGTACGTCACCGTGGACGAGGCCACGCTGGAGACCACGGCCAGCGAGACGCGCCTGGAGCGCGTGCCCGTGCAGGTCAACTTCCGCCATGACAAGCTGGACCACATCGTCACCGAGCAGTGGCTGGCCGACCCTTCCTTCGAGGTCGAGGGCACGCCCGAAGTGCTGCAAGGCAAGCGCGCCGAACTGACGTTCCTGCAGCGCTGGGCCAAGCACCTGAAGGCAGGTCGTGAACTAGTGCGCGGCAAGCCCGAGAACTTCAACCGCCCCGACTACAACTTCCGCCTCGTGGGCAACGGCGGCGCCGAGCCCCGCGGCAACGAGCAGGTGGAGATCAGCGTGCGCAAGCGCGGCGCGCCGCTGGACCTGATCGTGGCCGAGGCCGCCATCGTGGCCAACAGCACCTGGGGCGGCTGGATGGCCGAGCTCGGCGTGCCCGGCATCTACCGCAGCCAAGCCAGCCTGGCGCCCGGCATCAAGGTGCGCATGTCCACCAAGGCGCAGCCCCATGCAGGCATCGGCGTCAAGAGCTATGCCTGGGCCACCTCGCCGCTGCGCCGCTACGTGGACCTGGTCAACCAGTGGCAGATCATTGCCTGCGCGCGCCACGGCAAGACCGCCGCCCTGGCCGCGCCGTTCAAGCCCAAGGATGCCGAGCTGTTCGGCATCATCAGCAGCTTCGACGGTGCCTACAGCGCCTACAACGGCTACCAGGCCGGCATGGAGCGGTTCTGGACGCTCAAGTACCTGCAGCAGCACGCCATCACCGAGCTGACGGCCACCGTCATCAAGGAAGGCATGGGCGGCGGCCTGCTGGTGCGCGCCGATGACCTGCCCCTAGTCTTCCCCGTGCTGGGCGTCACCGGCCTGCCGCGCGGCGCCCATGTGCGCGTGCGCCTGGGCGAGATCGACGAGATCGCGCTCGATGTCTCGGGCACGCTGATCGAGCGCCTGGACAGCGACGCCGCCGCTGCCGACGATGGAGCGGAGGACGACGAGGAGGCCGTGGCCGGCCCCATCGCCATCGCCGTGGACATGAACGAGACCGACGGCACGCCCGCGGCCGATCCTGCCCAGCCCTGATCTGCCCGCGCCCCAGCCTCGCATCCAAGCCACTGCCTTAGATCTGACGTGAAACTGCCTACCGCCTTCCGTTCCCTGAGTACGCTGCAGTTGGCACTGGGTGTCTCCATTGCCCTGCATGCCGGGTTGCTCTCGTTCCGGTTCATCGATCCGGAACGCTTCGACCGCGTGTTCCAGGACACGCCGCTGGAAGTCATCCTGGTCAATGCCCGCGCCAACGAGCAGCCCGACAAGGCGCAGGCCATCGCGCAGACCTCGCTGGCCGGCGGCGGCGAAGCCGACAAGGGCCGGGCCTCCAGCCCCATGCCCTACTCGGCGCTCACCGCCGTGGGCGACGACTTCGAGGAACGCCAGCGCCAGATTGACTCCATGCAGGAGCAGCAGACCGTCTTGCTGACGCAGTTGCGCAAGCAGGTCGCGGCCCTGCCGCCGCTGGACCCGCGCGAGGCGGCAAAGCAGACCAAGGAGCAGCAGGCCCAGCAGGAAAAGCGCCAGCAACTGGTCAAGCTGCTGGCCGAGATCGAAAAACGCATCAACGAAGAAAACGCCCGCCCCAAGAAGCGCTACATCAGCCCGTCCACGCGCGAGGCCGTCTACGCCATCTACTACGACGGCCTGCGCCGCAAGGTCGAGGACAAGGGCACGGAGAACTTTCCCGAGCAGGCCGGCAAGAAGCTCTATGGCGAGCTGGTCATGATCCTCACCGTCAACCACGACGGCCGCGTGCTGTCCACCGAGATCGTGCAGGGCTCGGGCAACCGCCTGCTGGACACCCGGGCCGAGGCCATTGCGCGTGCGGCCGGCCCCTTCGGCCATTTCGGCCCCGCCATGCGCGCCAAGGCCGACCAGATCGCCGTGGTCTCGCGCTTCAAGTTCACCCGCGAGCAGACGCTGCAGACGACCGTGCAGTAGCGCCCTCCTCCTCTCTTCGCGCACCCTCCTTTTCCGACATGACTTCCGCCGCAACCTCCTCCGACCGCTACTGCGTCATGGGCAACCCCGTCGCGCACAGCCGTTCGCCCTGGATCCATGCCCGCTTTGCCGAACTGTGCGGGCAGGACCTGCACTACGAGCGCCAGCATGTGGAGCTGGATGGCTTTGCCGAGGCCGTGCGCGGCTTCGTCGCGGCAGGCGGACGCGGCTGCAATGTCACCGTGCCCTTCAAGCTGGAAGCCGCACAGCTGGCCACCACCTCCAGCGAGCGCGTGCAACTGGCCGGCGCCGCCAACACCCTGGTGCTGGCGGCGGACGGCATCCATGCCGACAACACCGACGGCCTGGGCCTGGTGGCCGACATCGTGCGCAATGCAGGCGTGCCGCTGGCCGGGCGCGACCTGCTGCTGCTGGGCGCGGGTGGCGCCGCAGCCGGCGCACTGGGCTCGCTGCTTGCCGAGCGCCCGCGCCGCATCGCCGTGGTCAACCGCACCTTCGAGCGCGCCCAGGCCCTGGTGCAGCGCCATGCCGCCATTGCCGCGCAACATGGCGTGGAACTGGTGGCGCTGGAGCAGCAGGCCGTGGATGAGGATTTCGACGTGGTCATCAACGCCACCGCCAGCAGCCTGGCCGGTGCCGAGGTGCCCGTGCCGGCCCGCGTGCTGCGCCCTGGCAGCCTGGCCTACGACATGATGTACGGCCCCGCGGCCCAGTGCTTCATGCAGTGGGCCGAACAGCACGGCGCCACGGCCCGCGACGGGCTGGGCATGCTGGTGGAGCAGGCGGCCGAATCGTTTGCGCTGTGGCGCGGCGTGCGCCCGCCCTCGGCCCAGGTGCTGAACGAGCTGCGCGCCCATATTGCTCAAGGCGGCTGAGCGCTTCATGAAATCCCTGGCACGCGCCCTGCTGCTGGTGCTGTGCGCCGGCCTGCTGCTGCAGCTGTTCTTCGTGCTGCGCATTGCGCTGATGGTGGTGGTCGATCCCGAGTCCACGGCCTTCCAGCGCTCCGAAGCCTGGCAGATGCTGCGCAGCTCCGAAGGCCTGCACTGGAGCCAGCAATGGCTGCCCTATGACCGCATCGCGCCCACGCTCAAGCGCGCCGTCATTGCCTCCGAAGACGACAGCTTCACCGAACACCACGGGGTGCAATGGGAAGCCATCGAGAAAGCCTGGCAGCGCAACCAGCGCGCCGAAGCCCGGGCCATGAAGGCCGACAACGGCAAGGCGCCCAAGATCTATGGCGGCTCCACCATCACGCAGCAGCTGGCCAAGAACCTGCTGCTGTCGGGCGAACGCAGCCTGCTGCGCAAGGGGCAGGAACTGGTGCTGACCCAGCTGCTGGAACTGATGCTGAGCAAGCAGCGCATCCTGGAGATCTACCTCAACAGCGTGGAATGGGGCCAGGGCGTGTTCGGCGCCGAGGCGGCTGCTCGCCACTACTTTCGCAAGAGCGCCTCCCAGCTCAGCGCCGCCGAGGCCGCGCGCCTGGCCGTGATGCTGCCCCAGCCCAAGCGCTTCGAGAAGCTGCCCAACTCCGGCTATCTGCTGCAGCGCACGCGCACGGTCATGCAGAGAATGCCCAGCGCCGTCGTCCCCTGAACAGCTACATTCACTCCATGCGCATCCTTGGAATCGACCCCGGCCTGCAGACCACGGGATTCGGCGTGATCGACGTCGACGGCCACCGCCTGGCCTATGTGGCCAGCGGCACCATCCGCACCACGGGCATCGCGCTCGGCGACCTGCCGGGCCGGCTCAAGCTGCTGTTCGACGGCATCTCGGAAGTCGCCAGCCGCTACCAGCCCGACACCTCGGCCGTGGAAATCGTCTTCGTCAACGTCAATCCCCAGTCCACCCTGCTGCTGGGCCAGGCACGCGGCGCCGCGCTCACGGCCCTGGTCAACGCCGGCCTGCCGGTGGCCGAGTACACGGCACTGCAGATGAAGAAGGCCATGACCGGCCATGGCCGCGCGGCCAAGAGCCAGATCCAGGAAATGGTGCGCCGCCTGCTGCAACTGCCCGGCCTGCCCGGCACCGACGCCGCCGACGCCCTGGGCCTGGCCATCACCCACGCCCATGCAGGCGCCGCCATGACGAAGATGGCCGAGGTCACGCAGCTGCAACGCCGCCAGCATGCGGTCTACAAGGGCGGCAGGGTCTATTGAGGCGCCTCGGAGCACTGCGCTCCGTCTCCCGCGAGACCGTGAGCAGGCTCTAAGGATGATGCGGCGCCGATCCTCAGCTTCATCCACTGCGCGATCCGTGGATATACGTCGGACTGCGCGTTGCCCGCCATCAACAGCCGGCTGTGACTGTAGTCCTCCTGAAAACAGGTGGCCTTGCCGCACAGCAGGAATTCGATGTCCTTACCTCCAAAAGCCCTGGCTAAAGCTTCGCACCCCTGCCAAGGGGCGATCACACGGTCGGCAGATCCCGCAAGCGCCAGAACGGGAATACGAACCTCGGTTAGCCTGCGCAAATAGTCCATGCCGTCATAACCGACGAATTTGCGCTGCAGGTTCCAATAGCACCACTGGCGCATCAGGCGGGCGCTTTCCCTCTCGGGACCGACCATGCCGCTCGCGGTAAGCCATTGTCTGCGGGCAATCCAGGCCCCGTAGCCCTTGATTGCAGCCCACGACGCAAAAGTTGCCGCAGCATGGGTCACCTGGGCGGCAAGTAGCACCAGGCCAGCCAGATACGCATGCGCCCGATCGGGCCGACGCGCAGCCCAGATGGCAGCGGCAATACCTCCACCGCTATGCCCTATGAGCGTCAAGCGCCGCCCCCCCTCTTGACGATGAATCTCTCCGAGAGCGCTTTCAATGTCCTCTTCGGCCACCGTTTCTAAGTCGTAGTCGTGGGTGGTTGGCGGATTCAGCCCATGCCCGCGCCAATCAAACAGCCAAACGCCATAACCTTGTAAAGCGAGGAATCTACCTAGTCTCTTGCATGACGTGACGTTAGAAAACGTGCCATGCGTCACGGCCACCACTGGCCCCTCCGAAGGGCCGATGCGCGTCAGCACGATGACATGGCCATCCCTGGTCGGTGCATGGATTTTCTGCATGCGCCGTCAACCTTTTGAAATCTGGATGAAGCGCTTGCCTTCAGCCTGAATTGCATCGCGGCCCATACGCATCTCCTGCAAGCGGGCATGCGAGAACAATGATTGAATCATCGGAATCAAGAACCGCCCTAGACCCATCATGCGAATGGTAGACCCAGATTTCTCTATCCATTGCCGTGCATCCAGTTCATCCCATATGGGTGCATAGTCTTGGACTACCTCCGTACCAAATGCTTGCTCATAGGTAGTCCCATCAATTTTCATAGTCTGCAATTGTTGAAATATATAGACCAACCGAAGATCCTCCGGCGTATATTCGAAGTATTTTTCTACTGGCAAAATACCAGCATCAATGCATTCGAAGTAGCCCTGCATTGAGCGCTTGTTCATCTGTATCCAGTTTGGCCCGCCTTCATTTGGCCAAGTCATGCAGCCACTGATGGCCGCATAGCCGATGCCGACCATGTTGCAGGTCACCGCCATCACACCCTCGGTATCCTTTTGAAGAAATTCGCGAAGCTGCTGCTCATATTGATAGCGCTCGGCATTTTCATACGAAAATCTCCCCGCCTCACTTTCGATGCGCTCCCAATCGTAAAGCGTTGCCTGACGGAAGCCACGCGATCCTAGATAGCTGCAAGCAGCTTCATACATCTCGTACGTATTCTCGAACGAGGGCAACAGATCTCGCTGCTGCCGGCTGAAATCACTTCGACCAGCGATATTGAGTTGATATAGCGTGATATGGCGCACACCGAGATCGCAGACTTCACGAAGATCGCGCAACATGTCATGCAAGGTTTGCTCAGGCCAGCCATAAATGAGATCTACGTTGACGGAAAGGCGTGCAGCATTGAACTCTTCCAGGGCGCTGATCACCTGCTCATGGGTCTGCCTTCGACCACTGTATCGAATGAGCCTGTCGCTCATCTGCTGCACCCCCATGCTGACTCTGTTGAAACCCGCCTCTTTTATGGCTTGAACCTTGTCATGGTTGAAAAGTTGGGGAATACCTTCAAGCGTTCGCTCCACACCTTCCGACGGTTCACCAAAAATACGCCTAGTGATATTCATTAGCCGAATATAGTCCTCTGCGCGCAACAGATTTGGAGTGCCTCCCCCCACATAAACAGATGAAAGCCTATCATGGCGAAGATGACACGCCATCATCTGCGCCTCTTTCTCCAGATAATCGAGATATTTCAACATGGCGCCATTCCCGCCATAGTCCTGCGTGGGGAATAGACAGAAACCACAATGATTTGGTGTAGTAGGGAGGCAATAAGGTATGCCTATATAGAAATTGGCATTCATTGAACGGGTATTGCTTGATTCTCTGCGCGCCTCCCAACGATCATTTTCTTCCCCATTCGGGCCTCTCCAATACAACGGACTCGGGTGGGCATGCAACACCTTGTTGCTCTGAGGACGTCTCATTTCTTCATTAATGAAACGATGGGCCTGCTCTCGGGTAATACAGCTGATATGCATGAAGTCTCCTTTAGCATTTTTTGCCCCGGCAGGCACTTGCCACAAGAGCCCGCCAGGTACCTAAAAGCTAAAAGATTCATGAGAATCGACAAATAGGACAGCTCTGAAAATATGAAGAAAAAGATCAGATATTTCCTATTGAGCCCCACGCGTACTACGGCCTGGGTGTTTTCACCAAGCCCTGCCGAGTAGCTGAAGCCTGGAATCCGCTCAAGGTTTCAGACGATGCGTCCAAAGAACAGCACGGCGAAGAAGGTCACGCCGGCAATCACGGTCCACTTGAGGATGATGAAGCCCCAGCGCTTGTAGCGGGGCTGGCCCGTGCCCAGGTAGAACGCAAAGGACACGGCTGATGCCAGCAGCAGCACGGTGGCCAGCCAGCGGAAGATCAGCATGGCGGCGCCCGCCTCACCAGGCCCGCGCGGGCTGGGCGAAGCCCTTGGGCGCCTGGCGCTCGCTGTCGAAGCTGACCATTTCCCAGGCGTCGGGCTGAGCCAGCAGGGCACGCAGCAGCTGGTTGTTCATGCCGTGGCCCGAGCGGAAGGCGCTGTAGGCGGCCAGCAGGGGCCTGCCGATCAGGTACAGGTCGCCGATGGCGTCCAGGATCTTGTGCTTGGCGAACTCGTCGTCGTAGCGCAGGCCGTCGCTGTTGAGCACCTTGTAGTCGTCCATGACGATGGCGTTGTCCATGCCGCCGCCCAGCGCCAGGCCATGGCTGCGCAGCATTTCCACGTCCTTGGTGAAGCCGAAGGTGCGCGCGCGCGCGATGTCGCGCGTGTAGTTGTCCTCGCCCATGTCGAACTCCACGCACTGGCCGGTGGAGTCCACGGCAGGATGGGCGAAGTCGATCTCGAAGCGCAGCTTGAAGCCGTGGTACGGGTCAAAGCGTGCCCACTTGAGGTTCTGGCCCTCGCCCTCGCGCACCTCGACGGGGCGGATGACGCGGATGAAGCGCTTGGGCGCCTTCTGCAGCTCGATGCCCGCGCTTTGCAGCAGGAATACGAAGGAGGCGGAGGAGCCGTCGAGGATGGGCACTTCCTCGGCGGTGATGTCTATGTAGATGTTGTCGAGCCCGAGGCCGGCGATGGCCGACATCAGGTGCTCCACGGTATGCACCTTGGCGCCGCCCGTGCCGATGGTCGAGGCCATGCGCGTGTCGGTGACGGCTTCGGCGGAGATCGGGATGTCCACGGGCTCCGGCAGGTCCACGCGACGGAACACGATGCCGGTGTCGGGCTGCGCGGGACGCAGCGTCAATTCGACGCGCTGGCCGCTGTGCAGACCCACGCCCACGGCACGGGTGATCGTCTTGATGGTGCGTTGTTGGAGCATCCGGCTATTTTAAAGTGCGGCAGCCGTGCGCAGGGCATGGCCCTGGCACGGCATTCGCTATCACAACCATGCAGCGACCGTATCGGCCGCTGCTCAGTCAGCCTGCTTGCGCAGGAAGGCCGGGATTTCCAGATCGTCCATGCCGCCGGAGGCCAGGGCATCGACGCGGGCAGCGGCCTGCGTGCGGTTGGTACGCCAGACGCTGGGCACCGACATGTTGTTGGCATAGTCGGCGCCGCCAGCGGCACCGCCGACCAGGCCGCCGGCTGCCGTTGCGGCACCCATGGAGGCCGAAGGCAGCTGGTAGCTCATGTTGTCGGTACCGGTGCGCAGGCCACCCTGCACCACCTGCATGTTCTGGCGGCGTGCGCTGGGGCGCGACAGGCCGGTGGCCACCACGGTGACGCGGATCTCGTCACCCAGGCTGTCGTCGTAGGCAGCGCCGTAGATCACATGCGCATCGGGCGAGGCGTAGGCATTGATGGTGCTCATGGCCAGGCGCGACTCGGACAGCTTGAGGCTGCCCTTGGCGGCCGTGACCAGCACCAGCACGCCCTTGGCGCCCGACAGGTCGATGCCCTCCAGCAGCGGGCAGGCCACGGCCTGCTCGGCAGCGATGCGCGCGCGGTCGGGGCCGGCGGCCTTGGCCGTGCCCATCATGGCCTTGCCGGGTTCGCCCATGACGGTGCGCACGTCTTCGAAGTCGACGTTCACATGGCCGTACTCGTTGATGATTTCGGCAATGCCGCCCACGGCGTTCTTGAGAACGTCGTTGGCATGGGCAAAGGCCTCGTCCTGCGAGATGTCGTCGCCCAGCACGTCCAGCAGCTTCTCGTTGAGCACGACGATCAGCGAATCGACGTTGGCTTCGAGTTCGCTCAGGCCGCTGTCGGCGTTGGCCATGCGTCGGCCGCCTTCCCACTCGAAGGGCTTGGTGACCACGCCCACGGTGAGGATGCCCATTTCCTTGGCCACGCGCGCGATCACGGGCGCAGCGCCCGTGCCCGTGCCGCCGCCCATGCCGGCCGTGATGAACAGCATGTGCGCGCCTTCGATGGCAGTGCGGATGTCGTCCTCGGCCAGCTCGGCGGCTTCGCGGCCCTTGTCGGGCTTGCTGCCCGCACCCAGGCCGCTGCCACCGAGCTGGATGGTGCGGTGGGCGCTGCTGCGCAGCAGCGCCTGCGCGTCGGTGTTGGCGCAGACGAATTCCACACCCTGCACGTTGCGCGCAATCATGTGCTCGACGGCGTTGCCGCCGCCGCCGCCAACGCCGATCACCTTGATCTGCGTACCCTGGTTGAATTCTTCAACTTCAATCATGTCGATGGGCATGTTGGTTCTCCTGTAGCTCTCTGTAAGTGGTCACCACCGTCTGGGGAAAATTCTGTCTTCTGTCCGGTATTCGGAAGCCGGTGGGCGGGCCGGTAATGCGCAGTCGATGAAAGCACATATCAAAAGTTCCCCACGATGAAGTCTTTGAAACGGCCAAAAGCGGTCTTCATCGACCCACTCTTTTGTGCCACCTTGAAACCGCGCAGGCGAGCCAGGCGGGCCTCTTCGAGCAATCCCATCACGGTGGCGGCGCGGGGTTGAGCCACCATGTCAGCCAATGCGCTCGAATACTTGGGGATGCCGCGGCGCACGGGCTTGAGGAAGATGTCCTCGCCCAGTTCCACCATGCCCGGCATGACGGCGCTGCCGCCGGTCAGCACGATGCCCGAGGACAGCACTTCCTCGTAGCCTGAATCGCGCACCACCTGCTGCACCAAAGAAAAGATCTCTTCCACGCGCGGCTCGATCACGCCGGCCAGCGCCTGCTTGCTGATCATGCGCGGGCTGCGGTCGCCCAGGCCCGGCACTTCGACCTGGGCATCGGGGTCGGCCAGCAGCTGCTTGGCATAGCCGCTTTCGACCTTGATGTCCTCGGCGTCCTTGGTGGGCGTGCGCAGCGCCATGGCGATGTCGCTGGTGATCAGGTCGCCCGCGATGGGAATCACGGCCGTGTGCCGGATGGCGCCGCCCGTGAAGATGGCCACGTCGGTGGCGCCCGCGCCGATATCGACCACGGCCACGCCCAGCTCGCGCTCGTCATCGGTGAGCACGGCCTGGCTCGATGCCAGCGGGTTGAGCAGCAGCTGCTCGACCTCCAGGCCGCAGCGGCGCACGCACTTGATGATGTTCTCGGCCGCGCTCTGCGCGCCCGTGACGATGTGGATCTTGGCCTCCAGGCGGATGCCGCTCATGCCGATGGGCTCGCGCACTTCCTGGCCGTCGATCACGAATTCCTGCGGCTCGACCAGCAGCAGCCGCTGGTCCGAGGAGATGTTGATGGCCTTGGCCGTCTCCATCACCCGCGCCACGTCGGTGGCCGTGACTTCCTTGTCCTTGATGGCCACCATGCCGCTGGAGTTCAGGCCGCGGATGTGGCTGCCGGTGATGCCGGTGCACACGCGCTGGATCTTGCAGTCGGCCATCAGCTCGGCCTCCTTCAGCGCCTGCTGGATGCTCTGCACCGTGGCGTCGATGTTGACCACCACGCCCCGCTTGAGTCCGTTGCTCGGGGCCACGCCGAGGCCTGCGAGCTTGAGTTCGCCGTTGTACAGGACCTCGGCGACCACGACCATGACCTTGGCCGTGCCGATGTCCAGTCCGACGATCACATCTTTGTATTCTCTTGCCATATCAGCATCCGCCCCCGGTTGGTTCTGTCCTGTCGCTGTGTCGCTGCTTGGTGTGCATGTACATAGGTCTGTCCTCCCTCGTCTTCAGCGTCGGGGACGCACTGCAGCCGGCGCCTTGGCCGTGCCGGTGGTCACACCGCGCAGCCTCAGCGCATATCCGTCTTCGTAGCGCAGGTCGGCCGACTCGATGGCGTCGGCCTTGCGCTTGTATTGGGTCGTGATCTGGGGCAGCGTGCGCACGAAGCGCTGCACGCGCTGCAGCACGGCCTCCACGCTGCCGCCACCCAGTTCGATCTGTGCGTCGTTGGCCAGCCTGAGCTGCCAGCTGCCGCGCGCATTGAGCGTCAGCCCGTCGATCTCCACATCCAGCGGCCCCAGCGCCGGCACCAGCAGCCGGTACATCTGCAGCATCTGCGGGGCGCTGTCCTCGGGGCCCTGCAGGCGCGGCAGGCCGTCGCGGTCCAGCTCGCCCAGGTTGGCCTCGAAGACCTCGCCGAAGCTGTTGACCAGGCCGGTGCCCGAATCAGGCCCCCAGAAGGCCTCGGCCACATGCTCGTGCAGGATGACGCGCAGGCTGTTGGGATAGTCGCGGCGCACCTGCGCCTCGCGCACCCAGGGCACCTGCTCGAACGCCGCCTTGGCGGCCTTGAGATCCACGGTGAAGAAGTTGCCCGTGAGCACCGGCGCCACATTGGCGCGCAGCGTCACCGCGTTGTTGTGCACCAGCTCGCCCTCGACCACGATGCGGCCGATGTTGAAGGCCGGATGGCGCAGCGCCCACCAGCTCACCGCTGCCAGCCCCAGCGCAGCCACGCCCACGAACAGGACCGTGGCGGTCACGTTCATGAGCTTGACGTCGAAGGGGGCCGGCAGGGAGTAGCTCATGCGTGCTCCTGCTCCGGTTGCGCGTCCAGCGCGGCGCTGGCCAGGATGCCCAGGCACAGGTTTTCGTAGCTCACGCCGATGGCGCGGGCCGACATGGGCACCAGCGAGTGGCCCGTCATGCCCGGCGAGGTGTTGATCTCCAGCAGGAAGGGCTTGCGGTCGCTGCCGCGGATCATGATGTCGGCGCGCGACCAGCCGCGGCAGCCCAGCGTGCGGAAGGCCCGCACGACGATGCGCCGGATCTCGGCCTCTTCCTCGGCAGGCAGGCCGCTGGGGCAGTGGTACTGGGTGTCGTCGGTGAAGTACTTGTTCTGGTAGTCGTAGTTGCCTTCGGGCGCGACGATGCGGATCACGGGCAGGGCGTGGGCGCCCTCGCCGGTTCCGAGCACGGGGCAGGTGGTCTCGTCGCCTTCGATGAACTCTTCGCAGAGCACTTCGGGGTCGTACCGGGAGGCCAGCACATAGGCCTGCTCACATTCCTCGGCTGTCCAGACCTTGGTCAGGCCGATGGTCGAGCCCTCGCGCGAGGGCTTGACGATCATGGGCGCGCCCAGCGCCTGCAGCGCGGCGCGGGTCTCGTCGGCGCTGGCGACCAGCCGCCAGTCGGGTGTGGGCAGACCCTCGAAGCGCCAGATGCGCTTGGTCATGATCTTGTCCATGGCGATGCTGGAGGCCATCACGCCGGGGCCCGTGTACGGGATGCCCAGCAGCTCCAGCGCGCCCTGCACCGTGCCGTCCTCACCGTAGCGGCCGTGCAGCGCGATGAAGCAGCGGTCGAAACCGTCCTTCTTCAACTCGCCCAGGTCGCGCTGGGCGGGGTCAAAGGCATGGGCATCCACGCCCTGCGACAGCAGGGCCTTGAGCACGCCCGTGCCCGACATCAGCGAGACCTCGCGCTCGGCCGAGCGGCCGCCCAACAGCACGGCCACCTTGCCCAGGGCCTTGACATCGATCTGGGTGCCGAAGCTGCTCATTGCGCAGCTCCCTGCTGCGCCTGCAGCTCTTGTTTCTGAAGCATTTCAACCAACTTTCCGGGCACGGCGCCAATCGAGCCGGCCCCCATGCACAACAGCACGTCGCCATCGCGGGCGTGGGCGGCCAGGGCCGCCGGCAGCTCGGCAACGTCTTCCACAAAGACCGGCTCGACCCGGCCGGCCACGCGCAGGGCGCGCGCCAACGAGCGGCCATCGGCCGCCACCACCGGCGCCTCGCCGGCCGCGTAGACCTCGGTCAGCAGCACGGCATCGGCCAGGCCGATGACCTTGACGAAATCCTCGAAGCAATCGCGCGTGCGGCTGTAGCGGTGCGGCTGGAAGGCCAGCACCAGGCGGCGGCCCGGGAAGGCGCCGCGCGCAGCAGCCAGCGTGGCCGCCATCTCGACAGGGTGGTGCCCGTAGTCGTCGATGACGGTGAAGATGCCACCGTCCGCTGCAGGGAGTTCGCCATAGCGCTGGAAGCGCCGGCCCACGCCCTTGAAGCTTTCGAAGGCGCGCAGCAGCGCCTCGTCGGCAATCTCCAGCTCCATGGCCACGGCCACGGCCGACAGCGCGTTGAGCACGTTGTGCTCGCCCGGCAGGCTCAGCACCACGTCCAGGTCGGGATAGCTTTGGCCGTTGCTGCGGCGCACCGTGAAATGCATGCGGCCGGCCTCGGCGCGCACGTTGAGGGCGCGCACCTGGGCGTCCTCGGCAAAGCCGTAGGTGGTCACGGGGCGGGCCACCTGGGACAGGATCTCGCGCACGGCCGGGCTGTCCACGCAGACGATGGCGCGGCCGTAGAACGGCATGCGGTGCAGGAAGTCGACGAAGGCGCCCTTGAGCCGGCCGAAGTCATGGCCGTAGGTTTCCATGTGGTCGGCGTCGATGTTGGTGACGACGGCCATCACGGGCAGCAGGTTCAGGAAGGAGGCGTCGGACTCGTCCGCCTCGACCACGATGTAGTCGCCCTGGCCCAGCTTGGCGTTGGCGCCCGCGCTGTTGAGCTTGCCGCCGATGACGAAGGTCGGGTCCAGCCCGGCCTCGGCCAGCACGCTGGTCACCAGGCTGGTGGTCGTGGTCTTGCCGTGGGCTCCTGCGATGGCGATGCCCTGCTTGAAGCGCATCAGCTCGGCCAGCATGAGTGCACGCGGCACGACGGGGATCTTGTGCGTGCGCGCAGCGACCACCTCGGGGTTGTCGGACTGCACGGCGGTGGAGGTGACGACGGCGTCAGCCCCCTCGATGTTCGCGGCCGCATGGCCGACGTGGGTGGCAATGCCCAGGTCTGCGAGCCGGCGCAGCGTGGCGCTGTCGGACAGGTCCGAGCCCGAGACGGCGTAACCCAGGTTGTGCAGCACCTCGGCGATGCCGCTCATTCCGGCGCCGCCGATGCCGACGAAATGGATGTGATGAATGGCGTGCTTCATGCGGCCAGTTCCTCACAGGCGGCGACCACCTCGGCGGTGGCTTCGGTCTTTTGCATTTTCTTGGCTTTTCCAGCGCGCTCCAGCAGCGTCGCACGCTGCATATTTTGTAGCATTTCGGCCAGGCTTTGGGCAGTCAGTGCGCTTTGTTGCATCAACCATCCACCACCAGCATCGACCAGGAAACGCGCGTTCGCGGTCTGGTGGTCGTCCACGGCGGCCGGGAAAGGCACATAGATGGCGGCTGCACCCACGGCCGCGATCTCGGTGACGGTGCTGGCACCGGCGCGGCAGACGATGACATCGGCCTCGGCAAAGGCGCGCGCCGTATCGTCGATGAAGGGCGTCAGCTCGGCCTGCACGCCTGCCGCCGCGTAGTTGGCGCGCAGGGCGTCGATCTGTGCGGCGCCGCTTTGGTGGAGCACGACGGGGCGCACATCGGCCGGAATCAGGGCCAGCGCCTGCGGCACGATCTCGTTGAGCGCCTTGGCGCCCAGGCTGCCGCCCACCACCAGCAGGCGCAGCGGACCGCTGCGGCCCGCAAAGCGCTGCTCGGGCGCGGGCTGCTCGGTGAAGGCCTGGCGCAAGGGGTTGCCGACCCAGCGGCCCTTGGGGAACACGTTGGGGAAGGCGGTGAAGATGCGGTGGGAGACGCTGGCCAGCACCTTGTTGGCCATGCCGGCCACGGAGTTCTGCTCATGCAGCACCAGGGGCTTGCCGGCCAGCACGGCCATCATGCCGCCAGGAAAGCTGATGTAGCCGCCCAGGCCCACGACCACGTCGGGCTTGACGCGGCGCACCACGGCCAGCGCCTGCCAGAAGGCACGCAGCAGGCGCATGGGCAAAAAGGCCAGGGTCATGATGCCCTTGCCGCGCACGCCCGAGAACTCGATGGTCTCCAGCGGGAAGCCCTGGGCCGGCACGATGCGGGACTCCATGGAGCCGGGGGCGCCCAGCCAGCGCACGTTCCAGCCGCGCTCGCGCAGCGCCTGGGCCACGGCCAGGCCCGGGAAGATATGGCCGCCCGTGCCGCCGGCCATGATCAGGGCCGTGCGCTGGCGTTGCGTGCCTTGAGAGGTGGACTGCGTCATGCATGCCCTCCCTTCATCAGCAACTTGTTCTCGTAGTCCACCCTTAACACCACCGCTATCGCTATCAGATTCATGAGGATGGCCGACCCGCCGAAGCTCATCAGGGGCAGCGTCAGTCCCTTGGTCGGCAGCGCGCCCAGGTTCACGCCCATGTTGATGAAGGCCTGGAAGCCCATCCAGATCGCAATGCCCTCGGCCACCAGGCCGGAGAACACCCGGTCCAGCGCAATGGCCTGCCGCCCGATGAGCATGATGCGGCGCGTGAGCCACAGGAAGGTGACGGCGATCAGGAGCACGCCGACCAGGCCGAATTCCTCGCCGATCACGGCCAGCAGAAAGTCGGTGTGCGCCTCGGGCAGCCAGTGCAGCTTTTCGACGCTGCGGCCCAGGCCCACGCCGAAGATCTCGCCGCGCCCGATGGCGATCAACGCATGCGACAGCTGGTAGCCCTTGCCCAGGGCATGCTTTTCATCCCAGGGATTGAGGTAGGCAAAGATGCGCTCGCGCCGCCATTCGGAGGTGGCGATGATGAGCACGAAGGCCAGCACCACCAGGGCCGCGATCAGGAAGAACATGCGCGCGTTCACGCCGCCCAGGAACAGGATGCCCATGGCGATCACCACGATCACCATGAAGGCGCCCATGTCGGGCTCGGCCAGCAGCAGCACCCCGACCAGCACCACGGCCAGCCCCATGGGCAGCACGGCGCGGAAGAAGCGCTCCTTGACCTCCATCTTGCGCACCATGTAGTCGGCCGCATAGATGAGCACGGCGAACTTGGCCAGCTCGGACGGCTGGAAGTTCATGATGCCCAGGGATAGCCAGCGCCTCGCGCCGTTGACCACGGTGCCCACGTGCGGTATCAGCACGGCCACCAGCAGGACCAGGGACACCAGGAAGAGCTTGCGCGCCATGCGTTCCCAGGTGGCCATGGACACCTGGAAGGCCAGCAGCGCGCCGACGAAGGCCATGCCGATGGACATGGCATGGCGCATCAGGAAATGGGTGGGCGCGATCTTGCCGAAGCGCGGATTGTCCGGCATGGCGATCGATGCCGAATACACCATGACCAGGCTCCAGGCCAGCAGACCTATGACCACCCAGATCAGGGCCTGGTCCAGGCCGAGCACGCTGGCCGGCGTCTGCGTGGGCCGGTGGTACTGGGGACCGCCCAGGCGCACGGGCAGCACGTCGATGGCCTTTTCCTGCGCGCCTCCGAACCAGGAGCGCATGCGGCCCAGGGCCTGCGATACGGCGGTCATGCAGCACCTCCGAGTTCATGCCCGGCATCCAGCGCCAGCGCGCGCACGGCATCGACGAACTGATGGGCCCGGTCCTCGTAGTTGCGGAACATGTCCAGGCTGGCGCAGGCGGGCGACAGCAGCACGGCATCGCCCTCATGGGCGCGCGAGGCGGCCAGCTCCACGGCGTCGGCCATGGTGGTGGCATCGACCAGGGGCACGCCGCAGTCCTGCAGGGCGGCGCGGATGCGGCCGGCGTCGCGGCCGATCAGCACGGCCGTGCGCACATGGCGCGACACGGGCGCGACCAGCGGAGAGAAATCCTGGCCCTTGCCATCGCCACCCAGGATGACCACGATGCGGTGGTCAGGCCCCAGGCCCGACAGCGCGGCCACGGTGGCGCCCACGTTCGTGCCCTTGCTGTCGTCGTAGTACTCCACGCCGTTGACGCGGCCGATGGGCTGGACGCGGTGCGGCTCGCCCCGGTACTCGCGCAGGCCGTAGAGCAGGGGCGCCAGCGTGCAGCCGCCCGCGCTGGCCAGGGCCAGGGCGGACAGGGCATTGATGGCGTTGTGCCGGCCGCGGATGCGCAGCGCGTCGGCGGGCATCAGGCGCTGGATGTACAGGTCTTCGGCGTTCTTGCCCTTGGCGGTTTCGTCGGCCTCATGGGCGCGCACCAGCCACGTCATGCCGCTGACCACTTCCAGACCGAAGTCGCCGGGGCGGCGCGGCATGTCGCCGCCGAAGGTGATGTGGGCGCGCTGCTGGGGCTTTTGGCGCTTGCCCGGCGGCACCACGGGTGCCGGCAGCATGCGCATGACCTCGGGGTCCTCGCGGTTGAGCACCATGGTGCCGCTGCTGCCGAAGATGCAGGCCTTGGCATCGGCATAGGCGCGCAGGCTGCCGTGCCAGTCCAGGTGGTCCTGGGTGATATTGAGGACGGCAGCGGCCGTGGGCTCGAACATCTGCACGCCATCGAGCTGGAAGCTGGACAACTCCAGCACCCAGGCCTGGGGCAGCGTTTCGGCATCGATGGCCTGGGTCAGCGTGTCCAGCAGCGTGGGGCCGATATTGCCCGCCACCGCCACGCGCAGGCCGGCATGCTCCAGCAGTTGGCCGGTCAGCGAGGTGACCGTGGTCTTGCCATTGGTTCCGGTAATGCCCAGCACGGTGGGACGGTAGCCATGGGCTGCGGCCAGGGCCTTGAGCGCCATGGCGAAGAGATCGAGTTCGCCGCCCACGGGCAGGCCCTGGGCCCGGGCCGTGTCGACCACGGGCGCCACGGCGGCCGGGCTCAGGCCGGGCGAGCGGTAGACCAGCCCCAGGCTCTGGCCGTCCACCAGCTGGGCCGTGAAATCTCCGGGCACGAAGCGCGCCTGGGGCAGTTCGGCGGACAGCTGTTGCAGCTGGGGCGGCGCCTGCCGCGTATCGGCCACGATGACTTCGGCGCCGCAGCGCACGCACCAGCGCGCCATGGCCAGGCCCGAGGCGCCCAGGCCCAGGATGAGCACGCGCTGGCCCTGCAGGTGCTGGGCCTGCTCGCCGGGCCAGCCGGCAGCCACGGGTGGCAGTACCTGTTCGGCTTCAACCGCCTCTTCGGTGGCGACCGGGGTGACCTCGGCGTCGGAGGAATCCGAGATGCTGGGGTCGGCAAAGATCTGGGCCACGAAGGCAGCGGCATCCCTGGCCGCCGTCAGCGTGGAGATGTCGGGCACAGGCTCGGTCATCGCCGCAGGGGCCGGGGCTGCCTCAAGCCCAAGCGCCTGCGAAGGCTCGGCAGCCAGCGGCTGCTCTGCGCCTTGCGGCGCCGCAGCCGGCGAATCGTCCAGGACCGGATCCGCGGCCGGCTCGTCCGCCCGCTCGCCGGCAGACTCCGAGGCAAAGTCGGCCCCCTTGGCCAGTTCGGCATGCAGCGCCGGGACAACGGGCTCGCCAGCCGGCAGCGCAGGAGGTTCGGTCTTGAAGTCTTCGGTGTTCATGGACTCACCTCAGCTTCAGCGTGGACAGGCCCAGCAGGCACAGCAGCATGGTGATGATCCAGAAGCGGATCACGACCTGGGTTTCCTTCCAGCCGCTCTTCTCGAAATGGTGGTGCAGCGGCGCCATCTTGAGCAGGCGACGGCCTTCGCCATAGCGCTTCTTGGTGAACTTGAACCAGGTGACCTGCAGCATCACCGACAGCGCCTCGACCACGAAGATGCCGCCCATGATGGCCAGCACGATTTCCTGGCGAACGATCACGGCGATGGTGCCCAGCGAAGCGCCCAGCGCCAGCGCGCCCACGTCGCCCATGAAGACCTGGGCCGGATGGGCGTTGAACCACAGAAAGGCCAGACCCGCTCCGGCCATGGCCGCGCAATACACCAGCAGCTCGCCCGAGCCCGGGATGTGCGGGAACAGCAGGTACTTGGCGTAGCCGGCATTGCCGGTGACGTAGGCAAAGATGCCCAGGGCCGAGCCCACCATGATCACAGGCATGATGGCCAGGCCGTCCAGGCCATCGGTCAGGTTCACCGCATTGCTGGCGCCCACGATGACCAGGTAGGTCATGACCACGAAGCCGAGCACGCCCAGCGGGTAGCTGACTTCCTTGAAGAAGGGAACAAGCAGGCCGGCCTTGGGCGGCAGGTCCAGCGAAAAGCCCGACTGCACCCAGGTC
This sequence comes from Delftia sp. WY8, assembly GCF_018437695.1. Lineage (NCBI taxonomy): Bacteria > Pseudomonadati > Pseudomonadota > Betaproteobacteria > Burkholderiales > Comamonadaceae > Delftia > Delftia sp. WY8. The sequence continues at coordinate 2,446,071 of NZ_CP049795.1, forward strand.
ACGAACAGCTCGAAGACCTGGGCATTGGTGTTCTCCGAAATGCAAAACACCAGGTAGAGCGCGGCCAGCAGTCCGATGACGGACTGCCAGAAATACTTCTCGCCCGAGCGCATGCCCTCGGGGTCCTTGTTGACCACCTTGCGCCAGTCATCGACCCAGCCGATGGTGCCGAAGCCCAGGGTGACCAGCAGCACGATCCAGACGAAGCGGTTGGACAGGTCGAACCACAGCAGCGTGGACACGGCGATGGACAGCAGGATCAGCGCCCCGCCCATGGTGGGCGTGCCGCTCTTGGCCAGATGGGTTTCCATGCCGTAGCCGCGCACGGGCTGGCCGATCTTGAGCGAGGTCAGCATGCGGATCAGGCGCGGTCCGGCCAGCAGGCCGATGACCAGGGCCGTGAGCGCGGCCATCACGGCGCGCATCGTGAGGTACTGGAAGACGCGCAGAAAGCCGAACTCGGGAGACAGGCCCTGCAGCCATTGGGACAGCATCAGCAGCATGCGGCCTCCTTCTTGCAACCGTCATCCTTGCCGGCCGCCTCGACCGCCTGAACCACCTGCTCCATCTTCATGAACCTCGAACCCTTGACCAGAATGCTACCCACCTCGGGCAGCGCGGCACAGGCTGCCTGTTGCAGCGAGGCCATGTCTTCGAAATGCCGGGCACCTGCACCGAATGCGGTGGCGGCGGATGTGCTTTGCGCGCCCAGCGTGAACAGCCGGGCAATGCCCAGGCTGCGCGCCAGCGCGCCCGCCTCGGCATGGAATTGCGGCCCCTGGTCGCCGACCTCGCCCATGTCGCCCAGCACCAGCAGCTGGGGAGCGGGCAGTTCGCGCAGCACCTCGATGGCCGCGGCCACCGAATCGGGATTGGCGTTGTAGCTGTCGTCGATCACGGTGACCGTGCGGCCTTGCACCGAAACGCCCAGCGCGCGCGAACGGCCCTGCACGGGCTCGAACACGCTCAGGCCGCGTGCGATGTCGGCCAGCGGCACGCCGGCCGCCTGGGCGCAGGCCGCTGCGGCCAGCGCGTTGCGCACGTTGTGGCGGCCGGCGATGTGCAGGCGCACCGGCGCCTCGCCCTCGGGCGTGGCCAGGGTGAACTGCCAGGCATCGCCCAGCCACAGCGCGTCACGCGCGTGGATATGGGCGCCGTCGCCAGACTCGCCGAACAGCAGGCATTGGCGGGCGCCCGCCAGCTCACGCCACAACGGCGTGTAGGTGTCGCCTGCGGGGAACACGGCCACGCCGTCGGCGGGCAGGGCCAGCAGCACGCTGCCGTTTTCGCGCGCCACGGCCTCGACCGTGTGCATGAATTCCTGGTGCTCGCGCTGGGCGTTGTTGACCAGGGCCACCGTGGGTTGGCCGATGGCGGCCAGCTCGGCAATCTCGCCGGGATGGTTCATACCCATCTCCAGCACGGCCACGCGGTGCTGGCCGGTCATGCGCATCAGGCTCAGCGGCAGGCCGATGGAGTTGTTGAAGTTGCCGCGCGTGGCCAGCGCCGCCTCGCCCGCATGGGCACGCAGGATGGAGGCCACCATCTGCGTGACCGTGGTCTTGCCGTTGCTGCCGGTGACGGCGATCAGCGGCAGCGCAAAGCGCGCGCGCCAGGCCGTGGCCAGCGCGCCCAGGGCGGCCAGCGAATCGGGCACTTCGATGCCGGACAGGCCTGCAGCCTCCAGGCCGCCATGGGCCAGGGCTGCGGCGGCACCGGCCTCGCGGGCCTGGACCAGGAACTGGTTGGCATCGAAACGCTCGCCCTTCAAGGCGACGAATAGATCCCCGGCCTGCAGCGTGCGGGTGTCGGTGTGCACGCGCGTGAGCACGGTCTGGCCGTTGCCGACCAGCCGTGCCTGGGGGATATGCGACTGGATCAGCTCCAGCGCTTGTTGCAAGGTCATCATGACCGCTTCTTTCCTTCACGGGCCGCCAGCGCCTTGCGCGCCTCGGCCATGTCGGAGAACGGATGGCGCTGGCCTGCCGTCTCCTGGTAGTCCTCATGTCCCTTGCCGGCGATCAGCACCACGTCGCGTTCGCTGGCGTGCGCGATCGCCTGGGCGATGGCCGCCGCGCGATCGGCCTGGGACTGCAGGTTCTCGCCCGGCTGCATGCCGGCCAGGATCTGGTCGATGATGCGGTCGGGCACTTCGCTGCGCGGGTTGTCGCTGGTGACCAGCACGCAGTCGGCATTCTTCTGGGCGGCCTGCCCCATGAGCGGCCGCTTGGTGGCATCGCGGTCTCCACCGCAGCCGAACACGCACCACAGCCGGCCCTGGCGCTGCTCGGCGGCCGGGCGCAAGGCGCGCAGGGCCTTGTCCAGCGCGTCAGGCGTGTGGGCGTAGTCCACGGCCACCAGCGGCTGGCCGGGCTGGACGATCTGCTGCATGCGGCCGGGCACGGGCTCCAGGTGGGCGCAGGCAGCGACGGCCTGGTCCAGGCTCAGGCCCAGGCAGCGCAGCGCTGCCAGCACACCCAGCAGGTTGGATACGTTGTACTGGCCCACCATGCGCGTGTGCATGCGCAGGCTGTGGCCGGCCTCGATCACGGTGAAGCTCAGGCCCTCGGCGCCCAGCGCGATGTCCTTGGCCTGCAGGCGCGCCGCGCCCTCGATGGAAATGCTCCAGACATCGAGCGCGGCAGAGGATGGGCGCGACTGCAGCGTGGCCCACAGGCGCGCGCCGTGCGCGTCGTCCACATTGACGACGGCGGCCTGCAGGCCGGGCCAGTCGAACAGCGCGGCCTTGGCATCCCAGTAGGCCTGCATGCTGCCGTGGTAGTCGAGATGGTCCTGCGTGAAATTGGTGAACATCGCCACGCGGATGCGCGTGCCGTCCAGCCGGTGCTCGACGATGCCGATGGACGAGGCCTCGATGGCGCAGGCCGCCAGGCCCGCATCGGCGTACTCGCGGAATGCGCGCTGCAGCCGCACCGGGTCGGGCGTGGTCATGCCCGTGGATTCCAGGGCGGGCGGGATGCCCACGCCCAGCGTGCCCACCAGGGCGCAGCCGCTGCGTTCCTGCAGCTTCACCTGGGCCAGCGCATGCGCCAGCCACCAGGCCGTGGTGGTCTTTCCGTTGGTGCCGGTGACGGCCAGCACGTCGATCCGGGCGCTGGGATGCTGGAACCACTGGTCGGCGATCAGGCCCGTGGCGGCCTTGAGGCCAGGCAAGGCCGCGATGTGCTCGCCGGAAAAACCGAAGGGCTCGACGCCCTGCGCTTCGACCAGGCAGGCCACGGCGCCGCGCTCCAGGGCCGAGGCCACATGGGCGCGGCCATCGGTGGCCGCGCCGGGCCAGGCAATGAAGGCATCGCCGGGCCGGACCTTGCGGCTGTCGGTCTGCAGCGTGCCGCTGCCTTGCAGGCGGGCGGCCAGCCATTGGACAGCCTCGGTGGCCGACGACAGCATCAGCAGGGCTTGGGAGGAACTCATAGCGATGGCTCCTCCACGGGGTTGGCGACGATCAAGGGCTTGACTTCCATATCGGGCTGCACGCCCATCAGGCGCAGCGTCTGCTGCACCACTTCGCTGAACACGGGTGCCGCCACGGTGCCGCCGTAGATGGTGCCGGCACTGGGCTCGTCCACCATCACGGCGACGATGATGCGCGGGTTCTCGATGGGCGCCATGCCCGTGAACCAGGCGCGGTACTTGCCGGCGGCATAGCCCTTGCCCTGCTGCTTGCGGGCCGTGCCCGACTTGCCGCCCACCGAGTAGCCGATGGTCTGGGCGCGCTGGCCCGTGCCGCCGGGGCCGGCCGCCAGGGCCAGCATCTTGCGCACCTCGTTGGCCGTGCGCGGAGAGAACACGGGCACGCCCACGGGCGGCTCGTCGGTCTTGACCATGGTGGCCGGGATCACGCGCCCGCCGTTGGCAAATACGGTGTAGCTGCGCGTCATCTGCAGCAGGCTGGCGGACAGGCCGTAGCCATAGCCCATGGTGGCCTGCTCCACCGGCCTCCAGGTCTTGTAGGGACGCAGGCGACCGCTGGCGGCGCCGGGAAAGGAGATCTGCGGCTTCTGGCCGAAGCCCACGGCCGAGAAGGTTTCCCACATTTCCTTGGCCGGCATCTGCAGCGCGATCTTGGTCGTGCCCACGTTGCTGGACTTCTGGATCACGCCGGCCACGGTGAGCAGGCCGTAGTTGTGGGTGTCGGAAATCGTCGAGCCCGTGACGTTGACGCGGCCCGGCGTGGTGTCGATGGGCGTTTCCGGCTTGAAGCGGCCCGACTCCAGCGCCAGGCCGATGGTGATGGGCTTCATGGTCGAGCCGGGCTCGAAGGTGTCGGTGATGGCGCGGTTGCGCAGCTGCTCGCCCGTCAGGTTCTTGCGCTTGTCGGGCACGTAGCTGGGGTAGTTGGCCAGGGCCAGCAATTCGCCGGTGTGCGCATCCATGACCACCACGCTGCCCGCCTTGGCCTTGTGCGCGATGACCTGCTCCTTGAGCTTCTGGTAGGCGAAGTACTGGACCTTGCTGTCCACGGACAGCTGGATGTCGCGGCCGTCCTGCGGCGGCACTTCCTCGCCCACGCCCTCGACCACGCGGCCCAGGCGGTCCTTGATCACGCGGCGCGAGCCGGGCTTGCCGCCCAGCTCCTTGTCGAAGGCCAGCTCCATGCCTTCCTGGCCATGGTCTTCCACATTGGTGAAGCCCACGATGTGGGCGGCCGATTCGCCTTCCGGGTACTGGCGCTTGTATTCCTTGCGCTGGTAGATGCCCTTGATGTTGAGGGCATGGATCTGCTGGCCCACGTCCCAGTCGAGCTGGCGCTTGATCCAGACGAAGGTCTTGTCCTCGTCGGCCAGCTTTTCCATCAGCGCGGGCAGCGGCATCTCCATGAGCGCGGCCAGCTGCTTGAGCTTGGCCTTGACCTCGGGGTCGTCCTGCTCGACATCTTCGGGAATGGCCCAGATGCTGGCGGCCGGCACGCTGGAGGCCAGGATCAGTCCATTGCGGTCCAGCAGGCGGCCGCGGTTGGCCGGCAACTCCAGCGTGCGCGCAAAGCGCACCTGGCCCTGGCGCTGGAAGAAGTCGTTGCCGAACACCTGCACATAGGCCGCGCGTGCACCCAGGCCGACAAAGCCCAGGCCCAGCATGGCCACGATCATCTTGCTGCGCCACAGGGGTGTCTTGGACGCCAGCAAGGGACTGGAGGTGTAGAGCACGCTGCGCGTCATGGAGCCACTCCCGTGCGCGCATCGTCATTGACGTACTGGGCGATGGCCGGCGTGGCCGGCTTCATCTGCAGGCGCTCGCGCGCCATGACCTCGATGCGCTGTGGCGTGGCCTGGGCGCGCTTTTCCACCTGCAGGCGCTGCTGCTCGGTGGCCAGGCGGCGCGATTCGGCCACGGCGCGGTCCAGTTCGGTGAACAGCCGGCGCGACTCGTACTGGTTGTGCACCAGGAAGATGGCGCTGGCCATCACCGCCAGCAGCAGCACGAGGTTCAGGCGCAGCATGCCACGCCCTCCTCTTGCGCCAGACGGTGCGTGCGCTTCATGCAGGCACCTCGGTGCGGCGGGCCACGCGCATCACGGCCGAGCGCGAACGCGCATTGGCGGCGACCTCGGCCTCGCTGGGCTTGATGCGGCCCAGGGCTTCAAGGCGCATGGGTGTGGGCGCGGCAAAGGGTGCGCGCCGGTCATAGACTTCCTTGGAATGCCTGGCAATGAACTGCTTGACGATGCGGTCTTCCAGCGAGTGGAAGCTGATCACCACCAGGCGCCCGCCCGGCGCGAGCACGCGCAGGCTGGCCTCTAGCGCCTGTTCGAGTTCTTCAAGCTCGGCATTGATGAAAATCCGAAGAGCCTGGAATGTGCGTGTCGCTGGGTTCTGCCCAGCCTCGCGGGTCCGGACCGCGCCAGCCACGAGCTCGGCAAGCTCCGCGGTGTTGCGAAGGGGCCCCTGGCTTTCGCGCCGAGCAACAATCGCCTTTGCAATGGGGCCAGCAAACCGTTCTTCGCCGTAGTCACGTATCACCTCCGCAATCTGCTGGGCATCGGCTTCCGCCAGCCAGTCCGCCACGCTCTGACCGCGCGTGGTGTCCATGCGCATGTCCAGCGGACCCTCGAAGCGGAAGCTGAAGCCACGCTCGGGGTTGTCGATCTGGGGAGAGCTCACCCCCAGGTCCATCAGCACGCCCTGCACGCTGCCGGCCGGCAACTCGCCCAGGTGGCGAAACCCTTCGTGCCGAATCGAAAAACGCGCATCGGTGATGCGCGCTGCCTCTTCGATCGCGTCCGGGTCCTTGTCGAACGCCAGCAAGGTCCCGCCCGGCCCTAGCCGATGGAGGATGCGCCGGGAATGCCCGCCTCGCCCGAACGTCGCGTCCACCCATTGCCCGGCAACGGGCTGCGCGGCGCCGTCCAGCAGCGCATCGACGGCCTCGTCGAGCAAAACGGTGATGTGTTGCAACGGCTGATTCAAGAGAACGCCTCTTTCCTAGAAAGCAAAATCCTGGAAGGCCGCAGGCATCTCTTCCTGCATGGCCTTCGCTTCATGTGCCTCATAAGTGGCCTTGTCCCACAGCTCGAAATGGTTGCCCATTCCCAGCAGCACGACCTCCTTGGTCAGACCCACGGCGTCGCGCAACTCGGGCGACACCAGCACACGGCCGGTGGCATCCATGTCCACGTCCATGGCGTTGCCCAGGAAGATGCGCTTCCACCACTGCGCCGACATGGGCAGCTGCGCGATCCGCTCGCGGAACTGCAGCCACTCCGTGCGCGGGAACAGCATCAGGCAACCATGGGGGTGTTTGGTGAGGGTGACCTGGCCCTGCGCCATGGCCAAGAGGGCGTCACGATGCCGGGTCGGCACAGACAGCCGCCCCTTGCCATCGAGATTCAGCGAGGACGCCCCTTGAAACACGGTCAGTCACCCCGGTCGGTTGGAGCCATCGCGTCCCGGAAATCGGGGCACAAAGGCAACTTTCACCACTTAATTGCACTTTTTTGCACTGTAGCAGCAATTTGGTGTTTCACAACCCGGGAATGGACAATTATTTGCAATGAAATCAACAACTTAGAGATCGAATGCAATGTGAGTGATGACAAAAAACCGAGACTTTACAAGCACTTAGGGGAGTGATTGCAAGTGAACTCTCAATCCCGGCAGGCAATTGCAACGATTCAATTCGCTGGCGACCGGGTGCAACTCGGGCCGGCCTCCTACAAAAAGTGACTGCCCGGCAATGCGGGCAGTCACTTCGATGGCGGCTGCTCGGCCGCCGAGGCAGGCTTCAGAGGATGAAGCGAGACAGGTCTTCGTCCTGGCTCAGGGACTGCAGGCGCTGGTCCACGTAGGCCGCGTCGATGGTGACGGTCTGCCCCGAAAGCTTGGCCGCATCGAAGCTGACCTCGTCCAGCAGCCGCTCCAGCACGGTGGACAGGCGGCGCGCGCCGATGTTTTCGGTGCGCTCGTTGACCTCGAAGGCGATGCCGGCCAGCCGGGTGATGCCTTCGGGCGTGAACTCCAGCGTGACGCCTTCGGTGGCCAGCAGCGCCTGGTACTGCTTGACCAGGGAGGCATGGGTCTGGGTGAGGATGGCCTCGAAGTCCTGGACCGACAGCGAGTCCAGCTCCACGCGGATCGGAAAGCGGCCCTGCAGCTCGGGGATGAGGTCGCTGGGCTTGGACAGGTGAAAGGCGCCCGAGGCGATGAACAGGATGTGGTCGGTCTTGACCACGCCGTACTTGGTGGAGACGCTGGTGCCCTCGACCAGGGGCAGCAGGTCGCGCTGCACGCCCTGGCGCGAGATGTCGGAGCCGCTGCTTTCCTGGCGCGTGGCGACCTTGTCGATCTCGTCGATGAAGACGATGCCGTTTTGCTCGGCATTGGCAATGGCGCGCGTGCGCACGTCTTCCTCGTTGACGAGCTTGGCCGCTTCCTCGTCGGTCAGCAGCTTCATGGCCTCGGCAATGCGCAGCTTGCGCGTCTTGCGCTTTTCCTGGCCCATGTGGCTGAACATGCCGCGCAGCTGCTCGGCCATCTCCTCCATGCCCTGCGGGCCCATGATCTGCACCTGAGGCGGCGCGTCGGCCACGTCGATATCGATTTCCTTGTCGTCGAGCTGGCCTTCGCGCAGCTTCTTGCGGAAAACCTGGCGGGCCGTGCTGTCGGCAGCCACCTCGCCGCTGCGGGCCTGGGGCACGAGCACGTCGAGGATGCGGTCCTCTGCAGCGTCTTCGGCGCGCAGGCGCAGCTTCTTCATGTCGGCCTCGCGCGTCTGCTTGACGGCGACCTCGGCCAGATCGCGGATGATGGCGTCCACGTCCTTGCCCACGTAGCCCACTTCGGTGAACTTGGTGGCCTCGACCTTGATGAAGGGCGCATCGGCCAGCCGCGCCAGGCGTCGCGCGATCTCGGTCTTGCCCACGCCGGTGGGGCCGATCATGAGGATGTTCTTGGGCGTGATCTCCTGGCGCAGGCCGTCGGCCACGTTCTGGCGGCGCCAGCGGTTGCGCAGCGCGATGGCCACGGCGCGCTTGGCGCCAGCCTGGCCGACGATGTGGCGGTCCAGTTCGGAGACGATCTCCTGGGGGGTCATGGCAGAGGACATGGTGTGTATTCGAAGCATTGCGCCGCCAGCCCCGCTTCCGTTACCTGGCCGCTGGCGGCTATCCGTTTCAATGGCCGGGCGAGAACCGCCCGCGCCGCGAGGGTCTCAGAGCGTCTCGACCGTGTGATGCATGTTGGTGTAGATGCACAGCTCGCCGGCAATCGCCAGCGACTTGCGCACGATCTCCTCGGCCGACAGCTCGGTATTGGTCAGCAGCGCCTTGGCCGCCGAGTGCGCGTAGGCGCCACCCGATCCGATGGCCACGATGCCCTGCTCGGGCTCCAGCACATCGCCGTTGCCGGTGATGATCAGCGAGGCCGATGCATCGGCCACGGCCAGCATGGCCTCCAGCCGGCGCAGCACGCGGTCGGTGCGCCAGTCCTTGGTCAGCTCGATGGCCGCGCGCGTCAGATGGCCCTGGTGCTTTTCCAGCTTGGCCTCGAAGCGCTCGAACAGCGTGAAGGCGTCGGCCGTGGCGCCGGCAAAGCCGGCCAGCACCTTGCCGTGGTAGAGCTTGCGCACCTTGCGCGCCGTACCCTTGACGACGATGTTGCCCAATGTGACCTGGCCATCGCCACCGATGGCGACCTGCACGCCTTCGGGGGTCTGCCGGCGCACGCTGATGATGGTGGTGCCGTGATACTGTTCCATAGCGGTGCCAGATGAGGGCGGCTCCCGCCTTCTCAAGAGCCCCTCCAAAGAATGCCGCCGCTCGGCAGGTCAGTCCCGTCTCGGCGTTACCTGCGCATGCTCCTGGATGCCGATCACATTGAAGAATACGGCCACCAGCTGGTGCAGCTGGCCGAACTGCAGCACATGGCCCAGCGACTGCATGTGGGCCGCCCAGTTGAGCACGGAGCCGGCCGCCGCAAAGTCCATGCGCACCAGCTGGGTGCAGTCGATGAACACCGGCTCGCCCAGGCTGGCGCCTTCCTGCACCGGGTCCAGCCAGGTGGAGGCATCGCCTTCGATGGTGCCAGACAGCGCAAATCGCACGGTATCCACCGGGGCGGCAGCGCCCGGCTGCACAGGGGCTTGTGCACCGCCGGACTCGACGGCTTGCGTCAGGCACTGGCAGACCGGGTCCACCCATGCAGGTGGCGAGACTTCGTAGGTCACGCAGTAGTCCAGGGCCACCAGCTCGAAATCATCCTGCCGGTTCATCAGGCGCAGCACGGCCATGCGCAGGCGCCACCACAGCGTATCCACAGCGGAGTCGCCCGAGGGAGCCAGCTCGCCCAGCAGCGCCTGCAGCCGGTCCGCGTTGAGCAGCACGAATACGCCCTGGGAATCGGCCCATTGCTGCAGCAGCGCCTCCAAGGCGGTGGCTGCCGCCTCGTCGATGTGGGTCACGGCAGCCCAGTCCAGGGTCCAGGGACCGGCGGCCTTGGCCTGGGAGGCCTTCAGCGCCGTGACGGCGCTGGGCGTGACCTGGGCAGGAGCGCTCCAGCGCCAGCCGCGCCCTGCCGCTGCGCCGGGAAGGGGCGCCATCGCGGCGGTGCGCTGCTGCGGCATCGCGAACCACTGGGGAGCGGAGCGGCCGAAGCGCGCCGCGAATTCAATGCCGGCCTTGTCGAACTGCAGCGGGCGATCGGCCGCGCGGTACAGGTCCAGCAAGGCCAGCCAGACCGGCAGCTGCGCAGGCACATCGCGCCGCTCGATCAGCTCCAGCATGCCCTGCTCGGCGCCGTCCACGTCACCATTGGCAAAGAGGATGGCCGGCTCTTCGAGGTCGGGATCGTGCTCGAACACCACGAAGGATGGCGGCACCATGTCCATGGGCTGCGGGGCAGAGACCTCGGTGGCCGCGAAGGCGGGCAGAAAATCGGTGGCCCCTTCCAAGGGCCGCAGGGGGCGGGCCATGGGCATGGAATCCATGAGGGGAGCCGTGGAGACGGACGGCACCTGCGGCGCAGGTGCCAGGCTCATGGGCAAGGTGGTGGCAAAGGCCGCCACATCGCCGGCCGAGGCGATGGCCGCAGGCACCACGTCGCTGAGCATGGGGATCTGGCCCGGCGGCGGCTGCTTGCGAAACGACGCCGGCGCGGGGTTGCCGCCAGCGGGCAGCGCCATGGGAATGGTGGTGGCGTCGGCCGCCTGCTTGCCCCGCCACCATTGCTGGGACATCTGGGCCTCGATCTCGTCGATCTTCTTGAGCGTGACGGCGCGCTCGCCGGAGGATTTGGAGCTCAGCAGGCTGCTGAGGAATTGCGAGCCCTGTGCAGCCGGTCCGGGCACGCCGACACCGACAGATGCGCTGCCCGGCCGGGAGGCCTGTTGCAACTCGGCCTGGCGCAGGCGGCGCAGCTGGTCGAATTCGCGCTTGCGTACGAAGTCGTTGCGGCGCTTGCGCTCGATCATTTCCTTGAGCGCCTGCTTGCTGTACTGGCTCTCCTGGTCAGCGTCGAGGCCGTCGAGATCGGACCAATTGACCGTCGGGTGGCGCACAAAGCGCACCACCTTGGACAACAACCCTCCCGATTTGCTGCTCTCTTCTTTTGCCATGGCGAATCAGATTAGCACCACCGTTCCGAAGGCCGTTGCCGCAACTCAATCTCCGTACATCTTCTGCTTGAGCTCGCGTCGCTGCTGGGCCTCCAGCGACAGCGTGGCCGTGGGACGGGCCAGCAGGCGGCCCACGCCGATGGGCTCGCCGGTTTCGTCGCAGTAGCCGTAGTCGCCTGCGTCGATGCGTGCAATGGATTGCTCGATCTTCTTGAGCAGCTTGCGCTCGCGGTCGCGGGTGCGCAGTTCCAGCGCGTGCTCTTCCTCGATGGTGGCGCGGTCGGCCGGATCGGGAACCACCACGGTGTCCTCGCGCAGGTTTTCTGCCGTCTCGCCCGCGTTGGTGTGCATGTCGTGCTTGAGAGTGAGCAGCTTCAGGCGGAAGAACGCCATCTGCTTCTCATTCATGTAGTCGTCATCGGACATGGCCAGCACTTCGGCATCCGTCAGCTCCTCCGCCGACTTGGTCTTCCAGGCATTGGCCAGCTTGGGGTCTCGTTTCGTCGATCCCGACGAAGGCGTTTGCGTAGTGGTAGGCATAGTGTTGGTTTCGCTAACTTAGTCCGAGCCGGGGGCATCGGACGGGGCCATGGATGGTACTGTCAATCGAGGCGCCCGGGTCGAATGCCATGTAGGACAGCCGATCGCCGCAGTTGCGGAACCTGCCGGCTTCCCCTTGCGGCGGGGTGCGGCAATCCAGGCCGTGCGGCGGCCGTGCGTGCAAAGAGCCCTTTTCCAGCCGGCGCGGGAGGCCAGGTCGACGACGCCGACCGCAGTGCGGACCGCGGCCTTCTGGCTTGCAGCCGGGGCCTGGGCGACCACTGACGGCTTCTTGCTGGATTCGGCGCTCACTTGCTGTCTCCTCACGGTATGGGCGACCCCTGCGGGGCAGTCCATTGGGCTTGGGGGCTCTCTTCAGGGGCGCGATTGTATCGATGCTCTACAGGAGCGCAAGCCGTTGCACATACCCCACATGAAAGCAGAGGAACCGCCTGCAGATGCGGGCGGCTCCTGCGTCAATCAGATGTCAGCAAAAACCATGTGATTCCTCACAAAAGTTCACAGACGGCTCAGGCCAGGCACTGCTCCAGGCCCTGCAGGAAGATGTCCTGGGGCAGGTCGATGCCGATGAAGACCATCTTGCTCTGGCGCTTTTCGTCTTCGGCCCATTGCGGTCCCAGGTCGCTGCCCATGAGCTGGTGCACCCCCTGGAAGATGACCTTGCGCTCCGTGCCCTGCATGTTCAGCACGCCCTTGTAGCGCAGCATGCGCGGGCCATAGATGTTGACGATGGCGCCCAGGAAGTCCTCCAGGCGGGCCGGGTCGAACGCGCGGTCGGCACGGTAGACGAAGCTCTTGACGTCGTCATCGTGGTGATGGTGGTGAGGATGATTGCAGTGTTCGCCGTGCTCGTGCTCGTGATCATGGGCGTGGCTGTGGGCGTGGTCGTGCCCGCAGTTCTCGTCATGCTCGTGGTCATGGCTGCAGTGCTCGCCATGCTCGTGCTTGTGATCATGGCCGTGGTCGTGATCGTCTTCCTTGAGGAAGTCGGGATCGATGTCCAGCTTGGCATTGAGGTTGAAGCCACGCAGGTCGAAGACTTCGTTCAGGGGCACTTCGCCGAAATGCACGGCGCGGATGGGCGCGCGCGGGTTCATGTGCTTGAGGCGGTGGATGAGCGCGTTCTTCTCGTCCTCGCTGACCAGATCGGTCTTGGACAGGAAGAGCTGGTCGGCAAAGCCGACCTGGCGGCGCGCTTCCTGGCGGTCGTCCAGCTGCTGGTTGGCGTGCTTGGCGTCGACCAGGGTCAGGATGGAGTCGATGAGATAGGTCTCGGCGATCTCGTCGTCCATGAAGAAGGTCTGGGCGACGGGGCCGGGATCGGCCAGGCCCGTGGTCTCGATCACGATGCGGTCGAACTCCACCAGGCCCTTGCGGCGCTTGGAGGCCAGCAGCTGCAGGGTCTCGCGCAGGTCTTCGCGGATGGTGCAGCAGATGCAGCCGTTGCTCATCTGCAGGATCTGCTCCTTGGACTCCGTCTTGAGAATGTCGGTGTCGATGTTTTCTTCGCCGAACTCGTTCTCGATCACGGCGATCTTCATGCCGTGGGACTCGCTGAGCACGCGCTTGAGCAGCGTGGTCTTGCCCGAGCCCAGGAAGCCGGTAAGGATGGTGACGGGAATCAGTGCCATGGGATTGCTTTCAGAAAATTCAGCAAAGGGAAGCGGCAAGGCCCGTCCACCATGGACGGGCCTTGTCGAAAAGACGTTCCGAATAAGTTTAGCGAGCCTGTCAAGTGCTGTTTTGCCAGAGGGCTTGGCCTTTTTTATTCGAGGTTGTACTTTTCAGGGGTTTCGCCGGTTTCGCCGACTTGCCTGCTGTCGCCGCTCTTGCGGCGCGCGCGCGGGTGGGCGCTCTCGTAGGCCTGGGCCAGATGCTGGAAATCCAGGCGCGTGTAAATCTGCGTGGTCGAGATGCTGGCGTGGCCCAGCAGCTCCTGCACGGCGCGCAAATCGCCACTGGACTGCAGCATGTGGCTGGCGAACGAATGCCGCAGCACATGGGGATGGACACCGGCCGACAGGCCGGCCTGCTGCCCGCGCTGGCGCAGCCGCGCCCAGACCGACTGCGCGCCCAGGCGCTCGCCGCGCCGGCCGATGAAAAGGGCGGGTTCGTGCTGCGCAGCCTGTGCGGCCGCCCCCGCAAGACCCGTTTCCCGAAGGGCCAGCCAGCGCTGCAGCGCCTGCAGCGCGGCCGCTCCCACGGGCACGGTGCGGCGCTTGCCGCCCTTGCCCTGCACGTGGGCGTCGGCGGACTGCAGGTCTATCCAGCCACGGCCCTGGCGCTGCGTGTCCTGGCCGGGCGCCACGTCCAGGCCCACCAGCTCGCCCACGCGCAGGCCGCAGCTGTACAGCAATTCGGTGATGGCGGCGTCGCGCGCCTCGATCCAGGGGTCGGCATCGGCGTTGCCGAAGGCGGCCAGCTGCACGGCGTCATCCACGCCCAATGCCTTGGGCAGGGGTTTGGGGGCCTTGGGGCCGCGCACGCCCTCCACAGGATTGAAAGGCACCAGCGACTGCTGGGCCGCCCAGCGGAAGAAGCTGCGCCAGCCGGACAGGATGAGCGCAATGCCGCGCGGGCTGCGGCCCCGGGAATGCATCCGGGCCACGAAGCGGCGGATGTGGGCGGGCTGCAGCGCCAGCAGATCCAGGCCGGCGTCGCGGGCCATGGCGCACAGCCTGGCCATGTCCAGCGCATAGAGCTCGCAGGTGCGGTCAGCCAGGCGCTTTTGCACGCGCACATGCTCCAGATAGGCATGGACGGCGGAGGGGAGCAGCGCCAGGTCCTCTGCCTCCAGATCCTCTGCCGGAAGGCCGCCTTCCGGGAGCCCGTCCCTGTCCGATGCCCCCGGCATGGGCTTTCAGCCGATCAGCCGCGCGCCAGGGTCAGCGCCACGGGCCGCATGCGCGAGAGGGCCGCGCTGGCCAGGGCCGCGATGCGCGAGAGGAATTCCGTGCCCATGGTGGCCTCGAAGCGCAGCGGATCGGGCGAACCCAGGACCAGCATGCCGAAGGCATGGGCCGGGTTGCCGGGGTCGCCATCGTGCAGGGTGAGCAGGGCCAGGGACTGGGCCGCGTCGGGATCGACCAGCCAGCCGCCGGGCTCGAAGCCCATGTTGGGGCCGCAAAACGGCATGGTCAGCGAGGCAGCGAAGGACTTGGCATCGTCGCTGACGCCCATGGTGTAGATGCTGCTGGTCTGCGCGCCGGAGACGTTCCACAGGCGCAGGGCCACCTGGGGCACCTCGAAGACATGCTGCAGGCTGGCCGTCAGCGCATGGGGCAGTTCGCGCAGGTCCTGGACCTTGGCCAGGGCGCAGCTCCAGGCGTGCAGCTTGTCGGCGATGGAGGCGTTCTCGCTGCTGTGCCGCATCATGTCCATGATGCGGTGCTCCAGGCCCTTGATCTTCTCGCGCAGCATCTCGGCCTGGCGTTCCTGCAGGCTGACGGTACGCGGGCTGTGGCTGCTGACCAGCTGCACACGCGCGAGCATCTCGGCGTGGCGCTCGAAGAATTCCGGATGGTTCAGCAGGTAGTCGGCAATCGTCTCTTCGGTGACGGCGATATCGGTAGTGCTGTTCATGGCTGGTCGGGAACCTCGATCTGTCCTTCAAAAACAAACTCTGCGGGGCCGGTCATGCGCACTGCGCCGCCATCCCACTCGATGGTCAGCCGGCCGCCGCGGGTGTGCACATCGACGCGCGCGTCGAGCAGCCCCCAGCGGATGCCGGCCACCACGGCCGCGCAGGCGCCCGTGCCGCAGGCCAGCGTCTCGCCGGCACCGCGCTCGTACACACGCAGCCGGATCTGGCCGCGATCGACGATCTGCATGAATCCCGCATTGACGCGCTGGGGAAAGCGCGCATGGCGCTCGATCAGCGGGCCCCAGGTGGCCACGGGCGCATGGTACACATCGTCCACCAGCTGCACCGCATGCGGGTTGCCCATGGAAACGGGGGCGATCCAGACCGTGGCTTCGTCGCCCAGCTGCAGGGGCCATTGCTGCGCCGCACCCAGCGGGCGGGGAACCAGGCCTGCACCATCGAAGGGCACCAGGGCGGGCTCCAGCACGGGCTGGCCCATGTCCACGGTGACGCGGCCATCGGCATGCAGCTCGGGGGCGATGAGGCCGGCCAGCGTCTGCACGCGGATGACGGACTTGTCCGTCAGTCCCTTGTCGTGCACATAGCGGGCAAAGCAGCGCGCGCCGTTGCCGCACTGCTCGACCTCGCCGCCGTCGGCGTTGTGGATCACGTATTCGAAGTCGATGCCTTCGGCGGGCGAGGGCCGCACCGTGAGGATCTGGTCGGCGCCCACGCCGAATTGGCGGTGGGCCAGAAAGCGGTACTGGGCTGCGCTCAGGCCCAGCGGGCCGGCGGTTTCGTCAAGGACCACGAAATCGTTGCCAGCGCCCTGCATCTTGGTAAAGCGGATCTGCATCCCGCGATTATCCCCTGCACGGCAGCCTCATGGCGCAATCCGGGGCATGCCCTGGTGCAGAGCGCCATCCAGCCGCCTGCGTCTCCGGCGCAACAGCACGATGCAGGTCCATCCGCATAATGCCCCCATGACCCGCCCCAGCCAGCTCCTGCACCCCCAGCGCCAGCCCGTAGACACGCTCAAGGCCTCCACCGTTTTGCTGATGCGCGACCGCGCCGATGGCAGCGGACTGGAAGTGCTCATGACAAGGCGCTCGCCCAAGGCCAGCTTCGTGCCCAGCGCCTATGTCTTCCCCGGCGGCGGCATCGAGGCCCAGGACTCTGCCGAAGCCGCCCATGCCTGCGCCAGCACCCGCCCCGCCCAGGCCGGCGATGGCCTGCGCGTCACCCAGGCCATCGCCGGCCTGCGCGAGACTTTCGAGGAGCTCGGCATTTTGCTGGCCCACGATGCCCAGGGCCGACCGGTATCGGCCGCCGAGCTGGCCACGCTGGACCGCAATGCTCCCCTGGTTCCCCAGTGCGAGGCACGCGGCCTGCGCCTGGCCGTGGATGCGCTGTGGTACCTGGCCCACTGGACGGCCGACCGCGACCTGCCCCGGCGCTTCGATGTGCCCTTCTTCGTGGCGCGCATGCCCGAAGGTCAGGAGCCTGACGCCGACGGATCGGAACAGTTCGAGCCCATCTGGGTGAGCCCCCAGCAAGCGCTGGAGCGCCACCGCGCCGGCAGCTTTCCCATGATCTTTCCCACCATCCGCACGCTGGACCGGCTCAGCCGCTTCGCGGGCACCGATGCCGTGTTCGCCGCCCTGCAAGGCGAGCGGCCGCTGTGGCAGTGCTGCCCGCGCACCGGCTTTCTCGATGGCAAGGAAGCCCGCCACATGGAGGACGAGGCCCCCTTCGGCGAGCTGGAAATGGTCTGCCCGGACGGCCAGATCCTGCACACGCTGGACTGGCAGAGCGAGCGCGCCGTGCCCCTGCGCAAGAACCTGCTGCGCCTGACGGCCCCCAACCCCGGCGTGATGACCGGCCCCGGCACCAACAGCTATCTGGTGGGCGATGCCGCCACGGGCTACATCTGCATCGATCCCGGCCCGGCCGACGCCGCGCATGTGCAGCGCCTGTTCGAGGCGGCCGGCGGCGACATACGCCACATCCTGTGCACCCACTCCCACGCCGACCATTCGCCGGGCGCAGCCCTGCTGCAGGCGCTGGCGGTGCAGGCCGGCAAACCACGCCCGGCCATCGGCGGCCTGCCTTCGGCACCCACGGCCCGGCCGGCCAGCCGCTTCACGCCAGACCACGTGCTGGCAGATGGCCAGCGCATCGCCGTGCAGGATGCGCAAGGCACCGTCACCCACACGCTGCAGGCCGTGTTCACGCCGGGCCATGCGGCCAACCACGTGTGCTTTCTGCTGGAGGAAGATGCCCTGCTGTTCAGCGGCGACCACATCCTCAACGGCAGCACCACCATCATCGATCCGCCCGACGGCAACATGCGCGAGTACATCGATTCGCTGGACAGGCTGGACGCGCTGTGCGCCGCGCACGATGCGCGCTTCATCCTGCCGGCCCATGGCTATGTGCTGGGCTTTGCGCGCCAGGCGATCGCCAAGCTGAAGGCCCACCGGCTGGCGCGCGAGGCCAAGGTGCTGGCCGCCATGCAAAGACAGCCCGACGGCAGCGTGCAGGACTGGGTGCGCCTGGCCTATGACGACGCCCCGCCGCAGCTGTGGCCGATTGCCGAGCGCTCGCTGCTGGCGCATGTGGAGCGCATCCGTGCGCTGTGCGGGCGGCAATGACCAGCAATGACCGGCAATGACCGACGACGCGCGCGGGGCCTGGTATCTGGTTAAGCTGCGCGCATGTCTGAATCTGAAAGCGTTCGCCTGGCCAAGCGCCTGGCCGAACAGGAACAATGCTCGCGCCGCGAGGCCGAGCTGCATATCACCGCCGGCAACGTCCAGGTGGACGGCAAGGTCGTGCAACTGCCCGAGACGCGCGTGCGCCCCGAGCAGCAGGTCACGCTGCGCAGCGGCGCCCAGCCCGAGGCCGTGCCGCCCGTCACCCTGCTGATGAACAAGCCTGCGGGCTATACCCAGGGCCGGCCCTATGGCCGGGTGCGCAGCGCCCACTCCCTGCTGGGCGAAGCCAGCATGGCCCAGGTGGACACGCCCATGCCGCTGCTGGTGCTGGCCCAGCACTTCAAGAACCTGGAATCCTTCCTGCCCCTGCCGCTGCCGGCCAGCGGCCTCATCGTCTACACCCAGGACAAGCGCGTGGCGCGCAAGCTGGGGGAGGAAGGCATGTGGCTGGAGCAGGAATGCATCGTCGGCGTCGAGGGCCAGATCCACGAGGACGGCCTGGAGCTGATGAAGGCCGGCCTGCCGATCGGCAAGCGCCAGCTGCCGCCCTGCCGCGTGAGCTGGCAGAACGAGAACCACCTGCGCTTTGCGCTCAAGGGCATCGCGCCCGACGAGATCGACGCCATGTGCACCGAAGTGGGCCTGCGCGTGGTCAGCCTGCGCCGCCTGCGCATTGGCCGCCTCTCTCTGGCCAAGGTGCCCGAAGGCCAGTGGCGCTACCTGATGCCCTGGGAGCGGTTCTAGGCCGGCATTGCCGGGTGCGCGGCGGGCAGCACATTCGGCAAATGAGAATCATTTCATAGAATGCGGGATTCCCGTGCTGCCTTCGGGCCTCCCGCATGCCTGCGCCCGCCTCTTCCTCCTCTTCCCTGCTGAGCACCTTCCAGGACAGCTACCACGAGCTGGTGCGCTTCGTGGCGCGCCGCGCCGGCCCGCAGGCAGCGCGTGACCTGGTGCATGACGCCTGGATACGCCTGGCCGAACGCCAGCGAGGCGAAAGCGATGCGCCCGCCGCGCCGGACAGTCCGCCAGGCGCCAGCCGCGCCTATCTCTACGCGGTGATGGAGAACATCGCCATCGACCACCTGCGCCATGGCCAGCGCACGGCCGAGCGCTTTGACACCAGCGCGAGGGAAGGCGAGCCGCCCTCCCCCCTCAGCCCCGATGTGGCCGACACCCATTCCTACCGCCAGGCCCTGGCCGGGGTCGAAGGCGCCCTGGCGCAGTTGCCCGCGCGCTGCCGCGACATCTTCCTGGCCGACCGCATCGAGGGCGCCTCGCATGCCGAGCTGGCCGAGCGCCACGGCGTCTCGGTCAAAACCGTGGAACGCGAGGTCATGCGCGCCATGGACAGCGTGGAAGCCTCGCTGCACCGCTGGCGCGGAGACACCGCCGCACCCGCACCACGCACGGGCCGCCGCCGCGCCCTGTCCACCCTGCTGGGGATGGCGGGCCTGGGTGTCGGCAGCCCGGCGATCTGGCTGGCCTGGCGCCAGTGGATGCCGCAGTACCAGGTGCGGCTGGCCACGGCCACCGGCCGCCTGCTGAACCAGCCCCTGCCCGACGGCAGCACCCTGACGCTGGACGCCGCCAGCCGCGCCGAGGTGGATTTCTACGCCACGCGCCGCCAGGTGCGGCTGCTGGCCGGCAGCGCCTTCTTCGCCGTGGCGCGCGACACGGAACGGCCCTTCGTGGTCCAGGCGGCGGACGTACAGGTCACCGTGCTGGGCACGCGCTTCGAGGTGGCGTTGGAGGAGGATGCGGTGCTGGTCGCCGTCGATGCGGGCCGCGTGCAGGTGCGCGACGGCAGCGGCGCCCGGCATGCACTGGGCGCAGGCCAGATGCTGCGCCTGGCGCCAGGCCAGACGGCCGCCGTGCAAACGGTTGCGGCAGTGGCCGCCTGGCGCGAGGGCTGGCTGGACTTCCAGAACACGCCGCTGGCCGAGGTTGCCCGCCGCCTGGAGCGCTACAGCCTGCAGCCACTGCGCGTGGAGCCCGACGCCGCCGCCCTGCCCGTGCTGGGGCGCGTGCGCATTGCGGCGGCCCAGGGCTGGCTGCGCATGCTGCCGCGCACCCTGCCGGTCAGCGTGCAGGAAGAGGAACAGGGCCCGGGAACCGGGCGCACCCTGGTCATCCGCCGCCGCAGCTGATGCGCCCATAGCCCCGGAGCGCCCATGGCCCCGGAATGCACGGCGCATGCGCACCAGGCGTGAGGGAATGCCTGCGCCCGTTCGTATAGGCATGAGGACCCGGGAACGCGACGCATTCGCATCCCGGGAATCGCCATTGCCCAGATCCGCCACGGGACCTTCCATGTCTTCATTCCCCTCCAAGCCTTCCCGCCTTGCCCGCCACCATGCCGTTGCGGCGGCCATCGCGCTGCTGGCCCTGCAGCTGTCTCCAGCCGCTCCAGCCGCACTGGCCCAGGCAGCACCGGCCCCGGCCACGGCCGCCAGCACCGACTTCCACATTCCCGCCCAGCCGCTGGACCAGGCGCTGGCCCAACTGGCCCGCCAGGCCGGCCTGCAGCTGCTGGCCGCGCCCGAACTGGTGCAGGGCCGCCGTGCGCCCGCCGTGGAAGGGCGCCTGAGCACCGCCGCCGCCGTGGCCCGGCTGCTGCGCGGCAGCGGGCTGGAAGGCCATGTGAGCCAGGGCACGCTGGTGGTGGAAAAGCCCGCCGGCACCGTGGCCCTGCCCGAAGTCACGGTGTCCGCCGTGGGCGAGACCACGACCACCGAGGGCTCGGGCTCCTACACCACGGGGCTGATGAGCACCTCGACCAAGCTGCCGCTGTCCATCCGCGAGACGCCCCAGTCCCTCACCGTGGTCACGCGCCAGAAGATGGACGACCAGGGCATGCTGTCCATCGACGACGTGGCCAACAGCGCCACCGGCATCACCATCAACCGCTGGAGCGACGACCGGGCGCGCTACTTCTCGCGCGGGTTCGTGATCGGTTCGTTCCTGCAGGACGGCGTGCCCGTCTCGTATGAAACCGACACCTCCACCTACGACACCATGGCCATGTACGACCACGTGGAAGTGGTGCGCGGCCCCACGGGGCTGATGACGGGCGTGGGCGACCCTTCGGGCACCATCAACTTCGTGCGCAAGCGCGCGCCGCGCACCACCCAGCGCTCGGTCACCCTGCGCGGCGGCAGCTGGAACCAGGCCGTGGGCGAGCTCGATGTGGGCGGCGCCCTCAACGAGGACGGCTCGGCACGCGGGCGTGTGGTGGCTTCGGCCCAGTCGCGCGACCACTTCATCGATGGCTATAGCAGCCGCCGCCAGCTGCTGTACGGCACCGCCGAGTTCGACCTGGGCCGCGACACCACGCTGAGCGTGGGCGGCTCCTATGTGAACGAAGACAACCCCGGCTCGCAATGGATGGGCGTGCCCATGGGCTTTGATGGCTCCTTCCTCGACATTGCGCGATCCAGGCGTTTCTCGCCCTCCTGGAGCAAATGGGACAAGAAGGAGGTCAGCCTGTTCGCCGACCTGGAGCACCGCTTCGACAACGGCTGGAAGGCCAGGCTGGCCGCGCGCGCCCTGCGGGCCAAGTCCGCGCTGGACGGCGCCTACCTGGTCTCGGGCGGCCTGGACGACCAGGGCCGCACGCGCTACGACGTGGCCGGCGGCCTGTACGACTACGACAAGCGCCAGCTCAGCCTCGATGCCTCGGCTCAGGGCCCCGTGCGCCTGTTCGGCCGCGAGCATGACCTGGCCTTCGGCGTCAGCCGCCGCACCATCCGCTGGAGCGACCAGGGCTACAGCTACCTGTCGCCCACGGGGGAATGGCTGATCGCCAATGGCGTCGATCCCTATACCTGGAACCCCGACTCGCTGGACCGCTCCGGCCTGCTGGCCGAAGACCTGTGGACGCGCCGCCAGAAGACCACGCTGACCTCGGCCTACGCCACGGGCCGCTTCCTGCTGGCCGAGCCACTGAACCTGATCGCCGGCGCGCGCCTGGACTGGTACGACTTCACCAACGTCCAGCGCCAGGGCAGCTGGAGCCGGGAGCGCGAATTCAGCGAGAAAGCCCATGCCACGCCCTATGCGGCGCTGACCTATGACATCAGCAAGACCTACTCGGCCTATGCCAGCTACACCAGCATCTTCCGGCCGCAGGATTTTCTGGATGTCTCAGGCAGCATGCTGGCGCCGGTGGAGGGCCGCAACTTCGAGCTGGGCCTCAAGGGCAGCTACCTGGACGAGCGCGTGAACCTGGCCGTTGCCGTGTTCAACACCACGCAGGACAACCTGCCCCAGGCCATCGCGGACATCAACTCCTGCACGGTGAAGACCAATTGCTACCGCTCCGTCGGCAAGGTCAGGAGCAAGGGGCTGGACGTGGACATCAGCGGCGAGATCCTGCCGCGCCTGAACGCCGGCCTTGGCTATACCTTCACCCAGGCCGAGATCGCCAGCGACAGCACCGAAGGCGCCAAGGGCGCGCCCTATGCCAGCTACACGCCGCGCCACCAGCTCAAGCTGTCGGCCATGTACCACCTGGGCGGCGAGCTGGGCGCATGGCGCGTGGGCGGCGGCCTGCGCTACCAGAGCCGCACCACGTCCGAGTCGCTGACCAGCGCCGAGGGCTATGCAATCCGCCAGCCCGCCCATGCCGTGGCCGACCTGGTCATCGGCTATCGGGTGAACCGGCAGCTGGACCTGCAGATGAACGTCAGCAACCTGTTCGACCGCCGCTACTTCGAGACCCTGGGCACGAACAACGGCGGCAACTATTTCGGCGTGCCGCGCAGGCTGCTGCTGACGGCCAAATACCAGTTCTGAACCGCCCATGAAAATGCCCCGCCGGTGGCGGGGCATGGAAGAAAGTGTGAAGCGCGCCGATAAGCCGGATTCTGTGCACGCGGTTGCCCGCATGTGACCGCCATTAATCTGGGCCGGGCGTCGCCGCCCGGCTCGGTGCTACCTACCCGCACACTCCGGGGGCCCCGTCAACGTGTGCCTACTTGGTATTGCTGCGCGTAGAGATTGCCCGTTTCACCCGGGGACGCGTTCCGCGTCCCCGGGTGGCTATGGGGCCCAGGCTTTCGCCTGGGCGTCTGGCTTGCGCCATCCGTCGCCAGCTTGCGCTGGCACCCCATAGAACACCAAGTTGGCGGCACATGTCCCCGACTCGTCTCTGTTGCTCTGATCCTCACCTCACGGTGGACAGCCGTTAGCTGCTACGCTGCCCTGTGCAGTCCGGACGTTCCTCCAGTGCCGTGTTTCCACGATTGCACCAGCGGCGGTCTGGCGTGCTTCACGGGCGGCATTATCTCGCGGCTGGGGCCAGGCTGCAGACAGATGGCGCAACAGCCTCACGGCGGCATGCAGAACTCGCGGCGGAATTGTTCGGGTGAGGTGCCGGCCTCGCGCTGGAACATGGCGATGAAGGCCGAGGGCGTGCTGTAGCCCAGGTCATAGGCGATCTGCTGCACGCTCAGGCCGGCCTCCAGCGCGTCGATGGCCAGCAGGTAGCGCATGCGCTGGCGCCATTCGCCCAGGCCCATGCCCAGCTCGCGCTGGCAGTGGCGTGCCAGGGTGCGCTCGGTCATGTGCACGCTGGCGGCCCATTGGGCCAGGCTGCGGTGGTCCTCGGGCGCAGCGCGCATGCGGGTCAGCACTTCGACCAGGGCCGGGTGTTCGGCGGCCGGCAGATAGCCGGGCTCCACGGGAACGGCCCGCAACTGGTCGTAGAGCACACGGGCCAGGCGCAGGTCGGCGTCGGTGGCGGGAATGTGCACGTCGCGCACGGCAAAGTCGGCCAGGATGGCCTTGACGATGGCGCCGATGCGCATGGAGCACGGCTGCGCCGGCAGCTCCCTGCACAACGCAGGCGCCAGGTAGACCGAGCGGTAGACCACGGCGTGCGCCACATGGCAGCTGTGCACCACGCCGGGCGGCACCCAGACGCCGTACTGCGGCGGCGAGACCCAGCGCTGGCCTGCCGTGTCCATGCACATGCTGCCGTGGGGCGTGTAGTTCAGGTGACCCCAGCTGTGGCTGTGCGGCGGCACCTCGGTGTCGGCGCCGAATTCGTCGTAGCGGAAGTAGTACTCGCCCGGCACATCCTCGACGTTCTGGATGCGCATGGGCTTGCTGGGACGGGGCATGGCGGATGGTCCGGGTTGCGCTATCGATTGTCCGAAACCAGGGATGCACTCCAAGTCGGACAGAACGATCATAGGACCAGTCTTAGGAGTCTTCCAATGGGGTCTTACCTTTTCCCTTTGATCGCCGTGCTCATCTGGTCGGTCAATACCGTGGTCAGCAAGATGGCGGCCGACAGCATCGGCGCGGCCGAGATCGGTTTCTACCGCTGGCTGGTGGCAGCCGTGCTGTTCACGCCCTTCCTTTTGCCGTCCATCTGGCGCCAGCGCGCCGACATCCGGCCGCTGCTGCCGCGCCTCATCGTGCTGGGGATGCTGGGCATGGTGATCTACCAGAGCCTGGCCTACTACGCGGCCCATATGACATCGGCCACGCACATGGGCCTGATCGGCTCGCTCACGCCCATGATGGTGCTGGGCCTGTCCACCGCCATGCTGGGCCAGGCGCTGAGCCGGGGCGCCGTGCTGGGCTGCGTGCTGGCGATTGCGGGCGTGGCCCTGGTGGTGTCTTCGGGGCAGCCTGCCACCTTGCTCACCCAGGGCCTCAATGGCGGTGACGCGCTGATGTTCGTGGCCATGCTGGCCTATGCCGTCTACAACATCCTGCTCAAGCGCTGGCCCATGCCGCGCCTGGCCACGGTGCAACTGCTGTACCTGCAGATCCTGGTGGCCGTGATCGCGCAGCTGCCGCTGTTCCTGATGGCGCCGCGCACGGGGCTGAACGCGGCCAACCTGCCGCTGGTGGGCTTTGCGGGCATCATGGCCTCCATCGCCGCGCCGCTGCTGTGGATGATGTCGGTGGCGCGCATCGGGCCGGGCCGCTCCAGCATGTTCTTCAACCTCGTGCCCATCTTCACGGCCGTGATCGCCTTCATGGCATTGGGCGAGCCCCTGGCGGCCTACCACGCCGTGGGCGGCGTGCTGACCATCGGCGGCCTGCTGCTGGCCGAGCTGTGGAAGCAGCCTTTGCGCGCACCGCGTGCCGCCGCCACCGCCTGAAAAAATCAGGGTTTTCCCGAGCGCAAATGGTGCACGCATGCCGCATGCCGGTGCGGCGCCCGCACCATTGCTGCCCATAAGAATTTGCATTCAGGCCTGCTCATAATTTCTTGTTGGACAGCCCTGTCCTGCCTTTCGATACTGCCGCCAAAGGAACCGCTGCAAGCGCCAGACGCCTGAGGTTCCCACGACACACGGGCCCGGTCCCAGCGGCCTGGCCCGTGTGCCCGCTGCACTTTCGAAGACAGGAGACACCCCATGAGCAGCCCGGCATCCGCCGCACACCCCCTCGCACAGAGCACAGGCGCCGGCGAGGCCGCGTCCCTCGACATGGACGCCACCTACCGCAAGATCGCCTGGCGCCTGATCCCTTTTCTGGTCCTGCTCTTCATCCTGGCCTGGATAGACCGCGTCAACGTCGGTTTCGCCAAGCTGCAGATGCTGGACGACCTGCAGTTCAGCGAGGCCATCTACGGCCTGGGCGCAGGCATCTTCTTCATCGGCTACTTTTTGTTCGAAGTGCCCAGCAACCTGCTGCTGGAGAAGATCGGCGCGCGCAAGACGCTGGCGCGCATCACCATCCTGTGGGGCGCGGCCTCCATGGCCATGGCCTACGTGACCACGCCCACCATGTTCTACGTGCTGCGCTTCGTGCTGGGCGTGGTGGAGGCCGGCTTCTTCCCCGGCGTGGTGCTGTACCTGACCTACTGGTTCCCGGCCCGCCACCGGGCGCGCGTCAACGGCCTGTTCATGACCTCGTTCGCCATTGCGGGCGCGGTGGGCGGCCCGATTGCGGGCGCCATCATGAATGGCATGCAGGGCGTGGGCCATCTGTCCAACTGGCAGTGGCTGTTCATCCTGGAAGGCATTCCCTCGGTGATCGCCGGCTTCTTCGTGCTGCTGTACCTGCCCGAAAAGCCCGCCAACGCCAGGTGGCTGAGCGCGGCCGAGCAGCGCGCCGTGACCGCCGCCGTGGAGGCCGAGAACCAGGGCGGCCACAAGCATGTGTCCTTCCTGGATGCCTGCCGCAACTACCGCGTGTGGCTGTGCGCCGCCGTGTATTTCTGCATCGTCAGCGGCAACGCCACCATCGCGTTCTGGTCGCCGTCCATCATCAAGGAGATCGGCATCCAGAACACGCTGCAGATCGGCCTGATCTCGGCCATTCCCTTCCTGGCCGGCACGCTGGCCATGGTCTGGAACGGCATGCATTCGGACAAGACCGGCGAGCGCCGCATGCACTGCGCCCTGTCCGCACTGATCGCGGCGGCGGGCCTGATCCTCACGGGCCTGTTCCTGCACAACGCCGTGCTCGCCCTGTGCGCGCTGACGCTGGCCTCCATCGGCATCCTCGCGGCCTTTCCCGTGTTCTGGTCGATTCCTGCCGCCTTCCTGGCCGGCACGGCGGCGGCCGGCGGCATTGCGCTGATCAACTCCATCGGCAACCTGGCCGGCTTCGTGGCGCCCTACATGATCGGCGCGCTCAAGACCAGCACGGGATCGCTGTCCTCAGGCCTGTACTTCGTGGCAGCCCTCGAATTCCTGGCGGCCTTCCTGGTCGTGCTCTTCGTCAGGAAGCAGTGAGGCCTGCGCGTGCGGTGCCGCTCCACGCCCTCCGCACGCCACAGCCTGACTTCCGCGTTTTCTCACCGGGGCCCGCGGCCCCGAATTCCCCCTGGATCGCCTGCCATGCAACTGCAGTTCACCACCCCCGAAGGCCAGACCTTCGCCCCTGAATTCGACACCCTCATCGTCGCCGGCTGGGCCGGCCGCGACCGCGAGGCCATCGAGCACCACATTGAGGAGCTGGCCGCCATCGGCATCCCGCGCCCCAGCGCCGTGCCGCTGTACTACCGCATCTCCAGCAACCAGCTGAGCCAGCACAGCGCGCTGCAGGTGCTGGGCCCGGACTCCTCGGGCGAGGTCGAGGTCTTCGTGTTCACGCACGAAGGCGAGATGTTCGTGAGCCTGGCCTCCGACCACACGGACCGCAAGCTGGAAGCCTACAGCGTGGCCTTTTCCAAGCAGGCCTGCGTCAAGCCCGTGGCCACCCAGGCCTGGCGCTTTGCCGACGTGGCCGGCCACTGGGATGAGCTGGTCGTGCGCTCGTGGATCGTGGAAGACGGCCGCGAGGTGCTCTACCAGGAAGGCACGCTGGCCAGCCTGCGCACGCCCCAGGACCTGATCGCAGGCTTCACGGGCGGCAAGGATCTGCTGCCCGCAGGCTGCGGCATGACCTGCGGCACGGTGGGCGCCATCGGCGGCATCCGCCCCTCGACGCAGTTCTCCATGGAGCTGTACGATCCCCGCAGCCAGCGTTCCATCCGCCACAGCTACCGCAGCGAACTGCTGGACGTCGTGGCCTGAGCCGCGACTCCGATCCGCCCACGCCCGCCTTCACCCACAGGACTTCCCACATGACCCAAGCCCTCCCCCTGCCCAGCCTGGAACTGGCATCACAGCGCCTGCATGGCGGCGAAACCACCTCGGTGCAGCTGACCGAGCAGGCCCTGGCCCGCACCATGTTGGGGGAAGGCCCCAAGGTGTTCACGCGCGTGTTCCAGGGCGCGGCCCTGGCCGAGGCCCGTGCCAGCGACGTGCTGCGTGCGGCCGGCCTGGCGCGCTCGCCCATCGAGGGCCTGCCGGTCTCGGTCAAGGACCTGTTCGACATCGCCGGCTTTCCCACGCTGGGCGGCTCGCGCCTGCTGGCCGACGCACCGCCCGCGCAGCGCACGGCCGAAGTGGTGCAGCGCCTGCGCCAGGCCGGCGCCGTCATCGTGGGCACGACCAACATGACCGAGTTCGCCTACTCGGGCCTGGGCATCAACCCGCACTACGGCACGCCGCGCAATCCCTGGCAGCGTGACGAGGACGGCGGCCGCATCCCGGGCGGCTCGTCCTCGGGCGCGGCCATCTCGGTCACCGACGGCATGGCCATGGCGGCCATCGGCTCGGACACGGGCGGCTCGGTGCGCATTCCTTCGGCGCTGTGCGGGCTCACGGGCTTCAAGCCCACGGCGCGCCGCGTGAGCATGGAAGGCGTGCTGCCGCTGTCGGCCAACCTGGACTCCATCGGCCCGCTGGCGCCCAGCGTGCGCTGCTGCGCCACGCTGGATGCCATCCTCTCCGGCGAGCCGCTGGGCGAGCTGCATGCCGCGCCGCTGCAGGGCCTGCGCCTGCTGGCACCCACCAACGTGGTGCTGGACGGCATGGACGCCACCGTGGCCGCGGCCTGGGAGCGCACGCTGGCCCGGCTGTCGCAGGCGGGCGCCCACATCACCCATGCCGTGGTCGCGCCCTTCGGCGAGCTGGCCGACATCAATTCCAAGGGCGGCTTCACGGCCGCCGAGGCCTGGGCCTGGCACCGCCAGCACATCGCCACGCGCCTGTCCGAGTACGACCCGCGCGTGGGCACGCGCATCCTGCGCGGCAAGGACATCAGCGCGGCCGACTACATCGACCTGCTGGCACGCCGCAGGCAGTGGATTGCCGCCGTGAGCGCCCAGATGGCCGACCATGACCTGATCGTCATGCCCACCGTGCCCGTGGTCGCCCCGAAGATCGCCGACCTCACGCAGAGCGACGAGGCCTACTTCGGCGCCAACGGCCTGATCCTGCGCAACCCCACGCTGATCAACTTCCTCGACGGCTGCGCCATCTCCCTGCCCTGCCACCGCGCAGGCGAGGCACCCGTGGGCCTGAGCCTGGCCGGCCTCGGCGGGCAGGACCGGCGACTGCTGTCCGTGGCCCTGGCCGTGGAGCAGCTGCTGGCTTCGGCGCAGGGCTGATCGACCAGACGGCCTCGGGCCTAGCCGCCCAGGCCGCTGCCCGGCAGCCGCGCCACGGCCTGGCCGTGGTTCAGCGCAAAGGCGGCGGCGGTCTCCTCGGCCGCGCGCGCCACCACTTCGGTCAGCGGGTTCTGGTGGTCATTGCGGTAGCAGGCCACCAGCGGCAGCGAGGGGAACTCACGGTCCACGCGCAGCAGGCGCAGGCGCTGCTCGGCCAGCTCGCGCTGGATGATGGCCGGCGGCACGGCGGCCACGCCCAGGCCGTCGCAGACCACGCGGATCATGGTGGCCACCGAGGCAATGCAGTTCAGGTGCACCGAGGCGCTGCTTTCAGTGGAGAACAACTGCTCGATCACCGCATAGGGCTCGGAGCCGCGCGCAAAGCACATGATGGGAAAGGCCGCCAGCTCGGCCAGGCTCAGGGTCTCGTCGCCGATGCCCAGCTTGGGGCTGCCCACCCAGGCCATGGGAAATTCACCCAGCGACAGATGGCCCACGCCGGCCGCCGTCACGGGCTTGGCCTGCAGCGACAGGTCCAGCTGCCCCTTCACCAATTGGTCGGACATGTGCAGCGTGGTGTCGCAGGCAATCTCCACCTGCAGGCGCGGATAGCGCTGCTGCAGCAGCGCCAGGAAATCGGGGAACCAGCTGTGCACGATGGACTCGATGGCGCCGATGCGGATCACGCCCGCATAGGCCTGCTTGTCCAGCATGTCCTCGCGCATCTCGCGCATGAGGCGCAGCATGCGCTCGGCATGGACCAGGGCCTTGGCGCCGTCGGCCGTGAGCGTGACCTCGCGCACGCCGCGGTCGAACAGGCGCACGCCGAACTCCTGCTCCAGCGTGGCGATGCGGCTGGAGACGGCGGCCTGCGTGGTGTACAGCCGCTCGGCCGTCATGCGGAAATTGCGCAGCTCGGCCAGCAAGACAAAGGTTTCCAGGAACCGTAGATTCATGCGGCGATGTTAGCCGTCCAGGCCATATCGATATAGCCCATGCATAGAACAGCTGCGTGCACAATGAATGCCTGGTTTTCGCGCAGCGTCTGCGCACCACCCCCGACTGTCCAACCACCACCCCAAAATCGCGGAGGTCCGATGAGAGCTGACAACATCCTGCAAACGATTGGCAACACGCCCCATGTGCGCATCAACCGCCTGTTCGGCGCCGGTGCCAATGTGTGGATCAAGTCCGAGCGCGGCAACCCCGGCGGCTCCATCAAGGACCGCATCGCCCTGGCCATGGTCGAGGACGCCGAGAAGTCCGGCGCCCTGCAGCCCGGCGGCACCATCATCGAGCCCACCAGCGGCAACACCGGCGTGGGCCTGGCCCTGGTGGCCGCCGTCAAGGGCTACAAGCTGGTGCTGGTCATGCCCGAGAGCATGAGCATCGAGCGCCGCCGCCTGATGCTGGCCTACGGCGCCAGCTTCGACCTCACGCCCAAGGAAAAGGGCATGAAGGGCGCCATCGCCCGCGCCCAGGAACTGGCCAGCCAGACGCCCGGCGCCTGGATTCCCCAGCAGTTCGAGAACCCCGCCAACATCGACGTGCATGTGCGCACCACGGCCCAGGAAATCCTGGCCGACTTCCCCGAAGGCCTGGATGTGCTGATCACCGGCGTGGGCACGGGCGGCCACCTGACCGGCGTGGCCAAGGTGCTCAAGGCCAGGTTCCCCCAGCTCAAGGTCTTTGCCGTGGAGCCTGCCGCCTCGCCCGTGATCTCGGGCGGCCAGCCCTCGCCCCACCCCATCCAGGGCATTGGCGCAGGCTTCGTGCCCAAGAACCTGGACACCAGCCTGCTGGACGGCGTGATCCAGGTCGAGGCTGAACCCGCGCGCGAGTACGCACGCCGCTCGGCCCGCGAGGAAGGCATCCTGGTAGGCATCTCCTCGGGCGCCACGCTGGCCGCCATCGCGCAAAAGCTGCCCGAGCTGCCCGCAGGCGCCAAGGTGCTGGGCTTCAACTACGACACGGGCGAGCGCTACCTGTCGGTGGAAGGCTTTCTGCCTGCCTGACCGGCGGCAAGCCCCGCCCGCTGCAGTGCACTGCACTGCGGCATGAAACACAAGGCCTCGCAAGAGGCCTTTTTTGTTGCCGCCAGCGGCATGCTGCATTCCCCATTCGCGCACAACGAAGCGGCCCCGGACGCGGACAATCTTCCCCACGGCGCGGTGTTCCCCCTGCACTGAAATCCGGGCGCGAACCCACGCGTATGACAGTTGTGTGGAGATCTCTTACAAAACATGTTGCGCCCAAAGGTCATGCTGAACGCGCATCGGGCAAACCCGACTCTGGCCTACGATGGTCTGACCAAGGAGTACAAAAATCTTGTTCGGTTTCTTTGAAAAACGCGTCCCGCCCTATCCCAGCGTCGAGCCCACGGTCCCGCCCAAGGGCTTTTTTGCCTTCATCTGGGCCTGCACGCAAGGCATGCGCGGCTGGATCGCGCTGCTGACCTGCACCTCGGCGCTGCTGGCCGTCTACGAGGCGGCGCTGTTCGCCCTGATGGGCCATGTGGTGGACTGGCTTTCCACCGTGTCGCCGGCAGGCTTCTGGGAGCAGCAGCGCGGCACGGTCTGGGGCATTGCCGCCATCCTCTTGTCCAGCGTGCTGCTGCTGGCCTTTCACACGGCAGTGATGCACCAGGTGCTGGCCATCAATTTCCCCATGCGCCTGCGCTGGGTGTTCCACCGGCTGATGCTGGGCCAGAGCATGTCGTTCTATGCGGACGAGTTCGCGGGCCGCATCACCACCAAGATCATGCAGACGGCGCTGTCGGTGCGCGAAGTGGTGTTCATGGTGGTCGATGTGCTGGTGGGCGTGAGCGTCTACATGATCGGCATCCTGGTGCTGGCGGCCAGCTTCGAGTGGCGGCTGATGATTCCGTTCGCGCTGTGGCTGCTGGCCTATATCGGCGCCTGCTTCTACTTTGTCCCGCGCCTGGGCAAGATCGGCAAGGAGCAGGCCGACGCGCGCTCCATGATGACGGGCCGCGTGACCGATGCCTATACCAACATCGCCACCGTCAAGCTGTTCGCCCACACGCGCCGCGAGGCCGAGTACGCGCGCAACGCCATGGACGCCTTCAAGTCCACCGGCTATGCGCAGATGCGGCTGGTCAGCCTGTTCGAGATCACCAACCACTTGATGATCACGATGCTGCTGGTGGGCTCCACGGGCACGGCGCTGTACTTGTGGTCTGCCGGCCAGGCCAGCGCGGGCGTGGTGGCAGCGGTGATTGCCATGGCGCTGCGGCTGATGGGCTATTCGCACTGGGTGATGTGGCAGATGACGGGCCTGTTCGAGAACGTGGGCACCATCCAGGACGGCATCCTCACGCTGACCAAGCCGCGCACCATCGTGGATGCGCCCGACGCCAGGCCG
The DNA here is from genome assembly GCF_018437695.1 of Delftia sp. WY8. Lineage (NCBI taxonomy): Bacteria > Pseudomonadati > Pseudomonadota > Betaproteobacteria > Burkholderiales > Comamonadaceae > Delftia > Delftia sp. WY8. The sequence continues at coordinate 2,478,292 of NZ_CP049795.1, forward strand.
CTGCAGGTCACGCACGGCGCCATCGCCTTCGAGGACCTGAGCTTTGCCTACAAGGACGGCGGCAAGCAGGTGATCGACCACCTGAACCTGCACATTCGCGCGGGCGAGCGCATCGGCCTGATCGGCCGCTCGGGCGCGGGCAAGTCCACGCTGGTGAACCTGCTGCTGCGCTTCCATGAACCCCAGGGCGGGCGCATCACCATCGACGGGCAGGATATCCGCACCGTCACGCAGGACAGCCTGCGCGGCGCCGTGGGCATGGTGACGCAGGACACCTCGCTGCTGCACCGCTCCATGCGCGACAACATCCTCTACGGCCGCCCCGATGCGACCGAGCAGGAGATGCTGGCCGCCGCGGACAAGGCCGAGGCCTCGGACTTCATCGCCACGCTGACCGACCTCAAGGGCCGCAGCGGCTACGACGCCCAGGTGGGCGAGCGCGGCGTCAAGCTGTCGGGTGGCCAGCGCCAGCGCGTGGCGATTGCGCGCGTGATGCTCAAGGACGCGCCCATCCTGCTGCTGGACGAGGCCACCAGCGCGCTGGACAGCGAGGTCGAGGCCGCCATCCAGCAAAGCCTGGACAGCCTCATGCACGGCAAGACCGTGATCGCCATCGCCCACCGCCTGTCGACCATCGCGGCCATGGACCGGCTCATCGTCATGGACCAGGGCCAGATCGTCGAGCAGGGCACGCACCAGCAACTGCTGGAGCTGGGCGGCATCTACGCCAAGCTGTGGTCGCACCAGAGCGGCGGCTTCCTCGCAGAGCAGGGCTCGGAAGCTGCCAACGCCAACGGCTAGACGCTCGCCAGATCCCGGTCCAGCTGCGTATGCAATGTGTAGCGGCTGGCAGGGTGCAAGGTCACGCTGAGGTCCATCAACTCCCCATCGGTATCCAGGTAGCGGCGCACGATCTTCAGCGCCGCTGACCCGGCCGGGGCCTGCAATTCCTCCGACAGCGCCTCGGGAATGAGCGCCCCCACCACGGCCTGCCGCACCCGCGCGATGCGCAGGCCGTATTGCTGCTCCAGCAGGCTGCTGACCAGCATCTCGGGCGCGGCGCGCACGCGCTGGGCCAGTTCCTGCGTGTCAAAGCGCTGCGCATCCACATAGACCACGGTCCAGGCAATGGGCAGGTGTGGCGCGGCGCCGTCGCGGCGCAGGCTGCAGATGGCCAGCCAGCGGCTGCCGGCCGGGCAGTCCAGCTCGGCGGCCAGGTCCTGGTCCAGCACCACCTCTTCGATGCGCCGCACTTCGCGCACATGGGTGGCGCCGAACTGCACCAGGTCCTCCAGCGAGGTCAGCGCCTGGCGGTAGTGCGCATGGGGCTGCGCCGCCTCCACGCGCGTGCCCACCTTCTTGCGCCGCGATACCAGCCCCGACTGCTGCAGCTCGGCAATCGCCGCACGCACGGTGTGGCGGCTCACGCCATAGCGGTCGCACAGCTCCAGCTCGGTGGGCAGCAGGGCGCCCACGGCGTATTCGCCCGAGGCAATGCGCTCGGACAGGTCGCGCGCCACCTGGGCATAGCGTGTCTCAGCCATGGGCGCAGGCCCTCACCCCAGGCAAACCCGGATGTTCGTAATGTACGTACATAAATAAAAATATCGATATGTCCGAACTTAATCGCAATTGCGCACCATGACCCTTCCGTCCTTCACCTCCAGCACCGCCATCGATTCGCTGCTGTTCCGCGACGCCTTCGGCACCCCCGCCATGCGCGCCATCTTCGCCGACAGCGCGCTGGTGTCGCGCTACATCGAGGTCGAGGTCGCGCTGGCACGCGCCCAGGGCCGCTGCGGCGTGATTCCGGCCGAGGCCGCACACGAGATCGCGCAGCGCTGCAGCCTCGAAGCGCTGGACTTCGAGCTGCTGCGCAAGGAAACCGACATTGTCGGCTACCCCATCCTGCCGCTGGTGCACCAGCTGGTGAAACAGTGCGGCGACGCAGGCCGCTACATCCACTGGGGCGCCACCACCCAGGACATCATGGACACCGCCACCGTGCTGCAGGTGCGCGATGCGCTGGACCTGGTCGATGCCGACATCGCCGCGCTGCGCACCATCCTGGCCGACCTGGCAGAACGCCACCGCGACACGCCCATGGCCGGCCGCACGCACCTGCAGCACGCCCTGCCCATCACCTTCGGCTACAAGGCCGCCATCTGGCTGGCCATGTTCGACCGCCATGCCCAGCGCCTGCAGGAACTGCGCCCGCGCGTGCTGGTGGGCCAGTTCGCGGGGGCGGCAGGCACGCTGGCCTCGCTGAGCGGCCGGGGCCTGGAAGTGCAGCAATTGCTGATGGAAGAACTGGGCCTGGGCGTGCCCGCCACCACCTGGCATGTGGCGCGCGACGGCCTGGCCGAGGCCGTGAATTTCCTGGCCCTGGTCACCGGCTCGCTGGGCAAGATCGCCTACGACGTGATGCTGCTGTCCTCCACCGAGTTCGGCGAGGTGTTCGAGCCCTTCGTCACGGGGCGCGGCGCCAGCAGCACCATGCCGCAAAAGCGCAACGCCATCTCCAGCGAGCTGATGCTGGCCGCCTCCAAGGCCGTGCGCCAGCATGCGGGCCTGATGCTGGACGCCATGGTCCAGGACCTGGAGCGCGCCACCGGCCCCTGGCACGCCGAATGGGTGGCCCTGCCCGAGAGCTTCGTGCTCTCGGCCGGCGCCCTGCACCAGGCGCGCTTCATGCTCGGCGGCCTCATCGTCGATCCCGAACGCATGGCCCGCAACCTGGACATGACCGACGGTCTGATCGTGGCCGAGGCCGTGATGATGGGCCTGGCCCCGCACACGGGCCGCCAGCAGGCGCACGACATCGTCTATGCCGCCTGCCGCAGCGTCAACGCCGAGGGCGGCACGCTGGCCGATGCGCTGGCCCGCCTGCCCGAAGTCACGGCCCATTTCGACCGCGCGGCGCTGCAGCGCCTCACCGACCCGCGCAACTACCTGGGCGAGGCCCAGCAGATGGTGGACCGCGCCCTTGCGCTGTCGCGCGCCCATACAGCCAGCGGCCGCTGACATCCCGGCCCAGGACAGAACACAGCACTACAGGAGACAACACCATGCCTTTCCATCTTCCCCGCCTGCCACGCCTGGCCCTTGCCCTGGCCGCCACCACCTTCGCCCTGGCCGCGCACGCCCAGGGCGGCTACCCCGCCAAGCCGCTGACCTGGATCGTGCCCTTCGCGGCCGGCGGCCCCACGGACGCCATGGCGCGCGACATCGCCCAGCGCACCAGCACCCAGCTGGGCCAGCAGATCATCATCGAGAACGTTCCGGGTGCGGGCGGCACCATCGGCGCGGCCAAGGCGGCGCGCTCGGCGCCCGACGGCTACAGCTTCCTGGTCGGCCACATGGGCTACATGGGCGCGGCGCCGTCGCTGTACAAGAAGCTGGCCTATGACCCGGTCAAGGACTTCGAGGCGGTGTTCCGCTTCCCCGACACGCCGCTGGTGCTTCTGGTGGGCAAGAACTCCCCGTACAAGACGGCCGAGGAGCTGGTGGCCTTCGGCGAGCAGAACCCGGGCCGGCTGAACTTCGGCAACGCGGGCGTGGGATCGACCTCGCACCTGGTGGCAGCGCTGTTCGCCAGCCGCGCGCAGATGGAGATCACCCAGGTGGCCTACAAGGGCGCGGCACCGGCCATGACCGATGTGATCTCGGGCCAGGTCGATGCCATGTTCGACCAGACCAACACCGCCCTGCCCCAGCTGGCCGGCGAGCGCATCCGCGCCATCGCCCTCACCTCGGACAAGCCCATGCCCCAGTTCCCGGGCGCGGCCGCGCTGGGCCAGAAGCTGCTGCCGGGCTTCGAGACCGCCACCTGGTACGGCATCTACGCGCCCAAGGGCACGCCGCGCGACGTGGTGCAAAAGGTCTACCAGGCCTATACCAAGGCCCTGGCCGACAAGGCCTGGACCGACAGGATGGCCGCCCAGGGCATACGCCTGCTGCCCGCAGATCAATACGCGCCCGAAGCCCTGGCACGCCACACGGCCGCCGAGGTGGAGCGCTGGCGCAAGGTGGCAGCCGACGCGAAGATCTCGCTGGACTGAGCCCATGGACCAGACACGCACCCAGGCCCAGGCACAGACCCAAGCTCATACCCGCATCGAGCACGATGCCTTCGGCCCCGTCCACATCCCTGCCGACCGCCTCTGGGGCGCGCAGACCCAGCGCGCGCTGGAGCTGTTCACCATTGGCGAGGAGCGCTTTCCGCAGGGCCTGTACCGCGCATTCGGGCTGCAGAAGCTGGCGGCAGCGCGCGCCAACCGGCGCCTGGGCGTGCTGGACGACCAGCGCGGCGCGGTGATCGAGGCCGCAGCCGCCGAACTGCGCGACGGCCTGCTGGACGCGCATTTCCCGCTGACCATCTGGCAGACGGGCTCGGGCACGCAGACCAACATGAATGCCAACGAGGTCATCGCCAACCGCGCCAACCAGATGCTGGGCCAGCCCCCGGGCACGCGCAGCCCGGTCCACCCCAACGACCATGCCAATGCCTCGCAGTCGTCCAACGACAGCTTTCCCACGGTGATGCACCTGGCCACGGCGCTGGAGCTGCGCGACCACCTGCTGCCCGCCCTGGAACAGCTGCAGCAGCGCCTGCAGGAACGCGCCCTGGCCTTTGCCGGCGTGCTCAAGGTGGCGCGCACGCACCTGATGGACGCCGTGCCCATGACGCTGGGCCAGAGCTTCGAGACATTCGCCCACCAGGTGGGCCACGGCATCCACCGGCTGCGGGACACCCAGCCCCGGCTGTGGAGCCTGGCCCAGGGCGGCACTGCGGCCGGCACGGGGCTCAACGCGCCGGCCGGATTCGACCGGATCTTCTGCGAGGAGATACAGGCGCTCACGGGCCTGGCGGTCACGCCCAATCCCTGCAAGTTCGAAGGCATGGCCGCGCACGATGCGCTCATCGAGGTCTCGGGCGCACTCAATGTGGTGGCCGGTTCGCTGGCCAAGATGGCCAACGACATCCGCCTGCTGGGCTCAGGCCCGCGCTGCGGCCTGGGGGAGCTGGTGTTTCCCGACGATGGGCTGAGCTCCTCCATCATGCCGGGCAAGCGCAACCCGACCGTGGCCGAGGTCGTGGTGCAGGCCGCCTACCAGGCCATGGGCCACCACCTCACCGTCACGCTGGCGGGCTCGGCCGGGCACTTCGAGCTCAACGTGGCCAAGCCCGTGCTGATCCACCACCTGCTGCGCGCCATGCGCGCGCTGGGCGACGCCAGCCGCGTGTTTGCCGAGAAGCTGGTGGCAGGCCTGCAGGCACACACGGAGCGGCTGGAGCAGCAGGTCAGCCACTCGCTGCTGCAGGCCACCGCGCTCAACCCGGTGCTGGGCTATGACGCCGTGGCCCGCATCACGCGCGAGGCCATGGCACGCGGCATTGCGCCGCGCGAGGCAGCCGTGGAGCTGGGGCTGATCACGGCGGCCGAGTACGACCGGCTGGTGGACCTGCGGGCCATGGCCGGGCTGCCGCCCGCGTAGCGGCCTCAATCCTCCAGGCCTATGTTCTGCACGATCTTCTTCTCGTCCTCGAACGCCTTCCTGGCGAACGCCGTGTACTCCTGGCTGCCGCGGAACTGCGTGCGCACGCCGTAGTTGCCGACGACCTGGCGGAAGGCCGGGTCGTCCATGGCGGCCTTGATGGCGGCTTCGAGCTTGCGCACGATCTCGGGCGGCAGGCCGCGCGGCCCGGCAATGCCCAAGGGCGAGGGCACATCGAAGGCATAACCGGCCTCGCGGAACGTGGGCACGTTGGCAAAGGCCTCGGGCCGCACCTCGGAGGCCGAGGCCAGCGCGCGCAGCTTGCCCGAGCTCAGGTACGGCAGCACCGTGTTGGCGTACACGCCGGACTTGATGTGGCCGGCCATCAGCGAGTTCAGCGCCTCGGCATCGCCCTTGAAGGGCGCATGCGTGAAGCGTGCGCCCGTGGCCTGCTCCAGCAGCGCCATCACCACGTGGTTGGCCGTGAACTTGCCCGGCGTGCCGTAGTCCACGGCGCCCGGATTCTTCTTGGCGAACTCGACCAGGTCCTGCACCGTCTTGAACGGCGAGTCCTGGGGCACGGCCAGCACGAAGTCATAGGTCATGTAGGTGGCGATGTAGCTGAGATCGCGCACCGGGTCGTACTGCACCTTCTGGATGTGCGGCTGGCGGAAGATGCTCACGGGCGCCAGCGTCAGGCGGTAGCCGTCCGGCTTGGCCGATCGCATGTCCATCACGCCCATGGACGCGCCCGCGCCGGGCTTGTTCTCGATCACCACGGTCTGCCCCAGCTGCTTGCCCATGCCCTGTGCCAGCGCACGCGCCACCACGTCGGTCACGCCGCCCGCGCCGTAGGGCACGACCAGACTGATGGGGCGGCTGGGATAGCTGTCCTGCGCCCATGCTGCGCCCGTCATCAGGACCGATGCGCACATCCATGCGCCAAACACTCGTCTTTGCATTTCCATCTTCCTCAGAGGCTCACGACCATCGAACTTGCTGCTGTTCAATTTAGATGGATGCATGCCAACCATGGATTCGGGCAAGCCCGTAGCGTTGGTGCGTCTGGGGAAAACGCGCAGCGTGGGTGCGGGACTGATGGCTCTATAGCAGGGGGTGGCGTGGTTGCTTGGTTTGCGGGGGGTGGTGGGGTGTCTTTTTGCGCATTGGGGTGGGTGGGGCATGTCTTTGAGGCGACAGTCATGGGGCGTGTGCCCTCAGAGTGACTGCCATTCAGGGATGCTTTTTTGTCCCTGCCGGGTGGTTGTTTTTCGAGGCCGGGTTTCGGCCCGGCGGCCGACCTACTTTCTTATCACGCGATAAGAAAGTAGGCAAAGAAACGCGCCCAAATGCCCGCGACCCCTGCGCTTCGCTCCGGGGCAACCTGCGTCGTGGCGGTTGCGGGGTTCGCTGCGGAACTCGCTTTGCGCTTCGCGCGCCGCTCAGACAACCGCAGCGAGTCAGGTCACGAAGCAGTCCTGTCCTTCGGCAGGACTGCAACCCCGCAACCACCACGCCGCAGGCGCTGACATACGGGAGGTGGTGCGGGCCTTCGCTTCGCTCGGCCCCGGTTTGAAGCCGAGCGGAGCGATGGCGCCGGCTGTTGGCTGTTGGCTGTTGGCTGTTGGCTGTTGGCTGTTCCCCAGCCTCCCCCTTCTGCCCACGCCTGCGTTGGGCGGGATGCGGGGTGGCAGCCCTGCCGAAGGACAGGGCTGCTTCGTTGTCTAGCTTGCCGCAGTTGTTTGAACGGATTGCGCCGCAGGCGCAAGGAGTGAGTTCTGCGGCACACCCCGCATCCCGCCCAACGCAGGTCGCCCGCAGCGAAGCGAAGGGTCGTGGGCAGTTTGGGGCGCGCTTCTTTGCCCCGCTTTCTTGTCGCGCGACAAGAAAGCGGGTCGGCCGCCGGGCCGAACCCCGGCCTCGAAAAACAACCACCCGGCAGGGTCAAAAAAAGACCCACCAGCAAACCAGCAAAAAAGGCGCCACCAGCATCCCGCCAGCAGCGCCTTCCTCAGTCAATCATCAGACCGAAATCAGCGAACGGTATCGCCCAGAACAAGCCCTTCACGGCGCGGATCAGCCCCACCTTCCAGCTGCGCCTGCCCATTGCGCTGCACCCGCAAGATGGTGCCAATACCGCTGGACTGCGCACTGATGGACACCACATGGCCCAGGGCACGCAGGCCGCTGACCAGCGGATCGTCGTTGCCGCCATTGGCCGTGTTGATGTTGGGGTGCTCGCCGCCCACGTTGGTGGTCGGGCTGTTGGCCGCGCCGAAGTCCACCATCGACGTGGCCTGCTGCGCATCCAGACCCCAGTCCAGCGCGCCGACCAGGGTCTTGGTCACGTACTGGATGATGGTGCTGCCGCCCGGCGAGCCCGTGGCCATCTTGAAGTCGCCGGCGGTGCCGTCGGTCTTCAGGTCGAACACCAGCGTGGGCGCCATGGAGCTGCGCGGGCGCTTGCCCGGCTGCACGCGGTTGGCGACCGGGCCGTCGGCGGTGCTGGGGATGGCCGCGAAGTCGGTCAGCTGGTTGTTGAGCACGAAGCCGCGCGTGACGTGAAAGGACCCCATGCTGGACTCCACCGTGGTCGTCATGCTCAGCGCGTTGCCCTTGGCATCGACGATGCTCATGTGCGTGGTGCCGGCCTCCTTGACATCGACCACGCCCTGCGAAGGCGTGCCGAAGTTGCCTGCCTGGGCCGTGCCCATGCTCTTGGTCGTGGAGATGAGGGCGGCGCGCTGGCGCAGGTAGCTCTTGTCCAGCATCAGGGCCGGCGAGCCGCCGGGCAGGGACACGAAGTCGGTGTCGGCCACGTACTTGTCACGGTCGGCATAGGCCAGGCGCAGGGCTTCGCTGACCAGGTGCACGCCCATCACCGAAGGCTTGCCGCCCTCGCCATCGATGGCCGTGGGCGCATAGGCCTTGAGGTCGAAGTTCTCCAGAATGCCCATGGCCTGTGCCACGGCGATGCCGCCCGACGACGGCGGCGGCATGCTGCAGACCATGTAGCGCGCGCGGTAGGTGGTGCAGACGGCCTCGCGGCGCTTGGCCTCGTAGCTGGCCAGATCCTGCAGCGTGGTCTTGCCGGGGGTGATGGGCGCACCGTCCGAGACGGTCTGCGTCACGCCCACCTTGCTGACGATGGCCTGGGCCAGGTCGCCACGGTAGAAGGCATCGGCACCGCCCGTGGCGATGCTGCGCAGCGTGTCGGCATAGGGCTGGTTGACGAACTTGGCGCCCAGCGCCAGCGGCTTGCCCTGGGCATCGAAGTACAGCTTGGCGGCATCGGCATCGCGCGCCAGCTCCGTCTTGGAGCCCTCCAGCGCGGCGGCCATGCGGCCGCTGATGGGAAAGCCCTTGCTGGCCAGGTCGATGCCCGAATTGAACAGCTGGGGCCACGCGGTCTTGCCGTAGTCCTTGTGCGCGAGTTCCAGCATGCGCACCACGCCCGGCGTGCCGATGGAGCGGCCGCTGGAGCGCGCCGAAGGCTTGGGCGCGGTCTGGTCGGTGGCATCGTCCACGTAGCGCAGGTAGTTTTCCGTGGCGGCAGCCGGCGCGGTCTCGCGGCCGTCATAGGCCACGACCTTGCCCGTGGCCGCATCGCGGTAGAGCATGAAGGCGCCACCGCCAATGCCGCTGGACTGCGGCTCCACCAGGCCCAGCACCATCTGCACGGCCACGGCCGCATCCACGGCCGAGCCACCGGACTTGAGCACCTCGCAACCGGCCTTGGACGCCAGCGGGTTGGCCGTGACCACCATGTACTTGGAGGTGTGCAGGGCCTTCTTGCCGAGGCGGTAGCCCGACGAGGGTTCGGGTGCGGCCGGATCACCGGGCAGGCCCGAGCCCACGACCACGCTGCCATCGCCCGAGGTGATGGCGCAGGCCGCCAGGTCGTCCTGGCCCGATCCGCCATTGCCACCACCACCGCACGATGCGAGGAACAGCGGCGTGGCGGCCGCAAGGCCGATCCACTGCCATGCAGGCAGGCGTTGCCTGGAAGGGGGTTGCTTCATGAAATGTCTCCTTGTGGTGCGTGGAATGCGTTGATCTTGTTCACCTGGGGCAGCACCCGCCCGCAGGCTTGCCGCGAGCTTACATCCGTTCCACCACCACTTCGCGCAGATGCAGCCACCCCATCAGAGCGGGACTGAAGGGCCCCGTTCGCGGATGGCCGGCCCTGCATGCAAGGTCCGTGCCCGGATCGGGACGGCACCAGCACCGGAAATATCTGGCGGAAAATCCGAACCCGAGCACACCCCAAGGCTGTGCGGCCCGCAGCCTGTGCGGTCGCCCACTTTGGCTTACCATCGCCGGCCCTCTGCTTGATAGGTACAAGCCATGATCCGCGTCTCTGAACTGAAACTGCCCCTGTCGGCAGTGCAATACCACCCCGACAGCCATACCGAATATCTGCCCCTGGAGCCGCTGCGCGCCCTGGCCGCGCGCCAGCTGGGCATTGCCGAGGAGGCCATTGCCTGCGTGCATGTGCACAAGCGCAGCTTCGATGCGCGCAAGTCCGAGCTGCTGGCCGTCTACATCGTCGACCTGACGCTGGCCGAAGAGAGCCAGGAAGCCGCACTGCTGGAGCAGTTCTCCAGCCATGCCCATGTGAACCCCACGCCCGACATGCGCTGGCATGCCGTGGGCCAGGCGCCTGCCGACCTGCAGCGCCGGCCCGTGGTGGTGGGCTTCGGGCCCTGCGGCATTTTTGCGGCCCTGGTGCTGGCGCAGATGGGCTTCAGGCCCATCGTGATCGAGCGCGGCCGCTCGGTGCGCGAGCGCACCCAGGACACCTGGGGCCTGTGGCGCAAGCGCGAGCTGGTGCCCGAGTCCAATGTGCAGTTCGGCGAAGGCGGCGCAGGCACCTTCTCCGACGGCAAGCTCTACAGCCAGATCAAGGACCCGCGCCACCTGGGCCGCAAGGTGATGCAGGAATTCGTCACCCACGGCGCGCCGCCCGAGATCCTCTATGCCGCGCATCCGCACATCGGCACCTTCAAGCTGGTGAAGGTGGTCGAGGGAATACGCGAGGAGATCATCCGCCTGGGCGGCGAGATCCGCTTCGGCCAGCGCGTGTGCGACATGCGCATCGAAGGCGAGGGCAAGGACCGCCGTCTCACCGCCCTGGAAGTGCTGGACCAGGACAGCGGCGAGCGCCAGTGGCTGGAGACCGACCATGCCGTGATGGCCCTGGGCCACAGCTCGCGCGACACCTTCGCCATGTTCTACGAGCGCGGCGTGCACATGGAGGCCAAGCCGTTCTCGGTGGGCTTTCGCATCGAGCATCCGCAAAGCGTGATCGACCGCGCGCGCTGGGGCAGGCATGCCGGCCACCCGCTGCTGGGTGCGGCCGACTACAAGCTGGTGCACCACGCCAGCAACGGGCGCGCGGTCTACAGCTTTTGCATGTGCCCGGGCGGCACCGTGGTGGCGGCCACCAGCGAGCCCGAGCGCGTGGTCACCAACGGCATGAGCCAGTACTCGCGCGCCGAGCGCAATGCCAACGCCGGCATGGTCTGCGCCATCGACCCATCCGACTACCCGCGCGATGCCAAGAGCTTTGCCTGGGCCTTCGACGGCAAGACCCATGGCGTGGAAAACCTCAAGGACGGCGAGCTGCACCCGCTGTCGGGCATCGTGCTGCAGCGCCAGCTGGAGACCAAGGCCTACCTGCTGGGCGGGCGCAACTACAACGCGCCGGGCCAGCTGGTGGGCGACTTCATCGCGGGCAAGGAATCGGCCGCGCTGGGCGAGGTCGAGCCCTCCTACAAGCCCGGCATCACGCTGACCAACCTGCACCACGTGCTGCCCGCCTATGCCATCGAGGCCATGCGCGAGGCGCTGCCCGCCTTCGGCAAGAAGATCCGCGGCTACGACATGCACGATGCCGTGCTCACCGGCGTGGAAACGCGCACCTCCTCGCCCGTGAAGATCGAGCGCGGCGCGGACTTCCACAGCCTGAACACGCGCGGCCTGTACCCGGCCGGCGAAGGCGCCAGCTACGCGGGCGGCATCCTGTCGGCCGGCGTGGATGGCGTGAAGGTGGGCGAGGCCGTGGCCTGCGCCATCCTCGGGCTGCCCCTGCCCTCGTCGGGGGCACGCGGCTCCGGTGGCGCAGCATGACACCGCGTCCGCCCCGTTTCGCCGCCCCCTCGCGCACCCAGCTGCTGGCCGCCATTGCGGCCATGGGCGTGGTGGTGCTGTCGTCCAACATCCTGGTGCAGTACGCCATCAACGACTGGCTGACCTGGGGCGCCATCACCTATCCGTTCGCCTTCCTGGTGAGCGAGCTGGTCAACCGCAGCTTCGGCCCGCAGCAGGCCCGGCGCGTGGCCTGGGTGGGCTTTGCCGTGGCCGTGGCCGCCTCGCTGGTGCTGGCGCCGCCGCGCATCGCGCTGGCCTCGGGCGCAGCCTTCATTGCCTCGCAGTGGCTGGACATCGGCGTGTTCCACCGCCTGCGTGCGGGCCGCTGGTGGCGTGCCCCCCTGGTGGCCACGCTGCTGGCCGCCTGCCTGGACACCTTCCTGTTCTGGAGCATCGCCTTCGCGGGCGCCGCCGAGCCCTGGGTGACCTGGGCCCTGGGCGACCTGGGCGTGAAGCTGGTGCTGGGCGTGGCACTGCTGCTGCCGTTCCGCCTTGCCATCGCCCGGTGGTGGAAAAGCCCATCGGCAATCGCCAGCGCCAAATAGAGCCGACGCGGTTCGCACGGACTCGATCTCAAGCCAGGGGCACCGTGCAACGGGACGCGGCTTCCGCCGCTCAGGGCGAGTCGAATAACTATGGGTTGCGCTGCAGATAGTCCACGGCCAGCGCGGCCAGTGAGCGCGCACCCGTGGGCAGTTGCTTCTCGTCGATATCGAACAGCGGCGAGTGGTTGGACGGCGCCTTCGCGAAATCCTGGCCGGCCGGCGGTGCGCCCAGGAAGTAGAAGAAGCCCGGAACCACCTTCTGGAACTCCGAGAAATCCTCGGAGCCGCTGACCTTGGGAATCACCATGGCCTTGCCGCCCATGGCCAGCTTGAGCGCGGGCAGCGAGGCCTCGGTCAGTGCGGCGGGGTTGGTGGTCACCGGATAGGCCACGGGACCGAAACGCACCTTGGCCTTGGCGCCGCTGGATGCCGCGATCTGCTCGGCCGTGGCGGTGATGCGCTTGTGTGCCTCCTGGCGCATGTCCTCGTCGAAGGTGCGCAGCGTGCCCTGCATCTCCACGTTGTCCGGGATGATGTTGTAGCGCGTGCCGCCCTGGATGGAGCCGATCGTCAGCACGGCCGGCTCCAGGCTGATGTTGAGCTGGCGGCTGACCACGGTCTGCAGGCCCAGCACCACCTGGCTGGCCGCGACGATGGGATCGACCGCATTCCACGGCGACGAGCCATGGCCGCCCCGGCCCTCGACCTGGATGCTGAGGCTGTCCGAACCCGCCATCAGCGGCCCGCTGCGGTAGCCCACCATGCCCGACGGCAGGTTGGACGTGATGTGCAGGCCGTAGATGGCCTGCACGTCCTTGAGCACACCGGCCTCCACCATGGCCTTGGCGCCGAAGCTGGGCACATGGCCGTGGGCATCGGCCTCCACCGGGGCGCCTTCCTCGGCGGGCTGGAAGATGAACTTCACCGTGCCGGGCAGCTTGGCGCGCATGCCGGCCAGCGCCTCGGCCGCGCCCATGAGCATGGCCACGTGGGCATCGTGCCCGCAGGCATGCATGACCGAAACCTCCTTGCCCATGTACTGGGCCTTGGCCTTGGAGGCAAAGGACAGGCCGGTCTTCTCGGCCACGGGCAGCGCGTCCATGTCGGCACGCAGCGCCACGGTCTTGCCCGGCCGGCCGCCGCGCAGCACGCCCACCACGCCCGTGCCGCCCACGCCGGTCTGCACCTCCATGCCCAGGCGGCGCAGGTGATCGGCCACCACCTTGGCCGTGCGTTCTTCCTGGCCCGACAGTTCGGGGTGCTGGTGGATGTCGCGGCGCCACTCCACCATCTTGGGCGCCAGCGGCTGGATGGCGGCATCCAGGGCCGCCAGGCCCTGTGCATCGAGCCCCTGGGCGCTGGCCGCCAGTGGCAGGCCGCAGGTCAGCAGCCCGGCCAGGGCGATGGAGCGCAGGCCTGTGCGCGGGAAGGAGGAAGGCTTTGTCTCGGCGCTGGTGTGGAGCATCTTCGTGGTCCTGGAAAGTGGCACAAGCAGCCATGCTAAAAGTGAAGCACGTATGACGGGCACGTCAAAATCGCCATTCGAGGAGCCAGAACCGCCATGCCCCGGACCTTTGTCATCGAGCTGCCCTGCCTGGAGCACAGCGCCATCGGCCACGCCGCGCACCTGGTGGAGATGCTGCGCAGCGCCAACCTGGTCGCCAGCCTGCGCCTGGGCCGGCGCGCACCGCGCTTTGGCTGGCGCTGGGTCGACGGCCAGGGCCGGCCCCTGCCCACCATGCCGCACGCGGACGAAGGCGCGGCAGCCGAAGGGCCCGCGCAGGCCGTCTTCGTGAGCGCGCTGCACTGCCCTGACATTCCCTCCATACGCGACATCGTCGCCGCGCATCCGGCCCTCGTGCGCCGCATCACCACGGCCTTCGACCAGGGCCTGGCCGTCTGCACGCTGGGCAGCGCCGCCTGGTTTGCGGCGGCGGGCGGCCGCTGCCAGGGCCGGCTTGTGGCCCTGCCCTGGTATTTCATGGGCGGCTTCGGCCTGGACTTCCCGGGCATCGAACTGGCCGAGGGCCAGCCCTTCGTGGACGACAGGCCCTGGCTCAGCGCCTCCCATCCCGAGGCCTTGGCGCCCATGGCCGTTGCACTCACACGCCATGCCTTCGGCGACGACCTGGCCGCAGCGCTGGCCGCCGTGCTGCAGCCCGATGCCCAGCGCGAACGCGCCACCCGCGCCGCCCTGCAGGACCGCCGCATTCCCGCCACGCGCAACAGCGTGCTGGCCCATGCCATCGCCTGGCTGGAAGCGCGCGTGGAGCAGCCCTATGACCTGCAGGCCCTCGCGCACGCGGCATCCACCAGCCCGCGCACCCTGCTGCGCCACTTCCAGCAGGAGCTGGGCCACAGCCCGCTGGACCACCTGCACCGCCTGCGCTGCGCACGGGCCCGGGTGCTGCTGGAGATCACGCTGGAGAGCGTGCCGTCCGTGGCGCTGGCCTGCGGGTATGGGGATGCCTCGGCGTTTCGGCGGGTGTTCTTGCGGTATGTGGGGATGGCGCCTGCGGCCTATCGGGAAAGGCATGCGTTGAGGGCGCCCAGGAGGCGGTGGAGGGTGGGGGCTGCTTGATTGTTTTTGCCCCTGCCGGGGGGTTGTTTTTCGAGGCCGGGTCTCGGCCCGGCGGCCGACTGCCCTTTCTTGATTAGCCAAGAGAGGTCAGATCAAAGAAGGCGACCCGAATGTCCGCGACCCTCCGCTTCGCTGCGGGCAACCTGCGTCGTGGCCGTCGCTGCGCTCGGCCTGGGACTTTGGCCTCGCTTTCATTCAAAGCCTCTATCATTCCGAGTGGCCCCCAGTACAGGGGCTGGTGCGTAAGAACACCTTTTCTCAAAGCGGTGCGGCCTCCCCGTTAACGAGGCCTTGTCACGTCTGCATTGCCGGATCGTGGGTGTACGCCCACGTCCCTACGGTTATGGACGGGATGGGGCTACCCGCAAGGGCGTCCGCACGGCTTTGAGCGTGTTCTTAACATCCCGTCCACCTGTCTGCGCGTAAGAACGCGGATTGGTGGTTTCAAGTCTCTCAAAGGAGCACGGAACCATGCATACAGCGCCGATGATTCAGAGCGCCCTCACATTCACATGGAGGGCCATGCCATGAAGCAGGAAGTCCGACCCAGCAGCGCCAGAACCACGCAACTGACCATGGCCGTCGCCGAGATGAACGCCATGGTTCAATCAGGCTGCAACGAGGTCTCTGCACTATCCCAGCTCGCGCAGTCTTGGCTGCAGACGCCAGAAGGCCTGCGCTATCCGGATGTGGTGATCAGCGCCTTGCGCACCATCCAGCACAGCGCCGAACGGCTGGCCACCTCCATGGACGACGAAATCCACGTCCTGCGCAACACCGCCAGGCCCGAACCCTGACGCCGCACCCAACTCCATGAAACAGCCGAGCGCACCAATGCGCATCGGCTAGGTCACACATGCTGCATGTACGCCCGAGCACTCGGGCACGCAACCAGTCCATACAAAAGGTCTATTGGAAATCGCGGATCATGAGCTAACCACTAAAACGCAGAATGACCGCTTTCTGCGTCTTTTGAATATCCCGGGGCGCTTCATTTTTGCCCATCGCATTTCCAGGGGAGCAACGAGGCCATGAGCAATGTGTTCAAGCGAGGCGCAGCCATCAGCCCCTACTTCCGGGGAACGGCCTTCGCCGTCCGCATCGGTGCGGTGGCTGCTGCCGTCGCCGGTGTATGCGAGGCCGCCTTTGCATGGCTGATGCTGCCCATCGTCGACGGAGGCTTCCAATACGCGCCCATCGGTTGGCTGGCAGATATAGACCACCCTCCGCTGTGGTTTGTTCCGATCGGCATGGTTGCCGTGTTCGCCCTGCGGGGAGTGGCCGTATTCATCGTCGACTACAGCCTTGCCTGGACGGCCAACCAGGGGATCATGAATCTGCGGTTGAGGATGTTCGGAAAATTGCTGGATGCCGATCCGAACCTCTTTGCCTCCCGCCCTGCGAACAGCTTGACCAACACGATCGTGTACGAATCAGCGGCAGGAGTGGTGCAATTGACGGGGGCCATCCAGACCATCCTGAAGGACAGCTTCAGCATTCTTGCGCTGCTGGCGACACTGCTCATGCTGAACTGGAAGCTGACGCTGGTCCTGGGCGTTCTCACCCCGGTCCTGGCCGTGACCATACGTGCATTTGGCCAGCGGCTGCGAAGAATCACCAAAGCATCTCAGACGGCCATCGATCGCCTGGGCTATGTCGTGGAAGAGAATGTGCTCGCATGGCGCATCGTGCGGCTGCATGGGTTGCAGACACCGCAGGCGGCCCGGTTCCGGCAGGAAAGCCGCGCACTCAACCGCTTGCTGATGAAGTCAACGGTTGCCAGTGCATCGGCATCGCCATTGACCCAGTTGTTCACAGCCATCGCCTTGGCGACCGTGGTCGCCCTGGCGCTGTGGCAAAGCAGCAGCACCGGAACGCCAATGGGTTCTTTCGTGGCCTTCATCGCGGCGGCCGCAGGTATTGCCAACCCCATCCGCAGATTGACGGACGTATCCGCCTCCGTGGCCCGGGGAATGGCGGCTATCGAAAGAGGCATCGCACTCATCGACGATGAGCCATCCGAGGCGGGCGGCCCCCTGAGGAAGGACCATGTGGCAGGCCATTTTTCCTTGCGAGATGTCACCGTGCAGTTCGGGCCAGACGGTACAAGGCCGGCGCTGGCCGGACTGACGCTGGAAATCGAACCGGGTTCCATGGTCGCGCTCGTCGGCCCCTCAGGAGCCGGCAAAAGTACCTTGGCCAATCTGCTGCCGCGATTCCTTTCACCGTCGGGCGGTGTGGTCGAGCTGGATGGAGTGCCCCTGCCAGACTGGGACTTGCAGTGCCTGCGGGCCCAGGTGGCCATGGTGAGCCAGGACGTCGTACTCTTCAATGGCTCCATCGAATACAACGTCTGCCTCGATACGGATCCCGATCCTCAACGGCTCCGGTCAGCATTGCAGGCGGCCAACCTGCTCGCCACAGTGGACGCATTGCCACACGGGCTGCAGACCCTGGTCGGCCACAACGGCACCCACCTGTCGGGCGGGCAGCGCCAGCGCCTTGCGATTGCAAGGGCCATCTACAAGAACGCCAGCGTCGTGATACTCGATGAGGCCACCTCGGCACTTGACTCGGAATCGGAGAGATTGATCCAGCAGGCCATGGAACGCCTGATGGCGGGCCGCACAAGCATCGTCATTGCGCATCGCCTGTCCACCATCGCCGTGGCAGACAAGATCGTCGTACTGGAAGCTGGTCGGGTTGTAGAGGAAGGCTCGCATGCGCAACTCCTCGACCGCCAGGGACTGTATGCCAAGCTGCATTCCATCCAGTTTGGAGCGTTCTCTGCCGAATCGAAGGCCAACCGTGTGGAAGACAGGAGCGATGTCCTCTACACCACCGCCAAGATCCCATGAAAACAGCCGAGCGCAGCAATGCGCATCGGCTACTGGCTGTGGGCCGTGGGCCGTGGGCTGTCCCCAGTCTCCCCCTTCTGCCCAACGTGAGTCGCGCAGCGAAGCAAAGGATCGTGGGCAGTACGAGGCGCGCTTCTTTGCATACTTTCTTGTGGCCGGCTCCCCGGCCGCGCGACAAGAAAGCGGGTCGGCCGCCGGGCCGAAACCCGGCCTCGAAAAACAACCACCCGGCAGGGTCAAAAAACAGACCCGAGAACAAGAAAGACTCAGTCCACCGTCACCTTCGCCTCCCGAATCACCCTCCCCCACTTCTCCGTCTCGGCAGCAATGAACCGATCGCACTCCTCAGGCGTGGACCCCTCCGCAAACGTCCCCATCACCTGCTCCAGCCGCTGCGACACCTCGGCACTGCGGATGATGCGCGACACCTCGGCGGACATGCGCTGCACGATCTCGCGCGGCACGCCGGCCGGCGCGATCATGGCCGCCCAGGTGCTGCCCAGCAGGCCGTCGTAGCCCTGCTCCACGAAGGTGGGCACGTCGGGCAGCGCGGCCAGGCGCTTGTCGCTGGCCACGCCGATGAGGCGGATGCGGCCGGCCTTGGCGGGCTGGATGAGGTTGGGCGGCGGGTCCAGGAACAGCGGGATCTGGCCGCCCATGAGGTCGGCCAGCGCAGGCGCGGCGCCCTTGTAGGGCACGTGGACCATGTCCGTCCTGGTGAGCAGCTTCATCAGCTCGGTGGTCAGGTGGGCGCTGGAGCCGCTGCCCGAGGAGCCGAAGCCCACCTTGCCGGGATTGGCCTTCGCATAGGCGATCAGCTCGGGGGTGGTCTTGAAGGGCGCATTCATGGCCACGGCAGCGACCAGGGGCGAGACGCCCATCAGCGAGACGCCGACCAGGTCCTTCTTCGGGTTGTAGGGCAGCTTGGGATAGAGCGTGGTGTTGGCCGCATAGGCCGCGATGACCACGCCGAAGGTGTGCCCGTCCGGCGCGGCCTTGGCGATCTGGTCGACGCCGATGATGCTGTTGGCGCCGGGCTTGTTCTCCACGATGACGGGCTGGCCCAGGGCCTTTTGCAGGCCGACCTGCAGCAGGCGCGCCATCTGGTCGGTGAAGCCGCCTGCCGTGTACGGAACGACGATGCGGATGGGCTTGGAGGGCCAGGGGCTCTGGGCCCAGGCCGAGGGGGCCAGCACGGTGGTGGCTGCTGCAGCGGCGGCAGCGGTCGATTGCAAAAAGCCGCGGCGGGAAGTCGAAGGCATGGTGTCTCTGGATTCTTCTCAGTTGAAAAATGGCCCCCACGCTCCCCTTGCTGCGCAAGGTCCGCTGCCCCCCAAGGGGGCCGCTTTTCATCTTGGGGCGGCCCGGCGATGAAAAATGTCCGCTGTCAAGTCTTTTGTGAGGTCATGCAGCGGCGCAAAAGGTCTTATGGGGCAATAGGTTAGCCTAGATTCGGGCTGCGGCGCGCGCTTGCTGCATTTCTGGCTAGGTGCCACATGGGCGCTTTGCGGTGGCAAACGCAGGGGCGCCGCAGCGGGCAAGATCGCATAGCCATCTTATGCCCCGGCCTGTCGCAATCCATCCCCAGAAAGCGAAAGCGCAACCCGAGGGCTGCGCTTTCATCGTGAGTGGGTGGTGGATGCGTCCACATCGTCAACCCGACTTCGGCGGTGCGGCCTTGCCCCTGCTTCCCTTTCTGAATCCCCGATCCCCCGCCATGAACGTCTCCAGCATGTGCGGGATCAACGTCGTTGCATCGACGGCCTCGCCATACGTCTGCGCGTGCAGTGCGGCGTAGGCGTCCAGGTCGGCTTTCAGGCTGGCCGGGCAGGTGAACGTCAGCTTCGTGCTACCGCTGGACGGCAACGGGCCGAGGCGGAGTTTTCGGGCGGTACTCATCGCGCACCTCCAAGCTGATAGAACATGGGTTGGTAAGGACGCAACACGAGGTCGCGCGCCACGATCACCCGAACCGGCAAGCCCGGTCGTGCTGTCAGCGTCGGCTGGATGTTCATGTTGCGCCGAGTGATCTCCTGGCCGACCTGATTGATGCTGTCCTGTGCGCTGTCGCGCCCGGCGATGACGATGCGGTTGCCGTCCTGGCGGTTCTCCGGCGCGGCCAGCTCGGCGCCCACGCCCAGCAGCGTCGTCAACACGGCGCCGGCGAAGACGCGGTTCCAGTGCCAGTCCACGTCGTCTTCCAGGCCGGCGTAGCCGGCCGGGTCGGTGCCCACGAGGTTGTCGAGCGTCAGCGATGACGTGTCGGGCAGGATGACCCGGTTCCATACCACCTGTACGCGGCTCTGCCCGTAGCTGACCTGGCTGTTGTAGCGCCCGAGGATGCGCGATCCCTGCGGGATCAGCAGGAACTTGCCCGTGGCCGTGTCATAGACGGGCTCCGTGACGGTGGCGATCACATCGCCCGGAAGATCGGACTTGATGCCTGTGACCAGCGCCCCGGCGATCACCGTACCGGCCATCACCTGATACGGCGACGCCGGCAGCGCCAGGTTGCCGGAATTGCGGGTTTCCGTAGAGCCGCCTTTCAGGAACGCCTCCTTCTGGTCTTGCCGGTTCTGCGTGGCGGTCGGGTCGGCGGGCTGGGCCGCCGTCGAGGCCGGCCCGGCGGCGAGCGGGTCGAAGGCTGCGAGCGCGCTTGCAGCACCCGGCGCACCCGGCGCCGCCTGCGCCACCGTTGCGGCCTGGCCTTGGCCCTGGCCGCCGGAGCGGAAGAACACCGACGAAGCCGCAGCGGCTTCCGCCTCTTTGCGCAAAGCGTCATTCGGATCGTGGCCGGGGGCCGCGTAAGCGGCTACGGCCGGCTGCTGCGAAGCGACGATGGCGGGGCCAAGATCGCCCGGCAGCGGCGGCCCCAACTCGGGCACCTTCCGCAGCTTCGAGTAGTCGGAAGGCAGGCCATCCAGCCCCTCGGACTTCGATACGCGATCCACGTTGTAAAGCTCGGTCTGTTCGCCAGTGCCGCGCCGATGCGGCTGCAATGACCAGATCGTGGCCCCGAGCACGGCGACCGACAGGCCGCCGACGAGGACGGCCAGCGTGCGCCGGTTCAGGCGCGTGACCGGACACGGCTGGGCGCGTAGCGCCACCGCCTCGGGCGCGACCTTGCCCGCCTGCGGCGTGGTGAGGTCGGGGGTGTCGTCCTGGCTCATGGTCAGTTCCCCCGCGTGCCGTCGGTGCGCTCGATCCGCACCACGTCGCCCTTGTCCCCGCCCAAGCGCAACTCGGCAGCGCCGAACAAGCGATCAACGATGAAATACGGCGAGCGGAAGCGGTAGTTCACCAATTGCCCGTCGCCCTGCGCACCGATCACGAACAGCGGCGGCAACTCGCCCTGGGCGATGCCGGCGGGAAACTGGATATATACCTTCTCGCCGTCATCGAAGGCGCGCAGCGGCTTCCACGGCGGATTGCTGCCACTGATGGCATAGCGGAAACGGATCTTCTCCAGCGACAGCCCGGTCTCGACCGGCGCGGCGGCGCTGGCCGCCTGCGCCTGGCGCTGCAAGGCGAGCATCTTGTCCTTGGGGTACTCCCAGGATATCGACGCCATCCATGTCTTCTCTGTCGAGGTCAGTTCCAGCAGATAGGTGCGTCGGCTGGTGGTTACAACGAGATTCGTCTTGAGGCCCGAGCGGATGGGCTTGACCATCACGTTCACGCGCAGCGCATCCCCGCTGCCGCTCGATGTGTCGCCCACGATCCAGCGCACCGTGTCGCCAGCGGCCACCGTCACCAGTTCCTCACCGGGCTGGAGCGCGATCACGGTCACGCGGCCCACGGCCGCATAGACCTGATACAGCGCGCCGTCCGTGAAAGGCCACACCTGAATCGCGTTGACGTAGCCCTCGCGCGTGGGCGCGACGCGCGCCTCGGTATTGGCCCGTGAGACGCGCACCTTCTCGTCGACCGGCTCCGGCGCCGGCTTGGCTTCTTCGCCCTCGGGCGCTGGCTTCAACTGTGCCGGCATCGGCAGCACCTCGGGCACAGCGACCGCCTCCACAGGTGCAGGCGGCTCCGGCAGCGGCTGCGCCTGCACCGGCTCATCGAGCGAGATGGTCGGCGGCGGCTTGCCCTGGGTGGCGCAGCCCGCCAGGGCCGCGAGCGCCAGCACGGAAACGTAAGTACGGAAAGACGGGTTCATGGCTTGGCTCCTTCGGAAGAATCCAGTTCGCGGCTCCACGACAGGCCGTTGACGTAGATGCCCAACGGGTTCTTGCGCAGGCGCTGTTCGGTGCGCGGGGTCTGCTGCACGATGGAAATCACCGCGTTCCAGCGTTCGGTGCCAGCAGGAGCGCCGTTGACGAAGCGTTGTTCCGTCCAGCGCACGTTGAAAGAGGCGTCGCTGGCGCGGGTCACGCTGGTGATCTGCACCGTCACCGACTCCTTGCCGATGCGCGCGAACGGATCGTTCACGCGGGCGTACTCGTTGAGCACCACGGCGCCCTTGTCGGTGGTGTAGTCGTAGGCGTCCAGCCAGTTCTGCCGCACCACGATCGGGTCGATGGACAGCGAGCGCACCAGGCCGATGAAGCGGCCCAGGTGGTAGGCGATCTGCGCATCGCTGGGCCGGTACGGCGTAGCGGCCTCGCCCACGGCGCGCACTTGGCCCGCGTTGTCCACCTCGATGACATAGGGTGTCACGATGGATTGCGCCGAGCGCCAGACCAGGCCCCCGGCCATCAGCACGGCCAGCGTGAGACAGCCGAAGGCCATGAAACGCCAGTTCTTCGCCTGCACGCGGGCCGAGCCGATGCGCTCGTCCCACACCTGTGCGGCGGATTGGTACGGAGTAGCAGGCTGCGGCGTGTCGGCATAGCGCACCTGCGGTCGTTTGAATCGCATGGGTGTTCTCCTTGAAGATCAGGAATCGGAATCGCGCAGACTCGGCCCCTGGCTGGAACTGCCGCCGTCGCCCCCGCGCAGCGTGTGGGCGGCGGTGGTTGCGGCATGGGTGAGTTGCTGGCGGCGATGCAGGCGTTTGGCCCAGGCGGGTTGCTCCTGCGGCGCGGTGGAGGGCGTATCACCACCAGACGCTGGGCCGCCCGATGCGGCGGCTGTACCGCCTCCCGCCGAAGTCGTGCCTTCCTGGCGGAAAGCTGCGGCGGCACGTTCCTTCATCGAACGCGCGCCATCGGCCACCTTCTGCCCGGCTGCCTGAGCGCCTGTCTTGGCGACATTGCCGAAGCCCGCAGCGGCACCCTTGAGGCCGCCGCCGGCCGAAGCGGAACCGGCCTGGAACGCCGACCGTGCACTGCTGGCAGCCCCAGCGGCAGCCCGCGCGCCGCTGCCGGCCAGCTTGGCGGCAGCGGGCGCCATGCGCGCTCCAGCAGCTACCGCGCCGCCGACGCCCGTGGCTGCGGCGCCGACGGCAACGGCAGCGCCCGCAGCGCCCAGCGCAGCACCGGCCATCGCACCCGCGCCAAGCTGCGGCCCGCCAGACACCAGCCCGGTTGCAATGCCTGGCCCGAAGATGCCCAAGGCCAGCAGGGTCAGCGAGGCCAGCATCACGACCACGGAGTGGTCGATGGATGGCTCGGCGGGATGTACCTGAAACTCGGCGAACAGCCCCGAGCCGATGCCCACAATGACGGCGAGCACCAGCACCTTGATGCCGGACGACACCACGTTGCCCAGCACCTTTTCGGCGAGGAACGCGGTCTTGTTCCACAGCGCGAACGGCACCAGCACGAAGCCGGCGAGCGTGGTCAGCTTGAACTCGATCAGCGTGATGAAAAGCTGGATCGCCAGCACGAAGAAGCACAGGATGACGATCAACCACGCGAGGAACATCACGACGATGGGCGTGATGTTCACGAACACCTCGGGGAAGCCCGCCATGTTGCCGATCTGCTCAAGGATCGGCGCACCGGCGTCGATGCCGACCTTGGCCAGCCGCCCAGGGTGTAGGAAGTTCTCCATGCTCAAGGTCGAGCCGCTGGCCGTTAGGCCCAGCCCGGCGAAGGAGCGGAACAGGATGCCGGCCAGCGTGTTGAAGTTGCCGATGATGTAGGCGAAGGCACCGACGTACAGCACCTTGCGGATCAGCTTGGCGATCACGTCCTCGCCCTGGCCGACGGCATGGCCCATCGCCCAGAACAGCCCGGCGATCGTCATGTCGATGACGATCAGCGTGGCGGTCAGAAACGCCACCTCGCCATGCAGCAGTCCAAAGCCCGAGTCGATGTAGCGCGAGAAGGTATCGAGGAAGCGGTCGATGATCGTTACGTCGTTCATGGTGAGTCCTCCTGCCCAGGCGCATCGGCATCGGCGGGTTCATCGAAGCTGGGCGGAATCGGCGGCAGGTCGGCTAGCGTCTGATACTCGCTCGGCCCGGTCTGGCCGGAGAGAAAGCGCCGCAGGTCGGCCTGGGCCACCTGCGCGCAAAACGCGCCGTCGTGCGCGCCCGTGCGGCACTGCGCGCGCAGCGTGTGCAACCGGGATGGATCGGCGGCCAGTGAAGCCACCGACAGCGGCTGATCGCAGCCGGACAGCAGGAACGCGAGAGCGAACACGACAGGCGCGTACTTCATGGCCGCACCTCGTCAGTGGTTGTAGAAATCGACGGCTTGCGGCGTGTACGGCGTGCCACTGCCCAGGAAGCGGCGCGTCATCTCACGTCCGCGCTCCGTGGCCGCCGCCTGCCGCGCCAGTTCCAGCGCGGCAGCGCGATCCTGCGTGATCTGGAGCCGCTGCGACTGGATCGACTGCTTGGCCTGCAAGGCCAGCAACTGGTTCATGGCCTGCATCGCCTGCAACGCACCTTCGGCTGACTGGCTCTTGCCCACGAGGTCGGCGAGCACGCTTTCGTCTTCGCCCAGGTTCTGCGAAACCTGGGCCTGCATCCGCATCGTGGTCTGCAAGCCGTTGAGCGTGTTCTTCCATCGCTCCTGCGTGTCGCGGTACATCTGGTCGCCGCTCACCGTGGCGGCGTACTGCTCGGGATACAGGCGCTGAAACTCCCGATCCAGATTCGTCACGTCGTAGGCCAGGCCGCGCGCCTGGTCGATCAGCCGCTGCGTGGTCGCCAGATTGGCGCGCAACTGGCCGACCACGCTGGATGGCAGGCTGGCGAGATTGCGCGCCTGGTTCATCAGCATCTGCGCTTCGTTCTGAAGCTGCTGGATCTGGTTGTTGATCTGCTCCAGCGTGCGGATCGCGGTCAGCGTGTTCTGCACGAGGTTGGTGGGATCGACCACGACCCATTGCGCATGGGCGGTGGCGGTGCAAAGCATGGCCGCGATTGCGGCGGCGACAAGACGCTTTTTCATGACAGGTTCTCCAGGGGTTGATCAGCGAGGGAACCCGGCGCAAGGCCGGGGAACGAGGGCAGCAGGTCGGCCGCCCAATCGAGGCCGCGATGGCGCAGCCAGGCGCCCGCGAAGCCGGGTACGCCGGCGTCCAGCAGCACGCGGTCTATGTCGCGCTGGTCTTGCGGCGTGGAAGCGCCCGCAAACGCCAGCGCGGCCGGCCCCAGGTCGAGGTCGAACAGGCGGTTGCCGAGGCGGGATTGGTAGTAGTAGTCGCGCTTGGGCTGCGCGGTGGCGACGATCTCGATCTGCCGGCTGTTGAGGCCGAAGCCTTCGTAGATCGTGCGAATCTGCGGCTCAGTCGCCTGCGGGTTCGGCAGGAAGATGCGGCTGGCGCAGCTTTCGATAATCGCGGGGGCGATGCTCGAATCCTTGATGTCCGCGAGCGACTGCGTGGCGAAGATCACCGACACGTTTTTCTTGCGTAGCGTCTTGAGCCACTGGCGGATACGCGCGGCAAACACCGGGTCATCGAGGAACAACCACGCTTCATCGAGGATCAGCAGCGTGGGCGATCCGTCGAAGCGTTCATCGAAGCGCGCAAAGAGGTAATGCAGCACGGCCATGACGGCGGCCTTGCTGTGCATCAGCTCCTCCATCTCGAAGCACTGCACGTCGGCCATGCCGAGCCGGTCGTGGTCAGCGTCCAGCAGCTTGCCGTGCGCACCACCGAGCACGTAGGGCGCGAGCGCCTGGCGCAGCGCGTTCGATTGCAGCAGCACCGACAGGCCGGTCATCGTGCGCTGCTCCACCGGCGCACCGGCGAGGCTTCCAAGCGCCGACCAGATAGCCGCCTTCTCGTCGGGGCCGACCGCCACGCCTTCGTGCAGCAAGCGGCCTTCGACCCATTCTGCGGCCCAGGTGCGGTAGCCCTCGCGGTCGATGCGTGCCAAGGGCTGGAAGGCGATTTCGCCATCCGTGCCCAGGTCGTAGTGTTCGCCGCCCAAGCCCAGGATCGTGGCCCGCATCGAGCGGCCCATGTCGAAGGCGAAGATGCGCGAACCGCGATAGCGACGGAACTGCATCGCCAGCGTGGCGAGCAAGACCGACTTGCCCATGCCGGTCGGGCCTGCGACCAGCGTGTGGCCCACGTCGCCGATGTGCGTCACCAGCCGGAACGGCGTCGCGCCATCGGTGCGCGTGACGATCAGCGGCGGGCCGTCGAGGTGGTCGTTCTTTTCCGGCCCCGCCCATACTGCGGACACCGGCATCATGTGTGCTAGGTTCAGCGTCGAGACGATGGGCTGGCGCACGTTGGCGTAAGCGTTGCCCGGAATGGATGACAGCCACGCATCCACGGCGTTGAGCGTTTCCGGGATGGTGACGAAGCCGCGCCCCTGGATGACCCGCTCCACCATGCGCAGCTTCTCGTCGGCTACGGCCGGGTCGGCATCGAGCACCGTCACCGTGGCGGTGAGATAGCCGAAGGCGACCTGATCGCTGCCCAGCTCCTGTAAGGCGGCATCGGCGTCGGTCGCCTTGTTGCTGGCGTCAGTATCGACCAACGGGCTTTCCTGCTGGAAGATCGTTTCGCGCAGCAGCGCGATGACGTTCTTCCTTTTTGCAAACCACTGGCGGCGCAGGCGGGTGAGTTCCTTTTCCGCCTCGGATTTGTCGAGACAGAGAAAGCGCGTACTCCAACGATATGCAAAGCCCAAGCGGTTGAGGTCGTCCAGAATCCCCGGCCAGGTCGAGGTCGGAAAACCGCGCACCGACACCACGCGCAGGTGCTGGTCGCCCAGCATGGGCGCCAGGCCACCGACCAGCGGCGAGTCGGTCAGCAGGGCGTCGATGTGGAACGGCACTTCGGGCACACCGACGCGGTAGCGCCGCGTCGAGATGGTCGTGTGCAGGTAGGTCAGCGTCTGGCTGTCATCCAGCCAGACGATTTCCGGCATCACGCCGTCGAGCAGGTCAAAGACGCGATCCGTTTCCGCGACGAAGGCTTGCAGCCGCTCGCGCCAGTCCACGCCATTCGTCGGTGTGTTCTCGTAGAGCATCTTGGCTGCACGGGCGCGGGATTCTTCCGGCGGCAGGTAAAGCAACGTCAGGTGATAGCCGCTCTCGAAGTGATGGCCCGATTCCTCGAAGGCGGCCCGGCGTTCTTCCTCCACCACCCACGAAAGCGGCTCGGGAAACTCCGAGTGCGGATAGTCGGCCGCAGGCCGGCGCTCGGCTTCGATGAACAGCGCCCAGCCCGATCCCATGCGGCGCAGCGCGTTGTTCAACCGCGCCGACGTGGCGATCAGCTCGCCTTGCGTCGCGCTGTCGAGGTCAGGCCCGCGAAACCGGGCCGTGCGCTGGAAACTGCCGTCCTTGTTCAAGACGACGCCCGGTGCGACCAGCCCGGCCCAGGGCAGCCAGTCGGCAAGCAAGGCCGGGCGCTGGCGGTATTCGGCGAGGTTCAGCATCGCGGCGTCCTCCCCTCACACGTCCAGCAGCGGGCGGTGCTTGATGTGCCGGGCGAAGACCTGCATGAACTGCGGATCGACGCGCGCACCCCACACCGCCAGCGAATGGCCGACGATCCAGAGCACGACGCCCGGAATCCACAGTTGCAGGCCCAGGCCGACAGCGGCGGCCAGCGTGCCGTTAGCGATCGCTACGGTGCGCGGCGCACCGCCCAGCAGAATCGGCTCGGTCAGCGAGCGATGCAGCGGCACCTCGAAGCCGTCCGCGAAGGTGTCAGGGGCACTCATACGACCGCCCCGCCGGAGAAGCTGAAGAACGACAGGAAGAAGCTCGAAGCGGCGAACGCGATGGACAGACCGAATACGATCTGGATCAGCTTGCGGAACCCGCCGGACGTGTCGCCGAACGCGAGCGCGAGGCCCGTGGCGATGATGATGATGACCGCGACGATGCGCGCCACCGGCCCCTGGATGGATTCGAGGATGGATTGCAGCGGGCCTTCCCACGGCATCGAGGAACCGGCGGCCTGCGCGGCTCCGGCCAGGAACAACAGCAACGCGGCCAGCAGCAGCCCTTGCCCCGCAGGACGGGCCAGGCAGCGCAGCCGCGCAAGACGCAAAGCCGGATTTGCAGAAAAACGGAAAGCAGGAATGGTCATCTGCGTCATGGCAGTTCTCCAAGTGAGTCAAGGGATGAGGAAGTCGCCGCAGCGGGTACGGCATCGGGGTTTGGCGACAACTCGGGAAACGGCGTGTCCAGCGCGTCCGCCTCCCAATCCGCCAATCGGTAGCCCACGCCGTCAAAGCCGACGACGCGGGCGATGCTCTCGATGCGGCGCTTGCGCCCGCGCCCGGCGATATGGATCACCACGTTGACCGCCTCGGCGATCAGCGCACGCGGCGGGTTCACCGCCACTTCGAGAATCAGTTGCTCCAGGCGCAGCAGCGCGCCGAGCGCGGAGCCGGCGTGGATCGTGGCGATACCGCCCGGATGGCCGGTGCCCCACACCTTGATGAGATCCAGCGCCTCGGCGCCGCGCACCTCGCCGACGACGACGCGATCAGGCCGCAGGCGCATGGACGACCGCACCAGTTCGGTCATGGACACGACGCCGGCGCGCGTGCGCAGCGGCACATGGTCGCGGGCCGCGCATTGCAACTCGATGGTGTCTTCGAGCACCAGTACGCGGTCGCCCGTGGCGGCGATCTCGGCCAGCAGCGCATTGGCGAGCGTGGTCTTGCCGCTGCTCGTGGCTCCTGCGATCAGGACGTTCTGGCGCTCGCGCACGGCGCGAACGAGAAAGCCCGCCTGCTCGGCGGTCATCATTCCGTCCTCGATGTAGCGCGACAGAGGGATGACGCCGATGGCGCGCTTGCGCAGCGCGAAGGCCGGCCCCGGCGCAGCGGGCGGCAAGATGCCCTCGAAGCGTTCGCCGGTTTCGGGCAACTCGGCGGACAGCAGCGGTTGCCCGCGATGGACTTCTGCGCCAACGTGGGCCGCGACCAAGCGGATGATTCGCTCGCCGTCCGTCTCCGGCAACTCCGCGCCCATCGGCGCGCGCCCACTGGAAAGCCGATCCACCCAAAGGGTGCGATCGGGGTTCAGCATCACCTCCACCACGTCCGGGTCTTCGAGCGCGGCGGCGATCAGCGGCCCCATCGCCGTGCGCAGCATCTGGATGCGGCGGTCGAGCGAGGTGGTGAGGGATGAAGGCGCGGCGCTCATGAGGCACGCTCCTGCGCTTGCGCGGCTGCCGCCGCGTCTTCCATCCGCATTGGGTCGGGATGCAGTTCCTCCACCACGTCGCGCACCAGGCTGCGGCCCCGCAGCAGGTGGCGGCCAAGCTGCTCGGTGAACTGCTCGAAGCGCGCCTTGCCTTGCGCGCGTGCCGCGTCTTGGTGCGCCTCGGGAACCGGAGTGCTCACGGTCAGGTAGTAGCGGATGAACAGCGCCAGCGTTTCGATGGCGATGTTCTGGTCGCGCTCCATGCGATCGGCCTGGCGCGAGAGGCGATCCAGCCGCTTGGCAATGGCCGCCTCGCGCTGGTCGGCGGCATCGGGCGACAGCCATGATGCGAGCGCCGCCGCGACGATGGACGACTTGGACACGCCTTTCTTGGCGGCCAGCTCATCGAGCCGCTTGGCGTGCTCCGGCTGGATGAACAGGTTGAGGCGATAGTGGCTCATAGCTCGATTCCGTCGTTGGGGTCGAGGGAAGCCAGCCGGGCGCTGCGCTGCATGGCCGGATCAAGCTGGCGAGGAAGGGGAAGCGGCAGGTCGTCGTCGTCATCGAGCAGCGCGAGGTCGGCCGTGGGAGCGGCCAGCTCGGAGTCGTAGGCGACGGTTTCGGAGAGTTCGGGCTGACGGCGCGGGCCGCCGTCGTCGGCCGAACCCAAGTTCTCCAGGCCATCAGCGGACGCGGCGGCCAGTGCAGCGGGCACGGACGGAATCGCCAACCCGCTCCAGTCGTCGGGCCGCAATGGCGGCGCGTCGGCGTACTGCCCATCCGCCAGCGCGGGCGGTGGCAGCACGCGACGCTTGAAATTGGCGTCCGCGTAGTAGCGCAGCTTCTTCGCCTTGATCGGCGCCACGCTGGACACCATCACCACGGCCTCGTCAGGCGGAAGCTGCATGACTTCGCCCGGCGTCAGCAGCGGGCGCGCGGTTTCCTGGCGCGACACCATCAGGTGGCCCAGCCACGGCGCGAGCCGATGGCCCGCGTAGTTGCGCTGCGCGCGCAGCTCGGTAGCGGTGCCGAGCGTTTCGGAAATGCGCTTGGCCGTGCGCTCGTCGTTCGTGGCGAACGTCACGCGCACATGGCAGTTGTCCAGAATCGAATGGTTCTGGCCATAGGCTTTGTCGATCTGGTTGAGCGACTGCGCGATGAGGAAGCTGCGGATGCCGTAGCCCGCCATGAAGGCCAGGGCCGTCTCGAAGAAGTCGAGCCGCCCCAGCGCCGGGAACTCATCGAGCATCAGCAGCAGCTTGTGGCGGCGCTGAATGCCGTCGGAGCCGTCGAGCGATTCGGTGAGGCGCCGGCCGATCTGGTTGAGGATCAGGCGAATGAGCGGCTTCGTCCGCGAAATGTCCGAAGGCGGCACCACGAGGTACAGCGATACCGGATGCTCGGCAGCGATCAGGTCAGCGATGCGCCAATCGCAACGCGAGGTGACTTCGGCCACCGTGGGATCGCGGTACAGGCCGAGGAACGACATGGCCGTGGACAGCACGCCCGAGCGTTCGTTATCGCTCTTGTTGAGGACTTCGCGCGCAGCGGATGCCACCACGGGATGTGGGCCACCACCTTCCTCGTTCACGAGGTGCGGCGTAGTCATCATCCGATGCAAGGTCAGCTCGAACGGACTGGCCGGGTCGGAGAGGAAGTTGGCGACGCCGCGCAGAGTCTTGTCTTCGCCTGCGTAGAGCACATGCAGGATGGCCCCAACCAGTAGCGCGTGCGAGGTCTTTTCCCAATGGTTGCGCTTCTCCAGCGCACCTTCGGGATCAACCAGAATGTCCGCGATGTTCTGCACGTCGCGCACCTCATGCGCGCCGCGCCGTACCTCCAGCAGCGGGTTGTAGGCCGCTGACTTCGCATCGGTCGGGTTGAACAGCAGGCAATGCGAGAAGCGCGAGCGCCAACCGGCGGTGATCTGCCAGTTCTCGCCCTTGATGTCGTGGATGACGGCCGAGGCTGGCCAGGAAAGCAGCGTCGGCACCACCAGGCCCACACCTTTGCCCGAGCGCGTGGGCGCGAAGGTCAGGACGTGTTCCGGGCCTTCATGCCGCAGGTACTGGCGGTCGTGCTGGCCGAGGAACACGCCGGCCGGCTGCGTGAGGCCAGCCTTGCGAATGTCATCCGCGTTCGCCCAGCGTGCCGAGCCGTAGGTCGTAACCAGCCGCGATTGGCGCGAGCGCCAGATCGACATACCGATGGCGACCACCACCGCCAGCAGGCCACTGCCGCCCGCGATGGCGCCGCCGGTATCGAACACGCGCGGCGCGTAGGCATCGAAGAAGAACCACCACTCGAACAGTTTCCACGGGTGGTAGATCGGTGTGCCGAGAAGATCGAACCAGGGCGAGCCAAGGCGTAGCTGGTAGCCAAGGGCTGCTGCTGTCCATTGCGTGGCGCTCCATACGCCAGCGATCACGATGCCGAATACCACGGCGATCTGACCGAACAGCACGTTCGTCCCTTGCATAACCTCGCCTCCGATCACGGCACACAGAGGTGCCGCAGCACTGAGGATCAAGGCGTTCGCGCAGGTCGGTCAAAGGCCGATGTGGCGGCAATTTAGGCCCAAAAAGTCAGATTTCCTTTAGTGGCGAAAGCAATAAAAACGCCGCAAGCGCGAGCGCATTGCGGCGTAGTGAGGTAACAGCGAGAACTTCGTCGCAGCGAAGCGACCGAGAGATAACCTACTTGGATTTTTGCTCGGGCCGATCACCGAAAAATCGCCGTTTGGCGGCTTCGGCAGCACGCAGACATAGTTCGTCGCCAACCTTCGCGCGGTCTTCCTTGCATTGACGTTGAATCTCTTTGATGCGTTCGGGATTGGCTACGAGCGCATCCACGGTTTCCGAAGGTTGAGAAGGACCGCATGCAGGCAGTGCAGTGACCAATATCAGCAATATCACTTTGTTCATAGCCTTATTCCTACTATCGGTCGCGTGGAAGGTCTTCGGGGATGCCGAGTTCATCAGCCGAATCAATAAAATCTACTCGTTCGATAAATCGAGCCAGCATTTCGGACGGCTCCGTATCGCGGCGCAGCAGATAGGTCATGAGCATAGTCGGCTTGCCCGCCAAGCGCCGGGCCACGACTCCCGGCTCGCGGCTGGAAGCAATGTGCGCCTCGCCCGCCAAGCCCAATGCTAAGCCGGCGGAGACTAAAGTCATCATCACGTCGAAGGTCGCCACGCGCTGCGCGATCAGCGGCTCTTGTCCGCATGTGCGTAGGAACCGATCGACCTGGCGCGCGTGGCCTTCGCACACTGCTGGGTCGCCCAGCGCCAGCGGATGGCGCAACACCTCCTTCAGCGGGATCTGTTTGAAGGCAAGCACCGGATGGCGGGCTGGTACCGCCACCATCAATTCGTCTTCCCATGCAGGAGTGACGATGATGCCATCACCTGCATCCTCTGCCATCGAGAAGCCCGCGTCATACAGGTCGCTATGAAGCCCCTTGATCTGCTGATCCAAAGGCACCTCGAACAATCGGATTTCCACCTCGGGGTCCTCTTCGCGGCTGCGCGCCAGCAATGCCGGCAGGCGCGAAGGCGTGACGCCATCGGACAAGGCAATACGCAACTGGCCGCAAAAGCCGTTGGCGGCGGACTTGACACTATCGCGGGCCTGCTCCAGCACTGTAAAGACTCGCTGAACGTGCTCCAGAAACAGCCGTCCAGCGCGGGTCAGTTGTGTGCTGCGAGTGGTGCGGACAAACAGGCGTGCGCCGAGTTCTTCCTCCAACTCCTTGATGGTGCGAGATAACGGAGATTGGTCGATGTGCAACCGCTCGGCAGCGCGGGCAAAGTGAAGCTCCTCTGCTACAGCGAGGAAACACCGTAGATGACGAAGCTCCACAAATCAATCTCCTATTAAGAGTGGCTAACACCACTTCGTCACAGGCCCCCGCAGAGCAGTTATGCTCGCTGCCCTCATGGCAAGACGACCCGTTAGCAAAGAACTGTGGCGACAGCTACAACCCCTGATCCCAGCCTTCGTGCCTTCTGCCAAAGGCGGTGCGCGCAAGCTCGCAGTCAGCGATGAGGCCGCCCTCAACGGCATCTTGTTCGTGCTGCAAACAGGCATTCCATGGGAAGACCTTCCCCAATCCCTGGGCTACGGCAGCGGCATGACTTGCTGGCGGCGCCTACGCGACTGGAACGCCGCTGGTGTCTGGGAGCAGCTGCACCAGGCCATGCTGACTCGCTTGCGTGAACATGACCAAATCGATTGGAGCCGGGCCAGCATTGATGGCTCCTCGGTACCAAGCCCCCGGGGGGCCAGGAAACGGGCCCAAACCCCACGGACAGAGGCAAGCTCGGCTCCAAGCGGCACATCGTCGTAGATGCCAGAGGCATCCCGCTGGTGATCTTGGTCAGCGGCGCGAACCGGCACGACTCCAAGATGTTCGAGAGGTGCGTGGACGCGATTCCTGCGATTGCTGGCCTGCCAGGACGTCCCCGTAGAAGACCGGCAAAGCTGCACGCCGACAAAGGCTACGACTTCAAGCGATGCCGAGCCCACCTGAGGCAGCGGGGCATCATTGGCCGAATTGCCAGACGAGGCATTGAGAGCAGCGAGCGGCTGGGCAAACACCGGTGGGTGGTGGAGAGGACGCACAGCTGGTTTGCAGGCTTTGGCAAGCTGCGAATCCGCTTTGAACGACGGCTGGATATCCACGAAGCGCTGCTGAAATTGGCGGCAGCGATCATCTGCGCGCGCTTCGTGGATCGGTGGTGTTAGCCAGTCTTAAGTGTTATTTGAACCTACACATTGAATCTTCTGTCCGGGGTAGTCACCGAAGGCCATGCGCCTATCCGAATCGGACAGGCGCTGGGACTTCTTTCTGACGCCATTGGGAGGCATCAGCAGATCGCGCGAATTACCCGCCGTGCTCCTGTTCAAGCAGCGAGCTGAGGCGAGCAACTTCATTGCTGGTAATGGCAATGTTCCGCCCGTCCTTCGTCGCCACTGAGGCGCCGATGGATTGATACACGGCGCGTCCGAAGCGACTTTCCTGTGCCATCTTTCCATCCTTGAAGACGTACAGCGTTCCCCCGTCAGCCAGCGGAACCATCTCCTTGGCTGCCTGGGCTGCTGCATGACCGGCGAAGGCAGGCACGGAGAGGGCGCTCAACAGGGCGGCAATGACAATTTGCGATTTCATGATCGACTCCTTTGTGAAAACGACGACAACTTGCGCCGCGCCGTTAAATGTAGAAGCGCGCGATCTACAGATCGCTTACCCGTGCATTACATTCAATTCATGTGCTGTCATTTGGTGCCAGTCAAGGATTAGGTGCCGTTGGGAGAAAGGATGCCAAGCCACGCAACGCTCGCCAAAACCAGAACGGCTAATGTCGCCTCCGTGAACAGACTCTGCCGTAGCTTGACGACCGCGTGTGCGTGGTTGCCTGTTCTCAATGCCGCCTCCAGACTTGGGCTCAGTCGAAACCGATTGGCTGCCGCCAGCGCGAGCATTCCTCCGAACAACAGGAGTTTTCCTACGAGCAGGCGGCCATAGAGCGTTGAGAAGAGCGGATCAAGCGATGGCCCAGCGATCAACAGGTAATTCAGGGCTCCGGTCACGACGAGTGCCGCCACGATCACAGTACCTATCCGAGCGAAACCATTGGATGTTCGGCTCAGGATCTCTACTGAGCCTTGCCCGGTATTTGGTTTGTTCGCCGCAAGCACCAAGAACGCGATCAATGCGCCTACCCAGGCACCGGCCGCCCAGAGGTGCGTGATGTCCGAAGCGAGATGAATGTATCCGCGCACGCCGTCATCCATGGCGCCATGTCCCGCCCATGCAAGGGTCGCCAACGCCACACCACTGGAAGCGGCCATCGCTGCAAAACGCAGTGTTGAATTCATGCGCAACACTGCGATGAGCACACACGTCACTAACGCCAGGATGCGAATGCACCAGGCGATGCCCATGTGCGTGCCCGTAATGAGCATGTCGAAAACGTGCGTTGACAGCTCCGCGTAGCTTTGGGCGCCGGACATGGCCTTGGCCATGACCGTCATGCCCCACATCGACAGGACAATGCCGATGGCGGCGGATGCGCCAATGAGTACGCGATAGCGGCGCGAGATCGTCGAGGATCGCTCGTCGTTGCCCAAAGCATAGAGTCCGAACATGGCGACGCCAAACGCCGCCGCCAGGTCCAGATAAAGCGCCAGGCGCAGGACGATGGTCAACCAATCCCCGGCCATGGGCTTACTTCACCTTGAAGGTGACGTTACCCGTGATCGGATGCGTGTCCGAGGAGACGGCACGCCATTCGACGCGATAGTCGCCCGGCTGGAGCGCCTGTGCCGGCGTGATGACCATGGTCTTGCCGTCGCCGGCACCCGCGACGCTGGCGTTGATCTTCATCGGGCCATGGCTCGCCATTCCCGGCATGCCCGTCATGACAAGGCTTGCGGCGGAGAACTGCGGCACCAGCGTTTCGGAGAACTTCAGCTCGATGGTGGCTGGCGCGGAAACCTGCGACTTGTCGGCCGGCGTTGAAGACACCAGCGAAGGATGCGCGAATGCGGCGGTGGCGAACAGGCCAGCAGCGATCGGCGCGACGAGCTTGGCGATGAAATGTGAACGGGTCATAGAAGTTTCTACCTGGATGTGTGAGGTGTGGTTTAAGAACGAAATGCCGAGATAAGGCTTGCACCTTCGCAACGGCGTGGAACGAAAGAAACGGTTCGCTGGGCGATAGCAGACTCCTGTTGGTTCTGAAAGATGTTTCGGTCACAGTCGGCTCGCTCTCAGCCGCAAGGCGTTGCCCACGACCGATGCCGAACTCAGGCTCATCGCCAATGCTGCGATCAGGGGCGACAGCAACCAGCCCGTGAGGGGATAGAGAACCCCGGCGGCGATGGGGATGCCCAGCGCGTTGTAGAGGAAGGCGAACATGAGGTTCTGCTTCATGTTGCCCACGGTACTCACCGAGAGCGTGCGAGCGACAGCAATGCCACGCAGGTCGCCCTTGACCAGCGTGACCTGAGCGCTGTTCATCGCCACGTCGGTTCCCGTTCCCATGGCGATGCCCACGTCTGCCTTCGCCAAGGCCGGCGCGTCGTTGATGCCGTCTCCGGCCATGGCGACGATGCGGCCTTCTTTCTGCAGCCGCTCGATCAACATGAGCTTGTCCGCCGGCTTGACCTCACCATGCACCTCGTCGATGCCTAGGCGTGCACCGACGGCTTTGGCGGTGGTCTGCCCGTCCCCGGTGGCCATGATGACCCGCAGGCCCGCAGCCTTCAACGCGGCCAGGGCCTCGGGGGTGCTGCCCTTGACCGGGTCGGATACGGCGAGCAAACCCGCGAGTTGCCCGTCCACAGCCAAGTACATGACGCTGGCCCCTTCGCCGCGCAGAGTTTCGGCCTGGGGTACGAGCGGTTCCACCGATACGCCAGACTGTTCCATCAGCACTGTGTTGCCCAACGCCAGTTGCCGGTGCTCAACCTTTCCGCGCACGCCGATGCCGGTTCCCGATTCAAAGCTCTGAGGCTTCACGAGTTGGAGGCCCTGGGCACGCGCGGCCTGCACGATGGCGTCGGCCAGGGGGTGTTCACTGCCCTGGTCCAGGCTGGCCGCAAGACGCAGCACCTCATCGTTCGTAAAGCCGGGTGCTGCGACGACCTGATCGAAAGCAGGTCGGCCTTCGGTCAGGGTTCCTGTCTTGTCGATGACGAGGGTATCGACCTTGCGAAGATTCTCGATCGCCGCGGCATCGCGGAACAACACGCCCTGCGTGGCGCCACGGCCCGTTGCGACCATGATCGACATCGGCGTGGCCAGACCCAGCGCGCACGGGCAGGCGATGATCAGGACGGCCACCGCATTGATCAGTCCATAGACCCAGGTGGGCTGTGGCCCGAAGAATCCCCATACAAAGAGCGTCGTGACCGCAATGGCGACGACGGCCATCACGAAGTAGCCGGCAACGACATCGGCCATGCGTTGCATCGGTGCCTTGGAACGCTGCGCCTGGGCGACCATCTGGACGATCTGCGATAGAACGGTGTCCGAGCCGATCCGCTCCGAACGCATGACCAGCGCGCCGTTGGTGTTGAGTGTGGCCCCGATGACCTTGTCGCCCGCGCGCTTGCTGACGGGCAGCGGTTCGCCGGTCAGCATGGATTCGTCAATCGAGCTGCTGCCCTCGTGCACGATGCCATCCACCGGCACCTTCTCGCCGGGTCGGATGCGCAGCAGGTCGCCGACGTGCACATGGCTGAGCGGCACGTCTTCCTCGCTGCCGTCCGCATTGATGCGCCGCGCGGTCTTGGGCGCCAGCCCCAGCAGCGACTTGATGGCCGCCGAAGTCTGGGAGCGGGCCTTGAGTTCCAGCACCTGGCCGAGCAGTGTCAGCGAGATGATGACGGCGGCGGCCTCGAAATACACGCCGACCCGTCCCATGGACATGAAGGAGGCTGGAAACACTTCCGGCGCAACGGTTGCCACGACGCTGTAGATGAATGCCGCACCCGTTCCCAGGCCGATCAGTGTCCACATGTTCGGGCTGCGGTTGACCACGGACAGCCAGCCGCGGGAGAAGAAGGGCCAGCCGGCCCACAGCACGATCGGCAACGACAGCACCAACTCGACCCAGCTCTGCGTAGCCATGTCCATCAGGTGCAGCCGCTCGCCCAGCATCGCCAGCGCCAGGACCACGAGCGTCAACGGCAAGGTCCACCAGAAGCGACGCGAGAAGTCACGCAACTCCGGGTTGTCGTCGTCGAGGTCGGGCAGCAGGGGCTCCAGCGTCATCCCGCACTTGGGGCAGGTTCCCGGATGATCCTGGCGGATCTCCGGGTGCATCGGGCAGGTGTAGATCGTTCCGGGTGCGGTTGGCGATGCCGCCGGGGCCGGTGAAACTGCGGTGCTGGCATGGTGATGCGGCGCATGGCCGCTGCCTGTGCCTATGCCCGCGCCACCGCTGGCATATCGCGCCGGATCGGTGTCGAATTTGGCCTTGCATCCGGTGCTGCAAAACAAGTACGTGTTCCCCAAGTGCGTGGAGCGGTGCTCCGACGCCGCCGTGACCGCCATGCCACACACCGGATCGCGCGTCGCGGCATCGGGCTGCGAGTGGCTTGAGGACCCGCCCGCGTCGTCACTGCCGGCATGGCTGGCGTGATGGTGGTGCGTATGCGGGCCGGACGTTGTGGCACCCGCCGCCATGCCTGCGTGCTCATGTCCTGAAGACTTGCTGGGTGAATTCATAGTGACAAGTGCCCTCCGCCGTTAACCGTTGGTGTCTGGTGATCGCAGCAGGCCGCAGGCGCGCAAGGAGACAAGCGCGGCGTCGCGTGCTCGCACGGTGCGAGCACGCGACTCATTGCTTCTGCTCCTTGGCGGGTGCGGCACCTTCCTCACCCTGACGCGCGGCATGATCGTGTCCGCCGTGGCCGTGACCACGGTGCATGAACAGGTGCATCAGCGGACAAGCCGCCAGCAGCAGGAAGGGGAGATAGCCGGCAACATGTGCCGTGTGCTCCTTGAGCAGGAAATACGCGGCGACAGCGGCGATGATGAGGAACGCCACGCCGTAGCGCGATCGCCAGAACCGGGGACGATCGCTGGGGGTCTGTGTGTGCTGATGCTGCATGGCATATCTCCACGGAAAAGGGTTGATGGATGGTCAGCGATGCGACTGATAGACCGTGCTACTACCGTTTTTCCCGATCAGCAGCACGTCGTAGGCGTCCTTGCGTCCACCATAGGCCGGACCATCCATGCCGGGCGAACCGACCGGCATGCCCGGCGCCGCGAGGCCGATGGCCTGCGGGGCTTCGCGCAGCAAGCGTTGAATGTCCGAGGCAGGCAC
Organism: Delftia sp. WY8; assembly: GCF_018437695.1. Taxonomy (NCBI): domain Bacteria; kingdom Pseudomonadati; phylum Pseudomonadota; class Betaproteobacteria; order Burkholderiales; family Comamonadaceae; genus Delftia; species Delftia sp. WY8. The sequence goes on from NZ_CP049795.1 coordinate 2,517,238, forward strand.
ATGACCCTCGATGGCATAGCCGCCGATCTGCGCCGTGTGGCACGAACCGTACTTCTGCGGGATGCCCAGCCGCGTGCGCGCTGCCGTGTTCCCGGTGTCAAGAACCTGCACATCGAAGCCTGCGCCTTGCAGGTGTGAGACCCAGTCCTTGCAGCAACCGCAGCTCGGGTCCTTCCACACCTTGGCGATCGGTCGGCTCTGCGCCAGGCTCGGTCCTGCGAGTGCCATCACCAACAAGCCAGCGATCAATGCTTGGCGTCTCGGCACTTTGCCCTGGCTTCTGTCGTAGTGCATGTTCATAGATTGCCTCTCATCAGATGATCAAACCCACAAGGTTCTAGAACCAGAATCGCACGCCAGCCACCCAGCGCGTCTGCTGCGCGCGGCCACCTTCGGCGCGCACATAGTCCGCGGTGCGTCCGAAGCTGCCCGCCCGTTCCACGCCGATGTAGGGGGCGAACTGGCGACTGAATTCATAGCGCAGGCGCAAGCCAGCAGACGCTTCGGCCAAGCCCTTGCCGATACCGCGTTCCGGGTCGTCCTTGCCATAGAACTGCAATTCGGCACGAGGCTCCAGAATCAGTCGCTGGGTCAGCAGCAGCTCGTAGCTTCCTTCGACACGCAGCGCCGTACGTCCGCCACTTCCCACGTAGCCCGTCGCCTCCAGCTCGAACCAGTAGGGGGCGAGGCCCTGGATGCCGAAAGCCAACCATTGACGGCTCGGGCCTTCTCCGTTATCCACCCGAACGCCGAGCTGGGTGTCCCAGTACGGTGCGACGGCGTGCCCCCAGAGAAGCTCGGTACGCGATTCTTCGAGCTTTCCTTTGGCGATATCGCCTTCGGCCTTCACGACGGCCTTGTTGTAGGTCGTCCCATACCAAGCCTGGAGGTCGTAGGCCGTGGAATCGTCCCCTTTGCGCGTGAAGCGGCGTTCCAGGGTTTCGCCGCGCAACGAGAAGAACCTGTGTTCGTCGGCCAGCATCAGCCGCGGCACACCGGGTACGGCGTAGTCGCCCGATCCCAATGTCAGGCCATTGGAGTAGCCATGCGGATCGCGGGCGTCAGGAGGCGCCGACCCGCCCTGCATCTGCATGTTGCCGTGATCCATGGCCGGGGCCGCGGTCGAGCCGCTCGCCGACGTCGCGTGACCCGCGTGCGGGTCGGCGGCAGGAGCCACGGTCTGAGTGGATGGCGCGGCCGTTTGAGCGTCGGCCTGGCCGTGCGCTGCATGGTCGTTCTGTGCTTGTGCCTGGGCGGCGACGCTTACCAGGGCCAGAAGCGTCGTGGCCAGTGCGCGAGTGGGGAGTGCTTTGGACATTCTTGGTCTTCCTTGTGCGCTGGGTTCAAGACACCACGACTTCGCGGAACATGCCGGCATCCATGTGGAACATCAGGTGGCAGTGCCACGCCCAGCGGCCGAGCGCGTCGGCTGTCACCAGGAAGCTGATGCGTTGTGCCGGCTGCACCGGCAGGGTGTGGCGGCGCGCAAGGAAGCGACCGTCGGGGCTTTCCAGCTCGCTCCACATGCCGTGCAGGTGCATGGGATGGGTCATCATGGTGTCGTTGTGCAGAATGACCCGCAGCCGCTCGCCGTGTTTGAAGTGCACCGGCGTGGACTTTCCGAACTCCAGCCCGTCCAGGGACCATGCGTAGCGTTCCATGTTGCCCGTGAGGTGCAGTTCGACCTCCCGGCCAGGGCCTCTCTTGTCCAGCGGCCCCGACGGGGTATGCAGATCCGCGAGGGTCAACACGCGCCGACCGTTGTTGCGCAGTCCGATGCCGGGGTCATCGAGGTTGGTGCGCGCCATGTCAACGCGCATGTCCGTGCTGGCACCATACTCGGTGCGAGCGTGGCGAGCAGTAGTGCTGGGCACGGCCAGTCCCCCCGCAGCCGCGGCGTGTTGGCTGTGATCCATCGCCATGCCACCGTGGTTCATGGCGCCGTGATTCATGCCAGCCATCGCCCCATGATCCATCCCGGTCATCCCGGTCATCCCGGTCATGCCCGTCATCTCCATGGCTTGGCCGGACCCGCCGTGGTCCATGCCCCCCATCATGCTGCCCATCATGTCGTTCATGGTCAGCCATTCGACCGGATCGAGGGCAGGCACGGGAGCTTGAAGACCTTCACGCACGGCCAGCGTGGCCCGCGCGTAGCCTGTCCGGTCCATCGCCTGGGCGAAGATCGTGTAAGCGTCATCCCGTGGCTGGACGATCACATCGACGGTTTCGCCCGGACCGAATCGGAACTCATCGACCGTCACCGGCTCCACGTCAACACCATCGACGTGCACCACCGTGAGTTTCAGTCCGGGAATGCGTACGTCGTAGAAGGTGTTGCCCGCACCGTTGACCATGCGCAGCCGCACGCGCTCACCCGGTCGGAACAGCGCCGTCCAATTGCCGGCGGGGGTGACGCCGTTGGCCAGATAGGTCAGCGTGGCGGCAGACAGATCGGCGAGATCCGTCGGATTCATCCGCATCTCGTTCCACATCTTGCGCTTGTCGATCGCAGCGGCCATGCCGTCGCGCGAGGCGTCCCGGAAGAAGTCGAAGACGGTAGGTTGGTTGTAGTTGTAGTAGTCGCTTTGGGACTTGAGCTTGGTGAACACCCGCATCGGGTCTTCGTCGGTCCAATCCGAGAACAGCAGCACGTGGTCACGGTCGGCGCGGATGGTCTCGGCACCAGCGGGTTCGATGATGATCGCCCCGTACATGCCCGTGAGTTCCTGGAAGCCGGAGTGCGAGTGGTACCAGTAGGAGCCGCTTTGCTGAACCTTGAAGCGGTACGTGAAGGTCTCGCCGGGAGCGATGCCATTGAAGCTGATGCCCGGCACGCCATCCATCTGATACGGCAGGATGATCCCGTGCCAGTGGATGGATGTGGCTTCACGCAGCTTGTTGGTCACACGGATTGTGACGGTGTCACCCTCGCGCCAACGCAATGTCGGTGCCGGCAGCGAGCCGTTGATGGTCGTAGCCACGCCTGGCTTGCCCGTGAAGTTCACGGGCGATTCGGCGATCACCAAGTCGAACTCGGTGCCCTTCAGCACAGGGGCGGCACCGCGCGTCGCGGAGCCTTGTTGGGCAAATGCCCTGAGCGCCGGGGTGGACAGCCCGGCCAGGACGCCGCCAGCGGCCAGCCCCTGAACAAAACGCCGACGAGACAGGCCCAGTGGGGGCGCGATTACAAAGGGCGAACGAGGCGGCATGGCCTGAAATCCTCCATAGATAACTTGAAAGTCGTCTTTAGAGCCGCCTTTGGTCTTGGGCGGCACGGTTCGACGCATGGAGGTCATGCTATGGAGTGACCACTTTCGGATGAATGACCCTTGGATTACATTCATGTAATGGTCGCGTCATCTTCGTGGCAGGAAGCGACTATTACATTGCCCCTAAGAAGCAGATGAATGGGGCATCGTGGGCGGCAAAATTCCTTACGCCGCAGCGATTTCATGGGGCATGCGATGAAGCTGTTGGTCGTTGAAGACGAGAACAAGACGGCGGATTACGTCCGCCAAGGTCTCATGGAGGCAGGGTTCGTCGTGGATCTGGCGCGTAACGGATTGGACGGACACCACTTGGCCATGAGCGAGACCTACGATTTGGTGGTCTTGGATGTCATGCTGCCGGATGTCGATGGCTGGCGCATCGTGCGTTCGCTGCGAGATGCTGGCAAACAAGTCCCTGTGCTATTTCTAACCGCACGTGGCAGCGTAGATGACCGCGTCAAGGGGTTGGAACTGGGGGCAGACGACTATCTCGTCAAGCCGTTCGCGTTCTCGGAATTGCTGGCGCGGGTGCGGACGCTGCTGCGACGCGGAAGCGCTCCGAGCCAGCCTGATCGCATCCAAGTTGCCGATTTGGTGCTGGACTTGCCGCGCCGACGTGCAACGCGCGCTGGTCAGCGCATCAATCTCACCAGCAAGGAGTTCGCGTTGCTCGAACTGCTGGCACGCCGACAGGGTGAAGTTCTGCCGCGTTCGTTGATTGCGTCTCAGGTATGGGACATGAATTTCGACAGCGACAGCAACGTCATTGATGTGGCCATCCGTCGTCTGCGCGCAAAGATCGACGATGCGTTCAATCCAAAGCTCATCCACACTGTACGTGGCATGGGATACACGCTCGATGCGCCTGATGATGACCTCGCGCCATAAGCCACGGCGAAGCCGTCCCGCGTCGCTTGCATTGAGGGTCACGGTCCTGGTTGGCATTGCCACTACCTTGGTATTTCTAGCGTTCAACTGGGTTGTCGTTAGATCCCTGGAGCACCACTTTGCCCAACAGGACGCCCATGAACTGGACGCAGTGGTCACGGCCTTGGCAGAGCCGTTGCGACAGATCGCTAATGACATGGACAAAGATGAGTTGCGGCAGCATTTAGCCAATGCAGTGGCAGGACATCATGGGATGACCTATGGTGTCTATGATCGGCCGGGCAATACCATCTATGCCACGCCGGGTCCTGACCTGTCGAAACTTGCCAGCAGCAAAAAGTTGGTCAACCGCATCACCGCCGACGATTTGACGGTGTGGCAAGAGAATCAGAGGTCTTATCGAGGTGTGGCGCTACAACTGCCTGCCGACGATTCGGCGGCACCTGGCTACCGCATCGTCGCTGCCATGGACATCGGCTTTCATCTCGATTTCTTGGCAGAGTTCAAGCGCATGCTCTGGTGGGCGACCTGCCTTGTTCTCTGCATTGCGCTCGGGGTGGCTTGGCTGGCCGTGCAATGGGGCCACCTTCCAATCCGCAAGGTCAACGAGGAGATTCGCACGATCCGCTCTTCAAAGCTAGATGTGAGACTTGATCCTCTGGACGTACCTATAGAACTGGCTGAACTTGTGGTCGCCTTCAACGACATGCTGGCCAGAATCGAGGAAGGGTTTGTCCGCCTGTCGCACTTTTCCGCCGACATTGCGCACGAGTTGCGTACACCCGTTACCAACCTGATTACGCAGTCCCATGTGGCGCTCGGGCAACCCCGCAGTGCAGAGGAATATCGGGAGATCCTCTACTCCAACTTGGAGGAGTTTGATCGCATGAGTCGCATGATCGGCGACATGTTGTTTCTAGCTCAAACGGAAAATGACCCTCGAAATCTCCGCCTCGGCGAAATCGACTTGGCTGAGTTGATCCGAGGTTTGTTTGACTACTTCGAGGCATTAGCTGAAGACCGCAACATCACACTTTACGCAAAGGGTGCTGCCGAACCAATACGAGCGGATCGTGAGATGTTGCTGCGGGCGCTCAACAATCTTCTTTCCAACGCAATCCGTCATACTCCCTATGGGTCGCGTATTACAGTCGCTTTGGCGCAAGATGAGCGATGGACAACGATAAGTGTCGAAAATCCGGGCGAGCGAATTTCGGAGGCTGATCTGCCGAAGTTATTCGATCGCTTTTTCCGAGTAGATCCTGCCCGCCAACGAAAGAACGCAGGTGCAGGGCTAGGGCTGGCCATCGTCAAATCAATTGCCGAAGCTCATGGTGGACATGTGCAGGCAACGTCCAGCGATACAGCGACTAAATTTGATCTAACGCTGCCTCGCATCGCTTAAGTTGGCCTCTCGCCATTGCGGGAGAATGCAGATCGTGGATGGGCGCAGTTTCGACTCGTCGGAAGCAGGTTGCTCGTCAGATGATGGACATGCCTTTCTGCCGTCCAATCTCCCATGACACGCCACCGCCGCGTACAGTGGCAGCAAGTTGCTGACCTAGCCGTTGCTCGATCACTGGTTTCCACGGCACTAGGCTGAATCCCATGCCGTCATCGAGCATCGCGTAGCGCCCGCTGGCGAGCATGACGCTGCGCCGGTAGATGCCGGCCACGCGCTGCCCATCGGCCACCGGGCGATGCTCCAGGCCGGTTTCGCCGGCAATGTCCTTCGCGGCCTGTGCCAGTTCCCGGTTGCGCAGCGTGCCCAGCAGGTTGCGCGCCAGGATCACGCGCTGCCCGCGCCGCTCGGCCAGTCCCTGTTCGGCCAGGAAGTCGGCGCGCTGCTGCATCGCCTGCTTGGCCTCGCCGCCAAAGCCCAGGTCGCCCAGACCCGAGCCGCCGCCGATCAACTGCTGGTCGAGCCAGGTGGCCCCGATCACTCGGGCCTGCCGCTCGATGGGCAGGTGCGATTTCAGCTCCACGGCCACGCCGCCCAGGCGCTGCGCGTCGTAGCGGCGGCCCTGCTCGGGCAGATCGTCCGGCACCTTCCATAGACCTTCGGCCACGCGCTCCACAATGCCGGCGCGGCGCAAGGCTTCCAGCCGACGGACATGGGCTGCGACGACTTCCTGTGGATCGCGGCCGGGCATGGCCTGACCCTGCGCGATGGCGAGGTGGTGGTCGGTGCGGTACAGGCCATCGCTCGCCAGCGCGGCGATGTTCTTGTCGGCCGCGCGCACATCGGCCGATCCCTTCACCTCCACCACCGCGCCGGCCGGATAGTTCGCCAGTTCGTCGCGGGTGTTGAGCGCGACGTAGTGGGCCTTGCCGTCCACGCCGTCGATGACCAGATAGCCCCGGTCGCGCAGCTCGTCGGCCAGCCCCTTCGCGGCCACGCGGCCGAGGATGGTTCGGCCATCGTCGCCCGCCTCGAACACCGCCAGCTCGCGCGGCTCGCCGCGCATGGCCCGCTGCATGGTGCGGATGATGTCGCCACGCTCGCCCAGGGCGCGCAGCGTCTTTTCGGCATCGGCGTGGACGGCCCAGGTGCCCGGCTGCATCTCGTCGGCCAGGCCCAGGCGCTGCAAGCGTTGCAGGCGGCCGATCAGCAGCAGGCGCTGGCGTTGCAGCCGCGGTTCGTTGAACCGTTCGACATGCACCAAGCCATCGTCGCCCAGTTCGCGTTTGAGCGTGCGATCCAGGCTCGTCCATCGCTCCTGATCCACTTCACGCTGCAAGGTCTGCTGGATCTCCAGCTCGGTGCGTGGCCCCAGCCATTCGGTCGCCAGCTCGGACGCGCGATGCCGGAAGCCATCGGCGATGTAGTCGCCCGCGATGATGAGGTCTTTGCCGGTGTCGTCGCGTCCGCGCACGATCAAGTGGGTGTGCGGGTTGTCGGTGTTCCAGTGATCGACCGCCACCCATTCCAGCCGTGTGCCCAGGTCGGCTTCCATGCGGCCCATGAGATGCCGCGTGTAGGTGCGCAGGTCGTCCAGTTCCGCGCCATCCTCCGGCGAGAGGATGAAGCGGAAATGGTGCCGGTCGTCGGCGCAGCGTTCCTTGAAGGCGTCGAGGCCGGCAGCATCGGTCTGCGGCCCATAGGCTTGGCCTGGCTCGCCGTCGCGGCCGGCGCCGTCGCGCTCGATGTAGCGCAGGTGCTTGGCGAGCGACTGCGGACTGGCCCGCTGCTGATTGACCAGCAGCGTCTTGATGGTCACGCGCCGCGACATGGGCGTGAGCTTCGCGCCCGCGAAGCGCGCCGCCGTGTGGCCGCGTCCCAGCCGCGAGCCGGGCCGCTGGCCGATGCCGGCGCCCTTGCCACTGCCGCCAGGACGGCGCACCGCCGACTTGCCGCTGCTGGCCTTTCCTGCCTGCTTGAGCACCTTGGAAACGAAGCCCTGGCCCCGGTTCTTCGGGGCGCTGGGGCGGATGCGGAAATCGTCATCGCGGCGGTTGGTCATGGCTGGGCTCCCTGCAAGCTCTGGCGTGTCCGGGCGTGCGAAGCACGTGGACATGACTGCATCGGCGCGGGCTTCGCGCCCCAAGCGGCACGGCGGCAAAGCCGCTCCGTGCCGCGCCACCCCCACGTGCAGACAGGCTTTCGACGCGGCCCGGTGCCGCGTCCTTTTGTCTTGCCTTCCGCATTTGCCTCCCGCATCCGCTCCCGGCAATCGCGGCCCGGTGGCGCTGCTGCACCAGCAGCCAGCGCGCCGGCGAACGCGGATACGGCCGCAGGCCGGGCGCGTTCGAGGCAAGACGCCTGCACGTTGGACGGCTGCGCCGGAGACAGCGCGAAGTGCGGTGCGAATGCACCCGCACTGCACGCGCGACGACACGGCGACGACCAGCAGGACGACACGCCCGATGGCACGATGAGATGCATGGCAACGTGCAGCGAATCGACGGCCATCATGGGCGGGATTCCAGCCAGATCGGATGCGCGACGCCGATCACGGCGGATGCGCTGACCGGCCCGAAATACCGGCTGTCGAACGACGCCGGGTTGGTCACGCTCAAGAGGAACAGTTCGCCAGGCCGAAGCTGGCGGCACTGCCGCCAGGAAGGCAGCGGACGGCCCAGCCGGTCGGCGGGCAGCACGGCGGCCACCGGCACGCCGTCGATCCAGACCAGCGCATCAAACACGCACACCGTTTGCGGCGCGACGGCGCCCACGCGCTTGAGCAGCGGCACGCGCGCCGGCAGGTAGCGGCGCTGCGCGGCCAGCGCGGCGGTGTCTGCCGGCAACGTGGTCAAGACGATGCTGCCAACGGACAAAGGCTGGTGCAGCGAGTCGGTACGCTGGTGGAGCGGTTCCACGCGATACCAGCCGACCGCCACGCTGTCGGACGGGTTGTAGATGATGCGCGGCAGCGGATGCACGAAGGACGCCCAGGCCAGCGCAGCGAGGCCGCAGGCAGACAGGCACGCGAGCACGATGCGAGCGCGCAGGCGTGAGCGAGGACGCGGCGCGGTGCCGACAGTCGAAACGGCGGTCATGGCAGCGCCCTCCCGATGAGCCATCCGGCGTGCCGCTCGGCGGTGTATTCGGGCAGCGGCAGGCGCGCAGCGAGCCGGTTGGCGAGCGTGCGCCAGTACGCGGGTGAAGCGGCGGATGGCGCGATCCCCAGCGCCTCGATGGCGTCGATGCGCTCCAGCACGGCGCGCACCTGGTTCTCGCCCTCGGTGTGCAGCAGCAGGCGTGCGCCCGGCTGCACACCGGGGATGCGCTGCGCCGCGTCCAGCGGCGTGCAAGCCTGCATCACCATGAGCTGCCAGCGAACAGTGCCGTAGTCGGTGGACTGCCAGCGAATGCGGCAGAACATGGCATTCGGCATGAATACGGCGAGACTGCGCCAGCGGTCGAGCCGCAGCGTGCGCGCCGGTTCGCCGAAGCGCAGGTAGAGCTTGAAACGGTGCTCCAGGAAGGCCAGCGAAACGCGCGTTAGCGGCGTTGATGTTGGCCCCGTCGCGTGTGCTAGGAGTGGCGGCGACGGTGCAGCCGTGGCCGCGAAGGCAACAGGCGCGGGGGCAGACGAAGCGGATGCGGTCATGGTGTGTTCTCCCTGCGTTGTTCTGGAAACTCGCGCTCCAGCAGGCCGCGCAGCAGTTCGGCCACCGTCACGCCTTGCGTGAACGCCGACACCTTGATGCGCGCCCGCATTGCGGGCGTGATGTCGAGCGTCAGGCGTGCGGTGTAGAGGTCGCCCTTGCCCAGCGCATCGGCGTCGCCCTGGCGAATCCACGCCTCGGCGTGCGGATTCGCGGGCGGACGCGCGCCGATGCCGACGCGCTTTGTCGTGCGCTTGCTGGCGGGGCTGCTCATGTCGGCCACCGCAGCAGTTCGTCCACCAGTGCGGTGATTTCGCGCGCGGCGACGCTGTCCGGCGCCGTCTCGCGTGCCAGCCGGCCAGCAGCCACGCTGTCGGCGAACACGATGCGTTGATGCACTTCCGCGCGCAGCGCAGGAAGCGGCTGCTCGGCCAGCGCGCCGCGTGCTTCGCGTCCGATCACCGTGGTGCTCACGCGCCGGTTGATGACGAAGGCCGCGCGCAGCGCAGGCCGAAACACCTGCGCCTCGCGGATCAGCGCCACCATCTCGGCGCTGGCCCACAGGTCGTAGGGGCTGGGCTGCACCGGGATCAGCACGCGCTCGGCCGCCAGCAGCGAGGAGCGCGCCAAGGCGGCGATGCGCGGCGGCCCGTCGATGACGACGTGATCGGCCCGCCTGGCGAGTTCTGGCGCTTCCTGGTGCAGCGTTTCGCGTGCGAGGCCCACGGCGCTGAACAGCCTTGGCAAACCTTGCTGGCTGCGGCGCTGCGTCCAGTCCAGCGCGGAGCCTTGCGGGTCGGCGTCCAGCAACACGACGTGTTGGCCGCGCATCGCCAGCTCGCCAGCGATGTGGGTAGCCAGCGTGGTTTTGCCGACGCCGCCTTTCTGGTTGAGCAGCGCGACGATCATGGCCTGGCCCTCCCTGTTGGAAAGCCCGGTTGTTGCCGCTGTGCTTCGCGCCGCGTGGCGGTTTTCCACCGAGGTGCGGCGCTTCTACTACCAGTTAGATGTTTTAAGTTAGGGAAGTTAGGGGAGGCCGAAACCCGCGCCGTTATTGGCTTTGCGGCCGATCCGTACTCCTGATAGCACGAGAGTCGTACTCCCGATAGCACGATACCTCGTACTCCTGATAGCACGAGCCCGTCCACAAGCTGCGCACCGTTTATCCCCGTGCCGCGAACGGCACGGGCCGGAAGGTCAGCAGCTCGGCGCTGTTGTCCGGCATCCGCTCGATGCCTAGGACGTAGCCGGGCAGCGACTGCCGCGCGACCAGTGCGCGCAGGTCGTAGGCGAAGTCTGAGAAGCGCGTGGCACTGCCCGATTTCCGATACAGGTGTCGGAAATCGAATTGCCAACCACCCGGCTGTCGCCCGCCGTGTTTGCGCACCAGCCGGTACAGCCATCGCTCGATGCCGCCCGTGAGCCGGAAATACGCTGGGTCGATGGTCAGCACCAGCGCGGCATCCATGACGCCCGCGTAAAACCAGTCCGGCAGGATCAGCTCCAGCCCTAAGGGCGTGCCCTTGGTATCGGCCAGTTCCTTCCATTCGTTGATCCACGAGAAGCGGTGCAGCCGTCTTCCCGTGGTCTCCCGAATGGACGTGGCCACCGTCGTGGATTGCAGGCGATCCAAGGCCGCCTTGAGGCGCTGGTAGTCGCGCAGCGACGTACCGCGCCCAATGAATCGCTGGATCTCGTAGGGCGTGGCCTGCATGAGCCGCGATGGACGCAAGCCCGCGTCGCGCGCCTCCACAATCTGCGAAGCCGCCCAAATGAGCACATCTGCATCCCAAATCGTGGCGATGCCATGCTCCTGCGTTCCCTCCACGCGGATCGTGATGCCGCTGGCGCGGAAGTCGATCGGCGCCACGCGCCGCGACTTCGCCAGCGAGAAGAACGGAAAGGCCATCAAATCCTGGCTGTCGCGCGGCGCCATGTCGCCCGGCAGGGCACGGAACAGGTCGAGCTGTTCGCGCTCTGGCACGAGCCGCTGCCGGGACGGCAGCGCAGGGCTGGACATGGCGAAAGCCACCCGCGCGCCAGCGGTCAGCGCGCACGGCTGTCCGCCGAATGCTGCTCGGCGTACTCGGGATCGGATGTGCTCTCGAAGCTGCGCTCGGAAGCCCAGGCATCGAGATCGGCCACGGCGTACATGACGCGGCGGCCGAATTTGCGGAACTTGGGGCCGCCGCCCAGCACGCGCTGCTTTTCCAGCGTGCGCGGTGACAGTCGCAGGTAGTCGGCGGCTTCGTCGTTGGTGAGATAACGCTGCGGTTGCGCGACAGCGGCCGAGGTGGTTGCGGGAGCGGCGGCAGGCCGCAAGGGAGCAGGACGCATGGTGAGAACCTCCATCGGTTGCAGGGCTCCGGCCACACAGCGCAACCGGATGGAGGCAGTCTCAGAAAATGAAGCTCTCTTGCTCAGGGTCGTTTTGCGTGGCCTTCAAAACGACCCTTCTCAAGCGGCGCAAGCTGTGCTAGGCGGCGATAGCCGCCGCGCATCAGCGCATCGCCGCGCCGCGTCAGGCGGCGCACCTTGGAGCGCAGGCCGCCGTCGCTGTACCAACCGGCTGCGGCATCCACGCCGAACAAGCCTTCGGCCACATCGCGCAAGGACGCACCCGCCAGGGTTGCGTCGAGCGCCTGCAAGGTGTGCAGTTCCAGCAAGGCCGAATGCGATGGCCGGGGCCGAGCATTGGCCAGCGCCGCACCGGGCGCATGGCCGCGTGCAGGTGCGGCAGCACCGCCGTGATGGGCATAGGCGACAGCCATGCCGTCCTCCAGGCCGGGTGCCAGCGCGAAGCGCAGGCAATGGCCAGGGCTGCGCGCGATCAGCACCAGCCGCTTGCCATCGTGGATCAATTGCTTGTGACCAGGGATGCGCCAGAACGCGAAGGCGGTGGCATTCTGCGGTGGGTCGGCATCGGGGTAGAGCTGCACCACGCCGGCATGGCCGGGGAGCCAGGCCGGATGCGCGTCGCGCGCATCCAAGGCTGGGTCTTCCAGCAGGCGTAAGCCCCAGCGATGCGCCGCGTGCTGTGCCGCCTGCGGCCGGCGATGACGGTGCAGCCAGTCGAGCCGGTAGTCGGGATGGCGCCGCAGGTACTCACAGGCCAGTGCGAGTGCATCGAGCCGCAGAACGTAGAGGTAGGCGGCGGTGGGATACCAGTGCGGGAAATGGTGAGGGCTGACCATGACGAAAGCTCCTGTCGAACAGCAGGAACGTCGCCACGGGCCGATCAAAACGAAGCTATCGCATCCAGATCAAAACCATCATCTGCATCAATTCAAGCATGTAACATGCGGTGTCAAGACTGATTGGCTCCGGTGTATTGCGAATCCCGTCCGAATGCGACGACCGCCCGACCCGACAACGTCATGCGGCACAAAACACCGTGCCCGTACCCGCATAAAAGATCGTGACTGATTGGGTCACACCAGCACGGGTTGAATGCAAGAGTGCGGATTCAGACCGGACAGGTCTGGAATAAGACTGAAATAGTCCCAATACGCCCCGCTTGGCCGCAGTGCGAACGGTTCAATCGAGGATGGAACCATTCTCCTGGGCCAGCCGCAGATATTCCGACAGCGGGCGTGCCGCCTGAAAATACCGATCCCGCATCACGGGCTGCTTGCGTGGCCCGACGATGGATTCCAGATCGGACAGCTTCACGGTGCCCAGCTCGGGCATTCCCAGCCCCAGGTCGATCAGGCCAAAGGCCGTATCGCCATCGGCCGGATCGAGCGCGGCCAGCAGCCAAGTGAGATGCGCGTCCGGCGTGAACAACCGCACCACGGGCAACGGGTCGATGGAGCCGCCAGCGGCGCGATTCTGGCCGTGGGCCAGCAACTGCCTGCGCTCGTCCTCGGTGATGAGTCGGTTCATGGGCAGCCCTTTCTTGGAACAAATCCACCGAAGCGTGAAAGCGTAAAGCCGTATCGGCGGATTTGAGGAAATGCACGGATTCGGTTTTGTGCTTCCGTGAAAAACCGCAAATGCGTATTTCTGTAAAGACGTAGAAGCACGAAAAAGGATTGATTCGGAATGAATGAGTTAAAGATAACGTGGTTTTAATTGTGCTGCGAATTGACGCTTCTGTCTATGCAGAAGCGAACCGTCCAGCGCGGCCGACCGGCCGGCTCCACCACCCATGACGCCGAGCTGGCCCACGCCTTCGGCGCGGCGGTGCGTGCTCTGCGGATGGAGCGCGGCATCGCGCAGGAATCGCTGGCACACCAGGCCGGCATCGAGCGTTCCCACATGGGGAAGATCGAGCGCGGCGAGCACATGCCCACGCTGGCGATCATTTTCAAGATCGCTGGCGCGCTCGAATGCAGCACGGCAGTGCTAATGAGCGAGGCTGAAAGCCAGCTCGCAGCGGCGGCCCCGCCGTAGGCGCTGGCCCGGCCGATCCGGCGCAAGCCGGTTCGGCGGTGTTCAAGGGGCGCCAAGTGCAGCGCGGCGGGGATGGGCCTTGCGCCGATCCCCTGGAGCAAGCGACGCGCGCAGCGCCGCAGGCGCGAAGGCGTGAGGGATTGGCGCCGAATGGCCGTGACGACAAAGACGGCACGGGGCGCAGCCAGCTAAGCCCGGCGGTGCAAGGCACCGACACGCCCGGCCGTTCTTGCAGCCGCAGACTCGCCCCATGCCTCAACAGAAGCGGCCCAACATGGGCCACGCTCCTGCAATGACCAGGCTTCCATGCAGCTCTGCGAAAGCGGCACGGCGCCCCGCCGCGTGGGCGGGGCGCTGGCGGCCATCAGGCCGCCTGGGGCTTGCTGCGCGACCAGATCAGCGTGTGCGTGCCGTCCTCTTCCTCGATCAGCCGGGCATAGACCGTTGCTGGGAACGAAGGATCGTCGAGGGTCACGGACACGTAGGGCCGTTCGGCCTTGCTGACTTTCTTCCACGCCGCGCCGATGTCGAAGCCCGCCGCCTGCACGCGGAAGTCGGGGGCGTGTTCGTTGTCCCCCTTGTCGTTGGGAACCAGCTTGGCCTTGACGTTGAGGGTCAGGGTGCGCAGCGTGCCGGTGAAGCCGTCTTTGTCCGCGGTGAAGGTGCCGATGGTTGCCATGATGAATCTCCTTACGATTGAACAAGGTTCGCGCCCATCGCGTCCTTGTTGTGATCCGACCGGCGGGAGACGGGCTGGCTGCACCGCTTGCGGTCGCAACGCAGTGGAGAACCGGGAGGCGAAAAGAATTTGTCCCGCGAGGAATGCGCGCAGCGCAGGGGGAAATTGTTTTCGCCGGACGGTTGCAGCCATAAAGCCCGAGGCGCAGCCGTGCCACCGCCAGGATTCACAACAAGACAAGGACGCCTTGGGCCGAACCGCTTCGAAAGGAGACAGGGCTGACTCGGCATCCCCGCACGAACGCTGCACTGGCTCGCTCCCAGACGCGGGCCAGGTCAACACCCCAATGACGGGCGAGAACGCCCCGGTCACACCTTGCGGCGCCAGTCTTGAGGCGTGGCATGGAAGCTCCATAGCGATGCCGGGCGGGATGCCCGTGAACCGTCCTTCGTAACGTGATGGGCAGGAACCGTCAGCGTCGGGGACGGCACGCATCCGTACAACCTGCCGCAGCAAGCTCCAGCGTATTCGCCAGTTCCCCGCCCATCGCGGCGGGGGCGCCGGCTTGGCCGATCCGGCGTTGCCGGTTCGGCGGTATTCGACGGGCGTCAAGCACCGCGCGGCAGGGATGAGCCTTGCGCCGATCCTCAGGAGGCAAGCGCAGGCGCGAAGGCGTGAGGGATTGAAGCCGAATGGCCGTAATTCGGCACGAAGCACGGGACGCAGCTCGAAAGCCCGGCGGCGCTTCGCGCCGACACGCCCATGCCATTCAATATGCCCTCAGGAAAAACTAAAGATGCGGCATGAGCCAGAACCACAATGCCACCCCCATCACCAGCCACAGCGCCACGATCATCACTGCCCCGAACCGGCTCCGCGGCTTGGCGCCTTCCGCCAGCATCCATTCATCGGCCTGAATACGGCATTGCGCCAGCACATCGGATGGCAGCAGCTTCACAGTCAACCAGATCAGCACGGGCAACAAGATCACATCGTCCACATAACCCAGCACCGGAATGAAGTCTGGAATCAGGTCAATGGGACTGAGCGCATAGGCCACCACGAACAGCCCCAGCGCCTTGGCATACCAAGGCGTGCCGGGATGCTTGCCGGCAAACCACAGCGTCACGCCATCACGCTTGATCCGCCTGGCCCAAGCCTTCAAGGTGACGCCGATGCTCATGCGGCCCCGCGCTGCACTTCGATCGTGACATGCGACAGTTCGTGAATATGCGCGAGCAGTGCCTTGTAGTGCGCGGGCTCCTGGGGCTCCCGAGCCACCAGTGAGACGATGGCCGCGAAATGCCCTGGCCCCACCTGCCAGACATGCAGATCTGTAACCTCGCTTCCCGTCGGCTCCACGGCCTCCCGAATCTCCTGCCGCACTTCCTCGCCCTCGACTGCCGCATCGAGCAACACGCTGCCGGAGTCCCGGATCAGCCCCCATGACCAGCGGGCAATCACCAGCGCGCCCACCACACCCATGACCGGATCAGCCCACAGCCAGCCGTAGCTGCGGCCGAGCAGCAGCGCGACGATGGCGAATACGGATGTCAGCGCATCGGCCAACACATGGATGTACGCGGCGCGCAGATTGTTGTCGCGGCTCTTGCCTGGCACATGATGGTCGTGATCGTGGTGGTGATGTCCATGATTGTGACCGTGATGCGCATGGTCGTCCTTCAGCAGCCAAGCGCAGACCAGGTTGACGCCCAGGCCCACGACAGCCACGGCGATCGCCTGGTTAAAGTCGATATGGATGGGTTGGGTGAGCCGTACCAGACTTTCCCAAGCGATCAGCAGGGCAATCAAGGCCAGGACGATCGCGCTGGCGAAGCCGGCCAGATCGCCGAGCTTGCCCGTGCCGAAGGTAAAGCGCGGATTGCCCACATGCTGGCGCGCAAAGCGGTAGGCCAGCGCGGTAATCAGCATCGCGCCCGCATGGGTGGACATATGCCATCCATCGGCCACCAGCGCCATGGAGCCGTAGATCGAACCGGCCACGATTTCCACCAGCATCATGCTGGCCGTGAGAGCGATCACCAGCCACACCTTGCGCTCATTGCGCTGGTGGTCGCTGCCGAGAAAGAAATGGTCGTGGCCTGAGGCCGAGGGGGTATAGGTCATTGTCATCGGGGAGTCCCTGTCATCTGGAAAAGGTCGCCGGCGGGCGGCGGGTTTATTTCATGTAGGCTCGGATGACCTCGACCATTTCCTCGCCGCCCTGGCGGCGCTCCTTGTCCGTTTCAACTTCCAGGACGTGCTCGCGCAAATGGTCTTCCATCACCTCGGCGGTCAGGCCATTGACCGCGCCGCGCACTGACGCGATCTGGCGTAGCACTTCCACGCACGCCGCGTCTGATTCCAAAGCGCGCTCGATGCCTTCCAACTGCCCTTTGATGCGGCGAACACGGGCGACCAGCTTGTCTTTCTGGCGAGAGGTATGGGACATGACAGCCGACAATTAATATAGTCTAGGGGGCTATATTATAACAACAGCAAAGACGGCATGAGGCGCAGCCGGAAAACCCGACAGCGCGTTGCCGGGCGTGACGCCCGGCAATTTCAACGCCGCCGCCTGAGTGCCAGCGAAGGCGGCGGCGTTCTGATGGAGCTGTTGGGCCTTCAACACCGGGCGCGGCCACCGCCGCGCCCGGATTGGGCTTTTACCGCGCCCAGGACGGAACGGCCTGGGCGCGGTGCTGATCGCGGTTATTCCTTCGTTTTGATGAGCCACCACACGGCGCGCGGCAAGGCGCGTCCCGTGATGGGGTGAATGTCGGCGAGGTCGGCGCGCGTCGTCCAGCCCGAGGGCGGGAGGTAGCCGCACACGTCGCCATCGCCGCGCCAGCGGCGGGCGCGCACCGTGCCGGGCGCGTAGATCGCCGCCATGCGCGGGCGGCTGGTCGTGGTGCGGGTCATGGGGCGGTTCTCCTTCCAGCGAAGCGCCCCGGTCAAGGCCGGGGCGATTGCCATTGGCGCGGGTCAAGCAGCCAGCGCCTCGGCGGGTTCATCCGCCATTACCTCGGCATCCTCCGGGGCGTCCTGTTCCGGGCCTTCCTCCTGCGCAGCTCCCTGCGAGCCTATGGCCTTGAAGATGGCGGGCATCCAGCCCGTACCATCGGCCAGTCGTTCGGCTTCGCTGGCAATGTCGGCTTTCTTCAGCTTTGCCAACCGGGTGACGTGCTCGGGCGCGTACTCGCCCACGGCTCGCAGAATCACGGCCTTTGGAACATGCCGGAAATACCCCTCGGCAGTCGGCTGCCACCACGCGGCCATGTCCAGCCCCACGGCCTGCGCTAGTTCCGCGCCCGGCTGCTGCACCGTGGCACGCGGCGTCACCACGTCCACCGTCGAAGCCACGCACACGGCCAGCAGCTTGACCAGTTCGCCTTGCTCCATCGCCAGCAGCGCAGCGAACAGTTCGGCGCTGTCCTCGGGCAGCTTCTCGCCCCATGCCTGCTGCGCCTCGTGCAGAGCCACAGCAGCAGGCGATTCCGGCCAGTCCGGGGCCATGCCTTCCAGCCTGTCCTGCACCGTGAGGCGAACCCCCAGCGGCAGATCGTGGCCGTAGTGACTGCCCTGCAAGATGGTTTGCACCATGCCATGCACCAGCGCCGCCAGCGCCACCTGCGGATGCCGGGCGACTTCGGTTTGCAGCGCGGCGGTGCGGTGGGCGCTCAAGCGTTGGGCCAGCCGGTCGGACATGGCTGCGGCCTTGGGTGCTTCGTCGGCATCTTCGCCGTCGTCGTCGCCTTCGATTTCCGCGCCGCTAAAACCTTGGCGCAGCTTCTCCAGCGTGCGCAGCGCCTTGGCCTCGGCTTCGCGCAGCAACCCGCGATGAATGACGGCTTCGCCGTTGCGGTCGATGGTGACGATGGCACCGGCTGCGGCCTTCACGCTCGCGGCATAGTCCAGCAAGCCATCCTCCAATGCCTGCAACTGCTCGCCCAGGCGCTCGCCTTCTTCCTGCAAGGCTTCGGCCTTGTCCTCGTCGTCGGCGTCCATCGCGGCATCAATGGCTTCGGCCACTTCCTGCATCTTGGCCTGCAACTTCTCGATGCGCTGTGCGTCGCGCTTGCCCGGTGCGCGGCGCTCCCTCGGCGCACGCTGAAAGGCGTGCAGGTCGGCATGGGTCACGCCCGGCGTGGCATCCACCCATGCCCAGCCCTCGGTGCGGATTGTGTCGGCAATGCTCGCCAGCTTCTGGCGCACCAGCGTTTCCAGCAGAGCGGCATCGTTGAGGTACACGCCCGCATCGCCTTCCGCGAACAGGTCGCGGCGGATGCCTCCGCCTGCCTGCTCGTAGGTGTCCAACCCGACAAAGCGCACCAGCGGATGCGATGCCCCAATCTCGCGCTCGGTCAGCCGCTCGCGCAAGTTGGACGGGTTGCGCTGCCACTGTGGCGCATCATAGAACGCGGCCTCCTGCGCGGCGTGGTCGTCGGTGATGGACAGCGCCATCAACTGATCCAGCGTCACGGCATCGGCGCGATAGTCGGCCATCAGGCGGGGCGAGACATTCGCCAGCTTCAAGCGGCGCTGCACCACCAGCGGCGTGACGGAGAAATCCGCCGCAATGTCCTCGATGGGCCGGCCCTCGGCCACCAATGCCGCAAACGCTTCAAACTGATCTGCGGGGTGCATGGCTTCGCGCTGCACGTTTTCGGTGAGGCTGGCCGTGCGGGCCGTGCCATCGGCCACCTGCAGGCAAGGCACCTCCCAATCCTTGGCGATGCGGTGTTTCTTCGCCAGCAGCTTGAGGGCTGCAAGGCGTCGGCCACCGGCCACCACCTCGTAATGCTCGCCATCAGCGGCGGGAATCACGATCAGGTTTTGCAGCAGGCCAACGCCCTGGATGCTCGCGGCCAGTTCGGGGATGGACATGCGCGGGGTCTTGCGCACATTGCGGCCCGTGGGGCGCAGCACCAGCCGCGACAGCGGAACCAGAATCATGTGCTTGCTCGGGTCGGCGGCTTGCAGCACGTTCGCTGCGCTGCTGGCTGCGGTGTGGACGGCGCGGGCTTCGGTAGTGGTAACGGCGTTCATGGTGAATCTCCAATAAGTGAAACAAGGAAATGGAGGGGAACCGCCCCTCCGGCGGGGGAACGGTTCAAGCCTTGAGCTGGCGCATACCATCGGCCAGCAGCCACAGGGCACGGTTCAGCCGAATGTCGGAATCAATGCCCTGCACGGGGCGGGTCTGCTGCCTGCGTCCGTTGGTGCTGCGCCCGGACAGGCCGCCTTTGGTGAGGTTTTCTTGAGTGCGGTTGAACACGCTCCACAAGTCCGGGCGGCGGTCGTCGAAGCGGCGCGGCATCAGAATTTGCGATTCGGTGACAGGCGCTGGCTTGTCCGGGTCGTCGTACTTCAACGCCAGCGCAGCACGGGCGAACACCTCCGATTCGCCATCGTCCAAGGTGATGCCGCGCATCAGGTCGCGCGATTCCTTCACCCGCTCGAAGCCGCTCAACACCTCATAAGCGCCTTCGATGACGTGCCCGGCCACGTTGCCTTTGTGGGGTACGCGCACATCGGCCACGGTGTCACCGCACACCAGCCCATTGCTGCACACGAAGCGGAACATTCCGGCCAGCATCTGGTAGCTGCTCGTGCCGTCATGGGAGTTCAGCAGCACGATTTCGTTAGCTTCCGCGCCGTTGATCTGGCTGGCATGGCGCAGGCGCAGCATGTGTTTCGTGTGCTCGCGCTTGCCTTCATCGCGCACGCGGGTCTGCGTCACCATGAAGGGTTGAAACCCCTCTTTGCGCAGTTCGGTCAGCACGGCGGCGGTGGGGATATAGGCGTACCGCTCGGAACGGCTCTCATGCGGTGCATCCGCGAAGATGGACGGGGCCACCCTGCGAATCTGGTCATCGGACAGCGGGTAGCCGCTGCGCAGCGCCGGGGAGTGGGAAGCGAAACGGGTTGCAAGCATGTCGTTCTCCTGAACAAAAAGGCTGTTGAAGAAAACCGCACACCGGATTCCTAGATTCGGAGCCCAGCCTTTCGGCTGTTCGGTGCGGTCGGCACGAGGAACCCGGTTGGCCCTGTTGCCACCGTCCTTCCTGAGTTCATCGCCCGCGACGGTCAGGAGCGCGCGGACGGGGGCCGTCAAGGAGACAAGCGCAGGGTTGGTGCGGCCCGCAGGCGCAGCCGAGGACACGGCCCTGCGCGCCTTGACGGCACACAGCCGCGGGCTACAGTCGCGGTGAAGGTGATGAAGTCAGGGAAGACGGCTGGACATGGCAACGGCCGTCCCTACACACCGACCGCACGGCAAGCGAAGCGCGCAGGCCCGAAGCTGGAAGCCGGGCCGGAGGCGTCAGCCGAGCGGAGCGAGGGAACGATGGAAGCCCGAAGGGGCGAGACGCCGCAGGCGGCTCGATGCGCCACGCGCACGACAGCGCGACCGGCTATCTCCCAGGTGGCCGGGGACGCCCAGCCTTCAAAGTGGAATGAACAACTGGATCAGGATGAGCAAACGCGAGGCATCGTCGATCTGCGGCTGATGTTGTCTGGCCGATCCGGCGCAGCCGGTTCGGCGGTCTTTGAGGGGTGCCAAGCATCGCGCGGCGGGGATAGCCCGCAGGGCTTTCCCCTGGAGGCAAGCGAAGCGCGCAGCGCCCCGTCAGGGGCGCGTAGGCATCATGCCGAGTCGTCAGGACGCAGGCTGGATTCCGCAACCGGCATCCACGGCGATGACGAGTCCAGCAGGTATCGCGCACCGCGCGCGTACAGACCCGACAGCCCGGTGGGCTGGTAGAACCCGGTGACGCGGCGCCGGAACTGTGCGCCGTACTCGTTGGTGTAGATCACCGCGTCGCCGATCTTGAAGCGCAAGGGCTGGCCGTTCTCCGGCGCGAACGGCTTGAGCGCATCGTGCTGCGCCGTGATTTCGATGATGTAGTCGTGATGGCTGCTCATGGCATTGATCTCCTTCGATGGTCGAGAAAGCACAAGGAGCGCCTTGCGGCGCTCCCAAGGCCAGGTCAGACAGCGATCCGCCCGGCCAAGCGCGCATCGCGCGCATAGGCGCTCAACCGCTTCTCGGCGCGGAAAGACAGGTCACGCTCGATCGGCAACCCCAGCCGCCCGCGCACCGCTGCCAGCTCGCCCAGGCTGACCCAGCCGATTTCCGGCATCCCCAGGCCCAGGTCGCAAAGACCAAAGACGTGGTCGTGGTCGTCGGGATCAATCTCGGTCAGCAGCCAGGTCGCGCCCGCATCGGGCGTGAACAGCTTGACTACGGGCGCCGGATCGAAGTCCGGGTTCTCCAAGGATGCGCGGCCGTTGGCCAGCAGCAGCGCACGCTGCTCGTCGGTGATGAATGCGTAGTTCATGCTGAACTCCTGAAAGGATGCCGGGCGGAATTGCCCAGCCCCTGCGGGTCACGGCGCAGCGCAAGCCGTCAAGGGGCACGACGGCCGCAGGCCGCAAGCGCCCATGGCGCGCCGCCCTTTACGGCGCGAACGCCGTGGCACCATGGGGAGACAGCAAGCCGCCACACCCCACCATCCAGCTACACCCGGTCTTGGCAAGCGCAGCGCGCAGGCCCTGGTCAGCAAGTTGGGCCGGAGGTGTCAGCGATGAGAGCCCGCATGGGGCGAAACCCGCAGGGGTTCAATGCGCAGCACGACAGCGTGGCCGGCCATGCTCCAGTGGCCGGGATCGCCCTGCATCTGCGGTGAAACAGAAAAACGCCTTGGGTGACGATGCTGATCACCTTGATCAATTTGCAGGAAGGATGCGACTACGAAACGCGTGCGCGTTCACCGTAGTCGCAGGCTCACATCGTCTGCGGCGCGTTATTTGACCGAGGTCACGACGTAGCCGTCACCCTCTTTCTTGAACCCGACGTGGACTTTCGCGCCCACGGCGAGTTTGTCGTACAGGGCCTTGTCCTTGACGCCAAACGCCATGGTCATCGCGGGCCACCCCAGGCTCTTGACGGGGCCATGCGCAAGGGTGACCTTGCCCTGGACCGCGTCAAATTCCTTCACCACGGCATCGGCCTCATGGGCCGCGGACTTGGCGGTGCCTTTGGCGTCCATGCCTTTCATCATGTCCTGGCACTTCTTGGCATCCATGTCCTTCATGTCCATGCCCTTCATTCCCTTCATATCCATGCAGTTCTGCATGCCCTTGCCCTCCATCTTCATGCCGCCCATGTCACCGGATTGAGCGAAGGTGATGGCGGAGAAAGACAAGGCTGCGATCAGCGTTGCGGTTGAGACGAGTTTCATGATGAGTTTCCTTTTCTGAGCTTTAAAAATGGGCCGGCCTTCTGGCAGGCCCCGGATGGAACGCGGTCACTTGGGATGGCCCGCGTTGGAGAGTCATGCGCTGGCGCTCACGACTCGGGATTCGCGCATGCCTTGACCTGGGCTTCGTAGCGTGCCTTTCGCATCCGGTTTTCTCCGGGCGTCGTTTGAGCACGCGGCCCATGATCCAGCGGCAGCACCAATGGGGCAGGCAGACATTTCACCCGCTGGCCGGAGGCGCTGTCGACTCTGGTGGTGACCGCTTGCGCAGCCCCGGCCGCTTGCCGGGCGGCACGTGCTTTCTCGATGGCCTGGAAGTCGGGGCCGGCCAGCGCGGGCAGAGAGACACCCAGCGTCAGGGCAGCAATGAGGGGGAGATACGATGTTTTCATGATGGTTTCCTCAGGTTGGCTGGATTCAAAAGTTCGAGAGGGCCTCATCGGATCAATCCAGCCACCGGCAGAACGCAACGCGCACAGGCCATCGCAGCCGTGCGTCTCCAGCATCGAAGAACCAGGTTGGAATCGGCGCCGCCGTCGCGTGCGCGAGCCAGGCCGCCGGCGCTTGTTCTCGCGCTTCGCCCTCGCCGGTGAAGGCATGGGCAACAGGAGCCGGTGCGATGACACAAGCCGCGCAGGTCTGACAATCGCCGGCGCTGCTGGACAGCGGGCGCGAGACCGCCGCCGTCATCACCGGGCCGGCATGCTGAATCTCCGCGACGGAAACGGCAGCATGCGCCACCGTGCCCAGCAGCAGTGACAGGCACAGGCAAAGCGCCGCCGCACCCCACGCGCGGTAGCCACCGGAGGAGCATTCAAGCGGCCGCACGATGACGCCTCCAGAACATCCACGGCGATGCCTTACGTTCGCGCGACCGGCGCATCAACAGGTAGGCCGCGGGAATGACGAACATCGAGAGCAACGGCGCCGTGACCATCCCGCCCACCATCGGCGCGGCGATGCGTTGCATCACCTCCGAGCCTGTTCCCGTGCCCCACATGATCGGCAGCAGGCCGGCCAGGATGACGGCCACCGTCATCGCCTTGGGGCGCACGCGCAGCACGGCGCCTTCGCGAATGGCATCCAGCAGATCGGCCTCGCTGGTCTTACCCTGGTCGGCACGCTCTTGCCAGGCGTTCTTGAGGTACAGCAGCATGATCACGCCGAATTCGGCGGACACGCCGGCCAGCGCGATGAAGCCCACGGCGCCCGCGATCGACAGGTTGTAGCCCAGCAGATACAGCAGCCAGATGCCGCCCACCAGAGCGAACGGCAGCGCCGCCATGATCAGCAGCGCCTCACCGAACGCGCCGAAGGTCAGGTACAGCAGCACGAAGATGATGAGCAGCGTGAATGGCACCACCACCTTGAGCTTGGCGGTGGCGCGCTCCAGGAACTCGAACTGGCCCGACCAGGAGATCGAGTAGCCCGGCGGCAGCTTCACTTGCTTTTCGACGGCCTGCTGCATGTCCTGCACGGCGGAGCGCAGATCCCGATCCCGGATATCGACATACACCCAGCCCGACAGGCGCGCGTTCTCGCTGCGCAGCATCGGCGGCCCGTCGGCGACGCGGATGTCGGCCACATCGGAGAGCACCAGCCGCTGGCCGCTTCCTGTCAGCACGGGCAGGACGCGCAGCTTTTCCAGCGAATCGCGCATCTCGCGCGGATAGCGCAGGTTGATCGGGAAGCGCTGCAGGCCTTCCACCGTCTCGCCGATGTTCTCGCCGCCCACGGCGGATGAAACCACCGACTGCACGTCGGCGATGTTCAACCCATAGCGCGCCGCGTCGTCGCGCCGGATGTTCACATCCACATAGCGTCCGCCGGTGAGCCGCTCGGCCAGGGCGCTGCTCACGCCCGGCACGTCCTTGAGCGTGCGCTCGATCTCGCCAGTGAGGCGGTCGATGGTCGCCAGGTCCGTGCCCGCCACCTTGACACCCACCGGACTCTTGATGCCCGTGGCCAGCATGTCGATGCGATTGCGGATCGGCGGCACCCAGATGTTGGACAGGCCCGGCACCTTGACGATGCGGTCGAGTTCCTCAACCAGCTTGTCGGTCGTCATGCCGGCGCGCCACTGGTCGCGCGGCTTGAATTGGATCGTCGTCTCGAACATCTCCAGCGGCGCGGGGTCGGTCGCGCTCTCTGCGCGGCCCGCCTTGCCGTAGACGCTCGCGACCTCCGGCACCGTCTTGATCAGGCGATCGGTCTGCTGCAGCAACTCGGCCGCTTTCCCTGCCGACAGTCCTGGCAGTGCCGAAGGCATGTACAGCAGGTCGCCTTCGTCCAGCCGCGGCATGAACTCGCCGCCGATGTGCCGCAGCGGCCACAAGCTGGTAGCCAGCACCACGAGCGCCACCACGAGCGTGAGCTTCGGGGCGCGCAACACCCTGTCGAGCAGCGGCCGGTAGACCGCGATCAGCAGGCGATTGAGCGGATTGTTCTTCTCGTCGGGGATGCGGCCACGGACCAGGTAGCCCATGAGCACCGGGATCAGGGTCACCGACAGGCCTGCCGCAGCCGCCATGGCGTAGGTCTTGGTGAACGCCAGCGGGGAGAACAGGCGTCCTTCCTGCGCTTCCAGTGTGAACACAGGCACGAAGGACAGCGTGATGATCAGCAGCGAGAAAAACAGCGCCGGCCCCACCTCCGCCGCCGATTCGCCGATGACGTGCCATCGGGCCGTCCCTTCAAGCGTCTCGCCAGGGTGTTCATGGCCCCAATGCTCCAGATGCTTATGGGCGTTCTCGATCATCACCACCGCCGCGTCGACCATCGCACCGATGGCGATCGCGATGCCCCCCAGCGACATGATGTTGGCGTTGACGCCCTGGTAGTGCATCACGATGAACGCCGCCAGGATGCCCAGGGGCAGCGAGATGATGGCGACCAGCGCCGAGCGCAGGTGGAACAGGAAGAGGAAGCAGACCACCGCAACGACGATGAATTCCTCAATCAGCTTGTGCGTGAGGTTCTCCACTGCGCGTTCGATCAGCCCCGAGCGGTCGTAGACCGGCACGATCTCCACACCTCGCGGCAGGCTGGACGCCAGGCCCTGGAGCTTGCCCTTGACCGCAGCAATGGTCTGCAGCGCGTTCTTTCCCGAGCGCATCACGATCACGCCGCCGACGGCCTCTCCCTCGCCGTTGAGTTCGCCGATGCCGCGCCGCATTTCCGGACCGATCTGCACCCGCGCTACGTCGCCCAGACGCACCGACACGCCGGCGGCTGTCGTCATGAGCGGCACCTTCCTAAAATCTTCCAGGCTCCCCAGGTAGCCCGAGGCGCGCACCATGTACTCGGCCTCGCCGAGTTCGAGCACCGAGCCGCCCGTCTCCTGGTTCGCGCGCTGGATCGCCTCCACGACCTTGGTGTGCGGGATGCCGTAGGCCGCAAGCTTGTCCGGATCGAGCACGATCTGGTACTGGCGCACCATGCCGCCCACGGAAGCGACCTCGGCCACGTCGGGCACGGTCTTCAGCTCGTACTTGAGAAACCAGTCCTGCAGCGCGCGCAGTTGCGAGATGTCCATCTTGCCGCTGCGGTCGATCAACGCATACTCGTAGATCCAACCGACGCCGGTCGCGTCTGGACCCAATGAGGCTTTGGCCTGGGCGGGCAATCTCGACTGCACCTGGTTCAGGTATTCGAGCACCCGGGAGCGCGCCCAGTATGGGTCGGTTCCGTCCTCGAACAGCACGTAGACAAAGGAGTCGCCAAAGAACGAGTAGCCGCGCACCGCCTTGGCCCCCGGCACCGAAAGCATCGTCGTGGTCAGCGGGTACGTGACCTGGTTCTCGACGATGCGCGGCGCCTGACCCGGATAGGTGGTGCGGATGATGACCTGCACGTCCGACAGGTCGGGCAGCGCATCCAGCGGTGTGCGTTGCACCGCATAGATGCCCCAGGCGCTGAGCGCCACGGTGGCCAGCAGCACGAGGAAGCGGTTGGCGATGGACCAGCGGATCAGCTTGGCGATCATGGCTTGCCTCCGGCCGCCATCGGCGTGACGCGAGTGAGTTGCGGCAGGTCGTCCGCGCCCATGAAGAACTCGAAGCTCACGCGGTCGCCGACCTGCACCTTGGGTGCCGAGCCGTCAGGCGGCAGCTTGAAATCCATCGTCATCGGGCCCCATTTCAGCGTGGGGATCGCACCGTGCGACAGGGTCAGCGCGTCCTTGCCGATGCCGACGACCTTGGCCTCACCGGAATGCCGCGGCGCGCTGGCGGCCATCGGGACCGGCGGTGAAGCTGCTGCCACCGCCGACGGCGCGCTGTTCAGGCGGGCTTCGACGCCCTTGAGGCTGGCCTCCGAATCGATCAGGAATTGCGACGACACGACCACGCGCTGGCCGGCCGAGAGGCCGTGCTTGATCTCGGTCTGGCCACCGCTCTCGATACCGGCATCGACTTCGGCGGGACGGAAGCGCCCGTTGTCTTCGGCCACGATCACGACCGTGCGTTTGCCGGTCTGGATCACCGCCTCGGTAGGCACGAGCAGCGTCTTGTCGGGGCGCATGTCCACGAAGTTCATCGTCACGAACATGCCCGGCACCAGCCGGCCGCCCGGGTTGGCAAGCTCCATGCGCGCCTTCAGCGTGCGCGTGCTCGGGTTCACCTCGGGCAGGATCGCCTGCACCTTGCCATCGAAGCTGCTGCCGGGCGCGGCCGGGCTTCTGGCCTGCACCTTGGCGCCCGGTCGCAGCAGCGCGGCCTGGCTCTCCGGCACCTCGGCGTTGGCCCATACGGTGGAAAGGCTGTTGATGCGGAACAGCGTCGCACCCGGCGCCACCGTCATGCCTTCGCGCGCCAGCACTTCGACCGCCACTCCGCCGAGGGGCGCGCTCAGCGTGATGCGCGGCTGGGTCTGGCCGCTGCGCTCGACCAGCGCGATCTGGGCATCGTCCATGCCAACCTGACGCATGCGCTGGCGCGCACCGTCCACGAGTCCACCCAGGTCCGTGCCTTTCATGCGCCGTACCGACAGGAACTCTTCCTGCGCAGCAATCCAGTCCGGGACATAAAGGCTGACCAAGGGCTGCCCTTTGGCAACCGGGTCCAGCGTGGCGCGCACGTGCAGGCGCTCGACATAGCCGGTGGCACGCGCCTGCACGATCGCCTGGTCGCGCTCGTTGAAAGCGATGCTGCCAACAGCGGACAGCTGCGGCGACAGCGTGCCTTCGGTCACTTCAGCGGTTCGCACGCCGAGGTTCTGCTGGATGCGCGAGCTGACGGTGACCTTGCCCTGGTCCGCATCGCCGTCGGCGTAGACCGGCGACATCATCATGTCCATGAAGGGTGACTTGCCCGGCTTGTCGAACTTGTTCGCCGGTACCATGGGATCGTTGTAGTACAGGATCTTCTTGCCATTGGCGGGATCGACGTCGCCGGCCTTGAGGCCGGCCGCGATATGCCGCCGCGTGGCGTCCTCGCCCGACTCATTGGCAGGCGCAGCAACAGCGGGAGTCGCCGCTTGCGGCGATGCCATGCCACTGGGATTCGAAGGCGTGGCCGGCATGTCGGCTCCGTGGCGCATGCCGAGGGTGTAGAGGCCGTAGCCGGCGGCGCCCAGCACGCCGGCGGCGACGAGGGCCATCACGAGGTTTTTGGTTTTCATGGGAGGTCTCTCGGTTGTGCTCAGGGGCGGGGTGCGGCCGTGTCGTGACCAGCCGGCACCAGGTAGTTCAGTTGTGCCCACAGGCGCGCCGCGCCCATTTCCAGGCGCAAGCGTTCGACGCGCGTGTCAATCTCGGCGCGGCGTGCCTCTAGCACCGCGGTCAAGGTGCCCGCGTTGCCGCGGTAGGCGGCGATCGAGGCGCGCGTGCGCTCGGTGGCCAGTGGCAGCAGCGAGCTGTCGTAGCGCGCCAGGCGCTCTCGGTCGCTGCGCCATTCCTGCAGCATCGCCAGTGCCTCGGCCACATGGGCGCGCGTGGCTTCCTCGCGCTCGGCGCGCTTTTGCTCGACACTGGCGAGCTTGGCGGCCAGCTCGCGGTCCTGGCGGTTTTTCTGGTCCCACTGCAGCGGGATCGAAACATTGAGCGAGACCATGTTCGAGTAGGCCGGGCCGCGCTGGCTGTACATCAGCTCGACGCTCACATCGGTCTTCTTGTTGGCTTGCGCGATGTCGGCTTCGGCCTGCGCGACCTCTTCCTGCTTTTGCATCACGGCGATTTCAGGGTGGTGGGCCAACTGGGCTTCCAAATCCTGCGGGCTCAGGCGAACCATATCCAATGCCGGAACCGAGCCCAGGGGATCGCTTGCGACGGAGCCAATCCAGCGCGCCAGTTGCGTGCGGGCCGTGGCGACCTGGCGCTCGGCCTGCTCGATGCGGTCGTCGATCTGGGCGACCGCCGAACGGGCGGCGAACACATCGGCTTGCGTGCCGCGCCCGCCCCGGTAGGCGGCATCAGCGGCGTCGATCTGCAGGCGCGCTTCGTCGCGCTGGGTCACCAGCATGTCGCGCACACGCTCCTGGAAGAGACGGTCCAGCCAGGCCAAGGCGGTGTCGCGCTGCAGGTTGGCGAGCGCCAGGCTGCGCCCGGCCTCGGCGACTTCGGCCTCGCGCTCGTAGCGCCCGGCACGGGCCTTGAGTTTGTCTTCGCGTGTGAACTCCTGCATCACGCCGATGGAGCGCATGGTCATGAAGTCGCGCGTCGGGCTGAACCGATCCGCGCCGTTGACGGGCAGGTTGTTGATGCCGAGCTTGAGGGTGGGGTCTGGCCGCTGTCCGGCGGCGACCGCCATGTCCCGTGCGGCCGATGCCGTCGCATCCTGGGCCACGAGCGCGCGAGAACGGGTTTGTGCCAGGCGCAGCGCCTGATCCAGCGTCAGGCCGTCGGCGGCATGGGCTGCACCGGCGCCCATGGCGAATGCCGCAACGATGCCGGCAGCAAGCCTGCGCCATGGCACAGCGCCGCCCGGCGTGCGGAAAGAAAAAGAGTCGATGAACATGGGATCTCCAGTTGACGAATGCCATCAGGTCGAATGGAGCTTGGCGGGGGCGAGCGGAAACTCGCGGACACGCGCAAGCGCGACCGATCGGTCTGGTTCAGCCGGCTCAGGCCGGCCGCACCAGCGTCAGGAGATCAAATGCGAAAACAGCAGTGCAGGATGGCGTGCGGCGGAGACGCCGCGACGCGCCGGAATATCACGTCGGCCGAAGGCCAGCCATGCCCGAGAGGCTCGGGTTGCACCGGAAGGGTGTAGAGGGTCGTCAGCAGCGCCGCGGGTACGGTCGGGGCCGACGCATGGTCGGCGCTTTGCTGGCCGAAACGGCAGTGCTCTACGCACAAGTTGGCGGCGTTGTCGTCGATTTGGTCGCAGCTCGCCATGGCGGCCATGTCTGACGTTGCGACCATGTCGGGCGACACGGCCATCGCAGCACCGGCCTCATCACCGGGCATCGCCGCGGCCGACGCATTCAGGGCCATCGTCGGAAGCGACTGCGGCATGCCCGACAGTGCGGGGCAGGCGTAGGCAGCGATGGCCAACTGGCCGAAGACCAGCACACCGAGCATCAGCCGGCAGACGAATCGCCTGAACATGCGCGTCATCGTCATGCGGCCACCCCATCAGTGCGGTGATAGGCTTCAGCGCCCGGCCGCACGGATCTGCGTCGGCCGGCAACGCTTGCCTGCGCAACGAGGCTCGGATCGGCGATGGCCGGATCTAAGTCCTGCTCCCCGGTCAGCGCGGCGATGATCGAACAGGCCGAACCTTCTGGCGCTTTGGCGCAGCAATCGGCCAGATTTTCCAGCGCCGAGGCCATCGACTGCAGGTCGGCCACGCGCTCCCGGATCTCCGCGATGCGTTCGCGGGTGATTTCCCGCACGCGCAGCCGATCACGCTTGGTACTCAAGGACATCAGTTCGGCGATGTCCTCCAGCGAGTACCCCAATGCCTGAGCCCGCTTGATGAAGCGCAGACGACGGACATCGTCCTCCGAATACTGCCGGAAGCCGCCGTCCACGCGATCCGGCGCAGCCAGCAATCCACCGCGCTGGTAATAGCGCACCGCCTCCACGCCAACGCCTGCCGCGTCGGCGAGTTTGCGTATGGTGAATGCATGGGTCGGCATGGGGAAAAGAATGGCTCAGGCGATCGAACGACGAAAAGACTCTATGTCTGTTGTTTGGTACGTAGTTTAGGCGGTCTTGCCGGCGCATGTCAACACAGCCTTCGCCTGCTGCCAGTGCTTGCGCACAGGCGTCTTGCCCTGCGCCATCGATAGATCTGTTTGACTACGCTTCCCGCTGCGCTGCAGAGACCAGCTCGCCAAGGATGCCGCACTCTTTCGCTTGATGTCCTGCGGAGCAGCGGGCGCGCAGCGTCGTCAGTTGCCTTTCCAGTGCTTTCAAGCTGGTCAGGCGGGCACGCACCCTCGCAATCTGCTCGTCGACCAGCCGGTTGATGTCCGCGCAATCCTCATCCGGACGGGATGTGAAGTTCAGGAGCCGCCTGACATCGGCCAGAGGAATGTCCAAGGCCCGGCAGTGGCGGACAAAGGACAGTCCATCGATGTGTTCCGTCCCGTATACCCGGTATCCATTGGTCTGCCGAGCTGGCGGCGGCAACACCCCCGTCCTCTCGTAGAACCGGATCGTGTCGGTGTCCACGCCGGTGGCGTGGCTCAACTCGCCAATTTTCATCGCAGAACACTCACATGTTGTCAGGACATGCATCGTAGCCGCTTGACCTTGGAGCTACTCCAAGGTGTGAAATAGCCCTTGTAAATGAAAGCACAAGGGGAACGGCACCTGTCGCAACGCTGTCGGCGTCTGCGCTTTGGCTCTCCTGCGCGGAGACTGGCAAAGCTGGCCCGTCTCACCACCTGACTCTTGAAGAAGAACGGATCGATCCATGAAAGCAGACACCGAAACCTCCTGCACCACGGCGTGCTGTTCAGCGAGCGCCATGAGCGCAGCGGCGACCGTTGAGCCACTCGTGACCCACTTCGGGATAGCCAACATGGATTGCCCCAGCGAGGAGGCTCAGATTCGCAAGCGCTTGGCGCAGGTCGATGGCGTCCGGGATATGGCTTTCGACTTGACCCGTCGCCGCCTTGAGGTCACACGCGAACCAGCTGGACAGAACGCCATCCTGCGCGCGCTGCACGACATCGGCATGCGGGCGGTCGTGGAACCCGCGCCGCAGCAGGTCATCTACTTCATCAAGGAGATGGACTGTCCCAGCGAAGAGCGCCAGTTGCGCTCGATGCTGGAGCCACTGGCGGGCGTGCAGGCGGTGGACTTCGATCTGAAGGCCCACACGCTGACGGTGACCCATTCGCTGACCGATACAGCCCCGATTGCCAGGACCATCGAAGGCCTGGGAATGAAGCCGGTGGAAAAGACGGCGGGCAGCATGCCAATCGCTGTCGAAGCCCTCATCCCCAGCACGGCGGCGTCGCAAACCCCGGCACCGGCGACAGGGAACGGTACACGCTTCCTTATTCCGAACATGGATTGCCCTACCGAAGAGGCAACGATCCGCAAGCGCCTTGGTGCGGTCGATGGCATCGAACGGCTGGATTTCGACCTGATGGGGCGACGGCTCGATGTCCAGCACCGTCTGCCCGACCCCGCGCCGATCCTCAAGGCCCTGAACGATGTAGGCATGAAGGCCAGCATTGAGCACGCTGACGACACCGGGCCGCAGGGCCAGGCCGTGTACCTGATCGAAAAAATGGACTGCCCGACCGAGGAGGGCCTGCTGCGCAAGGCGCTCGAAGGCATGCCTGGGGTGAAGGCCCTGGATTTCAACCTGATGGGCCGCACGCTGACCGTGAGCCACGAGCTTGTCGATCTGGCTCCGGTGACCAGCGCGATCGAGCGGCTCGGCATGGCTCCAGTGCTCCAAAGCGCCTCCGACCCGGCGCCATCCGCTCCCCGTGAGTTCGGCACCGGCATCTCGCGCGGGCAATGGATTCGGATGGCGGTCTCCGGCGTGCTGGCGCTCGGCGCGGAGGCCATGGTCTTCGCGGGTGCTCCCGAGGCCTCCTGGCCCATCATTCTTGCTTGCCTCGCGGCCATCGGCCTGGGTGGGGTCGAGACCCTCAAGAAGGGCTGGATCGCGCTGAAGACGCGTTCGCTGAACATGAACCTGTTGATGACGGTCGCCGTCATCGGCGCGGCGCTGATCGGCCAGTGGCCCGAGGCGGCGGTGGTCATCTGGCTCTTCGGCATCGCCGAGATGATCGAGGCCTTGAGCCTGGATCGGGCCCGCAATGCCATCCGCAAGCTGATGGACCTGGCGCCAGAGAACGCATTGGTGCGCCAGCCCGACGGTCAATGGCGCGAGGTCAAGGCGGATACCGTGCCACTCGGAAGTGTTGTGCGGGTGCGTCCGGGCGAACGCATCGCACTGGATGGCGAAGTCGTCGCGGGACAGTCGTCGGTGAACCAGGCGCCGATCACCGGCGAAAGCATGCCGGTGGAGAAGACCGCCGGTGCCACGGTCTTCGCCGGCACCATCAACGAGCGCGGCACGCTGGAGTTCCGCGTTACCTCGCGCAAGGGCGAAACCACCCTCGACCGCATTGCACGATCGGTCCAGGAAGCGCAGGGACAACGCGCGCCCACGCAACGCTTCGTGGACAAGTTCGCCGGCATCTATACACCCGCGGTGTTTGCGCTTGCCCTTGCCGTGGCGGTCATTCCTCCGCTCGCTTTCGGGCAGCCCTGGTTCGAATGGGTCTACAAGGCGCTGGTGATGCTGGTCATTGCCTGCCCCTGCGCATTGGTGATCTCCACGCCGGTTACCGTGGTCAGCGGCCTGGCAGCTGCCGCACGCCGAGGCATCCTGGTCAAGGGCGGTCTTTACCTCGAACAAGGGCGGCACCTGAAATCGGTGGCCCTGGACAAGACCGGGACCCTGACCCATGGGCGCCCCGCACTGACCGATGTCATATCGCTGCGCGGCCTGCCGAAGGAAGAAGTTCTGCGCATTGCAGCGAGCATCGATGCTCTGTCGGAGCATCCTGTGGCCACCGCCATCGTGGCGGGCTACAACCAACCGCATGCCCAGGTGGACAAGTTCGAGGCGATCCCTGGACGCGGCGTCAAAGGCAACGTCGATGGAGATGTCTATTACGTCGGCAACCACCGGCTGATCAAAGAGCTGGGACTTTCAACACTTGAGGTCGAGACTCAGCTCGATGCGTTGGAGTACCAGGCCAAGACCGTTGTGCTCCTCGCCACGGACCAGCAAGTACTCGCCCTGCTGGCCGTGGCCGACACAGTGCGCGACACCAGCCGGCAAGCGATCGCCGAACTCAAGTCGCTGGGAATCGAACCAGTCATGTTGACTGGCGATAACGCGAAAACCGCGCAAGCCGTGGCTGCCCAGGTCGGCATCACCAGCGCCAAGGGCGAGTTGCTGCCGCAGGACAAGCTGCAGGCAATCGAAGAACTGCTCTCACGCGGGCCAGTCGGCATGGTGGGCGACGGCGTCAACGACGCACCGGCATTGGCCAAGTCGAGCATAGGCTTCGCAATGGGCGCAGCTGGCACCGACACGGCAATCGAAACGGCCGACGTCGCATTGATGCAGGACAACCTGCGCAAGCTTCCAGAGTTCATCCGGCTGTCACAGCGCGTAGCCGGCATCCTGACGGCCAACATCGTCTTTGCGCTTGGAACAAAGGCGGTGTTCATGGCCTTGGCCTTTACTGGACATGCAAGTCTGTGGCTGGCGATTCTGGCCGACATGGGTGCCAGTCTGGCGGTCGTTTTCAATGGGATGCGCTTGCTGCGGTCGTCTGAGGACATCAAGCCACATGGCCATTGATAGGGCTGTCTTGCGGATGTACCTGTTGGCCGTGACGGTGCTTGCCGCCGACGTAGCGACCAAGGCGGCCATCGTCGCGTGGATTCCCTTGTATGGCTCCCATGAAATCACGCCATGGTTCAACATCGGGCATTGGCTGAATCCAGGCGCGGCCTTCAGCTTCTTGGCGCAGGCGGGTGGGTGGCAACGCGGCTTTTTTATTGTTATTGGCGTCGCTGCTTCTGCCTTTCTCACCTGGCTCATTGCCCGCGAGAAGACTGCAACACCTGAGGCCGTGGGCTATGCAGCAATTCTCGGCGGCGCGCTCGGCAATGTTCTTGATCGAGTGCGGCATGGGGCCGTGGTGGACTGGCTCGATTTTCATTGGGGCGATTGGCACTGGCCTGCGTTCAATGCAGCCGACGTTGGCATCACCCTGGGAGCGGGGCTTCTGCTGATCGCCGCGTTTCGCGGCCGCGGCCGAAACGGCGCAGATTCCCATTCGCCAGCACGATGATCCAGATTTTCATTGACACATGCGGAGCCGTGAGCACGGCTTCGGAGAAACCGATGTCCCACTCGGCGCTACCACTGCCGCCTGCAAATGCACGCTGAACTCGTTCTCAAGACGCTAATGATGGGCGTCGTCGAAGGCATCACGGAATTCTTGCCAGTCTCCTCGACGGGGCATTTGATCCTAGCGGGCAATGCGCTCTCATTCCTTGCGAAAGAGAAGCGCGACGTCTTTGAAGTGTTCATCCAGTTCGGCGCGATGCTCGCGGTCATCTGGGAATATAGGGCTCGTCTGGCAAGCGTTGTTGTCTCAGCGCATGCCGACCAAGGCTCCCGCCGGTTTTTAGTGAACCTTGCCATTGCATTTATGCCCGCGGCAGTGCTCGGACTGCTGATTGGATCTCATGTGCAGAGGCTGCTTTTCAGTCCGGGGCCGGTGGCCGTCGCACTCGTTGTCGGTGGCATCGCGATCCTGTGGGCTGAGCGACGCCCCGTGCAAGTGAAGGCTGAGCGTGCCGAACAGATCAGCCGAATCGACGCACTGAAGATTGGTTTCGTGCAGTGCCTTGCGCTCTGGCCGGGTACTTCGCGCTCAGGCGCGACGATTATCGGCGGGCTATGGTTCGGGGCTTCGCGGCAGGCTGCGACGGAGTTTTCGTTTTTCCTCGGCATTCCAATCTTGGGGGCCGCCTCGGTATACAACCTCTTCAAGCACTGGGGCGCATTGTCGAGCGACGACATCGGCGTTTTTGCAATGGGTTTCATTGCTTCTTTCGCATTTGCGCTGCTTGCGATACGCCTTCTGATGCGTTATTTGACCGGACATGGATTTGGAGTTTTTGCGTGGTATCGCATTGCACTGGGAACGCTAATCTTGGTAGCGGTCGCCACGTAACCTTTCACTGGCGATGACGACGACCCATGTGGACGCTGTTGAAGGCCTTCTGCACAACAGGCCGTGGCGCAGGGCCATACGTGCAGCGAAAGGTGCGCGGCGTAGTTAGCCCCATCATTTTTCGCCGGCAACAGGCAAATCTTCGTTTTAGAACCTTCGCTCGCACTGCATCGTGCAACGCCCAGTGGTCCGAGTCATCGATAAAATGAGAATCAATAACATTTATACATCATGAAAATGCTTTCTCTTTGCGCCAGGCGATTCCTGGCAATAGCCGCGTTGTTCGCACTCTGGTCGGCTTCTCCCGCCTGGGCTGCCGCCCCTGCCGCCAGCGACCAGGCCAAGCAGACCTGGCAATTGCTGGACTACCTCGCGGTTGACTACGGCGGCGCGGTGAGCAACGGCCAGATTCAAAGTGCCAGCGAGTACGAGGAGATGAAGGAGTTCGCGGCAACCGCCGCACAGCAGCTTGCCGCACTGCCGAGCACTGCGGCGCTGCCCGAGTTGCAGCGGCAGGCCAAAGCGCTCGGAGACCTCATCGCCGCAAAGGCGGACGCCAAGGCCGTGGCCGACAGCGCCCATTCGCTGGCCGCAGCGCTGGTCAAAGCCTATCCGTTTCCGCTCTCGCCGACCCAGCCGCCGGATCTCGCACGCGCCAAGGTGCTGTTTGAAGCCAACTGCGCGGCATGCCACGGGGCAACCGGTGCAGGCGACGGCCCGCTCGGCGCCAAGCTCGAACCGCCGCCGATCGCCTTCACCGATCGTGATCGTGCCCGTTCGCGCAGCGTGCTCGCGCTGTACCAGGTCATTTCTCAAGGCGTGACCAACACGTCGATGCCCAGCTTCGCCACGCTCTCCGACGAGGATCGGTGGGCATTGGCATTTTTCGCCGGCACACTGTCGCATGACGATGCCATGCGCGCACGCGGCGAACAGTCCTGGGGGCGAGACGCCAGCGCCAAGGCTGTCTTTCCCGACCTGGCTGCTGCCGCCACCTTGACCGAAGCCGCCTTGTCCGAGCGGATGCCCCCGGACGCAGCCCGCGACCTCACCGCCTATGTTCGCCGCCACCCGGAAGTCACCGCTGCCGCGAGCGGCTCGGGCGGACTGGCCTTGGCCCGCACACGCCTTCAGGAGAGCCTTGCCGCGGCGCGCGCGGGCGACCGGGCCAGCGCAACGCGCCTGGGCCTGTCGGCCTACCTGGATGGATTTGAGCCTCTGGAGCCGGCATTGCGCGCACGCAACCAGACACTTCTCACGGAAGTCGAAAACGCCATGCTGGCCTATCGCGGCGCGCTCGCCGGCGGGAAACTGGAACAAGCCGATGCCACGGCGCAGAAGCTGGACTATCTCTTTGCCCAGGTGGACGCCGAACTCGGCGCGGACAAGGCAGACCCGCTGACCACGTTCATCGCCTCCCTCACCATCCTGCTGCGCGAAGGGGTTGAAGCGCTGTTGATCGTCGTGGGCATGCTGGCCTTCCTGAAGAAGGCAGAACGGCGCGATGTGCTGGGCTATGTGCATGGCGGCTGGATGGCCGCACTGGCTTGCGGTGGCCTGACCTGGGCGGTGGCCACCTACTTCGTGAGCATCAGCGGCGCAAGCCGTGAGGTGACCGAGGGGGTTTCATCCCTGTTTGCGGCCGTTGTGCTGCTGAGCGTCGGGCTCTGGATGCACCAGAAAAGCACGGCGGGCAAGTGGCAGGCCTACCTGAAGGAAAAACTCTCCGCAGCCATGACGCGGCGTTCGGCATGGGCATTGTTCGCCTTGTCGTTCATTGCGGTCTACCGCGAAGTTTTCGAGACGGTGCTTTTCTATTCGGCCCTGGCCGGCGACGGCAACAATGGAGCCCTGCTCGGTGGATTGGTGGGCGGAGTGGCCGTTCTGGCCGTCCTCGCATGGTTCATGCTGCGCACCAGCGCCCGCATGCCGATCGGCAAATTCTTCAGTCTCAGCTCGATCCTGGTAGCGGTGCTCGCGGTCGTGCTCGCCGGCAAGGGGGTTGCCGGCCTCCAGGAGGCCGGCCGGTTGAGCGCCAGCCCGATCCATTGGCCGCGCATCGAAGTGCTTGGCATCTATCCGTCAGCGGAAACCGCCATTGCGCAAGCCGTGGTGCTTGCCGTTGCTCTGGCAGGCTTTGCCATGAACGC
Source organism: Delftia sp. WY8 (assembly GCF_018437695.1). Lineage (NCBI taxonomy): Bacteria > Pseudomonadati > Pseudomonadota > Betaproteobacteria > Burkholderiales > Comamonadaceae > Delftia > Delftia sp. WY8. The sequence goes on from NZ_CP049795.1 coordinate 2,555,114, forward strand.
CGTGAAGGCGCGAAATCCCCGGCCCGCGTGAAACAAGCCGGCGTCACTGCCGAGCGTGACTCCTGGAAAAAATCGCGCTCAGCAAGAGATGACGCTATCCGGCACAGCAGGACAGCTGCTTCACGTCCTTGCTGAAGGTCTGCGCCGCGAGCTTCAGGCCCTCGACCATCGTCAGGTAGGGGAATAGCTGATCGGCCAGCTCCTGCACGGTCATCCGGTTGCGGATCGCCAGCGCCGCCGTCTGGATCAGTTCGCCCGCTTCCGGCGCGACCGCCTGCACGCCGATCAGCCGTCCGGTGCCGGCCTCGGCAACCAGCTTGATGAAGCCGCGCGTGTCGAAGTTGGCCAGCGCCCTCGGCACGTTGTCGAGCGTGAGCGTGCGGCTGTCGGTCTCGACGCCGTCGTGGCGCGCTTGCGCCTCGCTGTAGCCCACCGTCGCCACCTGCGGATCGGTGAACACCACGGCCGGCATCGCCGTCAGGTCCAGCGTCGCGTCGCCGCCGGTCATGTTGATGGCGGCGCGCGTGCCGGCCGCCGCCGCGACGTAGACGAATTGCGGCTGGTCGGTGCAGTCGCCGGCCGCGTAGATGTGCGGCGCGCTGGTACGCATGGTGTGGCTGACGAGGATGGCCCCCTGGGGATTGACCTCGATGCCCGCCGCTTCGAGGTTCAGCGTGCGGGTGTTCGGCGCGCGCCCCGTGGCAATGAGCAGCTTGTCGGCGCGCAGCTCGCCGCGATCCGTCGTCAAGATGAACTCTTCCTCTGCATGGGCGACTCGACTGGCCTGGACATGCTCCAGCACCTCGATGCCCTCGGCACGGAACGCGGCCGTGACGGCTTCGGCGACGGCGGGGTCTTCGCGAAAGAGCAGTGTGCTGCGCGCGAGGATCGTGACCTGGCTGCCCAGCCGGGCAAAGGCTTGCGCCAATTCGACTGCCACCACCGACGAACCGATCACGGCCAGCCGCGAGGGAATGGCATCGCTCGCCAGCGCCTCGGTGGAGGTCCAGTAGGGAGTGCCCTTCAAGCCAGGAATCGGCGGGAGCGCGGGGCTCGCACCAGTGGCGATGAGACAGCGGTCGAAGGCCACCGTGCGCTCACCGCCTTCCGCCAGTTGCACGGTCAGGCAGTTTTCATTCATGAAACGGGCCTCGCCATGCAGCACGGTGATAGCCGGGGTGCTCTGCAGGATGCCTTCGTACTTGGCATGGCGCAGCGCATCGACGCGGCCTTGTTGCTGGGCCAGCAGCCGCTCGCGCAGAATGGACGGCGGCGTGGGCGGCAGGCCGGCATCGAACGGGCTTTCCCGGCGCAGATGCGCAATGTGCGCGGCGCGGATCATGATTTTGGACGGCACGCAGCCGACATTGACGCAGGTGCCGCCGATGGTGCTCCGCTCGATTAGCGTCACGCGCGCGCCTCGCTCGACCGCCTTGAGTGCCGCCGCCATCGCCGCGCCGCCACTGCCGATCACGGCCACATGCAGCGCCCGCTCGCCACCACCGTGACTCGGTTCGCTGCCCAGCCAGCCCAGCGCCTTGCCCAACAAGCCCGCAGCCTTGTTCGGCGTGTCGGACACCCGTGCGCGGTAACCGAGCGCGGCCATCGCCGCGACCAGCGGACCATGGTTCATGTCCGCATCCGCCTCGACCTCGGCCCGTCGCCGCGGATAGGACACCGAGGCCGAGCGCACCCCGGGCACCTTCTCCAGCGCCTCTCTGACGTGCTCGGCGCACGACGCGCAGGTCATGCCGTCGATGTGCAAGGCGATCGCTTCGGCCATGGCGGGCAACCTCACTGCTTGACGGTGGCGGGGTAGCCCGCGTTTGCGGTGGCCTTGGCCAAGGCCCCGGCGTTGGTCTTGGCATCGTCGAAGGTCACGACGGCTTCCCGCTTTTCATAGCTGACCTCGGTCTTCTGGACCCCGGCCACCTTGAACAGGGCCATCTTGACCGTGATCGGACACGACGCGCAGGTCATATCGGGCACCGACAGTGTGACGGTCTTGGTGGCGGCCCACGCCGGAGCGCCCAGGGTAACGGCCAGGGCAATAGCGGTGGCAAGTTTCTTCACGGTGGATTCCTCTCAATAGAACAACGGCAGGACGTACGGAAAAGCGAGGGCAATCAAGACCAGCGCGACCACGATCCAGAAAATGATCTTGTAGGCCGTCCGCACGCGGGGCACGGCGCAGACCTCATCCGGCTTGCAGGCGTGAACCGGCCGGAAGATGCTGCGCCAGGCGAAAAACAGCGCCATCAGGGCCGCGCCGATGAAAATCGGCCGGTAGGGTTCCAACACGGCCAGGTTGGCGATCCAGGCGCCCGAGAAACCGAGCAAGACCAAGATGAGGGGGCCGAGGCAACAGGCCGACGCAAGAATGGCGGCGAGGCCGCCAGCGGCCAGGGCGCCACGCCCGCTCTTGGGTTCCGACATATGGTTTTCCTTCCGGGACTTCGCTTGATGCTGTAAGGTTACTTCCGTAGTCAACTACGGAGTCAAGCGTCATGGAAAGCGCCTCGGACAATCTGACCATCGGCGCCTTTGCCAAGGCGGCCACAGTCAATGTGGAGACGATCCGGTTCTATCAGCTCAAGGGCTTGTTGCCCCAGCCGGAGCGGGCCTACGGCCGCATCCGCCGCTACGGGCCGGCAGATGTGGCGCGGGTGAAGTTCGTGAAGTCAGCCCAGCGCCTGGGGTTCAGCCTGGATGAAATCGGCCAGCTTCTGAAACTTGAGGACGGCACCCATTGCAATGAGGCGGCGGAGCTGGCCTCGCTGCGGCTGGCCGATGTGCGCGCCCGCCTGGTGGACCTCACACGGATTGAGGCGGCATTGTCGAAATTGGTGGGTGAATGCGACGCGCACCATGGCAATGTGTCCTGCCCGCTGATCGCGGCATTGCACTGCTGTTGAGCGGAGAAGTTCGGCCGTTCACCTCGCGGCGAAGGGGCGGACAGGCAAGCGCGGCGCGCGAACCAGATTTAAGGTATTGAGCCGGAGGCGCGATGGGATCAAGACCGGATGGCCACAATTCGGCGCGATAGTGCCCTTTTGCACATTAATTCAATAAATGTTGTATTATCGAAATATGAAAGAGACCCAAGCCGTTTCCGCCCTCGGCGCCCTGGCCCACACCCAGCGCCTGCGGGTTTTCCGCGCCCTGGTGGTCGCCGGCCCCGAAGGGCTGACACCCAGCGCCCTCGCCGACCAGCTCGACGTGGCCCGCAATTCCCTGTCCTTCCACCTGAAGGAGCTGGCCCATGCCGGCCTGGTCACCATCGAGCAGCAGGGCCGCAACCTGATCTACCGCGCCGACTTCACCCAGATGAACGGACTGCTCGGCTACCTGACCGAGCACTGCTGCCAAGGCAGCACATGCGAGGTCAGTGATTCCTCCTCTGCCTGTACTTCCTGCTGAAAGGATCTCCCCATGAAGCGCTTTCACGTTCACCTGCACGTCGATGACCTGAACCGCAGCATCGGCTTCTATTCCCAACTGTTCGCCGCGCAGCCCGCGCGTGTCGAGGGCGACTACGCCAAGTGGATGCTCGAAGACCCGCCGGTCAACTTCGCTATCTCCACACGGGGCAACAAACCAGGCATCGACCATCTGGGCATCCAGACCGACGATGCGGAGGAATTGGCCGTGCTGAAGGCACGCGCCGAGGCGGCCGACATGGCGCTGCTCGACGAAGGCACCACCACCTGCTGCTACGCGCGCAGCGAGAAGCACTGGATCACCGATCCGCAGGGCGTGGCCTGGGAACACTTTCATACGCTGGGCAGCATCCCGGTCTTCAACGAAGCGGCGCCTGCAACGGGTTCTGCCGCAGCCTGCTGCGCCCCGGCGCGCGGCAAGCCGGTGGGCGTTGCGGTGAAGCCGGCTTCGTCCTGCTGCTGATGTGAGACATCCATGACCACCAACAAGACCTACAACGCCCTGTTCATCTGCACGGGTAACTCGGCCCGCTCCATCCTGGCCGAAGGCATCCTCAATGAATTGGGCCAGGGGCGCTTTCGCGCCTACTCGGCGGGCAGCCACCCCAAGGGCGAAGTCCACCCGCTGGCGCTTGCCACGCTGGAACGGCTGCATATGCCGATCGTCGGCTACCGCAGCAAGAACTGGGACGAGTTCGCGGCGCCCGGTGCACCGGAGCTGGATTTCATCTTCACGGTGTGCGACAACGCCGCCGGCGAGGTCTGCCCCGTATGGCCTGGGCGCCCGATGTCAGCGCATTGGGGTGTGCCTGATCCTGCAGCCGTTGAAGGCACCGACGAGCAGAAGCGCAAGGCGTTCACGGATGCGGCGCTGACCTTGCGCCGGCGCATTGAGCTGTTCCTGTCGCTGCCATTGCAGCGGCTCGATGCCATGTCGCTGCAGCACGAGCTGCGCAGCATTGGTACGAAGTGAGGTCTGCGCGATGAGTGTTGGAACCCAAACGGCCGGCCGCGTGCCGGCCACCTCCACCATGAGCGTCTTCGAGCGCTACCTGAGCGTGTGGGTGCTGCTGTGCATCGTCGCCGGCATCGCGCTGGGCCAGTTCGCACCCAACGTATTTCAGGCCATTGGCCGCATGGAGATCGCCCAGGTTAATCTGCCGGTCGGTCTGCTGATCTGGATCATGATCGTGCCGATGCTGCTGAAGGTGGACTTCGGTGCGCTGGGCCAGGTCAAGCAGCACTGGCGCGGCATCGGCGTGACGCTGTTCGTCAACTGGGCGGTCAAACCGTTCTCGATGGCGCTGCTGGCCTGGATCTTCGTCCGCCAGGTCTTCGCTCAGTGGCTGCCGGCCGACCAGCTCGACAGCTACGTTGCCGGCCTCATCCTGCTGGCCGCCGCGCCCTGCACGGCGATGGTGTTCGTCTGGAGCCGGCTGACCGGGGGCGATCCGGTATTCACGCTGTCGCAGGTGGCGCTGAACGACACCATCATGGTGTTTGCCTTCGCGCCCATTGTCGGCCTGCTGCTGGGCCTGTCGTCCATCACGGTGCCGTGGGCCACGCTGCTGGTATCGGTCGGCCTGTACATCGTGATTCCGGTCATCCTGGCCCAGCTCTGGCGCCGTGCTCTGCTGAACAAGGGCCAAGCCGCCTTCGACCGGGCGCTGGAGCGCATCGGCCCGCTGTCGATCGCGGCGCTGCTGCTCACGCTGGTGCTGCTGTTCGCCTTCCAGGGCGAGGCCATCATCCGCCAGCCGCTGGTCATCGCCATGCTGGCGGTGCCGATCCTGATTCAGGTGTTCTTCAACTCCGGCCTGGCCTATTGGCTCAGCCGCAAGGCCGGCGAGCAGCACAGCATCGCTTGCCCCTCGGCGTTGATCGGCGCCTCCAACTTCTTCGAGCTGGCTGTAGCGGCCGCCATCAGCCTGTTCGGCTTCCAGTCCGGCGCGGCGCTGGCCACCGTGGTCGGCGTGCTGATCGAGGTGCCGGTGATGCTGCTGGTCGTTCGGATCGTCAACCAAAGCAAGGGCTGGTATGAGTGCGGCCCGAACCCTGCCCGCAGATAAGCAAGGCATTTCCCATGAGCAGTATCACGATATATCACAACCCCGTCTGCGGCACGTCGCGCAACGTGCTGGCCCTGATCCGCAACAGCGGCGAGGAACCCACGGTCATCGAATACCTGAAGACACCGCCCGACCGCGAAACCCTGCAACGCCTGATCACGGACATGGGCGTGCCGGTGCGCGCGGTATTGCGCGAGAAGGGCACGCCCTACGCGGAACTCGGCCTCGATGACCCGAAGTGGAGCGATGCGCAGTTGATCGACTGCATGCTCCAGCATCCCATTCTGATCAACCGCCCTATCGTGGTGACGCCGCTGGGCACGCGGCTGTGCCGGCCTTCGGAGGCCGTGCTGGACATCCTGCCGCAATCACAGCGCGGCGCGTTCAACAAGGAAGACGGCGAAGCGGTCGTGGACGCGGAAGGCCGCCGTGTCTGAATCCAGAATCGACCTACCCAATATCGACACCGCGCTATTCCAACTGCCCGATACCCAACGGCTGCTGACACCCGAGCGCGCCACGCACGCGCCGCGCTTCCTATTGCTCTATGGCTCGCTACGCGAGCGCTCGTTCAGTCGCTTGGCCGCTGAGGAAGCGGCTCGCATCCTGCGCGCGCTCGGCGGTGAGACGCGCATGTTCAATCCCTCGGGCCTGCCACTGGTGGACGATGCACCCGCCGACCATCCCAAGGTCAAGGAACTGCACGAGCTGGCCCAGTGGGCCGAAGGCATGGTGTGGAGTTCGCCCGAGCGCCATGGGGCCATGACGGGGTTGATGAAGACGCAGATCGACTGGATTCCGCTGTCGGCCGGCGCAGTGCGCCCGACGCAGGGCAAGACGCTGGCGGTGATGCAGGTCTCGGGCGGCTCGCAGTCCTTCAACGCCGTCAACCAGATGCGCGTGCTGGGCCGCTGGATGCGGATGCTGACCATCCCCAACCAGTCCTCGGTCGCCAAGGCGTACCAGGAGTTCGACGAGGCCGGGCGCATGAAGCCCTCGGCCTACTATGACCGCATCGCGGACGTGATGGAGGAGCTGATGAAGTTCACCCTGCTCACGCGCGATGCGGCGCCGTACCTCGTGGACCGCTACAGCGAGCGCAAGGAAAGTGCGGAAGCACTGAGCCGGCGCGTCCAGCAGACGGCTATCTGAACACTCCCCCTAAAAAACAAGCACTTCACTCACCAATCCGTCGTGACGCTAATCTGATGCGCCATCGCAGCGACAGAAACGGATCGGAGAACAGAATGGGAATTTCCAGCAGCAAGGTCTACAAGCAGGCCGATGAGGCCGCTGCGTTTGCGCATATCAGGGAGCTCGCAGAAAAGGAACCCGTCGATGACGAGACGGCTTCGGAATTGTGGCTTGAGGCAGAAGCCATCGTGGACACCTACATCGAGGCCGCTGAGTCGCGGTCCATAGAGGACTTGCCCTCCAGGCAGGAACTGGGCGAGTCCTGCTTTTGGCTGTTGTTCCAGACGAAAGTTTTGCGGGAGGACGAGCATTACCGGCTGATCGTCGAACTGCTGTCGCCACAGCTCGGGCTGTCCCTGTTCGATTTGCTGCCCCGCGTCCGAAAGCTCCGCGAAGCGGCCCTTGACGCACTGGAGGCCATGGTCAAGAAGCCATCAATGGATCGTCCGACAGCGCCGCAAGCGTGCGAGGACGACCTTTTCTGATGGGAAGCTGGTGGCACCTCCGAGCCGAAATTCTCGTATCAGCGATACGAGAATTCATCGGCTGCGGAAGATCGAGCGTCAGCACCGAACGTCCGCGCCATCTGGCGCAGCACAGTCGGCAGTTCGGCCTGGTCGCCGTCCTCCAGAACACCGTTGATGACTTCGAGCGCGAGCGCCGGGTCGCTGCGGTACAGCTCGGCCATCGCTTCGTCATGGGGTCTGCTTTTCATCAGCCCACCAGCGCTTCCAGTTCCTCGAACGCCAGGCGCGGCAAGCGCCGGCCTTCCTTGGCCACGTTGACCTGCAGGGCGGCCCGCGCCACGTCCAGCACCTCCCGCGCCAGGGCATAACCGCCCTTGGCCTGCATCCAGCCCAGCACATCCGCCAGATGCCAGATCGACGCGCTGCCCTCATGCACCGGCGCCGGGAAGCTACCCGGATGGGCCAGCATCAGCTTGCGCATATTCTGCCGCGACACGCCCACGATGTCGGCCACATCGGTCAGCCCAACCAGATCAGGCGCCACTTCGATCAGCCGGGCCGAGGGTGCGGCACGGCGCACATCGGCCAGCGCGCTGCGCACTGCCTCATCTGCATCCACCGCCTCGCGGGTAAATTCCAGCGCCAGCCGCCCCGGCTGCCCGATGCCGACCAGGGCATCGTCGCAGCCGGCTTCACCCAGGCGCTCGACCAGTGTCTGCGAATCGCGGTCGTCATCGGTGAGCTGGTATTTGAGGGTAAAGGTGTATTCCATCGCGCTATTCCTGGGTGCCATCGTCATCCGCCTCGCGCTGCTGGCGGTCCATGGTGCAGTTGTCCACGGCGCGCCGTAAGGCGCGGGCATGGTTGCCGGGGTTCTTCGGCGTGCTCCATACACTGGTAATGCAGAACTCGCCGCAACGGCATTCCTCATCGTTGTACGGGCAGTACATCCGCCCCCAGGCATGGCTACCGCCGACTTCGACACGCCAGCCTTGCCCTTCGGCGTGTCGCAGCGCATCCTCGACCTCTTTCTTCGGGTGAGAGGAACGGGCCATCAGCGACCTCCAGTATGGGGATGATGCGCAAGGTTGTCAAGTGACAACCTTGCTGCAAGGCTTGGTGACCCACGCTCGAATTGTCGCGACAGCGTCGCGACAATTCGGCGGGCCTGATTTCCGACACGAAAGGCTGGCAACGCCGCGCCTGCCGCAGCCGACGGCATCTTGCCGTTCATGCGGACGCCTGCTCGGTGCGTTGCGCCCCGGTGATCGTCTTGCGCCGGTTCGCCACCAGCTCGGCGGCCTGCCGCACCGGATCGTCCTCCGTGTGGACGTACCGCATGAACATCGCCACGGTCTTGTGCGCCGTCAGCGCCATGCCCACCTTCACCGGAATCCCCGAGTTGGCGATGTCAGTGGCCGAACGGTGGCGGATGCCATGCGTGCCCACGTGCGTAGCGCCCGCCGCCTTCAGGATGCGGCACCAGGCACCGTAATACTCGCCCTCGGTGAGATGCTTGGCCGGGTCGTTCGGCGACGGCAGCACGTAGGGGCAGCCGTCCCGGCGCGGCGCGGTGGACAGCAGCCGGTAGGCTTCCTCGCTCAAGGGCTTGGACATGCCACCTGTCTTGCTATCGGGCCAGACCACGCGGCGGTTGTCCAGATCCACCCATGCCCATTCCAGCGAGATGATCTCGGAGCGCCGCCCGGCAAACTCGAATTGCAGGCGGATCGCCAGCGGGATGACGTAGTTCTCCAGCCCTTCGGCCTCGATACCGTCAAGGTGCCGGAACAGCTTGCCCATGTCCTCGTCGCTGATGAGGTGGGTGGCCTTGCCGTCGGGGTACACCGGGACGTGGCGGCATGGGTTGGTGCCGTCCGGCCGATAACCCCAGACCTCGGCCAGGTTGAACATCTTGCGCATGACGCTGAAAGCGCGGTTCGCCTCGGCGGGCTTGTGCGCCATCTTCTTCATCGCCCCGGCCACGTCCGGGCGCTTCACGTCCTGAACCTTGATGCGGCCCAGGAAGGGGACGATGCAGCGGTCGATGACGCCCTGGTAGCCCCGGCGGGTGCTGGGCTTGTTGCGTTGCTTGGAGTGATCCTCCATGAACTTCACGCACAGTTCCGTGACCGTGGGCGCCTTGCGCGCCGCCGCCTTGTCGGCGGCCGGGTCGCCGCCCCGGCGTACCTGGGCCAGCCATTCCTGGGCCAGCGAGCGGGCCTGCTCGACGGTCAGTTCGCCATACAGGCCCAAAGCGGGTTTGCGGCGCTCGCCGGCGTTCGTGCGGTACTGGAGCATGAACACCTTGCGGCCCGCTGGTGTAATCTTGCACAGGAAGCCGGGCACCAGCGTGTCCCGCAGTTCGACGGCCTGCGCCTGGGGTTGTGCCGCATCCACTGCGGACTTGGTGAGCTTGATTTTTGCCACGATGACTCCTCGGAAAGACCCGGTTTCCAGGGGCCACATGGGAGCCACGAGGCAGGAAGCCGGATCAGGTTTCAGAAAGCACCGGCATATGATGAACGCGCCTAAGTTATTGATAAACCTGCTGTATCTGGCTTCGGCGTAGTCCAGCGAATTACGGTACTGAAGTCAGTGTGAAATGAAAAAACGCCACGCAACAGCGCAGCGTCGGATGGAAAAAAGGGCTCAGTACCCCCGCGCCACATCCACAAGGTTAAGCAGCGGCTCGCCCGCGCGCAGGCGGCGCAGGTTCTCCAGGCACTGGCGCGCCACGGTGTCGGCCGAGGCCTGGGCCGCGATGTGCGGCGTGACGAAGGCCTTGGGATGGGCCCAGACCTTGTTGCCGGGCTGGGGCGGCTCGTCGCGCAGCACGTCCAGCGCGGCGCCGGCCAGGTGGTCTTCGTCGAGCAGGGCCAGCAGGTCGTCTTCCACCACCTGCTCGCCGCGCCCCACGTTGATGAAGTAGGCGCCACGCGGCAGCAGGGACAGGGTGCGGCGGTCCAGCAGGTCGCGCGTCTCGGGCGTGAGCGGCAAGGCGCAGACCAGGATATCGCTGGTGGACAGCAGTTGCTTCAGACCTTCGGCACCGCTGTGCGTGGCCAGGCCTGCAATGCTCTTGGCACTGCGGCTCCAGCCGGCGACGGGGTAGCCGACGGCCTGCATGGCGCCGGCCACGAAGCGGCCGACCTCGCCCAGGCCCAGGATGCCCACGCGGCAGTCTGCGCTGGCGCGCACGGGGCGGCGCAGCCAGTCGCCGGCCTGCTGCTGGCGCGCGAACAGGTCCAGCTCGCGCGTGTGGCGCAGCGCGGTGCCCACCACGTACTGGGCGATTTCCACATGCTGCTGCGGATCGACCGTGCGCGCCACGGGCAGGCCAGCCGGCAGGTCGGGCACGGCCAGCAGCTTGTCCACGCCCGCGCTGGGCGCGCACAGCAGCTTCAGGCCCGGATAGGCAGGCAGCACGCCCGGCTTGAGGCTCCAGGCGAGCATGGCCTCGACCGCGTCAGCCGGCGCTTCTTCGCGGTGGCCCCAGACCTGCACGCCGGGCGCCAGCGAGCGCAGCGAATCGACGATGGGCGCGCCCATGCTCGGATGGATGTTGACCAGAATTCCCATGGTTTCCTTCAGTCCTTGTAAGAAGGGTCTATGCGGTCCAGACGGCGCAGCAGGCCGGGCCAGGCCAGGCCTGCGCCCTTGCCCTTGGTGACCTGGCGCGACTGGTTGACCGCATCGGCAATGATGTCCTGCGGGATGCGCGTGAGCTCGCCGCCGCCCGACTGCGCCAGGATCTGGATGCGGCAGGCCGACTCCAGCGTGTACATGGCCAGCACGGCCTCGGCCACGTTGCGGCCGCAGGTCAGCAGGCCGTGGTTGCGCAGGATGAGGAAGTTGCTGGCGCCCAGGTCATCGACCAGGCGCGGCTTCTCGTCGTCGCGCAGGGCCACGCCTTCGTAGTCGTGGTAGGCCAGGCGCGCCAGCGGGAAGATGGACTGCTGCGAGATGGGCAGCAGCCCCTCCTTCTGCGCCGAGACGGCCACGCCGTAGCGCGTGTGCGTGTGCAGCACGCACTGCACCTCGGGACGGCCGTCGTGGATGGCGCTGTGGATGACGAAGCCGGCCGGGTTGACGTCGTACTCGGTCTCCATCAGCGGCCGGCCCTCGTGGTCCACCTTGACCAGGCTGGACGCGGTGATCTCGTCGAACAGCATGCCGTAGGGGTTGATCAGGAACTGGTCGGGCTGGCCCGGCACGCGCGCCGAGATGTGGGTGAAGATCAGGTCGTCCCAGCCGAAGTGGGCGACCAGCCGGTAGGCGGCGGCCAGCTCGATGCGGGTCTGCCATTCCTCGGCCGTCACCTGGCGGCGGACCTCGGACATCGTGGTGTCGTTGCTCATGGGGTGTACCTCTTGGTGGACATCGTGGTGGACATCGTTTGGAGAAAGCATCCGCCGGTTCAGCGCCCCATCGCGTACTGGTCGCGCAGCTCGCGCTTGAGCACCTTGCCGATGGCGCTGCGCGGCAGCTCGGCAATGAAGCGCAGGTCCGCCAGGCGCTGGGTCTTGCCGGCCCGCTGGTTGTACCAGCCCATGATGTCCTCGGGCAGGGCCGGCTGCCCCGCGCGCGACACCACGTAGGCCACGGGCGTCTCGCCCCATTGCTCGGAAGGCACGCCGACCACGGCCACGTCGTCCACGGCCGGGTGGGCGCGCAGCTGGGTCTCCAGGTCGCTGGGGTAGATGTTGAAGCCGCCGCTGATGATCATGTCCTTGCGGCGGTCGAACAGGGTGAGGAATCCATCGGCATCGAAGCGGCCCACGTCGCCCGTGCGGATGAAGCGCTTGCCCGTGGGGTCGAACCATTCGGCCTCGCGCGTCTTGGCAGGCTGGCCGTGGTAGCCGGTCATCATGCTGGCCGAATGACCCACGACCTCGCCATCCTCGCCGGGGGCGACCTCGCGGCCGTCCTCGTCGATGAGGCGGATGTCATGGCCCTCGGCGGGCCTGCCCACGGTGTGCAGCTTGTCCTGGTGCAGATGGGCTTCGAGGATGCAGGTACCGCCGCCTTCGGTCATGCCGTAGAACTCGGTCAGGCTGCCGGGCCAGCGCGCCACCACGTCGGCCTTGAGCTCGGCCCGGAACGGCGCGCTGGTGCAGAACTTGGCGCGGAAGCTGGACAGGTCATGCTCGCCGAACTGCGGCAGCGCCATGATGCGCTGGTACTGCACGGGCACCAGCATGGTGTGGGTGACGCGGTGCTGCTGGGCCAGCTGCAGGTAGCGGGCCGCGTCGAATTTGGGCATCAGCACCACGCAGCCGCCGCTGCCCAGCGTGGGGAAGAACACCACCAGCGTGGTGTTGGAGTACAGCGGCGTGGCCAGCAGCGTCGTGCCCTCGGGGCCATAGCCGTAGACGCTGCCCCGGTTGATGTGGGCCCAGCGCATGCCGTGCGACTGCACGATGCCCTTCGGAACCCCCGTGGTGCCCGAGGAATAGATGATGTTGAACGGCGCGGCCGGCTCCACGCTCACGGGCGCGGGCTGCGCGCCTTCGGGCGCCAGCCAGTCGTCAAAGGCCCGGCCGGGCGCGGCACCGTCCAGCGAAATGCATTGCAGGGCGCTGTCTGCAGGCACCAGGTCCTGGGCCGCCTTGTCGAGGAACAGGTGGCGCGCCTGGGCATCGCGCAGCATGGAGGCCAGGCTGTCGGCCGTGGAGGACGGCGCCAGCGGCGCAACCACCACGCCCGCGCGCAGGGCGCCCAGGAACAGGGCGGCATAGCGCACCGAGTTCAACGCGCAGATGGCAATCGCCTGGCCAGGCTGCACGCCGTCGCGCTGCAGCGCGGCGGCCACGCGGTCCATGAGGGCGTCAAGCTGCGCGTAGCTCAGCGTCTGCTGGTCGTCGCGCAGGGCCGCATGGGCAGGCTGCTGGCGCGCGTGGCTGCGGATCAGCTCGGCCAGCGTGGTGAAGGGCGCATCGGGCGAAGGCAGGGAGACAGTCATGAGGGACTCCGTTTCACGAATTCACGAATCTCAAGCGGACTGCGCCCGCCAGCCCCCTGGCCCTGCGGGCGCATTGGAGGACAGGCCTACTTGGCGGCCAGGCCCAGGCGGTCGATCAGGACCTTGTCCTTGGCATAGGCCTCGCGCACCCATTGCGCATAGTCGGCGCCGGAGCGGTACCAGGCGTCCTGGTTCAGCTGCTTGAGCACCTCGATGTGGCGCGGGTCATCCATGGCTTTCTTGAAGGCGTCGTGCAGCTTGCGCACCACGGCCGGGTCCATGCCCTTGGGACCGGCCAGTCCGTAGGGCGAGGTGGAGACCACGCCATAGCCCAACTCCTTGGCCGTGGGCACCTCGGGCCAGCGCTGGGTGCGCTTTTCGCCGAAGGTCATGAGCAGGCGCATCTGGCCGCCATCCACATAGGTGTCCCAGCCCGAGGCATCGCTTTGCGCGGCCACGTGGCCGCCCAGCAGGGCCTGCTGCAGGTCGGCGTTGCCCTTGAAGGGCACGTGGTTGAGCGTGACCTTGGCGTTCTCGGCCAGCTCCTCCATCAGCAGGTGGGGCGAGGAGCCTATGCCGGTGGAGCCGTACTCGATCTTGCCGGGGCTCTTGCGCGCGGCGGCAATGTATTCGTTGAAGCTCTTGTAGGGCGAGTCCGAGCGCACCGTGAAGCCGAAGGTGTAGCCCGAGACGCCGATGATGTAGGTGAAGTCCGTGACCGGGTTCCAGGCCGTCTTTTGCATGTGCGCCATGCGCAGCATGGACATGGGGAACTGGGTGATGGTGTAGCCATCGGGCTTGGCCGTGCGGGACATGTTGCCCGGGCCCAGCGTGCCGCCCGCGCCGGGCTTGTTCTCCACGATGATGGTCTGGCCCAGCTGCTTGCCCGCGATGTCGGCCAGGGTGCGCATGTGGCGGTCGGTGGAGCCGCCTGCGGGGAAGGGCACGATCAGCGTGATCGGGCGCGTGGGAAAGTCGCTGGCCTGGGCCCATGCCGGTGCGCTGGCGCCCGTGGTGGCCACAAAGACAACAGCCGCATGCGCAAGGCTGCGGCGGCCAATGGAAATCTGCATATCTGTCTCCTGCATCTCTGAACCAGGTGGGGCCGGGGCACATGCCTTGTGTGCCGCTCTGGCCAGGGCCCGGATGCTTCACCCGGGCCCGTTGGCACCGCCTCCCGGTGCGGTGCCTTGCGTTCTTACAGCGACTGCACCAGCTCGGGCACGGCCTGGAACAGGTCGGCCTCCAGGCCGTAGTCGGCCACCGAGAAGATCGGTGCCTCGGGGTCCTTGTTGATCGCCACGATCACCTTGGAGTCCTTCATGCCGGCCAAGTGCTGGATGGCGCCGGAAATACCGGCCGCAATGTACAGCTGGGGCGCGACGATCTTGCCGGTCTGGCCGACCTGCAGGTCATTGGGCGCATAGCCTGCGTCCACCGCTGCGCGGCTGGCACCGATGGCGGCGCCCAGCTTGTCGGCCAGGGGGGTCATGACTTCGTTGAACTTCTCGCTGCTGCCCAGCGCGCGGCCGCCGGAGACGATGATCTTGGCGGCCGTCAGTTCCGGGCGGTCGTTCTTGGTGACCTCGCGGCCCACGAAGCTGCTCTTGCCGTTGTCGCCAGCGGCGGCCAGCTGCTCCACCTGGGCGCTGCCGCCCGTGGTGGCCGCTGCGTCAAAGCCCGTGCCGCGCACGGTGATGACCTTGATCTTGTCGCTGCTTTGCACCGTGGCAATGGCGTTGCCGGCGTATATGGGACGCTCGAAGGTGTCGGCGCTGTCCACCTTGGTGATGTCGCTGATCTGGGCCACGTCCAGCTTGGCTGCCACGCGCGGCGCGGCGTTCTTGCCGCTGGCGGTGGCGGGGAACAGGATGTGGCTGTAGTTCGAAGCAATTGCCAGCACCTGGGCCGCAATGTTCTCGGCCAGGCCGTCCTTCAGGCTGGCGCCATCGGCGTGGATGACCTTGGCAACGCCAGCGATCTGGGCAGCGGCCTGCGCAGCGGCGCCGGCATTCTCGCCCGCCACCAGCACATGCACGTCGCCGCCGCAGGCCAGGGCCGCAGTGACGGTGTTGAGCGTGGCGCTCTTGATGGAAGCGTTGTCGTGTTCTGCAATAACGAGGGATGTCATGTCGCTGTCTTCCTTAGATCACTTTGGCTTCGTTCTTGAGCTTGGACACCAGCGTGGCAACGTCCGGCACCTTCACGCCAGCGCCGCGCTTGGCGGGCTCGGCCACCTTGAGCGTCTTCAGGCGCGGGGCCACATCCACGCCCAGCTCTTCAGGCTTGACGGTGTCCAGCTGCTTTTTCTTGGCCTTCATGATGTTGGGCAGCGTGACGTAGCGCGGCTCGTTCAGGCGCAGGTCGGTGGTGATGACGGCCGGCAGGCTCAGGGCCAGGGTTTCCAGGCCGCCGTCCACTTCACGCGTGACATTCACCTTGTCGCCAGCGACTTCAACCTTGGAGGCGAAGGTGGCCTGGGGCAGGTCGGCCAGGGCCGCCAGCATCTGGCCGGTCTGGTTGGCGTCGTCGTCGATGGCCTGCTTGCCCAGGATGATCAGGCCGGGCTGTTCCTTGTCCACCAGGGCCTTGAGCAGCTTGGCGACGGCCAGGGGCTGCAGCTCCTCGGTGGTCTCCACCAGGATGCCGCGGTCGGCACCGATGGCCATGGCCGTGCGCAGGGTTTCCTGGCACTGGGCCACGCCGCAGGAGACGGCGATGACTTCGGTGGCCACGCCCTTTTCCTTGAGGCGAACGGCTTCTTCGACGGCGATTTCGTCAAAGGGGTTCATGCTCATCTTGACGTTGGCGATGTCCACGCCCGTGCCGTCCGACTTCACGCGGACCTTCACGTTGTAGTCCACGACACGTTTGACGGGTACAAGGATTTTCATGAGAAAGCTCTTTCCTGGTTTTTGAAGTACGACCTACGCAAGAAGGAACAAGGCAAGCGGCTTGCCATGGGGCGCAGCACGTTGTCGCATCCTGTTTGCGTAAGTCCTGTGAAGATGGGCGGTCAGCGGGCCAGGCCGGCCAACCGCTCGTTGATCAGTGCATGGGCCTGGTCCATGATGCCGGAGATCAGCTGCTGGACCGTGGGCACGTCGTGGATCAGGCCGGCCACCATGCCACAGGACCAGACGCCTGCGTCCATGTCGCCGTCATGCATGATGCGCGGATAGACGCCGGCCACCTCGGGCGCGATGTCGGCAAAGGTGATGGCCGCGCCCAGCTCGCGCTCCTTTTGCAGCAGGCGCTCGGTGGCCGGGTTGGTCAGCACGCGCTCGGTGTTGCGCAGCGGACGCATGACCAGGCGCGTATCCAGCTCGCTGGCCGCGACGATGGCCTGCTTGACGTTGTCGTGCACGGGCGCTTCCTGCGTGGCGATGAAGCGCGTGCCCATGTTGATGCCCTCGGCGCCCAGCGCCAGCGCAGCCACCAGCGAGCGGCCGTCGGCCATGCCGCCCGAGGCGACGAAGGGAATCTTCAGTTCTTCGGCCGCACGCGGCAGCAGGATGAAATTGGGGATGTCGTCCTCGCCCGGATGGCCGCCGCATTCGAAGCCGTCCACGCTGATGGCGTCGCAGCCGATGGCCTCGGCCTTGAGCGCATGGCGCACCGAGGTGCACTTGTGGATGACCTTGATGCCGGCTTCCTTGAGCGCGGGCAGCCATTTCTGCGGGTTGTTGCCCGCCGTCTCCACGACCTTGACGCCGCCTTCGATGATGGCCTTGACGTAGCCCGGGTAGTCGGGCGGGTTGACCGAGGGCAGGAAGGTCAGGTTGACGCCGAAGGGCTTGTCCGTCATCTCGCGGCAGCGCGCGATCTCGCGCGCCAGCAGCTCGGGCGTGCGCTGGGTCAGGCCCGTGATCAGCCCCAGGCCGCCCGCGTTGGAGACGGCGGCGGCCAGCTCGGCCAGGCCCACATGGTGCATGCCGCCCTGGATGATGGGGTGCTCGATGCCAAAGAGTTCGGTGATGCGTGTCTTCATGTCGATGTCACTCCACTGCAATGCCCTTGTCGCGGATCAGCTGGCCCCAGCGCGTGTAGTCCTGCTGGATGCGCTGGCCCAGCTGGGCGGGGTTCTGGTAGGCGGCGATGGCGCCTGCGTTGAGCAGCTTTTCCTGGATGTCCTTGTCGGCCAGGATCTGCTGCACTTCGCTGGCGATGCGGTCGACCACGGCCTTGGGGCTACCCTTGGGCGCCAGCAGGCCGCCCCAGGAGACGGCGTCGTAGCCCTTGATGCCCTGCTCGGCAATGGTCTTGGTATCGGGCAGCATGGCCACGCGCTGGGGCGATCCCACGGCGATGGCGCGCAGCTTGCCGGCCTGGATGTGGGGCAGCGCGGCCACGAGGTCGGCATACATGATGGGCACCTGGCCGCCGATGGTGTCGGTGATGGCGGGCACGCCGCCCTTGTAGGGCACGTGCTGCATGTCGAAGCCGGCCATCTGCTTGAGCAGCTCCATGCTCAGGTGGCCGAAGCTGCCGGCGCCCGAGCTGGTGTAGTTGAGCGCGACCTTCTGCGCCTTGGCGTGGGCGATCAGGCTCTTGAGGTCGGTGACATCGGGCAGCAGCGTGGGGTTGACCACGATGACGATGGGCAGGTCATAGACCGTGGCCACGGGCGTGAAGTCCTTGACGGTGTCGTAGCCGGCCTTCTTGTACAGGTGCGGCGCCAGCAGCGTGGGCGTGGCCAGCATCATCAGCGTGTAGCCATCGGCGGGGCTCTTGGCGACCTGCACGGCCGCGATGGAGCCGGAGGCGCCAGGGCGGTTTTCCACCACCACGGTCTGCTTGAGACGCTCGCCCAGCTTCTGGCCCACGATGCGCGATGCCGTGTCGGTGGGGCCGCCCGCCGGGAAGGGCACGACCAGCCGCAGCATCTTGCTGGGCCAGCCGGTCTCGGCCAGGGCGCCGCCGGCCAGGCCGGCCAGCAGCGGGGCTGCGGCCAGGGCCAGAACGCTGCGCCGCGTGGGGCGTGCCGGGGATGCGGGATTGCGCGTGTACATGAAGTCTCCTCTCAAAGCTGTCTCAGCAGTCGTCGGTGGCGGCCCGCTGCTGCGGGCCGGAAAAATCAATCAAGCTTTGCGCCGGCTTCTTCCACCAGCGCCTTCCAGATGGGCATGTCGCGCTGGTAGTTCTCGCGGAAGGCCTGCGGGCTGTTCATCAGCGGCATGAAGCCTGCTCCCACGGTGCGCTCCAGCACCTTGGGGTCCTTGGCGATTTCGCGAAGGTGGCCGTAGAGCTGGTCCACGATCTCCTTGGGCACGCCGGCCGGTGCGCCCATGGCCACCCAGCCGTAGATGGCGTAGGCGTCGTCGGTGACGCCCTGTTCATGGATGGTGGGCAGCTTGGGCAGGATTTCCATGCGCTCCTTGCCGGTGACGCCGATGGCCTTGAGCTTGCCCGAGTCGATGAAGGGCTTGGTGTTGAGCGCGCTGGAAAAGCACATCTGCAGCTGGCCGCCGATCAGCTCCTGGATCATGGGCGCCTCGCCCTTGTAGGCGGCGTGGGTCATGTCGGCGTCCATGGTCTTGCTCATGTAGGCACCGGCCAGGTGGGCATACGAGCCCACGCCCCAGGAGCCGTACGAGAGCTTGCCCTTGTTGGCCTTCACGTAGGCCAGCAGCTCCTTCATGTTGTTGGCCGGCACCGAGGGATGGACCACCAGGGTGACGGGCGCCGCCGCGATCTGGGTGACCAGGGCGATGTCCTTTTGCGGGTTGTAGGGCAGCTTGGTGTAGAGGAACTGGTTGATCAGCATGGAGGTGCTGAGCGAGACCAGCAGGGTGTGGCCGTCGGCGGGCGCCTTGACCACGGCGTCCGTGCCCAGGATGCCGGCCGCACCCGCGCGGTTGTCGATGACCACGGGCTGGCCCACGCGCTTGGCCAGGGCCTCGCCGATGGTGCGCGCAATGATGTCGGTGGCGCCGCCCGCGTTGAAGGGCACGACCACGCGGATGGGCTTGGTGGGCCACGCTGCCGGCTTGCCGGCCTGTGCGAGGGCGCTGGTGGCGCCCGTGGCCAGCAGGCTGGTGCCGCCGATGGCGGCCAGCCCTTGAAGAATGTCGCGGCGTGTGACTTGGTTGCTCATGGTTTTGTCTCCTGGGTATTGCTGTCTATGGGTGCCGTCTTGGTGCGGCATGCAAACCTGGCGGGGCCGGGGACCGGGCATCAATGGCCCCCGTGGAATCAGTCGCGTGATCGGTCCTCTTATCCCTGTTGCGCGGGGGTCTCGGGCAGGGTCAGCACGCCCTTGGACTGCAGCTGCTGCAGCTGCTCGTCGCTCATGCTCAGCAGCCGGTGCAGCACCTCGCGCGTGCCCTCGCCCAGCGTGGGCGGTGCATGGCGGATGGGCAGGCGCTGGCCGTCCAGGCGGTAGGGCGGCGCGAACACGGGCGTGGTGCCGACCACGGGGTGGGGCATGTCCTGCAGCAGGCCGCCACGGCGCGTGCGCTCGCTGGTCAGGGCCTCGTGCAGGCCGGCCACGCGGCCGCAGGGGATGCCGGCGGCCGTCAGGCGCTCCAGCAGCAGATCGCGCGGGAAGGAGCGGATCAGTTCCTTGAGCATGGGGCCCAGCTCCAGGCGGTTCTTGGCGCGGTTGACGTTGGTGGAGAAACGCTCGTCCTCGACGATGTCGGGGCGCATCACCACCTGGCGGCAGAACTTGTCGAACTGGGCGTTGTTGCCCACGGCGATGATCAGCGGGCCGTCGGCCGCCTCATACATGCCGTAGGGAACGATGGAGGGGTGGGCATTGCCGTAGCGCTCGGGGTCGTGGCCCAGCTGCATGGCGTCCAGGCCGTAGTAGCCGGTGATCATGATGCCGCTGTCGTACAGCGCCATCTCGATGAGGCGGCCCTTGCCCGTGCGCTCGCGGCGGAACAGCGCGGCCAGGATGGCCTGGGCCGCGTACATGCCGGTCATGAGATCGACCACGGCCACGCCGAACTTGAGCGGCGGCGTGCCGGCCTCGCCGTTGAGCGCCATGAGGCCCGCCTCGCCCTGGATGACCAGGTCGTAGCCGGGGCGCTTGGCCTCGGGGCCGCTGCTGTCATAGCCGGCCACGGCGCAGTAGATGATGCCGGGCTTGATGGCCTTGAGCTGTTCGTAGCCCAGGCCCAGCTTCTCGGCGCCGCCGGTCTTGAAGTTGTGGATGACCACGTCGAACTGGGGCAGCAGGTCGTGGACGATCTTCACGCCCTCGGGGGTCTGCAGGTCCAGCGTGATGGACCGCTTGTTGCGGTTCATGCTGTTGTAGTAGGTGGTCTCGGTCTTGCCGATGCGCAGACCCCAGTCGCGCGTGTCGTCGCCGCGACCCGGGTGCTCGACCTTGACCACTTCGGCGCCGAAGTCGGCAAGCACCATGCCGCACAGCGGCCCCGCGAACACGCGCGAGAGGTCGAGCACGCGCACACCCTCCAGCGGGAAGTCGATGTCCTGGTTCTGATCGTTGTGGCTGTCGGCCATGTGCGTTGTCTCCTTGGAAAGTCTTTTAGGTCTTGAGCGGTTTCAGCCGCGCAGCTTGGTGAAGTCGGCAGCGCGCTTTTCGAGGAAGGCGCCAATGCCTTCGCGCGATTCCTCGCTCTCCTGCGAGCGCACCATGTACTGCGCCTCCAGCTCCAGCTGCTCTTCCAGCGTGTTGCGCGGCGCCTGGCGGCACAGGTCCTTGATCAGGGCCATGGCCTGGTCGGGGCCGGTGGCCACCTGGGCGGCCAGCGCCACGGCGTCGGCCTGGGCCTGGCCCGGTTCGGACAGCCGGTTGACGGGGCCCAGGGCGTGCAGGCGCTCGCCGCTGATGCGCTCGCCGGTCAGGCACAGCTCGGTCAGCACCTGGCGCGAGACGAACTCGGCCAGGAAGGCGGTGGCGCCGCCATCGGGCGTGAGGCCGACCTTGACGTAGGCGACCGAGAACACGGCGTTCTTCGCCGCCACCAGCATGTCGCAGGCCAGGGCCAGCGACAGGCCCGCGCCGGCCGCCGCGCCTTCGACCGCGGCGATCACGGGCTTGGGAAAGTCGCGCACGCTGCGGATCAGGTCATGCAGGCCTTCGAGCTTGGCACGTCGCTCCTGCACCGGCAGCTCGCGGCGCTTGGCCAGCTGGCGCAGGTCGCCGCCCGCGCAGAAGTGGCCGCCCTCGCCCGTGAGCACCACGGCGCCCACGGTGGGGTCGGTCGCCGCGCTCTTGAGCGCCGCCGAAACGGCCGCGTAGAACTCGGGCGACAGCGCATTGCGCGCGGCCACGTTGTTGTTGGACAGCACCAGCACGGCGCCTTCGCGGCGGGTCAGCAGGACTTGGTTCGCTTCGGTCATGGCGGCTTTCCTTGGCTCAGTGTTGCGAGCCGAGTGCGATGTAACGCGACAGATGGTGGTCCTCGTCGCCGAACTGGTGGTCGATCATGACCAGGCGCTTGGCGTAGTGGGCCAGGGGCAGCTCCCAGGTCATGCCGATGCCGCCATGCATCTGGATGCTTTCCTCGGCCACCAGGGTGCCGATGCGGCCGATGCTGTACTTGGCGGCCGACAGGGCCTTCTCGCGCGCCACGCGGTCTTCGTCCGCAATGGCGGCGGCCGCGTTGATCACGGCCGAGCGCGCCTGCTCCACTTCCAGCAGCAGGTCGGCCATGCGGTGCTGCAGGGCCTGGAAGCTGCCGATGGGCACGCCGAACTGCTTGCGCGTGCGCAGGTACTCCAGCGTCTGGTCCTTGGCCACGTCCATGGCGCCCACGGCCTCGGCGGTCAGCGCCAGCACGGCGTAGCCGCTGATACGTTCCAGCAGGGACAGGCCCTGGCCTTCTTCGCCCAGCAGGGCGTCTGCGCCGACCTGCACCTTGTCCAGCACCAGCTCGGCCGCACGGCCGCCCTCGATGCGGTTGTAGCCGCGCTTGGCGATGCCTGCGGCATTGCCGGGGACCAGGAACAGGCTGATGCCGGCCTCGTCGTACTGGCTGCCCGAGGTGCGGGCCGAGACCAGCAGCAGGTCGGCCTTCTCGCCGAAGGCGACCACGCCCTTGGCACCGTTCAGCACCCAGCCGTCGCCGCTGCGCACGGCCGTGGTGGCGACGTTGTTGAGCTCGTAGTGGCTGCCGGGCTCGTCATGGGCCAGGGCCGCAATGGACGTGCCGCCGATGATGGCTGCCAGCTGTTCCTTTTGCGCATCGCTGCCGGCCGCGATCAGGGCCTGGCCCACGACCAGGGCGCCCAGCAGCGGCTCGGCCACCAGGCCGCGGCCCAGGCATTCGAAGACCACGCTGATGTCGAAGCCCTGGCCGCCGAAGCCGCCAGCGTCTTCCGGGAACAGCGCGCCGATGGCGCCGATGTCCGCGAACTGCCCGTACAGCAGCGGGCTGTGGCCTTCCTCGCCATAGGCGACGTGGTTGCGCGCCTCGATGGCGTACTGCTCGGAGACGAAGCGGTTGAGGCTGTCCGCCAGCATGCGGCGGTCTTCGGTGTGTTCGAAGTTCATATTCCGTTTTCCTTGCCAGATCAGAGGCCGAGGATCATCTTGGAGATGATGTTCTTCTGGATTTCGTTGGAGCCGCCGAAGATCGACAGCTTGCGGTAGTTGAAGTACGCGGCGGCGGCCGTGGCGGCAGCCGCGTCGCCGATGGCGGGCTGGTCGTAGCCGGCCTGCAGGGCCTCTTCGATGAAGGGCGCGGCGTAGGGGCCCATGGCGCGGCGCACCAGGGACAGGATTTCCTGGCGGATCTCGGTGCCGCGGATCTTGAGCATGGAGCTTTCGGCGCCCGGCACGCCGCCGCCGGCCACGGCGGCGATCACGCGCAGGTTGGTGGTCTTCATGTTCTCCAGGTCGATCTCGACCTTGGCCAGGCGGGCCGCGAACAGCGGGTCCTGGGTCAGCGGCTTGCCGTTGCGCAGCATGCGGCCGGCGACGGCCTTGAGCTTTTCCAGGCCGGCCACCGAGAAGCCCACGCCCGCGATGTTGGTGCGCTCGTAGGTCAGCAGGTACTTGGCGTAGGTCCAGCCCTTGTTCTCCTCGCCGACCAGGTTTTCCACGGGCACCCTGACGTCGGTGAAGAAGACTTCGTTGACCTCGTGCTCGCCGTCCAGCGTGATGATGGGGCGCACTTCCACGCCGGGCGAGTTCATGTCCACCAGCAGGAAGCTGATGCCCTGCTGCGCCTTGGCCTCGCGGTTGGTGCGCACCAGGCAGAAGATCATGTTGGCGTGCTGGCCCAGCGTGGTCCAGGTCTTCTGGCCGTTGACGATGTAGTGATCTCCATCGCGCACGGCCGACGTCTTTACCGAGGCCAGGTCCGAACCCGAACCCGGCTCCGAATAGCCCTGGCACCACCAGTCGGCGCCATTGAGGATGCGCGGCAGCCAGTGGGCCTTCTGCGCCTCGTTGCCGTACTTGATCAGGACGGGGCCCAGCATGCTCAGCCCGAAGGGCACGATGCGCGGCGTGCCCGCCAGTGCGCATTCATGCTCGAAGATGAATTTCTGCACCGCGCTCCAGCCCGGGCCGCCGTGCTGCTCGGGCCAGTGGTTGGCCAGCCAGCCGCGCTCGTTGAGGATGGCGTGCCAGCGCTCCATGTCCTGCTTGCTCAGTTGCAGGCCGTTCTTGACCTTGTGCGACAGGTCCTCGGGCAGCTTGTCCTTGAGGAAGCCGCGAACCTCGTCGCGGAAGGCCAGTTCTTCAGTCGTAAATTGCAAATCCATTGCTATTCCCCAGTAATCCGTGGCGTTGTAAGCCGTTTGCAGCCCTGAAATTGGCGTGCCCTAAGCGAGGGACGCCGAGCAAGGGCCGCCCCGCAGCAAGGGCGTCGTTCCCCTCCCGCGAAGCGAGAGAGGGGGAAGCGGCGCCAGCCGCTCAGGGGGTGCTTATTCAATAAATTTCGAACAGGCCTGCGGCGCCCATGCCACCTGCGATGCACATGGTGACCACGCCCCACTTGGCCTTGCGGCGCCGGCCTTCCAGCAGGATGTGGCCCGCCAGGCGCGCACCCGTCATGCCGAAGGGGTGGCCGATGGAGATGGCGCCGCCGTTGACGTTCAGGCGCTCGTTGGGAATGCCCAGCTTGCGCTGGCAGTACAGGGCCTGGGAGGCGAAGGCCTCGTTGAGTTCCCACAGGTCGATGTCCTCGACCTTGAGGCCGTGGCGCGCCAGCAGCTTGGGGACCGCGAAGACGGGGCCGATGCCCATTTCGTCAGGCTCGCAGCCGGCCACGGCAAAGCCGCGGAAGGCGCCCAGCGGGGACAGGCCCAGGCGCTCGGCCTGCCTGGCTTCCATCAGCACGCAGGCCGACGATCCATCGGACAGCTGCGAGGCATTGCCAGCCGTGATGAACTGGTCCGGGCCCTTGACGGGTTCCAGCTTGGCCAGGCCTTCCAACGTGGTGGAGGCGCGGTTGCAGTTGTCCTTGGTGGCGACCACGTCGCGGTAGGTGATCTCGCCCGTGTCCTTGTTCTTCTCGGCCATGCGCGTGGCGCAGGCAATGATTTCGTCCTTGAACAGGTCGGCGGCCTGGGCGGCGGCCGTGCGCTGCTGGCTTTGCAGCGAGAAGGCGTCCTGGTCCTCGCGGCTGATGCCGTAGCGGCGCGCCACGATGTCGGCCGTGTCGATCATGGCCATGTACAGCGCGGGCTTGTGCTCGACCAGCCAGGGGTCCATGTCGGTGGGCAGGTTGTTGCCGGGGCGGATGCCCGAGATGGTCTCGATGCCGCCGGCCAGCATGGCGTCCACGCCCTCGGCCACGATGCGGCCCGCCGCGATGGCGATGGACTGCAGGCCCGAGGCACAAAAGCGCGTGATGGTCGTGCCCGCGATGGACAGGGGCAGCTCGGCGCGCAGCACGGTCTGGCGGCCCAGGTTGCGGCCCTGGAAGCCGTCGGGGTTGCCGCAGCCCAGGATCAGGTCCTCGATCATGGCCGGGTCGATGCCCGAGCGCTCGACCGCGGCCTTGACCGAGAAGGCCGCCAGCTGGGCGGCGGGCGTGACGTTGAACTCGCCGCGGTGCGACTTGGTCAGGGGCGTGCGGGCAGTGGAAACGATGACGGCTTCGCGCATGGTCGGTCCTTGCTTGTCTCTGGAAAATTGTTGTGGTTGTGCACGGCCCTGCCCGCTCTGCGTTGGACGAAGCGGGTCAAGGGCATGGCGGGGAAACGCGGGGGCGGCTTACGCTGCCTTGTTCAAGCTTTCGAAATCGCGGCCTTCGGCCACGAGCTTTTCGAGCAGGGGAGCGGGCTTCCAGAACAGCGCGTCTTCCTTGGCGAATTCGCGGATGTCGGCCAGCACCTTGTCCAAACCTTGCATGTCGGCCCACTTCATGGGGCCGCCACGAAAGCGCGGGAAGCCGTAGCCGGACAGGAAGGTCACGTCCACGTCCAGCGGGCGCAGGGCAATGCCCTCCTCCACCACCTTGGCGCCTTCGTTGACCATGGCGGCCATGTAGCGGCGCATGATTTCCTCAGGGGTGAACTTGCGCGGCGTCACGCCCTTCTTGGCGCGCTCGGCATCGACGATGGCCAGCACTTCGGGGTCGGGCTGGCCGACGCGCGCGCCCTGCGGGTAGAGGTAGAAGCCACGGCCCGTCTTCTGGCCGAACCAGCCGCGCTCGCAGACGCGGTCGGCCACTTCGACGTAGCGGGCCTTGGGATCGCGCGTGGCCGCGCGGCGCTTGCGCGTGGCCCAGCCGATGTCGCCGCCGGCCAGGTCGGTGACCTGGAACGGGCCCATCGGGTAGCCGAAGCCGCGCACGGCCTCGTCGATCTCGTAGGGGCTGGCGCCGTCTTCCATGATGTAGTCGGCAGCCTGCTTGTAGACGGCCAGGATGCGGTTGCCGATGAAGCCGTCGCAGACGCCGGCACGCACGGGCACCTTCTTCATGCGCTTGGCCAGCTCGAAGGCCGTGGTCACCACGTCGGGCGCCACCTTGGCGGGCACCACGATCTCCAGCAGCTTCATGATGTTGGCGGGGCTGAAGAAGTGCAGGCCGATCACGTCCTGCGGGCGCGAGGTGGCGGCGGCAATGGCGTCGATGTCCAGGTAGGAGGTGTTGGTGGCCAGCACGGCGCCGGGCTTGCAGACGCGGTCCAGTTCCTTGAACACGGCCTTCTTGACTTCGAGGTCCTCGAACACGGCCTCGATCACCAGGTCCACATCCTTGATGTCGTCATAGGAGGTGCTGGGTGTGTAGCGCGCCATGACGGCGGCCTTGGCCTCCTCGGTCATGCGGCCCTTGGCGATCAGGCCGTTGTAGACCTTCTCCACATTGGCCTGGCCGCGCGCGATGGACTCGGCGTCGCGCTCGATCATGGTCACCGTGAGGCCCGCGTCCAGCGCGGACACCGTGATGCCGGCGCCCATGGTGCCGCCGCCGATGACGGCGATCTTGGCAAAGTGGCGCGGCGCAGCGGCCTTGGCTTCGGGAATCTTGGCGGTTTCGCGCTCGGCGAAGAAGGCATGGATCAGGCCGGCGCGCTGCGGGCTGTTCAGGCATTCCACGAACAGGGCGCGCTCCTTGGCGATGCCTTCGTCGAAGGGCAGCTCCACGGCGGCGCGCACGCATTCCACGATCTTCAGCGGCGAGAACAGGCCGCGGCTCTTCTTGGCGGTCTCGGCGGCCAGCGCGTCGAGTTCGGCCAGGGCAGCAGCCTTGTCGGCAATCTCGATGTCACGCGTGCGGCGCGGCGCGGTATTGGTTGCCAGCAGCTCGTTGGCGTAGGCCAGGCCTGCGGCCGTGGCGTCGGTGCCGTCCACCAGCTTGTCCACCAGGCCGGCGGCCAGCGCGGCCTTGGCAGACAGGTGCTTGCCGCTGAGCATGAGGTCGGCGGCCGCCTTCACGCCCATCAGGCGCGGTGCGCGCTGCGTGCCGCCGGCGCCGGGCAGCAGGCCCAGGTTGACTTCGGGCAGGCCGAGCTTGGCAGCCGGCAAAGCCAGGCGGTAGTGGGCCGACATGGCCACTTCCAGGCCGCCGCCCAGGGCCGGGCCATGGATGGCGGCGACCACGATCTTGTCGGAGGCTTCAAGGCGATTGAGCACCTCGGGCAGCGAGGGCGGCATGGCGGGCTTGCCGAATTCGCGGATGTCTGCTCCGGCGATGAAGGCCTTGCCCTCACCCACGATGAGCACGGCCTTGACGGCGGCATCCGATTCGGCCTGCTCCACGGCAGCCAGCAGGCCGGCGCGCACGGCCTGGCCCAGGGCATTCACGGGGGGGTTGTTGATGCTGACCACCAGCACGGCACCATCAAGGCGGGTCTGGACCACGGAAGCCTGGGCTTGTTCGCTCATCTGTATGTCTCCGAACTTGGGTTTTCCACTCAAAACATCCATTCTTGCTACGACAATGGTTCTTTACAATCCCATGAATGATTGACAGACTGTAAAAAAATCTTTGACATTGAAGCGCTTGCGCGCCTTCCCCCCTCTATTCGCTGCGCGAGGAGGGGGACGACACCATCGCTGCAGGGCGGCACGGCCGGCGTAGGCCCTTGCTCGGTGTCCCTGGTTTTGGAGCCCCGCCCATTTCCTAGGCTGTGGGCGAAGCAAAGTATCTGGACATATCCATGGATCTGAACTCCCTGACCCTGCTGGTGGAAATCATCGATAGCGGCAATCTGAGCCAGGCGGCGCGCAAGCTGAAGATGACGCGGGCCAATGTGAGCTATCACCTGACGCAGCTGGAAAAATCGGTGGGGGTGCAGCTGGTGCGGCGCACCACGCGGCGCGTGGAGCCGACCGAGGTGGGGATGCGGATGTACGAGCATGGCCGCGCGATCCAGAACGAGATGATGTCGGCGCGCGAGACGATCACGTCGCTGGGCCAGGGGATGGCGGGCCGCGTGGGGCTGAGCGTGCCCAGCGGCTATGGGCAGATCGTGATGAGCGACTGGCTGATCGAGTTCAAGCGGCTGTATCCGGGCATCGTGCTGGATGTGCTGTTCGAGAACCGGGCCGACCATTTGCGCGACGAGGTGGACATCGCCATCCGCGTGATCCAGGAGCCGCCGCTGTCGGTGATTGCGCGCAGCCTGGGCAATGTGCACTACGTGGCCTGCGCCTCACGCGAGTATGCGCAGCAGCACGGCCTGCCCACCACGCTCTACGAGCTGCGCAACAGCCCGCTGATCACGGCCGGCGTGATGGGCCGCCAGCTGCGCCTGTCGGCCTACCAGGGAACGGACCGCCAGGAGGTGCTGCTGGCGCCGACCATGATCTCCGAGCACTTCCCCTTCCTGCGCCAGGGCATTCTGGCGGGCCTGGGTGTGGGCCTGGTGCCCGACTACGTGGTGCAGGACAAGGTGGCCAGCGGCGAGGTGGTGCTGACCCTGCAGGAGTACCGCCTGAGCATCTTCGGCACCCACATGTACCTGCTGTACCTGCCCGACCGTCATCAGACGCGAGCCGTGCGCACCTGCATCGACTTCCTGCTGGCCAAGGCCGGCCAGGGCGGCAGCGGCAGCGGCGACGCTGCCGCCACCTGACTCAGCGGCGGTACCAGCCGCCGGGACGCTGGTACCAGCCACGCGGCCCATGGTCCCAGCCGTGCGGACGCCAGCCATAGCCAGGGTGCGGCGGCGCGGCCCAGTAACCGGGGCGCCAGGCATAGCGCCCCCCACCCCAGCCCCAGGAGCCACCGATCCAGACATGGACCGGCGAGGGAGCGACCGGAATGACCTCGGTCTGCAGCGGCGGCGGCGCCATGGGCGCGTAGACCACCTCGCCCGAAGGACCTACGGGATAGGCAGGCGCCACCACGCAGCCGGTTAATGCCACGGTGGCGGCAGCCAGGACCAGGGCCGGAACCAGGCGACGGCCCGGCGTTTGAATCGATACAGACTTCACGATGCACTCCTGGCCGCGCTTAGTGCGGCCATGCAGATACAACGAAAAAGCCCCTGCCGGTTGTTGACAGGGGCTTGTGAAGCCTGGGTAAAGATCAAGTCTGGCTGTACGTGAGGTTGAGACGGGCCCTACATCCAAGGGTTCAAGACGCGCACTCCATGAACATGGAAGGGCTCGAAATCCTTGATGTTGCGGGTCACCACGCACAAGCCATGCACCTTCGCCGTGGCCGCGATCAGGCTGTCGGCCAGCGGCCGCGGCGCAGGCACGTGGTAGGCCGCGTTTTCCATGGCAACCATCGCATCCACTGGCAGCACTCGCCCCTGAAAGGCCGTGAACACGCGTTCCACCAGCCAGCGGCGCAGCACCTGCCCGGCAACCGGGTCTTGCCGGGCTTTCAACTGCACGCCTTTCTCCAGCTCCATCAGCGTGATCGCGCTGATGAAAAGGGACTCGGCCGCGACCGATTGCGCCCAGGCCACAACGCCATCGTTCGCGCGGCCCGACGATGCCTTGCGCAGTTCGGAAACGATGTTGGAGTCCACCAGATACATCAGGACAGGTCCACGGCGCGCGGCAAATCCTTCGTGCGCTCAATGTCGAAATCGATATCGGCGGCCTCGGGCATGGCCAGCAATTGAAGAATGTTCCGGGTCTGCCCCGACAGTTCACGGAATTTCTCAATGCTCATCAGCACGTGGGCAGGTTGCCCCCGGTCCAGGATGTAGACCACGTCATCACCACTGGCCGCTTTCTTGGCAGCGGAAACATGCTGGTTGAATTCACGGCTGCTGAAGGTCGAAATCTGCATGACGCACCTCCGTCAAAGAAAATGCTTGTACGTTACTACATTCGCAAAAATGGAGTACCGGACAAGCATTTCTGATGGGGCTTCGGGAAGCGGAGCCCAGTCAATGACCGGGCCCCACTGGACAGGCTCCAGCGTGTCGAACCTGATCCTGAATCAGAGGTTCTGCGCGTTTTGCAGCGCGGCAATGCGCTCTTCGATCGGCGGGTGGGTCGAGAACAGCTTGCCGATGCCACCGGCAATGCCCATGGCGGCCACGCTCTTGGGCAGCTCGCCGGGGTGCATGCCGCCCAGGCGGGCCAGGGCGTTCATCATGGGCTGCTTGCGGCCCATGAGCTGGGCGGCACCCGCGTCGGCGCGGAATTCGCGCTGGCGCGAGAACCAGGCCACGATGATGGCGGCCAGGAAGCCCAGCACGATGTCCAGCACGATGGTGGTCACGTAGTAGCCGATGCCGGGGCCCGAGCTGCTTTCGTCGTTCTTGCGCAGGAAGCTGTCCACGGCATAGCCGATGACGCGCGACAGGAAGACCACGAAGGTGTTCATCACGCCCTGGATCAGGGTCATGGTCACCATATCGCCATTGGCGATGTGGGCGACCTCGTGGCCGATGACGGCCTCCACCTCTTCGCGCGTCATGCCTTCCAGCAGGCCCGTGGACACGGCCACCAGGGCCGAGTTCTTGAAGGCGCCGGTGGCGAAGGCATTGGGCTCGCCCTCGTAGATGCCGACTTCGGGCATGCCGATGCCGGCACGGTCGGCGAAGCCGCGCACGGTGTTGACGATCCAGGCCTCATCGGCGTTGCGCGGCTCGTTGATCACGTGCACGCCCGAGCTCCACTTGGCCAGCGGCTTGGAGATCAGCAGCGAGATGATGGCGCCGCCAAAGCCCATGATGAAGGCGAAGCCCAGCAGGGCCCCGAGGTTCAGGCCATTGGAGGTCAGGAAGCGGTTGACGCCCAGCAGGCTGGCGACGATGCCCAGCACCACCACGACGGCGACGTTGGTCAATAGAAAAAGTGCGATGCGTTTCATCAGTGGGTTCTCCACAAAGTGGGGAAAGGGGGAAGGATCTGGGCCCTGCAGCGTTGAAAAGTGAGGGCCGCACCGGCTGTTTTCAAGCCGGGTCCTGCGCCGTTGTCATTCCTTGTTGTGATGCTTGTACGGAACGGGGCGCCCGGAACACGAGAGAGTCATCATAGAAGGAAAAGTTCTCGTTTTCGCGCCACCAGCCGGGCACGCCCAGCACCGGCAAGGGCGCAAAAGGCTTGGCCGCCAGCGTGTCCGGCTCCAGCCAGGCGCTGGCGGCCAGCCAGGCGTCGATATCCGCTGCGCCAGAAGCCGGCGTGACGCCTGCACCATCCGTGTGCACGCACAGCACATGGGCCGTGATGGGCTTGCGCGGCTGCACCAGCTTTTCCAGCAGCGCATGGCCTATGGGCAGCAGCCTGGCCTGGCGCCATAGTGCGCGCTGCTCCACGAAGAGCTGGTGCCAGCGCCGGTGGCGCAGCGCCTCGCACAGCGCGGCCGGCGCCAGCAGCAGGGCGCCGTTCTCGTCCAGCACGGTGACGGCATCGCGCAGCGGCCCGCGCTGCGCGCCCACGCCCGCCTGGGCAATGGCGCCGGCCTGCAGGGCATTGCAGCGCTGCTTGAGCGCGGGCCAGCGCAGCCAGATCAGGCCGTTGAAGAAGTCATGCAGGTTGTCGCGCGTGGGAATGCAGCGCGTCTCGAAGATGAATTGCTCGTAGGCCATGCCTTCGGGCAGGTCGTGCTGGGGCACAAAGCGCCAGGGCAGCGCCTGTGCGTCGGCCAGTGACTGCAGGGCCTGCCAGACCGGCCGGCCCTGCGCCACCCGCTGGCAGGCCGCCCTGCCCTGCGTTTGCAGCCCCTGCAGCCAGGGCGCATTCCAGTCGATGGGAAACGTCAATTGCCGGACGGCCTGGACTGCGCCTTGGCCAGGCGCTTGTCACGCACGGCCACGCGCGAGGTGCCCTCGTCGCGCATCTCGAAGGCCTGCGTGGCCGCCAGCAGCTTGGTGAGCGTGGCATAGCCGTAGTTGCGCGCATCGAACGAGGCCTTGTTGCCGATCTGCGCGCCCACGGCGCCCACATGGGCCCAGCCGCTTTCGTCCTGCGTGGCGTTGACGGCGCTGCGCAGCATGTTCAGCAGGCGCGTGTCCTGGCGCAGCTCCTGCGAAGGAACGCGCAGGCAGGGGCGCTGCGGCTCGGGAACGGACAAGGAGGCAGGTGCCTGCTCGGCCTGGGCCGGCGCGCGTTCCTTGCCGGCACCGTTGGGCGGCTGGGGCACGGCGGCGGCCGATGCAGCCACGGGCGGCACCGCCGCCTGGCTTGCCTCATGCGCGGCGTCCTGGCCATTGCCGTTGGCGGGCGCCGCCTCGCCCAGCGCTTCCAGGTACAGGAAGCGCGAGCAGGCATTGACGAAGGGTTGGGGTGTCTGCGCCATGCCGAAGCCGTAGACGGCCGCGCCCTTGGAGCGCAGGTGCATCACCAGCGGGGTGAAGTCGGCGTCGGAGGAGACGATGCCGAAGGCGTCGGGCCGCTCGGTGTAGAGCAGCTCCATGGCGTCCACGGTCATCGCCATGTCGGTGGCGTTCTTGTGCTTGGAGTAGTCGAACTGCTGCATCGGCCGCAGTGCGAAATCCAGCAGCTTGCGCTGCCAGCCGCTGAGCGAATGCTTGGTCCAGTTGCCGTAGGCGCGGCGGATGTCGATGACGCCGAAGGTCGACAGCTCGGTCAGGATCTCGTCGATCATCTCGGCCGGCGCGTTGTCGGCGTCGATCAGCAGGGCGATGCGCGGTTGCGGCTCAGGCATGGCAATCCTCTGGCGGGTGGCAGTCCCGCCAGCTTAAACCAGCTTCCAGGGCAGGGCTTCGCCGGAGCGCAGCGGCTTCAGTTGCGCCTCGCCGAAGGCGAAGCTGTCCGGCGGCGTCCAGCTCTCGCGCACCAGGGTGATCTTGCCGGTGTTGCGCGGCAGGCTGTAGAAGTCCGGGCCGTTGAAGCTGGCGAAGGCTTCGAGCTTGTCCAGCGCGCCGGCATTGTCGAAGGCCTCGGCATACATCTCGATGGCGGCGTGGGCGCTGTAGCAGCCCGCGCAGCCCGTGGCGTGTTCCTTGAGATGGGCCGCGTGCGGCGCGCTGTCCGTGCCCAGGAAGAACTTGGGCAGGCCGCTGGTGGCTGCCTCGACCAGGGCCAGGCGGTGCGTCTCGCGCTTGAGCACGGGCAGGCAGTAGTAGTGGGGACGGATGCCGCCCGTGAAGATGGCATTGCGGTTGAACAGCAGATGCTGGGGCGTGATGGTGGCGCCCACGAAGCGGTCGGCCTCGGTCACGTACTGGGCGGCTTCGCGCGTGGTGATGTGCTCGAAGACGATCTTGAGTTCGGGGAAGTCGCGGCGCAGCGGGATCAGGTGCTGGTCGATGAAGGCGGCCTCGCGGTCGAACAGGTCGATGTCGCTGCTGGTGACTTCGCCGTGCACCAGCAGCAGCAGGCCTTCGCGCTGCATGGCTTGCAGCGTGGGGTAGATCTTGCGCAGGTCGGTGACGCCGTGGTCGCTGTTGGTGGTGGCGCCAGCCGGGTAGAGCTTGCAGGCCACGACGCCGGCCGCCTTGGCGCGCACGATTTCCTCGGGTGGCAGGTTGTCGGTGAGGTACAGCGTCATCAGCGGCTCGAAGGCCATGCCCTCGGGCACGGCCGAGAGGATGCGCTGCTTGTACTCCAGCGCCTGCTCGGCGGTGGTCACCGGCGGCTTGAGGTTGGGCATGATGATGGCGCGCGCAAACTGCGCGGCCGTATGCGGCACCACGCTGCGCATGGCTTCGCCATCGCGCACGTGCAGGTGCCAGTCATCGGGACGGGTGATCGTGAGGGTGTTGGTGGAGGCGGTCATTCCGCCATTTTCCCATCGCCGCGAAACCGCGGGCCAATTGCGGGGCACGCCACCCTCGGGACTGGCGCGTGGCTAACGCGGTCGCAGGTGCTGCGGCCCCAGCTGCTGCAGGTTTTGCACGCCGATCAGGGCCATGTTGCGCCGCATCTCGGCCGCCAGGATGGCGATGGCGTGCAGCACGCCGGCCTCGCCGCCCACGGCGCCCGCATAGTTGAAGGGCCGGCCCACGAAGACGAAGTGCGCGCCCAGGGCCAGCGCCACCAGCACGTCGTTGCCCCTGCGAAAGCCGCTGTCGATCATCACCGGGTAGTCCGGCCCCAGCGCCTCCACCACCAGGGGCAGCATGTGCAGGGGCGAGACCGCGCCATCGAGCTGGCGGCCGCCGTGGTTGGACAGGATGATGGCGTCGGCCCCGGCATCGCGCGCGGCCAGCGCGTCCTGCGGGCTGAGGATGCCCTTGACCACGAGGCGGCCCTTCCAGCGCCGGCGTATCAGGGCCAGGTGTTCCCAGCTCAGGTGGTCGCGTGCGCCGAAGTCGCGCGTGACGGTGGACGAGAGAATGGGCGCGCCGCGCGTGGCCTGCGAGTTCTCGAAGTGCGGCATGCCGTGCCGCACCAGGGTGCGCAGCGCCGTGCCCAACAGCCAGCGCGGATGGGTGATGCCCTCCCAGGCCAGGCGCAGGCCGGGCCGCAGCGGCGTCGAGAAGCCCGCGCGGATGTTGTTCTCGCGGTTGCCCGACACGGGCGTGTCCACGGTGACGACCAGGGTGGCGAAGCCTGCGGCCTCCACGCGCTCCAGCAACTGCACGATGCGTTCGGTCTCGCCGGGCACATAGGCCTGGAACCAGGCCTGGGGATTGGCCTGGACCACCTCCTCCATGCGGATCAGCGAGGTGCCGCTCAGGATGGCCGGGATGCGGGCGGCCGCCGCCGCGCGCGTCTGCACCAGGTCGCCCCGGTAGGCCGACAGCGCGCTGATGCCCATGGGCGCGATGCCGAAGGGCGCAGCCCAGGTCTGGCCCAGCAGCGGCGTGGCCAGCGTGCGCCGCGAAGTGTCGGTGAGCACGTGCGTCACCCAGCGGTGGGCATCGAAGGCCTCGCGGTTGGCGCGCAGGGATTTGTCGGTCTCGCAGCCGCCGCTGACGTAGGCGAAGATCGGCGTGGGCAGGTGGTGGCGCGCCGCCCGCTCGAAATCATCGAGCGACAGGATGCGCCTGAGCCTGCGCGGCGTGGCGGAGGCCTGGCCCGCGCCCAAGAGTGCGGGCAGGTGTGCGGGCAGGGGTGCGGAGGAACTGGGGGTGTCGAGCCGGTCGACCTCGATTGGGGCTGCCATGGTCAGTTGATCTGGAACTTGCCCTCGCGGATCAGCTTGCCCCATTTGGCGTGCTCGCTGCGAATCCACTCGCCGAACTGCGCGCCATTGGCGGGCGTGGCCATGCTGCCTTCCTGGGCCAGCTTCTCTTTGACCTCCTTGGTGGCCAGCAGCTTCATGGTCGCGTCGGCAATGCGCTCGGCGATGGGGGCGGGCAGGTTGGCCGGCCCCACCAGGCCCAGCCAGGTGGAGGCCTCGAAGCCCGGATAGCCCTGCTCGGCCACCGTGGGCACATCGGGCAGCGACGGCACGCGCTGGGCCGAGGTGACGGCCAGCGCACGGATCTTGCCCGTGGCCAGTTGCGACATCACCGACACCGTGTTGCCGAAGTACAGGTCCACCTGCCCGCCCATCAGGTCGGTGAGCGCGGTATTGGCGCCCTTGTAGGGCACCTGCAGCACCTCGATGCCCGCGCGGCGTGCCAGCATTTCCCCGGCCAGGTGGCCAACCGTGCCATTGCCGGCCTGGGCGATGCCGTAGGTGCCGGGCCTGGCCTTGGCCGCCTTGATGAAGTCCTGCAGGTTCTTGAAGGGCGAGTCGCGCCGCACGGTCAGCACCACGGGCTGCAGGGCCACGCTGGCGATGGGCGTGAAGTCCTTGAGCGCATCGAAGGGCATCTTGGCGTAGAGGCTGGGATTGATGGCCAGGTTGGCGGCCTGCCCCATGCCGATGGTGTAGCCGTCCGGCGCGGCCTTGGCCACGGCATCCAGGCCGATGTTGCCGCCCGCGCCGGGCTTGTTGTCTATGACCATGGTCCAGCCCATGGCGATGTTGAGCCGGTCGGCCACCAGGCGCGAGGTGGCATCCGTGCCGCCGCCGGGCGGAAACGGTACGACCAGGCGCACGGGCCGCTGCGGCCATTCGCCCTGGGCCAGCGCCAGTGCAGGAAAGGCCGTGGCCAGGGCGGCGGCAGCGCCGCCCAGAAGATGCCGTCTGCGCATTGTCATTGTTTGTCTCCTTGGAATCGTTATGGCGGGAAAAGTCGGGCGCAGCCTGCGCAGGGGACGCTAGACCGGCAGGCCCTTGGCGCGCAGCACGGCGTCGAAGCGCTCGGGGTCGGCCGTGCCGCTGCGGTTGGTCTCGCGGATGACGGCCTCGCGGGCCAGGTGGGCCTGGCTGCGGCGCAGCACCTCGGCGGCCTCGGCCGCGGGCACGGCGATCACGCCGTCGGCATCGCCCACGATCAGGTCGCCGGGCAGCACGGCCAGGCCGGCGCAGGCCACGGGCACATTGATCTCGCCCGGGCCGTCCTTGCTGGGCCCGCGGTGCGTGTGGCCGCGCGCAAAGATGGGCATGCCGTCCTGCGCCCATTCGCACAGGTCGCGGATGGCGCCGTCGATGACCAGGCCACCCAGGCCGCGCGCCAGGCAGGTGGTGCGCATCAGGCCGCCGACCAGGGCCTGCGAGACATCGCCGCCGCCGTCGATGACCAGCACATCACCGGGCTGCACCATCATCAGCGCCTTGTGGATCATGAGGTTGTCGCCGGGCCGCAC
The DNA here is from genome assembly GCF_018437695.1 of Delftia sp. WY8. NCBI lineage: Bacteria > Pseudomonadati > Pseudomonadota > Betaproteobacteria > Burkholderiales > Comamonadaceae > Delftia > Delftia sp. WY8. The sequence goes on from NZ_CP049795.1 coordinate 2,591,644, forward strand.
GCGCACGGTGACGGCGGGTCCGCAGAGAACGGCCTCCAGCCGCGCGTGGTACTGGCGCAGGCCGATGGCGCCGACATTGCGGCTCATGGCGTCGCCGATGGCGGCCACGGGAATGGCCTTGAAGGCCTGGACGACGCCGGCCTCGGGACCTGCGGCGCGCGGATGGATGCGGTAGCCCGCAGGCCATTGGCTGGATGGGGTGGTCATGGCAAATCTCCGGGAAAAACAGCTCAGCGCAGAACCTCGGGGTTCACGCAGTGGGAAGGGTCGGCGGGGCTGCCCTGCAGCCAGCCCAGCACATTGGCGGCGGCCATGCCGGCCATGGCCGCCAGCGCGGCGGGCGTGGAGCCGCCCACATGGGGCGTCAGCACCACGTTGTCCAGCGCGGCCAGGGCGTGACCCGCAGGCAGGGGTTCCTCGGCCATGGTGTCCAGGCCGGCGGCGGCCAGGTGGCCGCTGCGCAGGGCGTCGATCAGCGCCGCCTCGTTCACCACCTCGCCCCGCGCGGTGTTGACCAGCAGGGCGCCGCGCGGCAGCTGGGCGATGCGGCCGGCATCGAGCAGATGGCGCGTGCGGGCATTCAGGGGCACGTGCAGGCTGAGCACATCGGACAGGGGCAGAAGCTCGTCCACCGAGCCCAGCATGCGCACGCCCGCCACGGCGCCGGGCCCTGGGGCGCAGGCCGGATCGAACGCAGGGTCGAACGCTGGATCGAAGGCCACCACCTGCATGCCCAGCGCCAGCGCCACGCGCGCCACGCGCTGGCCCACCTGGCCAAAGCCCAGCAGGCCCAGGGTGCGGCCGCTCAGCTCCAGGCCGTCCTGGGCGCGGGACCAGCGGCCGGCGCGCAGCTCGGCATCCATCCAGGCGATGCGGCGGGCGGCCGCGAACATCAGGCCCAGCGTCATCTCGGCCACGGCCTGGGCATTGGCGCCCGGCGTCACATAGACCGGAATGCCCCGCTGGCTGGCCGCGGCCACATCGATATTGCTCACGCCCACGCCGTGCTTGGAGATGACCTTGAGCGTGGGACAGGCCGCGATGGCAGCGGCCGACAGCGTGGCCGTGCGCGAGATCACGGCATCGACGCTCTCGCGTGCCAGCACGGCGGCAACCTCGGCCTCGCCGCCGCCGTCTTGCAGGTACAGCACGCGGCAGTGCGCCGCCTGCAGGCGCTGCAGCCCGGCGGGCGCCAGGCGTGGCGCGGTCACGAAAACGGTGGGCGGGTGGGTAGTGGCGGTCATGGAAACGGGCAATTCGCTTTGTCGATGCACCGCATTCTTGTGAGCGCCACCCATTCCGTCCATTCGATAATGTTCATTCAAACATCACTTTTATTCATCAATGGACCTGCACCTGCGCGACCTGCGCTTCTTCGAGATCGTGGCCGACCTCGGGCACCTGGGCCGGGCCGCAGAACAGCTGGGGCGCACCCAGCCCGCGCTGAGCAAATGCATACAGCGCCTGGAACTGACCGTGGGCGGCGCGCTGTTCGAGCGTGCCGGGCGCGGCATACGCCTCACGCCGCTGGGCGATGTGCTGCTGGCCCGCGCGCGCATGCTGCGCAATGCCAGCCAGGAGGCGCTGCGCGAGGTGCGCGACTTCAACGAAGGCCATGCCGGCCATGTGCGCATCGGCAGCGGGCCGGTGGCCGCCGACCACCTGCTGCCCGAGCTGTGCAGCAAGGCACTGGCCGACGGGCGGCGCATCACCATCAGCATCGTGATCGGCCCCAGCTGGGAACTGCGCGACCGCCTGCGCGAGGGCCAGCTGGACCTGCTGATCGGCCTCACGGCCGAGGGTGATCCGGAGCTGGTCTCCCACCCGATCGCCGAGGACGTGGTGGTGGTCGCGGCGCGCCAGGACCATCCCGTCTTCGAGCGCCAGCGCATCACCATGGCCGCGCTGCTGCGCCATCCCTGGGCCCTGCCCAGCGCCAACATTCCCAGCCGGCAATGGCTGGACCAGGCCTTCACCTCGCGCGGCATGCCGGCGCCCACGGTGCAGGTGGAGGCGGGCTCCATACCGCTGCTGCCGCGCATGGTGGCCAAGACCGATCTGCTGACCTTCGTCTCGCGCCACACGCTGCGGCTGGAGCGCAGCCGCACGCTCAGGGAAGTGCGCCTGCCGGCCACCACGCTGCGCCGCCACCTGGGCGTGACCTGCCGGCGCGACGGCTATCTGTCGCCCGCGGCCCGGCACATGCTGGAGCTGCTGCGCGCCGACGGCCAGGCCCTGTTCGGCGAGGATGCCTCGCCTCTGGACGAGGACTGATTCCAGCGGTCCGGGGCTAGGGCCCCGGCCGCGCGCGCGCATCGGCCAGGCGCAGTAGGCCCGCCAGGTCGACGATGGTCAGCCGGCCATAGGCGGCCTGCAGCAGGCCGCGCTGCTCCAGCAGGCGCAGCTCCTTGTTGATGGTCTGGCGCGAGACCGACAGCATGGCGGCCAGGTCGCTCTGCGAGATGCGCAGCACCACGCCCTGCCCGTCGGGCGCGGGCTGGCCATGCGTGGGGGCCAGCCGCGCCAGCAGCTCGGCCACGCGGTTGTCGATGTTGCTGAAGGCGTGGCGCTGCTGGACGACGATCAGCTCGTGCATGCGTGCCAGCACCAGCAGGCAGATGTCCTTCCACAGCAGCGGATGGGCATCGAGCAGGGCCAGGAAGGACTCGCCGGGGATCTCCACCAGCACGGTGGGCTGGTGCGCGTGGTAGTCGTAGACGAATTGCGTGTGCTCCAGCAGCCGCGCCAGGCCCACGATGTCGCCCGCGCTGTGCATGGACAGCACGAAGCGCGAGCCCGTGGCGTCCACGCCGCCCACTTCCACGCAGCCCGAAGCCACCACCAGCACCTCGCGCCGCTTGGGGTCGGCGGCGCGCACCTGCTGGTGGCGCTCGTAGCGGCCCAGGCGGGACAGCGCCGTCAGCTCATCCAGCACCTCGGGCGGCCAGTTGCGCAGCATGCGGCACAGGCCCAGGGCGCGGCGGATCAGCGCTGAAGGGTCGGCCACGGGAGCAGGCTTGGAGCGCATGGTTCTCTCACGATGTCGAAGGCCCCGGGTTAGTCCGGTGCCCATGTACCGCCATTTGTCAATGGCTTGACAGAGTGCATCCCCTGTCGCTCGGGATAGTAGCAAGCAAGCCACCGGGCAAAGCATCCGGGGCGCTACCAAGGAGACAAGTTCGTGAAGCACAAGCATTGGCTGGCCGCCGGCGGCATGGCGGCCCTGGGCACGTCCGCGTGGGCCCAGGGCAGCGTGGAGATGTTCGGCATCGTCGACGTCCACATCAACAGCGCAAGGTCGGGCGCCACGCGCCTGAGCCGGCTGGAGGACGGTGGCAGCGCGGCATCGCGCATCGGCTTTCGCGGCAGCGAGGACCTGGGCGGCGGCCTGCGTGCCCAGTTCATGCTGGAGGCCGGCGTGGCACCGGACACGGGCCTGGGCACCATTCCCGGCCCGGGCCTGGCCTTCACGCGGCAGGCCTGGGTGGGGCTGAACAGCGGCTGGGGCGCCGTGGAGATGGGCCGCATGTACACGCCCATGTTCGGCGCGCTGTTCCGCGCCGATCCGCTGGGCATGAACGCGCTGTTTTCCTCGCTGAACCTGGTGTCGGCCACCGATGCCCAGGCCGGCCTGCGGCCGTTTGCGGCACGGGCCAACAACCTGGTGCGCTACCGCACGCCGGCAGGCCAGCCCTGGCTGGCGGACCTGGCCTATTCCTTCGGCGAAGCGGCTTCACCGAACAGCAGCAACGGCCGCCTCTACGGCGCCACGCTGGGCTGGAACCAGAAGCCCTGGTTCCTGGCCTACAGCTTCCAGAAGTCCGTGGAAGGCAGCGCCGCCGCACCCGTGGCCGCACCCGCCACCAGCCAGTACCAGGCGTTGTCGGCCAGCTGGGAAGCCCTGAATGGGCTGCGCCTGACGGGCAACTACGTCATCAACCGCGTGGACCGCGCCGGCACACCCAAGGCGAGGCTGGCGCAGCTAGGCGCCGATTGGAGCGTGGATGCGCGCTCCAAGCTGCTGGTCTCGGTGGCGCGGCGCGAGGTGGGCGGCACGGACCGCGCCCAGAACACCTGGACGCTGGGCTACGACTACGCGCTGAGCAAGCGCACCGTGCTCTACGCGCGCTGGCTGCAGCTGGGCAACGCGGCCAATGCCTCGGCCGCCATTGCCAACGTGCCGGTGGCCGCCCACAGCGGCGACGGCGTGCGGTCCCTGGCGCTGGGCGTGCGCCACAACTTCTGAGGGATACACATGACCGACAGCCATTGCTTCGACACTTCCCGGCTCGACGCGCTGTTCGCGCCGCGCTCCATCGCCGTGGTCGGCGCCTCGGACCAGGCCAGCAAGATCGGCGGCATTCCGCTGGACTACCTGCTGCGCTTCGGCTACGGCGGCGCGCTGTATGCGGTGAACCCGCGCGCCAGCCGCGTGCAGGGCCTGCCCGCGCACGAGCGGCTGGCCGCCATCGGCGCGCCGGTGGACCTGGCCATCGTCGCCGTGCCGCAGTCGCAGGTGGCCGGCGTGCTGGAGGATGCGGCCGCCGCGCGCGTGCAGTCCATGGTGCTGTTTTCCTCGGGCTATGCCGAGACCGGCTCCGACGGCACGGCCGCCCAGCAGGCGCTGGCGCGGCGCGCGCAGGAGGCGGGCATACGCCTCATCGGCCCGAACTGCCTGGGCTTCATGCGCCCCGGCCACCAGGTCTACGCCACGTTCTCGCCCGCGCCGGGCGGCGGGCTGGTGCGGCCCGGGCGCATCGGCATGGTCAGCCAGTCGGGCGCCTTCGGGGCCTATGCCTACAGCCTGGCGCGCGAGCGCGGGCTGGGCCTGTCGCTGTGGGCCACCACGGGCAACGAGGCCGATGTGCAGCTGGCCGATGGCCTGGCCTGGCTGGCCCAGGACCCCGAGACCGACGTGATCATGGCCTACATGGAGGGCTGCCGCGACGGCCCCCGGCTGCGCGCGGCCCTGGCCCTGGCGCAGGAGCGCGGCAAGCCCGTGGTCATGTGCAAGGTGGGCACCAGCGCCCTGGGCGCGGCCGCCGCCGCATCGCACACGGCCTCGCTGGCGGGCAACGATGCGGTCTATGACGCGGTGTTCCGCCGCTACGGCGTGCTGCGCGCGCATTCCATCACGGACTTCTTCGCGCTGGCCGCCAGCGCCTCCATCGCGCAGGCCCCCAAGGGGCGGTCCATCGGACTGTTCACGGTCTCGGGCGGCGTGGGCGCCATGATGGCCGACGACGCCAGCGCAGCCGGCCTGGACGTGGCACCGCTGTCCGACGCGGCCCAGCGCCAGCTGCGCGAATGGGTGCCGTTTGCCGCGCCGCGCAACCCCGTGGACATCACGGGCCAGGTCACCAACGACATGACGCTGCTGGAGCGCAGCGCCCGCCTGATGCTGGCCGACCGGCAGTTCGACAGCTGGCTGGGCTTCTTCGCGGCAGGCGGCCTGTCCGACGCCTTCTGGCCCGTGCTGCAAAGCCTGGTGCAGACGCTGCGCACCCACCATCCCGACACCCTGCTGGCCGTCAGCACGCTGTGCCCGCCCGAGCGCCGCGATGCGCTGGAGGCGCTGGGCTGCCTGGTGTTCGCCGACCCGGGCGCGGCCATACGCTGCATTGGCGCGCTGGCCCGCCTGCATGAAACACCGCAGGCGCTGCCCGCGATGGCCGATGCAGGCAGTGCGCTGCACCTGGCGGCGGGCACGCTGTCGGAGCAGCGCAGCATGGCCCTGCTGGCCGAGGCCGGCGTGCCCGTGGTGCCGCACCGGCTGGTGCGCACGGCGGCCGAGGCAGCGCAGGCCATGCAGGAGATGGGCGGACGCATTGCCCTCAAGGTCTGCAGCGATGCCATCGCCCACAAATCCGACGTGGGCGGCGTGGCACTGAACCTGGCGGATGCGGCCGGCGCCCAGGCCGCCTTCGACCGCATCCTGGCCAATGCGCGCCAGGCCCGGCCCGAGGCGCGCATCGACGGCGCGCTGGCCGCCCCCATGGTGCAGGGCGGCGTGGAGTGCATCGCCGGCGTGCACCGCGACCCGGTGTTCGGCCCGGTGCTGATGTTCGGGCTGGGCGGCATCCATGCCGAGATCCTGCGCGATGTCTCGCTGCGCCTGCTGCCCATCACGCGCGACGACGCGCTGGCCATGGTGCGCGAGCTGCGGGCCTTTGCCGTGCTGGACGGCGCCCGCGGCCGCCCCCGCGTGGACCTGGACAGCATTGCCGACACGCTGTGCGCCCTGGCCGGCTTTGCGCAGCGCGCAGGCGCCACGCTGGAAAGCGCCGAGATCAACCCCCTGATCGCCCGCCCGCGCGAGGACGGCGGCTGCGTGGCCGTCGATGCGCTGGTCATCGGCAGGGAGGCTGCATGAAAGCCAATGCCCATTCCATCTCCCACCCGGAGGCCACCATGAACACACCCCTGCTGCGCACCGCCGCACTGACCTGCCTTGCCCTGGCCTGCAGCGCCGCGCCGGCCCAGGACGGCTATCCCGCCCGGCCCGTTCGCATCGTCGTGCAATACCAGGCAGGCGGCTCCACCGACACCGTGGCGCGCATCCTGGCCGAGGGCCTGACCAAGCGCCTGGGCCAGCCCGTGGTGGTGGACAACCGCAGCGGCGCGGGCGGCATCATCGGCACCGAGCATGTGGCCAAGAGCGTGCCCGACGGCCACACCCTGCTGCTGACCGTGCCCGGGCCCATCACGGCCAACCTGGTGCTCTACAAGAAGCTGCCCTACGACCCGCGCACAGAGCTGCGCATGGTCTCGGACGTGGTCTCGCCCTCCATGGTGATGGCCGTCAACCCGGCCGTGCCGGCCAAGGACTTCAAGGGCCTGGTCGAGGCCGTGCGCCAGTCGCCGGGCAAGTACGCCATGGGTTCCTGGGGGGCGGGCACGCAGCCGCACCAGGTCCAGGTCTTCATGGACAAGGCCTACGGCCTGCAGTCGCTGCACGTGGCCTATAAGGGCGAGGGGCCCATGTCCATCGACCTGATCAGCGGCGTGATCCAGATGACGCTGGGCTCGGCCGCTACGCTCAAGCCCTTCATCGACGCCGGCAAGCTGCGCGCCCTGGCCGTGGCCGGACCGCGCCGCAGCAAGGCCCTGCCCGATGTGCCCACCTTTGCCGAGCAGGGCTACCGCGAGCCCGTGTATGCCATCACGGGATCGATCTCGCTGATGGCGCCCGCGCGCACGCCCGACGCCATCGTCGAACGCCTGGGCCGCGAGGTCGCCGCCGTGATGCGCGAGCCCCAGGTGCGCCAGCGTGTCGAGGCGCTGGGCCTGGAGGCCCAGGGCAACAGCCCGTCCGAGGCCAGCGCCGCCTACGCCGCCTTTTTGCCCGTGGCGCTGGACCTGGCGCGCTCCACGGGCGTGACCCTCGACTGACCCCCCTCCTGCCCTGAAGAAAACAATGGACATGAACCCGACCCCTCCCTCCCTGCCCGAAGTCCGCCGTGCCCTGGCGCGCTCCATCGGCCTGGCCGCCTTTGTCTACGGCTATCCGCTGATAGAGACCTACCGCACCTGCCGCCTGCAGACCGATGCCGGCGCCGCACGTGCCACCGGTTTGGGCCTGGACATGCGCGGCGACTTCGACACGCTGCACCACAGCCAGCGCCCCTCCACCCATGAGGACCGCGACGTGGTCACGCCCGCCAACGACCTGCTGTACTCGCTGGCCTGGATCCACCTGGCCGACGGCCCGCGCCTGCTGACCGTGCCCTCCAGCGCTGCGCATCCGGGCCGCTATTTCGTGCTGGCCCTGTACGACGCCTATACCGAGAATTTCGAGAACCTGGGACCGCGCAACTGCGCGCCCGAAGGCGAGACCGTGGTCCTGGTCGGGCCGGGCGGCCAGGTGCCGGAACACCTGGCCGGCCACCGTCTGGTGCACTGCCCCAGCAACCTGGTCTGGCTGATCGGCCGCACCGTGGTGGGCGATGCGCCCGACTGGCCTGCAGCCCGCGCACTGCAGGCCGACATCCGGCTGGAGCCCGCGCCGGGCGTGCCGAAAGGAGGCCGCCCGGCCGCCGTCACGAACTGGGTCGGCCCGCCCGTGGACGCCATGGCGGCCGCCTTCGAGAACCAGGAGCCTGCGGCCGAGGTTGCGCCGCGCTTTTTCACCAACCTCTGCCATGCGCTGGCCGAGGCGCCCGGACGCAAGGAGGACCAGGGACTGCTGGCCTGGTTCGGCCAGGCCGGCCTGGTGGCCAGCGCCCACATGGCGTGGGAGCAGCTGGAGGAGCCCGTGCGCGAAGGCCTGACCGAGGGCTTTGCCGACGGCGTGTGCACCGTGGCCGCCATGGGGCGCAACCGCCGTCCCCGGCCCTGGACCATGACGCCGTCCACCGGCCGCTACGGCAGCGAGTACCTGGGCCGCGCACGCACCGCCTACCTGGGCCTGGGCGCGCTGGCCACCAGCGAGGCCATCTACGCCGCCGCCCACCACGACGCAGGCCTGCAGCCGCTGGACGGCAGCCAGCGCTATGTGCTGCGCTTCAATGCCGCCGACATGCCGCCGGCCGACGCCTTCTGGTCGGTCACCCTGTATGACGCCGACCGCTTTCTCTACGGCAACGAGATCGGCCGCCACTCCATCGGCGACCGCACGCCGGGCTTGCTGCGCGAGGCCGACGGCAGCCTGCAGATCGACCTGGGCCATGCCCGGCCGGCACAGGGCGCCGCCAACTGGCTGCCCACGCCGCACGGGCGCTTCTACCTCATCCTGCGCATGTACCACCCGCAGGCAGGCGCGCACCAATGGCCTGTTCCGCCTCTGCAGCCCGTGGCCGCATGAGACACGCCATGGACCTGACCGCACTGGCCGAGGAGGCCGTCATCCACACCTGCCCGCTGTACGAGATGCGCCGCATGCGCGCGGCCACCTCGCCCCGGCGCAATGCGGCCGGCGAGGCCGCGCCCGCACCGCTGCGCTGGTGCAACCAGTTCGTGCATGCGCGCCAGTTGCTGCGCGCCGGCACCAGCCGCGTGGTCACGCCCAACAACGACACGCTCTACACCAACGCCTGGCTGGACCTGGGCGCCGGGCCGCTGGTGATCGACGTGCCCGACACGGCGGGCCGCTACTACGTGCTGGGCCTGCTGGACTTCTTCACCAACCCCTTCGCCCACCTGGGCCAGCGCCTGACGGGCACGGCTGCGCGCTCCTTCCTGGTCACACCGCCGGGCTGGCAGGGGGCGCTGCCGCCACCGTTCGATGCGCCCGGCGCACACATTGCCGCGCCCACGCCCTGGCTGTGGGTGATAGGCCGCATCCTGGTCGATGGCGAGCACGACCTGCCCGCCGTGCACGCGCTGCAGGACGGCTTTGCGGTGCGCCCGCTGGCCGACTGGCAGGCGGGCACGCCCTCGCAGGCCCGTGCCTTCGACCCGGACTGCGATCCCCAGGCCCCGCCAAATGCCGAGCACTATGCAGCCCAGGTGAATGCCGCCTTGCGCGACAACCCGCCGCCGGCAGGGCATGCCGCACGGGTCGCGCGCTTTGCGGCCGTGGGCCTGGGCGCCGGGCTGGGCGCACCCGATGCGCAACAGCAAGCCGCACTGCAGCGCGCCCTGGACAGCGTGCTGCCCCGGCTGCGCGCAGCCAGCACGGGCCGGCGCCTGGACTCGGGCTGGGAACTCCCCGCCCTGGTCGAAGGCAGTTTTGGCGACGACTTCCAGGCCCGCGCCGAAATTGCGCTCAAGTACATCGGCATGCTGGAAAGCCGCGAGGCCATCTACCCGCTGGCCTGGCATGACGCCCAGGGCCTGCCCCTGCACGGCAGCCGCCGCTACCGGCTTCGCTTTGCCCCAGGCGCGCTGCCGCCCGTGCAGGCCTTCTGGTCCCTGACCCTCTACGGCGCCCACGACTGCATGCTGGTGGACAACCCCATCGACCGCTATGCCATCGGCGACCGCACGCCGGGCCTGCGCCCCGACGCTGATGGCGATGGCGATGGTGGGTTGACTATCCACATCAGCCACGCGCCACCGGCCAGCGAAGACCACCGCGCCAACTGGCTGCCCGCGCCGCGCGAAGGCTTTTACCTGTGCCTGCGCGCCTACATGCCCAGTCCCGAACTGCTGAACGGCCGCTACGCCCTGCCCCCCATCGAACCAGACCCGGAGACCCCATGAACGCCAGAGACGACGACAAGCCCTTCTTGCTGGTGGGCACCGGCAGCGAAACCGTGGCGCCGGGCCTGCACATACTGCGCGGCCAGGGCCAGTCCTTCGTGGCCGAGACCGACGCGGGCCTGGTGGTGATCGACGCCGGCCCCGGCGGCAAGGTCAGCCAGGACATGATCGCCAGCCTGCGCCAGCTCAGCGATGCGCCCGTGCATGCGCTGTGCTACAGCCACGGCCACATCGGCTACAACGCGGGCGTGCCCGCCTGGCTGGAGCATGCGGCCGCGCGCGGAGAGCCTGTGCCGCGCCTCATCGCGCACCGCAACCTGCCGCGCCGCCAGGCGCGCTACCGCGAGACCCGGGCGCTGCAGCACCGCATGGCCGAGATCCAGTTCAACCGCAGCGCGGGCTTTTTCGAGCACCGGCTGGACATGCACGAGCCCACCGAAACCTTCGACACGCGGCTGGAGATAGGCAGCGGGGACAGCCGCATCGAGCTGTTCTGGGCGCCGTCCGAGACCGACGACGCCATCGCGCTGTGGAGCCCCGGCCAGCGCGTGCTGTACGGCGGCGCGGCGCTGCTGGACTCCATCCCCAACATCGGCACGCCCTTTCGCACGCTGCGCGACACCGTGCGCTGGGCCGACACGCTGCAGGCCATGGCCGCGCTGCGCCCGCTCAAGGCCGTGCGCGAGTTCGGTCCCGTGATCGAGGGCGAGCAGGCCGTGCAGCAGGTGCTGCTGCACACCGCACAGGCGCTGCGCTGGCTGCGCGCCGAAGTCGTGCGCCTGATGAACGAGGGCATGAACGAGCAGCAGGTGCTCGCGGCCATGGACTATCCGCAGGAACTGTTCGGCGTGGAGTGGATGAAGCCCACCTATGGCGACCCCAGCTACATCGTGCGCGACATCTACCGTTCGGAAAACGGCTGGTGGGACCGCAACCCGACCACGCTGCACCCGGCCCCGCCCGAGGCCGCAGGCGCCGCCATCGCCGATGCCATCACCGACAAGCCCGGCCTGGTGGCCAGCGCCCAGGCGCTGGCGGACGCGGGCCAGTGGCAGCTGGCCCTGCATGTGATCGACGTGCTGGCCACCGCGGCCGGCGACGCGCCCGAGATCGGCCAGGCCCACAGCCTCAAGGCCGCCTGGCTGCGCGAGCGTGCGCGCGAGGTGGACAGCTATGTCTCGCGCAACCTCTACCGCGTGGGGGCCGACATGATCGAGCAGGGCCGGCAGGCGCGCCTGGGGCTGCGCTGACGGGGCCGCGCACAGGCAAGGCGACACAAGGCGACACAAGGAGACAAGTGCATGAAGACGATGAAGAAGCACGGCATGGCCCTGGCACTGCTGCAGGCCATGGCCTGCACGGGCCACGCCCAGCCGGCGCAGGATGCCGGCAACTACCCCGCCCGCCCCGTCACGCTGATCGTGCCCACGGCCGCCGCCGGCGGCACGGACACCATCGCACGGGTGTTTGCCGAAGGCCTGACCCGGCTGCTCAAGCAACCCTTCGTGGTGGACAACCGGCCCGGCGCCAACGGCCTGGTCGGCGTGGAGCAGGCCGCGCGCGGCGCGCCGGACGGCTACCGGCTGCTGTTCACCTACACGGCGTCCATGGCCGTGAACCCCAGCCTCTACCGCAAGGTTCCGTATGACCCGATCAAGGACTTTGCGCCCATTGCGCAGATCGGCCGCGCGGGCAATCTGCTGCTGGTCTCGCGCGATCTGCCCGTGCATTCGCTCAAGGAGTTCGTGGAGCATGTGCGCGCCCGGCCCGGCCAGCTCAGCTACTGTTCCTGGGGCCAGGGCTCGGGCGGGCACCTGACCATGGAATTCCTGCTCAAGCAGGCCGGCCTGCAGATGCAGCATGTGCCCTACAAGGGCAGCAGCCCCTGTGTGCAGGGCCTGCTGGGCGGGCAGGTGCAAGCGGCGTTTGCAGACACCTCTTCCACCGTGGAGCTGGTGCGTGCGGGCCGCGTGCGCGCCATCGCCCACAGCGGCGACAAGCGCATTCCCAGCCAGCCGGACCTGCCCAGCCTGACCGAGGCGGGCTACCCGTTCCACAACTATTCCTGGTACGGCGTCTTCGCGCCCGCCAAAACGCCGCAGCCCATCGTGGACAAGCTCAACGCCGCCATCAACCAGTTGCTGCAGGACCCGGCCACGGCCAAAAAGCTGGGCGAGCTCAACCTGACCGACCTGCCCCGGACCACGCCCGCGCAATTCGCCGACACGCTGCGCCAGGACCTGGCGGACTGGGGGCGGCTGGTGCGCGAGGTGGGTGTGCAGTTGGACTAGCAGCTCACTCGGCGACGATGCCCGTCCTGCGCACCACCTCGCCAAAGCGCTTGAGGCGGTCGGACATCATGGCCTCGAAGGCGGCGGGGCTCATTTCCTCGGGCGGGGTCACGCCCCGGTCCTGCAGGCTGGACACCATGGCCGGCGCCGTGGCGGCCTGGCGCACGGCCTTGAAGAGGGCCTGCACCACGGGCGCGGGCGTGCCGGCCGGCGCAGCCAGGCCGGTCCATGAGCTCATGTTCAGCTGCGGGTAGCCCACCTCGGCCAGCGTGGGCACATCGGGCAGCTGCGCCACGCGCTGCTCGGAGGCCACGGCCAGTGCACGGACCTTGCCTGCCTGGATGTGGGGCAGCATGGAGATGAGGTTGTCCAGGAACACCTGCACCTCGCCCGCCAGCACCGAGGTGACCAGCAGCGTGCCGCCCCGGTAGGGAACATGGGTGATGTCCAGGCCCGCATCGGCCTTGAACATCTCCATGTTGAGCTGGCCCATGCTGCCCGTGCCGCCGCTGCCGTAGTTGAGCTGGCCAGGGTGCTTTTTGGCATAGGCGATGAATTCCGCAAAGCTGCGGATGGGCAGGCTGGCGGGCACGACCAGCACATTGGGCAGGCGGCCCAGGATGGCGATGTTCTCGAAATCCTTGATGGGGTCGTAGCCCACCTTGGGCTGGGTCAGAGGATTGGCCAGGTGGCTGCTCTGCGAGGACACGACCAGGGTGTAGCCGTCCGGCTTGGCGCGCGCCACGGCCAGCGCGGCCACCGAGCCGCCCGCGCCGGGCCGGTTCTCCACGACGATGGGCACGCCCAGGAAGCGTGCCATGGGCTCGGCATACTGGCGTGCCATGGCATCCACCGAACCGCCCGGTGGGAACGGCACGATGAAGCTGATCTGGCGCGTGGGGTAGCCGGTGGCCTTGCCTTCGGCGGCCAGCGCCGCAAGCGGCGCCAGCATCCCCAGGCCCAGCCCCGCGCTAAGGACACGGCGGCGGGAAGGGTAGCTGGCAGCCTGGCGGGCGATAGGGGTCATGCTCATGTCTCCTCCTTATGGAAATACCTCGGCTGCGCCCGGCCATCCGGGGCGCCCTGGGGGCGCCCTGGGCGTGCCCTGCTTACTCGGCCACGATATGGGCCTTGCGCACCACCTCGCCGAAGAGCTTCAGGCGCTCGGCCATCATCTTCTCGAAGGCGGCGGGGCTCATCTCCTCGGGCGCGACCACGCCGCGCTCCTTGAGGCTGGCCACCATGGCAGGCGCGGTGGCGGCCTGGCGCACGGCCTTGTGCAGCGTCTGCACGATGGCGTCGGGCGTGCCCGCAGGCGCCGCGATGCCGGTCCAGGAACTCATGTTGAGCTGGGGATAGCCGACCTCGGCCATGGTGGGCACGTCGGGCAGCATGGGCAGGCGCTGCTCGGAGGCCACGACCAGGGCGCGCACCTTGCCCGACTGCACATGGGGCAGCATGAAGACCAGGTTGTCGAGGATGAACTGCACCTCGTTGCCGATGGCCGCCGTGACCAGCGGCGAGCCGCCACGGTAGGGAATGTGGGTGGCGAAGATGCCCGTGGCGGCCTTGAGCATTTCCACGTTGAGCTGGCCCATGCTGCCGATGCCGGCGCTGCCGTAGTTGACCTGGCCGGGGCGCTTTTTCACGTACTCGATGAACTCCTGGAAGTTCTTCACGGGCAGGCTGGAATGCACCATCAGCGCATTGGGCTGGCGGCCCAGGATGGCGATGTTCTCGAAGTCCTTGATGGGGTCGTAGCCGATCTTGGGCTGGGTCAGCGGATTGGCCAGGTGGCTGCTTTGCGAGGACACGACCAGGGTGTAGCCGTCCGGCTTGGCGCGCGACACGTACTGCGTGGCGACCGAGCCGCCCGCGCCGGGACGGTTCTCCACCACGATGGGCACGCCCAGGATGCGCGACAGGGGCTCGGCGTACTGGCGGCCCATGATGTCCACCGAGCCGCCGGGCGGAAACGGCACGACCAGCGTGATCGGGCGCGAGGGGTACTTGTCATCGGCGCGTGCGGCCATCGGCGCCAGCGCGGACAGGCCCGCCAGGCCAAGGCCTGCGCCCAGCAGCTTGCGGCGGGTGGGGAAGGATGCATTCACGGACAGGTTTTTCATGGGTATCAGCGGAGTCAAGGATGGTCGAAGATGGCGAGGGCCACGGCCTGGGCGCGCGGCACGAAGGTGGCCAGCTCGCAGTACTCGCGCTCGGTATGGGGATGGCCGCCCACGGGGCCGGTGGCGCACAGCGTGGGCACGCCCACCGAGGCCGTGAGGCCGCTGTCGGCCGCGCCGCCCGTGAACTCGCCCTGCACGTCGAAGCCCAGCGACTGCGCGCCGCGACGGTACAGCTGCAGCAGCGCATCGGGCGTGGGCGCCATGGGCAGGGTGCGGCGCACGGCGGTGACGCGGCCCTGGGTGCGGGGCACGGATTCCTCCTCCACGATGGCGCGGATGCGCTCCATCAGCGCATCGGGATCGGTCTGGGCCGTGTAGCGCACATCGAGCTCGGCCTTGGCATGGGGCGCCACCATGTTCGGCACGATGCCGCCCTGCAGCACGCCCACATTGGTGGTCGTGCCCGTGGCGGGATCGGTCAGCGCATGCAGGGCCAGCAGCTTGCGCGCCATGGCTTCCAGCGCGCTGGCGCCGGCCGCGTGGTTGATGCCGGCGTGGGCGGCCACGCCCTGCACCTCGAACTCCACGGCCATCGATCCCTTGCGGCTGGTCACCAGGTTGCCGCTGACGCGGCCCGGCTCGGCGTTGAAGACGGCGCGCGCACCGCGCACCGTATCCATGATGGTCTGGCGCGTGGCGGGCGAGCCGATCTCCTCGTCGCACGAGAAGAACAGCTTGAGCGGCGCGCCCAGGCCGCCGCAGCGCGCAAAGGCCTCGGCCACGAAGACGTTGAGCACCAGGCCCGACTTCATGTCGGCCACGCCGGGACCGTAGGCCCGGCCTTCTTCCACGCGGAAGGGGCGGCGCGCCACGGTGCCGGCCGGAAAGACCGTGTCCATATGGCCCATCAGATAGATGGGCGCGCCCTCGCCGGGCCCGGGCACGTCGGCATGCAGCAGCACGCCGTAGCCGGGAACGTCCTCGAAGCGCACGGCCACGCCGGCCGCCTCCAGCCGCTCGCGCAGGGCCTGGGCCACGGCCAGGATGCCGGCTTCATCGCGGCTGCCGCTGTCGATATCGACAATCCTGTGCAACAGATCTTGCATGGCCTGCTGCTGGCCGCCCAGCCAGTCCAGCAGTCTCGCGCGCTGCTGCACGCGGCTTTGTTCGAGGGTATCGTGCATGGTGGAATCTCCAGAGTGCATGCAGTGTTGCACGCGACCCCCTATTTTGCAACACACGTTGCATATACAAGAAAAACATGAAATCACCATTGCAAAAAGCCGCGCTGCTGCTGCCGCAGCGCCTGGCGCAGCAGGGCGCGGAACTGACGGCCAGCGAGCAGACGCTGGCCCAGACCCTGGGCAGCGACTACCCGCATGCGCTGCTGGAATCGGCCACCGCCCTGGCAGCGCGCACAGGCACCAGCGCCTCGACCGTGGTGCGCCTGTTCGCCAAGCTCGGCTATGCCAGCTATGCCGAGGCCCAGCGCGAGGCGCGCGGCGAGGTGACGGCGCTGCTGCAGACGGCTGCCCAGCGCGCGCCCGTGCTGCTGGGCGCGCAGCGCAGCCTGAGCGAGTGCGTGGACGATGCACTGCTGCACGACCAGCACAACATCCAATCCACGCGCGAAGGGCTGGACATGGCGGCCTTCGAGGCCATGGCCCGGCAGCTCGCGCAGGACGAGGGCCGGGTGTTCGTGCTGGCCCAGCTCAACAGCTCGCCGGTCTCCGCCTGGCTGGCCCTGCACCTGAACATGTGCCGCCCCGGCGTGCAGCAGCTGGATGCAGGCGCCATCGCCCCGGCCGACCAGCTGCTGTGGGTAGGCCCCACCGACACGCTGCTGGCCTTCAGCGTCAGCCAGTATTCACGCGGCACCTACGAAGTGGCGCAGCGATTTTCGGAAGCCGGCGCCCGGGTGCTGGCCATCACCGACAGCCCCACGGCCCCCCTGGCCACCGTGGCCCACCACTGGCTGCAGGTGCGCACGGCCAATGCCTCGCCCTTTCACTCCTACACGGCCGCCTTCTACCTGTGCAATGCCCTGGTCTCGGCCGTGGCCCAGTTGCGCCATGCCGATGTGTCCGAGGCGCTGGCCCGGCGCGACGCGCTGTGGAGGGAGTTCAACCACCAGCTGATCAGGACGCCCGAGCCGCGCGGGCCGGCTCGCGCCGCGCGCAAGCCACCCGCGCGCAGGTCTTCTACATAGACCAGTAGTACTTGAAGCTCAGCGTGGCCTCGCGATCCACGCCGCGGAAGATGCCTGCGAAGTACTTGCGGTTGAACAGGTTGTTGATGTTCAGCGCGATGCGGTACTGCGGCGTCTCGTAGGCCAGCGCCAGGTCGGCCAGCGTGGCGGAGTCGTTGATGTTCAGCGTGCCGTCCGCCGCCACGTTGTAGGGAGAGCGACCCTTGTAGCGCAGGCCGCCGGCCACCATCAGCCCCGGCACCGCGCGCGGGCGGTAGTCCAGCCACAGGCTGGCCATGTGGCGTGTGGTCTGTATGGTCTGGCGGCCGATTTCGGCGGGCCGGTTGCTCTGCGTGGTGCGCGGGTCCAGGTAGGTGTAGCTGGCCAGCGCGTTCAGCTCGCGCGTGAGCGCGAAGCGGCCTTCCAGCTCCAGCCCCGTGGAGCGCACCTCGCCCGTCTGGATGCTGAAGCGCGGGTGGTCGGGGTCCAGCGTGGTGACGTTGGTCTGGCGCAGGTCGAAGACCGAGGCCGTGATCAGCGAGGTGCTTCCCGGAGGCTGGTACTTCACGCCCGCCTCGTACTGCTTGCCGCGCCGGGGCTCGAACGGATTGCCGTCGTACTGCAGGCCCGTGACCGGATCGAAGGAGGTCGCATAGCTCGCATAGGGCGCCCAGCCGCTGTCGAACAGGTAGAGCAGGCCCGCGCTGCCGGTGGTGGCGCTGTCGCTCATGCGCGGCTGGGTGCTGCTGTTCTGCGTGGTGCGCGCCTGGTCATGGCGCAGGCTGAGATTGGCCACCCAGCGGTCCCACTTGAACTGGTTGAGCGTGTAGATGCCGGTCTGGCGCAGGTCCGTGCGGCTGTCCTCCAGCTCTGGATAGGCGATGGACTGGCCATAGGCGGGGTCGAGCATGTCCAGGTCGGGCACATCCCAGCCAAAGCCCAGGCCGCCGCGCTCCCTGTACTTCACATGGTCCATGCCGAAGGCCAGCCGGTGCTGCAGCCCGCCCCATCGCAGGTCCTTGTGCAGGCGGGTGTCCAGCGCCAGCGTGCGGCCCTTGGTGCGCTGGGCCAGGCTGGCGCGCGAGACGCTTCGGCCGTCGGCCAGCACGTCCATGGCGTAGATATGGCGGTAATCGATGTCGATGGTGGAGTAGCGCAGGTTCTGCGTGAGCTGCCAGCCGCTGTCGGTCTGGTGCGAGAACTCGTAGCCCAGCGATCGCGTGTCGCGGTCGAAGCGGTCGAAGGACGGGTCGCCGGCCGTCAGGTGCGCAGGCAGGTCCTTGATCTGCGGGTAGGTGAACAGGCTGGGCCACCAGGACTTGGGCGTGCCGCGCTCGCGCGAGTAGCTGCCCAGCACGGTCAGGTGGGTGCGGCCGGAGAGGTTCCAGCGCAGCGAGGGCGCGATGGAGATGCGGTCATCGCGCGAGCCCACGGTGCGTCCGTCGCTGTCACGCGCCTTGAGGTTGAGCCGGTACAGCAGGTCGCCCGAGGCATCCAGCGCGCCGCCCAGATCGGCCGTGGCCTGGGCGCGCTGGTAGCGGCCATAGGACAGGCCCACGCTGTTCACATGGTCGGCCTCGGGTTTCTTGGAGACCACGTTGATCACGCCGCCCGGCCGCCCCTGGCCAAAGAGCACGGAGGCCGGGCCCTTGATGACCTCGATGCTGTCCAGCTCGTCGATCTCGTCGTTCCACGAACCATAGGTGCCGGCCGAGAACTGCCGCAGGCCGTCCTTGTAGTAGGAGCTGCCATCGCTGAAACCCCGGATGATGGCGCCCGTCATGCGCAGGTCCGCGCCCGTGACTTCGGTGGACACGCCGGCCGTGTACGACAGGGCCTGCTCGATGCTCTTGGGCGCCTGGTTCTGCAGCTGTTCCTGGGTGACGATGGAGATGGAGCGCGGCGTCTCGATCAGCGGCGTGTCCAGCTTGGTGCTGGCGCTCCTGCCGCTGCCCACGTAGCTGCCCGGCGCGGCCATGCGCTGCGATGTCACGTTGACCGTGGACAGCGTGGTGCTCGCCGACGCCTGCGGCGCAGGCTCAGGCGCAGGCGCCTTTCGCAGCGTGAACGTGCCCTGCTCGGTGCTGTGCGCGGTCACGCCGGTGCCGGCCAACAGCCGGTCCATGGCCTCCTGCGGCGTGAAGCTGCCCCGGAGGGCCGGCGCCTGGCGGCCGCCCAGCACGGCTTCGTCGTACAGCACCTGGAACTGGGTCTGGCGGCCAAAGGCGCGCAGCGCGTTGATCAGCGGCTGGGCCGGCTGGTCAAAGGCCAGCCGCTGTCCGGATGACGGCATCGGTGAAGAGGCGGCCGGCTGCTGAAGCTGTTGCGCACGGGCGGACGGCGCGGCGCCCATGCCGGCCACGGCACCGGCCACCAGCCACGCCAGCAGGCGCGGACTGGCCTGCGGGCCGGCGCCCTGCTCCTTCATGTTCCTGCGTCGGGCATGTGTGCCCCTGCCTGCGAATTCCCTGCCTGCTGCTTCTTGCGCTCTCATTGCCACTCCGTTGCTGTGCCGTTGCACGGGCACGCGACGGGCAGGCCGCAGGCAGCCGTCGCGGGCGATCAGGAACCGCGCCGGACAAGCCATGCCAGCCCACCCGCGCATGCGCGTCAGGTGTTGCGGCCGTTGGCTGGGGCGTGAGGGACGAGCGCCCTCGGTGGTCCTTGGCTGGCAGCCGTGCGGGCCTGGAAAATCCACGCCCCTGCCCCTATAGAAGCCAAAACCGGTGCAAAGCTGGAACCTGGGGTTGTCCACCAATTTGAAACAAATTGTTTCCCATCCTTCGATTCATCCCCGCACGATCAGCCAACCTCCGCCGCTGCGCGGCTGCACGCGCACCGCAATCAAGGCCGGCAGCGCGCGCACAAAGCGCTCGGGCGCGGCCGTGGCCAGCAGGCCCGAGACACGCAGGCGGCCCAGCGACTCGTCGCCCAGCTCCACGGGCGCACCCAGATAGCGCGACAGCTCCTGCGCCACCTCCGCCAGCGGCGTGCCGCTAAAGCGCACCTGGCCCGTGCGCCAGTCGCCCACGCTGTCCGCATCGGCCACCACGGTGCTGTGCCGGCCGGCGCCGTCCACAGCCACGCCCGCGCCTGCCGCCAGCAGCAGGACATCGCCCCCGGCCCGGTCACGCTCGGGCCGCAGCTGCACCTTGCCCTCCAGCACCTTCACCACCAGCCGGGGCGGCCCGGCGCGCACATTGAACGCGGTGCCCACCACCCGGACGCGGCTGGCGCCGGAGTCCACGGTGAAGGGCCTGTCCGGGCCGGGCGTGACCTCGAAGAAGGCCTCGCCCCGATCCAGCACCACCTCGCGGCGGCGCGGGTAGTAGCGCACCTGGAGTTCGCTGTCCACGTTGAGGGCCACGCGCGAGCCATCGGGCAGCTCGATGCTCTGCGTCTGCCCGGGCGCCGTGCGGGCCTGCAGCGTATAGCCTGGCGTGTGGTCCCAACGGTACCAGCCACCCCAGGCCAGCAGCGAGACCACCGCCAGCACGGACAGGGCCGCCGCAGGGCGGCCGGGCCAGCGGGCAAGAACGCGCTGGCGCGGCGGCGCGGCCGCTGGTGCAGCGCAGACGGCAGGCGCGGCGGGCGGCACCGCTGCGCCGAACTCATCGGGAAACAATTCCCTGAGCTGTGGCGCGCCATGCCAGTGGCGCGACATGCCTTCGAAGATGCTGCGGTGCAGCGGGTGGGCGCCCAGCCACGCATCCAGCGCGCGCTCATCGGCGCCCGTCCAGTCCGGCTGCTGGCGGCGCACGAACCAGTCGGCCGCCCTGTCATGCAGCCCCACCAGCTCCTGCGGCGAAACGCCCGGGGGAAGTTCGTTGCTCATCGTGTGTTCTCTGCGGCGCCCGGCCGCTGCTCGTCTGCGCGCAGCAGGGCACGCATTTGCTCGGCGCTGGCGTAGCGTACGCGGATCTCGCAATAGGACAGTGCCCGGCTCAGGTGGCGCGAGACCATGCGCACGGTGATGTCCATGCGCTCGGCCGTCTGCTCCAGCGTCAGTTCCTGCACGCGGTGCAGCACGAAGGCCTGGCGCTGGCGCTCGGGCAGCTCGTTCAGGGCATCGCGCAGCCGGGCCAGGCGCTGGCGGCGCTCATCGTCCAGCGCATGGTCGGCTCCGTCGCGGGCCGGCAGGGCCTCGACCTCGTCGCGGCAATCCTCCACGGACACCAGCCGCACACCGGCCTGCTGCGGCGCCGTGCGGTGCGCGAAGGCCGCCACGCTGCGCACGACCTGATGCAGATAGGGCCGCTCTTCGTCCACGGGCAGGCGCTTGTCGGCCGACAGCATGCGCACGAAGACTTCCTGGGAGGCATCCTCGATATCGGCCGGGCTCTTGAAGTACCGCGCCAGCATGCGCTGCAGCGGCTTGCGCCAGCGGGTGTAGAGACTGCGGGAATGGCCACCGGGCTCTCCCGGGGCGTCGTCGCGCTTCATGGCAGGCATGGCACGGCGGACGTGGAAGTTGTCCGGTGGCGGGGAAATGGGGGCGGGATCTGGAGCACGGTGCAAACAGCTGAGCCGGCGATTGTATCGAGAACGATTCTCATCATCGTCTCGCCGCGGCCACAAAAAAAGGGGCGCCGAAGCGCCCCTTGATTGCCGTGCCCGCAAGGGCCGTACCGGTTCAGTGCTGCAGGATCTTGTTGAGGAATTCCTTGGTCCGGGGCTGGCGCGCTTCCGGGTTGCCGAAGAATTCGTCCTTGGAGCAGTCCTCCAGGATCTTGCCGCCCACGTCCATGAAGATCACGCGGCTGGCCACCTTGCGCGCAAAGCCCATTTCGTGGGTCACGCACATCATGGTCATGCCTTCGTTGGCCAGGCCGATCATCACGTCCAGCACTTCGCCGACCATTTCGGGGTCCAGCGCGGAGGTGGGTTCGTCGAACAGCATCACGATGGGGTCCATGGACAGCGCGCGCGCAATGGCCACGCGCTGCTGCTGGCCGCCCGACAGCTGGCCCGGGAACTTGTCCTTGTGCGCCGTCAGGCCCACGCGGTCCAGCATCTTGAGGCCGCGCTTCCTGGCGTCGTCCGCGCTGCGGCCCAGCACCTTGACCTGGGCAATGGTCAGGTTCTCGGTCACCGACAGGTGCGGGAACAGCTCGAAGTGCTGGAACACCATGCCCACGCGGCTGCGCAGCTTGGGCAGGTTGGTCTTGGGATCGTGCACGGCCACGCCGTCCACGAAGATCTCGCCCTTCTGGAAGGGCTCCAGCGCGTTGATGGTCTTGATCAGCGTGGACTTGCCCGAGCCCGACGGGCCGCAGACCACCACGACCTCACCCTTCTGGATGTTGGTGGAGCAGTCGGTCAGCACTTGAAAGCTGCCGTACCACTTGGAAACGTTCTTGAGTTCAATCATTGCAATTCCTCAATGGGGTGCTGGCTCATCGAATGATGGCAATCTTTTTGTGCAGGCGCTTCACTGCCCAGGACAGCGAATAGCACAGCACGAAGTAGGTCACGCCAGCGGCCAGATAGGATTCGATGGGACGGCCGTAGTTCTTGCCGGCCACTTCGAAGCCCTTGAGCATGTCGTAGGCACCGATGGCATAGACCAGCGAGGTGTCCTGGAACAGGATGATGGTCTGCGTCAGCAGCACGGGCAGCATGTTGCGGAAGGCCTGGGGCAGCACCACGAGGCGCATGTTCTGCCCATAGGTCATGCCCATGGCCTGGCCCGCGAAGACCTGGCCGCGCGGAATGGACTGGATGCCCGCGCGCATGATCTCGCTGAAGTAGGCCGCCTCGAAGGCGATGAAGGTGATGATGGCCGAGACCTCGGCGCCGATGGGCCGACCGATGATCAGCGGCATCAGCAGGAAGAACCACAGGATCACCATCACCAGCGGCACGGAGCGCATGCCGTTGACGTAGAGCGTGGCGGGCACATCGAGCCATTTCTTGCCCGACAGGCGCATCAGCGCCAGCAGCGTGCCGAAGAGCACACCGCCGATGGTGGCGATGACGGTCAGCGTCAGGCTGAAGTACAGGCCCTTCAGCACGAAGTTGCTGAACAGGTCCCAGGTGAAGAACGACCAGTCGATTTGCAGGTTCATGTCAGTGTCCTCCGCCGCTGGCAGCGATCAGGCCCGGGACGCGCGAGCGCTTCTCGATGAAGGCCATGATGCGGTTGATGGCAAAGGCGGAGACCACGTACAGGCCGGTGACGGCCAGGTAGATCTCGATGCCGCGCGAAGTCTCTTCCTGCGCCTGCATGGCGAACATGGTCAGTTCGGCCACGGACACGGCAAACGCCACGGACGAGTTCTTGAACACGTTCATGGTCTCGCTGGTCAGCGGCGGAATGATGATGCGAAACGCCATGGGCAGCAGCACGTAGCGGTAGTACTGGAACGTGGTGAAACCCAGCGCCATGCCCGCATAGCGCTGGCCGCGCGGCAGCGCCTGGATGCCGGAGCGCACCTGCTCGGCGATACGCGCCGAGGTGAAGAAGCCCAGCGCCAGCACCACGAGCACGAAGCCCGGCAGGGACTTCAGCGCGGGGAAGATGGACGGCACCACGTGGTACCACATGAAGATGTGGACCAGCAGCGGAATATTGCGGAACAGTTCGACCCAGGCATTGCCCAGCCGCACGATCCACGGCCGGTCGGGCAGCGTGCGCAGCGTGCCGATCAGCGAGCCGACGATCAATGCGATCAACAGCGACAGCAGCGACACGGAAATGGTCCAGCCCCAGGCCGACAGCATCCAGTCGAGGTAGGTGATGTCGCCGTTCTTGCCGAAGCAGCTTTGACCGACCTCTTGGGTAATGGTGTCCTGGCAGAACACCTGCCAATCCCAACTCATAGGAGCACCTCTTTATTCAGATTCTTGATAAATGCACTACCGGCAAAAACGGCGCCGCAACAAAAAACGCCCCTTCCAACCGCATGGCAGAAGGGGCGGCATTCAGCTGGTGCTTACTTGACTTCGTACGACTCCATGGGCTTGTCGTTGGGGTTGGCCCATGCGTCCTTGGTGGCGTCGGACAGCGGCAGGCCGACCTTCACGTTGGCCGGGGGAATCGGCTGCATGAACCACTTGTCATAGAGCTTGGCCAGCGAGCCGTCGGCGATCTGGCGCTTGATGGAGTCGTCCACGGCCTTCTTGAAGGCGGGGTCGTCCTTGCGCAGCATGCAGGCGATGGGCTCGACCGACAGGGTTTCGCCGACGATCTTGTAGTCGGCAGGTGCCTTGGACTTGGAGATGTTGGCGGCCAGGATGGAGCCGTCCATGATGAAGGCGTCGGCACGGCCGGTTTCCAGCATCAGGAAGCTGTCGGCGTGGTCCTTGCCCATGACTTCCTTGAAGGTCAGGCCGTCGGCGCGCTTGTTCTTGCGCAGGGTCTGCACCGAGGTGGTGCCCGTCGTCGTGACGATGGTCTTGCCGTTCAGGTCCTTGATGCCGGTGATGCCGGAGTTGCCCTTGACGGCGATGCGCACTTCTTCCACATAGGTGGTCACGGCGAAGGCCACATCCTTTTGGCGGGCCTGGCTGTTGGTGGTGGAGCCGCACTCGATGTCCACGGTGCCATTGGTCACCAGGGGGATGCGGTTCTGCGAGGTGACGGGCTGGTACTTGATGTCCAGCTTGGCCAGGCCCAGCTGCTTCTGGATGTCGGCCAGCACGCGCTCGCCCATCTCGGTGTGGAAGCCCACGTACTTGCCATTGCCCAGCGTGTAGCCCAGGCCGGAGGATTCACGCACGCCCAGCGTCACGGCGCCGGAGGACTTGATCTTGGCCAGGGTGTCGCCAGCCTGCGCAAAAGCGCTGCCTGCAGCCAGGGCGGTCACGGCGATGGCCAACAAATGCTTCTTCATACGGGTCTCCTGAGATGAGAACGAAAACGGTCTTGATGAGAACGGTCGAGTCGCCTTGTGGGCTGGCTCGAACTATCAACGATGTGACACATATTGTGCAATCACGCACGGTGCTGGAGCACCGACACGTGCTAGGGCTTTCCAGCACGTCAGCCAGATTCAGGTAAGCAACTGCCGTGCCATGGCACGCGTTTTTTGCCCGATCCAGCGCGCCTGCGGGCCTGCACACGGCGTGGCTGCTGTGCGCGCACTCTAATGCCATGCGTGGCAGCACAGCCAATGCCGTTTGCAGAAACCCTTATGCATGCCATGCATAATAGGTGTTTACCCTAGGCATAACCCATGCACCAAGTCGGTCTCTTGACGGGCTTTGCTATGCACCAGCGTGCAGCAAAAAGGGGCTCGAGAGCCCCTTTGTCTTCATGTGTGCCGCCTGGCGTGTCAGCCGATGGTCTCGCCCTGCTCCAGCAGGAAGTTCCACAGCGCGCCGGCCACGCCCTGGGGCGCATCCTTGCTGGTGGGTTTTTCGCGGTAGGCACGCACTTCCATGTCCATGCGGAAACCGTCGTCACCGGCAGGTGCGGCGCTGACCAGGCGGCCGGCCTCCAACTCGTTGCGCACGGCGCTGAATGGCAAAAAGGCCACGCCATGGCCTTCCAGCGCCATGGCCTTGAGGCCTTCGGCCATGTCGGTCTCGTAGACGCGCTCCAGGTGCACGGCCTCGGCCGCTTCCTTGAGGATGAGCTCCGTCACGCGGCCCAGGTAGGCGCCGGGCGCATAGCCCAGGTAGGGCAGTGGCTGGCCCTGGCGGCCCGGCAGCTGGTGCAGCGGCAGGCCGTCGGCGTCGGGCTTGGCGTAGGGGGCGAGCACCTCATGGCCCAGGCTGACCATCTCGTAGCGCGCCGGGTCAAGCTGGAAGGGCTGGGACGGATGGAAGTAGGCGATCAGCAGGTCGCAGCCGCCTTCGACCAGGCGCATCACGGCGTCGTGCACGTTGAGCGCGAATAGCCGGCTGCGGAACGGCCCGAACTTGGCCTGCACGCTGGAGACCCAGTTAGGGAAGAAGGTGAAGGCCAGCGTGTGCGGCACGGCAAACCCCACCATGCCCTTGCCCGCGCTGACATGGGCCCGCAGCATGGTGCGCGTGCTCTGCAGCGACTGCAGCATCTCCAGCGCCTGGTCATACATGGTCTTGCCGGCCGGCGTGAGCCGGGTCGGGTAGGAGCTGCGGTCCACAAGGTCGGTGCCGGCCCAGGCCTCCAGTGCCTGGATGCGGCGCGAGAACGCAGGTTGCGTCACATGCCGCAGTTGGGCGGAGCGGCTGAAACTGCGTGTTTCAGCCAGGCTGACGAAATCTTCTAGCCATTTGGTTTCCATGCCCGCCATTATCCGCTGTGATGGAAGGCACCCCCTGAGCGGCTACGCCGCTTCCCCCTCTCTCTCCGGGAGGGGGACGGCACCCTCGGTGCGGGGCGACCCTTCCTCGGTGCCTCCACGCCGGGGCATGCCCGTATCAACGTCCCGCATGGGCCGCCACACTGAGGAAACCGCCATCTGATGCGGCGCTCGTATGCGCACATAATGGCGCTGCGCCGCATTTACCCAATGTGACATTTTTTCCTCACGGCCCCCGGCACACGACGCCGAGGAAGCTCAGTGACTGCATCTGCCCCGCCATGTGTAATTTTCTGACTCCCCGCGTCCATGTCATCCCCTCCCACCGAAAACGGCGCCGCTGAGACGCCTTCCCAGCCGGACGAGCCGCGTTCGCTGCGCATCGAGGACTGGCTCACCGTGGTCATCATGGCCCTGCTGGCCCTGATCACCTTCGCCAATGTGCTGGTGCGCTACTTCACCTCCTCTTCCTTCGCGTGGACCGAGGAAATCTCGGTCTTCCTGATGATCCTGCTGGCCATGGTCGCGGGCTCGGCGGCCGTGGCGCGCAACGCCCACATCCGCATCGAATACTTCGCCGAAGGCGGCAGCGCCCTGCGCAGGAAGCGCCTGGCGCGCTTCGGCACGCTGATGGTGGCACTGCTGTTCGCGGTGATCGCCGCACTGAGCGTGCGCGTGGTCTGGGACGACTACCGTTTCGAGGAAACCTCGCCCGGCATTGGCGTGCCGCAGTGGTGGTATTCGATGTGGCTGCCCATCTGCTCGGCGCTGATCACGCTGCGCGCGCTGCAACTGTTCCTGCGCCAGGGGCGCCCCGGCGCCTTCGTGGACGAGGAGAAGGCGCCATGATCGCGACCCTGCTCTTCATCGCCTTCCTGGGCCTGATGCTCCTGGGCGTGCCCATCGGCGCGGCCCTGGGCCTGGCAGGTGCGGCCGCCATCGCGCTGGCCAGCCCCGACACGCAGTGGTTCGGCCTGCTGGCCGTGCCGCAGAACTTCTATGCGGGCCTGGGCAAGTACCCGCTGCTGGCGATTCCGATGTTCGTGCTCGTGGGCTCGATCTTCGACCGCTCGGGCGTGGCGCTGCGCCTGGTGAACTTCGCCGTGGCCATCGTGGGCCGCGGCCCCGGCATGCTGCCCCTGGTGGCGATTGCCGTGGCCATGTTCCTGGGCGGCATCTCGGGCTCGGGCCCGGCCAATGCCGCTGCCGTGGGCGGCGTGATGATCGCGGCCATGAGCCGCGCCGGCTATCCGGGCAGCTTCTCGGCCAGCGTGGTGGGCGCGGCTGCGGCCACCGACATCCTGATCCCGCCGTCCGTGGCCTTCATCATCTACTCGGTGCTGGTGCCCGGCGCCTCGGTGCCGGCGCTGTTTGCGGCCGGCATGATCCCCGGCATCCTGGCCGGCGTGGCGCTGATCGTTCCGGCCGTGTGGATGTCGCGCAGGCACAGGATGGGTGCGCTGGAATCGTCCATGCCGCGCCCGCCGTTCTGGCGCAGCCTGCGCGAGGCCTCCTGGGGCCTGGCCGCCCCGGTGCTGATCCTGGGCGGCATGCGCGCCGGCTGGTTCACCCCTACCGAGGCCGCCGTGGTGGCCGTGTTCTACGGCCTGTTCGTGGGCATGGTGATCCACCGCACCATCACGCTGCGCGACCTGTATCCCATCCTGCGCGAGGCCGGCGAGCTGTCGGCCGTGATCCTGCTGGTGGTGTCGCTGGCCGGCATCTTCGCGTTCTCGCTGTCCACGCTGGGCGTGATCGATCCGGTGGCCAAGGCCATCGTGGAATCGGGCCTGGGCGAGTACGGCGTGATGGCGCTGCTGATCCTGCTGCTGATCACCGTGGGCATGTTCCTGGACGGCATCTCCATCTTCCTGATCTTCGTGCCGCTGCTGCTGCCGATCATGCAGCACTACCACTGGGACCCGGTGTGGTTCGGCGTCATCCTCACGCTCAAGGTGGCGCTCGGCCAGTTCACGCCGCCGCTGGCCGTGAACCTGATGGTGTCCTGCCGCATCGCGGGCGTGCGCATGGAGTCCACCGTGCGCTGGGTCGGCCCCATGCTGCTGGCCATGTTCCTGGTGATGATCGCCGTGATCGCCTTCCCGCAGCTGGCTCTCTGGCTCCCAGCACGCCTGGGCTACTGATTTCCCAAAAATTCAACAAGGAGACCTTCGCAATGAAACTTCGCACTTTCCTCGCCAGCGGCCTGGCCGCAGCGGCGGCCCTGGCCCTTTCGTCCGCTCCCGCAATGGCGCAGACACCGGCCAAGTACAAGAGCGAGTACCGCATGTCGCTGGTGCTGGGCACGGCCTTTCCCTGGGGCAAGGGCGGCGAGATCTGGGCCAACAAGGTGCGCGAGCGCACCAACGGCCGCATCAACATCAAGCTCTACCCGGGCGTGTCCCTGATCCAGGGCGACCAGACGCGCGAATTCAGCGCGCTGCGCCAGGGCGTGATCGACATGGCCGTGGGCTCCACGCTGAACTGGTCGCCCCAGATCAAGGAGCTGAACCTGTTCGCCCTGCCCTTCCTGATGCCCGACTACGCGGCCGCCGACGCGCTCACGCATGGCGAGCCCGGCAAGCGCCTGTTCCAGCGCCTGGACAAGGCCGGCGTGGTGCCGCTGGCCTGGGGCGAGAACGGCTACCGCGAGATCAGCAACTCCAAGCACGCCATCAAGACCCCTGCCGACCTCAAGGGCCTGAAGATCCGCGTCGTGGGCTCGCCGCTGTTCCTGGACACCTTCACCGCGCTGGGCGCCAACCCCACGCAGATGAGCTGGGCCGATGCCCAGCCCGCCATGGCCAGCGGCGCCGTGGACGGCCAGGAGAACCCCGTCTCGGTCTACATGGCCGCCAAGCTGCAGTCCGTGGGCCAGAAGCATCTGACGCTGTGGGGCTACATCAACGATCCGCTGATCTTCGTGGTCAACAAGGACATCTGGGCCACCTGGACCAAGGAAGACCAGGACATCGTGCGCCAGGCCGCCGTGGACGCCGCCAAGGAGCAGGTCGTGATCGCGCGCAAGGGCATGATCGAGGCCGACAAGCCCCTGCTCAAGGACCTGGCCGCCAACGGCGTGACCGTGACCCAGCTCACGCCGGCCGAGCGCGAAGCCTTCGTCAAGGCCACGCGCCCCGTCTACGACAAGTGGAAGCAGCAGGTCGGCGCCGACCTGGTGGATGTGGCGGAGAAAGCCATTGCCGCGCGAACTCGTTAGAATGCTATCGGTTGATCGCACACTCCGGTAGAAGCAAAAGGCCCCGCTCTGCGGGGCCTTTTTTTCGCCATCCTGCTTCGCAAGGACGACCAGGACTTCAGCCCGCCCATCAAGGCATGCCTTGCTGCGAAGCCGGTCCAGCGAAATGGCACAGGCACAGCCCCTGCTGCCTATGGGGCAGGGGCACGGGCAGCGGCTCCCGCGTCCGTCGCGCCACCCAGCAACATATCTGCCCCCATCTCGCACAGCAGCTCCTCCAGTGCGCCCGAGGCGATCAGCGGCGAAGCCTCCAGCGAGGCAAAGCGCACCGTGCCCAGCACGGCCCGCGTGGCCACGTAAAGGCGCGCATAGGACAGCGAGGGGCCGCCCCAGCGCTGCAGGTGGGCGGCCATGCGCTCGGCGGTCTCGCGCATGGACAGGGCAATGCGCTCGTCACCATCCTGGCGCCAGGCAAAGCGCGCCAGCTTGCGCTGCGCGGGCGTGCGGCCCGCAAAGCCCTCGACGATGCAGGCGACCACGCCGCGCGCCACGGCCTCGCGCGGCAGGCCCTGCTCCGACGCCTGCTCCAGCCAGGCCTCGATGGCAGCGACGGCCGCAAGGCGCTGGCCATCGACCATGGCGCGCAAGACGGCCTGCTTGTCGGGGAAGTACTGGTAGAGCGTGCCGATGGAGACGCCTGCGCGCTCGGCAATGCGATTGGTGGTGAGTGCGGCTTCGCCCTCCTTGACCAGAATCTGAGCTGCTGCCTGAACAATGGCCTGCAGCGTGCGCTGCGCACGGGCCTGCAAGGGCTGTCTTCTTCTCTGGGATTCAGTGGTAGCGGAGGTATGGGAGGGCATGCGGCAAAACCTGAGCACAAGGCGAGTTTTCTGCCCGGAGTTTAAGCACTACAGTGGCCGACCATTGCAGCAAATCCCAAGGAATACACCATGAAGAAGCATCAGCACACCGGCGTGTGGGAAGCCCTGCCGTGAAGGGCGTGCAACTGCTGGCCCTGGCCGCCGCCCTGTTCGACACGGCGGCCGCGCTGGCCCACTTCGCCTGCATCGTCTGGGGGGGACGTGGGCTGCGGCTCATGGGTGCCGGCGAGCGCATGGCGCGCATGGCCGAGGCCGGGCACTGGTATCCGCCGCTGGTGTCGGCGGCCATCGGCGTGGTGCTGTCGCTGCTGGCAGGGTATGCGCTGGCAGGCGCGGGCCTGCTGGGCCCCCTGCCCTTCATGCGTCCGGTGCTGGTCGGGGCCGGCCTGGTGCTGGTGGCGCGGGCCGTGGCCTATCCGTGGTTGAAACCACGCTTTCCGGACAACAGCGACCGCTTCTGGCATGTGTCCTCGGCCATCTGCCTGGTCATGGGGCTGCTGCACTTGGCAGCAGCTGCCGGGATGGCACAGGGCTGAATCCGGCCTCAGGCCGTGACCGGCGAGACCAGCGGGCGGCCTTCCAGGTGGCAGCGCATGTTGGCGATGAAGCGGTCCACCGAGGCCTGCACGGCTTCGGGCGACCAGCCGCCCACATGGGGCGTGAGCACCACGGCGTCCAGGTCCAGCAGTTCGGCCGGTGGCGCGGGTTCGCTTTCGTAGACATCCAGGCCCGCGCCGGCGAGGCGGCCTTCGCGCAGGGCGGCGGCCAGGGCGGCGGTATCGACCACGCTGCCGCGCGCGATATTGACCAGGTGGCCCTGCGGGCCCAGTGCGTCCAGCACCTGGGCGTTGACGAGATGGCGCGTACCCGGGCCGCCCGGCGTGGCGACCACCAGCACATCGGCCCACAGCGCCAGGGACAGCAGGTCGCCGAAGTAGCGGTGGGGCAGCCCGCTGCGCGGGCTGCGGTTGTGGTAGCCGATTTCCATCTCGAAGCCCAGCGCGCGCTGGGCGATCTTGGCGCCGATGGCGCCCATGCCCAGGATGCCCAGGCGCTTGTGCGAGACATTGGGCGGCAGCGGCATGGCGGTGCGCCAGACGCCGTCGCGCGTGGCGCGGTCCAGGCGCACCAGGCCGCGCACGGAGGCGATCAGCAGGCCCATGGCATGGTCGGCCACGCAGTCGTCATTGGTGCCTGCGCCGTTGCCCACGGCAATGCCGTGGGCCTGCGCATGGGCGACATCGATGTTCTCGTAGCCCGCGCCCAGCGCGCAGACCAGCCTGAGGGCGGGCATGCGCTGCATCTGCGCGGCCGACAGGCCGATGGAGCCTATGGTCAGCACGGCCTGTATGCGCGTGCCGTGCTCGGCGATGGCGGCCTCGCACTGGGCGGCGTCGGGCGCGTAGAGCAGGTCGAAGGAGGGAAAGGCCTGGGCCATCTGGCGCAGATGGGCCTCGGTATTGAAGTTGAGGACGAGCAGGGCAGGTTGCATGGCAGGAAGGCGGCGCCCGCCGCCACAGGGCGGGCCTTGGGGGAAAACCTCATTGTGCGCCGGCCGGCCGGGTCCAGCGCTACAGGTCCAGCACCAGCCGGGCGGATTTCGCGCGCGAGCAGCAGGGCAGGAACTGGTCGCAGGCGGCCTGCTCGTCCTCGGTCAGGTACATGTCGCGGTGCTCGGGCTCGCCCGAGAGCACACGCGTGAGGCAGGTGCCGCACACGCCCTGCTCGCACGAGGTCTGCACCTCCACGCCGATGCCGGCCAGCGCCTGGACCACGGTCTGCTCGGGCGCCACGCGCACCACCTGGCCGGTGCTGGCGATCTCGATCTCGAACCCGGCATCGCCCTCGCGCTGCACGGCCTCGCCTGCAAAGAATTCGTAGTGCAGGCGGTCCTCGCTCCAGCCCGATGCGCGAGCCATGCCCAGGGCCGCGTCCATGAAGCCGCGTGGGCCACAGACATACAGGTGCAGGCCCGCCTGCGGGGCGCCCAGCAGCTGCGCCATGTCGAGCGCGCCCTCGCCATCCACATGCAGGTGCACGCGGTCGGCCCAGGGCATGGACTGCAGCAGGGCCGTGAAGGCCATGCGCTCGCGCGAACGCGCGCAGTAGTGCAGTTCGAAGTCGGCACCCTCGCGCGCCAGCTGGCGCGCCATGGCCAGCACGGGCGTGATGCCTATGCCGCCGGCCAGCAGCAGATGCCGCGCAGGGCCACCCGCATGCAGCGCGAAGTGGTTGCGCGGTGCGCCGATGGCGATCTGCTGGCCTTCCTGCACCTGTTCGTGCACGGCGGCCGAGCCGCCGCGCGAGGCGGCCTCGCGCAGCACGCCGACCACGTAGCGGCCCGTGTCCTGCGGGTCGTTGCACAGCGAGTACTGGCGCACCAGGCCGCCGGGCAGGTGCAGGTCGATGTGCGAGCCGGCCGTGAAGGCGGGCAGGCTTTCGCCGTCCAGCGGCACGAGTTCAAGGCTGCAGATGTCCTGCGCCTCGGCGCATTTGCGCGCGACGCGCACCTGGAGGATGGGGTTGGCTTGCATGGGAAGAAATCGCGGAAAGGGATGGGTTCGGAAAAATCAGGCCGCCGCCAGCGCCCGGGCGCTGGCCTCGCGCAGCCGGCTGATCACGCGGCGCGCGCGGTTGGGGCCGGCGTCCACGTGGATATCGATGACGGGGCGCGCGCCAAAGCGCTGCTGGTTGCGGAACTGGGCCTCGATGACGACCTTGTCCTCCTCGAAGGTGGCAGCCGTCTGGTCGATCACCAGGCGCGTGGTGTCCTGCATGTCGGGATGCGGGTTGGTGGCAATGGTCCAGAAGTAGTGGGCCGAATGCTCGGTCTCCGGCGTCACGCCGTGAAATCCCCGCATGTGAAAGCCCTCGCGCTGCGGATCGTCGAGCCGGCCGCTGCCTGCGTCCATGGCGCCGGTCCAGATGCGCACATGCGAGGGGTGGAACTCCACCTCCTGCCAGCGGTCGATGCGGCCCGCGAACGGCCAGGCCGCCGCATAGGTGGGCGGCGGGTCGGAGTCGGGCATCCAGCGCAGCACGGTGACGCTGTCCCCGTCCTGGCGGACCTGCAGCTCCGCATTCATGTGGATGCCGGCATTGCCACCAATGGTCTTGAGGTGCACATAGCCCAGGTGGCTGAGGTCCAGCAGGTTGTCGTGGATGAGCTGGTAGGGCGCGTCGTAGTGGTAGACATCGCCGCCGAAGCGGTAGCGCGCATCGCCGTGCACGGGATAGGCGGGCGGCTCCTGCGCGGGCACGGAATCGGGTGTGGCGCCCATCCAGATCCAGAGGATCTGGTCACGCTCGCGCAGGTCGAAGGACTTGACGCAGGCCTTGGGCGGTATGCGCTGCTGGCCCGGAATCTCCAGGCACTGGCCGGCGCGGTCGAACAGCAGGCCGTGGTAGCCGCAGCGCAGGCCGCGCGCCTCCACCGTGCCGCAGGACAGCGGCAGTTCGCGGTGGCAGCAGCGGTCCTCCAGCGCGGCGACGCTGCCATCGGGCGTGCGAAACAGCACGACGGGCCGGCCCAGCAGGGTGCGTGCCAGTGGCGCGTCCTGCAGCTCCCAGGCAAAGCCGGCGACATACCACTGGTCCAGCGGGAAGGCAGGCGTGGAGGCGGGTGCAATGGTGGTGCATTCGGTCATGGGGTTCTCCTTCTTGTCGGCAAGTCGCGCTCAATGCGCCGACAGCGTGCGGCCCGTGGCTGCGGGCCTGCCGGCTTCGGGCCCCTGCAGCCGGTGCAGCGACACGATGCAGGCCGCGAACACGAAGGCCAGGCCATAGCCCACATAGAGCTGGCTGGGCGACCACGCGGCGTCCAGCAGCGAGCCCGCGACCATGGGCGAGACGATGGCGCCGATGCGCCCTATGCCTATGCCCCAGCCCACGCCGGTCACGCGCACCTCGCCGCCATAGACCATGGGCGCGATGGCATAGAGCCCGGCCACGCAGCCGTTGACGAAGACGCCGATCAGAAAAGCCAGCGCATACGACAGCAGCAGCGAGCCCGGATTGCTCACGATGAAGCACAGCAGCACGGCCGTGGCCAGCATGAAGCCGGCCAGCGCGCGGTGCACGGGATAGCGCGCCGCCAGCAGGCCCAGCAAGGTGGCGCCCAGGATGCCGCCCAGGCTCAGCAGCACACCGCCGGTCACGCCCTGCTCGGGCGTGAGGCCCGAGGCGGCCAGCAGCTTGGGCGTCCAGCTCATGACGAAGTAAAAGCCGAACATCACCGCGAAGAACGACAGCCAGACCAGCAGCGTGGGCCGGCGCAGGCCCGGCGCGAACAGCTGCAGCGGGCCCCGCCTTGAGCGCTCCGCCGCCGATGGCGCGGCAGGCGGCAGCGCAGCCAATGCGGGCAGGCCCAGCCGCCCGACCAGGGCATTGAGCCGCTGCAGCGCGCCGGCCGGGCGCCGCGCCAGCAGGAAGTCCATGGATTCCGGCAGTCGCCACCAGGCCAGGACCAGCACGCCCAGCGTCACGCAGCCGCCGAACAGGAAGACCGCGCGCCAGTCATGGCGCCCCAGCAGCCACACCGCGATGGAGCCGCCAATGCTGGCGCCCAGCGCGTAGCCCGTGGACTGCAGGGTGACGGCCAGGCTGCGCCAGCGCTGCGAGGCGTATTCGCTGGCGATCACGTTGCTGCAGGCCAGGATGCCGCCCACGCCCAGGCCCGTGAGCACGCGCAGCGCCGCCAGCTGCGTGGCGCTCTGGCTGAAGGCCGAGCCCAGCATGCCCACGCCCGAGAGGGCCAGGCAGGCCAGGATCAGCGGCCGGCGGCCCAGCCGGTCGGCCCAGGGCGCGATCAACAGCGATCCGCCCGCCATGCCGAACAGGCCTGCACTGAGCAGAAAGCCCAGCTGGGCGCCGCTGAGCTGCCAGTGCGCCGACACGGCAGAGGCCGTGAACGCCATGACCAGGACGTCGAAGCCGTCGATCATGTTGAGCACCATGCACAGGGCTATGACCGACCACTGGAAGCGCGTCATGGGCCGCTGGTCGACGCTTGCACGCAGGTCGGCGCTCATGGCCGCAGCTCCCGCAACGGGCAGTTGGACGATGCGGCGGCGCAAGGCCGCTGCAGCCATGGAACAGGGGTAGAGGCAGTCATCGTGGGTCTCCTTGGGTTGAAGCTCTGTGGGAGCTTTCTTGTGTTCTCAACACATCATTACGTATGCTGAATGTGATTCAGTTTACTGAATGAAAATCGGCGCCAGATACCGGGATTTCCCCGATCAGGCGGGGCCGCGCAGTCTCGGACGCGGAGGCGGCCGGGCCGCTGTCAGTCGGATGAGGAAGCGTCGAGGGCGTCGCGTGCGTCGTGCAACTGCACGAACTTGCGCAGCAGGCGCTTGAACTCGGCCTGCTCCTCGGGCTCCAGCGCGGCCAGCATGCGGTTGTGCAGTTCGTGCACATTCGGCACGAAGCCGCCCAGCATGGCCTCGCCCTCGGCCGTGAGCGTCAGGCGCCGCTGGCGCCGGGGCAGGATCTCGCGCAGCACCCAGCCCTTGGCCTCCAGTCGCGCCGCGATGTCGGCCGTGGTGGAGTTGTCCAGCGCCACCAGCCGCGCCAGCGTTACCTGGTCGATGCCCGGTTTTTCCTGCAGCATGCGCAGGATGGCGTACTGCACGGGCGTCACGTCCGGCCCCAGCACGTCGCGGAACAGCTGCGCCGCGATCTGCTGCGCGCGCCGGATCAGGTGGCCCGGCTGGTCGTAGAGGTCGATGGAAAGCGGATCGGAGGCGGAGTGGACCATCGGTGGCGGCAGGCCTTGCGGCCCTGGGGTTGAAGCCCGCCGAGATTACCCCATCCCCGGCGCCGATCCTGGATGCGCGCCGGGCCATGGCCGGCCTCAGGCCACCGCGGCGGCAGGCTGGGCCGCTGCTGCGGCCACCGCCGCCGCCTGCTGTTCCTGCGCAATCCATTTGTCGATGACCTTGCGCGACTGCACGCCGCCCGCATCGATGTTGAGCTTGAGCAGCTTGCGGTCGGGGTGGGCACTGAGGTTGCGCTGCTGCAGCTCCAGCATCTGCAGGTCTTCGCTGAAGATCTTGTGCTGGCCCTCGCGTATGCGGTCGGTGACTTCGGCATCGCCCGGATTGAAGCGGCGCGCCATTCCCCAGAAGTACCACATGGATTCCTCGGTCTCCGGCGTGATGAAGTCCACCACCATGCTGTAGACCTTGTGCTCGTCGGGCGCGTCGTAGCCGCCGTGGCCTGCGTGGGCCACGCCGACCTCGATCAGCACATGGCTGGGCGGGGTGAAGCGGCAGACCTGCCAGCGGTCCACGGGCACATCGTCGGCCAGGCCGTTGCTGCGCAGCGCCATCTTCCAGAACGGGGGCGCGGGAATGTCGTTCATGAAGCGGCTGGTGACCACCTCGACATCGGCGCCCTCGCCGCGCGTCTCGGTCTTGCAGGGCGTCTCGTCGATCTCGGCCTGGCCGATGGAGCTGGCGTGCACATAGGTCTCGTGCGTCAGGTCCATGAGGTTGTCGATCATCAGCCGGTAGTCGGCCTGGATGTGGAACATGCCGCCGCCATAGGCCCATTCGGGGTTGTCGTGCCAGGGCAGCTTCGGGATGAGCGCGGCATCGGCCAGCGCCTTGTCGCCGGGCCAGACCCAGATGAAGCCATGGCGCTCCTCGACGGGATAGCTGCGGATCTCGGGGAAGCCGCGCACGCGCTGGCCCGGCATGGCAATGGTCTTGCCGTCGCAGCCCATCTCCAGCCCGTGGTAGCCGCAGACCAGCTTGCCTTCGCAGACAAAGCCCAGCGACAGGGGCGCGCCGCGGTGCGGGCAGAAATCCTCCACGGCGGCAACGCCGTGCTGCGCGCGGTAGAAGGCGATGCGCTCGCCGCAGATGCGACGGCCCAGCGGCTTGTCCTGGATCTCATCGGACGT
This sequence comes from Delftia sp. WY8, assembly GCF_018437695.1. Lineage (NCBI taxonomy): Bacteria > Pseudomonadati > Pseudomonadota > Betaproteobacteria > Burkholderiales > Comamonadaceae > Delftia > Delftia sp. WY8. The sequence continues at coordinate 2,628,609 of NZ_CP049795.1, forward strand.
GGCGGCCACGTACCAGGTGTTCTTGGGGAATGTGCTCATGGGGGTCTCCTTTATGGGTGGGGTCCGCAGTCCTTGGCGCTGCGGTGGCTGGGGCGCAGGCGGCCGAGGCCGCCGGCGCACATCAAGGGCAGATCAAGCGCAGATCAAGCGCAGATCAAGCGCGGGTCAGGCTCGGATCAACTGCACGCCAGGAACCGCATGGCTGCCGGGCTCGCTCACGGCTTCGCGCAGGTTGCGGCGCGCAATGCGCGAGTGCTCTTTCATCAGCGCCTCGGCCCGGGCGCCCTCGCGCGCGGCAATGGCGTCCAGCACCTGGCGGTGCTGGTCCTGGGCCACCATCAGGCTGTGGCGCGCACGCGGGGATTCGGCCCGCGCCAGCACAAAGCCCGAGGGCGAGGCGAAGGGCATGCGCACCACGCGCTCCAGCTCGCGCTGCATGACGCTGCTGCCGGCCATGGAACGCAGCAGGTCGTGGAATTCGGAGTTCAGCGCCACATAGCGCGAGAAGGCCTCATCGCCCCAGTCGGGCGTCTCCAGCACGCGGTCGATGGCATCCAGGCAGCGGCCGGCCTGCGCCAGCAGCGGCTCGGCCACGCCGCGCTCGGCCGCCCAGCGCGCGGCCAGGCCTTCCAGCGTGCCGCGCAGTTCGATGGCATCGGCCACATCGGCCTCGGAGAACAGCCGCACGCGGTAGCCGCGCCCGCCGGCCATGGCTTCGAGCAGGCCTTCCTGCTCCAGCCGCATCAGCGCGGCGCGCACCGGCGTGCGCGAGATGCCCAGGCGCTGCACCACGGTGAGCTCGGCGATGCGCTCGCCTGCGGGCAACTCGCCCGCAAGAATCATCTCGCGCAGTTGCAGCTGGGCCTTGATGACCTGGGAATGGCTTTCCGCTTCGGAGGCGGCGGGGGCAAGCTGGGGGCTCATGGGGCTTTGTCTGGATGGAATGGCGTGAATGTATACATCCAAGGCGATCCATGGTGCACTTTTCCGCAAAAACACGGGAAAACACCAATCAAATGTATACAACCAATCCCAGCAAAGACAGTGGCCCGCCTGTTTGTATACAGCACCATGGCATCATGGCCGGCTCCCTTTTTCCCCTGCCGCTGCAACCCAGGAGGTCACCCTTGCCGACGTTTTCCCGACACCCCGCCATGGCCGCCCACATCCTCAACCTGGCACGGGATGCCAGCGCCGATGCGCAGGCTCCGCAGGCCTATCCGATCAAGGACTTCTTCCGCAATCCGGAACGCGGCTTCTTCCGCCTGGCCGATGACGGAAGCATGCTGGGCTTCATGCAGCCCGTCAGCGTGGACGGCCATCCGGCGCGCATGAATATCCATGTGCAGGCGCTGGAGGGCAGCACCCCTGTGGGCGAGCCGCGCCGCATCACGGCCGAGACCGAGCGCGACATCAGCAACTTCTTCTGGAAGGGCCCGGATGTAGTGCTCTACCAGAAGGACTTCGGCGGCGACGAGAACTTCCACGTGCTGGCGGTCAACGCGCGCAGCGGCGAAGCCACCGACCTGACGCCCTGGGAAGGCGTGCGCGCCAGCATCGAGGACGACCTGGAAGACGACCCCGACCATGTGCTGATCAGCCACAACCGGCGCGATGCCGAGGTCTTCGACGTATACCGCGTGAACGTGCATACGGGCGCGGCGCAACTGGTGGCGCAGAACCCCGGCAACATCGTCGGCTGGCAGACCGACCACGCAGGCCGCGTGCGGGCCGCCGTGGCCAGCGACGGCCTGAACAGCGCCCTGCTCTACCGCGACGACGAGGCCGGCGAGTTCCAGCCCCTGATCACCACCGACTACCGCACCAGCGTCAGCCCGGCCTTCTTCACCTTCGACGACCAAAAGCTCTACGCCCTGTCCAACCGGGGCCGCGACAAGCTGGCCCTGGTGGTCATCGACCCGGCCCGGCCCGACGAGGAAGAAGAAATCTTCGTGCCCGAAGAAGTCGATCTGGGCGCGGCGGCCTATTCGCGCAAGCGCCGCGTGCTCACCCTGGCCGCCTACCAGACCGACAAGCCGCAGTACCGCTTCTTCGATGCCGAGACCGAAGCCCTCTACGGCCGGCTGGCTGCGCAGTTGCCGGGCTACGACTTCGCCATCCAGGGCGCCAACCGCGCCGAGGACAAGTTCATCGTCGCCGCCTTCAACGACCGCACGCCGGGCGCGCGCTACATCTACGACGCGGCCGCCGACGCGCTGACCAAGCTGGCCGACATCAACCCGGCCATCCCCGAGTCCGCCATGTCGCGCGTGCAGCCCGTCAGCTACACCAGCCGCGACGGCCTGACCATCCACGGCTACCTGACCCTGCCGGCCGGCCGCGAGCCCAGGAACCTGGCCTGCATCATCAACCCGCACGGCGGCCCCTGGGCTCGCGACGGCTGGGGCTACAACCCCGAGGTGCAGTTCCTGGCCAACCGGGGCTTTTGCGTGCTGCAGGTGAATTTCCGCGGCTCCACGGGCTATGGCCGCGCGTTCTGGGAAGCGGGATTCGGCCAGTGGGGCCTGAAGATGCAGGACGACATCACCGACGGCGTGCACTGGCTGATCGACCAGGGCATTGCCGACCCTGCGCGCATCGGCATCTACGGCGGCAGCTATGGCGGCTATGCCACGCTGGCCGGCGTGGCCTTCACGCCCGACCTGTATGCGGCGGCCGTGGACTATGTGGGCGTGTCCAACCTGTTCACCTTCATGAAGACCATTCCGCCCTACTGGAAGCCGCTGCTGGACCAGATGCACGCCATGGTGGGTGATCCCGAGCGCGACAGGGAGCGCCTGGCCGCCACCTCGCCGGCCCTGCATGTGGACCGCATCAAGGCGCCGCTGTTCATCGCCCAGGGCGCGCGCGATCCGCGCGTGAACAAGGACGAGAGCGACCAGGTGGTGAAGGCGCTGCGCGAGCGCGGCGTCGAGGTGCAGTACATGGTCAAGGACAACGAGGGCCACGGCTTTCACAACGACGAGAACAAGTTCGAGTTCTACGAGGCCATGGAGCAGTTCCTGGTCACGCACCTCAAGCCCTGAAGCCGTCCAGGCACCCGGCCTCCCGGTCCCTCGGCCGCCCCGCGCTACAGCACGGCGGGCTCCCCGCTTTGCTGCAGCGCCCACATGTCCGCATAGCGCCCGCCCGCCGCGACCAGCTGGCCGTGGGTGCCGCGCTCGACGATGCGGCCCGCGTCCATGACCAGGATCTCGTGCGCATCGACCACGGTGGACAGGCGGTGGGCAATCACCAGCGCCGTCTTGTTGCGCGCGGCGCTTTGCAGCTCGGCCTGGATGGCGCGTTCATTGGCCGAGTCCAGCGCCGACGTCGCCTCGTCGAAGATCAGGATGGGCGGGTCCTTGAGCAGGGTGCGCGCAATCGCCACCCGCTGCTTTTCGCCGCCCGACAGCTTCAGGCCGCGCTCGCCCACGCGCGTGGCATAGCCCTGGGGCGTGGCCTCGATGAAGTCGTGGATGCGCGCGGCGCGCGCGGCCGCCACCACCTGCTCGCGGCTGGCGCCAGGGCGGCCGTAGGCGATGTTGTATTCCACCGTGTCGTTGAACAGCACCGTGTCCTGCGGCACGATGCCCACGGCGCCGCGCACGCTGTCCTGGGTCAGCTCGCGCAGGTCGTGCCCGGCGATGCGCACATGGCCGGACTGCACGTCGTAGAAGCGGAAGATCAGCCGCGCCAGCGTGCTCTTGCCCGAGCCCGAAGGGCCGACCACGGCCACGGTCTTGCCGGCGGGAATGGTGAAGCTCACGTCCTTGAGGATGGGCCGCTCGGGGTCATAGGCAAAGTCCACATGCTCGAAGCGCAGCTCGGGCGGTGCGCCATGGGTCTGCAGCGGCTGGGCGCCGGGCGCGTCGGCCACCTCGCGTTCCTTGTCCATGAGGGTGAACATGCGCTCCAGGTCGGTCAGGCTCTGCTTGATCTCGCGGTAGATCACGCCCAGAAAGCCCAGCGGGATGTAGAGCTGGATCATGAAGGCGTTGACCATGACCAGGTCGCCCAGCGACAGGCGGCCATCCACCACGCCCTGCGTGGCCCGCCAGAGGATGGCGACCAGGGCCGTGGCGATGATCAGCTGCTGCCCGCAGTTGAGCAGGCTCAGCGTGCTCTGGCTCTTGAGGCGAACGCGGCGCAGCGCCTCCAGGTTCTCGTCGTAGCGCCGCGCCTCGAAGCCCTCGTTGCCGAAGTACTTGACGGTCTCGTAGTTCAGCAGCGAGTCGATGGCCTTGGTGTGGGCCGCCGACTCCTGGGCATTGGCCTCGCGCCGAAAGCGCGTGCGCCACTCGGTCACCGTGACCGTGAACGTGATGTAGAACACCAGCGCCGCCAGCGTGATGGCCGCGAACCAGATGTCGAAGCGCAGCGCCAGGATGCCCAGCACCAGCGCCATCTCGATGAAGGTGGGCAGGATGCTGTAGAGCGAATACGAGATCAGCGACTCGGTGCTGCGCACGCCGCGCTCGATGTCGCGCGTCATGCCGCCGGTCTGGCGCTCCAGGTGAAAGCGCAGGCTCAGCGCATGCAGGTGCTCGAAGGTGGACAGCGCAATCGCCCGCGAGGCGCCCTGCGTGGCCTTGGCAAAGACCAGGTCGCGCAGCTCGGTGAACAGCGAGCTGGAAAAGCGCAGCAGCCCGTAGGCCAGCAGCAGGGCCACGGGCACGACGAGCACCGCGCGGGCATCGCCGGCCTTCAGATCCAGCGCATCGACCAGGTGCTTGAGCAGCACCGGCACGCCCACGTTGGCGAGCTTGGCCCCGATCATGAAGCCCAGCGCCGCCAGCACGCGCCACTTGTATTGCCACAGGTAGGGCAGCAGGCGCCGCAGCGCGTTCCAGTCCCGCGACGGTGCCGGGGTTGGGACTAAGGGTAAATCCGTAGGGGAAGCGCTCTCGCGTCGCATGAAAGACAATTCTCGGTTGTTATATTGACCCGATTGTGCCCATGCCACCCCGCCCAGACCTCCCGCCCCATCCCTTGCCCGCAGACAAGGAGCTGGTTCTCAAGGTCATTCCCATGCCTGCCGATGTCAACGCCAATGGCGACATCTTCGGCGGCTGGGTGATGGCGCAGGTCGACCTGGCAGGTTCGGTGCTGCCCTCGCGCCTGGGCCAGAGCCGCATGGTCACCGTGGCCGTGAACGAGTTCATCTTCAAGCAGCCCGTGCGCGTGGGCGACATCCTGTCGTTCTACTCCAGCGTGCAGCGCGTGGGCCGCACCTCGGTCACGGTCGATGTCGAGGTCTATGCCGAGCGCTTTGCCGACCAGGGCCGCTTCGTCAAGGTGACCGAGGCCCTGCTGACCTACGTGGCCATCGACGGCCAGGGCAAGCCCCAATCGCTGCCGGACAACGACCAGGTGCGTTCCTGGCGCGCAGCGGCCGAGCGCAATGCAGAACGCAAGCAGCAGCAGGCCGGCTGAACCCGCCCATCTGCAGCCATGAAAAAAGCGACCTTTGCAGGTCGCTTTTTCATTTCCGGCGCAGGGGTGGCTCAGGCCAGCGAGGGCGTGACGCGCGGCTGCAGCGAGGCGGCCGCGCTGGCCGCGGCCAGCGCAGCGGAGCTGCTGGCGGCGCTGTCGCTGGAGGCGGCCGACGAGGAAGACAGGCTGGAGGCGCTGGATGCCACAGCCGAACCCGACGAGGACGAGCGCGGCGAGGAGCCGGCCTCGATCTGGCCCGTGAGCTCGCCGCCCTCTTCGATCACCACCTTGCCGTAGCGGATCTTGCCGCTGACCTTGCCCGTGCCGTAGATGACCAGCTTCTCGCGCACGGTCAGCGTGCCGTCGAACACGCCATGGATCTCGGCGATGTCGATTTCGGCCGTGCCGTGGAAGGCACCCTGCTCGGCGATCTGGATCACGCGCGAGTCCATGGTGGCTTCCACCGTGCCTTCGACGACCAGCGTGTCGCAGTCGGTGATCTCCACGCCCTTGAGCTTGATATTGGGGCCTACGGTGAGCTTGCTGCCCTGGGAGTCCTGCGCCACGGCCGATGCCTGGCGCTGGGCGGTCGACGGACTTGTCACGCTGGAGCTGGGCGTGACGGCACCGGAGGGGCTGCCGCCCGTACCGGTGGCGCCTATGCCGCTGCCCAGGGTGTTGCGGGAGGTGAAAGCATCGTTGTCGCGCTTGCCAAAGAACGGGTTCTGAACAGCCATGGGTGGGTCTCCTTCGGAAAAATCCGATGCTACGCACACGAACTGGCAACAAATGCCGGCATCTCGCAAGAAAAGTAACCAGATGGTTCTCCCGTTTCATGTGCTTGCAAGCCTTTCTCGATCACACACCGCGCATGTGCAGGTCGCGCAGCGGACATGCGCAAATCAATAGGTGCATCTACACTTATTTCCATTCCAGGCCACCTGCCCCACGCCCCATGACCTCCTCCACCTCAAGCGCCGCCAGTCCGGTCTGCACCTGCTTCATGGTGCGCAGCCTGTCGCGCAAGATCTCCCAGCTCTATGACGACACGCTCGCGCCCAGCGGCCTGCGCGGCACGCAGTTCAGCCTGCTGGTGCAGGCGCGCAATGCGCCCGACGGCCCGCCCACCGTCTCGGCCCTGGCCGAGCAGTTGCACACCGACCGCACGACGATGACGCGCAACCTGCGTACGCTGCAGCAGGCCGGCTTCATCGACCTGGTTCCTGGCGCGGATGCGCGCAGCCGCTGCGTGGTGGTCACGCCCGAAGGCCGCGCCCGCATCCGCGAGGCTGCCGCCCTGTGGCGCCAGGCCCAGCAGCGCGTGCGCGAGCTGTGCGGCAGCGAGCAGATCGGCGCGCTGGAAAGCCTGGTGCTGGGCATGCTGCCCGTGCTGGAAACCGCCACGCAGGAGAGCGCGGAATGAGCGCCGCCCTGTCCTCCGCAGCCCCTGGCGCTGCGGCCAGCGGGTCCGCGCATCCGTTGGTCAGTGGCCCCATCGCCTCCACCCTGATGCGCCTGGCCGTGCCCAACATGGTGGCGCTGAGCATGTCGGTGCTGGTCGCCGTGGCCGAGACCTACTACGTGGGGCAGCTGGGAACCGTATCGCTGGCGGCCATGGCCCTGGTGTTTCCGCTGGCCATGCTCACGCAGATGATGAGCAACGGTGCCATGGGCAGCGGCGTGTCCTCGGCCATCAGCCGCGCGCTGGGCGCGGGCGACGGCGCGCGTGCCTCGGCACTGGCCCTGCACTCCATCGTCATCGGCACCATCGCAGGCCTGCTGTACTCGCTCATCTTCGTGCTCTGCGGCGCCACCTTCTACAGCTGGCTGGGCGGGCGCGGCGAGGTGCTGGCAGCGGCCACAGGCTTTGGCGCCGTGCTGTTCAGCGGCGCCATCCTGGTGTGGCTGTGCAATACGCTGGCATCGGTGGTGCGGGGCACGGGCAATATGCGCATGCCGTCGGCCGTGATCTTTGCGGCCTCGCTGGTGCAGATCGCTGTCGGCGGCACGCTGGGGCTGGGCCTGGGACCCATGCCGCGCTGGGGCATGCCGGGCGTGGCCGTGGGCAACATCGTGGCCATGGCACTGGCCGTCGCAGTCTTCCTGGCCTATCTGCAATGGGGCCAGCAGCGCCTGCAACTGGACTGGCGCAGGCCCCGCCTGGCCTGGCCCATGTTCCGCGACATCCTGCGCGTGGGGGCCCTGGCCTGCCTGTCCCCCGTGCAAACGGCGCTGGCCGCGCTGCTGCTGACAGGCATGGTCGCCCGCCTGGGCCCGCTGGCACTGGCCGGCTACGGCATTGGCCAGCGGCTGGAGTTCCTGCTGATCCCCATGGCCTTCGGCGTGGGCATGGCCGCCGTGCCCATGGTGGGCATGGCCATGGGCGCCGGCCAGGTGGCCCGCGCGCGCCGCGTGGCCTGGTCGGGCGGCGCCATGGCCGCCGCCCTGCTGGGCGTGCTGGGCCTGGTGGTCATGGTCTGGCCGCAGCTGTGGTCAGGCATCTTCACCGGCGACCCGGCCGTGCGCGCCTATGCCGACCTCTACCTGCGCACCGTGGGCCCGGCCTTCGGGCTGTTCGGCCTGGGACTGGTGCTGTACTTCGCCTCCCTGGGCGCAGGCCGCGTCTGGGCTCCCGTGCTGGCCGGCACGGTGCGCCTGCTGATCGTGGTGGTGGGCGGCGGCTGGCTCATGTCCAGCGGCCTGGGCAGCGCCCAGTCGCTGTTCATCCTCGTGGCCGTGGCCATGGCCGCCTATGGCGCAGGCACGGCCTGGGCCGTGTGGCGCGCGCGCTGGGGGTGAAGACACGCAAAAAAGAAGGCCCGCAGTCAGCGGGCCATGCTTCAAGAAACGATGTACGCCGCCGTCCCCGTGGACAGCAAGCTGCCATCGGCCCCCAGGAATTCCATGCGCGTGTTGGCCACGCGCGAGCCCAGCCGCAGCACCTCGGCGCGCAGGATGAATTCGCTGCCGATGCCGGGGCGCAGGTAGTCCACGCGCAGGTCGATGGTGCCCAGGCGCGAGAAGCGGTGCAGGCGCTGCAGCGGTGCGTCGTCCATGTGCTTGGCGCCGATGGCCGCCATGACGGCCAGGCCCCCCATGGAGTCCAGGCCGGCGCTGATCACGCCGCCGTGGATGCGCTGGTAGGCCGCGTGGCCTATGAGCTCGGGCCGCATGGTGATGCGGCCTTCAACCCGCTCGGGCAGCACTTCGGTGATGCGCAGCCCCAGCACCTGGTTGAAGGCGATCTGGCGCTCGAACACCTCGCGCAGCCCGGCGATGAACTCGGGCTCGAACTGCACGGGCGCCTCGGAGGCCCCGGAGGCCTTCGTGGATTTCAGCACTGGCTGAAGTCCGGCTTGCGCTTCTCCATGAACGCGGTGAACGCCTCCTTGGCAGCAGGCCCGCCCATCAGCTTGCCGAAGCTCGTTCCCTCCTCGGCCATGCGCTCGCGCACCAGGCCGGACTGGCCGGCCTTCATGAGGCGCTTGGTCTCGATCAGGGCCGACAGCGGCTTGGCCGCCAGCTTCCTGGCCTGGGCCTGGGCCAGCGCATTGCATTCGCTGGGCGGCACGACGCGGTTGACCAGGCCCACTTCCAGGGCGGCTTCGGCCAGGAAGGGCTCGCCCAGCAGCAGGGCCTCGGCCGCGCGGTGGTAGCCGAGCATCTGGGGCAGCAGCAGGCTGGAGGCCGCTTCGGGGCACAGGCCCAGGTTCACGAAGGGCAGCGAGAAAGCCGCGTTGTCGCCCGCATAGACCAGGTCGCAGTGCAGCAGCAAGGTCGTGCCGATGCCTACGGCCGGGCCGCAGACGGCGGCGATCACGGGCTTGGGAAAGGCGGCAATGTAATGCAGGAAGCGCCAGACGGGGCGCTGCTCGCCCTCCGGCCTGGCGGCGCCGCCGGCCGACTGCTTGAGGAAGTCGGCAATGTCGTTGCCCGCGCTGAAGATGGCCATGTCGCCCTGGAAGACCACGCAGCGCACGGCGGCGTCTTCGCCGGCCTGGGCCAGCGCATCGGCCATGCTGGCGTACATGGCCTCGGTGATGGAGTTCTTCTTGTCTGCGCGGTTGAAGGTGATGGTGCAGACACCGGCTTCGGTGTGCACGAGGATGTCCTGGGTGGTTTCGCTCATGATGGTCTTGCCTTGCTTATTCCTTGAAATACACGATCTGGTGGCTGCTCGCCAGCATCACGCCGGCCTCGCTCCACAGCTGGGCGCTCTGGTCGAAGAAGCCGTTGCGAAATTCCTGGCCGCGCGCCTGGGCCAGCAGGTGGCCCGTGCCTGCGGCAGCCAGTTCCTCGCGCCCCGCATGGAAGTAGACGGTGATGGACACCGTGCCCGCCGGGGTGCGCTGTGCGCGGCGCAGCCACACGCGCGGGAAGAATACGTCAGCCAGGCCGGCCAGCGCGCAAAAATCCAGTGCGCGCGGCGGCTCGTCGCGCACCCACAGGCGCGTGAGGCTGTCGGTCTCGCGGCCATCCCAGGTCTGGGGAATGATGCCGTCGAGAAAGCGCATGTCGTAGCGGTTGAGCCATTCCACGCCGCCCAGCGGCGGCACGCGCTGCACGGCGGCGGGCGACGGCACCTCGGGCATGGCCAGGTCGGTGCCGCCCCAGGTGCTGCGCCGCACGGCCGTGACGGCCGTGGCCGTGGTGACGACCTGGGCATCGCCATCCTGGTCGGGCTGGGTGATGGTCAGCAGCCAGTGCTGGGTGGAGCGGTTGGTGCGAACGGGGCGGGCCTCGATGTCGAAGCGCCCCGCGCCCAGCGCGGCCGCGTAGTTGACGGTGATGGACAGCGGATCGCCCAGGCACAGCGGATGCTGCTGGATGGCCCGCACCAGCGCGGCGGCGGTGATGCCGCCGTATGGGCCCACCATGTTCCAGTAGTCCTGCGTGGTCTGGCCCTGGTAGTGGCCCACGGCGCCGGTGGGGGTGAGCGCCACGGCCTGGTCGAGAGGATGGATGTCTGTGCTCATGGCAAACGAGTGTGATGGCAAGCGGCGCCCGCGTCCGTCAAGCCGGCGACTCTGCGGGTGAGGGAAAGCGCGGGTGGGCCGCGGCGGCCGGCGCCTTGGTCCAGCCCGAGAACACGTCCACGGCCCGGCCCCAGAGCGCGTCGCGCATATCGGCGCGGAAGAAGCCGAAATGCCCTATGCGCCGCAACTGCAGGGCCTTGGGTTCGATGCGCTCGATGCGGCTGGGGGCATTGGCGTAGAGCGCGAACAGGTGCTCGGTGCCGCGCCAGGTCATGAGTTCGTCGTCGCTCATGGACAGCGCCATCACCGGAAAGCGCACGGCGGCGTAGCTGCGCGCGGCGGCCTCGCCCTCGGCACCCACGCTGTAGCGCGGATTCAGGCACCAGCGGCGCCACTGCAGCATGACGCCGGCCGGCAGGTCGCCCACCTTGCGCAGGCGCCTGCCCGGAAAGTAGCCGCACAGGCGCGTGGCCACGGGCACCAGCACATGCCAGAAATAGGGAACCAGGCGCTTGAGGCGGGGCGCATTGTCGCGCCAGTAGCCGCTGCCGGCCGCAATGCTCAAAAGGCCGTCCACCAGCTGCGGGGAGCGCAGCAGGCCCGGCAGCTGGGCGCCCAGGCTGTGGCCGATCAGGAACAGCGGCTGGTCCGGCAGCTGCGCCTTGGCATGGGCGATGACCGCCTCGTAGTCGCGCGCCCAGTCGCACAGGTCGGCACGCACCTGGCGCAAAGAGCCTTGCAGGGAATCGCCATGGCCCCGGTAGTCAAAGCTGGTCACCCGATAGCCCTGGCCCGCAAGCCAGGTGGCAAAGGCCTCGTAGAAGGCCTGGCGCACCCCCATGGCCCCGCCGATGACCACGCTGGCGCGCGGCGGGCCAGCGGGCGTGTAGACGCGCAGCGCCAGCGTGGCGCCATCGCTGCTGAGTTGGTGTTGTTCCATGGCTGTCTCCTGGTCGGTGCCGTTTCTGTGCCGGCTCGCATGGATGGGAAAAAATGGGATGAGCGAAAAAGACAAAGCCCCGCGAACGGGGCCTTGAGCAACGGTCAGACCCGCTCGAAGATGCCGGCGGCGCCCTGGCCCATTCCGACGCACATCGTCACCATGCCGTAGCGCAATTGCTTGCGGCGCAGCGCATGCACCACGGTGGCCGAGCGGATGGCGCCTGTGGCACCCAGCGGGTGGCCCAGGGCGATGGCGCCGCCCATGGGATTGACCTTGGCGGGGTCCAGCCCCAGCGTGTTGACCACGGCCAGCGACTGGGCGGCAAAGGCTTCGTTGAGCTCGAACCAGTCGATGTCGTCCTGCTTGAGGCCCGCATAGCGCAGCGCGGCCGGGATGGCTTCGATGGGGCCGATGCCCATGATGGCCGGCGGCACGCCCTTGCTGGCATAGCTCACGAAGCGCGCCAGCGGCGTGAGGCCGAAGCGCTGCACGGCGGCGCCGCTGGCCAGGATCAGCGCGCCTGCGCCATCGCTGGTCTGCGAGCTGTTGCCGGCCGTCACCGAGCCGCGCGCCGCGAACACGGTGCGCAGCTTGCCCAAGCCTTCCAGGCTGGTGTCGGGGCGTGCGCCCTCGTCCAGCTCCACGGTGCGCGTGCGCACCACGGGTTCGCCCTTGGCCAGGTCCAGGCTCCGGTCAGTGACCTCGATGGGCGTGATCTCGTCCTTGAACTCGCCGGCCTGCTGCGCGGCCAGGGCACGGCGGTGCGACTCCAGCGCAAAGGCGTCCTGCGCATCGCGCGAGACCTTCCACTGCTGGGCCACCTTCTCGGCCGTCAGGCCCATGCCATAGGCAATGCCCACGTCGCCATCGCGCTCGAAGATGGACGGCGACAGCGAGGGCGCGTTGCCCATCATGGGCACCATGCTCATGCTCTCGACGCCGGCCGCGATCATCACGTCGGCCTCGCCCACGCGGATGCGGTCCGCCGCCATGGCCACGGCCGACAGGCCCGAGGCGCAGAAGCGGTTCACGGTGATGCCACCCACGCTGGTGGGCAGCCCCGCCAGCACGGCGCTGATGCGCGCCACGTTCAGGCCCTGCTGGGCCTCGGGGATGGCGCAGCCGCAGATGATGTCCTCGATGGCAGCCGGGTCCAGCCCCGGCACCTGGGCCAGCGCGGCCTTCAGCGTGGTCGCCAGCAGGTCGTCGGGACGGTAGTTGCGGAAAAAGCCCTTGTGCGACTTGCCGATGGGCGTGCGCGTGGCGGCGACGATGTAGGCGTCTTGGATTTGTTTCATGTCTTGTCTCTCCTCGATCTGCCTCAATTGCGGACGGGCTTGCCGGTGTTCAGCATTCCGAGAATGCGTTCATGCGTCTTGGGATGGCCGATCAGGTGGCAGAACGCCTTGCGTTCGAGCTTCATCAGATAGGCCTCGTCCACCAGGGTGCCCGCATCCACGTCGCCGCCGCAGACCACGTTGGCGATCAGGCTGGCCACATGCTGGTCGAACTCGCTGATGAAGCCGCCGTCACGCATGTTGACCAGCGAGCCCTTGATGGTGGCCACGCCGCTGCGTCCCGCCACGGGGAAGCTGCGCGGCAGCGGCGCACGCCAGCCGCCTGCGGCCATGGACTTGGCCTCGTTGATGGCGACGAAGAGCAGCTCGTCCTTGTGCGGCACGATGAGGTCGCTGTCCAGCAGGTAGCCCAGCTTGCGCGACTCGATGGCACTGGTGCCCACCTTGGCCATGGCCGCGGCCGTGAAGCCTTCGGTCAGGAAGGGCAGCAGGTCCTTGCCCGTGCTGGTGGCGGCGTTCTCTGCCGCGCGGCGCGCGATGTAGGTCAGGCCGCCCGCGCCGGGCACCAGGCCCACGCCGACTTCCACTAGGCCGATGTAGCTTTCCATATGCGCCACGCGGCGCGCGCTGTAGACGGCCAGCTCGCAGCCGCCGCCCAGCGCCATGCCATGGATGGCCGCAACCACGGGCACCTGGGCGTAGCGGATGCGCAGCATCAGGTTTTGCAGCTCCTGCTCCACGCTTTCGATGGCGTCGGCGCCGCCGATCACGAAGGCCGGCATGGTGGCTTCCAGGTCGGCGCCCACGCTGAACGGCGCATCGCCCGACCAGATGACCATGCCCTGGAAGTCGGTCTCGGCCACGTCCACGGCCTCCATCAGCGCTTCCATGACTTCGGGGCTGATGGCGTGCATCTTGTTCTTGATGCTGGCGATCAGGATCTGGCCGTCCAGCGTCCAGGTGCGCAGCGCCTTGGATTCGGCGATCGTGGTGCCGGCCGTCTTCCAGTCGGGCAGGCTGTCTTCGCCCAGCAGCTTTTCGGGGAAGATCTGGCGCTCGTAGACGGGCAGCACGCGGCGGGGCACGAACTGGCCCTTGGCAGGGCTCCACGAGCCCTGCGCCGTGTGCACGCCGCCAGCCTCGGCCACCGGGCCTTCGAAGACCCACTTGGGCAGAGGTGCCTTGCTCAATGCCTTGCCGGCATCGATGTCCTCCTGGACCATCTTCGCCACTTCCAGCCAGCCGGCTTCCTGCCACAGCTCGAACGGGCCCTGCTTCATGCCGAAGCCCCAGCGCATGGCCTGGTCCACGTCGCGGGCGGACTCGGCAATGCTCTCCAGGTGGATGGCCGCGTAGTGGAAGCTGTTGCGCAGGATGGCCCACAGGAAGCGGCCCTGCGCCCCCTCGGCATTGCGCAGCAGCTTCAGGCGCTCGGCAGCGGGCTTCTTGAGCATGCGGCCATAGACCTCGTCGGCCTTGCCGCCTGCGGGCACGTAGTCCTCGCTGTCCAGCTCGAACTGCAGGATGTCGCGGCCGACCTTCTTGTAGAAGCCCTTCTTCGCCTTCTGGCCGAGGTTGCCCAGCTCGATCAGCTTGGCCAGCACGGGCGGCGTGCCGAAGCTGGCGTAGAAGGGATCGGTCTCGGCGCTGAGGTTGTCCTGCAGCGTCTTGATCACATGGGCCATGGTGTCCAGGCCCACCACGTCGGCCGTGCGGAAGGTGCCGCTGGATGCGCGGCCCAGCTTCTTGCCGGTGAGGTCATCGACCACGTCGAAGGTCAGTCCGAAGTTCTCGACCTCCTTCATGGTGGCCAGCATGCCGGCGATGCCGATGCGGTTGGCGATGAAGTTGGGCGTGTCCTTGGCGCGCACCACGCCCTTGCCCAGGCCGCTGGTGACGAAGGCTTCGAGCTGGTCCAGCACCACGGGCTGCGTGGTCGGCGTGGCGATCAGCTCCACCAGCGGCATGTAGCGCGGCGGGTTGAAGAAGTGGATGCCGCAAAAGCGCGGCTTGATCGCGTCGGGCAGCGCCTCGGACAGCTTGGTGATGGACAGGCCCGAGGTGTTGGACGCCACGATGGCGTGCTTGGCCACATGGGGCGCGATCTTGGTGTACAGATCGAGCTTCCAGTCCATGCGCTCGGCAATGGCCTCGATGATCAGGTCGCAGCCCTTGAGCAGCTTGAGGTGCTCCTCGTAGTTGGCGGGCTGGATCAGGTCCGCGTCCTCGGCCACGCCGATGGGCGAAGGCTTGAGCTTCTTGAGGTTGGCGATGGCGCGCTCGGCGATGCCGCTTTTCGGGCCTTCCTTGGCAGGCAGGTCGAACAGCACCACGGGCACCTTGACATTGACCAGATGGGCCGCGATCTGCGCACCCATCACGCCAGCGCCGAGCACGGCGACTTTCTTCACATTGAATCGGGACATGGATGTTCCACAAGTGGGAGGAAGGAGGCCGCTGCGGCCGCCTTCCGGAATGGTTTACTGCACGCGCACCCAGGTCTGGGTGCGGCCAAAGGGGCCGATGGAGCCGCGCACCTCGAGCTTGGCGCCGCCCTCGATGGGCGTCAGGCGCAGGGTGTAGGTCTTGCCGTTTTCGGGGTCGAGGATCTTGCCGCCTTCCCAGACGTCCTTGCCCTCGGCCTTCTTGGCGCCGCGGATGATCTCCAGCCCCTTGAGCGGCTGGCCCTTGCGGTCGTCAGAACACTCGGTGCAGGTGGCGGCCGGATCAGCGCCCTTGCGCAGGATCTGCTCGATGCGGCCCGTGACCACGCCGTCGTTCTCGGCCACGCGGATCTCGGACTTGGCTTCGCCGCTCTTGTCGTCCACGCTCTTCCACAGGCCCACGGGCGTCATCTGCGCCTGCGCCGCGACGGCCGTGAGGCCCAGCACCATTGCTGCCAGTGCTTGATATGCCTTCATTTCAAACCCCTTTCGCCTAGAAAGGCGCACAGACCACGCTGATGCGCACAGCCCGTGCTCCCATGTTGGAGTGAAGCCGTTCAGGCCAGCGCTGCGTCCGTGTCCATCAGGGACTTGCTGCCCGCGCGGGCCGTGCGCATCAGCGTCGCGGTCTCGGGGAACAGCTTGGCGAAGTAGAAACGCGCGGTCTGCAGCTTGGCCTGGTAGAACGGGTCGGTGTTGCCCTTGGCGATTGCACGCAGCGCCACCTGGGCCATGCGGGCGAAGAAGTAGCCGAACACCAGGTGGCCCGCCACACGCAGGTAGTCCACAGAGGCGGCACCCACCTCGTCGGGGTTTTGCATGCCCTTGAAGCCGATCTCGGTGGTGAACTTGGTCATCTGGTCGCCCAGGTAGGCGATGGGATTGATGAACTCGGCCATCTTCTCGTTGACGCCCTCTTCCTCCACCAGTTGCGCCACCAGCTTGCCGAACTTCTTGAGCGATGCGCCCTGGTTGCCCAGCACCTTGCGGCCCAGCAGGTCCAGCGCCTGGATGCCGTTCGTGCCTTCATAGATCATGTTGATGCGCGCATCGCGCACGAACTGCTCCATGCCCCATTCGGTGATGAAGCCATGGCCGCCATAGACCTGCTGGCTCATGGTGGTGGCCGTCCAGCCGTTGTCGGTGATGAAGGCCTTGACGATGGGGGTCAGCAGCGCCACCAGCTCGGCGCTGTCCTTGCGCACCTTTTCGTCTGGGTGGTTGAACTCCTTGTCGATCAGGAAGGCGCAGTAGGTCACCAGCGCGCGGCCGCCTTCGGCATAGGCCTTGGCCGTCAGCAGCATGCGGCGCACGTCGGGGTGGACGATGATGGGGTCGGCCGGCTTGTCCTTGGCCTTGGTGCCCGACAGGCTGCGCATCTGCAGGCGGTCCTTGGCATAGGCCAGGGCATTCTGGTAGGCCACCTCGGTCAGGCCCAGCGACTGGTTGCCCACGCCCAGGCGGGCGGCATTCATCATCACGAACATGGCCTGCAGACCCTTGTTCGGCTGGCCCACCAGGGTGCCGATGGCGCCGTCGATATTGATCTGAGCCGTGGCATTGCCATGGATGCCCATCTTGTGCTCCAGCGCACCGCAGAAGATGGGGTTGCGCTCGCCCAGCGAGCCATCGGCCTTGACCACGAACTTGGGCACCACGAACAGGCTGATGCCCTTGGAGCCCGGGGGCGCATCGGGCAGGCGGGCCAGCACCAGGTGGACGATGTTGTCGGTGAAGTCGTGCTCGCCAGCGCTGATGAAGATCTTGTTGCCGGTGATTTTGTAGGTGCCCTCGGGCGCGCCGGCCACGGGCTCGGCCTTGGTGCGCAGCAGTCCCAGGTCGGTGCCGCAATGGGGCTCGGTCAGGCACATGGTGCCGGTCCACTCGCCGCTGGTCAGCTTGGGCAGGTACAGCTTCTTTTGCTCTTCCGTGCCATGCACATGCAGGGCCTCGTAGGCGCCGTGCGACAGCCCGGGGTACATGGTCCAGGCCTGGTTGGCGCTGTTGAGCATCTCGTACAGCGCCGAGTTCACCGCAAAGGGCAGGCCCTGGCCGCCATAGGCCGTGTCGCAGGACAGCGAAGGCCAGCCGCCTTCCACGTACTTCTGGTAGGCCTCCTTGAAGCCCTTGGGCGTGGTGACCTCGTGGGTTTCCTTGTTCAGCACGCAGCCCTCGGCATCGCCGCTGATGTTCAGCGGAAACGTCACATTGGCCGCGAACTTGCCCGCCTCTTCCAGCACGGCGTTGATGGTGTCGGCATCGACCTCGGCATGCGCCGTCATCTGCCGGTAGTCATCCGTGACCTTGAACACCTCGTGCATGAGGAATTGCATGTCGCGCAGGGGCGGGTTGTAGCTGGGCATTTGTCTTCTCCTGTGTTGGCGGGGTTTGCAGTGGATGCGGTGAAAACGGTGAAACTGAAAAATCAGGTCGGGCTGGCGTAGCGCGCCAGAATGCTCTCGAAGCCGTCGATGGCGCGCTGCATGGAGCCTTCGTTGCGCAGGAAGCGCGCCTCGTAATGCAGGGCCAGGATCAGGCCGTGGATCTCGAACAGCAGCTGGTTCTCGTCCAGGTCGGCACGCAGGTCGCCGCATTCGCGGCACTGCACGATGGTGCGGCGCATGGCTGCGTGCCAGGTCTGGACCGAGGCCGTCAGCGCATCGCGCACCGGCCCCGTGCGGTCATCGAACTCCACGGCGCCGCTGATATAGATGCAGCCCGAGTCCAGCTCGATCGAAGTGCGCTTCATCCAGTTGTCGAACAGCGCGCGCAGACGCGCCACGCCGCGCGGCGCCTGAAGCGCCGGGAAGAACACTTCCTGCTCGAAACGGTCGTGGTATTCATGCACCACGGAAATCTGCAGCTCCTCGCGCGAGCCAAAATGCGCGAACACGCCCGACTTGCTCATGCCCGTCAGCTCGGCCAGAGCGCCGATAGACAGGCCCTCAAGGCCAATGTGCGTGGCCAGGTTGAGGGCAGCCTCCACAATGGTGGCCTTGGTCTGCTGACCCTTGTGCAGCGCGCGGCGCGGCGCCGGTGCGGCAGCTTCGTGCACGGAAGAGCCGGCCTTGGGATCGGCATTGGAGTTGGCCGGAGAGCGGGCGGTGCGGCGTGGGGCGGAAACGCTGGACATGCGAAATTCTTGTTAAAACGAACGTTCGTGCTATTTTGCATGGAAAGCTTGTCGCGGCGAAGACATGCGGGGGAAAACACCTAGCAACCCGAAGCCCCCTCCACCGCGTGCCCATGAAAAAAGCCACCGGCACAAGCGGGTGGCTTTGCTGCAGAGCGGACCCTGGGGTCCGCTGGGCCATGTTCAGACCATCAAGGCCAGGCTGGCTTCCAGATGCTCGGTCGGCAGGCGGCGGAAACCCGAGCGCGCGTAGCGCTGCAGGCGGCCCAGCGCGAACGATGTCAGCACGCTGGCGGCCACCTGTGCATCGACCGTCGGGGCGGAGGAGCCCAGCGCACCGGCGGCGGGGCGCAGGCACTGGCGCAACGTGGATTCGATGCGGTCGAAGAACTGGTTCATGCGGGCCTGCAGACGCTCGTGCTCGAAGACGATGGCATCGCCCACCATGACGCGCACCATGCCGGGGTTGCGCTCGCCGAACTGCAGCACCAGCGAGATCACGCGGCTGGCCTGGCGCATGCCATCCACTGCGGGCCGCTCTTCCTCCGGCACATCCCGCCCGACGATCTGCTGCACCAGCGTGAAGACGGATTGCTCGATGAACTCGATCAGTCCTTCGAACATCTGGGCCTTGCTGGCGAAGTGGCGGTACAGGGCCGCCTCGCTGACGCCCAGGTGAGCGGCCAGCGCTGCCGTGGTGATGCGTTCTGCGCCGGGCTTTTCCAGCATGGCCGCAAGCGCCTGCAGGATCTGCTCGCGCCGCTCCCCGGGTTTGGGGCGTTTGCGCGCAGGCGTGGGGGCGGAAGCGGAGGCGGCTTCGTCGGAAACGACATCAGCGCCAGGAGCGGATAAAGGCGACAGGACTTCAGACTCGGACATAAGCAGATCAACTATTTGTAAGTAATTCTCTCACAGCCCTCGGCGGCAACTCCGCACAAAGCTGTCCCCATGAGCGCAACCGTCAGGATCGCGTCCCTGTTGGCTGCGCTGCTACTGTTTCCGAGAGCACGGCCGGCATTTGCAATGGAAGCTCCAAGCGTACCAGCAGGCCCTTGCCCTGCGCGCCGGCGCCAAAGGCCAGAGTGCCCTGGTGCAACAGGGCGATTTCATCGGCAATCGCCAATCCCAGCCCCGTTCCATCGCCGGACGCACCCTGGGCGCGGTAAAAGCGCTGCGTGATCTGCGAGCGCTCGGCCTCGGGCACGCCGGGGCCATCGTCCTCGATCTCCAGGAAGGCCCACCCTGGCGGCTCATCCGCAGACTGCCCCGCGCCATGGTACATGCCGCAGCGCAGCGTGACGCTGCCGCCGGGCGGCGTGTACTTGATGGCGTTGTCCACGAGATTGGATACCAGTTCGCGCAGCAGCCAGCTGTGGCCCCAGACACTGGCCAGAGCAACGTCAAGGCCGAAGTCCAGCCCCTTGGCGCTGGCCTGGTCGAAGAACATTTCCAGCATGCTTTCGCACAGGTCCTTGAGGTCCACCTGCTGCAGCGGCTGGACTTCGGCATTGCGGGCGTCGGCACGTGACAGCGCCAGCAGCTGGCGTGCCAGCTGCGAGGTGCGCCGCGTGGCGTCGCGCAATTGCTCGATCTGCGTCACGCTGAGCACCACCTGGGCCTCGGTGCCCTTGCGCCTCGCCTCGGCCTGGGCAGCCTGCGCGCTCAGCGCCCAGGCCTCGACCTGGGCCTGCAAGGCCGCCAGAGGCGTGCGCAATTGATGGGCGGCATCGGCCACAAAGCGCCGCTGGCCTTCGGCCTGGGCGTTGACCAGTGCAAACAATCGGTTGAGCGAGCGCACCAGCGGGCGGACCTCGGCGGGCGAGCTGTGCTCAGAGATGGGACTGAGGTCGCGCGGCGAGCGCCGCTCCACAGCCTGGGTCAGGGTCAGCAGCGGCCGGAAGGCCCGGCTGACCGACCAGTAGATGGCAATGCCAGCGCCCGCGATCAGCAGCACGCTGGGCAGCAGCACATGCAGCAGCAACTGGCGCACCCATTGCTGGCGTACGTCGCCACCGTCGGCCAGCACGAGCACCATTTCACCGGCGCCATAGGTTTCGGCGCGCATGACGGCCACGCGGTAGGTCAGGCCGTCATGCTCCTGGCTGTGGAACTCGGCCAGCGGCGTGGAAGGCACATCGAAGCGGATCCAGGTGTCGCCGGCAACGACATGGCCCTGCAGGTCGCCCACGGCATATCCGACGTCGTTGCCGCGCTGGCGCAAGACTTCCTCGATGGCGGGCGTCAGCGCGACCAGCGGCGGCGTTCCCTCGGCAATCGACGGTGCCAGCACGGAGTCGGCCAGCGCGGGCAGCAGGCGCAAAAGGCGCTGGTCATGCTGGGTGGAGGCCTCGTCTGCCGAGCGGTAGCCGAACCAGCCGCCCATCAGCGCCAGCAGCGTCAGCGGCACCACCAGCAGCACCAGCAGGCGAAGTCGCAGATTGGCTGTCATGGGCGGTCAGCGCCTGGGGCCATGCGCCATGTCCGCATCAGGCAACGGTATGCGAGAGTTCCAGCCGATAGCCGAAGCCCCGGATGGAGCGTAGGGCCACGCCGTGCGGCTCCAGCTTGCTGCGCAGGCGAGAGACATAGACCTCGACCGCATTGGGCGTGATCTCTCGGTCCCAGCCCGTGAGCGCCTGCAGCAGCTTGTCCTTGCTGGCCGGCTTGGGCGCGTGGATCAGCAGGTATTCCAGCACGGTCCATTCGCGCGGGCCCAGGTCGATGGGCAGCAGCTTTCCCTCGCTCTCATCGTCTTGCGCAGGCTGGCGCGCGCCGGCGCGGCGGCCTGCCGTGTCCAGCTCGATGGGACCGAAGCTGAGGACGGCCGATGTGGCTGCCTGTGATCGGCGCAGCAGCGCGCGCAGCCGGGCCAGCAGTTCAGGAAGCTCGAAGGGCTTGACCATGTAGTCGTCGGCGCCCTGGTCCAGGCCCTGCACGCGGTCCTGCAGCGCATCGCGCGCCGTCAGAATCAGCACGGGCATGGCCGAGCTCTCCACCGCGCTGCTGCGCAGGCGGCGCGTGAGCTCCAGCCCGTCGATACCGGGCAGGCCGATGTCGATCACGGCCAGGTCGAAGGCTTCCTGGGCCAGCACCTCCAGGGCGCGCTCGGCACTGCCGACCCAGTCCACGGCATACCCCGCATCGGACAGCCCCAGCTTGATGCCACTGGCCACCATCACATCGTCTTCCACAAGAAGCAAACGCATATCAAACCTAAAAAACAAAAGCCGCCCAAAGGCGGCTTGCAGCAGACCGGCCCAGGCCGTCAGACCACGCCCGGGCCATGCGCGATGGTAACGCGAACCGCAAAGTCCGCGCCATCGGGCCTCAATGGCTGCGGATCATGGTGCCGTAGGCCTGGTCGGTCAGGATTTCCAGCAGCATGGCATGCGGCACGCGGCCATCGATGATGTGCACGGCGTTGACGCCGGCCTTGGCGGCATCCAGGGCGCCGCTGATCTTGGGCAGCATGCCGCCCGAGATGGTGCCGTCAGCGAACAGGGCGTCGATCTCGCGCGCCGTGAGGTCGGTCAGCAGGCTGCCGGCCTTGTCCAGCACGCCGGGGGTGTTGGTCAGCAGCACCAGCTTTTCGGCCTGCAGCACCGTGGCCAGCTTGCTGGCGACCACGTCGGCGTTGATGTTGTAGCTCTCGTTTTCCTCGCCAAAGCCGATGGGGCTGATCACGGGGATGAAGGCGTCATCCTGCAGCGCGCGCACCACGCTGGGGTCGATGGAGACGATGTCGCCCACCTGGCCCACGTCGTACTCGATGTTCGGATCCTTGTTGTCGACCATCTTGAGCTTGCGTGCGCGGATCAGGCCGCCATCGCGCCCTGTCAGGCCCACGGCCTTGCCACCGGCCTGGTGGATCAGGCCCACGATGTCCTGCTGCACCTCGCCGGCCAGCACCCATTCCACGACTTCCATGGTCTCCGCGTCGGTCACGCGCATGCCCTGGATGAACTCGCCCTTCTTGCCCAGGCGGTTCAGGGCCGTCTCGATCTGCGGCCCGCCGCCATGCACCACCACCGGATTCATGCCCACCAACTTCAGCAGCACCACGTCTTCCGCGAAGTCGGCCTGCAGGGCCGGATCGGTCATGGCGTTGCCGCCATACTTGATGACCATGGTCTTGCCATGGAACTTGCGGATGTAGGGCAGGGCCTGGGCGAGGATTTCGGCCTTGTCGCGGGGGGCAATCGAGAGGATATCGTTCATGGTGCTAGCCCGGGGGCGTGGAAGTAGTCAACAACAAGGCGGGCATTGTGCCGCAACTGCGCGGCAGTGTTGCATGCCCGGATGACGGAACGCCCATGGCGCCCGGTCATCATCCATTGTTCTGCATCCAGCCCGGCAGCTTGAAGCGCACGATGGCCAGATAGGCCACCACGTAGCTGACCACGAACAGCAGGCAGAACCCCACCAGGACCGGTGTATTGCTCCAGAACAGCAGCGCAGGCACCACGGTCAGCAGCGTGAAGGCCCACAGATAGGGGGAGGTCCGGTTATTGCGGCGAAGCATGCGCCGGGCCAGATCATCGTCGAACACGCCGCGCACGATGCGCCGGTAGATCAACTGGTGGAAATGCAGGGCATCCGCCATGCCCGGCGACATGCCGCGCATCAGCTTGCGGTAGATGGAGAACACCGTCTCCCAGACCGGATAGATCAGCAGCAGCATGGGAAACCATGGAGAGACTGCGGAATTGCGCTGCACCAGGGCGATGCTGGCCAGGGCAATCGCCAGGCCCCAGACATAGGCTCCGCCATCGCCGGCAAACATCATGCCGCGCGGGTAGTTCCAGACCAGGAAGCCGCAGGTGGCGGCGGCCAGAGTCACCAGCATAGCGGCCAGCGTGCGGTCGCCCACCTGCAAGGCCACATGGGCCAGCGCCAGGCAGATGATGGTGGCCACCATGCCAGCCAGCCCGTTGTATCCGTCGATGATATTGAAGGCGTGGGGCAGGCCTGTCAGCGCCAGCACCGCCAGGCCCATGCCCAGCCAGGGCATGGCAGGACCCAGCGCCTGTTCCAGCCAGGGCCAGCCGAGCCGGGGCACAGTGAGGCCGCACAGCAAAACAGCCAGCACGGCGCTCAGCAGGGTCAGCAGCAGCCGGTAGCGCACGCTCAGGCGCTGCGAGACATCCTCGATGACGCCGCCGGCCACGGCCGGCAGCATGGCAGCCAGGCATACGACGACCCACAGCTGCATGCGCAGCGACGAAGGATCTCCGCGCATGCTCAGCCAGGTGCCGACTCCCCAGGAGACAGCCAGCCCGAGGTACATGGGCACACCCCCCAGCCGGGGCACCTCGCCCATGTGGAAACGCTGAGGCTTGTCGTATCCGTAGGAGGACGTTGCGGACCGCCGGGCCCAGCGCAGCAGCAGCGCACAGCCGATGAAGGAGACCATGAAGGCCAGTACCGACATCCAGATCACGATGGTTCTCCACGCAGGCTGCGCAGCGAGGGCGCTGCCTGCGGCAGGGCCCTGGCCTTGCGGTAGGCCGGGCGGCTCCACAGCCGCAGCAGGCTGGCCACGTGCCATGCGCCGTGGCGCAGGCTGCGCCGGCTCGCCCTCTGGCCCGCATGGACCACAGGCAAACCGCCGCGCCTGAGCTCTCCGCCCAGCACCCGCAGGCGAAGGCACAGATCCACATCCTCACAATACATATAGAAACCTTCGTCAAACCCACGCAGCCGCAGCCAGCTGTCCCTGCCCAGCACCAGACAGGCCGCATTCACCCATTCCACACGCCGCTCCACGCGCCCGCGCAGCTTGCGCCGCAGCAAATTCCACAGCGATGGCAGCTCCCGTTCGAAATCCTGCAGGGCTCCGTCTTCACCGATCTGCGGGGGATAGGCCAGGGCCAGTCCCGGACGGGCCACCAGCGCCAGAAGGTCTTGCAACGGCTCCTCCTGCTCGCTCCAGAACACATCGGGATTGATCACGCAGACAAACGGCTCCCGTGCGCTCGCCAGCGCCCGGTTGTGGTTGCAGCCGAACCCCAGAGGCTGCGCATTGCGCCGGATCTCCAGAGCAAAGGGCCAGCCGGCCACGGGCGCCTGGGGCTCCGCCTCGGGAATGTTGAGCGTCAACACCACACGGGACACCGGCGCAAGGCGCGCCGAGGCCAGGCACTCAAGCAGCCTCTGGATATGAGCGCCATGTCCGTGGCTCACCACCGACACGACCAACGATGAACCCATCAATGCCGCCCTTCAGATCTTCAAATTCCCGCACGGGAATCACGCGCCGCAGAAACGGCGGCACAGAGTATTCCGCCGACGGCCTTCGTCAAGCGTCAGCGGCCATGCCGTAGTGCAAAAAAATGCAACAGCCGCGCAATATGTCATTACCCGGCCATGCCATGCCGTCACTGCAGTGGCCGGGATTATGATGCGCGACAATCTGCCGCCCGGACTTCCGGGATTTTTTGCGCCCTGACGTGGGCGCAGCTTGCTGCCCGCTGCGGACTGGCCAAGGCCGTCTGGCGTGAATGAATACGGCCGCGGCACCTGCTCCCAGCGGAGAGATTGCCCGGCGCCCCATTTCCTATGACCACACCCATTCCCGATCCCCACGTCTACCTGCGCACCGTCGATCTGAACGAGCGCACGTCGCTGTCCGTGCTGGCCGGCCATGTCCGGGCCCAGGCGCACATACTGGATCTGGGTTGCGGCAGCGGTGCACTTGGAGCCTTTCTCGCCGAGCACAAGCAATGCGTCTGCGACGGCGTCACGCTGAGCCAGGAAGAGGCCCGCCATGCCGCGCCCTTCTACCGCCATGTCCATGTGGCCGACCTGGAGGATTGCGATCTGGACCAGCTCTTCGGCGATGCGCGCTATGACTACATCGTCTGCGCCGACGTGCTGGAGCACCTTCGCCAGCCCGAGCGCATCCTGGCTGCATGCCGCAAGCGGCTGACACCTGAAGGCCGTCTGCTGATCTCCGTACCCAATGCAGGCTACAGCGGCCTGGTGGCAGAACTGCTGCATGGCGAATTCCGCTACCGCGAGGAAGGCCTGCTGGACCGCACCCACCTGCGTTTTTTCACGCGGCGCTCGCTGTCGCGCTTTATGGCCGAGCAAGGCTGGCAGGTGGACGACATCGACACCATCGAACGGGCGCTCCCCGAATCCGAATTCCGCGTCGCCTACGACAGCCTGCCCCCTGCCGTTGCCCGCCACCTGCTGGCCACGCCCGATGCACTGGCCTATCAGTTCATCGCCAGTGCCGCCCCGGTGGCCCAGGCACAGGCCATCGAGCCGCCGGTGAACTATCCACAGGCACATGCCCTATTCACGGCACAGCTCTACATGGCACGCGCTGGCCGCTATGACGAAGAAAGCAAGCTCTCCACCACGGGCATCATTGGCCAGGCACGCCAGACACTGCGCTTTGCGCTGCCCGACCACAACACTTCACTGAGCCATCTGCGTCTGGACCTGGCCGACCGGCCGGGCTTCATACACCTGCATCGGCTGGCCTTGCTCAATGCGCAAGGCGCCGTCGTCTGGCAATGGCTGCCCGAGGATTCGGACGCTGCCCTGCTGGGGCAACGCCCGCATCATCAGCTCGTGTGGAATGGACTTCATCCGGCAGGCGCCTTCTCGCTGATGCTGCTTCTGACCGGCGATGACCCCTGGTTCGAACTGCCCATTCCCGCAGAAACCCTGGCTGCACTGCGTGGCGCCTCGCTGGAGATCGAGATGGGATGGCCCATGTCGGCCGACTATCTGGCGCTGGCGGGCGCCGTGCAACCGCTTGAACGGCAGATCGCGCAGGAGCGCAGCCGGGCCAATGATCTGCAGGATCAGTGGCACACACAGCGCATGCGGCTTGAGCAGCAGCACGCGCAGGATGTCCAGCAATTGGAAGAGCGAAGCGCTGCGATCCATAGGCTGCAGCACCGCAACGCCCTCCTGGAAGACAGCCACCAGTCGCAGAGCAAGGAGCGCGCCATCTGGCAGCAAGAGGCCACCCGCGTGCAGCGGGACTTCGCGCGCCTGGAGCAGCACCTGCGCGATATCGAGAACTCCACCGTCTTCCGGGCCACGCGCCCTCTCGTCCACGCCAAGATGCGCATTGACCGCCTGCTGGGCCGCACGCCCGTGCCTGCCCCTGTCCTCCACACACCCGTGCCCCAGCCGATGCCGCAGCAACCCGTCGATGTGATCGTGCCCGTGTACCGCGGCCTGGACGACACGCGCAACTGCATCGAATCCGTTCTGGCCAGCCCCTGCCGCACGCACTGGCAACTCGTGGTCATCAACGATGCCAGCCCGGAGCCCGAAGTCACGGCCTGGCTGCGCGAGAAGGCTGCGCAGGAGCCCCGCATCACTTTGCTGGAGAACGAGGAGAACCTCGGCTTCGTCGGCACCGTCAACCGCGGCATGGCGCTGAACACCGCCCATGACGTGCTGCTGCTCAACAGCGACACCGTGGTTGCCAATGACTGGCTGGACCGCATCCGCCAGGCTGCCTACGGCGATGCACGCATCGCCTCCGTCACGCCGTTTTCCAACAACGCCACCATCTGCAGCTACCCGCGCTTTTGCGAGGGCAACGACCTGCCGCCCGGCATGGACACGGCCGCCATCGACGCACTGTGCGCGCGCACCAACCCCGGCCAGGTGGTGGAGGTGCCGACCGGCGTGGGCTTTTGCATGTACATCCGCCGCGACAGCCTGAACGCCGTCGGCCTGTTCGACACCGAGCACTTCGGCAAGGGCTATGGCGAGGAAAACGACTTCTGCCAGCGTGCCGCAGCCGCTGGCTGGCGCAACCTGCATCTGCTGGACACCTTCGTGCTGCACACAGGCGGCGTGAGCTTCGGAGAAAGCAAGAGCCCTCGTGAACGTGCCGCCATGGAAACCCTGCGCAGGCTGCATCCGCGCTACGAAGCCGATGTCATGGCCTTCGTCCAGGCCGACCCTGCGCGCACGGCACGCCTGGCGCTGGATGTGGCACGCCTGCAGGCCGAGGCAGCGCAGCAGCCCGTGGTGCTGGCCGTGCTCCACGATCGGGCGGGCGGCACCGTGCGCCATGTCCGCGAACTGGCGCAGTTCCTGCAAGGCAAGGCACTGTTCCTCATGCTGTCCCCAGCCGCAGGTGGCGTCGTGGTCCTGCGCCGTGCCGAGGAGAAGGAAGCCTTCGAGCTCGCCTTTCGCATCAACGACCAGATGGAGGAGCTGGTGCAGGCCCTGCGCCAGCTGGGCGTGGTGCACGTGCACTACCAGCATCTCCTGGGCCACAGCGAAGCCATCCTGGACCTGCCCGCACGCCTGGGAACGGCCCATGACTTCACGGCCCATGATTTCTACACCTACTGCAAGAATATCTCGCTGACCGGCATCGACAACCGCTACATCGAGCCGCCCCGCGCGGGCGAATGCGGCTGCTGCGAACCAACGGACACATCCCCCTATGCCGGCACCGTGGCCCAGTGGCGCCACCGCAATGCGCTGCTGCTGAACAACGCGCGCCATGTGCTGGCCCCCAGCCAGGACACAGCCAGCCGGATCGCCGGCTTCGTGCCCGGGGCACGCGTCCAGGCCGTTGCCCACACCGACATGCCGGCACAGTTGCCAACCCCAACGGCACGCACATTGGCCGCCACGGCCCCACTCAAGATTGTCGTGCTGGGAGCCATGAGTGCCATCAAGGGGGCCGACGTGCTTGAAGCCGTGGCCATCGAAGCCGCCAAACGCGGAGCTCCTGTGGAATTCCATCTGCTCGGCTATGGCTACCGCAGCCTGCAGACCCAGCCACGCGCACGCCTGACGGTGCATGGTGGCTACAAGGAAGATGAACTGCCTGCGCTGCTGGATTGGCTGCAGCCCGACCTGGCCTGGTTCCCCGCCCAATGGCCGGAGACCTACAGCTACACCCTGAGCGCCTGCCTGGCCGCCGGGCTGCCGATCGTCGCGCCCGACATAGGGGCCTTCCCCGAAAGGCTGGCAGGCCGCGACTGGTCCTGGGTCATGCCCTGGGACGCCAGCAACGCCCAATGGCTGGACTTCTTCGCGCAAATACGCGAACGCCACTTCATTGAAGGACAGCTGCCGCAGCAACCGGCCGCAACAGGGAGTGCCGCCGCCCAGCCGGGAGCGGCTTTCTATGGCGACGGTTATCTCCAGGGGCTGCAGCCGCGCGATCAGGCCCTGCTCCAGCCACTGGATGCGGCCTTCCTGGCCACACATCGCCTGCAACGCCAGGACCATGCTGCAAGATCGGGGGCCTTGATCCTGCTGGCCCACCTGCGCTCGCTACCCATCCTGCGCGGCGTGGCCAGGCGCATTCCCGCGCACTGGCAACGACGGGTCAAGAATTGGCTGCAGGCCTAGGCGCCGCCCCTCCAATGGCAGGCCAGCGTTTCAACCAACGCTTGGCCGCCTGAATGCAGGGGCGTTCCACACAATGCCAGGACAGCAGGGCCAACGCCAGAATCAGCCCCAGAGACAACAGCAAGCTGACCCACAGCGGCCACACCCTGCGCAGACACAGTTCAACGACGGCTTGCTGCACAGGGAAAGCGTAGATGTATACGCCATAGGACAAATCTGCACGCCAACGGCTGCCAGCCTTCGGATTGCCCACGAAGGCCACATAGAACGTCCCGCAGGCAATCAGGGCCCAGACGGCAACCTGCCGCCAAAGCGCAGCGTCAGTCAGCAATGCGCATACGATGGCGCCCAATGCAATGGCAGCCATCCATGCACGGGGACGGACGCGGTAGGCTGCCATCGTGCTGCCCAGAAAAAACGGCACGCCAAAGCCACAGAAATCCCGCCATCTGAACAACTCGGCCACCGTACCACCTGTGGCTGCCAAGGCTTCATCCCACCCTCCGCTGCGGGCAAGCTGCCAAGCAATCGCCAGCAGGAAAGCCGACAGGGGGTAAATCCAGCGGCGTCCTCTGGCAAACCATGCCAGCGACGCCAGCAGCAGGTACATGAAAAGCTCGTAGCGTATGGTCCACAGTGAGCCATTGACCGCGCGCGCGAACGGGTTTGACTCGAACACACCTGGAAGGGTCTGGACGGTCGCCAAGCCCATCACATTGTTCAGGAAGTTGATCCAGGTTCCTCGCGCAGCCCAGTATTCAGTGGACGGCATCGTGGTGACGGCCCAGCCCAGCACAAAAACCGAAAACGCGACAGCTACCGCCAGACCTGGGAAGATGCGCATCAAGCGCTTCAGCCAAAAGGCGCGCCACATGGGTGCCCGCATCCAACTCTCGCAAACCAGATAGCCGCTGATAAAGAAGAACACATAAACCGCCAACGACCCCAGGCTATGGCCCGGAAATGGCACGGGCAGATGGAGTCGATACAGGAAATCTCCGTGCGCCGCGAAGACGGCCAGAGCCGCCGCAAGGCGCAGTAGATCAAAGCGGTTGCCGATGCTTTGGGAATTCTCCATGCAACACTAACCCCCTGCCAAACTCAAAAACGATGCGCCAGACGTTTGAAACGCAAGGCGGGAGCCTCTACCAGATGCCAGGAGGCATAACCGGCAACCAACGCCAGCATGAGCGCGGCCAGAAGGCTCCAGGCAAACGGCAAGTGTGGCCACATCGCCTGCACTGCCTGCTGTATCGGGCATCCCAATACATAGATGCCATATGAAGGGTCTCCTGCCCGGTGCAGCCAGGAAAAGACAGGGGCGCGCAAAGATCCAAGATAGACCAGAAGCGGGGGAAGCAGCAGCAGCCCCGCCGTATGCTGAAGCTTCAACCCGAAGAACAGCACGGCAGACAACGGCAGCAGTACCAGCACCATCACACCGCCGTGCTCAGCAAACCGCTGTTGCCACAAGGCAAGCAGGCTGCCGAAGGCAAAGTAGGCAGGATACTCAAACCAATGCCGCATTGACCCTGTCAGGTCCGCATTTCTCATTGCCAAAAAGAAGGCCAGATAGGCCAGAAGCACGGTACATGCCAATGGCCTCCAGCGGAAAACCCCCAGGGCGCCAGCACCCACAAGGACGGCGTAGCACAACAGCTCCAAGGGAATCGTCCATAAGGGGCCATTCATCAGTCCTGCCAGTGGATTTGCAGGGAACACGCCAGGCATCACGACATAGGCTTTGACCAGCAAGAGATTGCGCCAATGCGCCAGCGTTTCCGGATGAATCAGGAATTCGCCCAGTGGCAACGACGTGAAGATGGGACCGAACAGAAATACGCTCAACAAGACGGCGACAAGCATGCCTGGCCAAAGTCGCAGCAGCCTTTTGAAAACGAATGCCAGAACCCGGGGATCGCGCAACCAGCTCAATGTGACAAGAAAGCCGCTGATGCTGAAAAAGGTCATCACGGCCACTCCGCCCACCATGTCTGCGTGCAGCCACCCGGGAGGCTTGGTGCCCGTGATGTGGAAGTGATGGCTGAATACCACGGCAGACGCTGCAGCCATGCGCAACACATCGAAGCCATTGTGATGCGCAGGCCGCGCCGTGAGGCCAGGAGCACTCATAGCGAGCTCAGCTCTTGCCCAACAAAAGCAAAATCTCGTTGTTGCGCAGCCACTCCTCAGGGTAGCGCCCCGCAAGCGCCTCGGGAATGGCCATGTCCACCTGGCGCCGCTCCTCACGCAACACCTCAAAGCCGGCCTGACGAGCGATATCGACCAGTTCGTCTGCCGTCAACCGGTTCAGCGCCTGGTACTCCTTGAAGACAAAGCGCTTGTAGCCATCGACACCGAAATCGGCAAAGCCGAAGTCCACCTCGGCGGCGTCCAGCGGACCTTCATGCTTTTCGATGATGCTCCACAACTCCTCCTCCGACGCCAGCAAGTGGTGCCAGGGCACATCGTCGTAGCGGCGCAGGTGCGAGCCCCAGGGAGAATGAAACAAGGGCTCGATCTGCAGGAAGAACACGCCTCCCGGGCGCAGGCAAGCATGCAGGTCGGACAGGATCGGCAGCACCTTGTCGCGCTGCACATGCTCGAAGGTGGACCAGCTGAGCAATCCGTCATAGTTCGCATGACGGCCGGCCAATGGCGAATTCGGCACGATGGTCTCGAAGCTCAGCGCAGCGGGAATGCGCGACATGCCCAACTGCTCGCGTGCAATGCGGGGCAGCTTGGCGTATTCCTGACGGATATCGATGCCATGGATGGAGGTTGCGCCATGGCGCAGCACCAAAGCCAGATCGGTGATGCCATCGCCGCAACCGAAATTCAGCAACCTGGCCTTGGACAAATCCAATGACTGTCCGAGCCAGTCATGGGCCAGATCCGCTGCATAGTTGAAATGCGCACGAAACCACTCATCGGTGATCTTGCCGGCGTCCCATGGCGCCAGGCCCAACAGTCGTTCCTGCAAACGCAGCATCCAACTCATGCAATCGTCCTCTCTATTCTGTCTACAACCCTGTCAACACGCTCACAGCCGCTGAAGCACATAGGCATCCTGGTGGTTCCAGAAATGCACAAGTGATCGATGGCGCAGCGCATCGGTGCCCCAGGTCTCGGCAATACGGTCCAGGACGAATTGCTCGGAAGTGAACGCCGTTCCATACTCATTGGCATCGATGGCATGCGACTCGCTGGACGGGGCAAAGAAAAATCCCTCGTCATCCAGCTTCACGCTGTCGAAATCTGCGGCCTTCATGCCGTGCGTGCTGAAAACCAGCAACCCGCCAGGAGCCACCGCATCGCGCAACACCTGCAGCCAGCGCGTCCAGGTCGAGCGCGGCAGATGGCTGAACAGCGAGAGCACGAACACCAGTTCGTACTGCTGCGGCCAGCGTACCTGCTCCGGCACGCTGGCCGACGCAAAGCCCTTCACGCCGAAGGTCTGCTGCGAAAAATCCACAGCATCGACCACGATGTCCGAGACCGTGACCCGTTCCGCCCCCAGCGCCTTGACCAGGTGCCGCGTAAAGCGGCCGTGACCACTCGCGAACTCCAGGACGCTGGCCGTGCGCAGCAAAGGCTTGTCCACGGCTTCCAGCAGCAGCATCAGCTCCG
Source organism: Delftia sp. WY8 (assembly GCF_018437695.1). Taxonomy (NCBI): domain Bacteria; kingdom Pseudomonadati; phylum Pseudomonadota; class Betaproteobacteria; order Burkholderiales; family Comamonadaceae; genus Delftia; species Delftia sp. WY8. Next base: position 2,660,819 of record NZ_CP049795.1, read on the forward strand.
ACAGCGTGCGCCAACCGTCGGCGAAGTAGTCGCGCAGGGGATTCAGGCTGGAAGGGTGGCCGCAGAAAAATCCGAAGATATCGTCCTGGGGCGAAATCCGGCACTCCAGCCCCATGATGTTGGAGAACGAGCCCACAAGGCCATGGGCCTCAATCAGTTCATGCGCCTGAAGCAGCGTATCGCGCTCGCTGCGGGCCCGCACCAGGACCTGGGCTGCTCCAGCCAAGTCTCCTTGAACCAAAAGCTGCTGCGCCTCAAGCAACAGTCGCTGTCCTTCACTGGTTATCGCGGGGGAAGAATTCGTTGTATTCATCGGTATATCAAAAATTGCGAGAGATCGGCTTTGCCGCCGACCTCAGCTCACCAGGCGCCTCAACCCGGGAATCGAAAAAAGAGTCAGCGAGGTCAGGGCAGACAAGGCAAACACCACCAGCGTCAGTACTGGCCAGTATCCGCCTGCCTGCGGCAGGCCATAGCCCCAGCGCGCCAGCATGTCGATCCAGAATGGGTGGATGGCATAGATGCCCAGGGTCGCCTTGCCCAAGTGGTTGACCCAGGCGGGCACGGCTTGGGGCGGCAGGCGCAATGCCAGCAAAAACACCGAGAAAGTCAGCAACATCGCAAAGGGGCTGCGGTTGCTGTAGAAAAGCACGAAGGCCCAATCCTTGAGCGCCGGATAGGCCACCGCCACGCCAACCGCCATGCCAGCAACGGCCAGCAAGACACCGGACACAAGCTGCCAGGTGGCAACGCGCACCGGACGCCGCAGCAGATAGTAGCCGCCCAGAAAATAGACCACAAACAAGGGTGCCAGACCGATGAAACTGGCATGTGATGTCTTTTGCAGCGTCTGAGCGATGGAGGCAAACCAGGTCATTCCTGCCGCCACCATCAAAAGGTGGCGCCAGCCTGGCCCCTCCCCCACACCCAGGACTGCGTAACGCATGGCCGGCATCATCAGATATAGGCCCAGCATCATGTACATGAACCACAGGTGGTACCAGGGGCTACCCAGCACGACATCCTGCACGATACCGGGCCAAGTGATGCCGCCCCACATCCATTCACGCCAAGTGAAATAGAACACCGACCAGAACAGCAGTGCAGGCAGCAGGCGGGACAATCGCTGGCCGACAAAACCCCAGGGATCACGCTCGGCGGGACGCGCAAGCAATACGGCGCCTCCGACCATCACGAACATCGAGCTGCCGAAACGCCCTGCCGCATCGCCGATATTGGCCACCCACCAGCCCAGGCTGTGCATGTCTACCTGAGAGACCCGCAGAACCGCCGTGTGCACCATGATCACGGCGAAGGATGCCAGCACCTTGAGCAGATTCAGGCGCGGATCGACACCTCTGCTCGCCTCGCCGGTGGATGAAGCGTGGTGCTGCAATTGTGTCGACTCCTGCGCCATCATTCAGCTCCAGTGGTGAGGAAGGCGTACCAGCCCAGGCAGCGGCTTTGGAAAGATGAAGCGCAAATGCAGGAACTGGAACCACTCGTCATAGACGGCCAAGCCTGTCTCGTCGAACAGGAAGGCACTGATCACATAATCACCGCTGTGCAGCGGCAGATCAGGAAAGGTCAGCACCGTCTGCCAGGTTCCATCCGCCAACTTGCGCGGGAACACACCATCTTCATGGGTTGCCAGCGAGGTGATTCCCACCCCCTTGGACTGTTCGATCATGAAGCCTATGTGCGGGCGTTCGTTGCCGCGCCCACGCGCCGTGATGGTCACGACCAGGTCCTGGCTCTGCAGCAGACCAGGCTGATCACCCACGGGCTCGGCCAGATCCTTTACATCCACAGAGAGGATGCAGGCCGTGCCGCTGTCGACGGCAGCTACAGGCCCAGATGACGGAGCCTCTGCTTCACACACCTTGGCATCCTCTCTACCTCCCAAGGTTTCGGATACAGCTGCACCGTTCAATGCCTGCTGCTCGCGCTCCTGGCGCTCCCGGGTGTGCATATCGTAGGCAGCAAGCACCTGCTCTGTATCACCGAACTGCGCCACCTGCCCTCCGCGCAGCCACAGCGCAGCATCGCAGAGATGGCGAATGTGATATGGACTGTGGGAGCAGAACAGGATGGTGCAGCCGCTGTTGCGGAACGCCATGATGCGCTCTATGCATTTCTTCTGGAAATGCTGGTCGCCCACAGCCAATGCCTCATCGATGATCAGCACATCCGGCTGCACCGCCGTCACCAGCGCAAATGCCAACCGAACGGTCATGCCTGACGAATAGGTCTTGACCGGTCGCTCCATCGCCTCACCCAGCTCGGCAAATGTAGCAATCTCAGGCTCCAGCTCGCGCATGCGTTCGGGACTGATACCAATCAGGCTGCCGCCGAAATACAGATTGTCCCGGCCGCTGAAATCAGGGTGGAAGCCCGCACCCAACTCAAGGATGGCCGTCACCCGGCCCACCCGCTCTATCGTCCCGCAACTCGGCTGCAAGGTGCCCGCCAGCAGCTTGAGTAGCGAACTCTTGCCTGCGCCGTTGTCGCCAATCACGCCAATGCACTGGCCGCGGCGCAGCTCGAACGATACATCGCGCAGCGCCCAATGGCTGCGGTGCGTGGCAGCGCCCGTCAGCAGCGCCTTGAAACGTGCACGCGGTGACGGATAGAGCTTGTATTCCTTGCCCAGGTCACGCACGCGCAGGACCAGATCTTCGGGCAGCTCGACATGCTTGGCGTTCATAGCCAGTCCACCAATTGATCGCGGCTACGCCGCACCAGGCCGTTGAGCAGTATGGCCAGCACCAACAGCCATGCGGCAATCGCCACCCACACGGAGATCTGAGGCCACAGCCCCTGAAGCAATACGTTCTGGTAACCCAGCACCAGCGCCGTCATGGGGTTGGCCCAGAGCACCCAGCGCCACCGCTCGGGGAACAAGGCCAAGGGAAACAGAATGGGCGACAGATAAATCCCCACCGACAAAAGGAAAGTCACCAGCTGGCCTACGTCACGCAGCGCCGCCGTCAAGATGGCCAGTGCATAGGCCAGCAGTGCGCACAGCAGCAATTGACCCAGCAACAGTGGTGCCAAGGCCAGCATTGATGCGTTCAATCCATGCTGCGGCAGATAGGCCAGAGCCACCAGCACGAGCAACGGCCCGAAGATCACGCTGCTGGCCAAGACGGCCCGCAGGGGGAACAGCACAGGCGGCAAAGGGTTCTTCTGCAGGATGCCGCCCGCCTCAATGAGACTGTTCATGCCGCGCGACGTGGCATCGCAGAACGCCATCCAGGGCAAGGCGCCCACGACCAGGAACGCACCTACGGCATGCGTGGGCGCGTTATCCCCCAGGCGCATGGAGAACACCACGTCAAAGACAAGATAGTAGGCTGCCACCGTGAGCAGCGGCTGCAGATAGGGCCAGAGCACGCCAGCGGCCGTGCCTGCATGGCGAGCCGCCACCTCGCGCCGGGTCATCACCCACAGCAGGCTGCGGGCCTGCCACAGCGCGCGGCATTCGCCGAGTAGAGAGTACATGCGTTGTAAAGCAAAAGCGCCGCGCCCCAGAAACGGTGGCGCAGCACTTCATTCATGCCAAACTTGCGATTTTCGCGCATTACACACGTGATGTGTCACTGCTACATGGGTAGCTTGCGCAAAGATTGTCAGTTTTTGCAGCCACGAACCAGTGCCCGCGGCTCCTTTGGCGCTTAGCGCTTGCTAACACCCGCGCTGTAGGCGCGGATTGCCTCGGCGTCGATCTTGCCCTTGCCCTGCAGCTTCTCGACTTCCGCATCGATCGCGGTTTGCACAGCCTTGTTGCGCACTTCGGTCAGCAGCTGCTCCCTCACTTCGGAATAGGGTTGCACGCCGGCCGGGCGACGAGCCTCGAGACGCAGGATATGGTAGCCGAACTGGGTCTTCACAGGTTCGCTGAGCGAGCCTGGAGTCTTGAGCGCAAAAGCCGCCTGATCGAATTCGGGCACCATCCGTCCACCCTCGAAGTAACCCAGATCACCACCCTTTGCAGCGCTACCCTTGTCAGCCGAATTCTCCTTGGCCAATTCAGCAAAGTCTGCACCCTTCTTGAGTCGGTCCAGCAGTTCCTCAGCCTTGCTCTTGGACTCAGGTGTGTCGCCCGCAATCAGGATGTGACGCACTTGGATCTGCTCCAGATGCTCGAAGCGCGTGCGATTGGCGTTGTACACATTGCGGGCCTGAGCCTCGGCCAGTTGGTCGGACAGCTTGTGCTTGGTCTGCATTTGCAGCAGCCAAGCATCTGACAGGACCTTGTCACGGGCCAACTGCAGCGCAGCGGATACATCCGCCTGTTTTTCCAGGCCTTGCCTTTGCGCCTCATCGGCCAAAGCACGGCGGATGTAAAGATTGGAAACAACTTGCTCGACCTTCTTGGGATCGGCCAGAAATTGGCTGCGCAGCGGCTCTGGCATGCGCTGGGCATCTGTATTTACATCGGCTGCCGTGATCTTGGACGGACCATCCATCAGGACCTTGGCATCGTCGGCCCAGGCCGAGGTGCACAACAGGCAACCAGTCACAAGGGCCAGACTCACCGAGGTGTGCGACAGGGAGGGAAAAACAGACTTGATCACTTGCATGGTTGGTGTGTTCTCTCAATACAAATAAAAAAAGCGGGACTTGCGTCCCGCTTTTTTGAGTGCTATTTAGGCTTTAAGTTGCTTGCTCACGCAAACAAATTATTGAGCCACAGGACGCACGTGGCGGTGAGGCCAGGTGATACCGTAGGTGCCAGAGAAGCCAGTGCTTGCGCTGGGGTTGGTCAGCTTCTGGAAGGAAGCGCCCACGATAGGCAGACCAGCACCACCGTTGTTCACGTTGGCGTTAGCCCAGCCGCGAGTGTAGGCAGAGTTGCCAGTGTCTTGGCGAGCAACCGTGGCACCCAGCACCGAGGTACCGGAGTCAGCGAAGCTCAGCACGCTGGTTTCGCCGCAGAAGCGAACTTGCTGCACTTGACCAGGCGACAGGATGGCGCCGCTTTCCTTGAACTCTTCTTCACGACCGTAGAAGGTCTGGCCATCAGCGTTCACGCAGATCTTGGCATCGCCAGTCGAGCCGGTGACCGCAGTGTTGCCGCCGTGGAAGAAGGCCGTGCCATTGACGCCCAGGATGTCCGAAGAGAACACGCGGAACGCTGCGTCAGCTGCTGCAGTGCCCGAACCATTGTAGTTCAGAGCGACGCTGTAGCGACGGGTGGGCATGGAGAACACCCAGTCAGTCTTGCCGGACACAACAGCGTCGTTGGCATACTGGTTCAGCACGTTGCGGGTTGCCAGCTGTTGCGACAGCGCCTGAGCCTGAGCCAAGGGAGCGGTAGCGCCAACGGCCGTGAAGTAAGGCGTCGACATGTCGGGCAGGTCGTATTCGCCAGCAGCGATCACGGGGTTCGTGAAGCTGCCACCGGAAACGGCGCCAGCTGCAGTCTTGCTAGTGCCGACATTCAGCGTACGGAACAGCGGGTCAGCCGTCACGTTGTTGGCAGTCGCTGCGTCAACAGAGTTGGCACGCTGAGGGAACAGCACGAAGTTGCCGCGAGCAGGCACGCCATTAGCCACTGCGGTCAGAGCCGTAGCAGCGCCGGAGAACGTGGTGGTCTGGGGCACGTTCATGATGTACCAGTCACCCAGCAGACCTGTGGTCGGGGTAGCCAGGCCAGCCGCAGCAGCGTCACCTTCCACCGTGTAGTTGGTGTTCAGAACAGCAGTGTTCAGGACAGAGCTGTCGCACTCAGCCACGCCAGCAGCGTTGTGCTTGATGGTCTTGTACAGAGCCGAACGTGCACCGGTAGTACCACCACCGTAGACAGAAGTGCTCGGGATGTCAGCCATGTTGAAGATTTCAACGTAGCCTTCACGCGAACCAGCAGCTTGGGCGTCAGCCGACAGCTTGGGGTTCAGACGAGCGGTCGTGCCGTTGAAGAAGCCAGCCTTGCCAGCCACCTTGCCACCGTCCACTGCCATGGGAGCCGAGTTCAGCTTGGGCAGCGTGCAGGTGTTGTCGGAGCTGACCAGTTGCAGGATGCCGTTGGAACCTTGGGTCACAGCAGCAGTCCACACGTCCTGGGGCGACAGGAAGACTTGGAAGTCCATCAGGTCGTCAGAGTTGGCAGCGCCACGGAAACGAACCTTCACGGCCTTGCCGTTCAGAGTGTCGGTGTTCACCAGGTGCAGCACGGTCATGTTGCCGTTCTGGGCGGTGAAGTAAGGCACCACCAGGTTGTGACCCGTGCCGCCTTCGTTCAGTTCAAAACCAGTTGCATTGGAAAGACCCAGCTGAGTAGCAGAAGGAACAGCACCGTTACCGCGGATCACGTCGGCCGATGCCGCACCTGCAAAGCCCAGGCCACCAACCATGGCAGCAATGCTCAGGGCCAGAACATTTTTCTTCATAAGAACTATCTCCAGTAAAAAAGATAAGGTAGTTGCAACCACCACGATTGATCGCCGAGGAATCGTAGCACAGCCAGTTAAGCCAACATGTGGCTTTTTGGGAGCACGCAAGCATGATTTTGCGAAAAAAACAACACTTGCCTGGCTGGCGCCGCTACAGGGACGGCGAATTATCCCTGACATTTATCTTTGAGCCCAGCGGTTTCTGGGGTCAGTCCAGGAAAAGCCACCACTGACCGTCTTCAAGCACCCACGCTTCGGTGATGCTGATGGGCACATCGACCCCAGGCATGCTTGGCGCCGTGGTCGTGAAGTTACGACGTATCACGCAGCGTTCGGGATCACAGTTCGTCGAAAGCCGCTCCCCCCCCTTCAGTGTGGTCGCCACACCGTTCTCCAGGCGGAAGCGCTCCTTGGTCTTGAGCGCGCGATAGGAAGGCGTGAGGTAGGCGTATGCCGCATCCAGCTCCCCCGCCTGACGCGCCTTCAGATAGGCAGCCGAGCGCTTGTTGACAGTATCTTCAGGTCCCTGGGCCTGATCCGACGTTGTGGCGCAACCTGCCAGAACGGTAGCGCAAGCCAGGCCCACGCCCCATTGCAGCCAACGCGGGCGCAGCACCGAGGCAGAGACAAGTATCGAGTGGTTCATGCGTTTTATATCTCCAGAAAAAGAGGTGGGGTTGGAGGCCCGTGGCCTTCAAACGTTCCCAAGGAACACAGCGACTTCAGCGCGGGACTGGCGTGAGAGGACCGACCTCCACAGAAGCCTTTGACGAACCGGCAGGAGGCAGTGACGACGAAGATGATGACTTCAGTGTGGGCGCCAAGGCACGCATCTGCTCACGCAGATCGTCACTGACTTCACGCACGTCGATGTCAGTTCGCACGACACGAGGGGTGATGATGACGATCAGTTCGGTTCGTGCACCCGAGTTGTTGGTGGAACCAAACAGGTTGCCAACCACGGGCAGATCATACAAATAAGGTATTCCGGAACGACCTTCACTCGAATTTTCCTGGATCAGACCACCCATGACGATGGACTCCCCTGATCGCACAGCCACACGGCTCGATATCTGCCGCTGCAAGAAGGCACGTTGTTGAGTCACTTCATCCCTGGCTCCCACATCCGTCACGGACTGATTGACTGTCATAGTGACAAGATTTCCGGCATTGACAGAAGGGACGACCTGCAAATTTACGCCTGTGTCCTTGTACGAAAAATTGTCGATGGTGGTCCCTGAAGTACCAGTGACGGTGGTACCGGATTTGTAAGGCTGCTGCGTACCTACAGCGATAGCCGCCGGATGGTTATCCAGCACCATCAGCGTGGGACTCGCGACCACCTTCACCTGGGTCTTGCCCGCCAGAGCAGTCAGCACAGCTTTGATATTGCCCAAGGAGTTTTTGAGCGTGTAGTTAAAGCCCTGTCCAAGGCTCAAATCAGCCAGTCCTCCTGTGGCAGCGTCCAAGGCTGCAGCACCGGGCGGGCGGCCTTCCCCACCTTGACCCAACACCCCGCCATTCCCGCTATAGCCTTTATTGCCCACATCGCCGCTGAAGGCCCACTGCAATCCATAGCGCAATGTGTCATTGAGCGTCACCTCCACAATGCTGGCTTCAATCAACACCTGGGTGGGCGGCAGATCCAGCTTCTTGAGTGACGCTTCAATACGCTCGTACTCTGCGGGCGTGCCCCAGACAAGAACCGAGTTGTTGAGTTCATCCGCCATGACCCGGACGCTGCCCAACGTGGCAGTGACCGAGCCCGTGCCTTGGCCGGTGCCCGTCTGGTTGCCGAACCCAGATGTCATCCCGGACCCAAACCGCTGACCCGAATTCGAGCCGAATCCGCTATTGCCGAAACTGCCGCTGCTACCGAAGCCGCCACTGCTACCGAAGCCGCCACTGCTACCGAAGCCGCCACTGCTACCGAAGCCGCCACTGCTACCGAAGCCGCCACTGCTACCGAAGCCGCTATTGCCGAAACTGTTGTTACCAAAGCCCGAGGCTCCCGAAGTGGACGTTCCCAGCCCGGGAGCAACCCCACTGTTCGCCGTACTGCCAGAGGATGCGCCGCCAAAGATGCCCGCCAGAACACCCGCAAGGTGCTTGGCATTGCCGTTTTGCACGCGATAGATGTTCAACTGAGGCGCTGCGCCTCCGGAGCCCGGCTGGTCCAGCTTGGCGATCCAACGGCGCGCCTCGTCCAGGTAAGCGGCGCGTGGCGTGATGACAAGGATGCTGTTGAGCCGTTCAATGGGCATGATGCGCAGCGCGCCGAACAAGGGGTTGGCTTCCGTAAGCGCTGCAGCCCCCGCTGCCGCATTCGCCGCAGGTGCCGCACCCGCAACACCACTGGTGCCTGCCCTGGCCGCACCCGCGGCTGCAGGCGCTGCTGCACCGCCGCCCCCACCATTCATCAACTGCAAGGCAGCGCTGACTTCCTGGATGGAGACATATTTAAGAGGGAACACCCCTACCGACATTCCCTCGAGCAGGTTCACGTCAAAAGTGCGCACCATGTCCAGCCAGCCTTCGGCCTGCGCCCGAGATCCCGCCATGACCAGCAGATTGCGGATGTTGTCCACCCGCACGATGGCGTCGCCAGGCACCATCGGGCGCAAGATGGCCGCCATCTCGTTGGCGCCAATGTACTGAAGGGGCACGATGATAGTCCCGTAGCCTGGGGCCAGCGGAGTGGATGTCGTGGCTTGGCGCACCGTGGCACCAATGCTCTTGAGGGCGTCGACACGGCCGACATGGTAGGTGCCGCGCGCATCGCGAACCATGGCCATGCCGTTGGCCTGCAATGCGGTCTCCAGCAGATTCAGCGCCTGGTCGGCAGGAATATTGTTGCGAGTGCTCAGCGTGACATTTCCCGCAATCGGGGGGTGAAGCACGTAGTCCAGGCCAAGAATGTCTCCCAGCACGGTACGCACCACTTGGGCCAGCGGAGCATCTTCGAAGTTGAGCTTGACAGGCGCTCCTGTCACCGGAGGAAAGGTCTTGGCCTCGCCCAGCAATTTTCCAGTGCCCTCGAGAATCCGGGGCTGCTGCGATTGCGCCGAATCGTCAGACTTCTTGCCCGCTTGCTCTTCACCATCCGGGAGAAATACATAGTCGCCCTGAGAAAGATCGGTACGGAAATGGCTGACGAAATTATTCTTTGCAGGCTGCGCGCAGGCCAGCAGCAACTGGCACACGGCAAGCGCCAATGCGGTTCGGATAGGACGATTAGGCAGTTGCATAAATTTTCTTGACTGATTGTTGGGTTCCTGGCGCTTAATCAGCGCACGGCTCCGTCGCCAGGGCTCCCTGCTGGGGATGGAGCGGGCCTAAGAGTTCGACTTGCATCACGTGGATCAAAAACTGCAGCGGCTTGCGGCGAAGACTGCCCTTGATACACAGGAGCAGTAGTTCTCGGACGGCTACTTGGCGATACCGCGGGCTCTTTGTCCATCGCTGCCTTGGTCAGGGCGATCCTGCGTTGCACGCCGTTGCGCTCCAACTCGATTTCCCGCCCTTGCACGCTCAACAGCTTCCACCCGCCAAGGCTCTGGCCCAGCATCAGACGCTGCTCCTTGCCCTCATACTGCACGATGGCCCCAACGACAGGGCCATCAAAGACCCCGGATATCTTGGCCATCGCCCAATGATCAGGCTCTGGAGGAGGCTCATCCTTCTTGGGTGGTGGAGGAGGTGGTGGTGGAGGTGGCGGCCTGCGACTGAGGGCGAATAGAGGCCGCTCCTGCATCTGTAGCAGCAATTGGTCGTCCTTCCGGGACTCTGGCGACGGTGCCTGCGGCTGCTTGGGAAGCAGCGCCTGGATGTCCGCCTTGACAGGGGCAGGCGGCTGCCATGTGCTGTTCTTGATATCCAATTGCGGAGTGAACCAGGCCCAGGCCAGCCCCCCCACAAGCAGTACCAGGATGGACGCTGTCGCCCAACCCAACCAGTTGATCTGCTTCACGATGTCTTGCTCCGGAGAATGCTGAAGGTGAACTGCGCACTCAACCTCGGAGCAACTTTGGGGCTGACATTCAGAAGCCCGGCCTGAAGGTTGAACTCGACGTCTTCGAGCCAGATGGTGGGCGTTATGTCGCGCAGGGATATGAGTGCCATTTGGATGGCTGGCCACTCCCCTTCGGTAGACATGATGACGTCAATGCGTTCATAGGGGCCTTCCTCCGGATTGGGACGGACTTGGCTGCTCACAATAGACAAACCAGCTCGATCCATTGCCGTGCGCAAACGCTGTTGTATGGCATTGCCAGTCTGGGTGGTATCGTTCTCCCCCGGATAGATGTGGTTGGCCTTGGCCTGTGCAACGCGCTTCAGAGCCTGCTGGATCTCTTCTTCCTGTTGCTGCATGCCAAGAAGCCGGGCATAGCGCGGCTCCAGCGTGGCCAACTGCTCCTGCCCCCACTGATGCTTCGCATGCACCCACAGCCCGACCAAGATCAGGGGCAGCAGCAGCATTCCGACCAGCACAGCCAGGATGGCCCACTGGCGCCAAGCCCGCTTTGAATTCATATTTGTCATGCGCCTTCCTGTGGAGGGTGTTGCCCTTCGGGCGCATCCGATGCCGGATTTTCCTTGGGCGCATCCTCTGATGCATGCAATCCAAGAATTGCAGGATCGATTACAGCTTCCAGTGCAAAGCTCTCCTTGCTGGAGCGGGAGGCGCGCGTCACCGCGCTGGGCAGGCGGACTTCACGAAAACCTGGCTCCCGCGACAGCAGCTCGACCACTTCGGAGGTATTGTCACTCAGGCCTTGCACGCTCAATTTCGTGCCCTTGATCTGTACCCGCTGCACTGCCGTGTCGTCAGGCAGCACCCGGGTCAGCGCGGCCATTACTCGAACATGGTCAATCTGCTGCTGCTGGCGAGCGAGGAGTTCGGACACACTTTCAGCTTCGGCCATCAATCCTTGCCGCTTGCCAACCACTTCCGAGGTGGACCGGGTCAGCTTGGCAAGTTGATTACCAGCATCGATGGCACGCAGCCGCAACTGCGCCGTGGGAGTGATGGCCAATCCGATAGCCAGAACCAGCGTCCCGAGCAGGCCAGCCACCAGCCAGCGTCGTTGCTTTGCCTCAAGCTGCAGCCTGCGCTGCTCACCAAAGCCGGTCAACATGATCGGGTTTGCCCCGGCGTTGACCCAGACCTCAGGTACCGAGCCCTGCGGCAAGTTGGCGTAATGCTCCTGCAACTCCTCTGCAACCAGACTGCGGGAAGTGATTACCACATCCACTTGCTGTGCAGCAGACAGCTGCGCGCCCGGGCGCACGACATGAGCCCAAAGTGTCTGATCTTCCCCGAATGGCGACATGGTCTGCACATCCAGTAATACAGCACCTTGCAATGCTTTAGGCGGCATGGACGGCAAGCGCAGACTGCGCAAAAGCACCTTGTCTGCAGAGAGCAAAACGGCGGCATACGCAGTCGACGCTCCTTCATTCGTCTGTATGCGCTCTCCCCAACGCAGACGGTCCCCTCGAACTAGTGCAATGGTGCCTGCAGGCACATTCACTCCATGGACTTGCATCGGCGAGGAAGGCATGCAGCGGCGTAGCAGCGGCAGGCGCTCCAACTGCTGCCAGGCTTCCCGCAGTTGACCTCCGAGCGAACTCAGGTCAATACCAAACAGCTTCGCATCGGAAGTCAGCAACGACATATTCCTTGCCACCCCTTCAAACGTTGTGCCATGTCGAAATTCTTCCTTTCTTGGCAAATAAGGCGCTATATGCGCCCCCTCCAGGCCTGGGAGGCCGAGAGAAGGACCCATGGCAGATTTCCCGGCCGGCCTCCGCCAGCCAAATCCACTTGGCGCACGACCAAGGCATCGCCCGCTCCATCAAAGGGCACCTTGGCAATGAATGAAAACCGGGAGCTGGCAATACCTTGCTGCAGTGTGACGCCTCCCTCCTCCAGCCACGGCCGCATGGATTCTGGTGAGGCCGCCGGATTGACACTGCCCCGACCATCAGAGTCCGCGACGATAAAGTCCCGGATGCTGGCAAGAACTCCATAAGTCATGCCAGGCACCTGCAACAGGTCTTCTGGAGCATCCCAGGCTGGCCGCAATGGCCGTGTTCCACCCGACACCAGCCGGGCCTGAACAATGGCCTGCGCCAAAGCATCGGCTGCCCCACCGTCCATGCCTGCGGCCCGGGACAAGAGACGCGACAAAAGCGCGGGGGGAGCATCGTTGATGTTGACCAAACCACTCCAGGGGGTGATGGCGACATCTATTATCCTGCCCGCCACTGGCACGGGCACCACCGTAAACTCACGGACATCCATGGGTTTGAGCGCCATGCGCTGTAAAAGCTGATAAATGGCGGCCTCGCCAATGGCTCGCGATTCCGTAGTCTGGCGTGCCACCCCGGCTATTGCAGCCTCCCTGCGCACGACACCCCCAAGGCTATTGGCGAAAATGGCCATGGCCGCCACAATCCACAGTACAAGCACCAGCGCCATGCCACGCTCGTTCAACCGCTCCCGCAGAGGCTTCGCACTGTCGAATCTCATCAGAACTAGCCTCCTCCCAGCACAGCCCTACCGGAACTTGCGGGATTCGACCCCGCAGGCGTACGCATGGCAATGATTGTCAGTGGCCATGGGCCACGATCCGTCTGCACCTCGATCTGTACGGCAGATGGCAGTTCCTTGTCGTTGTCCTTCTCGGGGCCCCATTGCGGCTGCCAATGTGCCACACCCAACCGGGCGTTCTGGTAACGCAAGGCAAAAGCAGTGACGCCACGATCAAGCACATAAGACTGGCTTTGGGCCCAGTCAGGCTCGACATCCTGGCCCTGCCATGGTGCGAAGCGCAGCACCAGCGCATCGCCTTCGACAGACAGTTGAAAATGGGTGCGCCCGCCCGCACCGAAGCGTGCAGGCATGATGCCCAGCCAGCGCATTCCCTGGGGCCCGCCCTGGAAGAACAGCTCGCTTTCCCCCTGCTTGCGAATGCCTGCCAGCCGCCTTACACCCGAGGCCTGACCCATGACCGAGCGCAGAAAACCAACGGACACGCGCAGATGGTCCATTCGATCAAGGCGCGCATCGACACGCTCCTGCGTCTGCGATACCGTGGACATCACCGATGCCAGGCCCAGCGTGAGCATGGACAGCAGAACCATGGCGACCAGAAGCTCGACCAGAGTGAAGCCTTGCTGGCGCGCCTTCATCGCGTCACCTCACCTGGCTGCAAAGGCCGCTGGGGACGCAGGGTTTCATACAGCCAACTGCGCCCCTCCGCCGTGATGGTGATGCGCAAGGTATGCAATGGCACCGCTCTCTCTGGTAAATCGCTGACAGGAAATGGTGCCGAGGCCACTTGCCAGGCATAAGGGCCGTCCTGCCCAGATGTTTGCACTCCGGCAGCGTCAACCATTGGAAATGCATCCATCAACGAATCTGCCAGCAGGGCTGCCCCCTGAGCTTGTTCGAGCTTTGCGACGCCACGCGCCGATCCACCCACGGCGCGATAGATCATCGCAACCGAGATAGCCATGATGGTCAACGCCACCAACAGCTCCAGCAAGGTCATGCCCCGCACCCGGGTGCGGGCTCCAGCGCGCCGACGCACTACAGGGCCTCTTTGGTGACTTGGCCGGACAGCCAGTCCACACGCAGACGCACGCCGCTGCCGCTTTGCGCGCGGGCGAGCGAAATGCTGCCGCCCGTGGCACCGCCCTCGGGCAGGAAGACGATGGTCTGGCTGCCGTCAGGCAGGGCCATGCCGGCTGCCGTGGTCAGTTGCACCGTCAGGCTGTCGGGCAGCTTGGCCGTGGCCTGGCCGGCGATGCCGTACTGCCGACTATTCGTATTGACCGCAAATGCCACGGGCATGCCCTGCAACGTGGCCTGCTGGCGCGCCTTGCGCAGCAGGGCCGTCACGTCCTGCACCGTCTGCCTATAGTCCACGGCATCGCGCAGCTTGCCCATGGCAGGCGGCACGATGCCGATGATGGCGGCAAGGATGCCGAAGACCACCAGCAACTCGATCAGCGTGAAACCATGGGCGCGCTTCAAGACATATTCCCGGCACGGAGGCAGCGTTGCACTACGGCGTCAGACCAGCAACTTACTTGGTGTTGCGGATATCGGAGGCCTCGCCCTCGCCACCAGGTGTGCCGTCGGAACCCAGCGAGAGGATTTCCAGGTCGCCATTGGCAGCCGGGTAGGTGTAGCGGTAAGGGTTGTTCCAGGGATCATTCGGCACGCCACCCTTCAGGTAAGGGCCTGCCCAGCCGGCGACGCCAGCGGGCTGCTTGACCAGCGCATCCAGGCCTTGCTGCGAGGTGGGATAGCGGCCCACGTCGAGCTTGTACAGCTCCAGCGCCTTTTCGATGTCGGCAATCTGCACGCCGGCCGTCTTGGTCTTGGCTCCGCCCAACTGGTTCAGCACCTTGGGGCCGACCAGGCCGGCCAGCAGGGTCAGGATGGCCAGCACGACCAGCAGTTCGATCAGCGTGAAGCCACGCTTGCGGGCGCGGGAGGACAGTTGCTTTTGCATGCGCATCATCTTCTACATACCTTTCAGACAATTCAGATTCATCAGACGGCCAGATCGTTGACGGACAGGATTCCGAGCAGGATCGACACGATGATGGAGGCGATAAGGATACCGAGGACCAAGATCAGCGCCGGCTCCAGCATGGTCAGGAGGCGTTTGATCGCGTTTTCGACCTCGCGGTTCAATATGTTGGACAGCTCCAGCATCATGTCGCCCAGGCGGCCGGTTTCCTCGCCCACCCGCACCAGATTCAGGGCCAGGGGCTCGAATTCTCCGGTTTTCTGGGCAGCATGGGCCATGCGATGGCCTTCCTTGACCATGGGACCCATTTTTTCCAGGCGCTCGCGGATGGCGACGTTGGAGACCGTGTCGCTGGCAATGCGCAGTGCGGTCAGCAGCGTGACGCCGTTGCCCAGCAGCGTGCCCAGCGATCGGCTGAACAAGGTGAGCTGGTACTTGCGCACCACGCCACCCAGGCCCGGCAGGCCCAGCAGCCACGATTGCCAGGTCTGGCGGCCCTTGGGGCTCTTGGCCCAGCGGGAAAAGGCCCAGCCCAGCGCGCCCAGCACGATGAACACCGCCCAGCCGTAGCTGCGAAACGCATGGCCCAGCCCCATCACGAACTGCGTGGGAAGGGGCAGCGCGTCGCCCATGTCGTTGAAGAGCTGCTCGAACTGCGGGACCACGAAGCCCAGCATGGCCACCAGGGACAGCACGGCCACGCCCAGCAGGATGGCCGGATAGATGGTGGCCGAGACCACGCTGTCGCGCAGGGCACGCTGGCGCGCCATGTGTTCCACCAGCCGGTTGAGCACACCCGACATCTGGCCGCTGGCCTCGCCCGAGCGCACCATGTTGATATAGAAGTCGCCGAACAGGTCATGGTGCTTGCCCAGCGCCTGGCTCAGCGGCATGCCGGCCTTGACGCTGTCGAGCACGGACTGGAGCATGGCCTGCATCTGCACCTTGTGGCTCATCTCCACCAGGACCTTGAGCGCATTGTCCAGCGACAGGCCGGCACGCATCATGATGGCCAGTTCGGTGGTCATGCCCTGGATGTCGTCGGCCTTGATGCGGCCTTTCTTGAGCGCACGCGCCGCCAGCGGCACATTGCCCAGGCTTGCGGCTTCCTCGACCTTGATGGGCGACAGGCGGCTCTTGCGCAGGTGCACCACCACCTCGGCCACGGCCGCAGCGGAAAAAGTGCCCTTGACCATCTGACCGCGGCTGTCCACGGCCTCCCAGCTGTAATCAGGCATCGCTCTGGTCCTGGGTCACGCGCAGCACTTCGTCGAGCGTGGTGACGCCCGAGGCCACCTTGCGCAGGCCGTCGTCATAGAGGCTCAGCATGCCGCTCTTGGCGGCCATGGCATGCAGGGCGTTGGCATCCTGGCCTTCGATGATGGCGCGGCGCAGCGGCTCGTCGATGACCATGAGTTCGTGGATGCCGGTACGCCCCTTGTAGCCCGTGCCGCGGCAGTGCTCGCAGCCGACGGCGCGGTAGATGGGCGAGCCCTCGCGCAGAAAGCGCTTGAGGCCGCTGCCCTCGATGGCGGCCGTCGGCAGTGTGTCGGGCTGCTTGCAGCGCGAGCACAGCGTGCGCACCAGCCGCTGGGCCAGCACGCCGTTGACCGAGGAGGTGATCAAGTAGCTCTCCACCCCCATGTCGCGCATGCGGGTGACGGCGCCTGCGGCGGTGTTGGTGTGCAGCGTGGACAGCACCAGGTGACCTGTCAGGGCGGACTGCACGGCGATCTGCGCGGTTTCTCCGTCACGCATTTCGCCGATCATGATGATGTCCGGGTCCTGGCGCAGGATGGAGCGCAGGGCGTTGGCGAAGGTCAGGTCGATCTGGGGATGGACCTGGATCTGGTTGATGCCGTCGAGCTGGTATTCGACCGGGTCCTCGACGGTGATGATCTTGTTGGAAACCGCGTCGATCTTGGACAGGGCTGCATACAGCGTGGTGGTCTTGCCAGAGCCCGTGGGGCCCGTGACCAGCACAATGCCGTGCGGCTTGGCCAGCAGCGTGTTGAATTTCTCGAGCGTGTCCGCCTCGAAGCCCATGCTTTCCAGACGCAACCTCACGCTGGCGCGGTCCAGCACCCGCATGACGATGCTCTCGCCATGCACCGTGGGCGCGGTGGAGACGCGCAGGTCCAGTTCGCGGCCCTTGGCGCGGGTCTTGATGCGGCCGTCCTGCGGCAGGCGGCGCTCGGCAATGTCCAGATGGGCTAGCAGCTTGACGCGCGAGCCGACGGCCGCGCTCAGCCGGGGCGGCACGAGTTCGGCCGCGTGGATCACGCCGTCCATGCGGTAGCGCACCTGCAGGCCGGCTTCAAAGGGCTCGAGGTGGATGTCGGAGGCGTGCAGCTCGATGGCGCGGGAAATGATGCCTGTGACCAGGCGGATGACGGGCGCCTCGCTGGCCAGGTCCTTCAGATGTTCGACGAAGTCGCCACCCGTGGCGTCCGATTCCCAGTCCTGGCCTTCTTCCCCTTCGGGTTCCTGGCCTGCTTCGGACAGTGCCTTGCGGATGTCGGCCTCCAGCGCCAGCACGGGCTTGATCTGCAGCCCCGTGGCCAGGCGCAGCGCCTTGGTGATGAAGGGGTCCTGAGGCACGGACATGGCCACTTCGAGCACGCCGTCCTGCAGTGAAATGGGGCAGACGCACTGCGCATCCAGAAAGCTGGCCAGCAGGCCCGGCACGTCGGGCAGCAGGTCGGGAAACTCTTCCGCACGCAGCCAGCGCATCTGCAGCTGCTCGGCCAGCGCCTGGGCCACGTCGGTTTCCGCCACCACACCCAGCTGTACCAGCACCTGGCCCAGGTAGCCGCCCAACTCCTGCTGCGCCTGCAGGGCGTTTTGCAGATCGCGCTCGTTCAGCTTGCCGGCGGAAAGGAGGCGTTCGCCCAGCCGCCCCTTGATCGGGGCTTCGACAGCGGCA
The DNA here is from genome assembly GCF_018437695.1 of Delftia sp. WY8. Taxonomy (NCBI): domain Bacteria; kingdom Pseudomonadati; phylum Pseudomonadota; class Betaproteobacteria; order Burkholderiales; family Comamonadaceae; genus Delftia; species Delftia sp. WY8. The sequence goes on from NZ_CP049795.1 coordinate 2,678,692, forward strand.
ATCGGTTCCATGAGGTGATTGGTGGAAGACATTGCCGCGGATTATCCACTGTCGCCGCATCCCCCGCCAAAGGCATTGCATGCGACACCCAGGGGCGCCGCCTTCCCGTCATCAACTGTTACGTGCGCAATCGTGCGGCGCGATGCTGCGCTGCACGATGAAAAGTGGCCTCAGGCGGTTCCAGGCGTTGTCAGGTGGTTCAAGGCGGCTTCAAGCCGCCTTCACCGCCTCCGCGGGCAGGCCGCTGGCATCACCCCAACGGCGCTGGGCCATGACCAGCAGCCCCTCGAAGATGAGGTTGTCCACCAGTTCGAAAGGCCGCGTCATGCTGGGCACCATCTTCCAGCCGGCGCCGCCGGCCATGACGCAGGCAGGCTCCATGCTGCAGTGCATGTAGAGATGCTGGTACATGCGCTCCACGGCACCGGCGATGGCGTAGGTGCCGCCGCTGGTCAGGGCGTCGCTGGTGTTGGTGGGAAATGGCGTGACCGCGCCCGTGGGCACATGCAGGCCGGCCGTGCCGCTTTCCAGGGCGCGCAGCATGATGCCGTGGCCCGGAAGAATCAGCCCGCCCATGAAGTGGCCATGCTGGTCCAGCGCGTCCACGGTGACGGCCGTGCCGACCATGACCACGATCAGGGGCCGCTCGGGGCCGCGCTGCAGGATGTGCTGGCGCGCACCGATCATGGCCACCCAGCGGTCCGCACCCAGGCGCGACGGAAAATCGTAGCCATTGGTGACGCCGGCCTCGGCTGCGCTGGGCACGGCCCACTGCGGCTCGAAATCCCAGCCCAGCATCATGTCGATCTGGTCGTGCACGCGCCGTCGCGCCGTGTCGCCAGCCACCACGCAGCCCAGCATGCGCGTGGGCGTGGGCAGGTCGCTCCACGGCCCTTCGGCCAGGTGCTCGATGTGCTCAAGGAACTCGGCGCCGTGCGCCAACAGGGCAGCGCCAGGCCGATGCGCGTCGTACATCGCCCATTTCAAGCGGGTGTTGCCGATGTCTATGGCCAAAAAAGTCATGGGCGGGATTATCGGAGTTTTCCGGAGGATAGCGTCAGCCATGGACGACAACTGAGTGAGGACGTGAACGCAAGAATGGCGCAAATGTCAAAAATCCGGGAGCGCTCCTGCCCGGCAGCGCGCGCTGCCACTGTTAGGCGTTACATTGGCCTTTCCGTTTTTCCACCCACCAACAGGAGTCACCCATGGGACTTTTCAGTTTCATCAAGGAAGCCGGCGAAAAGCTGTTCGGCGGCAGCGCCGCACAGGCAGCCGAGCCTGCGCAAGACCTGAATGCCAAGGCGGCCAAGGCCATCGAGACCTATATCGGCACGCAGAACCTGGGCGTCAGTGACGTGAAGGTGCAGTTCGACGGCTCGCAGGGCAAGGTCACGGTGCTGGGCACGGCACCTACCCAGGCGGCCAAGGAAAAGGTGACGCTGTGCTGCGGCAACGTCTCCAGCGTGCAGTCCGTGGACAACCAGATGACGGTGACCAACCCCGAGCCCGAAGCCCAGTACCACGACGTGGTGCGCGGCGACACGCTGTCGGCCATTGCCAAGAAGTTCTATGGCGATGCCAATAAGTACCCGGTGATCTTCGAGGCCAACAAGCCCATGCTGAGCCACCCCGACAAGATCTACCCCGGCCAGAAGCTGCGCATTCCGGCAATCTAAGCCCCCCCTGAGCGGCGTCGCCGCTTCCCCCTGAGGGGGACGACACCCTCGCGGCGGGGCGGCCCTTGCTCGGTGTCTCTGACCTGGCTCATGCCAGTTCTGGATGCCGCGAATTAGACCTACCCCGCTCCGAGAAAGGCCGCAATAGCGGCCTTTCTCAATGAAAGATTCAGTATTTACCGCTCAACAGCGCACCGAATCGCGGAACGGCTGTCGGCAAGCCCAGGCGCTTGAGCATCATGAACGTCGTGGCCACCGAGGAAGACAGTACCGGCAGGCCCACGCGGTCCTCGATGGGCTGCACCGAGGCCAGCGAGGGCATCTGCACGCAGGCCGAGGCGATGACCGCGTCGGCATTGGCCGTGTTCAGGCGCCGCGTGATCTCGATGGGTGCGCGCGCATCCTGGGCGCCCACCTGCAGGTTGTCGGCAATCTCCAGCGAGATGCTGTCCACCACTTCGATGCCTTCGTTCTCTATGTAGTCGATGACCAGCTGCGTCAGCGGCTTCATATAGGGCGCCAGCAGCGCCACCTTCTTCGCGCCGATGGCGTGCAGGCCATCGACCAGGGCGCCGGCGCTGGTGACCACAGGCGCGGGGCCGCCGTTGTCCACGGTGCGCTGGTGCAGGCGCGTCTCGGAGACACGGTGGTAGCCGCGCCCCATGCTCATGATGGCCACCAGGCAGGCATAGCCGAGCACATCGACACGCGCATCCGACAGTTCCAGCGCGCAGCGGTCGCTGTCGCCGTCCATGGCAGCCAGCTCCTCCTTGGTCACATGCTTCATGCGCATGCGGCTGGAGTGAAAGGTGAAACGCTCGGGCGCCAGGGCCTCGCGGGCCCGCAGGATGGCGGGGATCTCGGTCTCCATCGTGGTGTTGGAGCTGGGCACGATCTGCCCGATACGGAAATGGTTTTTGGCTGTCATGTCAATCCATCGTGATGTGGTTGGCCTTGATGACCTTGCCCCAGTGGTCCGTCTCGCGCTGGACCAGGGCGGCCAGCGCCTGCGGGCCGAGGAATCGCGGCTCCACGCCCTGCAGGGCCGCGCGCTTTTGCACGTCAGGCGACTCCAGGGAGGTCTTGAGCGCGTCCGACAGCCTGGCGATGGCGTCGGGCGGTGTGCCCGCAGGCGCGAACAGGCCGACCCAGGCCTCCAGCTCGAAGCCCGGCAGGCCCGCTTCTGCGGTGGTGGGCACATCGGGCAGCATGGGATGGCGCGTCTTGCTGGTCACGGCCAGGGCCCTGAGCTTGCCCGTCTGCACATGGCCCAGCACCGAAGGCGGCGTGGTGATGAACATCTGCACCTGACCGCCCAGCACGTCCTGGATGGCCGGGCCGGACCCCTTGTAGGGCACATGCGTGATCTGGGTCTGGGTCACCTGGGCGAACACGGCCGTGCCCACGTGCGACAGCGAGCCATTGCCCTGCGACGCATAGTTGACCTTGCCCGGGTTCTTGCGCAGGTAGGCAATGAATTCCTGCAGACTGTTCGCCGGCACCGAAGGATGGACGGCGATCACATTGGTGGCGGCCACGATCAGTCCCACGGGCACCAGCTCGGACTGGGCCCAGGGCAGCTTGGGAAACAGCGCCGGATTGCCCACGTGGTAGGCCGAATACGAAGCCAGCAGCGTGTAGCCGTCCTTGGGTGCCCTGGCCACCATCTGGTAGGCAATGTTGCCGCTGGCCCCGCCCCGGTTGTCCACCACGACCGACTGCCCCAGCAGGCGCGACATCGGATCGGACGCCAGGCGTGCCGCCGTGTCCACCACGCCTCCGGGCGGATTGGGGACCACGAGGGTGATGGACTTGGCTGGAAAGGCCTGGGCCTGGACGGTTCCTGCGCCCAGCAGGGCGGCCGCTGCCAGGCCGGCGGCCTGCAGCACAATGCGTCGATTCATGCTTGTCTCCATGTTCTCTTTGTACCGGCGCATTCTTGCGGGCCTGCTCGCGGTCGAAAAGCCGTATCTCGTTGATCCATCCTTCGTCTCTGGTGGAGGATGGGAATGATCAACCTCCACCGCTTCGATCTGCTGACACTGCGCCTGTATGTGGCCGTGGTCGATGCCGGCAGCCTGACGGCCGGCTCGCGCACGCTGGGGCTGTCACTGGCAGCCGCCAGCAAGCGCGTGGCCGAGCTGGAGCAGCACTGCGGCGTGACCCTGCTGGTGCGCAGCAAGCGCGGCGTCACGCCCACGCCCGCCGGCCAGAGCATGTACCACCATGCCGTGGACGTGGTGGCCCGGCTGGAGCATCTGGCCCTGGCCATGGACGACTTTCGCAGCGGCGCCACAGGCCAGTTGCGCCTGTGGGCCAACAACTCGGCGTTCGCAGGCTTTCTGCCGCGGCTGCTGGCCGACTTCATGGCCTCCCACCCAGGTGTCTCGGTGGACCTGGAGGACGCGCTGAGCGAGGAATCCGTGCGGGCCGTGCTCAGCGGCGTGGCCGAACTGGCCATCATTGGCGAGAACACGCCACTGGAAGGGCTGAGCACCCAGGTCTGCGATGTGGACGAACTGGTGCTGGTCATGCCGCGCGGCCATGCGCTGGACACGGACGACGACTCCCCCGTGCCCCTGGCCACCGTGCTGGACCACGACTTCGTGAGCCTGGCCCGCTCCACCTCGCTGATGCGGCGCATTGCCGCTGAGGCCGAGTCCATCAACCGGCCGGTGCGGATCCGCATCCAGGTGCGCAGCTTCGATGCCATGTGCCACATGGTCTCGGTGGGTCTGGGCCTGGCCATCCTGCCGCGCGCGGCCACCGCGCCGCACCTGGCCGCGCGGGCACTGCGGCTGCGCCCGCTGGGGGCGCTCAACACACGGCGCCGGCTGTTGCTGGCCATGCGCTCGCAGGCCACGCTGTCGGGACCGGCCCAGGCCCTGGTGGACATGGTGGCCGCCCGGGCGGCGGCGCTGGGGTTCGCGCAGCCGCAGCGCTGAGCGACGCCAGGTCGGCGCCGGCTTACTGGCGCCAGGGCAGGCCGCGCAGGCGCCAGCCGCCGACATGGCCGCGCTGGCTGTTGGCGTCCACATCGCCCTCAAAGCCTTCGAGGATGTTGTAGGCCTCGATGCCCAGTTGCGCTGCGCGCTGGGCAGCGGCCACCGAGCGCACGCCGCTGCGGCACAGCAGGACCACCTTGCCGCCCTCAGGCACGGCGGCGCGCAGCTGGCTGTCGAAATCGGGGTTCATGGCCATGGACGGCCACTGCTTCCAGGCCACGGCCACGGCGCCGGGTACGCGGCCCACCCACTCGCGCTCGGCATCGGTGCGCACGTCCACCAGCGCGGCTTCACCGGATTGCAGCCATTGCCAGGCAAGTTCGGGAGGAATGTCGCCTGCATAGCCCTGTGCGGGCTGGACGGCCAGGGGAATGGCTGCGGGAACGGGAGCGTTTGCGGACATGGATGGGCTTTCTTGATAGGACGCGGTTGTGTGCCCGGCAAGAATAACCGTCCAGCCCGACTGGCGCCGCCTCGCCGGTGCCCGGATCGCCTATTCCCAGGGCGGCAGCAGCCTGTCGCGCAGCACCTGGCGCTGCGCCTCCCAGCCCGGCATCACGCTGGCCACCGTGGCCCAGAAGCGCGGGCTGTGGTCCATGTGGCGCAGGTGGGACAGCTCGTGCACGACCACGTAGTCGATGACCTCGGGCGTGTGCTGCATGAGCCGCCAGTTCAGGCGGATGGCCCCTGCGGTGTTGGCGCTGCCCCAGCGCGTGCGCGCGCTGGTCAGGCGCAGGCTGGTCCATTGCACGCCCAGCAGCGGCGCATGGCGCTGCAGGCTGGCCGTGAACCAGGAGCGGGCCTCGCGCAGCATCCAGGCCTGCACGCAGGCACGCACCTCGGCAGCCGATGCGTCTGGCGCCAGGGGCAGGTGCAGGGACTGGCTGCCGTCGGCCGCCTGTTCGCGGTGGACCTGGCGGGTGCGCAGCGGCTGGGCTTCGCCACCGGTGAGAAGCAGTGCCAGGGGACGCCCCAGATAGTCGATCTGGCCGCCGTGCTCCCACCGGATGCGTGCCGACTGCTGGGCCCGCTGGCGCTGTCCGGCCTCCTGAAGCTTGCGCAGTATCCAGCCCGACTTCGCATCCAGTGCCTGCCCGATGGCCGTCATGCTCACCCATGCGGGCGCGCTGACCACCAGCCCCTGCGTGCCGATGGTGAAGCCTATGGTGCGCCGGCGCGACCGCTGCAACCGAAAGTGCAGCACCTGCCCCTGGAGAACCGCCTGCTGGTTGGCTTGCGGATGAACGAAGGAACTGTGCACGGAGCCGGCGGGCGGGGTGGGTGCAGGTGCAGGCAAAGCCTGCGGCGCTTCGGGTTGAGCGGATCGCTCACGGCGCGGCCTCAGCCCGCCGTCCTGTCTTTCCGCGGCGGGCGGCACCAACCAATCCCAGGAACGCTGTGCCGTGTCCGCCATGCCGATTCCTGCCTCAGGCGCGGTAGGCCTCGGGGTCGAGGCGCTGCATCTCGGATTCGATCCAGTTTTCGACTTCCACCATCAGCTCCTCGTGCTTGCGGCCCACGGAAGGGATGGGCTTGCCGATGGAGACATCGACCACGCCCGGCGTCTTGATGAAGGCCTTGCGCGGCCAGCACTTGGCCGAGGTGACGGCAATGGGCACCACGGGCACGCCGGTCATGATGGCCAGGCGCGTGGCGCCGGTCTTGTACTCGCCGCGTTCGCCGCGCGGGATGCGCGTGCCTTCGGGGAACATGATGACCCAGGTGCCCTGGGCCAGCAGGCGCCGGCCCTGCTCCACGACCTTGTGGAATGCGCGCGACCCGTGCTTTCGGTCGATATGGATCATGTCCATGCTGCCGATGGACCAGCCGAAGAAGGGCACCATGAGCAGTTCCTTCTTGAACACATAGGCCAGCGGGCGCGGCATGATCGCCGGCATGAGGAAGGTTTCGTAGGTGGACTGGTGCTTGACCAGCAGCACCACGCCCTGCTTGGGGTCGGTGGGCAGGTTCTCCATGCCCTGCACGCGGTGGCGCACGCCCATGATCACGCGGGCGCTGTCCACCGACAGCTTGAGCCAGGCGCGCGCCACGGCATAGACGCGGCGCGGCCCGCCGCCCAGCCAGCGCGTGAGCAGCACGGCCAGGGTGTAGGGGATCACGGTGATGCCCATCCAGAGCATGTGGAGGGTGGAGCGGATCAGGGACATGGCGGCAGTGTGGTGCAGAAAGCGGCGCAGCGGCCGGGCGGCTGGCCCGGGCCTTGCGCCCTCAGGAATCGGAATTCACAAAGATAGCATTGTGCGCAGGACAGCAGGCCGGCGGCGCATGGACAAAGCGCTGTTCGGGCGTTCAGGCGTTCAGGGAGCCGGTGCGGCATCTGCCGGAACCAGCGCATCGGCCAGCGCGGCCAGGCTGGCATGGCGCCGGGTGCCGGCAGGCAATCCGGGCGGAAGTTCGCCGTCCAGAGACACTCCGGCGCTGGCGCCCGTGCAGACCAGGTGCAGGCGTGCGCCCATGGCCGCTCCGGCCTGCAGGTGGGCCACGCAGGAACCTATGACCCACAGCTGCTGCCCCTCGACGCCGAAGCGCTCGGCAATCTGCTCGAACAGCGCCGTGCCGGGCTTGCGGCAATGGCATTCCTCGTCCGGGGCATGGGGGCAGTAGAAAACCGCATCGACGCGCGCGCCTGCCGCCGCCATTTCGCGATGCATGCGCGCGTGCACGGCATTGAGCTCGGTCACGTCGAACAGGCCCCGGCCCAGGCCTGGCTGGTTGGTGGCGACCACCACATGCCAGCCCGCCCGGTTCAGGCGCGCCACGGCTTCCAGCGCACCGCGCTGGGCCTTCCAGGCCTCGGCCGAGCCGATGAACCCCTCTTCACCGATCTGGTTGAGGGTTCCGTCACGGTCCAGGATCGCAATTTTCATGGTCGGGTCCCAAGAATGTCAGAACTCAATTGCGCGCGTCCCAAGACGAGGGACACCGAGGAAGGGCCTAGGCCGGCCGCGCCGCCCCGCACCGAGGGTGTCGTCCCCCTCCCTTGCGAAGCAAGTAGAGAGGCGCCGTGCCACGGGGGGAAGGCGCGAAGCGCCTCAGGGGGTGCTCCATTCACGCCAGTCGCGAAAGGTCCGCCACGCGGTTCATGGCTTCGTGCAACGTGGCCAGCAGGCCCAGGCGGTTGGCCTTGAGCGCCCGGTCTTCGGCGTTGACCATCACATGCTCGAAGAAGGCATCGACCGGGGCGCGCAGCGCGGCCAGAGTCTGCAGGCTGGCCGTGTAGTCGCCGGCAGCAAACTGCTGCTGCGCCTTGGGCGCCACCGATTGCAGGGCTGCGTACAGGTCCTTCTCTGCCACCTCGGCCAGCACGGCCGCGTCGACCTGGGCCTGCACGGCCTGGTCGGCCTTCTTGAGGATGTTGCCCACGCGCTTGTTGGCGGCGGCCAGGGCCGGTGCCTCGGGCAGCTCGCCGAAGGCGCGCACGGCTTCCAGGCGCTTTTGCACGTCGGACAGGCGCTGCGGGCGCAGGGCCAGCACCGAGTCCACTTCCTGGGCCGAGAAACCCTGCTCGCGCAGGTTGCCGGCCAGGCGGTCGTAGATGAAATCGGCCAGCTGGGGCGTGGCGTCCTCGATCTTGTCGCCGAAGGCGGGCAGCACGCTGACCAGCAGGGTTTCCAGGTCCAGCGCCAGGTCCTTCTCGACCAGCATGCGGATCACGCCCAGGGCGTGGCGGCGCAGCGCGAAGGGGTCGCGGTCGCCCGTGGGCAGGTTGCCGATGCCGAACATGCCGACCAGGGTTTCCAGCTTGTCGGCCAGGGCCACGACCACGCCGGCGTTGCCGCGCGGCAGTTCGTCGCCCGCAAAGCGGGGCTTGTAGTGGTCCTCGATGGCATCGGCCACGGCCACGTCCAGGCCGTCGTTGAGCGCGTAGTAGCGGCCCATGGTGCCCTGCAGTTCGGGAAACTCGCCCACCATGTCGGTCACGAGGTCGGTCTTGGCCAGTTGCGCGGCCAGGTCGGCCTGCTGGGCCAGGCCCGTGTCGCCCAGCTGGCGGGCAATGCTCTTGGCGATGGAGCGCACGCGCTCCACGCGCTCGCCCTGGGTGCCGAGCTTGTTGTGGTAGACCACCTTGCCCAGCCCGTCCACGCGCGAGGCCAGGGTCTTCTTGCGGTCCTGGTCGAAGAAGAACTTGGCGTCGGCCAGACGCGGGCGCACCACGCGTTCGTTGCCGCCGATGACGGCGCTGGCATCCTGGGGGCTGATGTTGCTGACCACCAGGAACTGGTGGGTCAGCTTGCCGGCGGCGTCCAGCAGCGGGAAGTACTTCTGGTTGGCCTTCATGGTGAGGATCAGGCATTCCTGCGGCACGTCGAGGAATTCCTTCTCGAACTCGCAGACCAGCACATTGGGGCGCTCGACCAGGGCCGTGACTTCGTCCAGCAGGGCCTCGTCCTCGATGGGACGGACACCGCCGCCCACGCGCTCGGCAGCGGCCTGCAGCTGGCGCGCGATCTCGGCACGGCGCTCGGCGAAGCTGGCGATGACGGCGCCTTCCTCGCGCAGCTGCGCGGCGTAGTCATCGGCGGAGCGGATGACCACGGGATCGACCGCCGCCTCGAAGCGGTGGCCATGCGTGGCCGTGCCGGCCGTCAGGCCCAGGGCCTTGACGCCGATCAGCACCTCGGTGCCGTGCAGCACCACCAGGCCGTGGGCCGGGCGCACGAAATGGACGCTGCTCCAGCCGTCGGCCAGTTGGTAGCGCATGACCTTGGGGATGGGCAGCCGGGCAATGGCTTCGTCCAGCGCCTTTTGCACGCCGTCGGCCAGCATCACGCCGCGCACGGTGGAGGCGTGGAACAGGGCTTCGGCCTTGCCTTCGCCCTGGCGGGTCAGGCTGGCAACGGCTTCTTCGCCGGCGCCCAGGGCGGCCAGCTTCTTGATCAGTGCGGGCGTGGGCTTGCCGTCGGCGTCCAGGCCCACGGAGACGGGCATGAGCTTTTGCGACACGGCCTTGTCCTCGGCCTGGGGCAGCACTTCGGTGATGTGGGCGGCCAGGCGGCGCGGCGAGGCATAGGCCGTCAGGCGCGCTTCGCTGGAGGCCAGCAGGCCCTGGGCCTTGAGCTGCTCGAACAGCACGCCGGCAAAGGCGTCGCCCAGCTTTTGCAGCGCCTTCGGGGGCAGCTCTTCGACAAACAGTTCAACAAGAAGATTCGATGCGTTCATGGTCTGGTGTTCTCTCGGTGCAGCGGTGTCCGCCTCAGGCGGCCTTCTTGCCCTGTTGTTCGGCGGCCTTGGCCAGCTCGGCCAGCACTTCGTCGGCATGGGCCTTGGGCGCCATGGGGAAGCCCAGGCGCGCACGGCTGTCCATATAGGCCTTGGCCACGGCGCGGGCCAGGTTGCGGATGCGGCCGATGTAGGCGGCACGCTCCGTCACGCTGATGGCGCCGCGCGCATCGAGCAGGTTGAAGGTGTGGGCGGCCTTGAGCACCTGCTCGTAGGCCGGCAGCGCCAGCTGTTCGCCGATCAGGTGGTTGGCCTGCTTTTCGTGGGCGCTGAAGGCGGTGAACAGGAAGTCGGCGTCCGAGTGCTCGAAGTTGTAGGTGGACTGCTCCACCTCGTTCTGGTGGTAGACGTCGCCGTAGCTCAGGCCGTCGGTCCAGGTCAGGTTGTAGACGTTGTCCACGCCCTGCAGGTACATGGCCAGGCGCTCCAGGCCATAGGTGATCTCGCCGGTGGCGGGCTTGCAGTCGATGCCGCCGACCTGCTGGAAGTAGGTGAACTGGGTCACCTCCATGCCGTTGAGCCAGACTTCCCAGCCCAGGCCCCAGGCGCCCAGCGTGGGGTTTTCCCAGTCGTCCTCGACAAAGCGGATGTCGTTCTTCTTGAGATCGAAGCCCAGGGCCTCGAGCGAGCCCAGGTACAGCTCCAGGATGTTGTCGGGCGCGGGCTTGAGCACGACCTGGAACTGGTAGTAGTGCTGCAGGCGGTTGGGGTTGTCGCCGTAGCGGCCGTCCTTGGGGCGGCGGCTGGGCTGCACGTAGGCGGCCTTCCAGGGCTCGGGGCCCAGGGCGCGCAGGAAGGTGGCGGTATGCGAGGTGCCCGCGCCCACTTCCATGTCATAGGGCTGGAGCAGCGCGCAGCCCTGGTCGGCCCAGTAGGACTGCAGCTTGAGGATGATTTGTTGGAAAGTGAGCATGACTTGTTTCAGGCGTCGCACGCAGGCCGGGGCCGCGCCGGTGAATGAGAGGCGGCTCGCGCCGCGCAAACGACGATTTTAAGGCGCCGCCCGGCCCTGCGCCGTGGCGCGGGCCTGCGGCCCCACGGCAGACGCTCCACAGGGCGATCTGCATCAAAAAACGGAGCAGGCGACACATGCCGGCAAAGGCCGTGGCGCGCGAAGCCCCGAAAGCCCGCCTTGCACGACGCATCCGGATCATTTTTTGACAATTCACCGGGGCAGCGGCCGGTGGCCGTTCGCCACGCCGCCATGCACGCCGCCTAGAATGGCCCATTGACCTTTTTTGTCGTGGACCACCACCGCCCCGGAGCCTGCCATGAACCTGATGAACATCATCACCAAGCAACTGATAGAGATCATCGAGTGGACCGATGACTCGCGCGACACGCTCTCCTACCGCTGGCCCGACGACGACAAGGAAATCAAGAACGGCGCCCAGCTCATCGTGCGCGAGTCGCAGCAGGTGCAGTTCGTCTCGGCCGGCCAGTACGCCGACCTGTTCAGCCCCGGCAAGCACACGCTGACCACGCAGAACATTCCCATCCTGTCCACCATCCAGGGCTGGAAGTACGGCTTCAACTCGCCGTTCAAGTGCGATGTCTACTTCATCAACACGCGGCTGTTCACGGGCAACAAGTGGGGCACCTCCAACCCCGTGATGGTGCGCGACCAGGACTTCGGCGCCGTGCGCCTGCGCGCCTTCGGCACCTATGACTTCCGCATCGTCGAGCCGGCCAAGTTCCTCAAGGAAGTGGCGGGCACGGACCAGAACTTCCGCATCGACGAGTTCGCCGACACCATGCGCTCGCGCATCATCAGCGTGTTCACCGAGTCGCTGGCCAAGGCCCGGGTGCCCGTGCTGGACGTGGCCCAGCGCTATGGCGAGCTGGGCGATGCGCTGCTGCCGCTGATCAACCCGGCCATGACGGACAAGTACGGCCTGGAGATCACCAGCTTCGTGCTGGAGAACGTGTCCGTGCCGCCCGAGGTGGAGCAGGCCATCGACAAGCGCTCCAGCATGACGGCCATCGGCAACCTCAACGACTACGTCAAGTACCAGATGGGCCAGACCATGACCACGGGCGGCGAAGGCGCTGCCGCAGCCACCCTGCCCGCCACCATGGCCATGGGCTTCGGCATGGCGCAGGAGATGATGAAGAGCATGCAAAACGGCGGCGGCGCCGGCGGCGCACCGGCCGGCCAGGCCTCCGACCCGTTCTCGCCTGCCGCCGCCCAGGCAGCCCAGGCGCCGGCAGCGCCCGCCGCCGGTGGCCTGCAGGTGCTGACCCCGGCGCAGGCGGCCCAGGTGCTGGGTGTGAGCGAGGCCGATGTGCTGGCCGAGATCCAGGCCGGCAACCTCAAGGCGCGCCAGATCGGCAGCCAGTGGCGCATTGCGCAAGCCGCACTCGATGAGTTCCTGCGCGGCTGACATTTCCGTGGTTTGACCCCTTGCGGCGCCAGGCCCTGCCTGGCGCCGCGTCCCGTTTTCCAGGACCGATGCCGTGAGCGCGCCCTCCTCCAGTTCCTCCAGCACCTCGACTTCCCCCGCCTCCGGTTCCTGGGAGGCCGCTGCCGCCGCGCCGGCCATGGTGCGCAAGCACCCCTGCCCCGAATGCGGCGCCAACCTCGAATGGAATGCCCAGGCCCAGGCGCTCAAGTGCCCGTACTGCGGCACCACGGTGCCCTGGAGCGAGGAAACGCGCGAGGAACTGGGCCGCGATGTGGTCGAGCAGGACCTGGCCGAGGCGCTGCGCAACCCCAAGTCCGGCCGGGGCTGGGGCACGGAGGACCGCTACGAGGTCCAGTGCCAGAACTGCCGTGCGATCTCGGTCTTCGTGAACCGCACCGTGGCCCAGCGCTGCGACTTCTGCGGCTCGCCCTCCATCGTGGCCCACGAGGGCCAGGGCGATGCCATCACGCCGCAGAGCATCCTGCCCTTCAAGATCAGCGACGGCCAGATCCGCGACCGCATACGCCAGTGGTACGGCAGCCGCTGGTTCGCGCCCAACCGCCTGAAATCCGCCGCGCTGACCGACACGCTGCACGGCGTCTACCTGCCCTACTGGACCTTCGACGCCCACGCCAGCGCCGACTGGCAGGCCGAGGCGGGCTTCTACTACTACACCACCGAGTCCTACCGCGACAGCAACGGCAACGTGCAGACGCGCCAGGTGCGCCATGTGCGCTGGGAGCCGGCCTCGGGCAGCCTCGCCCATTTCTTCGACGACGAGCTGGTGCCCGGCACCGTGGGCGTGCACGCCAACCTGCTGCGCCAGGTGGAGCCCTTCCCCACCACCACCGACCTCAAGCCCTACACGCCCGAGTTCGTGCGCGGCTGGACGGTGGAGCGCTACCAGATCGACCTGGGCAAGGCCGCCCAGGTCAACGTGCAGGACATGGACGAGCAGCTGCGCGCCCTGTGCGCGCGCCAGGTGCCCGGCGACACCTACCGCAACCTGCAGATGCAGCGCGAGTACCAGGGCCGCACCTTCAAGCACATCCTCGTGCCGGTCTGGCTGGTGGGCTACACCTACGGCAGCAGGACCTTTCAGATCATCGCCAACGGCTACACGGGCCAGATCGCGGGCGAGCGCCCCTACAGCGCCCTCAAGATCACGCTGGCCGTGCTGGCCACGATCATGGTGCTGGCGCTGCTGTGGGTGATGTTCGGACAGTAGGCCAGCTGCCGCTCACCACGCGCTCCAGACCTCTTCGGCAAGCCCGAAGGCGGTGCTCGCGCCGGAACCTCCGGTGACCGCCACCACGCGCGTGGCCTCGTCGGGCGCATGCACCACGCAGGGCGCGTCCTGCGCACTCGGGTAGACGCCAACCCAGCGCTCTACCACCTGCGCATCGCGCAGGTGCAGGGCCTCGTTCATATGGCGCAGCATCAGCCGGTCCACGGCTTCGCTGGCAAAGGGCGGGGGCGCTGCGCCGTAGTGGTGGGAGTCGCCCACCACCAGGCTGCCGTCGGCGCTTTGCACGGCGATCAGGTGGATGCCGTGGGCCAGGCTCTCGCCCTCCTCCCGCTCCAGCTCGGCGCGCAGCGCGGCGGCTTCGGGCAGGGCGCTGTAGCCCTCGTATCTGACCATGCTCAGGTCCCCCATGACCGAGCCCTTGAGCTGCAAGCCCGGCTGCGGCCGCACGCGCAGCATCTGCAGCTGGCACAGCTGGATGCGGTGCGGCGCCCACAGGCCGGCGAACAGGCCACCCGGGTCGGCGTTGTTGCAGACCACCACGCGTTCGCCGTGGTAGCTGGCGCGGGCGCTGCGCACCCGGGGTGCCGCCACCTCGAGCACGGCCTCGCCAAAGCGGAAATCCACGCCCATGGCCTGCTCCAGCCACTGCGCCAACCTGGCAATGGCTGTGCGCGACTCCACGCGCAGCTCATGCGGGCTGTAGAGCACGGCGCTGAGGTCTTCGGTGCGCAGTGCCGGGTGGCGTTCGGCGGCCTGGGCCGGCGTGAGCAGCTCGCAGCGCTCGCCCATGGAGGTGCTCAGAAAGGCGTGGAGCACGGCCTCGGCGCTGGCCCGGCGCGCCGTCAGCCACAGCCCGCGGTGCACGACCTCGATGCCGGCCTGCGGCGCGATCTCGGCCCAGGTATCGCGCGAACGCATGGCCCGCTGCCAGTGGGCGCCCGCCTGCTGCCCCGTGACAGTGACAAAGCCGAAATTGCGGATGGAGGCGGAGATGCAGGCCGCGTCGCGCTCGATGACGAGCACGCTGCGGCCACGGCGCGCAGCCGCATAGGCGTGGGCCAGGCCGACAATGCCGGCCCCCACCACGATCAGGTCGTAGTTCTTCATGGGAGAAAACAGAGGAGAGGGAAAGGAAAAAAGTCAGCGCTGGCGCCAGCGCTGCGTGCGCCGCTGCACCCAGGCATCCAGCGCCGCGATCAGCAGCCGGCCCGCAGCGGCCGTGGCAAAGATCAGCGTGGCCATGGCGGCGGCCGGCGCGGTGTCGCCCGCGTCGTCCATGGCCAGCACGGCCACCGAGGCCAGCGTGGTCTCGGGCGAGTACAGGAACACCACGGCCGACACCGTGGTCATGGCGTTGACGAAGAAATAGCCGGCCACCTGCATGACCACGGGCAGGCATACCGGCAGGTGCACGCGCCACAGCAGCGTCCAGAAGGCCACCCCCATGGAATCGGCCACGCGCTCGTACTCGGCATCGAGCTGCTGCAGCGCGGCCAGTTGCGTGATGTGCGCCACCGAGAAGAAATGCGCCACCGAACACAGCACCAGGATGGCCATGCTGCCGTACAGGAAGTGCAGCGGATTGCCCTGGGCATTGAAGAACAGGATGTAGCCCAGGCCCAGCGCCAGCCCCGGCACGGCCATGGGCAGCGTGGCCACGGCATGCAGCCACTGGCGCGTGCGCGCCCAGCGTACGGGCTTGGCCACCAGGTAGGCGGTCACAAAGCTCAGCACCGCGCCCAGCACGGCCGTGGCCAGCGCCATGGACAGCGAGTTGCCATAGCTGGCCCAGCCGCCGCCGTCCATCATGTCGAAGCGGTAGTTCTTGAATGTCAGCGTGAGGTTGTACGGCCAGTAGCTGACCAGGGAGGCCAGCACGGCCGTGCCCATGACGGCCAGCAGCGCCAGCGCCACCAGCGCGCAGTAGGCGAACAGCGCGCGGTCCAGCGGCGCATGGGGCTGGGGCACCAGCGGCACGGAGCGCACGCCCATGGTGGCCGCCTGGCGCGCACGCAAATGGCGCTCGGCCGCAAAGGCCAGGCCGGCCGGCACCAGCAGCAGCATGGCCACCACCGCACCCATGGACAGGTTTTGCTGGCCGATGACCTGCTTGTAGATGTCGGTGGCCAGCATGGCCGTGTTGCCGCCAATGACCTTGGGCACGCCGAAGTCGGTCACCACGAGCACGAAAACCACGATCCACGAAATCATCAGCCCGTAGCGGCTGGCCGGCAGCGTGACCTGGCGGAAGCTGCGCCAGCGGCTGGCGCCCAGCGTGGCGGCCGCCTCGTACAGGCGCGCATCGCCCGAGGCCAGCGTGGTGCACAGAATCATCAGCGCATGCGGAAAGGTCCAGAGCACCGAGCCCACGATGATGCCGAAGGGCCCGTAGGCCGAGCCCCCCTGCAGCCAGCCCTTGAGCAGGCCCTGGCTGCCGAACAGGTAGATCAGGCTGATGGCCATGAGCAGCGAGGGCGCCAGCAGCGGCACCAGGGCCAGCGCGCGGAACCAGCGCGCCAGCGGCATGCAGCTGCGCACCACGCCATAGGCGTAGGCATAGGCCAGCAGCACGCAGACCGTGCTGCTCACGGCCGACAGCCACAGGCTGTTGAACAGCGATTGCGCCACGCCCGGCATGCGCGCATAGGTGATGAACTGGGCCAGACCCGTGAAGCGGCCCGTGTCGTCCCAGAAACTCCTGCCCAGCAGGCTGGCCACCGGCAGGGCGATGGTGGCCAGCAGCCAGGCCAGTGCGCCCAGCACCAGGGCGCCCAGCCACCAGCGCTCCCAGCCTGCGCTGCGCCCCTGCGGACGCACGGGTCCTGCAGGCGCGCTGCGGCGGGCGCAAGCGGAGCGGTCCACCGGCACCGGCACGGAAACGGCCGTGTCCATGGGATGCGCGCTCATGCGGCCTTCCTCGCGTCGGGCGCCGCCAACGGCTGCAGCGCAGCGGCGGGCAGTTCCATCAGCACCTCGCCCTGCAGCCAGTCGGGCAGGCCCACGTCATGGCGCAGGGGCCACTGGGCGTCAACCTGGCATTGCAGCGTGGGGCTGTACAGGCGCACCAGGGCCATCGATCCGAGGAAGGAGGTCTCCACCACGCGGGCGCGCAACAGGTTGGGCAACGCCGTGGGCTGGGCCGGGTGCAGCACCACGCTTTCCGGACGCACGCCGACCAGCAGCGCGTCGCCACGCTCGAAGCCGGCCAGCGCACAGCGCAGGCTGGCTTCGCCGATGCGCACCTGGTCCGCCCCCTCGGCCGTGGCCGGCAGCAGGTTCATGCGGCCCACGAAACCGGCCGCGAACTGGCTCACGGGCTGGGCATAGAGCTGCTCGGGCGAACCCTGCTGCTCGATGCGGCCCTGGTGCATGAGCACCACGCGGTCGGCCATGGACAAGGCCTCTTCCTGGTCGTGCGTGACCATGATGGAGGCGATGCCCAGCTGGCGCTGCAGCTGGCGGATCTCGCTGCGCAGCTCGGTGCGCACCTGGGCATCGAGCGCGGACAGCGGCTCGTCGAGCAGCAGCAGGCGCGGCCGGGGCGCCAGCGCGCGGGCCAGTGCCACGCGCTGCTGCTGGCCGCCCGACAGCTGGGCCGGGTAGCGCTGGGCCTGCGCGCCCAGACCCACCAGGGACAACATCTCGGCCACGCGCTCGCGCGCCTGCGCCGCAGGCTGCCCGTTCAGCCCGAAGGCCACGTTCTGCGCGGCCGTCAGGTTGGGAAACAGCGCATAGCTCTGGAACACCACGCCGAAGCCACGGCGCGCGGCCGGCCAGCGCGTGATGTCATCGCCCTGGAACAGCACCCTGCCCTCGTCAGGCATGTCGATGCCGCAGACGATGCGCAGCAGCGTGGTCTTGCCGCAGCCCGAAGGGCCGAGCAGGCTGACGAACTCGCCCGCCTCCACGTTCAGGTCAATGCCGCGCAGCACCTGCTGCTCGCGGTAGCGCTTGGCGATATGGTCTATGCGCAGCATGGCGTGGCTCCGGCTTACTTTTTCTCTGCCTTGGCTTCGTAGCGGCGGCTCCACTCGGCCAGGATGCGCTCGCGGTTGGCCGCGGCCCAATCGAAGTCGTTCTTCGCCAGCCGCTTTTCGAGGTCGGCAGGAATGAACTCCAGCTTTTCCTGCGCCTCGGGCAAGGCCAGCACGGCGAAGTTGGCGGCGTAGAGCTTGTTGGCCTCGGGCGTGACGGCCCAGTCGGCCAGGGCCTTGGCGGCTTCCTGCTTCTTGCTGGTCTTGAGGATGGCCGTGGCCTCCACATCCCAGCCCAGGCCTTCCCGGGGGAAAACGATGTCGATGGGCGCACCGTCCTTCTTGGTCTTGCTGGCTCGGTATTCGAAGCTCAGGCCCACGGGAAACTCCCCGGCCCCTGCCTGGCGGCAGGGCTTGGAGCCGCTGTGCGTGTACACGCCCATGTTCTGGTGCAGGCCGTCCATGTAGGCCCAGCCCTTGTCCTCGCCCATGATCTGCAGCCAGGCCGCGACCATCAGGTAGCCCGTGCCGCTGGAGGCCGGGTGGGGCATGGTGATCGTGCCCTTGAACTCGGGCCTGACCAGGTCGGCCCAGCTGGCGGGCACCGGCAGCTTGCGCTTGCCGGCCTCCACGGTGTTGAAGCAGATGGCCGAGGACCACAGGTCCATGCCCACCCAGGTTGGCTGGGCGCGCGGATCGCGCATGTTGGCTCGCACCTTGTCCAGGCCCTTGGGCGCGTAGGGCTGGAGCATGCCCTGCTTGTCCAGCAGCATCAGCGAGGTGGCGGCCACGCCCCAGATCACGTCGGCCTGGGGATTGGCCTTCTCGGCCAGCAGGCGGGCCGTGATGATGCCCGTGCTGTCGCGCACGAACTTGAGTTCGATCTCGGGATGGGCCTTCTCGAAGCCGCTCTTGTAGGCCTTGATCTGGTCGGCCTCCAGCGCGCTGTAGACCAGCAGCTCGGTCTTGGCCGCGTGGGCCAGGGAGGCGAAGGAGGCGACGGTCAGCGCCGCAGAGGCAATGGCGAGGCGGCGGCCCAGGGAGGCAAGGGTGTGGCGCATGGCGTGTCAGTTCCGTTGTGGGTTCGTGGACAGGCGGCAGGGTCGCCACCTCTGACACCCACTTTAGGAAGCGCAGGTGAAACGCCCGTGTCACACAACGGAAATTTCGCGAAGCGGGTATTGGCGGATTTGGGTGCCCTCCGCCCCCTAGGCGCCCCCCGCCCCGCCCCCACCCTCTTCAGCGGCGCAGCTTTACCCTGCCCGGGCGCTCAGCCTGGGCCGTCTGCGGCTGCAGTGCATCCAGCAGCCGGTCCTGCAGGCGCGCGCGGTGTGCCAGGTTCTCATCCAGCCGCGCGGCCAGCGCGTCGATGTGATCGCGCATCAGTTGCTCGGCGCGCGCCATGTCGCCGGCGGCCAGCGCATCGACGATGGCCTCATGGTCGGCATTGGAGTGCTGGGCCTCGGTCTGCGACTGGTACAGCGCAGACACCAGGGTGGTGCGCGCCGACAGGTCGGCCATCATGGCCGTGAGAAAGCGGTTGCCCAGTTGCTCGGCCAGGCAGACATGGAAGTCGGCCAGCAGCACGCTGCGCTGGCCGGCGTTGTCGGCCTCGGCGATGGCGCCGCGCTCCTGGGCCACATGCTCGCGCAGCGTGCGTATGGCCGCCTGCAGCGGCCGGCCCGCGTCGCGCAGCATGCCGGACTCCAGCACGCGGCGCGCGGCATAGGTTTCCTGGGCTTCCTCGAACGAGGGCTCGACCACGTACCAGCCCTGGCGCGAGCGCACCTCGACGAAGCCGCGCGCCTGCAGCTGCATCAGCGCCTCGCGCACCATGGTGCGGCTCACACCGAAGACCTCGGCCAGCTCCTTTTCGCCCAGGCGTTCGCCAGGGCGCAGCTTGCGCTCGACGATGGAGCGCATGACGCGCTCGGCGATCAAGGCCGGCCCGGTGGCCGGCGCATCCTGCGGCTCGGACATGGCGGCCTCCTCAGGCTGCGGCCGGAATGCGGCGCGGGCGCAGCGTGGCCATCACCCAGTACACGCTGCCGCCGATCAGCACGCCGAAGAACCAGCCGTAGGTGCCCCACCAGACCGGCAGCAGGCTGGTGAAGTTGGGCAGGATGGTGGAGAACACGCTGCCGATGCCGGTGGCAATGAGCGCGTTGACGTTCCAGCCGCCCTCGTAGCGGTACTCGCCATGCTCGTCATACAGCGCCGCCACGTTGATGTTGCCCTTGGCCACCAGGTAGTAGTCCACCAGGATGATGCCCAGCAGCGGCCCCATGGTGGCGCCGATGGCGTTCACGAAGTGGGCAGCGCCGCCCTCCCATGGTGCAAAGGGGTAGAGAGCCAGGGCGATCAGTGCGGCGATGTATCCGCCGCGCTTGAAGTCGATGCGCTTGGGAAACACGTTGGAAATATCGAAGGCCGCCGAGACGAAGTTGGCCACCACGTTGATGCCCAGCGTGGCCACGGCAAAGGTGACGGCGGCCAGCAGGGCCAGCACCCAACTGTCGAACTTGGCCGAGATCTGCTCGGGGTGCAGCAGCACCTCGCCATAGACCTTGAAGGCCGCAATCGTGGTGATGCCGGCCACCAGCGAGAACGCGATCAGGTTCACGGGCAGGCCCCAGAGGTTGCCCTTGGCGACCGCTTCCTTGTTCTTCGCATAGCGCGAGAAATCGCAGAAGTTCAGGTACAGCGCCGCAAAGTAGGTGATCCAGGTCGCGCCCACGGCCATCAGCGCCCAGAAGCTGCCCGGCGCGCCGCTCACCCCCGCATCCTTGGTCTTGTCCAGCAGCACATCCATGGGAATGCCGTGGTCGAAGCTGAAGCCGCCGGCCTTCACGCACAGGCCGATGGCCAGCACCAGCATGGCGATCCACACGGCAGGCCCGGCCCAGTCCTGGAATCGCCGCACGGTCTCCATGCCCCTTTGGATGATCAGCAGCTGCAAGGCCCAGATGACCACGTAGCAGATCACCTCCAGACCCGAATGGCCCAGCCAGTGCGTGGTCTGGTGGAAGGATAGCAACGCCTCATTGCGCACCAGCAGCGCCACCATGGCGCCCGAGGCCGCCGCCGTCTGCGCCCCGTACCAGAAGCAGGCCACGATGGCTCGCACCAGGGCAGCCAGATTCGCGCCCCATACCCCGAAGGACGCACGCGCCAGCACCGGATAGGGCACGCCGGTCTTCTCGCCCGCATAGCCCACCAGGTTCATCAGAAAAAAGATGACCAGGGAGCTGATGCCGATGGCGATCAGAAAATTGACGAAGCTGCCGCACAGCAGAAACAGGCTGGCCGCCAGGTAGTAGCCCCAGAGGCTATGCACGTCCGAAGTCCAGACGTTGAAGATGCTGAAGGCGCCCCAGCGGCGGTCCCTGGTGGGCGCCAGATCTTCGTTGTAGAGACCTGGCGAGGGGTTGCGGATGTCCATTGATGCGCTCCTTGACCACGAGTAATCACTGACACAAGACCAGCCGAAACCCATGATCAGCTGGCACACAAACTGGCACGCAAACTGGTATGCAAGAAGTGTGCCTTTGGGCGCAGGAGTTTTTTCCCGGGACATACCCGGCCACCGCAGGCCTTCGGGCTGCGGCGACATGGTGAAATATGGAGCCGGACCTCCCCTCCCTCCAACCCCGCCATGTTCGTCACGCAGCTCAAGTCCTTTTTCTGGGTCGCCCGCCTTGGCAGCATCACGCAAGCCGCGCGCCAGCTCGCACTGAGCCAGCCCACCGTGACCACCCAGATCCGCGCGCTGGAAGAGCACTACGGCGTGGAGCTGTTCCATCGCCAGGGCGGACGGCTGTCCATCACCGATGCCGGCTTGCGCCTGCTGCCCCAGGTCGAGCAATTGCTGCTGCAGACCATTCAGCTGGAGTCGGCGCTGCGCCATTCGGGCGATGCCAGCCAGGGCCAGCTGCGCATAGGCGCGACGGCGCCCTACTACGTGCTGGACATTGTCAAGCGCTACCAACGGCGCTTCGAGCGGGTGGAAGTGGCCATCGTGGGCGGCAACTCGCGCCAGATGGTGCAGGCGCTGGTGGACTACCAGGTGGACCTGGCGACCTCGTCACACCTGGAGAGCGATTCGCGCCTGCTGCGCGTGGAGTTGGGCCAGGACCCGCTGGCCCTGCTGGTGCACCGCAGCCACCGGCTGGCGCAGCGCACCATGGTGCAGGCGTCCGATCTGGTGCACGACACGCTGATCCTGCGCGAGCGCGGCTCCATGACGCGCCAGCTCACCGAACAGATGCTGGCCGCCGCCGGCCTGGCACCGCGCCACATCATGGAAATCGCCAGCCGCGAAGCCATCCGCGAGGCCGTGATCCGCGACATGGGCATCAGCGTCTTCGCCCGGCATGAAGCCTCGGCCCACCCCGACATCGTCGTCCTGCCCTTTGCAGGCCCCGTGCCGCGCCTGCCCGAATACCTGTACTGCCTGCGCGAACGCCGCCAGGCCCGGCTGATCGCCGGCTTTCTGGAGGAAGCCGTGCCGGGCGGGGTGCTGCCGGACCAGATGTGAACCGGCTCAGGCCAGCTCGGCATCCGCCAGCAGCGGCTGCTTGAGGTCCTTGTCCGACAGCGACATCTCCACATTGAGCTGCGGCCATTGCACGCCGATGGCAGGGTCATCCCAGGCAATGCCGCGATCGGCCTGGGGCGCGTAGAAGGCCGTGGCCTTGTAGAGGAAGTCGGCGCTGTCGCTGAGCACCATGAAGCCGTGGGCAAAGCCTGGGGGCACCCACAGCTGGCGGTGGTTGTCTTCCGTCAGCTCGGCGCCCACCCATTGGCCGAAGGTCGGCGAGCCCTTGCGGATGTCCACGGCCACGTCGAACACGGCGCCGCGCACCACGCGCACGAGCTTGCCCTGGGCATGGGGCGGCAGCTGGTAGTGCAGGCCGCGCAGCACGCCTTTCTTGCTGCGGCTGTGGTTGTCCTGCACGAACTGGTGGTCCGTGCCCGTGGCCTGGTTGAAGGCCTGCTGGTTGAAGCTTTCGAGGAAGAAGCCGCGATCGTCACCAAACACCTTGGGCTCGATCAGCATCACCTCGGGGATGGCCAGGGGTGTTGCCTTCATGCGTGCACCTTTTCCTTGAGGATCTGCAGCAGGTACTGGCCGTAGCCATTCTTGGCCAAGGCCTGGCCCAGCGTCTCGAGCTGGGCGCGATCTATCCAGCCCTGGCGGAAGGCGATCTCCTCGGGGCAGGAAACCTTCAGGCCCTGGCGCTGCTGCAAGGTGGCGATGAACTGGCCGGCTTCCAGCAGGCTGTCGTGCGTGCCCGTGTCCAGCCAGGCATAGCCACGGCCCATGAGTTCCACATTGAGCTGGCCCTTGTCCAGGTACAAGCGGTTGAGGTCGGTGATTTCCAGCTCGCCGCGCGCCGAGGGCTTGATGGACTTGGCCAGCTCAACGACCTGGTTGTCGTAGAAATACAGGCCCGTGACCGCGTAGTTGCTCCTGGGCTGCTTGGGCTTTTCCTCCAGGGAAAGAACCCGGCCCTGGGCGTCGAACTCGGCCACGCCATAGCGCTCGGGGTCCTGCACGTGGTAGGCAAACACCGTGGCGCCCTCGCTGCGCGCGTCAGCGCGTTCGAGCAGGCGGGGGAAGTCGTGTCCGTAGTAGATGTTGTCACCCAGCACCAGGGCGCTGGGGGCGCCGGCCAGGAAGTCTTCGGCGATCAAAAAGGCCTGGGCCAGGCCATCCGGGCTGGGCTGGACTGCATATTCGAGCTTCAGGCCCCATTGCGAACCGTCGCCCAGCAATTGCTCGAAGCGCGGCGTATCCTGCGGGGTGCTGATCACGAGGATCTCGCGGATGCCCGCGAGCATGAGAGCGCTCAGCGGGTAGTAGATCATGGGCTTGTCGTAGACCGGCAGCAGCTGCTTGCTGATGGCCAGCGTGGCCGGGTGCAGGCGGGTGCCGGAGCCGCCCGCGAGGATGATGCCTTTGCGTGTCTGGTTCATGTCCTGGATCCTGGGGTTCTGCTGAAGCGCGCAGCCGCGCTCAGATGATTTCCTGCAGCATGCGGTCCACGCCTGCCTGCCAGTGGGGCAGGCGCAGGCCGAAGGTCTGCTGCAGCCGGTCGGTGTTCAGGCGGGAATTGTGCGGACGCTGCGCCGGGGTGGGAAAGGCGCTGGTGGGCACGGCAGCTATGCGCTGCACCTTCCAGGGCCGGTCGGGCGCGAGTTCGCGGGCGCGGGCGATCACGTGGCTGGCATAGGCATGCCAGGTGGTCTCGCCACCGGCCACCAGGTGGTACAGGCCCTGGTCGCCAGGTTGGCGCTGCAGCTGGCGAATGGCATGGGCCGTGACGTCGGCGATGAGGTCCGCGCCCGTCGGTGCGCCCCATTGGTCGTCGATCACGCTCAGTGCTTCACGCTCCTGGGCCAGGCGCAGCATGGTCTTGGCGAAGTTGCCGCCGCGCGCCGCATAGACCCAGCTGGTGCGAAAGATCAGGTGGCGGCAGCCCGAAGCCTGGATCAGCTGCTCGCCTTCGAGCTTGCTGCCGCCATAGACGGACAGCGGCGCCGTGGCCTCGGTCTCCGTGCGCGCAGCGCTGCCGCTGCCGTCGAAGACGTAGTCCGTGCTGTAGTGCACCAGCAGCGCGCCGGTCTGCGCCGCCTCGCGGGCCAGCACCTGGGGAGCCAGCGCATTGAGCAGCCGCGCCTGTTCCGGCTCGCTTTCGGCCTTGTCCACGGCCGTGTGGGCGGCGGCATTGACGATGACATCGGGACGCAGAGCGCGCACGGTCCGTGCGAGTTCATCGAGGCGAGAGAGATCGCCGCACAGGCCCTGGCCACCGGCGTCGCCCTGGCGCTCCAGCGCAATCAACTCGCCCAGCGGCGCCAGGCTGCGCTGCAGCTCCCAGCCCACCTGTCCATTGCGGCCCAGCAGCAGCAGCTTCATGCGCCGGCTCCCTCCGTGTACTGGCGGCTGACCCATTCGCGGTAGGCGCCGGACTGCACATCGGCCACCCACTCGGGATTGTCCAGGTACCACTGCACGGTCTTGCGGATGCCGGTCTCGAAGGTCTCCGCGGGCTTCCAGCCCAGTTCGCGCTCGAGCTTGCGCGCGTCGATGGCATAGCGCCGGTCGTGACCGGGGCGGTCCTTCACATAGGTGATCTGGGCAGCGTAGCTGGTGCCATCGGCCTTGGGGCGCAGCTCGTCGAGCAGCGCGCAGACGGTGTTCACGATCTCGACGTTGGGCTTTTCGTTCCAGCCGCCCACGTTGTAGGTCTCGCCCAGCCTGCCGGCCTCCAGCACGCGGCGGATGGCGCTGCAATGGTCGCGCACATAGAGCCAGTCGCGCACCTGCATGCCATCGCCATAGATGGGCAAAGGCTTGCCGGCCAGGGCGTTGACGATCATCAGGGGGATCAGCTTCTCGGGGAAATGCAGCGGGCCGTAGTTGTTGCTGCAGTTGGTGGTCAGCACGGGCAGGCCGTAGGTGTGATGCCAGGCGCGCACCAGGTGGTCGCTGGCGGCCTTGCTGGCCGAGTACGGGCTGTTGGGCTCGTAGTTATGGTCTTCGGTGAAGGCCGGTGCCGCTGGCGCCAGGCTGCCATAGACCTCGTCGGTGGAGACATGCAGGAAGCGGAAGGCCGCCCTGGCCTCGGCATCCAGCGCGCTCCAGTAGCCGCGCACGGCCTCGAGCAGGCGGAAGGTGCCGACCACGTTGGTCTGGATGAAGTCCTCGGGGCCGTGGATGGAACGGTCCACATGGCTTTCGGCCGCGAAGTTGACCACGGCGCGCGGCTGGTGCTCGGCCAGCAGGCGGGCCAGGACTTCGCCATCGCCGATGTCGGCCTGCACGAAGACATGGCGCGCATCGCCCTGCAGGCTCTCCAGGCTCTTGAGGTTGCCCGCGTAGGTGAGCTTGTCCACGTTGAGCACCGGCTCATCGCCGGCAGCCAGCCAGTCCAGCACGAAATTGGCGCCGATGAAGCCGGCGCCGCCTGTGACAAGAATCATGGTTCAACCTTGCAAAATTTCATTGTTCTTGGTTCGGGGTTCAGGCAGCAGCCTGCCGTGCTGCCTCCCGCGCGACCTGGGCATTGTCGGCGTTCACCAGTGAAAAAGCCCGCAGGAGGCGGGCTTTTTCCTTCAGGACACGCCTTTTACACACCAGGGCGTATTCACTGGCCCTGCCAGCGGCGCAGCACCAGCGAGGCGTTCGTGCCACCGAAGCCGAAGCTGTTGGACAGCACGGTGTTCAGCTGGGCATCGCGTGTGCGCGTGACCAGGGGCATGTCGTTCAGCGCGGGATCGGGCGTGTCCACGTTGACCGAACCCGCGATGAAGCCCTTGTTCATCATGATCATGCAGTAGATGGCTTCCTGCACGCCGGTGGCGCCCAGCGAGTGGCCGGTCAGCGACTTGGTGGAGGAGAACGGCGGCACCTGGTCGCCGAACAGCGCGCGCATGGCGCGCACTTCCTGCATGTCGCCCACGGGCGTGGAGGTGCCGTGGGTGTTGATGTAGTCCACGCCGCCTTCGAGGCCTTCAAGGGCCTGCTGCATGCAGGCGATGGCGCCGTCGCCCGAGGGCGCGACCATGTCCTCGCCATCGCTGGTGGCGCCAAAGCCCACGACTTCGGCCAGGATGTTCGCACCCCGGGCCTGGGCGTGCTCCAGGCTTTCCAGCACCACCGCGCCGCCGCCACCTGCGATCACGAAACCGTCGCGGTGGGCGTCATAGGCGCGCGAAGCCTTTTCGGGCTGGTCGTTGTACTTGCTGGACATGGCCCCCATGCCGTCGAACAGCAGTGCCATGCCCCAGGACAGCTCTTCGCCGCCGCCGGCAAACATCACGTCCTGCATGCCCCAGGCGATCTGCTGCGCCGCTGCGCCGATGCAGTGCGCCGAGGTGGAGCAGGCCGAGGTGATGGAGTAGTTGATGCCCTTGACCTTGAAGTTGGTCGCCAGGCAGGCGGACACCGTGGAGCTCATGCAGCGCGTGACCTGGTAGGGCCCGACGCGGCGAATGCCCTTTTCGCGCAGCGTGTCGGCCGCCTCGATCTGGTTGGCCGGCGATCCGCCGCCCGAGCCCATGATCAGGCCGGTACGCGGATGGCTGACCTGCTCGGGAGCCAGGCCGGCCTGGGCGATGGCATCTTCCAGCGCGATCTGCGCATAGGCAGCGGCATCGCCCATGAAGCGCAGCTGCTTGCGATCGATACGTGCCTCGACGTCGATCTCCGGCACACCGGCCACCTGGCTGCGCATGCCCAGTTCGGTGAACTTCGGCATGGCCTTGATGCCAGTGCGCCCCTCGCGCAGCGAGGTCTCCACGGTATCGAG
Organism: Delftia sp. WY8; assembly: GCF_018437695.1. NCBI lineage: Bacteria > Pseudomonadati > Pseudomonadota > Betaproteobacteria > Burkholderiales > Comamonadaceae > Delftia > Delftia sp. WY8. The sequence goes on from NZ_CP049795.1 coordinate 2,705,562, forward strand.
GTCGTTGCCGATGCACGAGACAATGCCCGCGCCGGTGATGACTACGCGACGTTTGGTCATGCTGCCGTTCCCTGGCCTTCACCCTCGCGCAGGAACAGGCCCACGCGCAGGTCATTGGCGACGTAGATTTCCTTGCCATCGGCCAGCAGGCGTGCATCGCCGATGGCCATGTTGAGCTTGCGCTTGATCACGCGCTTGATGTCGATTTCGTAGGTCACGAGCTTGACGTCAGGACCCACTTCGCCCGTGAACTTGACTTCGCCGGCGCCCAGCGCACGGCCCCGGCCGGGAAGGCGCAGCCAGGTCAGGTAAAAGCCGATCAGTTGCCACATGGCGTCCAGACCCAGGCAGCCGGGCATGACGGGGTCGCCCCGGAAATGGCAGTCGAAGAACCAGAGATCAGGCTTGATGTCGAGTTCGGCGACGATCTTGCCCAGGCCGTGGGCGCCACCATCCGTGTCGATGTGCGTGATGCGGTCGAACATCAGCATGGGAGGCAGTGGCAGACGCCCGCTGTCTGCGGAAAACAGCTTGCCTTCGCCCGAAGCGATCAGTTGCTCATACGAAAAAGAATCGGCCATTGTCTAACTTGCTCCACGGCGGCACTGACGCCACCTCTATCTCTGAATGGGTGCGGCCCGCAGCGGACCATGCAGCCGCGCATTATCGGGGCTGAACGTTGCCAGACTGCAACAAAACCCCGAGGCCGCATCAAAACTCTGCCACAAAAGCCACGCCGACCCAGGTCGCGGGACTTGGCTACAGCCCCTGAACCGAGGCCCTGCGGCGGCCGATCCAGGCCACCAGCAGCACCGCCGCAGCAGCGGCGCACAGCGGGACCAGACCTGCTGCATTCACCCAGCGCGCAAACGGTGTCAAGGCCTCGCGGCCCTGCACACTGGCCTCAAGCACCGCGCGCTCGTAAGGCACCAGCGCGTGCGTCACCATGCCCCGGTGGTCGATGGCCACCGTGGCGCCGGTATTGGTGGCGCGCAGCATGGGGCGCTCGAACTCCAGCGCCCGCATGCGGCTGATGGCCAGATGCTGGTCGATCGCCACGCTGTCGCCAAACCAGCCGATGTTGCTGAAATTCACCAGCACCGTGGGCGCCGTCGCTGCATTGCCGAAATGTGCACCCAGCTCTTCGCCAAACAAATCCTCGTAGCAGATGTTGGGTGACAGCCGCTCGCCAGCCCAGGCCATGGAAGGCTGGCCCAGCGCGCCGCGGTTGAAGTCGCCCAGCGGTATGTTCATCATCTGCGTGAACCAGCGAAACAGCGGCGGGATGAACTCCCCGAAGGGCACCAGATGGTGCTTGTCGTATTGGTAGTCCTGGATCTGGCCAGGCTGCCAGCCCACGACCGAGTTCGTATAGCCGGCCTCTTCCGAGCCCAGCGGAATGCCCAGCAGCGCCGCCTGCCGGCCTCCCTTCTTCAGATATGGTTCGCGCAGCAGGTCCAGGTATTCCTCGGGCAACTGCTGGGGCAGCAGGGGCACGGCCGTCTCGGGTGCGACCACCAGCTGCGCCGTGGCCGCGCGCAGCTCCCGCCCGTACCAGCCCAGGGCCAGCGGAATGCCGCTGCCGGCCTCGAACTTCTCATCCTGCGGGATATTGCCCTGCAGCATGGCCACGCTCAGCGCTGGCCGTTCGGCCGATGGTGCATTGATGGCGGCATCGCGAAGCCACCACAGCCCGCCCCAGGCCAGAACCAGGGCCGCCACAGTGGCCGCGCACCGTGCAGGCCGAAGGGCTTGTCCGCCCCGCGAACCGGCCGCCAAGGCGGCCAGCCAATACGCCAGCCAGGACGCCACCGCCCCCGTGCCGTAGACGCCGATCCAGCGCGGCAGCACCGACAGGGGCCCTTCGACGTGGGCATAGCCCCCCGCGCCCCAGGGAAAGCCGGTCCACAGCCAGCCACGCGCCAATTCGGCCAGCAGCCAGACGGCGGCGAAAAGCAAGGCGCCGCCCGCCGTGCTGGTGGGGCGCAGCTTGTGCCAGCCCCAGGCGGCCACCGCGTAGTAGCTGCCCAGGAAGGCCGCAAGCGCCAGCACGGCGGCAACGGCCAGCGGCGCAGGCAGTCCGCCATAGACATGCATGGAGATGAACAGCCACCAGAAGGTGGCCACCAGCCAGGCGGTGGCATAGAGCATGGCCCGCCCCGCCGCCTGGGCCGGGCGCTGTGCCGTCTGCAGGGCGCGTGCCAGCACGGCCAGCGACAGAATCTGCAGCCACCACAGCGGGCGGCCATAGCCGCCGACCAGGCTCAGCGGCCCGTCGCCCTGGCCGCGCGCCCAGGGCCAGGCCAGCGACAGGGCCTGGGCTGCCCCCGCAAGCAGCAGCAGCACGCCCAGGGCGAGCCGGCCCATGCGCCGGCCGTCTTGCGAAAAAGCGGAAGAACTGGACAGGGGCATCGGCCAGGTACGGGAGAGATGTCGGTGGGGATAGAAAGGGGCAGCCTCAGCTGCGCAGCAGACTGTCGGCTGCGGGATCGCGCACCACCTTGAACCAGCGCACGGCGCCGCCCTTGGTGTGCAGCACGGTGAATTCCAGGCCGGCCAGATGGATCTGCTCGCCGCGCTTGGGCACATGGCCCATTTCGTGGGCGATCAGGCCTCCGATGGTGTCGAACTCATCTTCGGGATCGCGGGCATGCAGGGCGACCTCGAAGGCTTCGTTCACATGCTCGATGGTGGTGTCGCCCGCCACGCGGTAGCTGTTGTCGGCCAGGGCGAAGATGTCGCCCTCGTCCTCGGGGATGTCGAACTCGTCCTCGATCTCGCCGACGATTTCCTCCAGCACATCCTCGATGGTCACCAGGCCTGCCACGCGGCCGAACTCGTCGATGACCACGGCCAGATGGTTGCGGTTGCCCCGGAACTCGCGCAGCAGATCATTCAGGCCCTTGCTCTCCGGCACGAAGGCGGCGGGGCGCAGCAGGGCGCGGATGTTCAGGTCCGGTGAACGCTGCAGCTTGAGCAGGTCCTTGGCCAGAAGGATGCCGATGATGTTCTCGCGCTCGCCCTGGTAGACCGGGAAACGCGAATGTGCAGTGGTGATGACCTGGTGCAGCAGTTCATCGAACGGAGCGTCGATGTTGACCAGGTCCATGCGAGGGGCTGCGACCATGACGTCGCCGGCCGTCATGTCGGCCATGCGTATCACGCGTTCGAGCATGACGCGGGACTCGGGGCCGATGACCTGGTTGTCCTCGGCGTCGGCCAGGGTCTCGATCAGCTCGTCAGGAGAGTCAGGGGCCGGGTGGATGAACTCGGCCACCTTTTGCAGGAAGCTTCGCTTGCTTTCCTTCTCGGAAGAGCGCGCAGGATGGGGGTCGGACACTGTCTTGGAGTGCAGGACGTGCGGTAGTGAAACAAGCCGCAAGGATAGCGGATTGCTCCGTCACCCCTGCATGCGCTGCGCCAATTCCCTTTGCGGCGTTTTGCGCCTATTCGCCGGCCTGGTGGCGGCCATCCTGCACGCCACGGCGGATTTCCTGCACGTCGGCCAGGAAATCCCAGAACTGCTTGGCCTGCTTCTTGAGCTGGTAGTCCACCTCGCCGATGTGCTCGGTCATCAGCGACGCCATGTGCGTGTCGATGCCGGCGGGCGGCAGCTGCAGGTAGGCCTCGGACTCGGAGCCATCGCGCTTGATGGTGGCGCCGGCCTTGCGCGCAATCTTGAGCATGGCCGTGTTCTCCGACAGCGCGTGGATGAACATCATGGACACGCCCTTGGTGCGTGCATGGATCACCGCGCGGTTGAACAGGCGCCCGCCGTAGCCGCGGCCGCGTGCCTGCTTGAGCACGGAAACGCCGAATTCGGCGCAGCTCTTGTGCTCGGGATGCGAGGCAAAGGCCAGATGCGCCATGGCGATCAGCTCGAGCCGGCGGTTGTAGATGCCGAAGATGTCGTCGCGCTCGAAATCAAGCTGCATCGCATAGCGGCGAACCTGCTCGTCGCTGGCCGCATAGCCAAAGCGCAGGTAGCGGTCGCCTTCATCGAGCTTGAGCAAATGCGCCACCACGCGTTCGCGGTGGGACGGGCCCAGCGAACGAATGGGCACCATGGACGCGGAGCGCCCATCGGGACGGTGCGGCTGGCCTGCGCTCGCACGCAACATGTCCCGGCCGGCCTGCCAGGACGCCTTCAACCAGTCTTTGGATGCATTCATGGCTCAAATATAGGTAAAAACCCGAGGTCGAGCAACGAAGATACTGCAATGCAACAAAACCGTAAGGTTTTGGCATGCAAACCAATTTCCCCTCCCTGCAACACCCGACGGCCTGGCGCCTGTCGAGCCCGAAGGCTACAAAGGCACGGCCGTGGTCACCTTGACGCGGTCCATCACGAAGCTGGTCTTGCAATCCTGCACGCTGGGATGCTTGAGCAAGGTGTCCATGACGAAGCGCGTGTAGTGCTGCATGTCGGCCACGACCACACGCATCAGATAGTCCATCTCCCCGGTCAGCGACACGCACTCCACCACTTCGGGCCAAGTCTGCACGCTGGCGCGGAACACGTCCATGGGGTTGCGCTTGCTGGTCTCGGTGTACTTCTCCAGGCGCACGTTGAGATAGGCGGTCAGCCCCAGGCCCACGGTCTCCGGCTGGACCAGGGCCACATAGCGGTCGATCACGCCGCTGTCTTCCAGGCGCTTGACCCGGCGCAGCACGGCACTGGGAGACAGGCCGACCTGCTCCCCGATGACGTCATAGGTTTCCCGGCCGTTGGCCTGCAGGCGGCGCAAAATGGCCCGATCCAGTTTGTCGATGGTGTGCGTGGCGCTCATGGCGGTGGACTCGTAAATAAGTACGGATTTTTTCAGGGTTAACCCGAATTAACCAGTTAAATTGCGATAAACAAAAGAATTCCGCAATTTTCACGCATTCCGCATTTTCCCACCAAGGGCAAACGGCAAAAAGCTGAAGCCCCTCCCGCCTACAGTGACAGCACTGATCGCAAGCCCGCAGGCCATGCCTGGGGCGCCCGAAACACTGTCCTGCACAAAAAGGCCGGAGACCCCCATGAAAGCCCCGCTGAACCTGGCCCAGTTCCCCGCTCGCGCACAGACGGCCCGGTGCGCGCAGGACATGGGCGCGTGCGGCCTCAGCGGCAGTCGGCGCTGCCTATACTGCGGGGATCGCCTCCATTTCGCTTCACGCCATGACGCCCCGCCACGACGCCACCCGCGCCATGCCACGCCATGCCCGTGCATCTGCGCCAGTACGTGCACCTGCGGCAGCCGGCCCGCAGCCGTCGGCCCGGATGGCGCGGCGCAGCCTGCTGGCGGCCCTGGCCGCCCTGCCCTGGCTGCCGGCTTCGGCACAGCCCCAGCCGCCCCCGACAGCCTCGACAGCCTTGACAGCCCCGGCGCGCGACGCGAAATCCGACGCCCTGACCCTGATCGTTCCCTATGCAGCCGGCGGCCCCCTGGACCGCACGGCGCGTCCTCTGGTCGAGGCCAGCTCCGCGAAGCTGGGGGCCATCCACATTCTTTACGTGCCGGGCGAAGGCGGCGCCAAGGGCTCGAACATGGTGGCCCAGGCCACGGCCCAGGACCGCTTGCTGCTGATGGGCGCGGCCGCCACGCACGCCGTGCTGCCCTGGCTGCAGCCCCAGCTGGGCTACGACCCGCTGCGCGACTTCCAGCCGCTGGTGCTGGTGGCGCGCATGCCCAATGTGCTGGTGATGCGCAGCGATCTGGCGCGCCAGTGGCGCATACGCACGGCGCTGGACCTGCAGCGCTTTCTTGCCAAGCACCGCCAGCCGCTGCGCTATGCCTCGGGCGGGCCGGGCAGCAGCGGGCACCTGTCGGGCGAGATGTACCAGATGCTCACGCGGCTGCCGCTGCTGCATCTGCCGTTTGGCGGAACGCAGCCGGCGCTGTCGGCCCTGCTCGACGGATCGGCCGATCTGCTGTTCGACAGCCTGGCGTCCTCGCTGCCGCACATCCGTGCAGGCCGGCTGCAGGCCCTGGCCGTGACCACGCTGGAACGCGTGCCGCTGCTGCCCGAGGTGCCCAGCCTCAACGACACGGTACCGGGCTTCAACCTCGCCAACTGGTTCGGCCTGTTCGCGCCTGCCGGCTGGCCCGCCGACCTGGCCCAGCGCCATGCCGCCGTGTTCTCGAAGGCCATGCGCAGCAGTCCGGTGCAGGAAACGCTGACCGCCATGGGCGTGCTGCCCGAAGACCTTCAGCTGCAGGAGTTCGCGCGCTTTGTGCGCTCCGAGCACAGCAAATACGGCCTGCTGGTGCAGGCCGCCCGAATCCGCCAGCTCTGAGCCGCGCAGGTGCCTTGCCTGCCCCCGGCCCGGGGCAGCAATGACAAGATCCCTGGAGAGCACCATGATGAGCACCGCAGCGACCCCCACCTCGTCCCACGCCCCCGCCCACGCCCCCGGTGTGGCACCCGTGGTCTACGGCCAGGCCGACCGCCCCCCGCGCGGCGACTACAGCCGCGCCAGCGACGACTACACCTGCGCGCAGGACTACGACGCCTACACCGAGGCCGACCACGACACCTACCGGCGCCTGTACGAACGCCAGTCCGCCCTGCTGCCGGGACTGGCCAGCCAGCACTTCATCGACGCCCTGCCCTCGCTGGGCGCCAAGGACCGCATTCCGCGCTTCGAGGAAGTCAACGAGCGCCTGCGCCGCGCCACGGGCTGGGAGATCGTCGGCGTGCCGGGCCTGATTCCCGAGGTGCCCTTCTTCTCGCTGCTGGCCAACCGCAAATTCCCGGTCACGGACTGGATCCGCAAGCCCGAGGAGTTCGAGTACATCGTCGAGCCCGATGTCTTCCATGACCTCTTCGGCCATGTGCCGCTGCTGTTCAACCCCGTCATCGCCGACTATATCCAGGCCTATGGCCAGGGCGGGCTCAAGGCCGCCGAGCTGGGCGCCTGCGAGATGCTGTCGCGACTGTACTGGTACACCATCGAGTTCGGGCTGATCCGCGAGCAGGGTGGCCTGCGCGCCTACGGCGCGGGCATTCTGAGTTCTTCGGGTGAGCTCAACTACTCGGTGCGCAGCCCCGAGCCGCAGCGCCTGCCGCTGTCGCTGGAGCGCGCCATGCGCACGCTCTACAAGATCGACACCTACCAGCACACCTACTTCGTGATCGACGACCTGCAGCAGCTGTTCGACCTCACGGCCGCCGATTTCGAGCCGCTGTACCGCCAGCTGCGCGATCAGCCGACCATCGCGGCCGATGCGCTGCTGCCCGGTGAAGTGGCCCTGCAGACTTCCGCGTCCTGAAGCCGCTCGCGCAGCTCCAGGCAAAAGCGCCAGACGCGCTCGTCGAACACCAGCTGCACATGGGCCACGTCGTCCAGGCGGTGCGCGTGCTGCCCTGGCAGCGTGGCCACGGGGAAGGGAAAGACGATGTTGTCGCAGCAGCTCCACCAGCAGCTGAAGGCCACCTCGGGCGGCGGCGGCCCCAGGCGCTGCAGCCAGGAACTGTCCTCGCGCATCTGAAGCGCCGGCAGGCCATGGGCGAAGCGCGCCATCCAGGTGCCGCGGTGCGGCGTGGCCAGGGTCACCACATGGGCAGCCAGTTGCCGACGCTCCTGCGCGGACAACCGGCCCAGCCAGGCACGCACCACCAGCCCGCCCATGCTGTGGGCCACGATCAGCGGCGCCCGCCCCGTGGCCTGGGCCATGCGGCGTGCGCAGGCATCGAGATCAGCCACCATGGCGTCGATGGATGCGCCGTGCGCCGGCTCCAGCGTCATGGCCGCGCAGGCAATGCCGCGTTCCTTGAGCCGCCGCAGCCATGGCGCCCAGACCGCGCGATTGCAGAAGAAACCGTGGACCAGCACCATGCCGACCTGGCCTGTGACCGGGCTTGCGTTTTGTCCTGCGGCCGGGTCACCTGGCCAGCCATCGGCCTCGGCATGGACCCGGAAGGGCAGGCGCCAGCCAAACACCTGCACGGCCAATGCCCACTCGGCGAGCCAGGCTGCCGCCACCGTGCGCCAGGCGGGCACGGGTGCGCCGGCCTTGCGCACCACGCGGCGCATCAACACCATCTGCAGGCCCAGATGCAGGCCCGGCCAGCACAGGCCCGGCAGCGCTCCTGCCAGCGCCAGCCCGCGCGATTCCGGCCACCACCATGCCAGCCAGGCCATGGCGCCGGCCAGCGTGCCCAGCGCCACCATTTGCAGAATGCGTGCGTTCACGGCAGCCCGCCCTCCCTGAAAAAAACGCCAACGTAGCACACAGCGGCCGCACTTTCGTAGGGACGCCGGCCCTTGCCTAGGACAACCCCGCGTAGACCGCAAAGCACCCGCCTGACCAGAATCAGCCGCAGCGGTGGCCGGCCGACCGGCGCCTGCCCCTTTGCCGTTCCCCTGTCTCACCAGCAACCCAAGGTACCCTGCATGGACGCTGCGCCCTGGCTCAAGAACTATCCCGCCGATGTGCCCCACGAGGTGCATCCCGAGCAATACCGCTCGCTCACACATCTGCTGGAGGAAGCCTTCACCCAGCATGCGGACCTGCCCTTTTCGGTCTGCATGGACCGCTGGATGAGCTACCGCGAGCTGGACCAGCTGTCCACGCGCCTGGGCGCATGGCTGCAGGGACTGGGACTGGAGCCCGATGCGCGCGTGGCCATCATGCTGCCCAATGTGCCGCAGTTCGCCGTGAGCATGGCGGCCGTGCTGCGCGCGGGCTACACCTGCGTCAACGTCAATCCGCTGTACACCCCGCGCGAGCTGGAGCACCAGCTCAAGGACTCGGGCGCCACGGCCATCATCATCCTGGAGAACTTCGCCCACACCCTGGCCGACGTGATCGAGCGCAGCGCCATCCGCCATGTCTGCGTCACGGCCATGGGCGATCTGCTGGGCGGCATGTATGGCAGCTGGATCACCTTCGCCGTGCGCCACCTGGCCAAGATGGTGCCGGCCTACAGCCTGCCGCTGGACGGCGAGGGCGGCACGGTGCGCGAGGTCACGACCTTTTCCCAGGCGCTGGCGCGCGGTGCCCAGAAAGAGCTGCGGCCCAGCCAGGCGGGACTGGATTCGGTGGCCTTCCTGCAATACACGGGCGGCACCACCGGGCTGTCCAAGGGTGCCGTGCTCACCCACCGCTGCATCGTGGCCGCCACGCTGCAGGCGCATGCCTGGTTCACGCCGGCCCTGCACGGGCGCGTCAGCGCGCAGGACACGCACATCATCGCGGCGCTGCCGCTGTACCACATCTTCGCCCTCACGGTGAGCCTGTTCGCCATGCGCATGGGGGCCAGCCTGAGCCTGATCCCCAATCCGCGCGACATCCCCAAGTTCGTCAAGGTGCTGCAGAAACGGCCTTTCCACATCCTGCCGGCCGTCAACACCCTGTTCAACGCCCTGCTCAACAACGCCCAGTTCCGCGAGCTGGACTTCTCGCAGCTGCGCGTGTCGCAGGCCGGGGGCATGGCCGCCAGCGAGGGCACGGCGCGCCAGTGGCAGCAGGTCACGGGCAGCGTGATGATCGAGGGCTGGGGCATGAGCGAGACCTGCGCCATCGGCACCAACAACCCCGTCACCGCCACCGCCTTCAGCGGCACCATCGGCCTGCCGCTGCCGGGCATCTCCATCGCCATCAAGGACGACGAAGGCCGCGATCTCCCGGCCGGCGAGGCCGGCGAGCTGTGCATCAAGGGCCCCAACGTCATGCGCGGCTACTACAACCAGCCTGACGAGACCGCCAAGGCCTTCACGGCCGACGGCTACATGCGCACCGGCGACATCGGCGTGATGGACCAGGAAGGCTACACCCGCATCATCGACCGCAAGAAGGACATGATGGTGGTCAGCGGCTTCAACGTCTATCCGAACGAGCTGGAGAACGTGATCTCCATGTGCCCCGGCGTGCTCGAATGCGCGGCCGTGGGCGTGGCCGACGAGCGCCAGGGCGAAGCCATCAAGGTCTACGTGGTGCGCAGCGACCCGGCGCTGACCGAGGACCAGGTGATGCGCTTTTGCCATGACCAGCTCACCGGCTACAAGCGCCCGCGCACGGTGGAGTTCCGCGACGAACTGCCCAAGACCAACGTAGGCAAGATCCTCAGGCGCGCCCTGCGCGATCCCGCCTGAAACCCGCACGGCCGCAGCTGTAGCCCACGCGTCAGCCGTGGCTGCCTGCGGCTGTTAGCCTCGGGCAAAAGCTGCCCACCTCCTCATGACAACCTCCGCCCCAACCAGCGACAGCGCCGCGCTGCCCCCCGGCATGACCGTGCTGGAGCGCGGCTGGCTGTCGGCCAACAACATCGTCTTCGCGGCCGACCCTGCCGATCCGCAGGACGACGGCGCGGCCGTGGTCGATACCGGCTACGTCAGCCATGCCGATCAGACCGTGCTGCTGATCGAGCAGACGCTGGCTGGCCAGCCGCTGGCGCGCATCCTCAACACCCATCTGCACAGCGACCACTGCGGCGGCAATGCCGCACTGCAGGCGCGCTGGCCGCAGGCCCGGACCTATGTCGCGCCGGGCCAGGCCGAATTCGTGCGCCACTGGAATCCCGAGGCGCTGAGCTACACCCCCACCGGCCAGGAATGCCCGCCATTTGCGCTGACCGGCGTACTGCAGCCCGGCGCCAGCGTGCGGCTGGCCGGGCGCGACTGGCAGATCCATGCCGCGCCGGGGCATGACCCGCACTCCATCATCCTGTTCGAGCCTGCCAGCCGCACACTGATCTCGGCCGATGCGCTCTGGGAAAACGGCTTCGGCGTGGTGTTTCCCGAAATCGAGGGCCTGCAGGCCTTCGAGGAAGTGGCCGCCACGCTGGATGTGATCGAGGCCCTGGCCCCGCTCACCATCGTCCCCGGCCACGGCGGCGTTTTCACGGGCGTGGCCGCGGCGCTGGACACGGCGCGCCGCCGCCTGGACGGCTTTGTGCGCGCCCCCGAGCGCCATGCCCTCTACGCGGCCAAGGTGCTGCTCAAGTACCGGCTGCTGGACTGGCAGCGCGTGCGCACCACTGAACTGCTGGCCTGGCTGGACGCCACGCCCTACTTCGGCCTGCTGCATACAGGCTATTTCAGCCACGAGACCGCCGAGCACTGGAGCCGCACGCTGGTGGATGCGCTGGTGCAAGCGGGCGCGGCGCAGCGCGAGGGCGAATGGGTTCACAACGCCTGAACGAAACAGATCCGCGATAGGCGCAAACCACGCCAATCACATCACCGGCCGCAAGCACTGCGCAGCTGCGGCACCACGGGCAGCATCTTCATCGACCGCGTGCGCAACCTGGGCAGCCCGATGCGCGACACCTTCAACATCGAGGACATCGAGATCGTCAAGGGCGCCTCGGGTTCCGAGTACGGGCGCAGGCGCCCTGGCGCCCGCCAATCTCTACGATCCCGGCGTCAGCGATGCGATCACGGGCCAGGACATCCGCTATGCCGGCCAGATCAACGAAGGCCACACCAAGACCCTTGCGCTGTACGCCTTCATGGCCTGGGAGCTCAGCGCGAACCTGAGCCTGCAGCTGAACGTCTACAACCTCGCCAACCAGCGTTACATCGCCAGCCTGAACAGCGACGGCGCGCGCCACATCCCGGGCGGGGCGCGCTCGGCCAGGCTGGTCGCCGCGCTGAAGTTCCGAGACAGGGCTGTTGCTGGGCGGCAACGGCCATCCATTCACTTATCAGATTATTCTTATATTTTTATTAGGAATCATTACCATTCTCAATCCAGGCAAAACTGCCTGATCCAGCCAGCACCGGCAAGCCAAGACAGCTCTCCAGCCGCCCGCGCAACGCCGGCCAGCAAGCCAGCATGTTCACTGCCCATCCCGCTTTCCGCTCAACCATGGCGAACTCCAACTCGTACATCAAAAGCCGCAAACACGACAGCGCTGGCCGCTCGCCGTCGGCCGGCATCATCGCTGCAGCCGCGGCCCTGGCCACCCTGGGCCTGCCGGCCGTGGCCCAGACACAGACGCCCAGCGCCAGGACCGTGCCCAGCCTCAAGGAAGTGACCGTCGAAGGCTCGCGCAGCACCGGCTACGAACCCGCACAGGTCTCCTCCCCCAAGTTCACGCAGCCGCTGGTGGACACGACGCAGACCATCTCCGTCATCAAGGAGCAGGTGCTGCAGGAACAAGGCGCCACCACGCTGACCGAGGCGCTGCGCAACGTGCCCGGCGCCGGCACCTTCTACGCGGGCGAGAACGGCAACACCAGCACGGGTGATGCCATCTACATGCGCGGCTTCGACACCTCCAACAGCATCTATGTGGACGGCGTGCGCGACGTGGGCTCCATCTCGCGCGACGTGTTCAACACCGAGCAGGTGGAAGTCACCAAGGGCCCGGCCAGCACCGACTACGGCCGCAGCGCGCCCACCGGCGCCATCAACATGGTCACCAAGCAGCCCAGCCTGGCCGACAGCTTCGGCGCCTCGCTGGGTGCGGGCTCGGGCAGCTACAAGCGCTCCACCGTGGACTGGAACAAGAGCCTGACCGGCATGGGCGGCGCGGCCTTCCGGCTCAACGCCATGGTGCAGGACGCCGGCGTCGCCGGCCGCGACCGCGTGGCCAATGACCGCTGGGGCATCGCACCGTCGTTCGCCTTCGGACTGAACACCGACACGCGCACCTACCTGAACGTGCTGCACGTCAAGCAAAGCAATGTGCCGGACGGCGGCGTGCCCACCATCGGCCTGCCCGGCTACAGCAACACCGATGCGCGCCTGAACGCGGGCCGCCCCGTGGACCCCAGCCGCTTCTACGGCACCAGCGCCGACCACGACGACGTGACGGCCGACATGGTCACGCTGCGCGTGGAGCACGACTTCACGCCCGACACCACGCTGCGCAACACCACGCGCTGGGGCCGCACCAAGCAGGACTACCTGCTCACGGCCTTCATGACGCTGTCCAGCAACAACAGCAGCAATCCCGCCGACTGGACCGTGTCACGCAGCCTGCCGACCTTCAAGAACCAGGTCAACGACATCGTCACCAACCAGACCAACCTGACGACCAAGCTGGCGACGGGCAGCGTGCGGCACGAGCTGAGCACCGGGGTGGAGATCACGCGCGAAAAGCAGAGCAACTACGGCACGGGCACCACGGGCGCCTGGCCCAATGCCAGCCTCTATGACCCGCAGGTGCCCAGCTCCGGCCTGAACTGGTCGCGCAACGGCGCCGACAGCAAGGGCTCGACCGACACCTTCGCGCTGTACGCCTTCGACACGCTCAAGTTCAACGAGCAATGGCAGGCCAACGCCGGCCTGCGCCTGGACCGCTACAAGACGCAGTACGACGCACGCGCCGTCTGCGGCGGCCGCAGCGGCCCGGCCTGCGGCAGCAATCCTGCAGGCACCGTGCTGCCCAGCGCCGTGGGCCTGGAGGCCTCCGACACCCTGCTGAGCTGGAAGATCGGCGGCCTCTACAAGCCCGCGCCCAATGGCAGCGTGTACGTGAACTACGCCCTGTCGCAGCAGCCACCGGGCGGAGCCAACTTCACGCTGTCCACGGCCGCCAACAACGCCAACAACCCCAACATGGACCCGCAAAAGGCCAAGACCGCCGAACTGGGAACCAAGTGGGAGCTGATGGACAAGCGCCTGCTGCTGACAGGCGCGCTGTTCCGCACCGAGATCACCAACGAGATCGTCACCAACCCTGACGGCACCGTGGGGCAGACCGGCAAGAAGATCGTGCAGGGCCTGGAGCTGGGCGCCACGGGCCAGATCACGCCCGCCTGGGGCGTGACTGCCGGCTACACGCTGCAGGATACCAAGGTGGACACGGGCGCCACCGTGGCGCAGGACGGCTCCAGCGGCCTGACCTATACGCCCAAGAACGCCTTCTCACTGTGGACCAGCTACCAGTTCCCGTTCGGCCTGACGCTGGCTGGCGGGGCGCGCTACTCGGGCGGACTCAAGCGTGGCACCGACGGCGCCGTGGGCACGCCCAACTTCACCGATGCCTACTGGGTCTTCGACGCCATGGCCAGCTACCGCATCAACAAGAACGCCGACATCCAGCTGAACTTCTACAACCTGTTCGACAAGGAGTATGTGGGCGCCATCAACAAGAGCGGCTACCGCTATTTCCCGGGCACGCCGCGCTCCGTGCGCGTGACGGCGAACTTCCGCTTCTGAGTGGATGCAAGACGGGCGGCCGCGCCGGCCTCGCCGCGCGCAGAGCGCCGACAATCCCAGTACCGCCCCGGCCCCGCCGGGGCTTTTTCCATGCGAGGAGGACCCGCACCATGATGCTGCACATTCCCGACGTGCTCACGCGCCAGCAGGTCACTGCGATCCGCACAGCCATCGACGCCGCCGACTGGGTGGATGGCCGTGCCACGGCGGGCAGCCAAGGCGCCCGGGTCAAGCGCAACCGCCAGTTGCCCGAAGACTCGCCCGTGGCACTGGAGCAGGGCCGCACCATCGAGCAGGCGCTGGCGGCCAATGCGCTGTACTTCAGTGCCGCCCTGCCCGCGCGCACCATGTCGCCGCTGTTCAACCGCTACGCGGACAGTGAAACCTATGGCCTGCACGTGGACGGTGCGGCACGGCGCCTGCCAGGCGCGCAGCAGTGGATGCGCACCGATGTGTCCTGCACCCTCTTCCTCTGCGATCCCGAGGACTACGATGGCGGCGAGCTGGTCGTGGTGGACACCTACGGCACGCACGAGGTCAAGCTGCCGGCCGGCGACCTGATCCTCTATCCCTCCACCAGCCTGCACCGCGTGGAGCCCATCACCCGGGGCGAGCGCGTGTGCGCCTTCTTCTGGGCGCAAAGCATGGTGCGCGACGACACACGCCGCGCCATGCTGTTCGAGATGGACCAGACCATCCAGCGCCTGCGCGAGAAGCTGGGCGAGACCGATGAAACCCTCAGCCTCGCGGGCCAATATCACAACCTGCTGCGCATGTGGGCCGAGACCTGAGGGATCGGATCCCTTCAGGGCTTGTGCTTTTCCGCGCAGCCGATCAGGTGGTTGTAGCTGTTGGACATGCACTGGTACATGGCCTTGGAGCGGCCCGTGGAGGCCTGGCAGTCGGCCACCGTGGCGTGCGTGCGCGCCTCGCGGAACTTGCCCGCGGTTGCATCGAACTGCGCCTGCGTGATGTAGCCGCCCTTGAGGTTCTTCTGGCCGTTCTCGACCATGGTGTCCACCTGGCTGCGGATGTTGTCCACGGCGGCTGCGCAGTTCAGCGGCACCTCCTTGGAATCGACCTTGCTCAGGCCCTTGGCCACGCCGTCCGCCAGCTCGCGCACCTGCTTGGGCAGCTTCTTCGTGCCGTCGGGATTGCGCTCTTCGCCAAACCGGCCCGAGCCTGCGCCCGAGCTGCCATTGGGCGAGACCTTGATCTGGCCGGCATCGGCCTGGTCGACGGGCAGCTGCGAACCGTAGTGCGTGCGCCCTTCGGCATCCACCCATTTGTAGACGGGCTGCGCCGCCGCCGTGCACGCCCATGCAAGACCCAGCGCGACCCAGGCCGCGCGGCTCCCTGTTGTTGTCATTCTTGAAACCCCTGCGGTATCCGGGGCCGCGGCATGCGACCCGCCAGTCGGTAACCAAGTGTAGCGCCGACAGGCATCGCCGCACCCCGCAGGAATGTCAAGTGCGGCTCAGGGCAGATCCTTGCTGGGGTCGGGCGTGGCCGCATCACGCGGGCCGATGGTGCCCAGGCGGCTCTTGAGCGACTGGGGCTGGCCCGTGATCAGCGCCGCGTAGTTGGTGGTGTTGGACAGCACCTTCTTCACATAGTCGCGCGTCTCGGTGAAGGGCACGTTCTCGGCCCAGATGGCGGCGTCGAGCACCGGGCCGTTGCGCCAGTTGCGCGGGCGGCCGGGGCCGGCGTTGTAGCCGGCCGCAGCCAGCGCCATGGAGCCGTCGAAATCGTCCAGCGCCAGCTTCAGATAGGCGGTGCCTATGGTGATATTCACATCGCGGTCATTGATCATGGACGGGGAAAAGTCCGTCATGCCGATCTTGCGCGCCGTCCACCGGGCCGTGGCCGGCATGACCTGCATCAGGCCCGAGGCGCCCACGCCCGAGCGCGCATCCATGATGAAGCGGCTTTCCTGGCGGATCAGTCCATAGACATAGGCAGGGTCCAGCCCGATGGAACGCGAGCGCGCCAGCACCGTGTCGTGGAAGGGCATGGGAAAGCGCTGGCTCCAGTCGGCAAAGCTGCGGGTGCGCTCGCTGGTGTTGATGCAGCGGTCCCAGACCTGCTGCTGGCAGGCCAGGTCGGCGGCAGCCAGCAGTTCGCGGTCGTTCATGCCGCCGGCCTGGTGCAGGTTGGTGGCGTAGTTCCATTCACGCACGCCTTCGCTGCGCAGGCCGTTCTGGATGGCGTAGAGGCCGCGCACCAGGCTGGGGTTGGCGCGGGCGGCGGCCTTCTCCTGTGCCGTGGGCGGCGCAGGCGGCGGTGGGGCCGTCACGCGCTGGCCGATGTCCTCCAGCGCCAGCTGTTCGTAGAAACTGCCGGGGCCGGCCATGTCCTCCAGCAGTTGGCGCGCCTCGGAGCGCTCCTGCTCGCTGGGGCGGCCCGACAGCAGGGCGCGGGCCTTCCAGTAGGTCCATGTGTGTTCGGTGCGCTCAGGTCCCATGGCGTCGATGGCGCGGCGCACCGTGCGCCAGTCGCCTGCACGCAACGCGGCACGCACCTTCCAACCCAGCAGTTCGTCGCTGAGATCGCCGTCCTTGCGCACCTTGCCGAAATAGGCCGCAGCCTCGGGCTGCAGCTTGAGCGCGGCCTGCTTGCCGATCACGCCCCAGGCCCAGTTGTTCTCTTCGGCCGTCAGCCGGGCACCCCAGCCGCCTTCCAGCTGGGTGGCCGCCGCCGCCGGGTCGCTGGACGCCATGCGGATCAGCGCCAGCAGCGCCAGTTCCTTGGGCACGGCACCGCGCACGCGCGTCTGCCCGGCAAGGTATTTCGCCGGCGAGGCGAACACCTGCGCCACCTGGGGCAGGGCCTCGGGCGCGACGATGGCCACGGCATCGCGCGTAGCCTTCTGGCGATTGGCCTCGGCCGACTGGCGTGCCTTGCGCCAGACTTCGGGCTCGCTGATCTGCTTGGCTGCGTACAGCTCGCCGGCAGCATAGGTGCAGCCGTCGTCGGCGTCGCGCTGGGCCCACCACAGGTCGCGCACCTGCTGGCCAAGATTGGCGGCAGGCTGGCCCTTGAGGTTGTCGATCAGCAGGGCATAGCAGTTGACGGAACGGTCATCGCGCATGCGAAACGCACCATGCACCTGGTCGAACATGCCCCAGTCGCGCCGCTGCCCCAGCAGCAGCAGCCAGTCATTGCGCAGCCGGTCTTCCTGGTAGGTGCCGGGCCAGCGCTTGAAAAACCCCAGAATCTCGTCGGCACTGGCTTCTTCGAGCCGGGCCTTGAGTTCCCAATAGGCGGCCCAAGGTTCGAGCACATGGCCACGCGCAGAAGGCAGCAGCTGCGTGAGCTTGGCCTTGTCGCCCTTGCGAAAGGCCTGCTGCATTTCCAGCAGGACGTCGTCGCCACGGTTTTGCGCCAGCGCAGGCGTGGCTGCGGTGGTCCAGAGGGAAGCCGCCAGAAGCGGTGTCAAAATCTTCAGCCAGTGCATGGAGGAAATTATCTGATGGACAAAGCAGCCCTGCGCCGCAGCTTGATAGACCAGCGCCTCAACCTTCCCGACCGATTGCAGCGCGCCGACGCGCTGCAGCAGGTCATGCGCTTTTGGCTGATACAGCGGCCCGACAGCATCATCGGCGCCTATTGGCCGATCAAGGGGGAGTTCGACCCGCTGCCAGCGCTTCACCGGTGGAAGGAAGATGGCGAGCTACAGGGTACCCCACAAAGACGCCGCATCGGATTGCCGGTGATCGACAAGCAGCGTAAGACACTCAGCTTTCACGCCTGGTACCCGGGCTGTCCCATGGAAGAGGACGCCTATGGCATCCCCAAGCCCAAGGACACCGAAACCCTCACCCCCACCCTGCTGTTCGTGCCCTGCGTGGGCTACGCGGCCGGTGGCTACCGCCTGGGCTATGGCGGCGGTTTCTACGACCGCACCCTGGCCGAGCTGCAGCCCAGGCCCTTCACCGTGGGTCTGGGCTACGGCTGCGGCTATGTGGACGAGTTCGAGCCCGAGCCGCATGACCTGCCGCTGGACGCCATCTTGAACGACCACGGAGTCGTCTGGCCGGTGTAGAACAAGCACCCCCTGAGGCGCTGCACGCCTTCCCCCTCTCTGCCCGCTTCGCGGGGGAGGGGGACGACACCCTCACTGCGGGGCGGCCCTTGCTCGGTGTCCCTCGCTTTTGGCCGCGCCGGTTTCTAGCGCTGTGCTTCTTTAGTTTGCTGTCTCGCGCTGCGCCTGCCATTGATGCCAGCCGCGGGCTCGCAGGTCGCAGGCGGGGCAGGTTCCGCAGCCGTAGCCCCAGTCGTGCAGCGTCTCGCGCGTGCCCTGGTAGCAGGTGTGGGTGTCGCGCTGGATGAGGTCCACCAGGGTGTCGCCACCCAGGTCGTGGGCCATTTGCCAGGTCTGGGCCTTGTCTATCCACATGAGCGGGGTTTCGATGCGCAGGCGCCGCTCCAGGCCCAGGTTCAGGGCGAGCTGCATGGCCTTCATGGTGTCGTCACGGCAGTCGGGGTAGCCGGAGTAGTCGGTTTCGCAGACGCCGGTGACGATGACCGACAGGCCGCGACGGTAGGCCAGCGCGCCGGCCAGGGTCAGGAACAGCAGGTTGCGGCCGGGCACGAAGGTGTTGGGCAGGCCGTCGGCCTGCATGGCGAAGGCCACGTCCTCGGTCAGGGAGGAGCCGCCGATCTGCTGCAGCACGTCCAGCGAGAGAACATGGTCGTCACCCAGACGCGGTGCCCATTCGGGAAAGTCCCTGGCCAGCCGCTCACGCACCTGCTGGCGCACCTGCATTTCCACGCTGTGGCGCTGGCCGTAGTCGAAACCCAGGGTCTCGACGCGCTCGTACATCGACAGTGCCTGCGCCAGGCAGGTGGTCGAATCCTGGCCGCCGGAAAACAGGACCAGCGCAGCCGTGTGGCGCCCCGCTGGCGCCTGGGGGGAAGAGCTATCGTTTTGCATGGCACGCATTAGAGCGCGCCCAGGCAGCGCCCGGCTCCTACATGGGTTTTCCTGCCATGCTTGCTAAGCTGTAGGGCCTATCGCGAAGGTTGCGGCCATGCTCACGCTCTATATCGGCAACAAGAATTACTCATCCTGGTCCATGCGCCCCTGGGTGCTGATGCGCCAGGCCGGCATTGCTTTCGAAGAAGTCATGCTGCGCTTTGACAGCTTCGACGAGCAGTCCGCCTTCAAGCAGCGCGCCCGCGCGCTGTCTCCCTCGGGCCGCGTGCCCGTGCTCATGGATGAAGGCATGGCCATCTGGGACAGCCTGGCCATCTGCGAGTACCTGGCCGAGAAATTCCCTGAAAAACACCTGTGGCCGACCCTGGCCCTGAACCGCGCCCGCGCGCGCAGCCTCTGTGCCGAGATGCACAGCGGCTTCGGCGCGCTGCGCTCGCTGTGCCCAATGAACATCGAGGCCCAGTTGCCCGAGGTCGGCGCGCGGCTGTGGGCCGAGCGCGCGGACCTGCGCGACGATGTCCAGCACCTGTCCGAGCTGTGGCAGCCGCTGCTGTCCACGGCCAGCGGCCCCATGCTGTATGACCAGTTCAGCATCGTCGATGCCTTTTTCGCGCCCGTGTGCATGCGCCTGACGACCTACGAGCTGCCGCTGGCCCCGGCCATCGACGCCTACGTGCGCCGCGTGCGCGCCTTGCCGGGCGTGCAGGACTGGGTGCAGGGCGCACTGGCCGAGCACGATTTCCGGCCGTTCGAGGAGCCCTACCGCAGCGCGCCTGCGGCCGGCTGAGCGGCGCACCAGCAAAAGTCGGAGCACTGCTGCGCTGGGGTGGGCGCGGCCTGCGCAATGCCGCGGTTGCGGAGCCAGTGCAGCGGCCGTCCGGCTGGCGCTGCTTGAGTTCGTCTCCAGAAAGAATCCGGAAGAAAGCATGCGCTCGGCACTCCATCGGTGCGTGGAGGCAGCCCGCCATCATGTCACCGCCCAGGCCCTACCATTGCGGCATGAGCGAATTTCAGGTGTACATGGTGGGCGGCGCGGTGCGCGACCGTCTTTTGGGGCGGGCCGTGCATGACCGCGACTGGGTGGTGGTCGGCGCCACGCCCGAACAAATGTCCGCGCGCGGCTTTCTGCCAGTGGGGCGGGACTTCCCGGTCTTCCTCCATCCCGAGACGCACGAGGAATACGCGCTGGCGCGTACCGAGCGCAAGAGCGGCCTGGGGTACCGGGGTTTCGTCGTGCAGGCGGCGCCCGATGTCACGCTGGAGCAGGATCTGGCCCGGCGCGACCTGACCATCAATGCCATGGCCGCTCCTGCGGACTGGGATGGTGAAAGTGCCATCACCGATCCCTACCACGGCCAGGCCGATCTTCAGGCCCGGGTGCTGCGCCATGTGACCGGGGCCTTCCGCGAAGACCCGGTGCGCATCCTGCGCGTGGCGCGCTTCGCGGCACGTTTCCACGAATTCACGGTGGCGCCGGAAACCATGGCTCTGATGCAGGAGATGGTGGCCGGCGGCGAGGTGGATGCCCTGGTGCCCGAGCGCGTGTGGCAGGAGATCAGCCGTGGCCTGATGGAGCGCCGCCCCTCGCGCATGTTCGAGCTGCTGCGCGAGTGCGGTGCGCTGGCCGTGCTGCTGCCCGAGCTGGAGCGGCTGTGGGGCGTGCCCCAGCGCGCCGAGTACCACCCCGAGGTCGATACCGGCGTGCACGCCATGATGGTGCTGGACATGGCCGCACAGCTCGACGCCCCCCTGCCCGTGCGATACGCCTGCCTGGTGCACGACCTGGGCAAGGGAACGACGCCGGCCGATGTGCTGCCGCGCCACATAGGCCATGAGCAGCGCAGCGCCCGGCTGGCCGAGAAAGTGGGCGAGCGTCTGCGCGTGCCCACGGACTGCCGCGAACTGGGCGACGTGGTGGCGCGCGAGCACGGCAACATCCACCGCAGCGGCGAACTCAACGGCGCCGCCATCGTCCGCCTGCTGGAGCGCTGCGACGCCATCCGCAAGCCCGCGCGCTTCGAACAGGCCCTTGCGGCCTGTGAATGCGACGCGCGGGGGCGCCTGGGTTTCGAGGACCGGCCCTACCCCCAGCGCGCCCGCCTGCGCGATGCGCTGGCTGCCGCGCTGTCCATCTCCACCTCGGACATCGCGGCCCAGGCCGCCGCGCGCGGCAAACAGGGCAAGGCCATAGGCGAGGCCGTGCAGGCGGCACGCGCGCAGGCCGTGGCAGATTGGCTGGCGCAGGCGGCCTGAGCGCAAAGGCCGCCACACACGGGAATCAGGCTCGCGCCACGGGCAGGACCAGTCGCAGGCACACGGGCTGCTCGCCTCCTGCCGTCAACAAGGCCACGCTGCCGCCCAGCCGCTCGGCGATGCGCCGCACCAGGTACAGCCCCAGCCCGGCGCCGGGCCGGTGCTGGGCGTTGCGGCCACGGTAATACCTTTCGAACAGCTGGTCCTGGTCCGCCTGGGCAATGGGCTCTGCCGGATTCGAGACCTGGATCTCCAGACCCTCGCCCTGCCTGGTCACGTCCAGGCGGACCGATTCGCCCTCGGGCGTGTGGCGGTCTGCATTGGCCAGCAGATTGCGCAGCGCGATGCGCAGCAGGCCGGCATCGGTGATCAATTGCTGCGTGCCCCCGCCCAGTTGGCAGACGATGCGGCCGGGCGCAAAGTCCAGGCACAAGCCATCCACCAGCGCATGCAGGTCGCACGGCTGCAGGCGCGGCTCGGCATGGGGCTGGGGGTCGGCCATGCGGTCGTCGGCCAGGCAGTCGTCCACCAGGGCCAGCAGGCGCTGGGCGGCTTCGCGGATGTTGCGGCTGCGTGCCAGCGTCTTGTCGGGCGGTGCAGCCAGATTGCGCGCCAGTTGCTGCGCACTGGTCAGGATGATGGCCAGCGGCGTGCGCAGTTCGTGCGAGACCATGGCGACAAAGTCGCGCTGCTCCTGGCGCACCCTGCGCTCCAGCGCCAGCGCCTCGCTGAGTTCGCTTTCGCGCAACTGTCGCTGCCGCAGTTCCGCCTCCAGCCGGACCTGCTCGCGCTCTCGAATGCGGCGCCTGCGCTCGTATCCGCCGATGATCCAGCCACTGAGCAGCAGCATGTGCGCCATGGTGCCCAGCGCGGACGCATGCGTGGACACCAGCGCGGTCAGCGCGTTCATGGGCAGCCAGCCCAGGTTGCGCAGGAAAGAGATCAGCACGCCGGCATAGAAGATGCCGAACGCCAGCATGAAGAACCGTGCCGGGGCGTGGCCGCGCCGCCACAGCCAAAGGGCGAATGCGAGAAAGCCCACGGTCAGCGGCAGGGTCATGGCCTGCACCGGGACCATGCCCGCCGAGTAGTGCCCCGACACCACCAACAGCATGCAGCACAGGCTGAACAGCCACAGCAGCGGCACGATCTGGCGTACCAGCCGCGGATACAGCGAT
The DNA here is from genome assembly GCF_018437695.1 of Delftia sp. WY8. Lineage (NCBI taxonomy): Bacteria > Pseudomonadati > Pseudomonadota > Betaproteobacteria > Burkholderiales > Comamonadaceae > Delftia > Delftia sp. WY8. The sequence goes on from NZ_CP049795.1 coordinate 2,728,034, forward strand.
GCCAGCTCCAACTGCCTGCAGGCCAGTTGCATGGAGATCGCCAGGGCGCCGGCAATGCCGCATCCCAGCAGGCGGTCGCTCCAGAAACCCGGCAGGCCCGTCAACTGCTGCACCAGCCCCAGCGATACCACCTCATTGAGCACGCAGACGCTGAGATAGGCCAGAAACAGGCCGCTCACCGGAGCCCGCGTGCCCAGCCAGAACACCAGTTGCACGCCAATCAGCAGCAGGTACAGCCCGAAGTACAGGCCGAACGAGAGGGCCTCGCGCCGCGTATGGTTGTCGAACGCCAGTCGCTGCCACAGATCGATACGGGTGACGAGCGCGTTGCGCGCACGCAGGCGCACCAGCAACTCGTATGACCCGGCGGCAGCAGGTTCGAACTGGAATGCGGGACTGCGGTAGTCCACCGGCCAGGCGTGACGCGGAATCTCTTCGCCGCTGCGCCCCAGCAGCTGCCAGGGGTCGCCAGGCCGGCGCACATGGACCTCCACCTCATCGAGCAGGGCATTGCCCAGCAACAGCATCCAGCTGCCGGGCTGCTGCACCTGCAGCGGCATGCGCAACCAGACCGCCGCCTGCGTGAAGCTGGCGTTCAGGTGCCCTGGCATCGCCTTCCACCCGGGCGCCAGGTCGGCCTGCCGGACATCGAGCAGGCCCGAAGCGTCATCGAGCCGCTGCCACTGCCCTGCGGTCTCCTGCATGGGCACATCGGGGTCCAGCACGAGGGTCCGGGCCTGGAGCAGCAGTGGGCACAGCAGCCAGGCCAGCACGATGAGGGTTGCACGGTAATATCGCATCTGAAGTCCACCACGGGGCCGCCAGCGTACACCAGCTGTCTGCGCTGTCACCCGCCTGCCCTCCTCCCAGTCCATGCTTGATGTGATCCTGCTCGAAGACGAGCCCGTGCTGCGCCATGAACTGGGCGAGTTCCTCGAATCCCTGGGCTATGCACCGCAGTGCGTGGCCAGCCTGCAGGAGTTCGACCGCCATTTCGATGCGCGGCGCCACCGGCTGGCCATCATCGACATCGGCCTGCCCGACGGCAACGGCCTGGCGCTGATCCAGCGCCTGCGCCAGCAGGGCCAGCAACTGGGCATCATCGTCTTCAGCGCGCTCAACAGCAGCGCCAACCGCATCGACGGCCTGGAGATCGGCGCCGACCACTACCTGGGCAAAGGCTGCGATCTCGACGAGCTGGAAGCCACCCTGGCCGCCCTGGTGCGGCGCCTGGGCCTGCAGCAGCGCCAGGCGCCGTGGCTGCTGCAGCTTGGCCCCAGCCGCCTGCAGCCCCCCGCCTCGCCCCCTGTGGCGCTGTCACACCAGGACCTGCTGGTGCTGCACTGCCTGATGGGCAAGGCAGGGGCCAGCGTCAGCCGCCGCCAGATCGTGCAGGCGCTGGGTGGAGACTATCTGGTCTACGACCAGCGCCGCCTGGACACCCAGATGCGCCGGCTGAGGCGCAAGGTGCAAGAGGCCAGCGGCCAGCAGCTGCCTGTCAAGACGCTGCGCAACAGCGGCTATTGCTTCTATCTGCCGGGTGAAGTGCAGGCCTGAGGAAGGGCCTGAAGGCGCCCGGTCCTTGCGGCCCGGCAACCATCAGACGACCGAGCGCACCCAGCGCACGATCTCGCCGGCAGGCAGCGCGCCGGAGACACGGGCGATCTCGCGTCCTTCCTTGAACACCACCATGGTCGGGATGCTGCGGATGTTCCAGGGCGCGGCAGCGTGGGGGTGCGCCTCGGTATCGAGCTTGGCCAGCTGCACGCCGGGCGCCAGCGCCTGAGCCGCCTGCTCGAAGGCCGGAGCCATCATGCGGCAGGGGCCGCACCAGGGGGCCCAGAAATCGACCACCACGGGCACCTGGCTGCGCCCCACATGCCTGGCGAAGCTCTGCGCATCCAGCGCCACGGGCTGGCCGGTGACCAGCGGTTGATGGCAGCTGCCGCAGTCAGGCGCGCTGCCCAACTGGTCGGCAGCAATGCGGTTGGTGGTGTGGCAATGGGGGCAGACGAAATGCAGCTTGTCGGACATGGGCGGCCTCTTGTTGGCGAGTCATGGGGGCAATTGCATGCATATACGGGCGCTGCGCCCATGCTTCAAGCCATGCTCAGACCAGCTTGGCGATCAGGGCGGCAATCACGCTGAGCAACACGGTGCTGGCAATGGGCAGAAAGATCACGCGGCCGAACAGGCGAAAGCGGAAGTCGCCCGGCAGGCGGCCCAGGCCTATGCGTTCCAGCCAGGCGTGCAGGCCATTGAACAGCAGCAGGGCCAGAAAGATGACGAGGAGCCAGCGGATCATGGCGCCGAGTGTACGGCGGCGCGGGACCGGGCCATACAGAGTACACCGCGTCATGCACACGACATATGGACTGCCTACATTGCCGCTGTCCCCCCCTCTTCATCGCCTCCAGGCCGACCACCACGAATTCGCCATGCAACGCAACCGCCGCCTTCTTCTTGCCGCAGCCCTGCCCGCCGCCTTGCTGATGACCGCCTGCGCCAGCGCACCTGCGCCGACAGCCCGACCCGGCGCCATCGACAACAGCGCCCTGCAGCGCAGCGACTTCCGCGCGCACCAGGCCACCTATGGCCTGGTCTACCGCCTGCCGGCCGATGCCACCGCCATCCTGGACAGCCAGGTCGCACCCGTGGTGCACGAGCAGTTGCTGCGCCTGAAGCTGGTGGCCGAGGCCAACACCTTCAATCTGCCCCATGTCACCGTGGTGCATATCCATAGCGCCGACCCCTCCACGCCGCGCAAGATGCTGGCGGCCCTGCCGGCGCTGCCGCCCGTGCTGCAGGACGTTCACCTGAAGAATTTCTACACCACCGAGGCCGCCAAGGGGGCCGGCAAGCCCTGGTGGCTGGACCTGGGCATCGTCAAGTCCGGCCCGGCCTACGATGCCATGATGGACTTCAACACCCGCGCCACCGCCGCCATGGCGCCGCTGCGCGACGGCCCGCTGCCGCGCGTGACGGGACCCGTCTATGCCCGCATGAACGACTCTGCCAAGGCCATGGTGCAAAGCGTGGGTGTCAGCGGCATCAACCAGGTGCAGGCCGGCAAGGAGGTGCGCAGCCACAACCCGCACAACACCCTGGTCTACAGCGAAGCCACCTTCACGCCCGAGATCGAGCGCGCCATGGGCGAGACCGCCGCGCGCCTGAACCGCATCCTGCCCGGCGGCTTCACGACCACGTTCGAGAACCTGTCCATCGTGGAGCTGGGTTTCTCGGGCAACGTCACGCGCGAGATCTACCGCATCAACCTCAAGGACCAGACGGCCTACGAGGTGAGCAACGGCCGAAGCGTCCAGCGCTGAGGCCGGGGCAGAGCTCTGGCCGGCGGCTACAGGCGGTGCGTGCGGTCGCCGCGCACAAAGCCCATGGCGTCCCAGGGCTCCACGCCCTTGGCCAGGCCGATGACCTTGAACAGCTCGCCCATCTCGTGCTCCATCATCAGCTTGGTGGCCATGGCGCGCGGGCCCTGGGCCAGTGCGTCGAGCTTGGGGCCCAGGCCGCAGTTGATGAGGAAATGGGCCTGCGAGGTATAGCCCAGCACCTCGAAGCCCGCCTCCTGCGCTGCCACGGCCGTGCCCGTGAAGTTCACATGGGCCGTGATGTCCTTGAGGCCGACATCGGCCAGCGGATCGTCGTCCACCTTGTGCAGCCGGTGGCACACCAGGGTGCCCATGTGGCGCTGCGGGTGGAAATACTCGGATTCGCCAAAGCCGTAGTCGATGAAAAATGCCGCGCCGCGCGCCATGCGCTCGCCCAGCGTGCGAATGAAGGCCTCGCCCTGCGGGTGGATTTCGGTCAGGTAGTCGTGCTCGCCCTCGATGTCCATCGGCGGGCGCAGTGGCGTGGGCCTGTCTTCCCAGCCCAGGCTGCCGTCCGGCTGCAGCACCACGCCGCGCTCATGCCAGACACCTGCCTTGCGCACCAGCAGCTGCACGGGCATGGCATCCAGCACCTCGTTGCCGATGACCACGCCTTCGAGCCTATCGGGCAGGGCATCGGCCCAGTGCACCAGGCTTTCGTACTTCACCAGCCTGAGCTGCTGTCGCGCACGCAGCGTGCCCGACAGGTCGACGATGGTGTAGCGGTCCGGCCGCACGCCCAGGGCCGCCAGCTCGTCCAGCACCTGCAGCGCCAGCGCGCCCGTGCCGGCGCCAAACTCCCAGACTTCGCGGGTGTGCGTGCGCTGCAGCGCCTCGGCCACCTGGGCGGCCAGCAGTTGGCCGAAGACCGGGGACATCTCGGGCGCGGTCACGAAATCGCTGCCCGACGATGGCATCAGCCCGAACTTGGCGGTGTCATTGGCGTAGTAGCCCAGGCCCGGCTCGTACAGCGCCAGGGCCATGAAACGGTCGAAAGCCAGCCATCCGCCCGAGGACGCAATCTCTTGCGCAATACGGGTTTGCAGGGCGGCCGTTAAAATTGAGGGTTCTGTCGTCACGATCCGTACATTGTCCTCGAATGTCCTCACCTGCCCGAACACGCACAGTTTTGGTGACCGGCGCGGCCCGCCGCCTGGGGCGCGACATCGCGCTCGCGCTTGCCAGCGCCGGTTGGCAGGTGGCCGTGCACTACCGCGACTCCCACGACGAGGCGCTGGAGACGGCCGCCACCTGCGCTGAACTGGCCGGCGACAGCGCCGCCCTGGATGCCGATTTCTTCAACGAGGACTCGGTGCGCTCCCTGGTGCCGCGTGCCGTTGCGCACTTCGGCCACCTGGACGCCGTGGTCAACAACGCCTCTCTGTTCGAGCATGACGACGCCGGCAGCTTCAGCTACGTGGCCCTGGAAGCCCACCTGCGCAGCAACACCGGCGCGCCCATCCTGCTGGCCCAGGCGCTGCATGCCCATATCGAGGACCGCGTGGCGGCCGGCGAGGAGCATGCCAGCGGCGCCGTGATCAACATGCTGGACCAGAAGCTCTGGAACCAGAACCCCGATTTCCTCAGCTACACGCTGTCCAAGGCAGCGCTTGAGGCCGCAGGCACCATGCTGGCGCTGGCCCTGGCGCCGCGCGTGCGCGTGGTCGGCGTGGCCCCGGGCCTGACGCTGACCAGCCACATGCTGAGCCAGGAGCGCTTCGAGGCCCTGCACCGCCTCAGCCCGCTGGGCCGCTCGTCCAGCGCGGCCGACGTGGCCGCCACCGTGTGCTTTGCGCTGGACAACCAGTCCATCACGGGCACTACGCTGCTGGTCGATGGCGGCCAGCACCTGCAGCGCTTCGAGCGCGACTTTTCCATGATGTAGGCGCCTGCCCGCGCCCATCCCCACACTCCACGGCTTTTCCCCATGAACTCCGCCACCGGACAACAGATCCTGACGCTCACGGGTTTGCGTTTCGACGCCAACCTGGGCATCCTCGCCCACGAAAAACAGATGCCCCAGCCCATCCAGGTCGATGCCGAGCTGAGCCTGGGCACGCAGCCGCTGGCTCCGCGCGACGACGACATCCTGCATGTGCTGGACTACCGCAAGGTGCGCCAGATCATCATCGATGAATGCACGGCCGAGCATGTGAACCTGCTGGAGAGCCTGATCGGCAAGCTGGCCCAGCGCCTGATGCAGCTGCCCGGCGTGATGGGCGTGCGCGTGAAGATCGCCAAGCTCGAAATTTTTGACGACTGCGAAGTGGCCATTCGCGTCGAGACAGGACAATGGTGAACCCCATGAACGCAGTGACCGACAACCCCTGGCTGGCCGAAGAAGCCGCCGCCGACGCCCCCGCAGACACCGCAGGCGGCAACCGCATCAAGATCGAGCGCGAGCAGATCAAGCTCGAAAAGCGCCTGTGCCGCGAGGTGGGCCGCGCCATCACCGACTTCAACATGATCGAGGAAGGCGACAAGATCATGGTCTGCATGTCGGGCGGCAAGGACAGCTACACGATGCTGGACGTGCTGCGCAAGCTGCAAAAGCGCGCGCCCGTCAAATTCGAGCTGGTGGCCGTGAACCTCGACCAGAAGCAGCCCGGCTTTCCCGACCATGTGCTGCCCGAGTACTTCAAGAGCATCGGCGTGGACTACCACATCGAAACGCAGGACACCTACAGCGTGGTCAAGCGCGTCGTGCCCGAGGGCAAGACCACCTGCGGCCTGTGCTCTCGCCTGCGCCGCGCCATCCTGTACAAGGTGGCCGACGAGCTGGGCTGCACCAAGGTGGCCCTGGGCCACCACCGCGACGACATCGTGCAGACGCTGATGCTCAACATGTTCTACGGCGGCCGCATGAAGGGCATGCCCCCGAAGCTGGTCTCGGACGACGGCAAGCATGTGGTGATCCGCCCGCTGTGCTACGTGCCCGAGAAGGACACCGTGCGCTGGGCCCAGTACCAGAACTTCCCCATCATCCCCTGCAACCTCTGCGGCAGCCAGGACGGCCTGCAGCGCGTGGCCGTGGGCGAGCTGCTGCGCGAATGGGACAAGAAATTCCCGGGCCGCGTGGAAAGCATGTTCCGCGCCATGGGCCACATCGTGACCACGCACATGATGGATCCCGAGCTGCACGACTTCAAGAACGCCAAGGCCACCGGCATTGCCGACCCCAACGGCGACATGGCCTTCGACCATGAAGAGATGCCAGTGTCCGCATCGCTGCCCGGTCTGCAGGTGGTACAACTGTCGTCCTGACGGCTGAACCTATCACAATCGCCCCACTCCAACCAAGGCCCGTGCAAACGGGCCTTTTTTCGACCAAGGAGTACACCATGAAGCTGCGCTGCATCCATGTCCTGGCCATCGTGGCCACGGCCTTGCTCACCGGCTGCGCCAGCGTGCGCGAAGTCCAGAGCACCGTCCAAAGCTATTCCACGCTGGGCGCCCTGCCCGCGCCGCCCACCTACCGCCTGGAAGTGCTGCCCTCGCAACGCGAGGCGCAGACGCATTTCGCGGCCATCGAGTCCCAGGCCCAGCAGGCCCTGGGCCGCGTGGGCCTGCAGCGCGACGACTCCCGGGCCAGCCTGATCGTGCAGATCGGTGCCGACGCTCGCTATGCGCGCGACTACGCCGCCTGGCCCTACTACGACCGCTGGGGCGGCCCGCGCTGGGGTTGGGGCCTGGGCTACGGGCGCGGCTGGGGCATGGGCTTTGGCGGCAGCTTCATGTTCGACGGCCCGCCGCTGGAGTACTACCGCGCCGTCAGCATCGTGATGCGCAACGCCACCACGCAGCAGATCGTCTACGAGACCTCGGCCCAGCGCCAGGATGTGTGGACCGACGACCCGGCCATCTTCGGCATCCTGTTCGACGCTGCGCTCACCGGCTTCCCCAACCCGCCCAAGGGCTCGCGCGTGGTGCGCACCACCATCGGTCCGGTGCAGCAGGGTGGCGCGCCGGCGCAGCCGCCGGCCCAGGGGGCACCTGCAGCGCAGGCCGTGCCGGCCACGCCAGCACCCGCCCGGTAAGCCATCGCGCGCCCAAATCAAAGGCCTGCAGACGCAGGCCTTTTTTGCATGGTGATGGCGCTTGAAGCAGTGCCTCAGTGCACATGCTCCATATCCGGCACGGCAGCCATCAGCGCGCGCGTGTACGCATGCTGCGGTGCATCGAGCACGGCGCCGGCCTCGCCGGTCTCGACCAGTCGGCCGCGCTGCATGACGCCGATGTCGTCGCACATGTGGCGGATCACGGCCAGGTTGTGGCTGATCAGCAGGTAGGTCAGGCCGAACTCCTCCTGCAGGTCGCGCATGAGGTTGAGCACCTGGGCCTGGACCGAGACATCCAGCGCCGAGGTGGGCTCGTCGCAGATGATGAACTCGGGCCGGCTGGCCAGGGCGCGCGCAATGGCGATGCGCTGGCGCTGCCCGCCCGAGAACTGGTGCGGGTACTTGCGCGCATCGTCGGGCTTCATGCGCACGCGGCGCAGCGCCTCCTGCACGCGCTCGGCCGTCTCGTCCTTGCCGGCCGTGAGGGCCAGCACCTGCAGGGGTTCGGCAATCAGCTCCTGCACGGTCCAGCGCGGGTTCAGGCTGGCATACGGGTCCTGGAAGATCATCTGGAAGCGCCGGCGCATGGCCACGGTCTGCGCGGCCGGGCTCCACTTGTCCACGCCGTCGAACAGTACGGTGCCGCTGGTGGGCGGCGTCAGCCCGGCCACCATGCGCGCCACCGTGGATTTGCCCGAACCGGACTCGCCGACCAGGCCGAAGGTGGAGCCCCTGCGGATCGAAAAGCCGACGCCGTCCACGGCCTTGAGGATCTTTTTGTCCTCGCGCGCCAGCAGACGGGCCAGCCAGCCGCTGGACAGGTCGAACTCCTTGCACAGATCCCTGACCTCCAGCAGGGCAGCCGCGGGCTCCTGCGCTCCGGCCCCGGGCTGCCAGGGCACGGCGGGCGCGGCCGGGCCGCCGCCCACCTCGGGCACGGGCAGGCGCTGCACGCGGTGGTGCACGCTGGGAATGGCGCCCATCAGCACCTGGGTGTAGGGCTGCTGCGGCGCGTCCAGCACCTGGCGCACGGGGCCGGTTTCCAGCACGCGGCCCTGGTACATGACCATGACGCGGTCGGCCGTCTCGGCGATGACGCCCATGTCGTGCGTGATCAGCATGGCGGCCGCGCCGCGCTCCTTGCACACGCGGCGCAGCAGGGCAATGATCTGCGCCTGCACGGACACGTCCAGCGCCGTGGTGGGCTCGTCGGCAATGATGAGTTCGGGCTCGGCGCACAGCGCCAAGGCAATGGCCACGCGCTGGCGCATGCCGCCCGAGAACTGGTGCGGATACTGGGCCATGCGCTCGCGCGCCTGCGGGATCTCCACCTCTTCGAGCAGGGCCAGCGCGCGTGCCTCGGCCTCCTTCTCGGAGACGGGCAGGTGCGTGCGGATGGTCTCCATCAGGTGCCGGCCCACGGTATAGACCGGGTTCAGGCTGGTCAGCGGGTCCTGGAAGATGGAGCCTATGCGCCGGCCGCGTATGCGCCGCAGGTCCTCGCCGCGCAGCGTGTCGATGCGCTCGCCGCGCAACTGCACCGTGCCGGCCGAGATGCGGCCCGGCGGCTCGATCAGGCCGATCACGGCGGCGCCCGTCATGGACTTGCCCGCGCCAGACTCGCCGACCACGCCCAGGATCTCGCCGGGCGCAATGTCGAAGGACACATCGTCCAGCACCTGCACGGGGCCCTTGTAGGTGTCGAAGGTGACGGACAGGCCGCGAACGCTCAGCACCGCAGGCTGTGCGGGGGGCTGCCCGGATTGTTGTGTCGTGCTCATTGCAGCTTGGGGTTCAGTGCGTCGCGCAGCCAGTCGCCGACGAGGTTGACGGACAGCGCCAGCGCCAGCAGCACCAGCGAGGGGAACAGCAATATCCACCACTCGCCCGAGAACAGGAAGCCCTGGCCGATGCGGATCAGCGTGCCCAGCGAAGGCTGGGTGGGCGGCAGGCCCACGCCCAGGTAGGACAGCGTGGACTCGGCCACGATGGCATGCGCGAAGCTGATGGTGGCGATCACCAGAATGGGCGCCAGCAGGTTGGGCAGGATGTGGCGCACCAGGATGGCCACGCGGCTGCGGCCTATGAGCTGGGCCGCCAGCACGTAGTCCTTGTGCTTTTCCACCATCACCGCGCCGCGCACGGTGCGTGCGTACTGCACCCAGTCGGACAGGCCGATGGCCACGATGATCACGAAGACCGCCATGTCGTCGCGGTAGCCCTCGGGCAGCAGGCCGCGTGCGATGCCGAAGACCAGCAGCGCCACCAGGATCACGGGAAAGGTCAGCTGCACATCGGCGATGCGCATCATCAGCGTGTCGAACCAGCCGCCCGCATAGCCGCAGACCAGGCCCAGCGGCACGCCGATCAGCAGGGACAGCCCCACGGCCGACACGCCCACCAGCACCGACATGCGCAGCCCGTAGAGGATGGCGCTCCAGACATCGCGGCCCTGGTCGTCCGAGCCCAGCGCGTACAGCGTGCCGCTGGTGCCCGCCTGGCCCGGCGGCGTGAAGGCATCCATCAGGTCCAGATTGGCCGGATCGAAGGGGTTCTGCCACGCCAGCCAGGGCGACAGCAGCGTGGCCGCCACGATCAGCGCCAGCACCAGCGCCGCCGCCTGCACCAGGCGCGAGCGTGCAAACGCGCGCTTGACCGGCGAGTCGCTGGCGCGCCAGCCCGTGGGAGGGATTGCTTGTTTGGCGGAATCGGTCATCGGTTTCTCAAGCGGGGGTCCACGATCACGTACAGGAAATCGACGAGCAGGTTGATGCCCACGTACAGCAGCGCGATGAACATCAGGTAGGCGGCGATCAGCGGCACGTCCACGCCCTGGATGGAGGAGATGAACAGCAGGCCCACGCCGGGCCACTGGAACACGGTCTCGGTGACGATGGCAAAGGCGATCAGGGAGCCGATCTGCAGGCCCGCGATGGTGATCACGGGAATCAGGGTATTGCGCAGCGCATGGCCGAAGTACAGATCGCGCTCACGCAGCCCGCGCGCACGGCCGAAGCGCATGTAGTCGGCGCGCAGCACCTCCAGCATCTCGGCGCGCACCAGGCGCATGATCAGCGTCATGTTGTAGAAGCCCAGCGTGATGGCCGGCAGGATCAGCGCCGACCAGCCCGAAGCCGTCAGCAGCCCGGTCTCCCAGCCGCCCAGCTTCACCGTCTCGCCGCGCCCGAAGGACGGCAGCCAGCGCAGCTCCACGGCAAACAGGTAGATCAGGGCGATGCCGATCAGGAAGGTGGGCAGGGACACGCCCACCAGCGACACCGTCATGATCGAGCGGCTCAGCCATCCCTCGCGCCGTATGGCCGTGTACACGCCCAGCGCCACGCCGATGACCAGGGCGAACAGCGCCGCCGTCATCGCCAGCTCCAGCGTGGCGGGCAGGCGCTCGGCAATGATCTCGGTCACGGGGCGCTTGAGCCGGTAGGAGATGCCCAGGTCGCCCTGCAGCACCTTGCCCACGTAAGCCAGGTACTGCAGCGGCACGGGCTTGTTGAAGCCCAGGCTTTCCGTCAGCGCCTCGCGCTCGGCAACCGTCGCGTCCTCGCCCAGCAGGCTGATCGTGGGATCGCCGATATGGCGGAACACCATGAACGAGACAAAGGAGACGGCCAGCAGGACCAGGGCGGACTGGCCCAGCCGGCGCAGCAGATGGACCAGCATCGGCGCTTACTTCTTCTCGAACTTGACGAACTTGAAGTGCAGCGCGTTGTCCGGGTGCACGGGCACATTGAGCCGGGGCACGGACGCGAAGTGGATCACCTGGTCATGCAGCGCAATGTAGAAGCGCTCCTTTTGCACGGTCTCCCAGATGCTCTTGATGGTGGCATCGCGCTTTGCCTTGTCGCTCTCCGAGGACAGGGACAGGATCTTGGCATCCACATCGGCATTGCTGTAGTGCGTCGCGTTCTGCGCGCCACGGCTGTCCTTGCCGCGCGTATGCACCAGGAAGTCGAAGATGTAGGCCGAGTCGTAGGTGGGCACGCCCCAGCCGTACAGGTAGAAGTCGCTGTCCGCCTTGGTCAGCGAGACGCTGTGCATGGCGATCGGCCGGGCCGAGACTTCGGTCTTGATGCCGATGCGACCCAGGAAACCGGCCACTGCCGTGGCGATGGCCTCGTCGTTCACATAGCGGTCGTTGGGCGTGTTCAGCGTGATGGTGAAGCCGTTGGGGTAGCCCGCCTCGGCCAGCAGTTGCTTGGCCTTGGCGGCATCCGCCTTGGGATAGGCCGCAAAGGCCTTGTCGTAGCCGTTGACGAACGACGGCGCGATCACGCCCGTGGGAATCGACAGGCCGCGCATCACCGAGCGCTTGATCGCATCGCGGTCGATGGCCAGCTCGATGGCCTGGCGCACCTTGGGATCGGCCAGCGGATTCTTGCCCTTGACGTTGCTGCTCTTGAGCTCGGCCGCACCCACGTTCAGGCCCAGGAAGATGGAGCGGTTCTCGGGGCCTTCATTGATGCGCAGGCGCTTGTCCTGCTTCAGGCGCGCCACGTCCTGCGCGGGAATGTCCTGGGCGAAATCCACCTCGCCCGACAGCAGGGCCGCCACGCGCGTGGCCGGCGACTTGATGGGCAGGTAGACCAGCTCGGTCACCTGCAGCGGGAACTGGCCCTTGCCCCAATAGTCGGGGTTGAGCTTCATCACCGTCTTCGAATCGACCTCGCGGCTGGCCAGCACATAGGCGCCCGTGCCGTTGGCCGCGCGCGTGGCGCCATTCTCGGTCTTGCTGGCCGTGTCCTGCGTGGTCTCGGCGCCGTTGGCCTTGGACCACTTCTCGCTCATGATGAAGAGATTGGTCAGGTTGTCGGGGAAGATCAGGTTCGGGCCCTTGGTCTTCACATGCACCGTGAGATCGTCCACGGCCTTGGCCTCCTCCATCGAGGACAGCAGGGACTTGACCTGGGCGTTCTCGCCCTTGGCGCGGTTCAGCGAGAAGACCACGTCGCGCGCCGTGAACGGCGTGCCGTCATGGAACTTGACGTTGGGGCGCAGCTTGAACTCCCAGACCGACGGGTCGGAGGTCATCTTCCACGAGGTCGCCAGCGTGGGCACCAGCTTGCCGTCGGCCGAGCGGATGACCAGGGTTTCGTAGATCTGGTGCAGCAGCACGAAATTGGTGCCCACGTTGAAGGCATGCGGGTCCAGCGAAGTCGGATCGGAGCCGCGCGCCCAGCGCACGGTCTCGGCCTGGGCCAGCGCGGCCGAGGTCAACAGGCCTGCGGCCAGCAAAGAACTGCCCAGAATCTTCATGATCATTTGTCTGCTCCCCTGTGGATTGATTGGAAAGGCGGCGGCCATGCGGCGCAGCAGCCCGGGCGCCGCAAGAAGCGGGCCATATAGGTGCGCCCCACTTTAAATAACTTTTTCAGCTTGTTGAATTGATTTTTATACTTAAAAGCCATTTCCAAATAACAAGACTGCCGCCGCGGCCCGCCAATGGTGTGCGGCCATCATGGACAGGCCAACGGCTTTGACAGCTAGTGAAAACGCGAAAGACCGACACGGCCCGCTCTGGCAAAGGTTTGCAATCGGGCACAGGTCTGCGCCGCACGGCGTGCTAATTTCAGGCCCTGTATCGAGCCTGCGGGTTGCCGCGGAAAGGAAGCATCCATGAAGACATCCATTGCCAGCGCACTGCTGTGCGCCATGCTGGGCCTGGGCGCCCTGCCTGCCCAGGCGTCGGGCCTGGGAGACTCGCTGCGCCAGGCCTCGGGCCTTGGCGGTGACAAGGCCGCCGCCAGCAGCGAAGGCGCCGGCTCCGGCCTTGGCGGCATGCTGGGTGCGGGGGCAGGCGGTGCGGGCGCGCTGTCCGCCCTGGGCCTGAGCCCCTCGGCCACGGCCGGCAATGCGGCAGGCGTCATCTCCTACTGCATGAAGAACAACTACCTCAATGCCGACAAGGCGGCCCAGGTCAAGGACCAGTTGCTGGGCAAGCTGGGCATGCAAAAGCAGGAAGAGCCCAAGGACACGGGATTCCAGAACGGCCTGGGCGGCCTGGTCACCGGCGCCAACGGCAAGAGCTTCAGCATCGACAAGCTCAAGGGCGACCTCAAGGAAAAGGCCTGCGACTTCGTGCTGGACAACGCTAAATCGCTGATCTGACCCCCTGAGCGGCTGCGCCGCTTCCCCCTTCTCGCTTCGCGGAGGGGGACGACACCTTCGGCTGGGCGCCCCCGCCGCGAGGCGGCTCTTGCTCGGCGTCCCTGAGTGGGGCCGCGCCAGTTTCAACGGCGGCGCGCGATGCAGGCTTGCCTGGCTTGCGGGACAATGCCTGCTCTTTTTGCAGCACCCCACGCCAGCCCCTCATGCAAGCCACGCGCATCATTGCCATCCGCCACGGAGAAACCGCCTGGAATGTGGACGCCCGCATCCAGGGCCATCTGGACATTCCTCTCAACGACCTGGGCCTGTGGCAGGCCGCCCAGGCCGGCAAGGCCCTGGCGGGCGAGCCGGTGGCCGCCATCTACAGCAGCGATCTGCTGCGTGCCTATGCCACGGCCGAGGCCGTGGCCGCGACCACGGGCGCGACGCTGACGGCCGACAAGGGCCTGCGCGAACGCTGCTTCGGCAGCTTCGAGGGCCAGACCTTCAACGATATCGAGGCGTCCCACCCGGAGGACGCGCTGCGCTGGCGCAAGCGCGATCCCGAGTTCGTGCCCGCAGGCGGCGGCGAGTCGCTGCTGATGCTGCGCGACCGCATCTCGGCCACGGTGAACCGCCTGGCCGGCCGCCACGCAGGCGAGCAGATCGTGATCGTGGCGCATGGCGGCGTGATGGATGTGCTCTACCGCCTGGCCACGCACCAGGAAGTGCAGGCACCACGCACCTGGGCGCTGGGCAACGCGGCCATCAACCGCCTGCTGTGGACGCCCCAGGGCCTGGGCCTGGTCGGCTGGGGCGATGTGCAGCACCTGGAAGGCGGTGCGCGCGACGAGGTTTTCAGCTGAACGCCCGCACTGCAGCGCAGGCCCTCATTCCACCTGGATATTGGCGGACTTGACGATCTGCGTGTAGCTCGCCTTTTCCTTCTTCAGGAATTGGGCGAACGTGGCCGGCGTGCCCGAGCCGGGCGTGGCGCCGCTGTCCTGCAGGCGCTTGCGGACCTCGGGCAGCTTCAGCACCTCGGCCAGTTCGGCGGCCAGGCGGCTGACCACGGGCTCGGGCGTGCGGGCGGGGGCGAACAGGCCGGTCCAGGCTTCCAGCTCGAAGCCCTTCAAATCAGGAGCCTCCGCAAAGCTCATCACCTCGGGAATCACGTCGATGCGCTGTGCCGAGGTCACGCCCACGCCTTCCAGCTTTTTCTGCTGCACCAGCGGCGTGGCGCCGGTGGTCATCAGAATGCCCAGATCGACCTGGCCGCCCATGACCTCGCTGGTGACCTGTGCCACGCCACGATAGGGCACATGGACCAGGCGGATGCGGGCACGCTCCTGCAGCCGCTCCATGGCCAGGTGCAGCACCGTGCCCACGCCCGGGGTGGCATAGGTCAGCGCGCCGGGCCGGGCGCGGGCCATGCTGATCAGCTCGTTGAGGTTGTGCACGGGCAGGCCAGGGCGGGCCACGATCACCATGGGCGCCACCGAAGTCAGGCCCACGGGAGCCAGATCACGCTCGGCGTCATAGCGCACGGAGGAGTTCACCAGTTGCGCAATGCTCACCGGCCCGTCAAAGCCCAGCAGCAGCGTGTAGCCATCGGCATGCGAGCGCGCCACCTTGCTCACGCCCAGCACGCCGCCGGAGGCCGGCACGTTGTCCACCACCACCGACTGGCGCAGCCGCGCACCCAGCTTTTCGGCCACCAGCCGCGCCGTGGCGTCCACATCGCTGCCCGCGCCGAAGGGCACGATCAGCGTGATGGGCCCGCCTGCCGGCCAGGGCTTGCCCGCGCCCGGCGCGGCATGGGCGGCGGGTGCAGCAGCAAGGGCCGCAGCCACTGAGGCGGCAGCCGATAGCAGGGAGCGTCGGGACAGGTGCATGGAGCGTGGGCATGCGCGGCGCATGCCGGCGAAGGCGGTGCGGGCTGGCAATGGCCTGCAGGGCAGGGACGGCCAGCGCGTGGAAAGCGGGCGATTCTGCCATAGGGCGCAATTTTCCTGCCACACGCTTGCCACGAAGCCCTATTTATTGCAATCCGTTTCAACCCTTGTGATTCCGTGTCCTAGGGTTCTCGCCTAAGGCGCTGCCCCGCCGTCATGCCCAGAATCGGCTGACCATGCTCTCACCCAGCCAAGTCATTGTCTTCGCCACTCCTGCCTTTTTGCTGCTGATCGCGCTGGAATGGGGCGTGAGCCTGTGGCGCGGGCGCAATGCCTACCGGTTGGCCGACGCCATCAGCTCCATCAGCCTGGGCATGCTCAGCCAGACCAGCGCCGTCTTCACCCAGCTGCTGCGCATAGGTCTGTACACGCTGGCCTTCGAGCACCTGGCGCTGTGGCGCAACGATGCCTTCTGGACCAGCATTCCCGGCTGGCTGCTGGCCCTGCTGTTCTACGACTTCTGCTACTACTGGCTTCACCGCATGGGCCACGAAGTGGCCGTGCTCTGGGCCGCGCATGCCGTGCACCACCAGAGCCAGGACTACAACCTGTCGACGGCGCTGCGCCAGACCAGCTCGGGCGCGCTGCTGGGCTGGCTGTTCTACCTTCCCATGGCGCTGGCCGGCGTGCCGCCGCTGGTGTTTGCCATCGTGGGCCTGATCGATCTGCTCTACCAGTTCTGGGTCCATACCGAGCAGGTGCGGCGCCTGGGCTGGTTCGACCGCTGGTTCTGCGCGCCCAGCAACCACCGCGTGCACCACGCCGTCAATGACTGCTACCTGGACAGGAACTACGGCGGCATCCTCATCGTCTGGGACCGCCTGTTCGGCACCTTCAAGCCCGAAGACGACAGCGAGCCCTGTGTCTACGGCACGCGCGGCCTGCTGCAAAGCTGGGATCCGCTGTGGGCCAACGCCGTGGTGTACCGGCAACTCATCCATGACAGCTGGCATGCGCGGCGCTGGGGCGACAAGCTGCGCGTCTGGCTCAAGCCGCCCGGGTGGCGCCCTGCCGACGTGGCGCAGCGCTTTCCCAGGCCGGCCTTCGACCTGGACGCGCACCGCGTGCTCTACGCACCGGACATGCAGCGCAGCCTGCGCTGGTTTGCGGGCCTGCAGTTCGTGGCGCTGATCGCCGGGGTGTCGCTGTTCCTGTGGCATGCCGACCAGTCCTCGACGGCGCGCAATGCGCTGTGGTTTGGCGTGCTGCTGGCCTGCCAGTGGGCACTGGGCGCGGCCATGCAGGGGCGCATCAGCCTGTGGGTGGCCCTGGCCATCGAGGCCGGCGCGCTGGCCACCGCCACCAGCGTGCTGGACATGCTGCACTGGCACTGGCTGTTCAAGCCGCTGGCCATGGTCTTTGCGCTGATCGCTGTCATGCAGATGTGGCGCGGCAGCGCGGCGTTCTCGGCGCTGGCGAAACCCGCGCGCGGCGCCTGCTGGCTGGCCGCGGCGCTGGCGGCCTCGATGGCGGGCGACGTGTTCCTGATGCTGCCCGATCTGTTCATCCCGGGCCTGGCCAGCTTCCTGCTCGCCCACCTGGCCTATATCGTGCTGCTGCGCCAGGACGCACCCTGGTTTGCGCACCGGCCCTCGCTGGCCGCCACGCTGGCCCTGGGCGCGGGCATGTATGCCGTGCTCTGGCAGGGCGGCCTGCCCGCCGCGCTGCGCCTGCCCGTGGCCGCCTATGTGCTGGTCATTGCGCTGATGGCGGCGCAGGCCCTGGGCCGCGCGCGGCATCTGGGCGGCAAGGCGGCCTGGCAGGTGGCCATGGGTGCCTGCTTCTTCATGGCCAGCGACTCGCTGCTGGCCATCAACCGATTTGTGCAGCCCTTCGACGGCGCGCAAGCCGGCGTGCTGACCACCTACTACGCGGCGCAGTTGCTGATCGTGCAGGGCTGGCTGGCCCGTGGCGCATCGACATCAGGGTTGACCCGAGGCAGCTCGCAAGGCACAATGGCGGGATCGCATTTTCAGGAGTCCTTCCGTGGACAGTGCCAGTTCAACCAGTGACAAACAGCGCGCCGCAATGGCTACGCTTCTGGCTGACTGACCGACTCCTGTGAAGGGAGCGGCCATGTCGGCCGGCTTCCTTCCATTGCTGCGTTTCCCCTTGGATCTTCGCGCCCGCCCGGCGCTGCAGTTGCGCTTGGCATGCATCAGGTACGCCGCTCCTGCACCGAAGATTCCAATGGCTGTTGATCACTGACCGCGTGCCCGTGTGGCTGCCATCGAGCAGCGCGCGGCCCACGCTGCTTGACGGCCCTGCCCGCGGCAGTCTTCCTGGTTCGCCAAGGAGAAAGCCATGTCCACACCGTTCGTCCGCCCCGCAATGCAACGCCTGCAGCCTGCCACTGCCGCGCCCTGCCCCGGCGCCACCGGCACGCGCGTGGCTGCCTCCCAGGCAGCAATGCAGGCCAAGGCACAGGCACAGATGCAGGCCCAGGCCCCATCGGCCATGGAGCACGCCATGCACCTGGACCTGCAGACCCACTGGCCCACGCACCGCATCCGCAGCTTTCTGAGCCTGCAGCCGCGCTGAGCGCGCGCCGCAGCCTTGCCCGCCCCATCGTCAGAAAGGAGTTCCCCCATGGACCCCGATCCGAGTCGATCTTGCCCTGACCCCTCCGATACGGTCCGGCCGCACATGCCTGCGGCCCTTCCGCCCCTTCCCAAGGCCCCGGCCGGGAGACCCGCGCACGTCCATTGACGGATAGGTGCCGGGCTTCTTTCGGCCGCAACGAAAGAAGCCCGCCATGCAACACGTCATCACCGCGCTGCGCACCACGCCGGCAACCACGCCCGCCACAGCACCCGTCTCCACACGCGCCAGCCGCACCTCCCACACCACCCGCGCCAGCACCTTGCAGCTGGCCCTGCAAGCCGCCATTGCGGCACGCCACACTGGGCAACTGCACACCCTGCTGCAGCAACACGGCCCCGATCTCTTCGCCCATGCCCTCGTGGCGCTCACGCAGCGCCAGCAGGCCGACGTTCTGTCCCTGCTGGCGGCGCAGGAGCGCGCCGAGGTCTACCGCCATCTGCCCGCCCACGCGCGGCGCCAATGGCTGCAGTCGGCCACCGTGGCCCGCCCGCCGCTGCGCCGCCGCCTGCTGTGCGCCTGCCAGCGCAACTGGCACTGGCTGCGCGCCACCCTTCGCTCGAGCCAGGCCTGAGCCACCGGGGAGGTCGCCATGAAAAACCTCAAGCACCTGTTCCAGGCCTTTTTGCGCAGCCGCCACGCCCTGGGGCTGTTCCGGCGCAATGCCCTGCCCTCGGGCACGGCCGTGCACCACTCGCGCTCGGTATCGCCGACCCTCACGCGCGAGCTGCTGCGCGCCTCGCGCGATGACATCGCCGCCGTGCTGGCGCGCACCGGCTCCAGCGAGGACGGCCTGACCCGCGAGCAGGCCCGCGCCGCGCTCACGCGTCTCGGCCCCAACGAGGTCGAGCACGAAAAGCCGCTGCCCGGCTGGCTGCACCTGTGGTACTGCTACCGCAATCCCTTCAACCTGCTGCTGACGCTGCTGGCCGTGGTCTCCTACGCCACGGAGGACATGAAGGCCACGGTCGTCATCGCCTCCATGGTGCTGCTGTCCACGCTGCTGCGCTTTGTGCAGGAAGGCCGCTCCAACCGCGCCGCCGCGCGGCTCAAGGCCATGGTCAGCAGCACGGCCACGGTGCTGCGCCGCAATGGCGGCCCCACGGCTCCTGCAGATGCCGACTCCGCAGACGCCCCGCACAGCGGCTTCGGCCAGCAGGCGCGCCGCTACGAGGTGCCGCTGCGCGAGGTCGTGCCCGGCGATTTCGTGGTGCTGTCGGCCGGGGACATGATTCCTGCCGACTGCCGCGTGCTCAGCGCCAAGGACCTGTTCGTGAGCCAGTCCGCCATGACCGGCGAATCCCTGCCCGTGGAAAAGCGCGCCGACGCCAGTGCATCGAATGGCACCGGCGTGCTGGACGCCAGCAACCTGCTGTTCATGGGCACCAACGTGGTCTCGGGCACGGCGCTGGCCGTGGTGCTGGCCACGGGCAACCGCAGCTATTTCGGCACCATTGCCACGCGGGTGACCTCCAACGACCGCGCGCCCACGGCCTTCGAAACCGGGGTCAACAGCGTCAGCTGGCTGCTGATCCGCTTTGCGGCCGTGATGGTGCCCGTGGTGCTGTTCATCAACGGCTACACCAAGGGCGACTGGGCCGAGGCCTTCCTGTTCGCGCTGTCCGTGGCCGTGGGCCTGACGCCCGAGATGCTGCCCATGATCGTGACCTCCACCCTGGCCAAGGGTGCCGTGGTGCTGTCGCGCCGCAAGGTCGTGGTCAAGCGGCTGGACGCCATCCAGAACTTCGGCGCCATGGACGTGCTGTGCACCGACAAGACCGGCACGCTGACCCAGGACCGCATCGTGCTGGAGCGCCACACCGACGCCTTCGGCCAGCCCTGCGACGAGACGCTGCGCTTCGCCTACCTCAACAGCCACTACCAGACCGGCCTGAAGAACCTGCTCGACCATGCCGTGCTGGAACACGTGGAGCTGCACACCCAGATGCGCGTGGCCGAGGACTACCGCAAGGTCGATGAGATCCCCTTCGACTTCGAGCGCCGCCGCATGTCCGTGGTGGTGGCCGAGCGCGGCCACCACCACGAGCTGATCTGCAAGGGCGCGGTCGAGGAAATCCTGGGCGCCTGCACCCGGCTGCGCGAGGGCGACGGCACGCGCCCGCTGGACGAGGAGCAGCTGGCCCGCGTGCGCCGCGTGACGCGCGAACTCAACCGCGAGGGCCTGCGCGTGGTCGCCGTGGCCATGAAGGAAGTGCCGCCGCACAAGAGCGACTACGGCGTGGCCGACGAGTCGGAGCTGACCCTGATCGGCTACATCGCCTTCCTGGACCCACCGAAGGAAACCACGGCCGAGGCGTTGGCCGCCCTGGCCGCGCACGGCGTGGCCGTCAAGCTGCTGACCGGCGACAACGAACTGGTGGCCGCCAAGGTCTGCCGCGATGTGGGGCTGCCCGCAGACCACATCATCCTGGGCACGCAGATCGAGCACATGAACGACGAGATGCTGCGCCAGACGGTGGAGCGGCATCAGCTGTTCGCCCGGCTCACGCCGCTGCACAAGGAGCGCATCGTGCATGCGCTGCGCGCCAACGGCCACATCACCGGCTTCATGGGCGACGGCATCAACGACGCCCCGGCCCTGCGCGCGGCCGACATCGGCATCAGCGTGGACAGCGCCGTGGACATCGCCAAGGAAGCGGCCGACATCATCCTGCTGGAAAAAAGCCTGATGGTGCTGGAGCAGGGCGTGATCGAGGGCCGGCGCACCTTCAGCAACATGCTGAAGTACATCCGCATGACGGCCAGCTCCAACTTCGGCAACGTGTTCTCGGTGATGGTGGCCTCGGCCTTCATCCCCTTCCTGCCCATGCTGCCGCTGCACCTGCTGGTGCAGAACCTGCTGTACGACCTCTCGCAGATCGCCATCCCCTTCGACAACGTGGACGACGAACTGGTGCGCCAGCCGCTGCGCTGGAACCCGGCCGACCTGGGCCGCTTCATGGTGTTCTTCGGGCCCATCAGCTCGCTGTTCGACATCCTGACCTTCGCGCTGATGTGGTTCGTCTTTGCCGCCAACACGCCCGAGCAGCAGACGCTGTTCCAGTCGGGCTGGTTCGTCATCGGGCTGCTCACGCAGACGCTGATCGTGCACATGATCCGCACGCCCAGGATCCCCTTCCTGCAAAGCCGCCCTTCCTGGCCGCTGCTGCTGGCCACGGCGGCCGTGATGGCGGCCGGCATCTTCCTGCCGATGGGGCCGCTGGCCGGCTACTTGAAGCTGCAGGCGCTGCCGGCGGCCTACTTCCCGTGGATGATTGCCATATTGCTGGGCTACGCTTGCCTGGCCACGCTGCTCAAGCGCGTCTACATCCGCCGCTACGGCTGGCAGTGACGCACCCTTCAACCCATTCACCAGGAAAGTCCGGAACCCCATGCAGGCCCTGCAGAACCTCAACCCCGGCGCCATGCTGGACACCTTCGTCAGCCTGACCACGGCCTTCGTGTTCGGCGCCCTCATCGGCCTGGAGCGCCAGGTGCGCCAGCGCACGGCGGGGCTGCGCACCAACACCCTGGTCGCCGTGGGCGCGGCCGTCTTCGTGGACCTGGCCGTGCGCCTGGGCGGGGCCGAGGGCGCCACGCGCGTGGTGGCCTACGTGGTCTCGGGCGTGGGTTTCCTGGGTGCGGGCGCCATCATGAAGGAAGGGGCCAACATCACCGGGCTGAACACGGCGGCCACGCTGTGGGGCTCGGCCGCCGTGGGCGCCTGCGCGGGCGCCAGCCTGGTGGCCGAGGCCGGCCTGGCCACGCTGTTCGTGCTGGCCAGCAACACCTTGCTGCGCCCCGTGGTCAACCGCATCAACCGCCGCCCGGTGGATGACGAATCCACGGAGTCGACTTACTACGTCTACGCCATCTGCCACCGCGGCGCCCAGGGCGATGTGCGAGAGCAGATGCTGGAGCTGCTGGAGAACGCCAGCTACCCCGTGCGCGGCGTGGAAACCCATGCCTTCGGGCCGCAGGACACGGAGATCGAGGCCATGCTCTACGCCACCTCGGTGGACTCCGACGAGCTGGACCGCGTGATCGCCGCCATCGAGGCCCTGCCCGGCGTGCTGCAGGCCTTCTGGAACGCCGGCACGGAGGAGTGAGCCTGCGTCAGCTGGCGTCGTCGCCCGGCACGGGAAGGCCCAGGTGGCGGTACGCCGCCTGGGTCGCCATGCGCCCGCGCGGCGTGCGCTGCAAAAAGCCCTGCTGGATCAGGTAGGGCTCGATCACATCCTCGATGGTGCCCGCCTCCTCGCCGATGCTGGCCGCGATGTTGTCCAGGCCCACGGGGCCGCCGTCGAAGCGGTGCACCACGGCCTCCAGCAACTTGCGGTCCATGATGTCGAAGCCCTGGGGATCGACATCAAGCATGGCCAGCGCGCGGTCGGCCAGCTCGCGCGTGATGCTGCCGTCGCCGCGCACATCGGCATAGTCGCGCACGCGGCGCAGCAGGCGGTTGGCAATACGCGGCGTGCCGCGCGAGCGGCGCGCGATCTCGAAGGCGCCCTCGTCGTCAATCGGCGCGTTCAACAGGCCTGCACTGCGCCGCACGATGCGCGCCAGCTCCTCGGCCGTATAGAACTCCAGCCGCGCCACGATGC
Source organism: Delftia sp. WY8 (assembly GCF_018437695.1). Lineage (NCBI taxonomy): Bacteria > Pseudomonadati > Pseudomonadota > Betaproteobacteria > Burkholderiales > Comamonadaceae > Delftia > Delftia sp. WY8. Next base: position 2,750,743 of record NZ_CP049795.1, read on the forward strand.
CGAAGCGGTCGCGCAGCGGGTTGGTCAGCATGCCCGCGCGCGTGGTCGCGCCCACCAGCGTGAACGGCTGCAGGTCCAGCTTGATGGAGCGCGCCGCCGGCCCCTCGCCGATCATGATGTCGATCTGGTAGTCCTCCAGCGCCGGATAGAGGATTTCCTCGACCACGGGCGACAGGCGGTGGATCTCGTCGATGAACAGCACATCGTTGGCTTCGAGGTTGGTCAGCAGCGCCGCCAGGTCCTTGGGCTTTTCCAGCACGGGGCCGCTGGTCTGGCGCAGGTTCACGCCCAGCTCGGCCGCGATGATGTGCGACAGCGTGGTCTTGCCCAGGCCCGGCGGGCCGAAAAGCAGCACATGGTCCAGCGCCTCGCTGCGCTTTCGGGCCGCGCCGATGAAGATCTCCAGCTGCTCGCGCGCCTTGGCCTGGCCCACGTACTCCTGCAGCAGCTTGGGGCGCAGGGCGCGCTCCATGGCCTCTTCCCCGCGCGAGACCGGCGCTGCCGAAATCATGCGCGGCTTTTCCGGTGCCTTGTCGGGCGCGAAACCGCCCTGCGGAAAGCCGCCCTGCCCGAAATCGTCGGTATGGATGCTCATGCGCCGCTCACTTGGCCAGCGCCTTCAGCGCCAGCTTGATGCCTTCGGTCACACCCACGTCGGGCGGCAGCTTCTTGAGCGCGGCGGCCGCATCCTTGTCGGAATAGCCCAGCGCCATCAGCGCCTGCACGATGTCGTTCTGGTCGTTGTTCACGAACAGCGACTGCGCGCCCGTATCGGCGCCGATCTTGCCCTTGAGCTCCAGCAGCAGGCGCTCGGCCGTCTTCTTGCCGATGCCCGGCACCTTGACCAGGCGGCCTACCTCCTGCAGCGTCACGGCCTGGGCCAGGTCCTCCACGCTCATGCCGCTGAGCACCGACAGCGCCATGCGCGGGCCGATGCCGGTGATCTTGATCAGCTCGCGGAACGCCTGGCGCTCGCTGTGCGTGCCAAAGCCGTACAGAAGCTGCGCATCCTCGCGCACCACGAAGTGCGTCAGCAGGCTGACCCTGGCCCCGCTGGCCGGCAGGTTGTAGAAGGTGCTCATGGGCACCTGCACCTCGTAGCCCACGCCGCCGCAGTCCACCAGCACCTCGGGCGGGTTTTTTTCCAGCAGCGTTCCTGTCAATTTGCCTATCATTGGTGTCCTTTGCCGCCCCAGGGGCGGCTTTTCATGCCCGTCCGCAACCGAACGCCGGCCCATTCACAGGGTATGGCACCACGCCCTCGCGCTGGCCGCCGCCCGGAATCTCTGGAATTATCCGCGTGATCCTGCGCCACACATTCACACCCCACGACAACAACCGGTTGAGCCATCTGTGCGGCCCGGCCGACGCGCACCTGCGCACCATCGAGATCGCACTGGGCGTCAAGATCGCCCACCGCCACGAGCAATTCAAGATCGACGGCCCCAAGGCCAAGGCCAACGACGCACTGGAGCTGCTGCAGGCCCTCTACGAGATGGCCGACGACCCCATCCTGGACGATTCGCTGCAGCTCATGCTGGCCGGCGACACCGAACTCATCGAGCAGCCCCTGGACGCCATCCAGCTGTCCACGCGCCGCCCCGACCTGCGCGCGCGCACGGCCAACCAGTCGGCCTACCTGGAGAACATCGCCCGCCACGACATCACCTTCGGCATCGGCCCGGCCGGCACCGGCAAGACCTACCTGGCCGTGGCCTGCGCCGTGGACGCGCTGGAGCGCAGCGCCGTGCAGCGCATCGTGCTCACGCGCCCGGCCGTGGAAGCAGGCGAGCGCCTGGGCTTTCTGCCCGGCGACCTCACGCAGAAGGTCGACCCCTACCTGCGCCCGCTGTACGACGCGCTCTACGACCTCATGGGCTACGAGAAGGTGCAAAAGGCCTTCGAGCGCAATGTGCTGGAGATCGCGCCGCTGGCCTTCATGCGCGGGCGCACGCTGAACAACGCCTTCGTCATCCTGGACGAGGCGCAGAACACCACGCCCGAGCAGATGAAGATGTTCCTCACGCGCATCGGCTTCGGCGCCCGCGCCGTGGTCACGGGCGACGTCAGCCAGATCGACCTGCCCAAGGGCGCCCTGAGCGGCCTGATCGATGCCGAGCGCGTCTTGAAGCGCGTCAAGGGCATCGCCATCAACCACTTCACCAGCGCCGACGTGGTGCGCCACCCGCTGGTGGCCCGCATCGTGGACGCCTACGACGCACGCGGCCAGGCCCCTGCGCGCCGCGCCGCACCGCGCCTTGCAGCGCCTTGATCCCGACAGCCACAGCAGACGCCCGCCCACGGGCGCTCCAAAGCTCAAGCCCAAGCACACGCCCACGCACTCCCCCATGTCCCTGAACCAACTGCAACTGTCCCTGCAATTCGCGCGCTTTGCCGAGGCACCTGTCCACCGCGCCGTGCTGTCCCGCAGCAAGGTCACGCGCTGGATACGCCATGCCCTGGCCGTCGATGCCGAAATCACCGTGCGCATCGTCGATGCCGAAGAAGGCCAGCAGCTCAACCGCGAATACCGCCAGAAGGACTACGCCACCAACGTCCTGACCTTCGACTACCAGCAGGAGCCCACCGCCATGGCCGACCTGGTGCTGTGCGCCCCCGTGGTCGAGCGCGAGGCGCGCGAGCAGAACAAGACGCTGGAGGAGCACTACGCCCACCTGCTGGTGCATGGCACGCTGCATGCCCAGGGCTGGGACCATGAAACCAGCGAGCAGGACGCCGAGGAAATGGAAGCCTACGAGACCGAGATCATGGTCGAGCTGGGCTTTGCCGACCCCTACGCCAAGTAGGCGGCACCAGGGCCCACGCGGGCCTCAGCGCGCCGTATCGATGACGACCCGGCCGCGCACCTGGCCGGCAAGCAGCCTGGGCGCCAGCGCAACCGCATCGGCCAGGCCCGCCTCTTCGGTATTGCGCTCCAGCACCTCGCGCGGCAGTTCGGCAGCCAGCCGCGCCCAGGCCTGCTCGCGCCGCGCCTGCGGCGCATAGACGCTGTCGATGCCCAGCAGCGACACGCCGCGCAGAATGAACGGTGCTACGGAAGCCGGCAGGTCCAACCCCTGGGCCAGTCCGCAGGCTGCCACGCAGCCGCCGTAGCGCAGACTGGCGCACACATTGGCCAGCGTATGGCTGCCCACGCTGTCCACGGCCGCCGCCCAGACCTCCTTTTGCAGCGGCTTGCCGGGCGCATCCAGGCTGCTGCGCTCCACGATCCGCGCCGCGCCCAGCGCCTTCAGGTGCTCGGCCTGTTCGGGCCGCCCGGTGCCGGCGTGCACCTCGAAACCCAGGCGCGACAGCAGGGCCACGGCAATGCTGCCCACGCCGCCATTGGCCCCCGTCACCAGCACGGGGCCGCTGGAGGGCGTGATGCCCTGCGCCTGCAGCGCCATCACGCACAGCATGGCCGTATAGCCGGCCGTGCCTATGGCCATGGCATCCCGTGCGCTGAAGGCCTCGGGCCGGCGGATCAGCCAGTCGCCGTTCACGCGCGCCTGCTGGGCGAGCCCGCCCCAGTGGGTCTCGCCCACGCCCCAGCCATTGAGCAGCACGGCATCGCCGGGCTGGAAACGCGCGTCCTCGCTGTCCAGCACCGTGCCGGCCAGGTCGATGCCAGGCACCATGGGGAACTGGCGCACCACGGGCGAGCGTCCCGTGATGGCCAGTGCATCCTTGTAGTTGAGCGTGGAATGCGAGACGGCCACGCGCACCGCGCCGGCGGGCAGGCTGGCTTCGTCCAGCTCCACACACTCGGCACGGGTTTCACGCGGTACGGGTTGGGTCAGCAGCAAGGCTTTGAACATGGGGTCTCCAGCAAGGCAGTGGCAAAGGAATCCAAAGGCAATCAGGACTGCGGCGCGCCCAGCACGCCGCTGCGGCACAGGCGGGCGATGGCCTCGTCCGCCATCCCCAGCTCCCGCAGCAGCGCAAGGTTGCCATCGCCCAGGACGGGGGCCGGCGCACCCGGCAGGGGCTCGGCATCCATCCACCGGAACCCCAGTCCCGGAGTGTCCACCGCAGCGCCGCCGGCGCCATAGCTCACAGGTGACACGGTGCCGGCAGCGCGGGCCTCGCCCAGGAACTCACCCAGGCGCCGCACCCTGGCGGCAGGCACGCCCACGGCGTTGAGCCGGGCTTCCATGTCCCGTGCGTTGCGTGCGGCGAAGGCCTCGGCCAGACATGCCTGCAGTCGCTGCAGCGCGGACGCATCGCGCGCGGCAACAAAGCCGCCCTCGGGCGCGTTGAAGGCATCGAGGTCCAGCAGCGTGGCGTCCTCGCACAGGGCATCGAGCCCCAGTACGCTGGCGAGCCTGCGGACCTGCTGCGGCGTATTGGCGGCCGTGGACAGACAGCCGTCGGCGCACCGGTAGGTGTCGGCCGCCGGGCTCCCCGTATAGCCCCGGTTGCCCACGCGCAGCTCCATGCTGCGCCGCATGATGGAAGAGGTGTTCCGCCGCGAAGGCGTGATCGCGCCCACGCCCGTCATCGAATCCACCAGCCCCTTCACCAACCTGCAACTGGTCCGGGCCGGCCTGGGGCTCAGCGCCGTACCCGACTCCACGCTGCAGGCCTCGCCCCGGTCGCTGGGGGTGCGCAGGGTGCATGTCACACCCGCCATCTCCATGGGCCCCGTGGCGTTGATCTACCGCAGCGCCGTCGCCAACCCGCGCGTTGTCCTGCTGCGCGCCACGCTGGGCCTGCCCGGCCCGGCGGTGGAGCCGCCCTAGTCGTCAGGCGGCCGCCACGCCGGCGCGATCCTGTCCTTTTGCGCAAAGCAGCCCTGACCCCGCCGCCATGCCGGTGCGACAGCCCGCCCGATGGTCCGGCACTAAGATCGGCCTCGACCTATAACACCGGCCTGGCCGCGCAAGGCCTCGGCGGCCTGCCGATGCCTGGCCCCAGGAGGAGACAACACCCATGTGGGACATCGCACTGCTCATGAGCGCCGCCTTCGTGGCCGGCGCGCTCAATGCCGTCGCCGGGGGCGGCAGCTTCCTCACCCTGCCCGCTCTGGTCTTCACCGGCGTGCCGCCCGTGGCCGCCAACGCCACCGGCACCGTCGCCCTGCTGCCCGGCTACATGGCCGGTGCCTGGGGTTTTCGCCAGGACATGGAGCCGCCGCCCGGCCTGGGCATGCGCGGCGTCATCGTGCTGTCGCTCATCGGCGGCTCGCTGGGCGCGGCCCTGCTGCTGGTCACGCCCGACCACCTGTTCCGCAAGGTCGTCCCCTGGCTGCTGCTGGCCGCCACCGCCATGTTCGCCTTCGCGCCCCAGCTCAGGCGCATGGCATCACGCGGCAGCGCCGAGCATGCAGCCCATGCCTCACCCGTCAAAGCCGGCGCCGGCATGCTGGCCGTGGCCATCTACGGCGGCTACTTCAACGGCGGCCTGGGCATCCTGCTACTGGCCCTGTTCGGCCTGCTGGGCCAGACCAGGCTGCATGCCATGAACGGCATGAAGAACCTGGTCTCCGCCCTGCTCACGGCCATTGCCGTCGCCATCTATGCGGCCGGCGGCGTCGTGCAGTGGGAGCAGGCCCTGGTCATGATGATCGCCGCCACCGCAGGCGGCTACGGCGGCGCCCGCCTGGCGCGCCGCATCCCGCCCGAATGGCTGCGCGCGGGCATCGTGCTGACGGGGCTGGTGATGGCGGGGGTGTTTTTCTGGAGGCAGTGAGGCCAGAAAGCTACTTCTTCGGCGCCGCACTCTGCGCTGACTTCGATACGCGCTTGCCTGTGGATTTTTCCGGCGTCGCCGCATCCGTGTCTGGCTGAGGGCCGCTCTGTGGCAGGGCCAGGGCTTGCGCAAGCGAATGCAACCGCTCTTCGATACGCTTCACGGTTTCCAGTGTTTCGTCACCGACGCGGGTATCCAGATTCATTTGCGAACTATCGCTGTCCATGCCCGAAACGTGCGGCGCCGCAAAGGTCTGCTGTAGCCGAGCCACGACCTCGGCAGTCATTGAGCGCCGGTTCTCTTCGGAAGCGGCATCCAGCAGATCCTTCAGCTCCTGAGGGATACGCATGTAGATGGTTGGGTCGTCGCGTGCCATCCGCGCACTTTGCCATGGAACACACTTGCCATTCTCTATGCACAGTGCATAGAATATTGAGTGCATAGATCGTGCATAGAAAGCCCGAGTCATTGAAGCGACGACAAAGGAATCGATATGGCTGCGTCACGGCACTCAACGAACAAGCCCTGCACGATGGACACCGCTGCCTGGCCCACCATGCAGCAAATGATCGCCCTGTCCATTGCCCGCGCAGAGAGGGGGCTGGTTGCCCTGATCGAAACACGCTGTGCCGACATGGACTGGCATGACGCGGATGTAGAGGTGGACCTGGCCGCAGACCTGGCGCTGAACCACATCCGGCAAATCCGGCACAAGGTATTCGAGGACGCCAGTGAATTCGACAACGAGTGGTACCTCGCCCGCGCAGCCATCGCCCTGGCAGCCCAGGCCTTCAACCGGCCACAGAGCCTCTACGCCCGGCGCCTGAAACTGCTCCTGCAACTGTTTGATGAAGCACCGTCCTTTGTGGAATACGCGGAGCATGGTCCGGAAGGTTGAGGGCAGAGGCTTCTCTGTCGCATCCAAGTCAGCAGCCTTTCTGAGCTGCCTACGCGGCAGCGAACCTGAGCGCCCCCCGCGCCGGGCGGCTCCGTTTTCTGAGTTGCCTACGCGGCAGCGAACGATTACCTGTCGAACCTGTATGCGGGGATCATTTTCTGAGCTGCCTACGCGGCAGCGAACCTGTGCTGCATGGCGTTACCCTGGAGGCGGATTTTCTAAGCTGCCTACGCGGCAGCGAACTGCTGGAGCCGGGCACGTTCGAGCAAACCTATTTTCTGAGCTGCCTACGCGGCAGCGAACTACAACGGCGGCCAGGAATGGCGGCCACCGCTTTTTCTGAGCTGCCTACGCGGCAGCGAACGAGCATCTTGTTCGTTGATGTGACCGGACCTTTTTCTGAGCTGCCTACGCGGCAGCGAACGACGCCGTGCAAGGCTGCCTGGCCCAGATCGATTTCTGAGCTGCCTATGCGGCAGCGAACTGGCGGCCAGTTGAACCCGGCACATTCCCGCTTTTCTGAGCTGCCTATGCGGCAGCGAACGGCCTGGCTGCCAACTACTTCACCTTCGACCTTTTCTGAGCTGCCTATGCGGCAGCGAACGTGGCCGCCACTGGCCCAATACCCGGGTTCCATTTCTGAGCTGCCTATGCGGCAGCGAACGCACCGTGGCCGGCCAGCAAGGCCCTTGCCAGTTTCTGAGCTGCCTATGCGGCAGCGAACAGCTTGCCAGTTGGACGCAGAGCACGGAGCTTTTTCTGAGCTGCCTATGCGGCAGCGAACCTCCGCCTGCTGCTCGACTCGGTAGTCTTCTGTTTCTGAGCTGCCTATGCGGCAGCGAACAGGGGACGGATGAGCCACATCTGCTCGTATTCGGTTTCTGAGCTGCCTATGCGGCAGCGAACCGGCCGCACGGAAGGTCTTCCTGGTGGCGACGTTTCTGAGCTGCCTATGCGGCAGCGAACAGGCCACGTCATCCAAACCACTGCAGCGCATTTTTCTGAGCTGCCTATGCGGCAGCGAACAGCTCTCCTTGTGCCCAGTGGGGCGCTGAGCGTTTCTGAGCTGCCTATGCGGCAGCGAACCATTGGGATCTTCGCGCCCTCCAGCCAAGCGATTTCTGAGCTGCCTATGCGGCAGCGAACGCCGGAGGGTGTTGTCAGCGTTGTGCTGCCATGTTTCTGAGCTGCCTATGCGGCAGCGAACGTGTGGAGGTTGGCTTGCATGGCTTCCTTTTTTTTCTGAGCTGCCTATGCGGCAGCGAACGGTGGCCCATGTAGAAAGCGCCTGCTTTTCCTTTTCTGAGCTGCCTATGCGGCAGCGAACCAGGACCACCAGCGCGGCCTTGTCGCCGGTATTTTCTGAGCTGCCTATGCGGCAGCGAACGTCCGAACGGCCGGGCAACTGGACTACGTGCTTTTCTGAGCTGCCTATGCGGCAGCGAACGCCGAGGCTTCGGCGGCAGTCGTCTTCGGCTCTTTCTGAGCTGCCTATGCGGCAGCGAACGCCACCTCATCGACGTGCTGATGTGCATCCCTTTTCTGAGCTGCCTATGCGGCAGCGAACCCGTGACATGGTGCGCAGTGGCGCGATGGACTTTTCTGAGCTGCCTATGCGGCAGCGAACGCTGCGATCTGGGCTTCGAGTTCGGCCTTGCGTTTCTGAGCTGCCTATGCGGCAGCGAACCGCGTTTATGCGGCCAACGAGTACCACAGCAATTTCTGAGCTGCCTATGCGGCAGCGAACCAATGGCGGGTTGCACGCAAGCGTTTGGAGATTTTCTGAGCTGCCTATGCGGCAGCGAACTGATCTATTCTCATGATGCCAATGGCGGAGCTTTTCTGAGCTGCCTATGCGGCAGCGAACGGCAGGTAGCGCAGCTTCCATGTGGGGTGGAATTTTCTGAGCTGCCTATGCGGCAGCGAACTTGATGAAGTGGCAGGACTTCTACCGCGCGCCTTTCTGAGCTGCCTATGCGGCAGCGAACGCGAGCGCGGCTTGGCCGCCCGCCTTCTTGATTTTCTGAGCTGCCTATGCGGCAGCGAACGCACGGTGGCCGGCGTGTCTACCGTGCTGCCTTTTCTGAGCTGCCTATGCGGCAGCGAACCGCTGACGCTATCTGAGGACACACCATGCACTTTTCTGAGCTGCCTATGCGGCAGCGAACGGCGCCGTCGCCCGGCCGCGTTTCCGTGACCTTTTCTGAGCTGCCTATGCGGCAGCGAACTCGGGGAAGGTTGATGTCAGGCGCTGGCGTGTTTTCTGAGCTGCCTATGCGGCAGCGAACATGGGCGCGCCGGTCAGCATCGATCCTGCATTTTTCTGAGCTGCCTATGCGGCAGCGAACGTCGAGGGGCAAGCCCTGGAGCTGATCAACCGGTTTCTGAGCTGCCTATGCGGCAGCGAACCCTGCGGGTCGGCATCCACTGCAGGCGCAGCATTTCTGAGCTGCCTATGCGGCAGCGAACATCAATACTCTTCTGTTCCTGTTTCTGTTCCTTTTCTGAGCTGCCTATGCGGCAGCGAACAAGGTGCGCGCTCGGGCTCATGTCCCCGATGCTTTCTGAGCTGCCTATGCGGCAGCGAACGTGGCTGGGTGGTGGACAACGTGAACCGCAACTTTCTGAGCTGCCTATGCGGCAGCGAACTCGCTGCAGCCATCGCAGCCCAGGCCAAGGAATTTCTGAGCTGCCTATGCGGCAGCGAACGCGCGCCAGCTCGGTGACGGCGTCCACCAGCATTTCTGAGCTGCCTATGCGGCAGCGAACTAGACAAAAATCCTCCCAATTCATTGATTTTTAAAGAACTTTCACCCCTAACCCGAAAACACCCCAAAATTCCGAGGCGTCGCCAAGTTGTTGATTTGAAAGGCGACCCCACAGGCCGCCAGAAAAAGGGTCAGAACCAGGGAACAGCAGTTCCCAGGCTCAGCCCGTAGGTGTTGAAGCCTTCCTGGCCCGCCGTGCCCTGCACCGCTTTCTGCTCCACGAACAGGCAAAACGGCTGGCCGGTGCTGGCGCTGCGCAGTTGAACGTAGGGCAGGTCCGGGGTGCGCTCCACGCTGTCGGGGATGGCGGCCGCAGCCTGTTCGGCGGTTTCTCCCTTGCGCCGCATGCGGCGGCGGCGCAGGCGGTCGGGGCTGGTCTTGAATTGCCGGCGTTGCACCAGGCAGGGCACGGCGCCCTCTGGTACCAAAGCTGGCAGCGTGCAGTGCACGTGATCGCGCATGCCCTGCAGCCAGGGCTGTTCCATCAGGCAGCGCAGCGCGGCTTCACTGCCATGCAGGCGCAGGATGGTGCCCAGAGTGCGCGGACGCAGGCTGTAGCCGGGAAAGCTGATGCCTATGTCCGCGCTGCCCAGTTGCACGAGCGCGCGGTGCAGCTTGGTGACCAGCGCGCCCAGCAGGTGGGCGTGGCTGAATTCCGGGTCAGGCAGCAGCGTGATGTCGATGTAGTGCGAGGTCATGGCCATCAGCTCGCATCGCCGAAGACGCCGCCACGGATCAGCACGGCCATCACGAAGTGCTGCTGCTCGACGGGAGGCACCTTGTCCTTGAGCAGCCAGTCGTCCAGCAGGGTGTAGAAGTCCTGCTTTTGCTTGGGCTGGCGCCAGGCCTTGCCCTGGGTGGTGACGGAGCCGTAGGGCTCGACCGCGATAGGGCCCAGGTCCTGCGCGCCGTCGTACCAGGTGTCGATGGTGCGCAGGGCGTTGCCGATTTTCTGGGAGTGGATGGCGGCGACCTCCTGGCCTTTTTCCCCGATCTGGTAGAGCGTCTTGCTCTTTTTGGTGCTGCCCTTGTCGAGGATCAGTTCCTGCGAGGGGAAGACTTCCTGGCCCGCGCCCAGGCGCACAAAGGCCGTGATCTGCAGCAGCACATGGGCCTTGCCCTCAAGGCCGTCTGCGATCACGCTGCCCAGCGCCGCCACTTTCTCGTCAGGCTGCTCCAGCGTGCGCAGGTTGTGGGCCAGCGCATCGAACGACCATGCCTGCCCGGCCTTGCCATCCTTGAGCTGCACCACCTGCACCTGCACGCTTTCCGCGCCCACGCGGTTGCGCCACAGAAATCGCCCGTTCGCCAGGTTGGCCGCATAGCGGTTGGCCAGTTCGGCAAAGCCCTGGGCCGAGGCATAGGTCTGGACGGTCTGCGCGAGCCTGGCCTGGTATTCGGCGCTGTTGCAGGCAGACGGCGTGCCCGCGCCAGACAGCACGCGCAGCGTGAACTGCACCTTGAGCGTGTCGGCATCGGCGGGCAGGGCTGCCACGTCCACGGTCTGCAGGTTGGGGTTCTCGATGGCAGCGTCGAGCTTGGCCGGGTCCTGGTCCTTGGTCTTGAGGCGGTTGGAGATGGTGCCGCGCACGGATTTCTCGCGCAGCTTGACGGAGGGCCAGGAGGCGGAGGCCGCCCGGTCATCCCAGTTGCCTGCGTGGAAGACGGCGTCGGAGGGGTCGAGCTTGCGTTCGAAGGCGAGGACGGATGCGGTCTTGAGGGTGCTGGACATGGTGTTCAATCCTTTGGCAATACGGTGTGAAAGGCGGCGGTGCAAGGACGCGGGTCAGGTGTATGCATAGCTGTCGTCGTCTTCCTGCTCCTGGGCTGCGGCGTCGTCAGGGTCGGCCACGGTTGCGGGGTCTGGCACGTAGCCGCTGCGGCAGCGGTAAAGGCCCCGCTTTTCATCGGTGTGCGCATGCCACAGCAGTTGCTCCAGATGGGTGAGGCGGTGCGGGCTGATCCATTCGCCCAGCGAGTAGACCGACTCCACGAAGCGCAGCGGCGTGGTGGCATCGCGGGCGTTGAGCACTTCGCCTGCGGCATGCGATGGCGAGAGCGCCGCATAGCCCACGGGCACAGGCACGATCCACCCGCTGCCCGGGCCGCGCCAGGGGTCTGCCCATGGCTGCTTGCCATCGGCAGGCGGGGGCTGGCCTTCGGCCGCTGCCACGGGCTCGTGGTTGAAGCGCGATGCATGCAGCCAGGCGTCGAGCAGCGTGGTGTGCGCCGCTTTGTCGCGCAGCCTGTGCAGGCGGTCGGCCAGCAGGTCGTCACGCCCCACCAGGGCGAAGCCCGGCAGCCACTGGCGCCGCCATTCTCGGAACTGTCGGCTGCGCTCCGTGGCGTCTTCTGCCAGCACGGACAGCCTGGGGCGCACGCGCCTGCCGGGCGCGGCACGCGATGGCAGCAGGCTGCCGCCGGCCACCCGCATTTGCGACAGGATTTGCCCGGCTTCATCGGCCCATTGCTGCATCGGCTCGGCAGCGCTTTGCACCAGGGTCGGGGCCGAGTTGGAGCCAGGGACGCGTTTTTCCGAGACGGTGAAGACCAGGGAGATGTCGAGGTGGATGCGCCCTTCCTCCACGATGGCGGCGGTACTGCCGTCCTTGTCCACCGGGTTGCGCGTGAGGTTGAAGCTGCGCACATAGCCCTGCGTCACCTGCTCCTGATGGTGGTGGCAGACCACGCCCACCGCGTGCAGGCGCAAGGGGATGCCGGCCTGCGCCAGCTTGCGCTCCAGCGCCCACATCAGGCCGGTGAAGGCGGTGATGGAGGGGAAGCCATGGGTGAGCGGGCTGGAGATGGCGTTGGCGTTCTGGACGCGCAGATGGGGGAAGGTCAGGATGGCCTGCGGTTGTGGCGATTGCCTCATACCACGCCCCCCCTGTGCATCACCAGTTCATCATGCGTTTTGCGGATAGGGATATAGGCCGGGGCGTCCAGCCTTTTGCGCAGTTCACGCAACTGCTGCACAAAACCATCCTCATCGGTCAGCAGCTCTTTCCGCCACACACGCGCCTCGGCGTCGCCCACAGGCAACTGGCCGAACAGCTGGCTGTTGAGCCAGTTGGCAAAGCGTTTGCCTACCTCGGCAGGCCAGTCCATCCAAAGCCATTCGCGGGCGAAATCTGCTTCATCGCGCAGTTCGGCCCGCAATGGGTCCAGCCACAATTGCTCTTCACGCACCAGCTTGCCGAAGCGTTCTGAGTCGCAGCTCCAGCCAGCTGGCAGGGCCTGCTGCACTTCGCCGGCGAGCGAGACCATTTCATCGATCAGCGCATCGACGAAGGCTTCGCGGCGCTCGCGCGTTTGCAGGTTGGGCTCCGGGTCGGTCGCAAGGAAGGCACGCAGCTTGCGCACCGTGCTGCGCACCTCGGGACGTCCGATGAACAGCTTGTCGAACACGGAGCTGGCATGCACCGGCAGCCGTACATCGCTACTGCGCCAGACCGGTGGCAGCGAAGCCAGCAGGTAGTTGACCCCGCCACGCTCGCTGTTGAGCTGGGAAATATTCTGTGGCTTTGTCCCTCCCATCTTCTGGACGGCCAGCCCAGGGTAGTCATGGAAGACGCCGTCATGCGCCTTGCGCTCGCGCCGCGCCTGCCGGGCCGCCTTGTTGCTTTCCCCAAAGCGGTCTTCCTGCACCTGCGCATGCACGGCATGCGCCAGCGAGGTGGCAAACAACGGCGCCAGCAATTCATAGCCTTCATCGGCACAGGCATCGCTGCCCGTCAGCCAGTACAACTGCTTGGCCCGCGTGTGCGAACTGGGTATGCCCGCGCGCGGCTGGGTCAGGCCGACGAAGGCATCGCGCAAGCCCATGGCCTGCTGCGGGTCCTCATGCAAGGCTTGGAGCGCGCCCGGGTCTTGCGCCAGCAGCGCGGCCAGCAGGCTGGTGCCGTCCACCTGGACCTTGAGGAACTTGTAGACGTCAAGCGCCGCCGCATTGCCCACCACATCGCCAGAGAAGGACTGCCCCAGCGCATGGCTTCCCAGTTCCTGCAGCACGGGCAGGCCGGCCGGCTCCACATAGAGATTGGTGCCGCGCGCATCGGGATGTATGGGCTTGAGGGAGTGGGTGACGGCCTGGATTTGATCGACGCGCTTGGCAGCACTGGCCACCCAGGTATCACGCAGGAATGATGCGACGAGTTCGTCACGCTGAGGATCGTCAGGCTTGAGCTTTTCGAGCTTGGAATGCAATCGTTCTTGCAGGAACTGGTCGATTGCCGCACGAAAACCTGCCTTGCGCCCTGTTGCCGGGGCGTTGGACATAGGGATCACCTTTCGTGAGAAATGAAAGATAATTCCTCGGTCAACGAACTGACCGAGGAACTTGATGTTGCGACTGGAAAGTCGTCATAACGCTCTTCTGAGCGCGTGATTGCTAGCCACTGTGACCTCTCTTTCTTGGTTAGCGCCTTGAGAGCACGTTGTTGACACAGTCACCACCTGTTGTTAGCGCAGCAGGTGGTGGCATTCCATAATTCCAACCAGTCAACTCTTCACGATAAACCGCAGGTTTAAATAACCAACTTGGCAGCTGGATCGTAGCCGCTACGTGGTATCTTCGCAACCGCTTTCGAACAGGAAGCTCAGAAAAGTCACCTCTTCAAGATGACCGCCACATTTCTGCTGAACAAGCAGCGCCTTTGCCACTGAAGTGCTTCAACAGGCTGCCAAGTGGCAACCTTGCCAACCCAAAGATCAAGCGGCACTGCCAATCCGTGCAACACAGATAGCCGAAATCGACTCGCCTTCATGGAGTTGGAGTTTGGATGATCAAAGCAGAGATGCGCCCCATACACCCAGGTGAAGTCCTGCGCGAGGACTACCTGAAGCCCATGGACATGAGCGCCAACGCGCTGGCCAGGCACCTGCACGTTCCCGCCTCGCGCGTGAACGACATCGTGCTGGAGCGGCGCGGCATCACGGCCGACACGGCGCTGCGGCTGAGCCGCTTCTTTGGGGGCGACGCGCAGTCCTGGCTGAACCTTCAGACCGCCTACGACCTGCGCACGGCAGAGCTGAACGCGGAGTTGCAGGCGTCCGTGAGGCAAGTTCATCCGATGCAGCTGCATACCGCCTGATCCTCAGGCCCGGCCCACAAAGCCCAGCACGCCATGCCAGCGCCAGCCCTGTGCCTTGTCGGGCAGGCTGGCCGTGGCGTACTTGCTTGCACAGGCATCCAGCGCCAGCCCCTTGCCCTCCGCCAGGGCAAGCAGTTCATGCATCAGGTCGGCCTGCCCCCATGCAGTGACCGCCCCCTTCCGTAAGTCCAAGGGCTCCCGGTGCAGCAGGCTGTCCTGCACCAGCACATGGAGCTTGTCGCCCCGCCGCTGGCCATCGACCACGCGGTGCAGTTGCAGGCCCTCTTCCTCCTCATCCGGCAGAAACACCACATCCACGCGCGGCAGCGGGTCGTAGCGGAAGCGCTGGAACTGCGGCAGCAGGCCCGTGAGCCAGAAGCAGGCTGGGCTGGCCCAGTGCAGGCTGGCGGCGCGCAGCACCGGCGTGGCATCCGGGCTGTCTGCGGGGCGCGGCAGCATGGTGTCGTGCAGGCGGGCGTGTTCCAGGTCCACGAGGTTCCTGGCCGGGTGGAACTGCTCCCTGGCCACTTCGATGCGGGCTCGGGCGTCCACGGGCCAGAGGGGCTCGCCCTTGGTGTGCTTGGCCAGCAGCGATTGCAGGTCATGCGAGCGCAGGTGGAAGTACCGCGCCGTGTCCGCCTTGTCATCCACCGGCTCCATCTCGAAACCCGGCTTGCAGAATGCCGCCCGGCCTGGATGCTCGAAAGCGCGCAGGTTGCTGTCCAGCACCCGCATGTTGGCCTCCTGCACCGCACCCGACCGGTGGCGCCGCACGCGTCCGGCCAGCTGGATCAGCGAGCGCATGGACGAGGGCTCGACCACCGCCCAGTCATAGTCGTGGTCGCGGCCCACTTCGGTGACGGGGGAGCCGAGCACGATGAAGAGGTGTTCGACCTCATCGTTGGCATCAAGCAGTGCGCGGATGGCCGGCCTCTGGAAGATGGGGTCTGCGCCGTCGGGGGAGCGGCGGTCCAGCACGGTGTCCAGGTGCCGCTCGATGCTGGAACGCGCCAGCAGCGGAAATTGCGAGTGGTAGACGCACAGGTGCACTCGCACGCCCGGCGCGGGAGCGCCCTGGCCAAACATGGCCACGGCCACGTCGAACAGCGGTTCGATGTTGGCCATGCGGATGAGGCCGAAGCTCACGCGCTTGCCGCTGGCGGGGTCAATGCCATGGTTGCCCGGCTGCTGGTGCAGCTGCCATGCATGCTCCAGCGCGATGCGCGCAAAATCCCGGCGCCGCGCGGCCGGGTCCAGCCCCTGCCAGCCGGCAGGCAGGGGAGCGATGGCAGCCAGGCGCCGCACCTCGGCCCGGGCGAGCTGGGCCACGCGCTTTTGCACAAAGCCTTCATGGCCTGCACGAAACCCTGCACCATCGGCACAGTCCAGCGCCTGCTGGTGGAATTCGTCCACCCACAGACAGCAGATGGCCACTGGCTCGCCGGGCCGCTCGCCGCGATGGCGCTGGAAGATCTCGCGCCCGGCGCGGTAGGCCAGGTAGAGCCCCTCCACCAGCGCTGGCGGCAATGTGGCCGAGGACAGCAGCACGCGTGAGCCCAGCAGGCCCGCCCAGTGCACGAGCCGCGTGAGCGCGGGCAGGTCGGCCATGTCGAAATCATCGGGCTCGTCCAGTACCAGGTCGCCCGTCATGAGGCGCAGCATGGGCGCGATCTGGCGGCCGCCGCGCAGGCTTTCAGTGGCGGGCGTGAGGTGGTCCACGGTGCAGGCCAGCACGGGCGCGGCGATCAGCGAGCGCACCTGCGCATCGTCGGTCAGGCGCTGCAGCAGTGGGTGCTGGTCATTGCCGTCGAACAGGACTTGCCCGCCTTCGTCGAGCAGCGCCTGGCGCGAGGCCGAACCCGTGGCCTCGGCCTGCGCTTCCCAGTACTCGAACAGCGCGCGGCTGGCCGCGCCGCCGACCTTGATGGCGAGCTGGTCGTCGCCCAGTCCCAGGTCGTTCTGGAACACCCGCCCCGTCTGCAGCGTGAGCGTGCGCAGGCCGATGGCGAAGGCACAGCGCATGCCCACGCCCGGGTCGGCCAGCGCGTTCATGATGCGGGCATTGCCCAGCGTCTTGCCGCAGCCGGTGGAAGCCATGTTGACGATGAAGCCGCCCTGGCTGGCGGCCCGGTGGCGCACGCTGGCAGCCAGGTCGGCAGCCTTGTCCTGCCACTGGAAGCGCGCGTTGCTGCTGCGCTTCTTGAGGCCGCGATGGCTGCGCAGTGCCGGCAGGCTGCGCGCCAGCGTGGGCAGCGAGCGCGCCACCAGCGTGGCATGGGCCTGCACGCCAAGCAGGTGCTCGTCCAGCGTCTGGTTGAAAGCGGACGCGGCGCCTGGAGCTGCACTATTGCGCCGGGTGTTGGCGTACAGCGGATAGCCCGCGTTGCGGAAAGGCTGGCGGCGCGCCTCGTCCTCGATGCTGGAGTAGTGGTGGTCGGCCAGCATCAGGCACAGGCGCGAAAGGTGCAGCGTGAACGGATCGCCCAGGCTTGCAGCGTCAAGCGACCGGCCCGTCAGTTCCTGCAGTTTGAGCGCATAGCGCGCCGCCTGCTTGCGCCAGGCGGCCGTGGCCACCGGAAGGCCCTGCGGGAAGTCCCAATGGGAGCGCACTTTTGCCGGATCGGCTTTCTCGCGCGGCTCGTTCCAGTCGGCGCTGATGCACTGCAGCAGCTGCTCGATCTCATTGCTGTTGACGAAGCGCGGGCGCGCGCCGAAGCGGCACCATTGGCGGCGGTCGGGCTCCAGCTCGTCGTCGGACTCCTGCCGGCCTGCAGCGACCGGCATGCAGGGCAGCCGATGGTGTGTCAGAACCAGCCAGGCCACGGCGGTGGCCAGCGGCGGCAGCGCCTTGAACGGCAGAAGCTGGCTGGCCTGCGGCTCGTCCAGGCCATCGCGCAGAAGGCGGCCGCTGCGGTGATCCAGCCATTGCGCCTCAAAGGCCCGGGCGTCGGCAGCCTCATCCACACAGGCTGCCAGCCTTTGCAGCCATGCCGCGTCGCTGTCGCCGCCCACGAAAGCCTGGAACAGCCGCACCGACACCCATTCATGGCGGTAGTGGTTGCGCTCGCGCAGGCCCGGATTCTTCAGCCGGTCCTGGAATGCCCTGGTGGCCTTGCCCAAGTCATGCACCAGGGCCGCCAAAGCGGCCAGCGCCGTGATCAGTGGCAGGTGGTGCCAGTGGCTTTCGTCTTCTGCGCGCAGCACGTTGCTGGCCGTGGTGTTGGTGGGCACGGCGCCTTCGGCGTTGAACTGGCGCCCGTCGCCCACGACCCACAGCAGTTCGCTGTGGTCGTGCCCGCGTATCCAGTGGCAGGCCACGGCGGTGTTCTTGCGCGCGCTCTGGCGCAGCAGCTTGCGCACGGTGTCGAGCCCGGCCGCGGTGATGGGCGTCTGCCAGGTGCGGTCGCCGCGCCGCTCGGCAAACTGGTCGAGGATGCGGCGCGTTTCGGTGAGGGCGCGCTTGCTGCACTGGGAGACGAAGAGCACGTTCATGTGCCGCCCTCCTGCACAGCGCCGGGCGTTGTGAGCGTGGCGGGCGCGCCGGCCATGCGCGCCGTGTCGACGGCAATGCGCTTGAGCGTGTCGATGATGAAGTCCAGCGATTCGCTGCGCGTAAGGGCCTCTATGCATTGGCGGCGAAATTGCGGCTCGTCGTCGCCGCGCATGGCCGACAGGAAGGCCTGGGGCAGGATGGCGGCATCCTTGACCAGGTCGGCCGCATCGAACACCAGGCCGCCGCGCCGCGTCTTGCCATGCAGAACGGCTAGGCCGTGGGGCAGGCCCAGCACCCAGGTGGCCGTGGCGCCCAGTCCGTAGGCCAGGTAGTTGCCATGGTCCAGATAGCGGTTGGCTGCATCGGTGCCGGTGCCGCGCTTGGCGCGCGTGAATTCGCCATATCCCACGGTGTCCACGGCGAGCTTGAACAAGGCCTTGGTCAGCCGTGCCTCATCGGTCAGCAGTGTCATGACATCGGGCGCATTGGCCATCAGCGCCGCAAATTGCTGCACCAGCGCCTTGAGGCGCTCCATGTCCACGGAAAACCCTGCTTCGCGCAAGGCTCGTGCGCCCCATTCCTGCTGCATCCGCTGCAATCGCAAAGCCTGCAATTGCTTGGCGGCATGCAGGCGCAGTTCATCGTCAAACCAGAATTGGACCCAGGCCTGCAGGTATTCAGTGGGGCGGTACTCGCTTTGCGGAGTGAGCCAGGCGACTTCAACGTCAACTTCATTGGCGCCGAACAAGGGCGTGCCGCCGCCACCACAAAAGCCCACCAGCACCCCAGCCTTGGCCAGCTCCCGCATGGCCGCCTGCGTGATGGAGGTGCCGGTGCCCAGCAGGATGCTGGTGGTGTTGGCAATGGGAATATTCCAATACAGGCTGCGCTTGCCGGCATCGGTCACATATTCCACCCGCCCGCCATTGACCAGGACACGGCAGTGCTCAAGGTAATAGATGTTGGCGCGTTTGGAATGGAGAATGGTCTTGAGATCCTGGCCTTTGATGTCCTGCATTGCAGCCTCCCGCAGGCAGTTGTATCAAATTGCCAATCCCCTTCAATGGCCTGCCCCAGGAATAAAAAGGCGCCTTGCTTCCACAAGGCGCCTTTCTTTACATCCCAGTGAATGATCACTGCATCTGCTTCAGATTCCCAATCCGCACCAGCATTTCCGTGAACATCTGCATGTCGGCGCGCAGGTCGGGCAGTTCCTTGTATTCGAGCGCGTTGTGCGCCGTGTACTTCTTGCCGGGCATGGCGGGGCCGAAGTTGATGGCGTTGGGCATGAGCTTGGCCGTGGTGCTGCCGGCCGTGGGCACGGGCTTGGCGTCCAGGCCCGTGGTGTCGCCGAAGATGTTGAGCAGGGTGGACAGCCAGGCGCCCTTGGGGTCGCGCGCCATCCAGTTGCCCTGGGTGTACTGCAGGGTGAGGGGAACCTTGGCGGCCTCGCTCCAGCGGGTGATGCGCTGCTCGACTTCGGTGCGCAGCTGCTCGGGCGTCTTGCCGCGCGGCATGCGCACGTTGGTGGTGACTTCGAGCTTGCCGTCGGCCGCCTTGATGAGGTTGGGCGACAGGGTCAGCGGGCCCATGAAGTCGTCTGCATAGGCAACGCCCAGCTGCTTGCCGAAGTAGTCGAGGCCGAAGGCGCCGTTGATGTAGCGCAGGGCGTTGCTGTAGGCATTGGGCTGGACCAGGGCCACGCCATCGGTGGGCATGAGCACCTGCTGCAGGAACAGCGTCAGGCGCGGCACGGGGTTGACGCCTTCCTCAGGGCGCGAGCCGTGGGCCGAGGTGCCCGTGACCTTGACGGTGGCCGTCGCGCCGCTGTGCTGTATGTCGATGGTGAACGGTCCGCCCTGCCCGGCATAACTGGTGGTGAAGTCACCCTTGGCCGCCTGCAGGCGCGCGGCGATGGCGGCAATGGCGGCTTCGTCGCTGGCCGTGATGGTGGCGGTGGCGGTCTGGGCAATGGCGTTGGCCGAGGCGGCGCCGGCCATGGCGGTGATGGCCGGGCGGGCGGGGTCGGTCTTCACGTCGTCGAACACGGCCTTGAGCGCGCCCGAGCCTTTTTCCGCGACGACGGCCGGGTACTTGCTGTCCAGCACGATGTTGTAGGCAGGCAGCGTGGTCTTGCCCTGGTAGTACTTCATGGCGTCGCCGCCGGTTTCCTCGGTGGTCTCGATCATGAGGCGTATGGCGCGCGACAGGGGCAGGCCGCTGTCCTTGACGGCCTTCATGGCGAATAGCACGGTGGCGATGGAGCCCTTGTCGTCGATGGTGCCGCGCCCGTACAGCTTGTCGCCCACGCGCGTGACCTTGAAGGGGTCGATGGCCTGGCCGTCCAGCACCCATTCGGCGGGGACGACGGGGACGACGTCGGCATGGGTGAGGATGCCGAATTCATCGGTGCCCGAGTTCGAGGCGCTCGCGGTGTTCGCAGGCAGGGTGACCTCGAAGATTCGGTTGTCCACGTTGCGGTACTGCAGGCCGAAATCCCTGGCCATCTGCTGCACCAGTTCGCCGAAAGCCAGGATGGCCGGGCTTTCGTGCGGCGGCACCTTGGCATCGCGCACCGTGGGCAGGGCCACCATGCGCTCGATGCTGGCCAGCACCGCCTGCTCCTGCGTCAGCCGCGTGTACAGGCCCAGCAGGCGGGCGATGTGGTTGAGTTCATCCCCCGTGAGCGCGGCGCCTGCGGCATGGCGCTGCACGGCCTGGGCGATGGCAGGCTGCGCGGCCGCGGCCTGCTTCAGGAAGCTGGCGAAGTCGGTAGGTGCCGGCTGCGCCTGGGCCAGCGCGTCCAGCGCGGGCTTCTTGAGGGTGTCGGCGCCGGCCGCGCCGCTCCACGCCAGGGCCATGCTCATGGCAAGGGCCAGGGTGGAGGCTTTGAACGGATGGTTCTTCATGGTCGTCGGTCTGTCGATGAATGCTGAGGCCGCAAGAATACGGTCTTTGCAGGCATGTTCCGACCAGGCCGCGCTCGCAGATCGCGCCAGAATCCGCCCCAGAACAGCAGGTCTGCGGCGCGCTATGCCGCGGTGGCCGGAGCTATCGACAGCGGAATGGTCACGGGCCCGTCGTTGAGCAGGTGCACCTGCATGTCGGCCCCGAAGCGGCCCGTGGCGACTTCCGGGTGCAGGGCGCGCGCCCGCTGCACGATGTAGTCGTACAGGCGCTCGCCCTCGGCCGGTGGCGCGGCGCGCGTGAAGCTGGGGCGGTTGCCGCCGCCGGTGTCGGCCGCCAGCGTGAACTGGCTGACGATGAGCAGGCCGCCGCAGGCGCCCTGCCCGTCCAGGTCCTGCACGCTGCGGTTCATCTTGCCCGCGTCGTCGGCAAAGATGCGCAGCTTGAGCATCTTTGCCAGCAGCTTGTCGGCCTCGGCCTCGGTGTCGCCGCGCTCTGCGCAGACCAGGGCCAGCAGGCCGGGGCCTATGCTGCCGGCGACCTGGCCGTCGATTTCCACGCGGGCCTGTTTCACGCGCTGCAGGATGCTGATCATTGTTCGGGGTTCGGGTTCTTGTCGGTGGATGGGGAAGGAGTGTCCGCCTGGCCTGCCGCCTCGATGGCGGCTTCCATGGCGGTCTGCATGCCCAGGGGCAGCAGCTCGATGCGCGCATACAGGCCGGGCACGGCCTGCAGCAGTTCGGCCTCGATCTCGGTGCGCAGCCGGGCGGCGCGGGCCACGCTCCAGTCGCCGGGCACATGCATGTGCAGGTCGGCAAAGCTGCGCTCGCCGGCACGCCGGCTGGAGATGTTGTCGAAGACCACGCCATGCTCGCGGTGCGCGTGGCGGTCCAGCACGGTGTCGATGCGCAGGCGCTCGGGCGCGTCCAGCGCCTGGTCCATCAGGCCCTGGGACGACTGCCAGACCAGTTGCGCGCCCTGCACGCAGATGTTGATCGCAACCCCTATGGCCACGGCCGCGTCCAGCCAAAGCCAGCCTGTGAACGCTGCGCCCATCAGGCCGATGACGACGCCGGCCGAGGTCCAGACATCGGTGAGCAGATGGCGGGCATCGCCCTCCAGCGCCATGGAGCGGTGCTGGCGCGCCGAGCGCAGCATGGCCACGGCCAGCAGCCCGTTGAGGGCGGAGCTGACCACGGACAGCGCCAGGCCCCAGCCCAATTGCTCCAGCGGCTGCGGGTTCCACAGCCGCGCCAGCGCCGCCCAGGCGATGGCCAGGCTGGCGCCGATGACCAGGATGCCCTCGAAGCCCGCAGAGAAGTACTCGGCCTTGTGGTGCCCATAGGGATGGTCGGTGTCCGCCGGCCGCTTGGCGATGGTGACCATGGTCAGCGCGAACACGGCGCCGGCCAGGTTGACGAAGGATTCGAGCGCATCCGACAGCAGGCCCACCGAACCCGTGAGCCACCAGGCCAGGGTCTTGAGCACGATGGTCAGCAGGGCCACGGCCACCGAGATGCGCAGCAGGCTGTGCGGCGCCATCCAGCCGGCCGCGGAAGCGGGGGCGGTAGCGTTGGCAGTAGAGGGAGTGGGTTCGGCCATGCTGCGCTGCGGTACGTGGGGGGGTGCTTCGGATTAGACCACCGCGTGCCCACCGCGTGCGCG
The DNA here is from genome assembly GCF_018437695.1 of Delftia sp. WY8. NCBI lineage: Bacteria > Pseudomonadati > Pseudomonadota > Betaproteobacteria > Burkholderiales > Comamonadaceae > Delftia > Delftia sp. WY8. Next base: position 2,773,258 of record NZ_CP049795.1, read on the forward strand.
AGCCGCATGACAGAATCCGCGCCATGAATGGATGGCAGCGAGCAGCGGGGTGGGTGCTGGCCTGGGCCCTGGCCGCAGGCTGTGGCGCGGCCTGGCTGGCGCATGGGCGCCTGCAGTCGCTGCGCGAGGTCTTCGACACCGATGCCCGCATCGCCCACCGGCTGCTGAGCCAGCGCATGGTGCAGCACGACGCCGTTCTGGGCACGCTGGCCCTGCTGCAGCCGCGCCAACCCGCATCCGGCCAGGCCTCATGGAAGCAGTTGCCGCGCCTGTATCCCCAGGTGCTGGATGTGGCGCGCCGCGCGGCCACCGCAGGCCAGCCCTGGCCCGAGACCTGGCCGCCCGGCATGGCCGAGGCCGAGCGCCGCTCCCAGGCCAGCGGCCAGGCCGAACTGGCCCTGGCCGACCTGGTCCGGGGCCGGCTGTACCTGGTGCAGGCCGGGCTGCCGGCCAGCTACGCGCTGCTGCTGGACCTGCGCGCCACGATTCCCGCCGACGAGTGGCCGCTGCCGCCCGCCACCAGCCCGGTGCGCGCATGGCTGGCCCTGGGCGGGCAGGAATTCGTGATCCAGCCGGGCCGAGCCGCCGCGCACGGCTGGAACACATGGTCGTGGGAGGTGAGCAAGACCCTGGCCTCGCCCAGCCAGCCTCTGGTGCTGCACCTGCGCCAGCCGCTGGACGCCACGGTGCTGCCCTGGACGGCCATGCTGGGCTGGGCCCTGGGCTGCGCGCTGGCGGTGGGCGCGCTGCGCACCCTGCTGCGCCAGCGCGTGGCCCGCCGCCGCGCCGAGCAATTGCTGCAGCTGGGCCAGGTGGCGCGGCTCAATACGCTGGGCGAACTGGCGGCCGGCATGGCGCATGAGCTGAACCAGCCGCTGACGGCCGTGCTGTCCAACAGCCAGGCCGCGCGCCGCCTGCTGGCCGAGGACCCGCCCGAGATGGACGCCGCACGCCAGGCCATGGGGCAGGCTGCCGAGCAGGCCAAGCGCGCATCGGCCGTGGTGGGCAGGCTGCGCCGCCTGGTGGAGCGGCCGGGGCTGGCGCCCCAGGCCGAGCCGCTGGATCTGGGCCAGGCCGTTGCCGAGGCGCTGTATCTGCTGGAGCCCGAGCTGCGGCGCCGCCAGGTTCAGGTCATGGTGCAGGCCGCCGATCTGCCCGCCGCCCAGGCCGACCCCGTGGCGGTGCAGCAGATACTGCACAACCTGCTGGTCAATGCACTGCAGGCCATGGACGAGCAGCCGCCCGCAGCCCGCCATCTGCGGGTGGAGCTGGCACGCCGCGACAGCCGCCTGATGGTGGCCGTGCACGACAGCGGCCCCGGCGTGGCGCCCGAGATGCGCCAGCGCCTGTTCACCCCGTTTGCCACGGGCCGCGCCCAGGGCCTGGGACTGGGCCTGACGCTCAGCCAGAGCCTGGCCGAATCCATGGGCGGCAGCCTGGAGCTGGCCGCATCCGCCGCCACCCCGCCGCAAGGCGGAGCGCGCTTCGAGCTGCTGCTGCCTGCGGCCCATGGCCCGGCACCTGCCGCACCCAACGCCCCTAAGGAACCACTGACCCCATGACTGCCGCGCCCGCCCAAGACCTGTCCCCGCTGATCCATCTGGTCGATGACGACGAGGCCGTGCGCGACAGCCTGGCCCTGCTGATCGGCACCGTGGGCCTGCGCGTGCAGTGCTGGGCCGATCCGCTGGCCTTTCTCGACGGGCTGGACCGCCAGGGCATAGGCGCCATCGTGCTGGACGTGCGCATGCCCGGCATCGGCGGGCTGGCCCTGCTGGGCCGGCTGATGGAGCAGGGTGTGGACCAGCCCGTGATCATGCTCACCGGACATGGCACGGTGGACATGTGCCGGCGCGCCTTCAAGGCCGGCGCGGCCGAGTTCCTGGAAAAGCCCGTGGACGACGAGGTGCTGATCGATGCGCTGCAAAGCGCCGTGCGCCAGCATGTGCAGTCGCGCGAACGCCAGCAGGCCGACCGCGATGCCCAGCAGCGCTTTGCGCAGCTTTCCGCGCGCGAACGCGAGGTGCTGGGGCTGATCGTGCAGGGGCTGACCAACAAGGAGATAGGCCGCAGCCTGGAGCTGTCGCCCCGCACGGTGGAGACGCACCGCGCCAACCTGTTCGCCAAGCTGGATGCGCCCAGCCTGGCGCAGCTCATACGCCGCTACGCCAGCCTGGCCGATCCGGCGGCAGGCGCCTGAAGCTCCACCGCCGCGCCCAGCGCGCCTGGCTTCTCCGTATTTCTACGCAGCGGCGCGCGTAACCGTCCGAATGGTGCGCGGCGACGGCATTTTCTACAGTGCATGCATGCCGTCCGGGCTTGTGTCCCGGGCCGTCCTGACCCCCAAGGAGAAGACCATGCAACGCCGCACCACCAAGCTCGCCACCCTCGCCGCCCTGACCCTGGGCCTGATCGCCACCGCCGCCCAGGCCGATGCCGTGCGCACGGAAAAGAACATGTCGCTGGAGCTGGCCAACCAGATCGCCGCACGCAGCGTGGCCGCCTGCGCCGCCGACGGCCATGCCGTCACCGCCACCGTGGTGGACCGCGCCGGCACCGTGCGCGCCGTGCAGCGTGCCGACAACGCGGGCCCCCACACGCTGGAGGCCAGCCGCCTGAAGGCCTACACGGCCGCATCGGCCAAGAACAGCACGCTGGCCATCATGGAGGGCGCGCAGAAGAACCCCGGCGCCGCCAACCTGGTGAATATTCCCGGCTACCTGCTGCTGGGCGGTGGCCTGCCGGTGAAGGTGGGCAACGAGGTGATCGGCGCCGTGGGCATCGGCGGCGCGCCTGGCGGCCACCTGGACGACAAATGCGCCCAGGCCGCGCTGGGCCAGGTGCAGGAACTGCTCAAGTAAGGCGCCCGCAAGGGCTACCACACTGCGCCGCACCGCGCCCGGCCGCGCCTGCCCTTGATGCGGCGCTGCAAAAAAAAGACAGGCCGCCACGGCGGCCCCTGATGCCCGACAGCCGCACGCGCCCCCACGCGTCAGCGGCCGCTCACCCTCGCACAAGAGCGCTATCAAAATCTCTGCGATTCCGCTATAAATCCCCAGCGAGGGGGACGCATGCCAGAGAACATCGATGCGCAAGACACGGGGCCCGATGATGCGCTGTTGCGGCTGATAGCAGACACGGCTCCGGCCATGCTGGCCTATTTCGATGCGCGCACGCTGCGCTGCCGCTTCGCCAACATCAACTACGCACGCAATTTCGGCTTGACGCCCGCCGAGGCCGTGGGCAAGACCGTGCGCGAGATCGTGGGCGAGGCCGTGTGGCAGCTCATCGCGCCGCAGGTGGAGCGCGGCCTGCGCGGCGAGCATGTGCGCTACGAGCGCGAAGTGCCCCAGCCGGACGGCCCGCCGCGCCATATCGAGTCGCTGCTGATGCCGCACTTCGAGCAGGGCCGGCTGCAGGGCGCCGTGGTGCAGATCACCGACGTGAGCCACCACCACCATGTGGCGCAGAAGGTGCGTGACAGCGAAGAGCGCATGCGCAAGTTCACCGAGGTCACGACCGAGGCCATCGTCATGCACCGCGACGGCCTCATCATCGACGGCAACGAGGCCCTGTCCCGCCTGGCCGGCTACACGCTGGACGAGCTGATCGGCCGCCCCATCCTCGACTACATCTGCCCGGAATTCCGCCTCTACGCGCTGCAGTACATGCGCAGCGGCCGCGAGGACCGTTTCGATGGCGCCCTCCAGCACAAGGACGGCCACCGCATTCCCGTGGAGATCGAGGCCAAGACCATGCCGGCCGGGGGCAGGCCCTACCGCATCGTGCTGGTGCGCGACATCACGCTGCGCCAGCTGGCCCAGGAGCGCATGGACTTCCTGGCCCAGCACGACCAGCTGACTCAGCTGCCCAACCGGGTGCGCCTGATCCAGATGCTGCGCCAGGCGCTGTCGCTGGCCTCGGTCAAGCAGCGCACGCTGGCCGTGCTCCTCATCGACCTGGACCATTTCAAGACCATCAACGACTCGCTGGGCCACCAGGCCGGCGACCTGCTGCTGTGCGAGGTCGCCCAGCGCCTGCGCGGCAGCGTGCGCGCCCATGATCTGGTGGCGCGCGTGGGCGGCGACGAATTCGTGGTCGTGCTCACCGATGATCCCGATCCGCAGGAGACCGAGACCCAGGCCAGGCACCTGCAACGCATCATCGAGGCACCCTGCACCATCGACGGCACGCCGCTGGTGGTCTCGCCATGCATGGGCATCGCCATGTACCCGGGCGACGGAAAAAGCGCCGAGGAACTGCTCAATCGCGCCGAAAGCGCCACGCACACGGCCAAGGACAGCGGCCGGCGCAACCTGCAGTTCTACGCACCCGCCCACGGCGGCCAGGCCACCCAGATGCTGATGCAGGAGCAGCAACTGCGCGGCGCGCTGGAGCGCGGCGAGTTCGAGCTGCACTACCAGCCCCAGACCTTCACGGCCGATGGCCGGCTGGCGGGCTTCGAGGCCCTGGTACGCTGGCGCCACCCGCAGCGCGGCCTGGTGCTGCCCGGCGAGTTCATCGGCTTTGCCGAGGCGCGCGGCCTGATCTCGGCCATAGACCACTGGGTGCTGCGCGAGGCCTGCCGCCAGGCTCGCCAGTGGCAGGACGAGGGGCTGCGGCCCGTACCCCTGTCCGTGAATGTCTCCGCGCTGGAATTTCGCCAGCGCAACATGGCGCGCGAGGTGGCCCTGGTGCTGGAGGAAACCGGCCTGGAAGCGCGCTGGCTGCACATCGAGCTGACAGAGTCCACGCTGATGCACACCAGCGGCCAGGTGCAGGACACCTTGCAGGCGCTGCAGGCCCTGGGCGTGGGCCTGGCCATCGACGACTTCGGCACCGGCTATTCCTCGCTGGCCTATCTGCGCCGCCACCCCATCAACCAGCTCAAGATAGACCGGTCCTTCATCGCCGACGTGCCCGATAGCGAGGACGACACGGCCATCGTCACCGCCATCGTGCAGATGGGCCACAGCCTGCATCTGGACATCGTCGCTGAAGGCGTGGAAACACCTGCCCAATTGGAGCTTTTGCGCGACCTGGGCTGCGGCATGATGCAGGGGTACCTTGTGGCGCCGCCCATGCCGGCCGACAGAGCGCGCGCCTGGCAGTTGCACAACAGTCATCCAGTCCAACGACAATAGCCCATGGTTTCGCTTCACAACCCCTCGCAGGCCTCACGGGCCGCAGCCACCTTGCACACCGACCCCCAGCGGGCCCTGGAGCATGTACAGCAGATCTACCGGGAGCAGATAGAGCACCTGCGCACGAACATGCAGCGCTTCGTCTCCGGTGAAACCCCGGCCGCCCCCGTCCACGCCTACTACCCCTTCGTGCGCATGCATACGGCCACCGTGTCACGCGCGGACACGCAGCTGGCCTACGGCTTTGTCGAGGGGCCGGGCACGCACGAGGCCACGCTCACGCGGCCCGACCTGTTCTCGCGCTACTACGCCGAGCAGTTCCGCCTGCTGATCAAGAGCCACGGCGTGCCGCTGGAAGTGGGCCTGAGCGACAAGCCCATCCCCATCCACTTCTCGTTTGCCGAGAACGACCACATCGAAGGCACGCTGTCGCGCGAGCGCCGGCAGCTGATGCGCGATGTGTTCGACCTGCCCGACCTCGAGGCCATGGACGACGGCATCGCCAACGGCACCTGGCGCCCCCAGCCGGGCGAGGCCCTGCCGCTGTCGCTGTTCACGGCCCCGCGCGTGGACTATTCGCTGCACCGGCTGCGCCACTACACGGGCACCCAGCCGGAGTGGTTCCAGAACTTCGTGCTGTTCACCAACTACCAGTTCTACATCGACGAGTTCATCCGCCTGGGCCACGCCGAGATGGCCCGGGAGGACAGCGAGTACGTGGCCTTCATCGAGCCCGGCAACGTGGTCACGCGCCGCACCGGCCTGCCGGCCCAGCCCAATGACGAGCTGGGCACGCCGCCGCCGCGCCTGCCGCAGATGCCGGCCTACCACCTGGTGCGCGCCGACCACAGCGGCATCACCATGGTCAACATCGGCGTGGGGCCGGCCAATGCCAAGACCATCACCGACCACATTGCCGTGCTGCGCCCGCACGCCTGGATGATGCTGGGCCACTGCGCGGGCCTGCGCAACAGCCAGCAGCTGGGCGACTACGTGCTGGCCCACGCCTATGTGCGCGAGGACCATGTGCTGGACGAGGAGCTGCCGCTGTGGGTGCCCATTCCCGCGCTGGCCGAGATCCAGCTGGCCCTGCAGCAGGCCGTGGCCGACGTCACGCAGATGGACGGGCCCGACCTCAAGCGCATCATGCGTACCGGCACCGTGGCCAGCACCGACAACCGCAACTGGGAGCTGCTGCCCAACAACCTGCCCCAGTTGCGCTTCAGCCAGAGCCGCGCCGTGGCGCTGGACATGGAAAGCGCCACCATCGCGGCCAACGGCTTCCGCTTCCGCGTGCCCTATGGAACGCTGCTGTGCGTGTCCGACAAGCCGCTGCACGGCGAGATCAAGCTGCCCGGCATGGCCAACCACTTCTACCGCGAGCGCGTGGACCAGCATCTGCGCATCGGCATGCGCGCCATCGACATCCTGCGCGAGGGCGGCACCCAGCGCCTGCACAGCCGCAAGCTGCGCAGCTTCGCGGAGGTGGCGTTCCAGTAGCGCGGCCACCTTCTTCCAAGGACCCCGCTTCGCACCGCCATCCAGGGACGCACATGCCATCCACGCTGCCCACCCTGGATTTTTTCTCCATGACCTCGGTCGTGGCCCTCAACATGATGGCCATGTCGGCCGCCCTGCCGCTGGCCATGGGGCGGCGCGTCAGCGGTGCCGCGCGCCATGCCCAGCATTTCTTCCTGATCCAGGCCGGTGCCTGGATCTTCATCCTCATCGCCAGCCGCCTGCCGCAAGGCCTGCTCTCGCGCGAACTGCTGTCGCTGGGCGCAGCAGCCTGCGCGGCATCGGCACAGTGGCAGATGGCGCGCGCCTTGCGCGAATGGCTGGGGCCCCGGCCGCCCTGGCTGGAACGCGGCCTGATCGCGCTGTGCTTTCTGGGGCCGCTGGGCTTCACCCTGCTGCTGCCCCACTTGTCCTTGCGCACCGGCTGGTTCAGCGCCGCCCACGGACTGAGCCTGCTGGCGCTGGCCGGCCTGTGCCTGGAGCCACGCCGCCCCGTGGCACGCAGCTGGCGCTATCTGATGTGCGGCGTGGCCGTCTTCATGGGGCTGGTACTTCTGGTGCGCAGCTACCTGGCCCTGGCCACGCCCTTCCTGCCCAGCTTCACGGCCGACAGCGGCGCCAACCAGATATTCGCCCTGCTGGTCACGCTGAGCAGCACGCTGCTGATGGTGGCCGTGCTGGTGGCCTGGCGCGACGAGACCAACCAGCAGCTGCGCGACATGGCCTTGCAGGACATGCTCACCGGCCTGCCCAACCGCCGCGCCCTGCTGGAGCGCGCCCCCGCCATGCTGGCGCATGCCCAGCGCCACCGGCAGGCCCTGGCCCTGGTGATGCTGGACCTGGACCACTTCAAGCATGTCAACGACGAATACGGCCATGCCATGGGCGACCGTACGCTGTGCCTCTTCGCCCGCCTGCTGCAGCAGCAATTGCGCAGTGACGAAATCGCTGCGCGCTGGGGCGGCGAGGAGTTCTGCCTGCTGCTCTACACCACGGACGACGGTGTGGATACCCTGTGCACCCGGCTGCAGTCCGCGCTGCTGCAGGCCTCGACGCAGACGCTGGGCTTCGAAATCCGCTTCAGTGCCGGCTGCGCCCACGCGCCCCAGGTCTGGGACGGCCTGCGCCTGGAAATGCTGCTGCCCGCCGCCGATGCCGCCCTCTACGCTGCCAAGCGCCGCGGGCGTGACTGCTGGACGCAGGTGCGGCTGAGCCCACCGCAGCAGCAGGCCTGCGCCGATGCGCCTGCTGTATCGGAGACGTCGGAGACGCCGGATGCGCCGGCCAGGCCCGCACTGGCCGCCAAGCCTGCGCGCTAGCCCCGGACCCCAGGAAAACGCTCCATGCCCGCGCTCTTCGACGCCCTGAACCTGCGCAAGCGCTACGGCGACACCACGGTGGTCGATGACCTGTCCTTTTCCATCGCTCCCGGCGAATGCCTGGGCGTGATCGGCCCCAATGGCGCGGGCAAGACCACCACGCTGCGCATCTGCCTGGGCCTGACGGCACCCGATGCGGGCCATGTTCTCTACCACCCCGAAGACGGCTCGCCGCCGCTGCACATGCCTGCCGATGCACTGGCCATCAAGGCGCGGCTGGGCGTGGTCTCGCAGAACGACACGCTGGACCCCGACTTCAGCTGCGCGGAAAACCTGGGCGTCTACGCGCGCTACTTCGGACTGGGTACGGCGCAGATGCGTGACCGCATACCGCAGCTGCTGGACTTCGCGGCGCTGTCGCACAAGGCCGCGGCCAGGCCGGGCGAGTTGTCCGGCGGCATGAAACGGCGCCTGTCCCTGGCGCGCGCCCTGGTCAACGACCCGCGCCTGCTGCTGCTGGACGAACCCACCACGGGCCTGGACCCGCAGGCACGCCACCTGATCTGGGAGCGTCTGCAGTGGCTGCTGCAGCAGGGCAAGGCCATCTTGCTGACCACGCATTTCATGGACGAGGCCGAGCGCCTGTGCTCCCGGCTGCTGGTGCTGGACCATGGCCGCAAGATCGCCGAAGGCCGCCCGCGCGAACTCATCGCCGAGCACCTGGAGCCCGAAGTGGTCGAGGCCTACGGCAACGGCGCCCTGGGCCTGGCGCATGACGCGGCACTGCGCCCCCTGGCCGGGCGCACCGAGGTCAGTGGCGACACCGTCTTCTTCTATACGCACGACGCGCGCCCGCTGCTGCAGGCGCTGGCCGCGCACAGCCACCTGCGCACCCTGCACCGCCCGGCCAACCTGGAGGACCTGTTCCTCAAGCTCACCGGCCGACAGATCAGAACCGACGGCTGAACCACCATGACCGAACCCGCATCGGACACCCCCAGCATCTGGCGCCCGCCCGACCTGTCGCTGCGCTGGTGGCCGGTGTTCCTGCGCAACCTGCTGGTGTGGCGCAAGCTGGCCCTGCCCAGCCTGATCGGCAACATCGCCGAGCCGCTGATGTGGCTGGTGGCCTTCGGCTACGGCATGGGCGCCTTGGTGGGCGAGGTCACCGTGGGCACCACGGGCCGGCAGGTGCCCTACATCCTGTTCCTGGCCAGCGGCTCCATCTGCATGAGCGCCATGAATGCCGCCAGCTTCGAGGCGCTGTACTCGGCCTTCTCGCGCATGCATGTGCAAAAGACCTGGGACGGCATCATGAATGCGCCCATCAGCCTGGACAGCGTGCTGCTGGCCGAGATGCTCTGGGCCGCCTTCAAGGCGCTGTTCACGGTCACCGCCATCCTGGGCGTGATGCTGGCGCTGGGCATCAGCCACTCGCCCAGGCTGCTGGTGGCCTGGCCCGTGCTGCTGTGCGTGGGCATCATGTTCTCCAGCATCGCGCTGATCTTCAACGCCCTGGCCAAGGGCTATGACTTCTTCACCTACTACTTCACCCTGGTGCTCACGCCCATGATGTTCCTGTCCGGCGTGTTCTTCCCGCGCGAGCAGCTGCCCGAGGCCGTGCGCCTGGCCTCGGACTGGCTGCCGCTGACCAATGCCGTGGAGCTGGTGCGCCCGCTGTTCATGGACGAGTGGCCGGCCCACCCGCTGCGCCACGGCCTGGTGCTGGCCGCCACCACGGTGGCGGCCTACTGGTTTGCGCTGGCGATGACGCGCAGGCGCTTCAGGGCCTGAGATCCGGCCGTTCTTCAGCGCGCTGCGGCGCGGATCATGTCCACCGCCTTCTCCGCGATCATCACCGTGGGCGCATTGGTGTTGCCGCTGACGATGCGCGGCATGACCGAGGCATCGACCACGCGCAGGCCCTTGATGCCGTAGACGCGCAGCTGCGCATCGACCACGTCCATGGGCCCCGGCCCCATGCGGCAGCTGCCCACGGGGTGGTAGATGGTGTCGGCATGGCTGCGGATGAAGGCCTCGATGCCCGCATCGTCCTGCGCGCCGGCCGAGGCCGGCATCTCGCGCCCGCCCAGGGCCGCCAGCGCCGGCTGGGCCAGGATCTCGCGGGCGCAGCGCACGCCGTTCACCATGCGCCGCAGGTCCTGCGCGTCGGAGAAAAAGGCCGGATCCACCAGCGGCAGGGCCAGCGGGTCGGCACTGGCCAGGCGCAGGCTGCCCCGGCTGGCCGGCTGCAGCACGCAGACATGCAGGGAATAGCCGTGGCCCCAGACCGTCTTGCGCCCATGGTCCACCAGCTTGGCCACCACGAAGTGCAGCTGCAGGTCGGGCGCAGCCTCGCCAGGGCTGCTGCGGATGAAGCCGCCCGCCTCGGCAAAGTTGGTGGTCAGCATGCCGCGCCGCTGGCTGCGCCATTGGCCCACGGCGGCCAGCAATCTGCGTGCGCCCCCCAGGGACAGGCCGAAGCTGTCGGTCAGCTGCGCGCCATCGACCACCAGCACCACATCCGGGTGGTCATGCAGATGGGCGCCCACGCCGGGCAGGTGGTGGACCACATCGATGCCCAGCGAACGCAGGTGATCGCCCGGCCCCACGCCAGACAGCATCAGCAGTTGCGGCGACAGCAGCGCGCCGCCGCTGAGCAGCACCTCGCGCCGGCAGTGCAGTTGCTGCACCGTACCGCCCTGCAGGTACTCCACGCCCACGGCGCGCCGGCCCTCGAACAGAATGCGCAGCACCTGGGCACCCGTTTCCACGCGCAGATTGGGCCTGGCACGGTGCGGCGCCAGATAGGCCTTGGCGACGTGGTGGCGCTCGCCGTTGCGCTGGGTGACCTGGTACAGGCCCACGCCCTCCTGCGCCTGGCCGTTGAAATCCGCGTTGTGCGCATGGCCGGCCTGCACGCCCGCCTGCACGAAGGCCCGGGACAGCGGGTTGGGATCGCGCAGCTCGGCCACGTTCAGCGGCCCGCCCGTGCCGTGCCAGGCGTCGGCGCCGCGTTCGTTGTGTTCGGCGCGCAGGAAATAGGGCAGCACCTCGCTCCAGCTCCAGCCCGGGTTGCCCTGGGCGGCCCAGTGGTCGTAGTCGGCCGGCTGGCCGCGCACATAGACCATGGCGTTGACCGCGCTGGAGCCGCCCAGCACCTTGCCGCGCGGCTGGTGGCCACGCCGCCCGCCCAGGCCCGGCTGGGGCACGGTGGACAGGCCCCAGCTGTGGCGCCCGCCCTTGGCCATGGCGGCCATGCCTGCCGGACAGTGGATGAGCACGCTGGAGTCGGGGGGCCCGGCCTCCAGCAGCGCCACCTGCGTCTCGGCATCCTCGCTGAGCCGCCCGGCCAGCACCGAGCCCGCCGAGCCGCCTCCGATCACGATGTAGTCCAGCATGCCTCCCCCTCCCCTGCGGTGTAGCCATCCACTGTTGCAGTCGCCTGCGCGGCGCCGCAAGCCGGGGCAAACCCGGTGGATGCTCCGAATCCCGCTACGATCGCTGGATCGCATTCACGTTCGCATTCACTTTGTTCGTTTGAGGAGACTGACAGTCATGGCAATTCAAACCGTAGGCATCATCGGCGCAGGCACCATGGGCAACGGCATCGCGCAGGCCTGCGCGGTATCGGGCATCGACGTGGTCATGGTGGACATCTCCGATGCCGCCGTCCAGAAGGGCGTGGCCACCGTCTCGGGCAGCCTGGACCGCCTGATCAAGAAGGAAAAGCTGACCGAGGCCGACAAGGCCGCCGCCCTGGCCCGCATCAAGACATCGACCGACTACGCGGCGCTCAAGGGCGCGCAACTGGTCATCGAGGCCGCCACCGAGAACTACGAGCTCAAGGTCAAGATCCTCAAGCAGCTGGACGCCCTGCTGGATGCCGACGTCATCGTCGCCACCAACACCTCGTCCATCTCCATCACCCAGCTGGCCGCCGTGACGGGCCGTGCCGACAAGTTCATCGGCATGCACTTCTTCAACCCCGTGCCCATGATGGCGCTGGTGGAGATCATCGTCGGCCTGCAGACCAGCGACGAGACGCACGCCACGGTCAAGGAACTGTCCGAGCGCCTGGGCAAGAGCCCCATCACCGTGAAGAACGCCCCCGGCTTCGTGGTCAACCGCATCCTGGTGCCCATGATCAACGAGGCCTTCTTCGTGCTCGCCGAAGGCCTGGCATCGGCCGAGGATATCGACGCCGGCATGAAGCTGGGCTGCAACCAGCCCATCGGCCCGCTGGCCCTGGCCGACATGATCGGCCTGGACGTGTGCCTGGCCGTGATGGAGGTCTACCTCAAGGAATTCGGCGACAGCAAGTACCGTCCCTGCCCCCTGCTCAAGGAAATGGTGGCCGCCGGCCGCCTGGGCCGCAAGACGGGCCGCGGCGTGTACAGCTACTGATACACCGCCCCCAAGGCCAAGCGAAGGCGAAGGCAGCTCAGGCTGGCCTTCGCCTTTTGTTTTGGTGGCCGCGCGCTACTTGGTTTTGCGCACCAGCGCCAGCATGTCCTCGATGACGATGTGACGTATCGACCTGAGCATTCTCAGGTGGGCACTTCTTGTGGAATGGTCCATTGCAGAGTCGGCAGGCTGGTGGAGCTGGCCAGCCTCGAATTCTGCGATCAACGTATCGGCCTGCGGAGCCAGCATGCCAAGCATCCTGTCGAGCACACGTCCGCTTGTGCTCTGGGTCAGGCCCAAGGCCGTACCTGCGGCCAGCAGCTTTCCGTAGGTCACGTCGGCAAAGAAGGCCGCACCCGCAAGCGGAACCGTCAGCCGCTCCTGTGGCCATACCGCATGTTCATCGGCGTAAGCCCGCGTGTGATAGACGGCGGTGCTCAGGAGATCGTAGAACGGCGCCAGCCTGACGCCGCCCCGGTCCACCAGGAACGACAGATTCTTCAGATGACTGTCGCTGTTGCCCACCAGGGTGTTGAACAGCAGCCACTGATAGATGCCCATCCGGGCTTGCGCCTTTTCGCGGCAGCGGTCCATCAACGACGCCAGTGTCTGGATGCTGGCTCCTTGATATTTGAAAGTCCGGGCCAGGTCGAGCAGTTGGCAGGCATCCACCACATGCAGTCGCAGCCACTCTTGGGACGCTTCATCAAACACGCGGTCAAAGCGGTTGATGACATAGGCCGGCTCGGGCGTGTACAGCAGGTGTACCGGCGGCACATCAAGCCCCAGGCGCCCGGCAAGCTTCATGGTGAAGGCCTCGTTGACGGTCGAGTGCGGATAGCCTTCGGCCGTGGAGTCCGGCTTGAGGATATGGCTGGAAGCCGTCCCTTGGAAGGGTTCCTACAGGCGAGCGGTTTTCTCGTCGTACAGCACCACCATTTTGTGCTGCGCTCCAGCCAGGGACATGCGCTTGGGTGATCCGGCATGCAAGGATGTGCGCGGCAAGTTCCTGAGTCTTAGTGACAGTTCGCCGAACTCCAGCCTCCTTGCGCCGCGCTCGGCTGCACCCGCCCCAGGCGGCAGCAGGACCAGGGATCCGGCCGATTCCGCGCCAAGGGCCTGCAACAGGCCGAAGGCATCGTGCTCATTCACCTCCAGCTCTTTGCTGATCGCACTGCGCAGTGCTTCCTCGGGCAGCAGGTTGTCGAAGAACCATTGGACGCTGCGGTGCGTAGATCCGTCGATGTGCCTGCGCTTTGCCAAGGAAATGCCGGGCGCCAATGGGAAAGCGCGAGGGTCGCCCATCCACTCCTCCTCATAGGCAAAGCCCCAGACATCCCTGTTTTCGACCAGCTTTCCGGCAAGCCGGCCGTTGATGAATACGTCCAGGATGCGTGCGGTCACGGCCTGTTCTTTTCGAAGGCGGTGCGGAAGAACGCATCGTCCGAGTCGCGGGCACCGGGCTCCTCCCTGACTTCAGCGGCTGGCCCTCCGTCCGGTGCGCCCTGGCGCGTTCGGTACTCGTGGGAACCATGGGACTCAGGTGGCAGCCTGGCCTGGCGGCGCTGCAGATAGGCCTGCTCGGTTCCCTCGGGAAGGTCGATGAGCACCTCGATTCCCAGTTCGGACAGCAGTTGCAGCACGCGCCCAAACTGGACCGTGGGCTTGCCGCGCTCCACGTCCCGCACAAAGACATGGCTCACGCCTGCGGCGCCTGCTGCATCGTCCTGGCGCAAGCGCCGCGCCTTGCGAACGGCCCATACCGCGTCACCGAGTGCATCCACAGAGTCGATGGAGATCTTCATGGCTTCAATGAAATCGAAAGCATGGTTTCGATCTTATCGATCGGCAATGGCGCTGGCAATGAATCGAAACGAACTTATCGATTTTCATCGATCAGCTTCCCAAACCTCAGAAAACGAAAGCATTGCTTAGATATTCATTTCGTTTTCAACCGTCCTCTGCGCGACTGCACCCATCCCTGGCCTGCTCTAAGGTCCATGCGCAGGAGACACGCATGGACATCAACACCCCCACCCCGCCGCCCGAAGGCTGCATCAGCTGCGAAGTGCGCGGCCATGTGCTGCTGATCGGCATCAACCGTCCCGCCAAGCGCAACGGCTGGACGCCCCCCATGTTCCAGCAGCTGGCCGAGGCCTATACCCGGCTGGACGACGACCCGCAATTGCGCGTGGGCGTGCTGCATGCGTTCGGCAGCCATTTCACGGCGGGGCTGGACCTGCCGGTGATGGCGGAGTACCTGCGCTCGGGCAGGAAGGCCATCCCGCAAGGCCTGGTGGAGCCGCACGACTACGGCCTGGTCGGCTACCGGCGCCGCGCCAAGCCCATGGTGGTGGCGGTCAAGGGCATTTGCTTCACGGTGGGCATCGAGCTGATGCTGGGCGCCGACATCGTGGTCGCGGCCGACGACTGCCGCTTTTCCCAGCTGGAGGTGCAGCGCTGCATCATGCCCACGGGCGGCGCCACGCTGCGCATGGCCGAACGTGCGGGCGTGGGCAATGCCATGCTGCACCTGCTGACGGCCGACGAATTCGACAGCGCCGAGGCCTATCGCCTGAACTTCGTGCAGAAGGTGGTGCCGGCCGGCGAGGAGCTGGCCGAGGCGCTGCGCATTGCCGAGCGCATTGCCGCCCAGGCCCCGCAGGCCGTGGTGGCCACGCGGCTCAATGTGCTCAAGGCCATCGAGCTGGGCCAGGCCGCCGCCGTGGCCGACTTCATTCCCGTGCAGCAGCGCCTGGCCAGCAGCGAGGATGCGGCCGAGGGCGTGCGCTCCTTCATCGAGAAACGCCCCGCTCGCTTCACGGGCCGATAGGCCCCCTCGGTCCCTCGACCCCTGCGGATCTTCACCTTCCGATCCGAAGGGGTTTTTCAAATTAAGTTGTGCACAATTTAATTGACAGCAATAATTAAACCCATGCCCAGCAGCCACCCCCTTCCTCTCGACAGCTCCGAACTTCTGCGCCTGGACAACCAGGTCTGCTTCGCGCTGTACTCGGCATCGCTGGCCATGACCAAGCTGTACAAGCCCCTGCTCGATGGCATCGGCCTGACCTATCCGCAGTACCTGGTGATGCTGGTGCTGTGGGAGCGCGACGGCCTGACCGTGTCCGAGATCGGCGAACAGCTGTATCTGGATTCGGGCACGCTGACCCCGTTGCTCAAGCGCCTGGAAGGCGCGGGCCTGCTGGAGCGGGTGCGCGATGCGCAGGACGAAAGGCGCGTGCGCATCACGCTCACGCCGCAAGGCCGGGCGCTGCGCGATGCGGCTGAAAAGATTCCCGCCTGCGTGCTGCAGAGCACGCAGTGCACGCTGCCCGAGTTGCAGGCGCTGACGCAGCGACTGGGCGCACTGCGCCAGCGGCTGGTGCCGCGCCGCAGCGATTGACGACCACCCACAGACGATTTCCTCCACCCGTCCGCACCGCCGGACAACTTTGCAAAAGGAAGACACCATGGCCCAGCTCGAAAAAGTCCTCTACACCGCACGTGCCCACACCACCGGCGGCCGCGACGGCGCCTCGCGCACCGATGACGGACGCCTGGATGTGACCCTGTCCTCGCCAGGCACCAGCGGCACGGGCACCAACCCCGAGCAACTGTTCGCCGCCGGCTACTCGGCCTGCTTCATCGGCGCCATCAAGGCCGTGGCCGGCAAGCAGAAGATCAGCCTGCCGCAGGACCTGGCCATCGACGCCGAAGTGGACCTGGGCACCATCCCCAACGCCTACGGCATCGCCGCGCGCCTGAAGGTCAGCCTGCCCGGCATGGACAGGGCCGCCGCCCAGGCCCTGGTGGACGCGGCCCACCAGGTCTGCCCCTACTCCAACGCCACGCGCGGCAACATCGACGTGCAGATCACCCTGGCCTGATCAGGCCCAGTCCGGCCTCTGCAGCCAGTGCAGCCTGCGGCCCAGGAGGTCGTAGCGGGCGTGACAGGTCAACGGCCCGTGCAGCACATCGGCTGCATAGCTGACCAGCGCGATCTCGCCCACGGCGGCCTGCCAGTGCTCCTGCATTGGCAGGCCGCTCATCCATTGCAGCACCTGGTCACGGGGCCAGGCAGCGCTCCAGGCGCCCAGCGTCACATGGGGCACGTAGGGGCGCATCGCCTCGGTCAGCGCCAGCCCTGGCCCTGTCTGCGCGAGCACGCCATGCAGTCCTTGCAGCGTGCAGCCGTCCGGCCTGTCGTCGCGCACCTGAAGGTAGGGCGCCATCTCGAAACTTCCCCAGCCACCGAACTCCAGCTGCAGCGGCGCGGCCGGCAGGTGCTGCAGCGCGAGCAGGTTGCGCGACAGTTGCGCCGCGCCGTAGGCCTGCGGCAGTTGCGCACCGCCATCCAGAAAGCCCGCGGTGGCCAGGGTCACGTGCAGTTGCCGCTGGCAGTGCGGGACCAGCGCCGCGCCCAGCCAGCGGCGTGCCTGCGCACAGGCGGCTTGCACGGCGTCGCGCACAGGCGGGGCCAGCGCCTGCATCGTCACCACCCAGACCGCATAGCGGCCACGGCCGAGGTGCCAGGCGCTCCAGTCGTCGGATGGCCCGGCCGCACTGGCGATGGCATGGGATTGCAGGAAGTGGGGCAGCAGCGGCACGGCGGGCGGATCGGCGTTGTCGGGCGGACGCAAAGCTTAAGCCAGCCCGGCGACAATCGCCCCATGTCTGCCACACCATACGATCCTGATCTGAGTGCCGTCCCCGATGCCGGTTCGCACGCCTATGCCCGGCTCACGCCCGACGCCGTGCTCGACGCACTGGCCTCGGTCGGCCTGTGGGGCGATGGCCGGCTCACGGCCCTGGCCTCCTACGAAAACCGCGTCTACCAGGCCGTGCTGGAGGACGGCGAACGCGTGGTGCTGAAGTTCTACCGCCCGGGCCGCTGGAGCCGCGATCAGATCCTGGAGGAGCACGCCTTCAGCGCCGAGCTGACGGCCGCCGAAGTGCCTGCCGTGCCCCCGCTGGTGCTGGCAGGTGCCACGCTGCACAGCTACGCGGGCTTTGATTTCTCGGTCAGCCCCTGGCGCGGTGGCCGCCCGCCCGAGCTGGACGATTTCGAGGTGCTGGAGTGGACCGGGCGCTTCCTGGCCCGCATCCACACCGTGGGCGAAGCCCGCCCGTTTGTGCACCGGCCCGCGCTGGATCTGGCCACCTTCGGCCACGACTCCATGCAATGGCTGCTGGACCGGAAAATGATTCCGCTGGAGGTGGAATCCACCTGGAAAGCCGCCTGCCAGCGCGCCCTTGAGCTGATGGCACCCGCTGCCGACGGCCTGAGCGCAGCCGGCCACTTCGGCCTGCACAGCGCGCGCACGCTGCGCCTGCACGGCGACTGCCATCCCGGCAACGTGCTGTGGACGCCGCTGGACGACGAAGGCCATGGCGGCCCGCACTTCGTGGACCTGGACGATGCGCGCACGGGCCCGGCCGTGCAGGACCTGTGGATGCTGCTGTCGGGCGACCGCAGCCAGCGCACGCGCCAGCTGGGGGCCCTGCTGGATGGCTATGAACAGTTCCGCCCCTTCGACCGCCGCGAGCTGGCCCTGATCGAGCCGCTGCGCACGCTGCGCCTCATCCACTACAGCGCCTGGCTGGCGCGGCGCCAGGACGACCCGATCTTTGCCATCAACTTCCCCTGGTTCGGCACGCCCGACTACTGGCGCGGGCAGGTGGACATGCTCAACGAGCAGATCGAGGCGATGCAGGAAGAGCCTCTATACGCCTGAGGCCACCGGGCCGCCTGCCTGCCGAAGACAGAGATCTTTACAAATTGTCCAGACCCCCTGCGCCCTATCCAGGGCTGCGGGTTCCGGGGTATTCTCGGCCCGAAATCCCACCGGCCATGCCCTACTCCGCCTTCCCCCCTACGCTGCCCAACCCGCTACAGCCCTTGCCTGCCGGGCAGAAGGTGCTTGTGGTGGACGACGTCCCGGACAACGCCGCCATCATCTGCCAGGTGATCAAGGATCTGTGCAGCGTGCTCATGGCCCACACGGGCGAGGACGCGCTGACCCTGGCCCGCCAGTACCTGCCCGACCTCATCCTGCTGGACATCCGCATGCCCGAGATGGACGGCTTCGAGGTCTGCCGGCGCCTGAAGGCGGACCTGGAAACCGCCCACATCCCCGTCATCTTTCTCACGGCGCTGACCGAGCCCCATTGCGAGGAACTGGGACTGAACCTGGGCGCGGTGGATTTCGTGACCAAGCCCTTTCGCCCGCCCGTGCTCAAGGCGCGTGTGCGCACGCATCTGGAGATTGCACAGCAGCGCAAGATGCTGCAGCTGCTCTCGCACAGCGACGGGCTGACGGGCACGGCCAACCGGCGCTTTTTCGGCGCCCAGCTGGAGCGCGAGTTCATGCGCCTGCAGCGGCTGGGCGAGCCGCTGTCGCTGGTGATGATCGATGTGGACCACTTCAAGGCCTACAACGACCACTACGGCCATCTGGTCGGCGATGAATGCCTGAGCCAGCTGTCCCAGGCCATACAGGGCGCGCTGCACCGGCCTGGCGACCTGCTGGCGCGCTATGGCGGCGAGGAATTCGTCTGCCTGCTGCCCCATACGGCGCTGGACGGCGCGGTGCTGGTTGCGCAGGGCATCGTCGATGCGCTCAGGGCGCTGGACCTGCCCCACGCCGCCTCGCCCCTGGGCCATGCGCTGACCGTCAGCCTGGGTGTGGCCAGCATGGCGCCTTCGCCCGACAACAGCGCCGACCAATTGCTGGCCGATGCCGACCGGCGCCTGTACCTCGCCAAGAACGCGGGCCGGGACCGTATCGTCTGGGCGGGGTGAACCGAAGCTCCCCCTGAGCGGCTGCCCTAGGCTGGGCCAGGCGCACCTTCCAGGGCGACGCATACGCTTAAGCGTTAGCAACGCCCGTCGACGCGGCAGGCCGGTACGACCTGACCGCTGGCGTCGCGCCATTGCAACTGGCTGGCGGGTGTCTGGGAGGGCGCTGCAGGTGCGGGCTCCTGCGGTGTTTGGGTGGCGGAGCGCTGCGGGTCGTGCAGCACGGTGGACGAGCCCACGCCCACACCCACCCGCGCGCCGCCCACGCCCGTGGAGGCGCCCACGCCGGCGCTGCCCAGGACCTGGCCGCTCTGGTTGACGCCCACGCCAACGCCCAGCGGCCCCACGCCCGTGCCGACGCCGGCGCTCAGCCCGCCGCTGCCCAGCCCGACGCCCACCGATACCGGGCCGACGGGAATGCCTATGCCCACGCCGCCGCCTACCGAGCCGCAACCGGCCAGCAGCAGCGCGCAGGCGGCAAGCGCGGCACCAGCCGCCTTGCGCAATGGCGGGCAGGTGATGAAGGCGGTGGGTGGAACTGGCATGCCGGACTCTCTGGACAAGGGAAAACACAGGGACGGCCACAGGGTACACCCGCCCGCCTGGCGCACGATGCCAGCGGTATGCCCGGGTGCATGCCAGGGGCTCGGAGGCGGCGAAACACCCAGGACACGCGGGTTTCTTAGAATTCACCCATTGGCCTGCGGGTCATTCCAGATTCCATGCGCTCCCGGACAGTGCCGCGGCGCCTCGGGGCGCAAGGCCTGCGCGGCGCCTCTTTCCCTCGCTTTCGTCTTCTTCGCGTTCCCTTTTTCTATGCAAACCCGTTGGCCGCCCTATGCGTGGGTGTGTTTTTCCATGTGCGTGGGTGTCATGGGCACGGCCCTGGCCAGCCCGCTGTACCCGCTGTACCAGCAGGCCTGGGGGCTGCAGCCCAGCCACATCACGCAGATCTTCGTGGCCTACATGTTCGGCGCACTGGCCAGCCTGCTGTTCCTGGGCCGGCTGACCGACCGCTTCGGCTTTGTCGCCGTGCTGCGCGCCGGGCTGATCCTGATGACGCTGGGCGTGCTGGCCTCCACCGTGGCCTGGAACGTGCCCAGCTTTGCGCTGGGCCGCGTGGTGATCGGCGTGGCTTCGGGGCTGATCACCACCTCGGCCTCGGTGGGCATGACCCGGCTCAACAACCGGGGCGACCTGCAGCGCGCCGCGGCCACGACCAGCCTGACCATTGCCTTCGGCTTCGGGCTGGGCCCCGTGGTGGGCGGGCTGATCGCGCAGTGGCTGCCCTGGCCGCTGGTCACGGCCTACATTCCGTCGCTGGGGCTGGGCCTGCTGGCCGTCTATGCGCTGTACCAGGTGCGCATCGCCGAGCCGGCGGAGCTGGCCTCCACCCAGGCACGCGCGCTGCACTGGCGTGATTTCATGCCCACCATCACCCTGCCCGAGCGCCGCTTTGCGCGCCACTACGCGCTGGGCGGCATGTGTGCGTTCTGCGCCTTCGGCATGTTCAGCCTGTTCGCATCGCTGGCGCCCAGCTTCATGCAGCGCATGGTGCCCTGGCATGGGCCGGCCGTTTCGGGCCTGTCCATCGGCGTGATCCTGTTCCTCTCGGCGGGCTTCCAGTACCTGGCGCGCCCGCGCCCGACCAAGGGCTCGGCCATTCTGGGCTTTGCCTGCCTGGTGGCCTGCAACCTCCTGCTGCTGGTCAACAGCTTTGCGGGCTCGGCCTTGCTGTTCGCGCTCAGCGTGATCGCCACGGCGGCGGGCCACGGCCTGTGCAACCTGGCGGGCATGTCCATCGTCAACAAGGTCTCGACACCGGCCACGCGCACGGGCCTGCTGTCCACGTACCTGGTGGTCGGCTACCTGGGCACCATCGTGCCCATCCTCGGCCTGGGCTGGCTCTCGGACCACATCGGCATCACCGAGGCCCTGGTCGCCTACTGCATCGTCATGGGCGCGCTGGCCGGCTGGCTGTGCTGGATGTGCACGCGCACGCCCACGCTGCCCATGCCCAAGCACTAGGGCCTGTTCGCGCCCACGCGCAGGCTGTTCAGCGAAAGTGCGGCCCCGGCCCGTCCTTGGCCAGGCAATCGCCGTCATTGCGCAGCGGGCAGACCTTGAGGGACAGGCAGCCGCAGCCAATGCAGCCGTCGATCTGGTCGCGCAGCTGGGTCAGCCCCTGGATGCGCGCATCCAGCGCATGGCGCCAGCGCGCGGACAGCGCGCTCCAGTCGGCCTGCGTGGGCGTGCGGCCGCTGGGCAGCTCCTGCAGCGCCTCGGCAATCTCGGCCAGCGGCACGCCCATGCGCTGGGCCACCCTGATGACGGCCACGCGCCGCAGCACGGCACGCGCATAGCGGCGCTGGTTGCCGGGCGTGCGCAGGCTCTCGATCAGCCCCTGGCGCTCGTAGAAATGCAGGGCCGAGACGGTGATGCCACTGCGCCGGGCCACTTCGCCCACGGAGAGGATGGCCGGCCCGTCATGGTCGGACGCGGTGACACCGGCAGAAGACAGATTCATGGCAGCAGAAAATAGGCGCAGGAAAAATAGGTCCAAGCAGGCCTGCATTTGACCTCAACTTTGGTTGAGGTTTCACACTGGCAAGCCTCACCGGTCCAGCCGGCGCACTTTCGGACTCCAGGCCCACCATGCAACACGACGCACTTCCAGCCGCCTCGGCACAGCCCGCCGCTTCCACGGCCCCGCAACTGCACCATCTGCAGCCCGCCGGCCTCTACGACGCCACGCCCAACGGCTACACCCATGTGGTCACCGTGCACGGGCCGGCGCAATGGGCCTTCGTCTCGGGCCAGGGCGGCGAGAACCAGGCGGGCGACTTGCCCGACAGCTTCGCGGCCCAGGCGCAGCAGGCCCTGTCCAACCTCAAGCTGGCGCTGCAGGCGGCGGGCGCGGACATGGGCCAGGTGGTCAAGCTGACCCTGCTCATCGTGGACCACTCGGAGGCCCGCTTCAACGACTGGCAGGCCGCCGTGCGCCTGCATTGGAGCGACGGTGCCCCCGGCGATGGCGCCCCCAGCAATACCCTGCCGCGCTTTCCGGCCTGCACCCTGATCCCCGTGCCCCGGCTGGCCCTGCCCGGCATGCTGATCGAGATCGATGCCGTGGCCGCACTGCCCGCCACCGCCCAGCCGGCGCGGCCGCCGCTGTGGGTCTGAGCCATCCGCTTGCCACCCATCAGCAGATACCACAGGCATTCGTCCGATGAACAGATCCTCCCCGGCCCCCGCCCTGCCCTCGCCGCCCATGCAGGCCACCGCCGCGCCCGTGCTGCCCCAGAGCACCCTGCTGCTCATGGCCACGGCCTGCGGCCTGTGCGCGGGCGCCAACTACTTCAACCAGCCGCTGCTGCACTCCATCGCCATGGACCTGGGCATCAGCGAGGCGCGTGCCTCGCTGACGGTGACCATGGCCCAGGTCTCCTATGCGCTGGGACTGCTGCTGCTCGTGCCCCTGGGCGACATGCTGGAACGCCGCCGCCTGGTGCTGGGCCTGATGCTGCTGGCCGCGCTGGGCATGCTGGCCAGCGGCATGGCGCACAGCTTTGCGCTGCTGGCGGCGGGCACGCTGATGACGGGGCTGTTCTCGGTCGCGGCCCAGGTGCTGGTGCCCATGGCGGCCAGCTTTGCGGCGCCCGGCGCCAGCGGGCGCGCCGTGGGCCTGGTCATGAGCGGGCTGCTGATCGGCATCCTGGCCTCGCGCAGCGTGGCCGGCGTGCTCTCGGACCTGGGCGGCTGGAATGCCGTGTACTGGGTCGGTGCCCTGGCCACGGCCGGCGTGGCCCTGCTGCTGCGGCGCGCGCTGCCGCTGGCGCAGCCGGCCCAGCGCATCGGCTATGGCGCGGTGATGCGCTCCCTGCTCACGCTGGCGCGCGAGCAGCCGCGCCTGCGCAGCCGGGCGCTGATCGGCGGCATGGGCTTTGCCACGGTGAGCGTGCTGTTCTCCACCATGGCGCTGCTGCTGGCCGGGCCGGGCTACGGGTTCGGCGATGCGCAGATCGGCCTCATCGGCCTGGTCGGCGTGGCCGGCGCCCTCATGGCCAACATGGCCGGCCGGCTGGCCGACCGGGGGCTGGAGCAGCGCACCACGCTGGCCGGCGGCCTGCTCATGCTGGCGGGCTGGGGGGCGCTGTGGCTGGGCGGCACCAGCCTGTGGTGGTTCCTGGCGGGGCTGCTCATCGTCGATGCTGCGCTGCAGGCCCTGCACATCAGCAACCAGAACGTGATCTACGCGCTGGCGCCTTCGGCGCGATCGCGCATCAATGCGGTCTACATGACGGGGTACTTCATCGGCGCCTCGCTGGGCTCGGCCGTGGGCTCGACGGTGTGGCTGCACTGGGGATGGACGGGTGCCAGCGTTGCAGGCCTGGCCCTGAGCCTGTGCACGCTGGCCGTGGTCGCCTGGGACAGAAGCCTGGCGCGCCAGGCCAAGGCACGGGCGTAGGGCATCGCACCAACCTGCGGCACGGCGGCGCAGGAATGCACCGCAAGCGTGCCACATTCCGCGCTGCGCATGGCAGCGCACGCACCAATCCGATGCGCCAGCGCACCAGCAGGGCGCAGCCACCACTGCACCGGATTGGCACGCTAAATGCATGACGGAAGGCCGTTACCACCCACACGCCCTGTACCGTCCGCCCCCCATGTCCGCAGCGCTACCGATCACCGCCGTGCCCACGTCCGCCTCGGGCTGGCAGGCCATGCTGGAGCTGCGCTTCGGGCACCGTGCCGGCCAGGGCAGCGTGCTTTCCCACGCACGCCACAGCGGCCCGCTGCGCGTGCAAAAACCGCTGCACCCCGAAGGCCCCGGCATCTGCCATGCCGTGCTGCTGCACCCGCCCGGCGGCGTGGCCGGCGGCGACCAGTTGCAGATCGATGTGACCGTGGAGCCCGGCGCCCACGCCCTGCTGACCACGCCAGGCGCCACGCGCTGGTACAAGTCCCAGGGCCGCCCGGCCGCGCAGCGCGTGCGGCTGCGCGTGGAAGAAGGCGCCATCCTGGAATGGCTGCCGCAGGAAAACATGCTGTTCGCCGGTGCCGACGCCACCATGGCGCTGGACCTGGAGCTTGCCCCGGGTGCGCGCGCCATCGGCTGGGACGCCACGGTGCTGGGCCGCTATGGCGCAGGCGAGCACTGGAACCATGCCGACGCACCGCCTGCGCGGCTGCAGCTTCACAACCGGCTGACCCATGCGGGCCTGCCACTGTGGCTGGAACAGGGCGAGCTGCACTGCGGCCATGCCCTGCTGTCCAGCCCGGTTGCCTGGGCAGGCTTGCCCATACAGGCCAGCCTCTGGGCCGTGGCACCGGAACCCCTGGCTTCCATGGAGCCATTGAGCGAGCAACTGGCCGCCAGCCTGCCCTGGAGCGACGAAGTGCGCGCCGGCGCCAGCCTGCTGGCCGGCCAGGGCGGCGCGCCCTCGGTGCTGCTGCTGCGCGTGCTGGCGCGGCGCATGGAGGCGGCACGGGCCGTGCTGCATGAAGGCTGGCGCCTGCTGCGCCCCGCACTGCTGGACATGCCTGCCCGCCCTCCCCGCCTCTGGGCCACCTGATCAACGGAGACTCATCCATGGAACTCACCCCGCGTGAAAAAGACAAGCTGCTGCTGTTCACCGCAGCCCTGGTGGCCGAGCGGCGCAAGGCGCGCGGCCTGAAGCTCAGCTACCCCGAGGCCGTGGCGCTGATCAGCGCTGCCGTGCTGGAGTGGGCGCGCGACGGCAGGACCGTGGCCGAGCTCATGCACCTGGGCACCACGGTGCTGACGCGCGCCGATGTGATGGAGGGCATCCCAGAAATGATCCCGGACATCCAGGTCGAAGCCACTTTCCCGGACGGCACCAAGCTGGTCACCGTTCATCACCCGATCGTTTGAGGAGATCCGCCATGTTCCATCCCCGCCTTCTGCTCGCCCCGGCCCTGCTGGCCGCCGCCACGGCTGCCAGCGCCCATACGGGGGCCGGCGCCCACCTGCATGCCGGCGACGGCGCCATGCAGGCCCTGATGGCCGGGCTGTCCCATCCCATTGCGGGCCTGGACCATCTGCTGGCCATGCTGGCGCTGGGCCTGTGGTGCGGGCTGATGCTCCAGCGCCAGTGGCTGCCGCCCGTGGCCTTTGCCGCATGCATGGCGCTGGGCCTGGCGCTGACGCAGACCCCGCTGGAGCTGCCGGCCGTCGAGCCCATGGTGGCTGCCTCGCTGCTGGCCTTCGGCCTGCTGCTGGTGGCCCAGCGCCGCCTGCCCGTGGCCCTGGCCATGGTGCTGGCCGGCGCCTTCGCGCTGTTCCACGGATACGCGCATGGCGAGGTCTTCCCCCACGCGCTGCCCGCAGCCGTGTTCTGGGCCTACATGGCGGGCATGGTCGCCACCACGCTGGTGCTGCATGCGCTGGGCGTGGCCTTTGGCCGGGCCATGCGCGGCGGCACGGCATCGGCCTGGGCCGCACGCCTGGCCGGCGTGGCCGCCATGGGCTATGGCGCAGCAGCCCTGGCAGGCTGAGCGCGGGAGCCGCACATGACCGAGCGCATCACCCCCGGCGAACTGCTGGCCGAGCCCGGCGAGATCCTCCTGAACGCAGGCCGGCCCGTGCAGACCCTCACGGTCACCAACACCGGCGACCGGCCCGTGCAGGTGGGCTCGCACTTTCATTTCTTCGAGGTCAACGAGGCCCTGCACTTCGACCGCGCCGCCGCACGCGGCTGGCGGCTGAACATCGCGGCCGGCACGGCCGTGCGCTTCGAGCCCGGGCAGGAGCGCACCGTGGAACTCGTGGAAATCTCCGGCGACCGCATCATCTTCGGCTTCAACGCCAAGGTGATGGGCAGGCTTTGAAGTACCCCCTGAGCGGCTACGCCGCTTCCCCCTCTCTCGCTTCGCGGGAGGGGGACGACACCCTCGGTGCGGGGCGGCCCTTCCTCGGTGTCCCCGGGGTGGACCACGCCGGTTTTAAGTACAACGAGCAACGCATAGCGTCGTAGACAACAGAAAGGGAATGCTATGGCAAGCATCACGCGTAAGGCCTATGCCGAGATGTTCGGCCCCACCGTGGGCGACCGCCTGCGGCTGGCCGACACGGCCCTGGTCATCGAGATCGAGAAGGACCACACGATCTACGGCGAAGAGGTCAAGTTCGGCGGCGGCAAGGTCATCCGCGACGGCATGGGCCAGAGCCAGCGCATGGCCGCCGACTGCGCCGACACCGTCATCACCAATGCCGTGATCATCGACCACTGGGGCATCGTCAAGGCCGACATCGCCATCAAGAACGGGCTGATCGCAGGCATAGGCAAGGCCGGCAACCCGGACATGCAGCCGGGCGTGACCATCGTCATCGGCCCCGGCACGGAAATCATTGCGGGCGAGGGCATGATCGTCACGGCCGGCGGCATCGACACGCACATCCACTTCATCTGCCCGCAGCAGATCGACGAGGCGCTGACCAGCGGCGTGACCACCATGATCGGCGGCGGCACGGGCCCGGCCACGGGCACCTTCGCCACCACGGTCACGCCCGGCCCCTGGCACATGGAGCGCATGCTGCAGGCCGTGGACGGCTACCCCATGAACATCGGCCTGCTGGGCAAGGGCAACGCCAGCCAGGCCGCGCCGCTGCGCGAGCAGATCGCGGCAGGCGCCATCGGCCTGAAGCTGCACGAGGACTGGGGATCGACGCCCGCCGCCATCGACTGCTGCCTGGGCGTGGCCGACGAGACCGACACCCAGGTCGCCATCCACACCGACACGCTCAACGAGGGCGGCTTCGTCGAGGCCACGGTGGCCGCCTTCAAGGGCCGCACCATCCACACCTACCACACCGAAGGCGCGGGCGGCGGCCACGCGCCCGACATCATCAAGGTCTGCGGCGAGGCCAACGTGCTGCCCTCGTCCACCAACCCCACGCGGCCCTACACGGTGAACACGCTGGACGAGCACCTGGACATGCTCATGGTCTGCCACCACCTGGATGCCTCGATTGCCGAGGACATCGCCTTCGCCGAAAGCCGCATCCGCCGCGAGACCATCGCCGCCGAGGACGTGCTGCACGACCTGGGCGCCTTCTCCATGATCTCCAGCGACAGCCAGGCCATGGGCCGCGTGGGCGAGGTCGTGCTGCGCACCTGGCAGACCGCGCACAAGATGAAGGTCCAGCGCGGCAGCCTGCCGGGCGACAACGCGCGCCACGACAACTTCCGCGTCAAGCGCTACGTGGCCAAGTACACCATCAACCCCGCACGCACGCATGGCATCGCCCATGTCGTGGGCTCGGTCGAGGTCGGCAAGCTGGCAGACCTGGTGCTGTGGCGGCCTGCGTTCTTCGGCGTCAAGCCCAGCCTCATCCTCAAGGGCGGCAGCATCGCCAGCGCCGCCATGGGCGACCCCAACGCCAGCATCCCCACGCCCCAGCCCGTGCACTACCGCCCCATGTTCGCGGGCCAGGGCAGCGGCGTGGCGGCGGCCAGCCTCACCTTCGTCTCGCAGGCCGCCCAGCAGGCCGGCGTGGCCGACCGCTACGGTCTGCGCAAGCGCACCGTGGCCGTGGAAAACTGCCGCAGCGTCAGCAAGCGCGACATGGTGCACAACGACTGGCAGCCCGACATCAGCGTCGATCCCGAGACCTACCAGGTCGTGGCCGACGGCCAGCTGCTGACCTGCGAGCCCGCCACCGAGCTGCCGATGGCGCAGCGGTATTTTCTTTTTTAAGGGGGAGCAATGGGGTCAGCGGGGCAAGGGCGCACTGTGCTCACGTATCCAGAGGGCGAACCCGGCCTCGTCCAGTTCGCCTGCGGCCAAGGCCACCATGGTCAGCACACAGGACTCGTCACCCGCCGTCAATTCCCAGCCATTGAGATGGAGAAACAGCTCGGTCGCCACAAAGGCTGTGCGTTTATTGCCATCCGCAAAGGGATGGTTGCGCGCGATGCCAAAGCCATAGCTGGCTGCCAGCTCGGCCGCATCAGGCGCCCCATAAGCGGCCAGATGGCGTGGCCTGGCCAGGGCGGATGCCAGCAACCCGGCATCACGCACGCCCGCCGGGCCACCATGCTCGGTCAGTTGCTCTTCGTGAACAGCCAGCATGACGGCCTCGCTGAGCCAGACCCAAACCTGCATGTTCCCGGTCATTTCGCCAGCTCACGCAAAACACCACGCCGCTTTTTCATGATCAGGCGCGCTGCATCCATCTGCTGCCCGAAGTCCTCGTCATACGGAGAAAGCTTGATGCCACCGTCGGCAACCTCGGTCAGATACACCGTGTCGCCTTTGCCCAGGTTCAGCTTCGCCAGAATCTCCTTGGGCAGGATCAAGCCCACGGAATTGCCGACCTGGGTGAGTTTGAGAGTGGTCATGATGGAATCTCCAGGGAAGTCATTGACTTCGCAATGTTATAACGAACGTTAATACGAAACAATTCATGCTCACCGTCAACAAACACATGCCCCAGGGCGGCGGCCTTGCCGCCGTGCTGGTCAGGCGCGCCGCCACGCTGGAACTGGACTGGGACATGCGCCAGAAGAGCCGCTTTGCGGCCATCGATTCCACGGGGCGCGAGCTGGCCGTGGTGCTGGCGCGCGGCAGCGTGCTGCGCGGCGGCGATGTGCTGGTGGCCGAGGATGGCAGCCTGGTCGCCGTGCGCGCCGCGCCCCAGGCGGTGTTGCGCGTGACGGCGGCTACGCCGCTGGGCCTGCTGCGTGCGGCCTACCACCTGGGCAACCGGCATATCCCGGTGGAGGTCACGCCCACGCACCTGCACCTGGAACACGACCCCGTGCTGCACGACATGCTGCTGCGCCTGGGCGCGCAGGTGGCCCTGGTGGATGCGCCCTTCGAGCCCGAGGCCGGCGCCTATGGCGGCGGCCACCGCCACGGCCATGACGCCAGCTTTGCCGAAGACCAGGCGCTGGCGCAGAGCGTGTATGCGCTGCATGACCATGGGCACGCACACGGCCATTCACACGATCATTCCCACGGGCATGAACATGGCCACGAACACAGCCATGACCATGACCATGATCACAAAGGCTGCTGCGGACACGGGCACGGCCACGACCATCCGCATGGCTGACCTGTCGATACAGGGGCTGTGCGCCCTGCTGCACCTGGCATCGCCCCAGCTGCCCGTGGGCGGCTTCAGCTATTCGCAGGGGCTGGAGGCCGCCATCGAGCACGGCCTGGTCACTGACGCCGGCACGGCGCGCACCTGGATTTCCGATGCGCTGGTCCACGGCTTTGCACGCTGCGAGGCGCCGCTGTGGCTGCTGCTGCGCCGGGCCTGGAGCGAAGGCGACGAAGGGGCAGTGCACGAATGGAACCAATGGTTCATTGCCAGCCGCGACAGCCGCGAGGCCCGTGCCGAGACGCTGCAGATGGGCTGGTCGCTGCACAGCCTGCTGCGCTCCGTGCCCTGGGGCGGCGAGGCCTTTGCGCCCCGCATCGCACAACTGGGCGCGCTGGTGGACAACCCTGGCCTGGCCTATCCCACGGCCTTTGCCTGCGCCTGCGCCGCCGTGGATGCCGACGAGGACCATGCCCTGCTGGCCTATGGCTTTGCCTGGCTGGAGAACCAGGTGGCCGCCGCCATCAAGGCCGTGCCGCTGGGCCAGGTGGCGGGCCAGAGCCTGCTGCTGGCCCTGCATCCGCTGCTGGAGCAGGCCGTGGGCGAGGCACGCCGCCGCGCCAGCGAGGCGTCGCCCCGGCTGGACACCATGCTGCCCCAATGGAGCGTGCTGCAGGCGCGGCACGAACACCAGTACTCCCGGCTCTTCCGGTCCTGATCACTCACCCCAAGTCCACCATGAACACCCGCACCAAGAAACTCCCCCCGCTGCGCGTCGGCATCGGCGGCCCGGTCGGCTCCGGCAAGACCACGCTGCTGGAGATGCTGTGCAAGGCCATGCGCGCCCACTACGACCTGGTGGTCATCACCAACGACATCTACACCAAGGAAGACCAGCGCCTGCTGACGGTGGCCGAGGCCCTGCCGCCCGAGCGCATCATGGGCGTGGAGACCGGCGGCTGCCCGCACACGGCCATCCGCGAGGACGCCTCCATCAACCTCGAGGCCGTGGACCGCATGCTGCGCCAGTTCCCCGAGGCGGACATCGTCTTCATCGAAAGCGGCGGCGACAACCTGGCCGCCACCTTCAGCCCCGAGCTGTCGGACCTGACCATCTACGTGATCGACGTGGCCGGCGGCGAGAAGATTCCGCGCAAGGGCGGCCCCGGCATCACCAAGAGCGATCTGCTGGTGGTCAACAAGACCGACCTGGCGCCCTACGTGGGCGCCAACCTGTCCATCATGGAAGCCGACACGCAGCGCATGCGCGCCCACAAGCCCTATGTGATGGGCAGCGTGAAAAGCGGCAAGGGCCTGCGCGAGGTGATCGACTTCATCACCGAGCGCGGCCTGCTACCGCCCATGCCCGCTCAGGCCTGAAGTCGGCCGCGCACGGCCTTCAGCGCTGCGGCGTGCCGCTGGTGGCCTTGGCCTTGGGCAGGGTGGCCGCGCTGCTGGAAGACACCAGCGGGTGGCCGGTGGAGGTGGCCGCGCCATCGGTCTGGCGCCAGGCCGAGGGTTTGGGCGCCACCATGGGCTGGGGCGCGGCGGCAGGCGCCCGGCTGCGGTTCCAGGCCGGCAGCAGCACGCGGCGCACAAAGCCCATGTCCAGCGCCAGCCACAGCAGCACCGGGCACAGCGTGGGCACCATCAGCCCGCCCATCTGGTAGGCGTAGACGATGGCCTCCAGCTGCCATGTCTGTATGCCCAGCACGTTGAGGTCGAGCCGCGCCGCAAGGCACAGCTGCATCAGCACCTGCGAGACCACGCTGAAGGTCTGCAAGGGCAGCAGCGCCACATACCCCACCAGGATGCGCCACCACCGGCCCGGCCCCCAGGCCGCCAGCAGCATGGCCACCAGCACCGGCAGGCCGTAGCCGTAGCGGGCGGGATCGACCTCGACGATGGCCTCGGCGCGGCGCCAGCCGGTCTGCTCGTTGGAGACCTGGACCGAGGAATTGACGACCAGGTTGCGGGGCGTCTCCAGGTCCACGCGCTGCACCCAGCCGTTGGCGGCGTTCTCCAGCACCCACTTGCTCATGCCGGACACCGGCACGGCCAGCCAGCCAGCCGCCAGCGTCCAGGCCAGGGTCAGCACCACGATGCCGCCCATGGCCAGGGCCGCGAAGCGCGAGATGGGATTGCGTCCGATCATGGCCTGCTCCTCAGGCGGCCACGGCGGCAGAGGCAGCCGTGGCAGGCGGCAGCGGCGGCTGGCCGCCGTCATCGTGCGACGGCGCCTTGCGGCCGCTCCAGCGCACCCACAGCAGCCAGAACACCAGCACGTCCAGCATGATCAGCGCCTGCCAGAGGTACTCATGCGCGAAGTTGAAGGCCGTGGTGCTCCACTGGCCCAGGTAGAACAGGCTGATGACGCGCAGCACGTTGATGGCCTGCACGGCCACGAAGCCGGCCAGCAGGCCCACCAGCTTCTGGCGCCATGACGAGGGGAAGGCCATCACGGCGGCAAACAGCACGATGTAGGCCTCCAGGCCGTTGCAGCCGGCCTCGATGGAGACGCCGAAGCCCGTGGCCGTGTTCCACAGCACCTTGCCCGTGGCCGAGGCCGTGCTGTCGAACCAGGTCACCAGCGAGGCGCAGATGTGCGCCAGGAAGGCCGTCCAGGGCAGCACGATGTGCTGCTGCACCCAACTGAGCAGGTTCAGCCCGAACATCGTCAGCTGGATGGCCAGAAAGATCAGAAAGAAACGCAGCATGGCAGGTCTTGGAGTGTTGGTTGCCGGGCTTGCGACCTGGCGGTTGCGAAACAGTGTCCCTCTATAGGCTCGCATTATCTTCGGACCGCTCAAAGACGACAAAGGCCGGTGCGTGAATCACGCCACCGGCCCTTGTCGTCACGGGCGCATCACCGACGCTCGCGCCTGCGCATGGTCCCCAGCGCCATCAGCGCCAGCAGGGACGACATCAGCATCAGGCCCCACTGCGACAGCGTGGGAATGCTGGCCGTGCCGCCCGGCCCCGGCTTGAGCGGCGTGGTGGTCGTGCTCTTGTCGTTGTCGGGATTGCCGTCACCGGGCACCGAGACCGTTGCCGAGTTGACCAGCGGGCGGGCGCCCTTGTAGGGCTTGTCCAGCTTGGTCTCCAGCGTGAAGACGGCCGTGCCGCCCTGGGCCAGCTGCGGCACGCTGCAGGTCACGGTGCGCGTGCCGCTGGCATAGCTGCAGCCTGCCGAGGCCGAGACGAACTCCAGCCCGGCGGGCAACACGTCGGTCACCGAGCCGCCCGCGGGCGACTGCGGATCGCGGCCGTAGTTGGTGACGGTCAGCGTGTAGCTGGCCGTGTCGCCATCGTCCAGCGGGCCGGCGGGGCCCTGCTTGCCGATCCCCAGGTCCACGGCATTGCCCTGGCGGCTGGTGGAGGTCCGGTCGGTGGTGGTGTTGTTGACGATCACATCGCCGCCATTGCTCAGCCATTCCGTCTCGAAGGGCTTGACCGAGGCCTCGTGGTAGATGGTGCCGCCCGATGCCTTGTCGGGCAGGGTCTGTGCACGCATCTTGAACTTGATGGTCATGCTCTGGCCCGGCGCCAGCGAGGGGATGGTGCACTGCAGAGGCCCGCTGGTCGCGTTCAGCGCCGGCTGCACGCCGCACCAGGATGCGGAGGCGCCGGGAATGCCGGCCAGCGCCAGGCCGTTCTGGTAGCTGAAGGTGGCCGTGGAGCCCGATGCGGGGAACTTGTCGGTCACGACCACCTGGGTGGCGTAGGAGGGGCCGGAGTTGGTCACCGTGATGGTGTATTCGGTGTCCTCACCCAGCACCAGGCCGTCCGCCGTGTGGCGCATGCTGATGTTCACATCCAGCTCGGCACGCTTGAGCCGGGCCTTGGCCTCGGCCTGGTTGTTGGCCTTGGTCAGTTCCTCGGTGGCGGTGTCCACGGCGACCGTGTTGAGGATCTCCGTGTCAGCCGCCAGATCGCCGCGCGAGCGCATCTTGTAGGTCACGGTGTACTGCGCGCCTGTGGGCAGCGGATTGGCCCAGGCGCACTCCAGCGTTCCGCCCTGCACGCCATCGGTGGCAGCCGGAGTGCAGGTGCCGCCGCCGGAGACCGTGGGCGTGCCGATGAAGATGGCGTCTGCAGGCAGCACGTCCTTGAGCGTGACATTGGCGGCCGACGAGGGGCCGTAGTTGGGCACCGTGACCGTATAGGTCAGCGGCTCGCCCGCAGCCGCCACCTTGGGCGAGACCTGCTTTTGCGCTGCGATTTCCGCGATGGCCTGCACGGTGATGCTGGCCGTCGAGGAATCGTTGCCGGGATCGGCGTCATGGATGTCCAGAGACTGGGCCGAGGCCGCGTTGGCATAGGTGCCGGTGGTGGCGCGCTTGGGGCGGATCTTGACCTCGATCACCACCTCGGCCTCCGGGGCCATGGAGGTGATGTCGCAGGTCAGATCGCGCGTCTCGCTGTTGACGCCGCCCGAAGGAGTGCCGCAGCTGGCGTTGGCGCCGGAGACGATGCGGCTGGAGACAAAGCCGCCGCCCGGGTAGGTGTACGGCACGGGATTGCCGGCCTCGTCCACCGGGTTGCCGCCCACGATGCGCACGCCGTCGGTCTGCTTGACCAGGGACTGCAGCGCGTCGCGCACGCGGACATTCGTCACCGTCGTGCTGGCCGAGTGGTTCTTCACCACCAGCTGGTAGGTGACCTCCTCACCGCTCTTGATGGCAGCCGGCGGCACGGGGCTGACCACGCTCTTGACGATGCCCACATCCACCTTGTCGGCAGACACGGTGACGGTCGCGGAGGTGGTGGCCGATGCATTGTCCCGGCCGATCACGCCAGCGGAGGCGTTATTGGTGAAGTCCAGATGGCCCGAAGCCAGCGTGACCTTGGCCCTGACCGTGATCTGGCGGCTGGCGCCCACGGCCAGGCCCGCGGTCGAGGTGCAGCTCTGGGTGGCGCAGGTCCAGTCACCCGCGCCGGTGCCCGCACCGGACATGCTGACGATGGCCATGCGGCCGTCTGCGGGGTTGTCGGTCACAGTGATCTGCTGATTCGGCAGCACAGGCATGGGACCGTTGTTGGTCACCGTGATCGTGTACTGGAACTCCTGACCCGCCAGCACCGGGCGGCTGGGGCCGGCCTTGACGAGGCGCAGCCGCGCATCGTTGCTGAAGCTCACCGCCGCGCTATCGGTGTTGTTGGTCTTGTTGGGCTCGTTGAGTTCGGGTGGAACCCCGATCACGCCCTGATTGACCAGTTGCGCACCCGGCGTTCCACCCGCAGCCACGCTGGCCTTGAAGCGGATGGCCTGCATGTTGGCGTAGCCCGCCACCGGGTACTCGCCCGCATGGGTGCAGGTGACGGTGCCGCTGTTGTGGCCGCAGAGCCAGGGCGCCGTGCTGCCGTCGAAGCCCGTGAAGGTCACGCCGGCCGGCAGGGTGTCGGTGACGGTGAGATCGCGCGGCACGAGGGAGCCGCCTTCGCGGCGCGGCTGCAGCGTATAGGTGACCTCGGTCGCCTGCAGCGCATCCAGCACCGTGGGCGCCACCTGCTTGCGCAGCGAGACATCCACGAACTCGCTGCCGCTGGAGACCACGGCGGCGCTGGCGGTGTTGTTGCCGGACTGGCCGTCCGGCATCTCCGTGCTGGCGTCCTTGTAGCCCTTGACGCTGGCAGCGCCGGCAATGGTGCCGCTCATGTTGGCGATGGCCGGCACGGTGATGGCTGGCAGCACGGCGCCTGGCAGCACCGGGCCGCCGCGCGTGCAGTTGAGCTCGCCCGAGATCAGCGGATAGCCCGAGGCCGGCGTGCAGCTCCAGCCGCTGCCTGAGGGCACGCCCGTGACCACGGCGCCGTTGGGCACGGGGAAACGCACCACGGTACGGCCACCGGCGGGGACCTCGGACGGGCCCTTGTTCTGCACGTCGATGACGTACTGGAAGGCGCCGCCGTTGGCGACGCTGGCGGGAGCCGCCATCGCGATGGCCAGATCGGCGGCCTCGGTGGTGGTGAAGTTGCGGTCCAGCTGCGTGTTGTTCTGGTCGTTGTCGTAGTCGGGCGAGGCCATGCGCGCGCTGGCCACGGCGCGCCAGTTGGTGCCGACGGTCGGCAGGATGACCTCGAAGCCCACGGACTTGAAGCCATCGGCGGGCGCCAGGTTGCCGATGTTGCAGACCAGCGTGTTGTTGCCTGCGGTGAGCACCGTGCCGGCAGCCGGTGCCGTGCAGGTGATGCCGCCCGGGCTGCTGCTGTAGCCCTGGAACACGGCGCCCACGGGCAGCACCTCGGTCAGGGTGACGCCTACGGCGTCGGGACCGATGTTGTTGTGCCTGACCTTGGCCACATAGGTGAAGGTGCCGCCGGCAGGCCCTGCCGATGCGTCCTGTCCGTCATAGAGACCATCCTGGTTGACCAGGATGTCGGTATCGGCCGGCGCCGCCACGGCAGCCGCTGTTGCCAGCAAGCCGCCGGACAGCAGCGCACGCGCCAGCCAGCCCTTTCTCGTGAAAGCCATACAAACCTCTCTTTTGCTTCGTTGACAGCGCCGAATGCCGCAGGCACGGACGCACGGGGTGCCCGGCTGGAACAGCTCTGTCAAAAAGCCGACAACCGGACGCACCAAAGGGAGGCATGATGGTTCTTTATTACCAAAAGTAAATATGATATGGAATTTTTGACAAAAGTGAGTATTTAGAAGAATTTGTGAGTTTTTCGTGAGTCCACCGACGACTACCGGTTTTCCTCACGGATTGCAGACGTGAAAAAGCCGGTGGCAGCTTGGCTGGCACCGGCTTGGAAGGCTTGTCTGCCGCGCGCTGGCACGACAGTGAGCAGGCACTGAGGCCTATGGAATGCGCCTGGGCGATCCTTGTGAGGAACTCACGCGAGAAGAGCGTTCACGCGCTTGACGTAGGCGGCCGGGTCCTCGGGCATGCCGCCTTCGGCCAGCACGGCCTGGTCGAACAGGATGTTGGCCAGGTCATGGAAATGCACCGATCCGTCCAGCTTCTTGACCAGCGGATGCTCGGGGTTGACCTCCAGCACGGGGCGGGCGTCCGGCGCCTGCTGGCCGGCCTGCTTGAGCAGGCGCGCCAGCTGCAGGCTCATGCCGCCGTCCTGCACCACCAGGCAGGCCGGCGAGTCGACCAGGCGCGTGGACACGCGCACGTCCTCGGCCTTGTCCTTGAGCGCCTCCTTGAGCTTGGCCAGCAGGGGCTTGAAGGCTTCGGCCGCTTCCTCGGCGGCCTTCTTTTCCTCTTCGTCCTGCAGCTTGCCCAGGTCCACGGCGCCCTTGGCCACGGACTGCAGCGGTGTGCCGTCGAAGTCGGTCAGGTAGCCCATGGCCCATTCGTCCACGCGGTCGGCCATCAGCAGCACTTCGATGCCCTTCTTGCGGAAGACTTCGAGCTGCGGGCTGTTGCGCGCTGCCGTCAGGGAGTCGGCCGTGATGTAGTAGATCGCGTCCTGGCCTTCCTTCATGCGGGCCTTGTAGTCGGCCAGCGAGACCATGGCGTCTTCCTGGCTGGTGGAGGCAAAGCGCAGCAGCTTGGCGATGCGTTCCTTGTTGGCGAAGTCCTCGCCCAGGCCTTCCTTGAGCACGGCGCCGAACTCGACGTAGAACTGGCTGTACTTGCCTTCCTTGGCCTTGTCCTCTTCGCTGACCACGTCGGTGACGCCGTCCGTGCCTTCGCCGGCCTCGTGGCGATCGTGCTTGGCCAGGTCTTCCAGCATGGACAGCACGCGCTTGGTGGAGCCGTCGCGGATCAGGCGCACGTCGCGGCTTTCCTGCAGCAGCTCGCGGCTGACGTTCAGCGGCAGGTCGGCCGAGTCGATCACGCCCTTGACAAAGCGCAGGTAGCCGGGCATCAGCGCCTCGGCGTCATCCATGATGAAGACGCGCTTGACGTAGAGCTTGACGCCGGCCTTCTTGTCGCGGTTGTAGAGATCGAACGGTGCCTTGGCCGGAATGAACAGCAGCTGCGTGTACTCGGTGTTGCCCTCCACGCGGTTGTGGCTCCAGGTCAGCGGGTTCTCGAAGTCGTGGCTGATGGCCTTGTAGAAGTCCTGGTACTGCTCGGCCGTGATGTCCTTCTTGGGACGCGTCCACAGCGCGCTGGCCTTGTTGATGGTCTCCCACTCGCCGGTCTTGACCATGGCGCCGGGCTGGTCGTTCTCGCCGTCCTTCCATTCCTCCTTCTCCATGAGGATGGGCAGGCTGATGTGGTCGGAGTACTTGCCGATGACCTGCTTGATCTTCCAGGCATTGAGGAACTCCTCGGCCTCGGGGCGCAGGTGCAGCGTGATGCTGGTGCCGCGCTGGGGGCGCTCGATCTGCTCGACCTCGAACTCGCCCGTGCCGCCGCTGGTCCAGCGCACGCCTTCGGAGGCCGGCAGGCCCGCGCGGCGTGTCTCCACGGTGATCTTGTCGGCCACGATGTAGCCCGAGTAAAAGCCCACGCCGAACTGGCCGATCAGCTGCGAGTCCGACTTCTGGTCGCCCGACAGCTTTTCCATGAAGGCCTTGGTGCCGCTCTTGGCGATGGTGCCCAGGTTGTCGATGGCTTCCTGCTCGCTCATGCCGATGCCGGTGTCGGCAATGGTCAGCGTCTTGGCGGCGGCGTCGAAGGACACGCGCACTTCCAGGTTGGGCTGGTCTTCATACAGCGCGGCATTGTTCAGCGCCTCGAAGCGCAGCTTGTCGCAGGCGTCCGATGCGTTGGAGACCAGCTCGCGCAGGAAGATCTCGGGGTTGGAATACAGCGAATGCGTGACCAGGTGCAGCAGCTGTGCAACTTCGGCCTGAAAAGAATGGGTTTGCTTGCTCATGCAGACAGTGTCCTATGTCCTATGGGTTCACAACAGGGAAAAAATCAGCCCTCATCTCGGGTCGGCGGATGCAATTTCAAGAGCCCGCCGCCCCTGTGGCAACGCAGGCTCTGGACGATTGTTCACTTTCTTGCCCTCTCGGCAGGCCAGGCGCAGCGCTATAACTGCGCCACTTTCCGCCATTCGGCGGGCAGTGCGCGCAGGGCCCGGGCGCAGCGGCGGGCCTGTTTCAGGAGATTTCCCATGCACAGCTCTGTTCAAAAATGGTCCGCAGAATTCCTCGGAACCCTGTGGCTGACCCTGGGCGGCTGCGGTGCGGCCGTGCTGGCCGCCGCCTTCCCGCAGGTGGGCATCGGCCTGGTCGGCGTCTCGCTGGCCTTCGGCCTGACGGTGGTCACCGGCGCCTATGCCTTCGGTCCCATCTCGGGCGGGCACTTCAACCCTGCCGTCTCCGTGGGCCTGGCCATGGGCGGGCGCTTTGCCTGGAGCGAGCTGCCGGGCTACGTCGTGTCCCAGGTGCTGGGCGCCATCACGGGCGCAGGCATTCTCTACGTGATCGCCACGGGCAAGGCCGGTGCCGACATCGGCGGCTTTGCCACCAACGGCTTCGGCACGCATTCGCCGGGCGGCTACGGCATGACGGCTGCCCTGGTCACCGAGGTGGTAATGACGGCCTTCTTCATCCTGGTCATCCTGGGCGCCACGGCCAAGCGCGCGGCAGCCGGCTTTGGCGGGCTGGCCATCGGCCTGTGCCTGACGCTGATCCACCTGATCTCGATTCCCGTGACCAACACCTCGGTCAATCCCGCGCGCAGCACGGGCCCGGCCCTGTTCGGTCCCGAGATCGCCGTCTCGCAACTGTGGCTGTTCTGGGTGGCCCCCATCGTGGGCGCGCTGATCGGCGCCGTGATCTACAAGGCCCTGCTGTCCAATCCGGCCGACGAGTAAGGCCAGGCACGGGCGCAGCAGGCGCCCCGCAGCAAACCCCGGCGGCTGGCGACAGCCGCTTTTTTTCGTCCGGCAGCAGCCGCGTTTTCATTGGACCTTTGGTGAAACACGGTTTTCGTTTGTTGCATGGCGGCAACGCGAAGGACTTTTACCCAGGGCAAACAGGCCAACTTTACGAAGCAGAAACCGAACACTAGTGATTCGCAATAACAATCCGCGGGCTTTCATCGGAGTGAACATGAGCAAAATCCAACAAATCCTCCCCCCCGCGAACCTCACCCAGCTGGCCCTTGCCGCTGCCCTGTGCCTTGCTGGCACCCCGGCCTTTGCGCAGGCCAGCACCACGCTGGGCACCGTGAACGTGACGTCTTCGACCGAAGCGCCCGTGAAGACCGACAACGCCTCCTCGGCCAAGTTCACGGCCCCGCTGGTGGACACGCCCAAGACGGTGCAGGTCATCAACGAGGAAATCATCAAGCAGACCGGCGCGACCAGCCTGCAGGAAGCCCTGCGGTCCACGCCCGGCATCACCTTCGGCAACGGCGAAGGCGGCAACCCCTCGGGTGACCAGCCCTTCATCCGCGGCATGGATGCCCAGGCCAGCACCTTCGTGGACGGCATGCGCGACATTGCGGCCGGTACGCGCGAAGTGTTCAACCTGGAATCGGTGGAGGTCATCAAGGGTGCCGATTCGGCCTATGCCGGCCGCGGCGGCGCTGGCGGCTCCATCAACCTGGTGACCAAGAAGGCCAGGAACGAGAACTTCATCAGCGGCGACGTGGGCCTGGGCACGGACAGCTACCGGCGCGCCACCATCGACGCCAACCGCGTGCTGGGCGAAGGCGTGGGCCTGCGCCTGAACGCCATGGTGCACGACGCCGACGTTCCCGGCCGCAGCGGCCCCGAGAACAAGCGCTGGGGCATCGCCCCCACGGTGACCTTCGGCATGGGCACGCCCACCGAGGTCTCGCTGTCCTGGCAGCACCTGCAGACCGACAACATTCCCGATGGCGGCGTGCCCTACCTGTACACCAGCACGGCGGCCGCCGGCCTGCCCGGCGGCAGCGTGGTGCGTCCCACCTACGGCAGCAACCGCGACAACTGGTACGGCCTGACCAGCCGCGACTACGAGAAGGAAAAGAGCGACCTGTTCACGGCCACCGTCGAGCACAAGTTCACCGACACGAACAAGTTCCGCAACAGCCTGCGCTACAGCAAGACCGAACAGGACTACCTGTGGACCCAGCCCGACGACAGCAAGGGCAATGTCGTCAATGGCTATGTGTTCCGCCGTGGCAATGCACGCGTGGCCGACATCAAGACGCTGCAGAACCTGTCGGAATTCACGGGCAAGGCACAGACCGGCAGCGTGGGCCACAGCTACGCCTTCGGCCTGGAGCTGTCCAAGGAAAAGGCCGAGTCCCGCACCGCCGCGCTGCAGACCACCAACACCACCTGCACGGCCGCCAGCCTGTGGTGCGCCTCGCTGAACAACCCGGACAGCAGCCCGCTGTGGAACCTGCCCGTGACCCTGGGCGACCCCAGCCACAACAAGATCGACACCGTGGCGCTGTACGGTTTCGACACGCTCAAGTTCAACGACCGGTGGCTGCTCAACGCCGGCCTGCGCCTGGACCACTACAAGCTCAGCGCCTCCGGCCCCGCCGGCCGCAACACGCCGGCCTATGACCTGAGCCGTTCGGACACGCTTTTCAACTACCAGCTGGGCCTGGTCTACAAGCCGGCCACCAACGGCAGCATCTACGCCAGCCTCGGCACCTCCTCGCGCCCCGGCGGCTCCATGCTGGGCAACGGCAACGAGGACCTGGGCATCTCCACCGACCAGCTGGCCAACCTGGCGCCCGAGAAGACCCGCTCGCTCGAGCTGGGCACCAAGTGGGACCTGATGGAAAAG
The DNA here is from genome assembly GCF_018437695.1 of Delftia sp. WY8. Lineage (NCBI taxonomy): Bacteria > Pseudomonadati > Pseudomonadota > Betaproteobacteria > Burkholderiales > Comamonadaceae > Delftia > Delftia sp. WY8. Next base: position 2,814,170 of record NZ_CP049795.1, read on the forward strand.
CGCCTGGCGCTGACCGCCGCGCTGTTCCGCAACGACGTGACCAATGCGCGCATCACCGAAAACGGCGTCACCTACATGGGCGGCAACAAGGTGGTCAACGGCGTGGAGCTGGGCTTCACGGGCAGCGTGCTGCCGGGCCTGAGCGTCTTCGGCGGCTACACCTACATGGACAGCGAGCAGAAGAACGCAGGCGCAGGCAACGTGGCCAACGGCCAGCCCTTCCCCAACACGCCCAAGCACAGCTTCAGCCTGTGGACCAGCTACAAGCCCATGGCCAAGCTGACCGTGGGCCTGGGCATCTATGCCCAGAGCAGCGTGAACCAGAGCTACATCCGCTCCACCGTGGATGGCGGCATCGTCACCAAGGGCGCCAGCGGCTATGCGCGCTACGACGCCATGGTGGCCTACCAGATCGACCGCAACCTGACCGTGCAGCTGAACCTGTACAACCTGGGCGACAAGGTCTACTACAGCGGCGTGCGTTCGCCCCACTACGCGACCATGGCCGCAGGCCGCTCGGCCGTGGCCTCGCTCAAGTGGACGTACTGATCTGCTGATCGCCCCGGGCGAACGCGCAGCGGCTTGACGCTGCGCAGATCACCGCAAAGCCCCGCAGGCCATCGCCGCCTGCGGGGCTTTTTTGCGGGACACTCATTGATTCCGCCCCTGAGGACCGCCTGCCATGATGCTCCGCATACCCGCCCTGCTCAGACCCGACGAAGTGCGCCAGTGCCGCCAGGCGCTGGAGCAGGCCCCGTGGCAGGACGGCCGCGCCACGGCCGGCCCCCTGGCGGCCCAGGTCAAGGCCAACCTGCAGCTGCCGCTGGACAGCCAGGCCGGCCAGGCGATAGGCAACCTCATCCTCGACAGGCTGGGGGCCAGCGCGCTGTTCATGTCGGCCACGCTGCCGCTGAAGGTGCTGCCGCCGCGCTTCAACCGCTACGAAGGCGGCGGCACCTACGGCAACCACATAGACAATGCCATCTTCACCATCCCCGGCACGGCCATCAAGGTGCGCAGCGATGTCTCCACCACCGTATTCCTCAGCGAGCCCGACGAATACGAAGGCGGCGAGCTGGTCGTGGAAGACACCTTCGGCCACCAGAGCGTGAAGCTGGCCGCAGGCGACGCCATCGTCTACCCCGGCACCAGCCTGCACCGCGTCAACCCCGTCACGCGCGGCACGCGCTACGCCAGCTTTTTCTGGACCCACAGCCTCGTGGCCTCGGACGAGCAGCGCCGCCTCCTGTTCGACCTGGACCAGCAGATCCAGCAGTTGACGCTGCGCCACCCGGGCGACCCCGCCCTATCCGCGCTGTCCGGCACGTACCACAACCTGTTGCGGATGTGGTCGCAGGCCTAGTGGCACAGCCGCCAGGCAGCCGCATCAGAACCTGTAGCGGGCCGTGACCAGCACATTGCGCGGATCTCCATACACGCCCGTGCCGTACGAACCCAGGCCCGGCATATAGGTCTTGTCGAACAGGTTGTTGACGTTCAGCGTCACCGACCACTGGCGGTCCACGTCGTAGCGCGCCATCAGGCCCACCAGCGCATAGGCACGCTGGTCGGCGCGCGCGTAGGGAGCGGCGGACTGCTGGTAGTAGGTGAGGCTCTGCCAGGCCAGCGACCCGCCCACGGTCCACTGCGGGTTGAGACGGTAGCTGGTGCTGAGCTTGAACAGGTGGCGCGGCTGGTTGGTGTTGACCGCGCTGAGGATCACGTCGGGCTGGGCCGGCGCACGCGAAGTGCGGTAGGTGTAGCCGCCGTAGATGTTCCAGGCCGGCGTGATGCTGCCCGACACCTCCATCTCCACGCCCTTGCTGGTCACGCCGTCGATGGCCGCATAGACCTCTTCCCCGGATTGCGGGTTGGCGCTGACGTACTGCGCGGCATTGCGCTGCTGGATGTGGAACAGCGCCAGCGAGGCGTTGAGCCGGCCGTCCAGGAACTCGCCCTTGACGCCCACTTCGCGGCTGCGGCCCGTGAGCGGCGGAAGCGGGCTGCCGGCAGCGTCCTTGTAGTAGGTCTGCGGATTGAAGATATCGGTCTGGCTGGCGTACAGCGACAGCTGGCGGTTCAGGTCATACACCACGCCCGCATAGGGCACGGTCTTGTGCGCCACGCGCAGCGCGTTGTTCACGACGTAGCTTCCGTTCAGGCCCGTGGTGTCGTCCAGCATGTCGTACCAGCTCACGCGCGCACCCAGGATCACCGACAGATCGTCCGTGGGCCGCAGGCGCGCGGCGCCGAAGACACCCTTTTCCACGATGCGCGTCATGCGGTGGTTGCGCAGCTGGAAATCGGGCCGGGGCACCTGGCCGTCCCACTCGAAGTAGTTGCCCACGGGGCCGTAGGCATTGCTGTAGCCGGGCGCATGGCGGCGCTGGCGCGACCAGCTGGCGCCGAACGACAGCTCATGCTCGCGCCCGAACAGCTGCAACGGCCCGGACAGCGCCGCATTCACGGCCTGCGTGGTGGCATCGGTGGGAATCTTGTTGGACAGCATGTTGATGCCCAGGCCGCTGACCGGGTCCACCATGCCGTGGGCTGCCACGCCGACCTCCACGTCGCGCGACTGGCGCAGCCGGCTGGCAGACAGGTCCATCTTCCAGCCATTGCCGAAGCTGTGCTTGAGTTCGGCAAACACGTTGGTGCTGTCGTTGTCCCAGTACGACCAGCGCGCCGCAGGGTTGAGCGAGGTGGGGAAGTGCGTGCGGCTGCCATCCTTGAAGAACAGCGGGATGTGGCCGAAGCTGGCCCCGTCGGCGCGCGTCTGCATGTGGTCAATGCCCAGGCTGGCCACGGTGCCCGGGCCCAGGTCGGCCTCGATGATGCCGTACAGGCTGCGCACGTTGCGGCTGTAGTCGTCCACATGGGACCTGGCGTTCTGCGCCACGGCCACCACGCGGGCGCGCACGCGGCCGTCTTCGGTCAGCGGCGCGGAGATGTCGCCCACGCCGCGCAACCGGTCATGGCTGCCGATGGCCGCCTCGGCCGAGGCCTGGAAGGTCTTGGTGGGCCGCTTGCGCACCAGATTGACCACGGCCGACGGATAGCCCGCGCCCGTGAGCAGGCCTGTGGCGCCCTTGACCACCTCCACGCGGTCATAGATGGCGCTGTCGGCCAGCGAGGTCGTGTACTGGTTGGCCGAGTCCATGGTGTTGGGCACGCCATCGAACTGGAAATTCTCGATGGCATAGCCGCGCGAGTAGAAGGTGGTGCGCTCGCTGTCGTTGCGGCCCACGGTGATGCCGGGCGTCTTCTCCAGCACCTCGGGCAGGCTGGTCAGGCCCTGGTCGTCCATGAGCTGGCGCGTGACCACGCTGACCGACTGCGGCGTCTCGCGCTGCGACAGGCCCAGCCGTGTGGCCGTGCTGGACTGGCGCGTGGCGTAGGAGCCCGTGCCTTCGGAGACCGCGCTGCGCTCGGCAGCGGCCGTCACGTTGACCGTGGCCAGCGTGGCACCGGCGGCCGCCACGGGCGCCACCTGCTCCACGCGCCGCAGCGCATAGCCGCCGCCGGCCTGGCGCACGGCCTGCCAGGCGGTGCCGGCCAGCAGCGCCTCGAAGGCAGCCTCCACCGTGTAGCTGCCGCGCAGGCCCGCGCTGCGCTGTCCGGCCGTCTGCTCGGCCGTGAAGATCAGGGCCACGCCGGCCTGGGCGGCCGTGCTGCGCAAGGCGGCATCCAGCGGGCCGGCAGCGACGTCATAGCTGCGCTGGGCCTGGGCCAGCACGGCGGCGGGCATGAGCGCGATGGCCAGCGCCAGCGCGGGGCGGGGCATGAAAAGGGGTTGCATGGTCCTGGGTTCTCCCTGTGTTCCGATGTCGAAAATCAAAGCTCTCGGAAACAAGGAAGCGCGGCGCGGGAAATCGGGTCACCCCCGGCGCAAAAAAAGCGAAAAGGAAGAAAAAAGCCTCAGCCGCGCACCTGCGCAGGCTCCACCACCACCCACCAGCGCGTGCGCCAGCGCAGTTGCACGGGCAGCGCACCGGGCAGCATGGCCAGCACGGCGTCCGTGCCATCGATGCCGCCTTCGTCCAGCGGGAACACGCCTGAGAACCGCAGCCCGGCCACGGCCGGATCGGCGTGCAGCCAGCCGGGGCGGTAGCGGTTGAGCTCGGCCAGGAAGTCGTCCAGGCGCTGGTTGTCCACCCACAATTGGCCCCGGCTCCAGGCGTCGTCCGCGGGGCCGGCCGGCTGCACCGTGCCCCAGCCCGTGCGCGTGAAGTCCATGGCCTCGCCCGCCTGCAGGCGCCGTGCGGATGCGCCTGTGCCGGCCGGGCGCAGCTCCACGGCGCCCTCGAACACCGCCACGCGCGCACCTGCCTGGTTGCTGCGCACCATGAAGCGCGTGCCCAGGGCGCGCACGCGGCCGTGGGCGGTCTCCACCACAAAGGGCAGATCGCCCAGCGCACCTGCGGGATGACCGGTGGTGAACAGCGCCTCGCCGGCCAGCAGGCGCAGCCGGCGCTCGCTGCCGTCGAACTGCAAGGCCACAGCGCTGCCGGGGCCCAGCAGCATGTCCGTGCCGTCGGGCAGGCTCCAGCGGCGGCGCTGCGTGCCGGTGGAGTAGTCGGCCGCCATCTGCTGCCACTGAGGCGTGCGGCTGGCCAGCCAGCCCGCGCCCGCCGCCGTGCCCAGGCCCGCGAACAGGCCCAGCAGGCGCCGCCGCGCAGCCCGGGGAGCAGCGGACAGGCCGCGATAGCCCGCGCCACCGGCATTGAGCCCCGTCAGCGCGCCCGTGACGGCCTGCAGATGAGCCCAGGCGCGGCCATGGTCGGCGTCTTCATCGAGCCAGCGCTGCCAGCGCGCCCGGTCGGCGGCCGAGGCCTGGCCCGATTGCAGCAGCGCAAACCAGCCTGCCGCCGCCCGCGCCACGCCGGCCGGCAAGGGCCGGCCCAGCGCCTGGGGCGCCTGGATACTGCTGCCGGGTAGCGGCGTGGCGCTGGACAGGCGCCGAGGATCGGAAGGAGGCACCGGCGCCATCAGGACAGAGCCAGCACGAAGCAGCGCTCATAGCCCTGGGCCAGGTAGCGCTTGACGCTGGTCATGGACACGCCCAGGCGCGTGGCGATGTCCGCATAGCTCAGGCCTTCGAGGTGGGCCAGCAGGAAGGCCTCGCGCACCTTGGGCGCCAGCGCGTCCAGCGCCTGGTCCACGGCCTGCAGTGATTCGAGCGCGATCAGCCGCTCCTCGGGCGAGGGAGCCAGCTCGGCCGGCAGCAGGGCCAGGGTGTCGAGATAGGCGCGCTCCAGCAGCCGGCGCCGGTGCTGGCGGATCACAAGATGGCGGGCCACGGTGGCCAGGAAGGGGCGCGGCTGCTCGATGCGGCCGGCCATGCCCGAGGTGATCACGTTGACGAAAGTGTCGTGCGCGATATCGGAAGCCTCGAACACATTGCCCAGCCTGTGGCGCAGCCAGCCTTGCAGCCAGCCGTGGTGTTCGACATAGAGGGTGTGTACAGGATCGGCCGGTGCGCGCATGAAAAGACGGACGCGCCCCGGACTGGCGTGCCGCAGCGCTGAAGCTCGTTTGAGAATGGTTCGCATTCTAAACACGAGCTGTGCGCTCACTGAAACCGGCGCGGCCCAAGACCAGAGACACCAAGCAAGGGCCGCCCCGCCGCGAGGGTGTCGTCCCCCTCCCCCGCGAAGCGGGTAGAGAGGGGGAAGCGGCGCAAGCCGCTCAGGGGGTGCTAAAAGCCTTCGTGTGCACCCAGATAGCGCCACTGGCCCACAGGCAGGTTGCCCAGCGTCACGCGGCCGATGCGGATGCGCTTGAGGCCCACCACGCGCAGGCCCACCAGTTCGCACATGCGGCGGATCTGGCGCTTCTTGCCTTCGGTCAGCACGAAGCGCAGCTGCTCGGGGTTCTGCCAGTCCACCTTGGCGGGCTTGAGTTCCTCGCCGTCCAGCGACAGGCCATGGCACAGGCGTGCCAGCTGCTCGGCCGGGAACACGGATTGCACGTCGATGTCGCGGTCGCCGTAGGTCACGCGTACCAGGTACTCCTTGTCCATCTCCGAGTCTTCGCCAATGATCTGGCGCGCCACGCGGCCATCCTGGGTCATGACCAGCAGGCCCACGGAATCGATGTCCAGCCGGCCGCAGGGCGCCAGGCCCTTGAGCTGCGCGAAGTTGAAGCGCGTGCGGCTGGTGTCCTGGTTCCAGTGGTTCTGGGGAGTGACCAGGACCACGGCGGGCTCGTGGCCATCCTCGGCCTGTCCGCTGACGTAGCCCATGGGCTTGTGGATCAGGATGGTGACCTGCTGGTCCTGGCGGTCACGTGCCTCGCGCTCGACCGTGATGCGGTCGGCGGCCACCACGTTCTGGCCCATGACGGCGAGTTCGCCGTTGACGCGGACCCAGCCCTTGTCCACCCACTCGTCGGCCTCGCGGCGCGAGCACAGGCCCATGTCGGCCAGGCGCTTGTTGATGCGCACGGCGCCCGGAACCTGCTCCTGCACGGGCGCGGGGGCACGCTTGACGGGAATCTCGCGGCTGGCGCCACCGTCGGCGGGACGGTAGGTGCGGATGCCGCTGAGCGGACGGTAGGCGGGTTCGGCCTGGGCCGGCGCATCGCGGCGCGGGCCGCGGGCGTCATCACGGCGGGGACCCCGGGCGTCGTCACGGGGGCGATCACGGAAGCCGCCCTCCCGGGGGCCGTCACGTTGCCCATCACGCGGACGCTCGTCGCGCTGGCCATAGGGCCGGTCGCGGCGATCATCCGGGCGGGGCGGACGCGGGGGACGGGAGTCGCGCATGTCGCCCGCATGGCGCGTGTCACGCGCATCACGGGGATCGCGCTGCTCGCGCGGGGCACGGTTTTCGCCGCCGCCCTGGCCACGCCAGTCGCCACGCGGCTGGGAACGGTCCAGGTCCTCGGCACGGCCGAAACCGCTGCTGCGCGGGCGCTGATCACGGGCGTCGCCGCGGGGTGCCGCATCACGGGCATCGCCGCGAGGGCCTGCATCACGGCGGTCGGAGCGCTCGTAGCGTTCATTGCGCCCGCCGCGTTCATTGCGGTCATTGCGGTCGTTGCGCGGGCCGCGTGCGCCCGCAGATCTGCCTGCGCCACCAGAGGGGCGGCGGGCATCGCCAGCCGGCTCGGCCTGTGGCTTTTCGGGGCGGCGCAGCACAGGGCGCGCGGAGGGCGCTGCCGCCTCGTCGGCGCCGGGCCGGGACGGTTTGGAAGAAGTAGGGGATGACATTAGGCCGCCATTGTCGCGCGGCACGGCCTGCAGCGGCAGCGCCCTGCGGCCAATACGGGCATTGCGCTCGGCTATCGGCCCCGCGCTGCCCCGGCCTGCCGGGACCCCTGCGCGGCCCCGCAGCGAAGCGCCTGCACGAAGGACGGCACACCCGTTGTGCGAGCCCGATTCCCGTCCATGGCAATGCACCTGGCCCCCAGGCCCATCCCATTCGCTGTATCCGTCGCGATATGCATATTCATATGAATCCCCAATGAAAGATGGATCAGGATGAATCAACTCGCCACGAAAATTCGCCATCCGGCCAATGAGGAAATAACAGCCCATGGCATTGAATATGTAAAAAACTGTATTTCTCACGAGCGCATTCATTCATTTTCCATTGCAAACCAATCCATTGGGCTTGCCATTTCCCATGTATCTCCCCATAGAATGGCGCCCGTCCAGAGACAGGGGCCCTCTTTCGAGACAACAGCCCTGCGCGCAGCGCCCGCTGCGGCATCCAGACCATCACGCCCGGAATCCCGCCTCATTCAACAAGGAAAACCATGAGCGATACACCCAACCTATTGAATTCCATGCCCTTGAAAGAACAATTCAAGGCGCTGCTCATCACCAAAATGGACTTGACGGGAATCGAGTGGTCCGATATGGAGACCGCCATCGGCCCGAATGCCGACAAATACCGTCCGCTGTGGGAGCGCATGGTCGGCGGGAAAAAGGGATTCTTCGCCGCACTCAGTCCCTGCTGGACGGCCATTCCCTTCATGGGCGTGTCCTGGGCCATTGCCCGCCGCGTCTACGCCTATGCCGTGGTGGCCTTCATCACCCTGTTGATCATCAACCTGCTGATGCCCGGCACGGGCGGCGCCGGGCGCGTGCTCGGCATCGCGGTGGCCATCTCGTTCACGGTCAAGCGCACCTACCTGCAATGGCTGGTCACGCGCATACAGCAGATCAACCAGAGGGGCCTGGCGGGCGCTGCGCGCGAAGAGGCGCTGCGCCAGATCGGTGGCCTGGACCAGAAGAACGGCTGGATCTCCTTCGGCGTGCTGCTGGCCATCGGCATCGTGCTGGCCGCCTTCTGAAGCGCCAGGCCCACAGATCAGCGGTCCACGGGCAGCCGGTCGCACAGGGCCACCAACTGCGCCAACTGGGGGCCCACATCCCGGATCAGCGTGCGGGCCGGCATGCGCAGGCCCGGCACGGCGCAGTTGAACAGCAGCCGGCGCGACCCGTAGCGGATGCGCGAGGCCGCACCCACTGCGCACACGCCCAGGCCGGAGTCGCCCATGTTGACCGCGAAGCCCCGGGCGGCATAGTGCGCCAGGCTTTCGCTGGCGTTGTCCATGCAGCGCGCGTATTCCTCGGGCCGCTGGCTGCGCACGCGCCCCAGAAAGCGCTGCAGCTCGTCAGCGTCGAGCTGGGCCAGGCCGGCGCGGCCCATGGCGGTTTCCAGCACGCCGCGAACCGCGCCCACGCCGGGGCGCTTGAGCGTGCCCCCCTCCCAGGCGCAGGTATCCAGGTAGACCACATCCAGGTCCATGACCACGCCCACCGATACCGCCCCCTTCACGCGGTCGGCCAGGGCCTGCATGGGCAGGCGCAAAGGCCCCAGCAGCGGCGTGTTGATCACATAGGGGTAGCCCAGGGCGACGGCGGCCGGGCCGACGAAATAGCGGTCCAGCCGCTCGTCATGGTCCAGGTAGCCCATGGTCTGCAGGCTGCGGCACAGCCTGGACACGGTGGGGCGCGGCAGGCCCAGGCGGCGGGCCAGCTCGCTGTTGGCATGCGGGCGCGGGTCGCTGACGAAGCACTGCAGGATCATCAGCCCCTTGGCCAGCGTGCCCGCGAAATACGGGTCCTGCTCGCGGATGCGGCAGACATCCTGCGAGTCCCTGGGTTGGTGGGCAATGGGGGTGTGGGGCACGTGGCGATTGTGCGGACCACGGCCGCAAAGCCGCAACTGCATTTCAATATTTGAAACTGCATTGCAGCCCTGGTGCCCGCGCTTCCTACAGTGCGGCCCATGAGCCAAGCCCCCACCCCCCATCCCGCCGACGCCCGCCTGCAGGCGTTGATTGCAGACATCCGCCATTTCGTGCGCCACCGCTGGCATCCGCTGGAGGATCAGATCGAGCGCGATGACGAGATCCCGCCCGCCGTGGTCCAGGAACTGCGCGACAAGGGCTATTTCGGCTGGAGCATTCCCCAGGCCTACGGCGGCCTGGGCCTGAGCACCGAGGAACTGGTGCGCTGCGCCTTCGAGCTGTCCCAGGCCTCGGTGGCGCTGCGGGCCCGCGTGGGCACCAACACCGGCATTGGCTCGGAAGCCCTGGTGGCCGACGGCACCGAGGCGCAAAAGCAGCGCTGGCTGCCGCGCATGGCGCGCGGCGAGCTCACGGGTTGCCTGGCGCTGACCGAGCCGGACGCGGGCTCGGAGGCGAGCAACATCCAGACCACGGCGCGCCGCGAGGGCGACCACTATGTGCTCAACGGCAGCAAGCGCTTCATCACCAATGCGCCGCTGGCCGATGTGTTCACCGTCATCGCCCGCACCGGCGAAGGCAGCACGGGCAGCGAGGGGCTGACGGCCTTCTTCGTGGAGCGCTCGCCGGGCCTGGTGACAGGCCAGCCCTATCGCAAGATGGGCCAGGCGGGCTCGCCCGTGTCCGACGTGCATTTCCAGGACTGCCGCGTGCCGGCCGACCAGATCATCGGCGGGCGCGAGGGCCAGGGCTTCAAGACCGTGATGAAGGTGCTCAACAAGCAGCGCCTGCACCTGGCCGCGCTGTGCACGGGGCCGGCGATCCGCATGCTGGACCTGGCGCTGGCCCATGTGCGCCAGCGCGAGCAGTTCGGCCAGCCGGTGGCGAACTTCCAGCTGGTGCAGGCCATGCTGGCCGACAGCCGCACCGAGATCTTCGCGGCGCAATCCATGATCCTGGAGGCCGCCCGCGCCCGCGACCGGGGCGAGGACGTGGCGCTGTCCGCCTCCATGTGCAAGTACTTCGCCTCCGAGATGTGCGGCCGCGTGGCCGACCGCGCCGTGCAGATGTTCGGCGGCGCGGGCTATGTGGCCGACTTCAGCCCCATCGAGCGCTACTTCCGCGACGTGCGCCTGTTCCGCCTCTACGAAGGCACCAGCCAGATCCACCAGCTCAACATCGCCAAGCTCATGCTGCGCGAGAGCGCCTGACACCGGAGGCCCCCATGACACGCCCCCTCACCTCGAAGCACCTGGCCAACCTGGGCCTGCTGGCCGCGCTGTGTGCCTGCGCGCAGGCTGCCCAAGCGGCACAGACGGCCCAAGCGGCTTTTCCCGATCGGCCCGTGCGCGTGATCGTTCCCTTTCCCGCAGGCGGCAGCACCGACCTCGTGGCCCGAGCGCTGTCGGTGGAACTGGGCAAGGCCCTGGGACAGCCCGTGGTGGTGGAGAACAAGCCGGGCGCGGGCAGCCTGGTCGGCTCGGAACTCGTGGCCCGCGCCGCGCCCGACGGCTACACCCTGCTCATGGCAGGCCTGAGCAATGTCTTCCTGCCCCATGTGCACGCCAACCTCAAGTGGAATCCGCTGACCGACTACGAGTACATCGGCCTGGTGGCGGACCTGCCCAACGTCATCGCCGTCAACGCCAAGACCCCCTACCGCACGCTGGCCGAACTGGTGGCGGCCGACAAGGCCAGGCCCGGCACGCTGTCCTTCGGCTCGGCCGGCACGGCCACGCCCTCGCACCTGGTCTGCGAGATGGTCAACCACCGGCTCGGCACCAAGATGCAGCACCTGCCCTACAAGGGCAACGCCCCGGCCGTCAACGACCTCATGGCCGGCCACATCCCGGTGATGTGCAACAACCTGGGCGGCACCCTGCCCTACATGCAGGGCGGGCAGATCCGCATCCTGGCGCAGACCGGCAAGAGCCGCTCGCCCGCCGCGCCCGACATTCCCACCTTTGCCGAGCTGGGCGTGGCCGGGCTGGACACCGGCCTGTGGGTGGGCCTGGCCGCGCCCAAGGGCACGCCGCAGCAGATCGTGGCCACGCTCAACCAGGCGCTGGCCAAGGCCATGGCCTTGCCCGAGACACGCGACAAGCTGGCGCGCCTGGGCGCCACGCCGCTGCCCACGCAGGCGGCGGACTTCCACCAGCGCGTGGCCGAAGACCGCCGCGCCTGGGAGCCCGTGCTGAAGAACGTGGACCTGAAAGGCAACTGATGCAGCGCCAAGGCTATCCGCTGGAGGGTGTGCGCATCCTCGACATGGCCACGGTGCTGGCCGCCCCCTTCTCGGCCACCCTGTGCGGCGACCTGGGCGCCGACGTCGTCAAGCTGGAGCTGCCCGGCGGCGGCGACACGCTGCGCAGCCTGGCCCCCGTGCACGACGGCCACGCCGTGTTCTGGAAAACCGCCAACCGGGGCAAGCAGGGCATCTCGCTGGACGTGCGCAAGGCCGAGGGCCGCATGCTGTTCCTGCGGCTGATCGAGGATTTCGACGTGCTCGTGGAGAACTTCCGCACCGGCACGCTGGACCGCTGGGGGCTGGACCTGGCCACCTTGCATGCTCGCAACCCGCGCCTCATCGTGCTGCGCCTGACGGGCTTCGGCCAGACCGGCCCCTATGCGCGCCGGCCGGGCTTTGCGCGCATCTTCGAGGCCATGAGCGGCTTCGCCCACCTCACGGGCGAGGCGGGAGGCCCGCCCCAGCACATGAACTACCCGCTGGGCGATGCCGTGGCCGGGCTGTTTGGCGCCTTCTCCATCGCGGCCGCACTGGCCGAGCGCAATGCAAAGCCTCCAGGCGAACGGCGCGGCCTGGAGATCGACCTGTCGGCCACCGAAGCCATGCTGCGCCTGCTGGACCCGCTGGCGGCCGAGTACCAGCTGGGCGGACAGGCACGCAGCCGCACGGGATCGTGCGCGGGCTACACGGCGCCCTCCAACGTCTACCGCACGCGCGACGGCGCCTGGCTCACTGTGGTCGCCACGGGCGATGCCATCTTCGCGCGCCTGTGCCAGGCCATGGACCGCGCCGACCTGGCCGCCGACCCGCGCTTTGCGGACAACGCCGCGCGCATCCGCCACCTGCAGGCACTGGATGCGCTGATCGTGCAATGGTGCGCAGGCCTGGACTGCACCCAGGCCATGGCCGCGCTGGCCGCGCACGACATCCCGTTCAGCAAGGTCTGTTCGGCCCAGGACGTGCTGCAGGACCCGCATTTCGCGGCACGCGGCAGCTTCATCGCGCTGCCCGACCCCGACCTGGGCCCCCTCACCGCCCCCGCGCCCGTGCCACGCTTCACCGGCCGCCAGGCCCCTTCGCCCCGCAGCGGCCCGGCCACCGGCCAGGACAATGCACGCATCTATGCGGCATTGGGGCTGGATGCGCAGCAGCAGGAGAGGCTGCGGCGCGAGGGCGTGATCTGAAAATGTGCAGTGCTGGCGTCAGATGGCCAGCCGTGCGGCCAGCAGGTCCGCCTGCTCGGCGAACTTGCGGGGATGGGACGTGCGCAGCTGCGCCAGGTTCTGCACCTTCCATCGCACGCCGGGCAGGTGTTCGAGATGGGCGATGTCCAGCGCCGGCCAGTCGGGGGCTCCAGCGGCCAGCGACAGCAAAAAGCGCCGCTCACTGGCATCCAGCCCTTGCTGAAGCTCCCGCAGCAACCGCTCGCGTGCTGCGAGCAGAGATTGCAGCGACACAGGCTCGGCCGTCATGCCCCGGAAGTTGTTTTCGAAATCGTGCCGGACATCACGCAAGGGAGGAAACAGCACTTCGTGCAACGGCCGGTTGCTACAGGCCAGATAGACCACGAACGCGCGCCGGATGCCAGGAGTGATGCCGCCGTGCGCGAACAGCTGCATCACATCGAACAGATCACGCGGGTGCTGCCGATCCAGGGCGGCCACGAGCTTGCCGCCGTACACGTCCTCTGCGGAGACCACGGGAATCTCCAGGTCAGCCATCAGCACATCGCGCGCAGTTGGCGTGAGCGAGGCCTGCCGCACCGGCAGCACCGTGCCCCGCATGACATAGTTCACTTCGATCTTGACCTGCACGGGACCGCGGCGCACCAGCAGCTTGGTCTGGCCCGCTGCAGCCACCGGCGCATGGGTCTGGAAGCCCCGCTTCGTCAGACGTTCTGCCGCTTGCCGGATGGCCTCATTGATCCGTTGCAGCGCCTCATCGCGCGACGGCCTGTGGTCGGGAAACACCAGGTCCAGATCAACGGACAGACGCGGCATATCGCGCACGAACAGGTTGATCGCGGTTCCGCCCTTCAGCGCGAACGTGTCATCCACAAACACCAGCGGCGCGACCTGTGTCAACAGGCGCGCGGTATCGAGATAGGTCTGGTTCATGCCTTGAGCACCAACAGACCATCGGCTGATCGGGACACCCAGGGCCGGCCGCTGCCCGTGGGCAGCATGGCCGGATCGAGCCTTGCAGCCCAGGGCAGCGCCCCCTCGCGCCCGAGTTGAAGGCACAGGCGCACGGTCTTGACGCTGGTGCAGCGCTGCAGAAGTTCACGCAGCACATCGGCGCGCAGGCTGTACGCGCTCTCCACCAGCTCCCTGGCTTCCTGCAGCGGCTGGCGCACGCCCACATCGCTCAGAAGCTCCAGCAGTGCACGCTCCGGCGCCGAGACCTGGGCGGCACCGCTGCGTTGTTCGAAGGGCCCGACATGCAGCAAGGCACCGGGTTGCTCGTCGAACAGCCTCTTGCGGTGGTATTCAGCGGGAAAACGCTCGGTGAACCATGGCGGCAGCTGCCCGGCGGCCCAGCCATACAGCTGCAGCACCGGCTGCTGCGCCACATACTGGCGCATGCCGTACCAGTCCAGCGCCGACTTGCCCCCCACATGCAGGCCCTCCAGGCGGCGCTGCAGCACGCCCAGGCTCGGATGCAGGGCCAGACTGTCGTTGGGCCGGCAGAAGACCCCCCGCATCAGGCGCTTCAGCCAGCCCGCGCGCACGTAGTGGACAGCCAGGTCTGCGGAGATGCCCAGCCCTGCCAGATCCTGCGAGGTGATGGGTGTGCCCGCAGGCAGCTGCGTGTAGAGCGCGTTTAATTTGCTTGCCCCGGTCGTAGTCATGCTGCGATTCAAGCACTTATTCCAAACACGGGCAACTTTGATATTTCCTTCTAATCGTAGTTCTACTACGATTTTCAATACTTTTCAAAATTTCATGGCGACATGCATCGGTACTGGTCCATGCCGATGGGTACGGCGCCAAAGCGGACGCCGCGCATGCTCAGGCCGCCCGCCGCGCCGTCGCAAACAGCCCGCTGCGCAGCGCTTCCAGGTCGAGCACGCGCAGGCCGCCGTACTCCACGACGATGGCGTTTTCGCGCTGCAGCACGGACAGCGCCTCGTTGACGCGCTGGCGCGACAGGCCCACCAGGTAGGCCAGCTCCTGCTGGGTGATGCGCAGCACCTCGCCCACGCCCGGGTACAGCAGCGGGTGAAAGAGCGCGGCCAGGCTGCGGGCCACGCGCAGGTCGGGGTTGGTGAGGCGGTCGATTTCGCGGGCCGAGATGAACTGGCCCAGGCGCTCGTTGAGCTGGCTCATGACGAAGCGGTTGAAGCCGATGGAGTGGTCCAGCAGCCAGTGGAAGGTGTCGATGGGCAGGCCGGCGACCACGCTTTTGCGGATGGCCTGCACGTTGTAGCGGTAGGGCTCGCGCTTGACGGCCGTGCCCTCGCCGAACCAGCCGCCCGGAGGCAGGCCGGCCAGCGTCATGCTGGCGCCATCGGCGCCATCGGTGTTCATCTTGAGCAGGCCTTCGACCACGCCGAACCAGTAGGTGGGCGCGCGGCCGGTGCGGCAGACGTAGTCGCCGGACTGTGCGTCGCCGACGACCAGCGCCTTGTGCGCGCGCTCGCGCTCGGCGGGCTGGAGCAGGGCCAGCCAGGGAATGCCATCGAGTTCCTCGGGTCGGGGCGCACGGCGGCGCTGGTGCAGTGACAGTTCTTGGCTCATGGAGTCGCGGCGAGGGTGCGCGGATGAATCAACAAAACCACCCAAGCATTGCCCGAGGCCAGTGGCTGGCGTGAGCGGGATTTCCAGAAGGACGGCGACCCGCTGCGAACGGGCTGGAGCGCAAGCCCCCCAACGGGCAATGAGACCGTTTTGGCACCATTTGTTACGGCGCGTTTTCCCGATGATGAGTTTCCCGAAGATTGTCGTCAAACAGACACCACGGCGTCAAAGCCAGTCCTACGATGCAGTCCAAGCCGGTGGGTCTCAGCCTGGGCATTTGCACCACGCGGCCACCATCCACGAACAACCAAGGACATGGAATGACGACCACGTTCCCGCACCTGCTGCTCCAGCATGCTGCCCAGCGCCCACAGGCACCGGCGCTGCGCGAGAAGGAATACGGCATCTGGCAGACCTGGAGCTGGAGCGAGGCCGCGCAGACCGTGCGCCACATGGCCTGCGGCCTGGCGGCGCTGGGCCTGGCACGCGGCCAGAATCTGGCCTTCATCAGCGACAACCGGCCCCATGTCTACATGGGCTTCCTGGCCGTGCAGGCGCTGGGCGCCGTGCCGATCCCGCTGTACCAGGACGCGGTGGCGGCCGAGATGCGCTTCGTCATCGAGGATGCCGAGATCGACTTCGCCTTCGCCGAGAACCAGGAGCAGGTGGACAAGCTGCTGGAGGTGCGCGAGAGCGTCCGCGGCCTGGGCCACATCATCTATGACGACCCGCGCGGCCTGCGCCACTACGACCAGCCGGGGCTGATCAGCACCGAGGCGCTGCTGCAAAAGGGCAAGGAATGGGAGGCCGCCCACCCGGGCGCCTGGGATGCCATGCTGGCGGCGCTGTCGCCCGACGACGTGTCCGTCATCCTCTACACCTCGGGCACGACGGGCAAGCCCAAGGGCGTGTGCCAGACCCACCGCAGCTTTGGCGAGTCGGCACGCGGCGGTGTGCAGGTGGACCGCCTGGGCCCTGGCGACAACGTGATCTCCTACCTGCCTCCGGCCTGGGTGGGCGACCACCTGTTTTCCTTCGCGCAGTGGCTGGTGGCGGGCTTCACCATCAACTGCCCGGAGTCGGCCTCGACCGTATCCATCGACCTGCGCGAGATCGGCCCCAGCTACTACTTCGCGCCGCCGCGCATCTTCGAGGGCATGCTGACTTCGGTGTCCATCCGCATGGAGGATGCCGCGCCGTTCAAGCAGTGGATGTACGGCCGCGCCATGGCCGTGGCGCGGCGCGTGGGATCGGACATCCTGGACGGCAAGAAGGTGGGCGCGCTGGATCGCCTGAAGTACGCGCTGGGCGACCTGTGCATCTACGGCCCGCTGCGCAATGCCATGGGCCTGTCGCGCATCCGCGTGGCCTATACGGCGGGCGCGGCCATCGGGCCCGAGCTGTTCCGCTTCTTCCGCTCCATCGGCATCAATCTCAAGCAGCTCTACGGCCAGACCGAGACCTGCGCCTATGTGTGCATACAGCGCGACGGGCAGGTGGAACTGAGCAGCGTGGGCCAGGCCGCACCGGGCATCGAGCTGAAGATCGCCGACAACGGCGAGGTGCTGCTCAAGGGCGTGTCCGTGCTCAAGGAGTACTACAAGCGCCCCGATGCCACGGCCGAAGTGGTGGATGCCGACGGCTGGTTCCATACGGGCGATGCCGGCGTGATCGACGCCAGCGGCCAGCTGCGCATCATCGACCGCGCCAAGGACGTGGGCAAGACCAGCCGGGGTGCCATGTTCGCGCCCAACTACATCGAGAACAAGCTCAAGTTCTTCCCCCAGATCAAGGAGGCCGTGTGCTTCGGCCACGGTCGCGACCAGGTCTGCGCCTTCATCAACATCGACTACGAGGCCGTGGGCAACTGGGCCGAGCGCCAGGGCCTGCCCTACGGCGGCTATGTGGACCTGGCATCGAAGGCCAAGGTGCTGGAGATGGTGGCCGACTGCGTGGCCCAGGTGAACGCCGACCTGGCCGCCGAAGCCGGCATGGCCGACACGCAGGTGGCGCGCTTCCTGGTGCTGCACAAGGAGCTGGACCCCGACGACGACGAGCTGACCCGCACGCGCAAGGTGCGCCGCGGCTTCATCGCCGACAAGTACGGCGTGCTGGTTGATGCGCTGTACACGGGCAAGCGTGAGCAGTTCATCGAGACCCAGGTCAAGTTCGAGGACGGCCGCACCGGCAGCGTCAGCGCCACGCTGTCCATCATCGATGCCAAAACCCATTCGGTGGCTGCCACCGCCAGGGCCTGACCGGAGCCGCTGACATGACCCACAAGAAGATCGGCGATGTCATCCTCGACATCAAGAACATCAGCCTGCGCTTCGGCGGGGTGAAGGCGCTGACGGACATCTCGTTCGATGTGCGCGAGCACGAGATCCGCTCCATCATCGGCCCCAACGGCGCGGGCAAGAGCTCCATGCTCAACTGCATCAACGGCGTGTACACCCCGTCCGAGGGATCGATCACCTTCCGGGGCAAGACCTTCAGCCACATGAACAGCCGCCAGGTGGCCGAGATGGGCGTGGCGCGCACCTTCCAGAACCTGGCGCTGTTCAAGGGCATGAGCGTGATCGACAACATCATGACCGGCCGCAACCTGCAGATCAAAAGCGGCATCCTGATGCAGGCCCTGCGCCTGGGCCCGGCCCAGCGCGAGGAGATCCGCCACCGCGAGTTCGTCGAGCACATCATCGACTTCCTGGAGATCCAGGCCTACCGCAAGACCCCCGTGGGCCAGCTGCCCTACGGCCTGCAAAAGCGCGTGGACCTGGGCCGCGCCCTGGCCATGCAGCCGCAGGTGCTGCTGCTGGACGAGCCCATGGCCGGCATGAACGTGGAGGAAAAGCAGGACATGTGCCGCTTCATCCTCGATGTGAACGACGAGTTCGGCTCCACCATCGTGCTGATCGAGCACGACATGGGCGTGGTCATGGACATCAGCGACCGCGTCGTGGTGCTGGACTACGGCAAGAAGATCGGCGACGGCGCACCCGACGAGGTGCGCCAGAACGAAGACGTGATCCGCGCTTACCTTGGCACCAGCCACTGAGGGGACTGACATGGGATTTTTTCTGGAAACCTTGTTCGGCGGCCTCATGGTGGGCACGCTGTACGCGCTGATCGCCATCGGCTTCGTGCTGATCTTCAAGGCCTCGGGCGTGTTCAACTTCGCCCAGGGCGCGATGGTGCTGTTCTCGGCCCTGGCCATGGCGCGCTTTTCCGAGTGGATCCCGAAGTGGATCGGCATGGAGCCGGGCTGGTTCACCAACCTGCTGGCCATCTGCGTGTCGCTGGCCATCATGGTGGTCGTGGCCTGGGTGATCGAGCGGCTGGCGCTGCGCCACCTGGTCAACCAGGAGCCCATCACGCTCTTGATGGCCACGCTGGGCATCGCCTACCTGCTCGACGGACTGGGCCCGATGATCTTCGGCAGCGCCGTCTACAGCATCAACGTGGGCATGCCCAAGGACCCCATGTTCATCCTCGACGGCCTGTTCGAGGGCGGCGTGCTGCTGAGCCAGGAAGACCTGTATGCGGCCTGCATCGCCGCGCTGCTGGTGGCCGCGCTCAGCGTGTTCTTCCAGAAGACCAAGACCGGCCGCGCGCTGCGCGCCGTGGCCGACGACCACCAGGCGGCGCAGTCCATCGGCATCCCGCTGTCGCGCATCTGGGTCATCGTCTGGTCGGTGGCCGGCGGCGTGGCCCTGGTGGTGGGCATCATCTGGGGCTCCAAGCTGGGCGTGCAGTACTCGCTGTCGCTGGTGGCCCTGAAGGCCCTGCCCGTGGTGATCCTGGGCGGCCTGACCTCGCTGCCCGGCGCCATCATCGGCGGCCTGATCATCGGCGTGGGCGAGAAGCTCTCCGAGGTCTACCTGGGCCCCATGGTCGGCGGCGGCATCGAGACCTGGTTCGCCTACGGCCTGGCCCTGTGCTTCCTGCTCGTGCGGCCCCAGGGGCTGTTCGGCGACAAGATCATCGACCGCGTCTGAGACCGTATACGGAGAACTTGCACCATGTTTTATCGTGAGAACGGTCAATTCAAGACGACCTACGCATCCGACCAGCAGATCTTCGGCGTCGCCCAGGACCGCTGGGCCATCGTGGCGCTGCTGGCCGTCGCCTTCCTGGTGATTCCCTTCAGCGTCAGCGACTACACCTTCCAGGCCGTGCTGATCCCCTTCCTGATCATGTCGCTGGCGGCGCTGGGGCTGAACATCCTGGTCGGCTACTGCGGCCAGATCTCTCTGGGAACGGGCGCCTTCATGGCTGTGGGCGCCTATGCGGCCTACAACCTGCAGGTGCGTTTCGAGGGCATGCCGCTGCTGGTGGCCCTGATCGGCGGCGGCGTGCTGGCCATGGTCTTCGGCGTGATCTTCGGCCTGCCCAGCCTGCGCATCCGCGGCCTGTACCTGGCCGTGGCCACGCTGGCCGCCCAGTTCTTCGTGGACTGGCTGACCAGCCGCGCCGCCTGGGTGACGAACAACTCCTCCTCGGGCTCGGTGAGCGCGGGCCCGCTGTCCATCATGGGCTGGAAGATCGACACGCCCATGGAAAAGTACCTGCTGTGCCTGGGCATCCTGTGCCTGCTGGGCCTGGCCGCCAAGAACCTGGTGCGGGGCGCCATCGGCCGCGAATGGATGGCCATGCGCGACATGGACGTGGCCGCCAGCGTGATCGGCATCCGCCCGACCTACGCCAAGCTCAGCGCCTTTGCCGTGAGCAGCTTCATCGTCGGCGTGGCCGGCGCGCTGTGGGGCTTCGTACACCTGGGTGCCTGGGAGCCTGCGGCCTTCAGCCTGGACCGCTCGCTGCAGCTGCTGTTCATGATCATCATCGGCGGCCTGGGTTCGGTGGTCGGCAGCATCTTCGGCGCGGCCTTCTTCGTGCTGCTGCCGCTGCTGCTCACCCAGGTGCCTCACTGGCTGGGCCTGCCGCTGTCCACGGCCACGGCGACCTACCTGGAGCACATGATCTTCGGTGCGCTGATCGTGTTCTTCCTGATCGTGGAGCCGCACGGACTCGCGAAGCTGTGGGCAACGGCAAGGCAAAAGCTTCGCGTCTGGCCCTTCCCGCATTGATATGACACCCCCTGAGTCGCTTCGCGCCTTCCCCCTCTCTACTCGCTACGCGAGGGAGGGGGACGACACCCTCGGTGCGGGGCGGCCCTTCCTCGGTGTCCCTGACCTGGGGCTCGCCAGTTCCACAGATGGCGCCAGGAAACATGGAATGTTTGATTCTGATCGAGACAGGGCGCCACAGAGTGCCGGATAACCGGGGAATCTTCCCCAGCCAACTAGGAGACAACGTCATGATGTTCAAGAAAGTCGCCATCGCCGCCGCCACCGTCGCAGCCGGAATCGGCGGCCTCGTGGCCGCCCCCGCCGTCCAGGCCCAGGACCAGTTCGTGCCGCTGCTGGTCTACCGCACGGGCCAGTTCGCTCCGCTGGGCATTCCATGGGCCGATGGCAAGCAGGACTACATCAAGCTGGTCAACGCCAAGGGCGGCATCAATGGCGTGAAGATCGCCTACGAGGAATGCGAGACGGCCTACGACACGGCCAAGGGCGTGGAGTGCTATGAGCGCCTGAAGGGCAAGGGCGGCGGCGCGGCGGGCTTCGATCCGCAGTCCACCGGCATCACGTTCGCCGTGACGGACAAGGCGCCCGGCGACAAGATGCCCATCATCACCACGGGCTACGGCCTGTCGCAGTCGGCCGACGGCAAGGTCTTCGAGTGGAACTTCCCGCTGCTGGGCAACTACTGGACGGCGGCCGACTCCATCATCCAGGACATCCTCAAGAAGGAAAAGGGCAGCCTCAAGGGCAAGAAGATCGCCCTGGTCTACCACGACTCGCCCTATGGCAAGGAACCCATTCCGCTGCTGCAAAAGCGCGCCGCCAAGGAAGGCTTCGACCTCACGCTGCTGCCCGTGACGGCGCCCGGCGTGGAGCAGAAGTCCACCTGGCTGCAGATCCGCCAGCAGCGCCCCGACTACGTGCTGCTGTGGTCGGCCGGCGTGATGACGCCCACGGCCGTGCGCGAGGCGCAGGCCACCGGCTACCCGCGCGAGAAGATGTACTCCATCTGGTGGGCCGGCTCGGACCATGACGTGAAGGACATCGGCGCCGGCGCCAAGGGCTACAACACCGTGACCATCCACAACACGGCCGAGCACGACAAGGTGCACGACGAGGTCAAGGCCATGGTCTACGACAAGGGCCAGGGCACGGCCACCGACGCCAAGGAACTGGGCGCCATGGCCCATACGCGCGGCATGGTGATCTCCATGCTGCAGGTGGAGGCCATCCGCACGGCACAGGAAAAATACGGCAAGGGCAAGGTCATGACCTCCGAGCAGGTGCGCTGGGGCCTGGAGAACCTGAACCTCACGCAGGAGCGCCTCAACGAGCTGGGCTTCGGCAAGATCATCCGCCCCGTCAAGACCAGCTGCGACAACCACCTGGGCACCGACTGGTCGCGCATCGCCCAGTGGGATGGCGCCAAGTGGAAGGTGGTCTCCGACTGGTACCAGGCCGACAAGTCCATGGTCGAACCGCTGGTCAAGGAGTACGCGGACAAGTACGCCAAGGAAAAGAACGTAAAAGCTAGAACTTGCACCCCCTGAGGCGCTTGCGCGCCTTCCCCCTCTCTACCCGCTTCGCGGGGGAGGGGGACGACACCCTCGGTGCGGGGCGGCCCTTCCTCGGTGTCCCTGAGTTGGGGCATGCCCCGCGCAGAGATGCTTCGAGAGTTGCGGCCCCGCACTCCGCTTTCGTATCAACGCCCATGGACGACGCCATGACCACCGCACCCACCTCCGCCCCGGCCGCCAGCGATCCGCTGCTCGTGGTCAATGGCATCGAAGTCATCTACAACCATGTGATCCTGGTGCTCAAGGGCGTTTCGCTCCAAGTGCCGCGCGAGAGCATCGTGGCCATCCTGGGCGGCAACGGCGCGGGCAAGACCACCACGCTGCGCGCCATCTCCAACCTGCTCAAGGGCGAGCGCGGCGAGGTGACCAAGGGCACGATCGAGCTGGAGGGCGAGCGCATCGAAAGCCTCACGCCCTCCGAGCTGGTGCAGCGCGGCGTGGTCCAGGTCATGGAGGGGCGGCACTGCTTCGCCCACCTGACCATCGAGGAAAACCTCATGACCGGCAGCTACACGCGCACCGACAAGGGCGAGATCGCGGCCAACCTCGAGAAGGTCTACAACTACTTTCCGCGCCTGAAGACGCGCCGCACCTCGCAGGCCGCCTACACCTCGGGCGGCGAGCAGCAGATGTGCGCCATCGGCCGCGCGCTGATGGCCAACCCGCGCATGGTGCTGCTGGACGAACCCTCGATGGGCCTGGCCCCGCAGATCGTCGAGGAGGTGTTCAACATCGTCCGCGACCTCAACAGCAAGGAAAAGGTCACCTTCCTGCTGGCCGAGCAGAACACCAACATGGCGCTCAAGTACTCGGACTACGGCTACATCATGGAAAGCGGCCGCATCGTCATGGACGGCGCAGCCTCGGACCTGGCCAGCAACGAGGACGTCAAGGAGTTCTACCTGGGCGTGGGCGGCGGCGAGCGGAAAAGCTTCAAGGACGTGAAAAGCTACAAGCGCAGAAAACGTTGGCTTGCATGAATACCCCCTGAGTCGCTTCGCGCCTTCCCCCTGAAAGGGGGACGACACCCTCGGTGCGGGGCGGCCCTTCCTCGGTGTCTCTCGCCTGGGGCCGCGCCGGTTTCGCAGGCAACGGCGTTGCTGAATTTCTGGAATAAACCACTATCACTGGCCGGACTCCATCTGCCCTTTTCCACATACAGGACTAGCCATGAGTGCCTTCTACGACGCGCTGGAGACGCGCACCCCTGACGAACGCGAAGCAGCGCTGCTGGCCGCCCTGCCCCGACAGATCGCCCATGCGCAGCAACAGTCGGCTGCCTTCGCCCGGATCCTGGACGGCGTCGACGCCGCGCAGATCACCAGCCGCGAGGCCCTGGCCCGCCTGCCGGTGACGCGCAAGTACGAGCTGCTGCAGCGCCAGGCCGAGCAGCGGCCCGCGCAGATCTTCGGCGGCTTCAACGCCATCGGCCTGGGCCAGCCCATGCCGCGCCTGTTCTGCAGCCCCGGCCCCATCTACGAGCCCGAGAGCCGCCGCCCCGACTACTGGCGCATGGCGCGCGCGCTGCATGCCTCGGGCTTTCGGCCCGGCGAGCTGGTGCACAACTGCTTCAGCTACCACTTCGTGCCCGCGGGCTCGATGATGGAAAGCGGCGCCCATGCGCTGGGCTGCACGGTGTTCGCAGGCGGCACGGGCCAGACCGAGCAGCAGGTGCAGGCCATGGCCGACCTGCGTCCCGCCGGCTACGTGGGCACGCCCAGCTTCCTCAAGATCATTGTGGAAAAGTCCGTGGAGATGGGCCTGCCCATCCCGTCCGTGGCCAAGGCCATGGTCTCGGGCGAGGCCTTTCCGCCCTCGCTGCGCGACTGGCTGGCCGAGCGCGGCATCGCGGGCTACCAGTGCTACGCCACGGCCGACCTGGGCCTGATCGCCTACGAGACCGAAGCGCGCGAAGGCCTGGTGCTGGACGAGCAGGTCATCGTCGAGATCGTGCGCCCCGGCACGGGCGACCCCGTGGCGCCCGGCGAGGTGGGCGAACTGGTGATCACCACCTTCAACCCCGACTACCCGCTGATCCGCTTCGGCACGGGCGACCTCTCTGCCGTGCTGCCCGGCCAGTGCCCCACGGGCCGCACCAACGCACGCATCAAGGGCTGGATGGGACGCGCCGACCAGACCACCAAGGTGCGCGGCATGTTCGTGCACCCGGGCCAGATTGCCGACGTCGTGCGCCGCTTTCCGCAGGTGGGGCGCGCAAGGCTGGTGGTCACGGGCGAGATGGCCAATGACCAGATGCAGTTGCTGGTCGAAACCCGCGAGACCTCGCCGGGCCTGGCCCAGCAGCTGTCCGACGCGGTGCGCGAAGTGACCAAGCTGCGCGGCGACGTGCAGATGGTGCTGCCGGGCACGCTGCCCAATGACGGCAAGGTGATCGAAGACGCGAGGTCGTACAAGTAGCCACCGAGGCGCGGGGGACGGTGGCCGCGCCGCCGCGCAGCCGGCGCAATCCCTGAAAACATGACGCCTGTCAAGCCTCCAAGGGTTTGCACTAGATCAATGGCAAGGGAATCTGCTGCGGCGCAATAGAAACAATTCTTAAAATTCGTCTCCTCGTGCATTCGGTTTCTTTTGCGTGTTTGCCCTTTAGGGCGAAAACGCATCGCCCCCTATCATTTGCACGCCATTCACCTGGAGACACTATGAAAGCATTGTTCAAGATCGCAGCCATCGCCCTGGCAGCCGGCGCAGCCATTGGCGCTCATGCGCAGGACTATCCTGCCGCAGGCAAGACGATCACCCTCATCGTGCCGTTCACCGCAGGCGGCCCGACCGACAAGGTGGCCCGCGATCTGGCCGAGTCCATGCGCAAGCATCTGAACAATGCCACCATCGTGGTGGACAACGCCGACGGCGCCGGCAGCACCATCGGCACGGCCAAGGCTGCACGTGCCCGCCCTGACGGCTACACGCTGCTGATCAACCACATCGGCATGTCCACGATCCCGTCGCTGTACCGCAAGCTGTCGTTCAACGTGCTCAACGACTTCGAGTACGCCGGCATCATCAACGACGTGCCCATGACCCTGATCGGCCGCCCCAGCCTGCCGGCCAAGAACTTCGCCGAGGTCAAGGACTGGATCGGCAAGAACCAGGGCAAGGTCAACCTGGCCAATGCCGGCATCGGTTCCGCCTCCCACCTGTGCGGCCTGATGCTGCAGGCGGCCATGAAGACCGAAATGACGCCCGTGCCCTACAAGGGCGCCGCGCCGGCCATCGCCGACCTGATCGGCAACCAGGTCGACCTGCTGTGCGACCAGACCACCAACACCACGGGCCAGATCACGGCCAAGAAGGTCCAGGCCTATGCCGTGACCACGCCCAAGCGCCTGGTCATGCCCGCACTGAAGGACCTGCCGACGCTGGCCGAAGTGGGCGTGCCTGACTTCCAGGTCACCATCTGGCATGGCCTGTACGCGCCCAAGGGCACGCCGGCCGACGTCGTCAAGAAGGTCAACGAGGCCATGAAGGCCGCCCTCAAGGACCCCGAGTTCATCAAGCGCCAGGAAGCCCTGGGCGCCGTGATCGCCAGCGACGGCCGCATCGAACCCGAAGGCCACAAGAAGTTCGTCCAGGCCGAGATCGAGAAGTGGGGCAAGGTCATCAAGGCAGCCGGCACCTACGCCGACTGATCCCGAGGACCACCACCGCGACGGATCGCCCGGTTGCAACCACGATCAAGCCCGGCTTCGGCCGGGCTTTTTCGTTGGCGGGGACGGCGCGACAGCGGCGATGCAGGGTTCAGGGCGCCGGCCCGCGCAGCGCCATCACGGCCTGCCAGCTGCCGCCGCGCTGGCTTGCGTTGTAGAGGTTGCTCTGCGTGTTGCCGGGACCTTCGTAGTAGCTGCCGCGCATCAGGCATTGCGATCCCGAGGCCGTGCAGTGCACGAGCTCGACGCCGAACATCAGCGCCGGCCGGCCGCTGGCCCGGTCCAGCACCTGCTCGCCGCCCTTGCCCACGTCGCAGGCCGAAGCCGGCCGCACCTGGCTCTGGCCGCTGAGCAGGGCCAGCGTGCCGGCATCGGGGTCCAGCAGCGCCCATCCACGGCCGTTGCCTATGCAGTAGGCCGCCGCCTTGGGGCCGAGGTTGGAGGCGTTGTCCAGAAACAGCAGCGAATACACGGCCGCCGCCGCTCCCGGGGGCGCCTGCGGGCCGGTGGGCGCCTTGGGCCTGTCGGCGCAGGCGGCCAGCGCCAGCGTGGCGGCCAGCGCGCCCAGCCAGGGCAGGAATCGGGAGGAATGACGGAGGCGGTGCATGGAAGTCCTTTCTTTCTCGCAATCTGCGTGCGTGTTTAACACGGCGCGCGGCCCCTGCTGCGGCTCAGGCCGGGCCTTCGAGTTCGGCATGCCGCCGCTCGAACAGTTCAATGAGGTGGTCCGCCACGGCCCGCACCCGCCGCGAATGGGCAAGGTCGGCATGCATGGCAAGCCAGATGGGCTGATCGGCGCCCAGCTGCGGCTCCACGCAGACCAGCCCCGCCTGCCGCGCCAGGAAATGCGGCAGCACGGCCAGGCCCAGGCCCGCCTGGGCCGCGGCCAGCTGCGCGGACAGGGTGTTGGTCTCCAGCCGGCAGGGACGCCCGCGCAGGGCGCGCGCCATCCAGCGTGCGGCGGGCAGGTGGGCATGGCTGTCGTCCCAGCCGATGAAGGCGTCGCCTTCGAAGGGGTCCGGGCCGCTCCGGCCAGCGCGGCCAGCAACATGGCCGGCCGATCCGTACAAGCCGAAACCCAGCGTTCCCAGGCGCCGGATCGTGACGTGGCCGGCCTCGGGCTGGGTCATGCGCACGGCCAGGTCGGCATCGCGCCGGTGCAGGTTCAGCGTCTGCACGCCGCTGACCAGCTGCACGCGCAGCCCCGGATGGCGCGCGAACAACTGCGCCAGCGAGGGCACGATCAGCGGGTTGGCCAGGTTCTCTGCCGTGGCCAGCCGCACCACGCCCGCGACCTGCGCCTGGCTGTGCGCGGCATCGCCCAGGGCCTGGGCCGCCTGCTCCAGCGTCTCGGCCGGGGCCAGCAGCGCCTGGCCGTCGGCCGTGAGCCGATAGCCGCTCTGGTGGCGGCTGAACAGCGGCATGGCCAGCGCGGACTCCAGCCGGTCCAGCCGGCGCGAGACCGTGGCCACGCCCAGCCCCAGCGCGGCCGAGGCGCCGCTCAGGCTGCCGGCGCGGGCAATGGCCAGGAAGATGCGGGCGTCGTCCCACTGCAATGAAGTGCTCCTTGGTTTTCCTGGAAAGCCCTTGCGGAGAGCCTTTGTGGAAATGTTTTCCGGAAATGGAAGATCGAAGCGCGATTTTCTCAGTAGGCAAGCCCACCCCGGAAAACCATACTGGCCCCTTGTTTCAGCAAGAGGATATGCAATGCAACAACGCACACTTGGCCACGATCTGCAGGTATCCGCCCTGGGCCTGGGCTGCATGGGCATGAGCGAGTTCTATGGCCCGCGCGACGACGCCCTGGCGCTGCAGGCACTGGACCATGCCGTGGAGGCCGGCATCGACTTCCTGGACACGGCCGATGTCTACGGGCCGCACCACAACGAGGAGCTGATCGGCCGCTTCCTGGCATCGCGCCGCCCGCGCGTGAAGATCGCCACCAAGTTCGGCATCGTGCGCAAGGCCGGCGAGTACCGGCGCAGCATCGACAACAGCGCGCAGTACGCGCGGCAAAGCTGCGAGGACTCGCTGCGGCGCCTGGGCGTGGAGCGCATCGACCTGTACTACGTGCACCGCGTCGATGCCACGCGGCCCATCGAAGAGACCATGCAAGGCCTGGCGCGCCTGGTGCAGGAAGGCAAGATCGCCCGCATCGGCCTGTGCGAGGTCAGCGCAGCCACGCTGCGCCGCGCCCATGCCGTGCACCCGGTGGCGGCGGTGCAGACCGAGTATTCGCTGTGGACGCGCGAGGTGGAGGACGAGGTGCTGCCCGCCTGCCGCGAGCTGGGCGTGGGGCTGGTGGCCTATTCGCCGCTGGGGCGCGGCTTTCTCACGGGACGCTTTCATGGCGGCACGGCCTTCGAGCAGGGCGATTTCCGCGCCAGCCTGCCGCGCTTTCAGCCCGGCAACATCGACACCAACCAGGCCCTGGTGGGTGCCGTATCGGCCCTGGCGCAGCGCAAGGGCAGCACGCCTGCGCAGATCGCCCTGGCCTGGCTGCTGGCCCAGGGGCCGGACGTGGTGCCCATTCCGGGCACCCGGCGCATCGCCCATCTGCAGGACAACCTGGGCGCGCTGTGCGTGGCACTGACGCCCGGCGAGCTGGACGAGCTGCGGCGCGCCAGCGACGAGCTGCCCGTGGCCGGGCAGCGCTATACGGAGGAAGGCATGAAGGGCATCAACGCCTGACGGGCCAGCGGGGGCCGCCGGCTTACCAGGTGACGTCGCTGTTCTCGGCTGCGCTGCGGCGCAGCATGTCGATCATGGGCGCAGCGCGCTGGCGCAGGCTGACGGCATCGCGTGCGCCCGGTGCGGCATTGTCCTGGTCGCCATCCTGCGCATCCTCTTCCTGGTTGGCCTTGCGGCGGGCATCGTCATCGGCCACGGCGGCTTCCAGCGCATCGATGGCGGCCGGGATCTGCTGGACGGTGATGATGCCGCTGGCGCCGGGCGTCTTGCCGACGATCTCCAGGACCTGGCGGCCGTTGGATTCGAGCATGATGACGTCGGCCGTGGCACGGGACTTGAACTTGTAGAGCATGGCTATCCTTTTTCTGTGTGGCGTGTCATGCACTCAGCGGTACATGTACTCGCGGTTGAAAGCATAGTCCGATTGGGCTCCCACCATGGACCCCGACTGCAGCCGTCCGTCGGGATGCGTGCACAGCATCTGGTGCAGGGCGATCCAGCCGCGCTCGAAGCCCATGGCGCAACCCGCCAGATAGAGCCGGTAGGCGCGCAGCACCTTGGCGGCACCTTCGGCATCGGCATGCTGCTCAAGGATACGCTGCGCCTGCGGCAGCTGGGCTTCCAGTGCGTCGGACCAATTCCACAGCGTGCGTGCGTAGTGGGGCCGCAGGTTCTCCGTGTCCACCATTTCCAGCCCGCTGTGGCCGATGTCGTGCAGCACGCGGCTCACATGCATCAGCTCGCCGCCGGGGAAGATGTAGCGGTCGATGAACTCGCCCATGCCCGCACCCAGCTGGGTGTTGTCCACGCCGCCCGCGGTGATGCCGTGGATCAGCGCCATGCCGCCCGGGCGCAGCAGGCGGTGCACGGTCTGGAAGTACTCGGGCAGCTGGGCCTGGCCCACATGCTCGAACATGCCCACCGAGCCTATCTTGTCGAAGGGCTGGCCGGGCGCCAGCGCGCGGTAGTCCAGCAGTTGCATGTCCACCCTGCCCTGCAGGCCGCGCTCGGCAATCAGCTGCTGCACATGGCGGTGCTGGTTGTGCGAGAGCGTGATGCCCGTGGCCGTGACGCCGTAATGCTCGGCCGCCCACAGCAGCAGCGCGCCCCAGCCCGCGCCGATGTCCAGGAAACGCTCGCCGGGCCGCAGGTCCAGCTTGCGGCAGATGTGGTCGAGCTTGGCCTCCTGGGCCTGGGCCAGCGTCATCTGCGGATCGCGGAAGTAGGCGCAGGAATAGACGCGGCGCGGGTCCAGCCACAGGCCGTAGAAGTCGTCGGAGATGTCGTAGTGGAACTGGATCTGCTGGGCGTCGCGCGCCAGCGTGTGCGCGGCCATGGAGCGCATGCGGGCCATGGCATGCACCCACCAGTGCGATGTGCCGCGCACCGGATCGGATTGCAGCAGGCTGGCGGCCACCGCCATCACGTCGCGCATGCGGCCATCGATGCGTACCAGCCCCTCCACGATGGCACTGCCCAGTGTCCCTATCTGCCCGGCCGCCAGGCTGGCCATGGCCGCCATGGACTGGAAATGCAGCACCACCTGCGCATCCGCAGGACCGGCGCGCTGGCCGGACGGCAGGATCACGGCCACGGGAACAGGGAGAGACGCCAGCCGCGCCTCGATGGAGCTCAGCACTTGTGTCATGGCGTTCATTTTTGACAGCAAGCCGCACTGCGTCAATCGCAGCCTGGGCTGTGCATGGCGGGGCATGGCGCCCCGCCACAGAAGGGGCGATCAGGCGATCAGCTGCCTGTAGTCGCGCCGTGTCTGGTCACTCACCGAAGCAAGCACTTGCTCGAAGGGCGTCTTGTGCCGTGCGACCAGCCGCAGGGATGCCACGGCGCGCGATTTGCAAAACCAATGACAGGTGTACTGCATGAGCAACAGCTCGGCCGTCATCATGAAGGCGCGCGCACGGCGTTCGTCCTCGGTGGCGCTGTCGGCCACGCGCACGGAGGCAATGCCGCGCGCATGCAGCTGCATGGCGTCGCGCAGATCGAAGCCGGACGACGGGAACAGCCGGTCCAGATAGGGCAGCGCCACGGGCAGCGTGCTCACGCGCGTGAGCTGCGGATCGGCCGAGGCCATTTCCTTGGCAAAGCGCTGGAACTGCTCGACCAGGCTGGTTTCGGTGTTGTCCAGCACGGTCCAGATCTGGGCGCGGCGCTGCTCGTCGTTCTCGCCCAGGGCGCGCAGATAGCCTTCGATCAGGCCGCCCATCAGCTTCTCGATCTGGAAACGCCCCAGATACTGGGCCAGCAGCAGGGTATGCCGGCGCTGCTCCTGCGTCTTGAGAAGGTAGATTGCGATGAAGACAATGATCGCCAGCGTGAAGAAGTCCATGAAAGCAGCAAGGGGGCCAAGGGTGCGTGAAGGCTTGAGTGTAGTCAGGCGCGGCCTGCCCGCGATTTTGGCGGGCATAGGCCTGCTGCTGGGCGGCTGTGCCAGCACAGGGGCCGGCGGCGACGGCCTGGGCTATTACTGGCAGAGCCTGCGCGGCCAGATACACCTGCTGCAGGCCAGCCGCCCCATTGACGACTGGCTGCAGGACGACAACCTGGCACCCGCGCTGCGCGAGCGCCTGCTTGCGGCCCAGCGCATGCGCAGCTTCGCCGTGCAACGGCTGGGCCTGCCCGACAACGCCAGCTACCGCCGCTACGCCGATCTGCAGCGGCCCTTTGCCGTGTGGAACGTGGTGGCCGCGCCGCCCGACAGCCTGGAGCTGCACCGCTGGTGCTTTCCCGTGGCCGGCTGCGTGGGCTACCGGGGCTACTTTTCCGAGGCAGACGCCGTGGCCCAGGCCCGGCTGCTGGCCGACCAGGGCCTGGAGTCCGGCAGCTACGGCGTGCCCGCCTATTCCACGCTGGGCTACCTGAACTGGCTGGGGGGCGATCCGCTGCTCAACACCTTCGTGGGCTGGGGCGAGGGCGAGTTCGCCGGCCTGCTGTTCCATGAGCTGGCCCACCAGGTGGTCTACGTGGCCGGCGATACCGCCTTCAACGAATCCTTTGCCACCACCGTGGAGCGCCTGGGCGCAACGCTGTGGCTGGCCACCGAGGCCGGCCCAGCCGCCCGCGCGCGCTGGGAGTCCAGCCAGCTGCGGCGTACGCAGTGGCGGGCACTGACCGGGCGCACGCGCCAGGCGCTGCAGCAGCTGTACCAGGACCCGCAGCGCGGCCCCGCCATGCAGCAGGCCAAGGCGCAGATCTACCAGCAGCTGCGCAGCGACTACGCTGCGCTGCGTGCGCAATGGCGCAGCGCCGATGCGGCCCTGCTGACCACCGATGCACAGCGCCAGCTCTACGAACGCCACCAGGCCCGGCTGGACCAATGGGTGGCCGATGCCAACAACGCCAGCTTCGGCGCGCTGGCCGCCTATGACGACTGGGTGCCGGCCTTCACCGCGCTGTGGCACCAGGCCCAGGCCCAAGCAAAGACCCAAGCTCCGGCCCAGGCCCAGCCCGGCAACGAGGCAATCCAGGGCTGGCAGCGTTTCTATGCCGAGGTGCGGCAGCTGGCCGCCCTGCCCGCAGCGCAGCGCAACGCCAGGCTGTGCAGGCACATGCCGGCCGATGCGCCCCTGCCGTCTGCCTGCGCCCCGGCTCAGGCCGGGGCGTCGGAATCTGCGGACGGATCGCGCCCCGGCAACTGAATGCGTGCCAGCAGGCCGCTGGAGCTGCCAGGCGGTGGCGACTGCAGCTGCAGGCTGCCGCCGTGCTGGGCCACGATCATGGACACGATGGACAGGCCCAGGCCATAGCCCGGCGATGCCAGTTCGCGCACGGCGCCCTGGGGCAGGCGCAGATCGTCCACATGGCGCACATGGCGCTCGCGCGCGGTGCCCAGCGCCACGGCGTCCATGCCCGGCCCCTCGTCGCGCACCTGGACGGTATGGCTGTCGCAGACTTCGAGCAGCACCTCCGAGCCATCGCTGTAGCGCAGCGCGTTCTCCACCAGGTTGCGCAAGGCAATGGCCAGCGTGTCCACGTCGCCCGCCACCGGCCCGCAGGGCTGCTCGGGCAGCACCACGTCCAGCCGCAGCTGGGTGGATTCGTCCTGCTGCCAGAACTCGGAGGCCACCATGCTGGCCAGCGTATCCAGCCGCACATCGTCCTGCGCCAGCGCCGAGCCCGAGGCCGCGCGCGACAGCTGCAGCAGCTTTTCCGTGCGCTGGCTCAGCCGCTCCAGCGCCTCGTGCGCGGCCCGCACGTCGGCGTTGTCCACGCCACGGTCCAGGGCCGTCTGCAAGCGCAGCGTGGCCACGGCCAGCGGCGTGCGCAGCTCGTGGGCCGCATTGGCGGCCATGGAGCGCTCCACCTGCAGCGCATGCGACAGGCGCTGCATCAGGTGGTTGATGCCCCGGCCCAGCCGCCACAGCTCGCGCGGCATGGCGTCCAGGTCCAGCGGCTCCAGGTTGGAGCCGCCGCGCTCGCTCAGCTGCAGCTGCATGTCGCGCAGCACGCGCAGGCGCCGCCGCGCGGTCACGCGCAGCGCCCAGCCCATGAGGGCGAGCATGACCACCATCACCGAGCCCAGCGCCAGCAGCGCCCGCTGCAGCGCCTCGCTGCGCTCGACCATCGGATCGGCCAGCATCAGGAACAGCGGCTGCCGGGGATGGGCCACCACATAGATGCGCCAGCCCTCGCGCTCGTAGAAGCCCTCGCGCATGGGCACGGCAAAGGCCGCCACGGGGGCGGCCTGGGTGCGCAGCAGCACGTTGCCGCGGCCGTCCTGCAGCTGGTAGACCAGATCCTCGGCCTCGTCGCCCGGCTGCGAGGCCACATGCGGGCGCTGCACGCCCTCGCGCGAGTGGTCTTCCTGTTCCAGCTGGTGCACGGCCACCTCCAGCAGGCGGTGGCCGCTGTCGATCATTTCCTGGTCGAAGTTGTGGTGCACGATGTGGCTGACATACCAGGCCAGCGCCAGCACGCAGGCCAGCCAGACGGCGGCCAGGGCCAGTGTCAGCTCGCGGGCCAGCTGGTCGGCCAGACGGGGCGGCAGCGCCAGGCTGTAGCGCTGCGGCTCATCCATGCTCGAGGGCCAGGCGGTAGCCGGTGCCGCGCACGGTCAGGATGCGGTCGCGCCCGAGCTTGCGGCGCAGCCGGCTGATGAACACTTCCAGCGTGTTGCTGTCGGCCTCGGCATCGAAGCCGTAGAGCGCATCGAGCAGATGCTCGCGCGCGTG
The DNA here is from genome assembly GCF_018437695.1 of Delftia sp. WY8. NCBI lineage: Bacteria > Pseudomonadati > Pseudomonadota > Betaproteobacteria > Burkholderiales > Comamonadaceae > Delftia > Delftia sp. WY8. The sequence continues at coordinate 2,847,568 of NZ_CP049795.1, forward strand.
CACACGCTGCGGCTGGGCCGTGAGCACGCGCAGCAGCGCCCATTCCTTGGGCGTGAGCAGCAGGGTGCGGCCGGCGTCGCGCACCATTTCACGGGCCAGGTCGATCTCCAGCGTGCCCATGCGCAGCACGGCGTCCTGCCCGGCCTGCATGCCACCGCCGCGCCGGCTCACGGCGCGCAGGCGGGCCAGCAGTTCCTCGGGGTCGTAGGGCTTGACCAGATAGTCGTCGGCGCCCGCGTCCAGCCCGCGGATGCGGTCGCTGACCTGGTCGCGGGCCGTCAGCACGATGGTGACGGGAGGCTGCGCCAGCCGGCGCAGCGTGGGCATGAGCGCCAGGCCGTCACCGTCGGCCAGGTGCAGGTCCAGCAGCACGGCCGCGTAGCTGGCACCGGCCAGGCAGGCGCGCGCCTGGGCCAGAGAAGGCACGCTGTCGATCAGAAAGGCCTTGGAGCGCAGATAGCTGCCCACCGCCTGGGCCAGGGCCTCATCGTCTTCGACCAGCAGGATTCGCATGGGAGGTTGGGCCTTCGCACATCAGGATGCGCACCGGATACGGACTGAACAAGCGTGGCGCAAGGGGGGGGGGCGGCAGGGGTTCAAGCTGAACGGAGTCTGAACGCGGGGTTCAGATGTTCTTAAGCTGCGAATTCTACGCTCGCGGCCATGTCAGAACGCCTGCTCGCCCGCCCCCCCTTTGCCGGCTCCTCCGGCACCGGCCAAGCCCCGGCCCCATCTTCTGCCCAGCCTGCCCAGGCGGCCCCCGCCAGCCTCGCGGCACGGCTGCGCACGGCCTGGACCGCACCGCGCTCGCCCCAGGCCGTGGCCCTGGTGCTGGCGCTGTGGCTGCTGGCCACCGCCAACTGGGCGCTGTGGCGGCGCCTGCCCCACCTGGAAGGCTATGACGGCAGCCTGGCCGCCCTGGTGCTGCGGCTGCTGCCCCTGGGCCTGGGCGGCCTGCTGCTGCTGCTGTCGCTGACGGCCTGGCCGCGCGGCATGAAGCCGCTGTGGATTGCCCTGCCCTGGATTGCCGGCGCGGCCCAGTACTTCATGACCGCCTACGGCACGGTGATGGACGGCGGCATGATCAACAACATCCTGCAGACCGACCTGCGCGAGAGCAGCGACCTGTTCAACCCCCAGCTGCTGCTGCAGCTGCTGCTGGTGGCCGGCCTGCCCACGGCCTGGCTGCTGCGGCTGCGCGTCATCCGCCCGCGCCGCGGCATGCAGACCGTGCTGCGCACGCTGGCGCTGCTGGCCGCCTCGGTGCTGCTGCTGGCGGCCTCGGTCTTTGTCTCGTACCGCGAGCTGGCGCCCGTGGTCCGCAACAACCTGTGGATGCGCCACATGCTCAATCCGGTCAGCCCGGTGCTGGCCTCGCTGGATGCGGTGCTCAAGCCCATCCTGCGGCCCAAGCGCCCGTTTGCCAGCATTGCGGCCGGCGCCACGCTGGGCGCCACCTATGCGGCCGAGCGCAAGCCGCCGCTGTTCGTCATCGTCGTGGGCGAGACGGCGCGCGCCGCCAACTGGGGCCTGAACGGCTATGCGCGCGACACCACGCCCGAGCTGGCCAGGCGCCAAGTGCTCAACTGGAGCAACGTGACCTCCTGCGGCACCAGCACGCGCGAATCCGTGCCCTGCATGTTCTCGCACCTGGGCCGCACGGGCTTCTACAAGAGCAAGGTGGACTACGACAACCTCGTGGACGTGCTGTACAACGCCGGCCTGGCCGTGCTGTGGCTGGACAACCAGGCCGGCTGCAAGGGCGTGTGCGACCGCATTCCCAACGCCAGCACGGCCGACCGCCTGGACACGCCCGACGGCAAGGCCCTGTGCTCCAGCGATGGAGAATGCCTGGACGGCATCCTGCTCAGCGGCATCGACGAACGCATCGCCGCGCTGCCGCGCGAGCGCCGCGAGCGCGGCGTGGTGCTGGTCATGCACCAGATGGGCAGCCACGGGCCGGCCTACTACAAGCGCTCCACGCCCGAGACCAAGGTCTTCCAGCCCGAATGCCTGACCAATGCGCTGTCCAGCTGCACGCGCGAGCAGGTGGTCAATGTCTACGACAACTCCATCCGCTACAACGACCATTTCCTGTCGCAGACCATCGACTGGCTGACGCGCCAGCAATCGCGCTACCAGACCGGCATGGTCTACATGTCCGACCACGGCGAGTCGCTGGGCGAGATGGGCATCTACCTGCACGGCATGCCCTACGCCATGGCGCCCGACGAGCAAAAGCACATTCCCATGATCGCCTGGCTGGGCAACCTGGGCCAGCGCACCGGCGTGTCAGAGCGCTGCGTGCGCGGCCAGCTGGACGCGCCGCTGTCGCACGACAACCTCTACCACACCACCCTGGGCCTGCTGGACGTGACCAGCCCCACCTACCAGAAGCCGCTGGACGCGCTGGCCGGCTGCCGCAGCTGAGCCGCCCGCGCAGGCGGCTCAGCCCTGTTGCCAGAAGCCCCGGTGCGGCGCCAGCATCTCCTCCTGCAGCGCAGGCACGGGCCCCACGACCTGCACGGCGCGCTGCCCGCGCGCGAAGACCTCGCGACAGGGCAGGGACAGCGTGGGGTTTTCGGGATGGTTGCCCGTCAGCGCCAGCAGCGCCGTTTCCTCGGCGCCGTAGAGCACGCGGCCTATGCCGGCCCAGTAGATGGTTCCGGCGCACATGGCGCAGGGCTCGAAGGTGGTGACCAGGGTGCACTGCGCCAGGTAGGCGCCCGGATAGTTGGCGGCGGCCGTGCGCGCCAGCGTGGACTCGGCATGGTTCACCGTGTCGATGTTGCCCTGCTCGGCCAGCACAGTCTCGCCGTCGGGCGCCAGCAGCAGCGCGCCAAAGGGATGGCGGCCCATGGCCATGGCCCGCTCGGCCACGGCGCCTGCGCGGCGCAGCTGGCGGGCCGCCTGTTCGTCGGTCAGGGGCGTCATGGAAGGTGTCGTCGCGGGTGCGGGCGTCATGGCCGGATTCTCCTTCACTCGCCCTGCGAGCCGCGCCGGGCCCAGCCCGTGGTGCGCTTTTCGATGGCGCTGAACAGCTCGTACATCACCATGGCCATGGCGCCCACCACGATGAGGCCGGCAAAGGCCAGGCCCATCTGCATGGACGAGCCGGCCGACACCAGCAGGTAGCCGATGCCTTCGTTGGCCGCCGTCATCTCGCTGACCGTGGTGCCCACGAAGGCCAGGGTGATCGCCACCTTCAGCGAGCCGTAGAAGTAGGGCATGGAGCGCGGCAGGCCGACCTTGATGAGCACGTCCCAGCGCCGGGCGCCCAGCACGCGCAGCACATCCTCCAGTTCGGGCTCCAGCGTGGCCAGGCCGGTGGCGATGTTGACCATGATGGGAAAGAAGCTGATCAGGAAGGCCGTGAGGATGGCCGGTCCCGCGCCGATGCCGAACCAGACCACCAGGATGGGCACGAAGGCCGCCTTGGGCAGTGCGTTGAAGGCGGTCATCAGCGGATAGAACGCCGCATAGGCCAGGCGCGAGGAGCCGATCAGAAAGCCCAGCAGCACGCCCACCACGATGGCGATGCCAAAGCCCGCCATGGTCACCCAGTAGGTGCGCCAGGCATGGGCGGCGATGATGCCGCTGAACTCGGCCAGCTGCCGGCCGATGGCCCAGGGGCTGGGGAAGATGAATTCCGAGACCTCGAAGGCCGAGCAGATGACCTGCCACAGCAGGATGACCGCCAGCAGCAGCACCCAGGGCGCCCAGCGTTCCGCGTATTTCTTGTGCATGTGAATCTCCCCCGTTCTATTGTTGGATGGCCGCGCCGGTCTTGCGCATGGCGCCGATGTGGCCGCGCAGCTCGTGCACGATGTCGGTGAATTCGCGCGTGTAGGTCAGCTCCAGCTCGCGCGGGCGCGGCAGCTCGATGTCGCGGCGCACCACGAAGCGGCCCGGGCTCTTGCTCATCACGTACACGGTGTCGGCCAGGAAGACGCTTTCGCGCAGGTCGTGCGTGACCAGGATGACGTTGAAGCGCTGCTCGGCCTGCAGGTCGCGCAGCACGCACCACAGCTCCTCGCGCGTGAAGGCGTCCAGCGCGCCGAAGGGCTCGTCCAGCAGCAGCATCTGGGGCTCGTGGATCAGCGCGCGGCAGATGCTGGCGCGCTGCTGCATGCCGCCCGACAGCTGCCAGGGGTACTTGTCCTCGTAGCCGCCCAGGCCCACCTTCTGCAGCAGGGCGCGCGCACGCGCCTCGTACTCCTTGCGCTTTTGGCGGAACTGCGAGCGGTGCGGCTCCACGATCTCCAGCGGCAGCAGCACGTTGTCCACCGTGGTGCGCCAGGGCAGCAGCGACGGCGCCTGGAAGGCCATGCCCGAGATCTTCAGCGGCCCGGTCACGCGCTCGCCGTTGACCATGACGCGGCCCATGGAGGGCATCTTCAGCCCCGTGGTCAGCTTCATGAAGGTGGACTTGCCGCAGCCCGATGGGCCGACGATGGCGATGAACTCGCCGCTCCGCACCTGCAGGTCGATGGCCTCGACCGCGAAGTGGTTGGCGCGCAGCAGCTCCTCGTTGTAGGCAAGCCAGACGTCGCGGAACTCGACGAAGAAGGCGTCGTCATCGCCGTGGGATGTGGAGGAATTCATGTCAGGCAGCAGGCAAGGGCCGTGCACGCCACCCGCTGGCGCACGCGCACGGTGTCAATCACTTTGTCGTCACTTCTTGGGCAGGATGTTCAGCTCGGCCGCAGACGGCAGGAAGCTGCCGTTCCAGACCTCGGCCGGGTTCACGCGCGTCTTGGTGGCGTAGACATCGGAGACCTGCGACGCCATCAGCGACAGCCGTGTGGGCACGACCTGGCCAAAGCCTTCGGCACGCGCGTCGGCGCTGTTGACCACGGTGTCGATGGCCAGTTGCAGGCGGCGCGTCTCCAGCTGGGTGTTGACGATGCCGTCGCGCTCCTTCACGTAGGCAATGGCCGCGCCCGGGTTGGCGATGACTTCCTTGGCCCCCTTGGCGAAGGCCTGCAGGAAGGCCTTGATGGCGGCCGGGTTCTCCTTGATCAGCTTCGGGCTGGCGATGATGGCGTTGCCGTACAGCTTCACGCCGAAGTCCGCATAGGGCATGACCACCACGTCGGCGGCCTTGATGCCCCGCGCCTCCAGGTTCAGCAGCGAGGTGAAGGTGAAGCCCGTGATGGCATCCACATCGCCGCGCACCAGCATGGTCTCGCGCAGCGGCGGGTCCATGGCCGTCCACTGCACGGTGCCGACCTGGTTGGCCTTGGCGAACAGCGGGAAGGCGCGGCGGCCCGCATCGAACACGGGCGCGCCCAGCTTCTTGCCGGTGAGGTCGGCCGTCTTGGCGATGCCGCTTTTCTTGAGCGCCATCACCGAGGCCGGCGTGTTGTTGTAGACCATCATCACGGCCACGGGCTTGTTGGGCATGTCCGGGTTGTTGGCCTGGAACTCCATCAGCGCCGCGATATCGGCAAAGCCCAGGTCATAGGCGCCCGAGGCCACGCGCTGCACCACGCCGCCCGAGCCGCTGCCGGCATCGACCGTGACATCCAGGCCCGCGTCCTTGAAGTAGCCCTTGGCCACCGGCTGCAGGAAGAAGGCGGCCGGCCCCTCGAAGCGCCAGTCCAGCTGGAACTTCAGCGGCGTGGCCGCGTGGGCCTGTGTATGGGCCGTTGCCAGGCCGGCGCTGGCGGACAGGGCCAGGACGGTGTGCAGGAACAGTCGTTTTTGCATGGTGGGCTTCCTCTCTGGTGGTCAAAAGAAACGGTGGGGACGGAACGGGGCCGGATCAGCTTTTCCAGGCGCCCTGGTGCGAAGCGGCGGCCTCGCCGATCAGCGCCGGGCCTATGCATTCGATGGCGTGGGACGAGGCGGCGAACACATCGCGGCAGGACAGCTCGGCATCCTTCTGGTCCAGGCGCTCGCCGCGGAATTCGCGCAGGCGCACGGCGTCTATGCCGTAGACCACGCGGCCTATGGCCGACCAGAAGATGGCGCCCGCGCACATCACGCAGGGCTCGGCCGATGAATACAAGGTGGCTGCGGACAGCGCCTCGCGGTCATGCAGGGGGCTGGCCAGGCGGATGGCCGACAGCTCGGCATGGGCCGTGCAGTCGCCGCTCTCGCCGTTGGCGTTGGAGGCCTCGGCCAGCACGCGGCCATCGGCGGCCACGATGAGCGCGCCGAAAGGGCGGTTGCCGCGTTTGCGCGCGCGGTCGGCCATGGCGATGGCGCGGCGCAGGTACAGGCCGTCGCGCTCGTCGAGCGAGGCCTCAAGGGGCAGTGAAACGGTGGCGTGGTCCATGTGCATTCCCTCAGGCCTTGGCCATGCGCGCGGCCAGCGGCGGCAGCAGGCTGCGGTTGAACAGCGCATCGGCCGACACGGGTGCCTTGAGGCCGAAGGCCTGGCTGACCTGCTCGGCCTGGCGGGCCAGCAGCTGCGGGTCGATGTCGCCCAGGCCGTGGCGCTGCGTATCGGGCGCGGCCAGGTATTGCGAGGTGATGGCCCAGCGCGCCAGTTCCAGCTTTTCATCCAGGATGGGCTCGCGCTGGCGCACGGCGGCCACGGCCAGCGCAGGCTGGGCCAGGCATTCGATGAGGGCGCGGTTGCTGGCGCGCAGGAATCCCGCCACCAGCGCCGGCTGCTCGGCCACCAGAGCGCTGGAGGCCAGGATGGCATTGCCGTACAGCTGCACGCCCGCATCGGTGTAGCGCAGCACCGACAGCTCCTCGGGCTTGATGCGTGCGAACAGCGACACGGCCGAGTCATGGAAATAGGTGGCCGCATCCACATCGCCGCGCACCACCACGTTGTCGCGCGCCGAGAACTCCGTCGTGGTCCAGGCGAACAGGTCGGCCGGCAGGTTCTGGCGCTGCGCGACCAGGGGCCAGACGCGGCGGGTGGACTCCACGGCGGCGGCGGCCACCTTCTTGCCCTTGAGGCTGGCGAACTCGCCCGTGATGCCCCGGTCCTTGCGGCCGATGATGGCGAACGGCGCGCGGTTGTAGTACTGGTAGACGGCCTGCACGCGCGCCGCGCCCGCGTTCTGCGCGTTGAACTCGATCAGCGAGCTGATGTCGCCCAGGCCCAGCTGGTAGGCGCCGCTGGCCACCCGCGTGATGGATGCCACCGAGCCCGAACCCACGTCGATGCTCACGTCCAGCCCCTCGTCGCGGTAGTAGCCCTTTTGCAGCGCCACGAAAAAGGGCGCGGTCTGCGAGGTCACGCGAAAGTCCAGCGTGAACTTCAGCGGTGTCAGCGCCTTGCCCTGGGCGAAGGCACCGGGCATCACGGCACTGGCAGCGGGAAGGGCGGCGGCGGCAAGGAAATGGCGGCGTTGCATGGTGGAACTCTCAGTCGCTATCAACATGGGGACCGGCCGCTGGCATGGGGCCGGGCGGCTGGCGTGACATGAGCAATTTCCGGGCAACGCGCACTGGGCGCGTGCTGAACGCTTCTACTCGTTCGTCCTTGTATGCAAAGTGCGTACCACCCCCTGAGTCGCTTCGCGCCTTCCCCCTCTCTCGCTGCGCGGGAGGGGGACGACACCCTCGGTGCGGGGCGGCCCTTCCTCGGCGTCACTGGGCTGGGCCGCGCCGGTTTTCGACGCGGCGTGCATGCATCAGATTGGTGCCAGACGGTTCCGATGCGGCGCGTGCACCAAGCTGCCCGGCCCTCTTGCACCACGATGGAACGCAGGCGGCCATGAACCGGCCTGCGCGGGCTGGCGCGCTGTTTGCTTGGGTGGTTGGCAAGAGTAGAAGCGTTCAGCTTGCCGGTCTGTGCCGGCGCGGGTCATTGCTCTTGAAGCGGGTGCGGGAGCGGCGTGGCTGCGACCTGTGCCCTGTCAGCCACTTCAAGAGCGACGGGCGGGACCGGTGTTTTTTTGCGCCGGCCGCTGCGTGCCTTGCCACTGCCTTTGCGGCAAAGGAAACAGACCATGAACATGCTTGCCAACTCCACCCTGCCTTCGGCACCGGCGTCAGATTACGCGCTGGGTGAACTCGCCAAGGAGGCCCGCATGGGCGGCCAGGGGCAGGAGACGCGCGCACGGGAGGTGCGGGTGATCGACATCTCCGACTTCGACCGCCGCAAGGCCGAGATCGCCGATGCGATCTGGCAGGCCTCGGTGGAGATCGGCTTCTTCCAGGTGTCGGGCCACGGTATTCCCCAGCCCGATATCGATGCGGCCTTCGGGCGTGCCGAGCAGTTGTTCGCGCTGCCGCGCGAGGTGAAGGCGCAGTGGCCGCTGTCGCGCAATGCGGGCTGGGAGCACAAGGCGCAGATCCGGCCTTCCACGCGCACGCCCGACCAGAAGGAGTCCTACCAGGTGACGCGCCCGCGCATGGCCGGCCTGTGGCCCACGCAGCAGGAGCTGCCGGGCTTTCAGCAGGCCACGCTGGACTTTGAGCGCCAGTGCTGGCAGGTGGGCATGCAGCTGCTGTCGTGCTTTGCGCACAAGCTGGGCTTTGATGCGGACTTCTTCACGCGCGCCCACGACCCTTCGGTGCCCGCCTACCAGAGCACGCTGCGCATGCTGCATTACTTCGCGGTCGATCCCGCGCTCAAGGATGAGCTGGGCCTGTGGCGCGCAGGCGCCCACACCGACTTCGACTGCCTGACCCTGCTGTTCCAGCGCGCGGGCCAGGGCGGCCTGCAGGTGCTGCCGGGCAAGGAGATGGAGGGCCAGCAATGGACGCCCGTGGACCCCGTGGAGGGCGTGATCACCTGCAACATCGGCGACATGCTCACGCGCTGGAGCGACGACCAGCTGCCCAGCAACTTCCACCGCGTGCGCAATCCCCTGCCCCATGAATACCAGGGCGCGCGCTACAGCCTGGCCTTCTTCTGCCAGGCCAACGAGGACGCGGTGATCGAGGGCCCGCAAAAGAAGTACCCGCCCATCACGGGCGCGGAGTACCTGCGCCAGCGCATCAGCGCGAACTTTTCCAACAAATATTGATCCCCCTGAGCGGCTGCGCCGCTTCCCCCTGAGGGGGACGACACCCTCGGTGCGGGGCTGCCCTTCCTCGGTGTCCCTGGGGTGGGCCGCGCCAGTTTCCAGCGCTCCACTCTTTGACATAGTGTGGTGTGGCCTGGCCGGAAACGACAAGGCCCCGGAGTCCGGGGCCTTGCCTGTGTCTGCGATCGGTGGTGGTGTTGATCAGCGCAGCGATTCGATCAGGTCGATGTACTGCTGCTTGGCATCGTCGGCCGAGGTGTCCTTGAGCTTTTCCCAGGCGTCCCACTTGGCGCGGCCGACCATGTCGGTGAAGCTGGGCTTCTTGGCCTCGTTGTCGCCTTCGGTGGCCTGCTTGTACAGCGCGTAGAGCTTGAGCAGCGTGGCGTTGTCGGGGCGCTCGCTGATCGAGGTGGAGTTCTTGACGGCGGCCTCGAAGGCGGCGTTCAGATCGGACATGGCGGGTCTCCTGGTGGGCGGTTCGTGTAGCGGCACAGTGTAGCCAAAAATGCAGGAATTTAGAACGACCGTGCTTTTTTTCACCGTCATCCGAACCGAGACCGGCCATGCCCCTCCTATGCTGCGCTGCACAGGTGCCCGGCCATGGGCCATAGGTCTGCCTCGCAAGGCACGGGGGCCGGCGCCTGGCCCCGGGCGCTGCCCGGTTGCAGGATGCGGCCGTGCTCCATCACGACCACGCGGTCGGCGACGGCGAAGGCCTGCTGGCGGTCTTGCGTCGCATAGACGGCCGTACAACCCAGGCTGCGCAGCAGCCGGGGAATTTCCTCGCACAGGCGCTCGCGCAGGTTGCCGTCGAGGCCGGACAGGGGTTCGTCCAGCAGCACCAGGCGCGGGCGCTCCACCACGGCGCAGGCCAGCGCCGCACGCTGCTGCTGGCCGCCCGACAGGCTGCCGGGAAGGCGCTCGCCCATGCCCTGCAGCCCGACCAGGCCCAGGGTCTGCTGCACCCGCTCGTGGATCTGCGCGCGAGGCAGGCCGCGCATTTCCAGCGCGAAGGCCACGTTGGCCTGCAGGCTCATATGGGGCCTGAGCGCATGGTCCTGGGGTACCAGGCCCAGCTCGCGCCGCTCGGGCGGCAGGGACTGCGAGGCGCTGGCCACGCACTGCCCGCCCATCCAGACTTCGCCGCGGCTGGGCTGCTCCAGCCCGGCCAGGATCTTGAGCAGGGTGGTCTTGCCGCAGCCCGAAGGACCCAGCAGGGCCAGCACCTCGCCGGGGGCGATCTGCAGACTGATGTCCTGGAGCACGGCGCGCTCGCCGTGGATGCGCTTGAGCTGCCGGGCTTGGACGGCCACGCCCTGCGCGGCGGCCGTGGAGGATTCGATGGAGGTCACAGGGACCGCATGCTAGGTGCGGTGTGTGACATGCCGGTGTCGGCCGGACCCCGCAAGGGCCTCAGCGCGTGGGCTCGCTCAGCCAGCGCTGGGCCAGCTTCACCCAGAACGTGGCGCCCTGCGGAATCAGCTGGTCGTTGAAGTCGTAGCTGGGGTTGTGCAGCGTGCAGGGACCGCCGCCGTGGCCGATGGCGCGGTGGTCGCCGTCGCCATTGGCGATGAAGCAGTAGGCGCCGGGCTTTTCCAGCAGCATGAAGGCGAAGTCCTCGGCGCCCATGGACGGCTCCTGGGGCAGCACATTGGCCTCGCCCACGAACTCGGCCATGACGCGGCGTGCGAACTCGGCCTCGGGCGCGGAGTTGATGGTGGGCGGGTAGTTGCGCACGAACTCGAACTCGCAGCGCGTGTCATGCGCCGCGCAGATGCTCTCGGCCAGGGTCTTCATGCGCCGCTCGATCAGGTCCAGCACCTCCAGCGTGAAGGTGCGCACCGTGCCCTGCAGCTCCACGCTGTCGGGCACCACGTTCGTGGCCTCGCCCGCGTGGACCATCGTGACCGAGACCACGCCCGCCTCGATGGGCTTGACGTTGCGGCTGACGATGGTCTGCAGGCCCAGGATGAGCTGGGCCGCCACGGGCAGCGGGTCGATCACCATGTGCGGCATGGCCGCGTGGCCGCCCTTGCCGCGCACGACGATGCGGAACTCGTTGCTGGACGCCATGGCCGGGCCCGGGCCCACGGCCATGGTGCCGGCCTTCATGCCCGGCCAGTTGTGCATGCCGAACACGGCCTGCATGGGGAACTGGGTGAACAGGCCGTCCTCGACCATCTCGCGCGCCCCGCCGCCGCCCTCTTCGGCCGGCTGGAAGATCAGGTGCACCGTGCCCTCGAAGCTGTCGCGGTGCGCGGCCAGGTACTGCGCGGCGGCCAGCAGCATGGCCACGTGGCCGTCATGTCCGCAGGCATGCATTTTTCCGGCGTGGCGGCTGGCGTGCTCGAAGGTGTTGAACTCCTGCATGGGCAGGGCGTCCATGTCGGCGCGCAGCCCGATGGCCCGGCCGCTGGCGCCGCCGTCACGGCCGTGGATGGTGCCCACCACGCCCGTGCGGCCCAGGCCGCGGTGCACGGCGATGCCCCATCCCTCCAATTGCCGGGCCACGAGGTCGGCAGTGCGGATCTCCTCGAAACACAGTTCGGGATGGGCATGTATGTCGCGGCGCAGCGCGGTGATCTCGGGTGCGCTGTCCAGCAGCTCCTGCAGCAAGGCCATGGGGGTTCTCCTTCTAGAGCGTGTTATGCACTTTTAAGTACCCGCGTTGGTTCTGCGCGCTGGTGATCGCAAGGCGCAGTGCGCCGCCAAGGCTCATGCCTTGGCAAGCGCTGCAACGCCGCGAGCGCCTGCGCGCAGAGCCAACCCTCCGGGAAAGCTGCAAGCCTACACCCGGACCTTGCCGTCGCCGGTCAGCATGGACAACTCCACGAAGCGCGGCTTGGCCGATTGCGGCTTGAAGGCCAGCGGGAAGCCGGCCACCTGCTGGCCGTGCATGGCATCGAGCGCCGCGACCAGGCCGTCGCGCGTGGGCTTGCCCGAGGCCGAGGCCTGGCGCAGCGCATCGGCGAACACGCGTGCCGCCAGATAGCCTTCCATGCTGGAGTAGTTGGGCGTCAGCTTGCCGCCGCCCTTCTGGATGGCCGCCAGGAAATCGCGCGTGATCTGGCGCGAGGTCTGGAAGGGCGAGGGCACGACCTGGGTGACGACCACCCCTTCGGCATCCTTGCCCAGCGTCTGCGCCAGTGCCTGCGAGCCGACGAAGGAGACGTTGTAGAACTGCCCGCCAAAGCCCGCCTGGCGCGCGGCGCGCACAAAGGCCGCGCTGGCCGAGTAGGTGACGATCTGCACGATGACATCGGCGCCCAGCGGCACCAGCGTCTTGACGGCGGCGGCCACATTGTTCGAGTTGCGCTCCACCGTGGCCGCGCCCACGGGCTCCAGCCCCTTGGCGGCCAGCGCCGCCTTGACGCCAGCCAGGCCCGATTCGCCATAGGCATCGTTCTGGTGCAGCACGGCCACCTTCTTCAGGCCCAGGCCCGTGAGGTGCCGCACCATCAGCGCCGTCTCGTCGGCATAGGAGGCGCGCACGTTGAAGACCAGTTGGGCCAGCTGGGGCTGGCGCAGCGCGTCGGCGCCCGTCAGCGGTGCGAACAGGGGCACGCGCGCCTTTTGCAGCAGCGGCAGCGCGGCCATGCTGGTGGAGGTGCCCACGTAGCCGAACAGGGCGAACACGTCGTCGGACAGGAAGCGCTGGGTATTGGCCGCGCAGCGCTCGGGCTCGTAACCGTCGTCCATCACGCGCAGTTCGATGTTGCGCCGGGCAATGCCCCCCTGCGCGTTGAGCTGCTCGAAGTACAGCTTGGCGCCTTCATGGAAGGGCTGGCCGATCTGTGCTGCAGACCCGGTCAACGGGCAGGACTGGCCCAGCACGATGGTGCCACCCGCGTCCTGGGCGCGCACTGCGCCGGTCCAGGTGGCGGCAGCCGCCGTGCTGGCTGCGATGAACTGTCTGCGGCTGAACGCCGTCTTGGGTCGGAGCATGAACTTGCCTGTTTTTGTCACTGGAATCGGCGCCGTTGCTGCGTGCAGCCGGCTGCAAGGGTCCGCATAATAAAGACAAGCGGCGATTGCGGCATGCAAGACCGGCACCGCCCCTTGCCCGTGACGGCCTTTTCCTGTTTTTCCGGCTTTCACGGTTCTTTCGCAAAGTCCCCACCCTGTCCGAGACCGCTGCCACCATGTCCTCCGCCACGCCCCCACTCCAGGCCACCTCACAGGTCCTGGGCGCCTGCCCCCATGACTGCCCCGATACCTGCTCGCTGGTGACCACGGTCGAAGACGGCATCGCCAAAAGAGTCCAGGGCAACCCCGACCATCCGCACACGGGCGGCGTGCTCTGCGCCAAGGTCAGCAAATACACCGAGCGCAGCTACCACCCCGAGCGTGTGCTCACCCCGCTGCGCCGCGTGGGCCCCAAGGGCTCCGGGCAGTTCGAGCCCGTGGGCTGGGACGAGGCGCTGGCCGACATCGCCGCCCGGCTGCACGCGCTGGCGGCGCGCGATCCCGAAACCATCCTGCCCTACAGCTACGCAGGCACCATGGGCCTGGTGCAGGGCGAGAGCATGGACCGGCGCTTCTTCCACCAGCTCGGCGCCTCGCTGCTGGACCGCACCATCTGCTCCAGCGCCGGGGGCGAGGCCCTGAACCTGACCTATGGCGGCAAGCTGGGCATGCGCGTGGAGCATTTCACCGAAAGCCGGCTCATCCTCATCTGGGGCAGCAACAGCATCGGCAGCAGCCTGCATTTCTGGCGCTATGCACTGGAGGCCAAGCGCAACGGCGCGCGCCTGGTGTGCATAGACCCGCGCAAGACCGAGACCGCCGACAAATGCCACGAGCACCTGCAGCTGCTGCCCGGCACCGATGCCGCCCTGGCGCTGGCCCTGATGCACGAGCTGATCACGCACGGCTGGCTGGACCATGACTACATCGCGCGCCACACGCTGGGCTGGGAGGAACTCAAGGCCCGCGCCCTGCAGTGGCCGCCCGAGCGCGCGGCCCAGGTCTGCGGCCTGCCCGTGGAGCAGATCCGCCAGCTGGCGCGCGACTATGGCACCACCACGCCCGCCGCCATCCGCCTGAACTACGGCGTGCAGCGCGCGCGCGGCGGCGGCAATGCCGTGCGCGCCATCGCCTGCCTGCCGGCCCTGGTGGGCGCCTGGCGCCACCGTGCCGGCGGCCTGCTGCTGTCCGCCTCGGGCGCCCTGCCCGCGCAGCGCGCCCGACTGCAGATGCCGCACCTGCTGGGCGAGCGCCGCCCGCGCACCATCAACATGAGCACCATCGGCGACGCCTTGCTGCACGAAGGCGGCAATGGCTTCGGCCCGCGCGTGGACGCCATCGTGGTCTACAACAGCAATCCCGTGGCCGTGGCGCCCGAGTCGGCCAAGGTCGTGGCCGGCTTTGCGCGCGAGAACCTGTTCACCGTGGTGCTGGAGCAGTTCATGACCGACACGGCCGACCTGGCCGACTACGTGCTGCCGGCCACCACGCAGATCGAGCACTGGGACATCCACGGCAGCTACGGGCATACCGACGTGCTGCTCAACCGCCCCGCCATCGCGCCGCTGGGCCAGGCGCGCAGCAACGGCCAGATCTTCCGCGACCTGGCCGCGCACATGGCGCGGCATGACGACGCCTTTGCCGCTGCCCATTTCCAGACGGGAGACGAGCAACTGTGCCGCGAAGCCTTCGAGGGCCGCGGCGTGGACTTCGACGAGCTGCTGGACAAGGGCTTTGCCACCCTGGCCCTGCCCGAGGCCCCCTTTGCCGAGGGCGGCTTTCCCACGCCCTCGGGCCGCTGCGAATTCACCAGCGCCGAGCTGGCGCGGCGCGGCATGGACCCGCTGCCCGACTACCTGCCCAACTACGAAACCGCCGAAACGGATGCGCGCTACCCGCTGGCCATGATCTCGCCGCCGGCACGCAACTTTCTCAACAGCAGCTTCGTCAACGTCAAGAGCCTGCGCACCATGGAAGGCCGCCCGCTGGTGGAGCTGCACCCCGACGACGCCGCCACGCGCGGCGTGGCCGAGGGCGACCGCGTGCGCGTCTTCAACGACCGGGGCAGCTACGAATGCCACGCAACCCTCAACGGCCGCGCGCGCCGTGGCGTGGTCAACGGCCTGGGCATCTGGTGGCGCAAGCACGGCGACAACGGCACCAATGTCAACGAGCTCACCCACCAGCGCCTGACCGACCTGGGCCGCGCGCCCAGCTTCTACGACTGCGCGGTACAGGTGCAGCGGCTGGCCTGAGCCCCGCCCCGGAGGCGGGCGATTCCTGCGCAATGGCGTCTGGCGCATCGGCACAATGGACCGCATTGCCACCACCGACAGGAGATGCCCATGCTGCAAACCGCCGTGGTCGCCGTGCGCGACCGTGCCCGGCTGCAGGAAATCGTCGGCGTGCTGCTGCGCTTCGGGCTGGCCGACCTGGTCGACACGCTGGGCCTGGCCCGCTTCGCGCCGCGCGGCAGCCAGCCCCATCCCGAGCATCCGCTGGATGCCAGCCGCCCCGAGCGCCTGCGCATGGCCCTCGAACACCTGGGCCCCAGCTTCGTCAAGCTGGGCCAGATCATGGCCACGCGCTCGGACCTGCTCGCGCCCGAATGGACGGCCGCCCTGCAGCAACTGCACAGCCACGCCGCCCCGCTGCCCTGGGAGACGGCCCAGCCATTGATCGAGCAGTCGCTGGGCCTGCCCGTGGAGCAGGTGTTCACGCATTTCGATCCCGTGCCGCTGGCCTCGGCCTCCATGGCCCAGGTTTACCGTGCGCGGCTGCCTGCGGCTGAAGACCGGGATGACCGGGATGACCGGGAAGGCCGGGAGGACGGCAGCGGCAGCGACAGCCCCCCTGCGGCCCGCGCTGCCGACATCGAAGTCGTGGTCAAGGTCCAGCGTCCCGGCCTGCGCCCCCAGATCGAAGCCGACCTGCGCCTGCTCGAGCACCTGGCGCTGCTGGCCCAGGAACAATGGCCGCAGCTGGCGCGCTACCGCCCGCGCGAGGTCACGCGCCAGCTGGGACAGGCGCTGCGCGAGGAACTGGATTTCACCGTCGAAGCCCACAACGGCGACGCCGTGGCACGGCACTTCGCGGCCCAGCCCGAGATCGTCGTGCCGGCCATCCACTGGGCATTGAGCGGGCCGCGCCTGCTGGTGCAGGACTTCGTGCCGGGCGTGCCAGCCTCGGCCGTGGGCGCGGACCCCGCGCTGGACGGCCCGCTGCTGGCGCGCCGTGGCGCCTGCGCGTTTTTGCAGATGGTGCTGCGCGACGGTCTGTTCCACGCCGACCCGCACCCGGGCAACCTGCTGGCCCTGCCCGGCAACCGCGTCGGCTTCATCGACTTCGGCATGGTCGGGCGGCTGTCTCCCCAGCGCCGCCGCCAGGTGCTGGGCCTGATGCGCGCCCTGGTCGAGGGCCAGGGCCGCAGCCTCTCGGGCGTGCTGCTGGAATGGGCGGCCGAAAGCGAAATGCCCGGCCGCGCCCCGCCCTCAGCCGCACGCATCGAGGCCGCCGTGGACCGCTTCGTGACCCGCCATGGCCCCGGCGCCAGCAACGGCCGCCTGGTCATGTCCCGCGCACTGCAGGACTTCATGGCCCTGGCCCGCGAAACCGGCGTGGCCCTGCCCGCCGACATGGCGCTGCTGCTCAAGGCCCTGATCACGGCCGACCAGGTGCTGCTGCAGCTGGACCCGCAATTCGACGTGGTGCAGACGGCCACGCCCCTGGTCAAGGCCCAGCTGCTGCAGCGCTACTCCCTGCGCAGCCTGGCGCGCCAGCGCCGCGCCGCCATGGCGCAATGGATGGACCTGGCCGACGACGCGCCGCACACCCTGCGGCTGGTGATGCAACGATTGCGCTCGGGCCGGCTGCAGGCCGACCTGGACATACGCCACATCGACCGCCTCTCCCAGGCCCTGGAACGCGCCGCCACCCGCCTGGCCCTGGCCGTGGTCTCCGGCGCCTTCATCCTGGGACTGGCCCCCGGCCTGCTGACCATGGGCCCGCGCCTGTGGGGCATCCCCCTCTTCGCCGCCCTGGGCGTGGCCGGCGCCGCCGCCAGCCTGGCCGTTCTGTTCACCACCATGCGCAGGCAGAAGGCGCTGGATTGATGGCTGGATTGATCGCTGGATTGGCGATCAGGAACGCCAAAAAAAAGCAGCACCAGCGCATCAGATCAAAGCCGGGCGCCGCCCCCAAAACCGCCACGGCCCAACCCAGAGACACCGAGGAAGGGCCGCCCCGCACCGAGGGTGTCGTCCCCCTCCGCGAAGCGAGAAGGGGGAAGCGGCGCAGCCGCTCAGGGGGTCAGTCCAATTTGACGCCCGCGCTCTTGATGATCGCCCCCCAGCGCTTGGATTCCGCGCGCGACATGGCCAGGAACTGCTCGGGCGTGCCGGGCAGCGCCTCCATGCCGAAGTCCTGCATGCGCTTGACCACGGCGGGGTTGGCCAGGGCCTTGTTGAGTTCGGCGTTCAGGCGCTGCACCACGGCGGGGGGCATCTTGGCAGGGCCCAGGATGCCCTGGAAGGCATAGACCTCGGTGTCGGGCACGCCGACCTCGGCCAGCGTGGGCAGCTCGGGCAGGCTGGGCACGCGCTTGCCCGTGCCGATGGCCAGGGCGCGCACCTTGCCCGACTGGATCACGGGCAGGCCCGAGGCCAGGTCCAGGAACATGCAGGGCACCTGGCCGCCCATCACGTCGGCCAGCGCGGGCGCCGCGCCGCGATAGGGGATGTGCGTCAGGAAGGTGCCCGTGCGGTTCTTGAACATCTCCATGGCCAGGTGGTGGGGCGAGCCGTTGCCGGGAGAGGCGTAGTTGACCTGACCCGGATGCGCCTTCACGTAGGCCAGGAATTCCTTGAAGGTCTTGGCCTCGAAGTTCGGGTTCACCACCAGCGCCATCGGGAAGCGGCTGATGCCGCCGATGTAGGTGAAGTCCTTTTCGGGGTTGAAGGACAGCTTGCTGAACAGGTGCTCGTTGTAGGCCAGCACGGCGTTGTCGGCCGACATGATGGTATAGCCGTCGGGCTTGGCCGTGGCCACGATCTGGGCGCCGATGTTGGTGGAGGCGCCGGGGCGGTTGTCCACCACGATGGTCTGGTTCAGCGTCTGGCGCATGGCCTCGGCCACGGTGCGCGCCAGCACGTCGGTGCCGCCGCCGGGCGGATAGGGCACGACCCAGCGGATGTTGCTGGCGGGCCAGTCCTGCGCCTGTGCAAAAGGCGCGGCCATGCCGGCGGATGAGGCCGCCACGGCGGCCAGGAATTGTCTACGGTCCATTGTTGTCTCCTGTGGGATGGGTGTGGATGGGTCCTGGCCGCGCCCTGTTGCTCTTGTTCATGGAGGCGGTGGCCGTGTGTTTCAGGGCGGGCTGGCTGCGGGGAACTCCACGCGCTGCACCTTGAAGCCCTGGGCCGCCAGCAGCGCCGGCAGGCCGCGCGTGCCCACCATGTGCAGGGCGCCCACGGCGGCGAACACGCTGCGGCCGGAACGGATCTGCCGCGCCACTTCGCGCGCCAGGCCGGGGTTGCGGCCATAGACCATGCGGTCGTAGTCGGCGCGCTCGGCGGCATTGGCCATGCAGTCGCACCAGTCGGGCAGGCTCTCCAGCAGGTGGATGCGGCCATCGGCCCAGACCTTCGCGATCAGTCCCAGCTTCTGGGCGGCGATGCCGCTTTCCAGCTGGCGCAGGCCGGACTCCACCGTCTCGGCCACGCGCGCGGGGTCGTCCGAGACCAGCTCGCGCAGTTGCAGCTCGGGCGTCTCCAGCGACAGCACGGGCTTGCCCAGGGCCAGCGCCACACCGGCCAGCGAGAAATCGATGCCATAGGACGCGTCCAGCCCCTCGCTGCGGCCGGCCAGCGACAACAGGGAGATCACCTGGGCGTCGGGGCGCAGCAGAGCCAGCTCGGGGCCGGCGCAGGCCAGGCGCCTTTGCTTCTCAAGCCGGCGCTGGAGATCGCCGCGCAGCGGCGGCGCATCGGGCCGCGCCTGCATGCCTGCGAACAAGACCTTCATGACCTCGGGATCGAGGATGTTCAGCTCCAGCGCCAGGCTGTCGGAGGCGCGCAGCGCGTCCGCCACCGTGGGGCCGGGCACGCTCCAGTCAAGCTTGGCCGCGTGCATGGTCCCGTAGAGCCAGCTGGTGCGGCCCCGGTGCTCGATGCGCCACAGCAGCCCACGGTCCTGCGCCTTGCGCTGCATGGCGCGGATCTCGTCCGGGCCGGGCATGCGCGCCTCGGGCGGGCAGGTGACGGGGTCCGCGGCCGGGGGCGCCGCGAATGCCGCGGCCAGCGGCGACAGCGCCAGCGCGGCCAGGCCGGCGCGCAGCGACCTGCCCGCCAGGCGCCACCAGGGTGCGCAGACGCGGCTCATTCGGCAGGCTCGACGATGTTCTGGTCGATGGCGCCGAAGATGCTCTGGCCGTCCTTGCCCTTCATCTCGATGCGGATGGTGTCGCCAAAGCGCATGAACTCGGTCTTGGGCGCGCCGTCCTGGATGGTCTCTATGCAGCGCTTCTCCGCAATGCAGCTGTAGCCCTTGGGCCACTCCATGCGCCGGTTCTTGCCCTTGCCGCTTTCCACGCCCTTGTTGCTCACGGTGCCGCTGCCCACGATGGAGCCGGCGCGCACATTGCGCGTCTTGCAGATATGGGCGATGAGCTGGCCGAAGTGAAAGCTCATGTCCTCGCCCGCATCGCACATGCCGACCTTGCGGCCGTTCCAGGTGGACTGCAGCGTCAGGTGCAGGCGGCCGCCCTTCCAGGCGTCGCCCAGCTCGTCCAGCGTCACGGCCACGGGGCTGAAGGAGGTGGCGGGCTTGGACTGGAAGAAGCCGAAGCCCTTGGACAGCTCATTGGGGATCAGGTTGCGCAGGCTCACGTCGTTGGCCAGCATGACCAGGCGCACGCCGCCCAGCGCACGCTCGGGCGTGGCGCCCATGGGCACGTCGGCGGTGATGACGGCGATCTCGGCCTCGAAGTCGATGCCCATGGACTCGCTGGGCACCACCACATCGTCGCAAGGGCCCAGGAAATCGTCGCTGCCGCCCTGGTACATCAGCGGGTCGGTGTAGAAATTGGCGGGCACCTCGGCGCCGCGCGCCTGGCGCACCAGCTCCACATGGTTGATGTAGGCCGAGCCATCGGCCCACTGGTAGGCGCGTGGCAGCGGCGCCATGCACTGGCGCGGATCGAAGGCAAAGGCATGGACCGCCTTGCCGCTGTTGAGCAGGTGGTACAGGTCCTGCAGCTGGGGCGCCATGTAGCTCCAGTCGTCGAGCACCTGCTGCAGGCGGCTCGCTATGCCGGTCGCATAATGGGCCTGGCTCAGGTCGCGTGACACCACGACCAGTTGCCCGTCCCGCGATCCGTCCTTGTATGTGGCAAGTTTCATGCTGCTCCCCCGTGCCGCCGCCGCGCGCCACGGCATCCGGGCAGCGGCCTGGACACCCATGGCGACGCAGCCACGAATTACGATAAGTTAAATTGATTTAACTAAACAAAACCAAATTCTATTGCAATGGACAAGGAACGCGCAGGGATTCAATCGGTCGAGGTCGGTTTTACATTGCTGGAGGCGCTGACGCGCGCCCGGGGCCCGCAGATGCTCAAGGACCTGGCGTCCGACGCCGGCATGAGCGCCGCCAAGGCGCACCGCTACCTCGTGAGCTTCCAGCGCATCGGCCTGGTCACCCAGGACGCGCGCACCTCCCGCTACGACCTGGGCCCGGCCTCGCTCAAGCTGGGCCTGGCATCGCTGGCGCGGCTGGATCCCGTGCGGCTGGCGCGCGAACGCATGCCCGCGCTCATGGAGCGCATCCACCACACGGCGGCCATCGCCGTCTGGGGCAACCACGGGCCGACCATCGTGCACTGGGAGGAAAGCGCGCAGTCGGTCACCGCCAACCTGCGCCTGGGCGACGTCATGCCCATGCTGGCCTCGGCCACCGGGCGCTGCTTCGCGGCCTGGCTGCCGCGCGAGGTCACGGCCCCGCTGCTGGAGCCCGAGGTGGACAAGGCCCGCCGCATCCAGCGCAAGGACCTGCCGCTCACCCCCGAGGCCATAGACGCCATGCTGGCCGAGGTGCGCGAGCGCGGCACCGCCCGCGTGGTCGATACCGTGCTGCCCGGCATCGTGGCGTTTTGCACGCCGGTCTTCGACTCCTCGGGCCATATCGTGCTGGGCCTGACCACGCTGGGCTCGATTGCCACTTTCGACCCCGAATACGGCGGCGCCATCGATGCGCCCCTGCGCGAGGCCTGCGTGCAGCTGTCCCAGGACCTGGGCTGGAATGCCTGAGATGAAGCTACACCCCCTGAGTCGCTTCGCGCCTTCCCCCTGGAAGGGGGACGACAGCCTCGCTGCGGGGCGGCGCGGCCGGCGTAGGCCCTTGCTCGCTGTCCCTGGCCTTGGGCCGCGCCGGTTTCATGGGCTGTGGGTGGCGCGCGGCACTATGGATAACTGACATGAGCCTGCGCCAGCGCGCCCTGCCCGCCCTCACCGCCGTGGTGCTGGGCGGCCATGCGCTGGCCCTGCTGGGCCTGCCGCTGTGGAACCAGGTATCGGCACCGCGCACCGAGGTGGCGGCCATGCAGACACGGGCGCTGTCCCTGCCCGAGCCACCTGCGCCCCCGCCTGCCGCCGCGCCCGAGACACCTGCGCCCGTACCCAAGCCGCAACCCCGCCCTCGCCCCAAGGTCCAGCGCCCGACACCCGCCGCGCCCACCGCACCCGTGGCCGAGCCGCTGGACACGCCCATCCGCGAAACCGTCGAACCCTTGCCGATGGCCGCAGCGCAGGAGCCTGACGCATCGGACGCCTCGGAAACCGCCAGTGCTGCTGCCGATGCAGGTGCCGGCAGCGAGCCAACCCCGGCCACACCGCCGGCGCCGCCCGCTCCCAAGCCCGAACCCGAAACACCGTCCGCTCCCTCGGCCGGCCCGGCCCAGGGCATGGCCATCACCTCGCCCGACGGCACGCCGCTGGCCTCCGACGCCCCCGTTCCCGTGCAACTGCCCGATCCCGCGCGGCTGTCGTTCGCCGTCACCGGCCAGGCCAAGCGCTTCAACTATTCGGCCAATGCCGAGCTGGTCTGGCGCCATGCCAACGGCCAGTACCAGGCCAGCCAGGAAGTCAGCCTGTTCCTGCTGGGCTCGCGCTCGCAGACCAGCGAGGGCCGCATCACCGACAGGGGACTGGAGCCCAGCCGCTTCAACGACAAGGCGCGCAAGGAGCAATCGGCGCAGCTGGCGTTCGACCAGAACCTGGCGCGCTTCAGCACGGGCGCGCCCGACGCGCCCATCGCGCCCGGCGCCCAGGACCGGCTCAGCGTGTTCCTGCAGCTGTCGGCCCTGCTGGCGGCGGCGCCGCAGCGCTACCCGGCGGGCACGCAGATCAGCTTCATCACCGTCAGCGCGCGGCGCGCCGACCGCTGGACCTTCCGCGTGGGCGAGACCGAGACGCTGGACCTGCCCTCGGGCAGCACGCAGGCGCTGCGCCTGGACAAGATCGCAGCGGCCGGCGATGACCAGCAGGCCTCGCTGTGGCTGGCGCCGTCCATGCAATACCTGCCCGTGCGCATCCGGCTGGCGCAGGACAACGGCGACTTCGCTGACCTGCAGCTCAAGAGCCGCCAGGCGCCATGACACAGGGGCCACCGGTGGGACACCGGTGATTTCCCGGTAGTCCTGCACTTGCAGCCACCGCCACCGCCCGCCTACCACAGCGCGGCCTGCGGCACACGCCGCAGCGCATGCCAATCCGTGGAATACTGCATGCAAGTGCCTGCGATAGATCGGGACCCCCACGGTCCTTGAAATCCGGCGCTTCGCAGCCATGTAGGCTGTGCGACGCCCGGCAACGGGCCAGAAAGGGAACACCATGCAAATGCTTTACGACTCCGAATCTTTTGTGGTGCTCCATCTGCGTCCCGACATGGATCCGGATGCAGCGGCCGGCGAAGCTGCGGTCGATGCCGCCCGCCAGCTGCCACGCCACGGCTTCGAAATCGTGGACAAGCGCTCGGGCAAGGAGGTCTACCTGGATGGATCCTGGGCCGAGATGTTCCAGAAGCAGATCATCGCCTGGCAGCAGGACGCCCCCACCGAGGAAGAGGTCGAGGACGCCCTGGAGCGCTACGCCGGCCTGGCCCAGCAGCCTGTCGTGGTCCACTGACAGCACACAGCGCACGGTCCCGTGAAGGGACTTCGCGCCAGGCCCGCCGCAGAGAACCTGCGGCGGGCCTTTTCTTTGGGCGCGGCCATTGCGCGCACCCTGGTGCTTTCACCGATCCGCAGGCTGCGCCTGCTGCCTAGAATCGCCGCACAGGTTCAAGATTTGAAGACCATCTGTGAGATGGTCTTGTCGCGCCTGTACGGTTTGCCGGCCTCTTGCAGAAACACAGGAGGCCAGCATGCAGACCAGCATCCACAGGGTTCGCGGCGTTCAGGATGTCATCGCCTACATCGACGCACGCCAGGGCATTTCAGGCCGCGCCGGCACCATCTGGTGGCTGGCCCTCGGCGGACTTTTCCTCGACGCATTCTCCAACTCCGCACTCAGCGTGGGCCTGGGCCCCATGACGCGCGACCAGCGGCTGACGCCGGCCGAAGTGGCCTGGATGACGTCGCTGGCCTCCTGGGTGTCCATCGCCTTCAATCCCATCGGCGGCTGGATGGCCGACCGCTGGGGCCGCATGCGCCCGCTGGTCATCGCCAAGGTGCTGGCCGTGGCCGGCGCGCTGCTGGTCAGCATGGCGCCCGACTACGCCACCATCCTCTTCGGACGCTTCTTCGTGGGCGCGGCCTATGGCATCGACTTCGCCATCGCCATGGCGGTGCTGGCCGAATTCACGCCCGCCCGCCTCAAGAGCCGGCTCAATGTCTGGCAGGGCATGTGGTACATGGCCGTGTGCAGCAACCTGGTGCTGGCGCTGTGGTTCCATTCCTGGGATGTGGGCGATTCGCTGTGGCGCTATTCGGTGGCCGCCACGGCGGTGTTCGGCCTGTTCATCCTGGGCATGCAGGCCGCGCTGCTGGTGGAAAGCCCGACCTGGCTGGCACGCAAGGAGCGGCTGGATGACGCCGCCCGCGCCATGACGCGCATCTACGGCGCACACGGCCAGCGCTTCGAGGCCGCGCCGCCCGCCGAACGCCTTCCCGTGCTCAACCCGGCGCGGCGCGGGCTGGCCAATGTGCTGCTGATCTTTCGCGGCATCTACCTGCCGCGCACGCTGCTGGCGGCTACGGTGCAGATAGGCCAGTCCATCCAATACTTTGCCGTGGGCTGGTACCTGCCGCTGATCAGCGCCTCGCTGTTCGGCAAGGACTTCCGCGAGGCCACGCTGGGCGCGCTGGTGTTCAACGTGTTCGGCATCGTCGGCGGCTTCCTGTCGCCCGTCATCGGGCGCAGGCTGGGCCTGCGGCGGGCCTCGGCCTTCGGCTTTGCGCTGGTGTTCCTGATGCTGCTGGTGCTGGGCCTGTTCAACGGCCGCATGCCGATCTGGCTGGCCGTGGCCGTGCCCTCGCTGTTCATCCTCTTTCATTCGGGCGGGCCCGGCGCCAACGGCAAGAGCCTGTCCACGCTGTCGTTCCGCAGCGAGCTGCGCGCGGGCGCCAATGGCGTGATCGGTGCGCTGGGCGCCATGGGCGCGGCGCTGGGGCTGCTGGTGTTCCCGCTGTTCCGCCAGCAGTACGGGCTGGAGAACACCTTCCTCATCCTGTCCGTGGTGCCGCTGCTGGCCAGCATCGTCTGCTTTTCCATCCGCTGGGACCCCACGCGCACCACGGTGAACCCCGACGACGAGCCCGGCGCGCCTCAGTTCGCGGACGACGCCGCCCCGCCCGCCAAGATCGCTCAAACCACCGCCTGAAAGAGAACACCCCATGCACCATGAAGCCGTGATCCTTTGCATCGACGAAGGCACCTCGGGCACGCGCGCCGCCGTCGTGGGGCGCGACGGGCAGGTGTCCGCCCAGGACTATCTGCCGCTGGAAATCCACTGCCCGCGCCCCGGCGTGGTCGAGCAGGACGCCGACCTGCTGCTGGAGCGCACGCTGGACGTGTGCCGCCGCGCCATCGCCCGCGCCCAGGGCAGCGGCCAGCAGATCGTGGCCCTGGCCATTGCCAACCAGCGCTGCTCGGCCGTGCTCTGGGACACGGCCACGGGCCGTTCGCTGGCGCCCATCATGGTCTGGCAGGACTCGCGCCACCGCGACGAACTGGCCCTGCTGGCCGGCGACTGGGATGCCCGGCTGATCCGTCACGCGGGCCGGCCCGTGGGCGTGCGTTCGCCCTACCTGTGGGCCGCGCACAAGCTGCGCGAATGCCCGGCCGTGGCCCAGGCCTGGCAGCAGCGCCGCCTGGCTGCTGTGGCATCTGTCGGATGCGCGCGCCGTGGTCACCACGCCCACCAATGTGACCTCGGGCAACGCCTATGCGCTGGGCGATCACCGCTACCTGCAGGACTGGTTGGACGCGCTGGAGTTTCCCGCCGAGTTGCTGCCCCGCCTGTGCGAGGACGTGCAGGACTTCGGCCGCACGCGCACCGAGCTGCTGGGCCTGGCCGTGCCCATCCTGGCCTGCGCGGGCGACCAGCATGCGGCCGCGGTGGGCCTGGGCTGCCTGGAGCGGGGCCAGGCGCTGTGCGTGCATGGCACGGGCAGCTTCGTCGATGTGCTCACGGGAACAAAGCTGCCCGCGCATGACGCGGCCCATGAAAGCTCGCTGACCATGACGGCGCGGCGCATGGACGGTGTCTCGCGCTATGCCATCGAGACCTATGTGCCCACCACGGGATCGGCGCTCAACTGGGTCTGCGAGAAGCTGCAGTGGTTCGACAACCCGCAGCAGATCAGCGCCCTGGCCCGCGAGGCCGAGACGCCGGCCGACCTGGTCTTCATCCCCGCGCTCACCGGCCTGCGCCTGCCGGCCATGGAGCCGGGCGCGCGGGCCTCGATCTCGGGCGTGTCCATGGCCACCTCGCGGCCGCAGCTGGCGCGCTCCATCCTCGAAGGCATTGCGCATTCCGTGGCCTCCTGCGTGCAGGCGGACGAGGCGGCCGCAGGCACCGAGGTGGGCGAGCTGCTGGTGGGCGGCGGCCTGTCGGGCAGCGATGCGCTGCTGCAGATCCAGGCCGACCTGGGCGGCCTGCCCGTGCGCCGCCTGGCCGATACCGACAAGGCCAGCCTGCGCGGCATCGCCTTCATGGCCGGCAGCGCAGGCCTGCTGTGGGACGGGCTGGAGCAGGCCTGCGCCACGCTGCGCACCGAAGCGGTCTTCACCCCGCGCATGGCCGCCGACGAGCGCGGCGAGCGCCGCCGCATCTGGCGCGCCCGCGTGGGCGACGAACTGGCCCGCGCCCGGGCCCCCGGCCGCAGCGCCGCCCTGGAGGGCTGCGCATGATGCAATGGCCCTTTGGCAAGGAGCGCAGGGACAGCGCCGCACTGACCCAGACCGCGCCGCTGCAGCTGCAGCGCGCGGACCAGCTGGCTCGGCTGGGTGACGAGGCATTCGACCTGCTGGTCATCGGCGGCGGCATCACCGGCGCCTATGCGGCGCTGGACGCCAGCCTGCGCGGCCTGCGCGTGGCGCTGGTGGAGAAGGACGACTTCGCCTCGGGCACCTCGTCCAAGTCCTCCAAGATGGTGCACGGCGGCCTGCGCTACATCGAACAGGGCAACCTGGGGCTGGTGCGGCACTCGCTGCTGGAGCGCCAGCGCCTGCGCCGCAATGCGCGCCACCTGGTGCAGCGCCTGCCCTTCCTGTTTCCCGTGATGGAGCGCGACGGCGTCTTCGACGCCCGCCTGGCCAAGGCCTTCGGCAGCCTGCTGTGGACCTACGACCTGGCCGGCGGCTGGCGCGAAGGCATCCTGCACCGCAAGCTCGGCAAGGCCGAGGTGCTGTCGCACTGCCCGACCTTCCGCGAAGAGCAGCTCCTGGGCGGCTACATGTACTTCGATGCGCGCGTGGACGATGCGCGGCTCACGCTGGCCGTGGCGCGCACGGCGGCCTTCCATGGCGCGGCCGTGCTCAACCATGCCCGGGCCACCGCCATCACGCGCAACGCCCACGGCGGCGTGGACGGCGCCATCGTCCAGGCCGATGGCCGCGAGATCACGGTGCGCGCGCGCAGCGTGGTCATGGCCACGGGCGTCTGGCTGCGCGACTGGGATGGCCGCAGGCCCGACCAGCAGGCGCAGCTGCACGTGCGCCCCGCCAAGGGCGTGCACGTGGCCATTCCCTGGCTGCGCATACGCAACGACTGCACCGTCACCATCCCCGTGCCGGGCCGCAGCCGGCGCGCCACCATCACGCGCTGGGGCGATGTCTCCTACCTGGGCACCACCGACGAGGACTATGCGGGCAGCCTGGACGACGTGCACTGCACGCGCGCCGAGCTGGACTTCCTGCTCGAAGGCGCGCGATCGGCGCTCAAGGTGGACCTGTCGCCCGAGGACGTGGTCGGCTCCATCGCCGGCTGCCGCCCCCTGGTCGGCCCGCCCGGCGGCAAGACCGTGGAGATGAAGCGCAACCACGAGATCCATGTGGCCGGCGACGGCCTGGTCACCATCGTCGGCGGCAAGCTCACCACCTCGCGCCACATGGCCGAGCAGACCGTGGACGCCGTGGAAAAGCTGCTGGGCCGGCGCACGCGCTGCACCACCGCCTCGGCCTTCCTGCTGGGCGCGGCCGGCTACGACGCCCAGGCCATCACGGCCACGGGCGGACTGTCGGCCCACCTGGGCGAGCGCTACGGCACGGAAGCGCGCTTCGTCAGCGACATCCTCGACGCGCATCCCGCGCTGGCCCGGCCCATCGTCGAGGGACTGCCCCACACCGAGGCCGAAGTCGTCTACGCCGCGCGCCACGAAATGGCGCGCACGGTGGAAGACGTGCTCTCGCGCCGCATGCGCGCCCGGCTCATGGCGCGCGATGCATCGGCCCGCGCCGCAGCGCGCGTGGGCGACATCCTGGCCCAGGAACTGGGGCTGGCACCTGCGCAGATAGCGCAGCAGATCCACGACTACCGCCGCGCCATGGAGCGCGAAAAACAGATTTTGATGGGAGACATCCAATGCTGAGCAAAGACGCAATCGCCCGCGGCTACAACCGCCGCAACTACGTGGTGGGCGCCCCCACGACCCCGGGCTGGGCGGCGCAGGCCGCACCCGCAGCCGACCGCCCTGCCTCCGAAGGTCCTGCCTGCGGCCTGCAGCACGAGCCCGTGGCCGTGCCCGAGGCCGTGCTCGCCGCGCTGCGCGCCGCCTGCGACCGCGTGCAGACCGAGCGCGCCGACATCGTTGCCGGCACGCGCGACTGGTGGGCCCGCACCATGGTGGCCGAGACCTCGGGCCACCCGGCCACGCCGCAGGCCGTCATCGCCCATGCATCCACCGTGGAGCAGGTGCAGGCCGTGATGCGCATTGCCGATGAACACGCCATTCCCGTCACCGTCTCGGCCGGGCGCAGCAACGTCACGGGCGCGGCCCTGCCCCTGCGCGGCGGCATCGTGCTGGACCTGTGCGAACTCAATCGCTTCATCGCCATGGACGAGCAAAGCCAGATCGTCGAGGTCGAGGCCGGCATGTTCGGCGACGTGTTCGAGGAAACCATCCAGCGCCGCCACGGCATGACCATGGGCCACTGGCCCTCGTCCTTCGGCATCAGCACCGTGGGCGGCTGGGTGGCCTGCCGGGGCGCGGGCCAGCTGTCCACGCGCTACGGAAAGATCGAGGACATGGTCCACGGCATGGACGTGGTGCTGGCCGATGGCCGCCTCGTCACCGTGGGCGGCTACGCGCGCGCGGCCATCGGGCCGGACCTGCAGCAGCTGTTCATCGGCTCGGAAGGCACGCTGGGCGTGATCGTGCGCATCCGCTTCAAGCTGCACCGCCTGCCCGACCACGGCCGTGCCATCGCCTATGGCTTTGCCAGCTTTGCCCAGGGCCTGGAGGCCTGCCGCCAGATCCTGCAGCAAGGCGCCAACCCCGCCGCGCTGCGGCTGTACGACGCGCTGGAAAGCGGCGTGCAATTCGGCCGCAGCGACCTCAACGTGCTGCTGATCGCCGACGAAGGCGCGCCCGAGATCGTCGATGCCGTCATGGCCATCTGCGAACGTGTGTGCGCACCCTTGGGAGAACGGCTCGACGGCGCCGCCACCCTGGAGCGCTGGCTGGACACGCGCTACCTGACCGGCAAGAGCGCCGAGGGCTTCAAGAAAGGCCCGGGCTTCGTCGCCGACACGCTGGAGATGTGCGGCCCCTGGAAAGACCTGCCGGCCATCTACGAGGAAGTGGTCGCCGCCCTGCAGGCCATCCCCGGCACCCTGGCCGGCTCGGCCCACCAGTCGCATGCCTATGTGGATGGCGCCTGCCTGTACTTTTCGCTGCGCGGCGAGGTGGCCGTGGACCAGCGTGCCCAGTGGTACCGCGCGGCCTGGGACGCGGCCAACGCCGTGCTGCTGCGCCACGGCGCCACGCTCAGCCACCACCACGGCGTGGGCCTGCTGCGCGCGCCCTACATGCGGCAATCGCTGGGCCCGGCCTTTGCGCTGCTGGAGGCCACCAAGCGCATGCTGGACCCCAAGAACCTGCTCAACCCCGGCAAGCTGGGGCTGGACCTCTGACATGGGCCGCCCGGACAACTCCCTGGGCGCGCGGCTGGCGCGCCGCCCCGTCATCGCCACCCTGTACGGGGCCGAGCAGATGGACGCGCTGCTGGCCAGCCAGGCCGAAGTCGCCATCGTCGCCAACATCGAACTGCGCCGGCTGCGCTCGGTGATCTCCACCATCACCGGGGCGGGCAAGATCGCCATCGTCAATATCGACAGCTGCGACGGCATCTCGCCCGACAAGGGCGGCGTGGACTACCTTGTGGACCTGGGCGCCAGCAGCCTGCTGTCCACGCGCGTGGCCACCATCCAGCGCGCCAACAAGGCCGGGCTGCTGACCATGCAAAAGGTCTTCGTCACCGACCGCTCCACCTGGCCGCGCAGCATCAAGGCCGTGGAGCAGAGCGACCCCAACCTCGTGCAGATCATGCCCGCCCCCATGCTGGCCCATATCACCGAGGCCGAGCGCCGCATCCTGCCGCCGCTCGTGGCCTCGGGCTTCGTCTGCAGCCAGGAGCAGGTCCAGCAGGCGCTGGCCGGTGGGGCGATTGCGGTATCGACCAGCGACAGTGGACTGTGGTGAGGCGGGCCCTAGGCCGTGCGCGACGCGGCCGGCCCGCGCGCCTCCACCCAGCGGAACAGCGGCGCCACCAGCAGCAGCACGGCGATCAGCCGGCAGACCTGGAAGGCCGTGACCACGGGCACGCCCAGCTGCAGCACCTTGGCGGTGATGGCCATCTCGGTGATGCCGCCCGGCGAGGTACCCAGCAGCAGCGTGACCCAGGGCAGGTCCACGGCCAGGTGCAGCAGCCAGGCAAAGCCCGCGCAGATCGCCATGAGCCCCACGGTGCCCACGGCCACGGAGCCCAGCCAGCGCGGCGCGGTGTGCAGGAATTCGCGCTTGAAGCGCACGCCCAGGCTGATGCCGATCACCAGCTGCGCCGCATTGACCAGGGCCTGGGGCACGGCCGACAGTTCCTGGCCGCACATGGTCAGCAGCATGGACACCAGCAGCGCGCCCAGGAACCAGGGGTTGGCGCGCCTGAGCCGGTCCATGGCCCAGGCGCCCAGGCCCGTGAGCACGGCCAGCAGCGCCAGCCCCGGCCATTCGACGATGCGGATGCTGGGCGGCGTCAGCCCCTCCAGCCCGTGCAGGCCACTCCACTGCAGCGCGAACGGAATGCTCACGGTGACGATGACCAGGCGCAGGCTGTGGCTGGCCGCCACCAGGTCGGTGCGCGCGTTCTCGCGCTCGGCCAGCAGCGTCATCTCCGACGCCGCACCAATGGCGCCAGCGAAATAGGTGGTGGCGCGCATCTCGCCCGCCGGTATCTGCGGCATGCGCGGCGCATGCACGCGGTACAGCCAGGCGCCGAAGCCCCAGCCCAGCAGCAGCGCCCAGACAATGGCCACGGCAATCGCCCACCACAGCCCCGCGATCAACTGCACCACGGCCGGCGTGAAGTACAGGCCCAGCGAGGCGCCGATGATCCACTGCCCGCCGTTGCGCAGCCGGCCCGAACTGGCCGTGGGCGCGCCCAGGATGGAGGCCAGCGAGGTGGCGATCAGCGGCCCCAGCATCCAGGGCAGCGGCGTGCGCAGCCACAGGCACAGCTGGGCGGCGGCAAGGGCGCCCAGCAGGGTCAGTGCGATGCGAAGCAGGAAAATGGGGCGGCGCTCGGGCATGGCAGGCGAGGCGGGGGCAGGTCCAAAGCCTGCGAGTATCGCCGCGCCGGCTCCCGCGCGCTGCCGGCGGCGCTATCTCCGTGACAGGTCCGCGCCCCGCCGCACCGCCATCTCGCGGCCCATGGCCGCCTGCGCTGCCTCTGGCAGCATGCCACGCGCCTGCGGGTAGGCCAGCCGCTCTTCATTCTCGACATGGCTGGCATAGCAGGCCGCGAAGCGTTCGAACACCTCCTCGTCAGCCGCGCCAAAGCCCTGGGACTGCCCCTCGGCCATGTCCAGCAGCGGCTGGCGCGCCAGCGCCCAGTCGGCACTCATCAGGCCGTGCTCGCGCTGCAGGCGCTGCACCAGGGCCACGGTCTGCGCATCGCCCTGCTCCAGCAGCGGCGGGAAGACATGCAGTTCCTCGTCCTCATGGTGCAGCGGCGCCGCCTGGTCGAAGTAGCGCAGGATGTCGCGCGCCGCCTGGCGTGCGCTGTCGTCGCAACCTTTGGTCCGGAGATGCACACGCAGCCGGTCCAGCAGCGCCAGCATGCGCAGCACGCGCTCGTGGCAGGCTTCGAGCATCTCGAAGGGCTGGTCGAAGCCCACGGCCGGTGCGCTCCAGCCTGGAAGCGTGGAGGTTCGCTGTGCAGGATCGTGGTTCATTTTTTGTCCAGCAAGACTCTCGACAAAGACAGGGTAGCGCAACGCCTGCGCTTCATCCCTGCCCGGCAGTCAGCCGCCGCAAGCCATCGCGGAATTTGCCAAAGCTTGGCGATTCATTGCGCTCCACATCCAGGTGCGGGCCTATGTTCCTGGCCCACTCATGCTTGATCTGCCCCGGCAACGGCCAGCCGGCATGTTTGATGGCGGCGTGGCCGCCCGGATGGATTGCGTCGGCCAGCAGTTCCCAGGTGCCGCAAACGCTGTCTTGCCGGTAGCGGGCCAGCACATCCTTTTTTGCTTTGGGGTAGGCGGCAATCAGCGCCTGGCGATCGCCGAGGTACCAAGCCTCCATCTCCTCGATGGCGAGGCGAAACAGGGTTCGGGGCGCGGGGTCACATTGCTGGAGTATCGCGTCCAGTTCGCCAAGAAATTGCCTGCAGTCGCGTGTGTCGCTGTCAAGAACCACCACGACGGCATCAATGCCGTGCGTCTTGCCATGCGCTCGCAGAATCCCCGGCAGCCTGTCAAGCAAGGTCATCTTGACGGGATCGCCTTTCTTGCCGAGTCCTTTGGGGATGCGGCCGATCCCCTTGAAATCGTGGATTCGCCAGGTGTGCGGCTGGCCTTGTTCGCCAATGATCTGCGGCAGCAACGTTTCGACCAGCCGTGCGCCTGAACCATCCTCCACCAGCACCTCGATATGCATGCTCACCTCGCGTCCAGGTAGTCGCTGTACCAGAGCCCCCCCAGAGGCAGGCCCTCTTCCACGAGGTTGCGAACCAGTTCAATGTCGGAGGCGCGGCGGATGGCAGAGAAGCCGTCCTCACCCTTCTCCAGAATCCAGACCTCCTTGGGCGAGAGCGCATCCACAAAGTAAGGCTGGTGCGTGGTGACAACGACCTGCGGAGCCCCTTTCTTGCCGGTGGCGTGGCTGCGCAGTTCGTTGGCCAAGGCTTCCAGCAAGCGGTGATACAGGCCGTTCTCCGGTTCTTCTATGCAGATGAACGGTGGCGGCTCGGGGTCTTCCATCAACAGCAGGTAGGCGAAGATTTTCAAGGTGCCATCGGACATCTGGGACGCATAGAACGGATCGGCAAACGCACCGTCGTTGAATCTCAGCAGCACGCGCTTGTCGTCCGTGACCTTGGTGTCGATGCTCGTCACCCCGGGGATCTTGGTGGCGATGCGGTCCAGGATGACCTGGAAGCGCGCCTTGTGCTCGCGCTCCATGTACTGGACCACGTTACCGATGTTGTCGCCATGCACATTGAGGTGGCGCTGCACTCCCGCCGGCTGGATGGTCCGCGCGGCATCGGGGTGGAAATAGGACAGGTACCAGCCCTTGAGGAAGTCCCGAAAGCGCTTGATGCGCGGGTGCTCTTTCAGGGTTCCCAGCGTGGCAATGCCAAGTTGGCGCAGATCTGTCAGCTCAACGTCTTCCTGGGCACGGTCTTCTTCGTCGCTCTCTGCCTCGACTGCCTCTTCCCCGGCCCAGACCTTGCCAATCCCGTGATTCAAGCGCAGAAACGGATAAGGCCTGCCGTGCTTCTGGCCTTTGCGGCGCTGTTTCAGGACTTCGGATTCCACAAACGGCCGGCCGCTCGCATCCATGTTGATGGCCAGCTCGTAGGTGATGGGGCGCTCGCCCGGCCCCTCGCGGTAGTAGATGTCGAACTGAATCGCTTCATTGACGCCAAGAGCGCGCATGCGCTCGAAGCCACCGCGCAGCTTGTCGTCACAGGCGGTCTCCACATCCGTGTTCAGGCAGTCAGCCACAAAGCCAAAGGCATCGAACAGCGTGCTTTTGCCCACCCCGTTCTTGCCGATGACCACCGTGAAAGGGGTCAGCGGATCACCTTTTTGATCGGTCGAAAGCTTGCCCAGCGTGATGTCACGCAGCGCCTTGTAATTGCGGACCCTGAAACCTTCGATCTGTGCCATCTCAACAACCTCTCCCGCGAATGCGACATCACCGCCACGGCGACCTGTGCAAGCCATTCCACAAAGGACTGCAGATTATGGTGCACGGGGCCACGGTAACTTTCACCCGCAGCTCCCCAGGTTGCCGCAGGCCGTGCAGTACTCGCAGCCGTCCTTGCGGATCACGGCATGGGCGCCGCATTCCTCGCATTTGCGGCCGGCCATGACCATGGGGTCGGTGGCCAGGGCCTCGGGCTCGGGCAGCGGCGATGGGGCGGGCGGCGCGCCGCTGCCGCGCCGCGCCAGGATGCTCTGCACCGCATAGGCGATGGCGGCCACTTCGGAGTCGTGCCACATGGGCACGCGCGCGCCGTCTTCGCGCTGGTGGGTGCCCAGGCGCACGGGGCCCCGGTCCCAGGCCACCTTGCGCATGTCGCTGAGGGCGCGCTCCAGGAAGCCGCCGCGCGCGGCCAGTGACAGCAGGCGCATGCTGGAGGTCACCCATTGCTGGGACTCGCCGCTCTGGCCCACGGGCATGAAGAATTCGATGGCGCGGTCCACCGTGCGGCCATCGGGCAGGACCACGGGCAGGAAGGAGACGACCAGGTACAGGCGCTTGGGGCCTTGCTGGGTCCAGTACTCGATCTTCTCGGCCACGGCGTCCAGCGCGCCCTGCGGGCGGCTTTCTATCACGGTGCGCAGCGGGTCGGGTGCGGAAGCCGCCGCTCCCGCCGGCGCAGGGGAGGCCGGCTGTTCAGCAGATTCGGGCGCATGGGTCTCGAGCACGGCGCCCAGGATGGTGTTGGGCCGGTAGGTGGCCAGGCCCTTGAGGCCTGCCTTCCAGGCCTGGCGGTACAGGTCCTTGAAGTCCTCGTAGGGGTAGTCGGCGGCCACGTTGACGGTCTTGGAGATCGCCGTGTCCACGAAGGGCTGCACGGCCTGCATCATGGCGATGTGGCCGGCCGCAGGCATCTGCAGCGCGCTGACGAAGTACTCGGGCAGCTGCTGCACGTCGCCGCCCAGCGAGCGGTACAGGCGCCAGGCATGGTCCTCGACCGCGTACTCGGCGCTGCCGCCATCGGCCGTGCGTTTCTTGCGCTTGTAGGTCCAGGAGAACGGCGGCTCTATGCCGTTGGAGGCGTTGTCGGCAAAGGCCAGGCTGACCGTGCCCGTGGGCGCGATGGACAGCAGGTGGCTGTTGCGTATGCCGTGCGTGCGTATGCGCTGGCGCAGCGCCTCGGGCAGGCGGCTGGCGAAGGTGCCTTCGGCCAGGTAGCCATCGGCGTCGAACTTGGGGAAGGCCCCCTTCTCGCGCGCCAGCTCCACCGAGGCGCCATAGGCCGCATCGCGCATGCGCTCGGCAATGCGCGCGGCCATGGCCCGGCCCTCGGGCGCGTCGTAGCGCAGGCGCAGCATGGCCAGCGCATTGCCCATGCCGGTGAAGCCCACGCCGATGCGCCGCTTGGCCTCGCTTTCCTCGCGCTGCTGCGGCAGCGGCCACCAGGTCAGCTCCAGCACGTTGTCCAGCGCACGCACCTGCACGGCCACGGCGCGCTCGAAGGCCTCGAAGTCGAACGCAGGCTCGCCCGCGAAACCGAACGGATGGCGCACGAAGCGCGTGAGGATGACGGGGCCGAGGTCGCAGCATCCGTAGGAGGGAAGCGGCTGTTCGCCGCAGTTGTGCACATACAGGCCATTGGCGTCGAAGGCGTGGCAGTCTGCCACCGTGACGTCATAGACCATTTCCTCGCCGTCGCTCTCCAACGCCTGGACGGTGGCAGTGAAGCGCTCACGGTTCGGGGTGCGCCGGTACTGGGCCAGGGCCTGCTCCAGCCGTTCGGCCTTGTCGGTATCCGCAAGGCCTATGCGGTCGGCAAAGATGCCAAGGTTGTCGCCGCTGATGACCAGTTCATGCTGTGCCTGGGTTGCATAGTCGCGCTGGCCGCCTTTGCCGTCGGGCATAGCGCGCAGTTGGGCTGGCCGACGGTTCTCATAAATCGTCGACGCCATGCCCTGGCGCAGCAGCATGCGCTGCACGGTACGCAGCAACTCAGAATCGCTCTGGGACAGGCGCAGGCTCACGCCCTTGTCCTGTGTGCCCTGGACCGATCCATCGGCATCAAACAGGCCGCGCAGCAGCCCTGCGGAAAATGCAGAAGAGGCCGCTTCCATGGACTTGGTGATGCACTTGCGCCCTGGCTCCATCCCCATGCCAAGCGCCAGATCGCGCAATGCGGCACTGGCCATGCGCGACTCGCCACGTCCCGCCACTGGCCGCTGGAATCCACGGAAATCCGCGCGGTGGCGCAAGCTGGCTGCTGCAGCCTCAGCGGCCTGCATGATGCCTGCCGCGCCCGTGGCGGCATAGGCCACCGCACTGCCGGCGTTGCCTGCAACCTGGCGCAGCTCGGGCGCCCATACGCTGATCACGGCCTTGTCGGCCTTGAGGGTTCCATCGCCTATCAGCAGGCCCAACAGGTAGCCTTCGGCCTCGGTGCCCTGCCCATCCCAGCCTTGAAACGCACGGTGGTTGTGCAGCAGTACCTCATCGCCTGCCTGCAGTTGGGCGGCCGGAGTCCATTCAGCCTGCAACGCATAGCGCGTACGGCGAGCGACACGCCGCACCAGATGGTCTGCGGTCAGGCGCAGCACCTGGCCCTCGCGTGTGGTCAGCCGCAGCACCGGCTTGCGGCCGGTGGCAAAGAAGCCCGCGCTTTCGGTGGCATAAACCTGGCCGTCGACCACGGCGCCAAATGTCTTTCCGACGAGGTCTGCAACCTGGGCTGGTCCCGACTCGGTGAGTACCCAGGTATCTGCCGTGACGCAAGGATTCGTCGCCGCGATCTCCTCGCAGTAGCGCAGGTTGTTGTCGTCGTTGATGTGGTCCAGGAAGAGGATGCCGGGCTCGGCGAAGTCGTAGGCCGAGCGCATGATGGTGTCCCACAGCGTGCGGGCGGGCAGGGTCTGGTAGACCCACTGGCCGTCGGCGCGCTGGTGGGCACCCTGATCCAGCAGGGCGGTGCCGGGGCGGGCGCGGTGCACCAGGTGCCAGGGCTGGTCTTCGGCCACGGCCTGCATGAACGCGTCGCTGACGCCAACCGAGACGTTGAAGTTGTTCCAGCGGCCCGGCGTGCGCTTGGCGGTGATGAATTCGAGCACGTCGGGGTGGTCGATGCGCAGCACGCCCATCTGGGCGCCGCGCCGCGCGCCCGCGCTTTCCACGGTGGCGCAGGACTGGTCGAAGACGTTGATGTAGCTGCACGGGCCCGAGGCCAGCGAGGCGGTGGCGCGCACCTCGGCGCCGCGGGGGCGGATGCGCGAGAAGTCGTAGCCCACGCCGCCGCCGCGGCGCATGGTTTCGGCGGCTTCGCGCAGGGCTTCGTAGATGCCGGGGTAGCCGCCGTCGTCCACGCCCTGGATGCAGTCGCCCACGGGCTGCACGAAGCAGTTGATCAGCGTGGCCTGCAAGTCGGTGCCGGCCGCGCTCATGATGCGCCCCGCGCCTATGGCGCCGGCCTGCAGGTTGGCCAGGAACAGGGCCTCGCATTCGGCGCGGCGCGCCTCGGGCTCGACCGAGGCCAGGGCGCGGGCCACGCGGGCGTAGAGCTCGCCCACGCCGGTCTCGCCGTCCTTGAGATATTTCTCGCGCAGCACATCGAGGCTGATGGGCTGCAGATCCGCCGCGTCCTGCGCGCGGCCCAGGTTTTCGCGATGCATTGGCATGGCTCCCGTGTTGACTTGCCTGCCGCCGTCCCTGGCACTTGCTCGGGCCTCAGTCGACAAGCACTTGTCCATCATGCTCCACGTAGGGCGGGTACGGCCCGGTGCCGCTGTGCGGAGCTTGAGATGCCGCAACAAAGCGGCCGGTCTGGACATCGAAGACATGGACTTCGCCGTCTTCGATGACATAGTGCCACCCGTGCAGGCTGAGCTGCCCGGCCTCTACCCGCGATCGCACCATGGGATAGGCCATCAGCCGTTCGAGCTGCAGCACGACGGCGCGCTGCTCGGTGCGGCGCAGCGCCTCGGGGCCGCCCTGCACGGGCAGCACGGCCTCGCGGCCCAGGTCCAGCCAGCGCTGCAGGTTGCGCGCCTCGGGCGAGACTTCTCCATACAGGGCCTTGATGGCTCCGCAGTGGCTGTGGCCGCAGACCACGATGC
Organism: Delftia sp. WY8; assembly: GCF_018437695.1. NCBI lineage: Bacteria > Pseudomonadati > Pseudomonadota > Betaproteobacteria > Burkholderiales > Comamonadaceae > Delftia > Delftia sp. WY8. Next base: position 2,885,502 of record NZ_CP049795.1, read on the forward strand.
GGCTGACCTGCAGGTTGAGCACGGCGAATTCGATGGCCGCCGCCGTGCCGTGGTGGCCGTGCGATCCGTCGTACGGCGGCACGAAGGCGCCCACGTTGCGCACCAGGAACAGCTCGCCCGGCGGCGCCCCCGTGAGCAGGTAGGGCACGAGGCGCGAGTCCGAGCAGCCGATGAACAGCGTAGTGGGGTGCTGACCCTCTTCGACCAGGGTGCGGAACTGCGCGCGGTACTGCGGGAAGGCGTGCTCGTGGAAGCGCCGCAGGCGCTGCAGCAGTTCGTCGTCGGGCATGGGCACTTCCCCGGCTATTGCACCAGCGGCGAGTCGGCCGCATTGATGCGCACGCCCACCACTTCGGACTGGCCGGCCAACATTTGCAGGTACTGGTGGAGCGCGCTCACCCAGGTCTGCTGGTGCAGGGCCTGGGCGACGGCCGGGCGCGCCTGCTGCCAGTCGGGCAGAACGCCCGCCTCGCGCGCGCAGACCTCGACCACGTGCAGGCCGAAGCGGCTGTGCACCAGGCGCGGCAGCACGCCGATTTCCTGGGAGGCAAAGACATCGCGCGCAAATTCGGGCGCGCAATCGCTGCGGCCCAGCCAGCCCAGTTCGCCGCCGTGCTGGCCGCTGGGGCAGTTGGACCATTGGCGCGCGGCCTCGGCAAAGCGCAGGCCGGCGTCGTCGGCGCAGCGCAGCTCGATCAGCAGGGCCTCGGCCCGCTGGGTGAGGGCGCGCACGTCCACGCCGGGCGTGACGGCAAACAGCACGTGGCGCAGGCGCACGCGCTCGCCCTGGGCGAAGCGCGCGGGGTTGGCATCGAAGTGGCGGCGGCAGGCGTCCTCGCCAGGCTCGGGCAGGTGCAGCGATTGCTCCAGCAGCTGCTCTATGGCCTGGGAGGCGCGCTCGCTGATGACGCCGTCGTCGCCGGCCGCATCATCGGCGCCCAGCAGGCCTTCGCGCTGGGCCGCCTGGCGCAGCAGCTCGGTGCAGGCGCGCTGGCGCAGTTCGCGCTCGGGCGGGCGCTGTCCGGGTGCGTGCAGCGGCGTGTTGTTGATGCGGGCCACCTCGGCACCGGCCTCGCCCGCGGGCTGGAAGGCCGGCACTTCGGGAATCGCCGGGAGATCCCCCATCGGGGCAGAAGAAGAAGAAGAAGAAGGGGCAGAAGACGCGCAGCCGCAGTGGCCGCCGCCCGATCCGTTGCATCCATGTTCCATGTCGATCTCCTCAATGGCCGGGCTTGGCGTCACGGCGTGCCGACGATGCGGGCGGGCCCAGGCGGCGCGAGCGCACCAGCTGGTAGGGGCGCAGCAGGTAGACCAGGGTGCCGAAGCCGCTCCAGACGTGGACCAGGCGCGTGAAGGGAAAGACCAGGAAGATGCTCATGCCCAGGAACATGTGGGCCTTGAACACCCAGCCGGCCTCGGCCAGCAGCTCGGCTGCGCCGCCACGGAAGGTGACGATGCGCTGCGCCCATTCGGCCAGGGCCATCATCATGGAGCCGTCCATGTGCTTTGCAGACAGCGGGATGGTGGCCAGGCCCAGCAGCAGCTGCAGCCACAGCAGCCAGAGGATGGCGATGTCGCTGAACCTGGAGTGGGCGCGGATGCGCACGTCCGACAGCCGGCGGTGCAGCAAGATGGTGAGGCCGATGAAGCCCAGCGTGCCCGCGATGCCGCCGCTGACCATGGCCAGCAGCTGCTTGGCGCCTGCGGCCATGAAGGGCTCGTAGACGAAGTGCGGCGTGAGCATGCCCACGGTGTGGCCGAAGAACAGGAACAGCACGCCGATGTGGAACAGGTTGCTGCCCCAGCGCAGGCTGCCGCTGCGCAGCAGCTGCGAGGAATCGCTCTTCCAGGTGTACTGGTCGCGGTCGAAGCGCAGCCAGCTGCCGATGAAGAACACGGCCAGGCAGATGTAGGGGTAGAGGCCGAAGAGCAGGTGGTCTATCCAGGAGGGGGTCATGTCAGGCTCCATTGGCGGGGTCCTTGGGCTTGGGGCGCCGCCGTGCGGCGCACGAAATGCACAGGCTGCTCGGCGCCGGGGCGCGATTGGCCCTGGCTGCTGCAGCCGTCGAAGGCGGCGGGTTCGGCCCAGGCCTCGTCCATGGCGGGCTCGGGGCGGATTTCCACGCGCTCGGCCCTGTGGCCGGTGATCTCCAGCACGGCCGCGATCACGCTGGCGTAGGGGCTGTCGCGCCGCACCAGCGCCGTGAACAGGGCGTTGAGGATGTGGGCCATCTCGCCCAGGAATTCACGGGCGATGGCCGGCGGCTGGGTGGAGGCGAACTCCACCACCACGGCCAGGTGGTCGGGCAGTTCGTCGGCCTCGAAGGCCAGGCCCGCGCGCTCGTAGGTCTGCTGCAGGTCGATCAGCGCCGGGCCCCGGTCGGCCGAGTCGCCGTGCACATGCTCGAACAGGTGCAGCGAGGTCTGGTGACCCCGGTCGAAGGTGTCCACGTAGCGGGCCTCGGCCTCGAAGGGGTCCATGGACTGCAGCTGCTCGGCCAGCTGCTGCAACTCGCGCAGCCGCGCGGGCGCCACGGATTGCTCCAGGCGCAGGGCGTCGATCAGGCCCGGCAGCAGGGCGCGCAGCTCGGCGCCGGGGTAGCCGATGAGGCAGGCCAGCGCGCGCAGCGTCAGGCGCACGGGGGAGGATGTGTTGTGATTGAACATGGCGGCAGTCCTCACATTTGCGCGCGGATGGGGATGGTGCGCGGCTTCTTGCCGCCGAACAGGCTGGCGTCGGTGCTGCCGTCGGAGCAGCCGTTGCCGAACGAGAAGCCGCAGCCGCCGCGCAAATCGAACGCGCTTTCGGCGTATTCGCGGTGGGCCGAGGGGATGACGAAGCGGTCCTCGTAGTTGGCGATCGCCATGGTCTGGTACATGTCCTCGACCTCGTCCACCGTCAGTCCCGCGTACTGGAGCACGGCCAGGTTCTGTTCCTGGTCCACGTGCTTGCTGCGCTGGTACGCGCGCATGGCCAGCATGCGCTCCAGCGCGCGCACCACGGGCGTGGTGTCGCCGGCGGTGAGCAGGTTGGCCAGGTACTGCACGGGGATGCGCAGCTGCGAGACATCGGGCAGGTCTCCATTGATGGGGCTGCGGCCGACACTGTCGAGATGCCCGGCGTTCGCCGCCGAGGTGATGGGCGACAGCGGCGGCACATACCAGACCATGGGCAGGGTGCGGTACTCGGGGTGCAGCGGCAGGGCCACCTTCCAGTCCACGGCCATCTTGTAGACGGGGCTGGACTGGGCCGCCTCGATCCAGGCGTCGGGGATGCCGTCGATGCGTGCCTGGCGGATGACCTCGGGGTCATTGGGGTCCAGGAAGATGTCCAGCTGCGCCTGGTAGAGGTCGCGGTCGCGCTCCACGCTGGCCGCCTCCTCGATGCGGTCGGCGTCGTACAGCAGCACGCCCAGGTAGCGGATGCGGCCCACGCAGGTTTCGGAGCAGACGGTGGGCTGGCCGGCCTCGATGCGCGGGTAGCAGAAGATGCATTTTTCGGCCTTGCCGCTTTGCCAGTTGTAGTAGATCTTCTTGTAGGGGCAGCCCGAGACGCACATGCGCCAGCCGCGGCACTTGTCCTGGTCGATGAGGACGATGCCGTCCTCCTCGCGCTTGTAGATCGAGCCCGAGGGGCAGGACGCCACGCAGGCCGGGTTCAGGCAGTGCTCGCACAGGCGCGGCAGGTACATCATGAAGGTGTTCTCGAACTGGCCGTAGATGTCCTTCTGGATCTGCTCGAAGTTCACGTCATGGCTGCGCTTGCTGAATTCGCCGCCCAGGATTTCCTCCCAGTTCGGACCCCATTCGATCTTCTCCATGCGCTGGCCCGAGATCAGGCTGCGCGCGCGCGCCGTGGGCGCGGCCTTGCTTTCCCTGGCCGACTGCAGGTGCTCGTAGTCGTAGGTGAAGGGTTCGTAGTAGTCGTCGATCTGGGGCAGGTTGGGGTTGGCGAAGATGCGCATCAACAGGCTCCACTTGCCGCCCTGGCGGGGCGCGATGGAGCCGTCCGTGCGGCGCATCCAGCCGCCGTTCCACTTGGCCTGGTTTTCCCACTCGCGCGGGTAGCCGATGCCGGGCTTGGTCTCGACGTTGTTGAACCAGGCGTATTCGACGCCGGGGCGGCTGGTCCAGACGTTCTTGCAGGTGACGGAGCAGGTGTGGCAGCCGATGCACTTGTCCAGGTTCAGCACCATGCCGATCTGTGCGCGGATTTTCATCGTGTTTCTCCTTGTTGTTCAGGCATGGGCGGCTGCGCCGGCCTCGGCTTCGTCGTCGAGCCAATCTATGCGGCGCATCTTGCGCACCAGGACGAACTCGTCGCGGTTGGTGCCGATGGTTCCGTAGTAGTTGAAGCCGTAGCTGTACTGCGCGTAGCCGCCGATCATGTGGGTGGGCTTGAGCACGATGCGCGTGACCGAGTTGTGGATGCCGCCGCGCGTGCCGGTGATCTCCGAGCCCGGCGTGTTGATGGTCTTCTCCTGCGCGTGGTACATCATCACCATGCCCGGCTTGACGCGCTGGCTGACCACGGCCCGCGCCGCGATGGCGCCGTTGGCGTTGTACAGCTCCACCCAGTCGTTGTCGGCGATGCCGGCGCTCTTGGCGTCGTCCTCGCTGAGCCAGACGATGGGGCCGCCACGCGCCAGCGTGAGCATCATCAGGTTGTCGCCATAGGTGGAGTGAATGCCCCACTTCTGGTGCGGCGTGATGAAGTTCAGCGCGATCTCGGGGTGGCCGTTGGGCTTTTGGCCCTGCACTTCCTGCAGCGCCTTCATGTGCACGGGCGGGCGGTAGCTGACGAAGCCTTCGCCGAAGTCGCGCATCCACGGATGGTCCTGGTAGAACTGCTGGCGGCCGGTGAGGGTGCGCCATGGGATCAGCTCATGCACGTTGGTGTAGCAGGCGTTGTAGCTGACCTTCTCGCTTTCCAGGCCCGACCAGGTGGGCGAGCTGATGATCTTGCGCGGCTGGGCCTGGATGTCGCGAAAGCGGATCTTCTCGTCCTCGCGGTGCAGGGCCAGGTGGGCGTGTTCGCGCCCCGTCTGCTTCGACAGCGCCTCCCAGGCCTTGACGGCCACGTGGCCGTTGGTCTCGGGCGCCAGCATCATCACCACCTCGGTGGCGTCGATGTCGGTGACGATGCGCGGGCGGCCCTGGCTCACGCCTTCCTCGCGCACCAGGCCGTTGAGCTCGCCCAGTTGCTCCACCTCGGTCTCGGTGTTCCAGCCGATGCCCTTGCCGCCGTTGCCCAGCCTGTCCATCAGCGGGCCCAGGGCCGTGAAGCGCTTGTAGAGGTTGGGATAGTCGCGCTCGACCACGGCAATCTGCGGCGCGGTCTTGCCGGGGATCAGGGCGCACTCGCCCTTCTTCCAGTCGCGCACGCCATCGGGCTGGGCCAGCTCGGCGGGGGTGTCGTGCATCAGCGGCGTGAGCACCACGTCCTTTTCCACGCCCAGGTGGCCCACGCAGACCTCGCTGAAGGACTTGGCGAAGCCCTTGTAGATCTCCCAGTCGCTCCTGGCCTGCCAGGCCGGGTCCACGGCCGCCGACAGCGGATGGATGAAGGGGTGCATGTCGCTGGTGTTGAGGTCGTTCTTCTCATACCAGGTGGCCGTGGGCAGGACGATGTCCGAGTACAGGCAGGTGGTGCTCATGCGGAAGTCCAGCGTGACCAGCAGGTCCAGCTTGCCCTCGGGCGCCTTGTCGTGCCAGCGCACTTCCTGCGGCTTGGCCGAATGGCCGGCGCCGGGCCGCCCCAAGCCGGCCGCCCCCTGGGGGGAGGCGCGCAGCGCATCGGGGGGGTCTTGTTCTCCAAGGTCTTTTCCTTGCACGCCATGGGTGGTGCCCAGCAGGTGCTTGAGGAAGTACTCGTGGCCCTTGCCCGAGCTGCCCAGGATGTTGGAGCGCCACACGAACATGTTGCGCGGCCAGTTGGCCGGGTGGTCGGGGTCCTCGCAGCTCATGGACAGCGAGCCGTCCTGCAGGGACTGCACCACGTGGTCCTTCACGTCCAGGCCCTGGGCCTGGGCGTCGCGCACCAGCTGCAGCGGGTTGGCCTGCAGCTGCGGCGCACTGGGCAGCCAGCCCATGCGCTCGGCGCGCACGTTGTAGTCGATCATGGCGCCGCCGTACTGGCTGCGGTCGGCCAGCGGGGACAGCACCTCTTCCACGCCCAGCTTCTCATAGCGCCACTGGTCGGTGTGGGCGTAGAAGAAGCTGGTGGAGTTCATCTGGCGCGGCGGGCGCAGCCAGTCCAGCGCAAAGGCCAGCGCGGTCCAGCCGGTCTGCGGGCGCAGCTTTTCCTGGCCCACGTAGTGCGCCCAGCCGCCGCCGCTCTGGCCTATGCAGCCGCACAGCATCAGCATGTTGATGATGCCGCGGTAGTTCATGTCGCAGTGGTACCAATGGTTCATGGCCGCGCCGATGATGACCATGGACTTGCCGCGCGTCTTCTCGGCGTTGTCGGCGAACTGGCGCGCAATGGCGATCACCTGGTCACGCGGCACGCCGGTGATCTTTTCCTGCCAGGCCGGGGTGTAGGGCGCATCGGCGTCATAGCCGCCATCAGCGCCCTCGCCTTCCAGACCGCGGTGGATGCCGTAGTTGCCCGCCAGCAGGTCGAACACGGTGGCCACGATGGCCTCCTCGCCGTCCAGCACCATGCGCGAGACGGGCACGCGGCGCAGAAGCACATCCGTGCCCTGCTCGTTGGCGTCGAAGCCCGGCGACTGCAGGCCGCCGAAGTAGGGGAAGGCCACGTCGGCCACTTCACTGTCCACGCCCTGGCCGTCCAGCACCGAGAGCTTGAGCTGCACGTCGTTGCCCGTGCGCGCCTCCTTGGATTCGAGGTTCCACAGGCCCTCGTCGGCGCGGCCGGCCTCGCCCCAGCGAAAGCCGATGGAGCCGTTGGGCAGGGCCACGCCGCCGTCCTCGCCGTAGGCCACGGTCTTCCACTCGGGGTTGCTGTCCTGGCCCAGGTGGCCGTCGAAGTCGCTGGCGCGCACATAGCGCTCGGGAACCAGGGCCGTGCGGCCGTCGGGCAGTTGCTGGCGCTTGAGGCGGATCAGCAGCGGCAGGTCGGTGTAGCGGCGCGCATAGTCCTCGAAATAGGCCGGGCGGCCGCGCTCGCCGAAGTAGAACTCCTTGAGGATGACGTGGCCCATGGCCATGGCCACGGCCGCGTCCGTGCCCTGCTTGGGGTGCATCCACAGGTCGGCCAGCTTGGCGACCTCGGAGTAGTCGGGCGTGACGGCCACGACCTTGGCGCCCTTGTAGCGGACCTCGGTGAAGAAGTGGGCGTCGGGGGTGCGCGTCTGGGGCACGTTGGAGCCCCAGGCGATGATGAAGTTGGAGTTGTACCAGTCGGCGCTCTCCGGCACGTCGGTCTGCTCGCCCCAGGTCTGGGGGCTGGCCGGCGGCAGGTCGCAGTACCAGTCGTAGAAGCTCATGCACACGCCGCCGATCAGGCTCAGGTAGCGGCTGCCTGCGGCATACGAGATCATGGACATGGCCGGAATCGGCGAGAAGCCGATGATGCGGTCCGGCCCGTGCTTCTTGATGGTGTAGACGTTGGCCGCCGCGATCATGCGGTTGACCTCGTCCCAGCTGCTGCGCACGAAGCCGCCCAGGCCGCGCTGCTTTTGCCACTCGCTGCGCGCATCCTCGTTCTCGACGATGGCGGCCCAGGCATCGACCGGGCTCCTGGCCACGGCCAGGGCAGCGCGCCAGTGCTTGAGCAGCCGGCCGCGCACCATGGGGTATTTGACGCGGTTGGCGCTGTACAGATACCAGCTGTAGCTGGCTCCGCGCGCGCAGCCGCGCGGCTCGTGGTTGGGCAGGTCGGCGCGCGTGCGCGGGTAGTCGGTCTGCTGGGTCTCCCAGGTCACGATGCCGCCCTTGACGTAGATCTTCCACGAGCACGAGCCCGTGCAGTTCACGCCGTGCGTGGAGCGCACCACCTTGTCATGCGCCCAGCGGTCGCGGTAGGCGTCTTCCCAGGTGCGGTCCTCGCCCGTCACCTGGCCATGGCCGTTGGAGAATTCCTGCCGGGGCAGGGAGAAGTAGGAAAGCTTGTCCAGAAAATGGCTCATCGCGGGACTCCTTGTTGTTCGTTGCGGTGCGTTGCTGTTCGGTGCAGTAGTGCTTGCAGCCCAGGGCTCAGCAGGGCATCTCGGCGTTCCTGCGCGCGTAGTACCACCAGGTCACGCCCACGCACAGCACATAGAAGGCGGCAAACACCCACAGCGCCAGCTCGGGCCCGCCCGTGGCGGCGATGGAGCTGCCGTAGCTCTTGGGGATGAAGAAGCCGCCGTAGGCTCCCAGCGCGCCCGCAAAGCCCAGGGCGGCCGCGCCTTCGGTATTGCCCTCCTTGAGGGCATGGGCCTGCGCTTGCTCGCTGGGATGGGCGCCCAGTTCGCTCTGCTTGAGCGCCAGGAAAATCGCCGGGATCATGCTGAAGGTCGATCCGTTGCCGATGCCCGTGGTCAGGAACAGCACCAGGAACATCAGGAAGAAGCCCATGAAGCTGCCCTCGGCGGGACCGAAGCCCAGCGCGTAGCCGCCGCTGCCCTTGGGCAGGAAATACAGCACGCCCACCACGGCCACGGCCATGACGAGGAAGTTCCAGAACGTCACGCGCGCGCCGCCCGCCTTGTCGGCCAGCCAGCCGCCAAAGGGCCGCGACAGCGCGCCCAGCAGCGGGCCCAGCCAGGCATAGGCCAGCGGATTGACCGCCGGGAACTGGCTCTTGATCAGCAGCGGAAAGCCGGCGGCAAAGCCGATGAACGAGCCGAAGGTGCCCAGGTACAGCAGGCACATCACCCAGTTGTGCTTGCGCCGGAAGATGGCGGCCTGGGCCGCGAAGCTGGCCTTGGCGTCGGCGATGTCATTCATGCCGAACCAGGCGGCCAGCGAGGCGATGGCGATCCACGGCACCCAGATGAAGGCCGCGTTCTGCGCCCAGACCCGGGTGGTCTCGCCGGCCTTGGTGATGGTCTGCGCATCGCCGCCGAAGACGCCGAAGATGCCGGCCGTGATCACCAGCGGGCTCAGGAACTGCACCACCGACACGCCCAGGTTGCCCAGGCCCGCGTTCACGCCCAGGGCCGAGCCCTTGCGCTCCTTGGGAAAGAAGAAGCTGATGTTGGCCATGCTGGAGCTGAAGTTGCCCCCGCCCAGGCCGCACAGCAGGGCCAGGATCAGCATGGTCGGATAGCCGGTGCTGGCGTCCTGCACGGCGTAGCCGATGCCGATGGCCGGGATCAGCAGCGAGGCCGTGGACAGCGCCGTCCAGCGGCGCCCGCCCATCAGCGGCACCATGAAGGAATAGAAGATGCGCAGCGTGGCGCCCGACAGCGCGGGCGCCGCCGCCAGCCAGAACAGCTGGTTGGTGGAGTAGGTGAAGCCCAGCGCGGGCAGGTTCACGGCCACCACGCTCCAGACCTGCCAGATGGCAAAGGCCAGGAACAGGGCGGGCACCGAGATCCAGAGGTTGATCCTGGCGATGGCCTCGCCCTCGCGCTCCCAGAACTGCCTGTCCTCGGGGCGCCAGAGGGTCAGCACGCTGCCGGGGCGGCTGCGCGCGGATGCCTTTGCGGCGGTCTTGGTGTTCGCATGCATGTGCAACTCCTGCGGTTCAGCGCGCGGCCGGCTGCACATCGCTGTGGCCGCCGTGGCTGTTGAGCACGTCGGTGCGGCGCACCTCGGTGAAATACATCCAGATCAGCGACACCCAGACCACGCCGTACAGCAGCATGAAGGCGCTGGAGCGGATGCCCGTCCAGTCCAGCAGCACACCGAACAGGATGGGCAGGATGAAGCCGCCCAGGCCGCCGGCCAGGCCCACGATGCCGCTGATGGCGCCGATGTTTCCGGGGTAGTCGTCGCTGATGTACTTGAAGACGCTGGCCTTGCCGAAGGCCATGGCAATGCCCAGCACGAACATCAGCGCGGTGAAGGCATAGACGTTCAGGCCCAGGTGAAAGCGGGTGCTGCCCTCGGTGGTGAGCACCGTGAAGTCGGTCTGCGGATAGGACAGCAGGAACAGGCAGATCCAGCACACCCACAGCACCCACCAGGTCACGCTGTGCGCGCCGTACTTGTCCGACAGCCAGCCGCCGATGGCGCGCAGCACGCCGCCCGGCAGAGAAAAGCAGGCCGCCAGCAGGGCCGCCACGCGGATGTCCAGGCCGTACTCGCCCACGTAGTACTGCACCATCCACAGGCTCAGCGCCACATAGCCGCCGAAGACGATGCTGTAGTACTGGCAGTACTTGAGCACGCGCGGGTCCTTGAGCGCCTTCAACTGGTCGCTGAAGCGCACGTTGCTGGGCACCAGGTGGGCCGGGTCGCTGTGGCTGAACAGCCAGAACAGCACCAGCGCGCCCAGCATGATGGCCGCATAGGCATGCGGCACGGCGGCCCAGCCGAAGGCCACCAGGATCACCGGCGCCACGAACTTGTTGACCGCCGCGCCCGAGTTGCCCGCGCCGTAGATGCCCATGGCCATGCCCTGGCGCTCCTTGGGAAACCAGCGCGCCACATAGGGCGTGCCCACCGAGAACGAGCCGCCCGCCAGGCCCACGAACAGGCCGATGGTCAGGAAGTGCCAGTACTCGGTGGCATAGCCCATCACCCAGATCGCGGGCACGGTGACGGCCATCAGCACCGCCATCACGATGCGCCCGCCGAAGCGGTCGGTCCAGATGCCCAGCGGCACGCGCACCAGCGAGCCCGTGAGCACGGGCATGGCCGTGAGCAGGCCGAACTGCGTGGCGTTCAGATCCAGCATCTTCTTGATGGGGATGCCGATGATGCCGAACATCATCCAGACCATGAAGCAGACCGTGAAGGCCAGGGTGCTGACGGCCAGGACCGACCAGGCCTGGCGGTCGTGGCGTGTGCCTGTGCCTGTGCTGGTGCTCTTTCGGGGGTCGCCCTGTGCGGTGGGCGCTGTGTTTGCCATTTTGTTTTCCTCGTGGGGGCTATGGCTTGCATGGTCCCGCGCGAGGGCTGCGCCGCACATCCGCCAGCCGTACGCTCGGACAAGGCGGAAGAACTAGGAGCGCGCAGGCGGGCCTAGTTCCAAAGAACTATCGAGGACAAAAAAGCTTGACGCAGATCAGGAGCGGCGGCCGAAGACCGATTTCGGGCTGCGCCCGTAGAACCGCGTGAACGCGGCACTGAAGTTCGACGGATGGGCATAGCCCACCTGCCAGCCGGCCTGGGCGACCTGGCAGCCGGTCTCCAGCAACGCCCAGGCGCGGCGCATGCGCAGCTCCAGCAGCAGGGCCTGGGGCGTGGTGCCGAAGACCGCGCGAAAGCCCTGCTTGAGCCGGTGCTCGCCCAGGCCCACGGCGGCGCTCAGGTAGGCCAGGGTCAGCGCGCGGTCCATCTGGGTGGACAGCAGTTCGCGCGCCTGCTCCAGCCGGGCCAGTTCGTCGGCCGACCAGCGCGGTGCCGCCCTGGCCGGCTGCGGCGCAGGCGCGAGATGCCGCAGCTCCAGCGCGGCCAGGCTCAGCATGGCGATGTGGCGGTCCAGCGCATCGGTGGGCTGGTGCCCGGGCGGCTGGGCCAGGCGCCGCGCCAGCGCCAGGCTGGCCGGCAGGCTGGCACGGTGGTCCAAGGGCCGCACGCCGGCCGCGCCGTCCACCTGCGTCAGCCGCCGCGAAAGCTCGGCCCCCAGGTAGCGGTCCAGCGCTGCACCCGACAGCAGCAGGCGCAGTTGGCGCACGGTCTGGCCTGCCGCATAGCGGCGCTCGCCCTGGCTGCCGCGAAAGGCTGCCAGCGTGGTCTGCCCTGCGCCGAAGCGCAGCGCCGCGCCCGTGCGCGCCACAAAGCCCGATTGCCCGGCCAGCCCCAGCGTGATGACCAGGGTGCGGCCCTGGTCCGAGGCATCGGCCTGCACGCTGTCCTCCACCAGGTCGCGCAGCGGGCAGTAGTGCGAGCGCGCCAGCACGATGCCGTCGCCCAGCGTGAAGCGCTCCGCATGGCAGTCGCCCAGCTCGGCGGGCAGGGCATGCCGCGTCCAGCCCGGTGCACAGGGCTGGGGCAAGGCAAGCGAGGAAGGGATGCGGGAGGTCATGGGAGAGGAATGGATGCGCGCTTCGCATAGGAAATGCTCCGGCGCGCATACGTTTTCAAATGATAGCGATTCTCATCTTCCCTAGCATCGGTCTCCAACGAGATTCCCTTTTGGAGAGGACGAGAAAACCATGGCATTCCCCCTTCGCTGGCCGGCCGCGCTGGCCCTGGCCCCCTTCACGGTGGCGGCCCAGGGCCAGGCGCCCGAAGCCACCCTGCCCGAGATCACGGTCACGGTGAACAAGCAGGCCGAGAGCCTGGACGCCGTGCCCGCCAGCGTCTCCGTCTTCGACGGCGCGGCGCTGGAGGCGGCCGGCGTGCGCGGGCTGGACGCGCTGTCCGCCCAGGTGCCGGGCTTTGTGTTCCAGGCCTTCGGCCAGTCGGGCGTGCAGCCGCCCGTGATGCGCGGGCTGACGGCCAACTTCGTGTCGTTCTCCTCGTCCACGCTGCTGCTGGTCGATGGCGTGCCCACGCTGATGGCCCAGGGCTTCGAGCACAACCTGCAGGGCGTGGACCGCGTGGAGGTGCTGCGCGGCCCGCAATCGACCTTGTACGGCCGCAATGCCGAAGCGGGCGTGGTCAGCATCGTCACGCGCCAGCCCGGCGACACGCCCTATGCATCGATCAGCGCCGAGGCCGGCAACCACGGCCAGCGCGCGGGCAGCTTCGAGCTGGGCCGCGCCCTGGTGCCGGGCCAGCTCTACATCGGCCTGTCGGGCGAGTGGCGCGCGCAGGACGGTTTCATACGCCAGCAGGCGACGGGAGCGCGCGTGGACGACCGCGAGCGCGCCAACGGCCGCCTGGCCCTGCGCTGGACGCCCACGGCCGAGACCGAGGCCACGCTGCGCTACGCCCAGCAGCGCTGGGACGACGGCGCCGCGCAATGGGGCAGCATTGCCGCGCCACGCGCCACGGTGAACTCGGGCACGGACAGCTGGAACCGCTCGCGCGGGCAGACGCTGTCGCTCGATGTCTCGCACCGCTTTGCCTCGGGCCTGCGGCTGCGCTCCATCGCCGCGCGCAATGTCTTCGACGACCGCGTGCTGCAGGACACGGACTTCCAGCGCGCCGACCTGCTCCACGTGCGGCGCGACTACCGCCTGGCCACGACCTCGCAGGAACTGCGCCTGGAGGGCGAGGCCGCGGGCCTGTGGAACGCGCGCTGGCTGGCCGGCCTGTACCTGGACCGCGACGACCATGACCTGCGCTACGAGCAAAAGCTGCCCGCCGCGCTGATGCGGCCCACGGCCGGACTCAAGGGCAGCACGGCGGCGCTGTTCACGCACTGGACCGTCCCGCTGTCCGAGCGCTGGACGCTGGCGGCCGGCGCGCGCGCGGAGCGCAACCGCGTGGAACTGGCCCCCGTGGGCGCGGCGGCGCGCAGCGACGACTGGTCGCGCTTGAGCCCCAAGCTCTCGCTGCAATACCAGTGGTCGCCCCAGGGCCAGGTCTACACCAGCCTCAGCGAGGGCTACCGCGCGGGCGGCTTCAACGTGTTCTCTCCGGCCATGGGCTATGCGGCCTACGAGCCAGAGACCGTGCGCGCCTGGGAGATCGGCACCAAGGGCCGGCTGCTGGGGCAGCGCCTGCGCTATGCGGCCTCGGTCTACACCCAGCAGGTGCGCGACATGCAGGTGCAGCAGATGGGCCTGCCGGGCGTGGTCTACATCACCAATGCGGCGCGGGCGCGCTCCAGGGGTGCGGACTTCGAGCTGGGCTATGTGTTCGGCGGCGGCTGGCAACTGCAGACCGCCCTGGGCCTGAACCGCACGCGCTTCGGCAGCTTCCGCGACGGCGCCGCCGTCTACGACGGCCACCGCAACCCGTTTGCGCCCGACATGACGGCCCATGTGGCGCTGCGCTACGACGCGCCCGGCCGCTGGTGGGCGCAGGCCGCCGTGCAGGGCACGGGCAAGGTCTACCTGGACGCCGCCAACGCCTACCGCCGCCCCGGCTACGGGCTGCTCAACCTGTCGGCCGGCTATGCCCAGGCGTCCTGGGAAATCGCCGCCTACCTGCGCAATGCCGCCAACCGCCGCTATGACGCCGTGGGCTACCTCAACGGCCAGGTCGTGGTCTACAGCCCGCCGCGCGAGTTCGGCGTGCGGCTGACCTGGCGCATGTGACTCCCTTTCGTGAAAAGGACCTTCCGATGAATACACCCCGCTGTGAATCCCCTACCCACGCCCCCTCCCACGCCCTGCAGCCGCTGTGGGACCTGGCCGCCGCCCAGGTGCAGGCCGAGGCCCTGGTGCTGGCGCTCGAATCGGGCGCCCTGGACCGGCTGGCCACGCCCCAGACGCCGGCCGAGCTGGCCCAGGCCCAGGGCTGGAACGAGGCCAATACCTCCCACTGGCTGGAATTGCTGTGGAGCATGGGCCTCCTGCGGCGCGGCCGGCACGAGCCCGTGAGCTACCTGCTGGCCACCGACGCGCTGCGCTACCTGCACAGCGCATCGCCCGAGTCCTGCGGCGCGGCCTGGCTGTTCCGCCTGCGCTCGCTGCGCCACTCCGCCACGCTGCTGCGCGGCCTGGTCGAGCACGGCCCTGCCGGGGACGGCTCGGCCTGCAGCGCCCCCTTGGCCACGGGCAATGCCGAAGGCTGGGCCGCCGCCGCGCGCGCCCAGATCGGCCAGGAGCAGCGTGCCGTCAGCGTGCCTGCTGCGCTGAACCTGCTGCAGCAGGTTCCCGAGGCAGGCGCCGCGCGCCGCATGCTGGACCTGGGCAGCGGCCCCGGCTGGATCGCGCTGGCCCTGCTGCGCCGGCAGCCCGCGCTGCAGGCCAGCGTCTTCGACTGGCCCGAGGCCGTGGCCGTGGCGGCGGACAACGCCCGCCAGTCCCGCCTGTCCGACCGCTTCACCGCCCTGGGCGGCAATCTGGCCACGGACAGCATAGGCAGCGGCTACGACCTGGTCTGGTGCTCGTCCGTGCTGCACTTCGTGCCCGATGCGGCAGCCGTGGTCGCCAAGGTGTTCGACGCGCTGGCGCCCGGCGGCGTCTTCGTCTGCGCCCATGCCGAGGTGGATGAGACGCCCGAAGCCGCCCTGCGCACCCTGCCCTACTACCTGCCCATGCGCCTGCTGGGCCGCAGCGTGACGCGGCGCGGCGAGCTGCAGGCGCTGCTGGCGCAGGCGGGTTTCGAGCGCATAGAACGCATCGAGTCGCGCGAGTTTCCGATGGCGCCGCTGGCCGTGCTCGTGGCGCGCAAGGCCGCGCCATGAAGGCCGCAGCTCCCCGCCCTGTCTGGCTGCTCCAGGCACTTTTCGGCTGGCTGCACCTGGCGCTCACCGCGCCCAGCGTCTACCTCTGGCTGGGCCTGCCCCTGGTCATGCGCCAGCATGGCTGGTCGGGCACGGCCATCGGCCTGTTCCAGCTGGCGGGGCTGCCCGCGCTGATCAAGTTCGCGCTGGCCGCGCCCGTGGAAGCGCGCAGCGCGAACGGCCAGCCGCGCTACCGCGCCTGGGCGCTGGCCCTGTGCCTGGCCTATGCGGCCGTGCTGCTAGCCCTGGGCTGGCAGCAGTTGCTGGCCGAGCGCCTGTGGCTGTTCGGCCTGGCCTTCGCGGCCGCGCTGGCCGCCACCTGGGCCGACATTCCCGTCAGCGCCCTGGCCATCCGCCTGCTGCCCGCGTCCGAGCGCATGCGCGCCGGGGGCGTGCGCGCAGCGGCGCTGTCGCTGGGCGCCATCGTGGGCGGCGGGATGATGCTGCTCATGCAGGCGAAATGGGGCTGGCGCGCGCCCTTCCTGTGCCTGGCCGGCGCACTGGCGCTGGGCGCCCTGCTGCTGGCCTGGGTGGTGCGCCATGAGCCGGGGGATGCGCCCTCGCCCCTGCTGCTGCCTGTGCCCAAAGCTGGACTGGCCGCCATGGTCCGCGGCTATCGCGCCCAGCCCGGCGCCTGGCGCTGGACCCTGGTGCTGGTCAGCTACTTCCCCTTCATCGGCGCGGCCTGGTTCTACCTCAAGCCGCTGATGCTGGACCACGGCTTCGCGCCCGCCCAGGCCGCCCTGCTGGCCGGCATGGGCGGCGGCGTGGTGGCTGCGCTGGCGGGCGCGGCCTCGCCCCTGCTCACGCGCCGCCTGGGCACCCGGCGCGCCCTGCCCCTGTATGCGGGCTGCAACGTGGCGGCGCTGGCGCTGCTGGCGGCCGTCATCGCAGCCGGCGCCCCGGCCCCGGGCCTGATCGCGGCCGTGGCCTGCGTGGCAGCAGCCATGGGCGCCTCCTCGGCCTGCGTCTTCGGACTGATGATGCAATTCGCCCGCCCGCGCTGGCAGGCCTTCGACTACGGCCTGCAGGCCAGCCTGTTCGCCGCCAGCCGCATGCTGGTGCCGCTGGCCGCCGGCGTGGCGCTGGACGCCATGGGCGCGGCAGCCATGCTCACCGGGCTGACCGTAGCGGCCGCGCTGGCCTGGGTGTGGGCGCTGCGGTGTGCGGGGGATGGGTGGGCTTCAGCCACGGCGTAGCCCGCTAATCCCGCTGCCGCTCCGACGCATACACCGCCGCCTGCACGCGCGAGCTCAGGCCCAGCTTGCGCAGGATGTGTTGCACATGGATCTTGACCGTGGTCTCGGCAATGTCCAGCGTGCGGGCGATTTCCTTGTTGCTGGCGCCTCGGGCGATCTGGACCAGCACCTCTTCCTCGCGCGGGGACAGCGGCGAGGCCGGGGCCTCGTCCGGCTCGGGCGCCTGGGGCTCGGGCGCGCCCTGGGACTGGAAGGCGGCCACCAGCTTGCCCATCATCTCGGGGCTGACCACGGGCTCGCCGCGCGCGGCGCGGCGCAGGGCTTCGGACAGCAGGTCGCCGTCGATGGTCTTGAGCAGATAGCCCTGGGCGCCGTTGCGCAGCGCGGCCGCCAGGTCCTGGCCGTCCTCGCTCACGGTGAGCATGACGACGCGGCTGCCGGGCGATGCGGCCCGCAGGCCCGCGATGGCATCGACGCCCAGCACGCCGGGCAGGTGGTTGTCCAGCAGGATGACCTGGGGCGCCAGCGCGGGTACCAGGCGCAGGGCCTCGCCCGCGTCGCCGGCCTCGCCGACCACGCGCAGGCCTGCGTCCTGGGCGATGAGGGCGATCAGGCCGCGGCGGAACAGCGTGTGGTCGTCGATGACGAAGACGGAGATGGGGCTGGAGAAGGACATGGGGCGGCTTTTTTCTTCCGGGAGCGTGTCACGCGTTCGAGGGGAGGGCCTGCGCCGGCGCCCCGGCCGAGGCCGACGGCGGCAGCTCGATCAGCACGCGCGTGCCCTCGCCGGGGCGGGAGTGGACATGGACCAGCGCCTGGGCCAGCAGGGCGCGCTCGCGCATGATGCCCAGGCCCACATGCAGCGAGTCCGGCGCCACGTCGGCGGGGACGAAGCCGCAGCCGTCGTCGCTGACCTCGAAGCGCCAGGGGTGGCGCCCCACGCGCAGCTGCACATGCCTGGCACCCGCGTGCTTGCGCACGTTGGACAGCGCCTCCTGCACCATGTGCAGCACCTGGATCTGCACATCGGGCGCCAGCGGCAGGCCCTGGCCCGTCATGCTCAGCGAGGTGGCAATGCCCGTCTGGTGCTCGAACTTGGACAGCGTGGCGCGCAGCGCGGCCTCGATGTCCTCGGCGCTGGTGCGCGTGCGGAAATGCACCAGCAGCTCGCGCACGTCGGCATAGCATTCGCGCACGCCCACTTCCAGCTCGCCCAGGCTGCGGTCGCGCGCCTCGTCGCGGCCCTTGGCCACGGCGTCGCGCAGCAGCTGGGTCTGGATCTTGAGAAAGGCCAGCGACTGGGCAATGGAGTCATGCAGCTCGCGCGCGATCAGGCCGCGCTCCTCGGCCACGGCGGCTTCGCGCTCCAGCGCCGTGGCGCGCAGGCTTTCCATGGCGCTGGCCAGGTGGCGCGCCATGGCGGACAGCAGGTCGCGCATGTCGTCCGTGAGCACCACGGTGGAGCGAAAGAACAGGTTGACCTCGCCCAGCAGGCGCTGCTGCAGTTGCACGGGGATGCTGACCACGGTCTCGAAGCCGGCCTCGCGGCAGTGGGGCAGCTGCAGGTCGCTGGCCTGGGTGATGGGGATCACGCGCAGCCGCGCCTGCTCGCGCGGCTGGCCGCACAGGCAGGCGCCCGTGTGCAGGCAGTGCTCCTGCACCGACATGGACTGGGGCAGGCCGTCGCCGGCCAGCAGCACGTAGCGCTCGTTGGCCTCGTCGGACCAGCGCACCGTGGCCGCATCGGCCTGGGCTGCCACACGGATCTGGCGCACGAACCCTTCGGCCAGGGCCTGGAGGCTGGCCGCCTCGGAGGCCTGCACGCTGACCGCGTACAGCGCCTGCAGCTGCTGGTGCTGCACGTTGAGGCTGGCGGTCTTCTCGCGCACCTTGTCCTCCAGCTCGGCGTGAGAGCTTTGCAGCGACTGGGCCATGAGGTTGAAGCCGGCCGCCAGCTGGCCGAACTCGTCGTCCACCTCCACGTTCATGCGCGTGTCCAGGTGTCCGCGCCGCATGCGCTCCAGCGCCGAGCGCAGCTGGCCCACGGGATGCAGCACCAGCCAGTAGCTGGTGGCCATGAAACTCACGGCCGCGATGATGGCCAGCGCCATCAGACACATCTGAAACAGGTGCAGGATGGCCGTCCAGCGCGAGAGCCGGTCTTCGATGGCTTCGACAAAGCCGTCCACCTCGCGCACGAAGGCATCGGCGCTGCCCATGATGGCCTGCGCATCGACATGGTCCTCGGCCTGCCACTGCGTGCGCAGCGCACTCCAGTCGCCGCGTATGCGCTCGTAGCGCGCGCTGACCGCATCGCTCCAGGGCACGAACAGCGGCCGCGACATGTCGCCGCTGCGCAGCAGGTCCAGGCTGGCGTCGAACTGCCGTGCGCGCTCCTGCCACTGCGCTGGCGCCTCGTTCTGGCGCGCCATGGCCATGCGCACCATGCTCATGCGCAGCCGCCCGGCCTCGTTCACGGCGGCCGCGCCGCCCTCCAGCTGCCAGGCCACCCACAGCGTGAAGCCGATCGATGCCACGGCCGCCAGCAGGCAGGCCGCGCCCATGAGCAGCAGCTTGGTCGAAAGCGAGGGCTTGCCATGCATGGTCGCACTGTAGCCACGGCGCATTTGCGCGTCTTGACCTGAATCAAGCGTCACCCGTTTGCGCCGTGCCCCCGCCCCGATTCCTAGGATCCTTTCAACTGCCCCCAATGCCCACAGGGCCTATGGGGGCCCCGGGCAAGGCCAGTGTTTAGCATGGGGCCATGCAAGTCCGCTCCATCCCCCGCCCCTTCATCCGCACCCCGCGCCTTGCCGGCCTGGCAGCGGCCGCATGGCTGGCGGCAGCCCTTGCCGGCTGCGCCAGCTCCTCCGCCCCGGCGCGGGACTGGACGCAGCAGTTGCAGCGCTGGTCAGACGCGCCCATCGTGCTGCTGGGCGAGCAGCACGATGCGGCGGCCCACCAGGCCTGGCAACAGGCCACGGTGCAGCAGCTGGCCACGCAGGAGCGCCTGGCCGCGCTGGTGATCGAGATGGCGCCGCGCACGGGCTCCACGGCCAGCCTGGCGCGCGATGCCTCCGAGGACGCTGTGCAGCAGGCCCTGCAATGGCAGGACGCCGCCTGGCCCTGGCCGCGCTACCGCGGCGTGGTCATGGCCGCCGTGCGCGCAGGCGTGCCCGTGCTGGGCGGCAACCTGCCCCGCGCCGACATGAAGCAGGCCATGCGCAACCAGAACCTGGACACCCACCTGCCGCCCGAAGCCTGGCAGCGCCAGCTCGACGCCATCCGCGAAGGCCACTGCGGCCTGCTGCCCGACACCCAGCTGGCGCCCATGGCCCGCATCCAGCTGGCCCGCGACGCCAGCATGGCCGAGGTGGCCAGGGCCGCAGTCAAGCCCGGCAAGACCGTGCTGTTAGTGGCCGGGCGCGGCCACGTGCTGCGCGGCGTGGGCATTCCCACCTGGCTGCCCGAGGCCGCAGGCGCCAAGGTGGCCGTGGCGCAGGCGGGGGAGACATCGGTGGCGCAGGCCTCGGATGTGGATTGGCTGCAGAAGACGGATGCCCTGCCCGCCAAGGACCACTGCGCCGAGCTGCGGGAGAAGTTCAGGAATCCGCCGGCGCCGCGGGCGGATGCGGGTCGGGTGGACTGAGCTTCACCCCTGCACGGCCCACATTCCCTCGTTGCCCGAGACCCACTCGCCGAACGCCTGCGCAGGCATGGGCTTGCTGCACAGATAGCCCTGGAAGAAGTCGCACCCCTTGCCGCGCAGGAATGCCAGCTGCTCGGCCGTCTCCACGCCCTCGGCCAGCACCTTCAGCCCCATGGCATGCCCCAGCGCGATCACCGACCCGCTGATGGCCATGTCGTCGGCGCTGTGCGGGATGTCGCGGATGAAGCCCTGGTCGATCTTGAGCAGGTCCAGCGGGAAGCGCTTGAGGTGGGCCAGCGAGGAATAACCGGTGCCGAAGTCGTCGATGGCCAGCCGCAGGCCCTGGGCGCGCAGACGGCGCATGACGGCCAGGGCCTCCTCGGGGCGCTCGGCCAGGGCGCTTTCGGTGATCTCCAGCTCCAGGCAGTGCGGGGCGAAGCCCGTGGCGGCCAGCGCGTCGGCGGTGGCACCGGCGATGTCGGTCAGCAGGAACTGGTGCAGCGAGACATTGACCGCGATGGTCATCTCCGGCAGGCCCTGATCGCGCCAGCGCTGGCCCTGGGCGCAGGCCTCGCGCAGCACCCACAGGCCCAGCGCGCCGATGACGCCCGAGCTTTCGGCCACGGGGATGAAGCGGGCCGGGGAGATGAGGCCCTCGTCCGGGTCCAGCCAGCGCACCAGGGCCTCGGCGCCCACCAGGCGGCCAGTGGCCAGGTCGATCTGGGGCTGGAAGTACAGGCGCAGGTGGCCCAGGTCTATGGCCTGCCGCAGCCGTGCCTCCATGGCCAGGCGCTCGCGCGCGGCCGAGGTCATGTCTTCCTCGAAGAAGCACCAGGCACGGCCGCTGCGCGACTTGGCGCCGTAGACGGCCGCATGCGCGCCCTGCAGCAGGTCCTGGGCATTGCCGGCATGGGAGGGGTACATGCAGATGCCCACGCTGACGCCGGCCATGACGGACAGGCCGTCCGGCGAGCTCCAGGGCTGGCCGGCCGCCGCGATCAGTTGCCGTGCACGGGCGATGGCGTCGCCGCGCTCGCTCATGCCCTTGCACAGCACGGCCAGTTCGTCACCGGCCATGCGACCTATGAGGTCCTGGGGACCCAGGGAATCGTGCACACGGGCGGCGATGTGGCGCAGCACCTGGTCGCCGATGGCGTGGCCGTAGCTGTCGTTGACGTCCTTGAAGCGATCGATGTTCAGCAGCATCACGGCCAGCGTGCCCTGCTCGGCGGCCGCCTCGGCCACGGCGTCTTCCAGCAGCGCTGTGAAGCGCACGCTGTTGGGCAGGCCAGTGAGCATGTCGCGGTGGGCCAGGAATTCGAGCTGGGCCTCGCGCGCCTTCTCGGCCGAGATGTCGGTGAACATGCACACGTAGTGCGTGACCTTGCCCTGTGCGTCCTTGACGGCGCTGAGCGACATGCGCTCGGGAAAGACCTCGCCGTTCTTGCGGCGGTTCCAGATTTCGCCCTGCCAGTGGCCCGTGGCCTGCATGCTGTCCCACATGGCCTCGTAGAAGGCCTTGTCGTGGCGGCCGGACTTGAACATGCGCGGGGTCTTGCCCAGCATCTCCTGCTCGGTATAGCCCAGCAGCCGCGTGAAGGCGCTGTTGACCGAGAGGATGCGGCTGCGCGCATCGGTGACGACCACGCCCTCCATGGTGTTGTCCACCACGGCGGCGGCCAGGCGCTGGCGTTCGTCGGCCTCCCGCCCGGCGGCCATCGCGGCATGGGCGGTGCGCTCTCCACGGCGCATGCGCCACAGCAGCCAGCCGCCGCCCACGGCCGTGACCAGCACCAGGGCCACCGAGGACAGCATGCGCCGCTGCGCTGCCGGCCCGGGCGGTATCTGCAGGTGCGCCAGCAGCCATTCCACGCCCCAGAGCCACAGCAGACCTGCGCACACATACAGGGTCAATGCGCCCCAGAGCGGTATTCGGGGCTGCTCTCCCTGATCTTGCATGTGATTCCTCAGAACGTTCCCAGAACGTGTGACTTGCGCAGGGTCGTGTGCATGCTGCGACAATTGCGCCGCTATGACCCAAGCCTATATTCTTACCCTTTCGTGCCCCGACCGGCTCGGTCTGGTACATGCCGTCTCGGGCTTCCTGCTCGAGCAAGGCGGCAACATCGAAGAGGCCGCGCAGTATAACGACCCGGCCACCGGACTGTTCTTCATGCGCGTGCAATTTGCCTGCAACGGCTGCGATCCCGCGGCTCTGAGGGCGGCCCTGGCCGACCTGGGCGGCCAGTACCAGATGAAGTGGCGCCTGCACACCAAGGCCGAAGCCATGAAGACCGTGCTCATGGTCAGCAAGGAAGGCCACTGCCTCAACGACCTGCTGTTTCGCTGGAAGAGTGGCCTGCTGCCGGTGGACATCCGCGCCATCATCAGCAACCACCGCGAGTTCTACCAGCTGGCGGCCAGCTACAACATTCCCTTCCACCACATCCCCGTCACGGCTGCCACCAAGGCCCAGGCCGAGGCAAAACAGTTCGAGATCATCGAGGCCGAAGGCGCCGAACTCGTGGTGCTGGCGCGCTACATGCAGGTGCTGTCCAACGACCTGTGCACCAAGCTGGCCGGCCGCGCGATCAACATCCACCACAGCTTCCTGCCCAGCTTCAAGGGCGCCAAGCCCTACTACCAGGCCCATGACCGCGGCGTGAAGCTGATCGGCGCCACGGCCCACTATGTGACGGCCGACCTGGACGAAGGCCCGATCATCGAGCAGGACGTGGCCCGCGCCGACCACACCGACACCGTGGAAGACCTCACGGCCCGCGGCCGCGACACCGAGAGCCAGGTGCTGGCCCGCGCCGTCAAGTGGCACAGCGAGCACCGAGTCATCCTCAACGGCCACAAGACCGTGGTCTTCCGCTGAAGCCGGCTCCCGGCCGCCCATGGCGAACGTGACCCTTGCCGCCGGCAGCGGCTTTGCCCCGCCCGGCAGCGGCGCCCGCCGCATCCCGCCCATACAGTGCCTGCTCACTTTCGAGGCGCTGGCGCGGCTGCGCAGCGTGACGCAGACGGCCGAGGAGCTGTGCGTCACGCCCAGCGCCGTCAGCCACCGCGTGCGCCAGCTCGAGCAGATCCTGGGCACGCGGCTGTTCGGCCGCTCGGACTTTTCGCTCACCACCGAAGGCAGCGCCTACCTGTCCCACGTGCGCGAGGGCCTGGGCGCGCTGCAGCGCTTTCCGGGCGAGGTGACGGCGCCGGGCCGCCGCAGGCTCAAGCTGGCGGTCACGCCCACCTTTGCGCGCGTGATCCTGATCCCGCGCCTGCGCCAGTTCACGGAAACCTATCCCGAGATCGACATCGCCCTGCAGGTCTCCATCCCGCTGCTGGACGTGGTGGCCGAGGATGCCGACCTGATGGTGCGCTTCGGCCCCGGCCACTACGCCGACGTGGAGCACATCGAACTGGCGCGCGACGTGGTCACGCCGCTGGCCTCGCCGGCCTTCATCCGCGAGCATGGCCCCTTCGAGCAGCCCCAGGACCTGGAAGGCATGCCCCTGCTGCGCAGCCCGCTGGAGCCCTGGCGCACCTGGTTCGGCGCCACCGGCCTGGACTGGCCCGAGCCGCACGAGGGCTCGCAGTTCAACGACATCGGCCTGATGTGCGATGCGGCCTCGGCCGGCATGGGCATTGCCCTGGTGCGCCACAAGCTGGGCGCACCCTGGATGGACAACGGCACCCTGGTGCGCCTGTTCGACCTGGACACGGCCAGCCCCCATGCCCACTACCTGTGCTGGCGCACCGGCACCATGGACCGCTGGGAATGCGCGGCCTTTGCTGAATGGTTGAAGAGGGCGATGGCCTGCTGAGGCGCCCACAACGGAATTCACGGATTTCGCGGATTTCACGCGCCGTTGCAATAAACATCAGCGCAGTCCCGCTGCACAAAGACGGCGGCATCGCCTAAAGTCAGGCCCCATGACTTCCGCCAGCTCCCCAGCCAGCCCTGCCCCCGGCGCCATGGCGTCGGCCGCCGCCGATGCCGCCCACCAGCAGCCCACGGCCTCCGAACGCGCACGGCGCCAGGCCGAGGTCGTGGCCGCGCTGGCCCGCCATGTGCCCGCGCATGCCCTGCTGTGGAACGCCGAGGACACCACCCCCTATGAATGCGACGGACTCACGGCCTACCGCCAGCGCCCCCTGGTGGTCTGCCTGCCCGAGACCGAGGCCCAGGTCCAGGCCGTGCTGCGCGCCTGCCACGCCATCCAGGTGCCCGTGATCGCACGCGGCGCGGGCACCGGGCTGTCAGGCGGCGCCCTGCCCCATCCCATGGGCGTGACGCTGTCGCTGGCCAAGTTCAACAAGATCCTCCAGGTCGATGCCGCCAGCCGCACGGCCATGGTGCAGTGCGGCGTGCGCAACCTGGCCATCAGCGAGGCTGCCGCGCCCTTCGGCCTGTACTACGCGCCCGATCCCAGCAGCCAGATCGCCTGCACCATCGGCGGCAACGTGGCCGAGAACTCGGGCGGCGTGCACTGCCTCAAGTACGGGCTGACCGTGCACAACGTGCTGAAGGTGCGCGGCTTCACGGTGGAGGGCGAGCCGGTGGAGTTCGGCTCCACGGCGCTGGACACGCCGGGCTTCGACCTGCTGGCCATCCTGGTCGGCAGCGAAGGCATGCTGGCCGTGACCACCGAAGTCACCGTGCGCCTGATCCCCAAGCCCCAGCTGGCGCGCTGCATCATGGCCAGCTTCGACGACGTGCGCAAGGCCGGCGACGCCGTGGCCGCCGTGATCGCGGCCGGCATCATCCCGGCCGGGCTGGAGATGATGGACAAGCCCATGACGGCCGCCGTCGAGGACTTCGTCAAGGCCGGCTACGACCTCACGGCCGAGGCCATCCTGCTGTGCGAGAGCGACGGCACGCCCGAGGAAGTCGAGGAAGAGATCGCCCACATGAGCGAAGTGCTGCGCGGCGCCGGCGCCACGGCCATCACGGTGAGCGAAAGCGAGGCCGAGCGCCTGCGCTTCTGGAGCGGGCGCAAGAACGCCTTTCCCGCCAGCGGGCGCATCAGCCCCGACTACATGTGCATGGACTCCACCATCCCGCGCAAGCGCCTGGCCGACATCCTGCTGGCCATCCAGGAGATGGAAAAGAAATACGGCCTGCGCTGCGCCAACGTCTTCCACGCGGGCGACGGCAACCTGCACCCGCTGATCCTGTTCGATGCCAACGACCCCGACGAGCTGCACCGCTGCGAGCTGTTCGGCGCCGACATCCTGGAGACCAGCGTGGCCATGGGCGGCACGGTCACGGGCGAGCATGGCGTGGGCGTGGAAAAGCTCAACTCCATGTGCACCCAGTTCACCACGGCCGAGAACGACCAGATGTTCGCGCTCAAGGCCGCCTTCGACCCGCAGGCCCTGCTCAACCCCGGCAAGGTGATTCCCACGCTCAACCGCTGTGCCGAATACGGAAAGATGCTGGTGCGCGGCGGCCAGATCTCACACCCGGACCTGCCGAGATTCTGAGGCGTGGTGCAACCGGCGTGGTGCAACGGGCGCGGTGCAACCGGCGACGTGCGGCGTGCAACAGGCGCCGTGCAGTCCTTCCCGCCCTCAGGGCTGCTGCAGGCAGCGCGCCCACAGTCCGTCAAGCGCCCGGGCCAATGCGCCTCCCTGGCGGGGCACGGCCTGGCCCTCGCCCAGGTCTTCGACCAGGGTGTCCAGCGGCATGGCTTCGGTCAGCGTGCGCACGCCGCACTCCATGGCCAGGGCCGTGTCCAGGTAGGCCACGCGTGCGCCGGCCACGCTCCAGCGCGTGAGCTCGCGCACGCGGCCCACCTGGCCCAGCCGCAGGCGCATGGCCTCCATGCGCGCGGCCAATGAGCGGCGTATGCGCTCGCCCGCCTCGGGGCGGTCTTCCTCCAGTCGGCGCAGCGCCGCCTCCTGCTGCTCCAGGGTGCGGTCCATCGCCTGCAAGGCCGCCTCGCGGCCCAGCCGGGCCTCGTCGTAGCGCGGCAGAGCCGCGCGCAGCCGCACCAGCGTCCGCTCCCGCTCGCGCGCATAGACATGCCCGGCCGCGCGCCCGGCCTGCGCACAGGCCTGGGCTGCCAGCACCAGGCGCTGCGGCGCGGCCTCGGCACTGAGGCTTTGCGGGCGGAAGCTGCCGCACTCCTTCATGTCCCCCAGCACACGCAGATCCTCCAGGTGCCGCTGCCTGTGGTCGGCATCCCTTTGCGCCTCCTGCGCGTGGCGCCGCAGCATCTCCTGCCGCTGCCGCTCCAGCACGAGCAGCTCACGCCATTCGCCACGCAACCGCGCCTCGAACCGGGCCTGTTCGCTTTCGGCGGCGCGCTGCAGTGGCCCGACCTCCTGGCGCAGACTGGCCTGCAGGTAGTCACGCACGCCTGCGCGCTCGCAGGCGTACTCGACGATGCGCCCGCCGCTGCCGTCTCCCACGCTGCGCCAGCTGCTGCGCGCGCAGGCCGACCTGTCCTGCAGCACCTGCCCTATCGACACGCCCGAGGCGGCGCCCCAGGGCGCAGCCCGCACGGTCAGCACCTCGCCATCGTCACCGCCGCAACCGCCCAGCAGCAGGGCCAGGCCCGCAGGCAGCAGCCACACTCGTTGCCAGCGCATGGGCCCTCCTGTGCTTGTGATTTCTGGTTGAGTCTTTGATGTTAACTATCAATCACATCGGATATGTGATTTTTCACAATACTCACTGCACAATCAGACTTATCCCATAGCGTGCCCGCATGCAGGATGCGAAGCAGCGGTTTGCGCAGAAATTACGTGATTCCCTGGAGGCCCGTGGCTATGAAGCCAAGCCCTCGGTGCTGGAGCGCGAATTCAACACACGCTTCTGGGGCAAGCCCATGTCGCAGCACGGCGTGCGTCTGTGGCTGCTGGGCAAGACCATGCCCAACACCAAGAAACTTGCTGCGCTGGCCGACTGGTTGCAGGTGCCGCTGGAGGAGTTCCTGCGCGCGCCGCAGCCGGCGCGTGAGGTGCGTGAGCCCAAGGGCAGCTGGTCCGCCGGCCTGGGCTACGAGGACAACGAGCTGTTCAAGATCTACCTGCGCCTTCCCGTACCCAAGCGCCGCCTGGCGCGCGACGTGATCCTGGCCATCGCACGCGCCCATGAGGCCGAGGAAGCGGAACGCGCCGCAGGCTCGTAGCCGCGCGGCGCGTCGGTCATCCCTTGATACGGCTGCCGCGGGGCAGCACTGCATCGCTCCGCACGTGCATCAACCACCCATGGCACGCTGGCGTGCATCGCGCTGGGCAGGTGTTTCGTTGATCAGTTCATTGATCACTTCCTGCCGCGTCTTGCCGCCACCGGTCTGCGGTGCAGGCGCCGGGTAGACGCCGGCATTGAAGCGCGAGGTGCCGCCCTGGCGCACGGCCGCCTCGGCCTCGGCCGTCACCTGGGCGCGCGTCTTGCTGCTCTTGAAATGTTCGGGATGGACGACGGCACCCGCCTCGTTGTTGGCCGGGTGGATGTACCCGGCCGCCGATGCCATGCCCGGCAGCAGCAGCGCTGCCGATGCGACCAGGCCGGCGATCAGGGTAGCGGGGGTGAAACGGCGTTGCGACATGGTGTGTCCCTTTCAAAGAACGTTGGTGATTCGTTCTCCCCACGCCCCGCAAGGCGGAACGCCGGGGAGAGGACTCCAATGTAGAAATCGCCCCCCCACGCCACCCCCACAGGATGGTGACATTGCTGTCATACAACCGACACAGATGACCGCGATGACCGAGACACTGCGGCGCCTCGGCGCTCGTCAGCCCCGGTACTGCGCACGCGCGCGGCCGGGCGCCAGAGGGTCCAGGCGCACGTCCAGCAGGCCCTCGGCATCGCCCGCGATGCGCGCCAGCGTCTGGCCGAAGGGATCGGCGAACTGGCTGCCTCCGCTGAAAGCGTAGCTGTCGCCAGGGCCCACGCGGTTGGCCATGGCGATGTAGCACTGGTTGTCCATCGCACGCACGGGCACGGCGTGGCGATGGATGTGGCCGTGGGGGTGCATCATCCCGTCCATCAGCACGATCAGGTCCACGCCCTGCGCACCCAGCGCGCGGGCCGGTGCCGCAAACTCGATGTCGAAGCAGATCAGCAGTCCCAGCCGCAGGCCGCGCCATTCGCATGTGGGCCAGCGCTCACCTGCCTCGAACACGCCCTGGTCCGAGTCGTAGAGCATGGTCTTGCGGTAGTGCAGCAGCACCTGCCCGTCGGCATCGATCAGCAGGCCGGCATTGAAGCGGCGGCCCTGGTCTGCTTCGGCCAGGCCGATGGCGACAGCCACGCCGGCTTGCCGCGCGGCCTCGCGCAGCGCGGTGGCCGAGGGGCCGTCCAGCGGCTCGGCCAGCTGCGCCACGTTGTCGGGCCGGGGAAATCCGCTGATGCAGGTTTCGGGAAAGACCAGCAGGTCGGCCTGCCCCGCGCTGGCCCTGATCGTCTTCAGCGTCATCGCCAGGTTGCCGGCAATGTCGCCGTCACGCAGACGGGGCTGGATGATGCGGATGCGGTGCTCCGTCATGGTGTGCGCTCCTTGGGATGCAAAGGGTGGCTGTCCTGCCGCGGCTGGCAACGGGCGGCCTCCTCGGCCTGCAGATCCAGGTTGCGGGCCAGCACCCAGTAAAGGCTGCCGGCGACGAGAATGCCCGGCAGCCAGGCGAAGTCCACGCCGCCCAGCCGCTGCGCAGCCCAGCCGATGAAGACCGCATGGCCATCGGTGGCGTCGTGGATGTGCATGAACGGCACCATGGCCGCAAAGCCGCCCAGATAGGCGCAGATGCCGCGCCAGCCCCAGGCGCCGTAGATGCCCTGTGGCGTGAAGAAATCAGCGATGGCGTAGCGGCCCTTGCGCACCAGGAAGTAGTCCACGAGGTTGACCGCCGTCCACGGCACCAGGAAGTACAGCAGCAGCGCCAGGAAGGAATGCAGCAAAGCCACGCCGCTGCCCTGGATGGACAGCACGCACGCGAGGATGCCGACGCTGATCGCCGCGATGGCAAAAATACGGGCGGCGCGCGTGGGCCGCATGCCGCCCAGCGAATCCGCCGCCGTGAGCACGGTCAGCGCCGCGCTGTACGTGTTCAACGCGATGATGGGCAGGAAGGCCACGACGGCCAGGGCAGGCAGCAGCCGGTCCGCGCCCGGGAACAGGCCGGGGCCGATCCGTCCCAGCGCCGCCAGCGCGTCGCCGGCCTGCAGCCGCTGCGCCATCCACGCACCCAGCCCGATCATCCAGGCTCCGGACAGCGAGGCGCCCAGGAAGATGGCCGCGATCAGGCGCCGGGGCTCAGTGTGGCGCGGCAGGTAGCGCGAATAGTCGGACACATAGGGCGCATAGGAGATGTTGTAGCTGGCCGCGATGGTGAACTGCGCGGCAAAGGCGCTCCATGCGAATCCTGGCAATGGCTCCGACCGACCGTGCAAGGCGGGCTCGCCCACGCCTGCCAGCAACGCCAGCGTGGCCAGCGCATACAGGGGCAGCACCAGCACCAGTGCATGGCGGAAGGCCTTGTGCATCACATCGTGGCCGCAGACCGCCAGCAAGGCGCCTGCCGCCACGGCCACGCAGGCCGTGGGCGCTGGCGGCAGGCCGAACACGGCCTGCATGCCCTGCATGATGAGCGAGACGTTGACGACGTTGAACCCCGTGAACACCAGCAGCGTGGCGCACAGCGGCAGGGTGACGCCGCGAAAGCCGAACTGCGCGCGCGACTGGATCATCTGCGGCAGCCCCAGCTGCGGCCCCTGCGCGCCGTGCAACGCCATGAACAGCGTGCCGAACATGATGCCCAGCGTCCCGGCCAGGGCGCTCCAGGGCGCCGAGAGCCCCAGCGACGGGCCGACGAAGCCGATGGAAAGCGTGAAGAAGTGGAAGTTGCCCAGGAACCAGAACGGCCCCTGGTCGGCGAGCCGCGCGTGGCGCTCGCTGTCGGGAATGCAGTCGATGGACCGGCTCTCCACGGCGATGCGGGCACGGCCGTGCTGTCCGCTGGCGGGGCTGTTCATGGCCTTGTCCCTCCCGTTGTCCTTGCTGTTGTGGGACGAATTCTAGGCAGGGGCTCGCAGCCGCTCCATGCCAAATGCGCGAGGTTCACATCGATGAAAGAAGATGTGTGGCCCGGGATATCCCGGGCATGAAGAAACCCGCGGCAGCCAGGCTGCAGCGGGTTCCAAAGTGGCCGCCCGGGTGCTGCCCGGGCGCCGCGTCACACGGCAGGTGCCGGCGCGGCGGGCACGGGGTCTGTGCCGCTGGCCTCCGACGGATCGTTGCGATGCACCAGGCGGTACAGCAGCGGCAGCACCAGCAGGGTCAGCAGCGTGGATGACAGGATGCCGCCGATCACCACCGTGGCCAGCGGCCGCTGCACCTCGGCGCCCGTGCCCGTGGCAATGGCCATGGGCACGAAGCCCAGCGAGGCCACCAGGGCCGTCATCAGCACGGGGCGCAGCCGGGTGAGCGCGCCCTCGGTCACGGCGTCGGGCACGCTGGCGCCCTGTTCGCGCAAGGTTCTGATCCAGGAGATCATGACCAGGCCGTTGAGCACGGCCACGCCCGACAGCGCGATGAAGCCCACCGCCGCCGAGATGGACAGCGGTATGTCGCGCAGCCACAGCGCCAGGATGCCGCCCGTGAGCGCGAACGGAATGCCCGTGAAGACCACCAGCCCGTCGCGCACATTGCCGAACATGGCGAACAGCAGCACGAAGACCATCAGCAAGGCCACGGGCACCACGATCTGCAGGCGGCGCGTGGCCGACTCCAGGTTCTCGAAGGTGCCGCCCCAGCGCGTCCAGTAGCCGGGCGGCAGCGACAGGCCCTGCAGCTTCTGCTGTGCCTCGCCCACGAAGGAGCCCATGTCGCGCCCGCGCACATTGGCGCTGACCACGATGCGGCGCTTGCCGTCTTCGCGGCTGACCTGGTTGGGGCCGGGCGCGGTCTCGAACGTGGCCACGGCCGACAGCGGCACGAAGCCGATGCGCCCGTCCGCCCCGCGCGGCAGGGCGATGGGCAGGCGGCTCAGGGCCTGCAGGTCGTTGCGCACGGCGTCCGGCAGGCGCACCTGGATGTCGAAGCGCTTGTCGCCCTCGAACACCGTGCCGGCCTCGGTGCCGCCCATGGCGGTGCTGATGGCGTCCTGCACATCGCCCATGTTCAGGCCGTAGCGCGAGGCCTTTTCGCGGTCGATCTGCACGGTGAGCATGGGCAGGCCCGTGGTCTGCTCGACCTTGACCTCGGAGGCGCCCGCGATCTGCTGCAGCATGCCGGCCACGGTCTGGGCGCTTTTTTCCAGCACGGCCATGTCGTCGCCGAAGATCTTCACGGCCACGTCGCTGCGCACGCCCGAGATCAGCTCGTTGAAGCGCAGCTGGATCGGCTGGGAGAACTCGTAGTTGTTGCCCGGGATGCGGTCCACCGACGCCTGTACGGCGGCCAGCAGCTCATCGCGCGGGCGCGCCGGGTCGGGCCACTCGCTGCGGGCTTTCAGCATGATGTAGCCGTCGGAGATGTTGGGCGGCATGGGGTCGGAGGCGATCTCGGCCGTGCCGGTGCGCGCGAACACGCGGTCGATCTCGGGGAACTCCTTCTTGAGCGCCTTCTCGATCTGCATCTGCATTTGCAGCGACTGCGTGAGGCTGGTGCCGGGGATGCGCAGCGCCTGGATGGCGAAGTCCCCCTCGTTGAGGTTGGGCGCGAACTCGCTGCCCAGGCGCGTGGCCAGCAGCAGGCTCAGCGCCACGGCCACGGCGGCGGCCGTGAGCACCACGGCGGGCGCGGCCATGACGCGCGCCAGCACGGGCGCATAGCCGCGGCGTGCCCAGCCCATGAGGCGGTTTTCCTTCTCGGCCACCTTGTCGCCCATGAACAGCGCAATCGCCGCCGGGATGAAGGTGATGGACAGCAGCATGGCGCCGGCCAGCGCGATGACCACCGTGAGCGC
Organism: Delftia sp. WY8; assembly: GCF_018437695.1. NCBI lineage: Bacteria > Pseudomonadati > Pseudomonadota > Betaproteobacteria > Burkholderiales > Comamonadaceae > Delftia > Delftia sp. WY8. The sequence continues at coordinate 2,917,609 of NZ_CP049795.1, forward strand.
CATGGGATGGAACATCTTCCCCTCCACACCCGTGAGCGCGAAGATGGGCAGGTAGACCACCATGATGATGAGCTGGCCAAACAGCAGCGGGCGGCGCGCCTCCTTCGCGGCGGCGAAGACTTCATGGAAGCGTTCGCTGCGCGTCAGCGACCGTCCTCGCGCCTCCTGCGCATGGGCCAGGCGGCGCACGCAGTTCTCCACGATGACCACGGCGCCGTCGATGATGATGCCGAAGTCCAGCGCCCCCAGGCTCATGAGGTTGGCGCTGACCTTGTAGTGCACCATGCCCGTGAAGGTGAACAGCATGGACAGCGGGATGATCAGCGCCGTGATCAGCGCCGCGCGCAGGTTGCCCAGGAACAGGAAGAGGATGACCACCACCAGGGCCGCGCCCTCCACCAGGTTCTTCTTGACCGTGGCGATGGCCTTGTCCACCAGGTTGGTGCGGTCGTAGACGGTGATGGCCTTGACGCCCGGGGGCAGGCCCCGGTTGATCTCGGCCATGCGCTGGTCCACGGCGCGCGAGACGGTGCGGCTGTTCTCGCCGATCAGCATGAACACCGTGCCCAGCACCACCTCGCGGCCGTTGTCGGTGGCCGCGCCCGTGCGCAGCTCCTGGCCCAGCCCCACCTCGGCCAGATCGCGGATGCGGATGGGCTGGCCCTGGGCCGAGCCCACGATGACCTCGCGGATGTCGGCGATGCCGCCGACCTGGCCCGGCGCGCGGATCAGGTACTGCTCGCCCTGGCGCTCGATGTAGCCGGCGCCCACGTTGGCGTTGTTGCGCTGCAGGGCGGTGACGATGTCGGCCAGCGTGAAGCCGTAGGCGGCCAGCTTCTCGGGCGCGGGCGCCACCAGGTACTCCTTGGCGTAGCCGCCGATGGAGTTGATCTCGGTGACGCCGGGCACGTTGCGCAGCTGCGGCTTGATGACCCAGTCCTGGATCTCGCGCAGGTCCATGGGCGTGTAGGGCGTGCCGTCGGGCTTTTTCGCACCGTCCTCGGCCTCCACGGTCCACAGGTAGATCTCGCCCAGGCCCGTGGAGATGGGGCCCAGCGTGGGCGTGATGCCCGCAGGCAGGCTGTCGCGCGCCTGCTGTATGCGCTCGCCCACCAGCTGCCGCGCGAAGTAGATGTCCGTGCCGTCCTTGAACACCACGGTGACCTGGGACAGGCCGTAGCGCGACAGCGAGCGCGTCTGCTCCAGGTGGGGCAGGCCGGCCATCACCGTCTCTATGGGATAGGTGACGCGCTGCTCGGTCTCCAGCGGCGAGTAGCCGCTGGCCTGGGTGTTGATCTGCACCTGGACATTGGTGATGTCGGGCACGGCGTCGATGGGCAGGCGCTGGTAGTTGTAGATGCCCAGGCCCGCCATGGCCAGCACGGCCAGCAGGACCAGCCAGCGCTGCTCTATGGCGAATCGGATGATGCGTTCAAACATGGAGTTCTCCGTTCATGGCCGCATCAATGGGAGTGCTCGGCCGTGGCCTTGCCCAGCTCGGCCTTGAGCATGAAGCTGCCCTCGGCCACGTAGGATTGGCCGGGTTTCAGGCCTTCCAGCACCTCGGTGGTCTTGCCGTCGGCGCGGCCCACGCGTACCGGCTGGGCGCGAAAGCCCCCCTGCACGGGCACGAAGACCACGGTCTGCTGCTCCATCTTCTGCAGTGCCTGCGTGGCCACGGCCAGCGGCGCCTGCCGGGACGATGCCGTCAGCTCCACATTCACGAACAGGCCCGGGCGCCACACGCCGTCGGGGTTGGGCAGGGTGATGCGCGCGGGGGCCGTGCGCGTGTCCTGGCCGATCAGTGCGCCCACATAGGCCACCTCGCCCGTGGCCGAGGAGTCGAAGGCCGTGGCGCGCACCGTGGCCTTCTCGCCCACGCGCACGGCGGGCAGGTCGGGCGCGGCCACGCGCATCTCGGCCCAGACGCTGCGCAGGTCGGAGATGGTGAAGACCTGGGTGGTGTCCTGCACGGCCTCGCCCACGGACAGGTGCTTTTCCACGATCACGCCGTCAAACGGCGCGCGCAGCTCGAAGCGGTTGAGCCCGCCCGCACCACCGCCGGCACCGGCGCCCGTGGCGGCCAGCTTCTGCTGGGCGTTGGAGACGGCGATCTCGGCCTCGCGCAGTGCCTGGCGCGCCTGCAGGTAGTCCTGCTCGGCCGAGACCTTCTCCTCCCACAGCTGCTTTTCACGTGCGTAGGTGGTGCGGGCCAGCTCCAGGCGCTTGCTGGCGGCCAGCAGTTCGCTGCGCTGCTCGGAGACGGCGGCGCTGCTGAGCACGGCCAGCAGCTGGCCCTTCTTCACGTTCTGGCCCAGGTTGGCGGGAACGCTCTCGGCAATGCCGGCCACGCGCGGCACGACGTGGGCCGTGCGGTCTTCGTTGAAGCGGATCTCCCCGGGCAGCTGCAGCACGGAGCGCACGGTGGCCGGGCCGGCCTCGGCCAGGCGCACGCCGGCCGCCTGCATGCGCTGGGCGTCCATGGCGATCAGGCCTTCGTCGTCGCCATGGCCGGCTTCGGCGGCGGCTGCGGGTTTGGCTGCGGGCCTGGCCTCGGCTTTTTCCGCCTTGGAATCTTCATGGTGCTCATCGTCGGCATGGCCTTCGTCGTGCTTGTGGCCATCGGCTGCGGCTGCGGCTGCAGCGCCGTGGTGCTCGCCATCGGCATGGCCTGCGGCCTCGCTGTGGCCGTGGCCATGGCTGTCGGCCTTGGCGGCACCTGGCGGGCCGCTGCGCAGGATCAGCGTGGCGGCCAGCGCACCCACGGCCAGGATGACGGCAATGGCCACGAGGGTGCGGCGCGGTGCCAGGGGGGAGGAGGAGGGCTTGTTGTTCATGGTCTGGATGCAATCAGGTGGCTATCGGGGTCAGAGGCCGGCTTCTGTGCCGAGCAGGCGGTCGATGTCGGCGGCGGCGCGGTGCGTGGCCAGCAGCTGGTCCAGGTACTGGCTGCGCGCCTCGGACCAGGTGCGCTGCGCGTCCAGCACGTCCAGGTAGGCGAACTTGCCCAGCGCAAAGCCGCGCGAGGCCAGCTCGTAGGCCGTGCGCGCCGTGGGCAGCACCTCCTCGGCCAGCTGGCGCGCCTGCTCGCGGCTGGACTGCAGCAGCTCGCGCGCCTCGAACAGCTGGGCCTGCAGCTGAACGCGCGTGGCCAGCAACTGCTCCTCGGCCTGGTCGGCCAGGCGCAGGGCCTGCAGCTGGTTGCCCCGGTTGCTGTCGAGCACGGGCAGGGGCACGGAGACGCCGACCACGAGCTGGTTGCGCCCGACCTCGGTGGCGCGCTTGACGCCCAGGCTGACGGTGGGATCGGGCAGGCGGCGCGCACGCTCCAGCTCGGCCGTGGCGCGGCTTTGCTCCAGCGCCTGGCGCGCACGCAGCACGGCGGGAGCCTGTTCGATGCGCTGCTGCAGGGCTGCCAGTTCCGGCAGCTGGGGCAGCGCGTCCACGGCGCCCTCGGCCTGGCCGAAGGGGCGCACGCTCTCGCCCCACAGCGCCTGCAGCTGGCCGCGCGCCACGCGCAGGGCAGAGCGGGCCCGGGCCTGCTCCAGCAGGGCGCCGGACTCGGCCACGCGGGCCCGGGTCTCCTCCAGCGGCGCCACCTTGCCGGCCGCCACGCGCCGGGCCGCCGCCTCGCGCGCGCTGCTGGCGATCTCCAGCGTCTGCCCGGCCAGGACCACGCGCTGCTGCGCGGCCAGCACGCCGAAAAAGGCCGCGCCCACATCGGCGCGCAGCGCGGCCTCGGTCCCTGCCAGTTCAGCGCGGGCCAGGTCGCGGCCGCGCTCGGCCACGCGCATGCGGGCCTCGCGCTTGCCGCCCACTTCCAGGGTCTGGTTCAGCTGCACGGTCAGCGTGCGGGTGCTGCGGCGCGTGTCCTCCTGCGACCAGGCCAGCTCGGGATTGGGCCGGGCCTGGCTTTGCAGCACGGCCCCCTCCGTGGCGGCCAGCGCCTGGCGGGCCGCGCGCAGGCCGGGATTGCCGTCCAGCGCCAGGGCCAGTGCCTGCTGCAGGTCCAGCGGCGGGCCATCAGGAAGGGATGCGCCTGCAAAGGCGGGTGGCGCCACGGAATCGGCCGGTGGCTCGGCGGCCTGCACGACGCCGCAGGCGGCCAGCGCCGCCAGCACCCACGGTGCGAAGGCTGTCCTCGACGGAAAGGACGAAGGAAAAGACATACACGGGCTCCTTGCCCGCAGCGCGGATCAGGCGTGATCGCTTGGTCGATCAGGCCCCACGCCACAGGGCGCGCACGGACGAGGGCCGCTGCGCGCGAAGGGATTTCTGGAAAATGCCGGCCCGGGGCGAAACAGGGCGATGAACGCCGAATGCCTGGCCGGCGGCTGCAGGAGCGTCAGCCCTGCCAGCGGGGCCGGTCGGGACGCAGCAGCACGGCCGAGGCATGCCGGCGCAGCGGCTCGGCGAATTGCGCGGGCGGCGGGGCCACCGGCGCCGCCTGCCAGTGCTGTGTGGCAGCGGCCACCCAGGCGTGGCACATGGAGCAGTCCACGCTGAGCGAGGACTGCAGGCCCTGGTCGGCCTTTTGCGCAGGCGGGCCGGACTCGGCATCCGTGCCCGTGCCCGCATGGCGCTCGGCGCCCATGCCGTGCAGGCTCACGCCATGGACATGGTGGCCGAAGTGCCGGGTCTCATGCCCGTCGTGGCGGCACAGCGCAGCGGCCGCCATCCAGGTCCACTGGAACAGCAGCGCGATCACGAGGATGGCAAGGGCGGCAAGACGGGGCCGGGTCATGGAAGAGGGCATGGCAGAAGTGCGGGATTGTCGGGCATGGCGTTTGACCCCAATCGCGACTGCCCCATGCCGGCGAGTCTAGGGCGGCGCAGCGACCCGGCGCTGTCGGGCACATGACAAATTTGTCATCTCCGAAAACCCTTGCCTGCCCCGACAATGCTCGGCATGAAAGTCCTGGTCATCGAAGACGAAACCAAGCTGGCCGACTACCTCCGCAAGGGCCTGACCGAGGAGGGGTTCGTGGTCGATGTCGCGCACAACGGCATCGACGGACTGCACCTGGCCACCGAGCTGGCCTACGACCTCATCGTGCTCGACGGCATGCTGCCCGGCATCGACGGCCTGGCCGTGCTGGCGGCGCTGCGCCAGTCGCGCCAGACACCGGTGCTGATGCTGACGGCGCGCGGCCAGGTGGAGGACCGCGTGCGCGGCCTGCAAGGCGGCGCCGACGACTACCTGGTCAAGCCCTTCGCGTTCTCCGAACTGGTGGCGCGCATGCATGTGCTGCTGCGCCGCAGTGTCGGCACGGCGCATCCGGCGGCCGAGGCCACCATGCTGCGCATGGCCGACCTGGAGCTGGACCTGATACGCCGCCGCGCCACGCGCGCCGGCCAGCGCCTGGACCTGACGGCCAAGGAATTCAACCTGCTGAGCCTGCTGCTGCGCCGCCAGGGCGAGGTGCTGTCGCGCACCGAGCTGGCCTCCCAGGTCTGGGACATGAATTTCGACAGCGAGACCAATGTGGTCGAGGTGGCCGTGCGCCGCCTGCGCCTGAAGCTGGACCAGCCCTTCGCGCAGCCCCTGCTGCACACGGTGCGCGGCATGGGCTATGTGCTGGAGTCGCGCGCACCGTGAGCGCCGCCCCTGCCGCACCTCCCGCCGCCGACATTCCCCATCTGGGCCGGCGCCTGTCGCGCTGGCTGGCCCTGCAGACCATGCTGGGCCTGGGCCTGGTGTGCGCGGCCGTCTACGGGGTGGCATCGATGACGCTGGAGCAGCACCAGCACGAGACGCTGGACCTCAAGCAGCAGGCCGTGCTGCACCTGATGACCGAAAGCCGCAGCGCCCACAACGAGGCCGGTCTGGCCCACATGCTGGACGACTTTCTCACGGGTCTGGACGAGATGTCGCTGCGCATCACCGACCTGCAGGGCCGCGTGCTCTACGAACGCCTGCGCACACCCAAGAATCCCGGCCGCACGCTGCAGCGCAGCTTCGAGGTCGTGCTGGCCGACTCCGGCCAGCAGGCCCGTGCCCAGCTCACGCTGGACCGGGCCGAAGACGACCGGCAACTGTCCCTGCTGGCCTGGACGCTGGCCCTGGCTGCCGTGGGCGGCGCGCTGCTGGTGTCGCTGACCGGCATCTGGCTGGTGCGCCTGGGCCTGGCGCCGCTGCGACAGCTGACCGAGCAGACGCGCAAGCTGTCGGCCCAGGACCTGCAGCGGCGCCTGGACGACAGCGGACAGCCGCAGGAGTTGCGGCCGCTGATCGCGCAATTCAACGCCTTGCTGGAACGGCTGGCCGTGGCCTACCGGCAGATGGAGGCCTTCAACGCCGACGTGGCCCATGAACTGAACACGCCGCTGACCACGCTGATCAGCAGCTGCGAGCTGGCCCTGCGCAAGCCTCGCAGCGAGGCCGAGCTGCGCGAGGTGCTGGCCTCCAACCTGGAGGACCTGCGGCGCATGGCCGGCATCGTGGCCGACATGCTGTTTCTCTCCCAGGCCGACCGGGGCCAGGGCGCGCGCCTGGCGCCCTGGGCCAGCCTGGCCGCGCTGGCCCATGAGGTCATCGACTTCCACGAGGCCGCGCTGCAGGAGGCCGACCTGCAGGTCGTCGTCCAGGGCGACGCGGCCGCCGAGGTCGATGCGCGGCTGCTGCGCCGGGCGCTGTCCAACCTGCTGGGCAATGCCACACGCTATGCACAGCGCGGCTCCACCATCACCGTGCAGATCGGCGCGCGGCCCTGTACCCACCACGGGGGCGCCGGCGATGTGGCGCTGGCGGTGCTCAACCGGGGCCCGGCCATCGATCCCGTCCACCTGCCGCGCCTGTTCGACCGCTTCTACCGCGCCGACGCCGCGCGCAGCCAGGCCGACCGCAACCATGGCCTGGGCCTGGCCATCGTGGCCGCCATCGCGCGCATGCACGGCGGGCGCTGCTTTGCCGAGTCCGAGGGCGGCTTCACGCGCATCGGCCTGGAGCTGCCCGACAGCCCGAGCCCGCCGCGCGATTCCCCGGCCTGAACACAGGCACCGGAGCGGCGGCACAATGGCGCCCCATGACGCAAGACGCCCCCTCATCCTACGCAACGCTGCTGGCCGAAGGCAATGCCCTGGTGGCCCAGGCGCAGCGGGCCGCCACCCAGGATTTCGCCCAGGCCCGGGCGCTGTGGCAGCAGGCCGGCAAGCATTTCTATCTGGCCCATAAGGCCGACCCGGACCAGGCGGAAGCCGCGTTTCGCCTGGCCCAGGCCTGGATGGCCGAAGCCCATGCGCTGCAAAAGGAAGACTCGCCAGACGCCGTGGTGATGTGGCGCAACGCCGCCGCGCAATGCGAGCTGGCGTTCGACCTGGAGCCCGAGAACGGCCGCCTGGCCATGACGGCCGCCAGCTGCCACATGTTCGGCGGCCAGCATGACGCGGCCAAGGCCTGGCAGCAGATCGGCCAGCATCTGCTGCCGCCGGCGCCCGAAGGCGACGGCGCCTGAAGCCAGGCTACAGCGCGATCAGCTTGAACACGGCCCGCGCCGTGCACACGGCCTGGCCCGCGCTGTCCAGCACATCGCCCTCGCAGAACACGGTGCGCGCGCCTGCGCGCAGCACGCGGGCCTCGATCAGCAGGTCGGTGGTGGCCGAGGCGAGGAAATGCGTGCTCATCTCGATGGTCACCACGCCCAGCCCCAGCGGGTTGGACGAGCGCGCGGCCGCGCTCAGCGTGAAGTCCAGCGCGCTCATCAGCGCGCCGCCATGGCCATGCCCCCGGCTGTTGGCCAGGTGCGGGCGCATGGGCAGCCGCGTGCGCGCCAGGCCGGGCGCCAGGCTCACGGGCTCCAGGCCGATATGGGACATGAAGGGCACGTCGATGCCGAAGTAGCCGCGCGCCAGCGCGGCGGCCTCCAGGTCCGGGGTGGTGGAGATTCCAACGGCGTTCATCCGATCTCCGCAATCGCCTGGCCTTCGGCCACCGGCTCGCCCACGGCCACGAGCATGCGGCGCACGACGCCTGCCACCTCGCTTTCCACGGGAATCTCCATCTTCATGGACTCCACGATGATGAGGGTGTCGCCCAGGGCGACGGTGCCGCCTTCGGCGGCTTCCACAGCGGCCACGAGGCCGGCGATGGGGCTTGTGATCATGTTCGGGGTGGTGGTCATGGGTAGGGCTTTCAAAGGGGGGCCAGCACGCGCTGGGCGATGCCGGTGTCGATGCGCAGGTCCAGGAAATCGGCGTGGCCCAGGATGCGTTCGATGAAGGGGATGTTGGTCTTCACGCCCTCGATGCGGGTCTGCGCCAGTGCCTGGCGCAGCCGTGCGATGGCCTGGGCGCGGTCGCTGCCATGGGCCACGAGCTTGGCGACCATGGGGTCGTAGAAGGGCGTGACGCTGCAGCCCTGGGCATAGCCGGTCTCCACGCGCAGGCCTTCCCCCTGGGGCATCTCGAAGCGGTCCAGGCGCCCTGGCGAGGGCAGGAAGCGCACGGGGTCTTCGGCATAGATGCGCGCCTCGATGGCATGGCCGCTGGCCACGGGCTCGGCGGGCAGCACCTCCCGCATGCGCTCGCCGGCGGCCAGGCGGATCTGGGCCTCGACGATGTCGATGCCCGTGATCTCCTCGGTCACCGCATGCTCGACCTGCAGCCGCGTGTTCATCTCCAGGAAGACAAAGCCGTGCTGCGGCGTGTAGAGCATCTCCACGGTGCCGATCACGTCATAGCCCGTGCGCGCCAGCAGGCCGGCCAGCAGTTGCCGCATGTCGGCCAGGGCCTGCGCGGGAATGCCTGCGGGGCGGGCCTCTTCCACCACCTTCTGGTGGCGGCGCTGCACCGAGCAGTCGCGCTCGAACAGCACGCGCACCTCGCCATGGCGGTCGGCCAGCACCTGGAACTCGATGTGGCGCGGCGCCTCGATCAGCTTTTCCAGGTACAGCTCGGCCGTGCCGAAGTACTTGGCGGCCATGCCGCTGGCCTTGGACCAGGCGGCCTCCAGCTGCGGTGCATCGTGCGCGGGCAGCATGCCGATGCCGCCGCCCCCGCCTGCGGGCTTGACCAGCACGGGAAAGCCGATGCGCGCCGCCTCCGCCTGCGCCTCCTGCACGCTGTGCAGCACGGCCGAGCTGGCCGCCTGCGGCATGCCCTGGGCGGCCATGAAGGCCCGCGCCTGGGTCTTGTGGCCCAGCGTGCGTATCCAGTGCGGCGAGGGGCCGATGAAGCACAGGCCCTGGCGCTGCACGGCCTCGGCGAAGTCCGCGTTCTCGGAGAGAAAGCCGTAGCCCGGGTGCACGGCATCGGCGCCGGTCTCGCGCGCCACCTGCAGCAGCCGCGCCTGGTCCAGATAGCTTTGCGCGGCGGGCGCAGGGCCAATGCACACGGACTGGTCGGCCGCGCGCACATAGGGCAGGCTGGCATCGGCCTCGGAGTACACGGCCACGGATTCAAGGCCCATGCGCCGCAGCGTGCGGATCACGCGTGCGGCCACGGCGCCCCGGTTGGCGACCAGCACGCGGTGGATGGGGTGCGGGGCGCCGCTCATGCCGCCTCCGAGGACGCCGCTGGCGCGGCGGCCACGGCCACCACCGCATCGACGATGACCGGCGCCTGCGCGCCGCGCGCCACGAGCACGGGATTGGCATCGACCGACTGCACGCGCCCGCCCTGGGCCAGCATCCAGTCGCCCAGCCGCACCATCATGGCGGCCACGGCGTCCGGCTCCACGGCCGGCATGCCGCGCACGGCCGCAAAGGCCGGGGCGATGGACAGGCGCGCAAGGGCATCCAGCGCCTGCCGCGCACGGAAGGGGGCGACAAGGAACTGCACGTCCCTGAGCGCCTCCACCAGCACGCCGCCCTGGCCGACCATGACCACCACGCCGAACTCGGCATCCACATGGGCCCCCAGCGCCAGCTCGAAGTCGGCCTTGTGCTGGGCGCCCAGCAGCAGGCCGCCATCGGCCGCGCCCAGGCGGGCCAGCGTGGCGGCGAAGTCACCAAAGGCCTGCAGTGCCTGCTCCGCCTCGTGGATGTTGAGCCGCACCAGGCCATGCTCGGACTTGTGCGAGAGATCGGCGGACACGCCCTTGGCCACCAGGGGCCGTGGCAGGGACTCGATGGCGGCGCGCACCTCGTCCTCGCTCCTGCAGACCAGATGGCGCATCACCGGCAGGCCGGCGCGGGCGAGTTCGGACAGGCTGGAGGGCTCGTCAAGCGTGAGGGTGCGGGAGGCCGCCACCGGCACCGATGCCTCGGCAGACGGCACCTGTGCCTGCCTGCCACCGGCCTGCTCGGCCAGCAGCGCCAGGCCGCGCATGGCGGCGCGTTCGCTCCAGAAGGTGGGCACGCCCTGGTCCTGGAAGGCCTGGGCCACCCAGTCCTGGTTGACGCTGACCGCAATGGGCACGCCGGTATCGCGCGCAAAGCGGCTGGCCTGGCCCGCGAAGTCGGCGAAGTCATAGCCCTCGCCGCCGATCGGGAAGCCCACGTGAACGAGGTCCGCCGCACCGCTGCCCGACAAGGCCCGCAGCGTGTCGCCAAAGGTCTGCGGCCTGCCCAGCAGGGCCGTGGTCATGTCGATGGGATTGCGCGCCGTGACATAGGACGGCAGGGCCTGGGACAGGCCGTCCAGCGTGGCGGCATCGAACGGCTCCAGGGCCAGTCCGTATTCCTCGGCCGCGTCGGCCGACAGCACGCAGGTGGCGCCCGAATTGCTGATGCTGACCACGCGGCGACCGCGCGGCGCGGGCTGGGACAGGAACAGCGGCGCGTAGTCGATCAGCTCGCGGAAGTCGGCCAGGCGCGGTATGCCGTGCTGGCGCAGGAAGGCATCGGCCAGCGCGTCCTCGGCCGCCAGCGCGCCCGTGTGCGAGCTGGCCGTGGCCTGGCCTGCGCGCGTGCGGCCGGCCTTCACGGCCAGGATGGTGACGCCGCGCGCATGCGCCAGGCGCGCGGCCTCGGCCAGCCAGGCGCTTTGCCGCAGCGTCTCGATGTAGAGCACGACCAGGCGGATGCCTTCGTCCTCGACCACGGCGCGCACGGCCTCGGCGGCACAGACATCGGCCTCGTTGCCCGTGGACAGCATGTAGCGCACGCCGATGCCCGCGCGGCGCAGGCCGCCGTAGAGAATGGCCGCGCCCGCACCGCTCTGGCTGACGATGGCCACGGGGCCGTCGGCCGGCGCGTTCTCGTTGATCATGGTCGAGAAGTTGAGGATGGCGCCCGCGGCGAAGTTGGCCACGCCCTGGCAGTTGGGGCCGAACAGGCGCAGCCCGCCGCCTGGCGCCCGGCGCGCCCGCGCCACCAGGTCGGCCTGCTGCAGGCGACCGTCCTCGCCCAGCTCCGCAAAGCCGGACGAATAGATCACGGCCAGGCGCGCGCCCACGGCCACGCAGTCGTCGATGGCGGCGGCCACGTCCTCGCCGGGCAGGCTGATGACCACGGCATCGGGCGCCTCGGGCAGCGCGCGCAGCGAGGGGTAGGCAGCCAGGCCCTGGACCTCGGCGCGCTTGGGATTGACGGGCAGGATGCGGCCCGCGAAACCGTGGCGCCGCAGGTAATCGATGGGCCGGCCACCGGCCTTGATGGGGTTGTCGGAGGCGCCAAGGATGGCGACGGAGCGGGGGTTCAGTGCTTGCAACAGTGACATGCGTACCTCATCAATCCAGGGAAAGTGCTTCGCGCTGGATCACTTGCCCCCAGTCGGCCACTTCCTTGGCGATGCGCTGGCCGAACGGCGCGGGCGGCATCATCACGGGCTCGCCCTGGCTGCTGAGCACGGCGCGGATGCGTGCGTCCTGCAGCACGCCCCTGGAGGCCTCGTAGAGCCGGTTGACGATGGCCGGCGGCGTGCCCGCAGGCGCCAGCAGGCCGGCCCAGAAGGTGACGTCGAAATCGGCATAGCCGGCCTCGGCCATGGTGGGCACCTCGGGCAGCTGCTGCATGCGCCGGGGCGCGGTGACGGCCAGCGCCACGAGCTTGCCGCTGGCGATGTGGGGCAGCGCGCTCCAGGTGTCGAACTGCGTGTCCAGCTCGCCGCTGAGCACGGCCATCTGGGCCTGCGATGCGCTCTTGTAGGGCACATGCGTGGTCTTCACGCCCGTGCGGTTGCTCCAGGCCGCATAGGCCAGGTGGGCGATGTTGCCGGGGCCGGCAGAGCCGTAGCTGAGCTTGTCGGGATGGCCCTTGGCGAAGGCGATCACATCCTTGGCCGAGCGTATCTGGTGCTTCTGCGCCCACTCGGGGTTGACGGTGAGGATGAAGGGCGCATCCAGCACCATGGTGATGGGCGCGAAGTCCTTGGCGCGGTAGGTGATCTTCTTGTAGATCTGGGGGTTGATGGTGATGCTGCTGGAGTTGGTGACCAGCAGGGTGTAGCCGTCGGGCGCGGCGCGCGCCACCTCGCCCACGCCGATGGCGCCGTTGGCGCCCGGCTTGTTCTCCACCACCACGGGCTGGCCCAGCGACTTGCTCAGCGGCTCGGACAGCGCGCGTGCAATGGTGTCGGTGAACGAGCCTGCAGGAAAGCCGACCACGATGCGCACGGGGCGCGTGGGCCATTTGTCCTCCTGGGGGACCTGGGCCTGGGCCGCCGTCGCGGCGCACAGGGTCAGGCACGGCGCCAGGCACAGGGCCAGGGCGGTGCGGCGCGAGGGCGCGCGCGGTTGTCTGGTTGCCATTGCTTTGTCTCCTTGGGGTTTTTTATGCGTTCAGGGCCGCAGGCCGAACTGCGGCGCTCCGGCCTCGCGCAGCGGCGCGGCCAGTTCCACGAATTCGCTGAGCAGGGCGCGCGTGTCGCGCGGATCGATCACCTCGTCGATGCCGAAGGCCTCGGCCGTGCGGAAGGGCGAGGTCAGGCTGCGCACGCGCTGCTCGATCTCGGCGCGCTTTTGCACGGGGTCGTCGGCGCCTTCGATCTCGGCCTTGTAGGCCACCTCCAGCCCGCCCTCGATGGGCAGCGAGCCCCAGTTGGCCGAGGGCCAGGCATAGCGGAAGTTGAAGCGGCCCATGTGCTGGTGGCCGGCCGCCGCCACGCCGTAGGCGCGGCGGATGAGGATGCTGCACCAGGGAACGGTGGCCTGGTAGACGGCGGCCAGGGAGCGCACGCCGTAGCGCATGACGCCGGCCTTCTCGGCCTCCACGCCGATCTGGAAGCCCGCGATGTCCACCAGGTTGACCACGGGCAGGTGGAAGGTCTGGGCCATGTCCACGAAGCGCGTGAACTTCTCGGCCGAGGGGCCGTCCCAGCCGCCGCCGTAGAAGTACGGGTCGCTGGCCACCACGGCCACGGGCCAGCCGTCGATGCGCGCCAGCCCGGTGACGATGGCCCGGCCCCAGTGGCGGCCCGACTCCAGGAAGGAGCCCTCATCGACCAGGCATTCGACGATGGGCCGGATCTTGTAGACCTTGCGGCCATCGCGCGGAATGGCCGACAGCAGCCATTCGTCGCGGCGCCGCGGATCGTCCTGCGGCGCGGTGCGCGCAGGCAGCTCGTACACCGACGATGGCAGGTAGGACAGGAAGCGGCGCACGCGCTCGAAGGCCTCCTGCTCGGTGGCCACCTCGTCATCGACCACGCCGTTGCGCGTGTGCACCTGGCTGCCGCCCAGCTCGTTCTTGGTCACGTTCTGGCCGATGCGCGCCACCACGGGCGGGCCGGCATTGAACAGCTGGGCGGTCTCCTTGACCATCACCGAGTAGTGGCTGGAGGCCACGCGCGCCGCGCCCATGCCGGCCACCGAGCCCAGGGCCAGCGAGACCACGGGCACGGTGGACAGGTTCTGCACCACCTGGCTCCAGACCTTCATGGTGGGCACGCTGGTGTAGCCCTTGGTCTCGATATTGCGCACCGAGCCGCCGCCGCCCGTGCCGTCCACCAGGCGCACCATGGGCAGGCGCAGGTCGTGCGCCATCTTCTCGGCAAAGATCAGCTTGTCGCCCACGGCGCCGTCGTTGGCGCCGCCGCGCACCGTGAAATCGTCGCCCACCACGACCACGGGCCGCCCGCCCACGCGCGCCCGGCCCATGATGAGGTTGGAGGGCGTGAAGTCCGTCAGCCTGCCCAGGCTGTCGTACTGGCCCGAGCCGGTGAGCGAGCCCACCTCCACGAAGGACTGCGCGTCCGTGCAGGCCTCGATGCGCTCGCGCACCGTGAGCTTGCCGGCAGCCTTGTGCCGCGCCACCTTGTCCTCTCCGCCCAGTTTGGCCGCCAGTGCGCGGCGGTATGCGATCTCGTCCACTTCGGGTTGCCAGCTCATGTCGTCGTGTCTCCTTGTTCCTGTAAAGATGCACAAGGCGTGCCAGAACGCAGCGCGTTGAATTCAAAGGATTTTTTCCACAGCCGACCTACACATGTCCACATCAAGGACAACCTCGAAGACACGGGTTGGGCACTGTCTTCAATGGAGACACCACGGGGACAGACCCGTGGCCTGCGCGCCGCTAGAGTGCGTTCACCCCAGCCACTGCCCGCCATGCCCATGCCCAGCTCCCCCGACCACCGATTCGGCGTTCTCGTCTGGCGGCGCGACTCGCCCGAGCCCGTGGCGCGGCTGGGCCTGGCGCAGGAGCCGCTGCTGCATGCAGCCGTCACCGAGGCCCTGGCCCGCGCGCACGGCGACGGGCACAACCCCATCGGCCATGGCCAGCTGCTGCACGTGGAAACACCGGGCCCGCGCGGCACGGTGGCCCGCCATGTGGCCGTGGTGCTGGCCGATGCCGAGGGCGAGGTCGCCCTGCTGCGCCCGGCCGACGAGGCGGCGGCGCTGTTCGACATGGTGGCCAGCGTGCCCTTCGCCTTCGCCATCCTCAACATGTTCCTGACCAACCCGTACCAGGCGATCACGGTGGCCGACCATGAAGGGCTGATGCGCTACATCAGCCCCGTGCACGAGAAGTTCTTCGGCCTGGCGCCAGGCACGGCCGCAGGCCGGCGCGCGGAGGACGTGATCCCCAACTCGCGCCTGCCCCATGTGGCACGCAGCGGCCGGGCCGAGATCGGCGACCTGCAGCAGCTGGGGCCTGGCGTGAGCCGCATCGTCAACCGCATGCCGGTCTACGAGGGCGGCGCCGTGGTGGGCGCCGTGGGCCAGGTCAGCTTCAGCGGCGTGGAGGCACTCAACCGCATGCAGCAGCGGCTGAACCAGCTGCATGACGAGGTGCAGCACTACAAGCGCGAACTGAGCCAGTTGCGCGGCGGCACGCCCACGGCGCAGATGGTGGGCGCCAGTGCCCCCATGCAAAGGCTGGCCCGCGAGATCGACGCCGTGGCGCGGCTGGACGTGCCCGTGCTCATCCTGGGCGAGAGCGGCAGCGGCAAGGAGCTGGTGGCCCAGGCCCTGCATGCGCGCGGGCGCGATGCCGACGCGCCCCTGGTCAGCCTCAACCTCGCGGCGCTGCCGGCCACGCTGATCGAGTCCGAGCTGTTCGGCTACGAGGCCGGCGCCTTCACGGGCGGGCGCAGGCAGGGCCAGCCCGGCAAGCTGGAGCAGGCCGAGGGCGGCACCCTCTTCCTCGACGAAGTGGCCGACATTCCCATGGAGATCCAGGTCAAGCTGCTGCGCGTGCTGGAGGACCGCCAGGTGCAGCGCCTAGGCGCGCACAGCGGCCGGCAGGTGAACTTCCGCATCGTGGCCGCCACGCACCGCGACCTGCGCGGCCTCATCGACAGCGGCCGCTTCCGGCTGGACCTGTTCTACCGCCTCAGCGGCGTGGTGCTGCATGTGCCGGCCCTGCGCCAGCGCCTGGAGGACATCCCGGCCCTGGTGCAGCGCTTTGCCCAGTCGTTCTGCGAGCGCAACGGCATTGCGCTGCCCCGCATCGCGCCCGGCGTCATGCCCTACCTGGCCCGGCAGGCCTGGCCCGGCAATGTGCGCCAGCTGCGACAGCGCGTGGAAGAGGCCCTGGTGTTCTGCGACGGCCAGCTGCTGGGCGTGGACAACTTCGCGCGCCACGAGGACCCGCTGGCCGGCGCACGGCCTTCGCCCGTTGCCGAGCCCGGCCTGCCCGCCACCGGCGCCGTGGCCCCGCTCAAGGACCAGGAGCGCAACGCCATCCTCGACGCCATCGCACGCTGCGGCGGCAACAAGAAACTGGCCGCGCAGGAGCTGGGCATCTCGCGCTCCTATCTGTACAAGGTGCTGGGCGCGGCAAACCAGGGCTGATCCCTGCGGGCCCAGGGTCTGCAGGGGAATGAAGCAGCGGGCCGGCTGTGCCGTTGCCATACTAGGCGCCCCACATCCGCCCCACATCCGCGTACCCGCCGCCATCGGCCTCCTGAATGCAAGACACCCGAGACGCGCTCGAACAGCGCCAGATCCCCATCTACTTCGCCGCCGTGGCCCTGGCCGCAGTTGCCGCCTGGGCGCTGCCCGGCACAGGCGTGCTGGAGCGCGCCATCAACCCCGCGCTGGCACTGATGCTCTATGTGACCTTCTTGCAGGTGCCCTTGGCCGAGCTGCGGCGCGCCTTCGGCCAGGTGCGCTTCCTGGCGGCGCTGATGACGGCCAACTTCATCGTGGTGCCGCTGCTGGTCTGGGCCCTGCTGCAGTTCCTGCCCGCCGACCCCCTGCTGCGCCTGGGCGCGCTGCTGGTGCTGCTGGCGCCCTGCATCGACTACGTGGTCACCTTCTCCCACCTGGGACGCGCCGATGCGCGCCTGCTGCTGGCGGCCACGCCGGCCCTGCTGATCGCGCAGATGCTGGCCCTGCCCGGCTACCTGGGCCTGTTCCTGGGCGACGATGCGGCGCGGCTCGTGCAGGCGGGGCCTTTCCTGCATGCGTTCGTGTGGCTGATCGCCGTGCCGCTGGCCCTGGCCGCTGCCACCCAGTGGTGGGCGGCCCGCAGCCGGCGCGGCGCCAGCGCCTCGGCATGGCTGGGCCTGCTGCCCGTGCCGGCCACCGCGCTGGTGCTGTTCGTGGTGATCGCCTCCGTGCTGCCCCAACTGGGCCCGGCCACGCACGCGGCCTGGAGCGTGGTGCCCGTCTACGCGGCCTTTGCGGTGGCAGCGCCCGCGCTGGGCTGGCTGGTGGCGCGTGCCTTCCGGCTTCCAGCGCCCGCAGGCCGAGCGGTCGCGTTCAGCGCGGGCACGCGCAATTCGCTGGTCGTGCTGCCGCTGGCCCTGGCCGTGCCTGGCGCCATTCCCGTGCTGCCGGCCGTCATCGTCACGCAGACGCTGGTGGAGCTGCTGGCCGAGCTGGCCTATGTGCGCGTGATTGCGCTGTGGGGCCGGGACCGGGAGCCGGCCCTGGCCCGCGGTCAACGCGATGACGCAGCGCCATAGGCC
This sequence comes from Delftia sp. WY8, assembly GCF_018437695.1. Classification (NCBI taxonomy): domain Bacteria; kingdom Pseudomonadati; phylum Pseudomonadota; class Betaproteobacteria; order Burkholderiales; family Comamonadaceae; genus Delftia; species Delftia sp. WY8. Next base: position 2,934,841 of record NZ_CP049795.1, read on the forward strand.
TGGCGCAGCTGCGCCATGTTGTCCAGCAGCGCCGTCGGCCCGGCGCTGCCCATCAGGTACCAGCCCTTGGGATCGAGGAAGACGACCTGCCCCTTGCGGCCGGCCGCCGTGGCGTGGATCTGCGCGTTGTCGAACACCTTGCGCGAAGCCATGATCTCGCCGCCGCCTGCCGCCTGGCCCGTGGCCGTGTTGCGGTCGATGACGTAGATCCACTCGGGGTCCAGCCGCGCCACATCAGCGAAGCCGTAGGCGGTGCCGCGGGCTGGCAGTTGCGCAGCCGATAGCGCCGAGCGCGCACCGAACACATCGAACAGAAAGCCGAAGCGCGATCCCGGCGCCTGCGGCAGGAGCTTGTCGTTCACGGCCATCAGCAGCAGGCCCGGCGCGGCCTGCGAGGCCTGGGCACGCAGTCCCTGCAGCTCGGCCTGGATGCGCTGCACCAGCGCACGGCCCTGCGCCTGGCGGCCGAACAGCAGCGCCAGCGTGGCGATGTTGCGTTCGATATCGGCCAGCATGTGCTTGCCGCTGACGCTCAGGTCCAGCGTGGGCGCGATGCGTCCCAGCACCTCGGCCTTGCCGGCCGAGCGCCCGCCCACGACGATCAGGTCGGGCGCCAGCCGGCTCAGCGCCTCGTAGTCGGGCTCGAACAGCCCGCCCGCCGCAGGCCGCTGCGCGAAGCTGTCCAGGTACCGGGGCAGCTGCGCCCGGGGCACGCCTGCGACCGCCGACGCGGGCACGCCCAGCGCATGCAGTGCATCCAGCGCCCCCAGGTCATAAACCACCGCGCGCCGGGGTGCGCCGGGCAGGCTGGTCATTCCCCCGGCATGCCGCACGGACAGCGGGGCCGCCACCGCAGTCCCCAGGAACAAGGCCGGCAGGGCCAGCGCCGCCGCGCGGCGCGTGATATCGAAGGTCATGGCAAAGAATCCCAGGAAAAAATGAAAGGAGTTCCGGCCTCCGGAGGCGGGTGCCGCGCCGGGAAGCGGCGCGGCCCGATCCGCAGGCCACGGGCAGCGGCCGCCCTTGCGGCCGGGATGCCTAGAACTTCACGTTCATGCCGATCCAGTAGCGCCGGCCGTCCTGCACCGTGGCGTAGTCCTCGTAGTACACGTCCTTGTCGAACAGGTTGTAGATGCCTGCGTAGAAGGTCACGTCCTTGCTGTAGTTGTAGGAGCCGCCCATGTCGAACATGGCATAGCTGCCGGCCACCCAGGTGCGCGCCGAACGGCCGCCCGTGGGCTGGCTTTCCTTGCCCCGGTAGGACAGCTTGGCCCAGCCCGCCCATTGCTGCGAAGGCTTCCAGTTCAGCGCCAGGTTGAGCATGTGGCGCGGCAGCTGGCTCAGCGGCTGCCCCGCGAACTCGCCGCTCTTTTGCTCGGACTTGGTGAAGGTGTAGCTGCTGCTCAGGTCCAGCGTGCGCGCCAGCGGGGCCTTGAACGTGGCTTCGATGCCGCGCGTGATGGCCTTGTCGATATTGACGTTGGTGGTGGGCGTGTTGCCCGAGGAGTTGGCCGGTCCGCACTCGGGACAGGCGATGCGCGTGATCTTGTCGTTGAACTCGTTGTCGAACACCGTCAGGCCTGCCGACAGGCCGGCGCCGTTGTTGTAGAGCACGCCCAGTTCCTTGCTCAGCGAGGTTTCGGGCTTCAGGTCGGGGTTGCCGTAGATGTTGCCGCCGCGGCTGGACTGGCCCCAGTCGCCCAGGGTCTGGCGCAGCGAGGGCGCGCGAAAGCCGGTGGACACGCCGCCCTTGACGGTCCATTGCGCGTCGAGGTTCCACACGCCGTACAGGCGCGGGCTCCATTGCGATCCGCCCTTGCTGTCGTGGTCGTAGCGCAGGCCGCCGGTCAGGGCGAAGTTCTCGCGCAGGCGCCACTCGTCCTCGGCGAACCAGGCGTACTGCGTGCGATCGGCCGTGGTGCGCGCCGAGTCCGGCAGCGTATTGGTCGTCGTGTCGCGCAGGTCCTGCTGGTTGTAGTACACGCCCGTGGTCAGCAGGTGCTGGCGGCCCAGCGGCGCCACCCAGCTGCTGTTGAACACCGTGTTCCTGATGGTCATGTCGCGCGACAGGTTGCGCGTTTCCTCGCGCTGCAGATAGGTGTCGGAGGAAGCCCAGCCCCAGCGGCCCTTGTGCTGCAGCGAGTAGTTCTCGCGCTCGAACTTGCGGTCGCTGGGCGCATCGGTGGGCAGCAGGGTCATGCCAGGCGACGAAACGAAGTGCTGGCGCGAAGTGCCGATCTCGGCGATCAGGTCGTGGTCCTTGCTGGGGGTCAGCGCCAGGCGCAGGTTCAGCGAACGGTTGTCGCTCTTGTTGTAGCCCTGGTAGATGCGGTCCTGGTCGCGCTTGCCGTAGTTGCCGTACAGGCTCAGGCCCAGCAGGTCGGTCTTGATCGGGCCTGACAGGTAGAAGTTGGTCTGGTAGGCATCGCCCGAGGTGGAGCGCTCCTGCAGCGTGGCGTCGGCGCGCACCGAGCCATGCCAGTTCTTCGCCACCTTGCGCGTGATGACGTTGATCACGCCGCCCATGGCGTCCGAGCCGTACAGCGAGGACATGGGGCCGCGCACCACCTCGATGCGCTCGATGGCCTCCAGCGGCGGAATCCAGCTCTGGTCCGTGCCCGTGCTGCCGTTGGTCTGGGTCTCGCGCGTGCTCATGCGCTTGCCGTCCACCAGGATCAGGGTGTAGTTGGCGCCCATGCCGCGCAACGAGATGTCGTTGGAGTTGTTGTCCGAGGGCGTGAGGATCACGCCGGGCACATCGCGCAGGGCATCGTGCAGGTTGCGGTAGGCGCCCTGCTCCAGTTCCTGGCGCGTGATCACCGAGATCGAGGCCGGCGCCTGGCTGATCTCCTGCTCGAAGCCGCTGGCCGTCACGACCAGGGTTTCCAGCGCGGCCCCGTCTGCTGCCTGGGCCAGCGCGCTGCCCGAGGCCAGCAGGCCCAGGCAGGCGCCCAGCGCGGTGCGGCGCAGGGGAACGACGGTGGAGGGAAACGAAGCACGCAGGGAGGTGCAAAGGGCGGACAGGGCAAAGCCACGGCCCGCCGCGGGGGCTGTGCAGTTGTGCATGGGAAAGCTCGCAAGAAGAATCACGGACGGTCGAACGACCGGGGTGCGCATCCGCTCTGTTGTTTTTGATGAGTGCGAATCGTTCTTATTTTATTTTCCCGACGACAACGGCCTGGCCGACGGCAGCGCAGCTGCTGTTTTTCTTTACAAGCGCACCGATCTGTGAGCAATTCATTCAGGATGCTGAATGTTGCCTTGTTCATCAATGACATGCAGAGCCGCCAGTGCCCGGGCGCGTGCAGCGCCCGGCCCGATTCACGGCGTTCCGGCGAACACGGCGGCTTTGTAAAGTTGGCCCGATGTGGCCGGCAGGCAACATCCTGATACGAAGATCAGGACCACAGCCGCCCCGCATTGGAGACCAGGAACAGCAGCAGCCCCACGGCACCACCGACCACGGTGCCATTGATGCGGATGTACTGCAGGTCCTTGCCGATGTGCAGCTCGATCAGCTCGGACAGCTCGCGCGCATCCCAGCGCCGCACGGTGTCGGCGATGTGCTGGGCCAGGAACTGCGAGACATCGGGCGCCAGCGCCTGGGCCCAGCGCTTGAGGCGTTCGTTCATGGAGTGGCGCAGCGCCTCGTCATGCGCCAGCGACTGGCCCAGCCAGCGGCCCATGGCGGCGGTCTTGCGCGCCACCTGCGAATGCTCGTTGGCCAGGTCGGCCTGCAGCCTGGCGCGCAGGCCCAGCCACAGCGCCCGCAGGTAGCCGGCCAGCTTCTCGTCGTGCAGCAGGTAGTCGCGCAGGCGCTCGGCGCGATCGGCCATGGCCGGGTCGGACTGCAGCCGGTCAATCAGCCGCTGCACGGAGGCATCGAACGCCTTGCGCATGTGGTGCCCGGGATCGCTGGCGATGTCCTGCAGCAGGCTGTCCAGCGCCCCGGCGATGGCCGTGGCACCCTTGTCGCCGAGCCAGTCCGTAGGCAGCATCTTTTCCTTGAGCGGATGCTCGCGCTTGAGCCACAGCACGATGGTCCGGGCGATCAGCACATGGGTCTCGGATTCGCGCAGCACGCCGCTGACGCGCGCCAGCACATCGTCGAGCACGGCCTGGTGGCGCCCGTCCTGGGTCAGGCCCGACAGCAGGTCCGCCGCCGCGCGCGGCAGGTCCAGATGCTCCAGCAAGGCCTTGAACGAGTGCGAGAGAAAGCGCTCCACCTGCCGGTCCTGCACCATCTCCAGCGCCGCCAGCGCCAGCCGCGCCACCTGCCGCCCCAGCAGCGTGCTGTTGGCCGGTGAGGTCAGCCAGCCCGCCAGCACGCGCGCGGGATCGTGGCGCTCGATCAGCGCCACCAGCGAAGGCCCGTCCAGGAACTTGTCGCGCACGAAATTCGCCAGGTTCAGCCCGATGCGGTCCTTGTTGCGCGGAATGATGGCCGTGTGGCGCCCGACCACGGGCAGCGGAATGTGCCGGAACAGGGCAGACACCGCAAACCAGTCGGCCAGCGCGCCGACCAGCGAGGCCTCGGTCACGGCCTTGATGCAGGCCAGCCACAGCGGCACCTGCTGCCAGTGCGCTGCCGCCACCGACGAGGCCACGAAGCCCAGCGCCATGAGCAGCAGCAACGCCAGCGGCAGGCGCTTGGCCGACTTCAGTGTTTGACGTTGCTCTGGCGACAGCATGGAGCGCAGCATACGACGCCCGCCGGGCCCCGCGTGGCGATGCCTGCCGCCAATGCCTGTCAGCCAGCGCCTGACCCCGGATTGCGCGGACAATACCGGCTTTCTTCAGAACCCTCTTGCGAGAACAAGACCATGACTGACGCCAACGCATCCGCCGAGCGCCCCGCCCTGCCCGACCATCTGTCCATCGACCCGCGCAGCCCGCACCACGTGGCGGCCGTGTTCGAGCACGACATCGGCATCCGCTTCAACGGCAAGGAGCGGTTCGACGTGGAGGAGTATTGCGTGAGCGAGGGATGGATCAAGGTGCCCGCGGGCAAAACGGTGGATCGCAAGGGCAGGCCCTTGCTGATCAAGCTCAAGGGCACCGTGCAAGCCTTCTACCGCTGAGCCTTCGGACCTTGTCGCGCCTCTTGCCACAGAGGTGCTACAAGGGACGCGACAAGGGCGCGACAAAGGCATGCCAGGGGTGCGGCAGAGCCAGGAACCACCCAGGGCAGGCTCCGGCAAAGCCTACTGGAGCGCCTCGGCCGGCCCAAAAAACTCATACCGCACCTGCTCCTGCGGCACCCCCAGGGCCTTCAACGATTCCTTCACCGACCGCATGAACGGCCGAGGCCCCAGGAAGTAGACATCGGCATCCACGGCGGGCAGCCATTCACCCAGCTGGCGGGCGGTCAGCAGGCCCTGCGCATCGACCCCATCGCCCTCCTCCGCCCGGTCATAGCAGTAGTAACGGGTGAGCTGCGGATGCACGGCAGCCAGCGCATCCACATGCTCGCGGAAGGCATGCACCCCGCGCTCGCGTGCGCAGTGGATGAAGACCACGGGCCGCCGGGTCGGCAAGGCCGCGTCCAGCATGGGCAGGGTCGGCGTGATGCCCACGCCGCCGCTGATCAGCACCAGCGGGCGCTCGCCGGGCTGCAGCGTGAAGTGGCCTGCGGGCGGGAACAGCTGCAGCGTGTCGCCGACCCGGACCCGGTCGTGCAGGAAGTTGGAGACCTTGCCACCCGCCTCGCGCTTGACGCTGATGCGCAGGCTGCGCCCGTCTGCGGGTGCGGACAGGGAGTAGTTGCGCCGCTGCTCCTGGCCGTCCACCACCAGGCGCAGGCCGATGTACTGGCCGGGCTGGTGGGCGATCACGGGGCCGCCGTCGGCGGGCACCAGGTAGAAGGACGTGATCTCGGCGCTTTCCTGCACCTTGTCCTCCACCACGAAGGCGCGCTCGCCGCGCCAGCCGCCTTCGGCCGCCGCCGTGCGGTCATAGGCCTGGCGCTCGGCGCCGATCAGGATGTCGGCCAGCTGCTGGTAGGCGGCGCCCCAGGCAGCTATGACCTCGTCGGTGGCGATCTCGGCGCCCAGCACTTCGCGGATGGCGCGCAGCAGGCAGGTGCCGACGATGGGGTAGTGCTCGGGCTGCACCTGCAGCGCAACGTGCTTGTTGATGATCTGCGCGGGCAGGTCGCCCAGGGCGTCCAGCCGGTCGATGTGCCTGGCGTACATGAGCACGCTGTAGGCCAGGGCACGCGGCTGGGCGCCGCTTTGCTGGTGGGCCATGTTGAACAGGGCGCGCACCTCGGGGTACTCGCCCAGCATGGTTTGGTAGAAATGCGTGATCAGCGCTTCGCCGCCGGTTTCAAGCAGCGGAACGGTGGATTGGACGATGGCACGTTGGCGGTCGGTCAGCACGGGAAACTCCTTGGGTACGGGGACGGACATGCCCGGTGCGATGCCGGACATGCCTTGGCAAAGGCAAGGGCCGTGCCAGTCCCGCGACCCTTGAAGAACAAGGGCTTGGCGTTTCATGCGTCAATATGACTCCCGTCAAATCGAGTCCTTTTGACAGCCATCGCAGTCTTTATGACCACATCCACCGCCCTGCACGCCCTCACCCCTCTGGTGGCCGACCTGGCCCAGGACCTGCCTGAGCGCGAGCGCTTTCGCCGCCTGCTGGCAGCCCTGCGCGCCGTGCTGCCGGCCGATGCCGCCGCCCTGCTGCGCCTGGAAGGCGAGTGGCTGCGGCCCGTGGCCATCGATGGCCTGGTGCCCGATGCGCTGGGCCGGCGCTTTCGCATTGCCGAGCACCCGCGCTTCGCCCAGCTGCTGGCCGCGGGCCAGGCCATGCGCTTTGCGCCAGACAGCCCGCTGCCCGATCCCTATGACGGCCTGGTGGCCCAGGGCCACGGGCCGCTGGAGGTGCACGACTGCATGGGCTGCGTGCTGCAGACCGGCGGCCTGCCCTGGGGCCTGCTGACGCTGGACGCGCTGGACCCGGGGCGCTTTGCCGACCCGGCCGCGCTGGCGGCGCTGCAGGCCTTCAGCAACCTGGCGGCGGCCACCGTGACCACGGCCGAGCGGCTGCGCCGGTTGGCGCGCAGTGCGCGCGCCCTGCCCGCACCCGGCGCCGCCCCGGGGGGCGATTCATCGCGTCCGCTGATCGGCCAGAGCCCGGCCATGCGCGCGCTGCAAAAGGACATCGCCCTGGTCGCGGCCAGCGACCTCAATGTGCTGATCACGGGCGAGACCGGCACGGGCAAGGAACTGGTGGCCCAGGCCGTGCATGCCCAGTCGGCGCGCGCGGACCGGGCGCTGGTCAGCATCAACTGCGCGGCCCTGCCCGACAACCTGGTCGAAAGCGAGCTGTTCGGCCATGTGCGCGGAGCCTTCACGGGCGCGCTGTCCGAGCGCAGCGGCAAGTTCGAGCAGGCCGACCAGGGCACGCTGTTCCTGGACGAAGTGGGCGAGCTGTCCCTGCCCGTGCAGGCCAAGCTGCTGCGCGTGCTGCAAAGCGGCCAGCTGCAGCGTCTGGGTTCGGACCGCGAGCACCATGTGGACGTGCGCGTGATCGCCGCCACCAACCGTGACCTGGCCGCCGAAGTGGCGGCCGGCCGCATGCGCGCCGATTTCTTCCACCGCCTGAGCGTCTACCCGTTGCGCGTGCCCGCTCTGCGCGAGCGCGACAGCGACGTGCTGATGCTGGCCGGCTTCTTCCTCGAGGAAAACCGTTCCCGCCTGGGCCTGGGCGGACTGCGCCTGCACCCCGCTGCGCAATCGGCCTTGCTCGCCCAGGACTGGCCCGGTAATGTCCGGGAACTGGAGCACCTCATCAGCCGCGGCGTGCTGCGGGCGCTCAGCCGTGCGCCCTCCGGCACTCCGGCCGGTGGCCGGGCGCGCATGGTCACGCTGGGGCAGGCAGATCTCCAGGATGACGCTCAGCCCCCGGCGACGGCCACCCCGACCCTGCCCGTCCCACAGGCCGCATCGCCCGGCGCCAGCCCCCAAGGCCTGCGCGAAGCCGTGGAGAGCTACGAGCGCCACCTGATCGACGCCAGCCTGCAGCGCCACCACGGCAGCTGGGCCGCCGCCGCACGCGAGCTGCAGATGGACCGCGCCAACCTGCAGCGGCTGGCGCGGCGGCTGGGACTGGCATGAGGGGTCATGCGGCCGGCCTGCCGCCTTGAGACGAAGGCTTATTTAAGTCTGCTTAACTTGGCTCTCTCGTTATTTAAGAAAAACCGCATTTGCTTAAATAAGCGTCCGAAGCCATAGTCAGCCCATGCCCGATTCCCCTACCAGCCAGCGGCTTGGCCGCTTCATCGAGACATCCGCAGCGGGCGAAAAGGTGCGCGCCTTCGTGCCGCCACCGCTTCCGCCGGAGCCGGCCATCGATGTGCTCGTCCTCCTGGAAAAGCTCAGCCTTGCCGAGCGTGCGCTGGGACGGCTCGATGGCATCACCATGCTGCTGCCCCGCCAGGAGCTGTTCCTCTACATGTACGTGCGCAAGGAGGCCGTGCTTTCTTCGCAGATCGAGGGCACGCAATCGACGCTGTCGGACCTGCTGCGCTTCGAAGCCGAGGCCCAGGCGGGCCAGCCCATCGACGACATCCGCGAAGTTTCGAACTATGTGGACGCGATGATGTACGGACTGGAGCGCCTGCGGGACCTGCCGCTGTCACTGCGCCTGATCCGCGAGATGCATGGCCGGCTGCTGCAAAGCGGACGCGGCGGCACCAAGAGCCCCGGCGAGTTCCGGCGCTCGCAGAACTGGATTGGCGGCACGCGTCCAGGCAATGCCTTGTTCGTGCCGCCGCCCGTCAACGAGCTCGGCCCCTGCCTCGACGCATTTGAACGCTTCATGCACGAAGATGCTTCCCGCCTGCCCGCCCTCATCAAGGCGGGCCTGCTGCACGTGCAGTTCGAGACACTGCATCCGTTCCTCGATGGCAATGGCCGCATCGGCCGCCTGCTGGTCACGCTGTACCTCTGCATCAACGGCGTGCTGAACAAGCCGCTGCTCTACCTCAGCCTATTTCTCAAGACGCATCGGGCCGAGTACTACCGGCTGCTGCAGGAAGTGCGCGAGAACGGCAACTGGGAAGCCTGGCTCGACTTCTTTCTCACCGGCGTGGCACAGACCGCGAACCAGGCCTTCGAGGCCGCCACGCATATCGTCGACCTGTTCAGGCAGGACCGCGAACGCATCGCGACCGAAGGCGAACGCGCCAGCTCCACGCTGCGCATCCACGACCTGTTCCAGCTCAACCCCTTCCTGACGTCCAACCAGCTGGTCCGGCAGACGGGACTGTCCTCGCCCACCGTCAACACGGCGCTCGCCGACTTGCAGCGCCTGGGCATCATCGAGGAAGTGACCGGCCGCAAGCGAGGCCGGGTCTTCAGCTATCGGCGCTATCTTTCCGTGCTCAACGAGGGCACGGATCCGCTACCCCGGCCGGCCTGATCCCTGGCCTCACCGCCTGAGGGACTTCAGCCACCCATACCCGCTCACCAGCAGCACCCCTGCCAGCACCATCAGTGCCCCGGCCAGGAAGTTGGGCTCGATGGGCTCGCTGAGCAGCCAGGCACCGAAGACCACGCCGAAGATGGGCGTCATGAACGAGAACACGCCCAGGCGCGAGGCCAGGTATTGCGTGAGCAGCCAGAACCAGACCAGGAAGCTCACGAAGCAGACCAGCACGGACTGGAAGGCCAGGCCCGCCCAGGCCAGGGGCGTGGGCTCGAAGCGGGTCTGGCCCAGCAGGAAGGCGGCGGGCAGCAGCAGCGCAAAGCCGGTGGCCAGCTGGTAGAGCAGGGTCTGCGCGGCGGGCAGCGATGCCAGCCGCGTGGTGCGGATGGCCACCGTGGTGGCGCCCCAGGCCACGCCGGCGGCCAGCGCCAGCAGGTCGCCCAGCAGCATGGCGGCGCCGGCCGCCTTCGAAGGCTTGCCGCCGCCCAGGAAGGCCAGCGCAATGCCGGCAAAGGCCAGCACGATGCCCAGCCATTGCAGCGGCGCCAGGCGCTCCGAGGGCAGCTTCCAGTGCAGGCCCAGCGCCGCGAACACGGGAGCGGAATACAGGAAGACCACCACATGGGCGGCCGAGGTGTGGTTGATGCTCTCGCCCACCAGCAGGAATTCCAGCGCAAACAGCGTGCCCACGGCCAAGCCCGGGCGCCAGCTGCCGTCGCCCCACTGCACGCGCATGCCGCGCCAGCGCATGAACAGCCACACCAGCACGGCGCCCGCGCCCGAGCGCAGCGCGATCTGCAGCGTGGGCGCAATGGCATCGGCCGTGGCCTTGAGCAGGATCTGCTGCAGGCTCCAGATCAGGCACAGCATGAGCATCAGCGCGGCGGCGCGCGCGTCCAGCGGTTTGCGTGGGTCCACGACGTCTTCCTTTCAGCGACCGTGAAAAAGCCGGCCCGCAGGCCGGCTTCGCATCAGGCGGGGGATGGCCCGGCCAGCGGGCCGGCCATCACTTGATGCCCAGCAGTTCCACCTCGAAGTTCAGCGTGGCGTTGGGCGGGATCACGCTGCCCGCGCCACGGCTGCCGTAGGCGATGGAGGGCGGGCAGGTCAGCTTGGCCTTGCCGCCGACCTTCATCTTCTGCACGCCTTCGGTCCAGCAGGGAATCACGCCGGTCAGGGGGAACTCGATGGGCTGGCCGCGCGTGATGGAGCTGTCGAAGTCCTTGCCCGTGTCGGGGAAGTAGCCGCGGTAGTGCACGCGCACCGTGTCGCTGGCCTTGGGACTGGCGCCCGTGCCTTCCTTGAGGCTTTCATAGACCAGGCCGCTGGCCGTGGTGACGGGTTCAGCCGCATGGGCCGCCACGCCGGTCAGTGCGGCGAGCATCAGGCCGCAGGAGGCGGCCAGGGTGGTGAGGGTCTTGTTCATGAGGGCTCTTTCAATGCAATGTTTGCAGCGGGTTCGGTTCACGCCTTGGCGGGGACACCAATGTCGTCCAGCGCTTTGGCGATGTGGCCGACGGTGCGGTCCACGTTATGCCATTTTTCCAGGCCGAACAGGCCGATGCGGAAGGTCTTGAAGTCCGGGCCTTCGTCGCACTGCAGGGGCACGCCCGAGGCGGTCTGCAGGCCGGCTTCCATGAACTTCTTGCCGCTCTGGATGCCGGGGTCGGTGGTGTAGCTGACGACCACGCCGGGGGCCTTCCAGCCTTCGGCCGCCACGCTGGGAAAGCCGCGCGACTCCAGCAGGGCGCGCACCTTGGCGCCCAGGGCGATCTGCTCGTCGCGCACCTTGGCGAAGCCGTAGGCGCGCGTCTCCAGCATCACGTCGCGCAGGCGGACCAGGGCGTCGGTGGGCATGGTGGTGTGGTAGGCGTGCTGGCCTTTTTCGTAGCCCTCGGCGATCTGCATCCACTTCTTGAGGTCGCAGGAGAAGCTGGAGCTTTGCGTGTGCTCGATGGCTTCGCGCGCGCGCTGCGAGAGCATGACCATGGCGCAGCACGGCGAGCTGCTCCAGCCCTTTTGCGGCGCACTGATCAGCACGTCCACGCCGGTCTTTTCCATGTCCACCCACATGGCGCCCGAGGCCACGCAGTCCAGCACGAAGAGCGCACCCACCTCGTGCGCGGCATCGGCCACGGCGCGCAGGTAGCTATCGCTGAGGATGATGCCGCTGGCCGTCTCCACATGGGGCGCGAACACGACCTTGGGCTTCTCGGTGCGGATGGCGGCGGCCACGTCCTCGGCCGCGCAAGGCGCCCAGGGGTCCTGGCTGCCCGGGCCCTGGCGGCGGGCCTTGCAGACCACGGCGCCACCGCCCAGGCCGCCTTCCTCGAAGATCTGCGTCCAGCGGTAGCTGAACCAGCCGTTGCGCACGATGAGCACCTTTTCGCGATTGGCGAACTGGCGCGCCACGGCCTCCATGCCGAAGGTGCCGCTGCCCGGCACCAGCACGGCCGTGTGGGCGTGGTAGACCTCCTGCAGCGTGGTGAGGATGTCCTGCATCACGCCCGCGAAGCGCTTGGACATGTGGTTGAGCGCGCGGTCGGTGTAGACCACCGAGAATTCGAGCAGGCCGTCGGGATCGATATCGGGCAGAAGTCCGGGCATGGGAAGGTCTCCAGAGGCAGCGGGGCCCGCTTGAGCGGGCCCGCCATCGTGTTCGTCGAAAAGAGGATCAGCTTAGCACGCCGCCTGCAGCGTTTTCAGGGCCTACCAGGTGTCCACGAAGCCCGCCTGGGCGGGTGCCACGCGCGCCCCCGCCAGGCCGCGCGACAGCCAGGCGCGCGTGTCGGCGGGGTCGATGACGGCGTCGATCTCCAGCGTGCCGGCCATGTGCATGGCCTCGCCGTGGGCGTACTGCTGGGCCAGCAGCCGGTCGAACAGAGCGTTGCGTTCGGCGCCCTCGGGCAGGGCCTGCAGTTCCTTGCGAAAGCCCAGGCGCACGGCGCCTTCCAGACCCATGGCGCCGAACTCGCCCGTGGGCCAGGCCACGTTGAACACCGGCGCATGGAAGCTGCCCGCCGTCATGCCCATGGCCCCCAGGCCGTAGCCCTTGCGCAGCACCACGCTGAAATACGGCACGCGCAGCTTGGCCGCCGTGACGAACAGGCGGCTGACATGGCGCACCTGGGCGGTCTTCTCGATCTCGGGGCCGACCATGAAGCCCGGCGTGTCCACCAGGCTCACGATGGGCAGGCCATGGGCGTTGCACAGCTGCATGAAGCGCGCGGCCTTGTCGGCCGCATCGGCGTCGATGGCGCCGCCCAGGTGGGAGGGGTTGTTGGCCATCAGCCCCACGGGCCGGCCTTCGATGCGCGCCAGCGCCGTGTGGATGCCTGCGCCAAAGCCCGTGCGCAGCAGCAGCAGGCTGCCTTCGTCCACCAGATGCGCCATGGCCGCACGCGTGTCATAGGCACGCAGCCGGTTCTCGGGCACCACATGGCGCAGGGCGCGCGTGTCGGGCGCGGTCCACTCCGTGGTGCGGCCCTGGAAGAAGGACAGGTAGTGGCGCGCGGCGGCCACGGCCTGGGCCTCGTCCTCGACCAGCACGTCGATCACGCCATTGGCATGCTGGATGCCGCTGGGTCCTATCTCTTCAGGGCGGAACACGCCCAGGCCGCCACCCTCGATCATGGCTGGCCCGCCCATGCCGATGGTGCTGGCGCGCGTGGCGATGATGACGTCGCTGCAGCCCAGCAGGGCTGCATTGCCCGCAAAGCAGCGGCCGTGTGCAATGCCGATCACCGGCACCTGGCCCGACAGTGCCGCATAGGCCGCGAAGGTGTGCACATGCAGGCCGGCGACCACGGGCGTGTCGGTATCGCCGGGCCGCCCGCCGCCGCCTTCGGCGAACAGCACCACGGGCAGCTTCTGGGCCTGCGCAATGCCCAGCATGCGGTCGGTCTTGGCATGGTTGCGCGCGCCCTGGGTGCCGGCCAGCACGGTGGCGTCATAGGCCATGACGACGGCGCGCGAGCGCTCCTGGCCGAACTGCGCGCCGTTGATGGAGCCCATGCCCGTGACCATGCCGTCGGCCGGCGTGTTGGCGATCAGGTCGTCCATGCTGCGTCGGCGCGTCTGCGCGGCAATGGCCAGCGCGCCGTACTCGATGAAGCTGCCCTCATCGCAAAGATCGGCGATGTTCTCGCGCGCGCTGCGGCCGCCCTGGGCATGGCGTTTGGCCATGGCCTCGGGGCGGGCGGTGTCCAGCGTGAAGGCATGGCGGTCGATGACGCGGCGCAGGTCGGCGCGGATGTGGTCCGGGTCCTGGGCGATCTGCTGCGCGCGTGCGTCGGCCTGCACGCCTTCGGCGGCGGCCAGCACCAGCAGGGGCTGGTCCTGGGCCACATAGGCACCGGCCTCGGCCAGCCGTTGGGTGATGGTGCCGGCCTGCGGCGCCAGCAGAACATGCTCCATCTTCATGGCTTCGAGCACGCCCAGTTCGGTGCCTGCGGCTACGACATCGCCCACGGCCACGCTCCACTGCACGATGCGCGCGGGCATGGGGGCCGTGATGGCGCCTTGGGGGACGGGCGCGCCAGCAGCCTCGGCCGCCGCCGGAACCTCGGCGGCCACAGCCGTGCGGCGCGCGCCTTCGGCCAGCGCCTGGGCGTCCGCCACCAATTCGGGAAGGGCCTCTTCAAGCCAGCGTGTGTGCACGGCCTGCGATGCCATCTCGGGCCGGCCGGCCAGCGCCTGCAGCAGCGGCAGATTGGTGGCCAGCCCGTCGATGCGGCATTCGTCCAGTGCGCGGCGTGCGCGGCGCAGCACGTCTTCGAAGCGCGGCCCGCTGCTGTGCACGATGAGCTTGGCCAGCAGCGTGTCGTAGTGCGGCGAGGGGCTGGCGCCCGCCACCGCATGCGTGTCGATGCGGATGCCGGGCCCGGCCGGCCACTGCAGTGTGCCTATGCGCCCGCTGCCGGGGCGCGAATGGCCTGCGGCATCCAGCGTCTCGGCATTGATGCGCCACTGCATGGCATAGCCGCGCGGCGCGGGGGGGGTCCTGGCATCCAGGCCCAGCTCGCCCAGGTGATCGCCCGCCGCAATGCGGATCTGGGCCTGCACCAGGTCGATGCCGAAGACTTCCTCGGTGATGGTGTGCTCGACCTGCAGGCGCGGGTTGGCCTCGATGAACACATAGGGCAGGGAGTCGGAGGCGGCATCGACCAGGAATTCGAAGGTGCCCAGGCTCTCGTAGCCGATCTCGGCGGCCATGCGCAGCGCGTCGCGCGTGATGCGCTCGCGCAGCGGCTGCGCCAGGCTGGGGCTGGGCGCGATCTCGACCAGCTTCTGGAAGCGCCGCTGCAGCGTGCATTCGCGCTCGCCCAGCGCGATGGGGCCTGCGCCGCCATCGCCCAGGATCTGCACCTCGATATGGCGCGCGCCCGTCATCAGACGCTCCACATAGACACCGTCCACGCCGAAGGCGGCGCGCGCCTCGCTGCGGCAGCGCTCGTAGGCAGCGGGCAGGTCCTCGGCACGCGCCACGGCGCGCATGCCGCGCCCGCCGCCGCCGCCGATGGCCTTGACCATGATGCCGCTGGCGCCCCCGGCCTGCTGCGCCTCGAAGAAGGCCTGGGCCTGTTCCAGCGTGACGGCCTCGCTGCTGCCCAGCATCAGCGGCACGCCGCAGCGGCGTGCCAGATCGCGTGCGCGGGCCTTGTCGCCCAGCAGCGCCAGGTGCTCCGGCGCGGGACCGATGAAGCGCAGTCCCGCATCGGCACAGGCCTGGGCAAAGCCGGCGTTCTCGCTGAGAAAGCCGTAGCCCGGATGGATGCCGTCGCAGCCGTGCTCGCGCGCAATGCGCAGCAGGTGGGCGCCGTCCAGGTAGGCCGAGGGGCCGCTGGCGTCCAGGGGCACGGCTGCATCGGCAGCGGATACATGGGGCGCCTGCGCATCGTCTGCGGCAAAGACGGCCAGGCTCGGCACACCCAGCTCGCGCAACGCGCGCACGATGCGCAGCGCGATCTCGCCGCGGTTGGCAATCAGGATCTTCTGGAACATGGGTAAAAGGTCCGGTATCAATGGTCAACAGCGTTTGCAACTGGCGCCCTCAAATGCAAGGGGCACCGAGGAAGGGCCGCCCCGCACCGAAGGTGTCGTCCCCCTCCCCCGCGAAGCGGGTAGAGAGGGGGAAGGCGCGAAGCGACTCAGGAGGTGTCTTTCAACATCCTGCGCAGCACCTTGCCCGCGCCGGTGGCAGGCAACGCCTCGATGAAACGCACCTCGCGCGGCGCCTTGTAGCTGGCCATGTTCTCGCGCGACCACTGCACCAGGTCCTCCGCCGCGATCTGCTGGCCCGGCCGCGTGACGATGAAGGCGCGCACGACCTCTCCCTTTTGCGGGTCGGGCACGCCGATCACGGCGGCCTGGGCCACGGCCGGATGCTTGATGAGGATGGCCTCCACCTCCTCGGGGAAGACGCTGTAGCCCGAGACCTTGATCATTTCCTTGAAGCGGCCGATGAAGGTCAGGTAGCCCTCGGCGTCCAAGCGGCCCATGTCGCCCGTGTGGACCCAGCCGTTCTTCAGGGTCCTGGCCGTGGCCTCGGGCTTGTTCCAGTAGCCCTTGAAGTTGCCGGGGCCGCGGATGGTGATCTCGCCCACTTCGCCGGCCGGCAGGGGCTCGCCGGTCTCGGGGTCGATGATGCGCACCTCGTTGCCGGGCAGCGGCTTGCCGTGCGTGCCCCAGCGGATGGCATCGCCCGGCATGGTGGTGTCCATGGTGTGGGTCTCGCTGAGGCCGTAGGCCGCCTCGCTGGAGATGCAGTTCGGGGTGAAGCGCTTCCACTGCCGCGCCAGCTCCTCGGTGTAGGCGATGCCGAAGCTGGTCACCGTATTGCGGCGCAGCGCGGAAAAGTCCATGGCCTCCACGCCCGGCAGCTGCATCACGGCCACGTTCATGGGCGCGATGCTGTACCACCAGGTCACGCGGTAGCGCTCCAGGGCCTGGGCCACGGCCAGCGGGTCGAAGCGGTGCAGCAGCACGCAGGTGGCGCCGCTGTGCACGGGCATGTTCACGCCCATGGACATGCCGGCAATGTGATAGAGCGGCGCCACGGCCAGCAGCATGTCCCCGGCGTTCACGCCCGTGGCGCTGGAAGCGCCGGCCGTCTTGCTGGCCGCGTTGCCGTAGCTGAGCATGGCGCCCTTGGGCAGGCCCGTGGTGCCCGAGGTATAGGTCATCAGCGAGACATCGTCCATGGCGACATCGACGGGCACGGGCTTGGCGCCGCTGTGCATGACATCCCAGAACGATTCCACGCCCTCGGGCAGCGGCTGCACGGGGGCCTGCAGTTCGGGCGGCAGCGCCAGCGTGGCCGATTCAGGAAGCCAGTCGCCATAGCGCACGGCCAGCACATGCCTGAGCGCCGTGCTGGCGCGCACCTTGTCCACCACGGGCAGCAGCACATCGGCCGCGACGATGACGCGGGCCTGGAGGTCATCGAGCTGGTATTGCAGCTCATGCTCCTTGTTCAGCGGCCCGCAGGGGCAGACGATGGCGCCGACCTTCTGGATGCCGTAGTGCGCCACGATGTACTGCGGGCAGTTGTTCATGAACAGCGCCACGGGCTCGCCCCGGCCCACGCCCAGCGCCTGCAGCCGCGCGGCAAAGGCGTCGCTGGCCGCATCCACCTCGGCCCAGCTGATGTGGCGGCCATACCAGATGTAGGCGTCGCGGCCGGGGTGGTTGCGCGCATTGCGGCGCAGGGCCTCATGCAGGGGAATGAGGGTCTCGGAATCCGCCATGCTTGTCTCCTGGGTGTCTGGCCATCCCGGAACCAGTCCTAAGGGATAGCCTTGATTTGTTTTGGGGTCCAGCGGCTTGCCAATATATACCCGCTGGTAGAACATTGCTACCCATCGGTATAACCATCGCAGCCACCGACGCGACACGAGATTTCCCGCATGCCCAAGCCCCCTGTCACCCCGCGCGGCCGCCAGCGCCTTCCCACGGCCGGCTCCGATGAAAAGCGCGAACGCATCCTCAAGGCGGCCGAGGCCCTGTTCGACCGCAACGGCTACGCCAACACCACGATGGAGCAGATCGTCCAGGCCCTGGGCGTGACCAAACCCTTCGTCTACTACTACTTCCGCAACAAGCAGGAGATCTTCGAGACCCTGTGCTGGGCGCCCACCGAGGCCTGCTTCACGGTGCTGGACTTCGCAGCCGACGATCCGCGCGCCGCGCACGAGAAGGCCGTGGACGGCCTGCAGCGCCTGATCGCGGCCACCATTGCCCACTACCCTGCGGCCTTTTTTCCCTACCGCGAGCCCCAGGCGTTCAGCCCGGCGTACATGAAGGCCTCGCGCACGCTGGCGCGCCAGTTCTACCGTCAGTTCTGCGCGCTGCTCGAAGAAGGCCGCGCCAGCGGCCACCTGGACTTTCGCGAGACACGCATCACCGCCCAGGCCGCCTGCAGCCTGCCGGGCTTTCTCTACAACTGGTACCGCCCCGGCGGCCGCCTGGGCACGGCCGAGATGGTGGCCGAGCTGACCGAGCTGGCCAGCCGCGTGCTGGGCCTGCGCACGGCGCCAGCCACCGCGCCCGAAGCCATTGCCGCATCCCCCGCGAAAAAGACGCCTGCACGGCGCAGCCGGCCCCGGGCCGAGCCGCCCGGCAAGGACTGACGACCATTCCTTCGAGGAGACAAGACATGCCGATCCGCCGCCATTGCATCCGACGATATTCCCAGCCATCCATGGCACTCGCCGCCGCCCTGCTGTGCAGCACGGCCACCCACGCCCAGGGAACCGACAGCTTCAAGATCGCCTTCATCGACCCGCTGTCCGGCCCCTTCGTCAGCACGGGCGAGCTGATGCGCGACCACGTGCAGTACGCGGTCGAGGACGTGAACGCCAAGGGCGGTCTGTTCAACGGGGCGAAGCTGCAGCTGCTGCAGTTCGACAGCAAGCTCTCGGCCCAGGAAAGCCAGGCCGCGCTGCAGGCGGCCCTAGACCAGGGCGCGCGCGTGGTGGTGACCGGGGGATCGGGCTCGTCGGTGGTGGCAGCCCTGGTGCAGGCGGCCTCGCGCCACAACCAGCGCAATCCGGGCAAGGAGGTGCTGGTGCTCAACCACTCCTCCATCGACCCCGAGCTGACGGGCAAGGCCTGCAGCTTCTGGCATTTCATGTTCGATGCCAACACCGCCATGCGCATGCAGGCGATTGCCAGCTACATCAAGACCCAGCCCGGCATCCGCAAGGTCTACCTGCTCAACCAGGACTACGCCCACGGCAAGCAGTGGGCGGCCTACGGGCGCCAGATGGTGAGCGCGGCCCGGCCCGACATCCAGTTCACGGGCGAGATGCTGCACCCCATAGGCCGCGTCAAGGACTTCGCGCCCTACGTGGCCAAGATCAAGGAAACGGGTGCGGACTCGGTGATCACGGGCAACTGGGGGCAGGACCTGACCCTGCTGCTCAAGTCGGCGGCCGACTCGGGCTATGACCTGCGCTACTTCAACCACAGCGCCGGCGGCATGCCGGGCACGGTGACATCCTTCGCCCAGACCCGCATCGGCCAGCTGACCTGGGTGGCCGAATGGCACCCGGGCCAGGCCGGCCGCCCGCTGGCCGACGCCCGCGCCCAGGAATACAAGGCCCGCATGGGCAAGGACTTCCTGGCCCCGCGCATGGACCTGGTGCCGCGCATGCTGGCCGCCGCCATGGCCAAGGCACAGTCCACCGAACCTGTGAAGATCGCGCTGGCCCTGGAGGACCTGCAGATGGACACCGTGGTCGGCCCCGTGCGCATGCGCGGCAAGGACCACCAGTTGCTGCTGCCCCAGGTGGTCAACACCATCGCGCCCGTGGATGGCAAGCTGGTCAAGACCGGCTGGGAAGGCACGAACTACGGCTTTCGCACCGACGCCGTCTACACGCCCGAGCAGGTGGAGCTGCCCACGGACTGCCAGATGAAGCGGCCCGGCGGGCGCTGAGGCGGCCTGCCCCGCCAGCCAAGCCAGCTACGCCCCGCTCAATGCGGGGCGTAGTTTCGTTGGCCGAAGATGCCGCTGCCCACGCGCACCATGGTCGATCCGGCGGCCACGGCCGCTTCCAGGTCGCCCGTCATCCCCATGGATACCGTGTCGAAGCGCTCCAGCCCCGGCAGGCCGCTGGCGCGGATCTGCGTGAACACGGCCGTGGCGCGGGCATGCACCTCGCGCTGGGCCTCGAAGCCCGGCACATCGTCGGGAATGCTCATCACGCCGCGCAGCGCCAGGCGCGGCAGCTGCACGATGGCGGCGGCCAGCTCCAGCGCCTGCTGGGGCGCCACGCCGGCCTTGGTCTCGCCGCCATCCACGTTCAGCTGGATGCAGACCTGCAGCGGCGCCAGGCTTTCGGGGCGCTGGGCCGACAGGCGTTCGGCGATCTTCAGGCGGTCCACGGTCTGGGCCCAGTCGAAATGCTCGGCCACCAGGCGCGTCTTGTTGCTCTGGATGGGGCCTATGCAATGCCATTGCAGGGCCTCGCCGCCCGGCAGGCCCATGGCGCGCACGGCGGCGATCTTGTCCACGCCTTCCTGGATGTAGTTCTCGCCAAAGCTGCGCTCGCCGGCCAGCACGGCCTGGCGCACGGCGTCGGGGCCGAAGGTCTTGGAGACGGACAGCAACTGCACCGAGCCGGCCGCCCGGCCCGCCTGCGCGCAGGCCGAGGCAATCCGTTCGTGAATCTGTTGAAGCTTGTTTTCAATCGTCGTCATAATTGCCGCCAGCGTACCAAACGAGGGAGCGAACTCCGTGGACATCACCCAATTGCTGGCTTTCAGCGTCAAGAACAAGGCCTCCGACCTGCACCTGTCCGCGGGGCTTCCGCCGATGATCCGCGTGCACGGCGATGTGCGCCGCATCAATGTCGATCCGCTGGACCACAAGACGGTCCACGCCATGGTCTACGACATCATGAGCGACTCCCAGCGCAAGGCCTACGAGGAGTTCCTGGAGGTGGATTTCTCGTTCGAGATCGAGGGGCTGGCGCGCTTCCGTGTCAACGCCTTCAACCAGTACCGGGGCGCGGCCGCCGTCTTCCGGACCATTCCCAGCAAGATCCTGACGCTGGAGCAGCTCAACGCGCCGCGCATCTTCGCCGACCTGGCCCTGAAGCCGCGCGGCCTGGTGCTGGTGACCGGCCCCACGGGCTCGGGCAAGTCCACCACGCTGGCCGGCATGGTCAACCACCTCAACGAGACCGAGTACGGCCACATCCTGACGGTGGAGGACCCCATCGAATTCGTGCACGACTCCAAGAAGTGCCTGATCAACCAGCGCGAGGTCGGGCCGATGACACAGTCGTTCTCGGCCGCACTGCGCTCGGCGCTGCGCGAGGACCCGGACGCCATCCTGGTGGGCGAAATGCGTGACCTGGAAACCATCCGCCTGGCCATGACCGCAGCCGAGACGGGCCACCTGGTCTTCGGCACCCTGCACACCTCCAGCGCCGCCAAGACCATCGACCGCATCATCGACGTCTTCCCGGCCGAGGAAAAGGAGATGGTGCGCGCCATGCTTTCCGAATCGCTGCAGGCCGTGATCTCGCAGACGCTGTGCAAGACCAAGGACGGCCAGGGCCGCATCGCGGCCCACGAGATCATGCTGGGCACCAGCGCCATCCGCAACCTGATCCGCGAGGCCAAGGTGGCCCAGATGTACTCCACCATCCAGACGAGTCAGAATGTGGGCATGCAGACGCTGGACCAGAACCTGACCGATCTGGTGCGGCGCAACCTGATCAGCCCGGCCGAAGCGCGCGCCAAGGCCAAGATACCGGACAACTTCCCGGGCTGACCGCCACCGGCCCAGCCTCTCGCCACGCGCCATGAAAAGCATTTTCCGCAAGCTGCGAAGCGGCCAGGACCCTTCGGCCCCGGCCTCCGAGTCGGCCTTCTTCACGACCACGCTGGCGGCGCATGGCTTCATGGACCCGCACACGCCTCCCGTTCCCTGGGAGGCGCGCGCCATCGAGGTGGGCGCCACGCGGCTGCCGCGCGGCAGCGTCACCCAGCTGGAGCAGCTGTGGTCGCGCGACCGCTACCTGGGCCAGCTGGATGCGGCCAGCCTGCAGCGGCTCAGTGAATACTTCATCTACGCGGCCGTGGCACCGCAACGCGACGTGATCCGCCAGGAAGAGAACGGCAGCTTCATGGCGGTGGTGCTGTCCGGCCAGATCGCCGTGGAGCGCCAGCAGCCCTGGGGCGAGCGCATGCGCCTGGCGCAGACACGGCCCGGCGACATCCTCGGCGAGATGTCGCTGCTCGACGGCGGGCCGCGCTTTTCCAGCTGCACCACGCTGACCGACTGCGAGATCGGCGTGCTCAGCGCAGAGGCGCTGGACGAAATGATGGTCAAGGATGCCGCGCTGGCCGCCAAGCTGATGGCGCTGCTGGCGCGCAAGCTCTCGTTCCGGCTGCGTGCCATCAGCGTGCGCCTGGGCGAGGAGCAGCACACTTAGATGGCGAATGAGTCGGCGAATGAGTCGAATATGAGGACGCCTGGCCCATCCGGGCCGGACCGGACCACCTGCACATAACAAAACAACCTGCGCGCCACGACGGCGCGCAATGCCCGGGGGAATACGGCAATGGAAAGAGATCAGGCCACCAAGTTCATCAACGACCTGCTCAAGCTCATGGTCAGCCGCAACGGCAGCGACTTGTTCATCACGGCGGAATTCCCGCCGGCGATCAAGATCGACGGGCGCATCACCAAGGTGTCGCCGCAGCCGCTGTCGCCGGTGCACACGCTGACGCTGGCGCGCTCCGTCATGAGCGACAAGCAGATCGCCGATTTCGAGCGCACCAAGGAGTGCAACTTCGCCATCTCGCCGCCGGGCATAGGGCGCTTTCGCGTCAACGCCTTCATCCAGCAGGGCCGCGTGGGCATGGTGATGCGGACGATTCCGCTGGCCCTGCCCACCATCGACAGCCTGGGCGTACCCCAGGTGCTCAAGGAAGTGACCATGACCAAGCGCGGCCTGTGCATCCTGGTCGGCGCCACGGGCTCGGGCAAGTCCACCACGCTGGCCGCCATGGTGGACTGGCGCAACGAGAATTCCTACGGCCACATCGTGACCATCGAGGACCCCATCGAATTCGTGCACCCGCACAAGAACTGCGTGGTCACGCAGCGCGAGGTGGGCCTGGACACGGACAGCTGGGAAGCAGCGCTCAAGAACTCCCTGCGCCAGGCACCGGACGTGATCCTCATGGGCGAAATCCGGGACCGCGAGACCATGGAGCACGCCATCGCCTTCTCGGAAACCGGCCACCTGTGCCTGGCCACGCTGCACGCCAACAGCGCCAACCAGGCGCTGGACCGCATCGTCAACTTCTTCCCCGAAGAGCGCCGCCCGCAACTGCTGATGGACCTGTCGCTGAACCTGCGCGCCATGGTCTCCCAGCGCCTGCTGCCCAAGCAGGACAGCAAGGGGCGCGTGGCCGCCATCGAGGTGATGCTCAACTCGCCGCTGATCTCCGACCTGATCTTCAAGGGCGAAGTCACCGAGATCAAGGAGATCATGAAGAAAAGCCGCAACCTGGGCATGCAGACCTTCGACCAGGCGCTGTTCGACCTGTTCGAGTCCAACCTCATCACCTACGAGGATGCCCTGCGCAATGCGGACTCGGTCAACGACCTGCGGCTGCAGATCAAGCTGGGCAGCCAGCGCGCCAAGTCGCTGGACCTGGCGGCGGGCACCGAGCATTTCGCCATCGTCTGAACGCGCCTTCAGCGCGCCGAGCCGGGACACCGGCTCCTTCCAGGGCCGCACACCGCGCGCCCCTGCGCCACCCGCTCCCACCACCTCTCAGGAATCCCCCATGTCCGACTCCTCCATCGCCGCCCGCAGCTATGCGGCCATCGCTCCCCTCTCCGTAGCCTTCCTGGGGCTGGGCGTCATGGGCTATCCCATGGCCGGCCACCTGGCCACGGCAGGCCACCGCGTCACGGTCTACAACCGCACGCAGGCCAAGGCCCGCGCCTGGTGCGAGGAGTTCAACGGCGGCCATGCGGCCACGCCGCGCGAGGCCGTGGCCGGCGCCGACATCGTGTTCAGCTGCGTGGGCAATGACGATGACCTGCGCTCGGTCGTGCTGGGGCCGGACGGCGCCTTCGCGGGCATGCGCCGCGGCGCCATCTTTGCCGACCACACGACGGCATCGGCCGAAGTGGCGCGCGAGCTGCATGCGGCCGGGCTGGAGCTGGGCCTGCAGTTCATCGACGCGCCCGTCTCGGGCGGCCAGGCGGGCGCCCAGAACGGCCAGCTCACCGTGATGTGCGGCGGTGACGAGGCCGCCTTCGCCACCATGCAGCCCGTGGCCATGGCCTTCTCGCGCGCCTGCACGCTGATGGGCGACAGCGGCGCCGGCCAGCTCACCAAGATGGTCAACCAGATCTGCATCGCAGGCCTGGTCCAGGGCCTGTCCGAGGCCATCGCCTTCGGCCAGCACGCGGGCCTGGACATTCCCGCCGTGCTCGACGTCATCGGCAAGGGCGCAGCCCAGAGCTGGCAGATGGACAATCGCGGCCGCACCATGGCCGAAGGCAAGTTCGACTTCGGCTTTGCCGTGGACTGGATGCGCAAGGACCTGGGCCTGGTGCTGGCCGAGGCCCAGCGCAACGGCGCCCGCCTGCCCGTCACGGCCCTGGTGGACCAGTTCTATGCCGATGTGCAGCAGATGGGCGGCAGGCGCTGGGATACCTCCAGCCTCATCAAGAGGCTCACCCCCTGAGCGGCTTACGCCGCTTCCCCCTCTCTACTTGCTTCGCAAGGGAGGGGGACGACACCATCGCTGCGGGGCGGCCCTTGCTTGGTGTCCCTGGCTTTAGGCCCTGCCAGATTCAAGTGCTATGCCCTGAGGAACGAGATCTTCCTATGTCCAAAACAAAAAGCCGGAACATGTTCCGGCTTTTGCTTTCAGGCGGCAGTGATCATTTCACCGGGGTGACGGTGGCGCCCACGGGGGTGGACAGGCTGCTTTCCGTGGGGCTGGAGGGGGCGCGGGCTGCGGCGGCCTTGCCGGAGTCGTCGGTGACCACGGGTGCGGACTGCGGCTGCATGCGGGCCAGTTCGTCCTCGGAGATGACTTCCACCACGCGCACGACCTTGGTCACGTCGTTGATGCCGCGGGCGATCTCGGCGCCGCGCTTGGCTTCGCGCGGGGTGACGATGCCCATCAGGAAGACGACCTTGTTCTCGGTCACGACCTTGAAGGCCGAGGCCTGGATGTCCTTGGCGTCCAGCAGGCTGGCCTTGACCTGGGTGGTGATCAGGGTGTCCTTGGAACGCTGGCTCAGCGTGGAAGTGAAGGGCGCCACCACCACTTCGTTGAAGACATTGCGCACCGTGGGCTGCTCGCGCACGAGCTTCTCGATGGTCTGGCGGTCGGCCTCGTTGCCGGCCTCGCCGGTCAGCAGCACCTGGCGGTTGTAGCTGGTGACGTTGACATGGGCCTTGTCGCCCAGCACTTCGGAGATGCGGTTGTTGGCGCGCAGCTCGATGCCCTGGTCTTCCACCTGGGTGCCGGTGGTGCGGCGGTCCGCCACCGACATGCCGGCCATCACGGCGCTGCCGCCCACCAGGGCGACGCAGCCCGACAGGGCGGCGCCCAGGGACGCAACGGCGAGCACACCGCAGGCGGCGCGGGACCAACGGAACTTCATAGAGGCATCTCCTGTTCACCAAGTAACTGGGCATCCACGCCGTCGCACAGGCAGTGCAGCACCAGCGTATGGGTTTCGCGCACGCGCGCCGCACGGTCATGCGGCACGCAGATCAGAACATCGGTCTCGCGCACGCGGCCGGCCAGGGAACCGCCCGTGCGGCCGGTCAGCACCACGGCCATCATGTCGCGCTCATGGGCGGCATCCAGGGCCTCCAGCACGGCCACGTCGTTGCCCGTGGCGGACAGCACCAGCAGCAGGTCGCCGGGCTGGCCCAGGGCGCGTATCTGGCGCGCCAGGTACTGGGTGGCGTTGCCGCCCGAGCCCGTGGCGCCCACGGTGCCCAGCAGGCCGCCGTCGGACACCAGGGCCACGGCGGCCAGCTCGGGCCGGTCGCGCTCGAAACCGGCCACGCACAGGGCGGCGAAGAGCTGGGCGTCGCTGGCCGAGGCGCCAGCGCCGCAGGCCAGGACCTTGCCGCCGCTGGTCACGCAGGCCAGCATGGCCTGTACCGCTGACGCAATGGGCTGGCTCAGCGCCTGGGCGGCCTGGTATTTCAGGTCGGCGCTGTCGATGAAATGCTGTTGGATACGTTGCTCAAGCATGGAGGCCCGATGATAACTGCCGCCCTTGAAGTCTTTCGTAGCCAGGCGTTATTTGTGCTGCAGCGGTAACGGATCAGGCGCCTTCGGCGTCAAAGGCGGCCTGCAGCCACTGCACGGCGGACCCGGCGCCGGGCTCGACCAGCACCACGTCGAAGCGGCATGGCGGCGGCGCGGACCAGCGCATCAGGTAGTGGCGCGCCGCAAACACGATGCGCCGCTGCTTGGTGGCACCGATGCTGGCGCCGGCACCGCCGAAGGCGCGCGTGCCGCGGCTGCGCACCTCGACGAAGACCACGGTGCCGTCGCGCGCCTGCACGATGAGGTCGATCTCGCCGCCGCCGCGGCCCGGCGTCCGATAATTGCGCTCGACCAGACGCAGGCCGGCAGCCTGCAGATGGGCCAGCGCCGCGTCCTCGGCCTGCTGGCCCCGATGCCGGGTCGTGAGGGCAGACGGCCCCGCGCCTGCCGGCTTTTTCGCAAGGAAACCCATTGACTACCTCTTTCGCCACCGCGCTGGGCGCAGCCAAGGATGCTGCGGCATCCCAGCATTATCCGCAGGGCGCCCTCTACGTGGTGGCCACCCCCATAGGCAACCTGGCCGACATCAGCCTGCGCGCCCTGCATGTGCTGCAGCTGGTGGACTGCGTGGCCTGCGAGGACACGCGCCACACCCAGGGCCTGCTGCGCTCCTATGGACTGGACCGCCCCGGCAGCCAGCTGCTGGCCGTGCACCAGCACAACGAGGCCGAGGCGGCACAGCAGATCGTGGCCCGGCTGCAGCAGGGCCAGCGCATCGCCTATGTCAGCGACGCCGGCACACCCGGCGTCAGCGACCCCGGCGCACGCCTGTGCGCCGCCGTGCAGGCCGCGGGCCTGCGCTGCATTCCGCTGCCCGGCGCCAGCAGCATCACGGCCGCCATCAGCGTGGCCGGCGCGGTCACGCCTTCGCAGGGCGAGGGAGGTTTCGTCTTCGCGGGCTTTCTGCCCACCAAGTCGGCCGAGCGCCTGGCCGCCGTGCAGCAACTGGCGCTGCAGCCGCGCTGCACCGTGCTGCTGGAGGCGCCGCACCGCATTGCCGACCTGGCCGCCGCCCTGGCCACGCTGGGCGAGCGCCCGGTGACGCTGGCGCGCGAGATCACCAAGCAGTTCGAGGACATTGCCACCATGCCCGCCAGCGCGCTGCCGGCCTGGCTGCAGGCCGTGCCCCAGCGCAGCAAGGGCGAGTTCGCCGTGGTGCTGCACCCGGTGGCCCTGGGTGGCGATGAGGCCGACGCCGACGCCCTGCGCGTGCTGCGCCTGCTGCTGGCCGAGCTGCCCACCAAGACGGCCGTGCGCCTGGCCGCCGAGATCACGGGCGCACCGCGCAACCGCCTCTATGACGCCGCGCTGGCGATCAAGCAGGCCGCCGAGGAGGACCCGATAGAGGATTAAGCCCAAGGCGGCAGCACCACAGTGGCCTTCACCCTCAGGGACACCGAGCAAGGGCCTACGCCGGCCGCGCCGCCCCGCCGCGAGGGTGTCGCCGGTTGCCCGTACGCCCCCCGCGTAGCGAGAGGGGGCGCCGTGCAACGGGAAGCGGCGCAGCCGCTCAGGGGGACTTATGCATACGCCAGGCCGGTGGCCACGCCACCGAACAGGTCGCCCTCGACCTGCGGCACGCCGGGGAAGGCCTCGCGCAGCGCATCACGCAGCGTGCGCAGGGCCGACGAGCCGCCCGTGAGGTAGATGGCGTCCAGCGCCTGGGGCGCCACGCCGGCCAGGCGCAGGCAATCCTGGGCACAGGCCACGACCTGCTGCAGCGGGCCTTGCAGCTGCTCGTGCAGCACCTCGGGCGAGATGGCGGCGGACAGGCCCGATTCCAGCCAGCCCAGTTCGATGGGCGACTCGGCATGGCGCGTGGAAGCCTCGATCTTGGCCTGCTCCACGACGGCGGCCAGGCGGTGGCCTTCGCGCAGTTCCAGCACGTCCATCAGGCGCTTGTGCAGGCGCTGGTCGCTGTAGTCGGTGCGCAGGTTGCGCGCCTCGGCCAGGGCCTTGGGCGAGTACAGCCACTGGATCAGGTGCCAGGTCGAGAGGTCGAAGAACACGCGGCTGGGCACTTCGCGGCCGCTGGGGCCGGTGTGGCGGTAGCCCAGCAGCGGCATGATCTGGGCCAGGTTGAGCCGGTGGTCGAAGTCCGTGCCGCCGATGTGCACGCCGCTGGTGGCCAGGATGTCGTCGCGGCGGTCGCGGCGGCCGGCCTGCTCGGGCCCCAGGCGCACGACGGTGAAGTCGGAGGTACCGCCGCCGATGTCCACCACCAGCACCACGGATTCCTGCGTGAGGCGCTGCTCGTAGTCCAGCGCGGCGGCGATGGGCTCCATCTGGAAATCCACTTCGCCAAGGCCGGCGGCGCGCGCGGCGTCGGCCAGGGCCTGCTGGGCCTGGCGGTCGCGCTCGGGATGGTCATCCACGAAGTGCACGGGCCGGCCCAGCACCACGCGCTCGGGCAGGCGCCCGTCCAGCGAGGCACGCGCCCGGTCGGCCACGCGGCGAAGGAACAGTCCGATCACATCCTGGTAGCTGACCAGCTGGTCGTGCACGGCCGTCTTTTCCTGCAGCAGCGCGCTGCCCAGCAGGCTCTTGAGCGAGCGCATGAGCCGGCCCGGCTCGCCATCCAGGTACTGGGCCATGGCGTCGCGCCCGAAATGCGTGCTGTGCTCATCCGTATGGAAGAACAGCGCCGTGGGCATGCCGCAGGCATCGCCTTCCAGCGGCAGCAGGCGTGCGGGCTGGCCGGGCACGCGCCAGGCCATGGCGGAGTTGGAGGTACCGAAATCTATGCCCAGCGTGGCAGGAGAGGAAGCAGTCGTCATGGCAAGCGGCGCCGCGCCACGGCAGCCTGCGAAGGCTGCAGCGGCTGCAACGAAAACGCCCACCGGAGTGGGCATGGGTGTCAGCGGGGCGCCATTCTATCGCCCGCGCATTGCGCCTAGGCGGCAGCGGTTTCCCGGGGCAGGGAATCCTGGGCGAGCACGATGCGCACGCCATGCGTGGCGGCCTCGTCCAGTGCCCGTGCAGGCGCAGGCCGCCGCACGTCCAGCCCGATCGCATAAGGGCCTTCGCCGCGCATGGCCAGCCGGTGGCCCAGGGCGCCCGTGGCCACGCCCTGGGCTGGGGCAGACAGCACCAGCTCGGTGGCGCCCGGCCCCGTGCCCCGCAGCTTCAGCGAGGCGCGGTAGGCGCCGCCATCGGCCGACAGGCGGGCCTCGCCGATGTCGGCGCCCTCGCCCAGCAGCGCGCGCCAGCGCGCCAGGCTGGCCCGCAGGTCATGCACGGCCACGTGCAGCCGGGCCACGCCGGTGGCGCCGTTGGCATGCACGCGCGCATCGCCCTCAGGCACGCGCAGGGCGCGCGGCGTGAGGTCGCCGCAGAGAAAGGGCAGGTCCTGGCTGCGGGCGCGTGCATTGCGCCAGCGCAGTTGCGCGCCGTCGGGGCGCAGCCGGCCGCCTTCGTAGGGCGCCTCGTAGTCCAGCCCGCGCGCCTGGGCTGCGGCGACCACGGCGCCGGTCTCGGTGGGCAGCAGCGCGAAATCGACAATGCCCTCGCCATGGCGCTGCAGCTGCCGCCACCAGCGTTCCTCGGGCGCGGGCGCCCGCCAGGCGATGAGTTCGAAGTAGGCGCCGTCGGCAAACACCACCAGGGCGTTGTGCGTGGAGCGGCCCGGATGCTCGCCGCCGCGCAGCACGTTGAAGCCCAGCGCGGTGTAGTCGGCAATGGTGCGTTCCAGGTCCTGGACCGCGATGACGATGTGGTCGAGTGGCAGGGTCATGGCAGGGGTGCTTTCCGCACGGTGTTCAGGCCGCCAGGCGCGCGGCGGCGCTGGAGTCGGTGTGGCGCACTTCGGCGCGGATGTTCTGCGGATTGCGCAGCAGGTTGAGGATGGGGCAGGTGCGCTCCACGGCCTCGAACAGCGCATCGATCTCGGCGCGGCTGGCGGGCGAGTCGATGTGCACGGTGTAGCCGATCTCATGCGGCCAGATGGGCGTGGCCTCGTGGCCGGGCCTGCCGCCGCGCGGATCGATGATGCCCGTGACCTCGACCTCCAGGCTCTCCACCGGCACCTGGCGCTCGGCCGCCTGGATCAGAAAGATGTGGGTCACGCAGGTGCCCAGCACGCCCAGCTGCAGCTCGGGCGAGCTGGGGCCGAGGTTGTAGCCCGCGAAGTCGGGCGGGCTGTCGCTGATGACCTGGTGCTCGCGTATGCGCAGGCGGCGCACGCCGCTGCGGCCCTCGGCGCGCACATGGGCCTTGAGGTGGGCGGGCTGGGCCGTGCCGGCCGCGACGGCGGCGCTGCGGGCGAGCACGGCGGCGCGCTTTTCGGCGAGGTATTCGTTGAGATGGCTCATGGACGGGCTTTCGGTGAAGGAAGTACCAGCCCATTGTTGGGACCGCCGCATGCGCGGCAAACAAACGAATCCGTCTGCGCTTATACACTGGACAGATATGCGGGGCACCCATCCCTTAGTCGTTTTCCAAATAACGATGCAACTCGATATATGAGCGCAAATATTTGCCATCGATAGCATGAAAAACATGGAGCCGGTCCTGTGGCCGGCAGTCTTGTTTTTCAGCGCCCCAGCGGCGGCGAGGTACGAACGTGTTTTCCCAATCGAAGGCGGGTCAGGCGGCATGGAAGGCCGCGATAGCGGTATTGGCGGGCAGCAGCCTGCTGCTGGCGGCGTGCTCCAGGCAGGCCGATACGGCCCAGGCAGGCGCGGCTGCTGGCCCCGTGGAAGGTGGCACCCTGGTCTACCTGGAGCAGCAGGCCCATACCAACCTCTATCCGCCGGCCGGGGGCTTCTATCCCAACGGCGGCGTGCTCAACCAGATCACCGACAAGCTGACCTACCAGGACCCGAAGACGCTGGAGATCCAACCCTGGATCGCCGAGTCCTGGACCGTGAATGCCGACGCCACCGAGTACCGCTTCAAGCTGCGGCCCGGCGTCACCTTCTCCGACGGCACGCCGCTGGACGCAGCGGCCGTGGCGCGCAACTTCGACACCTACGGCCTGGGCAACAAGGCGCTCAAGCAGCCCGTGTCCGAGGTGATCAACAACTACGAGCGCAGCGAAGTGGTCGACCCACTGACGGTGAAGTTCTTCTTCAGGAAGCCTTCGCCGGGCTTCCTGCAGGGCACCTCGGTGATCGGTTCGGGCCTGGTCTCGCCGGCCACGCTGGACCGCCCCTTCGAGGAGCTGGGCGACGCCACGCGCATCATCGGCTCCGGCCCCTTCGTGGTGGCCAGCGAGACGCTGGGCAAGGAGCTGGTGCTCAAGGTGCGCAAGGACTACGCCTGGGGTCCCGCCAAGCTGGCCCACCAGGGCCGCGCGCGGCTGGACGAGGTGAAGTTCATCGTCACGCCCGAGGACAGCGTGCGCATCGGCGCGCTGCTGGCCGGCCAGGCCGGGCTGATCCGCCAGATCCAGGCCTACGACGAAAAGCGCGTCGAGGACCAGAAGTTCAGCATCTACGCCCCGCCTACGCGCGGCGTGAACAACAGCGTGGCCATCCGCCCCGACAACGCCCTGGTGGCCGACCTCAGGGTACGCCAGGCCCTGCTGCATGGCACCAACGCCAAGGAGATCGTGGAGACGCTGTTTTCGCCGCGCTATCCGCAGGCGCGCTCGGTGATTGCCTCCACGGCGGCCGGCTTCGTGGACCTGTCGGCCAAGCTGGCCTATGACGAGGCCAAGGCGAAACAGCTGCTGGACGAGGCCGGCTGGACGCTGGGCGCCAACGGCCTGCGCCAGAAGGACGGCCGCGATTTCGTGCTCTCCACCTACGAGTCCCTGCCCCAGCCGCAGAACAAGGAGACGCTGCAGCTGGTGGCCCAGCAGTGGGCCCGCCTGGGCATCAAGCTCAACGTGCTGTCGGGCGACGCGGGCAGCCGCGCCGTGGACACGCTGGACCCCGACAAGACCGGCGTGCTGCCCGGCATGGTGGGCCGCGCCGATCCCGACGTGATCAAGAGCAACTACTACCCGACCAACCGCAACGTGCTGCTGCAAAAAGGCGGCGTGAGCCAGAAGGTCAAGTCCTTCGAGGACACCAAGCTCAACGGCCTGTTCGACGCCATCGCGGCCGAGACCGATGCCGCCAGGCGCCTGGCGCTGGCCGGCGAAGTGCAGAACTACCTGATCGACCAGGCCTATGTGATCCCCATCTTCGAGGAACCCCAGGCCTTTGCGGGCGCAGGCTGGGTGCGTGACGTGGGCTTCGAGGCCGTGGGCCGGCCCAGCTTCTACAGCACCTGGCTGGCCAGGCGCTGACCGGAACGCTCCCTGAGGAACCGCTCCCATGCCGCGCCGCTATCTGCTCAACCGCATCGCACAGGCCGCCCTGGTGCTGTGGGCGGCCTTCACGGTCTCGTTCATCCTGCTGCAGCTGCTGCCGGGCGACGCCGTGCTGATCAAGTTCCTGAACCCCGAGCTGGGCCTGGGCCCGCAGGAGATTGCCGACATCCGCGCCGCCTACGGCTCGGACCAGCCCGTGTGGCAGCAGTACCTGCATACACTGGGCCAGTTCCTCACAGGCCATTTCGGCTATTCGCTGCAGGCCGGCGTGCCGGTGAGCCAGGGCCTGGCCACCAGCCTGCCGCCCACGCTCAAGCTCGCGGCCCTGGGCTTTGCCGCAGCCGCGCTGCTGGCCGTGGCGCTGGCGGCGGCCGCCAGCCTGGCGCCCTTTGCCTGGCTGCGCAACGCGCTGTATTCGCTGCCCTCGGTCTTTGTCTCGGTACCCGTGTTCTGGCTGGGGATCATGCTGATCCAGGTGGTGTCGTTCCGCCTGGGCTGGATCGCCGTGATCAATCCCGGCCCCTGGGAAGGGCTGGTGCTGCCCACGCTGACCCTGGCCGTGCCGATCTCGGCGCCGCTGGCCCAGGTGCTGCTGCGCAATATCGACGCCGTGCTGGCCCAGCCCTTCGTGGCCGTGGCGCGGGCCAAGGGCGCCTCGCGCCGCTGGGTGCTGCTGCGCCATGTGGCACGCAATGCCCTGCTGCCCACGCTGACCATTGCCGGCGTGCTGTTCGGCGAGCTGCTGGCCGGGGCCGTGGTGACGGAGGCCGTGTTCGGCCTCAACGGCCTGGGGACGCTGACCCAGCAGGCCGTGGGCAACCAGGACACGGCCGTGCTCCAGGCCGTGGTGGTCGTCTCGGCCGCCGCCTTCGTACTCATCAACCTCGCCGTGGACCTGCTGTACCCGCTGCTTGATCCGCGCCTGCGCCATTCCGTGGAGAACCGGCCATGAACACTGCCGTCCCCAGCGCTCTTTCCCCGGCCCTGGATGCCCAGGCCGCGCCCGCCACTCCTACTCCCATTCCCACGGCGCTGCCAGCGCCGTCCCTGGCCCCTGCGCCAGCCGCCCCGCGCCGCAGCTTCGCCTTGCCGGCCCGCCTGCAACCCCTGAAACGCCTGCCACCCACGCTGGCCCTGGCCTGGCTGGTGATTGCCGTGGCCGCGCTGTGGGCGCTGGCGCCCGGCTGGTTTGCCCACCAGAACCCGATCGCGGGCCAGGCCGGCCAGCAGCTGCTGGCGCCCGGCGCCGCGCACTGGCTGGGCACGGACGCGCTGGGGCGCGACCTGTGGGCGCGCGTGGTGCATGGCGCCGTGCATTCGCTGTCGGGCGCCTTCGTGGCCGTGGGCGTGGGCCTGGCCGTGGGCACGCTGATCGGCCTGCTGGCCGGGGCCACGGGCGGGCGCACGGAAGATGCGCTGATGCGCCTGGTCGATGTGCTGCTGGCCGTGCCTTCGCTGCTGCTGTCGCTGACCATCATCATCGTGCTGGGCTTTGGCACCATCAACGCGGCCATTGCCGTGGGCGTGGTCTCGGTGGCCAGCTTCGCGCGCCTGGTTCGCTCGGAGGTGGTGCGCGTGCGCCGCTCCGACTACGTGGAGGCCGCCTTTGGCAGCGGCGGGCGCTTTGCCGCCGTGCTGTGGCGCCATGTGCTGCCCAACTCGCTGACGTCGGTCATCGCCATGGCGGCGCTGCAGTTCGGCTCGGCGATCCTTGCGATTTCCACGCTGGGTTTTCTGGGCTACGGCGCGCCGCCGCCCACGCCCGAATGGGGGCTGCTGATCGCCGAAGGCCGCAACTACATCGCCACCGCCTGGTGGCTGACCACGGCGCCGGGCCTGATCGTGGTGGCCGTGGTGCTGGCGGCCAACCGCATCGCCACGGCCTTCGCACGGAGGCCTGCATGAGCGCCGCCATCGAGGAACGCATCCACGCCACACCAGCGGTGGCAACGACCGCTCCCGTGCTCGAAGTGCAGGACCTGGCCGTGGCCTACCGCGATGCCGCAGGCCAGGCGCAGCGCGTGGTGCACGGCGTGTCGTTTTCCGTGGCGCCGGGCGAGGTGGTGGCCCTGGTCGGCGAATCGGGCTCGGGCAAGACCACCACGGCCCAGGCCGTGATCGGCCTTTTGGCCGACAACGGCCACCGCGAGCACGGCAGCATCCGCCTGCAGGGCACCGAGGTCTCGGGCTGGCCGGCCGCACGCTGGAACGCCATCCGCGGCCGCGTGGTCAGCCTGGTGCCGCAAGACCCCACCATGTCGCTGAACCCCGTGCGCACGGTGGGCGACCAGGTGGGCGAGATCCTGCGCATCCACGGACTGCGCGACCGCACGGCCGTGCAGGCGCGCGTGCTGGAGCTGCTGGCCCGCGTGGGGCTGTCCCAGCCCGCGCTGCGCGCACGCCAGTATCCGCACGAACTGTCGGGCGGCATGCGCCAGCGCGTGCTGATCGCCATTGCGATTGCGCTGCGGCCCGCCCTCATCATTGCCGACGAGCCCACCAGCGCGCTGGACGTGACCGTGCAGCGGCGCATCCTGGACCTGATCGACGCGCTGCGCCGCGAGACCGGCACGGCCGTGCTGCTGGTCACGCATGACCTGGGCGTGGCGGCCGACCGCTCGCACCGCCTGGTCGTCATGCAGGGCGGCCGCATCCAGGAGCAGGGCCCCACGCTGGAGCTGCTGCGCAATCCGCAAAGCGCCTATACGCGGCGGCTGCTGGCCGATGCGCCTTCGCTGGCGCCCGCACCGCGCCGCACGCCCAGGCCCGCCACCACCGATGACTGGGCCATCGAGGTCGAGGACCTGGTGCATGAGTTCGCGGCCCCCGGCCATGCCTCGGCCCACGGGCGCGGCATCTTCCGCGCCGTGGACGGCGTGTCGCTGCGCGTGCGCCGGGGCAGCACGCATGCCATCGTGGGCGAGTCGGGCTCGGGCAAGACCACCACCATCCGCGCCATCGTGGGCCTGGGCCGGCCCACGGCGGGCCGCATCCGCATCGAAGGCACCGAGGTCACGGGCCTGCGCGGCGAGGCCCTGCGCCAGCTGCGCCGCCGCGTGCAGCTGGTCTACCAGAACCCGTTCAGCTCTCTGGACCCGCGCCAGAGCGTGTTCGACATCATCGAGGAGCCCCTGCTGAACTTCGACCCGCTGCCGGCCGATGAGCGCCGCCGGCGCGTGCACGACATGCTGGAGCGCGTGGGCCTGCCGGCCGCCGTGCTGCAGCGGCGCCCGCATGCGCTGTCGGGCGGCCAGCGCCAGCGCGTGGCGATTGCGCGCGCCCTGGTGCTGCAGCCGCAGGTGCTGGTGCTGGACGAGGCCGTATCGGCCCTGGACGTGACGGTGCAGGCGCAGATCCTGGCCCTGCTCGCCCAGCTGCAGCAGGACCTGGGGCTGACCTATCTCTTCATCTCGCACGACCTTGCCGTGGTGCGCCAGATCGCCGACACGGTATCGGTGCTGCGCGCGGGCCGGGTGGTGGACGCGGGCAGCGTGGAGGAGGTGTTCCAGCGCCCCACCAGCGACTACACACGCGAACTCATGGACGCCATTCCCGGCAAAAGGAGCATTGATTTTGTCCCTCACCCCGCCTGATACCAACCGTGGCCACGGCTCCCGCACCGGCCCGCGCCTGGGCTTCTTCAGCCGCCTGCTCGACGATGCGCCGGCCGGCGAGCGCTACCGCCTGGTGGCCGAGCAGATCGCCCATGCCGAGGCCCAGGGCTTCGACTCGGCCTGGGTAGCCCAGCACCATTTCCATGAAAGCGAGGGCGGCCTGCCCTCGCCCTTCGTCTTCCTGGCCCATGTGGCGGCGCGCACGCGGCGCATCCGCATCGGAACGGGCGTGATCACGCTGCCGCTGGAAAACGCGCTGCGCGTGGCCGAGGATGCGGCCGTGCTGGACCTGCTGACCGGCGGCCGCCTGGAAGTGGGCCTGGGCACGGGCGGCACGGCCGAATCCTTCGAGGCCTTTGGCGTGCAGGGCGCCGAGCGCGGCGCCGTCTTCGCGCGCAACTTCGGCGTGCTGCAGGACGCCTGGGCCGGGCGCGCGCTGGCCGGTGGCGTGCACCTGTACCCGGCCGCGCCGCAGCTGCTGGAGCGCGTCTGGCAGGCCACGTTCTCGGCCGAGGGCGGCGCGCGGGCCGGGGCCAACGGCGACGGCCTGATGCTGTCGCGCACCCAGCCACGGCCCGAAGGCGCGCCGCAGGCCACGCTGTCCGAGATCCAGAACCCCATCATCGACGCCTACCTCGCCCGCCTGCCCGCAGGGCGGGCGCCGCGCATCCTGGGCTCGCGCACGCTGTTCGTGGCCGACCGCCGAGACGAGGCGCTGCGCTGGGCCGAGGCCGGCCTGCGCCGCGTGGCCCGGCGCCATGCCGCCCAGCCCTCGCAGTGGGCGGCCCGCGTCGATCCGCAGGCGCCGCTGGCCGATCTCATCGCCGCCTACGACGTGCATGTGGGCACGCCCGACGAGGTCATCGCCTCGCTGCGCGCCGACACGGCGCTGGCGCGCGTGAGCGACATCGTCTTCCAGGTGCATTCCATCGACCCGCCGCACGACGCCATCCTGCGCTCCATCGAGCTGACGGCCGCCCATGTGGCGCCAGCCCTGGGCTGGCGCCGTGCAGATCTGCAGGCACCCTCTTCCCTCCCCGCAGCCCGGGCCGGACTGCTGCAAGCCGCATGACCATGAACACCACCGTACAGCCCCGTTTTCCGGACGACGTCATCGACCACCTCGCCGGCATCACCCCCGGCAGCGCCCTGGACCGCGTGCGCCGCCACCGCACCGAGGCGCGCACGCAGGCCCAGCAAAGCTTTGCCGCCCTGTTCACGCCCGCCGAGCCCGTGCCCGGCACGGTCTCGCTGCGCGAGCGGCTGGCCCTGGCCGCCTTCACGGCCGGGCTGCATGGCGAGCCGCGCAGCGCCGCCTTCTATGCGAAGGCGCTGGCGGCCGAAGATGCGGAACTGGCTGCCGCCGTGGCATCCGAAGTCGTGCGGGGCCGTGCACAAAGCCTTCAGCCCGGCAGCGGCCCGCACGGGCCGTACGGCCGCTACCCGGCAGGCCCGCTGAGCCGCGAGGACCAGAGCGGCCCCGCCTATGCCGTGGACCCGGCCCATGCCGCGCTGCTGGGCGCGCGCCTGGCCGCGGCGCTGGCCCATGCGCACCTGCTGGCCTACCACCCGCGCGACGCCAGCGCCGGGGCCCTGCAGGCGCTCCAACAGGCGGGCTGGAGCGAGACGGACATCGTCATCGTGTCCCAGCTGGCGTCCTTCCTGTCCTTCCAGATCCGCGTGGTCGCGGGGTTGCGCGTGCTGACTGCACGCCCCGCGTCCCCGGCAGCCCATCAACCCACCCTGCAAGCCCAGCCATGACCTCAACGAACTCCGCCGCTCCCCAGGTCTTCACCCAGGAACAGCTCGACTGGCTGCCATGGATTGAGCCGCTGGACGAAAGCGAGCTGACCGAACGCCACCATGCAGGCCTGGTCGATGCCTCACGCGCGCAGTCCCCCTACTTCCGCCTGCTGGCGCGCGACCCCGACACGCTGGGCGCACGCACGCGCACCGACAAGGACATCTTCTACAACCCCGACGCCGGCCTGCCGCGTGCCGAGCGGGAGCTGGCGGCCGCTGCCACCTCGCGCGCCAATGGCTGCATCTACTGCGCCTCGGTCCATGCGCGCTTTGCCACGCACTTCTCGCGCCGGGGCGGCGACGTGCAGCGCCTGCTCGACGAGGGTCCGGGCACGGACCTGGGGCCGCGCTGGAACGCCATCGTCACGGCGGCCGTGGCGCTGACCCAGACGCCGCCTGCGCTGGAGCCCGCCCACATCGATGCGCTGCGCGCCGCCGGCCTGGACGATGCCGCCATCTCCGATGTGCTGCACGGCACGGCCTTCTTCAACTGGGCCAACCGGCTCATGCTGTCGCTGGGCGAGCCACGGACCACCGCATGAGGGCTTTCGCCCTCACCACAGGCCCAGCAGCTTCCACCAGGCGCTGCCGACCACGGCAAAGACCAGCAGCTCGATCACGCACATGGCCGCGCCCACGCGCCACCAGTTGCCCAGCGTGACATAGCCGCTTCCGAAGATGATGGGCGAAGTGCCGGTGGCGTAGTGGGTCAGCGTCATCATGATGGCCGAGCCGGCCGTCATCATCAGCATGAAGGGCACGACATAGTCGGCCGGAATCAGCTGCGCGCCCACGGTCAGGAAGGCCAGCATCATGGCGCTGATGTGGGCCGTGGTGCTGGCGAACAGGTAATGCGAGAACACGAACACGCCCACCAGGATGGCCGCCACCGGCAGCCAGTCCAGACCGCTGGCGACGATGGCGTTCTTCATGCCCACCGCGAACCAGGACACCACGCCCAGCTTGTTGAGCTGCTCGGCCAGCATGACCAGGGCGCCGAACCACACCAGCGTGTCCCAGGCGCTTTTCTCGGACAGCACGTCATCCCAGTCGATGGTGCCCGTGATGATCAGCACGAACAGGCCCAGGAAGGCGACCACCGTCGGGTCCAGCGTGAAGGCAGGCCCGAACAGCATCTGCGGCACGTTGGCCCACAGCAGCAGCATCAGGCCGAAGGTGCCCAGCATCACGCGCTCCTTGCCCGACAGCGGCCCCATGCGGGCCATCTCGCTGCGCGCGTACTCCACGGCATTGGGCGTGGCCTTGAGTTCGGGAGGCGACAGCAGGTAGATCACCAGCGGCATCAGCAGCAGGCACAGCAGGCCCGGCAGCAGCATGTACAGCGCCCAGGTGGTCCAGCTCAGGTGCAGGGCCTGGCCCGTGGCCTTGGCCACGAAGTCCACCACCAGCGGATTGGGCGCCGTGGCGGTCAGGAACATGGCCGAGGTGATGGGATTGGCGTGGTAGTTGACCAGGGCCAGATAGGTGCCCACCTTGCCCTGCGTACCCTTGGCCGGGTCCGACTCGAAGGCATTGGCGATGGACTTCATGATGGGGTGCACGATACCGCCGCCGCGCGCCGTGTTGCTGGGCGTGAACGGTGCCAGCACCAGCTCGCAGATCGCCAGGCCGTAGCCGATGCCGATGGTCCGCTTGCCCAGCAGCGCGATGAACATCAGTCCGATGCGGTTGCCCAGCCCCGTCTTCTTGAGGCCGCGCGAGATCAGGATGGCCACCACGATCAACCAGATCAGCGGGCTGGAAAAGCTGCTCAGCGAATCGGTGACTGCGCCCTTGGACGAGCCTGACGTGACCTGGGACAGCGAGACGATCACGATGGCCATCAAGGCCATCACGCCAATGGGCATGACCTTGAGGATGATGGCCACGATGGTGGTCAGGAAAATGGCCACCAGCTGCCAGGCCTTGGGCGTCAGCCCCTCGGGCACGGGCACCAGCAGCAGCCCGAACAGCACGGCGGTGGCGATCAGCGCCGGCACCAGCCGGAACGGCACGGCCGACTTGAAGTAGCGGAACAGCGAGGCAATCTTCTCGAGCATGTGGATCCTTTGCGTTGCCGGAGCGGCGCCGAGAGAGCATGGCCTGCCGGGAGCAAAAGCCCACCAGCCTGCACGGGCACTGGCGGCCGCGCCGCATGACTGACATCATGATGCAGTGCAGCATGAGCCCGGCTTCCAGCGGGCGCCTGCGCCACCGAAGTTTGACAGGCATCAAGGCCGGGCCAGTAAACCTGGCGACCCAGGCCACCGAGCCCCGCTCACATGACAGCATCCCCAGACCGGGTGCCTTTCGCCCCGGTGTACCCATGCAGTGAAAAAAGGAGAAAAGCCGACATGCCAGCCAACCGATTCTTGCCCGAGGAATGGGAATGCCGGCTCCAGGAGATCGACCTGGAGATCGCCCGCCACGCCGTCATCTGCAAGATCCCGCTGCTGCAGGCCGGCGTGGTGGAGCGCGTGCTGGCCGATGACGCCAGCGTCTGCGGCGGCGACCACGAGGCCGCTTTCAAGACGCTGCGCGGCCTCTTGTACATGCACTACACCGAGCTGCTGCACATCAGCGAGGTGCTCAGCCCCGATGCCGCCCAGGAAATCGCCCACCGCGTGCGCCTGCGGCTGGGCCAGCGCATCGGCAACCAGCTGGGCGGCTGATGCCGGGCTGTCTGCCTGGCCTTTGCCCTGGCGCGAGGGCATGAAAAAAGGGCTACGACAGTTGTCGTAGCCCTTTTCAATTTGGTTGCGCGAGAAGGATTTGAACCTCCGACCTTTGGGTTATGAGCCCAACGAGCTACCAGACTGCTCCATCGCGCGGTATTCCAAAATTATAGCAGATTATTCAGCTGCCTTGGCTTCGGCGGCGCCTTCTTCAGCGCGCTCGACCAGTTCCACGAAGGCCATGGGGGCGTTGTCGCCCACGCGGAAGCCCATCTTCAGGATACGGGTGTAGCCACCAGGACGCTTTGCGAAGCGGGGGCCCAGCTCGTTGAAGAGCTTGGTCACGCTGTCGCGGTCGCGCAGGCGGTCGAATGCCAGGCGGCGGTTGGCAACGGTGTCGACCTTGGCCAGGGTGATCATGGGCTCGATCACGCGGCGCAGTTCCTTGGCCTTGGGAACGGTGGTCTTGATGGCTTCGTGCTCGATGAGCGAATTCATCATGTTCTTCAGCATCGCCAGGCGGTGCGAAGAGGTGCGATTGAGTTTGCGGAGGCCGTGACCGTGACGCATGGTGCTTTATTCCTAAAATATGTAATTAGGGCTTGCGCAAACAAGGATGCAAGCCTGGACCCGTTACCGGATCTGCAGCTTGCCTCAACCGAATTTGCGCAAGTTGTTGATTAATTCGGGCAGCCGTATCAGGTACTGCCCGAGGCACTGAGGCTCTCCAAAAAGGAGAGCCCGCAATTATAGTGCTTAGCGCTTTTCCAGGCCAGCAGGCGGCCAGTTCTCCAGCTTCATGCCCAGCGTCAGACCGCGGGAAGCCAGGACTTCCTTGATCTCGTTGAGCGACTTGCGACCCAGGTTGGGGGTCTTGAGCAGCTCGTTTTCGGTACGCTGGATCAGGTCGCCGATGTAGTAGATGTTCTCTGCCTTGAGGCAGTTGGCCGAACGCACGGTGAGTTCCAGCTCGTCCACGGGACGCAGCAAGATGGGATCAAAGGCGGTTGCGGCACCACGGCCACCGGCCGGAGCATCGAAGACGCTGGCGATATCGCCGCCGTCCAGCTGAGCGAACACGGCGAGCTGTTCCACCAGGATCTTGGCGGAGGCGCGCACGGCGTCCTCGGCAGTGATCGCACCATTGGTTTCGATCTCCACCACCAGCTTGTCGAGGTCGGTGCGTTGTTCAACGCGGGCCGATTCGACGGCGTAGCTCACGCGCTTGACGGGCGAGAACGAAGCGTCCAGCACGATACGGCCGATCGACTTCGTGGACTCGTCGCCATAGCGGCGCACATTGCCGGGCACATAGCCGCGGCCCTTCTCGACCTTGATCTGCATGTCCAGCTTGCCGCCTTGCGACAGGTTGGCGATGACATGATCAGGGTTGATGATTTCCACGTCGTGGGGCGTCTGGATGTCGCGCGCCGTCACGACGCCTTCGCCATCCTTGCGCAGGGAGAGCGTGACCTCGTCGCGGTTGTGCAGCTTGAACACCACACCCTTGAGGTTCAGCAGGATGTTGACCACATCTTCCTGGACACCGTCAATGGACGAGTACTCGTGCAACACACCAGCAATCGTCACTTCCGTCGCTGCGTAACCCACCATGGACGAGAGCAGGACACGGCGCAGGGCATTGCCCAGCGTATGGCCGTAGCCACGCTCAAACGGCTCCAGAACAACTTTGGCGCGATTGTGGCCAAGCTGCTCGACATTGATCGTCTTGGGCTTCAGCAAATTGGTTTGCATGCAGACTTCCTCTCAATACCCCCGGCTCGTTACACCGGTAAGGCTGGTGAAGCACCCCAGCGCGATGCCTCGCGGCTGGGGGACGGTTTTACAGAAATGTCGCTGCGCGGAATTAACGCGAGTACAACTCAACGATCAGGGATTCGTTGATGTCTGCACCGAACTCGTCGCGGTCAGGCGACTTCTTGAACGTGCCTTCAGCCTTGTCGGCCGACACTTCCACCCATGCGGGGAAACCGACTTGACCAGCCAGTTGCAGGGCTTCGACGATGCGGGCCTGCTTCTTGGACTTTTCACGCACGGCGACCACGTCACCCACCTTCACCATGTAGGAAGGGATGTTGACGGATTGGCCGTTGACCGTGATGGCCTTGTGCGACACCAGCTGACGCGCTTCCGAGCGGGTCGAGCCGAAGCCCATGCGGTACACCACGTTGTCCAGACGCGACTCCAGCAGCGACAGCAGATTGGCACCGGTGTTGCCCTTCTTCTTGTCGGCGGCTTCGAAGTAGCGGCGGAATTGCTTTTCCAGCACGCCGTACATGCGCTTGACCTTCTGCTTTTCACGCAGCTGCAGGCCGAAGTCGGAAGTACGCTGACCGGAAGTGCGGCCGTGCTGGCCGGGCTTGGTGTCGAACTTGGACTTGTCGGCGATCGAGCGACGTGCGCTCTTCAGGAACAGGTCAGTGCCTTCACGGCGGGAGAGTTTGGCCTTGGGGCCGATATAGCGTGCCACTTGATTTCCTTTGTGTCATCTGCCGTGCACAAGCACGGGAGCCGCCCGCGATGTTACACATCTGGGCGGCGGTGGGCTTGGTGAAAAAGCTTAGATACGACGGCGCTTTTGAGGGCGGCAGCCGTTGTGGGGAACCGGCGTCACGTCCGCGATGGAAGTGATGCGGATGCCCAGGGCGCCCAGGGCGCGAACCGAGGATTCACGGCCGGGACCGGGACCCTTGATTTCGACGTCCAGGTTCTTGATGCCCTGTTCGATGGCAGCACGACCAGCCACTTCCGAAGCCACCTGGGCAGCGAAGGGAGTCGACTTGCGCGAACCCTTGAAGCCCTGGCCACCCGACGAGGCCCACGACAGAGCGTTGCCTTGGCGGTCGGTGATGGTGATGATCGTGTTGTTGAACGAAGCGTGCACGTGGGCAATGCCGTCCGAAATGTTCTTACGGACTTTCTTGCGAACGCGCTGTGCAGCGTTGTTTGCGGGAGACTTAGCCATAGTGATCTTTCAATCTCTTTATTTCTTCAAAGCCGCGGCACCCTTGCGCGGACCCTTGCGGGTACGTGCATTCGTGCGGGTACGCTGACCACGCATGGGCAGGCCACGACGATGACGGAAACCGCGATAGCAACCGATGTCCATCAAACGCTTGATGTTCATCGTTGTTTCGCGACGCAGATCACCTTCCAGCGTCAGGGAAGTCAGCTGATCGCGGATCTTTTCCAGATCACCGTCAGTCAGTTCCTTGATTTTCTTGGAATATGCGATGCCAGCGGCTTCGCAGATCTTGCGTGCAGTGGTGCGACCGATCCCATAGATAGCGGTCAGGCCGATTTCAGCGTGCTGATGCGGCGGGATGTTAATGCCAGCGATACGTGCCATTATTCGTCCTCAAACTTTCCTATCAACCCTGGCGCTGCTTGTGGCGCTGGTCCGTGCAGATCACTCGCACCACACCCTTGCGGCGGATGATCTTGCAGTTACGGCAGATTTTTTTGACCGAAGCCGAAACTCTCATTTCATTCTCCTAAAACTCTACATCCGTTACGGCCTATC
This sequence comes from Delftia sp. WY8, assembly GCF_018437695.1. Lineage (NCBI taxonomy): Bacteria > Pseudomonadati > Pseudomonadota > Betaproteobacteria > Burkholderiales > Comamonadaceae > Delftia > Delftia sp. WY8. The sequence goes on from NZ_CP049795.1 coordinate 2,978,512, forward strand.
GACCGGGAAACATGCCCGCGATGGATAGATCGAATGGGCGTCTACTAACTCTTACTGGACCCGCCGGCACCGCCGGCCAGGCCCATCACTTAGTTCAATTGCCAAGTGTCGCTTTGAAGTTCGCCTTTTTGAGGAGCGATTCGTACTGTTGCGACATCATGTAGTTCTGCACCTGGGCCATGAAGTCCATGGTCACCACCACAATAATCAGCAGTGATGTACCACCGAAGTAGAACGGGACGTTGTACTTCAGGATCAGGAACTCGGGCAACAAGCACACGAATGTGATGTACACCGCACCAGCCAGGGTCAGGCGAACCAGGATCTTGTCAATGTAGCGGGCCGTCTGGTCACCGGGACGGATCCCGGGGATGAAGGCACCACTCTTCTTCAGGTTGTCGGCGGTTTCCCGGCTGTTGAACACCAGGGCCGTGTAGAAGAAGCAGAAGAAGATGATGGCGGTGGCGTAGAGCATCACATAGATCGGCTGACCGGGGGTCAGCGTGCTAGCAATGTCCTTCAGCCAGCGCATGGATTCCCCTGCACTGAACCAGTTCACAACGGTCGCCGGCAGCAAGATGATCGAGGAAGCGAAGATGGGAGGAATGACCCCCGCCATGTTCAGCTTCAGCGGCAAGTGCGAAGACTGACCGCCATACACCTTGTTACCCACCTGACGACGCGCATAGTTCACCAGGATCTTGCGCTGTCCCCGCTCGACAAACACGACGAAGTACGTCACGGCTGCCACCACGAGAACGATGAAGATCGCGGCCAGGATGCTCATGGCACCGGTGCGCACCAGCTCCAGCAGACCACCGATGGAGCTCGGCAGACCTGCGGCGATACCTCCAAAGATGAGGATCGAGATGCCGTTGCCCAGACCACGTTCCGTGATCTGTTCACCGAGCCACATCAGGAACATGGTGCCGGCCGTCAGGCTGACCACCGCCGTGAGGCGGAAGCCGAAACCGGGGCTCAGAACCAGACCTGCGGAGCTTTCCAGAGCCACGGCAATTCCCAGGGACTGAAAAATCGCCAGGCCCAGAGTGCCATAGCGGGTGTACTGGGTGATCTTGCGACGACCCGATTCACCTTCCTTTTTCAGCTGCTCGAATGTAGGGACCACGTAGGTCATGAGCTGCATGATGATCGATGCCGAGATGTACGGCATGATCCCCAGTGCGAACACCGTGAAGCGCGACAGCGCCCCACCCGAGAACATGTTGAACAGATTGAGAATGCCGCCCTGCTGGCCATTGAACAGCTGCTGCAGCTGCGCTGGATCGATGCCCGGCACGGGGATATGAGCCCCGATGCGGTAAACGACCAGCGCGAGCAACAGAAAAACCAGACGGCGGCGAAGATCGCCGAATTTTCCGGTTTTTGCAATTTGAGCTGCGCTAGTAGCCACGGATGTCTTCTTTCAGATCATTAATCAGGCGATGCTGCCGCCGGCAGCTTCGATGGCAGCCTTGGCGCCGGCGGTAGCGCCGATGCCGTTGAGCTTGACAGCCTTGCTGATTTCACCGCTCTTGATGATCTTGACCACCTTTGCGATTTCACCAACCAGACCGGCTTGCTTCAGAGCTGCCAGATCGACTTCGGCCAGGCCCAGCTGTTCCAGAGCGGACAGGGTCACTTCTGCGTTGAACTTCAGCAGATGCGACTTGAAGCCACGCTTGGGCAGACGGCGCTGCAGAGGCATTTGACCGCCTTCGAAGCCCACCTTGTGGTAGCCACCCGAACGCGACTTCTGGCCCTTGTGACCACGGCCGGCAGTCTTGCCCAGGCCGGAGCCGATGCCGCGGCCGACACGGCGCTTGGCATGCTTGGCACCTGCTGCAGGCTTGATGCTATTGAGTTCCATCATCAATCCTTTCAGAGGACTTTGACCAGATAGCTGATCTTGTTGATCATGCCGCGCACAGCAGGCGTGTCCTGCAGTTCGCTGATGCTATTCAGCTTGCGCAGGCCCAGGCCACGGACGGTGGCGCGGTGCGATTCCTTGGTGCCAATGGGGCTGCGCACCAGTTGCACCTTCACGGTTTGTTGCGTTGTCATGTGATTGACTCCGATCAGGCGGTGAAGATGTCTTCAACCGACTTGCCGCGCTTGGCTGCCACTTCCGAAGGGGTCGTGGAGTTCTTCAGAGCGTCAAAAGTCGCGCGGACCATGTTGTAGGGATTCGACGAGCCATGGCTCTTGGCCACGATGTCGGTGATGCCCAGCACTTCGAAGACGGCGCGCATCGGGCCGCCGGCGATGATGCCGGTACCCTTGGGAGCGGGGTTCAGCATCACGGATGCTGCGCCATGCTGACCCATCACGGTGTGATGGATCGAGCCGTTCTTCAGGGACACCTTGATCATGTTGCGACGGGATTCTTCCATCGCCTTTTGCACGGCTGCAGGCACTTCCTTGGACTTGCCCTTGCCCATGCCAACACGGCCATCACCGTCGCCAACCACGGTCAGTGCAGCGAAGCCGAGGATACGACCGCCCTTCACAACCTTGGTGACGCGGTTCACCGCGATCATTTTTTCGCGCAGACCGTCGTCACGACCTTCGTCTTGCACCTTGGGAGAAAACTTTGCCATTTCTATCCGCTCCGCTTAGAACTGCAGGCCGGCTTCACGAGCGGCTTCTGCCAAAGCCTTCACGCGGCCGTGGTATGCGAAACCAGCGCGATCGAAAGCCACTTTCTCCACGCCTGCAGCCTTGGCCTTCTCGGCAATGCGCTTGCCGATCAGCGTAGCGGCAGCCACGTTGCCACCCTTGCCGATGGCGCCCAGTTGGGTGCGCACTTCGGCTTCGGCAGTCGAGGCCGAAGCCAGCACCTTGGTGCCGTCTTCCGACACCACGCTTGCGTAGATGTGGAGGTTCGTACGGTTCACGCTCAGACGTGCCACGCCTTGCTGTGCAATGCGGATGCGGGTCTGGCGGGCACGACGGAGACGCTGCTCTTTCTTGGTCAACATAATGCAGCTCCTTACTTCTTCTTGGTCTCTTTGATCACGACCTTCTCATCCGAGTAACGGATGCCCTTGCCCTTGTAGGGCTCGGGAGGACGAACGGCACGGATCTCAGCAGCCAGTTGGCCAACGGCCTGGCGGTCAGCACCCTTGACCACGATTTCCGTGGGCGTGGGGGTGGCAACAGTGATGCCGGCCGGCATTTCGAAGTTCACCGGGTGCGAATAGCCGATCGCGAGGTTCAGCTTGGCGCCAGAGGCCGAAGCCTTGAAGCCCACGCCGACCAGCGACAGCTTCTTCTCGAAGCCCTTGCTCACGCCCACCACCATGTTGTTCACCAGCTGACGCATGGTGCCGCTCATGGCGTTGGCTTCGCGCGAGTCGTTGACGGGCTCGAAAGACAGCTTGCCTTCGTTGTTGGAGATCTTCACCAGAACGTTCTGGGCCAGCGACAGCGTGCCGCCGGTGCCCTTCACATTGATCTGGTCAGCCTTGATGGACACATCCACGCCTGCGGGGATGGCCACGGGAGTCTTTGCTACGCGAGACATTTCAGTATTTCTCCTTAATGTCCGTTAGGCCACGTAGCACAGCACTTCGCCGCCCACGCCGGTGGCGCGTGCCTTGCGATCCGTCATCACGCCCTTGGGAGTGGTGACGATGGCCACGCCCAGACCGTTCATGACCTGGGGGATTGCGTCGCGGCCCTTGTACACGCGCAGGCCGGGACGGCTCACGCGCTCGATGCGCTCGATCACCGGACGGCCGGCGTAGTACTTCAGGGTAATTTCGAGTTCGGACTTGCCAGCGTCGGTCTTCACTTGGAAGCCGTCGATGTAGCCTTCATCCTTCAGCACCTGGGCGATGGCAACCTTGACCTTGGAGGAAGGAGCCGTCACGGTGGTCTTGGAGACCATTTGTGCATTGCGGATGCGGGTCAGCAAGTCAGCGATGGGATCACTCATGCTCATGTTTAATCTCTCCTGCTTGCTTACCAGCTGGCCTTGGTGACACCGGGGATGTCGCCAGCGAAGGCCAGTTCACGGATCTTGGCGCGGCCCAGACCGAATTGACGGAAGGTGCCACGGGGACGACCCGTGATCTCGCAGCGGTTGCGCTGGCGAGTGGGGTTCGCGTTACGGGGCAGCTTCTGCAGGCCCAGGCGAGCGGCGTCGCGCTCTTCGTCGCTGCGCTTTGCGTCAGCGGCGATCGCCTTCAGTTCTGCGTACTTGGCAGCGTACTTGGCCGCCAGCTTTTCGCGCTTGAGTTCGCGCTGAATCAATGCAACTTTAGCCATGCGCCACCTCAGTTCTTGAAGGGGAAACGGAAAGCGGCGAGCAGTGCCTTGCACTCGTCGTCGGTCTTTGCCGTAGTCGTGATGCTGATGTTCAGACCACGCAGAGCGTCCACCTTGTCGTACTCGATTTCGGGGAAGATGATCTGTTCCTTGACGCCGACGTTGTAGTTGCCGCGACCGTCGAACGAACGGCCGGAGATACCACGGAAGTCACGCACGCGGGGCAGAGCCACGGTGACGAAACGATCCAGGAATTCATACATCTGAACGCCACGCAGGGTCACCATGCAGCCGATGGCCTGGCCTTCGCGGATCTTGAAGCCGGCGATAGCCTTCTTGGCCTTGGTCACCACGGGCTTCTGACCAGCAATCTTGGTCAGGTCGGCCACGGCGTTGTCCATCACCTTCTTGTCGGCCACGGCTTCGCTCACACCCATGTTCAGGGTGATCTTGGTCAGGCGGGGCACTTCCATGGTGGAGGTGTAGCCGAACTTTTCCTTCAGTTCAGCCGCGATCTTTTCGCGATACAGTTTTTGCAGTCGTGCCATGTGTTACCCCTTAGGCCGCCTTGATTTCGGCGCCGTTGGACTTGAACACGCGAACGCGCGTGCCGTCGGCTTGCACCTTGATGCCCACGCGATCGGCCTTGCCGGTCGCTGCATTGAAGATGGCCACGTTGGATTGGTGGATAGGCATGGCCTTTTCCACGATGCCGCCGGTGGTGCCCTTCATGGGGTTCGGCTTGACGTGCTTCTTCACCAGGTTGATGCCGTCGATCAGCAGGTGGGAGTCGTCCTTGCGAGCCGAGACCACGCCTTGCTTGCCCTTGTCACGGCCGGTCAGCACGATGACTTGGTCGCCCTTGCGAATCTTGTTCATGGTGCTTCCTTTAGAGAACTTCAGGTGCCAGGGACACGATCTTCATGAACTTTTCGTTGCGCAGTTCACGAGTCACGGGGCCAAAGATGCGGGTGCCGATAGGCTCCAGCTTGGCGTTCAGCAGCACGGCGGCATTGCCGTCGAACTTGACGAGCGAGCCATCAGCGCGGCGAATACCCTTCGCCGTGCGCACCACGACCGCGCTGTAGACCTCGCCTTTTTTGACGCGTCCACGCGGTGCAGCTTCCTTGATGCTCACCTTGATGATGTCACCAACACTCGCATAGCGACGATGAGAACCGCCCAGCACCTTGATGCACTGAACAGACTTCGCGCCGGTGTTGTCGGCAACCTCTAACCGAGATTCTGTTTGGATCATTTCAATATTCCCAACTTGCTCCAGCAAACACCCGACAGCCCCAGAGTCTTCTCAAGGGCCGCGAGCAGCCAGTCAGTCTTGGGCCCGTCGTCCACGCCGAAAACCATTTCTCGGCGCTTCCACTGGGCAGATAACTTCACGATTTTCACGTGAAGCATGGGATTGTCCCAGAAATTCCTTTGCGCGTCAAACCCTTAGCGACTTTTCCCGCCCCTGCCCGGCAGCGTTGCGCAACGCCCACAAGGGCGCCGGCAACCGAGGGGCCGCCCGGGCCTCCCGATCGGCCCATGCCACCGGAGACGCCCATAAAAAAGCCGAGCCACGCGGGCTCGGCAAAGGGTGGCAGACTCAACGCAATTGTTGGCTGCGGACGGACCGCACCGACGACGGCACAGACCGCGCAGCGGCTTTGGGGCCACCGCGTCGGGCTTGGGCGCGGCCCTTGCCCTGCGGAAAACGCACTTTCAAGCGCTTTCTTTTTGCTTCCCTCCCTCGTCAGCCTTGTGCTGGCTGCTGTTCACTGGCACTGAAGCTGGGCGCCATGAACCGCATTCTCATTCATAAAACCAATCGAGTACATATATTCATCAATTTTGACAATCATTTGTGGCGCAAGCGTCTTACGCAGAAAGCACAACGCCCTGCGTTGCAGGGCGTTGTGCATGGAGATGGACAGGATCAGGCAGGCAGGTACTGCGCCGCCAGCGGCATGAAGTCCGCCAGGCCGGCGTCGTGTCCCAGCTCCTCCTGGAGGATGGCCGCCACGCGCGGGGCCACTTCGGCGGCCTTGCGCGCATCGAGGAACAGCAGGCGGCTGCGGCGCGCCAGCACGTCTTCCACGGTGCGCGCGTATTCGAAGCGCGCGGCAAAGCGCACCATGGCTTCGTTCAGGCCGTCGGCCAGCCATTCGTCGTTGCCCGGCAACGCCTGCACCGCCGAGGCTTCCGTGCCGTAGGAATGCAGGCCCTGGATCTGGTTCATGCGGTGGTGCACGGCGGACTCGGCCGGGGCGCCGGCCAGCGGCAGGCGGGCCGTGACACCCCCGGGGCGGTACGGCAGGCGGCCGATGGCAAAGCATTCGGAGAGCACGTCTTCGGCCATGGCGCGGTAGGTGGTCCACTTGCCGCCCGTGACGGTCACCAGGCCGGTGCGGCTGGACATGACGGTGTGCTCGCGGCTGATCTTCTTGGTGTTTTCGCCATCGTCGTCCTGGGGCTTGACCAGCGGGCGCAGGCCCACCCACATGCTGCGCACGTCGGCCAGCGTGGGCTGGCGCGTGAGGTAGCGGCCTGCCTCGGTGAGGATGAAGTCCAGTTCTTCGGGGAAAGGCAGGGGTTCGCGCGCCAGGTCGTTGCGCGGCGTGTCGGTGGTGCCCAGGATGACCTTGCCCAGCCAGGGCACGGCAAAGAGCACGCGGCCGTCGGCCGTCTTGGGCACGAGCAGGGCATGGTCGCTGGGCAGGAAGTCGCGGTCCACGACCACGTGCACGCCCTGGCTGGGCGCGACCATGGGCTTGACGGGACGGCCCTGGGCCTCGGCGTCCTGCTGGCGAAACAGGTCCACCCAGGGGCCGGTGGCGTTGACCACGCACTTGGCGCGCAGCGTGAAGCGCTGGCCGGATTCCGAGTCTTCGCAGATCAGGCCGGCGACCTTGCCGCCTTCGTGCAGCAGTTCACGTGCGGGGCAGTAGTTGACCAGCAGCGCGCCTTTGGCAGCGGCCGTGCGGGCCAGCGCCAGCGCCAGGCGGGCATCGTCGAACTGGCCGTCCCAGTATTTGACGCCGCCCTTGAGGCCCTGCTGCCGCACGGTGGGCAGGCACTTCACGGTGCTGGAGCGCGAGAGGAATTCCGTGGCGCCCAGGCCGGCCTTGCCGGCCAGCGCGTCATACATCTTGAGGCCGATGCCATAGAACGGCGTGTCCAGCAGCTTGTAGGACGGCATGACGAAGGCCAGCGGCTGCGCCAGGTGGGGCGCGTTGTGCAGCAGCGTGGTGCGCTCATGCAGCGCTTCGCGCACCAGGGCGATGTTGCCCTGCGCCAGGTAGCGCACGCCACCATGGACCAGCTTGGTGGCACGCGAGGACGTGCCCTTGGCGAAGTCATGCGACTCCACCAGCACGACCTTGAACCCGCGCGCCGCCGCGTCCAGGGCCACGCCCAGGCCGGTGGCACCGCCGCCGATGATGGCCAGATCGTAGGTTTCAGGCTGGGCCAGGCGTTCCAGCAGGGCGGCGCGGCCGGTGGGCAGAGGGGAAGCAGCGAGGGACATGGATCTTCGACGAAGGAATGTGGGGCAAGTTAACAGGGCGCCATGTAGCCGCCATGTCAGCACCCGGGACGCCACGCCTGCGCCCAATGCGAAGGGGACGGAATCGGGTTTTCCGCTATTTTCGCTCGTTTTTGTATTTTTTTCTTCGCTATCTTTCGTTTCGTGTTTTTTGCAGTCAACGAATTTGGCGATAGGCCGGGAGACCAGCACAGGGCATGTTGTCCAAAGCCGACACGGCCCAACTCAGGGACGCCGAGCAAGAGCCGCCTCGCGGCGAGGGCGTCGTCCCCCTCCCTTGCGAAGCAAGTAGAGAGGGGGAAGGCGCGCAAGCGCCTCAGGGGGTGCTAACGCACCTTGCCGTTTTTCCAGGCATTGAGCAGCGTGTCATACGCAATCGTCTCGCCCTTGGGCTTTTCATTGGCCAGCTTCTTCCACGGCGCCTGCTTGTCGCTGAGCCACTTGGCCGGGTCGCCCTTGGGGTTGAGCTTGGGCGCGCAGTGCGCCATGCCGGCACGCTGCAGGCGGGACATGACCTGGTCCATTTCCTCGGCCAGGTTGTCCATGGCGCCCTGGGGCGTCTTCTCGCCGGTGACGGCCTGGGCCACGTTCTTCCACCACAGCTGGGCCAGCTTGGGGTAGTCGGGCACGTTGTTGCCGGTGGGCGTCCAGGCCACGCGGGCGGGGCTGCGGTAGAACTCGACCAGGCCGCCGAGCTTGGGCGCCATGTCCGTCATGGCCTTGGAGCGGATGTCGCTTTCGCGGATGGGCGTCAGGCCGACGATGGTCTTCTTGAGGCTGGTGGTCTTGGCGGTGACGAACTGCGCGTAGAGCCAGGCGGCGGCCGTGCGGTTGGCGTCATGGTCCTTGAAGAAGGTCCAGCTGCCCACGTCCTGGTAGCCGTTTTGCATGCCGTCCTTCCAGTACGGCCCGTTGGGGCCGGGCGCCATGCGCCATTTGGGCGTGCCGTCGGCATTGACCACGGGCAGGCCGGGCTTGGTCATGTCGGCCGTGAAGGCGGTGTACCAGAAGATCTGCTGCGCGATATGGCCCTGGGCCGGCACGGGGCCGGACTCGCCGAAGGTCATGCCCATGGCTTCCTTGGGCGCGTATTTCTTCATCCAGTCCACGTACTTGGTGAGCGCGAACACGGCGGCCGGCGAGTTGGTGGCGCCCCCGCGCGAGACCGAGGCGCCCACGGGCGTGCACTTGTCGTCGGCCACGCGGATGCCCCATTCATCGACGGGCATGCCGTTGGGAATGCCCTTGTCGGCCGCGCCGGCCATGGACAGCCAGGCATCGGTGAAGCGCCAGCCCAGCGAGGGGTCCTTCTTGCCGTAGTCCATGTGGCCGTAGACAGGCTTGCCGTCGATCTGCTTGACGTCGTTGGTGAAGAACTCGGCGATGTCCTCGTAGGCGCTCCAGTTCAGCGGCACACCCAGCTCGTAGCCGTACTTGGCCTTGAACTTGTCCTTGAGGTCCTTGCGCTCGAAGAGGTCGGCGCGGAACCAGTAGAGGTTGGCGAACTGCTGGTCGGGCAGCTGGTAGAGCTTGCCGTCGGGCGCGGTGGTGAAGCTGGTGCCGATGAAGTCCTTGATGTCCAGGCCCGGATTGGTGAAGTCCTTGCCGGCGCCGGCCATGTAGTCGGTCAGGCTCATGATGCGGCCGTAGCGGTAGTGCGTGCCGATCAGGTCGGAGTCGGAGATCCAGCCGTCATAGATGGACTTGCCCGACTGCATCGAGGTCTGCAGCTTCTCGACCACGTCGCCTTCCTGGATCAGGTCGTGCTTGACGGTGATGCCCGTGATCTCGGTGAAGGCCTTGGCCAGCGTCTTGCTCTCGTACTCGTGCGTGGTGATGGTCTCGGAGACCACGGCGATCTCCTTGACGCCCTTGGCCTGCAGCTTCTTGGCCGCCTCGATGAACCACTTCATCTCGGCCATCTGCTGGTCCTTGGACAGCGTGCTGGGCTGGAACTCCGCGTCGATCCACTTCTTGGCTTCCGCCTCTCCGGCCCAGGCCGCCTGCCCCGCCGCCAGCAGGGCCGCCGCGAGGGCGATGGTGTGAAGTCGTTGTTTCATCTGCCGTCTCCTAGATTCTTGCTGTCTCCCCGACATGCACATGCACCAGCGGGCCCCGGGGGAGCTTCGGACCCGGCTGTCGATAAATGGAATGAAGTGATCAGCCTTTGCGCATCACGACGGCCAGCACGAGCATGGACAGCACAAAACTGATCCACACCGAAGGCTCGGCCTCCAGCGAGAACCACTGCGCCATCTTCTCGCCCAGCCCCACCCAGGCCAGATTGACATAGGCCGCCAGCAGCAGCCCGATGAACAGCCGGTCCCCGCGCGTCGTCGCCATCGGCAGCCAGCCCTTGCGCATCACGGTCGGGCTGCGCAACTCCCACAGCGTCATGCCCACCAGCATCAGCACGATGCAACTGAAGAACACCGCCACCGGCAGCGTCCAGGCCATCCAGGAAAACATTGACGAGTCCTTTCAGAAACAAAAACCACTGCCCGTCGAAACTGGCGCGACCCCAAGCGAGGGACAGCAAGCAAGGGCCGCCCCGCCGCGAGGCTGTCGTCCCCCTCCCCCGCGAAGCGGGTAGAGAGGGGGAAGGCGCGCAAGCGCCTCAGGGGGTGCCTCACACCCTCCCCATTGCGAACCCCTTGGCGATGTAGTGCCGCACGAACCAGATCACGATGGCGCCCGGCACGATGGTCAGCACGCCCGCCGCCGCCAGCGTCGCCCAGTCCATGCCCGAGGCCGAGACGGTGCGCGTCATGGTCGCCACGATGGGCTTGGCGTTCACGCTGGTCAGCGTGCGCGCCAGCAGCAGTTCCACCCAGCTGAACATGAAGCAGAAGAAAGCCGCCACGCCCACGCCGGCCTTGATCAGCGGCAGGAAGATGGTGAGGAAAAAGCGCGGGAAGGAGTAGCCGTCGATATAGGCCGTCTCGTCGATCTCGCGCGGAATGCCGCTCATGAAACCCTCCAGGATCCAGACGGCCAGCGGCACGTTGAACAGCAGGTGGGCCAGGGCCACGGCGATGTGCGTGTCCATCAGGCCCACCGTGGTGTAGAGCTGGAAGAAGGGAAGCAGGAAGACGGCCGGCGGCGTCATGCGGTTGGTCAGCAGCCAGAAGAACACATGCTTGTCGCCCAGGAACTGGTAGCGCGAGAACGCATAGGCCGCCGGCAGCGCCACCGTCAGCGAGATCACGGTGTTGATGGCCACGTAGATCAGGCTGTTGATGTAGCCCGAGTACCAGGAGGCGTCGGTGAAGATGGTTTGGTAGTTGGCCCAGGTGAAATGCTGGGGCCACAGCGAGAAGCTCGACAGGATCTCCTCGTTGGTCTTGAAGCTCATGTTGACCATCCAGTAGATGGGCAGCACGGCGAACAGCAGGTAGGCGACGAGGAACAGCGTGCGCTTGTGGAAACGGCGGTCTTCAGTCATGTCCGGCCTCCCGCAGGGCCACCCCAAGGCAGGCCGAGCCCCCTCGAGGAGGCAGTGAACGAAGGGAGCGTGGGGATCATTCTTTTGCCCCTTCCTTGTCTGCCGTGCCCACGCGCTGCATCCAGTTGTAGAGGATGAAGCACAGCAGCAGGATGATGAGGAAATAGATCAGCGAGAAGGCCGCCGCCGGCCCCAGGTCGAACTGGCCCACGGCCTTTTGCGTCAGGTACTGCGACAGGAAGGTGGTCGCATTGCCGGGCCCGCCGCCCGTGAGCACGAAGGGCTCGGTATAGATCATGAAGCTGTCCATGAAGCGCAGCAGCACGGCGATCATCAGCACGCCGCGCATCTTGGGCAGCTGGATGTAGCGGAACACCGCGAACTTGCTGGCGCCGTCGATGCGCGCGGCCTGGTAGTAGGCGTCGGGAATGGAGCGCAGGCCCGCGTAGCACAGCAGGGCCACCAGCGGCGTCCAGTGCCAGACATCCATGACCAGCACGGTGAGCCAGGCATGGGTGGCATTGCCCGTGTAGTTGTAGTCCACGCCCAGCGTGTTGAGCGCCGCGCCCAGCAGGCCGATGTCGGCGCGGCCGTAGATCTGCCAGATGGTGCCGACCACGTTCCACGGAATCAGCAGCGACAGCGAGACCACGACCAGCACCGCCGAGGCCTTCCAGCCCTGGGCCGGCATGGACAGGGCCAGCGCGATGCCCAGCGGGATTTCCACCAGCAGCACGGCCAGCGAAAAGCCGATCTGGCGCAGCAGGGCCGAGTGCAGTTCCTCGTCGCGCATGACCTGGGCAAACCACTCCGTGCCCACGAACACGCGCCGGTCCGGACTGATGATGTCCTGCACCGAGTAGTTCACCACCGTCATCAGCGGGATGATGGCCGAGAAGGCCACGCAGATGATGACCGGCAGGATCAGCAGCCAGGCCTTCTGGTTGACGGGCTTGATGGTCTGGCTCATGCCTGCAGCTCCTCGTTGACGTAGTAGCAGGTGTGGGGGCCCTGCAATTGCACCCAGACGGTCTGCCCTGCGGCGGGCAGGAAGGCGTCGGCGCCGCAGCGCAGCTTGAGAAGCCGCTCGCCCAGGCGCGCCACCAGCAGCTGGTGCGTGCCCACGTCCTGCACGCGCTCCACCGTGCAGGCCACGGCGCCGGGCGCGTCGGCCGAGGCCAGTGCCAGGTACTCGGGGCGTATGCCCAGGCTCAGGGGCAGGCCGGGCGCCACGCCGGCCAGCGCTTCGGGCAGGGGCAGGTACTGGCCCTCGGCCAGCAGCCGGCCGCCGTCCTGCTGCAGCGGCACGAAGTTCATGCCCGGCGAGCCGATGAAGTGGCCGACGAAGGCGTGGCTGGGCCGCTCGAAAAGCTGGGCGGGCGTGCCCACCTGCACGGCGCGCCCGCGCGTCATGACCACAACGTGCTCGGCAAAGGTCAGGGCCTCCACCTGGTCGTGCGTCACATAGATCAGCGTGAGCCGCAGCTCATGGTGGATCTGCTTGAGCTTGCGGCGCAGCTGCCACTTGAGCTGGGGGTCGATCACCGTGAGTGGCTCGTCGAACAGCACGGCCGACACATCGGGCCGCACCAGGCCCCGGCCCAGCGAGATCTTCTGCTTGGCATCGGCCGACAGGCCCGCCGCGCGCTGGTCGAGCTGGCCGCTCATCTCCAGCATCTCGGCGATCTGGCCCACGCGGGCGCGGATGCGGTCGGCAGGCATGCGGCGGTTCTTCAGCGGAAAGGCCAGGTTCTCGGCCACGGTCATGGTGTCGTAGATCACCGGGAACTGGAACACCTGGGCTATGTTGCGCTCCTGGGGCGTGGCGCGCGTCATGTCCTTGCCGTCGAACAGCACGCGGCCCTGCGAGGGGACCAGCAGGCCCGACATGATGTTGAGCATGGTGGTCTTGCCGCAGCCCGAGGGACCCAGCAGCGCGTAGGCGCCGCCGTCCTCGAAAACCATGCTCAGCGGCAGCAGCGCATAGTCGCTGTCCTGCTGCGGGTTCGGCTTGTAGGAGTGGGCCAGATCGAGTTCTATGCGGGCCATCTCATCGTCCTCCGGGCCGCGCCGGCGCCAGCAGCAGCGCGCCGTCCGTGCCGAACACGTAGGCATGGGCCGGGTCCAGGTGCAGCGTGACCGCGCTGCCCAGGTCCAGGTGGTGCACGCCCGTAACCTGGGCCACCAGCTCGCCCCAGGGCGTGGTGGCATGCACGAAAGTGTCCGACCCCGAGATCTCGGCCAGTTCCACCACGCCTTGCAGCGCAACATCCCCGGGCCGGGCCTGCAGGCGCAGCGCGCTGGCGCGCAGGCCCAGGGTCAGGGGGCCGGCAGCGGCCAGGCCCACTGGCAGCGCCATGGGCAGCCGCGCGCCGCCGGGCAGCTCCAACCCGGTGTCCACGGCCTGCGCGGGCACCAGGTTCATGGGCGGATCGCTGAAGGCCCGCGCCACGCGCAGCGAATTGGGTCGGTGGAACACCTCCGCCGTGGGGCCGTACTGCAGCAGCTCCCCCTCGTGCAGCACGGCCGTGTGGCCGCCCAGCAGCAGGGCCTCGCCGGGCTCGGTGGTGGCGTAGACCACGGTGGAGCTGCCGGTGGCGAACAGCTGGGTCAGCTCCTCGCGCAGTTCCTCGCGCAGCTTGTAGTCGAGGTTGACCAGGGGCTCGTCCAGCAGCATCAGCGGAGCGCCCTTGGCCAGCGCCCTCGCCAGGGCCACGCGCTGCTGCTGGCCACCCGACAACTCGGCCGGATAGCGGTCCAGGAACATCTCTATGTGCAGCCGCTCGGCCAGGGCGCGCACGCGCTGCGCCACGTCGCGATCGCCGCGCAGCTTCAGCGGCGAGGCGATGTTGTCCGCCACCGTGAGCGAGGGATAGTTGATGAACTGCTGGTAGACCATGGCCACGTTGCGCTCGCGCACGGGCATGCCGGTCACATCGACGCCATCGACGCGCACCCGGCCTTCGGTGGGCACGTCCAGGCCGGCCATGATGCGCATCAGGCTGGTCTTGCCGGCCTGCGTGGCGCCCAGCAGCACGGTCACCGCGCGGCTTTCCAGTTCCAGGTGCATGGGGTGCAGCCAGGTCTGGCCGCCCACACGCTTGCTGATTCTCTCCAACACCAGTTCCACGACTGCCCTCTTTTGGCGAGGCCGCCACCGGGGCAGCATTTGAACAAGGAGAAAGGCGGGCCTCCAAAGCGCGTTTGAAGGCCCGAACGTCTTCATTTTTGTTCTTTCCGGATCGCAGCCCATCAACACATACCCTAGGTGCTGTTCCTTTTTCTTCGTTTTAAAGTTCCCCAGCCCACGGCTGGCCGCGTCAAATGCGCTATAAACCCGTCGCCCGGCCCGATTGACTGCCCGACCATCCACCCGTCCCCCCGATCGCCCCTCCGATGGATTTGCCGTGAACACCAACCCCCGCCAACTACAGCTGCTGGACGAAGTCCGCAGCCGCCAGTCCACCACGGTGGAGCAGCTGGCCGAGATCCTGGGCGTGACGCTTCAGACCGTGCGCCGCGACATTCAGAAGCTGGCAGATGCCGGGCTGATGGTGCGCTTTCACGGCGGCGTGCGCGTGCCCAGCGCCACGGTCGAGAACCTGGGCCACCCCCAGCGCCAGGTGCTGCATGCCGAAGGCAAGTCGCGCATTGCGCGCGCCGTGGCCGAGGCCATTCCCAACGGCTGCTCGCTGATCCTGAACATCGGCACCACCACCGAGGCCGTGGCCCAGGCCCTGCTCAAGCACCGGGGCCTGCGCGTGATCACCAACAACCTCAACGTGGCGGCCATCCTCAGCTCCAACGCCGACTGCGAGGTCATCGTGGCCGGCGGCGTGGTGCGCACGCGCGACCGGGGCATCGTGGGCGAGGCGGCCGTGGACTTCATACGCCAGTTCAAGGTGGACATCGCCCTGATCGGCATCTCGGCCATCGAGCCCGATGGCAGCCTGCGCGACTTCGACATGCGCGAGGTCAAGGTGGCCCAGACCATCATTGCCCAGTCGCGCGAGGTCTGGCTGGCCGCCGACCACAGCAAGTTCCACCGCCAGGCCATGGTGGAGCTGGCCCGCCTGGACCAGATCGACCGCCTGTTCACCGATACCGCGCCCCCTGCGCCCTTCGACGCACTGCTTCGCGAAGCCGAGGTGCAATGCGTGGTGGCGCAATAAGTTTTCCGCAGCCGCTGCGCCACCGCCCGCACAGGACACGCGCACCGGCCCTGCTTTTCCTGGATACCGCACCATGACCTATCTGCTTGCCCTGGACCAGGGCACCTCCAGCTCGCGCAGCATCGTCTTCGACACCCAGGGCCGCATCGTGGCCTCTGCCCAGCTGGAGCTGCCGCAGATCTATCCGCGCCCCGGCTGGGTGGAGCACGATCCGCGCGAGATCTGGCGCACCCAGCTGGCCACGGCGCGCGAGGCCCTGGCCAAGGCCGGGCTGGCGGCGGCCGACATCCGCGCCCTGGGCATCACCAACCAGCGCGAGACCACCGTGGTCTGGAACCGCGCCACGGGCCAGCCCCTGCACCACGCCATCGTCTGGCAGGACCGCCGCGCCGAGCCGCTGTGCGCCCAACTGCGCGAGGCCGGCCATGCCGACACCATCCAGGGCAAGACCGGCCTGCTGATCGACGCCTATTTCTCGGGCACCAAGCTGCGCTGGATCCTGGACAACGTCAACGGCGCGCGCACCGCCGCCGAGCGCGGCGAACTGGCCTTCGGCACCGTGGACAGCTGGCTGATCTGGCAGCTCACGGGCGGGCGCCGCCATGTGACCGATGTCTCCAACGCCAGCCGCACCATGCTGTTCAACGTCCACACCAACCAGTGGGACGACGATCTGCTGGCGCTGCTGGAGATTCCGCGCGCGCTGATGCCCGAGGTGCTGCCTTCCGCCGCCGATTTCGGCCGCACGGCAGCCGAGGTGCTGGGCGGCGAGATCGCCATCGGCGGCGTGGCCGGCGACCAGCAAAGCGCCCTCTTCGGCCAGGCCTGCTTTTCCGCCGGCATGGCCAAGAACACCTATGGCACGGGCTGCTTCATGCTCATGCACACGGGCGGCGTGTTCCAGACCTCTGCCAACGGCCTGCTGACCACCGCTGCGGCACAGCCCACCGCTGCGCCGGCCTATGCGCTGGAAGGCAGCGTCTTCGTGGGCGGCGCCGTGGTCCAGTGGCTGCGCGACGGGCTGCGCGCCATCGAGCACAGCGGCCAGGTGCAGCAACTGGCCGAGAGCGTGCCCGACTCGGGCGGCGTGATGATGGTGCCGGCCTTCACGGGACTGGGCGCCCCCTACTGGAAGCCCGATGCGCGCGGCACCATCACGGGCCTGACGCGCGGCACCACCATGGCCCACATTGCGCGGGCCGCGCTGGAATCCATCGCCTTCCAGAGCGCCGCCCTGCTGCTGGCCATGAGCCGCGACGCGGTGGCCAGCGGCGGCGCGCCGGTGAGCGAACTGCGCGTGGACGGCGGCGCCTGCGTCAACAACCTGCTCATGCAGTTCCAGGCCGACCTGCTGGGCATTCCCGTCGTGCGCCCGGCCTGCGTGGAGACCACGGCCCTGGGCGCGGCCTACCTGGCGGGCCTGTCCTCGGGCGTGTACCAGAGCACCGAGGAACTGTCGGCGCTGTGGAAGGCCGAGCGCCGCTTCGTGCCCACGCTGGACAAGCACCGCGCCGACGAGCTGATGGCGTGCTGGGAGCATGCGGTGGCCCAGACCGCGCTGGCGGCCTGAGGCTGACTGTCTTGCGCCGGCTTGCCAGCCTGGTTGCTTGCGGCCTGTGGCTGGCAGGCTGTGCCGCGCCACCGCAGGCGCTGCTGGTCCCGCAGCCCACCGCCTGCGCACGCCTGCAATGGCTGGGCAGCACCACGATTGCGCGCGATGAGCCCATCCATGGCGCCACCACCGGCGGCATCTCGGGCCTGGACTACGACGCGCAGCGCGGCGACTACGTGGCCATCAGCGATGACCGCTCGGCACGCGGGCACGCACGCTGGATGCGGCTGCGCGTGGAGCAGGTTCCTGCCGGGCAGCGCGCCGGCTCCAATCCCTGGCAGGCGCGGATCACCGAGCTGCACCCGCTGCGCGATACCCAGGGCCAGCGGCTGCTCCCGCGCCACGCTGCGCCCGCCACCCAGCCCGTGCCCGACCCCGAAGCCATCCGCCTGCTGCCGGACGGCGGCCTGCTGTGGACCGATGAAGGCGACCCGGGCCGGGGCTTTGGCACCTCGCTGGTGAGGACCGACGCCACGGGCCGCCAGATCGCGCGGTGGTTCTACGCATTCAAGGACAAGGACGGCAGGCCGGGCCTGCGCTCGAACTTCGGCTTCGAGGGGCTGGCCGTCACGCCGGACGGACAGCAGGCCTGGCTGGCCCTGGAGGCGCCGCTGCGCCAGGACGGCCCGCGCGCCAGCGCCGCCACGGCGGGCGCGCCCGTGCGCATCAGCCTGGTCAGCCTGGACGACGGCCGGCTGCTGCGCCAGATCGCCTACCAGCCCGATGCCGTGCCGGCCGCCAGCTGGGCCCTGCCCCAGCGCGAGGTCAACGGCATCAGCGAAATCCTGCCGGACGGTCCCGACCATCTGCTGGTACTGGAGCGCTCCTACAGCCCGGGCCACGGCTTTGGCGCGCGGCTGTACCGCATCGGCCTGCAAGCGCCCGATACGCTGGCCATGGACAGCTTCATGCGCAACCCGCCGCAGGTGGCAGCCAAGCAGCTGATTGCGGACCTGTCCACGGTTCAGCGCGGGCGGCTGGACAACATGGAGGCCATGTCCTGGGGCCCGCCGCTGCCCGATGGCACGCGCGTGCTGGTGTTCGCCAGCGACGACAACTTCAACCCGGCGCAGGCCAACCAGATCCTGGTCACCGCCTACCGGCCCTCGACGCCCTGCGCCCCCTGAAGGCGCTTCAGGGCGTGGCCTGCACCTGCTCCTGCGGCAGGTAGATGCGCGTCAGACCGCGCGCAATCGCCTCCACGATCTGCTCGCGCCGCAGGCCGATGTGCTCGGCCATCAGGCGCTCGCTGGCCTGGGCGTCGCGGTCGCTCAAGGCCTGCAGGATTTCCAGGTGCTCGTGCTGGGTGGAGGCGCGCCCCACGTTCTCCATGTCGATCCACCGGATGAAGCGGATGCGCTCGTTCAGGCTCACCAGCATGCGCCGCAGCTCGGCATTGCCAGCCATGTCGGCAATGCGCAGATGGAATCCCTCGTCCAGGTCCACCAGCTGCCGCACCGGCGTGTCGGAGGCCACGCGCTGGCTCTGCTCCAGATAGGCCCGCGCCTCGTCGATCTGGGCATCGGTGGCGCGCTCCACGGCCAAGCGCACGCATTCGCGCTCCACGGCCACGCGGGCCTCGTACAGGTCCAGTGACTCCTTCACGTCCAGCTCGCGCCGCATGTAGCCGCGGCTGGCGGGCAGCAGAAAACCGTCGGCCACCAGCCGCGTCAGTGCCTCGCGCACGGGCGTGCGGCTCACGCCCAGGCGCAGCGCCAGTTCGCTCTCGCTCAGGCGCTCGCCCGGTTTGAACTCGTAGGAAATGGCCATGTCACGCAGCGTGCTGTAGACGCTGGAGCCCCGTTCGTGGCGGATGTTGGAGATTTTCATGGCGCCATTGTGCCCTCTGGCGCTTTGGATACTTTTAAGTATACTGAAATGGATTCTTAAAAATCCCTCATCCAACCTGCCCGGAGACTCCCGACATGACCACCGCTTTCAATGGCGCCGACGCCATGGTCCGCATGCTTCAGCTCAACGGCGTCAAGCACATCTTCGGCCTGTGCGGCGACACCAGCCTGCCCTTCTACGACGCCATGGCGCGGCTGGACCACGGCATGGACCACATCCTCACGCGGGACGAGCGCAGCGCCGGCTACATGGCCGACGCCTATGCGCGCGTCACCGGCAAGGTGGGCGTGTGCGAAGGCCCCAGCGGCGGCGGCGCCACCTACCTGCTGCCCGGCCTGGCCGAGGCCAACGAGTCCTCGGTGCCCGTGCTGGGCATCACCTCGGACGTTTCCGTGGGCGCGCGTGGCAAGTTCCCGCTGACCGAACTGGACCAGCAGGCGCTGTACAGGCCGCTGACCAAGTGGAATACCACCATCGACCGCGTGGACCAGATTCCGCATGCCGTGCGCAGCGCCTTTCGCGCCATGACCACGGGCCGGCCCGGCGCCACCCATATCTGCCTGCCCTACGACGTGCAAAAGCACGCGCTGGATCCGGCCGATGTCTGGGCCCAGCCAGGGCATGACCACTATCCCGCCTACCGGTCCGCGCCCGATCCGGCGGCCGTGGCCGAGGCGGCCGACCGCCTGGTGGCGGCACGCTGCCCCGTGCTGATCTGCGGCGGCGGCGTGCTGATCGCGGGCGCCAGCGCCGCACTGGATGCGCTGGCCACCCTGCTCAACGCGCCCGTGTGCTCCAGCGTCAGCGGCCAGGGCAGTCTTGCCGGCAGCCATCCGCTCAATGCCGGCGTGGTGGGCACCAATGGCGGCGTCGAGGCCACGCGCGCCGTGGTGGCGCAGGCCGATCTGGTGATGTTCATCGGCGCACGCGCCGGCTCCACTACCACCGAGCACTGGCAGATGCCCTCGCGCAAGGTGACCATCGTCCATCTGGACGTGGACGCCATGACCATAGGCACCAACTACCGCACCGACGTGGCCCTGGTGGGCGACGCCCTGCTGGGCCTGCAGGCGCTGCACGCGGCCGTGCAGCAGCGCATCGCCCGCCGCCCCGTCGATGCCGCGGACGGCGCCGCGCTGGCGGCCACCGCGCGCGCCGCCAAGCAGGCCTTCTTCGCGCCGCTGGCCGCCTCGCTGGAGCGCCCCATCAAGCCCGAGCGCGTGGTGGACACGCTCAACCGCCTGCTGCCCGCGCGCGCCATCGTGGTGGCCGACCCCGGCACGCCCTGTCCCTACTTCACGGCCTATTTCGACGCGCCCCAGGCCGGCCGGCACTTCATCACCAACCGCGCGCACGGGGCGCTGGGCTTTGCCATGTCCGCCGGCTTTGGCGCAGCCATCGGCCAGCCCGATTCCGTGGTCGTCGCGGTCATGGGCGACGGCAGTTTCGGCTTCACCTGCGGCGAGCTGGAAACCATCGTGCGCCGCAACGTGCCGCTGAAGATGATCGTGTTCTCCAACAGCGTGTTCGGCTGGATCAAGGCCAGCCAGAAGTCCGGCTACGATGAACGCTACTTCTCCGTCGACTTCAACCGCACCCACCATGCCCGCGTGGCCGAGGCCTTCGGCGTCAAGGCATGGCGCGTGGAGGACCCGGCAGACCTCGAAGCCGCGCTCAAGGCTGCGCTGATGCACGACGGCCCGGCGCTGGTGGATGTGATCTCGCAAGAGCTCCAGGACACGGCCGTGCCGGTGAGCCAATGGATGGGTTGACGCCAGGCCCCACGCACAGACCCCCTCTCCCCTCTGCCCGTCAATGCGCTTGAAAAGGAGTTTCCATGCCCTGCCGCCCTTCACGCAGCCCTACACGCAGCCCTTCACGCCACCTTTACCGCCGCCAGCTGCTGCTGGCCATGGCCGCCGCATCCCTGCTGGGGCCGGCGGGCACGGCGTTCGCGCAGGGTGCCGCCCCGCTCAAGCTGGTCATCACCTTCCCGCCAGGGGGCAGCACCGACATCGCCGCGCGCATACTGCAGCCGCGCCTGGGCGAGGTGGCCGGGCGGTCGGTGATCGTCGAGAACCGCCCCGGCGCCGCCAGCCAGATCGCCACCCAGTACGTGGCCAAGTCGGCCCCGGACGGCAACACCCTGCTGTTCAGCTTCGACACCCATGCCATCAATCCCATCGCCAAGTCCCGGCTGCCCTACGACACCTTCAAGGACTTCACGGGCGTGTCGCTGGCGCTGCGCTTTCCGCTGGTGATCGGCGCCTCGGCCTCGGTGCCCGCCAAGGACCTGGCAGGCTTCCTGGAGCTGGCGCGCCGCAACCCGGGCAAATACAGCTACGCATCGACCGGCCTGGGGTCCATGAACCACCTGGTGATGGAAGACATCAAGCGCCGCTCGGGCACCTACGTGCTGCACGTGCCCTACGGCGGCGGCGGCCCGGCCGTGCAGGCCGTACTCGGCAATGTGTCCGACCTCACGCTGCTCAGCTACGCGGCGCTGCGCGGCCAGATTTCGGCGGGCAAGATCAAGCCGCTGGCGGTGACCGGCCTCAAGCGCCTGCCCGAGCTGCCCGACGTGCCCACCGTGGCCGAATCGGGCTTTGCGGGCTTCGAGGCCTATTCGTGGATCGGCGTGTTCGCGCCTTCCGCCACGCCGGCCGCCACGGTGCACAAGCTCACCGAAGACTTCCAGGCCACGCTGAACACGCCCGACATCCGCAGCAAGCTCATGCAGTCGGGCTTCGAAGTCATGGCCACGGACGGACCCGCCCTCGACCGCTGGGTGCGCCAGGAATATGAGCGCTGGGGCCGCTTCGTGCGGGACAACAAGATCCAGCTCGAAGACTGAGAATCCGGACGGCACCCCCTTACAACACAGGAGCATTCATGGCACTTCCGCTGGACCACATCGTCATCGCCGTGCAGGACCTCGAGGCCGCCGTGGCGGACTACCGCGCGCTGGGCTTCCAGGTCGTCATCGGCGGCCGCCATCCGGGCCGCACCTCGCACAACGCACTGGTCGTCTTTGCCGATGGCGCCTACCTGGAGATCATTGCCTGGACCGCCCCGGCGCCCGAAGAGCGCTGGTACCGCACGCTGCGCGACCATGGCGAAGGGCTGGTGGACTTCGCCCTGCTGCCCGGCAGCACCTCCCAGGCCCTGGCCGAGGCGCGCGGGCGGGGGCTGGACACCCTGGTCGGCCCCGTGGATGGAGGCCGCGTACGCCCCGACGGCGCGCAACTGCTGTGGCAGACGGCGCGCCACGCCACGCCCGACCTGCCCTTCCTGTGCGGCGACATCACGCCGCGCGCGCTGCGCGTGCCCGAAGGCAGCGTGCGCGAGCATCCCAACGGCGCGCTGGGCGTAGCCTCGCTGACCGTCGCCGTGCACGACCTGGAGGCCAGCCTGGACCGCTACCGGGCGCTGCTGGGCCCGGGCCTGCCGCTGGAGAAGCTGGACAACCAGGGCGCGCGGCTGGCATTGCCAGGCTTCGATCTGCTGCTGCAAGGCGCGCAGGCACTGGCGGCCTGCGACGCACTGCGCCAGCGCCTTGCCACGCGCGGAGAGGGCCCTTGCGCGCTCACCCTGCGCCAGCGGCCCGGCGCCCCGGCACAGCCCCTGGACCTGGCCGCCAGCCATGGCGTGGACATGCGCTGGCACGGTGGGAACACGCTCTAAACTCTTCGTTTTCCTTCTCCACCGCCACCAGCATGAACACCGTTTCCACAGCCTCCCCTGTCATCGCCTTCATCGGTGGCGGCAACATGGCCAGCGCCATCATCGGCGGACTGATCGGCCAGGGCCAATCCGCAGACCGCATCGTCGTCGTCGAACCCTTCGAGGCTGCACGCGATGCGCTGCGCACGAACTTCGGCATCACGGCCCATGCCGATGCCGCGGCCGCCGCCAGCGCGCTGGACGGTGCCGGCATCGTGGTCTGGGCCGTCAAGCCCCAGACCTTCAAGGAAGCCGCCCAGGCCGTGGCGCCGCACACCGCCCAGGCCCTGCACCTGAGCGTGGCCGCCGGCATTCCCACGGACGCCATCGCCCAGTGGCTGGGCACGGGCCGCATCGTGCGCGCCATGCCCAATACGCCTGCCCTGGTGGGCAAGGGCATGACGGGCCTGTTCGCCCGCGCCCAGGTCGATGCCGCAGGCAAGAGCGCCATCGAGCAGGTGGTGGCCACCACGGGCCAGTTCGTCTGGGTCGACCAGGAAGCGCACCTGGACGCCGTGACCGCCCTGTCGGGCTCGGGCCCGGCCTATGTCTTCCTGTTCCTGGAAGCCATGACACAGGCTGGCGTGGACATGGGCCTCACGGCCGAGCAGTCCTACCGCCTGGGCGTGGCCACCTTCCAGGGCGCCTCGGAGCTGGCCGCCCGCTCCAGCGAAAGCGCCGAGGTGCTGCGCCAGCGCGTCACCAGCAAGGGAGGCACCACCCACGCCGCCATCACGCACCTGCAGGCGCAGCAGGTGCCCGAGCATTTCGTGGCCGCCATGCGGGCGGCGGAAACACGGGCCAAGGAGCTGGCCGCAGAGTTCGGCCGCTGAGCCCGGCGCAGCGCGCCCAGGCACCATGCAAAAGGGAGGCACCGGCCTCCCTTCTTTTTTCAGCGCTGAGCCCTCAGCGCAGCGCAAACCCCAGCGCCACGCCCGCGAACAGGCTGGCACCGATCCAGTGGCTCTTGCTGAATGCCACGAAGCAGCCTTCGCGCGTGCGGTGGCGGATCAGGGTGAAGTGCCAGATCACCTGGGCCGCAGCCACGGCCAGGCCCAGCCAGAAAGGCCAGGCCAGGCCGAAGGGCGCCAACGCCCAGACCGTGAGCAGGCCGCAGAGCACGAAGAAACCCATGACGGCCACCACGTCGAAGCGGCCCAGGGTGATGGCCGAGGTCTTCATGCCGATCTTGAGGTCATCGTCACGGTCCACCATGGCGTATTCGGTGTCATAGGCCAGCACCAGGAACATGTTGGCCAACCACAGAATCCAGGCCGTGGCGGGCACCTGCCCCTGCACGGCGGCGAAGGCGATGACGATGCCGAAATTGAAGGCGATGCCCAGAAACGCCTGGGGCATGGCGAAGAAGCGCTTGGTGAACGGGTAGAGGATGGTGAACAGCACGGCGGGCACGGACCAGGCCACGGCCTCCCAGCGGGTGGTCAGCACCAGGCCCAGCGAGACCAGGGCCAGGGCCGCGCCCAGCAGCGCGGCCTCCTTCACCGAGACCAGTCCCGAGGTGATGGGGCGCTGCGTGGTGCGCTTGACGTGGCGGTCGAAGTCGCGGTCGGCGATGTCGTTGATGCAGCAGCCGGCGCTGCGCATCAGCACCGTGCCCAGCACGAAGACCACCAGCAGATGCCAGCCCGGAAACCCGCCCGCCGCCACCCACAGTGCGGCCAGCGTGGGCCAGACCAGGACCAGCCAGCCGGCCGGCCGGTTGAAGCGGACCAAGTCCAGGTAGAGCGACAGTTTGCTGCGCCGGGGCGCAGGCATGGGCGTAGAGGAGGAGGTAGGCATGGCGTCTGGGCGCCGATGGCGGCCGTGGGCCGACCATCGCACGCATCACATTCGAAAATGCCCGCATTGTCGCCGCTGGGCGGGCGGGCTCGGCGGCGCGCCTCAGCCGCGCCTGCCGGCAACGCGGGTTTGCGCCCACTCCACGGCACAGATCACCAGCGCCATCCAGGCCAGGCCCAGCAGCCAGCCAGCCAGCACATCGCTGGCATAGTGCACGCGCAGCACGACGCGGCTGGCGCCCACGCCCAGGGCAACGGCCAGGGCCGCCAGGCCCACGCACCAGCGCCAGGCAGGCCGCAGGTACGGCAGCAGCAGCCAGGCCAGCATCAGATAGAGCACGAAGGTGCCGGCGCTGTGGCCGCTGGGGAAGCTGAAGCCGCCCTCGGGCACCCAGCCGCCCACGGGGCGCGGGCGGCCCACGCTGGTCTTGATGGCGCGTATCCACAGGCCGACTCCCGCCGTGGCCACCACCCAGGCGGCCGCATGCAGCCAGTCGCGGCGCCACAGCAGCAGCGCCAGCACGGCAACAGACAGCGACACCATCCAGCCCACATGGCCCAGCTGGG
Organism: Delftia sp. WY8; assembly: GCF_018437695.1. Taxonomy (NCBI): domain Bacteria; kingdom Pseudomonadati; phylum Pseudomonadota; class Betaproteobacteria; order Burkholderiales; family Comamonadaceae; genus Delftia; species Delftia sp. WY8. Next base: position 3,003,497 of record NZ_CP049795.1, read on the forward strand.
TGAAGGCGACCACGGGGCGCACCCAGGCATCGGTGGCATGGCCAGCAAGCCACTGGTGCAGGGCATCGTCCAGCACCGGCCAGTCGGTGCAGGAGTCGCAGCCTGCGGGCTGGCCCAGGCCCAGCATGTCGCGCACCATCACGCCCAGGGCCAGCGTGGCCAGCAGGCCCGCCGCAACCAGGCCCTGCCATGCGGCGCGTGGCATCGGCAGGCCTGCATGGCGCAGCCGCGCGGCGGCGGGCAGGCGCAGGTAGAAAAAAAGGCCGCCCAAGGCGGCCAGTACCAGGCACAGGCCGCTCGTGGCGGCGTGTGCGTCAATCCAGGTCCGGAGCATGCGCGGTCATCACTCCCGGGCCGTGGCAGGTGCTTGGGACATGTGCAGCATCACTCTTCAAGCAGGGCACGCAGCATCCAGGCGGTCTGCTCATGCACGGTCAGGCGTTGGGTCAGCAGGTCGGCCGTGGGCTCGTCGCTGGCTTTGTCGGCCAGCGGGAAGAGGCTGCGCGCCGTGCGTGCCACGGCTTCATGGCCTGCCACCAGGATGCGCACCATCTCCAGGGCCTTGGGCGGATCGTGGGGCACGTCGGCCAGGCTGGTGAGCTTGCCGAAGTCGGCATAGGAGCCCGGTGCGAAATGGCCCAGGGCGCGGATGCGCTCGGCGATGGGATCAACGGCGTTCCACAGTTCCGTGTACTGCCCCATGAACATGGTGTGCAGTGTGTTGAACATCGGGCCCGTGACGTTCCAGTGGAAGTTGTGCGTTGTCAGATAGAGCGTGTAGGTGTCGGCCAGCAGGGCCGACAGGCCCTTGGAGATGGCGGCACGGTCCTTGTCGCTGATGCCGATGTGGATGGCGCTGGAGCGCACGGACACCGGTGCGACATCGGCCGTCGCTGCCTGCACGGTCTTGGCGGCCTGCACGGCCTCTGGCTTCTTTGCACCGGACTTGTCTTTGCTGGCATTTTTGGCCATGGGATCCCTTTCAACTTCGTACGGATGGAATATGCCCCGGGCAGACCGCCCGGAGACCGAAAGCAACGATAACGCAAGCGCGGTGGCCCTGGAGGCACGGCCCGCGCAGCGGTGCAGTCATCAGGACAGGCGTTTGACGCCGGGCAAGGCGCAGGCGTAAACCGCGTTGCGCAGGGCGGCGATGGCCTCGTAGCGCGTGAAGCTGCGGCGCCAGGCCAGGACCACGCGGCGCGTGGGCGGGGCCGAGCCGTCGTCCTCGAGGATGGGCAGGTAGCGGATGTGCGGCTCGTCGGTCTTGCGGCGGCGCGCCGTGGTCTCCAGCGCATCGGCGGGCACGGACAGGCGCGGCACCAGGGTCACGCCCATGCCGGCGGCCACCATGTGCTTGATGGTCTCCAGCGACGAACCTTCGAAGGTGCGGCGAATGCCTTCGGCATTGCTGGCATAGCGTGCGAACTCGGGGCAGACCTGGAGCACATGGTCGCGGAAGCAGTGGCCCGAGCCCAGCAGCAGCATGGTCTCGTTCTTGAGATCGCTGGTGGAGACATGGTCCTTCTGGGCCAGCGCATGGGTGCTGGGCACGGCAGCCATGAAGGGCTCGTCATACAGCGGCGCCAGCGCCAGGCCGGTGTCGGGGAAGGGCTCGGCGACGATGGCGCAGTCGATCTCGCCCGTGCGCAGCATCTCCAGCAGCTTGATGGTGTAGTTCTCCTGCAGCATCAGCGGCATCTGCGGCGTGCGCAGGATGGAGTTGCGCACCAGATCGGGCAGCAGGTAGGGGCCGATGGTGTAGATCACGCCCAGCGTGAGCACGCCCGACAGCGGGTCCTTGCCGCGCTTGGCGATTTCCTTGATCTCGGCGGCCTGCTCCAGCACGCTTTGCGCCTGCCGGATGATCTCCTCTCCCAGCGACGTGACCGACACTTCGCCGGCGCTGCGCTCGAAGAGCTTGACATCGAGCTCCTCCTCCAGCTTTTTGATCGCCACGGACAACGTGGGCTGGGACACATAACAGGCTTCGGCGGCGCGGCCAAAATGCTTTTCACGTGCCACGGCCACGATGTATTTGAGTTCGGTAAGTGTCATTGGCGAGCTGTGTCTGGGAGGGAACCTCGGGAAATACGATGGTCTTAGACCTGGAACCTGGGCCGAAACCTTTGTGTAACCAGGCCTTGCGGCCCGGTTGCCGGGGTGCTCCCCTCAAAAGTTCCTGTGCAGACTCTAGGATTTGTCCTATTTCGATTGTGCCAGTCCTCGTCCACGCATGACCACTGCGCGCTCCCCGACCTGCCGGCTTTTTGCATTTATCCACCTAGTGCAGCGGCCGGCGCATCCGGTCGCGCTGCTGCATGAGCTGGTCCATGCCTATCAATGCTGCCAGGCCTATGGCCACGATCACGGTAAAGACGGGAAGGTCCAAAGCGCTGATCACGGCAAAACCTTGCGGCCGAGCATACCGCTGTGTCTCGGAAATGCATACAAAGTCTGCTGCGGCCATGCCCGTGTAATGCATGGAGCATACTGCCGCCCCCATCACGGCAGCCGCCAGCGCCCGCATGCCCAGCGAGCCGGTGCGAAACGACAGCCAAAGAGCGGCGCTGGCCGCCACCACGGCAATGGCCACGGACAGCACCACGGTGGGAACGGACCAGACGATGAAGCCCGGAAAGCGCATGCCGTACATGCCCAGGTAATGCATGAAGGCCACGCCCAGGCCCAGCAGGGTGCCGGCGCCCAGCACGCGCAACCCGCTTTCGGGCCGCCGCGCGACAAAGGCCAGCGCCACCGAGGTCGCAGCGACGGCAGCCACCAGGGACACCAGGGTTTCGACCATGGAGTAGCCCGAGCCCATGCCCAGGTTCAGCGCCAGCATGCCCGTGAAATGCATGGACCACACGCCTATGCCGCCCAGCGCCGTGCCGGCCGCCAGCAGATTCAGCCAGCTGATTCCCGTGCGCCTGCGGATGCGCTGTGCCGCCGTGAGGGCCACGAAGGAGCCCAGCACGGCAATGCCATAGGACAGGGCCACCAGGCCCATGCGCCAGGAGGTCTCGACGAGTTCATTCGCTTGAACGGCTTCATTCATGTGGACGGCTCCTCATTCTCAGAAAGATGGGACAACACAAGAGTGATCACGGCCGTCCTCCCCGTGGGGAAGCGTGGGGAGGAGTGGCAGGCCATCCCCTCCCGGATGGACCTACCCTGTTTTTTGCGACTCAATGTACCAAAATGTCACAAATACTCAATGCCGTCGCCGCGCGCAGCTGTCACCGCCAGGACCGCATGAAGCGCTCCCTACCGACAGCTACAACGCACACGCAAACCTTGTCTGGCGCGGGCTGCAGGCCTGCGGAGCAGGCCGCCACCAGGCAGCGCCCGGGCGCGTAAAAATACGTAACAGGAACATCCCGCAAGCAGGGGCCGGCCCATCAGGCCTTGAGGAATTCGGCCTTGCCGCCCAACCAGCGGTCCACATGCCGCTGGGCCAGTTGCGGGTGCTGCTCCAGCATGCGAGGCGCAAGCTCGCGGGCCCAGTCGAGCAGCATCAGGTCCTGCTCCAGATCGGCAAAGCGCAGCATGGGAGCGCCTGATTGGCGCGCACCCAGGAATTCACCCGGACCGCGAATCTCCAGGTCGCGCCGCGCGATCTCGAAGCCGTCGTTGGTTTCGGCCATGGCACGCAGCCGGTCCTTGGCCGTCTCGCCCAGGCGGCCGCTGTCTCCCACCGAATACAGCAGCACGCAGGCCGAGGCCGCCGCCCCCCGCCCCACGCGCCCGCGCAGCTGGTGCAGCTGCGACAGGCCAAAGCGCTCCGCATGCTCGATCACCATGAGCGAGGCATTGGGCACATCGACGCCCACTTCGATCACGGTGGTGGAGACCAGCACGCCCATGACGCCGGCCGAGAACAGCTCCATCACCGCCTTCTTCTCGGCCGTGGGCATGCGCGAATGCAGCAGGCCGACCATGACATCGGGCAGCATCTCGCTGAGGTAGGCGTGGGTGGCCGTGGCGTTGGACAGGTCCAGCGCCTCGCTTTCCTCGATCAGCGGACACACCCAGTAGACCTGGCGCCCCTGGGCGACCTGGGCGCCGATGCGTTCGATGACTTCGTCCTTGCGGCTGTCGGCAATGAGCTTGGTGACGATGGGCGTACGCCCAGGCGGCAACTCGTCGATGGTGGAGACATCCAGGTCGGCGTAGTAGCTCATGGCCAGGGTGCGCGGGATCGGGGTGGCGCTCATCATCAGCAGATGGGGCTCCATGCCCGAGGCTGCGAGTTTCTGGCGCAGCGCCAGCCGCTGGGCCACGCCGAAGCGGTGCTGCTCGTCGATGACGGCCAGCGCCAGGTTCTTGAACTCCACCTGGTCCTGGATGACGGCATGCGTGCCCACCACCAGGGCCGCCTCGCCGCTGCGGACCAGCTCCAGCATGGCGGTGCGCTCCTTCTTCTTCTGCGCGCCGGCCAGCCAGGCCACGCGCTTGCCCAGCGGGGCCAGCAGCGGCTCCAGCCAGCCGACCAGCTTGCCGAAATGCTGCTCGGCCAGGATTTCGGTGGGCGCCATCAGCGCGCACTGCCAGCCGGCCTCGATGCAGGCCACGGCCGACAGCGCCGCCACCACCGTCTTGCCCGATCCCACATCGCCCTGCAGCAGCCGGTGCATGGGCATGCGGCGCTGCATGTCGGCGAGGATCTCGCCCACCACGCGCTGCTGGGCACCGGTCAGGCCAAAGGGCAACTGGTCGAGAAACTGGCGCGCCAGTCCCTGGGCGCTGTCCATGGGCAATGCGCGCAGCACGGGCGCCCTGAGCCGCGCGCGCTCGCGCTTGGCCTCGTATTGCGACAGTTGCTGGGCCAGCAGTTCCTCGGCCTTCAGGCGCTGCCAGGCCGGATGCGAATGGTCTTCCAGCGTGGCCAGGGCCACATCGGGCGTGGGATGGTGCAGGAACTGCAGCGCGTCACGCAGGCTGAACAGCGGCGGCAGCCCGCCGTTGCCGTGGAAATGGGCCACGGGCGGGTGCTCTCCTGCGGGCAGCGTATCGGAGAGGTCGGCCCGCAGCATGGCCGTGGCCGCTGCGCGGCGGATATAGGCCTGGGGCAGTCCTGCCGCCACCGGATAGACGGGCGTGAGCGCCGTGGGCAGATCCCCCCCGGCCGCGCGGAACGCGGGGTGCAGCATCTGCCGTCCCCAGAAGCCGCCCTTGACCTCGCCGCGTATGCGCAGCCGCGCGCCCACGGACAGGGTTTTCTGGTGCGAAGGGTAGAAGCTGAAGAAGGTCAGCACGCATTCGGCCGTGCCGTCGTCCACCGTGACCTTGAGCATGCGGCGAGGGCGCAGCTGCACTTCGCTGTGGGTGACCGTGGCCTCGATCTGCACCGTATCGCCTTCGCGCGCATTGCGCAGCGCGGTGATGCGGGTCTCGTCCTCATAGCGCAGCGGCAGGTGCAGCGCCAGGTCGATGTCGCGCACCAGTCCCATTTTCTGCAGCGCCTTCTGCGCGGGACTGGCGGCAGGCCTGGCAGCGGACTGTGCAGGCGTGGCGGCCTTGTCGCCCGAAGTGGCCGAGGCCTTGCCGGCCTTCCTGGCGCCGCCCTTGCCTGCGCCAGCCTTTGCCTTGCCGGCACGCGCGGCCTTGCCACCAGGGGCGTCGCGCCCCAGGTCGGGAAAGGCAGAGGAGACGTTCAGGGGCATGGGCTTTCCTGTTTCAGAACATGCGCGTTGGCTGGCAGCATAGTGTATGAATATACAGGTGTAGGCAACACGCCACGTTCATGCCGGCCGGCCCTGCCCAAAGCACCCTTGACGCCCCGGGTCTCTGGGGAAGCCGCTACCATGCACGCTGACGTTACGTAGTGTTACCCCGCCACCGAATGCCATGTTGAAGCGTATCAATGTCCAGCATGTCACTCTGGGCATGTTCCTGCACGAGTTCTGCGGCTCCTGGATGGAGCATCCCTTTTGGCGAACCCGTTTCCTGCTTCGCTCCGAGGCCGATCTCCAGCGTCTGCGCGCCACCTCCATCCAGGAGGTCTGGATCGATGTGCGCAAAGGCCTGGACGTGGGCGTGCAGGTGCCCTGCCTGCGCTTCGACCCGCAGGACGAGCTTCGCCACCAGATCCCCGACAACGCCCGCCCTGCGTCCGAGCAGAGCACGGCCCCCATCTCCACCGCCACCGAGCTGCGCCGCGCGGCCCAGACCTGCGCCCAGGCCAGGCAATTGCTGAGCCGCCTGTTCAGCGATGCGCGGCTGGGCCGGCCCGTGGACGCCTCGGCCGCCGGACAGCTGGTGGACGATGTGACGGCCTCCGTGGCACGCAATCCCCATGCGCTGATCGGCCTGGCCCGCCTGAAGACCGCCGACGACTACACCTACATGCACAGCCTGGCCGTGTGCGCGCTGATGGTGGCCCTGGCCAAGCGCATGGGCCTGGACGACCACAGCCTGCGCAAGGCCGGCATGGCCGGCCTCATGCACGATCTGGGCAAGACCGCCATTCCGGTGACCGTGCTCAACAAGCCCGGCCCGCTGGACGACGCCGAATGGGCGCTGATGCGCGCCCATCCACGCCACGGCGAGCAGCTGCTGCGCCCGCTGGGCCTGGACGACGAGGTCATCGATGCCTGCCTGCACCACCATGAAAAGGTGGACGGCAGCGGCTACCCCGACGGGCTGCAGCAGGGCGACATCGGCCTGCTGGCGCGCATGACGGCGATCTGCGACGTCTACGATGCCATCACCTCGGACCGGCCCTACAAGAAGGGCTGGCCGCCTTCGGAGGCGCTGCGTCGCATGGCCGAGTGGAGTCCGCGCCATTTCGACAAGCGGCTGTTCGAGCAGTTCGTGCAGACCGTGGGCATCTACCCGCTGGGCTCGCTGGTGCGCCTGCATTCGCAGCGTCTGGCGGTGGTGGTCGATGCCTCGCCGGCCAGCCTGCTGGCGCCGCGCGTCAAGGTCTTCTATTCGCTGCGCCAGTCCTGCCGCATCACGCCGGAGATCGAGGACCTGTCCGAAAGCCAGGGCAACGACCGCATCATCGCGCGCGAAGACCCTGCGGACTGGGACTTCCCCGATCTGGAATCGCTGTGGCTGGAGTTCGAGCGCCAGCCCCAGGCCGCCATGGCCAGGTGATCGCCGGCAATTCCGGGGATGACCCCAGGGTTTGCGACAATTGCCAGCTTCCGTTCAACGAACTTGGAACGGGCCATGTCCGGCCCTCAAGCACTGCATGTCCTCCCTGTCCCGTGTGTTCTCGCTCAGCGATTTCGACTTCGAGCTTCCCGAGAAGCTGATTGCCCAGCATCCTGCCGCCCAGCGCAGTGCCTCGCGCCTGCTCGACGGCCGCGACGATGCCAACCCGCCCACCGACCGCATCTTCCACGAGCTGCCCGATCTGCTGCAGCCCGGCGACCTGCTGGTGTTCAACGACACGCGCGTGATCAAGGCGCGCATCTTCGGCGAGAAGGCCAGCGGCGGCCGGCTGGAGCTGCTGGTCGAGCGCGTACTGGAAGGCAACGACGTCGTGGCCCACATGCGCGTCAGCAAGAAGCCCCTGCCCGGCTCGAGCATCCACCTGTGCGGCGGCAAGAACGGTGGCGGCTTCGACGCCGTGCTGCGTGGCCGCTGGCCCGACGAGAACGGCCCGCTGTTCCACCTGAGCTTTGAAGGCCCGCGCGGCGAGACGCCCCATGAGCTGATGGAGCGCTTCGGCCATCTGCCGCTGCCGCCCTACATCGAGCGCCACCAGGAAACCGGCAACGACCCCGATGCCGCCGAAGACAGCGAGCGCTACCAGACCGTCTTCGCGGCCCGCCCCGGCGCCGTGGCCGCGCCCACGGCCGCACTGCACTTCGACGACGCCGTGCTGGCCCGCCTGGCCGAGCGCGGCATCGAACGCGCCAGCGTCACGCTGCACGTGGGCGCCGGCACCTTCCAGCCCGTGAAGACCGAGAACCTGGCCGACCACCAGATGCACAGCGAGTGGTACGAAATCCCGCTGGCCACCCTGGCCGCGCTGGAACGCTGCCGCCAGCGCGGCGGCCGCATCATCGCCGTGGGCACGACCACGGTGCGCACGCTGGAGTCCTGGGCCCAGACGGGCAACTTCTCAGGCGATACGCGCATCTTCATCACACCGGGCTTCGAGTACCAGGTGGTCGATCTGCTGATCACCAACTTCCACCTGCCCAAGAGCACGCTGATGATGCTGGTCAGCGCCTTCGCCGGCTACGAGCAGGTGATGGCGCTGTACCGCCATGCGATCGCGCAGGAGTACCGCTTCTTCAGCTATGGCGACTCCATGCTGTTGAAGAAGAAAAGCACCCCCTGAGCGGCCGGCTTAGGCCCTTGCTTGGTGTCCCTCGCCTCAGGCCGCGCCAAGCCCGAAACACCGCATGTTCAACCAAAGTAATGGCAAAGCCTGCGGCCCTTGACCTCGTGCACGCTGACGGGGATGCCGTAGAGGCTGCTGAGGACCTCGTCCTGCACGACCTCGGCCGGCGTGCCCGCCACGGCCAGGCGGCCGTCCTTGAGCGCGATGATGTGGTCGGCGTAGCAGGAGGCGAAGTTGATGTCGTGCAGCACCATGACCACGGTCTTGCCGCGCTCGGTGACGGCACGGCGCAGCAGGCCCATCATGCTGACGGCGTGGGCCATGTCCAGGTTGTTCAGCGGCTCGTCCAGCAGGATGAAAGGCGTGTCCTGGCACAGCACCATGGCGATGTAGGCGCGCTGGCGCTGGCCGCCTGACAACTCGTCGAGAAAGCGCTCGGCCAGCGGCGTGAGCTGCAGGTACTCCAGCGCCTCGTCCACATGGCGCACGTCCTCGGGGCCCAGCCGGCCCTTGCTGTGCGGAAAGCGGCCAAAGCCCACCAGGTCGCGCACCGTCAGGCGCAGCGCGCTCTGGTTGTCCTGGCGCAGGATGGCCATGATGCGCGCCAGCGCCTCGGTGGGCGTGGTGGCCACGTCGCGGCCAGCCACCAGCACCTGGCCTTCCGTGATCGGCATGAGGCGGCTGACCAGGGACAGCAGCGTGGATTTGCCGGCCCCGTTGGGGCCGATGATGGCCGTCAGCGCCCGCTCGGGCACGTTGAAGTTGAGCTCCTGCAGCACGGTCGTGCCGCCATGGCGCTTGAGCAGATCACGCACCTCGATCATTGGGTCCCCTTGCGCATGAGCAGCACGATGAAGACGATTCCACCCAGGAACTCCACCACGATGCTCAGCACGGTATTGAATTGAAAAAGCTGCTCCAGCAGCACCTGGCCGCCCATGAGCAGCACGCAGCCCCAGAGCACGGCCGCAGGCAGCACCCAGGCATGGCGGCGCGTGCCCATGGCGTGATACGCCATGTTGCTGACCAGCAGGCCGAAGAAGATGACAGGCCCGACCAGGGCCGTGGACACGGCCACCATGCAGGCCACCACGGCCAGCAGCCGCAGCACGCGGCCATCGTAGTCCAGGCCCAGGCCGATGGCGGCATCGCGCCCCAGCGAGATCACGTCCAGCACGTGGCGCTGGCGCCAGATCCAGGCGCTGCCCAGCGCGATCAGCAGCAGCGACGGCACCAGCAGCTGCAGGTTCACCGCGTTGAAATTGGCGAACATGCGGTCCTGCAGCGCCGTGAACTCATTGGGATCGAGCACGCGCATGGCCAGCCCCGCCAGGCTGCGAAAGAAGATGCCGCCCACCATGCCCACCAGCAGCATCAGGTGCAGGCTGCTGGCATGGCCCACGAAGAGCCAGCGCATCAGCAGCACGCTGAAGCCCACCATCAGCACGATGTTGAGCGCATAGCGCCCGACCTCGCCCATGGCGGACACGCCTGCCGCGCCCAACATCAGCACCATGGCCGCCTGCACGAACAGGTACAACGCATCCAGCCCCATCACCGAAGGCGTGAGGATGGTGTTGTGCGACACGGTCTGGAACACCACGGTGGACAGGCCGATGGCGCAGGCCACCAGCGCCATGGTCAGCACCTTGGCGCCCCGGTGCTCCAGCACGAAGGCCCAGTCGGTCCTGACGCCCACGGTCATGAAGGCCAGCAGGCACAGCAGCGCCAGCCCTCCCAGCAGCGCCAGGCGTCGGCCCCGGCCCCAACTGCGCGCAGACGGATCGGCGCAAGCAACGGATTGCGGCAGGCTGCTCATGCTCGGTCCTTGCGGCGGCGCAGGATGAGCGCCAGGAACAAGGCACTGCCCAGCACGCCCAGCACGGTGCCCACGGGGATTTCATAGGGCGCGATCAGCATGCGCCCGACCAGATCGCACAGCAGGGTCAGGCCCGCGCCGATCAGCGCCACCCACAGCACGCTGCGGCGGACGTTGTCACCCAGGACCAGGCGCACCACGTTGGGCACGATCAGTCCCACAAAGGGAAGGCTGCCGGCCGTGACCACCACGGCGGAAGTGGCCACGGCTACCACCACCAGCCCCTGCCAGACCAGGCGCCGGTAGTTCAGGCCCAGATTGGTGGCAAAGCTCTCGCCCAGGCCGGCGACGGTGAAGCGGTCGGCCGCCAGGCAGGCCAGGGCGGTGACACCCAGCGACAACCACAGCAACTCGTAGCGGCCCTGAACCACCAGCGAGAAATCGCCGTTGGACCAGGACTTGAGCGCCTGCATCATGTCGAACTGCAGCGCCAGAAAGCTGGCGGCTGCCTCCAGCACGCCGGCCAGCACCAGGCCGACCAGGGGCACCATCCACGACGAGCGCAGCCGGATGCGCGAGAGCACGGCCAGGAACAGCGCCGTGCCCAGCAGTGCCGCCACGGCCGAAATTCCCATCTTGGCCATCACCGGCCAGTGCGGCACCCAGAGGAACGCAGCCAGCATGCCCAGGCTGGCCGACTCCACCGTGCCCACGGTGGAAGGCTCCACGAAGTGGTTGCGCGCCAGCATCTGCATGAGCAGTCCGCAGACCGCCATGGACGCGCCGGCCAGCAACAGGGCCAGGGTGCGCGGCACGCGGCTGTAGACCAGCACCTGGCTGGCCAGGTCGTCCTCGCTGCGCGACCACAGCACGCTCCAGTGCATGTCGCCCGCGCCCACCATCAGGCTGGCCAGCGACAGCGCCAGCAGCAGGCCCAGCGCGAAAAGCCAGGCAAGGGCCTGGCGAGAGGGGCGTGACATGGGCACGGCGTGCGCGGTGGCGACAGGCGGGCTCAACGCTTTGGCGTCATGTGCGGGCAAAGGCATCCGACAGCTGCTGGATATTGGCCTTCAGCGCGCCCGGCCCGGCGTTGGACAGGGTGTACCAGTTGGCTGCGTTCAGATAGACCACCTGCTTGCCGCGCCAGGCCTTGGTGGCGCGCACCAGCGGGTTGTCCAGCAGTTGCTGGGCGGTCTTGCCATCCTGGCCGATGGCCACGTCGCGGTCGATGACGAACAGCCAGTCGGGATTGGTCTTGAGCAGGAACTCGAAGGAGACCACCTGCCCATGGCGCGCCACCGTCAGGTTGTCGATGGCCGGCTTCACGCCGAACACATCGTGCAGCATGCCGAAGCGCGAGCCCGGACCGTAGGCGCTGAGCTTGCCGCCCGAGGTCAGCAGCACCAGCCCCTTGCCCGCGTTCTGCGCCTTGCCATGCAGCGCGGCGATGGCCTGCTCCACGGCCCGGACCTCGGCCTCGGCCTTGTCCTGCAGGCCGTAGACGGCGCCCAGCGTGCGGATGTTGCGGTAGATATCGGCCATCTGGTGCTGGTCGCTGACGCTCAGGTCCAGCACGGGGGCGAAGCGCGACAGCTCCTTGTACTTGGCCTCGGAGCGGCCGCCCACGATGATGAGGTCGGGCGACAGCGCCTTGACGGCCTCGTAGTCGGGCTCGAACAGGCTGCCGATGCGTGCGTATTTCGCATCGGCATAGCGGGCCAGCAGCGGCGGCATCTTGAACTCGGGCACGCCACGCACCTCGCCGCCCAGCGCCTGCAGCGTGTCCAGCGCCGCCAGCTCGAACACCAGCACGCGCACGGGCTTGAAGGGCACCTGGACCTCGCCCTTGGCGTGCGGCACGGTCACGGTCTTGCCGACCGCTGCCGTCTGCGCATGGGCCATGGACAGTGCCAGAGGCAGCGTGACCAGCATGCCCGCGCCCTGGCCCATCGTCGCCAGGATGTGGCGCCGGGAATGATTTGCATTCAAGGTGTTCATTCTTTCAATGATTGCTGTATCGCCAGGAAGTTCAAACATTGGCCTTGGCGGCCTCAGGGAAGTGCGGGCGTGCTGTCCGGCGTGCGCTCGCAGGCCGGCAGGCCCTGGGCAAAGCGCCCGGGGTTGAGCAGGGCCACCAGGCCGCAGGCCAGCGATCCCTGCCATTGCAGGTAGTCATGGCTGGTTTCATGCTCGGCCTGCGTGACCTCGTAGCCCTTGGCGCGCAGCACGTCGGCCAGGTGGCGGTTGGTTTCCAAGATGCCGTCCTGCCCGCCGCGTGCACGCTCGTAGCGGCCTGCATCCAGATAGAAACGCACGGGCTGGCGCGGCTCCTGGGCATAGCGGCGCTGCACCCAGCCCGGCACCTCGCCGGCCGGCGACCACCAGAACGATCCCGACATGCTCAGCACATTGCCGAACCAGCGCGCATTGACCAGGCCCGCATAGGCCGAGGCCAGGCCGCCGAAGCTGGAGCCGCCGATCACCGTGCGCGCCGCAGGCTGGCCCAGGCCCTGCTCCCCCACCCAGGGCATCAGCTCCTCATCCAGAAAGCGCGCGAAGGCGGTGTTGGGCGGCAATTCCCTGCCGCGTGCCTGCGGGCTGGCGTTGTCCACCAGGACCACGGCCGTGGGCGGGATAAGGCCGTCGGCCATGAGGTTGTCGATGAGGGTGGGCGTGGACACCTGCTTTGCATAGGCATTGCCGTCGAACAGCACCAGCAGCGCCTCGGGCGCCTGGCCGCCCGCCGGGCGGTAGGTCCAGACATCGCGGCTGCTGCCCAGCACGCGGCTGGACAGGCGGTGCTGCACCAGCGCCCCCTGGGCCACGCCCGCGCGCGGCACCACCCAGGGCTGGGGCGGCGCCTTGGGCAGCTCCAGCACGGAGGCGCCCTGGAAGACATCGATGAAGCCGCCCTCGGGCGGCTGCGGGAAGGTCTTGGGATTGAGCGGATCGCGCTGCGCCGTGGCCAGCAGAGCGCGGCGCTGCTCCATGGCCGAGCCTTCGATCAGCGGCACATCGGGCGCCAGCCGGTAGCTGAGCCTGGCGTTGTCCGCCATGCGGAAGCTGGCCCACCAGACATCGCTGCCGGGCAGATGCTGCAGCGGATCATGGTTGCCGGCCGGGCTGCCGAACAGGCGCACGCCCTGCATGCCCGCACGCGGCTGGCCGCGCCACAGGAAGGTGACCAGGGAGTGCCCCTCGGACAGAGGCTCGACCATGGGTGTTCCTTCCTCCTGCACGCGCCGCCAGAAGGCGTCGGCAGCCACACCAGCCCCCGCGCCGCGCTGGATTGCCTGCGCCAGAGCCCGCAGCCGCGGGCTTTGCAGTGCCGGAGGCTCGGAGGTGGCCGAGGCCTTGTTGCCGGCAGGCGCCAGGCTGGAGGTCAGCCGCAGCGCGAAGCGCCCCGCTTCTTGCGCCTCACCGCCGGAACGGGGGTCAGCCAGGGCCACACGCCTGGCCACCAGCCGCTGCCGTCCGGCTCCCTCCGTGACCCACATCAGCGACTGCGCGCCGCCATCGGCCCGCGCCAGGCGGCGCAGGTGCCGGCCCTGGACATCCTCCAGGTCCAGGGCCACGCCCTGCCCCTCGAATTCACCCTGGACCACGTGGCCGGCGGGCAGATCGACGCGCCAGGACTCGCGCCCACCGGCAGCCAGGACCCCTGTGGCCGCCTGGCCCGGCGCCAGCGTGCCCGACCGTGCGGCCAGGGCCTGCCGTGATGCGGCTGCCGTCATGTCTTCAGCGGCATGGACGGCTGCGCCCAGCAGGCACAGCAGCGAGGCGGCCAGGCACAGGCCTTGTCGTGCAGCTTGTGCCATGGCGTCAGAAGTCCACCGTGGCCGAGACACGCACCGTGCGCGGGCCGCCCGTGGTGGCGAAGTTGTCGTTGAAACTGCCGGCCCAGTAGGACTTGTCGAACAGGTTCTCCACCGTGGCGCGGAAGGTGACGGGTTTGGCCGCGATGCGGGTGGCATAGCGCGCGCCCACGTCCACGCGGGTCCAGCTGGGCATCTTCAGCGTGTTGGCCGAATTCACCCATTGCGCGCCCGTGTAGATCAGGCGGCCGGTGAGCGTGGCGCCCGGCAGCGCGGGCACATCCCACTCGCCGCCCAGGTTGGCCGTCCAGCGCGGCACGCCGTAGACGCCGTAGCCGTCGCGCGCGCCGCCCTGGGTCTTGCTCTGGATGGCCTGCGTATAGGCCAGGCCGCCCAGCACGCGCGTGCCGCGCAGCGGCTCGCCGAACACATTCCACTCCAGGCCCCGGTTGCGCTGCTCGCCATCCATCAGCAGGCGGTTGGTCGCAGTCTCCACCACGGACGAAGGCCGCTCGATCTGAAACAGCGAGACCGTCTGCGTGAAATCACCCGTGCGCCACTTGGCGCCGATCTCGAACTGCTTGGTCTTGTAGGGCGCGAACACTTCGCCGGCATTGGCGTAGGTGGTGCCGACGATGGAGCCCGCGCTCAGGCCCTGCACATGGTTGGCGTACAGCGAGACCGTATCGCCCCAGGGCTTGACCACCAGGCCCAGCGCGGGCGAGATGGCATGTTCGTCATAGCGCGCCATCTTCTGGTTCACGCGCTGCAGACGCGCGCCCACGGTGAGCTGTACGGTGTCGCCACCCCAGCTCAGCGTGTCGGCCAGGGCCAGGCTGCTGAGCACGTCGTCGCGCTCCTGCTTGATGGCGCCGTAGGGGCCGGCCAGCGTGATGGGCGCAGGGTCGTAGATGTTGGTGATGTAGCTGGCGCTGGTGGCCACGGCCGCGCGGCCGCCCTTCTGGTTCATCCAGTTCACGGAGGCGACCAGCAGATGGTTCACGCTGCCCGTGCGCAGGCGCCCGCGCACGCCGAACTCGGCCGCCATGCTGTCGGTGTAGCCGTACTGGTTGTAGGTCTGACCCACGGCCGAGCCGTCGCCCTGGGCGCGCAGCACCACGCGCGTGCCGTTGAGCATGCCGTCATAGGAATGCTTGCCGCTGCCCACCGAGCCGAACAGCGTCCAGTCCGCCCCCAGGTCCACCGAGCCGCGCAGCATCAGCGCATCGCTTTGCTGCTGGGCACGTATGCCCGGGAAGAGATTGGTCTTGGCGTCGGGCGCTGCAATCACCTGCTTGAGGTTCTGCATGCTGACCATCATCGGGCTGCCGTCACGGATGTTGGAGCGGTAGCTGTAGGCATCCAGGCCCAGCGTGAATCCGTCGCCCTGGTAGTCGAGCGCCAGTGCGCCCAGGCCATGGCGGCGGTTCTGGCCGTCGATCTCGGTATCGCCGCCCGAGGTGCTGCCGTTGATGCGTATGCCCAGGCGGCGTTCCGGGCCGAAGCGGCGCGACACATCGGCCTGCAGGCCCAGCTGCGAGGAGCTGCTGAGCATGGTGGTCACGCGCGTGAGGTCCCGGGCCAGCGGGCGCTTGGTCACCAGGTTGATGGTGCCGCCCACGGCGCCGCCCGGCGTCATGCCGCTCAGCAGCGCACCCGGGCCCTTGAGCACTTCCACGCGCTCGATCATCTCGGTGGGCACATGGCCATCGGGCGCCAGGCCGTACAGGCCGTTGAAGCCCAGTTCCGAGGCATTCACACCCAGGCCGCGGATGGTGAAGTTCTCGTAGGCGTGGCCGGTGTTGGTGGTGAAGCGCACGGAGGGGTCGTTTTCCAGCACCGACATCAGCGTGGTCGCGTGCTGGTCGGCAATGCCTTCGGCCGTGTAGGAGGTGATGTTGAACGGCGTATCCATCACATCGCGCTGGCCCAGCACGCCCAGGCCCGCGCCCTTGGCCACCTGGCCGCCCGGCGCCACGGTGGGCAGTGCCTGGGGATCGGTGGTGCTGCGCACCGTGATCTCGCCCAGTTCGGCGTCGGCCGCCCAGGAGGCGGCGGGCAAAGCGGCAGCGGCAACCATGGCGCAGACACGGGCGATGGTGCCCAGGCCGTGGAACGGTGAAACGGGGGCGAAGGGGCTGACAGCGCCTGCGCGCGGCAGGCCGGTGCGGGAACGAGAGGACATCCGGGAGGGCTTTCAAGGCGGAAGAAAATGCGCCGCATCCAGGCCCGCAGCCCGTCGGGACACAGGCCGGATACGGCATCTGCCCGAATTATAGAAAATGAGAATTATTCTTATTTGAGAAAACAACGACAACGCACCGCGCGCAAACATGGGCGCACGGTCCGCAAACAATCCCGGGGAAAACAGTGGGGCCCAGGCAACAGGCCGCCGGCAACAGGCAGCCGGACGCCACGACGGCGCAGACCGCTAGAAGGTGTCGCCGCGTTCCATGGCGCGGCGGTGGCGCTGCACGAATTCCTGGTAGGTGTCGATGCCGCGCAGCTGCAAGATGGCATTGCGCACGGCCGCCTCCACCAGCACGGCGATGTTGCGGCCCGCCACCACCTGGATCACCACCTTGCGCACGGGCACGCCGAGCACATCCTGCGTCAGCGGCTCGGCTGGCAGCCGCTCGTATTCGCGCTCCATGGTTTCCTTGCGCACCAGGTGCACGATGAGCTTGAGACGCATCTTGCGGCGCACGGCCGTCTCGCCAAAGATGGCGCGGATATCGAGCAGGCCGATGCCGCGCACCTCCAGCAGGTTCTGCAGCAGCTCGGGGCACTTGCCTTCGATCGTGGTCTGGTTGATGCGGTACAGGTCCACGGCATCGTCGGCCACCAGGCCGTTGCCGCGCGTCACCAGCTCCAGCCCCAGCTCGCTCTTGCCCAGGCCCGATTCGCCCGTGATCAGCACGCCCATGCCCAGGATGTCCATGAACACGCCATGCATGGTCGTGCGGTCGGCGAAATGCTTGGCCAGGTAGGCACGCAGCACATCGATCACGAAGGCCGACTGCTCGCGCGTGGCGAACATGGGAATGTGGGCGCGCTCGCACATGGACAGCAGCGCCTCGGGCGCCGTCTGGCCATCGGCCAGCACCAGCACGGGCGGCTCCAGCGTGACGATGCGTGCCACGCGGCGCTGGCAGTCCTGCGGCGTGGCGTTGGTCAGATAGGCGATCTCACGCTCGCCCAGCACCTGCAGCCGGTAGGGATGGATGTAGTTCAGGTAGCCGACGAGATCGGCGCCCGAGCGCGCCGAGCGCACGGCCATCTCGTCGAAGCGGCGCTCCGAGGCCCCCAGGCCCGCCACCCACTCCCAGCGCAGGCTGGAGCGGAACTCCTCGAAAAGGACGTCGGCGCTGATGGCACTGGGTCTCATGGCAAGGCCCGTGAAAAGGGGAAGACGAAAGTCTAGACCAGCGGGGCGGCGGAAGACTGCCAGCCGGCAATCATTCCATGCAGCCGGGCCGCATCGCCGCAGGACTTCAGCCGCTCGCGCAGCTGGCTGTCGCTGAGCAGTTCGGCGATTTCAGAAAGGATTTCCAGATGCTTTTGCGTCGCCGCTTCGGGCACCAGCAAAAAAATCAGCAGGCCCACGGGCTGCTCATCGGGCGCATCGAAGCCAATGGGATGGTCCAGCTGGAACACGGCTGCCATCGGAGCGGTCAGCCCCTTGATGCGACCGTGGGGAATGGCCACGCCATGGCCCAGCCCCGTCGAGCCCAGGCGTTCACGCGCGAAGAGGCTGTCGGTGATGAGTGCGCGGGACAGGCCATGCAGGCTCTCGAATAGCAGACCTGCTTCTTCGAAAGCGCGCTTTTTGCTGGTGACGTCGACGCTCACGAGCACTTGAGCGGCGGGCAGGATGGAGGCAAGACGGTTCATGGTTCGGGAAACAATTATGCACCGCAGTGCCGGAAACCGTGGGGAAACCCTGACCCCCATCAAAAACCGCCCCGAAGGGCGGTGGTCATGCGTGGCACATCAGCCACAAAAACGCAGGTATTGTAAGCGCCCGCACAGGGCCGGCGCCTTACCTGTCACCCGACTGACGCCAGGGTCAGTCCAGCATCATCGAGCCGCTTGGCCGTGCCGTAGCGGCTGCCCTGCTGGCGGGTCTTGTAGCGCACCACGAGGCGGTCCAGCTTGTCAGCCAGCGCGTCGACGGCGGCATAAAGGTCGAAGTGAGAGGTTTCGACAAAGAGATCCTGGCCCTTGACGCGCAGCGTGCAACCGGCACGTTGGCGCTTTTCCTTCTCCTTCTGGTTATGAACGGTCAGCAAGACCTTGACATCCACCACCTGGTCAAAGTGTCGAAGAATGCGTTCGAGCTTGGCCATGACGTAACTGCGCAGCGAGGGAGTGACCTCCAGGTGATGCCCACTAATCGTCAGATTCATATCTAAACACTCCTTGCTCTGGATGGAAACAGCCCGGTCCACCGGGGGACGATCCGCCGGGACAGGTGCTTGCAGGCCGGAATGCGCATTCGTTTGCTTGCGAATCCACTATGCGCCCGGGTCGGGTCAAAAGCAACGCCGCAAGCCGATAGCGCAGGACGGTGCAGGGCCTTGGAGGCGGGTTTTGCGCGCCATGCGATTGGGCGCACAATCGGCGGGTTTGCCAGGCTGCGCCCCTGGGGTGGGGGTGGCCACAGGCCGTCCGTCACCGTGAGGCGCCGTTGGGTAGAATCGCGCTCCTGCGCGTGCCGCTTGCAGCCCTCCGGCCCCTGCAGCCTCTTTGCCAGATTGCCCCTTGCCTCACATGACCACCCAGTCCCGTCCCTCCGCCCTGCACACTTCCAACATTGCCTCGCTGCCGCTGCTCGCGCGCGGCAAGGTGCGCGACAACTATGCCGTGGGCGATGACCGCATCCTGATGGTGGCCTCGGACCGCCTCTCGGCCTTTGACGTGATCATGGGCGAGCCCATCCCCGGCAAGGGCGAGCTGCTGACGCAGATGGCGCTGTTCTGGTTCGACAAACTCGGCCACATCTGCCCCAACCACCTGACCGGCGAAGCGCCCGAATCCGTGGTCACGCCCGCCGAAGTGCCCCAGGTCACGGGCCGCTCCATGCTGGTCAAGCGCCTCAAGCCCGTGCTGATCGAGGCCGTGGTGCGCGGCTACCTGGCCGGCAGCGGCTGGAAGGAATACCAGGAATCGCGCTCGGTCTGCGGCGTTCCCCTGCCCGAAGGCCTGACCAACGCCGCCAAGCTGCCCGAGCCCATCTACACGCCGGCCGCCAAGGCCGAGATGGGCGACCATGACGAGAACATCACCTACGAGCGCACGGTGGAGATGGTCGGCGAGAAGCTGGCCTCCCAGATCCGCGATACAGCCATCCGCATCTACAAGGAAGCCGCCGCCATCGCCCTCGAAAAGGGCATGATCATTGCCGACACCAAGTTCGAATTCGGCCTGGACGAAAACGGCGAACTGGTGCTGATGGACGAGGTGCTCACGCCCGACAGCTCGCGCTACTGGCCCGTGGAAGGCTATGCCCAGGCGCTGGCCAAGGGCGAGAACCCGCCCAGCTACGACAAGCAGTTCGTGCGCGACTGGCTGGAGCAGGCCCAGGTCAACGGCAAGCCCTGGGACAAGAGCGCCCCGGCGCCCCGCCTGCCCCAGGAGGTGACCGAGAAGACGGCCGCCAAGTACCGCGAAGCGCTGCAGCGCCTGACGGCCTGAGCTGCAGCCTGCCTGTCCCCGCAAAAGAGAGCTTCGGCTCTCTTTTTCATTGCGCGGGCCCGTTTCTGCAGCCGGTCACGTTGGCGTCACCGACACTGCCACAATGCTTGTTCCCTCTGACTTTTTTCGAAGGAGCAAGCACATGGCCGGCAAGAAGATTCTGATGATCTGCGGAGACTACTGCGAGGACTACGAAACCATGGTCCCGTTCCAGGCCCTGCAGGCCGTGGGACACACGGTGCACGCGGTCTGCCCCGACAAGAAGGCGGGGGACCACATCAAGACGGCCATCCATGATTTCGAGGGCGCCCAGACCTACAGCGAAAAGCCCGGCCACAACTTCACGCTCAACGCCAGCTTCGCCGACATCAAGCCCGAGCAGTACGACGCCCTGGTGATCCCCGGCGGACGCGGCCCCGAATACCTGCGCAACTACGATGCCGTGCGCGCCGCCGTGCGCCACTTCTTCGACAACAACAAGCCCGTGGCCGCCGTCTGCCATGGCGCCCAGCTGCTGGCCGGCGCCGGCGTGCTCAAGGGCCGCACCTGCTCGGCCTACCCGGCCTGCCGTGCCGAGGTCGAACTGGCCGGCGGCACCTACGCCGACATCGGCGTGGACCAGGCGCACACCGAAGGCAATCTGGTCAGCGCCCCCGCCTGGCCGGCCCATCCGGCCTGGATCGCACAGTTCCTGTCCCTGCTGGGCACGCGCATCAGCCACGGCTGAGCACGCAGCCGCCGTTGGCGCCGGGCGGATCAACCGCCCCAGCGCACCAGCACGATGCCGCCGAACACCAGGGCCGAGGCCAGCATGCGCACGCGGCCCAGGCGCTCGCGCATCAGCCAGGCGGCAATCCAGCCTGCAAACAGCACGCTGCTTTCACGCAGTGCAGACACAAGCCCCATGGGCGCCTGCGACAGCGCCCAGGTCGCCATCCAGCTGGCGCTCAGCTGCATGGCGGCGGCCAGGGCACACAGGCGCCAGGTGCGTGCATCGGCGCGCAGCACGGCGGGGCCGCGCCGCCAGGCAACGATCAGCACCGTGGCCAGGCCATCGCCCAGCGTGAGCAGGGCCGCATAGAGCAGCGCGGAGCCGGATGCGCGCGCACCCAGCCCGTCGATGACCGTGTAGCAGGCAATCATGGCGCCCGTGGCCAGCGCATAGCCGCTGCCGCCATAACCGCTGGCCGCGCCGCTGCGCAACGACAGCGCCAGCACGCCCAGCGACAGGCACAGCACGCCGGCCAGCCCGGTCGCGCCCGGCCACTCTCCGGCCAGCAGCGCCGCGCCCAGCGTCACGAACAGCGGCGCACTGCCGCGTGCCACCGGGTAGACCACGCCGAACTCGCCATGCTGGTAGGCCCGCGGCAGCACGAAGTGGTAGACGGTGTGCACGGCCACCGAGGCCGCCAGCCACCCCCAGACCGATGCATCCCACAGCGCCGCCGCACGCCAGTCCAGCCAGGGCAGCACCAGCAGCGACCACAGGCTGGCCAGCCCCGTGGTCAGCGCCATGGCGACCATCTTGTCGCCGCCCAGCTTGATGGCGCTGTTCCATCCCGCATTCATCAGCGCGGCCCCCAGGGCCGCGGCCAGCACCGCGTTGCTCAATTCCATTCCATGGCCTCGTTCCTGATACGGGACGGGATGATGGATTCACATCCAGATTAGATAAAGTCGAATCTTCGGAACCTTATCTTCAGGAAACCTGATGCGACGCCTGAACCTCGACCAGCTCCAGACCCTGGTGGCCGTGGCCGACCTGGGTACCCTGGCCGCCGCCGCCCAGGCCCTGCACCTGTCGCCGCCTGCCGTCAGCCTGCACATCCAGGAGCTGGAAGCGCGCCTGGACACACCGCTGCTGGTGCGCGGCAAGCGCCAGGCGCAGCTGACGCCTGCGGGCGAACTGCTGGCCGAAGGCGGACGCAGCCTGCTGGCAGACAGCGAATCCCTGCTGCGCCAGGTGCGCAAGCGTGCCGAGGGCTTTGGCGCCAGCGTGCGCATAGGCGCCTCGGCCGGCGTCAGCCCCCTGCTGCTGCCCGAACTGCTGCAATGGCTGGCCGAGCACGCACCAAGCGTGGAGCTGCGCCTGGAAGTCGTGAGCTCGGCCCAGGCCATGCAGCGCCTGGCGGCCGGCAGCCTGGACCTGGCCCTGGTCGGTCTGCCCCAGCCCGTGGCTGCGGGGCTCGAGGTGCTGGCCTGGCGCAACGACCCCATGGAGCTGTTCGCGCCGCCGCAGATGCCGCTGCCCGACCAGATCACGCCCGAATGGCTCAACGCCCAGCCCTGGATAGGCTTTGCCGCCGGCACCCAGATGCACCGCCTGCTGTCGCAATGGTTTGCCCAGGCCGGCCTGCTGCCCCAGCCGCGCATGGAGATCAGTTATCCCGAAGGCATACGCGCCCTGGTCGCCGCAGGCCACGGTCCCACCGTCCTGCCACGCGAGGAGCCCATGGACGCCGTCAGCCGCACCCTTCAGCAGCGCGAGCTGAGTCCCGCCCTGACACGCCCGCTGGGTCTGGCCTGCCGCAGCGCCTCGCAGCAAGACCCGGCCGTGCAGGCCGTGGTGCGCGGGTTGATGCGATTTGCCGACACTCTTTGATCGCGGCAGCCCAGCCCTCGAAATCCCATAGTCGGGGCCTATGACATCGGACAAAATGCCTCCCCACATCATTGAGAGGGAGTGCAATGCTAGTTGGAATCGATCTGGGCACCACCAATAGCCTGATCAGCATTTATCGCGATGGCAAGACCGAACTCATACCCAATTCGCTGGGCCATTTCCTGACTCCGTCGGCCATCAGCATTTCGGACGATGGTGCCATTCTGGTGGGCCTGGCGGCCCGGGAACGTGTTACCACGCATCCCCAACAATCGGCCATGGCGTTCAAACGCTGGATGGGCACGGACCACACGGTTGTGCTGGGGCCCAAGCGTCTGCGCGCCGAGGAGTTGAGCGCGCTGGTCATTGGCGCACTGGTGGCGGATGCGCAAGCCTATCTGGGCGAACCCGTGACCGAGGCAGTCATTACCGTGCCGGCCTATTTCAACGATGTGCAGCGCAAAGCCACGCAGGCGGCTGGCCAATTGGCAGGTATCAAGGTGGAACGGCTGCTCAACGAGCCCACGGCAGCCGGCCTCGCCTATGGCCTGCAGGAAAGGCCGGATCACTCGACCTTTCTGGTGTTCGATCTGGGCGGCGGCACCTTTGACGTTTCCGTGCTCGAGTACTTCGAAGGCGTGGTGGAAGTGCGCGCCAGCGCCGGGGACACGCGCCTGGGCGGCGAGGACTTCGCGCAGGTATTGGTGGATTGGTTCATTGAGCAGACGCCTGCCCTGCGCAGCGTTCCGCGGGAGACCCTGTCTTCGGACGGGGGGCTCTGGCATGCCGCTGAACAGGCCAAACGCGACCTCAGCGAGAGCGAGTCGACTGAAATGCGGTTTACCTACCAGGAGACGCCGCATGCATTGACGCTCAGCCGTGCCGACTATGAAAACCGCTGCGCAGACCTGCTGCAGCGACTGCGCAGGCCGCTGGAACGCGCCATGCTCGATGCGCAATTGGACA
The DNA here is from genome assembly GCF_018437695.1 of Delftia sp. WY8. Lineage (NCBI taxonomy): Bacteria > Pseudomonadati > Pseudomonadota > Betaproteobacteria > Burkholderiales > Comamonadaceae > Delftia > Delftia sp. WY8. The sequence goes on from NZ_CP049795.1 coordinate 3,026,701, forward strand.
TCGCCAATCTGGATGAAGTGGTACTGGTCGGGGGCGCCAGCCGCATGCCCATGGTCCGCCAGTTGGTCACGCGCCTGTTCGGCCGACTGCCGCTGCGCACCATCCATCCCGATGAAACGATTGCACACGGCGCAGCCATTCAGGCCGGCCTCAAATCACGCAATGCCGCACTCAGCGAAATCGTGTTGACCGATGTGATGCCTTATTCGCTGGGAGTCGTGAGTTCGGAAAATATCGATGGACGGCATTACAGCGACCGCTTTTCACCCATCATCGAACGCAATACGCCGGTGCCGGTATCGCGTGTCCAGACCTACAGCACCGTTCAGGATGGACAGACGCGCATCGTCATCGACGTGCGCCAGGGCGAGTCACCCATTGGCACAGAGAACCTGAAACTCGGCGATCTGGAGGTCGAGATACCGGCGAAGGGACGCGGCGAGATCAGCATCAATATCCGCTTCACCTATGACGTCAATGGTCTGCTCGAAGTGGAAGGGCATATTCCGGCAACCGGCCAGACCACCAGCACGCTGATCAAGCGCAGCGATCATGTCCTGAGCGACGAGCAGATCCAGGAGGCCCTGCTCAAGCTGCGCGCACTCAAGATCCATCCGCGCGACAAACAGGAAAACGCTTATCTGGTCGCCCGGGCCAAGCGGCTGTACGAAGACAGGCTGGGCCCTGCGCGACAGGACATAGGTCACGCGCTGGCGCGTTTCGAAGCCATTCTCGACAGCCAGGACGAGCAGCAGATCCGCCAGTGGCGCGGCGAGTTCAGGAAGTACCTGGACAGCATCGACAAGGGCTTCGTGCTATGAGCTTCTGGCAAGTACTGGGCATTGAAGCCACGACCGACCTGCCGGCCATCAAGAAGGCCTACGCATCCAGGCTCAAGCACACGCGGCCCGATGACGATGCGGCCGCCTATCAATCACTGCGCGAGGCCTATGACCTGGCCCTGCAGCACGCCAGGCGACCGGCCACGGGCGATACGCAGATGCCGAGCATGGCTGCAGTTGAGCAGGTATCCAGTGCCAGGTCTGCGCAGCAGGAACAAGAGCCTGCACCGCTGTCGGAGCCGGTCCCGGGCCCCGGGACTCAACCTCTGCCCGGCAACACGGACGCAGCAGAACCCCAGGCACAGGAAGCCGCCTTCATCCCGCCCAGGGATCTGGCGCACGAAACGCTCAACTACCTCAAACAGGCAGGGCCTGATGCACTGCTGAACGGCTGGCCCAATCTGCGGCGGGAGCTGGACAAGCTGCCCCTGTCACAGCGTCCTGACGCCTGCAACTGGTTTGCGCAGTTGGTGATCGAGGTGCCCGAGCTTCCGCCGGCATTTGCGCGCGCCCTGTCGGAGTATTTCGCCTGGGAGACGGATTTCCGCGCCTGGCAATGGATGGGGCATGCCCGCGCCACCGCCTTGCGGGAGCAACTGGACCAACTGGAATCCCGTTTCTACCCCGATCCTGCCTTCAGGCAGTACTACGGCCAAATCGCGCTGTTCGGGCAACTGGTGCAGCAGCTTGCAAAGTGGCGCATCTACCTGCTGGCGATGCTCGCCCCCAGCCGGTTTGCCCGCCTATGGAACGAACTCAGCCCGGGGCAGCGCTATGCGCTCGGCGTCCCGAAGCCGCCGCTGCATTCACTTGCCGACCACGCCATGGAAATGGGCTGCGCCTTCCGGACTGCCCTGGTGGTCTTTCTCTCGTCCGTGCTGATGTCCTGGAGCGAATATGCCCATGAGCCCTGGTGGGTCCGACTCATGGCGGTGCTCCTCATCGGGTATGGCACGTTCGTGATGGCCGGCTACGCCTACCGCGGGGTGCTGCACGTCAAGCACGCCCAGCACGCGGCACTGTGGAAGGGGCGACTCAGCCGCAACAGGATGCTGGCGATGGTCTGGACTGCCGTGGCGCTCATGGTGACGGCGACGGCCATTTTCGGCATATGGGAGGCCCGCATGTGGCCCGTGCTCTTCACCTCGGTGGACAGCACGCCGCTGCTCTTCGTGGCCGTGATGCTGGTGCTGGTTGCCTACTGGCTGGCGCTGCTGCCCGCCAGCCCGGCTGGCAAGGCCTTGCCGCCTCTGCTGCTGTGGTGCGCCCTGGCCGTGCAGGCCCTGCCATGGTTCAAGGGCATGCCCTGGACCGGAGCCCTGGTCGGCGCAACCTGGTTTCTGGTCTGTGCCATCGCGTACACGCTGCACGGTGACCGCATGGAGCAGGCATGGCATGGATTCAGGCAGTCGGTCGTTCTGCGCAAGCAGCAGCGGCGCAGTTCGAGCCTGCAGGAAATACTCGTACTCTCGCTGGCATTGCTGCGCCGCACAATCGCACTGCCCTACCGGCTGATGGTGCTGGGCTCGGAACAATCCCCCCATTTCTTGGCTGCTGTACTTTGCATGTCGATGGTGGCCATCGTCCCCGAATATCGTGCGTGGCAGATCCCTCTGACGGCCTGTGCCATGGCCGCTGTATCCCTGTTCAGCAGTCTCTGCTTCGACAACGCAGCGACCGCCCTGATACCCGACCAGCCGAAGTCCGCCTGGCGCGGCTGGCTCGGCTTGGCGATGCTGGGCCTGTGGCTGATCTGGGCCGGGATGTACTGGCGCGATCCCGCTGCGATCCACGCACTCCTTGGCGGTGCGCCGCACAAGGAGGCCGCGGGGTCACCTTTCCTGGACGCCATCGTCTTTTATCTGGTGCCGCTGCTGCCCCTGTTTCTCAACCAGGGCTGGTTCCAGTTCCAGAGGATCAAGCCTGCGAACACCTGAATCGCAGGCTCAGGCGGGCAGCAGCCCGTCTCCTGCCAGCCCGGCCTCTTGCAGCACCCACGCACGCAGCGCCTCGATGGCCGGCTGGCCCTGGCTGCGCCGGGGGTACAGCAGGTGGTAGGCATAGGCCGGGCCCAGGCCCACGGCGATGTCGAACAGGCGCACCAGGCGGCCACGGGCCAGGTCTTCGGCCACCAGGTCCTGCTCGACCAGGCCCACGGCGCCGCCGTCCAGCACGGCCTGCACGACATGGCTGGAGTCGGTGAATGCGATGCAGCGGCCTGCGTCCAGGCCCTCCACGCCGGCCGCCGCCATCCACATCGGCCAGTTCGGCCAGACCTGGCCGTCCACCATGCAGTCCACGTGGCACAGCGTGTGGCCCAGCAGGTCGGCGGGGCTGGCCAGCGGCGGGCCGGACTGCAGCAGGGCGGGGCTGCAGACGGGGATGACCCTGGCGTCGAACAGGCGCACCGCCAGGGTGTGCGGATCACGGCCGGTGCCGAAGCGGATGGCGGCGTCGATGTCATCGGCGTCGAAGTCGCGCACCTCGTCGCTGATGTCAAAGCTCAGTTCGATCTGCGGATGCGCGGCGCGAAAGCGCGGCAGCCGGGGCAGCAGCCACTGCGTGGCAAAGCGCGCGCCCAGCGACAGGCGCAGCCGCGTCTCGCCCCGGGCCAGCTGGCGCGCCCGGCCGGTGGCGCGCCGCAGCAGGCCCAGCGCCTCGGCCGTGGCCTCCAGCAGCACGCTGCCTGCGGGCGTGAGCTGCATGCTGCGGCTATTGCGCGTGAAGAGGACGAGGCCCAGCTGTTCCTCCATCTCCTTGATCTGGTGACTGACCGCCGCCGGGGTCAGCCCCAGTTCGTCGGCCGCACGCGTGAAGTTCAAGTGGCGCCCTGCGGCCTCGAAGCTGCGCAGGGCGCGCGTGCCGGGTGGAAGCTGGCGCATGGATCTTCAAATCTTTCTTGATGGAGCATCGAATACTACTTGCTTCCTCTTTTGGAACCGCCATCGAACAATCAAGAAAACTTGTTGATGGATGAATCCATGGAAACCGCCTCTTTCTTCACCAGCCTTATCGATGGGCAGCCCGCTACGGCGGCCGAACTCGCCGCCCTGGCCTTTGCCGGCCATGCCCATTTCACGGCCATGCAGGTGCGCGGCGGCAGGCTGCGCGGGCTGGACCTGCATCTGCAGCGCTTGCGCCAGGCCTCGCTGGAGCTGTACGGCCAGGCCTTGTCCGATGACCATGTCCAGGCACAGCTGCGGAAGGCGCTTGCCAACGGCCCGCAGGATGTGTCGCTGACCGCCACGGTGTACTCGCCTGCCGGTGAATTCACGGCCGCCGATGCGCGGCCGCGCATGCTGGTGCGGACCTCGGCACCCGCCTCGGGCCCTGCCGGGCCCTTGAGCCTGGCGCTGTTCGAGCATGAACGCATGCTGCCCCACCTCAAGCATGTGGGCGAGGTGGCGAAGACGCATCTGCTGCGTCGCGCCGTAGCCCAGGGCTTTGACGATGCCGCCTTTGCCGATCGCCACGGCCGTATTGGCGAGGCCACCATCTGGAACCTGGCCTTCTGGGATGGAGATGCCGTGGTCTGGCCGCGCGCCCAGGTGCTGCCGGGCACGACCGAGTCCATGCTGCGGCGCCAGCTGCAGCGCCTGGGCGTGGCGCAGCGCGAGGCCGTGCTGACCCTGGCCGACCTGCCATCCCTGGCCGGCGCCGTGGTGATGAATTCATGGTCCCCCGGCATTGCGGTCAGGCGCCTGGCCGATGTGCATCTGCCGGATGCGCCCGGCTTCGTGCAGTTGCTGCACCGCGCGCATGCGGCCGAGGAGCCGGTTGCACCCTGAGCCCTCGCCATGAAAAAAGGGAGCCGCAAGGCTCCCGTCTCTTCACCGGCGCGCGGCCGGACTCAGTTCAGCGCCATGCTGAGCTTGCGGCGGTAGCCGTTGACCAGCTGCGTGGCCTCGTCCTGCTCGGCCGCGCCCTTGCCCAGCAGCTCGATGCCGCCGCTGCTCTTGCCGGGGATGGCGTCCTGCTTCTTGGGCTTCGGGGGTGTGAGCAGCTCCAGGATGCCCACATAGAGCTTGCGCGCGGCCTGGCCGTTCCATTCCTTGTCGCGCATGATGATTTCCAGCAGCTCGTCCATGCTGGCTGCCCACTGGCCTTCGGCGGCCAGGGCCTGGGCCTTGCCGAAGCGGGTGTCGAAGTCGCGCTTGTTCTGTGCGATGACGGCATCGAACTGGGCAAACTCCCAGTTGCCGCGATCGTCGTTGTGCACGAAGAGCATGCACTGCAGCCATTGGTTGAGCGCCTCGAAGCGTGTGGGCTGGGGAATGCGCTTGAGCGGCTCGGTCAGCAGGGCGCCGGCCTCTTCGTAGCCGCCCGTGGCGATCAGCAGGCGCACGTAGTCGAAGCGCGCATCGTCATTGGCCGGGTCGGCGGCCAGGGCGTCGGCCAGCTTTTGCAGGGCGGCCTGCGTGTCGCCGGCTTCCAGCAGCTGGTGGGCCTCGTCGGCTTCGGCCTCGGCCGCCAGCTCGCCTTCGGAGGGCAGGTGCTTGTCCAGGAACTCGCGCAGCTTGCCTTCGGGCTGGGCGCCCATGAAGCCGTCCACGGGCCGGCCGCCCATCATCAGGATGCAGGTCGGGATGGAGCGGATGCCGAACATGCCGGCCAGCTGCTGCTCCTGGTCGGAATCGATCTTGACCAGCTTGAAGCGGCCTTCGTAGGCCACTTCCAGCTTTTCCAGGATGGGGCCCAGCGTCTTGCACGGGCCGCACCAGGGCGCCCAGAAGTCGACGAGCACCGGCACCTGCATGGAGGCGGCGACGACTTCGGCTTCGAAATTCTCAATGGTGACATCAATCATGTGATCAGACCCTGTGGCAAGGCGCGCGGCCAGGGCGCGCGAACTGTGGCGGTTCGGAGTTCGGCGGCCGGATGCCTCCGATGCGGACCGTGTGATTCTCCAGCAATTCCAAGGCCCAGGGCGTGAACGCCATGGACGGCAACCACCCCAGTTGGGAGCCGGCTGCGTGCATTTCAAGCCGCCCGGCCGGGGACGAGGCGCGGCAGCGCTGGGCTATATTGGCGCGCTGAGCCGCCATTGCGGCCTGCCATCAACACAATGAGGGAGGGCTCGCCTTGATCAAGGTTTCGCAGCTGGTGTTCGAGTACCCGGGCCACCGCGCGCTGGACGGCGTCAGCGTCCATATCGCCGCAGGCACCGTCACGGCCCTGGTGGGGCCCAACGGCGCCGGAAAATCCACGCTGATGCGCTGCATCGCCGGGCTGGACCAGCCGCTGTCGGGCCAGGTCGAGGTGCATGGCATTGCCGTGCAGGAGCAGCCCCGCGAAGTGCACCGGCACCTGGGCTATCTGTCGGATTTCTTCGGCCTCTATGACCGCCTGAGCGTGCGGCGCTGCCTGCAGTACGCAGCCCTGTCCATGGGCGTGCCCCCGTCCGAGGCGCCGCAGCGCGTGGCGCACGTGGCCGGGCAGCTGGGCCTGGCCGATCTGCTGGAGCGCCTGCCCACCGAGCTGTCTCGCGGCCAGCGCCAGCGCGTGGCCATCGGCCAGGCCATCGTCCACCAGCCGCGCGTGCTGCTGCTGGACGAGCCGGCCAGCGGCCTGGACCCCGAGGCACGCGCCAGCCTGTCCCGGCTGATGCGTGCGCTGCAGGCCCAGGGCATGACCCTGATCGTCTCCAGCCACATCCTCAGCGAACTGGACGAGTACTGCACCCACATCCTGAGCCTGCGCGGCGGCCGCGTGGAAAGCCACGAGGCCCTGCACGGCGGCATCAAGGCACCTGCCGCCGGCGGCGATGCGCCGCTGGCACTGTCCGCACTGGAGCTGGCGCCGCCCCCGGGTGCCTCGGCCGGGTCGCTGGCACGGCAGCTGCACCTGGTCCTTCCCGACACCCCTGTGCCGCCGCCCGATGACCAGGGCCTGGTGCATCTGCAGCTGTGGCTGCCCACCCTGCCGCGCGAGCGCGCCGATCTGCTGGCCCGCCTGGTCGGTACCGGCCTGCCCGTGGCCAGCCTGGCCCCGATGCGCGAGCGCCTGCAGGACCGCTATGCGCGCGGCCTGCAGAACGCAGCAACCCCCACCCCTGCGGAGCAGCCATGACGCACAACCCCGAATTCCAGCGCCAGCTCTGGCTCAACTGGCGGCCGTCCCAGCTGGGCTGGAGCCTGCTGCTCACCGCCTTGCTGCTGGCCACGCCAATGGCCCTGGTCCAGCCCGACCGCCGCTTGCACACGCTGCTGATCGCCGCCCTGGTCGGCATGTGGATCGCCGCGGCCGGCCTGGGCAGCGTGCTGGCCGGGCGCGGCCTCAACGAGGAAGCGCGCCAGCACACCTGGGACTGGCAGCGCCTGTCAGCCCTCACGCCCTGGCAGATGGCCTGGGGCAAGCTGCTGGGCGCCCCGCTGCCGGCCTGGCTGTACATGCTGTGGTGCGCGCTGGCCGTGCTGGCCACCTCGGCAGGCCAGCCGGGCGGGCTGGCCTGGGGCGTGCACGCCGTGCTGCAGGCCGCGCTGTGGGGCCTGGCCCTGCAGGCCTGGAGCATGCACTCCGTGCTCATGGGCTGGGGGCCGAAGGAGCAACCCGCGCGCCGCATCCGCTTCGTGCTGGTGCCGCTGCTGTTCGTGATGGTGCTGCCCGGCCCCATCCTGGGCCGGTTGACCGAGCAGCTGGGCCGCGAGGAAGGCCGCCCTGTGCTGTGGTGGTCCGTACCGCTGCACGGGCGCGGCGCCATCTACCTGTTCGGCGCCATCGCGCTGGGGCTGGGCCTGCTGGCCCTGTGGCGGCTGCTGTGCACGCGGCTGGATGTGCGCACCCTGCCCTGGGCCTGGCCGCTGGGCCTGTGCGTGGCGGGCCTGGCCTTTGGCGGCATGCACCTCGATGCAATGCAGTTGCAGGGCCCCGGCCCGGCCTCCTTCTTCGCATGGACCACGGGGCTGGCGCTGGCGGGCACGGCCTATGTCTGCCTGCACGGCATGGACGAAGGCCTGCGCAGCTGGCGCCAGGTGCAATGGTGCGTGTTGCAGGGGCGCTGGCGTGGCGCGCTCGAGGCCCTGCCGCTGTGGCCCGTGAGCTGGCTGCTGGCCGTGCTGGCCTGTGCGCTGTGGCTGCTGTGGCCCGCAGGCGGCCAGCCCATCCTGCCCGGTACAGCCCAGTTGGCGGCACTGGCAACGGCGCAGTTGCTGCGTGATGCCGCGCTGGCCACGGGCTTTTCCCTGCTGGCCGGGCGCATCAAGTCGCCGCTGGCCGCGTTCGCCGTCACCTGGCTGCTGGTCAACATCGTGCTGCCGCTGCTGGCCTTTGGCCTGGCCGGGGCCGATGCCGCCATGCTGGCCCAGCCGCTGGCAGCCGGCCTGACCAAGCCCGTCACCAGCGGCATGTGGCTGTCGCTGGCCGTGCAGGTGGGGCTGGCCCTGGCCTGGCTGGCCCATGTGTTTCGCCAGCGTGTGCTGGGTTTTGCGCGCGAGCAGCACACGGCTGTGCGGTGATTTGCAGGGGGATGCGGGCCGATCCGGACTAAAAAAGTAAAATCGCGGGTTCCACTAGGCCGGGCCGCAGGCGCCCTCACGACATGAACTCCATCCAGATCGGTGTGGTCATGGGCTCCAGCAGCGACTGGGAGACCATGCAGCACGCAGTTGCCATTCTTCAGCAATTTGGCATCGCCCATGAAGCCCAGGTCGTCTCGGCCCACCGCATGCCCGACGACATGTTCGCCTATGCCGAAGCCGCCGCCGGCCGGGGCCTGAAGGCCATCATCGCGGGCGCCGGCGGCGCCGCCCACCTGCCCGGCATGATCGCCGCCAAGACCGTGGTGCCCGTGCTCGGCGTGCCGGTGGCCAGCCGCCACCTGCAGGGCGTGGACTCGCTGCACTCCATCGTGCAGATGCCCAAGGGCGTGCCCGTGGCCACCTTTGCCATCGGCGCGGCCGGCGCGGCCAATGCGGCCCTGTTCGCCGTGGCCCTGCTGGCCAATGAGGACCCGGCCCTGCGGGCGAAGCTCGAAGCCTTCCGCGCCGAGCAGACCGCCGCCGCGCGTGCCATGACGCTTCCCTCGGTGGCCGCATGAGCGCCGCTGAAGTGATCCTGCCCGGCGCCACCCTGGGCGTTCTGGGCGGCGGCCAGCTCGGCCGCATGTTCGTGCAGTCGGCCCAGGCCATGGGCTATTTCACGGCCGTGCTCGACGCCGACCCGACCAGCCCCGCGGGCCTGGTGAGCCACCACCACATACGCACCGGCTACGAAGACCCGCAGGGCCTGGCCGAGCTGGCGCGCCTGGCGGCCGCCGTCACCACCGAATTCGAGAACGTGCCCGCCGCGGCGCTGAACCTGCTGGCCGCCCAGCGGCCGGTCTCGCCGGCTGGCTCCTCCGTGGCCATTGCCCAGGACCGTGCCCAGGAGAAGGCCCACTTCGTGCGCTGCGGCGTGCCCTGCGCGCCCTATGCGGTGATCGAGACGCCGGCCCAGCTGGCGGCCGTGCACGCCAGCCTGCTGCCCGGCATCCTCAAGACCGCGCGCATGGGCTACGACGGCAAGGGCCAGGTGCGCGTGAAGAACGCCGCCGAGCTGGCCACCGCCTGGGAGCAACTGGGCCGCGTGGCCTGCGTGCTGGAAAAAATGCTGCCGCTGGCCCATGAATGCTCGGTCATCGTGGCGCGCGGCCGTGACGGCTCCATGGTCAACCTGCCCGTGCAGCGCAACCTGCACCGCGAGGGCATCCTCTCCGTCACCGAGGTCTACGAAGGCAACCTGCCACAGGCCCAGGTCGAGCAGGCGCTGGCCGCCGCACGTTCCGTGGCCGACGGCCTGGCCTACGTGGGCGTGCTGTGCGTCGAATTCTTCGTGCTGCAGGACGGCATGCTCGTGGTCAACGAGATCGCGCCGCGCCCGCACAACAGCGGCCACTACAGCCAGAACGCCTGCGATGTCTCGCAGTTCGAGCTGCAGGTGCGCTGCATGACCGGCCTGCCGCTGACGCAGCCGCGCCAGCACAGCCCGTCCATCATGCTGAACCTGCTGGGCGACCTGTGGTTCAAGGACGGCGAACAGGCCCAGGCGCCGGCCTGGGACCAGGTCCTGGCCCTGCCCGGCTGCCACCTGCACCTGTACGGCAAGCACGACGCCAAGCGCGGCCGCAAGATGGGCCACCTGAACGTCACCGGCCCCACGCCCGAGGCCGTGCGCTCCACCGCCCTGCAGGCCGCTGCCATCCTGGGTATAGAGCCGTTCTGAAGGCCCGCGCGATGATTCTTGATGGAACGCTGGCGGCCTCTGTCCAAGCCGCCGCACAGGCGCTGCAGCGCGGCGAACTGCTGGGCCTGCCCACGGAAACCGTCTACGGCCTGGCGGCCGATGCCGACAACGACGCGGCCGTCGCGCAGATCTTCACTGCCAAGGGCCGGCCGCCCAACCATCCGCTCATCGTGCATGTGGCCGACAGCGGCGCCATCACGCGCTACGCACGTGAAGTGCCGCTGTTCGCGCAGCAGCTGATCGACGCCTTCTGGCCCGGCCCGCTGACCCTGATCCTGCCGCGCCTGCCCCAGGCCGCCCGCGCCTCGACCGGCGGCCAGGACAGCGTGGGCCTGCGCTGCCCCTCCCACCCCGGCGCCCATGCCGTGCTGGCCGCCTGCCAGCAGTTGCAGCCGCCCGTCTGGGGTGTGTCGGCGCCCAGCGCCAACAAGTTCGGCCGCGTCAGCCCCACCACGGCGGCCCATGTGGCCGACGAGTTCGGCGACGCGCTGCTGGTGCTGGACGGCGGCGCCTGCGAAGTGGGGATTGAATCGACCATCGTGGACTGCACGCGCGGCGTGCCCGTGCTGCTGCGCCCCGGCGCCATCACGCGCGACGACATCGAGCGCGCCTGCGGCCAGCGCCCGCTGTCCAAGGAAGAGCTGCAGGAGAACACCCCACGCGCCTCCGGTACCCTGCTGGCCCACTACGCGCCCAACGCCAAGGTCCGGCTCATGGATGCAAGGCAGCTGCAGGCCGGGCTGGACGTGCTGGGCGCCGACGCCCGGAACCTGGCCGTCTACCACCGCGCACCGCTGCGCACCGCCTCGCGCGCCGTCACGCTTCGCGCCATGCCCGCCGACGCCGCCGCCACCGCGCGCGAGCTGTTCGGCGCCCTGCGCGACTTCGACGAGATCGGCGCCCAGCTGATCTGGATCGAGACCCCGCCCGACACGCCGGACTGGGAAGGCGTGCGCGACCGGCTGCTGCGCGCGGCGGCGGCCGGCTGACACCAGCACCCTCTTCTAAGGCTTGCGGGACGGTTCGTACGCCAGCTCCATCCGGTAGGCCAGCGCCAGGAACAGCGACTGCGCCAGGGTCAGCGTGCTGGTCAGGGAGCGAAAGCCGAAGGTGGCTGCGTCCTGGGCCAGCAGGGTGACGGTGGCGCGGGATGCCAGGGGGCTGAGCTGGCTGTCGGTCAGCGCCAGCAGGCGCGCGCCGCGTGCCAGGGCCGCGTCCACCACCTCCAGCGTTTCGGGCGCATAGGGCTCGAAGGAGACGGCCAGCATCACGTCGCCGGGCGACAGCGCGCGCAGCTCGCCCTTTTGCATGGCGCCCAGGCCGTGCAGCCAGTGCACGGGCTTTTCGGTGTGCTGCAGCGCATAGGCCAGGTAGGCGCCCACGGGGAAGGCGCGGCGCGAGGCGGCCAGCCACAGCGAGGGGGCATCCAGCATGAGGTCCACCGCCGCCTCGAACTGCTCGGGCGGCAGGCCGCGCTGCAGGGCCTGCAGGCTTTCGATGCTGCCTTCGATGACCTCGTGCGCCAGGCGCGCGCTGCTGCGTGGCTCGTTGCCCGAGGCGATCAGGCCCCGGATGCGGTCCTGGTAGTCATGCTGGGCCGAGAGCTGGCGCGCCGCATCGGCGCGGAACAGCGCCTGCAGTTCCGAGTACCCCGAGAACCCGAAATGCTTGGCAAAGCGCACCACGGCAGAAGGCTGCACACCGCACTGTTCGGCCGTGGCCTGGATGCCGTCGAAGGCCAGGCGGTCGCCCTGCATCTCCACATGCCGGCCTATGGCCTTGAGCTGGCGGCTCAGTGCCTCGAAGCCCTGGCGCAGCACGTCCAGGAAGGCAGCGCGGTCGGCGTAAGGGCCGCAGGCCGCAGTGGCGCCCGCATCGGCCAGTGTTTTTCTATTTTTCATATTTGTGGAAAATATTTTCTATTTCGATCTATGATCGCACGAACGCAACGATTATGGGGAGGCCCGCACGCCCCGGGCCCCTCGCAACGCACGGGCCTATGACCATGAGCATGCTGAACTTTCCCTCCGACCGTCCGCTGGACGTGGCCTGCCTGGGCCGTCTGGCCGTGGACCTGTACGCGCAGCAGATAGGCTGCAGCCTGGAAGAGGCCAGCAGCTTTGCCAAGTACCTGGGCGGCTCCTCCGGCAACATGGCCTTCGGCACGGCGCGCCTGGGGCTGCGCTCGGCCATGATTTCGCGCGTGGGCAATGAGCACAACGGCCGCTTCCTGGTCGAGACGCTGCAGCGCGAGGGCTGCGACACCAGCCAGGTGCAGGTCGATGCCCGGCGCCTGACCGGCATGGTGCTGCTGGGCATCAAGGACCAGGAGACCTTCCCCCTGCTGTTCGCCCGCGAGGACTGCGCCGACATGGCGCTGGACGCCGCAGCCATCAGCGAGGAATTCCTGGCCCGCTGCCGCTGCCTGGCCATCACGGGCACCCACCTGAGCGCGCCCGGCGTGCTGGCCGCCAGCCGCAGGGCGCTGGAGATCGCGGGCCGCCACGGACTGGTGCGCGTGCTGGACATCGACTACCGGCCCGTGCTGTGGGGCCTGACCGGACGGGGCGACGGCGAGACACGCTATGTCGCCAGCGCCGAGGTCAGCCGCAGGCTGCAGGCCGAGCTGGGCCCGTTCGAACTCATCATCGGCACCGAGGAGGAATGGCTGATCGCCGGCGGCGTGGAGGGTGACCTGATCGCCAGCCTGCGCCGCGTGCGCGAATGCAGCCGCGCCGTCTTCGTGGTCAAGCGCGGGCCGCTGGGCTGCTCGCTGATCGAAGGCGCGGTGCCCGATGCCATCGACCAGGCGCCCACGGTGCCGGGCGAACGCGTGGAAGTGCTCAATGTGCTGGGCGCGGGCGATGCCTTTGCCTCCGGCCTTCTGTCGGGACTGCTGCGCGGCAAGAGCCTGGCCGAATCTGCGGCGATTGCCAACGCCTGCGGCGCCATCGTGGTCTCGCGCCATGGCTGCGCGCCGGCCATGCCCACGCAGGCCGAGCTGGCGCACTGGTTCTCGGGCCACCGCCATCCGCGTCCCGACCAGGACCCCGAGCTGTCCCACCTGCACCGCGTCAGCCGCGCGCGGCCGCAGTGGCCCGCGCTGTGCGTGCTGGCCTATGACCACCGCAGCCAGTTCGACGATCTGGCGCGCGAGGCCGGCGCAGCGCCCGCGCGGCTGCGCCCGCTCAAGCGGCTGATCAACGAGGTGGTCGCCCAGGTCGAGCGCGACCCGGGCAATGCGGGCCGCATGGGCGTGCTGATCGACGGCCGGCACGACCTGGGCGAGGCTGCGCTGCACGACGCCACGGGACGCGGCTGGTGGATAGGCCGGCCCATCGAGCTGCCGGGCTCGCGCCCGCTGCGCTTCGACGGCACGGACTCGCTGGCTTCCGAGCTGCTGCACTGGCCGCAAAGCCATACCGTCAAATGCCTGGTTTTCTACCACCCCGACGACACGCCCGCACTGCGCGCCGAGCAGGATGCCTGGCTGCAGCAGGTCTGGACCGCCACGCGCGCCAGCGGCCATGAGCTGCTGCTGGAAGTGATCCCGCCAAAGGACACGCTGGCGCCCGACGACCGGGGCGAGGCCGTGCTGCGCGCCATACGCCATTTCTACGACCTGGGCCTCAGGCCCGAATGGTGGAAGGTCGGCACCATGGCGCGCGAGAACTGGGAGGCACTGGACGCCCTGGTGAACGATCGCGACCCGTGGTGCCGGGGCGCCGTGATCCTGGGCCTGTCCCAGCCCGTGGAGCAACTGGTGCAGGGCTTTGCCCAGGCGCGGGCGCCCGTGGTCAAGGGTTTCATGATCGGCCGCAGCGTCTGGGCCGGCCCGGCCCTGCAGTGGCTGCGCAACGAGCTGGACGACGCCGCGCTGCGCGATGCCGTCGCCGCCAACTTCCGTGCGCTGATCGCCGGCTGGGATGCCAGCCGCGTGGAAACCTCCCAGGACATCACCGAAGGAGCTGCAGCATGAGCCTGCTCGTCAAGGCCGCGCCCGGCCGCATCGTCACCGACATCACGCCGGCCAGTGCGGGCTGGAAGCACATCCACTTCAAGGCCCTGAGGCTGCAGGCAGGCGAGCAGGAGGAGTTGTCCACGGGATCGCTTGAATACTGCATCACCGTGCTCACCGGCCAGGTGGATTTGCAGGTCGGCAGCCAGGCGTTCAGCGCCCTGGGCAGCCGCGCCAGCGTGTTCGAGGAGAGTGCGCCCACGGCCGTGTACGTGCCGCCCGGCCAAAGCCTGCGCATCACGGCGCGCAGCCCAGCCGACGTTGCCTTGAGCGCCGCACCCGCCACGGGCCGCCATGCCACGCGCGTGATCGCGCCCGAAAGCATGCGCCGCAGCGTGCGAGGCCAGGGCAGCAACACGCGCCATGTCTGCGACATCCTGCCCGAGACCGAGGCGGCCGAGTCCCTGCTGGTGGTCGAGGTCATCACGCCGGCGGGCAACTCGTCCAGCTACCCGCCGCACAAGCACGACAGCGCCGACCCCGCCGCGCCGGACGCCGAGACCGTGCTGGAGGAAACCTACTTCCACCTGCTCAACCCCAGCCAGGGCTTTGCCTTCCAGCGCGTCTACACCGATGACCGCAGCATCGACCAGGCCATGGCGGTGGAGCATCGCGACACCGTGATGGTGCCGCGCGGCTACCACCCCTGCGTGGCCCCGCACGGCTACGACCTCTACTACCTCAACACCATGGCCGGGCCCGAGCGGCGCTGGGCCTTTCGCAACGACCCCGCGCATGAATGGATGCTGCGGCCGCGCTGACGCACGGCGCAACAGACACCCATAAAAACCACCGGAGACAAAAAATGCTGTTCAACCCAATGGCCCTGCACCGCCAGGCCTGGCTTTCCTGCGCCCTGCTGACGCTGGGCATGGGCACCGCCCAGGCGCAATCCACCCCAGCCCCGTCCTCCCAGGGTGCGCCAGCCTGGCCCACCCAGCCCGTCAAATGGGTGGTGCCCTACGCACCGGGCGGCACCACAGACGTGATCGCGCGCCAGCTGGCCGTGCAGATGGGCAAGGACCTGGGCCAGCCCGTGGTCGTGGACAACCGTCCCGGCGCGGCCAGCATCATCGGCGCCACGCTGATCGCACGCGCCCCGGCCGATGGCTACACGCTGGGCACGGCCGACTCGGGCACGCTGGCCTTCAACCCCGCCATGTATGCGCGCCTGAGCTATGACGCGGGCAAGGATTTCAGCTACATCGGCGGCCTGGGCCGCATGCCGCTGGTGCTGGCCGTGCATCCGTCCTTCCCTGCGAAGAACGTGCAGGAATTCCTGGCCATGGCGCGCAAGGAGCCGGGCGGCATCTCCTCGGCCTCGTCGGGGCCGGGCTCGCCGCTGCACGTGGCGCTGGAGCTGTTCAAGCAGCGCACGGGCACCCAGATCCTGCACGTGGCCTACAAGGGCTCGGCCCCGGCGCTGCAGGACCTCATGGCCGGCCAGATCCAGTCCATGTTCGTGGACCTGCCGCCCAGCATCTCGGCCATCCGCGCGGGCAAGCTGCGCTTGCTGGCCGTGGCCACGCCCCAGCGCCTGCCCATCCTGCCCGACGTACCCACCATGGCCGAGGCCGGCGTGCCCGGTTTCGAAGCCTATGCCTGGCAGGGCTTCGTCGGCCCCGCCCACCTGAGCCCTGCACTCACCGAGCGCCTGAACAGGAGCCTGGCCACAGCCCTGCGCCACCCCGAAACGCGTGCCAAGCTCGAAGAGATCGGCATACAGCCCATGGAGATGACGCCGCAGCAGTTCGCAGGCTTCGTGCGCTCGGAACAGGCGCTGTGGAGCGGCGTGATCAAGGCGGCCCAAATCAAAATGGATTGAAGCGCAGCAGCGACAAAAGACACTTAGAACAGATTCCGGAGACAACATGACCACCGCATCCCGCCGCCATTTCATCCGCTCACTCGGCGCCCTGGCCGCAGCGCCCGTCCTGCCCGCCGTGGCACAAGCGCCTGCCGGCGCCTGGCCCCAGCGCCCCATCGAACTCATCGTGCCCTTCGCTGCCGGCGGCGGCACCGACGTGCTGGCACGCGCGCTGGCCGAGGTGGCGCGCAAGCACCTGCCGCAGGACCTGATCGTGCTCAACCGCGCAGGCGCCAGCGGCGCCGTGGGCTGGACCGAGCTGGCCAATGCCCGGCCGGACGGCTACAAGATCGGCATCATCACCGTCGAGCTGACCATGATCCCGCACATGGGGCTGACCAAGATCAGCTCCGACGCCCTGCTGCCCGTGGCCCGCCTGAACGCCGACCCCGCCACCATCGCCGTGCGTGCCGACTCGCCCTATCGCAGCATCGAGGAACTGATCGCCGCCGCGCGCAAGGACGAGGCAGCGGTGCGCATCGGCAATGCCGGCCCGGGCTCGCTGGGCCACCTGGCCGCCGCCGCGCTGCAGGACAAGGCGGGCGTGAAGTTCAACCACGCGCCCTACCGCGGCGCCAACCCCGCCGTGCTCGACCTGCTGGGCGGCCACATCGAGGCCGTGGCCGTCACGCCCGTGGAGGTGGCCACCTATGTGGCGGCCGGCAAGATCCGCCCGCTGGCCATCATGGCCGAGCAGCGCATACAGGCCGGCTGGGAAGCCGTGCCCACGCTCAAGGAGCGCGGCATCGACCTGCTCATCGGCGGCTGGCGCGGCCTGGCCGTGCCCCGCAACACGCCCGACGCCGTGGTCCAGACCCTGCGCAAGGCCATGACCCAGACCCTCAAGGACCCCGTCCTGCGCGAAACCATGGCCAAGCAGAACATGGGCGAGGGCTACCTGGACCAGCCCGAATTCAAGGCCGTGATCGACCGCGACAACGCGGTGTTCAAGCAGTTGGTGGACAAGCTGGGGATCAAGGCCTGAGGGCTCGCCCTCAGCGGATGAACCCCGCCGCAAACGACTCCCGCAGAAAGTCCACGAACACCGCCACCGCGCGCGGCACGTGGCTGGCGTAGGGGCGGATGGCGAACAGCTGTTCGCCGAAGGCGTCGACGGGCCGCCAGCCGGGCAGGACTTCGCTCAGGTGGCCGGAGGCCAGGCCTGATTGCGCGCTGAAGTCCGGAACCAGGGCGATGCCCAGGCCGGCCAGTGCCGCGTCGCGCAGGATTTCGCTGTTGTTGGCGGCAAAGCCGCCGGTCACGGGAACGACGACGCGCACGCCGTCCACGCCGGCGTCGCGGGGAACGAAGCTCCAGGCCGGGGCACCCTGGGTGCGCGGATAGTGCAGGCAGTGGTGCGCGGCCAGGTCCTGCGGCGTGGACGGGGTGCCGTGCGCGGCCAGGTAGTCCGCGCTGGCCACGAGCAGCGAGCGCGTGGGCGCCAGCGCCCAGGCCACATGGGTTTCGGGCGGCGCCGTGACGTGGCGTATGGCCAGATCAAACCCTTCCAGCGCCAGCGAGCGTATCTGGTCCGATAGGTCCAGCTCCAGCCGAATCTGCGGATGGGCACGCAGGAAGGCCGGCAGGCGCGGCATGAGTTGCTGGCGCGAAAAGGCCAGCGGCGCCGTCACGCGCAGCAGGCCGCGCGGTGCGGCAGCCAGGTCGCGCACGCCGGAGAAGCTGTGGGCAATGTGCTCGAAGGCACCGCGCGTGTCGTCCACCAGGCGCTGGCCCGCTTCGGTCAGGCGCACGCTGCGCGTGGTGCGGGTGACCAGGGCGATGCCGGCTGCACGCTCCAGTTCGGCCACGCGCTGGCTCATGGCCGCCTTGCTCACGCCCAAACGCGCGGCGGCCGAGGTGAAGCTGCCCTGCTGCTCCAGCACGACCAGCCAGTGCAGGTGGCTCCACAAGGCCTCGGCCTTGGCATCGGGTTTTTCATTTGCCATACATGGATTGTTCAGCAAATTGAACAATCAATTCAAGCGCAGCGCCTAGGCAGGCAGAAAGCGCACTTCTAGACTGCCTGGCATGAACACCGCAAACACCTCCTTCGCTTCCATCGTCCACTACGTCAACGGCCAGCGCACGGCAGGTGCCAGCGACCGCGGGCAGGACGTGACCAACCCGGCCACCGGCCAGGTCACGGGCCGCGTGGCCCTGGCCTCGCGCGCCGATGTCGATGCCGCCGTGGCGGCGGCCAAGGCGGCCTTCCCGAAGTGGGCCGATACGCCGCCCATCCGCCGTGCACGCGTGCTGCTGCGCTTCCTGGAGTTGCTCAACCAGCACAAGGACGAGCTGGCCCATGCGATCACGGCCGAGCACGGCAAGGTCTTCACCGATGCGCAGGGCGAAGTCAGCCGCGGCATCGACATCGTGGAATTCGCCTGCGGCATTCCGCAGCTGCTCAAGGGCGATTTCACCGACCAGGTCTCCACCGGCATCGACAACTGGACGCTGCGCCAGCCCCTGGGCGTGGTCACGGGCATCACGCCCTTCAATTTCCCGGTGATGGTGCCGATGTGGATGTTCCCGGTGGCCATTGCGGCGGGAAATACCTTCGTGCTCAAGCCCAGCCCCATCGATCCCACGCCGTCGCTGCTGATCGCCGACCTGCTCAAGCAGGCGGGCTTGCCTGACGGCGTGTTCAACGTGGTGCAGGGCGACAAGGAGGCGGTGGACGCGCTGATCGAGCATCCCGACGTGAAGGCGGTGAGCTTCGTGGGCTCCACGCCCATTGCCAACTACATCTACGAGACGGGCGCGCGCCACGGCAAGCGCGTGCAGGCCCTGGGCGGCGCCAAGAACCACATGGTGGTCATGCCCGATGCCGATATCGAGCAGGCCGTGGACGCGCTGATCGGCGCCGGCTACGGCTCGGCCGGCGAGCGCTGCATGGCCATCAGCGTGGCCGTGCTCGTGGGCGACGTGGCCGACCAGCTGCTGCCGCGCCTGATCGAGCGCACCAAGGCGCTGAAGGTGCTGGACGGCGAGGACCTGGCCGCGGAAATGGGCCCCATCGTGACCCGCGCCGCACACGAGCGCATCAGCGGCTACATCGACCTGGGCGTCAAGGAAGGCGCGCAGTTGCTGGTCGATGGCCGGGGCTTCGACGGCAAGGCGGCCGGCGCCTCCACAGGCACGGACACCTCGGGCGGCTTCTGGCTGGGCGGCACACTGTTCGACCATGTCACGCCCGACATGCGCATCTACAAGGAAGAGATCTTCGGCCCCGTGCTGGCCGTGGTGCGCGCCAAGGACTTCGCCGAGGCCGTGCAGCTGGTCAACGACCATGAGTTCGGCAACGGCGTGGCCTGCTTCACGCGCGACGGCAATGTGGCGCGCGAGTTCGGCCGCCGCATCGAGGTCGGCATGGTCGGCATCAACGTGCCGATTCCCGTTCCCATGGCCTGGCACGGCTTCGGCGGCTGGAAGCGCAGCCTGTTCGGCGACATGCACGCCTATGGCGAGGAAGGCGTGCGCTTCTATACCCGCCAAAAGAGCATCATGCAGCGCTGGCCCGAGAGCACGCCCAAGGGCGCGGAATTCGTGATGCCCACGGCCAAGTAGGCGCAGTCCCCCTCCATGAAAAAACCAGCCCGCGGGCTGGTTTTTCTTTGGGGACTGCGACCTGTCAGAAGCGGTATCCGATGCCGATGGCGTAGACGTTCGGATTGAGCTTGAGCGACACGCTCTGGCCCGAGGACAGGTGCGCCGTGGTCTTCAGGAAGCTCTTGTAGTAGGCCACGTCCAGGAACCAGCGCTCGTTGAAGTTGTAGACGAAGCCGATCTGGGGCGTCAGGCCCCATTTGCTGTCCACCGAGGCCGTGGTCGGGTTGGCCAGCGTGCCGCCGGTCAGGCCGTTGAGGGAGGCCGTGGTGCGCTCGCCGAAGAACTTGGCATAGGTCACGCCCAGGCCCAGGTAGGGGCGGAAGGCGGAGTTGGCCTCGCCGAAGCGGTACTGCGCGAACACGGTGGCGGGCAGCACCTTGGTGCGGCCCAGCTTGCCCGTGCCGGAGATGGCGCCATTGCCCACGAAGTCATGCTTGAACGGCAGGCCCATGGGCACGTCGATGGCCCAGTTGTTGGTGACCATGTAGGTCACGCCGCCCGTGAGCTGGCTGTTGGCCTTCACGTCCACGCGGGTGTCGGGGAAGCTGGGTGTGCTCAGCCAGCCGCTGCTGGTCTGGGGATCGATGCGCGTGGCGCCCAGGCGCACGCTCCAGGTGCCGGCGGACTGGGCGGTGGCGGCCATGCAGGCCGTGGCCATGGCCACGGCGGCGGTGATGCGCAGGAATGTCTTCATGGATGTGTCTCCTCGTGCTGCATGACTGCGATCACAGCCAGCCGGCACGGGCCAGGGTGCGGGAGGCCAGCTGGCTCATCTGCTGATGGCCATAGGGCGTGGGGTGGAAGCTGTCGGCAAAGGCATAGCTCTTCCACCAGTTGGCGCTGGTCTCGCCCACGGGAATGGAGGCGGACAGCGCGGCCTCGGTGCAGGTCGGGAAGCTGTAGGTGGGCAGGCCGTCGGCGCCCGCGCCGGTGGCAGGGCAGGCCGCCTTTTTCACGTTGGTGTAGGCGTACTGGGCGGGGTCGGCCATCTGCTGGCGGAACTCGCTGTAGAAATCGATGATGGCCACGCGGCTCTCGCCCGCGAAGCCGGTGGCAACCTGCTGGTTGAAGGCCTTGACCCAGCCGTCGAACACGGTCTCCAGCTGGGCGGCGGCGGCCGAGCCCTGCTGCTGGGCCACCGACTGCAGTACCAGCTGGAAGCGCGGCGTCAGCGTGATGGCCGGCACGTTGAGGATGGCCACGCGCGTGGCGCCCTTGCCCAGCACATTCGCCTGAATGGTGGACACATAGCCCTTGGCCAGGTTCTGCATGTACAGGCCGCCGGCCTGGGCCATGCCGGCCTGGCCCTGCTGCAGCAGCGCACCCAGCGTGGCCGCGTCGATCTTGGTGGACAGCAGCGCCTTGAAGTTGGCGCCCTGGTCCCTGGAAGCGGCCAGGAAGGCGCCGATCACGTCGGCCGCGTCATTGGCGCCGCCGTCGATCACGGCCAGGTCATCGGCCGTGAAGCCCGCCGCGCCGGCCAGCAGGATCTGCTGCGTGATGGAGATGGGCGCCGTGGGCGCGCTGGTGTAGTTGATGCGGCCGCCGCCCACGGCGTAGTTGTTGCACGAGGTGTTGGGCGTGAAGGCCGTGCCGTTGAAGCGCGGGCACAGGGAGATGTTGTACAGGCCCGCCACGCGCTCGGCCCAGACCTGGTTGGAGCCGGCGCCTGTCAGCGTGGCGTTCTGCACGGTGAACTTGTAGCCGAAGGTGCCGCTGTCGGAGAGGCTGTCGCCCATCACCTTGACGGAGGTGATCTTGGCACGGGGGGTGGTGTCGGCGCCGCTGCCGCCACCGCAAGCGGCCAGCAGGCCGGCCGTGGCCAGGGAGGCCGCGAGGATTCGATAACGATTTGCCAAGGTGTGATCTCCGTGAAGTGTTGTGAATAGCACGACCGTGCTTTTTTTGGTGATTGCCATCGTAGCGACAGTCGCACCTTGGCGACACCGGGCAAGTACCGATAGGAATCGCGGGCCGACCGGGCATTTCGCACGCGGGCGAATAGACGATAAATACCGGTCTGGCGCCCGCAGGCAGGACAAGGCCCTTGCCGGGCAGGAGGCGGAAACACAACGGAAAGGGCCTGCAAAAGCAGGCCCTGGAACAGGAGCGCAGGCGGCGTATCAGCGGTCGTGCGCCGTCCAGTCCACCAGCGCATCCCAGGCCGCGCGCGCGGCGGCCGCATTGGCGTGGTTGGCCATGGCCACCAGCACGTACCGGCGGCCGCTGGCGCCATCCACATAGCCGGCCAGGGCCGAGGCATCGCGCAGCGTGCCGGTCTTCAGGTGCGCCATGCCCTGGACGCGGCTGAGGCTGCGGCGCAGCGTGCCATCGACGCCGACGATGGGCATGGAGGCCACGAACTCCGGCATCACGGGCGAGGCCCAGGCCTGCTGCAGCATGCGGCCCAGGCCGGAGGCCGTGATGCGCGCCTCGCGGCTCAGGCCCGCGCCGTTGTCGGCCACGGGCTGCTCGGCCGCACCCCAGCGCGCCTGCCACCACTGGCCCAGCACCTGGCGCGAGGCCTCGAAGCTGGCCACGCCGGTGCGCTGCATGCCCATGGTCAGGAACACCTGCTGGGCCATGACGTTGTTGCTGTATTTGTTGATGTCCCGCACCACCTCGGCCAGCGAGGGCGATTCGCTCTGGAAGGCCGGCTGCAGGCCGACCGGCACGCGGCCGTCGCGCACGGTGCCCGTGAGCTTGCCGCCCAGCTCGCGCCACATGCCCTCGATGGCGCGCGCCGCGAAGGCCTCGGGCTGGGCCGGCGCCAGCGACCAGCTCTTGTCGCCGCAGCTGGCCGGGAACGTGCCGGCAAAGGCGATGCGCAACGGGTCGGCCATGTCCAGCTGCAGCCGGGCGCGCCAGTCGCCGCACTCGCTGCCTGCCGGCGCCAGGGGCACGGTTTCCTGTTGCTGGATTCCGGCCAGCGGCGGATCGTATTGCAGCCGCGCCACGCCCGCCGCGGCGTCGGGCACAAAGCCGACCGTCACGGCCTTGTAGTTGACCAGCAGGGCGTCGGGCGCGACGTTGTAGGGGCGCCAGGGCTCGTTGTCGAAGGTGGAGGGATCGTGGGCGGGGACGGAGAACGCGCTGCGGTCCAGCACGATGTCGCCCACGATGACCTTGATGCCCATGCCCTGCAGGCGGCGCAGCATCAGCCACAGCCGCTCCATCACGAGCTTGGGATCGCCCTGGCCCTGGATGTACAGCGGCCCGCGCAGCACGCCGTCCTGCACCGGCCCGCCCAGGAAGACGGGCGTGCGCCAGACATGGGCAGGACCCAGCTGGTCCAGCGCCGCATAGGTGGTGACCAGCTTCATCACCGAGGCCGGGTTCATGGCCACATGGCTTTGCCAGTCCAGGCGCGGAGCGGCCCGGCCATCGACCTCGACCACCAGGGCCGAGACCGCGTCGCGCGGCAGCTTGGCGCGCGCAAGCGCCGCCTCCACGGCCGGGGGCAGCCGGCTTTCGCGTGCAGTCTTGGTGGACAGCGAGGCCGGCGAGGTGGGCGCATCTGCCTGGGCGCTTGCCACGCCGGGCAGGACGGACGCCGCCAGCAGCGCGGCCGCCAGGCCCCGGCGGGAAAGCGGCAATCCAAGAGAGAAGGCGGAGGAAATCGAGGAAATAAGGGAAGAAGACGTCGAAAGATGCAACATGGCCGGCAAGTCTACGCCGGTCATTGCAGCCCTGCCGGGCGCGGGACGGGCGGGGCACCGATAATCCTGCACTTGCTGCGGCACCGCCGCCTGCCCCAAGCCATGAATCTTCTTGCCCTAGACACCAGTACCGACACCCTCTCCATCGCCGTGCAGCGCGGCGATGCCGTCTGGGAACACAGCGGCCCCGGCGGCCCGCAGACCTCGACCGAGCTGATCCCCGCCATCCTGGCCCTCATGGCCCAGGCCGGACTGGAGTTCGCCGAGCTGCGGGCCATCGTCTTCGGCCGGGGTCCGGGCTCGTTCACGGGCCTGCGCACGGCGTGCTCCGTGGCCCAGGGCCTGGCCTTTGCCGCCCGCGTGCCCGTGCTGCCCATGGACAGCCTGCTGGCCGTGGCCGAGCAGGCGCGCATGCAATACGGCTGCACCGACCTCATCGCCGTGATCGATGCGCGCATGAACGAGGTCTACCACGCCGCCTACCACTGGGCCGATGGCCGCTGGAACGACATCGGCGAGCAAAGCGGCGACTTCGGCCTGTGCGCGCCCGAGGCCCTGCAGTTGCCGCCCGGCACCGTGGTGGCCGGCAACGCCCTGGCCGCCTATGGCGAGCGCCTGGCGCCCCAGGCCAGCCATGTGGCTGCGCTGCCCACGGCCGCCGCCATGCTGCGCCTGGCCCCTGCGATGCTGGCGGCCGACCGCGCCCTGCCGGCCGACCAGGCCCTGCCGCGCTACATCCGCGATAAAGTCGCGCAGACCACGGCCGAGCGCGAGGCTGCCAAGGCGGCAGCCGCGCTTGCTTCACCCGTGCAGACCACAGAGACCCCTCCTGCCCAGGCATGAGCACGCACACGCCACAGCCCTCGCGGCCGCTGCCGCCCCTGACCGACGCCTTGGCGTCGGAGCGGGACAGCGTGCGCTTCGAGCCGCTGAACGTGCTGTGGCTGGACACGCTGCTGCCCGTGGAGCAGCAGGCCTATTCCCATCCCTGGACGCGCGGCAACTTCATCGACGCCATGGCGGCCGGCTATGAAACCCAGCTGCTGGTGGATGCCCAGGGCGGGCTGGTCGGCTACTTCGTCGCCATGATCGTGCTCGACGAGGTGCACCTGCTCAACATCACCGTGGCCCCGGCGCGCCAGCGCCAGGGCTGGGCCCGCATCCTGCTGGACGCCCTGGCCCTGTGGTCGCGCCAGCGCCAGGCCCAATGGATCTGGCTGGAAGTGCGCGAGAGCAATGTCCGCGCACGCAGCATCTACGCCGCGCATGGCTACCAGGAGGTGGGCCTGCGCAAGAACTACTACCCCATGCACGACGGCCCGCGCGAGCATGCCGTGCTCATGAGCCTCAAGCTATGGCCCTGAATCTAGACACCCGCCAGCGGGCCATGCTGCATGCCATGGGCATCACTGTCTGGCTGCCCGAACCCGAGACCGCGCCCGCCGTGCTGTCCGAGGCCCTGGCTGCGCCCGCCGATGCGCCTGCAGCGGCGCCCCTGGCGGATCCGCCGGCGGCCCGCCCCGTTCCGCCGCCCGTGCAGGAGGCGCCCCTCCCGGCGCCTGATGCACCGGCGCCTGCTGCATCGTCGCCTGTCGCCGCGCCAACGCCCGCACGCGTTCAGGTGCCTGTTCAGGCGCCGGTCCAGGCGCCACCGCCTCCCGCACCCGTGCACGCCTCTCCCGCACCCGTCATCCCCGAACGCGAACGCCCGCCGCGCCGCTACGTGCAGCAGCCCGTGGCCGGCGCACCGGGCCTGGGCTGGCGGCTGGGCCCCGTGCGTCCCGTGTATGCGGCAACGCCGCCGGCCGGTGATGGCGGCGAAGGCGGCTGGCTGATCCTGCTGGAGCCGCCGGCCAACTCCCTGCCGCTGCCGCCCGCCCGGCGCCCCGGCCCCGACTGCGCGCGCACCGCGCTGGAAGGCGACGCGGCCCGGCTGCTGGACAACATGCTGCGCGCGCTGAACCTGCAGGACCATCCGCGCCTGTACAGCGCCGCCCTGCACCGCGTGCAGCCTCCGGCCGAAGGCCAGGAGGCGCCCGAGGTCCCGGCCCTGCAACCGTCGCTGGAGGCACTGCTGCGCGATCTGCGCCCGGCCTGCGTGCTGGTGCTGGGCCTGGCCACGGCGCGCGCCGTGCTGGGGCGCCAGGAGGCCCTGGGCCGCCTGCGCGCCGAGCCGCACCGCATCGCCGGTGTGCCGGCCGTGGTCAGCTACGACCCCAACTATCTGCTGCGCGCCCCCCAGGCCAAGGCCGGCGCCTGGGCCGACCTGTGCCATGCCCAGGCTTTTGTGACAGGCCGCCAGATGCCCCCTGGAGCCGCTTCCGAATAGCGCGGCCGGCCCGCATGCTGCAGCGCAACGCTGCATAATCCGATGCTTTGCATCTTGGAGAAAGCTCCGTGGAAACCTACCCCAGTTGGTAGCTTTCAACTCCCGGTTGGCCTGTGGGGTTGAAAGCACCCCCGATACCCCGCACGCCTGAGAAGAACACCTGGAGTGAGCCTATGCTCAACATCTTTACGCTGGCCAATGGCCGCCTGGTTCAAGAAGAGATCGAGTCGCTGGAGGAGCTGTCCCGCTTCAAGCCGATCTGGGTGGACCTGGAGTCGCCCACGGTCGAGGAAAAGCGCTGGATCAAGCAGCACTACGAGTTGTCCATCCCCGAAGATGCGATGGACGACGACATCGAGGAATCGGCCCGCTTCTACGAAGAAGACAACGGCGAGCTGCACATCCGCAGCGACTTCCTGATCGACGATGACGAGGACCCCCGCTCCGTGCGCGTGGCCTTCATCGTCAACGAGCACAACAAGAACCTGCGCAGCTGCGGCGTGCTGTTCTCCATCCATGACGAGGACGTGCCGGTCTTCCGGCTGCTGCGCATGCGCGCGCGCCGCGCGCCGGGCCTGATCGACGAGGCCAAGGACGTGCTGCTCAAGCTGTTCGACGCCGACGCCGAGTACTCGGCCGATACGCTCGAAGGCATCTACGACGACCTGGAGAAGGCCAGCAAGATGGTGCTGTCCGGCGACGTGACCGACGACGTGGCCCGCGAAGTGCTGGGCGCCATCGCGCGCCAGGAAGACCTGAACGGCCGCATCCGCCGCAACGTCATGGACACGCGCCGCGCCGTCAGCTTCATGATGCGTTCCAAGATGCTCAATGCCGAGCAGTTCGAGGAAGCGCGCCAGATCCTGCGCGACATCGAATCGCTGGACAGCCACACGGCCTTCCTCTTCGACAAGATCAACTTCCTGATGGATGCCACCGTCGGCTTCATCAACATCAACCAGAACAAGATCATCAAGATCTTCTCGGTGGCCAGCGTGGCCCTGCTGCCGCCCACGCTGATCGCCAGCGTCTACGGCATGAACTTCCGCTTCATGCCCGAGCTGGAGTGGGAGTTCGGCTACGTCTACGTCATCGCGCTCATGGTGCTCAGCGCCGTCGGGCCCATGCTGTATTTCCGCAAGCGCGGCTGGCTGAAGTAGCGGCAGCCGGCCCCCTCGGGCCGGGCTTTCTTCAGGCCAGCGCCACGGCCTCGATTTCCACCTTCAACCCGAAATGCAGCGCCCCCGTGGGCACCACGGCGCGCGCGGGCCGGTGCGTGCCGACCCAGTCGGCATAGAGGCGGTCGAAGGCCGGCCAGTGCGCCATGTCGTCCAGGTACACGCGCACCTGCAGCAGCCGCGGCACGCCGCTGCCGGCCAGCTCCAGCGCCGCTGCCAGATTGGCCAGCGCCTGGCGCGCCTGGTCCTCGAAGCTGGCATCCACCAGGCGCGTGCCGTCGGGCCGTATGGGCAGCTGCCCTGACACGAAGACCAGCCCCTGGCCCATGGCCGTGTGGCTGTAGTGGCCGCCCGGCGCAGGCAGGTTCGGCGATGCATGGCGCAGATCGATCCCGTTTTCACCAGCCATGGAGCCGCTCCCAGGTTTGCACCGAGCCATCTGCCCCCAGCGCCTGGTAGGCCGGGAACTGCGCGCCCGTGGCGCAGGCATGGTTGGGCAGGATGCGCAGCCGCGTGCCCAGGGGAAAGCGGGCGGCGATGTCGGCCTCTATCGCGCCATCAGCGCGCGCCAGGATGCCGTGCTCCTGGTTGGCGCCGGTCAGCACGAAGCCCGGCATCACCTCGCCATGCAGGTCGCAGACCTGGCCGTAGCCGAAGTCCTGCCGCTGTTTCGCCGTGCCCCGGTCGCGGCTCATGGCCATCCAGCCTGCGTCCACGATGGCCCAGCCCTTGTCGGCCTGGTGGCCGATCACGGTGGCCAGCACCGACAGCGCCACGTCCTCGGCCGTGCACACGCCGATGTTGCGCATCACCAGGTCGAAGAACACATAGACGCCTGCGCGCACCTCGGTCACGCCGTCCAGCCGGCATGCCGCCAGCGCGGTGGGCGTGGAGCCCACGCTGACCACGGGGCACGGCAGGCCGGCCGCGCGCAGGGCTTCGGCGGCCTGCACGCAGCCGGCGCGCTCGCGCTCGGCCAGCGCCTGCAGCGCCTCGGGCGTGTCCAGCTCGTAGCTGGAGCCGGCATGCGTGAGCACGCCGCCCAGGCGCATGCCGCCGTCGTGCAGCGTGCGGCCAATGGCCAGCAGCAGCGGCGCATCTTCGGCGCCCACGCCGGAGCGGTGGCCGTCGGTGTCGATCTCTATCCATACCTCGAAGGCCTCGCCCTGTTCGCGGCCGAACGCGGCAATGGCCTGGGCCGCCGCCACGCTGTCCACGATGAGCTTGAGATCGCAGCCGCGCCGGCGCAGTTGCAGGGCCTGCGGCAGGCGGTGCGGCGCCATGCTGACTGCATAGAGGATGTCGGTGGTGCCAGCGGCAAAGAACTGCTCGGCCTCCTTCAGGGTGGAGACCGTGATGCCCGAGGCCCCGGCCGCGCGCTGCGCGGCGGCCACGGGCACGCTCTTGCTGGTCTTCACATGGGGGCGCAGGCGCACGCCCTGCGCGTCCATGCGCTGCTGCATGCGGTGGATGTTGCGCTGCATGCGTGCGAGGTCGATCACGGCAGCGGGCGTGTCCAGGGTCAGTAGTGTGTCTTGCATGGTGTTTCTCTCTCCATCGTCAATCCAGGTATTGGCCTTTGGCCTTGAGGGCAGGCACGTCGTTGCGCAGTCCCTGTTCGATCAAGGCGGAGACCGTGGCCGGCACGGCCTGCTCGGGCGACGGCAGCTCCACCCCCAGCGCGGCCATCTGTGCGCGCAGGCCCGCATCGCCCATGGCGTGCTGCAGCGACCGCGTCAGCCGCGCGAGCACCGCCGGCGGCGTGCCGCGTGGTGCGAAGATCGCGTTCCATGAGCGCGCCTGCAGGGGGTGGCCGGCCTCGGCGCTGGCCGCCGTGCCCGGCAGCTGAGCCAGGCGCTGTGTTCCCAGCACCGCAATCGCCTTGATGCGGCCGCCCGCGATCTGCGGCAGCGCCGTCGTCGTCTGGTCGCACATGAAATCGGTCTGTCCGCCCATGAGATCGTTCATGGCAGGCGCGATCCCGCGATAGGGAACATGGGTGGGGCTTTGGCCCAGCGCCGACAGCAGCAGCACGCACCCATAGTGCGATATCGAGCCCACGCCGGCGCTGCCATAGGAGGCTGCGGCCTGGTTGCGCTTGAGCCACTCGGCGAACTGGCGCAGATCGGAGGCCGGCAGATTGGCACGCGCCAGCAGCAGCATGGGCGCCGCGCCCGCAGGTCCCACAGGGGCGAAGTCGGCCACGGGGTCATAGGGCAGCTTGCGGTACAAGGCCACATTGACCACATGCGTGCCTATGCCGCCAAAGGACAGGGTGTAGCCGTCGGCGGCGGCCTTGCGCGCCTGGTTCAGGCCGATGGTTCCATTGGCGCCACCCAGGTTCTCGATCACCAGGGGTTGGCCCAGATGCTCCCCCATCTTCTGAGCCACGGCACGGGCCAGCGCATCGCTGGGGCCTCCCGGGGGAAACGGCACGACCAGCGTGACCGGCCTGGCCGGAAAGGCAGCGCCGGCCTGCGCCAGGGCTCCCTGGCTCCACGCCATGGCACAGACGATGGACAGGACCGGGAATGCGGACACAAGGGACAACGGCAGGGCTGGACGCAGCTGCATGGCAGGCTCCTCACAAGGGTGGACAGAAAAGGACGGCGGGCACAGCACCGGCTGCACCCTCGGGGTTCAGCCCTGCTGCGGGGAAAAGTCCCTGAGCCAGGGCAGTGCCGGCGCCAGCGTGGGTGCTTCGGCCTCGGCCTGCGGCGCGCCCGTGGGCCGCGACAGGCCCACGCGGTTGTGCCAGAAGGTACGCAGGCCCACGGCCGAGGTGCCGAACAGGTCATAGCCCGATCCGGCCACGAAGGCGGCCTGGCCCGCAGGCAGCCCCAGCCGGTCCAGCGCCAGCTGGTAGGGCCGGGGGTCGGGCTTGTAGAAGCCTGCTGCTTCCGAGGTCACCACCACATCCCAATCCACTCCCAGCAGCGCGGCGGCACGTTGACCCAGGCGCTCGGAGCAATTGGTCACCACGGCCAGGCGGCAGTGCGGGCGCAGGGCGGCCAGCAGCTCGCGTGCGCCATCCCAGGGCTGCAGCTGCTCCCATTGCGCCTCCAGCCTGTCGGCCACCGCCTCGGGCAGGCCCCGGTTGCGGGCCGCCGTGCGCACCAGATCCTCATAGGGCTGGTAGGCGCCGCAGCCATAGGTCAGACGCAGGTATTCGGCGCGCCAGTCGCGCCCGGCAGCCTCGCTGCCGGCGGCCGCATTCCAGACGGTCCAGGAGTCCAGCAAGGCGGTCAGCAGGTCGAAGAGCACGGCCCGGGGCCATGCGGCAGAGGTGGGGTATGGGGTGTTCATGCCTTGGCACTGTACGGACCAAGACCATGGTCGTGGTTAAATCCGCCGTCATCAATCGTTAAGGCAAATTGAATGATTGCCATCGAAGACCTGCAGCTTGCCGCCGCCTTGCTGCGCGAAAGCTCGCTGAGCGCGGCGGCCCGTGCGCTTGACGTGACACCGCCTGCACTGTCCATGCGCCTGCGCCGACTGGAGGCCGAACTGGGCCTGTCCCTGGCCAACCGCAGCGCGCGGCGCCTGGCGCTGACACCCGAGGGCGAGCGCTTTGCCCGCGAGGCCGTGCGGCTGCTGGGCCAGATCGAGGAGTTGCGCGACTCGCTGCACGGCGATGCCCGCCAGCTGGGCGGCACGCTGCGCTTGGCCGCACCCTTCGGCTACGGGCGCAGCCGGCTGGCCCCGGCCCTGGTGCCCTTCACGCGCCAGCACCCGCAACTGAAACTGCAGCTGGACCTGCGCGAAACGCCTTTCCCCGACCGCCACGATGCCGATGCCGTGGTCCACATCGGCACGGTGCGCGACTCCTCCTGGGTGGCGCGCGAGCTGGCTGCCAACGACCGCTGGCTGTGCGCCAGCCCCGACTACCTGCGCCGCCATGGCACGCCCGCCACGCCGCGCGAGCTGTTGGAGCACGCCTGCATCTGCATCCGCGAGAACGAGGAGGATGTGACGCTGTGGCACCTGCGCCCCGCCGCAAGCCGGCGTGCCGTGGACGGCCAGACCCTGCGTGTGACGCCGTCCTATGTGACCAACGATGGCGGCGTGGCCCGCCACTGGGCCGAACA
This sequence comes from Delftia sp. WY8, assembly GCF_018437695.1. Lineage (NCBI taxonomy): Bacteria > Pseudomonadati > Pseudomonadota > Betaproteobacteria > Burkholderiales > Comamonadaceae > Delftia > Delftia sp. WY8. The sequence goes on from NZ_CP049795.1 coordinate 3,057,510, forward strand.
GGGCCTGGGCCTGGTGCTGCGTTCGCAATGGGACATGGCACCGGCCATTGCCGAGGGCCGGCTGGTGCGCGTGCTGCCCGACTGGCATTTCGGCAGCGCGCCCGTCACCCTGCTGGTGCCCACGCGCAAGGGACGCACGGCGCGCGTGCAGGCCCTGGTGACGTTTCTGGAGCAGTGCGCCGCAGCGGGCGCGCTGTAGTGCAGGTCAGGCCGTGCGCGCGGACGTATCCCGGGCATCGCTGGCACCGTGGGTGCCCTGGCCGCGCTCGCGCAGCCACAGCACCAGGCCGCAGACCATGACCACCAGCTGCGTGCCCACCAGCAGGCCGAAGCCGGCAACGAAACCGCCGCCGGCCGAATGCGATGTCCAGCCGATGACGGCCCCCATGAGCGCGGGCATGAAGCCCGCCACCAGGGTCGCCGTGCCGTTGACGACGCCGTAGGCGCTGGCCACATGCTCGGGCCGCGCGCAGTACTGCACGGTGCTGGGGATGGCCGGGCTCATCAGGCCCCAGCAGAAGTTGGCGGCGATCAGGCAGTAGGCCGCCGCGTAGCGGTCTTCCATGTGGATGGCCAGCCAGATGGCCAGCGCCAGGCCCAGGCTGCCGCCGACGAAGATCAGCGGCACCTGGCGGCGCGGCAGGCGGTCGATGACGATGCCGCCGACCAGCACGGCCAATACCGTGGCGTACTGCGGCAGCGAGGCCAGCCAGCCCATCTCGCGCAGCGAAAAGCCGCGCGACTCCAGGTAGGCCGGCAGCCAGTTGCTGCTGCCCCAGAGGTAGGAGAAGAAGGCCGCCGACAGCACGGCCACCAGCACCAGATAGCGCGTGTGCATGGCGCCGCGCACGATCTGGCCGACCTGGCCCACCGCCTCGCCCAGCGAGCGCGGGCGCGGCATGCCGGTGTCCACGCGGGGCATGCGGATGAAGGCCAGCACCAGCGGAATGCCGATGGCCACATTGATCAGGCCCAGCACGTGGAACGAGGTCTGCCAGTCATGGCCGGCCACCAGGTAGCCGATCAGCGGATAGCCCACCGCCAGCCCCAGTCCCGTGCCCATGTTCACGAAGGAGTTGGGCAGGCCGTTCTCGTGGCTCTGGAAATGCGCCTTGATGTAGCTGCCCGCCAGCGAGTACAGCGGTCCTTCGGAGATGCCCAGCAGGATGCGCGAGGCCAGCAGCAGGCCATAGCTGTTCATGGCCGGGGACAGAAAGGACACGGCGCCCCACAGCAGCAGGCCGACCACCAGGCTTCGGCGCACGCCGAAGAGCGCCGCGCAAAACGGCGTCAACACGAAGGAAGAAACGCCGTAGCCCACCATGAAGGCCGTGGCCAGCAGGCCCTGGCGCGTGCGGTCGTCGTGCGTCAGCCCGATGTGGTCCAGAAATCCCTGGTCGAGGATGAGGATCGAAAGGTTGATCCGGTCCACATAGGAGATGGCGACGATGATGAAGAGGCTGATCACCCCCCACCAGCGGGCCGCACGCATATCTTTCATGGCAAGTCTCTATCGCCCGATGGGCTGTATCAGAAGAAGTGGCGCACGCCCACCTCGAAGCCGGAGGAGCGGCCGCCCAGCGTGGTGCCCGGGGCCGACAGGCCCTGCACGCCGATGGACTTGGCCGCGCCGTCCTTGTTCTTGAGGAAGGCCACCGTGCCGTAGACCTGGGTGCGCTTGGACAGGTTGTGCCCGTAGCCCACGCTGATCTTGTTCCAGTCGGCATTGCTGCCGTCGGTGTTGTAGTGGCCGTAGGAGGCCTTGAACTCGCCCATGCCCACGGGCGCGGTCACGCCCAGCTGCAGGGCGGTGACCTTGAGGGCGCCGCGCTTTTCGCTGGCCCACAGCAGCATGGGCTTGGCCACGCCGAAGTCCCAGCTCAGGCCCACGTTGCTGGCCGTGAGGTTGGTCGCATCGCTGTCGCCATAGAACTTGCCCGTGGCCAGTGCGCCGTTGAAGGGGCCCTGGCGGTAGCCGAAGCGCAGGCCGCGGTAGTCGCCCTGGTTCTTGTTGGGTGCGCTGCGCGCCTGCTCGCCCATGGCCACCTGCACCTGGCCGTAGAAGCCGCCCAGGTTCTGCGGCAGGAAGTAGCTGACCGCGTTGCTGATCTGGATGGGCGCGCCGCCCGTGGCCGTGCCCGTGCCGGGAATGCCCAGCATGGTGAAGCCCATGGTGCCGCCCACGCCGTTGGTGAGGAAGGGGTCGAAGATCAGCGTGCTCAGGAAGGTGGCCGAGTCATCGCGGCCCAGGCGCACTTCGCCGAAGTCGCCCGACAGGCTCACGGTGGAGCGGCGGTTGAAGCTCAGGCCGCCACCGCTGGCCTTGCCCGAGCCGCTGTCCACGTCCATGCCCGCCTCCAGCCAGAAGCCAGCGCGCAGGCCGCCGCCCAGCTCTTCCGTGCCGCGAAAGCCGAGGCGACTGATGTTGGCGCCGCCCGTGGACAGGCCGGTCTTGGACGGGCCGGAGCCGTTCAGGTGCGTGACGCCGACATCGACGACGCCGAAGATCTCGACCTTGGACTGCGCCGAAGCGGCACTGGGCAAGGACGCCAGGCAGGCTAGCGCCACGCCCAGCATGGGCGTATGGATGGTTTTCATGGGGTTGTCTCCTCTGGGGTGGTGGCTTGGGGGGCTTGGGGGGCTTGGGGGTGGTGGGTTGTTGCCGTGCAGGTCTGATTGCCTGCTCAGATATCGAGCACTAAACGTTCGCTCTTGCAGCCGGAAACGCAGACCATCATCACTTTGTTGCTGGCCTTTTCCTTGGGGCTGAGCACCGAGTCGCGGTGGTCCGGAATGCCTTCGAGCACGCGCGTCTCGCAGGAGCCGCAGACACCTTCGCAGCAGCTGTGGTCCATCTGGATGCCGGCATCCAGCAGGGTGTCGAGCAGCGACTTCTCGGGCGTGATCTCGATGAAGCGGCCGCTGCGCTTGAGTTCCACCGTGTAGTTGCTGCGCGCATCGTCGGCGGCCTTGACCTCCACGGGCGTGAAGCGCTCGATGTGGGCGTTGGCGTGGCCCAGCTCGGCGCAGAACTTCTCGAAGGCGTCCAGCATGGGCGTGGGGCCGCAGGCGTAGTGGTGCGTGCCCGCGTCGGGCTGGCGTTGGGCCAGCAGCGCGCGCAGGTCGGGCGGGCCGCCGGCCTCGCTGTCGAAGTGCAGGTGCAGCGGCATGCCCAGCGCCTGCAGCTCTTCCAGGAAGGCCGCGCCCTTGCGCTCGCGGGCGAAGTACAGCATCTCGAACGAGCGGCCCTGGCCCTTGAGGCGGCGTGCCATGCACAGCAGCGGCGTGATGCCGATGCCGCCGGCCACCAGCACGGTGTGCGCGGCGCTTTCGTCCAGCGCGAAATGGTTGCGCGGCTCGGAGATGGTGATGGGCATTCCCACGCGCAGCGACTCGTGCACGCAGCGCGAGCCACCGCGGCTGGCGCGGTCGCGCAGCACGCCGACCACGTAGCGGTGGCGCTCCTCGCTGGGGTTGCTCAGCGAGTAGCTGCGCACCAGGCCGTTGGGCAGGTGCAGATCGATGTGCGAGCCCGGCGTGAAGGCGGGAAGCTCCCCGCCCGCCACGGGCCGCAGGTCCACGCTGATGGTGTCCTGGGCCTCGAAGCGCAGCGTGTGCACGAAGGCCTGGAGGTTGGTGCTCATGATGCGGCGCCTTCGTCGATCTGCTCCTGGGCCAGGCGGCGCAGGTGGCGGCGCAGGCGCACTAGGCCGATGTCGTGCTGGTAGAGGTTCTCGCGCTCGTTGGCGTCCAGCTCCATCTGCTCCATCATGATCCGGTCCTGCTCCAGCACGGCCCAGTGGCGCGCCTCCAGGCGGTTGCGGTACAGGAAGCGCCAGGTGTCGCGCATCCAGCCCTGCACCTTGCGGCAGCGCCAGAAGAACACGGAGCACAGGTCGGCGCTGATGGGCGTGACGCAGGCCACGATGGCGAAGTTGCCGCCGGGGCCGCCGGTCTTGGGGTACGGAATCTCCAGGCGCATCCAGTGCACGCCCGTGCTGCCCCACTCGGTCCAGTCGAAGTTCACGCCGCGCTGGCCCACCTTCTCGAAGACGAAGCCGTCATCGGTCTCGCGCACCTGGAACGTGGCCTTGCTGTCACCCTCGGCCATGGAGTGCGACTGCTTGTGCAGGAAGGTGCCGTGCATGGGGTCCATGACGTTGTCCAGCGCATAGCGGTAGTCGCTGCGCCACTCGGCATAGCACAGGAAGTTGGAGTACTCGGGCGAGGTCAGCTCCTCGGGCAGCGTGAACTCGGGCGCCTCGTCAACGGCCTTGTCGCTGTTGTAGAGAAAGATGGCGCCATGGGCCTCGCGCGCATGGAAGGCCAGCGCCGCGCGCGAGCCTTCGAGCTTGCAGCCGGGGCTGCCGGGCACCTTGGTCACGGTGCCGTCGCAGCGCACTTCCACGCCGTGGTAGGGGCAGGCCAGGCGGTCGCCCAGGATCACGCCCTGCGACAGCGGCGCGCCGCGGTGCGGGCAATGGTCTTCCAGCGCGTGGACCTGGCCGGCGGCATCGCGCCACAGCGCGATCTTGCGGCCGAAGCGGCGCACGGACACGGGCTGGGTCTTCACGAAGTCCGAGGGGCAGACCGCGTACCAGAGGTTCTTCAGGCCTTTGTTGAGCAGGCCGTCCACCGGATCGATGGTGATGGTTTGTACGTTCATGGGGCTCTCCAGTCCTGCTCGGTATCAATAGCCCAGCCGCGCCATCAGCGCCTGGAAGCTGTCTTCGGTCCAGGCCTCGCCGTTCTCGCCGGAGGGGCCGCTGCGGTTGAGGTAGGCCACCAGTTCGGGCAGGGTCTGCACGCCTTCGCCGAAGGCGCGTTCGATGGAATCGCCCAGCAGGTCTTCCATCAGGGTGGGGGCACGTTCGCGCGCCTGGTGCGGCTCGAGATAGCGATCAGCGGCCATGGTTCTCTCCTTCGAAAACTGTCTTGTGTGGGGGGTGCTCAATCAGCCCTGATATCCAGGTCTTTGATGAGCTTGCCGAAGCGGTTGAAGTCCGCTGCATTGGTCTTCTCAAGCCTCGCGGGATCGCCGCCTGCGGGCAGCGCGCCGAAGGTGGCCATCTTGGAGACCACGTCGGGCATCTTCAGGATCTCGTTGAGGTGCGTGTTCAGCAGCTTCACGGTCTCGGGCGACATGCCCTTGGGGCCGAACAGGCCCTGCCATGCGGACACTTCCACATCCTTGACGCCCAGCTCGGCCAGGGTGGGCACATTGGGGGCCAGCGCGCTGCGCTGGCTGTCGGCCACGGCCAGGGCGGCGACCTTGCCGCCGACGTAGGGCGCGATCGGTCCCCAGGTCATGAAGGTCGTGGGCACATGGCCGCCGATCAGGTCGTTGACGGCAGGTGCCACGCCCTTGTAGGGAATGTGGGCGATGCGCGTGCCGGCGGCGCGGTTGAACATCTCGCCCAGGATGTGCATGGGCGAGCCGCTGCCGGGGCTGGCGTAGGTCAGGCCGTCGCGCTTGCCCTGGGCGATCAGGGTCTTCATGTCCTTGATGCCCGAGGCCTGGTTGGTGGCCACGAACATGGGCTGCACGCTGGTCTGCACGATGGGCGTGAAGCCGTGCAGCACGTCGTAGCTGGAGCCCGAGGCCGTCTTGAGCACGAACTGCGCGATGGCGAAGGTATTGGGCGCCAGCAGCAGCGTGTAGCCGTCCGGCGAGGCCTTGGCCACATGCACGCTGCCGATGGTGCCGCTGGCGCCGGGGCGGTTGTCCACCAGCACGGGCTGGCCCAGGCGCGTGGACAGCTTCTCGGCATACAGGCGCGCCATGGCATCGGTGTCGCCACCGGCCGGATAGGCCACGATGATGGTGATGGGCTTGGCCGGATAGGCCTGGGCCATCGCGGTGCCGGACAGCGTGGCTGCAGCCAGGAATGCAGCGGCAAGAGAAACCTGGCGACGTGTCTTGTTCATGGTGGGGGGCCGTGGGGTGGTTGGGTTGTGGGGGTAGGCCGTCAGGCGCGGTCTCAATGCCGCTTGTCGGTGATGAATTTCCCGTCGCTGGTACCCACGCCCTTTTGGCGCCGGGTGTTGCCGTCGATGCCGCCATCGATGGCCCATTCTGCAAACACCGTGGGGCCGGGCTCGAACTCGCGGGGCTGCCAGTCGGCGGTGAGCTGGTCCTCGTCGGCGTAGTACTCGACCAGGGCGCCGGCCGGATTGCGGAAGTACCAGAAATAGGCCGAGGACACGGGATGGCGGCCCGGGCCCAGCTGGGTGTCCCAGCCGCAGCGCGAGATGTGCATGCCGCCGCCGAAGACCTCGTGGATGTCGCGCACCGTGAAGGCCACGTGGTTCAGGCCCGCGTCCTTGGCGGGGCGCTGCAGCAGGAAGATGTCGTGGTGGCCGCCGTCGGGCGCGCAGCGCAGGAAGGCACCGCGCTCGGGGTAGCGGTCCGAGGCCGCGAAGCCGAAGTTGTCCACGTAGAAGCGCTCGCAGGCCTGCACGTCCTTGACGAAGAACACCACATGGCCGACCTCGATGGGCTGGGCGCGTTCGTAGGCCGGGCTGGCCTGGTTGACGCGGTCCTTGCGGTTCCAGGTGTTGTAGGCGGCGCCTTGCACATCCACATCACGCTTTTGCGTGACCTGCAGGCGCACGGACAGGCCGTTGGGGTCGGTGCAGCCTATGCGCCCCTGGCCCTGTGTGAAGCCCGGCAGCGCGGCAATGCGGCTGGCGTACAGCGCAAGGTCCGCCTCGCTTTCCACACCCCAGACCACCTCGCGCAGCGTGGGGCCGGCCTCGATGGCGGGCGGCAGATCGGGATGGTCCACGGCGGCCACGATCACGCGGCAGCCGTTGAGGGTCTCGAACACCAGCCGGTCGTCCGCTTCCTGCACCAGCGCCAGGCCCCAGTCCAGGAAGAAGCGGCGGCAGGTGGCCAGGTCGTCCGCGCCGTAGGTGATTTCGTCTATGCCCAGTACGCTCATGTCGATTCCCTTTCAGTTCGCCCAGGCCAAAGGCTGGTCGTTCAAGCCCCAGTACATGCTCTTTTGCTCCATGTACTGCTGTATGCCCAGCCGTCCCTTCTCGCGGCCCAGGCCGCTGTCGCGCCAGCCGCCGAAGGGCGTGGAGATGGAGAACTGCTTGTAGGTGTTGATCCAGACGGTGCCGGCCTGCACGGCGCGGCCAATGCGCCAGGCGCTCTTGTAGTCGCGCGTCCAGATGCCGGCGGCCAGCGCGTAGACGCTGTCGTTGGCCTGGGCGAGCAGGTCGTCCTCGTTGTCGAAGGGCATGGCCACGAGCACGGGGCCGAAGATTTCCTGCTGGCAGATCTGCCAGTCGTTCTTCACGCCGTCGATGATGGTGGGGCGGTAGTAGTAGCCGCGCTCGAACTGCGCGCCCTCGGGCCGCTGGCCGCCCGTGAGCAGCCGGCCGCCCTCGGACAGGCCCAGGGCCACATAGCTCTCTATGGATTCGCGGTGCTTGGCGGTGATCAGCGGCCCCATCTGCGTACGCTCGTCGGCCGGGTCGCCCACCTGCAGCGCAGCGGCCTTGGCCGTCAGGCGCTGCATGAATTCGGCATGCAGGCTGCGCGCCACGAACAGGCGCGAGCCCGCGATGCACGACTCGCCCGAGGAGCTGAAGATGCCGTAGAGCACGCCGTTGACGGCATGGTCGATGTCGGCATCGGCCAGCACCATGGTGGCCGACTTGCCGCCCAGCTCCAGCGAGACCGGCATCATCTTGTCGGCCGCGATGTGGGCGATGTGCTTGCCCGTGGACGTGCCGCCCGTGAACGACACGCGCTTGACCAGCGGATGCTTGGTGATGGCGTCGCCGATCACCGAGCCCCGGCCCGGCAGCACGCTGACCAGGCCCTTGGGCACGCCGGCCTCTTCGCAGATCTTCGCCAGCTCCAGCGCCAGCAGCGGCGTGGCCTCGGCGGGCTTGACGACCACGGCGTTGCCGGCGGCCAGCGCGGGCGCCAGCTTTTGCGCCTCGCTGGCGATCGGCGAGTTCCACGGCGTGATGGCCGCCACCACGCCCATGGGCTCGTACACGCTCATGGTCATGAAGTCGCCGCGCGAGGGCGTGATGGTTTCCTCCATGGTCTCGCAGGCCGCTGCAAAGAACTGGAAGGTGGCGGCGGCGCTGGCCACCAGCATGCGTGTTTCCTTGATGGGCTTGCCGTTGTCCAGGCGCTGCAGCTGGGCCAGGGGCTCGGCGCGCTCGCGGATCAGCTGGGCCACGCGGTGCAGCACGGCCGCGCGCTCATGGGGCTTTTTCTGGGCCCAGCCGCTGGTGCGGAAGGCGTGGTCGGCCTTCTGGATGGCCTCTTCCACATCCTCCAGGCTGGGCGCGCGCAGGCGGCCCACCACTTCGCCGGTGGCGGGATAGAGCGTGGTGGATTCGCCACCGCCGCCCAGGCGCCATTCGCCGGCGATATTGATGGGGAGCAGTTCCAGGTTCGACATGGTGAGCCTCTCTCGTTCGTTCGAATCCAGCCGCCTCAGGCGGCCTTGGACGCCGTGCTGGTGGCCGGGATCTGGTCCAGCTTGTTCACGGGCGGGCCAGAGAACGTGGCCTTGAAATTGCCGATGGCACGCATGTCGATCTCCAGCAGGAAGGGGCCCTTCTTCGTCCAGGCCGACTGCAGCACCGCCGGCAGCTCTTTGAGGTCTTGCACGCGGGCATGGGGCAGCTGGATGGAGGCGCACAGCTGCGCGTAGTCGGGCGTGTGCAGCTCCACATAGCAGCGGCGGCCGCCGTAGGAGGCGTCCTGGATGTTCTGGATCACGCCGTAGCGCTGGTCGTTCATCAGCACGATCAGGGTGTCGCACTCTTCCTGTACCAGCGTGGCCAGCTCGCCCAGGTTCAGGATGAAGCCGCCATCGCCCGCCAGGCCCAGCGTCTTGCGGCCCGAGCCGCTGACCGCCGCGCCCACGGCCGCGCCGATGGCCATGGGCATGCCCATGCCGATGCCGCCGCCCGTGGCGTGCACACCCGCGTTGGGCTCGAAAAAGCGCAGCTCGCGGTTGCCCCAGGTGCTGTTGGAGACGGTCACGTCGCGCACCCAGTTGAAGTTGCGGCCCACGGCCTTTTGCAGCTCCTGCACCAGCACGCTGTACGGGCCCAGGCCGTCGCGCATGGTGGCCACGGCCTCGTCGTGCACCTGGCGCAGGTCGGCCAGCAGCTCGGGGTCGGCCTTGTAGCCGCGCGCCTCCAGCCGGTCGGCCAGGCCCGTCAGCGCCAGGGCCGAGTCGCCGCAGACAAAGCCGTCATCGGCATAGCAGCGGCCCTGCTGGGCGGCGTCCACATCGATGCGCAGCAGCGGGCGCGGCAGCTTCAGTTCGTACTTCAACGTTTCGTTGCTGCGCAGGCGCGTGCCTACGGCCAGCATGGCGTCGCAGCGCTGGTAGAAGGCCTCCACGGGCTTTTGGATGTTGTAGGCGCCCAGCGAGGCCGGATCGTCCTCGGCCACGATGCCGCGGCCCTGGCCCGTGCTGACGATGCCGAAGCCCAGCGCCTTCAGGCGCTGCACGGCAGCGACTGCGTGGCGTGCGCCGCCACCCAGCCACAGCAGCGGGCGGCGTGCCTTGGCCAGCGTGTCGGCCAGCGCATCCAGCGATGCCTCGCTGGGAGCCAGCACGGCCACCGGCAGCGGCGACAGGTCGGCCGGCATGTCGATCACGGTCTGCTGGATGTCGATGGGAATCTCAACGCTCACCGGGCCGGTCGGCGCGGTCATGGCGGCCTGCACGGCGGCCTTCAGGGTGGACAGGCAGGTCTCGGCGCTGCGCACGCGGAACGCCGCCTTGGACACGGCGCCCAGCATGGTCAGCTGGTCGGGCGCCTCGTGGATGTACGACAGCTTCTGGTCCAGGTACTGCGTCTCGATCTGGCCCGTGATGTGCAGCAGCGGCGTGCCGGCCGTATAGGCCTCCACCAGGCTGCCCGCAATGTTGCCGGCGGCCGGGCCGGTGCTGGTGATGCACACGCCCAGGCTGGAGGTGGAACGCGCGCAGGCATCGGCCATGTTGCCGGCGCCGGCCTCGCCGCGCGCCATCACGAAGCGGACCCTGCCGCGCGCATGCATCGCGTCCAGGATGGGCATGTTGTGGATGGAGATCACCCCGAACGCGGCCTGCACGCCGCAGTGTTCGAGGAACTGGGCCACAACGGCGCCGACGGTGATTTTGGATGCGGAAGAAGTCATGTTCTGCTTTGAATCGGGTGAAGGGGCTGGAGCACTACGCTTGCCGTGCAAGACCACCGGAGACGTCGATGTGGCTGCCGGTCGTGTAGGAGGACAGGGGCGTGGCGAGATAGAAGATGGCGCGCGCGGCCTCGTCGGGCGAGCCCAGGCGGCCCAGCGGAATGGACTTCTTGCGGGCGAGGTCGGCGCTCCAGGCGTTCCAGTCCTGGCTGCGGTCCTCGCGCGCCTCGAAGCGGCGGCGCCACTGGCCGGACTCGATCAGGCCGACCAGGATGCCGTTGACGCGCACGCCCTTGGGCGCGAACTCGGTGGCCATGGAGCGCACCAGGTTCTTGAGGCCGGCGCGCGCGGCCGAGGTGGCCACCATGTGCGGCTCGGGCTGCGAGGCCAGCAGCGAATTGACGCAGACGATGGCCGGCTCAGCCGTGCGCTCGAGCTGCGGCAAAAAGGCGCGCGTGGGATGCAGCACCGAGAAGAACTTCAGGTGCAGCTCCTCGGTCCAGGCCGCATCGTCGGTGCTGGCAAACGTCGAGACCCGGCCCTGGCCCGCGTTGTTCACGAGGATGGAGGCCGGACCCAGCGCAGCCTCGCTGTCACGCGCGAACTGCTGCACCTGGGCGGCGTCGAGCACGTCGCAGGCCTGGGCGAACAGGCGGGCCTCGGGATGGCGTCCGCGCAGTTGCTGCACGGCCTGATCCAGGCGTTCGGCGCTGCGCCCGCACAGGGCGACACGCGCGCCCTGCGACAGCAGCAGATCGACCGTGGCCAGGCCAATGCCCGAAGAGCCGCCGGTGACGACGGCCGTGGTGTCCTTGAGTTGGGAATCAAACATGGCCGCCTCCTGCGCGCCGGGAATTGAGGGAAAGCAGCTGTGCCGTCTGCGTTTGCGTCTGCGCTTGCGGGCGGTAGTTCAGCAGCTCGGACAGCTCGGCCGCCGCGTCGCAGACGCCGGCGATCAGGGTCTCGGCACGGCCCTCCTCCACATGGGGCGCGGGAACCGTCGTACCCAGCGCCGCCACCACGCGGCCGCTGTGGTCGCGCACGGGGGCGGCGATGGTGCAGATAGAGCTTTCGTAGAAGCCCTCGCTGAACACATGGCCGCGCTCGCGGTCGGCCTCGACCAGGTTGAACAGGTCCAGCACCGTGCGCGGCGTCTTGGGCGTGTGCGCTTCCAGGTGCTCCTCGGGATAGAGCGCGCGCAGCTCGGGCAGGGACAGGTCGGCCAGCAGCACGCGGCCCAGGGCCGTGGCATGGGCGGGCAGGCGCGTGCCCACACGCACCGAACTGGTCAGCGGCGTGGGTGGCGTGACCTTGGCCACATAGACGATGGAGCGGCCATCACGCACCACGATGTTGCAGGGGTAGCGGATCTCGCCGCACAGCCGTGCGATCACGGGCTGGCCCAGCTCGGTCAGGTCCATGGACGACAGGAACTCGAAGCCCAGGCGCAGCACGGACAGGCCCAGCCGGTAGTCATTGCTGCCCTCGGCACGCTGCAGAAAGCCCATGGCCTCCAGCGTGTTGAGCATGCGGAACACCGTGGCGCGCGGCAGCTGCAGGCGGCGGGCCAGCTCGGGCGCGCCCAGCGTGGCATTGCCGCGCCCGAACTCCTGCAGCAGGCGCAGGCCGCGCTCCAGCGCGGGCACCATGTACTTGTCGGTGCCGTTGTCCGCGCTGTCGGCGCTCTCGGCATTCCCGGAAGAGGGGGTGTCGGTCATGGCGAAACCCCTTCAATTCATGACGAAGCCGCCGTTGACGGGCAGCACCTGCCCCGTCACGAAGCGCGCGCCATCGGACAGCGCATAGGCCACGGCGCCCGACACATCCTCGGGCCGCTGCTCGCGCTGCAGCGCGCGCTGGTCGATGTACAGGCGGTGGCGGTGCTCGGGCACGTATTCCGTGGCCTCCACCAGCACCAGGCCCGGCGCCACGGCGTTGATGGTGATGCCGTCGGCGCCCAGCTCGCGCGCCATGGAACGCGTCATGGCCATCACCGCGCCCTTGCTGGCCACATAGGCCATCAGGTTGGGGGCGCCCCACATCGCGGTATCGGACGCCAGGTTCACGATGGCGCCCCGGCCGCTGTCACGCAGCGCGGCGCGGCAGGCGCGCGTCATCAGCCACACGCCGCGCACGTTCACGTTCATCACCTGGTCCCACTTGTCCAGATCGATGTCGTCCATGCCCTTGCCGCCCGAATCGGTCACGGCCGCGTTGTTCACCAGGCCGTCCAGCCCGCCCAGCGCCTGCACGGCCTGCTGCGCGCAGCGCTCTATCGACTCCGGATTGCCGGCATCCAGCCCGAAGCCATGGGCCTCGAAGCCCTGCGCACGCAGCCGGGCCACGGACTCGGCCAGCAGCTCCTCGCGCAGATCGGCCATGGCGACACGCGCGCCCTGCTCGCAAAAGGCCTTGGCGAACGCAAAGCCCAGGCCGCGCGCCGAGCCTGTGACGAGGATGCGGCGGCCGGCAAGCTGGCCTGTGGAGGGCGTGGTGTTCATGGCGTACCTCAATCGAAGGGGGTTTGTGTCTGTTTCAAATTTGAAATGACACTTTTTTCTTGAAACAAGCGTGAGTTTAGGACTGATGGTTCGGGGTGGGATTGGGGAAAACACGGAGACGTGTGGGAAATGGATGACAGAGGTGTGTCTGGGTGTGTTTTGGATGGGGGCGTTTTTATGGCTTGCGAGGACATGCCCGCCCTGCGGGCGCGTTCATACGGGGAGTGGGGTGCGGGCCGTCGCTTCGCTCGGCCTGGGGTTTGAGGCGGGGTTGTGGAATGCCTCTATGATTTCGGTGGCCCCCTGTTCCGGGGCTGGTGCTTGAAAACACCATCAACACACAGCGGCAGAGCCTCCCCGAAAGTGAGGCCTCGTCACGTCTGAACACTTGGACAGTGGGCATCGCACCCGCACGTCCACACGGTTTTGGATGGGATGGGGCTACCCGCAAGGCTGCCCGCACGTCTGTGTGCGTGTTTTCAACATCCCATCCACCCTTTCTGCGCTTGAAAACGCAGGTCGGGTGTTTCCGTCTCGCACAGGAGTACGAAAACATGAACGATCAGCGCACCGCTCTTCCCACGCGCGCCAGCTTCGAGCAACTGGCTCGCACCATCACCGACACCAATGGATGGGTACAGGAAGGCTGCAACGAAATACGGGCCCTGGCCCAACTTGCATTGGCCAGCCTCCATGCCCCAGAAGACTTGCGACGTCCGCAAGCCATGGCTCACGCACTGCGCGCCATCCGCGACGGCGCTGAGTCACTGGCCGACTATGTGCAAGGCGAAGCCAGAAGCGTAGGTTGCGACCCCACTCAAAGCCCATAGCCGCGAGGGCGGCCACATCCGGCCGAGCGCAGCGAAGGGGTCGCAGGCATTCGGGTTGCCGTCTTTGACCTGACCTTTCTTGGCGCATCAAGATGGGCCATCGGCTGCCAGGCCAGGAACCAGGCATCGAAACCAAGCAATCGCAGTGGCAGGAATTCCCCTCGCGTCCAGCGTCAAGGCTTTGGCCTCCGATGACACACGGGCTACACGGTCATCAGCAACGACACGCAGCAAAATAGTACTTTTTTAGATACACTTTTCCGATGGAAGAGCCCATTCTTTCCGTTGTCTTCTACCGGTCCGATGCCGGCAAGGAGCCCGTGCGTGACTGGCTTCTTGAACTTACGGTGGAAGACCGCAAAGCCATCGGCGCCGATATCAAGACTGTCCAATACAACTGGCCTCTGGGCATGCCCGTAGTACGCAAGATGGAGCCAGGACTGTGGGAGGTGCGGTGCAGCATTGGCGATGGCATCGCACGTGTCCTATTCACGGCCCAGAATGGAAAAATGGTTCTGCTGCATGGCTTCATCAAGAAGTCGGCCAAGACCCCCGCGCCGGATCTGACAACTGCCAGAAACCGGCTCAAGAAGCTGAGGAATACACCATGAACAAACATCTAGGCAGCAATTTCGATGACTTCCTCGAAGAAGAAGGCCTGCTTGAGGAGGCCACAGCTATCGCAGTGAAGCGGGTGATTTCCTCGCAATTCGCACAGGCGATGAAAGCCCAGAAAGTCAGCAAGACCGAGATGGCGACACGCATGCGCACCAGCCGCATGGTGGTGAACCGCCTGCTGGACGAAAACGACACCGGCGTCACCCTGGCCACGTTGGCCCGCGCCAGCGTGGCGCTTGGCACGGCTTTGCACTTTGAACTGGACGATGCGACGGTTTTCCAGGCATCAGCGGCATAAAAGCACGACCGCTCAGCGCTGCGCCGACAGCCGCCGCAAAAACCCATCCACCACCCGCAACGCATACCGACTCGCCACCACCCTCACAAACTCCGCAAAGTCCACATGCGCACTGTCATCCGCCCGATCGGAAACAGTCCGCATGGCCGCAAACGGCACGCCATAGTCCAGGCAGGCCTGCGCCACGGCGGCGCCTTCCATCTCCACCGCCAGCACCTCATGCCCTGCAGCACGCAGGCCCAGCGCCAGGGCGCAAGAAGCGCCCGCCGTGCCCACGAACTGGTCACCGCTGGCAATCAGCCCCTGGTGCGCGCGCGGCGCCGTGGTGGCGTGGGCGGCGCGCAGGTCTTCGCCCGCCTCGGCCACGCAGGCCTGGGCGGCCGCCAGCAGCGCGGCGGTCATTTCAGGGTCGCAGGGCAGGCGCGTGCGTCCGTAGCCGGGCATTTCCCAGCGCGGGAAGATGGGCGAGGCGTCCAGGTCGTGCTGCAGGTATTCGTCGGCCACGACCACATCGCCCACGCGCACGCCTTCGCCCAGGCCGCCGGCGACGCCGGTGAAGGCGATGCGGCGCGCGCCGAAGCGCTCGATCAGCGCCGTGGCCGTGGTGGCGGCCGCCACCTTGCCTATGCCCGACAGCGCGCAGACCACGTCGTGCCCGTGCAGGCGCCCGCGCCAGAACATGCGGCCGGCGTGGGCCGTGCCCTGGGCGTCGGACAGGGCATGGACCAGGCCTTCCTGTTCCTGCGGCAGGGCACTGAGGATGGCGATGGTCATGGTGGCTTCTCTTTCAACGGCACAGGGAAAAAGCAAAGGCGGCCCGGGGGCCGCCTGCGGGGCGAAAGCGCCCATTGTGCCGCGAGCCTGTGCCCGGCGCGGCTCAGATGGCAATGGCCGTGGCCTGGTTGAGCACGGCGCGCACCACGCTGTAGACGGTGAGGGCCGAGGTCTTGGGGTTGGCCGCCAGCGGCTTGCCGCGCATGGTCAATTCCATGGACCCGAAGGCGCCGCGCGCGGCCACATGGTGCACGTTCTCGTCCACGCCCGGGTCGGCGTACAGGCGCACCGTGGTGCGGTCCAGGCCCATGCCGGCCAGCGACAGGGTGGCGGCCACGTTGGCGTTCTTGGGGTAGAGCTGGGCGGCCTCGCGTGCGCTGCCTTCGAAGATGCAGAAGGCTTCCTGGAGGCTGGCGAGGTCGCAGCGCTGTTCTGCGGGCGTGCCGGTCCAGGCCAGGGGCGGCTTGCGGCCGGTGTAGACCACTTCGTCCAGGCCGCCGATGCGCGCAGCGGCCAGCGCATCCACGCCGCCGATGGCACCCGACAGCAATTGCACCTGGGTGCCTCCGGCCTCGGCCGCCGCCTGCACGGCCTCGGCCATGCCCGGGGCGCTGAGTGCGCCGATGGAGGCCACGACGGCAGGAATGCCGCGCCGCAGGGCGGGCAGCACATGCTCCTCGATGGCGGCATGGCCCGCGCACTCCACGATGAGGTCGGGCCGGTCTTCGGCCGCCAGCGAAGGCACGGCACGCGCCTGGGGCGCATGCAGGGCCAGGGTGGCGCGCACGGCGTCGGTCACTTCCGGCACAAGCACCCAGCCCACCTGCACGGCGGCATGTCCCTTGAGCAGTTCGAGCACGCTGGCGCCAATCGCACCGCAGCCAATCACAGCAATCTTCATCGTCATATCTTTCTGGGAAGGAATGCGCTGGCGGCCGGTGTGCCCACCATCCGTTCAGCGCAGAAAACCGGGATGCTGGGTGCGCAGGTGGCCGGCCAGCTCATCGGCGGCGGCACGTACCTGCTCCACCCAGTCGGCCATGCGGCCGGGAGCGATTTCGGTGAAGGCCACGGCCATGCCCAGGCCCGCCACGATGCGCCCCTGCGCATCGCGCACGGGCGCGGCGATACTGGAGACGCCGGGCTCGTAGAAGCCCTCGCCCATGGCGTAGCCGCGTTCATGGTCCTGCTGCAGCAACTGCAGCAACTGCTCCACGCTGCGCGGCGTGCTTTCCGAGAACTGGGGCAGTTCGCTGCCGCCGAACAGGGCGCGCAGCTGGTCCACGTCCATGTCCTGCAGCAGTGCCCGGCCCAGCACGGTGGCATGGGCCGGCAGCCGCGAGCCCACGCGCACGGCGCCCTGGAAGGCGCCGGCCGGCGCGATGCGCGCCACGTAGACCACCGAGGTGCCGTCCAGCAGCGCCAGGTTGGTGGTGAAGCCCAGCCGGTCGCACAGCGACTGCAGCACGGGCTCGGCCAGCTGGGCCAGCGGCTGGGTGGACAGGTAGTCGTAGCCCAGGCGCAGCACGGCCAGGCCCAGCCGGTATTCGGTGCCCGAGCGTTGCAGATACCCCATGCCCTCCAGCGTCGTCAGCATCCGGAACACCGTGGACCGGGGCAGCGCCAGGGTGCGCGCCAGGTCGGGCGCGCTCCACACGGGCTGCGAAGGCGTGAAGCAGGCCAGCAGGCGCAGGCCGCGCTCCAGCGCGGGGACGGTGTAGCGGTCGTTGTCGTTCGAGAGGGTTTCGGAGGTATCGCTCATCGCAATTCGGGCAGGTAGGCCATCAGGTCAGCAGGGTGGCCAGCCTCTGTGCGACATCCGCAGGTTGTTCGACGACAGAGGCATGGCCGGCTGCCGCAAGCGTAACGTACCGCGCCCCCAGTCTTGCGGCCCAGGCCGCGCAGGCGGCCGGCGGCGTGACCACGTCGTGCTCTCCCACCCAGACCTCGACCGGCATGGCAAGGCGCCCCGCCGCCTGCCCCAGGTCGCTGCCGCACAGCAGCTCCACGGCCTGGGCGTAGCCTGCGGCATGCAGGCGCGCCGTGTTCCAGCGCACCCATTGGCGCACGGGCTCGGGCGCGGCGGGCGAGACCAGGCGCTGGTCGATGGCGGCAGCCAGGCCTTCGATGCCTTTTTCCTGCAGGGCCGCAAGACGGCCCTGGCGTACCTTGGCCTGCTGCTCGCCCATGCCGGGTGCGCCATAGCCGCCAGCGGGGCTGATCAGCACCAGTTGCTGCACGCGCCCGGCACCGGCCTGCACCGCCCAGGGCGTGCCCATGAGCGCACCCAGCGAGTGACCCACCAGCAGGCAGCGGCGCACGCCCAGCGCCTGCAGCGACTGCTCCAGCACGCGGGCGTAGTCGGCGCCCGTGGGCGCGGCGGGTGTCAGCGGCGTGGAGCGGCCATAGCCGGGCGCGCCCCAGGCCAGCACACGCGTGCGCGGCGCCAGCGCCAGGGCCACGTCCATCCAGGACGCGGCGCCCGAGCTGATGCCGTGCAGCATCACCACGGCAAAGTCCGAGGCCGTGTCGCCGGCCTCGCGCCAGGCGACCTGGGCGCCCCCGGGCAGGGCGATGAGGTGTTCGGGAAACTGCGCCTGAAGGCGCTGCTCCATGCATGCTGTTACCGAGGGGGTCATTTCAGTTATCCATGGCGATGGCATGGCCCTTCAGCCATGAGACTGGCACGATCCCCGCCAGGGACAGCAAGCGAGGGCCTGCGCCGGCTGCACCGCCCCGCCGCGAGGCTGTCGTCCCCCTTTCAAGGGGGAAGGCGCGAAGCGCCTCAGGGGGTGCTCCATTTCTAGCCTAGCGTTTGATTTTTGCCAGAGGGTGCTCGGGCGGGTATGTGGGCGTGATGGGCTTCTTGGCACCCAGCATCACGCACATCAGCGCGTCTTCGTCGCCGATGTTGATTTCCTCGCGGTACACGCCGGGCGGCACGGAGACCACGTCGCGGTCGGTCAGGATGGTCTCGAAGCGCTGGCCGTCCTTCTCCAGCACGAGCTTGAGCTTGCCGCGGATCAGGAAGAAGACTTCCTCCACATCGGTATGCAGGTGCGATGGGCCTTCATTGCCGGCCGGGATGACCATGGTGGAGAAGGTGAAGTGCTCGGCCGGAATGGTGTTGCTGTCCGCAGCCACGCCCGTGCCGCCCGTGCCGATGTAGCGCATCTGGCCACGGCGGTACTTGGGATCGAAGTCGGCCTGGAACTTCAGCGCGTCGAAGTCGTACTTGCGCGTGGAAAACCGCGCCACGCGCGATTCCATCCATTGTTCGAAGCTGGAGCCTTCGGGCTGGTCCCAGGTGCGGGGCGTGTTCTGAGCGGATTCGGACATGTGTCTCTCCATCAACGTCGGTGGATCATGGCGGGGAAGGCGCCATTTGTTTTATCCATGAATCACAGTTCATGGGGTAAAACAATTATAGGAAGATTGATCGCACGCAACAAGGGCCACACGCGCAGCGGCATGTGGCCCCTTTGCTGCCCCGTCCGTTAGGGAACAGCGATGCGGGTGCAACAGCGATGGCCGTGCCTCAGGCAGCCATGCTGCGCCGCCCAGGCCGAAAGCCCGCATGGCTGGCCGGCCAGACCACGGACAGGCAGGCCAGTGCCAACACCGCCAGCGCCCAGGGCAAGGCGCGGGCACCCAGCCAGCCCAGCAGCAGTCCGCCGGCCACGCCGCCGCTCGCCACGGCCAGGTTGAAGACCGTCACCAGCATGGACTGGGCCACGTCGGCGCCCTCGCCTGCCGCGTCGGCCAGCGCGGTCTGCAGCAGCGTGGGCGCGCCGCCAAAGCTCAGGCCCCAGGCCGCAACGCCGATCAGAACGGCCACGGCCGACTGCCCGGCCAGGCCCAGCACCAACGCAGACACGGCGAACAAGGCCAGGCTCAGCACGGTGAGTGCGCGCAGCCAGCGGTCCACCAGCAGGCCCGTGAGCCAGATGCCGGCAATGGCCGCAAGGCCGAACAGCAGCAGCACCCCATCCACCCTTTGCCCCAGACCCGCCGAAGCCAGGAAGGGCGCGATGAAGGTGTAGAGCATGTTGTGGGCCAGCATCCAGCCGAACAGCGCCAGCAGCACGGGGCGCACGCCGGGCATGAGCAGGATGCGCGCCACGGGCAGGCGCTGCTGCGCCGTCTGCCCGGCGTAATCCGGCACACCCAGCCGCACCCAGGCCAGCAGCAGCAGGCATAGCGCCGACAGCGCCCAGAACACGCCGCGCCAGTCGAACAGGCTGCCCAGCCAGGCGCCCAGCGGCACGCCGGCCGCCAGGGCCAACGGCTGGCCCACGCCCGCCACGGCCAGTGCACGCCCCTGCAGATGCGGCGGCACCATGCGCCGCGCATAGCCGGCCACCAGCCCCCAGATCACGCCCGCAGCCATGCCTGCGGCAAAGCGCGCGGCCAGGGTCAGGCCGTAGTGGCCGGACAACGCGGTGAGGCTGTTGAACAGCAGCAGCCCGCCCACCGCCGCCATGAACAGCGGCCGGCGCCTGAGCCCGCGCGTGGCGGCCACGACGGGAATGGCGGCCAGTACCGAACCCAGCGCGTACAGCGTGACCATCTGGCCGGCCATGGCTTCGGACACTGCCAGGCCCGTGCCGATCTGCGGCAGCAGGCCGGCCGGCAGGGCCTCGGTCATGATGGCCAGAAAGCCTGCCATCGCCAGGGCCAGCAGCCTGCCCAGCGGCAGGCCCGTGTCGCCGGAGGTGTCCATGTGCTGGTTCATTGCCTTTTCCTCGCTGCGCATCTCAGGCATGGGAGGCTGGATGGGATGCCAGGTGGGATGCCGCCATGTCCTTGTCGCCATGCCCGGCGGCCAGCGCGCGCTCGAAGCGGCGCAGCCCGGCCTGGGCGCCATCCAGCAGCAGGCCTGCGCCGGCGGCGGCATCGGCCACCAGTTGCGCGTCCTTGACGGCATTGGCCACGGTGAAGCTGGCGTCGTAGCGGCCTGACAGCATGGCAGCGGCCTTGGCCTGGAAGAAGCCGCTGTCCATGGGCCCGCCCGTGACGGCATCGACCACCAGGGCCGGCTCTATGTCCAGCCCCTTGGCCAGCGCCAGGCTTTCGGCCAGGCCATGCGTGAGTGCGAAGGCCCAGTGGTTGAGCGCCAGCTTGAGCCGGCTGGCGGCGCCTGCCTGCTGCGCAATCCACAGGCTGCGTTTGCCAATGGCATCGAACACCGGCTGCACCTGGCCGCGCTGCGCCAGCGGGCCTGCGGCCAGGATGACCAGCTGGCCCTGCTCGGCCGGCTGGCGCGTGCCCTGCACGGGGCAGTCGTAGAACACCAGGCCATGCCGATCGGCGAATTGCGCCAGCGGCGCGATGGCGTCCACACCCACCGTGCTCAGTTGCAGCCACAGTGTGCCCGGCTGCAATGCGGGCGCTGCGGCCTGCATGGCCTGCAGCACGGCCGGCCCGTCCTTGAGCACAGTGACGACGATGCGGGCGCCACGCACGGCGTCGGCCGCGTCGCCACAGGCCTGAACGCCGTCGGCCGCAAGGGCCTGGGCCTTGGCGGCCGTCCGGTTCCAGGCCCGGACGGTGAAGCCCTTGCGTTGCAGGTTGCGCGCGACGGGCGCACCGATCAGGCCCGTGCCGAGCACCGCAATGGTGGTTTGAAGGTTTGAATGCATGGGAACTCCAGGGTGATGAGAGAGTGAAACAGACAAGGAAAACTGAGATCCGGATTACTGGAACGATCATTCCAATTCAAGGAAAATAAAAACCCGCAACGGCACGACATGCGCGCGGCGGGTGGCGGGTGGCCGGCTATTGCGCCTGCAGCGCCATGTCGACCACGTCGACCACATCCATCAGGCACTGGCGGCGCTGCGGCGCGCTGCTGCCCTTGCCCAGCACGCGCAGGCCTTGCACGGTGTTCAGGACGAAGCGCGCCAGGGCACGCGGCTTTTTGCTGTCGGTGATGTCGCCTTCCTGCTGGCCGCGCAGGATGAGCTTTTCCAGCGCCTTTTGCAGGCGCTGGAAGTTGCCGGCCACCCTCTCGGCCACGGCCTCGTCATGGCCGGCCAGCTCCAGCGCGGCATTGGCGACCAGGCAGCCCCGGCGCCCGGCATCGCTCAATTCGTCCTGCACGATGCGCAGCAGCAGCTGCCGCACCAGGTCCCGGGCGCGTCCTGGGCCGGACAGCAGTTCCACGTTGGAGGTGGTCACGGCCTCATAGCGGCGCAGCGCATGCTGGAACAGCCCCTGCTTGTTCTCGAAGGTGCCGTACAGGCTGCTGCGCGACAGGCCCGTGCCGTCCACCAGGTCCTGCACCGAGGTGGCCGCGTAGCCGCGCTGCCAGAACACCTGCATGGCGGCGTCTGCGATGTCATCGGGGTCGAAGTCCTTGGTGCGCATGGTGGCTCATTGAATTGGAACGATCATTCCATTCAATGTAGGCGGCCGTTTAGCGGCTGTCAAGATTGCGCCAAAGGGCCTTCACTCGCAGGGAATTTCCAGCCCGACCTTCACGCGGTCCAGCGCCACGATGGTCTTGAACCATTTGACGTTGGGGTTCTCGGCGAACAGGCGCCGCGCCAGCGCCTCGTACTCCTGCATGGTGGCCACGGTGAGGACGAGCACGAAGTCCACCTCGCCCGTGACGTAGTAGCACTGCTGGACCTCGGGCACGGCGAAGTGCGATTTCATGGCGTTGAGCGCATCGATGCTGGTGCGCTCGGTCATGACCTCCACGATGATGGTGATGGGCCGGCCCACGCGCGTGGGGTCCACGGTGGCGGCCTGGCCGGTGATCACGCCTTCGGCCTGCATGCGCTTGAGGCGGCGCTGCACGGCGGCCGTGGACAGGTTGACCTGCTCGGCCAGCAGGCGCAGCGGTACCGTGCTGTCGCGCTGGACGATGGCCAGGATGGCGCGGTCGAAGCCGTCGAGGTCGGCCAGGTGTGCAGGGTGGGCGGTGTGCTTGGTCATGGGACGCGAGGACTTTTGGAGGGTGAGAAATTTTCTCGCAAACACCCTCAATTCAGAGACCAAAAAACAGGTGCCGCGAAATAGTATTTCGTCGTTTTCCGCATCCTTTGCATGCGGACCTGCCTGCCGAGAAAGCCCCCCATGGCCACCCTGCTCCACCTGTCTCCCGTGTTTCTTGTGATGTCCATGCTCATGGTCTTGCGCCGCCCGCCTGTGCAGGCGGCCATGGCCGGGGCGGCGCTGGTCGCCCTGCTGTGGCTGGTCGATGCCTGGATGGCGACGGGCACCGCCGCTTCCGGCGCCGCCCTGGCCGCAGCGCGCGACACGGGTGTGCTGTTCCTGAGCACGGCCTTCGTGATCGTGCCGGGCCTGGGCTTTGTGATCCTCATCGAACGCATGGGCGTGAACCAGGCGCTGAGCCAGTGGGTGCGCTCGCTGGGCCTGGGGCCGGCCGATCAGGTGGTGTTCATCGTGCTGGGCCTGGCGCCGCTGCTGGAGGCGATGACGGGTTTTGGCGTGTCGCTGATCGCCACCGTGCCGCTGCTGCTGAGCCTGTTCGAGCGGCGCGCCGCGCTGCGCATGGCGCTGGCGGGCATGGCCATCATGCCCTGGGGCACGCTGGGCCTGGCCACGGTGATCGGAGCCTCGCTGGCCCATGTGGATGCGGCCGCGCTGGCCGCTGTGTCCTCGCTGACCAGCGCGCCGGTGTTCCTGGTGCTGGGCGCCCTGTCCCTGCACCTGGCAGGCGAGCGCGGTGCGCGGGCCTGGCTGCTGCTGGGCGGCTTTGGCCTGCTGTTCGTGGGCGTGCTGCATGGCATCAGCCGCTGGCTGGGTCCCGAGGTGGCGGGCGTGGGCGCGGGCTTTGCAGTGGCGCTGGGCATGCTGGTACGCGCACTGCTGCTGCGCGGAACGGCCCAGGCGGCACCCGGCTGGCCGCGACAGGCCTGGCCGTATCTGGCGCTCGCCCTTGCCATCGTGCTGCTCAAGCTGCTGGCCCTGGCCACGCAGTGGGACCAGCGCTGGATCGTGCAGGGCGCCCAGGTGGCCTGGAAGCCTCTGGCCTCCCCGGGCGTGGCGCTGACCCTGGTGCTGGCCCTGCTGCTGGCGCGCGGGGCCGGCCGTGGCGTTGCCCTGGCTGGTGCCCTGGCCGCCCGCGCCAAGCGCCCGCTGCTGACCATCTTCTTCTTCCTGGCGATGTCCCAGATGATGGTCAAGGCCGGTTTCCTGTCCGGCCTGGTGCAGATGCTGTCCGAGCTGGCGCCTGCGGCCCTGGCGCCGATCGTGGCCGCCTTCGGTGCGCTGGCCGGCTACATGACGGGCTCCAACGTGGGCGGCAACGCGATCTTCATGCCCGCCATCGCCCTGCTGCCCGAGTCCTCGCGCCTGCTGCTGGCCGCCGTGCACAACAGCGCCGCCGGGCATGCGGCGCTGGGCTCTTTGTCCATCGTGATGCTGGTGCTGGGCCTGGCACGGACCACCGCGCAGGAAGAAGGCGAGCTGGTGCGCTTCGGCTTTGCGCTGGCCTGCCTCAATGCGGCGGCCGTGGCGCTGGCGGCGCTGGTCCTGGCGGGTCCGGGCGTGTTCTGAAGACGTGTTCCCTCCCAATGAAAAGAGGCGCCGCAGCGCCTCTTTGCAAACACGGCAAGCCGCCCGCGTTACTTGCTGTCGCGCAGCTCCCGGCGCAGGATCTTGCCAACCGGGGTCTTGGGCAGTTCGGTGCGGAACTCGATCACGCGGGGCCGCTTGTAGCCCGTGAGGTTGTCGTGGCAGAAGTCGCGCACGGCCTGTTCGGTGAGGCTGTCGTCCTTGCGCACGATGACCAGCTTGACGGCCTCGCCGGTCTTCTCGTCGGGCACGCCGACCACGGCGCATTCGAGCACGCCGGGGCAGTTGGAGACCACGTCTTCCACTTCATTGGGATAGACGTTGAAGCCGCTGACCAGGACCATGTCCTTCTTGCGGTCCACGATCTTGAAGTAGCCGCGCTCGTCCATGGTGCCGATGTCGCCGGTGCGAAAGTAGCCGTCGGCGGTGAAGACCTTGGCGGTTTCGTCGGGGCGCTGCCAGTAGGCGGCCATGACCTGCGGGCCCTTGATGGCGACCTCGCCGCGCTCGCCGATGGTGGTCACGTCGTTTCCTTCGTCATCGACGAGCTTCATCCAGGTGCTGGGCAGGGGCACGCCGATGGTGCCCGAGAACTCGGTGGAGGTGACGGGGTTGCAGCTGACCGAGGGACTGGTCTCCGACAGGCCGTAGCCCTCGCAGATGGGGCAGCCGGTCTTTTGCAGCCACAGCTGGGCCACGGCGCTTTGCACCGCCATGCCGCCGCCGACCGAGACCTTCAGGTGCGACCAGTCCACGGTGTTGAAGTCCGGGTGGTTGGCCAGGCCGTTGAACAGCGTGCTCACGGCCGGGAAGCTGTGAAAGCGCTGCGTGGATAGCTCCTTGAGCGTGGCCTTGAGGTCGCGCGGATTGGGAATCAGGATGGTTTTGCCGCCCGTGCGCATGGACAGCATCATGTTCACCGTGAAGGCGAAGATGTGGTACAGCGGCAGCGCGCAGATGCTGGTGGGCTGCTCGCCGGCCGGCACCTTGCCCATGGCGGGCTGGTTCCAGGCCTCGGACTGCAGCACGTTGGCGATGATGTTGCTGTGCAGCAGCACCGCGCCCTTGCTCACGCCCGTGGTGCCGCCCGTGTACTGCAGCAGGGCCATGTCGGAGGCCTGCAGCTGCGGCGCCTGGAAGGGCGAGCGCATGCCCTTGGCCAGCGCGTCGTTGAAGCGCACGGCCCCCGGCAGCGAGAACGGCGGCACCAGCTTCTTGACCTTGCGCACCACGTAATTGACGATGGCGCCCTTGAGCATGCCCAGCTGGTCGCCCATGGTGCACAGCACCATGTGCTGCACGGGCGTGGCGGCCTTGCAGGCCTGCAGCGTGTGGGCGAAGTTCTCGATGATGACGATGGCCTTGGCGCCCGAGTCCTTGAGCTGGTGCTCCAGCTCGCGCGCCGTGTACAGCGGGTTGACGTTGACCACCACGAAACCGGCGCGCAGCACGGCGGCCACGGCCACGGGGTACTGGGGCACGTTGGGCATCATCAGCGCCACGCGGTCGCCGCGCGCCAGGCCCAGGCTCTGCAGATAGGCAGCGAAGGCGCGGCTTTGCGCATCGACCTGGGAGTAGGTCAGCTCCTTGCCCATGAAGGAATAGGCCACACGGTCCGCGTAGCGGCTGAAGGCCTCCTCCATCAGGGCCACCAGCGAAGGGTATTGGGAGGGATCGATGTCGGCGGGCACACCTGCCGGATAGGCACCCAGCCATGGGCGGTCACTCATGCTGCTTGTCTCCTGGTTGTCTCGACTAATCGTGCATTCTCATAAAAAGCACGGTCGTTCGATACTGTGATAACCCTAGTACTACCCCTAGGGTCCGCATTGCGTTGCTCCAGGTCAAAGCTCGCCGGGCCGCCCAGGCCCTCCGTCACGATCGCGGTTCAATCCCAGGCCGGAGCCAGCCCGTCTGGGCTGACCTGGCGGTCGCCGCGCTCCAGCGCGGCGATGCGCTGCATGTCTTCGGCGCCCAGCACCAGCTGGCAGCTGTCCAGGTTGGCCTGCAGGTGGGCGCGCCGGGTGGACGAGGGAATGACGGCATAGCCCATGGCCATGGCCCAGGCCAGCGCCACCTGGGCGGGCGTGGCGCCGTGGGCGGCGGCGATGTCGGCCAGCACGGGATCGGCCAGCAGCTTGCCGTAGCCCAGCGTCATGTACGAGGTGGTGTGAATGCCCTGCTGGCGTGCGAAGTCGGTGACGGCACGGTTTTGCAGATAGGGGCTCAGTTCGATCTGGTTGGTGGCGATGTTCGTGGCGCCCACGGCGGCGATGGACTGCTGCAGCAGCGCGATGTTGAAGTTGGACACGCCGATGTGGCGCGTCAGCCCCTGCTCCCTGGCGCGCATGAGGGCGCCCAGGCTGTCCTCCAGCGGCACGCTGCGCGAAAGCCAGTGGATCAGCGTCAGCTCCACATGGTCGGTGCGCAGGGCTTCAAGGCTGCGCTCCAGGCTGGGGATCAGCGCGTCGGCGGACAGGTTCTCGGTCCAGATCTTGGTGGTGAGGAACAGCTGATCGCGCGGTACGGCGCTGGCGGCGATGGCGGCCCCCACATCGGCCTCGTTGCCGTAGATCTGGGCGGTGTCGATGGCGCGGTAGCCCACTTCCAGGGCCTGGCCCACGGAGTGGCGCACCACCTCATCCTTGAGGCGGAAGGTACCCAGGCCGAAGGCGGGCACCACGGAAGCGAGAGAGGCAGTCGATGTCATGCAGGTCTTTCAAAAAGGCAAAAAAGGCGCGGAACAACGCCTCGAAGACTGCAGTCTGGCGCGTTCACGCTTGCAGATAAAGCCTGGTATCGACAGAAAATATTTGACGCTGCAGCAACAATTGCGCCAAGCTGGCATCCCATGAAAACCACGCTGGACGAACTGCAGGCCTTTCGCGCCGTGATCGACTGCGGCAGCATCACGGCGGCGGCCGAGCAGTTGGGACAGACCACCTCTGGCATCAGCCGCAGCCTGTCGCGCCTGGAGAAAAAGCTGGCCACCACCTTGGTGCGGCGCACCACGCGCAGCCTGGAGCTGACCGAGGAAGGCGCGCGCTTCCTGGCCCGCACGCGCGAGGTGCTGCAGGCCCTGGACGCGGCCGAGGAGGAACTGGCCGCGCGCCGTGAGGCGCCGGCCGGGCTGCTGCGCGTCAACGCGGCCTCGCCCTTCATGCTGCATGCCATCGTGCCGCTGGTGGGTGAGTTCCGCGCGCTCTATCCGCTGATCACGCTGGAGCTGAACACCGATGACCTGCACATCGACCTGCTGGCCCAGCGCACCGACATCGCCATCCGCATCGGCGAGCTGCGCGACTCCACGCTGCATGCGCGACTGCTGTGCCACAGCCTGCTGCGCGTGCTGGCCAGCCCCGCCTACCTGCAGGCCCATGGCCCCGTGGCGAGCGTGGCCGCGCTGGCGCGCCACCAGCGCATCGGCAACAGCCAGGTGCCGGGCCTGAACCACTGGCCGCTGCGCACGCCCGAGGGCGGCGACCGCTGGGATGCCGCGCCCCAGCTCACGGCCTCCAGCGGCGAGACCATGCGCCAGCTGGCCCTGGCCGGCCAGGGCGTGGTCTGCCTGGCCGACTTCATGACCGTGCGAGACCGCGCCCAGGGCGAGCTGGTGCAGGTGCTGGCGCGCGAGACCGTGCAGCAGCGCCAGCCCATCCACGCCGTCTACTACCGCAACACGGCGCTGGCCGCGCGCATCACGGCCTTCCTGGACTTTCTCGCGCAGCGCATGGCGCAGTCCTGAGGGCCCTGTGACGTCCGCCTGAACGGCCTGAACGGCTTGATCGGCCCGTTCGGCTTGTGCATGCAGGGCGCATGCATATGCGTTTTGCTTCGTTGCCGCAGGGCTGGCGGCTTTACAGAATCCGGGATTCGCCGCAGCAGGCATGGGCCGGCTGCGGCCGGAGACCGTCTTGCCCCACCTGATCGAAAGCTTTGCCGACATGGCGCCCTTCGTGGCCCTGCGGCGCGACCTGCATGCCCACCCCGAGCTGGGCTTCGAGGAACACCGCACCGCGGCCATCGTGGCCGAACGCCTGGCCGCCTGGGGCGTGGAGGTGCACACCGGCCTGGCCGGCACGGGCGTGGTGGGCGTGGTGCACGGCAGGCATACGGACGCACGCCATGGCACGCGCACCATCGGCCTGCGCGCCGACCTGGATGCGCTGCCGCTGCAGGAAGAAAACCGGTTCGCCCACCGCTCGCAGCACGCAGGCCGCATGCATGCCTGCGGCCATGACGGCCACACCACCATGCTGCTGGCCGCGGCCTGGCATCTGGCGCGCACGCGCGACTTCGCGGGCACGGTGCACCTGATCTTTCAGCCGGCCGAAGAGATGGGCAAGGCCGGCGCACGCAGGATGATCGACGAAGGCCTGTTCGAGCGCTTTCCCTGCGATGCGGTCTTCGCACTGCACAACTTCGCGCTGGACCGCGTGGGCAGCTTCGCGCTCAACCCGGGCGCGCTCATGGCCTCCAGCAACACCTTCCGCATCGCGCTGCATGGGCAGGGCACGCATGCCTCGCTGCCGCACACGGGCACCGATCCGGTGGCCGCCACCATTGACCTGGCCCAGCAGCTGCAGACCCTGGTCGCGCGCCATGTGGATTCGCGCGAACGCGCACTGCTGGCGGTCACGCAGATCCAGGGCTCGGACGCGCCCAACGTGATTCCCGACAGCGCCTGGGTGGGCGGCACGGTGCGCACCTTCTCCGTGGCGGCGCTGGACATCCTCGAAGCCGCCCTGCGCCGCCAGGCCGAGCACACGGCCCTGGCCCATGGCTGCCGAGCCGAGATCCATTTCCGGCGCGCCTCTCCGCCCCTGGTCAACCACGCGGCCGAGACCGCCTTCGCCGCCGCCGTGATGCGCGAGATCGCGGGCGACGACGCCGTGGACACGCAGTTCCCCGGCGTGCTGGCGGCCGAGGACTTCGCCCACATGCTGCAGGCGCGGCCCGGCTGCTACGCCTTCATCGGCAACGGCCAGGGCGATCACCGACTGCCCGGCCATGGCGACGGCCCCTGCCTGATCCACAACCGCTCCTACGACTTCAACGACGACATCCTTGCCATCGGCGCCAGCTACTTCGTGCGGCTGGTGGAGCGGTGGCTTGCTGTCCCCCAGGAAACTTCCCCATGAAAACCTCTCATCCTTCTCCCGTCACCCGCCGTGTTCTGCTGGCAGCAGCCCTGGCCTTGGGACTGGCCCCGGCCGTGCATGCCGAACGCGTGATCCGCATCGTCGTGCCCTTCGGCGCAGGCGCCACGCAGGACACGGTGGCACGCACTTTCAGCAATGAACTGGGCCAGGCCCTGGGCGCCACCGTGGTGGTGGAAAACCGGGCGGGCGCGGGTGGCAGCCTGGGCACGGCCCAGGTGGCCAAGTCCGCGCCGGACGGCAACACCCTGGTGCTGGCTGCGGCCAGCCACAACCTGGCCGGCCATCTGTACGCGAAGCTGCCCTATGACCCGCTCAAGGACTTCGTGGGTGTGTCCTTCCTGGGCCGCACGGGCTATGTGGTGGGCGTGCCGGCCGCCTCGGGCGTGCAGACCCTGGGCGAGCTGCTGCAGCGCGCCAGGGCCCAGCCGGGCCAGCTCAACTATGCGTCGGCCGGCAATGGCAGCGCCTCGCACCTGGCCTCGGCCTCGCTGGCCGCGCAGGCGGGCATCAAGCTGCAGCACATCCCCATGAAATCCACGGGCGACGCCACGACCGAACTGCTGGCTGGCCGCGTGCAGCTGGTCACGGGCGCCACCATCGGCATGCTGGCCTTCCAGAAGGACCCGCGCGTCAAACTGCTGGCCTACTCGGGCCAGCAACGGTCGCGCTTCCTGCCCGATCTGCCCACGGTGGCCGAGTCCGGCGTGCCCGGCTATGCCTTCGACTCCTGGCTGGGCCTGCTGGCACCGGCCGGCACGCCGCCCGCCGAAGTGGAGCGCATCAACACCGCCGTGCGCAAGGTGCTGGCCGAGCCCGTGGTCCAGGAGCGACTGGCCCGCGTGGGCGTGGAAGCGGCCACCCTGCCGGCCGCCGAATTCCAGCGCCTGCTCAAGGACGACTGGGAAGCGTCCGGGCGCATCGTCAAGGCGGCCGACGTGCGCATCGAATAGTCACCCAGGCCGTCACAGCAGCTTGGTGCCCAGCGGCACCTCGCGGTCGGGCACGCACAGCGCGACCTCGCCGTTCTCGTTGTGGAATCCCGTGACCAGGCATTCCGAGCGCATGGGACCGATCTGCTTGCTGGGAAAGTTCAGCACGGCCACCACCTGGCGGCCTATCAGTTCCTCGGGCCGGTACAGCGCCGTGATCTGGGCGCTGGACTTGCGCAGGCCCAGTTCGGAGCCGAAATCGACTTGCAGCACATAGGCCGGGCGGCGCGCCTCCTTGAACACCTGGGCGTCCACGATGCGGCCCACGCGCAGCTCCACCTTGAGGAAGTCGTCAAAGCCAATGGTCTCGTGCAATGCGGATGAAGTAGTCATGCGGCCATGATGCCGCGCCGCCGGTGCCGGCTTTGTCGAGCAACGCTTGCAGTGCCGGGGCACACTGTCCGCCATGAAAAAGGCCGGCATCGCGTCCGATGCCGGCCTGGTGCGAGGCCCTTCGACAGGCCCCGCAGCGGTTCACGCCAGGATTACTTGGCGGCGACCACGCGCACCATTTCCAGGCACTTGTTGGAGTAGCCCCACTCGTTGTCGTACCAGGACACGACCTTCACGAAGGTCTTGTCCAGGGCGATGCCGGCTTCGGCATCGAACACCGAGGTGCAGGACTCGCCGCGGAAGTCCGTGGCCACGACCTTGTCTTCGGTGTAGCCCAGCACGCCCTTGAGCGCGCCTTGCGACTGGGCCTTCATTTCGGCGCAGATCTCTTCGTAGCTGGCTTCGCTGTTCAGCTCCACCGTCAGGTCCACCACCGACACGTCGGAGGTGGGCACGCGGAAGGACATGCCGGTCAGCTTCTTGTTGAGCTCGGGAATCACCACGCCCACGGCCTTGGCTGCGCCCGTGCTGGAGGGAATGATGTTTTCCAGGATGCCGCGGCCGCCGCGCCAGTCCTTGTTGCTGGGGCCGTCCACGGTCTTTTGGGTGGCGGTGGCAGCGTGCACGGTGGTCATCAGGCCGCGCTTGATGCCCCACTTGTCGTTGAGCACCTTGGCCACGGGAGCCAGGCAGTTGGTGGTGCAGGAGGCGTTGGAGATCACGTCCTGGCCAGCGTAGGTCTTGCAGTTCACGCCGAAGACGAACATCGGGGTGCTGTCCTTGGAAGGCGCGGACATGATGACCTTCTTGGCGCCGGCAGCCAGGTGCTTGCGTGCGGTCTCGTCGGTCAGGAACAGGCCGGTGGCCTCGATCACGATGTCGGCGCCGACTTCGTTCCACTTCAGGTTGGCGGGGTCGCGCTCCTGCGTCAGGCGGATGGTCTTGCCGTTGACGATCAGGTTGGAGCCCTCCACCGAGACCTCACCCTTGAAGCGGCCGTGCACGCTGTCGTACTTGAGCATGTAGGCCAGGTAGTCGGGCTCGAGCAGGTCGTTGATGCCCACGACTTCGATGTCGCTGAAGTTCTGCACGGCAGCGCGGAACACCATGCGGCCGATGCGGCCGAAGCCGTTGATACCGATCTTGATCGTCATATTTGCCTCTTGGATTGACGGATTGCGAAAAACGGAAAAACTGAAACGGTGAGGGCCAGGCCGGGCCTGGCGGGCGGCAAAAAGGGGCCACAGGCCCCTTCTCGCAGCTTTACTTGCCGGCGCGCTGCAGCGCAGCCTGCACGGTGTCGGCCACGTTCTCGGCCGTGAAGCCGAAGTGCTTGAACAGCACGGGCGCGGGGGCCGATTCGCCGTAGGTGTCGATGCCGACGACAGCGGCGCAGCCGTACTTCCACCAGAAGTCGGTCACGCCCATTTCCACGGCGATGCGCGGCAGGTTGGCCGGCAACACCTGGCTCTTGTACCTGGCGTCCTGCTTGTCGAAGGTGGTGGTGCTGGGCATGGAGACCACGCGCACGGCGACCTTGCGCTCGGCCAGCAGCTTCTGGGCGGCCAGGGCCAGCTGCACTTCGGAGCCGGTGGCGATGATGACGGCCTGGGCCTTCTTGTTCAGGCCGACGGCCTTGGGCTCGGACAGCACGTAGGCGCCGCAGGCGATGTCGTCCAGCGCGTCTTCGGTCTTGGCTGCGTAGGCCAGGTTCTGGCGCGACAGCAGCAGGGCCGTGGGCTTGTTCTTCTGGCTCAGGGCCACGGTCCAGGCGACGGCGGTTTCCGTGGTGTCGGCAGGGCGCCAGACATCCAGGCCCGGGATCAGGCGCAGAGAGGCGGCGTGCTCGATGGACTGGTGGGTCGGGCCGTCTTCGCCCAGGCCGATGGAGTCGTGCGTGAAGACATGGACCACGCGCTGCTTCATCAGCGCGGCCATGCGGATGGCGTTGCGGCTGTAGTCGCTGAAGGTCAGGAAGGTGCCTGCGTAGGGGATGTAGCCGCCATGCAGGGCGATGCCGTTCATGATGGCGGCCATGCCGAACTCGCGCACACCGTAGTTGATGTGGCGGCCGATCTTGCCGTCTTCGGTCAGGACCACGGCACCCTTGTCGTCCACGCGCAGCGAAGGCGTGCTCTTGGTGTTGGTCAGGTTGGAGCCGGTCAGGTCGGCCGAGCCGCCCAGCAGTTCGGGCAGGGCTGCGGTCAGGCCTTCCAGGGCCAGCTGGCTGGCCTTGCGGCTGGCCACGGTGGCGCCTGCGTCATGCGCGTCGGAGGCGATCTGCGCGGCGATCTCGCCGAAGTTGGCGGGCAGGTCACCGGCCATGCGGCGCTTGAATTCGGCAGCCAGTTCGGGGAAGGCCTTGGCGTAGGCGGCGAACTTCTTGTTCCAGGCCGCTTCGGCCTTGGCGCCGGCGGCCTTGGCATCCCAGTCGCCGTAGACGCTGGCGGGGATGTCGAAGGGACCGTGCTCCCAGCCCAGGGCCGCGCGGGTCAGCGCGATTTCCTCGGCGCCCAGGGGCTCGCCGTGGGCCTTGGCCGTGTCCTGGCGGTTGGGCGAGCCCTTGCCGATGCTGGTCTTGCAGCAGATCAGCGTGGGCTTGTCGCTGCTCTTCTTGGCGGCAGCGATGGCGGCATCGATGGCCTGCACGTTGTGGCCGTCCACGTCGCGCACCACGTTCCAGCCATAGGCTTCGAAGCGGGCGGGCGTGTTGTCGATGAACCAGGGGGCGACCTTGCCGTCGATGGAGATGCCGTTGTCGTCGTACAGCGCCACCAGCTTGCCCAGCTTCCAGGCGCCGGCCAGGGCCGCGGCCTCGTGGCTGATGCCTTCCATCAGGCAGCCGTCACCCAGGAACACGTAGGTGTGGTGGTCGACGATGGCGTGGCCTGCGCGGTTGAACTCGGCGGCCAGCAGCTTTTCGGCCAGCGCGAAGCCCACGGCATTGGTGATGCCCTGGCCCAGCGGGCCGGTGGTGGTTTCCACGCCGGGGGTGATGCCCACTTCGGGGTGGCCGGCCGTCTTGCTGTGCAGCTGGCGGAAGTTCTTGAGTTCGTCGATCGGCAGCGCGTAGCCCGTGAGGTGCAGCAGCGCGTAGATCAGCATGGAGCCGTGGCCGTTGGACAGGATGAAGCGGTCACGGTCAGCCCATTGCGGGTTGACGGGGTTGTGCTTGAGGTGACGGCTCCACAGTGCCACGGCCATGTCGGCCATGCCCATGGGGGCGCCGGGGTGGCCGGAGTTGGCTTGTTGAACGGCATCCATTGCGAGTGCGCGGATCGCATTCGCCATTTGTTGAGTGTTGGCCATCAGGGCGCTCCGTGAAGGAGGGGGTAATCAGAGTAAGCCGGCTATTTTAAAGGACGCGGGTTTTCGGCTCCCGCGCGCGGGGCAATGGCCGCTGGCAATGGTCTACAGTTGCGCTCCATGACCGCCTCGCCCATCCAGCCGTTCCCTGCCGCCAAGGCGCTTTTCCTCACCGAGCAGCCACCGGCTATGCTGCTGGCCGCAGGTCGTGGCGAGCGCATGCGGCCGCTGACCGACACCTGCCCCAAGCCGCTGCTGCAGGTGCAGGGCCGGCCACTGCTGCAGCACCACCTGCAGGCCCTTGCGCAGGCCGGCGTGCGCCGCGCCGTGGTCAACACGGGCTGGCTGGGCGAGCAGATTCCCGCGCGCTTCGGGGCGCGCTTCGCGCCCGACACAGGTGGCGAGCCGCTGCATCTGGCCTATTCCCCCGAGCCCGAGCAGGCGCTGGAGACCGCAGGAGGCATTGCGCGCGCGTTGCCGCTTCTGGACACGGTGTTCTGGCTGGCGGCCGGCGATGTCTACGCGCCCGACTTTGATTTCCCGTTCGAGGCGGCCCGCGAATTTGCCGCCAGCGGACGGCTGGCCCATCTGTGGCTGGTGCCCAACCCCGAGCACCATCGGCGTGGCGACTTCGGCGTGGACGAACTGGGCCTGGCCTGCGACTGGCCCGAGGGCGATGCCCGCCCGCGCCAGACCTACGGCACGATCGCACTGCTGCGCGCCGAGCTGTTTGCCGCGCCCTGGTGCGACATCCCGCCCGGCAACCCCGACGGTTGGCGCGTGCCGCTGGTGGCGCTGCTGCGCCGGGCGATGGCCGCCGGCCAGGTGAGCGCCAGCCTGTATACCGGGCGCTGGACCGATGTGGGCACGCCCGAGCGGCTGCAGCGGCTCAACACGCCAGCCGCCTGAGACGTCGGACTGACACGCCGGCCTGGCACGTTGGCCTGGGGCGCCCGCTGGTGACTTCGGCGCCCGGGCAGGCGAAGGCGCTCCGTGTTAGCGTCGCCGGTTCGGCGCAGCGGCGCGCCAGAAAGCCTTTCGATGAGCGTGATCCAGTATGTGATGTTCCTGGCCCTGGTGGGCCTGGCGACGTTTTGCCAGAACCTGACGGGCTTTGCCTTCGGGCTGATCTTCGTGGGCGTGGCCGGTGCCACGCACCTGATGGGCATTGGCGATGCGGCCAACGTGGCCTGCCTGCTGTCCGTGGTCAACGGCGTGGCCTACCTGCGCGCCCACCGCCAAGTGCCGCAGTGGACGCTGCTCAAGCCCATGCTGATCAGCAGCGTCATCGGCGTGATCGGCGGCGTGCTGCTGCTGCAGTGGCTCAGCGGCAATGCGCTGAGCGGGCTGCGCATGCTGCTGGGCCTGGCCATCGTGGCCTGCGCGCTGTTGCTGTTGCTGCAAAAGCAGGTCAACGCGCAGGTGTCGGGGCCGGTGTCGCTGTGGGTGGCCGGTGTGGCCTCGGGGCTGCTGGGCGGGCTGTTTGCCACGCCGGGCCCGCCCATGGTCTACCACCTGTACCGCCAGCCGCTGGACCGCCTGGTGGTGCGCCAGTGCCTGTTTGCCATGTTCCTCACCTGCGCGCTGCTGCGCCTGGCGATGGTGGCCTGGGAGGGCGAGATCACCGCCAGCGTGCTGCTGGCCGCAGCCCTGGCCTTTCCCGTGGTGACGGTGGTGACCTGGCTGCACATGCGCCATCCGCCCGCCCTGCCCAAGCGGCTGGTCGAATGGATGGTCTGCCTGCTGCTGGTGCTGTCGGGCACCAGCCTGCTGGTGTCGGGCTGGAACGCCAGCCACCCCCAGCCCGTGGTGCCCGATGACGAGATGGCCATGGCCGTACCCCAGCGGTCCCAGGCTGCGGCCCCCGCGCCGCGCTGACAACAAAAAAGCCCGCCGGGCGGACCGGCGGGCTTTTTTTGAAGGGGGAAGGAACCGATCAGTTCACGACCTGCTGCAGCGAACCGGCAGCGTACTTGGCGGCCATCTGCTCCAGCGTGTAGCCCTTGATCTTGGCGCCCTGGCCTTCGCAGCCGAACTCGATGTAGCGGGCCTTGCAGATCTGCTTGGCGGCTTCGCGGGCAGGCTTGAGCCATTCGCGGGCATCGAACTTCTCGGGGTTCTCGGCCAGGAACTTGCGCACGGCGCCGGTCATCGCCAGGCGGATGTCGGTGTCAATGTTGATCTTGCGCACGCCGTGCTTGATGGCTTCCTGGATTTCCTCGACGGGCACGCCGTAGGTTTCCTTCATGGCGCCGCCGTACTGGCGGATGATTTCCAGCAGTTCCTGGGGCACGGAGGAGGAGCCGTGCATGACCAGGTGGGTGTTGGGCAGGCGCGCGTGGATTTCCTTGACGCGCTGGATGGACAGGATGTCGCCCGTGGGCTTGCGCGTGAACTTGTAGGCGCCGTGGCTGGTGCCGATGGCAATGGCCAGCGCGTCCAGCTGCGTGGCCTTGACGAACTGGGCCGCTTCCTCGGGGTCGGTCAGCAGGGCCGAGTGGTCGAGCACGCCTTCGGCACCCACGCCGTCTTCCTCGCCGGCCATGCCGGTTTCCAGCGAGCCCAGGCAGCCGAGTTCACCTTCGACGGTGGCGCCCAGCTTGTGGGCCATTTCCACGACCTTGCGGGTCACGTCCACGTTGTATTCGAAGGAGGAAGGCGTCTTGCCGTCTTCCATCAGCGAGCCGTCCATCATCACCGAGCCGAAGCCCAGGTTCAGCGCGCCCTGGCAGATGGCGGGCGAGGTGCCGTGGTCCTGGTGCATGACCAGGGGGATGTGGGGATACTGCTCGGCGGCGGCCTGGATCAGGTGCTTGATGAAGGGCTCGCCGGCGTACTTGCGGGCGCCTGCGCTGGCCTGCAGGATGACGGGCGCGCCCACTTCGTCGGCGGCCGACATCACGGCTTGCACCTGCTCCAGGTTGTTGACGTTGAAGGCGGGAAGACCGTAGCCGTTTTCGGCAGCGTGGTCCAGCAGTTCGCGCATCGAAACGAGAGGCATGTGTAGGGTCCGTATCAAGTTGTTGAGAGGGGGATGCCCCTGCCGCATGGCGGCCGCCGCTGCGTCATGGGTTCGCTGCGGGGCTGCGGCCGGGGGATCGCGGCAGTAACCGCTTGGTAACTGGCGATTTTAACCAGCTGCCGCCAACCCTGTCCCGGGCATTCCCATGCGGTAGCAGGTCGTGAAGCCTTCGGGCGGCGCGGCCTCGCCAAAGCTTCCC
This sequence comes from Delftia sp. WY8, assembly GCF_018437695.1. Classification (NCBI taxonomy): domain Bacteria; kingdom Pseudomonadati; phylum Pseudomonadota; class Betaproteobacteria; order Burkholderiales; family Comamonadaceae; genus Delftia; species Delftia sp. WY8. The sequence continues at coordinate 3,094,263 of NZ_CP049795.1, forward strand.
TGGTGGGCGCGCAGCACGCGCGCCACGATCTCGTGGCCCAGGTGCAGGCTGTCCACGGGCGCTGCCGCGCGCTCTGCGCCGTCACGGCGGCCGTCGCTACGGCGGCCGTCATCGCAGACCTGCAGCCAGACCTCGCCATCCGGCCCCTGCCCGGCCTGCACCTCGATCTGCGTGCCGTGCGGTGTGTGCTTGAGGGCGTTTTCCACCAGGTTGCGCAGCGCCAGCTCCAGCAGCACGGCATTGCCCATCACGCCCAGTGCCTCAGGCGCCTGCACGGACAGGCTGCAGCCGCGCGGCCAGGCCGCCTGCGCATGGGCGGCCACCACCTGACGGGCCAGCGCGGCCAGGTCCACGGGCACGGGCGGGTCGGCCAGCATGGCGCGTCCTGCGCGCGCCAGTGCCAGCAGCTGGCTGAGCACATGGCCGGCGTGCAGCGCGTCCTGGCCTATACGCGCCAGCGCGGCGCGCTGGGCCGGGGCATCCATGGCGCCGGCCGGCGCATCGCCCAGGGCACGCGCCTGCAAGGCGATGGAGGCCAGCGGCGTGCGCAGTTCATGGGCCACTTCGTTGGCCAGGCTGCGCTCGCGTTCCAGCGCCTCCTGCTGGCGGTCCAGCAAGGTGTTGATGGAGTTCACCACGGGCATGAATTCCCGCAGCGCGTGGCGGTGCGAGACGCGCTCGGCCTGGGCCAGGTCCAGGCGCTCGACCTCGCGCGAGAGTTCGTTGAGCGGCCGCATGCCGCGTCGAATGGCCAGCCCCAGCGCCAGCGCGACCACAGGCAAAAGCCACAGGCCCGGCTCGATCATCTGGCCCGCGATGTCGTCGGCCAGTTCGTCGCGCTCCTGCAGCTCGATCATCACGCTGACCTTGCGTGCATGGTCGCGGCTCCATTGGGTGAAGCTGCGCCAGGCCCGATGCTCGGGACCCAGGCGCAGGGTGGCAAAGCCCTGCTCGGTGTCGAAGGCGGGCTCGGGCGCATCGCCCGTGCGCGAGATCAGCCGCCCCGCGCCATCCCACAGGGCCACGCTCAGCGACTGCTGGTAGTCGTGGGCCATGAGGCCGGGGGGCTCATGCACGGGCGTGGCTGCTCCCTGGCCTACGGCGCCTGCGACTTCCAGGTTGAGCACCAGCGCAGCGACGCCGGCCAGGTGGCCGTCGGTCAGCTCGTCTGCCTCGTGCACGCCGGTCTGGTAGCCCAGTGCCACGAAGCTGGCCCAGACCACGACCAGCGCGCCCAGCATCCAGGCCATCAGATGCCAGATCAGCGAGGGGCGGCGCTGCTGCGCGGTGCTCATGGGTTCTCCGCAGGAAGAAAGTAGCCCACGCCGCGCATGGTGACGATGCTGGCATTGCCCAGTTTCTTGCGCAGGTGGTGGATATGGACCTCGACGGCATTGCTTTCCACGGCCGTGCCCCAGCTGTAGAGATGTTCCTCGATCTGCTGGCGCGAGAGCACGCGCCCGCGCGCCTGCAGCAGCACCCAGAGCACGGAGAACTCGCGCGGCGACATCTCCACCAGCTTTCCGTCGCGGCGCACGGTGCGCGCGGCCGGATCGACCTCCAGCTCGCCATGGCGGATCACGGGTGCCGCCTGCCCGCCTGCGCGGCGCAGCATGGCGCGCAGCCGCGCCTCCAGCTCGTCGATGTCGAAGGGCTTGACCAGGTAGTCATCGGCACCCAGGTCCAGCCCGGCGATGCGCTCGCGCACCTGGTCGCGCGCGGTGAGGATGAGCACGGGCGTGTTGGGGTCCGGCAGGGCGTGGCTGTCGCCACCCGGGCGGCGCGGGCTCCGCAGGCGGCGCAGGATTTCGCTGCCATCGCCGTCGGGCAGGCCCAGGTCCAGCAGCACGGCGTCGAAGCGCTCCATCTCCAGCGCATGCCAGGCATCGGCCACGGTGGAGCAGACGTCGACCGCATAGCGGCGCTGTTGCAGATTGGCCTGCAGGCCTGCGGCAATGCCCGCGTTGTCTTCGACGACCAGTATTCGCATGCGCGCATTGTGCAATGGCCGCTGCCGGCTGCGGCGCCAGACGATGGCCGCACGCCGGGGCATGCGTTAAGACGGGTTTAAGCCGCGCTTCTCATGCTGCCGGCCATGCCGACACCCGACCCCCGAGATTTCTCCGCCGCCCCCGCGCAGGGCCCCTCCTTCAAAAGCACCCTGCTGTGGACCCTGGCGGCCCTGGCCGTGGTCCTGGCCTGGGATGCCGGCGCCCTGGACCTGGCCATGGCCCGCTGGTTCGGCGACGCCGATGGCTTTGCGCTGCGTTCGGACTGGTTCTTCGTGAACATCGCCCACGAAGGCGCACGCCGCCTGGCCTGGCTGGTGGTGCTGGGCCTGACGCTGTGCGTCTGGCGGCCCATCGGCCCGCTGCGCCTGCTGCCTCACGGGCGGCGCGTGCAGCTGGTGGCGGGCATCTTGCTGTCGCTGGCCCTGATCTCGCTGCTCAAGTACACCAGCGCGACCAGCTGCCCCTGGGACCTGGCCGAGTTCGGCGGCGTGGCGCGCCATGTCTCGCACTGGTCGCTGGGCCTGGCCGACGGCGGGCCGGGCCGCTGCTTTCCCGCAGGACACGCCTCTGCAGGCTTCGCCTTTCTGGCCGGCTATTTCGCGCTGCGCCGCCATGCACCCCGCGCAGCCTGGATCTGGCTGGCCGTCTCGCTGGCCGCAGGCCTGTCGATGGGCCTGGCCCAGCAGATGCGCGGCGCCCATTTCATGAGCCACACGCTGTGGACCGGCTGGCTGTGCTGGACGGCGGGCTGGCTCTTCGACCTGGCGGTCACGCGTGCGCTGCGCACCCGGGACAGCGCGCCTGACTCCCTGTGGCCCGCCGCCAGCCTTCCGCCTTCCACTCCCTGATCAAGCGTTGCCATGCTGCCCCTGGACCCCGCCCTGTTCACGCTGCTGAACGCCAACGCGCAAACGCCCGCCATCTCGATCGAGGCGGCGCGCGCCATCTCGTCCTGGCTTCCCTCGCTGTGCGCCGTTCCCGTGATGGTCGGGTTGCTGCGCGGCTCGCCCGCCCTGCGCCGCACCCTGGTGCTGGCCCTGCTGTCCATGCTGGCCGCCTGGGCCGTGGCACGGCTGATCCGCTGGAGCTTCCCGGCGCCGCGTCCTGCCCAGCTGGGCATGGGCGTGCAATGGGTGGAACACGCGCTGCGGTCCAGCTTTCCGAGCATGCACGCCACGGGCGCCTTTGCCCTGGCCCAGGCGCTGACCCTGGGCTGCACGCGCCACCGCCGCTGGGTCATGGTGTCCGCCTGGTCGCTGGCCCTGGGCATGGGCTGGAGCCGCGTGCACCTGGGCGTGCACTTCCCGTCCGATGTGGTCGGCGGTGCCATCGTGGGCATCTGCAGCGCCACCCTGGTCTGGCATGCTGCGCTGTGGCGCCGCCTTGCCGTCATGCCCAACCTGCTGCCCTACAACGCACGAACCCACTCAGGCAGGCCCCAATAGACCATGGCGAAGGCATAGCGCACCGCACATAAAACTGGCGCACCCCAGAACGAGGGACACCGAGCAAGGGCCGCCCCGCCGCGAGGGTGTCGTCCCCCCCCCCCGCGTAGCGAGAGGGGGAAGGCGCGAAGCGCCTCAGGGGGTTAGTTCACACGACATATCTTCAGCATGTTCGTGCCACCGGGCTGGCCCATGGGCTCGCCGCAGGTGATGGCGTAAACATCGCCGCTTTGCACGATGTTGCGCGCGCGCAGATGGCCTTCGGCCTGGTCCAGCGCGGTGTCGCGGTCGGCGCTGGTGTCCATAAGCAGGGGGCGCACGTTGCGGTACATGGCCATCTTGCGCTGCGTGGAGATCTTGGGCGTGAGCGCGTAGATGGGGATGTGGATGCGGTGGCGGCTCATCCACAGCGCGGTGGAGCCGCTGTCCGTCATGGCGACGATGGCCTTGGCGCCCAGGTGGTGGGCCGTGAACAGCGCGCCGATGGCGATCGACTGGTCGATGCGCGAGAACTGGCGGCCGGTGAACTCGGCATCGCTGTCCGGGTCTTCGGCCGCTTCCGCGGCGGCGCAGATCTTGGCCATTTCCTGCACGGTCTCCAGCGGGTACCTGCCGGCGGCGGTCTCGGCGCTGAGCATGACGGCGTCTGTGCCGTCCAGCACGGCGTTGGCCACGTCGCTGACCTCGGCGCGCGTGGGCACGGGGTTGGTGATCATGCTTTCCATCATCTGCGTGGCGGTGATCACGAACTTGTCCATGTCGCGCGCCATGCGGATCATCTTCTTTTGCAGCGCGGGCACGGCCGCGTTGCCCACTTCCACGGCCAGGTCGCCGCGCGCCACCATGATGCCGTCGGAGACATGCAGGATCTCTTCCAGGCGCGGAATGGCCTCGGCGCGCTCGATCTTGGCGATCAGGCCGGGCTTGTGGCCGTACTGGGCCGCAGCCACGTTGCACAGCTGGCGCGCCATTTCCATGTCGGTGGCGTTCTTGGGAAAGCTCACGGCCACGTAGTCGGCCTGGAAGCTCATGGCGGTCTTGATGTCCTCCATGTCCTTGGCCGTCAGCGCCGGGGCCGTCAGGCCGCCGCCCTGCTTGTTGATGCCCTTGTTGTTGGACAGTTCGCCGCCGAGCTTGACGGTGGTGTGCACCTCGTCGCCGCGCACATGGTCCACGGTGAGCACGATCAGGCCGTCGTTGAGCAGCAGCACGTCGCCGGGCTTCACGTCGCGCGGCAGTTCCTTGTAGTCCAGGCCCACGCCGTTGATGTCGCCGGGCTCGGTGCGCGATGCGTCGAGCACGAAGCGCGCGCCGGGCTCCAGCATGACCTTGCCTTCGGCGAACTTGCCGACGCGGATCTTGGGGCCCTGCAGGTCGGCCATGATGGCCACCTCGCGGCCTGCGCGCTGGGCCGCCTCGCGCACCATGGTGGCGCGGTCGATGTGGTCCTGCGCCTTGCCGTGGCTGAAATTCAGGCGCACCACGTTGACGCCTTCGCGCACCATCTGTTCCAGCAGTTGCGGGTCGCTGGAAGCGGGGCCCAGGGTGGCGACGATCTTGGTGGCACGGCTCACTTGCATGGAATGTCTCTCGCTCAGGGTTTGTAATCGGGTTTCAATTCTCACACGAATGCGGTTACATGAAGGCAACATTCCGGCATGCGGTGCGGGCCTGAAGACCCCGCGTCCTGAGCCTGCGCAAGGGGGCGGCCGGATGCCGTTGCCATCGCCGAACACTGCGGTGCACTGCCTTTGCCGCTATTGCTTTTGATGCTGCACGGCAGCATTCCCGGCAAAGGCGCTGTGCCATGCCGGCCTCCTGTGAAAGCAGTTTTGCCCGCCGCGTTCGCAATGCCTGCTGCACCGCACCGCAGGACACCACAGAATCAGACTGGTCCACATTGACGCGGCCCGCCCCTGCTTCCTAGCATCGCCTTCATATTCCTGTGGTCCACCCGGCCCGCAGGCCGCAGCCAGAACATACGGTTCCCCTTGGTTTCGCATGCTCAGCCAGTCCATCCACAGCTTTGCCATGCCACCAGGAAATCCACCATGCTTGACCGCAGACGCTTTGTTCTGACCACCCTGGCCTCCCCGGCGCTGACCGCCTGCGGCGCGGGTGGCGATGTTGCCGCCAACCGCTATGTCCAGACTCCCCTGCTCGCCAGCCATGCGCGCTACGGCGCGCGCTTCACGCAGCCCGGCTTCGTCAACGGCTGGGGCATCGCCATCCGCCCGGCCGGCGCGGGAGGCCATTTCTGGATTGGCGGCGGGGGCACGTCCTGGCAGTTCATCGGTGACGTGGCTCGCTCGGCCGATCCCGGGATGCGCGCCCTGCACCAGGACGGCCTGCGCGAAGTGGCCGTTCCGCGCTCCGATGCCCTGACCGGCGATGACAGTGCCGGCAAAGTCACCGGCGTGGTCTACAACGGTGCGCCCCTGGACTCGCAGCTGCTGCGGATCCGGCAGCAGCCTGCCGCCGGACGCCTGCTCGAGGGCTCGGCCCGCTTCGTCTTCGTGACCGACAGCGGCAGCGTCAGCGCCTGGACGGAGCGCGATGCGCAGACGGGCGCCATCGTCCGGGTGGATGGCCCTGCGGTGGAAATGTTCAATGGCGCCGACCAGGGCATGGCTTTCTTCGGGGCCGCCATCCACACGGGCCGCTGGGACCGCGTGTGGATGGCCGACTTCGGCGCCCGGCCCCAGATCCGCACGCTGGACGCGCAGTGGCAACTGGTGCCCACCCAGGGCTTCGCCAACCCGTTCGCATCAGGCGCGGCAGGCGAGGCCCGGCCCGGTGATCCGGTGCCCTTCAACATCCAGGTCGTCAACGACGGCCGCCGCGACCGCGTGTTCGTGCTCTATGCGATCAGCCAGCCCGACCCGGACGATCCCCTGGCGTTCCATGCCGGCGAGGAGGATGCGGTGGACGCAGCCGCAGAAGCGGCCAGCGGCAACCGGCCTGCGCGCGGCAGGCTGGCCGAGTTCGACCTCGACGGCCGCCTGCTGCGCATGTATGAGGACGATGGACGCCTGAATGCGCCCTGGGGCGTGGCCATCGCTCCTGACGGCTTCGGCGCACTGGCGGGGCACCTGCTGGTCGGCAACTTCGGGGGAGCAGGCCGCATCTGTGCCTTCGACCTGTCCACGGGCCGCTATGTGGACGATCTGCGCGACGCGCAGGACCGCCCCGTGGCCATCCCCGGCCTGTGGGCCCTGCAGTTCGGCAACGGCGTGGCCCTGGGCGACAGCGACGCGCTCTACTTCGCCGCCGGCCCCGAGGACGAGACCGAGGGCCTGTTCGGCTCGCTGAGGCTTCTGTGACGCTTCATCCTGGCGGTGTCATTGCGCAGACGCCAGGCCTCACACCAGCCCGTGCGAGAGCAGGTAGGTGATGGCATGGGCCACCATGGCCGCCTCCAGGCCATAGCGCCAGAACAGGAAGCCGCCCACGGCGCCGTGGACGACCTCGAACAGCAGCAACTGCAGCACCAGCGCGTCCGACAGGCCGCCCCAGGTGCTCCAGGCCAGGGCCAGCTGCAGCATGCCCCACAGCAGGGCCGACAGCATGACGGACCACCAGCCCAGCGTCCATCCCGGGCGGCGGTCTGTGCGCCCGCTCAGCCGCCACAGCAGCCACATCACCAGCGTCATGCCGCCCAGCCGCATCACCAGCTCGGCCGTGATGCCCGCGTACAGCATCTTGGCGCCCAGCGGCATGGCGTAGACGGGGTCGATCAGGGTCAGGTCGTCGGGCCAGGCCAGGGCCAGGGTCACCAGCCAGGCCGCGCCGACCACGCCGCCGGCCAGCCCCGGCAGCGTGAGGTAGCGCACGGCGCGCTGGGGCGAACGCCCGGCCACCCAGGTGGTCAGCAGCGGTGCGGACAGGCCCAGCCGCGGCCCCAGCCACACGCCCACGCCCACGGGCAGGGCCAGCAGCGCGGCCATCACGCCAATGCCGATGAGCGGCGTGACCAGCGGCTCCACGGGCAGGCCCAGCATGCGCATCCAGTCGGGCAGCACGAACCAGGCCATGGCCGCCACGCCGGGCAGCCCCAGCAGCCAGAGCACCGTGAAGATGCGCCAGCTCAGCCGGGGCAGTGCGGGTGCGGCATAGGCCGATGGGGCGGGCATGAGAGTGGACACGGGGCCGGTGGTGGGCAGGCTGGCGTTGTCAGTCACGCATCAAGGCTTCTATCTCGTCGGGCTCCACGGGCACGCCGCGCGTGATCAACTCGCAGCCGGTCTCGGTGACGATGGCATCGTCCTCGATGCGGATGCCGATGTTGTGGAACTGCTCGGGCACGCCGGCCGCAGGGCGCACGTAGATGCCCGGCTCGATGGTGGTGCACATTCCCGGACGCAGGATGCGGCTGGGGCGGTTGGTGATGGTCTCGCCCGACAGCGGGTCCTTGCGCTCGTGCGACTGGCCCAGCTCCGAAGGCTCCACATAGCTGCCGCAGTCATGCACGTCCATGCCCAGCCAGTGGCCGGTGCGGTGCATGTAGAACTGGAAGAAGGCGCGCTGCTCGATCACGTCCTGGGCATTGCCATAGACCTTTTTGTCCAGCAGGCCCAGATCCAGCATGCCCTGCGCCAGCACGGCCACGGTGGCGTCGTGCGGATCGTTGAAGCGCGCGCCGGCCCGCGTGGCCGCCACGGCAGCCTTCTGGCTTTCCAGCACCAGCTCGTAGAGCGCGCGCTGCGGGCCGGTGAAGCGGCCATCGGCGGGGAAGGTGCGCGTGATGTCGCTGGCGTAGCCGTCGAGCTCGCAGCCGGCGTCGATCAGCACCAGTTCGCCCGCGCGCACGGGGGCCTTGTCGGCCTGGTAGTGCAGCACGCAGGCATTGGCGCCGGCGGCCACGATGGAGCCGTAGGCCACGTACTGCGAGCCCTGCTGGCGGAATTCATGCAGCAGCTCGGCATCCAGGTGGTATTCACGCACTTCCTGGCCTGCGCGCAGCATGCGCGCCGAGCGCTGCATGGCGCGGATATGGGCCTGGGCGCTGATGGCGGCGGCGCGGCGCATGATGTCCTGCTCGTGGGCGTCCTTGACCAGGCGCATCTCGTCCAGCAGCGTGCACAGGTCGCCCTGCTCGGACGGGCACAGCGCGCCAAAGCGCACGCGTGCGCGCACCTGGCCCAGCCAGCCTTCCACGCGCACGGCCAGCCCTTCATGCGTGGCGAACGGATACCAGAGGCGGCCCCGGTTCTCCAGCAGGCGGGGCAGGCGCGTATCGATCTCGGCGCTGGAGAACGCCTGGCTCACGCCCAGCGTGGCCACGGCAGCCTCGGGGCCCAGGCGGATGCCGTCCCAGATTTCGCGCTCCAGGTCCTTGGGCTGGCAAAACAGCACGCTGGTGCCATCGGCGGCCAGTACCAGGCAGGCATTGGGCTCGGCAAAGCCGGTCAGGTAATAGAAATAGCTGTCGTGGCGGTACAGATAGCCGGTGTCCCGGTTGCGCTGGCGCTCGGGAGCGGTGGGAATGATGGCGATGCCGCCGGCGCCCAACTGGGCGGCCAAGCGTGCGCGGCGTTGGGCATAAACAGATGTCATGCAGCTATCGTACTGCCGTCCGGGGTTCTCCACAGTCCCCGGAACAGGGGAAGGAGGGGGGGCAGCCGGCCGGCGTCAGGTGGACTTCAGCGCAGACACCGTCACTGCCCCAGGGCGCGCCGATTCCAGGGCGCCTTCATCAGCATGCGCGCCAGCCCGCAAAAGCCGGTGGCACCAGCCACGATCAGACCGCAGCCCACGAAGGCCGAAAGCAGGTGCCACCACGGTGAAACCGTGGCACCGAGCACGGCGCCCAGCAGAGCCAGCCCGCCCGCACCCAGTTGCACCTGGCGCTGCAGCTCCAGCGGCTGGCGGCTGTCTTGCAGCACGGGCAGGCCTTCGGCCTTCCAGGCGTCCAGGCCTCCGTCGAGCACATGGCCGGCACAGCCGGGCGGCAAGGCAGCCGCCAGGGCCTGGGCGTTGAGCCGCGTGCGGTTGCCGGAGCGGCAGTGAAAGACCACGGCGGCCGGCGCATTGCCCCAGGCCTGGGCGCCCAGACGCTCCATGGGCATGCTGCGGGCGCCTGCCATGCGTTCGCGCGCATGTTCGTCGGGCGCGCGGATGTCGATGAGCCAGGCGCCTTGCGCCTGCAACTGGCGGGCGGCCTGGGCCGAGATGAGGGGAAGGGACATGGGACGACTCCTGGGGTGGGGGTTTTCAGGGACAGAAGATGCTCTTGAGTGCCGCCACCAGCTTTTGCGCATCGGGATCGGCGATGCGGTAGTACAGGGTCTGCGACTCGCGGCGGTAGGCGACCAGGCCCTCCTCGCGCATGCGCGCCAGATGCTGGGACAGGGCCGACTGGCTCAGCGGGATGCGCTCCAGCAGCCCGCCCACCGACAGCTCGCCATGCTCGATCAGCAGGCACAGCACCAGCAGGCGCCTCTCGTTGCCCACGGCGCGCAGCAGGGCGGCGGCGCGCGCCGCACCCTGCTGCAGGAAAGCCTGTTCGGAGGAGAGGATGGGTTGGTTCATGATTAAGAAAAATCTAATTTAGCAAATTCTAATATACTTGCCGGCAGGCTGCACTGGAGCCATCGACAAAGGAGTGCTTTCATGACCTCGCCGCTGCGCATCGCGCCATTCTTCGACGAAGCCACCCATACCGTGTCCTACCTGGTCTGGGATGCGAACACGGGCGAGGCCGCCGCCATCGACCCCGTGCTCGACTACGACCATGCCAGCGGCCAGGCCCACACCGGCTCGGCCGATGCCGTGCTGGCCGCCGCGCAGGCCCAGGGCCTGCGCCTGCGCTGGATCCTGGAAACCCATGCGCATGCCGACCACCTCAGCGCGGCCCCGTACCTGCGCGAGCGCACAGGCGCCCCGATCGCCGTGGGCGAGCACATCCGCGAGGTGCAGCGCATCTTCCGCCCCGTCTTCAACCTGCCCGCGCCCGCCGGGGAGCCGCCTTTCGACCGACTGCTGGCAGACGGCGACAGCCTGCCCCTGGGCGGGCTGCGCATCGAGGTGCTGCACACGCCCGGCCATACGCCCGCCTGCGTGTCCTACCGCATCGAGGATGCGGTCTTCGTGGGCGATACGCTGTTCATGCCCGACTACGGCACGGCGCGCGCCGACTTTCCGGGCGGCGATGCGTGCACGCTGTTCCGCTCCATCCAGCGCCTGCTGGCCCTGCCGCCCGCAACACGCCTGTTCATGTGCCATGACTACAAGGCGCCGGGCCGCGACCGCCATGCCTGGGAAACCACCGTGGCCGACCAACGTGCCGGCAACGTGCATGTGCACGCGGGCGTGGACGAGGCCAGCTTCGTGGCCATGCGCAACCGGCGCGACGCCACGCTGTCGGCGCCCGCCCTGCTGCTGCCCGCCATCCAGGTCAACATGCACGCAGGCCATTGGCCCGAGGCCGAGGCCAACGGCGTGCACTACCTCAAAATTCCGCTGCGCATGAAGCATCGGCCCCAGGCAGCGGACGCGAAGCAGGCGTAGAGTCGTCCGTTGGCTCCGCCACCCCTCTTGCGACACCCCCAGGACAAAGGACTTTCCATGATCCACAGCGCCCATGCCACCAGCACGGACACCCCCTATCGCGTCACGCTTGGCGACCCCCAAGGCCACAACTGGCATGTGGACGAGCCCGCGGACAAGGGCGGCGGCGACACGGCGCCCAACCCCCTGCAGCTGCTGCTGTCGGCCCTGGGCGCCTGCACCACGGTCACGCTGCAGATGTATGCGGCGCGCAAGCAGTGGAAGCTGGAGCAGGTGGATGTGCAATTGCGCCTGAACCCCGAAGGCACGCCGGCCAGCGGCAATCTGATCGAACGCCAGATCACCCTGCAAGGCGACCTGGACGACGAACAGCGCCAGCGCCTGCTGCAGGTGGCCGAGGCCTGCCCCGTGCACAAGCTGCTGGCCGGCGAAGTGCACATCCAGACCGCGCTGCAGTTGCCCGCCTGAGCGAAGGACTGGCCACCATGCAAAAGGCCCTGCGGCAGGTATGCCGCAGGGCCTTCGGAGTGGACGGGGACATGGCCGGCGTCAGGCTTCGCTGACCTCGATCTCCCCCGTATCGACATAGAGTTCGAACTCCCGCTTGGCCAGCGACACGGTGATCGGCTGATCCTCCTGGGTCCAGGACAGCACATAGCTTCCGATGGCCGTGGCCACCTGCACACGGGTGCCACGCGGAATGTCTTCCAGTTGGCCGTCGCCTACCCGGTGCTGCACATTGCCGGTGACCGTGGCTTCGAATTTCTCGGGGAATCGCTGGACTTCCACGGCGCTCTGGACCGCCTCTTCAGCGGCTTCGGCGTGCGTCTGTACGGATGTATTCATGGCGTTTTCTCCTGTAAGAGTGAGGCCGGCGCCCGCCAAAAGGACGGGCGCCGGGCCGTTCCTCGAATGTAAACAATGTTCCTGAGAATGCGCTGTCAGCGAACAGGCCCAATATCTGCGATCCTGGTTTGCCTGCTGCGCCGAGCTGCACGACACTGGTGGCCTCCCCCACGAACCAGGCCGATCCGCCTATGTCCGACACGTCCCCACCCAACTCCCAGCCCCAGCACCTTCCCACCCGCACCGCCGACGTGGGCGGCATTCCCATCCAGCGCGCCATTCCGCAGCGCGCCCTGCGCAAGGTCGGTGCCTGGTGCTTTCTCGACCACGCCGGCCCCGCCGATCCCGCGCCGCCCGGCATGCAGGTCGGCCCGCATCCCCATATCGGCCTGCAGACCTTCACCTGGATGATCCGCGGCGAAGTGCTGCACCGCGACAGCCTGGGCAACACCCAGATCATCCGGCCCGGACAGGTCAATCTGATGACGGCAGGCCACGGCATCGCCCATTCCGAGGAAAGCCAGACGCCCTCGCACATCCACGCCGCCCAGCTGTGGATTGCGCTGCCCGAATCGCACCGCAACGGTCCGCCCCGCTTCCAGCACTACCCCGAGCTGCCCAGAACCACGGTGGGGGACTTCACGGCCACGGTGCTGGCCGGCGAGGCGCTGGGCCTGACGTCGCCCGCCGAGGTGCACACGCCCCTGATGAGCGTGGACCTGCATGCGGACAGCGCACGCAGCGCCAATGCCGTCGCCACGTTGCCGCTGCGCGCCGATTTCGAGCATGCCGTGCTCAGCCTGGAAGGCGACGTGCGCGTGAACGGCCAGCCGCTGCCGGTGGAGGAATTGCTCTACCTGCCCCTGGGCACGCCCTCGGTCGCCATCGAAGCGGCGCCCGGCAGCCGCCTGCTGGTCATTGGCGGCGAGCCCATGGATGAAGCCATCTTGCTGTGGTGGAACTTCGTGGCGCGCACGGGAGAGGAAATCGCCGAGGCCCGCGCGCAGTGGGAGGCCGAGACCCGGCAGCCCGCCACTGCGGCGCGCCGCTTCGGACCGCCGCTGGCTTCGCCCCTGGCGCCGCTGCATGCGCCTTCGCTGGACGGCGTGGTGCTGCGCGCCTCGTGCTGAAACGCGCCGTACCGCAGTCTTCGCGGCGATCGCCGCCCCAGCAAAAAGGCGCCCCGAAAGGGGCGCCTTGCCGTTGATGTTGCGGGAGTTTCGAGGGTCAGGCCGGGCTGGCCGCATCCACCTCGGTGCCATCTTCCACGCCGCGCACGCTCTCGCGGCCATGCTTGTCCTTGAGCTTGCCCAGATCGGTTTCCACCGCCCGCTTCAGCTTATCGATGGCGGCATTGAAGGCGTCCTTGACCTTCTCGGCCTCGGCGTTCACGGCGATCGGCGGGCGTCCATTGGCCCGGGTCTCCAGAACGCAGCGCTTGCCGGGAGCCCCCGAGGTCTTGAGCGCATCGACACCCGTGAGGAACACCTCCACGCGCACCACATAGTCCTTCAATCTCGCCAGCTTGGCGTTGATTTCTTCCTGCGCCCATTGCGCCAAGGACTCGCCACCCTGGATCGAATCGTCGGCATGAACCTGAACTTGCATGCATATCCTCCTAGTCGCCAAAAGCCGCACCACCGGCGCGGCGGGGTTGTCGGGGCCATTGATGAACTGGCGAAACCATCGTAACGCCATGCGGGCTGCCTGCACAGCAAGTCGCACCCTGCGTCGTCAGGTTTTTCGCACTGCAGCATCCGCAGTCCCCACCCTGCCTACAGGCTACACCCAGAGGGGCGACGCCGGGTTCAGCGCGCTGAAGAAGCTTGAGATGCCTCAAGACAACTCTTGCATTCACCTACACCTATTTGCGGTGATGGCCCTGCGCCGGTCGCGGGCGTTCAACCCCTTCCTACAGGTCGCAGGCACGATTGGGCTTACAACGTGACCATCAGGACTTTCCCCTTGCCCACCACCCCATGAGCCCACTTGCCTCACGCCGCCTCAAGATCGGCCTTTCGGCCTGTTTCTCCCATGCGGACCCGCAGCGTCCGCTTTTCACGGGCAAGACGCTGCAGTACGTGGAGCAATCGATAGCGCACTGGATCATGTCGGCCGGCGCCATGGTGGTGATGGTGCCCTGCCCCACAGGCGAGACCGCACGCGGCGACGTGACGCTGGAGCACTACGCCGAATGGCTGGATGGGGTGGTCATGCACGGCGGCGCCGATGTCTGGCCCGGCAGCTATGGCGAGGAACCCATGCGTCCCGAATGGCTGGGCGACCGCGTGCGCGATCTCTACGACCTGGCCGTGGTCGAGGCGTTTTCCCAGGCCGGCAAGCCCATCTTCGGCGTCTGCCGCGGTCTGCAGCTGATCAACGTGGCCTTCGGCGGAACGCTCTACCAGGACATCGAGACCCAGGTGCCCGGCTCGCAGCTGCACCGCAATCCCACCGAGTACGACCGCCACTACCACGACATCGCCATCGTGCCCGGCAGCCGGCTGGAGGCGCTGTATCCCACGCTGGACCGCGCACGCGTGAACAGCATCCACCACCAGGGCATCAAGGACGTGGCGCCAGAGTTCGATGTCGAAGCCTGGAGCCTGCCCGACCGCATTCCCGAGGCCATCTTCCGCAAGCCCGGCACGCTCAAGAGCTATATCGCGGCCACGCAGTGGCACCCCGAATTCCAGTTCCGCAACCCCGACACCAGCACGCTGGATGACAGCGTGCTGCTGCGCGACTTCCTGGCCGCCTGCTCACGCGCCCGCGTGAGCCCGGCCGTGAGCCACAGCCCCTTCCAGATCCGCAACCGCGCAGCGCGCCTGCTGCGCCGCGCCTTGCTTCGCAGGCATTGACGGCCCGGCGCCGCCAAGCGCCTGCGCCACCACTTGCTGCAACTGCCCGCGCAGCCACGCATGGGCGGGATCGGCCTGGTGGCGCGCGTGCCAGATCATGAACATGGGCAGCGGCGGGCAGTCCACGGGCACCGCAACGCTGGCCAGCGATGACAGGGCCGTGCGGCCCAGCAGCGATGGCGCCGTCGCCAGCAGCGGCGTGCCGCGCACAAAGGCGGCCAGCGCCGCAAAGCCCGGCACGCGCACGGCAAAGCGGCGCTCCAGCCCGCGCGCCTGCAGTTGCAGGTCCAGGTCCAGCGCCTGGCGGTCGGCATAGGCCACGGTGGCGTGGTCGGCCTGCAGATAGTCGGCCAGGCTGGCCGGCGGCTGTCGCACGGCGCTGTCATAGAAGACTGCGTACTCATCGCTGAACAGGCGCTTTTGCACGATGTCCGTGGCATCGGGCGGGCGCGGGCTGATGGCCAGCAGGCAGGCGTCCGAGCGCAGCAGTCCGGCATCGGGCGCGCCGCTGTCGATCACGCGCAGCACCGTCCGGGGCGCGGCTGAGCGCAGGCGCCGGGCCAGTGCGGGCAGCAGCAGCTCGCGCTGCAGGTCGTTGGCGGCAATGGTGATCTCGGCACGCCAGTGCGCGGGGTCAAAGCTGGGCCCCTGGCCGAACTGCTGCATCTGCCGCAGCAGCTCGCGCGCAGGGCCCTGCAGCGCCAGTGCATGGGCCGTGGGCGCAATGCCCCGCCCCTGCCGCACGAACAATCGGTCGCCCGTGATGGCGCGCAGCTTGTCCAGCAGATGGCTGACGGCCGATTGCGTCACGCCCATGCGCTGCGCCGCCGCCGTGACGCTGCCGGTCTCCAGCACGGCCAGCAGCAGTTGCAGCAGCCTGCCATCGAGCTGCGATCCATCGATTTGTCTCATGCATTCCATGATTGGCCGCCGCTTTATCTTTGGCAACGCGGGCCGGACACTGCCGCTGATCCAACGCAAATACCGGAGACAAAACATGGCCGATCAGCCGCAGATTCCCGGCACCACCCTGTTCGACGGCAGGCAGGCCCGCAAGGGCTATGCGCTCAACAGCATGTGCTTTTCCTTCAACGAGCTGACCAACCGCCAGGCCTTCCTGGCCGACGAGGAGGCCTATATGCGCAGCTACGGGCTGAACCAGGAGCAGGCCGATGCCGTGCGCGCGCGCAACGTGCTGCAGATGATCGCGGCAGGCGGCAACGCCTACTACCTGGCCAAGCTGGCCGGCATCTTCCACCTGGACATGCAGGACATAGGCGCCCAGCAGACCGGCATGACCAAGGCCGAATTCCAGGCCCTGCTGCGCTCGCACGCCTGAGCCCCGCCACAGACCATACGCAAGACACAGTACAGGAGACACCCACCATGGCACATCTCATCGGCGGCCTCGGCACCTCGCACATTCCCGCCATCGGCAACGCCATCCACAAGGGCCTGCAGAACGAGCCGTACTGGAAGCCCTTCTTCGACGGCTTTCCGCCCATCCGCGAATGGCTGGCCGCCCAGCGCCCCGACGTGGTGGTGGTGTTCTACAACGACCACGGCCTGAACTTCTTCCTCGACAAGATGCCCACCTTCGCCGTGGGCGCGGCCGAGCGCTACTGCAACGCCGACGAAGGCTGGGGCATTCCCACGCTGGCACCGCTGCGCGGCCACGCGGAGCTGTCATGGCACCTGATCGAGTCCCTGGTGGGGGAGGACTTCGATGTGGTCAGCTGCCAGGAGATGCTGGTGGACCACGCCTGCACGCTGCCGCTCAAGCTGTTCTGGCCCGAGGGCGACTGCCCGGTGGCCGTCGTGCCGGTGTGCATCAATACCGTGCAGTTCCCGCTGCCCTCGGCGCGCCGCTGCTATGCGCTGGGCCAGGCCGTGGGCCGGGCGATTGCGCGCTGGAACAGCGACCAGCGCGTGGCCGTCATTGCCTCAGGGGGCCTGTCGCACCAGCTCGATGGCGAGCGCGCGGGCTTCATCAACAAGGCCTTCGACCTGCAGTTCCTTGAAAGCATGGCCACCAATCCCGAATGGGCCACGCAGTTCAGCGTGCATGAACTCGTGGAAAAGACCGGCACCCAGGGCGTGGAACTGCTGATGTGGCT
This sequence comes from Delftia sp. WY8, assembly GCF_018437695.1. NCBI lineage: Bacteria > Pseudomonadati > Pseudomonadota > Betaproteobacteria > Burkholderiales > Comamonadaceae > Delftia > Delftia sp. WY8. The sequence continues at coordinate 3,111,053 of NZ_CP049795.1, forward strand.
GGCCATGCGCGGCGCCCTGTCCGCGGCTGCGCCCGGCGTGCGCCGCGTGCACGGCAACTACCACATACCGATCTCCAACACCGCCACGGCGCTGCTGGCGCTGGAGGCGGTCTAGTCGGAAATACAAAGGCCGCCGGCATGCCAGGCGGCCTTTGTGCTCTGCGTAGCCGTGCGGACCGGGTGTACCCGGCCCTGCCTCTCAATGGTGGTGGCCGTGGCCGCCGTGCACGTGGCGGTGCTCGATTTCCTCGGGCTTGGCCGCGCGCACTTCGGTGACCTTGCAGGCAAAGTGCAGCGCCATGCCGGCCAGCGGGTGGTTGCCGTCCAGCAGCACCACGGGGCCCTTGATCTTGACCACGTGGTAGATCTGGGGCTGACCCTGGTCATCCGTGCCGCGCAGCTGGCCGCCGACCTTCACGCCGGGCGGGAACTCGCCCTTGGGGATGGTGCGGGTCAGGCTCTCGTCGCGCGCGCCGAAGGCGTCTTCCACGGCCAGGTCCACGGTCAGCGTGTCGCCCACGGCCTTGCCGTCCAGGGCGGCTTCCACCTTGGCGAAGATGTTGTCGTAGCCGCCATGCAGATAGGCCACATCGCCCTTGTCGAGCAGCTTGCCCAGCTTGTCGGTGATCTTGTAGTTGATGGTGACGGCGGTGTCTTTGGTGATGTTCATGGCAAAGGCCTTGGAAAACCGCAGCGCAAAAGGCGCGCCGCGCAAAGCCGCCATTGTCGGCGACCTGGGGCATTCCAGCGTCGGGACCGGGGGTTCACCGGCTGCCCAGCCTCAGCCCAGGCACTCGCGCGCGCATTCGAGCAGGCTGCGCGCCCAGCGCGCGCGGGCCGAGGTGTTCAGCCACAGCAGGCCGACCTTGCGCGCGTCGGCAGGCCGGGGGCCCTCGCCGCCGGCCTGATCGGGCAGCGCCAGCACGCGCACGTCGCGGCCCTGGGAGAGCACGGGGCCGATGTCGGGCACCAGGCCCACGCCCAGCCCTTGGTCCACCATCATGGCCACCGCCAGCACCGAGTTCAGCTCCATGCGCTCCAGCGGCGCAATGCCCTGGGAGCGCAGATAGCGGTCGGCCAGCCGGCCACCGGCCAGGGAGCGGTCGTAGCGCACCAGGGGCCGGGTGCGCAGCAGGGCCAGCGGGTCCTGCTGCGCGTCGCGAGCACGGCACAGCACGACCAATGGCTCCTGGCGCAGCTCGGCCCAGCACACGGTCTTGGGCAGGTCGAACGAGGGTTGCAGGCAGATCAGCACGTCCAGCTCGGACTGGACCAGGGCCGTGTACAGCTCGGGCGTGAGGCCGGCGCGCACGCTGATGCGCACCTCGGCGTGGCGCGCCACGAAGGCCCGCATCACGGCGGGCACAAAGCCGTGCAGCGCCGTGTTCACGGTGCCCAGCCGCAGCTCGCCGCCGTCCGCGTCCGAGGCCACCCATTCGCGCAAGCCCTCGAAGTCCTGCAGCAGCTGGCGGCCGCGCTCGAACAGCCGCTCGCCCGCCTCGGTGGCGCGCACGCTGCGGCCATGGCGCACCAGCAGCGGCGCACCCAGCTCGCCTTCCAGTACGCGCATCTGCTGGGCAATGGCCGAGGGGCTCAGATCCAGTTGGCGAGCGGCTTCGGACATGGAGCCGGCGTCCACCACTCTCAAGAAATTGTGTATGTATCTCACGTCCATTTCACACATTTTCTTGAATCACAACGCAGATGCAACTGCTGTTTTCCCAGGCTGCGCTGCACCACACTGCGTGACAACGACTATTCCAGGAGACAGACGCATGGATTCCCGGCCCACCGCTCAAACCTCTCAAACCGCTCAAGCCTCTCAGACCTCTTTGCCGCGCCGGATGTGGCTGTCCACCGCCGCCGCCGCGCTGGCCGCCTATGCGCTGCCGGCCTGGGCCCAAAAGCGCGGCAGCCGCCTGGTGGTGCCGTTTGCGCCGGGCGGCGGCAACGATGTGTTCGCGCGGCAGATGGCGCATGGCCTCAACGAGTCCTTCGGCTACGGGATGATCGTGGAGAACAAGGCCGGCGCGGGCGGCAATCTGGGCACGGAAGCCGTGGTGCGTGCGGCCGGCGACGGCAGCACCTGGCTGCTGGGCCATACGGGCACGGTGTCCATCAATCCCTCGCTGTATCCGGGCCTCAAGTTCAATGCGGCCACCGATCTGCAGCCGGTGGCCATGTTCGCCTCGTCGGCCCTGCTGCTGGTGGTGCCGGCTTCCTCGCCCGTGCGCAGCGTGGCCGATCTGGCCGAGCAGATGCGCAAGCGCAGCGGCGAGATGAACTACGCCTCCAGCGGCTCGGGCACGGGCGGCCACCTGACGGGCGAGATGTTCGCCCACGCGCTGGGCGCCAAGGCCATCCATGTGCCGTACAAAGGCACGGCCCCGTCGCTGACCGACCTGGTGGGCGGCAATGTGGACTTCAGCTTTGGCGTGATTCCCGCGGCCATGGCCCTGGTGAAGGCCGGCAAGCTGCGCGCCCTGGCCGTGACTGGCGCCAAACGCCAGCCCCAGCTGCCCGACGTGCCCACGGTGGCCGAGTCCGGCGTGCGTGCGCTGGCCGACTTCGAGAGCTCGCTGACCTACGGCATCCTCGCGCCCAGGGGCACGCCTGCCGAGACGGTGCGCGCGCTGGGGCGCGACATCCTCAAGGTGGCGTCTGCCGAGTCCTTCCAGTCGCGCCTGGGCATCGAGGGCGCCGTGCCGCTGCTGGGCGATGGTGCGCAGTACGCGGCCCGCATCCAGGTGGAGAGCGCCAAGTGGGCCGCCGTGATCAAGGCCTCGGGCGCCACGGCCTGAGACCGGCAAGGACAGCATGTCATTGGTGAAGGACTATCTGGGCCCGGCCGACAGCGGCCAATGGTTTGCAGACGCGCGCTGGCTGGACGCGCTGCTGCGCTTCGAGAGCGCGCTGGCCCAAGCCCAGGCCGACTGCGGCCTGGTGCCGCGCCCGGCCGCCGAGGCCATAGCGCGCGCCTGCGCGCAGGCGCCGCTCACGTGCGAAGGCGTGGTGAAGCAGGCACGCGCCAGCGGCGCGCTGGGCCTGGCCGTGGTGCGGCCGCTGCAGCAGTGGCTGCAGGCCCACGCCCCCGAAGGCTTGCCCTGGCTGCACTGGGGCGCGACCACGCAGGACGCCGTGGACACGGCGCAGGCCCTGCTCACACAGCAGGCCCTGCAGGCGCTGCTGGCCGAGCTGGACGCGCTGCAGTCCGCACTGCAGGCCCTGGCCCGCACGCACGCGGCCACGCCCATGCTGGCGCGCAGCCTGCTGCAGCCCGCGCAGATCACCAGCTTCGGATTCAAGTGCGCGCAGTCGGCTGCCGCCGTGGGCCGCAGCATCGAACAGTTTGAAAGGCTTGCCACCGCTGCGCTGTGCGTGCAATTGGGCGGCGCCGTGGGCAATGGCGCGGTGCTGGGAAGCCACCGTGCCGAGGTGGAGCAGGCACTGGCCCGGCGCCTGGGCCTGTCGGCCTGCGGCCGCAGCTGGCATACGCAGCGTGACGACTGGATGCGCCTGGCCATGGAAGCGGCTGTGTGCGGCGGCAGCCTGGCCAAGCTGGCCCGGGACTGGTCGCTGATGGCGCAGTACGAGGTGGGCGAGATCGCCGAGGCGCCGCGCGGCAGCACCTCCAGCGCCATGCCGCACAAGCGCAATCCCGTGCACCTGATGCAGGCGGTGGCACAGGCCCAGGCCATCCCCCAACTCGCGGCCCTGCTGCTGGGCTGCATGGCCCAGGCCCATGAACGCGCGCTGGGCGAGTGGCAGGCCGAGGTCGCGCACTGGCCCGACCTGTGGCGCCATGTGCATGGCGCCGCCGCCGCATTGCGCCAGGCCGCGCAGTCGCTGCAGGTGCTTCCGCAGCGCATGCTGGGCCATGTGCGGGGCCTGCACGGACTGGTGTTTTCAGAGGCCTGCGTGCACGCCATGGCGCCCTGGACAGGCAAGCCCGAGGCCCTGGCCGCCGTGGAGCTGCTGGCCCCGCAGGCGCTGGAGCAGGGGCGCGAGCTGCGCCTGCTGCTGGCCGAATGGGCCGCGCCCCGGCTGGACGCAGCAGCCCTGCAAGCGCTGCAAGATGCGCTGGCCCGGGCCTGCGACCCGGCACGCGCCGTGCAGGCATCGCATGATGCGTGCCTGGCGCTGCTGGCAGCGCCGCAGACCCACGCCCACGCCAATGCCCATTCCCATGCCTGACACAGGAACCCCCGCCATGACCGAACCTTCCGCCGACGCCCTGCAGCGCGGCCTTGCCAACCGCCGCCGCGTGCTGGGTGATGAATGGGTGGACCAATCCGTGGCGCGCGCCAACGAACTGAATGTGGAGTTCCAGCGCATGATCACGGCCTATGCCTGGGACGGCATCTGGAGCCGCCCCGGCCTGGAGCGCCGCACGCGCCGCATCATGGTGCTGGCCATCACGGCCTCCATGGGCCGCTGGGAAGAGTTCGAGCTGCACATCCGCACAGGGCTGCTGGCCGACCCGGCCGATGCCGAGGCCGCGCCGCTGGACCTGGACACCATCCGCGAAGTGCTGCTGCAGACCGCCGTCTATGCCGGCGTGCCCGCAGGCAACACCGGCATGGCCATCACGCTGAAGATCCTCAAGGAGCTGGGGCGCACGCCCGCGCCGGCCAGCTTTCATCCACCCTCAGACACGGCCTGACGCGGCCTGACCGGACTCAGGCGGCCGGCGGCTGTTCCTCGGCCGCAGCGCCCGGGTAGCGCGCAAAGCGCCGGTTCTCTGCGCCATGCACCGGGTCCTGCTCGGCCCAGGGCCATCCGCCGAACTGGGTGCGCCGGTAGTCCTGCATGGCCTGCATGATTTCCTGCTGCGTGTTCATCACGAAGGGGCCGTACTGCGCCACGCTCTCGCCAATGGGGCGGCCTTGCAGCACCAGGCATTCCACGGCGTCGGCGCCGCTGTTGTGCAGCTCCCAGTCCTGCGTGGCATCCACATGCAGGGCCGCATGCTGTGCCAGCGCCGTGGGCCCGACCTGCAGTGCCTGGCCTGCAAAGAAATACAGCATGCGTTGCGTGTCCGCACCGGCTGCGCGCGGCAGCGTCCAGCGTGCGCCGGGCTCCAGGCGCAGCGTCCAGATGGCCACGTCGCCCTCGGGTTGCGAGGCCCAGGATTCGGGCGGCGGAGGCAGGGCGGCCGCCGTGCCGGGCAGGCTGCCTGCGACCACGGTGACCACGGTCCTGCGGCCTGCGGCGTCTGCGTGCTCCAGGCGCGGGATGCGCTCATTCCAGAACATGGTGAAGTGCGGCGCCACCATCTTGGAGCGCGCAGGCAGGTTCAGCCAGATCTGGAACAGCTCCAGCGGATTGGGCGCGTCGCTGTTGAGCAGCGGGAACATCTCCGAATGCTGGATTCCCTTGCCGGCCGTCAGCCACTGCACGTCGCCGCCGCCAAAGCGCGCGGCCGCGCCCAGCGAATCGGAATGGTCGATCAGGCCCTTGCGCACCAGGGTCACGGTCTCGAAGCCGCGGTGCGGGTGGCCGGGAAAGCCGGGCACGCCATCGCCGTGGTACATCGAAAACCCGTTCTTGCGGCTGAAGTCGCTGCCCATCTGGCGGCCTTCCAGGTCCACGGCCCGCACGCCCAGGCGGCCATCGCCGGGCGGATAGGCATCGTCATGGTGGGCGCAGAACAGGAAGGGGTCCATGGTGGGCCACAGCGGGCCCAGCGGCTGGCTCTGGAGGATGGGGGTGGTTGCGGTCATCGTGGCGGCTCCTGCGAGGCTTGCAGCGGCATGAGGAAAGGGGACGCTGCATTCTCGGATACATGCGGCCCGAGCGCCCGCTTTGAAAGCCACCATGGCTGGAACAGTGCGGCCCAGGAATGCAACGCCGGACCGCCTCTGCCGGCGGGCGCATGCACCCACTCAGTTCTCAGTTGCGCGGCGGCGTCACCAGGCCCTTTTGCACGGCCGGGCGCGCCACGAAGGCGGCCAGCACGCGCTGCAGCTCTGGAAAGCGCTCCCAGCCCAGCAGTTCGGCCGCGTTGTAGCCCTGCTCCACCACCATGTTGCGCACCCAGGGCCACAGGGCGATGTCGGCAATGGTGAACTGCTCGCCCATCACCCAGGCGCGGCCTGCGAGGCGGCGCTCCAGCACACCCAGCAGGCGCACGGACTCGTTCACGTAGCGGTCGCGCGGGCGCTTGTCCTCGAAGTCCTTGCCCGCGAATTTGTGGAAGAACCCCAGCTGGCCGAACATGGGGCCGACGCCACCCATCTGGAACATCAGCCACTGCAGCGTTTCATAGCGCGCGGCCGGGTCGGCGGGCAGCAGCGGGCTGCCGGACTTCTCGGCCAGGTAGACCAGGATGGCGCCCGACTCGAACAGCGCCAGCGGCTTTCCGCCCGGACCCTGCGGGTCCAGGATGGCCGGGATCTTGTTGTTGGGAAAGGTGTCCACGAACTCGGGCGAGAGCTGGTCATTGCTCTCGAAGCCCACGCGGTGCGCCTCATACGGCAGGCCCATCTCCTCCAGAGCGATCGACACCTTGACGCCGTTGGGCGTGGGCAGGGAATACAGCTGGATGCGGTCCGGCTGCGTGGCCGGCCACTTGCGCGTGACGGAAAAGGCGGAAAGCGGATTCTGTGGAGTCATGGGGCACCTTGAAGGCTGGACGGGTTCGCCAAGAAATCGATGGCCGCTGCATCGTAGCGTTCGGCGCCCAGCCATGCTTGGCACGCCAAATAATGGCGGCCCGACCCTGCCGCCGGGTCATGACCACCCACGCAGATTGCATGGCCAGTCTCCGCGCTCGCCGCCATGCACCGGCTACCGAGGCGCTCGGATGGAGGCGCACGGCTGAACCGAGCACCGCCCGCACGGCGCAGCTCTCAGCGCGGCGCGACGGGCTTCTGGACCAGGGCCACGCTCAGGCCGTCCGGCGTCACCGTGATGGCGCCGGGCTCCATGTTCAGAGAGTCCATCAGGGCCAGGTCCTTGTCCTGCAGCTGGTAGAGCACGAGCTGGCCCAGCGCCTGCTCGGCCAGGGCGCTGGCGTAGGTGGTGATCATGTCGCTCATGGCGGGGGCCAGGTCGTTGATGACCAGGCTGTTGACCTTGATCTGGTGGGCGCGCAGCGTGCGGTCCGTGGGCTCGTAGCGCAGCGCGAAGTCCAGGTTCAGATGGCCGCCATAGGCTTGCTTGAGCACGGGTCCCGACAGATCGGCCTGCAACACCGCATTGAGCGCGTTGCGCTCGGGCAGCAATCCCAGCACCGGCGAATGCAGCTTGAGCTGCAGCATGCCGGCCACGGGGAATTGCCGTGGAAAGCGCTGGGCCACCACCTCCTGCAGCCTTTGCCGCGAAATCGAGACATTTCCAGGCCCGGACTTTCCCGAACATCCGGTCGCAGCCAAGCTGCAGCCCGCGGCCAGGACCATCAACAAAAAGCGGCGATTCATCACGACAGCACAAGCCCCAGAAAGCCCGACACGAAACCCTGAAGCGCCATGCATGCCATACGCATGGCGCTATGTTTTTTGAGATCGGCATTGTCCCGCCAGGGGCTATTCCCTGTCCCTGCAGTGGGTGTTGCCCGGCACCTGCGCGAAGGCGCTTCACAGCGAGCGCCCATCAGACATAGGCAGTACCGCCACCCGTACGGAAACATCACCCAATCCTTCTGGCCGGCCCTCCCGCCCGCCCAGCTTTGCCGCGGCCTTGGGCACGGCCCTCCACCGGCGCATGAATCTATTCATATATTCATTCATTGATTTGCATAAATCATTGATTTTCAATAAATTATCCCCTATTTTTATTCATTCATGAAATGATTCCCATGGCCTTGGAAGACCTCTCCACCCAGGTACTGGCGGCACTGCGCCGCCAGGGCGGTGCGCTGGCGGCGCGCGAGCTGCAGCAGATGCTGGGCGTGAGCCAGCCCACCGTGTCGCGCGCGCTGGCGCCGCTGATCCGGTCGGGCCAGGTGCGCAAGGTGGGTGCGGCGCGCACGCAGCGCTATGTGCTGCCGCGCCAGGTGACGGGCGTGGGCGCCGAGGTGGCCATCATGCGCGTGGATACCGAAGGCCACGCATCGCCCTTCGGCCGCATGATCGCGCTGCACGGCGGCGGCTTCTGGGTGGACGAGGCCGATGGCCTCAGCGAGCAGCACGACGGCCTGCCCTGGTTCCTGGACGACATGCGGCCCCAGGGCTTCATCGGCCGCACGTTTGCGCACAGCCATCCCGAACTGCAGTTGGGCGGCGACCCGCGCCAATGGGGCGAGGACGACGTGCTGCGCGCCCTGGCCCGCTTCGGCGAGGACCTGCCGGGCAACCTCATCGTGGGCGAAGCCGCGTTCGAGCGCTTCCACACCCTGCCCGCCCGCGCGCTGCGCGCCGAGTCGCCGGCCGAGTATCCGCGCCTGGCCATGCAGGCCATGCAGGGCACGCATCCGGGCTCGTCGGCGGGCGGCGAGCAGCCCAAGTTCTGCTGCACCACGGCCGGGCGCAGCGTCATCGTCAAGTTCTCCCCGGCAGGCGACGCCCCGGCCGAGCAGCGCATACGCGACCTGCTGGTCTGCGAGCATCTGGCGCTGCAGACCCTGGCCGAAGACGGCCTGCCCGCCGCGCGCACGCGGCTGTTCATTGATGGCGGCCGGGCCTTTCTCGAATCGGAGCGCTTCGATCGCAGCCAGCCCGAGCCGGGCTGCGCACCGCCGCCGGACCGCAACCCCGGACGCATAGGCATGGTCTCCCTGCAGGTGCTCAATGCCCAGTACGTGGGCGAGGTGGACAACTGGGCCGCCACGGCCAGCCGCCTGGCGGCGCGTGGCCTCATCACCGAGACCGATGCGCGCAGCCTGCGCCTGCTCGAGGCCTACGGCCAACTCATCGCCAACACCGACCGGCACTACGGCAACATCTCCTTCGTGCTGCCGCAGCCGCAGGGCGACTGGGCGCTGTCGCCCACCTACGACATGCTGCCCATGCTCTACATGCCCATCAATGGCGAGATCGTGGAGCGCGACTTCAGCGCCCAGCCCCCGCGCCCCACGGCCGCCACGCTGGCCGAATGGCCGCGCGCCCAGGCACTGGCGCGGCGCTTCTGGCGGGCCGTGGCGCAGGATGCGCGCATCTCCGGGGAATTCCGTAGTATTGCCGAAAGCAATCTTGATGCCCTTGCCGCTTGATTTTCAAGCACCTCCAATGGAATCAATGACACCACCTGTTGATAACCAATAGAAATCCTCTTGAAAAATCTGTGCATATTGGCTGGAAAAACCTCTGCGCAAACTGTTATCCATCTGCGGAGAACCGGCCATCCACAGCCTCGGCCCGCCACCGCCTGCACAATCGAAGCTTTCCTCATCCGACCAGACACGGGCCCCCGATGACCAGCATTGCACCCTCCTCCGCCGCAGACCCCCGCATTGCCGACGTGCTCGGCTACTGGCTGGGCTCCACCCGCCCCGACAATGCAAGCGCCCTGGCCTGCAAGAACCTGTGGTTCATCAAGTCCGAGGCCACCGACAACCAGATCCGCGAGCGCTTCGGTGCCCTGGTCGAAGACGCGCTGGCCGGCCGACTCGACGCCTGGGCCGGCACGGCGCTGGGCAGGCTGGCGCTGATCGTGCTGCTGGACCAGTTCACGCGCAACCTGTTCCGGGGCACGGCGCGCAGCTTTGCGGGCGACCCGCAGGCGCTGCAGCTGGCGCTGGACGGCATCGCCCAGGGCCATGACCGGCATGCCGACCTGCCCGCCGTGGCCCGCATCTTCTGCTACCTGCCGCTGGAGCATGCCGAGGACCTGGCCCTGCAGGACCGCAGCGTGGCCGCCTTCCAGGCACTGGCCGACCAGGCCGGTGACACTGGCGGCGAGGGCGTGCGCGAGTTCCTGGCCGGCACGCTGGACTACGCCCACCGGCACCGCGACGTCATCGTGCGCTATGGCCGCTTTCCGCACCGCAATGCCATCCTGGGCCGCACCAGCACGCCCGAGGAACTGCAGTACCTGTCCCAGCCCGGCGCAGGGTTCTGAGAGCGCAGCGGATCTCCTTCACCCACAAAAAAAGGGAACGTGCCAACGTTCCCTTTTTTGCTTTCGGCGCCCTGCCGGCATTCAGGCCGGCTGCGCCTGCGGCTGGCGCTCGCCGCCCTTGCGCTCGCCATCACGCATGCGCAGCGCCCAGCGCTCGATGGTGTAGAAGGACAGCGCCGACAGCACCACCGAGATCGCCAGGCCCAGCACCACGACCACGGGCCACGAGAAGTCGGCGCGCAGATAGCGCACCACCGGGTAGTGCCAGAGATAGACGCCATAGGACAGGCGTCCCAGCTTCACCAGCATGGGCGACGACAGCATGTCGTAGACCAGGCCCGAGCCCTGGCTCACCGCCACCAGCAGCACAACGGCCGCGCACTCCACCACGGTGATGCCCCAGACCATGGCGTCCTGGTTGTCCCATTGCAGCGCCATCAACAGCGGCACGGCCAGCGGCACCCACATGGCGTGGTGCATGCGCGCCTTCAGCGCAGCGATGAAGTCCGGGCGCTCGATCATCAGCGCCGCCAGCAGCGCACCGGCGAACAGGCCCGAGGCGCGGGTGTCGAAGCGGAAGAAGATCTCATAGAAGTGCTGACCCTGGTCCACCCAGTACACGCGCCACAGCCAGCTCAGCGCCCACAGCAGGGCAATGGGGCGCCACAGGCGGCCCGGCTTGGAAAAGCGCAGCAGCAGCACCAGCAGCGGCGGCCAGATCAGGTAGAAGTGCTCCTCCACCGACAGCGACCACATGTGCAGCAGCGTGTCCGGGCTGTCGAAGAAGGCGATGCCGTAGTCGGCCAGATAGAGGATGGAGACCAGCGCATCGGAGTAGATGTCGTTCAGGTCCGGCCACAGCATGGGCGCGAAGATGCAGTACGCGGCCAGAAACAGGGCCAGCGCCGGCATCAGGCGGAAGAAGCGGCGGCGGTAAAAGCGCCAGAAGCCGATGCGGCCCTCGGAATCGTTCTCCATCAGCAGCAGCGAAGTGATCAGATAGCCGCTGAGCACGAAAAACAGGTCGACCCCGAAGAACGCGCCATCAAACAGAGGCGCATGGGAGTGCGACAAGATCACCAACAGGATCGCCACGCCCCGCAGCCCGTCAAGGGCGGGGTTGTAGCGCAGTTTGAAATCCTTGACCACCAAAACCGGACACCTTTCCAACGCCGGAGCAATGGGCCCCGAGCCATGAACAAACCCCAAGAAAATGGAGCACGCGGCCATGGCGCAGCCGGCCCCGAAGGGTGCAACGCATGGTCCAGCGCGATAAGAGAGACGGCACGTCCCAAGGTTCCCGGCGGATGCGGTGAACAGCAATCCGCGTGCCGCGGTGCGCCCTGAGGATGCGGGCCACCTCGACGGGCAGCCCTGCGTGCACGAACAAGCCCCGCTTGAGCGGGGCCAGGCCGATGAATTTCAGCGAAATCCAATTCTAGCCATCACCGCCCGGGGACGAGGTTCGATGGACATTCAGCCCGGGATCCTATGCCCCCGCCCTGCCGTCCACTCGCCTTTCTTCGCACGCCGCGAGTATGGGAGGCGCCCTGCAGCCAGAACGTAACAGGAGGTTTGTGCTGGCGCCGCTGCACCCTGGCCCATTCCACCCCGTGAAGCCGCCGGCGCACACCGGGCAGGGGCGATGGATGTGCCGTCAACAATTTGGAACAAAACGACGCCAATCCCAATGAACACAAGCATTCACCGCTATCGTTTTTATTCTTCAGGCGTACAGCGGGATGAGACGGCGTCCTGCAGACCCCGGTGCGCGGCACTGTCTGCCTGAACCGGCTGCTGGCTCTTGGCGCGCAGATAGTGCTCGGTGAACAGCGCCAGGTAGCTCTCCAGCGCGCGGCCCGCGCGCCGGTCGCCCGCATCGCCCGTCAGCTCCAGGCACAGGGCGGCCACCTCGCTGGTGCAGAAGTGGTCTTCGCGCTGGGAGCGGCGCAGGCGGTACTGCGAGACCTGATCCGGGTGCAGGCTCAGCACCGGAAAGCGGTCCAGGTAAGGGCTCTTGCGGAACATCTTGCGCGCCTCGGGCCAGGTCGCATCCAGCAGGATGAACAGCGGGCGCCGCTCCTGGCCCGGCACGACCGCGGCCTGGGGCACCGGCAGCGTGTGCACCACGCGCTGCGGCGGCTGTACGAACTCACCGGGAAACACCACATAGGGCTGCCACTGCGGATCGGCAAGCAGCGCCAGCAGGCCCGCATCGGCCTCGGTGCGCGCCCAGCCGAAGGCGTGCGTCTGCTCCACCACATCGGCGATCAGCCAGCCCGTGTTGCTGGGCTTGAGCGGCTCTGCATCGTGCATCAGCAGGCAAAAGCCTGCCCGCGTCGGCAGCATGGGCCGCAGCGCGCAGATGCAGTGCGAAGGCCGCAGCCGGCAACCCTCGCAGCGCTCGCCGCGCGGCCCGCCGCGCGACAGGAACGGCCGCGTGCTGCGCGCCAGCCGCTGCGTGCGCAGGCGCGACACCGCATGCGGCGCCACGCCCGAATCCACGCCACGCAAATAGGACAGGGGCACCGGAGACGCCGGAGCCTGGTCAGGCAGCTCCATGCTCATCCCACGCTTTCCAGCTCGAACAGCGGCAGCTCGGCGCGGCGGCTCAGCCACACGCCGCCGCCCAGTTCCTTGAAATGCTCGGCCAGCCCGCGCCGGTACAGATCGGCCCGGTGGCGGAACAGGCGCGGATCGGTCAGATCCTCATCGATCACGCCGCGTTCGTAATCCTCGCGCGCCACTGCCTCCACATACAGACCGCCTCGGCTCAACCGCCCCAGATTGGCCAGCGCGCGCTTGAGATCCGGCGGGCTCAGATAGGGCAGCACGCCCTGGCAGATCACCAGATCGAAGGGCTCTGCAGGATCATGCGCCGCATAGTCCACCACCGAGCCGCGCTCCCAACCGAAGCGTCCGCACAGGTACTCGCTGAACTCCACGCCGTGGTAGCTGGCACCGGGGAAGTGGCGCTGCACCGCCTCGCGCCACAGACCGATACCACAGCCCACATCCAGCACGCGGCGCACCGGCACCCGCACATAGTTCAGATAGGAACACACGAAAGCGCCCAGCCGGTTCACATGCTCGGTGTCGACCACGCTGGTCTTCTTGTCGAAGTAGTAGCGCTGGTAGTACGCCTCGTCGAACCACTGGTCACTTGCTGATTGCACGCATTCTCCTTGGGGGGTGAGCGCCCGGTGGGCGCGTTCGGGCGGGAGTATGGCGCAGAGGGGTTTGTATATGCCGGGATGCGGTATTCGCTCAGGCCTTCGGCGGCCGATGCAACAGACACAGCTTGTTGCCATCCAGATCCCGCACATAGGCCAAGTACAGCCGGCCACCGGGCGAAGCCTCGCGCCAGCCGGGCGGGTCCTCGCAGGTCACGCCGCCGGCTGCCACGGCGGCAGCATGGGCCGCGTCGGCCTGCTCGGGCGACTGCGTCGCAAAGCCGATGGTCGCGCCATTGCCGTGGCAGGCAGCCTCGCCGTTGATCGGTGTGGAAATGGCAAACGTGCCGCCCGCGCTGCGGTAGAAATAGCGGTTCTTGTTGGCCATGCCCGGCGCAACGCCGAGCGCGCCCAGGAATGCGTCGTAGAACTGCTTGGATTTTTCGAGGTCGTTGACCCCGACCATGACGTGGCTGAACATGCCTGTGTCTCCTTGGTTGATGCGAACCGGGATGTTAGCTGCGGCACGCCGTCCTGCTGTCACCCATGCGCGCCAGCGACCATACTGTCGCCCCCGCCACAGCCGGCGGACATTGCACCGATATCGCGATACCGAAACCATGCGCCTTCTTCACACTTCCGACTGGCACCTGGGCCAGCACTTCATGGGCAAGAGCCGCCAGGCCGAGCACGCTGCGCTCATCGACTGGCTGCTGGAGCAGGTCGATGCCCAGGCGGTGGATGCCGTGCTGATCGCAGGCGATATCTTCGACACCGGCGCGCCGCCCAGCTATGCGCGCGAGCTGTACAGCCAGCTGGTGGTGCGCCTGCATGCGGCGGGCGTGGCCCTGTTGCTGCTGGGCGGCAACCACGACTCCGTGGCCACGCTGGCAGAGAACCGCGAGCTGCTGGCCTGCCTGGACACCACCGTGGTTGCCGCCGTGGGCGAGACGGCCAGCCACGTGGTCGAGCTGCCGCTGCGGCGCCGGCCGGGGCAGCCGGCCGCGCCCGGCTGCATCGTCTGCGCCTTGCCCTTCATGCGCCCGCGCGACCTGGTGCTGAGCCAGCCCGGCCAAAGCGCCGAGCAAAAGCAGCAGGCGCTGCAGGCCGCCATCGAGTCCTGCTACCGCAGCGTGCACGACGCCGCCATGGCGCGCCGTGACGCGCTGGCCGCCGCATCCGGTCAGCGCCTGCCCATCATCGCCACGGGCCATCTCACCACCGTGGGCGCCAGCAGCAGCGAGTCCGTGCGAGAGATCTACGTGGGATCGCTGGATGCCTTCCCCACCTCGGCCTTTCCGCCCGCCGACTACGTGGCCCTGGGCCACATCCACCAGCCGCAGAAAGTGGGCGGCCTGGAGCACATCCGCTACAGCGGCTCACCCATTGCGCTGAGCTTTGACGAGGCCCGCCAGTCCAAGCAGATGCTGCTGGTGGACCTGGGCCCCGAAGGGCTGCAGGCCGTCACGCCGCTGCCCGTTCCCTGCTTTCAGCCCATGGCCTCGGTGGCAGGCAGCCTGGCCGCCTTGCCGGATCTGATGCGCGCCACCGCCCAGGCCGGCAGCCCTGCACGGCCCGTGTGGCTGGAAGTGGTGGTGGAGCAGGACGACTACCTGCCCCAGCTCAGCGACCGCGTGCAGGCCCTGGCCGATGAGCTGCCGGTGGAGCTGCTGCGCGTGCGGCGCCAGCGCGGCCGGGCGGTGGCCGGCATGGCCGCCGCCGCCGGCGAGTCGCTGCACGAGATCAGCCCCGCCGACGTCTTCGAGCGCCGCCTGGCGCTGGAAACACTGGAGCCCGGCCTGGCCCAGGCACTCACCCGGCGCTACCAGGAAGTGGTGGCCGGGCTTGATGCGCCCCAGCCAGGCGCCGGCGAACACGGCGAGGAGGCCCGCGCATGAAGATCCTTACGCTGCGGCTCAAGAACCTCAACTCGCTCAAGGGCGAATGGCGCATCGACTTCACGCAGGCGCCGTTCGCGGGCAACGGCCTGTTCGCCATCACCGGGGCCACGGGCGCGGGCAAGTCCACCCTGCTCGATGCCATCTGCCTGGCGCTGTACCACCAGACACCCAGGCTGAACAACATCTCGGCATCGGCCAACGACCTCATGACGCGCCACACGGCCGACTGTCTGGCCGAGGTCGAATTCGAGGTCAAGGGGCAGGTCTACCGCGCCTTCTGGAGCCAGCGCCGCGCACGCGACAGGCTCGATGGCGCACTGCAGGCGCCCAAGGTGGAACTGGCCCGGGGCGACGGCAGCATCCTCAGCAGCCAGACGCGCGACAAGCTGGAGCAGACCGCCGCCATCACGGGCCTGGACTTCGATCGCTTCACCAAGTCCATGCTGCTGGCCCAGGGCGGCTTTGCGGCTTTTCTGCAAGCCAATGCCAATGAGCGCGCCGGCCTGCTGGAAGAGCTGACAGGCACCGAGATCTACGGCCTCATCTCGCAGAAAGTCTTCGAACGCGCCCGCGATGCGCGCCAGCGCCTGGACCAGCTCAAGGCCCAGGCCGATGGCGTGGAGTTGCTGACGCCCGAGGCGCGCGATGCCCTGCAGGCCCAGGCCGACAGCCTGGTGACGGAGCAGGCCACGCTGCAGGCCGACTACCTGCGCACCCAGGCCCAGCACCAATGGCAGCAGCAACTGGCCCAGGCCACCCAGACACTGCAGGCCGCCCGCACCGGCTGCGCAGACGCCGCCCAGGCACTGGAGCAGGCCGCGCCCGAACTGGAAAGACTGGCCAACGACGAGCCTGCTCAAGCACTGCAGCCGCTGCACCAGGCCTGGCAGCGCAGCGCCGCCGCCTGCGATGAAAGCCGCCAGCAACTGCAGCAACTGCGGGAGCACGAACAGCAAACCCAGGCCCGGCTGCTGCTGCAGCACCGCCATGCCCAGGCCCTGTCCGCCCGCCTGGCCCAGGCCGCGCAAGACACCCTGGCCCGCCAGCAGGCCGAGCACCAAACGCTGGAACAGTTCTGCACCCACCATGCCGCCCATGCCCTGCTGGGCGAGCGACTGGGCAGCTGGCGCCAGCAGTTCAAGCTGCGCGCCAGCCAGCAACAGCAGGCTGCCCACCAGCAGCAGGCCCTGCGCAAGCTGGATGCCGAACAGGCCCGCATGGCGCAAAGCGCCGAAGCCGGCGCGGCCCAGGTCCAGGCCTCCACCGACGCCCAGGCCCGCGCCAGCGCCGCACTCCAGCACGCGCAGGACGAACAGGCGCAGCGCCTTCAAGGCAGCGGCGGCATGGCCGAGCTGCGCGCGCGCGAGCAGGCAGAGCAGGACCGCCTGCACCTGTGGCGCCAGGCAGAAACCCAGGCCGCGCAGCGCCGCGAACTTGCGCGCCAGCAAGCTGCGCTGGAGCAGGAATTGCGCGATGGAGAGGCACAGGCGCGGGCGCAGGACACATCGCTGCAAGCCCTGCGGCAGCAGTACAAGAGCGTCAAGGAACAGGTCGCGGACAAGCAGACCCTGCTCCTGCAGGAGCAGCGCATCCAAAGCCTGTCCGAGCACCGCCACGCCCTGCAGCCCGGCCAGCCCTGCCCGCTGTGCGGCGCGCACGAGCACCCGGCCGTGGCCGCCTACGAAGCGCTGGACGCCTCGGCCACCGAAGCCGCGCTGCGCCGCAAGCAGGATGAACTCGACGCCCTGCAAACCCAGGGCGAAACCGCCCGCGCCACGCTGGCCGCCACCACGGCCGCGCAGGCTGCGCGCCAGCGCCAGGCCGACGAACTGGAACAGGACATCGCACGCTGGCACGACACATGGAACGACACATGGCAGGGCCTCGCGCAACCCCTGCAACTCGCGCCAGACAGTTGGCAACAGGCCGACACCCTCGCCGCATCGGCCCAGGCCTGCGCCCGCCAGCTGGACACGCTCAAGCGCGCCGTGCAGGCCGCCGAGCAAGGCGAGCAGGCCGTGCAACAGGCCAAGGACGCCGCCCAGCACAGCCGCCAGTCACTGCAGACCGCGCAAGGCCAGCTTGCGCTGCAGCAGCAGGCCCTGGCCGACCACAGCGCACGCCGCGAAGAACTGCAGCAATCCATCGCCGGCCTGCAGGCCGAAGCCCAGGCGCTGAACGCGCAGTTGCAGGCTTCACTCGGCGAGGCCGGCCACACGGTGCCCGACGACGCCCAGCCCTGGCTTGAAGCGCGCGAAGCCGAATGGCAGCACTGGCAACAGGCGCGGCACGACCTGCAGCAACTGGCCCAATCCATGGCCTTGCAGCGCAAGGAATGCGAGGCTGCCGAGGCCGATGCGCAGCGCTGGAAAAAACAGTGGGAAACACAGTGGAAAACACAGTGGCAGGCGCAGAGAACGGCGCAGCACCATCCCGCCGATACGGCTGTGGCAGAGCCGCCTTCCCTGCCCTTGCCGCCCGTGGAACAGCTGCCGCAGGCCCTGGCCGAATGCGCCAGCGACATCGCCGCTCTCACGCGGCAGCAGGATGCCCTGCAAGGCCAGCAGCAACAGGCCCAGGCCACGCTGGCCCGCCAGCGCGAGGAAGCGGCCCAGGCCGAATCCGCATGGCAGGCCGCCCTGGCCGCCAGCCCCTTTGCCGACGAACCCACCTACCTGCAGGCCCTGCTGCCCGCACCCGAACGCCAGCGCTTGGTCGCGCTGCGCCAGCAACTGCAGGCGGCACAACAGCGCGCTGCCACCCTGCTCGAAGCCGCACAGCGCGAGCACGCGCAACTGCAGGCCCAGGCCCTGACCGAGGCGGCGCCCGAAGAAATCCAGGCCCGCCTGCAAACGCTGGAGGAACGCCGCAACGCACTCAGCGAACAACTGGGCGGCGTCCGCACCCAGCTGGCCGACGACCAGCGCCGCCGCCAGGGCCAGCAGGCCCTGTTCGAGCGCATTGCGGCCCAGGCCAGCGACAGCGAGCTGTGGCAGCACCTGGACGGCCTCATCGGCTCGGCCAAGGGGGACAAATACCGGCGCTTTGCCCAAGGCCTCACGCTGGACCACCTGCTGCACCTGGCCAACCTCCACCTGTCGCGCCTGCACGGCCGCTACCTGCTGCGCCGCAAGCCCGAGGGCGAGCTGGAACTGGACATCGTCGACAGCTGGCAGGGCGACACCCCGCGCGACACGCGCACGCTATCGGGCGGCGAGGCCTTCCTCGTCAGCCTGGCCCTGGCACTGGCCCTATCGGACCTGGTCAGCCACAAGACCTCCATCGACTCCCTGTTCCTCGACGAAGGCTTTGGCACGCTCGATGCCGACACGCTGGAGATCGCGCTTGACGCACTCGACCGGCTCAACGACAGCGGCAAGATGATCGGCATCATCAGCCACGTAGAGGCGCTCAAGGAGCGCATCGCCGTGCAGGTGCGGGTGGAGAAAGGCGGTGGCGTGGGGCATTCGAGGCTGGTGGTTTCTTCGTGATGCGGAACTGTCACCAAACTGCCGCCCAACGCCTGCACCATCCTGCGGGCGCGGCCTGCCTGGCCGCCGTTCACTCCTTTTCAAGGACCTCTCCATGCAAGTGCGCTTTCCCAATCCCTTCGGCCTGGCCCTGCCCGACGCCCAGGCGGTGCGCGAATACCAGGCCGAGCAAGGCTTCTCCGACGCCTACGCGCAGTTCCTGATCACGCAGAACGGCCTGGACTTCGACCGGCTCGAAGCGGCGCCCGACCGCGAGGACTACCTGCAGGCCGACGACGAGACCGGCGACAACCACGCCTGGCTGCGCACCCTGCACCACTTCCGCGCAGGCTCGGAGCACTGCGACGTGGAGGACCACCAGCGCGAGAACCTGTTTGCCGCGCACTTCATGGTCATTGGCCATGACCCCGGCGGCAACCCCTTCGTGGAAGTGCTGCACGGCGCCTTCAAGGGCCGCATCGGCAGCCTGGACCATGAGCTGTTTGCGGGCTGCGAGGACCTGGAGCAGTTCCTCGAAGAAATGGAACTGAGCGGCTTTTCCGCCGCCAGCGTGGACGAGCAGACCGACATGCTTTGCGACGAAGACCAGGGCCTGATCTGGTTCCACGCCAGCAGCATGGACAGCTTCTTGCAGCAATGCGTGTTCTGCGACGAGGACGGCTCGGGCTTCGTGGTGGACGAGCCGGGGCTGGACGAGGATTGAGCCACGGGGCGGGCCTTGCCCGCAACCTGGCAGACAGCCAGAAGGCGTTGAAGCAGGCCGAGGCACAAACGGCCAGCGCGCTGGAGCAGTGCGATATGGATATCAGTGGAACTTCACCGGCTGCACCCCCCGGTGCTTGGTCCTGACCACCACGGTGCCCGCAATCTTGTCGTGCCAGCCCTGCTTGCGCGGGTCAAAGGCCACCCAGATCAGCCCCAGACACAGCGGGATGATGGACACGAAATAGGCCAGGTAGCGAATGATGGCCTGCCGTGTGCTCATGTCCGCGCCGGTCTGCGCGTCCACGATCCTGGCGGCGATGAGCATCTTGCCCGGCGTGGCCTGTTTCTTGATCCAGAAGATGACGACGGCAATGGCAGGCAGCACCCAGGAGATGACGAAATCGGCCGGGCCGTGCAACAGTTTTTCGGACTCCAGGTATTCCCATCCGTAGATGGAGATCAGGGCCGGCAGCATGAGCACGAGCAGGATCACGGTGTCGATCAGCGCGGCGCCGGTGCGGGCCCAGAAGCCTACGTATTCGAGATCGTCATCCTGCATGGTGCGCCCTGGTTGGCATATGGGGCTGCCAGTGTGCCACCTCGGTGCCCCGCCAGAAATGCCGCGCAAGGCCAGGGCCCGCGCGGCAGGGTTGCGGCGGCCTGTCGGTCGAACTATCGATCAAATACCGCCTGCAGGTCCTTCTGCCCCGTCACGCCGGACTGCAGCGCCAGCATCAGCAGGATCCGCGCCTTGGGCGCGCGCAGGTCGTCGGCCATGACGGCGCCGGCCTCGAACGAGGTCTTGCCGCCGCCCTCGAAGCCGTAGCTGGGCATGACGCGGCCGTTGTGCACGCGCGTGCTGACGACCACGGGCACGTTCTCGCCGATGGCGTACTTGGCGGCATCGAGCATGGCGACGTTCATGTTGCCCATGCCCAGGGCGTCGATGACGATGCCCTTGACGCCCCGGTCCACCGCCTGGCGCACGGCCTGGCCGTTGGCGCCGCCGTACATGGGGAAGATTTCCACCTCGGGCATGGTCTGCGCCTGGATGGGCAGGTGCTGGCGGCGCGCGGGGGCGGAGGCGAAGCTGACGCGGTCCGGGTAGACCTCGCCCAGAAAGCCGAATTCACCCGAGCGGAAGGTCTCCACGTTGGCCGTGTGTGTCTTGGTAACGTAGCGCGCGGCGTTGATCTGGTTGTTCATGGCCAGCATGGCGCCCTTGTCGCGCGCCTTGGGGTCCACGGCGATGCGCACGGCGTTGAGCAGGTTGCGCGGGCCGTCGAAGTCGGACACCGAGGCATTGCGCTGCGCGCCGATGAGCACGACGGGCTTGGACGACTGCACGGTCAGGTCCAGCCAGAAGGCGGTTTCCTCCAGCGTGTCCGTGCCGTGCGAGACGATGGCGCCAGCCACCTCAGGGCGGGCCAGCGCGGCCTGTACGGCCTGGGTAAGCTGCACCCAGCGGGCCGGGTCCATGTAGTCGGAGGGCACGTTGGACAGGTTGTTGACCTGGATGCGCGCGTACTTGCCCACGTCGGGCACGGTGGCCAGCAGGTCGTCGCCCGAGATCGCGGGCACGGGCGCGTTCTTGACCGGGTCGATCTTCATGGCAATGGTGCCGCCCGTGGCAATGAACTGGACCACGGGCTTGTCCTGGGCGGCGGCGCTGGTAGCAATCATGGGCAGGGTGCAGGCAGTGAGCAGGGCGAGGGCGGTGCGGCGGAAGGCTTTCACGGGTGTTGTCTCCTTGTTGTGATGTCAAGGAGCATGCTAACCATGGCGTGCGGCCGGCCCGCGCTGCCGGCCCTGCGTGAAACCCCGATGGACAGGCGCGATCAGCGCGCATCAACGCGCATCAACGCATCAAAGCGCCAGCGCGGCCTCGATGTCCGTGGACAGCTTGGCCGGCGCATCCTGCGGCGCATAGCGGCGGATGACCTGGCCGTCGCGGCCGACGAGGAATTTGGTGAAGTTCCACTTGATGGCCTTGGTGCCCAGCACGCCCGGCGCCTCGGCCGTGAGCCAGCGGTACAGCGGGTGGGCATTGGCGCCGTTGACGTCGATCTTGCCCATGAGCGGGAAGCGCACGCCAAAGTTCAGGTCGCAGAAATTGGCGATTTCCGATTCGCTGCCCTTTTCCTGGGAACCGAACTGGTTGCACGGAAAGCCCAGCACCACCAGGCCGCGCTCGCCGTACTGCTCATGCAGCGCCTGCAGTCCCGCGTACTGCGGCGTGAAGCCGCAGGCGCTGGCGGTGTTGACGATGAGCAGCACCTTGCCACGGTAGTCCGACAGGGGAACGGCCTGGCCCGTGATAGAGGTGGCCTCGAAGTCGTAGGCCGAGCGGGGCGCGGCGGCGGTGTCATTCATGCGGGTGCTCCTGAAGTGGAGCATCCATGGTAGCGCCGGGACACCCGGGGGCGCGCTGGCCGGGCATGGGGATGCGGACTTGTCTCACAGACAGCAGGCGGCCAAAAACTTACCTTGGAAGGCAACAGGCGGGCACAGCGGCCCGCCTGGTCCCGTTTCGCTGGCAGGTGTTTACAAGCCGCATAGGCGCATGCCTGCCGTAGTTTCCGTCCCACGATGAAGAGACCACCTGTATGAACGCCAACAGCACCCCCACGAAGCAAGCCAAATCCAACCCCGGCAACGGCCACCTGGCGCTGGACCCCAAGGCCCTGGAGGCTGCCAAGCGCAGCCTGGACGATGGCGCCGTGACCCCGCATTTCGGGCCCTGGCGCGAGGACATCATCAAGCTGCTCAATGACTCGCTGGCCACCGAGCTGGTGTGCGTGATGCGCTACAAGCGCCATCACTTCACCGCCGTGGGTCTGGCCTCGCCGGCCATCGCCGACGAGTTCCTGGTCCATGCCAACGAGGAAATGGCCCACGCCGACAAGCTGGCCCAGCGCATCGTGCAGTTGGGCGGCGAGCCCGACTTCAACCCCCAGACGCTGACCCAGCGCAGCCATGCCGACTACAACGGCGAGACGGACCTGAATGCCATGATCCGCACCAACCTGATCGCCGAGCGCGTGGCCATCGAGGCCTACAGCCAGATGATCGACCTGATCGGCGACAAGGACCCCACCACGCGCCGGCTGATCGAATCCATCCTGGAGCAGGAGCAGGAGCATGCGGACGAGCTGTCCGACTGGCTGGAGAAATAAGCACTTCCCGCCAGTACACGCCAGCCCGACAATACCGGGGCTTGGCCCATAGGCAAGGCACCCCGCGCGAGCGGGGTGCCGTTTTTTTGGGCATTCTCTAGCCTTCGCGGAATGGTCCCGCCCTATCGGCCCTGATGTCCTGTCATCAGGGCCGTCTTGCAATATGCGCTTTTCTTTCAATGACTTGAAGCTGCCCGACGCTGTGCTCGCAGCCTGGCAAAGGCTGCTGGCCAGCCGCATCGGCCAGCGCGTGGCGGCCCTGCCCTGGTGGCACCGCTGGCCCACCCGGCGCGAATGGCTGCTGTTCGCCGCTGCGCTGCCGCTGCTGTTCGCGCTGTATGTGCTGGCCCTGATCCCGTTCACGCCCGGCATCCGCGACATACGCAAGGCCAAGCTGGAGCAGCCAGCCCAGATCATGAGCGCGGATGGCAAGCAGCTCGCGCAGTTCAAGCGCAGCAACCGGCAGTGGGTGAAGCTCGACGAGATGTCGCCCTCGGTGATCAAGGCGCTGATCGCCACCGAGGACCACCGCTTCTACGAGCACCACGGCATGGACTGGCGCCGCACGCTGGGCTCGGTGGTGCACACGCTGCGCGGCGATCCGCAGGGCGGCTCCACCCTCACCCAGCAGCTCGCACGCAACCTGTACCCGACCGAAATCGGCCGCGCGCCCACGCTCAACCGCAAGCTCAAGGAGGCGATCACGGCCTTCAAGATCGAGGCGCTCTACACCAAGGACGAGATCCTCGAGACCTATCTGAACACCGTGCCCTTCCTCTACAACGCCTTCGGCATAGAGATGGCGGCGCGCACCTATTTCGACAAACCGGCCGCGCGGCTGACGGTGCTGGAAAGCGCCACGCTGGTGGGCATGCTCAAGGGCACGAGCTACTACAACCCCGTGCTCAACCCCGACCGCGCGCTGTACCGCCGCAACACGGTGCTGTCGCAAATGGTCAAGCGCGGCGTGCTGCAGGAGGCCGAGTTCGCCCAGCTCAAGAAGCGTCCCATGCGCATCAACTTCGAGCGCCAGGAAGAGCCCCTGGGCATGGCGCCGCACTTCGCGCAGCATCTGCGCAAGTGGCTGATCGACTGGGCCGACCGCAACGACTACAACATCTACACCGATGGCCTGGTGGTGTACACCACCATCGACTCGCGCCTGCAGAACTGGGCCAACCAGGCCGTGGCGCGCCAGACGCGCACGCTGCAGGGCGTGGCCAATGGCGCCTGGAGCCAGCGCGACGGCTGGAATGCCGCCAACCCGCTGGTGCAGCAACTCGTGCGAGAGACCCCCGCCTGGCGTGCCGCGCGCAAACGCGCGGACAGCCAAGGCAAGGACAAGGCAACGGACAAGGCAACGGACAAGGACAGCGAGGAAGATACCCTCAAGGCCCTGCTGGCCGACAAGGCCTTCATGAAGCAGCTGCGCGAGGACAAGACCCGCGTGCAGGCAGGCTTCGTGGCGCTGAACCCGGCCACCTCCGAAGTGCTGGCATGGGTAGGCAGCCGCGACTTCACGCAGGACGCCTACGACCACGTGCAGCAGGCACGGCGCCAGCCCGGCTCCACCTTCAAGCCCTTTGTCTATGGCGCCGCGCTGCAGCAGGGCGCCACCCCCGACGACAAGCGCGTGGACAGCCCCGTGGAAATCCAGCTGGCCGGCGGCGAAGTCTGGCGCCCCACCGACGCCACGCCCCCCACGGGCCGCGAGATGACGCTGCGCGACGCCCTGGCCTACTCCAAGAACACCATCACCGCCGAAGTCATGCAGTCCGTGGGCCCCGCCCGCGTGGCACGCCTGGCCCGCGCCCTGGGCGTGCGCCAGAGCCCGCTGGACGAGGTTCCCGCCCTGGCCCTGGGCAGCAGCCCGGTGTCACTGCTGGAGATGGTCAACGCCTATGCCAGCCTGGCACACGGTGGCCGCTGGCTGCCACCCATGATGGTCACGCGCATCGAGGACGCCGACGGCAAGGTCATCGCCGAATTCAGCCCGCCCAAGCCCGAGCGCGCGCTGGACGAAGACCACGCCTACGCCCTGGTGGACATGCTGCGCGCCGTGGTGGACAAAGGCACGGCCGTGGCCGTGCGCCAGCGCTACGGCATCCACGCCGACGTGGCCGGCAAGACCGGCACCACCCAGGGCAATGCCGATGGCTGGTTCATCCTCATGCACCCGGAAATCGTCACCGGCGCCTGGGCCGGCTTCAACGACGCGCGCATCACCCTGCGCAGCGACCGCTGGGGCCAGGGCTCGCGCAGCGCCCTGCCCATGGTGGGAGACTTCATGTCCCGCGCCCTGCGCAGCCCCGTCATCGACGCCAAGGCCCGCTTCGAGCCACCCGAACAAAGCCACTGGTGGTCCGACATGGTCGGCCGCCTGCGCGAACGCATGCAGGGCTGGTGGCCCGACCAGCAGCCGCCCGCACAGCCCGGCCAACCCGCCACCCCGGAGCCGGCTCCGGCCCCTGAACCCGCACCCGAGCCCACGGAGCCACCCGGCCCGGGCCTGTCGCCCGGCGAGGAAATCATAGAAAGCACCCCCGCCCTGCCCGCCCCCAGCATCCCCCTCACCCAGGGCACGCTGGGCCCCACGGACCAGCGCGCAGTGCAGGAAGCCACCCCCACCACACCCGCCCTGCCCGGCGGCGAAGACGCCCCCGCAGGCACCGGCGTGGTGATCACGCCGATCCAGCCCTGACCCGGTTGGCTGTTGGCTGTTGGCTGTTGGCTGTTGGCTGTTGGCTGTTGGCTGTTGGCTGTCGCCAGCCTCCCCCTTCTGCCCACGCCTGCGTTGGGCGGGATGCGGGGCGGCAAGCCTGCCGAAGGACAGGCTTGCTTCGTTGTCTAGCTCGCCGTGATGTTTGAGTGAAGCGCGCAGCGCGCAACGAGTTTCACGGCGCACCCCGCATCCCGCACAACGCAGGTCGCCCGCAGCGAAGCGAAGGGTCGTGGGCAGTGGGGCGCGCTTCTTTGCCTACTTTCTTATCGCGCGATAAGAAAGTAGGTCGGCCGCCGGGCCGAAACCCGGCCTCGAAAAACAACCACTCGGCAGGGACAAATCCGGCGAAAGAATCAAAGCACAAACCAAGTCACCGCGAAGTCCGCGTATGACTCACATTGGCATCCACAGTCCCAAACACCGTCACCCCACTGGCACTGGACGCCTGGCTCCCCGCAACATCCCCAGGCACCCCGCCCGCACAACCAGCCAGCCCCACACTCAGGGCCACCAGCACCATCGCGGCCAGCTCACGCATGCCGTATTTCATCGCAATCTCCTTGAACTCCGGCGCAACCGACCGGCACAGCCCATGTTAGCCGCGCCACCCTGCCGCCCCGTGAGCGAAGGTAATCACCCTTCGAGGTAAAGCGCGGCCAGCCGCTCGCGTGCCGCACTGTCGATGCCCAGCGCATCCCGCAGATACCCTTCCATCCCCCCGAAGTCGGCCCGCACCATGTCGGTGGCGGCCGCAAGGTAGGAGGCCTGCACGCGCCACAGCACATCCATCACTTCGGCTGGCATGGGGGCGAAGGTGGTGGCGGGCCGCTGGTAGAGCTGGTTGGTCAGCAGGTAGTCCTGCATCACGGTGTCCTCGTCCACGCCCAGCGCGGTGAGCAGCAAGGCGGCAGCCCAGCCCGTGCGGTCCTTGCCGGCCGTGCAGTGGAAGACCAGCGGATCCTGGCTGTCCAGCAGCAGCTGGAACAACTGTGCAAAGCGCGGTGCGTAGGCGTGCACGAAGCTGCGGTAGGTGTCCTGCATCAGCTCCTCGGCATGGGCGGCCGTGAGGTCGTTGCCTGCGGCGATCAGGGCACTGGCGCGCTGCACCACGGTGGGCTCGACGATGAGCGCATGGCGGGCAATGCCCGGCCATTCGTAGGCCAGGTGGGCGCTTTCCATCTTGCCCCGGAAGTCCGCGCTGCGCGCGAGCTTCAGGCCCTGCAGCACGTCCAGGTCCGCTGCGCTGAGGCCGGCCAGGTGGTCGGCACGGAACAGCGTGCGCCAGCGCACGCGCCGGCCATCCAGGCCCGCGTAGCCACCGAGGTCTCGGAAGTTGGAGGCGCCGTCCAGGCGGATGGAGCGCGAGGGCGCCGGGGAGGAAACAGCGGCGGCAGCCGCTGCCGGGGTGAGCATTTCGGTATCCATGCCCGCTAGATTAGCCCAAGCATGTGTTGCCCCCATGTCAGGCCGGCGACCCGCTGGTGTAGAGTTCAAACACTGCCCTCAAAACTGGCGCGCCCCAAAGCCAGGGACACCGAAGAAGGGCCTAAGCCGGCCGCGCCGCCCCGCACCGAGGGTGTCGTCCCCCTCCCTCGCGGAGCGAGTAGAGAGGGGGAAGGCGCGTAAGCGCCTCAGGGGGTGAGATGTTTCCCCACGATGCCGGCCAGCTCGAACATGTTCACGCTGTCCTTGCCGAAGACGGGCCGCAGCTTGTCATCGGCGCGGATGACGCGCTTGTCCTTGGGGTCCTGCAGGTTCTGGGCCTTGACGTATTCCCACAGCTTCTTGACCACTTCGGTACGCGCCACCGTGCCTTCGCCGATGACGGCGGCCAGGGCCGCGCTGGGCTGCAGCGTGCCGGCCGCCGGCTTGCGCGCGGTCTTGGTGGCCGTCTTAGCCGTGGTCTTGGCCGCGGCCTTCTTGGCAGGCGCCTTCTTGGCCGGCGCGCTCTTGGCGGCCGCCGTCTTGCGCGGCGGGTATTTGCTGTCGCGCTGCTCGAACTCGAAGTTGACCTTGCCGGCCGCGCCATCCCAGACCAGGAAGGCCTTGAAGCTGCGGCGCGTGCGGTTGGAGACGAACTTGTCCAGCAGGTCGGTCTTGCCGGTCTGCAGCAGCTTTTGCATCTGCTCGCGCTCTATGGGCTGCTGCAGGATGATCTGGCCGCTCTTGAAGTCGCAGCTGGGCGTGGCCTGGGCCAGCGTGGGCACGGCCTTGGCGCAGACGTAGTTGCTGCCGTGCTCGAAGACGGGCGCGCCGCACTTGGGGCAGGGGCCCAGCGATTGCTGGCTGGCAAAGTCCACCAGCTCGCCCGTGTCTTCGGAGGCGGCGTCGTCGCCAAAGTCGAACTCGAGCTTGTAGTTGCCGCCTTCCTCATCGCGCACGATGGTGACTTCGGCCACGAAGGGCCAGCCTGCCTTGGAGCGAAAGCCGTCCAGCGGGCCCAGGCGGCGGTCGCGCAGCAGTTGCTCGGCCTCGGCCGTCTCGAAGGTGCGGCCTGCAGGCGACTTGGTGAACGAGAAGCCGCAGCCCGCGCCCTGGCCGTCGCTGCCCGTGCAGCCGTAGCGGCGGTAGTTCTCCTTGACCACGCCGCCGCAGTTGGGGCAAGGCGTGGACAGGGTGGCGTAGTCGCCGGGCACGGTGTCTCGGTCGTATTCCTTGGCCTTCTTGACCAGCTTTTCCGTCATGGCCTGGATCTGCTGCATGAAGGCATCGCGCGAGAGCTGGCCCTTTTCCATCTGCGCCAGCTTGTACTCCCATTCGCCGGTGAGGTCGGCGCGCGAGAGTTCTTCCACGCCCAGGCCGCGCAGCAGGGTCATGAGCTGGAAGGCCTTGGCCGTGGGAATCAGCTCGCGGCCTTCGCGCAGCATGTACTTTTCGGTCAGCAGGCCTTCGATGATGGCCGCGCGCGTGGCAGGCGTGCCCAGGCCCTTTTCCTGCATGGCCTCGCGCAGCTCGTCGTCCTCCACCTGCTTGCCCGCGCTTTCCATGGCGCCCAGCAGCGTGGCTTCGGAGTAGCGCGCGGGCGGCTTGGTCTTGAGGCCCTTGGGATCGACCTGGCCGGCGCGCGGCTGCTCGCCGGGCTGCACCGCGACCAGGGGCTGGCCCTTGTCGCCGTCCTTGCCGCCTTCGACCTCGTTGGCGGCCTCCTTGCCGTAGATGGCCAGCCAACCGGGCTTGACCAGGATCTTGCCTTCGGTCTTGAAGCTGTGCTGCTCGACCTTGCTGATGCGCGTGGTCACCTGGTGCTCGGCACTCGGGAAGAACACGGCCATGAAGCGGCGCACGACGAGGTCATAGAGCTTTTGCTCGGCCTCGGACAGGCCGCTGGGCGCCTGCGTGGTCGGGATGATGGCAAAGTGATCCGACACCTTGCTGTTGTCGAAGATGCGCTTGGTCGGGCGCACATAGTTCTCGTCCAGCGCCTGCTGGGCAAAGGGCGCCAGGTGGCGCATGCCGCTGCCGGCCAGCATGGCGAAGGTCTGGTGCGCCACGGGCACGTAGTCCTCGGGCAGGGCGCGCGAGTCGGTACGCGGGTAGGTCAGGGCCTTGTGGCGCTCGTACAGGCTTTGCGCCAGCGCCAGCGTGGTCTTGGCCGAGAAGCCGAACTTGCCGTTGGCCTCGCGCTGCAGGCTGGTCAGGTCGAACAGCAGCGGGCTGGCCTGGGACGTGGGCTTGGACTCCTCGGTGACCTGGGCCGGCTTGCCGCGCACGGCGTCGGCGATGGCCTGGGCGTCGCGCTGGTTCCAGATGCGGTCGGCGCGGGCTTCCGCATCCTCGCTCTTCTTCCATTGGGGATCGAACCACTTGCCCAGGTACTGGCCGGCCTGCGCGTCGAAGGCGGCATGCACTTCCCAGTAGTCGCGGCTGACGAACTTGCGGATCTTTTCCTCGCGCTCCACCACCAGGGACAGCGTGGGCGTCTGCACGCGGCCCACGGTGGTCAGGAAGAAGCCGCCGTCGCGCGAATTGAAGGCCGTCATGGCGCGCGTGCCGTTGATGCCCACCAGCCAGTCGGCCTCGGAGCGGCTGCGCGCCGCGCTGGCAAGGCCCTGCATCTGGCTGTCGCTGCGCAGGTTCTGGAAGCCGTCGCGGATGGCCTGCGGCGTCATGGACTGCAGCCACAGGCGCTTGACCGGCTTGCCCAGACCCTTGCCGTCCGGCTTGGCACCTGCAGCGTACTGCTCGATCAGGCGGAAGATCAGCTCACCCTCGCGGCCCGCGTCGCAGGCGTTGATGAGTTCGGTGACGTCCTTGCGCTTGGCCAGCTTGACCACGGCATTGAGCCGGCTCTTGGTCTTGTCCACGGGCTTGAGGTCGAAATACGGCGGGATCACCGGCAGGTTGGCAAAACTCCATTTGCCGCGCTTGACGTCGAATTCCTCGGGCGCCTGGATTTCCACCAGGTGGCCCACGGCGCTGGTCACGACGTAGTGTTCGCTCTCGAAGTATTCATCGTGCTTGTCGAATTTGCCCGCCACCGGAGTCAACGCGCGGACGATGTCCTGCGCGACCGAAGGCTTCTCAGCAATCACCAGGGTCTTTGTCATTGTGTGTACTCGTCATTCCCCGCAGGAGCTGCATGTCGCATGCCTGCGCTTCTACAATCCATGGCTCACGCGTGTACGTACGTGTACGCGCACGCGCATGTGTGCCTATTCAAGTTATCAGAGAAAACATGCCCCGCACAGCTTTGGCCCCTTCCGGCGGCCGCCGTATCCAGACCCGCCGCTCGGGTGTCCATGGCAAGGGCGTCTTCGCCGTGCAGGATCTTGCCGAAGGCGAGGTCCTTGTCGAGTACGTAGGGGAAATCGTCAGCTGGCAGGAAGCCCAGGACAGGCACCCGCACGACCCCAGCCAGCCCAACCATACCTTCTACTTCCACATCGACGAAGACCGCGTGATCGATGCCAACTACGGCGGCAATTCCTCGCGCTGGATCAACCACAGCTGCGCGCCCAACTGCTACACCGACGAGCGCGATGGCCGCATCTTCATCGTCGCACTGCGCAACATCGCCGCCGGCGAGGAGCTGAGCTACGACTACGGCCTGATCATCGACGAACCCTACACCAGGAAGCTGAAGGCCGAGTATCCCTGCTGGTGCGGTGCGGCCACCTGCCGCGGCACGCTGCTGGCGCCCAAGCGCGGCTGGCGCCCGCCCATGCCCGGCGATGCGTTGCCGGCCGGCGCAAAGCCGAAATCGGAAAAGTCTGAAAAGGCAAAGCGGCCCCAAAAACAGCAGGCCCAAGCGCCAAAGCCTTTGGGCAAACCCACCCAAAAGCCGAAGAAGAAATCCGGCACATCCTCGACAAAGGCGGGCGCATGATGGCTTCGTCCCCCATCCACTGGCCTGCGGAGTCGCTGTGGCAGGCCATCGAGCCGCAACTGCCGGGCTTTTCCGTGGAGATCGTGCCCAGCATCGGCTCGACCAATACCGAGCTGATGGCACGCGCCCGCGATGGCCGCAACGAACCCGTGCTGCTGGTGACCGAAGTGCAGACCGCCGGCCGGGGCCGGCTGGGCCGCCAGTGGACCAGCGGCGTGGGCGATTCGCTGACCTTCTCGCTGGGCATGCCGCTGGCGCCTGCCGACTGGTCCGGCCTGTCGCTGGCCGTGGGCCTGAGCGTGGCGCAAAGCCTGCAGCCGCAATTGCCCGCCCCGGGCTCGCAGCGCCCGTGCATCGGCCTCAAATGGCCCAACGACCTGTGGATCGACGGCGACCGCAAGCTCGGCGGCATCCTGATCGAGACCGCCAGCTTTGTCGGCAGCGCCGCGCATGAGCCCGGCACGCCGCGCTACGTGGTCGTGGGCATCGGCCTGAATGTGCGCCCCCGCCCCGGCGACGGCATGCGCACGCCGCCGGCCAGCCTGCTGGAACTGGACGAGCGCCTGGACGCGCCCACCGCCCTGGCCTGCGTGCTGCCGGGACTGGTGTCCGACATCCAGGCCTTTGCCGCCCAGGGCTTTGCGCCGCTGGTGGACCGCTTTGCACAGCGCGACCTGCTGCGCGGGCGCGCCGTCAATCTCAGCGACGGCGAAAGCGGCATGGCCGAAGGCGTGGGCCGCGATGGCGCGCTGCTGGTGCGCACGGCGCGCGGCCTGCAGGCCATCACCAGCTCGGAAATCAGCGTGCGGCCGGCTGCTGTAGGCTAGAGCGATTGATGCACTAGGCCCGCCGAGAAACGACATGCTGCGAATTGCCTTTCTGCTGCTGGTGCTGGCCAATGCCGGCTACTACCTCTGGAGCCACGGCCAGCTCCAGGCCCTGGGCCTGGCCCCCCCGTCCACGACCGAGCCCGAACGCCTGGCCCAGCAGGTGCGCCCCGAGGCGCTGAGCCTGCTGAGCGTGGACAACGCATCCACCACGCCCTCGCCGGCCGCCGCCGCCCCGTCCACGCCAGCGCCGGCCGCCACCCCGGCAGGCGGCGAGGAGCCCGCCCCTGCACCCAGGCCCGCCCAGGCCGCAGGCCAGCCCACCAGCTGCCTGGTGGCCACGGGCATCGAAGACCGCCATGCCGAGGCGCTGCGCCGCGGCCTCATCGCCCAGGTCGCCAGCGACCAATGGGACCTGAGCAGCACGCACCAGCCGGGCCGCTGGATGGTTTACATGGGCAAGTTCCCCGACGCCGAATTCCTGGAACGCAAGCGCGCCGAACTGCGCGCCCGCAAGATCGATTTCGACCGTGCGGGCGGCGCGCTGGAGCCGGGCCTGTCGCTGGGCCGCTTTTCCACCGAGGAAGCGGCCACGCGCGAGCTGACCAACTTCGCGCGCCAGGGCGTGCGCACGGCCCGCGTGGTGCAGGAGCGCCCCGACATCACGCTCTACACCCTGCGCCTGCCCCAGGCCACGGCCGCACTGCGCAGCCAGGTCGAGGCCATGGGCGGCAAGGCCTTCGAGGGCAAGCCGTTCAAACCCTGCTGAACCCGTTGGGCACGCCATGCGAAAAGGCCCGCGATCACAGGATCGCGGGCCTTTTTCATTTCAGCCGCCGCGGGTCAGAGCGCGCGCGGGTCGGTGGCCATGAGCTGCTCGACCAATACCTTCAGATCGGTGGTCAGGCGCAGGTAGCCGGCCTGGTCCAGTTCCAGGGTCTGCTCGTTCATGTAGAGCTTGCGGTTGATCTCGATCTGGATGCTGTGGCGGTGCTCGGCAGGCTTGCCGTAGCGGCGCACCAGCTCCACGCCCTTGTAGGGATGGTTGTAGTCCACGCTGTAGCCGCGCTCGCGCAGGAAGGCGCAGATGCGCTCGGACAGCGCGGGGCTGGCCGTGCTGCCGTCGCGGTCGCCGATGACGAAGTCGGCATGCACCAGGCCCGGGTGCAGCGTGGCATGGCTGGCGGCGACGGAAGGCATGGAATGGCAGTTGATGTGGATGCTGTAGCCATGGCGCGCATGGGCGGCGTCAATGGCGCGCTCCACGGCGGCGTGGTAGGGCTTCCAGCAGCGCTCGATGCGCTGCAGCAGCTCGGAGGCCGGCAACTGGCGGTCGTAGATGGGCACGCCCTCGTCGGTGAACTTCCAGATCAGGCCCTTGCCCAGGCGAACCTTCTGCAGCACGACCTGGTCGGTGGTGACGGGCAGCGGCCAGTCGCCTTCGATCATGGTGGTGTCGATCTCGGTGGTGTCGCGGTTGGCATCCAGGTAGATGCGCGGGAAATGCGCCTCCACCCAGCCCACGCCCATGCCTGGCGCAAAGGCATAGATCTTCTCCACATGCGTGTCCTCGGCCTGGCGCAGCGTGGCCAGCGGCAGGCAGGAGCCGAAGTCCTGCGGGTAGACCGTGCCGCTGTGCGGCGAGTCCAGCACCACGGCGCTGGTGCCGGCCACGCTGGTCACAATGGGCTGCGCGGCATCGGCCGCGCCGGAGCCTGCCGCGCCGGGCAGGGATTGCAGGAAGTTCTGACTGATCAGTCGCAGGACGGGATGCATGAGGAAGTGGTCTATCTCGGTTACGCATTGCACCGCTGCGCTGCGGCCAGCCCGCCATGAAACTGGCGCGTCCCAGGCCAGGGACGCCGAGCAAGGGCCGCCCCGCAGCGAGGGCGTCGTCCCCCTCCCGCGAAGCGAGAGAGGGGAAGGCGCGAAGCGCCTCAGGGGGAGCCTTTAATCCAGCTGGATCTGGGCCGTGGCGGCAATCTTCTTCATCTTGGCCACTTCGCTGGCGATCTGCTTGGTGAAAGCATCGCTGCTGGTGCCGGAGATGTACAGGCCCTGGGCAGCCATGCGCTTTTGCACGGCCGGGTCCTTGAGCGCGGCCGCGATGGCCTTTTGCACGCGGGCGATCTGCTCGGGCGGCGTGCTCTTGGGGGCCACGAGGCCGAACCAGGAAGGATCGTTCAGGTCGGCGTGGCCGGCTTCGGCATAGGTCTGCACATCGGGCAGCACGTCCAGGCGCTCATGCCAGGACACGGCCAGGGCCTTGACCTTGCCGCCCTTGATGTGGGGCAGCGAGGACGCGACCTGGTCGAAATACACGGGCACCTGGCCGCCGAGCACGTCGTTGATGGCCGGGCCTGCACCACGGTAGGGAATGTGCTGCATCTCGGTGCCCGTGCTCTTCATGAACTGGGCGCCCCACATGTGGCCGATGGTGCCGTTGCCGGGCGTGGCGAAGCTGACCTTGCCGGGGTTGGCCTTCAGGTACTTCACGAACTCGGCAAAGTTGTTGGCAGGCACCAGCTTGGGGTTGATCACGATCACGCCGGGCGCCTTGACGATCTCGGTCACGCCGACAAAGTCGTTGATGGCGTCGTAGGGCAGCTTCTTGAACACGGCGGGGTTCACGCCATGGGTGGACAGCGTGGCAATCCCGAAGGTCACGCCGTCGGTGGCACGTGCCACTTCGGCCATGCCGATGGAGCCGCCGGCGCCGGCCTTGTTCTCGATCACCACCGCCTGGCCGCCCAGCAGCTTGGGCAGCACGTCCTGCATGTTGCGCGGGACCATGTCGGTGGAGCCACCGGCAGGGAACGGAACGACGATGCGCAGGGGACGGGTGGTTTCCTGGGCGAAGGACATTCCAGGAACGACAGAAGAAGCGGCGATGGAAGCAAGGAAATGGCGTCGTTGCATAGGATCTTTCTTACAAACAAGGTCAGATTAAAAGAAATCTGCTCACAAAAAAAGCAAATACTGTGCCTGTTAATATTCCGAACAGGAATAGTTTCATCATATCCCTGTCATGAGTTTGCGCCGCCTCAACCCGCCCATACATCTGCTGCGCGCCTTCTCCACCGTGGTGCGCTTCGGAGGTGTCTCGCGCGCGGCCGAAGCCTTGCACTTGACGCAAAGCGCAGTCAGCAAGCAGATCCAGGAGCTGGAGAAGTGGGTGGGCGTGCCGCTGTTCGAACGCGAGCGCAAGCGCTTGAGCCTGACGCCTGCGGGCGAACGCTACGAGCGCGCCGTGCGCGCCCTGCTGGGCCAGCTGGAGGCGGCCACCCTCGAACTCATCACCAGCGATGACAGCCGAGGCGCGCTGCACCTGTCATCGCTGCCGACTTTCGCGGCCAAGTGGCTGATCCCCAGGCTGCCCCAGTTTCAGCAGCGCTATCCACAGATCACGCTGCACTTTGTACCCTACGTACACAGCTACCAATTTGACAGTCCGGGTCTGGACTGCGCGATTTTGTTCGGGGACGGGCATTGGAGCGGCGCGCACGCCCACTATCTGGTGGGCCGCCAGGTGGCGCTGATCGCACCGCCACATGGCACGGGCCCCGAGGCGCGCATCACCACGCCCCAGGACGTGGCGCGCTGCACGCGGCTGCGCCACGTGACCATTGCCGACGCCTGGGCGCGCTGGAGCGAGGCCCACGGCATCCACGGCATCAGCCCGCTGGCGGGCCCGCAGTTCGACCAGTTCCAGACCATCATTCGCGCCGTGATGGCGGGCATGGGCATCGCACTGGTGCCACGCTGCCTGGTGCTCGACGAGCTTGCCGCCGGCCTGGTGAACGAGCCCCTGCCCCAGCACGGCTACCAGAGCGCCCTGGGCTACTGGCTGTGTTATCCGGCCGACCGTGCCAACCATGGCACGCTGGGCATCTTCCGCAACTGGTTGGTGGACCATGCGGCGCAGACACCGGGACGGGTGGCGATGGCCCCTGTAGCCCCCGATGCCCCTGCGGCAGCCGGTCAGGCGCCACCTATGCCGCAGGCTTAGGCGGCGGCGGCGAGCGCAGTGCCGTGAAGCGCACGCTGAAGCGTGCGCCCGGTGGCTGCTGGCCCGGATGCGCATCCTCCAGCACCACCTGCCCGCCATGCTGGCGCGCAATCTCCAGCACGATGGGCAGGCCCAGGCCCGAGCCATCGGCCTCCGAGCCCAGCACGCGGTAGAACGGCTGGAACACCAGCTCGCGCTCGGCCTCGGGCACGCCCGGCCCCGAATCCTCCACCTGCAGCAGCAGGACCTGACCAAAAGGATCGGCCAGCACACGCACGGTGACCATGCCCGGCCGGCTGCTGGTGGAAGGCGTGTAGTTGATGGCGTTGTCCACGAGGTTGCGCACCAGCTCGGTCAGCAGCGTGGCATTGCCCTGCAGCCAGACGCCGGCAGCCGAGGACTCGGCGCCGTCATAGCCCAGGTCCACATGCTTGTCCATGGCGCGCGGCAGGCAGTCGCGCACCACGTCGGTGACGATGCGCACCAGGCTGCACGGCTGCATGGCCAGGCCCCGCCCCAGGCCCGCGCTCTCGGCACGCGCCAGCGCCAGCAACTGGTTGACGGTGTGCGTGGCACGGATGCTGGAGCGCGCGATCTGGGCCAGGGACTGCCGCAGCTCGCCCGTACTCACGCCTTCGCGCTGGGCCAGTTCGGCCTGCATGCGCAGCCCGGCCAGCGGCGTCTTGAGCTGGTGGGCCGCGTCGGCCAGGAAGCGCTTTTGCGTGGCCAGCGAGTCGCCCAGGCGGCCCAGCAGGTCATTGACCGAATCCACCAGCGGCACGACTTCCAGCGGCACGTCCTTGTGGTTGATGGGCGAAAGGTCCTCGGGCCGGCGCGCGCGGATGCGCTCCTCCAGCCGGTGCAGCGGCTTGATGCCGCGCGCCAGCGCCAGCCACACCAGCAGCGCGGCCAGCGGCAGGATGACGAACTGCGGCAGCATCACGCCCTTGATGATTTCCGTGGCCAGCACGCTGCGCTTTTCGCGCGTCTCGGCCACCTGAACCAGGGCCTGCGGTTCGCCCGGCAGGGGCATGCGCACCCAGACATGGGCCACGCGCAGATCGATGCCGCGAAATTCCGCATCGCGCAGCTGCACGGTGCCGCCGGACGGCAAGCCTGGAGGCGCCGCGCCAGTCAGAGCCTCGTCGGGCTCGGGCGGCGGCGGCAGGTCGCGCTCGCCGGCTAGGTATTCGCCCTTCACGCCCAGCACCTGGAAATACACGGTGTCCGACTCGTCGGCACGCAGGATCTCGCTGGCCGACTGCGGCAGGTTGAACAGCACCTTGCCGTGCTGCACCATCACCAGCTGGGCCAGCGCCTGGGCGTTGTATTCCAGCGCGCGGTCGAAGGGTTTGTTGGCCAGGCCCTGGGCCACCAGCCAGGTCAGCGCCAGGCTCACGGGCCACAGCAGCAGCAGCGGCGTGAGCATCCAGTCAAGGATCTCGCCGAACAGGGAGCGCTGTTCACGCTGGAAGATTTTCATCGGCGGGCAGCCCCTTACGACGGGTTCACGGCCCCGCGGCAACCACCACTATGCGCAGGCAAGCCAACCCGGGCCTGACAGCCACGGCAGCGGCCTCAGGACGCGATCTTCTCAAGGCAGTAGCCCAGGCCGCGCACGGTGGCGATGCGGATGGGGCCGCGCTCTATCTTCTTGCGCAGCCGGTGGATGTAGACCTCGATGGCGTTGTTGCTGACTTCGTCGCCCCACTCGCACAGGCGCTCGACCAACTGGTCCTTGCTGACCAGCCGGCCGGCCCGCTGCAGCAGCACTTCCAGCAGGCCCAGCTCGCGCGCCGACAGCTCGACCATCTTGCCGTCGATGGTGGCCACGCGGCCGGCCTGGTCGTAGACCAGCGGGCCGTGCTTGATGGTGCTGCTGGCGCCGCCCATACCGCGCCGCGTGAGGGCGCGCACGCGCGCCTCCAGCTCGGACAGCGCAAACGGCTTGGCCATGTAGTCGTCGGCACCGTAGTCCAGCCCCTGCACGCGCTCTTCCACGCTGTCGGCCGCCGTGAGGATGAGCACCGGCAGCGCATCGCCGCGGCCGCGCAGCTTCTTGAGCACTTCGAGCCCGTGCATCTTGGGCAGGCCCAGGTCCAGGATGAGCAGGTCGAATTCGCTGCTGGTCATCAGCGCGGTGTCGGCCTCGCTGCCATTGGCCACATGGCTGACCACGGCGCCCGAGCCGCGCAGGCTGCGCAGCAGGCCATCGGCCAGGACCTGGTCGTCTTCGGCAATCAGAATGCGCATGGGGGATGTCTCCTGTAATGCAGGCGCGCTCTGGGAGTTGGAAATGCGCGCCTTTAATTCCCAGGATTCTAGGATGCGCCCCGCAGCGCGGGCAGGGACCTTACCCGAGTGAGCCGCCGCCCGCGTAGGCCTCCAGCCCCAGCGCCACCACAGTGGCGATGTCGTCGCCGACTTCCTCGCGGAATTCGGCCTCGGCCTGGGAGACGGCGTCATGGAAAGCCTGCAGCCAGGCCAGGCCCGCTGGCGTGAAGCGGATGCGGCGCGCGCGCGCATCGCGCTCGTCGCTCTCGCGCGTGACCAGGCCCCAGGCCTCGCACTGGGTCACCAGGTCGCCCATGGACTGCTTGGTCATGCCTGCGCGCTCTGCCAGGTCCGTCAGCCGGTCGCCAGCCAGCGACAGATGCCGCGTGATGTGGATATGGGCCGCCCCCACCTTGTCGCGCGCAGCGAGGTTGGACAGTGCCAGCGGCACCTCCACATCGCGCGCCATGAGCTGCAGCACACGCGCGTCGAACCGCCGCATGGCATGGCCGAGCAGGCGGCCCAGGTGGGTCTGGCGCCAGGCGTCGGCGGGCGGCGTGACGGGGGAAAGCTCACTCATGGATGCATTGTGGAGGCAAATCCAACAAGTCAGGAAAACTGACTAAAAACACCAACAAATCAAGACAGCAAGCCCATAAACTACTGTTCAAGCATCCAGCTTGAATGCAAATACAGAGCTGAATCCATACCCAACCCAGGAGTCCGCATGAACACCGCCGTCACCACCGCCAACAGTGAAAAAGCCAAGGCCCTGCAGGCCGCACTCGCCCAGATCGAAAAGCAGTTCGGCAAGGGCACGATCATGCGCCTGGGTGAAGGCGAAGCCATCCAGGACATCCAGGTCGTCTCCACCGGCTCGCTGGGCCTGGACATCGCCCTGGGTGTGGGCGGCCTGCCCCGTGGCCGCGTGATCGAGATCTACGGCCCTGAATCCTCGGGCAAGACCACGCTGACGCTGCAGGTCATCGCCGAAATGCAAAAGCAGGGTGGCACCTGCGCCTTCATCGACGCAGAACACGCGCTGGACACCAGCTATGCCCAGAAGCTGGGCGTGAACCTCAACGAAGTGCTGATCAGCCAGCCCGACACCGGCGAGCAGGCCCTGGAAATCGTGGACAGCCTGGTGCGCTCGGGCGCCGTGGACATGATCGTCGTGGACTCGGTGGCCGCACTGACCCCCCGCGCCGAAATCGAAGGCGAGATGGGCGACCAGCTGCCCGGCCTGCAGGCCCGCCTGATGAGCCAGGCGCTGCGCAAGCTGACCTCCACCATCAAGAAGACCAATTGCATGGTCATCTTCATCAACCAGATCCGCATGAAGATCGGCGTGATGTTCGGCAGCCCCGAAACCACCACGGGCGGCAATGCGCTGAAGTTCTACGCCTCGGTCCGCCTGGACATCCGCCGCACCGGCACCATCAAGAAGGGCGACGAAGCCATCGGCAACGAAACCAAGGTCAAGGTCGTCAAGAACAAGGTCTCGCCCCCGTTCAAGACCGCCGAGTTCGACATCCTCTTCGGCGAAGGCATCTCGCGCGAAGGTGAAATCCTGGACATGGGCGTCAACGCCAAGATCCTCGACAAGTCGGGGGCCTGGTACGCCTACAACGGCGAAAAGATCGGCCAGGGTCGCGACAACGCCCGCGAATTCCTGCGCGAGAACAGCGACCTGGCCGTGGAGATCGAGAACAAGGTGCGCGACAGCCTGGGCATTGCCCTGCTGCCCACGGCCGGCGGCGATGCGCCCGAAGCCAAGGCCGCCAAGGGCGCCAAGGCCAAGGCCGACAAGGACGGCGTGATCGAAGCCTGAGCGCCCAGACCCCTCACAGCAGGCGCCGCGGCGCCTGCGCACACTGTGTTTGCCATCTTGGCGCAGGCTCACGTCTGCGCCTTTTTTATCGCCGGGACGCCCCAAGGCAAAAAAGCGGCCCCCTTGGGGGGCAGCGGACCTTGCGCAGCAAGGGGAGCGTGGGGGCCTTTTTTATTCGGGATGATTCAGGAGACATTGCCGCATGGGATTCGCCAAGCTGTCGCTCAAGGGCCGGGCGCTCAAGCTGCTGGGCCAGCGCGAACATTCACGGCTGGAGCTGGAACGCAAGCTCGCCCCCCATGTGGAGGAAGGCGAGGACCTGGGCGCCATGCTCGACGCGCTGGAGCAGCGCGGCTTCATCAGCGCCGAGCGCGTGGCCGAGTCCGTGCTGCATCGCAAGGCCGCGCGCTTTGGCACATCGCGCGTGGTGCAGGAGCTGCGCAGCAAGGGGCTGGACGATGGCCTGGTGCGCGCCGCCGCAGAACAATTGCGCGCCACCGAACTGCAGCGCGCCCATGCCGTATGGCGCCAGCGCTTCGGCACACCGCCGGCCACCCCGCAGGAACGCCTCAAGCAGATGCGCTTTCTGGCCGCGCGCGGCTTTGGCGGAGAAATAGCGAGCAAGGTGCTGCGCGGGCGCAGCGAAGACTGGGATGACGGAGCTGCAGACGAAGGCAACTAATCCACGCGCCGGGTTGCGCCCCAGCACACCAGCGACCCCACGGTCACCAGCGCCACGCCCTGCCAGAAGCCCCAGCCCGGCTGCACCTGCAGCCAGGCACTGGCCAGCAAGGCAGAGAACACGGGAGTGAAGTACGAGGCCGCCGCCATCACGGCCAGATGCCCGTGCTGTATGCCGTGCTCCCAGCAGCTGTAGCCCATGGCCGTGAGCCCGCCCACGGCCAGCAGCTGCAGCACCACGGTGCCTGACCAGTGCATGCCGCCTTCGCCACCCAGCCACAACCACTTGATCCACAGCGCCAGCGCAGTCCAGATCAGGAACAA
This sequence comes from Delftia sp. WY8, assembly GCF_018437695.1. NCBI lineage: Bacteria > Pseudomonadati > Pseudomonadota > Betaproteobacteria > Burkholderiales > Comamonadaceae > Delftia > Delftia sp. WY8. The sequence continues at coordinate 3,151,492 of NZ_CP049795.1, forward strand.
CCCCACGGCATTGTGCCCCCCACCCCAGCGCCGAGCAGCCAGCGAATAGCAGGGCCACAGCAGGGCCGCGCCAAAGGCGAGTCCATAGGCCAGCGGATTGGCCAGCATGTGGTCTGCCATGTCATGCATCTGCAGGGACTCGCCGCCCAGCACGCGCGTCAGCCCCCACAGGCACAGCAGCACGCCGGGCCACAGCCACCAGCGCGCATGCTGCTGGCGCAGCAGCACCGCCAAGACGATGGTCAGGCTGGGCCACAGGTAGTTGATCAGCCCCAGCTCCAGTGCCTGAGCGCGGTCCTGCGCCAGACCGATCGCCAGCGACAGACAGATTTCATAGACCGCAAACAGCAGCCCGCAGCCCCAGAAATAGGCCGGGTGCATGGTTCGCCATTGCGAAGGCCTGGGCAGGCCGCGCACGGCGGCCACGCAGATGGCGCTGACCGTATAGAGCATGGCAGCGCCGCCCACGGCGCCCAGCGGCTCGGCCACCGAGCGCATCAGGCCCACGGTGCAGCTCCAGCACACCACGGCCAGCAGGCCGATGGCGGTGGCCCGGCCTGCGGCTGCAGGGGAACTGCTGTGCGCTGAAGACATGGAAAAGGCTGCGCGCGGCAGGTCAGTGCGGCTGCAGCACCTGGCGCAGCGAGCGGTAAAGCGCGTCCGAGCCGTGCGCGCGGTTATCCGCATCGAAGGAGAACTCGTTGCTGGACTGCGTGCCGGTCGCGTCCTCGGGCCGCGCCTCCATGAAGAAGGACAGGAAGCGCGCGCCCTGGCGGCGGTGCATGGTCAGCACTTTCTCCAGCCGCTGCGGCGACAGTGCCACCAGCGGATGGAACTCCGTCACGCCATAGGCCGTGTGGCCATAGCGGCGCAGCATCTGGCCGACCAGCGGCCCATAGGTGTCTTCGCCATACAGGCTGACACCCAGGGACAGCCCCGGCATACGTTGCAGGCTGCGCTCCACGGCGTAGCGGCTGGCGTCCCAGCTCGGATTCGCATGGGGGTTGAGCTGGTGGGCAAAGCGAGGCACCCGGCCCAGGCAGCCGTGCCCGATGTGCTCGGAAAAGCCCTGGATGTAATCGGCCACCTGCTGCTCGCGAAAATCGTTCCAGTCCGTCACCAGCGGGTTGTAGAACAGCGCCAGCCGGTCCTGCGGGCTGTCCACCCAGAACTCCACACCATCGGGCAGCTTGCCGAAGTCAGGCAAGGCCTCGGCGGCATGGGGCCTGGGCTCGCCCTGGTGGCGGTCCATCACGGCGATCTGGCGCGTGGCCAGCAGGCCCAGGCTGCGCCCGCCGGCCTGCAGCACCACGTCGATGCGGTGCAGGCCCTCGCCCAGCGCCGGATAGCGGATGTCGGCACGCCAGCCCACATCGGGCGTGAGGAAATCAGGCTTGGCCTGGGCCACATCCTGGCGGTGCATGTGCACGGGGGCGTGCGAGTAAGGGCGCCCGTCCACGAAGACGGCCACGGCCAGTTGCTTTTGCAGCTTCGCGTCGGGCGAGTGGACCCAGCCGGACACCGGGACCGTGCCAGCCGCATAGCTGTCGATGTGCTGGAAGAAGTTCTGCAGCGGCTCGCTGCGGATGTTGCGCGACGGAGGCTCCACCGCATCGAAGCTGGCGAACTCCGACTTCAGATGGGCATTGAGCCGCGCAATGTCGCCATAGCGCTGGCGCAGGAATGCATGGAAGCCCGCCACGGATGCAGGGCTGTAGTCGGTGACCGCATAGCCTTCGGCCGCGAACCCCATGCCGGCCTCGAAACCCGGGAACAGCTGGTGCGTCTCGCCCAGCACGGTGAGCGCACGCAGCGGATGCATGGCGGCATCGCCCGCAGCGCACATGCGCTCGGCCAGGGCATCGACCACCAGCTTGCGCACGCGCGTGATTTCATTGTCCTGCCGCGCAACCGACCACGGGAAGATGCGCGCGCCCAGATAGGTGTCCAGCGGCAGCGGTCCCTTGGGCGTCCAGGCCAGATTGGCGGGATCGGCGGCCAGGCGCTCCTCGGCCTGGGAGTGGACCTCGAAATGCGTGGCGAACAGGTAGAGCACCACGGGCCGCTGCGCCTGCGCCACCGTGCGCACCACACGGTCCAGCGCCTCGCCCCGGACTTCCCAGGCCCGGCCGTTCCACTGCACATAGCGCAGCAGAGGCACGCTGAGCGTATAGCCCAGCTCCAGCCCCTCGCCCTGCGGCCGGCCCAAGCGCTGCAGCGTGGCTTTCACCATTTCCGCGGCCGAGCCCTGAGGGCCCAGGCAACTGGCAGGCACCTGCTGGAATTCCTTGGGAAAATCCTCGCGCAGCCCGTCCTGCACCAGGCAGGCTTCCATATTGCCCAGCAGCGGACTCAGCAGCAGGCGCGATGAGGAAGGCAATGCCGGCCGCAGCTTCCAGGCGAACACAACGATCAGCAGACACAGCACGGCCAGGGCCAGGACATGGCCCCAGACCGGACCGCGCCGGCCCGGCAAGGACGGGGGCGCGGGGGGCCTCACAGGCCCAGCATGATCTGCAGGTTCTGCACGGCGGCGCCGCTGGCGCCCTTGCCCAGGTTGTCCAGACGGGCGATCAGCACGGCCTGGCGGTACTGCTCATTGGCGAATACACGCAACTCCAGCTTGTTCGTGTCGGTCAGCGTATCGGCAGCCAGCTTCATGTCTTCGGTGGGCGGCAGCACCGACACCCATTGCTCGGGCGTGTTGGTCGCCGCGTAGTGGGCGGCCAGCGCATCGTGCAGATCGGCGGCCTTGGGCGCGCCCGGCAGCAGGTCCAGATGCAGGGGCAGTTGCACCAGCATCCCCTGGCGGAAATTGCCCACGGCAGGAATGAAGACCGGGCGGCGCGTCATGCCCGTGTAGTGCAGGATTTCGGGAATGTGCTTGTGCGACAGGCCCAGCGCATAGGCCTCGTAAGGCGCGGCCGTGCCGGCCTCGTAGGCTTCGATCATGCTGCGGCCGCCGCCCGAGTAGCCGGACACCGAGGGCAGGCTCAGCGGGTAGTCGGCTGGAATGAGGCCTGCCGCCACCAGCGGGTGCAGCAGTGCGATGGCGCCCGTGGCATAGCAGCCGGGGTTGGCCACGCGCGTGGCAGCCTTGACGGCGTCCAGCTGGCCCTTGCGCAGCTCGGGAAAGCCGTAGACCCAGCCCGGCGCCACGCGGTGGGCGGTGGAGGCATCGATGATCTTGATGGCGCGGCTGGTCTCGGCCTCGATGGCGTCGACCATGGCCACGGTTTCGCGCGCAGCGTCGTCATGCAGGCACAGGATGACCAGGTCCACGCCGGCGATCAGCGCACGCTTGGCAGCAGGATCCTTTCGCAGCTCGGGCGCAATGCTGACCAGCTCCACGCCGGACAGATCGACCAGACGCTCACGGATCTGCAGCCCTGTCGTGCCTGCTTCGCCATCGATAAAGACTTTTGCCATCGCTGTATTTCTCCTGCTGCGCGGCCCTCCTGGAGCCGCTGCGGCACCATTGCCGCGTTCCAGCTGCGGATTCTCACCGAAACCGGGTCCCCCTGCGCCCGTTGTCGCAAAACGGTTGGCAGCGGCGATCCAGGGCCGCTGACATGCGCCTGTTACAAACGGCGGGCAGGGCCGTCTGCAGATCCTCTATAAGACAAAAGAGCTGTGGCGTCTGGAGGAAATGTCGGGAAACCGTCTTTTCCCTGACATATCAATGCATTGCACAGTTCCTGACATGCTGCTTGGCCCGCAGGAAATTGTGGATTCTGCGCATGGGGGCGTGTCGGATGGCGCAGTGCAGCATGGTACATTCGGCGATTGCCAGGTCACTCCGCCTTGAGGCAGCACCCCAGGGCTACCGGGTCAATCCCCCCCTATTTGTTTGAGAGAGACATCATGAAGATTCATGAATACCAAGGCAAGGACATCTTGCGTCAGTTTGGTGTGCCTGTACCTCGCGGTATCCCTGCGTTCACAGTGCAAGAGGCCGTCGAGGCCGCCCAAAAGCTCGGCGGCCCTGTGTGGGTCGTGAAGGCCCAGATCCACGCTGGTGGTCGCGGCAAGGGCGGCGGCGTGAAGGTTGCCAAGAGCATCGACGACGTCAAGGCACTGGCTGGCCAGATCCTGGGCATGCAGCTGGTAACGCACCAGACCGGCCCCGAAGGCCAGAAGGTCCGCCGCCTGTACATCGAAGACGGCGCCGACATCCAGAAGGAATACTACCTGTCGTGCGTGACCGACCGCGCCACGCAGAAGGTGGCCTTCATCGCTTCCAGCGAAGGCGGCATGGACATCGAGGAAGTGGCCCACTCCACGCCCGAGAAGATCATCACCATCTTCGTCGATCCCCTGGTCGGTCTGACCCAGGCCCAGGGCGAAGAGCTGGCCAAGGGCATCGGCATGCCTGCCGACTCCACTGCCCAGTTCATCGACATCTGCCAGAAGCTCTACAAGTGCTACATGGACACGGATGCCTCGCTGGTCGAAATCAACCCCCTGAACCGTGACAGCAAGGGCAATGTCATTGCCCTGGACGCCAAGTTCAACTTCGACGCCAACGCCCTGTTCCGCCTGCCCGAAATCGTGGCACTGCGCGACCTGGACGAAGAAGATCCCGCCGAAGTCGAAGCCTCCAAGTTCGATCTGGCCTACATCTCGCTGGACGGCAACATCGGCTGCCTGGTCAACGGTGCCGGCCTGGCCATGGCCACCATGGACACCATCAAGCTGTTCGGCGGCGAGCCGGCCAACTTCCTGGACGTGGGCGGCGGCGCCACCCCCGAGAAGGTCACCGAAGCCTTCAAGATCATGCTGAAGAACCCCAAGGTCGAAGGCATTCTGGTCAACATCTTCGGCGGCATCATGAAGTGCGACACCATCGCCACCGGCGTGATCACTGCCTGCAAGGCCGTGAACCTGCAAGTGCCCCTGGTCGTGCGTATGAAGGGCACGAACGAAGAACTGGGCAAGAAGATGCTGGCCGAGTCCGGCCTGCCCATCATCAGCGCCGACACCATGGCCGAAGCGGCCACGAAGATCGTCGAAGCCGTCAAGTAAGCAGGCCCGGAGAACACACCATGTCTATCTACATCAATAAAGACACCAAGGTCATCACCCAAGGCATCACGGGCAAGACGGGCCAGTTCCACACGGAAAAATGCATCGAGTACGCGAACGGCAAGAACTGCTTCGTGGCCGGTGTGAACCCCAAGAAGGCCGGCGAAAAGATCTTCGACGTGCCAATTTACGCCTCCGTCAAGGAAGCCGCACAAGGCACGGGCGCCACGGTCTCGGTGATCTACGTTCCCCCCGCAGGCGCTGCCGCCGCGATCTGGGAAGCCGTGGAAGCCGACCTGGACCTGGCCATCTGCATCACCGAAGGCATTCCCGTCCGTGACATGCTGGAAGTCCGCAACAAGATGCGCGCCAAGGAAGCTGCAGGCGGCAAGCGCACCCTGCTGCTGGGCCCCAACTGCCCCGGCCTGATCACGCCCGACGAGATCAAGATCGGCATCATGCCCGGCCACATCCACAAGAAGGGCCGCGTCGGCGTGGTCAGCCGCTCCGGCACGCTGACCTACGAAGCCGTGGCTCAGCTGACCGAACTGGGCATTGGCCAGTCGTCGGCCGTGGGCATCGGCGGTGACCCGATCAACGGCCTCAAGCACATCGACGTGATGAAGGCCTTCAACGACGATCCCGACACCGACGCCGTCATCATGATCGGCGAAATCGGCGGTCCCGACGAAGCCGAAGCTGCCCGCTGGTGCAAGGACAACATGAAGAAGCCGATCGTCGGCTTCATCGCTGGTGTCACCGCCCCTCCCGGCAAGCGCATGGGCCACGCCGGCGCGCTGATCTCCGGCGGCGCCGACACGGCCGACGCCAAGCTGGCCATCATGGAAGAGTGCGGTTTCGTCATCACCCGCAATCCCTCCGAAATGGGCCGCCTGCTCAAGGGCCTGATCTAAGCGGCACCGGTTCTGCGTGACATCCAGGGTTCGCCCCAGGAAGAAATTACGCAGAATTACGAATCGGTAAGGCGGCAAGTCCGCCCTACACTGACGACTCCAAAAAAGAAAAAGCGCCAGAGGCTACCGCCCTGGCGCTTTTCAACTCATAACAGCGGAGAAACCATGGAATACCTGCAAAGCGCCGATTTCTGGATCGGCCTGTTGAAGATCGTCTGGATCAACATCATCCTGTCTGGCGACAACGCCGTCGTCATCGCCCTCGCAGCACGCTCGCTGCCTCCCGCACAGCAAAAGAAAGCCGTCATGTTCGGCTCCGGCGCCGCCGTGGTGCTGCGGATCATCCTGACCGTGGTCGCGGCAAAGCTGCTGGAGCTGTCGTTCCTGCAGATCGTGGGCGGCTGCCTGCTGCTGTGGATCGGCCTGCAGCTGCTGACCGGCGAAGAAGATGATGAAGGCGAATCCAAGGGCCATGGCAGCATGATGGTCGCCATCCGCACCATCCTGATCGCCGACCTGGTGATGAGCCTGGACAACGTGATCGCCGTGGCCGCCACTGCGCAGGGCAACATGGTCCTGCTGATCCTGGGCCTGGCCATCAGCATCCCGCTGGTGATCTTCGGCTCCACGCTGATGATCAAGCTCATGGAGCGCTTCCCCGTCATCATCACGCTGGGCGCCGCCCTGATCGGCTGGGTCGGCGGAGAAACCATCGTCAACGACCGCCTGCTGCACGGCTACGCCATCAGCCACCCCTGGCTGCACTATGTGGCGGCCGCAGCCGGCGCCGTGCTGGTCGTGGGCATTGGCAAGTTCCTGCAGGCGCGCTCAGGCGCAAAGCACGCAGCCCAGGCCTGACGCTGCCGCAGGCAGCACCTTCGCCGCATCACGAACGCACTGCCCCGGCAGTGCGTTTTTGCTTTGTGAGGACCCATCTTGATGTGGCGTCAAGCTGACGAGCCGTTGCGCCCGCGCATTCCGGGCACTTGCGCGCACTGTTTTCATTTACGCTGTGCACCGGTCTTCACCATTGCATCTGCACACCAGGGACTGATGGCACCACCGCCGAATCCGTCCTTTGCCACCATGCCCAGCGCCCCCAAAATCCCGGACCAACCCACCCGGCAGCAAGCTCCTGCCCAGTACTGCGCCATGGTTGCACGCACCGATGTGGGCCGGCGCCGTGACAACAACGAGGACGCCGTCACCATCCACCCCAGCGCCCAGCCCTGGCCCATTGCCGTGCTGGCCGATGGCATGGGCGGCTACAACGCCGGCGAAGTCGCCAGCGCCATGGCCATCAGCCTGGTATCCGTGGCGCTGCAAAGCACCACCACCGAGGCGCCCGTGGCCAACACGCCGCAGGCCCGCCAGGAATTGCAGCAGTCACTTGCCAATGCCCTGAACCTGGCCAACGCCGCCATCCTCACCGCCGCCCAGGAAACACCCGGCTGCCGCGGCATGGGCACCACCGTCATCGCAGCCGCTTTGCTGCCCGGCCTGCTGATGCTGGCCCACCTCGGCGACTCGCGGGCCTATGGATGGCGCGATGGCCAACTGCTGCGCCTGACCCGGGACCACACCTGGCTCCAGGAAGAAATCGATGCAGGCCGCATCCAGGACCACGAAGCCCGGCAGTCCGGCCTGGGCCACCTGCTCACCCAGGCCCTGGGCGTGACCCAGGACGTCACACCCGACTTCAATGAATGGCCGCTGCAGCCTGGCGACCGCATCCTGCTGTGCTCCGACGGCCTTACCGACATGCTCGATGACGACGCCATTGCCGCCCTGTTCAAGCAGTCCAGCCCGCTGCCCGTGCTGCTGACCTCGCTGCTCACGGCCGCCAATGAAGCAGGCGGAAACGACAACATCAGCGCAGCGCTCATCGAACTCCAGGCCAACCCGCCCTCTGCCGCCTGCGCTGCCATCGATTGAGCCCAGACAGAGCGCAGGGATCGACGGCAGAACCCATCCGATGGACGCGCTTGCGTGCACAAAAACCCCAGGTTCCAATTGTCAAAAATGATTGCGCACCCAACAATCGGTCAAAGACAAGCCATAGCCTGTATCAAATACGATGACGGACTCCGGCGTGCCCGGGCCGCAGACATAATAGTTGGATAGACCCCAGCTCCGGATCACCCAGTGCAGTGCAAGCCGGGCATAACAAAGGAATTTTGAGCATGCCGACCCTGGTCATCTCCATCGACGGCGCCGTCATCAAGGAAGTGCAGCTGACCAAGGAGCGCACCACGCTGGGACGCCGCCCCTACAACGACATCGTCATCGACAACCTCGCGGTCAGCGGGGAGCATGCCGTGCTCAGCATCGTCGACGGTGCCGTCATCATCGAAGACCTGCGCAGCACCAATGGCACCTATGTCAACGGCCAGCCCATACTGCGCCAGACCCTGAACCACGGCGACCTGCTGGACATCGGCAAGTACAAGATCCGCTTCGTGCAGCAGCAGGTCAGCGCCTCCTCGCGCTCGGCACTGGCGGCCATTGCCGCAGCAGTGGAGGCAACCCGCCCAGCCCCCTTGGCGGAAGACCTGCCATCGCAGTTCAGCACCCAGACCCCCTCAGGCTTCGACCACACCCTGCCGCCTTCGATGGCCGGCCTGGCCACACGCCAGGCTGCCATCCGCATGCTCAACGGCAACGCCGCTGGCCGCGAAGTCCCGCTGGTCAAAGTCGTCACCACCCTGGGCAAGCCCGGCGTGGCCGTCGCCTCCATCACCCAGAAGCACCACGGCTTCGTGCTCGCCCAGCTGGAAGGTGACGCCCTCAGCCTCAAGCTCAACGGCCAGGAAATTGGCCGCCGCCCCATGCCACTGCAGCACGGAGACACGGTGGAGCTGGCAGGCACGCAGATGCAGTTCCTGGTGGCGTGAGGGACCGGCTCGACCCCGCCGACAAACTTCGCGTGACGTCTGTAGCAAGCGCACGATCTCTGACAAAAACGTCACAACAAGTGGATCAATTTGTCAGAGAATGGCGTCCAACCGTGTCAGTTGCAACCAAACCATACATAGACTTGGACCTTGGCCCCCTGGAGCGACTGGCACGGCTCTTGCTCAGTAGAGCATGCAATCAACCCCTATGAGGAGAAGTTCATGAAGCGTTCCATCCAGCAAGGTTTTACCTTGATCGAATTGATGATCGTTGTGGCGATCATCGGCATTTTGGCAGCCGTTGCGCTGCCGGCTTATCAGGATTACACGGTGCGAGCGCGTGTGTCTGAAGGCCTCAGCTTGGCTACCGCAGCAAAAACAGCTGTATCTGAAACCTTCGCAAATGCTGCAACCGGCGCAGTAGTTGCTTACGCTGGAAAAGGCGCACAGGCTGCTCCTGCCGCAGGAAAAATAACCTATGGATACGAATACACGGAAGGCACAATTGTTGAGAGCATTGCAATTGGCGAAATTAAAGATGTTACCGCACCGGCGGCCAATGAAGGCCAAGTAACTGTTACTTTCCAGTCAACTGGTGCTGCAGGCGCAGCTATGCTTAAGGCCAAGGCTGCCGCAAATAAGCTGATCCTCACACCTGGCTCTGGCAAGGTTGACAATACAGCTACTCCTGCGGGCCTCTTGGTTCAAGGCGCACCAGTAGTCTGGGGTTGCGGTGTACCTGATCTTGCAGTCTTTAAATTTGTTCCTGCTAGCTGCCGCTTTGTCAAGGCCGCTGCTGCACCATAAACCTGCATAGCCGCCAATTTAAAAGAGCACCTAGGTGCTCTTTTTTAATTATCAATATAAACAATGAACACATTCAGGGCAAAGGCTGCATTTAAGGCATTTGCAATTCATTTTTTGGTAAGTGCTACAATTCTATTAATACTCTATTGTTACATTTTACAACAATGGTACCCCTATCCTTTTGGAACTCTTTCCAGCGGGTGGAACCTTCTTTTAATTCTGGCGGTTGTCGATTTAACGTCCGGCCCACTTCTTACAGCACTAATCTACAACCCACATAAACCCTCAAGAGAATTGGCACTAGATTTATTCCTAATTGCTCTACTTCAAACAGGCGCCCTAATCTATGGACTATTTATCATTAGCCAAGCACGCCCAGTAGTTCTCGCGTTCGAGGTGGATCGTTTCACAGCGGTTTCCCTAAATCAAATTGAATTAGAAGATCTGAGAAAAGCGCCCGCCGAGCTGCGATCACCATCGTGGTCTGGTCCACAGCTAATTGGTACACGCATGCCACGCACGGGCAACGAAACCCTGCATAGCATAGAAATGTCTCTGCAAGGCACAGAACCCAGTCTCCGGCCTGATTGGTGGCAAGATTATGAAGAGAGTCGATCGCTTGTAAAAAGACAAATGAAGCCTCTAGAGAAACTTCATTCGCGAGTTGACCAAAAACAAAAAAATATTATAAATAAATCTGTACACAGTGCAGCTCTTCCGTTGAAAGAGATATTTTACCTCCCGTTAACCAGCCACAAATTCGCAGATCAATGGATTATCCTTTTAAATGACAAAGCCAGTATTATTGGCTATGCAAATATAGATGGATTTCAATAGTTTACTAATTTTCCTTTCTCATACTCCTCGGATTTCCCCCCCTTCTTCTTCATGACCTTCACCCCCTCCATCACCATGGACTTGTCCACCGCCTTGCACATGTCATAGACCGTGAGCAGTGCCACCTGCACAGCGGTGAGAGCCTCCATCTCGACCCCGGTAGGCCCCACTGTCTCCACGGTAGCCACACAACGAACGGAAGATACATCTGACAACAGATCAAACTCCACCGCCACACGCGTCAGCGCCAGTGGATGGCACAGCGGAATCAGGTCACTGGTCTTCTTGGCCGCCATGATGCCGGCGATGCGCGCGATGCCCAGCACGTCGCCCTTCTTGGCCGTGCCGCTCTGGATGATGGCCAGGGTTTCGGGCTGCATGGTGATGCGGCCCTCGGCGACCGCGATGCGGTGGGTTGCGGGCTTGGCGCCGACATCGACCATGTGGGCCTGGCCCTGGGCATCGAAGTGGGTGAGGGAAGACATGGAAACTCCTGAAAATGCACGGGCCGGTCTACGCCAGTCCCGACACGCTGGTCAGTCCTGCCATGAACGTTCGGCGAACCGAGGCATCATAGTGGGGTGTTCCACCGCCCCGTGACTATGCACGGGCCCGGCCCCTTGGTTCTTACCTGCCCATGCGCCCATCACGCCTGAAGACACGTATCGCCGTCGGCCTGCAGCTGCTGGCGGCCTCTCTCACCATCGCAACGCATGCACCCGCACAGGCCCAGTTGCGCCTGCCCACTCTGGGCGATGGCGCAGCCACGACGACCAGTGACGAGCGGCGCCTGGGTGACCGCATCATCCGCTCGCTGTACCGCGATCCGGACTACATCGACGATGCGGTACTGCAGGAGTATGTGGAAGGCATCTGGCAGCACCTGGTCGATGCGGCGCGCACGCGGGGCGAGCTGTCGGACGAGCTGGAAGAGCGCTTTGCCTGGGAGATCCTGCTGGGGCGGGACCGCTCGGTCAACGCCTTTGCGCTGCCCGGCGGCTATCTGGGAGTGCACCTGGGACTGATCGGAGTGGTCAGCACGCGCGACGAGCTGGCGTCGGTGCTGGCGCATGAGCTGAGCCACGTCACGCAGCGCCACATTGCGCGGCTCATTGCCCAGCAGGGCAAGCAGACGCCGCTGATGATCGGATCGATGATCCTGGGCGCCCTGGCCGCCAGCCGCAGCCCCGATGCCGCCATGGCGATGATGATGGGCGGCCAGGCGCTGGCCGTGCAGAACCAGCTGAACTTCTCTCGCGACATGGAGCGCGAGGCCGATCGCATGGGTTATGGCTTGATGGCGCCTGCGGGCTTTGCGCCGCAGGGCTTTGTCACCATGTTCGACAAGCTGCAGCAGGCCAATCGGCTCAATGACAACGGCAGCTGGCCCTATCTGCGCAGCCATCCGCTGACCACGGAGCGCATGGCCGACATGCATTCACGCCTGCCGCGCGGCGTTGCGCCCGCGCCCGCCCCTTCCCTGGAACACGTGATGATGGCCGCACGGGCCCGCGTGCTGTCGCGCCCGGGCGTGGACGTGCTGCGCCAGTGGGCCGAGCTGCCGCGCTCCACCAGCTTTGGCAGCCAAACCCCGACCCAGCAGGTGGCACAGTTGTATGCCGCCACGCTGAGCGCCGTGCAATTGCGCGATTGGGCCGAGGCGCGGGAAATGTCCGAGCGCCTTCAAGCGGCCACGGCCGCCGATCCCGGCGCCCTGCGGCAGGCCAAGCTGCTGCAGGCCGAACTGGAGCTGACAGCCGGCAAGCCCGGCGCCGCGTTGCAGGCGTTGCCACCGCTCTACCTGCCTGCAGCCGCACCTGCCCAGGCTAGTCCCACGGTATCCGTCCCCGCCAAGACAACGGAAAGCGGCCCCAGCCTGGCCACCGTCAATGTGGTCGAAAACCGCGCCGTGCGCAGGCCGGAATTGCTGATGCGCACGCAGATCCTGCTGCGCGAGCAGGGCGCCGCCAGCATGGCAGGCCCGCTGCAGACCTGGGTGACGGACCACCCGCGCGATGCCAGCGCCTGGCAACTGCTGGCCCAGGTTCAGCGCTCTCAGGGCCAGGAGCTGCGCGCGCTGCGCGCCGAGGCCGAGGCCCAGGTCGCGCACTACGACTATGCGGCCGCGGTGGATCGCTTCAAGGCAGCGCAGGAACTGGCCCGCAAGGGCGGGCCCAAGGTGGATTTCATCGAAGCCTCCATCGTGGACACGCGGCTGCGTGCCGTGGAGGAGCTGCTAAGGGAACAGGCGCGCGAGAAGTGACTCGATGGCCAGGCCCAGCAGCGAGTAGATGAGCGCGCCCAGCATGGCCGCCCAAAAGCCCGCGACATGAAAGCCGCTGAGCAGGCCCGAGGCTGCCCAGAACATCAGTCCGTTGACCACGAAGAGAAACAGCCCGACCGTCACGATGGTCACGGGCAGCGTCAGCACCACGAGGATGGGCCGCAGCACCGCGTTGAGCAGGCCGATGACCAGCGCCGCGATCATGGCCGAGCTGAAGCTGTTGACCTGCACGCCACCATAGAGATAGGCCACGACCAGCAGGGCACCGGCGCTGAGCAGCCATTTGATCAGGATTTTCATGCGGGCAGCATAGCAGCAGCCAGCAGATCCGGGTTGAGGCGGCGCACTGGGAACCGTGGACCGGAGAACTCCATGAAAAACGGCATCCCGTTTTCCGGGATGCCGTCCTGACAGTGATCGCCTGACCAGAGCAGCCAGGCAGATGCCAGCCTTTAGACCATCGCTTCCTCGAACACCAGGCCCATCAGCGCGCCGATGGCCGCCAGCGTTCCCGGAAGATTCCAGCGCCGGCCCAGCGGGGCTGCAGGCGCCACGGCTGGGGCCGTGGCTTCCTGCTTGGGGCGGCGCGCATCGACGATCTGGGCCGCGCCATGCTCCTGCTGGAGCTGGGCCACCAGTTCGGCCAGCGGCCCCTTGGCCAGCACCGGCGTGATTCGGCCTGCACTGTCACCGAACACCGGCAGCAACTGGGCAAACAGCTTGTCGGCCCACTTGCCGCGCCAGCTTTCGCGTGCGCTGTGGCTCACCCATTTGCTGACACGGTGGGTTATGCGCGGTGCGCAGGCCACCAGCAACCAGTGCGAGGACTGGGCCTGCGGCGAGGCGGCCAGGGCCTGGACCAGAGGCAGAGCGTAGGAAGCGTCATCCACGTAGACGATGATGGGGTTCAAAGCAAGTCCTTGTCGAACTGGGTTTGCGGGGTGGGACAGGCGGGCGGTCAAAGCCGCCCTTGCACTGGATTGTCGCGAATCGGCGCGGGAGGCCAGACAGGCCAACCCGGCGCCAACCTCAACTTTTCAGGAAATCAAGCTCCGTGGGCATCCGCCTTGGGAGCAGGACGGCGCGAAGCGATGTACTTGCCCAGTGCCAGCACCAGCAGGGCTCCGAACACGCTGGCACCGTACTTGAGCATGTCGGTCTGGGGCAGCTTGACCATCCAGTCCCACTTCTCCGTATTGGCGAAGACGGGGTCGGTGACCAGCATGCCGCCGGCAATCCAGCCCAGCAGCATGCCGCCGGCCACTATGATGATGGGGAAGCGCTCCATCAGCTTGATCACGAGCTGCGAGCCCCAGACGATGATGGGGATGGAGATCAACAGACCCAGCACGACCAGCAGCAGTTGGTGTTCGCCCGAGCTCTGTGCGGCGCCGGCGATGGCGATCACGTTGTCCACGCTCATCACCAGGTCGGCGACGATGATGGTCTTGATGGCCGCCAGCAGCTTGTCGCTGCCCTGGATGTTGTCATGGCCATCTTCATCAGGCGCAATCAGCTTGATACCGATCCACACCAGCAGCAGTGCTCCGACAAACTTCAGGAAGGGCAGCGCCAGCAGCGTCATCGCGAAGGCGATCAGGATGACGCGCAGGATGATGGCGCCAGCCGTGCCCCAGATGATGCCCTTCTTGCGCTGCGCGGGCGGCAGCTTGCGGCAGGCCAGCGCGATCACGACCGCGTTGTCCCCGCCCAGCAGGATGTCGATGATGATGATTTGGCCCAGGGCCACCCAGAACGGGGCGTGAGTCAGAAAGTCCAAGTCCATAAGGTCCTCGCTGTTGAGTACGGCCGGCGGGAACTCCTCCCTCCTGGAGAAACACCCACCAGCACAGAAAGACCGATGCGACGACACAGCGCCTACCCGGGCAAGGACATGCCTGGCTCAGGGGAGAACACCTTGATCGACCGTCATCAGGTCCATCAAAGGTCTTGCTCGGCTGCGGTATGCACCGCAGCCCGGAAGGCCGGAAGCTTGCGCTTCGTATTGACGACCATTCCGATGCCGGTGCGGTGGCTTTGCAGCCACCCCTGCCGGCAGAGAGCTACTCCCCTTCGAACCTGCGGATTGCAACACAAAGCCGCTGCGGCACGCAAGTGAAAAAACCCTTCAATTCCACGGAAAGCACAAGCAACACATCCCGTACTCCTTTTATACATCTGCCCCCAACGCTTCACTATTCATAGCAACCCTGAAGCTGATGGAGTGTTGCAGCAGTGCCCGACCGAGGACTGGCATGCGCCTTATCATCGCTGCCCCTTCCCCTTGCCCGTCCATGACTGCACTGCACATCACCGATATCGAAGCCGCCATCAACTACTGGCGAGAGCGCCACCCGTCCCCGGATGGTGTGCTGCTGCAGCCCGAAGTACGGGCTCTGGCCGAGGTGTACGCGCTGATGATCTTCTGGCATGAGACCGAAGTGCAGGTTGAGGGCTTTCCCTCGCACGCCATGGCAGCCTGGCTGGCCTGGTACGACACGACCCCCGATACGCCCTGCATCGCCATCTGCTCCACCAGCCAGGGCGACGAGAAATGCAAGGGTTGTGGCCGCAGCTTCGACGAAGTGCAGATGTGGACCGCCATGGAGCCACCACAGAAGCGCGCCGTATGGCGCAGGATCACGACAGAAGGCGACTCCTGGCGCTTTACCCGCTATGCAGAGCGTGCGGCCGAGCGCGCGGACATATCGCGCAAACCCGGCTGATTGCCGTATATCGCACCGAACCAGTGCGATGTTGCAGGCGGCCTAACATCAGTCCCCATGCTGCAGACCGCCGCTTCCAGCCACCGCCGCCCCCGCCCCTGCATGCGCCTCACGGCAAGTGATGCGGGGAGCACGCGCGTGCCGGCCGGCAAGGCCTGGCCTGCCACGGCCGCTCGCCTGCGCGAGCGCGATGCAGCGCGGCTGAACATCGGCCCCAGACAGGCCGCACGGTCTTGATGCGCTGCCCTGCGCGGAACCGGGCAGCGTCGCTTCACTGAATCCGCTCTTCTTGCGCCGCCTTCACCTTGAAACTGAAGGCGGTTGGGTTTTCACGCGTCTGCCGGGCCACAAGGCCTGCCGACAAAGCGAGCTTTGCCGTGACCTGTCTAGCCTTTGCCCCAGCCGGGCCCTCGTTTTCCTCCCTCTGGCGCCATCTGCGTGATGCCGTGGCGCATCGCGCCTCGGCCCGCTTGCGGCCGCACCACGTCACCGAACTGCGCATCGACGTGATGCAGCCGCTGGTGGAGGGCGAGCTCGAAGCCATTCATGAGCGCCTGTACCAGCCCGGCAACAAGCTGCACGGCCTGGAGCGACGTCCGCTTCACGATCCGCAGTTCCAGCTGCACTGGCGGGAGGCCGACGGCGAATGGTTTGCCTACGTGGAGGATATGGAGCGGCGCTGCCTGGCCGGCTACACGGTGTTCAATCGCCTGGTCGAAGTGGACAAGCGCACCGACCGCCGCGTGCGCTCGCCCCATTCGCGCTTTGCGCCGGACTACCAGCGGCGCGGCATCGCCAGCGCCGTCTACCGCAGCGTGCTCGATACGGGCACCTGCCTCGTCAGCGGCGCACGCCAGTCGCCGGGTGCCCACGGCCTGTGGAACCATCTGGCGCGCAGCTATGACGGCCGCTATGTGGGCATCACGGAGAGCAAGTCGCTGATCCATCTGGGCTGCAATGTGCCCGACGATGTCATGGACCGGCTGTCCACTCGCCGCATGCTGCTGGGCGCGGGCTGGACGGTGGAGTCCTTCGCCCAGGCCGTCCGGATGCAGTTGCCTGACTGAGACAGTGGCTTGCTTGGGCCAGTGCCCGGCTACTTCCAGCGCAGCGGCTCGATGAAGACCGTGCCCAGATTGCTGCTGAGCGTCAATGCGCCTTCCTGGATGGTGGCCTGCAGTTGCATGCTGCGCTCGGCCAGCTCCGCCAGCGACTGGGAGGTTTCGGAGGGAATCCGCCAGACCTGCAGCTTGTTCAGTCGTGCCAGCTTGCCTTCCAGGCCTTTCCACCAGACTTCCGCCGCATGGTGGAAGGCGTAGAGCACTACGGCATCGGACTTGTTGCATGCCTTGGCGATGGGCTTTTCCTCGGGCTGGCCGACCTCGATCCACAGGCGCTTGGCTCCCGTGAAGTCGGTCAGCGAGACATCGGGATCCTCGGGATCGGACAGGCCCGCGCCAAAGGCCAGCGTGCCGTCGCCGTTGCACATGTCGCTGAGCTGGTGGGCATTGAGGGCCAGGGCCACAAGGCGCACCATCATGCGCTCGTCCGTTTCGCTGGGATGGCGAGCCAGGGTCAGCGCATGGTCGGCGTAGTAGCCGTGGTCAATGTCGGCGATGGACAGGTTCGCCTTGAAGATGGTGGATTTGAGGGCCATGAGACAGGTAGTTCGGCAGGTGAGGGTCAGCCCGTCACATGCGACGAAGGGATTTTGGGAGCACCCGAAGCGGGCCGGGCAGGCTTGAAGGTCAGTGCCTGCTTTTCCAGCAAATGCCAGGACAGCACGGCCAGCAGGCCCGTGCCGGCCACGGTGCAGGCCAGAGCTGCGCCATAGCCGAGCCGGTCCGCGAAATGCCAGACCACCAGCTGCTGCACGGGAAAAGCGTAAATGTACAGGCCGTAAGAGAAATCGCCGAAATGCCCTGCATGCTTGAGAAGGGGCGTGGATGCCGATCCTGCCACCACGGAAAAAACTGCAAGCGCCAGCAAAGGTGCCTGGCCCGCAATGATCGCCGGGCCTTTGAAGTAGAGGACGGCAAGCAGCAGCAGCATTGCAGTCATCGCCAACGGGCGGCGCTCTATCCACAGATGGCGCCAGCAGGCCAGCGTCGCGCCCAGCGCGAACACCATGCCGTATTGCAGTCCGAACGACCAGGCAGGCATGGCAGCACCCGGCGCTGGGCTGTAGTGCCACTGCATGCCCAAAAGCAGCGCAAGAAATGCCAGGGGAGCAACCCAGGGCCAGCGCATCACACCCAGGGCTCCGGCTGCAGCAAGGAAGGCATAGCAGCCCACTTCCAGCGGGATGGTCCACAAGGGGCCATTGACCGATGAAGCCAGCACGTTGCCATCAAATACGCCCGGCAGCGCAAACTGTGTGTCCAGCCACAGGTTGCGCAGATAGTCCCACGTCAATGGATGCGCGAGATAGGCCTTCAAGGGCAAGGTGGTGACCAAGGGCCCGAGCACGAAAGCGCAGAGCAGGACGGCTGCGATGAGGCCGGGCCAGATACGCAGTGCCCGGCGCGCCGCAAAGCGCCCCAGATGCGGGTCAGCCAGCCAGGACAAGGTGACGAGATAGCCACTGATGGCAAAGAAGATGACCACGCCCAGCGCCCCGGGCTCGTTGTGCAGGAGCTGGGGAACCGGCAAGCCCATGACCGCGAACTGATGGCTCCAGATGACCAGCAGTGCGGCCAGCAGTCTCAGCGCGTCGAAATTGTTGGATCGCGCCGAAGTGCCGGCACCATGGGCCTGCATCAACTCAGACGCGGCGCGCCAGCTCGGCCGCCTTGCCCACATAGGAGGCAGGCGTCATGGCCAGCAGGCGGTCCTTGTCGGCCTGGGGGATTTCCAGGCCGTTGATCAGGCGGTGCAGGTCTTCGGCCTGCACGGTCTTGCCGCGCGTGACTTCCTTGAGCTTTTCGTAGGCGCCCTGCACGCCGTAGCGGCGCATCACGGTCTGGATGGGCTCGGCCAGGACTTCCCAGGCGTTGTCCAGGTCTTCCTGCAGGCGCTCTTCGTTGAGTTCGAGCTTGTTCAGGCCGGTCATCAGCGAGCTGTAGGCCAACGTGGCATAGCCCATGGCCACGCCGATGTTGCGCAGCACGGTCGAATCGGTCAGGTCACGCTGCCAGCGCGAGATGGGCAGCTTTTCGGCCAGGTGCTTGAGCAGGGCGTTGGCCAGGCCCAGGTTGCCTTCGGCATTCTCGAAGTCGATGGGGTTGACCTTGTGCGGCATGGTCGAGGAGCCGATCTCGCCGGCCTTCAGGCGCTGCTTGAAGTAGCCCAGGGACACATAGCCCCAGACATCGCGCGAGAAGTCGATGAGGATGGTGTTGGCGCGCGCGATGGCGTCGAACAGCTCGGCCATGTAGTCATGCGGTTCGATCTGGATCGAGTAGGGCTGGAAGCTCAGGCCCAGACCCTGGGGCTCGGGCGACTCGATCACGTTCTTGCTGAAGGCTTCCCAGTCGAACTCGGGCCAGGCGGAAAGGTGGGCGTTGTAGTTGCCGACGGCGCCGTTCATCTTGGCCAGGAGCTTGACCTCGGCGATGCGGGCAGAGGCCTTTTCCAGGCGCACCAGCACGTTGGCGATTTCCTTGCCCACGGTGGTGGGGCTGGCGGTCTGGCCGTGCGTGCGGCTGAGCATGGGCACGGCAGCATAGGCATGGGCCATCTCGCGCAGCTTGGCCGTGATGCCGGAGATTGCGGGCAGCAGCACGCTGTCGCGGCCGGCACGCAGTTGCAGCGCGTGGCTGGTGTTGTTGATGTCTTCGCTGGTGCATGCAAAGTGCACGAATTCGGCGGCCTTGAGCAGCTCGGGACGGCCGTCGAACTTGCCCTTGATCCAGTACTCCACGGCCTTGACGTCGTGGTTGGTGGTCTTTTCGATGTCCTTGATGGCCACGGCATCGGCCTCGGAGAAGTTCTTCACCAGGTCCTGCAGATAGACGCGCGCGCCTTCGGACAGGGGCTTGAACTCGGCAAAGCCGGCATCCGACAGGGCGATGAACCAGGTCACCTCCACCTGCACGCGGCGGTGCATGTATCCCATCTCGCTCATGATCGGGCGCAGAGGAGACAGTTTGGCGGCGTAGCGGCCGTCGAGCGGGGACAGGGCGGAGATGTGCGGCAGATTCATGGGCCGTGATTGTAGGTGCGCGCGGCAAAAACGGGGGCCGAGGGGGAGATCGTCGGGCAGCGCATAGAATCTGCTGCCCGCCCATGGGCCGCCTCTTCGCCACGGAAAATTGCCATGAAACTGATAGGTTCCTCCACCAGCGCCTACGTACGCAAGGTACGCGTCGTACTGGCAGAGAAAAGGCTCGACTATCAGTTCGTCGAGGAAAACCCCTGGAGCCGCGAGCTGTCGCCCGGCACCGGCAACCCGCTGGGCAAGGTGCCGCGCCTGGTCATGGACGGCAGCGATGCCATGTTCGACTCGCGCGTGATCGTCGAATATCTGGACACACTTTCCCCGGTAGGCAAGCTGATCCCCGGCACGGGGCGCGAGCGCGCCGAGATCAAGACCTGGGAAGCACTGGCCGATGGCCTGCTGGATGCCGGGGCGCTGGCCCGCCTCGAAGCCACCTGGGATGGCCGCAGCGAAGAACAGCGCTGCCAGGCCTGGATAGACCGCCAGCTTGCCAAGGTGCGGGCTGCACTGAACGTGATGTCCCAGGGGCTGGGCGACAAGCCGTATTGCTGCGGCATCCACTTCACCCTGGCCGACGTGTGCGTGGGCTGCGCCCTGGGCTGGCTGGACTTTCGCTTTCCCGAGCTGGACTGGCGCGCCGACCACCCCAATCTGGCCGCACTGCAGGCCAAGCTGGCCGAGCGTGCCAGTTTTGCAGCCACGCGCCCTCCCCAGCCCTGACGCCGCACCAGCCCGGGAATGCAAAAAGGCCACCCGATGGGTGGCCTTTTTGCTGGCATAAAAAAGTTGCGAAGCATCCCGAAACGAATAAAGAGAGGGAGGGAGGAGAAGCGCTTCGGGCGGAACAGTTCAGGACTGTGGCCCCAGAGGCTTCGCAACGTGAAATTCGGTCTGGATACTCTCTCTCAACAAGCTGTTCAATAGATGAGCTACTTTTGCAGAAGTTCCAGGGGTCGTGGGCAGGAAAAATGTAACATTTTGAGGATGCCCGCGATCCTGCTGTAGGCCAATTTCCACGGATGCTGAAGTGAAGGCGTTCGCAGCCGCAAGCCGCCTTCTTTGCGTTCACATCGTCAAGCCGCAACGGCGTTGGCGAAAACCGCATCCCACAAGGCCTTGACGGGCGCACTCAGCGGCTCGGCCTGCCCTGGCACCAGCTGTGCCGAGCGCTCATCCAGCCGTGCCACGTGCTGCAGGCGGCGCAGCTCGCGGTAGGCCCGGGCCGCCTGCTGGCCTACGCCGGCCGGGATCAATCCTGCCTGTTCGGCGCGCTGCAGCAACGCGATATTGCCGAGGTTGGCCATCAGTTCCGGGTGCGAGGCCGATTGCGAGAGCACGAGGTACTGGACCGCGAATTCCACATCGACCATGCCGCCCGGGCTGTGCTTGACATCGAACAGGCCGCCGCGCACCGGATGGGCGCCGCGCACGCGTTCGCGCATGGCGACGATTTCGTCGCGCAGCGCCGAGGCGTCGCGAGGCGCGGTGATCACAGCCTCGCGCACGGCATCGAAGCGGGCCTGCAGATCGTCGCTGCCCAGCACGAAGCGCGCCCGCGTCATGGCCTGGTGCTCCCAGGTCCACGCCGTGTTGCTGCCGCGCTGCTGCTGGTAGTTGGCATAGGAGGCGAAGCTGGTCACCAGCAGGCCCGAGTTGCCGTTGGGGCGCAGCGCGGTGTCGATCTCGAACAGGTCGCCCTCGCCCGTCTTGACGGCCAGCCAGTTGATGAGCTTGCGCACAAAGGCGGCATAGATCTCGGAGGCGTGTTCGTCTTCGTCATCGAAGACGAAGACGATGTCCAAGTCGCTGCCGTAGCCCAGCTCCTTTCCGCCCAGCTTGCCGTAGCCGATGATGGCGAACTGCGGCGACTCGCGGTGGCGGTTCTTGAGCCGGCTCCAGCACCAGCTGGCCGTCACCCGCAGCACGCAGTCGGCCAGTGCGCTGAGATCGTCCGCCACCTGCTCGACCGTGATGCGGCCTTCGATATCGCGCGCCAGCGTGCGAAAGACCTCGGCATGGTGGGCGCGGCGCAGCAGGTTCAGCAGGGTTTCGTCATCGTCCTCGCCCGTGGCCTGCAGCGCGGCCAGGCGCAGGGCCAGCTCATGCTCGAAGTCCATGGGCGAGAAACGCTCGCCCAGCATGGCTTCGTTGGCCAGCTCGTCGATCACGCCCGGGTGCTGCTGCAGGTAGCGCGCGGGCCAGCGTGCCGCGCCCAGCAGGTCCAGCAGCCGCTCGTGCACGGCGGGGCGCTCCAGCAGCAGGGCCAGATAGCTTTCACGGCGCAGCAGCGGCTCCAGCCAGTTCAGAAAGCGCAGCGCGGCGTCTTCGGGCACGCTGCGCTCGGCCACCCATTGCGCCGTGCGCTGCACGAGTCGAAACAGCCGGCCGCGCGCCTCGTCGCGCAGGTTGGCGATGCGGGCATTGCCGCGCCAGTCGGCCACATGGGCGGCCAGGGCTGGCGGCAACTGCTCCATGAGGCCGTCTATCTCGCGCGGCGTGCCCTGGGCGGGGCTGCGCGCGCCGTTGCAACGGCCCGAGCCACACTGGGGCTGGGCCGAGCCGCCCAGCAGGGTGTCGAATTCCTCGGCCACCTTTTCGCGATGGGCATCGAGCTGGTGCAAAAAGGCGCAGGCATCGGCAAAGCCCATGGTGCGCGCAATCCATTCCAGGTCATCGTCGCGGGTGGGCAGCACATGGGTCTGCTGGTCGTCCAGGTACTGGATACGGTGCTCGACACGGCGCAAAAAGGTGTAGGCCGAGCCCAGGGCGTCGGCCACTTCCTGGCTCATGAGGCCGGCGCGCGCCAGGCGGCCCAGCGCCTCCAGCGTGGGGCGGCAGCGCAGTTCGGGGAACTGGCCGCCACGCACCACCTGCAGCAGCTGCACGGTGAATTCGATCTCGCGGATGCCGCCGCGCGAGAGCTTGACGTCATTGGAGCGGCCCGGATGGCCCGCGCTGCGCCGCGCCGCATGCTCGCGGATCTGGCGGTGCAGCGAGCGCAGCGCATCAAAGACCGCGTAGTCCAGGTAGCGGCGAAAGACAAAGGGCAGGACCACGGCGCGCAGCGCCTGCACCTGCTGGGAGCGCACGCAGTCCATGGGCGCCACGACGCGGCTCTTGAGCCAGGCAAAGCGCTCCCACTCGCGTCCATGGGTCTGCAGATACTCCTCCAGCGAGGCCAGCGAGACGGCCGAAGGCCCCGAGTTCCCGTTGGGACGCAGCGCCAGGTCCACGCGGAAGACAAAGCCGTGCTCGGTGGTGTCGCCGATCAGGCCGTAGATGCCCTTGACCACGCGCGCGAAGTACTCGTGGTTGGAGATCACCCCGCGCCCATCGGGCAGGCCGGCGGTGTCGCCGTCCTGCTCGTAGACGTAGATCAGGTCGATGTCGCTGGAGACGTTGAGCTCGCGTGCGCCCAGCTTGCCCATGCCGATGATCCACAGCTGCACTGGCCGGCCGTCGGGGCCTTGGGGCGCGCCATGGCGCGCGTCGAGCTCAGCGCGCGCCTGGATGCAGGCGCGCTCCAGCGCCAGCTCGGCCAGCTCGGTCACGGCGCGCGTGACCACGGCCAGCGGCGCCTGCTGCTCGCAGTCGAGCACCATGGTGCGCTCCATGACCAGCTGGCGCAGCACACGCAGCGCAGCCGACAGATCCAGGCCACGCTCCAGCAGTGCCGCCAGGGCCTGCTCCATGGACGCGCGCTCGGGCGGACCCGGCGGCAAAAGGCTCAGCTCGTCGCCATAGCGACGGTGCAGCCGTTGGTGAAAACGGGAATAGGCGGCCTGTGCGGGGACATTCAAGGCCGTACCTGCCATTGCGTGAACTGAGGATTGCATACGGAACGCGAAAGAAGCGGCCACTCACGCGCAGAGGGATTGCAGCAACCCTTGGTTACCGCCCAGGCCCTGAGGGCGCCGGTCATAATTCCCGTCATAGCTGATGCCGCCGATGATCGAACCGAAACCGCACCCCACACGCCTGACCCGTTGGATGGCCGGCCTTGCGCGGTGGTCACTGGGGCTGGTCCTGGCCTTCTGGCTGGTCCTCGCCTTCGTGTGGGGGGTGCTCCATGGCTGGATTGTGCCGCGAATCGGCGAATGGCGTCCTCAGCTGGAATCCCTGGCCTCACGCACGCTGGGCCTACCGGTTCGCATAGGCAGCATCACGGCCCGCAGCGAGGGATTGGTCCCCCGCTTCGAGCTGGGCGACGTGGTGGTGCAAGACCCCGAACATTCGGCAGACGCCCTGCGCCTGCCCAGCGTGGTGGTCGCCGTTTCGGCACGCTCGCTGATGCGCCTGGGCGTGGAACAGATCTACATAGACCGTCCTGAACTCGTGGTGCGCCGCGCGGCCGATGGCCGAGTCTTCGTGGCCGGCATCGAGATCAGCCCTTCGGCCGGCGGGGACAATGCCGCCGCCGACTGGCTGTTTTCGCAAACCGAACTGGCGCTGCGCGGCGGCAGCCTGCTGTGGTTGGACGAACTGCGCCAGGCTCCGCCGCTGGCCTTGCGCGATGTGGACCTGGTGCTGCGCAACAAGGGCTGGGGCCACGGACTGCGCCTGGATGCCACGCCGCCCGAAGGCTGGGGCGAGCGCTTCATGCTGACCGGCCTGTTCCGCGAGCCGCTGCTGTCCACGCACGAGGGCAACTGGCGCCGCTGGAGCGGCCAGGCCCATGCGATGTTCACGCGGATCGACCTGTCCCAGCTCGGCCAGTACATAGACACCTCTGGCTTGCGCCTGCAGCAGGGCCGGGGCGCGCTGCGCGCCTGGATAGACCTGCGCCAGGGCCAGCCCGTGGGCGCCATGGCCGACGTGGCCGTGAACGCGCTGCAGCTGCAGTGGCGCGAAGACCTGCAGCCGCTGAAGCTGCAGGCCCTGACGGGCAGGCTGAGCGTGCAACACCAGGACGGCTGGCGCTTCGCTGCGCAGAACCTGGAATTTTCCACGGGCGACGGCCTGCACTGGCCGGCTGGCAATCTGCGCGCGCGCTACAACCCCGCCGGCGCCAGCACGCAGGGGGCGCTGGGTGAGCACGGCGAGTTCCAGGCCGATGGCATTGACCTGGCCATCCTCGCCCAGCTGGGCCAGCGCCTGCCGCTTCCAGAGCAGGTGCAGCAGCACCTGGCCGATCTGGCACCGGCCGGCCGCCTGCACCAGTTCCAGGGAAGCTGGCGCGGCCCGCTGGAGTCCTTGCAGCAGTACAAGGCCAGTGGCGAACTGCAGCAACTGTCGATCAACGGCGTGGCATCGTCCGAAGGCCCCGCGGCGCCGGGCATGCCCGGCCTCAAGGGCCTGAACGCGCGCTTCTCGCTGGACCAGGACGGCGGCCAGACCCAGCTGGAGATGGAGGGCACACAGCAGCGGCCGGCGTCGCTGTCGTTCCCCGGCGTGTTCGAGGAGCCCGAGATCCCGCTGCACCGCCTGCAGGCCAGCCTGCGCTGGCAACTGCGCGGCCAGGCCATCAGCGTGCAGGTGCCCAGCCTGCGCTTTGCCAATGACGACACCGAAGGCGAGGCCCGCGCGCAATGGCATACCGGCGACGGCAGCGACAGGCAGCCGCGCTTTCCCGGCGTGCTGGACCTGCAGGGCCAGCTGCGCAACGCCGACGGCACGCGCGTGCACCGCTACCTGCCGCTGGAGATTCCCGCCGACGCGCGCCACTATGTGCGCGAGGCCATACACGCCGGGCGCGCGAGCACGGTGAACTTCAAGGTGCGCGGCAACCTGGACCACGTACCGGCCGACAAGCCCAGCCAGGGCGAGTTCCACATCGCGGCCAAGCTGCATGACGTGCACTATGAATATGTGCCGCCCCATCTGCTCACGCATGGCGAGGCGCCCTGGCCGGCCCTGGTCGATCTGTCCGGCGAGCTGGTGTTTGACCGCTCCTCCATGGCCGTGCGCAATGCGCGCGGCCAGTTCGCCGGCTATCCGCAGCTGCAGATGCGCGACATCCAGGCCAGCATTCCCAACCTGGCCCACACCGAGGTGGCCGTCACCGCCAAGGGCCAGGGCCCGCTGGCCGACATGCTGGGGGTGGTGAAGACCTCGGCCCTGTCGGCGCTGACCGGGCACGTGCTGGACGGCAGCGAGGCCACGGGCGCCGCGCAACTGGCCCTGCAACTGCAATTGCCCATCGACCATCTGGACCGCAGCAAGGTGTCCGGGCAGGTCACGCTGGCGGGCAACTCGCTGCAGCTCGATGACGAGACACCGCACCTGAGCCAGCTGCGTGGCGCAGTCAAATTCTCCGACACCGGCTTCTCGCTGGTGGGCTTGCAGGCGCGGGCCCTGGGCGGTGAACTGCGTGCCGATGGCGGCATGCAGGCGCTGGCGCGCAATGCGCCAGCCACCGAATCGTCCGTCAAGGTGCGGGTGCAGGGCACGGCCACGGCACAGGGGCTGCGCGATGCCAGGGAACTGGGCTGGGTGGCCGACCTGGCCCGCCATGCCGAGGGCCAGTCGCCCTATTCCCTGCTGCTGAAGGTGCGCCGTGGCACGCCCGAAATCCAGGTCCAGTCCAGCCTGCAGGGCATGCGCATCAACCTGCCGGCTCCGCTGGGCAAGGCCGCCGAGTCCATCCAGCCGTTGGCCGTGAGCCACCAGCTCGCGCCCGCCAGCTTCGCCGCGCCCGATGCCCCGCTGCGCGACCAGATCAGCGTGCAACTGGGCGACACGGGCTCGGTCTTCTATGAGCGCGACATCAGTGGCAAGCACAGCCGCGTGCTGCACGGCAGCATCCTCATCGGCCAGGAAGCGGGCACCGCCCCCACTTCGGGCCAGGGCGTGCAGGCCCACGTGCAGTTGCCGCTCTTCAATATCGACGACTGGCTGGCGCTGGCGCCGCAGTCCAACGGCACCAGGCCAGAGCCCGCCGACGCCGCCACGGACCCTGCGCGCGAATACCTTCCCGATCGGCTGAGCCTGCGCGTCAAGCAACTGCAGGCCAAGGGGCGGCAGCTGCACGATGTGGTGGCGGGCATTTCGCGCGATGGTGGCTCGTGGCACAGCAACCTCACCTCCCAGGAGCTGGATGGCTATGTGGGCTTTCGCGAAGGCACGGACGCCCAGCCCGAAGGGCAACTGGTCGCCCGGCTGTCCCGCCTGACGGTGCCGGAGGCCAAGTCCGAACGCGTGGACGCCCTGTTCAACGAAGGGCCGCGCCAGCTGCCGGCGCTGCAGATCGTGGTGGACGACATGCACCTGTCGGGCCATGCGCTGGGCCGCCTGGAGGTCGAGGCCCGCAACCGCCCCGTGCCCGGCAACGCGGCGGCACGCGAATGGCAGCTGTCGCGCTTCAACATTTCCACGCCCGAGGCCACGCTGACGGCCAACGGCCAGTGGCGCCTGCCCCAGGGGCAGTCCGAGCATCCGGGGCGCAGCCAGCTGCAGTTCCAGCTGGACCTGCGCGACGTGGGCAAGCTGCTCACGCGCTTTGACATGCCTGGCGTGGTGGGCAATGGCAAGGGGAGCCTGCAGGGCTCGGCGGGATGGACGGGCTCGCCCATCACGCCCGATTTCCGCAGCCTCTCGGGCTCCATGCACCTGGATGTGCAGACCGGCCAGTTCCTCAAGGCCGAACCGGGCCTGGCCAAGCTGCTGAGCGTGCTCAGCCTGCAGGCGCTGCCACGCCGGCTGACGCTGGATTTCCGCGATGTCTTCAGCAACGGCTTTGCCTTCGACTTCATGCGCGGTGATGTGCAGATCACCGATGGCGTGGCGCGCACCAACAACATGCAGATGAAGGGCGTCAACGCCGCCGTGCTGATGGAAGGCACGGCAGACCTGGTCCAGGAGACGCAGAATCTGCACGTGGTGGTGGTGCCCGAGATCAACGCGATGACTGCCTCCCTGGTGGCCACGGCCATCAACCCCGTGATCGGCCTGGGCAGCTTTCTGGCGCAGGTGCTGCTGCGGGGCCCGCTGATTGCGGCAGCCACCAAGGAATTCCGCATCGACGGCAGCTGGGATGATCCCCAGGTCACTGCCTTGCCGCGCCGCCGGGCCGCAACGCCCTCTGACACACCGTCGCGCACGCCCTCCACCGCCACCGAGTCAGCCCCTTCAGGAGAGAACCCATGAAAATCGCAGCCCTGCAAATGGTGTCGGAACCCGATGTGCGCGCCAACCTCGACCAGGCCATGGCCCTGCTGCGCCAGGCGCGCGAGCAGGGCGCCGAACTCGCGGCCCTGCCCGAATACTTCTGTGCCATGGGCCTGCGCGATACCGACAAGCTGGCCTACCGCGAGAGCTTCGGCCAAGGCCCCATCCAGGACTTCCTGGGCCGCGCCGCGCGCGAGCTGCAGCTGTGGATCGTCGGCGGCACCCTGCCCCTGGTGGCCGATGACGATGCCCACGTGCTCAACAGCTCGCTGGTGTTCTCGCCCCAGGGCGAATGCGTGGCGCGCTACGACAAGATCCACCTGTTCCACTACGACAACGGCCGCGAGCGCTACACAGAGGCCGCCGTGGTCCAGGCCGGCCACACGCCCGTGACCTGCGACATCACCTCGCGCGAGGGCGAGTCCTGGCGCCTGGGCCTGAGCGTGTGCTACGACCTGCGCTTTCCCGAGCTGTACCGCCGGCTGGCCGAGCAGGGTGCCGACCTGCTGCTGGTGCCCGCCGCCTTCACCCACATCACGGGCCTGGCCCACTGGGAGGTGCTGCTGCGCGCCCGTGCCATCGAAAACCAGGCCTACCTGCTGGCGCCCGCCCAGGGCGGCCACCATGAGAACGGCCGCCGCACCTGGGGCCACAGCCTGCTGGCCGACCCCTGGGGCATGGTGCTGGCGCAGCAGGCCGAGGGTGCCGGTGTGGTGCTGGGCGAGATCAAGCGCGAGCGCCTGGCGCATGTGCGCCGCCAGTTGCCGGCCCTGGAGCACCGCGTCCTGTGAATCCGCTGCACCTGTCCACGCCCGCCCCTGCCGAAGGCCGCTGGCCCTGGCGCCGCTGGCGCACTGCCTGGCGGCGCTGGTCGCTGTGGAGCCTGCTGGTCGCTTTGGTGGCCAGCATGCTCATCACCATGGTCTGGCTGGCCGGACGCTATGAGGCCTCCCAGGTCCAGGACAAGCTGGAGCGCGACACCGCCAATGCCGTGGCCGACATACGCGCCGCCCTCAACCGCAACCTGCAGGACCTGCAGGCGCTGAACGCGCCCGACAACGACCCTGCCGAGTGGAAGACCCGCGCCGCCGAGCTGCTGCAGGTGCGCCGCGAGCTGATGCGCATCGAATGGCGCGATGCGGGCCTGCAGATCCGCTCCCATGCCGAGACGCCCTACCGCAACGTGCAGTGGGAAGACCAGCTGCGCACGCAAAACACCCATCCGGAGGCCGTGCTGACCTGCACCCACGCGCGCCGCCTCAACGGCCCGGCCTACTCGCCCAGCTACTTCCAGCTGCTGGCCGAAGGCCTGGGCACGGAGATGATGGAGGTCTGCCTGCCATTGACGCAAAGCGGCCACATCATCGGCTTTGTCATCGGCACCTACAGCCTGCAAAGCCTGCTGATCACCCAGGTCAGCAAGAACCTGCCGCGCACCCAGGAAGTGTCCTTCACCGAGCCGGACGGCACGCGCCTGGCCCTGCTGGGCGCCTCCTGGCGCGGCACGCGCATGTTCACGGCGCAGCAGCTGCTGGACCTGCCGGGCAGCACCCTGGTGCTGCGCATGGACAGCTGGCACCGCGCGCCCAGCGTATTCCCCAACGTGCTCACGGCCCTGGTGACGCTGATGTCCATCGCCCTGGTGTCCGTGGTCGCCGTGCTGGTGCGCGACAACCGCCGACGCCTGCGCGCCGAGCGCGATCTGGGCGATGCGCTGGCCTTTCGCAAGGCCATGGAGGACTCGCTGGTCACGGGCCTGCGCGCGCGCGATCTGCAGGGCCGCATCAGCTATGTGAACCCGGCCTTCTGCAGCATGGTGGGCTTCACGGCCGAGGAACTGCTGGGACTGAGCATTGCGCCCTACTGGCCGCCCGAGCGCGCCGAGATCTACGCGCGCCGGCGCGACAGCCGCCTGTCCGGCAACGCCCCGCCGCCGCGCGAAGGCCATGAAAGCATCTTCATGCGCAAGGACGGAACGCGCTTTCCGGTGTTGATCTTCGAGGCGCCGCTGATCAATGCCCAGGGCCAGCACACCGGCTGGATGAGTGCCTTCATCGACATCAGCGAGCAAAAGCGCATGGAAGAGATCTCACGCGCCTCGCAGGAGCGCCTGCAGGCCACGGCCCGCCTGGCCACGGTGGGCGAGATGGCCTCGCTGCTGAGCCATGAACTCACCCAGCCGCTGGTGGCCATCTCCAGCTACGCCACGGGATCGCTGAACATGCTGGGGAGCGACGATGGCACGGGCACGGGCACGGGCACGGACACGGGCACAGGTGCAGGTGCGGGCAGCGCCATCTCGGACCATGAAGCCCGGCTGCGCCAGCAACTGCAGGACCTGCGCATGGCCATGGAGCGCATCAGCTTCCAGGCCGACCGCGCAGGCCGCGTGATCAAGAGCGTGCGCGATTTCGTGCGGCGGCGCGACCAGTCCCGCGAAGTCATAGGCGCCGCCGAACTCATAGACGCCGTGCTGCCGCTGATCAGCCTGCAGGCACGCAACCTGGGCGTGCGCGTGACCACCGACATCGAGCCCGGCCTCCCGCCCGTGCTGTGCGATCCGACCATGATCGAGCAGGTGCTGCTCAACCTGGCGCGCAACGGCATGCAGGCCATGGACTCGCCCGAGACCATGGAGCGCGAGCTGCAGCTGCGCGTGCGCCGTGCGGCCGCCAGCACGCGCCGCAGCTGGGTGGAGTTCGCCGTCATCGACTGCGGCACCGGCATTCCCCAGCATGTGGCGGAGCAACTGTTCACGCCCTTTTTCACCACGCGCAACGAGGGCATGGGCCTGGGCCTGAGCCTGTGCCGTACCGTGGTCGAGCAGCATGGCGGCCACCTGCAGCACAGCCCCCACAGCCCGCGCGGGACCGTCTTCGCCTTCACGCTGCCGGCGCACAGCCCTGCGCAGGTGCAGGCATAGATGGCACCAATGGAACAAATGGAACAATAGGCCCATGGAACCTGTACCCGACGCCACCGTCTACATCGTCGACGACGACACCGATGTCCGCGAAGCGCTCGCCTGGCTGCTGCGCTCGCGCCGCCTGCTCAGCGAATGCTATGACAGCGCAGAGGCCTTCGACGCCATGCTGCAGTCGCGCCCACCGCCACGCAATCCCTGCTGCCTGCTGCTGGACATGCGCATGGGCGGCATGAGCGGGCTGGCGCTGTTCAACCTCATGCTGGAACGCAACCAGATCGCAGGCATGCCCGTGATCTTCCTGACCGGCCATGCCGACGTGCCCACGGCCGTGGACACCGTCAAGCGCGGCGCCTTCGACTTCTGCGAGAAGCCTTTCTCGGACAATGCCCTCGTGGACCGCATCGAACAGGCGCTGGAACTGTCGGCCCAGCACCAGGCCGAAACCCGTGCGCGCGAAGCCGTGCGTGCACGCTTCAACGAGCTGACGGAGCGCGAGCGTGACGTGATGCGCCTGGTGGTCGAGGGCATTCCCAACAAGCTCATCGCCGACCAGCTGGACATCAGCGTGCGCACCGTCGAGGTCCACCGCGCGCGCGTCTTCGACAAGATGCAGGTCAAGTCGGCCGTTGAACTGGCCAACCTGCTGCGCACGCACGGCTGACTCCTTCAGAAATACGTGGCGATCACGTCCACCACGTCATAGCGGTCATTGACGACGGCCAACTGCCGCCATTTGTCAAAGGTCAGGCAGGGGTGGGAGATGTCGAAGGCCAGCATGTCGCCTATGCGCAGGCCATCGTCCTCGGCCACCTTCAGGAAAGCATGCTGGTCCATCATGGCCGTGACCTCCCAATGCGGTGGCGCCGCCACGGGCGCGGCATCGCCGGGGCGGTAGCGCAGCGCGGGCCGGGGAGGCACAGCCTCGAAGGCGGTATCGCGCTTGCCCAGCGCCACGATGGCGCGGCCGGGCTCGGGCAGCGACTGCACATAGGCCCAGACCTGCAGCGCAGGCTGCAGGCTGGCACGCATCTGCTGCGCCACGGGATTGGTCTGGTCGATGCGCCGCTGCGCTGCCTGGTAGATGCCCGCGTCATGCGTGAGATAGCAGCCCGGGCGCAGCACCAGATCCAGCGGACCGCCGATGTCGGCCTTGCCGAACTCCTGGGCCACCACGTCATACCAGGCCGAGCCGGCGCCAGTGAGCACGGCCGGGCTGCGCTGCAGCCGGCCCTCGCCCGCCAGCCGCTGGAGCCAGTCCACGGCGCGCCGCAGCAGGGTGCGGATGGGTTCTTCTTCCTTGAGCACGCCCTCGTAGACCTCGATCCCGGCCAGTCGCACGCCGGCACCGGCCCGGGCCAGCGCGTCCAGCAGCGGCTGCATCTGCGCATCGGAGCGAACGCCCGTGCGCCCGCCGGGCGGGCCCAGTTCGATCAGCACCTGCACGGACCGGCCCGCTGCGCCAAAAAAGGCGGCCAGCTGCTCGACCTGCTCGGCACAATCGACCAGGCAGAAGAACTCGAAGCCGGGATCGGCCAGCAGCTCGGCCACGGCCGCCATGTTGCGCCGGCCGATCAACTGGTTGGCCATGAGCACGCGGTGCACGCCATGGGCATGGGCCACGCACGTCTGCTGAGCGGTGGCCAGCGTGATGCCCCAGGCGCCCGCGTCGATCTGCTGGCGGAACAGGCGGGGCGCCATGGTCGTCTTTCCGTGGGGCGCGAGCTGGGCGCCGTAGGCATCCACAAAGCGCTGCATCCAGGCCAGGTTGTGCGACAGGCGCGACTGCGACAGCACGGCCACAGGCAAACTCAAGTCTTCCCGCAGCAGATTCCAGCCCTGCGCGGCAGCGTCCCGCGGCGCGCAGGGGGCGGACAGCGCGCCCAGGCCCTTGTCGAGCGGGCTGACCACGTCGGCCGCGCCCGCTGTGCTTGCTTCACTCATACGACTCCCCATTGATGGATGGGAGCCAGCATAGGGCAATGCCGGTGCCCGCCCACGCAAAAACGCCCCGCGTTGCGGGGCGTTGCATCTGGCACAGAGCCCGGGTCAGCGGGGCTGCTGGTACTGGGGCTGGTATTGAGGCTGCTGGTACTGCGGCTGCTGTTGATACTGAGGCTGCTGGTGCTGCTGCGGGATCTCGCCCACGAAGATCTCCACGCGGCGGTTCATGGCACGGCCGCTGGCCGAGTCGTTGGAAGCCACGGGCTGGTGCGAGCCACGGCCTTCGGTGGCGATGCGGGCGCCCGAGACGCCTCGCATGGTCAGGTAGTTGCGCGTGCTGTTGGCGCGGTCGAGCGAAAGCGGATTGTTGATGGCGTCAGAGCCAGTGCTGTCCGTGTGGCCGATGATGCGCACCTCGGCATTGGGGTTGTTGCGCAGGCCCTCGGCGAAGCGGTCCAGGATGGGAGCGAAGTTGCCCTTGATGTCGGAACGGTTGGTATCGAACGAGATGTCGCTGGGAATGTCGAGCTTGAGCTGGTTGTCGGCCGTCTGGCTCACGTTCACGCCCGTACCCTGGGTGGCCTGCTCCATCTCGCGCTTTTGCTTTTCCATGTTCTGCGACCAGATGTAGGTGCCCAGTGCGCCCACGCCAGCGCCGATCACGGCACCCGTGCCGGCCCTGCCGCCGGTGACGGCGCCCAGCACGGCGCCAGCTGCAGCGCCCACGCCAGCGCCCGTGGCCGTGCGGCGCTGGGTGTCGCTCATGTTCGCGCAGCCGGAGATGAACAGTGCGGCCGCCGTTGCGGCGGCCAGAACGATGTGCTTGCGCATTGGAAACTCCTTTTGAATCTTGGGAACGCACCGTGCGGTAGCGCCAGGGTCCCCATTATGGAAAGCAGGCTGCGCACAGCCTATCAGTGCGGGCAGGGCATACCCGTAGGACGGCGCCCGCTCCGCGAGGCCGCCTCCACGGCCGTCACGGGCCGCTGCGATCCTGCCCGGGAGAGGGTTTGTCTGGAGACGGATGCGAATCCCGTGGCGTGTCCACGGGCAACTCGCCCTTGCGGCGTCCGGAGAACATGGTCCACCACACAATAGCGACCAGAATCACCAAGGCCAGCAGTGCTTCGAGCAAAATCAACCCCATGAATTTCCACCTCCTGCGCCATGCCGCGATGGCGCTGATTGTAGGGACGCTGGTCGCCTGCACGACCACCACCAAGCCGGTCTACGACCCCTCGCCCGTACCCGATCTGCAGCCGGGCGGCTCTCCCGCCGTCACGCCCAGGCCCCCGCTGGTCACCAACACGCCCACCAAGAGCCGCTGGATCGCGGCCGACTGGAGCGAATTGCCCGGCCTGCAGGAGGACGCGCTGCACGAAGCCTGGAATGCGTGGCTCAAGAACTGCGAACGACCCAGTTCGGTCTTCGCAGGCCTGTGCCGCGATGTGCGCCAGCTGAGCATCGCCACGGGCGACGAGCAGCGCGCCTGGCTCATGGCCAATCTGCAACCCTACCGCATCGAGGCGCTGGGCGGCGGCCCGGACGGCATGCTGACCGCCTACTACGAGCCGCTTTTCGAGGCGCGGCGCCTGCCCGGCGACGGATTCAACGTGCCCCTGTACAAGACGCCGGCCGGCGCCGGCTTCGGCAGCCGCAAGCCCTGGTTCTCGCGCCAGCAGATCGAGACCCTGCCAGAGGCCCAGGCGGCCCTGGCAGGCCGCGCCATCGCCTGGCTGCGCGACCCGGTCGATGCGATGGTGCTGCACATCCAGGGATCGGGGCGCCTGAACATCACCGAGCCCACGGGCGCGCAACGCACGATCCGCGTCGCCTTTGCGGGCACCAATGACCAGCCCTACAAGAGCGTGGGCCGCTGGCTGCTGGACCAGGGACTGGTGCGCGACGCCACCTGGCCCGGCATCAGCGCCTGGGTGGCCGCCAACCCCGGCCGCGTCAATGAAATGCTGTGGAGCAACCCGCGCTACGTCTTCTTCCGTGAGGAGCCGCTGGAAGGCCTGGACCTGCAGTTCGGCCCCAAGGGCGCCCAGGGCGTGGCCCTGACGCCAGGCCGCTCCATCGCCGTGGACAAGCAGAGCATCCCCTACGGCACACCGGTCTGGCTGTCCACATCCGGGCCCACCGTGGCGCTGAACCGCCTGGTCTTCGCCCAGGACACGGGCAGCGCCATCGTCGGCGCCGTGCGCGCCGACTACTTCATGGGCTGGGGCCCCGAAGCCGGCGACCTGGCAGGCCGCATCAAGCAGAACCTGCGCCTGTGGGCCTTCTGGCCGCGCGCCCTGGCGAGCCAGGCACCGCACTTGAGGTGACCCCCTGAGCGGCTACGCCGCTTCCTCCCGCTTTGGGGTGCGCCGGTTTTATCCTTTGCGCCAAGGCTCGCCCCGCATGGCACAAGACCAGCGCAGACACACCTCTATCCACTGTCCCTCGCTCTGGCGCGGCCCAACGCCAGGGGCGCCGAGCAAGAGCCGCCTCGCTGCGAGGGCGCCGTCCCCCTCTGGGGGAAGGCGCGCAGCGCCTCAGGGGGTATCGAAGTACCTCGTGACGCGCGGCGGTTCCTTGCCCTTGTGATACGCCAGCTTGCGGTCGCGCAGCGCCACGTCGGCGGCGGTGACGCGGTCGAAGCGGCGAAGGTGCTCGGTCCATGACTCGTCGATGATCTGCTCCACGTAGCGCTCCGGGTGGCTCATGCTGTGCAGCAGGCTCCAGCCCAGCGCGCCCTGGCGCATGCGGCTGCGGCGGCTTTCCTGCATGAGGGCGCGGAAGGCCTCGGCCTGGGTGGGGTCGATCTGGTACTCGATGGTGACGACCACGCGGCCGGCTTCGGGGATGTTGACCTCGGGGCGCTGGAAGGCCTTGGAGGGGCTCAGGTCCTCCTCGATCTGGCGGTCGCGCACCAGGCGCTGCACCAGCAGCATGCAGGCCACGCCGCTGGCGGCGGCCACCATGAGGCTGCCGCGCACGCCCACCATGCTGGCCACCTGTCCCCAGAGCGCGGCGCCTGCCGCCGTGCCGCCCATGATGGACATCTGGTAGATGGACATGCCGCGCGCCCGCACCCAGTTGGGCAGGGCCATCTGGGCCGAAACGCCCAGCACGTTGGCCGTGGAGATCAGCGCCATGCCGGCCAGCATCATGGCCGGCACCGCCATGTAGACATTGGGCGACAGGGCCACGGCCAGCGTGGCCAGCGCATGCACGGCAGAGCCCGACCGGATCAGCCTTTCCTTGGACATGGCCTGGCGCAGGCGCGGCAGGAACATGGCGCCCACGATGGCGCCCGCCCCCATGGAGGCCAGCAGCAGCGTGAAGGTCTCAGCGCCGCCCCCGCCTTCGGTCGGGCCGTGCAGGCGCTGGGCCACCAGGGGCAGCAGGGCCATCACCGCCGTGCACTGCAGGAAGAAACACACCGTGCGCGCCAGCACCGCATGCATGCGCGGCGACTCGCGCACGAACTGCAGGCCCACGCGCATGGCCGAGGGCAGGCGCTCGCGGCCCAGCGGGTTGGCCACGTGGCGGCGCTTCCAGCGGATCAGCACGATGCCCGAGATGACGGACAGCACGGCGTTCAGCACGAACACCCAGGCACTGCCCAGGCTGGCGATGATGGCGCCCGCCACCAGGGGTCCGATGATGCGCGAGGCGTTCATGGCCACCGCGTTCAGCGCCATGGCCGAGGGCAGGTGGTGCTTGGGCACGAGTTCGGGAATCAATGCCGAGAACACGGGCCAGCGCATGGCCAGGCCGATGCCGTTGGCAAAGGTCAGCACCAGCAGCCAGTGCGCCGTCATCCGGCCCGAGAGCACGAACAGGCACAGCACCAGAGCCACGGCCGCCACCCAGAACTGGGTGACGATGAAGTAGCGGCGCCGGTCCAGGATGTCGGCCAGCGCACCGCTGGGCAGGCCCAGCAGGAAGACGGGCAGCGTGGAGGCCGATTGCACCAGGGCCACGAGCACGGGCGAGGTGGTCAGCGAGGTCATGAGCCAGGCCGCCGCCACATCGTTCATCCACATGCAGGTGTTGGCCGCCATCCAGATCAGCCACAGCATGCGGAAGGTGGGGCCGGACAGCGGCGCCCAGACGCCCTGCTGGGCCTGGGCCGTCTTCTGGCCTTCGGCCTCGGCGGCCGCCCTGTCGGCAGCGGCCATGCCGGACGGGTCCTCGAGCAGGGTGCCCGGCGCCCCCGCGCCCGAGGGCTCGGCCGGGGGCTGGGTGGAAGGCTCGGTTTCTGAGGCGGGTGGCTGGGCGGGGTCTGGTGTTGATTGTTCTGCGGCCATGTGTCCCGATTCTCGGGCCAAACGCAGGGTGGCGCCAGAAATGGTTGCCTTACTAATAACCACGACCACCGCCTTGTACGACAACCGTTTTTCGCTCCTGTTACAGGAGCACACTGTCGCTTCGGCGCGACCTTCATAGGCCAGTCCGCCGGCCTGCGGCTACTGGCCCGGCAGTCCCTGGCCCGCCATGGGTCCCAGCTGGGACAGCGGCAGCGCATGGCTGGACTTGATCTCGCCCAGCGAGAAACTGGTCTGCATGTCCTTCACGTTGGGCAGGTTCAGCAGCGTGTTGCGCGCGAACTGCGCAAAGCTGTCCAGGTCGCGCGCCACCACCTGCAGCTCGAAGGTGCCGGTGCCGCTGATGTAGTGGCAGGTGACCACCTCGGGCAGCTTGCGGATGGCGTCCTCCATCTCCAGCGTCAGCGTGCCGGCCGTGCGCACGGCGTCCAGCCGCACGAAGGCCAGCACGCCCAGGCCGATCTTGTGGCGGTCGATGTCGGCGTGGTAGCCGCGGATGAAGCCCGCTTCTTCCAGCGCCCGCACACGGCGCCAGCAGGGCGCGGCCGACAGGCCCACGCGCTGGGCCAGCTCGGCATTGGTCAAGCGTGCGTCGGCCTGCAGGTGGCCGAGGATGGCAATGTCGAATTTGTCCAAAGTTTGCACAAAACACCGTTTTCAAGAAAGATCCTTGCTCAGGATACTTGAAACAGCGCAAAGAAAGCAAAGACCTATCAGACGAGCACGAATACACTGAAAAAAGGCGATTTGGTTCAGACAACGAGTGCCGTGCATGCCTCTTTCCCGTTCCGGGCAGGACATGACAGGGCACCGACCATCGATGGAGACAAGCCATGAATGCCCCACTGCCCGAAGACGTGCGCCGCGCCCTGGAGACGGTCACCCTCGACGACAAATACGCTCTGCAGCACGGCCGTGCATTCATGAGCGGAGTCCAGGCCCTTGTGCGCCTGCCCATGCTGCAGCGCCAGCGCGACGCTGCAGCGGGCCTGAACACCGCAGGCTTCATCAGCGGCTACCGGGGCTCCCCGCTGGGCGGCTATGACCAGGCGCTATGGGCCGCGAAAAAGCACCTCGAATCCAACAACATCGTCTTCCAGCCCGGCGTCAATGAAGAGCTGGGCGCCACGGCCGTCTGGGGCACGCAGCAGCTGGATCTCTATCCCGAGACCAAGAAGTTCGACGGCGTCTTCGGCCTGTGGTACGGCAAGGGCCCGGGCGTGGACCGCTGCTCCGACGTGTTCAAGCACGCCAACATGGCGGGCACCGCCCGGCACGGCGGCGTGATCGCGCTGGCCGGCGACGACCACATCAGCAAGAGCAGCACGGCCGCCCACCAGAGCGACCACATCTTCAAGGCCTGCGGCACGCCGGTGTTCTTTCCCAGCAATGTGCAGGACATCCTGGACATGGGCCTGCATGCCTTTGCCATGAGCCGCTTCTCGGGCCTGTGGTCGGGCATGAAGACCATCCAGGAGGTGGTCGAGTCCTCGGCCAGCGTGTCGGTGGAGCCAGACCGCGTGAACATCATCCTGCCCGAGGACTTCCAGATGCCGCCCGGCGGCCTGCACATCCGCTGGCCCGATGCGCCGCTGGAGCAGGAGCAGCGGCTGATGAACTACAAGTGGTATGCGGCCCTGGCCTATGTGCGCGCCAACCGGCTCAACCACAACGTGATCGAGGGCCCCAACGACCGCTTCGGCCTGATCGCCAGCGGAAAGGCCTACAACGACATGCGCCAGGCCCTGGCCGACCTGGGCCTGGACGACGACACCTGCCGCCAGCTGGGCATACGCGTGCACAAGGTCAACGTGGTCTGGCCGCTGGAGGCCACCATCACGCGCGACTTCGCGCGCGGCCTGCAGGAAATCCTGGTGGTGGAGGAAAAGCGCCAGGTCATCGAATACCAGATCAAGGAAGAGCTGTACAACTGGCGCTCCGACGTGCGGCCCAACGTGGTCGGCAAGTTCAGCGATGAGCACGGCGGCGAATGGTCGGTGCCCAATCCCAGCCAGGACTGGCTGCTGCGCCCCAATGCGGACCTGACGCCGGCCCTCATCGCGCGCGCCATCGTCCAGCGCCTGACCAAGATCGGCGTGCCCGAACACATCGCCCAGCGCATGCACGAGCGCATTGCCGTGCTGGACGCCCGCGAGGCCGCGCTCAAGGTCGCCCAGAGCCAGCCCACGGGCGACCGCGTGCCATGGTTTTGCAGCGGCTGTCCGCACAACACCAGCACCCGCGTGCCCGAGGGCAGCCGCGCCGTGGCCGGCATCGGCTGCCACTACATGACGGTGTGGATGGACCGCTCCACCAGCACCTTCACGCAGATGGGTGGCGAGGGCGTGACCTGGGTGGGCCAGGCGCCCTTCACCAAGGACGCCCATGTCTTCGCCAACCTGGGCGACGGCACCTACTTCCACAGCGGCCTGCTGGCGATACGCCAGAGCATCGCGGCCGGCGTGAACATCACCTACAAGCTGCTGTACAACGACGCCGTGGCCATGACGGGCGGCCAGCGCGTGGGCGAGCGGCCCGAGGGCCACTCGGTGCTGCAGATCATGAACAGCCTCAAGTCCGAGGGCGTGGCCAAACTGGTCATCGTCACCGACGAACCCGCCAAGTACGACGGCGTGCCGCTGGCCGAGGGCGTGACCGTGCACCACCGCGACGAACTGGACCGCATCCAGCGCGAGTTCCGCACCCTCAAGGGCTGCACGGCCATCATCTACGACCAGACCTGCGCCACCGAAAAGCGCCGCCGCCGTAAACGCGGCACGCTGGCCACGCCCGACAAGACCGTGGTGATCAACGAATTGGTCTGCGAAGGCTGCGGCGACTGCTCGGTGCAGTCCAACTGCCTGTCGGTCGAGCCGGTGGAGACCGAGTTCGGCCGCAAGCGCCGCATCAACCAGAACACCTGCAACAAGGACTACTCCTGCGTGAAGGGCTTTTGCCCCAGCTTCGTCACCATCGAAGGCGGCCAGCTCAAGAAGCCCAAGAAGGAGAAAAAGGGCGACCTGTCCGTGCTGCCCGCCATCCCGGAGCCCGTGCTGCCGGTGGCCGAGCAGGCCTGGGGCATCGTCGTGGCCGGCGTCGGCGGCACGGGCGTGATCACCATCGGCTCGCTGCTGGGCATGGCGGCCCACCTGGAGGGCAAGGGCGTGATCACCCAGGACGCGGCCGGCCTGGCGCAAAAGGGCGGCTCCACCTGGAGCCACATCCAGATCGCCAACCGTCCCGAGGCCATCTACACCACCAAGGTGGACATGGCCAAGGCCGACCTGGTGATCGGCTGCGACCCCATCGTCACGGCCACGCCGACCACCATGTCCGTGATGCAGCCGGGCCGCACCTTCGTGGCGCTCAACAGCCACGGCTCGCCCACGGCAGCCTTCGTCACCAACCCTGACTGGCAGGCACCGGACGACCGCTGCGCCAGCGCACTGGCCCAGGCCGTGGGCCCCGAGCTGCTGGGCAGCTTCGACGCCGAGCAGGTGGCCGTGCAGCTGCTGGGCGACAGCATCTACACCAACCCGCTGATCCTGGGCTACGCCTGGCAAACGGGCCGCGTGCCGCTGTCGCATGCGGCGCTGATGCGCGCCATCGAACTCAACGGCGTGCAGGCCGACAACAACAAGGCCGCCTTCGAGTGGGGCCGCCGCTGCGCCCATGACCTGGCTGCCGTGCGCGCCCTGTTCCAGACGGCCCAGGTGATCCAGTTCGTCAAGAAGCCTTCGCTGACCGAGATGGTGGCCAAGCGCGTGGACTTCCTCACGGCCTACCAGAACGCCGCCTATGCGGCCGAGTACCAGGCCTTCGTGGACAAGGTCCATGCCGCCGAGCGCGCCGTGGCGGGCTCGGGCACGCGCCTGTCGCAAGCCGTGGCCCGCTATCTGTTCAAACTCATGGCCTACAAGGATGAGTACGAGGTCGCGCGCCTGCACACCGATGCGGCCTTCAGCCAGCGCATCGCCAGCATGTTCGAGGGCGACTACCGCGTGGTCCACCACCTGGCGCCGCCGTCGTCGGCCGCCAAGGATGAGCAGGGCCATCTGGTCAAGAAGTCCTACGGTCCCTGGATGCGCAAGGCCATGCAGGTGCTGGCGAAGATGAAGGGCCTGCGCGGCACGGCGCTGGACCCCTTCGGCCGCACGCAGGAGCGCCGCACCGAGCGCGCACTGATCCAGGAATACCGCCAGTGCATAGAAGGACTGCTGTCCGAGCTCACGCCCGAGCGCCTGGCGCTGGCCGTGGAGATCGCCAGCATTCCCGAGGACATCCGCGGCTACGGCCACGTCAAGGAGCGCAACCTGGCTGCGGCCCGCACCAAGTGGAAGGCGCTGATGGCACGCTGGAACGCCCCGTCACGGGGCGCAGGCAGCACGGGACAGCCCGCAGTCGGCGTGGCCTGAAACCACACGGACAGCCCCGCCACAGGGGCGTCCTGTAAGATCGCGGCCGCCGCCCGTACCGTGAGGTGCGGGCGGCGCGGTTGCCTCCGGGGCCGCTTCAAGTGCCGTCACGCCGGGCGCAAAAACCACGAAAAACCGCGCTCCGCCCCTTTAAAAACGGCAGATGGCCGCCAGTTGCAGCCATCGTCGCCGAAAAACCCGCAGCAGCCAGATCCTGGCAGCCCATGTGGGTCAGGGCTGACGCATACAATGCTCCGTTCTCCTGCGCGGGCCCGTGCATATCGGCGTGCGCAGCGACCCTTTTTCGACCTTCCAATCCTGGAGTCTTGCCCGTGTTTATTTCTTCCGCTTTTGCCCAGACCGCACCCGCAGCAGCAGCCTCCGGTGGCGACTTCATGTCGCAGTTGATGGGCATGGCGCCTCTGGCGCTGATGTTCGTGGTGCTGTACTTCGTGATGATCCGTCCGCAGATGAAGCGCCAGAAGGAGCATCGCTCCATGATCGAGGCACTGGCCAAGGGTGACGAAGTGGC
Organism: Delftia sp. WY8; assembly: GCF_018437695.1. Classification (NCBI taxonomy): domain Bacteria; kingdom Pseudomonadati; phylum Pseudomonadota; class Betaproteobacteria; order Burkholderiales; family Comamonadaceae; genus Delftia; species Delftia sp. WY8. Next base: position 3,193,377 of record NZ_CP049795.1, read on the forward strand.
AACGGCCGGCGGCATCATCGGCCGCGTGACGCGCATGTCCGAGCAATTCCTGCACATCGAGATCGCCTCGGGTGTGGAAGTCCAGATCCAGCGCAGCGCCGTCGTCCAGGTGCTGCCCAAGGACACGCTGAAGTAAGCGCTGTCCCTGTCTTGCGGGTGTGCGGACCGCGCAGGCGGCAGCACACCCTTTTGTGCGTTGCTGTCTACAAAGAGCGAAGAGCGCGATCATGAACCGATATCCGGTCTGGAAGTACGCGATCATCGTGATCGCGCTGCTGGTAGGGGTGCTCTACACCCTGCCCAATTTTTTCGGTGAGGCGCCTGCGGTGCAGGTCTCCTCGGCCAAGGCCACCATCAAGGTGGACAACGCCGTGCTGCAGAAAGTCGAAGAGGCCTTGAAGGCTGCCGATGTCAAGCCCGACGTCCTGTCCATCGAAGGCACCTCGGTGCGCGCGCGCTTCAACACGCCCGACGAGCAGCTCAAGGCCAAGGACGTGATCCAGAAGGCCCTGATCCCCGATGCCAACGACCCGGCCTACATCGTGGCCCTGAACCTGGTGTCGCGCTCGCCGCAATGGCTCACGGCCGTCGGCGCCAAGCCCATGTACCTGGGGCTGGATCTGCGCGGTGGCGTGCACTTCATGCTGCAGGTGGACATGGCTGCCGCCCTGACCAAGAAGGCCGACTCCTTTGCCGGCGACCTGCGCAGCTCGCTGCGCGACAAGAACATCCGCCACGGCGGCGTCTCGCGCAACGGCAACACCGTCGAGATCCGCGTGCGCGACGAAGCCATGCTCACGGCCGCGCGCAACCTGGTCTCCGACCAGTTCCCCGATCTGGCGGCCACCTCCGAGCCGGATGGCGCAGGCTTCAAGCTGCTGGCCTCCATCAAGCCCGAAGCCCTGCGCAAGGTGCAGGAGCAGGCGCTCAAGCAGAACATCGTCACCCTGCACAACCGTATCAACGAGCTGGGCGTGGCCGAGCCCGTGATCCAGCAGCAGGGCCTGGACCGCATCATCGTGCAACTGCCCGGCGTGCAGGACACGGCCAAGGCCAAGGACATCCTGGGTCGCACGGCCACGCTGGAAGTGCGCCTGGTCGACGAATCCTCCGAGGCGCGCGGCGCCGAACTGGGTTCGGGCCCCGTGCCCTTCGGCTCCGAGCGATACCTGGACCGCAACGCTCAGGCCGTGATCGTGCAAAAGCAGGTCGTGCTGACCGGCGAGAACCTCACCGACGCACAGCCCGGCTTCGACAGCCAGACCCAGGAGCCCACGGTCAACCTGGTGCTGGATGCCAAGGGCGCACGCATCTTCAAGGACATCACGCGCGAGAACGTGGGCAAGCGCATGGCCATCATCCTGTTCGAAAAGGGCAAGGGCGAGGTCGTGACGGCTCCCGTGATCCGCACCGAGATCGGCGGCGGACGCGTGCAGATCTCGGGCCGCATGACCACGGCGGAAGCCAACGACACGGCCCTGCTGCTGCGCGCCGGCTCGCTGGCCGCGCCCATGGAGATCATCGAGGAATACACCATCGGCCCCAGCCTGGGCGCCGACAACATCAACCGCGGCATCCACTCCGTGGTCTGGGGCCTGGTGGCCATCGCGGCCTTCATGTGCGTGTACTACCTGCTGTTCGGCGTGATCTCCACGGTGGCCCTGTCGGTCAACGTGCTGCTGCTGCTGGCCATCCTGTCCATGCTGCAGGCCACGCTGACCCTGCCCGGCATCGCCGCCATGGCGCTGGCGCTGGGCGTGGCCATCGACTCCAACGTGCTGATCAACGAGCGCATCCGCGAGGAACTGCGCGGCGGCGCCTCGCCGCAGGCGGCCATCCATGCGGGCTACGAGAACGCCTGGCACACCATCCTGGACTCGAACGTGACCACGCTGATCGCGGGCCTGGCGCTGCTGGCCTTCGGCTCCGGCCCGGTGCGCGGTTTCGCCGTGGTGCACTGCATCGGCATCCTGACCAGCATGTTCTCGGCCGTGTTCTTCTCGCGCGGCCTGGTCAACCTCTGGTACGGCCGCCGCAAGAAGCTCAAGAGCATTTCCATCGGCCAGGTCTGGAAGCCTGAAGACACCAGCCAGCTGCGCTCGGTGACGGCCAAGGGATCCAGCGTCGCCGATTCCGGCGCCAACAACTGAAAGGGGGAAGACCATGGAGTTCTTCCGCATCCGCAAAGACATCCCCTTCATGAAGTACGCGTTGATCCTCAACGCGGTGTCCTTCATCACCTTCGCGCTGGCCGTGTTCTTCCTGCTCACCCGCGGCCTGCACCTGTCCGTGGAATTCACGGGCGGCACCGTGATGGAGGTGGCCTATACCCAGCCCGCCAACATCGCCAAGGTGCGCGACACGGTCGCCGGCCTCGGCTACGCCGATGTCACGGTGCAGAACTTCGGCACATCGCGCGACGTGATGATCCGCCTGCCCGTGCAAAAGGACGTGACCTCGGCCCAGCAAAGCGAGCAAGTACTCACGGCACTCAAGAAGGAAGACGCCGAAGTCACGCTGCGCCGCACCGAGTTCGTGGGCCCGCAGGTGGGTGACGAGCTCATGCACAACGGTCTGATGGCCCTGGGCTTCGTGGTGCTGGGCATCGTGATCTACCTGGCCATGCGCTTCGAGTGGAAGTTCGGCGTGGCCGCCGTGATCGCCAACCTGCACGACGTGATCATCATCCTGGGCTTCTTCGCGTTCTTCCAATGGGAGTTCTCGCTGTCGGTGCTGGCCGGCGTGCTGGCCGTGCTGGGCTACTCGGTCAACGAGTCGGTCGTGATCTTCGACCGTATCCGCGAAGCCTTCCGCAAGTTCCGCAAGCTCAGCACCACCGAGGTGATCGACCACGCCATCACCAGCACCATGAGCCGCACCATCATCACCCACGCCTCCACCGAGGCCATGGTGCTGTCCATGTTCTTCTTCGGCGGTCCCAGCCTGCACTACTTCGCGCTGGCGCTGACCATCGGCATCCTGTTCGGCATCTATTCCTCGGTCTTCGTGGCCGCCGCCATCGCCATGTGGCTGGGCGTCAAGCGCGAGGATCTGATCAAGGCGCCCAAGGCTTCCACGGACCCCAACGATCCCAACGCCGGCGCCACTGTGTAAGCGAATGTTCTAGCTCCAGACCGGCTTACACTCGCGGGCATGCCCTCCCTGCCCACCCCTTCCAACGCGCCTGCTGGCCCCCAGTCCTCCCTGGGCCAGCAGGCGCGTTTGCATTGGGTGCGAGGACTGTGCAAGGGCCTGCCCGGCGTGGCCCAGCAGCTGCTGGCGCAGATGGAGCAACAGGCCCAGGCCGTGGGCACGCAGCGCGAAATGCAGGAGCGGCGTGAAGCCTGGGGCAACTACCGCCAGCACCAGAGCGCCTGGCTGAACGCCAGCATGCAGGCCCTGCAAGGCGCGCTGCAGCCGGCCAAAGCCGCGCCTGCCGCCGTGCCGCAGCGCGGCGCGCTGCAGTTCGAGTTGCTCAGCGACGATGTGGTGGAGAACAAGATCCTGGCCTCCCGCATGGCCCTGGCCATGGGAGAGACCGCAGCGCCGGCCTTCGACACGCTGCGTCTGCGCATGCAGTTCATCGAGGGCCGCGAGCTGCCCTCGGACGACATCCTGCGTACCGAAACCGTGTGCCGGCACCTGGTCGAGCAATGGCTGGCCACGGGCCTGCAGCGCCGTGATCTGCAGCGCGTGCTGGACCTGCTGCAGACGGCCCTGGCGCCCGTGCTGGTGACCGAGTACCAGGCCGCCCATGTGCTGCTGGACGGCCAGGGCGTCACCCGCTCGCAGGACGTGGCCATGCGCGTGCGGCGCACCGAGGCAGGCAACTCCACGCGCGCCATGGGCCTGGGCCAGACCGCCGCGCCACCTGCTGCGGCCTCGCAGCATGCCACTGCATCACAGCATTCCTCGGCCTATGCGCCCACGCAGATGGGCGGCGTGCCCGGCGCTGCCGCCTACCCGCCCGACACTGCGGCGCCCCCCCATGGCCAGATGCCGGCGATGCCCGCCATGCCCGTAGGCCTGACAACCCTTTCGCGCGCACGCCACCGCGCCCAGGAAGTCGTGGGCCAGTTGCGCCGCCTGCTCATGCAGCCGGGCGTGGGCGTGCAGGGCCTGGTGCCCGGTGTGGGCGCAGGCATGCCCCAGGCGCCCGCATCGGCCGCGCTGACCCAGGCCTTGCTGGAGCAGCGCGTGGTGGCCCAGACGCAGTACCAGCAGATGCTGGCCCAGGGCCTGACCACGCTGCACATCGATGTCAGCCCGGCTGCCATCGGCCAGCTGGTCGGGCAGGTGCGCGAACGTTCGGCCGACCTCAAGCGCAAGGCCACCACCTCGGGCGAAAAGGCCACCATCGAGATCGTGGCCCTGATGTTCCAGGCCATCCTGACCGAGGACCGCATTCCGCCCTCGGTGCGGGTCTGGTTTGCCCGGCTGCAGGTGCCGGTGCTGCGCGTGGCACTGGCCGAGCCGGAATTCTTCAGCAACCTGCGCCATCCGGCCCGGCTGCTGATCGACCGCCTGGGCTCCTGCGTGATGGGATTCGACGCCTCCAGCATCAGCGGCAGCGCGCTGGAGTCCGAGATCCGGCGCATCGTCCAGGTCATCGAGCAATACCCCGAAACGGGCCAGAAAGTGTTCGTGCTGGTGCTGCGCGAGTTCGAGGATTTCCTGGCGCGCTACCTGACCCAGTCGCAGGACAAGGCCAAGATCGTCACCGTGGCCCAGCAGGTGGAGCAAAAGGAAACCCTGGCCATCCAATACACGATCGAGCTGCGCCACCTGCTCACCGACATGCCGGTGCGCAAGGAGATCCGCGAGTTCCTGTTCAAGACCTGGACCGAGGTGCTGGCCCTGGCCGCCGTGCGCCACGGTGCCAAGGACGCGCGCACCATGCGCTTCAAGCAGGCCGCCAGCGAACTGGTCTGGGCCGCCAGCGCCAAGCCCACGCGCCAGGAACGCTCGCGCGTGATCCAGACGCTGCCGACGCTTTTGCAGACCCTGCGCGAAGGACTGGCCCTGATCGGTGTCACGGGCGACGCCCAGTCCACGCGCATCAAGCTGGTCACCGACACGCTGGCCGAGGCCTTTGTCTCCAAGACCGCGACCATCGCCCCGGCCCGCATCGAGGCCATGGCGCAGCGGCTGGCCCATCTGGAGCAGTACATCAATGAAGACGGCATGCTCGACGAGGACATGCCGCTGTCGCCCGAGAACATCGAGATGATCCTGGGCGTGGACACGGCCGGCCTCAACGTCATCCCGAGCACGAACACGGCCGTGGAGCCGGTGATGCTGGAATGGGCGGCCTCTCTGGAGACGGGCCGCTGGTTCACCCTGGACCACAACGGCGCGCGCATCCAGGTGCAATACACCTGGCGCAGCCGCCGCAAGCAACTGCACCTGTTCGCCGCGCTCGATGGCACCTGCCACCTGCTGCAGCTGCGGCGCATGGCCTCCTACCTGCAGTCCGGCCTGCTGGCCGTGCATGATGAGGAGGCGCTCACCGTGCGCGCGACGCGGGATGCGCTGCAGAAGATTCAGGCGAACCCTGAAAGGCTAAGCTCCCACTGAGGCGCTACGCGCCTTCCCCCGGGGCACGGCGCCTCTCTACCCGCTTCGCGGGGGAGGGGGACGATGCCCTCGGCTAGGCGCCCCACCGCGAGGCGGCTCTTGCTCGGCATCTCCCGCTTGGGGACGCGCCAGTTTTTGAGATCAGGCCTGGGCCAGGCGCTGGAACAGGCCGCCGGGCAGGCGTTCCACGCGGCCGTCCAGTTCCAGCTCCAGCAGGCGGGCCTGCAGGGCTGCGGCGTCCATGCCTGTGCGGTCCATGAGTTCGTCCAGCGACAGCGGGTCGTGGGCCAGGGCGCACAGGGTGGCGTCGCTCTCAGGGTCCTGGGCGGACTGGACAGCTGCCGCTGCCGGTACAGGCTTGGGAAGCGGCAGGCGCGCGGCCGTGCCCTGCAGCTCATCGAGCACGTCCTGCGCCGTTTCCACGAGCTTGGCGCCCTGGCGCAGCAGCGCATGGCAGCCGCGCGACTGGGGCGCGTGGATGGAGCCAGGAATGGCAAAGACTTCGCGGCCCTGTTCGCTGGCCAGCCTGGCCGTGATCAGCGAGCCCGACTGCAGGGCCGCCTCGACCACCAGCGTGCCCTGGGACAGGCCCGCGATGATGCGGTTGCGCTGCGGAAAGTGCGCGGCCATGGGGCCGGTGCCCAGCGGATATTCGCTGACGATCAGCCCGTGGCTGGCCACTTCGCGGGCCAGGGCGGCATGGCGCCGCGGGTAGACCTGGTCCAGGCCCGTGCCGACGACGGCAATGGTGACGGGAGCAGCCAGTCCGCCCAGGCGTGGCGCCGCGCGCAGCGCGCCTTCATGGGCCGCGCCATCCACGCCTTGGGCCAGTCCGGAGACGATGCACAGGCCGGCCTCGGCCAGCGCCTGCGCCATGGCACGCGCGTTGGCCGCGCCCTGGACCGTCGGCCCGCGGCTACCGACCATGGCCAGGGACTGTGGATAGGGGAACCAGGGGCCAGAACCTGTCATGCAGCGCTCGCTGCCCTGCACATGCAGCAGCAGCGGCGGATCTTCGGTCTGCAGCAGCGCCTGCGGATACTGGGGATGGCCCAGCGCAAGCACGGCATGCAACTGCCCGGAAGCGGGCTGGTCCAGCCATTGCGCCGTGGCCGCCACAAGCTGGTCCAGGCGCTGGGGCACGGTCTGCAGGGCATGGGCCTGTGCGGCGGTCACCAGTCCGTGCCAGGCGGACGGCGGGCCGCTCCAGATGTCCTGCGCACCACCGCAGGCCGCCAACAGACGCCGGGCCGTGGTGCGGCCCACTCCGGGCGTCAGCAGCAGCCGGAGCCAGGCAGAGAGTTCGTCAGGAGCCAACCGGTCCGTGGACTGCAGGGCGGCCGCCATGGCGCTGCCGGCAGGCCGTGGTGGCTCAAGGAGCCGGCGAGGTCAGGCTGTCGCCGACCTCGACACCGCGCCGCGCCTCCAGGATCAGCGCGTAGGAGACGCGATCGAAGGTCCGGAACACCATGGCATGGCCGTTGTGTTCGTCGGGCAGTTGCACCTCTTCCTTTTTCTCGCCCGTCTTGTCCACGATGCGTGCGCCGCGGCGGATCAGCTCCAGCACCGTGCCCACGTCCATGCCGTCCTGCGTGCCCTTGTTGATGGCAATGACCTGGTTGTTGGCCGCCCAGCGCACGGCCTGATCACCGTACAGGGAAACCACATGGGCCTTCACTGCCTGTTGCGGCGCGTGGGGCGCGTAGTTCATGTAGGTGCGCTCGGGCGCGGGCAGCAGGCGGTCGCCGGCGCGCATTTCGGTCTTGGAACGCGACAGGTCCACCGTGGCGGGAGAGTTCTGCTGGTGCTTTTCGCCCTTGCTGTCGACGATCTCCAGCGTGGTCTCGCCCTCGATGAGATCGGCCAGGCCCAGGTACTTGGCCTCATAGCCCAGCACCTCGCCGGAGATGGGGTCCTTGAGCGCCACGGCATCGCGGAAGACGCGGTACTGGCGCGGCAGGCCGTCGCCCTTGCGCAGCGGCGCCTCGGCCATGCCGCGTGCATAGGCGCGGTCGCCGCTGGCCATGAGCACGCGCTCGTCCGTGGTGGCGATCAGGCGTGGCGCGCGCAGCAGCGTTTCGGCATCGACGACCAGGGGCTCGGCCAGGAAGGGCTCGATCAGATGGGGCTGCAGCGTGGGCAGGGCCGCCTGGGCCAGGGATTCGCTGCGCGTGCTCGGAGTGATGCGGACCACGCCGGGCTCGCCGCCATCGCCCATGGGGCGGGCCGTGCTCAGGCGGGCGTAGCCGTCACGCTTGTCCAGGTGCAGCACCTGGCCCGGATAGATGAGATGGGGGTTGGCGATGGCCTGCATGTTCATGCCCCACAGCTCGGGCCAGCGCCAGGGACGGCGCAGGAACATGCCGGAGATGCCCCACAGCGTGTCGCCGCGCTTGACGGTGTAGCTGTCGGGCGCATCGGGCGCCAGCTCACCCACGGGAACGCCCTGCTGCGCCACCTGCTGGGCTGCCGAGCGCTGCGATGGCGTCACCGGATACTGCTGCGCGTGGGCCGCCGCACACGCGGCGATCAGGGCCGAGGCAACAGTCCAGGTACGAGCTGTGGCGAATGCAGTCATGGAATTCCTCTTCTTGTGTCTGACACAGCGTCCCTCCTAGGCACTGCGGCACGGCCGATCTTGTCATGAACGGCCATACAGGTCTTACAAATCAGCAAAGATTCTGCGTGCAAGGCCATGAGAGGGCAACGCTTATTGCGTCGTCCCGCTGCGCCCAGGCAGAAAAGTGGCGAAAATAACGACATTCACCGACCACGCCATGTCCATTCTGCCCATTCTTTGCTATCCCGACCCCCGCCTGCACACCGTCGCCAAGCCGGTCGCCAAGGTCGATGACCGCATTCGCCAACTGGTCCAGGACATGTACGCCACCATGTATGACGCCCAGGGCGTGGGACTGGCCGCCACCCAGGTGAATGTGCATGAACGCGTGGTCGTGGTCGATGTCTCCGAAGGCCGCGACGAGCCCTTTGCGCTGATCAACCCCGAGCTGCTCTGGGCCAGCGACGAGAAGCAATTGGGCGAGGAAGGCTGTCTGTCCGTGCCCGGCATCTACGACGGTGTCGAACGCTCCACGGCCATCAAGGTCAAGGCGCTGGACGAGAACGGCAACGAACGCATCATCGAGGCCGAAGGCTTCAAGGCCATCTGCATCCAGCACGAGATGGACCACCTGATGGGCAAGGTCTTCGTCGAATACCTGTCGCCGCTCAAGCGCAACCGCATCAAGACCAAGCTGCTCAAGCAGCAGAAACAGGCAGAACGCGCATGACCCGCCTGCCAGCGCCTCGCTTCATGCCGCGCTGGAAGATGGACGGCGCGGGCCTCGTTGCCTGGGCGCTGCTGGCCCTGTCCCTGCTGCTGGTCGGCTGCACCGTACCCGAGTGGCAAAAGCCCGGCACGCCACGGGCCGACATCGAGCGCTCCATGGGCCGCCCGACCCTGAGCCTGCCGCTGGACGGCGGCGGCACGCGCCTGGTCTACAGCTGGCAGCCTGCAGGCCAGCAGGTCTACCACATGGATTTCGACGCCAGCCAGCGCCTGGTGCGCGTGGAGCAGGCGCTCACCATCGAACGCTTCCACGCCCTGCGCAATGGCGAGGACACCCGGGAAAGCGTACGCCAGCTCTTCGGCCCGCCTGCGCTGATCGAGAGGGTCTACAGTTTCAACGGCGACATCTGGACCTACCGTATCCTGGAAAATGGCATTCGCCGCCAGGCCCATGTGCATATCGACCCCGCCGGCGTGGTGCGCCGCGTGATGTTCACCGACGAAGTGTTCAATGACGACGATCGGCGTTGAGCCTGCACACCGTCCCCACCGTCCCTACTGGATTGCATGAGAGTCATTTTTGCCGGCACGCCCGAGTTCGCGCGCGTTGCCCTTGAACGCCTGCTCGCCGCGGGCTTCACCGTCCCCCTGGTGCTGACCCAGCCCGACCGTCCTGCCGGGCGCGGCATGAAGCTGCAGGCCTCGCCCGTCAAGCAGTGCGCGCTGGAGCATGGCATTGCCGTGGCCCAGCCGCGCAGCCTGCGCCTGGACGGCAAATACCCCGAAGAGGCCGCCGCCGCCCGCGCCGCCATCGAAGCGGCCCAGGCCGATGTCATGGTCGTGGCCGCCTACGGGCTGATCCTGCCGCAGTGGGTGCTCGATACGCCTCCGCGCGGCTGCCTGAACATCCACGCCAGCCTGCTGCCGCGCTGGCGCGGCGCCGCCCCCATCCACCGCGCCATCGAGGCCGGTGATGCCGAGACCGGCGTCACCATCATGCAGATGGATGCGGGCCTGGACACGGGCGACATGTGCCTGATCGAGCGCCTGCCCATCACCGCCGACGACACCACGGCCAGCCTGCACGACAAGCTGGCCGACCTGGGCGGGCGCCTCATCGTCGAGGCGCTGGAGATGAGCGCCTGCGGCGGCCTGCCGCGCACGCCCCAGCCTGCCGAAGGCGTGAACTACGCGCACAAGATCGAAAAGGCCGAAAGCCAGATCGACTGGCGCCAGGATGCCGAGGCCATTGCCCGGCGCCTGCGCGCCTTCAACCCCTTCCCAGGTGGCGCCACGCAGTACGGCGATGAAGCCATCAAGGTCTGGGAGGCTCACGCCGACCCCGCCGCCGCCGTGGCGGCGGCAGTGCCTGGCACCGTGCTGTCCGCAGGCGCCGACGGCGTGCGCGTGGCCTGCGGCCAGGGCGTGCTGTGCATGACGCTGCTGCAGCGCGCGGGCGGCAAGCGGCTGGCGGCGGGCGATTTCCTGCGCGGCTTCGATCTGCCTGAAGGAGCCATCCTGGACGGTGCTGCCAGCGGCGGCACGCCATGAACCTGCAGCCCCTGGTGGAGCGCGCACGCGGCATTGCGCGCGATCCCGCCTTCATGACCGGCGTGCGCGACATGTCGGGCACGGCGCTGGGCATCGGCGCCTGGGGCCTGGTCACGGGCGTGGCCATGATCAAGAGCGGCATGTCCCTGCCCCTGGCGCTGTTCATGGGCCTGCTGGTCTATGCCGGCAGTGCCCAGCTGGCCGTGCTGCCGCTGATGGCCGTGGGCGCGCCCATGTGGGTGGTCTGGTTCACGGCCATCTGCGTGAACCTGCGCTTCGTCATCCTCAGCAGCATGTGGCGCAGCTACTTTGCCCACCTGCGCCTGCGCCACCGCCTGGCCATCGCCTATTTCAGCGGCGACGTGATCTTCGTGGGCTTCATGAAGCGCTACCCCGATGCCCGGCCCCAGCCCGAGCAGCTGCCCTATTTCTGGGGTGCCGCATCGACCAACTGGCTGGCCTGGCAGATCCCGTCCACGCTGGGCATCCTGCTGGCCGAACAGGTGCCCCTGTCCTGGGGACTGGGCTTTGCGGGCGTGCTGGCCCTGATGGGCGTGCTGCTGTCCATGCTCAACGACCGTGCCACCTGGGTGGCAGGCGTGGTTGCGGCCAGCGCGGCCGTGGCGGCCTTTGCGCTGCCGCTCAAGCTCAATATCCTCGTGGCCATCGCTGCAGCCGTGGCCGCAGGCCTGCTGGCGGAAACGCTGCAGCAGCGCCTGCGCGCACTGCAGGCGCCTGAAAAAGGGGAGCCAGGCCCGGTGATTCTCCCGCCCGATACAGCCCATGGCGAGCGCCATGCCCGGCTGCCGCTGGACGAAGACGCCCGGCCCGTGCAAACCAAGGAAAAGGAAACGCTCTGATGGATCTGTCCTGGCTGTGGCCCTGGCTGGCCTGCGTGGGCCTGGCGGCCATCACGCTGTTCACACGCGCCTTCTTCCTGATTCCCGAGCGCGAGGTGCCCTTGCCGCAATGGCTCAAGCGCGGCCTCAAGTACGCGCCGCTGGCGGCCCTGGCGGCCGTGATTGCGCCCGAGATCGTGATGACCAACGGCCGGCTGATCTCCACCGTGGTCGATGCGCGCCTGCCGGCCCTGGCTTGCGCGGTCATGTATTTTTTTTACAAGCGCAGCATCATGGGAACGATCGCGCTTGGCATGGCGGTCTATCTGCCACTGCATATCGGCCTGGGCTGGTAGGCGCAGCGCGGCCGAGAGCGGCCGAGAGCGCCCGGCTCCCCGGCTGAAACCGGATTACAGGCGGCTCCCGATGCCCCGGATCGCCGGTGCGCCCGCCCGCTGCCGGGGCGGGCACGCCGCCTACAATGGCCGCGCTTTACCTCTTTTTCGTTTCAAATCCATGGCGATCGCCACCGATCGCAACGCCGCCGTCATGAACATTCTCCGTTTCTCCGATCTGTGCGCCCAGGGCAAGGCCCAGGGCCAGCGCGTCTTCATCCGCGCCGACCTCAACGTGCCCCTGAACGATGCTGGCGAGATCACCGAGGACACGCGCGTGCGCGCCTCCGTGCCCGCCATCGAGATGGCACTGAAGGCCGGCGCCGCCGTGATGGTGACCAGCCACCTGGGCCGTCCCACCGAAGGCGAGTTCAAGCCCGCCGATTCGCTGGCGCCCGTGGCCCGCCGCCTGGGCGAGCTGCTGGGCCGCGAAGTGCCCCTGGTCGCCGACTGGGTGGACGGCGTGCAGGTGGCGCCCGGCCAGGTCGTGCTGCTGGAGAACTGCCGCGTGAACGTGGGCGAGAAGAAGAACAAGGAAGAACTGGCCCGCAAGCTGGCCGCGCTGTGCGACATCTTCGTGCACGACGCCTTCGGCACTGCCCACCGTGCCGAGGGAACCACCTACGGTATCGCCCAGTTCGCGCCCATTGCCTGCGCGGGACCGCTGCTGTCGGCCGAGATCGACGCCATCACCAAGGCCCTGGCCAACCCGCGCCGCCCGCTGGCCGCCATCGTGGCCGGCTCCAAGGTGTCAACCAAGCTGACCATCCTGCAGTCGCTGGCCAAGAACGTGGACCAGCTCATCGTGGGCGGCGGCATTGCCAACACCTTCATGCTGGCTGCGGGCCTGAAGATCGGCAAGAGCCTGGCCGAGGCCGACCTGGTCGGCGAGGCCCGCGCCGTGATCGACGCCATGGCCGCACGCGGCGCCGAGGTGCCGATTCCCACCGACGTGGTGGTCTCCAAGACCTTTGCGGCCGACGCGCCCGCCACCGTCAAGAAGGCCACCGAAGTGGCTGACGACGACATGATCCTGGACATCGGCCCCGAGACCGCCGCCCGCCTGGCCGAGCAACTGCGCAAGGCCGGCACCATCGTCTGGAACGGCCCCATGGGCGTGTTCGAGTTCGACCAGTTCGCCAACGGCACCAAGGTCGTGGCACAGGCGATTGCCGAGTCCGACGCCTTCAGCATCGCCGGTGGCGGCGATACCCTGGCCGCCATCGCCAAGTACGGCATCGAGGACCAGGTCGGCTACATCTCCACGGGCGGCGGCGCCTTCCTGGAGGTGCTGGAAGGCAAGACCCTGCCTGCCTTCGAGATCCTGCAAAAGCGCGCCAACGGCTGAGCACGGCAACATCCGGATACGGGGCACTTTCTTGTCAGTGCCTCGCGGCGAAGCCACAATTGACACTTTGCGCAGCTGCAGCAATCCGCCGCAGCGCGCCCCCGCACCGAGGAGAAATCCATGCGATCGTTCAAATCCGCCGGCGGCCTGGCCCTGGCGGGCCTCTGCCTGGCCCTGGCGGGCTGCGTCAATGCACCGATGACCAGCTACTTCGAAGCCACGGCCCAGCCCAAGATCGGCGCTGCCGGCCACTGGGACTCCGTGGCCAACGATGTCGTCGCCAAGACGCTGGAGACACTGCAAAAGACCGGCATCGAGCGCACCACGCCGGTCCACGTGGCCCTGCCGGCCGAGCCCAGCCCGTTCGACAAGGGTTTTCGTGAGCTGATCATCACCAAGCTCGTGCAAAGCGGCGTGACCGTCATGCTGCAGCCGGCCCAGGCCCAGCTGCAGGTGAGCTACGGCGCCCAGGTCGTGCGCCATGGCAAGCGCCTGCCCAACCCCGAACTCGTGCTGACGACGACGGTGGTGCGCAACAACCAGTACCTGGCGCGCAAGACCGACGTCTACTACCTCGAAAAGAGCGACGCCGTGCTGTTCACGGCCGAGGACGAGCGCCCCGAATTCCCCACCAAGAACCTGAAGGTGGTGGGCCAATGACGCTGCGCACGCCCCTCCTGCCGGCCGCGCTGGCTGCGGCAGCCCTGCTGTCCGCCTGCGCCGTGCCCGCCCCCGCGCCTTCGCCCGAGTTCTCGGCCGCACGCCGTGGCGAGCCCACCTACCAGTCGGCCGCAGCCAACCCCTTCATCGCCAGCAGCCGCGCTGCCGTGGACGAGCTGGTCAAGGGCCTGAACACCGAGGAACTGGGCGAGGCACCCGTGCTCGTGGCCACCGTGGTCAACGTCAACGACCTGACGCGCTCGGCCCCGCTGGGCCGCACGCTCAGCGAGCTGTACGCCTCCCAGCTGTCCGCCAAGGGCTACAACGTCAAGGAGCTGAAGCTGCGCGGCGATGTGTACGTCAAGGAAGGCACGGGCGAGCTGCTGCTGTCGCGCGAGATCAAGGACATCGCCCGCAACCACAATGCGGCCCTGGTCCTGGTGGGCACGTACTCGGCGGCTGCCAAGTACACCTATGTGAGCCTGAAGCTGGTTCGCACCGACGACAGCCGCATCGTGCGCAGCCACGACTACGCGCTGCCCAACAACATCGACATCCAGCGCCTGCTGGGCGCCCCGGCCACGGCGCAACGCTGAGGCCCTGCAGCCTGACTGCGCCCGCGTGCGCAGTCAGGCTGCGTCTTCTTCTCCCGACCTTCCCCTGCTTGCCCTCAGCGGCCACGCGCCGGCCACAGCACCGAGGCGATGGCCACCACCATCAGCGCCACGGCCGTCCAGTCCTGCCAGTGCAGCTCCTCGCCCAGCCACCAGGCGCCGCTGAACACGCCCAGCACGGGGATCATCATCACGCTCAGCGTGGACGCCACGGGCGGCAGGCTGCGCGCCAGGAAGAACCAGACCGTCTGGCCAAAGCCCAGCACCAGCACGCCGTTGAAGACGATGGCGCCCGTGGCCTGGGCATCGGGCCAGTGCCACAGGTGGCGCTCGAAGACGAAGGCCAGCACCGTGAGCGTCAGCGCGGTCAGCGCCACCATCCACAGCGTCATCGTCAGCAGGGGCACGGGCACCTCGGCGCGGCGCAGCTTCTGCGTGCCGAAGGCCCAGCTCAGCGCGGCGGCCAGCATCAGGCCCACGCCGATGGGGCGGCTGCCCAGGGCGCCGACCTCGTGCCACAGCAGCAGGAGCACGCCCGCCAAGGCCGCCGCCACACCCGCCCAGGCACGCGGCGCCAGCCGGTCATGGAAGAACAGGCTGCCCAGCACGGCCGAGAAGATGGGCATGGTGTAGCCCAGGATGGCCGCCCGCCCGCTGGACAGCATGGGGATGGCAATGATGATCAGGCTGTTCCACAGCACCATGTTGAACAGCGTCAGCTGCGCCAGCCGGGGCCAACAGGCGCGCGGCACGGCCAGCGGCAGGCGGCGCCAGACCACGAAGGCTGCCAGGATGGGCAGCCCCACCCACATCGAGGCCATGCGGAAACTCAGCGGCGGGAAATGCTGCACGCCCAGCTTCATCACCGGCCAGTTGATGCCCCAGATCAGGGTCAGCGCGATCAGCAAAAGGATTTGTCGGGCGGTGAAGGCAGGCATAGGCCGCCGATTGTGCCCATGGGCCGCCAAACCCGCTGGATGCCCGGCGACAGGCCCCGGGAAGGGCCGATCGCTAAAATCGCGCCCCATGACCTTTCTCGACATGCTGCGCAATGCCACTGCCCAGAACCAATCCATGCTGTGCGTGGGCCTGGACCCCGAACCCAGCCGCTTTCCTGCGGCCATGCGCGGCGATGCAAGCAAAATCTACGAATTCTGCGCCGCCATCGTCGAGGCCACGGCCGATCTGGTGAACTCCTTCAAGCCCCAGATCGCCTACTTCGCGGCCCACCGCGCCGAAGAGCAGCTGGAAAAGCTCATGGCCCACATGCGCGCCGTCGCGCCCCATGTGCCCATCATCCTGGACGCCAAGCGCGGCGACATCGGCTCCACCGCCGAGCAATACGCCAAGGAAGCCTTCGAGCGCTACGGCGCCGACGCCGTCACCCTGTCGCCCTTCATGGGCTTCGACTCCATCACGCCCTACCTGCAGTACGAGGGCAAGGGCGCCTTCCTGCTGTGCCGCACCTCCAACCCCGGCGGCGACGACCTGCAGGCGCAGCGCCTGGCCGACCTGCCGGGCCAGCCCCACCTGTTCGAGCATGTGGCGCGCCTGGCGCAAGGCCCCTGGAACACCAACGGCCAGCTCGGCCTGGTGGTGGGCGCCACGCGCCCGCAGGAGATCGAGCGCGTGCGTGAATTCGCGCCCTCGCTGCCGCTGCTGATTCCCGGCGTGGGTGCCCAGGGGGGCGATGCCGTGGCCACGGTCAAGGCGGCGCGCATCGGCGGCGGCCCCATCATCATCAATTCCTCGCGTGCGGTGCTCTATGCATCGCAGGGCGACGACTTCGCTGCCGCCGCGCGCACCGCCGCCCAGGCCACGCGCCAGACGCTGCAAGACGCAGCCGCTGCCTGAGACGGCAGGGAAGCCCGGCCATGCAAGGCAAATGGCTGGAAGACTTCCTGCTGCTGGCCCAGGAGCGCAGCTTCACGCGCGCGGCCGAGCTGCGCCATGTCACCCATCCGGCCTTCGGGCGGCGCATCCGCGCGCTGGAGGCCTGGGCCGGCACGCCCCTGGTCGAGCCCGGCGGCGGCCCCGTGCGGCTGACGCCGGCCGGCGAAGCCTTCCGCGATACGGCCGAGCAACTGGTGCGCACGCTGGCCCAGTCGCATGACGAACTGCAGGCCGTGGCCGGGCGCCAGGCCCGCGTGATCACCCTGGCCACGGGGCGCACGCTGGCGCGCACCATCGTGGCCGACTGGCTGACGCGCCACGGCAGCGTGCTGCAGACGGCCGAGCTGCGCGTGGTCACACGCACGCTGGACGAGACCGTGGCCATGCTGCAGCGCGGCGAAGTCAGCTTCACGCTGGTCTACCACCACGCCGCCATTGGCGTGCGCCTGGACGGTCGCCAGTTCAGCTACCTGACGGTGATGCAGGACAGGCTGGTGCCCGTGGCCCGCGCCGATGCCCGGGGCCGCCCGCTGTACGAGCTGTCGGCCAGCCACCAGCCCGTCGCTCCCGTGCCCTACCTGGCCTTCTCGCACAGCATGGCCCTGGGCCGGCTGGTGGAAGACCACCTGGCCCGGCATCCGCTGGCGCCGCGCCTGCGCCGCTGCGTGGACTGCGACTCGGCCGACGCCCACTACGAATACGTGCTGCGCGGCCTGGGCCTGGCCTGGATGCCGTGGTCCATGGTGCGCGGCGACTGCCAGGCCGGCCGCCTGGCCGTGGCCGGCGACCCGGGCCTGGAAGTGCACTTCGACGTGCGCCTGTACCGTCCCAAGCGCCACCTGGGCCCCGCGGCCGAGCAGTTCTGGAGCGACATCACGGGCGCCTGACGGGTGCATGCATGCGCCCTCCTGGTGCAAACCCGCACCGCGCTGTGGAACAAGCGGGTTTTGGTGCTGCAATGGCTCCGCCTCGTGCCGAATCAGCACCAAATGCCTGGGTAGTCCTTCGCACAATCAATCCCATACATTTCAGGAATAACCCCATGCCCAGCAACTCCCTCCTGCGCCGCACCGCCCTGGCCTGCGGCCTGCTGATCGCCGCCACCGGCAGCGCCTTCGCCGACGACGCCGCCAGCTACCCCAACCGCGCCATCACCATGATCGTGGGCTACCCCGCCGGCGGCAGCACCGACCTGGTGGGCCGCTTCGTGGCCGATGGCCTGGCCTCGCGCCTGGGCCAGCCCGTGGTGGTGGAAAACCTGGGCGGCGCAGGCGGCGCCATCGGCGCGCAAAAGGCCGTCAAGGCCACGCCCGACGGCTACACGCTGTTCGTGGGTGCCAACAACGAGCTGGCCATCGCCCGGCTGATCAACAAGAGCATCAAGTACTCCATCGGCGACTTCACGCCCATCGGCATGATCGGCTCCCAGCCCATGGTGCTGGTGGCCTCGCAGAAGGCCGGCGTGAAGACCGCCGCAGAGTTCAGCGCCCTGGTGGCCAAGAACCCGGGCAAGTTCAGCTACGGCAGCTCGGGCGTGGGCACGGCACTGCACCTGGCCGGCGAGATGGTCAAGGAGCAGGGCAAGCTGCACATGACCCACATCCCCTACCGGGGCGTGGCGCCCCTGACCACGGACCTGGTGGGCAACAACATCGAGTTCGGCATGTTCGTGCTGTCCTCGGGCCTGCCCCAGATCCGCGCGGGCAAGGTCATCGCCCTGGGCACGACGGAGGCCAAGCGCTCGGCCATCACGCCCGACATCCCGGCCCTGTCCGAGCTGCCCCAGTACAAGAACGTGGACATCAACGTCTGGTTCGCGCTGATGGCGCCCAAGGGCCTGCCCGCACCCGTGGCCGCCAAGGTCAAGAAGGCGCTGGACGAGACCATGGCCTCGCCCGAGTTCCGCAAGAAGATGGAAGAGTCGGGCTCGGTCGTGGCCGATCCCAAGACCGATGCCGGCAAGTACATCAACGCCGAGATCGCCAAGTACACAAAAATCGTCCAATTTGCCCACATCGAGAACTGAGCCAGCCATGGACGCTTTGCGATTTGACCTTCCCCTGCCCGACCTGAGCGCCTGGCGCGCGGGCAATACCGGTACCGAGGGCGTGTGGCAATTCGACTCGGGACGCCCGGGCCGCCACGTGATGATTTCCGCGCTGGTGCACGGCAACGAGATCTGCGGCGCCTGGGCCGTGTCCGGGCTGCTTCAGGCCCTGCACAACGGCCTGGCGCTGGACAACGGCCGCCTGACCCTGGTGCTGGCCAACCTCGATGCCTTCGACCGCTTCGACGCGGCCAGCCACGATGCCTCGCGCTTCGTGGACGAGGACATGAACCGCCAGTGGATAGACGCACGCATCGACGAGGGCAGCACCCGCGAACGCCGCCGAGCCGCCGCGCTGCGCCCCTTCGTGCAGCAGGCCGACTGGCTGCTGGACCTGCATTCCATGCACGAACCCTCGGCCCCGCTGCTGCTGACCGGCATGCAGCCGCGCAACCGCGATCTGGCACGCCAGATGGGCGCGCCGGCGAACATCGTCGTGGATGCCGGCCACAAGGACGGCACGCGGCTGCGCGACTACGGGCGCTTCGGCCTGCCCGACGCCGAGGCCGGCGACTCGCGCTCGCTCCTGATCGAATGCGGCTTCCACGGCGATCTGGCCAGCCGCGACGTGGCGCACGACCAGTGCCTGCGTTTCCTCGAAGTGGCCGCCATCTTCGACAACGGCGCGCTGCACGCCGCCCTGCCCGGCTGGAAGCAGGCCGACGCACCGGCCCAGTGGGCGCTGGAAGTCACGGCGCCCGTGGTGGCCAAGAGCAGCGGCTTTCGCTTCACGGCGCCGTTCACGGGACTGGAGCGCTTCGAGAAGGCCGGCACGGTGATCGGCGACAACGATGGCGAGCCGGTGATCACGCCCTATGGCGACTGCGTGCTGGTCATGCCCTCGGTGCGCCAGGCGCGCGCGGGCGTGACCGTGGTGCGCTTTGCGCGGCGCTCGCCGCTCTGAGCGGCACGCTTCAACCGAACCTCAGCCGCGCTGGCAGCGCGCAGGCGACAGCCGTTCAGGCTGCACGCCCTGCGCGGCCAGGCGCGCATCCAGCGGCTCGCCGCGCAGCAGGTTGCGCGCCAGCAGGCTGTAGCCGAAGGCGCTCTGTATGCCGTAGCCGCCCTGGGCGGCCACCCAGAAAAAGCCCGGCAGCGGCACGGGCGAGGCATCCCAGCCAATGGCCATCTCGCCGTCGGCCACGAAGCTGCGCAGACCGGCCCAGGTGTGGGAGGGGCGGCGGATCTGCAGCGTGGTCACTTCCTCGATGCGCCAGATGCCCGTGGCCACGTCCAGTTCCTCGGGCGCCACGTCCTGCGGCGCCACGGGGTCGGCGTTGGCGGGCGAGCCCAGCAGCTGGCCTGCATCGGGCTTGAAGTAAAAGCCCTCGTCGGCGCTGATCACGGCGGGCCAGTGCGCGGCGTCCATGCCTTCGGGCACGGCAAAGGTGAAGGCACTGCGCCGCTTGGGCACCAGGCCGATGGGCGCTGCGCCCGCCAGTGCGCCCAGCGCATCGGCCCAGGCGCCGGCCGCGTTGACCACGCAGCGCGCGCGCACCTGGCTGCCGTCGGTCAGGTCCACGGTCCAGACACCGCCGTCCTGCGCCAGCGCGCGGACCTCGGCGCTGCAGCGCAGCTCGCCGCCGCACTGGCGCAGGCCGCGCAGGAAGCCCTGGTGCAGGCCATGCACGTCGATGTCGCGCGCGCCGTCGTCCGCAAAGCCATCGACCAGCAGCGCGGTATTCAGGCAGGGCACCAGGGCCTTGAGTTCATCGGGGCCCAGGCGCCGCGCCTGGGGCGAGTGCAGGAGCGCCTCGGCATGGGCGGCATCGAGCAGGTCCTTCTGCGCGGCCGTGCCCACATAGAGCACGCCGCGCGGCGCCAGGATGGGCGCCTGCACAAAGCCCTGCGGCGGCTGCTCGTAGAAGGCGCGGCTGGCGCGCGTCAGCGCCTGGACCTGCAGCGGGCCATAGTGCTCCTCATACAGCGCGGCCGAGCGGCCCGTGCTGTGGTAGCCGGGCTGGGATTCGCGCTCCAGCACCAGCACCGAGGCGCCGCCATCGCGCGCCAGCTGCCAGGCCACCGAGGCACCGGCCATGCCCGCGCCCACCACCACGAAATCAAGGATGCTGCTGTCCATGACCGGCCTCACTGTGCTTTCCGGCGACCAGCCTTGGCCGCTGCAGGAGCCGACACCGACGCTGCCTCCAGATAGGGCCGCAGGTAGCGCCCCGTATGGCTGGCCGGGTTGGCCGCCACGTCCTCGGGCGTGCCCGTGGCCACCACCTGGCCGCCGCCCGAGCCGCCTTCGGGGCCCATGTCGATGATCCAGTCGGCCGTCTTGATCACGTCCAGGTTGTGTTCGATGACCACGATGGTGTTGCCCGCATCGCGCAGCTGCTGCAGCACCTTGAGCAGCAGGGCGATGTCGGCGAAGTGCAGGCCCGTCGTGGGCTCGTCCAGGATGTAGAGCGTACGACCCGTGTCGCGCTTGGACAGCTCCTGGGCCAGCTTGACGCGCTGCGCCTCGCCGCCCGACAGCGTGGTCGCGCTCTGGCCCAGCCGGATATAGGACAGGCCCACGTCCAGCAGGGTCTGCAGCTTGCGGGCGATGGTGGGCACGTCCTTGAAGAAGGCATGGGCGTCCTCCACCGTCATCTCCAGGATCTGGGAGATGTTGCGGCCCTTCCACTGCACCTCCAGCGTCTCGCGGTTGTAGCGCTGGCCGTTGCAGATGTCGCAGGGCACGTAGACATCGGGCAGGAAGTGCATCTCCACCTTGACCACGCCGTCGCCCTGGCAGGCCTCGCAGCGGCCGCCGGCCACGTTGAAGGAGAAGCGCCCGGGGCCGTAGCCGCGCTCCTTGGCGGTGTTGGTCTCGGCCATCAGGTCGCGGATGGGCGTGAACAGGCCCGTGTAGGTGGCCGGGTTGCTGCGCGGCGTGCGGCCTATGGGCGACTGGTCCACATTGATGACCTTGTCGAAATAGCCCATGCCGATGATGTCGTCGTGCGGCGCGGCCTCGCCGCCGGCACGGTGGATCTGGCGCGCGGCCTCGGTATAGAGCGTGTCGTTGACCAGGGTGCTCTTGCCCGAGCCCGAGACGCCGGTCACGCAGGTCAGCAGGCCCACGGGAAAGTCCGCCGTCACGCCCTTGAGGTTGTGGCCGCGTGCGCCCACCACGCGCAGGGCCTGCAGTTGCGGCGCAGCCGCACCGGCCTCGGCCGGATGCTGGCCCGCGCGTGCGGGGAAGCCCTTGGCAGGAGACCGGACCTCGCCCTCGGCCGGCGCCTCGACCACGGGCTGCCAGGGCGTGCGCCGCGCAGGCACTTCGATGCGCTGGGTGCCCGCCAGGTAGCGGCCCGTGGGCGAATCGGGGTTGGCGCGCACCTCTTCGTAGCTGCCCTGGGCCATGACGCGGCCGCCATGCACGCCCGCGCCCGGCCCCAGGTCGATGATCTGGTCGGCCGCGCGCATCATGTCCTCGTCGTGCTCGACCACGATGACGCTGTTGCCGATGTCGCGCAGGTGCTGCAGCGTGCCGATGAGCTTGTCGTTGTCGCGCTGGTGCAGTCCGATGCTGGGCTCGTCCAGCACATACATCACGCCCGTCAGGCCGCTGCCGATCTGGCTGGCCAGGCGGATGCGCTGGGCCTCGCCGCCGGACAGCGTGTCGGCCCCGCGCTCCAGGCTCAGGTAGCTCAGGCCCACGTCGTTGAGGAACAGCAGGCGCGAGGCGATCTCGCGCACCACCTTGCCCGCGATCTCCGCCTTGGCGCCCGACAGCTGCAGGGACGCGCACCAGGCATGGGCCTCGGCCAGCGTGGCGTGGCCCACCTCGTAGATGGCGCGGGCCTGCTTGCCCTCGCCGATGCGCACGAAGCGCGCCTCGCGGCGCAGCCGCGTGCCGCCGCAGTCGGGGCAGACGGCGACGCTGCGCAGCCGCGCCAGGTCGTCGCGCACCACGCTGGACTCGGTCTCGCGCCAGCGCCGCGTGATGTTGGGGATGATGCCCTCGAAGGGATGGCTCTTGACCAGGGTCTCGCCCTTGCGCGCGCCGCTGTCGAAGACATAGGTGAAGGGCATTTCCTCCTCGCCCGAGCCCCACAGCATCACGTTGCGCACCTTCTCGGGCAGCTCCTCGAAGGGCAGCTCCACATCGGCGCCATAGTGGCGCGCCACGCTCTCCAGCATGGAGAAGTAGTAGCCGTTGCGCCGGTCCCAGCCCTTGACGGCGCCGCTGGCCAGGCTCAGCGTGGGAAAGGCCACCACGCGCTCGGGATCGAAGGACTCCGTGCAGCCCAGGCCGTCGCAGCCCGGGCAGGCGCCCATGGGCGAGTTGAACGAGAACAGGCGCGGCTCCAGCTCGGGCAGCGAATAGCTGCACAGCGGGCAGGCGAACTTGGCGCTGAAGAGGTGCTCCTTGCCGCTGTCCATCTCCAGGGCGATCACGCGGCCGCCGGCGTCGGCGCCGCCCGCGCGCAGAGCGGCCTCGAAGCTCTCGGCCAGGCGCTGCTGGGCGTCGGCACGCACCTTGAGGCGGTCGATCACCACGTCGATGTCGTGGCGCTCGTTCTTCTCCAGCGCGGGCAGGGAATGGGACTCGTGGATCTTGCCGTCGATGCGAAAGCGCACATAGCCCTGGGCCTGCATCTGCGCGAACAGCTCGGCGAACTCGCCCTTCTTGTTGCGCGCCAGCGGCCCCAGCACCATGAGGCGCGTGTCCTCGGGCAGGGCCAGGGCCGCATCCACCATCTGGCTGATGGTCTGGGACTGCAGCGGCAGGTTGTGGTCGGGGCAGTAGGGCGTGCCGGCGCGTGCGAACAGCAGGCGCAGGTAGTCGTTGATCTCGGTCACCGTGCCCACGGTGGAGCGCGGGTTGTGGCTGGTGGCCTTCTGCTCGATGCTGATGGCGGGCGACAGGCCCTCGATCAGGTCCACATCGGGCTTGTCCAGCCGCCCCAGGAACTGGCGCGCATAGGCCGACAGGCTCTCCACATAGCGGCGCTGGCCCTCGGCGTACAGGGTGTCGAAGGCCAGGCTGGACTTGCCCGAGCCCGACAGCCCGGTGATCACCACCAGCCGGTTGCGCGGAATGTCCAGGTCGATGTTCTTGAGGTTGTGCGTGCGCGCACCGCGGATGGCGATGCGTGACTGCGCCAGCGCCTGGCCGAGGTAGCGGCCGTCGGGCTGGGAGCGGGAGTCGGCGGCCCGGTCCAGGCCGCCGTCTTCGGAAATCGTGTGGGAACCAGGCATCGGGAAAACCCCTGCGAAGGCGAACCCGCCATGATAGGTCAGAACCCGTGCCACCGCATGGCGGCTCGGTCTGCGGGGCGGCTGGGCCTTCTGCGGCGCCCCTTCACAAAACTGTCTTGCACTGCCTTGCATAACCCAGCCACCCCGCAGCGCCGGCCTATGGGCGAGAATGGCGGATTGCTTGCCCCCACAACAGTGCACCCCGTGCTCGATTCCCCCACACCCGTCCACGGCGCCCAGGCGCCAGCCCCCTCCTCGGCCGCATCGGGCCGCATGACCTCGCAGGAACGCCGTTCCAGCGCCAGCCTGGCGCTGATCTTTGCGCTGCGCATGCTGGGCCTGTTCCTGGTGCTGCCGGTGTTCGCGCTGGAGGCGCGCAAATACCCGGGCGGGGATGATCCGGCCATGATCGGCCTGGCCATGGGCCTGTACGGGCTCACCCAGGCCGTGTTCCAGCTGCCCCTGGGCCTGGCTTCGGACCGCTTCGGGCGCAAGCGCGTCATCGTCGCCGGGCTGCTGGTCTTTGCGGCGGGCAGCCTGCTGGCGGCCACGGCCGACTCGCTGCTGGGCCTGATGTGGGGCCGCGGCCTGCAGGGCGCGGGCGCCGTCTCGGCCGCCGTGACCGCGCTGCTGGCCGACCTCACGCGCGACAGCGTGCGCACCAAGGCCATGGCCATGGTGGGCGGCAGCATCGGCCTCATGTTCGCGCTGGCCCTGGTGCTCAGTCCCCTGCTGGCGGCCTGGGGCGGGCTGCCCGGCATCTTCGGCCTGACCTGCGCCCTGGCGCTGGCGGGCATTGCCGTCGTGCTCTGGGTCGTCCCGCCCGAGCCCGCGCGCCACGCCGACCAGCCGCGCGGCCGCATGGCCGAGCTGTGGCGCCATGGCGACCTGGTGCGCCTGAACCTGGGCGTCTTCGTGCTGCACACCGTGCAGATGTCCATGTGGGTGGCCGTGCCCGCCATGCTGGTGCAGGCAGGCCTGGACAAGCAGGCGCACTGGCATGTCTACCTGCCGGCCGTGGTGCTGTCCTTCGCCGCCATGGGCGGCCTGTTCGCCATGGAGCGGCGCGGGCGCCTGCGCGCGGCCCTGCTGGGCGCCATCGCCCTGATCACCCTCGTGCAGATCGGCCTGGGCCTGCTGGCGGCCGGCGGCACGCAGCCGCCGCTGTGGGCCATGGCCGTGCTGATGTTTGTGTTCTTCTGCGGCTTCAACGCGCTGGAGGCCACCCAGCCCAGCCTGGTCTCGCGCATGGCGCCGGCTCCGCTGCGCGGCGCGGCGCTGGGCGCCTACAACACGCTGCAATCGCTGGGCCTGTTCGCAGGCGGCGCGCTGGGCGGCGCCGTCGCCAAATGGGCCGGCATGCCGGGCCTGTTCACCCTGACGAGCGTCCTGGCCGTGCTGTGGCTGGTCGTCACCTGGCCGCTGCGCCCCGTGGGCCGCCACAGCTGAACGGCAGTTTTCCGACGGTTACAAACTGCTGCAGCCAGCCGCTGCACCGGCATATCCGCCCCCTGCCAACGGCGGACGGCTTGCGGCACAATGGCGCGTCTGGCCCGGGATCCATCCTTCTATGCCCGGGCCACTTCTCTCTGTAAAGGTATTTCACTCATGGCATCCGTCAACAAGGTCATCATCGTCGGCAACCTCGGGCGCGACCCCGAAATGCGCACCTTCCCGAGTGGCGACCAGGTGGCCAACGTGACCATCGCCACCACCGACCGCTGGCGCGACAAGAACACGGGCGAGAACAAGGAAGCCACCGAGTGGCACCGCGTGGTCTTCAACGGCCGCCTGGCCGAAATCGTGGGCCAGTACCTGCGCAAGGGCAGCCAGGTCTATGTCGAAGGCAGCCTGCGCACGCGCAAGTGGACCGACCAGGCCTCCGGCCAGGAACGCTACGCCACCGAAATCCGCGCCGACACCATGCAGATGCTGGGCAGCCGCCAAGGCGGCGGCGGTGGCCAGCAAGGCGGCGGCTATGGCGATGAAGGCTATGGCGACAGCGGCTACGACGCCCCTCCCCAGCAGCAACAGCGCCGCCCGGCCCCTGCCCCCATGGCAGCGCCCGCACCGCGCCAGGCCCCTGCCCAGCGCCCCGCTCCCGCACCCATGGCACCCCCGCCGCAGCGCGCGGCCTCGGGCTTTGACGACATGGATGACGACATTCCGTTCTGATTCGGACCATCAAGGTTCTTGAGCATCCAGACCCGCTTTCCCCGGAAAGCGGGTTTTGTTTTTCCAGGCGCCCGACGACAAATCCCATGCTCCTGCCGCGTGCCAGAACCCTGTTGTGGAGTCTTGTCCTGTGCCTGCCGCTGGCCGTGTTCGGCTGGCTGGCTGCAACCCTATGCCTGATCTCGCAGGAGGACTACACGCCCGAGCCCGGCAGCTTCACCTACTACATCGGCATCTCGTCCCTGGTGCGCCATGCGCCGCTGGTGGGCGCGCTGGGCAAGGCGGAGTACTTCGGCACCGTGGGCGACGGCAACAAGCCGCCACACGGCCTGGTGTCCTATGACGTGGAGTTCGCAAGCATTGGCCCCGCCACGCACGCCTTCGATGCCTACCTGCTCGGCAAAGGCTATTCCCGGAGTGCGGACGACGAAACGCCCGGCCCCTCCTACGGCATGGGGCGGCGCGTTCGCCATGCCAGGTACACGGCGTCTTCGGGCCAAGTCGTCTACGTGGAAGTGGTGCAGGCCTCATCGGCCGAGCAAGGCCCTGTGCGCTACCGCGCCACCATGGCGCACTACGACTGATTGCGGCCAGGGGTCCATCCCGCGGCAGGCAGCACCCCCTCGTACAATCGCGCCCGTGATTTCAATCCACCGGCACCGTCAACCCGAGGCTCGCCAAGCGCGCAGCCGCGATGCCGCACGCCTTCACAGCTTCACGCTGGCCCGCATCGCGCGCGGCTCGCAGAGCCGGCGCTCGGGCTGCACCCGCCTGGCGCCGCCGTAGCACGGCCGAACCGTACAAGCCGCCAGGTTGTTTCGGGCATCGCCCGACGCCCGGCATGTTCATTCCCGTCTACAAAATCCTGCCCCGCCCTGTCACATCCAGCGCGGCGGGGCTGGCCATTTCCATGTCGAAACACCCCCATCCCTTTCGCGCCGAGTGGGCGCCCAGCATTCCGCGCGAGCTCATGGCCGGCGCCGTGGCCACCTTTGCGCTGATCCCCGAGGTCATCGCCTTTTCCTTCGTGGCTGGCGTCGATCCCGCCGTCGGGCTGTTCGCCTCCTTCATCATCAGCATCGTCATCGCCTTCACGGGCGCGCGCCCGGCCATGGTGTCGGCGGCTGCGGGCTCGGTCGCCCTGGTGGCCGCTCCGCTGGTGCATGCCCATGGCGTGCAGTATCTTTTTGCGGCCGGCATTCTTGCGGGGGCCGTGCAGATCCTGTTCGGCCTGCTGCGCCTGGGCGTGCTGATGCGCTATGTGTCGGGCTCGGTGCGCACGGGCTTCGTCAATGCGCTGGCCATCCTGATCTTCTCGGCCCAGATGCCGCACCTGATCGGCGCCAATGCCGCCACCTGGGCCATGGTGGGCGCCGGCCTGCTGATCATCTACGGCCTGCCCCGGCTGACCACGGCCGTGCCCTCGCCCCTGGTCTGCATCGTGGTGCTGACGGTGGCGGCGAATTGGCTGGACCTGCCCTTGAAGACGGTCGCCGACCTGGGCCTGCTGCCGGACGGCCTGCCCAGCTTCGGGCTGCCGCAGGTGCCTTGGTCGCTGGAGACGCTGCGCCTGATCGCCCTGCCCGCGCTGGCGATCGCCATGGTGGGATTGCTGGAGTCCATGATGACGGCCAGCGTGGTCGATGAACTCACGGACACGCCCAGCTCCAAGAACCGCGAGTGCAGCGGCATCGGCGTGGCCAACATCGCGGCCAGCCTGTTCGGCGGCATTGCCGGCTGCGCCATGATCGGCCAGACCGTGGGCAATGTGCGCTACGGCGGCCGGGGCCGGCTGTCCACGCTGTTCGCGGGCGCCTTCCTGCTCATCCTGATGGTGCTGCTCAAGCCCTGGGTGTCGCAGGTGCCGGTGGCGGCGCTGGTGGCCATCATGGTGATGGTGTCGGCCTCCACGCTGGACTGGGGATCGGCCCGCGCCCTGCTCAGGCACCCCAAGCTGTCCAGCGCCGTGATGCTGGCCACCGTGGTGGTCACCGTGGCCACGGACAACCTGGCCGCCGGCGTGGGCGTCGGCGTGCTGCTCAGCGGGGTGTTCTTCACCTTCAAGGTCTCAAGGCTGCTGTCCGTCGAGAAGACGCAGGACGGCGCAGGCCTGACCTACCGCGTCTCGGGCCAGGTCTTCTTTGCCTCGGCCGATCAGTTGGTCGATGCCTTCGACGTGCGGGACATCGAAGGCCGGCCCGTGCGCATCGAACTGACCAACGCCCATTTCTGGGACATCACGGCCGTCAATGCGCTGGATAAGGTCTGCCAGCGCCTGCGCAAGCACGGCAGCACGGTCGAGGTGACGGGCCTGAACGAACACGGCCGGGCACTGGTGTCGCGGCTGGATATCGGCATCGAGTAGGAAACCTGCCCCGGGCATGGTTTCCCTGCGCTGGCAGACCGCTTGCTTTCCTGGGGCAGACGCGGTCTGCTCTTTCGCAAAGAGAAATCCGTCAAATATCGAATGGGTCATTCAGAAAATTCTCTATTTCAAAGAGTTACTCTTTTGAAATAAAGATTTCAGCCCGCTCATTTAGGATCTGGACCGCTGTCACCTCCCCGAACCCGTTCCATCTCTTCCATGCGACTCAGATCCGTTATCTTGGGCCTTGTCCTCCTGGTCTTTGCCGCATCCGCATCCTGGTTGGCCGTGTATGGGTTTCTCATCTCCCAGGAGGACTACTCGCCTGAGCGGGGATCGCTCAGATATTACGTAGGCATCTCTTCCCTGATACGCAATGCGCCAGCGACAGGGACGATGGCGCAGCCCACCTACTTCGGCTCCGTCGGTGATGGCAACAAGCCCCCGCAGTCCGAGATGACCTTCGAGACCAGCGCCAAGGACATCACCGAGGCCACTGCGGCCCTCACCAGCTACCTGCGCCAGAAGGATTTCCACCAGAGATCCATCGAAGCCGAAAATGCCGCCGCATCGTTTGTCCCCGAGGGAGAGCGCCTTGTCCAATACGCGCAATACGCGTCATCGGCCGGCGAAGTTGCCGTACTGGCGGTCACCCAGGCAATCGCAACAGGCCTGTGCAAGGTCACGCTCACCCATTACGACTGAACATGTCCAGCAGATCCCACATACCCCGAAGACTCATCTATACCTGCAACTGCGGATGGATTGACCTGGGCCACCTCCAATCGGTCGAGAGCCACCGCAATCGCTACGCCAGCGCGGCC
This sequence comes from Delftia sp. WY8, assembly GCF_018437695.1. Taxonomy (NCBI): domain Bacteria; kingdom Pseudomonadati; phylum Pseudomonadota; class Betaproteobacteria; order Burkholderiales; family Comamonadaceae; genus Delftia; species Delftia sp. WY8. The sequence goes on from NZ_CP049795.1 coordinate 3,222,210, forward strand.
TATCTCTGGAAAGACATACTGCATGAGCGCGGCATCGGGATTCCCGGTCACTCCGACAGCCATCTGATTCAATACAAGCAATCCATGGGGCGCTTTGGCCTGACCCAGGAATTTGCCAAGTTCTATCTCGTCAAGAAAGGCCTGTCTCTTTCAGCGAAGCGCTCCGTGGCCCTGGCCATATTCATGGAGGTTTCCATGGGCTTCGAGAGCCTGCAGGCATCCATGTCGCTCCTCACAGACAGTGGATTCAGCCAGGAAGACCTGGTTTCCAACCTGATTGGCTTCTACATGGTCGTGCACGGGGCACTGGACTGGAAGAATCTGTGCAAGCCGGTTTCCACCGAGGCATCGCTGGCCGTCTGGGATGCCAACGGTCCCGTGGGAAGCCATAAAAACAAAGTCTTCCAGCCGCAGTTCCACGCCTGCGAGGAATGCAAGAGCAAGCACCATGTGCAGCTGCCGCGCTTTCCTTCCGCGTTTCAGTCCATACAGCCCGCATCCAAGGGTCTGCATTTCATCGAAGCATCTGATGGGCTGCCAGTGCCAAAGCACATGCTTTCGACACTGTTTCCCTGAGTCTTCCTGCCCTGCTCCAGAACGCAGGCGCCCTCACCGCTCATCGAACGACAGCACCACGCGCTCGGTCAGCGGATGCGCCTGGCAGGTCAGGACAAAGCCGCAGGCGACCTCATTCTTGTCGAGGGCGAAGTTGCGCTCCATGCGCACCTCGCCCTCGACCACCTTGGCGCGGCAGGTGCCGCAGACGCCCGAGGTGCAGGAATAGGGCACTTCCAGCCCGGCCGAGGAGGCCGCATCCAGGATGCTGGCCTGGCCGCGCGTAAAGGGGATCTCGCGCGAGAGGCCGTCGCGCACCAGGGTGATGCGGGCGGTGGCGGCGTCGCCGGGCTGGGCCTCGTGCACCACGGCGCCCACCGTGCCCTGGCCTGCGGCCGGCAGGGCCACGCCGAAGCGCTCGATGTGGATGCGCTCCTCGGGCACGCCGGCGGCCAGCAGGGCGGCCTCGGCCTCGTCGTTCATCTGGAAGGGTCCGCAGATGTAGACATGGTCGATGTGCGCGGCCGGCACCACGCCCTGCAGGAATTCGGCGATCTTGGTTCGGTCCATCACGCCCATGTTCAGCGGCAGGTCGGTGTGTTCGTCCGAGAACACATGCTGCAGCGACAGCCGCGACATGTAGCGGTTCTTGAGGTCCTCGATCTCCTCCTTGAACATGGTGGACTGCAGCTGGCGGTTGCCGTAGATCAGCGTGAAGCGGCTGGCGGGCTCGCGCGCCAGCACGGTCTTCATGATGGACAGGATGGGCGTGATGCCGCTGCCGCCGGCGATGCCCACATGGTGGCGCGCGGCCCCGGGCTCGATGGGCACGAAGAAGCGGCCCTGGGGCGCCATGACCTGCAGCGTGTCGCCGGGGCGCAGATGCTCGTTGATCCAGTTGGAGAACTGGCCACCGCGCACCTTGCGCACGCCCACGCGCAGCTCGCCGTCATCCATGCCTGCGCAGATGGAGTAGCTGCGGCGCAGGTCCTGGCCGTCGATCTGGTGGCGCAGCGTCAGGTACTGGCCCTGGGTGAAGCCGAAGACCTCGCGCAGCGCGGGCGGCACGTCGAAGGAGACGACCACGGCCTCGGCCGTGTCGGGCGCAATGCTGCGCACGCGCAGCGGGTGGAACATCGTGGTCGTGGTCATATCGGCTTGAAGTGTTCGAAGGGTTCGCGGCAGTCCAGGCAGCGGTGCAGGGCCTTGCAGGCCGTGGCGCCGAAGGCCGACAGCCGCTCGGTGTGCACGCTGCCGCAGTGCGGGCAGGCAATGGGCTCGGGCGCGGCAATGCCCTGGCGGCGGCGCACCAGGCGGATGGGCGAGGTGCCTTCCGGCAGGCCGGAGTCGCCGCAGCGCCCTGGGGGCGCGATGCCGTACTCGCGCAGCTTGCGCCGGCCGTCGTCGCTGATCCAGTCCGTGGTCCAGGCCGGGGCGCGGCGCAGCACGGCACGCGCAGGGCCCAGGCCGGCGGCCTCGATGGCCTCGAGCACGCTGCGCTCTATGACCTCGGTGGCCGGGCAGCCCGAGTAGGTGGGCGTGAGCACGATCTCCATGCCCTGGCCTTCGGGCAGGGCATGGACCTCGCGCACGATGCCCAGCTCGCAGACCGAGATCACGGGCACCTCGGGATCGGGCACGTCCTGCAGCGCGGCCCAGGCCAGGCGCTCGCGCTCGGCCGAGGCGGATGTGACGGCCACCAGCCGTGCGGCAGCCATCACCACACCCCGCCCGGATAGGCGCGCTGCAGGTGCTGCATCTCGGCCAGGATGAAGCCCATGTGCTCGCTGTGCACGCCGTTGCGGCCCGTGCTGCGGAAGGCGGATTCGGCCGGCATGTCCAGCGTGGCCTCCTGCAGCAGGGCGGCCATTTCGGCCTGCCAGGGTTCGCGCAGCTCGGACCAGGCCGGGCCCAGGCCGCTGGCGCGTGCGGCGGTGTCCGTGGCGTCGTCGGTGAACAGCTCGGCCGCATAGCGCCACAGCTGGGCCAGGGCCGCCTCCATGCGCTGGCGCGATTCCTCGGTGCCGTCGCCCAGGCGCACCACCCAGTCGCCCGCGTGCTGCTCGTGGTAGCGCGCCTCCTTGAGCGCCTTGGCGGCAATGGCGGCCAGCTCGGCGTCGCTGGAGTGCACCAGACGCTCCCACATCAGGCGCAGCCAGGTGGCAGCCATGGCGTTGCGCAGCACGGTGAAGGCGAAGTCGCCGCGCGGCAGCTCGGCCAGCGTGGCGTTGAAGTAGTCGCGCTCGTCGCGCAGAAAGGCCAACTGGTCCTCGTCGTGCGCGCGGCCTTCAAGCTGGCCGGCGCGGGTCAACAGGGCTCGTGCCTGGCCGACCAGGTCCAGCGCCATGTTGGTCATGGCGATGTCCTCTTCGAGGATGGGCGCGTGGCCGCACCACTGGCCCAGGCGCTGGGCCAGGATCAGGCAGGTATCGCCCAGGCGCAGCAGGTACTGCACCTCGGGGCGGGCGTCGATGGCGATGGAGGAGGCGGAGGCGGTCATGGCTGCACCCCGCTCACATGTGGTCCACCGAGGGCGGCAGCTGGTAGAAGGTCGGATGGCGGTAGACCTTGTCCTGCGCCGGGTCGAAGAACATGTCCTTGTCGCCGGGGTCGCTGGCCACGATCTGGTCCGAGCGCACCACCCAGACGCTCACGCCCTCCTGGCGCCGCGTGTAGACATCGCGCGCCATCTGCAGCGCCATCTGCGGGTCGGCCGCATGCAGGCTGCCGCAGTGCTTGTGGTCCAGGCCGGCCTTGCTGCGGACGAAGACTTCCCACAGCGGCCATTCGTTGGTGATGTTCTGTTCGACGGTGGTCATGCGGCCTCCTTGCGGGTCTGGTTTCTCTGTGTCTGCTTGCGGGCATGGGCCAGGGCGGCCTCGCGCACCCAGGCGCCTTCGTCCCAGGCCTTGACGCGTGCGCCCAGGCGCTCGCGGTTGCAGGGGCCGTCTCCGGCGATCACGCGCCAGAACTCGTCCCAGTCGATGGGGCCATGGTCATGGGCCTGGCGGGCCTCGTTCCATTTCAGGTCGGGGTCTGGCAGGGTGACGCCCAGCACCTTGGCCTGGTCCACCGTGGCGTCGATGAACTTCTGGCGCAGCGCGTCGTTGGAGATGCGCTTGATGCCCCAGCGCATGGACTGCGCGCTGTTGGGCGACTGGTCGTCGGGCGGGCCGAACATCATGATGGACGGCCACCACCAGCGGTTGACGGCGTCCTGCACCATGGCCTTCTGCGCCTCGGTGCCCTGCTGCATCATGGTCAGCAGCGCCTCGTAGCCCTGGCGCTGGTGAAAGCTCTCCTCGCGGCAAATGCGCACCATGGCGCGCGCATAGGGCGCATAGGAGCAGCGGCAGATGGGCACCTGGTTCATGATGGCCGCGCCATCCACCAGCCAGCCGATGGTGCCCATGTCGGCCCAGGTCAGCGTGGGGTAGTTGAAGATGGAGCTGTACTTGGCCTTGCCCGTGTGCAGCGCGTGCAGCATCTGGTCGCGGCTGCTGCCCAGCGTCTCGGCGGCCGCGTAGAGGTACAGGCCATGGCCGCCCTCGTCCTGCACCTTGGCCAGCAGGATGGCCTTGCGCTTGAGGGTGGGCGCGCGGCTGATCCAGTTGCCCTCGGGCAGCATGCCGACGATCTCGCTGTGCGCATGCTGGCTGATCTGGCGCAGCAGCGTCTTGCGGTAGTTGTCGGGCATCCAGTCCTTGGCCTCGATGAATTCGCCGGCATCGATGCGCTCGTCAAAGCGCTGCTGCAGGCGCATTTCGTCGGCCGAGCGCACGGCCTTGCCGCCATCGCCCGCTTCCTTGCCCATGGTGTCCATGGCCTGGGTATACATGTGCGATCTCCTTCAGTGAAATGGTTGACGACGGCCGGCGGTGCCTCAACGCGGCCGCTTGTCGTACACGCGCCGGGCCTTGCCGGTCTGCGTGCGCTCGATGGTGTCGGGATCGAAGACGCGCACCGCCGTGGAAATGCCCACCAGGGTCTTGATGCGCTGCTGCACCCACTGCGCGATCTCGCCGCGCTCGGCATCGCCCAGGCCGCGCCGCTGCGGCTGCAGCTCGCAGTGCACCTCGACGGTGTCCAGCAGGCCTTCACGGCTGATGTGCATCTGGTACAGGCCCGTGAGGCTGGCATTGGCCAGCACGATTTCCTCGATCTGGGTCGGAAACACGTTGACGCCGCGGATGATCATCATGTCGTCGCTGCGCCCCACGATCTTGCCCATGCGCCGGAAGCTGCGCGAAGTCGGCGCCAGCAGCCGCGTCAGGTCCCGCGTGCGGTAGCGAATGATGGGCATGGCTTCCTTGCTCAACGACGTGAAGACCAGCTCACCCTCGCTGCCGTCGGGCAGCACCTCGCCCGTATCCGGGTCGATGATCTCGGGATAGAAATGGTCTTCCCAGATCACCGGTCCGTCCTTGCTCTCCACGCATTCGCTGGCCACGCCTGGGCCCATGACTTCGGACAGGCCGTAGATGTCCACGGCATCCAGCCCCGCCTTGCCCTCGATCTCGCGGCGCATGGCCTCGGTCCAGGGCTCGGCGCCGAAGATGCCGATCTTCAAGGAGCTTGCGCGCGGGTCCAGGCCCTGGCGCTGCATCTCCTCCACGATCACCTGCATGTAGCTGGGCGTGACCATGATGATGTCGGGCCGGAAATCCTGGATCAGCTGCACCTGCTTTTCGGTCTGCCCGCCTGACATGGGCACCACGGTGCAGCCCGCGCGCTCGGCACCGTAGTGCGCGCCCAGGCCGCCCGTGAACAGGCCGTAGCCGTAGGCCACATGCACCATGTCGCCGGGCCGCCCGCCCGCCGCGCGGATGGAGCGCGCCACCAGGTTGGCCCAGTTGTCGATGTCATTCAACGTGTAGCCCACGACCGTGGGCTTGCCCGTGGTGCCCGAGGAGGCATGCACGCGCGCCACCTTCTGGCGCGGCACGGCGAACATGCCGAACGGGTAGTTCTCGCGCAGGTCCTTCTTGGTGGTGAAGGGAAAGCGGGCCAGGTCGGACAGCGTGCGCAGGTCGGACGGGTGCACGCCCTTCTCGTCGAAGGCGCGGCGGTAGTGCGGCACATGGTCGTAGGCATGCTGCAGCGACCAGCGCAGGCGCTGCAGCTGCAACGAGGCGATCTCGTCACGGCTGGCGGTTTCGATGGGGTCGAGTTCGCCGGGGGCGGGGCGCAGGTCTTTGTTCATCGGGGTTCTGGCGTCGTGAGGCAAGGGGTTCAGAATAATTGACCGACCGGACGGTAGGATTATAAGATGCAGCTTTCTTGAGCAACAAGGCTTGTTGTCCGGTACTAACCCTGATAGCGACGCCACATTCCAAACCAGGAGACATCCCATGCCCGCCCACGCCCTCTACGAACGCCACCGCCCCCTGCTCGACGACGCGCTGCAGGCCCTGTCCCGCCGGGGCCACTGGTCGCCCTTCCCCGAAGCGCCCTCGCCCAAGGTGTATGGCGAGACCGCGCAGGCCCAGGGCCACGCCGCCGTGCAGGCGCTGTTCGGCAAGGACTATCCGCTGCGCCAGCCCGGTGAACGCGCCCGCGTGGTCACCGAGCAATCGCCCTATGGCGTGGCCCTGGACATCCGCTACCCCGAGTGCGATGCCCAGGCACTGGTGGATGCCGCCCAGGCGGCCGAGCCTGCGTGGCAGGCGCTGGGACCCCAGGGCCGCACCGGCGTGTTGCTGGAGGCGCTGACGCGCATCCACCAGCGCAGCTTCGAGATCGCGCATGCCGTGATGCTGACCACGGGCCAGGGCGCGATGATGGCCTTCCAGGCCGGCGGCCCCCATGCCCAGGACCGCGCCCTGGAAGCCATTGCCGTGGCCTGGAAGGCCATGGCCGACGTGCCTGCCGAGGCCGTCTGGGAAAAGCCCCAGGGCAAGCATGCGCCCGCGGTGCTGCACAAGCGCTTCGAGATCGTGGGGCGTGGCGTGGCCCTGGTCATCGGCTGCGCCACCTTCCCGACCTGGAACACCTACCCGGGCCTGTTCGCCGCGCTGGCCACGGGCAACCCCGTGATCGTCAAGCCCCACCCCAACGCCGTGCTGCCGGCCGCGCTCACCGTGAGCGTGCTGCGCGATGTGCTGACCGAGCAGGGCCTGGACCCCAACCTCGTCACCCTGGCCGTGAGCGACAAGCCCGAATTGACCCAGGCCCTGGCCACGCACGCCGCCGTGGCCTCCATCGACTTCACCGGCGGCAATGCCTTCGGCCAGTGGCTGCAGTCCAACGCGCCGCAGGCACGCCTGTATGCCGAGATGGCCGGCGTGAACCTGGTGGTGATCGAGTCCACCGATGCCTACGCAGGCATGCTGCGCAATCTGGCCCTGTCACTGTCGCTGTACAGCGGCCAGATGTGCACCACCACGCAGAACCTGCTGGTTCCGGCCGGCGGCATAGAGACTGACCAGGGCCACAAGAGCTTCGAGCAGGTCGGCGCCGATCTGGCCGCCGCCATCGACCAGTTGCTGGCCGATCCCAAGGTGGCCTTCACCGTGCTGGGCGCCATAGGCTCTGCCCAGACCGTGGAGCGCGTGGAACAGGCCGCCACCGTGGGCCGCGCCGTGCGCGCCTCGCAAAAGCTCACCCATCCCGAATACCCGCAGGCCGAGGTGCGCACGCCCGCGCTGCGTGCGCTGGACGTGGCGGACGCCGCCATCTACGAGCGCGAATGCTTCGGCCCCGTCTCCTACCTGGTGGCCGTACCCTCGGCCCAGGCCGCGCGCGAGCTGGCCGAGCGCAGCGTGCGCGCGCATGGCGCGATGACGCTGGGCCTGTACTCCACGGATGCGGCCTTTGTCGATGCCGTGGCGGCCTCGGCGCTGCGCTCGCGCGTGGCCCTGTCCATCAACCTCACGCAGGGCGTGATGGTCAACCAGTCGGCCGGTTTTTCCGACTTCCACGCCACGGGCGGCAATCCCGCGGCCAATGCCAGCTACACCACGCTGGCCTTCGTGGCCGACCGCTTCGTGGTCGTGCAGCGCCGGTGGTAAGGGACCGGGCCGAGCCTAGGCCTGGCGGGCCTTGCGCGGCTTCTTGGCGTCCGGCACGCTGACCGCGCGCACGCCGCCGAAGAACAGCTGGGACACCATGGTGCCAATGGCGTCATGGTCCAGCGTGCCGCCCGGCTTGAGCCAGGTGAAGGTCCAGTTGATCATGCCGAACAGCAGCATGGCCAGGGGCTTGCCCAGGGCGCTGTCGGCGGGCTCGCCGCGCACCTGGGCAATGGTCTGCGCAAAGGCCGCGACCACGCGGCGCTCCACGTCCAGGATGCGCTGCTGGTCTTCCTCGCGCAGGAAGCGCACGTCCTCGGTCAGCACGCGGTGGGCATTCTGGGCCTGGGCGTACTCCTGGCCGAAGCCGCGGATCAGCGCATGCAGGCGCTGCTCGGGATCGGCATGGGCCTGCAGGGTGTCGTTGACCAGGGCTTCGAGGCGCAGCACATGCTCTTCGGCAATGCGCACGGCCAGGTCGTGCTTGTCGAGCACATAGTGGTAGAGCGTGGCCTTGGAGACGCCGCAGGCCGCAGCCACCTCGTTCATGGAGGTGCCCGCATAGCCGCGCTGCGCGAACAGCTGGGCGGCGTGGGAGAGGATCATTTCACGCTGGCCATCGTAGCCAGCAGGGTCACGTACGCGTGCCATGCGGCGGCGTCCTTTCGGTAGGTGTCGTTGCCAGGGTCCGCCCGTGCGGCCCGGGCCGGAATTATGGACGGTGCAGCGGCGCGCGCCCCCGCGATTACCAGTTTTCAGGGATATGCAAAGATGCGGGCTTCGCCCACAGTCGGGCGGCCATCCTGCCCCTTTTTACGCCCGCCGCTGCGCACGCCTTTTCCATGCCCGCCCACCTGCTTGTCCCAGAGTCCACGCTTCCGGCCCCGGTGCTGGTGGTGGAGGACGAGCCGCTGATCCGCCAGCGGCTGCAGTCCGTGCTGGGCCAGCTGGGCTACACGCCCGATGCCCTGCTGTTCGCAGGCTCCCTGGCCCAGGCCCGCGCCTGCCTGGCCGAGCCCGTGGCGCTGGCCCTGGTGGACCTGGGCCTGCCCGACGGCAGCGGCATCGACCTGATCGCCGAGATGCGCAGCGCAGACCCGGCCGTGGGCATCCTGGTGATCTCGGCCTGGAGCACGGAGGACGCCATCCTCGCGGCGCTGCGCGCAGGCGCCACCGGCTATGTGCTCAAGGAACGCGACGACCTGGAAGTGTCGCTGTCCATCCGCAGCGTGCTGCGCGGCGGCGCCCCCATCGACCCCTTTATCGCGCGCCGCGTGATCGCCGAGCTGCAGGGCGCGGCACCCGCCACGGCGGAAAGCGGCGGCACCGAGTCCACGCTGAGCGCGCGCGAAAGCCAGATCCTGCGCCTGGTGGCCGATGGCCTGACCAACCGCGAGATCGCCGAGCAGCTGCACCTGTCGCGCTACACGGTGGAATGCCACATCAAGCACATCTACCGCAAGCTGGCCGTGTCCTCGCGCACGCGCGCCGTCAACACGGCACGCGTGCGCGGACTGCTGGGCTGACGGCCATGGGCGGGTGGCGCCGGTGGTTCGGCCCGGTGCGGTGCCTGGCACTGGGCCTGGCGGTCCTCCTGTGCAGTACCTGCGCCTTGGCCCAGGCCTGCCTGCCGCAGATCCTGTCCATCCAGTCCGCCAAGGCCGCAGGCCTGGGACCGCCGCCCATCGCCAGCGCGGTACGCGACTGGCACAACGTGACCCTGCCCGACCACTGGCTGGACCGCTGGCCCGGCTACAGCGGCGCCGTCTGGTACCGCATCGACTGGCAGCGCGGCTGCGCTCACCCCGCTGCCGCCGCTGCCACCGCTCCCACCGCCGCCGATCCCGTGGCGCTGGCCCTGCACTCCATGGTCATGGCCGGCGAGGTCTTCGTGAACGGCGACCTGCTGTGGCGCGACCGGCACCTGGTCGAGCCCCTGTCGCGCAGCTGGAACATGCCGCGCTTTTGGCTGCTGCCCGAATCCGCCCTGCATGCGGGCACCAACAGCGTGTGGATACGCGTGCACGGCCTGGCCGAGCAGACGCCCGGCCTGGGCGAGGTGCGCCTGGGCGAGCCCGAGGCGCTGCGCCAGTGGCACGCGCAGACCTGGTGGAACCAGCGCACGCTGTTTGCCATGAACATCGTGGTCTCGCTGGTGCTGGGCGTGCTGTTCGCCTTTGCCTGGCTGCAGCGGCGCGCCAGCAAGGCCTTTGGCTGGTACGCGCTCAATGCCTTCTGCTGGGCGCTGTTCCTGGCCAATATCCTGGCCACCGAGGCCTGGCCCTTCCCCGACACCCTGGCCGTGGCACGCGGCAACCTGCTGGTCTTTTTGCTGTTCGGCCAGAGCTTTTGCCTGTTCACCTGGCGCTTCGGCAGGCTGCACCTGCCCCGGCTGGAAAAGCTGCTGTGGGCGCTGACGCTGGCCGGCATGGCCGCCGCCATCTTCGCGCCCTGGTCGCTGGTGGACGGCGTGCTGCACATTGGCCTGGTGTACTTCGGCATCTGCGTGGCCGTGTCGCTGCACTTTCCGCTGCACGCCTGGCGCACGCGCGAGCCAGGCCACCTGGTCTACGCGGCCTGCCTGCTGGTCTTCCTGTGCGCGGGCCTGCACGACATGCTGGCGCTCAAGAAGGTGATCGGCCCCGCCACGCCCTGGATGCCCTATACCGCGCCGCTGACCATGCTGGCCCTGTCCATGGTGCTGGGCCGGCAGTTCGTGCTCAGCATGCGCCGCATCGAACAGTTCAACCAGGAGCTGACCGACAGCGTAGCGCGTGCCTGCGACGAGCTCGGCGGCACGCTGGCGCGCGAGCATGCGCTGGCGCTCAGCCACTCGCGGCTGCAGGAACGGATGCAGCTGGCGCACGACCTGCACGACAGCCTGGGCGGCTCCCTGGTGCGCTCCATCGCCATGGTGGAGCAGGCGGGCACCCCCATGCACAACCGCCAGTTCCTGTCCGTGCTCAAGCTGCTGCGCGACGACCTGCGCCAGATGATCGACAGCGGCACCAGCGTCTCCGTCACCGTGCCGGACACGCCCCAGGCCTGGATCGCGCCGCTGCGCCACCGCTTTGCCAGCCTGTTCGACGCGCTGGACATGCAGTCCGACTGGCAGGTGCCGGCCGCCTGGCCGCAGCCGCCCGGTGCGCTGCAGTGCCTGGCGCTGACGCGCGTGCTGGAGGAAGCGCTGGCCAATGTGATCAAGCACAGCCGCGCCCAGTGCGTGCAGGTGCAGCTGCAGTGGCCCGAGCAGCATTGGCTGATGCTGCGCATCACCGACGACGGAGCAGGCTTTGACGTGGCCGCCGTGCAGCAGGCCGGCATGGGCGTGGGCCTGCGCAGCATGCAGGCGCGCCTGCAGCGCCTGGGCGGCCATCTGGACATGGACTCAGAACCCGGCGCCACCCTGCTGGCCGCCTGGCTGCCCGTGCCCGGCGATCACCTGCACGAAGGCACGGAGCAGGCCACCCTCAGCGCGAAAAGCGCCCTATCCCCGCACTGACGCCGGCCGGCGTCAGCACATCGTCGAAATACTCCAGCGTGAGCTGGTTGCCGTCGAACGTGGCCTTGGACAGGCTGCCCGGCGAATCGCCCTCGGGCACGAAGCTGAAGACCTCACCATCCCAGTGGCTGAGCAGCATGCGCTGCGAACCCAGGCTGACCTGCAGTCCACCGCCGCCCGTCTGCAGGCTGACCTGGGCCGGCCCGTAGAAGCGGTTGGCGTAGCTGCCCACATAGGCGCCCAGCGGCCGGGGCGGTCGGGGGAAAGGGGGCCGGGTCTTGCCTGCCAGCTCGCCATGCGGCTGCATGATGGGTGCCAGCCGCTTGGTCCAGATGCTCTCCCAGTCCTGGCGCTGGCGGCCCCATTCGACCTGGTCCAGGAACTGCGAGACCACGATCTCGGGCACGCCGATGGGCATGCCGTTGGTCAGCACCACGATGCCCAGCTTGAGCTCGGGCATGACGGTGAAGCTGGTCGCGCTGCCCGTGCCGAAGGCACCCGAGTGGCTGTAGGTGGTGCGCCCCGCCTCGGACACGCCCACGTTGAAGCCGAAGCCGTAGTAGCGCGCAGGCTCGCCGTTGCCGGCCGGCGACTGCAGCATCTGCGGCGACAGCGCCGTGCGCAGCGCCTGCGCATCGACCACCTGGCGGCCCTCGAAGCGGCCCTCGTCCAGCAGCATGGTCATCCAGCGCGCCATGTCGCGCACCGTGGAGCTGACGCCGCCGGCGGCCGACTGCGCATCGGGCCGGCGCACGGGCCCCGCCTGCCACACGCCGTTGACGCGCAGGTGGCCGGCCGCGCGGTTGGCGCGCGCCTCGAAATCGGCAAACAGCGAGCTGGTCTGCGTCATGCCCAGCGGGCCGTAGACGGCCTGCTGCGACAGCGCGGCCCAGGACTGGCCCGCGATGGCGGCCACGGCCTCGGCGCCCGTGGTCAGGCCGAAGTTGCTGTAGGCGTACTGGGTGCCCACGGGCCGCAGCGGCAGATAGCGCAGGCGCTCCAGGATCTGGCGCTGGCTGAAGCCCAGTTCCTCCAGCGCATCGCCGGCCTGGCCAGGCAGGCCCGAGCGGTGGGCATACATGTCGCCCACGGTGATGCGCTGGGCGGCATCTGCGTCCTCCAGCGTCCACCAGGGCAGGCCCTGCTGCACGCGCGTGTCCCAGGACACGCGGCGCTGGCCCACCTGCTGCGCCACCACGGTGGCGCCCACGGACTTGGAGACGGAGGCGAGCTGGAACACCGTGTCCGCATCCACGGCCAGCGACGAGCCCAGACGGCGCACGCCCATGCCCTGGGCATAGACCAGGCGCCCATCATGCACGACCGCCACGGCCACGCCGGGCACGCCCGTGCGCCGCATCTGCGCGCGCACCTGGCCGTCGAGCTGATCGAGCGCACGCTTGACGCGGTCCGTCACGGGCGGATCGATGGGGTCGCCCCAGGACACCTCGCCGTTGCATCCGGCCGTGGCCACGGCGCCCAGGGCCGCTCCCAGAAAATGCCGGCGCGCAAGAATCGATGAAGCCATGGGGTCTCCTGTGGTGCTGTCGTGAAGAACAAAAGGAAAAAGAAAAAGGGGCGGTTGTGCCGCCCCCCGTGACGATAGCAAAACGCGACGGGCCGCATCCTGCCCGGCATCAATGCCGCGTCAGTGCTGCATCAGTGCTGCATCACTGCGGATCCACCGCCGCGATGATGCCGCCGCCCAGGCACACGTCGCCGTCGTAGAGCACGGCCGACTGGCCGGGCGTGACGGCCCATTGCGGCTCGGGAAAATCCAGCCGGAAGCCCTCGGGCGTGGCGCCCGAGATCAGGGCCGGCGAGTCGGGCTGGCGGTAGCGCGTCTTGGAGCCGTAGGCCTTGCCCTCGGCGGGCGCGTGGCCGGCCACCCAGCTGACCTGGTCGGCCAGCAGCGACTGCGACAGCAGCCAGGGATGGTCATGGCCCTGCACCACGCGCAGCGTGTTGGTGTCCAGCTCCTTGCGCGCCACGAACCAGGGCTCATGGTCGCCGCCGCCGCGCGGTGCGCCCTTTTCCTTGACGCCGCCGATGCCCAGGCCCGAGCGCTGGCCCAGCGTGTAGAACGACAGGCCCACATGCTTGCCCAGCTTGCGGTTGCGGTCGTCGAGGATGTTGCCGGGCTCCTTGCTGATGTAGCGGTTCAGGAAGTCGCGGAACGGCCGCTCGCCGATGAAGCAGATGCCCGTGGAGTCCTTCTTCTTCGCGTTGGGCAGGCCGATCTCCTCGGCAATGCGGCGCACCTCGGTCTTCCTCAGCTCGCCCACGGGGAACATGGACCTGGACAGCTGGGCCTGGTTGAGGCGGTGCAGGAAGTAGCTCTGGTCCTTGGCCGGGTCCAGCCCCTTGAGCAGCTCGAACAGCTGCGTGCCGGGGTTCTGGCGCACGCGGGCGTAGTGGCCCGTGGCGATCTTCTCGGCGCCCAGGCGCATGGCGTGGTCCAGGAAGGCCTTGAACTTGATCTCGGCATTGCACAGCACATCGGGGTTGGGCGTGCGGCCGGCCTGGTACTCGCGCAGGAACTCGGCGAAGACGCGGTCCTTGTACTCGGAGGCGAAGTTCACATGCTCGATCTCGATGCCGACCACGTCGGCCACGGCGGCGGCATCGACGAAATCGACATTGGACGAGCAGTATTCGCTGTCGTCGTCATCTTCCCAGTTCTTCATGAAGATGCCGACCACTTCATGGCCCTGTTGCTTGAGGAGATGGGCCGTGACAGCGGAGTCCACACCGCCCGACAGGCCCACCACGACGCGGTGTTTAGTCATGGCATCGATTATCCCAGCGCCCTTCAAAGGCTGCGCGCCACGGGCTTTGCAGCCCTGCGCCAGCAGGAATAATGGCCCTCCTGCCCCCTAGGAAACGCCCGCATGCGCTACGACCTGACCGATCTGAAGCTGTTCATGGCCATCGCCCAGGCCGGCAATCTCTCGCGTGCCAGCCAGGCGCGGCACCTGACGCCCTCGGCCGCCAGCCAGCGTCTGCGCAACCTGGAGCAGGCCCTGGGCTGCCAGCTGTTCACGCGCGAGCACAAGGGCATGCGGCTGACCGAGGAAGGCCACGCCATGCTCGAGCATGCGCGCGGCGTGTTCGCCGCCATCGACGGCATGGAGGCCGAGGCCGCCCTGCTGGGCAGCAGCCTGCAGGGCAAGGCAACGCTGGCGGCCAACAGCTCCTCGCTGCACGGCTTCATCGGCCCGCACATCGGCGAGTTCCTGACCGCCTTTCCCGAGGTGAACCTCACCCTGGTGGAGCAGACCAGCGAGACGATTGCCGCCAGCGTGGCCGAGGGCGAGGCCGACCTGGGCGTCTACGCGGGCGAGCCCATGGCGGGCGCCGTGGCCTGCGAGACCTTTGCGCTGGACCGCCTGGTGGTGATCGCCCCGCCCGGCCATCCGCTGGTGCCCCAGCCGGTCGAGAGGCAAGAGGACGGCGAAGGCCCTTCCTGCCGGTTCTTCGACACCCTGTCCCATGCCTTCGTGGGCATGGCGCTGACCAGCAGCAACTACGCCTTTCTGCGCGAGCTGGCCAAGCGCCATGGCCGGCCGCTGCGCTGCCGCATCCACGTGGACGATTTCACCTCCATCGTGCGGCTGGTCTCGCAGGGCGTGGGCCTGGCCATCATTCCGCACAGCATCTACCGCAGGCTCGGCACCGCGCATGCGGTGGCCTGCCTGCCGCTGGAGGAAACCTGGGCACGGCGCCCGCTGCAGCTGGTGCGCTCCAGCGAACGGCCGCTGACGCCCACCGCGCAGCGGCTGCGCAGCTTTCTGAAAGGGCTGGCCGACAAGGCCTAGCCCGGCCCGGCCTGGGTTCAGTGCTGGGCCTGGGCCTTGGCCTGCTTGCGCTCCAGGAAGGCATTCATGTGGTGCTGCGGCTCGCCCGTGTTGAAGGCCGCGCCGAACTCGGCCACGCTGTCGGTGATGGCCGAGTCCACGCCCATGCCCTCCCAGCGGCGCAGCAGGCGCTTTTGCTGGCGCAGCGCCTCGATGCCGATCCCGCCCAGCCCCTCGGCAATCTGCGCGATGCGCGCATCGAGCTGGTCGCCGGGCACGCATTCGTTGAGCAGGCCCCAGCGCTCGGCCTGCAGGGCACCTATGTTCTCGCCCGTGAGCAGCAGCCAGCTGGCGCGCGTGCCGCCGATCTGCGCGGGCATCATGGCCGCGTGGATCACCGAGGGAATGCCGACCTTGACCTCGGGCATGCCCACCACGGCATCATCGGCCGCGATGCGCAGGTCGGCCGCCATGGCCAGCTCCAGCCCGCCGCCCAGCGTATGGCCCTGCAACCGGGCGATCACGGGCACGGGGAAATGCCGCACCGCGTTGCACAGGTCGCGCAGCCCGCTGATGAAGGCGCGTGCCGAGGCGGCGTTGAGCGACGCCATCTCGCGGATGTCGGCCCCCGCCACGAAGGCGCGCGTGCCCGATCCGCGCAGCAACAGGCAGTGCAGATCGGGGCGCTCGGCCAGCTCGGCCAATTGCGCGGTCAGCGCGCGGATCACGGGCGTGCCCAGGATGTTCAGCGGCCCGCCGCCCGTGATGGTGAGCACGGCGGTCTGCGGGGTGGGAAAGGTCACTTGTGCATGCACGGCAGATCTCCTCAAAGTTTCTCGAAACCGATGTCGCGGATCAGCTGGGACCAGGCGCGGTTGGAGCGCTCCACCGTCTGCCTGAACTGCGCAGGCTCCTGGAAGTCCACGACGGCGCCCTGCTGCTCTATGGTCTTGATCAGCTCGGGCTTTTGCAAGGTCTTGCGCATGGCTTCGCTGAGCCTGGCAAGAATGGCGGGATCGAGCCTGGCAGGCGCGCCCAGGCCGTACCAGGACATGTCGTTCATGGGCTTGAGACCGGCCTCGGCATAGGTGGGCACGCCGGGCAGGGCCGGCAGGCGCACGGGGCTGGACACGGCCAGCGCACGCAGCTGGCCGCCTGCGATCAGCGCGCCCGAGGACGGCATGTTGTCGAACACCACATCGAGCTGCCCCGCCATCAGGTCGTTCAGCGCCGGCCCCAGGCCCTTGTAGGGCACATGGGTGAGGGTGGTGCCCGTGGTGCTGCCGAACAGCGCACCGCTCAGGTGGCTGAGCCCGCCATTGCCCGAGGAGCCGTAGTTGAGCTTGCCCGGCGCGGCGCGCGCCGCGTCGCTGACGTCCCTGGCGCTCTTGTAGGCCGAGCCTGCGCTGACCACCATCACGCCCGGCACGTTGGCGATGTTGGTGATGGGGGTGAAGTCCTTCACCGGGTCATACGCGGGCTTGGCGTAGACGTTGGGGTTCACGGCATGCGAGCTCTCCACCATCATCACCAGGGTGTAGCCGTCGGCCGGCTGCTTGGCCGCATAGGCCGAACCCGTGCTGCCGCCCGCGCCGGGGCGGTTTTCCACCACCACGGCCTGGCCCAGCGTCTCGCCCAGGTAGCGCGCCGCCACGCGCGCGATCACATCGGTGGCGCCGCCCACCGCATAGGGCACGACCAGGCGTACGGGCCGCTCGGGATAGCTTCCTGCCCCTGCCGCCCCCGCTGCCCCTGCTGCATATGCCAGCGGCATCCCCGCCAGCGCGGCGGCTGCCACGGCGGCCTTCAGTGCTTTCATGCGTTTCGTCATCCTTGTCTCCTTCTTGGCTTGTCGATGTCTAGGGATTCAGAGGTCCTGCGGCGCCGCACCGAGCACGGGCGGCGGCGGCACCTGGGCGCCGCTGCCGGCCGGCACCATGGGGTTGCGCACCAGCTTCAGCGTGCCCAGCTGCGGGTGCTCCACCGTCTGCAGCATCTGGCGGTGCCGGACCTGCGGATGGGCGAAGACCTGTTCCATGGTGTTGATGCAGCCCCAGGGCACCTGGGCGGTGTCCAGCGCATCGGTCAGGGCCTGCAGCGGCCCGCGGCCCAGCGCCGCGCGCAGCAGCGGGCGCAGCTGCGCCATGCCGGTCAGGCGCGCGGCATTGGTGGCAAAGCGCGCGTCCAGGTGCCAGTCCGTGCCCAGCACGGAGCACAGGGCGGCGAACTGCCCGTCATTGCCGATGGCCAGGATGAAGTGGCCGTCTTCGCAGGCAAACACCTCGTAGGGCGCGCAATTGGGATGGGCGTTGCCCGTGCGGCGCGGGTTCTCGCCGCTGACCAGGTAGTTGGCCGCCTGGTTGGCATTCATGGCCACGGCCACGTCCAGCAGCGCCAGGTCGATGTGCTGGCCGCGCCCCGTGCGCTGGCGCTGCACCACGGCCGCCAGCACGGCGCTGGTGGCATACATGCCCGTCATCAGGTCCACCACGGCCACGCCCGTGCGCAGCGGGCCCGCTCCCTCCTCGCCATCGGCCACGCCCGTGTAGCCCATGAGGCCGCCCAGCCCCTGGAACACATAGTCGTAGCCGGGCTTGTGCGCAAACGGGCCGCTCTGGCCGAAGCCCGTGATCGACAGGTAGATCAGCCCGGGGTTGATGGCGGCCAGCGCCGCGTAGTCCAGCCCGTGGCGCGCCAGCGCGCCGGCCTTGTAGTTTTCCACCAGCACGTCGGCATCGCGGATCTGGCGCAGCAGCCAGGCATGCGAGGCCGGCTCGGTGAAGTCCAGCGCCACCGACTGCTTGCCGCGGTTGCAGGACAGGAAGTAGGCCGACACGGCCTCGCCACCGGGCGCCTGCACGAAGGGCGGGCCCCAGGCGCGCGTGTCGTCGCCCGTGCCGGGACGCTCGATCTTGAGCACCGATGCGCCCAGGTCGGCAAGGTTCTGGGTGCACCAGGGTCCCGCCAGGATGCGGGACAGGTCCACCACGCGCAGGCCGTCGAGGGCGCTGGACAGTCCATGGGTTTGTTGCATGGACTCCATGCTCGCGGCATGGCGCGCGGTGGTCCATCGGTCATTGCTTCACGCAGCGTTCGCGGAAACTGCATGCCCCGCGTAGGGGATGGCCTCCTCCACCGTTTCCCAGATGAACCGGCCCGACGGGCTTTGCTGCTCCTCCACCACATGCGCCACCAGCCCGGCCGCCCGCGAGATGACGGCAAAGCCGCGCATCACGGCTGTGGGCACGCCGATCTCGCCCAGCAGGGCGGCCACGGCCCCCGTGGCATTGATGGTGATGGGCCGGCCCGCCGCGGCGTCCACGGCGGCGGACAGGGTTTCGAGCGCGCGGATTCTGCTGCCCGCCAGTTCGGGTTCGGCGCGGCCCATGTCCAGCAGCTTGTAGGCGCGCGGGTCCACGGGCTTGTGCAGGTGGTGGCCGAAGCCGGGCACGGGGCTTTTCAACGCCTTGTGGTGCTGGGCGATGGCGCGGGCCTCGGCCTCGGGGTCGGCGGCGGCGGCAATGCGGTCGAGCAGCGCGGCGCAGTTCTCCATGGTGCCCACGAAGGAGCTGCCCACGGCCAGCAGGCCGGCCGAGACGGCGCCCTGCAGGTTCTCGGGCGCGCTCATGTAGATGAGGCGCGTGGCGATGGCGCTGGGCGTGAGGCCATGCTCCATGAGCACGATGAGCACCACATCGGCGATGCGCAGGTCCACGGGGCGCGGCGTGCGGCCCAGGATCTGCATCAGCATCACCTCGGTGAAGGTCTTCTTGCCCATCAGGTCCTCGACCAGGTCGGCATCGCGGTAATGCAGGCTGGTGAGGGTGTGGGTGCACAGGCGGGTGACGGGGGGTTGGTGCGTGGCCATGGCCAGGGTCTCCTTGTGATGGTGTTCGGGATCAACGGGGCGCCAGCGCAAGCTCGCGCACGGCCGTCTTGAGCAGCTTGCCCACGGGCGAGCGCGGCAGGCTGGCGTGAAAGTGGATGCGCTTGGGTGTCTGCACGGGGCCCAGGCGCTGGCGCACGAAGGCGATCAGCTCGGCCTCGTCCGGGCGCTGGTCGGGGCGCAGTTCGGCGCGCAATTGCACGGCGGCCTGCACGGCCTCGCCCCAGTGGTCGTCGGGGATGCCGAAGACCACGCACTCGTGCACGGCCGGATGCTGGCCCAGGGCGTTTTCCACATCCACGGGATAGACGTTGAAGCCGCCCGTGATGACCAGGTCCTTCAGGCGGTCCTTGAGGTGCAGGTAGCCCTGCGCATCGATCAGGCCCCGGTCCCCCGTGTGCAGCCAGCCGTTCACCAGGGTCTCGGCCGTCTTGTCTGGCAGGCGCCAGTAGCCGCTCATCAGCAGATCGCCGCGCGCCACGACCTCGCCCACCTCGCCCCGGGGCAGCAGGCGGCCGTCGGGCGCCATGATGGCCAGGTCGCTGAACCAGGTGGTCCGGCCCACGGAGGTCCACAGGCCTTCGTCCTCGAAGTCCTCGGGCCGCATGGCCGTGAGGATCTGCGGCGCCTCGGTCTGGCCATAGGTGGTGGCCAGCACGGGGCCGAAGAAGGCGCGCACCTGGCGGATTTTCTCGGGCGGCATGGCGGCGCCGCCGTAGATGAGGCGGCGCAGGCCGGGGAAGTCCGCACGGCTGGCGCCCGGCAGCGCCATCAGCATGTAGATCAGGGTGGGCGGCATGAAGCACACGGTGCCGCCGCGCAGGGCAAAGGCGCTGCGCACGGCCTCGGCACCCGCACCGTCGAGCAGCACATGGCAGCCGCCCTGCGCCAGGATGGGCAGCAGGTAGGTGGACGTGCCATGCGTGATGGGCGCGGCCATGACGTAGCGGTCATGTTCATCGAACCCCCAGGCCTGGATCTGGTTGGCAATGCCGGCCATCCAGGCGCGGCAGGGCTGCATCACGCCCTTGGGCAGGCCCGTGGTGCCGCCCGTGAACTTGATGGCCTGGATGGCATCGGCGGGCAGTTCGGGTGTCACAGGCAAAGCGCCGGTCTGCGCCTGCTCCAGGGCCGCCGTGCCCTCGCCCAGCATCAGGTGGATGCCCGGCGCCCCTTGCACCAGTGCAGCGCCGCCCGCATCGCACAGCACGATGGAGGGCTCGGTGGCATCGATGATGCGGCGCACCTCGGACTGCGTGCTCTTGGGATTGAGCGGCACCCAGACCTTGCCGCTGGCCATCACCGCCAGCAGGGCGGCGATATGGTCTGCGCTGTTGCCCGCGCAGATGCCCACGCGGCTTTGCACGGCAGGCTCCAGCGCCTGCAGGCCGGCCGCCAGCGCGGCCACCTTGCGGGCCAGCGCGTCATAGCGGATGCAGCCGCCCGGTGCGTCGATGGCGATGCGCTGCGGCCAGCGCTCGGCCGCGCGCCAGAAAAAATCAATGGGTTGCATGGGGGTCGTCTCCTCGTGGTGCGGTTGTGTTGAGCTTGTGCCGAACGTGTGTCGAACTACTGGGCGGTGGCGCCCGAGGCCTTGACCACCTCGCGCCAGCGCTTGATCTCCGACGCCGCAAAGCTGCGCATCTGCGCCGGGGTGCCGGGCTCGGGCGTGGCGGCCATCTCGCCCAGGCGCTGGCGCAGCTCGGGTGCGGCCAGGGCGGTGTTCAGGGCATGGTTCAGGCGCTCGATCACGGCGGGCGGCGTGCCCGCAGGGGCGGCCAGGCCGAACCACGACTGCACGTCGAAGCCCGCATAGCCCGACTCCGCCAGCGTGGGCACATCGGGCAGCAGCGCCGAGCGCCGGGCGCTGGTGATGGCGATCGCGCGCAGCTTGCCTGCCTGCACATGGGGCAGGGCCGAGGGCGCGTTGTCGAACATGGAATCCACCTGCCCGCCCAGCAGGTCGGTGATGGCCGGTGCGCTGCCCCGGTAGGGCACGTGCAGCATGCGCAGGCCCGAGAGCTGCCGGAACATCTCGCCCGACAGGTGGATCGACGAGCCGCTGCCCGACGAGGCGAAGCTGATGCCCTGCGCACTCTGCCGGGCATGGCGCACATAGTCGGCCACGTTCTGTATGGGCAGGCGCGGGTTGACCACGAGGATGTTGGGAATCTTGGCGATCAGGCCGATGGGCTCGAAGTCCTTGACCGGGTCATAGCCGAGCCGGGGGTAGAGCGAGGCATTGATGGTGTTGGCAATGGTGTAGACATACAGCGTGTAGCCGTCCGCAGGCGCCCGCGCCACGGCCTCGGCGCCCACATTGCTGTTGGCGCCCGTGCGGTTGTCCACCACCACGCTCTGGCCCAGCTGCTCGCCCATCCGGGCGGCCACCAGGCGTGCGATCACGTCGGTGGCGCCACCGGCCGCATAGCCCACCACGAGCCGCACGGGCCGGGCCGGCCAGGACGCCGGCTGCGCCAGCACGGGTGCGGGCGCCAACGCCACGGTCGCGACGGTCGCGGCGGCCATGCCGGCCAGTGCGCAGGTGAAGGAACAGGCCAGCAGGCGCCGGCGCGCCCACGGATTGAAACGGGCAGGGGTTGTCATGTCTTGTCTCCAGGTGATCGTTCTGATGTCCGCTGATGTCTGCCTGTGTGGGCTTTCGACGGCCTGCGGCACACTGCGCGCTGCACGCAGGCCCTTTTCTGCCCTGCCTGCAATCACCGGGAAATTCTTTTCCATGGCTTCGCGCAGCACCAATCCAAACGTCCGGCCAGCGGACATTCCAGTCTCCGCCGACGATGCCGGCAGCCGCACGCTGCGCCGTGGCCTGCAGGTGCTGGACGCCGTGCTGGCCGCAGGCCGCGAGGGCCTGCGCGTCGCTGACCTGTGCCGCGCCACGGGGCTGGAGCGCGCCACGGTGTACCGCCTGCTGTCCACCCTGGTGGACAGCGGCTATGTGGCGCACAGGGGGCGCTTCGGCTATGCGGCCGGCCACCGGCTGGCGGCCACGGCCGCCAGCGCGGGCCAGCCCAACATGGCCGTGCGGCTGCAGCCCGTGCTGGAGCGCGTGAGCGCGGGCTGCGCGGACGCGGCCTTCGCCATCGTGCGCGAAGGCGCGGCATCGCACTGCATCGCCCGCCATGTGGGCACGCATCCGGTGCAGATCCTGGTGATCCAGGTGGGCACGCGCCAGCCGCTGGGCGTGGGAGCGGCGGGACTGGCCCTGCTGGCCGCCCTGCCCGATGCCGAGGTGCAGGCCGCGATGGTGGCCAACGCGCCCGTGCTGGAGCAGTACGGCGGCATGACGCTCGAGCGCATGGCCCTGCTGGTGAAGGCCACGCGCCAGCGCGGCTGGTCCGTCATCGGCAACCACGCCACGCGCGGCGTGCTGGCCGTGGGCATGGCGGTGCGCAATGCCGAAGGCGAGCCCGTGGCCGCCGTCAGCGTGGCCTCCACGCTGGAGCGCATGCCCGGCGAGCGCCAGAAGCTGATTGCGCGCTCGATAGGCGAAGCCCTGGCGGCCCTGCTGCCGCGCGGCATCTGAGGCCAAGCCCCGGTCTGCACCGACAATCGGCGCTGCACACCACAAGCGCCGCCCCCATGGAACTGAGACAACTCCGCTACTTCGTCCGCATCGTCGAACTGGGCTCCATGAGCCGCGCCGCCCTGGACCTGGACATGGTCCAGTCCGCGCTGAGCCAGCAGGTCAGCCGCCTGGAAAGCGAGCTGTCCACCCGGCTGCTGCAGCGCACGCCGCGCGGCGTGGTGCCCACCGAGGCGGGCGTGGCCTTCTTCCGCGAGGCCCAGCTCACGTTGCGCCATGCCGAGCAGGCCGTGCGCAGCGCGCAGCAGGCGCGGCTGTCGGGCTCGGTCAGCGTGGGCCTGGCGCCCACCACCTCGGCCATGCTGGGCCTGCCCATGATGCAGGCCATGCGCGCGCGCTACCCCGATGTGCGCCTGCACATGGTGGAAGGCATGTCCGGCCACCTGACCGACATGCTCAATGCGCGCGCGCTGGACATGGCCGTGCTGTTCGACGCCCGCCTGCACGGCGGTCAGGCCCGCGCAGGCGGGCGGCGCTGGCAGGTGCACCCGCTGATCGAGGAAGAGCTGTTCCTGATCCGCGCGCGTGGCCACCACCCCGAGCCGCTGCCGCCGCAGATGGCGCTGGCCGACCTGGCCGGCGAATCGCTGATCCTGCCCACGGGCCTGCACGGCCTGCGCAGCACGCTGGACACGGCCTTCTCGCAGGCGCGCTTCACGCCGCATCTGGTGCTGGAGGTGGATTCGCTGTCCATGGTCATGGCGGCCGTGGATGCGGGCCTGGGCAGCACGGTGCAGCCCTGGGCCTCCATGGGCCGCTATGCCGATGCCGCGCAGCGCTTCGAGTGGTCGCGTATCACGGACAAAGATGCCCTGCGCACCAACTTGCTGTGCAGCCTTTCCGAGGATGAGCTGTCGCCCGCCGCCCTGGCCGCGCGCGTGGTGCTGATCGACTGCGTGCGCCAGCTGCTGCGCGGCGGTGCCTGGGCCGGCACGGCCCTCATCCATCACGAAGACTGATACCCCCATGCCGGCGGGCCCCTGCCCGCCGCGCGGCGTTCTCCCTACATTCGCAATCCCCACGATGGCGAATGCAAGGAGAACTCCATGGACCCCGATGTCCTGGTCATAGGCGGCGGCAATGCCGCCCTGTGCGCGGCCCTGATGGCGCGCGAGGCAGGCCGCAGCGTGCTGCTGCTGGAGGCGGCGCCGCGCGACTGGCGCGGCGGCAATTCCGGCCACACGCGCAACCTGCGCTGCATGCACGACACGCCCCAGGACGTGCTGGTCGAGGCCTACCCCGAGGAGGAGTTCTGGCAGGACCTGCTCAAGGTCACGGGCGGCATCACCAACGAGCACCTGGCGCGCATGGTGATCCGCGCCTCCTCCACCTGCCGCGACTGGATGCGCCGCCACGGCGTGCATTTCCAGCCGCCGCTGTCGGGAGCCCTGCACGTGGCGCGCACCAATGCCTTCTTCATGGGCGGCGGCAAGGCCCTGGTCAATGCCTACTACCGCAGCGCCGAACGGCTGGGCGTGCAGGTGCGCTACGCGTCGCCCGTGGACCGGCTGGAGATCGAGGGCGGCGAGTTCAGGGCCGCCTGGGTGGGCGAGCAGCGCATCACCGCAAAGACCTGCGTGCTGGCGGCGGGCGGCTTCGAGTCCAACCGCGAGTGGCTGCGCGAGGCCTGGGGGCAGAACGCGCGCGGCGAGTGGCCGTCCGACAACTTCCTGATCCGCGGCACGGCCTTCAACCGCGGCGTGCTGCTGCGCCACCTGCTCGAAGACCATGGCGCCGACCGCATCGGCGACCCCACCCAGGCCCACATGGTGGCCATCGATGCGCGCGCGCCGCTGTACGACGGCGGCATCTGCACGCGCATCGACTGCGTCTCGCTGGGCGTGGTGGTCAACCGCGAGGCCGAGCGCTTCTACGACGAGGGCGAGGACTTCTGGCCCAAGCGCTATGCCATCTGGGGCCGCCTGGTGGCCCAGCAGCCGGGCCAGACCGCCTGGTCCGTGATCGACGCCAAGGCCATTGGCCGCTTCATGCCGCCGGTCTTCCCGGGCGTGCGCGCCGACTCCCTGCCCGAGCTGGCACGCAAGCTGGGCCTGGACGAGGAACGCTTCATGCAGACCCTGGATGCCTACAACGGCGCCTGCCGCGTCGGCCACTTCGACCACACGGCGCTGGACGACTGCCACACCGAGGGCCTGGTGCCCGCCAAGACCCACTGGGCCCGCCCCATCGACACGGCGCCCTTCTACGGCTACCAGCTGCGCCCCGGCGTGACCTTCACCTACCTGGGCCTGGAGACCGACGACACGGCGGCCGTGCGCTTTGCCGGCCAGCCCAGCACCAGCCTGTTCGTGGCCGGCGAAATGATGGCCGGCAACGTGCTGGGCAAGGGCTATACGGCCGGCGTGGGCATGTCCATCGGCACGGCCTTCGGCCGCATCGCGGGCCGCAACGCGGCCCTGGCCGCCACGGGCCACCCCGCCGTGCGCGGCGCAGTGACAGAGAAGGCTTGACCGAGATGCAGACCCTGAACGCCCTGGCCCAAGAAGCCCAGGACCTGGCCGCCGGCCGGGTCATTCCCATCCTGCCGGTCTCCACCGAAACTGCCGCCGAAGGCGAGGTGGCGCGTGCCCTGCAGATCTGCAACGCCTGCCGCTACTGCGAAGGCTTTTGCGCGGTCTTCCCGGCCATGACGCGGCGCCTGGAGTTCGGCAAGGCTGATGTGCACTACCTGGCCAACCTGTGCCACAACTGCGGCGCCTGCCTGCATGCCTGCCAGTACGCGCCGCCGCATGAATTCGCCATCAACATCCCCAAGGCCATGGCCGAGGTGCGCGGCCAGACCTATGCCGACTACGCCTGGCCGCCCGCCCTGGGGCGCCTGTACCAGAGGAACGGGCTCACGCTGTCGCTGGCCCTGGCCGCAGGCCTGTCGCTGTTCCTGGTGCTGGCCGTGGCCCTGCAGGGCGGCCTGGGCCGGCTGTGGGGCGCCGACCTGGGCGCCAACTTCTACAACCTGTTCCCGCACAACCTGCTGGTGGGCATCTTCGCGCCCGTGTTCCTGTTCGTGGTGCTGGCGCTGGCCATGGGCGTGCGCCGCTTCTGGAAGGACGTCAAGCCCGCCACCGGCGGCGTGGACGTGGGCACGCCGGCGGCGGCCGAGGCCGCGCACGACGTGCTGCGCCTCAAATACCTGGACGGCGGCCACGGCGAGGGCTGCCACAACGAGGACGATGCCTACACCCTGAGCCGCAGGCGTTTTCACCACCTGACCTTCTACGGATTCATGCTGTGCTTTGCGGCCACGGCGCTGGCCACGGTCTACCACTACGTGTTCGGCTGGGCCGCGCCCTACGAATTCCCCAGCCTGCCCAAGCTGCTGGGCGCCGTGGGCGGCACCAGCCTCATGCTGGGCACCGCAGGCCTGTGGCACCTGAACCGCAGGCGCCACCCGCTGCATGGCGACGCGCGCCAGAAACCCATGGACCTGGGCTTCATCGCCCTGCTGTTCCTGGTCGCGGCCAGCGGCATGGCGCTGTGGCTGGGCCGCGGCACGCCGGCCCTGGCCCTGCTGCTGTGCCTGCACCTGGGCGCGGTGATCGCCCTGTTCGCCACCCTGCCCTACGGCAAGTTCGCGCACGGCGTGTTCCGCACGGCATCCCTGCTGCGCCACAACACCGAAAAGCGCCAGCCCAGCCCCATCGGGCTGGGCGCCGACTAGCCGCATCCGCCCCGATTCCCAGCCAATGACGGAGACAACCCCATGATGAACAAGCGCAACTTCCTGCACGCCAGCGCCCTGGCCGCCTCCCTGCTCGCACTGGCCGCGAGCGCGCAGGCCCAGGACTTTCCTCCCAAAAAGCCCGTGTCCCTGGTCGTGGGCTTCGCCGCCGGCGGCGCCGCAGATGCGGCCGCGCGCCTGATCGCCAAGAAGCTGGGCGAGAACATCGGCCAGAGCGTGGTGGTGGAGAACAAGGGCGGCGCGGGCGGCAACATCGCCCACCAGCAGGTGGCCAATGCGGCGGCCGACGGCTCGGTGCTGCTGTTCGGCTCGGTGGGGCCGCTGACCATTGCGCCGCACCTGATGAAGCTGCCCTACGACCCCTTCAAGGACCTGGCGCCCATCTCGGGCGGCGTGAACTTTCCCAACGTGCTGGTGGTGCACAAGGGCGCGGGCGTGAAGACCCTGGCCGAGTTCGTGGCCAAGGCCAGGAAGAACCCGGGCACGGTGGACTACGCCTCGACGGGCGCGGGCTCGGCCTCCCACCTGGCAGGCGAGCTGTTCAACCAGCGCGCGGGCATCGACATGGTGCACGTGCCCTACAAGGGCGGCGCGCCCGCGCTGCAGGACCTGCTGGGCGAGCGCGTGACCAGCTACTTCGCAGCGCCGCCCACGGCCCTGCCCCACATCGAGGCCGGCAAGCTGATCCCGCTGGCCACCACGGGCCTCACGCGCCCGGCGTACATGCCCGACATCCCCACGGTGGCCGAAGCCGGCTATCCCGGCTTCGAGGCACTGAACTGGTATGCCTTCGTGGCACCGGGCAAGACGCCCAAGCCGATGCTGGACCGCTGGAACACCGAGATCGTCAAGGTACTCAATGACCCCGGCGTCAAGGACGCGCTGAACAAGCACGGCCTCACCCCCCAGCCCACCACGCGCGCCGAGTTCGCGGCCTTCATGAAGAAGGAGTACGAGCAGTGGGGCAGGCTGGTGAAGGAGCGAAAGCTCTCGGCGGAGTGAGTGGCTTGCAGGCGTTCAGAGCTTGATCGGCTTGCGTGCCACGGGCGCTGCAAAGCCCGCGCACAGGCGGTTCCAGACATTGATGCTGCCGATGGCATAGGTCAGCTCCACCATCTCGCGCTCGCTGAAATGCGGGCGCAGCGCCTCGAAGTCCTGCTGCTCGGGATGGGCCTGGCTCAGTCGCGTGCAGCGCTCGGCCCAATTCAGGGCGGCGCGCTCGCGCCCGTCGTAGAAATCCACCTCGGGCCAGGTGACGATGCTGTTGATGCGCTGCAGGTCCTCGCCCCGGGACAGCAGTTCGCGCGTGTGCATGTCCACGCAGAAGGCGCAGCCGTTGATCTGCGAGACGCGCAGGAACACCAGCTCCAGCAGCTGGATGCCCAGGCTGGACTCGTGCAGCAGCGCGTTGATGCCGGCCTGGGCCTTGTACAGCTCGGGGGCGACGGCCTGGAAGTTCAGGCGCGGCGTGGGGGCGGCAAGAGGACGGGCGCCGGTGGCAGCGGAAGACGAAGCGGTCATGGAAAACACTCCTTGAGGGATGTAGCAGCCGGCCGGAATGGCTGGCCCATACCTTCAAGACGCGCGGGGCGTGCGCGTTGTGACAGCGTGGGTGAAAATTCTTTCGCAGCCCCTATCCTCCTTTTCGCCGGCTGCCCCTCAATCCGCCACGATGCGCCGCTCCGTGGCGATCTTGCGGTACAGGGCGTTCTCGGCCGCGATCTCGCGCGCGAACTCCTCGGGACGGTTGCCGATCACGCGCGAGCCAGTGTCCTCGATCTGGCGGCGCACCTCGGGGCTGGCCAGCGCGCGCTGGGCGGCCGCATGCAGGCGCGCCACGATCTCGGGCGACAGCCCCTTGGGGCCGTAGATGCCATAGAAGGCGCTGCGGTTGACCGGCTCCAGCCCCAGCTCCTTGAAGGTGGGCACCTGGGGCAGCTGGGCCAGGCGCTCGGGCGCGGCCACCGCCAGCGCGGTGAGCCGGCCCGCCTTGATGAAGGGCAGGGCCGAGGGCAAGTTGTCGAAGACGATGGGCACCTGGCCCGCCACCGCATCGTTGAGCGCCGGGCCCGATCCCCGGTAAGGCACATGCGTGAGCGACAGCCCCGAGCGGCTGGACATCAGCTCCATCAGCATGTGGCCTATGGAGCCCGTGCCCGCCGTGCCGTAGGCATGCTTGCCGGGGTTCTTCTTCACCTCCTCCACGAAGGCCGCAAAGCTCTGCGCCTTGAAGCCCGGATGCACGGCCAGCACATTGGGCGTGGCCGCAATGTTGGTGATGGGCGTGAAATCGGTGAGCGGGTTGTAGGGCAGGCGCGGGTTGATGGCCGCATTGGTGGCCGTGGTGGACACGGTGGCCACGCCCAGCGTGTAGCCGTCGGGCTGGGCACGCGCGGCCTCGTGCGCGCCGATGGCGCCTCCGCCGCCGCCCTTGTTGTCCACCACCAGCGGCTGGCCCAGGGCCTCGGCCATGCGCGGCGCGATCGCGCGCGCCACGATGTCGGTGGTGCCGCCGGCCGCAAACGGCACGATCAGGCGCACCGGGCGCGTGGGATAGGCGCCGGCATCGGCCGCCATGGCGCCCGGTGCGGCGCCTGCGGCCAGCAGCAGGGCGCACAGGCTGCGGCGTGAAGTGAAGTGGTTCATGGGATGTCTCCTGGGAATGGCTGTGTTTTGAATGGACGGTGGAGGTTTCTGTCAGGCCGATGCGCGGCGCACGATGTGCGAGCGGTCCAGCGCGCCGCAGGAGGAGGCGCCCAGCATGGCCAGGTTGCGGTCCACCTCGTCGCGCAGCAGGCCGATGGCGTGCAGCACGCCGGCCTCGCCGCCCACGGCGGCGGCATAGTTGAAGGGCCGGCCCACCAGCACCATGCGCGCGCCCAGCGCAACGGCCTTGAGCACATCGGAGCCGCGCCTGAAGCCCCCGTCGATCAGCACGGGATAGTCCGGCCCCAGGGCCGCCACCACGTCCTCAAGAATGCGCATGGCCGACACCGCGCCGTCGAGCTGCCGCCCGCCATGGTTGGACAGCACGATGCCGTCGGCCCCCACGCGCCGGGCCTGCAGCGCGTCCTCCACGCTGAGCACGCCCTTGATGACCAGCGGCCCCTTCCAGCGGCGGCGGATGGCCTCGATGTGGTGCCAGCTCAGGTGGTCGCGTGCCGAAAAATCGCGCATCACGCTGGACGACATGATGGGCGCGCCGCGCGTGGCAAAGGAGTTCTCGAAATGCGGCATGCCGTGGCGCAGCAGCGTGCGCAGGAAGGTGCCGGCCACCCAGCCCGGGCGCACCATGCCGTCCCAGGCCAGGCGCAGGCTGGGCTTGAGCGGCGTGGAAAAGCCGGTGCGGATGTTGTTCTCGCGGTTGGCGGAGATCGGTATGTCCACCGTCACCACCAGGGTGCGAAAGCCTGCGCGCTCCACGCGGTCGATCAGCGCGTCGATGCGGGCCTGGTCCCCGGGGATATAGGCCTGGAACCAGGTGGCCGGGCTCTCGCGCGCCACCTCCTCCATGGGGATCAGCGAGGTGCCGCTCATCACCGACACAATGCCCGCGCGCTGGGCCGCGCGCGCCAGCACCAGGTCGCCCCGGTAGGTGGACAGCGCATTGATGCCCATGGGCGCAATGCCGAAGGGGCTGGCATAGCGCTCGCCGAACAGCTCCACGGCCTGCGAGCGCTGCGACACATCGGCCAGCACGCGCGTGGTCAGGCCCCATTCGCCGAACACCTCGCGGTTGTCGCGCAGCGAGGCGTTGTCCTCTGCCGCCCCGGCGATGTAGCCGAAGATGGGCCGGGGCAGCCTGCGGCGCGCGGCCTCCTCGAAATCATGCAGCGACAGCATGCGGCGCAGCACGGCCGGGGCGCGCGGCGCTGGCAGGGCGGATGCCGAAGGCGTGGAGGCAGAGGCAGAGGCAGAGGAGGAAGCGATGGCGGCCATGGTGCGGACCTCGGAATGTTCAGGAACCGGCGCCACTGTAGGCCGCGCATCCATTGAATGAAAGTGGATTATTTAGAATGCACTTGTTCGCTTTTTTGCCAATGACAAACACATGTCCACACCCTCGGTCAAGCAGCTCGAAGCCTTCTGGTGGGCCGCCACCTGCAGCAACTTCGCCACGGCAGCGCAGCGCGTGCACCTGTCCGTGTCCTCGCTGTCCAAGCGCATCACGGAACTGGAGTCCGCGCTGGGCCAGCCGCTGTTCGACCGCAGCGGCCACCGCGCCGTGCTCACCGACGCCGGCCAGCGCCTGCTGCCCGCCGCGCTGGAGGTGCTCAACGCCATGGCCGCACTGGGCCAGGCCCTGGACACGCGCGAGGCGCTGGCCGGGCATTGCCGCTTCGGCGTGGGCGACCTGTCGGCGCTGACCTGGCTGCCGGCCTTCGTGGCCGCCGCGCGCCAGGCCCATCCGCAGCTGGTGCTGGAGCCCCATGTGGACGTGGGCGGCGTGCTGGAGCAGCGCCTGGACGACGGCGAACTGGACTTTGCCGTCATCGCGGGCCGCTCCTCGCGCAGCAGCCTGCTGTCCCGCCCCGTGGGCGCCGCACGCTTTGCCTGGGCCGTGGCCCCCGGCCTGGCAGGCGCGGGCCGCCTGGGCGCCACGGCCCTGCTGCAGCGTCATGCGCTGGTCACCCTGCCCCCGCAGGCCGGCACCACGCGCCTGCTGGACGACTGGCTGCTCGCCCAGGGCGCCAGCGTGCGCGAGCGCATCCTGTGCAACAGCTGGGGCGCCGTGGCCGGCATGCTGCGCGCCGGCCTGGGCGTGGGCTTCCTGCCCACCGGCTGGATCGCCGCCCTGGGCCTGCGCGCCGTCGGGGGCGCCCATCCCAAAGCCGCCCTCGCTCCCCTGCACTACGCCTTCCAATGGCGGCGCGGCGACGCCCGCGCCCTGATCCCGGCCATGCAGCAACTGGCGCAGGCGCAGGTGGATTTCACGGTGATGCCGGGGTTGGTGGGTGCAGGGCGATGAAGGCCAATGGATCCAGACGCAATACCCTTGATCGCGTTGATGCGATACAACATGCGTCAAGGTCGGCGCACTCCAGAATCAAAGGGCGAGCGCGGTTGTGACCAAGGGCAGGAGGTGAGCAGCGCCACTGCGCTGGCTGTCGGCAACTCCTGCACAAACAACATGAAAGGAGGAGAGGGTGGATAGTCTTGACGAGGCGGAGGCTCGCCAGATACTGTCAGAACGTCACTATTGCGACGACGCCGAGGCCGACGATTGGAAGTTACTGGACAAGCCACAGGGAGCGTTCAACTTTGAACAGGGCTTGGTAACGGACAGCGGCAAGGGGACAGGCCTTGTGGTCCAGTTGAACTTCTATCGCTCTTCGGATACTGGGCTCATCACCCTGAAGATGAGTGTGTTCCGTCACATGAAGAAGCAGCCCAAGGCAAGGGTTTACCAATTGCAGATCACGACGAAAAGCTACAACCCCGACAATTGGCACGATCAAGCGCATGAGCATCTGGGAGATGCACGAAACCCTGTTCCAGAGTGGAAGTCATGGCGGACTTTCCATGATGTTTTCGCATTTTTCTGTCAACGCACCAACATCGAATTCAGGCCCGCACTTGAGGATCCAGAACAGCTGAGGCTCCAACCATGATCTGCCAGAACCTTCTCAACCTGACCGGGTTTGCGTACCAGCCCATCAACGAGCAAGGCACGCTTGCAAGGATCAACACGCCCTTCTGTTTTGCCGATGGCGACCCCGTGCCTGTGTATGTGCAGAGTTTCGACAACGACGTACATCGGTTTTTCGACGATGGCCAGACCGTCCTGCACTTCATTGGCAGAGGGATGAATTTCTCGTCAGGGCACAAGCTGAGGTTCCTCAGCAACCTGGCGAGCAAACACGGGGCCTCACTCAATGCCAAGGGCGTCATAGAGATCCTGTCAACGGACTCGTCGTCCGCCGACGCCTTTGCACGGTACATCTCCTGCCTTGTAGCCATCACCCATTGGGAGATGGAGCACCAGGGCGTGGACGCCGATGGATCGGCATTTGCCACGGAGGTAGCACAAGCCCTGCTCCAAAGGTACCCCGGCAAGGAGCTGCAACTTAGGCCCGAATACCTTGGAAGCTCGGGCAAGCGGCATGAGTTGGACTTCAAGATGGAAGGCTCTGGGTATCTGGCCGTCAAGCCAACGCAGCAGTCTGCGGCTCCCGCCCTCTACAAGCTGGTGGATATCACCAACCGGCAAACCAATGACGGAGAAAACATCGTGGTCGTGATCGATGACAGATTCGACAAACAGGCCGCCAAAAACACCCAGCAAGTCTTCAGAAGCATCGTCAGCGACGTGATCCACTTCAGCAAGCTTGTCCCTGCAGACCCTGCAAGCGCTGCGATCGTGCACTGAGCAGGCAAAAGCCCTGAGCCTATGGCAGGGGACTCAAAATCCCCCACTCCACCAACTGCGGCCGCACCTGCACCACCTGCCCCGCGCGCAGGCCGTCCCCATCGATGGCGCGGAAGGCCTCGGCCATCAGGCCTTCGACGTTCTGGCGCACCATGTGCACCGGAAAGCGCAGGCATTCGGCATAGGGGTCCCAGTCGTAGCTGCCAAAGCTGCATTGCGCCAGTTCCGCATCGGGCAGTCCACGCAGGAAGCGGATGGCGCCTTGCAGCGTGATGCCCGATGAGAACAGCAGCGCGCGCGGCAGGCCGCCCAGGCGCTGGTAGAGCGCTGCCATGGCAAGGCGGGCCGCTTCGGGGTCGTAGCCGCAGCAGACGATGTGCTCGTCCGCCACCGGCGTGTGGGGCGCCAGGGCTTCGCGAAAACCGGCCAGGCGCTGCTCGGTGGCGTACTCCTTGCGGACGCCACCCAGAAAGCAGACGGCGTCCTGCGGCGCACCTGCCGGGGGCCTGGAGCGCGCCAGCAGCAGGCGCGTGAGTTCGGCCGCACCCCAGCGGTTGTCGCTGGTGACGGAGGGCGCCTTTTTCCCGGGCAGATCCACGTTGACATGGCGCACGCCGGCCTGGCGGCATTCGGCGCTGATGGCGTCGGGCCGGGTGGCGCCCGTGACGATGAGGTGCTCCACGCGAAAGGCGATCAGCGAGCGCACGGTCTCCACCTCCAGCGCGCCGTCGCGCAGCGTGCTGACCACCAGCGGGCACAGGCCGCGCGCGTGGGCCAGGCGCTCGAAGGCCTGGGACAGCGCGCCGAAGAATCGGTCCTCATGCGTGGGAATCACCATGCCGATCAGCCCCGAGCGCTGGCGGCGCAGGCCGCTGGCCTGGCGGTTCACGGCAAAGCTGTGTTCCTGGGCGAGCTGCTGCACGCGGCGCGCGGTCTCCTCGCTGATGCGCCGCGACTGCCAGCTGCCGTTGAGGATGGCGCTGACCGTCGAGGCCGAGGTGCCGGCCAGTTCGGCCAGGTCGTAGATGGTGGAGGTTCGGGGGCGGTTCACGGTGCTCTGCAGGGGTTGGGACGGGAGCGCTCGGCGGCCATCGTAGCCGCTGCGGCAGCGATTCGGGCGGACCGGAGCCGGCACGCAGCAGCGGCCCGGGAAATCCCGCATCGGCAATGAAAGTCCATCTGTCTATAGTTTGCACAATCGATTGTGCAAAACAGAGGGAGGAGCGCCATGTTCCATGGATTCAGCCGGTTCTCGAGGGCACTGTTGGCCTGCACCCTGGCGGTGCTGGCAGGCGCGGCCGGTGCCGAGGATGTGTCGGTGGTGGCCAAGGTCGGGGGCATTCCGTGGTTCAACGCCATGGAGACCGGTATCCGCAAGGCAGGCCGCGAGCTGGGCATCTCCAGCGGCATGGTCGGCCCCACCGAGGCCGATGCGGCCCAGCAGGTGCGCGCGGTCGAGGACCTGATCGCGCGCCGCAGCAAGGTCATCGCCGTGGTGCCCAACGATGCCAGGGCGCTGGAGCCCGTGTTCCGGCGTGCGCGCAGCGCAGGCATCAAGGTGCTCACGCACGAGTCGCCCGACCAGAAGGGCGCCGACTGGAACATCGAGCTGAGCAGCGTCGCGGGCTTTGGCGAGCGCCACATGGACAGCCTGGGCAAGGCCATGGGTGGCGAAGGCAAGTACGTGGTCTTCGTGGGCTCGCTGACCGTGCCGCTGCACAACGCCTGGGCCGATGCGGCCATCGCCCACCAGAAAAAGCTGTGGCCGAAGATGCAGCTGGTGTCCGAGCGCTTCGGCGTGGCCGAGAGCCTGGACGACTCCTACCGCAGCGCCCAGGACCTGATGCGCGCCCACCCCGACCTCAAGGGCTTTCTGGCCTTCGGCAGCCAGGGCCCCATTGGCGCGGGCCGCGCGGTGGCCGATGCGCGCAAAGCCGAGCGCATTGCCGTGGTGGGCTCGTTCTCGCCGGGCCAGGGCGCCAAGCTGGTGCGCGACGGCGTGATCCGCGAGGGCTTCATCTGGAACCCCGCGCTGGCCGGCGAGGTGATCGTGCATGTGGGCAAGATGCTGATCGACGGCCGCGAGCCCACGGACGGCATGGAGATACCGGGCCTGGGCAAGGTCCAGGTGGACCGCGAGCGCCGCAACATTCAGGGCCAGAAGCTGGAGCCGATCAACCGGCAGACCATAGACCGGCTGGTCGGCCTGGGCCTGTGAGCCGCGCGCTGCCATGGATGCCACCACAACGGCACTGGTCCGCATGCAGGCGGTCACCGTGCGCTTTGGCGACGCCACCGCACTGCATGCGCTGGACTGGGACGTGATGCCCGGCGAGGTGCACTGCCTGATGGGCAGCAACGGCAGCGGCAAGAGCACGGCGATCAAGGTGCTCAGCGGCGTGCACGCGCCGCAGCCGGGCGCGCGCATCGACATCGGCGGACAGACGGTGCAGCGGCTGGACCCGGCGCTGGCCAAGTCCCTGGGCATCCAGGTGATCTACCAGGACCTGTCGCTGTTTCCCAACCTGAGCGTGGCCGAGAACATCGCCTTCGACCAGGCCATGGGCCGCTGGTGGGCGCCCGTGCGCCGCAGGCGCCAGCGCGAGGCGGCCCAGGCCGTGTTGCGGCGCCTGGGCATTGCGCTGCCGCTGGATGCGCGGGTGGGCGACCTGCCCATTGCGGGCCGCCAGCTTGTGGCCATCTGCCGGGGCATGGCGGCCCGGGCCAGGCTGCTGTTCATGGATGAGCCCACGGCCTCGCTCACGCGTGCCGAGGTCGATGCGCTGCTGGCCGTGGTGCGCCGGCTCCAGGCCGATGGCATGGCCATCGTCTTCGTGAGCCACAAGCTGGACGAGGTCATGGAGATCGCCGACCGCGTCACCGTGCTGCGCGACGGGCGCAAGCTCGGCACCTGGCCCGCCGAACAGTTGTCGGGCAGGCAACTGGCCACGCTGATGACCGGGCAGGAAGTGGATGAGCGACTGCATGCGCGCGACATGTCCGCCGCGCCCGCGCTGCTGGAAGTGCGCGGCCTGGGCCGCGACGGCGACTACGAGGACGTGAGCTTCGACGTGCGCGAGGGCGAGATCCTGGGCCTGACCGGGCTGCTGGGCGCCGGCCGCACCGAGCTGGCCCTGGGCCTGTTCGGCATGCGCCGGCCCGATCGCGGCAGCATCCGCCTGGGCGGCCGCACGCTGGCGCTGCGCAGCAACCGCGATGCCATGGCGGCGGGCATTGCCTATGTGCCCGAGGACCGCCAGTCCCTCGGCCTGAACCTGCGCCAGTCCGTGCAGGACAACCTGGTGCTGGCCATGCTGCCGCGCCTGTCCGGCCCGCTGGGCTGGCTGCCCGCCCGCCGCCGCGCCGCCACCGCAGCCCAGTGGCGCGACCGCCTGCACATGCGCCTGCCCGCGCTGGACGCACCCGTGCACCAGCTGTCCGGCGGCAATGCCCAGCGCGTGGTGCTGGCGCGCTGGCTGGCGACCGCGCCACGCCTGCTGATTCTCGACTCGCCCACCGTGGGCGTGGACATCGGCAACCGGCAGGGCATCTTCGAGATCGTGCACGGGCTCGCCGCACAGGGCATGGCGGTGATCGTCATCTCGGACGAGGTGGCCGAGGTCCATGCCCACTGCGACCGCGTGCTGCACATGCGCGGCGGGCGCATGGCCGGCGAGTTCGTGCCGGGGGTGCATTCCGAAAGCCGGATCGAGGAGGCCGTCCATGCCTGAACACGCACACGCGCTGCTGCACCACCCCGTGGCCCGGCTGGGCCTGGCCATTGCCGCCATGGCCCTGCTGTTCGGCACCCTGGCGCCGGGCTTCTGGACGCTGGGCAACTGGATGGACGTGGCCGAGGGCGCATCGGTCACCGCCATCATGGCCGTGGGCCTGCTGGTGGTGCTGGTCGCGGGCGGCATCGACATCTCCTTTGCCGCCACGGCCACGGTGGCGCAGTACCTTGCGGCCCTCGCGGCCACACGCCTGGGCTGGGCACCGGCGGCCAGCATCGCGCTGGGCCTGGCCACGGGACTGGCGCTGGGGGCATTCAACGCCCTGCTCATCCACCGCCTGCGCGCCACCTCCATCATCATCACCATCTCCACGCTGAACCTGTACTTCGCGCTGCTGATGCATGGCACGGGCGGCCGGTCCATCTACGACCTGCCGTCGTGGTGGAGCGATTCCGTGGTGCTGGCCCGCTTCGCGGGCGCCGATGGCGCAGACCCCGTGCGCCTGACCCTGCCCATCGTCGTGGCCGGCGCAGCCGCCGTGCTGACCGCGCTGCTGCTGGGCCGCAGCGCGCTGGGGCGGCGCCTGTACGCCTTCGGCGGCAACCCCGAGGCCGCGCACCGCATGGGCATCGGGCTGGGCGCCATCCAGGGCGTGGCCTATGGCTGGCTCGGCATGATGGCGGCCATCGCAGGCCTGGTGCAGGCGCACCGCGTGGGCGAGTCGGTGCCCAACGCCCTGGTCGGCACGGAGCTGTTCGTGCTCGCGGCCGCCGTGTTGGGCGGCGCCAGCCTGTTCGGCGGCACGGGCAGCGTGGGCGGTGTGCTGATGGGCGTGCTGCTGCTGGCCGTGCTGCGCAACGGGCTGAACCTGATGGGCGTGTCGCCGTATTTCTTCCAGGTGCTGCTGGGCGCCGTGGTGCTGGCCTGCGCGGCCGCAACGGGACTGCGGCGCACGCAGCGAAGAACCCGGCAGTGCAGCACTGACGCCACTCCTGCAGCGCCTTTGGCGGGGGCCGCGCCATGAACCGCAGCACTGGCGCGCCGCTGGGCCTGATCGCGCTGCTGGCGCTGCTGTGCGCCGTGTTCACGCTGCTGCTGCCCGGCAGCTTCGCCACCCTGGGCACGCTGCAATCGGTACTGCTGCAGATCCCCGAGCTGGGCCTGCTGGCACTGGCGCAGATGCTGCCGCTGGTCAGTGGCGGCATCAACCTGGCCGTGGTCGCCAGCGCCAACATGGCGGGCCTGGCCATGGCCTGGGTGCTGGTGGGAGGCCTGTCGGCGCTGGGCCTGGACCTGTCGGGCCATGAGGGCCTGCTCATCGCCGCAGCACTGACCGTGGGCGCCCTCGCCAGCCTGCTGGTGGGGCTGGCCAGCGGCTGGCTGGTGGCGCGCGTCAACGCCCATCCCATCCTCGTCACGCTGGGCACCATGTCGCTGATCAACGGCCTGTGCGTCTGGCTCACGCGCGGCAAGCCCATTGCAGGCTTTCCCGATGCCTTCCAGGCCCTGGGCTCGGCCCAGTGGCTGGGCCTGCCGCTGCCGTTCTGGATCTTCGCGGCCGCGTGCCTGCTGGTGGGCCTGTACCTGGGCAGCACACGCCACGGGCTGGCCATCCGCATGGTCGGCTCCAATGCCGAGGCCACGCGCCATGCGGGCATCGACACGCGCCGCGTGCTGATCGGCGTCTACACCCTGTCCACGCTGCTGTGCTGGATCGCCGCCGTGCTGATGATGGCGCGCTTCAACTCGGCCAGCGCGGGCTACGCCCAGTCCTACCTGCTGGTCACGGTGCTTGCGGCCATCCTGGGCGGCACCGATCCCATGGGCGGCTTCGGCCGGGTGTCGGGGCTGTTCGTCGCACTGCTCATCCTGCAGGTGCTGTCCAGCGGGGTGAACCTGCTGGGCGCCAATGCCCAGCTCACGCAGGCCCTGTGGGGCGCCACCATGATCGCCGCCGTGGCCGCGCGCCACCTGCTCGCGCGCTGGCGGGGCCGTGCCCGGGCACCCGCCGACCCCTCCCCTTCACTCTCTCGCAGAGTCCACCCGGAGCCCCTATGAACCCCCTCGGCATCCACGCCCTTGTCTGGGCCGGCGACCTGTCGCCGGCCTCCACCCGCCATGTGATCGAGCAGACGCGCCAGGCCGGTTACGACCTGGTCGAGCTGTCCCTGCACGGCCCCCGGCTCATGGACCTGGCGCTCACGCGTGATCTGCTGCAGGAGCATGGCCTGGGCGTGGGCTGCTCGCGGGGCCTGACCTTCGAGGCCGATGTCTCCAGCGAAGACCCCGCCGTGGTCGCGCGTGGCCTGGCGCTGCTGCAAGAGGGCGTGGACATCACGGCGCGCCTGGGCGGGCGCTACTTTGGCGGCATCCTCTACGGCGCCATGGCGAAATACGGCCACCCCTGCACGCCACGGGGCCGGCGCAACGCGATCGAGGCCGTGCGGCGCATTGCAGACTTCGCGGGCGAGCGCGGCGTCACGCTGGGCCTGGAGGTGGTCAACCGCTACGAAAGCAATCTGCTGAACACGGCCGCGCAGGCGCTGGAGTTCATCGACGAAGTCGGCCAGCCCCATGTCTGCGTGCACCTGGACACCTACCACATGAACATCGAGGAAGCCGACCTCGCCGCGCCCGTGCTGGCCTGCGGACAGCGGCTGGGCTATGTGCACATCGGCGAGAACCACCGCGGCTACCTGGGCGCGGGCCACATCGACTTCGCGCAGTTCTTCGGTGCCCTCGCGCAGATCGGCTACCAGGGCACCGTCACCTTCGAGAGCTTCTCGTCGGCCATCGTCAACGAGCAGCTGTCGAACGCGCTGGCCATCTGGCGCCCGATGTGGGAAGACGGCATGGACCTGGCCCTGCACGCACGCGGCTTCATGGCAGACGGGCTGGCCAGCGCGCAGCAGGCACGCGCATGACGGCCATCCTGCCGCCCGAAGCCCTGGCGCGTGCATTTGCGCTGGCGCGCTCCGGCCCCCGCCGCCTGCTGGGCCTGGCGGGCCCGCCCGGCGCAGGCAAGAGCACGGCCTGCGCCGCCCTGCTGCAGGCGCTGGGCCCGCTGGCGGCGGCCGTACCCATGGACGGCTTCCACCTGGCGCAGTCCGCGCTGCAGCGCCTGGGCCGCGCGCAGCGCAAGGGCGCACCCGACACCTTCGACTCGGCCGGATACATGGCCCTGCTGCGCCGCCTGCACGCGCCCGTAGCCGGTGAAACGGTCTACGCCCCCGAATTCCGGCGCGCCATCGAGGAGCCCATTGCAGGCGCCATCGCCATCGCGCCCGGCGTGCCCCTGGTCATCACCGAAGGCAACTACCTGCTGATGGAGGAACAGGATGCGCCGGGCACGCACTGGCATGCCGTGCGCGCGCTGCTGGACGAGGTCTGGTACGTGGACATGGACGACCGCCTTCGCATCGAACGCCTGACCCGCCGCCACGAACTCCACGGCCGCAGCCCCCAGGCCGCACGCGACTGGGTGGCGCAGGTGGACGAGCCCAATGCGCGCCGCATTGCGGCAACGCGGGGGCGGGCGGATTGGGTGTTGCGCTGGGGGTGAGCGGGGGAGGCAGCGTACAGGCCGTTATTCGAATCGCGTGGGCAGACCTTGCAAGCCCTTAGTGGGCCATGGATTCAATACGCGGCAAGTCGGCGGCTGAGCATGTCGCGCAGACGGGGCAGGCTCAGAACCCAACCCCGCCTGACCACATCTTCCGATGGCAGTCTTTCTTCTGGATGCAAGGCGAAATATCGCTCGCTGGCCTGCATCAGGCTCGCAGATTCCTGGGGGAATCGTGAACGGACGATCATGGCGGCCAGGCGAAACACGTTGGCTTCGCGCTGGTCCTGGGCGGGCTGCGCACGCTCCCGGGCGACGAAGGAGCAGCGCGATAGCAGCGCCGATTCATCATCTCTGGCCGTCATTGCATCCACCTCCGTTCGCACCATGGCATCAAGATTTCGATGCCATGACTCTAAAGCGAACTCGATCTGCGCGGCAGGCCTTGGGGCTTTCGCGGGCTCAGAACGCCACCACGCCCCCGTCCTTGCGCGGGTCCGATCCGCCGATGTAGTGGTCGCCGTCGCGCAGCACCAGCTGCGCGCCGCCGAAGGCGAAGACGCCATGGCCTTCCTCGATCGTGACTTCGTGGCCGCGTGCGCGCAGGGCGGCGACAACCTCGGCGTCGAAGGCGGGCTCCACGGCCACGCCCTTGCCGCCCGTCACGCGCCAGCGCGGTGCGTCGGCGGCGGCCTGGGGGTTCTGGCCGTAGCGCAGCACGCGCAGGGCCATCTGCAGGTGGCCCTGGCTCTGCATGGGGCCGCCCATGACGCCGAAGGCCATCTGGGGCGTGCCGTCGGCGTTCATCGCAAAGGCCGGGATGATGGTGTGCGAGGGGCGCTTGCGTGGCGCGACCTCGTTGGCATGGCCGGCTTGCGTGGTGAAGCCGTGGCCGCGGTTTTGCAGGCTGATGCCGGTGCCCGGCACGACCACGCCCGAGCCGAAGCCCATGTAGTTGGACTGGATGAACGAGACCATCATGCCGCTGGCATCGGCCGCCGCCAGGTAGACCGTGCCGCCCGGGCGCGGTGCGCCGTAGGTGGGCGCGCTGGCGCGCTCGCGGTCAATGAGCGCCGCGCGTTCGCGCAGGTAGCCGGCGTCCAGCAGATGGGCGGATTCGACGCGCATGTGGTCGCCGTCGGCGTTGTATTCGTGCAGGTCGGCCAGGGCCAGCTTCATGGCCTCGACCTGCAGGTGCACGGACTCCACGCCGTCCAGCGGCTCGGCGCCCACGCCCAGTGCATCCAGCATGCCCAGCGCCATCAGCGCGGCAATGCCCTGGCCGTTGGGCGGGATCTCGTGGATCACCGAATCGCCAAAGGTCTGCGACACCGTGCCGACCCAGTCGGCCTGGTGGGCGGCCAGGTCGGCCTCGGTCATGGCGCCGCCGCAGGCCTTGGCGTGCTCGGCCATCGAGCGCGCCAGTGCGCCACGGTAGAAGGACTCGCCCTTGGTGGCGGCGATCTCCTCCAGCGTGCGCGCATGGGCTTCGCTGCGGAACACCTCGCCCGCCTTGGGGGCCTTGCCATCGGGCAGGAAGCACTCGGCAAAACCGGGCTGGTCGCCGAGCTTGGCGCCGCCCAGCGCCCACAGCGTGGCGATGGTGGGCGAGACCGCAAAGCCGTCACGCGCATAGCGGATGGCGGGCTGGGCCAGTTGCTCGAACGGCAGCTTGCCGAAGCGGCGCGACAGCTCCACCCAGGCCGAGACGGCACCGGGCACGGTGACGGCGTTCCAGCCCTTCTCGGGAATGCCGCCCAGCGCGGCGAAGTACTCGGGCGTCCAGGCTTCGGGCGAGCGGCCCGAGGCATTGAGGCCGTGCAATTCCTTGCCGTCCCACAGGATGCAGAAGGCATCGCTGCCCAGGCCACAGCCCGTGGGCTCGACCACGGTCAGCGCCATGGCCGTGGCAATGGCCGCATCCACCGCATTGCCGCCAGCCAGCAGCATGGACAGGCCGGCCTGCGCGGCCAGCGGCTGCGAGGTGGAGACCATGTTGCGGCCCAGCACCGAAGAGCGGTGCGAGGCGTAGGGAAGTGTCCAGTCCGTAACAGTGCTTGTCATATCAATTTCCATAGCGCCAACGCGCCACCGATAGCTTGAGGAACCGCAGGCACGGCCCAGCTCAGGGACGCCAAGCAAGGGCCTACGCCGGCCGCGCCACCCCGCAGCAAGGGCGTCGTCCCCCTCCCGCAGGAGAGGGGGAAGCGGCAAAGCCGCTCAGGGGGTGCTTCACTCAATCCAATGTGATTTTGTTGTCTTTGATGACCTGTGCCCAGCGCGCGCTGTCGGCCTGCACCATGGCGGCGAACTGCTCGGGCGTGCGCGGCGATGCGGCTTCCACGCCCTGCCTGGCCAGGCTGGCCACCACCTCGGGATTCTGGATGGCCTTGTTGAAGGCCTGATTGATCCGCGCCACCAGCTCGGGCTTCATGCCGGCCGGGCCATAGACGCCGAACCAGGTGACCGAAGAATAGCCAGGCAGGCCGGACTCGGCCACCGTGGGCAGGTCGGGCGCCAGCGCGCTGCGCTTGTCGCCGGTCACGGCCAGCGCGCGCAGGCGGCCGCTGGCCACATGGGGCATGCCGGTAGGAATGGAGTCGAACAGCAGGTGCACCTGGCCTGCGGACAGGTCGGTGATGGACTGCGCCGTGCCCTTGTAGGGCACATGGGTCAGCTGCAGGCCCGCGCGCGCCGCGAAGGCCGCCGCGTTCAGGTGGACGATGGTCCCGTTGCCGCTGCTGGCGTAGTTGAGGGCGCCCGGATGGGCCTTGGCGTAGGCGACCAGTTCCTTGACGCTGCGCGCGGGCAGAGAAGGCGTGACCAGCAGGATACTGGCCGCCCCGCCGATCTCGGCAATCGGCGTGAAATCCTTGTCGGCCTTGTAGGCCAGACGGGTCATCAGGTGTGGCGAGATGGCATGCGTGCTGCTGGTGGTGAACAGCAGCGTGTAGCCGTCCGGCGAGGCCTTGGCCGCCTCGCCCGTGCCGATGGTGCCGCCCGCGCCGGGGCGGTTGTCGATGACCAGTTGCTGGCCCAGGTCCTGGGACATGCGCTGCGCCACCACGCGCGCCACGAGGTCGGTGGCGCCGCTGGCCGGAAAGGGCACGACCAGGCGCACCGGATGCGAGGGCCAGGACGCCTGGCCCTGTGCCACGGCGGGCAGAGCGATGGCGCCAGCCAGGGCACAGGCTGCAGCCACGATGGCGCGGCGTGGAAGTAAAACGCTGGGCAATGCCTTCATGGGCACACTCCTGGACAGGGGTTGGACGGCTGCAGCCGCTGCTCCCCAGCAACGCCGCAACAGGCCATCGTAGAACCCTCGCCCCTTTGCCGCCATCAGCAAATTTGCAAACCTGCGTTGCCTCTGCGGCAAATTGATGACAATCGGGGCGACATGCCCGACGCCCGCCACCTTCTCCTGCAGGACACCGCGCTGCGCTACTTCCATGAAGTGGCGCAATGCGGATCGCTGACCGAGGCATCGGCGCGGCTGCATGTGGCGGCCTCGGCCATCAGCCGCCAGATCGCCGCACTGGAGGGGCTGCTGGGCACGCCGCTGTTCGAACGCCACCCGCGCGGCATGGTGCTCAATGCGGCCGGGGAGATCCTGGCCGACCATGTGCGCCGCGCCGGCCTGGATGCCGAGCGCGCGCTGGGCGAGATCGAGGCCCTGCAGGGGCTGCGCAGCGGCCGCGTGCGCATCGCCAGTTCAGACGCCTTTGCCAACGAGTTCCTGCCGCGCCTGTGCGCAGCGTTCCAGCGCGCGCATGCCGGCATCGTCTTCGAGGTGATGGTGCTGCCCACGCCTGCCGTGCCAGAGGCCGTGCGCAGCGGCACGGCCGACATCGGCCTGTGCTTCAGCCGCGCGCCCGAAAAAGGCATTGCCGTGGCCTGCCGCGTGGCCGCGCCGCTGGTGGCCCTGGTCGCCCCCGGCCATGCGCTGGCGCAGGCGCGGCGCCTGTCGCTGGCCCAGCTGGTGCGCCATCCGCTGG
Organism: Delftia sp. WY8; assembly: GCF_018437695.1. Taxonomy (NCBI): domain Bacteria; kingdom Pseudomonadati; phylum Pseudomonadota; class Betaproteobacteria; order Burkholderiales; family Comamonadaceae; genus Delftia; species Delftia sp. WY8. Next base: position 3,265,928 of record NZ_CP049795.1, read on the forward strand.
CGCTCACGCCGGCCGACACGGCCGTGCGCCAGCTGCTGGACGCCGCCTGCAGCCGCCAGGGCCTGATGCTGATGCCGGTGATGGAGAGCAACCACGGCAAGACCCTGCTGAACTTTGCAGCCCAGGGCGCCGCCGTGGCCGTGGCCAGCGAGATCGCCGCGCGCCACATGGTGGCCACGGGCGCACTGGTGGCCGTGGCGCTCAGCGACCGGGGCATGGACCTGCGCGACATCGAGGTGCAGACCCTGGCCGGCCGCACGCTGCCGCATGCGGCGCAGTCCTTCCTGGAAATGCTGCAGCTGCGGTTGCCCGGTCCCTGGTAACCGGAGGACACGGCGGGCAGCGGGCAGCGCCCGCCAGGCACCACCCACACAAGGCCGGCCAGAAAAGAGACCACAGTCCGACCAGGGATGCAGGGACAAAACTCGGAAAGCTCCGATTTTTACGGCCCTGCAGACCCGCGATTCATCCATCGCCCTTGCTCGATCCGCTCAGGCTGGGAGCGGATTGGGCACGAATCGGATAGGACAACTCTGATTCTGACCCAGCCGATTCTGATTCTCCAGCGCGACCGGACAGCCAGCCGCCGGCGCCATTCCTATCATCCGCAGCTCTGTCGTCGGGCTTCCCCTTGCGGGATTCCTGGACTCCCGTTCCTGAATGAATTCATGGACAACCCGGCCATCGCCGGACCTACAAAGAAGAGGCAAGGCATGTACACGAACCAGACCGGAGGGCGCAGGCGGCAATTGCAGCGGGAGGCACAGCATGGATGAGCGAACCGAGCTGACCTTCATGCTGCATGGCCTGCCGGACCGCGACGCCAAGCTGTTCCGCTCCTATGTGCTGATGGTGAATCACCGCACACGGCACCGCTGGACGTGGCGTGAATCCCAGGCGGACATGACGGTGGTGCATGGCGAACTGGCCCAAGCGCCTGCCGCCCCGCCCGCGCTGACGCTGCGCGTGGGAGGGCCACCCAGGGGAGCCTTCCCTGCGGGTGGCCACCTGGGCATGCCCCTGCGCGCCGAGGCGCTGGAGGAATGCCTCAACACCATGGGCGCACGCATCCTGTCGGTGCACGGCAAACCGGCCAGCGCCAAGGCACACGCCAGCGGCCTGCACACGCAGCATCAGCTGATGCTGCTGCAGCTGCGGCGCTGGCCGTCGCCGCAACTGCTGACGAGATCCCACCATATCCGCCTGGCCACCTTGCTGACAGGCCAGCCCACGACGATGCAGACCCTGTGCCAGCGCTCGGGCCTGTCGCCCGAGATCTGCGCCGGTTTTCTGAACGAGCTGGACGCCGCCGGCCTGCTGCGCTGGGCCTCGGCCCGCCCGCCCGCCGCACCGTACCCCGGCAACCCTGCGCCGGACAGGGGTGTGCTCGAACGCATACGCCTTCGCCTGGCCCGGTTTGCAGGAGCGCGCCCATGAGCGAACTCAAGATCCTGATTTCCGGCCCCCCAGGCGCAGGCAAGACCACGGCCATCCGCTGCGTCAGCGAGATCGCCCCCGTGAGCACCGACGTGCGCAACACCGATGACACCCTGGACAAGGCGCTGACGACGGCCGGCATGGACTATGGCGAGCTGACCCTGGACAACGGCGAGAAGCTGTACCTCTACGGCACGCCCGGGCAGGAGCGCTTTGACTTCATGTGGCGCATCCTCTCGCGCGGCGCGCTGGGCGTGATCTTGCTGATCGACAACAGCCGCTCCGATCCGCTGGCCGACCTGGATATCTATGTCCAGGGCCTGTCCGATGTCTTGCGCAGCACGGCATGCGTGGTGGCGGTATGCCGCATGCAGGAGTACACAGCGCCTGATCTGGACAGCTTTGCCGTGCACCTGCAATCGCGCGGCCTGCTGTGCCCCGTGGTGCCGGCCGATGTGCGCAACCCCCAGCAGGTGGTGGCCCTGATCGAGCTGTTGCTGCTGCAGATCGAAGCCCTTGCCCAGGAGAAGTCCCATGAAGAATGACGCTGCCTTGAAGGCTGCAGCCCAGGCGGCGGTGCAGTCGCTGATGAGCAGGTTGCACGGCGTGCGTGGCTGCGTGGTCAGCACCGAGGACGGCTTCGAGGTGGCCGCCCGTGCGCAAGGCCAGGGCAGCACGGCGCGGCTGTCGGCCATGGCCAGCTCGATGGCGGCGCTGGGCATGATCGCCGGCGAGGAGAACCAGCTCGGGCATTGCGCCAACGTGGTGGTCGAGGCGGCCGAGGGCTTCATCGTCATGCTGCAGGCACAGCGCCCGGGCCTGACGCTGGTCATCAGCGTGGTGGCCTCGCGCGAGGCCGTTCTGGGCCAGGTTCTCTATGTCTCGCGCGAGGCCGTGCGGACACTGGAACAAGCGTGATGGCAAAGGCAGGCAAGGGCTGCTCCTATGCATCCGGCAAGAAGGCACCGCGAAGGTGCAGAACATTTTCGCAACACAAGGGAGTTAGGAAAACAATGGCCAATATCAAGCAAACCATGGATGAACTGATGCGCTGCGACGGCGCCATGTGCGCTGCACTGGTGGACTACAACAGCGGCATGATCCTGGGGCAGGACGGCTCGGGCGTGGACCTGGAGCTGGCTGCCGCCGGCAACACCGAACTGGTGCGCGCCAAACTCAAAACCATGCGCTCGCTGGGCCTGGAAGACACCATCGAGGACATCCTCATCACGCTGAGCAGGCAGTACCACATCCTGCGCCCCTCCACCCACCACGAGGGCCTGTTCCTGTACCTGGTGCTCGACAAGGCCAAGGCCAATCTCGCGCTGGCGCGCCGCAAGGTGCAGGACGTGGAGAATGCGCTGGTGGTCTGAACAACAGCCCTTGACTGGCTGCGCCGCTCAGAACCGCTCGGCGCACAGCGCCTGCCATTGCAGGATCTCGATCTCGCCGCGCTGCACCCGGATGAGGCCCCGCGCCTGCAGGCCCTGCAGCAGCACGTTGGTGGTCTGGCGCGAGATCGACAGCATGCGCGCCAGCTGCTCCTGCGTGATATCCAGGCGCGGCCGGGCCGGCACATCGTCCAGCCGCTCGCCGTAGCCACGCGCCATGGCCACCAGGCGGCGCGCCAGGCGCTGTGGTGCGGGCATCAGGGCCAGGTCCTCCAGCGCCGCGAAGGCCGCGCGCATGCGCCCCGACATCAGCACGCCCAGGTCATGCCAGTGCGCAGGATGCTGCTGCAGCCAGTCCAGCAGCGGCTGGCGCGGCACCTGCAGCACCTCGCTGGGCTCCATGGCGTGGGCATCATGGGTGCGCGGCGAGCCGTCGAACAGCGCGATCTCGCCAAACCAGGTGGCCGGGCCCATGCGCGTGAGCAGGGCCTCGCGCGCCTGCTCGCTCTGGCCGCCCACACCGGAGAAACCGACGCTGCCGCGGACCACGGCGAACAAACCGCCCTCCAGCGCATCGCCGCGCAGGAACAGGGCTTCGCCCGCCTCCAGGCGGCGGGGCTGGGCCAGGGCCAGCAGCAAATCGGCAAACTGCGGCGCCAATGCGCTGAACCAGCGGCCGGCGCGCAGCGTGGGCAGGTAGGAAGAGGCGAGGGAAGCTTGCATGGAAAGGGATGTCGGGTGGCTGACAGACACAGCCGGCGGGCCTGCGTATTTTCGCCGCTGACATCGAACACATGCCAGGAGACCTTCCCATGCAAGCCTCACACCCCCTGCCCCGCGCGCTGGCGCGCCCTTGCCGCCTGCTGGCCTGCCTGGCCGCCGCCGCCCTGCTGAGCGCCTGCGCAGGCAGCAGCCTGCCGGTCTCCGACATGGCCCGGCCACAAGCAGCCAGCGCGGCCACGCGCGCGGCCCAGCAGGCTGCGCTGGCGCAGCAGCCTCAGGATGACGCCCAGGCCATGGAGGACGCGCAACGCGGCCTGATCGCCTCGGCGGATGCGCTGTTGGTGCGCAATGCCCAGGGCCGGCCCATCTGGGGCATGCAGGCCTATGCATTCCTGCAGCAGGACCAGGCGCCCGACACCGTGCACCCCGCGCTGTGGCGCCAGGCCCAGCGCAACCGCGTCAGCGGCCTGTTCCATGTGACGGACAGGCTCTACCAGGTGCGCGGCCTGGACCTGTCGAACATGAGCATCATCGAGGGCGAGACCGGCCTGATCGTGGTCGATCCGCTGATGTACACCGAGACCGCCCAGGCCGCCATGGACCTGTACTACCAGCACCGACCGCGCAAGCCCGTGGTGGCCGTCGTCTACTCGCACAGCCATGTGGACCATTTCGGCGGCGTGCGCGGCGTGGTGCGCCAGGAAGAGGTGGATGCAGGCCGCGTCCAGGTCATCGCCCCGGCGGGCTTCATGGCCGAGGCCGTGGGCGAGAACGTGATCGCCGGCCATGCCATGGGCCGGCGCGCGCTCTACCAGTTCGGCATGCTGCTGCCGCGCGATGCCAGGGGACAGGTGGACGCAGGGCTGGGCAAGGCGGGTGCGCCCGGCACCATGGGGCTGATCGCGCCCACGCGCGTGATCGACAAGCCGCGCGAGACCCTGCGCATCGACGGCGTGGACATCGAATTCACGCTCACGCCCGGGGCCGAGGCGCCGGCCGAGATGATCATGTACTACCCCCAGCTCAAGGTGCTGAACATGGCCGAGATCGCCGTGCATACCCAGCACAACCTGCTGCCGCTGCGCGGCGCCCAGGTGCGTGACGCGCTGGGCTGGTCCCGCCACCTGAACGACGCCCTGCACGCCTATGGCGGCAAGGCCGAGATCCTGATCGCCCAGCACCACTGGCCGGTCTGGGGCCAGCCCCGGCTGCAGCGCATGCTGGCCGGCCAGCGCGACACCTACAAATACCTGCACGACCAGACCGTGCGCCTCATGAACCACGGCTACGTGGGCTCGGAGATCGCCGAGATGCTGAAGATGCCCGAATCCCTGGCCCGCGACGGCGCCACACATGCCTTCTACGGCCACCTGCGCCACAACATACGCGCCATCTACCAGCACTACCTGGGCTACTACGAAGGCAACCCGGCCCAACTGGAGGCGCTGCCGCCCGTGCCCGCGGCGCGCAAGACCGTGGAGTACATGGGTGGCGCCGACGCCGTGCTGCGCCGTGCGCAGGCCGACTACGAGCGCGGCGAATACCGCTGGGTGGCGCAGATCGCCTCGCAGCTGGTCTTTGCCGACCCGGCCAACCAGGCCGCGCGCCGCCTGGCCGCCAATGCCTATGAACAGCTGGGCTACCAGATGGAATCGGCCACGGCCCGCAACGCCTTCCTGCAGGGCGCGGCGGAGCTGCGCCAGGGCGTGCCCCAACTGCCCAGGCCCGGCAGCGCCGCGCGCGACCTGGTGCGCAGCCTGCCGCTGGAGATGTTCTTCGACTACCTGGGCGTGCGGCTGGACGCCGGCAAGGCCGCAGGCCAGCGCATCGTGCTCAACTGGACCTTCACCGACACCGGCGAGCAGCGCAGCCTGAACCTGGAGAACAGCGCCCTCACCCAGAGCCCGGGCCTTGCGCCCGCCGCCCACGCGAGCCTGCGCCTGACGCGCGCCACGCTGGACGCCATTGCAGGCCAGGAGACCACGATGGCCGAGGCCATCAAGAGCGGCCAGCTGCGCATCGAGGGCGACGCCTCCAATGTGACGGCGCTCATGTCCATGCTGGACCGCTTCGACAGCGTGTTCCCCATCGTGGAGCCACGCCCCGAGCGGGCCGCTCAGTAGCCGTGCTGGGCGCGGAAGTCGCGCGCCTTGCCGAAGTGCCCGTTGCCGATGAAGGGCACGGGCGGGCGCAGCGCCGACAGAGGCGAGGGATGGTTGCTGGTCAGCACCAGATGGCCCCGGTCGCCCGGAATGAAGGCGCGCTTGGACTGCGCATGGCTGCCCCAGAGCATGAAGACCACGGGGCGCGTGCCCTGGGCGATGTGCCGGATCACCGCATCGGTCAGCAGCTCCCATCCCTTGCCCGAGTGACTGGCCGCCTGGCCTTCCTCCACCGTGAGACAGGTGTTGAGCAGCAGCACGCCGTTCCTGGCCCACTTGACCAGGCTGCCGCCCGGGTTGGGGAACGGCGGGAAGGGCACGCCCAGGTCACGCTGCATCTCCTTGAAGATGTTCTGCAGCGAGGGCGGCATGCGCACGCCCGGCGCCACCGAGAACGACAGGCCTTCGGCCTGCCCCCGGCCGTGGTAGGGGTCCTGCCCCAGGATGACCACGCGCACCTCATCGGGCGGTGTCAGCTCCAGCGCGCGCAGCGGCTGGGGCGGAAAGATCACGGCGCCGGCTTCCAGGCGCTGGTGCAGAAAGGTCAGCAGCTGCTGGCCCGTGGCACCCGCGAAGAAGTCCTCGACCAGGGGCTGCCAGTCGGGCGCAACGGGCCAGTCGGCGGGATCGGCGGATTGGAGTTGGTCGGCTTGCGCCGGGGCGATTGCGTCGTCTTGAAGGGCCATGGCGGATGGGGGCACCGCCGCCACATGCCGAGGCAGCAGCCTCCCTCAATAAAGTACAGCTGAAATGCATGGGCGCAAGCGCCATGCCTGTTGGATCACGGCAAGCATACCTTTGCCTGCGGCGGGGAGGTACGTCCGCCTCCAATGGTTCCCCAAAGACAGACAATGGTTACACGGAAAAACATACGAAAAACCTTGAGTCAGCCCAATGCTTTACCTAGAATTTCGTGTAAATGACCGCAAACTGCACTCTACAACTGCACCAGGAAGTGCTCGAATACATCAAACGCGACATTGCCAACCTGGCCCTGGGCAACAAGGACAACCACGCGCGCAACACCGCCGTGCAGCGCGGTTTCGACGGCCGCATCGCGCTCACGCCCCTGTACGACTTTGCGCCCATGTATCTCCACCCGGACGGCATTGCCCGACGCATCCGCTGGCGGGATGAACAGGGCGGCCGGCCCGATTGGGGCCGTGTGCTGGATAGCGTCTGTGCGCTGGCCGCGCAGCTCCCTCGAAAACGCCGGGGCACGCAGTCGGATCCGTTGCAGCGCGATCCACTGGTGAAAGGCCTCAAGGCCATGATTCCCGCGCTGGAGCGCATCGCCGCAGACGGTCTGGCGCTAGGGCTGGAGCCCGAGGTTCTCGGCCACCTGCGTCCCGCCCTCCTGGCACGTGCGCAGGAGCTCGCTGCGCTGCGCTGAAGACCATGGACAAGCGTTTCACCCCCATTCCCATTGCCCAGCAGCTGGAGCTGCGCAGGCAGGCTATTGACGATGTGCTGGCCCACCCCGAATGGTCTTTGCCGCAGGCCGTGCGGCATCTGAAGAAGACCATGCGGCTGACCACGGCCGAGATGGCCAAGCTTTGCGGCGTTTCCTATAGAACGCTGCAGGACATCGAGCAGGAGCGCAGCGAAGGCAGCGTGCAGACCATGAACCGCATCTTGGCCATGCTGGGGCTCAAGCTCGGGGTGGTGCGCATCGTGCGGACCCCGGATTCACCGGCCGGCCCGCACAACGACGCGTCTTAGGCAAACAGCTTGGCCAGCGCCTCTCCCGGCTCCTTGGCGCGCATGAAGGCCTCGCCCACCAGGAAGCTGTGGATGCCGGCATCGCGCATGGCCTTGACGTCCTCGCGGCTGCCGATGCCCGACTCGGTGACCAGCAGGCGGTCGGCGGGCACGTTCTTTTGCAGGTCCAGCGTGGTCTGGATGCTGACCTCGAAGCTGCGCAGGTTGCGGTTGTTGATGCCCACCAGCGGGGTCTTGAGGCGCAGGGCGCGGTCCAGCTCGGCGCCGTCGTGCACCTCGACCAGCACGGCCATGTCCAGGCTGTGGGCGATCTGTTCCATCTCGGCCATCTGCGCGTCGTCCAGGCAGGCGGCGATCAGCAGCACGCAGTCGGCGCCCATGGCCCGCGATTCGTAGATCTGGTAGGGATCGACCATGAAGTCCTTGCGCAGCACGGGCAGGTGGCAGCTGGCGCGCGCCTGCTTGAGATAGTCCACGCTGCCCTGGAAGAACTGCTTGTCGGTCAGCACCGAGAGGCAGGCGGCGCTGACGCCCTTGCCGTCGCCATCGGCATAGCTTTGCGCGATGTCGGCGGGGATGAAGTCCTCGCGGATCACGCCCTTGCTGGGGCTGGCCTTCTTGATCTCGGCGATCACGCCGGCTTGGCCGGCGGCGATCTTGGCGCGCAGCGCGCCCACGAAGTCGCGCGTGAGCACGCGGCTTTCGGCGTCGCGGCGCATGTCCGCGAAGGGCATGCGCTTCTGGGCGGCGGCCACTTCCTGCACTTTCACGTCGCAGATTTGCTTGAGGATGTCGGACACGTTGCTTTCCTTGGTTTCTTGTATTCGGTGGTCGATGGGGGCTGCGCGGCTCAGGCCGTCAGCCGGGCCGTGTAGGCCACGAGTTCGTTGAGCTTGGCCAGGGCCGCGCCGCTGTCCAGCGCCGCCTGGGCGCGGGCCATGCCGTCCTCGATGCTGGAGGCCACGTTGGCCGCATACAGGGCGGCACCCGCGTTCAGGCAGACGATGTCGCGCGCGGCACTCTTCTCGCCATGGAGCACGCCCAGCAGCATGGCCTTGGATTCCTCGGGATTGTCCACCTTGAAGGCGCGCGTGCCCACCATGCGCAGGCCGAAGTCCTCGGGATGGATCTCGTACTCGCGCACCACGCCGTCCTTGAGCTCGCCCACCAGGGTGCCCGCGCCCAGGCTGATCTCGTCCAGGCCGTCGCGGCCATAGACCACGATGGCGTGCTCGGCGCCCAGGCGCTGCAGCGCGCGCACCTGGATGCCGACCAGGTCCTCGTGGAACACGCCCATGAGGATGTTGGGCGCGCTGGCCGGATTGGTGAGCGGGCCCAGGATGTTGAAGATGGTGCGCACGCCCAGCTCCTTGCGCACGGGCGCCACGTTCTTCATGGCCGGGTGGTGGTTGGGCGCGAACATGAAGCCGATGCCCACGTCGGCGATGCTGCGCGCGATCTGCTCGGGGCTGAGCTGGATGTTGACGCCCAGCGCCTCCATGGCGTCGGCACTGCCGCTCTTGCTGCTGACGCTGCGCCCGCCGTGCTTGCTGACCTTGCCGCCCGCCGCCGCGATCACGAAGATGGAGCAGGTGGAGATGTTGAAGGTGTTGGCACCGTCGCCGCCTGTGCCCACGATGTCCACCAGGTGGCGCTTGTCCTCCACATGGACCTTGTTGGAGAACTCGCGCATGACCTCGGCCGCGGCCGTGATCTCGCCGATGGTCTCCTTCTTCACGCGCAGGCCGGTGACGATGGCCGCCGTCATCACGGGCGACAGCTCGCCGCGCATGATCAGGCGCATCAGGTGCAGCATCTCGTCGTGGAAGATTTCGCGGTGCTCGATGGTGCGCTGCAGCGCTTCCTGGGGGGTGATCTGGGTCATTGCGGTGTCTCGGTTGGGTGCCGGCCTGCTCAGGCCTTCTGTTCCAGGAAATTCTTGAGCATGGCGTGGCCATGCTCGGTGAGGATGCTCTCGGGGTGGAATTGCACGCCCTCGATGGCCAGGCTGGTGTGGCGCACGCCCTGGATCTCGCCGTCCTCGCTGGTGGCCGTGATCTCCAGGCATTCGGGCAGGCTGGAGCGCGCAATGGCCAGCGAGTGGTAGCGATTGACCGTGAACTGCTCGGGCAGGTCGGCGAACACGCCCTTGCGGTCGGTGGTGATGACGCTGGTCTTGCCATGCATCTGCTGGCCCGCGCGCACGATGTCGCCGCCGAAGGCCGCGCCAATGCTCTGGTGGCCCAGGCACACGCCCAGGATGGGCAGGCGGCCTGCAAAGTGCTGGATGGCCGCCACGGAAATACCGGCCTCGGCCGGCGAGCAGGGGCCGGGCGAGATCACCAGGCGGTCGATCTTCTCGCGCTCGACCAGGGCGATCACCTCGTCCAGCGTGGCCTCGTCATTGCGCACCACGGTGACATCGGCACCCAGCTCGCCGAAGTACTGGACGATGTTGTAGGTGAAGCTGTCGTAGTTGTCGATCATCAGCAGTCTGGTCATACCGGCTCCTGGGTCTCAAAGGGAAAAACGGGTGGCGCGGGCATGCCGCAGCGAAGGCTGGCGCGGGAATGCGCGCAATGCTGCCTGGGTCTGGAAGGGGGAATCTGAGGGCATCTGGGCAATCTCCTGGGTTCTGGGAGCCGCCGTGCCGGGGAGCCATCTGCTGGGTGAGCCTTGCTGCCGTCACGGCGGCAAGGCGCGGTACGCAACCGCAACGACGTGCCGCTTCCTTATTGGAAGCGCCACCACTGTGCAACGATGATCGAAACGGGCGTACCGTTCATGGCTGTCTTGGATCGAGAGTTCAGGTGTCTGGAAGACGGGAATGCAGCAGGCTGCATGGCGGAGCATGCTAACACAGGGTCCGCGCAGCGTGGCGGGACGACCCTGCGGGCGCCTCACTTCAGGAAATCCGGCTGGTCGAACTTCTGCTTCAAAAAGCGCCCGTTGGCCAGCAGCGCCTGCGCATCGCTGGCCGCCACATGGGCCACCACCTGCTGCATCTGCCCGGCCAGCAGCGCCAGCTGCTCGGTCAGCAGTTGCCTGGCCGTCTTGCCGTCCTGCACGGGCTGGGTGACACGGAACAGCGGCGGCAGCGCCGCATAGTGCGACAGCGTGGCGGGCAGGTACTGCAGCACCGTCTCGCGCACGGTGAACAGGCCGTCGTTGAAGACCGGGCCGGCGTCGGCCAGCGAGGGCAGCACCTCGTGCACCGAGCCGCGCACGCTGTCCAGGTGCTTTTGCATCTCGGGCGTGAGCATCGGACGGGCCTTTTGCACCAGCTCGTCGATGCGTTCGCGGATGTCCTCGGCGCTCCAGTGCTGCTGCAGCGCCCGCTCGAAGCTGGCGCCCGCGGGCTGCAGGGCCCAGCCCAGCAGCAGGCCCGCGACGTACAGGCCCAGCGTGATCCAGCCCCAGCCGGCGCCGATCACGCCGGCAAACAGCAGCACCGGCCCCAGCAGGGCCAGCGCCAGGCCGGCGAGGTTGCCGTTGCCGTAGAAGAAAAGCTGCAGGCGGCGCATCAGGCGGGTCCGATCGGTGGCGGCGCTGTCACTGGTAGCCCCGGATTTCCTTGAACACCAGCGGCAGTCCGCTCTTGCCGGTGTTGCGCGCATCGAAGGCGCGCCCGCCCGTCAGCGCGGCCAGGGCCTGCATTTCGCCGGTCTGCGCCTCGCCAAAGATGATGGGAAAGACGCGCACCAGCGGCGCGCCGCCGTCGCGCGCCATGCGCTGCTCGCGCTCGAATGCGGCCCAGTCGCGGCCCGCCGTGTTGGCGCCATCGGTCAGCAGCACGATGCTGACGAAGCGCTCGGGATCGGCCCGCAGTTCCTGGCGTGCCTGCTGCTGGGCCAGCGTGAGCGCGTCGTAGATGGCCGTTCCGCCGTCGGCCACCAGGCTGTCGGCATAGGCCAGCACCTGGGCGCTTGCGGCCTGCAGGTCGCCCGCCGCGAACTGCACGCGCGCGGGCTGGCCGACCAGGCCCGAGAACGGAATCAGCAGCACGCGCTCGCGTGCCTGGAAGGCGGCATAGCGCTGGCTGGCGGCCGATGCCTCGGCGCCAGACAGCAGCTTGAGCGCCTCCTTCATCTGCGCCAGCCGCGCACCCTTCATGGAGCCGCTCACGTCCAGCACGAAGATGCTGGTGGCCGGGCGGCGCAGATCGCTCTGGTAGGCCGAGAGCACGGCATCGATCACCTCCAGCCGGTTCGGAAAGCTCAACTCCACCACGGGCGCCGTGGGCAGCGCCGGGCTGGCCTGTGCCTCGGGGCTGGCGGGGCGCAACTGGGCCTGGCGCAGCGGCTGGCCCTGGAAGGCGGGGGCCTTGAACTGGGCGACCAGCCGGTCATAGTCTGCGCGCCGCGCAGCGTTGAGCAGCATCAGCGGATAGTCGGCCGAGATCACGCCGTCGCGCGGGTAGACCAGGGTGAGCCGGTCGGCGGCGGGCAGCTTCTCGTTCAGGCGCAGGATCACGGCCTCGTAGTTGACCAGCGCATCGACGGCACCGGGCTCGCGCTCGAAGGCCTCGGCCAGCCAGCCGGAGCTGCCGGCGGTGAGCTTCTGACCCGACAGGAAGTCCTTGAGCACCTTGGCATTGACCTCCCTGGCGTCCAGGTCCTCGGTCTTGCCGGCCACGGCCGAGGCCACGGCGAACAGCGCGCTCATGCCGGTGTTGGAGCTGGCCGGATTGGTCATGCCGTAGCGCAGCCGGCCCTGGACGGCAGCGCGTGCGATGTCGGCCCAGGTGGGCGGTGCCTTGTCCCAGCCCAGCTTTTGCAGCACGGGGGCCTTCACGCCCAGGGCCACGCGCGAGTAGAAAAGCTTTTCACGCGCCAGCGGCTTGTTCGCCAGCGCCAGCGCGGGATAGGCGCCATTGGGCGGCAGGATGGCGTCGTACTGCTCGCCCGCATTGATGCGCTCGACCATCTCCAGCGTGCCCGCATAGCTGAGCTTGAGCGGCACGCCCGCCGCCGTGGCGGCCTGCTCCAGCGCGGGCGCCACGTCCTTGAGCTCGGAGCCGGCCAGCACGGTGAATGCACCCTGGGGAGCGGCGGACGGATCGGACTTGGCGGCGGCCTGCGGCGCGGTTTCGGGCGACTTGCCGCAGCCAGCCAGGGCCAGCGCAAGGCCCAGCAGCCACCAGGCCGCCAGGCGCCGGAACATGCTCACAGCACCACCTCGCCGGCGGGCGCCTGCAGCGCCTCGCGCACGTCCTCGCGGCGGCTCTTTTCCAGATAGGCGCGGGACTTGTCCACCTCCTGCGACAGCGTGTCCACCGTGGTCTGCATGGAGGCCAGGGCCTTGACCTTGAAGTCGGCCATGGCGTCCATGGTCTGGTAGATGTTGCCGAAGGCCTGCTGCAGCCTGGCGATGTCGATGGTGCTGCCGGCCGCCTGCTCGTGGATCTTGCCGCTTTGCTCGCGCAGCAGCTCGCTGGTGCCGGCGATCAGGTTGCCCGTGGTGGTGTTCAGCGCCGTGATCTGGTCCAGCACCAGCTTCTGGTTGGCCAGCGCCTGCGCCACGATGACGGCCGTGCGCAGGGCGGAGACCGTGGTGGTGGTCGCGCGGTCCACGCCCTTGGCCAGTTCGAGGTTGTTCTTGCGCACCAGGTCCAGTGCCAGGTAGCCCTGCACGTTCACCGCCATCTGGGTGAGCAGGTCGGTGACCTTCTGGCGTGCGTAGAACAGCATGTCCTCGCGCACCACGCGGGCCTTTTCCGGGTCGCTGGCGTCCAGCTGCGCCGCCTTGGCATCCAGCGCCGCGTCCAGCTTCTTGCCGATGTGGATGTATTTCTCCAGCCGCTCCATCAGGCCCCACAGGTTGGCCTTTTCCTGCTCGATGGCGGCGTTGTCGCGCAGCAGCTCGTCCTTGCCGCGCTTGAGGCTGTCGATGATGGCGTTCAGGTGGCTCTGGCTGGACTGGAACTTGTCGAAGTAGTCCACCAGCCTGTTGCCCATGGGGATCAGGCCCAGCAGCTTGCGCGGCTTGAACAGGTCGTCCTGGCGCGAGGGGTCCAGCGCCTCCACCTGGCGGCGCAGGTCGATCAGGCCCTGGCCGATCTGGCTGCCCTGGTCGAACAGGCCGTTGTTCAGCGTCTTGACGGGGCGCTCCAGCATGCGGTTGGAGACGGCGGCAGCGGCCTGCACCTCCTTGTTGCCCATGCCGTGGATGCGCTCGACCGCGCCCTTGAAGGCGGGCGACTGGCTGTCGTTGGCGGTGATGTCGTCGATGAACTGCGCCACCTGCGCGTCCAGCTGCTGCACTTCCTCGGCCTTGAGGCGGACCTTGCCGCTGGCCGACTCGATGGGCACGGGCAGGGCGGGCGCAGGCGGCTCCAGCACGAAATCCTGCTCCTGTGCAGGCACGGCCACGGCGGCGCTGGCCGTGGTGGTCTGGGGGGTGTTGCTCATCGGTTGCTCCTGGAACGTTCGGTCATTTGAAGCGCTGCTCCATGTCCACGATCATTCGCTCCAGCCACTCCTGGCTGGGCGGTTCGATCACATCCACCAGCTGCGCGGGCGCCTGCACGCCCTGCCCGGCCCAGCGCTCGGGCCCGTGCGTGTCGCCGCCGGTGCGAAAGCCGTATTCCTGCGCCAATGCGCGCAGTTGCGGATCGGATTCGAGCAGCTGGCCCACGCGATCGCCCGCAGGCGTGTAGGGCACGAGCACATGCTTGGAATACAGCGTGGGCTGCGGGTAGAGCATCACCATCTCGCCGCTCCTGCGCTGCGGGTGGCGCAGCAGGAACTCCACCAGCTGCGATTCATAGGCCACCAGCAGCGGCGCCTTGCCCATGCCCAGGGCCAGGTAGTCCTCGAACGGCCCGGCCGACGAGCTTTCCTGGAAGCCCTGGCGCAGAAACAGCGGCGCCACCTGCGGCATCACGCGCTCCAGGTCGGCCGGGCTCTGCACCACCTGCTGGCCGTTGAGCACATAGCTGGCCAGCGCCAGGTACATGGCCGCGCTGTTGGAGCTGCGCACATCGGTGCTGGCGGGCAGCACGGCCTTGCCGGTGGCAAAGGCGCCGGAGGCCTTCAGGTCACGCCAGCGCGTGCCCTTGCCGGCCATGGCCAGCAGGGCCGGCAGATCGGTCACGTAGTGGAAGTCGCCCTGCTTTTGCGCAACGCCATTGGCGATCAGGATCTCGGCAATGGGCCGCCAGCTGGCGAACACGATGGGCGTGTAGAACGGCGTGTAGACCGTGCCGGCCCTGGCCGCCGCCTTGAGCTGGGCTGCAGCCGGCGCCCCCGAGGGAAAGCCGAAGTCGTACTGCTTGGGGTCGTAGCTGTTGGCAATGCTGCGCGAGCCGGCCTTTTGCACCGTCACCGTCACGCCGTGGCGCGCCAGCACGTCGCGCACGCGCTCGTCCTGGAAGAAGGCTTCCTTCTCGGAGCCGATCAGGCCGCGCGCCGTCACGGCCTGCTGCTGCGCCCGCTGCGCCTGGCGGTCCTGCACCAGGGCCGTGCGCGAGTACCAGACGCCGCCGCCCACGGCCGCCAGCAGCAGCGCCGCCAGCCCCGCCGCCAAAGCACGGCGCGCGTTCATTGAGTGGCTCCGCCCTGGATGACGGCAAGATGAAATTCGGTCATGAACGCGCGGGCCGTTGTCATGTCTTGTTCAAAAAAACTTCTTATACGGAAGTTTTGTGACACAACGACGACACGCAGCCCGGCCCGCGCCCCTGCACGCGGTCAGCCCCCCGCAGACACTACTTCACCGCGATCCGCTCCGTGAAGCTGCGCCCGCTGGGCGTCTCGCGTTGCTGGCGCACGCGGTGGTCCACGAGCTGCTCCCAGGTCTGCATCTGGCGCTCGTCCGTCTTGCGCAGCGCGCCGGCAACCCGGTTGTCGGCCGTCTCGATCAGCGTGGTGATGCTGCTGCGGTCCTGCACCTTGATCAGATCGTAGTTGCCCGACTGCGGGTCCAGCATGCCGCGATTGCGCGCCTTCCTGGCATGGGCGTCCAGCGACTCGGTCACCACCTGGGCGATGGACTCGCCCGCCGAGCCCCTGGACTGCCGGGTGGTCTTCTGGCCGACCTGGTAGGCGGCCCGGCCGTCCTCGGTCACGGCGCCGAACTCATTGGTCTTTTCGTAGTCACCGCTGAAGCTGGCCTGGAAATCGGCCAGGCCGCTTTGCGTGGCCTGCACGGCCCGCTCCAGCCCGGACAGCGCAGCCAGCCGGGCCGGCGCCGCAGGGGACTGCGCGCTGTGCAGCTGGGTGAAGGCGCTCTTGAACAGGTCCACCAGGTTCGCGTCCGCGCGCCCGCGCTGCGCGGCCACATCGAAGCGCTTCAGATGCTGGTCCAGCGCGGCCTGGCGCTGCGACGCGCTGGCGCCTGCGGGGGCGTCGGACTCCAGGTTGACGGCCAGCTCGCCGGCCGCGCCCTTCATGGCCACCGATCTGCCATCGGCGCCCACATGCAGGCTGAACGAGGACAGGGGCTGCGAAGGCTTGGGGTTCTTGATGTCCAGGTCCAGGCCGGACAGCACGCTGCGGTCGAAGTCCATCAGCTTGCCCAGTTCCAGCTGGGGCTTGCCCGGCTTTCCCAGGCCTTCCAGCGCTTCGTCCAGCCCGTCGGCCAGCTGGGCAATGGCCGCGCTCTCGGCCTGGCTCAAGGTGCCGGAACTCTTGACCTCGACCCGCAGCCCGCTGCTGCTGCCCGCTTCGCTGCCGTCGTTCGTGGCAATCCGCAGCTCCACGGTCTGGCCCGATTGCGTGCGGATCTTCAGGCTCACGGTGGCAGCGCCCACGGACACATCGCTCAGTGCGGACTTGTCCAGGGCCTGCGCATCCGCGCTGCCTGCGACGGAGTCGGCCGCCGTGGGCGCCTGGTACTCCGCAACCGTCTGCTGGTAGTCCGACGGCGCGGCCGCAAAGCGCGACAGCAGGGCGCCGCCCAGGCCGCGCCAGCGGTCGGCCAGGCTGGCCGACGGGCCCAGGCCCAGGTTGCGCGCCATCAGGGTGCTGATGTCGTCCCTGTCTTGCGAGGCCCAGGCCCGGGTCAGCCTGAACTGGCCCAGTTCCACGGGCTGCGGTTTGGCATAGATGACGCTGGACCCTGCGGACTGGCCCAGCGTGACCTGCGTGCCCGGGTCGGCGGGTGCAGCAGCTGCCGTGGTCGCTGACGACCTCACGGACACCGTGGGCCGCATGCCCGCTGCGCTGGCGGCAAAGCTGGCGCCGGTGGATGAAATGCTGGTCATGGATTGAACATCTTCCTTCGGTCTTGTCCCGACTGAATGGCGGCCCAGGCCTTTGCAGGCCGGGGATTTTCTCTGTCCACGGACCATCGGCAGATTTCCGGTTTTCTTTACCTCCCATGCACCAATATGGTGTGAATACCTTGTATTCATTGAAATCCGGCCAATACAGAGAATGCTCGGCTGTTGGCGCAAAAAGACACCATTGCTCTACTGGGCACAGCAACCGGCGGCAAGCGGCATTCTCCCCGTGAGGCAGCCCTCTTTGACCTGAGTCAAGACTATGGAGTGAACTGCATCGATATAACGAAACGGCATCGCCAAAATCGGTCGCTGCAGTGCAACATAGATAGAATGAAAAAGACCAGGAGACGATATTGGCATGCAAACCTTTGATTTGCATGCATCAAAACAAGCTATCAAAAGCTTCGTAGTCACAGGAAATACAAACATTCGCCGTGGCGCATATGTCGGCAACGCCGCGCCATGCCCCGTGATTCCTGACGAAGCCGCCCCAAGGCGGCCTGTTTCCCGGCAGACCTTCTGATCTGGAGCATTCGAGATGACGCTATTGGCTGGCAAAAAAGGCCTGATCGTCGGCATCGCCAACCGCGACAGCATTGCCTGGGCCTGTGCCCGGGCCATGCATGCGGCGGGCGCCGAGATCGGCGCGACCTGGCAGAACGACAAGGCCCGGGCGCATGTGGAGCCCCTGCTCGACGAGATCGGTGCCGAGCTGCGCATGCCGCTGGACGTGGGCGACGACGAGCAGATGCGCGCGCTGTTCGATGCCGCCGCCGTGCGCTGGGGCCGGCTGGACTTCGTGCTGCACGCCGTGGCCTACGCCCCGCGCAAGGACCTGCAGGGCCGCGTGGTAGACAGCTCCCGCGAGGGCTTTGCGCTGGCCATGGACATCTCCTGCCACTCCTTCATCCGCATGGCCCACCTGGCCGAGCCGCTGATGGCGGCCAGCGGCGGCAGCCTCATGACGCTGAGCTACCTGGGCGCCAGCGAGGTCATGCCGCACTACGGAATCATGGGCCCGGTCAAGGCCGCGCTGGAGTCCACCACGCGCTACCTGGCGGCCGAGCTCGGCCCCTCGCGCATCCGCGTCAATGCCGTCTCGCCCGGGCCCATCGCCACGCGCGCGGCCTCGGGCATTGCCGCGTTCGATGAACTCGTGGCCGACAGCGTGCGCCGCTCACCCATTGCCGGCGAATTGCAGCCCGACGACGTGGGGCCGCTGTGCGCCTTCCTGGCCTCGGACGGGGCGCGCGCCATCACGGGCTGCACGCTGTATGTCGATGGCGGCCACCACATCCTCAACTAGCGGCTGCCGCACCGGCGCCCCGCAGCACTGCAGATGACCCTCCCATTCCCCCGAACCGCCGCCGCCGCGCTGGCAGCCGCACTGGCCGCCGCCCTGGCGGGATGTGCCTCCCTGGCGCCGCCGCACGAGCCGCCGCCCCTGCCCACGCCCGAGGCCTGGCCTGCCCATCTGCAGGCGGGCGCCCAGGGTGTCGCCGCCGCCGGCCTGCCCTGGCGCGACTACTTCACCGACCCCGTGCTGCGCCAGCTCATCGCCACCGCGCTGGAGCACAACCGCGACCTGCGCGTGGCCGCGCTGCGCGCCGAAGAGGCGCGCGCGGCCTTCCAGATCCAGCGCTCCGAGCTGTTCCCGGCCATTGGCGTGGGCGGCCAGGCCGCACGGGCGCGCGTGCCGGGCGACCTCAACCTCTCGGGCCGCTCCGTGGTCAGCGGCGAGTACCGCGCCGAGGTCGGCTTCAGCAGCTGGGAGCTGGACCTGTGGGGCCGCGTGCGCAGCCTCAAGGACGCGGCCCTGCAGACCTGGCTGGCCAGCGATGCGGGCCGCCACGCCGTGCAGACCGCGCTGATCGCCCAGGTGGCCGACGGCTACCTGGGCCTGCGCGAGCTGGACGAGCGCGTGGCCATTGCGCGCGAGACGCTGGCCACGCGCCAGGAATCCTTTCGCATCTTCACGCGCCGCGAGGCCGTGGGCGCCAGCTCGCGCCTGCAGCTGGCCCAGGTCCAGACCCTGCTGACCCAGGCGCAGGCCCTGCTGGCCCAGCTGGAGCTGGCACGCGCGCAGCAGCTGCACGCCCTGGCCCAGCTGGTCGGCGCCCACCCGGGCCCGCTGCCCGCCGCCGCACCCTTTGACGACGCCCTGGTGCTGGCCGAGCTGCGGCCGGGCCTGCCCTCGGAACTGCTCACGGCGCGGCCCGACATTGCCGCGGCCGAGCACCAGCTGCGCGCGGCCCGGGCCCAGATCGGCGCGGCGCGCGCCGCCTTCTTCCCGCGCATTGCGCTCACGGCCCGCTGGGGCACGGCCAGCGCCGAACTCGACGGCCTGTTCGACGGCGGCAGCCGCGCCTGGGCCTTCGTGCCCACGGTGTCCCTGCCCATCTTCGACGGCGGCCGGCGCCGCGCCAACCTGGAGCTGGGCGAGATCCGCAGCGACATGGCCGTGGCCCAGTACGAGAAAGCCATCCAGACCGCCTTCCGCGAGGTGGCCGACGGCCTGGCCGCACGCCGCTGGCTGTCCGAACAGATCACCGTGCAGCGCACCGCCGTGCAGGCCCAGGCCGAGCGCGCGCGGCTGGCGCAGCTGCGCTACGACAACGGCTCGGCCGCCTACCTGGAGGTGCTGGACGCCCAGCGCGACCTGCTGGCCGCACGCCAGCAACTGGTGCAGGCGCGGCGCGCCCTGCTGTCCAGCCAGGTGGGCCTGTATGCCGCCCTGGGCGGCGGCAGCGGCGCCGAACCTGCCGCGCTGCCCGCCACCGTGCCGGCCACGCCTGCCGATCCCCCGAATTCCTGAAGCCTCCGGACCCGCCCATGGACAAGAACACCTCTCTGAAGAACAAGATCGTGCCGATCGCCGCCGTGGCGGTCCTGGCCCTCGTGGCCTGGTGGGCCTGGAAGACCTTCACGCCCAAGGGCCCGGGCGAGGGCTTCGTCGGCAGCAACGGCCGGGTCGAGGCCACCGAGATCGACATCTCCACCAAGCTGCCCGGCCGCGTGGAGGAAATCCTGGTGCGCGAGGGCGACTTCGTGCAGGCCGGCCAGCCCGTGGCGCGCATGCAGATCGACACCCTGCGCGCCCAGCGCCAGGAAGCCGACGCCATGCGCCAGCAGGCCGAGCACAGCGTGGCCGCGGCCGAGGCCCAGGTCACCCTGCGCCGCAGCGACCTGGCCGCCGCCCAGGCCCTGATCGTGCAGCGCGAGACCGAGGTGGACGCTGCGCAGCGCCGCTTCAAGCGCTCGGAAACGCTGGCGCGCGAGGGTGCCTCTTCGGTTCAGGAGCTCGATGACGACCGCGCCCGCGTGCGCGGCAGCGAGGCGGCGCTGGCCGCCACGCGCGCCCAGGCCGCCGCCGCCCAGGCCGCCGTGAAGGCGGCCGAGGCCCAGGTGGTCGGCGTGCGCTCCCAGGTGCAGGCGGCCACGGCCACGGTGGCGCGCGTGCAGGCCGACATCGACGACGGCGTGCTCAAGGCCCCGCGCGACGGCCGCGTGCAGCTGCGCGTGGCCCAGCCCGGCGAGGTGCTGAGCGCAGGCGGGCGCGTGCTCAACCTGCTGGACCTGTCCGATGTCTACATGACCTTCTTCGTGCCCGAGACCGCCGCCGGCCGCATCGCCCTGGGCAGCGAGGTGCGCCTGGTGCTGGACGCCGCGCCCGAGTACGTGATCCCGGCCCGCGTCTCCTTCGTCGCCAGCCAGGCCCAGTTCACGCCCAAGACCGTGGAGACCGCCAGCGAGCGCCAGAAGCTGATGTTCCGCGTGCGCGCCCAGATCCCGCCGGAGCTGCTGCGCCGCCATCTGGAACAGGTCAAGACCGGCGTGCCCGGCATGGCCTGGCTGCGCACCGATGCCAGCCATGAGTGGCCCGCCAACCTGGCCATCAAGCTGCCAGCCCAGCCCGCGCAATGAGCGAGAGCACGACGCCCCACGCCAGCGGCTGGGTCGTGCGCCTGAAGGGCGTGCACCAGCGCTATGGCCAGGTCGAGGCGCTGGCGGGCATAGATCTGGACATTCCCGAAGGCCGCATGGTCGGCCTGATCGGGCCGGACGGCGTGGGCAAGTCCAGCCTCATGGCGCTGATCTCCGGGGCGCGCAAGATCCAGGAAGGCAGCGTCGAGGTGCTGGGCGGCGACATGGCCCAGCGCCGGCACCGCGAGGCCGTCTGCCCGCGCGTGGCCTACATGCCGCAGGGCCTGGGGCGCAACCTCTATCCCACGCTGTCGGTGGAGGAGAACCTGCAGTTCTTCGCGCGCCTGTTCGGCCATGACGCGGCCGAGCGGCGCCGGCGCATCGACGATCTCACCCAGGCCACGGGCCTGCGCAAATTCCTGGAGCGGCCGGCCGGCAAGCTGTCGGGCGGCATGAAGCAGAAGCTGGGCCTGTGCTGCGCGCTGATCCACGACCCCGACCTGCTCATTCTTGACGAGCCCACCACGGGCGTGGACCCGCTGGCGCGCGCCCAGTTCTGGGACCTGATCGCGCGCATCCGCCGCCAGCGCCCCGGCATGAGCGTGCTGGTGGCCACGGCCTACATGGACGAGGCCCAGCGCTTCGACTGGCTGGTGGCCATGGACGAGGGCCGCGTGCTGGCCACGGGCACGCCGGCCGAGCTGCTGCAGCGCACGGACAGCCGCTCGCTGGAAGAGGCCTTCATCGCCCTGCTGCCCGAAGAGAAAAAGCGCGGCCATGCGCCCGTCACCATTGCACCCCTGCCCGAGGGTGGCGAGGACGACATCGCCATCGAGGCCAGGGACCTGACCATGCGATTTGGCGACTTCGTCGCCGTGGACCATGTGTCCTTCCGCATCCGCCGCGGCGAGATCTTCGGCTTCCTGGGCTCCAACGGCTGCGGCAAGAGCACCACCATGAAGATGCTGACCGGCCTGCTGCCGGCCAGCGAGGGCCAGGCCTGGCTGTTCGGCCAGCCCGTGGACCCGCGCGACATCGACACGCGCCGCCGCGTGGGCTACATGACCCAGGCGTTCTCGCTGTACGGCGAGCTGACCGTGCACCAGAACCTGGTGCTGCATGCGCGCCTGTTCGGCGTGCCAGAGGCGGACATTCCCGCGCGCGTGTCCGAGATGCTGCAGCGCTTTGACCTGCAGGCCGCGCAGCACAGCCTGCCGGCCGCCCTGCCGCTGGGCATGCGCCAGCGCCTGTCGCTGGCCGTGGCCATGGTGCACAAGCCCGAGCTGCTCATCCTGGACGAGCCCACCTCGGGCGTGGACCCCGTGGCGCGCGACGGCTTCTGGCGCCTGCTGGTGGAGCTGTCGCGGCGCGACCGCGTGACCATCTTCATCTCCACCCACTTCATGAACGAGGCCGAGCGCTGCGACCGCATGTCCATGATGCATGCGGGCAAGGTGCTGGACAGCGACACGCCCGCGCGCCTGGTGGCCAAGCGCGGCGCGGCCACGCTGGAGGAAGCCTTCATCGGCTACCTGGTCGAGGCCGGTGGCGGCGAGGCCCCGGCCGCCGAGGAACCGGCCGCGCCTGCCGCCCCCGCTGCCGTGGAAACGCACACTGCGCGCCGCCGCCATTTCAGCGCCCAGCGCATGCTCAGCTATGTCTGGCGCGAAGCGCTGGAGCTGCAGCGCGACCCGGTGCGCGCCACGCTGGCCCTGGTGGGCTCGCTGATCCTGATGTTCGTGATGGGCTACGGCATCAGCCTGGACGTGGAGGACCTGCGCTTTGCCGTGCTGGACCGCGACCAGACCACCATCAGCCGCAGCTATGCGATGAGCCTGTCGGGCTCGCGCTACTTCATCGAGCAGCCGCCGCTGACCGACTACGACGCACTGGACCGCCGCATGCGCAGCGGCGAGCTGACCCTGGCCATCGAGATCCCCCCGGGCTTTGCGCGCGATGTGCTGCGCGGCGGCTCCGTGCAGGTGGGCGCCTGGTTCGACGGCGCCATGCCCACGCGCGCCGAGACCGTGCGCGGCTACCTGCAGGGCATCCACCAGCACTGGCTGACCGAGCAGGCGCGCGAGCGCCTGGGCGTGGCGCCGGCCGGCCTCATCGACATCCAGACGCGCTTTCGCTACAACCCCGACGTGCGCAGCCTGCCGGCCATGGTGCCGGCCGTCATGCCCCTGCTGCTGCTGCTTTTGCCCGCCATGCTGACGGCGCTGGCCGTGGTGCGCGAGAAGGAAAGCGGCTCCATCACCAACCTCTACGTCACGCCGGTCACGCGCACCGAATTCCTGCTGGGCAAGCAACTGCCCTATGTGGTGCTGGCCATGCTGAACTTCCTGCTGATGTGCCTGATGGCCGTCACCCTGTTCGGCGTGCCCGTGACGGGCAGCTTTGCCACGCTGGCCCTGGCGGCGCTGATCTTCAGCGGCGCCTCCACGGGCTTCGGCCTGCTGGCCTCCACGCTGACGCGCAGCCAGATCGCCTCGATGTTCCTGGTGCTGATCGGCACGCTGATCCCCACCACGCAGTTCGCAGGCCTGGTCGACCCCGTGTCCTCGCTGGAGGGCGTGGGCCGCGCCATCGGCGAGGTCTATCCGGCCAGCCACATGATCGCCATCAGCCGCGGCGTGTTCAGCAAGGCGCTGGGCTTTCGGGAGCTGGCCGGCTCGTTCGGGCCGCTGCTGCTGTCCGTGCCGGCGATCCTGGGCCTGGCCATTGCGCTGACCAGAAAGCAGGAGAACTGACATGCGCACCCGCCTTTTCTCCAACATCTACCGGCTGGGCGTCAAGGAGCTGTGGAGCCTGTGGCGCGACCCCGTGCTGCTGGTGCTCATCGCCTATGTGTTCACGGTCTCCATCTACACGGCGGCCACGGCCATGCCCGAGAGCCTGCACAACGCGCCCATCGCCATCGTGGACGAGGACGGCTCGCCGCTGTCGCAGCGCATCGCGGGCGCCTTCTATCCGCCGCAGTTCGCGCCGCCGGCCATGATCGACCGCACGCAGATGGACCCGGGCATGGACTCGGGCACCTACACCTTCGTGCTCAACATCCCGCCCAACTTCCAGCGCGACGTGCTGGCGGGCCGCGCGCCCGAGCTGCAGCTGAACGTGGACGCCACGCGCATGAGCCAGGCCTTCACGGGCAACAGCTATGTGCAGCAGATCGTCTCGGCCGAGGTCAGCGAGTTCGTGCGGCGCTTTCGGGGCGCCACCGCCCTGCCCGTGGACCTGGTGGTGCGCGCGCGCTTCAATCCCGCGCTGGACAAGGTCTGGTTCGGCGGGCTGATGCAGATCATCAACAACGTGACCATGCTGTCCATCATCCTCACGGGCGCGGCGCTGATCCGCGAGCGCGAGCACGGCACGGTGGAGCACCTGCTGGTCATGCCGGTGACACCGACCGAGATCATGCTGGCCAAGATATGGTCCATGGGACTGGTCGTGCTGGTCACCGCCTTTGCCTCGCTCAACCTCGTGGTGCGCGGCGCCCTGGGCGTTCCCATCGAAGGCTCTCAGCCGCTGTTCCTGGCAGGGGCCGCGCTGTGCCTGTTCGCCACAACGTCGCTGGGGATCTTCCTTGCCACGCTGGCGCGCAACATGCCACAGTTCGGCATGCTGCTGGTGCTCGTGCTGCTGCCGCTGCAGCTGCTGTCGGGCGCCATGACGCCGCGCGAAAGCATGCCGCAGCTGGTGCAGACCATCATGCTGGCCGCGCCGACCACCCACTTTGTCGAGCTGTCGCAGGCCATCCTCTACCGCGGAGCGGGGCTGGACGTGGTCTGGAAGCCCTTTCTCGCACTGGCCGCCATCGGCTCCGTGCTGTTCGCCCTCACGCTCGCCCGCTTTCGCAAGACCATCGGCCAGATGGCCTGAGTTTCGTTCCGCCGCCAAGGCATCTTTCCACGTCAACCAGCAAGGAGTTCCATATGAGCGCACAGACCATTCCCCTCCATCTGCTCAAGGCCCAGCTCGAACTGCAGCTGCACCTGAGCCGGCTGCTGCAGGAAAGCGGCCAGCAATGGCTGGAGCATGCCGCACGCAACGGCCCCGAGCGCATCGCCGAGACCGGCAACGAGATCGAGGGCGTGCAGCAGACCAGCAGCTGGCAGGAGCTGGCCACCCTGCCCGCCCAGGCCTTCTGGCGCCACGCCCACCTGCGCATGGGCCATGCCCAGGCCCTGGCCCAGACCGCCATGGCCAGCCAGATGACCCTGGCCCAGGGCGTGCAGCAGGCCGTGCACGACTGGCAGCAGCAGGTGGCAGCCACGCTGAGCGGCGGCGCCCAGGGCGCGGCCGACACCGCCGTGCCCTGGAGCGACCTGCTGGCGCGCTGGACCTCGGCCGTGCAGTCCATGGCCCAGTCCGTGACCCCATCCGTCACCCCGCCCGACCATGCGGCGCAGCAGCCCATTGCAGCGGCTGCCGCCGAAACGGCCCGGGACGCTGCCGCCCACGGCTGAAGAGCCCAGGGGCTGACACAAGCCGCACGGTCCCGCAGGCGCGGGGCCGTTTGGCGGCCATTCACACGCAATCTGCAAGCAGGGGGCAGGACATGCCCGTTAAAGGAGTGGGCCAGATGAACGAGCACCTCGATAGCCACGGCACCGTGGACGTGGGGGCACTGTGGGGCGATCCGCTGAAGCTGCCCCAGGCAGCTGCACAGTACGCCACCGATGCCTGGCAGCGCACGCTGCTGTATGCCGACATCCGGCGCCAGCGCGGCAACCAGTACCGCGCCCACCTGGCCGAGGAAGTGCCCAATGTGCTGAGCTTCCAGGCCGAGATCGTGATGTCGGGCCTGGAGCTGCCGCGTCCCGTCAACTACGGGCTGGCACGCATCGCGCCCATGGAGGGCACGGTCATCGACCCGGCCAAGCGCCCCTTCATCGTCGTCGATCCGCGCGCGGGCCACGGCCCGGGCATCGGCGGCTTCAAGCCCGACAGCGAGATCGGCGCCGCCCTCAAGGCCGGCCATCCCTGCTACTTCGTGGGCTTCCTGCCCGACCCCGTGCCCGGCCAGACCGTCGAGGACGTGATGCGCGCCGAGGCCGAATTCGTGCGCAAGGTCGCCGAGCTTCACCCCGAGAGCCGGGGCAAGCCCGCCGTCATCGGCAACTGCCAGGCCGGCTGGCAGATCCTCATGACGGCCGCCGTCTGGCCCGAGCTGTTCGGGCCCATCATCGTGGCCGGCGCGCCGCTGTCGTACTGGGCCGGAGACAACCCCATGCGCTACGGCGGCGGCCTCATGGGCGGCAGCTGGGTGACGGCACTGACCAGCGACCTGGGCGCGGGCCGCTTCGACGGCGCATGGCTGGTGCAGAACTTCGAGAACCTCAACCCGGCCAACACGCTGTGGGAAAAGCAGTACCAGGTCTATGCCGACGTGGACACCGAGGGGCCGCGCTACCTGGGCTTCGAGAAGTACTGGGGCGGCCATGTCTTCCTGGAAGGCCGCGAGATGCAGTACATCGTGGACAACCTGTTCATCGGCAACCGGCTGGCCACGGCCGAGCTGACGACCTCGGACGGCGTGCGCATCGACCTGCGCAACATCCGCTCGCCCATCGTGGTGTTCTGCTCGCATGGCGACAACATCACGCCGCCGGGCCAGGCCCTGGGCTGGATCACCGACCTGTACCGCGACGACGAGGACATTGCCGCCCACGACCAGACCATCGTCTTCGCCACGCACGACAGCATCGGCCACCTGGGCATCTTTGTCTCGGGCGCCGTGGGCCGCAAGGAGCACCGCGAGTTCGCGGCGCACATCGACATCATCGACCTGCTGCCCGCCGGCATCTACCGCGCCGAGATCGCCGACCGCCCCGCCGGCGTGCCGCCGCAGGAGCTGACCGACGCCGCCTACCTGATGAAGATCCGCCGCAGCGACCTGGCCGAGGTGCGCGACATCGTCCGGCCCGACCCCGAAAGCGAGCGCCACTTTGCCGCCGCCGCCCGCGTCTCCGAAATCAACCTCGCCCTGTACCGCAACACCGTGCAGCCCTGGGTGCAGGCACTGTCCACGCCGTTGTCGGCGCGCTGGCTGCAGGCCATGCATCCGCTGCGCGTGGGCTATGAATACTGGTCGGACTCCCACCCGCTGGCCCCTGCCGTGGCCCAGGCCGCCGAGCAGGCGCGCGAGGACCGCCACCCCGTCGAGCCCGACAACCCCTTCCTGAAGGCGCAGCAGGCCATGTCGCAGGCCGTGGTGCATATGCTGGACACCTACCGCGACCAGCGCGACGCCATGCAGGCGCGGCTGTTCCACGCCATCTATGGCTCGCCCCTGGTGCAGGCCCTGGCCGGCCAAAGCCGCCAGGACGACGGCCCGCCGCGCCCGCACCCGGGCGAATCGCCCGAGCACTGCCAGTACATGTGCCAGGAACTGGCGCGGCTGCACGAAAGCGTGGCCCAGGGCGGGCTGTACGAGGCCGTCATCCGCGCCCTGTTCCATGTGCTGCGCGCACGCGGCGAGGCCGATGAGCGCCACTTCCGCCACGCCTGGCGGCTGCTGCAGGATCACCTGGGCGGCGTGCCGCCCGACATGGCGCAGTTCCGCCGCATCGTGCGCCGCCAGGCCCTGCTGATGCAGCGCGAGCCCGACGCCGCCATGGCCGCCATCACCCAGTTGCTGGCCGTCTCGTCGGCGGCCGACATCCGCTGGGGCATGACCACGGTGGACGAACTGGCCAACCAGGGCGGCAACCTCAGCGATGCCGAGCACCAGCGCCTGCTGCAGGCCATGGCGCATTTCGTGCAAGCGCTGGAGGTGGCGCAGGCCAGGGAGGCACCCAAGGAAGCGGCCCCACCCGAAGCCCCGGCCGCCAGGCCCACCCCGCGCGCACCGGCCAGCCGCGCGCACACAGGTACCCGAAAGAAGCGATGAACCTCTCCACTGCCTCCGATGCGGCCCTGCCGCCCGAAGACCTGGCCCTGCTGCGCAACCACAGCTTCGACGAGCTGGACGTGGGCGACAGCGCCAGCCTGGAACGCACGCTGAGCACCCAGGACCTGCGCCTGTTCGCCGCCCTGTCGGGCGCGGCCGTGGCCGACGGCGCTGGTGCCGGTGCCGGTGCTGGCACGGTTGCCGGCGCCGACGATGACGACACGGCCCTGATCGCCCATGGCATGTGGGGCGGCATGCTGCTGGCCTCGGTGCTGGGCACGCGCCTGCCCGGCCCCGGCACCGCCCTGGTCGGCCAGACGCTGCGCTTTCTGGCGCCGCTGGCCGCAGGCGACCGGTTGACCGTGCGCGTGGAGGTGCTGGCCAAGCAGGCCGAGCAGCGCCAGGTCACGCTGGCCGTGGCCTGCACCAACCAGCATGGCGCCGCCGTGATCGAGGGCCAGGCCACCGTGCATGCGCCTGCGCGCCACATCGAGCGCCAGCGCACCAGCCTGCCCGAGATCCGCCTGGAGGCCGGTGGACGCGACGGCCTGCAGCGCCTGCTGGCCCATGTGGCCGGCCTGCCGCCCATCCGCGTGGCCGTGGTCCATCCCTGCGACGAGACCAGCCTCTCGGCCGCGCTGGACGCGCGCCGCGAAGGCCTGATCGACCCCGTGCTGGTGGCCCCGCGCGCGCGGCTGGAGGCCGTGGCGGCCGAGCACGGGCTGGACCTGGGCGGCCTGCGCATCGAGGACGTGCCGCACAGCCACGCCGCCGCCACGCGTGGCGCCGAGCTGGCCGCCTGCGGCGAGGTCGAGGCCATCATGAAAGGCAGCCTGCACACGGACGAACTCATGGCCGAGGTCGTGGCC
This sequence comes from Delftia sp. WY8, assembly GCF_018437695.1. Lineage (NCBI taxonomy): Bacteria > Pseudomonadati > Pseudomonadota > Betaproteobacteria > Burkholderiales > Comamonadaceae > Delftia > Delftia sp. WY8. Next base: position 3,294,280 of record NZ_CP049795.1, read on the forward strand.
GCCGCCGCCGGCCTGCGCACCAAGCGCCGCGTCAGCCACTGCTTCGTGCTGCAGACGCCGCACTACCCGCGCCCCTTCATCGTGACCGATGCGGCCATCAACCTCGCGCCCGACCTGCAGCAAAAGGCCGACATCGTGCGCAATGCCATCGCCCTGGCCCATGCCATCGGCGTGCCCGAGCCCAAGGTCGCCATCCTGGCCGCCGTGGAGACCGTGAGCCCGCACATGCCGGCCACGCTGGACGCCGCCGCGCTGTGCAAGATGGCCGACCGGGGCCAGATCGCGGGCGGCGTGCTCGACGGGCCGCTGGCCTTCGACAACGCCGTGTCCATGGCCGCCGCGCGCACCAAGGGCATCGATTCGCCCGTGGCGGGCCAGGCCGACATCCTGGTCGTGCCCGACCTGGAAAGCGGCAACATGCTGGCCAAGCAGCTCATGTACATGGGCGAGGCGGCCAGCGCCGGCATCGTCATGGGCGCCAAGGTGCCCGTGATCCTGACCAGCCGCGCCGACAGCCGCGCCTCGCGCATTGCCTCCTGCGCCATCGCCCTGCTGCTGGCCCACCGCTACCGGAACTCGCCGCCATGATCCCTGCCCACACCGCATCCTCCCCCGCCCGCGAACTGGTCGTGGTGCTCAACTGCGGCTCGTCCAGCATCAAGTTCGCCGTCTTCGACGGTGCCCAGCGCCCGCTGCCGCGCAAGCCGCTGTGGAACGGCAAGGTCCAGGGCATAGGCGGGCCCGCGCCCGACTTCGGCGAGAGCGGCGTGCCGCCCTTTGCCATCACCCTGGACACAGCCCACCCCTACCGCGCCGCGCTGCAGCTGATCCGCGAGCGCATCACCGCGCGCCTGGCGCAGCTGGACGGCGCCCGCGTGGCCGCCATCGCCCACCGCGTGGTGCACGGCGGCAGCCGCTACTTCGAGCCCGTGCGCGTCGATGCCGGCGTGCTGGCCGACCTCAAGGCCTTCATCCCGCTGGCGCCACTGCACCAGCCCTTTGCGCTGGAGGCCATGGACATCCTGCTGCGCGAGCGGCCCGAACTGGTGCAGGTGGCCTGCTTCGACACCGCCTTCCACCACACGCTGCCCAAGGTCGAGCAACTGCTGCCCCTGCCGCATGCGGCCTGGGAACGCGGGCTGCGCCGCTACGGCTTCCACGGCCTGTCCTACGAATACATGGCCACCGCCCTGCCCGAGCGCCATGGCGACCTGGCGCGCGGGCGCACCCTGGTGGCCCACCTGGGCAGCGGCGCCAGCCTGTGCGCCATGCAGGGCCTGCAAAGCGTGGCGACGACCATGGGGTTCTCGGCGCTGGATGGCCTGATGATGGGCACGCGCACCGGCGCGCTGGACCCCGGCGCCGTGATCTACCTGATGGAAATCGAAAAGCTCAGCCTGCAGGAAGTGGGCCGCATCCTGTACCACGAGTCCGGCCTGCTGGGCGTCTCGGGCACCTCGTCCGAGCCGCGCGTGCTGCTGCCGCTGGAGTCAGGCATCGATGCCCAGGCCGAGCGCGCCCGCGATGCGCTGGCCCTGTACGTGCGGCGCATCGTGCGCGAGATCGGCGCCCTGGTCGCCGTGCTGGGCGGCCTGGACCTGCTGGTGTTCACCGCAGGCGTGGGCGAGCACAGCGCCGAGATACGGCGGCGCGTGTGCGAGGGCCTGGGCTTTCTGGGCCTGCGGCTGGACGCCGAGGCCAATGCGCGCGATGCGGCCGTGATCTCGGCCACCGGCAGCGCCGTCACCGTGGGCGTGGAGCCCACGAACGAGGAATGGGTGGCGGCGCGCCATGCGCTGCGCTGGCTGCCGGGCAACGCGATCCCCGCATGAGTGTGAACAGGCCCTAGGAACGATCGTCCTGCGCACCGCCTTCGCGCAGCCGCGCGAACTCGCGGTGCTCGTAGGCAATGCATTCCTCCATGAGGTGGCGGTACACCGCCTCCATCATGTCGGGCTGGCCGCCCTCGGCGGCCGTGCGCTCGCGCACGCGGCGCACGATGGCCTCGATGCGGCCCTCGTCGCGCACCTGGGCCGCATCGGCCTTGATGCGCGCGGCCTGCTGCATGTAGCCCATGCGCGTGACCAGCAGCGGCACCAGCACATCGTCCAGCGCATCCACATTGCGGCGCACATCCAGCATGTCGGTGCAGTGCTGCACCAGGTCGATGGCCTGCTTGGCGCGGTCCGTGCTCATTCCAGTCCTTCCTCCACCAGCTCGGCCGCGCGCATCAGTGCGCGCGCCTTGTGCTCGGTCTCTTTCCATTCCATCTCGGGCACGGAATCGGCCACCACGCCGGCGGCGGCCTGCACATAGAGCGTGCCGTCCTTGATCACGCCCGTGCGGATGGCAATGGCCAGGTCCATGTCGCCCGCAAAGCTCAGGTAGCCGCAGGCGCCGCCGTAGATGCCGCGCTTGGTCGGCTCCAGCTGATCGATGATCTCCATGGCATGCACCTTGGGCGCACCCGTCAGCGTGCCGGCCGGGAAGGTGGCCTTGAACACATCCATGTTGTCCATGCCGTCGCGCAGAATGCCCTCCACGTTGCTGACGATGTGCATCACGTGGCTGTAGCGCTCCACGGCAAAGGCCTCGGTCACCTTCACGCTGCCCGTCTTGGCGATGCGGCCGATGTCGTTGCGCGCCAGGTCGATCAGCATCACATGCTCGGCGCGTTCCTTGGGGTCGGCCACCAGCTCCTTTTCGGTGGCCTTGTCGGCCTCGGGCGTGGCGCCGCGCGGGCGCGTGCCGGCCAGCGGGCGGATGGTGACCTTCTGGCCCTCGTCCGTGTTCTCCTGGCGCACCAGGATCTCGGGGCTGGCGCCCACCACATGGAAATCGCCCAGGTGGTAGTAGTACATGTAGGGGCTGGGATTGAGCGATCGCAGCGCGCGGTACAGGCTCAAGGGGCTGGCCGTGAAGCGCTTGTGGATGCGCTGGCCCACCTGCACCTGCATGAAGTCGCCCGCGGCGATCAGCTCCTTGGCCTTCTCCACGGCCGCCAGGTAGTCTTCCTTGGCAAAGCTGCGCTGGGCCGGGTGGCTCTCGCCGGCCTTGATCTGCGGCGCGCTGACCGAGTAGCGCAGCAGATCCTTCAACTGCCGCAGCCGCTTCTTGGCGCGCGTATAGGCCTCGCTCTCGCCGGGGTTGGCATAGACGATCAGGTACAGCTTGCCCGACAGGTTGTCGATCACCGCCACCTCCTCGCACTGCAGCAGCAGGATGTCGGGGCAGTTGAGCGTATCGGGCGGGCAGGAATCTTCCAGCTTCTTCTCGATGTAGCGCACGGCGTCGTAGCCGAAGTAGCCGGCCAGCCCGCCGCAAAAACGCGGCAGCCCCGGGCGCAGCGCCACCTTGAAGCGCTTTTGGTAGGCAGCGATGAAATCCAGCGGATTGCCCTTGGCCGTCTCCACCACCTGGCCATCGGTCACCACCTCGGTGCATGCCGCATCGCCGAAGCCGCTGGCGCGCAGCAGCGTGCGTGCAGGCAGGCCGATGAAGCTGTAGCGCCCGAAGCGCTCGCCGCCCACCACGGACTCCAGCAAAAAGCTGTGCTTGCCGTCACCGCCCGCATGGGCCAGCTTGAGGTAGAGGGACAGGGGGGTTTCGAGATCCGCAAACGCCTCGACCATCAGAGGGATGCGGTTGTAGCCCTGCGCAGCAAGGCTCTTGAATTCGAGTTCGGTGATCACGGGGGAAGGCTCCGGATTGCGTGGCGCTGGCAGACCTGGTGTGGGTGCGGGCTGCGTATGGATTGCGCCGATTCATTCAATTGGCCCGTAGGGCCTCGGGTGCACGCCGGGTCGCGCCCCGGGTGCTTCAGCTGTTCAGTTGGACAGGCTTGCGCCAGGGCCAGGCTCCCCGGTCTCCACAACCTGCAATGAACATGCGATGAATGAACATAGCGGGCAAGTGTAGCGCAGACGCGGCGGGGTACAAGTGCGGGCCGGCGCCTTGCGGGGGCGCCGCAGGGGCCTGCCATGGCCACAATTGACACCCTGGTCAGCCTGACCAACAATGGCAGCACAACCTGACCAGAAAGGTCGATCATGCCGTCCCATTTCTCCGCCCACAACGACGCTGCCTTGACCGAGGGCGAACGCGACCCGCTGAACCGCGCCCTGCGGGACCTGAGCCATCAGGTCGGATCGGCCATGCCGCGCAACACCACGCCCATGCCGATCTCGGTCTTCAAGGCGCAGTACGGCGCGGTGCTCAAACAGGCCGATCACGACGGGGTGGCCCTCATCTCCCAGGGCCGCAAGCGCTACGTGATCGTCAGCGAGGAGCACATGGTGGCTCTGTCCGCCAACGAACGCGCCCCCCGCACGGTGGCCGACATCTGCCGGTCCCTGCCGCTGCCGCGCCAGGCCGTGGATCTGTCCGCTGCGCAGATGTCCGGGGCGCGCGGCGATATCGACGTACCCGCCCGGCGCGCGCCATGAGCCGCTACCTGCTGGGCCCCCGCTGCCTGCTGTGGATGGCGAACCAGGAGCCAGCGACCCTGCAGTGGTTCTCCACCATCCGGCCGCTGGACTGCATCGTCAGCGACCTGTCCATGGCCATCGCCAAGGCGGCCGTGGCCGAGGCATTCCACGACCTGCGTGACCGCAACGAGTGGTTCTCCCTGCTCGATGCGCTGTATGCCAACCTGCGGGCCGAAGGCGCCTCCATGCTGACCAGCGTGGACAACAAGGTGCTGGAGCGCTTCATCGAATGGCGCAACTTCGCGCCGCTGGACAGCCAGGGCCCGCAGGGCACGGCGCCCCTGGCGCAGGACCTGCGGCTGCTCATCGCCACGGCCGACCTGCTCAAGGTCTGCTACACCGAGCCCGCCAACCTCTACCTGACGCAGGCCGCAGCCCGGGGCGTTGCCGTGCACGCGCTGTGATGGACTTCGACGTACCGCCCCTGTCCAGCGCGGTGCGCCAGGGCCTGCGCCGGCGCCGGGTCGTCCTGAGCCTGTCGGGCGGCGGCTATCGCGGCCTCTTCAGCGCCCATGTGCTGGAGCGCATCCACCGCGAATTCGGCAACGGCGACCTGCTGGAGAAAGTGGACCTGTTCGCCGGCACCTCCATCGGCGCCATCATCGCCACCGCCCTGGCCAGCGGCTGCCAGCCCGCCCGCATCAAGCAACTGCTGCTGGACCACGGCCCCGCCATCTTTCCCTCCAAATGGCTGCCCGGCCTGCGCCAGGCCATGGGCAAGGCGCTCTATGACAGCGCCCCGCTGCGCGCAGCGATCAAGGAGGCCATGCCGCAAGCGGAGCAGTCCGCCCTGGGGCAACTGCAGGTGCCGCTGCTGCTGCCCGCCGTGAACTGGAATTCATCGCAGCTGCACCTGCTGGCCAGCGGCGCCCTGCCCGACAGGGACCGGCTGGGCCTGACGCTGATGGACGCCATGCTGGCCTCATCGGCCGCCCCCACCTACTTTCCCGCGCACGCCGCAGCAGGCCATGTCTTCGTGGACGGCGGACTCGCCGCCAACGCGCCCGACCTGCTGGCCCTGCAGGCCGCCCGCCAGCTCTGGGGGCCAGCGGCCGACATCGTGATGATCAGCGTAGGCACCGCCAACCCCCAGCAGGGCCAGGACCCCGTGGCCATGCCCCGGCGCGGGCTGACCCTGGTCAAGCCCCTGCTGGACCTGGTCATGGCCGCCCAGGAAGTCCAGGCCGTCAAGGCGGCCCGCCAGGAACTGGGCACCAGCAGCTACCTGCGCCTGAACTTCACGCAGCCCGCAGCCCAGCAAAAGCGCCTGGGCCTGGACATCGCCAATGCCGACAGCACCCGGCTGCTGCAGGCCCTGGGCGACGAATGCATCGCCGCCCTCACGGAGCAGGAAAAGACGCTGCTGAAGAACGTCCTGGGCTGAAACGCCGGGCCAAGCGAAGCGAAGGCCCGACAGGGCTTGCAAAGAGAATCAGCGCTCAAACGCCGCCGAAGCCGCAGCCATCCGCCGCAGATACGCCGGATCCTCCTGCAGGCAATGCACGTAGCTCACCTCGTCCTCAACCAGCTCCTCCATCCGCTGCGCAGCCCCGCAAATGGCCTGCAGCGCATTGGCCACCACCTCCAGATTGCGATGGCCCTCGGGTCGCTCCAGCCAGGCCAGCGCCAGCTGGCCCAGCGAGTACACCTCGCTGCTGCCTTGCAGCGTCAGCCGGCCGATCTCGGTCACGGCATGGCTCAACTGCTGCGGCGTGGGCTGGGTCAGGGTTGTGGAAGCGGTACTCATGGCGCAACCCCTCCCACGGCAGACGCGCCAGCATGGGGCGCTTGATGGGTGGAGGGGAAGGCAGAAATGGAAATGCCGTACATGATTTCGTACTCCTTTGCGAGAGAACAAAACCACCGGCCCGTGTTCTTACGCACAGACAGGTGGACGGGATGTTAAGAACACGTGCAAAGCCGTGCGGACGCCCTTGCGGGTAGCCCCATCCCGCCCGTAACCGCAGGGACGTGGGCATGCACCCACGATCCGACAATTCAGACGTGACAAGGCCTCGCTCACGGGGAGGCCGCACCGCTTTACACGCAGGTGTTCTTACGCACCAGCCCCTGAACAGGGGGCCGCCGCAATGATAGAGGCTTTCAAGACGGCAAACGCCCCAGCGCTCCAGGCCGAGCGAAGCGAAGGCCCGAACCCACTCCCCGTATGGCCGCGCCTGCGCCGGGCTGCCTGCGGGGTTGCAGTCCTGCCGAAGGACAGGACTGCTTCGTCATCTGACTCGCCGTGATTGTTTGAACGTAGCGCGCAGCGCGAAGTGAGTTTCACGGCGAACCCCGCAACCACCACGGCGCAGGTTGCCCCGCAGCGAAGCGAAGGGGTCGCGGACATCCGGGCGCTTTTCTTTGCTCACTTTCTTGTAGCGAGACAAGAAAGTGAGTCGGCCGCCGGGCCGAAACCCGGCCTCGAAAAGAAACGCCCCGACAGGGGCTTACAGACAGAATCAGCGCGGAAACGCCGCCAAAGCAGCGCCATCCATCGGCCCGCGAAAACCCTGTTGCCACCCCCACCCGATCCCCACAACATGTCGCCCGGACGTAACAAACCGCAACCGGGCCACAGCCCCCGCGCAGGAGACACCATGACCGCCTTGCCCCGCTGGATGAAGACAGCCGCCCTGGCCATGGCGCTGGCGATGCCGCTGGCCGCCACTGCCCAGGAGCCGCCGCGCACCGTCGCGGGCGTGGCCTATCCCGCCCAGGCCGGGGTGGGCGGCCAGACGCTGCAGCTCAATGGCGCGGGCATTCGCTACAAGGCCATCTTCAAGGTCTACACGGCGGGCCTGTACCTGGAAAAGCCGGCCGCCAGCCTGCAGGAGATCGCGGCCCTGCCCGGCCCCAAGCGCGTGAGCGTGACCATGCTGCGCGAGATCGATTCGGCCGAGTTGGGCAAGCTGTTCGCGCGCGGCATCGAGGACAACATGGAGCGCGCCCGCTTCTCGCGCCTGGTGCCCGGCGTGCTGCGCATGAGCGACATCTTCACGCAGCACAAGAAGCTGCTGCCGGGCGAGAACTTCTCGGTGGACTGGGTGCCGGGCCAGGGCGCCCAGGTCTTCGTCAAGGGTCAGGCGCAGGGCGCGCCCTTCCAGGAGCCCGAGTTCTTCCAGGCGCTGCTGGGCATCTGGCTGGGCCCGCACCCGGCCGACGATCAGCTCAAGAAGGCATTGCTGGGCGGTTGAACGGCTGCGCGGGCTCCTGCACGGGCCCGGCAAAGCGCGCCTGGATCTCCAGCCCCGTGGCACCGGGCAGGGCCGTGAGCGTCCAGCCGTGGGCGCGCGCAATCTCCAGGCAGATGGGCAGGCCCAGGCCCGCACCCAGGTCGCGCCGCTCGCTGCTGCGCCAAAAGCGCTCGAAGATGCGCGGCAGGTCCTCGGGCGGCACGCCACGGCCCTGGTCCAGCACCGAAAAGCCCAGGCCGCAGGCCTTCACGGTGACGGTGGCGCCCTGCGGGCTGTGCTGCACGGCGTTCTCGATCAGGTTCTTGAGCAGCACGAACAGCGCGCCCCGGTCGGCACGCCAGGCAGGCGAGCCGTCCTTGACCTCGCAGTGGATGTGCACGCCGCATTTTTCGGAGGCGCGGGCCATGAAGTCGCAGACCTCGCCAATGATGTCGGCCGGCGCAATGTCTTCCATGCGGTAGCGCTGGTGTTCGCAGACCTCGGCCAGGTGCAGCAGCTGCTGGACCTGGCGCGCCATGTGGTCCACGTCCTTGAGCAGCTCGGGGCTGCGCCGGTCCTCGGGCTCCAGCTCGATCTGCACGCGCATCAGGGCCAGCGGCGTCTTGAGCTCATGCGCGGCCATGGACAGGAATTCCTGCTGGTTCCGGAAGCCGGCCTGCAGCCGGTCCAGCACGTGGTTGAAGGCCTCGACCAGGGGCGCGAACTCGCGCGGCAGATCCTTGGGCTGCAGGCGCGTGCCCAGCGTCTGCGGGGTGATGCGCTGGGCATCCTGCGCGGCCACGCCCAGCGGCCTGAGCATGCGCTGCAGCGTGCGGTGCGTGGAGAACAGGAACACGACCAGGAAAACCACGCCGATGGCCACCATGCCGCGCCACAGCGCGGGCAGGCCCACCGATTCGCGCAGCCAGTCCACCATGCGGTCGCTGACGGCTATCTGCACGTGCCACGTCGTGCCGTCGTGGACCAGCGTGGCCGTGCCCGCGCGCATGACCACGCCGCCGCGCTCGTAGGCAAAGGCCTTGAGCTCGGGGTCGAAGCCCCGGCCGGTCTGCGTCAGCGGCTGCATTTCGCCGTTGGGGGCGAAGACCACGCGGCCGCGGGCGTCGGTGATGCGCAGCTGCATTTCCTCGCCCAGGCTGGTCAGCATCCAGGCCTTGAGTTCACGCTCGCTGAACCCCTGGGGCACGCCCTTGGCATCGAAGCTCACCCACTCGGCCAGCTTCTCGGCCGCATGCCCCATGCCGCGCTGCAGCGCATAGCTGTCGAAGGGCTTGGCGACGAGGATCACCAGCGCGCCCACCAGCAGCGCGCTGAACACCATGCTCAACCCATAGACGGCCAGCAGCCGCGAGCGCAGGCTACCGGGCCAGCAAAGGTTCGCGAAGCGCATAGCCCTGACCCCGGATGTTGACGATTTCCATGCACGAGCCGGCCGCGGCCAGCTTGCGGCGCAGCCGGTGCAGGGCCACATCGAGGGCGTTGGGCGTGACCACGCTGCTCATGCCCCAGGCCGCCGCCTCCAGCGTGGAGCGGCGCACCGTGGCGCCGGCCTTGCGCACCAGGCTGAGCATGATCTGCAGCTCCGCCGGCGGCAGCGCGATGGCCGAGCCCGCGCAGTGCATGCAGGCCTGCTGCGGGCTGATGCTGATGTCGCCCAGCTGCGGCGCCAGCTCCTGCACCAGGGCCGGGCGGCGCAGCAGGGCGCGCACGCGGGCGATCAGTTCTTCCATAGGAAAGGGCTTGGTCAGGTAGTCGTCGGCACCGGCCTCCAGGCCGCCCACGCGGTCGCTGAGCGCGTCACGGGCCGTGAGCATCAGGCAGGGCGTGGAGCGGCCCGCGGCGCGCAGGCGCTGCACCAGTTGCAGGCCGTCGCCATCGGGCAGGCCGCGGTCGATGACGATGACGCCGTAGTCGATGTCCTGCAGGGCCAGCCAGGCCGTGGAGATCTGGTGGAAGACGTCGGTCTCTATGCCGGAGTTGGCCAGCGAGCGGCTGACCAGCGTGGCCAGCCTGGCATGGTCCTCAATTAATGCGATGCGATTCATGGTTTCCGTCGTTGCCGCACAGGGACAGCAAATGCTCCCTGATCCCGGTGATGCGCTGCGGCGCCATGGGCTCGACCAGCACATGGATGACCCACAGGTCCTCGACCATGGCGCGGCATTGCAGGGCAATGTCCTCGGACACCAGATCGTCGGCGCAGGCCGCGTCCACGAAATCAAACCATATGTTCTGGAATCTTGCGCGGGTCAGCAACTGTGCGGCCGTCTTCTGGCCGCGCTGGCGGGACAGGGCATGGTCGCAGACGCAGCGGATATAGGCGCGCAGGTGGCGTGCGGGGCCTGGCGGCTCCTCGGCCAGCGCCTGCAGCAGGTCCTCGCGGAACTTGAGGATAAGCAACTCGAAGATCGTCTCCAGCCGCACGGCACGGTGCTGGCTGCATTCTTGGAAGCGCGAACCCAGGGAATACGCCTGGCCCGCCGCCTGGATACCTATCACGTCCTGGTAGATGGAGGCTTGCATTGCGATGGCACGTTCTGTCGTTTCAGGCTCCGTCGGTCCGCCGCGAGAGCGGCAAACCTGCGGGGAAAACGGCCATGCTCCCCGATTGCGTCTTACTGGCGACTTACCGGCCCCTGAATCTGCCCCATTACACCGGGAATATGCAGGCGGCCGGGTTGATCAATATTGGCTCAAATATCTTCCTGCCAGCCAGCAACATACCTGACCAGCGCCCACTGTGCCAGCCACAGTGCCATATATCCAAATGTCTCCACCAGCTCCTCCAGCACGATCACCTGATAATCAAACCATTGCTGCAGGACAATGAAACCATGACCTTCCGCATTGGTGGATATCACCATGGCCGCGACAAATGTCGCCAGGCTGAATATCGGCAGCGCCTTCTCGCGCACCAGGCGCTTGATGACCTTGTTCCAGACACCGTGGCGCACAAACCAATAGCAGCACAGCAGCAGCATGGCACCCACCACCCATTTGACGGCGGGCCGGTACCACAGCACCTGGGAGCTGATCACCGGCCCCCACTTGCCAGCCTCCAGGCTGGGCAGGAAAGCCGCGCCCCAGGCCAGTTCACGCCCCAGAAAAGCCAGCCAGAACAGGGAGGCGATCCACCACAGTGGCGCTGCAAAGGAGCCCTTTTGCCGCCGCGCCGCAACCAGGGCCGCCACCATGCCCAGCAGCAGGGTCACGGCCTGGATATTCTCCAGGAATCCATTTTCCCAGCTCAGGCTTTGCGGCAATACAAAGCTCAGGGGAAAGCTCAATATCAGCCCTGCCAACAAAGCCCAATTCCAAAGCCGCAGCAAGGAATCATCATGGTATTTGGACGCGGATATTCTTGTTTTTGAAAGGGAAGCAGTCATTTTGATACAGGGCGTCTGGCGCTTTATCTGTTGATATGGTTTTTTTCAAGCACGCAATATCCCGGAAATACTTACCAGGAAGCCGGAAAAATGGCGGGCGCACGGGCCTTCCCGCCGTTTTTCATTACAGCAGACTTGCCACCAGATTGCAGCACTGTGTCAAATTTGCCCTGCCGGGCGCGCAGTTGCCACCGCAGCCCGGCCAGGGCGGGCCGGGCTCAGGCGACGCGGACCGCGCGCGGGGGCAGCGCCGCCAGGGGCGCGGGCTGCACCAGATCGCGGTAGTAGTTGGGCAACGCGAACAGTGCGGGGTGCACTTCGGCGTTGTAGTAGCGCAGGTCGGGCAGGCGGCGCTCGGCCAGGCGCTGGCGCAGCTGGGCGGGGGGCAGCGCCGCCGCGTCCAGCGTGTCGGAGGCCACGGCCAGGCCCCAGTAGGCGCCGTACAGGGGGATGTACAGGCCGTAGCAGCGCACGATGGCAAAGCGCTCGCGCAGGCTGGCCACCAGCCGCACCACCTGCTCGCCATGGAAGACGGGGCTGCCCAGGTGCAGCACCAGGGCGCCGCCCGGCGCCAGCACGCGCTTCATGCGCGCCAGGGCCTGGTCGGAGTACAGCGCGCTGGCAGGCGTGTCGGGGTCGGTGAGGTCCATCAGGGCGAGGTCGAAGCGTTCTTCGGTGCGCTCCACCATGGCCATGCCGTCGCCTATGCGCAGCTGCAGGCGCGGGTCATCGAACACGCCGCGGTGCACCTGCTGCAGGTGCGTGCGCGCGGCCTGGACCACGGCCTCGTCCAGCTCGGCCACCACCACCTGCTCCATGGACGGGTGCTTGAGCAGTTCCTCGGCTGCGCCGCCATCGCCGCCGCCCAGGATCAGCGCCTTGCGCGGCGCCGGGTGGGCCAGGGCAGCGGGGTGGACCAGGGCCTCGTGGTAGAAGAATTCCTCGCCTTCGGAGGTCATGAAGCGGCCATCCAGTCGCAGCACCTTGCCGAACTGCGGCGTGTGCAGCAGCTCCAGCTCCTGATGGGGCGTCTGCACGGTTTCGCGCCGCGTGGCGCGCCAGCCAAAGCGCGCATGGGGCGTGAGCGCCTCCAGCGCCCAATCGCCCTCATCGGCCGCCGCCGTGGCCTGGGCGCCGGGACCGATGTCGCCGCGCATCAGATGCTGGCGCACCACGCGGCCCGGCGCGTAGGCGGCGATCACGCCCTCCATCAGCGCGCGGGCCTTGCCCGAGTTGTCGGCGGAGAAGTTGCAGACGTAGACATCGACGGTGACGCAGCCGGTCTCGGGCCAGGTGTGTATGGCCAGGTGCGATTCGGCCAGCAGCACGGTGCCGGTGACGCCGCCGGGCTGCCCCTGGTAATCAGGGAACTTGACCCAGCGGTCCTCCACCAGGGTCAGGCCGGCCTGCGCGGTCTGTGCGCGGCACAGGGCGGCGATGGCATCGGCGTCGAGCATATGGCGCTCGTCGCCCTGGCATTGGTAGAGATCGGCGGTCAGGTGCAGTCCGTGCATGTCGCGTGCTTCCTCCTTGTCTGTGGCCGGATCGCGGCCAGGATGGCAAAGCAGACGACTCTAGCAAAAACATAAATCGCACCGTCAAAGTGCGTTAACCATCGCCAAATCCCATTCTTTTTCCAACAATTTTGGAGGCTGCGCGTCTCAGGCCAGTTCGGTCAGCGCATCAACGAAGCCATCGGCATCGACCTGGCGCACGGGCTGGCCGTGGTTGTAGCCGTAGCTCACCAGCACCACGGGGCAGCCCGCGGCGCGCGCGGCCTGGGCGTCGTTGCTGGAGTCGCCCAGCATCAGCGTGCGCGCGGGGGAGGTGCCCAGGGCCTCGCAGGTCTTGAGCAGGGGCAACGGGTCGGGCTTCTTGCGCTCAAAGGAATCGCCGCCGAAGACCTGTTCGAACAGCGGTGCCAGGCCTTTTTGCTCCAGCAGCGGCCGGGCGAAGGACAGCGGCTTGTTGGTCAGGCAGGCCAGCCGCAGGCCGCGTGCGCGCAATGCCTGCAGGCCTTCGAGCACGCCCGGGTAGACATCGGCGAACTGGCCGTTGAGCTGCAGGTAGTGGTGCTCGTAGCGCTGCCAGGCCTGGCCGTAGATGGCATCCACGTCGGCCGCGCCCACATGGGCCAGCACCGATCGGATCAGGTGCTCCGAGCCCTTGCCCACCATGTTCTCTATGGCCTGCGGGGCGATGGCCGGCAGTTGCAGGTCCGCCAGCATGCGGTTGAGGGCTTCGGCGAAGTCGCCCAGGGTGTTGACCATGGTGCCGTCGAGATCGACGATGGCGGCATCCAGCTGCTGTGGGTTCAACGGAATGAAGTTTGAAATCATGAAATGGGGGTGTCGAAAGCCGGGGGCTGCCTGCGCAGGAACAGCGTCGAAAATATCAGAACTTGCGCGGGCCCTGGGACTTGGGCCTTGCGTCCCCTGGCAGCCCCTGCATGGCCGTGGCCCCGTATCCCGGTGTGCCGCGATGCGGTCCGACGAGCGCCAGGGCCGCACGCAAGGGGGAGGTTGATCAGAACGACACCCAGTCGTCCTGCTCCTGCGCTTGCTTATGCACGGGCTGCACGGCGCGGGCAGCCTGGCGTGCGGGGAGCGCCGCTGTCGCGGGGGCCGGCTTGCGCGCCCGCACCGTCGGTTGCGGGAGCGGCGGGGTTGAGGAAAGCTGCGCCGCATGGCCTCCCAGCTGGAAGATCGACACGGCCTGCACCAGCTGCTGTGCCTGGAGCTCGGTCAGCCAGGCCTTGACGTCGGTGTGTGCTGAGGTGAGAGCGCCTTTCTCCGCCTCCAGGTCTGCGGGCGATATGAAAATTTGCGGTGTACGAGCGGAAGACCGGGGCGTGCCGGAGCACATGGCTCAGCTAGCAGCGCAGTCCGGCAGGGCTGCCGTGGCCGTCGCCAGGAGCTTGTCGGCATCGATCAGCAGCAGCGAGCGCTCATTGAGCACGCCCATGGCCAGCAGGCAGTCATTGACCAGGCCCCCGCCCATGGCGGGCACGGCGCGCAGGTCCTGCGGCATGAGCGTCACCACGTCGGTGACCCCCTCCACCACCATGCCCGTCACTCCGCCAGGCAGGCGCAGCATGATGGTCACGGTGCAGGCGTCATATGGCTTGGGCGCAAGCCCCAGCCTGAGCCGCAGATCGATGACGGGAATGACCTCCCCGCGCAGTTCCAGCACGCCGTTGAAGTAGGCGGGGCCATTGGCAATGCGCATGGGCGACTCGTAGGACCGGATCTCCTGCACTTGCAGCAGGTCGATGCCGAACTCCTCATCGTCCACAAGGAAGGAAAGCCATTGCCTGGCGGTGTCGGTTGTCAGTGTAGGTGGCATCTTCATCACTCCAATCAAATTTATTTGATGAATTTGATAAAAATTTAACAGAGAGAAAAGAACAGCACAACTGGTTGTTACATTTGTGTTGTGCTCAGTCTTTGGTGCGAGCGATGAGTGCAAGATTTCTCGTGTAGCCGGTGGCTACTCCCGATAGATTGTCACTAAGAGTAAAGAGGAGCCGACTGTTCCACCAAGCGAGGCTTTGGATGAAGAGCGGGGTGAAGCGATAAATATGCTTCCGTAAGCCAAATTTAAGCTTGCCAAATGATCATTTGAATCAGATTGATCAAATTCTCTTCACCTACTCTTAGGAGGCACGCATGTTCCTTCGACTTCTTTCCATTCGCACACGGCTCATTGCTGCCTTCACACTGCTTCTGCTGCTGCTGAGTACGGTTGCGGCCATCGGCTCACTGCAGATCGCCCGGGTCCAGTTCAATGCCAACGACCTGGGCACCAACTGGCTGCCTGCCACTAATGCGCTGGCCTCGATCCGGGCCACGGCCAATGAAGCCCGCCGCGCCACCCTTCGCCATGTGATTGAGGAGTCTGTAACTGGCAAGCAGGCTCAGGAAGAGGCGCTGGCGAAGGCCGAGAAAGCTCTTGCGTCGGAGTTCTCCACCTACGAAAAGCTCATTTCCTCCCCGGAGGAAAAGAAGCTGTACGACAAGATGCGCGTAATTTGGGACGCCGTCGTACTGGAGGATAGGAAGGTACAGGAGCTGTCCAAGGCCGGGGCTGAGCAGTCTGCTCAGGCGCGTGACAAAGCCACAGGATCTGCGACCCAGGCCTTCACAGAGTTCATGGATGTCGTTGGCCAGGACATCGCGCTGAACCAGGAGGGCGGGCGCAAGGCCACCGAGCAGGCCGAGAAGGACTACCACCTGGCGCTGTACCTGCTCGGCGGGCTGGCCACGCTGGCGGTGTCCCTGGGCGCCGTGCTGGCCTGGGCCATCACGCGCTCGATCACCGAGCCCCTGCACATGGCGGTCTCGGTGGCGGACACCGTGGCGCGGGGCGACCTCACGGCCAGCATCGTGGTGCAGGGCCGGGATGAGCCCGCCCGGCTGCTGGGCGCGATGCGCGACATGAACGGCAAGCTTCGCGAGATCATGGCAAGCATTCGCCTCAGCAGCGACAGCATTGCGACGGGATCGAGCGAGATCGCCTCCGGCAGCCTGGACCTGAGCCAGCGCACGGAGCAGCAGGCCAGCAACCTCGAGGAGACGGCCGCATCGATGGAGGAGCTCACGGCCACGGTGCGCACGAATGCGGACACGGCCCAGCAGGCCAGCAAGGTGGCTTCGGCCGCGTCGGCCTCGGCTGCCGAGGGAGGCCAGTCCGTGGCCCTGGTGGTGCATACCATGCAGGACATCTCGCAGGCCTCGCGCAAGATCGCCGAGATCACGAACGTCATCGACGCCATTGCCTTCCAGACCAATATCCTGGCGCTCAACGCTGCCGTGGAGGCCGCGCGGGCCGGCGAACAGGGCCGGGGCTTCGCGGTGGTCGCCAGCGAGGTGCGCGCGCTGGCCCAGCGCTCGGGCACGGCGGCCCGCGAGATCAAGGAGCTGATCGGTGCCAACCTGGAAAAGGTCGAGCAAGGCACCCAGGTGGCCACCCGGGCTGGCGAGCAGATGGGCCGCATCGTGGAGCAGGTGCGCAGCGTGGACACCATGATCGGCGAGATCTCCAGCGCATCGGCCGAGCAGGCGGTAGGCATCCGGCAGGTCGGCGAGGCGGTGAGCCAGCTGGACCAGATGACGCAGCAGAACGCGGCGCTGGTCGAGCAAAGCTCGGCCGCTGCGGGCAGCCTGGAGCAGCAGGCCGCTTCTCTGGCGCAGATCGTCTCCACATTCAGGATGCACCCCGAGCATGGGGCAAGCCACCCCGCCGCGCCGCGTGCCGCCAACGTCCAGGCCATGGGGCCCAGGCAAGCGCTGCCGGCCATTCAGGCACGCGTATCGCCGGCCCGTGCGCAACCGCAGGTCAAGGAGGAGGAATGGGCGGCCTTCTGACCTGGATCCGTACAGAAGCAAGGAAATGGCGGCAAGATGACGTATTCATGTGAACCGTTGCGGGGCCCTTGTTCATGATCAAGCGCATCAGTGTGCGGCAGCTGCGGCTGGGCATGTTTCTGGAGAGCTTTTGCGGCAGCTGGATGGAGCATCCGTTCTGGCGCAGCCGCTTCAGGCTGGAAGACCCTGCCGACCTGGCGAGGATCCTGCACGCCCCCATCCAGGAAGTGTGGATCGATACCGCCAAGGGCCTGGATGTCGCGCAAGACGAGCCGTCTTGCTCGCGCGAGCAGGTGGACACCGTGATCGACGCCCAACTGTCCGAGATCTCGCAACTGGCCGAGTTGGAGTGCGAGCTGCGGCCCGTTGCCTTCGATGAGGAGGTGAAGCGGGCCGCCCGGATCTGCCGCCAGTCCAGGCAGGCGATCACCGCCATGTTCCGCGAGGCGCGCATGGGCAGGGAGATCAACCAGGACGAGGCCCGCTCCGTGGTCGCCGAGGTGTCCGAGTCGATCATCCGCAATCCGTGCGCCTTGGTCAGCATCGCCCGGCTCAAGAGCAGCGACGACTACACCTACATGCACTCGGTGGCGGTCTGCGCCTTGATGATCGTGCTGGCACGCCAGCTCGACCTGCCACCGCAGCAGGTGCGCCAGGCGGGCTATGCGGGGCTGCTGCACGATATTGGAAAGATGGCGATCCCCGCCCCCATCCTGAACAAGCCGGGGCGCCTGACCGACAGGGAGTTTGCCGAGGTCCGCGAGCATCCGGCGCGAGGCCTGGAGCTGCTCCTGGCCGGCGGCGTCGATGATCCGGTGGTGCTGGACGTCTGCCTTCACCATCATGAGAAGGTGGATGGCACAGGCTACCCCCACGGGCTGCGCGGCGAGGACATCAGCCTGTTCGCGAAGATGGGCGCGGTCTGCGATGTCTACGACGCCATCACCTCGGACCGCCCCTACAAGCGTGGCTGGGACCCTGCCGAGGCGGTGCACAAGATGGCCGAATGGAGCGCCGGGCACTTCGACAAGACCGTATTCCAGGCCTTCGTCAAAAGCATAGGCATCTACCCGGTGGGCTCTTTGGTGCGGCTGACAACGGGCAGGCTGGGGGTGGTCGTGGACCCTGGCCGCCAGTCCCTGACCTGTCCGCAGGTCAAGGTGTTCTATTCCACGGCCAGCGGCATGCGGATGGCACCGGAGACCGTGGACCTGGCCCGGCCCGGGTGCCAGGAGAAGATAGCCAGCCGGGAAGACCCCGCGAAATGGGGCTTCACCGACCTCGATGCCCTGTGGAAAGACCCGGCCTGGGAACGGGCCACATAAAGGCGGGGCTGCCGGCTCCCGCACAGGGGCAAAAGACCTGTTCCCGGCCTGGCAACAGATTTGATAGATAAATTCAATAAAATTTGATTGAATTGATATTTATGATTCACATGCCAGCCCACACCTTTGTTGCGGCATGAAAGATCTCCCCATGCAAAAGATACTGATCGCCGAGGACCATGCCGACATCCGCAAGCTGCTGCGCATGACACTGGAATTCAGCGACTTTGACGTCATAGAGGCTTGCGATGGCGACGAGGCCTGGGCGATGGCCGAGAGGCTCAGGCCCGACATCGTCCTGCTTGACATCATGATGCCGGGCACGCTCGACGGCCTGGAGGTGTGCAGCCGCATCAAGCGCTCCTACGAGCTTCTGCATACGCAGGTCATCCTGCTGACGGCCCGGGGCAGCGCCGAGGACCGCAAGGCGGGCCTGCTGGCCGGAGCCGACGAATACCTGGTCAAGCCCTTCAGCACCCTGAAGCTGCTGGAGACGATCGAAAAGCTCGAGAGGATCGACTGATGGCCCAGTACCAGACCGCCTCCCCCCGGGAGCCATCGCGACGTTTCGATCCTGCGGCCGTGGAGCAGATGGAGCAGCTCATCCAGGACTTCGGCCGCATGTACCGCGAGCGCAACGATCTGCTCAAGGAAGTGACACGCGCGCACCACGAGACCCTGCTGCGCCTGGCCATGGCCGCCGAGTTCAAGGACGACGACACCGGCTCGCACATCATCCGCATCGGCTACCTGTCGGAGGCCTTGGCCCTGCGCCTGGGCTGCCGCATCGAATTCGCCAGCCTGCTGCGCAAGGCGGCCCCGATGCATGACATCGGCAAGGTCGGCATTCCGGACACCATCCTCAAGAAGCAGGGCCCGCTGGATGCGCAGGAGCGCCTGGTCATGAACCGGCATGCCGAGATCGGCGCGCATCTGCTGGGCCAGTCGCGCATCCCGGTGTTCCAGATGGCGGCCGAAATCGCCGCCAGCCACCACGAACGCTTCGACGGCAAGGGCTACCCGCGGGGATTGGCAGGCGAGGACATCCCGCTGTCGGCGCGCATCACCTCCATCGTCGATATCTTCGACGCGCTCACCATGGACCGGGTGTACCGGCCGGCATTCGGGCGAGCACGGGCCCTGGAGATGATCGCGGCGGAACGGGGCAAGGCCCTGGATCCCGGCATCGTCGACGCGTTCATGGACAACATCGAAGAGCTGGATGCGCTGCGCCTGGCGCTGACCCGGCAGTCCCCGTCCTTCACCGATCTGATCGACACACCCTGAAAGCCCGCCATGCATCCATCATCGACATGTTTCGGCGCACCGTCCCCAAGGCGCGTGCTGGCACGCCTGGCAGCCGTTGCCGGATTGCTGCTGTGTCTGGTGCCATGGTCCGGCTCTGCCGCAGCTGGCGAGGTGCTGGAGCGGATTGCATCCACGGGCGCCCTGCGTGTGTGCATATGGCCCGACTACTACGGCATCACCTTCCGCGACCCGCGCACGGGCCGGCTGACGGGCGTGGATGCAGAGCTGTCGGCGGAGCTGGCCAGGGAGCTGGGCGTACGGCTGCAGTATGTGGATTCCTCCTTTCCCAGGCTGATACCTGACCTGCTGGAGTCGCGCTGCGATGTCGCCATGTTCGCCGTGGGCATACTCCCCCAGCGGCAAAAGCAGCTGCGCTTCACGCAGCCCTATCTGAACAGCGACATCTACGGCGTCACCACCAAGAGCAATCAGGCCGTGCAGTCCTGGGCGGACATCGACCAGCCCGGCGTGCAGGTCGCCGTGCAGCGCGGCACCTTCATGGAGCCCGTGATGCGCGAGACGCTCAAGCATGCGCAGATCGTGTCCATCGAGCCGCCCCAGACCCGCGAGAAGGAGCTCATGGCAGGGCGCGTGGATGTGTTCATGACCGACTACCCCTACAGCCGCCGGCTGCTCGACAGCTCCGACTGGGCCCGGTTGATCGCACCGCCCAAGCCGTTCCACGTGCTTCCCTACGGCTATGCAACCAGTCCTGCCGACGCCCAGTGGCTGGCGCGCCTGGACCAGTTCGTCTCCGACATCCGGCGAGACGGCCGCCTGGCCCGGGCAGCGCGCAACCACGGGCTGAGCGCCATCGTCGCGCCTTGAACCCTCCGATGGAGCGCCTTCATCATGTCTGGCCGAGCCGGCACGCATCATTTTCTGGGGGCCAGGCGCAGCGCCCACCTCAAGGCATTGGTGCTGACCTTTGCCCTGTGCGTGCTTGCCGGGCTGGTGCTGTTCGTCTGGAGCCAGCTGCATGCCGAGGCCGAGCAGAGCAAGGCCCAGGCGGCGTTGCTGGCCCGTGTGCTGCAGGATCAGACGAACAAGACCTTCGAGACCGGCGAGGTCGCCCTGGCAAGCCTGGCCAACAACCCGGTCATCCTGTCCGCCGACAGCCCCGGCGCAGCGCGCGAGGCGGCCTTGGCGCAAGTGGTCGGCCAGTTGCCGGTTCTGCGCAGCATGGCGCTGCTCGATGGCAAAGGACGCATCCTGGCGAGCACGCAAGCGGGCGAGGCCGGCCTGCAGATCGAGCTGCACAAGCTGCTGCCTGACAGGGCATCGGCTCCGGTCCCGGGCAAGGTCCAGCTGGGACGCCTGGTCACCGGCCGCAGCCTCTCCTCCCTGGCAGCGGTCCCGCATGCGACACCGCGGGGCGTCCGCTACCTGCCCCAGATCCTCGCATTCAAGCGCGACAACGGCGCACCGGCCGTGCTGGTGGCCCTGATCAATCCTGATGCCTTGGCCAACTTCTACCAGTCCACGCTGGAGTCCCTCAGCTACGAGGCCATGCTGCTGAGCTACGACGGCCAGACGCTGGCCAGCACGAATGCGGGCACCGGCGTGCAGGCGACCGCCGTGCTGCAGACACCGCTGTTCCGGCAATGGCTGCCGCACAGCGAATTCGGCTCCTACGTCGGCGCCGGCATGCTCGGCTCCCATGAGGTCGTGTCCTTTCGCACCGTGCGCAACTGGCCTCTGCTGCTGGTGGTGGAGGAGCCCTACTCGGAGGTGGTCGCGCGCTGGCGCGACAAGGCATTCGCCTTCTTCGTTGCCGGCCTTGCGCTTCTTGCCCTGGTGCTGGGCCTGAGCGGGTCGGTGCTCAAGACCCGCAGGGTCCAGAAGTCGTCCCAGCAGTCCATGGAAAAGGCCCAGGCGCGCCTGGCCCGCAGCGAGCATGAGATGGCCGTGCTCATGCGCAGCGTGCAGGAGCTGATCTTTCGCACCGACATCCAGGGCCGGCTGACCTTCGTGAACGCACGCTGGGAGCAATGGACCGGGCAGCCCAGCGTCGAGGCGCTGGGGCAGCCGCTGGAAGGCATCGCGCGCGAAGCCTGCAGGCCGCAGATCCATGCCCTGCTCGACCCCCAGGCCAAGCTGGCCCTGCGCAACTGCCAGGCCATGTTCCAGCTGCCGGGCCACCGGGAAATACTCTGCGACATCGCCGTCGTCCCCCTGCTGCGCGACGGCCGGCTCGTGGGCTTCGCGGGCAGCGCCGTGGACGTGACGGCCCGCTGGAAGGCGCAGCAGGAACTGCAGACCCAGCTGGCCTTCCAGCACCTGCTGTTCGAGACCACGCCCCTGCCCATGCTGGTCACCGACGCGGACCACCGCGTGGTACTGGTCAACAAGGCCTGGGAGGACTTCTTCGGCCGCGGCCGCTATGCCGTGCTCGGCCACGAGATCAAGGGACTGCACTCGCGCGACGATGCCCTGCTGCAGATACGCAGCAACCAGGTCGTGATGCGCTCGGGCCAGCGCATGGTGCTGGAGGCCAGGCTGCCCCACGTGGACGGCAGCTACCGCGACGTGCAGATCTCCAAGGCGGCGGTCAAGGATGCCCAGGGGCAGACCACCGGCGTGCTCAGCATCTTTGTGGATGTGAGCGAATTCCGCGCGGCCGAGCATGCCACGCGCGAGGCCCGCGACGCGGCCGAGGAGGCCTTCCGCGTGAAGTCGGAATTCGTCGCCAACATGAGCCATGAGCTGCGCACCCCGCTGCAGTCCATCATGGGCTTTGCCGAGCTGGGAAGCCTGCGCTCGCGCGGCAATCCCGCCATGGCCGACATGTTCAACGACATCCATGCGGCGGGCCAGCGCATGCTGGCCCTGGTCAATGACCTGCTCGATGTGGCCAAGCTGGACAGCGCCGTGGGAACCATCCACCTGGAGCGCACGGATCTGCGCAGCCTGATCCGGCCGGTCGTGCGCGAGCTGGAGCCGCAGCAGCAGCACAAGCTCATCGACCTGCGGCTCGAACTCGACGACGCCCCGCTGATCGCCAAGGCCGACCCCGTGCGCTTCCAGCAGGTGGTGCGCAATGTGCTGGCCAATGCCATCAAGTTCTCGCCCATCGGCGGGCGCATCGATGTGCAGGGCCGCATCGACGGACAGGGCGACATCTGCATTGCCGTCTCCGACCAGGGGCCGGGCATTCCGCCGCAGGAACTGGACAAGATCTTCCAGCCCTTCGTACAGTCCAGCAAGACCAAGGACGGCTCGGGCGGCACGGGCCTGGGCCTGGCCATCTGCCGCAAGATCATCGACACCATGGAAGGCACCGTCGTCGCCAGCAACGGCCCCGCGGGAGGCGCCCTGTTCTGCATCACCTTGCCCACCCGCAATGCCATGGAAACCCGTCCAGCCGAGTTGACATAGCCGGCACCGGCACTGGCGCCGGGACGCGAAGCTCAGGCCTCGGACGGCATATGCCGCCCATGCGCCAGCCAGTTGTCCCCGGCCTGCCAGCGCGCGGCCCAGGCGGGCAGCTGGTCGGCGGGCATGGGCCGGGCGATGCCGTAGCCCTGGGCCACGTGGCAGCCCATGTCGCGCAGGCGGCGCGCATGCTTGGGCGTTTCCACGCCTTCGGCCACCGATTCGAGCTGGAAGGTGCTGGCCAGCTGGATGACGCCTTCGACGATGCCCAGGTCGTCCGGGTCGGCCAGCATGTCGCGCACGAAGCTCTGGTCGATCTTGAGCGACTGCACGGGCAGCTTGCGCAGGTAGGTGAGCGAGGAGTAGCCGGTGCCGAAGTCGTCCAGCGCAAAGCGTATGCCCAGCTGCCGGCACTGGCCCATCACCTGGATGGCCTGCTCCATGTCGGCAATGGCGGCGCTTTCCAGGATTTCCAGCTCGATCAGGTGCGGCGGCAGGTCCGGGTGGCGGGCCAGCACCTGGGCCATCTTGGCGTGGAAACCGCCGTCCAGCAGCTGGTTGGCGCTGACGTTGATGCTCACGCACAGGTCCAGTCCCTGGCCGAACCAGCGCGCCGCCTGGGCCACGGCCTCGCCGATGACCCAGTCGCCCAGCGGCCGCTCCAGGTCGCTGCCCGCGATGAAGGGCAGGAACTCGCCCGGCGCGCGCAGGCCCTGGCGCGGGTCGTGCCAGCGCAGCAGGGCCTCGGCACCCACCAGCTTGCCGCCGCCCAGCTCCACCTTGGGCTGGTAGTGCAGCAGGAATTCACCCTTCTCCAGCGCCTGGCGCAGCCAGCCCAGCTGCAGGCGGCGCGCATGGGCCTTGCGGTCGTTTTCCGGATCGAACAGCTGGTAGCGGTTGCGCCCGGCCTGCTTGGCCACGCACATGGCCTGGTCGGCATGGCGCAGCAGCAGGTCGGGGTCGGCCTGGTCGTCGGGGTAGAGGCTGACACCCACGCTGGCGGTCACGGACAGCACCCGGTCCTGCACGGGCACGGGACGGCTGGCCGCCTCCAGCACCCGGTCGAGGATGGTGGAGCAGTGCTCGGCCGAGCCGATGTGCGACAGCAGCAGCACGAACTCGTCGCCGCCGAGCCGGGCCAGCGTGTCCTCGGAACGCAGCACGCTCTTGAGGTGGGCGGCCACGCCCACCAGCAGCGCATCGCCCGCGGCCGCGCCGTGCAGGTCGTTGATTTCCTTGAAGCCGTCCAGGTCCAGGAAGCACACGGCCAGGGAGCGACCCTCGCGCGCCGTGCGCAGCATGGCCTGGTTGAGCCGGTCGATCAGCAGGCGGCGGTTGGGCAGGCCGGTGAGCAGGTCATAGTGGGTGACGCGCTCGAGCTCGGCCTCGTGCGCCTTGATGTGGCTGATGTCGGTGAAGACGCCGATGTAGTGCTCGATCTCGCCGCCGGCACCCTGCGCAGCGGAGATGGACAGCATCTCGGCGAAGATCTCGCCCGATTTGCGGCGATTCCAGATCTCGCCGTGCCAGAAGCCGTCGCGCGCGATGCAGGCCCAGATCTGCCGGTAGAACTCCGGCCCGTGCAGGCCCGAGGACAGCACGCGCGGCGTCTGGCCGATCACCTCCTCGGGCGCATAGCCGGTGATGCGGGTGAAGGCCGGGTTGACGCGCGTGATGCGCCGCGCCGGATCGACCACCATGATGCCCTGGTGGCTGCTGTCGAACACCACGGCGGCCTGGGCCAGCTCGCGCTCGAAGCGCTTGCGCTCGGTGATGTCCCGGGAGATGCCGAACAGGCCTGCGATGTGGCCTGCCGTATTGCGCACCGGGCCCTTGGTGACCAGGAGGTCCAGCGTCCTGCCCGGCTCCACCGTCAGCTGCTCCTCATGCGTGGCCACCTCCTGGCGCAGCACCGCCTGGTCCTTCCTGCGGATGGCGCTGGCGATGCCGAAGGGAAAGAGCGCGAAGTCGTCCTTGCCCACGATGTCTTCGGCCTGCCGGCCCACCAGGCTGGCGGCGGCCCGGTTGACCAGCAGATAGCGCCCGCGCAGGTCCTTCACGAAGACGGCATCCGAGGTGCCGGAGATCACCGAGTCCAGCAGCTGCCGCTGCATGTTGGCCTTGCGCAGCGAGCGCTGCAGCGTCTCGGCCAGCACGCTCACGGCCAGGCCGTTGACGGCCACCACCCCCCATTGCGCCCAGTCGCGCACGGCGACGCCGTCCGTCTGGTCCAGGCTGTAGGCCGCAAAGGCCGTGGCCAGCAGGCCCGGCCCCAGGCCGCCGATCAGCGCACTGACCAGCACGGGCAGCATGAACAGCAGCAGCAGCGAGCGTTCACCGAAATGGCTGGCCAGCGTGCTGCTGGCGGCCAGCACGGCCAGGCTCATGGCCAGGGCAAACAGATAGGAGGCCCAGACCGGGAAACGGCGCGGCCCCATTTCCTGGGTGATGGCGGAGGCGCCGCCGCTGTGCGCGGCCGGCACCGAGCACAGCGCGAAGAACAGCAGGAAGTCCGTGGCCAGCACAAAGAACAGCCCCTTGGCGACGGAAAGCCAGCCGATATCCGCACTGCCTGCCAACGCGAACAACAGCTTGTCGGACAGAATGATCCAGGCGAATGCGAGCAATCCGTAGCTCACCGTGATCAGTCCGATAAATCGGCGTCTTGCTGATTTGGCCATTTCAGCGTGGCACTCCCTGTGTATATGGCTGTCCGGAATTATTGCCAATCCCTGCTGGCAATCGCGTCGTCATTCGCCGAAAACAGGGGGCAATAAAACCATTTGCCGCGCACTCGCTCATTCATAGAGAAATTGCATCGCAGGCCTTTTCCGCCGGATGCGGGAATATCTGTCCGGCCCCTTTTTCCCGGTCCGGCCGCCAACTCAGTCCGGGCACTGGCGGCAGGGCTGCTGCTCGGTGCGGGCGGCCTCGGCATGCAGCCAGGCCAGGAAGGCCGCCACGGCGGGGCGCCGGGCGTTGCGCGCGGGGTAGACGGCAAAGTGGGCCTTGACGCGCAGGGCCCGGTCCATGCCGAAGGGGGCCACCAGCCGGCCGTCGGCAATGTGGCCGCCCGCGTTCATGGCGCTTTCCAGCGCCACGCCCAGGCCCTGCGTGGCCGCGTCCAGCGACATCTGGGCGCGGTCGAAGCGCACGGCAAAGCGTTCTGGCGCGCGCAGCTGCGAGAACGCCTGGAACCAGTCCGACCACTGGACGATGCTGACGTTGCTCTGGATCAGCGGCACATGCAGCAACTGCTGCACGCGCTGCAGCCCATGCTCGGCCACGAACGCGGGGCTGGCCAGCGGCAGGATGTGCTCCTCGAACAGTGGCTCCACCTCCAGCTCCGGCCACTGCGCAATGCCGTAGCGGATGTCGATATCGGCCTGGCCCAGCGCAAAGTCGCTGTGCGAATGCGCAGCCGACAGGTTCAGCGCAATGTGCGGGCAGGCCCGTGCGAAGTCCCGCAGCCGGGGCATGAGCCAGAGGCTGGCGATGCTGGGCGCGCAGTGCACGTAGAGGCTGTTGCTCATGCTGTGGCGCAGGTCCTCGGTGGCCGAAACGATGGCCGCCAGCGCGCCGCCCACGCGCTCCAGGTAGGCCTGCCCCGGGCGGCTCAGGCGCACGCCATGCGCGCTGCGCTCGAACAGGCGCACGCCCAGCTGCGCCTCCAGCTTGGCCACCTGGTGGCTGACGGCCGAGGCCGTCAGGTGCAGCTCGGAGGCGGCCAGCGCGAAGCTGCGCCGGCGCGCCACGGCCTCGAAGGCCTGCAGGTGGGCACTGCTGGGAATGGATGCCATGGCAAGTTCCTCGAAGACGCGGGCAGCTCACGGGCAGACCCCGGGAGACCCCGTACGTGAGCTGAAGAACCGTCATCTTAGGCTGATGAAACATCGTTTGTCTTCATGCTCGTGACAGCCCAAGATGGCTGCATCCACCACCACTACAGCGGAGACAGGCACATGCTGCTCAAGGACAGGGTCGCCATCATCACCGGCGGCGCAGGGATCAACGGACTCGGTTTTGCCACGGCGCGCCAGATGGCCGCCCAGGGGGCCCGCGTGGCCATCCTCGACCTGGAGCGGGCCGATCCGGCCGGCGCGGCCGCGCGGCTGGGCGAAGGGCACCTGGGGCTGGTGGCCGACGTGACGGACAAGCCCTCGTGCGAGGCGGCGGCCGCCGCCGTGCTGCGCGCCTTCGGCCGCATCGACGCGCTGGTCAACAACGCGGGCATCACGCAGGCCGTGGGCACGCTGGAGATCGGCGGGGCCGACTACGACCGCGTGCTCGACGTGAGCCTGCGCGGCACGCTGTACATGTCCCAGGCCGTGCTGCCGGCCATGCGCAGGCAGCAAGCGGGCGCCATCGTCTGCATCTCTTCCGTCTCGGCCCAGCGCGGCGGCGGCATCTTCGGCGGGCCGCACTATTCGGCCGCCAAGGCCGGCGTGCTGGGGCTGGCCCGCGCCATGGCGCGCGAGTTCGGCGCCAAGGGCATACGCATCAACTGCGTCACGCCGGGCCTGATCGAGACCGATATCACCCAGGGCAAGCTCGGCCCCGAGCGCAAGCGCGAGATCTCCGCCACGATTCCGCTGGCCCGCCTGGGCCGCGCCGACGATGTGGCCGGCGCCTGCGTATTCCTGGCCAGCGACCTGGCCGCCTATTGCACGGGCATCACGCTCGATGTGAACGGCGGGATGCTCATCCACTGAGCCCCGCGCGCCTGGCCATGGCCTGCATGGCCGCACACAACCCAAGCAAAGGAGACAAGACCATGCAAAGCACGCTTTTCCACCGCGCCGCCCTGGCCGCCTGCGCCCTGCTGCTGCCGGCCCTGGCCTGTGCCCAGGCCGTCAAGCTCACGCTGGGGCACGGCGCCGCGCCCGACAATCCGCGCCACCTGGCCTCGCTGAAGTTCGCCGAACTCGTGAAGGCACGCAGCGCGGGCCGCATCGAGGTGCAGGTCGCCCCCTCGGCCCAGCTGGGCGACGACGCGGCCATGGTCACGGCCCTGCGCACGGGCGCGCTGGACCTGTCGGCCAATTCCCAGGGCGCGGTGGCCGCGGCCGTGCCCGAGTACGCGGCCTATGGCATGCCGTTTCTCTTCGCCACGCCGGCCCGGGCCTTCCAGCTGCTGGACGGGCCGCTGGGCCGGGAGCTGGCCGACAAATCGGCCGCCAAGGGCATGGTGGTGCTGGGCTACTGGGACAACGGCATACGCCACATGACCAACAGCAAGCGGCCCCTGCGCAGCGTGGACGATCTCAAGGGCCTGAAGATGCGCACGCCGCCCGACGCGGTGCTGGTGGACATCATCCAGGCCCTGGGCGCCGAGGCCCAGCAGATCAAGTTCGCCGAGCTGTACGTGGCCCTGCAGCAGGGCGTGGTCGACGGCCAGGAGAACCCGCTGGCCAACTTCCACGCCAGCAAGCTGTACGAGGTGCAAAAGCACCTGGCGCTGACGGGCCACATGTTCCAGATGACGCCGCTGATCATGGGCAAGCGCAGCTGGGACCGGCTGCCGGCCGCCGACCGCACGCTGCTGGCCGAGGCCGCGCAGGAGGCCACGGCCTACCAGCGCCAGCTGTCGCGCGAGGCCGACGACAAGCTGCTGGACGACATCCGCGCCAAGGGCGTGGAGGTGAGCACCATCGACGCGCGGGCCTTCGCCCAGGCCACGGCCAAGGTGCAGGACAAGTGGCTGGCCAGCCCTGCGGGCCCCTATATCGCCAAGGTCGTCAAGGCCGCGGGCGCGCAGTCAAGCGCAGGGAGCCATCCATGAACCTCATCGAACGCCTGGTCACGGGCCTGTGCCGCGCCGTGCTGTGGGCCAGCACCCTGGTGATCTTCGTGATCCTGGTGTGCAACACCGCCCTGCGCTATGCCAGCGGCACCAGCCTGCAGTGGGCCAACGAGGTGCCCGAGCTGCTGTTTCCCTGGCTGGTGATGTCGGGCGTGGTGCTGGCCGCCGCCCATGGCGCCCACATTACCACCAGCTTCCTGGTCGAGGCCCTGCCTGCCCGCGTGCGGCGCGCCACGGCCGTGCTGGGCTGGCTGGCCGTGGCCGCCCTGTACGCCACGCTGGCCTGGTCCACGCTGAACATGCTGGAGATCGTGCATGACGAGCGCAGCCAGATCCTGGGCATTCCCGGCTCGCTGACCTATGGCTGCGTGATGGTGGGCATGGCGCTGCTGGCCCTGCTGGCCCTGCAGTCGGCATGGCGCGCCTGCGTGGCGGGCAGGGACCGGGTATCCGCGCAGGCCGGTGCGGCTGGTGCGTCTGCCGAACCGGCCCGGCCCGTGGCCGGCGCGCACTGGTGAAGGGAGGGTGCCATGTCCTTCATCATGCTTTTCGTCTTCATGGCGGGCGCCGTGATCGCCATGCCCATTGCCCACGCGCTGCTCATGGGCGCCATGGCGGCGGCCGCCACCTCGGACCGCGTGCCGCTGGACCTGCTGGTGCAGCAGATGGTGGCCCAGGTGCAGAGCTTTCCGCTGATCGCCATCCCGTTCTTCATGCTCACCGGCTCGCTGATGATGGGCGGGCGCCTGGGCGAGGCCCTGGTGGGCGTGCTGTCGGCGCTGATAGGGCGCTTTCACGGCGGGCCGGCCCAGGTGGGGGTGATGTCGTCCACGCTGTTCGGCGGGGTGTCGGGCTCGGCCGTGGCCGACGCCTCGGCCATCGGCTCGCTGATGATCCCGTGGCACAGGCGGCTGGGCTATCCGCCCGCGTTCTCGGCGGCCACGCTGGCGGCGGCGGCCACCATCGACATCCTGATCCCGCCGTCGATCCCCATGATCCTGTTCGCGCTCAGCGCCAATGCATCGATTGCGGCGCTGTTCGTGGCGGGCATCGTGCCGGGGCTGCTGATGTGCGCGGGCTTCATGGGCGTGTGCTGGTGGGTGGGCCGCAGGCGCGGCTTTCCGCGCGACACCACGCCCTTCGCCTGGCCCGCCTTCCGGCGCCACCTGCTGTACGCCAGCCCGGCCCTGCTGCTGCCGGTGCTGATCATCGTGTTCCTGCGCTTGGGCATCGCCACGCCCACCGAGGTGGCCGTGCTGTCCACGCTGTATGCGGGCCTGGTGTCGGCAGTGGTGTACCGCGACCTGGGCTGGCGCCGGCTCAACGATGCGGTGGTGCATGCGGGCCTGGCCACGGGCGTGGTGCTGCTGGTGATCATGGCCTCGGCGGCCATCGGCTGGCTGCTGACCTTCGACCGCATGCCCGATGGCATCGTCCAGTGGGTGCAGTCGCATGTGCATTCGGCCTGGCTGGTGATCGTGCTGATGAACCTGCTGATGCTCTTCATCGGCATGTTCATCGACCTGCCGGCCGCCGTGCTGCTGCTCACGCCGGTGTTCGTGCCGCTGGCCCAGAGCATCGGCATGGACATGACCCAGCTCGGAATCATGATGGTCGTGAACCTGGCCCTGGGGCTGTACACGCCGCCCGTGGGCACGACGCTGTTCATCACGAGCTCGCTGGCCCGGGTCAAGGTGGGCCAGACCGTGCGCGAGCTGATTCCCTTCTACCTGGTGGCGCTGGCGGTGCTGGCGCTGGTGTCCTATGTGCCGGCCAGCATCCTGCGCTGAGCCGCGCGCCTTTCCATCCCTAGGAGACGATGCATGAACCAAGAACTGCAACAGCGCCTGGCCCGGCTCGCGGCCTGTGCCTGGCGCATACGCCGCCGCGCCCTGCAAATGGGCGAGGTGCAGGGCCAGGGCTACATAGGCCAGGCCCTGGGCTGGGCCGATGTGCTGGCCGTGGCCTATGGCGACGCGCTGCGGCTGCGGCCCGATGAGCCCGGGTGGGAGGGCCGCGACCGCTTCCTGCTCTCGCACGGCCACTACGCCATCGCCTTCTACGCGGCCCTGGCCGAGGCGGGCATCCTGTCCGACGAGGAGCTGCAGACCTATGGCAGCGATGACAGCCGCCTGCCCATGTCGGGCATGGCCAGCTATACGCCAGGCATGGAGATTTCGGGCGGCTCGCTGGGCCAGGGCCTGCCGATCGCCGTGGGCATGGCGCTGGCGCTGCGCCACAAGGGCAGCGATGCCTTTGTCTACAACTCCATGTCCGACGGCGAGCTGGACGAGGGCTCGACCTGGGAGGCCGCGCTGTCCGCCGCCCACCACGGCCTGGGCCGGCTGATCTGCCTGGTGGACGTGAACAACCAGCAGGCCGACGGCCCCTCCACGCGCATGCTGGGCTTCGAGCCGCTGGCCGACAAATGGGCCGCCTTCGGCTGGCATGTGCAGCGCGTGGACGGCAACGACCTGGGCCAGGTGGTGCAGGCCTTCGACGCGGCACGGGCGCTGGCCGAGGACCGGCCCCGCGTCATCCTCTGCGACACGCTGATGGGCAAGGGCGTGCCCTTCCTGGAGCAGCGCGAGAAGAACCATTTCATCCGCGTCGATCCGCCCGAGTGGCAGCAGGCCATCGCCATCCTGGACGCATCGCAACCCCTGGAGCCCGCCCTGCCATGAACATGCCTCTTGCCACCCCCAAGCCCCGGCCGACCACCTCGGCCATGATCGCCTCCATCGCCGCCGAGGGCCAGCGCGTGCAGGCCGCGCCTTTCGGCAAGGCCCTGGTGGAGCTGGCCGCCAGCCGCCCCGACGTGGTCGGCCTGACCGCCGACCTGGCCAAGTACACCGACCTGCACCTGTTCGCCCAGGCCCACCCCGAGCGCTTCTTCCAGATGGGCATGGCCGAGCAGTTGCTGATGGCCGCCGCCGGCGGCATGGCCAAGGAGGGGCTCACGCCGTTTGCCACCACCTATGCCGTCTTCGGCACGCGCCGCGCCTACGACTTCATCCACCAGGTGATTGCCGAGGACAACCTGGACGTCAAGATCTGCTGCGCCCTGCCCGGCCTGACCACGGGCTACGGCCCCAGCCACCAGGCCACGGACGATCTGGCCATGATGCGGGCCGTGCCGGGGCTGACCATCGTCGATCCCTGCGATGCGCTGGACATCACCCAGGCCGTGCCGCAGATCGCGGCGCACCGCGGCCCCGTCTACATGCGGCTGCTGCGCGGCAACGTGCCGCTGGTGCTGGACGAGTACGACTACCGGTTCGAGCTGGGCAAGGCCAAGATGCTGCGCGAGGGCCGCGAGGTGCTCATCATCTGCAGCGGCTTCATGACCATGCGCGCGCTGGAGGCCGCCCAGCTGCTGGCCGCCGACAACGTAGGCGCCGCCGTGCTGCACTGCGCCACCATCAAGCCGCTGGATGTGCAGGCCATCGTGCAGGCCGTGGCCAGCGGGCCGCGCCTGGTGGTGGTGGCGGAGAACCATTCGGTGGTGGGCGGCCTGGGCGAGGCCGTGGCCGGCGCTCTGCTGGAGCGCGATGTGCGGCCCGCGCGCTTTCGGCTGGCGGGCCTGCCCGACGCCTTCCTCGACGCGGGCGCCTTGCCCACGCTGCATGAGCGCTACGGCATCAGCGCCCAGGCGCTGGCGGGGCGCATCCGGCAGTGGCTGGGGTAGGCAAGGCTGCGGTCACGGGGAATCTGTCCGCAGCGCCAGCATATAGCCCATGCCCCGCACCGTGTGCAGCAGCTTGACCGCATAGGGATCGTCGAGCTTGCTGCGCAGCCTGCACACCGCCACGTCCACGGCGTTGTTCAAGGCATCCACGGGCAGGCTCCAGACCTGCTCCACCAATTCGGCGCGCGAGACCACATCGCCCTGGCGCTGCAGCAGCAGCCACAGGACGGCGAACTCCTGCCGGGTCAGGTCCAGCCGGCGACCGGCGCGTTCGACCCGCTTCTTGGACAGGTCCAGCACCAGATCCGCCAAAGTCAGGCGCATGCCCTCCCGCCCGGCGGACCCGCGCATGCGCAGCCTTGCGCGGGCCAGGAACACCGGCAGCCTGATGGGCTTGACCAGGTAGTCATCCGCGCCGTGCTGCAGGCAGAACACCTGGTCCTCCAGGCTGTCGTTTGCGGCAACCACGATGGCGGGGGTGCTTGTGGCCCGGCGCAGGGCCTGCAGGACCTCTCGCCCGCTCAACCCGGGCAGGTCCAGGTCCAGCACCACCAGGCTGTAGGCACGGCTCAGTGCCATGTCGCGGCCCTGCCGGCCGTCATGCGCGACGTCCACGTTAAACCCGTCCTGGCACAGGCCCTGGCACAGGTACTGCGCCGATGGAGGATGGGCGTCCACGATCAGGACTTTCATGCTCGCTCCTTTGACCGCACGGCAAGGCTCAGGCCAGCACCTGCCTGAGCATCTGCTGCTGCCGTCGCGCCCATTTCGTGCCGACGCGGATGGCCTCGCGCTGCCGGGAGGAGGCGGAGGCGAAAAAGACCGTCTCGCTGATCTGCAGCCGGTGGAACAAGCGCCGCAACTGCAGCGAACGTGCCCGCAGCGATCCTTCCGGCACCAGGGATTCCTGGCGCTGCGCCGAGAACAGGAAAGCGGCCTGCTCCAGGCAGCAGCGGGCCTCGGGCGTGGTCGCGGGCACGGCCCGGGGCTCGCACAGCCGTGCCTTCGCCACAAAGGGGTTGTGGCCCACCACCAGGCCCCAGGGCCGCATGGCGGTCAAGGGATCGACCGACAGCGCCTCCTGCTTGGTGAGCCCGAACGCCCGCGCCAGGCGCAGCCGCATGGCCAGCCGCGGCGCATCGGGCCGCACCGCCTCGATGGCCGTGAGCGCCTCCTCGTCGCCCCCGTCCACGGGCAGCAGCAATGAGCGCAGCAGCAGCCCGGCCTGCTCGTCGTCCTTGGCCGCCGCGGCATGGAGCAGGGCCACGCCCTGCTCCATGGATTCGATGCGTGTGGCGTCACGCAGCACCAGCGCACCCAGGCGGCGCTGGGCCTCCGCCAGGCCGTGCCGCGCCGCCTTCTCCAGGCAAAAGCGCGCCAGCGTGGGATTGGCCACCGAACTGCGGTAGTCGGAACACAGGCGAAACAGGTGCAGCCAGGCGACGGCGATGCCGCCATCGGCGGCGCGCAGCAGCAGGGCGGCCGCCTTGCGCAGGTTCTGCGCGTGCACGAGGTTGTCTGGCGCAAGGTGAGCGCAGGACTGGCCGGAAAGCGCCCGCCCCAGCGCATGGCAGGCGCGCAAGTCGCCATCGGCGGCGCAGCGCTCCAGGCTGCTTTCTATCCAGCCCACCGCCAGCCGCCCCAGGCCATGGCCTGCCACCTCCGCCTGGTGAACCAGGTCGGCGATCAGCTGCTGTATGGCGGGACAGGCAGCGGCATGGGGCAGATCGCCCAGCAGCTCCAGCATCTGCACTGCGCGTGGCGACTGGCCCATGGCCATGGCCTGGCGGGCTTCGCTGGCCATGACCTCGGCAATGTCCTGCGGCTGTACGGCGCGCAGGATCTGCAGGACCTGCAGCAGCTCGCCGCAGGTGAGCGCGGATGCGCCGCCTGCCCCGTGGCACGGAAGGGAAGCGCTGCACCGGCCCAGGCATTCCAGCGCCAGATCGAGTTCCCCCCGGATGAGATGCCATGCGGCGAGCTTCTGGCGCCCGACATCCTCGTACTGCGCAGCGATCCTCAAAGGCTCCAGCAGCCCGTGCTCCAGCAACTGCCTCAGCGGCAGATGCTGGGCCATGCAGACCGAGGCCTGGCGCTTGGCCTGGGGCAGTGCGGCCTGCAGGTAGCCGAGCCCCACGGAAATGCTTCTGGGCACGCCCGGCCCCCCTGCCAGATAGGCCTCCCCGAGCTGAAGCCTGGCCCCCGTGTCCCCTCTTCTTGCCAGCATCCTCAGCTTGACATCCTCGCGACGCATTTTCGCCCCCCCGCCTATATTTCAATACCCACCCACAGCCGCATCAGCGATACGACACGGATTATTTTTATTTCACCGGAGTCAATCCCCTGAATGCTATCAATGCCCAACATCCATACACCCGACAGCAAAGTGACATTCAAGACATTTTGAAGAAAGGTAACTGTCATGAATGGCAGCCCCTCCCTTCTGGTGTTGGCGGGGTGGAACAGGTTTTGCACGAAAAGCCTGTGAATGGCTTGCCATGCCCTGCCCATTTCTTTTCAAGACCGACTGCGATCGCCTGCGGATTCTAGTATTTACCACAGCATCCGTTTTGAAAATGGATGCGCATGGAATCCACCATTCAATACAAGGATCAGGCATGAAATTCAATCGCATATTGGCGGCAGCATTGCCCGTCATTTCGCTGGCGGCCAGCGCGCAGTCATCCATCACCCTGTTCGGCATCGTAGACGTCAATGCGCGCTACGTGAGGAACAGCGACCTGCCTGGCAACCTGACCATGAACAACAGCGGCCTGGCCTCCGGGCGGCTGGGATTTCGCGGCGACGAGGATCTGGGCGGCGGACTGAGGGCCGGCTTCTGGCTGGAGTCGGACGTCAATGCCGACACGGGCACGTTCAGCTCCACGGGCAAGTTCTTCCAGCGCCGTTCCACCGTGAGCCTGTCGGGAGGTTTCGGCGAAGTGCGCCTGGGCCGCGACCTTTCGCCGGCTTCGGCACATACCTACAAATACGATCCGTTCGGCGTGATCGGACTGGGCGGTTCCGCCGTGGCAAGCCGCATGCCGGACGGCTTCTCACCGTCCTACTACCGCCGCGACAACGCGATCCAGTACCTCTCGCCCAGCCTCTGGGGCCTGCGTGCGGAATTCATGTACGCCATGGACGAGAACCCATCGAGCAACGTGGGCCGCCACGTGGCAGGCCGGGTTCACTACGAAAACGGTCCATTGAGCCTGTCGCTGTCCTATGGCACGACCGACATCGGCGCCGCCGGCGCCAAGTTCAGGCAGTATGGCGCGGGCGCCTCGTACGACTTCGGTTTCGCCAAGCTCATGGGCCACTTCCAGCGGGAGGACCTGCCTTTCGGCACCTACGGCAGCAGCACCCTGGGCTCCGAGGACCGCTGGCTGCTGGGCATGACGGTTCCCGTGGGCAGCGGCCATCTCCGCGCCTCCTATGTGCGTACCGATTCGCGCAAGGGTCCGGTGGCATTCAATGGCAGCGATGCGAACAAATATGCCATCGGCTATGTGCATGATCTGTCGCGCCGCACGGCCTTGTATGGAACCGTGGCCCGCATATCCAACAAGGGCAATGCGAATTTCGCCCTGTCGGGCGGTGCACCGGGGCTTGCTCCCAAGGGCACGTCAACGGGTGCGGAAGTGGGCATACGCCACAGCTTCTGATTTCCTTTCCGGGATTATTCCCGCCAGCGTTGCAAAACCGCTGGCGGCAGGCCGGGCAATACCCTTTTGCCGCATTTGCCAAACCATTGCCACGGCCTGCTATCCATGTTCCATTTGAATTGAAAATCCCATTTGCGCCAAGGAGCATTTCATGAAAAACATCAATGCCCTGTATATCGCAGGCATTTTTCTTGCCTGCCCAATGGCCCATGCGGACACTTTTACCAACGGTCAATCGCATTACGGCTCACCCGTGCCTGCAGGCTCCTACCGTAGCGTCGATCTGTCGCAGAAGACGCCCATCAACGTCACCTGCGGCGAAACCCTCAATTTCACCAGCAAGGGCAGGACATTCGCGTGGAAGGTCAGCTCCATCCGGCACAGCCATGTGCCGGTGGCGCGCTTTGCGCCGCCCGGTGTCGACACGCAGGGCCGCAGCATCTTCGTCATGCCCGCAGAGCACGAGCGAGGCGGCTGAAGGGGCCGCGTCGCTGCGGCCTGCGCTGCGCAAAATCCAACTCAACGCAACTCGACGCAGCAACGAAAAGGGCCCGCAATTCGCGGGCCCTTTTCGTTGCTGGAGGCAGGCCGAAGCTCAGGCCGCCAGGGCGCCGCGCATGGCGTCGATCACGGCCTTGTAGTCGGGCTTGCCGAAGATGGCGCTGCCCGCCACGAAGGTGTCGGCACCGGCATCGGCCACGCGGCGGATGTTGGTTTCCTTGATGCCGCCGTCCACCTCCAGGCGGATGTCGCGGCCGCTGGCCTCGATGCGCTTGCGCGCGGCCTCGATCTTGCGCAGCGTGCTGTCGATGAAGCTCTGGCCGCCGAAGCCGGGGTTCACGCTCATCAGCAAGATGAGGTCGATGTCGTCGATGACCCAGTCCAGCACGTCCAGCGAGGCGGCCGGGTTGAACACCAGGCCCGGCTTGGCGCCCTGGGCACGGATGTTCTGGATGCTGCGGTGCACGTGGGCCGTGGCATCGGGGTGGAAGCTGATGTAGTCGGCGCCGGCCTTGGCGAAGGCCGTGGCCAGTTCGTCCACGGGCGTGACCATCAGGTGCACGTCGACGGGCACGGGCTGGCCGTCGGGCGTCTTCGCATGGGGCTTCAGGGCCTCGCAGATCATGGGACCGAACGTGAGGTTGGGCACGTAGTGGTTGTCCATCACGTCGAAGTGGATCCAGTCGGCGCCGGAGGCGATCACATTCTTGACCTCGTCACCCAGACGGGCGAAGTCGGCAGACAGGATGGAGGGGGCGATGCGGTAGGTGGGGCTCATGGCCTGCGATTGTCGCAGCTAGCCCATACCGGCACCAGCGACGGCACAAAGCCATGGGCGGCGGCGCGTGGGGACGTTCGCAAGCCGGTACATTGCGGGCAGTTACCATTGCCGCCATGCCCATGAACGAGTTCCAGGTCCAGGTCCGCCCCGCCTTTTTGCCAGAGCAATCCGCTCCAGCGGCAGGCGTGTACGCCTTCTCCTACACGATCACCGTGACCAATACCGGCCAGGTGCCGGGCCAGTTGATCGCGCGCCACTGGATCATCACCAACGAACTGGGCCATGTCGAAGAGGTCAAGGGCCTGGGGGTGATCGGCCGCCAGCCGCTGCTGCAGCCCGGCGAGACCTTCGAGTACACCAGCGGCTGCCAGCTGCGCACGCCCAACGGCAGCATGCAGGGCACCTATCTGTGCATCAGCCACGAGGGCGAAGTCTTCGAGTGCCCCATCCCGCGCTTTCATCTGCAGTCGGGCGCTGGCGGCGACAGCTTTCCAGACCCTGACAACCGCGTGCTGCACTGAGCGCGTTCCTCGGGGGAGGCGCTAGTCTTCCGCCCTGCCGCAAGACCCCTACATGAAGCGAATCACCCAAGACCTGCCCGGCCTTCTGGCCGCACTCGACCCCGAGGCCGACCTCGCGCACCGCCATATCTGGCTGATCCACCTGCTGGAGTGGGTGCGCGCGCCCAAGCCGTCGGTGGACGGCGCGGTGCAGCGCGTGCAGTTGCTGGTGGAGGCCGTGGAGGCCGATCCGGCCGTGCGCCAGCGCCTGCATGCGTGGTGGCTGCGCTTCATCGATACCGTGGACATCACGGCGCTGCTGGCCGATTTCGGCTTTGCGCCGCGCACCAACATGTTCAGCGAGCTGTCCGAGCGCGTGCGCTACAAGCTGCTGCCCAGCACGCCGGAGACGGTGGATGCCTCCGAGCTGTTCATGCTGGCCATGCCCGACGAATTCGACGCGCGCTGGCTGCACGCGCTGGAGGCGCCGCTGCTCGAACGCATCGCACTGCTGCTGACCGATGGCAGCGAGGGCCAGGGCAGCAGCTTCTGGCAGAACAGCCTGCTGGGCTCCATCACCTATTGCACGGGACAGATCCTGTCCACGGGCTTCTCGCCCGAGCTGCGCCTGCGCATGGACGAGCAGGCGCGCGACGACCAGCCCTTCCACGCCCTGATCCACGATGCGGAAAGCCTGCGCGTGGAGGTGCTGCACGCGCTGCGCACCAACGACCGGCGCGACGCGGCCGAGGCCCGGCTGCGCGAACGGCTGGATGCCTGCCGCGCGGCCGTGACATCGGTGTACGCGCATTTCGAGTCCGAAGGCATTTCGGTGGGCCTGGTGTTTCGCCTGCGCCAGCTGCGCGCGCGCATCCTGCGCGTCAGGCGCCTGCTCGACTGCCTGCTGGCCGACAACCGCGCCACCGAGACGGCCGACCTGCTGGCCAACCTGGTGTCCGTGGGCATCGAGCGGCGCAGCCTGCGCGCCCTGCTGGCCACCAATACCTCGCTGCTGGCCGCCAAGGTGGCCGAGCGCAGCGCCGAGACCGGCGAGCACTACATCACGCGCACAGGCCGCGAGTACCTGTCCATGGTGACCAAGGCCGCCGGCGGCGGCTTCGTGATGGCCTTCACCACGCTGCTCAAGTTCGCGCTCTACGCGCTGGGGCTGTCGGCGTTCTGGGGCGGGCTGGCCGCAGGCATCAACTACTCCATCAGCTTCGTGCTGATCCAGCTGCTGCACTTCACGGTGGCCACCAAGCAGCCGGCCATGACGGCGCCGGCCATGGCCGCCAAGCTCAAGGACCTGCGCGCCAGCGAGGCCATCGAGGAATTCGTGGACGAGGTCGCGCACCTGGTGCGCTCCCAGGTGGCGGCCGTGCTGGGCAACGTGCTGGTGGTGCTGCCCATGGTGCTGCTGCTGTCGCTGGGCTATGCCCAGCTGTTCGGCCACACGCCCATCGACGAGCCGCATGCGATTGCCGTGCTCGATTCGCTGAGCCTGCTGGGCCTGTCGCCGCTGTTCGCTGCCTTCACGGGCGTGCTGCTGTTTGCCAGCAGCCTGATCGCGGGCTGGGCCGAGAACTGGTTCGTGCTGCGCCGCCTGGACTCGGTGATCCGCTACAACCCCGGCATCACGCGCTGGCTGGGCGCCGGGCGCGCGGATCGCTGGGCGCATTTCTGGCGCAAGAACATCTCGGGCTTTGCCGCCAATGTCTCACTGGGCATGATGCTGGGCCTGGTGCCGGCCTTCGCGGCCTTTTTCGGCCTGGGGCTGGAGGTGCGCCACGTCACGCTGTCGGCCGGCCAGATCGGGGCCGCCATGGCCGCCCTGGGCTGGGAGGTTCTGCACTCCGACATGTTCTGGTGGGCGATTGCCCTACTGCCCATCAATGGCGCGTTGAACGTCACTGTCAGCTTTTATCTGGCATTCCGCGTTGCGCTGAGGGCACACAATGTCAGCGGAGTCGACCGCTCGCGCATCTATTCGGCCATCCGCCGCCGTCTGCGCACAGCGCCGCTGAGTTTCTTCCGCCCCTGAGCCTGCGGGACCTCGGGAACCACGCGGAACCCACGTGCTGGCGTGCCCGCCCGGCCTTGCAGCTTGGCAGTCACGCCAGTGGATCGCCAACGAAGTGTCCCCGTGCCAGGCGCACGGGACGCGGGCTTGCCCGCGCCGCAGGGAAGGCCTTGCGGAGCTTCGCTTGCGGGCCACTGGCTCGCGCAAAGGACGTCGCTGATGAATGACATGCTGAGCTTCTGGGAACCGTGGCTGCGGCCTTCGGCCGGGCTGGCCACGGTTCAGTGGTCCCTGCTGCTGGCCGTGGCCACCATGGTCGGCTATGCCTGCCAGCGCCATGCCGCCCTGCCCAAGGTGGTCGGCTACTCGCTGGTCGGCGGCATTGCCGGGTTGATCGGCTTTGGGGCCAACACCACCTGGCCGCTGCAGGGCACGGGGCTGTTCCTGCTGGAGCTGGGCGTGGCCATCGTGCTGTTCGAATGCGGCGGGCGCATCACACTGCGCTGGTTCCGCCACAACCCCATGGTGCTGGTGCAAAGCGTGGCCGAGTCCGCGCTGACCTACGTGCTGGTCTCCCTGGTGCTGGGCTGGCTGGGCATGGCCCCCGAAGTGGCCGGGCCGCTGGCCCTGGTGGCCATGGCGGCCTCGCCCCTGGTGCTGACGCGCGTGGTGGCCGACATGCGTGCCGCAGGCGCCGTGACCGATCGCGGCCTGGTGCTGTCCACCCTGTCCACGCTGTATGCGCTGGCCCTGGGCAGCGCCAAGGCGGGCATGCTGACGCAGCCCAAGGCCGGCTTCGTGGCCTCGATCATGCCGGTGCTGGTGGTGCTGGGCGTCTCGGTGGCCGTGGCCCTGGTGCTGGCCGTGCTGATGCGCCTGGCGCTGCGCTTCATGAGCCCGGCCAGCGAGAACACCTCCATCCTCTTTCTCACCCTGATCTCGGCCAGCGTGCCGCTGACCTCGTACCTGGGCGGCTCGGCGCCGCTGGCGGCGCTGCTGGGAGGCATCCTGCTCAAGCAGTTCAACCCGCGCCCCTGGGCGTGGCCGCGCCAGCTGGGCACGGCGGCCTCGCTGCTGACCATGCTGATGTTCGTGCTGGTCTCCACCGTGGCCGCACAGGCCGACTGGAGCGCGCCGGTGGCCGGCGTGGTGGGCGCCGTGATCCTGGCGCGCCTGGTCGCCAAGACCCTGGGCGTGGCCGTGGGCAATGTGGGCACGGGCGCCAACTGGCGCCAGGCCTTCTGGGTGGGCTGCGCCATGGCGCCCATGTCATCGGTGGCGCTGCTGATCGCCTCGCAGTTCGTGGCCGCCGCGCCCGAGCTGGGCGCGCAGATCGCAGGCGTGGCCCTGCCCACCATTTTGGTGATGGAGGTGCTGGGCGCCGCCCTGGCCACCGTGGCCATCTACCGCTCCGGCGAAAGCTCCCGTCCCTGGAAGCCGCTGAGCCGCTCGAACACCGCAGGAGATGAACGTGAGTCTTGAAGCCTTCAACTCGTCCGAACCGCTGACCCTGGGCGTGGAGCTGGAACTGCAGCTGGTCAACACCCACGACTACGACCTGGCCCCCTACGCCGAGGACATGCTGCGCCTCATGCTCAAGAACCCGCTGCCCGGCAGCGTGGTGCCCGAGATGACGAACAGCATGATCGAGATCTCCACCAGCGTCTGCCATTCGGCCTCGGAGGTGCTGGGCCAGCTCAGCCAGATCCGCGATGCCCTGGTCAAAAGCGCCGACAAGCTCAACATCGCCGTGGTGGGCGGCGGCACCCACCCCTTCCAGCAGTGGCATGAGCGGCGCATCTACGACAAGCCGCGCTTCCAGGAGCTGTCGCAGCTGTATGGCTACCTGTCCAAGCAGTTCACCATCTTCGGCCAGCACGTGCACATCGGCTGCCCCGACGCCGATGCGGCCCTGCTGATGCTGCACCGCATGTCGCGCTACATCCCGCACTTCATTGCGCTGTCGGCCTCCAGCCCCTACGTGCAGGGCCACGACACGGCCTTCGACTCGGCGCGGCTGAACTCGGTGTTCGCCTTTCCGCTGTCGGGCCGCGCGCCCTGCGTGCTGCACTGGAGCGAGTTCGAGCAGTACTTCGACAAGATGACGCGCACGGGCGTGGTCAAGAGCATGAAGGACTTCTACTGGGACATCCGGCCCAAGCCGGAGTTCGGCACCATCGAGATCCGCGTGTTCGACACGCCGCTGACCATCGAGCGCGCAGCCGCCCTGTCCGGCTATGTGCAGGCGCTGGCCGCCTGGTTCATGGACACCCAGCCCTTCACGCCCGTGGAGGACGACTACCTGGTCTACACCTACAACCGCTTCCAGGCCTGCCGCTTCGGCCTGGAGGCCGTGTACGTGGACCCGGCCACGGGCGAGCACATGCCGCTGGCCGACCACATCCTCAAGACCATGGATGCCGTGGCCGACTACGCGGCCCGCCATGGCGCCGCGCCCGCCCTGCACCTGCTGCGCAGCGACGTGGCCGCCGGCAGCAACGATGCCCGCTGGCTGCGCGAACGCCAGCGCAGCGAGCAGTTGCTGGCCGAGGTCTCGCGCCAGGCGGCCATGCGCTTTCGCGGCCAGGCCGTCTGAGGCCTGCGTTCAGCGCAGGCTCAAGGCAGCACCGCCGCCCCACGCGCGGCGGTGATCTGCGCGTCGGCGTCGCGCTGCAGCAGCAGGCGCTGGCGCACCAGGTCCTGGGCCGCAGCCGTGACGGCGCTCACGTAGCCGGCCTGGTCGACATACAGCTCCTCCAGTGAAGGCCGCCCGTCACCGGCCGCCAGCCGCGCCGCGCGCGTCTTGTGGAAGGGGATGAAGCTGCCCGTGAGGTTGGACAGGTCCACGATGCCCGGCGTGGCCACGTAGTTGAACTCCATGCTGGTGCCCAGCGGTGCCCGCGCCTCCACGCTGCGGATGCCTGCGCGCGTGAGGCCGGTGGCCGCATCGACCTGGGGCACGAGGATGGCGTAGTCCTTGCCCGTGGCGCGCGGCGGCTGCAGCGTGGCGATGCCGCTTTCGTCCTGCGGCACGTACTGCGGGCCGAAGTCGAGCAGCGCAAAGCCGTTGTGGCGCGCCAGGTAGCGGAAATCGGGGATGGCGGTCTGCACGCCGCCCACGCTCCAGCTCAGGCCCTTCATGGCGGGAAAGACCAGCTTGTCGGGCCGCACCAGGGTGCCGTCGGCCAGCCTGGGCACCTGGCTGGCCGGCGGCTCGGTGCCGCGCACCACCCAGTCCTCCAGCGCGATGAACAGCGCGCGGAAGGTGTCGTTGAAGTGCACCACGGTGCCGGCCGGATAGACATTGCGCGTGGGCGCATAGCCGATGCTGGCCGTGCCGCCTGCGCCGCCGTGCTGCGTGCTGGCGTAGTAGTAGATGCGCGCATTGGCGGGCTGGGCGATGTCGCGCAGGCCGTTGGCATCGGTCAGCACGGGCGAGCCCTGCAGCTGCCAGAACTCCGTGCCCGAAAGGCCCAGGAAGAACTTGGGGCAGGTGTTGCTGGCTTCGCAGCGCTTCATCACTCCGCCCTGGCGGCCGCTGACCTCATCGCTGTAGTCCTTGTCCAGGCCGCGCGGCGCGGTCTGGCCGAAGGCCGTGTGGTCGGTGCGCAGGCCGCCGCCGCCGCCGGGCACGGCAAAGCGCGTGTTGATGTTGGTCTGGCGCGCGGCCACGTGGGCATACATGCCGTCGAAGACCTTGCCGCCATCGAGCGCCTGGTTGAAGCCCAGGTGCAGGAAAGTCTTCATGGCATTGCCCGACTGCGAGGTGCCCTGGCCGATGGTGTGCGTGATGCGCCCGGCCAGCGGATTGGCCTTGCCGTCGGCATCGGCCGCCTTGGCGCGGAAGAAGCTCACCGTATCGCGCAGCGCCGCCAGGCCCACGCCCATGACCTTGGGGTCCTTGGCCACATAGACCAGCTCGTAGAGGTACTGCGGATCGAACCCGCCCTTCAGGCAGACATTGGTGGCGCTGGGTGTGCCGGGGAAGGGATTGGCGGCGGCATCGCAGCTGGCGAACTTCCAGTCGCCCGCAGGCACGGTCTGGCGCGCATCGGTTTCGTTGATGCGGCGCGTGAGCGAGTAGCCGGCCTGCGTGTTGTCCAGGCTGGCGGGCTCGTAGGGGATCATGGTCCCGTTGAACACGCCGCCGGGCAGGGTCATGGAGGGCACGGCGGCGGCCGGGACCAGCTCGGTGCGGTAGCTCCCCGTGATGCTGCTGCCGTCCTTGTTGCGGGCCACGGGCACGGTGACCGTCAGGCGCGCTGGCGTGGACTTGGGCACATCGCCCTGCCAGGCCGAGTACAGCAGCACATAGCCGCGCTCCAGGTAGACCGCATCGCCGGGCGTGGCCGTGGGGTTGGGCATGGTCAGGATGTTGCCGCGGTTGGGCGCGTCATAGCGCAGCACGCCGCTGGCCTTGGACATGTCCTTGGGCTTGAGCATGACGAAGTCGGTGCTGTACTCGACCATGCCGCGCGCATTGACGGGCGCCAGCGCCAGGTCCTGGATCACGGCGTTCTTCGGGTCGGCCGGGTCCAGCTCGCCGCGCAGCACGCCGGTGACTTTTTCGTAGGCGCCGACACTGCCGTAGCTGCCGGCAAAGTCCTCGGTGGCGCTGATGCTCAGCTGCATGCGCGGCGCCTGCGAACCGGCGGGCGAGTCACTGCCGCCGCAGGCGGTCAGCAGCCCGGATGCGGCCAGGGCAAGGGCCAGTGGATGGGTGGATCTGATGTG
This sequence comes from Delftia sp. WY8, assembly GCF_018437695.1. Lineage (NCBI taxonomy): Bacteria > Pseudomonadati > Pseudomonadota > Betaproteobacteria > Burkholderiales > Comamonadaceae > Delftia > Delftia sp. WY8. The sequence continues at coordinate 3,338,419 of NZ_CP049795.1, forward strand.
CATGTTGTCTCCTTGGGGTCATGGCACAGGCAAGGCTGCGCCCTGGCCGCCGTGCATTGCGGCGGCCTAGGACGGTTCGGAAAAAAAGGGAACGGGAGAGCGGGGAGCGGCCTACTCGGGCTGGATGCCGGCGGCCTTGATCACCTGGCCCCACTTCTGGGTCTCGGCGGCCTGGAAGGCGGCCAGTTCCTGCGGTGTGGCCGTCCAGCCCTGGGAGCCGGACATGTCGAAGAAGGACTTGGCGCCCGCGCTGTGCACGGCGTCGGACAGAAGGCGGTTCAGGCGGGCCACCACGGCCTCGGGCGTGCCGGCCGGCGCATAGGCGGCGAACCAGTAGCCCATGTCATAGCCCTTGACGCCGGCTTCCTCCAGCGTGGGCACCTCGGGCAGCTGCGGGCTGCGCTGGGTGGTGGAGTAGCCCAGGGCGCGCAGCTTGCCCGACTTGACCTGGGGCACGCCGGTGGAGGTGTCGGTGATCATCAGGTCGATCTGGCCGCCCAGCAGGTCGGTGATGGCCAGCGGATTGCTCTTGTAGGGCACGTGCATCAGGTCCACGCCGGCCAGCTGCTTGAGCATTTCACCGGCCACGCGGCTGGAGGAGCTGCCGCTGCCGAACGACAGCTTGCCCGGCTGCTTCTTCGCCGCCGCCAGCAGATCGCCCACGTTCCTGTACGGCGCATCGGCGCGCACCACCAGCACCTGGCCGCCCTTGCCCAGCCCGGCCACGGGCGCGAAGTCCTTGACCGCGTCATAGGGCAGCTTCTTGTACAGATGCTGGTTGGCCGCATGCGTGGTGTTGGTGGTGATCAGCACCGTGTAGCCATCGGCCGCCGAGCGCGCCACCTGCTGGGCCGCGATCATGCCGCTGGCGCCGCCCTTGTTCTCGACCACCACGGCCTGCTTGGTCGCCGTGGTCACGGCCTGGCCCAGCGCCCGTGCCAGCTGGTCGGTGGCGCTGCCGGCCGCAAACGGCACGACGAAGGTGATGGGCTTGGACGGATAGTCCTGTGCCAGGGCCGGTGCGGCGGCGGCTGCCAGCGCGCAGGCGGCCAGCGCGAGCACATGGCGGCGGGGGAAGTTGTGCGAAAAGTGCATGTCTGTCTCCTTTGTTGTGATGAATGTGTGACGGGCGGGTGCTGCCGGCTACTCCGGCGCCAGGTGGGGCAGCAGCGAAGCCGGTATGTGGACCTGCATCTGCAGCAGCCAGTACGACAGGGCCTTGCCGTGGCTGTCGAGGTTGAGCGCATCGTTGACGCCGCCGTCCAGCACCGCGTCCAGCACCCAGTTCATGGCCTGCAGGCGCTGCAGCACGAAGCGCTGCACGCGCGCCGGGCGCCGGGCGGCGAAGTGCGCGGCCACGCGCTCTTCGGTGATCTGCTCCACCAGCACGGGCCAGCAGGCGGCATTCCAGGCGATGAGGCTGATGTTGGAGCGGTTGCCCTTGTCCCCCGTGCGCCCGTGCGCCAGGCGGTACAGCGGCACGGTGACGGGCATCGTGGTTGGCAGTGTGTTCATGCGGCGTGCTCCCCGGCTTCTTTCTCGACCCCTTTGTCGACCCCTTTATCGATCTCTCCCTCGGCCCACTTCCACCCGGTGGCGATGCTCTGCTGCGCCAGCAGGCAGGACACCGTGCCCAGCCGCGCGCGCAGCGCCGTGCGCACGCCGCCGCCGCCGGCCGGCCCGCAGGTGTACAGCGCATTGACCTCGCGCGGCAGGCGCCGCGCCTGGGCCTGCGTGGGGCGCAGCCAGGCGGCGCGCAGGCGCACGTCCTGGGGGGCGGCTGCGCCGGCCGGCTGCGCGTCGCGCCAGCGGCCGGCGTCGTCGCCCAGCACGCTGGCCACGCCGATCCAGTCCAGGCGCAGGTCGCCGGCGGCCTCGCCGCCCAGGCGCTCGCGCAGCACCTCGCCAGCCAGCCGGGCGCGCTCCAGGGCGCGCGGGCCGGCATAGGAGATCTCGCCCTCGGCCAGCCAGCCCGAGGCATGGCAGACATTGACCTTATAGTGGCCGTTGTGCGCATGGCCGCGCACGCCGCTCAGGCGCACGGCGTCAGGCCCCACCTGGTGCACCTCGGCCTCGGACAGGTCGGCCACCACGTCGGGCGTCAGGTAGGCGGCCGGGTCGTGCACCTCGTACAGCAGCTGTTCCTTGACCGTGCGTTCGCTGACCAGGCCGCCCGTGCCTTCGGGCTTGGTGATGGTGCAGTCGCCCGAGGGCTCGATGATGGCGATGGGATAGCCCAGCCGCGCCAGGCCCTGCACGTCCTTGAAGCCCGGGTCGGCGAAGTAGCCGCCCGTGACCTGCGCGCCGCATTCCAGCAGGTGGCCTGCCATGGTGGCGCGCGCCAGGCGGTCCCAGTCGTCCCAGGCCCAGCCGAAATGCGCCATGGCCGGCCCCAGGGTCAGCGAGGGGTCGGACACGCGGCCGGCCACCACGATCTCGGCGCCGGCCTGCAGGGCCTCGGCAATCGCGCGGGCACCGATGTAGGCGTTGGCACTGACCAGCGAATCCTCGGGAAACTCCGCGCCCAGCGCGGCCCGCAGCGCCCCGCGGTACGCCGGGCCGCTGACATCGTCGCCATGCACCACGGCGATGCGCGGCACGCGCAGGCCCAGGCGCTGCGCCAGCCGCTGGATGCAGCGCGCCGCGCCTTCGGGGTTGGCGGCACCGAAATTGCTGACGATGCGTATGCCATGCGCCAGGCAGTCGGCCAGCACGGGCTCCAGCAGGTCCTCCAGCAGGGGTTCATAGCCCGCGTCGGGCTGCTCGCGCCGCGCGAGCTGGGCCAGCGCCAGCGTGCGCTCGGCCAGGGTCTCGAAGATCAGGCAGGCGCTCTGGCCGCTGGCCGCCAGGGCGCGCACCACGGGCGCGGCGGCATCGGTGCGGTCGCCCGAGAAGCCGGCTGCGCAGCCCACCCACAGCGGGGGCCTGTCCGGGGCAAGAGAGGGTTCCAGGTTGTCCATGAGAGCCAATGTAGGCAGCCGCTGCTAATCTGTGAAATCGATTGTTCGGATCGACTTATCCAAAAACCCGATGAATATCTCCTCCCGCCAGCTCGATGCCTTCATCGCCCTGGCCCAGCTCAGCAGCTTCACCCTGGCCGCACAGCGCTGCCATCTGTCGCAGCCGGCCTTCAGCGCCCTGATCAAGGGTCTGGAAGACGGCGTGGGCGTGCGCCTGTTCGACCGCAGCACGCGCCACGTGGCGCTGACGCAGGAGGGGGCGCAGTTCCTCGATGCCGCGCAGCGCATTCGCGCCGACCTGGGCGATGCCGTGCAGGGCCTGCGCGAGGCGGCGGCGCTGCAGCGCGGGCGCGTGTCCATCGCCCTGCTGCCTTCGCTGGCGGCGGCCTGGCTGCCGCCCGTGCTGGCGCTGTTCCATGCGCGCCATCCGGGCATACAGCTGCAGGTGTCGGACCTGCTGTCCGAATCGTGCATCGCCCAGGTGGCCTCGGGCCAGGCCGACCTGGCGCTGGCCGCCATCCGCGCCGACACCGAGGAGCTGCAGGCCGAATGGTTCTGCGCCGACAGGCTGCACCTGGTCTGCCGCGCCGACCATGCGCTGGCGGCCCTGCCCGCGCCAACCATGGCCGACCTGCGGGACCAGCCCTTCATCCAGCTCGCGCGCCACAGCAGCGTGCGCCAGTACCTGGAATCGCAGGAGCAGGCCCCGCCCCTCAACACCTTGCTGGAGGTGGAGCACCTGGCCACCGTGATGGGCATGGTGCGCGCGGGCCTGGGCATCAGCGTGGTGCCGGCCCTGGCGCTGTTCCACTTCGTGCAGCCTGGCCTGGTGACGCGCCCGCTGGCCGATGCCGACCGCCGGCGCGACCTGTACCTGGTGCGCAGGCGCCAGCGCAGCCTGTCGCCGGCCGCCCAGGCCTTCCACGCGCTGGCGCTGGAGCATCGGCCCGGTGCGGGCGAGACCACCTGATACGGCGCAGCACGAACCTCGCAGCACAATAGCCTGATCGCCAAACGCATCCGAAAGCCGCCACCGTGGGTGAATTCGACCTGATCCGCCGCTTCTTCCAGCGCCCCGTGCGCCGCGCCGCCCTGGGCGTGGGCGATGACTGCGCCCTGCTCGCCCCGGCGCCGGGCATGCAGCTGGCCGTCTCCAGCGACATGCTGGTCGAGGGCCGGCATTTCTTCGCCGACGTGGACCCGCGCCTGCTGGGCCACAAATCCCTGGCCGTGAACCTGTCCGACCTGGCGGCCTGCGGCGCGCGTCCGCTGGCCTTCACCCTGGCCCTGTCCCTGCCGCGCGCCGATGCGGCCTGGACCGAGGCGTTTGCGGCCGGCCTGCTGGCCCTGGCCGACGCCCACGGCTGCGAGCTGGTCGGCGGCGACACCACCCAGGGGCCCTTGAACATCTGCATCACCGTCTTCGGCGAAGTGCCGCCCGGCCAGGCCCTGCTGCGCAGCGGCGCGCGCGCGGGCGACGACATCTGGGTCAGCGGCAGCCTGGGCGATGCCCGCCTGGCGCTGGAAGCCCTGCTGGGCCACACCACCCTGCCACCCGGCACGCTGGCCGCCGCGCGCCAGCGCCTGGAAGCGCCCACGCCGCGCGTGGCCCTGGGCCAGGCGCTGCGCGGCATTGCCAGCAGCGCGCTGGATGTGAGCGACGGCCTGCTGGGCGACCTGGGCCACATCCTCGAGCAATCCCGCGTGGGAGCCAGCCTGGACACGCGCCTGATCACGCCGCTGCTCGATGCCGGCCGGCACACGCCCCTGGCCATCGACCTGCTGCACCAGTGCACCCTGTCCGGCGGCGACGACTACGAGCTGTGCTTCACGGCCCCGGCCGACCGGCGCGATGCCGTGCAGTTCGCAGGCCGCGACAGCGCCACGCGCGTCACGCGCATCGGCTGCATCGAGGAGCAGCCCGGCCTGCGGCTGATCGGCCCGGACGGAACGGCCATGGCGCCCCGGTGGACCTCATTCGACCACTTCGCTGCGGCCTGACGCCGCGCCAAACCACTTTCATCCGAGAAGGACTGCCCATGGTTCAACGCTCCGCCCTGCCCGCCCTGCCCGCCCTCTCGGCCCTGGCCGCCGCCTGCTTCCTGCTGGCAGGCACCCCGGTCCAGGCCCAGGCACAAGCCCAGGAAGCCACCATCGCCCGCGCCCCCATCGCGCGCGTCACCCTGTATGCGGGCGTGGCCTCGGTGGAGCGCACGGCGCGCATCACGGCCGCCACGCGCCAGCTGGTGTTCGAGTGCCTGCCGGGCTCCATCGACCCGCAGAGCCTGCAGGTCAGCGCCGATGCCGGCGTGCGCCTGGGCGACTACAAGCTGCAGTCGCAGCCGCGCGAACTGGCCTCCAAGGCCTGCGCCAGCCCGCTGGAGCAGCAGATCCGCACGTTGGAAGACCAGCTGGCCGCGCTGGAGGCCGACGAGTCCGCCGCCAAGCTCGTGGGCGACTACCTGCAGGGCCTGGCCAAGCCCGGCGATGACGCCAAAGCCCCCGCCCTGCCCGCCGCCAGCCAGCTGGGCGCCGCCACCGAGGCGCTGCGCAGCACCAGCCGCGGCAACACGCTGCGCGCCCACCAGATCCTGCGGCAAAAGCAGGCGCTGCAGGAGCAGCTCAGGCCGCTGCAGCTCGAACGCGACCGCACGGGCGCAGGCAACGCCCAGGTGATGAAGGTCACCGTGCAACTGGCCAGCCCGGCCGATGCCAATGTGCAGCTCACCTACCAGGTGCGCGGCCCGAGCTGGCAGCCCACCTACCGCGCCCAGCTGGACCCGGCCAAGGGCACGGTGGCCATCGAACGCCTGGCCCTGGTGGCCCAGAACAGCGGCGAGGACTGGAGCCAGGTGCAGCTGCTGCTATCCACCGGCCAGCCTTCGCGCAGCACGCAGGCACGCCTGCCCAATCCCTGGACGCTGGATGTGGAACGGCCCCGCCCCGTGGCCGCCATGGCCCCTGCGCCAGCGCCGGCCCCGGCGGCCCCTGCGATGATGCTGGAGCGCGCCCGCAAGCCCGGGGCGGCCGGCGAGGCCGCCGAACTGCCGGTGCTCGATGTCGCCAGCCTCAACACCGCCTACGCCACGCAGTTCTCCGTGCCCTACCGCATCAGCGTGCCCTCCAGCAGCGAGCGCGTGACCCTGGCCCTGGGCTCGCAGAACCTGCCGGCCACCCTGCTCACGCGCACGGCGCCCGCCGTGGAAGAGGCAGCCTACCTGGTGGCCCAGCTGGCCGTGCCGGCCGGTGTCTGGCCCGCAGGCCCCGTGGCCCTGTTCCGCGACGGCGCCTTCGCCGGCCAGGGCCGGCTGGACTTCGGCAACGCCGCCGCGCTGGCCCAGGGCCTGTCCTTCGGCCGTGACGACAAGGTGGTGGTGCGCAACCTGCCCGTGGACTCGGCCACGGGCAGCGGCGGCCTGCTCAGCAGCAGCACCGAACGCCAGGTCACGCGGCGCTTCCAGGTGGACAACCGCCATGACCGCGCCATCGAGCTGCAGGTGGTGGACGCCGCACCCGTCTCGCGCAACGAGCAGATCCGCGTGCAGTCCCAATACAACCCGCAGCCGTCCACCACGCGCTGGAACGACCGCAACGGCATGATCGCCTGGCAGCAGCCGCTGGCCGCTGGCGCCAGCGCCAGCTTCGAGGCCCGCCACCAGATCCGCCATCCGCAGGATCTGGCGGTCGAAGAGCGTCAGTGAAGCACCAGGGCCGCGCTTATGATCTCGCCCCATGAGTGACGCGCCGCTGCGGCCGGAGGTTTCCGGCGATCCTGCTACCCCCACCTTTGCCTCTGCGGCGCGCCCACCGGAAGGCCCGCCGCAGGGCGGCATGGCACGCCCCACGCTGGAATTCATGATGTCCCACCCGGCCCACTTCATAGCCATGGGGCTGGGCTCGGGGCTGGGGCGCATCGCGCCCGGCACCGTGGGCACGCTGTGGGCCTGGCTGTCCTTCCTGCTGCTGCAGCACTGGTTCACGCCCCAGCAGATCGGCCTGCTGATCGCGGGCAGCATTCCCCTGGGCTGGTGGGCCTGCACGGTCACGGCGCGCCACATGCGTGTGGCCGATCCCGGCAACCTGGTCTGGGACGAGATCGTGGCCTTCTGGCTGGTGCTGTGGCTGGTCATGCCCACGGGCTTCTGGGGCCAGCTCATCGCCTTTGGGCTGTTTCGCTTCTTCGACGCCGCCAAGCCCCAGCCCGTCAAATGGGCGGACCGGTGCTTCAAGGGCTTCGGCTGGCGCGGCGGCTGGGGGATCATGTTCGATGACCTGGTGGCCGCCTTCTGCACGCTGCTGGTCATCGCCCTGTGGCGCCATTTCATCGGCTGAAGGAGCTGGCATGAGCGCATCCAACGAACTCGTCGAAACCCTGGCAGGCCTGCTGCTGCAGCGCGGCTGGATGCTGGCCACGGCCGAGAGCTGCACGGGCGGCATGATCGCTGCGGCCTGCACGGACCGCGCCGGCTCCAGCGAATGGTTCGAGCGCGGCCTTGTCAGCTACTCCAACGCGGCCAAGCACGACCTGCTGGGCGTGCCCGAGGCGCTGATCGCCGAACACGGCGCAGTGAGCGAGCCCGTGGCGCGCGCCATGGCCGAAGGCGCCATCGCCCACTCACGCGCGCAGTGCAGCGTGGCCGTGACAGGCGTGGCCGGGCCGGGCGGCGGCAGCGCCGCCAAGCCCGTGGGCACGGTCTGGTTCGGCTGGAACGTATACGGCACCACGCACAGCGAATGCCTGCGCTTTGACGGCGACCGCGCCGCCGTGCGCCAGGCCACCGCGGTCCATGCCTTGCAGCGCCTCAATGCGCTGATCAGCGCAAGGCTTTTATGAGCCTGTGCGCGATCTCCTGCAGCGGTGCAGGCAGGGCGCGGTAGCTTTCCAGCAGGCGCTGCTCGTCCACGGGCAGCGGCGCGTTGTCGTCTTCAAGCCCCGCCGTCAGCTCCAGCGCCGTGGTCTGCAGCGCCAGGGCCACGCGGGCCAGGGTGTCGTTCTTGAGGGTGCGGATGGCCCCCGATTCGATCTGCGACACGGCCGAGGCCGTGATGCCTGCGGCCTCGGCCAGCCGGCCCTGGGTCATGCCCAGTTCGGCGCGGCGGGCGCGTATGCGTTCACCGATATGTCTCATGGCCCGTGCATCCAAAGCCTGTGGCGCGGGCGCTCAGGCGCCGTGGCACTTCTTGAACTTCTTGCCGCTGCCGCAGGGGCAGGGGTCGTTGCGGCCCGGCTGCTCGCCCTTGACGATGGTTTCCTGGCGCGGACCCATGCTCTTCCAGATCTGGCGCAGGTCGTACAGCGCCCAGATGGCCTCGCCGAACTGCTCCACGCGCTCCTGGCTGGTGCTGGCGGGGCCGTCCTCGTCGTACATGCAGACTTCGGGCTTGCCGGTGTCGTCCTCGGTCAGGGCCACGACGGCGTTGAGCGCCTCGTTGAGCCAGCCGGCGGCTTCCTTGTCGCGCGGGGCGGCCCATTCCTCGGCCCAGTTCTCGACCACGAACATGAAGCCCAGCGCCCAGATCTGGCCGAACGAAGGAATCTCGCCGTCATCGGGACGCTCTTCCTCGGGCAGCGACAGGATGGCGCCGCGCATGTCCATGGCCTCGGGCTGGAAGGTGCGGTCGTCTTCCAGCGTCTTCACGTCGGCGTCCAGCTGGGTGCGGATCTCGTCCATGCGCAGGCCCACCAGCTCCAGAAAGCGCGCCTGCTGCGCCGCGTCCTTGAACACTTCCATCAGCGGCAGCGGCTGGCCCTCGGCCACCTCCAGCGTGCCGCCGTCGCCTAGCAGCATGGGCAGCCACTCGGCGGCCGGCACCTCGCGGCGCGTGCAGATCAGCGCCGTCAGGAAACCGTCGCAGAACTCCCACTGCGGAATCTCCTCGCCGCGCGTGCGCAGCTCGTCGAGCAGATCGTCAAGCTCCTCCAGCGCCTCGGGCGTCAGGGCAGGCTCGTCGGGCAGGGCGGTGGCTTCGTGGGCGTCGTTGGACATGGCGGAAATCTCTAGGGAAAACAGGGAGAAGGAACCGGCCACGGCCAGCCCCTCGAATGAATGGCCCGCAGTGTAGCCGCGCCGCCATGTCCGTGGCGCCCGGTCGGAACTGGCGCCCACGGGGCCCTATCGCCCCACATGGCCCACGTGGCCCACCCGCTACCCGGCTCCCTGCCAGGCCGGGAGCATGGAAAGCCCCACCCATTCCCCGACCCGGCTCATCGTCAAATTCTGCAAAGCGCCGCTGGCGCCGCCAAAGACTGCCACCAGTGCCCATGTCTGCTCGTCGAAACCGCGGGTCGTGCAGCAGGCCATCTGGGGCAGGCACAGCGCCTCGGACTGGTCCTGGGCCAGCAGGCTGACGAATTCCTGCGCGGTCACGGTCTCCGGATCCAGGCCCATGGGCCAAGTCCCCTTCCAGCGCTGCGCATCCAGGGTCACGCTGTGCACGCCCCATGTCGGAGCGCCTGGCATGTCGCCCCAGGCCAGGCGTTGAAGGACCAGGCCCAGCCCCGTCTCCGCCCATGTCACCGGGTAAGGCGGGGCGTGATCGATCTTCAGCAGCTGCGTATCGCTCAATCCCGCCTGGCGCAGGGCCAGGCGCAGGTAGTCCTGCCGGCTGTGCCGTCCCAGCGTGCGCAACACGGCATCCATCAACGGGGCGATGGGCTGTGGCTTCATGGTGCTTTCCATTCAGAATTCATCAAAGCGACGCATATAGGCGTCGCATGCCAATTGCCACGCGTCTTCGTCGTCGGATCCGGAAGGCGGCGGTCCGATGAAGTTGTTGAGCCGGGATTTGGCACGAATCGGCTTGAGCAGGCGCGCTGCCTCGCCAAAGGCTGGCAGTGTCAGTCCCTTATCCATGTCCCCCAACCCCGGAAAATCTCCTGCCCGAATCCCCAGGCAGTTGCCCACATCCCCGGCGGAAAGGTATTGGCTGGCCTGCACCTGCTTGCGCACCGCTTCCCGCCCGCCCAGTTTTTCCAGCAAGGCATCGCTGACAAAACTCAGCCAGTTGATGCTGTACATGGCGTTGTTGAAGTCATGGCTCATCAACGCAAGGCTGCCCAGGGCATTCAAGCCTGGAAAACGCTGCAGGTAGGGATACAGTATTTGCTGCCCTTTACCATCGGGTCCGATATTGCGTTCTTCCACTGCGGGCATGACACCCCAGCCTGCAATGGCCCAGAAGGGCTGCATCAACTCCACCATCTGGGTGGTGAGGCGGCCCACATTGCGCTCGGGCGGTTGATCCAGAATCCACCATGCGGGAAATGCCATGCGAATGAAAGACATGGAAGGCCCTATTCCAGGTGTTGTATGGCGATCATGCAGCCAGATGCCTTCATTGTTTTTTATCCGGCAATAAATTCGAAATTCTTGTGCATTTTCCACCCAATCATCTGGAGGTTTTGGACTTCCCGAAGCCAGATCAAACATCATTGCAAAGCCCTTCGGATTATTGAGCGTACTCGGCTTGTGCTTTTCCATTCTCGCTTTCCCTTTCTCGCTGACCATAGCAACAGGAGCCATCCCCCACCATATTGCAAGCTTCTCAGCACCAACGGTTTCAATGAATAGATCTATCACCTTCCAAGCGCGCTCGCGTACAGCCAATGAATCCCCTTCATGGAATACCATCTCGACGGTCCAGCCAGCTCTTGCGCAAATATTGCCAAAACCATTCCGCAATACCAGTGCCTTGAGAATATCCAATGTCGCCGCCATGGCAGCATCCGCTTCCCGATTGCCTGAGGGCCAATTGAAATCATGTTCCGCAGCCATCGTCATCTCCCTGTACCTTCAGAATCCCATAAATCAGAACAGATCAAACCGGCTCATATAGGCATCGCATGCCAGTAGCCACGCATGTTCATCATTCGAGCCAGAAGGCGGCGGTCCGATGAAGCTGTTGAGCCGGGATCTGGCGCGCAAAGGCTTGAGCAGGCGTGCCACCTCGCCAAAGGCGGGCAGCGTCAGCCCCTGGTCCATATCCCCCAGTCCTGGGAAATCTCCTGCACGGATTCCCAGGCAGTTGCCGACATCACCGGCCGAAAGATACTGGCTGGCCTCCACCTGCTTGCGCACCGCTTCCCGCCCACCCAGTTTTTCCAGCAATGCATCGCTGACAAAACTCAGCCAGTTGATGCTGTACATAGCGTTGTTGAAGTCATGACTCTGCAAGGCGTGGCTACCTAAAGCATTCAATCCTGGAAATCGCTGAAGATAAGGATAGAGTATTTGCTGACCTTTTCCGTCGGGATCGATATTGCGCTCTTCCACAGCAGACATGATGCCCCAACCCGCCGTAGCCCAGAAAGGCTGCATCAATTCCACCACTTGAGAGGTGATCCAACCGACATTGCGCTCGGACGGTTGATTCAAAACCCACCATGCAGGAAATGCCATGCGGATGAAAGACATGGCAGGCCCTATTCCAGGTGATTGATAGCGATCCTTCATCCAAAGCCCTTCGTCGTTGTTGATACAACAGTAAAGGCGAAAGTCTTGTGCATTGTTTTCCCACAGTTCAGGCGGCTTTGGCTTTCCGGAAGCCATATGAAAAATCAGTGCATAACCTTTAGGATTGTCTAGGCTCTTCTGCTTCTTCGCGGTCAACTTCTTTTGTGCCATTGCGCTGGTCAGCATGGCAGGCATTCCGTCATACCAATAAACCAATTTCTCCTTCCCTACGGCCTCACAAAAAAGATCAACCACTTTCCATGCACGTTCACGCACAGCCAAGGAATCTCCCTCATGGAACACCATTTCAATGGTCCAGCCGGCTCTTGCACAGACATCACCGAACTGATTGCACAGTACCAGCGCCTTGAGAATATCCATCGTCGCCACGGTGGCTTTTTGCAGCTCTCTGGTGCTCAAAGGTTTTTTGAAATCTTTTGCCATATTCATCCTCCATATCTCACCGTACCGAAGCCATCGTTTCAGAATGACAACCCAAGGACTCTTGCCAGTGCAGTCCCTACCGCGCCTACACCTCGAAGTACCCGCCCCAGTGCGGACGCACCGGCCGCAGCCCCCACCGCAGCCGACGTATCCGCATTCACCCGCTCTGCCAAAGAGATGGCCTTTTCCCTGTTGGCCTGCCATCGCGCTGCCTGGTTCAACACACTTTCGTTCGACTTTTCTCCATCGCTGTCGCAAGCGCAGCTTCCGGCGTCCAAGGCCTTCTGGAGAAACTTGTCTTCGAAAATTTCTCGGTACGCATGAAACTGACTCTTGCCGTCTGGCCCTTCAGCATTGGAAAAGCCATCCCCCGGAAACTTCATCTCATAGACCCGCTGCACGTTGTCCAGCACAGGCGGAAGGCGCGGGTTCTTCACCACGACCACATCCGGGATGCGCGAGCCCGCAGGCCGGCTGCGCGTGGGTCGTACGGGCTCCCTGCGCGACATGACGGGGGCCTTGTTCAGGTACGGCACTTCCTGCTTGTAGTAGCCCCGGTAGCCTTCAAACCCGTCGGCCTGCATGACCACGCCGGCCACGCAGCGCTGGCCCAGGCCGCCGGTCATGCAGCAGCAAAACAGCTCGCACAGCGCCCTGCGGTCCAGTTCGTTGTCGAAGTCCCGGGTGCCGCATACCTTGTTGAAGCCCACAAGCACGACGGCCTTGCACAGGTCCCTGGACCGCTTCAGGCGATTGAGGGCAATGAAGGCGGGGACCAGTTGTTCGCAGCTCATGCGCCAGGCCCGCCGAGGGGCGAGGAGGACTCGCCCACAGGCGTGCGCCGCCGCACCACGTCCCAGATGCCCATCGGCAGTTCAAGCATCATCAACTGGATGCGTCCGTCAGGCGGCAGGTCGGTGCGCGAGAGAAACTTGCGCACGGCGGGAAATTCGTCGAAGCGCTCGCCAAACTGGTGGCGCAAGGCCAGGAAGCCGATGACATCGTCCGGCGTCGACAGGCCCCAGCCCACCGCGCGGTCAAGGCCTCGCCGGGTATGGGCCAGCAGCCTGTCATGCGGCCAATCCTGCTCGCTGAGATGGCAGGTCTGCCGCACGATGGCGGCAATCCCTTCTTCGCTGGGCACGAGGTTGCGGCGCAGCGTGCGCTGCATTTCCAGGGTTGAAATTTCCATCATGGCGAAGACACCTCCCATTGCCTGTTGTCCAGGCGCGCCAGGCCTGTGACGTGGTCCAGAAACTTGCGTTGCGCCATGCCGACCCAGATCCCCTCGGGATGCGGTGCCAGGCAGGCGAGGATGCTGTGGCCGCGGAACCAGTCCCCCAGATGCGCCGGGTCGAACTGCGCCAGCAGGCGAGGCAGCACGCGCGGGTCGTAAAAGCGCAGCCACAGCCGCTGGCCGCCGTCTCCCCTGGCCTGCAGAAACCGCTTGAGATGGCGCTTGAGCGCAGGGGCCGGCAACCGGCTGATCAGGAAAATGCCCCAGTGCGCCTGCCAGCCTTCATGCGGCCAGCGCTGGAACAGCGGACTGCCTGCATGCACCCGCATGAGATAGGGCGCGTAGCGCGCATAGCGGGCGGCGGGCATGCCGTCATACAGGCAGGTGATGCCGGACTGCGGCGGCTCGGCCAGGATGGCGTCATGCAGGTGCTCATCCGCCGCCGCGTCCACGATGGCGTAGAGCAGGCCGTCATAGGTCGCCGCCACCTTTTCGAGCACGGCCTGGCGTGCCATCTGGAGTTCGTCCGGCGTGCCGGGGCCTGGGGGGATCAAGGTGGACATGGCGATTCAGTCCTCCATGGCCGACACGAAGGCGGCCCCCGATTGCGCGGCTTCGGCCAGGCACCGGCCCGCATTCGCACCGATCCAGACGGTGGTGCAGCCCGAGACGACCACGCCGCCGTGCACGGTCCTGTCCCCCATGCGGGCTGCGGGCCTGCCGCCGATCAGTACCGTGGCTTCGCCTTCGGCAATGGCGTCGGGCGGCGAACGGGGGCACAGCGCCTGGTCCGTGACCCTGGCCGCCGGCATGCCGCCGATGAGCACATCGGCCTGGCCGGAGAGAATGGCGCCGCCCCCGTGGGCGGGGCAGGCATGCATGTCGCCCACTCTTGCTGCAGGTTGTCCCATGCGAGTGTCCCGGGTTCAGCAGTTGATCTTCACCAGCGGCGACTTGATCTCGACCATGGCCGGAGAGATCTCGATGGAGCTCGCCCCCGATTGCAGCCGGATGCTTCGGGTGCCGGTGACGATGACCTGTTGCCCATCGACCGTCAGCGTGGTGCCCGCCGCCAGGGCCAGCTGTCCGCCCGCATCGACCAGGCTGTTGGCGCCCACCCGCAGCGCGTGGTCGTTGCCGACGTTGACCGCCTGGTCCTGCCCTACCTCGGTGCTGTCGTTGTTCTGGATGGTGCTGCAGCGGTTGTTGCCCACGATGAGGCCTTCATCGCTTCCAACCTGCGCGCTGCGGTTGCGCCCCACGGTCCGGCTCCAGTCCATCCCCACGCTGTCGCTTCGCAGGACACCCACGTTGCTCATCAGCACCGCGCCTACGTTGAGGTTGTAGGCACACCCCACGGTGACCATCTTGAACAGGCCCGTGCCCTGGGTGTAGCCGATGCCCACGGTTTCGGATTTCATGCGCCCCGTGGCCAGGGTCCAGTTGCGGCCGATGCTGTCGCGTCCATTGGCATCCACGGTTTTCGTGCGGTTCTTGCAGATGCGGATGCTTTCATCCAGGTCCACCGTGCGCGTGCGGTTCTGGTGGACGGTGAGGGTCTCGTCCAGGTCCACCACCTCCGTGCGCCAGCCGTGGACATCGATCTTCTCATTGCGGTCCACGGTCTCGGTGCGGTCGCGGTGGATGACGCTGGTCTCGTCCCGGTCGATGGTCTTGCGCCGGTCGTTGCCCACCCATTTGTCCTCGTCGTTCTCGACCTCGGTGAGCTGGTCCTTTTGCGCATGCAGCCACAGCTGTTCTTGCCCGGCCTTGTCCTCGAAGCGGATGGCGTTGGCGTCGCCCGGGCCGTTCTTCATGCCCGCGCCTGCGGCACCGCCCTTGCTCGACCGGGTCTTGATGCCCGATTGCGTGGCGTTGGCCGGCAGCGCCCAGGGCGGCATGTTGGCCGCGTTGTAGACGCAGCCCGTGACGATGGGATAGTCCGGGTCGCCGTTGAGGAAGTCCACCACCACCTCGTGCCCTATGCGTGGGATCGAGATGGCGCCAAAGCCCGGGCCTGCCCAGTTGGTGGCCACGCGGATCCAGCAGCTGGAGTTCTGGTCCTTCTTGCCCAGCCGGTCCCAGTGGAACTGCACCTTGATGCGGCCGTATTCGTCGGTCCAGATTTCCTGCCTGGCCGGGCCCACGACAATGGCCGTCTGCGGCCCCGTGGTGCGCGGCTTGGGCGTGGTGCGCGGTGGCTTGAAGGCAAGATCCGTGGGCTGGGCCTGCAGCTCGTAGCGCTGGAAGGAGCCTTCTTCCTTGGCGCCGTCCCGGGTACTCGGTGCGGATGGGACGCCACGTACGCTGGAGATCGCGCTGACGCGAGGGTTTTCTTTCAGGTGGTAGCTCAGGCCCGTGATCAGGTACTGCCGGTTCTGGTCACCACGCGGGTAGTTGTAGAGGCTGAAGGTGTAGCCCGTGGCCAGCGCCCGGTGGCACGACTGGCCCCGCACCCGGCTGTGGCCCGTGAGGCCTTGCTTCAGGCGCACGCGGATGTAGGCATCTCCGTCGCCGTACTCCGTGTAGCCGCCCGGCCATTCGTAGGTTTCATGGCCGTCGTGCGCATGGCCCGGTGGATCGCGGCGCATGTGGGACAGTTCGGCCCGGGGCTTTTTGAAGTCGTAGTCGTCGATGTAATGGCGGCCCGGCTTGATTTCCTGCTCCAGCTGCCAGGCGTGGATGTTTTCCTGATCGCCTGCGGCGGCTTTTTCCGGGGGATAGAAGGGAATGGATTCACCACCGGGCAATGCGCCGTGCGAGGCAATGATGTCGTCGCACAGCACCAGGGTGTGCTGGCCCGATGCGTGCTCGAAGAAATAGTAGATGCCTTCGTGTTCCATCAATCGCGAGACGAAGTCGCAATCGCTTTCGTTGTATTGCACGCAGTAATCCCAACTGCGATAGGCGCGCGTGAGTTTCCTTTGCATTGGATGGCCATAGACGCCCAATACCTGCTCAATGATGTCGGGCACGTTGAGGTTCTGGAAGATGCGAAAGTCGCTCTTGCGCGTGGCCAGCCACAGCCAGGGGCTCAGGCGCGCCTTGTAGGCGTAGTGGCGGTGGTCCTGGCCCTGCATGCCAAAGCGGGTGACGATGCCGTCGATGAAGCGCCTGCCGCCGCCCTGGGTTTCAATTTCTATGGTGGCGTTTTTTCCCAATAGGGCCTTGGGATCGATGCTTTCGTTTTCGCTGAGCATTTCCACATCGAGGCTGAAGAGCTGGCTGATGTTTTCCTGGCCGCGCAATTCACGGAAATGCAGTTCATCGCCCAATGGCGTATGGATGGTGACTCGGCGTGTCATTGGTGCTCTCGCCCTGTGGGGGCGCCCTCCCGATCTTTCGATACGGAAAGATCATGGAAGAATGAGCCGCTCTATGGAAATTCCAATTTCTGCCAAAAAATAGGATTGCCAAAAGGAAAATTGCCGCTTCTCCCACTCGGATCGGGCTTGGGAAAAGCCTAGGACAAGCGGCCGGAGCAAGGGCCTTCATGATGTGCAGCCGCTACACATCGCCCCGCTTGGCCGTCCCCCGGATCAGGGCGCCGCACGCCCGCGCAGCCGCTCAGGGGTTCAAAGAGTCCTTCCGATGATCTCCTTCATGATCTCGTCGCTGCCCCCGTAGATCCGCCCTATGCGCGCATCGGTCCAGGCGCGGCCGATCTGGTATTCGGTCATGTAGCCGTAGCCGCCGTGCAGTTGCAGGAATTCGTCGAGCAGGCGGTTTTGCAGCGCCGTGGCATTGAGCTTGACCATGGCCGCCCGGTCGGGCGCGAGCGCGCGGCGCAGGTGCAGGGCGATGCAGTCGTCCACGAAGACGCGCAGCATGGTGGCCTGGGCCTTGGCCTCGGCCAGCTTGAAGCGCGTGTTCTGGAAGTCGAACACCGGCTGGCCGAAGGCCTTGCGCTCGCGCGTGTAGGCAATGGTCTTGTGCAAAAAGGCCTCGATGGAGGCGGCGGCGCGCACGGCCACCACCAGGCGTTCCTGGGCCAGTTCGTGCATGAGGTACCTGAAGCCCGCGTTCTCCTCGCCCAGCAGGTGGTCGGCCGGCACGCGCACGTTGTCGAAGAACAGCTCCGAGGTGTCCTGCGCCATGAGGCCGATCTTCTCGAGCTTGCGGCCCTTGGAGAAGCCGGGCATGCCGTCCTCGACCACGATCAGGGACACGCCCTTGGCACCCATCTCGGGCGCGGTCTTGGCGACGACGATGACCAGTTCCGAGTTGATGCCGTTGGTGATGAAGGTCTTCTGGCCGTTGAGCACGTAGTGGTCGCCCTCGCGCCGCGCCGTGGTGCGCACGGACTTGAGGTCGCTGCCCGCGCCGGGCTCGGTCATGGCGATGGCGCCGATCAGCTCGCCCGCGGCCATGCGCGGCAGCCAGCGGTCCTTCTGCACCTTGCTGCCATAGGCATGGATGTAGGGCGCGACGATGTCCGAATGCAGCGGAAAGCCCAACCCGCTGGCGCCCGTGCGCGCGATCTCCTCCAGCAGCACGGCCGCATGGCCGAAGTCGCCGCCGCCGCCATAGGGCTCGGGCAGCATGGGGTTGAGCAGGCCTTCGCGCCCGGCCTTGCGCCAGACCTCCTTGGGCACGATGCCCTGGCGCTCCCATTCGGCATGGTGGGGCACGATCTCGCGCTCGAAGAAGCGGCGGGCCTGCTCGCGGAACTGTTCATGGTCTTCGCGGTAGACGGAGCGCTCGGTCAGGTCTTGCATGGGTCGGTATCCGGTGGTTGTCGGTGAGGAAAGACGGGGAAGGGCCGTTCAGGCGCTGCGCAGGTTGAAGCCCGCGTGCGGCTGCTCGCGCAGCCTGTCCTTGAGCACGCGGCGCAGCAGCTTGCCCGTGGGCAGGCGCGGCAGCTCGTCCACGAACTGCAGGCGCTGCGGGCGCTTGAGGCGCGACAGCGTGGCGCCGGCCTCGGCGACGATGGCGCGTGCCATCTCGGCGCTGGCCGCGTGGCCCTGGCGCAGCACGACCACGGCCATGGGCTGCTCGCCGAAGTCGGGCTCGGGCACGCCGACCACGGCCACCTCCTGCACGGCCGGGTGCGTGGCCAGCGCGTTCTCTATCTCCTGCGGATAGAGGTTGACGCCGCCCGACAGGATGAGGTCGGCCCGCCGGTCGCTGAGAAAGAGGTAGCCCTCCTCGTCCACATGGCCCAGGTCGCCATAGGTGGCCCAGCCGCGCTCGTCGATGGCCTCGCGGGTCTTGGCGGGGTCGTTGAGGTAGGCGAAGGGCGCCACGTCCGAGAAGAACACGCGGCCGATCTGGCCCGCAGGCAGCTCCTGCCCGTCGTCGCCCACGATGCGCAGCCGACCGTAGCTGGCGCGGCCCACGGAGCCTGGACGCCGGCGCCATTCGGCGGAGTTGATCAGGGTGATGCCGCAGCCTTCGGAGCCTGCGTAGTACTCCAGCAGGATGTCGCCCCACCAGTCCAGCAGCGCCTGCTTGACGGCCACCGGGCAGGGCGCGGCCGCATGGATGGCGCAGCGGTGGCTGGACAGGTCATAGCCGTGCCGCACCTCCTCGGGCAGCTGCAGCAGGCGGCCCAGCATGGTCGGCACCCATTGGCTGTGGGTGATGCGGTAGCGCTCGATCATCGCCAGCGCCTGCTGTGCGTCGAAGCGCGCCGTGATCACCACCGCGCCGCCGCCGTCCAGCGTGCGCAGGCAGTAGCGCAGCGGCGCTGCGTGGTACAGCGGTGCGGGCGAGAGGTAGACCGTGTCGGCGTCAAAGCCCATGTTGCGCTGCCAGGCCAGGAATTCGGGGTCGGCCTGCGTGCGGTAGAGCGCCGCCGGCAGCGCCTTCTTGATCCCCTTGGGCCGGCCCGTGGTGCCCGAGGAGTACAGCAGGTCGCGCCCCAGCGGACGGCCCGACAGGTCGATGGGCGCGGGCGCCTGCGCACGCCAGGCGGCCAGGGCATCGGCCAGCGACGGCAGGCCCGTGGATGCGCAGTCTCCGTCCACCGAATGCACGGAGGCGGCCAGTTCGGCCGGCAGCTGCGCCGCCGTGGCGGCCGAGGCAAAGACATGGCGCGCCCCGCTGTCGCCCAGGATGTAGGCCACCTCGGGCGCCGTCAGGTGGGTGCTGATGACCACCGTGTACAGGCCCGCCAGGCGCGCGGCCAGCACCAGCTCCAGGATCTCCACGCGGTTTTCCATCAGCACGGCCACCGTGTCCCCGGCCGCCAGGCCCTGCCCCGCCATCCACTGCGCCACTTCGCGCGAGCGCTGCGCCAGCGCGCCCGCCGTGTGTTGCTGGCCGCTGTCGCCCATGGTCAGCGCAACGCGGTCGGGCCGGGCATCGGCCCAGCTGTGAAAGTCATGCACGCCTGTCTCCTTTGCTTTTTTGAATCCGTCGTCTCGAATTCACCGGGTTTCAGCAAGTATTTTTGTTTGCGCGCGGTTTTTCATCCGGGAAAACGCTTTGTTCAATGCAAATTTCGAGACTTATCATTCATTTCGTGAACCTCCAGTCTCATTAAATCAGCATGAACACTCCCGTCATCGTCGATGCCATCCGCAGTCCCATGGCCCGGGCCAAGCCCGATGGCGCCCTGGCCCAACTCCACCCCGTCGATCTGCTCAGCCAGGTGCTGGAGCAGCTCGTGCAGCGCAACCGCATCGACCCCGGCGCGGTGGACGATGTGATCACCGGCTGCGTGAGCCAGGCCGGCGAGCAGGCCGGCACGCCGGGCCGCCTGGCCTGGCTGGCCGCAGGCCTGCCGGCCCATGTGCCGTCCACCACCATCGACCGCAAGTGCGGCTCCAGCCAGCAGGCCGTGCACTTTGCCGTGCAGGCCATCATGTCGGGCACGCAGGACATGGTGATCGCCTGCGGCGTGGAGTCCATGAGCCGCGTGCCCATGGGCAGCTCGCGCATGGGGCAGAACACCACGGGCGCACGCTTCGATGCGCGCTTTGCGCCGGGGCTGGTGGGCCAGGGCGTGTCGGCCGACCTCGTGGCCGCGCGCTGGGGCCTGGGCCGCGAGGAACTGGATGCCTATGCCGCGCGATCGCACCAGCGCGCCCATGCGGCCCAGTCGGCCGGGCACTTCGAGCGCGAGATCGTGGGCATCACCACGCCTGCCGGCCTCGTCAAGGCCGACGAGACCATCCGCCCGGGCACCACGGCGCAGAAGCTGGGCGCGCTCAAGGCCGTGTTCCAGAACGACGAGCTGTCGGCGCGCTTTCCGCAGATCCGCTGGCACACCACGGCGGGCAATGCCTCGCAGATGACCGACGGCGCCAGCGCCATGCTGCTGATGAGCGAGAAGCGCGCCCAGCAGCTGGGCCTGCGCCCGCGAGCGCGCTTCGTGGCGCTGGACGTGGTGGGCGACGATCCGCTGTACATGCTCACGGCCCCCATTCCCGCCACGCGGCGCGTGCTGGCCAAGGCCGGCATGCGGCTGGAGCAGATGGACCACTGCGAGATCAACGAGGCCTTTGCCTCCGTGCCGCTGGCCTGGCTGAAAGAGCTGAGGGAACTGGGCGCCGACCCCGAGCGGCTGAATCCGCGCGGCGGCGCCATCGCCCTGGGCCATCCGCTGGGGGCCTCGGGCATCCGCCTGATGACCACCATGCTGCACGCGCTGGAGGACAGCGGCGCGCGCTACGGCCTGCAATCCATGTGCGAGGCCGGCGGCATGGCCAATGCCACCATCATCGAACGCCTGTGAGCCAGGCACGGGAGACACATCCATGCAACTGCAAGAGAACATGACGGCCCTGGTGACGGGCGGCGTATCGGGCCTGGGCGAGGCATCGGCCCTGGCGCTGCTGGAGCGCGGCCTGAACGTGGTGGTGGTGGACCTGAACGAGGACCGCGGCGCGGCCATGGTGGACGCAGCCCGCCAGCGCTACGGCAGCCGCCTGCGCTTCGTGAAGGCCGACGTGGCCGACGCCGACCAGATGGCCGCCGCCATTGCCGCCGCCGAGGACTTCGGCGAGTTCCGCGCCCTGGTGCACTGTGCGGGCGTGGGCGGGCCGCTGCGGCTGGTGGAAAAGGACGGCAGCCCGGGCTCGCTGGACAAATACACGGGCATCGTGCGCGTGAACCTGATCGGCACCTTCAACACGCTGCGCCTGGCCGCCGCCAGCATGGCGCGCAACGAGCCCGTGCAAGGCGAGCGCGGCGCCTGCGTGCTCACGGCCTCGGTGGCGGGCTACGAGGGGCAGATCGGCCAGATTCCCTACGCCTCGGCCAAGGCCGGCATCATCGGCATGACCATCGTCGCCGCGCGCGACCTGGCCACGCGCATGATCCGCGTGTGCACCATTGCGCCGGGCCTGTTCGACACGCCCATCCTGGCCAAGCTGCCCGACAACATCCGCCAATCGCTGGCCGCCTCCGTGCCCAACCCCGCACGCCTGGGCCACCCGTCCGAGTACGCGCTGACCGCGCTGCACATTCTTGAAAATCCCATGCTCAATGGCGAGACGATTCGCCTGGACGGTGCCATTCGGATGAGTCCTCGCTGAGAAGCGCCCCGGCCCAGCACACGCGCGGAGAAGAAACACCATGTTCAAACGTCTCACGCTGGCGGCGGCTGCCTTGCTGTGCGCCACGGCCGCCATTGCAGCCGATGCCTGGCCCACCCGGCCCATCACCCTGGTCGTGCCGGGCGCGGCCGGGGGCTCCACCGACATTCCCGCGCGGCTGCTGGCGCTCAAGCTGGGCGAGCGGCTGGGCCAGCCCGTCATCGTGGACAACAAGCCGGGCGCGGGCGGCTCCATCGGTGCCAGCCAGGTGGCACGCGCGCAGCCGGACGGCTATACGGTGCTGGTGGGCAACACGGGCTCCAACGCCATCAACTACACGGCCTACAAGAAGCTGCCCTACAGGCCCGAGGACTTCGTGGCGCTGACGGACATGATCTCGTTTTCCAACGTGCTGGTCGTGCCGCAGGCATCGCCGGTGCGCTCGCTGGAGGACCTGCTCAAGGCCGCGCGGCAGGCGCCGGGCAAGTTGTCGTTCTCCTCGGCCGGCGTGGGCCAGACCACGCACCTCATGGGCGAGCTGCTGCGCGAGCGCACAGGCGTGGACGTGGTGCATGTGCCCTACCGCGGCTCGGCACCGGCGACGGCGGCCATCGTCTCGGGAGAGACGCAGTTCATGTTCGACAACCTCACGGCCTCGCTGGTGCACATCAAGGCGGGCAAGCTGCATCCCATCGCCGTGACGGGCGCGCAGCGCGAGCCCGAGCTGCCCAACGTGCCCACCACCACCGAGCTGGGCCTGCAGGACTTCGACAAGGTCGGCTGGATGGGTTTCTTCCTGCCCGCGCAGACGCCGCCCGCCGTGGTGCGCAAGCTCACCGACGGCCTGGTCGCCGTGCTCCGGGACCCCGAGGTGGCGCGCCGCTACCGCGAGCTCGGCGGCCGCCCGGGCGGCATGCCGCAGGCGCAGTTCACCCAGCTGGTGGACAACGACCGCAAGAGTTGGGGCGCGCTGATCACCAGCCGCCAACTGCAACTCGACTGAACCGATTTCGACGGAGACGCCATGAAGGTGCTGGACAGCGTGCGCGTGCTGGAGATTGGCGGCATCGGCCCGGGGCCGTTCTGCGCCATGCATCTGGCGGACCTGGGAGCCGATGTGGTGTCCATCGTGCGGCCCGAGGCGGAACCCGCCGCCACCTCAGCCGCCTCCGCGCTGTCGCGCGGCAAGCGCTCGGTGTTCGCCGATCTCAAGTCACCCGAAGGGCGTGACCTGGTGCTGGCCCTGATGCGCGATGCCGATGCGCTGATCGAGGGCATGCGGCCCGGCGCCATGGAGCGCCTGGGCCTGGGACCCGAGGCCTGCCAGGCCCTCAACCCGCGCCTGGTCTATGGCCGCATGACGGGCTGGGGCCAGGACGGCCCGCTGGCCCAGGCAGCCGGCCACGACAACAACTATGCGGCCGTCTCAGGCGCGCTGTGGGGATGCGCGCCGGCCGATGCCCGGCCGGTCTCGCCGTTTGCCACGCTGGGCGACATCGGCGGCGGCGCCATGTACCTGATGACGGGGCTGCTGGCCGGCATCGTGCAGGCGCGCGCCACGGGGCGCGGCACGGTGGTGGACGCGGCCATCGTCGATGGTGCGGCGCACATGCTCAACCTCATGCTGCACGCGCGCCAGCGCGGTCTGGTGGCCGACGAGCGCGGCCACAGCATCCACGACAGTGCACCGTTCTACGAAACCTATGCCTGTGCCGATGGCGGCTTCATCACCGTGGGCGCCATCGAGCCGCAGTTCCATGCCCTGCTGCTGGACAGGCTGGGCCTGGCCGGTGCCGCAGCGTTCCAGGGCCCCCAGTGGGACCGCGCCGCCT
The DNA here is from genome assembly GCF_018437695.1 of Delftia sp. WY8. Taxonomy (NCBI): domain Bacteria; kingdom Pseudomonadati; phylum Pseudomonadota; class Betaproteobacteria; order Burkholderiales; family Comamonadaceae; genus Delftia; species Delftia sp. WY8. The sequence continues at coordinate 3,361,828 of NZ_CP049795.1, forward strand.
GGCCCGCGCGGCGCGCGCAGCTGCAGGTGCTGTTCGCCTCCCGGCCCCGCGCGCACTGGCAGCAATTGCTGGAGGGCAGCGATGCCTGCTTCGGCGCCGTGCTCAGCCCTGTGGAAGCCGCCAGCCACCCGCACCTGCAGGCGCGTGGCGTCTATCTGCAGCCCGAAGGCGGCGCCCTGCAGGCCAGCCCCGCGCCACGCTTTGACGGCCAGGCCTATGCGCCGGGTCCTGCAAATGCTGCAGGCTCAGACACCGCCAGCGTGCGGGAGAAGGTGAGCGCAGGCCGCGCGCAGGAAGTCTGGCGCAGCGCCCGCTGATTCACGAGAGGCTGGAGGCGCCCAGCATGCCTTCGACCAGGCGCACCAGCGTGATCAGGCGCGGCCCGGCATCGCTTTCCAGCGCGCGGCTTTGCGGGCTGTAGATGGGCAGGGAGACCGAGAACACCCAGTACTCGCCGTCCTGGGCCGTGGACATGGGCACGGCAATGGACTGGATCTCGCGGTGCAGGTCGCCGTGGCTGCGGCAAAAGCCGTGCTCGGCCAGGTCGCGCCGCGCATCGTCGAGCCGCTCGCGCAGTTGCTGGGCGCGTGCGGGATCGTCGGCCTGCAGCTCGGCGATGAAGGCCTCGCGCTCGGCCTCGGGCAGGCTCAGCAGGTAGGCGCGGCCCGTGGCGGTGCGCGACAGCGAGATGTGCACGCCGATCTCGGGCAGGAAGACCTTGTTGGTCAGGCCGTTGGCCAGCTCCACCAGGCACAGCTGGCGGCCGTGGCCCACGGCCAGCTGGATCTGGCCCTCCAGGTGATTGGCCAGCTCCTGCATGTGCGGCCGCGCGAACTGGCGCATGTGCATGCGCGCCAGCACGGGTGAGGACAGGTTCAGCAGCCCCACGCCCGGCACGTACTTGGACAGGCGCTCGGAGTAGCGCATCAGGTTCAGTTCGCACAGGGTGTCGATCAGGCGGAACAGCGTGGGCTTGGGCAGGCCCGTCATGTCCATCAGTTCACGGGCGCTGAGTTCCTGGTGCTTGTTGGAAAAGCACTGCAGTACGGAGATGCCGCGCACCAGGGCGGCCACCAGCTTGCCACTGTCTTCGGAATTCATGGATTGATGAGGGCTGAAAAGATGAAACGATTGTCTCAATTTTCAGGGTGCCGCCGCACAGATTTCCAGCGCCATGCGCAGTGCAAACCCGTAAACAGGCCTTGCCCCGCGCAACGGACATGACACGGCACAATCGGTCCATGCTTGGCGCCCTGCGCCTCCCACCAGAAAAGCCTGCCGTGTCCGAACCGTTTGCCGCCGTCCCGCCTTCCGAATCGCCAGACTACGACGCCTTCCTGCGCGCCCATGTGCTGAGCCAGCCTTTGAGCATCCAGCGCTATGACCGCGGCGACGAAACCATCTGGGTCAAGCGCGCGGGCGCGAGCAACCCGGCGTGGCGCTATCGCGCCCTGGCCCTGCTGGCCGCCGGCCTGCGCCTGCCCGTGCTGCGGCCCGTGCCCAACCCCGGCGGACACGAAGCCATCCGCACCGAGGTACGCCGCCTGCGCCAGCTCGCGCAGCGCGGCCTGCGTGTGCCTGCCGTGCTGGCCGAGTGCGAGGACGGCTTTGCCATGCGCCACCTGGGCAGCCCCGGCGTGGAGGCGCCCTCGCTGGGCAATGCCATGGAAGCCGCCCTGCCCCGGGGGGATGGCAGCACGCTGGCGCTGTGGCTGCAGGGCCTGCAGACCCTGCAGCAGGTGCATGGCAGCGGCGACTGCCTGAGCCAGGCCTTTGCGCGCAACATGGTCTGCTGTGCCGACGGCGTGATCGGCTTCATCGACTTCGAGGACGACCCCGCCGCCCACCTGCCCCTGGCGCTGTGCCGCGTGCGCGATGCCCTGTGCTACGCCCACTCCACGGCCTGGATACTGGAGCAGGCCGGCGCCATGCCGGCCGCACGCGCGGCCTGGCGGGACTTCGTGCAGTCCATGGAGCCCGAGACCCGCGCCCTGATGGCGCGCACCGTGAAACAGCTGGCCTGGGTGCGCCGCCTGCCTGAGAGCCGCCGCCTGGGCCGCGACATGCAGCGCGTGCGCATGGCCTACACGCTGGTGACGCCGTAGCGGCAGCGGGCTGCACGCCTCAACCGGGCCTCAGCCGGGCTTCAGCCGGGCCTCACCGGGCAGATGGCCCAGCGAGGCGCTGACGCGCGCCGCTTCGGCGCGCAGGGCCCGGGCCACAGCGCCCTGCGGGTCCGGGTCGAAGCCGCCGCTGGCGCCCAGCGCGCACAGCACGCCCACCACATGGCCCGTGTAGTCGTGCAGCGGCGCCGCCACGGCGCTGATGCCCGGCAGGTTGACATCGCGCACCGAGGCGCAGCCCGCAGCGCGGATCTCGCGGCGCAGCGTGCCCAGCGGGTCCGCGCCATCGAGCAGCGCGCGCCGCGCGGCCGGCGCCTCGGCCAGCTCCCGGGCCAGCAGCGCATCCACGCGGGCATCGTCGTCCATGAAGGCGAAGAAGGCGCGTCCCGTGGCCGACCACAGCAGCGACATCACCGAGCCCACGCGCACATTGACGGTGACCGGCAGGCCCGGCTCCTCGAAGCGCACGATGGTCGGCCCCAGGTTGCCCATCACGGCCACGAAGCTGGTGACCTGCAAGGCCTCGCGCAGGTGCAGCAGGGCCGGCTCGGCCAGGCGGATGGGGTCGGACTGCCGCATGGCGGCCAGGCCCACGCGCATGGCCTCGGCCGCCAGCGCGTACTGCGTGCCGCCACGGTCCTGCTCCACCAGCCCCTCGGCCATCAGGCTGGCCAGGTAGCGGTGGACCTTGGCCGGGCTTTCCTCCACCGCGCCCGCGATGGCCGTGAGGCTGGCGCGTCCGCCCAGCGTGGCCAGGGCCTTGAGCACGGCCAGGCAGGTCTCGGCGGCCTGCACGCGCTGGCGCCTTTCGCGCGGCGGCGCGGGCTCGTCAATCTCGGAGGCAACAGTGGAAGTCATGGCGGCAGGACGGGTCTGGAAAGGCCTGTTTTAAGGGCTGGCGGGGCATTGTGCCGCAGCTTGCGGGTAATCCCGGGCGGTGTTTTTACGCAATGCGTAGAAAAATTACGCAAAACAAGATTCCATGGATTCCACCCAGGCCTCACCGGAGACAAGCCCCATGCACAAGCGCCTCTTTCTCACCACACTGGCCGCAGGCCTGCTATCGGCCACCGCCCTGCCCGGCGCGCTGGCCCAGGACGGATTCCCCAGCAGGAACGTGCGCTGGATCGTTCCCTACGCGGCCGGCGGCGGCTCGGACTTCCTGGCCCGCACCATAGGCCAGGCCTGGGGCGGCCAGGTGCACCAGCCCATCGTGGTGGACAACCGCCCGGGCGGCAACACGGCCATAGGCGCCTCGGAAACCGCGCGCGCCGCCGCCGATGGCTACACCGTGCTGTCGGCCGACAACGGCACCCTGGTCTTCAATCCCGTGCTCTACAAGAGCCTCAGCTACAACCCCGCCAGGGACCTCGCGCCGGTCACGCTGATGGGCCGCTTCCCGATGATCCTGGTGGCCGGCCCCGGCATGGCAGCGGCCACGGCCAAAGACTTCCTGGCCCAGGCGCGCACCAGCAAGGACGGCGTGAACTACGCCTCGGCCGGTGCCGGCAGTCCGCACCACCTGGCCATGGAACTGCTCAGGGTGGAGGCCGGCCTGAAGCTGGTGCACGCGCCCTACAAGGGCGCGGCGCCGGCCCTGGGCGACGTGGCTGGCGGCCAGGTGCCCGTGATGATGGTGGACCTGGCCGCGGGCGCAGGCTTCATCAAGGCCGGCAAGGTCCGCCCGCTGGCCGTGGCCAACGCCACGCGCCTGCCCCAGTTGCCCGACGTGCCCACCTTCGCCGAGCTGGGCCTGCCCAAGGTGCAGGCCGCCGCCCTGGTAGGACTGGTGGCGCCCGCCAGGACCCCGGCCCCGGTCATCGCGGCCCTGCACAGGCAGGTCGTGGCCGCGATCAACGAGCCCGCCGTGCGCCAGAAGCTCGTGGATTTCGGCGTGGAGCCCGTGGGCAACACGCCCGAGCAGTTCGCCGCGCTGCTGGCCAGCGAAAGCACGCGCTGGCACCAGCTGATCCGCGACCAGAACATCACTTTGGATTGACCCTCCGCGCCTACTGTCTGCCTGCGAACCTGCCATGACTGCCTCCGCCGCCTCTGACACCGCCCCGTCCGCCTCTGCGCCAGCATTTGCGCCCGCCTCCGCGCGCTGCCCCTTCGACCACCGCCAGCCCAGCGGCCAGACCGGCCCCACGGGCTGCCCCGTCAGCGCGGGTGCCGCAGCCTTCGACCCGTTCAGCGACGGCTACCAGCAGGACCCGCCCGAATATGTGCGCTGGGCGCGCGAGCAGGAGCCGGTGTTCTACAGCCCGCAACTGGGCTACTGGGTGGTCACGCGCTTCGACGACATCAAGGCGGTGTTCCGCGACAACATCGCCTTCAGTCCCTCGATCGCGCTGGAGAAGATCACGCCCACGGGCGAGGAGGCCAATGCCGTGCTGGCCTCCTACGGCTTCGCGCTGAACCGCACCCTGGTCAACGAAGACGAGCCCGCCCACATGCCGCGCCGCCGCGCGCTGATGGACCCGTTCACGCCCGAGGAGCTGCGCCACCACGAGCCCATGGTGCGCGAGCTGGCGCGCGCCTATGTGGACCGCTTCATCGACGACGGCCGCGCCGACCTTGTGGACCAGATGCTGTGGGAGGTGCCGCTGACCGTGGCCCTGCACTTCCTCGGCGTGCCCGAGGAGGACATGGACAGGCTGCGCGAGTACTCCATCGCCCACACCGTCAACACCTGGGGCCGGCCCCGGCCCGAGCAGCAGGTGGCCGTGGCCCATGCGGTGGGCAACTTCTGGCAGCTGGCCGGCAAGGTGCTGGCCAAGATGCGCGAGAACCCCGATGCGCCGGGCTGGATGCAATACGGCATACGCAAGCAAAAGGAGCTTCCCGAGGTCGTCACCGACTCCTACCTGCACTCCATGATGATGGCCGGCATCGTGGCCGCGCACGAGACCACGGCCAATGCCACGGCCAACGCCGTCAAGCTGCTGCTGCAGCATCCCGGCGCCTGGAAGCAGATCTGCGAGAACCCCGCGCTGATCCCCAATGCCGTGGAGGAATGCCTGCGCCACAACGGCTCGGTGGCCGCCTGGCGGCGCCTGGCCACGCGCGACGTGGTGATCGGCGGCGTGGCCGTGCCGGCGGGCTCGAAGCTGCTCATCGTGACCTCGTCGGCCAACCACGACGAGCGGCATTTCGCCGATGCCGACTTCTTCGACATCCACCGCGACAACGCTGGCGACCACCTGACCTTCGGCTATGGCTCGCACCAGTGCATGGGCAAGAACCTGGCGCGCATGGAGATACAGATCTTCCTGGAGGAGTTCACGCGCCGCCTTCCCCACATGCGGCTGGCCGAGCAGCGGTTCACCTACGTGCCCAACACCTCGTTCCGGGGCCCCGAGCACCTGTGGGTGGAGTGGGACCCGGCCCTCAACCCCGAGCGCGCCCGTCCCGCCCTGCTGCAGGCGCGCCAGCCCGTGCGCATTGGCGAATCCCTGCAGGGCGGCGCCAGCCGGCCCATGGTCGTGGCCGAGGCCGAGGCTGCCGCCGAAGGCGTGCTGCGCCTGCGCCTGAAGGCCGCCGATGGACATGCCCTGCCGCGCTGGACGCCGGGCTCGCACATCGACCTGCAATGCGGCGACACGGGCCTGTCACGCCAGTACTCGCTGTGCGGCGACCCGCAGGACACCGGCAGCTACGAGATTGCCGTGCTGCGCGAGGCCAACGGCCGTGGCGGCTCGGCCTGGGTGCATGAGCATCTGCACCGCGGCGCCACCGTACAGGTGCGGGGCCCGCGCAACCATTTCCCGCTGGACGAAGGCGCCAGCCACCTGATCCTGGTGGCCGGCGGCATCGGCATCACGCCCATCTCGGCCATGGCACGGCGCGCCAGGGCGCTGGGCTTGTCCTATGAAATCCACTACAGCGGCCGGCGCCGCGCGGGCATGGCGCTGCTGGCGCCGCTGCTGGCCGAGCATGGCGCCCGGCTGCACCTGTACGTGGCGGAGGAAGGCCGGCGCGCCGACTACGCCGCCCTGCTGGCCACGCCGCGCGCCGGAGCCCGCATCCATGCCTGCGGACCGGCGCGCCTGCTGGACGGCCTGGAGGCCGCCAGCCGCCACTGGCCCGAGGACAGCCTGCGCGTGGAGCATTTCGTCTCCACCGTGGGGGCGCTGGACCCTGCCAGGGAGCAGGGCTTCGAGGTGGAACTGCGCGCCTCGGGCCTTGTGCTGCAGGTGCGCAACGACCAGACGCTGCTGGACGCCCTGCGCAGCGCGAAGATCGAAGTGCAAAGCGACTGCCGGGAAGGGCTGTGCGGGTCCTGCGAAGTGCCCGTGCTCGACGGCGAGGTGGACCACCGAGACATGGTGCTCACGCGCGGCGAGCGTGCGGCCTGCACCAAGATGATGAGCTGCTGCTCGCGCGCCAGGAGCGGCAGGCTGGTGCTGGGCCTGTAGTCAGGACTCCGCTGCCCTGTGCCCGCAAGCCCGGCGCCCAGAAACACAAAAGCCCCAAGGCCATCATCGGCAATGGGGCGATCGCATCGGTGGGCGCGCTTCAGGGCGCACCTGCCTCCAACCGGATTACTGGTTGGCGATTTCGAGCTCGGCGTTGCGGGCTTGCTGGATGAAATCGATCAGGGAATAGATTGCTTGGCGCATGGTGAACTTCCTTACTGAGACGCTCAACAATCACTGGCGGCATGCATCTCAAGTGCCGCGAATGCCGGGAAAACCCTCTAAGAGTTTACCCTAGGAATAAGTATAAACCACTAGATCTCGGCATGCAAACGCACAGTTGTAAGCGCACGTCAAGATTCCGCAGAGGCGCCCAACTGCGTCCCAATGTCAGGCATGGGATGATTCAGGCTTATGACCGCGCCTTCCGTTTCCCTCGCACCCTGGCACATAGAGCCGCTGAACCCGGCCGAGGCGCCATGGCCGCTGCTGCTGTCGGCGGACCCGTCGCGGGAAAAGGTGCGCGGCTATCTGGCGGGCTCCACCTGTTTTGCCGCGCGCGAGTCCTTCCAGCGCGAAGGCCAGCCGCCGCGTCCCGGCGGGCGCGGCGAGGTATTGGGCATGTGCGTGCTGGTGCCGCTGCGCGCCAGCGGCGACGAGGCCTCAGGCCCACCCGCCTGGGAGCTGATGAACATCGCGGTCGCGGAATCGCTGCACCACCGGGGCCTGGGCACCGCCCTGCTGCGCCAGGCCATCGCCTGGGCGCGCTCGCAAGGTGCTCCCCGCATCGAGGTCGGCACCGGCAGCTTCGGCGACCAGCTGGTCTTCTACCAGCGCGCGGGTTTTCGCGTGACGGGCATCGTGCGTGACTTCTTCCTGAAGCACTACACCACCCAGCTGTGGGAGCGCGGCGTGCAGCACCGCGACATGCTGCGCCTGACGCTGGAGCTGGGCACGGGCCGCTGAACGGCCGCCCCGCTCAGTCCGAAGACATCTTCATCAGCACCAGGCCCGAGACGATGAGCACGGCCGCGCCGATGCGCATGGCGCTGACCTGCTCGCCCAGGACCGTGATGCCGACCAGGAAGGCGCCCACGGCGCCGATGCCGGTCCAGATCGTGTAGGCCGTGCCCAGCGGCAGGCTGCGCATGGCCACGGCCAGCAGGCCGAAGCTGGCGATCATGGTGACGATGGTGATGGCGCTGGGCACCAGCCGCGTGAAGCCGTGCGATTGCTTCATCGAAAACGCCCAGACCACTTCGAGCAGCCCCGCCACCAACAGATAGACCCATGCCATGGAAAACTCCTTGTGAAGCCGGGTCGTCCCGGCGCATGCATGTCCCGATGTGGGGGAGGCCGTCCTCCTGGCAGAAGGGCTTGTGCCTCCTGCATGGCCGCCAGTTTAGGAGAAAGCCTTCAAGCCGGCCGCACCCAGCCTGTTGCCCCATTGCCGCCTGGGTGGTTGCTGCACAACAGCATCCAGGGCGTCAGGCGGCCAGTGCCTCTTCCTGTTCAGCCAGCAGGATGTTGCCCACGGTGGCGCCCAGGCCGGCCACGCGCTTGCGCAGCTTGAGCACGGCCTTGTCCTTGCTGATCAGCAGCGCCTGGTGCTGGCTGGCCAGGTCCAGGAAATGCTGGTCGTCGGGGTCGGTGCAGGCAAAGCGGATGCGCGGCGCATCGGCCACGTATTCGACGGCTCCGTCGAAGGCCGAGAGCACGCCTTCGGCCGTCTTGCCGTAGAAGGCCACGCGCGGCGCGATCTGGCTGTAGTGCAGCACGCGTTCGAGCTCGATGCGCTGGGCCTGGTCGGCGATCCAGCGCATCTGCCCCTGCTCCACCAGCTCGCGGATCGGCGGAACATGCGGATCGTCGAAGATCAGCATGTCAAGGACCACATTGGTATCGAGCACCACGGGCCGGGGCAGGGGACCTTCGTAGCCGTCGTTGCACTGCGGCCAGCGCAGCACGATCTTCATGGCGCGGCGCCCTCTGCCGGGCCTTCGGCGGCCTTTCTGGGCTTGACAGCGCCACGGACCATGTCGAAGCGGAACAGCCGGCATTCGATGGGGCCGTTCCACATGGGCGTGCGGCGCGCCTCTTTCAGGCGCATCTTGCCGGGCAGCTTGAGGTCGGGCGTGAGCATCCAGGCGCTCCAGCCGCTGTAGTTCTTCTTCCAGTGGGTGGCCAGCTGGCTGAAGAATTCCACACCGTCCTCGGTCTGGGCCGTCTCGCGGCCCGCGCGCTCGACCACGGCCATGCGCTCGCCGGCGCTGCGGCCGGCCGAGCCGGCTGCGGCAATGCGCTCGCCATAGGGCGGATTCAGCAGCATCAGGCCGGGCTGCTCGCAAGGCGGCATGCGCTGCAGCGCGTCACCGCCGCGCAACTGCACGGTCTGGCCCACGCCCGCGCGCTCGGCGTTGCGCTGGGCGAAGTCCACCATGCGGTGGGACACGTCGGAGCCATAGATGCCCACGGGGCTGTCGGGCAGGATGGCGGCCTCTGCCTCGTCCAGCATGGCTTCCCACACATGCCTCTGGAAGGGCACGAGCTTTTCGAACGCGAAGCGCCGCAGGATGCCGGCCGGAATGCGCCGGGCGATCTGCGCGGCCTCGATCAGCACCGTGCCGCTGCCGCAGCAGGGGTCGTACAGCGGCTGGGGATCGTCGCCGTGCGGGTCCCAGCCCGTGGCGGCGATCATGGCCGCGGCCAGGGTTTCCTTGAGCGGCGCATCGCCCTTGTCCTCGCGCCAGCCGCGCTTGAACAGCGCCTCGCCCGAGGTGTCGATGTAGATGGTGGCCTCGTCGGTCGTCAGGTGCAGGTGCACGCGCACGTCGGGGTGGCGCGTTTCCACGTCGGGGCGCACGCCCTTCCTGTCGCGGAAGCGGTCGGCAATGGCGTCCTTGACGCGCAGCGCCGCAAAGTTGAGGCTGGTCAGCGGGCTGTGCTGGGCCGTGACTTCGATCTTGAAGCTCTCGCGCGGGGAGAACCAGATCTCCCAGGCCACTTCGCTGGCGGCGCGGTACAGGTCGTTTTCGTTGCGGTACAGGGTCTGCGACAGCTGCACCAGCACGCGCTGGGCCAGACGGCTGTGCAGGTTCAGCAGCAGGGCGTCGCGCCACAGGCCGCGCACCATCACGCCGCCACGGCCGACCAGGAGGTCGTGGCCGCTCAGGCCGGTGATCGCGTGGACCTCGTCGGCCAGAAATCCCTCGACGCCGGCGGCGCAGGGCAAAAACAGATGCAGTTGGTTCATAGCTTGGGTGCCGAGCATACGCGCACCGCGATTCCCCGCGCAGGCGCCAGCCGAAACCCGCTTGCCTGCGCTTCGGCCCGGGCCTACAGTGGAAGCAACCGCGAGGGAGAGCACCATGAAGACTCGAACCACGCCCGTCCACACGGATTTCCTCGGCGCCACGCAGGCCGCACGCCTGGTGGCGCAGGTCGGCGTCGCCGCCTGCCTGGCCGGCCTGGCCGATGCCATCGAGCAAGACTTCGCGCGCTGGCCCGATTTCGAGAAATCGGCCCGCCTCGCCCACCATTCGCCCGGCGGCGTGATCGAGCTCATGCCCGTGTCCGATGCGCTGGACTACGCCTTCAAGTACGTCAATGGCCATCCAGACAACGCCGACCGGGACCTGCCCACGGTGATGGCATTCGGCGCCCTGGCCGACGTGGCCACGGGCCTGCCGGTCTTCCTGTCCGACCTGACGCTGGCCACGGCGCTGCGCACCGCCGCCACCTCGGCGCTGGCCGCGCGCCGGCTGGCGCGACAGGGCTGCCGCAGCATGGCGCTGATCGGCGCAGGATCGCAGTCCGAATTCCAGGCCCTGGCCTTCACCCACCTGCTGGGCGTGGAGCGGCTGCGCATCTTCGACATCGACGTCCAGGCCATGCGCAAGCTGGTGGACAACCTGGGCCATGCAGGCATTGCCGCCCAGCGCATCACCTGCTGCACCAGCAGCGCCCAGGCGCTGGAAGGCGCCGACATCGTCACCACGGTCACGGCCGCCAAGCGCCGCGCCTGCGTGATCGCCGATGCCGATGTGCGCCCCGGCACCCACATCAATGCCGTCGGCGGCGATTGCCCCGGCAAGACCGAACTGCCCGTGGAGTTGCTGCGGCGCGCGCGCATCTTCGTGGAGTTCACGCCCCAGACGCGCGTGGAAGGCGAGCTGCAGCAGCTGCCCGCCGACGCGCCCGTGACCGAGCTGTGGCAGGTCATCAATGGCCTGGCGCCGGGACGCGGGCACGACACCGAGATCACGCTGTTCGACTCCGTGGGCTTTGCGCTGGAAGACTATTCGGCCCTGCGCTGGTTGCGCGCGCTGGCCCACGACACCGGGCTGATGCAGTCGATCGACCTGGTGCCTTCGCTGGCCGACCCCCGCGACCTGTACCGGCTGGTGCGCGAGGCCGGGCAGGCAGAACGCGGCTTTGGCTGACACGGGGACTGCATACCATGGGTCCCATGAGCATGAACACCCATACGACCCCGCAGACCGCACGCGCCCTGAGACTCATAGGCGTGCCCACCGACATCGGCGCCAGCCGCCTGGGCAGCGCCATGGGGCCGGACGCGCTGCGCGTGGCCGGCCTGGCCCCGGCGCTGCGCCAGCTGGGCTGCCAGGTGCGCGACATCGGCAACCTGGCCGGTCCACCCAATCCCCAGACACCGCCCGAGCAGGGGCTGCGCCACCTCGCACCGGCCCGCGCCTGGATGGACGCCGTGCACCAGGCCGTGGGCCAGGCGCTGGACGATGGCGAGCTGCCGCTGATGCTGGGCGGCGACCACAGCCTGGCCATGGGCTCGATCAGTGCCGTGGCCGCCCACTGCCGCCGACGAGGCCGCGCGCTGCGCGTGATCTGGCTGGACGCCCACGCCGACTGCAACACGCCCGATATCTCGCCCAGCGGCAACCTGCACGGCATGCCCGTGGCCAGCCTGTGCGGCCTGGGGCCCGCGGCGCTCACCGCGCTGTCCCAGGGCGGCGATCCGGCGCTAGATGCCGCCTCGCTGTGCCAGATCGGCCTGCGCAGCGTGGATGACCAGGAAAAGCGCCTGCTGCATTCGCTGAACATCGAGGTGTACGACATGCGCGCCATCGACGAGTTGGGCATGCGCGAGGTCATGCGCCGCGCGCTCGACGGCCTCGCCGGCAGCGACACCCACCTGCACCTGAGCTTCGACGTGGACTACCTCGATCCCGACATCGCGCCCGGCACCGGCACCCCCGTGCGCGGCGGCCCCAGCTACCGCGAGGCCCAGCTGTGCATGGAGATGCTGGCCGATACCGGACGCCTGGGCTCGATGGATCTGGTGGAGCTCAATCCCGCGCTGGATGTGCGCAACCAGACGGCCGAACTGGTGGTGGACCTGCTGGAGAGCCTGTTCGGCAAGAGCACGCTGGTGCGGGCCGATCGCTGAGGCCGCTCAGGCAGGCGAGAGCGAAACACGCCAGCCGTCGCCCGTTGCGTCCGTGGTAAAGCGCACAGGCACAAAGCGCTCGATCACCTCGAAATTGCTGCGCGCATGCGGCGTCAGTTCCGTGCAGGTGTAGCTGGCACCGCGCCCGCTGCGCCAGACGGCCAGCGCCAGCGGCAGGGCCCATTGGTCGGCCAGGTACGGGCCCAGCGCGGCCCGGCTGCCCTGGTGGCGGCGCACCTCGCGCGCCAGGTCATGCGCCACCTTTTCGGCGCTGACGCCCTTCATGCCGAACTGCGTGAACACTTCGCACAGGTGCTCATAGGCCAGCGTGGCCAGCAGCGCGTTGCCCGGCCCCTCGTTCTGGCGCACGGCAGCCACCTGCAGCTGCTCGCCAGACCAGCCCAGGGCCTGACCCAGATGGTCCAGTTCGCGCTGGGCCACCGCGCGTGGCAGCGCGGGCGCAAAGCATTCGGCATGGCTGGCCACGGGGGCGCCGCGTTCGGTGATATCGAAAGGCACCAGCCCATTGGTTGCCGGCGTGATCGTCACGTCCATCTCGCCGCCACCGGCCGGATAAAAGCCCAGCCGGCGCAGCCGCAGTTCGCAGCGCGCGCCCAGCCTGTGCAGCAGCGGCGCATAGCTGCGCTCCAGGAAGTGGAAGGGCGGCGCGGCCGGGTTGTGGGTGCCGCCGCCCAGGGTCAGGCGGCTTTCGCCGTTAGCCATCATCAGCGCGGGCCACAGCGTCTGCAGCAGCAGGGTGCAACTGCCCGCCGAGGCGATCACGAAGCGGTACTCGCCCGCACGCACCGGCCCCGGTGTGAATTGCAGCGCCTGCGAATTCATCTCGGCGCCCTGCATCTGCGCGCCGCAGATTTCGGCGGCGGCATTGACGCAGGCCAGGTGCTGGCGCATCAGACCCGGCTTGGCGCGCCCGGCACGGATGCGCTGCATGGCAAAAGGCTGGCCCGTGCACATGGACAGCGCCAGCGCGCTGCGCAGCATCTGGCCTCCGCCCTCCCCGGCGGAGCCGTCGATCTCGATCACTTTCATTTTTCTCTTTCATTCATTGCCGCCAAAGCGCGCCACGGCATCCCGCAGATAGCGGTCCAGCGGCGCCGCATCGGCCTGGTCCCCCGGATCGGGCGCATGGGCCATGGCATGGGCCAGCTCGCGCTCCAGGAAATCATGGACCCGCACCCGGCGCGGCCCCTTGGCGGCCTCGCCCAGGCGCATCTTGAGCTCCAGCAGCTCGTTGAGCTCGGCCAGCAGGCCTGCATCCTCCAGCGTGCCCGCCGCCAGCTGCGCAAAGCGCATGGGCGGCGCACCACGCCCCTCGCGTATCCAGCGCGCGGCCAGCAGTGGACGCAGTACGTAGAAGTATTTCTTGTAGCGCACCACATCGCCCTGCAGGTGGGCGCGCAGGTTCTTGCGCGCCATGGCCACGTAGTGGTGGTAGCCGCGCACCGGCGAAAAGCCCTGCTCGGCCAGCAGATGCAGGCGCTCGGCCCAGGGCTGCTCCTGCCGGTAGACCACGGGCGAGCGCAGCCATTCGAGCAGCGTGGGGTTGGAGGCGCGCAGCAGCCCCAGCGCCTTGCGCAGCTCCCAGCCGCTGACATCGAGCTCGCCGCTGAGCGGCTGCTCTATGACATCGCGGCCCGGCGCCACCGTCAGATACCAGGGCAGGCGGTGGACGTAGATGAAGCGCACGTCATAGTCGCTGTCGGGCGAGGCAAAGCCCCAGCCGCGGCTGCCCGACTCGCAGGCAAACAGCACCGTGACCTCGTGCCTGCGCTCCACCTCGGCCAGGTTGGCCAGCACCGTGGCGCGCATGGCGTCGGAGACCGGATGCGCGCTCAATACCTTCTCTTCCCTCATGCTCTCATCCTGCTTTCTGTTCCGGAGGATGAGAGCCCGGGGCCCTCATCCACTCACCCTTTCACGCACACCACTTGCTTCAGGGTGTGCACCACCTCCACCAGATCCTGCTGCGCGTCCATGACCGCATCGATGTCCTTGTAGGCCATGGGAATCTCGTCCACCACATTGGCATCCTTGCGGCATTCCACGCCCTCGGTGGCCTTGATGTGGTCCGCCACGCTGAACATCTTCTTGGCCTTGGTCCGGCTCATCACGCGGCCCGCACCGTGGCTGCAGCTCTCGAAGCTCTCCGGGTTGCCCAGGCCGCGCACGATATAGCTGCGCGCGCCCATGCTGCCCGGGATGATGCCCAGCTCGCCGCGCCGCGCGCTCACCGCGCCCTTGCGGGTGATGAACACGTCCTGGCCGAAATGGCGCTCCTGCTGCACGTAGTTGTGGTGGCAGTTCACCGCCTCCACATGCGACTCGAAGGGCTTGGCGATCACCTTGCGCACCGTGGCGATGAGGTTGGCCATCATCACCTCGCGGTTGCGCATGGCGAACTTCTGCGCCCAGGACACGCCGCGCACATAGTCGCCAAAGTAGCGGGCCCCTTCCTCGAAATAGGCCAGGTCCTTGTCGGGCAGGTTGCGCTGATGCAGTTCTGCGTCCTTCTTGGCCAGCTCGATGAAATGGGTGCCGATGGCATTGCCCACGCCGCGCGAGCCCGAGTGCAGCATGAACCACACGAAGCCCGCCTCGTCCAGGCAGATCTCGATGAAGTGGTTGCCGCTGCCCAGCGTTCCCAGGTGCTTGCGGTTGTTGGTGTTGGCCAGGCGCGGATGCAGCTCGCACAGCAGGTGGAACTCCTCGGCCAGCGTGGCCCAGACCTGGTCCACCGACACGGGCGGGTTCTCCCAGCTGCCCGGATCGCGGCCCCGGTGGCGCGGCACCGAGCCATGCGGCACGGCCTGCTCTATCGCCGAGCGCAGCGGGCCCAGGTTGTCGGGCAGGTCCTCGGCGCGCAGCGTGGTCTTGGCGGCCATCATTCCGCAGCCGATGTCCACGCCCACGGCCGCCGGGATGATGGCCTTGATGGTGGGGATCACCGAGCCCACGGTGGCGCCTATGCCCAGGTGCACATCGGGCATGGCCGCGACATGCTTGAACACCACGGGCAGGCGCGCGGCGTTCTCCAGCTGCTTGCGCGCCTCGTCCTCGACGGGCACGCCCTTGGTCCACATCTTGATGGGGACGCCGTTTTCCACGTTGTGTTGCAGGTAGTTCATTGCGTTGTCCTTCAGTCTTCTTGTCTGTTCGTCTTGTTCAGGTCTTGCTGCCGCGCGGCTCATCCACGCATCAGGCGAGACAGGTCCCGCTTGCGGATGGCGCTGCCCAGGCTTTGATAGTCCCGCAGCGGGAATTCATGCTCCAGCCAGCGCTTTCGGTATTCCTCGACGCCCATGCCGCAATAAATACCGTCCAGCACGCGGTACACGATGCGCACCACGTCCTCGCGGGCCACCTGCCCACGGGCCAGCACTTCATAGTCATCCATGGCGGTGATGCCCCAGCTGGCCCAGTCCGCGTACTGCCGCAGCTCGTAGGAAAGGGTGTCGCGGTCCCCCTCCATGCTCAGGTGCACTTCGCCGGGCTCGTCCATGAACACGGCGGCAGCGCGGTGCGCGCCCTTGGCCAAGGCCAGCGCCATGGCGGCCAGATCACCCAGCGAATCATGCAGGTAGGACACGGCACACACCAGTTCCTCCTCGGACGTGCTGAACTTCAACGTCGCCCAGCCCGCCTTGCCCACCTCATAGCTCCATAGTTCTTCGAATGCGGCCATGGCGGTACCTCTCTTTTGTTTCTTCGTTGTCCGTTGTGTGCCGACCAGCCTGCCGGTCAACGCATCTTCACCAGCCCGTTGAGCACCTGGTCCAACCCGCCGAACACGGAGATCTTGTCGATGCGCTCGGCCACACGTTCCAGCGTCTCCAGCTCCTTCATGCGCAGGGCCACGGGGTTGTCCTCCATGACCTTGGCGGTGTTGAGCAGCGAGCGCGTGGCCGCCGTTTCCTCGCGGCGGCGGATCACGTTGGCCTGGGCCTGCTTTTCGGCCTGCACCACCTGGGTCAGGATGGCCTTCATCTCGCCGGGCAGCACGATGTCCTTCACGCCCACGCTCTCCACCACCATGCCGAAGGGCTGCAGCTTGGCCGCCATGTGCGCGGTCACCACGTCGTCGATCACCGTCTTGTTCTCCAGCAGCTCATCGAGCGTGCGGGTGCCCACGGCGGCGCGCAGCGCGAACTGCAGCTCCCGGTACAGGTGCTCGGCGGGCTTTTGCAGCTGGGCAAAGGCGCGCAGAACGTCGGTGTGGCGATAGGTGGCGCTCAGGTTCAGGCGCAGGCTCACCTTGTCGCGGGTCATGATGTCCTGGCCCGAGACCTCGACGGCCTGCAGGCGCAGATCCACCAGCTCCACGGCAATGCTGCGGCCGAACTTCCAGAACGCATGGCTGCCGGCCTGCAGCAGGCGGTCCACCTTTCCGTCGATGGTCAGCAGCGCGCACTGGCCTGCGGGCACCTGCACCTGCAGCACGCCGTTGAGGCCGGACACGCTGCGCAGGCGCAGCTGCGTCTGGGTCAGGCGCGCCGCCAGGGCGGCGGGCAGCTCGGCGCCGGCCTGCAGGTCGACCACCTGCACGCTCACATCCACCAGTCCCTTCCAGTACAGGCGGCGCGTGCCGGGCGGCAGGATCTCGACCAGCACGCCGTTTTCGCTGCGCAGGCCCGCCTCGGTTTCGGACAGTTCCACGCGCAGGAATTCGGCGGCCACCACGGCGGGCTCCTGGGCCATCAGGTAGTCGGCCAGGCCGTGCGTGAAGGCGGGCAGCTCCAGGGCAAAGGTTTCCACGCGCAGCTGGTCGGTGCCGGCAAACAGCCAGTGCCGGCCGCTGTGCAGCACGCGCTCGAAATCGCCATTGCGCAGCAGCAGGGCCCGTTCGTTCTTCTTGATGGTGATGCGTTGGATCTTCAGCATTTCTTCTTCTCCTCGTTCGGCGTCTTCGCCGCAATCAATAGGGGTGCCGTTACAGCAGCGGCGGGGTTCCAGGGGGCACGGCCCGGGCCTTGCAGTGCGCCGTGGCGGCAACCCTGGAAACAGGTTGCAGCGTGGCTGGCTGCGGGCGCGGACCGTGCCGGGACCTGGCACAGCCGCCGCCGCTGACGGGGGGCGGCCTGGGGCTGCATCGCAACCCGGCGGCCACCTCCCGCGTTCGGCGGGTGGTCTTTCGACCGTTTCAATAGCCCGGCCTTGCGGCCGGAAGAGTGGACAGGAATCGAACCTGCGACAGTCCTCTTGCGAGGGTGCTCTACCAGACTGAGCTACCAGTGGCTGGCAAGCCTGGAGTCGAACCAGGAGTCCCTTGCGGGACGGTTTCCACAACCTTGCCGTCACCCAGCGCCTGCGGCGTGCGGCATGCGGGAAATCGACAGGCCCCTGGGGGCCCGGACTTCCCGCACCGGCGGGGCGGGCGTTTGCCCCAACCCCGGCCTGTGAGCGGTCACCGCCTGCACTGGATGCCTTGCTTATTGCGAGATGCGTGCCAGCCCGGCATCTGGTGCCAAAAATTTCTTCAACCCCTTGATTTATTTGGATAAATCTCAAATCACACTTTTCTTGATTTCTTCTTCAATCCAAAGAAACTAGAATTTCAGCTATCCAACTAGACAAAAACATGGAAAAGAAAAAGGTCGTCATCGGTTTTCTGGGTACGCAGCTGGACTCCGGCAGGGGCGCGGGGCGCTGGGAAAAATGGCGGCCGACCCTCTCCCTCATGCAGCACGAGGATCTGGTGGTGGAGCGGCTGGAGCTGCTCTACACGCCGCCCCATCTGGCCCTGGCGCAGCTGCTGCAAGGCGACATCGCCACGGCATCGCCCGAGACCCGGGTGAACCTCGTGCCCATGGACATTGCCGATCCCTGGGATTTCGGCGAGGTCTATGCGCGGCTGTTCGACTGGACGCAGGCCTATCGCTTCGACCCCGAGCGCGAGGAGTACTGGACCCACATCACCACGGGCACGCACGTGGCACAGATCTGCCTGTTCCTGCTGGTGGAGTCGCGCCGCATTCCCGGCGTGCTGGCCCAGACTTCGCCGCCCCGGCGCCAGCGCATGGGCGACCCGGGCAGCTATGCGCTGATCGACCTGGACCTGTCGCGCTACGACGTGATCGCCCAGCGCTTCGGCGCCGAGCAGAGCGAGGCCGTGCAATTTCTCAAGAGCGGCATTGCCACGCGCAATGCAGGCTTCAACGCGCTGATCGACGAGATCGAGCGCGTGGCCGTGCGCTCGCGAGCGCCCATCCTGCTCACGGGTCCCACGGGTGCGGGCAAATCGCATCTGGCGCGGCGCATGTACGAGTTGAAGAAGGCCAGGCACCAGGTGCAGGGCGAGTTCGTCGAGGTCAATTGCGCCACGCTGCGCGGCGATGGCGCGGCCTCGGTGCTGTTCGGCCACAAGAAGGGCGCGTTCACGGGCGCTGCGGCCGACCGCGCCGGCCTGCTGCGCAGCGCGCACCAGGGCGTGCTGTTCCTGGACGAAATCGGCGAGCTGGGCCTGGACGAACAGGCCATGCTGCTCAAGGCCGTGGAGGAAAAGCGCTTCTATCCCATGGGCAGCGACCGCGAGGTCAGCAGCGATTTCCAGCTGGTCGCCGGCACGCACCGCGACCTGCGCATCGACGTGGCGCAGGGGCGCTTTCGCGAGGATCTGTTCGCGCGCATCAACCTGTGGTCCTACGCGCTGCCGGGCCTGGCCGGGCGCCCCGAGGACATAGAACCCAACATGGACCACCTGCTCGCGCGCTCGGCCGACGAGACCGGCCAGATGGTGCGCTTCAACGTGGAGGCCCGCGAGCGCTATCTGCGCTTTGCGCGCTCGCCCGAGGCGCTGTGGAGCGGCAACTTCCGCGACCTGTCGGCCAGCATGACGCGCCTGGCCACGCTGGCTGACGGAGGGCGCATCTCCACGGCCCTGGTCGATGCCGAGATCCAGCGCATGCAGTGGCTGTGGCAACGGGGCGAGGCAGCGCAGCCCGCCCCCGCCGGCGCCGGCTGCGGCCTTGATGCGCTGTTGCCCGCCGAGAGGCTGGAGCAGATGGATCTGTTCGACCGCATGCAGCTCGAAGCGGTGCTGCGCGTGTGCAGGCAATCGCCCTCGCTGTCCGATGCGGGGCGCCGCCTGTTCGACCAGTCACGCACCCAGCGCAGCGTGGTCAACGATGCCGACCGCCTGCGCAAGTACCTGCTGAAATTCGGCCTCAAATGGGATGACGTGGCCGGCCGCGCGCCTGCGGCCTGAGAGCGTGCGCGCCCTGCGCGGCTACAGGGCCTTGCGCAGCGTGGTCGGGGGGATCTTGAGCAGTTCGCGGTACTTGGCCACGGTGCGCCGTGCGCATTCGATGCCCTGCTCCTTGAGCATGTCGGCCAGCTGGTTGTCCGACAGCGGCTTCCTGGGGTCCTCGGCTGCGACGAACTGCTTGATGAGCGCGCGCACGGCCGTGCTCGACGCGTTGCCGCCCGCCTCGGTGCCCAGCCCCGAGCCGAAGAAATACTTGAGTTCGTAGGTGCCCTGCGGCGTGGCCATGTACTTGGCCGTGGTCACGCGGCTGATGGTGGATTCATGCAGGCCCAGCGCATCGGCAATGTCGCGCAGCACCAGCGGGCGCATGGCCAGCTCGCCATGCACGAAGAAGTTCTTCTGGCGCTCCACGATGGCCTGCGACACGCGCAGGATGGTGTCGAAGCGCTGCTGGATGTTCTTGATGAACCAGCGCGCCTCCTGCAGCCGCTGCTGCAACGCCGCATGCCCTTCGCTGCCCCGGTGGCTGCGCAGCGCGCTGGCATAGATGTCGTGCACGCGCAGCTTGGGCATGACATCGGGGTTGAGTTGCACGCTGAACTCCATGCGTCCCGCACCCATGCGCACCGGGCGCACGATGACATCGGGCACGACGATCTGGCGCTGCACGTCGGCGAAGCGCCGGCCCGGGCGCGGCTCCAGCCGGGCGATCAGGACCATCGCCTCGCGCAGCCGCTCCTCGCGCGCGCCGCACAGGCTGGCGAGCTTGCGCAGGTCACGCCGCGCCAGCAGGTCCATGGGCTGGGCGCAGATGTCCAGCGCGGTGCGCAGCACGGCCTGCCGATCTTCGTCCTCGGCACTGCCGTCGCCTTCGCGCTCGGCATCGGCCAGCTGGTCGCGCAGCTGCAGCGTCAGGCATTCGGCCAGGTCGCGCGCGCCCACGCCCACCGGCTCCAGGCTTTGCAACAGGCGCAGCGCCACGGTGAAGCGGTGCACCAGTTCCTCGCACTCCTCGAGATCGTCGCCCGCCAGGCCCTGTGCCAGCTCGTCGAGCGGGTCTTCCAGGTAGCCGTCGTCGTTGAGGTTCTCGATCAGAAAGCGCAGCGCGGCGCGGTCCACCTCGCCCAGGCGCAGGCTCAGGGCCTGGCGGTGCAGGTGGTCGGTCAGGCTTTCTGCGCTGCGTGCCAGCTCGGTGGCATCGGTCTCGTCATCGTCACCCTGGCCGCGCGTGCGGCTGGAAGGCGCATCGCTGCCCCAGTCGCGGTCGTCGTTGCCCGAGTTGGTCTGGCCATCGCCTTCCCAGCTCAGGGACTCGGCCGTGCCGGAGGTCTCGACGGCATCGCCGGAGGATGTGTCCGACGGCGCCTCCCATTCCACCGCAGCCGATGGCTGGTCCGCACGGCTTTCCTGGAAGGAGTCCGCGGCGTCGGCGCCGGGCGCCGCAGGCTCCGGGGCGCTGCTTGCCGCTTCGTGGTCGCCGTCGTCGTTCGCCAGCTCCAGGAAGGGGTTGTCGCCCAGCATCTGCTCCACTTCCTGCGCCAGCTCCAGCGTGGACAGCTGCAGCAGCTGTATCGACTGCTGCAGTTGCGGGGTGAGCGAAAGATGCTGGGAGACGCGCAGCGACAGTCCGGGCTTCAAGCGGCAGCTCCTTCGCGCAGGCAATCTCGCAGACGGGCCAGGCAGGGCATGGCGCTACATCCGGAAGTGTTCGCCGAGGTAGACGCGCCGCACTTCGGCGTTGTCCACGATCTCCTCGGGTGTGCCTTGGGCCAGCACATGGCCGTCGCTGATGATGAAGGCATGGTCGCAGATGCCCAGCGTCTCGCGCACGTTGTGGTCGGTGATGAGCACGCCGATGCCGCGCGCCTTGAGAAAGCCGATGATGCGCTGGATCTCGATCACGGCGATGGGGTCGATGCCGGCGAAGGGCTCGTCCAGCAGGATGAAACGCGGCTGCGTGGCCAGGGCACGTGCAATCTCGACGCGGCGGCGTTCGCCGCCCGACAGCGCCAGCGCGGGCGATGCGCGCAGATGGTCCACGCGCAGTTCCTGCAGCAGCGCCGTCAGGCGCTCCTCGATGACGCTGCGCGCCAGCGGCCGGCCCTGCTCATCCCTTTGCAGCTCCAGCACGGCGCGCACGTTGTCCTCGACGCTGAGCTTGCGAAAGATCGATGCCTCTTGCGGCAGGTAGGACAGGCCCAGGCGCGAGCGCTGGTGGATGGGCATGTTTCCCACGGCCTGTCCGTCGATGAAGATGTCGCCGCCGTCGCTGCGCACCAGGCCCACGATCATGTAGAACGAGGTGGTCTTGCCCGCGCCGTTGGGGCCCAGCAGGCCCACGACCTCGCCCTTCTTCACGGACAGCGACACGTCCTTGACCACCTTGCGGCTGCCGTAGGACTTGGCCAGATGGCGCGCCTGCAGGCTGCTGCCCTGTTCGGCGCGTGGGGAGGAAGCGTGGGCAGCGGGGGCTGAGGCCTCGGTACTCATCGCTTGGTACCACCAAGGCTGTCCAGGGTGTTGCTGGGCTGCAGGGATGTGCCCGGCGCGCCTGCGGCGGGAGCGCGCGGCTGCGAGCCCGGTGTGCCCTCCTTGGGCGCCAGCACGGCGCGCACGCGCCCGCCCTGGCCGGCGGTGGAGCTGGGCTGGCCGCCGCTGGTCTTTTGCCCATCGACGGTGAACACGTCGGTGAGGTTGTTGTAGACGATGATGGAGCCCGTGATCTCGTCGCTGAGCTGGCCGCCGCGATAGCGCCGCAGTTCGCCGCGGCGAATGAACTTCACGAGGTCGGCCTTGCCGTCGTATTCGATGACCTCGCCCTCGCCTTCCACGAATTCCTCGGGCTGGCCGGGAACGGTGTCGCGCTTTTGGCGGAAGAAGGCGCGCTTGCCCGCTTCGGCCGTGACCACGCCGTACTGAAAGCCTTCGGGGTCCTGGCGCACATCGAGCTGGGCACCGCGCAGCACGATGGTGCCCTTGGTCATCACCACGTTGCCGGTGAAGACGCTGGTCTGCTTGAGTTCGTCATGGCGCAGCGCGTCAGCCTCGATGTTCATGGGCTTGGTGCTGTCGGCCTTTTCGGCCTGGGCCAAACCGGCGAAAGCCGCCAGGGCGGCTGCGAGCAGGAGGGGGGAAAGTCGTTGTTTCATGGAGGGCACGCTTCTTGCATCCATTGTAGGGGGTGTCGCGCGCAACCGTTCCTGGCGTCTTTCAAGCCGGGGGGCAAAGCGCTGACACGAAGGCACAAAAAGAGGTTTCCAAAAGCGACAGGCCCGCTCAATGGCGGGCCTGTCACGGTTGGTCTGGGCCGAGGCCCGGACCTCAGCCCTTGCGGCTGGTGGCGATCAGCTGATCGACCACGCGCAGCACATTGGTCATGTTCCCGGCCTTGGTGCCATCGGTGTAGTAGCGGCCCGCCACGCCCATGGCCGGCACGCCTTCCACGTCATAGTCCTGCTGCAGCTGGGTGGCCTTGCGCACCTGGTTGGAGACCGTGAAGGAGTTGTAGACCTCCTTGAACTTGGCCACGTCCACGCCCTGCTTGCCCACCCAGGCGAAGATCTCGTCGTCCTTGGCCAGGCGGTTGCGTTCCACATGGATGGCGTGGAAGGCGCGCGCATGCATGGTGTCCAGCAGGTTCATGCCTTCAAAGGCGTAGTACAGCTTTTGCTGGGGCACGAAGCTGGCGTTGAATGCCACGGGCACGCGGTGCACGACCACGTCGGCCGGCGCCTGGTTCTTCCAGGCGGCAAAGGTGGGCTCGAATGCATTGCAGTGCGGGCAGCTGTACCAGAAGAACTCGACCACCTCGACCTTGCCGGCGCCGGCGCTGGTGGGTGCGGGCTTGGCCAGCTTGATGTAGTCCTTGCCCTCCTTGGGCGCTGCCGCCTGGGCCTGTGCGGCGGAGGTGCCCAGCGTCAGCGCGCTGGCAGCGGCTGCCGAGGCAGCCAGGGAAAAGTCGCGGCGATTCATCAAAACAAACTCCTCGTTCAATGCTGCAGATTAGGAGGCTGGGGTTTGCCAAAAAGTTCAGCGCTCTTGCTCAACGCTGTTTCAGCGTGCGGCGCGCACCAGCGTGGACTCGACCCCGGCGCCATCGAGCTTTTGCTTGAGTTGCTCGGCATCGTCGCGCTTGGTGAACGGACCCACGCGCACGCGGAAGATGGTGATGCCGTTTTGCTCTCGCTCGCTCACGCGCGCCTCCCATCCCAGCATGGCCAGCTTGGCCCGCTGCGCATCGGCATCGCCCTGGCTGCGGAAGGCGCCGGCCTGCACGAAGTAGTTGAAGGCAGCCTCGGCCTTTTCCGTCTTCTCGGCAGCGGCGGAACGCGCCTTCACCAGATCACCCAGCGGGTCGGCGGAGGTCTTGCCATCGGCCTTGGTGTCGGGCTTGGCGGGCGGCTTGGCCGGGTCCACGGGCGCGGGCGGCGGCGTCACGCCGCCGGCCACGGCGGGCGGGGTGGGCGCTGCTGGCGTGGTGCTGCCGGGGAGGCTGGGCGTGACGGCAGCCGGTGGTGGCGGCGCCGGGTTCTTGCCCTGCAGCGGTGCGTTGGGGTCCCAGTTCTTGTTGCGCTGGGCCTCTGCCGCGTCCTGGTCGGCCGTCTTGCCGCCCTTGGAGAGAAAGGGCACGGGCACCTTGGTCACATAGACGGCGACGGCCAGGGCTGCTGCCAGCCCGACGATCATGCCGATGATGAGACCGATGACGGTGCCCCCACGTTGCTGTGTCTTCATAGATGGCTTGTCGCTCGAAGTTACATGCGTTGCGGGGCCGAGACGCCCAGCACTGCCAGGCCATTGTGCAATACCTGGCGCGTGGCCGAGATCAGCGCCAGGCGGGCGAGCTTGACCTTTTCATCGTCCACCAGGATGCGTTCCGCGTCGTAGTAGCTGTGGTACAGCGAGGCCAGTTCACGCAGGTAGAAGGTCACGTCGTGGGGCGCATTGCCTTCTGCGGCCGAAGTCAGCATGGCCGGGTACTTGGCCAGCTGCAGCATCAGCGCCTGGGCCTGCGGGCCTTCCAGCGCCGACAGGTCCACGTCCTTGAGCGTGTCCGCATCGCCGCCCCAGGCTGCCAGCACCGAGCAGATGCGCGCATGGGCGTACTGCACGTAGTACACGGGGTTGTCATTGTTCTGGGCCACGGCCAGGTCCACGTCGAAGGTGTACTCGGTGTCGGGCTTGCGCGACAGCAGGAAGAAGCGCACCGCATCCTTGCTGGTCCACTCGATCAGGTCGCGCAGCGTGACGTAGGAGCCGGCGCGCTTGCTGATCTTGACTTCCTCGCCGCCACGCACCACGCGCACCATGGTGTGCAGCACATAGTCGGGATAGCCGGCCGGAATGCCCACGTCGGCGGCCTGCAGGCCGGCGCGCACGCGTGCGATGGTGCCGTGGTGGTCCGTGCCCTGGATGTTGACGACCTTGGAGTAGCCGCGCTTGAACTTCTGGATGTGGTAGGCGACATCGGGCACGAAGTACGTGTAGTTGCCGTCCTGCTTGCGCATCACGCGGTCCTTGTCGTCACCGTAGTCGGTGGACTTGAGCCAGAGCGCGCCGTCGAGTTCGTAGGTGTGCCCGCCCGCGATCAGGCGCTGCACCGCGTCCTCGACATGGCCGTTGGTGTAGAGGCTGGATTCGAGGTAGTACTCGTCAAAGTGCAGGTTGAAGGCCTGCAGGTCCTTGTCCTGCTCGTTGCGCAGATAGGCGACGGCGAACTGGCGGATGTTGTCGTAGTCCTCGACATCGCCGTTGGCCGTGAATTCGCGGTCATCGGCCTTGACGGTCTTGCAGGCCTTGAAATCGTCTGCGATGTCCTGGATGTAGGAGCCGTTGTAGAAGGCCTTGCTTTCCGGATTCTCGGGATCGATGGGCCAGCATTCGTCGCCGGGCTTGAAGCCCTTGGCGCGCAGCTGCGTGCTCTTGGTCAGCGTGTCGATCTGCACGCCCGCATCGTTGTAGTAGAACTCGCGGTGCACGCCCCAGCCCTGGGTGGCATAGAGGTTGCAGATGGCATCGCCCAGCGCGGCCTGGCGGCCATGGCCCACGTGCAGCGGGCCGGTGGGGTTGGCGGAGACGAACTCGACCAGCATCTTGGCGCCACGGTCGGCCTGCCAGCCGAATTTCTCGGCCTGTCCCAGCACTTCGCGGATGATCTGCTGCTTGGCGGCGGGCTTGAGACGGATGTTCAGAAAGCCGGGGCCGGCGATCTCGATGGCATCGACCCAGCGCTGGAAAGCCGGCGTGGCCTCCAGCGCAGCCTTGAGCTGTTCACCGAGCGCGCGCGGATTGAGCTTGAGTGGCTTGGCCAGTTGCATGGCGGCCGTGCAGGCGAAATCGCCATGGGCAGCCACCTTGGGGGATTCGAAAGCGGCACGGGCACCGGCGCCGGGCGACAAAGTTTCAAGCTCGCCGGCCAGAGCCGCGAGCAGTTCCTGTTTGACGGAGAGCATCGGCGGATTCTACGTGGCAGGCCCGCCCCATGCCGCCAGACAGGAAAACCGGGCCTACATGCCCCGCGCCCAGAACACCGCCACCACCGCGATCACAGGCACCACATGCGCCTGCCACATCACCCAGCGGCGCGTGCTGGCCACCTCGGCAGGCTGGGGCAGGCCCTGGCCGGCATCCAGCGCGCGGCGCCAGCGGCGGAAGGCCAGCGTGGGCTTGATCGACAACACGGCGCCGACCACGAACAAAGTCATCTTCAGATGAAACAGTGGCTGCGAGACGTACCAGGACATGCCCTTGACGCCCCACACCAGGCGCGCAATGCCGGTGAGCACCAGGAACACCACCGCCAGCCCGTAGATCATGTCCAGCCGCGCCAGGCGCTGGACCACGGCGGCACTCATCCACTCGCTGCGGCACAGCGCTGCCTGGCTGGACACGAACACCACGAAGGTGAGGATGGCCAGCAGGTGAAGGCTGGCCAGAATGGCTTCTATCGTCATGGGGAATCCGTATAGAAATTGAGCCTCTTGGGCCATGCTGCATTACGCCAGAAACGGCGACCGCCATCGGGATGCCCGAGGCAATCGGTAGACCACTGCGGTCCTCCCGTCGCGCCGGCTCTTGCGTCGCTACTTCGGCAGTTCCGCGCGCAACCAGTCATCCAGCAGCGTCTTCTCATAGCGCAGGGGATCGTTGGGATACAGGTCGGGGCGCATCATGAAGGTCGCATCGCGCAGTTGGCGGCTGCCCTCGCGCAGCAGCTTTCCGTCGGCATCCAGCAGCTTGAAACGCAGGTCGATGCGCGGTGGATAGATATCGCGGACGATGCGCACATCGGCGGCCTGGGGTCCGCGCCAGGGCTCGAAACTGCCGGCACGCTGCACATCGGTGAGGTGGACTTCAAGCCGCTGGCCCTGGGACAGCCTGGGCGCGGCACGCTCGGCCAGGAACTGGGCCAGCGCATCGACCCAGGCGCGGCGCGCCTTCTCGGACTCCTGGGTTCCATTGCGCCCGGCATCGAACCGCGAGGGATCGTCAAAGGTCACGCTCACGATGCCGGCAGGCACCGCGCCCTGCCGCATCCCGTCCGGCCGGCCCTGCCCCGGCCCCTGGACGGCGCAGCCTGCCAACATGCCCAGGCAGGCGGCGCCCAGCGCCATGCGCATCCAGCGCCGCCGTCCTGGGGCCGCGCCCTGCGTTGCGGATACCGCTTCCGTCGCGATCGACACTGCCATGCTCATTCCTCCTTGCTGGGCGGCCCGATCAGGCCGCGTGGGTTCGACGCCAGAATTCCGGCTGCTCGTAATGGTGCTTGAGATAGTCGATCCACAGCCGCACGCGCAGCGGCATGTGCTTGCGCTGGGGAAAGACCACGAAGATGCCGTTCGGTGGGGCCGCAAATTCCTCCAGCACCGCCACCAGGCGCCCGGCGGCGATCTCGGCCTCCACCTCCCAGGTGCTGCGCCAGGCAATGCCCCAGCCGCCCAGGCACCAGTCGTGCAGCACCTGGCCGTCGGAGCAGTCCAGCGGACCGCCCGGCTTGAAATGCACGACTTCGCTGGTACCGCTGTCCGGGTGCGGAATGCGAAAGGCCCAGCCGCGCGTCTGCGAGGCATCGCTGGACAGCGTCAGGCAGTCATGCTGGGTCAGCTCGCTGGGGTGACGCGGCGTGCCGCGGCGCTCCAGATAGGAGGGCGTGGCCACGCACTGGCGCCGGTTGTCGGCGATGCGCACGCTGACCAGGGCCGAGTCGGGCAGGTCGCCTACCCGCACCGCGCAGTCAAAGCCCTCACCGGCCAGATCGACCACGCGGTCGCTCAGATTCAGGGAAATCGTCACATCGGGGTGCAGGTCCCGAAAACGCGGCACCAGAGGCGCCACATGCCGCCGACCAAAGCCTGCCGGCGCCGTGATGCGCAGATGTCCTGTGGCCTTGACCCCGCCCGCACTGACGCTGGCCTCGGCGTTGGACACATCGGACAAGAGGCGCTGGCAATCCTCGAGAAAAGCGCTGCCCTCGTGCGTGAGCGAGATGCGGCGTGTGGTCCGCACCATGAGCTTGACGCCCAGGTGCTCTTCCAAGGCATCCAGCCGCCGCCCCATGATGGCTGGCGCCACGCCTTCCGCCTTGGCCGCTGCCGTAAGGCTGCCGCGCGTGGCCACCGATACGAATGACTCGAATGCCTTGAGCTTGTCCATGACTGCTGTCCGTTTCTTTTCCGTGTTCTTGTGGGGCATGCGCATGCATGCCTGTCTCCTGGGGTCCGCCTTTTTGCGCAGTAGGCACTGGCTGTCTGCCATTTGCCCTTCGCACCGGGCTGCATGCCAATTTCCGATGGTTTTGGCAGGCGCATAACCTTCCCACATTTTTGCGTAAAAGTCACGAGTTTTAAGATTTATGGTCTATTTATGTACGCAAATAAATCTAATAAAGTATTCCTTATAGTCAGGCCCGTAAAGGGTCCAGGCCAGTCTTTCCATCCATCCAACCGGGGTTCCCACCATGACCGATCGCACCCAAGCCCACAGCCTGCAGGTGGCCACAGAGCTGCACCGCTTCATCAATGAACAAGTGCTCCCGGGCACGGGTGTCGCGCCCGAGGCATTCTGGAAAGGCTTCGACGAGATCGTCAACGACCTCGCCCCCCGCAATGCTGCCCTGCTGGCCGAACGCGACCGCCTGCAGGCCGAGCTGGACACCTGGCACAAGGCCCATCCCGGCCCCATCACCGACATGGCCGGCTACCAGCAGTTCCTGACGCAGATCGGCTATCTGGTCGAGCAGCCCAAGGATGCCAAGGCGACCACCACCAACGTGGATGCAGAACTGGCCATCCAGGCCGGCCCCCAGCTGGTCGTGCCCATTCTCAATGCCCGCTATGCGCTCAACGCCGCCAACGCGCGCTGGGGTTCGCTGTATGACGCGCTGTACGGCACGGATGCCATCGGCGAGGACGGCGGCGCGGAAAAGGGCAAGGGCTACAACCCCGTTCGCGGCGCCAAGGTCATCGCCTTCGCACGCGACTTCCTGGACCAGGCCGCCCCGCTGGCCTCGGGCTCGCACAAGGATTCCGCCGGCTACCGCGTGGAAGGCGGCCAGCTCGTCGTCGCGCTCAAGAACGGCGGCACCACGGGCCTGAAGAACACCGCCCAGCTCGTCGGCTACCAGGGTGATGCCGCAGCGCCCTCTTCCGTGCTGCTGCTCAACAACGGCCTGCATATCGACATCCGCATCGACAAGACCACGGCCATCGGCCAGACCGATGCCGCCGGCGTGGCCGACGTGGTGGTCGAGGCGGCCCTGTCCACCATCCTGGACCTGGAAGACTCCGTGGCGGCCGTGGATGCCGAGGACAAGGTGGTGGGCTATGCCAACTGGCTGGGCATCCTCAAGGGCACGCTGACCGAGACCTTCGACAAGGGCGGAAAGAGCATGACGCGCGGCCTGAATGCAGACCGCGAGTACACCGGCGCCGACGGCAAGCCCGTCAGGCTGCATGGCCGTTCGCTGATGTTCGTTCGCAACGTCGGCCACCTGATGACCAACCCGGCCATCCTCTGGGGCAACGGCAAGGAAATCCCCGAAGGCATCCTGGACGCCATGGTCACCACGGCCATCGCCGTCCATGACATCAAGGGTCTGGGCGCCAACGGCATCCGCAACTCGCGCACGGGCAGCGTCTACATCGTCAAGCCCAAGATGCACGGCCCTGCGGAAGCCGCCTTCGCCAGCGAGCTGTTCGGCCGCGTGGAAAAGGTGCTCGGCCTGCCCGAGAACACCGTCAAGCTGGGCATCATGGACGAGGAGCGCCGCACCAGCGTCAACCTCAAGGCCTGCATCGCCGCTGCCGCATCGCGCGTGGCCTTCATCAACACCGGCTTCCTGGACCGCACGGGCGACGAAATGCACACCGCCATGTATGCCGGCCCCATGGTCCGCAAGGCCGACATGAAGGGAAGCGCCTGGCTGGCCGCCTATGAGCGCAGCAACGTGCTCGTGGGCCTGGGCCTGGGCCTGCGCGGCAAGGCGCAGATCGGCAAGGGCATGTGGGCCATGCCCGACCTGATGAAGGCCATGCTGGAGCAAAAGATCGGCCACCCCAAGGCCGGCGCCAATACCGCCTGGGTGCCCTCGCCCACGGCCGCCACGCTGCACGCCCTGCACTACCACCAGGTCAACGTGGCCGAGGTGCAAAAGCAGCTGGAGCAGACCAATGCCGACGCCGAGCGCGCCAACATCCTGGCCGACCTGCTGCAGGTGCCCGTGGTCAAGGAAGACAAGTGGAGCGCGGCTGAAAAGCAGCAGGAGCTGGACAACAACGTCCAGGGCATCCTCGGCTATGTGGTGCGCTGGGTGGACCAGGGCGTGGGCTGCTCCAAGGTGCCCGACATCCACAACGTGGGCCTGATGGAAGACCGCGCCACGCTGCGCATCTCCAGCCAGCACATCGCCAACTGGCTGCAGCACGGCATCGTGACCGAGGCGCAGGTGCGCGAGACCTTCGAGCGCATGGCCGCCGTGGTCGACCAGCAGAACGCGGGCGATGCGCTGTACAAGCCCATGGCCGGCCACTTCGACACCTCGATGGCCTACCAGGCCGCCTGTGACCTGGTCTTCAAGGGCAAGGAGCAACCCAGCGGCTACACCGAGCCCCTGCTGCATGCCTGGCGCCTGAAGGTCAAGGCCGCCGCCTGACGCGGGCGGCGCCCGGCGCTTGAAAAAGCACCCAGGCTTGCCTGAGGTGCTTTTTTCATGGATCTACACTCAGAACCACGATGAGTGCCCATCCCCCCGATGCCAGCCTGTGTCCGCTGTGCGGCCGCAGCAATCAGTGCGCCATTCTTGCGGGCGTGGATCCGCTGAACTGCTGGTGCATGGACACGCCGGTGGCACCCGATGCATTGGCCCGCATTCCGGAGCCCCTGCGCAACAAGGCCTGCCTGTGTCCCGCCTGCGCACTTGGCATCGACAAGCCTCGACCGCCCGCGTCGGCCGATATGATGTCGCCGACCCAACCCCCTAGAACTTGATCCCTGAGGAGATTGACATGCCCACGTACCACGTCGAAATGATGGAAGGCCGCACCGTCGAACAAAAGCGCAAGCTGGTCGAAGAGATCACGCGCGTCTCGGTCGAAGTCCTCGGTGGCTCGCCCGAATCGGTGGACATCCTGATCACCGACATCAAGCGCGAAAACTGGGCCACGGGCGGCAAGCTCTGGTCCGAGCGCAGCTGAGGACTTTTCCTCCAACGCATGCAAAAGGCAGCTTCGGCTGCCTTTTTCCATGAAGCTGCAGCTTTATTTGCGCATTTCTCCAAGTGCCTGCAGCGCACTGGCAGCCACGGTCCACGGCACAGGATGGGAGTCTCTGGCCTGCCAGTACCTGGCAACCCCATCCATGGAAACCTGGGTCAAAACCACCTGGGCGGCGCCGGCCGCATAGGCTTGAAAAGCGGCATCGGTCATCCGTGCCTGGTAGCCAGAGAGATCGCCTCTACGGAAAAGCGCCCATGCGCCTTCGACACACTGCAGCTGCAGGCGCAGATGTGCATCGCCAGGCAGCAACGCTTGCATGAACAGATCGCGCGTGGCTTCATACGTCGTGGGAGCAGCACACAGCAGTGCAATGCGTGACTGGGGATCTCTCTGCAAGGCAGCAGCCACCTTGCGGGCCAGCATGCCATCGGCACGCCAGACCTTGTCACTGAGGCAATCCGCCACGGCCGGACCCAGGGTCGAGCAGGTCAGCAGCACGGCATCGATATCGGCAGGGTCTGCCAGCGCATCAAGCTGCCCCGCCGTTTTCTGCCGAAGCGACGCATTCATGCCACCTGCAGCCTCCGCCCCCAACAGCAGTTCCTCATGCACCTGATGAACGATTGAGTGGGCCGGCCAGCCCAGTTCGGCAGCAGCCTGCTCGAAGATCACGGCGTTGCTGTGCGCCGTATGCAGACAGAGGATGGGCATAGGTGTGTTCCGTTTTTTTGCCGTTGCCCCGCATTGTGCTTGCAGCTGCCGCGCCAGGCGTTAGGCTATGGCTTGAACTACGCAAACAACGATACCGCCATGTGCCAGCTGCTTGGAATGAACTGCAACACGCCCACCGACGTGCGCTTCAGCTTCTCGGGGTTCACCCAGCGGGCGGGCAATACCGGCGACCATACGGACGGCTGGGGCATCGCCTTCTTCGAGGACAAGGGCCTGCGCCACTTCGTCGGCTACGAGCGCGCCATCGACTCGCCCATCGCCAAGCTGATACGCGAGTACCCGATCAAGAGCCGCAACGTCATCGCCCACATCCGCAAGGCCACGCAGGGCGCGGTAAGCCTGCAGAACTGCCACCCCTTCGTGCGTGAACTGTGGGGTCGCAACTGGGTCTTTGCCCACAACGGGGATCTCAAGGGCTTTGCACCCAAGCTGCATGCCCACTTCCACCCGGTGGGAAACACCGACAGCGAACAGGCCTTCTGCTGGATTCTCCAGGAGCTGTGGAAGTCGCATGCCGGCCTGCCCAGCGTGCAGGAACTCACCCACACGCTGCGCGAGCTGGCCAAGCGCATCTCGCCGCATGGAACCTTCAATTTCCTGCTGTCCAACGGCGAGGCGCTGTGGGCCCATGCCACCACGCACCTGTGCTATATCGAACGACGCCACCCCTTTGCCCAGGCCCATCTGTCGGATGAAGACCTGGCCGTGGACTTCGCCCGGGAAACCACACCCCAGGACCGCGTGGCCATCATCGTCACGGCGCCATTGACCAAGAATGAGACCTGGACCTCAATCCAGTCGGGCGAACTCAAGGTCTTTGTACAGGGCGAATGCCTGCCGCTTTGAACCATTGCGTATTCAGGAATAAAAAGAGAGCGCGTCAGCGCTCTCTTTTTTGGGTTGTCCGTTTTCGGATGTTCCGTTGAGCCGTCCGTTTTGGCGGTTCAGCCTGTTTCCCCGTTTCCTGCACCCCAATGCAAAAAACCCCGTAGCTTTGGGCTACGGGGTTTCTTGGGCTGTAAGAGCCTGACGATGACCTACTTTCACACGGGAACCCGCACTATCATCGGCGCAAAGTCGTTTCACTGTCCTGTTCGGGATGGGAAGGAGTGGTACCAACTTGCTATGGTCATCAGGCATAACTTGTTGTCATGCTGCTCTTGCGAGCAACACAACGAATTCATAGAGTCTGTAATCAGCTTTGTATTTTGACTGCGCCTTACTTGGCATAACCACCTTGATGATCAACGTCATCAAAGTTATAGGGTCAAGCCTCACGAGCAATTAGTACTGGTTAGCTTAACGCATTACTGCGCTTCCACACCCAGCCTATCAACGTCCTGGTCTTGAACGACTCTTCAGGGGGCTCAAGGCCCCGGCAGATCTCATCTTGAAACGAGTTTCCCGCTTAGATGCTTTCAGCGGTTATCTCTTCCACACTTAGCTACTCGGCAATGCCACTGGCGTGACAACCGATACACCAGAGGTGTGTCCACTCCGGTCCTCTCGTACTAGGAGCAGGCTTCCTCAAATCTGCAGCGCCCACGGAAGATAGGGACCAAACTGTCTCACGACGTTTTAAACCCAGCTCACGTACCTCTTTAAATGGCGAACAGCCATACCCTTGGGACCGACTACAGCCCCAGGATGAGATGAGCCGACATCGAGGTGCCAAACACCGCCGTCGATATGAACTCTTGGGCGGTATCAGCCTGTTATCCCCAGAGTACCTTTTATCCGTTGAGCGATGGCCCTTCCATACAGAACCACCGGATCACTATGTCCTGCTTTCGCATCTGCTCGACTTGTCAGTCTCGCAGTTAAGCACGCTTATGCCATTGCACTATCGTCACGATGTCCGACCGTAACTAGCGTACCTTCGAACTCCTCCGTTACGCTTTGGGAGGAGACCGCCCCAGTCAAACTGCCTACCATGCACTGTCCCCGATCCCGATAAGGGACCTGGGTTAGAACCTCAAACGCACCAGGGTGGTATTTCAACGTCGGCTCCATGAGAACTAGCGTCCTCACTTCAAAGCCTCCCACCTATCCTACACAGATCCGTTCAAAATCCAATACAAAGCTACAGTAAAGGTTCATGGGGTCTTTCCGTCTTTCCGCGGGGAGATTGCATCATCACAAACATTTCAACTTCGCTGAGTCTCTGGAGGAGACAGTGTGGCCATCGTTACGCCATTCGTGCAGGTCGGAACTTACCCGACAAGGAATTTCGCTACCTTAGGACCGTTATAGTTACGGCCGCCGTTTACTGGGACTTCAATCAAGAGCTTGCACCCCATCATTTAATCTTCCAGCACCGGGCAGGCGTCACACCCTATACGTCCACTTTCGTGTTTGCAGAGTGCTGTGTTTTTATTAAACAGTCGCAGCCACCGATTTTTTGCAACCGCTTTGGGCTCCCTTTGTTCAAGTTCACCTACTTGCGGCATACCTTCTCCCGAAGTTACGGTATCAATTTGCCGAGTTCCTTCTCCAGAGTTCTCTCAAGCGCCTTAGAATACTCATCTCGCGCACCAGTGTCGGTTTGCGGTACGGTCGTGTGTAGCTGAAGCTTAGTGGCTTTTCCTGGAAGCAGGGTATCACTCACTTCGTCTGCAAGCAGACTCGTTATCACCCCTCATCTAAGCCCGGCGGATTTGCCTACCAGGCACGACTACAGGCTTGAACCAACATATCCAACAGTTGGCTGAGCTAACCTTCTCCGTCCCCACATCGCACTACACATCGGTACAGGAATATTGACCTGTTTCCCATCAGCTACGCATCTCTGCCTCGCCTTAGGGGCCGACTCACCCTACGCCGATGAACGTTGCGTAGGAAACCTTGCGCTTACGGCGAGGGGGCTTTTCACCCCCTTTAACGCTACTCATGTCAGCATTCGCACTTCTGATACCTCCAGCACCCGTTACCAGGCACCTTCACAGGCTTACAGAACGCTCTCCTACCACTTGCAATAAATTGCAAATCCGCAGCTTCGGTAACTGGCTTAGCCCCGTTACATCTTCCGCGCAGGACGACTCGATCAGTGAGCTATTACGCTTTCTTTAAATGATGGCTGCTTCTAAGCCAACATCCTGACTGTTTTAGCCTTCCCACTTCGTTTCCCACTTAGCCAATTTTAGGGACCTTAGCTGGCGGTCTGGGTTGTTTCCCTCTTGAGTCCGGACGTTAGCACCCGGTGCTCTGTCTCCCAAGCTGTACTCTGCGGTATTCGGAGTTTGCATAGGTTTGGTAAGTCGCCATGACCCCCTAGCCTAAACAGTGCTCTACCCCCGCAGGTAATACTTGAGGCACTACCTAAATAGTTTTCGGAGAGAACCAGCTATTTCCAAGTTTGTTTAGCCTTTCACCCCTATCCACAGCTCATCCGCTAGTTTTGCAACACTAGTCGGTTCGGACCTCCAGTACCTGTTACGGCACCTTCATCCTGGCCATGGATAGATCACTTGGTTTCGGGTCTACACCCAGCGACTGGACGCCCTATTCGGACTCGATTTCTCTACGGCTCCCCTATTCGGTTAACCTTGCCACTGAATGTAAGTCGCTGACCCATTATACAAAAGGTACGCAGTCACCCTTGCGGGCTCCTACTTTTTGTAAGCATGCGGTTTCAGGATCTATTTCACTCCCCTCCCGGGGTTCTTTTCGCCTTTCCCTCACGGTACTGGTTCACTATCGGTCGATGATGAGTATTTAGCCTTGGAGGATGGTCCCCCCATATTCAGACAGGGTTTCTCGTGCCCCGCCCTACTTTTCTCTAGCTCAGTACCACCAGTCGGTTTTCACATACAGGGCTATCACCTACTATGGCCGGACTTTCCATTCCGTTTTGTTAACCGTCTGACTATCACTAGAAGGCTGTTCCGATTTCGCTCGCCACTACTTTCGGAATCTCGGTTGATGTCTTTTCCTCTGGGTACTTAGATGTTTCAGTTCTCCAGGTTCGCTTCGCATACCTATGTATTCAGTATGCGATACCCTTGCGGGTGGGTTTCCCCATTCAGAAATCTCCGGATCAAAG
>NZ_CP049795.1:3400000-3402500 GCF_018437695.1 Delftia sp. WY8
CTTGTATTCTAGCACAACTTTCGCTGCACTTTCAACGCTTTTTGCGTTTTCTTCTCTACCCTGCTCAGCAGGAGAGAGAAGAAAACGCCCGGCGCTAGCCGGGCGTTTTGGCTGTAAGAGCCTGACGATGACCTACTTTCACACGGGAACCCGCACTATCATCGGCGCAAAGTCGTTTCACTGTCCTGTTCGGGATGGGAAGGAGTGGTACCAACTTGCTATGGTCATCAGGCATAACTTGTTGTCATGCTGCTCTTGTGAGCAACACAACGAATTCATAGAGTCTGTAATCAGCTTTGTATTTTGACTGCGCCTTACTTGGCATAACCACCTTGATGATCACGTCATCAAAGTTATAGGGTCAAGCCTCACGAGCAATTAGTACTGGTTAGCTTAACGCATTACTGCGCTTCCACACCCAGCCTATCAACGTCCTGGTCTTGAACGACTCTTCAGGGGGCTCAAGGCCCCGGCAGATCTCATCTTGAAACGAGTTTCCCGCTTAGATGCTTTCAGCGGTTATCTCTTCCACACTTAGCTACTCGGCAATGCCACTGGCGTGACAACCGATACACCAGAGGTGTGTCCACTCCGGTCCTCTCGTACTAGGAGCAGGCTTCCTCAAATCTGCAGCGCCCACGGAAGATAGGGACCAAACTGTCTCACGACGTTTTAAACCCAGCTCACGTACCTCTTTAAATGGCGAACAGCCATACCCTTGGGACCGACTACAGCCCCAGGATGAGATGAGCCGACATCGAGGTGCCAAACACCGCCGTCGATATGAACTCTTGGGCGGTATCAGCCTGTTATCCCCAGAGTACCTTTTATCCGTTGAGCGATGGCCCTTCCATACAGAACCACCGGATCACTATGTCCTGCTTTCGCATCTGCTCGACTTGTCAGTCTCGCAGTTAAGCACGCTTATGCCATTGCACTATCGTCACGATGTCCGACCGTAACTAGCGTACCTTCGAACTCCTCCGTTACGCTTTGGGAGGAGACCGCCCCAGTCAAACTGCCTACCATGCACTGTCCCCGATCCCGATAAGGGACCTGGGTTAGAACCTCAAACGCACCAGGGTGGTATTTCAACGTCGGCTCCATGAGAACTAGCGTCCTCACTTCAAAGCCTCCCACCTATCCTACACAGATCCGTTCAAAATCCAATACAAAGCTACAGTAAAGGTTCATGGGGTCTTTCCGTCTTTCCGCGGGGAGATTGCATCATCACAAACATTTCAACTTCGCTGAGTCTCTGGAGGAGACAGTGTGGCCATCGTTACGCCATTCGTGCAGGTCGGAACTTACCCGACAAGGAATTTCGCTACCTTAGGACCGTTATAGTTACGGCCGCCGTTTACTGGGACTTCAATCAAGAGCTTGCACCCCATCATTTAATCTTCCAGCACCGGGCAGGCGTCACACCCTATACGTCCACTTTCGTGTTTGCAGAGTGCTGTGTTTTTATTAAACAGTCGCAGCCACCGATTTTTTGCAACCGCTTTGGGCTCCCTTTGTTCAAGTTCACCTACTTGCGGCATACCTTCTCCCGAAGTTACGGTATCAATTTGCCGAGTTCCTTCTCCAGAGTTCTCTCAAGCGCCTTAGAATACTCATCTCGCGCACCAGTGTCGGTTTGCGGTACGGTCGTGTGTAGCTGAAGCTTAGTGGCTTTTCCTGGAAGCAGGGTATCACTCACTTCGTCTGCAAGCAGACTCGTTATCACCCCTCATCTAAGCCCGGCGGATTTGCCTACCAGGCACGACTACAGGCTTGAACCAACATATCCAACAGTTGGCTGAGCTAACCTTCTCCGTCCCCACATCGCACTACACATCGGTACAGGAATATTGACCTGTTTCCCATCAGCTACGCATCTCTGCCTCGCCTTAGGGGCCGACTCACCCTACGCCGATGAACGTTGCGTAGGAAACCTTGCGCTTACGGCGAGGGGGCTTTTCACCCCCTTTAACGCTACTCATGTCAGCATTCGCACTTCTGATACCTCCAGCACCCGTTACCAGGCACCTTCACAGGCTTACAGAACGCTCTCCTACCACTTGCAATAAATTGCAAATCCGCAGCTTCGGTAACTGGCTTAGCCCCGTTACATCTTCCGCGCAGGACGACTCGATCAGTGAGCTATTACGCTTTCTTTAAATGATGGCTGCTTCTAAGCCAACATCCTGACTGTTTTAGCCTTCCCACTTCGTTTCCCACTTAGCCAATTTTAGGGACCTTAGCTGGCGGTCTGGGTTGTTTCCCTCTTGAGTCCGGACGTTAGCACCCGGTGCTCTGTCTCCCAAGCTGTACTCTGCGGTATTCGGAGTTTGCATAGGTTTGGTAAGTCGCCATGACCCCCTAGCCTAAACAGTGCTCTACCCCCGCAGGTAATACTTGAGGCACTACCTAAATAGTTTTCGGAGAGAACCAGCTATTTCCAAGTTTGTTTAGCCTTTCACCCCTATCCACAGCTCATCCGCTAGTTTTGCAACAC
>NZ_CP049795.1:3407500-4235000 GCF_018437695.1 Delftia sp. WY8
GCGGACCATTGCATTTGCCCGTTGAGCGCCACCCAGGCGATGGAGGCCACCAGCGTGGCGATGACCGCATAGCGCGGTGCCAGGCGGCGCGACAGCAGATAGGTCAGCAGCATGACCAGCACCAGGGGCAGCGCATCCCTGGCGGCGGCAAAGGCCTGCATGCCGAAGTTGGCCAGTACGCCCGCCAGGAGGGCGGCAGCGATTTCCATGGGGATGCGGTTCATGACGCGCTCGAACCAGCCTGTGGCTCCCACCAGGATGATCAGCCCCGCGCTGATGATGAAGGCGCCAACGGCCTCGCCCATGGAAAAGCCCCCCGCAAGCCCTGCCGTGGCAAGGACGGCTGCGCCTGGCGTGGACCAGGCGACCATGACCGGCATGCGCAGTATCAGCGAGGGCAGCAGAGAGCACAGGCCCATGCCCAGTCCCAGCGCCCAGATCCAGGACGTGATCTGCTCGGGCGTGGCATGGAAGGCCTGGGCGGCCTGAAAGACCAGGGCCACCGAGCTGGTGAAGCCCACGAGCACGGCCACGAAGCCGGCTGCGAAGGCAGAGGGACTCAAGTCACGGAAAAAGCGCATCGCGCGATTCTGTCACCACAGCCGCCGACCGTGCGATGCGCTGGCGACGCCTACAGCTCGATCTTGGAGCCCAGCTCCACCACGGAGTTGCTGGGCAGGTGCAGGAAGTCGGAGACACGGCTGGCGTTGCGGTGCATCTGGGCAAACAGCTTTTCGCGCCAGGGCGCCATGCGGTGGCTGATGCGCGGGATGATGACATCGCGCGACAGGAAGTAGCTGGTCTCCATGGCGTCGAGCTGGCAGCCCCGGGGACGCAGCAGGGACAGTGCCGCCGGCACGTCCGGTTCGTTCTTGAAGCCGTAGTTGATGATGACCTGCCAGCAGTCGCTGCCCAGCGCCTCGATCTCGGTGCGCTTGTCCAGGCCCACCCAGGGAATTTCATGGTTGCGCACCGTGACGAAGATGTTCTGGTTGTGCAGCACCTTGTTGTGCTTGAGGTTGTGCAGCAGGGCGTTGGGTACGGTGCCCGGTTCGCCGGAAAGAAAGACGGCCGTGCCCGTCACGCGCGCCGGCGGATGGCGCCAGACCGATTCGAGGAAGCTCTTGAGGTCGATGGCATCGGCCTGCAGCTTTTCGTGCAGCAGCTCGCGGCCCTTGCGCCAGGTCATCATCAGCGAGAACACCGTGCCGCCGATCAGCAGCGGGAACCAGCCGCCGTCGAACAGCTTGAGCAGGTTGGACGAGAAGAAGGCCAGGTCCACCAGGAAAAAGAATCCGGTGGCCGCGATGCACAGGGCCAGCGGGTAGTTCCAGCGGTAGCGGATCACGAAGAAGGTCAGCGTGGTGGTGATCAGCATGTCCAGCGTGACCGCAATGCCGTAGGCGGCCGCCAGGTTGCCGCTGGAGCGGAACAGCACCACGGCCAGCGCAATCGCCACGAACAGGCTCCAGTTGACCAAGGGCATGTAGATCTGGCCGGTCTCGCGCACGCTGGTGTGGCGCACTTCCAGGCGCGGCAGATAGCCCAGCTGTATGACCTGGCGCGTGACGCTGAAGGCGCCCGTGATCAGGGCCTGCGAAGCGATGACCGTGGCCATGGTGGCCATCAGCACCAGGGGCAGCAGCGCCCAGGCCGGGGCCATCATGTAGAAGGGATTCTTCACGGCGGCCGGGTTGGCCAGCAGCAGCGCACCCTGGCCGAAATAATTCAGCGTCAGCGCCGGCATGGCGACCGAGAACCAGGCCAGGCGGATGGGCTTCTTGCCGAAGTGGCCCAGGTCGGCGTAAAGCGCCTCCGCCCCGGTCACGCACAGCACGACGGCGCCCAGGATGATGAAACTGGTGCCGGGGTTGTCCCAGATGAAGCGCACTGCGAAGTGCGGGCTGATGGCCGCCAGGATTTCGGGATGGCCCGCGATCTGGTGCACGCCCAGCGCTGCGATGGTGGCAAACCAGACCAGGGTGATGGGGCCGAAAAACCGACCGATCCCCGCCGTGCCGTGCTTCTGGAACCAGAAAAGCAGGAAGAGGATCACCAGGGTCAGCGGGATCACGGCCTTGGTGAAGTGCGGAGAGACCACTTCCAGGCCTTCGACGGCCGAGAGCACGGAGATGGCCGGCGTGATCACGCCATCACCATAGAACAGCGAAGTGCCGAAGATGCCGATGAGCAGCAGCACGTTGCGCAGGCGGGGCTTGTCCTTGACGGTCTGCGAGGCCAGGGCCAGCATGGCGACCAGGCCGCCTTCGCCGTTGTTGTCGGCACGCAGCACCAGGACCACGTACTTGAGCGAGACGATGACCGTCAGGGTCCAGAACAGCAGCGACAGAACGCCGTAGATGTTCTCCTGGGTGAACGGCACATGGCCGGAGCCGAAGACCTCCTTGACCGAATACAGCACGCTGGTGCCGATATCGCCATAGACCACGCCGATGGCGCCCAGGGTGAGCGCGGCCAACGAAGATTTGGTTTTCTGCACAGGTCTATGCGCCATCCCGTGGGGAGATGGCTTCAGTCAATTGAAATGCCGGCATTGTCCGCTGTCCTGATGACGAGCGCATCGGACAGCACCCCGATCAGTCGTAGATTTCCGCGTTGGGGTTGGTCGCCTCCAGCTCATAGCTGGCCGCCAGCATGGCGACCCGGGCCACCACGCCATACATGTAGAAGCGGTTGGGCATGCTGGCACCCGGGCGCGCGCCTATCTGGGGCAGCTGGGTGCTGTGCTGGAAGGCCAGCGGCACGAAGCCGGCTCCGGGCGCGTTGAGGTTTTCGTCCACATCGCGCTCGGGGTGCATGCGGTAGAAGCCGCCGACCACGTAGCGGTCCATCATGTAGACCACGGGCTCGGCCACGGCGTTGTTCATGCGCTCCTGGGTGAGCACGCCTTCCTGGATGATCACGTCGTGCACGGTCTGGCCGTCCTTGATCATGCCCATCTTGTTGCGGCTCTTGCGCGGCAGCTCGGCCAGCTCCTTGGCATCGCGCACGGTCATCACGCCCATGCCATAGGTGCCGTTGTCGGCCTTGACGATGGCAAACGGCTTTTCCTTGATGCCGTACTCCTTGTACTTGCGGCGCACCTTGGCCAGCAACACATCGACCTGTTCGGCCAGGCCTTCCATGCCCACGCCATTGGCGAAGTCGATGCCTTCGCTGCGCCCGAACAGCGGGTTGATCAGCCAGGGATCGATGCCCAGCAGCTTGCCGAAGCGCTTGGCCACTTCCTCATAGCTCTGGAAATGGCGGCTCTTGCGGCGCACGCTCCAGCCTGCATGCAGGGGGGGCAGCAGGTATTGCTCGTACAGCTCCTCGACGATGCCCGGGACGCCGGACGACAGGTCGTTGTTGAGCAAGATGGTGCAGGGATCGAAATCCTTGAGACCGATGCGGCGCTTGCTGCGGATCACCGGCTCCAGCGTCACCGTGTCGCCATGCGGCAGGGTGACGGTGGTGGTCTTCTTCACATCGGGGCTGATGGAGCCGATGCGCACGTTCAGACCGGCCATGTTGAAGATGCGCTTGAGCTGCACCACGTTGGCCAGGTAGTGCGTGTTGCGCGTGTGGTTCTCGGGAATGATGAGCAGATTGCGCGCTTCGGGGCAGATCTTCTCGATCGCCGCCATGGCCGCCTGTACGGCCAGCGGCAGCATTTCGTCGGTCAGGTTGTTCCAGCCCCCGGGGAAGAGGTTGGTGTCCACGGGTGCGAGCTTGAAACCGGCGTTGCGGATGTCCACCGAGCAATAGAAAGGCGGCGTGTGTTCCATCCATTCGAGCCGGAACCAGCGCTCGATCGCCGGCATGGAGTCGAGGATGCGCTGCTCAAGCTCGTTGATCGGGCCGGTCAGGGCCGTGATGAGATGTGGAACCATAAAGACCCTCTGGGTACGACGGTGGGGGGCAATTGTAGAGATTGGACCATGGTCTAGGTGTTTTCCCCAGTCTTTGCAGCGTCAGCGGCGCCAGAAAGCCGGCGAAAGCAAGGCCATGAAGCTGAGGATTTCCAGGCGTCCCAGCAGCATGGCCAGGGTGCAGACCCAGGTCTGGAATTCGGTGAGCACAGCATAGTTGGAGGACGGGCCCACCGCGCCCAGGCCCGGCCCCATGCAGTGCACGCTGGCCAGCACGGCGGAGAAGGCGGTCACCGGGTCCAGGTCGGTGAGCAGCAGCACCATGCTGAGTGTGATCACGGTGGCGCCATAGACCAGCATGAAGGCCAGCACCGAGAAGATCATGCGGTTGTCCACCACGCCGGTGCCCAGCCGCACGGGCTGCAAGGCGCGCGGATGCGCGAGCCGCGTGAGTTCACGCCGCGCCTGCTTGAGCAGGATGAGCATGCGCACCATCTTGATGCCGCCGCCCGTGGAGCCCGCACTGGTGGCCACACCCGACATCAGCAGCATGAGCACGGGCGCAAAGACGGGCCAGGTCAGGTAGTCCACCGTGGTGAAGCCGGTCGTCGTGGCCACCGAGACCACATGGAAGAGACCGTAGCGCAGGGCCTCCACAGGCCCGTACACGCCCTTGGCCCATAGCAGCAGCGCCACGATCAGCCCGCCTCCCAGCAGCACGGCCAGCGTGGCGCGCATTTCCGGATCGCGCCAGAAGCCGTCCCAGCGGCCCTTGCGCATGGCCACGAAGTACAGCGCGAAGTTGCAGCTGGCCAGCAGCATGAAGACCAGGGCGGTCAGTTCGATCAACGGCGAGTCGAAATACGCAAAGCTGGTGTCATGCGAGGACAGGCCACCGAGGCTGACGGTGGCGAACATGTGCATCAGCGCATCCAGCGGCGACATGCCTGCCGCCCAGAAGGCCAGCAGACAGGCCAGCGAGAACACGCCGTACACGCCCCACAGGCCCTTGGCGGTCTCGGTCACGCGCGGCGTCAGCTTGGTGTCCTTGATGGGACCAGCGGCTTCGGCACGGAACAGCTGGGCGCCCCCCACGCCCAGCAGGGGCAGGATGGCCACGGCCAGGATCAGGATGCCCATGCCGCCCAACCATTGCAGGAAGGTGCGCCAGACATTGATGGACACGGGCAGCGCATCCAGCCCCGTGAGCACGGTGGCGCCGGTGGTCGTCAGGCCCGAGACGGCCTCGAAATAGGCATGGGTGAAGCTGATGCTCAGCCCCACATGGCCCATGCCCAGCACCAGGGGCAGCATGGCGCACAGCGGCAAAACCACCCAGACCAGGGTGACGAGGATGACGCCGTGGCGCGGCTGCAGCTCGCGCCGGAAGTGGTCCAGGCCTATCCACAGCGACAGCCCCGCCGCCGCCGTGATGCCGATGGCCCAGGGGTAGATGCGCCAGATGCCGTCGTCGGTGAACCAGGACACTGCAAAGGGCAGCAGCATGGACAGCGCAAACATGACCATGAGCATGCCAAGCACGCGCAGGACGGGTAACAGGTCGCGCATGGTGTC
Source organism: Delftia sp. WY8 (assembly GCF_018437695.1). Classification (NCBI taxonomy): domain Bacteria; kingdom Pseudomonadati; phylum Pseudomonadota; class Betaproteobacteria; order Burkholderiales; family Comamonadaceae; genus Delftia; species Delftia sp. WY8. The sequence continues at coordinate 3,412,948 of NZ_CP049795.1, forward strand.
GGCTCAGAAGAAGGTGGCGCTGACGCGAAACAGGTTCTCCACGTCCCGTACCAGCCGCTTGTGGGGCAGGAAGAAGATCACGTGGTCGCCGCTCTCGATCACGGTGGTGCTGCGCGGGATGATGACCTCGGGCTCGGCACCGGCCGCGATTTCGTCGGCCGGCACGCCTTCGGGTATGCCGCGCACGATGAGGCCGATGTGGGCATCCTCGGGCACGCGCAGGTCCTCGACCTTGCGGCCGACCACGCGCGAGCTTTTGCGGTCGCCGCGCGCCACGATCTCCAGCGCCTCGGCCACGCCCCGGCGCAGGCTGTGCACGGCCTGCACGTCGCCGCGGCGCACATAGGCCAGCAGTTCGCCAAGCATGGCCTGGGCCGGCGACAGCGCAATGTCGATCTGCGTGCCGTGCATCAGGTCGGCGTAGGCACGCCGCGTGATCAGCGACAGCACGCGCCGCGCGCCCATGCGTTTGCCCAGCAGGCTGGCCATGATGTTGTTCTCATCGTCGTCGGTCAGGGCCAGGAACAGGTCCACGTCCTCCACGCTTTCATCGGCCAGCAGGTCCTCGTCGGTGGCATCGCCGTGCAGCACCAGCACCTCGGCCGGCAGCAGCGAGGCCAGGTCCTGGCAGCGCTGCTCGTCGGGCTCGATGATCTTGATGTGGAAGCGGCCCGGCACGCGCGACAGCTGCAGCGCCAGGCGCTGGCTGACCTGGTCACCGCCGGCGACCATGATGCGGTAGACCGGGCGCGAAGGCCGGCCGGCAGGCTGGTGGATGGCACGCAGCACCTCGGCCACATGCTCGCGTGCGGCCAGGATGAAGACCTCGTCGCCGGGCTCGATGCGCGTGTTGCCGTCGCAGCGGACGAAGCGGTCGGGCTCGTCCAGGAAACGCCGGTAGATGGCCACGATGCGCATGGCCAGCTCGGGCATGCAGTCCCGCAGCTCGCCGATGCGCTTGCCGACGGCGGGGGCGCCGTCGCGCGCGCGCACCGAGGCCAGTGCGGCCCGCCCGCCCGCGAAGGCACGCACCTGCATGGCTTCGGGAAACTCGATGAGCTTGCTGATGTAGTTGGTCAGCGATTCCTCGGGGCAGATGATGCGGTCGACGCCAAAGCCTTCCTTGCCCAGCAGCGCCTCGTCCTCGCCAAAGCCCGAGGAGCGCACGCGCGCGATGCGTGTGGGAATCTCGAACAGGACCTGGGCCAGCTTGCAGCACACAAGGTTGGTTTCGTCGAGCGCGGCGCAGGCGATCAGCAGGTCCGTGTCCTTGGCGCCAGCCTCGGCCAGCACATGGGGATCGATGCCGCTGCCCACGACGCCACGCAGGTCGAAGCGCGACTCCAGCTCGCGTAGGCGCCGTGCGTCGGTGTCGATCACCGTGATGTCGTTGCGTTCGGACACCAGGCTTTCTGCCACGCTGTAGCCCACACGGCCGGCGCCAAGAATGATGATTTTCATGGATTCATTGCAGTGCTGCGGTGCCGGCGCGGGGCATTCCGGCGCGCAGCACGGCTCGGTCAGGTGCGGACTTCGCCTTCACCCAGCACCACGTATTTGAGCGAGGTCAGACCTTCGATGCCCACAGGACCGCGCGCATGGAACTTGTCGGTGCTGATGCCGATTTCCGCGCCCAGGCCGTACTCGAAGCCATCGGCAAAGCGCGTGCTGGCATTGACCATGACGCTGGCCGAGTCCACTTCGCGCAGAAAGCGCTGGGCGTGCATATGGTCGCGCGTCAGGATGGCGTCCGTGTGGTGGCTGGAGTAGCGGTTGATGTGGGCGATGGCCTCGTCCACGCCGGACACGATCTTGACGCTGATGATGGGCGCCAGGTATTCCTCGCTCCAGTCCTGCTCGGTGGCCTCGGCCAGTTGAGCGCCGGCCACAGACTTCAGGATGGCCAGCGATTCGGGGCAGCCGCGCATCTCCACGCCCTTGGCGGCGTAGATGGCGCCGATCTTCGGCAGGAATTCGGCGGCCACGCCGCGCGCCACCAGCAGGCTTTCACTGGCATTGCAGGGGCTGTATTTGTTGGTCTTGGCGTTGTCGGCCACCTTGACGGCCATGGCGATGTCGCAGGGATCATCGACATAGGTGTGGCAATTGCCGTCCAGGTGCTTGATGACGGGCACCTTGGCCTCGCGGCTGATGCGCTCGATCAGGCCCTTGCCGCCGCGCGGGATGATGACGTCCACATAGTCGGGCATGGCGATGAGCTGGCCCACGGCCTCGCGGTCCGTGGTCTGCACCAGTTGCACGCCGTGCTCGGGCAGGCCGGCTTCGGCCAGCGCCCTGGCGACGAGGGCAGCCAGCGCCTTGTTGGAGTCGATGGCCTCGGAGCCGCCGCGCAGGATGCAGGCGTTGCCGCTCTTGATGCTGAGGCTGGCCGCCTCGATGGTCACGTTGGGGCGGCTTTCGTAGATCATGCCGAACACGCCGATCGGCACACGCATCTGGCCTACGCGGATGCCGCTGGGCATTTGCTTCATGCCGATGATCTCGCCGATCACATCGGCCATGGAGGCCAGCTGCTCACATCCCTGGGCACAGGTTTCCAGCACCTTGGGCGTCAGGCGCAGGCGGTCCACCATGGGAGCGGACAGGCCGTTGGCCACGGCGCGGTCGAGGTCACGGGCGTTGTCGGTCTGCAACGGCTCCACGTTCTCCCGCAGCAGGCGCGCCAGCGCCAGCAGGGCGCGGCTTTTGACGGCAGCCGAGGCTCGGGCCATCTGGGCGGAGGCCACTTTGGCCTGAACGCCCAGGTTGTGGGTGTATTCGACGATATTGAGCGCGTTCATTCCGAGATTCTCGCCGAGTTGCGCCCATTTGCGCACCGAGAGCGGGCATGCCCCGCGCCAACATGCGGCTGGGATGCGTCCTCGCACGGCCACCAGAGGGCAAACCCCGCGTTCCGGCGGCCGGCAGGATGTCGCGGCCACCCTACACTGCTGCCCAGTACGCAGAGGTTTTCCCGCCATGTCCACCAGCCACGACACTCTTCTCGCCGCCCAGCAGCTCGCACAGTTGCGCGCGGGCTTCGCCCAACTGGCACAGCAGCAGCTGCCGGCCGCCGTGCTCGGGCAGCAGGCCAGGGCTTCCTCGGAGTTGCTGCAGGCCCTGCCGCCGCGCTACGGCGAAGTGCTGCTCAATCTGCTGGACCGATTGGAATCCAGCGCGCTGTTCAGCGAGGAAAGCTGCTCCTTCAGCCAGAAGGACCTGCTGGACAACCTCGAGACCTGGGCCACCAAGGCCCAGGCGCAGCTGGAAAAGACGCGCTAGGAACGGTACGTCAGCCCTTGGCGCCGGCCTGGGCCAGGTCCATGGCCAGGCGGCGCAGGGCCTGCCAGCCGTCGCGGGGCCAGCCCTCGAAGGCCAGGCCCTTGACGATGCCGTCCACCGCGTGGGCCGATTGCAGCAGGCGCGCGGCCTGGGCGTCGGTGATGCGCGGCAGCAGGCGCTCGAACAAACGCTCCTTGACGCCCCAGACGCGCTGGGCGCGCAGGGCCATGGGCAGGGGCTGACCTGCGGCCATGGCGTCCTTGACGCGGCAGATGGAGCGGATGTCCTCGGCCAGGGTCCAGTGCACCAGCACCTCGGCCGTGCCCTCGGCCTGCAGGCCGTCGAGCATGCGCGAAACGCGCGCCAACTGGCCGGACAGCACGGCCTCGGACAGCTTGAACACGTCGTAGCGCGCCACATTGAGCACTGCCTGCTCCACCTGCGCCTGGCTCAGCTCGCCGGCGGGGTGCAGCAGGGCCAGTTTCTGGATCTCCTGGTGTGCGGCCAGCAGGTTGCCCTCGACGCGGTCGGCAAAGAACTGCAGTGTGCGCTGGCCTTCCTCGCCGGGTGCCACGCGCTGGCCCTGGGCTGCCAGGCGCTGGGCAATCCAGGCCGGCAGCTGGCCGCGCTCTATGGGATCAATCTGCAGCGTCATGCCCTGGGCTTCCAGCGCGCTGAACCAGGCGCCGGTCCTGGTGGCCTTGTCCAGGCGCGGCAGCATGACCAGGGTGAGCGTGCTGTCATTGCCGCGCGCCGCCTCGGCGATCTGCTGCAGCGCGGCGCCGCCGTCCTTGCCGGGCTTGCCCGAGGGAATGCGGATCTCGATGATCTGCCGATCGGCAAACAGCGACAGCGAACCACCGGCCGCCAGCACGGCACTCCAGTCGAAATGGGCGCCGGCCACGGTGTAGCTGCTGCGCTCGGTGTAGCCCGCGGCGCGCGCGGCGGCACGGATGGCGTCGGCAGCCTCCTGCTGCTGCAGCGGCTCGTCGCCGTGCAGCACGTAGAGCGAGCGCAATCCCTTGGCCAGATGGCCGCCGAGCTGGTTCAGGGCAAGCTGCATGGGGCTCAGGTCAGGCTCTTGACGGCCGACAAGCGGCGCAGCAACTGCTGGACGATGTCGGTACGCATGTCCTTGTAGAGCATGGCCTCCTCGGCCTCCTTGGACAGCGCATTGGTTTCGTTGTACGTCACGTCGCGCTGCTGCAGGATCTCGGTCTCGGGGATCGGCTCGTCTCCATTGGGCGTGCGCAGCTTGAAGCGCACGCGCAGGCGCAGCTGCAGCTCGCGCACCTGGCCCAGCGCGTTCATGCCGACGATGACCCGCTCCTGCCGCTCGCTGATGATCTGGAAGATCGCATCCGCATCGTCGGGCGATGCCGGATCGCGCAGCACGGTCAGCTTGTCGCTGGCACTGGCCAGGTTGCGCGACAGCTCCCGCGCCACCGGAGAGCCCCGGCCCGCCTGGATGTAGAGCGAGCGGAACACGAAGGTCGGCACCCCCCGCAGGCGAAAGCCGCAGGCCCCCAGCAGCGGAGCCAGGGCCAGGGCGGTGAGCAGGGTACGTTTTTGCATATCAGTTCTCCAAGGCGCTTGCGCCACTCACAGCCCTTGCAACGGTCGCGCCCAAAGCGAGGGACACCGAGCAAGGGCCGCCCCGCAGCGAGGGTGTCGTCCCCCCCGCGAAGCGAGAGGGGGAAGGCGCGCAGCGCCTCAGGGGGCATGCCATGGCCTAGACCACGACGTTGACCAGGCGGCCCGGCACCACGATCACCTTCTTGGGCGCCGCGCCATTGGTGAACTTCTGGCATTCCTCGTTGGCCAGGGCAATGCGCTCGATCTCGGCCTTGTCGGCCGTCGAGGACACGAGGATGGCCCCGCGCAGCTTGCCATTGACCTGCAGCACCAGAGAGATCTCGTCCTGCACCAGGGCCAGGGGATCGACCTGGGGCCAGGGCGCGTCCAGCACATCGCCCAGGTGGGCGGCGTAGCCCAGTTCGCTCCACAGCACATGGGCCAGGTGGGGCGTTGCCGGGTAGAGCACGCGCAGCAGGATGCCGAAGCCTTCGATCAGCGCCACCTGGGCGCCCGCGTCGTCGTGGGACTTGAAGTCCTCCAGCGCGTTGATCATCTTCATGGCGCCCGAGACCACGGTGTTGTACTGCATGCGCTGGTAGTCGTACTCCACCTGCTTGAGCACGGTGTGGATCTCCAGGCGCAGCGCCTTGGCGGCCTTGCCGAATGCCACGTCGTCCAGAGACTTGGCGCCGGCCACGCTCTGCACGGCGCCGGCCATGTCCATCTGCGACAGTTTGGCGCCGAAGTTGTAGACGCGGCGCAGGAAGCGGTAGCTGCCTTCGACGGCGGCATCGTTCCACTCCAGCGTCAGCTCGGGCGGCGCGGTGAACATGGTGTACAGGCGCGCGGTGTCGGCGCCGTACTTCTCGATCAGCTCCTGCGGATCGATGCCGTTGTTCTTGGACTTGGACATGGTGCCCACGCCCTCGTAGTCGATGTCCGTGCCCACGGGCAGCAGGCCGTCGGCGCTGTCCACCTCGGCCTTGAGCCTGGCGCCCACGATCTTGCCGGTCTCGTCGAACACATGCTCGACATCCTTGGGCCAGAAGTACTCCTTGGCACCCTTGGCCGTGCGGCGGCTGTAGATGTGGTTGAGCACCATGCCCTGGGTCAGCAGCTTGGTGAAGGGCTCATCGACCTTGACCAGGCCCAGGTCGCGCATGACCTTGGTCCAGAAGCGCGCGTACAGCAGGTGCAGGATGGCGTGCTCGATGCCGCCGATGTACTGGTCCATGCCGCTGCCGCCGGTGGCGGCATGCTGGTCCCGCATCCAGTAGTCCGTGCCCTTGCCCACCATCTGCTCGCTGTTCCTGGCGTCGCAATAGCGCATGAAGTACCAGGACGAGTCCACGAAGGTGTCCATGGTGTCGGTCTCGCGGCGCGCGCTCTTGCCGCAGCAGGGGCAGACCACGCCGGCGTGGAAGGCTTCGCTCTTGACCAGGGGGTTGCCCGAGCCATCGGGCACCAGGTCCTGGGGCAGGACCACGGGCAGGTCCTTGGCAGGCACGGGCTGGGCGCCGCAGTCCTCGCAGTGGATGATGGGAATCGGCGTGCCCCAGTAGCGCTGGCGGCTCACGCCCCAGTCGCGCAGGCGCCAGGTGGTTTTCTTCTCGCCAAGGCCCTTGGCGGCCAGCAGTTCGGCCACCTTGTCCACGGCAGCCCCATGGGGCAGGCCGTCGAGTTCGCCGGATTCGATGCAGACAGCGCGCTGCTTGTCGCCGTACCAGTCGGCCCATGCCTCGGTGCTGAAGGTCTCGCCCTCGACCGCGATGACCTGGCGGATGGCGATGCCGTACTTCTTCGCAAAGGCGAAGTCGCGCTCGTCATGCGCGGGCACGCCCATGACGGCGCCGTCGCCGTAGCTCATGAGCACGTAGTTGCCGACCCAGACCTCGACCTGGGCCCCCGTCAGCGGATGGGTGACGAACAGGCCCGTGGGCAGGCCTTCCTTTTCCTTGAGCGCGAGTTCGGCCTCGGTGGTGCCGCCCTTCTTGCATTCTTCGATGAAGGCCGCGAGCTTGGGCTGCGATGCCGCGGCATGCTGGGCCAGCGGGTGCTCGGGCGCCACGGCGCAGAAGGTCACGCCCATGATGGTGTCGGCACGCGTGGTGAACACGTACAGGCGGCCGTCCTGGATGGGCTGGCCGTCGGCGCCACGGATGTCGTGGGTGAACGCAAAGCGCACGCCGGAGCTCTTGCCGATCCAGTTTTCCTGCATCAGGCGGACTTTTTCAGGCCAGCCGGTCAGCGTGGCCTTGTCGCCACCCACCTGGACATGGTCCAGCAGCTCCTGGGCGTAGTCGGTGATCTTCAGGTAGTAGCCGGGGATTTCGCGCTTTTCGACCGGCGCGCCCGTGCGCCAGCCGCGGCCGTCGATGACCTGCTCGTTGGCCAGCACGGTCTGGTCCACCGGGTCCCAGTTCACGATCTGGGTCTTGCGGTAGGCAATGCCCTTTTCCAGCATCTGCAGGAACAGCCACTGGTTCCACTTGTAGTAGTCGGGATCGCAGGTGGCCACTTCGCGGCTCCAGTCGATGGCCAGACCCATCGCCTGCATCTGCTTTTTCATGTAGGCGATGTTGTCGTAGGTCCACTGCGCAGGCGGCACCTTGTTCTTGAGCGCCGCGTTCTCGGCCGGCAGGCCGAAGGCATCCCAGCCCATGGGCATGAGGACGTTGTAGCCCTTCATGCGCAGCTGGCGCGCCAGCATGTCGTTGATGGTGTAGTTGCGCACATGGCCCATGTGCAGCTTGCCGCTGGGGTAGGGCAGCATGGAGCAGGCGTAGAACTTGGGCTTGGCCTGGTCTTCGGTCACGCGGTAGGCGTCGCGGGCGGACCAGTGGTCTTGCGCTGCGCGCTCAACGTCGATGTGGTTGTATTTCTCTTGCATGGTGCTGCGGCCCCAAGGGCCGGACAAGGTGGCCGGACGAGCCGGATGGCCGGAATCAACCGACGATTTTAGGGCCCCGGCCCGCCGGTGCCGCAAGCAGCCCACAAGCCCGCAGGCGGTACTGCGCCATCGGCACCCGGTTGCCCGGCCGCCGCGCGGGGAAAAGCCGCGCTGCGTATGCTTGGCACCCTCTGTGGCAGTGCGCCGCAGACGTTCCGCCATCGCCAGCCCGGACTTGCGCAGGAACGGATACGGACATCCCGGGCATGCCGCTATCGCGCGGCAGGTTTTTCCGCGCCCTGGAGTTTTCTCTTGCTGAACTGGTCTTTGATTTCCGGCTGGGATCCCGTCATGCAGGCCCTGGCTGCGCTGTGCGCGCTGGTGCTGCTGGCCCGCTCCGCGGGTTTTGTCGTGCAATGGCTGCTGTTGCGCGTGCTGCCGCGCATGCGCAGCACGCTGGTGGAGATGGAGTGGGCCCAGGTGCTGCTGCACGACAGCGTGCTGCAGCGGCTGGCCAAGGCCGTGCCTTCGCTGGTCATGCAGTCCGGCGTGCAGGCCATACCGCAGCTGCAGCCGCAGTGGGCCACCCTGATCCTGAACCTGGCCATCGCCTGCACCATCTACCACGTGGCCCGCGTGGTCAGCGCCCTGCTCAATGCCATGAACGAGGCGCACGACCTCAAGGAAGAGCGCAAGGCCACGCAGGCGCACTCGATCAAGAGCTATGTGCAGCTGGGCAAGCTGCTGGTGTTCCTGATCGCCATCGTGCTCATCGTCGCCACCCTGGTGGACCGCTCGCCGCTGCTGCTGCTGTCCGGCCTGGGCGCGGCCTCGGCCGTGCTGATGCTGATCTTCAAGGACACCATCATGTCCTTCGTGGCCGGCGTGCAGCTGGGCTCCAACGACATGCTGCGCGTGGGCGACTGGATCGAGATGCCCCAGGTCGGCGCCGACGGCTTCGTGATCGACATCGCGCTGCACACGGTCAAGGTGCAGAACTGGGACAAGACCATCACCACCATTCCGACCTGGCGGCTGATGAGCGACAGCTACAAGAACTGGCGCGGCATGTTCGAGTCGGGCGGGCGCCGCATCCGCCGCTCGCTGCACATAGACGCCCACACCATCCGCCTGCTGACGGCAGAGCAGCGGCAGAAATTGTCATTGCTTGAGCCCCTCAAGGACTATTGGAGCAGTGATGGCGGCCTGCGCATGGCCGATGCGCCGGCGGGCAGCGAGATGGCAGCGCAGCATCTGAGCAATCTGGCCGCGTTCAAGGCCTATGCATACGCCTACCTGCTGCGCCATCCGCACATCCACAAGACACCGAACATGTTCCTGCTGGTGCGCACCATGGAGCCTTCTCCCATGGGGGTGCCGCTGGAGCTGTTTTGCTACACCAGCACCACGGTCTGGGTGGAGTACGAGGCCATACAGGGCGCGATCTTCGATCACCTGATCGGCATGCTGCCGCTGTTCGGGCTCAGTCTGTACCAGCGCTCCTCGGACCATGGCCAGCATCTGCGGCTGGCGGGCAACGAGCGCTGGCCCGAAGGACAGGATTAGGTTCGCGGGCGCAGGCCCGGCGGCGCTTGAGCGCTTGAGCGCCTGATCGCTTCAGCGCCCGGCGCCGGTGGGACCCAGGACGGCTGCGGGTTTTCCATCCTGGTTTCGCGCCGGCTCGGCCACGAAGCCTATGCGCGTCAGCCCTGCCGCGTGGGCCCAGCCCATGAGTTCGGCCACGCGGCCATAGGGCACGGCCTGGTCGGCACGCAGTTGCAGTTCTGCCTGGGGGTTGCGCGCGCCGAGCTGAGCGAGACGCTCACGCAGCGCATCCGCCGTGGCGGGCTGGCCCTGCATCCAGAGCGCGCCCTTCGCATCGACCTCCAGCAGCAGCGCATCGTCCTCGCCCGCGGCGGCCATGGGCTGGGTGCCCTGGGCCTGGGGCAATTGCACGCGCAGCGAGGCGGCCAGCATGGGTGCCGCGAGGATGAAGATAACGACGAGCACCAGCATCACATCCACCAGCGGGGTGACGTTGATGGCGTGCATGGGCTGGGAGGAGCTTTCCTTGCCGCTCAGTCGTCCAAAGGCCATGTGCGCTCCTGGCGAGCCGCCCCGTCAGGGCGCTTCCATGGGGCCGGCCGGCAGGCCGGCGACGGCCATGCCGTCATCGTGCTGCGCCTGCTCCGCCGGCTGGGTGCCGAACATGGCCTGCAGGTCATGGGCAAAGCCTTCCAGCAGGGCCTCCATCTGGGCCGCAGCCCGGCCCAGCAGGTTGTAGGCCAGCACGGCCGGCAGGGCCACGGCCAGTCCGGCCGCCGTCATCACCAGGGCCTCGCCCACCGGGCCGGCCAGTTGTTCGATGCCGATCTGCCCGCTGCCCGCCAGCGTGGCCAGCGCGTGGTGAATGCCCCAGACGGTGCCCAGCAGGCCGACAAAGGGCGCCGTGGCGCCCACCGTGGCCAACAGGGTCTGGCCCCATTGCAGCTGGTGGCTGGCCGATTGCAGCGCCTGGCGAAGCCCCCGCGTCAGGCGGACGGAATGCGCCGCGCGTCCCGCAAGCGCCAGGCCGCTGCCCATGGGCGCCAGCGCCTGTGTCACGGCCTCGGCCATGGGTGCCACCAGTTGCTGGCGATCCCCCTCGCCCATGCGGGCCTGGCCCGAGGCCAGGTCCGGCGCGCTCCAGAAGGCCGCAATGGCCTGGGGAACGCGGCGCCGGCTGGCGGCCATGAACCAGACCTTCCAGACGATGACCACCCAACTGGCCACCGACAGCGCCAGCAGCAGCAGCGCCGTGCCGCGCGCGACGGCATCGCCTTGCTGCCACCAGAGCCAGAGTGGACCGCTCATGGTCTTACCTTGCCCGTGCTGCGAGCCTCGTCACAGGCCCAATACGGCGTACATGTCGTACTGGCCGCTGGTCTTGTCCGCCAGGAAGCGCGCGGCACGCAGGCTGCCCTGGGCATAGCCGGCACGGCTGCTGGACTTGTGCGAGATCTCGATGCGCTCGCCCGTGCCCGCAAACAGCACCGTGTGGTCGCCGATGATGTCGCCACCGCGCACGGTGGCAAAGCCGATGGTGTTGTCCTCGCGCGCACCGGTGTGGCCGAAGCGCTCGTAGACGGCGCGGTCGGCCAGCTTCGTGCCCTGGGCTTCGGCGATGACCTCGCCCATCTTGAGGGCGGTGCCCGAAGGCGCATCCACCTTGTGGCGGTGGTGGGCCTCGACGATCTCGATGTCGTAGCCGCTGGACAGGGCCTTGGCCGCCATCTCCAGCAGCTTGAAGGTCACGTTCACGCCCACGCTCATGTTGGGCGACAGCACCACGGCCGTGCGCTGGGCGTATTCGGCGATGCGCGCCTTTTGCTCGTCGCTGAAGCCCGTGGTGCCGATGACCAGCCTGACGCCCAGTTCGGCGCAGATGGCCAGGTGCTCCAACGTGCCCTCGGGGCGCGTGAAGTCGATCAGGCAGTCGGCCTTGGAAAGCGCGGCGCGCACATCGCTTTCGATGACGATGCCGCTGGCCAGGCCCAGGAAGGCCGAGGGATCGGTGCCCAGCGCAGGGCTGTCGGGACGGTCCAGCGCGGCGGTCAGCGCAAGGTCATCGCTTTGCGCGATGGCCTCGATCAGCATGCGGCCCATGCGGCCGGAGGCGCCGGCCACGGCCACGCGCAGGCGCTGGTTGTTGCTGGAGGAAGTGGCGGTCGTGGCGTTCATGTCGGGAAAGAGATGCAAAGGCTCAATGCGTGGAAAGTGGACTGCCCGGGCGCACGGCAGGCACCGCGGCAGCCGCCATCCACGGAAAAACGCCCGCATGCCTTGCGGCGCGCGGGCGGCGATATCAGCGGGCGCCGGGCTCCAGTGGCGGATAGCTGGCCGCCGCGGGCGGCGGCTCGGCGGCCACGGGCTCTTCGACCGGCTTGGCAGCGGGGAACTTGGACAGTTGCTCCTCGCTGGCTTCCAGCTGAGGAATCTTGCCCAGCTTCTTCTTGGAGCCCAGGCTGGCGACGAATTCGGCCTCGGTGGGCATCTCGTCGCCTTCGGAGCGGGCGAACAGGTCGCCGTTGAAGAAGACGGTCAGCTTGCGCACCTGGGAATCGACGCCGGGACGCTTGATGGTGAACACATATTCCCAGCGGTCGGCGTGGAATACGCTGGTGACCAGCGGCGTGCCGAGGATGTCACGCACCTGCTGGCGGCTCATGCCGGGCTGCAGGGCCTCGACCTGTTCGCGGGAGACGAAGTTGCCTTGGACGACCTCGACCTTGTAGGGAGTGACGACATTGGCGACTCGGTGCGCGGCGCCATCGAGGCTGCTGCAGCCTGCCAGCGCCACCCCGATCAACAGCATCAGGGCCGCACTGGCGCGGCAACGGGCTTGAACATGCATTGGTATCAGCATAGGGATATGATCGTGGATCATTGTAGCGGCTGGTCCCTGGGGCTTGCGATCATGCGACGCCCCTGGCACCAGGGCCATTTTGTTCGCCGTCCCGCACCTGCCGTGGTGGCAGCCCAGCGGGCAGTCTCTGCCAAAGACCCAGACATGAAGAACATCGACGAACTCAAGAGTACCGGCCTGAAGGCCACGCTGCCCCGCCTGAAGATCCTGGAGATCTTCCAGACGGGTGCGCAACGCCACATGACGGCCGAAGACGTGTTCCGCGTGCTGCTGGACGAGCGTTCGGACATCGGCCTGGCCACGGTCTACCGCGTGCTCACGCAGTTCGAGCAGGCAGGCATCCTCATCCGCAGCAATTTCGAGAGCGGCAAGGCCGTCTACGAGCTCAATGAAGGCCAGCACCACGACCACTTTGTCTGCACCAGCTGCGGCAAGGTCGAGGAGTTCTACGATCCCGATATCGAAAAGCGCCAGAACCTGATCGCCAAGGCCAAGGGCTGGGTGATCCAGGACCATTCGATGGCCCTGTACGGACAGTGCGCTGAATGCGCGAGCCGGCCCAGCAAATAAGGCCGGGTCCCTCAGAAAAAGCGGAGTGTGGAGCACTCCGCTTTTTTTTGCCTTTTACTTTTTGCTACCGGCGCTTTACAGGGCGAAGCACATGGGTGGAGGATGCTGGCGTCCAATGGATGCCCCCTACCCACCGAGACACCATGCGCCGCACTTCGCCGTTCGCCATCGCTCTCACTTTCTCCGCCATCGTCCTGGCCACAGGCTGTGCGCCCTTGCAGGCCCCGCCGTCGTCCGCAGCGGCCGCGCTGCAGGGAGTGGCCGAGGCACCGCTCACCGCCGCGCAGCGCCAGCAATGGCTGGACCGCGTCACCTGGGGCGCCACCGACAGCGAGGATGCGCAGCTGCAGCGCCTGGGCCTCAAGGCCTGGCTGGCACGGCAACTGCAGCCGGGGCCTCAGCCGCTGCCTGCGCAGGCGCAGCAGCGCATTGATGGGCTGGGCATCAGCCAGCGCCCCATGGACCAGGTGCTGCTGGAGCTGGGCGACCAGCGCAAGGCCGTGCAGGAAGCCGCATCGGCCGATGAAAAGGCCGCGCGGCAGCAGGCCTACCAGCGCACGCTGAACCAGCTGGGCAGCGATGCCCAGAAGCGCTTCGTGATCCGCGCGCTGTACTCGCCGGCACAGCTGCAAGAGCAGATGACCTGGTTCTGGATGAACCATTTCAGCGTCAGCCTGCGCAAGGCCGATATCCGCGCCTGGGTGGGCGACTACGAGGAGCAGGCCATACGCCCGCATGCGCTGGGCAGTTTCCGCAGCCTGCTGGAGGCCTCGCTGCGCCACCCGGCCATGCTGCGCTACCTGGACAACGCCAGCAATGCGGCGGGCCGCATCAACGAAAACTACGCGCGCGAGCTGCTGGAGCTGCACACCATGGGCGTGGGCAGCGGCTACACCCAGGCCGACGTGCAGGAGATGGCGCGCATCCTGACAGGCGTGGGCATCAATCTGCAGCCGGCCGGCACGCCGCCGCCGCGCATGCGCGCCGGGCGCCAGGGCGACTACCTGCGCTCGGGATTCTTCGAGTTCAATCCCAACCGACACGACTACGGAGCCAAGACCTTCCTGGGCCAGCCCCTGAACGCACGCGGCATGGCCGAGGTCCAGGAGGCGCTGGACCGCATCGTCGCCGCGCCGGCCACGGCGCAGTTCATCGCGCACAAGCTGGCGGTGTTCTTCATTGCCGACGATCCGCCGCCGGCCCTGGTGCAGCGCACGGCACAGGCCTTCACGCGCAGCCGGGGCGACATCGCAGCCACCGTGGCGGCGCTGCTGACCGATCCGGAGGCCGCACGCTTTGGCCGCAAGTTCCGCGATCCGCTGCACTACGTGCTGGCCGCCACGCGGCTGTCAGTGGACCAGCGCGTGGCGGCCGACGTGGCGCCCGTGCTGGGCTGGATCAACCGGCTGGGCCAGAACCTCTACGCGCATGAGACGCCGGACGGCTATCCGCAGATGCAGTCCGACTGGGCCAGTTCGGGCCAGATGGCGGCACGCTTCGAGGTGGCGCGCCAGATCGCCACGCGCAGCGCCGTGCTGTTTCGCGCCGACCCCAAGGAGGCGCTGGAGAAGCCGCCCTACCCCATGCTGTCGGAACGGGCCAGCGTGCGCCAGCGCCTGCCCCAGTGGAGCCAGGCCACGCAGGCGGCACTGGCCCAGGCCCGCAATCCGGCGGACTGGAATACCTACTTCCTGTCCGCACCCGAGATGATGTTCCGCTGAACCCCGGAGACTTTCCATGCAGCGACGCCACTTCCTGACCATGGCATCGGCCCTGCCCTTTGCCGCCCACCTGGGCCGGCTGCAGGCGGCCGCCCTCCAGCCAGCCACGCCGCGCCTGCTGCTGGTGTTTCTGCGCGGTGCCTATGACTGCAACAGTCTGCTGGTGCCCACGCACAGCGACTTCTACTACGAGGCCCGTCCCAGCATTGCCATCCCCCGTCCCGGCGAGGCCGGCGGCGCGCTGGCGCTGGATGGCCGCTGGGGCCTGCACCCGATGCTGGAGGACAGCATCCATCCGCTGTTCCAGGCCGGCCAGGCCTGCTTCGTGCCCTTTGCAGGCACGCACGACCTGTCGCGCAGCCATTTCGAGACACAGGACTCCATCGAACTGGGCCAGGGCCTGGACGGGCGCCGCAGCTACCAGTCGGGCTTTCTGAACCGGCTGGCCCAGGTGCTGGGGCAGGACGGGCGGGGCCCGGTGTCGCCCATGTCGTTCACGCCCCAGTTGCCACTGCTGCTGCGTGGCAGCCTGCCGTCCGCCAACATGGCCCTGGCGTCCGTGGGCAAGGGCGGGCTGGACGATAGACGCAGCCAGGCCATTGCCGCCATGTACGCAGGCACTGCCCTGGGCACGGCCGTGCAGGAGGGCTTTGCCGTGCGCGATGCGGTGCAGCGCAGCGTGCAGGAAGAGATGGACCAGGCCGGGCGCGACGCCATCAGCGCGCGGGGCTTTGCGCTGGTGGCGCAGCGCATGGCGGCCCTGATGCGCGAGCGCTTCGACCTGGGCTTCGTCGATGTAGGCGGCTGGGACACGCATGTGGCCCAGGGCGGCGCCACAGGCGCGCTGGCCGGACGGCTGGACGAGCTGGGCCGGGGCCTGGCCGGTTTTGCCCAGGAGATAGGTCCCGAGGCCTGGCGCCATACGGTGGTGGTGGTGATCAGCGAATTCGGCCGCACCTTCCGCGAGAACGGCAACAAGGGCACGGACCACGGCCACGGCACGACCTACTGGCTGCTGGGCGGCGGGCTTTCCGCGCGCGCGGGCGGTCGCATCGTGGGAGAGCAGGTCGAGGTCAACCAGAAAAACCTGTTCCAGAACCGCGACCATCCCGTGCTCAACGAGTACCGCGCCGTGCTGGGCGGCCTGTTCCAGCGCATGTATGGACTGAGCCCCGCCCAGCTGCAGCGTGTCTTCGAAGGCGCGACGCCCCGCGACCTGCAACTCGTCTGACTACGGCAGCGCCTGCGGCGGCACTGGCACGCCGGACAGCTTGTCGGGATTGCGCAGCGTGTAGATGCGGCGGATCAGGCCGTCTTCGACCAGCAGCGTCTGCACGGATTCCAGCTCGCCGTCGATGCAGCGCAGCAGGCCCGGCAGGCCGTTGATGCGCGCCAGGTGCAGGGTCTGGCGCTGGCCGTTGCGCCGCATGCGGCGCGTGGTGGCGAAGTACAGCAGGGCCAGGCGCCGGCCGGTCTCCAGCACGCGGCCGAACGAGGGCACCTTGCCGCCGCCGTCGCTGATGAGTTCGGCATCGGGCGCGAACAGCGCCTGGATCTGCGCAAAGTCCCCACCCTGCACGGCCTGCGCAAAGCGCTGCAGCAGCGCGGCATGGGCCTCGGGCGGCGCCGCAAAGCGCGGGCGGCCGGCCTGCACATGGCTGCGGGCGCGGTGCACGAGCTGGCGGCAGGCGGCCTCGCTGCGGCCCAGGGCCTGGGCCACCTCGGCATAGTCGGCATCGAAGACCTCGCGCAGCAAAAAGGCGGCGCGCTCGTCGGGCGTGAGCTGCTCGAGCACGAACATCAGCGCCGTGGACACGTCGTGGGCACGCTCCAGCAGGTCTTCGGCCGAGGGGGCGGACTCCTCGGCCCAGGGCTGGACCAGGGGCTCGGGCAGCCAGAAGCCCTGGTAGTGCTCGCGCTCGGCGCGCAGGCGGCGCAGCCGGTCTATGGCCAGGCGCGTGGTCACGGAGACCAGCCAGGCCTCGGGCTGCTCTATGCCGGCGCGCTCGGCGCCATGCCAGCGCAGCCAGGCCTCCTGGACCAGGTCCTCGGCATCGGCACGCTGGCCGAGCATGCGGTAGGCCAGGCCGAACAGGCGCGGGCGGTGGCGCTCGAACAGGGCCAGGGGATCGTCGGTGGCGGAGGAGGTCTGCATGCCATCAAGACGCGGGAGCGTGGCGTTGTGTGACAGACAGGGCCGGCATGGTGCTCGGTGCCTTGGTGACTCAGTGGGGCTGCGGAGCCTGCAGCACGCTGGGATCGGTGTGGATCAGCTCCAGCGGGTAGCGGCGGCCGGCCAGGTAGTCCTCTATGCTTTGCATCACCAGCGGACTGCGGTGCTGGGCGGTGCAGGCCTTGAGTTCGTCCAGCGTCATCCAGACCGTGCGGATGATGCCGTCGTCCAGCGGCTGGCCGGCCCGGAAGTCACCCAGCTCGCCCGTGAAGGCAAAGCGCAGATAGGTGATGTCGGAGCCGGTGCGCGTGCGCACGAAGCGGTTCAGGTAGACGCCGACCAGGGCCGTGGGCACGAAGTCGTGCGCCGTCTCCTCATCGACCTCGCGCACACAGGCGGTGATGGGCGACTCGGCAGGGTCGAGATGGCCGGCGGGGGTGTTGTAGCGCACGCCATCGGCCGTGTCTTCTTCCACCAGCAGAAAACGGCCATCGCGCTCAATGATGGCCGCCACAGTGACATTGGGTTTCCAGCGATCGGGCATGGCGCGCATTATGACCAGAGGCGGCCGGCCCGTCCCCGGCCAAAAACCCCATCACCGCGCCTTGCAGACCACCACGCGACACGGCGCCCTGTAGCACCCTGTAGCGCCCTGTAGCGCCGCCCTACAGCGGCCGGGCCATGTACAGCGCACCGTCGCCGTAGCTCATCAGGCGCTGCTGCTGCAGCGGATCGGTCAACGCCTGCACGGCATAGCCATGGCGCTCCCAGTAGCCGCGCGAGCCCTGTACCGACACCAGGGCCGTGTGGCGCAGGCCCTCAGCGCGCGCCCGCTCCCACAGCGGCGCCAGCAGCGCACGGGCCAGGCCCTGGCCTGCGGCCTCGGGGTGCACGGCCATGTCGTGCAGGTAGAGGGTGTCGGCCTGCTCGACGGCCTCGAAGTCACCGTGCAGCGGCGTGATCTTGGCCATGAGGCTGCGGTAGGCCGCGAGATAGGCGCGCACCCGGCCGCCCTGCTCCAGTGCCAGCGAGCAATGGGCCGTGCCGGCCAGGCGCCGCGCAAAGACCTCGCCGCTCTCGGCATAGTCCTCGCCATAGCAGGCCCGCTGGATGTCCAGCAGACCGGGCAGGTCGGCGGCGGTCAGTGCGCGGACATGGAAGCGGTCAGCGGCAGGCAAGGAAGAGGATGGAGAAGGCGAACAAGACATGGGCAGGACAGGCAGGTGCCGGAGACAGGCCGCCCAGGGTAAGCGATTGCCCAAGCCCCGGCGCACCCTGCCGGAATCGGTTCCCCGTCAATCCTTCCAGCGCTCGCGTATGTCTTCCAGCTGCGGGCGCAGGCCGATGAACAGCGGCACCAGGCGCGGGTCGAAGTGGGCGCCGGCCTGCTGCTCTATGTGATCCATGGCGTCGTCCACCGTCCACGCGTGCTTGTAGGGGCGTTCCGTGGTGAGGGCATCGAACACGTCGGCCACGGCCACGATGCGCGAGGCCAGCGGGATGTCCTCGCCCGCCAGGCCCTGCGGATAGCCCGTGCCGTCCCATTTCTCGTGGTGGGTCAGCGCGATGCTGTAGGCCATCTGCAGCACCTGGGAATCGTGCTCGCCGATGATCTCGGCGCCGATCTGCGGATGGCGGCGCATGACCGTCCATTCCTCGGCCGTCAGCGGGCCGTTCTTGAGCAGGATGGCATCGGGGATGCCGATCTTGCCCACATCGTGCATGGGCGCGGCGTTGAGCAGGTCGTCCGCCCACTCGTCGGTGCAGCCGGCCGCCAAGGCCAGTGTCTTGGCGTAGTGGCTCATGCGGATCACGTGCATGCCCGTCTCGTTGTCGCGGTACTCGGCCGCGCGGCCCAGGCGCTGCACGATCTGCAGCCGCGTGCTGCGCAGCTCGTCGAGCTTGACCAGCGACAGGTGGTTGCGCACCCGCGCCCGCACCACGGGCGCACGCACGGGCTTGACGATGTAGTCCACCGCGCCCGAGGCAAAGCCCAGCGCCTCGTCCTGGCCGTCCGACAGGGCGGTGATGAAGATCACCGGGATGCGGGCCGTGTCGGCCTGCGCCTTGAGCTGGCGGCACACGGCGTAGCCGTCCAGCTCGGGCATCATGATGTCCAGCAGGATCAGGTCCGGCTGGTGCTGGGCCAGCTGCAGAGCCTTGCGCCCGTCCGTGGCGAACGAGAGCCGGTAATCCTCGCCCAGGATCTGGCGCAGCACATGCAGGTTGGTCGGGTCGTCATCGACCAGCAGCAGGCGCGGGCGCTTGTCCGTTGCCAATAGATTGGGCGCATTCATGCTCTGTCTCCATCGTTCGAGGGCAGTTGCTGCTGCAACTGCTGGGCGCATTCCTGCGCGCGCTCGAAGTCGAAATTATCCAGTGCCTGCTGCAGCGGCTGAAGCTGTTCGGCCGTCAGCATGCGCACGAGGGCCTGCATGGCCTGCCCGTCCAGCTCCCCGCTGTGCAAGGCGGCCACGATGCGCTCCAGCCAGGGCCGGGCATCGGCAGGCAGGGCGGGTGCGCCCGCCTGGGGCGCCGCATCGCCCTCGGCCTGCGCCCACGCATGGCCCTGCGCCTGGCCCGGCGCCTCGCCCGATGCCGCCCCCTGTGCCTCGGCCATCGGCATGGCGGCCGGGTGGCGCTGGCGCAGCTCGCGCGCGACGGCATCCAGCGCCTGGTGCAGCTGGTCGATGAGGGCGAGCAGCTGCGGCTGCCCGGCGCCCTCCTGCGCCAGGCCTTCCAGGCGCGATGCCAGCCGGTACACGGCCTGCAGGCCCAGGTTGCCGGCCGCGCCGCGCACGCGGTGCGCCAGGCCGATCAAGGCCTCGGGTCCGGGGCGCTGCAGGGCACGGCGCAGGCGGTCGGCCAGGTCCAGCTGTTCATTGAGGAAACGCCGAATGGCGGCCACCAGCGGATCGACCCGGCCCCACAGCGCAATGCCCGAGGCCCAGTCCACCGTGACATCAGGCAGCCCCGGCTGGGCGCTGGCGGGCGCGGGCGGCCTGGCCTCCTTGAGCGCCACCTGCAGCGACAGCAGGCGTGCGATCTCGGCCTGCAGCCGCGCCATGTCCAGCGGCTTGGAGGCAAAGCCGTCCATGCCGGCGGCGGTGGCGTCGCTGCGGTCCTTCTCCAGCACGCTGGCCGACAGCGCGACGATGGGCACGGGCCGGCGCTGCAGCTGCCGCTCCCAGACACGGATGGCGCGCGCCGCCGCCAGGCCGTCCATGCCCGGCATCTGCAGGTCCATCAGCACCACATCGAAAGGCGGCTCCTGCGCCTGCACGCAGCGCAGCGCCTCGGCACCGTCGTGGGCCAGCACCATCTGGTGGTTCTGGCTGGAGAAGTTGATCTGCAGCAGCTCCAGGTTCTCGGGCACATCGTCCACGGCCAGGATGTGCAGCGGCGGCAGGCCGCGGCTGGCCGCCCCGCGCTCGGACAGCGGGCTCTCGCCGACCGGCAGGGGCAGGCGCACCTCGAACACCGTGCCCACGCCCACCGTGCTGTGCAGCTGGATGCTGCCGCCCATGAGTTCGGCCAGCTGGCGCGAGATGGTCGTGCCCAGGCCCGTGCCGCCGAAACGCCGCGTGGTCGAGGCGTCGGCCTGGGCAAAGGGGTCGAAGATGCGGTGGATCTTCTCGGCCGCGATGCCTATGCCCGTGTCATGCACATCGAGCTGGAGCACGCCCTGCTCGTAGCGCACGCGCAGCAGCACATGGCCGCGTTCGGTGAACTTCACGGCATTGCCCAGCAGGTTCACCAGGATCTGCTGCACACGCATGCCGTCGCCGCGCAGCGCGGCCGGCGTGTGCGGGTCGTAGTCCAGGCGCAGGTCCAGGCCCTTGCGATCGGCCGTGATGCGCAGCGATGCCAGGATCTGCTGGCACAGCTCGCGCACCGAGAAGTCCTCTATCTCCAGCTCCACCGCGCCCTTGTCGAGCTTGGCCGTGTCCAGGATGTCGTTGAGCAGGCGCAGCATGGAGCGCGCCGCATAGTGCACCGTGTCCAGGTAGCGCGCCTGCGTGGGCTGCAGCGCCGTTTCGCGCAACGCCTCGGTGAAGCCGATGATGGCGTTCATGGGCGTGCGGATCTCGTGGCTCATGTTGGCCAGGAAGGTGCTGCGCGCGGCGGCCGCGGCTTCGGCATGCTCCTTGGCCAGCACCAGCTCCTGGGCCAGCTTGCGCTGGGCGCTGATGTCGGTGAGCAGCTTGACGATTTTGTAGGGCCGGCCGTCGGCACCGCGTATGGGGTTGTAGGTGGCCTGCACCCAGATGCGCCGCCCCTCGTGCCCGCAGCGCAGGAACTCGCCGGCCTGGAACTCGCCCTCGGCCAGGCGGCGCCAGAACTGCACATGCTCGGGCGAATGCGCATAGCCGGGCTCGCAGAACATGCCGTGGTGGCGGCCCGCGACCTCGTCGAGCCGGTAGCCGAACAGGTCCAGGAAATTGCGGTTGGCGCGCAGCACATGGCCGCGCAGGTCGTACTCGATGGTGGCCAGCGACAGGTCGATGGCGCGCACCGTGCCCTCGAACTCGGCATTGCGCGCGCGCGCCGCCGTCTGATCCATGATCACGCCGTCGATCCAGGTCAGTTCGTCCTGTTCGTTGAAGACGCCGCGCCCGGTCTCGGACACCCAGCGCGTGCTGCCGTCGCGGTGCAGCAGGCGGTAGTCGGCGTTGTAGGTCTGGCGCCGCGCCAGAGAATGCGCCACCGCAGCCTCCAGCCGGTCGCGGTCCTCGGCGTGGATGAGCCGGTCCCAGCCCGTGAGGCCATCGGTGAAATCCTGCTCGGTCCAGCCCGTCAACTCCTCGATGGAGCGGCTGAGCAGCAGCGGCGTCCATTTGCCGTCGTACAGGCAGCGGAACGTGGTGCCGGGCACGTTGTTGATCAGGGTGCGGTACTGCTCCTCGCTGCGGCGCAGCGACTGCAGCATCTGGCGGCGCTCGCGGATATCGGTCACAAAGCCCACGTACAGCGGATCGCCGGCAATCGCCACCCGCCCCACGGCCAGGCGCACGGCGATCTGGGTGCCGTCCTTGTGCATGGCGTTGATATCGCGGCTGGAGCCCAGCAGGCCCGCAAAGCCCGTGGCCAGATGCTTTTGCAGCGAGCCGCCATCGCCATCGCAGCCCGACGCGGGCATGAGCAGGCTGGCGCTGCGGCCCACCACCTCCTGCGCCGTCCAGCCCAGCAGCCGCTCGGCCGCGCCGTTGAACGACACGATGCTGCCGCGCCCGTTGATCATCACGATGCCGTCCACTGCCGTCTCCACCACGGCGCGCAGGCGCGATTCGCTGCGCTGCACCTGGCGGTAGATCTGGCGGTAGCGCAGCGTCATGTTGACCGCGAACACCAGACCGAAGATCAGCACCACCATGCCGACGATGGAGAACACCAGCAGCGCATGCGTGGGCGACTCCACCTGCGCCAGCACATCGATCTCGGGCTTGAGGCGCAGTGCATACAGGCCCGCATAGTGCATGCAGGAAATGGCCAGGCCCATGACGATGCCGGCCACCAGCGTGGGCCACAGCCGGCCCGTGTTGCCCAGCCTGAAGCGCACCCACAGCGACAGCATGGCCATGCCTGCCGCCACGATCACCGACAGCAGCACGCCCCAGGGGTCGTAGAGCATCGAGGTCCAGGTCTGGGCCGCCGCCATGCCGATGTAGTGCATGGAGCCAATGCCCAGCCCCATGAGCACGCCGCCGCCCACCAGCGCCTGCGTGGACAGCTGCGGCCGCACCATCAGCGTCAGCGCCAGCCAGGACGCCAGCATGCTGGGCAGCATGGACAGCGTGGTGATCCAGGGGTCGTAGTCGCCAAAGGTGCAGGGCACGAAGGCCAGCATGCCGATGAAGTGCATGGCCCAGATGCCCGCGCCCAGGCAGAAGGCGCCCGTGAGCACGCCCACGCGGCGTATGCGCGGCGACGCGGCATCGCGCGCCAGCCCGGCAATCTGCATGGCCATCACCGACGTGGCCACGGCCACCAGCACCGACAGCGTCACCAGGCCCGGATGCAGCCACTGGAACCACTGCGGATGCGGCGCCCAGCCGAGCACGAAAATCTGGTCCCAGCTCATGGCGCGCCCCCCGCATGGCACAAGGCCGCAGCACGCAACCGCCGGCCATCGATAGTGTTTATAACTTTGATGATCATTTTCGATTGGCCATAACTATTACGCGCACCTAGCATGGAGTCTCATCCCGAGGAGAGCCCCATGAGCCGCATCCGCCAGACCCTTCACCACCACCGCCGCACGCTGTTGAAGACTGCCAGCTACTACGTCATCCATGTCACCGTGGCAGCGGCCGTGGCCTATGCCGTGACCCGCAATCTCTGGGCCGCGCTGACGCTCAGCCTGCTGGAGCCCACGGTGCAGGCCGTGGCCTTCTTCTTCCATGAAAAGCTGTGGGAGCGCGGCCTGCGCCACCGTGCCGACGCGGGCGCCGGCATGGCGCCGCCCGCAACAGCCACTGCGGCTGCGGCCTGAACCCGCCAGGAGCACGAACATGCCCACGCCTCTGCGGTCCTTCAGCGCGGACGCCTCATTCGGCAATTGGCTGACCGAAACCCTGGCAAGGATGGTCGATGGCGGCACGGGCTGAAACCCGGCCCTGCCGTGGCGGCAAGAGAGGTGGACATGGCGGCGCATGGTGGCAAGAACCCGGGAAATGCGAAATCGTTGGTATCAAGGCGCTGCCCGTGCGGCCCATGGCCGGCACGGAATCCATACATGCCTTTCGACCGCATCGGGGCGGACTGAAGCCCCGGCGCCGGTCACAATGCCAAACATTGTCAAGCGCATACGCTGGAAAATATGTGCACAAGCTGTGCGAAAAGCTGTGCATATCCTCTTCGCAAACCTGTGATTTTCCTCTTGCCAAGGCTGTGGCAAAGCGGTTCATTCACGGTGCACGCCCAGCAGCGCGTCGATGAACACACGGGCTGCACGGCCAGGCACCACGGCACTGCGCCAGACCGCGAAGAAATCACAGAGATAGAAGAACCGGTGGGGGGCCACGGCCTGCAGCAGACCCTGGCCCTCCATGGCCTGTGCATAGTGGTCGGGCAGAAATCCCAGGTAGCGGCCCGAACGCACCAGCATGGCAATGGCCTCCTGGTCAAAACCCGTGGCCTGGCGCTGCAGGCCGGCCTGGTGGCTGAGCGCCATATTGGGTGACTGGTAGCCCAGGCCTGCAAAGGCATGTGCGCCCAGGCTGTCCCAGTCCAGCCCGCCATGGTCGGCGCCATGCAGCGGATGGCCGGGAGCGCAGTACAGCTGCATGCGCTCGCCGAACAACCGGGCACTGTCCAGCGCGCCCGAACTGGGTGCAGAGGGCAGCACGCCCACCTGCCAGCGCCCCTCCATCAGTCCGCGCTCGATGGCCTGTATCGAGGCCACGTGCAGCCGCAGGTGCAGTTGCGGCGCCTGATCGTGCAGCAGGCCTATCGCCTCGGGAATGCGTGACTGCGGATTGCCCACGGTCTTGTCGAACAGCGCCACGTCCAGCGTACCGGCCAGCCGGCCATGGATGTCGTCCACCTGGCCCAGAAACCCCTCCACGCCGCCCAGCAGCTGCAGCGTGGCCTCGTAGATGCGGTGGCCTTCGGGCGTGAGCGCGAAGCCGGCGCGCCCGCGCCGGCACAGCGTCAGGCCCAGGCGCTCTTCCAGGTCCTTCATGTGGCGGCTCAGCGTGGAGCTGCCGATGTTCAGTTCCAGCTCGGCAGCCGACATGCCGCCGCACTCGACAACGGCCTTGAACACGCGCAGCAGGCGCAGATCCATGTCGCCCAGCTGGCCCAGCGCCGCGCGCGAACGGCCATCGCGTGCCCGGCGGCTCGCAGGGGTATCCAGAGAAAATTCCGCCATCGCCATTCGCCTCCCGGTGTGCTTGCCGGACATGGCCACCGCTACAGGGGAGCCACTATAGGGGAGCCACGGGGCGGCAGTGGCGACGGATTCCCCCAATGCGCGCACGCCATGCCGCGACCGGCAGGCGCTTGGTCACTTGCAGAAATATGCAAGTAAACCTCGATATCGCGCTCTTCGCGAAATCAAACAGCGCGCTCACAATGGGCCGATCCACATTTCTTCCCTAAGCTCGAGGAGATCGCCATGACCCTGGTTCCCACCGAACAAAGCGCCGCCCCCGCCACGCGCACCGATGCCGCCTGGCTCGAGGCCCACTGGATGCCCTTCACCGGCAACCGCGAGTTCAAGGCGCGCCCGCGCATGATCACCAGCGCCCAGGGCGCCTACTACACCGATGCCGACGGCCGCAAGATCTTCGACGGCCTGTCGGGCCTGTGGTGCTCGGGCCTGGGCCATGGCCGCCGCGAGATCGCCGAAGCCATCGGCCGCGCGGCCCAGCAGCTGGACTATGCGCCGGCCTTCCAGTTCGGCCACCCGGCCTCGTTCGCGCTGGCCAACAAGATCAAGGAGCTGACGCCCGCAGGCCTGGACCATGTGTTCTTCACAGGCTCGGGCTCGGAAGCCGCCGACACGGCGCTGAAGATGGCACGCGCCTACTGGCGCGCCAAGGGCCAGGGCGGCAAGACCCGGCTGATCGGGCGCGAGAAGGGCTACCACGGCGTGAACTTCGGCGGCATCTCGGTCGGCGGCATGGTGGGCAACCGCAAGACCTTCGGCCAGGGCGTGGAGGCCGACCACCTGCCGCACACGCAGCCGGCGCTGGGGTCCTTCCACAAAGGCATGCCTGCCACCGATGGCCGCGCGCTGGCCGACCGGCTGCTGGACCTGATCGCCCTGCATGACGCCAGCAACATCGCGGCCGTCATCGTCGAGCCCTTCTCGGGCTCGGCCGGCGTGGTGATTCCGCCGGCCGGCTACCTGCAGCGCCTGCGCGAGATCTGCACGCAGAACAACATCCTGCTGATCTTCGACGAGGTCATCACGGGCTTCGGCCGCTGCGGCGCCATGACGGGGGCCGAGGCCTTCGGCGTCACGCCCGACATCATGAACATCGCCAAGCAGGTGACCAATGGCGCCCAGCCCCTGGGCGCCGTGGTGGCCAGCAAGGAGATCTACGACACCTTCATGGCAGCGGGCGGCCCCGAGTACATGCTGGAGTTCCCGCACGGCTATACCTACTCGGCCCACCCCATTGCCTGCGCGGCGGGCGTGGCCGCGCTGGACCTGCTGCAGCGCGAGGACGGCCCGGGCCGCGTGCGCGCGCTGGCCCCGTTCTTCGAGCAGGCCGTGCACAGCCTCAAGGGAGCAAAGCATGTGGCCGACATCCGCAACTTCGGCCTGGCTGCGGGCTTCACCATCGAGTCGCTGCCCGGCGAGCCGGCCCGCCGTCCCTACGAGATCGCCATGAAGTGCTGGGACAAGGGCTTTTACGTGCGCTACGGCGGCGACACCATCCAGATCGCGCCGCCCTTCATCAGCGAGAAGGCCGAGATCGAGCGGCTGGTCAGCGCCCTGGGCGATGCCCTGACCGAAACGAACTGAGCATCTCCGGCACATGAGAAAAGCCCCTGGGCCGTGAGGCCGCAGGGGCTTTTTGCATGGCAACGGCAAGGCTGCGAAATCAGTCCAGCGTGATGCCCGCGTTCTTGATCACATCGCGCCACTTGTCCACTTCCACGCGCAGGAACTGGGCCGAGGCATCGGGCTTGAGGCCCGAGGGCAGCACGCCCATGGCGTCCAGCTTTTCCTTGACCTCGGGCGCGGGCAGGGCCTTGGCGATCTCGGCGTAGAGCCGGTCCACGATGGGCTTGGGCGTGCCTGCGGGCACGGCCGCGAGGAACCAGGCATCGGCCGTGAAGTCCTTGAGGCCGGCCTCCGACATGGTGGGCACGTCGGGCATGGACTGCAGGCGTTCGTTGTGGGCCACGGCCAGCGCGCGCACCTTGCCGGCCTTGAGCTGCGCGGCAATGGTCACGGCCGTGAGAAAGCCGAAGTCGGTCTCACCGGCGGCCAGCGACACCACCGAAG
Organism: Delftia sp. WY8; assembly: GCF_018437695.1. NCBI lineage: Bacteria > Pseudomonadati > Pseudomonadota > Betaproteobacteria > Burkholderiales > Comamonadaceae > Delftia > Delftia sp. WY8. The sequence continues at coordinate 3,439,531 of NZ_CP049795.1, forward strand.
GCGCACTGCCCTTGTAGGGCACGTGGCCGATCTTGACCTTGGCCTGCATGGCATACAGCTCGGCGCCCAGATGGTTGGGTCCGCCCGTGCCCGACGAGGGGTAGTTGAGCTTGCCGGGCTGGGCCTGGGCCGCCGCCGTTAGCTCCTTGAGTGAGTGGAACGGGCTTTGCGCTCCCACGGTGAGCACCAGCGGGCTGCGCGCCACCAGGCTGATGGGCGCGAAGTCGCGCAGCGGGTCATAGGGCAGCTTGGTATACAGGCCCTTGGCCATGGCCATGCAGCCCACGTCGCCCAGCACCACGGTGTAGCCGTCGGCCGGCGCCTTGGCCACCAGGTCGCAGCCGATGGTGCCGTTGGCACCGGGCTTGTTGTCCACCACCACCGTGGTGTGCATGCTCTCGCCCAGCTTTTGCGCCAGCAGGCGGCCCAGGATGTCGGTGGAGCCACCGGGTGCGAAGGGCACGACCAGGCGAATGGTCTTGGACGGATAGCTGCCTGCGCCCTGGGCATGGGCGAGGGGCGCCGCCAGCGTGGCCGCCAGCGCCAGGCCGCCGGCCAGGGCGTGCCACAGGGCTGCGCGGCGCACCGGGGTGCGGGAGGATGCGAAAGGGGTTTGTCTCATGCTGTTGTCTCGTGAGGGGAATGCGTGAAGGCCAAGCGCGCGGCAGCATACCAGCAGCGGGCAGCGCGAAACGCGTGGCGTGGGGCGCCGATGACCGGTGCGGGACAGCTCAGGAGGCCGCGCGCTTGCGTGCGGCAGCGGGACGCGCGGACGTGGCCTTTGCAGGCGACTTTGCCGGAGCCTTCGCAGCCGTCTTTGCGGAGGCCTTTGGGATGGTTTTTGCGGGGGCCTTTGCCGGGGCCTTCGCGGTGGTCCTTGCGCTCGCCCTTGCCGTTGTTTTTGGCGCAGTCCCTGGCGCTGTCGCTGCGGCCTTTTCCACCGGCTGCACGGCGCGTCGCGGACGCGGGCTGCGCAGGCTGTCGGCATCGAGGATGAGCCGGCCCTGGATGCGGCCCTTCATGCGCTTGACGCTGCTGGCCGCATCGCGCATGTGCTCCTGCATCAATGCGCGCACCTTCGCAGCATCGCGCTCGCGCGCGGCCTGCACGATGCTGCGGTGGAACTGCGCATTGGCCTCGCCGAAGCGCCGGTGCTCGGCCTGCGGAGTACGGTTGGCGAAGACGATGAGCTGGCGGATCATCTCGTTGATCAGCTCGCAGGTGAAGCGCAGAAACGGGTTGGGGTTGGCGGCCGCCAGGATGTCGTGGAAGTTCACGTCCTCGCGCCGCTGGCTCACCAGGTCGTCGCTGCTTTGCGTGGGATCGCAGCAGGCGATGCTGTGCTCCAGGGCCTCGAAATCGGCCTCGGTCAGATGGGGCACGGCGCCTGCCGCCAGCTCGGGCTCCAGCATCTGGCGCACCGTGTAGATGTCGTCGATGGTCACCTCCTGGAAGAACAGGTAGTTCTGCATGAACTGCAGCGTGCGGTCCAGCGGCACCTCCACGACCATGCCCCCGCCCGAAGGGCCCGTGGAGATGGTGATCAGCCCCTGCACTTCCAGCGACTTGAGAGCCTCGCGGATCGTTCCCTTGCTGACCTGGAACTGGGCCTGCAGCTCGCTTTCGCGCGGCAGGCGGTCGCCGGGGCTGAGGTTCTTTTCGGTGATCAGGCGCTTGATCTCCTGGGCCACCAGATCCGGGCGCTTGAGCTGCCGGATCGCCAGGGGGGCGGACTTGGGTGTAGCCATTGTTGTGTTCTCCGGAAGGGCACCGGATCGTGTCCGCGCCCAGTCTGCATACGGGTTTGGTGCAGTATGCACCGCCATGGCGCGTGGGCGTTTGCGCCTAGGGTAAGCACGCGCCCTATTCCTTCTATTTATCACTATAAATATGAATCAAGGAGCCTGCACGCACCCGTTTCGTCTGGCATGCAACTTGCTCTGAAAAGCGTACCCGGGCCGCAGCGCCTTCAGTCCCCATCACGGAGATCCCATGCAACGTCGTCACCTCCTGCAACTCTCGGCACTGGGCGCATTGCCCGCATCGCTGGGCCTGGGCCGCAGCGTCTGGGCGCAGTCCAAGGACAGCATCCAGTTCGCCTGCCCCGTGCCCATGTCGGGCGCCTTCGCGGCCAACGGCAAGTACGCGGACCTGGGCATGAAGCTGGCCATAGAGCAATACGGCAAGGCGCTGGGCCGCCCGCTGGCCTACACCGTGCTGGACACCGAGGGCAAGCCCGCCACGGCCGTGCGCAAGCTGCAGGAGTCTTCGCAGCAGCAGGGCACGCGCTTTTTCGCAGGCGGCATCCTGTCGTCGGAGGCGCTGGCCATGGGCAAGGAGGCCGAGAAGGCCGGCGGCATCTTCATCACCACCGCAGGCGCAGACGAGATCACGGGCAAGGACTGCAACAGCGCCACCTTCCGCTGGTCGGCACCCACCTTCGGCGCCATCGAGCAGACCGTGCGCCCGCTGATCGAATCCCTGCCCAAGGCCAAGCGCTGGTACACCATCACGCCGCAGTACGTGTTCGGCGACGGCCTGCTCACGGCGGCCAAGAACATCTTCAAGGAAAAGGGCATCGAGCATGTGGGCAACAGCTACCACTCGCTGACCGAAAAGGAGTTCAGCGGCTACCTGACCAATGCCGTGGCGGCCAAGCCCGACGTGCTGCTGCTGCTGAACTTCGGCGCCCAGTCCTCGGACACGCTGCGCCAGGCCATCAGCTTCGGCATGAACAAGAACATGACCATCCTGATCGCCTGGGCCTCGGGGCTGGAGCAGTTCGAGTCGCTGGGCGCCGACCTGTGCGACGGCGTGTACTTCGGCGCCCAGTACTGGCACACGGTGGACACGCCGCTCAACCGTGATCTGGTGCAGCGCTGCAACGACAAGTTCAAGGCCAATCCCAACTACAGCCTGGCCGGCCACTACATCTGCACCAAGCTGATGATCGATGCCATCGTCAAGGCCGGCACGGTCGACCCCAAGGCCGTAGTCGCCGCGCTGGAAGGCATGAAGTACCAGGGCCTGACGGGCGAGGAAGAGGTGCGCAAGGCAGACCACCAGGTGCTCAAGAACTACTACCTGCTCAAGGGCAAGGCCAAGTCCAAGATGAAGAACAAGGACGACTACGTGGATGTGGTCAGCTCCGGCAAGTCCTTCCTGCCCGTAGACCAGACCGGCTGCAAGCTGGTTTAGAGCTCCCCCTGAGGCGCTGCGCGCCTTCCCCCTCTCTCGCTTCGCGGGAGGGGGACGACACCCTCGGTGCGGGGCGGCCCTTCCTCGGTGTCCCTCACTTAGGCTGCGCCAGTTTCATAGGCACAGCACCATGACCGGCGTGCTTCAGAGCCACCGGGCACTTCGCCTCCTTCGTCCATCGTTTCGGACCCTGTATGAGCATCTATCTGCTTCAGACCATCAACGGGATCGGCATAGGCATGCTGTATTTCCTGTTGGCCGTGGGCCTGTCCATCGTTTTCGGCCTGCTGCGTTTCGTGAATTTCGCGCACGGTGCCTTCTACCTGCTGGGCGCCTATTTCTGCTACCAGATGACGCGCTGGGGCATGAGCTTCTGGCTGTCCCTGATCGTGGTGCCGCTGGCCGTGGGCGCGCTGGGCTGGCTGGTGGAAAAGCTCATGCTGCGCCATGTGTATGCCAAGGCGCATGAGTTCCACATCATCGTCACCGTGGGCCTGGCCCTGGTGGTGCAGGAGCTGGTGATCGTGCAATGGGGCCCGCTGGGCGACAGCGTGGCCGTGCCCGATCTGCTGCAGGGCGTGGTGATGTGGGGCAGCTTCGTCTATCCCAAGTACCGGCTGTTCGTGATCGGCTTCACCGCCGTGCTGGCCGTGCTGCTGTGGTGGCTGCTGGAAGGCACGCGGCTGGGCAGCGCGGTGCGCGCGGGCAGCGAATCGACCGAGATGGTGTCCCTGCTGGGCGTGAACGTGCTGCGCATCTTCAGCCTGGTGTTCGCGCTGGGCGCGGCCACGGCGGCGCTGGCCGGCGTGCTGGCCGCGCCCATACGCGGCGCCGAGCCCTTCATGGGCGTGGAGGCGCTGGGCGTGGCGTTCGTGATCGTGGTCGTGGGCGGGCTGGGCAGCTTCGGCGGCGCCCTGGTCGGCGGCCTGCTGATCGGCATCGTGCAAAGCGTGATGAGCACGCTGTGGCCCGAGGGCGCGCGCCTGATGATCTACGTGGCCATGGCCGCCGTGCTGCTGCTGCGACCCCATGGCCTGCTGGGCCGCAAAGGATGAAGACCATGACCAGGCATTCCCATCTCCTTCTCGCGCTGGCCATCGTGGTCGCCATGCCGCTGTGCATGCAGTCGGGCTCGCTGGCCAGCGAGGTGCTGATCTTCGGCCTCGCGGCCATGGGCTGCAATCTGCTGCTAGGCTACACGGGGCTGCTGTCCTTCGGGCAGGGCATCTTCTTCGGGCTGGGCAGCTACACCATCGCCCTGCTGCTGACGCGCTGGCCCCTGCCCATGCCGCTGGCCCTGCTGGCCGCCACCGCCATGGGCGCCGTGGGCGCGGCCATCGTCGGCTGGGTGGCCATACGCCAGCGCGGAACCTATTTCGTGATGCTCACCCTGGCGTTTGCGCAGATGTTCTACTTCATCGCCTACTCGGCCACGGACATCACCGGCGGCGACAACGGCCTGCTCGATGTGCCCCGCCCCGCCCTCGCGGTGGCCGGCCAGACGCTGTGGCCGCTGGCCACGCCCTGGCAGTACTACGGCTTTGTGGCCGTGCTCTTTCTGGTGGTGTTCTGGCTGCTGCGCCGCGTCTGCGACTCCATGTTCGGCCGCACGCTGCTGGCCGTGCGCGACAACGAGGAGCGCGCCGCCGCCGTGGGCTACGACCTGAGGCTGCTGAAGCTGCAGGCCTTCGTGATCTCGGGCGCGGTCACGGGCCTGGCCGGCGCGCTGCACGCCATGATGACGGGCATCGCCCCGCTGTCCAATGCCGAGTACCACACCAGCGAAATGATCCTGGTGATGACCGTGATCGGCGGCACGGGCAACCTGCTGGCCTCGGTGCTGGGCGCGGCCTTCTACGTGCTGCTGGGCGACTGGCTGTCCACGCTGTGGCCGCGCTGGCTGCTGCTGCTGGGCGTGGTGCTGATGATCGTGAGCCTGGGCCTGCAGCGCGGCCTGTGGGGCCTGGGCGAGAGCCTGTGGGCCCTGGTGCGCCGCAAAGGGCCGGCAGATGCCGCGGCGGCCGCTGCAGAAACCAAAGGAGGCCAGGCATGAGCGCCGCAGCATCTCCCATCCTGCTCGAAGCCGTGGGCGTCGAGAAACGCTATGACAAGTTCGTCGCCCTGGGCGGCGTGGACCTCAAGGTCCGCGCCCACACCGTGCACTCGGTGATCGGCCCCAACGGTGCGGGCAAGACCACGCTGTTCCACATGCTCACGGGCACCAAGAGCGTGAGCGGCGGGCGCATCGTCTTCGACGGCCACGACGTGACGCGCGAGCCCGACCACCGCCGCGTGCGCCGTGGCATGGCACGGTCCTTTCAGGTCACCAGCCTGTTCCTGACCCTGCCCGTGCGCGAGAACCTGCGCCTGGCCGCGCAGGGCGTGGCCCCCGCCAGGGCCCTGGACTGCTGGAACGCGCCCGTGGGCGCTCGCGCCCTGGCCGATACCGTGGCCAGCGTGCTCTCGCGCCTGGGCCTGGAGCGCCATGCGGACACGCCGGCCGGCAACCTCTCGCACGGCCAGCAGCGGCGGCTGGAGGTGGGCATGGCCCTGGCCGCGCGGCCCAAGGCCATCTTCCTGGACGAGCCGACCTCGGGCATGGGCATCGACGACCTGGACGAGATGAAGCGCCTGATCCAGGGCCTCAGGGACGAGCACACCGTGGTGCTCATCGAGCACAACATGAACATCGTCATGGACATCTCCGACACCATCACCGTCATGCAGCAGGGCCGTGTGCTGGCCGAAGGCCTGCCCCACGAGATCCGCGCCGACGAGCGTGTGCGCAGCGCCTATCTGGGCAACATGATCACGGGAGGAAAGGCATGAGCGGTCCCCTGCTTTCGGTCGAGGGCATACACGCCCACTACGGCAAGAGCCATGTGCTGCAGGGCGTGTCGCTGCAGGTGCAGGACGGCGAGCTGGTCACGCTGCTGGGCCGCAACGGCGCGGGCAAGACCACCACGCTCAAGTCCATCGCAGGCGTGATGCAGCCCTCGCAGGGGCAGATCCGCTTCGGCGGCGAGCCCGTGCACCGGCTGGCCACGCACCAGGTGGCCCAGCGCGGCATCTGCCTGGTGCCCGAGCACCGCGGCATCTTCAAGCTGCTCACGGTGGAGGAGAACCTGATGCTGGGCCAGCGCAAGCGCTCGCCCTGGCAGCTGGCCGACATCTACCGCATCTTCCCGCGCCTCAAGGAGCGGCGCGGCAACGGTGGCGGCCAGCTGTCGGGCGGCGAGCAGCAGATGCTGGCCATAGGCCGCGCCCTAATGAACGCGCCGCGCCTGCTCATGCTGGACGAGCCCGTCGAGGGCCTGGCGCCCGTGATCGTGGAGGAGATCGTGGCCCAGCTCAAGACCATCAAGGCCGCTGGCGTGGCGATCTTGCTGGTGGAGCAGAACCTGGAGGTCTGCACCCAGCTGGCCGACCGCCACTACATCATCGAACAGGGTGCGATTGCGCACGAGGCAGGCAATGCCGCTTTCCTGGCCGATGACGCCATCAAGGACCGGTATCTCGGTGTAGGGATCGCCTGATCCACCGCCTTTCGCATTCCCAGGAGTCATTCATGGATCTCAGTACCCCTCTTGCAGCCGCCGCCGTTGCGGCCGGGCTGCGCACCGACGGCGCCCGCCTGTGGCAATCGCTGATGGACCTGGCGCGCATAGGCGCCACACCCAAGGGCGGCGTGTGCCGCCTGGCGCTGACGGACCTGGACCGCCAGGGGCGCGATCTCTTCGTGCAGTGGGCGCGCGAGGCCGGCTGCAGCATCCGCGTCGATGCCATCGGCAACATCTTCGCGCGCCGCGCGGGCCTGGACGATGCGCTGCCGCCCGTGATGACGGGCAGCCACATCGACACCCAGCCCACGGGCGGCAAGTTCGACGGCAACTACGGCGTGCTGGCCGGGCTGGAGGTGCTGCGCACGCTGGGCGATGGCGGCGTGCGCACGCGCGCCCCGTTGGAAGTGGCCGTGTGGACCAACGAGGAAGGCTCGCGCTTCGTGCCCGTGATGATGGGCTCGGGCGTGTTCGTCAATGCCTTCACGCTGGAGCATGCGCTGGCCCAGCGCGATGCCCAGGGCGTGAGCGTGGACGAGGCGCTGCGCGCCATCGGCTATGCCGGGCCGGCCGGCCCGGCGCCTGCGGTGGGCGCGTATTTCGAGGCCCATATCGAACAGGGCCCGGTGCTGGAAAACCATGAACGCGTGATCGGCGTGGTCAGCGCCGCGCTGGGCCAGCGCTGGTACGACGTCAGCGTGCAGGGCATGGAGGCCCATGCCGGCCCCACGCCCATGGAGCTGCGCCGCGACGCCCTGCTGGCCGCCAGCTGCATCGTGGCCGAGGTCAACCGCATCGCCCTGGACCGCCTGCCGCATGCGCGCGGCACCGTGGGATCGCTGGAGGTGTTTCCCAACTCGCGCAACGTGATCCCGGGCGGCGTCAAGCTCAGCGTGGACCTGCGCGCGCCGGACGACGGCCAGTTGCTGGACATGGACGCCGCACTGCGCGCGGCCTGCGAGCGCATTGCGGCCGCGCATGGCGTGACCGTTGGCGTGGAGCAGGTCGTCTACTTCCCGCCCCAGCCGTTCACGCCACACCTGGTGGAGGCCGTGCGCGCCAATGCCGCCGACCTGGGCTACAGCGCCATGGACGTAGTCAGCGGCGCGGGCCACGATGCCGTCTACCTGGCGCGCGTGGCGCCTGCCGCCATGATCTTCGTGCCCTGCGCCGACGGCATCAGCCACAACGAGATCGAGAATGCCGAGCCCGCCCACCTGGAGGCCGGCTGCAACGTGCTGCTGCGCGCCATGCTGGCGGCCGCGGGCGTGGTGCAGGCAGCGGACGGCGGGGTGCCGGCATGAAGATCCTGATCGCCCGGCTCAACCACGAGACCAATACCTTCTCGCCCGTGCCCACGCCCATCGAGGCGTTTGCGCCCACCTATGGCGAGGCGGCCTATTCGGCCAACAAGGGCATGCGCACGGCCATGGCCGCCTTCATCGACCTGGCCGAGGCGGCGGGCGCCACCCTGGTCACGCCCGTGTCGGCCACCTCCAATCCCAGCGGCCCCGTGCATGCGGCCGCCTATGACGAACTCACGCACCGCATCGTGGCGGCCGCGCCGGGCTGCGATGCCATCTTGCTGGACCTGCACGGCGCCATGGTGGCCGAGAACAGTGCCGACGGCGAAGGTGACCTGCTCGAACGCGTGCGCGCCGCCGCACCCGGCGTGCCCGTTGGCGTGGCGCTGGACCTGCACGGCAACATCACCGAAAAAATGGTGGGCAATGCCGATGTGATGGTGGGCTTCAAGACCTATCCGCACATCGACATGTACGAGACCGGCGAGCACGCGGGCCGGCTGCTGCTGGACATGCTGGCCGGCCGCGCGCGCTACGCCGTGTGCTGGCACCGCCTGCCCCTGATGAGCCACACGCTGCGCAGCACCACGCTGGACGGCCCCATGCTGGACGCCGTGAACGCAGCGCGCGCCCTGGAAGCGGAGGGCCTGCCCGCGGTCTCGGTGTTCGGCGGCTTCTCGCTGGCCGACATCGCCGCGCCCTGCGTGAGCGTGGTCGCCACCTGCAGGACCGACGAGCGCGCGGCCACCCAGGCGAGCGTGGACGCGCTGGCCGCCCGGATCTGGCAGCGCCGCGCCGACTTCGTCTACCGCAGCGAGCCGCTGGCCGATTCGCTGCGCCGCGCCCAGGCCCTGGCCGAGGGAGCCGACCGCCCCGTGCTGCTGCTCGACCATGGCGACAACTGCATGTCCGGCGGCACCTGCGACACCATGGACGTGCTGCAGACCGCGCTGGAGCTGGGCCTGTCAGGCATTGCCGTGGGCCCGCTGTGCGACCCCGAAGCGGTTGCCTCGCTCACGGCGGCCGGCGAAGGCACCGAGGTGGAGATCGCGCTGGGCAACAAGGTCTCGCTCGAAGGCATAGGCCTTCACAAGCAGCCGCTGCGGCTGCGCGGCACGGTGCGCGCCGTCAGCGACGGCACCTACACGGTCAGCGGCCCCATCTACACCGGCCAGCGCTGCCACATGGGCCGCACGGTCTGCCTGGACACGGGCGCAGCGCAGATCGTGATCACCGAGCAGACGCACGAGCCCTGGGACCTGGGCGTGTTCCACTGCGTGGGCATGGACCCGACGCGCTTTCGCTTCGTGCTGCTCAAGTCGCGCATGTACTGCCGGCCCGTCTTCGTGCCGCTGTCCGCCGGCCTGGTCGAGTGCGACAGCCCCGGCGTGACCACCTCGGACTATTCGCGCTTTCCGTTCGCCCAGGTCAGCCGCCCGGTGTTTCCGCTGGACGCCATCTGATGGACGCCATGTGATTGCCCGGCTTTGCGGCGCCGCGCAAGCAAAGACCGCCGCCGCCGCAGGACATTGGGCAACCAGGCATCACAACAGTTTCACAGCAGGGCCCGGCTATTGCCTGTCGGCCTACAATCGGTTCCCCCCTACCTCGGCCGACGGCACGCGGGCTGATCCGCGCGTGCGTTGGCCATGCCTTCGCTGGAGACGCTTGATGTCCGACAACACGGCCCCGACCCCTTCCGATAAACGTGCCCAGCTGCGCCGTGCCGCACTCGAATACCACGAGTTTCCCAAGCCCGGCAAGCTGACCATCGTGCCGACCAAGCCCATGGCCAACCAGCATGACCTGGCCCTGGCCTACTCGCCCGGCGTGGCAGCGCCCTGCGAAGAGATCGTCAAGGACCCGGCCGCCGCCTTCAAGTACACGGCGCGCGGCAACCTGGTGGCCGTGATCTCCAACGGCACGGCCGTGCTGGGACTGGGCGACATCGGCGCGCTGGCCTCCAAGCCGGTGATGGAAGGCAAGGCCGTCCTGTTCAAGAAGTTCGCGGGCGTGGACGTCTTCGACATCGAGATCAACGAGAAGGACCCGCAAAAGCTGGTCGACGTGATCGCCGCGCTGGAACCCACCTTCGGCGCCATCAACCTGGAAGACATCAAGGCGCCCGAGTGCTTCTTCGTGGAGCGCGAACTGCGCCGCCGCCTGAAGATCCCCGTCTTCCACGATGACCAGCACGGCACGGCCATCACCGTGGCTGCGGCCATGGTCAACGCGCTCAAGGTCGCGGGCAAGAAGATCGAGGAGGTCCGGCTCGTCGCCTCGGGCGCGGGCGCCGCTGCCCTGGCCTGCCTGAACCTGCTGCTCAAGGTCGGCCTGCGCCGGGAGAACGTGTTCGTCACCGACCTGGCCGGCGTGGTCTACGAAGGCCGCACCGAACTGATGGACGAGGACAAGGCCCAGTTCGCACGCGCCACCGAGCTGCGCACCCTGGGCCAGGTCATCGAAGGCGCCGACGTCTTCCTGGGCCTGTCCGCTGGCGGCGTGCTCAAGCAGGACATGGTGGTCAAGATGGCCGCGCGCCCGGTGATCTTCGCGCTGGCCAATCCCAACCCCGAAATCGTTCCCGAAGACGTCAAGGCCGTGCGCAGCGACGCCATCATCGCCACGGGCCGCTCGGACTATCCCAACCAGGTCAACAACGTCCTGTGCTTCCCGTACATCTTCCGCGGTGCGCTGGACTGCGGCGCGACCACCATCACCACCGAGATGGAAATCGCCACCGTCCACGCCATCGCCGAACTGGCCCAGGCCGAGCAGAGCGAGGAAGTGGCGGCAGCCTACGTGGGCGAGCAGCTGAGCTTCGGTCCTGAGTACCTGATCCCCAAGCCCTTCGATCCGCGCCTGATGATGAAGATCGCCTCGGCCGTGGCCCAGGCTGCCGCCGAATGCGGCGTGGCCCAGCGCCCGATCCAGGACATGGACGCCTACCGCGCCCATCTGCAGACCTTCGTCTATGCCTCGGGCACGATGATGAAGCCGCTGTTCGCCACGGCCAAGAAGGCCACCAAGAAGCGCGTGGCCTATGCCGAAGGCGAGGAAGAGCGCATCCTGCGCGCCGCGCAGATCGTGGTGGACGAGCGCATTGCGCGCCCCACGCTGATCGGCCGCCCGGCCATCATTGCCCAGCGCATCGAGAAGTTCGGCCTGCGCCTGAAGGAGGGCCAGGACTACGACGTGGTCAACGTCGAGCACGACGAGCGCTACCGCGACTTCTGGCAGACCTACCACCGCATGACCGAGCGCAAGGGCATCACCGTGCCCATCGCCAGGATCGAGATGCGCCGCCGCCTGACCCTGATCGGCTCCATGCTGCTGCACAAGGGCGAAGTGGACGGCCTGATCACCGGCACCTGGGGCCAGACATCGCACCACCTGCAGTACGTGGACCAGGTGATCGGCCGCCGCGCCGGCGTGCAGACCTATGCCTGCATGAACGGCCTGCTGCTGCCCGACCGCCAGGTCTTCCTGGTGGACACCCACGTCAACTACGACCCCACGGCCGAGCAGCTGGCTGAAATCACCATCATGGCCGCCGAGGAAATGATGCGCTTCGGCGTCAAGCCCAAGGCCGCCCTGCTGTCGCACTCCAACTACGGCTCCAGCAACCAGCCCAGCGCCGTCAAGATGCGCCAGACCCTGGAGCTGCTGCGCGAGCAGGCCCCCTGGCTGGAAGTGGACGGCGAGATGCACGGCGACGTGGCCCTGGACGGCAAGGCCCGCGCCCAGCTCATGCCCAACAGCACGCTGCTGGGCAATGCCAACCTGCTGGTCATGCCCAACATCGACGCGGCCAACATCAGCTACAACCTGCTCAAGCAGGCCGCTGGCGGCGGCATTGCCATCGGCCCCGTGCTGCTGGGCGCCGCCCGTCCCGTGCACATCCTCACGCCGAGCACGACGGTGCGCCGCATCGTCAACATGACGGCGCTGACGGTGGCGGACGCTAACGCTAATCGGTAAGCTCCCCCTGAGCGGCTTCGCCGCTTCCCCCGTGTGCACGGCGCCCTCTCTCGCTTCGCGGGAGGGGGACGACACCCTCGCTGCGGGGCGGCCCTTGCTCGGTGTCCCTCGTTTTGGCCGCGCGCGTTTTTGAGACAACGGGCGGCATTTGCATTGAATGGAAGGCAACTCAGGCGCAGAGTTGCCTTCTCACTGTTCAATCCCCAGACATTTCCTCAGTCAAGCTGCCTGTTTTTTAGGCAGAACTTGCATTTTGAGGGGTGTTCCGTCACACTAGCGGGTCGAGATTTCAGGGCTTCCCTGGATTTCTGAAAGGTGTAGTTGATGCTGAAGGCAGCCGCCGCCAAGGCGTACCAGTCCGGTCTAGCGCTCATCGTCGGGGCCGCCTTTGTGCTGTCGCCCTCGCTCGCTGATGCGCGCCGCTCGGCGCCCGAGAGCGCGGATTCGACGGCGGCCATGGCCACCGTCACCCTGTCAGAGCTGCCGCGCGAAGGCCGTTCCACCTATACGCTGATCCTGCGCGGCGGGCCTTTTGCCCACGACAAGGACGGCACGGTGTTCGGCAACCGCGAGCGCATCCTGCCGCGCCAGTCGCGCGGCTACTACCGTGAGTACACGGTGCGCACGCCCGGCTCGCGTGACCGCGGAGCCCGCCGCATCGTCTGCGGCGGAGAGCCCCAGCAGCCCGATGCCTGCTACTACACCAGCGACCACTACAGCAGCTTTCGCAAGATCATCGAATGACCTCGACCCAGTCTTTGCAGCCAGTTCGACCCTCCGCGTCCGACGCAGTGCGCTGGCAGGGGTCTGCATTTCATCCACAGCCCGGGGACACCGCAGGCCACGTGCCCGTACCCGCAGGCCACATCCACGTTAGAGAAAGAGCCACGGAGATGGATGCACCACTTCGTAAGATCCCGGACACCCCTTTGCGGAACGTGCGCGCCAACATCGTGCAGTCCATCCGCGCCTACAGGGTGGAGGATCTGCAACAGGCGGCCGAGACGCTGGGGTGCCATTTTCTGTATGCCAACCTGGCCCATGCGCAGACCAAGGCCGACATCCTGGAACTGCTGGCCACGCAGTTCTTCTTCCCCGCGCATTTCGGCAAGAACTTCGACGCGCTCTACGACTGCCTGACCGACCCCATCCACAAGGCCGGCCCGCAGCCGGGCTTTGTGCTCGTGCTCGACCAGATCCCGACCACGCCCAAGTTCGACAAGGAAGTGCGCGAGCAGCTGCTGGACAGCTTCCGCGACGCGGCCGAGTACTGGGCCGAGCGCAAGATCCCGTTCCGCTGCTTCTACTCTTTCCTGTAAGAGCCGCACATTGATTGCACGGCGCCAGCGTCCCATGCGGGCGCTGGCGCCGTGCGCCACCTGCGTCTAGCTGCGCGTGAACCGGGCTGCAAGTGCCTCGTACTCGGACACCGGCACTTCCTCGGCGCGGCGCTGCAGGTCGAACTCCCCGTCAAAGCCCTTGGCTTCCAGCCAGCGCCCCAGCGTGTTGCGCAGGATCTTGCGCCGCTGGCTGAAGGCCACCTGCACCATCTCCTCCAGCAGCTTCGCGTCCAGGGCCGCCGGCGCCTCGCGCGGGACCATGCGCACGACGGCGCTGTCCACCTTGGGCGGCGGATTGAAGCTCTCGGGCGGCACGTACAGCACGCTCTCCATCGCATAGCGCCACTGCAGCATGACCGTCAGCCGCCCATAGGCGGCCGTGGCCGGAGAGGCCACCATGCGGTCGATGACCTCCTTTTGCAGCATGAAGTGCTGGTCCTCGACCACGTCCACCTGCTCGAGCAGGTGAAAGAGGATGGGGCTGGAGATGTTGTAGGGCAGGTTGCCCGCAATGCGCAGCTTGGGCACGCCCAGGCGCGCAGCGATGGCGCGAAAGTCCACCTTGAGCACGTCGGACTCGACCACGTCGAGCTGCTCGTGCAGGCGCAGGCGCACGGCCAGGTCGCGGTCCAGTTCGATCACGGTGAGCCGGCCCAGGCGCTCGACCAGGGGCTGGGTCAGGGCCATCAGGCCCGGACCGATCTCGACCATGGACTGGCCCGGCCGGGGATCGATGGCACGCACGATGCCGTCGATGATGCCGCCATCGGTCAGGAAGTTCTGGCCGAAGCGTTTGCGAGGAATGTGTTTCATAGAAAAAGCAAGGCGGTGCGCCATGGCACCGCCTTCCATTGTGGACTGCCGCAGCCATGGCTGCTTGGGGGGTGTCTTATTGCGGGGGCTCGCGGTACTCGACGTAGGCGCGGCCACGCAGCTCCTGCAGCCAGGTCTGGTAGTCGGTTTCGAGCTTGCGCTCGCGCACCACGTTGCGCACCATGTCGCGCTGCTCGCGCGGCGTCAGCGCGGCCTGGCGGCGCTCGATGAGCTGGATCAGGTGCACACCGAAGCGCGAGACCAGCGGGTCGCTGACCTGCCCGGGCTGCAGCGCATTGAGCACCTGCTCGAACTCGGGCACGAACTGGCCGGGCGAGGCCCAGCCCAGATCGCCGCCGTTGCGCGCGCTGCCGTCCTGCGAGAACTCGCGGGCCAGCGATTCGAAGCTGGCCTGGCCGCTGTCCACGCGGCGCTTGTAGTCGGCCAGGCGCTTGGCGGCATCGGCCTCGGTCATCTGGTCGCCGATGCGCAGCAGGATGTGGCGCGCATGGTTTTGCGTGACCACGGAAGGCATGCCGGCCTGCGACTTCTCCAGCACCTTGAGCACGTGAAAGCCCGCGCCCGAACGGAAGGGACCGACGATGCCGCCCTGCGGCGTCTGGCCCACGGCCTTGGTGAACAGTTCGGGGTAGCGGTCCAGCGGGCGCATGCCCATGGCGCCGCCGCCCTGGCCGTCGGGCACATCGGAGAACTCCTTGACCACGGCCAGGAAGTCGCCTTGCGTGCGGGCCGCCTCGGCAGCCTGCTTGGCGCGGGCTTCGCGCTCGGCCACTTCGGCGGGGCTGGCATCCTCGCGCACGGCGATCAGGATGTGGCCCAGGTTCACGGCCGCCGGCGCCTTGTCGGCGCCGCCGCTGCGCTGCTCGGCCAGGTAGCGGTCGATGTCGGCTTCGGTCACGCGCACGCGGCCGTCCACATCGCGCTCGCGCAGGCGCTGCAGCGTGATCTGGCGGCGCAGTTCTTCGCGGAACTGCTTTTCGTTCACGCCCTCGGCCCGCAGGCGTGACTGCAGGCCGGCCTTGTCCAGGCCGTTTTGCCGCGCCACATTGGTCAGCGCCTGGTCCACGGCGTAGTCATCCACGCGCAGGCCCGTGTCCTTGGCTTCCTGCAGCTGGGCCTTTTCCACGATCAGCCGCTCCAGCACCTCGCGGGCCAGCAGCGCCTCGGGCGGCATCTGGCCGCCCTGCTCGGCAATGTTCTGCGCCACGCGCGCCATGCGGGCCCGCACCTCGTTGTTGGTCACGGGCTCGGAGTTGACCACGGCCACGATGTAGTCGGCCGAGCGCACGCCGGCATTGCTGCCGCGATCACGCGACAAGGGCTGGTTGGTGGCGTCCAGCGCGCGCGAGACGGAGGCATCGCCGGCCTGGGGCGCCCTGGACTGGCCCGGAACACGCAGGCCTTGCGCCTGGGCTGTGGTGGCCAGCAAGGCCAGCGCCACAGCGGCCGCTGCGCAGCAATGGGTCTGGGAAAGAAAACGCATGGGAGAGATGCCTTGCAAAAAGCGTGTTTGGAGCCTTGGCTCTAATCGTAATTGGTGAAGCGGCTGGGCGGCGTCACCGACTCGCGCAGGTACTGGTAGCGCGGCACATTCTGCTTGAGGCTGCGCTGCGGGTCGGCACCCAGGCTCAGCCGCGAGAAGCCTACGAACTCGATCTGGAACAGCAGCCGGGTGTTGGACTGGGTGATGGAGCTTTGCAGGCGCTCCAGCACCACGCGGCCAATCCAGCAGCAGCCGTCGTACTCCAGCCCGACCACGGTATCGACGAGCTTGCGGTCCTTCAGGCTGTAGTTCAGCCGGCCCACCGTGTACCAGCGGCCGCCGCCCTGGCCACGGCCGGCCCCCAGGTCACGGCCCTTGTCGCCCCAGAGGTCGTTGATGGGCCATTGCCAGCCCACATCGACCAGCTTGCTGGCATCGGTGCGTGCCACGGTGTCGTACTGGGTACGGTAGGCCACGTTCACCGTGCGGTAGGAGCTGGGGCTGTAGCGCGCGCCGAAGGTGGTGCGCACCGGGCGGTTCAGGTCGCGGTTGTACTGGGTCGTGCCTTCGGTGGACCAGGCATCGGTCCAGTTGATGGCCGCACCCAGCAGCACGTCGGACAGCCGGCTGGTGGCAGGCACCTCGCCGGGCAGGATGACCTTCTGGTCGGAGAAACGCACGCGCTGCGCAATGCCGAAGCGCGCCTTCTCCGCGCCCGTGGCCCCGTCGATCAGGCGTGTGGTCGCGCCCAGGGTCAGCAGGTGGTTGTCGGCAATGCGGTCCTGGCCGTTGTAGTCGTTTTCGGAGTAGATGCTCGCGAAGTTGAAGTCGTTGCGCGCCGTGTCGTACAGCGGCAGAAAGCTCTGGTCGCGGTAGGGCGTGTAGGTGTAGAAGGCGCGCGGCTCGAAGGTCTGCAGCAGCTGGCGGCCGAACAGCGTGGTGTCGCGCTCGAACACCAAGCCGCTGTCCACACTGACCGTGGGCAGCGTGCGCGAGGCATTGCGGCTGCCGTTGCTCATCAGGCGGTCCACCTGGTAGTTGCTGGTGTGCAACTGGATCCTGGGCGTGATGAAGGCGCCCGGCGACAGGAAGGGACGGCTCAGCTGCGCCTGCATGTAGCTGCGCTGGCCGTTGTTGTAGGTCATGCCGGCCAGGGGCTTGTCGATCTCGAAGCGCGTGGTGTCGGCCACGAAGCTGAAGTCCAGGCCGTGCGGCAGGTCCAGCGGCGTGTAGCGCCATTGCAGCTGCGGCTTCATGCCGTAGGGCGGGGCAATGGGCGCCGATGCGTCCTGCATGGTCTGCCAGTACAGGGTGCGCAGGGTCAGCACCCCGTCGCCACGCGCCCAGGACAGGTTCACGTCGTTGGGCAGCAGGCGCTCGCGCAAGGAACGGGCGGCCAGCGGGAAATCACGCCAGTAGTTGTCGTCGCTGACGCGGTTGAGGTTCATGTTCAACCCAAGGCCGCCGATGGGCGAGCTGATGACGCCCCGGTGCTGCAGCGAGTAGGCCCAGCGGTCACGGTCGCGCTGGCGGTCGCCCGGCATGTAGGCCGCGTAGGCCTCGCCCGAATAGGTGGGCTCCAGATAGCGGAACTGGGCGCCCAGGTTGACGCCGCGCTTGCTCATGACCGAGGGATACAGGGTCATGTCGCGGTTGGGCGCGAGGTTCCAGTAGTAGGGCTGCGTGTATTCGATGCCGCTGAGCTTGTCCAGGCCCATGGTGGGAGGCAGCAGGCCCGACTTGCGCTTGTCCGACAGCGGAAAGCTCATGCGCGGCACGGGCAGCACGGTCACGCCCTTGAACTGCAGGGCCGCGCCTTCGGCCACGCCGACTTCCTCGGCCATGTCGATGTGCAAGGTCCGGGCGCGCAGCATCCAGGCCGGCTGCCAGGTGGCTTCGTCATCGCGCTGGCAGGTGGTGTAGGTCGCGTCATGGACCACGGCATGGTCGCGGTCGATGAAGTCCACGCGCGAGGATTTGCCGTAGGCCCCGTTGGCCAGGAAGCGGTAGCCGGCGTTGTCGAAAAAGCCCTTGAAGGCATCGACCTGCAGGTCCAGCTGCGAGCCTTCGTAGACATTGCCGGCCTGGTTGATGTGCACGGCGCCCGAGGCATTAACGCGGTCGTCGGGCACCTGGTATTCGAGCCGGTCGGCGCGGATCATGGTGTCGCCGCGGCGCAGTTCGGCATTGCCCTCGATCACCGCATTGATGTCCGGCTGGCCGCTGAGCGCGTCGCCACGCACGTAGACGGGCTGCTGGGAGCGGACCGCCTCAGGGTAGGTTTCCTGCATCAGCGTGCTGGGGCGCAGCGGGCGCACCTGCTGCAGCCGGCCTTCATCGGCCGCAGCGGGCTGGGCCTGGGCCAGCGTCGAGCCACCGGCCCATGCGAGAGCCACAAGCCAGGCCAGCGGGCGTACAGCGGGGCGCGCGGGCGCGCGGGCAGCCAGCGGATCGGGGAGCGGCGGTCGGAGGTACACGGTGGTCAACAGCGGCGGGTGGACAAAGGCGCAAGCCTAGCATCACCGCCGGGCATTCGCCGGGGTGGCGGTTTGTAGAATCGCGATTATCCATGAGCCATCCAAACACCCCCACGGCCGGCGTTGTCTGGGCCGACCCCGCCCGCCATGCCGCCTTCGACGCCTGGCTGGCCCCGCTGTCCGCCCGCCACGCGCTGCGCCCCGAAACCCTGCGCCCGGCATCGGCCGATGCCAGCTTTCGCCGCTATCTGCGCCTGGACACCGCCGCCGGCGCCAGCCTCATCGTCATGGATGCCCCGCCGGACAAGGAAGACTGCGCGCCCTTCGCCAAGGTGCAGGCACTGATGGCCTCGGCCGGCCTGGCCGTGCCGCAGATCCTGGACTGGGACGCCGTGCACGGCTTCATGCTGCTGTCCGACCTGGGCGGCCACACCGTCATCGAGGCGCTGGACCCGGAAAAGCCCCAGGACGCGGAAGCCTGGTACCGCTCGGCGCTGGAGGTGCTGCTGGCCTGGCAGACCGCCTCGCGCCCCGACGTGCTGCCCGCCTATGACGACGCCCTGCTGCGCCGCGAACTGCAACTGTTCCCCGACTGGTACATCGCGCGCCACCGCGAGACCGTGCTCGACGACAGGCAGCAGGCCACGCTGGCCAAGGCCTTCGACCAGATCGTGGCCCACAACCTGGCGGCACCCAGCGTCTTCGTGCACCGCGACTTCATGACGCGCAATCTCATGCAGCCCGTGACCGCCAGCGGCCCGCTGGGCGTGCTGGACTTCCAGGATGCGGTCTACGGCCCAGTGACCTATGACATCGCCAGCCTGCTGCGCGATGCCTTCATCAGCTGGGAAGAGGACTTTGTCATCGACATTACCGTGCGTTACTGGGAAAAGGCACGCAAGTCGGGATTGGTGGGCGCGCGCAGCCAAAGCGGCTGGGGCGACGATTTCGGCGAGTTCTACCGTGGCGTGGAGTGGATGGGGCTGCAGCGCCACCTCAAGGTGGCCGGCATCTTTGCACGGCTGACATTGCGAGACGGCAAGCCCCGCTACCTGGCGGATACGCCGCGCTTCATCCACTACATCCGCGCCACCTGCAGCCGCTACCGCGAACTGACGCCGCTGCTGCGCCTGGTGGACCAGATCGAGAACATTCAGCCCCAGGTGGGCTGGGCCTACGGGCGCGTTTGAGGACAGGTACGCCATGCCACGCTTTCACTGCCCCAGCGCGCTGCGCAGCGGCGACGACATCGAACTGCCGCCCGGTGCGGCGCGCCATGTGCAGGTGCTGCGCCTGCAGCCCGGCGACGGCATCACCCTCTTTCAGGGCCGTGCCGGCGAAGGCTTCAGCGGCGGCGAGTTCGAGGCCACCGTGCTGCGCATGGGCCGCAGCGACGTGGCCGTGCGCATAGGCGCGCACCACGCCGTGGAACGCGAACCGCTGCGCCCCGTGCACCTGCTGGCAGGCATCACGGCCAACGAACGCATGGACTGGCTGGTGGAAAAGGCCGCCGAGCTGGGCGCCGCCAGCATCACACCGCTGGTGGCCGAGCGCAGCGTGCTCAAGCTCAAGGGCGAGCGCGCCGAGAAAAAGCTGGCGCACTGGCAGGCCGTGGCCGTGTCGGCCTGCGAGCAGTGCACACGCAACCGCGTGCCGCCGCTGCATGCGCCCACCGACCTGCAAGACTGGCTGGAGGGCGGCGCGAAACAGCTGCCGCCCGGCACGCTGCGGCTGCTGCTGTCGCTGGGCGAGGGAACCCGGCCGCTGGGCGAGATCGTGGACGCCACGGCCGAGGATGCGCCCGTGGTCTTTCTATCGGGCCCCGAAGGGGGCCTCTCTCCGGCCGAAGAGGCCCTGGCCCGCGCCCAGGGTTTCGTGCCCGTCACGCTGGGTCCACGCGTTCTGCGCGCGGAAACCGCGCCCTTGGCCGCGCTGGCGGCGCTCACGCTGGACTGAACCGGCCCAGCCACTGCCGCAGCCTTGCGAACACGGGCGCGGCGAAGGCATCGCTTTCGTTGAACAGCTCGTGGTAGGCGCCGTCAAAGCACTGCGCCTGCACCACGGCCGGCGGCGCACGGTCGGAAAAGGCCTGGCTGCCGGCCGGCGCCACCAGCCTGTCGTCCCCTGCCCACAGCAACAGGCTGGGCACACGCCAGCTGCCCGCACGGGCCAGCACCTGCGGGCCGCCCTGCGCCAGAAAGCGCGCCAGCCGTGCGCTGATGCGGTCGTGGCACAGCGGATCGGCGCGGTAGGCATCGCAGACCGCCACGTCGTGCGAGAGATACGGAATCTGCAGGCCGTTGGACACGCGCAGATCGGGCAGCAGGTGCGGCAGCGTGCCAACGAGCAATTTCTGGATCGGCGACAGACCCACATCGAGGGCTGGCGAGGACAGCACCAGCGCATCGACAGGCCGGATGGCCCGGGCCACGAACAGCGCCGCCACCAGGCCGCCCAGGCTGTGGCCCAACAGCACCAGCGGCTGGCCGGCCGGTTGCCGGGCGCGCGTGTCATCCACCACGGCCGCCAGGTCGTCCAGAAGCCGGTTGTCGCCCGTCAGGCCACCGCGCGGCCCTGCCGAGCGTCCGTGGCCATATTGGTCGTAGCCGCGTACGGCATAGCCCCAGGCATTGAGCCGCTGGGCCAGTGCCGCATAGCGGCCGATGTGCTCGCCCAGGCCGTGCACCAGCAGCACGGTGGCGCGCGCCGGGCCCTCGTCCACGGGCCAGTCGCGCAGTGACAGCTCGGCGCCGTCGCTGGACGCAAGGCGCGTGGCCTGGCCTTGCGAGGCAGATGCAGGAACGGGTGCGGGGGCAGACGCTGCCATCACGCCACGCCGGCAGTGCCGGCACCGGCTTCGGAAGCTGCCTGCGTCCCGGCCATGGCGGCGATCACCTGGGCCACGGCGGCCGTGAGCTTCTTGGCATAGGGCACGTGCAGGAATTCATTGGGACCGTGGGCGTTGCTCTTGGGGCCGAGCACGCCGCAGACCATCATCTGGGCCTTGGGAAAGCCCTGGCTGAGCATGTTCATCAGCGGAATCGTGCCGCCCTGCCCGATGTAGCCGCAGGAAGCGCCGAAATGCGCCTGGCTGGCGGCGTTGAGCGCGTCCTCGAACCAGCCGTCCATGGCTGGCGCATTCCAGCCGCTGGCACCCGACAGCCCTTGCCAGGTCACACGGGCCTGGTAGGGCGCGTTGTCCTCCAGCAGCGCCTTCATCTCCTGCACGCAGGCGGCGGCATCGACCAGGGGCGGCAGGCGCAGGCTGAGCTTGAAGGCCGTGTAGGGCCGCAGCACGTTGCCGGCATCCTGCAGCGCGGGCAGGCCCTCTGCGCCTGTGACACTCAGCGTGGGCTCCCAGGTGCGCTTGACCAGCGCCTGCACCGGGTCGGTGGTGGTGGGCAGGGCAAACAGCGTGGAGCCGCCGCAGTCGTAGTGCGCCCAGGGAAAGCGCGCATAGGTCTCCTCGCCGAGGATGGCCGCCGTGGCGCGCATCTGGGCCATGCGGTCGGCCGGGACCTCGCAGTGGAAGCTGGCGGGCAGCAGGCGCCCGGTCTTGCTGTCCTCCAGACGGTCCAGCACCTGGCGCAGGATGCGGAAGGACGACGGCACGACGCCCGAGGCATCGCCCGAGTGCACGCCCTCCGTGAGGATCTCCACCTTCAGCGTGCCGCTGGCCATGCCGCGCAGGCTGGTGGTCAGCCACAGCTGGTCGTAGTTGCCGGCGCCGCTGTCCAGGCAGATCACCAGGCCCACATCGCCCAGGCGCGGACGCAGGGCATCGACATAGGGCAACAGGTCGCGCGAGCCGCTTTCCTCGCAGGTCTCGATCAGGCCCAGGATGCGCGGGTGCGGCACGCCCTGGCGCTTGAGCTCCTGCACGGCCGCGATGCTGGCGTAGACCGCGTAGCCATCATCGGCACCGCCGCGCCCGTACAGCTTTCCGTTCTCGTACTTGGGCGTCCACGGACCCAGGTCGCTGCGCCAGCCGTCGAACTCGGGCTGCTTGTCCAGATGGCCGTACATCAGCACCGTGGGGCTGGAAACCGCCTTGTCCTGCGTGCCTTCCACCTCGAAGAACAGCACTGGCGTGCGGCCCGGCTGGCGCACGATCTCCAGCGTCAGGCCGGCCACCTTCTGCGCCTGCACCCAGTCGGCCGCATTGCGCAGCACGGTCTCCAGGTGGCCCTGCTGCTCCCAGTCGGGCGCGAACATGGGCGACTTGGCGGGAATGGCGATGTACTCGGTCAGCGCCGGGACGATGCGCTCGTCCCAGGAGCGGCTGATCCGGTCCAGCGCGGCTGCGGGCTGCAGCAGTTGTGAAGGAGTGCGTGCATTCATGGTGGGTCCTCGTGTCAGGGATGGGCGCACCGTTCGAGCGAAGCCAGCGCCGCGATCCGGTCATTGTGCGCCAACGCCATGCAGACCATGAGAGCCCGGCGCCAGCGACTACGATCACGCCCCATGTATATCGGAGAACTCGCCCGACGCGCCGGCTGCTCGCCCAAGGCCGTCAGGCTCTATGAATCACGGGGCCTGCTCGGTGCCGTGGCGCGGGCAGGCAGCTACCGCGTGTATGGACAGCAGGATCTGGTGCTGGTGCAGCGCATCCGCCAGGCGCTGGGGCTGGGCTTTCGACTCGACGAGCTGCATGGCCTGCAGCGCCTGGACCACGCCGACAGCTGGGACGCGCTGGCCCGGCTGCTGCGCGGCCGCCGCGAGCAGGTGCAGGCGCAGATGCAGCACCTTCAGGGACTGCAGACGCAGCTGGCCGCACTGGAGCGTGAGCTGCTCGAATGCCGCCTGGAGCCGGCGGATTCCAGAGAACGCGCCTGCGAAACCGCCATGGCTTGATCCAGGGTCTTGACCCTGCCCCTTGGGGCAAGGCGAACATGGCCGCCATGTCTCCAAGCACCACGCACCCCCATCATCCCCAGCGCATCCTGATCATCCTCGGCCACCCGTCGGCCGGCAGCCTGTGCGCCGGCCTGGCCGATGCCTACGCCCAGGGCGCACGCGACAGCGGTGCCCAAGTGCGCACGCTGCGCCTGGGCGAACTGGAATTCGACCCGCTGCTGCGCGCCGGCTATCGCCAGGATCAGCCCCTGGAGCCTGACCTGCAGCAGGCCCAGGCCGACATCCTGTGGGCCAGCCACCTGGCCTGGGTCTATCCGACCTGGTGGGGCGGCCTGCCGGCCTTGCTCAAGGGCTTCATCGACCGCATCTTTCTGCCGGGCTTCGCCTTCAAGTACCGCAAGGGCTCGATGCTGTGGGACCGGCTGCTGGCCGGCCGCACCGCCGATCTGCTGGTGAGCATGGATTCCCCGCCCTGGTATTACCGCTGGCTGGCGCACATGCCGGGCCATCACCAGATGCGCCGTGCCATCCTGGAGTTCAGCGGCATCCGGCCCGTGCGCATACACAGTTTCGGACCCGTGCTCGGCGCCGATGCCGCACGCCGCCAGCAGTGGCTGGAGCAGGCGCAGGCAGCGGGCCGGCGCACGGCAGCACGTCCGGTCAAGGCCGCGACTTGAGCAATGCGTCAATGGCGGCTCGCCCCACCGACGGGTCGTCGGTGAAGATGCCATCGATGCCCGTGCGCAGGAAATCGTCCATGTCGGCGCGCGCATTGCCACGCCGGGCGCCGTCCTGTGCGGGCGGAGATTTCAGGCTCAGGGGAAGGAAGGCGTTCTCGGGCCGCAGCGTCCAGGGATGGACCAGCAGCCCCGCGCGATGGGCATCGGCCACCAGCGCAGTGGGCGCGGCATTCGCACCCTGCACCACGGGGATCACCATGCTTTTGCTCGGCCCTATGCCGTTGGCGTAGCGCGCAATCTCGGCCAGGCCTGCGGGCGTGACCATGTCGGCATAGCCGGGGCCCGTGCCGCGTGCCACGCTGTCATAGGGCTTGCCCTTGGGCGCCAGCAACTGCACCAGGCGCAGGCTGCTGCGCGCACGGATCCAGCGCAGGTTCTCGACCTCGAAGGACTGCACGAACACCGGCGCCTGCGCATGGTTCCAGCCGTTGTCCGCGAGCAGCTTGAGCAGCGCGGGCTCCAGCGGCAGGCCGATGGACTGGAAGTAGCTCGGGTGCTTGGTCTCGGGATAGATGCCGATGGTGCGGCCCGAGCGTGCGCTCTCGGCTCGGGCCAGGTCGATGACCTCCTGCAGCGTGGGCACCTCGAAACGGTCATTGAACTGCACATTCGCCGGGCGGATCGCCGGGATGCGTTCGCGCGCACGCAGCGTCTTCAGCTCGGCCAGCGTGAAATCCTCCACGAACCAGCCCGTGATCGCCTGCCCGTCGATGGTTTTGGTGGTCTTGCGCGCCGCGAACTCGGGGCGGTCGGCCACATTGGTCGTGGCCTCCTTGAGGCTGCCGTCGGCCGCGAGGATGGCGATGGCGTTCTCATGCCGCGCCACCAGCACGCCATCGCGCGTGATGACCAGGTCGGGCTCGATGAAGTCCGCGCCCGCGCGTATGGCCTCGCGGTATGCCTCCAGCGTGTGCTCTGGCCGCAGCGCCGATGCGCCGCGATGGGCGATCAGCGCGGGCCGGGGCGGCCAGTCGGCAGCGGCATCGCTTCGGGCGGGCGCCTGCGGTGCGGCGCAGCCGGCCACCAGCAGGCCGGCGGCCGCGCCGGCCAGGGCCAGCGCGCGGCGGCGTGGGAGGTTGTCCATGTCTGTCTCCGGGGTCTCGGGGCATTCGATTGTGCGCGCCGGGGATGACACGGGCATGGCCCGCCTGCGCTCAGGCGTGCTCGAAATGGAAGACCGCCGTGCCCGCCATGAGATTGGGCAGGGTACGCACGCTGCGGCCATCCTGCAGGCCGAAGGAGTCCAGTATGCGCAGCCGGTTCCGGGTGGCCAGCACCTCGAAGTCCTTGTAGGTGCCCACGCGGATATTGGGCGTGTCATACCACTGGTAGGGCAGGCGCCGCGTCACCGGCATGCGCCCGCGCAGCACGGACAGGCGGTTGGGCCAGTGCGCGAAGTTGGGGAAGGCGACGATGCCCGCGCGCCCTATGCGCGCCGTCTCCTGCAGCATGGTCTCGGCATTGCGCAGATGCTGCAGCGTATCGATCTGCAGCACCACGTCGAAGCTGTTGTCCTGGAAGATGGCCAGGCCGTCCTCCAGGTTCAGCTGCAGCACGTTCACGCCCCGGCGCACGCAGGCCAGCACGTTGGCGTCATCCAGCTCCACGCCGTAGCCGGTGCAGCCACGCTCGCGCTGAAGGTGCGACAGCAGGGCGCCATCGCCGCAGCCCAGGTCGAGCACGCGCGAGCCCTTGGGGATCAGGCGCGCAATCGCCTGCATGGTGTTCAGCTCGGTCATGCGGCCTCCTTGGCGGCTGTCGTGGTTTCCTGGGCGATGCCGTCGAAGTAGGAGCGCATCACGTTCATGTAGCGGGGGTCGTCGAGCAGGAAGGCGTCATGGCCGTGGGGCGCGTCGATCTCGGCATAGCTGACGTCGCGGTTGTTCTCCAGCAGCGACTTCACGATCTCGCGGCTGCGTGCGGGCGCGAAGCGCCAGTCGGTGGTGAAGCTGACCAGCAAAAAGCCGGCCTTGGCCACCGACAGCGCCTGGGTCAGGTCGCCGCCATGCGTGCGCGCCGGGTCGAAGTAGTCGAGCGCGCGCGTGATCAGCAGGTAGGTATTGGCGTCGAAGTAGCTGCTGAACTTCTCGCCCTGGTAGCGCAGGTAGCTCTCGATCTGGAACTCCACGTCCTGCGTGCTGTACTTCAGGTCCAGGCCCTCCCTCAGCTGGCGGCCGAACTTCTGGTTCATCACGTCGTCGCTCAGGTAGGTGATGTGGCCGATCATGCGGGCGATGCGCAGGCCGCGCGCCGGCACCACGCCATGCTCGTAGAAATGCCCGCCATGGAAATCCGGATCGGTGACGATGGCGCGCCGCGCCACCTCGTTGAAGGCGATGTTCTCCGCATTGAGGTTGGGCGCGCTGGCCACGACCACGGCATGGCGCATGCGGTCCGGATGGCGCAGCGACCAGGACAGCGCCTGCATGCCGCCCAGGCTGCCGCCCAGCACCGCGGCCAGCTGCGCTATGCCCAGCCGGTCCAGCAGCCGGGCCTGGGCGTCCACCCAATCCTCCACGGTGACCACGGGAAAGTCGGCGCCATAGATCCTGCCGGTGTCGGGATGCGCGTGCATGGGGCCCGTGGAGCCAAAGCACGAGCCCAGGTTGTTCACGCCGATCACGAAGAACCGGTTCGTGTCCACGGGCTTGCCGGGGCCGATCATGTTGTCCCACCAGCCCTCGCTCTTGGGCTGGCCCTCGTACACGCCGGCCACATGGTGGGAGGCGTTGAGCGCATGGCAGACCAGCACGGCATTGCTGCGGTCGGCGTTGAGCTGCCCGTAGGTCTCGTAGGCGAGGTCGTAGTCACGGATCGAGCCGCCGCCCTGCAGCGGCAGCGGCTCGTCGAAGTGCATGGATTGTGGTGTGGCGATGAAGGACATGAAAAAACCCGGCATCGCTAAAAACGAGGCCGGGTTCTCTGGTGTCGTCTTTAGCTGGATTTATAAAGCGCCCGCAAGCAGAAGCAAATCGGCGCATGAAGAATCATTATGCCAAAACGCCTGCCCCCGGAAGGATCAGGGCCAGCACGCCCAGCACCAGGAAGATCGCGGCCGAGATCACATGCACCAGCCGGATGGGCACGCGCTTGACCAGCTTGTCGCCCAGCCACACCACGGGAGCGTTGGCCAGCATCATGCCCAGCGTGGTGCCGGCCACCACCCACAGGTAGGCGTTGTACTTGGCCGCCAGCATCACGGTGGCAATCTGCGTCTTGTCGCCCATCTCGGCCAGGAAGAAGGCCACCAGCGTCGTGCCGAAGACGCCCCAGCGCGAGTGTCCGGACACCTCGTCCTCGTCGAGCTTGTCGGGGATCAGCATCCAGACCGCCATGGCGATGAAGGACAGGCCAAGAATCCAGCGCATGGCGTTCTCGCCAAGATAGCTGGTGATCCAGGCGCCCACGGCACCGGCCAGCGCATGGTTGACCAGGGTGGCCACGAAAATGCCCGCAACGATGGGCCAGGGTTTGCGAAAACGCGCGGCGAGCACCAGCGACAGCAGCTGGGTCTTGTCCCCCATCTCGGCAAGCGCGACGACGGAGGTTGAAATCAGGAAGGCTTCCATGGTGTGGGGATTTATCCGGCCGGATAGAGCACGCATTGACCACGCTCCGACTCCGGCCTTTGGATCGGTGCGCGGTCAATGGTCTCGATCGGTCACACGCAGCATTGCACTGCGCGCCGCATACGCCATAGGCCAGCGAAGGCCCAAGTTTGTTGACGCATGCATCCGGCTGCTGAGCCGAACGATCTACTCCCCAAAGACTGAGCCGGCGATCATAGCAGCCCTCGGATCTGCATGCCGGCCACCACTGCCGCCAAGGCACTTGCTTATGCGCTGCCGCAATTTCAGGGTAACTCCCAGGGGCATTCTGTGGCGGGCACGACGAATTTTTGCGAAACAGTAATAACGTGCGAAAACTTCTGCCACATAATGGGCGAGCTTTCGTTCGGGCTTCGGCTCAATGAGTGCTAGTGCGTTTGCGTCTCTAACGTTGTCATCCCGTGTTGACTCCCTAGGGCTCCATCGCGTTTTCCAGTTTTTTCAGGAGTCCTCCATGGGCAACAAGCTTTACGTCGGCAACCTGCCGTACACCTTCCGTGACAGCGATCTGGAGCAAGCCTTCAGCGAATTCGGCGCCGTTAACAGCGCCAAGGTAATGATGGAGCGCGACACCGGCCGTTCCAAGGGTTTCGGCTTCGTCGAAATGGGCAGCGATGCCGAAGCACAAGCTGCTATCCAAGGCCTGCACGGCCAAAACCGCGGCGGCCGTGACCTGGTGGTCAACGAAGCCCGCCCGATGGAGCCCCGCGCTCCCCGTAGCGGCGGCTTCGGCGGCGGCTTCGGTGGTGGCGGCGGTGGCGGCTTCGGCGGTGGCAACCGCGACGGCGGCTACGGCGGTGGCCGTCGCAACAGCTACTAAGCTCTCGCTTAGAGCATGCGTTAGCAAAAAAAGGGGCCCTCTGGGCCCCTTTTTTGTTGCCAAACGTTATCAGCTTGTGTTTTCGAGCATTTATCTTTTTGATTTTTGTGCTTCATAATTTAGTTTCGGGCAGACCCGTTCGAACGCTATGTGTTTAGGAAGGTTGGCCAGGCTCTTGTATACAAGGAACCTGATGTCTGTGCGTCCTGAAGCCGAGCGCAAACCAGTGAGCATTGAGGAGTTGAGGAGTTTTTGATGGGCAATAAGCTTTACGTCGGCAACCTTCCCTATGGTGTGCGTGACAACGACTTGGAGCAGGCATTCAGCCAGTTCGGCGCTGTCACCAGCGCCCGGGTCATGATGGAGCGCGACACAGGCCGTTCCAAGGGATTCGGGTTTGTCGAGATGGGCAGTGATGCCGAGGCTCAGGCTGCCGTTCAGGGCATGAATGGCCAGCCATTGGGCGGACGCAGCCTCGTGGTGAACGAAGCACGTCCCATGGAGCCTCGCCCCCCGCGTTCGGGCGGCTTTGGCGGCGGTGGCGGCGGCTATGGCCGTGGTGATGGTGGCGGCGGCGGTTACGGTGGCGGTGGCCGCGGTGATGGCGGTGGCTACGGACGCGGTGACGGTGGCGACCGTGGCGGCTATGGCCGTGGCGACGGCGGCGGTGGCGGCGGCTACGGCGGTCGTGGCGACGGCGGATTCCGCAGCCCTTATGGCTCCGGCCCCCGCAATGGCGGCCGTGGCGGCGGCTGGGGAAACAACAATAACAACGGGGAATGAGATCCACGGTTCTCAGTGTTACCCCGAATCAAAAAGGCTCCTTCATGGAGCCTTTTTTACGCACAAGATGCGTGCATGAGCATATTCCGAACGGCAATGGGCATCAGGGATTTTCCAAATGCCGATGTTTGCGCTTCCGTCCTACAAGCAGCCTGTCGAATATCGCGTTGGGGAGAATTTTCATCAACCGCCCCACCCAGGCCATTTGCCATGGAATGATGACCAGACTGCGGCGAGCTTCAATGGCACGCCAGGCCCTTGCGGAAAACTCCTGCGGCTCCAATAGGAATGGCATGCCATAGCGGTTACCACGCGTGAGGGGTGTATCCACATAGCCAGGAAGCAATGTCGTGACTTTTACGCCACTACTGCGCAATTCACCGCGAAGGCTTTCGCAATAGGCAATGACTGCAGCTTTGCTGGCGCAATAAGCGCCGTGTCCTGGCAGGCCGCGCAGCCCGGCCACACTGGAAATTCCGACCAGTTGCCCGCTTCCACGCTGCACCATGGGTGCGATGAAGGGGTGGAAGCTGGCCACAACCCCCATCGTGTTGACGGCCAGCACCTGCTGCATGGTGTCGATATCCTCGCGCATCGAGGTGTCCACGCCCCAGCTGACGCCAGCATTGGCGATCACGACATCGGGCAGGCCCTGCTGCTGCTCGCAGCGCCGGGCGGCGGCGATGATGCTGTCAGGCACGCCCACATCAGCCTCGTAGAGGGCGAAACGCGAGGAGTCCAGGCCCTGTTGCGCAGCCCATTGCGCCATCACGTCGCCGCGCCGAGCCACCAGCGCCAGCGACCAGCCTTGCTGGTAGGCGTGCCAGGCCAGGGCCTGGCCTATGCCGCTGGATGCGCCGGTGATGAAGGCCAGGGGTGCCGGGCTGCGCGAGGATGTCGTCATGGCTTGTTCTCCATCGGCATGCCTGCGCTTGCGCTGGCGCCTTACTTGGTCCTGGAAGGCTGCAGGGTGCCGCGCACGCGGCCCTGCAGTTTCATGACCAGATCCAGGTTGCTGTATTGCATGCTGTCGGCCGTGAAGCGGTCCTTGCCACGGGTCAGCACCACGGGCTGGTTGGAACTCACGCGCTCCTCGTTGGGCCAGGCGTGCAGGAATTCGCCCTGGAATTGCAACTGCGGCTGCGGCTGTTTACCTGCTGTCACAAATGGCTCGCGCGTGACGATGGCATTGCCGAACATCTGCACCTCGGAACCATCGGCATTGCTCAGCGCCCGGTTCGCACTGCCGCGCGTGATGCGGCCTTCGGGCGAGACCGCGAACATGCGGACGTTGTCGATTTCAAGCGTGTCGGTATCGGGATAGTGGCGGCCCATGCTGCCCTCGATCTGGCTCTTCAGACGCCCCGTGGCATCGAAGCTCTTGATCGAGAAATCCTTCATGAAATAGTCGGGCTCGTGCGCCACGGCCTTTTCGGTGCCGCTGGCCAGGGGCTGCGGTGCATTGCGCACCAGCCACCAGGTGCCCAGCGCCAGCAGGCCCATCAGCAGCACGGGCAGGTACAGGGAAAGCCGGTCACCGACGCGGCGCCAGGCCTGGGTCATGATGCGTATTCCGCCAGCAGCCCGGCATAGGCGCCACGCGCGGCCAGCAGCAGGTCGCACAGCTGGCGCACCGCTCCTTCACCGCCGCTGCGCGGCGTGACCCAATCGGCCACGGCCAGCACTTCGTCATGGGCGTTGGCCGGTGCGCAGGCGAAGGCGGAGCGCCGCATCACGGGCAGGTCCGGCCAGTCGTCGCCCATGGCTGCCGCCTGGTGCCATTGCAGGCCCAGCTCCTTCAGGATGGCCTCGGCGGCAGGCACCTTGTCTTCCGTGCCAAAGCGCGCATGCGTGACGCCCAGATTGCTCAGCCGCAGGCGAAGCGCGGGCGAATCGCGGCCCGTCACCACGGCGGGCGTGATGCCAGCCTTTTGCAGCAGTTTCAGACCATGGCCGTCCAGCGTGTTGAAGCGCTTGAGCACTTCGCCTTCGCCAGAGAACAGCAGGCCGCCATCGGTCAGCACGCCATCGACATCGAAGAATGCCACCCGCACGTCCTGCGCCAGCAGCAGCAGCGGTGCGTCCCAGTTCTGCACGGGCGTCAAGGGAGCGCGTGCCATCAGATTACCTTGGCGCGCATCAGGTCGCGGATATGGACCACGCCGCGCAGCTGGTGCTGCGCATCGGCCACCAGCACGGCAGTGATGCCGTGCTCCTCCATCATGCTGGCGGCGTCGACGGCCAGCGCGTCTTCGGCGATGGTGCGGGGGCCCTTGTGCATGACATCGCCGGCCTGCAGCGCGCGCAGGTCGGTGCCGGCCTCGACACGGCGGCGCAGGTCTCCGTCGGTGAAGATGCCTTGCAGCACGCCTGCCGCATCGACGATGGCCGAGCAGCCCAGGCCCTTGGCGCTCATCTCGCGCATCAACTCGACAAAGCTGGCATCGGCCCCGACCTTGGGCAGCTCTTTGCCGCTGCGCATGACATCGCGCACATGGGTCAGCAGCTTGCGGCCCAGCGCGCCGCCCGGATGGGAGCGCGCAAAGTCCTCGGCGCCAAAGCCGCGTGCATCGAGCAGTGCCACGGCAAGGGCGTCGCCCATGGCCATCTGCGCGGTGGTGCTGGCCGTGGGTGCCAGGTTCAAAGGGCAGGCCTCGCGCTCCACACGGGTGTCCAGCACCCAGTCGGCATGGCGGGCCAGCGTGGACTGCGCGCCGCCGGTCATGGCCACCAGGGGTATGCCCTGGCGCTTGATGGCAGGCAGCAGCACGGTGAGTTCATCGGCCTCGCCGCTGTTGGACAGCGCCAGCACCAGATCGATGCCGGTCACCATGCCCAGGTCGCCATGGCTGGCCTCGCCCGGATGCACGAAGAAGGCGGGAGTGCCCGTGGATGCCAGGGTGGCCGCCACCTTGCGCCCGACATGGCCACTCTTGCCCATGCCCATCACGACGACGCGGCCGGACAGGCTCAGGATGCGCTGCACCACTTCACCGAACACGCCATCCAGGCGCTGCGACATGGCAAGAAGGGCATCGGCCTCAATGCCCAGGGTGTCGCGGGCCAGGCGCAGGACCCTGGACGTATCCAGCGCATTCAAGGTGGCAGCATCAGAATTCATCTGGAAGATTTTAGGCGGTCTGGCTACCCGGCGGCGGCGGCCCCCATCGGGCGTCTGGGTACACTGGCCCGTTCTTTCCAGCCCCCGATCCAGCGCCATGCACACCACCCTCAGCGTCAACGACTACCTGCGATCGCACATACGCACCGTGCCCGACTGGCCGGCGCCCGGCGTGCAGTTCCGCGACATCACGCCGCTGCTGCAGGATCCCCAGGTCTTTCGCGTGATGACCGACGCCTTCGTGCACCGCTACATGCAGCGCGGCATGCGCCCCGACGTGGTGGCAGGGCTCGATGCACGCGGCTTCATCCTGGGTGCCGTGGTGGCCCACGAGCTGGGCGTTGGCTTTGTGCCCATCCGCAAGAAGGGCAAGCTGCCGTTCACCACGGTGGAGGAAACCTATGAGCTCGAATACGGCAGCGCCACGGTGGAGCTGCACACAGATGCCGTCAAGACCGGCGATCGCGTACTGCTGATCGACGACCTGATCGCCACCGGTGGCACCATGATGGCCGGCAAGAGATTGCTGGAAAAGCTGGGCGCCACGGTGATCGAGGGCGCGGCCATCGTGGATCTGCCCGAACTGGGCGGCTCCACCCTGCTGCGCGGTGGCGGCCTGCCGCTGTTCACGCTGGTGGATTTCGCCGGCCACTGAATCAGGCCGGCGCCCGGTCAGCGCAGTTCGCCGTACTGGGTGACACCCAGGTCCAGATGGTCCAGCGTGCTGTGGTGAAAGTCCGCGCCGCGTTCGCCTGCGCCCGGCCCGAGCAAGGGGCCCGAGCGGCGCACGCCGGCGGGCGCCGCAGCTGCAGAGCCCGCACCACGGGCTGCAGCGGGCATGGCCGCCACGGCCATCTTGAAGGCGGCCATTTCCTGATCGTCTATGGGCTCGAACGGCGCCGTGTCCTGCCTGCGGCGCTGGGGCGCCACGGCCTCCATCGCAGCCACGGCGGGTACGGCCACGGGCTGGACGGGACGCGGTGTGCGCACGGCCACGGAATGCACCTGGGCCTGGGCGGCGGCGTTCTGGTCGCTGACCCGCCAGTACACGGCTGTCACGACCGCGCCCATGCGGGCCTTGGCCGCCTGGGCCAGCATGGCCTCGATCTCGCTGAGCCGAGCGGTTTCGCTGGCATAGGCCCGTGCCAAGTCCATCATCACCACGAAGCGCTGGCCCACGCTGTCCAGCGAGAGCACCTTGAACTTGTAGCTGGCCGACAACACCCCGGCACGCACCATGACATCGCGCACCACGCCATAGAGCTGCTCACGGCGCTCGGACCGCTCGCTGCGGCGCCCGGCCGCGACGGCATCACGGCGTGCCGCAGGGTTGGCCTGGCCATCGTTTCCAGGCGAACCACGACCCTGTTCGGGCAAAGGCTTGCGGGAAAACCAGTTGAACACAGACATGGGGGCTCTCATTGTCACGAATAGTCACAAACTCGCGGCATTGTGCCTGCAACTTGGCGACATTTTGAGCACAGGTGTTGCAAAAACCGCTGTATCAATTTGTCGCAGAGCAAAGCCCGGTCTGTAATCCCACCCGGCCCCCGGAGAGCCTTCGCCCAAGTGCCGTTCAGGTGCTCGCCACCCGGCGGCGGCTGTCCACCGCGCGTCGCGCCAGGACCTGGCCGGCGGCCATGACCAGGGCCAGCGCCACCCCGGGCTGGCGGTTGCTGAGTTCGGCGAAGCGCATGGCCGTCAGGCACCACAGGCGCCCCGGCGCGGCAGCCTGCACCGTGGCGTGGCGCGCGCGGTGCGCAAAGAAGGCGCCCTCGCCCAGGATGGAGCCCGGACCGACGATGGCCAGGCGGATGCGCTCCTTGGCATCCTGGTAGTGCACGCTGAGGCTGCCGGACTCCACGAAGTACAGATTGCGGTCCAGCGAACCTTCGGCGAACAGCAGCTCGCCCGCGGCCAGAGTGACGGGCACCAGGTAAGGTGCCAGCAGATCCCACTGCTCCGAGGTCAGCGCGTTCTGCACACCGTCGACAGCCACGGCCGACGACATGGCCTGGGCCAAGGGCCGCAAATCATTGTGGGAGGAAGAAGACATGGCGGATCCGGTTCGAAGTGGGCCGCGTACCCGCTCCGGGACGGCACCCGGCGACAGGCAGCGGCAAGGGCCGCTGCGGCACGCCGCATGCTAAGCGACGGCAGCGGGCACGCCAATGCCGGCGCGTGGGTTTTCGACGGCAAATTTTGTAGCAAAAGATAAATATTGCCGCCATCCCATCAGCCGTGCTGGGCATGCCGCGCTCAGCCCGGATCCCCTCCGTCACTTGCCAATGCAAAAGCTCGAGAAGATCACACCCAGCAGGTCATCCGAGCTGAATTCCCCGGTGATGGAGTTCAGCGAGACCTGGGCCAGGCGCAGTTCCTCGGCCAGCAGGTCCAGATGGGCGGCCTGGGCCGCCAGCTGCAGCTCGGCCTCTTCCAGGTGCGCGGCCACGGCCTGCAGCGCCTCCACATGGCGTGCGCGCGCCAGGTACAGGCCTTCGGGGGCGGACTGCCATCCGGCCACATCCAGCAGGCGCCGGCGCAGCGCATCCAGGCCGTCGCCGGTGCGTGCCGACAGCGCCACGCTGCCTTCGCGCCCGCCATGCGCCTGCAGCTGGGCCGGCTCGGCGCGATCGGTCTTGTTCCAGACATCGATCACGGGCACCTGGCCCGGCAGCTTCTGGGCCAGGGTTTCGGCGATGGCCGCGTCTGCGGCCAGATAGTCGTTGTCGCCCATGCGCGTGAGGTCGTGCAGGAAGAGCACGGCATCGGCCGCAGCGATCTCCTCCCAGGCGCGGGCGATGCCGATGCGCTCGACTTCGTCACTGCTCTCGCGCAGGCCGGCTGTGTCTATCACGTGCAGCGGCACGCCCTCGATCTGGATGGTCTGCTGCACCTTGTCGCGCGTGGTGCCGGCGATGGGCGTGACGATGGCCAGCTCGGCACCGGCCAGCGCATTGAGCAGCGAGCTCTTGCCCGCATTGGGCTGCCCTGCGATCACGACCTTGATGCCTTCGCGCAGCAGCGCACCCTGGTGGGCGCGCGACAGCACCTGGTCCAGCTTGCCGCGCAGCCGCGCGAGCTGGCCGCTGGCATCGGCCTTTTGCAGGAAGTCGATCTCTTCCTCGGGAAAGTCCAGCGTGGCCTCGACCAGCATGCGCAGGTGCACCAGCGCATCGCGCAGGCCATGGATCTCCTCGGAGAAGGCTCCCGACAGCGAGCGGCTCGCGCTGCGCGCGGCGGCCTCGGTGCTGGCGTCGATCAGGTCGGCAATGGCTTCGGCCTGGGCCAGATCGATCTTGTCGTTGAGAAAGGCACGTTCGGTGAATTCCCCAGGCTGGGCCAGGCGCAGGCCAGGCAGTACGCTGCGATGGCCTTCGAGAGGCTCTTGCGCCGCCTCCAGGCAGCGTGCCAGCAGCAGCTGCAGCACGACCGGGCCGCCGTGGGCCTGCAGCTCCAGCACGTCCTCGCCGGTGTAGCTGTGCGGCGCCGGGAAGAACAGGGCCAGGCCGTGGTCTATGGGTCCGCCTGCGGCATCGCGCAACGGCAGGTAGGTGGCCTCGCGCGGCTTGAGGTCGCGCCCGCACAGCACCCGCACCAGCGGCGCCACCCCCTTGCCGGAGACGCGCACGATGCCCACGGCGCCGCGCCCCGGAGCGGTGGCGATGGCGGCAATGGGGTCGTTGTGGCGGGGCAGCATGGATGGAGCTTTCTAGGGAAGGGATTTCAGGCCGCCGATGATAGGCCGCCCATGAAAAATGTCCGCTGTCAAGTCCTTCATTCAGACATGCAGTGGGGAAAAAGCTCTTACAGGGCAATAGGTTAGGCTAGATTTCAGCCGCTGAGTGCTCTTGCTGCTTTTCGAGCTAGGTGCTGCATAGGCGCTTCGCGGCGGTAAGCGTGGGGGCGCCGCGGCGGGCAAGATCGCACCATCATAGTCTCGCCCTGCCGCAAGCCCCGTCAAAAGCGA
Organism: Delftia sp. WY8; assembly: GCF_018437695.1. Lineage (NCBI taxonomy): Bacteria > Pseudomonadati > Pseudomonadota > Betaproteobacteria > Burkholderiales > Comamonadaceae > Delftia > Delftia sp. WY8. Next base: position 3,475,607 of record NZ_CP049795.1, read on the forward strand.
AAGCGCAGTCAGTGGACTGCGCTTTCATCGTGAAGGGGTAGCGGATGCGTCCACATCGTCAACCCTACTTCAGGGTATGGCCTTGCTCCCGCCACCCTTCCTGAATCCCCGGTCGCCGGCCATGAACGCCTCCAGCATAAGAGGAATCAACGTAGTGGCATCGACTGCCTCGCCATACGCCTGCGAGTGCGCCACGGCATAGCGGTCGAGATCAGCTTTTAGGCTGACCGGGCACAAAAACGTGAGCTTCGTGCTCTCGGTCTTGGGTAGCGGCCCAAGCCGCAATTTCTTGGAGGTGTTCATTTCGCCGCTCCTCTCTGGACGAAAAGCGGCTGGTACGGTCGCAGCATCAGGTCACGGTTGACGATGATCCGCACCGGCAGGCCCGGCCGCCCCGTCAAGGTCGGCTGAATGTTCATGTTGCGCCGGGTCATCTCCTGGCCGACCTGATTGATGCTGTCCTGCGCGCTGTCGCGCCCGGCAATCACGATGCGGTTGCCGTTCTGCCGGTTCTCCGGCGCGGCCAGCTCCGCGCCCACGCCCAGCAGTGTCGTCAGCGCCGCACCGGCAAAGACGCGATCCCAGTGCCAATCGACGCCATCCTCCAGGCCGGAGTAGCCGGCCGGGTCGGTGCCCGCGAGGTTGTCGAGCTTCAGCGAAGACGTGTCCGGCAAGATGATGCGGTTCCACACCAACTGCACGCGGCTCTGCCCATAGCTCACCTGGCTGTTGTACTTGCCCATGAGGCGCGAGCCCTGAGGGATCAACAGAAACTTGCCGGTGGCCGAGTCGTAGACCGACTCCGTCACCGTGCCAATCACGTCGCCCGGCAGGTCAGACTTGATGCCTGTCACCAGCGCCCCGGCGATCACCGTCCCGGCCATCACCTGGTACGGCGAGGTCGGCATTTGCAGATTGCCGGAATTGCGGGTTTCCGTAGAACCGCCTTTCAGGAAAGCCTCTTTCTGGTCTTGCCGGTTCTGCACGGCGGTCGGGTCGGCAGGCAGGGCAGCCGTCGAGGCCGGCCCAGCGGCCAGCGGGTCGAAGCCCGCCAAGGTCGATGCCGGGCCAGCCGCTTGCGCATTCGCTGGCGCTGCGGTCTTGCCGGGCGTACCAGAACGGAAGAACACCGAGGAAGCCGCTGCCGCTTCGGCTTCCTTGCGCCGAGCGTCCTCCGGGTCGTGGCCCGGTGGCGCATACGTGGGTGTCACCGGCTGCTGCGCCTTCACGATGGCAGGGCCGAGATCGCCCGGCAGCGGCGGCCCCAGCTCCGGCACCTTCGGCAGCTTGGAGTAATCCGAAGGCAGGCCATCCAGCCCCTCGGACTTCGAGACTCGATCCACGTTGTAAAGCTCGGTCTGCTCGCCTGCGCCGCGCCGATGTGGCTGCAATGACCAGATCGTGGCCCCTAGCACGGCGACCGACAGGCCGCCCGTGAGCATGGCCAAGGTGCGCCGATTCAGACGTGTGACCGGGCGCGGCTGGGCGCGCAGCGCCACCGCCTCGGGCGCGACCTTGCCCGCCTGTGGCGTGCCAAGATCGCGAGTGTCGTCCTGGCTCATGGTCAGTTCCTCCGCGTGCCACCGGAAACGCCATCGGTGCGCTCGATCCGCACCACATCGCCCTTGTCTCCGCCCAGGCGCAGTTCGGCCGCACCGAACAGGCGATCCACGATGTAGTACGGCGCACGGAATCGGTAGTTCACCAGTTGCCCATCGCCCTGCGCGCCGATCACGAACAGCGGCGGCAGCTCGCCCTGCGCGATGCCCGGCGGGAACTGGATGTAGACCTTCTCGCCATCGTCGAAAGCGCGCAGCGGCTTCCACGGCGGATTGCTGCCACTGACCGCATAGCGAAAGCGGATCTTCTCCAGCGACAGGCCAGCATCGACCGGCGCGGCGGCGCTGGCCGCCTGCGCCTGGCGCTGCAAGGCCAGCATCTTGTCCTTCGGATACTCCCAGGACACCGACGCCATCCACGTCTTCTCAGTCGAAGTCAGTTCAATCAGGTACGTGCGCCGGCTGGTCGTGATGACCAGATTGGTCTTGAGGCCCGAGCGGATCGGCTTGACCATCACATTGACGCGCAGCGCATCGCCGCTGCCGCTCGATGTATCGCCCACGATCCAGCGCACGGTATCGCCGGCGGCCACCGTTACCAGTTCCTCACCGGGCTGGAGCGCGATCACCGTCACGCGACCCACGGCCGCATAGACCTGATACAGCGCGCCATCGGTGAAAGGCCACACCTGAATCGCGTTGACGTACCCCTCGCGCGTGGGCGCGATACGCGCCTCGGCGTTGGCGCGGGACACACGCACGGTTTCATCGGCAGGTTCTGCTGCGGGCTTGGCATCCGGCACAGGCTTCATCTGAGCCGGCATCGGCAGCACTTGCGGCATGGCCACCACCTCCACCGGCGCAGGCGGCTCCGGTAGCGGCTGCGCCTGTACCGGCTCGTCGAGCGAAATGGACGGCGGCGGCTTGCCCTGCGTGGCGCAGCCCGCGAGGGCAAGCAGCATGATCGGCAAGACGGATTTACGGAAAAGATCATTCATGGTTTTGCTCCTTCGTTAGCTTCCAGTTCGCGGCTCCACGACAGCCCGTTGACGTAGATGCCCAGGGGGTTCTTGCGCACACGCTGCTCGGTGCGCGGCGTCTGCTGCACGATGGACACGACAGCGTTCCAGCGTTCGGTGCGGTCCAGCGCACCGTTGACGAAACGGGTCTCCGTCCAGCGCACGTTGAACGACGTATCGCTCGCGCGAGTCACGCTGCTGACCTGCACCGTCACCGACTCCTTGCCAATGCGCGCGAACGGATCGTTCACGCGGGCGTACTCGTTGAGCACCACGGCGCCCTTGTCGGTCGTGTAGTCATAGGCATCGAGCCAGTTCTGCCGCACCACGATGGGGTCGATGGACAGCGAGCGCACCAGACCGATGAAGCGGCCGAGGTGGTAAGCAATCTGCGCATCGCTGGGCCGGTACGGCGTGGCCGCTTCGCCGACAGCGCGCACCTGACCCGAGTTGTCCACCTCGATGACGTAGGGGGTGACGATGGACTGCGCGGAACGCCAGACCAGGCCACCGGCCATCAGTACGGCCAAAGTGAGGCAGCCGAAGGCCATGAGCCGCCAGTTCTTCGCCTGTGCGCGGGCCGAGCCGATGCGCTCGTCCCAGGCCTGGGCAGCGGATTGGTACGGGGTAGCAGGCTGCGGTGTGTTGGCATAGCGCACCTGCGGTCTTTTGAATCGCATGGAAGTTCTCCTTCAAGATCAGGAATCGGAATCACGCAGGCTTGGCCCCTGGCTGGAGCTGCCGCCGTCGCCGCCGCGCAGCGTGTGGGCGGCGGTCGTCGCGGCATGGGTGAGTTGCTGCCTGCGGTGCAGGCGCTTGGCCCAGGCGGGTTGCTCGGTGGATGGGGCTGTGGCGGGAGCCTCGCTTGCGGCCTGTGCGGCGCCGCCCCCCGACGCCGATCCGGCGTCATCGGGCCGAAAGGCCGCCGCCATGCGCTCCTTCATCGACCGCGCCCCATCGGCGACTTTCTGCCCGGCCGCCTGCGCGCCGGTCTTGGCAACATTGCCCACGCCGGCGGCGGCACCCTTCAGGCCGCCACCGGCCGAAGTGGAGCCCGCCTGGTACGCCGACTTGGCGCTGCTGGCGGTCGATGCCATCGAGCGGGCGGCGGCGGGTGCCATGCGTGCCCCGGCCGCCACTGCGCTTCCGACGCCGGTAGCCGCGGCACCGACCGCCACGGCGGTTCCGGCTGCGCCGATGGCAGCACCGGCCATCGCGCCCGCGCCGAGCTGTGGCCCACCGGACACCAAGCCTGTCGCAATGCCCGGCCCAAAGATGCCCAGGGCCAGCAGGGACAACGAGGCCAGCATGATGACCAGCGCCTGGTCGATGGACGGCTCGGAACCGGGCGGTATCCTGAATTCGGCGAATAGCCCCGAGCCGATACCCACGATGACGGCGAGCACCAGCACCTTGATGCCCGAGGACACCACGTTGCCCAGCACCTTCTCGGCCATAAACGCTGTCTTGTTCCAGAGGGCAAACGGCACCAGCACGAAGCCCGCCAGCGTGGTCAGTTTGAACTCGATCAGGGTGACGAAGAGCTGCACCGCCAGCACGAAGAAGCTAACGATAACCACCAGCCACGCGAGGAACAGCACGACGATGGGCGCGATGTGGATGAACACCTCGGGGAAGCCCGCCATCTCCCTGATCTGGTCGAGGATCGGCGCCGCTGTGTCGATGCCGGCCTTGGCCAATCGACCTGGTTGCAAGAAGTTGCCCATGCTCAAGGTCGAGCCGCTGGCTGTCAGGCCAAGACCCGCGAAGGAGCGGAACAGGACACCGGCCAGCATGTTGAAGTTGCCGATGATGTAGGCGAAGGCACCGACGTACAGCACCTTGCGGATCAGCTTGGCAATCACGTCCTCGCCCTGGCCGGTCGCGTGCCCCATCGCCCAGAACAGCCCGGCGAGCGTCATGTCGATGACGATCAGCGTGGCCGTGAGGAATGCGACCTCGCCGTGCAGCAGGCCGAAGCCCGAGTCGATGTAGCGCGAAAAGACATCGAGAAAATGGTCGATGACCGAAATGTCATTCATGGCGAGTCCTCCTGCACAGGCGAGGCCGTGGCCACCGCATTGCTGTCCTCTGCGGGTTCATCGAAGCTGGGCGGAATCGGCGGCAGATCGGCCAGCGTCTGGTACTCATCTGGCCCGGTCTTGCCGGAGAGAAAGCGGCGCAAATCGGCCTGGGCCACCTGCGCGCAAGACGCGTCGTCGAGCTGGCCCGCGCGGCATTGCTCCTTGAGCAAGTGCAGCCGCGACGGATCTGCCGAGAGCGCATCGACCGAAGGCCCCTCCTGCTGGCCGCAGCCGGCCAGCAGGAGCACGAAACCGCAGAGAGCAGGCACGCGGGTCATGACAGCACCCGTCACCGGCCGTAGAAATCGACGGACTGCGGTGTGTACGGCGTGCCTTCGCCCAGGAAGCGCCGATTCACCTCGCGGCCACGCTCCACAGCAGCGGCCTGCCGTGCCAGTTCCAGCGACGCAGCGCGATCCTGGGTGATGCTCAGGCGCTGCGTCTGGATGGACTGCTTGGCTTGCAGGGCCAAGAGCTGGTTCATGGCCTGCATCGCCTGCAAGGCACCCACTGCCGATTGGCTCTTGCCCACGAGGTCGGCCAGCACGCCTTCGTCGTCGCTCAGGTTCTGTGAGGCCTGGGCCTGCATCTGCATGGTGGTCTGCAAACCATTGAGCGTGTTCTTCCAGCGTTCCTGCGTATCGCGGTACATCTGGTCGCCGCTCACGGTGGCGGCGTATTGCTCGGGATACAGGCGCTGGAACTCCCGATCCAGATTCGTCACGTCATAGGCCAGGCCCTTGGCTTGCGCGATCAGCCGCTGGGTGGTCGCCAGATTGGCGCGCAACTGGCCCACCACGCTGGACGGCAGGCTGGCCAGGTTGCGCGCCTGGTTGATGAGCATCTGCGCCTCGTTCTGGAGCTGCTTGATCTGGTTGTTGATCTGCTCCAGCGTGCGGATCGCGGTCAGCGTGTTCTGCACGAGGTTCGTGGGGTCGATCACGACCCATTGCGCCTGCACGGCGGTAGCGGTGCAAAGCATGGCCGCGACGGCGGCGGCGAGAAGACGCTTTTTCATGATGGGTTCTCCTGGGGGTGGGTGGACAGGAACGAGGACAGCAGGTCGGCGGCCCAATGCAGGCCACGGTGGCGCAGCCACGCGGCTGCGAAGGGAGAGGAATCGGAATGCGCAGCGGCAAGCACCGCGTCGATGTCGCGCTGGTCTTGCGGCGTGGAAGCACCCGCGAAGGCCAGCGTCGCGGCGCCCAGGTCGAGGTCAAACAGGCGATTGCCGAGACGCGATTGGTAGTAGTAGTCGCGCTTGGGCTGCGCGGTGGCGACAATCTCGATCTGGCGGCTGTTGAGGCCGAAGCCTTCGTAGATCGTGCGAATCTGCGGCTCGGTCGCCTGCGGGTTCGGCAGGAAGATGCGGCTTGCGCAGCTCTCGATGATGGCCGGCGCGATGCTCGAATCCTTGATGTCGGCGAGGCTCTGCGTGGCGAAGATGACGCTGACGTTCTTCTTGCGCAGCGTCTTGAGCCACTGGCGGATGCGCGCCGCAAACACCGGATCGTCAAGGAACAGCCACGCCTCGTCGAGGATCAGCAGCGTGGGGGCGCCGTCAAAGCGTTCGTCGAAGCGCGCAAAGAGGTAATGCAGCACCGCCATGACGGCGGCCTTGCTGTGCATCAGCTCCTCCATCTCGAAGCACTGCACGTCGGCCATGCCCAGCCGGTCATGGTCGGCATCCAGCAGCTTGCCGTGCGCGCCGCCGAGCACATAGGGCGCGAGGGCCTGCCGCAGTGCGTTCGATTGCAGCAGGACGGAAAGCCCTGTCATCGTGCGCTGCTCCACGGGCGCACCGGCGAGACTGCCGAGCGCCGACCAGATCGCTGCCTTCTCGTCAGGGCCAACCGCGACGCCTTCATGCCGTAGCCGGCCTTCGATCCATTCGGCCGCCCAAGTGCGGTAGCCCTCGCGGTCGATACGGGCCAAGGGCTGGAAGGCGATCTCGCCATCCATCCCGAGGTCGTAGTGCTCACCGCCCAGGCCCAGGATGGTGGCGCGCATCGAGCGCCCCATGTCGAAGGCGAAGACGCGCGATCCGCGATAACGACGGAACTGCATCGCCAAGGTGGCGAGCAGCACCGATTTGCCCATGCCCGTGGGGCCGGCCACCAGCGTGTGGCCCACATCGCCGATGTGCGTGACCAGCCGGAACGGCGTCGCGCCCTCGGTGCGGGTCACGATCAGCGGCGGGCCGTCGAGATGCGCGTTCTTCTCTGGCCCGGCCCATACGGCGGACACCGGCACCAGATGCGCCAGGTTCAGCGTCGAGACGATGGGCTGGCGGACATTGGCGTAGGCATGACCCGGAATCGATGACAACCACGCATCCACCGCATTAAGCGTTTCGGGAATGGTGACGAAGCCGCGCCCCTGGATGACACGCTCCACCATGCGCAGCTTCTCGTCGGCCACGGCGGCATCCGCGTCCATGACGATGACGGTTGCCGTCAGGTAGCCAAAGGCCACCTGGTCGCTGCCCAGCTCCTGCAAGGCAGCATCGGCATCGGCCGATTTGTTGCTAGCGTCGGTATCGACCAGCGGGGATTCCTGCTGGAAGATGGTTTCGCGCAATAGCGCGATGACGTTCTTGCGCTTGGCGAACCATTGGCGGCGCAGGCGAGAAAGCTCTCTTTCCGCATCGGCTTTGTCCATGCAAAGGAACCGGGTTGACCAGCGATAGCCAAAGCTGAGGCGGTTGAGGTCGTCCAGAATCCCCGGCCAGGTCGAGGTGGGGAAGCCCCGCACCGTCGCCACGCGCAGGTGCTGGTCGCCCAGCATCGGCGCCAGACCACCGATCAGCGGCGCGTCGGCCAGCAGCGCGTCGAGGTGGAATGGCACTTCCGGCACGCCCACGCGGTATCGCCGTGGGGAAATGGTCGAGTGCAGGTAGGTCAGCGTCTGGCTGTCATCGAGCCACGCAATCTCCGGCATCACGCCATCGAGCAGGTCGAAAATCCGATCCGTCTCCGCGACGAAGGCGGTCAGGCGCTCACGCCAGTCCACTCCCTCGGTCGGACGGTTCTCGTACAGCATTCCGGCCGCACGAGCGCGGGCTTCCTCCGGCGGCAGGTACACCAATGTCAGGTGGTAGCCGCTCTCGAAGTGGTTGCCCGAGTCCTCAAATGCGGCGCGGCGTTCTTCATCGACCAGCCAGGACAAGGGCTCCGGGAAGTCCGAGTGTGGGTAGCCGGCAGCAGCTCGCCGTTCGGCCTCGATGAACAGCGCCCAGCCCGAACCGAGCCGGCGCAGCGCGTTGTTCAGCCTCGCCGACGTGGAAATCAGTTCGCCCTGTGTCGCGCTGTCGAGGTCTGGCCCCCGAAAGCGCGCAGTGCGCTGGAAGGAGCCATCCTTGTTCAGCACGACTCCGGGCGCGATCAGCCCGGCCCAGGGTAGCCAGTCGGCCAGCAGCGCGGGCCGCTGGCGGTATTCGGCAAGGTTCAGCATGGCATCACCTCACACGTCCAGCAGCGGCCGGTGCTTGATGTGGCGGGCGAAGACCTGCATGAACTGCGGATCGACACGAGCGCCCCAGACCGCCAGCGCATGGCCGACGATCCAGAGCACCACGCCCGGAATCCACATCTGCAAGCCCAGGCCCACGGCAGCGGCCAAGGTGCCGTTGGTGATGGCCACGGTGCGCGGGGCACCGCCCATCAGAATCGGCTCGGTCAAAGACCGATGCAGCGGCACCTCGAAGCCAGGCATCCCATCGTGCGGGCCGTTCATACGACGGCCCCACCGGAGAAGCTGAAGAACGACAGGAAGAAGCTCGAAGCCGCGAACGCGATCGATAGGCCAAAGACGATCTGGATCAGCTTGCGGAAGCCGCCCGAGGTATCGCCGAAGGCCAGCGCCAGGCCCGTGGCAATGATGATGATGACCGCGATGATCCGGGCCACAGGTCCCTGGATCGACTCCAGGATGGATTGCAGCGGGCCTTCCCACGGCATCGACGAACCGGCGGCCTGAGCCGCGCCCGCAAGCAGCAGCATCAGCGCCGCGAGCATCAAGCCCTGCATGGCCGGGCGAGCCAGGCTATCCAGCCGCGGTGGCCGAGGAAGCGGATACGCGGAAAAACGGAAAGCAGGAACGATCATCTGCGTCATGGCAGTTCTCCAGAGTGGTCAGGGGACAGGGGGGGAAAAGTCGGACTGCGGCAGCAACTCCGGGAATGGAGCCTCCAGCGCGTCCGCCAGGTGATACCCAACGCCATCGAAGCCGACGACGCGAGCGATGCTCTCGATGCGGCGCTTGCGTCCGCGCCCGGCGATGTGGATGACCACGTTGACCGCTTCCGCGATCAGCGCACGGGGCGGGTTCACCGCCACTTCGAGAATCAGTTGCTCCAGGCGCAGCAGTGCGCCCAGCGCGGAGCCGGCGTGGATCGTGGCGATGCCGCCCGGATGGCCGGTGCCCCACACCTTGATGAGATCCAGCGCCTCGGCGCCGCGCACTTCGCCGACGATCACGCGATCCGGCCGAAGGCGCATGGACGAGCGCACCAGCTCGGTCATGGACACCACGCCCGCGCGTGTGCGCAGCGGCACGTGGTCGCGGGCCGCGCATTGCAGCTCCACCGTGTCTTCGAGCACCAGCACGCGGTCGCCGGTGGCGGCGATCTCGGAAAGCAAGGCATTGGCGAGCGTGGTCTTGCCGGTGCTAGTGCCACCTGCGATCAGAATGTTCTTGCGCTCGCGCACTGCACGCACCAGCAAGCCCGCCTGCGCGGCGGTCATCATTCCATCCTCGATGTAGCGCGACAGCGGGATCACGCCAAAGGCGCGCTTGCGCAGTGCGAAGGCAGGCCCCGGCGCGGCCGGCGGCAAGATGCCCTCGAAGCGTTCGCCCGTCTCGGGCAGCTCCGCCGTCAACAGCGGCTGGCCCCGATGCACCTCGGCACCGACATGGGCCGCCACGAGCCGAATAATGCGTTCACCGTCCGCTTCGGACAGCTCCACGCCCATCGGCGCGCGGCCCGTGGAAAGCCGATCCACCCAGAGCGTCCGGTCGGGGTTGAGCATGATTTCCACCACGTCCGGGTCTTCGAGCGCAGCGGCGATCAGCGGCCCCATCGCTGTGCGCAACATCTGGATGCGGCGATCTAGCGAAACGGCGGTGAAGGAAGAAGGCGTGGTACTCATGACGTACGCTCCTGCACTTCACCCATGCGCGAAGGGTCGGGATGCAGTTCCTCCACCACGTCGCGCACCAGACTGCGCCCACGCAGCAGGTGGCGGCCCAACTGCTCCACGAACTGCTCGAAGCGGGCCTTGCCCTGGGCGCGAGCGGCGTCCTGATGTGCTTCGGGCACGGGTGTGCTGACCGTGAGGAAGTAGCGGATGAACAGCGCCAGCGTCTCGATCTGAATGTTCTGGTCGCGCTCCATGCGCTCGGCGTGGCGCGACAGCCGATCCAACCGTTTGGCAATGGCCGCCTCCCGCTGGTCGGCGGCATCGGGCGACAGCCACGATGCGAGTGCCGCCGCGACGATGCTGGACTTCGATACGCCTTTGGTGGCGGCCAGTTCGTCGAGCCGTTTGCTGTGCTCCGGCTGAATGAACACATTGAGGCGGTGCTGGGTCATAGGTCGATTCCGTCGTCAGGGTCGAGGGAAGCCAGCCGGGCCGTGCGTTGCAGGGCCGGATCGAACCGGCGCGGGAGGGGAAGCGGCATGTCGTCGTCATCGAGCAGGCCAAGGTCGGCCACGGGTGCGGCCTGCTCGGGGTCGTAGGCGACGGTTTCGGAAAGCTCGGGCTGACGGCGCGGACCACCGTCGTCGGTCGAACCCAAGTTCTCCAGGCCATCAGCGGACGCCGCGGCCGGTGCGGCGGGAATCGCCAGTCCGCTCCAGTCGTCGGGACGCGATGGCGGCGCGTCGGCGTATCGCTCGCTCGCCAGCGCGGGCGGCGGCAACACGCGCCGCTTGAAATTGCTGTCCGCGTAGTAGCGCAGCTTCTTGGCCTTGATCGGCGCCACGCTGGACACCATCACCACTGCTTCGTCGGGCGGAAGCTGCATGACTTCGCCCGGCGTCAACAGCGGGCGCGCGGTTTCCTGGCGCGACACCATCAAGTGCCCGAGCCACGGCGCGAGCCGGTGGCCCGCGTAGTTGCGCTGCGCGCGCAGCTCGGTCGCAGTGCCGAGCGTCTCGGAGATCCGTTTGGCGGTGCGCTCATCGTTGGTGGCGAACGTCACGCGCACATGGCAGTTGTCCAGGATCGAATGGTTCTGGCCGTAGGCTTTGTCGATCTGGTTGAGCGACTGCGCGATGAGGAAGCTGCGGATGCCATAGCCAGCCATGAAGGCCAACGCCGTCTCGAAGAAGTCGAGGCGTCCGAGTGCCGGAAACTCATCGAGCATCAGCAGCAGCTTGTGACGACGCTCGATGCCGTCGCTGCCATCGAGTGATTCGGTGAGGCGCCGGCCGATCTGGTTGAGGATCAGGCGGATCAGCGGCTTCGTCCGCGAAATGTCCGAAGGCGGCACCACCAGGTACAGCGACCCCGGATGCTCGGCCGCGATCAGGTCGGCAATGCGCCAGTCGCAGCGCGAGGTGACTTCGGCCACCGTCGGGTCGCGGTAGAGGCCGAGGAACGACATGGCCGTGGACAACACGCCCGAGCGTTCGTTGTCCGATTTGTTGAGCACTTCGCGCGCCGCCGAGGAAACGACCGGATGCGGGCCATCGCCGAGATGCGATGTGGTCATCATCCGATGCAGCGTCAGCTCAAAGGGACAAGCCGGGTCGCTGAGGAAGTTGGCGACACCGCGCAGCGTCTTGTCTTCGCCCGCGTAGAGCACATGCAGAATGGCCCCGACCAGCAATGCGTGCGAAGTCTTCTCCCAGTGGTTGCGCTTCTCCAGCGCGCCATCGGGATCGACCAGGATGTCCGCGATGTTCTGCACGTCGCGCACCTCATGCGCGCCGCGCCGGACTTCCAGCAGCGGGTTGTAGGCCGCCGACTTGCTGTCCGTCGGATTGAACAGCAGGCAATGCGAGAAGCGCGAACGCCAACCTGCGGTGATGCTCCAGTTCTCGCCCTTGATGTCGTGGATGACGGCAGACGCTGGCCAAGAAAGAAGCGTTGGCACCACCAGGCCCACGCCCTTGCCTGAGCGCGTGGGCGCGAAGGTCAGGACATGTTCCGGGCCCTCGTGCCGCAGGTACTGCTGCCGATGCAGGCCGAGGAACACGCCTGCAGGCTGGTCAAGGCCCGCCTTGTGAATGTCCTCCGCGTTGGCCCAGCGCGCCGTGCCGTAGGTCGTGACCAGCTTGGACTGGCGCGAGCGCCAGATCGACATGCCGATGGCAACCACCACCGCGATCAGGCCGCTGCCTGCGGCAATGGCACCGCCCACGTCGAATACATGCGGCGCGTAGGCGTCGAAGAAGAACCACCACTCGAACAGGCGCCAGGGGTGATAGACCGGCGTGCCGAGGAAATCGAACCAGGGCGAACCCAGGCGTAGCTGGTAGCCCAGCGCCGCTGCTGTCCATTGCGTGGCGCTCCATACGCCAGCGATCACGATGCCGAAGACAACGGCAATCTGACCGAACAGCACGTTCGTTCCTTGCATTGGCCAACCTCCCGCTACGGCACAGGGACATGCCGTAGTGCCGAGGATCAAGGCGAGCGTGCAGGTCGGTCAAAGACCGTTATAGCGGGGATTCAGGCCAAAATGGCCAGACTTCTTGCTGTGGCGAAGGCAATAAAAATGCCGCATGCGCGAGCGCGCTGCGGCGTGATGAGGTAACAGCAAGAACTCTGTCGCGGCCAGGCGACGGCGCGGGGCGCTATTTGGATTGCTGTTCCGGCCGATCGCCGAAGAAACGCCGGTTGGCGGCTTCGGCCGCACGGCGGCAGAGTTCTTCTCCTGCCTTCGCGCGGTCTTCCTTGCACAGGCGCTGGACTTCTTTGAGGCGCTCGGGATGGGCAACGAGGAAGTCCACGGTTTCCGTCGGTTGGGATGGTCCACAGCCCGTCAGTGCGGCAACCATCAGCAGCGGCAGGAATCGGGTCATGGCTTGGGTCCTTTCAGCAGGTGGATCAGGAGTCCTCGGCGGCGCTGGAGCCATCCGCCGAATCAATGGAGGCCACTCGTTCGATGAACCGGGCCAGCATTTCGGAGGGCTCCACGTCACGGTGCAGCAGATACGTGGCCAGCATCTGCGGCTTGCCCGCCAAGCGCCGGGCCACAACACCTGGCCCACGGCCGGATGCAATGTGCGCGGCGCCCGCCAAACCGAGCGCCAATCCGGCTGAGACCAAGGTCATCATCACCTCATAGGACGCCACGCGCTGGGCGATCAGTGGCTGTTGCTCGTAGCGCTGCAAAACGCGATCAACTTGGCGTGCATGGCCTTCGCATATCGCCGGATCGCATAGCGCCAGCGGATAGCGCAACACTTCTTCCAACGGCACGTGCTTGTGGGCCAGAACAGGATGGCGAGCTGGGACCGCCACCATCAGTTCGTCTTCCCATGCAGGCCTGACCACAATGCCGTCGCCCACCTCTTCGGCCATCGAAAAGCCGACGTCATACAGGTCATCGTGCAGACCCTTGATCTGTTGATCCAACGGCACCTCAAATAGCCGAACATCAATCTCTGGATCTTCCGCTCGGCACTGTGCCAGCAGCGTCGGCATTCGCGAGGGCGTGATGCCATCGGACAAAGCGATGCGCAACTGTCGCTGAAACCCACTGGCGGCGGACTTGACGCCGTCACACGCCTGTTTCAGAGCTTCGAAGATTCGCGGCACCCGCTCCAGGAATGCCATTCCGGCAAAGGTCAGGCGGGTGCTTCGCGTGGTTCGCGTGAACAGTTGCGCCCCGAGCTCTTCCTCTATCTCCTTGATGGTGCGCGACAAAGGGGACTGATCGATGTGCAGCTTTTCCGCTGCGCGGCCGAAGTGAAGTTCTTCGGCCACCGCTATAAAGCAACGTAAATGCCGAAGCTCCATGGTGTATCTCATCCAATTTAAAAGGCCTTGACGAATTCCGGCACAACTGCGAAAAGGTCCGCCTCCAGCCCGTAGTCGGCCACGCTGAAGATCGGGGCCTCGGGGTCCTTGTTGATCGCCACGATCACCTTGGAGTCCTTCATGCCGGCCAGGTGCTGGATGGCGCCCGAGATGCCGGCGGCAATGTACAACTGCGGCGCGACGATCTTGCCCGTCTGGCCCACTTGCAGGTCGTTGGGGGCGTAGCCCGCATCCACGGCAGCACGGCTGGCGCCGATGGCAGCGCCCAGCTTGTCGGCCAGGGGGGTGATGACTTCGTCGAACTTTTCCTTGCTGCCCAGCGCACGGCCACCAGACACGATGATCTTGGCGGCGGTGAGTTCGGGGCGGTCGCTCTTGGCGATCTCGCTGCCCACGTAGCTGCTCTTGCCAGCGTCGGCGGCCGCAGCAGCGGTTTCGACAGCGGCGCTGCCACCCGTGGCGGCGGCGGCGTCAAAGCCGGTGGTGCGCACGGTGATGACCTTCACGGCATCAGCAGACTGCACGGTGGCGATGGCGTTGCCGGCGTAGATGGGGCGCTCGAAGGTATCGGCGGAGATGACCTTGGTGATGTCGCTGATCTGGGCGACGTCGAGCTTGGCAGCCACGCGCGGGGCCACGTTCTTGCCGCTGGCGGTGGCGGGGAACAGGATGTGGCTGTAGTTGCCGGCACCACTGCCATGGAGTGCCAGCACCTGGGCGGCCACGTTCTCGGCGAGGCCGTGGGCCAGGCTGGCGCCGTCGGCGTGGATGACCTTGGCAACGCCGGCGATCTGGCTGGCTTGCTGTGCGGCAGCGCCGGCGTTGTGGCCGGCCACCAGCACGTGCACGTCGCCGCCGCAGGCTGCGGCGGCCGTCACGGTGTTGAGCGTCGCGCCCTTGATGGTCGCGTTGTCGTGTTCAGCGATTACGAGTACGGTCATGTCAGATCACCTTCGCTTCGTTCTTGAGTTTCTCGACCAGGGCGGCCACGTCGGCCACCTTCACGCCGGCGCCGCGCTTGGCGGGTTCGCTGACCTTCAAGGTCTTCAGGCGCGGGGCCACGTCCACGCCGAGGTCTTCGGGCTTGACGGTGTCCAGCGGCTTTTTCTTGGCCTTCATGATGTTGGGCAGCGTGACGTAGCGCGGCTCGTTCAGGCGCAGGTCGGCGGTGATGACGGCGGGCAGCGTAAGGCTGAGGGTTTCCAGGCCGCCGTCCACTTCGCGGGTCACGGCTGCCTTGTCGCCGGCGATCTCGACCTTGGAGGCGAAGGTGGCTTGCGGCAGGTCGGCCAGCGCCGCCAGCATCTGGCCGGTCTGGTTGCAGTCGTCGTCGATGGCCTGCTTGCCCAGGATCACGAGGCCGGGCTGTTCATTGTCGATCAGGGCCTTGAGCAGCTTAGCCACGGCCAGCGGCTGCAGTTCTTCATTGGTCTCGACCAGGATGCCGCGGTCGGCACCGATGGCCATGGCGGTGCGCAGCGTCTCCTGGCATTGGGACACGCCGCACGAGACGGCGACGATCTCCGTTGCCGCGCCTTTCTCCTTGAGCCGCACAGCCTCTTCGACGGCAATCTCGTCGAAGGGGTTCATGCTCATTTTGACATTGGCGATGTCCACGCCGCTGCCATCGCTCTGGACGCGGACCTTGACGTTGTAGTCAACCACCCGCTTGACGGGAACCAGGATTTTCATGGGAGGGTTTCCTTTCAGGATCATTCAGAGTTGATCATCCGCCAGGGCCAGCGTGCTGGCGGCGCCGCCCGTGACGATGTCGCGCAACATCGGCGCCTGCACTAGGACATGCGCTGCGTAGTGGCTGGCCGTGGCACGCTTGGCGCCGAGAAAGCCCGCATCGCCAGATCTCGCCGCGAGTTGCGCAGTGGCGGCTTCGGCCATGCGCGCCGACAGCCAGCCGCCGATCACCGTGCCCGCCAGCCGCAAGAAGGGCACGGCGCCCGCCGCGCACTGCGCGGGTTGGTCGTCGTGGGCCAGCAGCCAGTCGGCCGCGTCCCCCAGCGCACGCGCCGAAGCCGCTAACACGCCGCCGATCTGCGCCAGCGCGGCATCGGGCATCTCGGCCAACCGGCGCGCATCGCCGTCGATGCGGCCCAGCAGTGCCTTCAGCGTGCGCCCGCCCTCGCGCGCCAGCTTGCGGCCAATCAGGTCGTTGGCCTGGATGCCCGTCGTGCCTTCGTAGATGGTCGTGATGCGCGCGTCGCGCAAGTGCTGTGAGGCGCCGGTTTCCTCGACGTAACCCATGCCGCCATGCACCTGCACACCATCGGACGTGATGCCCTGTGCGCTGTCGGTGCACCAGCCCTTGACCACCGGGATCAGCAGGCCGACCAGGGCCAGCGCCTGCTCGCGCTCTTGCGCGTCGGCGTGGCCTGCGGCGCGGTCCATCTGGCCGGCGCAGAAATAGGCCAATGCGCGCATGGCCTCGGTGCGGGCCTTCATGTCCATCAGCATGCGCCGCACGTCCGGGTGGCCGGCGATGGTGGTGCTGCCGCTGAGCAGTGGCTTGCCCTGCACCCGCTCCAGCGCGTAGGCGCGTGCGCGCTGGTAGGCGCGCTCGGCGATGCCCACGCCTTCAAGGCCGACGTTCAGCCGCGCATGGTTCATCATCGTGAACATGCAGGCCAGCCCCTGGTTCGGCTCGCCGACCAGGTAGCCGATCGCGCCCCCGCAGTCGCCAAAGCTCATCGACGCCGTGGGGCTGCCGTGGATGCCCATCTTGTGCTCGATGGAGGTGCAGGCCAGGTCGTTGCGTTCGCCCAGGGAGCCGTCGTCGTTGACCAGGTACTTCGGGCACAGGAACAGCGAGATGCCTTTCACGCCGGGCGGTGCATCGGGCAGGCGCGCCAGCACGAGGTGGACGATGTTCTCGGCCATGTCGTGCTCGCCCCAGGTGATGAAGATCTTGTTTCCGCTGACGCGGTAATGGTCGCCTTCGGGCACGGCGCGACTGCGCAGCGCGGCCAAGTCGGAGCCTGCTTGGGGCTCGGTGAGGTTCATGGTGCCGGTCCAGCGGCCCGCGACCATGGGCTCCAGGAAGCGGCGCTTGAGTGCGTCGCTGCCATGGTGCGCAATGGCTTCCACCGCGCCCAGCGTGAGCATCTGGCACAGGCTGAACGCGAGGTTGGACGACTTCCACATCTCCAGCACGGCTGTGGACACCAGCGTGGGCAGGCCCTGGCCGCCCCATTCGGTGGCAGCGGGCATGCCGTTCCAGCCGTTCTCGCAGAAGCTGGCCCAGGCTTCGCGAAAGCCATCGGCTGGCGTGACCTGGCCGTCGTGCCAGCGCGCGCCCTGCACGTCGCCGGTGCGGTTCAGCGGATCAAGCACGCCGGTGGCGTAGTGGGCAGCCTCCTGCAGGATGGCCTCGACCAGGTCGGGCGTGGTTTCTTCATGGCCCGGCTGGGCACAGATCGCATCCAGGCCTCCGACTTCCTTCATCGTGAACAGCATGTCGCGCAAGGGCGCGGCGTAGGTAGACATTGCTTACTCCTCTTTGTGGGTTCAACCCGTCTGCCCCATAGGGCATACATCCATGCATGACCCTACCCACCAGGACAAGGCCCGGTCGATCAACCGCTTCAGGGCGGCTGAATTTCTCAGGCGGCTTACGACGCGATTAGTTGGTATGACAAGATTTCTAGAAGCCGCTGAAGCGTGTGAAGTTCTCGACCGGCTCACGCTCGGTGCGCACGCGGTTCACCACGGCCGCCGGGTCGGCATAGCCCAGTGCCATGCCGCACAGGACCATCTGCCCGTCCGGGATTTGCAGGGCTTCAGCCAGAAGGCGCGGGTAAAGGGTCCACGCCATCTGCGAACAGGTATCCAGGCCTCGTGCGCGGGCCGCCAGCATGATGTTCTGTAAGAACATCCCGTAGTCCACCCAACTGCTCTGCACCATGCGCCGGTCCAAGGTGAAGATCAAACCGACCGGCGCATCGAAGAAGGCAAAGTTGCGTGCATGTTGAGCGCGCATGGCATCCGTATCTCCCTTGGAGATTCCGACTGCGGCATAAAGAGCGAAACCGCACCGACGCCGCCTGGTCAGGTAGGGCTCGAAGAACTCGGCCGGGTAGATGTCGTATTCGGACTGGTGCTCTCCCTCTTCATGGTGAAAGGCGTGCAATACACGGTCGCATAGGCGCTTCCTCGCCTCGCCCGCCACGGCAATGACATGCCACGGCTGGGTGTTGGTGCCACTGGGCGCGCTGGCTGCCACCGACAGAATCTGGGCCACCGCTTCTTGCGACACCGGGGTCGGCAGAAAGGCGCGCACGGAACGACGTTCGCGCATCACCGCATCAATCAGCATGTTGCGCAAAGGCACGGCGCAGACAGACATTCACTCTCTCCTGGTTGCTGGGCTATTCGGGTGAGCACACCGACATGCCGTTGCCGAAGAAGCATTCATGCGAATGCATCGATGCCGAACGTCCACGGGTCGTCCCTGGGTGTGCTACCAAGCGGTATTCTGGGCACTCGGCACATACGCGTCTTGCCCGCCAGTGCATGGCGAGTTGACTTTGTATGCACAAGGCAAAATCCGGTTGACCGCAGCCGGACGCTACATCGTTAGCGGGCCGTTTTCTTGGTGTAATTTCGGATTCAGCGCCAGCTATCGTTGCTCCCTTTGACCATGTTGAAACCCGTCGTCACTGTTCCTGTTTTTGCCGTGCATGGCCTGCTCGACGGCGCGCGCAGCAAAGGACTGGCCACCGAGTCCTGGCTGGATGGCGTTCTGGCGCAGGCCCGCATCGCCGAGTCGCTGCTGCATCTGGAGCAGTCGCGTGTGACCATAGAGCAATACATCGCACTCTTCAGTGCCGTGAAGAACAGCTTGGACGACGAATGCCTAGGCCATCTACACGGTCGGCCGTTGCGCTGCGGCAGCTTTGCGCTGATGGCTCGCTCTACGCTCGGGGCCAAGACGCTGGCAGCCGCCTTGCAGCGCGTGAGTGCATCCTTCGCCCTGCTGCAGGACGACGTGGCGCTTGTGCCCGTCTCTGATGGCTTGCTCAAGGGTGCTGCTCTGGACGTGCGCCACGCCCTGGGCAAACATTCAGACTTCCTGCACGGGCTGCTGTTGCGCGTTTTCTGGCGTCTGCTGGTATGGCTGCACGGCGGCCGACTGGTGCCCAGAGGGCTCGATTTTGCCTTCGAGCCACCGCCGCGTGCCGCAGACTATGCCCAAATCTTCTCGGGCACGTTGCGGTTCGGGCAGGCGCGGTCGGCGGTCTGGTTCGAGGCATCCGCATTCACGCAGCCGATGCGCCGTGACACCGCCGCGCTCCAGACCTTTTTGCGTGCCACACCGGGCAACCTGATCGGCCCGCGTCTAATCGAGCGGACAGCCAGCGCGCGGGTGCGCGCGCTATTGCAGCAAGCGTGCCCGGAGTGGCCCGATCTGACTGTCGCCGCGCAGCGCTTGCACATGTCGGTCAGCGCACTGCAGCGGCATCTGGCCGTGGAGGGCAAGTCCTTTCAGGTGCTGAAGGACGAGTTACGGCGCGACATGGCGATCGTTCGGTTGACCAGCACCGATGCCGCGCTGAGCGCCATCGCCGCCGAGTTGGGGTTCGCCGACGGCACCGCCTTCCAGCGGGCCTTCAAGTCATGGACCGGCAGCACGCCAGGCGTCTATCGTTCGCGCACCCAAAAAACGTAGCGCTGCTTCGACGCGGTCGCACTCAAAGCGACGAGCACAGATGCCCGCCATCCACTGGCACGCAGGCGCCGGTCATCCACGACCCGGCCTCGGTCGCGAACAGCAGGAACAGACCGTTGAGCTCCTCCGGCTTACCCAGGCGGCGCATCGGGATGCGCTTGATAAGCGCCTTGCCATGGTCGGTATCCCACATGGCATCGGTCATCTCGGTGTCGATGTAGCCCGGCTCGATGGCATTGACGCGAATGCCGTGGCGCGCCCATTCGAGCGCCAGGCTCTTGGTCATGTGCACGACTGCAGCCTTGGACGTGGCATACAGCATGGCGCCCGGCATCACGCGTTCGCCCAGGATCGATGCGATGTTGATGACTGAGCCTCCCCGCCCCGCATCCACCCAGCGCTGCGCGGCACGCGCGGCCACCAGCCACACGCCGCGCACGTTGGTCTCCATCAGCGAGTCGAAGTCGGACGCAGGCAGCGTGAGCGACAAGGCGTCGTTGGAAGCCCCGGCGTTGTTAACCACCACGTCGAGGATGGTGCCCGAGGCGTCTATCTCGGCGAAGGCGTCGTCGATGGACTGCTCGGAAGCCACATCCATTTCCAGCACCGTGACCTGAGGCGAACCGAGCTTTTCGAGTTCCTGGGCGAGTTTGTCGAGCCGCGCCTTGCGCCGCGCCCCAATCACTACCTTGGCCTTGCAACCAGCAGCCAGCCGAGCGAAGTTCTCGCCCAGGCCCGACGAGGCCCCCGTGACCAGCACCCGCTTGCCTGCCAGCATTGCACCCAGATCCATCATCGTCTCCTTGCATCTTCAGTTCGCCGTCGATGCCGGGAGGTTAGCGCAGGGCCGCTCGGCTGCGGGGTTGCCTCGCTCCCCCATCCGTCGAAAGAGGTGCCTTGTCAGTTGATCGAGACCATCCGTCATTGCCGCGCCAAGCACCGCTGCCTACGATTGCCTGTATGCCTTGGGTACCCTGAGCGCCGCACGAAAGCACGCCACGGTGTCGACGCTCCGGTCCCGATGGGCTGCGGCGTCTGGGGGCAGATTCAGGAGACGACAAGTGCTGCAACAGTCACCCATGGAATGGTCCATCGACCATGCGCCCATCGAGGGCAGGATAGATGCGACGGAAGCGATCCTCAAGGACTCCTTCCAGCGCTGGAGTCTTTCCTCCCCGGCGAAGCCTGCTGCATTCCAGGCGAAGTTGCGGCGACACGAACTCGCCGGAGCCTCCTTGGTATGCACCGTGACCGGTGCTTGCGTCGAGCAGTCTCCTCCTGGACATTCGTCATTCGACGATGAGTTCTGCCTGGGGCTGCAGCTGAACCTGAGCGGCCGAGTACAGTTGCAGCAGTGGGACACGCCAATCTGCGAGGGCGACATGTTCCTCTGGCGTACCGATCAGCGGCAAGACTATGAGGTGCTGGAACGAACCCACAGCGTGTCGTTGATGATTCCCTGGCAGCTCATGCGCGAGCATCTACCGGGCCGCAAGCAGCCGCCCGCAGCCTGCCGCATTGACAGTCACACAGGCGTGGGCTCACTGCTCAGCCAACACCTGATGGGGTTGGCAAAGGAGATCGGCGCCGTGCCGCCCTCCGCCCACGTCGCCCTTTGCCGCACGGTGATCGGGCTTCTGGACATTGCGCTGCCAGAGCCGGAGAGCGCCACTCGATTCACGGCCATGGCCGCGTTGCGCGAACGAGTACTTGCCTACATCGCCCAGCATTTTCAAGAGGATGACCTGAGTCCGGCACGCATCGCCGCGGCGCACGGTATTTCACTGCGTTACCTTCATGCGCTGTTTGCGCAGGGCGATACCACGGTGGTCGGCCACATCCTGGAAAGCCGATTGCAAGCGTGCTGGCGGACACTCGTTGACCCGGTCTGCCGGCATCTGCAGGTCTCGGCGATCGCCTTTCACTGGGGCTTCAACTCCACCAGCCATTTCTGCCGCGCATTCAAACAACGCTTTGGAGTGTCGCCCAGCGATGCACGCGGCATGACTGCTCACGGCTCCGCCATCGGCCCGGTCGAGTCAGCCGGGCTTTCCCTTGCACACGCAAAGTCAACTTGCCATGCACTGGCGGGCAAGACGCGCACGGGCTGAATGCCGACCATATGCCCTGGACAGACTGAGAACGCAGAGATTCGACGCTTCGCCCGCCCCGTTGTGGGTATGCGGGCATGACCCGGGGCCGCATCGCTGGCCAAGTTTTCAAACCTTCATCGTACAAACCTTCTGAGGAGCGCTCCCATGCTGCCGCAATTGCACCGTCAACCCTGGATGGACAGCGACATCGAGACCTTTCGCGACCAGGTGCGCCGCTACATCGCCGCCGAGATGGCTCCGCACCTGCCCGCTTGGCGCGAACAGGGCTACGTCCCGCGCGAGACCTGGCGGCCCTTCGGCGAGATGGGGTTCATGCTGCCCGAAATGCCCGAAGCCTACGGCGGCACCGGGGCCAGCATTGCCTACCAGCTGGTGGTACAGGATGAGTTGACCAGAGCGGAAATGCCCAACAACGTCCAGGTGAACAGCATCGCTGCGCACTACATCATGGACTACGGCACCGAGGAGCAGAAGCAGCGCTGGCTGCCCAAGCTGAGCAGCGGCGAGATGCTGCTCGGCATTGCGATGACCGAACCCGGCTGCGGGACGGACCTCAAGGCCATCGCCACCCGCGCGCGCCGTGATGGCGACCACTACGTGATCGACGGTGCCAAGACCTTCATCACCAACGGCTACACCTGCAATCTGCTGATTGTGGTCGCACGCACCGGCGAGGCGGGCAGCCGAGGCCTTTCGCTGATCGTGGTGGAGACCGAGAACCTGCCAGGGTTCCGCGTGGGCCGCCTGCTCGACAAGATCGGCCTGCATGCGTCGGACACCGCCGAACTCTTCTTCGACGGGGTGCGCGTGCCGGTCGATCAAGTCCTGGGGGGCGTCGAAGGGCTTGGTTTCAAGCAGTTGATGGGCCAGTTGCCCTACGAACGCATGACCATCGCCGTGCCTGCGGCGGCCATCATCGACCGGGCCCTGGAACTCACCGTCGAATACACGAAGGAGCGCAAGATTTTCGGCGCACCGCTGTTCGAGATGCAGACCACGCGCCACAAGCTGGCCGAGATCGCCACCACCGCTCACGTGGTGCGCACCTTCGTCAACGACTGCATCCAGCGGCTGCTGGACGGAAAGCTCGACGCCGAAGCCGCGTACATGGCCAAGTGGTGGTGCAGCGAGCAGCAGTGCCGCGTGGTGGACGAGTGCCTGCAGATGTTCGGCGGCTACGGCTACATGTACGAATACCCGATCGCGCGCATGTACACCACCTCGCGCGTGCAGAAGATCTACGGCGGCGCGAACGAGGTCATGAAAGAACTGATTGCGAGGAAGCTGTGAACGCCTCGCACATGCTGCAAAAGCCACTGCACGGCGTCCGTGTGGTGGAGTTCGAAGGGATCGGGCCGGGCCCGCTGGCCGCCATGATGCTGGCCGACATGGGTGCCGAGGTGATTGCGCTGACACGGGCCGAGCAGGCCGCCGGGGCGCAGCCGCTGGGCGGGGCGGCGGCCAACCCGCTGCACCGGGGCAAGACGGTCGAGATCACCGACCTGAAGTCGCCCGGCGGCAAGGCGCGCGCCCTGGATCTGATCGGCCAGTCCGACGTTCTGATCGAAGGCTTTCGCCCCGGCGTGATGGAACGGCTGGGGTTCGGCCCCGCCGAATGCGCGGCGCGCAACCCCAAGCTGGTCTATGGCCGGATGACGGGCTGGGGCCAGGACGGCCCGCTCTCCCGGGCCGCTGGCCACGACCTGAACTACGTGGCGCTGACGGGCCTGCTGTCGCTGTCGGCCCGCAAGGGGCAGATGCCCATCGTGCCGCCCTCGGTGCTCGGGGACGCGGCCGGGGCGCTGGGCATGGCCTTCGGTGTCGCCTGCGCGCTGGTCGATGCGCGCGGTAACGGTAGGGGCAGTGGCCGCGGCCGGGTCGTGGATGCCGCCATCATCGACATCGTGGCCATGATGGGCACGCTGGTGCATTGGATTCGCGCCAATGGGCAGATCGACGGCACGAAGCCGAGCCCGTTTCACGATTCGCCGTTCTATGACGTGTACGCCTGTGCCGACGGCGGCTTCATCAGCCTCGCGGTGGTGGAGCCCGCGTTCCACGCACTGCTGCTGTCGAAGCTGGGCCTGACGGACGTGAACCCTGCCGACCAGTACGACACGACGACGTGGCCAGCGCTGAAGGAGCGCATTGCGGCCCTCATCCGCAGCCAACCCAGGGCGCACTGGTGCGCGTTGCTCGAAGGCAGCGACGCCTGCTTCGCGCCCGTGCTCAGCCTGGCCGAGGCGGCGCGGCATCCGCACAACGCGGCACGGGGTATCTACCAGACCACCCCCTCCGGCGCCATCGAGGCGGCCCCGGCCCCACGGTTCCAGGCACTCAACGCAATTACTTAGGAGACCAGAAAATGACCAGCACCACCCAGCCCATCCGCGGCTGCCCGTCCACCACGGGCAACGAACGCCAGCTCAACACCACGACGCTGATCCGGCACGCCGCGCGCACCCACGGGGACCAGGAGATCGTCTACCGCACACCCGATGGCGGCTGGGATCGCTACACCTATGCCGACTGCTACGCGCGCGTCTGCCGCAGCGCCAATGCGCTGCGCGCGCTCGGTGTCGAGCCGGGCGACCGCGTCGGTGTGCTGGACTGGAACAGCCGGCGCCACTTCGAGCTGTACTGGTCCATCCCCGGCCTGGGCGCGGTCATGCTGCAGATGAATCTGCGCCTGGGCGCCGAGGACCTGGGCTACGTGGTCGGCCACAGCAAGGTGTCTTACGTTTGCGTGGACGAGTCCTTGCTGCCGATCGCCGAATCCGTCGCAGCGAACTCGCCCCAGATCAAGGGCTGGATCGTGATGACCGACAAGCCGCTGGACCAGATCAAGACCACGCTGAAACCGCTGCTGCACTACGAAGACCTGCTGGCCGCTGCTGATGCCAAGATCGACTGGCCCGAGATCGACGAAACCTCGGCTTACAGCGCCTGCTACACCACCGGCACCACGGGCAAACCCAAGGGCGTGTACTACTCGCACCGCGGCATCTACCTGCACTCCACGGGCATGGCCACCAACATGGGCATGACGCTGGACGACTGCGTCATGCTCATCACGCCCATGTTCCACGGGCAGTGCTGGGGCTTACCACAGGCCGCCACGCTGCTGGCCGACAAGATCGTGCTGCCGGGACGCTACGCTGCCGAGGACACCAAGCCGCTGGTCGACACCATGATTGCCGAGGGCGTGACCATCACCAACGGCGCACCGGCCATCTTCCAACCGATGCTGCAGTACATCGAGACGCTGCCGGTCAAGCCGGACTTCAGCCGCATGCGCATGCTGTCCGGCGCGAGCGAGCCGCCGCTGTCGATGATGATCGGCTTCCACGAACTCACGGGTGCCGAGGTGGTGCACGGCTACGGCGCCACCGAAGCCACGACGCTGGTGACCGTCAACCGCCTCAAGCCCACGTTGAGGAAGCGCTTGACTCAGGACGAGCGGTGGAATCTCAAGCGCAAGCAGGGCCTGGTCCTGACCGGCGTGGACATCCGCATCCTCGATGCCAACGACCAGGATCTGCCGCACGACGGCCAGTCGGCCGGCGAGATTTGCCTGCGCGGCCCCTGGATCACGACCAGTTACCACGACATGCCCGATTCGGGCGATCGCTTCCTGGAGGGCGGCTGGTGGCGCTCGGGCGATGTCGGCACGGTGGACGAGAACGGCTACCTCAAGGTTACCGACCGCATCAAGGACGTGATCAAGAGCGGTGGCGAATGGATCTCTTCCATCGACATGGAAAACCTGCTCATGGGCCACCCGGCCGTGCGCGACGCCGCGGTGGTCGGGGTTCCGCATCCGAAGTGGCAGGAGCGGCCGCTGGCCCTGGTGGTGCTGAGGCCCGGCCAGCAGGCGACCCAGGAGCAATTGCAGGAACACCTGACCAGCGCCTTCGCAAAGTGGCAGTTGCCGGATCAGATCCTGTTCGTCGAGACCATCCCCAAGACCAGCGTCGGCAAGATCGACAAGAAGCGCATCCGCGTCGAGCAGGCAGAGCGCTACGCCGCCTGAACGCCACTTTGCGTGACACCCAGTTTCTTACACAGGAGAACCAGATGAATGACCATGAACCCGTTATCGTCGGTGCGCTGCGCACCCCCGTGGGCAAGCGCGGCGGGCGCCTGCACAAGTGGCATCCCGTCGATCTGATGGCCGAGACGCTGCGCCAGTTGGTCGAGCGGTCCGGCGTCAACCCCGCCGATCTGGACGACGTGATCATCGGCTGCGTGCTGCAGTGGGACCAGCAGCACGGCAACCTGGGCCGACATGCCGTATTGGCGGCGGGGCTGCCCGAATCCGTGCCGGCGGTGACGGTCGATCGGCAATGCGGCTCGGGCCAGCAGGCGGTGAGTTTTGCCGTGCATGGCATCCAGGCGGGTGCCTACCAGTTGGCCATCGGCGGGGGGGTGGAGTCGATGTCGCAGGCGCCACTGCCGCCGTCGTTCAAGCCCGGCGCGCCGCTCGGTTCGCAATACAGCCCGCGCGAACTGGCGCGCTACCAGGACAACCCGCTGATACCGCAAGGCGTTTCGTCGGAGTTGCTGAACACGCGCTTCGGCCTCACGCGTGAAACCCTGGATGCCTCCGCAGTGCGGAGCCATAAGCGCGCCACCGAGGCGATTCAGGCCGGTCGCATCAAGGACCAACTGGTGCATCTGACCGAGGACCCGGCCGACCCGAACAGTCCGGTCGTCGCCGCCGACGAGGGCGTGCGCGCCAACCCCGACCCCGAAAAGATGGCCACGCTGAAAGCCGTGTTTGCCGCCAACGGCACCACCACCGCCGGCAACTCGTCGCAGGTCAGCGATGGTGCCGCCGCGCTGCTGATCGCCAGCCGCGCCTATGCCAAGAAGCATGGCCTGAAGCCGCGTGCGCGCTTCGTCAGCACGGCAGTGGCCGCCGCCGACCCGGTGATCCAGTTCACCGCCGTGCTCGACTCCACCCGCAAGGCACTGAAGGAATCGGGCCTGACCATCAACGACATCGACCTGTTCGAGGTCAACGAGGCTTTCGGCGGCGTACCGCTGATGTTCCAGCAGGAGTTCGGCATCCCGGACGACCGCCTCAACGTCAATGGCGGCTCGATGGCCATCGGCCATCCGCTGGGCTCCACCGGCGCGCGCATGCTCACCGACCTGCTGTATGAACTGGAGCGCCGGGGCGGCCGCTATGGCCTGCAGACCATCTGCGAGGCTTCGGGCACGGCCAACACCACCATCATCGAGCGGCTTGCATGAGCGGGGCCACCATGAGCGAAGCCAGTGAAGTGCTCGTGAGCCGTGACGGCGCCGTCGTCACCCTGACCATCAACCGCCCGCGTGCGAAGAACAGCCTGAACCGCGCGGTATTCGATGGCCTGCGCGCGCAGCTTGCGCAACTGCGCGACGACGATGCCGTGCGAGCCGTCATCATCACCGGCGCCGAGGACGTGTTTTGCGCGGGCGCCGACATCACGGCCTTTGAAGTGCTGCGTGCCGCGCCGCTGCTGGGCGACCGCTCGGCAACGGGCTGGGACTTTTTTGCGGCGCTGGGGCGCTTCCCCAAGCCCGTCATCGCGGCGGTGGAAAAGGTCGCGCTGGGCGGCGGCATGGAACTGGCGCTGGCCTGCGACATCGTGATTGCTGGCGAGTCCGCCAAGTTCGGCGTGCCGGAAGTCAAGCTGGGCGCCATTCCCGGTGCCGGCGGCACCCAGCGCCTGGTTCACGCCATCGGCAAGTCCAAGGCCATGGCGCTGCTGCTGACCGGCGATTTCATGGACGCCCGCAAGGCATGCGACGTTGGCATCGTCGCCGAAGTGACGGCTGATGGCCAGGCCCTGCCGACGGCGCTGGCGATGGCCTGCCGGATTGCGGCCAATTCGCCGCTGGCCGTGGCGCTGGCGAAAGATGCGGCCCTGGCCAGCTTTGAAACCCCGCTCGCGCAGGGCCTGGAGCATGAGAAGCGCAATTTCGTTGTCGCTTTGCGTTCGGCCGACAACCTCGAAGGGCAAGCGGCATTCCTGGGCAAGCGCACCCCCAAATTCACCGGCCAATAACGCCTGTCTGTCATCTTCAAGGAAAAACCATGCAACTCAATTCCGACATTTCTGCCGTCATCACCGGGGGGGCTTCCGGCCTGGGGGCCGCCACGGCCCGGCGTTTGGCCAGCCATGGCGTCAAGGTCGCCATCTTCGACATGAACGAAGCCGTCGGCCAGGCGTTGGCCAGCGAGCTTGGCGGTGTTTACTGCAACGTGGACGTGACGTCCGAGGAGCAGGTGGACGCGGCCTTCGCCAAAGCCCGTGCCGCGATCGGGCAGGAACGCATTCTGGTCAACTGCGCCGGCACGGCCGACGCCGTCAAGACCGTCAGTCGCGACCGGAAAACGGGCGAGATCCGCCCGAGTGCGGTGGATCGCTTCAACCGCATCGTGCAGATCAACCTGGTGGGCACGTTCCGCTGCATTGCCAAATCGACGGCGGGCATGCTGGCGCTGGAACCGCTGGCCGACGGCGACCGCGGCGTCGTGGTCAACACCGCTTCGGCCGCTGCGGTGGACGGCCAGGTCGGCCAGGCCAGCTATGCCGCCAGCAAGGCCGCCGTCATGGGCATGACCTTGCCGATCGCACGCGACCTGATGGACGAAGGCGTTCGCGTCAACACCATCCTGCCGGGGATCTTCGGCACCCCCTTGCTGCTGGCCCTGCCGGACAACGTCAAGCAGGCGCTGGCGGCCAGCGTGCCCTTTCCCAAGCGTTTGGGCGACCCCGATGAATTCGCGCAGGCCGTCGAGTTTCTGGTCACTTGCGGCTACATGAACGCTGAGTCCATCCGCGTGGATGGGGCCCTCCGCATGGCGCCGCGCTGACGCCTTGAACCCTCGAAGAGCTGCGCATGATGTCGTCAACCCGAGAAAGCCACGCAACGGGAGCCTGGAATGTCAGGGGGTCGGCCACGGGTGCCTGCAAGTCATGGCGTGATGTCGATCCGCAGCTCGGCAGGAGCGTCATTCGCCATGATTGACCTGCATTACGCACCGACACCCAACGGCTGGAAGATCTCCATCCTGCTGGAGGAACTCGGACTTCCCTATACGGTGACTCCGGTCAACATCCGCGCTGGCGAGCAATTCAGGCCGGAATTTCTGGCGATCAGCCCGAACAACCGCATTCCGGCCATAGTGGACCATGCGCCGCTCGACGGCGGCGGCCCGCTTTCGGTGTTCGAGACCGGCGCCATCCTGGTCTATCTGGCCCAGAAAACCAACCGCTTCCTGCCCACGGATCTGCGCGGCTTCACCCAAACCATGCAATGGGTGATGTGGCAGGTGAGCGGACTGGGGCCCATGCTCGGCCAGCATGGTCACTTTGCGCTGTATGCGCAGGAAAAGATCGCCTACGCGATTGAGCGTTACCGCGACGAAGCGGCACGGCTGTATCGCGTGCTCGATACCCAGCTCGGCAAGACCGGCGCCTATGTCGCTGGCACCGAGTACGGCATCGCCGACATCGCTTGCTTTCCCTGGACCATGACCCACAAGGCCCAAGGCTTCACGCTCGACGACTTTCCCCACCTCAAGCGCTGGTACGCCAGCGTGCGCGGCCGGCCCCAGGTGCAAGCGGGGCTGGCGGTCGGCAAATTCGAGCAAGAGCCGCTGGACGACGAAGCGAGAAAGAACATGTTCGGCCACAAGGCCAGGGAGCTGGCGGAACGGAGCGCCATTCCGGGGCGCGAGTAGCGCGATTCCGGAATCCAGTGACGCCCCAAAAACACAGGAAACACCATGATCGAATTCTTCTTCGACTGCTCCAGCCCCTGGACTTATCTCGCCTTTCATAACATCCAGCCGCTCGCCAAGGAGCTTGACGTTGAGATCACATGGCGGCCGATCCTGGTCGGCGGCATCTTCAACACCATCAATCCCACCGTCTATGCCTCGCGCGAGACGCCGGTGCCGCAGAAGGCCCGCTACCTGAAAAAGGACCTAGCGGATTGGGCCCGCTCGACGGGGCTTGCGATCAAGATGCCGCCGACGGTGTTTCCCGTCAACAGCGTGAAGGCGATGCGCGGCTGCATCTGGCTCGGCAACGACATGGCGCCGTTTGCCCGCGCCATATTTGAAGCCTATTGGGGCGACGACCAGGACATCTCGCAGGACGCGGTGCTGGCGCAGGTGTGCCAGCGCGTTGGCATCGAGCCCGCCCAATTCTTTGCAGGCATCGGCGAGCAGGCGATCAAAGACCAGCTCAGGGCCAACACCGATGAGGTGGTCGCGCGCGGCGGCTTTGGCTCACCGACCATCTTCGTGGACAAGACGGACATGTATTTCGGCAACGACCGCATGCCGCTGATCCGCGAAGCCGTGCTGCGCTTGCAAGGGAAGGCGGCCTGATGCCGCAGGCCAGGGTTCACCCATCCATCCATTCATCTCACCACCACCACAGGAGACACCATGCAAAAAAGACAATTCATCACCATGCTTTCCGGCGCCATGCTGACCGGCGTTTCTGGCCTGGTCCGCGCGCAGGGCGCGGGCACCCCGGGCGTGACGGATCGCGAGATCAAGATCGGCTCGACCGGACCGCTCAGCGGCCCGGCCGCAGGCTATGGCATCGTCGGCAAGACCATGTCTGCATGGTTTGACCTGGTCAACGCCGAGGGCGGCGTGAATGGGCGCCAGCTCAAGCTGGTGCTGGCCGACGATGGCTACAGCCCGCCGAAAACCCTGGAGCAATCGCGCCGCCTGGTGGAGCGCGATCAGGTGGCTTTTCTCGCGGCGCAGATAGGCTCGTCCACTGGGCTGGCGTCGCGCAGCTATCTCAACAACGCCAAAGTACCGCAACTCTTCGTTTCGTCCGGCTCCGCCACGTGGCTGGATGATGCGGCTAAGTTCCCCTGGAGCATGGGCTGGCTGCCCCTGTACACCGACGAAGGGCGCATCCTGGCCAGGCACATCCTGCAGACGCGGCCCAACGCGAAGATCGCCATGTTCTACCAGAACGACGACGCCGGCAAGGATGTGCTGCGTGGCGTGAAGGAGGTTCTGGCTGCCGCCGGGAAGAAGCTCATCAGCGAAGAGTCGCATGAGGTGTCGGATCCGACGGTGGACTCGCAGATCGTCTCCATGCATGCCTCGGGCGCGGACGTGCTGGTGGCGTGGGGTTCGCCCAAAGCCACCCTCCAGTCGCTGCGCAAGACCCACGACATCGGCTGGCGCCCGGCCATCTACATCAACCCGAGCGCATCTTCGGTGCCCGCGGTGCTGACTCCGGTGGGGCTGGACAAGGTCAAGGGCATCATGAGCGCCGCGTTCCTCAAGGATCCGAGCGATCCGACCTGGAAGAACGACCCTGGTGTCCTGGCCTGGCATGCCTTCATGGACAAATACAACAAAGGCGCGGCCAAGGAATACCTCACCGTGCTCGGTGCCTGCCTTGGGCAAGTGACAGTGCAGTTGCTCAAGCAGTGCGGCAACGACCTCTCGCGCGAGAACATCATGCGGCAGTCGCGCCGCCTGGACATGGATTTGCCCATGATGCTGCCGGGCCTGCGTGTCAAGACCAGCGACGCCCGCCCTCACCCGATACCGGACATGCGCATCCAGCAGTTCGACGGCACGAGCTGGAAGGTGATGCCGTCCTGACGGGGCGAGCGCAGCGATGGAACCCATTCTTTCCGTACGCGACCTGACGATCCGCTTCGGCGGTGTCGTCGCGCTGGACGCCTTCTCGATGGACGTGCCCGAGGGCTGCATCTTCGGCCTGATCGGGCCGAACGGCGCTGGCAAGACGACCTGCTTCAACTGCATCAGCGGCCTGTACCGGCCCACCCACGGCAGCGTGCGCTTCGGCCAGGCCGAGTTGACGCGCCTGCCGCGCCACGGCGTGGCACGGCTGGGTCTGAGCCGCACCTTCCAGAACGTGGCGCTCTACCCCTCGCTCACGGTGCGCGAAAACGTGATGGTGGGTGCGCACGCGCGGCTGCCGGTGTCGATGCTGGGTGCCGCGCTGCGCTCGCGCGCCGTCCGTGCCGCCGAGGAAGAAATCGCGCACTCGGCTGACGCGGCCCTGGCCACGCTGCGGCTGTCTGACTATGCCGACCGGGGCGTGGCGGAACTGCCAGTGGGCATCCAGCACCGCGTGGAAATCGCGCGGGCGCTGGTGACGCGGCCCAAGCTGCTGCTGCTCGACGAGCCCGCCGCTGGCCTCACCGCTGGCGAGGTCGATGAACTGCGCGACGTGCTGCTGCGCCTGCACGAGGAATTGAAGCTGACCATGGTGGTCGTGGAGCACAACATGCGCTTCGTGATGAAGACCTGCTCCGACCTCGCGGTACTGAGCTTTGGCCGCAAGCTCGCCCAGGGCTCGCCCGAGGAAGTGGCCAACAACGACGCCGTGCTCGATGCCTATCTGGGAGGTGTGCTGTGACCCAACGGCTTGAAATCCGCAACCTCGCGGTGGCCTACGGCCGAACGGCGGTGGTGCATGGCATCGACCTGCACGTGCAGGCCGGCGAGATGGTGGCGCTGCTCGGCGCCAACGGCGCGGGCAAGACCTCCATCCTGCGCGCCATCAGCCACCAGCAGGTGACTGCCAAGGGCACGCTGCGCTTCGAGGGCCAGGACATCATCGACATGGCCGCGCCCGCCATCGCCTCGCTGGGCATCGCCCACGTGCCCGAAGGGCGCGGCACCTTTGGCGACCTGACGGTGCTGGAGAACCTGCGCGTGGGCGCCATCCACCGCCGCGACAAGGACGGCATCGAGCAGGACATCGCCCGGATGCAGACGCTGTTTCCCAAGCTGTCCAGCCGCGCGAAGCAAGCGGCGGGCACGCTCAGCGGCGGCGAGCAGCAGATGCTGGCCATCGCGCGCGCGCTGATGATGCGCCCCAAGATGCTGCTGCTGGACGAGCCTTCGTTCGGCATCGCGCCGCGCGTGACGCAGGAGATCTACGAACTCCTGCACCAGTTGCGCGAAACCGAGCACCTCACGGCGCTCATCGTGGAGCAGAACGCCCAGGTCGCGCTGAACCTAGTCAACCGGGCCTATGTGCTCGAAAGCGGGCGCGTCACTGCCCAGGGCACCGCAGCCGAGCTGCGCGAAGACGACGCCGTGCGCCGCAGCTACCTCGGCCACTGATCAAAAAGAGGTTCATCACCATGCAAGCATTCCTTCACCAGATAGCTTCGGGCCTGGCGGCGGGCGGCATCTATGCCAGCCTCGCCATCGCGCTCGTGCTCATCTATCGCTGCACTTCGTCCGTCAACTTCGCGCAGGGCGAACTGGCGATGTTCTCCACCTATATGAGCTGGGCGTTGGTTCAGGCGGGCGCATCATGGTGGGTGGCCTTCGCCGTTGTGGTCGTGGGTTCCTTCCTGCTCGGGCTGGCGCTGGAGCGGGTCATCTTCCAGCCCCTGCGGCACAAGCCGGTGCTCTCGGTCGTGGCGGCCAGCATCGCGCTGCTCATCATCTTGAACAGCCTGGTCGGCTGGCTGTTCGGGCATGAGATGCTGGAGTTCGCCACGCCGTTCGGTGGAGTCCTCAGCCGTGCCGAACCCTATCTGTCGGCCCACGAGGTCGGCGTTCTGCTCGTCACCCTGGCCGAACTGGCGGCGGTATTCGCGTTCTTCCGCTTCACCCGGTTCGGCCTGGCGATGCGTGCGGTGGCGGTGAACGCGCCGTCGGCGGAACTGTCGGGCATCAGCACCAACAAGGTGCTGGCCGTGGGCTGGGGTCTTGCAGCGGTGGCCGGTGCCGTGGCGGGGCTGATGGCCGCGCCCATCGTGTTCCTGGAGCCGTCGATGATGATGGGGCCGCTGATCTACGCACTGGCGGGCGCGCTGCTGGGCGGCATCGCCAGCCCTGTGGGCGCCGTGGCCGGGGGCTTCGCCGTCGGGGTACTGGAGAACCTGCTGGGCGCCTACGTGGTCGGCAACGACCTGAAACTGACCTGCATCATGCTGTTGATCATCGCGATGCTGGTCTTGCGGCCCGCCGGTATCTTCGGCAAGACGGCCCAGGTGAGGGTGTGAGCATGAGTACCATGAGCGCCCCACTCAACATCCGCCCGGTGGCATCGCCCACCTGGTTGCGCTGGACGGCCTCGGTGGTCGGGCTCGCGCTGCTGGCCTGGTCCTTTAGTTGGCAAAGTTATCCGTTGTACGTGATGACGCAGGTGCTGATCTATGGCATCGCCATCATGGGCCTGAACCTGCTCACCGGCTACACGGGCCAGATCTCGCTCGGCCACAGCGCCTTCTTCGCCATCGGTGCCTATACCGCGGCGGTGCTCTCGCATCACCTGGGCTGGCCGTTCTACGTGGGCGTGCCGGTGGCGGCGCTGTTGTGCTTCGTGGCGGGTTTCCTCTTCGGCTTCCCGGCGCTGCGGCTGCCCATGCTTTATCTGGCGCTGTCCACCTTCGCGGTGGCGGTGGTGACACCGCAGGCGCTCAAGTGGAAAAAGATCGAGTGGCTGACCGGTGGCGTGGCGGGGATCGTCCTGGAAAAACCTGTGTTCCCAGGGGTGCTGGCCGACCGGGCGGACTGGGCCATCATGGCCTGCGTTGCGGCCTGCGCGCTCTGCGCCTTCCTGCTGGCGCGGCGGATTCTCGGCTCGCAGTTCGGCCGCCTGGTGGACGCCTCGCGCGACCAGCCGCTCGCGGCGGCGGCGGGCGGACTCGACATCACCGCCCTGCGCACGCAGATGTTCGGCCTCAGCGCGGCGTTCACCGGCCTGGCCGGTGCCCTGAGCGTGGTGGCGGGCCAGTTCGTCGCGCCCGAGAACTTTCCCTTCCTGCTCTCGGTGTCCCTGCTGGTGGGCAGCTTCGTGGGCGGGGTGCGCAGCCTGTGGGGCGCCTTCCTGGGGGCTGCCTTCATCGTGCTCACGCCCAACCTGGCCGAGAGCGTGTCGCAATCCGCGCCGTGGATGATCTTCGGCTTCGCACTGCTCGCGGTGGTCTTCCTGGCCCCTAATGGCTTGAGCGGCTGGATCACCAGCCTCTGGCGCAGGCGTGCAAATTCCTCATCCGCCCAGTCTTAGACGCTTTCCATGCAGCCCGTCTTCGTCGCTGGCACGGGCATGACCCGTTTCGGCAAGCACATTGACTGCGGTCTCAAATCGCTCGCCGCCGAGGCGATTGGCGAAGCCATTGCCGATGCAGGCATCACCCCGTCCCAGCTGCAGGCCGCCGACATGGGCAACGCCGCTGCTGGTGTCATGGCCGACCAGGTGCTGATCCCCGGACAGGTGGCGCTGCGCGGCATGGGCATCGGGCGCATTCCGGTCGTCAACATCGAGAACGCTTGTAGACGCATCCTTGCAGTGGGTGCTCGATATGCTGCTGGCTTCAGATAACAGATAAGCCCTGTTGCCGTCGGATTTGCCAGGATACGCGGCCGTCATGTACCTGCGCAGAAATCGGCATACCGAGTCGTTGTTCGATGACAGGCCTCCATGGCACCAGGCTGAACCCCATGCCATCATCGAGCATGGCGTAGCGCCCGCTGGCCAGCATGACGCTGCGGCGGTAGATACCCGCCACGCGCTGGCCATCGGCCACGGGCCGGTGCTCCAGGCCAGTTTCGGCGGCCAAGTCCTTCGCGGCATGCGCTACATCCCGGCTGCGCAGCATTGCCAGCAGATTGCGCGCCAGGATGACGCGTTGGCCGCGCCGCTCGGCCAGCCCCTGTTCGGCCAGGAAGTCGGTGCGCTGTTGCATTGCCTGCTTGGCCTCGCCGCCAAAGCCCAGGTCGCCCAGGCCAGAGCCACCGCCGATCAACTGCTGGTCAAGCCAGGTGGCCCCGATCACGCGGGCCTGCCGCTCGATGGGCAGGTGCGATTTCAGCTCCACGGCCACGCCGCCCAGGCGCTGCGCGTCGTAGCGACGGCCCTGATCGGGCAGGTCGCCCGGCACCTTCCATAGCCCTTCGGCCACGCGCTCCACGATGCCTGCCCGGCGCAGGGCTTCCAAGCGCCGGACGTGGGCCGCGACGACTTCCTGCGGATCGCGGCCCGGTACGGCCTGGCCCTGCGCGATAGCAAGGTGGTGGTCGGTGCGGTACAGGCCATCGCTCGCCAGCACGGCGATGTTCTTGTCAGCCGCGCGCACGTCGGCCGATCCCTTCACCTCCACCACGGCGCCGGTGGGATAGTTCGCCAGCTCGTCGCGGGTGTTGAGCGCGACGTAGTGGGCCTTGCCGTCCACCCCGTCGATGACCAGATAGCCGCGGTCGCGCAGCTCGTCGGCCAGCCCCTTCGCGGCCACGCGGCCGAGAATGGTTCGGCTATCGTCGCCCGGCTCGAACACCGCCAGTTCGCGCGGCTCGCCGCGCATGGCACGCTGCATGGTGCGGATGATGTCGCCACGCTCGCCCAGGGCGCGCAAGGTCTTCTCGGCATCGGCATGGACGGCCCAGGTGCCCGGCTGCGCCTCGTCGGCCAGTCCCAGGCGCTGCAAGCGTTGCAGGCGGCCGATCAGCAGCAGGCGTTGGCGTTGCAGCTTCGGTTCGTTGAAGCGTTCGATCTGCACCCGGCCGTCTTCGCCGGCCTCGCGTTGCAGCGTGCGATCCAGGCTCGTCCACCGCTCCTGCTCCACCTCGCGTTGCAAGGTCTGCTGGATCTCCAGTTCGGTGCGCGGCCCCAGCCATTCGGTCGCCAGTTCAGCGGCACGATGGCGGAATCCATCAGCGATGTAGTCGCCGGCGATGATGAGGTCTTTGCCGGTGTCGTCGCGCCCGCGCACGATCAAATGCGTGTGGGGGTTGTCGGTGTTCCAGTGATCCACCGCCACCCAATCCAGCCGCGTGCCCAAGTCAGCTTCCATGCGGTTCATCAGATGCCGCGTGTAGGTGCGCAGGTCGTCCAGTTCGGCCCCGTCCTCGGGCGAGACGATGAAGCGGAAATGGTGCCGGTCGTCGGCGCAGCGTTCCTTGAAAGCATCCAGATCGGCTTCGTCGGTCTGCGGCCCATAGGCCCGGCCTGGCTCGCCATCACGGCCCACACCATCGCGCTCGATGTAGCGCAGGTGCTTGGCGAGCGATTGCGGGCTGGCCCGCTGCTGGTTGACCAGCAAGGTTTTGATAGTCACACGCCGCGACATGGGCGTGAGCTTCGCGCCCGCAAACCGCGCCGCCGTATGGCCGCGCCCCAGGCGTGAGCCGGGCCGCTGGCCGGTGGCCTTGCCGCCGATGGCCGATGCCGGACGGCGCACCGAGGACTTGCCGCCACTGGCCTTGCCGGCCTGCTGGAGCACCTTGGAAACGAAGCCCTGGCCGCGGTTTTTTGGAGCGCTGGGGCGGATGCGGAAATCGTCGTCGCGGCGGTTGATCATGACTTCTCTCCCTGAAAGCTGGGGCGTAGTCCGTCGTGCGAAGCACGCGGACAAGCCCATATCGACGCGGGCCACGCGCCACAAGCAGCACGGCGGCGAAGCCGCTGCGTGCCGCGCCGCCCCCACGTGCAGACAGGCTTTCGACGCGGCCCGGTGCCGCGTCCTTTTGTCTTGCCTTCCGCATTTGCCGCCCCTTGCACCCCAGGCTCTCGCTTCCGGCACGTGCGGCCCGGCGGCGCTGCTGCACCCGCAGCCAGCGCCCCGGCGAACACGGCGGTGGCCGCAGGCCAGCCGTGTTTGAGGCAAGACGCCTGCACGTGGGACGGCTGCGCCGGAAGCAGCGCGAAGTGCGGTGCCGGATACGCAAAATCGGCACCTGCACTGCACTGCACGCGCGACGACACGGCGACAAACAGCAGAACGACACGCCCGATGGCACGATGAGATGCACGGCGACGTGCAGCGAATCGGCGGCCATCATGGGCGCGACTCCAGCCAGACCGGGCGCGCAACGCCGATCACGGCGGATGCGCTGACCGGCCCGAAATACCGGCTGTCGAACGACGCCGGATTGGTGACGCTGAGCAGGAACAGCTCGCCGGACTCAAGGCGGCGGCACTGCGGCCAGGATAGCAGCGGCCGGCCCCAGCGATCAGCTGGCAGCACGGCGGCCGAAGGCACGCCGTCGATGCGGACAAAGCCCCTAGTGATGCACACCTCTTGTGGCGCCATCGCGCCCACACGCTTGAGCAGCGGGATGCGCGTCGGCAGGTAGCCGCGCTGCGCAGCGAGCGCGGCAGCTTCGGCGGGCAGCGGCACCAGCACGATGCTGCCCACGTGCAATGGAGGTTGCAGCGGACGTAGCGGCGAGCTGGTGCGACGGTCGAGTGGATCGACGCGATACCAGCCGACCGCTACGCTGTCCGACGGGTTGTAAGTCAGGCGCGGCAGCGGGTGCTTGAAGGACGCCCAGGCGAGCGCAGCGAGGCCGAAGGCGGACAGGCCCGCCAGCACGAGGCGAGCGCGCAAACGTGAGTGCGCTGGCGAGCGAGAAAGGGATGCTGTTGTGACCGTCATGACAGCGCCCTCCCGGCCAGCCAGGCGGCGTGCCGCTCGGCGGTGTACTCGGGCAGCGGCAAGCGCGCCGCGAGCCGGTTGCCCAGCGTGCGCCAGTACGCGGGCGAGGCGCCTGCAGGCGCGATGCCCAGCGTCTCGATGCCGTCGATGCGCTCCAGCACGGCGCGCACCGACTGTTCACCTTCGATGTGCAGCAACAAGCGCGCGCCCGGCTGCACACCGGGGATGCGCTGCGCGCCATCCATCGGCATGCACGCTTGCATCACCATGAGCTGCCAGCGGATCGTGCCGTAGTCATTGGCCTGCCAGCGAATGCGGCAGAGAACCGCGTTCGGCGTGAACACCGCGCAGCGACGCCAGCGGTCGAACCGGATGATGCGCGCAGGATCGCCGAAGCGCAGATAGAGGTCGAAGCGTTGGTCGATGTAGGCGAGTGCAACGCGCGTCAGCGGCACGCCGTCGGCTTGGCCGATCGGCGGGGCAGATGAAGGCGGCAATGCTGTCGAAACTGGTGTGGTCATGGAGACTTCTCCGGAAATTCCCGCTCCAGCAGCGCGCGCAACAGATCGGCCACCGTCACGCCTTGCGTGAAGGCCGATACCTTGATGCGCGCCCGCATGGCGGGCGCAATGTCGAGGGTCAGGCGGGCCGTGTAGAGGTCGCCTTTCTGGAGGTCATCGGCGCTGCCCTGGCGAATCCACGCCTCGGCGTGCGGATTCGCGGGCGGACGCGCACCGATGCCGATGCGCTTGCCCGAGCGTTTGCTGGCGGTACTGCTCATGACGGCCACCGCAGCAGTTCATCGACCAACGCGGTGATTTCGCGGGCGGCGACGCTGCCAGGCGCCGTTTCGCGTGCGAGCCGGCCAGCGGCCACGCTGTCGGCGAACACGATGCGCTGATGCACTTCCGCGCGCAGCGCAGGAAGCGGCTGCTCGGCCAGCGCGCCGCGTGCCTCCCGTCCGATCACGGTGGTGCTGACGCGCCGGTTGATGACAAAGGCCGCGCCGAGCAGCGGCCGGAACACCTGCGCCTCGCGGATCAGCGCCACCATCTCGGCACTGGCCCACAGGTCGTAGGGACTGGGCTGCACGGGAATCAGCACGCGCTCGGCCGCCAGCAGCGCGGAGCGCGCCAGCGCCGCGATGCGTGGTGGCCCGTCGATGACGACGTGATCGGCCCGCCTGGCGAGTTCTGGCGCTTCCTGGTGCAGGGTTTCGCGTGCAAGGCCCACAGCGCTGAACAGCCTTGGCAAGCCTTGCTGGCTGCGGCGCTGTGTCCAGTCCAGCGCGGAGCCCTGCGGATCGGCATCCAGCAGGATTACCGACTGCCCGCGCATCGCCAGCTCGCCGGCGATGTGGGTGGCGAGCGTGGTCTTGCCCACACCGCCTTTTTGGTTGAGCAGCGCGACGATCATGGCCTGGACCTCCCTGCTGGAGAACCTGGCTGTCGCTGCTGGTTTTCGTGGCTCTCGTTCGCCGGTTGGGTGGTTGTCCACCGAAACGCGGCGCTGCTACTACCAGTTAGAGAATTTAAGTTAGGGAAGTTAAGGGAAGCCGAAACCCGCGCCAGCATTGGCTTTGCGGCCGATGGACACGCCTGATAGCACGATAGTCCCACGCCTGATAGCACGATACCGGGCACGCCTGATAGCACGAGCCCGTCCACAGGACGCGCACCGTTTATCCCCGTGCCGTGGGCGGCACGGGACGCATGGGACGGAAGGTCAGCAGCTCGGCGCCATCCAGCCGCTCGATCCCCAAGACGTAGCCCGGCAGCGACTGCCGCGCTACCAGCGCGCGCAGGTCGCAGGCAAAGTCGTAGGGCTTGGCCGTGCTGCCCGACTTGCGGTGCAGGTGCCGGAAGTCGAACTGCCAGCCGCCAGGCTGGTGGCCGCCGTGCTTGCGCACCAGGCGGTACAGCCAGCGCTCGATCCCGCCCGTGAGGCGGAAGTACGCCGGGTCGATGGTCAGCACCAGAGCGGCATCGAGCACGCCCGCATAGAACCAGTCCGGCAGGATCAGCTCCAGCCCCAAGGGCGTGCCTTTGGCATCGGCCAGCTCCTTCCACTCGTTGATCCACGAGAAGCGGTGCAGGCGCCGCCCAGTCGTCTCGCGGATCGACGTGGCCACCGTGGTGGATTGCAAGCGATCTAGGGCTGCCTTGAGGCGCTGGTAGTCGCGCAGCGACGTGCCGCGCCCGATGAAGCGCAGGATCTCGTAGGGCGTGGCCTGCATTAGCCGCGACGGGCGCAAGCCCGCGTCGCGCGCTTCCACGATCTGGCTGGCCGCCCAGATCAGCACGTCGGCATCCCAGATCGTGGCGATGCCGTGCTCCTGCGTGCCCTCTACGCGGATCGTGATGCCGCTGGCGCGAAAGTCGATCGGCGCGACGCGCCGCGACTTCGTCAGCGAGAAGAACGGAAAGGCCATCAAGTCCTGGCTGTCGCGCGGCGCCATGTCGCCCGGCAAGGCGCGGAACAGGTCGAGCTGTTCGCGCTCCTGCATCGGTCGCTGCCGCATGGGCAGCGCAGGGCTGGACATGGCGAAGGCCACCCGCGCGCCAGTGATCAGCGCGCACGGCTGTCCGCCGAGTGCTGCTCGGCGTATTCGGGATCGGACGTGCTCTCGAAGCTGCGCTCGGCGGCCCAGGCATCGAGGTCGGCCACTGCGTACATGACGCGGCGGCCGAACTTGCGGAACTTGGGGCCGCCACCCAGCACGCGCTGCTTTTCCAGCGTGCGCGGCGACAGCCGCAGGTACTCGGCAGCCTCGTCGTTGGTGAGATAACGTTGCGGCTGTGCAGCAGTGGCCGGGGTAGCTGCGGGTGCGGCGGTAGGCCGCAAGGGAGCAGGACGCATGGTGAGAACCTCCATCGGTTGCAGGGCTCCGGCCACACAGCGCAACCGGATGGAGGCAGTCTCAGAAAACGAAGCGATCCTGCTCAGGGTCGTTTTGCGTCCTCTTCAAAACGACCCTTCTCAAGCGGCGGGAGCTGTGCTAGGCGGCGATAGCCGCCGCGCATCAGCGCATCGCCGCGCCGCACCAGGCGGCGCACCTTGGAGCGCAGGCCGCCGTCGCTGTACCAGCCGGCCGCGGCGTCCGCACCGAACAAGCCCTCGGCCACGTCGCGCAAGGACGCGCCCGCCAGGGTGGCGTCGAGCGCCTGCAGGGTGTGCAGCTCCAGCAGCGCCGCAGGCGGTGGCCGGGGCCGCGCCATGGGCGTAGGTGTGTCGGGTGCGTGCGTGGTGCTGCGATCGCGGTGGGCGTAAGCCACCGCCATGCCGTCCTCGAGGCCAGGCGCCAGCGCATAGCGCTGGCAAAGGCCGGGGCTGCGCGCGATCAGCGCCAGACCCTTGCCGTCGTGCAGCAGCTGCTTGTGGCCGGGGATGCGCCAGAACGCGAAGGCGGTGGCCTCCGGAGGCGGGTCGGCATCCGGGTGAAGCTGCACCACGGCCTCATGGCCGGGGAGCCAGGCAGGATGCGCGTCACGCGCATCCAGGGTCGGGTCTTCCAACAAACGCAAGCCCCAATGATGCGCAGCGTCGGGGCGGCGCGCACGGCGCAGCCAGTCGATCCGGTAGTCGGGATGGCGGCGCAGGTACTCCCAGGCCAGTGCGAGCGTGTCCAGGCACAGGACGTAGAGGTAGGCGGCAGTCGGATACCAGGGCGCGAAGTGGCGCAGCTCGGCCATGACGCAAGCTCCCATATAACCGCAGGACTGCCGTCACAGATTTCACATGCAAACTTCACCGCGTCGAACCAGCATCCAATCGTGAATAAGCTGGTAGATTAGTAACTTGCGTGTCAAGACGAAATGCATCGGATGGGTTGCATGGATCGTCTGAATGCGACGGTGGCACGCGAGGACATACGCGCCTCCTGCGATATCCACCGTGCCCGATGCCACGGCCGGCATCATGACCGTTTGCGTCACGATGGCACCGATTTGTTGCAATAGTGCGGACTAAGGCCGGACGGGTCCGGGGCAAGACCGAAAGAGTCTCAATGCGCCCGGCTTGGCCTGGGCGCGAACGGCTCAATCGAGGATGGAGCCGTTCTCCTGGGCCAGCCGTAGGTACTCCGACAACGGGCGCACCGCCCGGAAATACCGGTCCCGCATCACGGGCTGTTTGCTCGGCCCGACGATGGATGCGAGATCGGACAGCTTGATTTTGCCCAGCTCGGGCATGCCGATCCCCAAGTCGATCAGGCCATGGGCCGTATCGCCGTCGGCGGGGTCGAGCGACACCAGCAGCCAGGTGGCGTGTGCATCCGGCGTGAACAGCCGCACCACGGGCAGCGGGTCGATGACCCGGCCAGCGGCGCGGGCCTGGCCGTGTTCCAGCAACAGCCTGCGCTCGTCCTCGGTGATGAGCTGGTTCATGAGCGTCCCCTCATTCGCACAAAACCGCCGAAGCGTGAAAGCGCAAAACCGCATTGGCGGGTTTGTGGAAAGGCACGGACGCGGCTTTGCGCTTCTGTGAGAAGCCGCAGATACGGATTTCCGTAAAAGCACGAAAGCGGCAGGCGGGCATGGTTGAACACTATAGATTGTAGTCCTATAGGGCGCAATCGGCTGTCATCTTGGATTTTGGGGAGATCCAGGGTTGGCAGCGAAACATACATTGTCGGAGGCACTAAAGACCATCAGGAAAGCGCGTGGATTGAGCCAGGAGGCGTTCTCCGACGTGTCCAGCCGCACCTACATGAGCACGCTGGAGCGCGACCTCAAAAGCCCCACCTTGAACAAGCTGGCCGAGCTGTGCGAGGTCATGGAGGTGCACCCGCTCACGCTGCTGACGCTGGCCTATGCCGGCGACGATCTGCAGCAGGTCGATCAGCTTCTGGTGCAGGTGCGCCAGGAGTTGGAGACTGTGGCGAAGAAGAGTGACACGCCATAGCGTGCGACGTCGCTGGCGTGGCCGATCCGGCGCTGCCGGTTCGGGGGATTGCAGGGGCGCCAAGCATCGCGCGGCGGGGATAGGCCGCAGGGCTTTCCCCCGGAGGCAAGCGCAGCGCGCAGCGCCGCAGGCGCGAAGGCGTGAGGGATTGGAGCCGGATGGCCGTGACGGCGAAGTCGGCACGGGGCGCAGCCCGTAAAGCCCGGCGGTGCACGGCACCGACACGCCCGGCCGTTCTTGCAAACCGAAGGCTGCAACGTTCAGGAAGCAACTCGACACGGCGCAGCCCAGGCGGTGGTGTCGCCTCCTTGAAGTGCCGCGAAAGCAGCACAGCGCCCCGCCGCAATGGGCGGGGCGCTGGCAGCCGTCACGCCGCTTGGGGCTTGCTGCGCGACCAGATCAGGTCGTGTGTCCCGTCCTCGCCTTCGCCTTCGATCAGGCGGGCATAGACCGTGGCCGGGAATGAAGGATCGTCGAGGGTCACGGAGATGTATTCCCGCCCGGCCTCGCTGGTCTTCTTCCATGCCGCGCCGATGTCGTGGCTGGCGGCCTGCAGGCGAAAGTCCGGGGCCTTCTCGTTGTCGCCCTTGTCGTTGGGCACCAGCTTGACCTTGACGTTGAGCGTCAGGGTGCGAAGCGTGCCGGTGTAGCCGTCTTTGTCTGCGGTGAAGCTGCCGATGTTGGCCATGATGGATCTCCTTTTGGTGGAACAAGGTTCGCGCCCATCGCGTCCTTGTTGTGATCCGGCCGGCGGGGGACGGGCGGGCTGCACCGCTTGCGGTCGCAACGCAGTGGAGAGCCGGGAGGCGAAAAGAATTTGGCCCGCGAGGAATCTGCGCAGCAGAGGGGAAATTGTTTTCGCCGGACGGTTGCAGCCATGAAGCCCGAGGCGCAGCCGCGCCACCGCCAGGATTCACAACAACACAAGGACGCCTTGGGCCGAACCGCATCGAAAGGAGACAGGCCGGCTCGGCATCCCCGAACGAAGGCTGCACCGGCTCGCCCACTGACGTAGGCCAGGTCAACCACCCGACGACAAGCGAGAACGCCCCTGCCGCACCTTGCGGCGCCGGTCTTCGGGCGTGGCGCAGAAGCTCCATAGCGATGCCGGGCGGGATGTCCGTGAACCGTCCTTCGTGACGTGATGGGCGAGAACCGCCAGCGTTGAGGACGGCACGTATTCGCACAACTTGCCGCAGCAAGCCACGGCGCACCCACCGAGCACTGCACATGCGGCGGGACGCTGGCCGGGCCGATCCGGCGCAGCCGGTTCGACGGTATCGAGGGGCGCCAAGCCCGCGCGGCGGGGATAGCCCGTAGGGCTTTCCCCTGGAGGCAAGCACAGCGCGCAGCGCCGCAGGCGCGAAGGCGTGAGGGATCAAAGCCGAATGGCCGTGACAGCGAAGTCGGCACGGGGCGCAGCCCGAGAGCCCGGCGGCGCTATGCGCCGACACGCCCAGGCCGTTCTATATTCTGAGAAGGGAACGCAGAACACCATGACCATCCAGCTCCGACACGAAACCCCGGACGACATCGCGGCCATCGAGGCCGTGACCATTGCCGCCTTCGCCAATGCACCACACACCAGCCACACGGAGCAATTCATCGTGCGTGCATTGCGCGACGCTAACGAATTGGCGCTTTCCATCGTGG
This sequence comes from Delftia sp. WY8, assembly GCF_018437695.1. Classification (NCBI taxonomy): domain Bacteria; kingdom Pseudomonadati; phylum Pseudomonadota; class Betaproteobacteria; order Burkholderiales; family Comamonadaceae; genus Delftia; species Delftia sp. WY8. Next base: position 3,520,018 of record NZ_CP049795.1, read on the forward strand.
CCGAAGAACATGGCCAGGTCATCGGCCACGTCGCACTGTCGCCCGTGGCCATCACCGACGGCCACCGCCACAAGGCCAAAGGCTGGTACGGCCTGGGGCCGATCTCCGTGCTACCGCAAAAGCAAGGACAAGGCATCGGCGCGGGCCTGATGGAACAGGCGCTGGCCGAACTGCGGGACATGCAGGCCGCAGGCTGCGTGCTCTTGGGAGAACCCACGTACTACGCGCGCTTTGGCTTTCAGGCCCATGCGGGCCTGCAACTGCCGGGCGTGCCGCCCGGTTATTTCATGGCACTGGCCTTCCACGGGCCAATGCCCGAAGGCATCGCGCAGTACAGCGATGCCTTCAACGCCGCCGCCTGAGTGCCAACGAAGGCGGCGGCGTGGTGTTCTTGATGGGCTGTTCGGATTCAACACCGGGCGCGGCCACTGCCGTGCCCGGATTTTTGAATCCACCGGCCCCAGCGCGAAACGCTGGGGCCGGTGCTGGCGTCATTCCTTGGTTTCGATGATCCACCACACGGCGCGCTGCAAGGCGCGGCCCGTGATGGGGTGAATGTCGGTGAGGTCGGCATGGGCCGTCCAACCCGAGGGCGGGCGGTAGCCGCGCACGTCGCCATCGCCGTGCCAGCGGCGGGCGCGCACCGTGCCGGGAGCGTAGATCGCCGCCATGCGCGGGTGGCTGGTGGTGGTGCGGGTCATGGGAATTTCTCCTTGCAGCGAAGCGCCCCGGTTTAGGCCGGGGCGCTTGCCTTCGGCACGGGTCAAGCGGCCAACGCTTCGGCGGGTTCACCCGCCACGGTGGTGACTGCCTCCGCACCGTCCTGCGAGCCTTGCTCGGGCACGCCATCCATCTTGAAAATGACGGGCATCCAACCCTTGCCGTTCACCAGCCGCTCGGCCTCGCGGGCAATGTCGGCCTTCTTGAGCTTCGCCAGCCGGTTGACGCTCTCGGGCGCGAATTCGCCCACGGCTTGCAGAACGGCCGCCTTCGGGACATGCTTGAAATAGCCTTCCGCAGTCGGTTGCCACCACGCGGCCATGTCGAGGCCCACGGCCTGCGCCAGTTCTTCGCCCGGCTGCTGCGCCGTGGCGCGCAGCGTCACCACATCCACCGTGGATGCCACGCACACGGCCAGTAGCTTGACCAACTCGCCTTGCCCCATCGCCAGCAGCGCGGCGAACAGTGCGGCGCTGTCCTCGGGCAACTTGCCGCCCCACGTCTGCTGCGATTCGCGGAGCGCTACGGCGGCGGGAGACTCGGGCCAGTCCGGTGCCATGCCTTCCAGCCGGTCTTGAATTTTCAGGCTCACGCCCAGCGGCATATCGTGGCCGTAGTAGCGGCCCTGAAAGACGGTCTGCACCATGCCATGCACCAGCACGGCCAGCGCCACCTGTGGATGCTGGGCTACCTCGATTTGCAGCGCCGCCGTGCGGTGCGCGCTCAGGCGTTGGGCCAGCCGGTCGGAAATCGCTGCGGCCTTGGGCTGCACGTCTTCCTCGCCTTCGTCATCGTTCGCGGCGTCCGGGTCGCTAAAGCCTTGGCGCAACTTCTCCAGCGTGCGAAGGGCTTTCGCCTCGGCCTCGCGCAGCAGCCCTCGATGAATCACGGCCTCGCCGTTGCGGTCGATGGTGACGATGGCACCGGCTGCGGCCTTCACATTCGCGCCGTATCCCTGCAAGCCTTCTTCCAGTGCCTGCAACTGCTCGCTCAGGGCTTCGCCTTCCTCCTGCAAGGCATCGGCCTTGTCCTCGTCGTCGGCGTCCATCGCGGCATCCACCGCTTCGGCCACCTCCTGCATCTTGGCTTGCAGCTTCTCGATGCGCTGCGCTTCGCGCTTGTTGGGTTCGCGCCGCTCCCTCGGGGCGCGCTGGAAGGCGTGCAGGTCGGCATGGGTCATGCCCGGCGTGGCATCGGCCCAAGCCCAGCCCTCGGCCTTCACCTCGGCGGCGATGCCGGTCAGCTTGTCTTGCGCCAGCCGTTCCAGCAGTGCGGCGTCGGTCAGATACACGCCCGCATCTCCTTCCGCGAACAGGTCACGCCGGATACCACCGCCCGCCTGCTCGTAGGCGTCCAACCCAACGAAGCGCACCAGCGGATGCCGGTAGGCGTCAATCTCGCGCTCGGTCAGACGCTCGCGCAAGTGCGAGGGGTGACGCTGCCACTGTGGGGCGTCGTAGTAGGCGGCTTCCTGTGCCGCGTGGTCATCCGTCCCGGCCAGGGCCATCAGTTGGTCAAGGCTCACGGCATCGGCGCGATAGTCCTCCATCAGGCGCGGCGAGACATTCGCCAGCTTCAAGCGGCGCTGCACCACCAGCGGCGTGACGGAGAAATCCGCTGCAATGTCCTCGATGGGACGGCCTTCGGCCACCAGCGCGGCGAACGCCTCGAACTGGTCAGCCGGGTGCATGGCTTCACGCTGCACGTTCTCGGTGAGACTGGCAGTGCGGGCCGTGCCATCGGCCACTTGCAGGCAAGGCACCTGCCAATCCTTGGCGATGCGGTGTTTCTTCGCCAGCAGCTTCAAAGCTGCGAGGCGACGGCCACCGGCCACCACCTCGTATTGCAGGCCATCGGCGGCGGGAATCACGATCAGGTTTTGCAGCAGGCCCACGCGCTGGATGGATGCGGCCAGTTCAGGGATGGACATGCGCGGGGTCTTGCGCACGTTGCGGCCCGTGGGGCGCAGCACCAGACGCGACAGCGGCACCAGGATCATGTGCTTGCTCGGGTCGGCGGCTTGCAGCACGTTCGCGGCGCTGTTGGCTGCGGTCTGGACGGCGCGGGCTTCGGTGGTGGTGGTAACGGCGTTCATGGTGAATCTCCAAACAAGTGAAACAAGGGAATGGAGGGGAAACCGCCCCTCCGGCGGGAAAAGCGCCAGAGGGGGTCAGGCTTTGAGAGCACGCATGCCATCGGCCAGCAGCCACAGGGCGCGGTTCAGGCGAATGTCCGAATCAATGCCCTGCACGGGGCGGGTCTGCTGGCGGCGTCCGTTGGTGCTGCGCCCGGACAGGCCGCCCTTGGTCAAGTTCTCCTGCGTGCGGTTGAACACGCTCCACAGGTCGGGGCGGCGGTCGTCGAAGCGGCGCGGCATCAGGATTTGTGATTCCGAGATCGGTGCGGGCTTGGTCGGGTCGTCGTACTTGAGGGCCAGCGCGGCGCGGGCGAACACTTCCGATTCACCGGCGTCCAGCGTGATGGCCTGCATGGATTCGCGCGATTCCTGCGCATGCTCGAAGCCACCCAGCACCTGATAGGCTCCCTCGATGACATGCCCGGCTACGTCGCCTTTGTGGGGCACGCGCACATCGCCCACGGTGTCGCCGCATACAAGGCCATTGCTGCACACGAAGCGGAACATGCCGCCCAGCAATTGATAGCTGCTCGTGCCGTCGTGCGAGTTCAGCAGGATGATTTCGTTGGCTTCGCGAGCGTTGATCTGGTTGGCATGGCGCAGGCGCAGCATGTGTTTCGTGTGCTCGCGCCGGCCCTCGTTGCGCACGCGGGTCTGGCACACCATGAAGGGTTGAAACCCTTCCTTTCGAAGCTCGGTCAACACGGCAGCCGTGGGGATGTAGGCGTATCGCTCGGAACGGCTCTCATGCGGGGCATCCGCGAAGATGGACGGGGCCACCTTGCGAATCTGGTCATCGGACAGAGGGGTTTCGCTGCGCTGCGCGGGGGAGTGGGAAGCAAAACGGGTTGCAAGCATGTCGTTCTCCTGAACAAAAAGGCTGTTGAAGAAAACCGCACACCGGATTCCTAGATTCGGAGCCCAGCCTTTCGGCTGTTCGGTGCGGTCGGCACGAGGAACCCGGTTGGCCCTGTTGCCACCGTCTTTCCTGAGTTCATCGCCCGCGACGGTCAGGAGCGCGCGGACGGGGGCCGTCAAGGAGACAAGCGCAGGGTTGGTGCGGCCCGCAGGCGCAGCCGAGGACACGGCCCTGCGCGCCTTGACGGCACATGGCCGCGGGCTACAGTCGCGAGCAAGGTGATGGAGTCAGGAAAGACGGCTGAACAAGGCAACGGCCATCCTTGTGTGCCGACCGCACGGCAAGCGAAGCGCGCAGGCCCGGATCTGGAAGCCGGGCCGGAGGCGTCAGTCGAGCAGCGCGAGGGAACGATGGAAGCCCGATAGGGGCGAGACGCCGAAGGCGGCTCGATGCGCAGCACGACAGCGCGACCGGCCATCTCCCAGTTGGCCGGGGACGCCCTGACTTCAATGCTCGATGAAAACCACGCCCAGGACGAACTTTATGCACAAGGCATAGAGGGAGTTGGCTCTGCTGTTGAAACTGCGGTTGGTTTCTGGCCGATCCGGCGCAGCCGGTTCGGCGGTCTTCGAGGGGCGCCAAGCATCGCGCGGCGGGGATAGCCCGCAGGGCTTTCCCCTGGAGGCAAGCGAAGCGCGTAGCGCCGCAGGCGCGAAGGCATCGGCATCGGACGCAGCAAAAGAAAAAGGCGCGTCGTCCTCTCGGGCGACGCGCCAGGTTGCCAACGCGCGATCAGTTCGCCGCCGGCGACACCATCGCTTCAAGCTGCTCGATGACGCCCGGCTCGACGAAGACGCAAGGCTGGTTAGCCTCGATCGGGACGTTGAACATCTTGGAGAACACGTGACGCTTCAGGTGCGCCAGCCGGCCCGTTCGATAAGCCTGCTCGGGCTTCACGCTGCCATTCGGCGAGCCGCTGCGCTGCGGGTCGCATTCGACCAGCGCGACGAAATCATCGTCGGCCAGCTTCTGGTGTTCGGCGCACAGACCCCAGCCTGTCGTCGTGTGGCGCTCCATGCTCGCGCGCAGGCGCTTGTCGAGCAGGATGGCGCCGGTGTCGAAGGCCACGCCGCAGACCAGGCAGACGTGTTGTTCCATCGAAACGTGTGATTTGTCGTTCATGACGATCTCCGGTTGCTCGGGCGGAATTGCCCGGAACCGTCGTCAGCACGGCGCAGTGCAAGCAGTCAGGGGTCGCAGACGGCCGCCAGGACGCAAGCGCGCAAGGCGCGCGCCGCCCTTGACGGCGAGAACGCCGTGATACGGTGAAGGAGACAGCAAGGCCGCCTACCGACCTCCATCGAAGGCACGGACAGGCAAGCGCAGCGCGCAGGCCCCAAGGGCCGGAGGCGTCAGGGATGCGGTAGGCTGGCGAAGCCAGTCCCTTTAGGGATGAGCGGAAAGCGAACCTGGAGAAGCCCGGCCCGCGACGCGGGGACGCACAGAAACATGGCGCCCCGAATTACTTACGGTGCAGGGCTCGTTGCATGCGGGAACAAACCGTACCGACCATGATGAGGGTTCTTACCGAACATCAGTGATTGCTCGCGTTTCATGATCGAATCAGGCGGGTCGGTGTTCTCGACCACGATGACCTGTGTGTCGTTGGGCAATGCTTCAAGGTAGGCGTAGAACTTCTCCTGAAGGTCCGTGCCGGTCAAATCATCTTCTGTTCCATCGGGTTCTCGATACGCAAGCAAGGGAGAGTCGAGAACGACAAATCCTGTGTGCGGCGTCTGACGCGCGCGGCAGAAGGCGAACAACCCGAGAGTGAATGCCGCATGTGTAATGGCACGAAGGCCCTTGCCGAACGCGCTGCGAGACTTCCCCGCAATGACAAGATCGCGCGTTTTGGAGTCGAAGTACACATCTCCGGCCTCGGGGAAATGCCAGCCCGTCAGGATGCTCTCGACAGTCTTGGCAAAGCCATGAGCTACGGTAGTGGGGATGTCAGCGTTGGTGAGAGTTCCGGCCTTCTCATCGTCGGCGCCCTTCTCAAGATCGGCGCGGCGTCGTTCCATATCTTGCACCGTGGCATAGAGTCCCAGCGCCTCGCGCACCTCGGCGCGCTTGTCGGCAAAATCGGAATAGGATTTTCGAAGGGTTGAAAGCTTTGGTGCGATCAGCTCTTCAACCGCCGAAGAGATTGATGCCAGTTCTTGGACTACGTTGGGCATCTTGCGGTCAAAGTTGCCGCTCTCGCGTTCAAGGCTATGCACAGTCGCTGCAAGCTCAGCGCGCAAGACCTCGATTTTGTAAATCTCCTGTCGTGCTGCCTGAACAACGGCGTCAATGTCTCCATTGCATTCAGCGTCGGTGCGGTGATGTGTGGGCTCCGCACCGCAGAGGGGGCAGTACCCGGAGCCCAGTACGTTGAATAAGGTTCCGCCTTCCTCGATAGCGCGCAGCCGTTCGATATCGGATGCGTAGTGCTTATCGAGAAGGCTGAACCGCTCAAGCATCGCCCCGACCTCTGCACGTCGCTCACGGCTTTCTTCCAGCTTCTTGCGCAGTTCGCGCCGCTTCCCAGCGGCCTCCTGAAATTCGGCTTCAGTGGTATTTACCTGGACTGCCTGCTGACGGAGCGAGGCATCAATCTTCTCTAGCTGCTCCTCCAACTCCTTCGGACTCTTGGTCAATTCCTTGAGCCGCTCACGGTAATCGTCGAGCAGTTGGTCAAGAAGTTTCAGTTGCGCCTCACGCGACAGTTCCTCTGGCTCACGCTTATTGCTGGCGACCAGCGCAGAGTCATCCGTGCCAGTCAAAAGCAACTTGAACGTTGCGAGATTCGGCGTGTTGGCGATGGGATTGCCGTCAAAGAGCGGTGAGCTTTGTTGTGTGATCTCCGTCTCGTTGACGATCATCAGGCGCGCAATATTGCGAAAGCTCAGGCTGTTGGTTTCGTTCTTGGAGTTCCTGCGGACACGCTTGCCACCAAGGCCGCACAAGCCCAACAAGAACGAAGACAGGTTTTCGTCATTCTTGTCGCTGTGCTGTTCATCAAGCTGCTTGTACCGAACATCGGCCGCAGGTGGCGTCTGATGTAAGTCTTCGTAGAGTCGAAATCCACCACCGTCCATGCTGCGCCAGAGCGTGAAGGCCTTCCCGTCCAGCGTCTCAAGACCCAGAAGAATGAGGTCGTAACCGACACGCTCAGGAATGTCGCGCAAGGGCGGCTTGCCGCCGAGCATGAAGTCGATGGCTTCGACGATGAAAGATTTTCCAGTGTTCGATGCGCCATATATGACATTCAGACCGGGGCCGAAAGTCACGGTTGCGGGCGGCTTCTGCGGGCCGAAAAAGCCGAGAAATCGCAAGCGGATGCCGGGAGTAGCGGCCGTCATGCTTTTTCGCCCCCCAAGCTCCGCTCGACCTGTTGGAATTCCTCGACCCACTTGTCAAAGAAGCGGCGCATGACACCCTTGAATTGTTCGTCAGTGAGGCCGCCGAGGGTTTCGACAAGCCAGGTGGCTCGATCCTTCAGGGCCAACAGATAGCTCGACGAAACTGACGAAAGGAACGTTTCAGCGCTTTCGCCCGCACCATATTTAATGCCATCGGGTGTGACTTCGCGCTCTACGAGATCTCGGGTCATCATGAGAAGTAGCGATTGCTCGACCAGCTTGCGGCGCACCAGCAATTCAGCCGAGTGCATCGGCGTCGGTGGATGCAAATTGTCCGGGCCGTTGATATCGCCTGTGTGGACAAGAAGGTAGTCAAGGGCGACAAGTCGCTGAAGGTCGTAGGTCTGCGGAAAGGCGGCTGCCAGAATTGACACCGCGCGGATACCGGCCTCAAGCGGCCCATTGAATGTGATCGGCTTGCGTTCCAGGCTCATGATCGTGTCCACCGCAGGCGATCCTCATTCGCGAGTTGATGGCAGATTCCATCTCTATCTTTGGGGTTCGTACAGGTGATGAGGGCGTTCGCCGTGATTTGCATATCGCGAGCAGCCTTGGTGACGGCACAGACCTTTTCGTAGCCATCAGCATGGTTCGCGTCGTGCGTGTCGATGACGCCGCCGTGGATGTCATCGAGCAAGGATTCAAAGGTGCCAGGCGGCACACTATCGCGGGCAAAGACGCGCAGCGACTCCGCCTCATAGAACGCTTCGCGCTGGCGACGGAAATGATCCTTGAGCTTTGGTACGGACAGGGCCGAGGGATGGGTCACGATCGACCCCGTGTGCTCGCCATATGCGCCGAGCAATTGCGTCACATAACGGCTCTCGGTGGCGGCGACTTCCTGGGGCGGCTTTTCGGAAGCAGGCCGCGCTGGTAACCCACCGCCAAAGCGCGCTGTATGAACCGGCGTGGCGCGGTGATCGTCAACAAGTTGGAGCGCTGTCTTGGCGTCGAAGATAGAGAAGTCGAAGGCATCCACATAGGCGCGGAGCGTTGCATCGAGCGGCACCGCTTGTGTGCCCGTGATCTCGTCCTTTACGTGCTTGTCCCAGTTGGCAATCAGCTCTTCGCGCAGCTTCGCAGCGTTCGCCAACAGGCGACTGAGCGATGTGCCCGCGCCTCGGGGGGCAACAAAGTAGTAATGACGGGGTGCGGCGTACTCACCGCTGTACGAGTACCAGATGACCTTGCCGAACTCAACCCAGACATCGCCGGGCCTAAGGGCGTGGTCATAGTGCTTGCACTGGTAGTTATCCCATACACCCTTGAGGCGCTTGTCGTCGGCGAATCCGGCAATGTCAATTCCCATGTCGCCAGCACCCGAGAAGCGTTGGACATGTTTGTACTTCGCCGGGAGACAGTAGTAGGCCCACTCTTCGACGAAGCCTTCCCACTCGTCTGGCGAGTAGGTCAACAGCCTTTGCTGTGGTGGAATGACGGGACCGTTCGCCACCTGCGCTGCGGTGACCGCGGTCGTGGGACTCGACGGCTTGTTGATGTTTTTCCAACTCGCCGTCATAACGCACCTTCTCCTTGGCCATCATGAGGACGGAAGTACGGGTTCTTGTGTATCTGCGCCGCCTGGACTTTTTTCGTGAAGAACTCTGCGAGGTCGTCCTGTTGTTCGAGTAGATGCACCAGCTCTTGCAGAGTCGAAAGAATCAAGACCTTGTGTTGCAGGAACTCACGTACCGTGTGAAACGCGGGATCGGTGTAGTCACTGGCAGAGATGAAAATGCCTCGAACCTCTGCGCGCGACATGAGACGAACAAGATGCTCTGATATCTCGGGTTTTCCCACCGGGTTGCGATACCACTTCATTTCAACGAAGTACAAGGTGCTACCAAGCTCAATCACGCCGTCGATCTGCTCAACGATCCCCTCCCCAGCATTGCCGACCAAATGGAAGGCTTTGTGAATGAGAACGCCATAGGCTTGGAAGAGATTGTTGAGAGCGGTCTCCAGCATCTTGCCGCGTTCCTGTGCCGTCGCTGAAGTACCAAACAGCGCATACAAACCCTGCTTGGCATTCTCGATCCTGGAAGTGCGCTCGCGCTTCTCCGCAGCGATTCGCTGCGTCTCAGCGAGGCGCGCTCGCCGTTCTTCTTCACGAGCGTTGTTCATTCGTGTGAAGGCATCCTTCTGATTGACGACTTCACGGATGCTGGCGACAAGGCCCTTGGCCTTGAGCTGATCGTCGGGCCAGCACGAATCGAAGTTTGCAAAGTCCACGACACGCCGCAGCACCTCACGTCGCTCGCGAAGAGCGGCTTCCCCCTTCGCGTTGAGGCGCTCCAGCACGGTGCGCACCATTTGGTACTTGTTGACGTCCTTTGGCGCGCTTCTCAAATGAGCGGCTATGTCCGCAGTCGTGGTGTCAGACACACCTGCGCCACGAAAGAAGACAAGCACATCTTGTTTGGATCGGTTGAGCAATGGGACAACATCCACCAGGAGATTGAACAGCTCCGGCGGATAGTGGAACGTGATGTCTGTAGCGGCATCGGTCACGCGATGCTCTCCTTACAAACACACCCACCACCGTGAGATAAGGTTTTGTTCTCCCCCGTCATAAGTCCTTTCCTATGCAGTCTTCACCTGCTTGTGGGCCTTATGGCCGCGAACGACCGGACCAGTAGGGAGCGCTCTGATGGCTAGCCCCGACTCAGCTTCCGCCAGTTCAAGGTCGGATTGCACTTGCAGGCTCATCCAGAATTGCGGGGTGTCCCCGAACCAGTGGGCAAGCCGCAACGCTGAATCGCCAGTAATCCCTCGCTTGCCATTGATGATCTGAGTAATCCTATTGGCGGGGACGCTAAGCTGGCGCGCCAACTCAGTCGGTGACACGCCAATGGCTTCCAGCCTTTGTGCGAGAACTTCACCCGGTTGATGGACTGCCGCAGTCATATTGACCTCAAAATGAACAGGCTATCGCCCCCTCGCTTCCCGTGATTCATCAGCGTTGGCGCGAGAGAATTGACGATGTACGTCAATCGTACATTACTTTTGCTTACTTGGGGCAACGCATGCGGTTCGGCAAGGGCCGGAGGCGTCAGGAATCAAGGCGAATGGCCGTGACTCGGCACGAGGCTCGGACGCAACCAGCGAAGCCCGACGGAGGAACGCGAGGACGCTCAGCTATGGCTTGCGTTCTTTGTGGGAAAGTGCCGCGCGAGATTCGAGCAAAAGCCGCGTGCTCTCCAGCTTTTGCTGCAGCAGCTCGGCATCCGGTAGCACCATGCGGTAGTTCGCCGCCATCACCTTGGTGGGCAAGCCCTCCAGCGCGTACCTTGCCAGCGCATGGCCTTTGTCGGCGCACAGGATCAGGCCCACGGGCGGGTTCTCCTCGGGGTAGGCCCAGTGCTCCTTGGCGTAGTTGCAGTACATGTGCATCTGGCCCACGTCCGCATGGCTCAGGCTGCCCAGCTTCAGGTCGACGATGACCAGGCAGCGCAGCCGGCGATGGAACAGCAGCAAGTCCACCCGATACCAGGTCTGGTCGATACGCAACCGGCGCTGCCGCCCGATGAAGGTGAATCCCTCTCCCAGCTCCAGCAGGAAGTCTTCCAGCCGCCGGATCAAGGCGTCTTCCAGATCGGATTCCGAATACTCGTCCTTGAGGTCGAGGAACTCCAGCACATACGGGTCTTTGATGGCATCGCCGGGCGCGACGGAATCCTCGGGCTTGGCCACCGCGCCCTTGGCCAGCATCGCCGCCTTGTTTTTCGACAGCGCCGTGCGCTCGTAGAACTGGCTGCCGATCTGCCGATCCAATTGGCGCACGCTCCATCCGCCGCGCAGGGCCTCAGCTTCATAGAACTGGCGCGCATGCTCGTCCTTGACCGACAGCAGCCGCACGTAGGCCGACCAAGGCAGCGTGAAGACCTGTGCCAGCTCGTCAAGCCGCCACGGCCGCATGGGCTTCGGGGAAGATTTGCCAGACACTGTCTGGCGAATTGGCCGGGTCAGAAAGAACGATCGCATCTGCTGCAGGTTCTGGCGACTGAACCCGCGGCCGAACTGCCGTGTGAGGTCGCTGGACAGTCGCTCCATCAACTGCTCACCATAACCCGCACGCCGCTTGCCCTGTTGCTCAGCCTCCACGATGCGGCGACCAATCTCCCAATAGCTCGCCGTCATCAGTGCATTGACGCTGCGCGCCGCCGCCTGGCGCGCAGCGTCAAGCAGATCCACGATGCCGCTGTGGATGCCGGCGTAGCCGGCAGGCAAAGCAGCGGGTGCGGCTAGCACCGCCGCATGCGTCTTCCTGGTCATGCTGCTACCTCTGCGGGACGTTGCGCCTCAGTAATCGTCTTGCGCCGGTTCGCCACCAGTTCGGCGGCCTTTCGCACGGGATCATCCTCGGTATGGACGTAGCGCATGAACATCGCCACGGTCTTGTGCGCCGTCAGCGCCATGCCGACCTTGACCGGGATGCCCGAGTTGGCAATGTCGGTCGCCGAGCGGTGGCGGATACCGTGCGTGCCGACGTGCGTGGCGCCCGCCGCCTTGAGGGCGCGGCTCCAGCCGTTGTAATACTCGCCCGTGGTCAGATGCTTGCCCGGATGGCTCGGGGACGGGAGCACGTAGGGAATGCCTTCCGGCCGCGGCGCCGTCGCGAGCAGCCGATAGGCTACCTCGCTCATGGGCTTGGACATGCCGCCGGTCTTGCTGTCGGGCCAGATCACACGGCGGTTGTCCAGGTCCACCCAATCCCATTGGAGCGTCACGATTTCGGAGCGGCGGCCGGCGAACTCGAATTGCAGGCGGATCGCCAGCGGGATGACGTAGTTCTCCAGGCCCTCGGCCTCGATGTGCTCCAGTCGCCGAAACAGCTTGCCCATGTCCTCGTCGCTGATGAGGTGCGTGGCCTTGCCGTTGGGGTACATCGGGACGTGGCGGCAGGGGTTGGTGCCGTCCGGCCGGTGGCCCCACACCTCGGCCAGGTTGAACATCTTGCGCATCACGCTGAAAGCACGGTTGGCCTCGGCGGGCTTGTGGGCCATCTTCTTCATCGCTGTGGCCACGTCCGGCCGCTTCACGTCCTGCACCTTCAAACGGCCCAGCATCGGAACGATGCAGCGGTCGATGACGGCCTGATACCCGCGCTGGGTGCTGGGCTTGTTGCGCTGCTTGGAGTAGTCCTCCATGAACTTGGTGCACAGCTCCTTGACCGTGGGGGCTGAACGGGCGGCGGCCTTGGCCGCGCTGGGGTCGCCGCCTCGGCGAACCTCGGCCAGCCATTCTTGGGCCAGCGAGCGGGCCTGTTCGACCGTCAGTTCCCCATACAAGCCCAGGGCGGGCTTGCGTCGCTCGCCAGCGTTCGTGCGGTACTGGAGCATGAACACCTTGCGGCCCGCTGGTGTAACCTTGCACAGGAAGCCGGGCACCAGCGTGTCCCGGAGTTCGATGGCCTGCGCTTGGGGTTGTGCCGCATCGACTGCGGACTTGGTGAGCTTGATTTTCGCCATGATGACTCCTCGGAAAAGACCCGATTCCCAGGAGCCTTGTAGGGGCCAGCAGAGGGGAAGCCAGGTCAGGTTTCGGAAAGCACCGGCATATGTTGAACTCGCCTAAGTTATTGATAAACCTGCTGTATCGGGCTTCGGCGTAGTCCAGCGAAGTTCGGTGCTGGAGTCATGGTGAAATGAAAAAAGCCCGCCGAAGCGGGCTTTGGAGCCAGGGCCTTCGCAGGCTTACTTGGCAGGCTTGGTCTTGCCGAAGTTGGGCAGATTGAACTGCGGCGGCACGCCCATGCGGGTGTTGATGATCCACTGCTGGGCAATGGACAGGATGTTGTTCGTCAGCCAGTACAGCACCAGGCCGGCCGGGAAGAAGAAGAACATCACGCTGAAGACCAGGGGCATGATCCACATCATCTTGGCCTGCATCGGATCCGGCGGAGCGGGGTTCAGCGCGGTCTGCAGCAGCGACGACAGGGTCATCAGCACGGGCAGGATGAACAGCGGGTCCTTGGCCGACAGGTCGGTGATCCAGCCGATCCAGGGCGCGTTGCGGATTTCCACGCTGGACAGCAGCACCCAGTACAGCGCGATGAACACCGGGATCTGGATGATGATGGGCAGGCAGCCGCCCATGGGGTTGACCTTTTCCTCGCGGTAGATGCGCATCATCTCCTGCTGCATCTGCTGGGGCTTGTCCTTGAGGCGCTCGCGCATTTCCATGATGCGCGGGTTGATGGCCTTCATCTTGGCCATCGAGGAGTAGGCCTTGGCATTGAGCCAGTAGAAGGCGATCTTCAGCAGCAGCACCAGGGCCACGATGGACCAGCCCCAGTTGCCCAGGAAACCGTGCAGCTTGTCCAGCAGCCAGTACAGCGGCTTGGCCAGGATGGTCAGCCAGCCATAGTCCTTGACCAGTTCCAGGCCGGGGGCCAGAGCCTCCAGGCGCTTTTCGATCTGGGGTCCGGCAAACAGGCGCGCTTCCACGCTCTTGCTCTGGCCGGGCTCGATGGTGCCCACGGGCGTGATCATGCCGACGGCGTAGAGGTTGCTGTCCACCTTGCGCAGGAAGTTCTCGCGCTGCACGCCTTCGGCCAGCAGCCAGGCGCTGGCAAAGTAATGCTGGACCATGGCCACGTAGCCGCCCGAGGACGACTTCTCGACGCTGGCCTTGCCGTTTTCGATGTCCTTGAACTCGACCTTCTGGTACTTCTTCTCGTCGGTGTAGACGGCCGGGCCCGTGAAGGTGGAGTACATGGTGGACTCTTCGCCTTCGGGCTTGTTGCCGTCGCGCACCAGCTGCAGGTACAGCTGCGGGTTCACGGCAGTCGTGCCGGTGTTCACCACTTCATGGCGCACGCCGATGTCGTAGGCACCGCGCTTGAGCGTCCAGATCTTGACCAGCTTCACGCCGCCCATGTCGGGCGACTCGAAGCGAAGCTCCATCTGGTCCTCGCCGTCCTTGAGCTCGCGTGCACCGGGCAGCGCGGTCATGGTCGTCTTGTGCGTGGGGAAACCGCCGCCGATCAGGCCCGACTGTCCCAGGTACACACGATGCACGCTCTCGTCGAACAGCACGACCGGCTTGTCCTTGTGGGCGGAATCGGCGTACTTGAGCAGCTCGGCATGGCGCAGCGTGCCGCCCTGGCTGTCGAAGGTCAGGCGCAGCACGTCGGTGCTGATGGTCACGTTCTGGCGCGGGGCAGCCTCGGGCGCGGCAGCGCCGCCAGGCACTTCGCCGGCACCGGCCGTTGCCGCAGTCGCTGCCGAGGGCACGCTGGCGTCGCCGGGCGCCTTGCCCGTTTCAGGTGCCGGGGCCGTGGCCACGGCCGGCGCGGGGAAGAAAGTGGCCTTCTTGCCGTTGTGCACTTGCCATTTGTCCCATAGCAAGACCAGCGAAAAGCCAAATATCACCCACAGGATGGTGCGGCGAATATCGTTCATGAAGACTTCTTAGGTGAGGAAGGTTGGGTGTTTTCGGGCGCAGCCGTCAGGCTGGTGAACAGCCTGGGCTTGTGCTCTGGCACAGGGTCATGCCCCCCGTCACACCACGGATGACAGCGCGCCAGTCGGCGCAGTGTCAGGTAGGAGCCTACCGCAGCGCCGTGTTGCTCCAGCGCTTCAAGGGAATAGGCAGAGCAGGTCGGCGTGAAGCGGCAGGCCGAGCCCAGCCAGGGACTGAGCATCAGCCGATAGCCACGCACCAGCGCCATCAGCAGCCGCTGCATCATGGCGTGGCTCCGGCAGGCTCGCCAGCGGCAGCGGCCGGCTCCTGCGCTGGCTGAGGCAACCCGGGTGCCGGCTGCGACAGGCGTTTCGCGGCATGGGCGAACAGCTGCTGCAGCTCGGCACGAACCGCCTGCTTGAGCACATCGGACGTGGCGCTCACGAACTGGCGCCGGTCAAAGCCCGAGCGCAATCGCACCACATGCGCGCCATGGAGCATCAAGGCCTCGTGCTCGCCGCCCACGGCGTAGATCTGCCGCTTGATGGTGTGGCGTGTCACCGATCGGCGCGCCCAGCGCTTGGGCACCATGGCACCCAGCCAGGCATCCCGGCGCACCGCGCCAACGCCGAACAGGGCCTGCGGATCTTGCGATCCGGGCCCTGTCGGTGGCGGCATGGCAGCGACCTGCTCCGTCAGAACGAGACGGTGCAGGGCGAAGTGCGCGGTACGCGAAACCGTACCGGCAGCCATGGCGGCCTGAAACTGCGGACGTGTTTTCAGCCGTTGCATTCCAGCACCCCTTTCAGGGGTTCAGTGCAGCGAGCAAACCGCCCAGCAATGGCTGGCCTTAGACGGCCAGACGCTTGCGGCCCTTGGCGCGGCGAGCGTTGATCACGGCGCGGCCGCCCTTGGTCTTCATGCGGACCAGAAAGCCGTGGGTGCGGGCGCGACGGGTCTTGGAGGGTTGGTAAGTACGTTTCATGTTGGTTCCTAGAGAAGGTTCAGTTTTGCACCGGTCCCGTATCCGGCACGCTACACGCAGTGCAGCCAGCAGCCGCCACAAAGGCAAACCGCCAGGCCACCTGCCAAAAATCTGCACGATGCACTTGCCATGTGCGGCCAGGAGCGCGAACCGGGAAGGTTTCGCCCAAGGCAACCAGCAGCAGCATGCAGACCCGATGCAGACGGGCGGGACATATCACCCTGAACACATTCAGGGAAACCCGCGATTATCACAGCGTTGCCCACTTGATGCAATGCCCTTCGAACCCGAAGGATGCCTGCCCATTTTGCGACAGGGCAGAGGACAAGCTCCTGATATTTTGTGGATAACTTCCGCAAAAGCTACAATGGCAGCCTCGCAACAGTTCCTCCTATCCACAACTAGACTTCGACAATGACAGAGGAACCTACGAACGATGCAGGCCAGGGCCTGTGGCAAGTCTGCGTTGAGCAACTGGGGCAGGAAATGCCTGAGCAGCAGTTCAACACCTGGATCAAGCCCCTGACCGCGCACGTCGCCGAAGACTTCTCCAAAGTCACCGTCTACGTGGCCAACCGCTTCAAGCTCGACTGGATCCGCGCCCAATATGCAGGCCGCATCTCGGCCATGCTGGAGTCGCTCTATGGCCAGCCGGTGACACTTGAGTTAGCGCTCGCTCAACGGGAAAGCGTTGTGCGTACTTATGTTCGCCCATCTTCCAGCGAGCGCTCGGCCCCACCGGAAACCATTGTCACCTCGGTGCCCACGGTCACTGGCGAAGACGCGGCAGCGCCGGTCTTCCGTACGCGCCTGAACGCCGCGCTGACCTTTGAAACCCTGGTGGAAGGCACGGCCAACCGCATGGCACGCTCGGCCGCCATGCATGTGGCGGGCTCGCCCGGCCACCTGTACAACCCGCTGTTCATCTACGGCGGCGTGGGCCTGGGCAAGACCCACCTGGTGCATGCCGTGGGCAACAAGCTGCTGGCCGACAAGCCCGACGCGAAAGTTCTCTACATCCACGCCGAGCAGTTCGTCTCGGATGTGGTCAAGGCCTACCAGCGCCGCACTTTTGACGAATTCAAGGAGCGCTATCACTCGCTGGATCTGCTGCTGATCGACGATGTGCAGTTCTTCGCCAACAAGGACCGCACGCAGGAGGAGTTCTTCAACGCCTTCGAGGCCCTGCTGGCCAAGAAGAGCCACATCGTGATGACCTCGGACACCTATCCCAAGGGTCTGGCCAACATCCACGAGCGGCTGGTCTCGCGCTTCGACTCCGGGCTGACGGTGGCCATCGAGCCGCCCGAGCTGGAGATGCGCGTGGCCATCCTGATCAACAAGGCCCGCGCCGAGAACGCCGAGATGCCCGAGGAAGTCGCCTTCTTCGTGGCCAAGAACGTGCGCTCCAACGTGCGCGAGCTCGAAGGCGCGCTGCGCAAGATCCTGGCCTATTCGCGCTTCAACCAGAAGGAAGTCTCCATCCAGCTGGCCCGCGAGGCCCTGCGTGATCTGCTGTCCATCCAGAACCGCCAGATCAGCGTGGAAAACATCCAGAAGACGGTGGCCGACTACTACAAGATCAAGGTGGCCGACATGTACAGCAAGAAGCGCCCGGCCAGCATTGCCCGGCCGCGCCAGATTGCCATGTACCTGGCCAAGGAATTGACCCAGAAGAGCCTGCCCGAGATCGGCGAGCTGTTCGGCGGACGCGACCACACCACCGTGCTGCACGCGGTGCGCAAGATCGCCGGCGAACGCCAGCAGCTGACCGAGCTGAACCAGCAGCTGCACGTGCTGGAGCAAACTCTCAAAGGTTGATGAAAACTCCCCCGTTCAGGCCCTGCGTACGCGGCAAAATGGGGGATTCGAGCGGCAAGAGGGGGCTCATGTGTGAGCCGCCGCTCCCACCGAGACCCGCATCCTTAAATCAGAGGTTGACATGATCGTCCTGAAAGCCACACAAGACAAAGTTCTCGCGGTCCTGCAATCGGTGTCCGGCATCGTCGAACGCCGCCACACGCTGCCCATCCTGGCCAACGTGCTGATCAAGAAGACCGGCAACGCATTGCAGCTGACCACCAGCGACCTGGAAATCCAGATCCGCACCACCGCCGAACTCGGCGGCGACACCGGCGACTTCACCACCACCGTGGGCGCGCGCAAGCTGATCGACATCCTCAAGACCATGCCCGGCGACCAGACCGTGAGCCTGGAGACCCAGCAGGCCAAGATGGTGCTCAAGGGCGGCAAGAGCCGCTTCACGCTGCAGACCCTGCCGGCCGAGGACTTCCCGCTGGTGCAGGAGGCTGCGGCCTTCGGCCCTTCCTTCAGCGTGCCGCAGAAGGTGCTCAAGGACCTGCTGGGCCAGGTCTCCTTCGCCATGGCCGTGCAGGACATCCGCTACTACCTCAACGGCATCCTGTTCGTGGCCGAGGGCAAGCAGCTGTCCCTGGTGGCCACTGACGGCCACCGCCTGGCCTTTGCAAGCAGCCAGCTGGACGTGGAAGTGCCCAAGCAGGAAGTGATCCTGCCGCGCAAGACCGTGCTGGAGCTGCAGCGCCTGCTGTCGGATGCCGGCGGCGAGAACCAGCCCCACATCGAGATGCAGTTCGCCAACAACCAGGCCAAGTTCACCTTTGGCGGCATGGAGTTCGTGACCAAGCTGGTCGAGGGCAAGTTCCCCGACTACAACCGCGTCATCCCGCGCAACCACACCAACAGCGTGACCCTGGGCCGCGCCCCGCTGCTGGCCAGCCTGCAGCGCACGGCCATCATGACCAGCGACAAGTTCAAGGGCGTGCGCCTGACGGTGGAGCCCGGCACCTTGCGCGTGGCCTCCAACAACGCCGAGCAGGAAGAGGCCATGGACGAGCTGGACATCGACTACGGTGGCGACACCATCGAGATCGGCTTCAACGTCACCTACCTGATCGACGCCCTGTCCAACATGGGCCAGGACATGATCAGGATCGACCTGCAGGACGGCAACAGCTCGGCGCTGCTGACCATCCCCGAGAACGACAGCTTCAAGTACGTCGTGATGCCGATGCGCATCTGAGCGCGCGCCACACCTACCCGATGCCTGACACATTGCGCAGCCCCTGCACCCGCCGCCCGGTGGCACAAGCCGGTGCAAGGCGCGCAACCACCCTATCCGACTCGTAGCCCGCAGCGCGCGTCCCTACGCACCGCGCCAGCGGCCGAATCGAACATTTTCAAGCGAAGCGACAGCTTCCGACGGAACTACCCCAGGGCCTTCCATGACCGACGAGAACAAGCCAGAAAACCAGACCATTGCCCCCGAAGGCTCAGACTCCAGCGGCTATGGCGAAGGCGCGATCCAGATCCTCGAAGGCCTGGAGGCCGTGCGCAAGCGCCCCGGCATGTACATCGGCGACACCTCCGATGGCACGGGCCTGCACCACCTGGTCTTCGAAGTGGTGGACAACTCCATCGACGAAGCCCTGGCCGGCTACTGCGACGACATCCTGGTCACCATCCATGCCGATGGCTCCCTGTCCGTCATCGACAACGGCCGCGGCATCCCCACGCGCGTGAAGATGGACGACAAGCACGAGCCCAAGCGCTCGGCGGCCGAAATCGCCCTCACCGAACTGCACGCGGGCGGCAAGTTCAACCAGAACAGCTACAAGGTCTCGGGCGGCCTGCACGGCGTGGGCGTGTCCTGCGTGAACGCACTGTCCATCTGGCTCAAGCTCAGCGTGCGCCGCGACGGCGAAGTCTACGAGATCGACTTCTCGCGCGGCCAGGTGCAGAACCGCCCCATCGAGATCGTGGACGGCGTCGAGGTCTCGCCCATGCGCGTAGTCGGCAAGAGCGACAAGCGCGGCACCAAGGTCCACTTCCTGCCCGACACGGAAATCTTCACGCAGAACCATGAGTTCCGCTACGAGATCCTGGCCAAGCGCCTGCGCGAACTGTCCTTCCTGAACAACGGCGTGCGCATCCGCCTCAAGGACGAGCGCGACGGCCGCGAGGATGACTTCTCCGGCGCCGGCGGCGTCATGGGCTTCGTGCAGTTCATCAACGCCAACAAGAAGGTGCTGCACCCCACCGCCTTCCACGCCAACGGCACGCGTCCTGCGGAAAGCTACGGCGGCATCCCCGGCACCGAGATCGGCGTCGAAGTCGCCATGCAGTGGAACGACAGCTATGCCGAGCAGGTGCTGTGCTTCACCAACAACATCCCGCAGCGCGACGGCGGCACCCACCTGACGGGCCTGCGCGCCGCCATGACGCGCGTGATCGGCAAGTACATCGAGCAGAACGAGCTGGCCAAGAAGGCCAAGGTCGAGGTCAGCGGCGACGACATGCGCGAAGGCCTGTGCTGCGTGCTGTCCGTGAAGGTGCCCGAGCCCAAGTTCAGCAGCCAGACCAAGGACAAGCTGGTCTCCAGCGAAGTGCGCGCGCCCGTGGAGGACATCGTCGCCAAGGCGCTGACCGACTACCTGGAAGAAAAGCCCAACGACGCCAAGATCCTGTGCAGCAAGATCGTCGATGCCGCGCGTGCCCGCGAGGCCGCGCGCAAGGCCCGCGAGATGACGCGCCGCAAGGGCGTGCTCGACGGCATGGGCCTGCCCGGCAAGCTGGCCGACTGCCAGGAAAAGGACCCGGCGCTGTGCGAGATCTACATCGTCGAGGGTGACTCCGCCGGCGGCTCCGCCAAGCAAGGTCGCGACCGCAAGTTCCAGGCCATCCTGCCGCTGCGCGGCAAGATCCTGAACGTGGAAAAGGCCCGCTACGAGAAGCTGCTGTCCAGCAACGAAATCGTCACCCTGATCACGGCCCTGGGCACCGGCATCGGCAAGGCCACGGCCGAATCGGGCAAGAGCGGCAGCGACGACTTCGACCCCAACAAGCTGCGCTACCACCGCATCATCATCATGACCGACGCGGACGTGGACGGCGCCCACATCCGCACCCTGCTGCTGACCTTCTTCTACCGCCAGATGCCGGACCTGGTCGAGCGCGGCCACATCTACATCGCCCAGCCGCCGCTGTACAAGGTCAAGAACGGCAAGGAAGAGCTGTACATCAAGGACGGCCCCGCGCTCAACCAGTACCTGCTGCGCATCGCGCTGATGAACGCCAGCGTCAGCACCGGCGGCGCCAACCCGCGCACGCTGGACGGCGAGGAACTGGCCAAGCTGGCCAACATGCACCTGGCTGCCGAGACCGTCATCGACCGCCTGTCCAACTTCATGGATGCCGAGGCCCTGCGCGCCATCGCCGACGGCGTGCAGATCACGCTGGACAGCATCGAGGCGGCACAGGCCTGCGCCCCCATCCTGGAGGCCAAGCTGCGCGAGTTGACCACCACAGGCGTGCCCGCCGAGGTCACGGCCGAAATCGATCCGGTCTCCGAAAAGCCCGTGCTGCGCATCAGCCGCCACCACCACGGCAACATCAAGAGCTCCATCCTCACCCAGGAGTTCGTGCGCAGCCACGACTACGCCGCGCTGGCCGACGAAGCCCAGAACTTCAACGGCCTGCTGGGCGAAGGCGCCAAGGTCACGCGCGGCGAAGGCGAGAAGGCCAAGAGCGACAAGGCCACCGACTTCCGCCAGGCCATGCAATGGCTGCTGCACGAGGCCGAACGCACCACGGCCCGCCAGCGCTACAAGGGCCTGGGCGAAATGAACCCCGAGCAGCTGTGGGAGACCACCATGGACCCCACCGTGCGCAGCCTGCTGCAGGTGCAGATCGGCGACGCCATCGAGGCCGACCGCGTGTTCACCATGCTCATGGGCGACGAGGTGGAGCCGCGCCGGGACTTCATCGAGACGAATGCGCTGCGGGCGGGCAATATCGACGTCTGATCCAGCCGAACGGCACACTGCAAAAAGCGCTCTGCAAGGAGCGCTTTTTTCATGGCCGGACCTTGGTGCCCCTGGTCATGTTCACCGCCCACCAAACTCCTCCCACAGCGCCTGCGTATGCTCGCCCAGCGCGGGCACGGCGCCCATGGCGGCTTCGGCATCCGACAGCGTGGCCGGGGGCAGCAGGGCCTGGATGCTGCCGGTGGGCGTGGCCACCTCGCGCCAGCGTTCACGCGCCTGCAGCTGGGGATGGTCCCAGACCGCGTGCATGTCGTTGAGCGGCGCGTTGGCGATGCCGCCTGCATCCAGGCGCTGCATGGCCTGTTCGCGGCTCAGGGGGGCCAGCACGGAGGCGATCACCGCGTCGAGTTCCTTGCGGTGCGCCACGCGCTGCAGGTTGGTGGCAAAGCGCGCGTCCTGCGCCAGCGCGGGCCGCTGCAGCACATGGGTGCAGAAGCTGTGCCATTCGCGGTCGTTCTGCAGGCCGAAGATCAGGCTCTGGCCATCACCGGCCGTGTACTGGCCATAGGGCGCGATGGACGGATGGGTCAGCCCGCTGCGCGCAGGCGCCGTGCCGCCGTAGTGGGCGAAGTTCAGCGGGTAGGCCATCCATTCGGCCAGCGCCTCCAGCATGGACACCTCCACGCGCAGGCCCCGGCCGGTGCGGGCGCGCTGCAGCAGGGCGGACAGCATGCCCGAGTAGGCATACATGCCGGCCGCGATGTCGGCGATGGAAATGCCCACGCGCGCGGGCTGGTCGGGCGTGCCCGTGACCGAGATCAGGCCGGCTGCCGCCTGGATCAGCAGGTCGTAGGCCTTTTTGTCGCTGAGCGGGCCGCCTTCGCCATAGCCCGATATATCGCAGACGATGAGACGCGGATATTTCTCATGCAGGCTGTCGAAATCCATGCCCATTCTCTGCATGGCACCCGGGGCCAGGTTCTGGATCAGGATATCGGCCTTTTCCAGTATTTTCCCGACGATATGCTTCCCTTCGGCGGTCTTGATATCCGCAGCCAGGCTTTGCTTTCCCCGATTGGCCCAGACAAAAAAGGATGATTCACCATGGACCTTGTCGTCATAGCCCCGTGCAAAATCCCCATCGGGCAATCGCTCCAGCTTGATGACCCTGGCACCCAGGTCCGCCAGCTGCCGGCTGGCAAAAGGCCCTGCCACGGCGTGTTCCATGGCCAATACCGTCAAACCATCCAATGGGCGTGTCTGCATTTTCTTGAACGAGGCGAATATTCGATTCGCCGCATTCTAGAAGTGCGACCATCACCCAGCCAGTCGGCATTTTCTAAGCGGAATTTCAAATCTTCTAAGGCAGGGATTCCTGCACGGCGCCTTCCTCGGGCAAAGGCTGGGCCGCCACATAGGCCACGAAATCGCGGGCATAGGCGGGCAGGGTTTCGGGTTCGCGCGTGACCACCTTCTGCTCGCGCTGCGCCCAGGCCTCGTCCAGGCCCACGGCAGCCAGCCGGCGCGCCTGCAGCGCCGGCCGGGCAATGGAGCGTGGCACCAGCGCAATGCCCACGCCTTCCTGCACGCACTGCAGCACGGCCTCGAATGTTGGTGCGTGCACACGTACCCTGGGATTCATGCCCAGCCTGGAAGCCATGCCTTGGAGGTAGAGGAAGTTGCTGGTCTTGCGGCCGATCGAGACCAGGTCGTAGGTCAGCGCGGTTTCCAGCGGCACCCTGCTGCTGGCGGCCAAGGGGTGGCCAGCGGGCACCACAAACACCAGTTCATCGTGGCCATAGGTGATGGCGTGCAGGCCATGCAGATCGATCTGGCCGGCCACCAGGCCCACATCGGCACTGCCGTCGAGCAAGGCGCGCACCGTGTCTTCGCTCAGGCGCTCCTCCAGGTCCACATTGACGTTCGGATAATGGGCCAGATAGCGGCTGAGCACGGGCGCAATTCCCGTCAGCGTGCTGCTGTTGGCAAAGACGCGGATATGGCCCGATATTCCGTTGATGTGTCTTTGCATTTCTCCGTGCAGGCGGTCCACGCTGCCGAAAATGGAATCGGCGTATTTCTTGACCGTCATTCCCGCCGGGGTCAGCACCATGCCTTTGGACGTTCTTTCAAACAGCGATGCGCCCATGGCCTGCTCCAGATTCTTGAGCCGGTAGCTGGCCGATGGCGCCGTCAAATGCATTTCAGCCGCGCCTGCGCTGAGGCTTTTGGCCTGGGCAATCGCAAGGAAAACCCTGAGATCCGTCAATTCATATCGCATCCGTTGCATGCCCGCCTTGGGCATTTCCTTGGTGTTAGACGGTTTCTAACCGCCCTATCAATGATTCGACTGGCCGCATTGGCAGCGCATTTCTATAGTCGGCGCCAGGAGACAACGGAGAAAATTATGGACTTCAAGACGGCAAGACGCCAAACCCTTCTCACCGCCCTGCTTCTGGCCGCCGGCGCGGCCGCAGCGCAGGACTATCCGGCGCGCCCCATCAAGCTGGTGATTCCCTACGCGGCAGGCGGCCCCACCGACACCTTCGGCCGCGCCATGGCCGATGTCTGGAGCCAGAAGCTGGGCACGCCCGTGGTGATCGAGAACCGCACGGGTGCCGGCACCCTGGTGGGCACGGAGGCGGTTGCCAAGGCAGCCCCTGACGGCTACACCCTGCTGCTGACCACGGTGGCGCATGCCGTCAATCCCTACATCCACGACAAGCTGGGCTACCGCACGGAGGAAGACTTCGCGCCCGTGGGACTGCTCGCCAGGGCGCCGCTGGTGCTGGTGGTGGACAAGCGGCTGCCCGTGCAGAGCCTGCCGGATTTCCTGGCCTATCTGCGGGCGCGGCCCGGCCAGGTCAGCTATGCATCGGCGGGCGTGGGCAGCGCTCCGCACCTGGGCGCGGAGCTGCTGAACCTGATGGCGGGCACCCGGGCCCAGCATGTGCCTTACCGGGGCAGTGCGCCAGCCATACAGGACCTCATCGGCGGGCACCTGGCCTTCATGCTGGACAGCGCGCCCACAGGCCTGGCCCAGGTCAAGGCGGGCACGGTGCGCCTGCTGGCCACCACCATGGCCCAGCGCCTGCCGCAGACGCCCGACACGCCTGCCATTGCCGAGCAGGTGCCCGGCTACGAGGCCTATACCTGGAACGCCGTGTTCGCCCCCGCAGGCACGCCGCCAGCGCTGATTGCCCGCCTGCAGTCCAGCCTGCAGGCCACGGTGGACGATGCCGGGCTGCAGAAAAAGGCCTACGACATGGGCCTGGTGCTGGAAAAGCAGCCGCGCCCCCAGGCGCTGGCCGCCTTCCTCAAGCAGGAGCTGGACAAATGGGGCAAGGTCGCCCGGGCCGCCCACATGAGCGCGAACTGAGGAGAGTCGCCATGCCACGCCACCCATCCCTGTGCGCCCAGCGCTACTTTGAAGACTTCGCGCTGGGCGAGGTCTTCGCCCTGCCATCGCGCACCATGACCGACGCCCTGTTCGCCGCCTTCCAGCTGGCCAGCGGCGATAACCATCCCGTGCACTACGACGTGGAGTACTGCCGCGCGCGCGGCATGCCCCACATGCTGGCCCACGGCTACCAGGTGGCCATACAGACGGCGGCGGGCGCCGGCCTGTTCCCACACATGGTCGAGGAATCGCTCAAGGGCTTTCTGGAGCAGGGCAGCCGCTTCCTGGCCCCCGTCCATGTGGGCGACACGCTGTACTGCACGCTGACGGTGTCCGAGCTCAAGCCCGGCAACACCACGGGCGTGCTGACCCTGGCCACCGAGGTGCTGAACCAGCGCGACGAGCGGGTGTCGGACGGGTTTCAGAAATACCTGTTGAGGAAGCGGCCGGCCTGAAGGCCAGGGGATGGATGCAGGGGCAGCGTCCCCCAAAGACCCGCCCCCTCGCTTGGCTACGCCGGCGCGGCAACCGCCGCCGGGCTTTCTGGCGAAAAATAGCGGCCCTGCACACGCCCATCCCCCGCCATGAGATCCCCCATCAGCATCGTCGACGTCGACCGCCTCGACTCCTGGAGCAAATACAAGCCCGGCATGTGCGACAGCTGTGCGGCCAACTGCTGCACCATGCCGCTGGAGGTGCAGCTGCCCGATCTGGTACGGCTGGAGCTGGTGGATCCGTTCGAGGTGGACAACGTGGAGCCCAAGCTCATCGCCAAGCGGCTGATGAAGATGCGGCTGATCGACCACTACAACCCCAAGCACAACATCTTCACCATGGCGCGGCGCGCCAGCGGGGACTGCAATTTCCTGGATGCCAAGTCGCGGCGCTGCACGGTATACGACAAGCGGCCCGAAACCTGTCGCCTGCACCCCAAGAAGGGGCCCAAGCCCGGCTTTTGCGCCTACGGTCACAAGGACCGCTGAAACGGCTTCAGGCCGTGGGCAACCCGGGCAGCCAGATCCTTGCCTGCAGCCCCGGATGCATGTTCTCGAAGCCCAGCTTGCCGCCGTGCAGCTGCACGATGGCCAGCACGCTGGCCAGGCCCAGGCCGTAGCCTTCGCGGTCCGATTCGGCGCGGTAAAAGCGGGTGCTCATCTTCTCGCGCGTCTGCGCGTCCACGCCCGGCCCCCGATCCTGCACGATGATTTCCACACCCCAGGCGCCGCCGTCCATGCCGTGCTCGTGGGCCACGCCCGCGCGCAGCAGCATGTCGGCGCCGTGGTCGCTGTCGGGCAGTGATCCGTACTTGATGGCGTTGTCCACGAGGTTGGCCACGGCGCTGGCCAGCAGGTCACCGTCACCCAGCGCCATGGGCGTGCCCTCGACCTCCAGGCGCAGCACGCCGCCCGCGTCCTCGACCAGCGGTTCGTAGAACTCCACCACGTCGACCAGCAGGGCACGCAGGTCCACGGGCGCGAAGTTCTTGCGGCTGGCCCCGCTTTCCACTTCGGCGATCTGCAGCAGCTTGTCGAAGACCACGCCCAGCTCGGCCACTTCCTGGGCCACCAGCGCCAGCGTCTCGTTCTTTTCCTCGGGCGTGGCCTGCTGGGCATTGCGCAGGCGCAGCAGGATGCGCGTCAGCGGCGTGCGCAGGTTGTGGGCGATGGTGTTGGAGACATGGCGTATGCCGTCCATCAGCAGTTCCAGCCGGTCCAGCATGGTGTTGATGTCGCGGTTGAGCAGCGTGAACTCATCGTCGCGGCGCGTGACCGGAATGCGCTGGCGCAGGTCGCCCGTGGCCACGCGCGCCATGGTGCTGCGGATGTCGGCGGCACGCTCTTCCACCACCCGCCGGAAGGCCCCGGCGCCCAGCACGGCCATGCCCAGGGCCACCAGGCCGGCCAGCAGGCTGGCGCGGCCGAACAGTTCCTCCACATCGCTTTGCACCTGCATGTCGCTGCCCACGGCCAGCAGCTTGCCGTCGGACAGCTGGGCCACGGCCACGCGGCCCGCGATGATGCGGCCGTTGCGCCGCACCTTGAGATCGCGCACGCCCATCTCCGTCAGGCGGCGTGCGGGCACCACGTCGGCGTTGCCGATGATGGGATTGCCGTCGCCATCCATGAGGATGAGGATTTCGGTATCGGTGTTGACGCCGTCCAGCAGGGTCTGCTGGATCTCGGCCTCCAGCGCGGGCTCGCCGTACTTGTCGCGGTGCTCGACCAGGCGGCGCATGTGGTTCTCGGCCTGCCGGTCCATGCGCATGCGCAGCACGCCCACGGTCTGCACGTAGAACACCGACAGCACGATGGACATGGTCAGCACCAGCAGCACGCCGTAGGTCAGCGCCAGCCGGAAGGCCGTGGAGCTCCAGGGCTTGGCCAGCGACATGGGATCAGGCCACCTGCGGCAGGTCCTGCGGCCGGTCCGACAGGCTGTAGCCCACGCCGCGCACGGTGTGGATCAGCGCAGGCTCGAAGCCCTTGTCCACCTTGCCGCGCAGGCGGCTGATGTGCACGTCGATGACATTGGTCTGCGGGTCGAACCGGTAGTCCCACACCGACTCCAGCAGCATGGTGCGCGTGACGATCTGGTGCGCGTGCTGCATCAGAAAGGCCAGCAGGCGGAACTCGCGCGGCTGCAGGGCCAGCGGCTGGCCCGCGCGCTCGGCGCTGCGCGTGAGCAGGTTCAGCCGCAGGTCGGCCAGGCGCATCTCGCGCGCAGGGGCCGGGATCTGGGCGCGGCGCACCAGGGCCTCCAGGCGTGCCGAGAGTTCGGAGAAGGCAAAGGGCTTGGTCAGGTAGTCGTCGCAGCCGGCCTTGAGGCCGCGCACGCGCTCGTCCGTGGCCGACAGGGCGCTGAGCACCAGCACCGGCGTCTGCTTGCCCATGGAGCGCAGCGTCTGCAGGATCTGCAGGCCGTCGAAGCCGTTGGGCAGCATGCGGTCGAGGATGATCACATCCCAGCTCTCGCCCACGGCCATGGCGATGCCCTGCACACCATCGCTGCACACCGCCACCTGCGCGCCCTGCTGGCGCAGGCCTTCGGCGATGTAGCGCGCGTTCAGCGCGTCGTCTTCGATGATGAGATAGCGGTACATGCGGGCGGCAGGGCCTGACTCGAAACTGAGGCAGACACTATACGGCGCGCCAGACTCCGCCGAGATCGGTGGGGGTGCCGGCATGTTGACCACCTCTTTCCAGCTAGGGGCAGGGCCGCGCGGCATCCCAGAGCACCGCGCCGCATGAAACCGTCAGGGCGCAGCCCACATCGGCAGATCGCCGCTGGCCACGCGCACCTGCCACTCGGCCAGCATCATTTCCTTGACCAGGTCCAGGTGCTCCAGGCGGTGCTCGTTGATCGATCCCAGCGAATCGATCAGCTCCAGGATGGAGCCCTGGCCCAGCTTGTAGGCGTCCTGGGCCATCTGGTTGAGCGGCGCGATCTGCGCCAGGCCCTGCTTTTCGTAGGCGCGCACGGCATCGCGGCGCAGCTTCAGCTGCCTGATGGCGCGCTGCAGCTCGGTACGCGCCTCGATCAGCGCGGCGTCGTAGCGCAGCTGGGCCTGCTCGGCCTCCACCTGGGCACGCGCGATGGGGCCTTCGCGGCGATCGAACAGCGGCAGCTCCACCGACACGCCGATCTGGTTGTAGTTGCCGTCCAGCCGGTTGCGCACCCGCGCCACGCTGATGCTGGGCGTGGGCAGGGCTTCGCGGCGTTCCAGCTCGACCTTGTGGCGCAGCTGGTCCAGCTCGGCCTGGGCGGCCACCAGGGCCGGCAGGCGCAGGCGCGCGGCCTCCCAAAGTTCCTGCTCGTGCAACAGCTGGGCCACGGGAACGGCCTGCAGGCTGCCCGTGGCGCGCGGTGCCCACTGGGGCAGGGCGGCCAGGGCGGCGGCGTGCGAGGCGGCATCCTGCCAGTCCGACTGGGCCTGGCTGACCTGCATGGCCATCTGGGCCTGCTGCAGGCTCAGGCGCGCGCCGTCATAGCGGCTGCGCGCACCGGCCTCGATCTGTCCGCGCACGATATTGCCCGCGCTGTTCAGGGCCTCCTGCGCCTCTTGCCAGACCTTCAGGCGCTGCTGCGTCATCAGCAGATCAATGAAGGCCGTGGCTGCATCGTTGAGCGTGGTGGCCACGGCCACCTCGACATTGGCGCGCGCCGCCGTCTCGCCCTTGCGCGCGTTCTCCATGCGCAGGCGCCGCTGGCCGAAAATGGGCAGCGGCTGCTCTATGCCCCACTGCTTCTCGCCCGGCTTGCTGCTGTACGACGCCGAAGGATTGGGAAACGCCGCCGCCGTGCGGCTGTCCGCCTGCGCAATCCCGATCTGCAGCCGCTGCGCAGCCAGCTGGGGCTGGTTGCGCACCACCATCTGCAGATACTCCTGCATCCCCACCGGCTGCTGCGGCGCAGCCGCCGGAGCCACCTCGGAGGCAGGCGCCGCAGTGATGGCCGGCACAGCCGCCCCGCCCGGTACAGCGGGTACAGCGGGTACAGCCTGCTGCGCAAGCGCACAACCCGCCCCGCAGCACAGCGCCACAGCCACAAACAGGGCCCGATAACGGGCGCTGCCTGCAAAACCGGCGCGACCAAAAGCCAGGGACGCCGAGCAAGAGCCGCCTCGCGGCGAGGGCGTCGTCCCCCCCGCGAAGCGAGAGGGGGAAGCGGCGAAGCCGCTCAGGGGGCTATCACTCTTTTTCATCGAGTTCTTCCTGCGTCAACATGTTCTTGGGGCCCAGCAGCGCATAGAGCACGGGCAGCAGCACCAGGGCCACCAGGGGCAGCACCACCATGCCGCCCACGATCACGGAGGCGAAGGGCTTTTGCGTCTCGCTGCCCACGCCCGTGGACAGCGCCATGGGCAGCAGGCCCAGCAGCGCCAGCAGCGCCACGAGCACGATGGAGCGCATGCGCTCGGCAGCGCCCTCGACCAGGGCCTGCATCATGGGCATGCCTTGCCGTCGCAGCTCCTCCACGGCCGAGATCACCAGCAGGCCGGCCAGCGCCACCTGTCCCAGCAGCGCGATGAAGCCGATGGCCGCGCTGATGGACAGCTCGATGCCCGCAAAGTGCAGGGCCGCGATGCCGCCCACCATGGTGAAGGGCGCGCACAGCAAGATGATGCCGGCGCTGCGCGCCTGGCCCAGCGCGCCGAACAGCAGGGCGTAGACGATGATCAGCGACAGCGGCACCACGATCTTCAGGCGTGCGGCCGCGCGCTGCTGGTTCTCCCACTCGCCGCCCCAGACGGCCTGGTAGCCCTCGGGGATCTTCACGTTCTTCTTGAACGTGGCCAGCGTGTCCTTGACCACGGAGCCGATGTCGCGGCCTTCCACGTTGAACTTGAGCGCCATGTAGCGCGCATTGCCTTCGCGGAAGATGGAGGAGTTGCCGATCTTGATGGCCACCTGGCCCACGGAGTGCAGCGGCACCGAGCCGCCCGCAGCGCCATTGGGCAGGGGGATGGCGATGTTGCGGATGCGTTCCTCGTCCATGCGGTCCACGTAGGGCAGGCGCACGCGCACGGGCACGGGGTACTCGCCTTCCCACAGCGTGGTGGAGATGTTGCCGGCCAGCGCGGCCTCCAGCGTCTTTTGCGCGGTCTCCATGGCAATGCCCTGGCGCGCCAGCGCCTGGCGGTCGAACTCCACGTGCACCTGGGGCGCAGGCGCGTCGCGGTACAGGCCCAGGTCGACCACGCCGTCGATGTCCTTCACCAGGTCCACGGTCTGCTGCAGGATGGAGCGCAGCTGCGGAATGTCGGGGCCGAAGACCTTGAGCACCACCTGGCCGCGCGCGCCGGACGTCGATTCCTCCACGCTGTCGCGGATGGGCTGGGCGAAGTTGAACGACACGCCCGGAATCTCGCTGAGCGTGGCGCGCATCTGCTCGATGAGCTGGGGCTTGGTCAGGCCCTTGCGCCATTCGCCGTGGCCCTTCAGGCGCACCAGCACCTTGGCCAGGTTCAGCGTCTCGTTGTCGGTGCCGGACTCGGGACGGCCCTGCTCGGTGGTGACGGTGATGACCTCGGGGAAGGTCTTCAGGCGCAGGCGCACGTCGCGCAGCACTTCCTGGCCCTTTTCCAGCGAGATCGATGCCGGCATCTGCACCAGCACGTAGGCGTCGCCTTCATCGAGCTCGGGCAGGAATTCCGTGCCCAGCCAGGCGGCCGACAGGCCGGCCGCCACCAGGATGGCCAGCGAGGCGACCACCACCATGACACGGCGCCGCCCGGCGCCCAGCAGGCTGCCGATCCAGTGCTGGTAGCCGTGGTGCGCGCGGTCGAAGATCTTGGGCTCTTCCACCATCACGTGCTGGGGCTTGAGGAACAGCGCGCACAGCGCCGGCACCAGGCCCATGGCGAAGACCAGGGCACCCAGCAGCGCGAAGCTGTAGGTCATGGCCAGCGGACGGAAGATGCGGCCCTCGATGCTTTCCAACGAGAACACGGGGATCAGCGCCGCGATCACGATGGCCATGGCGAACAGCGTGGGCTTGGCCACGGCCACGGCCGAGTCGATGATGATGTGGCGCATGTCCGCCTGCGTCTGCGGCTTGCGCAGGCGGGCGTTGCGGATGATGTTCTCGGCCAGCACCACGGCGCCGTCCACCATGATGCCGAAGTCGATGGCGCCCATGGAGATCAGGTTGGCCGGCATGCCCAGCAGGTGCAGGCCGATGAAGGCCACCAGCAGCGACAGCGGGATCACCGTGGCCACGATCAGCGAGCCGCGCAGGCTGCGCAGGAACAGCCACAGCACGCCCACGATCAGCGTGGCGCCGAACAGCAGGTTGTGCTGCACCGTGCCCAGCGTGTGGCCGACCAGGTCGGAGCGGTCGTAGTTGGTCTCCATGTGCATGCCCTCGGGCAGGCCGCCGTCATTGAGCGCGGCCACCTTGGCATGGATCTGGTCCAGCACCACCGAGGGGTTCTCGCCGCGCTTGAGCAGCACGATGCCCTGGACCACGTCGTCGGCATCGTCCATGCCCACCGAGCCCTGGCGCGGCGTGTGCGACTGCACCACGCGCGCCACGTCGCCAATGGTCACGGGCGCGCTGCCGCGCATGGCCACGACCACGCCCTGGATCTCCTGCGGCGTGCGCAGCAGGCCGATGCCGCGGATGATCAGCGACTGCTCGCCGCGGCGCATCAGGCCGCCGCCCACGTTGCGGTTGGACTTGGACAGGGCATCGCTCACGTCTTCCAGCGACAGGCCCAGCGCATACAGCTTCTCGGGATCGACCTCGACGTGGTACTCCTTGACGAAGCCGCCGATGCTGACCACGTCGGCCACGCCCTGCACCTGCTTGAGCACGCGCACCACGCGCCATTCCTGCTCGGTGCGCAGCTGCGCCAGCGTGTGGCGGTCGCTCTTCAGGCGGTAGTAGAAGATCTTGCCCAGCGGCGTGTAGTCGGGCGCCATCTCGGGCGTGACGCCGTCGGGCAGATTGGCCTGGGGCAGGCGCTGCGACACCTCGGCGCGCGCATGGAAGCTGTCGGCCTCGTCATTGAAGACGAGGTTGATCATGGCCAGGCCGAAGTAGCTCTCCGAGCGCAGCGACACCAGGCCCGGCGTGCCGTTGAGCTCGCGCTCCAGCGGCTGGGTGATCTGGCGCTCCACCTCCTCGGGGGCCAGGCCCGGCGCCTGGGCAATCACGCCCACCTGCACATTGGTCACATCGGGATAGGCCTCGATGGCCGTGTGCAGGTACGAATACACGCCATAGATGGCGATGATCAGGGTGGCGCACAGGGCGACGAGCCGCCGGTGCACCACAAACGCTATCAGGGAACGCAGCATTGATGGGACTCCTTGCCGCGATCAGAGCAGCTGGCTGGCTGCGCCGTCGAGCAGCAGGCCACCGCGCACGACGATCTTCTCACCCGACTTCAGGCCCGACACCACGGGCACCATGCCGCGCGAGGGCCGGCCCAGCACCACGGTGCGGGCCTCGAACTGCAGCTCGCCGGTCTGCACGAAGACGATGCTGCGGCTTTCATCCTTGATGAGCACGGCCGTCACGGGGATCAGCATCTCGTGCTCGTTGGAGACCTGCAGGCCCACGCGCGCCTGCATGCCGGAACGCAGCACGGGGTTTTGCGCATCGAGCTGCACGATGACGGAGGCGCGGCGCGATTCCTTGTCCAGCGTGGCGCCCAGGTGGCGCACCGTGCCGGTCAGGGGCTTGGGCAGCTGCGGCACATCGACCTGCACGGCACTGCCCAGGCGGATGCCGGGCAGATCGCTTTCGAAGACATCGGCCACCACGTTCATGGCGGCGGGATCGCCGATCAGGAACAGCTCGCCGCTGGGCTCGACCGAGGCGCCGACCACGGCCTTGCGCTCGGCCACCACGCCGGCGCGCGGCGCACGCAGCACCAGCCGGTCGCCGCCGCCTTGCCCCAGCAGCGCCGACGTGCCCTGGGCACGCGCCAGCTCCTGGGCCGACTCGCGCAGCTTTGCCTGGGCCGCGCGCAGATCCACCTCCACGCCCACGCCCTTGTCCACCATGGTCTGCTGGCGCCGCACTTCCACGGTGGCCACGTCATGCGCGCTGCGGGCAGCTTCCACTTCGTAGCGCACGCGCAGCGCCTCGGGGCTGACCAGGGTGGCCAGCTCGTCGCCGGCCTTGACGATGTCGCCCACGTGGGCACGCACGGACACCACGCGCGCGGCCAGCGGCACCGAGACGGTGGCCACGCGGTCCTCGGCAAAGGTCACGCGCGCCGGCGCCCAGGCCATCTGCGTGCCCTGCGGATCGGCCACCGCGGCGATGTCCAGCATCTTCAGCGACTCGGGCTTGACCCGCACCACGCCGGCGGGCGCGGGTGCCTGCGCGGCAGGCTCGTTCTGTGCCGATGCCTTGGATGCATCGCAGCCCGCCACAAGGCAGGCCACGGCGATGACGGCGCATGCCGAGGCCGCCGGAAACCGGGCTGCCGTGGGCAGGCCCGCAAGTGTCTTGATCATTCTTGCCCCTTCAATCCATGCTTGGAGCGCAGGGACTGCAGCGAGCCGACCCTTGTCTCCTGAGATGAAACAGATGCTAGAAAACGCATCTTCCGGCGTGCGTGAAGCCTTCATTACCGTTTGGTAAGGCACTCGCATGCCCTGGGCTCGCCCCCGGGACCTGTCCCCGGCGGGGATGGTCTGTGCCTTTGCCGGACTTTTGCGAGATCCGGCGCGGTCCGCGGCGCACAGCCTGCGCGGTCCCGCACCTGCCGCCTGGCGTGGGACCCAGGCCAGGCCGCAGCGGCGGCAGACCTGTGGATATCCCGGGGAAAAATGCGCCCTGCAAAGCCAGAGATCTGCACAGTCCCTGTTTTCCACAGTGGTGACAACTTCCATCACCTTCTGCAAATTGCAGCAAACCTGAATCCGCGAAAATTTCGTTGCAAATCAACGATGAATCGCGACAATCACTCCATCAATCCACAGGCATGCCAACAGCATGCACACAAAATTGACCACAGGCCGCACACCCTGGCAGCTGTGGGCAAGACTGTGGATGCAGCCACGCGCACAGCCATCAACGGCCATGGGAACAATCCAGGAACAGCCGGTGGACAGATGTCCATCCCGGCCACCGATACCCACCTGTACGCACATGCGATTGGCGGGTGCAGTGATCCATATGACGTGCAGCTTGTAGGCTGTACGGCATACGAAAAACGCGCTTTGTGCGCTGTATTCCATAAGATTTCGCATCTTATTTAATACATATCACTGTACGAATACTTATAAACAGACGGACCAAAGTGATCCATCTGGTCGAAATACGCCGAAATGCATGAAAAAAAATGGGCTGACCAAGCCCTGAAATCCTTCGATGACGTGGTCGGAGCCATCCCGGGGTTCCGAAATCGTGAGGGGCAGCGAAAAATGGCAGCCCAGGTCGCGCAGACCTTGAGCCAGGCCCAGCTGGGAAAAATCGATGAGGGCGCGCCGGAGCCCACCCGGTCCATTGCCGTGGTGCAGGCCGGAACGGGGGTGGGCAAATCGCTGGCGTACAGCATTCCCGCCATTTCGATGGCGCTGGCGCGCGGCACCCGGGTGCTGATTTCCACGGCCACCGTCGCCCTGCAGGAACAGCTGGTGAACAAGGATCTGCCCGCGCTGGCCCAGCAGCTGGAGCAGCCTTTCAAGTTCGCGCTGGCCAAGGGGCGGGGCCGCTTTGTCTGCAAGCTCAAGCTGGAGCGGCTGGCCAGCACCGGCGAGGCCCAGGACGAGGATCTGGACGATCTGTTCGCCGAGGAAAAGGCCCAGGCCCAAAGCCGCGTGGCACGCCCGGCCCTGGAGCTGGAGGCGCGCATGCAGTTCTACAAAAGCATGGCCAACGCGCTGGCCAGCCAGGCCTGGGACGGCGACCGCGACTCGCTGGAAACCCCGCCCGAGGCCGAGGCCTGGAGCCCCGTGGCGGCCGAATCCTCGTCCTGCACGGGCAAGCACTGCCCGGCCTTCAGCAACTGCGTCTACTACGAGCGCCGCAAGGACCTGGTGGCCGCCCAGGTCATCGTGGCCAACCACGATCTGCTGCTGTCCTCCCTGGGCGCGCGGCTGCTGCCCGAGCTGGACAACTGCCTTCTGGTGCTGGACGAAGCCCACCATCTGCCCGCCACGGCGCTGGGCCAGTTCGCCGGCGAGATGGACCTGAGCCGCCTGGGCTGGATAGACAAGCTGACCAGCCGCGCCCTGCGCGTGAATACCCTGGTCGAAGTGGAGGAGCTGGCCGACCTGCCCAGCCATGCAAGCCAGCTGCGCCAGCAGCTGCAGGAACTGGCGCGCCTGGTGATGGAGCTGTACGGCGATACGCTCAAGTCACAAAAGGACAGCTGGGGGCCGGCCCGGGTGCGCGTGCCGCGCGGCATGCTGCCCGAGCCCCTGCTGGAGCCGCTGGGCAGGGCGGCCCACCATGCCAACAGCTTTCTGGACGCGCTGCGCGCCATCTCCAAGGCGCTGCGTGCCGCCATCAAGGACAATCCAGAGGAAGCACGCAGGCTGTCTACAGCTTATGCACAGGTTGGCGCACTGGCACCCCGCCTGGAATCCGTCTATGACACGGCCCAGTTGCTGATGCAGCAGCCGGCGCAGGATGACGACAGTAGCCGCGTACCCAATGCCAAATGGTTCACGTTGGAGACAGATGGCGAGTACATCGTGGTCAAGGCCCATGCCAGCCCCATCCTGCCCGGAGCCACGCTGCGCCACCATCTGTGGTCCCAGGTGCGCGGCGCGGTGCTCACGTCGGCCACCCTGACCAGCTGTGGACAATTCGACTTCTTTTTGCGCGAGGCAGGCCTGCACGACGATGCGGCCGTGACCACGCTGGAAGTGCCCAGCCCCTTCGACTACGCGCGCCAGGGCACCCTGGTGGCGCGCGAGACCGTGGCCGACCCCAAGGAGGCCGCCCGCTTCACCCAGGAGATGGTGGACGCGCTGCTGGGCGACCTGTCCCGTGTGCAGGCCGGCGCCCTGGTGCTGTTCACCTCGCGCGAGCAGATGCGCCTGGCGGTGGATGCGCTGTCCACGGCCATGCGCTCGCAGGTGCTGGTGCAGACGGCCATGCCCCGCGCCCTGCTGCTGGCACGCCACCGCGATGCCGTGGAGATGGGCGAGCCCTCCATCATCTTCGGCATGCAGTCCTTCGGGGAGGGACTGGACCTGCCCGGCGCACTGTGCGAGTCCCTGTTCATCACCAAGCTGCCCTTTGCCCCGCCCGATGACCCCGTGGGCGAGGCCCGCGCCGAATGGCTGCGCAGCAGCGGCCGCAACCCCTTCAACGAACTCGTGGTGCCGGCCACGGCGATACGGCTGGCCCAGTGGGTGGGCCGCGCCATCCGCACCGAGGAAGACCAGGCCCATGTCTACTGCTATGACCGGCGCCTGGTGAACACCAGCTATGGCCAGCAGCTGCTCAAGGGCCTGCCGCCCTTTGCCCTGCAGCGCCGCCCGGCACGCTGAGACGAAAGCTGTGGAAAGAACGGGGAAACCAGCCCCTCTCCGTTTCATCCACCTTCCCCCATCCACACAAGCCCTTGATTTCAGGCAATTTTCCTGAAAACCATCCTCCCGATTGCCCACAGGTCATTTGCACACAGCCTGTGGGCAACTTCACTCCACGGGATCCGTTCATGCATGCGGCGCCCGGCAACAGGTTCAAAGGACCTGCACGACCTCGCAGGCCACACCTGCCGACACCCCCGTAGATCACGGCCCACAGGCCATCAGGCGGCCCCAGGAAGCGCTTTGGCGCCCCTGCAGGGGTCCTGGCATCTGCCTGGTGTTTGCGCTGTCTGCGGGCCGTTGGAGAGACGGCCTGATTCCCATCCTTTCTCCCTGCAGTGCTGCAGCCATCACTTTTCGTGATTGCCCTTGCCAGTGCTGGATCAGCTGCTCCTGATTCGGATGCACAGGCCGCTTGCAGGGCCCAGATCAAGGATTGAATTTTTTTGAATGAACAACGGCGGCCTCTGGCGTGTCGGCATGTGCCCGTGCGAGAGACGCCGTTTCCTCGAAGTTTTCCCTGGTTGTTCACAGCCTGGCGTGAAAAAGGCCGTCGTTCACCTGCATGCCAACCGGGTGACGGGTGACGTCTTGTCTTCATGAGCAAGGCCATCGCCCAGGAGGCTTGCGGATTTTTTGCAGGCAGGCGCGCCAATTTCGCTGGAGCGCAGTCCTTCTTTGCACATGCCTGGCTCCAGCCAAGCTCACGCGTCTGTTTTTTTGGCAAACCTGGCTGCCTTGGCTTCCCGGCGTGACTTCGCCTTTGGTTGTTCTTTGATCTTCTTATAAAGAATAGTCGTAGTAGTAGAGGCATGATATCTCTGTGGATAACTGCCATTACCTTAAAAAAAACAAGGATCTAGCGTACTGAAAAACATGTGGTCAACGCCCTGTTCCCGGTGTCTTGCCAACGGGGATAGATTGCATGTCACGGATTTTTCTGTGGATAACTTGAAAGTTGATCATCTTCTATCCACAGTTTTGCATGGCAGGCTTTTTTTGTGATGTTTTTTCGTAAGTTATTGATTTAAAAGAAATTTAAGCGTTTACCACTCAGAAGGCAGACCTGTGATGCATGGATGAACACAGGGTCTGACCATGCTGTGATCTGTTGACAAGCAGCTTTTCCTGGGCAAGGGGGCTGCTTTTTTTATCCAGATCGGCGTTCGTGCTGTGAAAAACCGAGCTCGGCTGTTATTCCTATTTCCTCTATTTTTTGATTAGTAGTAGTAGTAAGTGAAGCGCTTAATTGTTGATAACTGATTTTTCACATGGAAAATCAATAATTTATGAGTATGCAAACCCTGTGGTGGATGCTGCCTTGCAACTGCACCCGTTTTGGGAACAACTTTCCGCGATGCATCCATCGTGTGGATAAGCATGGATTTACAAGGTTTTTATACCCAGGTTTTTCCACAGGCCCGCAGCGGGCAAAAAAAGACCACCTCGCGGGTGGTCGGGGCTGGGCTGCAGCGATGGTCAGAAATGGTGGGCGTAGCGCAGCTGCAGGAAGTTTTCGCCGGGGTTGGGCTTCTTGATGCCAGCGTTGGAATGGTGCTCCAGCCTCAGCACCAGTTCATGCTGGCCTTGGTTGCCAAACAGGTAGCCCACGCCGATATGGGTGGCGAAGTTGTAGCGGGTCGGGAATTCCTTCTCGTCCGTGACGTAGCGCCGGTTCAGTGCCCAGCTCAGACCCACGCCGGTTTCTGCAAACCAGGGCGACTGTCCGTTGCTGCCACGCCAGCGCAGCGTGGGATTGATGCCCACCACCCAGGTGCTGCGGTGGCTGCCTTCCAGGGGGGCGGACCATCGCGCGCCCCAGATATCCCAGTAGCCGCTGAGCTGGCCGCCCCACAGCGCATGGCGCCAGTTGCGCCAGGGCACGGTAACGCCCAGGGTCCAGCTGTCGGCGCTGCGCTCGGCCGCGCCATATTGCAGGTACAGGGAAGGGGTGGATTCCGGCGCCAAGGATTGCGCCTGGGTCGCCATCGGCAGGACAGCGCCTGCGAAGGCCAGCATCACGGTCGCTGCCAGGCGTGCTGGCGGATGGATGCGTGCCTTGGCGAGGCGCTGGTAGCTGGATGGCGTCGTTTGAATGATTTTGAGGGCCATGATCTTCTCCGGGGGCGGCACACGTTGCTGTGCCTGTAACACTCTAGGGAGGCTGGTGAAGACCGGGGCGTCAGCAAAAAAGCCCTTGCACTGTCGGTCGCCCGACAAGGCGTCCGTGCAAGGGCTGGCTCAAGCAATCCGGCTGCCCGCCGGTGGCAGGCAGGCCAGGCTGGCGCTTACTGGGCAGGTGCCGGGGCAGGGCGGGCCTGGCCGCTCTTGTGGTCATGGCGCGGGCCGTGGCCCATGCCGTGGTGGCCAGGGTGTCCCTTGTGCAGCGTGGCGGCATCGAAGGTCTTTTGCTGGTTGGCGTCCAGCTGGGCGTAGAAGGCCTTGGTGGCTTCGCCGCGGCGATCGGCATCGGCCGCGCGCTGGGCGCGCATTTCACGCATCTTGTCGATGCGCTGGGGCGTGGTCAGCTTGGCGAAGTCCTCGCGCTCCATGCGCTGGGGACGCTCGCCGGGCTTGAAGGTGGCCGCATAGGTGTTCCATGCGGTCTCCTGGGCCGGCGTGAGCTTGAGGTCGGCCTTGAGCTTTGCGATGCGCTGCTGCATGTGCTCGCGGCGCTCGCCGGGCTTGTGCATGGGACGTTCGGGCTTGGGCGTGGTGGCTGCAGCCGGTGCTGCCGGCGCGGCGGTCTGGGCGTACGAGGGCAGGGCGAACGAGGCCAGCAAGGCGGTGGCAGCTGCGGCGCTGGCGAGGGTGCGGCGGAAGGTGGTGGTCATTCCAAAATCCTTTCTGGAGAGGGTGACTGAAGGCCGCCGTCAAGGCACTTGGCGGGCCCTGTGCAGCGGATGGTTGAAGTGTGGTCGTCCGATGTATCGGGGCCGTGTGGTTTTGCGCAGGGCTTGTAAAGAATTGACAAGCTTGTGCAGCGCTGTCCGGCGCCAGGCATGCACAATGGCCGGGCGGGGCGCCAAGGCATGGCGCCCCTGCTGTTTTTTCAGTTTTCTCCCTCTGGATGGAGGCGGCGCAGCCCGGTGTTGCACACCCTCTTGCGGCACGGCCGCAGTCCGTCCGAGCAAAGGTTCGCTATGTTCAAAAACATGATCGTCTATCGCATTGCCGAGAGCTGGCAGGGCGATTTGCAGCAGCTTGAAGAAGCCCTGGGCAAGAGCCCGTTTGCCGAGTGCGGCGCCACGCAGGAGCGCAGCGCCGGCTGGGTGCCGCCGCGCGGCGAGCCCCATGGCCCGCTGGCCGAGTCCGTGGCCAATCAGTGGGTGATGCGCTTCATGACCGAGGCCAAGATGCTGCCGGCCAGCGTGCTCAACCGCCGCGTCAACGAGAAGGCCGCCCACATCGAGGCCACCGAAGGCCGCAAGCCCGGCAAGAAGGAAAAGAAGGAGCTCAAGGACGAGGCCAAGCTGGACCTGCTGCCCATGGCCTTCACCAAGCAGGGCTCCATGTGGGTGTGGCTGGACCCGCAGGCCCGCACCCTGGTGCTGGACACCGGCAGCCAGGCGCGCGCCGACGAGGTGGTCAGCTCGCTGGTGGAGGGCCTCACAGGCTTTGCGCTGGCCCTGGTCGATACGCAGACCAGCGCACAGGCCGCCATGGCGCACTGGCTGACCACGCAGGAAAGCCCGGCCGGCTTTTCGATTGACCGTGAATGCGAGCTCAAGGCCGCCGACGAATCCAAGGCCGTGGTGCGCTATGCGCGCCATCCGCTGGACATCGACGAGGTGCGCCAGCACATCGAGCACGGCAAGCTGCCCACGCGCCTGGCGCTGACCTGGGACGACCGCGTGAGCTTTGTGCTGACCGAGGGTCTGCAGATCCGCAAGATCGCGCTGCTCGATGCCGTGATGGAAGGCCAGTCGCAGGACGACGGCGGCTTCGATGCCGACGTGGCGATTGCCACGGGCGAGCTGTCCAGGCTCATCCCCGATCTGATCGAGGCGTTGGGCGGGGAAGGGCGCACGGGCCTGGGCCAGGATCTTCCCGCATCGCTGCAGACGCCTGCTGCCCACGCTCCCGCGACGGCACCGCGCGCAGCGGCATCGGGCCGTGGAGCGCTGACGGGGCCGGCCACGGCACCCGTGGACACGGCGCCTGAAGAAGCGCCGTTCTGAGCCAGCAGCAAGGCACCCGGGCCGGCAATGTTTCATGTGAAACATCGCCGCGCCCCCAGGGCGCTCAGACCCTTTCGAAGATGGCTGCGATGCCCTGGCCGCCGCCTATGCACATGGTCACCAGCGCATAGCGGCCGCCCGTGCGCTGCAGTTCGGCGATGGCCTTGGTGGTGATGATGGCGCCCGTGGCGCCGACCGGGTGGCCCAGCGAGATGCCCGAGCCGTTGGGATTGACCTTGGCCGGGTCCAGCGCCAGTTGCTGGATCACGGCGCAGGCCTGGGCCGCAAAGGCCTCGTTGGCCTCGATGACGTCCATGTCTGCAATCTTCAGGCCCGTGCGCTGCAGCACCTTCTGCGTAGCCGGCACGGGGCCTATGCCCATGTAGGCGGGGTCCACGCCGGCATGGGCGTAGCCCACCAGGCGCGCCAGCGGCTTCAGTCCCAGGGCAGCCACGCGATCGCCTGCGGCCAGTGCCACGGCGGCGGCACCGTCGTTGATGCCCGAGGCATTGCCGGCCGTCACGGTGCCGCCTTCCTTGCGAAAGGCCGGCTTCATGGCGCTGAGCACTTCGATGGTGGTGGCCGCGCGCACATGCTCGTCGGTGTCGAAGACCACGACGCCCTTGCGCGTGGCGATTTCCACGGGAACGATCTGCTCCTTGAAGTGGCCGGCCGCGATGGCAGCGGCCGCGCGCTGGTGGCTGGCCGCTGCCAGTTCATCCTGCATTTCGCGGCTGATGTGGTAGCGCTCGGCCACGTTCTCGGCCGTGATGCCCATGTGCATCTTCTGCCAGGGATCGTGCAGGATGCCCAGCATGTAGTCGATGCTCTTGGCGTCGCCCATGCGCGCGCCCCAGCGCGCGGCCTGGTCGAAGTAGGGGCCGCGGCTCATGGACTCGCTGCCGCCGCCGATGGCCACGTCGCAATCGCCCAGCGCAATGGCCTGGGCGGCAGAGACGATGGCCTGCAGGCCGGAGCCGCACAGCCGGTTGACGTTGAAGGCCGGCGTCTCGATGGGGCAGCCCGCATCGATGGCGGCCACGCGCGAGAGGTAGGCGTCCTTGGTATCGGTGGGGATCACATTGCCCATGACCACGTGGCCGACGGCGTCGGGCGCCAGGCCCGCGCGCTCGATGGCGGCCTTGACGGCCGTGGTGGCCAGCTGGGTGTTGGGTACGTCCTTGAGGCTGCCGCCGAAGGTGCCGATGGCGGTGCGCGCAGTGCCGACGACGAAGACGTCGCGTGGGGTCATGGTGAAGCTCCTCAAAGCGATGAACACGGGGGATGGAGTGCATTGTGCCGGGCAGGCGGCAGGCAGCGCAGCCGCCTCGGCGTCAGTTCCGAGCGGAGGTCAACGTCCCTCGAATTGCGGAGTCTGCCTGGCGTGGAACGCCGCAATGCCGCGCGGCAGGTCGGCCGTGCGCGCACAGGCATCGAAGGCGCAGGCCTCGGCCGCCAGCTGCTCGCGCAGGCTGCGGTCCAGGCCCGCGCGCATGAGGCGGCGCATATGGCCGAGCGCCACCGTGGGGCCGGCGGCCAGGCGCTGGGCCAGCTGCTGCACGGCGGCGTCGAGTTCGGCGGGCGGCAGGACACGGTTGATGAGGCTCAGGCGCTGCGCTTGGGCGCAGTCCAGGGTCTCGCCCAGCATGGCGATCTCCAGCGCGTTGCGCAGGCCCACGATGCGCGGCAGCGCCCATGAGGCGCCCACGTCGCAGCTGGCGCCCAGGTTGATGTAGGCCAGGTTGAAGCGCGTGCCCTCGGCCGCGTAGACGAAGTCGGCCTGCAGCATCAGCGACAGGCCTGCGCCTGCCGCCGCGCCATGCACCTTGGCGATGACGGGCGCATCGAGCTGGCCCAGCAGCGCCACGGCCTCGTTGAGCGGGCCCAGCAGTTCGGCGGCGCCGCGCACGGGGTCGGCGGCCAGCGTGTCCAGGTCGCCGCCCGCCATGAAGGCGCGGCCCGCGCCTTCCAGCACCACGCAGCGCAGCGCGCGGTCCTGGGCCAGGGCGCGCACGGCGTCGCGCAGCGCCAGTGCCATGGGCACGTCGATGGCATTGAGGGCGGCGGGGCGGTGGAAGGTCAGCGTGGCGATGGCGCCTTCGCGCTGCAGCCGCAGCGGGGTGTCTTGCGTATCGGTCATGGGAGGCTCAGTGGTACAGGGCGTCGATTTCGGCGGCGTAGGTCTTGTAGATGGAAGAACGGCGCACCTTCATCGTGGCCGTGACTTCGCCGTCGTCGTGGTCCAGCTCCTTGGTCAGCAGATGGAAGCGCCGCACATGCGAGACCTGGGCCAGGCGCGCATTGCCCTGCGCGATCTCGGCCTCGATGAGCGCGCGCACCTCGGGCATCTCGGCCAGGGAGCGGAAATGCGTGAAGGCAATGCGCCGCGCCTGTGCCCATTGGCCCACGGTCTCGTAGTCGATCTGAACCAGCGCGCCCACGAACTTGCGGCCCTCGGCCACGACGATGCACTCCTTGATGAAGGGGCTGGCCTTCATGGTGTTCTCGATCTCCGAGGGCGTGAGGTTCTTGCCGCCGGCGGTGATCATGATGTCCTTGAGGCGGTCCACGATGCGCAGCTGGCCGCCCTGCACGCGCACCACGTCGCCCGTGTGCAGCCAGCCGTCCTGGATGCTTTGCGCCGTGGCCTCGGGGTTCTTGTAGTAGCCCGCGAAGACCATGTCGCCCTTGATCTGCAGTTCGCCGCTGTCGTCACCCTCGTGGCCCGCGCTGCTGCCGAGGCTGGCAATGCGCCATTGCACGCCTTCGGTGGCCACGCCCACGCTGCCCACGGACACGTCGTCCAGCCGGTGGCCCGTGACCATGCCCGTGGATTCGGTCAGGCCGTAGACCTCGATCAGCGGCACGCCCAGCGTGCGGAAAAAGCGCACCACGTCGGGTGGTATGGGCGCGGCGCCCGTGAGCGCCACGCGCGCCTCGCGCAGGCCGATGAAGTTCTGCAGTGCGCGCAGCACGCTCCAGTAGCTGGCGGCGCAGGTGAGGTGTTCGGCCAGGCTCCATTGCCTGCGGGGCTTTTCGGCCAGCGGCGCGCAGGCGGCCATGGCGCGCCGGTAGAGCGCGCGGCGCAGCGGCCCGGTCTCCTGCATCTTGATGCTGATGGCCGCATGCAGCTTTTCCCAGATGCGCGGCACGCCCAGGAACATGTTGGGCGCGACTTCGCGCAGGTCTTCCTGCACCGTGCGGATGGACTCGCCGAAGTGCACCTGCGAGCCCAGGTAGACCGGCACAAAGCTGGTCAGCATCTGCTCGGCCACGTGGCACAGCGGCAGGTAGGACAGGTGGCGCGTGCCGCCATCCAGCCCCAGCCGCTCGGCAATGCCGGGCACCACGCCGCGGATGTTGCGGTAGGTGATCATGGCGCCCTTGGGCTTGCCGGTGGAGCCCGAGGTGTAGATCATCAGCCCCACGTCATCCAGCGTCTGGCGTGCCAGCGCCTGTTCGATGGGGGCGCGGCTGGCGGCCTGGGCGCCCAGGCGCTCGACCTCGTCGAAGGTGGTGATCAGGGCGCGCAGCTCGGGCGCAAGGCTGCGCAGGCCCTTGGTCTCCATGACGATGATTTTCTGCAGCTGCGGCAGCTCGGGCAGGGCGGCCAGCAACTTGTCGGTCTGCTCCTGGTCCTCGCACACCATGATGGCGATGTC
This sequence comes from Delftia sp. WY8, assembly GCF_018437695.1. Classification (NCBI taxonomy): domain Bacteria; kingdom Pseudomonadati; phylum Pseudomonadota; class Betaproteobacteria; order Burkholderiales; family Comamonadaceae; genus Delftia; species Delftia sp. WY8. Next base: position 3,564,642 of record NZ_CP049795.1, read on the forward strand.
CGCGTGTCCGGCCACGTAGGCGACCTCGGGCGTGGGACTGGTGGGGTAGACGCCCACGGTGATGGCGCCGATCAGGCCCGCGCCCATCTGGGCCAGCACCCACTCGATGCGGTTCTCGGAGATCACGCCCATGTGGCCGCCTGGCGGCAGGCCCAGCTGCGCCAGGCCCAGCCCGAAGTGGCTGGCACGCTCGTGGTAGCGCGCCCAGCTGGTGGGCTTCCAGATGCCGAAGTCCTTTTGCCGTATGGCCACGCGCTGGGCATCGCTGCGCGCGCGTTCGGCCAGCATCTGGGGCAGGGTGAGTTCGGGAAGGTTCTTCATATCAATGACCCATCGCGCTGCCTGTGACACTGGCGTGCCCCCACACGGGAGCACCGAGGAAGGGCCGCCCCGCACCGAGGGTGCTGTCCCCCTCCCTCGCGAAGCGGGAGAGAGGGGGAAGGCGCGAAGCGACTCAGGGGGTGCTTCATGACAACCAGCGCTTGCGGCGCTTGTAGTGCTTCAGGTCGCGAAAACTTTTTGCCTCGCCGCCACCACCCATGCCCAGGTAGAACTCGCGCACGTCGGCATCCTGGGCCAGGCGTTCGGCCGGGCCGTCGATGACGATCTTTCCGTTCTCCATGATGTAGCCGCTGTGCGCCACGGCCAGGGCCACGGTGGCGTTCTGCTCGACCAGCAGCATGGAGGTGCCGCGCTCGGCATTGATGCGCGCGATGATGGTGAAGATGTCCTCCACCAGCTTGGGCGCCAGGCCCAGCGAGGGCTCGTCCAGCAGCATGAGCTGGGGCTCGGCGATCAGCGCGCGGCCAATGGCCAGCATCTGCTGCTCGCCGCCCGACAGGTAGCCGGCCAGGCCTTTGCGTCGCTCATGCAGGCGCGGGAAGTAGCTGTAGACCAGGTCGAAGTCGGGCTTGACTTGATGGCGGCCCGTGAGCGCGTAGGTCGCGGCCACGAGGTTTTCCTCCACCGTGAGGTCCTCGAACACGCGCCGGCCCTCCATCACATGCGACAGCCCCAGGCGCACCAGCTGCTGGGGCGCGTACTGCGCGGTGGACTGGCCGTTGTAGCGCACGCTGCCGCTGGCCAGCAGCCCGTCCTCCAGCGCCAGCAGCCCCGAGACGGCCTTGAGCGTGGTGCTCTTGCCCGCGCCGTTGCTGCCCAGCAGCGCCACGATCTGGCCGCGCGGCACGGCCAGCGACAGGCCCCGCAGGGCCTGCACGACCTTGTTGTAGATGACCTCGATGTTGTTGATTTCGAGGACCTTGTCCGTGGGCTGCTCGGTCATGTGCGGGCGTCTGTTCGGACGACGGTCAAAGTGCGATCCAGTCGGACGCAGGCAGCATCTTCTGCGCCTTCATGTCCGCCTTGTAGACGCGGCCCACGGGAATCGAATTGCCCTTGATGGTGATGGGCACGCCGATCAGTCCGCCCGTGTCGAAGTCCTTGATGGAGTTGAGCGCTGCCTTGAGGTTGGGGCCGGTGAGCGGCTTGCCCGCGTCCAGGCAGCGCCTGGCCGATTCCACGAACAGCATGGCCGCCAGAAAGCCCTGGATATAGGCCGTGCTCTGGTACTCGGGGCGCAGCGCGCGGATCTTGTCCAGCATGGGCGCCTTGGCCGAGGTGTCGTAGTAGTAGCGGTAGGGCATGACGCCCATGAAGCCGTCGCCGGCCTCGCCCATCTTCATGACGGTGGAGCTGTCCATGGTCCAGAAGGTGCCCATCCATCGGCTGGTCATGCCCATCTGCTTGCCCTGCTGGATGAACTCGGGAATGGGCGCGAGGATGTAGCCGTGGAAGATGGTGTAGTCGGGCGCGGCGCGGCGCAGCTTGATGACTTCGGTGGACACGTCCACGCTGCCGGGCGGCGTCATCAGCTTGGCCACCATGTTCAGGCCCAGCTTCTTGGCGGCCGCTTCGCTGGCCTCGATGGGGTCGCGGCCGAATTCGGAGTCGGAGTAGACGAAGGCCACCTTGGCGCCCGGCTTTTCCTTGGCGATGTGCTTGAGCAGGATGCCGAACATCTCCGTGTAGTCGGGCCCCACGAGGAACTGGTTCGGGTACTTGGCCGGGTTGTTGAGCTCGGTGGCGAAGGAGGCGCCCGCCATGAGGATGGCGCCGTTGCGGTCCAGCTCCGGGTTGATGGTCTTGGAAAAGCCCGTGGAGTCGCCGTAGTAGAGGTTGACCTTGTTCTGGCTGGTGATCTTCTTGAACGCGGCCACCGAGACATCGACCTTGTAGCCCGTGTCCTCGGGCACGTAGCGGACCTTGCGGCCCTTGATGCCGCCAGCCTCGTTGACGATCTTCACGTAGTCGCCCATGCCGGCATTGATGCCCACGCCCGCGAAGGCGAACACGCCCGTCATGGGGATGGAGCCGCCGATCACGATGTCTTCGCCGCCAGCCTGGGCGCGGGCGGCCAGCGGCGCGGCCAGGCTGGCGCCGGCCGCCAGCAGCAGGCTGCGGCGGCGCGAGGAAGTCGGGTGTTGCTGCATGCTTGTCTCCTTTTGCTTGTCGTGCGCGGCGCCGCCTCAATTGCGGAAGGGCCACAGGTGGAAGAAGCGGCGCAGGCGCCGCCACATTTGTGCGAGCCCCTGCGGCTCGAAGACCAGAAAGACGATGATCAGCAGCCCGAACACCATGGTGCGCACGGGCGACAGGAAGACGGCCAGCTCCGAGCCGCCGGGCAGCAGGTCCACGATGAGCTTGAGCAGCTCCGGAACCATGGTCATGAAGACCGCGCCCAGGATGGAGCCCAGGATGGAGCCCATGCCGCCGACGATGATGGCCGCCAGAAAGAAGATGGACATCAAGAGGGGAAAGCTCTCGGGCGTGACCACGCGAAAGAAGTACGCCCACAGCCCGCCCGCCACGCCCGCGTAGAACGAGGACAGCCCGAACGACAGCAGCTTGTAGCGCAGCAGCGGTATGCCCAGCACCTCGGCCGAGATGTCGCGGTCGCGGATGGCGATGAAGGCGCGGCCTGTGCGCGTGCGAAACAGGTTGGCCGCGCCCAGCAGCATCAGCAGCGTGACGGGCACGATCACCCAGTACAGCCGGAACGAGGTGTCCAGCGCCACGCCGAACACCGTGGCCGGTTGCAGCGTCAGGCCCGCCGTGCCGCCCGTGAGCCTGAGGTTGGCGAACAGGAAATGGGCGATGAACGAGGCCGCGATGGTGGCAATCGCCAGGTACAGGCCCTTGACGCGCAGCGAGGGCAGGCCCACCACGATGCCGCCCAGCATGGCCACCAAGCCGCCCGCCAGCAGGTTGAACAGCACGGGCGTGCCCCAGCGCGCCTGCACGATGGCCACCGTGTAGGCGCCCAGTCCCATGAAGGCGGCTTGGCCCAGGCTCACCAGACCCGTGTAGCCGGTGAGGATGTTCAGCCCGGTGGCGCCGGCCACGTTGATGCTGACCAGGCAGGCCAGGTACAGCCAGTAGTCGCTGGCCATGAAGGGAAACAGCAGCAGCAGCGCGCCGGCCATGGCCAGCCAGATGCGTTGCGTGCGGGAGTCGAACAGCGCCGCATCGGCGATGTAGCTTTCCTTGAGGGTGCCTATGCGCATGCTGCCGTCTTTCTGAAGCTGTCTAGAGCCGCTCGATCTCGTGCGTGCCGAACAGGCCGTAGGGCCTGAGCATGAGCACCACGACCAGCACGATGAAGGTGGCCAGCAGCTTGTACTCGCCGCCCAGGTAGGCGCCGGCCAGCGCCTCCACCAGGCCGATGAACAGGCCGCCGACCAGGGCGCCCAGCACGCTGTCCAGCCCGCCCACGATGACGACCACCAGCACCGACAGGCCGAACACGCCCATGCTCGACGAGATGCCGCCGATGGAGCCGACGATGATTCCCGACACGGCGGCGATCATGGCCGACACCGCCCACGCCAGCGAGAACACGCGCGGCACATTGATGCCCACCGAATAGGCCGCTGCCTGGTCGCTGGCCGTCGCACGCAGGGCCACGCCGCCGCGCCAGTAGCGGAACACCAGCAGCACGGCCGCGATGAAGACCACGGCCACGGCTGCGCCCCAGGCCACCTTGGGCGCGAGAAAGGCCTCGCCGATCATCACGGGCTGCGTGGGCATGAACTCGGGCAGGCGGCGCTGGTCGGCCGTCCAGATCAGCTCCACCAGGCCCACCAGCACCGAGGCCAGGCCCACGGTGACCATGAACACCGAGATCGGCGGCTCGCCCAGCAGCGGCCGGATCATCGTGCGCTCGATCAGCGCGCCCAGCAGCCCCGTGCCCAGCACGGCGGCGGGAATGGCCAGCCACAGCGGCAGCGCGAACATGGCCGCGAAGGTGAAGAACAGGTAGGCGCCCACCATCAGCAGCTCGCCGATGGCGATGTTGACCACGCGCGTGGCCTTGTAGACCACCACGAAGGCCAGCGCGGCCAGCGCATACAGGCCGCCGCCGGCCAGGCCCGTGAGGGCGATCTCGAACAGGTAGGCCCAGTCCATCATGCGGCTTCCTGTGCCAGGGCAGGCTGCGGCGTGGCGGGCTCCGGCCGGGCGGACGCGCCGCGCAGCCGGCGCCGCAGCTCGCCCACATCACCGGCGCCCAGGTAGGCCCGGTTCACCTCGGGATCGGCCTGCACCGCGGCCGGCGTGCCCTGGGCGATGACCTGGCCGAAGTTGAGCACCACCACGTGGTCGGACAGGTCCATGACCATGCCCATGTCGTGCTCCACCATGAGCACGGTCACGCCCCATTCGGCGCGCACGTCCAGGATGAAGCGCGCCATGTCCTCGGTCTCCTCGCGGTTCATGCCGGCCACGGGCTCGTCCAGCATCAGGATGCGCGGCTGCATGGCCAGGGCGCGCGCCATCTCCACGCGCTTTTGCAGGCCGTAGGACAGGGCGGCCACGGGCGCATGACGGATGTGGTCTATCTCCAGGAAATCGATGATGCGCTCCTCGATGTCGCGGCGCAGCTCGGCCTCTTCGCGGCGAGCGCGGCCCAGATAGAGCAGGGCGTCGAGCACGTTGGTGCGCAGGTGGGCGTGGCGGCCCAGCTTGATGTTGTCCAGCACCGTCATGCCCCGGAACAGCGCAATGTTCTGGAAGCTGCGCCCCAGGCCCAGCCGCGCACGGCGCGGCGCCGGCATGCGCGTGATGTCTTCGCCCTGGAAGCGGATGGAGCCGCCCGTGGGCCGGTAAAAGCCCGAGATGGTGTTGAACAGCGACGTCTTGCCCGCGCCGTTGGGGCCGATCACCGCCGTGATCGAGCCGGGCTGCACATCGAAGCCCACGCCCGACAGCGCCTTCACGCCGCCAAAGGCGAGCGTGACGCCATCGACCTGCAGCAAGGGGGCGGGCGGGCCGCCGTCGGGGTGTGTCTCCATGGCTGTCTCGTGCGTTGTTTCGTCGAGCCGGGCAGGAGCCTACTGATGCGTAGGCTGTTTACTTTGGAGTAGATTCTGGTTGTCGCCCACCGCATGCAGCATCGGTGATTTCCCCGGTGCACCCGCCGCCATGAAGCCATCGAGCCCTGAAACCAAGACCCGACCCAGCCCCAGCCCCAGCCCCGGAACCCGCGCCCGCAAAGGCCGTGCGGCGCCCGCCGTGGACTCGCCCTGGAGCGGCACGCCCGACCGCGAGCAGCAGCGCGAGGCCAAGCGCCAGGCCGTGCTGCAGGCCGCCGCGCAGCTGTTCAACGAGCGCGGCTTCTCCGCCACCTCGCTGGACGACATCGCCGCGCGGCTGGGCGTGAGCAAGCCCACGCTGTACTACTACGTCAAGAACAAGGACGAGATCCTGCTGCAGTGCGTGAACCAGGGCCTGGCCATGACGCTGGAAGGCATCGAGGCCTCGCGCCGCGCAGGTGGCCAGGCCGTGGACCAGCTGCGCGCCTGCATGCAGGTCTATGCGCGCATCGTCACCATGGACTTCGGCATGTGCCTGATCCGTGTCGGCGACGAACAGGTCCCTCCCGACAGCCGCCGCGAACTGCGCCGCCAGAAGGCCGCCATAGACCAGGCCTTCCGCCGCCTGGTGGCCGCCGGCGTGCAGGAGGGCTCCCTGGCCCCCTGCGACCCCAAGATGACGGCCTTTGTCATCGCGGGCGCGCTCAGCTGGATAGGCCGCTGGTACCAGCCTGGCGGCCAGTACTCGGCCGAGGAAGTGGCGCAACAGTGCATTGATACCTTGATGGGGGGGGTGTTGCGCAGGGCGGAGCCTGCTCGGCGCGCGGCCTCCGCAAAGCGCGCGGCAAACCCTTCCAAGGATTGAGCCGAAGCCGCACATGCCCGCAGAGCTTTGGTTCTATAGAGGTGTTTCCAAGAGCCTAAAAGAGCCTCCGGCAATTTTGGGGCGCTTTATAAGTCGTTGTGGTTAAACAGTTTTTCGCACTCTCTAAAAGAGGCTAAAGAACTTGGCATCTTTTGGACTCATAGACCGGTCTTGATGCCACGGCCCAAACGCTGCAGATATCAATCCGACAAATGCCATCGTGCCCAACGGCGCGCACCCATCAGCTGGAGGCGCCCCTCATTGCGCAGCTCTTTCAGCAGATCCTGAACGGCACTCATTGGCAAGGACGGCAGCACCTGCCGCAGTTCGGCCAGCGCAGCACCATGCTCTCTGTGCTTTGTGAGGTGTTTGAGCAGCAGCGCCTTGTTGGTCTCTCTGTCCAGGCCGCGTTGCCGGGTATGCGTTCCTTTGGCGCCCAAAGACGCATACAAGGCCTCGGACAGGATGTAGCGCGTCCCTTTGCCTCGACCTATGGATTCCACCGCTCCCGCCGCCAGCAGGCCTGCAAGGCGTTCCCTCAAAGGGGCAGACAGCGGCTTTTCCTGTTGCAGGCATTCCAGCGCGAGGTAGTCCAATGTCGAGAAGCTGCTCAGCTTCTCTTCGCCGAGGTGCTCCATGAAGCGTACGAAGGCCGGGTTGCGCACTCCGCCTTCCAGGGTCAGCCGTACTTCGTGGGCGGATGTTCCTGCAAGGCTGGGCAGGGGCTTGCCTTGTCGCACCGCGCTTTCCACCATGAGATTCAGGCCTTGACCAGAGCGCTCGATCAAGCCGCAGCGGGCGAGGGCTTCGGCGAGTCTGCGATTGCGCGGATTCTGTTGGTCAATGATGTTCTCGGGCGTGATTCCGGGCGGCAGCCCTCCCGGGCTGATCACCTCCAGCCGCTTGGAAAATTGCCTGACGAAAATCGAACCACCCAGGCGATAGTCCCTATGGGCAACCGCATTCAGGAGCGCTTCCCGGACCGGAACCTCGGCAAATGTCGGCAGGTCCATGCGGAAAAAGTCGTCCTGGTAGCTTTGGCGGTCATTGCGCAAGTTGATCTTTTTCCAGAGCGCGTCCTGCCACGCAAAAAAGCCCTCTCGAAACTCTTCGCGATCGGCAGCCGGTCCTGCCGCTTCGGACGACCGGTATTCAAAGACCAGCTCCGCCTGGGCCAACCATCTTGTCAGAGCCGCTCTTTTGCCGAACAGGATGAGCGCGGCATAGCTCACCTGATTGCCTTCTACGAGCAACTCTGCATCCCGCAGGGTCTGTTCGTCGCTCAGTTCGCGTCTGCGAGCGGTATTGCCTTTGCGAGCCCAGCGCTCCCGGAACAATGCAATGGATGACGGCTCCAGATCCTCCAGCGTGGCCCCTGGGCATGGCTGTGCCGAGAAGTCGGGGCCGGTTTCATCGAAGATGGCCCGCAGTTCTTGCGCGCTCATTGTCGCCAGATCATCGCCGGCCCGTTTGAGAAAGCTGCCGTCGATCTGCCATGCCGTGCCCGGCAGCCGGGAGGGCACACGCACAACCAGCACACGGCCTTGCGGCAGGCGCAGTTCCTCAACAGGGATACGGTGGCCCAGTCTCTGGTGCAATCCGGCCTCGGTGCGGCCCGGGTCTTCGAACGCCTGCGTACCCACGATGAGGCGAGGTCGTTTGTCGGTCACGCCCAGCACGATGGCGCCGCCGCCTTCGTTGGCCAGGGCTACGCAGTACTTGAGCAGTTTTTCAAAGTCATAGCGCTGCTTGGCTTCCTTGAACTCAAGCCGCTGACCTTCAGGCTCAAGCAACCATTGGTGAAGCTGGGTGGGCGTGGTGAGCATGCCCACAGCTTAAATTAAGCGCCGCTTCCCACTGTGTCGGGCGCTGCCAGATCATCCAAGATCGGGCAGTCCGGCCGGTCGTCGCCGTGGCAGCAGTGCACCAGGGTCTTGAGCGTGCGCTGCATGGCCTGCATGGCGGCGATGCGCTCGGTCAGTGCGTCGATGTGGCGCTGGGCGATGTCCTTGACCTGGCTGCTGGCACGGCTCTTGTCCTGCCACAGGCCCAGCAAGGTGGCGATCTCGTCCATGGAGAAACCGAGGTCGCGGGCGCGGCGGATGAAGCGCAGGGCGTGCACGTCGGACTCGGCGTACTGGCGGTAGCCGCCGTCCGTGCGGTGCATGGGCGGCAGCAGGCCCTGGGCTTCGTAGTGGCGCACCATGCGCGCCGAGACACCGGCGCGGCGCGCGGCCTCGCCGATGGAGACGGGCCAGTGCTGTGCTTGGGCGGACATGGTGCGTGTCACTCCGGGGACTCAGGCGACCTTGTAGCCTTCTTCGGCGATGGCCGCGCCCAGCGCCTCGCGGCTGGCGCTGCTGTCGACTTCCACGCGCTGGGCTGCGCGATCGATTTTTACCTGGGCCTGGTCATCCACGCCCTGCACGGCCTGGGTGACGGCGCGTTCGCAGTGGCCGCAGGTCATGCCCTGCACGGTGAAAACATGTTGCATTTCTAGCTCCTGGTTGGGGCGCGCCGAAGTGGCGCAAGCCATGGACGGCATGTTGAACCCTGACACCATGGCAAGGTCAAGCGCCTGGCTGGGCAAGGGTTGATTTGGCCCAACTCGATGTGAGTCGGCCGGCTCAATGATCCGCTGCAATGGCCGATAGATCGAAAAGAGCCGTGAATATGCAAAAACCGTCATAGACCATTGGCGATCATCTGACAAACTGCAACAATTTGTATTTACGTTGGCGCTATGCATTTGGAGACCGTGCGTGCGCCCTGACTGACAGAGAGGAAAACGGTCATGAACTTGTTGGGAATGATGCGGGCTTTCACGATCCGCACGCGGATGCTGGGTGCCATCGCCATGGTGCTGGTGCTGCTGGGTCTGCTGGGCGGAGCCGGGATGCTGGGCATGTTCCGCATCCATGGCATGAGTCAGCAGTTCATGCATACCTCGTACGCCAAGATGGGCTACATGGTGGAGTTGCGCGCCGAGCTGGGCGCGGTGCGCGCCCATGAAAAGGACATGATCATCCAGTACGAGCGTGCCGACGAGGTGCGCAAGGCCCACGGGCAGTGGCTGGCGGCCATCGAGCGCGTCAAGGCCGTGGCGGGGCGTTTTCTGAAGGACGAGGACCCTGCCGACGATGCCATCGTCAGCGGCATCTCCGACCGTGTGGACCGCTACCGCCAGCAGTTCGAGCACATTGCGCGCCAGCTGGAGGCCGGTGGCTACGACACGGCCACCACGGCCAACCGCATGAGCGGCAAGGCCATGGCCGAGGTGGCCGAGGTCGAAAAGCTCATCGCCCAGCTCGACCAGCTGCTGCGCCAGCAGGTCGATGCCATGACCGCCGAGGAGCAGGGCGTGGCCGAGCAGACGCAGTGGATCTTCGTTGCCGCCGTGGTGCTCACGGTGCTGGTGGTGGTGCCGCTGACGCTGATGAACATGCTGTCCATCTGCCGCCCCCTGGTGCAGGCGCGCCAGACGGCGCTGACCATCGCCCAGGGCGACCTGTCGCAGAGCGTGAAGGTGGAGGGCAAGGACGAGGTGGCCGACCTGCAGCGCGCGCTGGACCAGATGCAGCAGAGCCTGGGCTCCATGGTGACCCAGGTGCGCGACGCCAGCGGCAACATCGCCACGGCCAGCCAGGAGATCGCCACGGGCAACCAGGACCTGTCCTCGCGCACAGAGCAGACGGCCAGCAATGTGCAGGAGACCGTGGCCTCGCTGTCCCAGCTCACGGCCACGGTGCAGCAGACGGCATCGTCCTCGCAGCTGGCCAACCAGCTGGCGGCATCGGCCTCGACCACGGCCACGCGCGGTGGCGACGTGGTGGCCCAGGCCGTGGTGAGCATGCAGGAGATCACGACCTCCAGCCGCAAGATCGGCGACATCATCGGCCTGATCGACTCCATCGCCTTCCAGACCAACATCCTGGCGCTGAACGCCGCCGTGGAAGCGGCGCGCGCCGGCGAGCAGGGCCGCGGCTTTGCCGTGGTGGCCGCCGAGGTGCGATCCCTGGCCCAGCGCTCGGCCCAGGCGGCCAGCGAGATCAAGGCGCTGATCCAGACCAGCGTGCAGGCCGTGGACGTGGGCGTGCGCCAGGTCGAGGACGCGGGCAAGACCATGAAGGAGATCGTGGACAGCGTGCAGCGCGTGGGCGACATCATTGGCGAGATCACGGCGGCTTCCAGCGAGCAGTCGGGCGGCATCGGCCAGGTCAACCAGGCCGTGGGCGATATCGACCGCATGACGCAGCAGAACGCAGCCCTGGTCGAGGAGTCGGCTGCCGCTGCCGAGTCGCTGCGCGAGCAGGCCGCGCGCCTGGCGCAGGTGGTGGGCCAGTTCCGCATTGCCGGTGCGGCCGTGGCATCCATGGGCTCGCATGCTTCCTACGGCCGTCCCTCCCAGGGCCAGCCCAGCCTGGCACCGGCCGCAGGCCGCGCCTCGCTGGCCTCTGGCCGGGACACGCGCGAGACCCAGCTGCTGGAACACGCCTGAGATAGCGGACGCAGGGACAGGGGCCCGGCCCCTGTTCCACGTGAATCGTCTGGATAAAAAAAGCGGAGTGCGATGCACTCCGCTTTTTGTTTGTGCGGCCGCCAATCAGGCCTGGCGCGCGAACGGGTAGTCGATATAGCCCTCTGCGCCGCCGCCGTAAAACAGGCTGGAGTTCCAGGGGTTCAGCGGCAGGTCGTCGTGCAGGCGGTGGACCAGGTCGGGATTGGAGATGAAGGCCTTGCCGAAGGCCACGATATCGGCGTGGCCGCTTTCCACGGCGCGCAGGGCCATGTCGCGGTCATAGCCGTTGTTGACCATCCAGGCGCCCTGGCCACCGGCCTGGCGGTAGGCGGATTTGAGGGCCGCGTAGTCGAAGGGCCGGTCCGGCAATTCACGCGGGCCACCGGTGGAGCCTTCGATGATGTGGATGTAGGCCAGGCCCAGCGGCGCCAGCTGGCGCACCACGTATTCGAACAGCGGCTGGGGATCGGCATCGGCGATGTCGTTGGCCGGCGTCACGGGCGACAGGCGGATGCCCACGCGGCCGCCGCCCACGGCATCGGCTGCGGCGCGCGTGCATTCGAGCAGCAGGCGGGCGCGGTTCTCGATGCTGCCGCCGTAGTCGTCATCGCGCCGGTTGGCGCCGGTCTTGAGGAACTGGTCCAGCAGGTAGCCGTTGGCGCCGTGCAGCTCCACGCCGTCGAAACCGGCCGTCTCCACGGCATTGCGCGCGGCCACGGCGAAGCTGTGGACGATGGCGGGCAGCTCGTGCTGGGCGAGCGCGCGCGGCGCAGAGGTGGGCACGAACTGGCCCTTGCCCGAGTCCTCGTCGATCACATAGGTCTTGGATCTGGCCGCCACCGGGGACGGTCCCACGGGCGCCTGGCCTTCGGGCTGCAGCGAGGTGTGCGAGACCCGGCCCACATGCCACAGCTGGGTGACGATGCGCCCGCCGGCCTTGTGCACGGCGTCGGTCACGCGCTTCCAGCCGTCGAGCTGCTCGCTGCCGTACAGGCCCGGCACATGGGCATAGCCCTGGCCCTGGTGGCTGATGGCCGTGCCTTCGCTGATCAGCAGGCCGGCGCTGGCGCGCTGGGCGTAGTAGGTGACCATGATGTCGTTGGGCAGGGCCTGGGGTGCGCGGTTGCGCGTCAGGGGCGCCATGGCGATGCGGTTGGGCAGGCGCAGTTCGCCAGCCTGTATGGGTTCGAACAGAGAGGTCATGCAACGGGGCTTTCTGTGCGTGAAGCAAAAGCGCCGCCCGTGCGGGCGGCGCGGCGTACGGCACAGATTACGCCCATGGAATCAATCGTGCAGGCCAGGGATTTGCGCGCTGTCGTGCAGGCGACGCCCGCATGCCGCATGGCCCGGCAGATGCGCGCGGCACCCGCCGAGGTGCAGCCGCGCATCCGCAGGCGCCAGGCCTGCGCCGCAGGCACCAAAGACAAAGGGCCGGCCGGTTCCACACCAGCCGGCCCCGTCAGGCCTTGAGCGCAGCAGCGCGGCGCTGCTTACTTGAGCAGGCCTTCGGCCTTCATCGCGGCCTGCACGGCAGGGCGGGCCAGCACGCGCTCGCGGTAGGCCAGGAGGTTGGTCAGCTCGGAGATGTCCACGCCCACGAACTGGGCCCAGCCCGTCACGGTGAACAGGTAGGCGTCGGCCACGGTGAACTGCTCGCCCATCAGGTAGTCGCGGCCATTGAGCTCGCCGTCCACCCACTTGAGGCGGTCCAGCACGCGCTGGCGCACCACGGGCTTGTAGTCGTCGGGCGTGGCGGGGTTGAACAGGGGACCAAAGCCCTTGTGCAGCTCGGTGCCGATGAAGTTCAGCCACTCCTGCAGGTGGTAGCGGGCCATGGTGCCGTTGGCCGGGGCCAGCTTCTTCTCGGGGACCAGATCGGCCAGGTACTGGACGATGGCCGGGCCTTCATGCAGCGTGTCGCCGTCGTCGAGCACGAGGAAGGGAACATAGCCCAGCGGGTTGATGCCGTAGTAGTCCGTGCCGTCCTGCAGCTTGTGCGTCTTGGTGCTGGCCAGGACCGGCTCGTAGGCCAGGCCTGCCTCGTGCAGGACGATGTGGGGAGACAGAGAGCAGGCGCCAGGGCTGTAGTAGAGCTTCATGGTGGATGGCTTCCGATCAGGGTAAGAAAGACAAGCGCCCATGCTAACCCCATGTGGCGGGGCTGCGCATGATGGGACCGCGCTGGCGCCAGGGTTCAGGCCGACAGGCGCTGCGCAGCCCAGAGCACCTGCTCCAGCACGGCCTTCATGCCCAGCTGGTCCTGGGGGCGCTGCAGGCGGCCGGCCTCGTCAAAGGCCTGGCCTGCCTGTCCCACGGCGTGGCTCACGGGCGCCAGCCAGCACTGCAGGTTCAGCAGCAGCGGCGCCAGGTGCGACTGGGCGCGCAGGCCGCCCAGGCCGCCGGGCGAGGCGCTGGCCATGCCCACGACCTTGCCGCGAAAGGGCAGGGTGCCATCGGACCAGACCGGATCACCGGCCACGGGGCTGGAAGCCCAGTCGATGGCGTTCTTGAGCAGGGCAGGGTAGCTGCCGTTGTACTCGGGCGAGCAGATCAGCCAGGCCGGGTGGCCGTGCAGCGCGGCCTTGAAGCGCAGCACGTCGGGCGGCGTGCCGCTGGCCTCCAGGTCGGCGTTGTACATGGGGATGTCGAAATCCGACAGCTCCAGCAGCGTGGGCTGGGCGCCCAGTTCGCGCGCCATGTCGGCGGCGGCGGCGGTCAGGCGCCGGTTGTGCGATTGTTGGCGGGTACTGCCCGCGAAGATGAGGATCTGCATGGCCGCCATTGCATCACAGGCCCTGCACATGTTTCTTGCAAGCGGGCCGCGTTGCGGGCGGCGGCGCGCAGCATCCTGCGGAGAATGCCGCCGCCCGCCGCCCTGTTTCACGTGGAACACCGGCACAGTACCGGCCCGGTGGCAGGGCCGGCCGACCCCTTGCAAGGCACTGGTGCGGCAAAGGTGGGAAAATCGCGGGTTCCCCGCTGGGTTCCCCTCGCTACATGAACGAGGGCCACCTGCCATGAGCGCCGGAGCGTGAGTGCTCCGTGTCGGGGGCTTGGGCCGGGCAGGCCCCCGGAGTGATAAGCATGTTGTACCCACAGGAATTTGATGTGATCGTGGTCGGTGGCGGCCACGCCGGCACCGAGGCCGCGCTGGCCGCTGCGCGCATGGGCTGCAGGACGCTGCTGCTGAGCCACAACATCGAGACCCTGGGCCAGATGAGCTGCAATCCCAGCATCGGCGGGATCGGCAAGGGCCATCTGGTCAAGGAAGTGGATGCGCTGGGCGGCGCCATGGCGCTGGCTACCGATATCGGCGGCATACAGTTCCGCATCCTCAACAGCTCCAAGGGCCCGGCCGTGCGTGCCACGCGCGCCCAGGCCGACCGCATTCTCTACAAGGCCGCCATCCGCGACATGCTGGAGAACCAGCCCAACCTGTGGCTGTTCCAGCAGGCGGTGGACGACCTCATGGTCGAGGGCGACCGCGTGGTGGGTGCCGTCACCCAGGTGGGCGTGCGCTTTCGCAGCCGCACCGTGGTGCTCACGGCGGGTACCTTCCTGGACGGCAAGATCCACGTGGGCCTGAACAACTACGCGGCAGGCCGCGCGGGCGACCCGCCGGCCGTCAGCCTGTCGTCGCGGCTCAAGGAACTGCAGCTGCCCCAGGGTCGCCTGAAGACCGGCACGCCGCCGCGCCTGGATGGCCGCAGTATCGACTTCTCGCAGTGCGAGGAGCAGCCCGGCGACGGTATGCCCGGCGGTGTCAACGAAGGCGTGCTGCCCGTGTTCAGCTTCATCGGCAATGCGGCCATGCACCCGCGCCAGATGCCCTGCTGGATCACCCACACCAACGAGCGCACGCACGACATCATCCGCAGCGGCTTTGACCGCAGCCCCATGTTCACGGGCAAGATCGAGGGCGTGGGCCCGCGCTACTGCCCCAGCGTCGAGGACAAGATCAACCGCTTTGCCGACAAGGAAAGCCACCAGATCTTCCTGGAGCCCGAAGGCCTGACCACCAACGAGTTCTATCCCAACGGCATCTCCACCAGCCTGCCCTTCGACATCCAGTACGAACTGGTGCGCAGCATGAAGGGGTTGGAGAACGCGCACATCCTGCGTCCCGGCTACGCCATCGAGTACGACTACTTCGATCCGCGCTCGCTCAAGAGCAGCTTCGAGACGCGCCAGATCCAGGGCCTGTTCTTCGCCGGCCAGATCAACGGCACGACCGGCTACGAGGAAGCGGCGGCCCAGGGCCTGTTCGCCGGCCTCAACGCCGCGCTGCAGTGCCGCGGCCAGGAAGCCTGGCTGCCGCGCCGCGACGAGGCCTACCTGGGCGTGCTGGTCGATGACCTGATCACCAAGGGCGTGACCGAGCCCTACCGCATGTTCACCAGCCGTGCCGAGTTCCGGCTGCAGCTGCGCGAGGACAACGCCGACATGCGCCTGACCGAGGCGGGCCGCGCCATGGGTCTGGTGGACGATGCGCGCTGGGATGCCTTCAGCCGCAAGCGCGATGCTGTTTCACGTGAAACAGAGCGCCTGAAGTCCACCTGGGTCAATCCGCGCATCGTCGCGCCCGAGGAATCGGAGCGGGTGCTGGGCAAGTCCATCGAGCGCGAGTACAACCTGTTCGACCTGCTGCGCCGGCCCGACGTGGGCTACGGCAAGCTGATGAGCCTGAACGAGGGCCGCTATGCCTCGGCCGATGTGCAGCCCGAGGTGCTGGGCGATCTCAGCGCCTCCGTCGTCGAGCAGGTGGAGATCGCGGCCAAGTACGCAGGCTACATCGACCGCCAGAAGGACGAGGTGCAGCGCGCCGCCCATTTCGAGAACCTGCGCCTGCCGGCCGAGCTGGACTACATGCAGGTGCCGGCCCTGTCCTTCGAGGTGCGCCAGTCGCTGCAAAAGCACAGGCCCGAGACGCTGGGCCAGGCATCGCGCATGTCGGGCGTGACGCCAGCGGCGATCTCCCTGCTCATGGTGCACCTGAAGAAGGGGGGCTTCCGCGGCTTTGCCCCTGATGTGACAGACGCGAAGGGCGAGGAGGCATCCGCATGAGCCAGGAACTGCGCGCTCCTCTCGAGGCCGGCCTGCGGGCGCTGGGCCTGGAGCTTTCCCCTGCCCAGGTCGATACGCTGATGGAATTCCAGGCCCTGCTGGGCAAGTGGAACAAGGTCTACAACCTCACGGCAGTGCGTGATCCGCAGGAAATGCTGACCCACCACCTGCTCGACAGCCTGGCCGCCGTGCCGCCCCTGCAGCGCCACCTGGCCCAGATGCCTGCGCGCGCAGGGCGCACCGCCATGCTGGACGTGGGATCGGGCGGCGGCCTGCCCGGCGTGGTCTTTGCCGTCTGCTGCCCGCAGATCGACGTGCACTGCGTGGACACGGTGGGCAAGAAGGCGGCCTTCATCCAGCAGGCGGCGGCCACTCTGCGCCTGCCCAACCTGCGCGGCATCCACAGCCGCGTGGAGCAGTTGACCACGCGCTATCCGCTGATCAGCTGCCGTGCCTTTGCCTCGCTGGCGGACTTCACCAGCTGGTCGCGCCAGTCGCTGGAGGAGGGCGGCACCTGGCTGGCCATGAAGGGCAAGCACCCCGACGAGGAAATCGCCGCGCTGCCTGCCGACGTGCAGGTGTTTCACGTGGAACCATTGAAGGTGCCGGGCCTGGACGCCGAGCGCTGCATCCTCTGGCTGCGCACTGCTGCAGCCTGATTTTTTTACCGAATAGCACACTGCCGCGTTGCGGCGGGGCCATGTTCCCCATGCGCTGGCCATGGCCCTCGCATAAACTCCCAGCTTTCATCGCTCAGGGGTCAGCATGTTCGGCATCTCCGATTTCAGCGCATTCGTTGTTGCCATTCTTCTGTTTTTGCTGATTCCGGGGCCGGGCAATCTGGCGCTGATCACCTCCACCGGCAAGGGCGGCATACGGGCCGGAATGGCGGCCTGCGCCGGCGTGCTGGCGGCCGACCAGGTGCTGATCTGGATGGCGGTGGCGGGCGTTGCCGCGCTGCTGGCCTCCTATCCCGCGGCCTTCCATGCCGTGCAGTGGCTGGGCGCCGCCTACCTGGGCTGGCTGGGTTTCAGGATGCTCACAGCCAGGCCCGGCGACAAACCCGTGCTGCACATCGAGCCGCGCCACTACTTTCGCCAGGCTGGCCTGATCACCCTGATGAACCCCAAGTCCATCGTGTTCTACATGGCCTTCTTCCCGCTGTTCGTGGATCCCGCAAGCCACCAGGGCCTGCTCACGTTCGCGGTGATGGCGGCCACGGTGGCCGTGCTGACCTTTCTCTATTGCCTGATCGTGGTGCTGCTGACCGCGCATCTGGCCGAGCGCATGCGCGCCAATCCTGCGGTTTCCCGGGTTCTCGAAAAGACTGCGGGCGTGTTTCTGATCGGTTTTGGCCTCAAGCTGGCCATCGCCAAATAAGCGTGTAAATACCATGGCCAAAATCTTCTGTGTCGCCAATCAAAAGGGTGGGGTCGGCAAGACCACCACCGCCGTCAACCTTGCTGCGGGCCTGGCCAAGATCGGCCAGCGCGTGCTGATGATCGACCTGGACCCCCAGGGCAATGCCACCATGGGCTCGGGCGTGGACAAGCGCGCGCTGGAGCTGTCGGTCTACGACGTGCTGCTGGAGAACGCCAGCGTCAAGGAAGCCGCCGTGCGCTCCGAGGCCGTGGGCTATGACGTGCTGGGCGCCAACCGCGAACTCAGCGGCGCCGAGATCGAGCTGGTCACGCTGGAGCGCCGCAACGAGCGGCTGAAGGGCGCCCTCAGGGCGGCCGATGCCGACTACGACTTCGTGCTCGTGGACTGCCCGCCCAGCCTGTCCATGCTCACCCTGAACGGCCTGTGCGCGGCCCATGGCGTGGTCGTGCCCATGCAGTGCGAGTACTTCGCGCTCGAAGGCCTGACCGACCTGGTCAACACCATCAAGCAGGTGCATGCCAACATGAACCCCGACCTGCAGATCATCGGCCTGCTGCGCGTGATGTTCGACCCGCGCACCACGCTGCAGCAGCAGGTCAGCGACCAGCTCAAGGAGCACTTCGGCGACAAGGTGTTCGACACCGTCATCCCGCGCAATGTGCGCCTGGCCGAGGCGCCCAGCTATGGCGTGCCCGGCGTGGTCTTCGACCCGGGCGCCAAGGGCAGCAAGGCCTTCATCGATTTCGCGCACGAGATGGTGCGCCGCATCAAGAAGATGTAGCCATGCAAGGTTCACATGAAACGGCAGGGCAGGGCGTGCCGACCGGGTGGGCTGCCGAGGACGTCTGGCTGCTGCCCGGCTGGCAGAACTCGGACGCCGGCCACTGGCAAAGCCGCTGGGAGCAGCGCCACGGCTACCGCCGCCTGGAGCAAAACGACTGGGACCGTCCGCTGCGCGGCGACTGGAGCGCCAGGCTGCAGGAGACGGTGCTCGACGCGCCGCGCCCGGTGGTGCTGGTGGCCCACAGTCTGGGCTGCATCCTTGTGGCGTGGTGGGCGGCGCATTCGCCGCTGGCCGCCCGCAAGGTGCGTGGCGCGCTGCTGGTCGCCCCCGGCGATACCGAGCAGCCCCAGCTGCGCGAGCAATTGCCTGGCTGGTCGCCCGTGATGATGCAGCGCTTGCCGTTTGCCTCCATCGTGGTCGGCAGCAACAACGATATCTATTGCAGCGCGCAGCGCGTGCAGACCCTGGCCGATGCCTGGGGCGCGCGCTTTGTCGATGCAGGGCCTTCGGGCCATCTCAACACGGCCAGCGGGCTGGGCGACTGGGACAGCGGACACGCGCTGCTGGCGTCGCTTTGACAAGGACAACACCATGGTGACCAAGAAACCCAAGGGGCTGGGACGCGGACTCGAAGCCCTGCTCGGCCCCAAGGTCCACGACAAGGAAGAGGCCGGCGGCCCCGTGGCCGAGACCGGGCTGCCCAGCATCCTGCAGCTGGACGTGATGGTGCCCGGCCAATACCAGCCGCGCACCCACATGGACGAGGGCGCGCTCTACGAGCTGGCCGAAAGCATCAAGGCCCAGGGCATCATGCAGCCCATCCTGGTGCGCCGCCTGGCCAAGGGCGAGCACGCCGGCAAGTACGAAATCATCGCGGGCGAGCGGCGCTTTCGCGCAGCCCGCATCGCCGGCCTGGCCGAGGTACCGGTGCTGGTGCGCGAGGTGCCCGACGAGGCCGCCGCCGCCATGGCGCTGATCGAGAACATCCAGCGCGAGGACCTGAACCCGCTGGAAGAGGCCCAGGGCCTGTCGCGCCTGGTCAAGGAATTCGGCCTCACGCATGAGCAGGCGGCCCAGGCAGTTGGACGCTCGCGCAGCGCGGCCACCAACATCCTGCGCCTGCTGAACCTGGCCGACCCGGTGCAGACCATGCTCATGGCCGGCGACATCGACATGGGCCATGCGCGTGCCCTGCTGTCGCTGGACCGCGCGGCCCAGATCACGGCCGGCAACCAGATCGCGGCCAAGAAGCTGTCGGTGCGCGAGGCCGAGGCCCTGGTCAAGAAGATCGGCGCCGACTTCAGCCTGGTGCGCCAGAAGTCCAAGAAGGAAGGCAAGACGCGCGACATCAAGCGCGTGGAGGAAGAGCTGTCCGACCTGCTCATGGCCGATGTCGAGGTGCGCATCAAGAAGTCCGTGCGCCGGGGCGGCAAGCTGCAGGAAATGGGCGAAGTGGCGATCCAGTTCGGCTCGCTCGATGCGCTCAACGGGCTGATCGAACGTTTGCGCGGCGATGCTCCCGAGTGATGACAACAGCTTGTAACCGTCTGTGATCTGTCGTTCTCCAGCAAAGCAGCGCTTTTTCGCAAGGGTGAATCCCGGTATATTTGCGCGCTGTTATGCGGGGTAATTGTGTGTAATCGCTGACTGGCGACGCTGCCAGTGCGTGGACGCCCATTGCCCTGGCGCTGATTCACCTAGACCAGACCAAGAGGATTACAACGTGAAGAAGTATCTTGCCCTGACTGCCATCGCCGCCGTGGCGCTGACCGGCTGCGTGACCACCGACATGCGCATGGGTTCGCCGGAAGCCAAGACCGTGGCCACTGGCGCCGCGGGCGGTGCCAGCGCCGAGAACGCCAACACCGAGCTGGAGCGCTGCGACTCCTCGCTGGGCACCATCTCCCTGGTCGAGAACCAGACCGCCGGCTGGTACACCATCCTCACCCAGCAGTACCGCCTGCCGCCCACCTCGCAGCTGCTGCGCCTGATGATCCAGCAGTCCAACTGCTTCATCGTCGTGGAACGCGGCGCGGCCGGCATGGGCGCCATGGCGCGTGAACGCGCGCTGATGGACTCGGGCGAAATGCGCGGCGGCAGCAACCTGGGCAAGGGCCAGATGGTGGCCTCCGACTACGGCCTGTCCCCCGAAGTGATCTTCAACCAGAGCGATGCCGGCGGCATGGGCGGCGCCATCGGCGGCCGCGCAGGCGGCATCTTCGGCGCGCTGGCTGCAGCCACCAAGACCCGCGAGGCCTCGGTCATGCTGGCCCTGGTGGACAACCGTTCGGGCGTGCAGGTGTCGGCTTCCGAAGGCTCGTCTTCCAAGACCGACTGGGGCGGCATGGGCGCGCTGTTCGGCGGCTCCGCCGGCGCCTCGCTGGGCGGCTACACGCGCACGGCCGAAGGCAAGGTGATCGCCGCCGCCTTCATGGACGCCTACAACCAGATGGTGCGCGCGCTGCGCAACTACAAGGCGCAGACCGTCAAGGGCCAGGGCCTGGGCGGCGGTGGACGCCTGGGCGTGGACGGCGGTGCCGCACCGTCGCAGACATCGGCTCCGGGCGCCAATGCCGCCGGCATGTCGCTGCGCGCCGCGCAGCAAAAGCTCAATGCCCTGGGCTACACCGCAGGCACGCCTGACGGCGCCATGGGCAAGAACACCCAGAACGCCCTGCGCGAATTCCAGCGCGACCAGAGCCTGCCGCAGACCGGCCGCCTCGACCGTGCCACCTCGCAAGCACTGCAACAGCAATAAGCGGCTCCCGGCCGGAGGGCGCGCATGATGCGGCGCCTTCCCTGGCCGGCCCCGGCCCTTCTTGCCTGGGCAGGCGCCTGGCTTGTGTACGCCGCGCTGCAATCGACCCTAGGGCCGCTGGCCGCCTGGCTGGCGGCCTGTTTTTTGGGCGTGCTCGCCAGCCTGCTGGCCACGCCCTGGTGGCGGCGCCTGGCCGTGGCGGCTGGCTTTCCGCTGTCCTGCCTGATGCTGTGGGGGCCGGGCGGCCTGGCCGCCATCAGCCCCTGGCTGTGGCTGGCGGCGCTGGGCCTGCTCGCCCTGGTCTACCCGCTCAACGCCTGGCGCGATGCGCCGCTGTTTCCCACGCCCGCCGATGCGCTGCAAGGCCTGGCCGATGCCGCGCCGCTGCCGGACGGCGCGGCCGTGCTCGATGCCGGCTGCGGCCTGGGCGACGGCCTGCGCGCGCTGCGCGGGCAGTACCCGCAGGCGCGGCTCAACGGCATGGAGTGGAGCTGGCCGCTGCGCTGGCTTTGCGCGCTGCGCTGCCCCTGGGCCCGCGTGCGCCGCGCCGATATCTGGCTGGCCGACTGGAGCGGCTATCAGATGGTCTACCTGTTCCAGCGCCCTGAAAGCATGGGCCGTGCAGCCGTCAAGGCCGCCACGGAACTGCCTGAGGGCGCCTGGCTGGTCAGCCTGGACTTTGCGCTGCCCGGCGTGGAGCCCTCCTGGCAGCGCCAGGGACCGGGCCGGCACAGCCTCTGGGTCTACCGCATGCCGCTGGGCGGTGCCGGCGAGGCCGTGGTGCATGTTCCCGAGCCCAAGGAAACGCCTTACGAAAAGGCCCTGCGGGAGCTGCAGGAACGCCGGTGACGGATGTGCGTGGCGCCTACTTCTTCGCGCTGGCCTTGCTCACGTAGAGCGACAGCGCGGCGATCTCGGCCTCGCTGAGCGTGGCCTTGAATGAGGGCATGGCGCCTATGCCGTCGCGCAGGGCACGGGCCACGCGCGCGGCATCGGGCTGCAGCTCGTCGAGCACGGGGCCGATGGCGCCCTCGGCACCCGCGTCCTTGAGCGTGTGGCACAGCGCGCAGGCGGGCGTGGCCGTGGCGAACAGCTTCTTGCCCAGGGCCATCTGGGCCGCTTCATCGGCAAAGGCGGGGGCGCACAGCAGGGCGCTGCCGAGCAAAGTGCTGCCCAGCAGGGCGGTGTGGATCAGGTGTTTCATCGTGAACATGGCAATGGGGGTACGGGCCCGCCACGGTCTGGCGCCGTGTGCGGGAGGTGACGGGAGTGAAGAGAAGGGAGGCGGGATGAGCGCGCGGGCCGTGTTCAGGCCACGGTGACGGTCACGGCGTGGTCGGCCCAGCTGGTGTTGTTGTAGCCACTCTGGTTTTCACCGCGCGTCTCGGGCTGGACCCGGCCGCGCGCGTCGGTGGCGCGGCTGGCCAGCACATGCGTGCCCTTGGGCAGGCGCGCCTGCAGCACGAACTGGCGCCAGGCGTACTTGCCCAGGTCGGGGCCAACCAGGCGCGCGGCCTGCCAGCTCTTGCCGCCGTCCGTGGACACCTCCACGCCCTTGACGGCGTCCATGCCGCCAAAGGCCACGCCGTGGATCTGCACCAGGCCGGCGGCCTGCCCGCCGTCCTCGGGCAGGGGCGAGTTGATCCAGGACTTGACGCTCATCTCCTGCACCGAGGGCTGGCTCGGGTCACTCTTGCTGCCGGGCGGCGAGATGCGGTAGCCGTGGGACATGATGTGGGCCTCGCTCTCGCGCGGCGTGAAGGCCAGCTGCTTGATGTACTTGATGTTGTTCACGCCGGTGTAGCCGGGCACGATCAGGCGCAGCGGCCCGCCATGGGCCAGCGGGATGGGCTCGCCGTTCATCTCCCAGGCCAGCAGCGCGTCTTCCATGGCCGACAGCGGCACCGAGCGCTCGACGATGACGCTCTTGGGGTCCAGCCCTGCAGGCAGCACCTCGCCGCCCGTGCCGGTCATGTAGAGGCCGCCGTCGGCCACGCCGCCCAGGGCCTTGACCACCTCGCGCACGGGCACGCCGCTCCAGACCACGCAGCCGGCCGCACCCACGGTCCAGGCCGTGCCGCTGGGCTTGCTGGGAAAGAAGGCGCGGCCATTGCCCGAGCACTGCAGCACCATGGCCACGGTCTCCAGGCCCAGGGACTTGAGCTCGCGCACGCTGAGGCTGCGGGGCTGGCGCACGCCCTCCACCTGCAGCTGCCAGGCATCGCGGTCGGCCACGATGGATTCGGGCGGCGTGGGCAGGTTGTTGCGCACATAGAGCTGGTCGCTGGGCGTGATCACGCTGGTGCCGAAGGCGCCGCGCCGCGTCTCTATGGTGGTGGAGCTGTGGACGATGAGGGCATCGGCCTTCTTCCAGCCCGCGTAGCCGGGCAGGGGCTTGGCCGCTGGTGCTGCCGCAGCTGCGGGTGCCTGGGCTTGGGCTTGGGCTTGGGCCAGTGCGCCCTGGTGCAGGCCGGCCAGGCCTGCGGCGGCCAGTGCGCTGGCGCTGCCGGCCAGCAGGCTGCGGCGCGCGGCGGAAGTGGGCGATGTCGGCAAGTGGTTCATGGTTGTCTCCTCGTGGTGGTTGTCATGGGGCGTGTCATTGCGTCTCATGGGGCATCTCATGGGCAGGGGTGCCCAGGGCCTTGCTGGCCACGGCCAGGGCCTGTTTCTTCTGGGCCACCAGCACCAGCGGCCGGCCTTCGCGCGAGCGAACGACCTGCCAGTGCATGTTGGCCCACCAGCCCTGGCCATCGGCCAGGCGCTGGGGCTGGTCGAAGGCCAGCACGGTGACGATGCCGCCCTTCTCGAAGAAGGTGGTCAGGTGGTAGGCGCGCGTGCCGTCGATATCGCAGGGCCGCATCAGCTGGGTGTAGCCGGGCAGCTTCTCGCCGGCCGGCAGGTCCATGCGGCGCGCCACCTCGGCCTCGGGCATGAAGCTGCCGCGCAGCGTGCGCTCGTAGTACTCATGCTCGATGGCGGCGCGCACCAGCTCGGGCGGGCGCATGGCGAACACGGCGGTGGCGGCCGAGCTGCCCACCAGCAGCGCGGCGATCAGCCGGCGCACGCCGCTGCGCGCATGCCAGGGCGTGTGGCGCAGCAGATGGGCGGGCGGCTCGCCGTGCGGCCCGGGGTCGAAGGCCAGGGCCAGTTCGGCGCGTGCGCGCAGGTCGAAGGCCGATTCGTCGGTCGTGTCCGGGGCAGTCATTTCAAGCCTTGCTATCGGGTGGCGCGCAGCGGGGTGGGGCGCAGCGGGATCACGCTGGCAGTCTCTGGGGCAGGCGCCGGGGCGGCCTGCTCCAGCGCCGCCTTCAGCGCATCGCGGGCGCGTGACAGGCGCGACAGAACCGTGCCCGGCGCAATGTCCAGGGCCTCGGCCATCTGGGCCGTGGGCATGTCGTCGAAGTAATAGAGCACCAGCACCTCGCGGTGGATGGGGGCGATGCGCGACAGCGCCTTGACCACGTCGAGCCGGTCGTCCAGCGCCGAAGGCGAGGGAGTGGGGGCGGGATGCTGGTCCAGCGCCTCGTCATCGCTGACCAGATGGGCCGATGGCGCAAGGTGCCGGAAGGCATGGCGGCGCATGATCTGGAACAGCCAGGCCCGCGCCATCGCGGCCTCGCGCAGCTGGTGGCGAAAGCGCCAGGCGCTGGTGAAGCAGTCCTGCACCACGTCCTCGGCCAGCGCGCGCGAGCCGGTCAGCGCCCAGGCGCTGCGCAGCAGGAATCGGTAGTGCTCGCGCACCCACTGGTTGTAGCGCGACTCGGCGGTGGAGATCATGCGGCATAAGAGCACGCAGGGCGCCGCCCTATTCCATGGGCTGGCCTTAGGCAAACCCTATATCGGATCAGCTATCGCGAAGAGGCGATGGTTCCCTGTCATTCCCTGATCGGCCGCGATACAGCGCCTGTTCCGACCCTGTGGGCAGCGGAGCCGGCCTGCTGCCCGAAGAACCGTGCCGGAGGCATGCCCACCGTGCGGTGCACCATGGCGCTGAAGGCGCTGGGGCTGTAGCCCAGCTCGGCGGCGATCTGCTGTATGGGCAGGCCGCGCGCGGCCAGGCTCAGGCCATGGGCCAGCACGACTTGCTGGCGCCAGGTGGTGAAGCTGCAGCCCAGCTGCTGCTGGAACAGCCGGGCCACGGTGCGCGGGCTGGCGCCGGTGTCTGCCGCCCAGTCGGCCAGGCTCTCGTGCTGGGTGGGGTCGGCCACGACGGCCTCGCAGAGCATGCGCAGCCGCTTGTCCTGGGGCATGTTCACGCCAAGGTGGACTTCGCTGGCCCGGCGAAGCTCTTCCAGCAGCAGGGCGCTCAGATGGTGCTCGCGCTGCAGGGTGGCGGCGTCCGGGGCGGGCTGGTCATCGCTTTGCTTGGGCAGGGCCGTGATCAGCTCGCGCATCAGCGGCGAAACCTCCAGCACGCGGCAGCGTGCCCAGTCCTGCGGGTTGCAGGCCACGCCGCAGGACGGGAGGTCCGGCAGTACGGGGCCCTGGGCCGGATCGTCCTGCAGCACGTAGATGGAGACGAGATCGGCTTCCTCGACCATGGCCACGGCGTGGACCAGGCCGGGCGGAATCCA
Organism: Delftia sp. WY8; assembly: GCF_018437695.1. Lineage (NCBI taxonomy): Bacteria > Pseudomonadati > Pseudomonadota > Betaproteobacteria > Burkholderiales > Comamonadaceae > Delftia > Delftia sp. WY8. The sequence continues at coordinate 3,589,961 of NZ_CP049795.1, forward strand.
CACGGCCTTGGACGGCGGTGCGATCAGCGTGCCCTGGGGGGCCGACAGGTGCAGCACGCCGTCCAGCGAGATGGCGATCTGTGCCCAGCTGTGGCTGTGCGGTATGACGCGCGTGCGTGCCGACAGGCGATGCTGCTTGGCGCGCACGGGGCGCTGGGGCGTGGGCACGAACAGGTGCGGATGCAGGGCCTCCACCGGCTCCATCGGTCGGGCCCTGCGCACCGACCGCAGTGCGGCTGCGGGGCAGGTGCTGGGCAGGGTGTCGGCAAGAGTGTCGGCAGGGGTGTGGGCAGGGGTGCCGGGCGTGGAGACAGGCTTTGGCATGTTTGCGATAGAAGTTGGCAGACTATCGCATACAAGACGAAACGCTGCTGCCTAAGATGCGGCCCATGACCGCCTCTTCCTCTTCCATGCCGGACGCCGTGGCGCCGGACCCGCTGCGCAGCGATGTGCGCACCATCGGCCTGATCGGCCTGGCGCATGGTTCCTCGCATTTCTTCCACCTGCTGCTGCCGCCGCTGTTCCCGTGGCTGATCGCCGAGTTCGGCTACAGCTATGCCGAGCTCAGCGTGATGGTGTCGCTGTTCTTCGTGGTCTCCGGCGTGGGACAGGCCATGGCCGGCTTTGCCGTGGACCGCTTCGGCGCGCGCCCCATTCTGTTTGCGGCGCTGGGCAGCTTCACCGTGGCGGGCGTGGTCGCCAGCCTGGCACAGGGCTATGGAATGCTGCTGCTGGCGGCCTTCTTCGCGGGCCTGGGCAATGCGCCCTTCCACCCGGTGGACTTCACCATCCTCAACAAGCGCGTGTCGGCCAAGCGCATCGGCCATGCGTTCTCGGTGCACGGCCTGTCGGGCAATATCGGCTGGGCGCTGGCGCCGCTGTTCATGGCGGGCATCACCACGGCCACGGGCTCGTGGCGCCTGGCCTGCCTGTGCGGCGCGGCCCTGGCCGCCGTCATCCTCACCATCATGGTGCTCAACCGCGAGGCGCTGGACGACCGTGCGGCCGATGCCCAGGCCCCCGCGGCGCGCGCCGCTGCGGCCGCCGTGCCGCAGGAGCATCCCATGGCCTTCCTGAAGCTGCCCTCGGTCTGGCTGTGCTTCTCGTTCTTCTTCTGGAGCACCTGCGCGCTCAGCGCCATCCAGAGCTTTGCCAGCCCCGCCATGCAGTCCATGTACGGACTGCCGCTGAGCGTGACGGCGCTGATCGTCACGGGCTACATGCTGTGCGGCGCGGCAGGCATGCTGGCCGGTGGCTTCCTCGTGGGCCGCGTGCAGCGGCTGGAGAAGGTGATCTCCATCTGCATGCTGGGCTCGGGTGTTGCGCTGTTCCTGGTCGGCACGGGCTGGCTGCCGGCCATGGCGGCCGTGGCCGTGGCCTCCATCGCGGGCCTGGGCACGGGCCTGGCCGGCCCCTCGCGCGACATGCTGATCAAGCGCGCCGCGCCCCCCGGCGCCACCGGTCGCGTCTACGGCACGGTGTATTCGGGCCTGGACCTGGGCTTTTGCCTGGCCGCGCCGGTGTTCGGCTACATGCTGGACCACGGCATGAGCCACGGCGTGTTCTACGGATCGGCCATTGCCCTGGTGCTGAGCGTGGTGTCGGCCGTGGTCGTGGGCGATGGCGTGAGCCGGAAAAGCGGCATGGCGCTGAGCGCGGGCTGATACCGGGTCGCACTCCCCACAAGGCCCCGCAGGCCCAAGCTTGCGGGGCCTTTGCTTTGGGCGCAGAGATGGACAAAACAGGCACGCCAATTGCGTGCGCCCTGCGCGGCGCCTGCTATCGTGCAGGCACAACTTTTCAACACAGGAGACCTGTCCATGCGTTCCGCCTTCGCACCGCTTTCCCTCATGTTCCGCAGCGCCCCGCTGGCGCTGGCCCTTGCCATGGCCGGCCTGTCCGGCAGTGCCCTGGCTGCGCCCAAGGCCGATATCCAGGCGCTGGCGCAAAAGCACCAGCAGCCCTTGCTGGACACGCTGCGCGAGCTGGTGCACATCGAGTCGGGCAGCAAGGACATGGAGGGCGTGGAGCAGATCGCCAACTACGTGGCCGGCAAGCTGCGCGAGCAGGGCGGCAAGGTCGAGATCCTGCAGCCCACCGACGTCTACCGGCTGGGTGACACGCCCGAGAAGATCGGCCCCATGGTGCATGCCGAGTTCAAGGGCAAGGGCACCAGCCGCATCATGCTGATCGCCCACATGGACACGGTCTACCTGCGCGGCATGCTCAAGGACCAGCCGTTTCGCATCGACGGCGAGCGCGCCTACGGCCTGGGCATTGCCGACGACAAGCAGGGCGTGGCCCTGATCCTGCACACCGTGGCCATGCTGCGCCAGCTGGGCTTCGACAACTACGGCACGCTGACCGTGCTGATGAACAGCGACGAGGAAATCAGCTCGCCCGGCGCGCGCAGCACCATCACGCGCCTGGGCGCCGAGCAGGATGCGGTCTTCTCGTTCGAAGGCGGCGGCACCGACGGCGGCGTGCGCCTGGCCACCAGCGGCATCGGCGCGGCCTACCTCAAGGTCGAGGGCAAGGCCTCGCACGCGGGCGCCAAGCCCGAGGACGGCGTGAACGCGCTGTACGAGCTGTCGCACCAGCTGCTGCAGATGAAGGACCTGTCCAAGCCCGAGACCGGCCTCAAGCTCAACTGGACCGTGGCCAAGGCCGGCACCAACCGCAACGTCATTCCCGCCGAGGCCACGGCCCAGGCCGACGCCCGCGCGCTGCGCGTGGCCGACTTCACGGCGCTGGAGCAGGCCATGCAGGCCAAGGTGGGCCACAAGCTGCTGGACGCCAGCAAGGTGCAGCTCAAGTTCGAAGTGCGCCGCCCGCCGCTGGAGGCCAACGAGGCCTCGCGCAGCCTGGCCAAACAGGCGCAGACCATCTACAGCGATGAGCTGGGCCTGAAGATGAGCGTGATGGAAAAGGCCACGGGCGGCGGCACCGACGCGGCGTTTGCGGCGCTCAAGGCCAAGGGTGCGGTCATCGAGGGCTTTGGCCTGAGCGGCTACGGCGCGCACTCCAATGATGCGGAGTATGTGCAGCTGAACACCATCGTGCCGCGCCTGTACCTGGCCACGCGCATGATCATGGATCTCTCCAAGTAAGGGTCGGCTATCAGGCTGCACTCCTGCGTTAAGCCAAAGCCAGACGGTGGCTTGAGTCGCTTTTTCTGACCCTGCCGGGTGGTTGTTTTTCGAGGCCGGGTTTCGGCCCGGCAGCCGACTGCCCTTTCTTGATTCGCCAAGAAAGGTCAGGTCAAAGAAGGCGACCGGTACGACTCACACTCATAGGTGACACATCAGTACAAGGACATGGGTAACAGATCCAAGCTTGGCAGCTGGAGCCAACAGCAGCCAAGGAGCGATCACCATGCCCTGGAAGGAGTGCGCACCCATGGACGAGAAACTGCTCTTCATAGCCGACCACCTGCGCGGTGGTGCGCCGCTGAGCGAGCTGTGCAGGCGCTACGGCATCAGCCGCAAGACGGCCTACAAGTGGGTTGAGCGTTACCGCCAACTGGGCATGGATGGATTGCAAGAACGCAGTCGCAGGCCCCACGGGAACAATCAGGCGATCAGCTATGCACAGCGCCGGGCCATCATTGAGCTGCGCACGCAGCAAAGGTCACAGATGGGGCCCAAGAAGCTGCACGCCTTGCTCCTGCAGCGTTGGGGCCCACAGGAGACACCCAGCAAAACCACCATCTACAACGTACTGAAGGCAGAGGGGCTTGTTTGCAGCAGGCGTGTACGCAGACGCTCGGTGCCTACGGCCCAGCCCTTGCGAACGAGCAAGCAGCCCAATGGGGTGTGGAGTGCAGACTACAAAGGCCAGTTCAAGACAGCCGATGGTCACTGGTGCTATCCATTGACCATCATGGACCACGCCAGCCGCTATTTGCTGGCCGTGCATGTCTACGACAGCCCCAACTACGAGGATGCCAAACGCAGCTTCGAACAGGTGTTTCGGCAATACGGACTGCCCGAGCGCATACGCAGTGACAACGGTCCGCCGTTCGCCACTACTGGCGTGGCGGGCCTGTCACGCCTGGCGATATGGTGGATAAGGCTGGGCATCAGGCCGGAGCGCATCGAGAGGGGCAAGCCACAGCAAAACGGTCGCCACGAGCGGATGCACCGCACGCTCAAGCATGCCCTGGGCAAAGAGCCTGCGGCGGACAAAGCGGCATTGCAGATGCAGCTCGATGCCTTTGTGGAGCACTACAACCAGCATCGCCCGCATGAGGCCTTGCAGCAAAGCATGCCGGCCCAGCACTACAGCGACTCGGCCAGGCCATATCCCTCAAAGCTACCCGAGCTGCAGTACCCGAAGCATTGGGAACGAGTTCGGGTCAGCCACAACGGCTTGATTTACTGGCGAGCGCTGCGGGTCTACATAGGCTACCTGCTGGCGGGGCAGTGGATCGGGATGCAGGAGGTGGCCGCTGGCCAGTGGGATGTGTATCTGGGGCCGGTGCGACTGGGCTGCTTCAACGAAGAGGATGTGCGAGGACCCCAGAAGGACTATGTGAGCTTGAAGTGTTACCCATGTCTGTGAGCTGAGTTGTTACCCATGTCCTTGACACGTACAACCCGGATGTCCGCGACCCCTGCGCTTCGCTACGGGGCAACCTGCGTCGTGGCGGTTGCGGGGTTCGCTGCGGAACTCGCTGCGTTCACTGCGTGAACTCCGCTCAGACAACCGCAGCGAGTCAGATCACGAAGCAGTCCTGTCCTTCGGCAGGACTGCAACCCCGCAACCGCCACGACGCAGGCGCGGCCATACGGGAGTGAACAGCGGGCGCCCAGCATTTGCGGACGCAAAAAAGGGCATGCCTTGCGGCATGCCCTGAAGGCGCATCGTGGGGCGCTCTGTGTTCTTTACTGCGAAGAGATGTTCTTGTCCTTGGCGATCTTGCTCCAGCGCGTGAAGTCGGCATTCAGGCGTGCCTTCATGGCCGCGCCGTCCTGGTAGGTGGCGATGGCGCCTGCGGCCAGCATCTTCTTTTGCAGCTCGGGCTCGGCCAGGATGAGCTTGAGTTCCTGGTTCAGGCGCTGGACCACGGCGGGCGGCGTGTTCAGCGGGGCGATCAGGCCGCCCCAGGTGTCGGCGTCGAAGCCGGGGAAGCCCTGCTCGGCCACCGACTTCACGTTCGGCAGCAGCTGCTTGGCCTTTTGCGAGCTGACGGCAATGGCGCGCAGCTTGCCGGCCTGGATGTGGGGCAGGGCCGCGACCACGTCGGCGAACATCACGGCGATCTGGCCGCCGATCAGGTCGGTCACGGCCGGCGCGCTGCCGCGGTAGGGCACGTGCTGCATGTCGAAGCCGCCCAGGTCCTTGAGCTGCTCCATGGACAGGTGGCCGAAGCTGCCCGTGCCCGAGCTGGTGTAGTTCAGCGCGGGCTTGGCCTTCTTGGCGTGCTCGATCAGCTGCTGCAGGTTGGTCACGTCCGGCAGCTCGCGCGGGTTGATGACGATGGCCATGGGCAGGTCATAGACCGTGGCCACGGGCAGGAAGTCCTTGCGCACGTCGTACAGGTTGTTGTTGAACAGCATGGGCGCCAGCAGCGCGGGCATGCCGAACATGGACAGCGAGTAGCCGTCGGGCTGCGACTTGATGAAGGCCGCCGTGCCCACCGAGCCCGAGGCGCCGGGGCGGTTGTCGATGACGATGGTCTGGCCCAGGCGCTCGGTCAGGCGCTGCGCGACGATGCGCGCGGCCGTGTCGGTGGGGCCGCCGGGCGGGAAGGCCACGGTCAGCTTGATCAGCTTGTCGGGCCACTGGCTCTGGGCCCGTGCGGCGGGGGCCAGCGTGGCGATGGCGGTGGCGCAGGCGGCGGAAAGGATCTGGCGGCGCGAGGCCTGGAAGGGGGTGGAAGTCATATGTCTCCTCAAGCGGGAAGGGGTGGAAATGAGAGCCGTGGAGCGGTCTGGGTGGGAACGTCTGCGCGCTCTCAGATGATGTTTTTGGCGCGCAGCGCGGCGCGGGCCTGTTCGTCCAGGCCCAGGCGCTGCTGCAGCACCTCGTCGGTGTGTTCGCCCTGGTGCGGCGGCGGGCGGCGCACGGGCAGGCGCTGGCCGTCCAGCGCATAGGGCGGGGCCAGCACGGACTGGCTGCCGGCCTCGCTGTCCTCGAAGCGGTGCAGCAGGCCGGCGTCGGCCGTGCGCTGCGAGTTCAGGGCCTCGAACAGGCCCAGCACCTCGCCGCAGGGAATCTGCGCGGCCGTCAGGCATTCGAGCAGTTGGGCGCGCGTGAAGCGCAGCAGCTCGGCCTGCACCAGCGGCATCAGCAGATCGCGGTTTGCCGAGCGTGCGGTATTGGTGGCAAAGCGCTCGTCGGCGGCCCACTCGGGCTTGGCGATGACGTCGGTGCAAAAGCGCTGGAACTGGCCGTTGTTGCCCACGGTGATGACCAGCGGGCCGTCGGCCGCCTCGAACACGCCGTAGGGCACGATGGACGGATGGGCGTTGCCGAACTTGGGCGGGTCGCCGGCCTTGAGCAAGGCCTCCATGCCGTAGTAGCTGGTGATCATCAGGCCGCAGTCGTACAGGGCCATCTGCACATGGCGGCCGCGCCCGCTGCGCTCGCGCTCGTAGAGCGCGGCCAGGATGGCCTGGGCCGAGTACATGCCCGTGAACATGTCCACGGCGGCCACGCCGAACTTCAGCGGGCCCTGGCCCTGCTCGCCGTTCATGGCCATGATGCCGGACTCGCCCTGCACCACCAGGTCGTAGCCGGGCCGCGTGGCCTCGGGGCCGCTGCGCGAGTAGCCCGAGATGGAGCAGTACACCAGGCGCGGGTTCAGCTGCGACAGCTGCTCGTAGCCCAGGCCCAGCTTTTCGGCGCCGCCGACCTTGAAGTTCTGGATGACCACATCGCTGTCGGCCGCCAGCTCGCGTGCGATGCGCAGGCCCTCTTCGGCCTGCAGGTCCAGCGTGACCGAGCGCTTGTTGCGGTTGGCGCTGTTGAAGTAGGAGGTGTTGCGCTGGCCCACGCGCACGCCCCAGTCGCGCGTGTCGTCGCCGCGGCCCGGGTGCTCGACCTTGATGACATCGGCGCCCAGGTCGGCCAGCGCCATGGCACACATGGGGCCGGCCAGCACGCGCGAAAGATCCAGGACGCGCACGCCGTCCAGCGGCAGGGAAGAGGGGAGAGCACTCATGCGAAACCTTGTCGAACCACGAAAACCGCAACGGGCCGGTGATGCCCGGGCAGGCCCGCATTCTTCATTCGTTTATTGACTTTGACAATCGTGCTAAAAAATGGACATTGTGTGTACTGAGGTTTGACAATGGATCTGGGCGGACTGTCCCTGCTGGTGGACATCATCGAAGCCGGCAACCTGAGCCGCGCCGCCGTGCGCCTGGGCATGAGCCGCGCCAACGTCAGCCACCGGCTCAACCAGTTCGAGCGCCAGATCGGCCAGCAGCTGCTGCGCCGCACCACGCGACAGGTCGAGCCCACCGAGCTGGGCCTGCGCCTGTACGCGCATGGACGGGCGATACGCCAGGAGGTCATGGCGGCGGCCGAGTCGGTGGACAGCCTGGGCCAGAGCCTGCAGGGCACCGTGCGGCTGAGCGTGCCCAGCGGCTACGGCCAGCTGCAGATGTCGGGCTGGCTGACGGAGTTCATGCGCATGCACCCGGGCATCACGCTGGAGGTGATCTTCGACAACGACATCGAGGACCTGATGCAGGGCGCCGTGGACTTCGCCGTGCGCGTGATGACCGAGCCGCCTGAAAGCCTGGTGGCCTGCAAGCTCGGCGATGTGCTCTACGAGGCCTGCGCCACGCCGCAGTTCCTGGCTGCGCATGGCCATCCCGACTCGCTGCTGGCGCTCAAGCGCGTGCCGCTGATCACCTCGGCGCTCACGGGCCAGAAGCTGCGCACGGCGGGCATGAACGGCGCCCGGCCCACCGAGCTGCGCATACGCCCGCGCCTGATGTCGCCCAACTTCTACTTCCTGCGAGATGCCGTGCTGCAGGGCCTGGGCGTGGCCGTGGTGCCGCGCTACATGGTGGCGGCCGAACTGGCCAGCGGCGCGCTTGAGCGCCTGCCGCTGCCGCCGGGCAGCCTGGACTTTCTGGCCACGCGCCAGTACCTGCTGTACATGCCGTCCCGCTACCAGACGCGGGCCATCACCACGCTGATCGACTTCCTGCGCGAGAAGGCCGAGGCGGAGGGACTCAGAGGCTGAAGATTTTCCCGGGATTCAGGATGTTCTTCGGGTCCAGCGCCTGCTTGATGGAGCGCATCATCCGCACCGCGCCGTCGCCGGCTTCCTCGCGCAGGAAATCCATCTTGTGGATGCCCACGCCATGCTCGCCCGTGCAGGTGCCGCCCAGCGCAATGGAGCGCGACACCAGCTGGTGGTTGAGCTGCTCGGCGCGCGAGCGCTCGTCCTCGTTGTCCGGGTCGATCAGGTAGCCGAAGTGGAAGTTGCCGTCGCCCACGTGGCCGACGAGGAAGTAGGGAATGCCGCTGTCGTCGGCCTCGCGCACCGAGTCCAGCAGTGCATCGGCCAGGCGGCTGATGGGCACGCAGGCGTCGGTGGTGATGCAGCGGCAGCCGGGGCGGCTGGAGACAGCTGCGAAATAGGCGTTGTGGCGGGCCGTGAACAATCGCGTGCGGTCCTCGGGACGCTCGGCCCATTCGAAGGCGTTGCCACCGAACTCGCCCGCAATGTCCTGCACCATCTCGGCCTGCTCCTTCACGCCCGTGGGCGAGCCGTGGAACTCCATCAGCAGCATGGGCTCCTCGCGCAGCGTGAGCTTGCTGTAGGCATTGACCATGCGCACCGAGTTCACGTCCACCAGCTCCACGCGGGCAATCGGCACGCCCATCTGGATGGTCTGGATCACCGTGCGCACGGCGGCCTCGATGCTGGGGAAGGAGCAGATGGCCGCGCTCACGGCCTCGGGCAGCGGGTACAGGCGCACCGTGATCTCGGTGACCACGCCCAGCGTGCCCTCGCTGCCCACGATCAGGCGCGTGAGGTCGTAGCCCGCGCTGCTTTTCTTGGCGCGCGTGCCGGTGCGCATCAGCTCACCGCTGGCCGTGACCAGTTCCAGCGCCAGCACGTTCTCGCGCATGGTGCCGTAGCGCACGGCATTGGTGCCGCTGGCGCGCGTGGCGGTCATGCCGCCGATGGAGGCATCGGCGCCGGGATCGATGGGAAAGAAGAAGCCCGTGTCCTTGATGGCATCGTTGAGCTGCTTGCGCGTGATGCCGGGCTGCACGGTGACCGTCAGGTCCTCGGTGTTGACCGAGAGAATGCGGTTCATGCGGCTCAGGTCCAGGCTGATGCCGCCCTCGACGGCCAGCAGATGGCCTTCGAGCGAGGAGCCCGCGCCGTAGGGGATGACCGGCACGGCATGCTGGTCGGCCAGCTTCAGCGCGTCCTGCACGTCCTGCGTGCTTTCGGCAAAGACCACGGCCGCGGGCGGGGGCGCCTGGATGGCGCCCTCGTCGCGGCCGTGCTGTTCGCGCACCGCCAAAGCCGTGGAGCACTGGGCGCCGAAACGCTGGGCCAGGGCTTGGAGGAAGGCTTCGGGGATGGGGCGCTGAGCGAAGTCAGGCTGCAGGCGGACGGGGGCGACAGGGGCGTTCATCGGTGTTCTCCAGGGGGAACCGGAAAGAATACCACCGGCCCTGTCGCCCAACCGTGTGGTCAGCCGCCAGGCATCCGGGTGTCAGCGCGGCTGGACAGCCTTGCTGAATTCATCGCGCGACAGCGATCCGTTCTTGTCGGAATCGATCTGGGCGAAATTGCTGCTCACGGCGGGCAGGGCCTCGGCCTCCTTCTTGCTCAGCTTGCCGTCCCGGTTGGTGTCGGCGCGGTCGAATGCGGCTTGCACCTCGTTGGCGGGGGCGCTTGGGCTGGTTGCTGCAGGCCCAGGTGCAGCCCTGACGCCTGTCGCGGGACCATTGCCCGGACCCAATTCCTGCGCCATGGCAGCAACGCTGCCCAGCGAAATGGCCGCGAACAACATCACGCTGCGGATTTCAAAACCGGAGACTTTGCGCAGTTGAGAGGTCATGTGTCGAACTCCTTGTCGAACGTGGAACATGACTGCATTCCACCTGTTGCAGCGCAGCAGGGCCAGCACTTTTGCCGGCTGTTGCCTGCTACAACATTTGCGTGCCGGCTGTAACGCACAATCAGGTGATGGGCCGTCACGGGTCCTGTTTTTCACCCCGCATCGCCAAGGAGAACCCCATGGGCAACCGTTTGACACAGATCGCCACGCGCACCGGAGACGACGGCAGCACGGGCCTGGGCGACAACACGCGCGTCTCCAAGAACAGCGGCCGCCCGCACGCCATGGGCGATGTGGACGAGCTCAATTCCCACATCGGCCTGCTGCTGTGCGAGGCCCTGCCCGACGACGTGCGCGAGCTGCTGGTCGATGTGCAGCACCAGCTGTTCAACCTCGGCGGCGAGCTGTCCATTCCCGGCTATGAACTGCTCAAGGACGACGCCCTGCTGCAGCTCGATGAAGCGCTGGCCCACTACAACGCGCAGCTGCCCCGGCTGCAGGAATTCATCCTGCCGGCCGGCAGCCGCGCAGCGGCCCAGGCCCATGTCTGCCGCACGGTGGCGCGCCGTGCCGAGCGCATGGTGGTGGCGCTGGAGCAGGGCGAGGCCATGCGGCCCGCGCCGCGCCAATACCTGAACCGCCTGTCCGACCTGCTGTTCGTGCTGGCACGCGTGCTCAACCGCATGGATGGCGGCGACGACGTGTACTGGAAAAGCGAGCGGCTGGCGCGCGCGCAGTCCGCTCAAGAGTGACCGTGCTGAGGACGGCCCATGCGCCTGCGCCACATCGAGGTCTTCAATGCCGTCATGCAGACCGGCAGCGTCAGCGCTGCCGCACGGCTGATCAACATCACCCAGCCGGCCGTCAGCCGCACCCTGCAGCACGCGGAGCTGCAGCTGGGCTTTGCGCTGTTCCAGCGCGCACGCGGCCGGCTCACACCCACCAATGAGGCGCTGGCGCTGTTCCCCCACATCGAGAAGCTGTTCGAGCAGCTCGACGAGGTCCAGCGCCTGGCCGACAACCTGCGCCATGGCCAGGCCGCGGACCGGCTCACCGTGCTCACCGTCTTCGCGCTCAGCCGCGAGGTGCTGCCGCGCGCCGTGGCCGGCTTTCGGCGCCGCCACCCGCAGGTGCAGGTCCATGTGCAGGCGCTGCACACGCCCCAGGTGGTCTCGGCCCTGCTGCTGCAGGAGGCCGACGTGGGCTTCGTCATCAGCTCCGTGGGCCAGCCCGCGCTGGAGCATGAGCTGCTGGCCGAGGTGGACATGTTCTGCGTGCTGCCCAAGGGCCTGCTGCCGCCCTCGCGCGTGCGCGAAGAGGGCATGGAGCTCAAGGACCTGGCCGAGCTGCCCGTGGTCGCGCTTGATGCGCGCGACCCGCTGGGCATGCGCCTGGGCCAGGCCTGCCGCGAGCACGGCGTGGGCCTGTCGCCCGTGGTCACCGTGCAGACCTACCACGCAGCCCTGTCCATGGCCGAGTACGGCCTGGGCGCCGCCATCATGGACGGCTGCACCGCCCTGGCCGCCGACCGCCGCAAGGTCCATGTCGTGCCCCTGCTGCCGCGCATCACGGTGGGTGTGAATGCCCTGAGCCTGCCCCAGCGGCCGGGGTCGGTGCTGGCGCGGGCAATGACCGAGGAAATGCGCAAGGCCTTGCGCGAGTTGATGGCTGGTTGAGGCCTGCGGGTTTCAGGCCTGCTCCATCTGCCCCACCAGCCTCTGCGCCGAACCGAACGCCAGCGTCAGCCCCAGCGCGCCGTGCCCTGTCTGCAGCCACAGGTTGCGCGGGCCGCCGCGCTGGCGGCCGGTGAGAGGCAGGCCGGTGGGTGTGGCGGGTCGCATGCCGGTCCAGGGGTGGAGGTCGCCGTCCAGCGGCAGGTCGGCGAAGACCTCCTGCGTGGAGCGGCGCAGGCTGGCGATGCGGCGCGGGTCGGTGCGCGTGTCCCGGCCCACGATCTCCACCATGCCGGCCACGCGCAGGCGTTCGCCGATGCGTGCGAAGACGACCTTGCGTGCGGTGTCGGTGACGCTGACCCGGGGCGCGGCGTGCGGCAGCTGCGCGGCGGCATCGGCGGTGATGCTGTAGCCCTTGAGCGGATAGACGGGAATGCGCAGGCCCAGCTGGCGCGCGTGGACCGCGCTTTCCCAGCCGCTGGCCAGTACGTAGTGGTCGGCGCGCAGCGGCAGCGGGCCTGCGGCGGTGCGCAGGCCGGTGATGGCGTCGCCCTCGCGCTCGAAGCCCTGCAGCTCCACGCCGTAGCGCAGTTCGGCGCCGCGTGCGGTGAGCCGGGCGGCCAGTTGCTCGCACAGCAGGCGGCAGTCGGCGGCGGCCTCGCTGGGCGTGTGCACGGCGCCTGCAATACGTTGCGCGTAGCGGGCGAGCGCGGGTTCGATGCGCGCCACTTCGGCGGCGTTGACGATGCGCTGCGGCGCGCCGCCCAGGCCCGCTTGCAGTGCCACCTGCTGCGCGGCGGCATCCAGCGCCTGCTGGGTGGGGTAGAGCACCAGCTTGCCCGGCGTGTGCAGGTCGCAGGCCAGTGCCTCGTCGGCCTGGAGCGACTCGAAGGCCTGGCGGCTTTCGGCGGCCAGGGCCAGCAGGGCGCGCGTGCCTTCGGCCGAGGCATGGGCATTGCAGGCGCCCAGAAAGCGCAGTCCCCAGGCCCATTGCGCGGGGTCGGCGCGCAGGCGGAAGGCCAGCGGCGAATCCTTTTGCAGCAGCAGGCGGGGGAGCATCTTCCAGATGCCGGGATCGGCCAGCGGCTGCACGTAGGAATAGCTCAGCTGCGCGCCATTGCCGCCGCTGGCGCCCTGGGCGGGGCCCGGTGCGCGGTCCAGCACGGTGATGCGGTGGCCGGCCCGCTGCAGCGCCCAGGCCGTTGCCAGGCCGACGATGCCGGCGCCCACGATGCAGACATGCATTGATCGTTTCTCCATGCAGCCGCACTGTAGGCCGCGCGCGGCAGGCCGGGCCATGGCATTTGGCACACGGGCCATGCACGCAGGTTATGGCCGGGGGCTGCTGCTCAGGGCAGGGCGACAGCCCATAACCGGCGGGCATGGACCGGCCCGATATTGTCATTCCGCAAAGGCCGCCGCCCTTCCTACACTGGCCGCACATCCACCAAAGACGAGGAGACAAGCATGCAACTTCACACCACCGCGCTGTGCGCGGCCCTGGCCCTGGGAGGCCTGGCTGCGGCCCATGCCGACACGCTGGCCAAGGTGCGCGACAGCGGCCGCATCACGCTGGCCTACCGCGAGTCCTCCGTGCCCTTCAGCTACCTGGACAACGGCAAGCCCATCGGCATGACGGTGGAGATGTCCCAGGCCGTGGCCGAGGCCGTGAAGAAAGCGGTGAACCGACCCGATCTCAAGGTGCAGTGGCAGGCCGTGACCTCGCAGAACCGCATGCCGCTGCTGGCCAACGGCACCATCGACCTGGAATGCGGCTCGACCACCAACAACACGGTGCGCGGCAAGGAGGTGGCCTTTGCCATCAACCATTTCTACACGGGCACGCGGCTGCTGGTGAAGAAGAGTTCGGGCATCAAAAACTACGCCGACCTCAAGGACAAGACCGTGGCCATCACCACGGGAACCACCAATCTGCAGGTGCTGCGCAAGGCCAATGCCGACAAGGCCTGGGGCATGAACATCGTCATGGCCAAGGACCATGCGGACGGCTTCCTGCTGGTGGAGAACGACCGCGCCGCGGCCTTCGGCATGGACGACATCCTGCTCTTCGGCCTGATCCCCACGGCCAAGAACCCCGGGGACTTCGAGGTGGTGGCCGACTCGCTGCAGGTCGAGCCCTATGCCTGCATGCTGCGCAAGGACGATGCCCAGTTCAAGCAGCTGGTCGATGGCGTGATCGGCGACATGATGAAGTCGGGCGCGTTCGCCAGGCTCTATGACAAGTGGTTCATGCAGCCCATTGCCCCGAGGAACGTGGCCCTGGGCCTGCCGATGAGCGAGCAATTGCAGAAGAACCTGCAGGACCTCAGCGACAAACCCGCTTTTTGATTTCGGATCGCAGCATGCAGCAGCAGCTTCAGCCCCCGCGCGCGGTGGGTATTCTCGGGGGCATGGGTCCGGCCGCAGGCGCGGATTTCGTGCGCCTGTTCGTGCAGGCCTGCACGGCGCACCTGCAGCAGCAGGGCCTGCCCGTGCATGACCAGGCCTATCCCGAGCACTGGCTGGTGCAGCTGCCCATGCCCGATCGCAGCGCGGCGCTGCGCGCGGACCCGCAGTCGCCCACGGGGCCGGCCCAGCACCTGCTGCAGGGCGTGGGCCGCATGGCGGCGCTGGGCGTGCGCAGCGTGGCCCTGGCCTGCAACACGGCCCATGCCTGGCATGGGCAGCTGCAGGCGCTGTTTCCGCAGCTGCATGTGCTGCACATCGCGCGCCAAGCCGCCCTGCACCTGCAGGCCGGCGGCGCGCAACAGGCCATCGTGCTGGCCACGCAGGGCACCTATGACAGCGGCCTGTACGACGCGGCACTGGCCGAGTGCGGCATCACCGCGCTGCAGCCCGATGCGCAGGGCCGCGCGCGGCTGATGCAGGGCATCTACGACGGCGTCAAGCAGGGCGACATGGACCTGGCTGCGCGCTGCTTCGGCGAGGTGCTGGCGCCGCTGCTGCAGCGCCATGGCGATGTGCCCGTGATCATGGGCTGCACCGAGATCCCGCTGGCCCTGCCGCAGTCGCCGCTGGCGCGCGGCGCCGGGCTGGTGGACCCTGCCTGGATCCTGGCCCAGGCCCTGGCCGGCGATGCGTATGGGCCTGTGGCGGTTCAATAAGTCTCCAGATGCAGCCGGCCTTCGCGCTTGAGGCGCGCGCCGACCTGTTCCCAGTCCAGCCCGGCTTGCTGCGCCACGTCGCGCAGTGCCAGCACCACGCCTTCCTCCATGCTCTTGAGCCCGCAGACGTAGAAGTGCGCGTTGTCGTCGCGCAGCAGGGCCGCCAGGTCGGCCGCACGTTCGCGCAGCAGGTCCTGCACGTAGCGCCGGGGCTGGCCGGCCACGCGCGAGAAGGCCAGGTTGTTGTCGATGAAGTCGCGCGGCAGGCTTTGCAGCGGGCCGAAGTAGGGCAGCTCCTGCGGCGTGCGTGCGCCGAAGAACAGCATGAGCTTGCCGCCCTCGAACCTGCCGCTCTTGCGCAGCCGCCTGCGCCATTCGGTCATGGCGCGCATGGGGGCGCTGCCCGTGCCCGTGCAGATCATCACGATGTGCGAGCGGGGATGGTTGGGCATCAGGAACGACTGGCCGAACGGGCCTATGACCTGGACCCTGTCGCCGATGCGTGCGTCGCACAGGTAGTTGCTGGCCACGCCGCGCACGGGGCGGCCCTGGTGGTCCTGGGTGACGCGTTTCACGGTCAGCGCCAGGTTGTTGTAGCCGGGCCGCTCGCCATTGCGCGCACTGGCCACCGAGTACTGGCGCGCCACATGCGGGCGGCCCTGGGCATCGGTGCCGGGTGCGATGACGGCGATGGACTGGCCTTCGAGCACGGGGAACGGCTGGCTGCCGAAGTCCAGCACGATGTGGTGGGTCTCGCTGTCGAAGCCCGCCTCCGTGCAGTTGAGGTTGCCGACCACGGTGGCCGTGACGGGGCTCCTGGGGCCATGCAGGTTGGTGTACGGATGGGCGGCCGACCAGGGCGGCACGGTGGCGCCGTAGCTGGCGCTGCGCAACACCTGGGTATCGGCCTGGTCATCGGGCCGGGCCGCATCCGCACCGCGCGTGGCGGCCGCCGCGATCACGGCCTGGGCCTGGCTCAGGTCCTCGGCGGCAGGCGCGTCCCCTGTGTCCTGTGCCTGGGCCCGTGCCTGGACCAGCGCCTCAGGCGGCAGCTCCTCGGGCAGCTCGTCCCAGAGCAACTGCTCGGCCACGGGATAGGCGCTTGCCAGCGGCACCTTGCGCCAGTTGTCGATGGCGCCCGTAGGGCAGGGCGAGACGCAGTCCATGCAGCCGTTGCACTGCTCGGCCTGTACCACGTAGTTGCGGTCATCGTGCGTGATGGCGCCCACGGGGCAGGTGGCCTCGCAGGTGTTGCAGCGGATGCAG
This sequence comes from Delftia sp. WY8, assembly GCF_018437695.1. Taxonomy (NCBI): domain Bacteria; kingdom Pseudomonadati; phylum Pseudomonadota; class Betaproteobacteria; order Burkholderiales; family Comamonadaceae; genus Delftia; species Delftia sp. WY8. The sequence continues at coordinate 3,606,071 of NZ_CP049795.1, forward strand.
ATCTCCGGGTCGATCAGGTGCTGCGTGAGGATGCCGTGTTCTACCAAGGCGACTGTCATGGGCGACTCCCTGCTGGCGCGGCGCTTCAGTTGAAGCGCACGTATTCGAAATCCACGGGCTGGCGGTTGATGCCCATGACCGGCGGCGCGATCCAGCCCGCGAACTGGCCCGGCTCCACGCAGCGGCCCATGAGCGAGGCGACGAAGGCGCGGTCGGCGTCCGAGGGCAGCCATTCGCCCTCGCGCATGCGCCATTCCTGCTCGCTGACCACGCGGCCGTCGGGGCTCATGCGCACGCCCGCCAGCGCGCCGATCTGGCGGTTGAAGGCCTTGTGCGGCACGGTGAGGCGGAAGTCGATGCCGGCCTTTTCCATGACCTTGTTCCAGCGGCCCACGCCCGCGTTGGAGTCCTTGATGTAGTCGTCGCGCAGCACCTCGTTGAGCGCGTTGAGCATGGGCACTTCCTTTTCCTGCAGCCTGCCGTCCACGACCTCCAGCACCTTGTAGTGCTGGTCGTGCAGCCGGTGGTCGTCCGCGCGCTTGCCTTCCTCGTAGCGGCCCTTGAGGCCGCTGCTGTAGAAGGTGGCGGCATTGCTGGACTGGTCGGCGCCGAACAGATCGATGGTCACGCTGTAGTGGAAGTTCAGGTAGCGCTGCAGCGTGGGCAGGTCGATCACGCCGGCCGCGCGCAGGCGGCCCACGTCGTCGGTGCGCAGCTCGTTCATGACCTGGCAGGTGCGCTGCAGCACGCGCGAGACGCCGGACTCGCCCACGAACATGTGGTGGGCCTCCTCGGTCAGCATGAATTTGGTGGTGCGCGCCAGCGGGTCGAAGGCGCTTTCGGCCAGCGCGGCCAGCTGGAACTTGCCGTCGCGGTCGGTGAAGTAGGTGAACATGAAGAAGGACAGCCAGTCGGGTGTCTTCTCGTTGAAGGCGCCCAGGATGCGCGGGTTGTTCTCGTCGCCGGACTGGCGCTCCAGCAGGGCCTCGGCCTCCTCGCGGCCGTCGCGGCCGAAGTGCTTGTGCAGCAGGTAGACCATGGCCCACAGGTGGCGGCCTTCCTCCACGTTGACCTGGAACAGGTTGCGCAGGTCGTACATGGACGGCGCGGTCAGGCCCAGGTGGCGCTGCTGCTCCACCGAGGCGGGCTCGGTATCGCCCTGGGTGACGATGATGCGGCGCAGGTTGGCGCGGTGCTCGCCGGGCACGTCCTGCCAGGCCTTCTCGCCCGCGTGGTCGCCGAAGTGCACCTTGCGGTCGGCCTCGGCCGGGTTCAGGAAGATGCCCCAGCGGTAGTCGCGCATCTTCACGTGGCCGAACTGGGCCCAGCCCTGGGGGTCCACGCTGATGGCGGTGCGCAGGTAGACGTCGTAGTCGGTGGAGCCTTCGGGGCCCACGTCGCCCCACCAGTTCAGGAAGTTGGGCTGCCAGCTCTCCAGCGCGCGCTGCAGGGTGCGGTCTTCGCCGAGGTTGACGTTGTTGGGGATCTTCTCGCTGTAGTTGATGGCGCTCATGGTGGGGTCTCCGTGGATGTTTCGGGGCGTGCCTGCGGTCAGACGCGGTTGAAGTCGAAGCCGGCCTTCTGGCCCGTGCCGTAGAGCTTGAGAGCGCCCTTGTCGCCAACGGCATTGGGGCGGTTGAAGATCCAGTTCTGCCAGGCCGACAGGCGCCCGAAGATGCGCGTGACCATGTTCTCGCGGCTGGCAAAGCGCAGGTTGGCCTCCAGGCCCGTGAGCGCATCGGGCGACATGGCGGCGCGCTCTTCCATGGCGATGCGGATCTCGTCGTCCCAGTCGATGTCGTCGGGCGCGGCCGTGACCAGGCCCAGTGCCAGGGCCTGGTCGCCGTCCAGCGCGCGGCCCGTGGCGGCGCGCGCGGCTTCCAGCGGTGCGGCCTCCTCGTAGAAGCGGCGCTGCAGGCGCGACTGGTCGTTGACCAGGGGCAGCAGGCCGAAATTGAATTCGTCCAGCTGGATGCGCGGGGCGCGCTCGGTGTCATCGGGCAGCACCAGCATGTAGGCGCGGTCGGCCGCGAAGGCCAGCTCGGCCAGCATGCCCACGAAGCATGAGCCGGGCTCGATCAGCGCGAACAGCGTGCGCGAGGACACATCCAGCCGCGCAAAGCTGCGGCGCAGCAGGCCCAGCGTCTCGCGCGCCAGCCAGTGGTCCTGGTGGGCCAGCAGGGCGGCGTCTGCGGCCAGCACGGCGGCGGCATCGCCTTCGGTCTTGAGCAGCCAGGTGCCCACGTCCAGCTCGTTAGTGCGCAGGTGCAGGATGGCGTCGTCCAGCTCGCGGCCCATGGCCAGCGGCCACCAGGCGTCGCCGGCCTGCTCGATGGCTTCGATGCTTACGGGCTGCGGACCTTGCCCAAGCGTGGGCGCCTTCACGGTCAGCGTGGCGCTGCGGCGCGCGCGGTCGATCTGCACGCTGACATGGCGGTAGTGCAGCGCGTCGTCCGTGGCCTCGCGCTCCAGGCGCGTGAGCGTGATGCCCTGCGCATTGGCGGGGCGCGTGCTGCCTTCGGCCAGGCGCTGCGCGCGTTCGTCCACCACGGCCTCGAACTGCGCGGGCTTGGCCACGGCATCCACCAGGCGCCAGTCCACGGCGCGCTGGCCGCGCACGCCTTCGACGCTGGTGCAGAAGATGTCGGCCAGGTCATGGCGCACATGGCGCTTGTCGGTCACGCGCGTGAGGCCTCCCGTGCCGGGCAGCACGCCCAGCAGCGGCACCTCGGGCAGGGAGACGGAGGAGGAGCGGTCGTCGATCAGCACGATGTCGTCGCAGGCCAGGGCCAGCTCGTAGCCGCCGCCCGCGCAGGCCCCGTTGACGGCGGCCAGGAACTTCAGGCCCGAGTGGCGCGAACTGTCCTCGATGCCGTTGCGCGTCTCGTTCGTGAACTTGCAGAAGTTCACCTTCCAGGCATGGCTGGACACGCCCAGCATGAAGATGTTGGCGCCCGAGCAGAAGATGCGGTCGCGCCCGCTGGTGACGATGACGGTGCGCACCTGCGGATGCTCGAAGCGGATGCGGTTGAGCGCGTCGTGCAGCTCGATGTCCACGCCCAGGTCATAGCTGTTGAGCTTGAGCTTGTAGCCGGGCCGTATGCCGCCGTCCTCGGCGATGCTCAGCTGCATGCGGGCGATGGCGCCCTCGACGGTGAACGACCAGTGGCGGTACTGGGCGGGCTCGGTGCGGTAATCGACAGTGGGGCTGGACGGGTGCATGGACGGCCTCTTGGATGAAAAATAGTGCAGTCGCAGATACGGTGCAGGCACAATTATGCAGATTCATCCCAAAAATGCACGCAGCAACACGCACGATAGTGCGTGTTTTGGCCATATCCAGGGTAAACACCAGCCAGTACAGGCGAAAAAAATCCAGGCCTGGGGCCTGGATGCCGTGGGTTGCTGCCGCCGTCTCAGCGTGCGGGCAGGAACAGTGCCTTCAACTGATCGAAGCTCTGCTCCAGCGTCTGGCCGCTGGTATCCACCACATGGTCGGCCTTGGCGTAGAAGCCGGCGCGGCCTTCGAGGATGCTGCGCAGATCGTCCATGGCCTCGGGGTTGGCGGCCATGGGGCGGGTGTCGCCCTGGGCCACGACGCGGGCCATGTGCTCCTCGGGCTGGGCCTTGAGCCAGACCGTGGTGCAGTGCGACAGCAGCTCGTTGAAGGTGGCCGGGTCGGAGACGATGCCGCCCGGCGTGGCGATGACCACGTCGCTGTAGATCTGCACGGCTTCCTCCAGCGCGCGGCGCTCGTAGCGGCGGTAGGCGTTGGCACCGTACAGGTCGTGGATGGCGCGCACGCTGCAGCCCGCAATGCGCTCGATTTCCTGGTTGAGTTCGAGGAAGGGCACGCCCAGCTGCTCGGCCAGCATGCGGCCCAGCGTGGACTTGCCCGCGCCGCGCAGGCCGATCAGGGCGATGCGCGTGTGGCGCTGGCGGTCGCTGGGCGCCGTGCCCAGCAGCTCGCCTGCGGCCAGGCGCACGCGGCGCAGGTCCTCTTCATCGCGGCCTTCCAGCAGTTCGCGGATCAGCAGCCATTCGGCGCTGGTGGTGGTCACGTCGCCCAGCAGCTCGGCCATGGAGCATTGCAGGGCCTGTGCAATATGGTGCAGGACCAGCACCGACACATTGCCCGTGCCGTATTCGAGGTTGGCCAGGTGGCGCTCCGAGACATCGGCCGCCGCCGCCAGGGCGCGCCGCGTCATGCCCCGGCGCGAGCGCAGGCTGCGCACACGCTCGCCCAGCGCCTGCAGCACCTGGTTCCTGGGGGCTTCTGAGAGGGAATCCGCCGCCCCGGCGGACTGGGCTGCCGTCTCGAACTGGTCCATAGAGTTTCCTTGAAGAGGGCGTGAATGATAAACAGTCGGGGTTAACACCAGCCATGCAATATAGTGCTTGACGCTCGGTGGTGTTCTAACTATCTTTCTGATGCACGCACAATATTGCATGTTGTGCGGAAGATCACAAGTCGGGCCGGATGCCCGATGTCGAAGGAGACCCCGATGATCGACTTCACCCAGCCCTTCAATTTCGCCGCGCACCTGTTCGCGCTCAATGAGGGGCGGCCCGGCAAGATCGCCTACATCGACGACCACGGCACGCTGAGCTACGGCCAGCTGCAGCAGCAGGCGCAGCGCATGGCCAGCGGCCTGCTGGCGGCGGGCATCCACCGCGAGGAGCGCGTGCTGCTGCTCATGCACGACCGCTATGAATGGGCCGTGGCCTTTCTGGGCGCGCTGTATGCGGGCGTGGTGCCGGTGGCGGTGAACACCTTGCTCACGGCCGACGACTACGCCTACATGCTGGGCCACAGCCGCGCCCAGGCCGTGCTGACCTGCGATGCGCTGCTGCCCCTGCTGCGCCAGGCGCTGGACCGGGCGCCCAACGAGGTGCGCCATGTCTGGGTGGCCGGCGACGAAGCGGCCGCGCGCGCCGCAGGCTTTGCGCCGATGCAGCCCTGGCTGGCGGCGCAGCCGCCGCTGCCCGCACCGGCGCCCACGCTGGGCGATGACCCGGGCTTCTGGCTGTATTCCTCGGGCTCCACGGGCAAGCCCAAGGGCGCGGTCCACACGCATGCCAATCCGTACTGGACGGCCGAACTCTATGGCGGCCCGGTGCTGGGCCTGGGCGAGGGCGACATCTGCTTTTCCGCCGCCAAGCTCTACTTCGCCTACGGCCTGGGCAATGCCCTGAGCTTTCCGCTGAGCGTGGGCGCCACCGTGCTGCTGATGGCCGAGCGGCCCACGCCCGAGGCCACCTTCGCGCGCTGGGTGCAGCACCGGCCCACGGTGTTCTTCGGCGCGCCCACGGGCTTTGCGGGCATGCTGGCCTCGCCGCTGCTGCCCGCACGCGAGCAGGTCAGCCTGCGCATGTGCTCCTCGGCCGGCGAGGCGCTGCCGGCCGAGATCGCCCAGCGCTTCAAGGCGCATTTCGGCGCCGACATCGTGGACGGCATCGGCTCCACCGAGATGCTGCACATCTTCCTGTCCAACCGGCCCGGCGACATCCGCTACGGCACCACGGGCAAGCACGTGGACGGCTACCGCGTGGAGCTGCGCGGCGAGGACGGCCGCCCCGTGGCCGATGGCGAGGTGGGCGACCTGTTCATCCAGGGCCCCAGCGCCGCCCTCATGTACTGGGGCAACCGCGACAAGACGCGCGAGACCTTCCAGGGCGGCTGGCTCAAGAGCGGCGACAAGTACGTGCGCGACGCCGATGGCTACTACACCTATGCCGGGCGCAGCGACGACATGCTCAAGGTCAGCGGCATCTATGTCTCGCCCTTCGAGGTCGAGGCCACGCTGATGCAGCACCCGGCCGTGCTGGAGGCCGCCGTGATCGGCAAGACCGACGCCGACGGCCTGCTCAAGACCAAATCCTTCGTCGTGCTCAAGGACGGCTGCAGCGCCACCGAGGCCGAGCTCAAGGCCTTCGTGAAGCAGCGCCTGGCCGCCTACAAGTACCCGCGCTTCATCGAATTCGTGGACGAACTTCCCAAGACCGCCACCGGAAAGATCCAGCGTTTCAGGCTCCGAGAGCGCGAAGCCAGTACACCCCCTGAGCCGCTACGCGGCTTCCCCCTCTCTACTCGCTGAGCGAGGGAGGGGGACGACACCCTCGGTGCGGGGCGGCCCTTCCTCGGTGTCCCTCGCTTTGGGACGCGCCAGTTTCAAGGGGCGTGGCAGTGCCATGGAGAACCGAAATGAATTGTGTGAGCAAAACCCGCAAAGCAAGACCCATCCACCACAAGGAGACACGCATGAACACCGATCGCAAACACTGGGCCGTCCTCGCCCTGACGGCCTCCCTGTCCTGCGGCGCATATGCGCAGGACAGGATCAAGGTCGGCTTCATGCTGCCTTACAGCGGCACCTATGCGGCGCTGGGCTCGGCCATAGAAAACGGCTTTCGCATGTTCGTGAACGAGCAGGGCGGCAGGCTGGGCGGGCGCGAGATCGAGTTCTTCAAGGTCGATGACGAGTCCGATCCGGCCAAGGCCACGGACAACGTCAACCGCCTGATCAAGCGCGACAAGGTCGATGTGCTGGTGGGCACCGTGCATTCGGGCGTGGCCATGGCCATGGCGCGCGCGGCCAAGGAAAGCGGCACCGTGCTCATCGTGCCCAATGCGGGCGCCGATGCGGTCACGGGCGCCATGTGCGCGCCCAACATCTTCCGCTCGTCCTTCTCCAACTGGCAGTCCTCCTATCCCATGGGCGTGGTGGCCGCCAGGCAGGAAGGCAGGAAAACCGCCATGACCATCACCTGGAAATACGCGGCCGGCGAGGAGATGACCAATGCCTTCAAGGAAGGCTTCGAGAAGGAGGGCGGCAAGGTCAGCAAGCAGCTCACCGTGCCCTTTCCCAACGTGGAGTTCCAGGCCCTGCTGACCGAGATCGCGGCGGCCAGGCCCGATGCGGTGTTTGCCTTCTTCGCGGGCGCGGGCGCCGTCAAGTTCGTCAAGGACTACCACGCGGCCGGCCTGCACAAGACCATCCCGCTGTACGGCTCGGGCTTTCTGACCGACGGCACGCTGGAGGCCCAGGGCGAGGCCGCCCAGGGGGTGCTGACCACGCTGCACTACGCCGACGAGCTGGGCACGGAGCGCGACCGGCGCTTTCGCTCCGCCTATGCCCAGGCCTACAAGCTGATGCCCGATGTGTATGCCGTGCAGGGCTACGACGCCGCCCAGATGCTGGGCGTGGGCCTGAAGGCGGCGGGCGGCGACATCGCGAAGAAGGCCGAGTTCCGCCAGGCCATCGAGAAGGCCACCATTCCCAGCCCGCGCGGTGACTTCACCATCAGCAAGTCGCACAACCCCGTGCAGGACATGTACCTGCGCAAGGTCGTGGGCAAGGAGAACCAGCGCATGGGCGTGGCCATCAAGGCCCTGGGCGATACCGGCCGCGGCTGCCGCATGTGAGGCGCGGGGCGCACTCATATACGGACGCATACGGACATCGCCATGGACCTTGCCACCTTTCTCGTGCAGTGCCTGAACGCCGTCCAGTACGGGCTGCTGCTGTTCCTGCTGGCCTCCGGCCTGACGCTGATCTTCGGGATCATGGGCGTGATCAACCTGGCCCATGGCAGCTTCTACATGATCGGCGCCTACATGGCCTTTGCGCTGTCCCCGCTGCTGGGCCAGCACTTCATCACCATGCTGCTGGCCGGCGTGGCGCTGACCGTGGTGCTGGGCTATGCGCTGGAGTGGGCCTTCTTCAGCTACCTCTACGAGCGCGAGCACCTGCAGCAGGTGCTGATGACCTTCGGGCTGATCCTGGTGTTCGAGGAGCTGCGCTCGCTGCTGGCGGGCAACGACGTGCATGGCGTGCCGCTGCCCGGCTGGCTGTCGGGCAGCTTCTCGCTGGGCGGGCTCATGAGCTATCCGTGGTACCGGCTGTTCGCCTCGGGCGTGTGCCTGCTGGTGGCGCTGGCGCTGTACTGGGTGGTCCACCGCACGCGCCTGGGAATGATGGTGCGCGCGGGCGCCAGCAACCGCGACATGGTGCGCGGCCTGGGCATCGACGTGAAGCGCCTGTACCGCATCGTCTTCGCCATCGGCGTGGCGCTGGCGGCACTGGCGGGCATGATCGCCGCGCCCATGAGTTCGGTCTATCCGGGCATGGGCGGCAACGTGCTCATCATCTGCTTCGTGGTGGTGGTGATCGGCGGCATCGGCTCGATCACGGGCGCGCTGCTGGCCTCGCTGCTGGTGGGCTTTGTCGATACCTTCGGCAAGCTGTTCTTCCAGGAGCTCAGCGGCATGAGCGTCTACCTGCTGATGGCGGTGGTGCTGGTGTGGCGGCCCCAGGGCCTGATGGGGCAAAGGAGCTGAACAATGGCCGTATCCAATCCTTCTCCTGCCCTCCTGGCGGCCGCCGTGCAGCCCCTGCAGCCTGTGCAGCCTGTGCAGCCCGTAGAGATGCCGCAGCGCGCCTGCCGATGGCAGACCTGCGCCGTGCCGCTGGCCTGCGTGGCGCTGCTGGCGCTGGCCGGCCCCTGGTGGTCGGACTATCTGTCGGGCCTGGTGGTCAAGACCATGATCCTGGCCATCTTCGCGCTCAGCCTGCAGCTGCTGGTGGGCGGCACGGGCCTGGTGAGCCTGGGGCATGCGGCCTTCATGGGCCTGGGCGCCTATGCCGCCGTGCTGTCCGCAGACAACGAGGGCGGCAGCCTGCCGGCCATGCTGGGCTGGGCGCTGCTGGCCTCGGGCGGCTATGCGCTGCTGGTGGGCCTGCTGAGCCTGCGCACGCGCGGCATCTACTTCATCATGGTGACGCTGGCCTTCGCACAGATGGCCTACTTCGTGGTCCACGACACGGGCATCGGCGGCGGCAGCGATGGCATCTACCTGATGGCCCGGCCCGCGCTGGGCGCCATCGACATGGAAATCCCGCGCGTGCAGTACTACCTGGTGCTGGCCGCCCTGGTGCTGGTCTATGCCTTCCTGGCCGGGCTGCGCCAGTCGCGCTTCGGCGCGGCGCTGGCGGGCATACGCGTCAACGAACAGCGCATGCGCGCGGCCGGCTTCACCACCTACGGGTACAAGCTCGCGGCCTTCGTGCTGGCCGGCATGCTGGCTGGCGTGGCAGGCTTTCTGCTGGCGGTGCGCGATGCCGTGGTCAACCCCGAGCTGCTGTCCTGGCACCACTCGGGCGAGGTGCTGCTGATGGTCATCCTCGGCGGCCTGGGCTCGCTGCGCGGCGCCGTGCTGGGCACGGTGGCCTTCGTCGCGCTCAAGGAGGTGCTGTCCACGCATGCCATCGTCGGCCCCATGGCCGACCACTGGCAGCTGAGCCTGGGCCTGGCCATCATCGTGCTCGTGGCCCTGCTGCCGAAAGGACTGATGGGGCTGATCGGGCTGGCGGGCCTTGCACGGCAACGCGCTGGAGTGCACAACGAGGTCCACCACAAGGAGGCCGGACATGGCTGATGCGGCACTGCTTTCGGTGCGCGGCCTCACGCGCCGCTTCGGCGGGCTCACGGCCGTGGGCGGCGTGGACCTGGACCTGCACGAGGGTGAGGTCCATGCCGTGATCGGCACCAACGGCGCGGGCAAGTCCACCCTGGTCAACATGCTCTCGGGCGATCTGGCGGCCAGCGCGGGGCGCATCGCGCTCGCCGGCCAGGACGTCACGCGCATGCCCCAGCCCCGGCGTGCGCGTGCCGGCGTGGGCCGCAGCTACCAGCGCACCACCATCTTTCCCGAGTTCTCGGCGCTGGAGAACTGCCGGCTCGCGGCCCAGGCGCAGATGGCGCTCAGGCCCTGGCAGCTGGGCCTGTCCGCACAGCGCTGCGCGGCCAGCCTGCGCCAGGCCCATGCGGCCCTGGAGCGTGCGGGCCTGGCCGGGCAGGCCCAGGCCGTGGCCGGCACGCTGAGCCACGGCGCCAAGCGCCAGCTGGAAGTGGCCATGTGCCTGGCCACCGGCCCGCGTGTGCTGCTGCTGGACGAACCGCTGGCCGGCATGGGCGCCGAGGAGACCGAGCGCATGCTGGCCCTGCTGCAGGAGCTCAAGCGCGGCCATGCGGTGCTGCTGGTCGAGCACGACATGGACGCCGTGTTCCGCATCGCCGACCGCATCACCGTGATGGTCAACGGCAGCGTGGTGGCCACGGGCACGCCCGCGCAGATCCGTGTCGATCCCGTGGTCCGTACTGCCTATCTCGGAGAAGACGATGACTGAGCCCATGTTCGCCATCGACGAGCTGCATACCTACTACGGCGACAGCCACATCCTGCAGGGCGTGAGCCTGGCGCTGGGCGCGGGCCAGGCCGTGGGCCTGCTGGGGCGCAACGGCATGGGCAAGACCACGCTGATCCGCACACTCATGGGCTATGTGCCCGCGCGCCGTGGCCGCCTGCGCGCCGATGGCCGCGACTGCACGGGCGCGCCGCCCGAGCGCATGGCGCGGCTGGGCATTGGCTATGTGCCAGAGGGGCGCGGCATCTTCCCCAATCTCAGCGTGCGCGAGAACCTGGTCATGAGCGCCCGGCCCGGCTTGCAGGGAGAGCGCCACTGGACGCTGGAGCGCGTGCTCGACACCTTCCCCCGGCTCGCGGAGCGCTTGTCCAACGGCGGCGACCAGCTCTCTGGCGGCGAGCAGCAGATGCTGTCCATAGGCCGCGCGCTGATGACGCACCCGCGCCTGCTCATCCTCGACGAAGCCACCGAAGGCCTGGCCCCCCTGGTCGTCGCCGAAATCTGGCGCGTGATCGCCGCCATCCGCAGCACCGGCATCTCCACCCTGATCGTGGACCGCGACTACAAAAAGGTCCTGGCCCACACCGACCGCGCCGTCGTCATGGCCAAGGGCCGGCTGGCGCTGCAGGCCGATTCGCGGGAGCTGCTGGCGCAGCCGGAGCGCCTGTCGGAGTTGCTGGGGGTTTGATCAGGGCTGGGCCGCCACCGGCGGCTGCGCCGCGAGCTTGACGTTCTGCGCATGCGTGGGCGGCAGCAGCGCCATGGTCAGGCTGCAGGTGCAGGTCAGGCGGCCGGTTTCGTCGTGCAGTTCGATGGCCCAGACATGGGTGGTCTGGCCCAGGTGCACGGGGCGGGCCGTGCCCGTGACCCAGCCCTGGCGCGCGGCGCGCACATGGTTGGCCGAGACGTTCAGGCCCACGCTGCGCCAGCCTTCGGGGATGGAGCAGGCCGCGGCCACCGAGCCCAGGGTTTCGGCCAGCACCACGTTCACGCCGCCGTGCAGGATGCCGTAGGGCTGGCAGGTGCGCTGGTCCACGTGCACGCGGCCGCGCAGGAAGTCGTCACCGATCTCGGTGAACTCGATGCCCAGGTGCGAGACGGCCGTGTCGGCGCTCAGCGAGGTGATGTCTTCAAGGGTGAAGCTGCGCTTCCAGATCGGCATGGGAGAAGTCCTGTGGGTGCAACGAAAAAGACGGCCTCGTGGGCCGTCCTTGCATGCTACGCCAGTCCGGGCGGCCATGCCGATGGCTGCCTGTAGCCCAGGAGACTGCGCGCTGGCGCGCTTGCGCGGTTCAGGCGCGCATGTCGCCCGTTTCGACAAAGCGCTGGTGCCAGCTCAGCGCTTCGCCCAGGATGTGCGGCGTGTGCAGCGCGCCCTGGCGCTGGGCGCGGTCGAAGTAGTCCTGCAGCTGGGGGCGGAAGTCGGGATGGGCGCAGCGGTCGATGATGACCTGGGCGCGCTTGCGAGGCGACAGGCCGCGCAGGTCGGCCAGGCCCTGCTCGGTGACGATGATCTGCGTGTCGTGCTCGGTATGGTCCACGTGCGAGCACATGGGCACGATGCAGCTGATCTTGCCGCCCTTAGCCACCGAGGGCGTGACGAAGAAGGACAGGTAGCCATTGCGCGCGAAGTCGCCCGAGCCGCCGATGCCGTTCATCATCCCCGTGCCCATGACGTGGGTGGAGTTGATGTTGCCGTAGATGTCGGCCTCGATCATGGAGTTCATGGCGATCACGCCCAGCCGGCGCACCAGCTCGGGGTGGTTGCTGATCTCCTGGGGGCGCAGGATGATGCGCTCGCGGTAGAAGTCGATGTTCTCCTCGAAGTCCCTGTAGGCGCTGCCGGACAGCGAGATCGAGGTGGCCGAGGCGCGGCTCATCTTGCCTGCGCGCAGCAGGTCCAGCATGCCGTCCTGCAGGACCTCGGTGAAGCCCAGCAGGTTCTCGAACGGCCCCGTCAGCAGGCCGGCCAGCACGGCGTTGGCCACGTTGCCCACGCCCGACTGGATGGGCAGCATCTCCTTGGGCAGGCGGCCCATCTTCATCTCGTGCGCGAGGAAGTCGATGATGGACGCGGCGATCAGGTTGGAGTTGGCGTCGGGCTGGGCGAAGACGTTGTCGCGGTCGCCCTTGTGGGTCTCGACCACGGCGACCACCTTGGCCGGGTCCACGCGCAGGTAGGGCTCGCCGATGCGGTCATCGGCATGGGTCAGGGCAATGGGCACGCGGCGCGGCGGGATGGCCGTGCCGTAGTAGATGTCGTGCATGCCTTCCATCTTGGCCGGCGGCTTGGTGTTGACCTCCAGGATCACCTTGTCGGCGATCTCCAGCCAGGTCTTGTTGTTGCCCACGGCGGTGGAGGGGATGAGGCGTCCGTCCTCGGTCACTCCCAGCACCTCGACCACGGCCACGCTCATGGGGCCCAGGAAGCCGAACCACGCATGCTGGGCCACGTGGGACAGGTGCATGTCGATGAAGTCGATCTCGCCGGCATTGATCCTGGCGCGGCAGGTGGGGTCGGTGTTGAAGGGCAGGCGCTGGCCCAGTGCGCCGGCCTCGGCCAGGGCGCCGTCCATCTCGGCGGCCGTGGAGGCGCCGGTCCAGACATTGATCTTGTAGGGACGGCCGGCCGCGTGTTCGCTCTTGGCGTGCTGTGCGATGGCCTGGGGCAGGGCCTTGGGGTAGCCCGCGCCCGTGAACCCGCTCATGCCGACGTTGACGCCGTGGGGGATCAGGGCGGCGGCCTGCTCGGCCGTCATGGTGCGCGAAAGGAATTCTGGGAAACGTACGCGGTCTGCGAGGGACATCTATGGCTCCGGCTGACGGCTCGCGCCAGCCGGCAGGGTGCCGCAGCGCTGGCTTGCAAGCCTAAAAAAAACCGCCCCATGCAAGAACGCAAGGGCGGTATATCTCCGGAAACCGATGGTAGCAGCGCTGGCAGCGGCCCTCGGGTTTCCCCGTAAAGGCCCTGCCGCGCAGTCAAAGGCTCAAGGAATGTTTGCGTGTGCTCACATTCAGTGAATCAGTGGCTGATCGTCGCGTGCGTGATCCAGCAGCGCGTACAGGATGATGGCGCCGAAAGTCGCGGTCCCGATGCCGCCCAGCGCGAAGTCGCCGAACTTGAGCGTGAAGTCGCCCGTGCCCAGGATCAGGGTGATGGCCGCCACGATCAGGTTCTTGTTCTGCGAGAAGTCCACGCGGTTGTCCACCCAGATCTTGGCGCCGGCCACGGCGATCAGGCCGAAGACCACGATGGACACGCCGCCCATCACGGGCAGCGGGATCGCCTGGATCAGCGCGCCGAACTTGGGCGAGAAGCCCAGCAGCACGGCCAGGACGGCGGCCACGAAGAACACGGCCGTCGAGTAGATGCGCGTGGCGGCCATCACGCCGATGTTCTCGGCATAGGTGGTCACGCCGGTGCCGCCGGCCGCGCCGCTGACCATGGTGGCCACGCCGTCGCCGATGAAGGCCCGGCCCATGTACTGGTCCAGGTTCTTGCCGGTCATGGCGGTCACGGCCTTGATGTGGCCCAGGTTCTCGGCCACCAGGATGATGACCACGGGCACGATGAGCACCATGGCCGGGCCGCTGAACACGGGCGCGTGGAACTGGGGCAGGCCGAACCAGGCGGCATTGATCACGCCCGACAGGTCCACGGGCTTGCCCATGCCCAGCACATTGGTGAACAGGCCGTACAGCAGGCTGGCGGCGATCAGGCCCACCAGGATCAGCAGGCGCTGCACCATGCCGCGCGTGAACACGGCCACCAGGCCCACGCAGACGAAGGTCAGGGCCTGCATCCACGACTCGAAGTTGTTGGCCGCCATGTTCTTGACGGGGATGGCCGCCAGGTTCAGCCCGATCACGGCCACCACGGCGCCCGTGACCACGGGCGGCATGAAGCGCTCGATCCAGCGCGTGCCCACCATCTGCACCACCAGGCCGATCAGCGCATAGACCGCACCGCAGGCAATGATGCCGCCCAGCGCCACGCCGATGTTGCCGTTGGCGCCCTTGCCGCCATAGGCCGTGGCTGCGATCACCACGCCGATGAAGGCAAAGGACGAACCCAGGTAGCTGGGCACCTTGCCGCCCGTGATCAGGAAGAAGATCAGCGTGCCGATGCCGCTCATGAGCACGGCCACGTTGGGATCGAACCCCATGAGGATGGGCGCCAGCACGGTGGAGCCGAACATGGCGATCACGTGCTGTATGCCCATCAGCCCGGTCTGTGGCCAGGGCAGGCGCTCATCGGGGCCGATCACGCCTCCCCGTTGCAGCTGGTTGGCGGATTTTTCCGTCCATTGGAAAAGGCCCATGTGGCATCGCTCCTTGTAAAAAATTGGCGCGATATTAGAGGCATTTGTTTTCTGGCAGGTGGGGTGAAGCGGAAATTTTTTCCCAGTGTTTGTGCGCAGATACGCGATCCGGCCCGCAGACTTTGTCGCCCAGGTGCCAGGCTAGTGGCTTTCCCGTCTGGGCTCGCGGGCAGCGCGCGCGTACCGTGGCCGGTCATGAGCCATACCCCTGCCTTCATCCCCCAGATCCGCCTGTACCAGGACTGGCTGCGCGAGCGCCACGGCCTGCAGTTCGACAGCTACGACGCCCTGTGGCGCTGGTCGGTCACCGACCTGGACGCCTTCTGGCAAAGCATCTGGGACTACAACGCGCTGCAGTCGCCCACGCCGCACACGGCCGTGCTGGAGCGCAACACCATGCCCGGCGCCCAGTGGTTTCCGGGCGCCCAGATCAACTACACGCGCCAGGCGCTGCGCCATGTGGGTGCCGCCCATGCGGCCGGCATGCCCGCCGTGGTCAGCCGCAACGAGACGGGCCGCCACCGCGAACTGTCCTGGCCCGAGCTGCGCCGCCAGGTCGCCGCCCTGGCCCTGCACCTGAAGTCCCAGGGCGTGGGCCGCGGCGACCGCGTGGCTGCCTACCTGCCCAACATCCCCGAGGCCATGGTCGCCCTGCTGGCCACGGCCAGCCTGGGCGCCGTCTGGAGCATCTGCGCGCCCGACATGGGCACCAACGCGGTGCTGGACCGCTTTCGCCAGATCGCGCCCAAGGCGCTGATCGCCGTCGATGGCGTGCACTACGCCGGGCGCGATATCGACCGCATGGCCGTGCTGGCGGAGCTGCGCGCGGGCCTGCCCAGCGTGGAGCATGTGGTCCTTGTGCCCAACCTGGACCTGCAGGCCAGGCTGGCCGATGCCGCCGACTACGGCCAGGTCACGGCCCGCGACGACGCGGCCACGGCGGCCTTCGAGCCCGAATGGCTGCCCTTCGACCACCCGCTGTGGATCGTCTACTCCAGCGGCACCACCGGCCTGCCCAAGCCCATCGTCCACGGCCATGGCGGCATGGTGCTGGTGGCCCTGCAGCTCAAGGCCCTGCACAACGACGTGGGCTGCAGCTACCACCCCAACAGCTGGGGCGAGCGCTACCACTGGTACAGCTCCACGGGCTGGGTGATGTGGAATGCCCAGGTCTCGGGCCTGCTGGGCGGCACCACCTGCGTGATCTTCGACGGCAGCCCCGGCGGCAGCAAGGACAGGCCCGACTGGGGCGTGCTGTGGCGCTTCGCGGCCGAGACCGGCGTGACCAGCTTCGGCTCGGGCGCGGCCTTCTACGCCAACTGCATGAAGGCCGGCGTGGACCTGACGCAGTGCGGCGACCTGTCGCGCATCCGCAGCCTGGGCACCACGGGCTCGCCCCTGTCGCCCGAGGTGCAAAGCTGGGGCACGGCGCAGTTCGCAGGCATGGGGCGGCCTGACATCTGGTGGAACAACATCTCGGGCGGAACCGACTTTGCGGGCGCCTTCATCGGCGGCCACCGCGAGCTGCCCCAGCAGCCGGGCATCATGCAGTGCCGCCAGCTGGGCGCGGCCGTGGAGGCCTGGAACGAGCAGGGCCAGCCCGTCATCGACGAGGTGGGCGAGCTGGTCTGCACCCAGCCCATCCCCTCCATGCCGCTGTACCTGTGGGGCGATGCGGACGGCAAGCGCTACCTGTCCAGCTACTTCGACATGTACCCGGCCGGCCACGGCCGCGCGCCCGGCGGCGGTGACGGCCCCGCCGCCATGGGCCCGGTCTGGCGCCACGGCGACTGGATACGCATCCTCCCGGACGGCGGCTGCATCATCTACGGCCGCAGCGACGCCACCATCAACCGCCACGGCCTGCGCATGGGCACCAGCGAGATCTACAGCGCCGTCGAGGCCCTGCCCGAAGTGCTGGACTCCATGGTCGTGGACCTCGAATACCTGGGCCGCGAAAGCTACATGCCGCTGTTCGTGGTGCTGCGCCCGGGCGTGGATCTGGACGACGCCCTGCGCGCGCGCCTGCAGGGCGCCATCCGCCAGGCCCTGTCGCCGCGCTTCGTGCCCGACGAGATCGTGCAGGTGGCCGAGATCCCGCGCACGCTCAGCGGCAAGAAGCAGGAGCTGCCCATCAAGAAGCTGATGCTGGGCCAGCCGCTGGACAAGGTGGTCAACAAGGAGGCCATGGCCAACCCGGGCTGCCTGGACTGGTATGTGGGCTTTGCGGCGCAGCATGCCAAGGCACAGGCTGCCTGATATTCAAACGGTATCAGTGGCGCGGTTTTTAATATTGGACTGCGACAGACCGGCTGCCTAGAGTGGGGTCCAACCATGGAGCCCTGCAATGAGCGTGCTTGATTCCCTTGCCCTGACCCGCATCCCCGCCGAGGACGAAGCCCTGCGCGCCGAGGTGCGCGCCTTCCTCGCCCAGGCCATAAGCGGCCTGCCGCCCCATGTGCGTGCGCGCTCCTGGGGCGGCTACAGCGCCGAACTGAGCCGGCAACTGGGCGAAAAGGGCTGGATAGGCGTCACCCTGCCGCGCGAGTACGGCGGCGGCGGGCGCAGCGCCTTCACGCGATACGTGCTGGTGGAGGAATACCTGGCCTGCGGGGCGCCCGTGGGCTCGCACTGGATTGCCGACCGCCAGAGCGGCCCACTGATCCTCAAGTACGGCACCGAGGCGCAAAAGCAGTTCTACCTGCCGCGCATCTGCTGGGGCGAGGCCTTCTTTTGCATCGGCATGAGCGAGCCCGGCGCGGGCTCGGACCTGGCCAGCGTGAAGACGCGCGCCGTGCCGAACGGCAAGGGCTTCGTGCTCAACGGCCAGAAGATCTGGACCACCAACGCCCACCACTGCCACTACATGATCGCCCTGGTGCGCACCTCGGGCGAGGCGGGTGACCGGCACAAGGGGCTGTCCCAGGTCATCGTGGACCTGTCGCTGCCGGGCGTGACCGTGCGGCCCATCACCGACCTCTCGGGCGACAGCCATTTCTGCGAAGTCTTCTTCGACAACGTGCAGCTGCCGCCCGACGCCCTGATCGGCCAGGAAGGCCAGGGCTGGGAGCAGGTCACGGCCGAGCTGGCCTTCGAACGCAGCGGGCCCGAGCGGCTGTTCTCCAGCATCGTGCTGTTCGACGAATGGCTGGCCTGGCTGCGTGCAACGGGCGAGCGCAGCGAAGGCGCGCTGCGCCTGGCCGGCCGCGTGTTCACCGAGCTGGCCCCGCTGCGCGCCATGTCGGTGGCCGTGCAGGACAAGCTGGTGCGCGGCGAAAGCCCCATCGTCGAGGCGGCCCTGGTCAAGGAGCTGGGCACGACGCTGGAGCAGTCCATTCCCGCCGCCATCGCCGATGACCTGTTCGCACGCGAGGCGTCCGAGGTTCCGCTGGAGCTGCTACGCACCCTCAACTACGTGACGGAGGTTGCGCCTTCGTATTCATTGCGCGGCGGCACGCGCGACATCCTGCGCGGAATGATCGCGCGTGGCCTCGGCCTGCGTTGAATAAGGTTCCCCTTAAGTTGGGGCGCGCCAGTTTCAAACGGAACGCCCAAGGCCTGGCGTCATGTGTCATGAATGGAGAGAGACATGGAAGACGATTTGTTTGCCGATGCCGCACGCCAGCTGCTGCAGGGCGAGTGCACGCCCGCGCGGGTGCGCGCCATCGAGGCCGGGGGCTCGCCCCGGGCGCTGTGGCAATCGCTGGAGCAGGCCGGCTTTGCCGATGCCCTGGTGCCCGAGCACGCGGGCGGCGCGGGGCTGGCGCTGGCGCAGCTGTTCGATGTGTGGTCGCTGGCCGGCGCCCATGCGCTGCCCGTGCCGCTGGGCGAGACCATGCTGGCGCGCGCGTTGCTGGTGGGCGCGGGGGCGGAGCGTCCACCAGGCGCCATCGCGTTGGCGCAAGGCCTGCTCCAGGCGGATGGCGGCCTGCACTGCGCACCCGTGCGCCTGGGCGCGGTGGCGGACAGCGCGCTGGTGCAGCATGCGCAGGGCTGGAGCCTGCTGCCCGTGGCGCAGGCGCAGTCCGAGCCGGCGGCCTTCTGCCTGGACGTGAACCTGCGCTGGAGCGCCGATCAGGTCCGCGCGGCGCCTGCTCCCGCTATCGCCCTGCCGGATGGGCTGGACCTGCGCACGCTGCAGGCCGGCCTGGTGGCGGCGCAGCTGGCGGGCGCGCTCATGGAGGTGTTCCAGCGCACGCTGCAGTATGCGAATGACCGCCAGCAGTTCGGCCGCCCCATCGGCAAGTTCCAGGCCATTCAGCACCAGCTGGCGGTGATGAGCGAGCATGTCTTCGCCGCGCGCATGGCGGCCCGGCTGGGCTGCGCGGGGCAGGGCATCTTCCCCGATCGGCTGCGCGTGGCCGTGGCCAAGGCGCGCTGCAGCCAGGCCGCGCTGGCCGTGGCCGAGGCGGCCCACGCCATCCACGGCGCCATGGGCTTCACCGAGGAATACGACCTGCAACTGCTCACGCGCCGCCTGCATGCCTGGCGCCAGACGGCGGGCTCCGAGTCGTACTGGCACGGTGTGGCAGGCGCCGCGCTGGTCCATGGCCACGCGGGCAGCACGCTGGACCTGATCCGTTCGACCACCGACATCACCGCATAAACCCTTGCTCAAGGAGTCTTCTCCATGTCCTTTCTGAACATCGCCCGCGACGGCGCCATCTGGACCCTCACCATGAACCAGCCCGAGACGCGCAATGCGCTCACGGGCAACACGGCCGTGGAGGAATTCGTGCAGGTCTGCGACGAGATCCGGCGCGACGCCTCGGTCAAGGCCGTCATCCTCACGGGCGCCGGCCCCATCTTCAGCTCGGGCGGCAACGTCAAGGACATGCAGCGCTTCTTCGACGACGCGCTCACGCCCGATGCCATCCGCGAGGAGTACCGCCAGGGCATACAGCGCATTCCGCGTGCCCTGACCCAGCTGGACGTGCCCGTGATCTGCGCCATCAACGGCCCGGCCATCGGCGCGGGGCTGGACCTGACCTGCATGTGCGACATCCGCATCGCCAGCGAGACGGCCACCTTTGCCGAGAGCTTCGTGCGCGTGGGCATCGTCCCCGGGGACGGCGGCGCCTGGCTGCTGCCGCGCGCCGTGGGCCGCGCCAAGGCGGCCGAGATGGCGTTCACGGGCGAGGCCATCGACGCGCAGGAGGCCCTGGCCTGCGGCCTGGTCAGCCGCGTCGTGCCGGCGGACCAGCTGCTGCCCACGGCACGCGCGCTGGCCGACAAGATCGCCGCCAACCCCGGCGCCGTGATGCGCATGACCAAGCGCCTGCTGCGCGAGGGCGAGCACAGCACGCTGGAGTCGCTGCTGGAGCTGTCCGCCGGCTACCAGGCCCTGGCCCACAAGACCGCCGACCACCGCGAGGCCGTGATGGCCTTCGTGGAGAAGCGTAAGCCCCGGTTTCAGTGACCGGGCCCGCCCGGCCCCCGCCACGGGGGCATGGGCCGTGTGTGACACAACACAAATGGACACTCCCCGGTGCCGGCCTCCCGGCGGGAGTGGGCGCCCATGTACTGCACACACAGTACACTTTGCGCGTCGAGAGGCAACTCTCCCATCCACCGCACTCCCAGTCCCATGGCCGTTGAAACGACGAGTACTGCCCGCCCCAGCTTCGACCTCAAGAGCGCGCAGCTGCCCGTGGTGGCCGTGACCCTGCGGGATACCGACGTACGTGCGCTCGTGGCCGACCTGGCCCAGCGCCTGGCCGACGACCCGGATTTCTTCGACAACGACCCCGTGCTGATCGACCTGGCCCATGTGCGCGAGGCCGAGGAGGCCATCGACTTCGCCGTGCTCGTGGAGGCGCTGCGCTTTCACCGCACCGTGCCCGTGGCCGTGCGCGGCGGCAGCCCGGCGCAGATGGAGGCGGCGCGTGCCGCAGGCCTGGCGCCCGCGCCCGAGGCCGCACCCGTGCGGCCCACGGTGCCCGAGATCGAGATCCAGGAAGTCGTGCGCGAGGTCGAGGTGGTGCGCGAGGTGCCTGCTCCCCAGGCCGACGCCCTCATCGTGGACAAGCCGCTGCGCTCGGGCCAGCGCGTCTATGCGCGCGGCACCGACATCGTGGTGCTGGCCATGGTCAGCTATGGTGCCGAAGTCATCGCCGACGGCAACGTCCATGTCTACGCGCCGCTGCGCGGCAGGGCCATCGCCGGGGCGCGCGGCAACACCGAGGCGCGCATCTTCAGCACCTGCATGGAAGCACAGCTGCTGTCGATTGCCGGCATCTATCGCACAATCGAGACCGATCTCCCGGCGGATGTGGCCGCCAGGCCCGCCAAGGTGCGTCTCGACGGCGAGAAAATCCTCATCGAGCCGGTATGACACCGGACCCTTCTTCTTTGCTCTCCAGTCTTTAAGGAACCGTGCAAACATGGCCAAAATAGTCGTCGTGACCTCCGGCAAGGGTGGCGTGGGCAAGACCACCACCAGCGCCAGCTTCGCATCGGGCCTCGCATTGCGCGGGCACAAGACCGCCGTCATCGATTTCGACGTGGGCCTGCGCAACCTGGACCTGATCATGGGCTGCGAGCGCCGCGTGGTCTACGACCTGATCAACGTCATCCAGGGAGAGGCCAACCTCAACCAGGCCCTGATCAAGGACAAGCAGTGCGACAACCTCTTCGTGCTGGCCGCCTCCCAGACGCGTGACAAGGATGCGCTCACGCAGGACGGCGTCAAGAAGATCCTGGACGATCTGGCGGGCATGGACTTCGAGTACATCGTCTGCGACTCGCCGGCCGGCATCGAAAGCGGCGCGCTGATCGCCATGCACTTCGCCGACGAGGCCCTGGTCGTGACCAACCCGGAAGTCTCCTCCGTGCGCGACTCCGACCGCATCCTGGGCATGCTCAGCTCCAAGACCGCGCGCGCCATAGCGGGCGAGACCGTCAAGGAACACCTGCTGATCACGCGCTACAACCCCAACCGCGTGCAGGACGGCCAGATGCTGTCGCTGGAGGACATCCAGGACATCCTGCGCATCGAGCTGATCGGCGTCGTGCCCGAGTCCGAAACCGTGCTGCAGGCCTCCAACCAGGGCATTCCCGCCGTGCACATGCAGGGCTCGGACGTGGCCGAGGCCTACCAGGACGTGGTCGCGCGCTTCCTGGGCGAGGAAAAGCCCATGCGCTTCACCGAAGCGCAAAAGCCCGGCTTCTTCAAACGCATGTTCGGGGGGAGGTAAGCGGCCATGTCCATGCTCTCTTTCCTGCTCGGAGAAAAGAAGAAGACGGCCTCGGTGGCCAAGGAGCGCCTGCAGATCATCCTCGCGCGCGAGCGCGTGGGCGGCAACGGCGGCGGTCCCGACTACCTGCCTGCGCTGCAAAAGGAGCTGATGGCGGTGATCTCCAAGTACGTGGACATCGACGTCAACGACATCAAGGTGCACCTGGAGCGCCAGGAAAACCTGGAAGTGCTCGAAGTCAAGATCGAACTGCCCGACGCCGCGCGCTGAGCGCCGCCCGGCGCCGTGCTCAGCCCAGGCGCAGCGTGCAGCGCAACCCGCCCAGCGGGCTGGGCCCCATCTCCAGCGATCCACCATAGGTCTCGGCGATGTCGCGCACGATGGCCAGGCCCAGGCCGTGGCCCTGGGCCTGTTCGTCGAAGCGGACACCGCGCTCCATGGCCTGCGCGAGATGCTCCGGCGCCAGGCCTGGGCCGTCGTCATCGATCTGCAGCAGCGTCGTCGTGCCATCCTGGCACACGGCCAGCGTGACGCGGCTGCGTGCCCACTTGCCGGCGTTGTCCAGCAGGTTTCCCGCCATCTCCTCCAGGTCCGAGGCCGCGCCGCGCCAGCGCAGCCCATGGCCGGGCAGCG
Source organism: Delftia sp. WY8 (assembly GCF_018437695.1). Taxonomy (NCBI): domain Bacteria; kingdom Pseudomonadati; phylum Pseudomonadota; class Betaproteobacteria; order Burkholderiales; family Comamonadaceae; genus Delftia; species Delftia sp. WY8. The sequence continues at coordinate 3,628,430 of NZ_CP049795.1, forward strand.
GCGTGGAGGTCTGGATGGACCAGGACAGGCGCCGCTGGGCGTGGATCTGGCGCATGGCATCCAGCAGCCGGGCCAGCACCTCATCCAGCGCCACGCTGCCGGCGCTGCCGGCGCCGCTGGCAAAGCGCGCCAGATGGCGGTCGATGGTGTGGGACATGGCCTGTACCTGGTCACGCAGCCACGGGCCATCGACCTGATGGCCGCGTGCCTGGATGCCGAGCACGGCCAGCGGCTTCTTGAGCGCATGGCTCAGGTCGGCCGCCTGGTGGCGCGCGCGCTCCACGACCTGGGCATTGCGCTGCAGCACCTGGTCCACGGCCTCGGCAATCGGGTCCAGGTCGGGGCCGAAGTGCCGCCCCAGCTGCGTGCGTGTGCCGTCTTCCATGTCCTGCAGCGCCTGCTGCAGGCTGCGCAGCGGCTGCAATCCCAGGCGCACCAGCGCCACCGTGCACAGCAGCAGCGCGGCGACCAGGCCCAGCTCGGTGACCAGCAGGATGCGGTCGATTCGGCGCCATTCCTGGCGCGTACCGTCCAGCGGGCCGAAGACATGCAGCTGCACGCGCCTGCCCGCGACATCGAAGCTGCGGCGCAGGCCCAGCAGTTCGCGCCCCTGCGGCCCGCGCAGCGACAGCAGCGTCTCGCTGCCCTTGTGCCGGGGCCAGGGACGGGCGTCGTCCAGCTCCAGGCTGTCGTCCCAGACCGAGCGCGACTGCTGCAGCCGCCCGTCCTGCTCCAGTGTCCAGTACCAGCCCGAGAAAATGCGGCCGAACTCGCCGCGATTGAGCCGCGTGCCCTGTCCGGTCAGGGGTCCCGGGGACTGCAGCTCGGCCTGCAGCCGCTCGGCGCGGTCCTGCAGGCCGGCCTTGAAGCTGCGCAGCACCGCATCGTGCAACTGCTCGCGCAGCAGCCAGCTGGCGGCCGTGCCGCAGGCCAGCGTGGCCACCAAGCTCAGTGCCAGCAGGCGCTCCGACAGGCCCCAGTGCCTAGGACGCATGGTCGCCGCTGGCCTGCTGCAGGCGAAAGCCCCGTCCGCGCTCGGTATGGATCAGGCCATGCGGGGACAGTTTGCGGCGGATGCGGCCGACCAACACGTCCACGGTGTTGGAGTCCGGGTCCAGGTCGCGTGCGTAGACATGCTCGCTGATGTCGGCGCGGCTGACGAGCTGTCCATGCCGGTTGGTCAGAAAGCTCAGGATGCGTTGCTCCTGCGCGGTCAGCGCAAGCGGCCGACCTTCGAGCGTGAAGCGGTCTGCCATGGTGTCGTAGGCCAGCGGGCCTATCTGCACCAGGGGCCGGCTGCCGCCTGCTGCGCGCCGGTGCAGCACGCGCAGCCGCGTGACGACCTCCTCGTGCAGAAAGGGCTTGGTCAGGTAGTCGTCCGCGCCGGCCTGGAAGGCCGTGAGCTTGTCGCTCCAGCGGTTGCGGGCCGTGAGCACCAGCACGGGAAAGGAGCGGCCCTGCTCGCGCCAATGGCGCAGCACCGAGACGCCGTCCTGTCCTGGCAGCCCCAGGTCCAGCAAGGCGGCGTCATAGTGTTCGACGCTGCCCAGTTCCTGGGCGAGGCGGCCGTCCGCGCAGCACTCGGCCAGCATGCCGGCCTCCTGCAGGATGGCCTGCAGGCCTGCAGCAAGATCGGCGTCGTCTTCGACGATGAGCACCCGCATCAGCGCAGTCCGTCCTCTTCGATGGGCTGGCCGCTGTACGCATCCACATGCACTTCGATGCTGCGGCCGGCGCTCAGCTGCAACTCGACCTCGTAGTAGGCGCGCTGCCGGACGTCGATCTTGAGCTCGGCCTCTGTGGCGCGGGCCTGGTACTTGCGCTCCAGTTCCTCAAGAATGCGCGGCAGCGGTTGCAGCGTGGCGGCCTGCTCCCGGCTCAGGACAGGCTCCGCCAGGATGCGGCCCGTCTGGGCGTCGGCGCGCAGCAGCTGCTCACGGCCTTCGCGCGTGAGCAGCTGGATCTCGTAGTAGGGCCTGGGGCTGCGCGTTTCCTCCAGCTCGATCTGCAGCACGGTGCCGGGATGCAAGCGGGTGACGGCTGCCGCCACGGCGGACATGGGTATCAGCACGGCGGTGGTCGCGCCCGGCCGGGGGATGTCCTGTCCCGTGACTGCATCGATATAGATCTCCGTGCGCTGGCCATTGGCGAGCTTGATTTCGTACCAGCGCCGGCCGTCGGCGCCGCGCTCGAGTTCGATGTCGATGACGCGCCCTTTGTGGCGCTGCTGCACGTCCTGGAGGATTTCCGCCAAGGGCCGCAGGCGCTTGGACTGCACCTCGCGGCGCACGCTTTCATGCTCCGCTGGCGTGGTGGCAGAGGCGGGCGCCAGCGGCAGGGCCAGCAAGGCAGCAAGTGCGAGGCGGAGTTTCACGGCCACGCATCTTATGTGCACGTTCTTAAACAGTGCATGAACGCGCCATTCATGCGCGGTTTAGGCGCCTTTGCCGACACTGCAGGCGGTTGCACCGATGGCCCCGCCGCGGTGCCTTTTCATCTGTTTCTTTCTGGCATCGAACACCATGCATTTTCTTCGCTTTTCCCGCTCCGCCCCGCCATTGCCCCGGGTCCTGGGCGCTGGCGCGCTCTCGCTGTCCGTGCTGCTGGCCGCCTGCGGCGGCGGCGGCGGCGGGGCTGACAAGCCCGCCCCCACGCCAGTCACTCCCAGCGCCAGCTATGCGTCGGGCACCATTGACGGCTTCGGCTCCATCCTGGTCAATGGGGTGCGGTATGACGAGCGCCAGGCCCGGATCACCGATGGCGATGGCGTCCTGCTGGCCAGCGATGCGCTCAAGCTGGGCATGGCGGTCCATGTCACGGCCGACCCCGTGACCACCGGCAGCGATGGTGTGGCGCGCGCCATGGCCCGCCAGATTCTTGTGCGCAGCGATCTGGAAGGTCCGTTGAGCGCGGTCGTGGGCGACCGGCTGACCGTACTGGGCCAGACCGTGATCGTCGATGCGGCCACGGTGTTCGAGGACGGCCGCGCGGCGGCGCTGCAGGTCGGCCGTGTGCTGGAAGTCCACGGCCTGCGCGATGCGCAGGGCCGCATTCTTGCCAGCCGCATCGAGATCGAGGATGACGCCGACGAGCCCTGGCGCCTGCGCGCGCCTGTGGATGCCGTTGACATGTCGCGCCGCACCCTGCGCATCGGCGAGGCCGTCGTCAACTGGAGCGGCGTGCAGGTTGCCGCCGCGCTGGCTGCCGGCGACGTGGTCAGCCTGCGCCTGGCGCGCCAGCCCGATGCCGCCGGCCTGTGGGTGGCCACCGCACTGTCGGTGCAGCGTCCCACGCTGCCCGAACAGGCAGGCGTGGAGGCCGACGTCACCGGCCATATCACCCGCATGGACTCGCCGACCCGCTTCGTCGTGGACGGCCTGAGCGTGGATGCGGGCAGCGCCGCACGCCTGCCCGCAGGCCTTGCCGTGGGCGACCTGGTCGAGGTCGAAGGCATGTTCCAGGACGGGGTGCTTCGCGCCTCCGAGGTCGAGCGCAAGCTGCGGCTGGACAGTGACGATGGCTTCGAGATCGAGGGGCGCATCACCGCTGTCGACAGCCTGGCCGGCATCTTCGAGCTGCGCGGCGTGCGCGTGGACTATCGCAATGCGCGCTTCGAGGATGGCAGCGCTGCCCAAATTGCCGTGGGGCGCGTGGTCGAGGTCAAGGGCCGGCTCTCGGTCGATGGCGCGATGGTGGTGGCCACCGAGGTCGAGTTCGACTAAGGGTTCGCGTTCGCCGCAGGCCGCATCGCCTCGCTCTGCGCACGCGCGGCGGCGGGGCGCACCCACAGCAGGTAGGCGGCGCCCAGCAGCACGATCCACAGGCCGCCCACGACCAGCGCGGCACGGGTGTGGGGGAAGTAGCCGAGCACGCCCAGCACCAGCAGCATGAAGCCGATGGCGGCCAGCGGCGCGGCGGGCCACAGCGGGACCGGGAACTTCAGCGCGGCCACCTGCCGCGGGCTCATGCGGCGGCGCGCCGCGAACTGCGACAGCAGGATCATCAGCCAGACCCAGACCGTGGCGAAGGTGGCGATGGAGGCGATCAGCAGGAACACGTCCTCGGGAATCAGGTAGTTCAGCACCACGCCGGCCAGCAGTGCCACGGCCATCACCACCACCGTCATCCAGGGCACGCCATGGCGCGAGACGCGGCCGAAGCCGGCGGGGGCCTGGCCCTGGTGCGCCATGCCGTAGAGCATGCGGCCGGCGCCGAAGATGTCGCTGTTGATGGCCGACACGGCCGCCGAGATCACCACGATGTTGAGGATGGTGGCGGCCGAGGAAATGCCCAGGCCGCTGAAGATCTGCACGAAGGGGCTGCCCTGGCTGCCGATCTGCGGCCAGGGGAAGATGCTCATCAGCACGAACAGCGTGAGCACGTAGAACAGCAGGATGCGCAGCGGCACGGCGTTGATGGCGCGCGGGATCACGCGCGCCGGGTCCTTGGCCTCGCCGGCCGAGATGCCGATGATCTCGATGCCGCCGAAGGCGAACACCACCACCGCCAGCGAGGCGATCAGGCCCGAGACGCCATTGGGCATGAAGCCGCCGTGCACCCACAGGTTCTGCACGCCGGTGGGTGCCTGGCCGGCCGCCATGCCGAAGCCGAACACCATGATGCCCAGGCCGCCGCCGATCATGGCGATGATGGCCGCCACCTTCAGCAGGGACAGCCAGAACTCCATCTCGCCGAACACCTTGACCGAGCACAGGTTGAGCGCGCCGATGAAGCAGACGATGGACAGCACCCAGATCCAGCGCGGCACCTCGGGAAACCAGAACCCCATGTAGATGCCGAAGGCCGTCACGTCGGCCAGGCAGACGATGACCATCTCGAAGGTATAGGTCCAGCCCGTTACGAAGCCGGCGAACGGGCCCAGGTAGTCACTGGCGTACTGGCCGAAGGAGCCGGGCACGGGGTTGTGCACGGCCATCTCGCCCAGCGCGCGCATCACCATGTAGACCGCCGCGCCCGCCAGCAGGTAGGCGATCAGCACCGAGGGCCCCGCCTGCTGTATGGCCTTGGCCGAGCCGTAGAACAGCCCCGTGCCTATGGCCGAGCCCAGTGCCATGAAGCGGATATGGCGGGCCGACAGCCCTCGGTGCAGGCTGCCTGCAGATGGTGAACTCATGTGCTGTCTCCCCCGTCATTGGTGAAATGGCCGCCGCATCCACGGGCTTCGTCGGCCTGCGGATGGGTCTGCGATCAGATGTATAAGCCTGTATATACAATATGCGCAGACACCGATTTCCCGGACCGGGGATTACCCGGAGGCGGGAAGGAACGGGAATAGGGGGAGTGGCCGAAAGAGCCGACGAGTGTGCCGCCGCGGGCCCGGGCTCAGCCCAGGCCGCCCGTGTGCATGCGGCCTGCGTGGTACAGCAGCGGCGTGTGGCCGGCCTGGTGGCTGCACTGCTCGACCTCGCCGATGAAGATCACATGGTCGCCCTCTTCATGGCGATGGCGGTTGCGGCACTCGAAGACGGTGGTGGCTTCGGTCAGCAGCGGCACGCCCTGGGCCGAGCTGCGCCAGGCGGTGTTGGCGAAGCGGTCCACGCCCTTGCGCGCGAACAGCTCGGCCAGGGGCTTTTGCGAGGCCGACAGCACGTGGATGGCGTAGTGCGAGCAATGCTGGAACACGGGCAGCGAGGCCGCCGACAGCGCCATGCTCCACAGCACCAGCGGCGGTGTGAGCGAGACCGAGTTGAACGAGCTCACGGTGACGCCCACCGGATGGCCCTGCGGGCTGCGCGCGGTGACGATGGTCACGCCCGTGGCGAACTGGCCCAGCGCGTCGCGGAACTCGCGCGACGAGAACGGGGCCTGAGGGGCCAGGTTGGCCATGGCGGCAGGAGGCAGGGCGGAATTCACGGGTGCAAGAACCAGGCGGCAGCAAGGCGGCAGCAGGGCTGCCGCGTTTGGGACGGGCGCCCGTAGCCGGGCAGCAACCGTGCATTATGGGTGCGGATGCCGGCAGATGCGGCCGATGGGGATTTGGCCAGGGAGGTCTTTGCCTTGCGTGCGCCGTGCCGGCTCACAGCGCCATGCGCATCTGGGCGGGCGCGGCGTTCTCCTGCAGCCAGCCTGCCATGCGGGCGCGCGCGCAGCGCTGCAGCCGCATCAGCAGGGCATGCTCGGGCCAGGCCAGCGCATAGCGCCGGCACAGGTCCTGCTGCATGCGCGCCAGCAGGGCGGCGGCCATCTCGGCATCGGCCAGCGCCCGGTGGGCACGCTCGGCCACGGGCAAGCCCAGGTGGGCGGTGAGCCGGCTCAGGCTGTGGCTGGGCGCCTCCGGATAGATGCGGCGCGACAGCAGCACGGTGCAGGCAAAGGGCTGGGGCGCGGCCTCGCCGGCCAGGGCCAGTTCGGACTGCCAGAACTTGCTGTCGAAGGCCGCGTTGTGCGCCACCATGGGCGCGCTGCCCACGAAGCGGGCGGCATCGCGCATCACCTCCTCGGCGGGCGGCGCGGCTGCGACCATGGCGTTGGTGATGCCGGTCAGCCGCGTGATGAAGGGCGGTATCCAGGCGCCCGTGCGCATCAGGCTCTGGAAACGGTCCACGACCTGGCCGCCCTCGATCAGCACGATGGCGACCTCGGTGGCACGCGCGCCCTGGGCAGGCGCCATGCCCGTGGTTTCAAAGTCGATGACGGCAATCGGCTGCGGCATGGGGCGATTGTGCCCGGCAGTGCCCGACCGGCGTGCCGGGGCGGCTATTCCTCGGCCTGGCTGCCGTCGGCCGCGCCCAGGCGCTGCACGACCTGGTCGAGCAGGGCGTAGAGCTGCTCGATCTCTTCATGGCCCACCAGGCGCTCGATCTCGGCATAGGTCTCGGAGGAATGCGGCGCGATCTCGGCCACGATGGCGTGGCCGGCCGCCGTGAGCTCGAACTCGGCGCCGCGCATGTCGCTGGCGTGGCGCGACCGCTCCACCAGCTGCCGGCCTTCCAGCGTCTTGAGCAGGCGCGAGAGGCTGGGCATGCTGATGTAGGTGGCCTGCGACAGCTCCATGGGCCGCAGCCTGTGCGTGACCGCCGCCATGGCGCGCAGCACGCGCCACTGCTGTTCGGTCAGGCCATGGGCGCGCAGCATGGGCCGAAAGCGCACCATGACCGATTCGCGGGCGCGCAGCAGCGCCATGGGCAGGGAGCGCGAGAAGGCGCGCAGCGGCTCGGGGGCAAAAGAGGTCGTGGTCTGGGGCATGTTCGGCAGCATCTGTCGGCTGGATTCTATGCAGCCGCCGCTCCCTCCCCGGAGCGGCGTTGCGCGCGCCTTGTCAGGCCGGGGCCTCAATAGGTCTGGCTTTTCGGCGCGGGGGCCGCTGCCTGCTTGAAGCGCGCAGCCAGCGCGCTGGTGGCCTGCACCAGCACGCTGGTGTCCAGGCCCACGGCCGTGAAGGTGCAGCCCAGCTCCAGGTACTTGCGCGCCAGGGCCTCGTTGGGCGTGAGGATGCCGGGCGCCTTGCCGGCGCGGCGTATGCGCGCGATGGCGTCGGCAATCGCCTCCTGCACCTCGGGATGGCCGGGGTTGCCGATGTGGCCCATGGAGGCCGACAGGTCGGCCGGGCCGATGAAGACGCCGTCCACGCCCTCGGTGGCGGCAATGGCGTCCAGGTGGGCCAGCGCCTGGCGCGTCTCCACCTGCACCAGCACGCAGACCTGGGCGTTGGCTTCATGGGCGTAGTTGGCGCGCCGGCCCCAGGCCGATGCGCGTGCGCCGCCCATGCCGCGGATGCCGCCCTGGCCGTCGGCCTGCGGATAGCGCGCGGCGCGCACGATGCGTGCGGCCTGCTCGGCCGTGTCCACCATGGGCACGAGCAGGGTCTGCACGCCGATGTCCAGGTACTGCTTGATCAGCATCTCGCCGACCTCGCCGTGTCCCATGGGCACGCGGGCAATGGCATGGCTGTCGGGATAGGCCGCGATGGCCTGCAGCTGCGCCAGCAGGGTGCGCGTGTCGTTGGGCGAATGCTCGCCGTCGATCAGGAGCCAGTCGAAGCCGGCGCCCGCGCAGATTTCCGCCGAATAGGCGTCGGCCAGGCCCAGCCACAGGCCGATCTGGGGTTGGTCGGCCGCAATGGCGGCCTTGAAGCGGTTCACAGGTGTCTGCATGGTGTGATTGTCCGGGCCTCAGTGGCCCATGCACAGGTACTTGGTGCTCAGGTATTCCTCTATGCCGGCGGCGCCGCCCTCGCGGCCTATGCCCGACTGCTTGACGCCGCCAAACGGCGCCACGGCCGTGCTGATGATGCCGCTGTTGATGCCCACCATGCCGTACTCCAGCGCCTCGCCCACGCGCCACACGCGGCCCACGTCGCGGGCGTAGAAGTAGGCGGCCAGGCCGTACTCGGTGTCGTTGGCCATGCGGATGGCCTCTTCCTCGGTCTTGAAGCGGAACACGGGCGCCACGGGGCCGAAGACCTCTTCCCTGGCAATGCGCATGCGGTCCGTGGCGTTGGCCAGGATGGTGGGCTCGTAGAAGGTGCCGCCCAGCGCATGGCGCTTGCCGCCCAGCACGACCTCGGCGCCGTTCTTCACGGCATCGGCCACCAGCTCCTCGACCTTGTCCACGGCGGCCTGGTCGATCAGCGGGCCCTGGCCCACGCCGGCCTCCAGCCCGTTGCCCACCTTGAGGGCCTGCACGGCGACCTTGAGCCTGGCCATGAAGGCGTCGTACACGCCGTCCTGCACCAGCAGGCGGTTGGCGCACACGCAGGTCTGGCCGGTGTTGCGGTACTTGGAGGCCATGGCGCCTTCCACGGCGGCATCGAGGTCCGCGTCATCGAAGACGATGAAGGGCGCGTTGCCGCCCAGCTCCAGCGACATCTTCTTGAGCGTGGGCGCGCATTGCTCGGCCAGCACGCGGCCCACTTCGGTGGAGCCCGTGAAGGTCAGCTTGCGCACGGCCATGCTGGCCGTGAGCACGCCGCCGATGGCGCGCGAGGAGCCCGTGATCACGCTGAACACGCCCTCGGGAATGCCGGCGCGCTGGGCCAGCTCGGCCATGGCCAGGGCCGACAGCGGTGTCTGCTGCGCGGGCTTGACGATGATGGTGCAGCCCGCGGCCAGGGCGGGCGCGACCTTGCGCGTGATCATGGCGGCCGGGAAGTTCCAGGGCGTGATCGCGGCGCAGACCCCCACGGGCTCCTTGGTCACGATGATGCGCTTGTCGGCCCAGGGCGCCGGCACGGTGGAGCCGTAGATGCGGCGGGCTTCCTCGGCAAACCACTGCACGTAGGAGGCCGCATAGGCGATCTCGCCGCGCGACTCGGCCAGGGGCTTGCCCTGCTCGCTGGTCATGATCAGGGCCAGGTCCTCCTGGTTCTCCATCATCAGCTCGAACCAGCGCTGCAGCAGGCGCGCGCGGGCCTCGGCGGTCTGCTGCTTCCAGAGGGTGAAGGCGCGCTCGGCGGCGGCGATGGCGCGCTGCGTCTCGGCCTCGCCCATGCGGGGCACATGGCCGACGGCTTCGCCCGTGGCGGGGTTGTGGACGTCGATGCGGCTGCCATCGTCGGCGGCCAGCCATTGGCCGTCGATCAGGCAGAGGTTCTTGAGCAGGCTGGGGTCGCGCAGTGCAAGCGGCATGGGAAATCTCCAATAAGGGCGGGGCAGGCGTCGGGACGACGGCGCCTAGACAAAGCGGAACTGCAGGCGGCCCAGCGGGCCGTAGTCGGCATCGAACAGGTCGCCGGCCCGGGCAGCCACGGGGCGCGTGAACGAGCCGGCCAGCACGGTCTGGCCGGCCTCCAGGGCCTCGCCCCAGGGCGAGAGCTTGTTGGCCAGCCATGCCACGCCGATGGCGGGATGGCCCTGCACGCCGGCAGCCAGGCCGGTCTCCTCGACCACGCCGTTGCAGCGCAGTATGGCGCCGCACCAGGGCAGGTCTATCACCTGGGGGTCAGCGCGGCCGGCGCCGGTGACGATGCCCGCATTGGCCGCGTTGTCGCTGATGGTGTCGTAGACCTTGCGCATGGCCTTGGTGTGGCGGTCGAACTGCTCGATGCGCGCGTCGATGATCTCGATGGCCGGCGTCACATGGTCGGTGGCGTCCAGCACGTCCTGCAGCGTGATCTCCCTGCCGCCGGGCAGGCCTGGGCCGCGCAGCGGCGCCTTGAGCACGAAGGCCAGCTCCACCTCCACGCGCGGTGCGATGAAGTGGGCGGCCGGGATGTCCAGCACCTGGCCCGGCGTGCAGCGGTAGAGCATGCTGTCGAGCAGGGTGCCGTAGTCGGGCTCGTCGATCTGGCTCGATATCTGCATGGCGCGCGAGGTCAGGCCGATCTTGTGGCCTATCACCTTGCGGCCCGCCGCGATCTGCAGGCGCACCCATTCGCGCGAGACGCGGTAGCCATCCTCCACGGTCATGCCGGGAAAGCGCTTGGAGAAATGCTCGACCTGCACGCGCGTCTTCTCGCTGCGGTCCAGCTCCTGGGCCAGTTGGGTCAACAGTTCTTGGGAAAACATTTCAAGGCCTGGAAAAGAGAGGGTGGAGGGTGCTGTGCTTGCCGTCATACACCTGGCCCGGGCTTTCATCGACCTGCACGGTCAGGCCCAGGTGGCGCTGCGCGAACAGCGGCTGCAGATGGCGGCGCGCGCAGGCCAGCAGGGCGTCGCCGGCCTGCTGCTGCACGGCGGCCGAGCGGCCCCGGCCCATGCGCAGGTTGATGTAGATGAAGCCGTAGTCGCCATCGCCGCCCGCTGCGCGGCCCGCGGCCCCGCCATCGGCCACGGCGCTGTGCGGCGCGGGGTAGGCCAGCACGCGCGTGCCGCCCGTGGGAAAGACCTGGGCGCCGTCTTCGGCGCGCACGGTGAGCATGGTGTCGGCCAGGGCGCGGCACAGCTGCGTCATGTCGGTGTGCGCGTCCAGGCTGGCCGTGTAGAGGATGACCACGTGCGGCATTCAGGCCACCTCCATGGTGGCGGCCGTGCAGCTCACGGCGAAGATGGGAATGGGCTGGCAGTACAGCACCTGGCCCGCGCCGCGCGCGGCGGCGGCCACGGCGATGAAGCTGCGGATCTCGAAGCCGCCCTGGCCGCCGTCGCGGTAGGTCTCGGCGTCGGTGTACGACAGCAGCGCGTCCCGGTCGTTGCGGCACCAGCGGTCCATGAACTGCTGGTCCCATTCCCAGTTGACCTTGCCCGAGTCGGGCGTGGCCGGCCAGTGCGAGATGCCGCCCGTGCCCACGATGGCGATGCGCTCGGGCGCCTTGTCGCAGGCGCGGCGCAGGGCCTCGCCAAAGGCCCAGGCGCGGTGCAGCGGCGTCAGCGGCGGGCCCTGGCAGTTGATGTTGACGGGGATGATGTCCTTGTCATAGGCCGGCGTCAGAAAGTGCAGCGGGACCATGATGCCGTGGTCGAACTTCCACTCCTCGGCAAAGGCCACGTCCACGGTCTGCATGACCTCGGCGATCAGGCGCCGCGACAGCTCGGCATTGCCGGGAATGCGGTGGCGCTCTATGCCCAGCCAGGCCGGGTCCTCGATGGGCCCTTCGTAGTGGTCCGCCATGCCGATGGCATAGGCCGGCATGTTGTTCATGAAGAAGTTGGCGAAGTGCTCGGCCGCGATGACGATCACGGCGTCGGGCCGCGCCGCCTCCAGCCGTGCGCCCATGTCGCGGAAGGCGGCATGGAAGGCATCCCTGGTGGCCGGATCGGCCAGGTGTGCGCGGCCCGTGATGCCGGGCGCATGGCTGCAAACGCCTGCAAATACCAGACTCATCTCAAACTCCTGCGATCTTTTCGTTGGTGGCTGTCGTCATCGCGTAGACGCCCGCGCGCACCGGTCCGTGCTTTTGCACGCCGTCGCGCATGGCCTGCAGGTAGTCGGCCCAGGGCATGCCCAGCAGCGGCGCGAAGTGCATCAGCAGCTGGCCGTTGCAGCCCAGCACGTAGAGCTTGCCGATGTCGCCGTGGAACATGGCTTCGTACTCCTCGGGCTCCAGCGCGTACTCGGCCAGCAGCGCGGCGCGGTCCTCGGCAAAGCGCCGCTGCACCTCTGGCTCGCGGTTGAGCTGGAACAGGAATTTCTGCATGGTGTACAGGCTCATGGCGGCTCCCGGTGTCGGCCTCAGCCCAGCGTGATGTTGGCGCGGCGGATGATGGCTTCGTACTTGGCGATTTCGCTGGTGACGAAGGCTGCGAACTGCTGCGCCGTGCCGGCCTGCGAGACGATGCCGCCGCGCGCGAAGGCGTCCACCACGGCGGGCTCGGCCAGGGCCTTGACCACGGCGGCATTGATGCGCTGCACCAGCGCATCGGGCGTGGCGCCCGGTGCCAGCAGACCCTGCCAGGAGTTGGATTCCAGCGCCACGCCCTGCTCGGCCAGCGTGGGCACCTGGGGAGCGAACTGCGAGCGCTGGCGCGTGGCCATGCCCAGTGCCACCAGCTTGCCGCTTTGCACATGGCCACGGAACTCGGGCCAGTTGCCGAACATCACGTCCACCTGGCCGCCCAGCAGGTCGGCCAGCGCCGGGCCCTGGCCCTTGTAGGGGATGTGGACCATGTCGATGCCCATCTCCTGGCACAGCAGCGCGCCCGACAGATGGGCCGAGGTGCCGTTGCCGAACGAGGCATAGCTGAGCTCGCCGGGCCTGGCCTTGGCGCGGCTGCGCAGGTCGGCCAGCGTCTTCAGGCCGCTGCCCGGGTGGGTGGCCAGCACATGCTCGGACAGGCCCATCAGCGCCACGGGCTTGAGGTCGCGCGTGGTGTCGTAGGGCAGGTTCTTCACCAGCGTCTTGTTGGCCGTGAAGCTGTTGGCCACGCACACCAGGGTGTAGCCGTCGGCCGGCTGCTTGGACACATAGTCCACGCCGATCACCGTGCCCGCGCCGGGCTTGTTCTCCACGATCACAGGCTGGCCCAGGGACTTGCCCAGCTCGGTGCCCACCAGGCGCGCCACCAGGTCGGTGGTGCCGCCCGGCGTGAAGGGCACGATGATGCGCAGCGGCTTTGCGGGCCAGGTGCCGGACGCGCTACCGGGCTGGGCCTGGGAAAGGCCCGGGAGCATCAGCGCTGCGGCCGTGGTGGCTGCGGTGGATTGCAGGAAATGGCGGCGTTGCATGTCTTGTCTCCTCGGTTCTCTTTGTCGTTGTCGCTGGTCGCCCGTTCAGACGCCCCAGTGCGGAATATGGTGCGAGCCCAGCGAGACGGCCACGTTCTTGGGCTCGCAGAAGACCTCGTAGCTCCAGCTGCCGCCCTCGCGGCCCGTGCCCGAGGCCTTGGTGCCGCCGAAGGGCTGGCGCAGGTCGCGCACGTTCTGGCTGTTGACGAAGCACATGCCGGCCTCGATGGCGGCGGCCACGCGGTGGGCGCGGCCCACGCTCTCGGTCCAGACATAGCTGGACAGGCCGTACTGGATATCGTTGGCCAGGCGCACGGCTTCGGCCTCGTCGCTGAAGGGGATGATGCAGGCCACGGGGCCGAAGATCTCGTCCTGGGCGATCTGCATGCGGTTGTCCACGTCGGCAAACACCGTGGGCAGCACGTAGTTGCCCTTGCGCACGCGCTCGGGCAGCACGGGCGCATCCAGGCCGCCGCACAGCATGCTGGCGCCTTCCTTCTGGCCCAGTTCGATGTAGTGGCGCACCTTGGCCAGGTGGCTGGCGCTGATCATGGGGCCGACGATGGTGGACTCGTCCAGCGGGTCGCCCACGGTGATCCTCCTGGCGCGCTCCACGAAGCGGTCCACGAACTTCGCATAGATGCCCTTTTGCACCAGGATGCGGCTGCCGGCCGTGCAGCGCTCGCCGTTGTTGGAGAAGATCATGAACACGGCCGCATCCAGCGCGCGCTCGAAGTCGGCGTCGTCAAAGATCACGAAGGGGCTCTTGCCGCCCAGCTCCATGCTGAACTTCTTGAGGCCGGCGGCCTGCACGATGCGGTTGCCGGTCTGGGTCGAGCCCGTGAACGAGACGGCGCGCACATCGCGGTGGCGCACCAGGGGCTCGCCCGCGTCCTTGCCGTAGCCGTGCACCAGGTTGAGCACGCCGGGCGGAATGCCGGCCTCCAGCGCCAGCTCGCCCAGGCGCGCGGCCGTCATGGGCGACAGCTCGCTCATCTTGAGCACGGCCGTGTTGCCGAAGGCCAGGCAGGGCGCCACCTTCCAGGTGGCCGTCATGAAGGGCACGTTCCAGGGCGAGATCAGCGCGCACACGCCCACGGGGTGGAACAGGGTGTAGTTCAGGTGCGTGGGCGTGGGATAGGTGTGGCCGTCCACGCGCGTGCACATCTCGGCAAAGTAGTAGAAGTTGTCGGCCGCGCGCGGCACCAGCTGCTTGCCCGTCTGGGCGATGACCTGGCCGCAGTCGTTGGTCTCGGTCTGCGCGATCTCGGGCACATGGCGGGCGATCAGGTCGCCCAGCTTGCGCACGAGCTTGGCGCGTTCGGTGGCGGGCGTGTTGGCCCATTTCGGGAAGGCGTTCTTCGCGGCGGCAACGGCGGCCTGCACCTCGGCCTCGCCGCCTGCGGCGACCTCGGCCAGCACCTCCTGGGTGGCGGGGTTGACGGTCTCGAAATAGTCCTTGCCGGCGACGGCCTTGCCGTCGATCAGGTGGTCAATGCGCATGGGGATTCCTTGGCGTGTGCGGTGGGTTCAGGAGGCGGCCGGCGCGTCGCCGACGATGGTGTTGACCAGGCGGCCCAGGCCTTCGATCTCGGTGACGATCTCGTCGCCCACGCGGGAGTCGGCCACGCCGTCGGGCGTGCCGGTGAGGATGAGATCGCCGGGGTTCAGCGTCATGAAGCCCGACAGGTGGGCGATCAGCGAGGGGATGTCATGCACCATGTCGCGCGTGCTGCCGTCCTGCTTGAGCTCGCCGTTGACCCAGCTGCGCAGGCGCAGGTTCATGGGGTCGGGCACATCGGCCGCATCGACGAACCACGGGCCCACGGGCGTGGCGCCGTCGCGGTTCTTCACGCGCAGGTTGGGCCGGTAGAAGTTCTCCAGGTAGTCGCGTATGGCGTAGTCGTTGGCCGTGCAGTAGCCGGCGACCACGCTGTAGGCATCCTCGCGGCGCACGTTGCGGCAGGTCTTGCCGATGACCACGCCCAACTCGCACTCGAAGTGCATGTAGGCCACGTCGGCGGGCCGGTACGTCCGGCCGCGGTGGCCGTTCAGCGTGTTCGGGCCCTTGAGGAAGACCAGCGGTTCCTCGGGCGCCTTGTTGAAGGCGATTTCCTTGGCATGGTCCGCATAGTTCAGGCCCAGCGCGAAGACGGTGCCGAACTGCAGCGGCGGCAGCCACTGCACGGCGGTCTCCGCCACCAGGCGGCCATCGGGCAACTGCACCTGTCCGTGCGGGCCTTCGGTGACCTGCAGGGTCTGTCCTTCGAAGATGACGCGTCCGTGCTTCATGCTGCTGCTCCCTGTTCTGCCACCACCGAATGCGTGAGCCGGCCCAGGCCGGGCACCTCGATGACCACGCGGTCCCCGGGCCGCGCCAGCGGCGCGCCTTCGCCCGGGCCCAGCAGCAGCACGTCGCCGGGCGACAGCGTCATGAATTCGGTCACGTCGGCCAGCAGCCTTGCGGGCGAGCGCACCAGATCGGCAAAACCGCGCTGCCAGACCTGTTCACCATTGATGGACACCGTGAGCGTAGCCGCCTGTGCGTCAAAGCCTGTGCCGCGAACGAGGGCGCCCAGCGGGCAGAAACCGTCGCGGCAGCGCTGGCGGATGGCGGGGCGGTAGTAGTTCTCGTGCGGCAGCGTGAGGTCGCTGGCGATCAGCCAGCCGGCCACATGGTCCAGGGCCGTTGCTTCGCTGACGCGCGTGGCGCTGCGGCCGATCACCAGGCCGATGCTGGCATCGACGCGGACCTCGCCCGGATCGGCCGGCACGGCCACCGCAGCGCCATCGCGCGCCCAGGTATTGCGCGGCTTGAGATAGAGCACGGGAGCGCGCGGAGCGGCCTTGTAGGGCGCGCTGTCGAACTGCGGCGACAGGCGCTGCACGGTGGCCTGCTGGTTGAGCAGCGTGCCGTAGACCGTGCCCAGCGCAAGGCCGTCATCCAGGAGAAAGGGCTGAATCTGCATGGTGTGGATTTAGTTAACGTGGTAATTATTGTTTTTGCAACAAGCCCCGTCAACACGGTGGATTCAGGGTTTTCCCAGGCCGCAGCAAAAAGCCCCTGCGCGGCGAACCGTGCAGGGGCTTGAAGGGGGTACCGGGTGCGGCCGGTACAGAAGGCGCGCGGGCGTCAGCCGCGGCGGCGGCGCAGTGCGGCCATGCCGCTCAGGGCCAGCGCCAGCAGCGCCTGGGCCAGTGTGGACAGGCCGGGCACGGGGGTGGCCGTGGCGCCGGGCGGCAGGGCCGCAGGCGCGGCCACCGACACGGGGTCCACGATGACGCCGTTGACGGTCAGGTCGCTGTCTCCCGTCTGCCCGTCGGTGATGTCGAAGCTCACCGAGCGGCGGTCGGGTGCGAAGCGGTAGGCCGACGCGGCCAGCTCATACCAGTGCGCCGTGGGCGTGGCGGCCGTGGGGCCGTACTTCCAGAGCGTGGCCTGGGCGGGTGCGGCTTCAGGCAGGTCCATGCGGATGGTGGCCATGGAGCCCGGCGTGCCGCCCATGAGCACGAAGCTCAGGCTGCCGTAGGGCATGCGCAGGCCGCCCGGCAGCGGGCTTTGCGAGGGCGCGGGCTGAAAGCCTGCCGAGTTCGAGGCGAACTGCCATTGGTCCGCACCCACATTGCCCGTGCCGTTGCTGACACCTGCCGTGTTGCTGCCCGTGCCGATCTGCGTGCCGATGGGCACGGGCTTGCTCAGGGCCAGCACAGCCGGCGCGCTGGCCGTGCCCGAGGCCGGCAGGTTGACCGCATGCACGCGGTAGCTCACGGCAGGGTCCAGGCCGGTGAAGGACAGCGTGGCGGCCGTGCCGGCTGCGGTGCTGACCGTGTTGCTGGCAGGGGCCGGCAGGCCGGCGGCATCCAGGCCGGCCATGACCTGTTCCCAGCTGGGGACGGGCGCATTGGCAGGCAGGGCCACGGCGCGCAGGCTGCCGCCCACGCTGGGCGTGGCCTGGACCACGGCCGATGTCTGGTCCACTGCCTGGGCGGACAGGGCCACGGTGGACAGCGCCGGCACCGCCAGGCTGTCCAGGCGCGCCTTTTTCCAGGCGGCATAGGGCAGGTCCTTGGCCACGGTGCCATCGCCGTAGAAATCGGCATCGCCGCAGTCGCTGAGGATGTCCACGCTGCCGCCGGCGTCCAGGCTGGCGGGCATGGCGCCTATGCCTTCGGCCGAGCAGGCGGTGTGGGGTGCGGTGATGGCGGCCAGGTCGGCAGCGCGCGGTCGCAGGTTCAGGGCCAGGCCTGCGCCGTTCACGCGGCCATCCCAGGAGTAGAGCTGGAAGTTGCGCGGCGCGGTGCCCGTGGCGCTGGCCGAGGGGCCGGCAATGATCAGGTACTCGCCGGCTGCGTTCTTGCGGATTTCGCGGATGCCGCGGCCGCCCAGGTCCAGGCGAATCGGCGGGCCCATGGACGCGCTGCCCTTGCTGCCGCCATCGGCCGCAGGCAGGGCCGCGAAGTTGGTCACGGGCACGATCAGCGCATGCGTGCGGCCCGTGGCGTCGTCCGCCGTGACGGCGGGCGCGCCCGGTGCCGGCACCAGCGGCGCGCGAAAGCCCAGCCAGGCGGCGCCGTTGTCGGGGCTGGTGGACATGCCTTCGATGGAAAAGCCGCTCATCGTCTCGGCCTCGGGCGCCTTGGTGGCGCCGCCGTCCGAGCTGGCCACCAGGCCCAGGTAGTTGGCGGCAAGGCCGTCATGCGCGGCCGCGTCCCAGCTGCGCAGGTCCTCGCGCAGCCAGCGGTAGTAGCCACTGGCGGTCAGCGCCGTGGAGGCGCCGGAGCCGGTCACATCCATCGCCGCCAGGCGCCAGCGGTCGGTGCGCGACTTGCCGCTCTTGTTGTTGGAGTGCGAGCCTGCCACGTACACGCGGCTGCCCAGGGCAAAGCTGGCCTCGATGTCCATTTCCTCGTCGCTCTTGCAGCTGTCCAGGCCCGTGAGGCCGGGGGCGGTGCAGGCGGCGGCATCGGCCAGGCCCAGGGCGGTCCTGTCCAGCATCAGCGGCTTGACGGGCAGCCCGCCGGCCGGGCCATAGGCCGAGAAGGAGTTGCCGGCCGGCAGCGCATTGCCCGAGGCATCCTGGGCGGGCGCCTCGTCGTCGCCCACCAGCATGGTGGCGGCATCGATGACGATGGCCGTCGATGCGTCCGAGCGCCCGGCCAGCCAGCGCGGGCTGGTGTTGGCTGCGGTATTGGCCGAGGCCGCGTACTTGATGGTGCGGCTGACGGAGGCGCCGCCCGCGTTGGTCAGCGTGACGGTGATGTCGGCATAGCCCACGCCCGTGGGCGTGATCCTGAGCACGGCGTTGCCGGCCTGGTTGGACGCGGCCAGGCCTGCGTCGGCCACCACGGCCTGGTTGCTCGAACGCGCAGTGACCTGTACGCCGCCAGCGCCCCCCGCATCCTGCACCGTGAAGCCGATGCCTGCCGAGGCCAGCGGGTCGTTGGCGTCGCCGACCACGCCGGAAAACGCGGTCAGTTCGGGCAGCGAGGCCGTCGGCGGGGCCGAGGCCATGAAAGGCACGCCCACTGCAGCCGTGCTCCCGCCGAGGCCGTTGACCGCGCGCACGCGCAGCGTATAGCTGCCGGGCTGCAGGCCTTCCAGCGCCTGGCTGTTGCCCAGGGCCACGGCCGTGGAGGCTACCGATGCAAAGCTGTCCTGCGACAGCTCCACCACGTAGTAGGCTGCGCCCGGCACGGCGTCCCAGGCGGCCGTCACGCGGTTGCCGGCCGGGGTGGCCGTCAGGTTGGAGGGGGCGGCGGGCACGGTCGCCGGCACGGTCTCCAGCGGGGCCCAGGCCACGCCATAGAACACGCCGTCCTGCGGCGCGGCGATGGACTCGGCCGTGCCCGACAGCGTGCCGGCGTAGCCGCCGTGATCGAAGGCGCGGTACAGGCGGCCCGTGGTGTCGGTGGCCATCAGCATCACATTGCCGCCGCCGGTATCGAAGGCGGCCAGGCCGTGGACTTTGGACAGGCCGGCAATGGAGCCTGCGGGCTGCCAGCTGGTGCCGTCCATCGAGAGGCGGAATTTCCGGATGGCGCCGGTATCGTTGTCCGCCACGTAGACGGTGTTCGCCAGCGCGGGGCCGCCATCGAGTTGCAGGAAGGCGATGCCGCGGTAGGTGGAGGGCGTCAGGCCCGCCAGGGGCAGGGCCGTCTGGATGCCCGTGGTCGGCAAATTCGTGCCGATCTGGTTGAGCGAGCCGCCGTTGATGGCGGCGATCAACTGGCCGCCGGCGACCGCCAGGCCCTGGACATTGCTGCTGTTCAGTTGGGAGATGCCCGTGCCGTCGGCAGCCACGTGCCAGATGCCATTGTTGGCCGTGGCCGTACCCTTGCCGCTGGCCCAGACGGCGCCGCAGTCGCTGCTGGCTGCACCGCGGATGGTGTCCTTGCTGAAGGCCGTGGTGCCGAGCGCGCGCAGGCTTTTCACGTCGGAGTCGAACCCCACCACGGCCACGGCGCGCGGGGCCGCCGCTGCAGTGACGCCGTTGGGCTCGGTGCCGCCGGTGGCCACGGCATAGCCGGGAACCACCAGGCACAGGCCATTGTCCGAGCGGTTGAGCAGGCCTTCCGAGCCCTTGCTGCTGGCCGTCAGCGGCGTCGCTCCGCCTGACAGCGGCAGCGATTGCACCAGGGTGCCGTCCACGCGGTACTCATCCAGGAACACGGGCAGCGCGCCTGTGCCCGTGCCCACGCGGTAGGCCACCAGGTTGCCCGGGGTGAAGGGCGCGGACCATGCAGCGCCACAAAGGGCCAGGCAGGCCGTTGCAATCGCCTTGTGCCGCCAATCCAAAGTACTCGCGCGCATGCTCACCATCCCCCTGTGTGACAAATCGCGCGACTGTAAGAGGCGGCTGTGACAGCCCGGTGACGGCAGGCCCGCAGGATGGTGGGAAGGCACCATGCAAAAAAAGACGGCTCCCTCAGGGGAGCCGTCCTTGCCTCATTGCGCCGTGATGCCCGCGCTTTGCTTTTTCTGGTTATGGGCGCTGCGTGTGCACGGGGCAGCGTATTGAGCGGTCGATCAGCGGATCAGCAGCACAGGCACCTGGCTGCCGGCCAGCACCTGGGTGCTGACCGAGCCCATGACCAGGCGGCCCAGCGTGCCGTGGCCATGCGTGCCCATGACCAGCAGGTCGAACTTGCCTTCTTCGGCCGCCTTGATGATGGAGTCGGCAATCGGGCCGACCTTGCTCAGGCGGGCTGCCTGCACGCCGTGCTCGGCCAGGTAGCTGCACACGGGGTCCAGCACCTTGGTCGACTCCTCGGCGTAGTACTCGTCCACCACGTCCTTGCCCAGGGCGGCGCGCGCGCGGGCCGGCAGCTGGGGCTGGACGGTGATGGCGCTGTAGCTGTGGGCCGAACCCAGGATCTCCGGGTGCGAGGTCAGGTAGGCCAGCATCTTCTGGGTGTAGGGGCTGCCATCGACAGCGAGCAGGATGTTCATGAAGGTCCTCCTTGGGTATGGCCCGAGACTAAGCCCAAGCCGGGGTGGAGTGCTTGATCCAGGTCAAGCGCGGGCCGGTGCCTCTGCCGCCCCTGCGGTCGCGTGCACCGGCAACTCGATGGTAGAGCGCGGCGAAAACCCCTCCTGCTCGCCCTTGCGCGCGTAGCCCAGCGGGTTGGCCACCACGCGGCAGCGCCAGGCGCTGCCATCGCCGCGCAGGCCCTCGGCCACATAGTCGCTGGGCGAATGCAGGTGGCCGTGCAGCCACAGATCGGCAAAGGGCAGCAGTTCATCCAGCACGTTGCAAAAGCCGGCCGTGCCCGGCACCAGGCCGTAGCGCGGGTCGGCGCTGCGCAGGCTGGGCGCGAAATGCGTGACGGCCACCGTGGGGCCATCGAAGGGCCTGGCCAGCGCCTGGCGCAGCCATTGCTGGCAGACCAGCGACTGCTCGCGCATGGGCTCGGCCAGGAAGGGCTCGCCGTCGCGCGTGCCGCCGGTCTTTTGCAGGTAGAAATTGGCGGCGCGAAAGGCCTTCTCGCGCAGCTTGAGCAGCCGGGCCAGATCGGTCACGCCTTCATGCATGGACATGGCGTCGTAGTCGCTCCACAGCGTGGTGCCCACGAAGCGCACGCCGTCCAGCACGGCCGTCTCGCGCTCCAGCCAGACCATGCCCATGCGCTCGCAGGTGGCACGCAGGCGGGCGTGGGCGGCGTCGAAGTCCTGCATGTCGTACTCATGGTTGCCCGGCACGAAGATCACGGGGCAGGGCCAGCCCGCGTACTGGGGCAGGGGAGAGAAGCGCTCCAGCCCGAAATCCTGGCCCGGCAGCAGGCTGCCGCTCTGGTAGGAGCCTATGTCGCCGGCCAGCACCAGCACGTCGGCATCGGGTGCGGGCTCTGCGGTGAAATGCGGATGGGCCTCGAGGTGCAGGTCGGACAGCAGCTGGATCTTCATGCGGCCAAGTGTAGAACCTGCGCTGGCGCGGGCGCCCCGCAAACGGCGCTCAGGTGTGCGGGAAGGTCGCCTCTGCAGAGCGCGTGAGCGTGCGCAGCAGCCAGTCGTAGGCCTGAGGATGCTGGCCGCGCCGGCGCCACAGCGCGTCCACGTGCACGGGCTGCACGTCGAAGGGCAGCTCGCGCAGCACCAGCTTGTCGGCCATGCCGGTCACGGGCACGAAGTGGCGCGGCAATATGGTCAGCAGATTGGAGGTCATGACCACGCGCCCGGCCGTGAAGAACTGGTTGACGGTAAGCACCACCTGGCGCGTGCGGCCCAGCGAGGCCAGGGCCTCGTCGATGAAGCCGAAGGAGCGGCCCGAGAAGCTCACCAGCATGTGGCGCGCCGCGCAGTAGTTGTCCAGCGTCAGCGGCACATCGGCCAGCGGATGGCCCTGGCGCATCACGCACAGGTACTCGCCTTCATACAGGCGCCGGCTGTCGAAGGCCACCAGGGCGCCCGACTGCGCGCGCGCCGTCAGGTCGGCCAGCGCGGCGGGGAAGTAGCCCACGGCCATGTCGGCCTCGCCGGCCTCCAGCAGGCTGCGCGGGTCGCGCGTGGTCAGCGGCAGCACGCGGATGCCGATGCCGGGCGCCTCGCGCTCCAGCAGGCTGAACATGGGAGGAATCAGCGTGGCGGCCGTGGCGTCGGCCATGGCCAGCACAAAGGTGGCGGTGGCGGTGGATGGGTGGAATTCGCCTGGCGTCAGCGTGTCCTGCAGCTGCTGCAGCGCCTCGCGGATCACGGGCCACAGCGCCAGCGCGCGCGGCGTGGGCTCCACGCCCTGGCCCTGGCGCACCAGGAGCTCGTCGCCCAGCGCCTCGCGCAGGCGGCGCAGCGCATTGCTCACGGCCGGCTGGGTGATGGCCAGCTTGTGGGCCGCCCGCGTGAGGCTGCGCTCCGCCATCACCTCGTCGAAGACGCGCAGCAGGTTCAGATCCAGTGTGCGGAAGTTCAGGGCGGACATGGCCGTGGCAGCGAGCGCTGAGTCATCACTGACGTGAATGCTACAGATTCAAGATATAAATTTGAAGAACTCTAGGGTAAACCCTATAGTTACCCCTAGTCGCCCGCCACGCCGTCAAAAGCGGCCATTTAACTGGGTTTATCTGCCATGAGCAACTTCATTTACAACTCCTACTGTGTCGAGCACCCTGGTGTGGTGCATGTCTATCAAGCCGCCGACGACCGCAAGAGCGCCGTCAAGCGTTTCTCCGGCAAGCGCGGCGCCAGCGCCCTGCTGCTCGCTGCCCTGGTGGCCGCGCTGATGGTGGTGGTCAACGAGGTCGCCCACAACTGGACCGACGGCCACATGCTGGGCGCCTGGGTCGTGCTGTGGGTTGCCGCCTTCATGGGCCTGGCCCTGTTCTCCGCCCCCGCCCGCCGCGCCGCCATGATGGCCCGTGCCGGCTACCGCGCCTGGACCGAGAGCCGCCAGCAGGCCGCCGCTGACGAGCGCATCTGGAACGCCGCCCTGCAGGACGCCCGCCTGATGGCCGACCTGGCCCGCGCCATGGATAGGCAAGGTAGCTGATCTCTGCCTGGGGCGCCTTGCGGCGCTCCTCCAAAAAAAGCCGCTGCCCACAAGGCGCGGCTTTTTTGTTGTCTGGGGGCGTCGTTGAAACGCCACAAAAAAAGCCTCGCACTGCGAGGCTTTTTCCATGGGTCGAGAGCTACTCAGGGATTCATTGTTCTGTGCATCTTCCACAGTCCATGAAACTGGCGCTGCCCAAAGCAAGGGGCACCGAGGAAGGGCCGCCCCGCACCGAGGGTGCCGTCCCCCCGCGAAGCGAGAGGGGGAAGCGGCGTAGCCGCTCAGGGGGAGCTTTATGTCCCCAGGCGCTTTTCCAGTTCGGCCTTGGTCACCAGCAGCTCCTGGGGCAGCTTGTGGGCCAGCTTGTCGAAGTGCTCGGTGTGCAGCTGCATTTCCTCGGCCCAGGCGGCCTTGTCGATGCTGGTCACGCTGGCGAACTGGTCGGCGGAGAAGTCCAGGCCGGTCCAGTTGATCTCGGCGTACTGGGGCGCAATGCCGAAGGCGGTCTGCTCGCCCTGTGCCTGACCTTCGAGGCGGTCGATCATCCACTTGAGCACGCGCATGTTCTCGCCGTAGCCGGGCCAGACGAACTTGCCGTCGGCATTCTTGCGGAACCAGTTGGTGGTGAAGATCTTGGGCAGGGCCGCGCCCTGGGCCTGGATCTTGGCGCCCAGCGTGAGCCAGTGCTGGAAGTAGTCGCTCATGTTGTAGCCGGCAAACGGCAGCATGGCGAAGGGGTCGCGGCGCACCACGCCCTGGGCGCCGAAGGCGGCGGCCGTGGTTTCCGAGCCCATGGTGGCGGCCATGTAGACGCCTTCGGTCCAGTTGCGGGCCTCGGTCACCAGCGGCACGGTGGTGGAGCGGCGGCCGCCGAAGATGATGGCGTCGATCTTCACGCCCTTGGGATCGTCCCAGGCTTCGTCCAGCGCGGGGTTGTTGGTCGCGGCCACGGTGAAGCGGGCGTTGGGGTGGGCGGCCTTGGCGCCGGTCTCGCGGGCGATCTGGGGCGTCCAGTCCTTGCCTTGCCAGTCGATCAGGTGATCGGGCAGCTTGCCGGTGTCCTTGTCCATGCCTTCCCACCACACGTCGTTGTCGTCGGTCAGCGCGACGTTCGTGAAGATCACGTTCTTGTCGAGGCTGGCCATGCAGTTGGGGTTGGTGTGGTAGTTCGTGCCCGGGGCCACGCCGAAATAGCCGGCTTCGGGGTTGATCGCGCGCAGCGAGCCGTCGGCCTGGGGCTTGATCCAGGCGATGTCGTCGCCGATGGTGGTGACCTTCCAGCCTTCGAAGACCTTGGGCGGCACCAGCATGGAGAAGTTGGTCTTGCCGCAGGCGCTGGGGAAGGCCGCAGCCACGTGGTACTTCTTGCCTTCGGGGTTGGTCACGCCCAGGATGAGCATGTGCTCGGCCAGCCAGCCCTGGTCGCGGCCCATGGTGGAGGCGATGCGCAGCGCAAAGCACTTCTTGCCCAGCAGGGCGTTGCCGCCGTAGCCCGAGCCATAGCTCCAGATTTCGCGCGTCTCGGGGTAGTGGACGATGTACTTGGTCTTGTTGCAGGGCCAGCTGGTCTGGTCCTTCTCGCCTTCGGCCAGGGGCGCGCCCACGGTGTGCACGCAGGGAACGAACTCGCCTTCCACGCCGATCACGTCATACACGGCACGGCCCATGCGGGTCATGATCTTCATGTTGACGGCCACATAGGCGCTGTCGGACAGCTCCACGCCCACGTGGGCGATGGGCGAGCCCAGCGGGCCCATGGAGAAAGGCACCACATACATGGTGCGGCCGGCCATGCAGCCGTCGAACAGCGGCTGCAGCGTGGCGCGCATCTCGTTCGGGGCCATCCAGTTGTTGGTCGGGCCTGCGTCTTCCTTGTTGGCCGAGCAGATGTAGGTGCGGTCCTCGACGCGCGCCACATCGGACGGATCGGACCAGGCCAGGTAGCTGCCGGGGCGCTTGACGGGATCGAGCTTCTTGAAGGTGCCGGCATCGACGAGCTGCTGGCACAGCTGCTCGTATTCCTCCTGCGAGCCATCGCACCAATGGATTTTGGCGGGCTTGCACAGTGCGGCCATCTCGGCCACCCAGGCGATCAGGCGGCTGTTCTTGACATAGGCGGGGGCCTGGATGTTCAGGCCTTGCATGACGGGTGCGTTCATCGCGGAGCTTCCTTCAATTGAAAAAACCAGTTTTTCAAAGGGGACGCGCCTGCTGCACCGCGCCAACTTTGAGAAACGGGCTCTCGTTCAGTCGGCGCGCGAAGGAAGCTCTTCTCTGGGCGGCGAAGCGGCGCTGGCGGAAGCTGGCGGCGCACCGGCTGGGGATTCGATTCTAGGGAGCGGTCACGAATTTGTCAGCAAACGAATGGCAAAAACTATGCATTCTATGCATTGAAGTATGCAATATGAACGATGAAATTGCCTGTTGAAAAGGCAAGCAAAAAGCCCCGCAAAGCGGGGCCTGGTGCAGGGGCAGGAGGGCCGGAATCAGGCCATGTTGACGGCAATGAAGGCCAGCAGAAACATCAGCACGGCGCCTGCCAGGGGCAGGATGACAGGCATGTAGGGGACGACGGCCTCGGTGGCGTCTTCGGGGGCCGGCTGCTCGCCGTGGTGCGCTGCGGGATCGTGCGTCATGCAAAAGCTCCTGGCTTGCCAATGGGGATGCCTGATTCTAGGCAGGCCTGTCCCCTGGCGCCTTCGGGGAAAGCCATGACACCGGGCCTGCTAGACGGCATTGACCTGCATGCCTTCGGCCTGAAGGGCGGCTATGACCTCGTCGATATGGGCCTTGTTGCGCGTCTGCAGCACCAGCTCGATTTCCACGCTCTGCGCGGCCAGCATGGTGAAGGCGCGCTGGTGGTGGACTTCCTCGATATTGGCGCCCGCTGCAGCCACCGTGGCCGTGATGCGCGCCAGCACGCCGGGCACGTCGCGCGCGCTGACCTTGATGCGCGCCAGCCGCCCGGAGCGCACCATTCCGCGCCCGATGATGGCTGCCAGCAGCAGCGGATCGATATTGCCGCCCGACAGGATCATTCCCACCTTCTTGCCCGCAAAGCGCTGCGGATGGCGCAGCAGCGCGGCCAGGCCTGCGGCGCCCGCGCCCTCGACCAGGGTCTTCTCGATCTCCAGCAGCATGAGCACGGCCTGCTCGATGTCGCCCTCATCGACCAGCAGCATGTCGTCCACCAGGCGTGCCACGACTTCCTGCGTGATCGCGCCGGGCTGGGTGACGGCAATGCCTTCGGCGATGGTCGAGGTGCCCATCGGCAGCTCGGCCTGGCGCACGGCATTGAACATGGACGGAAAGCGCTGGGTCTGCACGCCGATGATTTCGATGTCCGGGTTCAGCCCCTTGGCCGCCGTGGCCACGCCCGCGATCAGGCCGCCGCCGCCAATGGCCACGACCAGCAGGTCCAGATCCGGCTGTTCGGCCAGCATTTCCAGCGCCAGGGTGCCCTGGCCCGCCGCGATCTGCTCGTCGTCATAGGGATGGACAAAGCACAGGCCCTGCTGCTCGGCCAGTGCGTAGGCGTGCTGGCGCGCCTCGGCCAGGGAGTCGCCGTGCAGCACGACCTCGGCGCCGAAGCCGCGCGTGCGCTCCACCTTCACCCCCGGCGTGAAGCGCGGCATGACGATGACGGCACGCACCCCCAGGCGCTGCGCGTGGTAGGCCACGCCCTGGGCATGGTTGCCGGCGCTCATGGCGACCACGCCGCGTGCGCGCTCCTCGGGCGAGAGCTGGGCCAGCTTGTTGAGGGCGCCGCGTTCCTTGAACGAGGCCGTGAACTGCAGGTTCTCGAACTTGAGATACACCTGCGCGCCCGTGATCTGGGACAGCGTGCGCGATTCCACGCAGGGCGTTTCGAGCACGGCGCCGCGCAGGCGGCCGGCGGCGTTCTGGATGTCTTGGAGGCTGAGCATGGCGCATTGTGGCGCACACGCGGGCCTGCCCGCGCCAGGCCATGCAATGGATTCCCCGCAGCCAGCGTGGTGCAGGGGGCTTTCATAAAATAAGAATCATTCTTGTCTGTGGGGCGCGCACCGCTCCGGCTGGCCATGGCTTTCTCCTCTGTCCAAACACCTGCACGCCCTCCGCGCTGGCTGGGGCGGGGCACGCTGCGTGCCTGTGACTTCAGCGGGCCCGACTACCGCATCCTCGATGCCGAGGTCACGGCGCAGGATGCGCTGCTGGCCGGGCACCTGCAGGCCTGGCAGGTCCAGCCCGGCCTGTGGCTGCATGGCGTGGAAGCCCGCGACCTGCGCACCATGAGCACGCGTTCGCCGGCCGTGCCGGGCCTGCACATGGTCGTGCTGCTGGAGGGGTGCGTGGACGTGGCCTTCGGCAACCAGGGCCTGCAGCTGCAGGTGGCGCCCGCCAGCGCCGCCGGTGCCCATGTGCAGGCCTGCGGGGCCGTCATCCACACGCGGCCCGGCGACATGTTCATGCGGCAGTGGCGGCGCGGCAAGTTCGAGCGCAAGCTCAGCATCACCGTGCAGCCGCAGTGGTTTGCCGCACAGACCCTGCCCATGGCGGCGCCGCCGCTGCTGCAGCACTGGATGGAGCAGCAATTGCTGGCCATACGGCCCTGGCAGCCCTCGCCGCGCGCCGTGGCGGTGGCCGAGCAGATCATCCAGCTGGCACGCGAGGGCTCGGCGCCCTTGCTGCTGGCCAGCCGCACGCTGGAGCTGGTGCACGAGGCCGTGCAGTCCCTCGAGGTGCCCGAGCCCGATCCGGCGCAGACCGTGCCGGGCGTGCTGGGCGTACGCGAGCACCGGCGCATGGCGCGCCTCAAGGCCCTGCTGGACAGCGGCGGCGACGGCTGCCGCACGCTGGCCGAGATCGCACGCGAAGTGGGCCTGAGCGCCAGTGCGCTGCAGCGCCAGTTCCGCCTGGCCTATGGCTCCAGCATCGACGAGTACCGGCGCGAGCAGCGGCTGGCGCGCGCCTGGGCCGCGCTGGAGCAGACGGGCTGCAGCGTGGCCGAGGTCGCGCATGGGGCCGGCTATTCCAGCGCGGCCAACTTTTCCACGGCCTTCAAGCGCCGCTTCGGCATCTCTCCCAAGCTGGTGCGTGCCCGGGTCTGACGCCCGGCGGGCGTCTTTGGCGCGTGGCGCAAACATCGGCAGGCCTGCCGCAAAGCCTGCTTGCGCCAGGCGGTGCTGCAATCTGGCAAAAGAAAGGACATACGCGAATGACACAGCTGCAGGCGCGCACCTCGGTGCACATGGACAGGCCCGACGAGGCCATTGCCGCCATCGTCGGGCACATGCAGGAGCACGACATCACCGTGCGCCGCGAAGGCACGCGCTGGGTGGCCGACTACGAAGGCGGCCGGGGCCAGCTGTGGCTGGAGGGCCGGCAGGTGCATGCCGAGGTGGCGGCCCCCGGCGTGGAACTGCTGCAGGACATGAAGCTCATGCTGGCCCACCTGCTGCTGGAGGCCACGGGCGCCGCCGACGGCTCCCTGGCCTGGGAGGGTGACGGCGCCGCGCTGCAGCGCCCGCCGGCCTTCCGCGTGCTGCAGGTGCTGGCCGTGCACGACCTCACGCCGCACATGCGCCGCGTGCGCTTTGCCTGTGACGACATGGTGCGCTATGCGCAGGACACCCACATCCACGTCAAGCTGCTGTTTCCGCAGCCGGGCGTGACCGAGCCCCAATGGCCCACGCTGTCGGCCAGCGGCCTGCTGCGCCTGCCCGAGGGTGACATGCGCCTGGACATGCGCACGTACACCATGCGTGCGATGGGAATGGCCCAAGACGGCGCCAACGGATGGATCGACGTGGACTTCGTGCTGCACGAGGATGCAGGCCCCGGGTCGGCCTGGGCCGCGCGCGCCCAGCCGGGCCAGCGCATCGGCATGACCGGCCCCGGCGGGCGCACGGCCACCCCGGCCGACTGGATGCTGCTGGCCGGCGACGACACCGGCCTGCCCGCCATGCTGCGCATTGCGGCCGCCCTGCCCGCGCATACGCGCGGCCATGTCTTCGCCGAAGTCCAGGGCCCGCAGGACGAGCAGCCCGTGCAGGCGCCCGCAGGCCTGCAATGGCACTGGCTGCACCGGGGCGCTGCCGAGGCCGGGACCACCACGCTGCTGATCGACGCGCTGCGCGCCGTGCGCTGGCCGGATGCGTTGGCCGGTCATCCCGGCAGCCGCTTCGTCTGGGCCGCTGGCGAGTTCGACACCGCCCAGGCCGTGCGCCAGTGGGCGCGCGAGGAGCGCGGGCTGGAAAAGCACGAGCAGCTGGTCGTGGCCTATTGGCGGCGCGGCATGAGCGAGTCGGATTTCAAGGCCGCGAAGTAGGCCGCGAAGCAGGTCGCGAAGCAGGCCACGCAGGGGCCGGCGCCTCAGGGGGCGCTGCGCTCCTGACGCAGCAGAAACTTCTGCAGCTTGCCTGTGGGCGTGCGCGGCAGGCTGGCCGCAAAGACGAATTCACGCGGGATCTTGTAGCGTGCCAGCCTGTCGGCCAGGAATTGCTGCAGCGCCTCGGTATCGGGCGCGGTCTCGCCGCGCAGCACCACATGGGCGATGACGGTCTCGCCCCATTCGGGGTGGGGCCGGCCCACGACGGCGACGTCGGCGACCTGGGGATGGGCCGAGATCGCATCCTCCACCTCCTTGGAATACACGTTCTCGCCCCCTGTGATGACCATGTCCTTGGTCCGGTCCACGATGAAGAGATAGCCCGCGTCGTCCAGGCGCGCAAGATCGCCCGTGCGGTACCAGCCGCCCGGTGCGAAGGCGGCAGCCGTGGCCTGGGCGTCGTGCAGATAGCCGTCCATCACGCTGCCGGTGCGCAGCCAGATCTCGCCGGTGTCGCCCGGGCCGGCATCCTCGCCGTCGTCGCGCACCACGCGCATGTCCACGCCGGGCAGGGCCACGCGGCCGATGGAGCCTGCGCGCTCCACCTGCTCCTCGGGGTAGAGCGTGGTGCCCGTGGGGCCGGTCTCGGTCATGCCGTAGACCTGGTAGAAGCGGTCGCTGCGGTAGGCCGTGGCCAGCTTGCGCGCCATCTCGGCGCCGATGGGGCCGCCGCCGTAGACCCAGGCGCGCACGCTGCTCAGGTCGTAGCGGGCAAAGTCGGGCAGCATCTGCAGCGGCGCGAAGTAGGAGACCGGCGCGCCGAAGTACAGCGTCACGCCCTCGTCCTGCACGGCCTGCAGGAAATGCTGCGGGTGGTACTCGCGCAGCAGCACCACGGTGCCGCCCATGTACAGCGTGCCGCCAAACCAGTTGTTGAGCGGCGAGGAATGCCAGATGGGCATGGCCATCAGCGTGCGTTCCTCGCGCGTGATGGACAGGCCCAGCGCGGCCGTGATCGCCGCCAGCGTGACGGCGCGATGGCTCAGCAGGCAGCCCTTGGGCCGGCCCGTGGTGCCGGAGGTGTAGAGCACCTGGGCGATGTCGCCATCGGCGGGCCGCGCGCCTTCCAGGGGCCTGGCGGCCGCCACCAGCGTGTCCCAGTCCTGGACACCCGGGACGGCCTCTTGCGCCTCGGTCACAAGGCGGGCGCAGGGGTGCTGCGCGGCGGCGACCACGGGCGCGAGTGCGGCGTCAAACACCAGGGCCTTGCACTGCGCGTGGCCGAGGATGTACTGCAGCTCGGGCGCCTGCAGCTTGTGGTTGACGGGCACCAGCGCGGCGCCCAGGCGCCAGGCGCCGAACAGGGCTTCGACAAAGCCCGGCGTGTTCAGGCACATCAGGGCCACGGTATCGCCCCGGCCCACGCCCTGGGCCTGGAGGACGGCGGCCGCGCGCTGCGAGCGCCGCTGCATGTCGGCATAGCTGATGGAGGCGCCGCGGTCGCGCAGAAAGGCCTTGGCAGGCGTCTTGCGCACGGCGCTGTCGAAGGCGTCGAGCAGGTTCATGTCTTGTCTCCTTGTGCTTTGTTGTGTGGCGGGCCGGCGGCCACTTCAGGCGGGCAGCGCGCGCTGCAGGATGGCGGCAATGTCCAGGCCTGCGGGATCGAAGGCGCCCGCCACCATGGCGCCCTGCTGCGCGCCCAGGCGCGTGGCGATGAAGCCGTCGGCCATGGCGGGCGGCGCATGGCGGCGCAGCAGGCAGGCCTGGGCCAGCAGCACCAGGTCCTGCACCAGGCGGCGTGCCTGGGCCTCGAGCTGGTCAGGCGGGCCGGACAGGCGCCGGGCCAGCGACTGCGCCTGCTGCAGCAGCGCGGGCTCGCCCGCCGCCGTGTCGATCAGGTCCTGCAGCAGCAGCTGCGCGCCGTCGGGCTCGCGCGAGATGGCGCGCAGCACGTCTAGGCACATGACGTTGCCCGAGCCTTCCCAGATCGAGTTCACGGGCGCCTCGCGGAACAGGCGCGCCATCACGCCCGTGTCCACATAGCCGTTACCGCCCAGCACCTCCATGGCCTCGCCCGTCAACTCCACGCCGCGCTTGCAGACCCAGAACTTGGCCGCCGGCGTCATGATGCGTTTCCAGGCGCGTTCCAGCGGATCACCCTCGTCGCCTCCACGCTCATAGGCCTGGGCCAGGCGCATGGCGATCTGCAGCGCGGCCTCGCTCTCCAGCGCCAGATCGGCCAGCACGCTGCGCATCAGCGGCTGCTCGGCCAGCCGCTTGCCGAAGACGCTGCGCCGGCGCGCATAGGCCAGGGCCTGCACCGTGGCCGAGCGCAGGATGGCGGCGCTGCCCAGCACGCAGTTCAGGCGCGTGTAGGTGGCCATCTCGATGATGGTGGGAATGCCCCGGCCTTCCTCGCCCATCAGGATGCCCCAGGCGTCCTCGAACTCCACCTCGCTGCTGGAGTTGCTGCGGTTGCCGACCTTGTCCTTCAGGCGCTGCACGCGCACCGCATTCTTTGTGCCGTCGGGGCGCCAGCGCGGAACGTAGAAGCAGGCCTGCCCACCGCCTTCCCCCATGCGCGCCACCACCAGGTGGGCATCGCACATGGGGGCCGAGAAGAACCACTTGTGGCCGCGCAGCAGGTACTCGCCGCCACGCCCGCCGGCGTGCACCGGCATGGCCACCGTGGTGTTGGCGCGCACGTCGGAGCCGCCCTGCTTCTCGGTCATGCCCATGCCCAGCCACATCGATGCCTTGTCGGCCACGGGCAGGTCGCGCGGATCGTATTCGTGGCTGAACAGCTTGCCCTGCAGCTGCTGCCACAGCGCCGGTTCCTTTTGCAGCAGCGGGATGGCGGCCGTGGTCATGGTGGCCGGGCACAGCGTGCCCTGTTCGACCTGGCCATGCAGGTAGAAACCTGCGGCCCAGGCGCTCCAGCGGCCCGCGCTGCTGTCCTCGAAGGGCAGGGAGATCAGCCCCTGCTGCCGGTATAGTCCCAGCAGCGTGTGCCAGCTCGGGTGGAACTCCACGGCGTCGATGATGCGCCCGCGTGCGTCGAAGCGGTGCAGCTCTGGTGTGTGGCGGTTGGCCTGCTCGGCCAGCTCCCAGGTGGCGCGCTCGCCCAGCTGCTGCGCATAGCGCGACAGCGAAGGGATGTGGCGCGCAGCGCCGCTGCGCTGCAGGGCCTCGGCCAGGGCGGGGTCGGCCTCCAGCAGGTTGAAGTCGGTGAGTTCGTCGACCTGGTTCAGGACGTCGTGCGTGTTCCAGGTGTGCCGTGTCTGCAAAGTCTGGCCGGTGCTCATGCGTGTCTCCGTGATCGTGGGTCTCAACGCAAAAGTCTAGGAAAAATGCCCAGCAAAGGTGTTCGGGTTTCACGGCAGCAGCCGCAGCCGCCCAAAGTGCGGCGCCGCCCCCTGCAATCGCGCGCGCAGGCCACCTCGCAGGCGCTGCAGGACGCCTTTGTTCGGCTTGTGATCGAGCAGGGCTACGAGCGCACCACGGTGCGCGAGGTGGCGGCCGTGGCCGGCGTGGGCCTGGGCACCTTCTACGAATACTTCGGCAACATGGACACGCTGGCGGCCATGTGCATCCACCGCCAGGTGCAGGCCCTGCATGCCCAGGGACTGCAGACGCTGCAGGGATGCGCCGGCATGGCGCCGGCCACGCGCGTGGACCGGCTGCTGGACACCTTGGTGGACGGCATTGCGCGCGAGGCGCCGATGTGGGCTGCGCTGTTCATGCTCGAGCGCAAGGTGTCCGCGCCCGAGCCCTTCCGGCGCCACTACCAGGCCTATGTGCAGCTGTGGGCCATGGCGCTGCAGGACTGCGATCCGCCGCTGCCCGAGCCGGCCCAGCCCCTGGCGCGGCTGCTGCACACGATGACCTATGGCTGGGTGTCGCAGTCGCTGCTGGCGCTGGGGCCGCAGCAGACGCCGCAGCAACTGCGCGAGCCGCTGGGCTGGGCCATTCATGCGCTGCTGCGCAAGGCGCAGGCTGCGTAGTCCCTCAGGGCCCAGGGGCCCGAGACTCAGATGCGCGGAAAGCGCAGCGTGAAGCGGGCGCCGCCCCGCTCGGAATCGTCGGCCTCCACGCTGCCGCCCTGGGACAGGGTCAGCGCCTTGACGATGGACAGGCCCAGGCCAGAACCCTCGCGGCGGCGCTTGCCGGGCACCTGGGCAAAGCGCTGGAAGGGATGGGCGCGCAGCTCGCTGGGCAGGCCGGGGCCTGCATCGCTGATGCGCAGCACGGTCCAGGCGCGGCCTTCGATATCGGACTCCACCGTGAGCGCCACGCCCAGCCAGGCGCCGCTGGCCGCATGGCGCATGGCGTTGCTGACCAGGTTGGAGAGGATCTGGCGCATGCGGTCGGCATCGGCGCGGATGTCGGTCATGCCTTCGTCGGTGGGGCCGGGCAGGGACAGGTCCAGCTGCATGCCGTGCTGCTGGAGCTGGGGGTGGAGCTGGTCCAGCGTCTCGGCCACCAGCAGGGTCAGGTCCATGCGCTGCTTTTGCAGCGAGAGCTGGCCTGCATCGGCCATGGACAGCGTGTGCAGGTCGTCCACCAGCCGGCCCAGGTGCTCGACCTGGGACAGCAGGGTGTTCAATTCGGTGTCGTCCGCCGCGATGACGCCATCGCAGATGGCATGCAGTCGCGCCTGCAGCACCGTCAGCGGCGTGCGCAGCTCATGCGAGATCGAGGCCGCCGTGGCGCGGCGCTCGGTCTCCAGCGTCTCCAGCGAATCGATCATGCGGTTGAAGGCCACCACCATCTCGGCCATCTCGCCGTGGGCCTTGCCGGGCAGGGCGCGCGCGCTGAAGTCGCCCAGCTCCACGCGCTTGGCCACCTCGACCATGGACGCCAGGGGCCGCGTCACCAGGCGAGACACCCAAAAGCCCACGGCCAGTCCGAAGGGCAGGCACACCAGCAGGCCGATGACCAGCGACCATTTCTCGCCGAACAGCAGATCGCCCGTCCAGTACTGGCCATAGATCTGCATGGCGCGCGGGCTGTCCTCCAGCGACTGGGCGTTGAGTTCGTCCAGCTCGATCTGCACGGCCGGCGGCAGGCTGTTGTAGAAATCGCGGTACTGGATCTCCGAGAACACCAGCACGCCGATGGCCAGCAGGGCAATGGTGCTGAGCACGGTGGCCGTGATCCACAGGCCGAAGCGCACCCAGATGCGGTTGGGCCTCAGTCCCAGGGCCATAGCCGGTAGCCGATGCCACGCACGGTTTCGATCAGGCCTTCCTGGCCGGCCAGCTGCAGCTTGCGGCGCAGCTTGGACAGGTGCGAGTCGATGACGCGCTCCAGCGCATCGCTCTCGGGCAGGCAGTGCTCGATCAGGTGGGAGCGCGAGAAGCAGCGCCGAGGCTGGGCCGCCAGGCAGGCCAGCAGGCGGAACTCGGTCAGCGTCAGGGGCAGCGGCAGGGCGCGGCCCTCGTTGTCGTAGACCACGGCGCTGTGCGCCTCGGTATCGATCTCGATGGGGCCCACGCGGATGGGCGCGGGCGCCGGGTTCTTGCGCGCCTGGGTGCGTCGCAGCACGGCGCGCACGCGGGCCACGACCTCGGGCGGATTGAAGGGCTTGACCACGTAGTCGTCGGCGCCCAGGCGCAGGGCCAGCAGCTTGTCCACATCGTCGGCCAGGGCCGTGACCATGATCACGGGCGTCTGGCTGTCATCGCGGATGGCGCGCAGCACGTCGATGCCATCCATGCCGGGCAGGTGGATGTCCAGCAGCACCAGGTCGGGCCGCAGCTGGCGGAACAGCTGCAGCGCCTCCTGCCCGTCCGAGGCCATGCGCGAACGCAGCCCGTCCCGCTCGAGATAGGCCGTCAGGATGCTGGCGATGGCGGGCTCGTCTTCGACGACGAGCACGAGGGGGGTGGTTGCCGTTGGCTGTGCTGTGGAGTTCATGGGAAAGCTGGCAGGGCCAAGCGCACATTATGGTGCGATGCCCTGCGAGCCGCAGCCCTCCATATTGGCTCCACGAAGTCTGCAATCGCGCGCAAGGCTGGCGCTGTTCATTTCCTGCAGTCCCATCAGCGGCTATTGGTAGCTCATCGTGAAGGTCGCCCTGCCATAGGCCACGCCAGGTGTCACGCTGCCGGCTGTCTGCACCAGGCGCGCGCTCAGCGGAATCTTCAGGCTGTTCTGCCCCTGTGCGACCTGGCCCGCATTCCATTGGTTGGCATTGCCCAGGCTACCGGAGTCGGGGCCGAAGCTCACGGGCACGTTGTTTCTCAGTACCTGTATGCCGACACCCCGGGCCTTGGAGTTTTGGGCCAGCGTCAGCGTGCTCGATCGGTTGGTGGCCTGGGTGGCGTCCGTCAGCGTGATGAAGGCGGTCAGGCGTGTATTGGCTTCGCCTCCCGCGCAGGTCAACTCGATGCTGAAGTCCTTGGCTGCCGTGACGGTCCCGATTCCCTTGAAATCGGCGAACGGGGCGGGGGCCATGGCTACGTCGATCTTGCCCGTGGACACCCGGCAGGTCGGCGGCCTGGGGCGGCTGCTGACGTTGACGGTGATGCCACTCGAAAAGAATACCGTGGCCAGCAAGTCACGGGCATTGCTGGTCCCAGAGTAGATTCGTGCGAAGCTGCCATTCAGGAAACCGCCAGATGTGAGTTCCCCGGTTTTCACGAGCTCGATGGTCATGTTGTTGCTTGGCAGTGAATGGAATATGCCCTGTTTCAGCATGGACCCGGAATAAGGCGCGGCTCTTTCCCACGTGATTCTCATGCCCAGGTTGGGAATGGAGGTGGAATATATTCCACTGCTTTCCGTTCCAATGCCTTCTATGTAATAAAAATCATTGTCGCAAGAAATGTGGTAGCTGCCGGCCCCGGTATTTTGCAAAGCCATTGTCCTGGAATAGACAACGCTGCCAATCGGATAATTTTCGTTGACGATGGTGGGGGTGTTGGCCGAACCCGGAAACTGGGCATTCCAGCCCTGGGAGGAACAACGGGCCCAGGATGAAATAGGGGCCATGAAGAAAATCAAGAGGAGCGGCATGGCCAATGCATGGCGCAAGATGGCTGTGAAAGGCATGCTGTGGACTCCAGCCAGGAAGATATGGATCAATGTCCTTGGGACAGGCGGCACCGGGCGCGATATCCGGTCAATATACCGACCTGTATGCGGCATTGGAATCGGAGTGTTCTGAAAATAAACTCGGAATCATCCGAGTCCGCGGGAATCTGGCGCGGTCCGCGACTGACTCCCGCCCGGGATGGGCAAGAGAGGCTTGCGCACGGCGCCGCGTTCTCCATGTTTCCTCCATAAAGCCTGCAACCTCGCGCAAGCTTGGCCGCGTCCAATGGCTATCCGGGGACATGGTTCCCTGGCCTCGTTTTCCCGGTCCTCCCCCTCGATCATCCCCTCCCGCCTGTCCATCCCGTGAACCACGCCGCCGCGACGCAACGCCTCTCCAGCCTGTGCCTGGGCGCCGCCCTGGCGCTGGCCGGCTGCTCATCGCCGCCCCCGGCACAGCTCGACGGCTCGGTGCCTGCGCAGTGGACACAGCCCCTGCCCGCCGCCGCGCCGGGCGCACCTGGCTCGGCCGCCGCACCCGACCTGCAGGGCTGGTGGAAGGCCTGGGGCGATGAATCCCTCAACACCCTGGTCGAGGAGGCGCTGGCCGCCAACCTCGATCTGTCCCAGGCCCAGTCGCGCCTGCGCCAGCAGCGGCTGCTGGCGGGCACGGCCGGCGCTGCCTTCCGGCCCGTGTTCACGGCCGGTGCGCGCACGCTGCAGGACATCGCAGCCATCGACTCGTATTTCCACGCCAGCATCGACGTGAGCTGGGACCTGGGCCTGTTCGGCGCCCGCGAGGCCGGCGAGCGCAATGCCGCAGCTGCCGTGCTCGATGCGCGGGGCCGCCTGCAGGCAGCGCGCGTGGCCCTGGTGGCCGACGTGGTGCACCGCTACCTGGACATCCGCATGGCCCAGCGCCAGCTGGCCCTGATCGACGAGCAGGCGCAGCTGGATGCGCGTGCCCTGCAACTGGCCCAGGTGCGCCAGCAGCAGCGCCTGGGCACGGCCGAGGCCGTGCGCCAGCTGCAGCTGCAGGCCGGCCAGAGCGCTGCCCTGCGTGCGGGCCTGCGTGAAACCCAGGCCCGCAGCGCCCACATGCTGGCCGCACTGCTGGGCCGCACACGGCCCGATGCGCAATGGCTGCAGGCCGATGCGACAGCGACGCTGCCTGGCCCGCAGGCGCTGGGCGTGGCGGTCCTTCCGGCCGACCTGCTGCGCACGCGCCCCGACATCCAGGTGGCGCAGGCCGGCGTGGAACGCGCCGCAGCCGAGCAGGGCATTGCGCAAGCGGCGCTGTACCCGCGCTTCGTGATCGGCGGCTCGCTGCTGTATTCGTTCAACATCACCCAGAACCTGCGCACGACGCAGGACAACGCGCCCACCTTCGGGCCGCAGATCGACATTCCCCTGTTCGACTGGGGCCGCCGCCGCTCGCAGGCCGATGCCAGCGAGCTGGCGCTGCAGGCTGCCATCCAGGGCTACCGCCAGAGCGTGCTGGACGGCGTGGCCGAGGTCGAATCCGCCCTGGCCGCCATCGGTGCCCAGCGCCAGCGCATTGCCGCGCTGCAGGACTCGCAGCAGGTGCTGGCCGAGCGCGAACGCGTGCAGCACCAGCGCCAGAAGCTGGGCCTGGACAGCGAGTTCGGTGGTCTGGCGTCCCGGCGCGCCGCATTGCAGGCGCGCAGCGAGCAGACCACCGCCCTGGCCGCCCATGCCCTGGCCTATGTGGCGCTGTACAAGGCCCTGGGCGGCGCGCCGCTGCCTGCCGAGGACAGGCCGGAGGACGATTCCGGCAACGGCCCTGCGCCCGTGGCTCAGGGGGCGTCCTCATGATCGCGCTGGCGCGCAAGACGCTGGTGCACGAGTGGCGCCGGTTCATTCCCTCCGTTTTCGCGGTGGGCTTCTCCGGCGTGCTGCTGGCCATGCAGGCCGCGCTGGTGCTGGGCATCTTCGGATCGGCCGCGCTGTATGTGACGGCGTCCTCGGCCGATCTGTGGATCGGCTACCCGGGCACGCAGAGCGTGAATTTCGGCCGCACCATCGGCCGCGACGTGGACATGCGCCTGCGCATGGACCCGGACATCACTGCCGTCGAGCCCTACGTCTGGGTCGATGGCGACTGGCGCTCCAGCACGCCGGCCGGCGGCGCGGCCAGCGAACACGGCGGCGGCGTGTCGGTCTACCTGTCCGGCATTGCCACCGATGATGCCTCCATGCTGTTTTCCCGCGTGCTCCAGCCCTGGCAGCGGCAGCGCCTGCGCGAACCCGGCGCCGTGATCGTGGACCGGGCCGACCTGCAGACGCTGGGCGCCAGCGAGGGCGGCGTGGCCTGGGTCAACAACCACCGCGTGCAGGTGGTGGCCGCCGTGGACGGGCTGCGCGGCCTGGGCGGCGTGAACGTGCTGGCCTCGCTGGCCACGGCGCGCGAGATTGCCGGTGACCCGGGCCAGGGCAGCACCTACTTCGTGGCGCGCGTGCGCCCCGGCGCCTCGGCCAAGGCCGTCCAGCAGCGCCTGAACCAGTCCACGCCCAGCTTCGGCCCCTACGAGGCATGGACAGCCAAGGAATTCGCGCGGCGCTCGCAGCGCTACTGGATGTTCGACACGGGCGCCGGCGCGGGCGTGCTGTTCATGGCCGTCATCGTCTGCCTGGTGGGCTCGGTGGTCACCAGCCAGTCGCTCAAGGCCGTGGTGGCTGCCTCGTCGCGCGAGTACGCCGTGCTCAACGCGCTGGGCGTGAGCCGCGCGGCCCTGGGCCGCGTGGTGGTGGAGCAGGCCTGCTGGATCGGCGGCCTGGGCTTCGTGATGGCCGCGCTGGCCAGCGCCGTGCTGCTGGCCGTGGCCACGGCCTACCGCGTGCCCGTGGCGCTGAACGCATCGGCCGT
This sequence comes from Delftia sp. WY8, assembly GCF_018437695.1. NCBI lineage: Bacteria > Pseudomonadati > Pseudomonadota > Betaproteobacteria > Burkholderiales > Comamonadaceae > Delftia > Delftia sp. WY8. Next base: position 3,667,707 of record NZ_CP049795.1, read on the forward strand.
GCTGGCCTGTGCCGTGCTGGTGGCCGTGCTGTCCCTGCTGTCGGGCCTGGGCGCCATGCGCAGCCTGCTGCGCGCCGACCCGGCCACGCTGCTGCGCTGAAGACTTCCAGACACCATGAACGTGATGAATGCCTCTTCCCCCGCGCCCACGGCGGTGCCCCGCACGGCGCCCAGCCTGGAAGCCGTGCGGCTGTGCAAGTCCTTCCTGTCGGGCATGGTCAGCGTGCAGGTGCTGCAGGGCCTGTCGGTATCGCTGTACGCGGGCGAACTGAGCCTGGTCTCTGGCCCTTCGGGCTGCGGCAAGAGCACCCTGCTGTCGCTGATGTCGGGCCTGCAGGCGCCGGACAGCGGCTACGCCATGGCGCTGGGCGAGGACCTGGGCAAGCTGGGCACGCGGGCGCTGGAGAAGTTTCGCCTGCGCCACACGGGCTTCGTCTTCCAGGGCTTCAACCTGTTCCCGGCACTGACGGCCATCGAGCAGGTGCAGCTGCCCCTGGGCTACATGGGCCTGCGCAGCGACGAGGCCCTGCGCCGCGCGCAGCAGGCGCTGGACGAGGTCGGCCTGTCCCACCGCGCCCACATGCGCCCGGCCGAGCTGTCGGGCGGCGAAAAGCAGCGCGTGGCCATTGCGCGCGCCATGGCCAAGGCGCCGCAGCTGCTGTTCGCCGACGAACCCACGAGTGCGCTGGATGCCGAAAGCGGCCAGCGCGTCATCGACATCCTGCACCGCGCGGCGCGCAACCATGGCACGACCGTGCTGTGCGTGAGCCATGACCCGCGCCTGGTGCGCCATGCCGACCGCGTGCTCGGCATGGAGGACGGCGCCATCCGCAGCGACTGGCGCCAGACCTCCCCGTTGAAGGAAAAACAATGAAGCACCCCCTGAGCGGCCTTGCCGCTTCCACTGCCGGACTGGCTGCGGCGCTGGCCGCCGCCGCGCTGCTGGCGGGCTGCGGTCCTTCGCACGATGCGCCCGCCAATGCGGGCCAGGCCAGCTCCAGGGCGCAGCAAAGCGGCCCGGCGGCAGTGGCCGTGGCGCGCGGCAAGATCGAGGTGGAAGGCGGGCTGCTGGACCTGTCGCCCGCCGTGGCCGGCGTGGTACAGCAGCTGTCCGTCAAGGAAGGCCAGTCCGTGCAGCGCGGCCAGCTGCTGCTGAGGCTGGCCGACGAGACGGGCCAGGCCGACCTGGCCGTGGCCGAGTCCGAGGCCCAGCTGGCCAGGGCCCGCCAGAAGGCACGCGCCGCGCGCCTGCCCCAGCTCAAGCAGACCCTGGCGCGCTGGCAGGCAGCGGCCCGCGAAGGCGCGGCCGACGCGCAGAACGTGGACGAGGCCGCGCAGGCACTGCGCGATGCCCAGGCCGAGATCGACGTGGCCGCGGCCGAGGCCCAGGTGGCGCAGCGCAAGCTCGAACAATTGCGCGCCCAGCACAAGCGCCAGGAACTGCGCGCGCCCGAGGCCGGCACCGTGGTGCGCCTGGCCACCCACGCGGGCAGCCAGGCCGTGCCCGGCACGCCGGCCGTGGTGCTGCTGCCGCAGCGCCCGCTGCAGGTGCGCGCCGAAATCAACGAAAGCTTCGCCGCCGCCGTGCGCGAAGGCATGCGGGCCACGGTGACGCTGGATGCCGATGGCTCCGCACAGCAGCAGCTGCCCTCGGCACGCGTGCTGCGCATCAGCCCCGTCTATGGCACGGCGCGGCTGCAGGACGACCAGCAGCGCGGGCCGGTGCGTGTCATCGAATGTGTGCTGGTCTTCGAGCAAGCTCCCGCCGCCGCCGTGCGCGTGGGCCAAAACGTAAGGGTGCAGTTCCATGAATAAGCGCATTCCCCTGTATCTGGACACCGCCGCGCCCGGCTGGATGGTGCAAAGCGATTTCGACGGCACGATCAGCCTGCTGGACGTGACCGACACCCTGCTCAACCGCTTCGGCAAGCCCGGCTGGCAGGAGCTGGAAGACGCCTGGGAGCGCGGCGAGATCGGCTCGCGCGAATGCATGAAGGGCCAGGTCGCGCTGCTGGACATGGACGAGGCCGAGCTGCGCGCCCACCTGGACACCATCGAGATCGATCCCGGCTTCGCCGGCTTCGTGGCGGCCGCCCAGGCCCACGGCATGGTGGTGCAGGTGGTCAGCGACGGCATCGACTACGCCATACGCCATGTGCTGGAACGCCATGGCCTGGGCCATCTGCAGGTCATCGCCAACCGTCTGGTGCCGACCGGCGAGCGCAGCTGGCGCCTGGACTCGCCCTGGGCCAGCGCGCAGTGCGCGCGCGCCAGCGGCAACTGCAAGTGCGAGCGCCTGGCCGAGCAGCAGGCCCAGCATGGCCGCGTGCTCTATGTGGGCGACAGCACCTCGGACTTCTGCGTCTCGGGCCGCGCCGACTTCGTGCTGGCCAAGTACAAGCTGATCGCCCACTGCGAAAGCCGGGGCATCGCCCATGCGCCCTTCGAGCATTTCGAGCAGGCCACGGCCTTGCTCGACAAGGTGGTCCTGGGCCTGGAGGCGCTGGCATGACGTACCACCACCCCCTGAGTCGCTTCGCGCCTTCCCGTTGCACGGCGCCCCCCAAGGGGGACGACACCTTCGGTGCGGGGCGGCGCGGCCGGCCAAGGCCCTTCCTTGGTGTCTCTGGCTTCAGGGCACGCCATTTTCATGGTCAGAGGGCGACGCGCAGCGTCATGGAAAATTGACATGAATTTGAGTGATGGGCTCTCCTTGGTTCAGCGCAGCGAGCCTGCCACGGGGCTGGAAAGCGTCTGCGTGACCGAGCATGAATTCGTCATGCCCGGCACGGGCGCGGCCGCGCGCACCGGCGTGCTGCTGGTGCACGGGCTCACGGGCACGCCGGCCGAGATGCGTCTGCTGGCCAAGGGGCTGAACAAGCAGGGCTTCACCGTCTATGCGGTCCAGCTGGCCGGCCATTGCGGCAGCATGGAAGATCTCGTGGACACGCGCTGGACCGACTGGCTGGCCAGCGTGGAAGGCGGCCTGCAGCGGCTGTCGCAGCATGTGGACCATGTGGTGGTCGGCGGCCTGTCCATGGGCGCCGTGCTCTCGCTGGCCGTGGCCCAGCGTCATCCCGACAAGGTGGACGGCGTCTGCGCCCTGTCCACCACCTTCCGCTACGACGGCTGGAGCATCCCCTTCTACACGCGCCTGGCCTTTTTGCTGCCGCTGTTCCGCGCGCTGGGCATTGGCCGCCGCAGCGTGTTCATGGAGCAGCCGCCCTACGGCATCAAGGACGAGGCCCTGCGCGCACGCGTGGTCGAGCAGATGCACTCGGGCGACAGCGCGGCGGCCGGCCTGCCGGGCAATCCCTGGTGGTCCATCATCGAGCTGCGCCGCCTCTCGGCCCACGTGCTGGCGCGCCTGCCCCAGCTGCGCTCGCCCTGCCTGGTCATCCATGCGCGCAACGACGACATCTCGTCGGTGGCCAACGCCCACGACATCGTGCACGGCGCCAGCCAGGCCCATGTCGAGCTGGTGCTGCTGGACAACAGCTACCACATGGTCACCATCGACCGCGACCGCCGCACCGTGATCGCGCGCACCACCGAGTTCGTGGCGCGCATCGCCAGCGGTGCCGCCCCCCGCGAAGGCCGGGCTGTGGAGGCTGCGCCGCATGGGCAGTGATCTCTCGCCGCTGGTCATCACGCTGTGGGTGCTGAACGTGCTGGTGGACAGCGGCGGCCAGCTGGCCTTCAAGGCCGCCGCCAGCCAGCCCGGTGACCTCGACGGCCTGGCACGCTGGCGCTTCATGGCCTCCAGGCCCTGGCTGTGGCTGGGCGTGGGCTGCTATGTGGCCGAGTTCGTGCTGTGGCTGGCCTTTCTCTCGCTGGTGCCGCTGTCCGAAGGCGTGCTGCTGGGCTCCATCAACATCGTGGCCATCATGATCGCGGGCCGGCTGCTGTTTGCCGAGAAGCTGGCACCCATGCGCGTGGCAGGCATCGTTCTGGTGTCCATAGGCGTCGCCATCGTGGGCCTGCATTGAGATGAAACAGCACCCCCTGAGTCGCTTCGCGCCTTCCCCCGTGTGCACGGCGCCCTCTCTCGCTTCGCGGGAGGGGGACGACACCCTCGGTGCGGGGCGGCCCTTCCTCGGTGTCCCTGGCTTTGGGGCTCGCCAGTTTCATACGATGCGGGCGGCGCGCAGCCCCGTGAATAACTGAGATGAAACGTTTCTATTTCATTGGCTTTCTGGTGCTCATGGCCTTCGACACGCTGGCCCAGCTGAGCTTCAAGCAGGCCGGCAATGCGGCGCTGCCGCTGGAGTTCTCGGTGGACTGGCTGGCGCGCGTGTTCGGCCAGCCCTGGATCTATGGCGCCTTCGTGGGTTACATCGGCGCCTTTTTCTCGTGGATGACCTTGCTCAAGCGCGCGCCCATCGGCCCGGCCTTTGCGGCATCGCACCTGGAGATTCTTTCCGTGCTGGCGCTGTCGTACTGGCTGTTCGACGAGCGCATAGGCATGCCCCAGATCATCGGCTGCCTGTTCATCGTGGCCGGCATCGCCTGCCTGGCCGTCAGCGAGACGCAGGAGGCCGAGGGGCCCGGCGCAGACGACGACACGCCGGGCCATGCGGGCGGCAATCCGGGCGCGGGCTCGGCCAGCGCGGGCGCCGCGCATCTGGCGGCCTCGGCCGAGCACGGCACGCGCCATGGCTGAACGCGTGCTGCCGCCCACGGCAGGCCTGCCGCTGCGCGCGGCCGACCTGCTGCCCTGGGGCGATGCCGACCTGGCGAGGGCGCTGGCGCAGTGGCTGGGCGTGCCCGCCGTGCAGCTTGAATGCTCTGGCACCTCGGCGTTGATGGTGGCGCTGCAGACCCTGCGCCGCCTGGCGCCGGGCCGCAGCGAAGTCATCGCACCCGCCTATACCTGCCCGCTGGTGGCCCTGGCCGTGGCGCACTGCGGCCTGCAGCTGCGCCTGTGCGACCTGCGCCCCGACACGCTGGACATGAGCCGCCACCATCTGCGAGCGCTGTGCAGCGAACGCACGCTGGCCGTGCTGCCCACGCATCTGTGCGGCCGCGTGGCCGACGTGGACACGGCCCTGGACTGCGCGCGCGCCGTGGGTGCCTGGGTGGTGGAGGACGCGGCCCAGGCCCTGGGCGCGCGCCTGCGCGGCGAGCCCGTGGGCTGGCAGGGCGATGTGGGCTTCTACAGCCTGGCCGTGGGCAAGGGCCTGACCACCTTCGAGGGCGGCGTGCTGCTGGCGCGCGACCCCGTGCTGCGCGAGGCACTGCGCGAGACACATGCAGCCAGCGTGCGCCAGGACCGGGGCTGGGAGTTGCGCCGCAGCCTGGAGCTGCTGGGCTATGCGGCGCTGTACCGCCCCGCCGGGCTGGACCTGGCCTATGGCCGTCCCCTGCGCGATGCGCTGTCGGGCAGCGACTGGGTGCAGGCCGCCGGCGATGATTTCGACGACGGCATTCCCCGCCATGAACTGGGCACCTGGCGCCGCCGCGTGGGCCGGCGCGCACTGGCGCGGCTGGCGGCCTTCCAGCAGCAACTGCAGCGCCAGGCGCGTGAGCGCGGCGCCTGGCTGTCGGCCATCGATGGCATCGAGGTGGTGGGCGACACCGTGCCGGGTGCGCAAGGCGTCTGGCCCGTGCTGCTGCTGCGCCTGCGCGATGCTGCCACGCGCGATGCGCTGCTGCGCGCGCAATGGGGGCGGGGCTGGGGTTTGTCGCTGCCCTTTGTCCATGTGCTGCCCGACTATGGCCGCTACGACCATGTGCTGGGCCTGGCGCGCCAGGACGTGGTGGACCAGGGGCGTGACTGGGCGCAGCGCCTGGTGGCGGTGGGCAACAGCCTGTGGTTCGACGACGCGCGCTTTGGCGATCTGGTCCAGGTGCTGGAAAGCGCCATGAAGCAGGCCGCCGCCTGACCTCGCAGCCCCGGTCGCCGCAGCTCCGGTGGGGCCTCAGCCGGCCTGCTGCAGACGCTCCACCAGGCGCTCGTTGAACGCATGCTGGCCCAGTTGCCAGGTGGCCAGCGTCTGCGCGCCGATCTGCGTGTCCTGGCCGTCACCCGCGCTCATCCAGCGCTTCCACCAGGTCGTGTAGCGCCAGGAAGACACATCGCCCGTGATGTCGCTGCCCACGATCTGGCCGGACAGCGCGCCAATGATGTCCATGGCTTCGCTCTCCAGCATGCGGCCCTGGTCCCAGTTGGTGCGCACCACCTCGGGCGCGAACACGTCCTTGTCGATGCTCAGGTAGGTGGGCTGGGCCTGCTCGCGCAGCATGCGCGCCAGCGTGCGCGACAGCTCGGCCACGCTGGCAAAGCTGCGAAAGGCCGAGTCCACGCCCAGGCGGCGCGCCCAGCCCGTGTCCACGCCCGCGCTCCAGTAGCTCAGGCGGCCCGCGCGCAGCGGCGTGAGGTAGTTCTCCCAGGCGTGTGCGCGGCCGATGTCGCCGGAAGTGATGCCGGCCACGTGCACATGCGAGACGGCCGGATGCAGGGCCACGCGGCGCACCCAGGAGCCGCAGTGCACGCCCCAGGGAAAGCGCATGTTGTCGGGGTGGTTGTCCAGCACGACCACGCGCAGCGGCCGGCTTGCGGACAGGGCCTGGGCGGTGATGCAGCGCTCGATCAGCGGCCAGCTCAGGTGGTGGAAGTCGCCACTGCCCATGAGGGCCGTGCCATGCGCGGCGGGCAGTTGCGCATCGAGCGCCGCGCGGAACTGCGCAAAGCGGCGCAGGCCGCAGCCAAAGCGCACCTGCTCCTGCCAGTCCTGCAGCGGCAGGCGCAGCTCGCCGGGCAAGGTCCCCACCGAGCCATCCACATCCAGCACCACGGGCTGGGCATTCAGTTCTGTTCGCTCCATTGGCGATCGCTTTCGAAGTGGCCGGCAAAGCGCCGGCCCAGTGCGCGCAGCAGCGGATTGCGGATGAAGACCGCATGCTGCGTGAAGGTGAAGCTGGCGCCCAGCTGGGCCTTGACCTCGGGGTCGGTCCAGCCGGCCACGTAGTGGCTCAGGCCGCGTTCGATGGCGTATTCGAGGTTGACCATCCAGCTCACGAAGTAGAGATTGGCCTCGCGCGCGGCCGGGTAGGACAGGCCGATGTACTTGTCGATCAGCTTGCCGCCGTGCTCGAAGCACAGGTTCCAGCCCAGCAGCGCGCCGGGCGTGCCGTCGTCCTGCAGCGCGCGGTACTCGAACACGGTGCCGCCGTTGCCTGCATCGCGCAGCACGGCCGCGAAGAAATCGCGCGTGAGTTTGTCGAAGTGGATCTCGCTTTGCGCATACACCGCATCGAACAGCGCGTAGTAGGCATCGACGCAGGCGTCATCGGCAAAGGCCGCGCCCGTGGGAATGCGCTGCACCTGCAGCTGCGCGCGGCTCCTGAGCTTGCGGCGCAGGTTCTGGCGGCGGCTCCTGGACAGGCGCGCAAGGTACTCGTCCAGGCTGGAAAAGTCGATGGGCACATGGGCCAGGGCCTGGCCTTCGACCAGGATGAAGCCCGCATCGGCCAGGGCCTGCGCCAGCGCCCGTGCATGGGCGTTGTCGGCGTCCGGCAGCAGCGGGGAATCCTGGGGCAGGTCCTTGACGATGGTCAGCATGCGCCGGCCTGCGCGCGCACGCAGCGCGGCAGCCTGCTGGGCGGCAGGGATGCCCATGGGCAGCACGGCGTACTCGCTGACCGTGGTGCCCACGAAGTCGGTGGACAGGCGCAGCCGGCGCGACAGCCAGCCGCCACCGGGCAACGACAAAAGACGCGCCTTGAGCGCGTCGTCCGCCGTGGTCAGAAGATCGAAGGGCGCCGTGAAGGCCGGCGCCGGCCAGTCCTGCAGCAGTGCGAAGCCCTCGGGAGGATGGGCCGCGAACTGCGCGAGCAGGCCTGGGGGTTCGAGCTGGTTGTGCAGGCGCTCTGCGGGCATCGCGCCTTCAGGCCGCCTTGGCTTTCGTGAGCAACTGGTCCAGCAGGACCATGGCCTCGTCGATCTCGGGGCGCGAGATCATCAGCGAGGGCGCGAAGGTGATCACGTTCTTGTAGTAGCCGCCCACGTCCAGCACCAGGCCGCGCTTGCTGCCCTTGTATTCCAGGCCGCCTTCGAGGCCGATGTCCACCATCTTGTCCAGCAGCGCCTTGTTGGGCGTGAAGCCGTCCTCGGTGCAGATCTCGGCGCGCAGCGCCAGGCCCAGGCCGTCCACATCGCCGATTTCCTTGTGGCGCTTTTGCAGCTCCTTGAGGCCTTCGAGGAAGTAGGCGCCCGATTCGCGCACCTGGCGGCCGAAGTCCATCTCGTGGGTCATCTTCATGACTTCCAGGCCCAGGGCCGTGCCCAGCGGGTTGGAGGCGAAGGTGGAGTGGGTCGATCCCGGCGGGAAGATGGTGGGATTGATCAGTTCCTCGCGCGCCCACAGGCCCGACAGGGCGTTGAGGCCGTTGGTCAGCGCCTTGGCGAAGACCAGCACATCGGGCTTGACGCCGAAGTTCTCCACCGACCACAGCGTGCCGGTGCGCCAGAAACCCATCTGGATTTCATCGACCACCATCAGCACGCCGTGGTCGTCCAGCACCTTCTTGAGGCCCTTGAAGAAATTGGGCGGCGGCACGACGTAGCCGCCCGTGCCCTGGATGGGCTCCACGTAGAAGGCTGCGTACTCGCACTGGTTGGTCTTGGGGTCCCAGATGGCGTGGTATTCGTTCTCGAACTTGCGCGCGAATTCCCGGACGATGGAGTCCGCGTATTCCTCCGACGTCATGCCCTTGGGGCGGCGGAACGGGTAGGGGAAGGGGATGAACTGCGCGCGGTCGCCGAAGTGGCCGTAGCGGCGGCGGTAGCGGTAGCTGGAGGTGATGCTGGAGGCGCCCAGCGTGCGGCCGTGGTAGCCGCCCTCGAAGGCGAACATCAGGCTCTTGCCACCGCTGGCATTGCGCACGACCTTGAGCGAGTCCTCGATGGCCTGGGCGCCGCCCACGTTGAAGTGCACGCGGCCGGCATGGCCCCACTTGCGCTCCGCATCCTGGGCGATGAACTTGGCCAGCTCGATCTTGGTCGGGTGCAGGTACTGGCTGGCGACCTGGGGCAGGGTCTGCAGCTGCTCGATCATCTTCTGCTCGAGGCGCTTGTTCTTGTAGCCGAAGTTCACGGCCGAATACCACATCTGCAGATCGAGGTAGGGCGTGCCGGCCTCGTCGTACATGTAGCTGCCTTCGCAGCCCGAAAAGATCTTGGGGGGATTGACGTAGTGGACGGTATCCCCGAACGAGCAGTACTTGGCTTCGTCGGCCAGGAGTTGGGCGTTATTGGTCACAGCAAAGGGCTCCAGATATTCAGCCGCCGCAGTGTGAGCGGGCAATCTTGCTGCGCTGTCGAGTCTTTGTGTGGGGTTTGTGGAGGAGGTCCGCGCGGGACCGTGATCTGCCCCTGTGACGTAAATGATACAAAACAAATGATAATCATTATCAATTGGTGGGAGAATCGCGGAAAGCCAGCAGGAAGAAATCACACCCGGGGGGAATCAATGGTCTCGCAAGAGCACTCCGCGAAGAGGTCGGCAGCTAGCCAGCAACCCTCGTTCCCCGATTCCTGCCATGGCTCCATCTTCACGCTCCTGCGCCCCTGTCTCCCTTTTCTGGAATCCCTGCGCTGCGCCGGCCTTGCGGCCCAGCCTGCTGGCCGTGGCCGTGCAGGCCGCCGTGATCGGCCTGGCCACGTCCGGCGCCTGGGCCCAGCCCCGGCCTCAGGCCCTGGACGATGAGGCCCGGCTGATGGCGCAGGCACCCACCAAGGCACTGGCCCAGGTCGACGTGGTCGACACGGCCGAGCCCGCGCAGCGAACCCCGGGCGCCTCCACCACCGTCAGCGGCCCGGCGCTGGAGCAGGCCGGCAGCATGGCCGACGTGGTGCGCTACCAGCCGCTGGTCTCAGCGCCCGGCACGGCCTCGGGCACCAGCCGCAACCGCAGCAGCTTCGACCGCTCGGGCACCACGGGCTACAACATCCGCGGCATCGAGGGCAACCGCATCGGCATGGATGTGGACGGCGTCGAGATGCCCGACGCCACCACGCGCCCCTATGTGAGCCGTGTCGGTGCCAACACCTTCGGCGTGGGCCGTGACTTCATCGACCCCGAGATGTTCTCGGCCGTGGACATCCTCTCCGGCACCACCACGGCGCGGCGCGCGGCCGGTGGCATCGGCGGCTCGGTGGGCTTTCGCACCAAGTCCGCCGAGGACTACCTGGTGGGCGGCAAGACCTCCTACCTGGGCGGCAAGATCGGCCACGACACGGCCGACCGCTCCTGGAACGAGAGCTTCACGGCCGCTGGCCGCTCGGGCGACCTCGACGGCCTGATCGCCTACTCGCGCCGCGACGGCCACGAGACGCGCAACCACAGCGCCATCGTCAACAGCTATCCCGATGACTGGAACTCCAACGCGCTGCTGCTCAAGGGCGGCCTGCGCATCAACCCGGCCCACCGCCTGGTGCTGTCGGCCGACCTGTACCGACGCAAGAACGACACCTCCTTCCACGGCTGGGACACCACCAACACCAGCATCACCGAAAGCTCGCGCCAGAACAGCGACACCAGTCGCAACACGCTGCAGCTGCAGCACCTGTGGACACCGGCCGGCGCCTGGGTGGACCAGCTGGACACGCGGCTGTACTTCCAGAACACGGACACCAACGACGTCACCGACACCACCACGCTGGCCACGGGCGCCAAGGTGCACAACGTCTCGGGCAACGAGACGCGCACCTGGGGTTTCTCGAGCACGGGCGATAAGCGCATCGACCGCCACCGCCTGAGCTTTGGCGTCAATGCATCGACACAGGACACGGAGCGGCCGTGGAACGTTTTCGCTACCGGCACGCCCGTTATGAAGCCCCAGCCCGACACCACCACCCGCCGCTACGGCGCCTTCCTGCAGGACGAGATCAGCTTCCAGGCCGGCGGCCGCCGCCTGGCGCTGATTCCCGCGCTGCGCGTGGACCGCGTGGAGATCAAGACGCGCGACCTGGACAACTTCGTCTCGGGCGTGCTCACGGCCGCCGACGTGGAAAAGATTTACGGCGGCACGCGCGGCAACACCATCCTCAGCCCCAGCCTCGCCCTGGTCTATGACCTCACGCCCACGTTCAGCGCCTATGCCCAGTTCAAGCGCAGCGGGCGAGCGCCCTCGGCCGGCGAGATCTTCGGCTCGTGGAACATGGCCAGCAACTACAACGCGGCAGGCCAGTACGCCCTGGTGGGCAACCCCAACCTGAAGGAGGAAAGCAGCAATGCCTTCGACTTCGGCCTCAAGGGTTCGCCCACGCCGGGCGTGACCTTCAACAGCTCGGTCTTCTATACCAGGTACTCCGACTTCATCGCCTACACGCGCTACCTGCGCGCGGGCCGTCCCGACCTGTTCGTCAACGTGCCCGCCCACATCGGCACCATCTACCAGGCCGAGAACCGCGACAGCGCAAAGATCTACGGCTTCGAGGCCAGCGCGCGCCTGGACCACGGCCAGTGGATGCCCGCCGCCAGGGGCCTGTACTCCACCTGGGCGCTGGGCATCAGCCGCGGCACCTCCAAGTCCTACTACGCAGGCGACAAGGATGTGCCGCTGGACAGCGTGCTGCCGCGCAAGGCCATCGTCGGCGTGGGCTATGACGCACCGGCCCGGCAATGGGGCCTGAACCTGACCGGCACCTTCGTCGCGGGCAAGCAGGCCGTGGCCACCAACCGCGACAGCTACCAGAACGCGGCACCGGCCTGACGGACTCGGCCACCGAGCTGTTCCGCGTGCCCGGCCATGCCATCTTCGACCTGGCCGGCTACTGGCAGGTCGCAAAGAACGTGCGCCTGAACGCCGGCATCTACAACCTGGGCGACAAGCGCTACTGGGACTATTCCAGCACCCGCAGCCTGCAGCCCGGCGTGGCGCGCGACCGCCGCGACATCGAGCTGCTGAGCAACCCGGGCCGCACCTTCGCCGTGTCCATGAACGTTGCGTTCTGAGCACCCTGCGCACCATGCCATTGCATCCACGCCACCTTCACTTGCCGCGTGGCGCGGATCCGAGGAGTTTCTCCAGGGGCCGGCCGGCCTTCCCTACAGCGGCGGTGTCGGCCGGAAAGCCTCCACCACCATCGCAGCCGCCGCTGTATCTGCCTACTTCAGGAGTCGTTTCATGATCGAGTTCTCTCTGTCCCACCGCATGCTGGCCGCTGCCGGCCTGGCGGCCCTGCTCACCGCCTGCGCATCGCCCACGGCACCGTCCGCCAGCGGCCCGGCCCAGCCTGCGGGCGGGCATGGCCAGTCTGCCTTCATGGGCAGCTACGACGCCAACCGTGATGGCGTGGTCACGCGCCAGGAGTACGACACCGTGCGCAAGCAGCGCTTCCTGGCCGGCGACACCAATGGCGACGGCTGGCTCAGCGAGAAGGAGTACGTGGACGAGTTCGAGGCCCGCCTCAAGCAGCAGTACGCGGGCCGCCAGCCCGACGAGCGCTATGCCCAGTCCATGAAGCAGGCCCATGTGCGCTTCGGCATCGTGGACAGGAACCGCGACGGCAAATACACCGTGGAAGAAGACATGGCCATCGCCGAACGCAGCTTCAAGGAAGCCGACGTCAATGCCGATGGCGTCGTGGACAAGAACGACGTCAAGAAGCCCTGAGCGGACATGGCCAAAACCCCATCCAAGCGATTGGCCTGGTGGCTGCCGCTGCTGTCGGCCGTGTGCATCTCCGCCCAGGCCCACACGCCCTACCTGCTGCCCACCAGCTTCGAGGCCCAGCCCCGGGCCGTCATCAGCGTGGACGCCAGCTTTGCCGACAAGTTCTTCATCCCCGAAGTGGCTTTTGGCGAAACGCGCTTCGCCGTGACGGCGCCCGACGGCTCGGTCACGCCCATGGCCGATGTGCGCCAGTTCAAGACCCGCACCGTGGCCGAGCACCAACTGCCCGACGAGAAGGGCACCTACCGCGTGAGCACCGGCCCGCGCCTGGGCGCCGTCTTCCGTTCGTGGGAGCGCAACGGCAAGGTGGAGACCGCGCGTGATCCCGCCACGCCCACGCCGGCCGATGCCAGGCTGCTGAGCCACTACCAGTCGCTGTCGGTCTCCGAGACCTACATCACGGTGGGCAAGCCCAGCCGGGCCGCGCTCGCGCCCTCAGGCAAGGGCCTGGAGATCGTGCCCGTCACGCATCCGGCCGACCTGTTCGCGGGCGAGAAGTTCGACTTCACCGTGCAATACGACGGCAAGCCGCTGGCCGCGCAGAAGGTGGAAATCTTCCGCTCGGCCATGGACCTGGCCAGCCAGCACAGCGTGGACGCGCTGACCACCGATGGCGAGGGCCGCATCTCCTACGCCCTGCCCAAGTCCGGCATCTACCTGGCCCTGGTGCGCTACCGCGCCGACGCCCCCGCCGGCGCCGCCGCGCCGCAGTACGGCAACAACTACACGCTGACGTTCAGGGTGCTGGCGCAGTAAGGGGTTCCGGCTTCACGAGAAAGGCCTGCCGCCATGGAGGTGCAGGCCTTTTCTCATGGTGAAGCCCAGCCCCAGGCGATGTGCATGAGGGCTATGCGCCTCAACCCGTGGCCACCACCCGCAGCACCTCGGCGCCATAGGCGTCCAGCTTCTTGGCGCCCATGCCGCTGATGCCCTGCAGGTCGTCCAGCGAGGCCGGGTTGCGCTCGGCAATGGCGGCCAGCGTGGCGTCGTGGAAGATCACATAGGCGGGCAGGTTGTGCTCGCGTGCGACCTCGGCGCGCCAGGCCTTGAGGTTGATGAAGCGCACCTGGGCATCAGGCCCCAGGCTGGCGGCGGCCGCGTTGGGCTGGGTGGCGCGCTTGGAGGTGCGCGTGCGTGGCGCTGCGACGGCCTCGCGCAGCTGCACCTGGACATTGCCGCGCAGCACTTCGCGCGAGCCTTCGGCCAGGCACAGGGTGTCGAAGCTGTGGCCGCTGTTCTCGCTGGTGATCTTGTGCAGGCCCAGGGCGCCGGTGGCCAGCAGCTGGCGCATCACGCCGCGCAGCTGGGGCTCGCTGTAGTCCTTGCCCAGGCCGAAGGTGGAGATCTTGTCGTGGCCGTACTGGCGCACCTTCTCGGTGTCCTTTCCGCGCAGCACGTCCATGATGTGGCCCGCGCCAAAGGTCAGCTGGCTGGCCTCGTGCACGCGGTAGATGGTGGACAGCAGCTTGCGCGCGGCGTCCGTGCCATCCCACAGGGCCGGGGGCTCCATGCAGTTGTCGCAGTTGCCGCAGGCGGTCTTTGCCACGCGCTGCAGCGGCCGGCCTTCAATGTCCGTCTCTGCGTCTTCTCCCGGTGCGCCCAGGCCGTACTGCTCGCCGAAGTAAGCCAGCAGCCGCACGCGGCGGCAGTCCGTGGCCTCGGCCAGGCCCAGCAGGGCATCGAGCTTGCCGCGCATGACCTGCTTGAAGGTGTCCTCGGCCGGGCTTTCGTCGATCATGCGGCGCTGGTTGACCACGTCGGACAGGCCGTAGGCCATCCAGGCATCGGCGGGCAGCCCGTCGCGGCCTGCGCGGCCGGTTTCCTGGTAGTAGCCCTCGATGTTCTTGGGCATGTCCACGTGCGCCACGAAGCGCACATCGGGCTTGTTGATGCCCATGCCGAAGGCGATGGTGGCCACGATGACGATGCCGTCCTCGCGCAGGAAGCGGTCCTGGTGCAGCTGGCGCGTCTCGAAGGGCAGGCCCGCGTGGTAGGGCAGGGCGGGCACGCCGGCCTGGCTCAGCGTCTGGGCCAGCTCCTCCACGCGCTTGCGCGACTGGCAATAGACCACGCCGGCCTCGCCCTCGTGCTCGCGCTCGATGAAGCGCAGCAGCTGGTTGCTGACGTCCTTCTTCTCGGCGATGCGGTAGCGGATGTTGGGGCGGTCGAAGCTGCTGACGAAGTGCCGCGCGCTCTCCAGCTGCAGCCGCTCGACGATGTCGGCGCGCGTCAGCGCATCGGCCGTGGCCGTGAGCGCAATGCGCGGCACGCCCGCATAGCGTTCGTGCAGCACGCTCAGCGCGCGGTATTCGGGCCGGAAGTCATGGCCCCACTGGCTCACGCAGTGCGCCTCGTCGATGGCGAACAGCGACAGCTTGCCCTGGGCATGCAGGTCGTCGAGCAGGCCCAGGAAGCGCGGCGTGTTCAGGCGCTCGGGCGCGGCATACAGCAGGGTGATGTCGCCGCTTTGCAGGCGCCATTCGACTTCCTGCGTCTCGTCATAGGACAGCGTGGAGTTCAGGTAGGCCGCGCTCACACCGGCCTCGTGCAGCGCGCCCACCTGGTCGTGCATGAGCGCGATCAGCGGCGACACCACCACCGCCACGCCGTGGCCCTGCTGCTGGCGCACGATGGCCGGCACCTGGTAGCACAGGCTTTTGCCGCCGCCCGTGGGCATGAGCACCAGCGCATCGCCGCCGGCGACCACGTGCGAGACGATGGCCTCCTGCGGACCGCGGAATTGTTCGTAGCCGAACACGGCTTGCAGGACGGAATGCGCGGCGGACAACGGAGGCTTCTTTCGGCAGGGGCGGCTGGCGCGGGAGGGGGAGGGATGCGGGCGCTTCCCGCAACAAATGCGCTGCGGCCCGAAGGCCGCAACAGCCGCCATTTTGCGCCCCCTCGCAAGGTCCAGGGAAGACCTGGGGTTTGAACCGCTCTGCATCAACGGCCTTTTCCGGGCGCGAGGGTGCCATTTTCAGATTTCTCCTAGCCACCCGCTGCTGCATTCAGCTGCCGCCCAGCACCCCGCGCGCAATGATGCTGCGCTGCACTTCGGACGAGCCCTCGTAGATGCGCAGGATGCGCGCATCGCGCACCAGGCGCTCCAGCGGCATTTCGCGCGTGTAGCCGTAGCCGCCGTGGATCTGCAGGGCCTCGTCGGTGACGAAGCCCACCATTTCGGACGCATGCAGCTTGGCCATGGCCGAGTGCTGGGTGAAGGGCTGGCCTGCCTGGCGCAAGGCCAGGGCCTGCATGGTCAGCGCCCATGAGGACTCCAGCCGCAGCTTCATGTCGGCCAGCTTCCACTGGATGCCCTGTTTCGTGGCCAGTGGCTCGCCGCCGACCAGGCGCTGGTTGGCCCATTGCGCGGCGGCGGCCAGGGCGGCCTCGGCCACGCCCAGGGCGGTGGCCGCCACGTCCAGGCGGCTGTTGTCCAGCACCTTCATGGCCGTCTTGAAGCCCGTGCCCTCGGCGCCCAGCCGGTGGCTGGCAGGCACGCGCACGCCGTCCAGCGAGACCTCGAAGGCATGGCCGCCGCGGATGCCCATGAGCTTCTCGGGCGCCGAGACCTGGATGCCGGGCAGGTCACGCGGCACGATGAAGGCGCTGACGCCGCGTGCACCGGCCTCCATGTCGGTCTTGGCGAAGACCACCATGAAGCGCGCCTCGGCGGCGTTGGAGATGAAGTGCTTGACGCCCGTGATCAGATAGTCGTCCCCATCGCGCACGGCGCGCGTGCGCATGTCGGCCGGGTGGGAGCCGCCGCGCGGCTCGGTCAGCGCAAAGGCCGCCAGCCATTGGCCGCTGGCGCAGCGCGGCAGCCACTGCTGGCGCTGGGCATCGTCGCCGCCGATGAGCACGGCGTCCGTGCCCAGGTAGTGGGCGCCGATCATGGACGAGGTGGCCGCGCAGGCGCGCGAGATGGCCACCAGGGACAGCAGCATGGCCGTGGGCGTGACGCCCGGGCCGCCCAGGGCCTCGGGCAGGTTCATGCCCATCACGCCCAGGGCCGACAGGCCCGGCACATGGCAGGTGGCGGACAGCGCCTCTTCGTCCATGCGCTGCGCCAGCGGGGCGAGTGCGTCGTCGGCAAAGCGGGCCACGGCATCGGCAATGGCGTGGTCGTCGGCGGTGGTGCCCAGTCGTTGGAAGTTCATGGAGGTTCGCTCAATGTGATGGGGAAGAGGGGGCCGCGCCTGCCGTGCCCAGGGCACCGGATGCGCGCAGCGCGGCAATGGCTTCGGCGCCCCGGCCCAGCCACTGCGAGAGCAGGGCGTCGGTGTGCTCGCCCAGGGCCGGTGCGCGCTCGGCGCGGTTGGGTGCGGCGCCGCTGAAATGCACGGGCTGGGTGGGCAGGCGCAGGCCGGGCAGGCGAGGGTCCTGCACCGCGCCAAGCAGGCCGCGCGCCTGGCTCTGGGGCGACTCCAGCGCCTGGGCAATGTTCCAGATGGGGGCGGCGGGCACGCCGGCCGCATCCAGCGCGGCCACCACCTGCGCCACTTCATGGCGGCCGGCCCAGGCCTCGATGGCCTCGCGCAGCACGGGTTCGTGGGCCGAGCGTGATTCGTCGCTGGCAAAGCGCGGGTCGCCGGCCAGGCTGCCCAGCTCCATGGCCTGCAGGGCGGCGGCGAACAGCTTGTTGTTGAGCACGGCCAGCGCGAAGTGGCCGTCGCCTGCGCGGTACACGCCGAAGGGGGCCGACAGCGGATGGCGGTTGCCCACGCGGCGCGCGGGCCGGCCCGTGAACAGGTAGCGCGCCACCGAGGTGGCCAGAAAGCTCAGCGTGGTGTCGAACATGGCCACGTCCACCTGCTGGCCCTGCCCGGTGGCGCGGGCCTGCAGCAGCGCGGCCAGCGTGGCCCAGGAGGCGAACAGGCCGGCCACCACGTCGCTGACGGCCTCGCCCACGACGGTGGGCGCGCCATCGGGCTCGCCCGTGGCCTCCATGAGGCCGCTCATGGCCTGCACGATGATGTCGTAGGCCGGTCGGTGGGCCAGTGGCCCGGTCTGGCCGAAGCCCGAGACGCTGACATAGACCAGGCGCGGATTGAGCGCCCGCAACTGGCTTGCGCCGATGCCCAGGCGCTCGGCCACGCCGGGCCGGAAGTTCTCCACCACCACGTCGGCCTGGGCCGCCATCTCGTGGACCAGGGCCACGGCCTCGGGGTGCTTGAGGTCCAGCACCAGGCTTTGCTTGTTGCGGTTCATCACCGTGAACAGCGCGCTTTCGCCGTTGTTCATGGGGCCGATGGCGCGGTAGTCGTCGCCCTGCGGCGGCTCGATCTTGACGACCTCGGCGCCCAGGTCGGCCAGCAGGGCCGTGGACAGCGGCCCGGCCAGCACGCGCGTGAAGTCGAGGATGCGCACGCCGTCCAGCGGGCGGGCGGTACTGGCAGGGGCGGGGGGCGAGGCGGATTCGGTCATTGATGCAGCCATGGACAGGTGGTGGATGGCTGCATGCTGGCCCGCAATTGAATCAATGGAAAATATTCAATCCTGATGCAATGCATTCAAAAAGATGATCCATATTAGCCTCCGGCAGCTTGAGTACTTCGTGGCCGCTGCACGCCATGGCAGTGCGGCGCGCGCGGCAGAAGCCATCGGCGTGTCCCAGCCGTCCATCTCCAAGGCGATTGCCGACCTGGAGGCGCAGTGGGGCGAGGCGCTGTTCGTGCGCCGCCATGCCAGGGGGCTGGATCTCACGGCGGCCGGCGCGGTGCGCAGCCGCGATGCCCAGGCGCTGCTGGACGGCGCACGCAGCCTGCAGGGGCCGCGCACGGCGGCGGTGGCGGGCGTGCTGCGCCTGGGTTTTCTGAGCACGCTGGGCGCGCGCTGGGTGCCGGCGCTGCTGGCGCAGATGCAGCGCCGCCATCCCGGCATTGCACTGGAGCTGGTGGAGGGCGATATCGCCTCGCTCACGCAGCAGGTGGAGCGCGGCGAGCTCGATGCGGCCCTGCAGTACAACACGGGCCTGGCGCGTCCCCGCATGGAGCTGCTGCCCGTGGCGGCGCTGCCGCCCTATGTGCTGCTGCCGCATCGCCATGCGCTGGCGGCCAGGACCAGCGTGAGCCTGGCCGAAGTGGCGGCCCACCCGCTGGTGCTGATCAACCTGCCGCACAGCCGCGAGTATTTCCTGTCGCTGTTCCGCGAGGCCGGCGTGACGCCGCTGGTGGCCCATGAGTTCGCCTCCATCGAGATGCTGCGTTCCATGGTGGCCAATGGCCACGGCCTGAGCGTGCTGACCACGCGACCGGTGGTGGACCGCGCCCACGATGGCCAGCGCCTGGCCTGCCGCCGCATCCGGGGCCGCGTGGCCCCCCAGCCCGTGGTGCTGGCTGTGCCGGCGGGCAATGCCTCGCCGCTGATTGCACCTTTTTTGAAGGTGGCGCGGGCTGTGATTGCACCGTAGCGGCGCGCCGTGCGGTGGCCTGCACCACGGTGGTGAATCGCGACCAGGGACTTTCCCCAGCTTGTATGGACAGGATGGGTTGGCACGGTGCTTGCTCTCGCTCTCTGTGTTGACCGCAGATGGATGCAGGTTTCCGCCCTTGCCAGGTTTGCCGGGTAATCCTGTATATACATGTTTGGTCGGCAAAAACACACTTCGGGCTTCCGCACCGGTCTGCCCGCGGACCCCGAAACTGCCATTGCCAACTTGCTTTCCCGACCGAGGAGTGCCACATGAGTTCGATCCCCACGTTCCGCCGCCTGCCCCTGGGGCCGCTGGCCGCCGCCCTCTGCCTTGCCGCCGCACTGCAGCCCGCTGCCGCGCAGGAGACCAAGATCACCCTGGGCATGTCGGGCTGGACAGGCTTCGCGCCGCTGACCCTGGCCGACAAGGCCGGCATCTTCAAGAAGAACGGCCTGGCGGTGGACCTGAAGATGATTCCGCAGAAGGACCGCCACCTGGCCCTGGCCTCGGGCGCCATCCAGTGCGCGGCCACCACCATCGAGACGCATGTGGCCTGGAACACCAACGGCGTGCCCATCGTGCAGATCTTCCAGATGGACAAGTCCTATGGCGCCGACGGCATTGCCGTGCGCAATGACGTCAAGGGCTTTGCCGACCTCAAGGGCAAGACCGTGGCCGTGAGCGCGCCGGGCACGGCGCCGTACTTCGGCCTGGCCTGGATGCTGCACAAGAACGGCATGACCATGAAGGATGTGAAGACCGTCTCGCTGGAGCCCCAGCCCGCGGCCCAGGCCTTCGTGGCCGGCCAGAACGATGCGGCCATGAGCTACGAGCCCTACCTGTCCACCATCCGCGCCAACCCGGCGGCGGGCAAGATCCTGGCCACCACCATCGACTACCCCATGGTCATGGACACCGTGGGCTGCGATCCCAAGTGGCTCAAGGCCAACGCGGCCGCCGCCAAGGCCCTGGCCCAGTCGTATTTCGATGCGGTGGCCATGATCGAGGCCGACAAGACCAAGTCCTTCGAGATCATGGGCACGGCCGTCAAGCAAAGCGGCGAGCAGTTCGGCAAGTCGGCCTCCTACCTCAAGTGGTCCGACAAGGACGCCAACCAGAAATTCTTCGCCAACGAGCTGGTGCCGTTCATGAAGGAATCGGCCGTGATCCTCAAGGAGGCCGGCATCATCCGCTCCATCCCCGAGAACTATGGCGTGATGTACGACGCCAGCTTCATCCAGTAAGCCCGCCAGGGGATGACCATGCAAGCCGCATCCACTTCCGCAGTCCAGCCGGCTAACAAGCCCATGACCCACGCCACACCGCACGCTCCCGCACACGCCGCGGCGCCAGCCCCCGTCCGCCGCCGCCGCATGGCGCCGCTGGAGCCCGTCAGCCCCACGGCCAAGTGGGTGCTGGGTGTGGCCTTCTTCGTGCTGTTCTTTCTCGTCTGGGCGGCTGTGACGCTGGGCGGCTTCGTCTCCCCGACCTTCCTGGCCAGCCCCATGACCATGGCGCGCGAGGGCGTGCTGCTGTTCACCGAGTACGGCTTCCTGCACGACATCGGCATGACGGTCTGGCGCGTGATGGGCGGCTTCATCCTGGCCTCGGTCGTGGCCGTGCCCCTGGGCATCGCCATGGGCGCCTGGAAGCCGGTCGAGGCCTTCTTCGAGCCCTTTGTCTCGTTCTGCCGCTACCTGCCGGCCTCGGCCTTCATCCCGCTGCTGATCCTGTGGGCCGGCGTGGGCGAGACGCAGAAGCTGCTGGTCATCTTCATCGGCTCGGTGTTCCAGATCACGCTGATGGTGGCCGTGACCGTGGGCGGCGCACGCAAGGACCTGGTGGAGGCCGCCTACACGCTGGGCGCCTCCAACACCGGCGTGGTGCGCCGCGTGCTGATCCCGGGCGCCGCGCCCGGCATTGCCGAGACGCTGCGCCTGGTGCTGGGCTGGGCCTGGACCTATGTGATCGTGGCCGAGCTGATCGGCTCGTCCTCGGGCATCGGCCACATGATCACCGACAGCCAGGCGCTGCTGAACACGGGCCAGATCATCTTCGGCATCATCGTGATCGGCCTCATCGGCCTGGTGTCCGATTTCATCTTCAAGACCGTCAACCGTCGCATGTTCGAGTGGAGCACCCTGTGATGAATCTGCTGTCCATTCAAGGTGTTTCGCGCACCTTCACCAGCCACAAGGGCACGAGCACGCAGGCCTTGTTGCCTGTGGATTTCGAGGTCCGCGAGAACGACTTCGTCACCATCCTCGGCCCTTCGGGCTGCGGCAAGTCCACCATGCTGCGCATTGCGGCGGGGCTGGATTTCCCGACCACGGGCCAGGTGCTGCTGGACGGCCGCGCCGTGGACGGGCCGGGCGCCGACCGCGGCATGGTGTTCCAGAGCTACACGCTGTTCCCGTGGCTGACGGTGGCCCAGAACATCCGCTTCGGCCTGCGCGAGAAGGGCGTGAGCGAGGCGCTGCAAAAGGAGCGCAGCGACTACTTCATCGCCAAGGTGGGGCTGCGCGGCTTCGAGAACCACTTTCCCAAGCAGCTGTCGGGCGGCATGCAGCAGCGCACGGCCATTGCGCGCGCGCTGGCCAACGATCCCAAGATCCTGCTCATGGACGAGCCCTTCGGCGCACTCGACAACCAGACCCGCGTGCTCATGCAGGAGCTGCTGCTGGGCATCTGGGAGGCCGAGCGCAAGACCGTGATGTTCGTCACCCACGACATCGACGAGGCCATCTTCATGGCCAACCGCGTGGCCGTGTTCAGCGCGCGGCCGGGCCGCATCAAGGCCGACATCCCCGTGAACCTGCCGCATCCGCGCCACTACACGGTCAAGACATCGCCCGAGTTCATGGAGCTGAAAGCCCGGCTGACCGAAGAGATTCGCGCAGAGTCGCTGGCCGCTGCTGCACACTGACGCTTTTCATGACCACTGCCCACACCATGTCTTCCCGCTCCACGGCTTCTCGTCTTTCCGCAACGACGGCGGAGGTGCCCATGGCCCTGTACCAGCAGGTCAAGGACCATGTGATGCGCAAGATCGCCGATGGCTCGCTGTCGGCCGGCGAGCGCGTGCCGTCCGAGCAGGAGCTGGTGCAGGAGTTCGGCGTGGCCCGCATGACGGCCAACCGCGCGCTGCGCGAGCTGGCCGAGCAGGGCGTGATCGTGCGGGTGGCGGGCGTGGGCTCGTTCGTGGCCGAGGAAAAGCCGCAGTCCACGCTGCTGCGCATCGCCAACATCGCTGAAGAGATCCGCCAGCGCGGCCATGACCACCGCTTCGAGCTGATCAGCGTGCGCCGCGAGTCGGCCTCGCCCGAGGCGGCGGCTTCGCTGCAGCTGTCCGCCGGCAGCTCGGTGTTCCACCTGCAGGGCGTGCATTTCGAGAACGACGTGCCCGTGCAGCTGGAAGACCGCCATGTGAACCCGCGCATGGCGCCGGACTTCATGGAGCAGGACTTCTCGCTGATCCAGCCTTCGGTGTACCTGGTGCGCAACGTGCCCTTCGACCAGATCGAGCATGTGGTGGACGCCATGCTGCCCACGCCCGAGCAGGCACGCTGGCTGCAGATGGAGACCGACCAGCCCTGCCTGACGCTGACGCGCCGCACCTGGTACCTGGGCACGCCCGTGACCTGGGTGCACTGCGTGCATCCGGGCATGCGCTACCGGCTGGGCAGCCGCTTTCGCACCGACGGCGGATCGCACGACGGCTGAGGCCGGAAAGGCGGGGTTCCCGCTCTTGCGCTGTTCCGCTTCGATTGATATTGTATAGACAGGCATAGACATCCATCCTGGCACATCCTTCCAGACACCGACAGGGCATCACCATGAACACCATCACGACTCCCGGCCTCACCTCCCGTCCCGGCACCGCGCTGACGCTGCAGCCCGGCCAGGTCAGCCTGGCCCAACTGCGGGCCATACAGCAGGGCGGCGTGCGCCTGTCCATGGCGGCGCCCGCCTACGAGCGCATGCGCGCCGCCCAGGCCCATGTGCAGCACATCGTGGATGAGGACCAGGTCGTCTATGGCATCAACACCGGCTTCGGCAAGCTGGCCTCCACCAAGATCGCCCATGACCGCCTGGCCGAACTGCAGCGCAACCTGGTGCTGTCGCACAGCGTGGGCACGGGCGAGCCGCTGCCCGACGCCGTGGTGCGCCTGGTGCTGGCCACCAAGGCCGTGAGCCTGGCGCGCGGCCACTCGGGCGTGCGCCCCGAGCTGGTGGACGCGCTGCTGGCCCTGGCCAACGCCGACGTGCTGCCCGTGATCCCCGCCAAGGGCTCGGTGGGCGCCTCCGGCGACCTGGCGCCGCTGTCGCACCTGGCCTGCGTGCTGATCGGCGAAGGCCAGGCCAAGATCGACGGACAGGTGGTGTCCGGCGCCGAGGCCATGCGCCACGTGGGCCTGGAGCCCTTCGTGCTCGGCCCCAAGGAAGGGCTGGCCCTGCTCAACGGCACCCAGGTGTCCACGGCCCTGGCCCTGGTGGGCCTGTTCCAGGGCGAGAGCGTGTTCGCGGCCGGCCTGGTGGCGGGCTGCCTGACGCTGGAGGCCATCAAGGGCTCGGTCAAGCCGTTTGACGCCCGCATCCACGAGGCGCGCGGCCAGCTTGGCCAGATCGCCGTGGCCGCCTCCGTGCGCGAGCTGCTGGACGGCAGCGCTATCGACACCTCCCACCCCCACTGCGGCCGCGTGCAGGACCCGTACTCCATCCGCTGCGTGCCCCAGGTCATGGGCGCCTGCCTGGACAACCTCAGCCATGCGGCCCGCGTGCTGGTGATCGAGGCCAACGCCGCCTCGGACAACCCGCTGGTCTTCGACAACGGCGACGTGATCTCGGGCGGCAACTTCCACGCCGAGCCCGTGGCCTTCGCGGCCGACATCATCGCCCTGGCCCTGGCCGAGATCGGCGCCATCTCCGAGCGCCGCATGGCCCTGCTGCTGGACACCGGCCTGTCGGGCCTGCCGGCCTTCCTGATCGCCGACAGCGGCGTGAACTCGGGCTTCATGATCGCCCAGGTCACGGCCGCCGCCCTGGCTGCCGAGAACCAGTGCCTGGCCCACCCCAGCAGCGTCACCAGCCTGCCCACCTCGGCCAACCAGGAAGACCATGTCTCCATGGCCACCTACGGCGCGCGCCGCCTGGGCGAGATGGCGCGCAACACCGCCGTCATCGTGGGCGTGGAGGCCATGGCCGCCGCCCAGGGCATGGACTTCGACCGCAGCCTGAGCAGCTCCGAGCTGATCGAGGCGCAGTACGCGCTGATCCGCAGCCAGGTTCCCCATCTCGACCGTGACCGCTACCTGGCACCCGACATCGAAACCATGCGCCAGTGGGCGCTTGCCACGGACTGGCCCCAGGCCATCGTCCGCCACCTGCCCAGCCACCAGGCTGCCTGAACCCCGCAACCGCTCACCCCCCGCATCCAGGAGATCGCCATGAACGCCAACGACGCCATCCTCAACGCCAACGCGGCCACGGCTGCCACCAATCCCCGCTATGACGCCAGCCGCGTCATCCGCGCCCCGCGCGGCAGCGAACTGCACTGCAAGAACTGGCTGGCCGAGGCCGCCTACCGCATGCTGCAGAACAACCTGGACCCCGACGTGGCCGAGAACCCCAAGGCCCTGGTGGTCTACGGCGGCATCGGCCGCGCGGCGCGCAACTGGGAGTGCTATGACCAGATCCTGGAGTCGCTGAAAAAGCTGGAGGCCGACGAGTCCCTGCTGATCCAGTCGGGCAAGCCCGTGGGCGTGTTCAAGACGCACGAGAACGCACCGCGCGTGCTGCTGGCCAACTCCAACCTCGTGCCCCAGTGGGCCAACTGGGAGCACTTCAACGAGCTGGACCAGAAGGGCCTGTTCATGTACGGCCAGATGACGGCCGGCAGCTGGATCTACATCGGCGCCCAGGGCATCGTGCAGGGCACGTTCGAGACCTTCGTCGAGGCCGGCCGCCAGCACTACAACAACGACCTCACGGGCAAGTGGATCCTCACGGCGGGCCTGGGCGGCATGGGCGGTGCCCAGCCGCTGGCCGGCGTGCTGGCCGGCGCCTGCGTGCTGGCCATCGAATGCCAGCAAAGCAGCATCGACTTCCGCCTGCGCACGCGCTACCTGGACAAGCAGGCGCGCGACATCGACCACGCGCTGGAGCTCATCGCCCAGCACACGGCTGCGGGCGAGGCCATCTCCATCGGCCTGCTGGGCAATGCCGCCGAAATCCTGCCCGAGCTGGTGCGCCGCGCAAAGGCCGGCGGCGCCCGCCCCGACATCGTGACCGACCAGACCTCGGCCCATGACCTGATCAACGGCTACCTGCCCGTGGGCTGGACCGTGGACGAGTGGCGTGCCGCCGCGGCCGACCCGTCGCGCCATGCCCAGCTCAAGGCCGCCGCCGCCCAGGGCTGCGCCCAGCACGTGCAGGCCATGCTGGACTTCCAGGCCATGGGCATTCCCACGGTGGACTACGGCAACAACATCCGCCAGGTGGCCCTGGACCAGGGCGTGAAGAACGCCTTCGACTTCCCCGGCTTCGTGCCCGCCTACATCCGGCCGCTGTTCTGCGAGGGCAAGGGCCCGTTCCGCTGGGTGGCCCTGTCCGGCGACCCCGAGGACATCTACAAGACCGACGCCAAGATCAAGGAACTGTTCCCCGACAACAAGCACACCCACCGCTGGCTGGACATGGCGCGCGAGCGCATCAGCTTCCAGGGCCTGCCCGCGCGCATCTGCTGGCTGGGACTGGGCGAGCGACACAAGGCGGCCCTGGCCTTCAACGAGATGGTGAAGAACGGCGAACTCAAGGCCCCCATCGTGATCGGCCGCGACCACCTGGACTGCGGCTCGGTGGCCAGCCCCAACCGCGAGACCGAATCCATGAAGGACGGCACGGACGCCGTCAGCGACTGGCCGCTGCTCAACGCCCTGCTCAACACCGCAGGCGGCGCCACCTGGGTCAGCCTGCACCACGGCGGCGGCGTGGGCATGGGCTACTCCCAGCATGCGGGCGTGGTCATCGTGGCCGATGGCACGGACGAGGCCGCCGCCCGCCTGGGCCGCGTGCTCTGGAACGATCCGGCCACCGGCGTGATGCGCCATGCGGATGCGGGCTACGACATTGCCGTGGCGGCCGCCAAGCGCCATCAGCTGAACCTGCCCATGGTCAAGTGAGCCGCTTGCAGGACACCACGGCCATGCAGCGTTTCGACCTGAACCAGATCGCCGCCAGCCCCTGGAAGAACGGGGGCGGCAGCACGCGCGAGATCGCCTGCTGGCCGCCCGGGGCCGGCATGGAGGCCTTTGGCTGGCGCATCAGCGTGGCCACCATTGACCAGCCCGGCCCGTTCTCGGCCTTTGCGGGCGTGGACCGGCAGATCATGCTGCTCGATGGCGACGGCGTGCACCTGCGCGGCGAAGGCATCGACCATGTGCTGGACGCGCGCTGGCAGCCGTTTGCCTTCTCCGGCGATGTGGCGCTGGGCTGCTCGCTGCTGGGCGGCACTTCCACCGACTTCAACGTGATGGCGCGGCGCGGCCGGTGGCGGGCGCAGGTCCAGGTGCTGGACAGCGCTGCCGACGCCGGCCGCGCCGACGCCGGCCTGTGCATGGTGCTGCAGGGCAACTGGCAGGCGGATGGCGCTGCGCTCATCCCCGGCCAGGGCCTGTGGTGGAGCGCGCAGCAGCCCGACCCGCAGCAGCTGGTGCCGCAGACCGACGACGCGCGGCTGGTGCAGGTGCTGCTGCAAGCCTGCTGACGACCCACGACATCCAAGGAATCCCCCCCATGACCGAGCCCCACGCACCCGCTTCTGCACCTGCTTCCGCACTCGCTCCATCCTCTTCGGCCGACGGCTGCTGGCAGAACCTGCGCCTGGCGCCTGACATGTTCGAGGCCGGCCAGGCCGTGGGTGACGGGGAGGATGCCTGCATCGTGGTGCAGCAGGGCCGCGTGGCCTGGGTGGGGCCGCAGCAGGCCCTGCCGCCCGCATATGCGTCCCTGCCGCGCCATGACGGCCAGGGCATGCTGGCCACGCCGGGCCTGGTCGATTGCCACACCCACCTGGTCTATGGCGGCGAGCGCGCCAACGAATTCGCCATGCGCCTGGACGGCGCCAGCTACGAGGAGGTGGCACGCGCCGGCGGCGGCATCGTCTCCAGCGTGCGTGCCACGCGCGAGGCCAGCGAGGACGAGCTGTTCGCCCAGGCCCTGCCGCGCCTGCAGCAGCTGCTGGACGAGGGCGTCTGCGCCATCGAGATCAAGTCGGGCTACGGCCTGGCGCTGGAGCACGAGCGCAAGCAGCTGCGCGTGGCCCGGCGCCTGGGCCAGGCCCTGGGCGTGACCGTGCGCACCACCTTCCTGGGCGCGCATGCGCTGCCGCCCGAGTACGCAGGGCGCAGCCAGGACTACATCGACCTCGTCGCCGGCACCATGCTGCCCGCGCTGGCGGCCGAGGGCCTGGTCGATGCGGTCGATGTGTTCTGCGAGCGCATCGCCTTCTCGCTGGCCGAGACCGAGCAGGTCTTCCAGGCCGCACGCGGCCTGGGCCTGCCCGTCAAGCTGCATGCCGAGCAGCTGTCGAACATGGAGGGGGCGGCCCTCGCGGCCCGCTATGGCGCGCTGTCGTGCGACCACATCGAGCACCTGTCCGAATCCGGCATTGCCGCCATGCGCGACGCGGGTTCTGTGGCCGTGCTGCTGCCCGGCGCCTACTACACGCTGCGCGACACCCACATGCCGCCCATCGCGGGCCTGCGTGCCGCGGGCGTTCCCATGGCCGTCTCTACCGATCACAATCCGGGCACCTCCCCCTGCCTGAGCCTTTTGCTCATGGCCAACATGGCCTGCACCCTGTTCCGGCTCACCGTGCCCGAGGCCCTGGCGGGCATCACCCGCCATGCCGCGCGCGCCCTGGGCCTGCAGGACGAGCATGGCCTGATCGCGGCCGGCCGTCCCGCCCACTTCGTGCTCTGGCCCGTGCGCCATGCGGCCGAACTGGCCTACTGGTTCGGCAGCAAGCCTGACTGCACCATCGTGCGACAGGGCCGCATCGTGCGGACCCGCGGGCAGGGGAGCTACTGAAAGCCTGCTCATGTCCCATGCACTGTTTCTCGATGAATTGATTTCCACCCTGGGCGCCGAAGTGGCGCAGCGCGGCGACGATGTGCCCGCGCGCTACCACACCGACTGGAGCGGCACGCCGCCCCAGCGCCCGCTGGCCCTGGTGCGCCCGCGCAGCACCGACGAGGTCAGCGCGCTCATGCGCCTGTGCACGGCCCACCGCGTGCCTGTCGTGCCCCAGGGCGGGCTCACGGGCCTGGCCGGTGCGGCCGTGCCCGTGCCGGGTGCTGTGGCCGTCTCCATGGAGCGCATGAATGCCATCGAGGACGTGAACGCGCGCACCGCGCTGATGACCGTGCAGGCCGGCGCCACGCTGCAGGCCGTGCAGGAGGCGGCCGTGGCCGCAGGCATGGTCTTCGGCGTGGACCTGGGCGCGCGCGGCAGCTGCCAGATCGGCGGCAACGTGGCCACCAATGCGGGCGGCAACGGCGTGCTGCAGCACGGCATGATGCGCGAGCAGGTGCTGGGCCTGGAGGTGGTGCTGGCCGACGGCACGGTGCTGCCCATGCTGCGCCCCATGCTCAAGAACAACACGGGCTACGACCTCAAGCAGTTCTTCATCGGCTCGGAGGGCACGCTGGGCATCGTCACGCGCGTGCTGCTGCGCCTGCGCCCCGCGCCCCAGGCCCGCGCCACGGCCCTGGTGGCCGTGCCGGACTTCGATGCGGCGCTGTCCGTGCTCGCGCGCATGCAATCGCGCTTTGGCAACGGCGTGGCGGCCTTCGAGCTCATGTGGGACAGCTTCATCCAGGCCTCCATCCGCTGGCAGAAGCTGCAGCCGCCCTTTGGCCAGGCGCATGCGCTGCTGGCCCTGATCGATGTGGACGGCAAGGACGAGGCCACGCTGCGCGCCGACGTGGAAGAGGCCCTGGGCGAGGCCATGGAGGCCGGCGAGGTGGCCGATGCCGTCATCGCCCAGTCCGTGGCCCAGGCGCGCCAGCTGTGGAAGCTGCGCGAGGCGCCGGCCGAGCTCAACACGAACATGCATCCGCCCGTCAACTTCGACGTCAGCCTGCCCCAGGCCGACATCGGCCGCTTTGCCGATGCCTGCCGCGCCGCGTTCGACGCGCGCTGGCCCGGCCACCACTCGCTGTTCTTCGGCCATGTGGGCGACGGCAACCTGCATGTCTCGGTGGACGGTGCCACCGCCAACGGCGACTGCGAAGGCGTCGAGGCCGCGCTGTACCACCTGGTCGGCGAGTTCGGCGGCAGCGTCTCGGCCGAGCACGGCATCGGCCTGCACAAGAAGCCCTATCTCGGCGCCAGCCGCACCCCGGCCGAACTGGCCGTGATGCGCGCCATCAAGCAGGCGCTGGACCCCCTGCATCTGTTCAACCCCGGCAAGGTATTCGACCTATGAACGCTCCCGCCATCCACGCGATCCACACCCTGGCACGCCCCGAAGTGCCGCCGCTGCCGCCGTACAACGCAGGCCTGTCCTCCGAGGCCGTGCGGGCGCGCTACGGCGTCACCGAGATCGCGCGGCTGGCGAGCAACGAGAACCCCTTTGGCGCCAGCCTTGCCGTGGCCCGCGCCCTGGCCGACCTGGCCCTGCATGTGGGCACCTATCCCGATGCGCAATGCACGGCGCTGCGCGCGGCCATCGCAGCGCGCACCGGCGTGCCGGCCGAGGCCATTGCCGTGGGCAACGGCTCCGAGGACATCCTGCAGATGCTCTGCCAGGCGTTTCTCTCGCCCGGCGACCGCGTGCTCACCCAGCGCCCGGCCTTCGGCCTGCACGAGATCTACCCGCGCATGATGGGCGCCCGCGTCGAGCTGCTGGAGCTGACGCCCGCGCTGGGCTTCGATGTCGATGCCTGGTGCCAGGCGCTGGCGCGCGGCCCCAAGATCGCCATGCTGGCCAATCCCTCCAATCCCGTGGGCTGCATGTTCAGCGCCGGCGATTTCGTGCGCCTGCTGGACGCCACACCGCCGCAGACTCTGCTGGTGGTGGACGAGGCCTACTACGAGTACGCCCTGCACGCCGACGGTTACCCCGACGTGCTGACCCTGCTGCGCGGCCGCGCCATGCCCTGGATCGTGCTGCGCACCTTCTCCAAGGCCTGGGGCCTCGCAGGCCTGCGCGTGGGCTACGGCCTGGCCAGCGACGCGGCCCTGGTGCAACTGCTGGACCGCGTGCGCACGCCCTTCAACGTCAACCAGGCCGCCCAGGCGGCGGCGCTGGCGGCCTGGGGCGACGAGGACTTCATGCAGCGCGGCGTGGCCGAGACCGTGCGCCTGCGCGATGTGCTGGCGCAGCGGCTGGCCGCCCCGCCTGCCCTGCCCGCACTTCGGATAGCGCCTTCGGCCGCCAACTTCCTGTTCATCGACATCGGCCGCCCCAACGGCCCCGTGAACGAGGCGCTGCTGGCCCGGGGCCTGATCGTCAAGCCCTGGAAGGAGCCGGGCTTCGAGCACTTCATCCGCGTCTCCGTGGGCACCGAGGCCGACAACGAACGCTTCGTGCGCGCGCTGGCCGAGATCCTGGAGGCCGTGCAATGAGCGGCATCGACCAGAGTTCCGACAGCCGCACGCTGTTCGCCGAGCATGCGCTGCTGCCCACGGGCTGGGCGCGCAATGTACTGCTGCGCTGGGATGGCGCAGGGCGCCTGCAGGCCGTACAGGCCGACGCCCCGCCCGGCAGCGCGCCGCGCGCGCCCGGCCCCGTGCTGCCCGGCATGCCCAACCTGCACTCGCATGCCTTCCAGCGCGCCTTTGCGGGCCTGACCGAATACCGCGCCGAGGCCCAGGACAGCTTCTGGAGCTGGCGCGACCTCATGTACCGCTTTGCCGCGCGCATCACGCCCGAGTCGCTGGAGGCCATCGCTACCTGGCTGTACGTGGAGATGCTGGAGGCCGGCTACACCTCGGTCTGCGAATTCCACTACGTGCACCACGACCGGGATGGCCGCCCCTATGCCGACGACGCCACGCTGTCCCTGGCCCTGCTGCGCGCCGCGCGCAAGGCCGGCATGGGCATCACCCTGCTGCCCGTGCTCTACCAGACCAGCGGCTTCGGCGGCAAGCCGCCACGCGCCGACCAGGCGCGCTTCATCCGCAGCACCGACAACATGCTGGCCCTGCTGCAGCGCCTGCTGCCCGAGGCCCGAGCCCAGGGCGCGGCCCTGGGCCTGGCGCCCCACTCGCTGCGCGCCGTGCCGCCCGACAGCCTGCGCGTGGCCGTGGAGGGCCTGACGGCGCTGGACGCGCGCGCGCCCATCCACATCCACATTGCCGAGCAGACCCAGGAGGTGGACGACTGCCTGGCCTGGAGCGGCCAGCGCCCCGTGCAATGGCTGCTGGAGCATGCCCCCGTGGACGCACGCTGGTGCCTGGTCCACGCCACCCACATGACGCCCGGTGAATACACGGGCGCCGCGCGCAGCGGCGCCGTGGCCGGCATCTGCCCCACCACCGAGGCCAACCTGGGCGATGGCATCTTCGACATGCCGCAATGGCTGGGCCACGGCGGCGCCTGGGGCGTGGGCTCGGACAGCCATGCCTGCGTCAACGCGGCCGAGGAACTGCTGATGCTCGAGTACAGCCAGCGCCTGTCGCTGCGCCAGCGCAACGTGCTGGCCGGCCCCGACCCGCAGGTGGGCACCGCGCTGTGGACCGCCGCCGTGCAGGGCGGTGCCCAGGCCGCAGGCCGCCCCGTGGCCGGGCTGGCCGTGGGCCAGCAGGCCGACTTCCTGGCGCTGGACGCAGGCCATGTGGCAGTGGCCGGCCTGCCGGTGCAGGCCGTGGTCTCGGCCCATGTCTTCGGCAGCCACCGCAGCAGCGCCCTGCACAGCCTCTGGGTGGGGGGCGAGCGCCGCGTGCAGGCCGGCCGGCATGCGCTGCACGAGGCGGCGGCCCGCGGCTTTGTCGCGGCCCGCGCGGCCACCCTGCAATCCTGAGGCCCCCGCATGCCATGGGCCCGCGAAACCCGCCAGAAACGTTCCAGAATCACGCCATGACCGATACCGCTCCCCCTCCCTTCATCTTCCACCAGGGCACGGCGCCGCTGCTGATCTCCATGCCGCATGCGGGCACCCATGTGCCGCCCGACATCGCCGCGCGCCTGACCGAGGAAGCCCGCCACGTGCCCGACACCGACTGGCACCTGCCGCGCCTGTACGAGTTCGCCAAGGCCATGGGCGCCTCCATCCTCGTGGCCACGCATTCGCGCTATGTGGTGGACCTGAACCGTCCGCCCGATGGCGCCAGCCTCTACCCGGGCCAGAGCGTCACCGGCCTGTGCCCCGTGGACACCTTCGACGACACGCCGCTGTACGCCGACCCGGCCGATGTGCCCGCGGACGCCGAGATCGCCGCGCGCCGCGAGGCCATCTGGGGCCCGTACCACGCGCAGCTGCGCGCCGAGCTGGACCGCCTCAAGGCCGTGCACGGCACCGTGGCGCTGTGGGACGCGCACTCCATCCGCTCGGTGCTGCCGCGTTTCTTCGAAGGCAAGCTGCCCGACCTGAACCTGGGCACCGGCAAGGGCACGAGCTGCGCGCTGGAACTGGCCGAGCATCTGCTGGCCATTGCGCAGACCGCGCCGGGCCACACCGCCATACTCAACGGCCGCTTCACGGGCGGCTACATCACGCGCCACTACGGCCAGCCCGAGGCCGGCATCCACGCCGTGCAGCTGGAGATGACGCAGTGCAGCTACATGCAGGAAGCCCTGCCCTTCGGCTACCTGCCCGAGCGCGCCGAACAGATCCAGCCCACGCTGCAGCGCATGCTGCAGGCGGTGCTGGACTTCGTCACGACACGGCGCGTGTCCTGATCAGCCTTCGTCGTGGCAGTGGCCCGGGCAGGGCCCGCCCATGGCCACGGGCGGCGGGTCGCCCAGCCAGCGGCGTGGCCCGGGGCCGTTCTGTGCGCACAGGTCGCCGGGGTTGTGCAGCACGCAGTGGCGCAGCGACAGGCAACCGCAGCCAATGCACTGGTCCAGGCTCTCGCTGAGCCGCTGCAGCTCGCCTATGCGGTCGTCCAGCCGCTGCTTCCAGACCCGCGACATCTTCTGCCAGTCCCCGCCCGTGGGGACATGGCGGCTGGGCAGCTTGGCCAACTGCTCGGCGATCTCCTCCAGCGTGAAGCCGATGCGCTGGGCGAACACCACGAAGGCGATGCGCCGCAGCGACGAGCGGTGGTAGCGCCGGTGGCCGCTGGCGCTGCGCACGGACTCGATCAGGTTCAGCGACTCGTAAAAGCGCAGCGCCGAGGCCTTGACCCCGCTGCGCTGCGCCACGTCGCCGATGCTGAGCAGCGGATCATCCTCGGTTTTCATGGTGGCTTTCCTTCGTGGCTTGACTTCAAGTTCACTTGAACTCGAAGAATGCGGCCATTCTGAGCGAAAGCGCAGGAACAGGGCAACCGGGGCTTGTACCGCCCCTGCAGGCGTCCTGGCCGGACTGCGAAATTCTTTGGCCGAGTGCTGCAATGACGCAGCTGCCGTTCATTCATACAGTAATGGGTCTCATTTGTATTGAATGGCAGCGGCCGGAGGTTTCCATGTACATCGACAGCAGCAGCTTTCCCCTGGTCCGCATGGGCTACGAGCGCGACAAGGCCGTGCCCGTGGACCGCTTGCTGGAGGACTTCTCGGCCCTGCTGGCCCGCGGCCAGGCCTTTGTCTTCTTCAGCGACGGCGACATGTCCCAGGAGGAGCGCTCGCCCGAGGAGCGCAAGCAGGTCGTGCTGTGGATGAAGGCCCGCCGCCCCGAGCTCAAAAGCCTGGTGCGCGCCCTTGTCCACGCCGAGCCCGATGCGCACAAGCGCGCCGAGGCCGAGGCCTTCGCACAGATGTTCGGCAAGGCCTGGGGCTATCCCATGCTGCTGGTGGCCTCCCCCGAGGAGGCGCAGCAGCGTGCACGGGAGCTGCTCGGGTCCGATTGATGACCGATTGACATGAACTGAGAGAAACACCATGAATGCCGTGGATTCCGCCCTGCTCAAAGTCCTGCCCGAGAGGTGGGATCCCGACCATGTGGACCGTCCCGTGATCGTCCTGCCGATGCGCTCGGGCCCGGGTGACTGGGCAATGGACTTCCATGCCCACCGCAAGAGCCAGCTCATGGTCACCAATGCGGGCCTGATCACGCTGGAGACCGAGGCCGGAGTCTGCGTGGTGCCGCCGCGCAGCGCCGCCTGGATTCCGGGCGGCACGCTGCACCGCGTCAGCTGCAGCGGTGCGGCCAGCGGCCATATCGTCTTTGTGGAATCCGGCGCGGCGCGCCCCGCGCCCGGCCCCTGCCATGCGCTGGCCGTCTCGCCCTTTCTGCATGCCCTGCTGGAGCGCGTGCAGGGCCTGCCGCAGGACTACGAGCCCGACAGCGGCGATGGCCGGCTCATGCAGGTCCTGCTCGATGAAATCCAGAACGCGCAGCCCGAGGGCCTGCACCTGCCCCTGCCGCGCGACCGCCGCCTGCGCCGCATGACCGGCGCCCTGTGCGAGCAGCCCCAGCTGCAGGCGCGGCTGGCCGACTGGGCCCAGCGCATCGGCATGAGCGAGCGCAGCATGACGCGGCTGTTCCTGGCCGAGACCGGCCTCACCGTCAACCAGTGGCGCCGCCAGCTGCATGTGCTCACCGCGCTGCAGCAGCTGTCCCAGGGGCTGCGCATCCAGACCGTGGCCGATGCCCTGGGATACGAAAGCGCACCGGCCTTCGTGACCATGTTCCGCAAGGCCGTGGGCACCTCGCCGCGCCGCTTTCTGGCACTGCGCAGCGCGGTGCGCTGATCGCTACGAAAGCCGCAATCCCAGGCCGACCAGCACGGCCACCACCATCGCCGCCCCGAAGACATCCCAGCGCTGGATGCGCCGGTACCTGAGGATGACGACCAGGACGATGCCGATCAGCGTGATCAGCCGGGCCTGGAACACGGTGCCCAGCAGGAAGCAGATCACGATCTGCGCCCAGTAGGTGAGCAGGCCGGCCATCGGCGGCCTTTTCGATGCGGGCGGATTCGGGTCCGGTGCGGCCGGTGATGGCGATGGCGATGGAGAGGTCGATGCCGCGGGCAGGGTGCTTGCGGCGCCGGGGGCAGGGCCAGCCGCCTGCCGGGCGACCTGCCGTTCCTCCTGGCGCTGCTCGCGCCGCTGCTGGTCGGTCTTCTCCAGCACGGGCGCTGCGGGTGCGGCCGGCTGCCACCATGGCTTGCCGCTGGCCAGCGCAGGTGCCTGCCCGCCGGCTGCCAGGCGCCGGAACGTGGCGTTTGCGGCGGGCTTGGCGCGCGCGGCGGCGCGGTCCTGCCGGCTGGCCTCGAGCAGGGCGTCGTTCGCCCGGTCCACAGGGCTGCGCGTGAGCTGCCGGGCCTGTGCCAGCAGCGGCCCGCCCTGCACGGGATCGACCTGGTGGACGAACTGCGCCATTCCCAGCAACTGCGAGGCATGGGCCGGCTGGCCTTGCCAGTGGGGCGCCTGGGCAGGCTGGACAGATTGGCCTGGCAGGCCTGTCCCGGCCTGCGTGGCGCGGTGCAGGGCGGCGCGCAGGCGCCTGCGCGTCTGGCGCGATACGCCGGGCTTGTCCGCGTTCACCACCAGCCCCGTGACCTCCTGGCGGCGGCCCTTGCGCATCACGCGCTCCTTGTCGGGGTGGGGCGTGAAGCCTTCGTCGCGCAGTATCCAGCGCACGCGGCCCAGCAGCCGCCCCACGTTGTCGCGCGCGGCCTCGCCCGAGGCCGAGAAGGTCAGGTCGTCCGCATAGCGCGTGTACACAAAGCCCAGCTGCCTGGCCAGGCCCAGCAGGCGGCGGTCCAGGCGGCGGCACAGCAGGTTGGTGAGCATGGGGCTGGTGGGCGCGCCCTGGGGCAGCACGCGCTCGCGCGCCTTGCCGCCAACGAAGAGCTTCTCGCCATCCACCTGCCAGGCCTGGGCGCGGTTTTCGCTGCACAGCAGGGCCAGGAGGGTGGCCATGGCCTCGCCATAGCCCAGATGCCGGAACACGCCCTTGATGCGGCCGAAGGCAATGCTGGGAAAGAAGTCCTTCACGTCCAGGTTGATGACCACGTCGTGGCCCGCATGCGGCGCGGCATTGCTCACGATGGAGCGGCCGGCCAGGAAGCCGTGCGCGGCATCGTGCGCGGGCACCTTGGCGAGGATGTTGTCCAGCACCCAGTACTGCGCGCGCTTGAGGCGCGGCATGGGCGCGGAGATCAGCCGCTCGCCGCCGGTCTTCTTGGGCAGGGTGAACGAGTGGTAGTGGTGGGTGCGGGCCACCTCGCGGTGAAAGCCCAGGAAGCGCAGCTCGGCCACCGTGATGCCCATGGCCTGCGCCAGCTGGGCGGCATCGGCCAGCTGCGGCAGGCCGTGCCGGGCGAGCCGCTGCGGATCGGCCTGCCGGCGCTCCGTGCCATCCCGGGCGGCATCCTGCAGGGCCGCGGAGACGCCGGGGCCCAGATAGCCCACGTGCGTGGACCGCCTGGCATGCCAGGCCAGCGCCTTGTCATGGCGTTCCTGGGCCTGGCGGCGTTTGGTTTCCTCGCGCTGGGCCAGCGCCTTTTGCATGCGCTCCTTGCGCATCTGGCGCAGTGCGCGCTCGGGGTTCTGGCGCACGGCGATCTGCTGGCGCAGCTCGGCCAGCTCGCGCTGCAGCTCGCCTTCGCGCTGGATGTGGGCGGCGGCCAGCTGCGGCTGTCCCTCGCCCTTGGGCCAGAAGCCCAGGCGCTGCATTTCCTCGAGGATGACTTCCTGTTTGCTGGAGGCCTTGATGCGCTCGTAGATCTCGGCGCGCGTGGGTTGCGGCTGGCTCATGCGGCAACCCCTGCAAGGCGGGCCCGGCCGGTGCGAGGCGGGCAAGAAGGTGGAGCGACGCGCTTCTCGTCGAAGAGCCCGCAGGGCTCACGGGACGGGAGCTGTTCGCTCGACGCCACCCCGCGACGGTATGCGTGTTTCGCTTGTGGCAAGCCACTCAGGAAAACGCATACCGTCGCTGGGGTGGCACAGTGAAAACGGCGCCCGTGGTGCATGAAACGGCAGTTCACAAGGGTGGCGAAACACCACCCGGGTTGCAAGAGCCTGCGCGTCGCTCCGCGTGGCAGTGTAGAGCAATTGAGGCGGTTCACGCGATTTCTCCTTGTCCTGCTGCGGCCGCCTGCTGCGGGCCTGCCGGCTGGCGTGCGGCATCGAGCTGGGCCTGCGCCACCAGGCGCAGCGCAATCATGTGCTCGCAGGGCCCCTGGCGCAGCCGGTGCTGCTGGTAGTGGTTGCAGCTGCAGCGCGCATCGGTCAGGCGCTCGTCCGCGTTGAGTTCGAGCTGGGTGTCGAACAGGCGCTTGCCGTCGGCGCGCGGTATCTGGCCGGTGATGCGGCTGAAGCCGTCCTTGCGGTCGATGCGCGGCGGGGCAATGGCCTTGCCGCGCACCAGGGCCAGCGCCTTGTCCTCCTCGGGGTTGGCGGGCTGCAATTGCTGCGCCGTCAGCGGCTCGCGCAGCAGCTCGCGCCAGGCGTAGCGCCCGGCGTCCAGGTCGTAGACCGCGCGCCCGGCCTGCATCCAGCGTGTCATGGCCGTGTGCACCTGGGCCGGAACCAGGCCCGTGGCCTGGGCCAGTTCCTGCGCGCCGGCCTGCCAGCACGACTGCAGTTGCCGGCCCACGGCCTCGACCTGGGCGGGCGTGACCTCGGCCTGCGGCGCCATCAGGTGAAAGCGCGCGCTGGCGGCCCAGTCGTTGGCGCTCCAGCCCGACAGGCCCAGCGTGACCGTGACCTGGCCCAGCTCCACCACCCAGAAGCTGGGCATGCCGCTGCCCAGCAGGTGCACGCGCACGCGCGTGGCCTGCGGGATCAGCCGTTCCAGCGTGAGCAGGCGCCGGCGCCCCCACAGGCGGATGGTGCCGCCGCCCGTGCCCAAGGCATCGCTGACGACGTGCGAGCGCCGGGTGGCCAGGCGTTCCTCCCAGGGCTCGAACACCACGGCGGGCGGCTGCCCCGGCGTCAGCTCGAAGCGCAGCGCGCGCGGGCCATGGCGCTCGCGCCGGGCACGCAGCCGCGCGCAGATGTTGAACAGGTCCATGGGGTGCAGTTCCACCACGGTGGCGGGCATGGCCATGGCGCTGGAGACCTGCACGAAGCCGCGCAGCCAGCTGTCGGGCAGGTCGATCTTTTCCTCGCGCAGTGCCGGATCGGCGCCCACCTGCACGGCAAAGCCGGCCGGGTCCAGCGTCAGCCGCGTGTCCCGGTAGCTGCGGATCTTCTGGAACTCTTCGTAGAGGCTGGCCGAGTAGTCGATGTTGGTGGTGCCGCAGATGCGCTCGCCCGCATGCTCGAAGGCCTCGTGCCGGATGCTGACCGCGCAGTAGCTGGACTCGTCCTGGCTGAAGGCCTCGAACAGCAGCCGGTCCGGGTGCACGGTGATCACGGGGTCGAGCACGTACCAGGCATCGCGGTTGGCCTGGTACAGCCAGTCGAAGTATTTGCGCTGCGCCTTGTAGAAGGGCGCGAGCACCTGGTTGCGGGTCTCGCGCAGGTCCTTGAGTTCGGCGCTGATTTCCTTGGCGCGCGCCTGGGCGCCGCCGGTGTCGGCCATGAAGCCGGCCAGCAGCTGGGACTCATGCTCCTGCAGCCATTCGCGGTAGGCCGTCTTGTCGCGGCCGCGCGTGCGCATGTCGCTGACCACCACGCTGTGCAGCGCGCTGAGGCCTTCGCGCACCTGCAGGAAGGCCGGGCCGTCGCGCCGGAGCAGGCCGTCGAAGCGCGTGGGAGGCCGCAGCAGGTCGGGCGCGAAGGAAAACGCCTGTTGCGTGGCCGTGTCGCTGACCTGCGTGCTGCCGTAGTACTGATAGCGAAATTCCATGTCCGTTCGACTCCGTGCTGTGAACAGGCGCTCAGGTGGAAGACGGGGCCTGGCCGCGCCGCTCCGCCGCCAGGGGCTGCATGAAGCTTTGCGCCAGATGGGGATGGCGCTGCACGATGTCGCGCAGCCCGGCCACATAGTCGGGCTGGTCGGCCTGGCTGGCGCTGACCACCTGCCGCGCGAAGATGGCCGCGACCACGGCCGCAGTCTCGGGCGCATCGACCTGGCCGCGCAGGAAATGCAGCACGCGCGTCTTGCTGGCGCGCGCGCGGTGCACCTGGCTGAGCACAGTCAGGAAGTAGGGCTGCAGCTCCTGCAGGCGCGTGGCGCGCTGGGGCGCGGGCTCGTCGGGCAGGGCCAGCAGCCATTGCGTGACGAACAGCTGCACGCCGGGGGCCGGGTGCTGGGCCAGGCGCGCGAGGTAGAGGCTGGCCTCGGGCGCGCTCATGTGCTGCTCGAGCCGCTGGCGGCCCAGGGCCTGTACCCAGGACTGGGGATGGTCCACCCAGCCGATCAGCAGCTCGGGCGTGAGCGCATTGGCCGGCAGCCGCTGGCCGAACATCTCGCGTGCGTACTGCTGGGTGTCGGCGAACAGGGCGTCGGCCAGCGGCAGCAGCTGTTCCGCCTGCTCGGGCCGGGTCTGTTCCATGGGCGTGAGGCGCGTGTCGATGCTCTGGCGGCTCAGGGCGCGCACATCGGCATCGGCATGCCGCGCCAGCGTGGACCACTGGCGCAGGGTGTAGGCCTGGATGTCCAGCGCCTTCAGGCCCCAGGCGCCGTAGCGTTGCGCACCCGTGGCCTGGGCCTGCAGGGCGCGCCAGATGCCCGAGGCATCGCGGGCCGGGGCCACGGCGGCCAGCGGGCCGGTGAGCAGGCGCAGCGCCGCGTCGTGGACGCCTTCGGCCTTTTCCGCACGGAACAGCACCTCGTGCAGGCGTTCGGCGATCTGGGCGTTGCAGCGCGCGTTGTACAGAGGGGTGCCGGCCAGGCGCTCGACCAGGGGCGCGGCCGCTGCGCGCAAGGCGGCATGGGGCGATACCGCAAACCCGGCCAGCATGTCGGCCTGCTCGCACAGCAGATCGTCGGCCAGGCTGCCCATGAGCCGTATGCCGCAGGCCATGCGCGCAGGTTCCTCGGATTCCAGCAGCCCGCGCAGCGCCGCCGCAGGCAGGGTGCGCAGGCCTTGCGGGTGGACCAGCAGCCAGGCGGTCGCCATCTCCACCAGTGCCGTCACCGAATGCGCCAGCAGGTGGTGCAGCGGCGGGGCCGGAACGCCGGGCGCGTGCGCGACCAGCGGTGCCTTGTCCGCGAAGAGGGCCTGCACCGCATCGCGGATGTCGGCCAGCGCAGCGCCGTCCGCATCCAGCGTGGGCAGCGCCGCCAGCAGGGCCAGGGCCACGGCGGCGCCATCGGCATAGAGCAGCAGGGCCAGTGCCTGCGTGCGCGAGCTGGCGGCGGGCGACAGCAGCAGGGCCGCCACCAGCTCGGCATCGCGCGCGGCGGCTGCGCGGTCGCGCGACAGCCAGGCGCCCAGGTAGCGGGCGGCCGGCCCCTCGCCGCATTGCGCAAGCGCCAGCAGCCAGGGGCGGCGCGCCGCATCGTCGGTGAGAGCGACCATGCGCTGCTGGGCAATCTCCAGGCCCAAGGCGGCGGCGGGCGCATAGGTTTGGTGCAGCAGCGGCGCGGCGGCCGCCGCATCCAGGCTGTCCAGAAAGGCCTTCTGGTCCTGCAGAGCGCGCGTGAGCGACCACAGCAGCAGCGTGGACTGCGAGCGGCCCACCAGCTGCAGCAGCCGCTCGGGGTGGGCATCCCACAGGGGCGACAGCCCTTCCACGCGCTGCGCGGGCAGCTGCTGCAGGTCCAGCGGCTCGTCGGTGTACCAGCCATGGGCGCGTGCCGAGGCATGCAGCTGCGGCCAGCGCGGCAGCAGCAGCCGGGCGGCGAGCAGCCAGCGCGATTCGGGCAGGCGGCCGGAGCGCGAGGAAGCCTGGCCCGCGCAGCGGCGGTCCATGGCCTGGAGCAGGGCCGTGGCCTGCGCGGCGCCTTCGCTGTGCCCGGCCGAGACCATGCGCCGCAGCTGGCGCCAGCCGCGCAGGCGCAGGTACAGGGAGGTGTCGCGGCTGAAGACGGCACCCTCGTCGCGCGGGCCATCGAAGCGGGCATGCAGCACGGCCAGCAGGGCGTGGTCGCGCCGCCACTCGGCACGCTTGTGGATGCGCCGTATGGCAGGCCACCAGGGGCGTGTGAAAG
Organism: Delftia sp. WY8; assembly: GCF_018437695.1. NCBI lineage: Bacteria > Pseudomonadati > Pseudomonadota > Betaproteobacteria > Burkholderiales > Comamonadaceae > Delftia > Delftia sp. WY8. Next base: position 3,708,966 of record NZ_CP049795.1, read on the forward strand.
GGATGCGCTCCATCCAGGCCAGCAGCTGCCGGTGGACGGCGCCATCGTGCGCTCCCAGCGTATCGGCCGCCAGCAGCGCCTGGGGCGTGAGGGCGTTGAACACGGCCTGCTGCGCCTGCGAGCCGTCCTCCGGCGGGGCGGTGCGTGTCTCTTGTTCCCCCTGTGCCCCTTGCTCCCCTTGTACCCACTGCTCCCACTGATCCCACTGATCCCGGTGCTCCTGCAGCGCCGCCTGGCGCTCCTGCGGCGCGAGCAGCGCCAGCCAGGCCTGGTGCGCCAGGTCGCGCGTGGCCTCGCTGGCGCCGCGTTGCGAGAGCGCCTGCAGGGCCACCGCCGCGCCGCCATCGCCCAGGCGGCCCACCAGATAGGCCAGGCAGTAGTCGAGCAGGTCGTCGCCCGTGCCCAGCAGGGCCACCAGGCGCGGCACCTGCGCATGCAGCAGGCGCTGGGCGCCGCCGCCGCGCGCGGCATCCGCATATTCCGCCAGGCGCCACACCAGGCGCGCCTGCTGGCCTGCGGGCATCAGCCGCCAGGCATTGCCGTCCAGGCGCCGGCACAGGGCCGGTATGGCGGCGGCCTGCACGGGCGACTCCGGCAGCTGTGGCGGCTGCGGCGCCGGTTCCTGGGCGTGGACAGTCAAGGGCAAGGCTTGCACGCCATCCAGCTCGGCAAAACCTTGCTGGGACTGCAGCACATCGCCGGCCGCCAGGCGCTGGCGCAGATAGGCCAGTGCGCGCTGGCGTGCAGGCTCCAGTGCCAGCGGCAACGGGGTCAGCGTGCTGTCATCGACCTGCGCGACGACGCCGGCCTTCCATTGCGTGACCTGCAAGGTCACGACATGGCGCGCCGCCGCGTCGCGCCCCTGCGGGTCCAGGGCCACCAACGTCACGGTGCTGATTCGTTCATTGCGTCCCTGCGGGCGGGACAGTACGGCTTGAGCAAGCAGGTTCATGCGGCAGGCATCCAGTGCTTTTCCATATGGGGTTGGCTGGCGGGAACAACCAGGGCCGCAAAGTGTTCGCTGCCGTCGTTTCCCGCTGGCCAACGCAGGGTCAGATGGCATCGCAGTGTAGTGCCTCGATGCCCTGCGGGCGCCGCCCGCCGCGTGCCCGCCGCAGTGCCGATGGCCGCTGCGCTTGTCCGATCCGGCCATTGATTCCCCTGGCAAACCGTCCTCAATTTTCGTGGTGTCTTTGTGGCTGGATCTTGACTTCAAGTTCACTTGAACTTGAAGAATGCAACCCATTGTGAGCAGCCGCCGGCAAGGCCTTCAGAGCCTGCGGTACAGCCCCCTTTTTCCGGCCCTGCACCGTCCCCGGCAGCAGGGCCTTGCCCATCCCCCTCAAGGAGAGTCGATCCATGCCAGTTCTTCCCCCGCCGCCGTTGCGGCGTGCCCTGTTCGGAGGCGCCCTGGCGGCGCTGGCCCTGCTTGCCGGCTGCCGCCCGCAGGCCGTGGGCGATGCCCATGCCAGCGACGGCCCGCCGCCTGCGCCCGAGGTGCTGGTGAGCGAGGTCGTGCCGGCCAGCGTGCGTGTCTGGGACGAGTTCAACGGCCGCATCGATGCCGTGGACTCCGTGCAGCTGCGCCCGCGCGTGTCGGGCTATATCGAGCGCATTGCCTTCAGCGAGGGGCAGGAGGTCAGGAAGGGCCAGCTGCTGTTCGTGATCGACCAGCGGCCCTACCGCGCGGCCCTGGCCAGCGCCGAGGCCGAGCTGGAGCGCACACGTGCCGGCGCCGCCCTGGCGCGCACCCAGGACCAGCGTGCCCGCCAGCTGGTGGCCGAGCATGCCGTCTCGCGCGAGGAAGCCGACACGCGTGCCGGCGCCATGGCCCAGAGCGCCGCCCAGGTGCGTGCCGCCGAGGCCGCGCTGGCGGCCGCGCGGCTCAACCTGGACTTCACCGAGGTGCGCGCGCCGGTCTCCGGCCGCGCGGGCCGCGCCCTGCTCACCGTGGGCAACCTGGCCCAGGCCGACCAGAGCGTGCTGACCACCGTGGTCTCGCAGGACCCGGTGTATGTGTATTTCGATGCGGACGAGCACAGCTTCCTGCGCCACCAGCAGGCCGCCAACGCCGCCAACGGCGGCAAGGGCCGGCCCGTGCGCATGGGCCTGGCCAGCGATGAGGGCTTCCCGCACAAGGGCACGCTGGATTTCACCGACAACCAGCTCAACGCCGGCACGGGCACGGTGCGCATGCGCGCCCGCATGCCCAATCCCGACCGCCTGCTGACGCCGGGCCTGTTCGCGCGCGTGCAGTTGCAGTCAGGGCAGTCCGAGCAGGGCGGCGGCGGGCAGCAGGCGCTGCTGATCGACGACAAGGCCGTGCTCACCGACCAGGACCGCAAGTACGTGTATGTGGTGGGCGAGGGCAACAAGGCCGAGCGCCGCGACCTGGAGCTGGGCCGCATGGTCGATGGCCGGCGCGTGGTGCAAAAGGGCCTGGCGGCGGGCGACCGCCTCGTGGTCGGCGGCCTGCAGCGCATCTACTACCCCGGCATGCCGGTCAGCCCCAAGCCTGCGCCCGGCGATGGGCAGGCGGCGGTGGCCCAGGCGTCGGCCGTGGCCGCGCAGTGAACCGGGACGCACCATGGATTTCTCCAAATTCTTCATAGACCGCCCGATCTTCGCGGTCGTGCTCTCCATCATCCTGTTCGCCGTGGGCCTGGTTGCGATTCCGCAGCTGCCCGTGGGCGAGTATCCCGAGGTCGTGCCGCCCAGCGTGGTGGTGCGCGCCACCTATCCGGGCGCCAATCCCAAGGAGATCGCCGAGTCGGTGGCCGTGCCGCTGGAGGAGGCGATCAATGGCGTCGAAGGCCTGATCTACCTGAAGTCGGTCGCGGCCTCGGACGGCAGCCTGCAGGTGGTGGCCACCTTCCGCGCCGACGTGGACCCCGACACGGCAGCCGTGCGCGTGCAAAACCGCGTGAGCCAGGCGCAGAGCCGCCTTCCCGAGGAAGTGCGCCAGTACGGCGTGACCACGCAAAAGCGCTCGTCCACGCCGCTGATGTATGCGGGCCTGACCTCCAGCGACGGCAACCATGATGCGCTGTACCTGCGCAACCATGCCACGCTCAAGATCAAGGACGAGCTGGCGCGCATCCCCGGCATCGGCGAGGTGGCGCTGTACGGCGCAGGCGACTATGCGATGCGCGTCTGGCTGGATCCCAGCAAGGTGGCCGCACGCCAGCTCACCGCCGCCGAGGTGATCGCCGCCATCCGCGAGCAGAACGTGCAGGTATCGGCCGGCCAGCTGGGCGCCGAGCCCAGCCCCAAGGGCTCGGACAAGCTGCTGTCCATCAATGTGCGCGGCCGCCTGAAGACGGCCGAGGAGTTCGGCTCCATCGTGCTCAAGGGAGGTGCCGACGGCCAGGTCGTGCGCCTGTCCGACGTGGCGCGCATCGAACTGGGCGCCAGCGACTACAGCATGCGCTCGCTCAGCGACACGCGGCAGATGGCGGCCGTGGGCATCTTCCTGTCGCCGGGCGCCAATGCGCTGGGCGTGGCGCGGGAGGTCTACGCCACCATGGAGCGCCTGTCCAGGGATCTGCCCGAAGGCGTGAACTTCGAGACCGTCTGGGACCCCACGGTCTTCGTGCGCGACTCCATCAAGGCGGTGCAGAGCACGCTGATCGAGGCGGTGATCCTCGTGGTGCTGGTGGTCATCGTCTTCCTGCAGACCTGGCGTGCTTCCATCATTCCGCTGCTGGCCGTGCCCGTGTCCATCGTCGGAACCTTCGCGGGGCTGTACCTGCTGGGCTACTCCATCAACACGCTGACCCTGTTCGGCCTGGTGCTGGCCATCGGCATCGTGGTGGACGATGCCATCGTCGTGGTGGAGAACGTGGAGCGCTACATCGAGGAGGGCCACACGCCCCTGGAGGCGGCGCACCTGGCGATGAAGGAGGTCTCGGGCCCCATCATCGCCATCGCCCTGGTGCTGTGCGCGGTCTTCGTGCCCATGGCCTTCCTCAGCGGCGTGACGGGCCAGTTCTACAAGCAGTTCGCCGTGACGATCGCCATCTCCACGGTGATCTCGGCCATCAACTCGCTGACGCTGTCGCCTGCACTGGCGGCCAAGCTGCTGCAGCCGCGCGGCGCGCCGCGCGATCTGCTGTCGCGCGGGCTGGACCGCAGCCTGGGCTGGTTCTTCCGGCCCTTCAACCGCTTCTTCGACCGCAGCGCGCACGGCTACCAGAACTCCGTGGGGCAGTCGCTGCGCCGCCGCGGCCTGGTGTTTGCGGTCTACGCGGCGCTGCTGGCGGGCACGGCCGTGCTGTTCCAGGCCGTGCCGGGCGGCTTCATCCCGCTGCAGGACAAGCTGTACCTGTTCGGCGGCGCCAAGCTGCCCGAGGGCGCCTCGCTGGGCCGCACCGCCGAGGTGACGCGCCAGATCGTGGAGCTGGCCCACAGCGTGGAGGGCGTGGACAAAGTCGCTGCCTTCGCAGGCTTCAATGCGCTGCAGACCACGACCACGCCCAACCTGACCAGCTCCTACATCATGCTCAAGCCCTTCGGCGAGCGCACGCGCAGCGCCGAGGAGATCAATGCCGAGCTGGGCGCCAAGTTCGCGCAGATCGAGGGCGGCTTCGCCTACGCGCTGATGCCGCCGCCCATCCAGGGCCTGGGCAACGGCTCGGGCTACTCGCTGTTCCTGCAGGATCGCGCGGGCCTGGGCTACGCGGCGCTGCAGCAGGCGCTGCAGGCCTTCCAGGCCGAGATCGCCAAAACGCCGGGCATGACCTATCCGGTCAGCAGCTACCAGTCCAACATCCCGCAGCTCGAAGTCAAGGTGGACCGCACCAAAGCCAAGGCGCAGGGCGTGGCGCTGACCGACCTGTTCCAGACGCTGCAGGCCTACCTGGGCTCGGTCTACGTCAACGACTTCAACGCCTTCGGCCGCGTCTGGCGCGTGATGCTGCAGGCCGATGCCGACCACCGCCAGGCCGTGGAGGACATCGCGCGGCTGCGCACGCGCAATGCGCGCGGCGAGATGGTGCCCATAGGCTCCATGGTCACCGTGGTGCCCAGCTTCGGGCCCGACCCGGTGCTGCGCTACAACGGCTTCCCGGCGGCCGACCTGATCGGCGACTCCGACCCGCGCGTGCTGTCCTCGGGCGAGGTGCTGACCAAGCTCCAGGAGATCGCGCAGCGCACGCTGCCGCGCGGCATCGAGCTGGCCTGGACCGACCTCAGCTACCAGCAGGTGGAGCAGAGCAACGCGGCGGCCGTGGTCTTCGCCATCGCCGTGATGCTGGTCTTCCTGGTGCTGGCCGCGCTCTACGAGAGCTGGACGCTGCCGCTGGCCGTCATCCTCATCGTGCCCGTGTGCATCTGCGCGGCGCTGTTCGGCGTCTGGCTGGCCGGCGGCGACAACAACGTCTTCGTGCAGGTGGGGCTGGTGGTGCTGATGGGGCTGGCCTGCAAGAACGCCATCCTGATCGTGGAGTTCGCGCGCGAGCTGGAGCTGCGCGGCGTGGGCATCGTCGATGCCGCGCTGCAGGCCTGCCGCCTGCGGCTGCGGCCCATCGTCATGACCTCGATCGCCTTCATCGCCGGTGCCGTGCCCCTGCTCATCGGCGGCGGCGCGGGCAGCGAGGTGCGCGCGGCCACGGGGGTGACGGTGTTCTCCGGAATGCTGGGCGTGACCCTGTTCGGCCTGTTCCTCACGCCGGTGTTCTACGTCACGCTGCGCCGGCTCTCGGGCCGGGCGCTGACGGGGCATGCGCCTGCACATGCCGCGCCTGCCTCCCCACCCTCCGACAAAGCCGCACCCCTGGAGCCCCACCATGTCTGAAATCCGCAAATCCCTGAGCCGACACGCGCTGGCGCTGGCGTCTGCCGGGCTTGTGGCCGGCTGCGCGGTCGGCCCCGACTTCAAGGCGCCTGCGGCGCCGCAGGCCGGAGCACAGTTCGCGCGGGCCGAGCCTGCACCGGCCACCCCGCAGGCCGAGCCCGATGCCGCCTTCTGGCGCCAGTTCCAGGACCCGCAGCTGACGCGGCTGGTGGAGCAGGCGCTGGGCGGCAACCAGGACCTGCAGGTGGCGCTGGCACGGCTGGACGGCGCCCAGGCGCTGCTGAGCGAAAGCCGCTTCGACCAGTTCCCCACGGTCACGATGTCGGGCCAGGCCACGCAGCAAAAGCGCAGCGAGAGCGAGGCCTTCTACGGGCCGCGCAGCCAGCGCAGCTACACGGCCGGGCTGTCGGCCAGCTGGGAGATCGACGTGTTCGGCCGCGTGCGGCGCAACATCGAGGCGCGGCGTGCCGACCTGCGCGCCGACGCGGCCGATCTCGCGGCGCTGCAGGTGGCCATCGCGGCCCAGGTTGCGGGCAGCTATGCCGACCTGCGCGGCTGGCAGCAGCGCCTGGCCCTGGCCCGGGCCAACGCGGCCAACCAGCAGGACACGCTGCGCCTGGTGCAGCTGCGCCTCACACACGGCAGCGGCACCGAGTTCGACCTGGCGCGCGCCCAGGCCCAGTTGGAGGCCACGCGCTCGCGCATCCCGGCACTGCAGGCGCAGATCGCCATGGCCCAGCACCGGCTGGCCGTGCTCACGGGCCAGGTGCCCGAGGCGCTGATCGCCGCGCTGGATGTGCCTGCCGCCCTGCCGCAGCTGCCGCCGGCCATCGACCCCGGCACGCCGGCCGGCCTGCTGCGCCGCCGTCCGGACGTGGCCGTGGCCGAGGCACGGCTGCATGCGGCCACGGCGCGCATCGGCGTGGCCACGGCCGACCTGTTCCCGCGCCTGTCGCTGGGCGGGCTGCTGGGCAGCACGGCGCTGCACGGCGGCGCGCTGTTCGAGGGCGGTAGCGCCACCAGCAGCGTGTTCCTGGGCGTGGACTGGTCCTTCCTCGACGTGGGCCGCGTGCGGGCGCGCATCGCGGCCAGCGAGGCCGGCGCCCAGGCCGCGCTGGCCCAGTACCAGCAGACCGTGCTGCTGGCGCTGGAGGACGCCGAGAACGCCCTGGTGCGCCTGCAGCGCACGCGCACCGAGGATGCCCACCTGGCCCAGGCCGCCGAGCAGCGCCAGCGCGCAGAACAGCTGGCGCTGCGCCGCTACCACCTGGGCAGCGTGGGCCTGTACGAAGTGCTGGATGCGCAGCGCGACCTCTACGCGGCCCAGGACGCCGCCGCCGACAGCCGTGCGCGCGGCCTGCGCGCCGCCGTGGCGCTGTACCAGGCCCTGGCCGGTGGCTGGGACGGGAAGCTGCCGCCAGCCTGAGCACAAGGCGTGCGTTGCAAAAAGGGACGGCTAGGCGCCGTCCCTTTTTTTCTTGTCCGGCGCACCCGGTGAAAACCACGAGGACCAGGGGCTTGCCTCATTTTTTTCTTATCGGATAATTTTCTCATTGGAAAAAAATGGAGCGATGGATGATGGAAAGCCAGGTTCTGGATTTCGCCGTGATCGGTGCCGGCATGGCCGGCGCCTCTGTGGCCTGGCGGCTGGCCGGTGCGGGCGCCTCGGTGCTGGTGCTCGAGCGCGAGCCGCAGCCCGGATACCACGCCACGGGCCGCTCGGCCGCCATGTTCATGGAAAGCTACGGCACCGCGCAGATACGCGCGCTGACACGCGCCAGCCGCGCCTTCTACAGCGCGCCGCCCGAAGGTTTTTGCGAGCACGCGCTGCTGCAGCCGCGCAGCGTGCTCTACATAGGCACGGCCGGCCAGGAGCCCCAGCTGGACGATGCCCTGGCCATGTACCGCCGCGACGGGCTGCGCGCCGAGCGCATCGACGCGCGCCAGGCCTGCACCCTGGTGCCCTGCCTGGACGAGAGTCAGCTGGTGGGTGCCGTGCATGACCTGGACGCCATGGACATCGACGTGGCCGAACTGCACCAGGGCTTTCTGCGCGGCATGGCGCGTGCCGGTGCGCGGCTGCGCTGCGGCGCCGAACTGTCCGGCGCCGAGCGCGAGGTGGATGGTGATGGCCAGGGCCTGTGGACCCTGGTGCTGCAGGACGGGTCGCAGGTCCGTGCCCGCGCCGTGGTCAATGCCGCAGGCGCCTGGGCCGATGCCGTGGCCCGGCTGTGCGGCGCGCAGCCGCTGGGCATCGAGCCGCGCCGCCGCTCGGCCTTCACCTTTGCCGCACCGGAGGGCGAGGACATCCACGGCTGGCCTGCCGTGATCGGCGTGGACGAGAGCTTCTACTTCAAGCCCGATGCCGGCCAGCTGCTGGGCTCGCCCGCCAATGCCGATCCCGTGCCGCCGCATGACGTGGTGGCCGAGGAACTGGACGTGGCCATGGGCATAGACCGCATCGAGACACTGACCCGCCTGCGCATACGCCGGCCGCGCCATGTCTGGGCCGGGCTGCGCAGCTTTGCGCCCGACGACGACTTCGTGATCGGCTGGGACGCGCGCCGTGAAGGATTCTTCTGGCTGGCAGGGCAGGGCGGCTACGGCATACAGACGGCCGCCGGCGCCTCGGCCGCCGCGGCCGCGCTGCTGATGCGCGAGCCGCTGCCCGCCGAGCTGCTGGCCCAGGGCGTCGATGCCCTGCGGCTGAGTCCGGAGCGCTTCGCGGCCTGAGACGCCTGCCTTTTCGCTTTTTCAGCCCCCGCAACACACAACAATCCAAGGAGACAGGCATGGGTGCATTCAAGGAAGTGAGCAGGATTGCCGGCGCCTTCGTCGGCGTCATCGTCGGGGCGGGCTTCGCCTCGGGGCAGGAGATACTGCAGTTCTTCGCGGGCTTTGGCGCCATCGGCCTGGCGGGCTGCCTGGTGGCGGCCCTGGCCTTCGTCTTCCTGTCCATGGCGTTCTCCACCATGGGCCAGCGCCTGCAGGCCGGCTCGCACAAGGAGGTGGTGCAGGCCCTGCTGGGCCGGCATGTGGGCATGGTGTTCGATGTGCTGATCACCTTCTTCCTCTTCGCCATCACGGTGGTCATGCTGGCGGGCGCAGGCTCGCTGCTGCACCAGTGGCTGGGCCTGCCCGAGGTCTGGGGCAGCGTGCTGGCCACCGTGGCCACGGTGCTCATCGTCTGCCTGGACGTGGGCCGGGTGATCGCCTTCATCGGCGCGGTCACGCCGCTGCTGGTGTTCATGACCGTGGTAGTCGCAGGCTACGTGCTGGTGACGCCCCAGGGCGAGCCGGCCGCGCTGGAGGCCGCCACCGCCACCCAGCCCCGGGGTGCGGGGCACTGGCTGGTGGCGGCGCTGCTCTATGTCTCCTACAACGTGGTGGCGGGCATGCCCTTCCTGGTGATCATGGGCGGCCAGGCCAGCTCGCGCCGCGTGGCGCTGTGGGGCGGCGTGGCCGGCGGGCTGCTGCTGGGCCTGCTGATGCTGCTGATCGCGGCCGCCATGGTCTGGCGCATGGACACGCTGGGCGGCCTGTCCATGCCCATGCTGGCGCTGGCCACGCAGATCTCGCCCTGGCTGGGGCACCTGATGTCGCTGGTCATCTTCGGCATGATCCTCAACACCGCCGTGGGCATGCTCTATGCCTTCGTGGCCCGCATCCTGCCGGCCGGCACGCCGCGTTTTCGCTGGGGCACGGGCGTGGCGGGCGTGGTGGCACTGGGCGGCAGCTTCGCGGGTTTCATCACGCTGGTGGGCATGGTGTACCCGGTCTATGGCTACATCGGCTTCGCGCTCATGGCCTGCGCGCTGGCAGGCTGGCTGCGCATGGGCCGCAGGCCGGCGCCCCAGGCCGATCTGCGCGGCACCTGAGGGGGCGGGCCTGACCCTAGAATCGGGCGGTCGCCAGCCCCGATCGCCCGCTTCATGCCCAGCCCCCGTCCTCGCACCAGTCCCGCCCCTGGTCCCGGCCCCAGCCCTCGTTCCAGTCCGCTTCCCACGGCAGACCAGGTCCTTGCCGCCGTGCTGCCGGGCGCTCGCACGGCCGCCGCCCTGCCCGCAGGCAAGCACGAAGTGGGGGCCAAGCTGCGCAAGGCCCGCAAGGAGCGCGGCCTGACGCTGCAGCAGGTGGCCGAAAGCAGCGGCCTGGCCGTGTCCACCATCTCCAAGGCCGAGCGCGGCCAGATCGCGCTGAGCTACGAGAAGGTGCTCATGCTGGGCAATGCGCTGGACATCGACATGACACGGCTGTTCATGGTCGGGGACGCCCAGCAGGCGGCCGGCGACACGCCCACCGTGGTCAAGGACCGTTTCGAGGACGTGCAGCGCTACGAGACCGACCAGTACCTCTACAGCGTGCTGTGCGGCGCCTTCCCGGGCAAGAAGATGCAGCCCCTGGTGGCCGTGATCAATGCGCGCGAGGCAGGCGAATTCTCGGAGACCATCCGCCATGCGGGCCAGGAGTTCGTGATGGTGCTCTCGGGCCGGGTGCGCATCCTGTTCGAGAACGGCGAATCGGTGGAACTGGGCCGCCATGAGGCCGCGTATTTCGACAGCGGCGTGGGCCATGTGTATGTGAGCCTGAGCCGCCAGCCGGCGCAAGTCGTCTCTGTCTGCAGCTGAAATGGTTAGCACCCCCTGAGCGGCTGCGCCGCTTCCCCCGTGTGCACGGCGCCCTCTCTCGCTACGCGGGAGGGGGCGACACCCTCGGTGCGGGGCGGCGCGGCCGGCATAGGCCCTTCCTCGGTGTCTCTGGCGTGGGGGTGCGCTAGTTTCATAGGTCGCGCCTCTTGTTTGGGGCGCAGGCCGTTTTTCTGGGGGAATCCTCGTGCCCGGCACGGCCGCCCCGGAATTCCTACAATCGCTGCCCATGAGCCTGCCCCAGTACACCCGCGCCAAAGAGCTTCCCGCCATCCTTGCCAAGCGCCTCGTCATTCTTGACGGCGCCATGGGCACCATGATCCAGCGCTTCAAGCTGGGGGAGGCCCAGTACCGGGGCCAGGGCTACACGGGCCCGGGCAGGGTGGGCGACCGCTTCAAGGACTTCCCGCATGACGTCAAGGGCAACAACGAGCTGCTGTCGCTCACCCGCCCCGACGTGATCCGCGACATCCATGAGAAGTACCTGGCCGCCGGCGCCGACCTGATCGAGACCAACACCTTCGGCGCGACCACGATTGCGCAGGACGACTACCACATGGCCGATCTGGCGCGCGAGATGAATCTCGAGAGCGCCCGGCTGGCCCGCGCGGCCTGCGACAAGTACAGCACGCCCGGCCATCCGCGCTACGTGGCCGGCGCCCTGGGTCCCACGCCCAAGACGGCCAGCATCAGCCCCGACGTGAACGATCCGGGCGCGCGCAACGTGAATTTCGAGCAGCTGCGCCAGGCCTACCTGGAGCAGACGCTGGCGCTGATCGAGGGCGGCGCCGACGTCATCCTGGTCGAGACCATCTTCGACACGCTCAACGCCAAGGCCGCGCTGTTCGCGGTGGACGAGGCCTTCGAGCAAAGCGGCGAATGCCTGCCCATCATGATCAGCGGCACGGTGACCGATGCCTCGGGCCGCATCCTGTCCGGGCAGACGGTGACGGCCTTCTGGCACAGCGTGCGCCATGCCAACCCGCTGTCCATCGGCCTGAACTGCGCGCTGGGCGCGGCGCTGATGCGCCCCTACGTCCAGGAACTGAACAAGGCCGCGCCCGAGACCTTCATCAGCTGCTACCCCAACGCCGGCCTGCCCAATCCCATGAGCGACACGGGCTTTGACGAAACGCCCGAAGTCACCAGCCGCCTGGTGCATGAGTTCGCGGCCGAAGGCCTGGTCAACATCGTGGGCGGCTGCTGCGGCACCACGCCGGACCACATCGGCGCCATCGCCAAGGCCGTGGGCAGCACGCCCACGCGCCGCCTGTTCTACCCGGAATCGGCCTGATCGCGCGGGCGGAGCCTCTGACATGAGTTCGCCGCTGCCGCCCGTTCCGTCTCCAGCCGCAGGGCTGCCGCAGCCCGTGGCGGCGCCTGTGCCCGGCCCGGCCGCTGGTGCGCCGGTGGCGCCGGCTTCACCCGCGTCATCCGCCTCACCCTCCGTTCCCGTCACGCCGCCAGCGGCCACGGCCGTGCGCTGGTCGCCCGAGATGCTGCAAAGCCTGCGCCTGCAGGCCTTCGAGCAATTGGTGGCCCAGCTGGCGCGCCAGGTGCAGGCCAGCCCCGGCGCGCCTGCACCGCAGTGGCCGGCCAGCGGCGTGTCCGAGGCGCTGGGCCGGCTGCTGCAGGCCCTGCTGGCCCAGGTGGGCACCCAGCAGGGCCAGGCCCTGCAATTGCTGGCGGCCCAGCCGGGCTCGGCGGCATTGCTCCAGGCGCTGGCGGCAGGCACGACGGCGCCTGGCGGGCAGGATCCCCGGAGCGCTCCATCGGCCCAGGCCGGACCGCCCATCCCGTCCGCATCGACAACGCCTGCGGCCTCCATGCCGCCCACCGCTGCCGCAGTGACGCTGGCCGTGGCGGCTGCCAAAGGCAAGGTGATGGATGCGCTGCTGGCCGGATCCGGGCTGGCGCGGCAGGCCGGGGCGCGCCCAGCAGGGGGCATTGCAGGCGGCGCTGCCGGGGGGGCCACACAGACCCTGCCCGCCCTGCAAAGCTGGTGGGTGCAGCAGGGCACGCTGCTGACGCCGCAGGGCGAGCGCGGCTTCACGCTGAGCCTGCAGGTGCCCCAGGCCTGGGCCCAGGCGCAGGGCGCGGCCATGGCGCTGGCGGCCGCATCGGCTTGCGCGCCGGGTGCGGCCCCTTTCACGGCGGCGGCCCTGCCTGCGGGCGCTGCGCTGCCCTTGGCGGGCGCGCAGGCCACGGAGCCGGGCCTGCGCCTGCCGCTGGATGCATCGCTGCAGTCCCTGGCCTCGGGGCCGGTGGCCGTGGTGGTGCAGCCGCGTGGCGCCGATGCGCTGCGCACCAGCGCCCTGCTGCTGCTGGAGCTGCAGCCGCTGCGCCAGCCCGGTGGCGCCATGGCATCGCCGGCCGGGCTGGCCTCGGTGGCGTCGCTGTCGCCCGCGTTCGCGCAGGAGGTGCAGCAGATGCTGCAGCAGCGCAACGATCCCTGGCTGCACATGGCGGCGGCCCAGGCTTCGGGCGCCCTGCCGCGCGAGCGCCGGGCCTTCGAGCACCAGTCGCATTTCTGTACCACCGAAGGCTGCCAGTACGAGGGCCGCGCGCCCTGTGCCCAGCCCTTTTGCAGCGAGATGAACCGGCTCTGGGACGTGTCGCGCACCGAGCGCAGCCGCTGAGACCGGCCTTGCGAAACTGACCGGGCCTGACGGTGGCGTGGTCATCGCCGGCCCCTGCTTTCATAATGCCGCCTGTTGCCCGCCACCTGCGCGGTTGACGTCTTTGGCCGGGATGTTTGACGAATGTGCAGCGATCATGCTGCGATCTGCATCCTGGCTGCCTCCAAGTCGCGGCTGGCCACCAGCCCGCCGCGCACCTTTCCAGCCACCCCCGTTGTGGCAGCCCCCGTCGCCGTTCGCGCATGCCCCCGGGCCGCGCCGGTGTTGTGCCATCTTTCATTTCAGGAACCCGTTCAGGATGCGTTGTACCTCCCGCTTGACCCTTGCCTCTCTCGCCATCGCTGCCGCCCTGCCGGTGGCCGCCCAGTCATCTGGCGCCGGCTCCAACGTCACCATCAGTGGCTATCTGGACGCGGGTGTGTTCCGGGATTTCGACAAGACCAGCAAGCTGGGAACGATTCAGCGCAGCAACCTGGCCATTGCCGGCTTCGAGGACCTGGGCGGCGGCCTGAAGGCCACCTTCCGCCTGAGCACGCGCTTCGACCTGGACACGGGCCTGACCGAGGACTATCCGAAGAAGCCCTTCTGGCATGACGAGTCCACCGTGGGCCTGCAGGGCAACTGGGGCCACCTGCGACTGGGCCGTGCGCTCAGCGCCATGTGGAGCCAGGAGTGGCAGTTCGATCCCTGGGGCAACTTCAACCGCATCGCCTCGCCGGCCTGGCACATGGCCCACTACCTGACGCCCACCGACCGCGCCAGCAACAACGGCTCGCCCGAATACGGCCGCATGTCCAACGGCGTGTTCTACGACTCGCCCAAGTTCGGCGGCTTTTCCCTGCACCTGAGCGCCTCGCCCGAACGCACCCAGGCGCCCGGCCGCCAGGGCCGTGCGCGCTCGGTATCGGTCAACTACGACCAGGGCGCGGTGGCGGCCATGGTGGCGCACGAGCGCAACGGCAGCGGCGACACCGACCTGTACATGGGCGGCAAGTACCGCATCGGCACGGCAGCGGTGATGCTGGCCTATGACCGCAGCAAGTCGGGCACGCCCGGCACGGGGCCCGACAAGTCGCGCATGGTGTCGCTGGGCGCCACCTACGGCATGGGCGCGACCACGCTCAAGGCCAGCTATGCGCGCCAGCGCCTGGACCGAGACACCAACAACATGCTGTCGCTGGGCGCCGAGTACGCGCTGTCCAAGCGCACCATGCTCTACACCAGCCTGGGTCATCAGCGCTACGAGAACCAGAGCTCGCGCACGGCCTTCGGCGTGGGCATGGCCCATTCGTTCTGATCAATGCGCTTCCCAGCGGCCTGACTGGGCTGCGCTGGTGATCCTGGCCAGGTCTGGAGCCGGCATGGGCTGAGGGGTGGCGGGCAGGGCGGTGAGTTCCATGCCGCGCTCCAGCTTGAAGACGCTCACGGCCTGCTGCAGGCCGTAGGCCTGTTCCTGCAGGGACTGTGCTGCGGCGGCGGCTTGCTCGACCAGGGCCGCGTTCTGCTGGGTGACCTGGTCCATCTGGGAGATGGCCTGGTTGATCTGCTCCAGGCCCGCCGTCTGCTCCACGCTGGCAGCGGTGATCTCTCCCATGATGTCGGTCACGTTGCGCACGCTGCTGACGATGTTCTGCATGGTCTGGCCGGCCTGGGCGACCAGGGCAGAGCCCGTGCTGACCTTGCCGTTGGAGTCCTCGATGAGGAGCTTGATCTCCTTGGCTGCATCGGCGCAGCGCCGCGCCAGTGCGCGCACCTCGGCCGCCACCACGGCAAAGCCCCGGCCCTGCTCGCCCGCGCGCGCCGCCTCGACGGCGGCGTTGAGCGCGAGGATGTTGGTCTGGAAGGCGATGGCGTCGATCACGCCGATGATGTCGGCGATCTTGCGCGAGGAGGCATGGATGGCGTCCATGGTGTCCACCACCTGGGACACCACCTCGCCGCCTTGCTGGGCGACGGTCGAGGCCGAGGCTGCCAGCTGGTTGGCCTGGCGCGCGTTGTCGGTGTTCTGGCGCACGGTGACGGTGAGCTGCTCCATGGAGGCGGCCGTCTCCTGCAAAGAGCTGGCCTGGTGCTCGGTACGCAGCGACAGGTCGTTGTTGCCCGAGGCGATCTGGCTGGAGGCCGTGGCGATCGAGTCCGTGCCGTTGCGCACCTGCCTGACGATGTGGATGAGGCTCTGGTCCATGCGGTGCAGCGCGTGCAGCAGCTGGCCTGTTTCGTCGGTGGTAGTGGCCTGGATGCGGCGCGTCAGGTCGCCTTCGGCCACGGCCTGGGCCACGCCCACGGCCTCGATCAGCGGCCGCGCCACGATGCGCGCCAGCGCCAGCGCCAGCGCCAGTCCCAGCGCGATGCTGGCGGCCAGCAGCCCCACCACCCAGGCGCGCGCGCTGCGGTACAGATCATTGGCGTGCCTGTTGGCCTCCTGGCCGGCATCGTGGTCGATCTGCACCATGCGGTCGATCTGGTCGTACAGGCGCCGGCTCAGCTCCAGCGATTCACCCTGCGCCAGCACCAAGGCTTCGTCCTTTCGGCCGTTGCGTGCCAGGGTCATGATCATGGCGTGCTCCCTGGCATATGCGCTGCGCAGCCGGCCCAGCTCGTCGTAGGACGCCCTTTCCTGCTCGGTTTGGATGAAGCTGGCGTAGTTGTCGTAGTTCGTCTGGATCTTGCTCCACAGGTCGCTCATGATGGCGTCGAAGGCCTTGATATCCTGGTCGCTGGTGGAGATCAGGTACTGAAGCTCGTTGGCGCGGTAGCGCGCCGTGGTGGCGCGGATGGTGAGCAGCATGCGCGACGAGGGCATCCAGCGTGTGGCGATGTCGACGGACGCCTGGTTGATCTGGCTGAGCCGCATCACGGCATACAGGCCCACGAAGGTGGTCAGCGCCAGCACGGCCAGGAAGGCCAGCAGCAGCTTGGAGGAGATCTTGAGGTTGCGAAAGGCTTGCATGGCGAAGTTCTGAAGTCGTATCCCTTGAACGGCAAGGGAGCAAAAAAAGGCGTGCAGCAGGGCACACCTGGCCTGCGGTGCAGAGCAAGGTGGAAAGGGATCAACGAAGGCAATGACGAGGGCCGGCGCGTGCGCTCAGGGGGGGAACCAGCCCGAGGTCCGGCAGATGCGGCCCTTGATGCGGGGTCTCATGGCGCAGGCCTTTCCAGGGCGGCAGGACTGCGGCTGGCCATGCGCGGGCCTGATGCAGGGCAGGGGCGGTGGATGCGGAAGATGCCGAGCCGTCCGCCTACACCTTTTGGCGCCCGGACGCCAGCTGCGGCCCGGTGCTTGGCGGCGGCTGCAGCCTTCTGCGCCCAGGTGCTGCGGATGGGTGTCCTAGGGATTTCGGACAGGAAAGAATTGGCTATGTGCATCTGTGGTGGGGATTATTTCCGCACCGTCAGATGATGAGAATGCTTCCTATCTGATTTTCGATAGGACGTGTCCTAAAAGCGGTTTGCGGGCGCGCGACACGGCCGTCCGCACCGTCTTCGCACCGGCTTTCGCTCCGTCATTTGTGCCGTCATGTGTGCCGTCATGTGCGCCAGTGCGACGGGCCGGCCCCCAGCCTTCAGGACGTCAGGACAGCCGCGCGACAGCGTGTGCCAGGTGCCTGCCGATGCCGGTCGTTCAGACCACGCCCTGGTCGCGCAAGGCCTGCAGCTGCTGTGCATCCAGGCCCAGGCGCTGGCGCAGCACTTCGTCCGTGTGCTGGCCCAGGGCCGGCGGCGCATGGCGCAGCGTGGTGGGCGTGTCCGACAGGCGCAGCGGGCTGGCCGTGGTCACTACGCGGTTGATGGTCTCGCCGGCAGGCGGCGTAGCGCCCGGGTAGCGTTCCTGCTCCACGCGCAGGCCGCGTGCACGCACCTGCGCATCGTCGAAGGCCTGGCCGATGTGGTTGATGGGGCCGCAGGGCACGGCCTTGTCCTCCAGCAGCGCGATCCATTCGGCCGTGGGCCGGCCGCGCGTGAGATCGGACATCAGCGGGATCAGCGCGTCGCGGTGGGTGACGCGGCCGGCATTGGTGGCAAAGCGCTCGTCGCTCGCCCAGTCCGTGCCAGCCGCCTCGCAAAAGCGCGCGAACTGGCCGTCGTTGCCAATGGCCAGCAGCATGCGGCCGTCGGCCGTGGGGAAGTCCTGGTAGGGCACGACGCTGGGGTGGGTGTTGCCCTGGCGGCCCGGCACATGGCCGGTGTTCAGGAAGCCCGCGCCCTGGTTGGCCAGCACGGCCATGGCCACGTCCAGCAGGGCCATGTCGATGTGCTGGCCGCGTCCCGTGCGGTGGCGGGCCTCCAGTGCGCCCAGGATGGCCGTGGTGGCATACATGCCCGTGAACAGGTCGATCACGGCCACGCCCACGCGCAGCGGGCCGCCGCCGGGCTCGCTGTCGGCGCGGCCCGTGATGCTCATGAGGCCGCTCATGGCCTGCACCAGCAGGTCGTAGCCGGCGCGCGGCGCATAGGGCCCAGTCTGGCCGAAGCCCGTGACCGAGCAATAGATGAGGCGCGGGTTCAGCGCGCTCAGCGAGGCGTAGTCCAGGCCGTAGCGCTTGAGGCCCCCGGTCTTGAAGTTCTCCACCACCACATCGCTTTGCATGGCCAGCTCGCGGATCAGCCGCTGGCCCTCGGCCGTGGCCATGTCCACGGTGACCGATCGCTTGTTGCGGTTGCAGGCCGCGAAGTACACGGCGTTGTCCGAGGGATTGCCTTGCGCATCGGGGAAGAAGGGCGGGCCCCAGTGGCGCGTGTCGTCGCCCTCGCCGGGCTTTTCGATCTTGATCACGTCGGCCCCCATGTCGGCCAGGTTCTGGGTGCACCAGGGGCCGGCCAGCACGCGCGAGAGGTCGAGCACGCGCAGATGGCCCAGCGCTCCTGCGGTCTGGGTGGCCGTGTTGTGGATGGGGCTGGGGGAGGGGGTTGCTGTGTGGTTCATGGGCTGAGGCGGCTATCCCGGGCAGATGGGCCATGCTACGGCGCGGCGGCCCGCCGTGGCTTCGCATTTGTGAAAGCGCGCGTTCGCGCCCGGCCGGCACTGCGGTTTGTACTGACGCGCAGGGCTCAGCCGGGGCCGCTGCGGCTTTCTACAATGCCGGATGGCCATGCATTTCGATCTTGTGGATCTGCGCCTCATGGTGCACATCGCCGACGCCAACAGCATGACGCGTGGCGCGGAACTTTCCTTCATTTCCCTCCCGGCGGCCAGCACGCGCATCAAGAACCTGGAAGAGAGCATCGGCACCAAGCTGCTGTACCGCACCAGCCAGGGCGTGACGCTGACGCCGCCGGGCCAGGCCTTCGTCACCCATGCGCGCATGGTGCTGGGCCAGATCGAGCATCTGCGCGGCGACATGCAGGAGTACGTGCGCGGCATCAAGGGCCATGTGCGGGTGTTTGCCAACACCACCTCGCTGGGCGAGTTCCTGCCGCCCGTGCTGCGCCACTACCTGCGCCGCAATCCCGACGTGAACATCGACCTGCGCGAGCGCCTGTCGCACGACATCGTGCGCGCCGTGACCGAGGGGCAGACCGACATCGGCATCGTCGCCGGCCTGGTGCGCACCGAGAACCTGGAGACCCTGCCCTACCGCCGCGACCGCCTGGTGCTGGTGGTGCCGCGCGGCCATGCGCTCGATGGCGAGATGCAGATGGCCTTTGCCGACACGCTGGACCTGGACCATGTGGGCCTGCACGAATCCAGCGCCATCCACGCCTTCCTGCGCCAGGCCAGCGACCAGCTGCACCGGCCCATCAAGCAGCGCATCCAGGTGGGCAACTTCGAGACGGCCTGCCGCATGATCGAGTCCGGCGTGGGCGTGGGCGTGCTGCCCGAATCGGCCGCCAGCCGCCATGCGCATTCCATGGACATCGCCATCGTGCCGCTGTCCGATGCCTGGTCGGTGCGCGAGATGCAGATCTGCGTGCGCAGCCTGGAGGCCCTGCCGTCCTTCGCCCAGGAGCTGGTGGAGCTGCTGGTGGCCGACGCACAGGGCCGGCTCACGCTGGAATAGCCGCCGGCCAACGGCAGCCCGCCGACCGCCGCCCGTTCAGTCGGCCTGGGCCGTGTCCCGGTCCAGCGTGGTCGGTGCCAGCCAGTATTTGAAGGTGCCGGTGGCCGTGGCCACCAGCTTTCCGTCTTCATCGAGCAACTGCGCCGCGCAGCTGCACAGGCTGCGGCTGGCGTGCACCACCCAGCCTTCGGCCAGCAGCGCGCCCTTGCCCGGGCGGTGGAAGCGGCTGCTCATCTCCACCGTCACGGCGGTCTGCGATGGCGCACCGGGCAGCTCGCCGGCGGCGCGCGACATCACGGAGTCCAGCAGCGTCATGAGCACGCCGCCGTGCGCGGCGGGCAGCTGGTTGAGCAGCTCCTCGCGCATGTGGGGCAGGCGCACATGGACCTTGCCGGGCGGCGCGGGCACCTGCGAGGCGCCGATCAGCCGCATGAAGGCATTGCGGTCGGGGGGCGGTGCACTCATGCGGCTCATGCGGCGCGCGCCTCGCGCACCATGTTGCGCGCGATGATGACCTGCTGGATCTGGGTCGTGCCTTCGTACAGGCGGAACAGCCGCACGTCGCGGTAGAAGCGCTCGATGCCGAACTCGGCCAGGTAGCCCGAGCCGCCCAGGATCTGCACGGCGCGGTCGGCCACGCGGCCCACCATTTCGGTGGCGAACATCTTGCAGCACGAGGCCTCGGTGGAAACGTTGCGGCCCTCGTCGCGGCGGCGCGCTGCGTCGATCACCATGCACTCGGCCGCATACAGCTCGGCCTGGCTGTCGGCCAGCATGGCCTGCACCAGCTGGAACTCGCAGATGGGCTGGCCGAACTGCTTGCGCTCCAGCGCATAGTTCAGCGCGTCGCGCAGGATGCGCTGCGCCACGCCCACGCTCACGGCCGCGATGTGGATGCGGCCCTTGTCCAGCACCTTCATGGCGGTCTTGAAGCCCTGGCCTTCCTTCAGGCCGATGAGGTTGGCCGCCGGCACGCGCACGTTGTCGAAGAACACGTCGCAGGTGTGCGCGCCCTTCTGGCCCATCTTCACGTCGTTCTTGCCGAAGCTGATGCCCGGCGACTTCGCATCCACGATGAAGGCCGAGACGCCGCCCGCGCCCTTGTTGGCCGGGTCGGTGCGCGCCATCAGCGTGAACATGCCCGCATGCGGCGCATTGGTGATGAAGCGCTTGTTGCCGTTGACCACGTAGTGGTCCCCATCCCTGATGGCGGTGGTGCGCAGCGAGGCCGCGTCCGAGCCCGCCTCGGGCTCGGTCAGCGCGAACGAGGCCATGATCTCGCCCGTTGCCAGCTTGGGCAGCCAGGCCGCCTGCTGCTCGGGCGTGCCGTCGATGAGGATGCCCTGCGAGCCTATGCCCACGGTCGTGCCGATCACCGAGCGGAAGGCCGGCGCGGTCTGGCACAGCTCGAAGAGCACGCGCACCTCTTCCTCCATGGTCAGCTCCAGCCCGCCGAACTGCTCGGGGATGGTCATGCCGAACAGGCCCAGGTTGCGCATCTCCTGCACGATGGACTCGGGAATCTCGTCGGTCTCGGCCACTTCGTTCTCGGCGGGCACCAGGCGCTCGCGCACAAAGCGGCGCACGCTGTCCAGCAGGGCTTCGAGGGTTTCTTGGTCGCGGATCATTGCGGTGTTCTTTCTCTCTACGGAATCAAAGCGCTTCGGCCGTACCCAGCACAGCCGTGGACTGGCTGGAAAGGGTGCCGCCATTGCCATGGACCACGGCCGTGCGGTGGCGTCCCAGCTGGCGCTGGCCGGCCTCGCCGCGCAGCTGGCGCACGGCCTCGATCAGCGCAAAGATGCCGTACATGCCCGGGTGCACGCAGGACAGGCCGCCGCCGTTGGTGTTGACGGCCAGCCGCCCGCCGGGCGCGATACCGCCCTTGGACACGAAGGCGCCGCCCTCGCCCTTGGCGCAAAAGCCCAGGTCCTCCAGGAACAGCAGGGTGTTGATGGTGAAGGCGTCGTAGACCTGGGCCATGTCCATGTCGGCAGCGGTGAGCCCCGCCATGGCAAAGGCCTGGGCGCCCGACTGCGCGGCGGCCGTGGTGGTCAGGTCGGGCATGCAGGAGATCTGGCGGTTCCAGATGGCCGTGGCATTGCCCAGCACGTAGACGGGGGGGCGCGGCAGGTCGCGGGCGCGCTCGCCGCGTACCAGCACGATGGCGCCCGCGCCGTCCGTCACCAGGCAGCAGTCGCGCACGCTCAAGGGGCTGGCGATGGGGCGGGCCGAGAGCACGTCCTCGATGGTCAGCGGGTCGCGCATGAAGGCTTCGGGGTTGAGCTGGGCCCAGGCACGTGCGGCCACGGCCACCTCGGCCAGCTGCTCGCGCGTGGTGCCGAACTCGTGCATGTGGCGCGCGGCCGCCAGCGCATAGGCGGTCACGGGCAGCACGGGCTCGTAGGGGAACTCGTAGGGCTGCGGGTCCAGGAAACGCCGCGCCGCCTGGCCTTCCTTGCGGCCGAAGGTGGCCGAGCGCTGGGCGCTGCCGTAGCACACCAGCACGGCCTTGCACTGGCCGGCCTCCAGCGCGCGGATGGCGGGCAGCAGGTGGGCGATGAAGCTGCTGCCGCCGATCATCGTGCCGTCCACGTAGGTGGGGTTGATGCCCAGGTGCTCGATCACGGGCATGGTCCACATGCTGGCGTTGACGCTGCAGGTGGCCAGTCCGTCGATGTCCTGCATGGTCAGGCCCGCATCGGCCACGGCCGCATGGGCGGCGCGCACCAGCAGGGTCATGTCGTCCATGCCGGGGGCCTCGCCACAGCCATAGGTGGCGGCGCCGGCAATGGCCACGCGCCCGCGCAGCGGGCGGTTCACGGCGGCGGCGTCCAGGGTGGATTGGGGGATGCGGGTGTTCATGCTGCACCTCCACGGGAAGCCTGTGGAGCCGGTTGCAGCGCGGGCTGGAACAGCACCAGGCCGCGTCCGTCCTTGCTCGCCACATGAGCGCTCACGCGCTGGCCTATGCGCACGTCGGCCGGCGCAATGCCTTCGACGCGGCCCATCATGCGCACGCCTTCGTCCAGGTCGATCAGGGCCACGTTGTAGTCGCCGCCGGCATCGCTCTTGCGTGCGACGGTGGAGGTGGAGTAGACCGTGCCCTGGCCGCTGGCGCGCACCCAGCGCAGCGGGCTGGCGCCGCAGTGCGGGCACAGCTCGCGCGGGGTGAAGACATGGCGCGTGCATTGCGGGCACTGCTGTATGCAGAAACGGCCGGCATCGAGTTCGGCCTGGTAGTGGGTCTGTGCGCTCAGGTGCATGGGCGGTGTTTCCATTCTTTGTGTTCTTGGCGCTGCGCCCGGCGGCATGCAGGGCAGCGGCTGTCCGCCAGCATGCCCGCATCGCGGGGCCGCTTCAATTCGCCAATCTGGAAGGGTGGCTTCACCAGCGCCGGCGTCCGGATGTCAACCCAGGGTTGCTGCCTAGGCGGGCCGGCAGGCACGGCTGCTATGGTGTTTATGCATTCCCGGCCTTTTCTTCATACCCGCCCTGCGCCGCCTGCCGGCGCACCGAGGGCGCGCCGCCGCTTTGGCACGGCGTGGCGCCACAGGAAGGCCGGCAATGGCGTGCCGCACCCCGGCCCGTTCTCCGCTGTCGATCCCCACCCACCCAGGAGGTTTTTGCACATGACGGATACGCTGATCAAGGTGGACCTGAACCGCCCGCCCACCGACAACGAAAGGGTCCACAACCGGTGGCACCCGGACATTCCCATGGCCTGCTGGGTCCAGCCCGGCGACGACTTCATCCTGGAGACCTACGACTGGACCGGCGGCTTCATCAAGAACAACGACAGTGCCGACGATGTGCGCGACATCGACCTGACCACGGTGCACTACCTGTCCGGCCCCGTGGGCGTGAAGGGCGCCCAGCCCGGCGACCTGCTGGTGGTGGACCTGCTGGACATCGGCGCCAAGCCCGACAGCCTCTGGGGCTTCAACGGCTTTTTCTCCAAAAACAATGGCGGCGGCTTCCTGACCGACCATTTCCCCTCGGCCCAGAAATCGATCTGGGACTTCAAGGGCATGTTCACCAGCTCGCGCCACATACCAGGCGTGAACTTCCCCGGCCTCATCCATCCCGGCCTCATCGGCTGCCTGCCCGACCGGCCCATGCTGGAGATGTGGAACGAGCGCGAGCGCGCCCTCATCGCCACCGACCCCGAACGCGTGCCCGGCCTGGCCAACCCGCCGTCGGCCGGCACGGCCCACATGGGCCAGATGCGCGGCGAGGCCCGCGACAAGGCCGCCGCCGAAGGCGCACGCACCGTGCCGCCACGCGAGCATGGCGGCAACTGCGACATCAAGGATCTGTCGCGCGGCGCCAAGGTGTTCTTCCCCGTCTATGTGGACGGGGCCGGCCTGAGCGTGGGCGACCTGCACTTCAGCCAGGGCGACGGCGAGATCACCTTCTGCGGCGCCATCGAGATGGCCGGCTGGGTGCACATGAAGGTCGGACTCATCAAGGGCGGCATGGCCAAGTACGGCATCAAGAACCCCATCTTCAAGCCCAGCCCCGTCACGCCGCGCTATGACGACTACCTGATCTTCGAGGGCATCTCGGTGGACGAGAGCGGCAGGCAGCACTACCTGGATGTCAACGTGGCCTACCGCCAGGCCTGCCTGAACGCCATCGAATACCTGAAGAAGTTCGGCTACAGCGGCGCCCAGGCGTATTCCATCCTGGGCACGGCGCCCGTGCAGGGCCATATCAGCGGCGTGGTGGACGTGCCCAACTCCTGCGCCACGCTGTGGCTGCCCACGGGCATCTTCGACTTCGACATCAACCCCAACGCGGCGGGGCCCGTCGTCCAGTTCGACGGCAGCGTGGACATGCCCCTGTCCCCCGACCTGCGCTGACGCCAAGGAGCCCGCCCATGCCCACCTACGACTACGACTGCGCGCAATGCGGCGGCTTCGAGGCCCTGCGGCCGCTGCGCCTGCGCGACGAGCCTGCGGCCTGCCCTGGCTGCGGCACGGCGGCTGCGCGCGTGCTGGCCGCCGCGCCCCGGCTGGCGCTGATGGCCGGCGGAACGCGCCGCGCCATGGCCACCAACGAGCGCGCGCGCCACGAGCCCGCCAGCTCGCGCGACTATGACTATGCGCGGCTCAGGCACCCGGCAGGCTGCGGCTGCTGCGGATCGGGGCGGCGCAGCGCCACGGTGACGGCGCCCAACGGCGCGAAGTCCGCGCCCTCGCGGCGGCCCTGGATGATCAGCCACTAGGCTGCATCGGGGTGGACCGCTTCCCAGGGTTTCCACCGCTTGGGAGCCCTGGAAGCGCGCCTTCCACATTCGCGAAACACGGCGCAGGGCGGCTTGCCCAGAATGGGCCGCGCGGCAAGCCGCCGCCCGTTGCCCGGAGTTTCGCCATGCCCCCGTCTTCCTTCCTGCCTTCTGCCACTTCCTCCTTCTCTTCGCGCCGCCGCCGCCTGCTGTCCGCCGGTGGCGCGCTGGCGGCCGGCAGCCTCTTGCCTGCAGTCCGGCCGGCGTTTGCGGCCGATGCCTGGCCCACGCGGCCCGTGCGTTTCATCGTGCCCTTTCCGCCCGGCGGCCCGGTGGACACCACGGCGCGCGCCTTCACCCAGAAGCTGGGCGAGATCTGGCCGCAGCCCTGCATCGTGGACAACCGCGCGGGCGCCGGCGGCATGGTGGGCGCGGCCCTCGCAGCCAAGGAGCCTGCCGACGGCTACACGCTGTTCGTGGGCTCCATCCATCACGCGGTCAACCCGGCGCTGCAGCCGAAGATGACCTACGACATAGAGCGCGACTTCGCGCCCGTGAGCTTTGCCGCCATGTTCCCGGTCTTCCTGGTGGCCCATCCCTCGGTGCCCGCCCGCAACGTGCGCGAGCTGATCGCGCTGGCCAAGTCCGGCAACGGGCTGAGCTTCGGCTCCTCGGGCAATGGCGGCGGCACGCACCTGGCCGGCGAGCTGTTCAACATGCATGCGGGCATCAAGCTGCAGCACATTCCCTACAAGGGCAGCGCGCCGGCCATGAACGACCTGCTGGGCGGCCAGGTGCAGCTGATGTTTGCCGATGCGCCCAGCGCGCTGCAGCACATCAAGTCGGGCCGCATCAAGGTGCTGGGCGTGGCCAGCCGCCAGCGCTCGGCCATGCTGCCCGAGGTGCCCACCATTGCCGAGTCGGGCCTGCCCGAGTACGAGGCCTATTCCTGGGCCGCGCTGTTCGCGCCGGCCCGCACGCCGCCCGCCGTGCTGGCGCGCATCAATGCCGACTTCAACACCGCGCTGCGCGATGCCGCCGTGCGCGAGCGCCTGCTGACGGCCGGCGCCGAGGCCGACCCCGGCACCCAGCAGCAGATGCGCGAGCGCCTGAGCAGCGAGCTGCGCAAATGGGCCCAGGTGGTCAAGGTGGCCGGCATCCAGGCGGACTGAGCACGGCGGCGTGCCCGTACCCGGGACAAACCCGGCTTCGCAGCGCTGCAACCCGGTCTTTCGCAATCGCGCATAGGCGGTCCGGGCCTGCCTGCTTAGGCTTGCCTCCGGTATCCAGAAAAACAACCCCGAGACAAGGAGACGGATATGCGGAAAGGCTTGATGCGAGGCGGCTTGACCAAGGCGCGCGCTGCCGGCTGCGCGCTGGGCGCCGGCCTGCTGTGGACGGCGGCGGCGCAGGCGCAGCAGATATCGGACGACGTGGTGCGCATCGGCGTGCTCAGCGACATGTCGGGCCTGTACGCGGACACGGCGGGGCGCGGCTCCGTCGAGGCCGCGAAGATGGCCGTGGCCGACTTCGGCGGCCAGGTGCTGGGCAGGAAGATCGAGGTGGTCTGGGCCGACCACCAGAACAAGGCCGACGTGGGCGCCACCCATGCGCGCACCTGGTTCGACCGCGACGGCGTGGACCTGATCGTGGACATCAACAACACGGCCGTCGCCATCGCCGTCAACAACCTGGCGCGCGAGCGCGGCAAGATGGTGATCAACACCGGCGGCGCCTCCGACATCCTCACCAACGAGCACTGCGCGCCCACGGCCATCCACTACACCTACGACAGCTATGCGCTGGCCAATGGCGCGGTGCGCGGCATCCTGGCCCAGGGCAAGAAGGAATGGTTCATCCTGGGCGTGGACTATGCCTTCGGCAAGGCCATGACGGCCAACGTGACCGACTTCCTGAAGGACGGCGGCGGCAAGCTGGTGGGCACCACCTTCCATCCGCTCAATGCCAGCGATTTCTCGTCCTTCCTGCTGCAGGCCCAGGCCTCCAAGGCCTCGGTGATCAACCTGGCCAATGCCACCAGCGACACGGTCAACGCCATCAAGGCCGCGCACGAGTTCGGCATCGCGCCCAGGCAGACCCTGGTGCCCAGCCTGCTGTTCATCAACGACGTGCATGCGCTGGGCCTGCGCTACGGCCAGGGCATGGTGCTGACCACGGGCTTTTACTGGGACCGCACCGAGGCCACGCGCGCCTGGTCGCGGCGCTTCTTCGAGAAGATGAAGAAGATGCCCTCCATGATCCATGCGGGCGCCTACTCGGCCGTCACCAACTACCTCAAGGCCGTGCAGGCTACCAGGGGCGACGACGGCAACGCGGTGGCGCGCCAGCTCAAGCAGATGCCCATCGAGGACTTCTTCGCCCAGAACGGCAAGGTGCGCGAGGACGGCCGCATGGTGCACGACATGTACCTGGTGCAGATCAAGAAGCCCGAGGAATCCAAATATCCCTGGGACTACTACAAGGTGCTCTCCACCATCCCCGGTGACGAGGCCTTCCGCCCGCTGTCCAGGAGCAGCTGCAAGCTGGTGAAGACATCATGAAGACACGCGCCGCCGTACTCACGAGAACGGGCGCAGCCGCGCCCTATGCCGACAGCCGCCCGCTGGAGATCTGGGAGGTGGACCTGGCGCCGCCCGGCCCCGGCGAGGTGCTGGTCAAGGTGGCCGCCGCAGGCGTGTGCCACTCCGACCTGTCCATCATCAACGGCGACCGTCCGCGCGACACGCCCATCGTGCTCGGCCATGAGGCCGCAGGCGTGATCCAGGCGCTCGGCGAAGGCGTGACCGACCTGGAGGTGGGCGACCATGTGGTCATGCTCTTCGTGCCCGGCTGCGGCAACTGCCAGCCCTGCGCCGAAGGCCGGCCCGTGCTGTGCGAGCCCGCAGGCCAGGCCGGCGTGGCGGGCACCCTGCTGTCGGGCGCCAGGCGGCTGTCGCGCAATGGCCAGCCCATCTCGCACTTCGTCGGCGTCTCGGCCTTTGCCGAGCATGCAGTGCTCTCGCGCCGCGGCGTGCACCGCATCGACAAGTCGGTGCCGCTGGAGCTGGCTGCGCTGTTCGGCTGCGCCGTGATGACCGGCGTGGGCGCGGTGGCCAATACCGCCAGGGTGAGCCCCGGCCAGAGCGTGGCCGTGGTGGGGCTGGGCGGCGTGGGCCTGTCCTCGGTGATGGGCGCGGCGGCGGCGGGTGCGGCCCGCGTGGTGGCCGTGGACCTCAATGCCGACAAGCTGGCCATGGCGCGCGATTTCGGCGCCACCGACACCGTCAACGCCGGCGACGAGGATGCCGTCAAACAGGTGCGGGCGCTGACGGGCGGCGGCGTGGACCATGCCTTCGAGATGGTGGGCTCGGCCAAGGCACTGGAGATGGCCTACCGCATCACGCGGCGCGGCGGCCAGACCGTGACGGCGGGCCTGCCCTCCAGCGCCCAGGCCATCAGCCTGCCGGTCTGGCACCTGGTGGCCGAGGAGCGCACGCTCAAGGGCTGCTACATGGGCAGCTGCGTGCCGCGCCGCGACATCGACCGCTACCTGGCCCTGCATGCGGCCGGCAGGCTGCCCGTGGACCGCCTGGTCACCGGCCACCTGACGCTGGACCAGATCAACGAGGGCTTCGACCGCCTGGCGCGTGGCGAGGCCATACGCCAGATCATCCGCATGGAGGCCTGATAGGAGGTCAGGCTGATCAGCGAGGACCGGGGCTGCTGCTGCGGCTGTGTCCAAGCCAAGCACGGCGGTCAGGTGCCGTCGGGCAGCAGCTGGTTTTCCCAGCCGGTCAGCCGCTCGATGGCCCGGGCCACCTGCAGGATGCGGGCCTCGTCGAAGTAGCGTCCCACCACCTGCACGGCCAGCGGCAGGCCCTGGGGTGACAGGCCCACCGGCACGCTGACGGCCGGGTGCCCGGTCACGTTGAAGGCATGGGTCTGCACCGGCCAGTGGCGGAAATGCGGCATGGGGTCGAAGCGCGGCGCCGTATCCAGGGTGATGGCGGTCAGCAGCACGTCGCAGCGGTCCAGCGCAGCGTCCACGCGCGCCGCCAGCATGCGGCGCACACGCAGGGCGTTCAGGTAGTCCTCCGAGGACACGGTGGCGCCCAGCAGCAGCCGCGCCGCCGTGAGTTCGCCATAGTCCAGCGGGCGCGAGCGCAGGTCCTGCGCATGGATGGTGAACATCTCGGCACTGAGGATGACGCGGCCGGCCGCCAGGAACTGCTGGCTGTGGGGCAGGCTCACGTGGATGGGACGGGCGCCGGCCTCGGCCAGCAGCGCGGCCGTGCGGTCGAAGGCCGACAGGAACGTGGGCGACGCCTGGGGCGACGACTGGAAGTGGTCCTGCGGCACGCCGATGGTCAGGCCCTTCACGCCCTGCTCCAGCCCCGTGCAGTAGTCGTCCACGGGTTCGGTGGAGCTGGCCGGGTCCAGCGGGTCGTGCCCGGCCAGCACCTGCAGCGCGATGGCCGCATCCTCCACGCTGCGCGACAGCGGGCCGCAGTGGTCCAGCGTCCAGGCCAGGGGGAACACGCCGTGCTTGGAGACGCGGCCGTAGGTGGGTTTCAGCCCCACGGCACCGCACCAGGCGGCCGGTATGAGGATGGAGCCGCCCGTGCAGGTGCCCAGGGCCAGCCGCGTGAAGCCTGCCGCAATGGCGGCGCCCGAGCCCGACGACGATCCGCCCGGGATATGGGCCAGGTCCCAGGGGTTGCGGGCTGCGGGAAACGGCAGGTCGGGGCTGGGCGCGCCGATGGCGAACTCATGCGTGGCCAGCTTGCCCAGGATGACGGCGCCCGCATCGCGCAGGCGCCGCACCGGCGTGGAATCGTCTTCGGGCACATAGTCCAGGCTCAGCCAGGACTGGCAGGTGGTCGGCAGGCCGGCCACGTCGTAGACGTCCTTGATGGCCACGGGAATGCCGTGGAGCAGCGGCAGATCGGCGCTTTCTCCACGCGCCATGTCTGCGTTGCGCGCAGCCTCCATGGCACCGCTGGCATCGAGATTGGTGAAGGCATGGATGTCGATGTCCATGGCGCGGATGCGTCCCAGCGCCGCCCGAGTCAGCATCTCCGAAGTGGTCTTGCCGGCGCGCAGCGCGCTGGCCATCTGTCGTATCGAAAGTTCAGGACTGCCGCTCATGCTTGCTCTGACGGGAGATGGTGGTGTGGATCTGCGAGGGTCCCGCCTCATGCGCCAGTTCGTTGACGAGGCCGCGGTGCTCCATCAGCAACTGGTGCTCCGCCAGGATGGGTCCCAGCCGCTCGAAGGGGATGTCGATGCCGTGCTTTTTCAGCGCATTGAGCAATTCGTGCAGCGCATTGACATCGGGCCCTGCCAGTTTCTGCGGCGAAGGGGGTATTTCAGATTTTCGCGATGCCGGCATCACTGACCACCTTTCTCCATTTTCTGGCGTCGTCGGATACGAATGCCTTGGTGCTGTCCACGGATTTCCAAAGGGGAATGCTGCCAAGCTCCATGAATTTCTTCTGCACCTTTTCGTCGGTCAGGATATTTTTCATCTGTGCATTGATGGCGTTCACTATCGCGGCCGGCGTGCCCTTGGGTGCCATGAGCACATTCCATGAGGTCTCGTTGAAATTGCCGAGCCGGGCCGGGCTTTGCTCGCTGAGCGTCTGCCAGTCGGGCATGAGGGGCGAGCGCTCGCGCGTGGCCACGCCCACGCGATTGACCTTGCCCTGGTGCACATACTGCTTGGCCGTGATCAGCAGGTCGAAGGCGATATCGACCTGGCCGCTCACCAGGTCGCTCATCATGGGCGCGGCGCCCTGGTAGGGGATGTGCAGCATGCGTATGTCGGCGGCCAGGCTCAGGGCCTCGGCCGCCATGTGGCCCGCGCTGCCGTAGCCCGGCGTGGCATAGGTCAGCTTGCCGGGGCTGCGCCGCGCCAGCTCGATCAGGTCCTGCACCGACGCCAGCTTCAGGCCCGGGCGTGTGATGAGCACCAGAGGACCGTCGTTGATGGTGGAGATGGCTTCGAGGTCGTTGACCACGTCATAGCCGGCCTGCGTGTACAGCGCGCCCGAGATGGTCTGGGCCGTGGAGCAGATCAGCAGCGTATATCCATCGGGACGGGCCTTGGAGACCTGGCGCGCACCGATGTTGCCCGAGGCGCCAGGGCGGTTTTCCACCACCACGTTGACGCGCAGGCGTTGTGCAAGCTCCTTGGCGATGATGCGCCCCACGATATCGGTGCCACCGCCTGCCGGGAAAGGTACAACCAGCGTGATCTGCCGGTCTGGCCAGGCCGCATGAACCAAGCTGGCAGCGATCAGGAAAATACCTCCGAAAATCAGATTGAGGATTTTTTTCATTCGCTTGATTCAAATGTTTGCGGAAATGGGGCTTGTCTTTTTGCAGACGTGAGCAGGCACATGGGATGTGCACCACTGCGGCTGCCTGCAGCCCGGGCCTGGCAAGCGTTCAGTTAATGAATCTTTTTAAACTATCGAGATATTAAGTTCCATAGTTTTACATCATGAAAGAAGGGGTGCAAGGCCTGCGCCACGCTTGGCGTAGGGGTGTTGCATCGATGCCGCAGATAAGGGTTTCCGACGGCGATGGCCTTGGCGCGCGTCGGGATTCAGGGCAGGGAGGGTGAAAGGTTGCACCGGCAGTGGCACCGGCGCAACGATTCAGCGGGCGTGTTGGCTCAAACGCGCAGCGCCTGCTCCTGCAGCAGGCGCTTGAGCACCTTGCCGTTGGGGCTGGTGGGCAGCTCGGACAGGGGCACGATGCGGGCGGGCAGCTTGTAGGGCGCCAGCCGTTCTCGCAGGTGGGCACGCGCAGCAGCGTTGTCCAGCGTGGCGCCGGGCTGCAGCTCGACGAAGGCGATGACCTCCTCGTTGCCATCGTTTTCGGGGCGGCCGACCACGGCGCTGCGCTGCACGCCGGGCAGCTCGTTGAGCGCCAGTTCCACCTCGGCCGGATACACGTTGAAGCCCGAGCGGATGATCATTTCCTTGAGCCGCCCCACCACGAAGAGCGCGCCGTCGGCATGCAGCTCGCCCAGGTCGCCGCTGGCGTACCAGCCGCCCTCGCGCATCACGGCGGCCGTGGCCTGGTCATCGCGGAAGTAGCCGTGCATCAGGCCGCGCCCGCGTATCCACAGCTCGCCGCGCTCGCCCACCGGCAGGGGCCGGCCCGTGGCCGGGTCCACGGCGCGCACCTCGGCGCCTTCCACCACGTAGCCGGCGCTGGTGTCGGGCCGTTGCTCGCCCTGTCGCGTGAGGTGGACCGACCCTGCGTATTCCGACAGGCCGTAGCCATGGTGCAGCGCCTGGCCGAAGGCGGCCTCCACGCGCTTTTTTAGCGTCAGGTCCAGCGGGCCTGCGCCTGTGTAGACATAGCGCAGCGCCGGCGCCTGAGGGTGTGCAATGCCCTGCTCCTGCAGATGGGCCAGCAGGCGCGCGTACAGCGCAGGCGGCCCCTGCAGTTGCGAGATGCCGTGGCGCGCCAGCGCATCCAGCAGGTCGGCCGGGTCGAACTGCGGGCGCATCACCATCTGCGCGCCCGCATGCAGCGAGGCCAGCAGCACCGTGCCCAGCCCGAAGATATGGGTCATGGGCACGAAGGCGTAGCTGCGGTCCTGCGGACCCAGGCCGCGGGATGTGGCCGAGACGCGCGCGAACAGCGTCAGCGCGTCATGTCCCACCATCACGCCCTTGGGCGTGCCCGTGGTGCCCGAGGTGAAGATCAGCGCCGCCACCTCGTCCTGCAGCGCGCCGGATTCGGCCACCGCCTCAGCGCGCACGGGGCTGTGCTGCATGCCGGCCAGGGCCGAGTCGCCTGCGCCAAAGCGCCGCGCGTGGCCGCTGGCGCTGTCCGATGCGGCCGAGGTGAAATACACCACGCGCGCATCGGCCTTGGCCGCAAAGGCATCGATCTCGCCGGGCGCCATGCGTGCGTTCACGCCGCAGGACCAGGCGCCCACGCGGCTGCAGGCCAGGATCAGCGCCGCATGCTCGGGGCAGTTCTCGGCCACGACCAGCACGCGGTCGCCGGGCCGCACCTGCAGCGCGCGCAGCTCGGCCTCGGCCGTGTCCGCCAGCGCGCCCAGGTCGGCAAAGCTCAGGCTGCTGCCGTCGGGCAGGTGGATGAAGGGACGCTGCGGCGCTTCGGCCAGCCAGCGGTCCAGCAGATGGTGTATTCGTTGACTCATGCTCCGCGTATCCCTCAGTCCACCACAATGCCTTGCGTGACGGTGGCCCACATGGCGCGCTCCTTGGCACCGCGCTCGGCCAGTTTCTGGGGTGCGCCGGTCCACTCTTCGTAGCCCAGTTCCTTGAGGCGCTTGCGCAGCTCCGGCTGGGCCAGGGCGGCGTTGATGGACTTGTTCAGGCGGGCCACGAGTTCGGGCGACATGCCCTTGGGCCCATAGACGCCATACCAGCCGCCCACGTCAAAGCCCTTGAGGCCTTCGATGCCGGACTCGGCAAAGGTGGGCACATCGGGCAGGGACGCATTGCGCTGCGGCGAGGTGACGGCGATGGCCCGCACCTTGCCGCCCTGGATGTAGCTGCTGGCGGTGCTGATGATGTCCAGCATCATGCTCAGCTGGCCGCCGATCACGTCGGTCATGGCCGGTGCGTTGCCCTTGTAGGGGATGTGGTTCATCTCGATGCCGCTGCGCCGCGCGAACAGCAGCGCGCCCAGGTGGTTGGAGCCGCCCACGCCGGCCGAGCCGTAGTTGAGCTTTTGCGGATGGGCCTTGGCATAGGCCACGAGCTCGGCCGTGGTCTTGTAGGGCTCGTTGTTGTTGACCACCAGCACGTTGTAGTAGCTGAGCACGGGCGCCACGGGCGTGAGATCACGGGCCGGGTCGAAGGACATCTTGCTCATCACGTTGGGGCTGATGGTGATGGTGGGGCTGGCCGCGAACCACAGCGTCAGCCCGTCGGGCCTGGCGCGCACGACCTCGCTGCCGGCCATGGTGGCGTTGGCGCCGGGCTTGTTCTCCACCACCACCGAGGCGCCCAGCTCCTTGGTCAGCGCCACGCTGAGCAGGCGGGCGCCCTGGTCCACGGGGCCACCGGCCGAGTAGCCCACGATGAGGCGCACGGGCTGCGCGTCCTGCGCGGCGGCGGGGAGGGTGGCCAGGGCGGTCACCAGGGACGCCAGAAGCGGGGCATGGGCCAGGGTGGCCAGGGCCTTGCGGCGGTGTTGGGCGGGCATGTGCATGTCTCCTGCAAAAGATGAATGAAGCGCTGCCGTGGCCTGCACGGCGGCGCGCCCGGTCTGCGCCGGACATGCAGGCAATGGTGCGCAGGCGGGCGCTTCTTGGGAATCTGCTTTTGCCAAAGCCAGGGTTTGCCGGCTGTTAGGGCAATCCTAGGAAGAGCGGTGCGTGCAGCCCCCTCCGCCGCCTTCTTCACCACCCTCTTCAGCCCCCGCCTGCCAGCTGGGTGCGGCGGTGACGATGGCCTCGCGCAGGAACTGCTGGAAGGCGCGCGCGGCCATGGTGGGCTGGCGGTCGGGCATGCGCACCAGGTACATGGCATTGCCCAGGCCGGAGAACACCACCTGGTCCAGCACGGCCACCAGCGTGCCGCCGGCCAGCGCGGCCGAGGTCACGTAGTCCGGGAGCAGGGCCAGGCCCAGGCCGTCCAGCACGGCGTCGTACAGCAGGCGGTAGTCGCCCGATTGCAGCGAGGGCAGCACATCGAGGGCAGCGGCCACGCCATCGTCGCCGCTGCCGGCCAGCCAGGCCAGCCTGCCGCCCATGGCCAGCGGCAGGATGAGGCGGGCCTGCAGCAGGTCGGCAGGCGCGCGCAGGGGCCGGCCCAGCGACTGCTCCAGCGCCTGCAGGCAGGCGGGCGTGGCCACGAAGTTCCAGCGCACATCGCACAGCCGCGTGGCCACCAGATCGTCCAGCGGCGCGGAGGTGATCTGCACCGCCAGATCGACCTTGGAGGCCACGAGGTCGGCCATCTGGTCGTTGATCAGCAGGCGCAGGCGGATGTCGGGATGCTCGCGGCAAAAGCCCAGGATCAGCGGCTTGAGATAGAAATGCCCGAAGCCGGTGGGCACGCGCACGCCCACCTCGCCGCTCACGGTGGAGCGCAGCTGGTGGATGGCATCGCGGGCGCGCTGCAGCTCCTCCATCATGGCCAGGCAGCGCCGGTACAGCAGCTGGCCGGCCTGGGTGAGCTCCACATTGC
Source organism: Delftia sp. WY8 (assembly GCF_018437695.1). Taxonomy (NCBI): domain Bacteria; kingdom Pseudomonadati; phylum Pseudomonadota; class Betaproteobacteria; order Burkholderiales; family Comamonadaceae; genus Delftia; species Delftia sp. WY8. Next base: position 3,743,461 of record NZ_CP049795.1, read on the forward strand.
GCGTGGTGCGGCGCAGCAGCTGCGTGCCCATCTCGGTCTCCAGCGCACGCAGCCGGCGCGAGACGTTGGAGCGCGTCATGCCGCCGCGCTCGGCCGCCCGCGTGAGGCTCTTGGCCTCGGCGATGTCGATGAAGACGCGGCACAGGTTCAGGTCCATCTCGGCATTCTTTGCAGGGCCGGGGCCGGCCATTGTTGATCGGGAGTCACCAGGCCTGGCCTGCTGGCGAGGATTGTGGCGCCAGCCCTGCCTCCCTAGCATGGAGGAAACCATGGCGAAAGGCCGCTGACCGTGAACCAAGAAGCTTTGCAAACCGCGCCGCTGGCGCCCCTGGCGCACTACCGTGTGCTCGATCTGAGCCAGGGCGTGGCCGGCCCCTACTGCACCCACCTGCTGTCGCGCCAGGGCGCCGAGGTGATCAAGGTCGATCCGCCCGAAGGCGACTGGGCGCGCCACGTGGGCATCTCGCGCGATGGGCACAGCAGCCTGTCTGCCACCTACAACGCGGGCAAGCGCAGCATTGCCGTCGATGCGCGCCAGGCCCAGGGGCGCGCGCTGCTGCTGCGGCTGGCGCGCGAGGCCGACATCGTGGTGCAGAACTTCCGCCCCCAGGTCGTGCAGCGCATGGGCGTGGACTACGACAGCCTGCGCGCGGCCGGCCTGGACCCGGTGTACGTCTCCATCAGCGGCTACGGACCCACGGGGCCGTATGCCGACCGGCCCGCCACCGACTCCGTCATGCAGGCCGACACGGGCTTGATGACCAGCAACCGCGACGCGCAGGGCCAGCCCCAGCGCGTGGGCCTGCTGCTGGCCGACATCGCGGCCGGTGTCTACGCCGCACAGGCCTGCACGGCGGCCCTGCTGGGCAAGGCGCGCAGCGGGCGCGGGCGCCATGTGGAGCTGAACCTGTTCGAGGTCTGCTGCGCCCTGCAATCCACGGTGCTGGCCGAAGACACGCTGCGCGGCGGCCTGCCCGCCGAAGGCGTGAGCGCCCCCAACGGCGTGTTCGCCACGGCCGATGGCTTCATCACCGTGCTGGCCCTGAACAACGACCAGTTCGAGCGGCTGTGCCGAGCGCTGGACCTGCCGCACTGGCTGCAGGACGCGCGCTTTGCCTCCAATGCGGGCCGCATGGCCCACCGCCATGTCCTGCATGCCGGGCTGCAGGCCTTGCTGGCGCAGCAGCCGCGCGCCCACTGGGAGCAGCGCCTGGCGGCGCAGGGCGCCCTGCATGCGGGCGTGCGCACGCTGGCCGATGTGGTGGCGCATCCCCAGGCCGTGCACCGCGCATCGTTCGCCACGCTGGCGCAGCCCGGGTTCGGGCCGCTGCTGTATGCGGCATCACCCTGGCCGGCAGACGCAGCAGCCTGCGGTGCATCCCTTGGCGCCGCGCCGCGCACGGGCGAGCACACGCGCCAGATCCTGGCCGAGGCCGGCTGCACGCCGCAGGAGATGGAGCAATGGATGGCCAGCGGCGTAGTGCACCAGTGCGCGCAGGAGGTCATGGCATGAGCGCTTCCACATCCACGTTCACACCTGCCTCTCCGGACACCTCCCCGGACACCTCCCCGGACACCTGCCCGGACACCTCAATGCAGGCCCTGGTCTGCCATCAATTCGGCGCGCCGCACGAGGTGGTCAGCCTGCAGTCCATGGATCGGCCCGGCCAGCCCCTGGGCGCGCACCAGGCGCGGATTGCCGTGGCCTACGCCAACGTCAGCCACGCCACGGGCCTGCTGATCGAGGGCCGCTACCAGCGGCGCCCGCCGCTGCCCTTCGTGCCCGGCACCGAAGGCGTGGGGCGCGTGCTGGAATGCGGCAGCGCGGTGCAGCACCTGCAGCCCGGCGATGCCGTGGCCTTCATTGCCGACTGGGGTGCCTTTGCGCAGGAGACGGTGGTGCATGCATCCACCGTCTACCGCCTGCCTGCGGGCATGCCCTGGCTGCAGGCCCTGCCCATTGCCCTGTCCTACGGCACGGCCTACACGGCCCTGCACTGGCGCGCGCGCCTGCAGGAAGGCGATGTGGTGCTGGTGCTGGGCGCCGGCTCTGGCGTGGGCGCCGCGGCGGTGGAAGTGGCCCGGCAGACGCCCGGCGTGCAGGTCATCGCCTGCGCCAGCACCGAGGCCAAGCGCGCCGATGCGCTGCGCCGCGGCGCGCACCAGGCAGCCACCCCGCAGGACCTGGCCGCCCAGGTCAAGCAGGCCACGCAGGGCCGGGGCGCCTCCCTGGTCTTCGACCCCGTGGGGGGCGATCTCTTGCTGCAGGCACTGCGCGCGGCCGCGCAGAACGCGCAGCTGCTGAGCGTGGGCTTCGCCAGCGGCGCCATTCCCGCCGTGCCCATGAACCTGGCCCTGGTCAAGAACCTCACGCTGCACGGCTTCTTCTACGGCCGCTACATCGGCTGGACGCCGGCCGATGAGCGCCAGGCCTTCGCGGCGCAGCTGCAGCCCGTCATTGCCACGCTGCTCGACTGGGCTGCCCGGGGATGCATCCATCCCCAGGTCAGCCAGGTCTTCGCCATGCATGAACTGCCGGAGGCGCTGCACGCGCTGCACGGCCGCAACGTGACCGGCAAGCTCGCACTCGCCATTCAAGGAGACAAGGTATGACAACGCAACGCACAGGCTCCGCGCTTTCCCGCCGCACCCTGCTGGGCGCCGCTGCGGCGCTGGCCGCATGGAGAACGGCAGGCGCGCAGCCATCCACCGGGGCCCAGGGCTATCCCAAGGCGCCCATCCGCGTCGTCGTGCCCTATCCACCGGGCGGGCCTACCGACGTGGTCGGGCGCGTGGTCACCACGCGGCTGGGCGAGGCGCTGGGCCAGCCGCTGGTCGTGGACAACAAGGCCGGCGCCAGCGGCATGGTCGGCGCGGCCCTGGTGGCCAAGGCGCCGGCCGATGGCTACACGCTGCTGGTCAACGCCTCCATCCACGTCATCAACCCCTACGTCTATGCCAGCGCGCCCTATGACGCCTTCCGCGATTTCGAGCCGGTCACGCAGCTGGTCGATGTGCCGCTGGTGCTGGTCGTGGGCAGCCAGCTTCCGGTGCGCAATGTGCAGGAGCTGATCGCCTGGGCCAAGGCCCATCCCGGGCAGGTGAACTTCGGCTCTGCCGGCAATGCCTCGTCCCAGCACCTGTCGGGCGAGCTGTTCCGCTTGAAGACCGGCGCGCAGATGCAGCATGTGCCCTACAAGGGCAGCTCGCCGGCCCTGACCGACCTGATGGGCGGACAGATCCAGCTCATGTTCGACTCCATGCCCTCGGCCATGCCCTTCATCGCCTCGGGCCGGCTGCGTGCGCTGGCCGTCACCTCGGCCAGTCGCTCGCCCTCCCTGCCCGATGTGCCCACCATGGAAGAGGCCGGCATGCCGGGCTTTCGCACCAGCACCTGGTACGGACTGTGGGCGCCGAAGAACACGCCCCAGGACGTGGTGCAGAAACTGTGGACCGAGTCCCGCCGCGTGCTTGCCGAACCCCAGATCGCCGCGCAATACCGCCGCCTGGGCGCCGAGCCCGTGGGCTCCACGCCCGCCGAGTTCGCGCGCTACATCCAGGCCGAGGCCCGCAAGTGGGAAGAGATCGTGAAGGCGTCGGGGGCGCGGGCGGATTGAGGAGGCCGCCGTCAGGCACCAGCCTTGATTCGGCTGGCTGCCTGCCTTCCCAGATCCGCGATAAAGAGGTCAAAGTCTTCATCCGGCACGTCAATGTAGTGACCCGAGGCGACATCCGCCCACCCCCGCATAGCCGCTTGCCGTAGCGTTTCCAGCTTGGTCGCTTGGGTCTGAGCTTCAACGATTCGATGTTGTTGCTGGCTCAGATTCACTGGACGTGTCGACATGACGGGTTCCTCACACCCGCTCGAACACCGCCGCAATCCCCTGGCCGCCGCCTATGCACATGGTCTCCAGCCCATAGCGGCCCTTGCGGCGCTCCAGCTCGTGCAGCAGGGTGGCCAGGATGCGCACGCCGGTGGCGCCTATGGGGTGGCCCAGGGAGATGCCGGAGCCGTTGACGTTGAGCTTGTGGTCTATGGCGCCCTGGTCGTTCCACTCCCAGCCCTTGAGCACGGACAGCACCTGGCAGGCAAAGGCTTCGTTGAGTTCGACCAGGTCCATCTGGTCCAGCGTGAGGTTCAGGCGCGCCAGCAGCTTCTTGACGGCGGGCACGGGGCCTATGCCCATGTGCGAGGGCTCGCAGCCTGCGGCGGCCCAGCCCACCAGGGTGGCCATGGGGGTGAGGCCCAGTTCGGCCAGCCTGTCCTCGGCCACGATCAGGCAGGCGGCGCTGGCGTCGTTTTGCTGGCTGGCGTTGCCGGCCGTGACCGTTCCATTGGGCATGAGCACGCGCAGCTTGCCCATGCTGTCGGTGGTGGCGTCGGCGCGAAAGCCTTCGTCGCGCGTGAACAGCACGGGGTCGCCCTTGCGCTGGGGTACCTTGACGGGGACGATCTCGTCGGCGAAGCGGCCCGCCTCCCAGGCGGCGGCGGCGCGCTGGTGGCTGCGCACGGCATAGGCGTCGGCTGCCTCGCGGCTGATGCCGTAGTCGCGCGCCAGGTTCTCGGCGGTCTCGATCATTCCCGAGATCTTGCCGAAGCGCTCCACGGGCTGGGAGCGCTCGCGGCCGCGGTCCAGCCGGTCGTAGAAGCGCACATTGCCCGAGCGCGCGCCCCAGCGCATGTCGGTGCTGTAGTACTCGATGTTGCTCATGCTCTCCACACCGCCCGCGATCACCACGTCGGCGGCGCCGCTTTGCACCATCATGGCCGCCGTGGCCACGGCCTGCAGGCCGCCGCCGCAGCGCCGGTCCAGCTGCATGCCCGGCACCGTCACCGGCAGGCCGGCCTGCAGCGCGGCCCAGCGGCCCACGCAGGGCGTCTCGCTGCTGGCGTAGGACTGGGCGAAGACCACGTCGTCGATGCGTGCGGGGTCGATGCCGCTTTTCTCGACCACGGCGCGCACCGTGGTGGCGGCCAGCTCCTCGACCGATACCGGCCGCAGGCTGCCGCCGAAGGTGCCCACGGGCGTGCGAAGGGGGGTGACGATGGCGGCTCTGCGCATGGTGTTGTCTCCTTGGGAATCAGTGGATCAGGGGATCAGTGGATCAGGAAAAGGCTGCGCCGCATTGGCGCAGCAGGGTATGTGCCTGTTGTTCCAGGTCGGCGCGGTGCTCCGGTGCCGCGATGTCGATCAGCCGTTTCACGCGGCGCGACAGCGTCTGGCCGCGCAGGTCGGCCACGCCGTGTTCGGTGACGATGAGGCCGGCGTCGCTGCGCGGCGTGCTGACGGGGCCGGACAGCCGCGCGACGATGCGCGTGGCCCCCCTGGCCGTGGCGGGCAGGGCGATGATGGGCAGGCCGCCGCGGCTGCGTGCCGCGCCGCGCAGAAAGTCCACGGCGCCACCCACGGCGCCCACGTAGACGCCGCCCGCCACCTCGGAGTTGATCTGGCCCGTGAGGTCCACCTCCACCGCCGAATTGATGGCGGCCAGCCTGTGGCTGGCGGCCAGCACCTCGGGGTCGTGCGTGTAGCGCGTCTCGCGCAGTTGCAGGGCGGGGTTGCGGTGGGCCCAGCGCCTGAGCGATTCGCCTCCCATGAGGATGCCGCCGATGCCCACGCCGCGGTCCTGGCTCTTGCGCGCGTGGGTCAGCACGCCGGCTTCGGCCAGGGCTGCAATGCCGTCGCCCACGGCGCCGCTGTGCAGGCCCAGGTCGCGGTGGCCGTGCAGGGCGGCGAGCACGGCCTCGGGCAGGTTGCCCACGCCCACCTGCAGCGTGGCGCCGTCTTCGATGAGGGCGGCCACATGGCCTGCAATGGCCTGCTCGGCAGGGCCGGGTGCGCTGCGCGCCTGGTCCGGCGGAGGGTGTTCGGCATCGACCAGCAGGGCGAAGTCGCCGGCCTGCAGGTGCAGGCTGCCGTGCGTCCACGGAATGGCGGGGTTGACCTCGCCGATCAGCACGCGCGCCTTGCGTATGGCGGCCGGCAGGTACTCATGGACCAGGCCCAGGCTGTAGCGGCCTTGTGCATCGGGTGGCGAGACCTGGAGCAGCACCACGTCGGCAGGCAGCAGACCCTCGTCGATCAGGCCGGGCAGGTGGGAGTAGTGGCTGGGCAGGATGTCCAGCACGCCGGCCTGGGCCAGCGCGCGGTGGGGGCCGCCGGCCGCGTAGCCGAAGAAGTCGATGGCGTCGGCATGCGCCGGCTGCAGCGTGTCCGATGCGCCCATGCCCACGAAGACGCGCAGCCGGCCCTGGCCACCGTGCCGGGCCAGTGCATGGCGCTGCGCGACCACGGCGCGCGTGAGCGTCAGCGGCTCGGCCGTGGCCTGGCCCCACCACAGGGTGTCGCCGGGGCGGATCAGGGCCTGCAGCCTTTCTTGCAGGGCGTCCGGCGACAGCACGCTCATGGCGCGCGGTCCCAGTCGAAGCGCGTGGGCTGCTTGTCCTTGAAGCGCTGCACCGCCTCCTGGTGGTAGTCGGAGCCACGGCACATCGTCTGGGCATAGGCTTCCAGCTCGGCCATGGCGCGTGCGTCCAGCTCGAAGGCCTGGTTCATGGCCGTCTTGGCCATGCCGATGGCGGCTGTGGATGCCTCCCCGAAGCGCCGCGCCAGCGCCAGGGCGGCGGCCTGCAGGGCCTCGCCGTCTTCCACGATCTCGTAGACCATGCCCAGCGACCTGGCTTCCTCGGCCTGCACGGTGCGCGCGGTGAAGACCAGCTCCTTGGCCTTTTGCAGGCCCACGATGCGCGGCAGCATGTGCATGGCGCCCAGGTCGGGCACCAGGCCGATGCGGCCGAACACGGCGCAGAATTTCGCGCGCCGCGTGCACAGCACGAAGTCGGCGGCCAGCGCCAGGCTCAGGCCCGCGCCGAAGGCCGGGCCGTCCACGGCGGCGATCACGGGCTTTTCGAGGTTGACCAGCTCGGGGAACCACTGGTGCAGGCTGCGCATGCGCTGGCGCCAGGGCAGGCCGGCCTGGCTGGCATCCATCATCTGGCTGATATCGCCGCCCGAGCAGAAGGCGCCGCCCGCGCCCGTGAGGATGACGGTGTGCACCTGCGCGTCATCGCGCATCTGCGCCACGGCGGCGGCCAGGGCCGGGCGCATGGCCTGGTTGAGCGCGTTGCGGGCCTCGGGCCGGTTCAGCGTGATCGTGCCTATGCCGTCCTGGACGGAGGTCAATACGGGGGAGGTGTTCATGGGAACTCCAGGGCAGGGGGAAGGAGCGGCCTCTTGCGAGGCCGCCGTGCATCAGGCGAGTTCGGCGTAGCCGTGGCTGAGCACGATCTTGTCGCGCTCCAGCACGCGGGCGCGCAACTGCAGCTGGCAGGGCTGGTCGGGCGTGCGCCAGATCTCGGTGACCAGGGTCTCCCCGGGATAGACGGGCGCGGTGAAGCGCACATCCAGCGCCTTCAGGCGCGCGGGATTGCGGTCGCCGCATTGGCGCAGCACGGCATGGGCCACCAGGCCGTAGCTGGCCAGGCCATGCAGGATGGGCCGCTCGAAGCCGGCCTTGCGCGCCACGGCCGGGTCGGCATGCAGCGGGTTGTAGTCGCCCATCAGGCGGTACAGCAGCGCGGCCTCGGGGCGTATGGCCTGGGTGTCGGTGAAGTCGGGCGCGCGGTCCTCCGGCGTGGGGCGCAGCGGCGCCAGGGGCGCGTCGCTGGGCTGGCCGCCGTCCAGCAGGCTGTAGCCGCCATCGCCGCGCAGAAAGCTGACCTGCTGCACGGTGGCCAGCAGCTCGCCGCCGGCGGTCTCCAGGCGCCGCTCGGTGACCATGATGGCGCCCTTGCCTTCGCCCTTGTCCGTCAGGTGCGTGATGCGGTTGTGGCCCACCACGTCGGCGCTGGCCGGCAGCGGACGGTGCAGCCGCATGCGCTGCTCGCCATGCAGCAGCTTCACCCAGTCGATGCCCGTATCGGCCTCGCGCGCCCAGAAGCCCGGGTAGCCCAGCACCACGGCCTGCGAGGGCAGGGCGCGCAGCCCCCCGGGCGCCCCTTCGTAGAAAAAGGGCAGGGCGTCGGCGCACAGCGGATCGCTGCCCAGGCCCAGGCTCAACGCATAGAGCATGGTGTCGCGTTCGCCATAGTGCTGGCGCACGGGCTCGAAGGGGCGCTGTTTCAGGTGCTGATAGCTGATGGCCATCACGGTTCCTCTCAGTGTTTGATTGCGCTGGCGCGCTTCAACCCTCGCAATTGGCGCGGCCCGACTCAGGGACACCGAGGAAGGGCAGCCCCGCACCGAGGGTGTCGTCCCCCTCCCTCGCGAAGCGAGTAGAGAGGGGGAAGGCGCGTAGCGCCTCAGGGGGTGTCGTTCAAACAGGATCCCAGCTGAACACGTCGGCGGACCGGTCCAGCGGCACGAACGATGCCTTGAGCGCCGGCATGCCGTGCTCGGCAATGAACTGGGGCGACCAGCCCTCGCTGCGGTGCACCGAGCGCAGCGGGCGCGGCTGGCTCATGACGAAGATCTCGTTGTTGCGCACGGCGAAGACCTGGGCGTTCACGTCGCGGGCCGCGTCGGACAGCAGGTAGACGGCCAGCGGGGCGATCTTGTTGGGCGTCATCTGCTGGATCTTGGCCACGCGCGCCTGCTGCTCGGGCGTGTCGGTGGGGATGGAGCCGATCATGCGGCTCCAGGCGAACGGCGCGATGCAGTTGGAGCGCACGTTGAACTTCTGCATGTCCAGCGCAATGGACTTGGACAGGGCCGTCAGCCCCAGCTTGGCCGCGCTGTAGTTGGCCTGGCCCAGGTTGCCGATCAGGCCCGAGGTCGAGGTCATGTGCACGAAGGCGCCGCTTTCCTGCTCCTTGAAATGGTTGGCGGCCGCGCGGCTCATGTAGTAGCTGCCGTACAGGTGGACCTTGATGACGGCGTCCCACTCGTCCAGGCTCATCTTGTGGAAGAACCGGTCGCGCAGGATGCCGGCGTTGTTGACCACGCCGTCGATGCGGCCGAAGCTGTCCACGGCGCACTGCACGATGCGGGCCGCGCTGGCGGCCTCGGCCACGCTGTCGGTGTTGGCCACGGCCTGGCCGCCTGCGGCCTTGATCTCATCGACCACCTTTTGCGCCGGGCCGGCGTCCGTGCCCTCGCCCGTGGTGGAGGTGCCGATGTCGTTGACCACCACCTTGGCGCCCTCGGCCGCCATGGCCAGCGCCATGTCGCGCCCGATGCCGCCGCCGGCACCCGTCACCACCACTACCTTGTCCTGCATCATTTTCTGCGCCATGGCCTGTTGTCCCCGTTCAGTGTTCGTTGGAAAGAAGTCGGGACCAAGGATGCCGGCAAACGCCGCACCGCGCCATTCGCCAATCACAAGGGCGGACTTCGCGGGAATGAAAGCAGGGGCGGGCAGGCCGCGCCGGCCCAGCCTTCAGCGCGGCCAAAGGCTTGCTTAAGAAAACGCGGATTGCGGGCCGCCGCGCTTGCACCGACCATGGCGGCCATGACAGACAAGCAAGCTACCGACACCCTCGACGCCGCCGCGCTGGCGCATCTTCAGTCCTGGCAGGGCCGCAGCGAAACCCTGGCAGACAGCATCACGGCCGCGCCCGTGGCCGCGCTGTCGGCCACGCTGGACCGGGAAGACCCTGAGCCCGCCGACGGCACGGCGCTGCCGCCGCTGTGGCACTGGATGTACTTCCTGCCCCATGCACGCCAAAGCGAGCTGGGCCCCGACGGCCACCCGCGCCGTGGCGGATTTCTGCCGCCCGTGCCGCTGCCGCGCCGCATGTGGGCCGGCGGGCGACTGCGCTGGGAGGCAGGCAACGCGCTGAAGGTGGGCCAGAAGGTGCAGCGCCGCTCCACCATCGGCTCGGTCAGCCACAAGAGCGGCCGCTCGGGCGAGCTGCTGTTCGTGCTGGTCGAGCATGCCTACAGCAACGACCAGGGCCTGGCGCTGACCGAGGAGCACGACATCGTCTACCGCGCCGCTGCCCAGCCCGGCGATCCCGCGCCCACGCCGCAGAAGCCGCCGCTGGACGGCCAGCAAGCCTGGTCGCGCACCATCGTTCCCGACGACGTGCTGCTGTTCCGCTACTCGGCCCTGACCTTCAACGGCCACCGCATCCACTACGACCGCCGCTACGTCACGGGCGTGGAGGGCTATCCGGGCCTGATCGTGCACGGCCCGCTGATCGCCACCCTGCTGCTGGACCTGCTGCGCCGCGAGCTGCCCCAGGCGCGCGTGCTGTCCTTCGAGTTCAAGGCCGTGCGCCCCACCTTCGACCTGCATGCCTTCAGCGTGCACGGCAAGCCTTCTGCGGACGGCAAGACCGTCGAACTCTGGGCGCAAGACCACGAAGGCTGGCTGACCATGACCGGAAAAGCCACCCTGGCCTGAGACCCCTGAACACCGAGCCTTGAGACCACCATGATCGAACACACGCTTTCCAACAATTTCCCCGAAATCCGCGACGCCATCCGTGCGCTGTGCGCCGAGTTCCCTGACGAGTATTTCCGCAAGATCGACGAGCAGCGCGCCTATCCCGAGACCTTCGTGGACGCGCTGACCAAGGCCGGCTGGCTGGCCGCGCTGATCCCGCAGGAGTACGGCGGCTCGGGCCTGGGCCTGACCGAGGCCAGCGTGATCATGGAAGAGATCAACCGCTGCGGCGGCAACTCCGGCGCCTGCCATGGCCAGATGTACAACATGGGCACGCTGCTGCGCCACGGCTCGCAGGCGCAAAAGGAGAAATACCTGCCGCGCATCGCCTCGGGCGAATGGCGCCTGCAGTCCATGGGCGTGACCGAGCCCACCACGGGCACGGACACCACCAAGATCAAGACCAGCGCCGTCAAGAAGGATGGCCGCTACGTGGTCAACGGCCAGAAGGTCTGGATCAGCCGCGTGCAGCACAGCGACTGGATGATCCTGCTGGCGCGCACCACGCCGCTGGCCGAGGTGAAGAAAAAGAGCGAGGGCATGTCCATCTTCATGGTGGACCTGGCCGAGGCGCAAAAGAGCGGCCTGACCGTGCGCCCCATCCCCAACATGGTCAACCACGAGACCAACGAGCTGTTCTTCGAGAACCTGGAAATCCCCGAGGAGAACCTGATCGGCGAGGAAGGCAAGGGCTTCAAGTACATCCTGGACGGCCTCAACGCCGAGCGCACGCTGATTGCGGCCGAATGCATTGGCGACGGCTACTGGTTCCTGGACCGCGTGACCAACTACGTGCGCGACCGCAACGTGTTCGGCCGCCCCATCGGCCAGAACCAGGGCGTGCAGTTCCCCATTGCCGATGCCTTCATCGAGGTCGAGGCCGCCAACCTCATGCGCTGGAAGGCCTGCGAGATGTTCGACGCCAACCAGGCCATGGGCGCCCAGGCCAACATGGCCAAGTACCTGGCGGCCAAGGCCAGCTGGGAGGCGGCCAATGCCTGCATCCAGTTCCACGGCGGCTTCGGCTTTGCCTGCGAATACGACGTGGAGCGCAAGTTCCGCGAGACGCGCCTGTACCAGGTGGCGCCGATCTCCACGAACCTGATCTATTCCTACGTGGCCGAGCACATCCTCGGTCTCCCGCGTTCTTTCTGAAGGCACTGCGCATGACACAGCAACGCCTGAGGCCCCTGGACGGCACCACCGTCGTCTCGCTGGAACATGCGGTGGCCGCACCGTTTTGCACGCGCCAGCTGGCCGACCTGGGCGCGCGCGTGATCAAGGTCGAGCGGCCCGGCAGCGGCGACTTTGCGCGCGGCTATGACCAGCGCGTGCAGGGCCAGTCCTCGCACTTCACCTGGATCAACCGCAGCAAGCAGAGCCTGGCGCTGGATCTCAAGCAGGACGAGGCCATGCAGGCGCTGTTGCAGCTGCTGGAGGGTGCCGACGTGCTGGTGCAGAACCTGGCGCCCGGCGCGGCCGCGCGCATGGGCCTGTCCTATGCGGCGCTGCGAGAGCGCTTTCCGCGCCTCATCGTCTGCGACATCAGCGGCTACGGCGCAGACGGCCCCTACCGCGACAAGAAGGCCTACGACCTGCTGATCCAGAGCGAGGCGGGCTTTCTCTCGGTCACGGGCACGCCCGAGGTGCCGTCCAAGGCCGGCATCTCGGTGGCCGACATCGCGGCCGGCATGTATGCGTACACCAACATCCTGTCGGCCCTGCTGCTGCGCGGGCGCACGGGCGAGGGCAGCCACATCGACGTGTCCATGCTGGAGGCGCTGGGCGAGTGGATGGGTTACCCCATGTACTACGCCTTCGACGGCGCGCCGCCGCCGCCACGCACCGGCGCCTCGCACGCCAGCATCTATCCCTACGGGCCGTTCGAGGCCGGTGACGGCGGGACGGTGATGCTGGGCCTGCAAAACGAACGCGAGTGGAAGCTCTTTTGCGAACAGGTGCTGCTGCAGCCCGCGCTGGCCACGGATGCGCGCTTCGACAGCAATGCGCGCCGCAACGCCAACCGCGAGGAGCTGCGCGCGCTGATCCTGGGCGTGTTCAACGCGCTCGATGCCGCACAGGTGGTGCAGCGGCTGGATGCGGCCGGCATTGCCAACGCGCGCGTCAACGACATGGCCGGCCTGTGGGCCCATCCCCAACTGGCCGCGCGCCAGCGCTGGTGCAGCGTGGACACGCCGGCCGGTCCGGTGCAGGCGCTGCTGCCGCCCGGCGCCAACAGCGCCTTCGACTACCGCATGGAGGCCGTGCCCGCCGTGGGCGAGCACAGCGCCGCCATCCTGGCCGAGCTGGGCTGGAGCGCAGAGCGCATCCAGGCTTTGTGCCCGCAGTCTGGAAAACCCACTCCCTGAAACCTGGGCGCATGCGCAGAATGCGCCGGAGACCCCCTCATGAAACATGATCCGCAAGTGAGCATCCATCCGCTGGCCCAGTTCGCTGCCTCGCTGCGCTGGGACGACGTTCCCGCCGCCGTTCAGCAGCGCGCCGAAGACCTCTGGGTGGACTGGTTCGGCTCCGTGCTCGCAGGCCAGGGCGCGCGCCCCGTGCAGAGCATCACGCGCTTTGCGCTGTCCCAGGGACCGGCGCAGGGACCTAGCGAGATCCTGGGCAGTGCCGACACCACCTCGCCCATGATGGCGGCCCTGGCCAATGCCGCGGCCTCGCATGTGGCCGAGCAGGACGATGTGCACAACGGCTCGGTCTTCCACCCCGCGGCCGTGGTCTTCCCGCCCGCGCTGGCGGTGGCGCAGAGCATCGGCGCCAGCGGCGCCGAACTCATGGCCGCCTGCGTGGCCGGCTATGAGGTCGGCATCCGCGTGGGCGAGTTCCTGGGCCGCAGCCACTACCGCATCTTCCACACCACGGCCACGGCCGGCACCCTGGCTGCCGCGGCCGCAGTGGGCCGGCTGCTGGACCTCACGCCTGCGCAGATGCAGCATGCCTTCGGCTCGGCCGGCACGCAGTCGGCAGGGCTGTGGGAGTTCCTGCGCACGGGCGCCGACAGCAAGCAGCTGCACACGGCGCATGCGGCCGCTGCGGGCCTGATGTCGGCCTACCTGGCCCGGGACGGATTCACCGGTGCGCAGGACATCTTCACCGGGCCGCAGGGCCTGGCGGCAGGCATGTCCACGGACGCCGATCCCACGCGCCTCACGGACGGCATCGGCACGCGCTGGGCCACGGCCGAGACCTCGTTCAAATGGCATGCCTCCTGCCGCCACACGCACCCGGCCGCCGACGCGCTGCTGCAGGTCATGCAGGACCACGGCCTGGCCCCCGCCGACCTGGCGCAGGTTACCTGCCACGTGCACCAGGGCGCCATCGACGTTCTGGGCCCCGTGGTCGATCCCGGCACGGTGCACCAGAGCAAGTTCTCCATGGGCACGGTGCTGGCGCTGGCCGCGCGCCACGGCCATGCGGGCCTGGACGAGTTCGACAACGAATACCTGGCCGCCACCACGGTGGCCCTGCGCGAGAAGGTGGGCATGGTGCTGGACCCTGAGGTCGATGCCGCCTACCCGCAGCGCTGGATCGGCAAGGTCACCGTGCTCACCACCGATGGCCGCACGCTGCACGGCCGCGTGGAAGAGCCCAAGGGCGATCCGGGCAACACGCTGTCGCGCGAGGAGATCACGGCCAAGGCGCTGCGACTGATCGCCTATGGCGGTGCCCTGCAGGACGACCCCGCCCAGGCCGCCGTAGCGCGGCTGTGGCAGATCGCGCACTGGCCGCGCGTGCAGCGCCTGCTTGACTGAGTTCTTGACTGAGTTTTCGCGCCGGCCCCGGCCGGCGAATCCATGGGAAAGGCGCCACCACAGAGCGCCTCCCGCTTCCACCCAAGTGCACAGGAGACAAACCATGCAACGCACCACTTCTTTCCGCCGCCGCCTCGTTTACGCAGCGGCCGCCGCCTGCGCCCTTGCCGCCGGCGGGACGACCACCGGCGCCCTGGCCGCGGCCTGGCCCGACAAGCCCGTCGTCCTCGTCGTGCCCTACAGCGCTGGCGGCCCCACCGATGTGGTGGCGCGCCTGCTGGCCGTGCCCATGGGCCAGGTGCTGGGCCAGAGCGTGCTGGTCGAGAACACCGTGGGAGCGGGCGGCACCATTGCGCCCAACCGCGTGGCCAAGGCCAAGGCAGACGGCTACACCATCCTCATCCACCACATGGGCATGGCCACGGCGCCTGCGCTGTACAAGAAGCTGCCCTATGACCCGCTCAAGGACTTCGAGTACATCGGCCAGGTGCTGGACGTGCCCATGACCCTGCTGTCGCGCAAGGACTTCCCGGCCAACAACTTCGCCGAGCTGCTGGACTACGTGAAGAAGAACCAGGACAAGGTCTCGCTGGCCAATGCCGGCATCGGCGCCGTCTCCCAGCTGTGCGGCATGCTGTTCATGCACCAGGCGGGCGTCAAGCTCACCACCGTGCCCTACAAGGGCGCAGGCCCGGCCATGAACGACCTCATGGGCGGCCAGGTGGACCTGCTGTGCGACCAGACCACGCAGACCGTGCCCGTGATCAAGGACGGCCAGCGCGCCAAGGTCTTCGGCGTGACCACGCCCAAGCGCCTGTCCTCGCTGCCCGACATCCCCACGCTGGACGAGCAGGGCCTCAAGGGCTTCGACGTCAAGGTCTGGCACGGCATGTACGCGCCCAAGGGCACGCCCAAGGAGGTGGTCATGGCCATCAACAAGGCGCTGAACGTGGCCATCAAGGACGAGAACGTCAAAAAGCGCATCGCCGAACTCAGCTCCGACCTGGTCACGCCCGACAAGGCCACGCCGGAAGGCCTGCGCACCCACCTGCAGGCCGAGGTGGCGCGCTGGGACAAGGTCATCAAGGCCGCAGGCGTCTCGGCCGAATAAACCGCTCTCCCAAGGACATCCGCATGCACGATCTGGCGCGACAGGCCACTTCCTTTCTCTTCGTCCCCGCCACGCGGCCCGAGCGCCTGGGCAAGGCCCTGGACAGCGGCGCCGACATGGTCATCGCCGACTGGGAGGACGCCGTGGCCCCGGCCGACAAGGACGGCGCCCGCCAGGCGCTGGCCCAGGCCGTGGGTGCGCTGGAAGGCCCGGCCCGTGCCCGCCTGCTGGTGCGCATCAACGCCGAAGGCACGCCCTGGCATGCGGATGACCTGCGCGCGCTGGCGCAGCTGGTGGAGCAGGGCGTGGCCGGCGCCATGGTCTCCAAGGCCGAGCGCGCCCAGACCCTGCATGCGGTGGCCCAGGCTGCGGGCGCACGGGCGGCCGTGCTGCCCCTCATCGAAAGCGTGGCCGGCCTGGATGCGGCCGACGCCCTGGCTGCCGCGCCCCAGGTGGTGCGCCTGGCCTTCGGCCACCTGGACTTCCAGGTCGATGCGGGCATGGCCTGCGAGCAGGGCGAGGAAGAGCTGCTGCCCATGCGCATGGCCCTGGTCCTGGCCTCGCGCCGCGCCGGCATTGGCGCGGCCGTGGACGGCGTGACGGTGGACACGCGCAACCCCGAGCGGCTGGCCCAGGACGCGGCACGCGCGCGGCGCATGGGCTTTGGCGGCAAGCTGTGCATCCACCCGGCCCAGGTCCAGCCCCTGCACGCCGTCTTCGACCCCGATGCAGCGGCCGTGGCCCACGCGCAGCGCCTGCGTCAGGCCCTGGCCGAGGCCGGAGGCGGCGTCTGCGTGCTGGACGGCCGCATGGTCGATGCGCCCGTGCTCAAGCAGGCCGAACAGGTGCTGCTGCGCCATGCCTGGGCGCAACAGAGATCTGCAGCACGATCTTGATGAAAATGAGACTGAAAGGCCGTTTTGCACTCAGAGTTTTCTGATTCTGGTGCAGGCAGTCCAATGATTTCCCTGATGGTGAATCCATCTGCCTCGAATACGCTTGGCCAACTCGATTGATTTCGAGACGGCGGTTTCTTGATCCGGTGTCTCCACCCATGGGGGCACCCAGGCAAAGGAGCGTGTGATGGCAGTGATCTCGGGGACGGCATCGAACAGCGGATTCAACGGCCAATTGAATGATCGTCTGAATGACCGACTGAACAACCGATTGAATCGGCGCCAGGCGCTGGCCCTGGCGGCCGGCGCCGTGGCGGCGGGGCCCGCCAGCGTGCTGGCGCAGGCCGGCTTTGCCACACGGCCCGTGCGCATCGTCGTGCCCTTTGCGGCGGGCGGCGCCACCGACGTGATTGCGCGCATCCTGGGCGAGCGCATGGCCCAGCAGCTGGGCCAGACCGTGGTGGTGGACAACAAGCCCGGTGCGGCCGGACTGATCGGCGGCGAAATGGTGGTCCGCTCCGCGCCCGACGGGCTCACCCTGTTGCTGGGCACCACCTCCACCATGCTCACCAACAAATACCTCTACAAGAAGACCGCCTACGACCCGCTGACCGACCTCACGCCCCTGTCGCGCGTGTGCATGGCGCCCATCGCCCTGGTGGTCACGGCCGACGTGCCCGCCACCAACCTGCGCGAATTCATGGCCTGGGCCCAGGCCAACGCGGGCAAGCTCTCTTATGGCTCCTACGGCATAGGCTCGCACGGCCACCTGGCCTGCGCCGTGCTCAGCGACATGGCCGGTGCCGGCATGGCGCATGCGGCCTACCGGGGCGAGGCGCTGATGGTGCAGGACATGCTGGGCGGGCGCATCCCCATCGGCATGGGCAGCCTGCTCACGCTCAAGCCCCACATCGATGCAGGCAAGCTGCGCGCCCTGGCCGTCACCGGCACGCGCCGCGTGCCCCTGCTGCCCGAGGTGCCCACCTTTGCCGAGGCCGGCTACCGCCACGAGGCCATGGAACTGTCCGGCTGGCTGGCCATCGCCGGCCCCAGGGGCCTGCCGGCCGACCTCACGCGGCAATGGGGCGAGATCTCCAACCGCGCCGTGGCCAGCCGCGAAGGCACGGCCCGCATCATCGCGGCCGGTTTCGTCCCTGTCGATGACGACAGCCCTCAGCGCTTCGGCAAGGCCTGGGCGCAGGAGGCTCCGGTCTGGGGGCGGCTGCTGCAGTCGGCGGGGGTGCAACCCGGTTGATGGCGCACAGCGGCCCTGGTTGCCCAAGGCTGCACTCATGCCCTGTGCTGTAATCGCCCCTCCTCAGGCGGCCCCGGTGGTGCAATGCCATGGCGGGACAGCCCGTGGTTTCTCAAACATTCAAGAGAGGGTATTACCGTGAGTGCATTGGTCATCAAGGCCTGGAAAGCCAGCGAGCAACCCATAGACGACAAGGGCAACCACATTGCCATCACAGGCCGCGAAGGCGGCCTGGTCGCCTGGATCCTGTCCAAGGTCAACATCGATCCCACCACCACCATCCGCGTGGGCAGCGAGCGCCTGGAGTTCAGCAGCGCCTCGCTGTCGGGCACCCAGTCGCGCCTGATCCCGCTGCAGGGCATCTGCTCCACCTACTACGGCTATCACAAGCCCTGGAAGACGGCGCTGGGCATCGGTGCCCTGTCGCTGTTCATGGGCGGGTCCATGATGGCCCAGAGCTTCTTTGCAGGCCTGGTGGTCATGCTGATCGGCTGGGGCATCGCCGTCGTCATCTACTTCCTGAACCGCACCCTGACGCTGGGCTTCATCGAGAACAGCGGCGCAGTCAACGGCATCCAGTTCAAGCGCTCGGTGATCGAGAACATCGACATCACGCAGGAGCAGGCCAGGCAGGTCTGCGAACTGATGCAGAAGCTGATCGAGGCCAAGGAAAAGCGGCTCTGACCGCTTGAGTGAAAAGGAAAGCGCGGCATGCGCTTTCCTTGTGCGCGCCGCGATCTGGGGGCAAGACCCGGCGCGCGCTATTGGGCAGATGGGGAGCAGTCGGGCTCCACGTCCATGCCCAGCGGCAGGTAGTGGTGCTGCGCGGGTGTCTGGCTGGCTTCAGGCGCCAGACGAAAGTAGTGCTGCTGGCCTGTGGCTGCCATGGAGTCGCCCGATGCCGAGATGGCGGCTAGCGGTTTGCGGGCGTCGAGAAGGGTGATGGTGTGCCCAGGATCAGTCCAAAGGCCAGAACCATATTTCTTTTGAATCGAAATAGCATGCTGAGTTACACACCTGAGTGCTATTTTGGGATTCAATCACATCAATATGGCCTCCGTTGTAGCCTGCAATCTTCCAGAAGAAGATTACCCCTTTCTTGCCGGACAATTTGGTATGTGCATCGGCAGCGCTGAATATCTGAGGCTTGCCAAGTATATGGGGCTTGGCAAGCTGATCAGCGAGTAGCTTTGCGCCGGGCTCGAACGTCCGGCCTTTGTATTTCCCGGTTTTTATCTTCAATCGCCCGTTGATGATGACGCCTGACTTGATCAGGGCCAGGCTCAATCTGGTTGCGCAGGTGTTCTGATAACCGGCGTTTTGTCGGATCAATGCTGCATCGTCGTATCCAAGCTCCTCATAGAGTGCTGTGCGAGACACATGGCTGGAGTTCAGCTCGTTGGCCGAATAGTGATGAGATTTGAGCGTTGCGTAGGACGGTTTCATTTTTTCCCGCCTTTGCAAGGAAACTCTTTTCCAAGAATGTCGCTGATGACATGGGCAGCCCGTGACTCACGCTGCTTGAGATCCAATTTGCTCAATCCGCTGTGAAGTACTTCTGCCAGAGTGATGGTCTTGAAATGCTGGTAATCGCACCAGACCCGTCCTTCCGTGGCGTCCAGAACACCGAGCAGATACATCTCCGCATATCTTCTTTCCATGAGGTTTTTGCTCATATATGCAGTAAAGAACGTATCCGCCGATAAATTGTTGTTCTCGATGATCAGCCGCTGGGAATCTGGAACTGGTCGGGCAAGCCGGGTCTCAGCGTTGGCATGGGGAAAGACACCCAGTGTCAAAGTAAAAATAATGAGAATAGGGCTGGAAAGATACTTCCAAAAACAGAACGGCACCGGATTGCCAAAGACTGGTGATTTTCTGCTGTCTGTGTGAACCCTCAAGAATCCGTACATTGCCATCTCTGCCTTTCATGATGAAGCGATGATTTGAGTGCGAGAGTTCTTGGCTCAATCAACATGCACTGGCAGTTGTATTCTGGCTGGAAGCTCCGGGGCGAAGGGCAATTATTGACTGGCCAGGCATGTCTGGGCAATAGCCATCATTCCTGTTTGAGTGAATTGCCAGTCATTTGGGCATGTACGAGCCTGCCGGAATGCAGTCATACGGCAAGATTGCTCTTGGGAGAATGGTGGAATCTTTCGCGTCCTTGTTAGGGAGGTAACAATAAGTGTCTTCAAAAAATACCGCTTCAGATGAGGCGGTATTTCCTGGGGGCGTGCCGTGCGCCAGCGAAAGAGGTGATCACTCAGGCCTGAGCCCCGCCACGCGCCATCAGCTTGAACGTCCCCGTGGCCAGGGCCACCAGGGTGCCGTCCTCGGAGCGCACTTCGCCGCGCGCGAAGCTGATGGAGCGGCCGCGCCGCTCGCAGTGGGCGGTGGCGATGAGATCGCCGCTGCCGGCCGAGACGTAGTGCAGCGTGAGATCGATGGTGGCCACGCCGAAGGCCGTGGGGTCATGCGAGCGGCAGGCCGAGGCCAGGGCGCAGTCCAGCAGCGAGGCAATGGCGCCGCCGTGCACGTCGCCGCGGCTGTTGGCCTGGTCCGGTTGAAAGCCCATGCGGATCTGGGCGCGGTCATCGCCGATGCGTTCACCGCTGAGCTTCATGGCGCGGGCCATGGGCATGGGCAGGCCGAAGAGGATGCCGGGCGCCTCGCCTTCGAAGGGGTTGGCCGGGTGGTCTTTGATGGGTGTGTTCATGCGGGCAATCATCGCATCGGCATGACTCAATCCACCCGTGCACCTGTCGATTTGACGACAGTGGCCCAGCGCGTGATTTCCTTGTCGATATGCGCCTGCAGCGCCTCGGGCGTGGAGCCCACGGGCTCGTAGCCGCCGGCGGCCAGCTGGGCCTGCAGCGCGGGCTGGCGCAGGGCGGAGGCGATCTC
Organism: Delftia sp. WY8; assembly: GCF_018437695.1. Taxonomy (NCBI): domain Bacteria; kingdom Pseudomonadati; phylum Pseudomonadota; class Betaproteobacteria; order Burkholderiales; family Comamonadaceae; genus Delftia; species Delftia sp. WY8. Next base: position 3,763,792 of record NZ_CP049795.1, read on the forward strand.
GCGGCTCAGGCGCTGGGTGGCTTCGGCGGGCGTGCCGGCCGGCGCGATGACGGCGTACCAGCCGGTCACGTCGAAGCCTGCGATGCCCTGCTCCTGGATGGTGGGCACCTCGGGCGCCAGCGCCGAGCGCTGCGGGCTGGTGACGGCCAGCGCGTGCATGCGCCCGCTGCGGATATGGGGCATGGAGGTGGAGATGCTGTCGAAGGTCAGGTCGATGTCGCCGGCCAGCATGGCGTTGACCACGCCCGCGCTGCCCTTGTAGGGCACATGGGTCATGCGCACGCCTGCCATGGAGCCGAAGTACTCGGCCGCCAGATGCCCCGTGTTGCCGTTGCCCGCCGAGCCGAAGGTGAGCTTGCCGGGGTTGGCCTTGGCGGCCTGGATGAGTTCCTGGATGTTCCTGGCCGGCAGCTTGCTGCTGGCGGCAACCACCATGGGCAGGTTGGCCACCAAAGACACGGGCGCGAAGTCGCGGCGGGTGTCGTAGGGCAGCTTGGGATAGAGGCTGTCGTTGATGGCATGGGCGGCCAGCACCATGAGCACGGTGTAGCCATCGGGCCTGGCGCGCGCCACGTATTGCGAGGCCAGCGTGCCGCCTGCGCCGGGCTTGTACTCCAGCACCACGGGCTGGCCCAGCTGCTGCTGCAGCTGCACGGCCAGAGGGCGGCCCAGCAGGTCGGCACTGCCGCCGGGTGGATAGGGAATGACCAGCTGGATGGGCTTGGCAGGCCAGGCCTCGGCAGCATGGGCGGCCGGGGCCAGCAGGGCGCAGGTCGCCAGGGCCAGGCAGGACAGCAGGCGGCGGCGCGGGAGTGGGTGCATGGGCATGGGGGGACTCCGTTTCATGAAGTGGACAGGGCGCCGGCCTGGTACTGCTCGCGCAGCGCGCGCTTGAGCACTTTGCCGATCTCGCTGCGCGGCAGGCTGGCGGCCAGCCGCAGCTCGGCCACGCGCTGGGTCTTGCCCACGCGGGCGTTGAGCCATTCGCGCAGCTCGGCGGCCGAGGGTGTGGCATCGGGGCGCGCCACGGCGTAGGCCACGGGGGTCTCGCCCCAAGCATCGGAGGGCACGCCGATTACCGCGCATTCGGCCACCTGCGGGTGCTGCAGCAGCACGGACTCGATGTCGCTCGGGTAGACGTTGAAGCCGCCCGTGATGATCATGTCCTTCTTGCGGTCGCCCAGCACGATGAAGCCGTCCTCGTCCAGGCGGCCCACGTCGCCGCTGCGGATGAAGCGCAGGCCCTGGGCATCGAACCATTCGGCCTCCTGCGTCTTGTCGGGCAGGCGGTGGTAGCCGCTCATCATCCCGGCCGAGCGGCCCACGATCTCGCCCTGCTCGCCGGGCGGCAGTTCACGGCCCTGCTCATCGATGAAGCGGATGTCGGCGCCCGGTCCCGGCCTGCCCACGGTGTGCAGCTTGTCGGGGAAGTCATGGCAGTGCAGCTCGCAGCGCACGCCGCCTTCGGTCATGCCGTAGTACTCGATGAGCCGTCCGGGCCAGCGGCGCAGCACCTCGGCCTTGAGCGCGGGATGGAACGGTGCGCTGGTGCAGAACTTGTGCTGCAGGCGGCTCAGGTCGGCGCTGTCGAACCCCGGGCACTGCATCAGCCGCTGGTACTGCACGGGCACGAGCATGGTGTGGGTGGCACGGTGGCGCTCGGCCAGTTCCAGGTAGTGCGCCGCGTCGAACTTGCGCATCAGCACCAGGGTGCCGCCCAGCCCCAGGGTGGGCAGGGCCGCGACCAGGGTGGTGTTGGAGTACAGCGGCGTGGCGCACAGCGAGACGGCATCGGGCCCGTAGCCGTTGTGGATGGCGCGCTGCACATGGGCCCAGCGCATGGCCCAGGACTGGACGATGCCCTTGGGCACGCCCGTGGTGCCCGAGGAGTAGATGACGTTGAAGGGCCAGTCGGGCTGGGGGTGGATGGGCGTGGGTGCCGTGCCATGGTCCGCTTCGTCCGCAGCCAGCCATTGCGACCACGGCATGCCGGCTTCGACAGCGCCGTCCAGGGCCACGCATTGCAGATCCTGTCCGGCCTGCAGCGGCCATTGCGCGGCGGTTTCCGCATCGCGCAGCACCAGCCGGGCGCCGCAGTTGTCCAGCATGGCGCTCAGGTGGCCGGCCGTGGCCGACGGGGCCAGCGGCGCCACGGCCACGCCCGCGCGCAACGCACCCAGGAAGGCCAGCACGTACTCGGGCGAGCTGCCCGCGCAGATGGCCACCACGTCGCCGGGGCCCAGGCCCTGGCGTTGCAGGCGCAGGGCCACGCGGTCCATGCCTAGGCGCAGCGCGGCGTAGTCGAGGCTGCGGCCGTCCATGGCCAGGGCGGTGTGGTGGGGGCGCTGGCTGGCCTGCAGCGCGACGAGTTCGGGCAGCGAGCCAAAGGGCTGGCGCAGCAGGGCGGCGATGTCTTCTTGCATGGGAGGGGAGGGACGGACGGGAGGGGAGAACTATTCCAGCGACAGGCCTGCGGCCTTGACGATCTGGGCCCAGCTCTTGCGTTCCTGGGCGATGAAGGCGTCGTACTCGGCCGGTGTCTCGCCACCGGGCACGCCGCCCAGGTCGGCAAAGCGCTGGCGCACCTCGGCCGTCTGCATGGCGCGCCGGGCCGACTGCTGGATGCGCTCGACCACGGCATCGGGCGTGCCGGCAGGGGCCAGCAGCCCGAACCAGGCCGTGACCTGCATGGGCACGCCGGCCTCGGTCATGGTGGGCACCTCGGGCAACTGGGCCGAGCGCGTGGCGCTGGTGATGGCCAGCGCACGGAACTTGCCGCTCCTGATGTGCGGCATGGAGCTGGGCAGGTTGTCGATCATGTAGTCCACCTGCTGGCCCAGCAGCGCCGTGACCGCAGGCGCGGCCCCGGGAAAGGGCACGAGCGTGACCTCGATGCCGGCCTTCTGGCGGAACATCTCAGAGGACATGTGCGGCGACTGGCCCACGCCCGACGTGGACACGTTCAGGCGCCGGGTCCTGGCCAGCTCCACCAGCTCGCGCACGCTGCGCACGGGCGAATCGGCATGGACCACGAGGATGTTGGGCACGGAGATCACATTGGTGATGCCGCGCAGATCGCTTTCCTTGTAGCTGAGCTGCTTGTACAGGCTGAAATTGATGGCCACCGGGCCGATGTTGCCCATGAGCAGCGTGTAGCCATCGGGCCTGGCGCGCGCCACCTGGGCCGTGCCGATGCTGCCGCCGCCACCGCCCTTGTTCTCCACCACCACCGAGGTGCCCAGGTCCTTGCCCATCTTCTCGGCCAGCACGCGCGCGGCAATGTCCGTGGTGCCGCCAGCGGCGGCCGGCACCACGATGGTGATGGGGCGTTCAGGCCAGGCCGCCGCCAGCGCGGCGGCAGGAGCCAGGGAGAAAAAAGGCAAAGCGGCCAGCAGGGCCAGCAGGCTGCGGCGGACGGTCATGGGCAGTCTCCAGTTCACTGCCCGCAACGATAGAAAACCCTGGGCCACAGGGCACCAGGGTTTGACTGGAGATCCGCTTCGCCATTCGGAAACCCGCGCTTAGGCCCACTGGAACGCGTGCTAACCCCTTGCCGAAAAGGCGGCCACAAGAAAAAAGGCGCCGAAGCGCCTTTCATTGACCGTGTGGTGCACAGCGCCAAAAACTGGCGCGTCCCAAGTCAGGGACACCGAGCAAGGGCCGCCCTGCCGCGAGGGTGTCGTCCCCCTCCCTTGCGAAGCAAGCAGAGAGGGGGGGAAGGCGCGTCCGCACCTCAGGGGGTGATCAGGGATACAGTCCCCGCATTTCGCGGGCATGCAGGATGCGCTGGCAGGCCACGATGAAGGTGGCGGTGCGCAGCGTCACGCCGTGCTGCTGGGCCACCTGCCAGATGGCCGCGAAGGCGTCCTGCATGATGCGCACCAGGCGGGCGTTGATCTCGTCCTCGCTCCAGAAGAAGCTGGAGAAGTCCTGCACCCATTCGAAGTAGCTCACCGTCACGCCGCCGGCATTGGCCAGCACGTCGGGCAGCACCAGCACGCCCTTTTCGGTCAGGATGTCGTCGGCCTCGGTGGTGGTGGGGCCGTTGGCGCCCTCGATCACCATCTTGGCCTTGATCTTGCCGGCGTTGTCCTTGGTGATCTGGCCTTCCAGTGCGGCGGGGATCAGGATGTCGCAGTCCACGCCCCAGAAATCGGCAGCGTCCATGGCTTCGGCGCCGTCAAAGCCGCCCACGCCGCCCTTGGCGGCCACGTGGGCCAGCAGGGCCGTCACATCCAGACCGTTGGCGTTGCGGATGGTGCCGGTGTGGTCCTGCACGGCCACGACCTTGGCGCCCGCGTCGGCGAACAGCTTGCCGGCCGTGCCGCCCACGTTGCCGAAGCCCTGCACGGCAATGCGCGCGCCCTGGACCGACAGGCCGGTCAGCTTGGCCGCTTCCACGCCCACGGTGAACACGCCGCGGCCGGTGGCCTCGACGCGGCCCAGCGAGCCGCCCAGGTCCACGGGCTTGCCCGTGACCACGCCGGTGGCGGTGGCGCCGGTGTTCATGGAGTAGGTGTCCATCATCCAGGACATGATCTGGCCGTTCGTGTTGACGTCAGGCGCTGGAATGTCCTTGGAGGGGCCGATCAGCAGGCCGATCTCGCTGGTGTAGCGGCGCGTCAGGCGCTCCAGCTCACCGCGCGACAGCGTCTTGGGATCGACACGGATGCCGCCCTTGGCGCCGCCGTAGGGCACGTTGACGGCCGCGTTCTTGACCGACATCCAGGCCGACAGGGCCATGACTTCGGACAGGGTCACGTCCTGGTGGAAACGCACGCCGCCCTTGCCGGGGCCGCGGCTCAGGTTGTGCTGCACGCGGTAGCCTTCGTAGTGGGCGATGGTGCCGTTGTCCAGCTCGATCGGCACATCGACGATCAGGATGCGCTTGGGGCGCTTGAGGGTTTCGACCCAGCGGGCGAGATGGCCCAGGTAGGGGGTGACGCGATCGACCTGCTGCAGGTAATTGCCCCAGGGGCCGAGGTGATCGGCCTGCAGGTAGGAAGGGATGGCGTGGTTGGTAACGCCGGCCGAAGCGGGTTGCTGCATGGTGGTTCCACACAAGAGTTGTCTGAGGGTTTTGAGCTTATTCCCGGGGCTATGCGCTGTCCAACGCCTTATGCGCGAGAGCCTTATGCATTTAATGCATAACCATGGGATCGCCTTGTCCAGCGGACAATCGGGGCCGCTTGCGACCCTCCGATGCACACCAAGAAAGCCGCTCCATGACGAACAACCCCCGCACTCCCACAGCCTTGGCCCATGCGCTGCTCCAGGCGCGCCACAGCGGCGAATTGCTGGATGCCGACGACTGGGCCGACGTGGTGCGCACGCCCGCAGATGCGCAGGCCGTGCAGGCCGCCATGGCGCCCGCCCTGGGCTGGCGCGTGGCTGGCAGCCAGCAGGGACCGGGCCGCGTTCCGGGCTATTGGAAGTCTGGCGCGCCGCGCCGCGATGCCCCGCTGACCCATGCGCCGCTGCCCGAAGAAGGCGTCTGGGCCAGTCCTTCGGTGGCCGGTGGCGCGCCGCTGCACCTGCGCGGCATCGAAGCCGAGATCGCCCTGCGCCTGGGCCGCGAGGTGACGGCCGAGATGGCTGCCGCGCTGCAGCCCGGCGATGGGCTGGAGCTGATCGACGGCATCACCGCCGCCATCGAGGTGGTGGATACGCGCTGGCGCCAGCACCTGAAGGCGCCGCCGCTGCTGCTGGCCGCCGACGGCCTGTGCCATGGCGCCCTGGTGCTGGGGCCGTGGCAGGACGCTTCGCGGCTGCTGCCGCGCGAGTCGCCGCGGGACTGGTCTGCCCAGGTCTGCCGGTTGCGCGTGGGTGCGGCGCCGCTGCAGGCGTTCACCGGAACGCATCCGCTGGGCGATCCGCTGTGGCTGCTGGCCGGCTGGTTGCAGGAGCTGGTGCGCCGCTATGGCAACGTGCCCGCAGGCACGGTGGTGACCACGGGCACGTGGAATGGACTGGCCTTTGCCCAGGCCGGCGACCTGGTGGTGGCCGAGCTGGACGGCATCGCCGAGGCCCGCCTGCAGCTGTGAGGCTTCAGGCAGGCCATCGAGTGATCAGGTGATCTTGTAGTCCTTGAGGGCCGGATCGCCGGGCGGAAAGCGCAGTTCCAGGTTGCGCAGCACCTCGCGCAGCAAGGTGGCGATCATGAGGTTGCGGTGCGTCTTGGAGTCGGCCGGCACGATGGTCCAGGGCGCCCAGGGCGTATGCGTGGCGCCCAGCAGCTGGCCGTAGGCCTGCTGGTAGTCCTTCCACTGCGTGCGCACCTTCATGTCGTTCTCGTCGAACTTCCAGTGCTTGGTCGGGTCGTCCAGGCGCTCCTGCAGGCGCATGCGCTGTTCGTCGGCGCTGATGTGCAGCAGGAACTTGACGACCACGGTGCCCGTCTCGCTGAGCATGCGCTCGAAGTCGTTGATGTGGGCAAAGCGCTGGCGCTGCTGCTCGGGTGTGATCCAGCCGTTGACCACGGGCACCAGCACGTCCTCGTAATGGCTGCGGTTGAAGACCGTGATTTCGCCAGCGGCAGGCACCTGCTGGTGGATGCGCCACAGGTAGTCATGGGCGCGCTCGGCCTCGGTGGGGGCCTTCCAGCCCACGGCGTGCACGCCCAGCGCACTCATGCGGCCGAAGACGCCACGGATGGTGCCGTCCTTGCCCGCCGTGTCCGTGCCCTGCAGCACGACCAGCAGCTTGTAGCGGCGGTCGGCGTACAGCAGGTTCTGCAGCGCATCCAGCTCCTCGGCCAGGGCCTCGACGGCGACCTTGTCCTCGGCCTTGCCGTTGCCATTGGAAAAGGGCTTGGCGCCCGGGTCGAAGTCGGCCAGGGCAATGGGCTTGTCCTTGTCCTTGTCCTTGTCGGACTTGGCGGAGCGCGGCTGCCACTGTTCCCAGAGCTTTTGCACGGCCGCATCGCGGCTGGAGAAAGGGTTGGAGGCGTCCATGGATAGAGCGGTGGGTGAGGTGGAATGTCAGGGCCGGGCGCGAATGGATTGCACCTGCAGTTGCGGCTGCGCCATCGAAGGCGCGGCGCCAGCTGCGGGCCTGGGGCCGGGCTGGCCCCGGACTTCCACGTTCTGCCGCTGCCACTGCGTGATCTGCTCGGCGCTCAGGCCCTGGAGCTGCCAGGTCTCGCCGGAGGTGGTCTGCAGAACGGGCTGCTCATGGGGCGCATTGCCGCGCAGCACCAGACGGCCTTGCAGGGTCAGGGGTTGGCCGGCATCCGGCGCGGCGGGCGCGGCCGATGCCGAAGCGGGCGCCGGTGCGGTTGCAGGAGGTGGAGGTGGCGCGGCGCAGGCCGTGGCCAGCAGCGACAGGCTGCCGGCCAGCAGCAGGGGCAGGGCCCGGGCAACTGCGGTATGGGATGTCTGGGTCATGGCGGTCATTGCACGATGGCGGTGAGGGTGGTGCCGGCGGGAACGCGCAACTGCTCCTGGTACAGGCCCTGGGCGTCCGGCTGGCGTACGAAGGGAAAGTGGCCGCGCGCCGCGAGCTGGGCGGGCACGGTGGCGGGCAGGCGGCGTGCCGCCGCATAGCGCTGGCCGTCGATGCCCACCAGGGTGAAGCCCTGGTCCGTGCGTGCGGGCCAGCCGTAGCCGGCCGGGCCGCTGGAAGGCAACAGGGCGATGTTGGACCCCCATCGCTGCAGCGTGACGGGCAACGAGGGGCCACCGGCCTGTGCAATGGCGTTGCCGAGCACCTGCAGCGAGTCGGGCGAGGAGGTGTTCCTCAGCATTTGCTGGTAGAAGCCCACGCCGTGCTGGCGCAGCAGATAGGCGCCCAGGCTGCCCGTGACGTTGTAGCCGAAGCAGGTGGCATTGACATCCGAGGCCCAGCTGGCCAGGTCGCAGTTGAAGCCGGGCTTGGACATCCAGCCGGTGATGCGGCCGTCACGCATGGGATTGGTGCCGGGCGTGAGTCTTTCGGCCAGGATGTCTTCGGACATCAGGGCCGACATCTCTTCCAGGAAGGTGTCGAACATGTAGTCCGAGCCCTTGAGCGCGCCGCGCTGGTAGAAGTTGATCATGTGGATGAACTCGTGCGACAGCGTGCTGATCTGCGTGGTCAGCCCGTTGGCGCCGCCCAGGTACAGCGTTTCCGTGTCCATGTAGAACGACAGCGATTCGTTGCTGTACTGGAACTGCGAGCTGCCGGCCGTGCGCTTGAAGTTGTTCACGGCCCAGAAGTAGCCCAGCAGGCCGTAGGGCTGGCTGTCGGGCGTGAAGTTCACGAACACGATGTCGATCGGCTGGTCGGCCGCGATCAGCTCGCTGTGGGCCTGGGCTCCCCAGGGCTGGCCCGCCAGCCCCGTGACCAGGGCGTGCACGGAATCCGGCCCGCTGGCGAAGCGCTGTATCACGGTGTCCAGCAGGGCGTCGCTGACCTTGGCGCTGCCGTACTCGCTGTCTTCCAGCCACAGATTGATGGTGCGGGTGCCCGTGGGCGTGGGCGCGGTGGTCTGGCGCCGCAGCGTGGCGCTGCGCGTCTCGACCGTGGGGCTTTCCGTGTTGACGAACCAGCTGCGCTGGCTGCCCACGGGCAGCACGGCCGCCGACACCGCGCGCGAGGGCTGCACGCTCTGCCCTGCAACCGGGGCGGGCAGGCTTGGCTTGAAGTCACGTACGCGCTGGGGGATCTGGTTGACCAGCTGCGCAGCGCTCAGCGACTGTTGCGCCGCAATGCCCTGCGCCGCTGCGGCTGGCGGCGTGAGCGTGATGGGCGGCAGGGCCACGGCGGCATCGCCGGTGTTGGTATAGATCAGCGTCACGGGCCGGGTGCCCAGATTGCGCAGGCCCACGGCAACGGGCTGCTCTGCGGCGGTGGCGTTGGTGTAGCTCCAGACGCCGACGCCCTGGCCGGAATAGGTGGTGGCGTCGGTCGCGCCGCACGAGGCGCCCGTGCAGGCGGGGGTCAACTGTGTCGTGATGGAGTCGCCCGGCGTGGAGCCGCCGCCCCCGCCGCCGCAGCCTGCCAGTCCCGCACCCAGTACCAGTGCAACAAGGGCCTTGCCCCCAAAGTGATCTTGAAACATGGGTTCCTCTCGATGGTCCATGTCCAGCCAGAAGAAGGAGGGCGGCCGGACGCTTGCGCCACTATCCCAGGCCTGCCTGCAGGCGGCAAGCACCGGCCGGTTTCCCGCGTGTAGGCGCAGGGCTTGCCTGCAGGTCGCAAGCCGCAGGCCTCACCTGGGCTCCAGCCGCACCGGCACCTGCAACTGCTCCACGAACCGCCGCGCCGCCAGCCCCAGCGGGCGCTCCTTGGACCACACCCAATCGACGAACAGCTGGGTGCCGTTGCTGATGTTGCACAGCGGGATGCGCAGCAGCGCGCCCGTTTGCAGCAGGGGCTCGGCGACGCTGAAGGGCAGCCACCCCCAGCCCAGGCCGGCCGAGATCAGCGACAGGGCCGCCAGGTGGCTGTCCGTGCGCCACAGCTGGTGCGAGAACACGAAGCGCGGATCGGTATGGGCCAGGTCGCGGCTGGCCAGCAGGATCTGGCGCGCGCCGGCCAGCTGGCCCACGTCCAGGCGTTGCTGCCCGTCCACGCCCAGTTGCCGGGCCAGCGGGTGCCTGGCCGCCATCACGGCGACCATGGTTTCCTGGCCCATCTCCTGGAAATCCTCGCGCCCGTCGATGGCCGGGCGCTCGAAGACCAGGGCCAGATGTGCGCGGCCCGAGTGCAGTTCCTTGAGCGCATCGACCTGGGCGGCCACCAGCACTTCCACCTCCAGACCCGGGAATTCCTCGACCAGCGGCTGCAGCGGCGCGGCCCAGGCCGTGGACAGCAGCTCGGGCGCGATCACCAGGGTCAGCCGCTCCTCCAGTCCCTGGTGCAGGGCCAGCGCCTGGTGGTTGAGCTGCTGCAGCTGGGCGGCCAGCAGCCGGGCCTGGGGTTCGAGTGCGCGTGCCGCCGCCGTGGGCCGGGGCTCGCGGCCGCTGCGGTCGAACAGCTGCAGGTCCAGCTCGGCCTCCAGCTGGGCGATGGCCATGCTCACGGCCGAGGGCACGCGGCCCAGCTGGCGCGCGGCGGCGGAAAACGAGCCGTGGTCCAGCACGGCAATGAACAGCGGCACCTGGTCGGCTGGAAAGGACATGGTGGGGACCTGTCAGATTTATTGAAAGAATCTGACTTTAACGTTCAATTGTCGGCATATAGACTGCGCTCCCTATGACCTTGCAGACACACAAAAAGGGCCTCCAGGGGCCCAAGCGCAAAGTGGTCTTCGTGACCCTGTATGAATTGATCGCCATCCTCGCCTCCAGCCTGCTGTTCATGGCCATCGGCCAGAGCGCCGGGCATTCTGGCGGCATGGCGATTGCCGCCTCCACGCTGGCCATCGTCTGGAACCTGACCTTCAACCACCTGTTCGAGCAGTGGGAGTCGCGCCAGAGCGTCAAGGGCCGCTCGGTGCTGCGCCGCGTGGTGCACGCCCTGGGCTTCGAGGGCGGCCTGGCCATGGTGCTGATCCCGCTGATGGCCTGGTGGTTCGGCGTCACGCTGTGGGAGGCCACGGTGATGGAGGCCGGCCTGCTGGTCTTCTTCCTGGTCTACACCTATGTCTTCAACTGGTGCTTCGACCATGTGTTCGGCCTGCCGGCCTCGGCCTCGGCATCCGCTGCGGTGGCACCCCGCGCTCAGGGCGAGCCGGCCTGCAGCAGCTGACCGGCCACGGCGGCGGCGGCCGTGCGGGTCTCCACGCCGAGTTTCTCGAAGATGTGCTCCAGGTGCTTGTTGACCGTGCGCGGGCTCATGCCCAGGATGTCGGCGATGTCGCGGTTGGTCTTGCCCTTGCTCAGCCATGACAGCACCTCGGTCTCGCGCGGGGTGAGCGCCACCTGCTGCAGCCGGCGCGCGGCGGGCGCCTGCGGCGCCTCGTGGCTGAGCAGCACCATCGACTCCCCCAGGCCGCTGGCGCCCATGTGGCGCGCCAGCAACTGGCGGCCATCGGCCAGGGCCAGCGCCAGATCCTGGTGACCGGCCTGGTCCGGCTGGTGGGCACCGGCCAGCCAGTCCCCGGCCGCCTCCATGGGGAAGGGCTGGTCCGCAAAGGCCTCCTCCAGCCAGCGCGCTGCCTGGGGAGAGCGCCAGGCCACGCGGCCCTGGCCGTCGAGCACCACCACCCCCAGCCCCGCCACGTCCACGGCCTCCTGCGCCTGGCGCGTTGCGCGGGCGTTGCGCACATGGGTGGCCAGGCGCACCAGCACCTCGGGGATGCGCAGCGGCTTGACCACGTAGTCCACGCCGCCGCTGGCAAAGCCGCGGATGATCTGGTCCGTGTCCGACAGGCCGGTCATGAAGACCACGGGCACGTGGGCCCAGGCCGGCGTGTCCTTGAGCCGGCGGCACAGCGTGAAGCCGTCCATGCCGGGCATGACGGCGTCCAGCAGCACGCCATCGGGCACGGTCAGGGCAAAGCGCTGCAGCGCCTCGTCGGCATCGCGCGCGGCGAGCACCACGTAGCCTTCGGCGGCCAGGGCATCGCACAGCATGCGAAGGCTGTCCAGCGCGTCGTCCACCACGAGGATGACGTGGGCGTTGTGAGGGGGGTGGCTGGGGTGTCTGCTGCTGTCGGCGGTCGTCATCTGTGGCCTTTGCGGGTTCTCATTCATCGGTCTCCTCTCTTTCTTCGTCTTCTTCATCCTCTTGCTCGGGCCGCGGCAGCATGCGCGCCAGCGCATCGAAGTCGAAGCGGTTCGCGCAGGCCTGCAGCGCATCGAGCAGCGCGGCATGCGCGGGCGCCTGCTGGCGCGCCTGGCGCAGGCGCTCGCGCAGGGCCGTGGCCTGGCCCGAGCGCGCCAGCCGGGCCAGGTCTTCGCGCAGGTCGGGCGGGAAGGGGGCGGCTGCCGGCGCCTGCGCTGCCTTTGCCTCTGCCTGCTCCGCGCGCGGCGCCGGCAGCAGCAACGGGCGGTTGTCATGCACCCATTCGATCCGCAGCACGCGCTCGAGCACCTGCAGCAGCTCGGACTCGATCACCGGCTTGGCGACAAAGCCCTGGCAATGCGCATCGGCCAGGCGCGGCGGGTCGTTGTCGAACAGGTTGGCCGAGACGAAGACCACGGGAAGCTGCTGCGCATCCCGGCGCGCGCGCAGCAGGGCGGCGGTCTGCCAGCCGTCCAGGTCGTCCATGCTGATGTCCAGCAGCACCAGGTCAGGCAGGCTTTGCTCCACGATCTCCAGGCACTCGCGGCCGCTGGCGGCCTCGCGGATCTCGAAGCCCAGCGGCAGCAGCAGGCCGGCCAGCAGCTGGCGCTGCAGCGGCTGGTCGTCCACCACCAGCAGGGTGCGCCGGGGCGGCAGATAGCCGATGACGGTGTGCAGCGTGGCGGCGGCGCCGGGGGGCACCCAGGACGCGTCGGGCGCCATCTCGGGCAGGTACAGGCGCACGGTGAAGCAGCTGCCCTCGCCGGGCGTGCTGCTCAGGGTGAGCTGCCCGCCCATCAGCTCGGTCAGCAGGTGGGTGATGGTCAGCCCCAGGCCCGTGCCCGCCTCGCTGACGCGCCGCCCCGCGCTGCCGCGCTCGAAGGGCACGAAGATGCGCTCCATGTCCTGCGGTTCGATCCCGATGCCGGTATCGATGACCTCGATGCGCGAGACATGGGGCCGGAAATCCATGCGCAGCCGCACCTCGCCGCGCTGGGTGAAGCGCACGGCGTTGGACAGCAGGTTGATCAGGATCTGGCGCAGCCGCTTGGCGTCGGCACGCACCCAGCGCGGCATGGTGCCCAGCGTCTCGACCGAGAACTGCAGCCCCCTGGCCTGGGCCTGGGGCCGCATCATGGCCTCGATGCCGTCGATCAGCGCGGGCAGGGGCAGGGGGGCGAGGTCCAGGCGCAGGCGGCCGGCCTCGATGCTGGCCAGCTCCAGCGATTCGTCGATCAGCGCGCGCAGGTGCTGGCCGCTGTGCTGCATGGTGGACAGGGTCTCGCGCACCCAGCCATCGACCTGCGGGCTCTTGAGCAGGATCTGCGTATAGCCCAGCAGGCTGTTGAGCGGCGAGCGCAGCTCGTGCGTCATGCCCGCCACATAGCGGGTCTTGGCCTGGCTGGCCTGCTCGGCATGGTCCTTGGCGGCCTGCAGCTCGGCATCGGTGCGCTTGTGGGCGGCGATCTCCTGCAGCAGCAGCTGGTTCTGGCGCTCGGACTCGTCCTGGGCCATGCGCCGGCTGTCCGTGCTCAGCACCACCCACCAAGCGGCCACGGCGCACAGCAGGGCCAGCAGCGCGAAGACCTTGAGGAAGGGGATGCGCAGCGCGCCGCCATCGACGCTGCCTGCCTGCAGGCTTTCCTGCATGTAGACCACGCCCACCATGAAGGCCGTCACCGCGCACAGAGACAGCATCACCACCAGGTACTGGCCCGCGCGGAAGTTCACCTTGGTGGCCCACCGCGGCGGCAGCATGGCCGAGGCCAGCGCGCGCAGCTGCTCGCCCGCGCGCGAGCCGGTCTTGCAGCGGTCATGGCAGCGCGACTCCAGCGAGCAGCACAGCGAGCAGATGGGCGCGCCGTAGGCCGGGCAGCGCGCCATGTCCTCGGACTCGAACTGGTTCTGGCAGACGGCGCAGCGCACCGTCTCGCCGGGCTTCCACAGATTGCCTGCGGGCCGTGCCAGGTAGTAGCGCCCGCCCGTCAGCCAGGCCAGCAGCGGCGACAGCAGCATGGACAGCGCCAGCGCGATGAAGGGCGAGAACGCGGCCGCCGTCTCGCCCAGCAGGCCCGCATAGGCGCAGCAGGCCACGGCGGCGGCCAGCAGCATGGCGACGGGTCCCACGGGATTGAAGTCGTACAGATGGGCGCGGCGGAATTCGATGCCCGGCGGGCTCAGCCCCAGCGGCTTGTTGATGACCAGGTCGGCCACCAGCGCGCCCACCCAGGCGATGGCCACGTTGCTGTAGATGGTCAGCACCTTCTCCAGCGCGCCGAACACGCCCAGCGTCATCAGCAAGGTGGCGATGACCACGTTGAACACCATCCAGACCACGCGCCCCGGATGGCTGCGCGTGATGCGCGCGAAGAAGTTGGACCAGGCAAGCGACCCCGCATAGGCATTGGTCACGTTGATCTTGACCTGCGAGATGACCACGAAGACCACGGTCACCGCCACGGCCAGCCCCGGCAGGCCCAGGGCCTGCAGCACCTGCTGGAAGCCCGCCAGGAACATCTGCGTGGGCTCGGCCGCGCGCGTGGCGTCCACCCCCTGCAGCTGCATGGCCGCGAACGCGAGAAAGGCGCCGCCCGCCATCTTGAGCATGCCCATCACGGCCCAGCCCGGGCCGGCCACCAGCACCGCGCCCCACCAGCGCAGCCGGTTGGCCTGGGTGCGCGGCGGCAGAAAGCGCAGGAAGTCCACCTGCTCGCCGATCTGCACCACCAGCGCGAAGATCACGGCTGCCGCCGCGCCGAACATCAGCGGATCGAACTGGCTGCTGCCCGAGCGCAGGCCGGTGAGGCTGGCGAAGTCGCGGTACAGCTGCGGCTGGGCCAGCGCCATCCACACGAAGGGCAGCACCAGCAGGAACAGCCACAGCGGCTGCGTCCAGGCCTGCAGGCGCGAGATCAGCGTGATGCCGCGCATGGCCAGCGGCAGCACCACCAGGGCCGACAGCGCATAGCACCACTGCAGCGGCCAGTCCACCACCAGCTGCAGGGCCAGCGCCATGATGGCCGCCTCCAGCGCGAAGAAGATGAAGGTGAAGACGGCGTAGATCAGCGAGGTGATGGTCGAGCCCAGGTAGCCGAAGCCCGCGCCGCGCGTCAGCAGGTCCATGTCCAGCCCGTAGCGTGCGGCGCAGACGGCGATGGGCAGCCCCGTCAGGAAGATCACCAGCCCCACGGTGACGATGGCCCACATGGCGTTGGCGAAGCCGTAGTTCAGCGCAATGGCGCCGCCGATGGCCTCCAGCGCCAGGAAGGACAGCGAGCCGAAGGCCGTGTTGGCCACGCGGAACTCGCTCCAGCGCCGGAAGCTGCGCGGCGTGTAGCGCAGCGCGTAGTCCTCCATGGTCTCGTCGGCCACCCAGGCGTTGTACTCGCGCCGGAACCGGAAGATGGTCTGCGGCGCGGCTGCGGTGCCGGTGGGGCTGTCGGGCGGGGGGGCGGAGTGCATTCCCAGGTCTAGCAAGAAACGTGCGGGGCCAATGCTGGCGCGGCTTGCAAGAGGGGTATCCGGGGTGCGTACGCAGGTGGCTACGTCAATTGACGTATGGGCGGCGGCAAGGGTTCTTCCTAATCTTGGACCCAACGCGGAAACAAGCCGTAACCGCAACGCCAGTTTTCAGCCACTTGCAGATCACCCAACCGATCCTTACAGGAGAGTCACCATGAGCCACCCCTCCGACCCCCGCACACCTGGTTCCCCCGGCACGGAAATGGGCCGCCGCCGCGTCCTGCAGGCGCTTGGCGCCGCCTCGGTGGCCGGGCTGCCGGCCTGGTCCTTCGCCCAGGCCACGGCCCAGGTCAACACCACCAAGCTGGCCGTCACCGACACCGAAGTCGTCGTGGGCCAGCTGCACTCGGCCACGGGCACCATGGCGATCTCCGAGACCGGCTCCATCCAGGCCGAGCAACTGGCCATCGACCAGATCAACGCCATGGGCGGCATCCTGGGCCGCAAGATCCGCGTGATCAAGGAAGACGGTGCCTCCGACTGGCCCACCTTCGCCGAGAAGTCCAAGAAGCTGCTCATCAACGACCGCTGCGCCGCCGTCTTCGGCTGCTGGACCAGCGCCTCGCGCAAGGCCGTGCTGCCCGTGTTCGAGAAGGAAAACGGCCTGCTGTACTACCCCACCTTCTACGAAGGCCTGGAGCAGTCCAAGAACGTGATCTACACGGGCCAGGAAGCCACGCAGCAGATCCTGTACAGCCTGGACTGGGCCAAGGCCGAGAAAAAGGCCAAGACCTTCTTCCTGATCGGCTCGGACTACATCTGGCCGCGCACCTCGATGAAGATCGCGCGCAAGCACATCGAGAACTTCCAGAAGGGCAAGGTCGTCGGCGAGGAGTACTACCCGCTGGGCAGCACCAACTTCGGCTCGCTGGTCAACAAGATCAAGCTGCAAAAGCCGGACTGCATCTTCGTGGCCGTGGTGGGCGGCTCCAACGTGGCCTTCTACAAGGCGCTCAAGGCCGCGGGCATCACGGGTGACAAGCAACTGCTGGTCACGCTGTCGGTGACCGAGGACGAGATGACCGGCGTGGGCGGCGAGAACTTCACGGGCTTCTACTCCTCGATGAAGTACTTCCAGACGCTGGACAACGAGAACAACAAGAAGTTCGTGGCCGCCTTCAAGGCCAAGTACGGCCCCAACGCCGTCATCGGCGACGTCACCCAGGCCGGCTACCTGGGCCCCTGGCTGTGGAAGGCCGCCGTGGAGAAGGCCAAGAGCTTCGACGTGGACAAGGTGGTGGCCGCATCGCCGGGGCTGGAACTCAAGACCGCGCCCGAAGGCTACGTGAAGGTGGACGCCAACCACCACCTGTGGAGCAAGTCGCGCATTGCCGTGGGGCAGCCGGACGGCACGTTCAAGGTGGTCTCGGAGTCGCCTGAACTCATCAAACCCGATCCCTTCCCCAAGGGTTACCAGTAAGCCCTGATCCGTTCAGGCAGGTGATGCGCGGCGGCCTGCGGCCTAGTGGGCGGGCTGCCGCGTGAATCGTTTCCCCCTCTCCCGATTGGCTTGCGCGCAGGAGCAGCACCATGAGTTTTTCCGACATGATGAACATCGGCCTGATGCAGGGCTTCGCGGGGCTGAGCCTGTTCGCCGTGCTGCTGCTGATGGGCCTGGGCCTGGCCATCATCTTTGGCCAGATGGGCGTGATCAACATGGCGCATGGCGAGTTCATGACCATTGGCGCCTACACCATCTACCTGGGCTCCACGCTCACGGCGCAGCACGCGCCCGAGTTCATGCCCTACTACTTCCCGCTGGCCATCGTGGCCGCCTTCCTGTTCGCCTTCGTGGCCGGCTGGCTGGTGGAATGGGGGCTGATCCGCCACCTCTACAAGCGGCCGCTGGACACGCTGCTGGCCACCTGGGGCGTGAGCCTGGCGCTGCAGCAGTGCTTTCGCACCTTCATCGGCCCCAAGGAAGTCAGCCCCACCCTGCCTGACTGGCTGATGGGCTCGTGGGCGCCGGCCGAGGGGCTGGACATTCCCATCAACGGCCTGTTCGTGCTGGCGCTGACCATGGCCGTCACGGCCGGCGTGCTGATCGCGCTGCACAAAAGCCGCTGGGGCCTGCGCGTGCGCGCCACGGTCAGCAACCGCGTGATGGCCAACGCCATCGGCATCGACACCAAGAAGACCGACCGCCTGACCTTTGCCATCGGCTGCGGCATCGCGGGCGTGGCGGGCGCGGCCTTCACCACCATCGGCTCCACCGGCCCCACCTCGGGCTCGCTGTACATCGTGGACGCCTTCCTGGTGGTCACCTTCGGCGGCGCGGCCAGCCTGCTGGGCACCGTGGTCTCGGCCTTCGGCATTGCGCAGACGCAGTCCATCACCGAGTTCTTCCTCGCGGGCTCCATGGCCAAGGTGATCACGCTGTCGCTGATCGTCTTCATCCTGATGCTGCGTCCCCAGGGCCTGTTCGCGTCCAAGGTGCGGCGCTGATCCCGGCGCTGGCCCTGTCCACGAATTCCCCCGCGTTCCCCCGATTTCCCCTGAGTTCACCGGAGTCTTTCCATGCAAGCCCTCAAAGCCTGGATACAGCGCTACCAGCTCGCCAGCCTGGTGCTGCTCACCGTCCTGCTGGCGGTGGTGCTGCCCCTGGCGCTGGACATCTTCCGCCTCAACCTGGTCGGCAAGTACCTGACCTATGCCTTCGTCGCCATCGGCCTGGTCATGGTCTGGGGCTATGGCGGCGTGCTCAGCCTGGGCCAGGGCGTGTTCTTCGGCCTGGGCGGCTACGCCATGGCCATGTTCCTGAAGCTGGAGGCGTCCGACCCCATCAGCACCAAGATCCAGTCCACGCCCGGCATCCCCGACTTCATGGACTGGAACCAGCTGACCGAGCTGCCCTCGTTCTGGCTGCCCTTCAAGAGCCTGCCGTTCTCGCTGGCCGCCGTCATCGCCGTGCCCACGCTGCTGGCCTGGCTCATCAGCTTCGCCATGTTCAAGCGCCGCGTGGGAGGGGTGTACTTCGCCATCATCACGCAGGCCGTGGCGCTGATCGTCACCGTGCTCATCATCGGCCAGCAGGGCTACACGGGCGGCGTCAACGGCATGACCGACCTCAAGACCCTGTGGGGCTGGGACACGCGCACGGACAGCGCCAAGTACATCCTCTACTACGTCTGCGTGGCCCTGCTGATCGGCGCCATCGTGCTGTGCCGCTGGATTCAGACGGGCAAGGTGGGCACCCTGCTGCTGGCCATGCGCGACAAGGAAGACCGCGTGCGCTTTTCCGGCTACGACGTGGCCAACTTCAAGGTCTTCGTGTTCTGCCTGGCCGCTGCGCTGTCGGGCGTGGGCGGCGCGCTGTTCACGCTGCAGGTGGGCTTCATGTCGCCCAGCTTCGTGGGCATCGTGCCCTCCATCGAGATGGTCATCTACGCCGCCGTGGGCGGGCGCATGAGCCTGGTGGGCGCCGTGTACGGCACGCTGCTGGTCAACGCGGGCAAGACCTATTTCTCGGAGAGCTTCCCGGACCTGTGGCTGTTCCTCATGGCGGGCCTGTTCATCGGCGTGACCATGGCCTTCCCGATGGGGCTGGCCGGGCTGTGGGAAAGCCGCATCGTTCCCTGGTGGAACAGCCGCCGCAAGGGCGCGGCACCGGCCGCAGCGCCTGCCGCAGCGCAGGGAGCCCAGGCAGCACCTGCCCCGGCCGCCACCAAGCCCACGTCCGCCCTGTCCGAAGGCATGGGCCGCCAGGGCGCCTGAACCACAGCGGGAGCACACCATGAGCAATACCGACTTCACGCTGGCCGTGGAAGACCTGACGGTCTCCTTCGACGGCTTCAAGGCCATCGACGCGCTGAACCTGTACATCGACAGGAACGAGCTGCGCGTCATCATCGGCCCCAACGGCGCGGGCAAGACCACGCTGCTGGACCTGATCTGCGGCAAGACCCGCGCCACGGGCGGCAGCATCAAGTTCAAGAACGAGGAACTCACGCGCATGGCAGAGCACAAGCGCGTGCGCCTGGGGATCGGGCGCAAGTTCCAGACGCCGTCCATCTACGAGAACCTGTCGGTCTTCCAGAACCTGGAGGTCTCCTACCCCGAAGGCCGCTCGGTCTTCGGCGCGCTGGCCTTCAAGTGCACGGAGGCGGTGCGCGATCGCGTGCAGGCCGTGGCCGCCGACATCGGCCTGGACGAGCGCCTGGACACCGAGGCCGGCCTGCTCAGCCACGGCCAGAAGCAGTGGCTGGAGATCGGCATGCTGCTCATGCAGGAGCCCGAGCTGCTGATGCTGGACGAGCCCATCGCCGGCATGAGCGCCCGCGAGCGCGAACTGACGGCCGAGCTGCTGCAGCGCATCTGCAAGAACCGCTCCGTCATCGTCATCGAGCACGACATGGAGTTCGTGGCGCGCATCGCGCACAAGGTCACCGTCATGCACCAGGGAAAGATCCTCGCCGAGGGTCCCATGGACAAGGTGCAGGCCGACCCCAAGGTCATCGACGTCTACCTCGGCCACTGAGGCACGCACAAGGAATTCACATGCTGCAAGTCAAGGATCTGTACGTGGCCTATGGCCAGAGCGAGGCGCTGCACGGCATCAGCTTCGAGGGCCGCGAGAACGAAACCGTGGCCATCATGGGCCGCAACGGCATGGGCAAGACCACGCTGTTCAAAAGCCTGATGGGCGTCATGCCCGCCAAGAGCGGCCAGATCACCGTGGCCGGCCAGGACGTCACGAAGGACGAGAGCTTCCGGCGCGTGGCCAAGGGCATTGCCTACGTGCCCCAGGGCCGCATGATCTTCCCCACGCTGACCGTGGAAGAGAACATACAGACGGGCCTGGAGAACGCGAAGACGCGCCAGGTGCCCGACGACATCTACGCCCTGTTCCCCGTGCTCTGGGACATGCGCCGGCGCAAGGGCGGCAACCTCTCGGGCGGGCAGCAGCAGCAGCTGGCCATTGCGCGCGCCCTGGTCACCGACCCCAAGGTGCTGCTGCTGGACGAGCCGACCGAGGGCATACAGCCTTCCATCATCAAGGACATCGCCAAGGCGCTCAACGAGATCCGCAAGCTGCGCCGCATCACCATCGTGGTCAGCGAGCAGGTGCTTTCCTTCGCCATGGATGTGGCCGACCGGCTGTTCGTCATCGAGGGCGGGAGATTGGTACATGAAACCGCGCGTGCCGATACCGACGAGCAGCGCATCAAGTCCTACCTCTCTGTATGAAGCACCCCCTGAGCGGCTGCGCCGCTTCCCCCTCTCTCGCACGCGGGAGGGGGACGACACCCTCGGTGCGGGGCGGCCCTTCCTTGGTGTCCCTGGGTTGTGCCGTGCCGGTTTCATTCACCGCGGTCGATGCAGGCGCCGAGTTCCTCTCTTTTTCCACTGCCATCGCAAGGAGCACACCATGGCCGAAACCCTGATCAAGGTCGATCTCAACCAGTCCCCCTACGACAACCCGCAGGTGCACAACCGCTGGCATCCCGACATCCCCATGGCGGTCTGGGTGGAGCCGGGCGCGGAGTTCAAGCTGGAGACCTATGACTGGACCGGCGGCGCCATCAAGAACGACGACAGCGCCGAAGACGTGCGCGACGTGGACCTGTCCACCGTCCACTTCCTGTCCGGCCCCGTGGGCGTCAAGGGCGCCGAGCCCGGCGACCTGCTGGTGGTGGACCTGCTGGACATCGGCGCGCGCGACGACAGCCTCTGGGGCTTCAACGGCTTTTTCTCCAAGCAAAATGGCGGCGGCTTCCTGGACGAGCATTTCCCGCTGGCCCAGAAGTCCATCTGGGACTTCCACGGCATGTTCACCAAGAGCCGCCACATCCCCGGCGTCAACTTCGCAGGCCTCATCCACCCGGGACTGATCGGCTGCCTGCCCGACCCCAAGATGCTGGCCAGCTGGAACGAGCGCGAGACCGGCCTCATCGCCACCGACCCCGACCGCATCCCCGGCCTGGCCAACCCGCCCAACGCCACCACCGCCCACATGGGCCAGATGCAGGGCGAGGCGCGCGACAAGGCCGCCGCCGAAGGCGCGCGCACCGTGCCGCCGCGCGAGCATGGCGGCAACTGCGACATCAAGGACCTCTCGCGCGGCTCGCGCGTGTTCTTCCCCGTCTACGTGGACGGCGCGGGCCTGAGCGTGGGCGACCTGCACTTCAGCCAGGGCGATGGCGAAATCACCTTCTGCGGCGCCATCGAGATGGCCGGCTGGGTGCACATGAAGGTCTCGCTGATCAAGGGCGGCATGGCCAAGTACGGCATCAAGAACCCCATCTTCAAGCCCAGCCCCATGACGCCCAACTACAAGGACTACCTGATCTTCGAAGGCATCTCGGTGGACGAAAAGGGCAAGCAGCACTACCTGGACGTGACCGTGGCCTACCGCCAGGCCTGCCTGAACGCCATCGAGTACCTGAAGAAATTCGGCTACAGCGGTGCCCAGGCCTACTCGCTGCTGGGCACGGCGCCCGTGCAGGGCCACATCAGCGGCGTGGTGGACGTGCCCAATGCCTGCGCCACGCTGTGGCTGCCCACGGAGATCTTCGACTTCGACATCAATCCCACGGCCGAGGGACCACAGAAGATCATCACGGGCGGGGTGGACCTGCCCATCGCCCAGGACAAGTAAGCCCGGCATACGACACCCGCCATCCACCATCCGCCAGAGGCCGCCCATGCCCACCTATGACTACCACTGCGCCGCATGCGGCGGCTTCGACGCGCTGCGCAGCCTCTCGCAGCGCAACGAGCCCGCGCCCTGCCCCAGCTGCGAGGCGGCCTCGCCCCGCGTCTTCGTCAGCGCGCCGCGCCTGGCCTGCACCAGCCCCGAGCAGCGCCGCGCCCACGACACCAACGAGCGCGCCCGGCACGAGCCCAGGCGCTCACGCGATGTGGCCGAGGGCAGCTACGCGCGCATGCGCCACCCCTCGGGCTGCGGCTGCTGCAGCGGCGCCAGCAAGCGCGGCTCCACGGTCACGGCGCCCAACGGCGCCAAGACCTTCCCGACCAAGCGGCCCTGGATGATCAGCCACTGACCGCGGCCCCTGCGCCGCACCGATGCAAAAAAGGCCCGCGACGCGGGCCTTTGTCCTGCCTGGCCGTACCGCTCAGTGCACGGCGCCGATGAAGCCGGCCAGCTCCGGCGTCTGCGGGCTGGCGAACAGCTGCTTGGCCGGGCCGCTTTCGTGGATCAGGCCCTGGTGCATGAACACCAGCTGGTCGCCCACGTCGCGGGCAAAGCGCATCTCGTGCGTGACCATGATCAGCGTCATGCCCTCGGCGGCGAGCTGCTTGACCACGGCCAGCACCTCGTTGACCAGCTCCGGGTCCAGGGCCGAGGTGATCTCGTCGCACAGCAGCACCTTGGGCTGCATGGCCAGCGCGCGTGCAATGGCCACGCGCTGCTGCTGGCCGCCGCTGAGCTGGTCGGGGTAGCTGTCGTACTTGTCGCCCAGGCCGACCTTGGCCAGCATCTGGCGCGCCAGCGCCGCCGCCTCGGGCTTTTTCACGCCCTTGACCACGGTGGGCGACAGGGCCACGTTCTCGCCCGCCGTCAGGTGGGGGAACAGATTGAACTGCTGGAAGACCATGCCCACGTTCAGGCGCAGCGCGCGCAGCTGGGCGGGCGAGGGCGCGCTGCCCTCCGAGCCCTTGAGCACGGCGTCGTCCACCACGATCTGGCCGGACTGGATGGCCTCCAGCCCATTGATGGAGCGCAGCAGCGTGCTCTTGCCCGAGCCGCTGCGGCCGATGATGGCGACCACCTGGCCGCTGTCCACGCTCAGGTCCACGCCCTTGAGCACATGGTTGTTGCCGTAATGCTTGTGAACGGCGCGCACATCAACGAGCGGCATAGAGTTTCTTCTCCAGATGGGATGCGTAGAGGGACAGGGGCCAGCACAGCAGGAAGTAGCCTGCGGCGACCAGGCCGTAGATGAGGAAGGGCTGGAAGGTGGCGTTGGCCAGCATGGAGCCGAGCTTGGTCAGCTCGCTGAAGCCGATGATCGAGGCCACCGCCGTGCCCTTGATGATCTGCACCGAGAAGCCGACCGTGGGCGCTATCGACAGGCGCAGCGCCTGCGGCAGCACCACATGGCGCATCTGCTGCAGGTAGCCCATGGCCAGGCTGGACGAGGCTTCCCACTGGCCGCGGGGGATAGCCTCCACGCAGCCGCGCCAGACCTCGGCCAGGTAGGCGCTGGTGTACAGCGTCAGGCCGATGGCGGCCGCCGTCCAGGGCGAGATGTCCAGGCCGGCCATGGACGAGCCGAAGAACACGATGAACATCTGCATCAGCAGCGGCGTGTTCTGGAAGGCCTGGATATAGGCCTTGGCCAGGCGGCGCAGGTTCAGGCTGCGGCCCACGCGGGCGAACAGCACCAGCAATCCGGTGGCGCCGCCCAGCACGAAGGCCAGCAGCGACAGCGCCAGCGTGGCCAGCAGGCCCTCGGCCAGCTTGGCCAGGATGGGCAGCAGGGGAATGTCGGCAATCATGCGGCGTCTCCGGCAGTGGTTGCAGGTGCAGCGGGTGCAGCGGGCCTGGCTGCACGCGGCGTGCGGCGGCTCACCACGAAGCGCTGGCCTATCCAGGCCAGCAACTGGCGCAATGCCAGGGCCAGCACGAAGTACGCCGCCGTCACCACCAGGTAGGTCTCGAACGCGCGGAAGTTGCGCGACTGGATGAAGTTGGCCGCAAACGTCAGGTCCTGGGCCGCGATCTGCGAGACCACCGAGGTGCCCAGCATCACGATCACGATCTGGCTGCTCAGCGAGGGCCAGACCCGCTGCAGCGCAGGGCGCAGCACCACATGGCGGAAGATCGCCCAGCGGCCCATGCCCAGCGCGCCAGCGGCTTCCAGCTGGCCGCGCGGCGTCTCCTGGATGCCGGCGCGCACGATCTCGGTGATGTAGGCGCCCAGGTTGATCACCGTGGTCAGCAGGCAGGCCTGCCATTCGTTGATCTGCACGCCCAGCGAAGGCAGGCCGAAGAACACGAACATCAGCTGCACCAGGAAGGGCGTGTTGCGTATGCCCTCCACGTACACCTTGAACAGCCAGTGCAGCGGCGCAATGCGCCAGGCGCGGCTGACGCCGCCGGCCACGCCGATGGCGCCGCCCAGCACGGCGCCCGCCGCCGTCAGCGCCAGCGTGAAGCCCGCGCCCTGTGCCAGCAGGCCGCTGTAGTCGAACACGGCGCCGAAGTCGAATTGATAGGCCATGGAAGGATTTCCGGGAACAGGGGCGCAGCGGTTACAGGGTGGCGGGCAGCGGCATCTTCATCCAGCGCTGGGACAGGCTGGTCAGGCGGCCGTCGGCCTTGAGCTTGGTGATGATGGCGTCCACCTTCTGCAGCAGCGCCGGCTCGCCCTTGGCCACGCCGATGTAGCAGGGCGTGTCCTCGACCGCGAACTTCACGTCCAGCTGGCGCAGCCTGGTGCGCTCGTTGACGGCGTTGGCCACGATGTTGCCCAGCGTCACCAGCTGCACCTGGCCCGTCAGATAGCTTTGCGCGGTGGCGTTGTTGTCCTCGTAGCGCTTGATGGTGGCCGAGGCCGGCGCCACCTGCGTGAGGGCCAGGTCCTCGGTGGAGCCGCGCGTCACGCCCACGGTCTTGCCGGCCAGGTCGGCAGGGGCCTTGATGCTCATGTCCTTGGGGCCATAGACGCTCTTGGGGAAGGGTGCATAGGCCTGGGTGAAGTCGATCACCTTGGCGCGCTCGGCGTTCTTGCCCAGGCTGGAGATGACGATGTCGGCCTTGCCCGTGGTCAGGAAGGGGATGCGGTTGGTGCTGGTCACGGGCACCAGCTCCACCTTCACGCCCAGCTCCTGGGCCACCAGGGCCGCCATGTCGATGTCATAGCCCTGCAGCTTCAGGTCGGTGCCCAGCGAGCCGAAGGGCGGGAAGTCCTGCGGAATCGCCACGCGCAGCACGCCGGCCTTCTGGATGTTGGCCAGCATGTCGGCATGGGCGGCGCCGCCCAGGCCGGCAGCGGCCAGGGTGGCGGCCGCCAGGGCGGTGCGGATGAATGCGCGGCGGGGTGTCAAGGGGGAAGTCATGCGAAAGCTCCTTCAGAAGGTGGGATGAGGCGAAAGGAAAGCGGGTCAGGGTCGGGCGCAGATGTATCGGGCGCCGTTGCGTCGGGCGCCGTCGCGTCGGGCGCCGTCGCGTCGTCCGGTGTGTCGAGATCGATGCCGCTGCGCCTGGCAGCCGACAGCAGGTGGGCGCGCATGGCGCCCGCCGCACCCGGCGCATCGCCTGCGCAGACGGCCTGCACGATGGCGTCGTGCTCGCGCACCGGCTGGTCGTCGGCGCCGCTCCAGGCAAAGGGCAGGCGCAGGCTGTGGCTGATGGCCAGCTCCAGCTGGCGCGCCATGGCCACCAGGCCCGGGTTGCCCGACAGCTGGGCCAGCAGCAGGTGGAACTGCAGATCGGCGTCGGCGGCGGCCAGCAGGTCGCTGCGGTCCAGGGCGTGGGCCAGCTGGGACTGGGTCCATTGCAGCTGGCGCAGGCCGCTGTCGTCGGCGCGCACGGCCGCCAGCGCGGCCCAGCCGGGCTCCAGCACCAGGCGCAGCTCGATCAGCTGGCGCGGCGACAGCGTGCCCAGCGCCGGGGTGGCATAGGCGCGGTGCATGCGTGCACGGCCGCTGTGCGGGCCGTTGATGCGCACGCCCTTGCCCGGCTGGATCTCGACCAGGCCCAGGGCCTCCAGCATGGACAGCGCCTCGCGCAGCGAAGCGCGGCTGATGCCCAGCTGCCGGGCCAGCTCGCGCTGCGGCGGCAGCTGGCTCCCGCCGGGATAGTGGCCGCTCAGGATGTGCTGCTGCAGCGTCTGGGCCATCGAGATCGGAATGCTTTGCATGGGCTGGCGCGGGTGGAGGGTTTTGGCCTGACTGGTCAGACCACGTACCCAGCAGATAGCGAATTGCGTGCCAGATGCAAAAAAAGGAGCGTTGTCCTCAGGCATTGCAAAGAATCCGGGGCGATGGGATATCGACAATCCGCCCCGAAGGCACCGCCAGCGGCCCGCGCTGCCGCGCTTTGGTGCAGTGCCGCATGGCTTTGTGCAGGCCTGCCCCGAATGCGGGCGTAAAACCCGCACTGCAGGCCGCCGCCAGCCGCCGTAGAATCCCGGGCTTTGGCCCGAGGAGCGTTGCAGCGCGGCACCCGCCCATCCGTACACCGGATCGCGTGCCGCGTCAGGCTTGGGCCAGGTGCAGGTTCCCGGCCGGACCGCGCCCACGGTGCCAACGACGCTCACCTGTTGCCATGCCGTTTTTGCAGGTGAGCTTGATGTCGTCCTCTTTCACTCCCCCTCCCATGAAGCTGTCCGGCCTGGAGCCGGTGACCATCGGCGAGGGCACGCTGTTCGTCAACGTGGGCGAGCGCACCAACGTCACGGGTTCCAAGGCCTTTGCGCGCATGATCCTCAACGAGCAGTACGAGGAAGCGCTGTCCGTGGCGCGCCAGCAGGTGGAAAACGGCGCCCAGGTCATCGACGTGAACATGGACGAGGCCATGCTCGACAGCAAGGCCGCCATGGTGCGCTTCCTGAACCTCATCGCCTCCGAGCCCGACATCGCCAAGGTGCCGGTCATGGTGGACAGCTCCAAGTGGGAGGTCATCGAGGCCGGCCTGCGCTGCCTGCAGGGCAAGGGCATCGTCAACTCCATCTCCATGAAGGAAGGCCTGGATGAATTCAAGCGCCAGGCCCGGCTGATCAAGCGCTACGGCGCGGCCGCCGTGGTCATGGCCTTCGACGAGAAGGGCCAGGCCGACACCTACCAGCGCAAGATCGAGATCTGCGAGCGCGCCTACCGCATCCTGGTGGACGAGGTGGGCTTCCCGCCCGAGGACATCGTCTTCGACCCCAACATCTTCGCCGTGGCCACCGGCATCGAGGAACACGACAACTACGCCGTGGACTTCATCGAGGCCGTGCGCTGGATCAAGCAGAACCTGCCCGGCGCCAAGGTCTCGGGCGGCGTCTCCAACGTGAGCTTCAGCTTCCGCGGCAACGACCCTGTGCGCGAGGCCATCCACACCGTGTTCCTGTACCACGCCATCTCGGCGGGCATGGACATGGGCATCGTCAACGCCGGCATGGTCGGCGTCTATGACGACCTGGAGCCCGAACTGCGCGAGCGCGTGGAAGACGTGGTGCTCAACCGCCGCCCTGACGCTGCGGAACGCCTGCTGGAGATTGCCGACGCCGCCAAGGGCGCCGCCAAGGACGACAGCAAGAAGCTCGAATGGCGCGGCACGCCCGAGAACCCGAAGACCGTGGGCGAGCGCCTGTCGCACGCCCTGGTGCACGGCATCACCGACTTCATCGTCGTCGACACCGAAGAGGCCTACCAGCAGATCGTGGTGCAGGGCGGCGGCCGCCCGCTGCACGTGATCGAAGGCCCGCTGATGGACGGCATGAACATCGTGGGCGACCTGTTCGGCGCCGGCAAGATGTTCCTGCCCCAGGTGGTCAAGTCGGCGCGCGTGATGAAGCAGGCCGTGGCCCACCTCGTGCCCTACATCGAAGAGGAAAAGCGCCAGCAGGAAGCGGCGGGCCTGGACGTGTCCAGCAAGGGCAAGATCGTCATCGCCACCGTCAAGGGCGACGTGCACGACATCGGCAAGAACATCGTCACCGTGGTCCTGCAGTGCAACAACTTCGAGGTCATCAACATGGGCGTGATGGTGCCCTGCCATGAGATCCTGGCCCGGGCCAAGGCCGAGGGCGCGGACATCATCGGCCTGTCGGGCCTGATCACGCCCAGCCTCGAAGAGATGCAGTACGTCGCCGGCGAGATGCACAAGGACGACTACTTCCGCATCAAGAAGATTCCGCTGCTGATCGGCGGCGCCACCTGCTCGCGCGTGCACACCGCCGTCAAGATCGCGCCCAAGTACGAAGGCCCCGTGGTCTACGTGCCCGATGCCTCGCGCAGCGTCAGCGTGGCCCAGAGCCTGCTGGGCGAGAACAAGGGCAACTACCTGGCCGAGATCCAGGCCGACTACGACAAGGTCCGCACCCAGCACGCCAACAAGAAGAAGACGCCGCTGTGGCCGCTGGACAAGGCCCGCGCCAACGCCACGCCCGTGGACTTTTCCCAGGCCCCCGTGGCGCCGCGCGCCCTGGGCCGGCGCGTGTTCCGCAACTTCGACCTGGCCGAGATCGCCGAATACATCGACTGGGGCCCGTTCTTCCAGACCTGGGACCTGGCCGGCCCCTATCCGGCCATCCTCGACGACGAGATCGTGGGCGTGCAGGCCCGCCAGGTGCTGGCCGACGGCCAGGCCATGCTCAGGAAAATCATCGAAGGCCGCTGGCTGCAGGCCAACGGCGCCATCGGCCTGTTCCCTGCCAACCGCGTGGGCGATGACATCGAGTTCTACGCCGACGAGTCCCGCAGCCAGGTGCTGATGACCTGGTACGGCATGCGCCAGCAGACCGAAAAGCAGATGGTGGAAGGCCCGGATGGCCAGCCCGTGATGCGCCCCAGCCGCTGCCTGTCCGACTTCGTGGCCACCAAGGAATCGGGCATCCAGGACTACGCGGGCCTGTTCGCCGTCACGGCCGGCATCGGCGCCGAGAAGAAGGACAAGGAGTTCGAAGACGCGCTGGACGACTACTCCGGCATCATGTTCAAGGCCCTGGCCGACCGCCTGGCCGAGGCCTTCGCCGAATGCCTGCACCAGCGCGTGCGCAAGGACCTGTGGGGCTATGCGCCCGACGAGAACCTCAGCAACGAAGCGCTGATCAAGGAACAGTACAAGGGCGTGCGCCCCGCGCCCGGCTACCCGGCCTGCCCCGACCACAGCGCCAAGACCGACCTGTTCGCCGTGCTCAAGGCCGACGAGATCGGCATGACGCTGACCGAAAGCCTGGCCATGAACCCGGCCTCCAGCGTCAGCGGCTTCTACATCGGCCACCCCGACTCCGTCTACTTCAACGTCGGCGAGATCGGCGAGGACCAACTGGCCGACATGGCCGCGCGCCGGGGCATGGACATCGAGGAACTGCGCAGGCTGCTGGCGCCGAATCTTGGGTGATCGCTGGCTGGCCACGTCCGGTCAGCTGCACAATATTTCGCTATTTTGGACAAAATCATTTGTCTTCGGCTTTAATAGCGAAATGCCGCGCAAACCGCCCGTCGTCTTTCCGCAGGAGCAGCGCCTGCTTTCCGAACTCGGGGAGCGGCTGCGCCTTGCGCGCAAGAGGCGCAAGCTGAGCAACGAGGTGGTGGCGCAGCGCGCGGGGCTTTCGAGGACCACGGTGTACAAGGTCGAGTCCGGCGATCCCGGTGCCACGCTGGGGTCCTACGTCCGGGTACTGGCCGTGCTTGGACTTGAAGGCGATCTTGGCCAGCTTGCGGCGGACGACCGGGTGGGGCGCAAGCTGCAGGATCTGGCGCTGGAGCCAGTGCCGGTGGCAAAGCGCCACAAGACCAAAGCGGCATCGGTCGCAACGCCTGAAGATTCGGCATGAGCAAGCAGGACAACGCCCTGGAAGTCTGGCTGGACGACGATCTCGGCCCTGCCTGCCAGGTCGGCACCCTGGCCCATGACCGTGGGCAGATCCGCTTTCACTACGACCGCGGCTGGCTCAAGGACCCTCGTGCCTTCGCTCTGGATCCGGACCTTTCCCTGGACGAGCATCCCTTTTTCCCAAAGCCCGAGTTGGGCAACTTCGGCATCTTCCTGGACTCGTCTCCCGACCGCTGGGGCCAGACGCTCATGAAGCGCCGTGAGGCGCTGCAGGCCAAGGACGAACGGCGGCCTGCCCGCACCCTCTATGCCTGGGACTTCCTCATTGGCGTACAGGACCAGACGCGTCAGGGCGCACTGCGCTTTCGTCGGCCGGGCACGGAGACCTTTCTTGGCGACGAGAAAATGGCGGCGCCGCCGGTGACGACCCTGCGCGAGTTGGAGGCGGTGGCCTACCAGCTCAGCAGCCGGCGTATTGACGACCTTGACGCGCTGCGCAAGTGGCTTGCCGTGCTCGTCGCGCCAGGAGCCTCTCTGGGTGGGGCGAGGCCGAAGGCCAACTTCACGCAGGCTGATGGCTCGCTGTGGATTGCCAAATTTCCCGCCCGCGACGATGACCGCGACATCGGGGCCTGGGAGTATGTCGTTCACCAACTGGCCCGAAAGGCCGGCGTGTATGTGCCCCCTGCCAAGCTGATCCAGTTCAACAACGGCTTGCACACCTTCTGTGTGCAAAGGTTTGACCGTGCGCATGGTGCGCGGCGGTTCTACGCCTCGGCGATGACGCTGCTGCGCAAGGCGCACAGCGAAGGTACGAGCTATCTGGAACTGGCCCAGTTCATCCGGTCCCAGGGCGATGCCGGGCATGCGGATGCCGACCTGGCGCAGCTGTTTCGGCGCGTGGCGTTCAACGTCGCCGTTGGCAATCGCGACGATCACCTGCGCAATCACGGCTTCGTTCTGGGCAGGACAGGGTGGTGCCTCGCCCCGGCGTTCGATGTCAATCCGAACATCGACAAGGCCGAGCATGTCTTGAACATCGACGACATCGACAACCGGCCCAGCCTGGAGACGGTTCTCGGCACGGCGTCGTTCTACGGACTTGACCGCAACCAGGCCCGGCAGATACTGGGCGAGGTCGCGGCGGTGGTCGATGGATGGCAGGCTGCTGCGCGCAGGATCGGCATCGCCAGTGCCGATATCCAGCTGTCGGAATCCGCCTTTTCGGCCCATGCGGAGTTCCGGGCTGCCGCCGGTTAGCGGCAAGAACGCTTACTTGTCAGTCCAGGGCGCGGACTTCCACAGCGCCGAGAAGTCTGCCGTGGCCTTGTCCAGGCGGGTCTTCCAGGCCGTGCCCTCCACATAGTCCATCTCGGTGAACTGCTGGCGCATCTGCTTGTGGAACTCGGGATCGGCCGCGATGGCGCGCAGGGCCTCGGTCAGTCGCTGCTGCACGGCAGCGGGAAGGCCGGCCGGTGCCACGATGCCGCGCTCCGAATTGAACACCAGCTTCACGTTCTGCTCGTTGAAGCTGGGCACGTTGGGCGCCAGGCTGGAGCGCGCGGGGCTGGCCTGGGCCAGGATGCGCACCTTGCTCTCGAAGGGCATGACCTCGCCCAGGTTCATGCCGCCGATGGTCACATGGCCGCCCAGCACCGCCGTGCGCAGCGGGCCCGCGCCGTTGTAGGGCACGTGGTTCAGCCGGGTGCCCGTCAGGCGCTCGAACAGCACCATGGCCAGGTGGTCATCGGTGCCCACGCCCGTCGATCCGTAGCTGATCTCGCCGGGCCGGGCCTTGGCGTCTGCGATCAGGTCGGCCAGGTTCTTGTACTGGCTGTCCGCCATCACGCTGAAGGCGCTGGGGTCGCGCACCAGGTTGGCGATATAGGTGAAGTCCGCCGGCTTGAACTGCGTGCGCCGCTCTATGGGCAATGTGACCAGACCTGGCATGTTCGTCATGCCGATCACATGACCGTCTGGCGCAGCCTTGGCCACATAGGCCAGGCCCAGCTCGCCCGAGGCGCCCAGCTTGTTGGACACCACGACCTGGGTACCCAATTGCTTGCCCAGATGCACGGCGAGTGTGCGCGCCGTGATGTCCGTGCCGCCGCCGGCCGCGAAGCCCACGACGAGTTCAATGGGTTTTTCGGGCCAGGCGGCGAAGGCCGGGGCTGCGGCCAGGGCGAGGGCGCCCAGGCCCATGGACAGTGCGCGGCGACGTGCAGTCGAGATGAGGGTGTTCATATGTCTCCTTGTTGGAATGGATGGTTGCGTTCGCCCTGCGCTCAGGCAGCAGGGACGGTGGGGCAGCCCCAGTCGGCCCAGAGCTTGGCCACGGCGGCATAGTCTTCGCGGCCGTAGCCGGCGGCGGCGGCCATGTCGTAGACGCTGTGCGAGCCCTGTATGGCGAACAGCGGCACGCCCAGCGTCTGGGCCAATTGCAGGGCCAGCACCGAGTCCTTGCGCGCCGCATCCAGCGGCATGCCGCCCGCGTAGTCGCCGTTGACGACGCGCTCGGCATAACGGTAGGTCAGCGGCCGGTGCAGGCCCATCTGCGCATCGGACAGCAGGGCGATGAGCTTGTCGCACTGCACGCCAGCGGCCGTGGCCATGGCGCCTGCCTCGGCCACGACCACCATCACCGCATGGGCGACGGCGTTGTTGATCACCTTGGCCGCCGCGCCCGCGCCCAGCGCGCCGAACCAGGTCTGGCGGCTGGCAATGGCATCCAGCACCGGCTGCACGCGCGCAATCGCCTCGGGCGATCCGCCCAGGGCCAGCGAGGCCGTGCCGGCCACCATCTGGCCCACGCCGGCCATGATGGATGCGTCGATCAGGTCCACTCCATAAGGCGCCAGCAGCTTGTGCTGCGCATGGATGTGCTCGGGATTGACCGTGCTGGTCTCCACCACCACGGCACCGCGTGGCAGCCGGGGCACGATCTGCGCGAGCACGGACAGCGAGATGGCGGGCGAGGGCAGGCACAGCACCACGGTCTGCGTGGCAGATACATCCTCGGGCCCGGTGATGGCGGTGGCGCCGAAGCTGTCCTGCGCGCGCTGCCGTTGTGCGGCATCGAGATCGAAGACCTGGGTGGCGAAATGGCGGCCTATGCGTTCGGCCAGCGGGTAGCCCATATTGCCGAGGCCGTAGATGGCGACGCGAGTGTTCTGGTTCATGGTGCTTGTCTCTGCTGTGTTGGGAAAGGGCTTCACTTGGCCACGGACAGCGGCTGGGCGTGCAGGCCTAAGTACATGCTCTTGACCTGGGCGTACAGGCGCAGGCCGTCTATGCCCTTTTCGCGGCCTATGCCGCTGTTCTTGAAGCCGCCAAAGGGCGTGCTGGTCACCGACTGCTTGTAGGTGTTGATCCAGACCGAGCCGGCCTCCAGCGCGCGGCCCATGCGCCAGGCGCGCTGGAAGTTCTCGGTCCAGATGCCGCAGGCCAGGCCGAAGGCCGTGCCGTTGGCCTGGGCGACGAGGTCCGCCTCGTCCTTGAAGGGCAGCGCCACGAGCACGGGGCCGAAGGCTTCTTCCTGGCAGGATGCGGCGCTGGCCGGCAGGCCGTCGATCACCGTAGGCAGGTAGAAGGCCCCGTCGTCGAAGTCCGTGCCCGTGGGCGCCGCGCCGCCGCACAGCACGTGGCCACCCTCGGCGCGCGCACGCTCCACGAAGGCCGCCACGCGCTCGCGGTGGTGGAACGAGGCCAGCGGGCCCATCTCCACGCCCTCGGCGTCGGGCAAGGCCAGGCGCAGGCCTTTGGCGCGCGCCACCACCTGCTCCAGCACCTCGTCATAGATGCTTTGCTCGATGAACAGGCGCGAGCCCGCCACGCAGGACTGGCCTGCCGAGCCGAAGATACCCGCCACCACGGCGGCCACGGCATGCGTGCGGTTGGCGTCGGCAAACACCACGTGCGGCGACTTGCCGCCCAACTCCAGCGCGGCGGGCACCAGGCGGTCGCCGGCCACGCGGGCAATGGCCCTGCCTGAGGTCGTCCCGCCCGTGAACGAGATCATGCGGATGCCCGGATGCGCGACCAGGGCGGCGCCCACATCGGCCCCGCGGCCCTGCACCACCTGCAGCATGTCCTGCGGCAGGCCGGACGCCAGCGCGATGCGCGCCAGCTCGGGCGCCAGCAGCGGAGAATCTTCCGAGGGCTTGAGGATCACCGCATTGCCGGCCGCCAGCGCGGGCGCGACCTTGGTGGCGTCGTTCATGATGGGCGAGTTCCACGGCGTGATGGCCGCCACCACGCCAAAGGGCTCCAGCACGGTGAAGGACACATAGTCGCCGCGCGCCGGCGTCACATCGGTCTCCAGCGTCTCGCAGACGCCTGCGTAGTAGCGGAAGGTGCCTATGGCCGACTCCACCATGCCCCGGCATTCGCCCAGCGGCTTGCCGTTGTCCTGCATCTGCAGCCGTGCCAGAGACTCCTTCTCGGCGGCCAGGCCGTCGGCGATGGCCTGCAGCACCAGGGCGCGCTTGTGGGGCAGCAGCGACTTCCAGCCAGAATGGTGGAAGGCATGCCAGGCCCGCGTGACGGCAGCGTCCAGTTGCTCGGGCGTGGTGGTGGCGATGCGGGCGATCTCCTGCCCGTTGGCGGGATTGGTGCTGATGATTTCGGCGGCGTGCGTGGAGGCCATGAGAGGGTTCCTGGGTTGACTTTCGGGCGCAGTCTAGGAGTGCGCGGCGCGAAACTCAACGGGCACGTTGTCGCCAAAAAAGGCGATGAAACTATCAATAAGATGCAGGGCGGGCGGGGCCTGGAGCATGGCTTGCATGCACTTGCCACCCCGACTGAAAGAACCAAGAGACATGAGCAAGCAACAGCGATCAGGCCGGGAAAAAGAGGCCGCCTTTCCCCATGCGGCGCTGCCGGCGCAGGTGGCGGCCGTGATAGCCGCCATAGAGACGGACATCATCCGGGG
This sequence comes from Delftia sp. WY8, assembly GCF_018437695.1. Taxonomy (NCBI): domain Bacteria; kingdom Pseudomonadati; phylum Pseudomonadota; class Betaproteobacteria; order Burkholderiales; family Comamonadaceae; genus Delftia; species Delftia sp. WY8. The sequence goes on from NZ_CP049795.1 coordinate 3,798,345, forward strand.
CCGCATCCTGCCCCGCACGCGGCTGATCGAAGACCACCTGATGGAAGACTACGAGGCCAAGCGCCACGTGGTGCGTGCCGCGCTGACCGAGCTGCAGCGCCTGGGCGTCGTGGTCAAGCCGCCCCATTTGGGAGCCCGCATACGGCGCTTCGACGCGCAAAGCCTGCAAGACCTCTACCACCTGCGCAGCGTGCTGCACGCGGCGGCCGTGCAGGCCATGCAACTGCCGGTGCCGCCAGAACGCCTGGAGCCAGTGGCCCATGCCGCGCATGAACATGCGCTGGCCGTGGAGTCCGGCGACCTGATCGCCATCCACCGCACCAACATGGCCTTCCACCGATTGTTCTACGGCCTGTGCGACAACCCTTATCTGGAAGAGTCGATACGCCTGCACGACTGGCTGAGCTTTCCCGCACGCGCCTATGCGATTGCCGACCAGGAGGCGCTGGTCGTGGCGCGGCAGGAGCATGCGTTGATGGTCGAGGCGCTGGAGGCTGGCGACAGGAATTTGCTGTGCGACCTGGCCCTGCGCCATATGGGGCGCGCCCGGCAGATCTATGCGGAGCGCTATCTGCTGCGCTAGCGGTATGCCACTGTGTGGCTCAATGGCGCCCTACAAGGGCCCGGTGCACGCCAGCCGAACCCGCACCTCCTTGTTGGCGACCAGGGCCGGGTCGGTCGCAAGGACGAGTTTTCTCTCCCCTCCGCTGCCCAGGTCGGTCAGGCCTTCCTGCAGTTCCTGCCGGACGCCCCCTCGGTTCACGCTGCTCGTGTAGGTCGCCAGAGCCGAAAGGCATCCGCACTCGCCAATCGATTTGCGCAGTTGAACACGGGTGTTCGCCCACACCACGTTGGACTCTGTGGAAGTCTTCGTCGCCGTGATCGACACGCAGGCTGAAAGATCGTTCTGAAACGTTATCTGGTCGGCAGGGGCGGCAAAGGCGGACCCAGCCAAAAGAGCGGCCGATATTGCGTATCTGTTCATGCCGTACAAGTGTGCCTCCGTTCGGTTGGATGCCCGATGCCGTGCCCAAAAAACAAGGCGCACGAGGCGCCTTGTCATGGGTCAGCGGGATGGGAGTTTCAGAGACCGATTTCCTTGTTGTACGCCTTGCGCGCCGTCACGGCCGTGTCCGTGAAGTCGGTGAACACGCCGTCGATGCCCAGGCGGTAGTAGGCCAGGTATTCCTGCACGGGGTCGCCCTTGTACAGGCCGGCCAGGCGGCCCGGCTCGTTGCGGAAGGTGAAGCTGTGCACGATCAGGCCGGCCTTGTGGGCGTCGCGGATCAGGCCCGTGTCCTTGACGGTGTTCACGTCCTTGAGGCCGGCGCCGTCCTTGTAGGGCACGACGGAGTGGGCCAGGACCTGGGGCTTCCAGGGGCCGATGCCGTCGGCATAGGTCTTGATCTCGGCCAGGCCTGCGGGCGTGAGCATGGTGGCGAAGGTGCGCGCGTCGCCGGCCAGGGTCCAGCTGTAGGGGCGGCCGCTGATGAAGGTCCACTCATCGTTGGTGATGTAGACCATGGAGCCGTCGCGCAGATTGAAGTCGTTGCCGTCGATCAGCTGCACGCCCTTGGCCTTCATGCCGGCCTGGCGCAGGTACTTGAGGCTGGCCGGGTCGAAGCTCTGGATGTAGATGGGCGAATCCTTGGCGTTGAGCTTGTTCTGGTCCAGCAGCTTGATCACCGCGTCTTCAAACGGGCGCGAGCCGGGCGCGCCGCAGCCGTTGGCGATCGCCTGCTGGTTGTTCCAGTACGGGTTCTTGGTTTCGGCGTAGACGGGGATGGTGCGGCCCAGGGCCTTGCCCTTGGCGGCGGCGATGTCCAGCACGTCCTGGGCGCTGATCAGGGGCAGCTTGCCGTTCCACTCGGTGGGGCGCTCGCTGCGGTTGTCCAGGATCGTGCCGCCCAGCCAGGTGCGCAGCTCCTGCATCGTGAAGTCGCTGATGGACCAGTCGTTGCGGTGGTCCTCGCCATCGACCACCAGGGCCTTGAGCACGGACTTGGGATCGTTGGCATCGAGCTGGTCGCTCAGGTATTGCGAGGGGCCGTTGGCAGGCACGGCGGGGTACTTCACGTTGACCAGCACGCCGGCCGCAGTGCGCTGGCGGCGCGCCACTTCGGCATTGGTCTTGGCCACGTCGGCCACGTTGGTGCTGTCGCTGAGCCAGGCGTTGTGGCGGGCGACCAGCTGGCAGTCCTTCGTCAGGTGCATGTCGAGTTCGAGCATGTCCGCGCCCGCGTCGGCGGCGGCCTCGTAGGCCATGCGCGTCTGCTCCGGGAACTTGCCCGAGAAGCCGCGGTGGGCGATCACCTGGGGCTGCTTTCCGTCGAGCGTGAGGTAGAACGAGCCGCCGTCGCCGCCGCAGGCCGTGAGGACTGCAGCCGCGCACAGGGACGCGAGCAGGGGAGTGCGGGAAAAGGACATAGGACGTTGGGTCATATCCGAAGCAGTGGTGGGTTGATGAACGGCGCGCAATGCGCCAGCTCAGCAGCGTATGCAGTCAGCCGTGTCGGCACCATGACAGTGCGCCCCGTAGGGCCCGGATTGGCGTTTTAGCGACGGTCGGTGGAAATTTGCCGACCCTCCGACACAGGGTTATCCCCCGAACAGGGGCGCCAGCGTGGCACGCAGGCGGTCGCCGGCGTCGGGCGCCTCGCTCGGGCGGATCTCCAGCGAACGCTCCACCGTGCCGATGTGCTCCAGCAGCAGGGCCTTGGCGCCCTCGGTGTCGCCGCGCTCCAGGGCCTCGACGATGCGCTCGTGCTCGGCGCAGGACTGGCTGGCGCTGTGCGTGGACTGGAACAAGGTGGCCGCCAGCGTGGTGCGGGCCGTGAGGTCGCGCAGGGTGAGCGCCAGCAGGCGGTGGCCCATCTGCTCGGCCAGGCAGACGTGGAAGTCGGCCAGCAGGAAGGCGCGCGTGGCGGCGTCGGCGCCCGCAATGGCCTCCTGCTCCTGGGCGATGTGGCGGCGCAGCTGGCCGATCACGCTTTGCAGGGGGCGCCCGGCCTCGCCCAGGATGCCGGTCTCGATGATGCGGCGCGCCGCGAAGGCGTCCTGCGCCTCCTCGGCCGAGGGCTGGACCACGTACCAGCCGCGCCGGGGCTGCACCTGCACGAAGCCGCGCGCCTGCAGCTGCATCAGCGCCTCGCGCACCATGGTGCGGCTGACCTCGAAGTTGTCGGCCAGTTCCTGCTCCCCCAGCCGTTCGCCGGGCGCCAGTTTCTGGGCCAGGATGGCTTCGACGACGCGCTCGGCGATGTGCTGGGGGCTTACAGGTGTCATTGCGTTGCAGGGTGGGCAGGAGTCACGGTTGCGGGGACGGCGGCGGCGCCGGAGGGCTCGGCGTCGGGCCCCTGATTGTCGGCCAGGCCGTTGAGCACGGCATGGGCGCGCTCGCGGTCGATGTCACCTTCCCAGGCCGCGATGGCCACCGTGGCCACGCAGTTGCCGATCAGGTTGCCCAGCGCGCGGGCAATGCCCATGAACCAGTCCACCGACAGCACCAGCACCAGGCCGATGGCGGGGATGGCCGGAATCGCATGCAGCGTGGCCGCCAGCACCACGATGGCCGAGCCCGGCACGCCGTGGGCGCCCTTGGAGGTCACCAGCGCAATCGCCAGGATGGTCAGCAGGTCGGCCATGCCGATGGGCGTGTTCGTGGCCTGGGCGATGAACACGGCCGCCAGCGTGATGTAGATGGAGAAGGCGTCCAGGTTGAACGAGTAGCCCGTGGGAATCACCAGACCCACGGTGGAGTCGCGCACGCCCAGGTTGCGCAGCTTGGCCATGATCTGGGGCAGCACGCTGTCCGAGGAGGTGGTGGCGAAGACCACCATCAGCTCCTCGCGCAGGTAGCGCAGCAGCTTGATCAGGCTGAAGCCCGAAAAGCGCATCACCAGGCCCAGCACCACGAAGACGAAGAAGATCACGGCCACGTAGAACAGCAGCACCAGCATGCCCAGCTGCTTGAGCGAGCCTATGCCGTACTGGCCCACGGTGAAGGCGATGGCGCCCAGCACGCCCAGCGGCGCCAGCTTGATGAGGATGCCCATGATCTTGAACAGCACGTTCGACAGCGTGTCGATCAGCGCATGCACGGGCGCGCCGCGCTCGCCCAGCATGGTCAGTGCGCAGCCGAACAGCACGGCGAACAGCAGCACCTGCAGCACGTCGCCCGTGGCAAAGGCCTGCACCACGGTGGTGGGGATGAGCTTCATCAGGAAGTCCACCGTGCCGCCGCTGGTCAGCTTGTCGGCGTTGCTGGCATAGGCGCTCATGGCCGAGGCGTCGAGCTTGCTCGGGTCCACGTTCATGCCCGCGCCGGGCTGGAACACGAAGGCCAGCACCAGGCCCAGCACCAGGGCGATGGTGGTCAGCACCTCGAAGTAGATCAGCGACTTGACGCCGACCCGGCCCACGCGCTTGAGGTCGCCCGCGCCCGCGATGCCGTGCACCACCACGCAGAACACCAGCACGGGAATGATCATCTTGATGAGCTTGATGAAGCCATCGCCCAGGGGCTTGAGTTTCACGGCCCATTCAGGGGCCAATATTCCGGCGAGCACACCCAGGATGAGTGCGATCACCACCTGTCCGAACAGTGATCTGGCAAAGCGGCGCATAGTCGTCTTTCGCAAGTTGTGGAATCTTGTATGCAAGTGGCTCTGCAACTTGCATGCAAGAATGTAGACAAGCGAAACGCGTGCCAGCAGAGGGTATTCCCTGCGGATTTGCGGCACTCCAGAGAAGTTCAGCCCTGACTTTTTCTGCATGAAATCGGCAGATGCGGGCGGGCCTCCCCGCCGTGGTGCAGGGCGGGGGCCGGCATGCCCGCGCATGGTGCGCGCGGCGTGCGGCAAGGCTGTGCAGGCCCCGTGCCGGGGCATGCGCGAGGGCGGCGCAGGGCGCGCCGCCCGGGGGGGATCAGCGCAGGTTGCGCTCCATCGCGCGGTCCTTGATGAAGAAGGCCGCCAGCAGGCCCAGCGTCACGCCGAACATCACATAGAAGGCCGGCGCCATGGGCGAGCCCGTGGAGCGGATCAGCCAGGTCACGATGAACTGCGCGAAGCCGCCGAAGATCATCACCGCCACGTTGTAGGCCATGGACATGCCGGCCGAACGCACCTGGGGCGGGAACAGCTCGGCCATCACCGTGCTGAACACGCCGAAGAACACGGCCACGAACACGCAGACCACCAGCTGGGTGATCAGCAGCTTCTGCACCGTGGGGCCGTCGGTCAGCCAGGCATACAGCGGGTAGAGCACCACCAGGTAGCCGATCAGCGAGCCGATGGTCAGCATGCGGCGGCCCACGCGGTCCGACAGGGCGCCGAAGAACGGCATGATCACCACCATCAGCGCGGCGCCGGCCATCTGCACCATGAAGGCATCGCGCATGGGCAGCTTCAGCGTCACCGTGGCATAGGTCACCAGATAGGTGAAGGTGATGTAGATGGACACCGTGGCCGTGACCACCAGGCCCATGCCCACCAGCGTCTCGCGCGCATGCGTGCGCAGCATCTCCATGATGCCGATCTGGCGCGCCTTGCCGCTGGCCTGCGCGGCCTGCATTTCCTTGAAGACCTCGGGCTCCTCCACATGGCGGCGGATGTACAGCGCCACGGGAACGATCAGCAGGCCCACGGCGAAGGGCACGCGCCAGGCCCAGGCCATCAGCTCTTCCTCGGTGAAGATCTCGGTGATCAGCGTGCCCGTGGCCGCGCCGATCAGCAGGGCCAGCATCTGGCCGGCCATCTGCCAGGAACCATAGAAGCCGCGCTTGCCGGGCGGTGCCAGCTCGATCAGCAGTGCCGTGGACGTGCCGAACTCGCCGCCGGCCGCAAAGCCCTGCAGCAGCCGCGCCAGCACGATGAACAGCGGCGCCAGGATGCCCACCGCCGCATACGTGGGCGCCAGCGTGATCAGCGCGATGGCCACGGCCATCAGGCCGGTCACCATCACCATGGCCGCCTTGCGACCCTTGCGGTCCCCGTACAGGCCCAGCAGGACGCCGCCCACGGGCCGCATGAAAAAGCCCACGCCGAACACGGCCGTGGTCATCAGGATGCGGTTGATGTTGTCGTCCGGATTGTCGGGATTGCTGGGGAAGAACAGCTTGGCGACGATGGGTGTCATGAAGGCGAACACCAGGAAGTCATACCACTCCAGCGCGTTGCCGATGACGGCAGCCACGATGTTGCGGGTCGAGACGGTTTGCTTGGTCAAAGCAGGGTCCATTTCCGAAAAGGGATTGAAAAGACGGCAGTCACGCCCGGGGCATGGGTCGGCGTGCCTGCCCGGGCCGCAACCCGGGCGTACACTGCTTCGCCATATGCAATGCCTATGCCATGGCCTGCGTCGTCCACGAAGGGCGGCGCAGGCCATGGCGCAGATGGAACCACATGACTACCTGGAAAAACACCCGCGACTGGCTGGAAACACTGGTCGCATTCGACACCACCAGCCGCAACTCCAACCTGGCGCTGATCGAGTGTGTACGCGATGAGTTGGCCACGCTGGGCGTGAGTGCCCGATTGTTCCACTCTCCGGACGGCGCCAAGGCCAATCTCTTCGCCACTTTGCCGGCCAGCAATGGCGAAACGCAGGGTGGCATCGTGCTGTCCGGCCATACCGACGTGGTGCCGGTCGATGGCCAGCAGTGGAGCACCAACCCCTTTGCGCTCACCGAAAAGGGCGGGCGCCTCTATGGTCGCGGCAGCTGCGACATGAAGGGCTTCATCGCCGCCTCGCTGGCGCTGGTGCCCGAATTCCTGGCCACGCAGCGCGCCAGGCCCGTGCACCTGGCCTTCTCGTACGACGAGGAAATCGGCTGCGCGGGCGCGCCCGTGATGATCAACCAGCTCAAGGCCGAGGGCGCGCGCTTCGACGGCTGCGTGGTCGGCGAGCCCACCAGCATGCAGGTCGTGGTGGCGCACAAGGGCATCAACCTCTACCGCTGCCGCGTGCACGGCAAGGCCGCGCATTCGTCGCTCACGCCGCGCGGCAGCAATGCCATCGAGTACGCGGCGCGGTTGATCTGTCGCATCCGGGACATCGCCGACCACTTCAAGGCGCACGGCCCCTACGACGAATTCTTCGACGTGCCCTTCACCACCATGACCACCAACCAGATCCAGGGCGGCATCGCGGTCAACACCATCCCCGAGCTGTGCGAATTCGCCTATGAATTCCGCAACCTGCCCGGCATGTCGGTGGATGGCATCCAGGCCCAGGTCGAGTCCTATGTGCGCGACGAACTGCTGCCGCGCATGCGCGCCGAATTCGCCGACGCGCGCATCGAGATCGAGGCCGGCGCCAGCGCGCCTGCGCTGGAAGCCTCGGAAGAAGCCGCCATCACCCAGCTGGTGCGCGCGCTGACCGCCGACCAGGAAAAGCGCAAGGTGGCCTACGGCACCGAGGCCGGCCTGTTCCACAACGCCGGCATTCCCACCGTGGTCTGCGGCCCCGGCTCCATCGAGCAGGCGCACAAGCCCGACGAGTTCGTCGAGCTGGCCCAGCTCGACGCCTGCGAGCGCTTCCTCAGCAAAATGGGCACGAGTCTGTGATCACCCCCTGAGTCGCTTCGCGCCTTCCCCCTCTCTTCGGAGGGGGGCGTACGGGCAGCCGGCGACACCCTTGCTGCGGGGCGGCGCGGCCGGCGTAGGCCCTTGCTCGGTGTCCCTCGCCTTGGGGGCGCGGGAGTTTCGAGGTCAAGCTCAAGAAATCTCGTCTTGCCCCGCTCAGCGCACCGGGATGGCGATGGGCCGCAGCGGCGCGGCGTCGCCGCCGCGGATCTTGAGCGGGCCGCCGATGAAGGCGAACTCGTAGACCTTGTCGCGCGACAGGTCGTCCAGCGCCACCAGCTCCATGATGGGCACGCCCTTTTGCGCCAGCAGGTAGCTGTGCAGCGGTACGTAGTCGTCGTCCACCTCGGACGGGAACGTCTCCAGGCTCAGGTTGTCGGCGCCCACGATCATGGCGCCGCCTTCCTCCACCAGGAAGCGCGCGGCATCCAGGCCCAGGCCCGGCGGCTTGGCCATGTAGGCCTGGGGCTGGCCGTACAGCTTCATGCGGCCCGTGCGCACCAGCACGATGTCGCCCTCCTGCAGCGTCACCTTCTGGCGTGCCAGCGCATCCTTGAGGTCCTGGCGCGTGATGCGGTACTGGTCGGGCAGCATCTCCAGGCCCTTGGCGGCCGCCACGTCGATCAGCACGCCGCGCGCCACCAGCGGCGGGAATTTCTCTATGCCCGTGCGCTGCCAGCCCCGGTCGCCCAGGTGCTGGTCTGCGCTGAAGCCGTTCCAGATCCTGCCGCGGATGCCGAAGTGGTTGAGCGCATCGATGTGCGTGCCCGTGTGGCTGTACATGGAAAACGCCGTGCCCGTGTAGCTGCGCGTGGCGTTCATGTCCTTGCCCACGTTCATCGGGTCGTCCACCACGGTGCCGCGCGGCGTGTGCGTCATCCAGAACTGGTAGTGCGGATCGCCCGCGTCCTGCCAGCTGGGCATGCCCACGTAGTACTCGGTGGCCAGGTCATAGACCTGCCCACCCGTGATGCGCTGCAGGATGGCCGCGCGCGAGGCCGGCGTGATCAGGTTCAGGCGGCCGATCTCGTCGGCCGGCCCCCAGGGGCTGGTGCCCACGTCCTGGCGTGCGCCGGCCGGGGGCTCGTGGCCGCCATGAGCCTGGGCCGCGGTGCCCGCGAAGGCGGCGGCCAGGGCGATCACGAGAGAGGGCAGCGCCATGCGGCGAGCGAAGCGTTGGAGAGTCATGCAAGAGTCCTTGGTCTGCTGAAAGAGGGCGCGCATGCCGCGCGCGAGGGAAGGCGGAAAACGCCGATGAAAAAAAGCAAAGACGGGGGCGCTCAGGCCGCCAGGAAGTGCAGCCGTTCGCGCAGCGCAGCCAGCGACTGGGTCTGCAGCGGAGGCAGGCCCGGCGCGATCAGCGTGGGAATGGAGCGCAGGCCCATGCGCTGCGCCAGAGCGCGGTCCTGGCGCACCTGCTCCAGCGCCTGGGCGCCTTCCATGCAGCCTGCGAAGGCGTTGCGCTCGAAGCCCGTGCGCGTGGCGATGTCCAGCAGCACTTCGGCGTCGCCGATGTTGCGGTGCTCGCTCATGTGGGCATGCTGGATGGCGTCGAACAGATCCCAGTGCGCGTCATCGCCGCCCAGGATCTGGGCCGCCTGGCAGGCCAGTGCGCCGGCCATGCCGCTGGGGTACTCGAAGGCCTCGCGGCGCATGCCCTCGATGTCGATGCGGTCCTCGTCGTCATGCTCCGCGCAGGCCTGCCAGTGCTCCAGGATGACCTGCTTGGCGCGCTCCATGGAGCCGAAGGCCGCCACCATCTCGGCGCGCGAGGCCTGCAGCACGAAGCTGCGGTGGCGCACGCGCAGGCCCAGCTCGCGCGCCACCTGGCGCAGGCGTGGCGACATCACGTAGCACCAGCCGCAGACCACGTCATGGAAGAAGTCGATGGCGGGGGCGACCGCAGGCGCCGCTGCGGGCGCCGCCTGCAGGGCCTGCTGCGGCGAGGCGGCCGCCGCATCCTGCGCGGGCAGGGCGCAGGAAAAATCATTGCATTGCGTCATGCTTGTGTCCTTCATGGCTGTGATGGACGGCAAGCGTAGGCCGCAGGCCCGGCGCGAAAAAGGGGCGCGCGCTTGAGGAACTCTTAACGCGGCGTCAACAATCCTCGCCCATGGCGGCGGGCAGCTCCTCGGCCAGGAAGTCCACGAAGGCGCGCACCTTGGGCAGCAGGTGGCGCTGCGTGGGATAGACCGCGTAGACATGGCGGGCCTGCGCGGCCTGGTCCGCAAGGTCCAGTGCGACCAGCTGGCCTGCCGCAATCGCCGGCCGCGCCAGGAACGAGGGCAGGGCGCCAATGCCCAGGCCCGCCACCAGCAGGTCGCGCAGCATCAGGCTGTTGTTGACGTTGGCGCGCGCCTCGGATGGCGCCTGGGGGCTCTCGCCCGCTTCGCGGGGCGCATGCGCCAGGCTGTAGTTCAGCAGCGCATGGTCGCGCAGCCCGGCGGCACTGGCCGGGCGGCCATGCGCCTGCAGATAGGACGGGGCCGCGCACAGCATCTGCGACAGCGAGGCCAGGCGCCGCGCGATCAGCGAGGAGTCCGCCAGCTCCGCGCTCAGGCGGATGGATACATCGAAGCCCTGGCCCACCGCATCCACCAGCCGGTCTTCCATGGACAGGTCGATCTGCAGCTGCGGATGGCGCTGCATGAAGCGCGCCAGCAGCGGCGACAGCGTGCTCAGCGCAAACGACAGCGGCGCATTCACGCGCAGCCGGCCGGCCACCTGCTGCGACTGCGCGCGCACCGACTGCTCCAGCGCATCGAATTCATCGAGCAGGCGGCAGCACTCGGCGTAGTAGGCCTGGCCCGTGTCGGTCAGGCTCATGCGGCGCGTGGTGCGCTGCAGCAGCACGGCGCCCAGATGGGCTTCGAGCGCGCGCAGCTGCTTGCTCAGCGCGGCCGAGGACAGGTTCAGCGCGTCGGCCGCCTTGGCGATGGAGCCCAGTTCTACGATGCGCCGGAAGGCGCGCAAGGGGGTCAGCGTATCCATGGGGAAAAAGCAAAGAGTGGCGCGCAGCGTAGCAGGCCGCTCGGGTTTGCCGGGGCATGCCTGCGGGGGCAGGGGCGACAATCGCCAGGTACGGCGCGCCCGCCGCGCCTCTTTGTCTTCACCGAATCTGTTCAATCCCATGCCCCAGACCACTCCCGCCTGCCCCCAGTGCGGCCTTGAAAACACCTATCCCGACGCCGCCAGCTACATCTGCCCCGACTGCGCCTTCGAATGGCCCATGCAGGCCGAAGAAGAGGCCGGCGAAGCCGCCGCTGGCGACGGCATCGTGCGCGACGCCAACGGCAATGCGCTGGCCGACGGCGATGCCGTGATCCTGGTGAAGGACCTCAAGGTCAAGGGCTCGTCCACCGTGCTCAAGAAGGGCAGCAAGATCAAGGGCATCCGCCTGGTCGATGGCGCCGACGGCCACAACGTGGACTGCAAGACCGAACTGGGCTCCATGCTGCTCAAGTCGGAGTTCCTGAAGAAGGCCTGAGCATGCTGGCGCTGTCGCTTGCGGTATCGGCGGTCCTCGGGCTGCTGGCGCTGTGGGTGTTTGCGCCCCTGTTCATTGCGCTGACCGCTGGCGCGGTGGTGGCCCTCATGCTGCTTGCGGTGGCGGGGCGCATAGGCCACACAGAGCGCACCGAGCGCACCGCGCGCACCCTGCCCGTGGCGGGCTGGTGGGCCGTTGCGCTGTGCGCCGGCGCGGCCTGCGTGGCCATGCTGGTGCTGCTGCCCGACCGGCTCGATGGCGCGCCCTTCCTTGCCTTCGGCATGGGCCTGCTGGCAGCCACCTGCGCCGGGGCGCTGGTCTGGTTGACGGGCTGGCTGATCGCCGGGCGGCAGCCTGTGCAGGTGTCCTGGTGGACCGGATCGGCCCTGGCCGGCCTGGGCGCCTTCCTCGCCCTGCTGCTGGGCGGCCCCGACACGGCGGGCTGGATGGCCTGGCGCGACCAGCTGCGCGGCTACGAGGCCGTGCCGCTGCGCATCACGCTGGCCGAAGCGCCTACGGCGCAGCGCGAGCAGGCCCTGGCCGAACTGCTGCAGCCCTTGCTGGAGCAGGGCAGTCGTGCCGTCCGCCATCGCCAGTCCACGCGCTTCGGCAACTCGGTAGAGCACGCCGTGGTGCCCGCCCGCTGGCGCATCGAGGGCACTCTGCTGGAGGTCATGCTGGCCGAGAAACCACCCGCGCCCCTGCTCAGCGCCCATGTCGCTTTGCTGGAGCAGTTCGCCGCCAGCGGCCCCGCCCAGGCGGGCCAGGCACCGTCCTGGCTGATGCTGGCCAGCGCCCAATGCCTGCCGCCGCCGCGCCTGCGCGAGCTGTCGCGCCTGCTGGGCCAGGGCAGCGAGCTGCTGGCCCGCGCGCGGCGCTGCACGCAGCAGCGCTCGGCGCAATTGCAGCGCCTGTGGCCGCTGCTGGCCGGCAGCGTCGAGCGCGTGGAGGTGGGCGAGGCGCGGCGCTTTCATCCGTGGCTCGGCCTGCAGCGCTGGAAGGCTGTGGCACCTACCGACAATCCGGAACCCTAGGCGGGCTCCACGTCCTTCCACTGGCCGGGCTCCAGGCCGTCCAGCGTGTAGGGCCCGATGGCCGCGCGCACCAGCCGCAGCGTGGGGTGGCCAATGGCCGCCGTCATGCGGCGCACCTGGCGGTTGCGGCCTTCGCGGATGACCAGTTCGATCCAGCAGTCGGGAATGTTCTGGCGCACGCGGATGGGCGGGTCGCGCTGCCACAGCACGGGCGGCGGCTCCAGCCGGCGGGCCTGCGCGGGCAGCGTCATGCCGTCGTTGAGCTGCACGCCCTGGCGCAGGGCCTGCAGCGCGGCCTCGTCGGGCAGTCCCTCGACCTGTACCCAGTAGGTCTTCTCCATCTTGAAGCGCGGATCGGCGATGCGCGCCTGCAGCGGGCCGTCATTGGTCAGCAGCAGCAGTCCTTCGCTGTCGGCGTCGAGCCGGCCTGCCGCATGCACGCCCGGCACGTCGATGTACTCCTTGAGGCCACGCCAGCGGCCCTCGGGGGTGAACTGGCTGAGTACGCCGTAGGGCTTGTTGAAGCACAGCAGGCGTGAGGGGCCGGTGTCGGGCCGGTCGGCGAAGGTGGGCCGGGCGCGCAGGGCCGGGCGTGGAGGGGGGCGGTTTCTGGGGTGCATGGGCTTGGTGATTGTCGTTGGTGTGGGCGCTTCAGGCAGGTCGGCGATGTGCACGGGCTGGGATGATTTTTTGCCCCTGCCGGGTGGTTGTTTTTCGAGGCCGGGTCTCGGCCCGGCAGCCGACTGCCCTTTCTTGATTCGCCAAGAAAGGTCAGATCAAAGAAGGCGACCCGGATGTCCGCGACCCCTTCGCTGCGCTGCGGGGCAACCTGCGCCGTGGCGGTTGCGGGGTTCGCTGCGGAACTCGCTGCGTTCACTGCGTGAACTCCGCTCAGACAACCGCAGCGAGTCAGATGACGAAGCAGTCCTGTCCTGCGGCAGGACTGCAACCCCGCAACCGCCACGGCGCAGGCGCGGACATACGGGGAGTGGGTGCGGGCCTTCGCTGCGCTCGGCCTGGGGCTTCGGGGCGCTTGCGGTCCTGAATGCCTCTATCATTGCGGCGGCCCCCTGTTCAGGGGCTGGTGCGTAAGAACACCTTTAGAGTAAGCGGCGCTGCCTCCCCGTTAGCGAGGCCTTGTCACGTCTGATCACTCGGAAAGAGTGGGCATAGCGCCCGCTCGTCCATGCGGTTTTGGGCGGGATGGGGCTACCCGCAAGGGCGTCCGCACGGCTTGCTCTGTGTTCTTAACATCCCGTCCACCTGTCTGTGCGTAAGAACACGGGTCGGTGGGTTCGATCTCAGCAAGGAGCACGAAACCATGTACGCCGTTTTTCTCTCGGCCTTCTCCATCCAGTGTGCGCGCCGTCCAGGCGTCCCTGCCATGGGAGGGGTCGCGCCATGAGTACCGCTTCCACAACCCTGACCCAGCCCACGCCGCAGCAGTTGAGCCATGCCGTGACCGAAATCGGCCGGCTGACGCTGCAGGGCAGCAGCGAGGTGTACTCGCTGGGCCAGCTGGCGCTGGCCTGGCTGGAGCGGCCCGAGGGCTACCGCAATCTGGAGGTGGTGGCCAATGCGCTGCAGGCCATTTGCGGGGCTGCGCAGCGGATGGAGGAACTGGTGGAGGACGAGGTCAACCACGTGCATTGCCTGCAGGAAGACCCGGCGTATCTGCGGCGAATGGCGGCTGCTGCGGCGGCGTTTCAGCGCTGATTCAGGCTTTCTTGTGACAGGCCTGCCGGGGCATTGCGCCCCGGGTTTCTGCAAATCAATCCAGGTCAGTTAGTTTCTTGAACCTTCCTGATTTATCCCATCCCCGGCCCTTCTCGCAGGAGACCTGTGCATATCCAAGATCCTTTCTTAGGATGATGTCTTCGCTGATGGCACATATTTCTCCTTTTTCCAACACGAAGGCGACAATCAATGGATGATTGTTGTTTTTATAAATATCCACGGTATCCATTGCCTCCCATTGGCCCGTTGGCTCATAACTGCAGGCGGTCAATGCTATTGCGGAGATGATTCTGGTAGTGTTGGTGATTATTCTCATTAAATAGTCTCCCTAAGGTTGGTTCTATTGTTTTGACTATTCAATTTCGAACTGACTTCATGCACTTTTGTCTGATTTTTGAGTGACCGCTATATTTTTTGATGGCTGCTCAGGTATATAATTTTATTTACTCAATTTCTTGAATTTTCCTGTTATCTCCCATCCGCTCCCCTTTGCGCATGAGACCTGTAAATAGCCCAAGTCTTTTCTGATAACGGGTTTTTTACTTACAGCGCAAATCTCACCTTTTTCTATAACGAATGCAATTTTCAACGGATGGTCATTTGTAGTGTAGACATACAAATCTTCTGTTGCTTCCCATTGCCCTGCGGGCATGTATTCGTCGGAGTTGCTGCATGCGCTCATTATGGTGGCAATGAAGGCTGTTGCATATGCTGCGAAAGCTCTTGATTTCATGGATTCTTCTGGTAATTGATTCTTCTCAAAATTCTATTGGATCTTGAGATTATGATCAATAACTCCTTTGGTGAAACCAAGCGCGAAGTAGATGGCGACATTTGAAACCGCGGGTCGTGTGCCAGAATCCCAACTGACTCCAATACCTCTGCAACATTGGTTGAGCAACTATTTTCGGTAAGGCTGTACGGTTTTTGAGCAGCAACCCGCTTTTCAAGTTCTGCTTTGATTTTCGTCTTTTCCTCGCGAGACACTCTCAGCACCAAGCCAGTGACATCTCTTTTGACGGTTGCCAAATTCGATGAAAGATATTGCTCGCGCTCCAGTACAGCATATCTTGTTGGAGCCTGACTGTAGGTCTTCCCATCAATATCGATTGCAGCATGTCCCCACTGTGATCCCGGCCTGGTGAGAAGTGCGTCGTAAATGAACACCTCGATCGTAGGCTCCTCGATCATCGGCTCCGGCCCCATGAATTGCGCCATGCGCCGTTCGTAGCCAAAGATTGCCGGAGGCTGGGCCAGCAGTTCGAACATGCGGGTCGCTGGTGCAATCCGGCCCTGGGTCATGACAGGCGAGCCGGACAGTTGCTGAAAGGTGGCGATTGAGCGCTCCAGTGCCCTGGACCATCTGCCGTCCTCGCGCAGCAGTTTGCGGCAGGGATCGCGCTGCATATGTCCGTTGAGCAATTGCTGGACAGTGAACACGTCTTTGGGATGATTCATTGCCGCCCGCCCCACGGGGCCGGAAATTCTTGCAGTTGTTGCCATGGTCTCCCTCCGGTATGGACGCCGGCCGGCTGAAGCCGGCTCTCACGTTGAGGAAGATGCTATGCAAGGCCCTGGTGCAATGGAAGGGGCGGTTTGCACTTTCGCGCACGGGATTTGACTGTGGGCGCAACGACGAATGAAAAAACGCCATCCGCATCGTTTTGTTGCGGATGGCGTCAGGGATGAAAGCAGTCGCCAGGTCCTGGCGGCTGCTTTGGGGCCTGCCTCAGGCCAGCGTGTAGGCGGTCTTCACCGTCGTATAGAACTCCTGCGCATAGCGGCCCTGTTCGCGCGGGCCGTAGCTGCTGCCCTTGCGGCCGCCGAAGGGCACGTGGTAGTCCACGCCGGCCGTGGGCAGGTTGACCATGACCATGCCGGCCTGGCTGTGGCGCTTGAAGTGGGTGGCGTGCTTGAGGCTGGTGGTGGCAATGCCTGCGGCCAGGCCGAAGGGCGTGTCGTTGGCCACGGCCAGGGCTTCCTCGTAGTCCTTCACGCGGATGACGCTGGCCACGGGGCCGAAGACTTCCTCGCGGTTGATGCGCATGGCGGCCTGGGTGTCCACGAACAGGGTGGGCGCCATGTAGTAGCCCTTGTTGCCGCTGCCGGTGTGGCAGGCGGCGGCTGCGCCGCCGGCAGCCAGCACGGCGCCTTCGGCCTTGGCGATTTCCACGTAGCTCAGGTCCTGCTCCAGCTGGGCCTGGCTGACCACGGGGCCCATGTCGGTGCCTGCGGCGCGGGCGTCGCCCACCTTGATCCTGGCCATGCGGGCCTGCAGGGCCTCGATGAAGGCGGGGTAGATCCTGTCGGTGACGATGAGGCGGCTCGATGCCGTGCAGCGCTGGCCCGTGGAGTAGAAGCCGCTTTGCGCGGACAGCTCCACGGCCTGGGTGAGGTCGGCGTCGTCCAGCACGATCTGCGGGTTCTTGCCGCCCATCTCCAGCTGCACCTTCTTGCCGCTTTCCACGCAGGCGCGGGCAATGCCGCGGCCCACGCCGACGGAGCCGGTGAAGCTGATGGCGGCCACGTCGCTATGGCGCACCAGGGCATCACCGATGACACGGCCCGGGCCCATGACGAGGTTGAAGACACCGGCCGGAATGCCCGAGCGGTGAATGATGTCGGCCAGCGCCCAGGCGCTGCCGGGCACCAGGTCGGCGGGCTTCAGGACCACGCAGTTGCCGAAGGCCAGGGCCGGGGCGATCTTCCAGGCGGGAATGGCGATGGGGAAGTTCCACGGCGTGATCAGGCCCACCACGCCGACGGGCTCGCGCGTGATTTCCACGCCGATGCCGGGGCGCACGGAGGGCAGGGTTTCGCCGGCCAGGCGCAGGCATTCACCCGCGAAGAACTTGAAGATCTGGCCTGCGCGGCCGACTTCGCCAATGGCTTCGGGGCGGGTCTTGCCTTCCTCGCGCGCCAGCAGGTCGCCCAGCTCTTCCTTGCGGGCCAGGATTTCGTTGCCGATCCTGTCCAGGGCGTCGTGGCGGGCCTGGATGCCCGAGGTGCTCCAGGCGGGAAAGGCCGCGGCCGCCGCGGCGATGGCGGCTTCCACATCGGCGGCATTGCCCTGGGCGTACTCGCCGATCACATCGGACAGGTCGCTGGGGTTGGTGTTGGCGCTGTAGCCGTCGGCGGCCTTCCATTGGCCGTTGATGAGGTTGTCGTAGCGGGACATGAGGTGCTCCGGGAAAGGGGTAACGGAAGGAAGGGGTCAGCGGACCATGCAGGGGCGCTTGTTGTCGAA
The DNA here is from genome assembly GCF_018437695.1 of Delftia sp. WY8. Lineage (NCBI taxonomy): Bacteria > Pseudomonadati > Pseudomonadota > Betaproteobacteria > Burkholderiales > Comamonadaceae > Delftia > Delftia sp. WY8. The sequence goes on from NZ_CP049795.1 coordinate 3,815,436, forward strand.
GGTCCAGCCCGGGATCAGGTACTGCATGGCCATGGCGTCATTGCGGGCGCCCAGGCCGTGCTCCAGGTACAGGGCGTTGGCGCGCTGCAGCGCGGCGCGGTCCACGGTGACGCCCAGGCCCGGGGTCTTGGGCACTTCGACGAAGCCGCCCTTGATCTGCAGCGGGTTCTGGGTGAGGTACTGGCCGTCCTGCCAGATCCAGTGCGTGTCGATGGCCGTGACCTTGCCGGGCACGGCGGCGGCCACGTGGGTGAACATGGCCAGCGAGATGTCGAAGTGGTTGTTGGAGTGCGAGCCCCAGGTCAGGCCCCAGTCGCGGCAGGTCTGGCCCACGCGCACGGAGCCGGCCATGGTCCAGAAATGCGGGTCGGCCAGCGGGATGTCCACGGACTGCAGCGACAGCGCATGCACCATCTGGCGCCAGTCGGTGGCGATCATGTTGGTGGCCGTGGGCAGGCCGGTGGCGCGGCGGAATTCGGCCATGACTTCGCGGCCCGAGAAGCCGTTCTCGGCGCCGCAGGGGTCTTCGGCATAGGCGAGCACGCCGTGCATGTCGCGCATGAGGCGGATGGCGTCCTTGAGCAGCCAGCCGCCGTTGGGGTCCAGCGTGACGCGCGCCTGGGGGAAGCGCCTGGCCAGCGTGGTGACGGCCTCCACTTCCTGCTCGCCGGCCAGCACGCCGCCCTTGAGCTTGAAGTCGTTGAAGCCGTAGCGCGCATGCGCCGCCTCGGCCTGGCGCACGATGGCGGCCGGGTCCATGGCGGTCATGTGGCGCACCTGCGTCCAGTCGTCGCTGCCGCTTTGGTCTTCGCCGGGCCTGACGTAGGGCAGGTCGGTCCTGTCGGTGGGGCCGGTGAAGAACAGGTAGCCCAGCATCTCCACGCGGTCGCGCTGCTGGCCTTCGCCCAGCAGGGCCGCCACGGGCACGCCCAGGTGCTGGCCCAGCAGGTCCAGCAGGGCCGACTCCACGGCGGTGACGGCATGCACGGCAATGCGCAGATCGAAGGTCTGCAGGCCGCGCCCGCCCGTGTCGCGGCCGGCCAGGGCCTGCTGCACGTTTTGCAGCAGCTTGAGGTGGTTGCCCACGGACTGGCCGATGAGCAGCGCCTTGCTGTCCTCCAGCGCCTGGCGTATGCCTTCGCCGCCAGGCACCTCGCCCACACCGGTGTGGCCCGTGCTGTCGTGGATGAGCACGATGTTGCGCGTGAAGTAGGGCGCATGCGCGCCGCTGAGGTTCATGAGCATGCCGTCGCGGCCGGCGACGGGAATGACTTCGATCTCGGTGATGGTCGGGGTGGAGGACATGGCGTGCTCTTGGATCGTTTGGATCGGTCTCTGGGAAAAAAAGGGCTATGCGGTGGCGGCGGTGGCCGGCTGCTGCGCGGCCGACCAGGGCACCTCGGCCTCGGGCCGGCCCGTGGCGATGAACTGCGCCAGGTTGCGCAGCACAAGGTCGGCCATGGCGCGGCGGGTTTCGTGCGTGCCGCTGGCGATGTGGGGCGCAAGCACCACGTTGTCCTGCGACAGCAGCTCGGCATGGGGGCGTGGCTCGTCCTCGAACACATCCAGGCCCGCGCCCGCGATGCGGCCCTGCTGCAGGGCCTGGACCAGTGCGGCCTCGTCGACCACGCTGCCGCGCGCCACGTTGATCAGAAAGCCCTGCGGACCCAGAGCGTCCAGCACCTCGGCGTTGACCAGGTGCTGCGTGCCGTCGCCGCCTGCGGCCGTGATGACGAGGAAGTCGGCCCAGCGCGCCAGCTCCAGCAGCGAGGGCTGGTAGAGGTGGGGCGACCCCTCGACCGGGCGGCGGTTGTGGTAGGCCACCTCCATGTCGAAGCCGGCCGCGCGGCGCGCCACGGTGGAGCCGATGCGGCCCATGCCGAAGATGCCCAGGCGCTTGCCGCTGGCACGCGTGCGGATGCCGAAGCGGTCCTGGCTCCAGTCGCCCCGGCGCACGAAGCGGTCGGACTCGCTCAGGCCACGCGCGGCGTCCAGCAGCAGGGCGAAGGCCATGTCGGCCACGCAGTCGTCGAGCACGCCGGGCGTGTAGCCCACGCGGGCTCCCTGGCGCAGCAGGGACTCGCGGTCCAGCGCGTTGAAGCCCACGCCGAAGCTGCTCACGAAGCGCAGCTGGGGCAGGGCCTGCACCACGCTCGCGGGCACGCCCATGGCGGCCGAGGTGACCAGGTATTCGAACTGCGCGCCGTGCTCGGCGAGAAAGCGCTCGCGGTCGGGCTGCTCGGACAGCAGCGTCACCTCATAGGCCTGGGCCAGCTCGGCATCGAGCTGGGGCAGCGGCATCTTGCCGAACTGGAGAACGCGTGGACGGGAGGTCGCCATGCCTTGGAATCCTTGGAACTTGCAGGGGCTGCAAGCCCCGGTGAAAAGGGCCTGCGGTGCGCAGGCCAGCGGGCAAAGGCCGGCGGGCAAAGGCCCCGGGGCCGGCTCGTTGTTTCCAGCTCAATCAGCGGTGATCTTTCTTGTCTGGATGAGCTGCCTCCAGCGCTCCGATTCCTGGGCCTGGTAGCGCGTGAATTCCTCGGGCGTGTTGCCCACGATCTCCAGGCCCTGCTCCACGAAGCGCTTGCGGATGTCGGGCTGCTGCACGGAGGCGATGGCGGCCTTGGCCAGCTTGGCCTTCACATCGGCGGGCAGGCCCTTGGGTGCGGCCAGTCCTTGCCAGGAATAGACCTCGGCGCCCTTGACGCCGGCCTCGGCCAGCGTGGGCACATCGGGCAGCACGGGCGAGCGCTGGCTGCCGGTCACGGCGATCGCATGCAGCTTGCCGCTGCGCAGATGGGGCAGCACGGCGTTGACGTTCTGGAACGAGAAGTCCACCTGGCCGCCGATCAGGTCGGTGATGGCCGGGGCGCCGCCCTTGTAGGGAACGTGCATGCCTTCGGTGCCGCTTTGCTGCCAGAACAGCTCGGCCGACAGATGGTCCGAGGAGCCGTTGCCCGAGCTCGCGAAACTGATCTTGCCGGGGTTGGCCTTGAGCGCGGCGATGACCTCGGCCACGGTGCGGGCCTTCTGCGCGGGGCTGGCCACGAGCACGTTGGGCGCCTGCACGGGGATGGTGATGTAGTCGAAGTCCTTGCCTGCGTCATAGGGCACGTTCTTGACCAGGTGCGGTGTGACCACGAAGGGGCCCAGCGAGGCCACCAGCAGGGTGTAGCCATCGGCCGGTGCGCGCTTGACGGCGCCTGCGCCGATGGTGCCCGTGGCGCCGGGGCGGTTTTCCACCACGAAGGGCTTGCCCAGCTGCTCGCCCATGCTCAGGGCCATGGCGCGGGCCACGGTGTCGGTGGAGCCGCCAGCCGGGAAGGGCACGATGATGTTGACGGCCTTGTCCGGGAAGCTGCCGGCCGCCTGCGCCGTGAGGGCCAGTGCGGCACCCAGCGCGATCAGAATCTTTTTCATGTTCTTGTCTCCTGGGGGGCGCAAGGGCCGGACTGGCCCCTGCGCCCGGTCTTGTGGCTTATTGGGGGCCGAGCTTGTCGATCAGGGCCTTGAGCTCTTCCAGCTCGGAGGGCTTGAGATCCGTCAGCGGGGCGCGCACGGGGCCGGCGTCGTGGCCCACCAGCTTGGCGCCGGCCTTGATGATGCTCACGCCGTAGCCTTCGACGCGGTTGCGGATCTTCAGGTAGGGCATGAAGAATTCCTTGAGCAGCTTGTGCTGCGTGGCCATGTCGTCGGTGCGCACGGCTTCGTAGAACGCCATCGCCGTCCTGGGGATGAAGTTGAAGACGGCCGAGGAGTACACCGGCGTGCCCAGGGCCTTGTAGGCGGCCGCATAGACCTCGGCCGTGGGCAGGCCGCCCAGGTAGGCGAAGCGGTCGCCCATCGTCATGAAGATGGAGGACATGGTCTCGATGTTGCCCATGCCGTCCTTGAAGCCCACCAGGTTGGGGCAGCGCTCGGCCAGGATGGCCAGCGATTCGGGCGTGAAGCGGGTGCGGTCGCGGTTGTAGACGATGACGCCGAACTTCACGCTCTTGCAGACCTGCTCCACATGGGCGATCAGGCCTTCCTGGCCGGCTTCGGTCAGGTAGTGGGGCAGCAGCAGGACGCCGTGGGCGCCCAGGCGCTCGGCCTCCTGGGCGTGTGCGATGGCCGTGCGCGTGGGGCCGCCGGCGCCCGCGATGATGGGCACCTTGCCGCGGCAGGTGCCCACGGCGGTCTTGATGATCTGGCCGTATTCCTCGCCGTACAGCGAGAAGTACTCGCCCGTGCCGCCGGCCGCGAACAGCGCGCTGGCGCCGTAGGGGGCCAGCCATTCGAGGCGGGCCGCATAGCCCTTGGCATTGAAGTTGCCGTTGCTGTCGAAGTCCGTCACGGGGAAGGACAGCAGGCCGGAACTCATCACGTCTTTGAGGTCTTGGGGGGTCATGGTGCTCTCGGGAATAAGGTGGGGAAGAAAGAAAAAAGGGTGGAATCAGTCGAGCTTCAAACCGGCTGTTTGAACCACTTTTTGCCAGCGCTGGCGTTCGGTGGTCAGGAAGCGCGCGGTCTCGGCGGGGTTCATGGTCACGACCTCGGCGCCCTGGCCCGTGAGGCGGGCGCGCACCTCGGGCGAGCGGATGGCGGTGATCAGGGCCTCATGCAGGCGCTGGACCACGGCCTCGGGCGTCTTGGCGGGAACGACCACGCCTTGCCAGGTGCCGGTCTCGAAGCCGGGCACGCCCTGCTCGGCGATGGTGGGCACGTTGGCGGCCAGCGGCATGCGCGTGCCCTTGGACAGGCCCAGCAGCTTGAGCTTGCCGCTTTGCACATGGGGGTAGGTGGCCAGCATGCCGTTCATCAGCACCTGGGTCTGGCCTGCCACCGTGTCCTGGATGGACTGCACGCCGCCCTTGTAGGGCACGTATTCCCAGCGGGCGCCCGTGGCGCGCGCCAGTTCCACGCCGGCCAGGTGCGGGGCGCTGCCCGTGGCGGTGACGGCAAAGCTCAGGTCTTCCTTCTTGGACAGGGCCACCAGCTCCTGCAGGTTGTTGGCCGGCACCGAGGGGTGGACCACCAGCAGATGGGGCGAGTAGGCCAGCATGGCGGTGCCGCGCAGGTCCCGGGACAGGTCGAAGGACAGCTTGGTGTAGAGCGAGGGCGAGATGGCCAGCGCACCCAGGTCGCACAGCATCAGCGTGTGGCCGTCGGGCTGGGCCTTGGCCACCATGTCGGCGCCCAGGTTGCCGTTGGCGCCAGGCTTGTTCTCGATGACCACGGGCTGCTTGAGTTCCGCCGACAGCAGCGGGCCGATGGCGCGCGCAATGATGTCCGAGCTGCCGCCCGGCGGGTAGGGCACCACCAGGCGCAGCGGCCGCGTGGGCCAGTTGCTCTGGGCCAGCGCACCGGCGCCGGTGGCCACGAGGGCGGTGGCGCCAGCGGCGCGCAGGAATTGCTTTCGGCTCAGGGTCATGCTCTTGTCTCCGGGTTTTGTGTTGTCAGTTGTCGTACAACTGGAGCGAATTTTCAACCGAGACATGCATGCCGTGATAAAGGGTTTTCCCTTGGTTGTCTGAATTCCTGTGCCGGCGCCATCTGCCCCGCAGGGCGCGGGGCGGTCCAGGATGCACAGAAGGCGTCAGAAGACGTCAGGCGGCGCTGGTCTTTTGCGCCAGGCGCAGGCGTTCGCGGCTGTTGGTCAGGTGGATGCGCATGGCCGCGCGGGCCGAGTCGGCGTCCTGGCGCTCGATGGCGGCGAGGATTTCCTCATGCTCGCGGTTGACGCGGCGCAGGTAGTCGGGGTCGCGCTGGGGCTGGTGGATGGAGGCGATGCGCGTGCGCGGAATCAGCTGGGCGCCGAAGTGGCGCAGGATGTCGCCGAAGTAGCGGTTGCCCGTGGCCTCGGCGATCTGGGTGTGGAAGGCCAGGTCATGGGCCACCGTGTCCTCGCCGCGCGCAAAGGCGATCTCGAAGGCCTGCAGCGCCGTGCGTATGCCCTGCAGCTGCTCGGGGCTGCGGCGCAGCGCGGCCAGGCCGGCGCTTTCGGTCTCCAGGCTGATGCGCAGCTCCAGCACGGCCATCACGTCCACGGCGGCCGTCAGCTCGTCGGCATTGAGCATCAGCGTGGACGCGGGCTGGGCGGCGCGCACGAAGGTGCCTATGCCATGGCGCGTCTCCACCAGGCCCGAGGCCTGCAGGCGCGACAGCGCCTCGCGCACCACGGTGCGGCTGACTTCGTAGGTCTGCACCAGCGACGATTCCGTGGGCAGCTTCTCGCCTTCGGCCAGCAGGCCGTTGCGGATCTTGCTCGCGAACTCGTCGAACAGCAGGGCGGCCAGATTGCGGCCGCTGCGACCGGACTTTCCTCGCAGGGGAAGCTCGATCGTTGGGGGTGATGCGGGAAATCCCTTTGCCGAACTTTCCATGGTGCTGATCATAATCGCTCCAAGTTGTACGACAACGTATCACAAGACGTCAACGCTTTCGCAGATTTTTCCGATTTTCCGACCCCGTCCGCAGTCCAGATGAGCACCTCCCAAGCGACCCACGCGATCCGCCACGTCCGCATCACGCCCATTGCCTTCCGTGATCCGCCGCTGCTCAATGCGGCCGGCATCCACGAGCCCTGGGCGCTGCGCTCCATCATCGAGATCGAGACGGCCTCGGGCCTGGTCGGCATCAACGAAAGCTACGGCGACCAGCCCATGCTCGATGCGCTGGCCAAGGCCGCGCCCGCGCTGGTGGGGCTGTCGCCCTGGGCGCTCAACGAGATGGAGGCCCGCGTCGCGGCCCTGGTGGCGCCGCCTGCGCTGACGGCGTCGGAGTTCCTGGGCCAGCAGGTGTCGCTGGCGCCGGGCACGCATGTGTCCAAGACCGTGGCCAAGGTGGTCAGCGCCTTCGAGGTCGCCATGCTGGACCTGCAGGGCCAGATGGCCGGGGCGCCCATCGTGGACCTGCTGGGCGGGGCGGCGCGCGACAGCGTGCCGTTCTCGGCCTACCTGTTCTACAAGTACGCCGAGCACATCGACAGGCCCTATGGGCCAGATTCTTCGCCCGACGCCTGGGGCGAGGCCCTGGCGCCGCAGCAGCTGGTGGAGCAGGCGCGGCGCATGATTGCGCAGTACGGCTTCCAGAGCATCAAGCTCAAGGCCGGCGCGCTGCCGCCCGAGCAGGAGGCGGCCGGCATCCTGGCGCTGGCCGATGCCTTTCCAGGCACGCCGCTGCGCATCGATCCCAATGGCAACTGGACGGTGGAGACCAGCCTGAAGATCGTGCAGCAGCTGCAGGGCGTGCTCGAGTACTACGAGGACCCGGCGCCCGGCCTGGACGGCATGGCCGCCGTGGCACGCGAGTGCGATGTGCCGCTGGCCACCAACATGGTGGTGACGGACTTTGCCGAGTTCCGCCGCAATGCCGAGATGGGCTGCCCCGTGAAGATCGTGCTCAGCGACCACCACTACTGGGGCGGGCTGCGCGCCACGCAGCGCCTGTCCACGCTGTGCCGCACCTTCGACCTGGGCCTGTCCATGCACAGCAACTCGCACCTTGGCGTGAGCCTTGTGGCCATGACGCACCTGTGCGCCAGCGTGCCCCTGCTGACCTATGCCTGCGACACGCACTACCCCTGGCAGGACGAGGAAGTGGTCGAGGGCGGCCGGCTGCAGTTCGAGCAGGGCAGCCTGCGCGTGCCCACGGCGCCCGGCCTGGGTGTGCGGCTGGACCGCGAGGCCCTGGCCCGCCTGCACGACAACTACCTGCACTGCGGCATCCGCAACCGCGACGACCTGGGGCAGATGCGCAAGTACGACCCCGCGTTCACCGGCCACCAGCCGCGCTTCTGAACCCGCTTTCACACGATTCCAACGACACAAACCCGGAGACAAGCACCATGCAACGCCGCACACTCATCCAACATTCCCTCGCCAGCGCCCTGCTGCTGGGCACGGCCCTGGCCGCCATGCCGGCCGCAGCGCAGGGCAACTGGCCCACGGGCAAGCCCATCACCTACCTGGTGCCGTTCCCGCCCGGCGGCAATACCGATACGCTGGCGCGCGTGATCGCCCAGCCGCTGAGCAAGGCCCTGGGCACGCCCGTGGTGATCGAGAACAAGGGCGGCGCGGGCGGCAGCGTGGGCTCGGCCATTGCGGCGCGCGCACCGGCCGATGGCTACACCATCCTGGGCGGCACCATCAGCTCGCACGCCATCAATGTGAGCCTGTACGCCAAGCTGGACTACGACCCGGTCAAGTCCTTCACGCCGGTGGCCATGCTGGGCTCGGGCCCGCTGGTGCTGGTGGTGCCGGCCTCCAGCCCCTACAGGACGCTGGCCGACGTGCTGGCCGCCAGCAAGGCCAAGGCAGCGGCGGGCGGCCTGACCTCGGCCTCGCCGGGCAGCGGCACCTCCAACCACATGGCGCTGGAGCTGCTGGGCTACCAGACGGGCGTGAAGTTCACCCATGTGCCCTACAAGGGCAGCGGCCCGGCCGTGCAGGACGTGATCGGCGGGCAGGTGGACATGATGTTCGACACCGCCCTGGTCGTCGGCCCCCATGTGCAGGCCGGCAAGCTGCGCCCCATCGCCGTGACCAGCTCCAAGCGCCTGGAATCCCTGCCCGATGTGCCCACCATTGCCGAGGCCGGCGAGAAGGGCTTCGACATGGGATCGTGGCAGGCCGTGTTCGCGCCCGCAGGCACGCCGGGCCCCATCGTGGAGCGGCTGCATGCGGAGATCATGAAGATCGTCGCCACGCCCGAGGTGCAGGCGCGCCTGAAGAACTTCGGCATGCTGCCTTCGCAGATGGCACCGGCCGAGCTGGGCGAGTTCCAGAAGGCCGAGGTGGTCAAGTGGGGGAAGGTGATCAAGGCTGCTGGAATAAAAGCAGAGTGACCCCCTGAGGCGCTTCGCGCCTTCCCCCTTCTCGCTTCGCGGAGGGGGACGACACCCTCGCTGCGGGGCGGCGCGGCCGGCGTAGGCCCTTGCTTGGTGTCCCTCGCTTTGGGCCGCGCCGGTTGCGAGGGCTGTGCCAGCTGCTTTACTGCTGTAGTGCCAGCCCTTTAGAAAATTGAGACATTGCCATGAGTACCCCACTTCCTCTTTCCATCCGCATGCATCCGGCCGACAACGTGGCCATCGTGGCCAATGACGGGGGGTTGCCTGCAGGCACGGTGATGCCCGGGGGGCTGGTGCTGGTCGACAAGGTGCCGCAGGCGCACAAGGTGGCGCTGGTGGACATTGCCGAGGGCGGCGAGGTGCGCCGCTACAACGTGGTGATCGGCTATGCGCTGCAGGCCATTGCCGCGGGCAGCTGGGTGCATGAGCGGCTGCTGCGCATGCCGGGGGCGCTGTCTCTTAAGGGGTTGCCGATCGCCGCGGTGCAGCCGCCCGAGCTGCCGCCGCTGACGGGCTACACCTTCGAGGGCTACCGCAATGCCGATGGCACGGTGGGCACGCGCAACATCCTGGCCATCACCACCACGGTGCAGTGCGTGGCCGGGGTGCTGGATTTCGCGGTGGGCCGCATCAAGGCCGAGCTGCTGCCGCGCTATCCGAACGTGGACGATGTGGTGGGCCTGGAGCACAGCTATGGCTGCGGCGTGGCCATCGATGCCGTGGGCGCCGAGATTCCGCAGCGCACGCTGCGCAACATCAGCCACAACCCGAATTTCGGCGGCGAGGTGATGGTGGTGAGCCTGGGCTGCGAGAAGCTGCAGCCCGAGCGGCTGCTGCCGCCGGGGTCCTTCCCCATCGTCGATGAGCGCGAGCCCGCGCTGGACGTGGTCTGCCTGCAGGACGAGGCGCATGTGGGCTTCATGTCCATGGTGGACTCCATCATGGGCCGCGCCAGGGTGCATCTGGAGCGGCTGAACGCGCGCCGGCGCGAGACCGTGCCGGCCAGCGCCCTGGTGGTGGGCGTGCAGTGCGGCGGCAGCGATGCGTTCAGCGGCGTCACGGCCAATCCGGCCGTGGGCTTTTGCACCGATTTGCTGGTGCGCGCAGGCGCCACCGTGATGTTCAGCGAGGTGACCGAGGTGCGCGACGGCATCGACCAGCTCACCTCGCGCGCCTCCAGCCCCGAGGTGGCCCAGGCCATGATCGAGGAGATGGCCTGGTACGACGCCTACCTGGACAAGGGCCGCGTGGACCGCAGCGCCAACACCACGCCGGGCAACAAGAAGGGCGGCCTGTCCAACATCGTCGAGAAGGCCATGGGCTCCATCATCAAGAGCGGCACGGCGCCCATCACCGGCGTGCTGTCGCCGGGCCAGCGTCTGGCCGACCGGGGCATCCAAAGCGGCCTGGTCTATGCAGCCACGCCGGCCAGCGACTTCATCTGCGGCACGCTGCAGCTGGCCGCCGGCATGAACCTGCATGTGTTCACCACGGGCCGGGGCACGCCCTACGGCCTGGCCCAGGTGCCCGTGATCAAGGTGGCCACGCGCAGCGACCTGGCGCGGCGCTGGCATGACCTGATGGACGTGAACGCGGGCCGCATTGCCGAGGGCCAGGCCAGCATCGAGGACGTGGGCTGGGAGATGTTCCGCCTGATGCTGGACGTGGCCAGCGGCCGCAGGAAGACCTGGGCCGAGCAGTGGAAGCTGCACAACGCCCTGGTGCTGTTCAATCCAGCGCCCGTGACCTGAGCCGCGCGCACAGGCCCCTGTCGGCACAGGCTGACAGGGCGCCGGTGCGCCGCTGCGCACAATGGGGGCCATGCCCTCAGATACCCCGGAAACTCCCCCCGCCTCGTCCTGGTCCGCACGCCTGGACCGGCTGCTGGAACTGAACCCGCTGCGCGCCATGTGGAACGCCGTGCAGCTGTGGCTGGACGCCGATGGCCTGCGCATGAGCGCCGCCATGTCCTTCTACGGCATCCTGAGCCTGGCCCCGCTGCTGCTGCTGCTGGTCGGCGTGCTGGGCTGGTGGGTGGACCGCAGCTATGTGGAGCACCAGCTCATCGACCAGGTGCAGGACGTGATCGGCGAGCGCGGCGCCCAGGTGGTGCGCGGCGCGCTGGAAAGCGCCCAGCGGCCCGACGAGGGGCGGCTGGCTTCGCTGTTCGGCTTCATCCTGCTGATGTCGGGCGCCACCGGTGTCTTCGTGGAGCTGCAGTCCGCGCTGGAAAGGCTCTGGACCTCCAACGGCGAGCCGCCGCCGCCCAAGGCCGTGTGGTGGCGCATGGCCGCGCTGCGGCTGCGCGGCCTGACCTATGTGCTGGCGCTGGGCTTCTTGCTGCTGGTGTCCATGGCCCTGTCCACGGCCATCCAGCTGATCACCAACTGGGCCGGCACCAAGCTGCAGATGCAGCCGCTGGGGCCGCTGGTCAGCCTGATCAACGAGTGCGTGTCCTTCGGCATCACCGTGCTGCTCTTCGTGGGGCTGATGCGCATAGGCGGCGGCCCCAAGCCCCGGCTGCGCTATCTGATCTTCGGTGCCATCATCGGCGCCCTGCTGTTCACGCTGGGCAAGCAGGCCCTGGCCTGGTACCTGGCCACGGCGGCCGTGGTCTCGGCCTATGGCGCGGCGGGCTCGCTGGTGGTGCTGCTGATGTGGATCTACTTTTCCTCGGCCATCCTGCTGCTGTCGGCCGCCACGGCCAAGGCCTTCAGCGATGCCGGCGTGCGCTTCACCCACCCCATCCGCTGGGCGCCGCCCGCCGAGGCGGCCAGCGCCGGGGACACTCCGGGCGGCAAGGGCTGAGTTCCCGCATTTCGACGAAGATGAACGCCTGCGCCGCGGCCCGCAAAGCCGCGGCGCAGGCGTTTGGGCAATGGAACAATGCAGCAAAGTCCCCTGGCACCAAGGCCGGGGGCCAAGGACAAGATGGACCGATTGCAGACCATGCGGGTATTCCAGACCGTGGCCGACGAGGCCGGGTTTTCGGCGGCGGCGCGGCGCCTGGACATGTCCGTGCCCACGGTCACGCGCCTGGTGGCCGACCTGGAGCAGCACCTGGGCACGCGGCTGCTGCAGCGCACCACGCGAAGCGTCTCGCTGACCGAGGCTGGCGAGGCCTACCTGGAGCGCGTGCGCGGCATCCTGGCCGATGTGGAGGACGCCTTCAGCCTGGCCCAGGCGCACACGCTGGAGCTGTCTGGCGCCGTGCGCGTGCTCACGCCGCCCGTGTTCGCCGAGCATGTGCTGGCGCCGCTGGTGGCGGACTTCCACCGCCTGCACCCGCGCATCTGCATCGAGGTCTTCGTGGAGTCGGCCAGCGAGGCGGCCGTGGGCGAATACGACATCACCTTCGTCAATGCCGAGGAGGGCTACGACGGCAACGTGGTGGCCCGGCCCATCGTCACCACCTGCGGCCTGGCCTGCGCCGCGCCCGAGTACCTGGACGCCCATGGCGTGCCTGTCGTGCCCGAGGACCTGGCCGGCCACCAGTGCCTGCTGCGCCGGCGCATCCAGGGCCGCTCCGACATGCTGCGCATGCGCCGGCTCGACGGCAACGCGGGCGAGGTCGAGGTGGCCGTGCGCCCCGTGCTGGTGGCCAACCACACGGGCACGCTGCTGCGCGCCACGCTGGACGGTGCGGGCATCAGCACCCAGCCGCTGGACCTGATCGCGCGCCACCTGCGCTCGGGCCGGCTGCGCCATGTGCTGCCCGAATGGACCACGGGCCGATTCACGCTCTACGCCACCCTGCCCACGCGCAAGTTCATGCCGGCGCGCGTGCGCAGCTTCCTGGACTTCGTGGCCGAGCACACGCAGCGCTCCATGCAGGGCCTGCCCGAGAACCTGCCGGCGCTGTCCATCTAGCGTTCCCCGCTCCTGCCGGCCTGCGCCTGTCATCTAGGTTACTGCCGCAGCGGTTTGCGCCTCGGGGTTTCCCAGGTGAATTCCGCTGTGCGGAATCTTCGGGTTGATGGTGCACGGCACCGCCTCCTAAGCTGGTTCACAGCAAACAAGGAGGCAAGGCAATGCGAGAACAGACCCTGGTCCGGTGGCGGCCACCGGCGGCGGCAGGCGGGAGGCGGTGATGGACGTCTTCCTGCAGCAAGTGCTCAACGGACTGACCCTGGGCGGCATCTATGGCCTCGTGGCCCTGGGCCTGACCCTGGTCTACGGCATCCTGCACGTGCCCAACTTCGCGCACGGGGGCTTCTACATGATCGGCGCCTTCGTGGCCTTCCAGGCCATGGTGGCCTGGAGCTGGGGCTACTGGGCGGCCATGCTGGTGGCGGCGGTGGCGGTGGCGGTGCTGGGCATCGTCAGCGAGCGGCTGATCTTCCATCCGCTGCGCAAGGCCTCGCCCCTGCATCCCAAGATCGCCTCCATCGGCCTGCTGCTGTTTCTGGAAGCGGGCGCCCAGGCGCTGTGGGGCGCGGACTTCCAGCGCATGCCCACGCCCTATACCTCCATCGTCGAGATGGGCGGCATCACGGCGCCTGCGCAGCGCCTGCTGATCATAGTCGCGGCCTTTGCGCTGATGGTGGCGCTGCACCTGTTCCTGACGCGCACCACCACGGGCTCGACCATCATCGCCATGGCCCAGAACCGCGAGGGCGCATCGATGGTGGGCATCGATGCCAACCGCGTGTCCATGCTGACCTTTGCCATCTCGGGCGTGCTCGCGGCCGTGGCGGCCACGCTGTATGCGCCCATCAACCTGGTCTATCCGGCCATGGGTCACCTGGTCATCACCAAGGCCTTCGTGATCATCATCCTGGGCGGCATGGGCAGCATCCCGGGCGCCGTGCTGGGCGGGCTGATCATCGGCTTCGCCGAGAGCTTCGGCGCCTACTACATCTCCACCGACTACAAGGACATCATCGCCTTCGTGCTGCTGGTGGTGATCCTGTCGCTGCGCCCTCAGGGCCTGTTCGCCAAGAGGAGTCATTGAATGAACGGATTCATCGACTCCCGCATCGCCTGGGGCCTGCTGCTGGCCGCCGGCATCGCCTTTCCCTGGCTGGCGGGCAACGACTACCACCTCACGGTGATGAGCACGGCCTACATCTTCGCCATCGCCACGCTGGGCCTGAACCTGATCACGGGCTACACGGGCCAGCTCAATCTGGCGCATGCGGGCTTCATGGCCGCGGGCGCCTATACCGTGGGCATCCTCACGGTGGACCATGGCTGGCCGTTCTGGGGCGGGCTGGTGATGTCGGGCGTGGTGTGCGCGGTGCTGGGCTACCTGATCGGCATCGTCTCGCTGCGGCTCAAGGGCCACTACTTCTCCATCTTCACGCTGTGCGTGGGCTACATCATGTTCCTCGTCATCGAGAAGTGGGAGGGCCTGACCCACGGCACGGTGGGCATCATGGGCATCCCCGCGCCCGAGGCCCTGGGTGCGCTGAGCTTCGAGTCGCCGCTGGCGCTGTACTACCTGGTGCTGGCCTTCCTCGTGGCCTCGGTCTGGGTGATGCGGCGCATCGTCCGGTCGCTGCTGGGCCGCACCTTCATGGCCATCCGCAACAGCGACGAGCTGGCCGAGGCCCTGGGCATCAACCTCATGCGCAACAAGGTGCTGGCCTTCATGCTGAGCGTGGTCTACGCGGGCGTGGCGGGCGGCCTGTATGCGGGCTTCGTGCGCTTCATCGGGCCGGACATGGCGGGCGTGCACCACACCTTCGACATGATGATCTTCGCCATGGTCGGCGGCATGGGCACGGTGCTGGGGCCGCTGCTGGGCGCCATCGGCATGCCCTGGATCACGCAGTACCTGCAGTTCCTGCAGGAGTACCGCTTCATCGTCTTCGGCCCCATTCTCGTGATGCTGGTGATCTTCATGCCCTACGGCGTAGTGGGCAGCGTCACCGCCTGGCGCGCGCGCCGCAATGCCAAGGAGGGCAAGCCGCATGCTCAAGATTGACCACCTGACCAAGCGGTTCGGCGGACTGGCCGCCGTGAGCGATGTCAGCACCGTGATCGAGGAAGGCCGCATCAACGCCATCATCGGCCCCAACGGCGCGGGCAAGACCACGTTCTTCAACCTGATCAGCTGCGTGCACAAGCCCACCTCGGGCACCATCACCTTCAATGGCCAGGACGTGACCTCGCTTCGCACCGACCAGGTGGCGAAACTGGGCGTGGCGCGCACCTTCCAGACCACGGCGCTGTTCGACCGCGCCACGGTGCTGGACAACCTCATCGTGGGCCACCGGCTGCGCACGCGCTCAGGCCTGTGGGACGTGCTGCGCGGCTCCAGCCGCCTGCGCGAGGAAGAGCGCGTGTGCCGCGAAAAGGCGCGCGACGCGCTGGACTTCGTGGGCCTGTCGCACGTGGCCGGCCGCATTGCGGGCGACATCACGCAGGAGGAGCGCAAGCGCGTGGCCTTCGCGCTGGCCCTGGCCACCGACCCCAAGCTGATGCTGCTCGACGAGCCCGCTGGCGGCGTCAACCCCGAGGAGACCGAGGGCCTGGCCGAGCTGATCCGCAAGCTGGTGCGCCACGGCATCACGGTGGCGCTGATCGAGCACAAGATGGGCATGATCATGAGCCTGGCCGACAAGATCCTGGTGCTCAGCTACGGCGAGAAGATCGCCGAGGGCACGCCCGAGGAGATACGCCGCAACCCCGCCGTCATCGATGCCTACCTGGGGAGCGAGCATGCTGAAGTTTGAGAACGTGTCGCTGCGCTACGGCAGCTTCCTGGCGCTGGACGGCGTGAGCCTGCATGCCGACCGGGGCGAGCTGGTGGTGCTGCTGGGCGCCAACGGCGCGGGCAAGAGTTCGCTGTTCCTCACGGCCAGCGGCATCCACAAGGCCGCGGGTGGCTCCATCGTCTGGAATGGCAAGGAGCTGGCTGGCAGCAAGCCCTCGGCCATCGTGCAGTCCGGCGTGGTGCAGTGCCCCGAAGGGCGCAAGCTGTTCCCCCAGATGTCGGTGCTGCGCAACCTGCAGCTGGGCGCCTACGTGCACCGCCGCGACCCCGGTCCCAGCCAGAAGACGCTGCAGGAGGTGATGGAGCTGTTTCCCATCCTGCGCGAGAAGCAGCACGACCCGGCCGGCTCGCTGTCGGGCGGCCAGCAGCAGATGGTGGCCATCGGCCGCGCCATGATGGGCCGGCCCCAGGCCCTGCTGCTGGACGAGCCCTCGCTGGGCCTGGCGCCCCTGGTCATCAAGCAGATGTTCGAGGCCATACAGCGCATCAACGCGGCCGGCACCACCGTGCTGCTGGCCGAGCAGAACGCCTATGCGGCGCTGAAGATCGCGCACCGCGCCTATGTGATGGAAAGCGGCCGCATCGTGCGCGAGGGCAGGCCCGCCGAATTGCTGGCCGACGACTCCATCCGCAAGGCCTACATCGGCGCATGACATGACACTGCACCCCCTGAGCCGCTGCGCGGCTTCCCCCTCTCTCTCGCTTCGCGAGGGAGGGGGACGACGCCCTCGCTGCGGGGCGGCCCTTGCTCGGCGTCCCTGGTCTGGGCTGCGCCGGATTTATGCGTTGCGTCAGCAGCGATTCGTTCTTCACTATCCAAGGAGACAGACATGACAGCATTCGCACCATTGACCCGCCGCAGGGTGGGCACGCTGGCCCTGGCCTGCGCCGCCGTGGCCGCCGCCGGCCCCGCGCTGGCGCAGGAGGTGGTCAAGATCGGCTACTCCGGCCCGCTGTCGGGCGGCGCTGCCCAGTACGGCAAGAACGTGCTCGACGGCATGCAGATGGCCGTCTCCGAGATCAATGCCGCAGCGCCCGAGATCGGTGGCAAGAAGGTCAAGATCGAGATCGTTCCGCTGGACGACAAGTACAACCCGTCCGAGACCGCGATCAACGCCCAGCGCCTGGTGCAGCAGCACAAGACGGCGGCCATCCTGGTGCCGCATTCGGGCGGCATCTTCGCGCTGCAGACCACCAACGAGCGCAGCAACTTCATCGTGCTGGCCTACAGCTCGGTGCCGCAGATCACCAACCGGGGCAACAAGCTGACCCTGCGCATCCCGCCCGAGTTCACCTCGTACATCGACCCGTTCTCCAAGTACGTGATGGGCCGCTTCGGCAAGAAGGTGGCCCTGGTGGGCGCCGACCACGACTACGCCAAGGCCTGGGTCGCCGCCTTCAAGCCCGGCTGGGAAAAGCTGGGCGGCACCGTGGTGGCCGAGAACGCCATGAGCTACAACCGCGCCACCGATTTCTACAGCGGCGTGAGCAAGGCACTGGCCGAAAAGCCCGATGTGCTCTTCGTGGGCGGAGCCTCCGAGCCCACGGCCCTGGTCGTCAAGCAGGCGCGCGAGCTGGGTTTCAAGGGCGGCTTCGTGGTCATGGACCAGGCCAAGCTCGACGAAATGGCCCGCGTGGTCGGCGGCTATGCGCCGCTGGAAGGCGCCATCGGCGTCATGCCGGTCTCCGAGGACACCAAGCCCGAGAACAAGGCCTTCGTCGAACGCTTCGGCAAGGTCTACCCGGGCCGCATCCCGGGCTCGGAGGCGCAGTGGAACTACACGGCCGTGCACGCCACCGTCAAGGCCATGCAGCTGGCCGGCTCTGCCTCGGACACCAAGGCCATCCACGCCAAGCTCGACGAGGCCTACAAATCCCTGCGCCCCGACGTGAACCCCGGCGGCGTCAAGGGCGTGGATGATCGCGGCGGCACGTTGACCACAGAGCGCGGTGCGGCCGTGCGCGACGGCAAGATCGAGGCGGTGATGACGGTGGCGAACAAGTAGAGCGCCGCTCAGTTTTTCGACCGAAAGCGCCTGGTGCCAGCTTGATCTGGCCCAGGCGCTTTCTTGTGGACTCAGTGGCCCGGTACTTACGTTTGACGTTACTGACGCAATGCGTTATTATTTGCTTCCATGACGATCCAGTCATTCAAGTGCCCCGACACCGAGCAACTGTTCCAGCAGAGGAGGGTGCGTCGGTGGAGCAGCATTGAAGTGGTTGCGCTGCGCAAGCTTCGGATGCTGCATGCCGCTCATGTGCTTCAGGACTTGAGGGTCCCGCCCGGAAACCGGCTGGAGGCGCTGCACGGAGATCGCAAGGGGCAGCACAGCATCCGCATCAATGACCAGTGGCGCGTGTGCTTTGTGTGGACCCATGAAGGCCCGAGTGAGCTGGAGATCGTCGATTACCACTGAAGCGAAAGCGTTGATCCTGGATCTGGCGCAGGAGTGCTGACCATGAACAAACCTTTGAACCTCCCCACGCCAGGCGAAATCCTGGCCACTGAATTCCTGGAGCCCATGGGCCTGACGCAATACCGCCTGGCCCAGGCCATCCATGTCCCGCAGACACGCATCGCGGCCATCGTCAAGAACGGGCGCTCCATCACGGCGGATACGGCGCTGCGCCTTGCGCGCTTCTTTGGCACGTCCGTGGAGTTCTGGATGAATCTGCAAAGCCAGTACGACGCCGACATGGCACGCAAGTCCATTGGCGACGATCTGGAGTCCATCGAGCCCTTTGCTCTGCAGGCTTGAAGAAGACATGCTGAGTCGCTGCGCAGCGGCTCACGTAAGAAAGGCCCCTGCACCGCGGTACAGGGGCCTTTTTCATTGCAGGGCTGCGTTGTTTACAACAAGCTCGCTCCACCATCCAGCACCAACGCCTGCCCTGTCATGTGCCGCGATGCATCGGACGCCAGGTAGACCACGGCGCCCTTGAGGTCCTCCTCGCCGCCGATGCGTCGCAGCGGGGCGCGGGCGATGAGCTGGTCGCCGAGCTTGTCGATGAGGCCGTTGGCCAGCTTGCTGGGGAAAAAGCCCGGGCAGATGGAGTTGACGCGGATGCCGTAGTGGCCCCATTCCGAGGCCAGGGTGCGCGCCAGGTGCACGGCGGCCGCCTTGGAGGTGTTGTAGGCCACGGTGTTCATGCCGGGCGGCGTGCCCTTGAAGGCCGCGACCGAGGCCGTGATGATCACGTTGCCCCGGCCCTTGGGGATCATCACGCGCCTGGCCACTTCGCGGGTGAGGAAGAAGGGCGCGGAGACGTTGAGGTTCATGACCTTGTTCCAGGCCTCGTCCGGGTATTCCTCGGCCTTGGCGCCCCAGGTGGCGCCGGCGTTGTTGACGAGGATGTCGATGTCGCCGCAGCGCGCCAGCACGTCATCGACCAGGGCGGGGATGGTGTCGAACTTCTGCAGGTCGTTGGTGAAGGTCTCGACCTGGTAGCCAAGGCCCTGCAGGTGGGCCTTGGCCTCGGCCAGCTCGTCGGACTTGCGCGCCGTGATGGCGAGGCGGGCGCCCATCTCGCCCAGCGCCTCGGCCATCTGCAGGCCCAGGCCGCGCGAGCCTCCGGTGATCAGGGCGGTCTTGCCGGTGAGGTTGAACAGTGCTTTCACGCTCATGCTGGGTGTCTCCTGCCTTGGTTTCCTGATGGTTGAGCAACGCCCTCCATGCTAGGGCGGCAGGGCGGCGCACGCTGTCGTCTTGGCTACTGTGCGGGCGCCTGCGGGACAGCCGGCCAGACCCGGTCTGCGGTCAGGCGCGGTCTATGTCCTGCTGCAGCCGCCGCACCATGCGCTGCAGCGCGGGCACGCCGTCCTGGCGCAGCGCGTCGGCCGTGACGAAGCGCGAGGGCCCGCCCAGGCTGACGGCCATCAGCGGCAGGCCGCGCCCCGGTGAGAAGGCCAGGGCAATGGCGTTGACCTCGGGCTGCCAGTCGCCGAACGAGCGCGACAGCCAGGGCTGGGGCTGGTTGCCTGCCTCCGGCCACAGCGGCAGCTGGGCCTGTGCGGCGGCCCATTGCTCGGGCGCGTGAGACTGCAGATAGTCCAGCGCGCGCTGGCGCTCGGACGCGGGGCTGGCGGCCAGCCAGGCACGGCCCACGGCCGTGGTGGCCAGGGGAATGCGCGAGCCCATGTCCAGGTCGCGGTGCATGAAGCGCGCGCTGGGGCAGTGCTCGATGTAGACCATGTTGTGCCGGTCGCGCGTGGCCAGGGCCACCTCGGCATCGGTGGCGGCCGCCAGCTTGCGCATCAGCGGGCGCGCGATCTGGCGCACGTCCAGGCGCGAGAGCATGGCACTGCCCAGCGCCAGCGTGGCCGTGCCCAGGCGGTATTTGCCCTCTTCGGGCACATGGATGAGGTAACCCAGCGTGGTCAGCGTGTGCGTCAGGCGCGAGACCGTGGACTTGGGCAGTCCGCAGCGCCTGGCGATGTCCTGGTTGCCCAGCAGCTTCTCACCGGAGCGAAAGCACGACAGCACGTCCAGCCCGCGCGCCAGTGCGACGATGAAGTTGCGGTCTTCGTCGCCTGGCGGGGCTGAAGGAAGGGAGGAGGGCGGCATGCGCCGATTATCGGCAGCCGCCCCGCCACGGGGTGTCGTGGGCTTTACTTCTCGACGAAGGCGCGCTCGACCACGAAGTCGCCGGGCGTGGTGGTGTTGCCTTCCTTGAAGCCGCGGTGCTCCAGCAGCTCCTTGAGTTCGTTCAGCATGGCGGGGCTGCCGCACAGCATGACGCGGTCGGTCTCGGGGTTGAGCTCGGGCAGGCCGATGTTCTGCGGGAAGGTTCCGGCCGTGATCTGGTTGGAGATGCGGCCCTGGTTGCGGAAGGGCTCGCGCGTCACCGTGGGGTAGTAGATGAGCTTGTCCTTGACGATCTCGCCGAGGAACTCGTGCTCGGGCAGTTCCTTCTCGAACAGCTCCTGGTAGGCCAGCTCGTTGGCATGGCGCACGCCGTGCACCACGACCACCTTCTCGTAGCGCTCGTAGGTCTCGGGGTCGCGCGCCACGGCCAGCCAGGGGGCCAGGCCCGTGCCGGTGCCGATCAGGTACAGGTTCTTGCCGGGCAGCAGGTAGTCGATCAGCAGCGTGCCCGTGGGCTTCTTGCCGACGATGATGGTGTCGCCCACCTTGATGTTCTGCAGGCGCGAGGTCAGCGGGCCGTCGGGCACCTTGATGGACAGGAACTCCAGGTGCTCCTCGTAATTGGGGCTGGCAATGGAGTAGGCGCGCAGCAGGTTCTTGCCGTCGACCTTCAGGCCGATCATCGTGAAATGGCCGTTGGAAAAGCGCAGCGCAGTGTCACGGGTGGTGGTGAAGGAGAAAAGGCGGTCGGTCCAGTGGTGGACGGACAGCACGCGTTCTTCAAGAAAAGCACTCATGTTGGCAATACGGTGAATTCGGGGCGGACAGTGCCCGCCGGGACGTTGCAATGAGAGGTCAGTGCCATGCAGGCACGCGGTGGCGGGAAGCGCAGGGGGCAGGCGCGGTGTGCGCGTTGCCGCTGCTTCGTGGCGGCCGGTGACCGGGGCAAGGTCGCTATTGTCCGGTAAATGGCGTCAAAAGGGGCAGGCGCGAACCTTTGTCTTGATACGGATTAGTGATAAGCAAAATGACGCTGGCCGAGTCCGGCGGGCCATCGCCTATTGCTTTTCGGGCAGGCCAGCGTCGAGTGTCCAGGGCTGTATGGCCTGTGCCAGCCAGTCCATGAGCACGCGCACGCGGCGTGGCAATTGGCGGCGGTGGGCATAGATCAGGTGCAAGGGCATGGGCGGGGGCGGATGGCGGGGCAACACCTCGATCAGCTCCCCGGCATCCAGCAGCGGCTGCACGGCCAGGCGCGGAACCTGGATCAGGCCCAGGCCGGCCTGGCAGGCCGAGAGATAGGCCTCGGCGTTGTTCACGGTGAGCGCGCCCGCCATGGGCAGGCTGAGTGCCTGGCCGTTCTTTTCGTACTCGAAGCCCAGCGGCCGCGCGCCCAGCGTGCGCTGGTAGTGCACCAGCCGGTGTCCGCCCAGGTCGGCCAGCGTGGCCGGCAGGCCGTGGGCCTGCGCATAGCCGGGGCTGGCGCAGGTGACCAGCGCCAGCCGGCCCAGCGGGCGGGCGACCAGCCCGGGCTCGTCCACTGGGCCCAGGCGCAGCACGCAATCAAAGCCTTCGCGCACCAGGTCCACGCGGCGCTCGGTGCAGCTCAGTTCCAGCTCCAGCGCCGGATGGCTTTGCAGCAGTTGCGGCAGCAAGGGCATGACGACGTGGCGCGCCAGGCCCGTGGTCATGTCCAGCCGCACCTTGCCCTGCAGCGGTGCGTCGCCGGCCTGCTGGAACTGGCCCTGGAATTCGTCCACGTCGGCCAGCAGGTCCTGACAGCGCTCGTAGCAGGCCTGGCCGTCCTGGGTGAGCTGCACGCGCCGCGTGGTCCGGTGCAGCAGCCGCGTGCCCAGCCGCGCCTCCAGTTGCTGCACGGCCTGGGAGACGCTGGCCTTGGGCAGTCCCATGCTGTCGGCCGCACGCGTGAAGCTGGCCATCTCGGCCACGCGGCTGAAGATCTGCATCTGCTCCAGAAGCTTGATTGTTTGCATGGGACGAACAAATAAATCAGAAACAGCCAATTTATCCAAAAATAGACCTTCAATACAGTCGCTGTCATTGCAAACCACCTAACGAGGTCCGCCATGACAGCTTCTCCTTCGACCGCTTCTTCCCCTGCCGCCCGCCGCATCGTCCTCGTCACGGGCGGCAGCCGCGGCCTGGGCCGCAATACGGCCGAGCACCTGGCGCGCCAGGGCCTGGACGTGGTGCTGACCTACCGTGAGCGTGCCGACGAGGCCCAGGCCGCCGTGGCCGCCATCGAGGCGCTGGGCGGGCGGGCCGCCGCCCAGCAGCTGGACGTGGCGCGCAGCGCGGGCTTTGCGGACTTTGCGGCCCGCGTGCGCCGGGCCCTGGCCGAGACCTGGCAGGCCGACCGCCTCGATGCGCTGGTGCACAACGCCGGCATCGGCATCAACGCGCCATTCGCCACCACCACCGAGGCGCAGTTCGACGAGCTGGTCGCCATCCACTTGAAGGCGCCGTTCTTCCTGAGCCAGCACCTGCTGCCCCTGCTGCGCGACGGCGGCAGCATCATCCACCTGTCCAGCGGGCTCACGCGCTTCACCCAGCCCGGTTATGCGGCCTATGCGGCCATGAAGGGCGGCGTGGAGGTGCTGACGCGCTACCTGGCGCGCGAGCTGGGGGCGCGCGGCATTCGCGTCAACACGGTGGCGCCGGGGGCGATTGCCACGGATTTTGGCGGCGGCCGTGTGCGCGACGATGCACAGGTAGGCGCGGCCCTGGCCAGCCAGACGGCGCTGGGCCGCGTGGGCCAACCCGACGACATCGGCCCCGTGATGGCCGCCCTGCTGCAGCCCGGCATGGGCTGGGTGCAGGGTCAGCGCATCGAGGCCTCGGGCGGCATGTTTCTCTGAAGGCGCCGGGAGGGCCGTCAGCGCAGCCGCTCGCGCGCCACCATGGACAGCAGCACGATGGCGGCGGCTGCGCTGATGTGGCCGAACCAGGCCACCAGCCCCAGCGACCAGGGCTCCACCTGCAGCGCCGCCCACAGCGACAGCGCCAGCAGCACCCAGCCGGCCGCGCGCAGGCGCCGTGTGTGGGCAGATGGCAGTTCCTTGCCGAACAGGTCGCTCTGGTGGCGGTCCATGGCCAGGGCCAGGCAGGCGAAGGCGCCCAGGGCCAGCAGCTGACAGAACAGATGGGCCATGCTCATGCGCTGGTCTCCGCTGCGGCGGCCGCTGCTGTGGCGGCGACTGCAGTGGCGGCTGCTGCAGTGGCGGCTGACTTGGGCGCGGGCCGGGCGGCGCGCACCGGTTTGGCCTTGGGCTGGTGGCGCTGGGTGCGCAGGGCCAGATGGGCATGCAGTGCGGCCAGGGCCAGCAGCATGAGGTCCATGCCCGCGAATACCCAGTCGCCCGCGCGCAGGCTGGCCAAGAGGCCGCGATCCGTGGTCAGCGCGTTGACCACGGGCAGCAGGGCCAGAACGGCGGCGCCGGCCCACAGCAACTCGATCCAGGCCCGCCTGGCGGGCCGGCCCATCGCCCAGAACAGGGTGGCCCCCCAGGCGATGAACATGGCGTGCACCTCCCACTCGGCGCGCTGCGCCATCTCCACCGGCAGCAGGCGGTTGGCCCAGAGCATGCCGGCCATGCCGATGGACAGGCCGGCAATGGTGGCGATGTTCAGCCGTTCCACGAGCCGGAAGCCGAAATGCGGCCTTTCCGGGTCGGGCAGCTTGCTGCGCCGCTTCACGTTCCACAGCACCAGTCCTGTTCCCACCATGGCCGTGCCCGCAAGGCTGACGATGAAGTACAGCCAGCGCGTGGGCAGGTCGCCGAAGCGGCCCATGTGCAGCGCATAGAGCACGCCGCGCGTCTCGGCGGCGGCGCCCACGCTGTCCTGGGCCTGCAGCAGTTGGCCGCTGACGCCGTCGAACGTCATGAACTGCGGGCTGATGGAGACGCGGCCGTTGTCGCCGCGCACCACGACCACGCTGGCCTTGGCATCGCCGGGCAGGTTGACGTTCAGGCGCTCCACCTGGCCCGCGCCCCAGCGCTGCTCGGCCTGGCGCACCATGTCGGCCAGCGGTGCCAGGGGCGCGGCCTGCCCCGAGGGCTTGCCAGCCGGAACGAAGGCGCTGAGCTGCTGGCCTGCCACCACGCGCTGCTCGGGCGTCATGGTCGTGGCCAGGCTGGCCCAGGGCATGTACATCAGGGCCAGCGTCACCAGGCCGGTGTACGTGATCATCAGGTGGAAGGGCAGGCCCAGCACGGACAGCGCGTTGTGCGCGTCCAGCCAGGAGCGCTGGCCCTTGCCCCAGCGGAAGGTGAAGAAGTCGGCAAAGATCTTCTTGTGCGTGATCACCCCGCTGACGATGGCCACCAGCATGAACATGGCGCACAGCCCCGCCAGATAGCGGCCCCAGAGCACGGGCATGTAGTGGAACTGGAAGTGGAAGCGGTAGAAGAACTCGCCGCCGCGCGTCTCGCGCACCGGGCCTTCGAGGCGCGTGCCGGTGGCCGGGTCGAAGCGGCCGTTCTCGAAGCGGCGCCTGGCGCCCTTTTCGGTCTGCGGCGGGCTCCAGAACACCGTGGCCACCGTGCTGCGCGCATCGGGCAGGTTGATCAGCCATTGCGGGCTTTGCGGCGCCACATGCGCCATGGCGTCGCCGATCCGCTGGGCCACGAGCGCGGGCTCGCTCGCCTGGCTCTGGTGCGGCTGCTCGGGCTGCATCCACTGCGTGATCTCGTTCCTGAAATAGCTCACCGTGCCCGTGAGGAACATGGCGTAGAGGAACCAGCCCAGCAGCAGGCCGACCCAGGTGTGCAGGTCGGACATGGTCTGGCGGATGCCGGGCGCCTTGGCCGCTTTCGCGGGCTTGGCGGGCTTGCCTGCCGTGTTCGTGGTGTCCGGGGTGTTCGTGGTGTTCGTGTTCATGCGCCCAGCCCCTTGCCCCAGGTCCACCACGCGGCAGGCGCCAGTACCAGTGCGGCGACCAGCAGGCCGGCCCAGGCGCGCGTGGCGCTGCGCACGGCAAACACCCAGATCACCGCGCCCGCGTAGACGGCAAAGCTCAGCAAGGTGCCCGAGATCGCCGCCTGCGTGCGGTCTGCGGGCAGGGCCACAACGGCCACGCTGGCCAGGGCGGCCACGGCATAGCCGCCGAACAGCGCGGCGAGGATGCGGGAGATCAGCGGCCCGTAGTCACGGAACCAGTCACGGAACCAGTCATGGGTGCGGGCAAGAGTGGGAGATGGCATGGCACGGGGCCTGGAAAGGCTCGAAAAACGCCGGCCGGAGGGGGCGGCGGTGGCGCGGATGTTATTTGAGAATAAGTCCCATTACAAGCGGTGCAGTCAAGTGCGCCGCCACATCCAGCGCCGCCACATCCAGCGCTGCTGCGTGCCAAGCGCCCCGGCGCTCAGCCCGCCGGCTGGCGCATGCGGGCCTGAAGGTTCTCGAAGATCTGGCGTGTCACGGGGCTGATCACATGGCTGCGGATGTACAGGCGGTAGGCCAGGTCCGGCAGCGGCGGCATGCCGTCGCCCGCGCCCAGCACGCGCAGGCCCGGGTCCAGTTGCTCCACGCCGCGCGCCGTCACGCCCAGGCCCGCGCGCAGGGCCGCGCGTATGCCCACCAGGCTGGTGCAGGTGTGGCGCGGTGTCCAGGCGATGCCTGCCGCATCCAGCGCGTCGCAGCCCAGGCGGCGGAAGATGCTGGGCCCGTCGGCCATGACCAGGGGCACGGGCTTGCCCGGGTCATGGGCATAGCCCGCGCCGCACAGCCAGACCGTGGGTGTGGAGCGCAGGGCAAAGCCCTCGAAGCCTTCGTCATCGCGGTTGGAGATGGCCAGGTCCAGCTCGCCCTGCTTGAGCGACTCCATCAGGAAAGGGCTGCGCCCCACATGGATGTCGATCTGCATGCCCGGAAAGTTCAGCGCGATCTCCTGCAGCACGGGCGGCAGCATGTTGTCGGCCGCGTCGTGCGGTGCGCCAATGCGCACCAGGCCCTGCACCTGGCGGTGCTGCAGGTTGCGCAGCGCCTCGTCGTGGATGGCCAGCATGTGGCGCGCATAGCCCAGCAGGCGCTGGCCGTGGTCGGTGAGGCGTTTTTGCCGGCCCTGCTTCTCGAACAGCGCGTGGCCGATCTTCTCCTCCAGCCGCTGCATCTGCTGGGTGATGGCCGATTGCGTGCGGCCCATCTGCACGGCGGCGGCGGCAAAGCTGTCGTGGCTGGCAATGGCGGCCAGGGTGCGCAGCAGGTCCAGGTCAAGCGTCTCCATACTTCAATTTTATTGAAGTATTTGTTGAGGGTGCGTGGATTGTTGCGGGCCGGACGCCTCACTACAGTGGGCTTCAACGACGACAAGGAGTCCCCTTTGAACAACACCACCACCACCATCACCGAACAGCGCAGCGCCGCCGTGACAGCGGCCATCGACCACATGAAGCAGGCCATTGGCGAAGGCGCTGCCACGCGCGCCAGCCTGTACGCCGTGCTCCAGCAGCTGCTGGGCCTGGCCGCGCGCCGAGACTTCTGGCAGCAGGCCGACTACGCAGCGCCCGAGCAGGGCGAGCACCAGGCGCGCTACCTGATCGCCGAGGACGCGGACCAGAGCTATGCGCTGTACCTCAACGTCATGCGCCCGGGCAAGCGCATCGTGCCGCACAACCACACGACCTGGGCCTGCATTGCCGCCGTGGAAGGCACGGAGCACAACCGCGTCTACGAGCGCACCGACGACGGCTCCGTCCCCGGCAAGGGCACGCTGCGCGAGACGGATCTCGTGGTGGTGGCGCCAGGCCAGGGCATCGCCCTCATGCCCGAGGACATCCACTCCGTGGAGATCCAGGGCGAGCAGGTCATCCGCCACCTGCACATGTACGGCCGCGCGCTGGAGACGCTCAACGAGCGCACCAGCTACGACCTGGCCGCCGGCACCTGCCAGACCATGGCCATCGGCGTGCAGACGCGCCGCTGAGCCCCGGCCTTCCGGCCGCTGCCTTCCGCCTCCTGCCTTTTCACTGTCCATGCCGCAGCGCGCCCCACGGGGCGCGCGTGGCAGGGCTTTGCCCGAAATTCCTTGCCGATCTTTTTCCCGGACCGCATGCAATGACCGCATCCATTGACGCCCACACCCTCAAATCCTGGCTGCACGACGGCCAGGAGATCGCGCTGCTCGACGTGCGCGAGCACGGCCAGTACGGCGAGTCGCACCTGTTCTACGCCACGCCCCTGCCCTACAGCCGGCTGGAGCTGGATGTGCCCCGCCTGGTGCCGCGCAGGCAGGTGCGCGCCGTCACCTACGACGGTGGCGAGGGCGATGCCAGCGCGGGCGTGGCCGAGCGTGCCGCGCGCCGCCTCGAAGCCCTGGGCTACACCAGGGTCGCCGTGCTCGAAGGCGGTGCCAAGGCCTGGAGCGCTGCGGGCTACACGCTGTTCGCCGGCGTGAACCTGCCCTCCAAGACCTTTGGCGAACTGGCCGAACACGCCTACGGCACGCCGCGCATCACGGCCCAGCAGCTGGCGGCGCGCCAGGCGGCGGGCCTGCCCCTGGTGGTGCTGGACGGCCGGCCCGTCTCCGAGTTCCACAAGATGAACATCCCCGGCGCCATCTGCTGCCCCAATGGCGAGCTGGCGCTGCGCGTGAGCCGCCTGGTGCCCGATGCGGCCACGCCCATCGTGGTCAATTGCGCGGGCCGCACGCGCTCCATCATCGGCGCGCAGACCTTGATCAACCTGGGCATTCCCAACCCCGTCTACGCGCTGGAGAACGGCACCCAGGGCTGGTACCTGGCCGACCTGCCGCTGGAGCACGGCGGAACGCAGCGCTATGGCGACGACTCGGCCAGCAGCGCGCTGCAAGCACAGGCCCGCGCCCTGGCCGAACGCTTCGACGTGCCCGAGGTCGATGCCGACACCGTGCGCGCCTGGAGCCAGGATGCTGCGCGCACGCTGTTCCTGTGCGATGTGCGCACGCCCGAGGAATTCAAGGCCGGTTCGCTGCCCGGCGCCCAGCACACGCCCGGTGGCCAGCTCATGCAGGCCGGCGACCAGTACGTGGGCGTGCGCGGTGCGCGCCTGGTGCTGTTCGACAGCGATGGCGTGCGCGCCCCCGTGGTGGCCAGCTGGCTGCGCCAGCTCGGCCATGACGCCTGCGTGCTGCGGGGCGGCCTGCAAAGCGGCCTGGACCTCGCACCGGCCCAGCCGTCCCAGGTCCCCGCACTGGCAGGCATCACGGCGCAGGCCCTGCACGAGCGCATGCACCAGGGCGAGGTGGCCGTGGTCGATCTGCGCGCGGGCATGAAGTACCGCGCAGGCCACATCGCCGGGGCCCGCTGGTCCATCCGCCCGTGCTTGGCCAGCGATCTGGCCGGCGAGACGCGCCAGATCGTGCTGGTGGCCGACGAGCCCGGCATGGCGCAATGGGCCGCGCTGGAGCTGCAGGGCGCCGCGCCGCTGCTGCTCGAAGGCGGCCTGGCCGCATGGCAGCAGGCCGGCCTGCCCGTCGAGGCTACGCCCGACAGCCCCACCGACGCCGAGTGCATCGACTACCTGTTCTTCGTGCACGACCGCCACGACGGCAACAAGGAAGCGGCACGCCGCTACCTGGCCTGGGAGACGGGCCTGGTGCCGCAGCTCGATGCCCAGGAACTGGCCGCCTTCCGCCTGCCGAGTGCATGAAGCTCCCCCTGAGCGGCTTCGCCGCTTCCCCCTCTCTCGCTGCGCGGGAGGGGGACGGCACCCTCGCTGCGGGGGCGGCGCGGCCGGCGTAGGCCCTTGCTTGGTGCCCCTGGCCAAAGTCACGTCAGTTGCAAAGGCAGCGCCATATATCGCTGACTTGCCGTAGAGCGACATAAATCAGATCACATAACGACAGGAGACAAGACATGTTCGCAATCCCCACCCTGGCCAGGATGCTGGCCGCCAGCCTCGCGGCCCTGGTCATGCTCTCGCAGGCCACGGCCGAGCCGCTGGCCGCACGCAACGGCTATCCGGCCCAGCCGATCCGCTTCATCTCGCCCTTCCCGCCGGGCGGCGGCAACGACGCCAGCACGCGCTGGGTCACCACGCGGCTGACCGAGGCCACGGGCCAGCCCTCCGTGGTGGAAAACCGGGGCGGCGCGGGCGGCAACATCGGCGCCAAGGCCGTGGCCGAGGCCAAGCCCGATGGCTACACCGTGCTCACGGGCCAGGTCTCGCTGATGGCGGTGAACCCCGCGCTCTACAGCGCGCCGGGCTTCGATCCGCTCAAGAACTTCGTGCCCATCACGCAGATCAACGCGGCGCCGCTGGCCATCGTGGTGGCCTCGGCCTCGCCCCTCAAGAGCTTTGCCGACCTGGTGGCGCGCAGCAAGGGCGAGCCGGGCCGCGTCACCTATGCCACGCCCGGCAACGGCACGCTGTCGCACCTGGTGGGCGTGGTGCTGTCCAAGGAAAACGGCGTGCCCATGACCCATGTGCCCTACAAGGGCGCGGGGCCGGCCATCAACGATCTGCTGGGCCAGCAGGTCGATGTGCTGATCACCTCCACCTCGTCCGTGGCCGGCATGATCCAGGCGGGCCAGGTGCGCGCGCTGGCCGTCACCAGCCCGCGCCGCATCGGCGTGTTCGGCAAGGTGCCCACGCTGGAGGAACTGGGCCTGCGCAATGCGCGCTTCGAGGACTGGTACGGCTTCTTTGCTCCCGCCGGCACGCCGCCCGAGCGCGTTGCCTTCTTGCACGACGCCATCGTGCGCACCCTGCAACTGCCGGAAGTGACCAAGCTGGTCGTCGATGGCGGCAGCGAAGTCGTGGCCAGCACGCCCGAGGCCTTTGCCGCCCAGCTGCGCCAGGACATGGAGCGCTGGTCGCGCGTGGTCAAGCTCTCGGGCGCGAAGATCGACTGATGGCTGCCGAACACGCCCCCGTGCCTGGCGCATCCGCCCCTGGCGCCCCCGCCCTGGACCTGCAGACCCGGCTGCTGCATGCGGGCAAGCGCCCGGCCTATGCGGGCGGCACGGCCGTCAACCCGCCCCTGGTGCGCGCCAGCACCGTGCTGTTCGAGAGCACGGCACAGCAGCGCGAGATGCGCGAGCGCCGCGCCGGCGAGCGCATCTTCAGCTACGGCGCGCGCGGCACGCCCACCGGCTTTGCGCTGGAAGACGCCGTCAGCGAGCTGGAAGGCGCCCACCGCACGCGGCTGCTGCCCACCGGCCTGGCGGCCATCGGCATGGCCCTGCTCAGCTACCTGCGCCCCGGCGACCATGTGCTGCTGACCGACAGCGCCTACCAGCCCGTGCGCCACCTGGCCGGGCAATGGCTGCGGCCCTACGGCATCGAGTACGACTTCTTCGCGGCCGATGGCAGCGACGCCCAGGCGCGCATGCGCCCCAACACCCGCATGGTCTATGCCGAATGCCCGGGCTCCCTGGTCTACGAGATGTGCGACCTGCCCGCGCTGGCGGCCATGGCCCATGCGCGCGGCGCCCTGGTCGTGGCCGACAACACCTGGGGGTCGGGCTGCCAGTACCGGCCGCTGGCGCTGGGGGCCGATGTCTCGGTGATGGCAGCCACCAAGTACCTGTCGGGCCACTCCGACGTGATGATGGGCACCGTGGCCACCACCGAGGCCGCCTGGGAGCCACTGGCCGCGCGCTGCGATGCCTTCGGCATGGTGGTCAGCCCCGACGATGCCTGGCTGGTACTGCGCGGCATGCGCTCGCTGGCCGCACGGCTGCAGATGCACGAGGCGCATGCGCTGGAGGTGGCGCACTGGCTGCAGCAGCACCCGGCCGTGGCCACCGTGTTCTGCCCCGCGCTGCCCACGCACCCCGGCCATGCGCTGTGGCTGCGCGACTGCCAGGGCACCAACGGCCTGGTGTCGCTGGAGCTGCAGCCCGGTACCGCCGAGGCCGCCGTGGACCGCTTCATCGACGCCCTGCGCCTCTTCGGTATCGGCGCCTCCTGGGGCGGCTACGAAAGCCTGGCGACGGCCGCGCACATGGCGCAGGCGCGCAGCGTCACCGACTGGAGTGCGCGCGGGCCCGTGGTGCGCCTGCACATCGGCCTGGAGTCGCCGCGCGACCTCATCGCCGACCTGGAGCAGGGGCTGGCGGCACTTTAGTGGATAACACGCTCTAGCGGCCTGCCTGAGCGCTCGCCAGTTCGCCGGCCAGCGTCTGCACCAGCGCGGCGGCCGGCATCTCGCGCGCCAGCGGCGCACCCTGGCCGGCCCAGTGGGCTGCGTAGTCGGAGCTGCCCTGCGCCGAGGCCGCCTGGTGCAGCGCCTTGCCTGCGTCGTAGACGCGCGGATAGTCGGGCAGGGGCTGGCCATGGCTGGCGCCCAGCGCATGCAGCCGGTTGACCATGCCGCGCGCCGGCCGGCCCGAGATGGCGGCGGTGATGCCCGTGTGGTGGGCGCGTTCGCTGCGCAGCTCGGCACGGTAGGCCGGGCTGGCGGACGATTCAGGGCAGAGGATGAAGGCCGTGCCCAGCTGCGCCGCACAGGCGCCCAGGCCCAGCGCGGCCGCAATGCCTTCGCCATCCATGATGCCGCCCGCCGCGATCACCGGCAGGGCCGTGTTGCGCGCCAGCACGCGCACCAGGGCGAAGGTGCCCATCATGCGGTCCTGCGCGGGATCGAACGTGCCGCGGTGCCCCCCGGCCTCCACGCCCTGGGCCACGATGGCATCGACACCGGCCTGCTCCACCTGGCGCGCCTCGTCCAGCGACGTGGCGCTGGCCAGGGTCACGACGCCGGCCGCGCGCAGCGCGTCGATGAAGCCCTGCTCCGGCAGCCCGAAATGAAAGCTCACCACGGCGGGCCGCTCCTGCAGCAGCATGGCCTGCAGCGCCGCGTTGCCGACGGCGGTGGCGTAGATCTCGTTGAGCGTGGCAGGCGGCGCGGCGCCGAAGCGCGCGAACTCGGGCGCCAGATGGGCCAGCCAGGCGGCCTCGCGCTGCGCATCGGCCCGGGCCGGCCGGTGGCAGAACAGGTTGACGTTGAAGGCGCCCGATGTCAGCGCGCGCGCCTGCACGATCTGCTGGCGCGCCTGCTCCGTGCCGCTGGCGCCAATGCCCAGCGAGCCCAGGCCGCCCGCATCGGTGACGGCGGCCGCCAGCGCGGGCGTGGACGTTCCGGCCATGGGGGCCTGGATGATGGGATGGCGCACGCCAAGGCGGGCCATCCACGCGGTCTTTGCGGTGCTCATACGACTCCTTGTTTCCTGTCTCGAATCCGCGCACTCATGCGGCGGCCTGGCGGCGCGCGCTGGCGCGGCTGGCGGCGATCATGAGCGTGCCCAGCAGCAGCGACACGCTGCCGATGACGAACAGGCGCTGGTACGAGCCCAGGCCCGCATAGCTCCAGGCCATGAAATACCCCGACACGGCCTGCATCAGCGCAAAGGCCGCCGTGGCATAGCCCCACATGCGCTTGTGCTGCACGGGGCCGATCAGCTGCATCAGGTAGCCCGAGGTGATGGCCGCCATGCCCGGCGACAGCGCGCCCACCAGGAAGGACGAGGTCGCATGCCCCGCAAATCCTACCCAGAACAGCGGCATGGCAATGGCCAGGGTCTTGACCGCATAGGCGCCCGTGGTCGTGCCCCACCAGCCAAAGCGCGTGGCGCACAGCGAGGCCACCAGCGGCCCGGCAATGGCGCCCAGGCCGAACACGGCCCACTGCGTGGAGGCATAGGCATCGCCCAACTGCAACTCGCGCGCCAGGTAGTCCACCCAGAACACCGTGTGCGGCACAAAGCCGAAGGCGTCCGTCATATAGGCCAGCATCACCAGCACCACGGGCAGCGTCCACAGGGGCGCGGCGGGCACGGGCCGGGCATGGGGCGTGATGGCGATGGGCGCAGGCACCGGCAGCCGCCGCACATGGCGCCAGCCCAGCCAGCCGGCCCAGGCGCAGACCGCCGCCAGCGCCCACCAGACGGCGCCCAGGCTCTGGCACGCCAGCAGCGGTATCAGCGTGGCCGACAGCAGGGCGCCGGCACCTATGCCGCAGAACATCAGCGGCCCCAGGGCCGCACGCCGCTGCACGGGCGTGGCCGCCAGGGCCACGGAGGGGCCCAGCACCATCAGGATGGCGCCGCCAATGCCCGAGATGCAGCGCCAGGCAAAGAACCAGGGCATGGGCAGCGGCCAGGCGCAGGCCGCAAAGCTCAGCGCCAGGGCCACCCAGCACCACAGCAGCACGCGCAGCGCGCCCAGGCGTTCGGCCAGCGGCGCGGCCGCCAGCGCCCCGATCAGATAGCCCAGCAGATTGGCCGCGCCCAGATAGGCCACCTGCTCGCCGCTGAACCAGCCGGCATGCACCATCTGCGGCATCAGCGCCGTGTAGGCAAAGCGCGCCAGGCCGACGCCGCTGAGCGTGGCCATGAAGCCGGTCAGCAGCAGGGAAGTTTCGTTGCGTTGGATCACGGGAGTGGGCGCCATGCGGGGAGGATGGGCATACATTAGGCGCTGCCGCCCATCATGTCCAATGATTCAAAATGATGGCGTCGATCTCGATTGAAGATGGATGTCACTGGAGCCGCGATGCAATTGAAGTCCCTGCGCATGTTCCTGGCCGTCTGCGACAGCGGCAGCTTCGGCGCTGCCGCGCAGCAACTGCACACCGTGCAGTCCAACGTGACGGCCCATGTGAAAAAGCTCGAGGACGAGGCCGGCGTGCAGTTGCTGGAGCGCAGCGCGCCCGTGCACGCAACGCCTGCCGGCCGCCTGCTGGAGCAATACGCGCGGCGCATGCTGGCCGACCATGACGAGGCGCTGGCGCTGCTGCAGGGCAGCGCCCGGGCCGCAGGCGCGCTGCGCATAGGCTCCATGGAAACCACGGCTGCGCTGCGCCTGCCGCCGCTGCTGGCGCGCCTGCACCAGGCCCGGCCCGGCCTGGACCTGGAGCTGCGCACGGCCACTACGGCCGAGCTGCTGGCCGACCTGCTGGCAGGGCGGCTGGACTGCGCCTTCGTCTCGGGCATGCCGCCCCAGTCGCGGCTGCAGGGCTGGAAGGTTTTCGAGGAGGAACTGGTGCTGGTCACCGCATTCGCGCTGCCGCGCTTTCCCGATGCCGCCCAGCTCAGCGCCGTGCCCTTCCTGGCCTTCCGCCAGGGCTGCAGCTACCGCCAGCGCATCGAACTGCTGCTGGCCACGCGCGGCGTGGCCGCACGCATCATGGAAATGGGATCGCTGGACGCCATCCTCGGCTGCGTGGCCGCCGGCATGGGCTACGGCCTGCTGCCGCGCAGCGTGGTCCAGGCCCAGCAGCACCGCTTCGGCGTGCACATCACGGCCCTGCCCGGCGCACTCGCCCAGGAAGTCGCCCGCGTGGAAACCTGGTTCGTCGTGCCCGCGCGCCAGGGCTGGTCGCCTGCGCTGCATGCGTGCGTGGAGGTGTTGGGGATCGAGGGTGTGCAGGGCGAAGAGGCCCTGTGCGTGGAAGCCGTCCCGGCAGCGTCTGCCTGAGACTCAGAACAGGTCGGAAGGCAAGGCTGCTGCCTTTTGGGCGATGTCCACCAGTCTTTGGGCCTGGGTGGTCGCATAGGCGGCGATGCGCTGGGCGAAGACGTGCTCTTCTGGCGTGTAAGGCGATTCGCGCAGAACCTTGGCCGCCGCACCGGGGGCTGCCCTGGCCATGCGCTGGGCTTCACGTGCGAGCAGCCTGCGGTCTATCGCACACAGGTGCGCGAAATGCGCAAACTCGAAGGGTGTGAGTTCCTCCAGCGCAAAGCAGTCGCCGAAGGCCATCGCCAGTTCCTGGGACACATCGGAATACTGGGCCACGCTGACGAGGTCGTACCAGGGCGCGGTCGCCAGGCCCTGCGGCAGCACGTGGAAGGAGAAGTTCTTGCCATGTGCGTCGCCATTGCCGATCAGTATCTGGAACAACGCCCATCGGATCATTGCCAGCTTGTCCGCAGCCTTCGCCACCGAGTGCTCCAGTAGACCGAACAGCCGGGGAAAGCTCATGCCGTCGCGGTATAGCCGGGCATCGCCCACGCTGCCGATGTGGTGCTCGTACTTGTAGCTGACGGGAAGATCGCCCGCTTGGCATGCATCGATGATGTGTGTGCGCAGGACCCGCCTTTGCGGCGCCTGCCGCACACGGTCAAAGCGCCTGACTGCCAGCACCGGCTGTGGCACGTGCAGCATCTGCACCTCGGCTGCAGGCAAGCGCATGGCCGCTGCCAGGCGCATGCAGAAATGCTCGTTCACCACCATGTGCGGCACCGCGCTGTCGCGCGGCTGGGGTTTGAGGATGTGGGTGGACGGAA
The DNA here is from genome assembly GCF_018437695.1 of Delftia sp. WY8. Classification (NCBI taxonomy): domain Bacteria; kingdom Pseudomonadati; phylum Pseudomonadota; class Betaproteobacteria; order Burkholderiales; family Comamonadaceae; genus Delftia; species Delftia sp. WY8. The sequence continues at coordinate 3,850,803 of NZ_CP049795.1, forward strand.
CGTTGTCGGGAAGGAAGATGGAGCCCTCCTGCGCGCTCTCGCCTTCCACGTGCACGGGCAGCTTGTCCTGGTAGCCGGCCACCGACATGCGCACTTTGCCATCCCACTCGATGAAAGGGCGTGTGTCTCGGTCTGCAATGCGTTGGGAGAGTTCTGCGGTCGATATGGTGCGAGCGGCATTGGCGGCCTGAGGATCGGGCTTGCTGCCGTCGGCCTGAAACCGGAAAGCCCCGGTGGTCTCGGCGCCGAGGGCGCGTATCAGACCGAAGATGTTGCCCTTGCCTATGCCCTGACTTCTGGCCACCAAATCCAGCGCCGCGCCTTCGGGCAGCAGGTTCTCGATGAAACGCCGGATGGAGCGCGAGTCGTAGCCCCCTTCGGGAGCGGCCAGCGGCAGGCAGGGCGCCAAGTAGAAAGGCCGTCCATGCTCCAGCCATGCAGGCGCATACCGCAGTCCCCAAAGATCGTTGTGCGGGTCATGGGTCACATCGGCCACGTGCGTGCCGACATCGTTCCACAGCGAAAGCGAAAGCGACGGCGGCGTGGCCATGTGCGCTTCAGGCCCGTGGAAGCCGTGCCATCAGGGCGTCCTGCTTGGGCGCGATGACCATGGCCAGGCCCAGCCCGTCGAGTACGGCCAGCAGCTTGTCGGAGCCCACGCCGCCCTTGCCGTTCTCCAGACGGGAGAGCAGATCCAGCGACACGCCGCACAGGGCTGCCGTGTCATCGATGCGCAGTTGCTGGGCCTTGCGCATGGCGCGGATCTGGGCGCCGAGCCCGGACAGGTCAGCGATGACCACGGCCCCGGGCTGCAGGGGATCCTGCTGCGGGCCGTTCATGGGCGTGGAAGACGGCATGGATGGATTGGCTTTATTTCTGATATTCCGAAATTCTAGGATTTCTTAGGGAATTTTCAAAACAATTTCCAATATTCCGAAATTCAGGAGTACTTCGTCTCATTCAGGAGGAAATTTCGGAATATCAGAAATAAGTCCGATAACCAGGCAACCGCGTCCAATGCAGATCCTCATGAAGGCAACCGCAACACCCTCCGATACTGCATGGCCTCCGCCACATGCCCCGTCTCCACTGCCGCGCTGCCCGCCAGATCCGCAATGGTGCGCGCCACCTTGAGCGCGCGGTGGGTGCTGCGGGCCGACCAGCCCAGGCGTGCGGCGGCCTTGTGGGCGAAGGTCAGGGCCTCGGGCGAGAGGCCCAGGTGGTCGTCCAGGGCCTGGCCCTGGAGCTGGTGGTTGGCACTACCCTGGCGCTGCAGGGCCAGCGCGCGGGCCTGGACCACGCGCTCGCGCACGGTGTCGCTGGCCTCGCCAGAGCGCGCGGCCAGCAGCTCCTGCGGGGGCAGGGCACCGACTTCCACATGCAGGTCGATGCGATCCAGCAGCGGGCCGCTGATGCGCGCCTGGTAGCGCGCCACCTTGTCGGGCGTGCAGCGGCAGCGCTGCACCGTCGATCCCCAATGGCCGCAGGGGCAGGGATTCATGGCCGCGACGAGCTGGAAGCGCGCGGGGAATTCGCAGCGCTGGGCGGCTCTGGCGATGGTGATCTGGCCGGTCTCCAGCGGCTCGCGCAGCGCCTCCAGCGCGCTGCGTGCGAACTCGGGGAATTCGTCCAGAAACAGTACTCCGTGATGGGACTGCGAGATCTCGCCAGGGCGCGGCGGCGAGCCTCTGTCGATTACAACGAAAAGCTTAACCACGGCGTCACATCTTGCTACACAATGGTCTATCAGGTCTGTCGAATGGGTTGATTCAATACATTGAATTAGTTAACTGATATGAAAATTACAATAATTGACGTTACTGAAAGCGATCTTGGTGTTCGGCAGGTCCCTATGAACTACCGTTCGGTCACCGGGCGGGTGCAAACCTTGGATGGGCAGACGGTGTCATTCGAGAGCACCTTGGAGCGCGATCTGGTCTTGTTGATGGACTTCGATCCTCGGATAGCACGCATCACCCACCAACCGATGAAGATCCGGTACCGTCTCGAATCTGGCGAGGAGCGCACATACACGCCTGACTACTTGGCTACTTCTCGGGGCAGTCCGCTCAGGAAGCCTGCACGGCCCCTGCTTTTTGAGGTCAAGTATCTGGATGAACTTCGGGATCGATGGAGCGACCTCGAAGCGGGTTTCCGGGCCGCCCGTATGGTTTGCGCGCAGCGGCGTTGGGGGTTTCAGGTTGTCGATGAACGCTACATCCGCGACGACTATCTGAAAAATGTCACCTTTCTGCGTGACTACCGCTCGTATCCCTCCGATGGCAAGTCGGCTCTGATGCTCCTACAGACTCTGCAAGAGCTTCAAGTCTCCACACCTTCGGAACTGTTGGCTGCAACCTTCATGGACCTGACCAACCGCATGCAAGCTGTGGGCGCCATGTGGCGAATGGTGGCGAATGGCTCCATCGGCGCGAATCTCCGGCAAAGGCTAACGATGAAGTCAGAAATTTGGTACGAGGAACCTACGCTGTATGGCAAATGAACTGCATGCTTCTGGCTTCGCTGTCAGCCCTGGAGCCCCGGTGGTGTTCAAGCAGAAAGCTTGCATCGTGCGCCGTGTTCTCTCCACCGATCGGGTGATCATCGAAGACATTGATACCGGCCGCTCAGAGGTCGCGTTCATCAACCAGCTGTCTTCGATCACCACGCTCGTGCCCGAACATGAAGCTGGGGCTACAGGGGAGATGGTTGCTGGACCGTCAGCCCTGCCACCAGCGCTGCTGGCCTTTACTGCTGCCGAGATTGCGAAGGCTGAAAAGCGTCTGGACGTGATCGCCCCGTTGTTGGCAATGCGCAAGCGCTCTCGCAAAGATGTCGAGGACCATGCCAGGCAGTCCGGGGTTTCCGCTGTCACGCTCTACAAGTGGATCAAGAACTACAACGGCTGTGGCTCTCTCGTGGGCCTCATGGATGGCAAGCGAGGCGCCCCCAGCATCACGAAGCTTGATGAGCGTGTGGAGCAGTTCATTCAGGAGGCGATAGACCAGCTGTACCTGTCGTCGCAGCAGCTGACGCCTCGGGATATCTATCAGACCGTGAAAGACCGTTGCGAGCTCGAGCACAAGCCCGTCCCCCACGAAAACACCGTGCGTAACAGGATCGCTGCACTCCCTCTAAACCGGGTTCGGCGCAAGCGAGGTCAAGTTGCACTGGCAGACAAGGACATGCCTACTCCCGGTGTGTTCCCCGAACCCGTCAGTCCTCTCAATCCGGTGCAGATCGACCATGTCCAACTCGACATGATCGTGGTCTTCTCTGACACACGGATGCCATGGGGACGGCCTTGGCTGACCCTGGTCATTGACTGCCTGACACGCGTGATCATCGGCTTCTATCTGAGTATGGACCGCCCTTCAGCAGTGGCTGCCGGCATGGCCCTGGCGATGGGCATGCTGCCAAAACAGGATTACCTCGCATCCCTCGGTTTGCCGGGCCGTTGGCCTGTGCACGGCAAGATTCGCAAGGTGCTGTGTGACAACGCCAAGGAATTTCGCGGGGAGGCCCTTAAGTTCGGCTGCAAGGAGAACGCTATCGGTTTGGAACTTCGGCCTGTCAAGCAGCCACGCTACGGGGCCTACATCGAGCGCCTCGTGGGCAATGTCAACATGATGCTGCGCAAGAAGCCTGGCACGACGTTCTCCAACCCTCAGCAGCGGGGAACCTATGACTCCAAGAAAAAGTCTGCATACACCTTGCATGAGCTGGAGATCGAAATTGCAGACTGGGTTGTAAACCACTACCACGTTCACAAACACGGTGCCCTGATGAAGCCGCCATTGATCGTTTGGGAGGAGAAGATTCTGGGCACGGATGGCGCAATGGCAGCCGGACTTCCGATCCAGATCGCGGATCCAGAAAAGCTCAAGTTGGACTTTCTCCCGCTGGAGTCGCGTGTGGTGTCGCCCTCGGGCGTCCGAATGAACAAGGCTGACTACTATCACGAGGCTCTCAATCGATGGATCAATGCAAGCGATCCCGACCATCCTTCGGAGAAGCGCAAATTCACCGTCAAGTACCATCCTCGGCGCCGGCGTGAGGTGTGGTTTCTCGACCCCGAGGTCAAGCAGTACGTGAAGCTCGATCGCTATCCATTTCAAGCTCCCGGAGATGACGAGGTTGACGGCTACGTGGGCGTGGAAGAGCACATTGCGATTGAGGCCCGCAGGCAGCACGAAGGAAGCCAGCTGGAGGACAAGAAGGCCAAGGCAGGTTACCGCTTGCGTAGCGCCCACAGAGAGGCCAATGCTGTGGCAGACACGAAGAGAGTGAGGCGAAAGCCTCCATCCTCGTCGCCTCGAAGTGGTGGCGCAGACCGGTCGGTTGTCGAAACGCAAATGCAGCCTGCGCGGGAGCCTGTGGGATCGGGGGCCAATCCCTTTGAAGCATTCTTGAGCAAGAAAATTACGGGCTTCAATGCGTAGCGTGACGATGAATCAATTTCCTCATCTACACGAAGCTACGGCTCAAATGCTGGAGGCTTCACTGCCCGAAAAGCTGGAGTTCGTTCGCTCGAACCACCTGTTCGGCTACCCCGCCTACGACCATATTTTGCGAGACCTGCAGGATCTGGTGGCGTTCCCTCGTTCGCTTAAACCTGAGTGTCGCGCTGTCATCGCAGACAGCGACAATGGCAAGACCACGTTGACGCGGCAGTTCATTGCCAACAACCCCATCGTGCTGGATGAGGCCGGTTATCCGATCACCAAGGTGTTGTGGGTCGAGACACCTGCGAGTGCTGATGAACGACGGCTGTACAGCGCGATCCTGAGTGCCTTGAACGTGACGCATCGGCCCGACGCCCCCCCAGCACGGCTGGAAGCGCTTGCGCATGAAGAATTGGCCGTGCAGCGCACTTCTGTACTGGTCCTCGATGAGTTGCACGCCATGCTCAACAGCCCCGCGCGTCAGCAAAAGCAGTTCATGGCCTCGCTCAAGAGGCTCTCTAACATGCGTCAGTTAAGCATCGTGGCGTGCGGGACTGTCGACGTCTCAAGGGCCTTGGCTATCGATACTCAGTTCGTCAGTCGTTTCACTCGATTGGCGTTGCCCCGTTGGCAGGCAGATGAGAGTTTTCTCAAGCTGCTCGCATCTTTTGAGCGACTGATGCCGCTCGCCAGGCCGTCGAATCTGACCGCCCCCAAGATGGCGCTTGAGGTGTTCAAAAGCTGCGATGGCACCATCGGGTCCGTACGAAAGATCACGCTCCAAGCTGTCGAGCGCGTGCTCAAAGATGGTGGCGAGCGGGTGACGTTCGAGATTCTGCAAGGCGCCTGCCAGTCTTTTACAAGGAGCCGCTTGGTCACGGCGCCGCGGCCGAGCTGAACAATCATGCAGCCATATTCCCAAGAGACGCTGGGCTCGTTCTTGGTGCGCTGGGCATGGGCTCGGGGGGAGCAGCCTGCAGTCTTGTCTCATCGACTGGGCCTGGGCTACTTCGTTTGGACCAGGGATCTGGACCGCAGCTTGTCCGAGGAGATGTTGCAAGCCATTGCAGCGGCCAGTGGCTGCAGGCTGGAGCAGGTTCGTTGTATGACCTATTGCAGTCAGCTGGCTGCAGCAGCAGTACCTGTGCACCGCAGCGGCTTTCTGCCTTGGCTGCTGCCTTTAGGGATCTACCATCGGCGCAGGCTTCGTTTTGGGCAGCTGTTCTGCCCTGCTTGCCTAAGGGAAGATATGCCGCGCCATTTGCATATGCACTGGCGCTTAGCTTCATCGTGGATTTGCCTCAGGCACGGCGTCAGTCTCATGGATGCGTGTCCGCACTGTGGCGCCCCGTTCGCTCCATATCGAAACGACTCTCTTGTTTTGGGGCGCTGCGAGTGTTGCGCCTTTGCTTTGTACAGCGCACATCCATCTACCTGTTCTGCGCGGCAGCAGGCGCAGCAAGAGCGTGTCGATGCGTTGTGGAGGCAGGCGTTTCTCGGGCACCCGCTGCCTTTGGCGTTGGCCTATCGGTTGATCACTCAGAGGGCGAAAAAGGCTCCTGATTTTTCAGGCGCAGGAGAACCGTGGAGCTACTGGCGAATCTTTGCTCGCAGCCACCTGCTGGAGAACGCCTTGGCCAGGTTTGACGAGGATATGGAGTGCTACACAAGAGAAGTTGGAGTCCACGAGTGTTACGTTCGTGCTTTGCCGCAGGCACGTACGACGCCAAGGTCGTGCTGGGAAGTGCCGCGTGATCCTCAGCTGCGTGCCCGCAGGATCCTTCAGATTGCATTGCGTTTGTCGGTCAGGCGCTCCACTGCATCGCGTGTGAGGGCACGGCTATGACCCAATCCAAAGCTGATGGGTCGCCGGGACAATATTTCGCACATGCACTGCGTTCAGCGTGCGGCAACTGTGGGCGATCGATGGACAAGGCCCACCGCATCCATCATGGAGTGAAGTACTGCAGCAATTGCTACCCAGCAGTTTTTCCTCCGCGAACCTGCCAGATCTGCGGCGAGACGGCCAGAGCCCACAAGCATGCAACCTCGCCGGTATGTGGGAAATGTGCACGGCAGGACCGCACATGTCTGCGTTGCGGCCGTTTGACTCCCCAAGCCGCTTTGCGGGTCGGAGACCGCGTTGCATGCGCATCATGTGCGCCTTACTACCGCACTTCAAGACCTTGCGATACGTGTGGAACGCCGAGCGCGAGGCTGAGCAGGTCGCGCGGCTTTCCTGAGCGTGGCCAGATGTGTGAGCGTTGTCTGCGCAAAGTTACTCAGGCTACCTGCAGCCACTGTCACAAGCACCGCACTCAGTACTTTATGACGCTCGCTGGTTGCCATCTTTGCAGCAAGTGCTGCGAACTGGATGGTCCCAGTCATGACTGTCCAGATTGCGGCTCGCGCGTGCAGGGAACGGGCTTCTCGCCTTGTTTCAGCTGTTCCATCAAGCGCGGGAATGTGAAACGGCAGCAGTCAGCCCAGCACATGCTAGTGACTCAACAGGCGAAGCAGCTGTACGCGGACTTCACGCAGTGGGGCAATTCATCGCAGCGGGCAAGCAAGTTGGCGGCGCATGCTTCGCGCTACTTGCAGTTCATCACTCGCATAGACATCGCGCTGCAGCAGGCATCCGTCCCGTTGGACCAGGCAGTGTTGCTGGAGACCTTCACAACGCAGGAGCTGCGGCAAATGGGGTTGCTAATGCAGTTTTTGGTGGAACAAGGCGCTTTCCTCCAAGACGCTGCAGCGCGCCGCCAAAACTCGGATGAGGCCTTGGTGCAAAGCAAGCTCAAGGGCGCTACTGGCAAGCCCTGGGCCGCCGATCTCCAAGCCTTTGATACGGCGTTGGCCCAACGGCAAAAGCCGCTGAATGTGCGAAGTCGCAAGTCCTATCTTTCTGCTGCCATTGCCCTGTTGACTGCCGCCAAGGTGGGACGCGCAACGCAACTCAAGCAGGAAGCAGTCGATGCACTCTTACGAAGCAAGCCAGGCCTGCGCGCATCACTGACCCCCTACTTGTCGCACTTGGCGAGCCGGCACGGGATGCGCCTGAAGGTGCCCGGCAAGCGCACGGCACCCAGACAATCTCTGCTGCCGCAAGCGCGGTACGCAAGGCTATTGATGGATGCCATTGCGGGCAAACCTCCTCGCTCAACTGAGTTGTCGTTGACCGCTACGTTACTTGCGCACCTACTGAACGTGCCACTGACGCAAATACTTCAGCTGAGACACCAGGACGTTGACTGGGCGACAGGGTTGCAGATGCGCCTGAAGGATCGCTGGATGGAGGTGCCGCAAGAAGTGGGCGCGTTTGTCCGGGCGCTGCAGTCACCAGAACATTTGGGTGGGTCAGACTTCAACCCTTGGGTGTTCCCGGGCCGACTGATAAGTGACTGCCTCAGCACATCTGCTGTTTCCTACCATCTGAGAAAGTACGAAATCCCGACGAACCGAAAGCAAGCACGCCACTGAACCGAAGATGCCCAAGGCATCTACAGGCTCTGGCGAACTTCAGCAATCAGATGCGCTACGGAATACGTCAACTGTTTCTGAGGCTTGACCGGAGAACTGTATTTATATACAGTATTCCTATGCGCCTCTCACCCACCCCTAACCCGCGACAGAAGCCTGCGTGTGTGGAGCGGAGCAACCCTGGGTTCAGGCCATTGTCCAATCGTGTATGTACACACAAGGCCATAGTTCGCGAAGGCACGCACATCTTTCGCCTCCCATCTTTCACGCATTGCAAGTCGATGCCCATGGTTTTATTGGCTGCAGCTATACGTAACAGCTTTGATACAGTCCTGCCCATCAATTTAACCAGGTGGAGCGTTGACTGCATGGAAACCAAAAAGCTCAGTATCGAGTTGCTTTCGAAGCGCCAAGATGTCCTGCCATTCGTCGCCAAAGTTGTGCAAGCCGCTGAAAGTGACCGCGATGCCTTGGGCTGGTTTCCCTTCAGTGTTTACAACGAGGCTGCAACCGGTGAACGGCTTATCGTTGCAGTTGCTCACCGAGCTGGCCAGGCCTGTTATGCAGGCCACTTGCTGTTTGCTACGCGGTTTCCACGGGGCTACGTGAGTCAGATCCATGTCGATCCGCAATTGCGCCGTCACAACGTTGCAAAAACGATGCTCGACGCGCTCAAGGCACATTTGAGTGCGTTGAACTACATCGCCATTGGTGCTCGAGTCGCTGAAGACCTGCGCTTATCCCAGGAGTTTTGGCAAAGCCAGGACTTCTATGCTTATCGCACCACCCCTGGGGGCAAGACACGGGGTCGCACCTTGGTGCTGCGCAGCCACGAACTACCAACTCGACAGCTCTTTGCAACCAGCGGGCTTAATCACCGAGATCCACTGGGCCTTGCGGCAGAGCCCCCTGCTGCCACCAAGCTTTATCTGCTGGACCTCAATGTGATGTTCGATCTGGGGCCGCGAAGAGCGCGTCACCAAGATGTCGTCGACCTGTTTGCTCTCGAACGTTTGGGCGTGTGCCGTCTTGCGTTGAGCACAGAGTTTGATGTCGAGCTTAAGCGATCTGCGACGAGAGGGAAGACCGACCCCATGCAGGGCCTGGGGCAAGTTTTCCCGAAATTCGCGGCCCCTCCTGACGATGTGATGGCGCAACTCACCAACGAACTCGCTCCTATGATTTTTGCGGAGCGGTTCGCAGCAGATGCCCTGACAAGCAACGACCTGTCTGACCTGCGGCACCTGGGCACCGTGATACATCACAAGCTAGCAGGCTTGGTGACCAGTGACGGCGCCATTTGTGATGCAGCTGCCATGCTGCGCTCACGGTACGGCATCGAAGTGCTCTCCCCATCTGCTTTCCAGGTTCTGGGGGAGATTGATCCTGAGCTTGGAGCCATCACTGCCAGCACACGTGACACACTTGAACTCAAGGAGCTCACCTGCGGCAACGAAATGGCGGTTCGTGAGCTCCTTGGACGCCTGGGGGTCGGTCTGGTGGAGCAGTCCACTGCATGGGCTGCCGATGATGGCAACAGCCGCGCTCGCCATCGTTACATCGTTGCACAAGGCTCTGAAGTCATCGGATATCTGATGTGGCCCAGCGGCCTCAGGGGGGGCACTTGCGATGCCTACTTGGCAGTCGATGAACGCGTTACGTGTGCTCCGGATGCGGCACGCCTGATGCTCGTTCATCTGATGGGAAGGACACAGGAAGACGTTCAACGCGTCCGACTGAACCTCGCACCCCAGCAGGCATCGGTCCGGGAAGTCGCCCTGGAGATCGGTTTCACCGGCACAGACAAGGCGCAGGAGTTGCACAAGGTATCCCTCTACAGCGTGGTCCTCCCCCATAACTGGTCGACACATCGTTCGAAACTTCAAAGTGCGAGCGAAATCGGTCTACCTTTGTCGATGCCGATTTTCCGGGATGCCGACCAATACATCGAGCTGACCCGCCCCGACGGCCAACGCACACAGCTCACAGCTTTTGCCTTGGAAACCTTGCTGTCGCCAGCGCTGATATGCATGCCTGGCAGACCGGGTGTGCTCGTGCCCATCCAGCGGGACTATGCAGAGCACTTACTGGGTCATCTCGATCAGATGCAGCTGCTCCCGCGTGCCAAAGCCTTGCTTTACCAGCAACGCCACTATCTGAGTTCTCCGAGAACCTTGAAGTCTTTCCAGCGTGGCAGCCTGATGTTCTTCTACGAGTCCACGCGCAACAAAGGGCTCAAAGCCGTGGTGGCCATGGCAAGGGTGACAAATGCCTACTTGAGTGCCCAGGGGCTGGTCGACAAAGGGGACCTGGACCGGTCCGCGCTTGAGGCCATCGATCTCGCAGCCATCGGAAAGTCCGAGATCAAGACCGTCGTGGCCTTCAGCAACCTGCAGAACCTGCCGAAGCCTGTGCCTCTGGAGAGCCTTAAAAGGTTCGGTTGTGGCGAGCCCACCCAGCTGCTGACCAGCCGAATGCTCACATCCGAGCAGATCGAAAATATTCTTCTTGAAGGATTTCCAAATGAACGCCGCGCACCACTTCTTGATCTCTCTTGAAGAAAGGCATGCGAGCAGGATTCTTCAAGGCACCAAGACCGTCGAGCTTCGTCGTCGTCCCATGCATGTCGCCCTTGGATCGACGGTCTGGATCTACGTAAAGATGCCGGTGGGCAGCATCGTCGGGTGCGCCACGGTCACAGGCCTGCACACACTCGCCCCCAGTACTCTATGGAGGCGATTCGGTACTGTATCCGGCCTCAAGCGCCAGGAGTTCTTTGAGTATTTTTCGGGCCTGCCAAAAGCCTTTGCACTGGGGCTGAGCGAACCGACACAACTCGCATCTCCCATCCCGCTGAGCAAGCTACGCGATATGGCGGGTGGCTTTCATCCACCGCAGTTCTTCGCCAATGTCGCCAGCGATGGGCCTTTGCTGCACGTGATGAGCCAGGCTCTTCACGGCAGACCTCACAAGTCGCCCAACCTGCAGCGAGAGCTGGAACTGGCGTGAGGCGTTCTCGGAAAACGCCGGGACCGAGATTAGGCTCTACGGCGATCTGCCGCAGCAGCCATCTCTGCCAGGAACGGCCCTTCATGTTGGGCAGGTTGAGCGATGAGAAAGGCGTTGCGATCTTGGCCGACGATCCACGCAGGAGGCTTGCCCCGTCCTGTCCATGTGGCGCCAGTAGTTGGATTTTGGTACTTGGCCACGCCTTGCTTTTTGCTTTTGGCGGGCAGCAACGGAAAGACTTGTTGAGAGGTGAGGCCAAACTCGGTGACGAGCTCTTGTACGCGACGAAGTGCGGCTGTGGCTTCAGTTTTCTTTGCCTTGGCGATTTCTGCATCCAGAGCAGCTTTCGCGGCCAGTAGTTCGGTCAAATTCATAGTCATACCTTGGTCCATGGGCGTTCGCCATCACGTGTGGCGCCAACAATTATCGGGCTTACTTGGAACTGACTGAGCCTCGCCGCCAGTAAAGATCAGGTCGGTGGGGATGGTGAACGGCAAAGAGCATCCGTCCCTGCTGCCGTCAGATTCATTGCCCACGGGTATCCAGGGCCGTGGCGATCTGCAACTCCCTCGTAGCGTCGATAGTCAAACGCAGTGCACGGCGCACAGGGTCCACTTCAGCTACGGGGGAGCGCGACTGTGCTGCTATCGCACCGAGGCAGTGGTTGATGACGGATGTCGGGGCACCGAGTTGCTCGCGCTCGTACCGCGACAAACAAGAACGATCTACGCCAAGGAGCTTCGCGAATTCGGCTTGGGTGCGCTGTCCTCGTGCCTGTCTGATCAGTTCACTTTGTCGTGTAGGGATCGTTTGAATACTCATCGATGTGCTATTGATACACCATATGTGCAACAATAGCACAATTTGATAGTAGCCTCACCTACAATCAAAATTGGAAACAACATGGCAAGAGCAGACCAAATCAAAGCGCTTTTCAGAGCCTACGCAGGCAACGAAGACGCACAGTTCATCTCCGTGGCACTTCAAGTCGCTGCGGATGAAGCTCGCCGTGGTCACTCAAAACTTGCAGGGGAGCTGCGAGAGCTCATTGAAAAGGCGCGAGCACCTGCTGCCCCCCGTGCGCGCGCACGGACATTGCCTCTTGTACAGCCTCGCGGCGAACTGGCTGAGCTGCTGACAGCGCAGTACCCCCAGCACCCTTTGAAGCACATGGTCCTGTCCAGGGAGGTGGAGCAGAAGCTGCAACGCGTGCTCCTGGAGCAGCGTCAGCATGAGCGCCTCAGTGAACATGGATTGACGGCTCGCCGCAAGCTCTTGTTGGTAGGGCCTCCCGGCACAGGCAAAACGATGACGGCTGCCGTGCTCGCTACTGAGCTGAAGCTGCCGCTTTTCACCGCGCGGTTTGACAGCCTCATCACCAAGTTCATGGGGGAAAGCGCCTCTAAGCTTCGCTTGGTCTTCGAAGCTCTCAAGATCACCCGCGGTGTGTACTTTTTTGACGAGTTCGACTCGCTGGGCATGCAGCGGGGGGGGCAGCATGACGTTGCAGAGATGCGCCGCACGCTGAACATGTTCTTGCAGCTGATCGAGCAGGACACCTCGGACAGCATCATCGTGGCGGCAACGAACCACGGAGCTTCGCTTGATACTGCGCTCTTTCGCCGCTTCGATGATGTGATTCGATATGCCACCCCAGACGAAGCGCAAGTCGATGAACTGCTGCGCAATCGTTTGACGATGATGGCTCCTGCAGACTTGAACTGGTCAAATCTGGTCCCCCGTGCAGTGGGGCTTTCCCACTCCGAGATCACCAAGGCTTGTGAGGACGCCATCAAGGACGCCATCCTTGAAGAACGATCGAGCATTTCAGAAAAAAGCGTTCTCACCCACCTGCAGGAGCGAGCTGCAAGCCAGCTGCACAACTGATCGGCCGGCCGGCCGTCCGGCCGGCCGGTCTGGTACATTGAGGTAACAAAATGAATCGTTGCCCTCACCATGCCAGATCTCGATCATTTGTCAGTTACGGGGTTCACTACCGACCGAAGCTTCCAGTCGACTCACTCGTTTCCCAAGCCATCTGAGCTTCAGCGGGACCGGGAGCAGCATGGCAGCGCATTGCTGCGTCAACTCGCGAAACTACGGTTAGACGCTGAAGCTCTTTCCTTAGAGCGTGCAAAGCGCGGGCTGACTACGTCCACTGGAATGATCATTGCGATCGAGTTTTCGGCTCAGGCGAAATTTGATGTCAAAGCCCTCGAGTGGCGCAAAGACGAAATAGAGGTTTTAACTGTTGCCCAGTCCGGTGGCGGAGCCCAAGTCGTTGCGCTTTATGTTCCGGAAGGCAAGCTGAGTGCGCTTGAGACTCGGGTAAGGAAGTACCTGAGCGGCCCTATGACAAAGCATGGGAAGCCTCCCCATACACAGCTCGTCAATGCAATAGAGAAAATTCGTGGAGCGGCCTTTGCAGAGTTGTGGACAGAGGAAGCGGCACCACCAGCGCCTGAGAAAGCAACTTGGCTGCAAATCTGGTTGCGCAACGGTGCCCGGACCGCGAGCGCAACAGCAAAGGCATTCCAAGCAGCTGCCGTGCAGTTCGGTATTCAGGTCGAAACGAGTTACCTCAGCTTCCCAGGTCGCGTTGTAGTTGCAGCATGGACGACTCGCAAAGCATTGGAGGGCGCACTCAGACTGTTGGATCTGATCGCCGAGATACGGTACGTTCAACCACACGCAGAGTTCTTTCTTTCAGATCTTGCGCCTCGTGAGCAGGCCCCTTGGGTGCAAGAGCTGCTGCAACGATGCACATTCGCCGAGCCAGGCACAAGCCCCTATGTCACCTTGCTCGACACAGGTGTGAACCGAGCCCATCCTCTGCTGGAGAAGGCTGTAGCCCATGAGGACGTGATGGCGGTGGATTCGGAGTGGGGTCCAGGTACGGATGTAGATGGACATGGAACCGAGATGGCAGGCGTCATCTGTCACGGCGACCTGGTGGCACCTTTGGCGCATGCTCAGAAGCTCGAGGTGCCTCATCGAATGGAGTCGGTGAAAATCTTCCCGCCTGCAGGAGCTAATCCACCACATCTGTACGGCTGGATCATGGCAAAAGCAGTGGACAAGGTCGAACAGAAGAATCCGGCACGCTCACGCATTTTTGTGACCATGACTACAGCGATCGGTCCTGGAGCAGGGATGCCTACGGAATGGTCAGCGTGCGTAGATCAATTGGCTTTTGGCTTGAACGGCCTTGACCCTTACATCAAGGGCATCAGCTGGGGCACGGACTTTGCGCTCAAACAGCGGCTGTTTGTGATGTCCGCAGGAAACGTGCCCTGGCAGGGTTGGACTCAGTACCCCGATATCAACCACTCTACTTCCATCGAGGACCCTGGCCAGTCCTGGAATGGCCTCACCGTAGGTGCCTGCACTGACCTGACCTATTTGGACATTCATCGCTGGCCGACGTATGCCCTCATCGCACAGGGTGGTGCTCTCTCCCCGGCATCGACTACATCGCGCTTGTGGCGAAATTCATGGCCCTTGAAGCCAGACGTTGTAGCGGAAGGGGGAAATGCGACGATTGATGACACCAATGTTCCTGCAGTGGGGCCTAGCAGCTTACGAATATTGACGACATCCCACAGAATGCACCAGGGGCCTTTTGCCGAAACAGGGGATACTAGTGCAGCGGCCGCAGAAGTGGCAAGAATTTGCGCCCACATAAGAGCTAGGTATCCAAACTATTGGGAAGAAACTGTTCGTGCCTTGGTAATACACGGCGCACGCTTCACTCCCCAAATGCTGGCTCAGCTGCCGAGAGGCGCGAAAAAAAGGGACATGAGGGAACTCTTGCGCACCTATGGCTTCGGCAAAGTCTCTCTGCAAAATTCCTTGGCTTCGGCCGAAGACGCTCCTACTCTCATCGTTCAGGACACAATCGTTCCGTATCAGCTTGAAAAGAGCAAGGTCAAACTCAAAGAGCTGAAATTGCACAAATTACCTTGGCCAGCCGATGAGCTAGAGGCCTTAGGTGAAGTTGCTGTGGAAATGAGGGTAACTCTATCCTTCTTTGTAGAGCCGAATCCCAGCCGCAGAGGGTGGCAGAGCAAATTCCGATATCAGTCTCATGGGCTTCGATTTGCTGTCAAAGGCGCCAGCGAAGATGAGGTGCGCTTCAATCAACGAATCAACAAGCTTGATCGCCTTGAAGATTTTGACGAAGACGAAAGCCTGTCGGACCCCGATAAGAACGAGTGGCAAATCGGGGCAGTGCTACGCGCTAGAGGCTCTGTGCATAGCGATGTCTGGAGGGGGACTGCGGCACAGCTGCGTGAGAAGTCGCACATCGCAGTGTTCCCCATAGGCGGCTGGTGGAAGGACTGGCCAGGAGCCGAACGCGCCGGCAAGTCTACTAGGTATTCGTTGGTCGTTTCACTGCGCCCCATCCAGGAGGTTGACGTGCCAATAGATCTCTACACGCCGATCGCCACGGAAATCGCAATCGTCAACGCTGTTGACATTACTACTTAGGCAGTTCAGAAGAACGTTATGCACTAGCTGTACTTGGCTGTCGGTGCCAAGCACTAGTCTTGCGTGCAGTCTGTCGTGCACTTCCCCAGCCCAGCATGTCCTCCGTTTCAGATCCCCAATTCTCCCAACTGCCCCTGAATGACACCTTGTACCGTTTAGTCGGTGCCGCCAAGATACTCCCCAAAAACGATGAAATGGAGACGCCACGTGTGCAGCTGTGGTTTGCGGAGATTGATAACCGGGTTCCTGAACGTCTTGCCTATGCCAGAAGGGCCAGCGGAGCTTGTAGTCTGTTGTCGGTAATTGAGGCAGCAGGTTCTTTGCCAACATTCCCCTTGGGCTCATTTTGGCACGATAAGACCATGCAACATGGGTTGATCATGGGCGATCAAATCAAGATTGAAAACCTACGTATTCCCCCACAGAGTTGGATACTTGTTCCTCCAAAAGACTACATCCGTACCCACGGGAATTACGGTATGCAAGAATTTCCCCTGGGCGGCGAAGACATTGCTGGGCAACTCCACGACTTTAGGGATGCACCCTATTATCGATGCTATAGCGACACGGGGCTGGAGCTCATTATTCCAGCGTACGAGGTATTCAGGAGATTTTACGGCGTATGTTCCTTTCTTGCAAATGCATTACTTTCCAATCATTGGAGCAAAGAGTTGCGGAATTTGATTGTAGAAAGTGAAACGGGGTTCACGCCGGAGGGCGATGCCTATAGGATCCTAACCAAGCATAAATTATCTTCCCTTAGCTGCCGTGCCATTGCACATTTCGAGACTTCTGAATATGCCAGCATGCAGGCGCAGGGCATATTTTTGGGCATACAAAACTCCCGGAGGGCGGGAATACCCCATCCGTGGATTCAAGCTCATCCGCACTGGACTGCAGACAAGGAAAAAGACGATATGACACTGTCATTCCTCGGTCAACAGCTTTCAAGCGGCGCAATTCTAGTGATGTGGATTTATAACTCTGAATTTCCGCCTCCTCCCGTGCCTCTCGTTCGTGTTCTGGCCAACCAAAAAATACCGATAAATTTGCAGCAATCTTCACAAGCATTTTCTGGGCCTGAAGGACAACCCAAAGGCTTAAACAGAGACCCTGTGGTTATCCATCCGCCAGCAGATACCAGGCTGGGAAATTATGTATCTCACCTGGCGATCAACGAGATGTGGTCTGATTTGCCTGACATGAGGATTGAGTATAAAAAGGTTATTTTTACAGATCAGGCCCTAAAATCTGACGAAAAATCAAACAAACGCAAAAAAAACCATGGTACCGGGCATAAATCCTCGTCGGGAAGTCTCAGCAGCGCTTCCCTTAGCGCCCACGCACAAAGCGGGATAAAGAACAGATTCAGCGCTCTGGCCGCCTGTTTCATGCAGCTTGAGAAAGAAAAAGTCATTAAACAGAGATTGGACTATGGATTAATAAATCCTGTCGCTGTTGGGAGTGCGGTATATTGCATGCTCCCTACTCAACTTGGAACGACAGATATTCCCTGGGCCATTGTGGGTAGAGGAGACGATGCCAGAGGACGGCTGTGCTGGGTGAGTGAAATTGAGCTGCCTGATGGCTCATTACAGTATTTCTTTGAACTTGAAGTTCTGGATGAAGAAGCCTTCTATGCTCTGATAGTCAAGCCAATTGAAAACGATGCGAGGCTTCCAGAAGAAACCCTGGTCGAAATCCTGAAGCTTGCCGTTTCGACAAAGGGTCGTTGGAATAATGGGGACTGGCGAAATCTGGAAAATTCAATAATAAGGGGGCTTATTAAACACAAGTTCGAAAATGGTGTGCTTAGTGCTGACTACGTCAGACGAAAACTACTGTGAATTCCGCATTATCTCTACAGGCTTAATAACCGCTCCGTAAGTTCTTCCGCTGTGACAGCAGTCAAACCAGTCGTTCCATCCACAAGGAATACGGATCTATTGAAGGGACGAAAGAGCCAGGATCTATCGTCGATCGCAAGCCAGGGGAACACCATACGATCGTTGTTCCGAAGCCAAGCATTGCACTCGGCCTCACGTTCATAGGCAAGAAGTGAATTTGGAACGTCATGCAGTTCCGCAAAGCGAGGTGTCACATCAAGAACGCGTGAAGCAACATCATCGGAAAAAAGTGAGCGCAGGCTCTCAAGCGAGCGTTGAAGGCGCCATGTACTTGTGATGACCACGTCCCAATCCGTGCAACGTCGCAGCACGTTCTCGAACACAGGCAAGCAGCACAAGTGCTTTGACTCGTGGCAGAACTCGGGATGGATCACTCCATCAAAGTCCAAGAATATTGTGTTCACGCTGCAATTGTAGTGTTGGCGGGTGCCCAAAGGCTTACACCCATCATCGTCATGGTCTAGTCGAGCTTTAACGAACCAAGGAGTTAACCAGTTATGCAGAGTTACCCGCAACGCGTTCGAGATAATATCCTTCCCTTATCTGTGGGTTCAACCCTTCCCGAAGCATTTGAAGAATGGTTATTCACCGATGAAGTAATTGATCATGACCATAAAGATGAGATCTGTGAACTGTGCGAGCAAGACGGCCTTCGCTATCATTTCCGCATAAAGAATCAGCTAACGCATCACCATTTATGGGTCGGATCACATTGTATCTTGCGATTCAATGTCTCTGTTTTCGAACAAGGACGCAGGCTTTCACCAGAGGAAGCCAAACGTAGACTGAATCGTCTCGAAGAACAAATGCGCATGGAATCTTGTATCAATGCACTGGAGAGGGTGGCTGCGACTGAGAACAACGACATTCTAAAAAATGCACTTACCTATCTCAGGAAGAATAAAAATCTAACGCCGAAATATGCATTCGTCGTTTTGTGGCGTCTCAAGATTAATCAAATAGATCATAATCCCGGATTTTTTAAAGTTACTCTAAGGACCGCGAAGCAAAGAACGGATTTGCTATCAATGGACAAGAGTAGGGTGCATTTAATATGGCCGGCATTGACGTCCACCCAGCGCGACATCGCCATCCGCTTAGGACATACACCTCCCGGGTTGTGATGATAGAAATGTGAGCTTTACCGCCTAGCTCGCTCAACGGTGAGGCAGCAACCCGATTTCTGAGTGCGCGCGGACTAGGGCCGGCGAGGCGCCTTGCGCAGCAGCAGAGCGGCTTGTGCAATGACGCGAGGTGCACAGTTGACGTTGATTTTTGGAAGTTCTGTGGGTCAATGCGTTTGACGATGACCCTGTTTCAATGGTTGCCGACTAACGCTGCATCACATTTCTGAAGCATATTTCTAAGCGCCATGCGCGTCTGCGGATCAGACAGTCCTGTCTTGCCATCACACGCAACCAAGCGATCCAGGATAGCGGGGGGCCAGTCCTCGATGTCGTCGTCCAAGGCCAGCCATTGCCTGGGCTTTCTGCGCGTCACGTCCTCCAGGATCTGCTGGCCACGCGAAGTGTCCCGAAAGCTCGCCAGAAGCGATGGATCCGCTCCGTGGACACGTTTGTGAAAAGTGCCACCGATGAAGCGGGCACGCAACTCCTTCGGCAACAACTGCAGCGTCTTGGCATAGCCGGGGCGTATGCACCATGTACTGCTGAGCACAATGGCTACTTGGGGGTACGGGGCGAGCTCTTCTTGCAAAAGGGGAAGCCACTCAAACAAGGAGTGCTCAGAGGCTTGGTATGGGCTCATGTAGATGCCACGTCTGGGATGCCAAAGCACAGCTTCATGGTGAACCACGCCGTCAAGATCAAGATACAAAACCACGTCAGCGCTTCGAGGCGAAGACGCAGGGATGTAGGGGGTCGAGCTGCCTGCGGACATGCTTGTCATGTCGGCATTTTCACGCCATGCGATGTGATCCTGGTCGGTGACCATGGGGGGCAAGGGGCATCCGCCTACGGCGTGCCACTGCCTGCACCACAACACTGATGCCAGTAGCCCACACGCCAGCGGTCCTTGCGACAACCCGACCATTCTGGAGCTTCGAACTGCCGCGAATATGCCGGCAGAGGTCCTGCCAGAACTCAATCTTGACCGGATACTGCCCCTTGGCCACCCGTGCATCGGTCAGGTCCTGCACTTCCCGCAGGTGCACCACATCACTCATGGCAGTGGTAGCGACGATGAGGCGGACGATTGGGGCGTTCGCCTTGTCGGCTTCTGAGACCTCGTGCTCTACGTGCTTGAACTTCAGGGCACCGTCTGCGTACTTCTTGCATTGAACGCCTAGCCGGCCTTCTGGTGCATCGACGAACACATCGATGCCGCCTTGTTTCTGACCCCGGCGCCCGTTCGTCTGCGGCAATGGGTCATTGAAGACAGTCACGTAGATGCGGGCACACATGTCTTCGAAGGCCCCATCTTCGGTGGGCTTCGAAATCTCGAACTGCACGTTGTGCATCTTCCTCCCCGCGGGTGTGAAAACGGATCCAGCCAGGCCCGAGCAGCCAAGGCTGGTGGGAATCATACGTGCGCAAGTCGCCTGTAGCCCCCGAGTTGTTCGAGTCTGCCAACGGCGACACTCCTTGAGTGTGAGACGGTTTGGCAGACTTCCTTGATGCATTCTTTGGTAGGCGTCCGCTCTTGGCTGGTTCCGGTCGTTCACTGACGATGCTTCGAGTGGCTGCTGCTTTCGATAGCGGGAGGTGACTTCCGGCACCATGTCAGGAACCTTCCTTGCCTGCCTGACAATTCAAGCTCCTAACACTCGAACCGTGTCGCCATGACGTTAACGATCCCACCAATCAACGCTGCGGATGTGCAATTTGAAGAGCTCTGGAGGAGTTGCGCGAGTGCAGGCCTGCGCATCGGTCGTGGAACCACCCGCGATGTCTACGAAATTCCGGAGCATCCCGACAAGGTCCTCAAGGTTTGCGTCGTGCCGTCCAATCAGACTAACTGGATCGAGTCGGTGATCTACCATGCTGCTGGGGACTATCAACAGTCTTTCGCCGCGGTCCACAGCATCAGCTGGTCGGGCAGGTTTTTGGTGATGGAGCGCCTTACTACGGGTGTGGTGACAGCCGCGGAGTTGAATGCCATGCGCTCAAGCTTTCCTCCGTTCGTCAACGACAGGAAACCGGAGAACTATGGGAAGGACGTGAACGGAAAGATCAAGATGTTGGACTACGGCATGTTGGATCTGGACACTGCGTCATCAAGTATATTTGTGTGAAGCTGACGGATATACGATTAGCTGCAGTTCGTATAAAAGCATTGCTGCTAAGCAATAAGATTTCTCGATTGGCGTGTCAGGGAGAGCAATACATGATCAACTTTGGTTCGCTGGCGAAGGCTGCAGGGGGCGATGTCCCAGCAACGCTCGAAGAGCTGTTCAAGCAGTTGGACCGAAAGGCGACACATACGGGGCTGCGGACAGCCCAGCTCGCTGCGCTGGCCGCACTGGACCAGCAGATCGAGCATAAAGATGTCATCATGAAGCTGAGCACTGGGTCCGGCAAAACGGTGCTAGGGCTGCTCTATGCAGAGATGATGCGGCGCAAGTACAAGGGCGAGCCCGTGGTTTATCTGTGCCCGACCAATCAATTAGCCGACCAAGTCGTCGAGACCGGCAGGCTCATCGGTGTAAAGGTCAGTACGTTCCCAAGCAAGGGACTGCCCTATGAAGCGTTGAGTGGCGATGCAGTCCTCGCCTGCACCTACGACCGACTTTTCAACGCGAACTCGGTTTTCGAGAACAAATCGATCCGGCCTTCAGCCATAGTCATGGACGATGTTCACGCTGGCGCCGAACGGATTCGAAAAGCTTACACCGTCCAAGTTCCTGCGGCTGTCTTTCCTGCGCTACGGGCTTTGCTGGAGCCTTTGTGCAATGCCACTGATGCCGCCACGTGGGCGGGCATCGTCAGAGGCGATGCCGGTTCGACGTATGAAGTACCGTACTGGGTGTGGTCACAGGTCTGCGGCGCTGTCGCAAGATTGATGGCGGACTTGATCGACCAGCCGCCGCTGCTGTTCACTTGGAGCAACATCGCCCGTTATCTGGAGCTAACGCGATGCTGCATTTCTGGTGTGGCGGCGGAGATTGCGCTGCAGATACCTCCGGTGGAGGAGGTGGCGGCATATGCCGGGGCCAAGCACCGGTTGTTCATGTCGGCCAGCATCAAGGACAGCTCCGGGATGATCGCCGCGCTAGGGTGCTCGCCTGAGGCCTACCAACACCTGATCGAGCCCAAGGAGGACGAGGGCGCGGGTGAGCGCATGATTCTACCCACGTCCCTCATAAATTCGGAAAGTGAAAAGCGTGAGATCGCAGCCGCGTGTGCGGTATTGGCCACGAAGACCAACGTCGTCGTACTGACGACATCGGCATCCCAGGCAGCGGTGTGGACGGCGGCGGGCGCGGTTTTTTCGCAAGGCTCTGACTTCGACGGCATGCTCGAAAAGTTGCGGACCACGACTGGCAACTATGTCGTATTCGCTCAGCGGTTCGACGGAGTCGACCTGCCCGACGATGCTTGTCGCGTCCTCGTAATCGACGGCGTGCCGGGTGGAGACCGCATCATCGACCGAATCGATGCGTACCGACAGAAGGACAGCCCTGAATACGAGGTGCGCACGGTTAACAAGTTCGAGCAGGCGCTGGGTAGAGCGGTCCGCTCAAGCGCCGACTTTGCCACTGTGTTGCTGGTAGGTGCGGACATCGCGGCGTTCATCGGCCGCAAGAACGTCGCGGGCCTGCTTGAAGAGCGCACCCGACGACAAGTGGAGCTTGGGCAGGAGCTGGCTCGTCTTCCGGATCATGCGGGCAAGTCGATAGGCGTAGTCATCCAGGACCTTGCGCAAGCATTGCTGGATCGCAACGAGGGCTGGCGGCACGCGCACAAGACGCGCGTCGCTGTGACCGACAAACAAGTGCGCGATACGGCACTGACACCCTATGAGGCCGGCGCGCTCGCTATGCGAGAGGCCTGGAACATGGCGAAGGCCAAGAACTCGCAAGGTGCGGTGGCGCGCCTTAGGGACGCTGCCGGCGACAATCTTTTGCATCCGATCCAGAAGGCAGAACTGCTGTACTGGCTTGCGTCGTATCAAAACCAGTTCGATCCCGGTCAGGCGGTGGAGGTTTACAAAGCTGTCTTCGGCTTGAACACCAAGTTCCCTAGGCCGCAGCAGACGCCCGACAAGCGATTCGCAAGAATGACTGATCAGGCTGTGGCCTTGTGCGGGGTGTTTGGCGTCTTCGGATCTCCGAATGCTGCCCTGGCACGCGTCGACGAGGTTAAGGCAAAGCTGGCCTTCGCAAACGAGGCGGAGATGGTGGAGCGCGGCCTGCATGAACTAGGCGAATTGCTGGGCGCCGCCAGCAGCCGGCCCGAGAAGGAGACCGGGCGAGGTCCGGACGTGCTTTGGTTGTTTGATGACTGCGGGACCTGTATCGAGGCGAAGAGCGAGAAAACGGCGCCGATTCACAAGACCGATGCCGCCCAATTGCTCCTGAGCGGCACATGGTGCGATGAGCAAATAGTGGCCGGCACGCCGAAGCCGGTCCTTGTCTTTGCGACCAACGTAACGGCCGCAGATCGCCCCGAGGACATCGCGTTTGGCCCCAGACTGATGCCTGAAGCTGTGCTCATGGACCTTGTCGATCGGCTTCGCAAGGTGCTGATGAGCCTCACCTACGACGGGCCCTTGTTCACTGACCCGGGGACCGTTGCCGCCAAGCTGCGCGAGCAAGGTATCACCGGCGCGGCGATCGTTGCTCGACTCGCTGTTATGAAGAGCTGACGCCACCTCTAAGGGTAGGCCCGGCGAAGAGATTGTTCGACCTGCAAACCTTGGGTCCTCTCCGAGCCGAGGCCATGACGGCATCTGGGCGTTTTCGACACGGGCTCAAATGGCCGCCGATGGCGGGATCGTCGTCCATACCGGACACTCAGGTTGTACCTCTGACTGACAGCAATCGGCCAGAAGCGGAATTCCGACCGGCCGACGCCAGCGTCGGCTTTAGGTTGTGGTTGCCGACCTTTGCCAGCGGCTGCTTTCCAGCGGATCAGTCTCGGGGCGGGAGCTCACGGCGCTTCCTACCGCGCCGCCAACTACCTTGAGAGCTCGGGTGTAGTTCTAGGCTGTTGGCGCATCCGCATACCCTAGGACTTCCTGCACAGCTCGAATGCCGCAGTAGTCGGGGAAGCCGGG
The DNA here is from genome assembly GCF_018437695.1 of Delftia sp. WY8. NCBI lineage: Bacteria > Pseudomonadati > Pseudomonadota > Betaproteobacteria > Burkholderiales > Comamonadaceae > Delftia > Delftia sp. WY8. The sequence continues at coordinate 3,874,372 of NZ_CP049795.1, forward strand.
GCAATGCAGCCTTTGGCTTGGCTGATCGACATGAAGAGCTACATGTGGTTGTCGCGCTCAGAGCGCTTTCTGGTGACTGGCTATCGTTACAGCGCCTTAACTTCGCGGTCTGACCGTGGGTCTTTGTAGCCCGGCGCCAAGCGTGCGTTGCTTGCGCCGTACAGGACGAGAGGGTCACGCAGGCCCAGTGCGTACTCCATACCTCGCAGCTGATGATCTAAAGAACAGTCCACGGACCAGCGACGCAGCATGTAGCCTGCGTTGGCCGCACGGACACGAACCCGAAGCACACCATCTTCGGCGAAGGGGTAGTCCATGAGGACAACCTCAGGCCGCGTGTGCTGAGGGTGCGGCACAAGCTCCAGCTCAATGATGCGGCTCCACTGCAGGTCGAACTCAGCAGTCTCCTCGCGTTGTACGAGGCTGTCCTCTAGAACCATCGGTTCCTCCATCCGGGTCAGCACGAAGTCGCGGAACTGCAGATTCCTGCGGTCAAAGGCTCGCACGTGCCAGCGGAGACCGCTGTCTACAAGGGCTACAGGGACGAGCTCACGCTCGGTGCGGCCACTGTCGATGGACGTGTAGCGAAGTCTGACAGCCTTGCCGCGATGGATCGCGCGGGTGATTGGCGCCAGCACCGACGTCTTCGGCAGGCTCAACGCAGACGGTACTTCACATCGCAGCATCGGGTGTACCTCGTCACCCAACAGCTCACCTAGACCTTCACCGTAGCCCTGGGTAAGGGCGGTCAAGACGCGGTGTGCACTGTGCTCGAACACAGGTTCAAAAGCGTGAGTGGGTCGGTAGACTTTGTCAGAGTTGTCCAGCTCTAGGTTTTCCGGCGCCAGCTCTCGATACAGAGCGATATCGCGGGTGGCTCCAGCAGGACCCGTCCCGAAGCGGTCGACGACGTCAGCCCGTCGCAGCTCTCCAAGGAAGTACAGCTTGAAGTCAATGTGGGACAGCCGTTCGCGCTGTGTTTTCGTAAGGCTCGCCAGTGCTTGCGAGCGCTTCTCTGCACGTTTCATGTAACGCATCATATCTGTCGGCGCAGCATGTGACTGTAAAAAATGGCATCTATGCTAATCAAAATGATTGGATATACTAATCATCATTCCGTCACCGCACTGCGGTCTATTCAACCGGCCACCTCGTCAAGTACATGCACCCCCTGATCGCCATCGGGTTGTTCGCAGGTATCGCGTCCTGGCTTCTCTCGAAAGAAAAGGAGGCCAAGATGCCTGCAGTCCAGCGTCAGTTCGAAAACTTCCACAGCGCCATCTGCTTCGATGAAGACGATGAGAAGGCCAAACTGCGTGAGAAGCGCGACACCATCATCAAGGCGCTGAAGGCCAACCTGGGTGATGACGTCCCCACGTTCACGAACTTCAACCAGGGCAGCTACTCCATGCACACGGGCGTGGTGCCGCTTGATGGCAACTTCGACATCGACGTTGGCATCATCTTCGACTGTGACCAGAACAAGTATCCCGACCCGGTGGTGCTCAAGAAGAAGGTGCGAGATGCCGTCAACACGAATTTCCGCACGGTGCTCATCCGCCGTCCGTGTGTCACCGTGAATTACTTGAGCGATGGCAAGGTCGCATACCACGTCGACCTGGCCATCTACTCCCGTGACGCCAACGGGACGTTGTACTTGGCTAAAGGCAAGGAAAACTCGGCGGAGGAGCACCGTATCTGGGAGATATCCGGCCCCAAGGAGTTGACCAAGCTCGTCTGCGGCGCCTTCAGCGACTCCGATGAACTGGCTCAGTACCGTCGCTGCATCCGCTACCTGAAACGCTGGCGCCAGTGGCAGTTCACCGGCTCGGGAGCTCCGCTGAGCATCGCACTGACGGTGGCGGCCCTGAAGTGGTTCAAGCCGAACTTCAACACCTCCGGCAAACCCGTCGACCTGCTGGCGATGTTGGACTGGGTCAAGGCGATGCTCAACCAGTTCACCTACGAGTACAGCCAGGCCGACGGCACGCACCAACGGCTGAAGGTCATGCTGCCGGTCGCGCCGTACTCCGACCTGATGGCTAAGCGCACGGCTGCGCAGATGAAGACCTTCAAGGAGAAGCTCGAGTCGCTGCGCGACGCTCTCAGCGATGCCTACGACGAGGAACTGCCCGAGGAAGCCTGCAAGCTGCTGAAGAAGCAGTTTGGCGACGACTTCAAGGTCCCCGAGAAGGCTCAGACAGCCAAGACAGTCTCGGCTGCAGTCATCAGCACTGGGAACTCAGCTTGACCGAGGCCGCAGTTCAGGTCGACGGCGCGAAGATCGACGCGGCCTTCGAGGCGGTTGAGGCAGCGTTCGCGCTGCGGGGCGTCCCTGTTGCGCCTCTGCCCAGCGAAGCTCCAAACGTATTGGCCATTGAGGTCACCGGCACGCGCCGGTGGACGGTCTACGTCGACTGCGCGGAGGAGCACTTGCAGCTGCCAAGGGTTACCACAGACCCGCCGACCGCTCTGCTTGCCCATGTCAGCTATAGCGGCTATGTCTGCATCGACGATGAGCAGGGCCTTTCGCTGGACCCAAAGCGTCCCGCAGACATCGTCGCGCACGCTGTGATGAAGGCGTACGACCTGCTGGAAAACTCCGCAGCGGATGCGGCTTCTGGCTACGAGGAGTTTTTCAACGAACTGGAGGGCTACTGGCAGGGCCTTCCAGGGGCGCTTCGCGGGCGGTCGTACTTCGAAGTTGACGGCGCGTCGCGCCTGCTCAAGGGGTTCTCCAACTTCGGCCTCAAGAAGCCAACCTGGTACTTCCTGGAGCGAGACGCCAGCATTCCTTGGGAGGTGGAAAGCAAGAAGCTTGAGGCCCACCGCGCCCTTTACGTCCACCTGGACCAGGTGGGCTTCCCGCCCGTGCAGCCGGACAAGTTGACCCCGGCCTTCATCGACGATGTTCTGCAGCGCATGTCGCAGGATCAACTGGCGCTCTGGGACAAGCTGGTCGGACCATCGAAAAACTCCCCGAAGCGGTTGGCGCTACTGGTGTCAGTGCCGCGTCAAGCGGGTGGGCGCTCCCTGGTGGCAGCCTCATTCACGGCAAGCCGCGGTGCAGTCGACAACAAGGGGATAGTGACTCCTCTGACCATGCGGCGACACACGCCGACATACATGCGCGAGCGGGGAGGTGCGTCGCTTGACTTGCTCAACAAGCACATCGCTGTGCTCGGCGCGGGGGCCGTGGGGTCGGTGGTCGTGGACACGCTGGCTGCTGCAGGCGTTGGCAAGCTGACGGTCGTCGACCACGATGAATACTCTGAGGACAACGTTTTCCGTCACGTCCTTCAGCCGCTGTACATCGACATGGAGAAGCCGTTGGGCATGAAGTTGGCGTTGGAACGACGCTACCCAGGCTTGAAGATCACCCCAGTGGCCACGACAGGGCAGAAGTGGCTCAAGACGGCTGATCTCAGCCAGTACGACGGCATCGTGCTGGCCTTCGGTTCTCCGTCCATCGAGCGGTCATTTTCGAAGGCGTTCAGGGCAGGTAGTCATGACCTCCCCGTGGTATTTACCTGGCTTGAGGCGCTCGATCTCGGCGGCCACTCGATGCTAATGTGGACTAGAGGCGAGGGGTGCCTCAACTGCGCCTACCGCGACGACGAAGGACAGCCGTCCCTGGCTTCGCGTACCGCCTTTTTGGAACCCAACCAGCCGGTCACGCGCAATCTCACTGGATGCGCGGGTGCATTTGTGCCCTACGGCCCGGTTCAGTCCCGGCGCACAGGCTTGATGGCAGCGGAGCACATCCTGTCGGCAGTAAGTGCCGTTGCCGCGGGCGATGCCGAGCGCCGGCCTTCCTACAAGTTCTGGGTGGGCGAAGGGAAGGTCGCCGCCAAGCAGGGGCTGCGCACGACTCCCTGGTTCCAGCTCGCGCGGACCACTTCCGAGGAGGTTGCTACCAAACAGGTATTCGGGCGCCCGTGCCCGCATTGCCGGGCGCCAAAGGAGCCGGCGCCGTGAAGCTCGTCTATCGCGTAACGCCGAAGCAGCGGCTCATCATCGTCGAGCACGCACTCAAGCAGATGCAGGCGTTCGCCCAACATCGCTCGGACGACCGTGAAGCAGGTGGAGTCCTTCTTGGCCGGCACCTGTTGGACTCGCGCGACGTGGTCGTCGATGAGGTGTCGACGCCGCAGAGCAGTGACCGTCGCAGCAGGTACGGATTCTTCCGTTCTTCCAAGCACCAGGCGCTGGCGCGACAGCGATGGCTGGAAGAGAACAGCACCTCCGCCTACCTTGGGCTCTGGCACACGCATCCCGAGCGCGACCCCACACCGTCGGGAGTTGACCAGCGCGACTGGCAGCAGGCTGTCGCTGGCGACACCTATGAGGGCGACCGCTTGTTTTTTCCCATCGTCGGCACTCACTGCATCCGGATTTGGACGCTGAGCCGCCGAGGCACGTATCGCGAATTGAAGTTGGAGAACAAGAATGCCTAAACCAAAAGCAACGCCTGTTCCGAGCACCTCCACAACTGGTGCTCCCGTGACCAGGTCTGTCGCGCGAGCCTACATTTCCGCGCCGGTCCGGCGAGACCTCTGGATCGCTGCGGCTGGTCGTTGTGAATTCCGCGGCTGCTGCAAGCCTGTAGACCGCGACTTTCTTACTAAGAAGGCCAAGAGCGTAGTCGGCGAATTCGCTCATATCATTGCCGACAGCCCAGCAGGCGCTCGAGGCGTTCCGGGGCTGTCGGAAAAGCTGGCGGCAGACCCCAGCAACCTCATGCTGGCCTGCTTCGACTGCCACTCACGAATAGACCGCCACGGCCAGAGCAACGAATTCACTGCTGAGCAACTTCGAGCCATGAAGCGCGACCACGAGGCTCGCATCGAGTTCATGTACTCGGCCACTGGTGTTGAGGACAGCATGCCCGTCGTGATGTCGTTCCCTGTCGGCGCCCACGTGCCTGTGATCGACGTGCGCCACATCCAGCACGCGATGCTGACGAACAGCGGCTTTAAACGCTTCCCCACGGCCGGCTCGGTACACATCGACCAGAGCAACTTCTTCTTGCAGGACAACGAACCTGACTTCTGGGGCAACGCCCAGCGGGCTCTTACCCAGCAGTATGAGCAGCGCATCCTGCCCGAGCTCGTTGCAAGGAAAGGAGCCGTGCACCTCACTATCGCCGGCTTCGCTCCTATCCCAATGCTGATGAAGCTGGGGGCGCTGGTGGGCGACAAGACGCCTGCGGCCGTCATGGACCTGCCGAACGAGAAGTGGCTCTGGGACACGCGGGACGCTTGCCCCGAGCCCAGCTACACATTCACGGTACCGCCTACGCTTCCTCGCGAAATATCGGTCGTCGTCAGCATCTCGGGCAGGGCGCAGCACCCCGTTGGTCGCGACGTCGTCGAGTTTCATGCCGTTGCGCCTGACCGCGGCATCATCCGCAAGGAGTCCCATGTGCAGCAGTTCCGCACGAGCTTCAACGCCTTCCTGCAGCAGCTGTTTGCCGCCGGCGCTCGGGTCCTGCACCTGCATCCGGCGACGCCGCTGTCAGCGAGCATCGAGATCGGTAGGACCCTGCTGCCCAAGGCGTTCGAAGAGGTTCATATCTGGGAGTGGCAGGCACCTGAGTGGAAGCCGGCTCTGAGGCTTAAGTAGTAACGTATGCAGGTCGCACGGCCCAGCTCCGCGTCAAGGCTTGGCGAGCACTAGCAAGTGCGTTGAACACCCAGTGGGGTCAGGAGTCGCCAGAGATGCCTAGCCACAGACATCGCCTTGGCGTGAGACATGCAGAGCGCGGCGCTCAGCGAAATCGTTGAACGGCAGCTATCGGGCGCTGAGCTTGGAAACTCCAAGGACCGCAGCCGCTGCTCACCGGTCATTGGACCTTTCGAGCGCTAGGTGACTCCTGCACCCCACGGAGCCACCCACTCAAGAGACAGATACCTTTCTCGCAGCGCTGTTCTTAAGAAGTCGCTCGCGCGCAGGCTCGAGTCCGTAGCGAGCAATCACCGCTTCAAGTGCGCCAGCACGCCCAAGCAGGTCGAGCGAACAAAGGATCCGCTCAAACACTCTTGTCTTGGACAGCATGTTCCTGACAGACTTGCGGTATTCCTCGGGATGAATTCGATACTGTGCGGCCTCTTGCTGGCAAGTACCCAGCACGAGCTCAAAGGCCTCGGAGACCGGCGCCTCGCTGTCGAAATAGAAGAGCGCCTTGATTGCGGCGAAATCTTCCGGCTTGATCTCATTGGCAAGTTCATTTCCAAGCTCTAGGCGATGCAACCCGTCCTGAATCGCTTCCATGATTTCTATCGCGGAGACGATCCGAGCTAGAGGCGGATCAATAACCAAATGAAGGTCGTTGGCCTTGCACCATTGGTCAAAAAAGCGCTCTAAAGCGCCCAAGGAGAACCCCGGTATCGGCACTTCAATTCCGATACGGGCGGCCATCTCATGCCGCGCTTTGATGATGTTGATCGCTTTGCACAGCTCTGCAGACCCGATGCTGTACTTGGCCTTAAGGTTGGCCTTTACCTCGTCGAAGGACGGTTCTGTCCATCTACCGTACTCGGGAAGCTCAGCGGCAATCCGATGCAACTGCAGGCGCGAGAGGTGTTTGGTACAGGCTCCCCAGGCGTACTCCTCAACCAACTGGGTGATGGTCCGGTTCAAAAGCTTGAGCAACAGCTCTGCCTCGTTGAATCGACGCTTCAGCACCATGAAGTTGATAACCCTGATGTTGGTGAGGTGCTTCTGGTTCGCTAGGTCAAACGGGTATCTGAATACCTGACCAGTTGCATCCATATCAGCAACGTCGGCGACGTACTCCTCTAACTTGCTTATCACCTCCCCTAGTCGCTCATCGGTCATAAGGGCGTGCGTCTTGACAAATGTCCAGAGAAGTCCGAGGTCATGCGAGTCCACCAGTTTGAACTCGGGCAACGGTACGCCTCGTTTGTCTCCGATTGCAGTGAGGTGCTTGGTTGCCTCCTTCAAGTACAGTTCCATAGCGTGACGCATGGTGAAGCACACTGGGTAGACAAGGGTGTCGACAGGCAGGCGTGTGTTGCGATCAGCAATCGCCGCATCCAGCAGCGCGTTGGCCGCCGTGGCGAAACCTTCGGCGTAGTCGACCCTTCCTGGGTTGCCATTGTCGCCGACGCACGCGTTCGCCCAAGTCGGATCTTCGCCTCTGAAGGTCTTGTTAGCAAAGGGCATGTTCATGTTTTTCCTCCCTACTTCAGGCTGGGAACGTAGTGCGAACTAGAAAGACTATGCTGAGCGCCTGCGCCTCCGAGCTGCTTTAGCGACCGTCCGGTGCAGCGGGTTCAATCTTTGGGATCTCGGCCAAGGTCGTCTTCAAAGAACTCTGCCTGCCCCCAATAGTGGCTGAGGAGGGCCAGTTGACCGGCTTCCGCCAAGGCCTTCAGGTACTCGCGAGTCGCCTCGCCAGCAGCAATCTGAGCGGTGCTGAACCGGTAGGTGACGCGCGGCGGCAGCCACCCACCGACCCTGTACACAACATAGCCGTCGTCGTCCATCGCGATGGACGTCACGCTGCACGGGTTCATGGAGTCTCTGTCGATCTTGAAGACATGCGCCTTCACGCGCAGCACCAGGTGCCGAAGGCGCGTGAATTCCGCTTTGCTCCAGATTACAGAAGCGCGTTCCGCTTGAAGCTCGATCGCGGTGTTCCGCGCGTCGGGCTTCACCGGGTAGCGCGCGTCGTATAAAACCATCTCGTGCAGAGTGTTCAGATCCTGCTTGTCTTGAACAGTGGCTTCGAAAGCCAACGCCTTGGCGAGCTTCTTGAAGTTATGGCTGTACCGCCGCAGGTCGCGGTCGAATAGCGTTTCAGGGCAACCCGCATAGGCCTTGGAAAGTCCAGCCTTCAGGAACATCTCTATCGCATAGCCAAGCAGCAGCACAGAAGCCTTCGGCAGGCCTTCAAGTTCTGCCCAAGCCCGTGCGCTGGGCGTTTTGCGAGAGATGTTTCTGCTTAGCTTCTTGCGCCTTACCGTCCAGCTCGCCCGAACAACTTTGGCCGAAGCAAAGAGATGCTCTCCCTCCTTGATCCAAGCCGCAGGGTTGAACTGGCCCTCGCTACGGTGGGTCAGAACGCGAGTTCGGGCTGGGGGTGTCGCGGTGTTGGTTACTTGGTGTGCCATAGGCGGATTTTTCGCCTGCTCCGCGCTACGTCTGCAGCGCAAAAGAGTCATTGTCGGGGAGGCTTGGAGGGCAGCGAATCATTTTTCGAAGGCAGACATCGACGATACCAACGTCGGCAGGTTCTTTGCTTCGATCTAGTCGTGCGCGAGACAGTGTTCATAAGTACACAGTCCTCAGCTGACTTTCGCAGTCACTGTGCAGAGACAAAGCGATCCCCTGGGATAGCTTCGTGATCTTCGTTAATGTAGCTCTTGTCAGAGCTCGCACGACTTCGATGCGATCAGAAATATTGGCAGAACGCGTCATTCCTCCAGCCCATTGGAATGCTCCAGATCTAGTAGGCGCTCAGGACCGATGCGCGTCGGCGTCGCGGCTTGCCATGGGCTATCATGTGGCTTTATCGACCCATTGAAGGCTTTCACTCACACTTGGGTTAATCGCGTGGTAGCCAGCCATTGTTGATCTCGCACCATTCGTGAAGAATGATTAATTGCTCAAGTTCGTAGAGGGCGCGAAACAGATCGCCGTAAAGCTTAAGGTCGCTGAAGTTGACGAGGGAGCGGGTTATCTCAGTGTTGACAAGGAACTCGTGAGCCACGTTGTTTCGGTGATCTACGACGCTCTCCAATAATCGGATGAAATCTGGTCGGACTCCTCTATCCCTGAGCTCGTTCTTGGTTTTGCCAAGTGGCCAGCGCTCCATTTTTTCATGTGAGACATTGAACGTTCGAGCGAGCAATCCCTTCAGGCCAAACTCCAGTATCTGGGCCTTTCCCATGAATATTGCGTACTGCTCAAGCGCGCTCCGATCTTTGTACTGATCAAGCCTGGCAAGAACCTCTGCCTTGATCTGCTCCCCTGACATTTCAGCAAATTCGATCATTCTAGAATCTCCGCAATAGCAATAAGTTTTTAACGAAAACACTAAGCCGACCGCCGCAGGCCGGTCAGCTTTAGCGAAAGTGGAATGGCCGCTCCTTGCCGACTTACGTCTGGCGCAGGCCGACACATGGCAGATGGTAGCTGCCCCCATCTCACTGTGGGACTGAACATCTAAAGACGGGCCCTATCCTTAAACCTCTCACGATGATGTGTGAGATACGCCTTCAGTGCAGTATTGGGCTTGGTCCGGAGGTTTTTGGGAAGACCAAGACGATTGCGCTCGGTCGCATCCAGCTCCTCGGAAACGAGCATGGATCCGTCATCGGCAAAAGAGATGAGATAGGCATCGAAAAGTGCATCGAGGTTGGCACATAGGAGGAGCCCGTTATTGGGGTCAAGTCGCTGCCTGTTGTCTGAGTTGCGCCAGGGCTTCACATGAGAAGCGATTAGGACTTGGCTATTGGTGACTCCGGTGACGGCACACGCACCACCCCATATCCGAAGAAGTTCCATACGAAACTTGCCTTGGCCAATGCGAGCGAGCGCCAGGGTCAGGCGCGCGGTGACTTCTTTGGGCTCCGGCTCCCCGTTCTCGCGAACTATCGGCGGCACAGGGACCGTGGGAGCAACTCGCATGGCTTGAACCAGGCGTTTCCATTCGGCGCCGCGCTGTATGGCAGGAACCATGCTCATAATGGCCTCGGCGCGTCGAAGCTCCATGTCCATGTGCATAGAGTACATCGTCGGCAACTTCTCCTTGCCCGTGATTCTGGAGGCTTGGAGAGTGATTGGCTTCGCCGGCCACCAGAAGAATTCCTCCGGACAGATCCAGTTGCAGGTCCAGGGATATTCTTCTCTCCAGTGACGGTTGAATTCGGCCCTGCTATTGGAATGGGCTTGTTTCACCCGGGGCAGCGCCCAGGCGTCCTCGCCGAAACTCTTTACCTCCAGTAGCCTGGCTATACGTTCGCGCTCGACCTTGTATGGAGCAGTTCCGTGTTTGGGCGCCCAGCCAAGGTAGTGAGCGTTACCCGCAATGCCAACTAGCTGCTGTACCCCATCGTGGGAGGCAATCATGAACACGAAGGTTTGCCCACGGTTTTCCTCGGTAGGTGCTTTGCCGACGCGCTCGGTATGGAAGGTCCTGTATCGTTGGCCATTCTCGGTGAAGGTAAGACGCGGGGAGGCATTCCATTCCTCGTGACCATAGCCATGTTTCGACGGATAGCTTTCGCCCCCGGACACCTTGTAGCCAGAAGGCCGCATGTAGCCGGCAGTATTCCAGAGAATTGGTTTCAGCAGAAATAGAGCCATAGTGAATTTCTTTAAGTTTTCACGACACGCGTACTTTACTCGGCGCAACGTGAGAGTTGTATTGGTGGCAATGGCGCATTTCACATCGTTCGGTGCCAGAGATCGACGATTTTCTGGCTGCGACCGAGACTTTAAGCTGGCACGCACCTTAGCCATGAACACCGCTGATGGGTACCTCAGGTTTGTCCCGCCGTTCCATCAAGTCCGCCGTCCGGCGTAAGACCGCTCACAGCCTGAAGCTGTCGGTCAGGCGGGAGCGGTGACCGAGCGCTCCTGGCCGACAGCCGCCTCTACGTGAGGACCAGCCTTTTCAAGGCCGTACCGCCATCCTGCCGAGCGCCGTAGATGGCTCGCATAAAAATGCACTGTAGCGGGTGGTGTGGCCGCCGCGAAGGCCCAGGGCGCTTCACCCGCGCCCGAATTCTAGGCATCCAAACGATGCTCACCCCTTCATCGCGCCGGTGCGCCAGTGCGGTAGGGCTGGCAGAGCACTCGAACCCACTCCGCATAGGTCAACGTCCGAGCCTTCGATCCTCGTTCGCGCCCGACCCAGCGCATTCGCCCTGTACGGCCAGCTCAGCGTGGATGCCTTCGACGCCGAGGCCTCGGGTGGTCTCGATGCGTGGGACCCACTCACGCTAGGCAGCCCCTGGTGACCCAGCTCAGACCTACCGCCGCGAGTTCTATGTGCCTGCAGGCCACGCTTCGCCGCTGGCCAGCGCGGATGCGCTCCGAAAAAATTAAAGATCAGTGGCGGAAAAACGAATGTGTAGTGGCGTTCCGCAGTCCATCGCGGCTGCGCCCCGCAAAAACAGCAGGTCAGTGTGGAAAACTAATGTGCTGTGGGCTTCCACCCGAGTTAAGAATTTTATTGTGCAGTTCAGTCTTTCGGTGGAATCCACACCCTCCTCCGACCAGGGCCACGGCACTGGCCGTGTGATGCGGACTGGCCGTGGGGCGCTGGCGCCAGCGCTCGGGCGTGAAGCGGCCGGCCAGGCTGGCGATGGCGGCGGCCTCCAGCGCCTCGTCATCGCTCATGGGCGGAAGCAGGTCGGCAAAGCGCTGGGCCAGCATGGATTTGCCCGAACCCGGCGGCCCCACCAGCAGCAGGCCGTGGCCTCCGGCCGCAGCGATTTCCAGCGCGCGCCGCGCCTGTGCCTGGCCGCGCACCTCGGCCAGGTCCAGGCTGCTGCGCACGGCGACGGCGGGCTGCGGCTGCACCGCATGCCAGCCCGGGCCGGGGCATGTATGGGTGTCGCCTGCTGCCGGCAAGGCGTCGGTTTCGTCGGTCTCTTCGGTGTCCTCGCTTTCGTCGCTGCAGCAGGCATCGTCCGGTTCCTGCTCCGCCTGCACCAGGGCATTGGCCGAGCGTGTGATGAAGCGGCGCACCACGTCCAGCAGGTGGTGCGCGCAGAACACCTGGGCCGATGGCACGAAGGCCGCCTCCTGCGCGCTGCCCGGCGGCAGCACCAGGCGGGCGCCGTCCTGCTGGCGGTGCAGGGCCAGGGCCGTGGCCAGCGCGCCGCGCACGGGCCGCAGCGCGCCCGACAGCGACAGCTCGCCCGCGAATTCGTAGTCGGCCAGCGCATCGCCATTGATCTGGCCGCTGGCCGCGAGAATGCCCAGCGCAATGGGCAGGTCGAAGCGCCCCGAATCCTTGGGCAGGTCGGCGGGCGCCAGGTTGACGATGATGCGTTTGTTGCTCGGGAACTCCAGCCCGGAGTTCAGCAGCGCCGAGCGCACGCGTTCACGCGCTTCCTTGACCTCGACATCGGCCAGACCCACCAGCGTGAACGACGGCAGGCCGTTGGCCAGATGCACTTCCACGGTGACACGCGGGGCGGCCAGCCCCAGCAGCGCACGACTTTGAACCAGGGCCAGACCCATGGGCACCTCGCAGGAACGACAGACACAAAGCCACACAAAGGAAGAAGCCGCCAGCGGTGCGGCGGCCTCGGTGACCCAGTATGGCAACGGCCTTGGGCCTTGTGGACGGCGGGCGCGGCGCTGAACCCAAATCTCAGAATGTTCTGACCCTTGCAGCGCAAAAATCAGAACAGCTTCACCAGCGCCGGAACGCTCAGCACGGCCGTGTAGTAGCCCATGAACTGCACGCCGGTGTTGAAGCCCAGGCCGCGTGACAGCAGGCCGCCGAGCAGGCCCGGCAACTGCCGTTCCCCTGCGCCATGCGAGATTGCAGGTCGAAACGCGAGCGGTGCTGGCTCAGCCGGCCTGAGCCAGCCCCCGGGCCTGCGCGCGCAGCAGCGCGATGAAGCGCTGCTGCTCCTGCGTGGGCGCGTCGTCGGTGCGGGTGAGGATGCCGAAGGGCGCCATGGGCACGTCGATGCAGACCGGCAGCGCCCTGACCAGGCCCATGCGCAGATAGTCCTTGAGCGCGGATTCGGACAGCAGCATCACGGCATCGGTCAGCTGCACAAGTTGCTGCATGGAGTACACCGAGCTGCATTCGATGATGTCGGCCGGCGCGGGCAGCTCCAGGCGCTGCAGCAGCTGGTCGAGCGCGATGCGCGCGGGGCTGGTGGCCGGCTGCAGGATCCAGGGCCAGTCGCGCACCAGTTCCTCCCAGTCGAGCTTGCGCCGGCGCGCCAGCGCATGGCCGCTGCGCACGACGAGCAGCAGCCGCTCGTTGCCCAGTTCCTCGAAGCCATAGCCGCTGCTGTCTGCCGTGGGGCTGCGCCGTGCAATGGCCAGGTCGATGCGCCGCTGGTCCAGCAGGCGCAGGATCTGGTCGCTGGTGTCGCCCATGATGCGCAGGCGCAACTGCGGGCTTTGCGCCTTCATGCGGGCCACGGCAGTCATCACCAGGTCGGGTGCTGCGCCCATGATGGTGCCGATGGACAGGTAGCCGTAGCCGCCCTGGCGGCGCGCGGCCAGGTCCTCGGCGCAGCGGTCCAGGCTGTTGAGCGAGGCCTCGGCAAAGCGCACCAGCTGCGCGCCCAGGGCTGTGGGCCGCATGCCGCGCGGCAGGCGCTCGAAGAGCTGGCAGCCGAACATGTCCTCGATCTCGCGCAGCATGCGCGTGGCCGCAGGCTGGGACATGGCCAGGCTCAGCGATGCGCGGTGCAGGTTCAGGCTCGATCCCAGCGCCACCAGCATGTGCAGGTGCTTGTAGCGCAGACGGTTGAGCAGGCTGCGGTGCAGCACGGGCGGGGCGGATTCGGGCGGCTTGTCAGGCATAAGCGCAAGGTATCGGATGTGACCGAAATTCGATTTGTTGAGCATCGATCATGCGCCGTACATTGGCCCTGCGACAAGAAAAAACAGACCCAATCCAGGAGACAAGACATGCACAGCCCATCGCCTGTTTCATGACGCGCTGACGCGGCCGGCACCAACGCCGCGGCCGCGCTCGCACCTTCACCAAAGCACGCCTTCAGCGCTCCGGGCGACCGGGCGTGACGGCCTCTCATTGCCTGCAAGGAAAGTCATGAAAAAACTCCCCGCTCCCCTGCTCGCCAGGATCTCCTGGCGCCTGCTGCCCTTTTTGCTGCTCATGTACATCATGGCCTTCCTGGACCGGGCCAACGTGGGCTTTGCCAAGGTGGCCTTCCAGGCCGATACCGGCATCAGCGATGCGGCCTTCGCCTTTGGCGCGGGTGTGTTCTTCGCGGGCTATGCGCTGCTGGAGGTGCCCAGCAACCTGATCATGCACCGCGTGGGTGCACGCATGTGGATGTGCCGGATCATGGTCACCTGGGGCCTGGTGTCGGCGGCCATGATGTTCGCCCACGACCAGACCACGTTCTACGTGCTGCGCTTTTTGCTGGGCGTGGCCGAGGCGGGGTTCTTCCCCGGCGTCATCCTGTACCTGACCTACTGGTTCCCGGCAGCGCACCGCGCGCAGGCCATGGGCTTTTTCTACTTCGGCGCGCCGCTGGCCTTCATCTTCGGCAGCCCGCTGTCGGGCCTGCTGCTGGAGCTGGACGGCATCGGTGGCTGGCACGGCTGGCAGTGGCTGTTCGCGGTGGAGGGGCTGATGGCCGTGGCCGTGGGCATCTGGGCGTATTTCCACCTGGACAGCCGCCCCGCCGACGCCACCTGGCTCAGCCGCGAGGACAAGGCGCTGCTGCAGGACATCCTCGACAGCGAAGAGCGCGCCAAGGGCGGCCACGGCCACAGCCTGCTGGCCGCGCTGTGCCAGCCGCGCGTGCTCTACCTGGCGCTGATCTACCTGCTGATCCAGGCCAGCGTCTATGGCGTGGTGTTCTACCTGCCCAGCCAGGTGGCGGGCCTGCTGGGCACCAAGGTGGGCCTGCTGGTGGGCGTGGTCTCGGCCATTCCCTGGCTGTGCGCGCTGCTGGCCGCCTGGTGGATTCCGGGCCATGCCGAGCGGACAGGCCAGCCGCGCGGCATCGCCAGCCTGACGCTGGTGATGGCTGCCGTGGGCATGGCTGCATCGGTGAGTTTCTCCAGCCCCCTGCTGGGTGTGGCCGCGCTGTGCCTGGCGGCGGCCGGTTTCATCGCCGTGCAGCCCGTGTTCTGGACCTTTCCCGCCAACACGCTGGCCGGCGCTGCGGCCGCTGGCGGCATCGCCTTCATCAACTCCCTCGGCGCCGTGGGGGGCTTCATCGCCCCCATCGTCAAGAACTGGGCCGAGGGCTTTTTCCACTCCCCGGCGGCCGGCCTGTACCTGCTGGCCGGCACCACGCTGCTGGCTGCGGCCCTGGTGCTGGGCGTGCGCGCACGCCTGGCGCCGGCCCTGGCCGCACCGTCGGCCGCCTGAACCACTTGCACACGGAGCACAACCATCCCATGACACAGATCCCCACCATCAAGCAGGTGCGCGCCTTCACGCTCAAGGGCGGCGGCGCCGACTACCACGACCAGTCCGAAGGCCACTGGATCGACGACCACATCGCCACGCCCATGGCCAAGTACCCCGAGTATCGGCAAAGCCGCCGCAGCTTCGGCATCAACGTGCTGGGCACGCTGGTGGTGGAGATCGAGGACAGCGCCGGACGCGTGGGCTTTGCCGTGACCACGGGCGGCGAGCCTGCGGCCTACATCGTCGAAAAGCACCTGGCGCGTTTCCTCGAAGGCGCCCGGGTGACTGACATCGAGCGCATCTGGGACCAGATGTACCTGTCCACGCTGTACTACGGCCGCAAGGGCATCGTCATCAACACCATCTCGGGCGTGGACCTGGCGCTGTGGGACCTGCTGGGCAAGGTGCGCGGCGAGCCCGTGCACCAGCTGCTGGGCGGCGCCGTGCGCGACGAGCTGCAGTTCTACGCCACGGGCGCGCGGCCCGACCTGGCGCAGAAGATGGGCTTCATCGGCGGCAAGATGCCGCTGCACCACGGCCCGGCCGAGGGCGAGGAAGGGCTGCGCCGCAACCTGCAGGAGCTGGCCACCATGCGCGAGCGCGTGGGCCCGGACTTCTGGCTCATGCTGGACTGCTGGATGAGCCTGGATGTGAACTACGCCACGCGCCTGGCCCAGGGTGCGCAGGCCCATGGCCTCAAGTGGATCGAGGAGGCCCTGCCGCCCGACGATTACTGGGGCTACGCGGCCCTGCGCAAGAACGTGCCCACCGGCATGCTGGTGACCACGGGCGAGCACGAGGCCACGCGCTGGGGCTTTCGCCAGCTGCTGGAGATGGGCTGCTGCGACATCATCCAGCCCGACGTGGGCTGGTGCGGCGGCATCACCGAGCTGCTCAAGATATCGGCCCTGGCCGATGCCCACCAGGCCCTGGTCATCCCGCATGGCTCCAGCGTCTACAGCTACCACTTCGTGGCCACGCGCCACAACAGCCCGTTTGCCGAGTTCCTGATGATGGCCCCCAAGGCCGACGAGGTCGTGCCCATGTTCCATCCGCAGCTGCTGGGCGAGCCCGTGCCCGTCAACGGCCGCATGCGCCTGTCGGCGCTGGACAGGCCTGGCTTCGGCGTGGAGCTCAATCCCGAGTGCGCTTTGCACCGCCCGTACACGCACTGAAGGAGCCCGCCATGCAACTGCCTGCCAACCCCTTCAAGGCCGCGCTGCGGCGCGCCGAGCCGCTGTACGGCATCTGGGCCGGCCTTGCCACGCCCTATGCGGCCGAGATCATCGCCACCACGGGCTACGACTGGATGCTGGTCGATGGCGAGCATGCCCCCAACACCGTGCCCACGCTGCTGGGCCAGCTGCAGGCCGTGGCGCCCTATGCCACGCACCCGGTGGTGCGCGCCGTGCAGGGCGACACCGTGCTCATCAAGCAACTGCTGGACGTGGGCGTGCAGACGCTGATGGTGCCCATGGTGGAGACGGCCGAACAGGCGCGCGAGCTGGTGCGCGCCATGCGCTACCCGCCCCATGGCGTGCGCGGCGTGGGCGGCGGCCTGACGCGGGCCACGCGCTGGGATGCCGTGCCCGACTACATCCGCACGGCGCATGAACAGCTGTGCCTGATCGTGCAGATCGAGTCGCCCCGGGGCGTGGCCAATGCCGCCGAGATTGCGGCCGTCGATGGCGTGGACGCCGTCTTCATCGGCCCGGCCGACCTGTCCACGGGCATGGGCCATGCGGGCGACGCCAGCCAGGGCGAGGTGCAGGACGCCATACGCCGCACCGTCCAGGCCACGCTGGCTGCCGGCAAGGCCTGCGGCATCCTCGCGCCGCGCGAGGAAGATGCGCGCCGCTATGCGGACTGGGGCTGCCGCTTCATCGCCGTGGGCATAGACATCAGCCTGCTGCGCCAGGCCGCGCTGGCCAATCTGGGGCGCTATCGCGCCACGCACGCCAGGGACCAGGCGGCCCCTGCATCCCGCACCTACTGAACCCAAGGAGAACTCCATGGCATCCCTTCCCGTGCTGCGCAATTTCATCGCCGGCAGCTTCACCGACAGCGCCGAACTGCATGAGGTGACCAACCCCGCCACGGGCGCGGTGCTGGCGCGCTCGCCCCTGTCCAGCCAGGCCGATGTGGACCGCGCCATCGCCGCCGCGCGTGGCGCCCACAAGGCCTGGGCGCGCCGCCCGGCCGTGGAGCGCGCGCAGTACCTGCGCCGCGTGGCGGCCCGCATCCGCGACAACGCCGCGCGCATTGCGCGCACCATCACCGAGGAGCAGGGCAAGACCCTGGGCCTGGCCGAGGTGGAGGTGAACTTCACCGCCGACTACCTGGACTACATGGCCGAATGGGCGCGCCGCATCGAGGGCGAGGTCATCACCAGCGACCGGGCCAACGAGCAGATCTTTTTGCTGCGCAAGCCGCTGGGCGTGGTCGCGGGCATCCTGCCCTGGAACTTTCCCTTCTTCCTGATCGCCCGCAAGATGGCGCCGGCCCTGCTCACGGGCAACACCATCGTCATCAAGCCCAGCGAGGAAACGCCCATCAACTGCCACGCCTTCACCGAGCTGCTGGCCCAGTGCGAGCTGCCGGCCGGCGTGTTCAACGTGGTCTATGGCCAGGGCGGCACGGGCGCTGCGCTGGCCGGCCATGCGGGCGTGGACATGGTCAGCTTCACGGGCAGCGTGGCCACTGGCGAGCGCATCGCCGCTGCCGCCGCGCCCCACATCACCAAGCTCAACCTGGAGCTGGGCGGCAAGGCCCCGGCCATCGTGCTGGCCGATGCCGACCTGGACCTGGCCGTGCGCGCCATCCGCGACTCGCGCATCATCAACACCGGCCAGGTCTGCAACTGCGCCGAACGCGTCTACGTGCAGCGCCAGGTGGCCGACGAGTTCACGGCCCGCATCGCCCAGGCCATGGCAGCCACGCGCTACGGCGACCCGATTGCGCGGCCCGACGTGGAAATGGGCCCGCTGATCAACCAAAAGGGCCTGGACAGCGTGCAGGCCAAGGTGCGCCAGGCCATCGCCGACGGCGCGCAACTGGTCACGGGCGGGCAGGCCGCAGACCTGGGCGCGGGCTTTCACTTCCAGCCCACGGTGCTGGCCGGCTGCCATGCCGGCATGGAGATCATGCGCAAGGAAATCTTCGGCCCCGTGCTGCCCATCCAGGTGGTGGAGGACCTGGACGAGGCCATCGCCCTGGCCAACGACTGCGAATACGGGCTGACCTCGTCGCTGTACACGCGCGACCTGTCCAAGGCCATGCAGGCCATGCGCGAGATCGACTTCGGCGAGACCTACATCAACCGCGAGAACTTCGAGGCCATGCAGGGCTTCCATGCGGGCGTGCGCAAGTCGGGCGTGGGCGGGGCTGATGGCAAGCACGGCCTGTACGAGTACACGCACACGCACGTGGTGTACCTGCAGGGGTGAGCCAACGGCTCGCCTATCGCTTCACGGTGGCTGACGTTATGAACCGGGCAATGGTGCTGGAAACCCCGGGCACTAGCGGCAGCCCCTCCTTGTCATAGGTTGCAAGATTGGCAGCGCGATCGTTGGTCTCCACCTTCTTGAGCACATGGTTGGTGGCGGGCAACAGCACAAGCTTGGCGTTCGGTGCAGCCTTGGCCAGACGCTGAGCATCCTTTGGCTTGATCTGCAGGTCGCGCTCACCTTGAATGATGAGCACGGGTTTGGAATAGCCCGCTATCAGGCGAGCGGGTTCCAGCGCGAAGGTGTTGATGAGAAAGCCTTGTACGCTGGCATGGAACATGGTGTTGAGCGGCCTGTCCATCTGGCGGGTATCCACGCGCCTGCCTGCTTCCAGAGCATCGATGACCGGTAACGCCTGGTCCAGGATCGGTGCATTGGCGGGGTCTTCCTTGAGCTGTTCCCGAAGCGTCTGCCCCATTGGGCGACCAGGAGCTGCTACCAATATCAGTCCGCAGATATCGGAGCGGCCCTGGCCAGCCTCCAGAGCGACCAGTCCACCTTCACTGTGCCCCAGCACCCAGACGCATTGGGCACCGGTCTCGCTGCGGATGGCGTCCACCCAGTGGTGCACATCTTCGGCATAGGCCTGGATGGTCACTGCATTGGGGTCCTCCACGGCCTTGTAGCTTTCGAACATGCCACGTTTGTCGATGCGTACGGTGGCAATACCCTGGGTGGCCAGTTCCTGTGCGAGCAGTTGGTAGGTCGAGGCTTTGAGGCCGAACGGGCTGTTGCCGTTGCGGTCGGTGGGGCCTGAGCCGGGGACGATCAGTACGACCGGCGGCGCGCTTTGGCTCGGCGTCAGCAGAACACCCCGCAGTGGGTCAAGTGGACCCGTTGCCTGCAGCGGCTTTTCGCCAAGGACGGCCGTGGCCGGTGCGGCCATGGTGGTGCTTGCGCAGATGGCGGCCGCCAGGCCGAGGAGTAGAGCTTTCATGGGAAAGGCCGCAGAGTTGATCTGCGTGCCATTGGAGCATGCTTGTCTGTCGGCCCTGTCAGGTCGAGGCCGCGCGCTTGCGGTTGCGCGGCGCCTTGGGCGGCGGGCTGCTGGCCTCCAGCTCCCGCGCCCGGGCGCGGATGCGCGCAAAGGCGCTGGCCATGGCCTGCAGCTCGGGCTCGGGCACGGCGTCCATGAGCTCGCGGTTGATGGCCTGCACCTGCGGGAACAGCTCGGCATGCAGGGCGCGGCCCGTGTCGCTCAGGCGCAGCAGTGCGCGGCGCGCATCGCCCACCTGGCTCTCTTTCCACACCAGGCCCTTGGCCAGCAGCGCCGTGACCGCGCGCGAGGTGCGCGTGCGGTCCAGCTGCGCCTGCTCGGCCAGCTGCGAGGGCTGCAGCTGCCCGGCCTCGGCCAGCAGGCAGAGCATGCGCCACTCGCGCCGCGTGATGCCGTAGCGGCCCTCGCACAGGCGCACCACGCGGCTGCCAGCGGCCGCCTGCAGCCGCGCCAGGTGGTAGAGGAACATGTCTTCGAGCACGGCGGGGTGGCGCCAGCGGTGGAGGTCGGTCATGGACTCGCGGGCCGGTTTCGGGTTTACGCTAGGGATGATGGATTAGATGCATTGTCGGCGGCCTGCGTACATTGGCCGCAAGACAACGACAAGGAGACAAGTATGCCCAGCCCCCTCGCAGCCCTGGCGCGTGCCGCCCTGGCTTTGGTCGCCGCCGGCCTGTGCGCGGCGCCCGCCCTGGCCCAGGAATGGCCCAAGGCCAAGCCCATCCGCATCGTCGTGCCCAATCCGCCGGCCGGCCCGTCCGACATCTCGCTGCGCCCCGTGGCCGCCGCCATGCAGGCGGCGCTGGGCCAGGCCGTGGTCGTGGACAACAAGCCGGGCGCCAACGGCAACATCGGCGCGGCCGAGGTCGCGCGCTCCGCGCCCGATGGCTACACCTGGCTGTGGGCCATGGACCCCGTGCTCACCGTCAACCCCCATGTCTACAAGAACATGGGCTACAAGGCCGACGCGCTGGAAACCCTGGTCGTGGCCGCGCGCTTCTCGCAGACCCTGGTCTGCGGCCCGGGCACGGGCTTCAAGTCCGTCAAGGACATGGTGGCCGCCAGCAAGACGCGCGAGCTGACCTATGCCTCGGGCGGCGCGGGCTCGCCGGGCCACCTGGTCATGGAATCGCTGCTGGCTACCTCGGGCGCCAAGATGGTCCATGTGCCCTACAAGGGCCCCGCGCCGGCCATGCAGGACCTGCTGGGCGGCCAGGTGGACTGCGGCTTCCTGGCCGGCCCCACGGTCTTGCCCCAGGTCCAGAGCGGCAAGCTGATCGCCCTGGCCACCTCGGGCAAGACGCGCTCGGCGCTGGCGCCCGAGCTGCCGACCATTGCCGAGTCGGGCTTTCCCGAGTTCGACGGCACCTTCTGGATTCTGCTGGCCGCACCCAAGGGCGTGCCGCCTGCCGTGCAAAAACGCTTTGTCGACGCCATGAACGAGGCCATCCGCGCGCCCGAGCAAAAGGAGCGCGCCAAAGCCCTGGACATCGAGATGGTCGGCTCCACCGTGGCCGAGGCCCAGGCGCGCGCCAAGGGCCAGTCCGCGCAGTGGGCCGCCCTGGTCAAGCGCATCCACCTGACCAACGACTGAAGCCGCCACCAGGGCCTGTGGCCCTGAGGCACCGCCGTTTTGGCGATACTCCCTTTCCCAACGCATCCACTGTCTCCTGGCTCCCATGGCAACCCAGCGCCCCAATCTGATCTTCATCCTGGCCGATGACCTCGGCTATGCCGACCTCGGCTGCACGGGCGCGCGCGATGCGCACAGCCGCGCCACCGATGTCTCGCCTCGCCTGGACGCCATGGCCGCGCAGGGCATGCGCTTCACGCGCGGCTATTCCAACTCGGCCGTGTGCTCGCCCACACGCTTTGCCCTGGCCACGGGCCGCTGGCAGTACCGCCTGCGCGGCGCGGCCGAGGAGCCGATCGCCAGCGTCCACGGCGACAAGGTGCTGGGCCTGCCGCCCGACCATCCCACCGTGGCCTCGCTGCTGCGCGACGCCGGCTACGCCACCGCCCTGGTCGGCAAATGGCACCTGGGCTACCCGCCGCATTTCGGCCCGCGCATGTCGGGCTACGAGGAGTTCTACGGCTTTCACGCAGGCGGCGCCGACTACTTCGCCCACTGCGACCCGCGTGGCCGCCCCGACTTCTGGATCAACGAGGAGCCGCACGAGGAAGAGGGCTATCTCACCGACTTGCTGAGCCGCCGCGCCGTGGACTTCGTCGAGCGCCAGACGGCCGACAAGCCCTTCTACCTGTCCCTGCACTACAGCGCTCCGCACTGGCCCTGGCTCACGCGCGACGACCTGGAGGAATCGCGGCGCATCGGCGGCTTCGGCAAGCACACCGACGGCGGCACCATCGAGACCTACCAGCGCATGATCCACCACATGGACGAAGGCATTGGCTGGGTGCTGGACGCGCTCGAGAAAAAGGGCATGGCCGAGAACACGCTCATCGTCTTCACCAGCGACAACGGCGGCGAACGTTTCTCCAACAACTGGCCCTTCATCGGCCAGAAGATGGACCTGCTCGAAGGCGGCATCCGTGTGCCCCTGGTGGCGCGCTGGCCCGAGCGCATGCCGGCAGGCGCCGTCAGCGACACGCCCAACCTGACCATGGACTGGTCGGCCACCTTCCTGGCCGCCGCGGGCGTGGACGGCCACGCCGACTACCCGCTGGACGGCGTCAGCCTGCTGCCCCTGATGGAAGACGGTACCTGGAACCCCGAGCGCGACCTGTGCTGGCGCATGAAGCACCGCGCCCAGCGCGCCCTGGTGCGCGGCGACTGGAAATACCTGCAGATCGAAGGCGTGGAATACCTGTTCAACGTGGCCCAGGACCCGCGCGAACGCGCCAACCTGCGCGACCGCGAGCCCCAGCGCCTGGCCGAGCTACGCGCGGCCTGGCAGCAATGGGATGCTTCACTGCCGCCCATTCCGGAAGAAGCCAAGGTGTCGCTGGTGTTCAGTCGGCAGGATCTGCCTTCGGCGACGTTTTGAGGGTGTGTGTGCCCGCAGGCTGTGGGCGATAAAACAAGGCAGGCCTTTGGGCCTGCCTTGTTTCCTGATTACTGGTACGTCCTGACCATGCCCGCCCGTGCGGCCTCCGAGTTGTCGCACATGTCCTTGGCCTGTTTGTAGAGGGCCTGGGCCTTGCTCTTGTCCTTCTCGACGACTTCGTAATGGCTGGCCTTGGCAAGCACCAGGTTGTATTGGAGATAGCCGGCGCTGGCCGATGGCAGCGACTTCACGGCCTGTGACACCATTTGGTCCAGGCCCTCCAAGGACCCGCCCCAGCGCGGGCTCAGGTAATTGAGGGCATTGACGCGGTCGGCCAGGTTCTTGGGATCGGCCTGATCGGCCGCCTGCAGCCACTGCGCCGCAGTACGTCCACCCACCTGGTTTTCCATCGCGGCCAATCCAATCAGCATCGTCTGCGGCAAGGCCGAGCGGGCATCCAGCGCCATGGCCTTTTGCAGATACGGCTGAGCCTTCGCGCTGAGCTGCTTGACACTGTTCCACTGGCTGCCCGTCACACTGGAAGCCGGCGCGTTGCCGCGGGCGCCAAATGCCTTGTTGCCGTAATAGAGGCCCGCATTGAGCTGGGCAAAGAACGACTTGGGCTGCTGATCCGCCCACATGCGCATCACGTTCTCTTCCTGCAGGCTCAGTTGCTGCAGTCCCAGCAGATCCCGCATGGTCAACAAGTCCCCGCCCGAGGAAGAAAGATTCTTCTTGTGCTTGCGGGCCAGTTCCTTGTCCAGCGCCTCGAACTTGAACTCGCTGAGCAGTGCGGCCCTCTCGGACTCTTCCAGAGTGGCATTGCCATCGGGAATCAGCGGGCACTGCGCGGCATAGGTGGCAGTGGCTGCGGAGAGAGACAGGGTGGCGAGCAGGATGCGGATCAGGGTTTGGGTGGTTTTTGCGGTCATGTGTCCCTCTTGGAAATGGTTGTGTTATTTAATGATTTAAAACTAATAAGCCAATATTTATTTCTCCAAGCTCCTGTTTAAATCAAAGTGCTATGAGAAATAGAAGCAGAACAATAAAAAATGGAAGAAGATATGCTGTAAGGAACATTATTGCATCGCCATTCTTCCAGAAGAGCTTGTAGCCATGCTCGTACAAGAATGCTAAGAAAACTGCAGTCTGAAATAAATTCCCAATAAGACTGAACTTGGAATTGTATAAGTTAGAAGATATAAGAAGAAATAGCGTGATGTAAAATAATATTGCAAATACCCTAGTCATTATTCCGTAAAACCAGTTATGGAATTAGATTGATTCATGAATAGATAATCGGAAAGCAATCGCTGAAGCAATGAAGGGTTCAAGAGCTATTTGCAATATTAATTAAATCCCATGGATCAATTAATCGCCACCGAATATGCTTTTGGCGTTTGTTGAAAAATGAATAATCAACCCAAAAATTCCAAGAATAGCTCCAATCAAACCAACAACGGCACCGCCTCGCGGCAACCATAAAAAAGCCAGAATACCACCGACGACAGCCGTTAAAACACCTATTATCATAACTAACATTCTATATTCATTTTTGTATATTTTCATCACAATTGATTCTTCGTGCATGTAGTTGAACATGTGCATGTTTGATATCCGATGGATGTTCCCCCCCCCCCCCCCCCCCCCATCAACATCGTCTGTGCCTTTACCGTAGAGTAATGCTTCCATCTGCCCTTTCATCACCAGGCAGACCCTGTAATAACGCTGTCGTTGCCCAAAAGGCGCTCATATGTCGCTCTCAGAAGTTGATCCCAGGGAATTTCATATTGTTTTTAATATTCAACTTTTACCAATCGGCCCGAAGAGAAAATAAATCTAACATCACCATACCATATTAGATCATTTTCCATTTTTATTTGAGGGTTAACTGCTTTTTTATTGATGGATGAATTCTTTAACTTATATGCAATCTGCTCCATATTCATTCCTCTCCATTCGCGCTCGATGAGTGAAATTACATTATCAATATCTGCACGCGATGATTCACACCCTTGATTTGAGTAAGATAATGTTATTGATTTATCGACAACCGAGTATGCTAAATAAATAATCACCAAAATTAGCGCAATTATCAAGATAAATGATTTGTTTATTTTCATAAAATTATTGACCTGCTTTGGCGGCATCTCTTGCAAAAGTGCGGCAGTGATTGGAATTGAATGGATTCCAATTATATTTTTCTCTATCTTTATTTTCTGAAATTTCTTTTGCGTAGTCAGCAACTTTTTTAGGATCGGCAGAACTACAGGTTAACTTTGCCGGTGTCCCTTTGCCTGATCTCTTTGAAAGCTGCTCCTCCAGATTTCTCATGGACTCATCTGTTGGAACACCATCTTTGCCTATTTTTAGATTAGGCATTGGAGTTTGCCGAACGTTTCCGTCGTCTTGGGGTAGCTTAGAGCCCATAATTCCTTTTGCATTTGGGTTGTATCTACCGTATTCGAAGTATTGTGTCTTCCCTGAAGTATCATATGTCAACACACCACTATGCCCACCAAGCCATGTGCTTGTTTTACCTTCGGCGTACTCAACCGGATAATCTGGAAAATTAACAACGCAGGCTTGCTGTAAGCCTAACGAATCTATCCACCCCGTGGGATTTACAGGGTAGATATAGTGATTATTGCCTCCCATCAACCCAATCGGGTCCTGATTGATATAACTCCCCACCACCGGATCGTAATACCGATGCCGGTTGTAATACAGCCCCGTTTCCCTGTCATGGTGCTGTCCCGGCAGCCGGATCGCCTGGTGGATGCCTTGCGGGTTGTATTCCTGCAGCACATTGCCCCAGGGGTCCAGCTTGGCCGCCCAGGTGACTAGCCCCCGTTGGTCGGTCAGGGCCATGGGTGTGCCCAGGTGGTCGCAGTGGTAGTGGTGGATGGCGATGCGGGCTTGTTGTTCTTTTTCCTGTTCCTGCAGCTTTGCCTGCATGCCGCTGAGCAGGCGCGTGGTGCTGTCTGCCTGTTCGCCCAGCATGGCCTGGGCGCCGGGCGGCAGGCCGTGGTCCAGGGTGTGGCGCAGGTGGCGGGCCGCGTCTTGCTGCATGTCGCGCGGCATGGCGTCGAGCATGGTTTGCATCAGGGCCAGGGCCGGCGCGTGGTTGGGGTCGTCCGGGTCGGGCAGGCCTGCGGTGATGGCTTGCACCAGCAGGTGGGGTTGGTCTTGGGGGTCGCCGCTGGCCGTGGTGCTCAGGCGCACCAGGGGGGTGAAGCTGCCGGGTTCGTAGATGGTGTGCTCTATGTGGCGCGTGTCGCTGCCGTGCTGCAGGCGTTCGGTGTGGATGAGGCGGTCGCCGTCCCAGCCGTAGTAGTGGGTGCGGGTGGATTCTGTGGAGTCCGCGCTTTCGACCTGCTGCTTCAGGCGCCTGCCCAGGGCGTCGTAGGTGTAGCGGCTGTGGTGGCGCAACTGCTCGGCGTTGCCCTGGATCTGGCTGCTGCGCACGGCGATGAGTTGGTGTGCTCCGTCGTAGTGCAGTTGCTGCTGGCTGTGGTCTGCATGCATTTGCGCGATGCGGTTGCCGCAGGGGTCGTAGCGCCAGACGCGGTCTTCGGTGAAGCCGATGCGGTTGTCTTCCCAGCGCTGCACGGGGCCTTGCCGCTGGCCTGCAAGGTGGCCCAGGCCCATGAGGTTGAAGTCGGTGTGCCGCCAGTGGGCATGGACCTGGGCGGCCCAGCTGTCCTGGGTGTTCGTCTGGCCCGGTGCACCGGGTGCACCGAGTGCTGGCAGGCGGTTGCCGGCAGGGTCGATCTGCCAGCGGGCGGTGGTCTGGGGGTCCTGGCTGTCGGTGGCCGCTCTGAGGCGCCCGGCGCTGTCGTAGCCGTAGCGCAGCAGTTGTGCGGCCTGGCCCGGGGCGCCGGCCTGTTCGATGGCAACGAGCTGGCCCAGGCTGTCGTAGTGGTAGCGGCGGCCAAGGATCTGGCCGATGAGGGGCTGGACGAGGTGATCCCTGCCTTCCGTGCTTTGCAGGCCTGTGGTGCCCAGGGCCGTGAGGCGGCCCATGCTGTCCCATTGGCGTTGCACCTGCAGGGGGGGGTGTGCGTCTGCATCTGCTTCTGCTGCGGGAGTGGGTGGGTGCAGGCTGCGGCGGACTTCGCGGTGCAGGGCGTCGCGTTCGAAGTCGATGAGGCCGGCGCCGTTGAGCTGCAGTCCGTGCACATGGCCTGAGCCGTAGGTGAGCCAGGCGATCTTTCCCAGGCCTTGCAGCTGGCTGTGCTGGCGTGCGCCCAGCGCGTCCAGGCTGTGGGCGATGCGGTGTTCGTATTCGATCTGGTCTGCGCCGCCGCCCCCGTTGCTGTGCTTGCCGGGCCGGTACAGCTGCTGCACTTCTGCGGTGATGCGGCCCAGGGCATCGCGTTCCAGTGCTATGCGGCTTTGCAGTTGGGTGGTGTTCTCCGCGGTGTTCTCGACGGTGTGCTGCCAGACGCTGGCGACCATGAGGCGTCCGGCCGCATCCCATTCGTAGCGGTGGGTCTGGGCCGGCGCATGGGCCGTGGCGGGCAGCTGACGTTCGACCAATCTGCCGCCTTCGTCCCAGCGGTAGTGGCTGCTGCTTTGCCGTGCAGCGTTGCCGTCCGTGGCTTCCATGAGCTGGCCTGCCGCATCCCAGCGGTAGCGCTGCAGCCGCTGGTCAAACCCTTCTTCCTGCACGAGCCTGTCCAGCGTGTCCCAGGCAAAGCGGCTTTGGGCTCCGTTTTCGTTGACGAGACGCGTGAGGCGGCCGGCGCTGTCGTATTCGAAGGCCAGGGTGAGGCCACCATGTGTTCGCTGGACCAGCCTGCCCCAGAGGTCGTAGCGCAGGTGGATGCTGGGGTCGGCGGCCGGTGCAGCAGGGCTTTGCCCCCCCATGAGAGGGGTGAGCGGGGGCTGGGCCGGTTCGATGCGCGTGAGGTGGCCTGCGCTGTCGTAGTGGTAGCGCTCGATCTGGCCGTTGGGCAGTTCGCTGGCCACGATGCGGCCCTGGCCGTCGCGCTGGTGGCGTTGGCGCTGGCCCAGGGCGTTGCCCACTTCGATGAGCGCACCCCAGCGGTCGTAGTGGTAGTGCGTGCTGTGGCCCGAGCAGTCGGTGTAGCTGAGCAGTTGGCCCGCGTCGCTCCAGGCCAGCTGTTTGCTGCCGCCCTGGGCGTCTTCGATGCGCCGGGGGCTGTCGCAGGTGAGCGGCGCTTCCTGGGGGTCGGGGTAGTGGTAGCGCTCGGTGCTGCCGTCGGCCTGGGTGATCTGGGTGAGACGGCCCCAGGCGTCGTATTGGTAGCCGGTGGTGGCCCCTGCCGGGTCGGTGGAGGCGAGCAGGCGGCCCGTGGCTTCGTCGTGTTCCTGCTGGGTGCTGCGCCCATCGGGCAGTTGCACGCCGATGAGCCGGCCCTGTCCATCACGCCTGAGGTGGACGCTGCGGCCCAGCGGGTCGGTGCGCGAGGCAAGGCGGCCGAAGCTGTCGTAGCTTTGCAGCCAGCGGCTGCCGTCGGCCTTGTGGTGGGCGATGAGGCGCGACAGGCCCGCCGCACCTTCGAAGTAGTAGGTCTCGATGCGATCCAGGCTGTCGCTGACGCGGGTGGCCGCGCGCGGCTGGCCGTCCGGGCCCGGCGGTTGGCTGAGGTAGTCGAAGCGGTAGGACAGCCCTTCCTGGTTGCTGTGTTCGATGACGCGGGCGCCGGGCTGGGCGCTCTCGTAGCGGTAGCGGTGCCAGGGTCCGCTGGCATGGCGGTGGGCGCTGATGCGGTGGTGGTCCCATTCGAATTCGCGCACGAGCTGGCCTGCGCGGTCGTGGACGGTGATGAGATCGCCTGCACTGCTGTAGCCGTAGCGCACGAGCGTGATGGGGGTGGACAGGGGATGCAACGGGTCCTGCGTGAGGTCGACCCCGATGAGGCGCCAGCCATCGTCGGCGCCCCACAGTCCGTTCAGGCCCTGCGCGTCCTTGCCGCCGTGGATGCGCTGGTGCAGCAGGCGGTAGCGCCGGCCTGTGCCGTCGCTCAGCGAGACCAGGCGGCCTGCGGGCAGCGGTTCCGGACTGCCGTTGACGTCCGGGGCCGTGGTCTTGCCGTCGCTGTAGTGGTAGAGCTGGCGGCGTCCGAAGCGGTCGATCTGGGCCATGAGGCGCCAAGGGCCATCGACAGGTTCACCGGGCGCAGGACCAAAGCCCCAGAGGGTGTCGCCATCGCCGCTGAAGGCCAGGATGGCCTCGGGATTGCACGCCAGCGCCGCCTCCACATGCGACCAGCGCGGGTTCGCAGCCCAGGGCGCTGTGCCGCCGTCCGGCTCCGGGCTGCCGCCGCGCAGCAGCCAGATGTCTTCGCTGGCACTGTGCAGCTGGCCGCCCGGGGCCAGGGGCTGGTCGAAGGTGATGACGCGGCCGCTGGCGTCCAGCAGCAAGGTGGCCTCTTCCTGCAGGCGGATGCTGAGCTCCTGCAGCAGGTGCCAGCCATGGCCCAGCAGGCCGCAGGCCGCGCCGTGCTCGGGGTTGACGTAGCTGCTGTACTGGCGCTGCCAGGCCACGGGCAGCGCAGCCGATGGCAGGGCGAAGTCCAGGTCTTGTGCGCCCAGCAGGACCTTGGCGCCGAGCTGGGGGTTGACGGGGGAGCTGACGGTGATACCGCCCGGGCAGACGGAGCAGGCCAGGCCCCCCTGGCTGCCGATGAGCACGGTGCGCGAGCCGGTGACGATCTTGCCCTTGACGACGCTGTCGGTGATGCGGGCTGCGGGTTGGCCACTCATGCGAGGCTGCTCCTGGAGAGGTGAGAGAGAACGGGACGGCGGATGCAGAAGATGCGGGGAATGCAGGGGCTGCAGGACATGCGGGCCTCAGCAGTTGAGCCGGTCCATGGGCGAGAGGATCTGGATGTCGCCGGGCGTGATGCGGATGGTGCTTTCGCCGCAGGTCAGCAGGATTTCCTGCTGGGCTTCGAGCCGGATCTTGGCGGCATTGAGCTGGATGCTTTGTCCATCCATGGTGAGCTGCGAGGCCTTGCCACCTTCGCCTGCACCCCCACCACCGCCGCCATCGCCCCCACCGGGCGCCGTGATGTTCATGGCCATGCCGCCACCGGCGCCACCTCCCGCGCCACCGCCACCTCCGCCACCACCGCCCACGGTCAGCGAGTACTGCGAGCCCACTTCGGTGCTTTGCTTGCTGCCGACCTTGACCTGGCGCTCCTGCCCCACGGTGAGGCTCTGGTTCATGCCCACATGGGTCTGCATGGCCACGCCGATGTTTTCCATGTAGTTGACGCCGATGTTCATCATCTTCATCCCACCCACGTTCTGCATGTAGGCCATGCCTATGGTCTGGGTCTTGAGCAGGCCGACCGTGACGTGCCAGTTCTGGCCTATCTTGTCGGTCTCGGTCTTGCCGATGGTCTTGCTGCGGTTCTTGCCGATGGAGATGTTCTCGTCGATGCCAACGTCTTCATTGCGGTTGTCGCCGATGCTGATCTTCTCGTCGTGGTCCACCCGCTCCGTGCGGTTGTTGTGCACGGTGATGGTCTCGTCGCGGTCCACGGTCTCGGTGCGGTCGCGGTGGATGACGCTGGTCTCGTCCCGGTCCACCGTCTTGCGCCGGTCGTTGCCCACCCATTTGTCCTCGTCGTTCTCGACCTCGGTGAGCTGGTCCTTTTGCGCATGCAGCCACAGCTGTTCTTGCCCGGCCTTGTCCTCGAAGCGGATGGCGTTGGCGTCGCCCGGGCCGTTCTTCATGCCCGCGCCTGCGGCACCGCCCTTGCTCGACCGGGTCTTGATGCCCGATTGCGTGGCGTTGGCCGGCAGCGCCCAGGGCGGCATGTTGGCCGCGTTGTAGACGCAGCCCGTGACGATGGGATAGTCCGGGTCGCCGTTGAGGAAGTCCACCACCACCTCGTGCCCTATGCGCGGGATGGAGATGGCGCCAAAGCCTGGTCCTGCCCAGTTGGTGGCCACGCGGATCCAGCAGCTGGAGTTCTGGTCCTTGCTGCCCAGCCGGTCCCAGTGGAACTGCACCTTGATGCGGCCGTATTCGTCGGTCCAGATTTCTTCTCCGGCCGGACCCACGACGACAGCGGTCTGCGGTCCCGTGGTGCGCGGCTTGGGCGTGGTGCGCGGCGGCGTGAAGGCCAGGCTGGTGGGCTGGGCCTGCAGTTCGTAGCGCTGGAAGGAGCCGTCTTCGGCGGCGCTGCCCTTGGCGCCCGGGGCCACAGCGCTGACGCGGGGGTTCTCCTTGAGGTGGTAGCTCAGGCCCGTGATCAGGTACTGCCGGTTCTGGTCCCCGCGCGGGTAGTTGTAGAGGCTGAAGGTGTAGCCCGTGGCCAGCGCCCGGTGGCAGGACTGGCCCCGCACCCGGCTGTGGCCCGTGAGGCCTTGCTTCAGGCGCACGCGGATGTAGGCATCTCCGTCGCCGTACTCCGTGTAGCCGCCCGGCCATTCGTAGGTTTCATGGCCGTCGTGCGCATGGCCCGGTGGATCGCGGCGCATGTGGGACAGTTCGGCCCGGGGCTTTTTGAAGTCGTAGTCGTCGATGTAATGGCGGCCCGGCTTGATTTCCTGCTCCAACTGCCAGGCGTGGATGTTTTCCTGATCGCCTGCGGCGGCTTTTTCCGGGGGATAGAAGGGAATGGATTCACCACCGGGCAATGCGCCGTGCGAGGCAATGATGTCGTCGCACAGCACCAGGGTGTGTTCTCCCATGGCATGCGCGAAGTGGTAGTAGATGCCTTCGTGCTCCATCAATCGCGAGACGAAGTCGCAATCGCTTTCGTTGTATTGCACGCAGTAATCCCAACTGCGATAGGCGCGGGTGAGTTTCCTTTGCATTGGATGGCCATAGACGCCCAATACCTGCTCGACGATGTCGGGCACGTTGAGGTTCTGGAAGATGCGAAAGTCGCTCTTGCGCGTGGCCAGCCACAGCCAGGGGCTCAGGCGCGCCTTGTAGGCGTAGTGGCGGTGGTCCTGGCCCTGCATGCCGAAGCGGGTGACGATGCCGTCGATGAAGCGCCTGCCGCCGCCCTGGGTTTCTATTTCTATGGTGGCGTTTTTGCCCAATAGGACCTTGGGATCGATGCTTTCGTTTTCGCTGAGCATTTCCACATCGAGGCTGAAGAGCTGGCTGATGTTTTCCTGGCCGCGCAATTCACGTAAATGCAGTTCATCGCCCAATGGCGTATGGATGGTGACTCGGCGTGTCATTGTATGAACCGCCCTGGGGGCGGCCTCCCGTCTCTTGGTGAGCGGGGATCATAGACAAGCCGATGGCTATAGGGCAATCAAATGCAGGGTCAGATACATCCTGTAAATGTAAGCAATTTCCCATCTTGGATACAGGCATGTATTTGAATGGCAGGCTATCCAATCAGGCATGTTCCAGAATCAGGCAATCCAGACTTGGCTGATCATGTGCTGTGGCAGGCGACCTGGGAATGCGCTGTACTGGGCATGAAAGCATTTGCACTTTTTTGGTGCATTTTTGGTGAGATACCATGTGAGCGACCGCTATCACCGTAACGGTGCAGAACTTCTGCACAAAGCCGGTGCATGGGAGGATGCTGCGGTGCTGCATTGGTAGGTCGGAAGGCGCCCCACCCAGCAGAAAAGACTGGCACGGTCCGTGCTTAACCCGGTTGTCACGAAATTTTTCAAACCGGAGGATCCCATGTCCCGTGCCAGCCTCAAGTCGCTCGCCATCGCCTGTGTCGCCATCGCTCCGCTCTGGGCCCACGCCCAGCTCACGGCCAATGTGTCCCTGACGACGAACTACAAGTTCCGCGGACAGGACCAGGACACGGGACGCAACAAGGCCGTCAAGCCTGCCCTGCAAGGCGGCTTCGACTACACCTTCGGCGACAGCGGCTGGTACATCGGCAACTGGAACTCCAGCGTGGACTGGCTGCCGGGAAACTCCCTGGAAACCGACTTCTACGGTGGCTACAAGTTCAAGGCCGGCGAGGTGGACCTGGACTTCGGGGCCCTGCAATACCTGTACTCGGGCAACTCCAGTGGCAACACCACCGAGCTGTATGGCGCGGCCACGTACGGCCCGTTCACGGCCAAGTATTCGCACACCGTATCCAAGGACTACTTCGGCTGGGCGGGCGAGAAAGCCGGCTCGGGCCTGTCGGGCCGCAATACCGGCTACCTGTGGCTGGGCTTCAGCAAGGAAGTCATGCCCAAGGTGACCGTGAAGGCCTCGCTGGGCTTCACGCGCTTTGCCAGCGACATCAAGGGCCTGGGCGTGCCCAACTATATGGACTACAGCGTGGGCGGTGCCTACGATTTCGGCGACGGCGTGTCGCTGGGCGCGGCCGTCACGGGTGCGAACAAGAAGTCTTACTTTGGTGACGTCAACAAGGCCCGCCTGATCGTGACGCTGACCAAGACCCTGTAACCGGACCTGAGGAGCTAAGCATCATGAAACTGGTGACCGCCATCATCAAGCCCTTCAAGCTGGACGAGGTGCGCGAGGCGCTCTCCGACATCGGCGTGCAGGGCATCACCGTGACCGAAGTCAAGGGCTTCGGCCGCCAAAAGGGCCATACCGAGCTGTACCGCGGCGCGGAATACGTGGTCGATTTCCTGCCCAAGCTGCGCCTGGAGGCCGCCGTGCCCGACGCGCTGGTGGACCAGGTGATCGATGCCATCGAGGCCGCTGCGCGCACCGGCAAGATCGGTGACGGCAAGATCTTCGTGCTGCCCATCGAGCAGGCCGTCCGCATCCGTACCGGCGAGACCGGCGACAGCGCACTGTGAGTTTCAACCCCACGTTTCCCGAAAGACTGCCATGACCAAACGACTTCTTTCCATGGGCCTGGGGCTGGGCCTGCTGGCCGCAGGCGCCGCTGCCCTGGCACAGGAGCCCGCCGCCGCTGCAGCCGTTGCCGATGCGGCCGCTGCAGCAGCCCCCGCCGCCGCGGCCGCAGCCGAGGCGCCGGCCCCCGCGCTCAGCGCCGGTGACACGGCCTGGATGCTGACCTCGACCATGCTGGTGATCCTGATGGTGATCCCGGGCCTGGCACTGTTCTACGGCGGCCTGGTGCGCACCAAGAACATGCTGTCCGTGCTGTGCCAGGTGTTCGTGATCTTCTCGCTGATCACGCTGCTGTGGGCCGTCTACGGCTACTCGCTGACCTTTGCGGGCGAAGGCAACTTCTTCGGCGGCTTCGGCAAGATCTTCCTCAAGGGCATTGCGCCCGACACGCTGGCCGGCGCACTGCCGACCATTCCCGAGTACGTGTTCGTGGCCTTCCAGTCCACGTTCGCCGCCATCACCGTGGCCCTGATCGTCGGCGCCTTCGCCGAGCGCATCAAGTTCTCTGCCGTGATCCTGTTCTCGGTGCTGTGGTTCACCTTCAGCTACATCCCCATGGCCCACATGGTCTGGGGCGGCGGCCTGCTGGGCAAGGACGGCGCGCTGGACTTCGCAGGCGGCACCGTGGTGCACATCAACGCCGGTATCGCTGGACTGGTGGGTTCCTACATGCTGGGCAAGCGCATCGGCTTCGGCCGTGAGGCCCTGCCTCCGCACAGCCTGACGCTGACCATGGTCGGTGCCTCGCTGCTGTGGGTGGGCTGGTTCGGCTTCAACGCCGGCTCGGCAGGTGCTGCCAACGGCATCGCCGGCCTGGCCTTCATCAACACCATCGTCGCCACGGGCGCCGCCACCATCTCCTGGCTGGCTGCCGAAGCCCTGCACAAGGGCAAGGCCTCGATGCTGGGTGCCGCCTCGGGCGCCGTGGGCGGCCTGGTGGTCATCACCCCGGCGGCCGGCCTCGTGGGCCCCATGGGCGCCATCGTCATGGGTCTGATTGCCGGTCCCGTCTGCCTGTGGGGTGTGTCCGGCCTCAAGAAGCTGCTCAAGGTCGATGACGTCTGCGACGTGTTCGGCGTGCACGGCGTGGGCGGCATCCTGGGCGCCATCCTGACCGGCGTGTTCTGCGCCTCCAGCCTGGGCGGCATCGAGCCGGCAAACTTCAACATGGGCCATCAAGTGTGGGTGCAAGTCAAGAGCGTGCTGCTGACCATCGTCTGGTCCGGCGTGGTGGCTGGCATCTCCTACAAGATCTGCGACCTGGTCGTCGGCCTGCGCGTCAGCGAAGAGTCCGAGCGCCAGGGCCTGGACATCACCACGCACGGCGAGGTGGCGTACTACCGCTGATCGGTTTCCAGGGAGTTCATTGCGGATTGGCCTCGGTGCTTGCACCGGGGCCTTTTTTGCTTTGGAGCCGCTGCAGAGATGGCGTCTTTGCCTTTTCGTCCCTGCTGTTTTGCGCCGCCCGCAGAACTTCAAGCGCGCCGTTCAAAAAATTCACGGGCCCGCACCGAGGCGCAAAAGGGCCCAGCCGCTACCATGCAGGCCATGGATTCAGCCCAAAGCCAACTCATCCAGATCGCCGAGCGCGTGCGCGCCGCGGCGGCCGACGCCACGCCGCTGCGCATACGCGGTGGCGGCACCAAGGATTTTCACGGCCTGGCCCTGCAGGGCGAGCTGCTGGACACGCGGGCGCTGGCCGGCGTGGTCAGCTATGAGCCCAGCGAGCTGGTCGTGACCGTACGCGCCGGCACGCCGCTGGCCGAGGTCGAGGCCCTGCTGGCCGCACAGGGCCAGTGCCTGGCCTTCGAGCCTCCGCATTTCGAGGGAGCGGATGGCCGCGCCACCGTGGGCGGCATGGTGGCCTCCGGCTTGTCGGGCCCCTCACGCGCCAGCGTGGGCGCCGTGCGCGACTTCATGCTGGGGCTGGAGATGATCAACGGCCAGGGCGAGCTGCTGCGCTATGGCGGCCAAGTCATGAAGAACGTGGCGGGCTACGACGTCTCGCGGCTGATGGCGGGCTCCTGGGGCACGCTGGGCCTGATCACCGAGGTCAGCCTCAAGGTGCTGCCCGTGGCGCCTGCCGAGGCCACGCTGCGCTTCGAATGCACGCAGCAGCAGGCGCTGGACTGGCTCAATGCCTGGGGCGGACAGCCGCTGCCGCTCAATGCCAGCTGCTGGCTGCAGGAAGACAGCGCGGCCCAGGGCGTGCTGTACCTGCGCCTGCGCGGTGCGCGTGCCGCCGTGCAGGCGGCCTGCGGGCGCCTGGGGGGCGAGCGCATGCACAGCGCTGCGGCCGACTGGCAGGCCTGCCGGGAGCACCAGCTGCCCTGGTTCACCGCACGCGCACCGGGCCATGCGCTGTGGCGCCTGTCCGTGCCGCAGACGGCTCCGGCCCTGGCGCTGCCTGACGGCTGCACGGGGCCCCTGGTCGAATGGCACGGCGCACTGCGCTGGGTACAGGCGCCGCGTGCGCTGGGCCATGCGCTGCGCACGCTGGCAAAAGCAGCGGGCGGATCGGCCACCTTGTTCCGCTCCGAGGCCGCAGACCAGCCCGGCGCCGAGCCCGATTTCGACGCCCAGGCGGCCGATGCCACGGCCGCGCTGCATGCACGGCTCAAGCAGGCCTTCGATCCTGCGGGCATCTTCAACCGCGGCCGGCTGGCCGCCGCCTGGTAGGCCGGGCCAACGCCTGGCTCCGCCCATGCGCATGCGCCACCACCTGCACCTGCTCACGGACCGGCACCGCACGGTGGCCAGCAACCGCACGCTGGGCCTGCTGCTGGCCTTCAACGCGGGTGCGGTGAATGCGGGCGGCTTTTTGCTGGTGCACTCCTATACCTCGCACATGACGGGCTTCGTCTCGCTGCTGGCCGACAACCTGGTGCTGGGCAATACGGCGCTGGTGCTCAGTGCCTGCGGCGCGCTGCTGGCCTTTCTGTGCGGCGCGGCCGCGACGTCGCTGCTGGTCAACTGGGCGCGCCACCACCGGCTGCGCAGCAGCTATGCGCTGCCGCTGCTGCTGGAAGCCGCGCTGATGCTGCTCTTCGGCGTGCTGGGCGCGGCCATGCTGGCCTGGCCCACGCCGTTCGCCGTGCCGCTGGCCGTGCTGCTGCTGTCCTTCATCATGGGATTGCAGAACGCCACGGTGACCAAGATGTCGTCCTCGCAGATCCGCACCACGCACATGACGGGCGTGATCACCGACCTGGGCATGGAGCTGGGTCGAGCCCTCTACTGGAACCGCCATGGCAGCCCGCCCGAGCACCGGGTCCACGCCAACCATGTGCGGCTGCGGCTGTTCGCAGGGCTGCTGTCCATGTTCCTGCTGGGCGGCATTGCGGGCGCGCTGGGTTTCAGGCACCTGGGCTTCGTCTTCGTCGTGCCGCTGGCCGTGGTGCTGTGCCTGCTGTCCCTGCCGCCGCTGTGGGCCGACCGTGCGCGGCTGCCCCTGCTGCTGGGCCGGCGGGCCGCGCCTCGCGCATGACCGCCGTGTCCGGCTGCCGTGCCTGACCGTTCCCCGATACCCATACAACAAGAGCCCCACCATGCAGACCCAACTCGCACCCCAGTACCGCGCCACGCCCGAGGGCCAGGAGGCCGAAGCCATTTTGCGCAAGTGCGTGCACTGCGGCTTTTGCACGGCCACCTGCCCGACCTACCAATTGCTGGGCGACGAGCTGGACGGGCCGCGTGGCCGCATCTACCTGATCAAGCAGGTGCTGGAGGGCGGGACGCCCACGCGCGCCACCCAGCAGCACCTGGACCGCTGCCTGACCTGCCGCAACTGCGAAAGCACCTGCCCCAGTGGCGTGCAGTACGGCCACCTGGTGGACATAGGCCGCAAGATCGTCGAGGAGCAGGTGCCGCGCCCCTTCGGCGAGCGCGCCAGGCGCTGGGCGCTCAAGGAGGGACTGAACTCGCCGCTGTTCGCCCCGGCCCTGAAGCTGGGACAGGCCGTGCGCGGCCTGCTGCCCGAAGTCCTGGCCGAGAAAGTGCCCCAGCCGCAGGACGCGGGCCGCTGGCCCGTGCGCGAGCATGCGCGCAAGGTGCTGCTGCTGGCCGGCTGCGTGCAGCCCGCGATGATGCCGCGCATCAACTACGCCACGGCGCGCGTGCTGGATGCGGCCGGCATACAGACCGTGATCGCGCCCAACGCCGGCTGCTGCGGTGCCGTGAAATTCCACCTCAACGACCAGGAAGGCGGCAAGGCGCAGATGCGCGCCAACATCGACGCCTGGTGGCCCCAGGTGGACAGCGGCGCGGTGGAGGCCATCGTCATGAATGCCTCGGGCTGCGGCGTCACCGTCAAGGAATACGGCCACCTGCTCAAGGATGATGCGCAGTACGCGGACAAGGCAGCCCGCATCAGCGCCCTCACGCGCGACCTGAGCGAGCTGCTGCCTGAGCTCCTGCCCGAGCTGGCCGAGCGCCTGCAGGGCAGGGTGCGCGCACCGGCCGCGCCCATGGCCTACCACCCGCCCTGCACGCTGCAGCACGGGCAAAAGCTGCGCGGCGGCGTGGAAACCCATCTGGCCAGGCTGGGCTTCGAGCTGCGCGTGGCGCGCACCGAGTCGCACCTGTGCTGCGGCTCGGCGGGAACCTACTCGGTGCTGCAGCCCGAACTCTCGCACCAGCTGCGCGACCGCAAGATCGGCGCACTGACCGAAGGCTTCGATACCCGGCGGCCTGCAGCCATCCTCTCGGCCAACATGGGCTGCATCGTCCACCTGCAAAACGGAACGGACGTGCCGGTGCGCCACTGGATCGAGGTGCTGGACGAGGCCCTGCCGGCCTGATGCCACCCGGGCAACACCCGCGCATCTGTGCCGCATGCGCGACGCCGTGGGGACTATGCCCGTGCAAGCCTTTGCAATGCTGGCATGATGCGGGGTTTCGTTTTCTCCAAGCCCATGTGCTCCGCCATGACTGAATCCGTGTCTGAACCGCAAGAACAGAACGCCGCGCTGCCGGCGGACGCCGCTGCCGGCACCGTGCCGCAGGCTGCCGCCAGCGCCGATGGCCAGGGCCGCAAGCGCTCGCGCCGCGGCGGACGTGGCCGCAACAAGGGCAAGGCCTCCGAGCCCGTCGCCGACGCAGCATCCGGCACGGCCGCCAGTGCCGAGGCCAACGCTTCCAGGCCCGTGCGCACCCAGCACCCGCTGCTGGCGCAACTGGCCCAATGGCATCCGAACCTGTTCGGCGAGCAGCCCCTGCCGCTCAAGCGCGGCATCTTCGAGGACCTGCTGGCCGCCCATCCCGAAGCCATCGACCGCGACCAGCTCAAGCTGGCCCTGTCCCAGCACACACGCTCGAGCCGCTACCTCACCGTGGTGGCCAGCGGCCAGGCGCGCCATGACCTGCAGGGCCAATCGGTCGAGCCCATGGCGCCCGAGCATGTGCACCATGCGCTGATCGAGGTCTTTCGCCGCCGCCAGCACCGCTCGCCCGAGGACCTGGCGCCCAAGCTGCGCAACCGCATCATCGCCGCCTACGAGGCCTCGGGCCTGTCCCGCGACGACTATGCGGCGCGCGTGCAGGGCCGTGACGAGGCCACCAACGCCCTGGTGGCCGAGGCCTTGGCCGAAGCCGATGCGCGTTCTGCACGAGACGAAGCTCTGCTGCGCGCCTTCGAGGCCAGCGGCCAGACCACCGAAGCCGGCTTTGCCGACATGTACGGCATGAACCCGCGCCAGGTGGCGCAGCAGCTGGAACGCGCCCGCCGTCGCCTGCAGACGCAGGCGGCCTGAGGTACCAAGGACCGGTGCCAAAGACCGGTAGCACCGCCTGCCGGCACACTCCACCGCCGCGTGCCCGGCAAGGGCCGCGCCGGTGCACCTGCCCTGGATCACAGGCGGCATCTCTGCAGCGGACCCTTCCGCCAGCACGCAGATGCCCACCAGGGGCGGGCCCGGGGATGAACTGTTTCACGGACGCCGCTGCACCCGGCCACGGGGCGGCGGCGCCTTGCCGTGCGCGCTCGTTCCCGTGGTCTGGCAAGGGCGCGCAAGGCACTTCAAAAGCAAAAAAGCAAAAGGAGACTTGCGATGTGGCTGGGTTTGTCGTTGTTCTACGTGGGCGCCGTGCTGTGCCTGAATGGCCTGTGGATGCTGGGGCGCATTGCCGACCGGGAAATCTGGGTCATCAACGTGTTCGCGGGCCTGGTCTCGCTGATCATCGGCCTGGCCTCGGCCTTCGGGCCCGAGCCTGATGCGGCCTCTGTCAAGACCGGCGCGCTCACCCTGCTGTTCGCCTTCACCTACCTGTGGGTGGCCATCAACCGCTTCACGGGGGCCGATGGCCGGGGCCTGGGCTGGTTCAGCCTCTTCGTGGCGATCACGGCCGTGCCGGTGGCCATCGATTCGCTGATCGGCGCCCGCACTGCCATCGACTGGTGGATGGCCGCCAACTGGGCGGCCTGGGCCGTGCTGTGGGCCATGTTCTTCATGCTGCTGGCCCTGGGCCGCAACATCGGCCGCATGACGGGCACGCTGTGCATTGCGCAGGGCGTGCTCACGGGCTGGCTGCCGGGCTACCTGCTGCTGGCCGGGCAGCTCACGGGCTGATTGCGCAGCGTTGGTGCGGGCAGGGCGTCAAGCCCCACGCCGTCGTGCATGCGCCAGCGCAGACAGCAGCGCGGCCGCGATGATGCAGGCGCCGCCCAGCAGCGTGCGAGGCGTCAGCACCTCGCCTGCAATCAGCACCGAGGAGACGCTGGCGAACACCACTTCGGCCAGCATGACCACGGCCGTCACGCCGGCCGGCAGGCGCGCGGCGCCGAACTGCAGCGCCCAGTTGCCCAGCATCAGCAGCACGGCCAGGCCGGCGGCGATCAGCATCCAGCCGGCCTGCGGAGCCGGCAGCGGCGGCACCAGGCCCACGCTGCTGCCTGCAAAGGCGCTGAACAGGCCCATCGCCATGCAGCCGCTGAACATGGCCAGCATGCGCGCCTGCGCCGGCACGGCCTGCAGGCGGCGCAGCAGCACGTTGGTCAGCGCGAAGGTGAAGCCGCCGAACAGTGCCAGGCCGTCGGCCAGCGACAGGCCGCGCAGCAGCCCGGGCGAGCCGCCGCTGAATGTGCCCTCGGGCACCAGCACCAGCGCCACCCCGCCAAAGGCCAGCAGCAGCCGCGTCAGCGCAGCAGGCGTGGGCCGCTCGCCCAGGAGCCTCCAGGCCAGCAGCACCGACCATGCGGGCATCAGATAGAACAGCAGCACCACGCGCACCACGTCGCCAATGGTCACGGCCCAGTTGAAGGCGATGTTGTTGCTGCCCGCGCATGCGCCCAGCAGGATCAGGGCCGGGTACTGCAGCGCCTGGCGCAGGCTGGCCGGGCGCAGCGCCACCAGCCCCGCCAGCACCAGGGCATACATCAGCGCCGTGGCCCACAGCGGATGCAGGCCAGCCTCGTGCATGGCGCGGAACGGCCACCAGGCCAGGCCCCAGACCAGGGTGTTGAACAGCAGGGCGAGAACGGGCAGCGGGCTATGCATGGGGCAATGAAAAACGCCCGGGCAGGCAAGGCCTGCTCCGGACGCCGTGGGGACAAGGGCAGGCTAGTGGCAATCCTTGCGGGCAATCGCCAGCAGGCGCTCGACTTCCTCGGGATGCTGGCGCAGGTTGTTCCTGTGCCAGCGTCCGATCAGCCACATGATGCCGGCCACCACCAGGCCGAACACCGTGATGGCACCAAAGGCCGACAGCCCGAACTTGGTGGACAGCGCATAGAAGGCGCCCAGCGCCAGGATGCAGGCCTGCTCGTTGAAGTTCTGCACGGCAATCGAGCGGCCCGCGCCCATGAGGTTGTGGCCGCGGTGCTGCAGCAGCGCATTCATGGGCACGACCAGGAAGCCGCCCAGGCCGCCCAGCAGGATCAGGAAGGGAATGGCCACCCACACGCTGTGGATGAAGATCATGGCGATCACCAGCAGGCCCATGGTGATGCCCAGCGGAATGACGCGCGTGGCGTTGTCCAGCCGCATGCGCATGGATGCGAGGATGGCGCCTGCCGCCGTGCCGATGGCCACCACGCCCACCAGGGCCGATGCCTGGGAGGTGCCGTAGCCCAGGGCCGCCGCGCCCCAGGCCAGCACGATGTAGCGCAGATTGCCCGACACGCCCCAGAACAGCGTGGTCGTGGACAGCGAGATCTGGCCCAACTTGTCCCCCCACAGCCGCTGGCTGCAGGTCCAGAAGTCGGGCAGCAGGGCCAGGGTGTTGGCCAGCAGGCTCTTGCTGGGGTCCTGGCGCAGCGGGCGCAGGATGGTGTCGGTCAGCGGAATGCGCAGGTTGAACCAGGCGGCCAGCGCATAGACGCCGACCAGCACGGCAATCGCCGCTTCGGCCGCAGTGTCCACGCCCGTGTCCAGCAGCGGCAGGTCGAAGTCCAGCAGATGGGTCGAGATGCCCGGGCTCAGCAACTGCCCGCCCACGAGCACGCCCAGGATGATGGAGGTGATGGTCAGCCCCTCGATCCAGCCATTGGCCTTGACCAGCTGGGAGGCGGGCAGCAGCTCGGTGAGGATGCCGTACTTGGCGGGCGAGTAGGCCGCTGCGCCCAGGCCGACCACGGCGTAGGCGATCAGCGGATGGTTGCCGAACAGCATCATCAGGCAGCCCACGATCTTGATCGCATTGCTGATGAACATCACCCGCCCCTTGGGCAGGGCGTCGGCAAAGGCGCCGACGAAGGGGGCCAGGATCACGTAGAACAGCGCGAACATGGGCACCAGGGCGGCGCGCTGCCACTCGGGGGCGCCATTGGTGCGCAGCAGTTCCACGGCGGTCACGAACAGGGCGTTGTCTGCCAGCGAGCTGAAGAACTGCGCTGACATGATGGTGTAGAAACCGCGCTTCATGGATAGGCAGATGGGGTCAGCCGCAGGGCTGCTGACCGGTTAAATAAGGGCCCCGTGGCAAGTGACTGGCGGTTATATCACGCGGCCTTTGGCCGGCAGTGCCAGAATCCCAAGCTTCTGACTGAGTGAAAACCATGCCGCGTCCCATTCTTGCCACCATCCATTCCGCCGCGCTTCGCCACAATCTGGAGCGGGTGCGGCAAGCGGTCCCCGATGCCAAATTGTGGGCCGTGGTCAAAGCCAACGCCTATGGCCACGGTATCGAAAACGTGTTCGAGGCCCTGCGCGGCGCCGACGGCTTCGCCATGCTGGACCTGGCCGAGGCCGAGCGCGTGCGCCAGCTGGGCTGGCGCGGCCCCATCCTGCTGCTGGAGGGCGTGTTCGAGCCGCGCGACCTGGAGCTTTGCTCGCGCCTGTCCATCTGGCATGCCGTGCATTGCGACGCCCAGATCGACTGGCTGGCCGCGCACAAGACGCAGAACGGCCACCGCGTCTTCCTCAAGATGAACTCCGGCATGAACCGCCTGGGCTTCACGCCCGAGCGCTTTCGCGCGGCCTGGGCCCGGCTCAATGCCTTGCCCCAGGTGGAGGAAATCTCGTTCATGACCCACTTCAGCGATGCCGACGCAGGCGCTGGCCAGTCGGGCATCTCCGCGCAGCTGCAGCGCTTTCACGACGCCACGTGCGACCTGCCCGGCGAGCGCAGCGTGGGCAACAGTGCCGCCACGCTGCGCCATGGCGACGATGCCCAGGTGCGCTGCGACTGGGTGCGGCCCGGCATCGTGCTGTACGGCAGCTCGCCCGACTATCCGCAGCACACGGCGGCCCATTGGGGCCTGCAGCCCACGCAGACCCTGAGCTCGCGCATCATCGGCGTGCAGCAGCTGGCTGCGGGGCAGAGCGTGGGCTATGGATCGCGCTTCACGGCCGAAGCTCCCGTGCGCCTGGGCACCGTGGCCTGCGGCTATGCCGACGGCTATCCGCGCCACTGCGGCACCGGCACGCCCGTGCTGGTCGACGGCGTGCGCACCCGCACCCTGGGCCGCGTGAGCATGGACATGCTGGCCGTGGACCTGACGCCCGTGCCCGATGCCGGCATGGGCAGCGAAGTCACGCTGTGGGGCCGCGCCAGCAACGGCGCCGTGCTGCCCATCGACGAGGTGGCCGAGGCGGCCGGCACGCTGGGCTATGAACTCATGTGCGCCGTCGCGCCGCGCGTGAACAAGACTGTCGATTGATCAGGGCGCTGCCTGGACGCTGTCCCTGGCCCGCTCCAGCAGCGCCATCATCTGCTGTTGCGCGGCAGGCTCCCAATCCTTGAGCAGCCGCGCCGCCAGCGCCTGGCGCGACTGGCGCAGCCGGTCGAACAGGGCCTGACCCTGGGGGCTGAGACTCAGGCAGCGCACGCGGCGGTCGCGGGCGTCCGGTTCGCGGTCCAGCCATCCCTGCTCCTGCAGCTGCGCCAGCATGCGCGCGAGCTGGGCCTTGTCCATGTGGCTGTGGTCGACCAGATCCCTTTGCGTGCGGCCCGGGTGCCGGCCCACGTACATCAGCACGCGCACCTCGTTGGGCGTCAGCCCGGGCTCCATGGACTCCATGTCCTCGCGCATGCGCGAGCGGAACAGGTGCAGCAGCTCGTGCATGGCCTCGAAGATATCGGCGGGCAGGGAGGCATTCATGGCAGGGTCTTGTGGAAATATGTTGACAAAGTCAACGGATGGCAGAGAATTGGTGGACTAAATCAACATTCTAGGCCGTCACAGGCCGTTTCGCCAATGAACTTGCCCAATCCAGCCAACTCTGCCGTGGCGCCTGCCCCCGTCGTCCACCGTGTCCGCCATCCCTTCCGCGCCCGCCATGTGCAATTGCTCTCGCGCGAGCAGCCCAGCCCCGGCTTTGTGCGCCTGACCCTGGGCGGACCCGAGCTGGAGGACTTCGTCAGCGCGGGCTTTGACGACCACGTCAAGCTCATCCTGCCCCAGGCCGGGCGCGAACTGCCCGCGCTTCCCGTGC
Source organism: Delftia sp. WY8 (assembly GCF_018437695.1). Taxonomy (NCBI): domain Bacteria; kingdom Pseudomonadati; phylum Pseudomonadota; class Betaproteobacteria; order Burkholderiales; family Comamonadaceae; genus Delftia; species Delftia sp. WY8. The sequence goes on from NZ_CP049795.1 coordinate 3,918,667, forward strand.
TGCTCGATGGCCGCCCCACCTTCGTGGAGGACGAGCGCCCCACCTTGCGCGACTACACGCCGCTGCGCTACGACGCTGCGCGCCAGAACCTCATCATGGATTTCGCACTGCACGATGCTGGCCCCGCCACTGAATGGGCGCTGACCGCGCCCCTGGGCCAGTGGGTGGGCCTGGCCGGGCCGCGCGGCAGCCTGGTGATCTCGGCCAACCTGCCATGGCATTGGCTGTTCGGCGACGAGACCGCCATGCCCGCCATCGAGCGGCGCCTGGCCGAGCTGCCCGCCGGCAGCCGCGCCGTGGTGCGCGTGCAGCTGCGCAACCCTGCCGACCGCCGCCAGTGGAAGAGCACGGCCCAGCTGGACTGTGCCTGGGTCGAATCGCTGGCCGACGCCGTGCAGGCGCTGGAGCTTCCCCAGGACGACGACGGATATATCTGGGCGGCGGGCGAGCACAGCGCCATGGCCGAGCTGCGGCGCCTGCTGCTGGCCAAGGGCGCCGCGCCCAAGCGCATGCGCGTGGCCTCGTACTGGAAGCAGGGCCAGGCAGACCACCATGAAGACCTGAACGATCCCAGCTGACCTGCGTGGAGAAAAGCAAGAAAGGCACAGACGAAAAAAAGCCCACCGAAGTGGGCTTTTTTTCGTGGTGGTTGCGCGAGAAGGATTTGAACCTCCGACCTTTGGGTTATGAGCCCAACGAGCTACCAGACTGCTCCATCGCGCGGTAATTCCGCAGTAATTTCGTTTCGCCGCATTTTGTGCAGCGAAGAAGGCAACTATAACCGATATCTCTTTGTCACGCAACTGCGTTAGACAACAGGCAGGCGGGCGGGGCGGCAGCCACCGCTCGGTATAGTGCCCAACCCATGGCCAAAGACAAAACCACGTTCATCTGCAATGCCTGCGGCGGCTCCAGCCCGCGCTGGCTGGGCAAGTGCCCGGCCTGCGGGGCCTGGAATTCGCTGATCGAGGCCGTTGCCGAGCCTGCGGGCGCGGGCAAGAACCGGCTCAGCCAGCCGCAGGGCTATGCGGGCCTGGCCAATGCCCAGGCCGTGATGCCGCTGTCGGCCATCGAGGCCCAGGACGTGGCGCGCACGCCCAGCGGCATCGAGGAGCTGGACCGCGTGCTGGGCGGCGGCATTGTCGAAGGCGGCGTGGTGCTGATTGGTGGCGACCCCGGCATCGGCAAGTCCACCCTGCTGCTGCAGGCCATGGATGCGCTGCACCGCGTGGGCCTGCCCACGCTGTATGTGACCGGCGAGGAAAGCGGTGCCCAGGTCGCGCTGCGTTCGCGCCGCCTGGGGCTGGAGGCCAGCCAGGTCAATGTGCTGGCCGAGATCCAGCTGGAGAAGATCCTCGCCACCATGGAGGCCACGCAGCCGGCCGTGGTCGTCATCGACTCCATTCAGACCGTGTACTCGGACCAGCTGTCCTCGGCGCCGGGCTCGGTGGCCCAGGTGCGCGAATGCGCGGCCCACCTCACGCGCGCGGCCAAGACCACGGGCATCACCGTGATCCTGGTCGGCCATGTGACCAAGGAAGGCGCCCTGGCCGGCCCGCGCGTGCTGGAGCACATGGTGGACACCGTGCTCTATTTCGAGGGCGACACGCACAGCAACTTCCGCCTCGTGCGCGCCATCAAGAACCGCTTTGGTGCCGTCAACGAGATCGGCGTCTTCGCCATGACGGAGAAGGGCCTCAAGGGCGTCACCAACCCCAGCGCCATCTTCCTGTCCCAGCACAGCGAGCCGGTGCCGGGCTCCTGCGTGCTGGTCACGCTGGAGGGCACGCGGCCCATGCTGGTGGAAATACAGGCCCTGGTCGACCAGGGCGGCCCCGCGCCCCGGCGCCTGTCCGTGGGCCTGGACCGGGACCGGCTGGCCATGCTGCTGGCCGTGCTCAGCCGCCATGCGGGCGTGGCCTGCGCGGACCAGGATGTCTTCGTCAACGCCGTGGGCGGCGTGCGCATCAGCGAGCCTGCGGCCGACCTGGCCGTGATGCTGTCCATCACCTCCAGCCTGCGCGGCCGCGCCCTGCCCAAGGGATTCCTGGCCTTTGGCGAAGTGGGCCTGGCCGGCGAAGTGCGCCCCGCGCCGCGCGGCCAGGAGCGCCTGAAGGAAGCCGCCAAGCTCGGCTTCACCATGGCCGTGGTGCCCAAGGCCAATGCGCCCAAGAAGGCCATCCCCGGCCTGACCGTGCATGCCGTGGAGCGCGTGGACGAAGCCATGAACATCGTCCGAGGGATGGGCTGAGGCACTGCCTTGCCGAGCGCATTGCGGGGGCATACGCACTGTCCGCAGCGGTCCTGCGGCGCCTCCATAAGACAATCGGCGCCATGAATTTGCGCAATATCCTGATTCCCCTGGGTCTGCTCGTACTGCTGGTGGCTGCGCACCAGTCCTATGGCTGGATGGGCGTGGTTGCCGTGGGCGGCGGCATCATGATGTGGCTGCTGCTGCATTTCACGCGGCTGATGTCCATCATGAAGAAGGCCTCGGACCGTCCCATGGGCTATGTGGGCAGCGCCGTGATGCTCAACGTCAAGCTCAAGCCCAAGGTCTCGCTGATGCACGTGGTGGCCATGACGCGCTCCCTGGGCGAGCGCCTGTCCGAAGACGGCCAGCATCCCGAGATCTACCGCTGGACCGACGGCACGCAATCCCATGTGACCTGCGAGTTCATGCATGGCCGGCTCGTGAAGTGGACCCTGGTGCGCCCCACGCCCGAACCCGAACCGCAACCCGAGACGGTGGCGGCCCCCGAGGCAGCCCCCGCGCCCTAAAATAGCGGGTTGGTGTTCTGTTCAATACCCCCAAGGATGTTTCTATGAGCCCCGTTGTTCCCTCGATGGCCGATCGTGACGGCAAGATCTGGATGGATGGACAGCTGGTGGACTGGCGCGATGCCAAGATCCACGTGCTGACCCACACGCTGCACTACGGCTGCGGCGCATTCGAGGGCGTTCGGGCCTACAAGACCGAACAGGGGCCGGCCATCTTCCGCCTGGAAGACCACACCAAGCGACTGTTCAACAGCGCCAAGATCCTGCGCATGCAGATCCCGTTCACCCAGGAAGCGGTGAACCAGGCCCAGGTGGAGGTCGTGCGTGCCAACAAGCTGGAATCGTGCTACCTGCGCCCGCTGACCTGGATCGGCGACCGCAAGCTGGGCGTCTCGCCCAAGGGCAACACCATCCACCTGATGGTGGCTGCCTGGGCCTGGGGCGCCTACCTGGGCGAGGAAGGCATGCAGCGCGGCATCCGCGTGAAGATCTCCAGCTTCACGCGCCACCATGTGAACATCACCATGAGCCAGGCCAAGGCGGTGAGCAACTACACCAACTCCATCCTGGCCAACACCGAGGCGCTGGACGACGGCTACGACGAGGCCATCCTGCTGGACGCCTCGGGCTTCGTCTCCGAGGGCTCGGGCGAGAACATCTTCGTCATCAAGGACGGCGTGGTCTACACGCCCGACCTGTCGGCCGGCGCGCTCAACGGCATCACGCGCAATACCGTGATGCACATCTGCAAGGACCTCGGCCTGGAGGTGGTGCAAAAGCGCATCACGCGCGACGAGCTGTACATCGCCGATGAAGTCTTCTTCACCGGCACGGCCGCCGAAGTCACGCCCATCCGCGAGGTGGACCGCATCGAGATCGGCGCGGGCAGCCGCGGCCCCCTGACCGAAAAGATCCAGCAGGCCTTCTTTGACATCGTCAACGGCCGCAACCCCAAGTACGCCCATTGGCTGACTCGGGTCTAAAAAATGACCCCCACGCTACCCTTGCTTTGCAAGGTCCACTGCCCCCCGAGGGGGTGCTTTTCATCTTGGGGCGGCCCGACGATGAAAATGACAGATACCCACGAAAGAGATAAGCAAGCATGACAACGAATGCCACCGTCGAACTGGCGGCCAAGGACCTCAACGCCCAGGGCGGCGTGTTCTGCCCCAGCCCCAAGGCCGACATGAAGCTGTGGAACAGCCATCCCAAGGTCTACCTGGACGTGGCCCACACCGGCGAGGCCAAGTGCCCCTACTGCGGCACGCTGTACCGCTTGAAGGCCGGCGAAGTCTTCGCAGGCGGGCATTGAGCAAAGCGGGCCTCGGCCCGCTTTGCGTGTCTCAGCGCGCCGACAGCGCGCGGCCCCAGATGCTGCCGGGCGCAGCACCTCCGTGCAGGGCCAGCATGTCCGTGAAATGGCGCCGTTCCCCGCCGCGCAGCTTGACGATGGGCGCCGCCACCTGCGGCGCCTTCGCCAGGCACAGCTGGGGGTAGAGCAGGTACCACTTCCAGCGCAGGGCGCGGTGGTAGAAGAAGGCGGTGTCCTCGGCCTTGAACAGCGTGAGCCGGGCATCGGACAGCCGGCGCATCACCTGCTGGGCCGTCACATGGATCAGAAGGTAATTTGGATCGGGGATGCCCTGCAGCACCTCGGCGGCGTCGGGCCGCGACTGCAGGCGCTGCAGGTAGGCCGCAGGGCCCTCCACGATCAGCGCCTGGTGAAACTCCTTTTGCCATTCCGATACAAAGCGCGAGCCGGCCGGAGCGCAGAATGACCAGCTTTCGATCACGGGGTAGCGCCTGTCCCTGGTGAAGCCCTCAAGGTAGAAGCCGGTCAGCTCGGTGGCGCCTGCGCCGGCGCCCATCCAGTCCAGCGGCGCGGTCAGCAGCGTGGTGGCATCGAACCAGTAGCCGCCGTGGTGCGCCACCAGATACAGGCGCAGCCAGTCCGATTGCTTGGTGGGGTGGAGTTCGGCAAATGCCGCAGGAAGGTCGCCGCAGGCCACGTACTGGCCCAGGCTCTCTGGTGTCACGACGATGACCTGGTGATCCGGGCATTGCCGCCGCCAGCTGTCCACGCACTGCTGGACGAAAGGGTCCAGGCCGGACTGGTTCCAGTACGTCCAGATCGTCTTCGGGATGTCCGCTGCAAGACCATCGGCTGCCGGGGGCGATGGGGGCAGCTGCAAGGGCGCGGGCATGGTGTAATCTGCGCCGATTTTGGAAGGGGCTGCCCAGCGATGGAGCAGCCTGAATAAGACCGCAGGAATTTTTTTCATAGCGGATGGAAAGCGGAATGCCCGCATTTTGGGGCAGAAAGTCGCGGTCTTGATGAGATTTGACAAGTCGAAGCTGCCAGGGCTCCTCACGACCCTGGCCGCTGTTCTGGTGCCCGGACTGGCCTTGTGGCTGCGTTCGGGCTATTCCTATGGCGCGGGCCTCATGGCCCTGGGCGCCCTGTGTTTTCTGCCCCGCTGGGTCCGGTACAGGCAGTCGCCTGGCACCTGGCTGCTGGTGGCACTGTTCATGGGCATGGCGGTGATGTGGTACCACCTGTCCGTGCTGGACGGGGGCACCGGGCAGTTCGACCGCCCCGTGAAATTCATCCTGGGCGCGGTCAGCCTGCTGTTCGCCATGTGCTACCCGCCCACGGCGCGGATCTTCCTGTGGGGCATACCGCTGGGCAGCGCAGGCGCGGGCTTCATGGCCCTGTGGCAGGTCTGCGTGCTGGGCATGGAGCGGGCCACGGGCTACACCAATGCCATCCAGTGGGGCAACATGGCCTTGCTGCTGGGCTGCTTCTCCTGCATCTATGCCATGTCCTTCTGGCACCAGCGCTCCCTGCTGTGGCGCCTGCTGGTGCTGGCGGCCGCTGCAATGGGTGCGCTGGCTTCGCTGCTGTCGGGCTCGCGGGGGGGCTGGCTGGCGCTGCTGCCGATGTTCCTCATGCTGATGGTGCTGGTGCGCATGTACCGCCCGCAGTACTTCGGGCGCCTGTTGCTGGGCTGCGCTGCAATCGTGGTGGCGCTGGCCACCGTGATGGCCTTCATACCCCGCGTCAGCGAGCGCGTCGACGAGGTCTACCTGGATGTGAGCAACTACCTTCATGCCGGCAACTCCGACACCTCGCTGGGCACCCGGCTGGAGCAGTACCGGCTGGCCGTGCAGATGATCGGCGAGAAGCCCCTGCTGGGCTGGGGCATGCAGGGCTATGTGGACGAGATGCACCGGCGCGTGGACGCGGGTGACTATGGACGCTCCATCCGCGAATACAACTTCATCCACAACGACTTCCTGGACATCTGGGTCAAGCTCGGCGTGCCTGGCGTGCTGCTGCAGGCGGCACTGTTCATCTCGCTGCTGTGGCTGTTCTGGCCCTCGCGGCGGCGCATGGCGCTGTGGCCTGCGGACAGCACCCCCTGGCGCGAGGCCCTGCTGCTGCGTATCCTGGGCAGCCTGATGCCAGCCATGTACCTGGCGTTCGGCATGTCACAGCAATTTTTCGTGCACAACAGCGGCATCGTCTTCTTCGTCTTCCTCGTGGTGGCCCTGTGGTCATCGCTGCATGGCCTGGAAAGGGCCAGCGGAGCCGTGCGGTGACGGACCGCGCCACCATGGCCCGGCCCCGGGTGCTGCACTTCGTGACGGGCGGCTTTTCGGGTGCCACCCAGGTGGCGGTGGACCTGGTGTCGGCGCACCGCGCGTCGGGCCGCTTCGACGCCCGGCTGGTGCTGCGGCGCAAGCGCAATACCTCCGATGAACGCGTGCAGAAGCTGCGCGACGGCGGCATCGATGTCGACGTGGTCGCCGGCTGGTCCCATGCCGCCACCGTCTGGCAGCTGCGCCGCATCTGCCTGGACTTCCGGCCGGACATCGTCGTCGCCCATGGGTTCAGCGACCACCTGTGGGGCCGATTTGCCGCGCTGTGGGCCGGCGTGCCCTGCCTGGTGCATGTGGAACACAACTCGCGCGAGCGCTACACGCGCTGGCGGCTGGCGCAGGCCCTGTGGCTGACCGAGCGCACGGCCGCCATCGTCGGCTGCTCCGAAGGCGTGCGCCAGAGCCTGCAGGACCGTGGATTTCCTGCGGCCAAGCTCATGGCCATCAGCAACGGCATCCGGCCCGAGCCCTATCTGCAGGAGCCGCCCCCCTTGCTGCAGCGCCGCCCGGACATCGTCATGGCCGCGCGCTTTGCGCGGCAAAAGGACCATGCCACCTTGCTGCGCGCGCTGGCCGTGCTGCGCCAGCGCGGCCTCAAGCCCACGCTGACGCTGGCCGGCGGCGGCAAGGCGCGCGCCCAGCAGGCGGCGCAGCGGCTCAGCGCCGAACTGGGCCTGCAGGACCAGGTGCAATTCATCGGCATGTGCAACGACGTGCCCGGCCTGCTGCGCGCGCACCGCGTCTGCGTGCTGTCCACGCACTACGAGGGCATGCCCCTGTCCCTGCTGGAAGGCATGGCGGCGGGCTGCGTGGTGGTGGGCAGCCGCGTGGTGGGCGTGCAGGAAGTGGTGCGGCCCGGCGACAACGGCCTGCTGGCCGCGCACGCCGACCCTGAATCGCTGGCCGACGCCCTGCAGCAGGCGCTGCAGGATGACGAGGCCGCCGTGCGCATGGCCGCCACCGCGCGGCAGGAAGCCCTGTCGCACTACAGCCTGCAGCGCATGACCGGCCAGTACGAAGACCTGTTCGCCCGCCTGCTGCAGGGGGAGCGTCCGTGACCTGGCTCAGCATCCTGGTGCCCGTCTATAACGTGCTCCCCTACCTGGAGGAATGCCTGCAGTCCGTCATGGACCAGTCCGATGCCGGCGTGCAGGTGCTGGTGCTGGACGACTGCTCCACCGATGGCTCCTGGGCCCTGATGCAGCAACTGGACCAGCGCTGGCCCGGCCGCCTGCAGCTCATGCAGCATGAGCGCAACGCCGGCCTGAGCGCGGCGCGCAACACCATGATCGAGGCGGCCACGGGCGACTACCTGTGGTTCCTGGACTCCGACGACAAGCTGCTGCCCGGCGCGATTGCCGGACTGTCGGCCATCGTGAAACAACATGCGCCCGATGCCGTGCTCTGCGACTTCTCCGTCTGGCGCGAGGCCCCGCGCCTCAAGCACCGCCTGCGCGGCGAGGCGCACCGGCACAGCTTCCAGGGCCCCACGCTGCAGTGCTCGCAGGACCGGGGCGCCCTGCTGGCCGGCCTGCTGCGCACGGGGCAGCTGCATGCCTGGTCCAAGATCTCGCGCCGCAGCCTGTGGGATGCCGGCCTGCGCTTTCCTGCAGGCCGCTATTTCGAAGACATGATGACCATGCCGCAGATGGCGCTGCGCTGCAGCAGCTTCTACTACTGCCCCCAGCCCTGGGTGGCCTACCGGCAGCGTGCCAACTCCATCCTTGCGTCCATGACGCCGGCCAAGGCGGCAGACCAGTCCGCCGCCCTGTGGCCGCTGGCGCAGGCCGTGCAAGCCCTGCAGGATGATGCGCTGCGCAACGACGGGCGCCTGCACTTCGCCTGGGCGCACCAGGCCGCGCGCAACCTCATCGGCGCCCTGCGCTTTCTCGACCGACAGCGGGACATGCCGCCCGCGCAGCTGCAGGCACTGGCCCAGCAGTTCCTGGCGGACTTCGGCCGCATCTCCCCGCTGTCCCTGCCCGCCCTGCGCCAGGCCTATCTGCGGCGCGGTTGGTGGCTGCGCGCATGGAAGCTGCGCAGCTGGGAGCGCCGCGCGCAGCAACTGGGAACACCGGGAGCCCACGCATGAGCGGCCTGAAACTGAAAACCCGGGGCGAGCTGTGGCTGGCGGCCGGCATGCGCCGCTTCTACGCCACCTTCGCACGCCGCCTGGAGAAGGGCCCCGCGCCCGACTTCCGCAGCCACGACATCGGGCCTGCGGCGCCCGTGCCCGTCTCCACGCCCATTCCCCGCATCATCTGGGCCTACTGGAATGGCGACTCGGTGCCCCTGCTCATACAGCGCTGCTTTGACAACTGGGCCCGCCTGAACCCCGGCTACAGCCTGCGCATCCTCAACGACGCGCAACTGCCGCAATACGTGCCGCAACTGCCCGGCAACCTGCAGCAGCTGCCCGTGGCCAAGCGCTCGGACTGGCTGCGGCTGGAATTGCTGCACCGCCATGGCGGCATCTGGCTGGATGCCAGCACCATCCTCACCGAGCCACTGGACTGGCTGCTGGAGCAGCAGCAGCGCAGCGGCGCCGACCTCGTCGCCTACTACCTGGAGCGTTACACCCGCGACCTGCAGGTGCCCGTGGTCGAGAACTGGCTCATGGCCGCGCCCCCGGGCAGCGCCTTCATCGCCGCACTGCACAAGGAATACGTGGAGCAGGTCCTGCCGCAGACGGGCGAGGCCTATATCTCCCAGCTCCAGCAGGCCGGCGAATACGAGCAACTGCGCCAGGGCATAGACATGCCCGCCTACCTCAGCATGCACCTGGCCATGCAGCGCGTGCTGCGCGCCGGCGGCAGCTACCGCCTGCGGCTGGCCAAGGCCGAGGACGGCCCCTTCTTCCTGCACGTGCAGGGTAACTGGGGCCGTACCCCGCTCAAGATCCGCCTGATGTTCTCCCGCACCGAACAGGCGCCTGTGCCGCTCATCAAGCTGCGCGCCCCCGACCGCAAGAAGCTGGACCTGTACCTGGAGCGCGGCCTCTACGTGCCCGACAGCATCGCCGACCGCTACCTGCGGGGCTGAATCCCGCTCATCGCCTTCCATGGCGAGCCAGAGCCGTCCGCGCCGATGTGCCCGATTCGATGCGCCATCATCGTGGCATTGCGTTTGAATGGGGGAGATGCATATGCACCAGGACTACGCCATCCTGAAGCGCCAGGACAATATCGATGCGTATTTCAAAGATATAGAGAAGATATACGTCTCCAATGGCTGGGGCAGCAGCTATCCGGAAGGCCTGCTTCGGCAGATGTTCAGTGCCTCCTACTACCTGCTGGCGACCACCACCAGCGGTGCTGTCGGCTTCCTGCGCGGCTTCACCGACGGCGCCATGGTCACGCACCTCAGTGAAATCGTCGTGGACCCCGGGCTGCAGCGGCGGGGTATCGGCAGGCTCCTCATGCAGAAATTCCTGCAGGATATCGGCCACACCACCATTTATGCAGAGGCCCTCAATCCCCAGGCTGCCTTGCTTTTGCAGCGGCATGGGTTTGGAGAGTGCCGGAACCTGAAGGTGTATTCAAGAAAAAAAGAGCCCGGCTGACGGGGGCAAGCCTATGGTTTCGCCCTATCGCATCGCAGGCCATGGAGGTTGCTGCGCGTGGGAGCTCAATCGCATGGCGGTTCTTGCTCGCCGGCAACCCGTGCGTGTTGCTTGAGTTCGCGGGGCAAGGGGGCTGGCTGAGGGCGATTCATGCAAAACAATGCCGCTTGCGTATACGGCAGCTTGCATGGGGCTGCGTCAGGCTGACTCGCTTCATGGCATGTGATCGGTCATCCTGCCTGCGCGTGTCTATGGCAAGCATATCTCAACGGGATTCGTGCAGACATTCCGTGGAGATTTGCTCACCCTACGGCTGGCGGTGGCAAGCTAGTGTATTCACGATGTGTTCAGCCCACCGTCAAGACACCTACGATACCAGTAGCTTGACATATTCGTAACAATGCTTAACATCATCGCCTATTCAGGCGAATAGTTGTAATCGTCTTTTGTTTATTTTCTAGGGAGGAGAAAGTTTTGAAAGAAGTGAACCAAGAGCAGCTAATCAAGGACATTAGCGAACGTATTAAGAAAATCCGATCCTACACACCGAAGGTTGGTGTTTTTGGGAACTCGGGAGTGGGGAAATCCAGTCTTTGCAATGCACTATTTGGCAAAGATGTTGCCAAGATCAGCGATGTAAAGGCATGCACCAGGAAGCCGCAAGAAATATTGATTGGCAGTGCTGATGGAGAAGGTGGGATTGTTTTGGTTGATGTTCCGGGAATTGGTGAAGATCCCAAGCACCAGGAAGAATATACGGAACTTTATAAGAGCCTGGTTCCTGAGTTGGATTTGATACTGTGGGCCATTAAAGCCGATGATAGAAACTATGCTTCTGGTCTTGATGCTTATGCGGCCATTTTTAGCGGAAAGAAAGAAACCCCGGTTATTTTTGTAATAACCCAAACAGATAAGACCAACGACAGTGAAGACTGGGAGCATGAGAAATATTCGCCTGGCGAGAGTCAATTAAAGAATATTGCTGTCAAGGAAAATGATGTTTCCAGAAGGTTTAAAACACCCGCTAGCAATATAGTCTCCATTGCCGTTTCGAAAAAAGGAAAATCCTATAATCTGGCATCACTGGTTGAACTTGTTGTGGAGGCGCTCCCAAACGAAAAAAAGTACTCGTTTACACGAGAGGCAAAAGAGGAAAACGTAAGCCAGCAAGCAAGAAAAAGCGCTGAAAAAGGTATTTGGGATTCAGCCAAAGAAATGGCCGGAGAAGCATGGGATGCCGTTAAGGACAAAGTTGTGGATGCCCTTATTACCTCCGCTCCCAAGATCATTTCAACAGTTGGTCGATGGATTAAGAATTGGTTTTAAATTATAGTAAACCAAAAAGAAAAATTAGCCTTAAAAATAATCTTGATGCACATAAGTCAAAGTGCGGTACATGATTTGTTGAATGGATTGAAATTGTAGGTGGCAAGTGAGCCGGGTTGCAGAGTAATCCAAGTCACCGCTACCAAGAAAAGGGAATTTACTGTGACAACCAAAGTTCAGTTAGAACAAGAAGAACCTGCTGTTCTCTTACGACCAGAAAATGCCAACAAGAAATATGAGGCATTATTTCTTGAGATTGATTCTGGACAGATTAAGTTGCCCATGTTCCAGCGAGAATTTGTTTGGGACAAAGAACAGAGCGCCAAGCTGATTGATAGCATTTTAAAGGGCTACCCCATTGGGACTTTTATTTTTTGGAAGACGAGGGAGGCTCTTAGATCGGTGAAAGATATTGGAAATCATTCGTTGCCTGAAAGTCCCAAGGGAGACTATGCTCAATACATTCTGGATGGGCAGCAGCGAATTACTTCTCTTTATGCTATTCGCAAGGGCCTTCGAATTTCAAAGGATGAGGAAGAAATTGATTACACTGATATTTATGTGAATCTTGACTATGATCCATTGAACGATGAGCAAATCGTGACGAGCCAGAAGGATGAGGAAAAAGTTTCTATTTCAGTGCATGATCTGCTGACCCGGAAAATGGGAGACTTGTTCAAGCAGGTTGGTGGAGAAAAATCGGATCTGGTTGAAGAATACAAAACCAAACTGACCACATACGATTTTGCTACTATCACAATCAAGGACTACCCGATAGACATTGCTTGTGATGTCTTCTCCCGAATTAACACCGGCGGAAAACCTCTAACCCTCTTTGAGATAATGGTCGCCATGACCTATGATGAGGAAAAGGGTTTTGACTTGGCTTTAAAATATGAAGAATTACTCAATGGCAGTGACGAAAATGATAAGAGTCTGGCTAAGGCCAAATTTGATACAGTTCCTGCCGCGACGGTTCTTCAAGCGGTGGCCGCAATTGCCGTGGGCAGCATTAGAGCCAAGGATATTCTGAAAATCCGCAGGGAAAAATTCATTGCCAATTGGGAGCCTATGGTGTCTGCCATGTTTGCGGCAGTGGATTTCATTAGAACCAAGCTGCATGTCCCTGTTTCACAGCTTCTTCCTTACGCTTCTCTACTGGTGCCGTTTACATACTTCTTCCACAAGAACAAAAACAAACGGCCAACAGAAATTCAAGCAAAACTCCTGAAACAGTTTTTCTATTGGGTTGGTTTGAACTGGCGATACAGCGGATCAACCGAAACCAAGATTGCTGAAGACCTTAAGAAAATGAATCTGATTCTTAAGGAAAAAATGCCAAGGTATTCTTCGGATGAATTGAGTGTTTCTGCTGATGATATTGGGGAAACTTGGTTCTCGGCAGGTAATTCCAATGTAAAGACTATTCTTTGCTTGTTTGCTTCCAACAAACCTCGAAATCTTGACGATGATAGTGATGTTCTTCTTGATAATTCGAATCTAAGAATTGCCACAAGCAGAAATTATCACCACTTCTTCCCCAGGAAGTATGTTGAGAAAAATTATCCTTTGCTGGAGGCTAACCTGATCGCCAACATAACCCTTATTGATGCCGCCTCCAATAATAAAATCAGAGCAAAGGCGCCCAGTCACTATGTTGAGGAGTTCAAGACGAATAATTCAAGGCTGCTATCTTCACTTCGTTCCCACCTGATTAACGGTTTAAAGGGTTTCGGTATTCTGGAAGATGATTATGAAAAATTCATTGGAAAACGATCTGAGGCGATTGCAGAGGCTCTCAATGAAGCTTTGAATCCAGAGCTATGAATCCAGGTGGCTTGTCAACAGAGAAAGGAGGAGTGATGACTGACTCAGGGATCAAAGAATCCAATGGAAAGACGGTTTGCAAATTCACTGGATCTGAAAGAAAAGAGTCTGACGGAAAAAGGATGTTTGAAGCCCGCTTCTGAGCATTGGGCATCTGAGCCGGACCGTCCTTCTCTGCAACCCGAACGGTTGCAGGAACTTGGAGTTCGCATAGACAAGGATGGGAGTGAGAGGGCGTGTCCGACTCTGTTTTTATCGGTATTGACGTCTCCAGCTTGCCCTGGTCGCCTGCATGCGCAAGCTGCTGACGATGCTCAACGCTATTGTCAAACATGGCTCGATGTGGGATTCGACTATGCATAGTGCTTGACGAGCAAGACGGTTGCTCAGAAAAACTCGTCTAGCAGGTTGTAGAACCGGATGCGCTGCGCATCCGGCACCACGCCGTAGGCCTCGAAGAAGGGCGCCGCCCACTGGGCCCCCAGGTTGCGCGTGATGCTGCGCGAGGCCAGCGCCAGGTCCTGGTAGCGATCGCTGACGCCGAGCCGGCCGCAATCGATGAAGCCGGAGAACGCCGCACCGTCCACGATCAGATTGGGCAGACAGGCATCGCCATGGGCTACGACGGCATCCACCTCCTGCGGCATGTGCTCCAACAACTCGGCAAGCACATCGGCCGCCGTGCGGCCCAGGCGCTCATCGTCGAAGTCCGACTCATCCACCCGTCCGGCCTGCACCTGTGCCTGCGCATGCTCCACGCGCTGCGCGGGCCGGTGGTCGAACGGGCATTCTTGCCAGGGTAAGGCATGAAGGTGGCGCAGAGCCTGGGCGATGATCTGCACGGCCTGGGCGGGCGTCAAATCTGTGGCGCTGGCCATATCGCGCCCAGCAACGGCGGTCATCAGCAGCCAATGGCGCCCGTTTTCGGTGGCGGCCTCCAGCACCTCGGGGCAGGGCAGGCCCATCTGCCGCATCCAGCGCAGCCGGGCAATCTCCTGCGGCAACTCGCTCAGCGGACCCGCAAGCTCGGACTTGACGAAGAGGTCGCCACCTTCGGGAGGGCGCAGCCGGAATACATCCGCGCGAGACTCGCCAATGGCCTGCCGTTCGGCGCGAGTGACTGGAAAACGGGCCTGCCATGCGGCCGGGAAGGGCAGACCGTTGTGGGCGGATTTCACGTCGATGGGGTCTTGCATGCGGGGCTCGCGCGTCTCATGGTGATGGCCAGGCATTTTCGCCGCCGCGGGCCACGGCCCTTCAACCTAGCGCCGTCTCATGCAGGTAGCGCCACAGCACGCCCTGGCCAGCGCGCTTGAGAATGACCACCGAGCGGCGCGAAGTCTCCACGCCGTCCAGGCGATGGGTTTCCAGGTAGCGCATGGCCAGGCCGGCCGCGTCCCGCCATATGGGCTGCATGTCGCAGACGCATATCTCCAGCCCTGGCCGCTGGCCGGCCGCGCGCCGGAACATCTGTTCCACATCGTCCAGGCCGACGAGTCTGCCCGTGGTGGTCACCATGCTGAACTCCGGGCTGAACTGCGGCATCAGCGCCTGCAGCGCGGCCTGTGCGCCCGCTGGTTGGGTGAAGACGGTGTGGATCAGCGCGTGCACCCGGTGGATGCTGCGTTCGGCGATGCCGATGTCAATGTCAATGTCACGGTCGATGGGCTTGTTGTCTTGCATGGTGGTCCTTGGGAGTGTGCAGCGATCGCAGGTGCAGCAGGGGCACAAGCCCTGCCAGCGACGCGATCAGAAACGTCATGTGATAGGCCCGGCCTGCGTCCAGGCGGGTGGCGAGCGTGTTGAAAACCATCAGGAAAAACGCAGCGCCCACGCTGAAGGCCATCTGCCGGTTGAGGTTCCAGATCACGCTGGCCTGCTGCGTCTGCCGGCCGTCGAAGTCCAGCAGCGCCGTCGTCTGCGCGGTATTGGCCCCCAGGCCGCCGCCCAGGCCCATCAGGCCGTAGGCGGCCGCCAGCAGCCAGGGGTCGGCAGGGGCCGCCACGGCGGCCAGCGCCGCAATGCCCAGGCTGTGCAGCACCATGCTGGCGATGAACAGGGGCCGTGCGCCCGCGCGGTTGTACAGCCGGCCGCCCACCAGCATGGACACCAGGGCGCCGCCTGCGTAGACCATCATGAATCGGCCTGTGGCCTGCGCGCTCAGGTGCAGCATGTCCTGCAGGTAGAAGATGTTGAGCAGGTTCACGCCCGTGAACATGCCGGGAATGGCGTGGTAGACGGCCACCGACATGCGCAGGCGCGGGCTTTTGAGCAGTTGCAGTTCCACAATGGGGTGGGCCGTCTTGCGGGCATGGAGGGCATACAGCACCGTGAAGGCCAGGCCCGCCGCCATGCCCAGCCAGGCCAGCGCCAGGCCCTGGCCCGAACCTTGGCCTGCGCCATAGAGCGACATGCCCAGCAGCCAGGCGGCCAGCGCGGCGCTGACCAGCACCAGGCCTTTGAAGTCGGGCCGCTGCCGGGCCGTGGCCGGCGCATCGCGCACCCACAGCCAGGCCAGGCCTGCTGCGGCCAGGGCCAGCGCAATATTGGAATGGAACACCCAGCGCCAGGAGCCGTGGTCCACGATCAGCCCGCCCAGCCAGGGCGAGAGGGCCGGTGCGATCAGCGCCACGGCCATGACCAGCGTGGAGACACGCGCGCGCTCCGGCCCCTGGAACCGGTTGAAGGCCAGGGCCTGGCCCACTGGGATCACCAGGCCGCCCGCCATGCCCTGGATGAAGCGCCAGCCCACCAGCTGGCCGAAGCTGCCCGCCTCGCCGCAGGCCCAGGCGGCCAGGGCGAAGGCCAGCATGGAGCCCGCCATCAGCCCGCGCGCGCCCCAGCGGTCGGCCAGCCAGGGGGCAAGGGGAATGGCCAGCGTCAGTCCCAGCATGTAGGCATTGGCCACCCAGGCTCCGGCCGAGATGCCCACATGGAACTCGGCCGCAATCGTGGGCAGCGCGACGGCGGGCATGAAGATGTTGATGCAGTCGACGAAAAAACCCATCAGGAAAACGGTGGCCAGGCGGTATCGGTATGTCATCTTGCGCTTTCAGGAGGGGCAAGACTAAAGAGCGCGGGCGGCCACGTCGATGGGGCTATGCTGGACTCTTTGTTTGACTGGATTGAACAATGACCCCCACAAGCACGGCCATGCACACGCTGCTGCACCGCGCGCAGACCTTTCTGGCCGTGGTGGATTTCGGCTCGTACACCAGGGCGGCGGACTTCCTGGGCATCAGCAAGGCCATGGCCAGCCTGCACGTCAAGGCGCTGGAAGAGGCGCTGTCGGTGGCCCTGCTGGTGCGCAACACCCGCAGCATCGCCCTGACGGAAACCGGGCGGGAGTTCTACGACGAGTTCAAGGGCATCGTCCGCGACGTGGGCAGCGCCTTCGACAACGCCATGCACAGCGGCAACCGCATCGCGGGCCGGCTGCGCATCAGCACCACCAGCGAATACGGGGAGAAGTACATTCTTCCGCTGATCCCGGCCTTCCTGGAGCGCTACCCGGGCATCTCGGTGGCTTATGACGTCAACTCTTCACTGAGCGACCTGGTGGCCGAAAAGCTGGACCTGGTCGTGCGCCTGGGCCACCTGGCGGACTCCAGCTTCAAAAGCCGCAGGCTGGCCGGCTACGACATCGTGCTGGTGGCCTCGGCCGCCTTCCTGCGCAGCCATCCCGTGCGCAGGCCCGAAGACCTGGCAGACCTGCCCTGGATTGCCAACAGCAACCTCGCCCATCCCACGGCCTGGACGCTGCGCACTGCCGGCGGCCAGGGCGTGGACGTGGTGGGCCGGGCGGCCCACCAATCCAACTCCTCCACCGCCATCCGCGCCCTGGCCCGGTCCTCGCTGGGTGTGGCGGTGCTGCCTGCGTGGTTTGTGGAGGACGACCTGGCCGGCGGCGTGCTGCAGCGCGTGCTGCCGGACCACGCCCTGCCGCCCCAGCCCATCAGCGTGGTCTTTCCCGACAGCAGCCACCTGCCGCGCAAGACCCGCGTGTTCATCGACTTCCTGTGCGAGCACCTGGGCCGGGATTGAGGGTGCGGCTGGCCGGCCCGCCCCGGCCCCGTTAAACTGGCCGCAAGCCGAAAGGCCCGGTGCGTAGAAACACCTTCCGTGAGGTTGCAGCCCCCACCTTAAAGCGGGGCTTTGTCATGCCTTATCTCGTCGGATTGGCGCATTTGCTTGCGCCTGTCCGCATGGTTTCGGGCGTGGTGGGGGCTATCCGCAAGGACGCCCGCACGGCTACGGACGTGTTTCTAACCACCACGCCCACCTGTTGTGCGTAGAAACTCAACCGGTGGTTTTCTGTGATCTCGTAGGAAAACAGACCATGACCCTCCCCATCCTTGCCAGCCCCAGCGCTGCGCTTGCCCCTTCCAGCCCTCTTCTCTACCAGGAGGGCTGACCCCATGACATCCCGCAAAAACACTGCCGGCGCGGCAGTGCAGGCGCAGCCGTTGCCCAAGCGGTCGCAAGCCGCAAGGCCTTCCGACTGGCCCAGCGCGTGGCAGGCCATGCATGTCTGCCTGGTCGTCATCGAGGGGCGGCTGGTCACCCTGGCCGAGGTCTGTGGCAAAAAGCCCGACCGCAAGGCCCGCCAGTTCGACGTGGAATGCGCGGTGGAGCTGGCGCTGGCGCACATACGCCGCATGCGCGCCGACCCACCGGACAGCCACCAGGCGTTCGAGCAGCAGTGGCACCTGGCGTCCTGCGCCATCGAGCTGGCCGATGGCGCCTACCGCTTCCCCCGCTCGCGCTACGGCCGCCTGCTCAAGCGCACCCGCTGGCATTTCGACCTGCTCAGGGATCTGGTGGAACGTGTGGAGTGGCAGCACCGGCGCGGCTGAGCCGCAGGCGGCAGCTCAGGCCAGCGGCAGCCGCAGCACGAAGCAGGCGCCCGGCTGGCCGTCGGCGCGGCCTTCGCAGTGCACGCTGCCGCCGTGGCGCTGGGCGATGGAGCGCACCAGGGCCAGGCCCAGGCCCACGCCGCCCGAGCGCTCGCTGGCGCCGGGCAGGCGAAAGAACTTCTCGAAGATGCGCTCGCGGTGGGCCGGCGCCACGCCGGGGCCATGGTCGCAGACGCGGATCTCGGCCATGGCGTCCTGGCGCGCGAGCTCCAGCGTGATGGCGCCCTGGCTGTAGCGGCGCGCGTTCTCCAGCAGGTTGCGCACGGCACGGCGCAGCAGCTTGGAGATGCCGGGCACTTCCAGCGCGTCGGTGGACTGCAGGTCCAGGTCGGCATCCACGCGTGCGCATTCCTCGGCGGCCAGGCCGATCAGGTCCACGGGCTCGATCGTGCCCACGTCGCCCTCATAGGTCTCCAGCCGGCTGGCCAGCAGGATCTCGTCCACCAGCTGGTCCAGCTCGCTGATGTTGCGCTGGATCTCGGCGCGCGCGCGGGCGCTGGCGGGGTCGTCGCCCATGAATTCCAGGCCCATGCGGATGCGCGTCAGCGGCGAGCGCAGCTCGTGCGAGGCATTGGCCAGCAGCGATTTGTGCGAGGTCACCAGGGTCTCGATGCGCGCGGCGGCGGCGTTGAACTGGTGGGCCAGGTCGGCCACCTCGTCGCTGCCGTGCTCGGGCACGCGCACCGACAGGTCGCCCTCGCCAAAGCGCTTGACGCCGCGCTGCAGGTTCTCCAGCCGCTTGAGCAGGCGGCGGATGATGGGGAACACGCCCACGGCCACGGCCACGCCCACCAGGCCCAGCAGCCACAGAAAGCCGAAGGGCGGGCGCAGCCAGAAGGCGGCGGCGCCGTCGTGCGGCGGGCGGTCGCCGCGCGGCGGGCGCGGCGCCATGTGCAGCATGTAGGTCTGGCCGTCCGTGCCCTCGATCTCGAAGCGCAGCCCCTCCTCGGGCGAGCCGGGCAGGCGCCGTGCACGGCCCTGGGCGATCACGTTGCCCTGGCCGTCGCGCATGGCCACGTCGCGCGAGGGCGGCGAGCTGGCGCTTTGCACGTTCTGCGCGTTCTGCTCGGCCGCGATCTGCCAGGCCCATGCCACCGTCAGCGTGAGCACGGCCACGCCGCCGACCACGGCCAGCCAGATGCGCAGGTACAGGCGCTGGGAGAAGAGGGACAGCAGCTTCATTCGCTTGGCTAGTCTTGTTGCTTGGCGAAGACGTAGCCCACGCCGCGCACCGTGAGGATGCGCTTGGGCGCCTTGGGGTCGGCCTCGATGGCGGCGCGGATGCGGCCCATGTGCACGTCGATGGAGCGGTCGAAGGCCTCCAGCTCGCGGCCGCGCACGGCCTCCATGATCTGGTCGCGCGTGAGCACGCGGCCCGCGCGCTCGGCCAGCGTGACCAGCAGGTCGAACTGGTAGGAGGTCAGCTCGCAGGGCTGGCCCGCCACGGTGACGCTGCGCGCGTCGCGGTCGATCTCCAGGCTGCCGAAGCGCAGCGCCGTGGTCACCTGGGCGTTGGCCGTGCCCTCGCCGCCGCCGCGCCGGCGCAGGATGGCGCGGATGCGCGCCAGCAGCTCGCGCGGCTCGAAGGGCTTGGGCAGGTAGTCGTCGGCGCCGATCTCCAGGCCGATGATGCGGTCCATGGGGTCGCCCTTGGCCGTGAGCATCAGCACCGGCACCTGGGCTGAGGGGCCGGGCAGGGCGCGGATGCGCCGGCAGACCTCCAGGCCGTCCATGTCGGGCAGCATGAGGTCGAGGATGACGAGGTCGGGCAGGTCGGCGCCGGCCACGCCGTCGGCGGGCTGCAGCTGCTCCAGGCCGCTGCGGGCATCGCCCATGTGGGTGACCTGCAGGCCGTTGTTGCCCAGGTAGTCACCCACCATCTGCGCGAGGCGGGTGTCGTCTTCGATCATCAGAAGATGGTGCGTACTCATGGAGGGCAGTGTATTCATGCTGGGGCCTGGCGTCGTGTTGCGACGATGCTCGCAGCGCCCCGTCAGCCGTGCTTGTCGCTTGCGTAAAGTTCGGTAAAACAGCGCAGCCTGCGGCCAGCCGCTCAACTGCCGCGTTGCGCGGGCCGCACCGCATGCACGCGCGAGGCCAGCGCGATCAGCACCAGCACGGGCAGGCCCAGCAGGGCCGTGGCCTGGAAGAAGCTCACGTAGCCATGCGCATCGACAAAGGCGCCCGAGAAGCCGGCCAGCCACTTGGGCGCCAGCAGCATCATGGAGCTGAACAGCGCGTACTGCGTGGCCGAGTACTGCACATTGGTCAGCCCTGACAGGTAGGCGATGAAGGCCGCCGAGGCGATGCCGCCGGCCAGGTTGTCCGCGCTCACCACCCAGACCAGCGCATTCACGTCATGGCCGCGCGTGGCCAGCCAGGCGAACAGCAGGTTGGTGGCGGCCGACAGCGCGGCGCCCAGCATCAGCACGCGCATCACGCCCCAGCGCATGGCCAGCGCCCCGCCCAGGAAGGCGCCCGCCAGCGTCATGATCACGCCGTACACCTTGGTCACGGCGGCCACCTCGTCCTTGGTGAAACCCATGTCCACGTAGAAGGGGTTGGCCATGATGCCCATGACCACGTCGCTGATGCGATAGATGGCGATCAGGCCCAGCACCAGCAGCGCCTGCCAGCGGTAGCGGCCCAGGAAGTCGGCAAAGGGCTCGACCAGCGCGCCACGCAGCCACTCGGCCGCGTTGCGGGCAGGCGCCAGCGGGCGTGGCACCGGTTCCGGCGAGAGCAGCACGGTCAGCATGCCCACGGCCATGGAGGCAGCCATGGCCAGGTAGGCCACCTGCCAGGCGCCGCTCTGGTAGCCCGCCGTGCCCGCCACCTCGGCGCGGGCGGCCAGCCACAGCACGCCGGCGCCGGCCCAGATCATGGCCAGCCGGTAGCCGGTCTGGTAGGTGGCGGCCAGCGCGGCCTGGCGATCGGTGTCGGCAGATTCGATGCGGTAGGCGTCCAGCGCAATGTCCTGCGTGGCCGAGCCGAAGGCCACGGCCAGGGCGCACCACACCAGCGGCGTGAGCGAGACGCGCGGATCATTGAACGCCATGCCGCACAGCCCGGCGACGATGAGCATCTGCGCGAACAGCAGCCAGCCGCGCCGCCGCCCCAGCCAGCGCGTGAGCAGCGGCAGCGGCATGCGGTCCACCAGCGGCGACCAGACCCACTTGAAGGCATAGGCCAGGCCCACCCAGCTCAGGTAGCCAATGGTGGTGCGGTCCACGCCGGCCTCGCGCAGCCAGAACGACAGCGTGCCCAGCACCAGCAGCAGCGGCAGGCCTGCCGAAAAACCCAGGGCCAGCATGCGCAGGCTGGCCGGCTCGGCATAGACGCGCAGGGTCTGGGCCCAGCTGCGGCGGGGCGCTTCAGTGGGGGTGGAAGGGGCGGAGGAGGTGGTGGTGGACGGCTCGGTCATGTTGGGCTGCGGCAGGCTGCGGCCATTATCGGGCCCATGGTGGCGCGGACTGGCGCGCGCTACCATCGCGGGCACAGGATGCCGCCATGGCCTACACCCTCTCTTCCCTCCACAGCGATGCCGCCGCGCAAGACGGCGCGGCCGATGCCACCGATACCGCCTTCGCGCCGCACAGCTCGGTGCGCAGCTACAGCGGCGAGCACCAGGCCCATGCCCACGGCCATGCGCAAATCCTCTATGCCCTGCAGGGCCGCATGGAGCTGGAAGTGGGCGGGCGCAGCGCCTTTGTGGACGCCGTCAGCGGCATGCTCATCCCCGCCGGCGTGGACCACGGCTACCTGGCGGCGCCGCGCTCGCGCGTGTTCGTCATCGATGCGCCCAGCGGCCCAGGGCTGGACCGGATGCGGCGCTTTTCCGTGCCACCGGCCCTGCGCGGCCGGGAGTCGGAAGGCCCGGCCACAGAGCAGTTGGCCCAGGTGCTGCAGGCGCCCGGCCTGCTGGCGCGTCGGGGGCTGGACCTGCAGCAACTGACCACGAGCGTACAGGCCGCATTGCACGAGGACTGGCCCACGGCCCGGCTGGCCGCCCTGTGCCATATGAGCGCCCAGCGCTTTCACGCACGCTTCGTGGAGCTGGCGGGCCAGCCGCCCCAGGCCTGGCTGCGCGGCCTGCGCCTGGATGCGGCCGAGCGCGGGCTGGCGCGGGGCCTGCCCCTGGAGGCCACGGCGCTGCGCTGCGGCTATGCCTCGGCCAGCGCGCTGGCCTATGCGCTGCGGCGCGACCGGGGCGTGACGGCGCGGCAGCTGCGCGGCTAGCCCGTTCACAGTCTTGCGGACTACGAGCGTTTCTCGACAAATGCCCGGCCGCGCCCGGCGCAACATGGCGCCATGGTTCGCAATTCTTCCGCTTCTTCCTCTGCCGTCGGCATCGCCTTCGTTTCGGTGGCTGCCGTGCTGTGGGGCACGACGGGCACGGCGCAAAGCCTGGGCGCAGGCGGGCTGTCGCCGTTCTGGGTGGGCGCCGCGCAGCTGGCGGTTTCCAGCCTGTTCCTGGGCGCGCTGCTGGCGGTCTCCCATCGGAGGCTGCGCGGGCGGGCCGGGCAGGGCGGGGCACCCGTCCAGCCGCTGCTGCCCAACCCGGTGCACCTGGGACTGCGCCCGGCCTGGTTTCTGCTGGCTTCCATGGGAATCGGCGGCTACAGCATCTTCTTCTACGAGGGCGTGACGCTCACGGGCGTGGCCGTGGGCACGGCCGTGGCCATTGGCAGCGGCCCCATCTGGGCCGGGTTGATGCAGGCGCTGGTGCTGCGCGCGCCCCTGTCTGCCCTGTGGTGGGCCGGCACGCTGGTGAGCGTGGCGGGAGGTGCGGCCATGGTGATGGCACGGGGCGGCGCCACGCTGTCCTGGAGCGGCCTGGCCCTGTGCCTGCTGGCGGGGCTGTCGTACGCGGGCTATGCGCTGATCAACAAGCGCCTGGTCACCCACATGTCGCCGCGCGTGGTGAATTTCTACGTCTTCACCGGGGCGGCCTGCATGGCGGTGCCGATTGCGCTGGTGCAAAGTGGCCTGCCGCAGTGGAGCCTGGCAGCCGTGCTGGTGGTGGTCTACCTGGGCGTGGTGGTGTCGGGCCTGGCGCACATGCTGTTTTCCATCGGGCTGCGCAGCATCTCCGGCCCCACGGGCGTGACGCTGAGCCTGATCGAGCCCGTGGCGGCCTTCGTGCTGGCGGTGTGGGTCGTGGGCGAGCGGCAGCCGCTGCAATCGTGGCTGGGGCTGCTGGCCGTGCTGGCGGGGCTGATGCTGGTGATCGGCGCCGAGATGCGCTCGCAGCGGGCCGTGATGGCCGCGCAGATGGCGTGACTCTTTGTAGGTCGGCGCCGCTCTTCACGATGCGCTGTTCTCCGCATGTTGCAGGCATGCATGGCCGCTAGACTTGGCGGCATGCAGCAGCCATCCCATCTCTCCTCCGAATCCTGTGCCCCGTCCGCCTGGGGCTGTGCCTGCGCGCCCTGGCGCGCGCGTCGCGGTTTCTTGCTGGCCGGTAGCGCGGCGGCCATGGGCCTGGCCACGGCGCCGGTGGCGGCCCAGGTGCAGGTGGGCGGTGCCTCGGGCCTGCGCAAGCTGGTGCCGGCCGAGACGCTGGAAGGCGCCGCCACCGACCAGTACCAGCAACTGCTGGCCAAGGCCCGCGCCCAGGGCGCACTGGCCGGCGACAGCAACCCGCAGCTGCAGCGCCTGCGCGCCATTGCCCGGCGGCTGATCCCCTACACCGCCCAATGGAACCCGCGCGCCAATGCTTGGCGCTGGGAGGTGAACCTGATCGGCAGCAAGGAGATCAATGCCTTTTGCATGCCGGGCGGCAAGATCGCCTTCTACACGGGCATCATCGACCAACTGCAGCTGACCGACGACGAGATCGCCATGATCATGGGCCACGAAATGGCCCATGCGCTGCGCGAGCACTCGCGCGAGCAGCTGGCCAAGAACCAGGCCACCAGCATCGGCATCTCGCTGGGCGCCCAATTGCTGGGCCTGGGCGACCTGGGCAATGCGGCGGCCCGCCTGGGCGGCCAGTTGCTGTCGCTGAAATTCAGCCGGGGCGATGAGAGCGAGGCCGACCTCGTGGGCCTGGAGCTGGCCGCGCGCGCCGGCTACAACCCCCAGGCCTCGGTCTCGCTGTGGCGCAAGATGGGCCAGGCCACGGGCGACCGCGGCGGCCTGGAATTCCTGTCCACCCACCCCGCAGGCCCCGAGCGCATCCGCGAGCTGGAGCGCAACATCCCGCGCGTGGAAGGCCTCTACGAGGCCGCACGGCGCGGGTAGGCAGCCGCCTTCAGGCGGCGGCTTTTTGCTTGGGTTGGTAGCCCATCACGGCTTTCACTTCAAGGTACTCCTTGAAGCCGTGCTCGCCCCATTCCCGGCCCGTGCCCGACTGCTTGTAGCCACCGAACGGCGCGCCGAAGTCCGGCCCCGCACCGTTGAGGTGGACCATGCCGGTGCGCAGGCGCGAGGCCACGCGGCGTGCGCGCTCCAGGCTGCCGGACTGCACATAGCCCGACAGGCCGTAGGGCGTGTCGTTGGCCTGGGCGATGGCCTCCTCCTCCGTGTCGTAGGGCAGGATGACCAGCACGGGGCCGAAGATCTCCTCGCGCGCAATGGTCATGTCGTTGCGCACGTCGGCAAACACCGTGGGCCGCACGAAGTAGCCGCGCGCAAGGCCCTCGGGGCGGCCCGTGCCGCCGGCCACCAGGGTGGCGCCTTCGGCGATGCCGGCCTCGATCAGGCCCTGGATCTTGCGGAACTGCGCCTCGCTGACCACGGGGCCCATATGCATGGCGCCGGAGTCGGCCAGTGCATCGCCCACCTTCATGCCTTCGGCAGCGGTCTTGGCCGCGGCCACGGCGCGCGCATGCAGGGTGCGCGGCACGAACATGCGCGTGGGTGCGTTGCAGCTCTGGCCGGAGTTGGTGAAGCAGGCGTTCACGCCCTGGGTCACGGCCTTTTCGATGTCTGCGTCGTCCAGCACGATGTTGGCCGACTTGCCGCCCAGTTCCTGCGTCACGCGCTTGACGGTATCGGCCGAGGCCTTGGCCACGGCAATGCCCGCGCGCGTGGAGCCGGTGAAGGTCATCATGTCGATGCCGGGGTGCACGGACATGGCCTCGCCCACCGAGGGGCCGTCGCCGTTGACCAGGTTGAACACGCCGGCCGGCACGCCCGCTTCGTGCAGGATCTCGGCCACCAGGATGGCGTTCAGCGGCGCGATCTCCGAGGGCTTGAGCACCATGGTGCAGCCCGCCGCCAGGGCCGGTGCCACCTTGCACATGATCTGGTTGATGGGCCAGTTCCAGGGCGTGATCATGCCCACCACGCCCACGGGCTCATGCACGATGCCGGTGGTGCCGCGCACGCTCTCGAACTCGAATTCCTTGAGCACCTGCAGGGTCTGCTTCAGGTGCCCCGCGCCCACCGTGGCCTGGGCTGCGCGCGACAGCCACAGCGGCGCGCCCATCTCCAGCGAGATGGTCTGCGCCACCTCGTCGATGCGGCGCATGTAGACCGCCAGCACCTTGTCCAGCAGGGCCAGCCGCTCGTCGCGCGTGGTCTGCGAGAAGCCGTCGAACGCGCGGCGTGCGGCGGCCACGGCTGCATCGACATCGGCGGCCGAGCCCATGCTGATGCGGGCCGCCACCTCCTCGGTGGACGGATTGATCACATCCAGCGTGCGCGGCACGGCCGGGGGAACCCATTGGCCGTCGATATAGAACTGCAGGTGCTCTTGCGTGCTCATGAAGCTGTCTCCGTGTCTCGTTGTCATTGGGTGGAAGGGGTGTCGAAGGTGACGCGCTGGTTCACGCGGTAGTGGGGCCAGTAGTCGGCCACAGCATAGTGCTGCGTGCTGCGGTTGTCCCAGATGGCGATGCCGCCCGCGTCCCATTGATGATGCACCATGAACTCCGGCTTCTTCAGCCAGTCCAGCAGGAAGGCGAGCACGCCGCGCGCCTCGTGCCGGTCCACGCCCGTGATGTGGCGCGTGAAATCGGCATTGACGAAGATGCACTTGCGGCCTGAATCGGGGTTGGTGCGCACCACGGGATGCGTCACGGGCTTGAACTGGCGCAGCGCCTCGAACAGCGCCTCCTCGCCCTTGCGGCCCAGGTATTCCCGGAAGCCCGATTCCTCCCAGGTATGGACCGCCTGCAGGCCTTCCAGGTACTGCTGCATGCCGGGCGAGAGCCAGTCATAGGCCTTGCTGGTGCTGGTCCAGCAGGTGTTGCCGCCGGCCGGCGGCGTGGTCACGATCTGGATCACGGTGCCCAGCGGCGGCTGCTGCTTCCAGCTGATGTCGGTGTGCCAGTTGTCTATGGCGGGCGGGCGGTCCTTGTCGGAGATGATCATCTCCACGTCGGGCATGCCGCTCTTGCGCTCGAAGTACGAGCCCTTGGACAGCGGGCCGAACACCTGCGCCAGCGCCACATGCTGCTCGGCCGTGATGGTCTGGGGCCGGAAGAAGATGACCTCGAAGTCGTACAGGGCCTGTCGCAGTTCCGCCTGCACCTCGGGGGACAGGGGCCGGGTCAGGTCCACGCCCTCGATCCAGGCCGCGAAGTTGGGCATGCGCGGCACGGGGCGGATGTGGTGGTAGCGGGCGTCGATGTCGATCAGCTGCATGGGGGCGGCATTGGCCATGGGGTACTCCTTGGAGGAACGGATGGAAGGGGAGGAAGAGGAAGGAAGGTGGAGAGAGAGGGCTGGCGGGCTCACTGCCAGTGCAGCAGCCGCCTCTCGGCCCAGGACATGAAGCGCACCATGCCCACGCCCAGCAGGGCCAGCACCAGCAGCAGCGCCATGACGCCATTGATGTCGAAGGTGGAGCCCAGGTAGGCCAGGGTCTGGCCCAGGCCCTTTTCGCTGGCGATGATCTCGGTGCCCACCACGCCCAGCAGGGCATAGATCAATCCCAGGCGCAGGCCCGAGAAGATCACCGGGACGGCGCCGGGCAGCGTGACCTCGAAGAAGGTGGTGGCGGCGCTGGCGCCCAGGGTGCGGCACAGCGTCACATGGTCCTGGCTGACGCCCCGCATGCCTGCCACCGTGGCCGACAGCACGATGAAGAAGGTCAGCGAGCAGCCCACGGCGATCTTGCTGCCCAGCCCCAGCCCGAACCACAGGATGAACAGCGGCGCCAGCGCGATGCGCGGCATCACGTTCAGCGCGTTGAAGTAGGGCTCCGCAAAGCGCTCGATGGCCGGCCAGCGCACGAAGGCCAGCCCCGTGGCGAAGGCGGCCACGCTGCCCAGCACGAAGGAGCAGCCCACGGCGGCCAGCGTCCAGCCCAGGTCGGACCAGAACCGGGCCGTGCCCGCATGGTTCCAGAGATAGGCGGCCACGCCGCTGGGCTGGCCGAAGAAGGTGGGGTCCAGCCAGCGGCGCGCGGCGGCCCATTCGGCCAGTCCCAGCACGAGACAGATGAACAGCGCATGCAGCGCCAGCCATTGCAGACGGTCAGCCTTCATGGTGCACCCATCCCGATTCGAGCTGCGACCACAGGGCCGCATAGAGTTCATGGAAGCGCGGCGACTTCTGCAGGTCGCGGATGGAGCGCGGGCGCGGCAGGTCTATGGGCAGGTCGGCGATGATGCGGCCCGGGCGCGAGGACATCACCACCACGCGGTCGGAGACGGCCACGGCCTCGGCCAGGTCGTGGGTCACGAACAGCACGCTGTGGCGGTGCTGCTGGCACAGGCGCAGCAGCAGGTCCTGCAGCTGCAGCTTGGTCTGCGCGTCCAGGGCGCCGAAGGGCTCGTCCATCAGCAGCAGCTGCGCGTCCAGCGCAAAGGTGCGCGCCAGCGCCGTGCGCTGGCGCATGCCGTGGGACAAGGCCTTGGGCAGGGCCTGCGCATGGTCGGCCAGGCCCACCTCCTGCAGCATGCGCAGTGCGCGCTCCGTGCTGTCGGCCGTGCCGACGCCGCGCACGCGCGCGCCGAAGGCGGCGTTCTCCAGCGCCGTGCACCAGGGCAGCAGGCTGTCGCGCGCCAGCATGTAGCCCACGCGGGAACTGCCCAGGCGCGGTGCCTCGCCCAGCACGCGCAGCGTGCCGGCGCCGGTGTGGGCCACCAGGCCCGCGCAGAGGTTGAGCAGGCTGGTCTTGCCGCAGCCGCTGGGCCCGACCAGCGAGACGAATTCGCCATCGGCCACCTGCAGCGCAATGTTGTCCAGCACCTGCGTGCGGCCGTCGAAGCTCAGGTGCAGGCCGTCGGCGGCAATGGCCTGCTGCGGCGGCAGCTGCGATCCATTGGAAGTCATGGCGCGCGCCCCCTTCACTGCGCCAGCAGGGGCGCGGTGTCGATCAGCCGGCTGATCTGCCCCGTGCGCTGCAGGTAGCGCGCGGCATGCTGCAGGGCCTTGGGGTCCACCGCAAACTGCATGGAAGGAATGGCGTTGCGCAGCGCCACTTCCAGGATCCGTTCGCCGCCGGTCGTGTTGATGCGGAAGCTGTCCTGCGCGACTTTGAGCAATGCATCGAAATGGGCCGGTTCGCGGGCATAGTCGGCCGCCTCGTTCATGGCGCGGCGCAAGCCCTCCACGGCCGGGGCGTTCTTGCGCAGGAAGTCGGCGCGCACCACCTGCAGCACGCCGGCGCCGTTGGTGTCCACCACATCGGCCGGACCCTGGCCCCTGCGCGGATCGACGACGATGCGGCAGGCCTGGCTGACCTCGCAAAAGCCGTCCATGGGCGAGAACAGCATCAGGCCATCGACCTGCCTTTGCGCAATCGCCGGAAAGGCGGTGTTGGGCGATCCCACGGCGACGATGGTGACGTCGTCCGCCTTCATGCCGGCGCCCTGCAGCAGGCTCACGAGCTGGAATTCGGCCGCGCTGCCGCGCGCCGTCACGCCGATGCGCCGGCCCTTGAAGTCCTGCATCACGGCGGGATAGCCCTGGGCGGCATGCGCCATGGGCAGGGCCGCCGATGCCATGAGGAAGAACGTCGGCGCGCTGGCGCCGCTGCCGATCACCTTGAGGTCGGCGCCCTTGTTGACCGCCTGGAGCAGCACCTCGGGCGGCGTAAACGCCACTTCGAGGTCACCGGCCAGCAAGGTCTGCAGCGCCAGCGGCGCCTGCGGGATGGGGCGCAGTTCGCAGCGTATTCCGTGCTTCTCGCACAGTCCCCGCGCGTTGGCCACGCGCACCAGGAAATTGCCGATGCCGGGGTAGTCCTGGATGCGCAGCGTGGGCGTCTGTGCCAGGGCTGCCTGGGTCGAGAGCAGGGCGAACACGAAGGCGGATACCAGGGCGAGCGTGGTGCGGATCATGGGGCGGGCTCCATACGTGTGGGTATGGGGCCGATTACAAGGATGGTGCTATGCGCCAATTGCCGCGAAAGGGACAATGATCGGGTGAACACCAAGCTCGGTTCCCCCAACACCTCTTTGGCGCAGGCGCGCAGCGAGCGCTATCGCGTGGACCTGCTGGCCGAATTGCCGGCCGCATCGGCACGCGGGCTGCGGGCCATAGGCTCCAGGCGCCGCTACCGCGATGGACAGTTCGTGCAAAAGCGCGGCGATGCGGCCGACCATGCGCTGGTGCTGCTGTCAGGGCGCTTTCGTGTCGTGGCCTTCACCGTGGGCGGCACCGAGCGCATGACGCGCTGGCTGGAGGCCGGGGAGATCACCGGCATCAGCTCGGTGCTGGGCAATGCGCCCGTGCCCGTGGACCTGGTGGCCGATGGCGATGTCGAGGTGCTGGTCCTGCCGCGCCAGCCGCTGCTGGACTTCCTGGAGCGCGATGCGCCCGCATGCCTGGCTGTGGCGCGCCTGCTGAGCCTGCGCGTGAACGGGCTGCTGGACACCATCTTCATCAGTTCGGAGGACACGCTGCATGCCCGGGTCTGGGCCACCTTGCAGGTGCTGGCGGCAGAGAACGGCCAGCCCCTGCCCGGCGGCCGCACCCTGCTGCGCATATCGCAGGGTGATCTGTCGCATGTGGTGGGCGCCTCGCGCCAGCGCGTGAACGAGGAGCTGCGCAAGCTGCAGGCGGGCGGCAGCGTGCGTCTGGGCTATCGGTGGATCGAGGTGCTGGGCTGAGGCAGCTGCAGGCTCAGGTCCCGCCCACGTAGGGGTTGCTCTTGCGCTCGCGGCCGAAGCTGCTTTCGGGGCCGTGGCCCGGGATGAACACGGTCTGGTCGCCCATGGGCCACAGGCGCTGGACGATGCTGTCGATCAGCTGCTGGTGGTTGCCCTGGGGAAAGTCGGTGCGGCCGATGCTGCCCGCGAACAGCACGTCGCCCACGAAAGCGCGGTCGATCTGTGGCGCATGGAACACCACGTGGCCGGGCGTATGGCCGGGGCAGTGGCGCACCTGCAGCGTTTCCTGGCCGACGCTCACCGTGTCGCCATCGTGCAGCCAGCGCGTGGGCGTGAAGGGGTCCGAATGCGGGAAGCCGAACATGGCGCCCTGCTGGGGCAGCGCATCGATCCAGAACTGGTCTCCGGGATGGGGGCCGATGATGGGCAGCTGCTGTGCATCGGCCAGCTCGCGCGTGCCGCCCGCGTGGTCTATGTGGGCGTGCGTGAGCCAGATGGCCTTGAGCGCCAGGCCCAGGCGCTCTATCTCCCAGCCGATCTGCTCCAGGTCGCCGCCCGGGTCGATGACGGCGGCTTCCATGGTCTGGTCGCACCAGACCAGCGAGCAGTTCTGCTGGAAGGCGGTGACGGGGATGGTGTGGTACTGGAGCATGGGCGGCGTGGGTGCTTCTGGCGAAAGCGCCCATTATTCCCGCTCCTTCCCCTGATGGCAGCGCAGGGCAGCCTCCGCTTGCGCCGTCAGGTGGTCGGCTGGCCGCATTGCCCGCAGAACCGCGCGCCGGCCGGATGGCTGGCGTTGCAGCTCCTGCAGGCCTGCGGTAGCACCGCGCCGCCGCACTGCGGGCAAAAGCGCGAGCTGGAGGCAATCGATGCATGGCAGCCGGGGCAGACCGCCGCCACGGCCGCAGGCGGGTATGCGCCGCCGGCGTGATGCCCGCCGATATGGACGCCGATATTGCCGCCGTGATGGCCGCCGCGCGCGTGTTGTCCGAACAGTCTTTGCAAGAGTCCCATGGTGCCTTCCTTCGCACTGCGCGGCTGCGCCGCTGCAGTCGCTCAAAGGTGCATTGGGACACGGCAGCGGTGCGCCGGGTCGTGGATGGCGATCATTTAATGTGGCTGTCATTTCGCGGCAATCCGGCGTCTTGTGACGGACAGGCGACATCCTCGCGGGCAGACCCCGTGGCTGCCGCCACGCGGCCGTGATACAAGCTAGCCGTGCCGCCAAGCCAGCCTGCCGTCATGCAGGCGCGCAAGGATTTTTTCGAGGATGGGCCGGGCCGCCGCCTGCGCAATGCAGCGCAGGGCGGGTACCGGCATCACGCGAGGGAGAACCGGTATGTTGATTGGCGTGCCTGCCGAGACCATGGCAGGAGAAACCCGGGTGGCCGCGACCCCCGAGACCGTCAAGAAGCTGCGTGCGCAAGGCCATGTGCTGCGCGTGCAGTCGGGAGCGGGAGTGGCGGCCAGCGTGCCCGATGCCTTGTTCGAGGCAGCGGGCGCCGAGATCGTCGATGCGGCAGGCGCCCTGGGCGCCGATCTTGTGCTCAAGGTGCGCATTCCTTCGGAGGATGAGCTGCCCCTGGTCCGCAAGGGCGCAACGCTGGTCGGCATGCTGGACCCCTTCCAGCCCGCAGGCCTGCAGCGCCTGGCCGATGCGGGCATCACGGCCTATGCGCTGGAGGCGGCTCCGCGCACCACGCGCGCGCAGAGCATGGACGTGCTGTCCAGCCAGGCCAACATCGCCGGCTACAAGGCCGTGATGATCGCGGCCAACCAGTACCAGCGCTTCTTTCCCATGCTGATGACGGCGGCCGGCACGGTGAAGGCCGCGCGCGTCGTGGTGCTGGGCGTGGGCGTGGCCGGCCTGCAGGCCATTGCCACGGCCAAGCGCCTGGGCGCCGTGATCGAGGCCAGCGATGTGCGGCCCAGCGTGCGCGAGCAGGTCGAGTCGCTGGGCGCGAAGTTCATCGACGTGCCCTACGAGACGGCCGAGGAAAAGGAAGCCGCCGAAGGCGTGGGCGGCTACGCCCGCCCCATGCCGCAAAGCTGGCTGGACCGGCAAAAGGCCGAGGTCGCCAAGCGCGTGGCCCAGGCCGACGTGGTCATCACCACGGCGCTGATCCCGGGCCGGCCCGCGCCCGTGCTGGTCACGGCCGAGATGGTGCAGGCCATGAAGCCAGGCGCCGTCATCGTGGACCTGGCGGCCGAGCGCGGCGGCAACTGCCCGCTGACCCAGGCCGGCATGACCGTGGTCACGCATGGCGTGACCATCGTGGGCCTGACCAACCTGGCGGCGCTGGTGGCGGCCGATGCCTCGGCCCTGTATGCACGCAATGTGCTCGATTTTCTCAAGCTCATCATCAACAAGGATGGCGCCCTGCATGTGGACATGGAGGACGACATCGTGGCCGCGTGCCTGATGGCCCATGAAGGCCAACTCGCAGCACAGCGGAGGAAATGACATGGAAGCCGTATCCCCCACCATCATCCATCTCATCATCTTCGTGCTGGCCATCTACGTGGGCTACCACGTGGTGTGGACCGTCACGCCCGCGCTGCACACGCCGCTGATGGCGGTGACCAATGCCATCTCGGCCATCGTCATCGTCGGCGCCATGCTGGCGGCGGCGCTCACGGAAACGGGCCTGGGCAAGACCATGGGCGTGCTGGCCGTGGCACTGGCCGCGGTCAACGTGTTCGGCGGCTTCCTGGTCACGCGGCGCATGCTGGAGATGTTCCGCAA
This sequence comes from Delftia sp. WY8, assembly GCF_018437695.1. NCBI lineage: Bacteria > Pseudomonadati > Pseudomonadota > Betaproteobacteria > Burkholderiales > Comamonadaceae > Delftia > Delftia sp. WY8. The sequence goes on from NZ_CP049795.1 coordinate 3,951,499, forward strand.
GAAAGAGCGCAAGAGCGCTCCGGCCAAGGACGGCAAGGACGCCAAGGCGGAGGGCCAGTCATGAGCATGAACCTCGTCACATTGCTCTACCTGGTGGCCAGCGTCTGCTTCATCCAGGCGCTCAAGGGGCTGTCGCATCCCACCACGTCCATACGGGGCAACCTGTTCGGCATGGCCGGCATGGTGATCGCCGTGCTGACCACGGCGGCGCTCATCGTGCAGCTGGCCGGCGGCAATGCATTGGGCCTGGGCTGGGTGCTGCTGGGCCTGCTGGTCGGCGGCACGGCCGGTGCCGTCATGGCGCAGCGCGTGGAGATGACCAAGATGCCCGAGCTGGTGGCCTTCATGCACAGCATGATCGGCCTGGCGGCGGTGTTCATCGCCGTGGCCGCCGTGGCCGAGCCCTGGGCCTTTGCCATCACGGCCAAGGGCGGCGCCATCCCGGGCGGCAACCGCGTGGAGCTGGCGCTGGGCGCCTTCATCGGCGCCGTGACCTTCACGGGCTCGGTGATCGCCTTCGGCAAGCTCAGCGGCAAGTACAAGTTCCGCCTGTTCCAGGGCGCGCCCGTGCAGTTCAAGGGCCAGCATGCGCTCAACGCCGTGCTGGGGCTGGCTGCGGCCTTCTTCGTCTTCGGCTTCTGGCACAGCCAAAGCTGGATGGACATCGTGCTGGTCATCGCCCTGGGACTGCTGCTGGGCGTGCTGCTGATCATTCCCATCGGCGGCGCGGACATGCCGGTGGTCGTGTCCATGCTCAACAGCTACTCGGGCTGGGCGGCGGCGGGCATCGGCTTCTCGCTGAACAACAGCATGCTGATCATTGCGGGATCGCTGGTGGGCAGCTCGGGCGCCATCCTGAGCTACATCATGTGCAAGGCCATGAACCGCTCTTTCTTCAGCGTGATCCTGGGCGGCTTCGGCGGCGAGGCCACCAGCGCGGCCGCAGGCTCCCAGCAGCAGCGCAACGTGAAAAGCGGCAGCGCCGACGATGCGGCCTTCGTCCTGGGCAATGCCGAGACCGTGGTCATCGTGCCCGGCTACGGCCTGGCCGTGGCGCGTGCCCAGCACGCGGTCAAGGAGCTGGCCGACAAGCTCACCGAGCGCGGCGTGACCGTGAAGTACGCCATCCACCCGGTGGCCGGCCGCATGCCCGGCCACATGAACGTGCTGCTGGCCGAGGCCGAGGTCCCCTACGACCAGGTCTTCGAGATGGAGGACATCAACAGCGAGTTCGGCCAGGCCGACGTGGCCATCATCCTGGGCGCCAACGACGTGGTGAACCCCGCCGCGCACGTCAAGGGCAGCCCCATCTATGGCATGCCCATCCTGGAGGCCTACAAGGCCAAGACGGTGATCGTGAACAAGCGCTCCATGGCGGCCGGCTATGCGGGCCTGGACAACGAGCTGTTCTACATGGACAAGACCATGATGGTCTTCGGCGACGCCAAGAAGGTGGTGGAGGACATGGGCAAGGCGCTGGAGTGAGGTGCTGCCTGGGGCACAAGGGACAAGGGGCGGCGCGAGCCGCTCCTTGCGCTCACACCTTCATGTCATAGCCGATGGTCACCGGCGCATGGTCCGAGAACTTCACATCCTTGTAGATGTGCTCGGTGCGTGCCAGTGCGGCGATGGCCGGGGTGGCCAGGTGGTAGTCCAGGCGCCATCCCACGTTGTTGGCATAGGCCTGGCCTCGGTTGCTCCACCATGTGTAGCAGGTGTCCGTGGTGTCGGGCTGGAGCAGGCGATAAACGTCCACAAGACCGCCCGTGGGATCAGTTTTGTGTAACAACTTTGTCATCCACTCGCGCTCTTCGGGCGTGAAACCGCTGTTTTTCTGGTTGCTGCGCCAGTTCTTGAGGTCGATCTGCTGGTGGGCGATATTGATGTCGCCGCACAGGATGAACTCGCGCTCGCCCTTCATGCGCATCAGGTGCTCGTGCATTTCGGCCAGGAAGCGGAACTTGGCCGTCTGGCGCAGTTCGCCGGAGCTGCCGCTGGGAAAGTAGGCGCTGATGATGGACAGCTTGCGCGCGGGCGTGTCGAAGCGCGCCTCCACATAGCGGCCCTCGGCGTCGAACTCGTGCGAGCCGAAGCCGACCACGACATCGCTGGGCTCGTGGCGGCTGTAGACGCCCACGCCCGAGTAGCCCTTTTTCTCGGCGTAGTGGAAGTGGCCGCGCAGGCCGGCCAGCAGCTCGAAGCGTCCGGTCATGTCGGCGGCCTGGGCCTTGATTTCCTGCACGCAAATACAATCCGGCGCAGTGGCCTCGATCCAGGCTTCGACGCCCTTGGTCGAGGCCGAGCGGATGCCGTTGAGGTTGAGGCTGGTCAATTTGAACAAGGATGAATCCATGGTGGTGAGTAATCTGCAGGCCGAGGACGCAGGCCGTCTGGCGCAGGAATTTGTGCAATTCGCCGTTGACGCAGGGGTGCTGCGTTTCGGCGAGTTCAAGACCAAGGCCGGGCGCATGAGCCCGTACTTCTTCAATGCCGGCCTGTTCGATGACGGCGGCAAGATGGGCCGTCTCGCCGAATTCTATGCAAAAGCCATCGCGGCCAGCGGCATCGAGTTCGACATGATCTTCGGCCCGGCCTACAAGGGCATCCCGCTGGCGGCCACCGTGGCGGTGGAGCTGGCCCGCATGGGCATCAACAAGCCCTTTGCGTACAACCGCAAGGAAGCCAAGGACCACGGCGAGGGCGGCACCCTGGTGGGCGCGCCGCTCAAGGGCCGCGTGCTGATCGTGGACGACGTGATGAGCGCCGGCACGGCCGCGCGCGAGTCCATCGCCATCATCCGCGCCGCCGGTGCCACGCCGCATGCCGTGGCCATCGCGCTGGACCGCCAGGAAATGGCCACGGAAAATGGCCAGGACGTGCCCCACAGCGCCGTGCAGTACGTGCGCAACCAGCTGGGCATGCAGGTCTGCACTATTGCAAAACTGGCAGACTTATTGCTTTATCTTGAGATTCAAGGTGGCAGCGCAGGCAGCGGCCACCATGAGCGCGTGCTGGCCTACCGCCAGCGTTATGGAGTCAACGACAAGGGGTGAGCGGTTGATGAAGCGGGCGATGCATGCACGATCCTTGCTGTGTGCCATGGGCTTGGCCACGCTGGGCTGCGCCGTGCTCGCCCAGGATGTGCCCCTGGGGCCGGGCATCTATTCATGCACCGACGCCCGTGGCCGCCGCCTGACGGCCGACCGCCCGATTGCCGAATGCGTGGACCGCGACCAGCGCGTGCTGGGCAACTCCGGCGTGGAGCTGCGCCGCGTGGGCCCCACGCTGACCGACAACGAACGCGCCGAACTGGACGCCCAGCGCCGCCGCGACCAGGCAGAGCAGCGCCGCATGCGCGAGGAGCGCTCGCGCGACAAGGCGTTGATCACGCGCTACCCCAACCAGGCCGCCCACGATGCCGAGCGTGCCGAGGCCATCTCCCAGGTCGATCAGGTCATCTCCGTGGCGCGCCAGCGCCAGCAGGAACTGCAGACGCGGCGCACGGCCCTGAATGCCGAGATGGAGTTCTACAGGAAAGACCCCGCCAAGGCGCCGGCATCGCTGCGCCGCCAGCTCGACGAGAACACGGCCTCGCAGGAGGAGCAGCAGCGCTTCGTCCAGCAGCAGGACCAGGAAAAGCGCCGCATCCAGGAGCGCTTCGATGCCGAGCTGCAGCAGCTGCGCCAGCTGTGGGCTGCGAGCGCGCGCCGCTGAGGCAGCCCCAACGCCGCGCCCGCCGCCGCGTTCTTTTTTCTTCCTGCCCCTCCTTTCCTTCCTCCTTCTCGTTGCACGCTTGCTGAGTCGAATTCGTCCTGCATGCGGCGCCCGCATGCAGGGCTAGGCTTTGCGCATCGAGTCTGCGGGCTGACATCAAGGGAGGCAGCATGACGGTGTGGCGTTGGTTGATGGCCTTGCTGCTGTGGGCAGCCGGGGCCTGGCTGTCCTGGGGCGGCGCCCAGCTCCTGCTGGCCGGCGGCAGCGGCTACTACGTGATCGCCGGCCTGCTGCTGCTGGTGGTGGGGTGGGGCGTGGCGCGCCGTTTGGCCATGGCGCTGTGGCTGTTTGCGCTGTGGCTGCTGGGCACCGCGCTGTGGGCGGTCTGGGAGATAGGGCTGGACTGGTGGCCGCTGGCGGGGCGCCTGGGGGTGCCCTGGTTGATGGGCCTGCTGCTGGTGCTGCCCTGGTCGGTGCGTGCGCTGCGCCATGAGCCCGACATGGGCCAGAACCGGGGCCTGGCCCCGGCCCATGCGGCGCTGGCGCTGGTGGTGCTGGGCACGGCCATTCTTGCGGGCCTGTCCTTCGGGCGCCAGCGCGATGCCCATGAAACCCAGGGCCAGTTTGCGGGGGCGGCCGCCGCTGCGTCGGACCTGCCTGCCGACGGCCAGGTCACGGCCGTGCAGAACATGTCCATGGTGGCCTCCGAGGCCGGCGGCCTGCGCAGCCCGCCGGTGCTGCAGGGCGATGCCACCGATGCCGTGCCCGATGGCGAATGGCATGCCTACGGCCGCACCGGAGCGGGCCAGCGCTATTCGCCGCTGCGCCAGATCGGCCCGCACAACGTGCGGCTGCTGCAATTGGCCTGGGAGTTCCGCACGGGCGATGTGCGCGGCAAGCCCGGCGATCCCGAAGAAACCACGTTCGAGGTCACGCCGCTGAAGATCGGCGAGCGCCTGTTCCTGTGCACGCCCCACCAGTCGGTGATTGCGCTCGATGCCACCACGGGCAAGCAGCTGTGGCGGCGCGACCTGCCCATGCCCAAGGGGCTGGCGCTGCAGCACCTGACCTGCCGGGGCCTGTCCTACCAGTCGGCGCAGGCGGCCGCGCAGTTCGATGCGGCGGCAGGGCAGACGCATTCGGCGGTGGCGCCGGCTGCAAGGAAGGCCGGCGCACAGGCGGCACAGGCGGCACAGGCGGTACAGGCTGATCCGGCTTCCTCGGTCTCCCCGGCCCCTTCCTCCGATGATGGCCGCTGTACCGCCAAGCTGTTCATGGCCACGGCCGACGGCAAGGTGGTCGCCCTCAATCCCGCCGACGGCCAGACCTGCGGCAACGTGGCGGGCGGCCAGGGCCAGATCGACCTCTGGCAGGGCATGCCCGAGCGCAAGCCGGGCTCGTACTACTCGACCTCGCCGGTGGTGGTGGCGCGCGACCGCATCATCGTGGGCGGCACGGTGCTGGACAACCATTCCACGCGCGAGCCTTCGGGGGTGATCCGTGCGTTCGACATCCGCTCGGGTGCGCTGCTGTGGGCCTGGGACCCGGGGCGGCCAGCGACCAGCACGCCGCTGCCCGAAGGGCAGACCTATGTGCCCAGCTCGCCCAACAGCTGGTCCATCTCCAGCGTGGACGAGACGCTGGGCCTCGTCTTCGTGCCCATGGGCAATGCGCCGCCCGACCAATGGGGCGGCCGGCGCAGCGCCGAGGCCGAGCGGTATTCGTCCTCCCTGGTGGCGCTGGACATCGCCACGGGCGCCGTGCGCTGGGTGTTCCAGACCGTGCACCACGATCTCTGGGACTATGACGTACCCTCGCAGCCCAGCCTGATCGACCTGGAGATCGGCGGCCACAGCGTGCCCGCCCTGGTGCAGCCCACCAAGCAGGGCGAGCTGTTCGTGCTGGACCGGCGCACGGGCCAGCCGCTGCTGCCCGTTACCGAGGTGGCTGCGCCGCAGGGCGCGGCACGCGGCGACCGCACGGCGCCCACGCAGCCGCATTCGCAGCTGAGCTTCAATCCCCCGGCCCTGACCGAACGCGACATGTGGGGTGCCACGCCCTTCGAGCAGCTGTGGTGCCGGCTGGCCTTCCACCGGCTGCGCTACGAGGGGCGCTTCACGCCGCCCTCGGAGCAGGGCTCGCTGATCTATCCGGGCAACTTCGGCGTCTTCAACTGGGGCGGCGTGGCCGTGGATCCGCGCCGGCAGGTGGTGTTTGCCACGCCCACGCGGCTGGCCTTCGTCTCCACCCTGGTGCCGCGTGCGGACGATACCTCGCTGCTGGTGCAGGATGGCGGCCCGCCCAAGGACGGCCTGCCCGCGCTCAACGAAAATTTCGGCGCACCGTTTGCGGTGCGGCTCAAGCCCTTTGTCTCGCCGCTGGGCATTCCCTGCCAGGCGCCGCCCTGGGGCTTTGTGGCGGGTGCCGACCTGCGCACGGGTCAGATCGTCTGGCAGCGCCGCAACGGCACGCCGCGTGACCTGAGCCCGCTGCCGCTGGGGTTTCGCATGGGCGTGCCCGGCATTGGCGGCCCGGTGGTGACCGCTGGCGGCGTGGCCTTCTACTCGGGGGCTCTGGACAACTATGTACGCGCCTACGACGTGGACAGCGGCCGCCAGCTCTGGCAGGACCGCCTGCCCGCAGGCGGCCAGGCCACGCCCATGACCTACCTGGGCACGGACCAGCGCCAGTACCTGGTGGTGGTGGCGGGTGGTCATGGTTCGACCGGCACCAAGGCTGGCGACAGCGTGCGTGCCTATGTGCTGCCCAAGGAGGTGGCGGCGCCCTGAGCGCTCAGCGCCGTGGGGGTCTGCGCCGGCTCATGCCGATCCGGCCCGGCCCAGCATGCGCAGCACGCGCGTGACCAGCAGCGCGGCCACCCAGGCCAGTCCGCCGATCAGCAGCGGCAGGCGCAGCAGCGCGCCTTGCTGGGCGAACAGCATCAGCGCGTCTGCCTTCCACAGCGCGGCATAGCCCGTGTACAGGCCGTAGGCCAGCCAGGCCAGGGCGCCCAGGGCGAACAGGGCCGCCATGCGCCGGGCGCTGCGGCCATCGCGCGAATCCGCGGGCAGGGCGCGCGTGCCGTGCCAGACCCAACCGATGGAGGCGAGCACCAGCAAGGCACTGGCTGCCACGGACAGCTGCAGCCAGGTATGGGGGGAGAGTGAGGACATCAAAAGGAAACCGCGCGCCGGCAAAGTGCCGGCCGCAGCGAGTGTAGCGGCGCAGTGCCCTGCGTGGTTTCGGTGCTCAGGCCGGTTGCCAGACGGTGGCGCCGTGGCCCTGGCCGCCGCTGACGGGGACGGAATGGATGCCCAGCACGGCTGCATGGCGCTGCAGCAGGGCGTCGAACTGCTCGATGCTTTCCGCCGTGGCCGGGGCGTCGTCGTATTCGCTGGCCACCTGGTCCGTGGTGAAGGAGCTGGCGCCGAACTTCTGGACGATGTTGCGCAGCTTGTCGAGGTTGGGGCTGGAGGATGGTGTCATGGCAACTCCTTGGGGTCATGGACGCCTGCTGCGCCGCAGGCCTGTGGGCCAGTGTAGCCCCGGGGCCTGGAGCGGCCATCCGGGGCATCCCCGCAAAGCGGCGTAGGACTTGGAACCCGCCGTCAGCCGCCCGTGGCCACGGGGCCGGCGCTCAGCACTTCGGCCAGCGGCTTGCGCGGCGTGGGCACCTCGCGCTCGCGCAGATCGTCGGGCAGGGTGGCCGCATCGCCGCGCCAGCCCACGGCGATCACCACCTCGGGCTCCAGGTGCTCGGGCAGGCGCAGCACCTCGCGTGCGGCGTCGGCCGAGAAGCCGCCCATGGCGTGCGTGGCCAGGCCCATGGCGTGGGCTTCCAGCGCCAGGTAGCCCCAGGCGCAGCCTGCGTCGAAGCTGTGCTTGCCGGGCGAGGCCTGGCGGTCGGACATCAGCACGATCAGCGCGCCCGCCTCCAGGCACCAGCGGCGGTTGAACTCGTTGGGAATGGTGCTGAAGGCCTGCCAGTTCGCATCGCCGCGCAGCGCATAGGCAAAGTGCCAGGGCTGCTTGTTGCTGGCCGAAGGCGCCCAGCGCGCGGCGTCGGCCAACTGCTCGACCTGGGCCTGGCTCAGTGCCTCGGGCCTGAAGGCGCGCGGCGACATGCGGCCCAGGAACTGCGGATGGATGGGGGTGGTGGTGTTGCGTGTCATGCGGATAGGCGGCAAGCAGAAAGGAAAGCGGCAACGATAGCGCAAGGCCTCAGGGCTGGCGCGGTGCCTGGCCATGCTGCTGGCTGATCACGCGCAGGTGGCGCTCCATGCGGATGAAGACCAGCACCATCACCACCAGCACGAGGAATGACATCAGCATGCTCCAGAAGGCCGTCTCCACGGCGCCGAAGCGTTCCTTCCAGGAGCTGCTGCCGTGGCTGTCCTCGCCGCGCAGCGCGCGCGCCGCATTGTCCAGGGACAGCGTGTAGTTCAGCAGCACCGTGGACAGGATCTGCTGGGCCGTCTGCGCCTGCAGCCGCGGCTCCAGCGCGGCATTGCCGAAGACCTGCTCCAGCGCGGCGGGCAAGCCCTGCACATAGGCCGCATAGGCGCCCTTGCCGTGTTCCAGCTCGGCGGCCTGGGCACGCTCATGGATGGCGGCGGCGGTATCCACGGGATCGACCATCCAGCTGTCTTCCTCGTCGGCGGAGGCGGCTGCGGCAGCCGCTGCATCCACGGCCCCGGCATCGCCTTCGCGCTGGCCGCGCTCCTGGATGCGGCGCTGCACATCGGCCTCGGACGGCTGGGCGTCGCCTTGCAGCAGCGGGTGCAGCGGTGCCAGGCCCCGGGCCTGGTGGTCCCGCTCGGTGCGCTCGCGCCGCGCAGGATCCTTGTTCACGAAGGCGCGCACCAGGGCGTCGGCCTTCTGGAAGGCGGGGCGCAGCGCCGGATCGACCAGGCGCTTTTCCATGGCGGGTTCGCCGCCGCCCGCGCCCAGGTCGCGGCTGGTTTCGTCCACGACGAACTGCAGGTTGGGCCTGGCGTCCTTCCAGTTCAATTCCTGGGCCACGGCCTGGGGCGCCTCGGCCTTGCCGGGCCTGAAGCTCTCCCAGGTCCACAGTGCCATGCCCACCAGCACGAGCAGGGAGAACACCAGCAGCACCACGCGCACCACCTGCACCAGCAGGTCCTCGATCCTGCGCAGCATGTTTGTAATCATCGGATTCCTCGGTTGGTTCGTAAAACAAGGGCGCGTCCGGCCCGCCTGCAGGCCTGTTCTGTTGCTATTGATTTGAAAGCACCGGACGCAGACGCGCGAATTCTAGGAAGGCTGCCGCGCACGGGCGCACCGGTTCTCAATGTTTTACATTTCGCGCCAATCTCGAAGTGTGCATGTGCTCCCGTGGCATGTGCCGTCCTGCAATGGGTGTCTGCCGGATGGCGGGATGTTCATGGCCGCAGGGCGCATGGTTCTCCCGCTTGCGGGCGCGCTGGCTTTGGGCCTACCGGCTGTAGCGGCTTCCCGAATCCGCTGTAATGCTCGCTTTGATTTCTGACTGACTAGAGAGGGCTCGCCCATGACCAAAACGTCGCTGGATAAATCGAAGATCAAGTTCCTGCTGCTCGAAGGCATCCATCCTTCCGCACTCGAAGTGCTGCGCAACGCGGGCTACACCAATGTGGAGACCGTGACGGGCGCGCTGGAAGGCGAGGAGCTCAAGCGCAAGATCGCCGACGTGCACTTCGTCGGCATCCGTTCGCGCACGCAGCTGACGGCCGACGTGTTCGCCGCCGCGCAAAAGCTCGTGGCCGTGGGCTGCTTTTGCATCGGCACCAACCAGGTGGACCTGGACGCGGCGCGCGAGCGTGGCGTGGTGGTCTTCAACGCGCCTTACTCCAACACGCGCTCGGTGGCCGAGCTGGTGCTGGCCGAGGCCATCCTGCTGCTGCGCGGCGTGCCTGCCAAGAACGCCTCCGCCCACCGCGGCGGCTGGCTCAAGAGCGCCGAGAACTCCTACGAAATCCGCGGCAAGACGCTGGGCATCGTGGGCTACGGCTCCATCGGCACCCAGCTGTCGGTGATGGCCGAGTCGGTGGGCATGCAGGTGCTCTTCCATGACGTGTCCACCAAGCTGCCGCTGGGCAATGCGCGCCAGGCCGCATCGCTGGCCGATCTGCTGGCCGGCAGCGACATCGTCACCCTGCACGTGCCCGAGCTGCCCTCCACCCAGTGGATGATCGGCGCCAAGGAGATCGCGGCCATGAAGCCCGGCGCCATCCTGATCAATGCCTCGCGCGGCACCGTGGTGGAAATCGAGCCGCTGGCCGAGGCCCTGAAGGCCGGCAAGCTGCTGGGCGCCGCCATCGACGTGTTCCCCACCGAGCCGCGCAGCAACAAGGATGAATTCGTCTCGCCCCTGCGCGGCCTGGACAACGTCATCCTGACCCCGCACGTGGGCGGCTCCACCATGGAGGCCCAGGCCAACATCGGCCTGGAAGTGGCCGAGAAGCTGGTCAAGTACAGCGACAACGGCACCACCACCTCGGCGGTGAACTTCCCCGAAGTGGCCCTGCCCGCCCACCCCGGCCAGAACCGCATCCTGCACGTGCACCACAACCAGCCCGGCGTGCTGTCGGCCATCAACCAGGTGTTTGCCGAGAACGGCATCAACATTGCCGGCCAGTACCTGCGCACCGACGAGAAGGTGGGCTATGTGGTGATCGACCTGGCAGCCCAGTCCTCGGGCCTGGCGGTCGAGAAACTGACCCAGGTTCCCGGCACCATCCGCTGCCGCGTGCTGTTCTGATGGCCAGGTTTCAGGATGCTGCGCTTGGGCGCACTTCCTGAAACTGGCGCATTGCCGGGTCGCCCTATCTGCCCGGCTGCAGCAGCAGCCGCATCAGGTCCGTGCGCGTGATCAGGCCAGTCAGCCGGCCTTCGCGCATCACGGGAATACAGGGCACGCTGTGCCGGGCCAGGGCGTTGAGCAACTGGCCCACGGGCGTGTCCTCGTCCACGCTGAGTTCAGGCGCATGAACCAGCTGGGGCAGCTCCGACAGACGGGGCACGGCCCGGCTCTTGCCGGGCAGGCGCTGGCCCAGCCAGTTCAACAAAGAAGGCTTTGCCGCAGATTCGGCCGGGCGCACGGGGCTCATCCACAGCCACTCGTACAGCTCGGCACGGGAGACCGTGCCGGCCAGGCCGCCATCGGCGTCCAGCACCGGCAGGCTCTTGGCCGGGTGAGCGCGAAAGCGTGCGGCCACGGCGTGCACGTCGTCGTCCAAGGAGCAGCTCACGGGATCGCGCGTCATCAGCTGGGCGCAGCGCACGCCGCCCAGGCGATGCTCGATGGCGGTTTCCTCGGCGGCGGCCAGCAGCTCGGCCAGGTCATCGGCTTCCAGGTTGTTTTCCTGGCCGAAGCGCAGCAGCAGCGCCTCCAGATCGGCATGGGACAGGCCCAGGCGCGAGGCATGGCGGTGGGCCGCATCGGCGGGCGCGGCCTTGGGCGCCGTGTCGGCATGGTGGGGGTAGCGCCGGCCCGTGGCGCGGTGGAGCGCCGTGGCCGCCAGGACCAGCCCCAGTGTCAGCGCACCCACGGGCAGGAAGGGCAGCATCCAGCCGGCGGCCAGCGAGGCCTTGGCGTTGAGCACCGTCAGCAGGGCCATGGCGCCACCTGGCGGGTGCAGCGAGCGCGTCAGCAGCATGCAGCCTATGGCGCCACCCACGGCCAGCGCAGGGGCCAACTGGGGCGGGCACCACTGCAGCACGAACAGGGCCCAGAGCGCCGACACCGTATTGCCGACCACGCAGGACCAGGGCTGGGCCAGCGGGCTGGTGGGCACGGCGAACAGCAGCACGGCCGTGGCGCCCAGCGGCGCGAACAGGCGCAGGGGAAGATCCCAGGTGCCCGCATGCGCCAGCCAGACCAGGGCCGTGGCCAGCCCCATGCCCACGATGGAGCCCATGGCCACGCGCCACATGTCCGCAGGCGCGGGGCGTGGCACCACCGGCCCCCATGCTTTTCTGTTCCAGCCCATGGCCTTGTTGTCTTGTTGTCTTTGCCTGCGCGGCCCCGGGGGAGGGCTGCAAAAGCGCGTCATTTTAGGAAGGGACGCCGCTCTTGCTGGCAGCATGGGCTTTGCACTGCCTTGGTGCAAACCCGGAAGATTCAGTCCACCACGGACTGGTACACGCCCTCGCGCATCACCCAGCGGTAGGGAATGCGCTGGGCCATGGACTGCATCATGAGGATGGCGAACAGGTCCTCCTGCGGATCGATCCAGAAGAAGGTGCCGTAGATGCCGCTCCATGAAAAGTCGCCCACGCTGCCCGGCAGCGGGTTGAGGCCCGGCGCCGTGCGCACCGCAAACCCCAGGCCGAAGCCCTGGCCCACCTCGGGCGAGGGCAGCTGGGCGCCGAAATACGCCATGTCCGGCCCCATGCGCACGCTGGCGGGCAGGTGGTTGGAGGTCATCAGCTCCACGGTCTTGCGCGAGACCAGGCGCACGCCGTCCAGCGTGCCGCCGTTGCGCCAGAACAGGCACAGCCGCGCGTAGTCGGCCATGGTCGAGACCATGCCACCGCCGCCCGACTCGAACATCATGGCGCGCGTGACCGGGGGGATGGGCGGCATCTGTTTCTGCGGCCCTTCGGGCTGGGGCCGCGCGGCGCGTGCGATCTCGCTGTCGGGCGCATGAAAGCCCGTGTCGGCCATGCCCAGCGGCCCGGTGATGTGCTCGCGCACGAAGGCGGCCAGCGTCTGGCCGCTGACCAACTCGACCACGCGGCCCAGCACGTCGGTGGACATGCCGTATTCCCAGGTCTCGCCGGGCTGGGCCACCAGCGGCAGCTGCGCGAGCCTGGTGATGAACTGCGCATTGGTGAACTTGCCGCTGAACAGGCCCGCATCCAGGTACATCTTCTTGACGGGGTGCTCGGTGCCGGCGAATCCATAGGGAATGCCGGAGGTGTGGCGCAGCAGGTCCTGCAGCGTGATGGAGCGTGCCAGCGGCGCGCGCTCCAGGCCCACGCGCAGCGCGGCCAGCTCAGGCAGGTATTGCTCCACGGGCTCGATGATGGACAGCCGCCCCTGCTCGGCCAGCATCATGATGGCCAGCGAGGTGATGGGCTTGCTCATGGAGGCGATGCGGAAGATGGCATCGGGCCGCATGGCCGTGCCGGCCTCGGGGTCCAGCAGGCCGAAGCTCTCCAGGTAGGCCAGCTTGCCGCGCCGCGCCACCAGGGCCACGGCGCCCGGGATCTCGCCGGTGTCCACGCCGCGCTGCAGCCGGGCCGACAGGCGTGCCAGGCGCGCGCCGCCCAGGCCTACGGCTTCAGGGGAGTCGGCCCAGGGCAGGCTGGGGATGTGCAGGCGGTCGGTGCTGGCGGTCATGCTGTCTCCTCAGGTGCGATGGCAGGGATTCTGGAGACATGCAGGCGCAGGCGCTGTTCGGTGCGGGACAGCCGGCGCGGAGCGTGCACACGAAAAAAAGCCCGCCACGGTGGGCGGGCCTGGTGGGCCTGGTGGACCGGGCGTGTGGTCAGGCCAGCTTGGCCTTGAGCAGCTCGTTGACCTGCGCCGGGTTGGCCTTGCCCTTGGAAGCCTTCATGACCTGGCCGACCAGGGCGTTGAAGGCCTTGTCCTTGCCTGCGCGGTACTGCTCCACGTTGGCCGGATTGGCGGCGATCACCTCGTCGATGATCTTCTCCAGCGCGCCCGTGTCGTTCATCTGCTTGAGGCCCTTGGCCTCGATGATGGCGTCGACATCGCTGCCTTCACCGCTCCACAGCGCTTCGAACACCTGCTTGGCGGCGTTGTTGGAGATGGTGCCGTCGCCGATGCGCTGGATCAGCGCGGCCAGCTGGGCGCTGGAGACCTTGGCGGCCTCCATGCCGATTTCCTCGGTGTTCAGGCGGCGCGAGATCTCGCCCATGATCCAGTTGCTGGCCAGCTTGGGCGCATTGCAGGCCCGGGCCGTGTCCTCGAAGTAGGCGGCCATGGCCTGGCTTTGCGTCAGCGTGGTGGCGTCGTACTCGGGCAGGCCGTATTGCTCGACAAAGCGCGCGGCCATGGCGCGCGGCAGCTCGGGCATGTCGGCCCTGACCTGTTCCACCCACTCGGGCGCGACCACCAGCGGCGGCAGGTCGGGGTCGGGGAAGTAGCGGTAGTCGGCCGCGTCTTCCTTGGTGCGCATGGAGCGCGTCTCGCCCGTGTCGGGGTCGAACAGCACGGTGGCCTGCTGGATGCGGCGGCCGTCCTCGATTTCCTCGATCTGCCAGCGGATCTCGTAGTCGATGGCCAGCTGCATGTTCTTGAAGCTGTTGAGGTTCTTGATCTCGCGGCGCGTGCCCAGCGGCTGGCCGGGCTTGCGCACGGAGACGTTGGCGTCGCAGCGAAAGCTGCCTTCCTGCATGTTGCCGTCGCAGATGCCGATCCAGGTGACGATCTGGTGCAGCGTCTTGGCGTAGGCCACGGCTTCTTCCGTGCTGCGGATGTCGGGCTCGGTCACGATCTCCAGCAGCGGCGTGCCGGCGCGGTTCAGATCGATGCCCGACTGGCCGATGAAGTCCTCGTGCAGCGACTTGCCGGCATCTTCCTCCAGGTGGGCGCGCACCAGGCGGATGGTCTTCTTCTCGTCGCCGAGGAAGAAGGACACCTCGCCGCCCTGGACCACGGGAATCTCGAACTGCGAGATCTGGTAGCCCTTGGGCAGGTCGGGATAGAAGTAGTTCTTGCGCGCGAAGATGCTGCGCGGCGCAATGTGCGAGCCCAGCGCCAGGCCGAGGCGGATGGCGCACTCGACGGCCTTTTTGTTCATCACCGGCAGCGTGCCGGGCAGCGCCATGTCCACGGCGCAGGCCTGGGTGTTGGGCTCGGCGCCGAAGGCGGTGCTGGCGCGGCTGAAGATCTTGGACTGGGTGGCCAGCTGGGCGTGGGTCTCGAAGCCGATGACGACTTCATAGCCCTGGATGAGTTTCGCGGTCATGGGGTCTCAGATGCCCTTCGGAGCTTGAAGGTGGAAATCGGTGGCCTGCTGGAAGCGGTGGGCGGCGTTGAGCAACTGGCCTTCCTTGAAGTAGTTGCCGATCAGCTGCAGGCCCACGGGCATGCCGGCCTCGCCAAAGCCTGCGGGCACGCTCATGCCGGGCAGGCCGGCCAGCGATGCGGGCAGCGTGAAGATATCGGCCAGGTAGTTGGCCAGCGGGTCGCTCTTTCCGCCCAGCTGCCAGGCCACGGTGGGCGCGGCGGGGCCGGCGATCACGTCGCACTGCTGGAAGGCGGCCTGGAAGTCGTCGGCGATCATGCGGCGGATCTTCTGCGCCTGCAGGTAGTAGGCGTCGTAGTAGCCCTCGGACAGCACGTAGGCGCCGATCATGATGCGGCGCTTGACCTCGTCGCCGAAGCCTTCGGCGCGGGTCTTCTTGTACATGTCCACCAGGTCCGTGTAGTCCTTGGCGCGGTGGCCGAACTTCACGCCGTCGAAGCGCGAGAGGTTGGACGATGCCTCGGCCGGGGCCAGGATGTAGTACACGGGAATCGACAGCTCGGTGCGCGGCAGCGAGATCGGCACCAGGCGGGCGCCCAGCTTCTCGTATTCCTTGAGCGCGCCATCCACGGCGGCGCGCACGTCGGCCGACAGGCCTTCGCCGAAGAACTCGGCGGGGATGCCGATGCGCAGGCCTTCGATGCCGTCGTTCAGGCGGGCCGTGAAGTCCTCGGCGGGCACGTCCAGGCTGGTGGAGTCGCGGTCCAGGTCGGGGCCGCACATCTCGGACAGCAGCAGGGCGCAGTCCTCGGCGCTCTTGCCCATGGGGCCGGCCTGGTCCAGGCTGGACGCGAAGGCGATCATGCCGTAGCGGCTGGCGCGGCCATAGGTGGGCTTGATGCCCGTGATGCCGCAAAACGATGCGGGCTGGCGGATGGAGCCGCCCGTGTCGGTGCCGGTGACGGCGGGCGCCAGGCCGGCGGCCACGGCCACGGCCGAGCCGCCCGAGGAGCCGCCGGGCACGCGGTCCAGGTTCCAGGGATTGCGCACGGGCGCGGGTGCGTCGAAGCCCACGGGCGCGACGGCCGAGTTCTCGTTGGCCGAGCCCATGGCGAATTCATCGCAGTTGAGCTTGCCCAGCGTCACGGCGCCGGCCTCGGCCAGGCGGGTGACCACGGTGGCGTCGAAGGGCGAGCGGTAGCCGGCCAGCATCTTGCTGGAGGCCGTGGTCGGGAAGTCGCGCGTGACGAAGATGTCCTTGTGCGCAATGGGCACGCCAGCCAGGCGACCGCCCTTGCCTTGGGCAATCAGGGCGTCGGCAGCGCGGGCCTGGGCCAGGGTGGCCTCTTCGTCGATGCTGACGAAGGCGCCCAGGTTCTGGTGCGCCTGGGCGCGGGCCAGGAAATGCTGGGCGGCTTCGACGGCGCCGAGCTTGCGCTCGCGCAGCAGGGCCGACAGGGCCGACACGCCGAGCGTGTGCAGATCAGTGGTTTGCTGGGTCATGTATGGGATGCGGAAAACGGGGACGGATGCCAGGGGACAGGAAGCAGGGCGAGCGACGCCCGGCGCTCACTCGATCACCTTGGGGACCAGGAACAGGCCGCGCTCGACGGCCGGGGCGCTGCGCTGATTGGCGTCGCGCTGGTCGGGCTCGCTGGCAATGTCCTCGCGCAGGCGCAGGGCAATGTCCTGGATGGCGGCGACCGGATGTGACAGCGGGCTGACGCCCGAAGTATCCACAGCCTGCATCTTCTCCACGATGCCGAAAAAATCATTGAGCTGGCCTAGCATGCGCTCACTCTCTGCGGAAGAGAGCTCGAGCCGTGCGAGGTTCGCGATGCGTGCGATGTCTTGTGCGTTCAGTGCCATAGGAATTTTGAAGGGGGCAACGGGATGTAAACCCGCATTTCAAGCCCCGGCAGTACAAGTTATTCACAGGGGATACGGTATTATCTCGGCTTTGCCGCAAGACCCTCTCCGAGCTGGTCATTGTGCGAAAAGCCAACCCCATCCAGACTCCCTAACTTTCATCCCGGCGATGGCAGGCCGACGAGCATGCCGTGCCTGAGAGGACTCTCGTAATGTTCGGAGCTTTCCGTCGGTATTTCTCCACCGACCTTGCCATTGATCTTGGCACAGCCAACACCCTGATTTTCGCCCGCGACAAGGGCATTGTTCTGGACGAACCCTCCGTTGTCGCCATCCGCCACGAAGGCGGCCCGCATGGCAAGAAGGTGATCCAGGCGGTGGGCCGTGAAGCCAAGGCCATGCTGGGCAAGGTGCCCGGCAACATCGAGGCCATCCGCCCGATGAAGGATGGCGTGATTGCCGACTTCGTCATCACCGAGCAGATGATCAAGCAGTTCATCAAGATGGTGCATCCGCGCTCGGTGCTCACGCCCAGCCCGCGCATCATCATCTGCGTGCCCTGCGGCTCCACCCAGGTCGAGCGCCGCGCCATCAAGGACGCGGCCGAGGCGGCAGGCGCCACCTCCGTCTACCTGATCGAGGAACCCATGGCCGCCGGCATCGGTGCCGGCCTGCCGGTGTCCGAGGCCTCGGGCTCCATGGTGGTGGACATCGGTGGCGGTACCACCGAAGTCGGCGTGATCTCGCTGGGCGGCATGGTCTACAAGGGCTCCGTGCGCGTGGGCGGCGACAAGTTCGACGAAGCCATCATCAGCTACATCCGCCGCAACTACGGCATGCTGATCGGCGAGCCCACGGCCGAATCCATCAAGAAGAACATCGGCTCGGCCTTCCCCGGCTCCGAAGTCAAGGAGATGGAAGTCAAGGGCCGCAACCTCTCCGAAGGCGTGCCGCGCAGCTTCACCATCTCGTCCAACGAGGTGCTCGAAGCCCTGACCGACCCGCTCAACCAGATCGTCAGCGCCGTCAAGAACGCGCTGGAGCAGACCCCGCCCGAGCTGGGCGCCGACATTGCCGAGCGCGGCATGATGCTGACCGGCGGCGGCGCGCTGCTGCGCGACCTGGACCGCCTGCTGGCCGAAGAGACGGGCCTGCCCGTGCTCGTGGCCGAGGAACCGCTGACCTGTGTGGTGCGCGGCTGCGGCATGGCGCTGGAGACCATGGACCGCCAGGGCAGCATCTTCACCAGCGACTGACGCGGCGCAGGCCGGGGCCCGTTGTCGCGGGCCCGGGCGGCAGCCGACCGACTGCAACGTTTTTCTTCTCCCTTCCGTGGTGACCTGCATGCTTGCCCTGCCTTCCTTCGCACCGGGCCCGGCCCGTGCTTTCCAGGCCGCAGCAAGTGCGGCAGGGCAGGCCCTGCCGCGCGGGAGGGGCGCATGAATCCCAACACCCTGGACCACTCGGCGCCCTCGCTGTTCAAGCGGCGGCCCTCGCGCGTCTCCCAACTGGCCATCTACAGCGCATTGGCGCTGTTTCTGATGGTGGCCGACGCGCGTTTCAGGATCACCGACCCCGTGCGCGTGGCCGTGTCCACCGTGCTGTACCCCGTGCAGTGGGTGATGCTCAAGCCGGTGGAGGCCGTGCACGACGCCAGCCGCTACCTGGGCTCGCTGGACGAGGCCCAGGCCCGGGAGCAGGGCGCGCGCAAGGAACTGGTGGCCATGGCCCAGCGTGCCTCGCTGGCCGACGAACTGATCCAGGAAAACGACCATCTGCGCGAGCTGCTGCAGCTGCGCGACCGCCTGACCACGCCCGGCACGGCGGCCGAAGTGGTCTACGACAGCCCCGACCTCTATACCCGCCGTGTGGTCATCGACCGAGGCCAGGTGGACGGCATCGCCCAGGGCTCGCCCGTGCTCGATGAAAAGGGCGTGGTCGGCCAGGTCACGCGCGTGTATCCGCTGCGTTCCGAGGTCACCCTGCTCATCGACCGCGACCAGGCCATTCCCGTCTTCAACCCACGCACCGGTGCACGCAGCGTGGCCTATGGCGACCCGTCGCCGCTGCGCACCGGCGGCATCGAGCTGCGCTTCATGCCCAGCAATGCCGATGTGCAGGAAGGCGACCTGCTGACCACCAGCGGCGTCGACGGCCTGTACCCGCCGGGCCTGCCCGTGGCCAAGGTGGTCTCGGTGGAGCGCCGCGCGGACTCGGCCTTCTCCCGCATCTACTGCGAACCCGTGGGCCGCGTGCAGGGCGTGCGCCACGTGGTGGTGCTCAAGCCGCTGGACCGCGCCACGCATCCCGAGGCGGAAGGCGCTGCCGAACCCCTGCGCGCCGGCAAGGGCAAGGAAAAAGACAAGGGCAAGGAAAAAGACAAGCCCAAGGATGGCAAGGGCAAGGAAGCCTCTAAGGACGGTGGCAAGGCCGGCAAGACAGATGCGCCGGCCACGCCTGCAGCACCCGCTGCTCCCGCCGCACCCGCCTCCGCCAGGAAGGAGCCCGCATGATCATGCCGCGCGGCCAGCAGCTGCTGCTGCCGGTCAATCCCCTGTTCATCGTCGTCAGCCTGCTGGCGGCGCTGGCACTCAACATGCTGCCCTTGGGACGCCAGGCCTGGCAACCCGACCTGCTCATGGTGCTGCTGGCCTTCTGGGCATTGAACCAGCCCCAGCGCGTGGGCATGGGCGTGGCCTTCCTGCTGGGCCTGTGCATGGACGTGGACCGCTCCTCCCTGCTGGGCCAGCATGCGCTGGCCTATGCGCTGCTGGTGTTCGCGGCCGGCGCCATGAGCCGGCGCCTGTCGTGGTTCTCCACGCCCGTGCAGGCGCTGCACCTGCTGCCGCTGTTTGCCGTGGTGCACGGCCTGCAGGTGCTGCTGCGCATGGTGGCCGGTGGCATCATGCCCGGCCCGCTGGTGGTCGTCGCGCCTTTGATCGAGGCCCTGCTGTGGCCCCTGGTCAGCGGCCTGCTGCTGGCGCCTCAGCGCCGCCCGCCGGACAGTGACGAGAACCGTCCCTTGTGAGGCTTGACGCGTGATGGAAATCCGCAATACAGAAGCCGAGCTGCAGCGATTCAGGTTGCGCGCATGGGTGATGAGCGTGGTGGTGCTGCTGGCCTTCGGGCTGGTGGTGGCGCGCTTGCTGGTGCTGCAGGTGCAGCGCCATGAGGAGCTGTCCGAGCGCGCCGAAAGCAACCGCACGGCCGTGGTGCCCATCGTGCCCAACCGGGGCCAGATCCTGGACCGCAACGGCGTGGTGCTGGCCACCAACTACTCGGCCTACACGCTGGAGATCATGCCCTCGCGCGCGGGCAACCTTGAAGAGACCATCGACAGCCTGGCCGAGATCGTCGAGATCACGCCGCGCGACCGGCGCAAGTTCAAGCGCCTGGTGGATGACTCCCGCAGCTTCGACTCCCTGCCCATCCGCACGCGCCTGACCGATGACGAGGTCGCGCGCTTTGCCGCGCAGCGCTACCGCTTCCCGGGCGTGGACATCAAGGCGCGGCTGTTCCGCACCTATCCCATGCAGGACACGGCCAGCCATGTCATCGGCTACATAGGCCGCATCAACCAGCGCGAGAAAGAGGCGCTGGAAGACTCCGACGACGCCGCCAACTACCGTGGCACCGACGTCATCGGCAAGCTGGGCGTGGAGCAGAGCTACGAAACCGACCTCCACGGCCAGACCGGCTGGGAGGAAATGGAAACCTCGGCCGGCGGACATGCCGTGCGCAAGCTCGGCAGCCGCCCCGCCACGCCCGGCGACAGCCTGGTGCTGTCGCTGGACATCAAGCTGCAGCGCATGGTGGAGGAGCTGTACGGCGACCGCCGCGGCGCCCTGGTGGCCATCGATCCGCGCAGCGGCGAAGTGCTGGCCATGGTCAGCCGTCCCACCTTCGACCTGAACCTCTTCGTCGATGGCATCGACCAGGAGAGCTGGACCACGCTCAACGAATCCATCAACCGCCCGCTGCTCAACCGCGCGCTGCGGGGCACCTATCCGCCGGGCTCCACCTACAAGCCCTTCATGGCGATTGCCGCGCTGGAGTCGGGCAAGCGCCGCCCGGACACCACCATCATGGACAACGGTAGCTGGACCTTCGGCGGCCACACCTTCCGCTCGGGCCACCCCAACGGGCCGACCAACCTGCGCCGCTCCATCATCAAGTCGTCCAACGTGTACTACTACATGCTGGCCAACGACATGGGCGTGGACATGATCCACGACTACATGAAGCCGCTGGGCTTCGGCCAGCTCACCGGCATCGATGTGCGCGGCGAGGCGCGCGGCGTGCTGCCCAGCACCGAGTGGAAGCGCAACACCTACAAGCGGCCCGAGCAGAAGAAGTGGTACGCGGGCGAGACCATCTCGCTGGGCATCGGCCAGGGCTACAACAACTTCACCATCCTGCAGCTGGCCAATGCCATGTCCACGCTGGCGGCCAAGGGCGTCAAGCACCGCCCCCACCTGGCCGTGGGCCGTGTCGATGCCGTCACGCAGCAGTTCTCGGCCATCAACAAGGATCCAGGCACCAGCATGGGCTACAAGCCCGAGAACGTGGAGGCCGTGCGCGCCGCCGTGGCCGCCGTGACGGTGGAGGGCACCTCGCGCGGCATCTTCGGCAACGCGCCCTACACCTCCACCGGCAAGACCGGCACGGCCCAGGCCGTGGGCGTGCGCCAGAACGAGAAGTACAACGCGGCACGCCTGTCCGAGTTCCAGCGCGACCACTCGCTGTACATCGCCTACGCGCCGGCCGACAACCCCACCATTGCCGTCGCTGCCATCGTGGAGAACGCCGGCTTCGGTGCCGCTGCCGCCGCACCGCTGGCGCGCCGCGTGTTCGACTACTGGCTGCTGGGCCGTTACCCCAGCGTGGAAGACATGGCCGCCATGCGCAAGGGCCAGGCCGGCGTGCCCATAGGCACCCCGCGCCGCGTCTCCGAAATCACGCTGGATGCGGAAACCGTGAACCTGCCCGGCCTGCCGCGCTATGAGCCGCCCGAGGCGCCGGTCCCCGTGCCCGCAGGCCGCCCGGCGGTGCTGTCGCCGCCTTCGGCTGCCGAGCTGGAGGATTGAGGCACGCTTGTGTGCCGCTGCAAGCGGGTCTGAGCCCTGCGCGGCAGATTCAGCGCTGCCAGGGATCGATGACCGTGACCCCGCAGTCCGCAAAGTCCCGCACATTGCGGGTGGCAAGGCTGGCTCCCCTTGAGCGGGCGATGGCCGCAATCATGGCGTCGAACTGGCTGATGGGTCTGCCGGACTGCCTTCGGGCCGCAGCGATCTACGCATAAGCGTCAGCGGCACCGTTGTCGAACTCCAGGACGCGGCCTGCCATATCGATGTCCAAGATGGCCTGCACTGCAGCCAGCAACCCATGCTTGCGCTGTCCCTGCGGCAACAGCAGGACGCCGTACAGCAATTCTCCGCGCGTGATGGCTGTGGTGAGCAAACTGGAGCGGGGCTGGCTGGCCAGCCGATCCATGGCGCGCCTGTCGGGATCGGGGCGCAGAGCCTCGGACAGGACGTTGGTGTCGAGAATGATCACCGGCTGGCACCCAGCGGATTGCGAATGGGCTCGCGCTGCGCAAGCACCAGTTCAACGCCGCCCAGGGGCTCGACCCGGGCCCGGATGGAGTCGAACAGTGAATGCCCCTCCGCCGCATTGGCTGCGAGTGCCGCGCGCAAGATGTTGCGGGCCTCTTCTTCCATGGAGTGGCCGTGCAGGTCCGCCTGCAGACGCAGCCGGGCCTGCAGGTCTTCATCCAGATCGTGGATCGTCATGGTAGTCATGGCCAGGCTCCTTTCAGGTCAATGACGCATGGTAGTCATGGACACGCAAGGCGACAACGGCATGCCCCCTGCGCATGAGGGCACGCAAGGCGACGAATCAGGGCTTCGGCCTCAATGCCCCATGCGCCCGATGAACGCCGCGATCCGCTCGCTGGCCGGGTTGCCGAAGAATTCGGCCGGTGGCGCCTCGTGGGCGATGCAGCCCTGGTCGAAGAACATCACGCGGTCGGCGACCTCGCGGGCGAAGCCCATTTCGTGGGTGACCACGATCATGGTCATGCCGCCGCGTGCCAGCTCGCGCATCACGTCCAGCACCTCCTGCACCATCTCCGGGTCCAGCGCGCTGGTGGGCTCGTCGAACAGCATCACCTGCGGCTCCATGGCCAGGGCACGGGCAATGGCCACGCGCTGCTGCTGGCCGCCCGACAGCTGCCAAGGGTACTTGTGGGCATGGGCCTGCATGCCCACGCGCTCCAGCAGGGCCATGGCCTTGGCATTGGCCTGGGCGCGCGGCGTTTTGTGGATGCGGCGCGGCGCCAGGGTCACGTTGTCCAGCACCGTCATGTGGCCGAACAGGTTGAACTGCTGGAACACCATGCCCACTTCGCAGCGCTGCTTTTGCAGCGTGGCTTCGTTGTCGGTGACTTCGACGCCGTCGATGGTGATGCGCCCGCCATCATGCGGCTCCAGCCGGTTGATGGCGCGCAGCAGCGTGGACTTGCCCGAGCCCGAGGCGCCGATGATCACCGTCACCTCGCCCGTGCAGAACTGCGTGGAAACGCCCTTGAGCACCTGGTGGTTGCCGAAGGACTTGGTGACCTTCTCGGCCACGATGTAGGGCATGCCCCGTGCCAGCTTGTCGGCGCTCATTTGTGGCGGCCCTCCACGTCGAAGCGGTACTCCACGGCAGCCGTGACCTGGGTCACCAGCGTGGTCAGCACCAGGTAGGTCACGCCCACGGTGACCAGGGTCTCCACGGGCTGGAAGGTGGCCGACTGGATGCGGTTGCCCACATTGGTCAGCTCCACCACGCCGATGGCGTACGCCAGCGACGAATCCTTGAGCAGGGCCACGAAGTTGCTCACCAGCGGCGGCAGCGAGATCTTGAAGGCCTGCGGGAACACCACGTCCATGAAGACGCAGATGCGCGGCAGGCCCAGGGCGCGTGCGGCCTCGGCCTGGCCGCGCGGCACGGCCTGCAGGCCGGCGCGCACGGCTTCGGCGTTGTAGGCGCCCACGTTCAGCGCCAGTGCAATGCAGGCGGCGGCGAAGTCGGGCAGGTTCAGGCCCGGGATCAGCACCGGCAGCGCGAAGTAGATGAACAGGATCTGCACCAGCAGCGGCGTGCCGCGGATCGCCCAGACGTAGAAGCCCGCGGCCCAGCGCAGGGCGGCCGTGCGCGAGGTGCGCGCCAGCGCGGCGGCGATGCCCAGCACCAGGCCGGCGGCGCCGCTGACCAGCGTCAGGTACAGCGTGGTGCGCGCGCCTTCGGCGAAGGTGTCGGCATTGGAGCCTATGGGCTCGGGCAGCAGGGACAGCAGTTGCCCCAGCAGCGAAACCACGAGCACCATCAGCAGCAGGGCCGTGACCAGGGTGGCGTTGCTGCGCTGCGAGCGGCTCCAGTGGGCGGGCCAGAGGACGGTAAGCATAGGTGGGCTAGAAACAAAAAGGCGCCCTGCAAGTGGGCGCCGGTCGGGCAGATCTGCCCGGGGCCTCAGTCAGGGCAGCGGATGTCTTCGTGGAAATATTTCTGCGACAGCTTGGCGTAGCTGCCGTCGGCCAGGGCGTCCTTGAAGGCCTTGTTCCAGGCGTCGGCCAGCGACTTGTTGTCCTTGGCCACGGCGGCGGCGATGCGCTCGACCAGCAGCAACTCGCCCTGCTTGAGCTGGGCATTGGGGTTCTTCTGCTGCAGTTCCTTGGCAATGAAGCGCTCGGTCACCCAGGCGTCCACCCGCTTGGACAGCAGCGCATTGCGCGCGGCCTCGTTCGTGGGGAAGTTGACCAGGCGCTTGATGCCGGGCAGGTTCTTCTCCATGTACTGCAGATAGGTGGTGCCGGTCTGCACCGACACCGTCTTGCCCGCCAGGTCCTTGCCCGAGCGGATGGCCGGGTCCAGCGACATCACGATGGCGCCAGAGCAGTAATGGGGCTGGGTGAAGGTCACGGCCTTCTCGCGCTCGGGCGTGATGCCGTGCGAGGAAATCACCAGATCCCAGCGGTCCTGCTGCAGGCCGGTCAGCAGGGCGTCGAAGCTGATGGTCTTCCACTCGTACTTCACGCCCATCTTGCCGGCCAGCATCTGTGCCAGCTCGACCTCGAACCCGGTCAACTGCTTGCCCTCGAAATGGGCAAAGGGCGCGTAATAGCCTTCGGTGGCCAGGCGCAACGTGCCTTCCTTCTGGATGGCGTCGAAGGGGCGGGCCTGAACGCCTGCGGCGGTCCACAGGGCCAGCGCGGCGGCGGCGATGACGGTAATGCGTTTCATGGAAGCTCCAGGAGGGCTGTCGCTCAGGACCTGACCCCGGCGCCGCAAGAGGGGGAAAGCGCCAACGCACGGATCGGTGCATGGCCATGGACGGCGGGGCCGATTGCGTGGCTGCGCGGCGGGTCGGGTGCAGCCGCTGGCAGGGGTGCGACATGCACCTGCCGCCGCAGCTCAAGGCGAAAAGTCGGCAATTATAGAAGGTTGCCGTCGCCGATGCCGATGGCAGGTGTTGCGGATGCCGCTGGCCTGCGTGCTCAGGCGATGAAGGCGTCGTAGCCGGTCTTGAGGATCAGCAGGCTCACCACGCCGATGAAGATGCCCCGCACGAAGCCCGTTCCATGGCGCAGGGCCATGTGCGTGCCCAGCATGGCGCCCAGCACATTGGCCACTGCCATGGGGACGGCCAGGTGCCACCAGATATGGCCCTTGAGCGTGAACAGCGCCAGCGCCGCCAGGTTGGTGGCCATGTTCAGCAGCTTGGCCGAGGCCGATGAGTTCAGGAAGTCATAGCCCATCAGCCGCACGAACAGGAACACGAAGAAGCTGCCCGTGCCGGGGCCGAAGAACCCGTCATAGAAGCCGATGGCCAGGCCGATGGCGCAGGCGATCAGCGTCTCGGCGCGGCCCGAATAGCGCGGCGTGTGGTTGCGGCCCATGTCCTTGCGCGCCAGCGTATAGACCAGCACGCCCAGCAGCACCAGCGGCAGCAACTGGCGCAGGAAGTCGGGGGAGATCTGCGTGACGGCCCAGGCCCCCGCAAAGGAGCCCGCCATGCCCACGCAGGCGGCCGGCATCATCGCGCGCCAGGGCAATTGCACCTTGCGGCCGTACTGCCAGGTGGACATGGCCGTGCCCCAGACGGAGGCGCTCTTGTTGGTGCCCAGCAGGGTGGCCGGTGGTGCGGTGGGGAAGGTGGCGAACAGCGCGGGCAGCAGGATGAGGCCTCCGCCGCCCACGATGGCGTCCACGAAGCCGGCCAGCATCGAGGCCAGCGAGACGATGATCCATTCCATAGGGCGGCGATTGTCGCACCGCCACGGTGCCGCATCAGGCTGGCCGCAGGCATAAAAAAAGCGCCGGACTTGCCGGCGCTCTGGGAAATGCATCTTGGGATGCTATTTATGAATGTTGATCTGGTTGTGTACGAGTTGTCTCCTCGGCCCCTCTTGTGCAGCACTGTGGTACCGCGAGAGTGGATGGACTTTAATGGCCGCACCTGGGTGGTGCATCGGGGATTTCCCGCAGTTGCCGCGAAAGTGCGGGATTGCACCAGCAAGGGGCTGGGACGATGATTGCCGGTTGCCGGACGTTCAGCGCATGCGCAGCACCAGCTTGCCGAAAGCACCCCGCTCCAGATGCTCCAGGGCTGCCGGCAGATCGGCCAGCGCGTATTCGCTGTCGATCACAGGTTGCAGCTTCAGCCAGTCCACGGCACGCACCAGATCCTGCAGCGCACGCCGGTGTGCCACGCCGATGCCCTGAACGGTGGCGCGCCCCAGCAGCAGCGGATAGACCGAGCCGCGCAGCTCGTCGCCCTGCAGATTGCCGATCACCGACACGAGGCCTCCCTGTGCCAGGGCCGATAGCGAGCGGCCGAAGTTATCCCCCCCGGCCAGTTCCAGCACATGGTCGGCGCCGCGTCCTCCCGTGAGGGCACGCACCTCGGCGGCCCAGTCCGGCGTGCGGTGGCGGTGGATGCCGTGGTCTGCACCCAGCTGCGCAGCCCGCGCCAGCTTGTCGTCGCTGCCCGAAACCACCACCACGCGCGCACCCTGGGCATGGGCGATCTGCATGGCGAACAGCGCCACGCCGCCCGTGCCCATGATGACCACGGTGTCCCCGGGCCGCGTGGGCGCGGACTCGGCCAGTGCGAACCAGGCGGTTGCGCCCGCGCACGTCAGGGTGCTGGCCTGCGCAAAGTCCAGATGACGGGGCGCGGCGACCAGGTTGTCTTCGCCCAGCACCACGTATTCCGACAGCATGCCCGGCCCGGGCGAGCCCAGCGGCAGGCTGGTGCGCGGCTGCACGCCGTCCTGCCAGCCGCAGAAGAAGGTGCTGATCACGGCGTCGCCAACCGCGAACTCCGCGACGCCCGGGCCGATGGCGACCACCTCGCCAGCCATGTCCGAGCCGGGCACCAGGGGCAGGGCCGGCCCCATGCCCATGCCGTCGCGCAGGATCAGCAGATCGCGGTAGTTCAGCGATGCCGCATGCACGCGCACCAGTACCTGGCCCTGCCCGGGCTCGGGAATGGGAACTTGCACCAGCTGCAGGTTTTCATGGCCCAGGGCGGGCAGTTGCCATTGCTGCATGAATGGGGAAGACGCAGGCACGGTCATGGAAGGCGGTCCTTTCGAGGCAGATATCAAACAGGACTTCAGTCTATTGATTCCTCCATAATTGCATTGATTCAATTGAGGCTATGGTTTGTAGAATTTATGGAACCAATTGCAAATGACAGGCTGGCAGGCGTCAGCGCTTTCGTCGCCTCGGCCGAGGCCGGCAGCTTCGCCCAGGCGGCCGAGCGCCTGGGCCTTACGCGCTCGGCTGTTGGCAAGGCCGTGGCGCGGCTGGAAGAGCGCCTGGGCGCGCGGCTGTTCGTGCGCACCACGCGCAGCCTGGGGCTGACCGAGGACGGCCAGATGTTCTACGAGCGCTGCGCGCAGGCGCTGGAGGACCTGGATGCCGCCCGGCACATGCTGGAAGCCGGGCGGCGGGAAGTGGTGGGCCGGCTGCGCATCAGCGCACCCGTGGTCTTCGGCCGCCACCACGTGGCTCCCTTGCTGCTGGAGCTGGCGCAGCTGCATCCGCGCCTGCGCATCGAGGCCAGCTTCACCGACCGCCAGCTGGACTTCGCCGATGACGGCATCGACCTGGCCATACGCAGCGGGGAACTGTCTGACAGCGACTGGCTGGTTGCGCGGCGCCTTGGCATGCAAACCATGGTGCTGTGCGCATCACCCGCCTATCTGCAGGCCCATGGCGCGCCGCGCAGCGTGGCCGACCTGGCCGGGCATCGCTGTATTGCCTATATGCGCAGCGGCCGCGCCGCCCCCTGGGGGCTGGCCGGTGAGGATGGATCGCTGGCCGCGCCCGTGCTGGAGCCGGCGCTGGGCTTTGACGACATAGAAACCATCGCCACGGCCACGCTGCAGGGCGCGGGCCTGGCCCACATGCCGCTGTGGCGGGTGCGCAGCGCGCTGGACAGCGGGGCGCTGGTGCGCCTGCTGCCCGAGGTGCCGGCCGCGCGCATTCCCCTGCATGTGCTGTGGCCGCGCACGCGCTTTCTGCCCTACCGGCTGCGCGTGACCATCGATGCGCTGCTGGCGGCGATCCCGCCGCTGCTGCAGGAGCAGTCCTAGGCGGCCAGCGCAACGGCCGGTTCCGTGCTCTGCCGTGCCGGCTCCTGGCCCCGGCCCTGCCTGTCCGCAAGAATCCAGCCGGCGGCCTTCTCCGCCATCATCAGCGTCGGGCTGTTGGTGTTGCCGCTGGTGATGCGCGGCATGGCGCCTGCATCGATCACGCGCAGGCCCTGTACGCCGCGCACGCGCAGGCGGCTGTCGAGCACAGCCATGGGGTCGTCGGCGCGGCCCATCTTCGTGGTTCCCACGGGGTGGAAGATGGTGGTGGCAATGTCGCCGGCCAGGCGGGCCAGGTCCTCGTCGCTCTGGTATTGCACGCCGGGCTTCCATTCCTCGGGGGCAAAGCGCGCCAGCGCGCTCTGGCTGACGATGCGCCGCGTCACGCGCAGGCTGTCGGCGGCCACCTGCCGGTCCTCGGGCGTGGACAGGTAGTGCGGCGCAATGGCAGGCGCCTGGCGGAAGTCCCCGCTGCGGATGCGTACCGTGCCCCGGCTGGTGGGGTTGAGGTTGCAGACGCTGGCCGTGAAGGCCGGAAAACCGTGCAGCGGCTCGCCGAAGGCGTCCAGCGACAGCGGCTGCACGTGGTACTGGATATTGGGGTGCGCCTGCTGGGGGCTGCTGCGCGTGAAGGCGCCCAGCTGCGAGGGCGCCATGCTCATGGGGCCGCTGCGGCGCAGCAGGTACTCCAGGCCGATGCCGGCCTTGCCCCACAGCGAATTGGCCATGGTGTTGAGCGTGCGCGCGCCCTTGATCTTGTAGACCGAGCGGATCTGCAGATGGTCCTGCAGGTTCTCGCCCACGCCGGGCAGGTCGTGGCGCACGGCGATGCCGTGGCCTTGCAGCAGCGCCCCCGGGCCTATGCCCGACAGCTGCAGGATCTGCGGGGAGTTCACGGCGCCCGCGCACAGCAGGACCTCCTGGCTGGCCTGCACATCGACCATTTCCGAGCCGGTCCAGACCTGTGCGCCGCTGCAGCGCAGGCCGCCGGCGGGCAGCGGCTCGAACAGCAGCCGGCTGACCTGGGCATGGGTCCACAGCTCGAAGTTGGGGCGGCCATAGCAGGTGGGCCGCAGGAAGGCCTTGGCGGTGTTCCAGCGCAGGCCGCCCTTTTGGTTGACCTCGAAGTAGCCCACCCCCTCGTTGCTGCCGCCGTTGAAGTCCTCGGTGGCCGGAATGCCGGCCTGCTGGGCGGCTTCGGCAAAGGCGTCCAGGATGTCCCAGCGCAGGCGCTGCCGCTCCACGCGCCATTCGCCGCTGCCGCCTGTGCCCGTGCCGCCGTGCAGGGCGCGAAAGCGCGCATCGGCGTTGCCCCCTGCGTCCAGCCGCCAATGGCTTTCATGCTGGCGAAAGGCCGGCAGCACCTGGTCCCAGCGCCAAGCGTCGTCGCCGGTCAGCTCGGCCCAGCCGTCGTAGTCGCGGGCCTGGCCGCGCATGTAGATCATGCCGTTGATGCTGGAGCAGCCGCCCAGCGTCTTGCCGCGCGGATAGCGCAGGCTGCGGCCGTTGAGCCCTTCGTCGGGTTCGGTCTGGTAGAGCCAGTCGGTGCGCGGATTGCCGATGCAGTACAGGTAGCCCACGGGGATGTGGATCCAGTGGTAGTCGTCCTTGGCGCCCGCCTCGATCAGCAGCACGCGGCTGCGGCCGTCGCGCGAGAGCCTGTTGGCCAGGAGGGCGCCTGCCGTGCCGGCGCCGATGACGATGTAGTCGAAGGTGGTATTGCTCATGGAGATGGGCGGGCGTCCGCTGCGGGCCGGAACGTCCTTGGGAGCCGGGGTTGGTGCTTCGGCCCATTGTGCGGACGGCATGCGCACTGTCGAGAGGGAAAGCGCGCTGGACTCCTTTTTTCGCAGCAGCGCATGCAGCAGCGATGGCCGTCCCGCTGGTTTTTTGATAAAAATTGCACGCGTAGGGCAAAGCCGTCGCGCACACGGCGTTGCGGGGCAATCTGCGGGCCGCGCCGCTCGGTTATCCTGCGGTCTTGGCGGGCGTGCCACCGTGCCTGCCCGCGCGCCTCGGCCTCGCCTTCGCAACCCCCAAGGACTTCCTGCACTTGTCTGCCCTCAACAATCCCCCCCAATGCAGCCTGCGCCGTGACAACGACGGCCAATGGGCGTTGCTGACCGGCTCCTGGGGCGCGGCCGAGCTGGGCCGGCGGGCGCAATGGCGCAGGCTGCGTGCACAGCTGGCCGACGCCAAGGGCGATGACCTGGGCTGGAACCTGCAAGGGCTGGACTGGCTGGACCACGTGGGCGCGCAACTGCTGTGGAACCACTGGGGCCGTCGCCTGCCCGCGCGCCTGGCGGCCAGCGACGCGCAGCGCGCCATGCTCGACCGCGTGGCCCGTTTTTCCAAGGAGCCTGCACCGCCGGCTCCGCGCCTGAGCCTGCTGGAGCACATCGACAGCCTGGGCTGCCTGGTCATCAACGCCTGTGGCCATTTCGCACAGCTGACGCGGCTCATCGGCCAGTTGCTGATCGACGTGGTGCGCTTTGCGCGTGCCCCGCACCGGGGGCCCTGGCGCGACATTTCCGGCCACCTCTACTCCATGGGCGCCACGGCCCTGCCCATCACGGCCCTGGTGGGCTTTCTGATCGGCGTGGTGCTGGCCTACCTGATGGCGCTGCAGCTGCGCCAGTTCGGGGCTGAATCCTTCATCGTCAACATCCTGGGCATCTCGCTGATCCGCGAGCTGGGCCCGCTGCTGGCGGCCATCTTGGTGGCGGGCCGCACGGGCTCGGCCATCACCGCCCAGATCGGTGTGATGCGCGTCACCGAAGAGCTGGACGCCATGCAGGTCATGGGCATACCGCACGGCTTTCGCCTGGTGCTGCCGCGTGCGCTGGCGCTGGCCATTGCCATGCCCCTGGTCTCGCTGTGGACCACGCTGGCCGCGCTGGCCGGCGGCATGCTGGCCGCCGACCTGACCATGGGCGTCACGGGCGCCTACTTTGCCGAGGCGCTGCCTGCCGCCGTGAAGATCGGCAACCTCTGGATCGCCATGGGCAAGTCCGTGGTCTTCGGCGCCCTCATCGCCTTGATCGGCTGCCACTGGGGCCTGCGCGTGGAGCCCAATACGCAGAGCCTGGGCAAGGGCACGACGGCCTCGGTGGTGTCGGCCATCACCATGGTCATCGTGGTGGATGCGATCTTCGCAATCCTTTTCAAAGATGTCGGAATCTGATGGCCATGGACACCGAAACCTCCTCCACACCCGCAGCCGACGAGCCCATCGTGCGCATCGCCGGGCTGTGGAGCGTGTTCGGCGAAGGCGAGAACGCCTTTGCCGTGCACCAGGACCTGGACCTGGATGTGCAGCGCGGCGAGATGCTGTCCATCGTCGGCGGCTCGGGCACGGGCAAGACCGTGCTGCTGCGCCAGATGCTGGGGCTGCTGGAGCCCACCAAGGGCCGCGTCGAAGTGCTGGGCCGCCCGGCCAGCGAAATGGGCCGCGAGGGCGCTGCCAGCCGCGTGGGCATGCTGTTCCAGCACGGGGCGCTGTACTCGGCCTTCAGCGTGCTGGACAACGTGGCCTTCGCGCTGCGCGAGCAGGGCACGCTGCCCGACGATCTGGTGCGCGACGCGGCCCTGGTCAAGCTGCAGATGGTGGGCCTCAAGCCCGAGCATGCCTCGCGCATGCCGGCCGATCTCTCGGGCGGCATGATCAAGCGCGTGGCGCTGGCGCGGGCGCTGATCATGGACCCGCCCCTGCTGCTGCTCGACGAGCCCACGGCCGGCCTGGACCCCACCAGCTCCGACGAATTCTGCGAACTGCTGCGCGAGCTGCGTGCCGAGCTGGGCCTGACCGTCATCATGGTCACGCACGACCTGGACACGCTGTTCGCACTGTCCTCGCGCGTGGCCGTGCTGGCCGAGAAGAAGGTGCTGGTCAGCGGCCCGCCGCGCGAGGTGGCCGAGTTCAAGCATCCGTTCATCGAGCATTTCTTCCAGGGCGAGCGCGGCAGGCGCGCGATGAGCACGGTATGAGAAGCCCCCCTGAGTCGCTTCGCGCCTTCCCCCCTCTCGCTTTGCGGGGGGGGACGACACCCTCGCGGCGGGGCGGCCCTTGCTCGGTGTCCCTTGCCTTGGGGTGCGCCGGTTTTGAAGGCCGCGCTCTGAGTGCTGGCCCTGGGGGCTGTGGCCCCATGCCTTGTTTTGCTGGGCTCAACGTTATGGACCATTGATATGGAAAACAAATCACATGCCATGGCGGCCGGCATTTTCGTGCTGGTCGTGGCGGCCCTGCTGGCGGGGCTGGCGATCTGGCTGACGCGCGATACGCGGCAGTACAACGAGTACGAGCTGTCCACCAAGGACGGCATCAGCGGCCTGCAGGCCCAGGCTGCCGTGCGCTACAAGGGCGTGGCGGTGGGCAAGGTCACGCGGATCGGGTTCGATCCGCAGACCAATGGCAACGTGCTGATCCGCATCGCCATCGGTGTGAACACGCCCATCACGCCCACCACGTTCGCCGTGCTGGGCTACCAGGGCGTCACGGGCCTGGCCCATGTGCAGCTGGACGACGCGGACCAGCCGCAGCCCCAACTGCCACCGGGCCCCAGCGGTCTGCCGCGCCTGCCGCTGCGCTCTTCGCCCCTGAGCATGCTGGCCGACCAGGGGCAGGTGCTGCTGGAGCGCGCCGATGAAATCTCGCGCCGCCTCAGCGACATGCTGGACACCGACAACCAAAAGCGCGTGAGCCAGGCGCTGGAGAACATTGCGGCCGCTGCCGCAGGCGTGCAGCAGCTCACGCAGAACCTGGACCGCACGCTGTCCACCCAGGTGCCGCAGCTCGCCGCCGACGCCCACAACACCCTGCAGTCGCTGGAGAAGGCCAGCAACGGAGCCGCCGCCGTGGCGTCCGAGCTGCAGCAGACCGTGCGCCGCGTGAACGCGCAGGACGGGCCGCTGGAGCAGATCGCCCAGAGCACGCGCGCACTGACCCGCATGGCCGATTCGCTGGGCCGCAGCACGGTGCCGCACGCCAACCGAGCGGCCGATGATGTCTCGCGCGCCGCGCGCCAGATGGGCACGGCGGCCAGCCGCTTCAGCGACAACCCGCAGGCCGTGATCTACGGGCCGGGCCAGGCCCGTCCGGGGCCGGGCGAGCCCGGCTTCGTCGCCCCGTCTGCAGCCACCCAGCCCTGACCGAGGAACCCGCATGTCCCCATCTCGCAAGACCGCCGTGGCCAGCGCTGGACTGGCCGCCGCCCTGATCCTGCTGGCCGGCTGCTCGGCCCTGCCGCAGCCCCCCGCCCAGCCCGCGCGCTATGACTTCGGCCTGGCGCCGCTGTCCACGCCCGCGCAGTCCGCCACATCCGCAGCCCCGCAGGCACGCACGCCGCTGGCGCTGGCCGATGTGGAGGCCCCCGCCCTGTCCGACGGCAGCACGGCCATGTTCTACCGCCTGGCCTATGCCAACGGCCAGGAACTGCGCCCCTACCAGCTGGCGCGCTGGAGCCAGCCTCCTGCACTGCTGCTGCAGCAGCGCCTGCGCAGCCAACTGGGCCTGCAGCGCCCCGTGCTGGCCAGCAGCGAAAGCGTGGCCCAGCCGCGCCTGCAAGGCGCCGTGCCCACGCTGCTGCGCGTGGACATCGAAGAGTTCAGCCAGGTCTTTGACGCGCCCGGCTCCAGTGCCGGCGTGGTGCGCCTGCGCGCCACCCTGGTCGAGCAAAGCGGTGCCGTGGACCGACTGCTCGGACAGAAGGTGTTCGAGGTGCGCAGTCCTGCAGCTTCGGGCGATGCGGCGGGCGGCGCCCAGGCCCTGGCCAAGGCCACGGATGCGGCCATTGCGCAGATCGATGCGTGGCTGGGGCAGCAGGGGCACTGAGCGGCTGCTGGATTTCCAGCCCATCCATTCTCTTGAGAACGGCTGGTGGGTGCATTGCATCCGCTGGCCGTTTTTTGTTTTCGGCAACTGGCTCTGCAAGCAAGTGGACTTTTTCTGCCCCTGCCGGATGGTTGCTTTTCGAGGCCGGGTCTCGGCCCGGCAGCCGACTGCCCTTTTCTTGATTCGCCAAGAAAGGTCAGATCACGAAGCAAGCCTGTCCTTCGGCAGGCTTGCAACCCCGCAACCGCCACGGCGCAGGTGCGGACATACGGGGAAAAGGCTGGGTACTCAGGGCAGGGGCGGGCCGCGCCTGACCCAGCGCTTCCCGCGCGTCCGTCAGGGGCTGTAGTCCCGATCCCACCGTCTCGGCTGCCCCTGGGACGACCGTCAACACTAGGTCCAGACTACGGCGCGCGGCGCGCAGGTTTTTTACAGTGGAACCGTCGCTGATGCAGATCGCGGCTTTGAAAAAACAAGGCCTGATTGCACGGCACGACTTCAACATCACTGAAAGGAACAAGCCATGAATGAAGACCGCATCAAGGGCAACTGGAAGCAATTCACCGGCAAGATCCGTGAGCAATGGGGCAAGCTCACCGATGACGATCTGGACGTGATCGCCGGCAAGCGCGAGCAATTCCTGGGCAAGCTGCAGGAGCGCCAGGGCCTGGCCCGCGACGCTGCCGAAAAGCAGCTGACCGACTGGCAAAAGCGCAACCCCGACTTCCGCTTCGAAGACTGACGAGGGTGGACTGCGGATGGGCTGGTCGCCCTGGCCGGCGCCCCCATCCGCTCCTCGATAGCCGGCATGCCCCCAGGGCATGCACCCAAGGCCCGCCGCCGCAGGCATCAAGGGCCACCTCAGTACAAATACAAGGAGTTCCATCATGCAAACACCGCAACGCTTTCGCCACATGCTGTCCGCCGTCGCCCTGGGCCTGATGGCCTCCGGCGCCATGGCCATGACCAATGCCGAGCACACGGCCGCCAAGAACCAGATCGAGGCCGACTACAAGGCTGCCAAGGAACAGTGCAAGCCGCTCAAGGACAACGCCAAGGACGTCTGCGAGAAGCAGGCCAAGGGCCAGGAAAACGTCGCCAAGGCTGAACTGGAATCGCGCCGCAATCCTTCGCCCAAGAACAGCGAAAAGGCACTCAAGGCCAAGGCTGATGCGGACTACGACATCGCCAAGGAAAAGTGCGATGACCTCAAGGGCGACGCCAAGGACGTCTGCGTGAAGGATGCCAAGGCTGCCCATGTGCGTGCCGTCGAAGCCGCCAAGGTGAACAAGGCCCAGGCCGAACCTGCCGCCAACTCTGCCGCCAAGGCCGCCAACGTGGCCGAGACCCGCAAGGACGCTGCCGAGGAAACCCGCGAAGCCGACTACAAGGCTGCCAAGGCCCGTTGCGACACCATGAGCGGTGACGCCAAGGACACCTGCGTGGCGGATGCCAAGCGTAAATATGGACAGTAAGCTGGTAGGCACCCCCTGAGGCGCTGCGCGCCTTCCCCCTCTCTACTTGCTTCGCAAGGGAGGGGGACGGCACCTTCGCCGCGAGGCGGCTCTTGCTCGGTGCCCCTGGCCTTTTGGCCGCGCCAGTTTTATCCGCCTTGACCAAGCCCCGCTCGCGGGGCTTTGCTGTTTTCGGGTTGGCTGATGTGGGTCAAACGGGTTGGGCGGTGCTGTTCCTAAGCTGCAGTCTTTCATGATGAAGGCAGGAGAAGCATATGGCCGTGCTGGAATGGAGCGGAGCGCTGGCATTGGAGTTGCCGGCCATGGACGAGGTGCACCAGGAGTTCGTGCTGCTGCTGGCCGAGGTGGAGGCGGCCGATGATGCGCAGCTGTGCGTGCGCTGGGATGAGCTGATCGCGCATACGCAAGTGCACTTCGACCAGGAAGACCGCTGGATGCAGTCCACGCGGTTCACCAGCACCAACTGCCACAGCCTGCAGCACAAGGTAGTGCTGCAGGTGATGCGCGAGGGGGCGGCCAAGGCGGCAGCGGGGGATCTGGCCGTGATCCGCAGCATGGCGGGCGAGCTGGCGGCCTGGTTCGTGCACCATGCGCAGACCATGGATGCGGCGCTGGCCCTGCATCTGCGCAGCGCGGGCTTCGATCCCGCCACGGGCTCGCTGGCCCACCCCGAGGCCTTGCCCGAGCAGCCCATCACGGGCTGCGGCGGTGCATGCGACGGCAGCGTCGACCGCGCGCGGGCCGTGCCGGCCTGATCCGGCGGGCCTTCAATCGGCCAGCCAGCCCGCTCAGGGCACGATCGCGGGCGAGGCCAGGATGGGGAAGATCTTCACCAGCCCGCCCGCCATCACCTCCACGGCCAGGGCCGCGAGGATCAGGCCCATGAGCCGCGTCATCACGTTGATGCCGGTCTTGCCCAGCACGCGCGCAATCGGGTCGGCCAGCGAAAAGCAGACCATCACCACCAGCGCCACCACCACGCCATAGCCCACCAGCGCCAGGTGCTGCCAGATGGTGCGTGCCTGGTCGGCATAGATCACCACGGTGGACATGGAGGCCGGCCCCGTCAGCAGCGGAATCGTCAGCGGCACCACGGCAATGCTGTTGCCCATGGCGGCCTTTTCCGCGCCTGCCGCCAGCGTGGGCGCGTTGGGCCGTTCCTCGGCCGGGCGGGCGTTGAGCATGTTCATCGCGCTGATCAGCAGCAGCAGGCCGCCGCCCACCTGGAAGCTCTGCAGCGAGATGTTGAAGAAGTCCAGCACCTGCAGCCCGATGATGGCGCAGGCCGCGATCACGCAGAACGAGGCCAGCGCCGCCGTGCGAATGGTCTGCTGGCGCTGCTGGGCGCTGAATCCCTCGGTGTAGTGGATGAAGAAGGGGACGATGGCCAGCGGGTTGATGATGGCCACCAAAGTGATCAGCGGTTTGAGGTCCATGGTTGCCTTGGAGCTAGAGGTTGCCGCCCGAGATATCGACCAGGCTGCCCGTGGTGTAGTGCGAGCCGTCGGACATCAGCCAGAGGATGGCGTCGGCCACTTCCTCGGCCCTGCCGCCGCGCTGCATGGGCACGTTGGGCGCCAGGCGCTCGACGCGGTCGGGCTGTCCGCCGCTGGCGTGGATGCCGGTCTCTATCAAGCCGGGCCGCACGGCGTTCACGCGTATGCCCTGGGCGGCGACTTCCTTGGCCAGGCCCAGCGTCATCACGTCCAACGCGCCCTTGGCGGCCGCATAGTCCACGTACTGGCCCGGTGCGCCCAGCCGCGAAGCGATGCTGGAGACGTTCACGATGGCGCCACCCCGTCCGCCGTGGCGGGTGCTCATGCGCCGCACGGCCTCGCGCGCGCAGATGAAGCTGCCGATGGTATTGACGCGGAACATGCGCTCCAGCCGCTGCACGCTCATCTCGGCCACGGTCTGCGCGCGGTCCACCACACCGGCGTTGTTGACCAGGGCATCCAGCCGGCCGAACTGCGCATCCACCGCACCGAACAGGGCCAGCACCTCGGCTTCGTCGCCCACATCGGCCTGCACGGCCAGCGCGCGGGTGCCGGCCAGTTGCACGTCGGCCACCACGGCCTCGGCCGCATCGCGCTGGTGCTGGTAGCTGATCACCACGTCCCAGCCCCGGTGCGCTGCCATGCGTGCCGTTGCGGCGCCTATGCCGCGGCTGCCGCCGGTGATGAGCACGACTTTTCGTTCCATCGAATGTCTCCTGTGAAAGAATTGCCGCACGGGCCGGCCCGCCGCCATTACAGCATTGCGGGGCGCGTCCGCCCACCGGGAAATCACAACAGGTTCTCAGACAGAAAGGAACGCGGACATGGGCAGTTTTGTGCAGTTGACTTCATTGGATGGCACGTCTTCGCCGGCCTGGGTGGCCCGCCCCGACGTGCCCGCGCGCGGTGCCATCGTCGTGCTGCAGGAGATCTTCGGCGTCAACGCCCATATCCGCGCCGTGACCGACCGGCTTGCGGCGCGGGGCTATGTGGCCGTGGCGCCGTCACTGTTCACGCGTGTGGAGCCGGGTGTGGACCTGGGCTACGGCGACGCCGACCGTGCCAAGGGCATGGCGCTGAAATCCGCCGCCGAGGCGCTGCCCCAGCCCGGCGTGCTGCCCGAGATCGAGGCCGCCATCGCCCATGCCGCCACGCTGGTGCCCGGCGGCAAGGTGGGCATCGTGGGCTTTTGCTGGGGCGGCCTGTGGGCCTGGCGCGCGGCCTGCAACCTGCCCAGCCTGTCGGCTGCGGCCTGCTACTACGGCGGCGGCATGACCACGCCGCTGGAGATGGGCCGCGAGCCGCTGTGCCCCGTCATCGCCCACTTCGGCCGGCGCGATGCGCACATTCCCGTGGACGCCGTGCAGGCCTTCGCCCAGGCGCAAAAGCATGTGCAGGTGCACCTGTACGACGCAGACCACGGCTTCAACTGCGACCAGCGCAGCGCCTACGACGAGGCCAGCGCCCTGCAGGCGCGCGATCGCACGCTGGCCTTCTTCGACCAGCACCTGGCCTGATCTGCCGTGCCGGGCGTGGCCCGGCATGGAAAATCCAGGCATCGGGATTTCCGGGAGTGCTGCTTGAAACCCGGTGCCTGATGCAATAGGCTTTCCAGAAGTCTCAACAGGAAAGGATGTCCATGCGACCGTCCGTGGTGCTCGACATGAATCGCAGCGCAGTGCGTGAAATGGCCAGCCGTTTCCGCACTGCGAACCCGCGCGTCTTCGGCTCCGTGCTGCATGGCACCGACCGGGACGGCAGCGACCTCGACCTGCTGGTCGATGCATTGCCGGGCGCGACGCTGTTCGACCTGGGCGGCCTGCAGGCCGAGCTGGAATCGCTGCTCGGCCTTCGCGTTGATCTGCTGACGCCCGGAGACCTGCCGCTGAAGTTCCGTGCCCAGGTGCTTGCGGAGGCGCAGCCGATATGAACGGGCATCGCCTTCCCGATTACCTCGATCACATACAGCAGGCCGCAACGGATGCCTGTAGCTTCGTGGAGGGCTTGGCCAAGGAGGATTTCCTGGAGGACAAGCGCACCCAGCAGGCCGTCATCATGAGCCTCGTCATCATCGGCGAGGCTGTCACGAAGGTCATGGATGGCTATGCCGAGTTCGCCCAGACACACGGGCAAGTGCCATGGCGCAACATGCGCGGCATGCGCAACCGCATCGCCCATGGCTATTTCGACATCAACCTCGATCTGGTGTGGGACACCGTGCAGACGGCCTTGCCTGAATTGCTCAGGCAATGGCCATCCATTCGCCGGGATGCGGACGGCGCCAGGCCGGGCTGACCGGTGCTGCGCGAGTGTCCGCAACTGGCCTGATCAACCCCCGGGGTCCGGATCACAGGCCGGCCCCGGCGTCGCCTTGCGCGCCTGCACGGTCTGCAGCGTGCCCCGCAGCGCGCGCTGCTGCGCGGTCAGGAAGCTCATCAGCCCGCCCAGGTCGTTCAGTTGTTGGTCGGGGCCGGCCATGCAGCACAGGTCGATCACCAGGCCCATCTGGTGCATGCAGTCCTTGATGCGATAGACCTCGTATTCGGAAATGGGGTAGTACAGGCCGGTCTCTTCCCCGGGCGGGCCTAGGGTGGAAGAGGGAGGGGTGGCAACTGATTCGCCGGATGGAGTGATGTCAGCCATGGCAGCTCCTACGTGACATAAAGAGCCTGCCGCCACTCCGCCAAGAGAGGTGGCAGGACTGTGCAGGTTGGCGGACCGGACGTAGGACCGGCACCCCCTTACGGAGGTCCCGCACAGCCCCGCCAAAAACGGAACCGTGCCCGGCGCAGCACCGGGAAGATGAAAAGCCGCTGCCTCATCAAAAGGCGTGCGGCTGCTGCGCCTACGTTGTTCCGGGCCGCCAAGCCCGTATCCCCCGAGGGGATCGCGAAATGGTACTTCAAATGCGCGCCCTGCCGCGCTCTGAAGCCAGCTTCAGCCCTGGGGCTGCTGCGCGTGTAGCCCCACGTGGTACAGCCCCCAGGGCGCCTGCGCAAAGCGTTCCTTGAGCGGCTTGCCTGCCAGATCGGCAATGCGGTCGGCGTCGTACATGGCCCATTGCGGGCCCAGGCCGCCCAGGCCCAGGCGCCGGCCGTCCATGTGCGTGGCCAGCAGCATGCGCCATTGCAGGGCCTGCGCCAGCGGCAGCTGGGCGCGGTAGCCGTCGATGGCCTGCAGGGTGATCCACTGGCCCTTGGCCGCTGCGGCGGCGCTGTCCACGCCGGCCGCCTGCAGCACGGTGGCCAGCAGCGGGCCGCGCAGCCGGTGGGGCTGGCCGTCGTATTCGATATGGGGCGTGATCTCCACCGTGGGCAGGCGCTCCAGCGCACCGGCCCCTGTGGTCCAGGCCGAGTCGAAGGCCAGGCCATGGTTTTTCAGCAGCAGATCGGCCACCGGGTCCAGCGGCCCCCGGTTGCCGCGCACGCCGGGGCCGCTGATGGTGAGCACGGCGGCTTCGGTGCTTTTCCCGGGGGCGGCGGGGGCGGCCAGGGCGCTTTCGCACAGGGCCAGGCCGGTGGCTGCGCTGGCGGCCAGCAGGCTGCGGCGTGAAAGCGGGCTCCGGCTTGCGGATGCGGTCATGGGGAACTCCTGGGGGTGCGTGGCGATGTGCCAGCGCCGATTTTCCGTGAAGTGCCCATCCTGCGCGACAACGCCGCGCCCGCTGCGGTCAGCAGGCTCAGCAGCGCCAGCCCCCCGGCGCCCAGCCCGGGAACGGGCGCCGCAGATGGTGCGGGGGCCGCCGTGACGGTCACGGTGTTGCTGTCCGAGCCGGAGGTATTGCCATCACCGGGCACATAGCGCGCCTGCACCGTGGCCGTGCCCGGTGGCAGCCGGGGCACGCTGCAGCTGGCCTGCCCGCCGGTCACCGCAACGCTGGCGCACAGCACCTGCGTTCCGTTCAAGAAATCCACGGTGCCGCTGGCGCCGGCAGGCAGCGTGACCTGGGCGCTGAAAGTCACGCTCTGGCCAGGGCCTGGCGCAGCGGGGGAGGCCGACAGGTGGGCGCTGGTGGCTGCCGGGCCGATCACCACGGTCACGGCTGCGGGTTCGGTGGTGGCGCCGTTGGCATCGGTGGCGGTCAGCGTGAAGCTGTAGCTGCCTGCCGCCTGCGTGGCTGGAGCCGAGAGGGTGCCGGCGGCCTGGCTGAAGCCTGCGGGCAAACCGCTCACGCTGTAGCTGAACGGCCCCACGCCGCCGCTGGGCACGGGCGCCAGAAGCTGGCTGTAGGCCGTGCCGTAGGTGCCGGAGGCCAGGCTTGCCGTGACGCTGAAGGCCGTGAAGCTGGCCTGTACGCTCCTGGCTGCATCGATGGTGACGCTGCAGGTGGACGTGCTGCCGCTGCAGGCGCCGCCCCAGGCGGCAAAGGCATGGCCAGCGTCGGGCGTGGCGGCCAGGGTCACCAGGGTGGGCGCGCCTTCGAAGTAGCCATAGCCGGCCTGGCACAGGCCGCCTGGGCGGCCGCAGTCCTGTATGGCACCCGTGGCCGCAGGCGGGAAGGCCTGCGCCGATACGCCGCCCGCGCCGCTGGCCAGCACGGTCAATGCCGCCTGGAAGACGTTCGCCTCCACGGCGCCGATGTCGCACCGTGCACCCTGGGGCCTGACCACGCCGCGCTGGTCCGTGCCGGGTGCGGCCGTGCAGGCCACCCCGTCCAGTGCCGGGCTGCCGGTGGTGTTCAACATGGTCTGGGTGGGGCCGCCGTGGCTGGCCAGGGGGCCGAGCTGCGGGTTGCCCGTGGTGAAGGCCAGGGCGCTGATGTCGGCATTGTTCAGGGCCTGCGCCAGGCCCAGCAGGTTGTCGCTGCCGCTGGCATCGCTGGTGCCGCCATTGCGCAGGTCCAGAACCACGTCCCTGCCAGCGGGCTGTTTGGTGGCCGGCTCGAACACGCTGTCCTGGGCAATGCTGGCCTGCATCTGCAGCGAGGCACCGCTGCGGGTGCAGCTGATGTTGCCACCCGCACTGCAGGCGGCCTGGGAATCGCCCAGGCTATAGATGGCGCCGCCTTGCGCGGCCGGGTTGTCGTCGCCATTGGCCTGCACGGTATTGCCGGCCAGGGTGGAGAAACGGATGGTGAGCACGCCGTTGTAGTTGAAAACGGCGCCACCCAGGCCGGCGCCGCCGCCGCTGCTGTTGCCCAGCCCGCCGTGTGCACCGTTGCCAGCCAGGGTGACCTGGTTCAGCGTCAAGGTGCCTGCGTTGTTGAAAATGGCCCCTCCCATGCCGCCTGCGCCACCGCCAGCGTCGAAGGGGCCGCCCCCACCGTTGCCGGCGCCGAAGCCGCCACCGCTGCCACGACGGCCACCACCACCGCCAAATCCGCCACCGCCGGAGCCGCCGCCGCCACCACCGAAGCCGCCGTTCTTGCCGCTGGCGCTGCCACTGCCACCGCCCAGGCCGCCATCGTTCGGGCCGCCAGCGTTCGGCCCTCCCCCCGGGGACAAAGTCCCATCCTCGCCCACGCCGGCACCTGCAAAGGAGTTCAAGGAAAGCCTGCCTCCTTGCCCCCCTTGTGCGTGATTGCGCGTGAGCGTGCTGCGTTCGATGGTGAGCTGGCCCCGATTGAAGATGGCACCGCCCGCACCCAGCGCGCCGCCGCCAAAGCGGCTGGAGCCGCCTGTGGCCTGCCCCCCGGCCAGGGTCAGGCCGCGCAGGACCAGGCCACCCTGCGCATCGATGTCGAACAGCCGGAAACCGGGTGCGGTACCGAGGCGCTGCACGCTCACGCCCTGGGGCGTCAGGCCATTGGCGGTGGCATCGATGGTGATGTGCTTGCCGCTGATGAAGAAGGCGCTGGGGCCGAACTGCGAGACGTAGCCGGGCCAGCTGGCCAGCGGCAGGCAGGTGGCGCCGGCGGCCTGCCCGGTGTCCAGGCAGTTGGTAAAGCGGGTCAGCGAGATGGTTTGTCCATCCAGGGCCGCGCCGAAGACGATGGTGTCGCCATCGGCGGCATGGTTGATGGCGTCGCGCAGGGTGTCGCAGTTGCGGTCGCCTGCGGCAGGCGAGCATTGCGCACGAGACAGCGGCTCGGTGTCTGCAATCTCGCCGGCGGTGGTGACGGTGAGTGTGGCGGCCTGGGCCGCGGCGCCGACAAGGGCCAGTACCAACCCGACCGTCAGGCCCGGCAATGTCCGGACCCAGGGGCTTGGCGTGGGCATGGGTGGTACGTCGGCTGCAGCAGACGGGTGGATGATGGACATGGCGGACCCCCTCGGTAGGCACAGCATCTCGGTGATGTGCTGAAGAGGGCAAATCTATGGGGTGTCCGGCTTTCTGTATGTCCCCCGTTCGGGCTACATGGCCGATGAGAGGGGGTGGGGCCGCCATGCCGCCCATGTCACCTATCCGGGCGACATGACAGCGGTCTTGTTCCATGTGAACATGCGGCCCTCGCCACGCACTCCACCTCCATGGACACGCACACAGACCCTTCCTCTGCCGCCGCGACGGGTGGCTCCACACCCATCCGCGTGGCCGTGGTGGAGGACGACGCCGCCTGCCGCCACGCCCTGGTGGGCGTGATCAATGCCGCGAAGGACATGGCCCTGTGCTGGGCGGCAGCCAGCCGCGCGGAGGCCCTGCACCAGCTGGGCCGGGCCGATGGGGTCGGTGCCATGGACGTGATGCTGGTGGACCTGGGCCTGCCCGACGGCAGCGGCCTGGAGGTGATTGCTGCCGTGCGCGCCCGCCACCCCGGGGCGGCGGTGATGGTCAGCACCATCTTTGGCGACGAGCAGCATGTGCTGGCCGCCATCGAGGCCGGCGCCATGGGCTATCTGCTCAAGGACCTGGCCGCCGACGCGGTGCTGGAGGAAGTGCGCAGCCTGCACGCGGGCGGCAGCCCCATCAATCCCATGGTGGCGCGCAAGCTGCTGCTGCGCCAGCAGCGGGCCGGGGCGGTGGCAGGGCTGGAACGGCCTGTGGAGCCGCAGGCCGCCGCGCAGGCGCTGTCCGCGCGCGAGCTGGAGGTGCTGCGCCTGGTGGCGCGCGGCCATACGCTGGACGAGGTGGCGCGCCAGCTGGGCGTGTCGCGCCACACGGTGCGCACCTTCGTGCGGCGCATCTAC
The DNA here is from genome assembly GCF_018437695.1 of Delftia sp. WY8. NCBI lineage: Bacteria > Pseudomonadati > Pseudomonadota > Betaproteobacteria > Burkholderiales > Comamonadaceae > Delftia > Delftia sp. WY8. The sequence continues at coordinate 3,995,535 of NZ_CP049795.1, forward strand.
GGCAAGCTGCAGGTGTCCAGCCGCACGCAGATGATGCATGTGGCCTTGCAGCGCGGCTGGCTGGCCGAGGGGCGGCAATGAGCGCCGCCACGGTGGGCAGATGACGCAGCCGCTGCTGCAGGGGAGGGTCTTGCTGGTTTCGGCGGGACTGGTGGCGCTGGCGATGCTGCTGGCGGGGGCATTCGGGCTGCGTGGCCCCGCCGCAGGCGAAGCGGTGCAACTGCGCCAGGCGCAGCTGTGGCGGTCGGACAGCCCGCACTGGGCGCCGCCTGCGGCGCTTGCGTCGGCCGACGACGCGGTGCTGGATGCATCGACGCCGTGGAGCGATGTGGACCTGCCCTATGGGGGCGACAGGGCCGTGTCGGGCAGCGGCGACCTGGCAGCGGCGCCGCCCGAGGTGCGCTGGTTCCGCGCCGTGGTGCCGCCCGAGGCGCTGGCGCCCACGCCGCAGGGCGCGCGCCTGTATATCCCGCGCTGGCAGACGGTGGGCACGGTGGCGGTGTATGTGGACGGGAAGCTGGCCTGGCAGACGCGCGGCAGCCGGGTGTGGAACAGTTTCAACCGGCCGGTGTGGCTGGACCTGGGCGGGCTGGCGCAGCCGGGCAGGCCGCTGCAGGTGCATGTGCGCATGGCCAGCCAGCAGGGCGTGGGCGGGGCGCTGTCCAGCCTGTGGGCGGGGCCTGCCGAGTCGCTGCGCCTGTCCTGGCGGCTGCGCAGCCTGCTCCAGGCCGATCTGGTGGTCTATACGGCAGGCTCCTACCTGGTGCTGGGCCTGTTCGCGCTGGCGCTGTGGACGCTGCAGCGGCGGCGAGGGGATGTGGTGTTCCTGCTGTTCTTCCTGATGTCGCTGTGCCAGTTGCTGGGCTCGCTGCAGTTCATGGTGGACGGCGAGGGGCTGGCCCTGTCGGACGGCTGGTTCTCCTGGCTGACGCTGGCCGGCCTCATGGGCGCCACGGTGGCGGCCTTCCATTTCCTGTGCCTGATGCAGCGCAGGCGCCGGCCCTGGCTGGGCCGGGTGCTGCAGGGCTATGTGGGCACGGTGCTGCTGGTGGCGGTGCCGCTGTGGGGCCCGGCGCACGAGACCATCCTGCCGCTGCTGCGGCTGCTGATGGTGCCGCCGGAGATCCTGGTGCTGTGCATGGCCGTGGCGGGAGCCTGGCGCATGCGCGATGGTGGCAGCACCATGCTGGCCGTGTGGATGCTGCTGTCGTTTCCCATCGGCTTCCATGACCTGGCGCTGCAAAGCTACCTGATTAGCATGGAGAGCATCTACCTCACGCCCTATGTGTACCTGGGGCTGTTCACGCTGTTCCTGCTGGTGGCCTACCGGCGCTACAACGGCGCGCTGGCCGTGGCCGAGAACGCCAACCTGCATCTGGCGGAACGGCTCAAGGCCCAGGAGGCGGAGCTGGCCCAGGCCCATGAGCGCCTGCTGGCCGTGGAGCGCGAGCAGACGCTGATGCAGGAGCGCCAGCGCCTGATGCGCGAGATGCACGACGGCGTGGGCTCCTCGCTGATGAGCGCGCTGCGCGTGGTGGAGTTCAACCAGGCCGGCACGGTGGACCTGGTGCAGCTGCTGCAGGAGTGCATCGATGACCTGAAGCTGTCCATCGACTCGCTGGAGCCGCTGGACTGCGACCTGCTGGCGCTGCTGGCCGGGCTGCGCTACCGGCTGGGGCCGCGCCTGGAGGGGGCGGGGCTGCGGCTGCACTGGGAGGTGAGCGACCTGCCCGCGCTGCCCTGGCTGGACGCGCAGGCCGCCCTGCATGTGCTGCGCATCCTGCAGGAGGTGCTGACCAACATCATCAAGCACAGCGGCGCGCGCGAGATCACGGTGCGCACGGCCCAGGCCCCCCTGGAAGGCCGGGCCGGCGTGCAGGTGCTGGTGGAGGACGACGGCCACCCCTTCGACCGCGCCCGGGCACCCACCGAGGGCCGCAAGGGACTGGCGAACATGCGCACGCGCGCGCTGGCGCTGCAGGCGCGGCTGGACTGGGCGCCGCTGGCCGGCGGCAATCGCTTCACGCTGTGGATGCCGCTGGAGCGGGCGGGGCCCTAGCCCTGCGCCGTGCGCGCCATGTAGCGCTTGCGCCAGAAGAACATGGTCAGGCCCACGGCAATCGCCATCATCGAGCCCATGGCCCACCAGAAGCCGTCCTGCTTGTGCACCAGGGGGATGAACTCGAAGTTCATGCCGAAGATGCCGGCAATCAGGTTCAGCGGCAGGAAGACGGCCGTCAGCGCGGTCAGCGTGCGCATGATGTCGTTGGTGCGGTTGCTCTGCACCGAAAAATGCATCTGCACCACGGTCTCGGTGCTTTGCTCCAGCCGCCGCACGTGGTGGACCACGCGCTCTATGTGTTCCAGCACGTCGCGGCTGCGCACCTTGAGCAGGTCCAGCTCGCGCAGCGCCGCCGCGCCCTCGGGAGGTGCCCAGGTCTCCAGCGCGTCCGTCCAGTCCTGCACGGCAGCGCGCTGGTCTTCGCAGACTTCGTCCAGCTCATGCAGGGCCAGCCGTGCGTCCAGCAGCGCCCCCCAGTTGGCAAAGCGCGTGCGCGGGCGCAGCAGCTCGGTCTGCCAGTGGTCCAGCTGGCGCGACAGTTCGCGGCGCAGGTCCAGGAAGCCGTCCACGATGAGGTTGACCACGCGCAGCATGAGGTCGGCCGGGCTGGCCGGCAGCCGCGTGCCGGATGTGGGGTTCAGCCGTCCCTCGCGCAGATCGCTGGGCATGGCGGCCAGCAGCCGCGCGGCATAGGCGTCGCGCACGGTGCAGTCGTCGGGGTGCACGGACAGCAGCACCTGGTCGAACATGGCAAAGCCCACGGGGCTGGTGTCAATGTTGCGCAGCACGGGCGGGCCTGTGCGGCGCACGGGAGGCGAGGGGGGCGCCGCCTGCGCCGCAGGCGAAGAGGCCGTGCCGGCCTGCGCGGCGGCACGCGCCTGCCCGCTGGCCAGGCGGCGAAAGACCAGCAGGTCGTACTGCGAGGTGTAGTCGTAGCGCGATGGCAGCTGGGCGTTGAGCAGGTCCGAGACATGCAGGTCCACCAGCTGCTGGCCCGACAGCAGCTGCAGCGTGCGCTGCACGTCGGCCAGCCGCTCCTGCAAGGTGGCGCGGGTGCAGGAGATCCACAGGAAGCCCTGCGCGGGCGCCTGCCCGGGCAGGTCGGCCAGTTCGGTGGCGCCGCCCGGCTGCAGGTGGAAGATGCGCATGCTCCTGGCGTTCCCGGCTGGGGGAGCGGCTCCCGTGCCCGTGGGCGGCGTCACCGGCGGCATGCGTTCAGCCGCGCAGCTTGCGCGCGGCGTCGATGGCGAAGTAGGTCAGGATGCCGTCGGCACCCGCGCGCTTGAAGGCCAGCAGCGATTCCATCATCACCTGGTCATGGTCCAGCCAGCCGTTGGCGGCGGCGGCCTTGAGCATGGCGTACTCGCCGCTGACCTGGTAGGCGAAGGTGGGCACGCCGAATTCGTCCTTGACGCGGCGCACCACGTCCAGGTACGGCATGCCGGGCTTGACCATGACCATGTCGGCACCCTCGGCCAGGTCCTGGGCGACTTCGCGCAGGGCCTCGTCGGTGTTGGCGGGGTCCATCTGGTAGACGTTCTTGTCGGCCTTGCCCAGCGCGCCGCGCGTACCCACGGCGTCGCGGAACGGGCCGTAGAAGGCGCTGGCGTACTTGGCGCTGTAGGCCATGATGCGCGTGTGGATGTGGCCGTGGGCCTCCAGCGCCTCGCGGATGGCGCCGATGCGGCCGTCCATCATGTCGCTGGGCGCCACCATGTCAACGCCGGCCTCGGCATGGGTGAGGGCCTGGCCCACCAGGACCTGCACGGTCTCGTCGTTGATGATGTAGCCGGACTCATCCAGGATGCCGTCCTGGCCGTGGCTGGTGTAGGGGTCCAGGGCCACATCGGTCATCACGCCCAGTTGCGGGAACTCCTTCTTGAGCGCACGCACCACGCGCGGGATCAGGCCGTCGGGGTTGAGCGCCTCCTTGCCGTCGGGCGTCTTCAGCGAGGTCTCGATGGCGGGGAACAGCGCCAGGAACGGGATCTCCAGCTGCACGCACTGCTCTGCCACGGGCAGCAGCAGGTCCAGGCTCAGGCGGTCCACGCCGGGCATGGAGGGCACGGCCTCGCGCTGGTTCGTGCCTTCGTGCACGAACACGGGGTAGATGAAGTCATGGGCCGTGAGCACGTTCTCGCGCACCAGATTGCGCGTGAAGGCATCGCGGCGCAGGCGGCGGGGGCGGTTGTGCGGGAAGGGGGTGGGGCTGGACAGATGCATGCCGAAAATTGTGCCCCATTCCCGCCGCAGGCCCCGCAACCCCGGCGACGACGCCGGCACGCGGGACTCGGCTTTTGCGCCTGCGCAGCCTGGCGCACCCCTGTACGCACGTACACTGCCCGCATGCTGTGGGTCAAAGCCTTTCATATCGTTTTCGTGGCAAGCTGGTTCGCGGGCCTGTTCTATCTGCCTCGCATCTTCGTCAACGTGGCCATGGTCACGCCCGGCTCGGTGGCCGAGCGCGAGCGCCTGCTGCTCATGGCACGCAAGCTGCTGCGCTTCACCACGCTGCTGGCCGTGCCCGCATTGGGCCTGGGCCTGTGGCTGTACCTGGGCTACGGCATCGGCAAGGGGCCGGGCAACGGCTGGATGCATGCCAAGCTGGCCGGCGTGCTGCTGGTCATCGGCTACCACCATGCCTGCGGGCGCCTGCTGCGCAAGCTGATCGACAACCGGGACCAGCACAGCCACCGCTGGTTCCGCTTCTTCAACGAGGTGCCGGTGCTGCTGCTGGCGGCCATCGTCATCCTGGTGGTCGTCAAACCTTTCTGAGAAACCGTTCCAACGAAGAGGGAGGCAGGGCGTGGTGCAAAAGACTTCGGCCTGGCCGCTGGCACTGGTCTATGCGGTGCTCATCGTTTTCGCCAGCCTGTTTCCCTTCGATGGCTGGCGCGCCCAGGGCATTGATCCGCTGGTCTTCCTGACGGCAAAGATCCCGCCGCCGTACTGGACCTGGTTCGACGTCAATACCAATATCGTCGGCTACGCGCCGCTGGGCTTTTTCCTGGCGCTGGCCCTGGTGCGCAGCGGCAGCCCGCGCGCGGCCGTGCCGCTGGCGGCGCTGGCAGGCACCCTGCTGTCGCTGTCCATGGAGTTCCTGCAGATCTACCTGCCGCGGCGCGTTCCCTCCAATCTGGATCTGGTGCTCAATGCGGGCGGCACCTTGTTGGGCGCGCTGGTGGCGCTGCTGCTGGAGCGCCTGGGCGCCCTGGCGCGCTGGAGCGCCTTTCGCACCCATTGGCTGGGCGAGGATGGCGGCGGCGCCATGGTGCTGCTGGCGCTGTGGCCCTGGGCGCTGCTCTTTCCCGCCGCCGTGCCCTTTGGCCTGGGCCAGGTGCTGGAGCGGCTGGAGCAGGGGCTGCTGGATCTGCTCGAAGGCACGCCCTTTCTCATGTGGCTGCCGCTGCGCGAGTCGGCCCTGACGCCGCTGTCGCCCGTGACCGAGATGCTGTGCGTGATGCTGGGCCTGTGGGTGCCCTGCCTGCTGGCCTATTGCGTGATGCGCCACATGGGCCGGCGCGCCGTGCTGGCGGGCTCGGCCATCGTGATCGGCATCGCGGTCTCGGCGATGTCGGCCGCGCTGAGCTGGGGGCCTGCCCATGCCTGGGAGTGGGTGGACCTGCCGGTGCGCATGGGCGTATGGGGCGGCGTGGGCCTGGCCATGGTGGCCCTGCCGCTGCCGCGCCGCGCCTGTGCAGCCCTGCTGATGCTGGTGCTGGTGCTGCAACTGAGCATCCTGAACCAGGCGCCCACCAGTGCCTATTTCTCCGAGACGCTGCAGGCCTGGGAGCAGGGGCGTTTCATCCGCTTCTACGGGCTGGGGCAGTGGCTGGGCTGGCTGTGGCCCTATGCCACCCTGGTCTACGTGCTGCTCAGGGTGGCGCGCCGCGATGCAGGGCCGCTGCCGCCTGCACCTTCAGCGCCCCCGGCGCCTTCGGGGCAGCAGACGCAGGCCTAGAATCCGCTGCATGAGCGAAAACCCACGTCCCGGGGCCGAAGGCGGCCAGCAAGGCGCAGGCAACTACTATGCGCGCCACATCTTCTTTTGCCTCAACGAGAGGCCTGGCGGCGAGGACTGCTGTGCGCTGCACGGCGCCAAGGCAGGCTTCGACCACTGCAAGAAGCAGGTCAAGCAGCTGGGCCTGGCCGGCAAGGGCCAGGTGCGCGTGAACAAGGCCGGCTGCCTGGACCGCTGCGCGGGCGGGCCCGTGGCCGTGGTCTACCCCGAAGGCACCTGGTACACCTTCGTGGACGAGACCGATATCGACGAGATCGTCGAGTCCCATCTCAAGAACGGCCAGCCCGTGGAGCGCCTGCTGCTGCCGCCCGACGTGGGCCGCTGAGCACCGGCTGGAACTTTGGGCCTTTCCGGGCATCAGTGCTTTGTCAGCTTGGACTGGCTGCTACTACTAGGATAGCGATTGTGAATGCGCAGACCGAACGTTTGACCCTGACCGGCCTTGCCGGGGCCGTGGAGGCCCTGCGCGACGCGCCGGCCGCCGATGCGACTGCGCGCGGCGTGGCCATCATCGCCCACCCCCATCCGCTGTTTGGCGGCACCATGGACAACAAGGTGGTGCAGACCCTGGCGCGGGCCTTCGTGCAGTGCGGCTACACGGCCGTACGCTTCAACTTCCGTGGCGTGGGTGCCAGTGCCGGCGAGCACGACGCAGGCATCGGCGAGGCCGAGGACATGCTGTCCGTGGTCCGCCAGGTCGCTCCCGAAGGGCCGATCGCGCTGGCGGGCTTTTCCTTCGGCGCCTTCGTCACCAGCCATGTGCTGGCGGGCCTGTGGAATGAAGGCCGGGTGGAAAAGGCTGTGCTGGTGGGCACGGCGGCCAGCCGTTTCTCGGTGGCCCCCGTGCCGCCCGAAGCCCATGACCGGACATTGGTGGTGCACGGCGAGGCCGATGACACGGTGCCGCTGTCGGCCGTCATGGACTGGGCGCGCCCGCAGATACTGCCTGTTACCGTCGTGCCCGGGGGCGGTCATTTCTTTCACGGACAATTGCCGCTGCTCAAGAGTCTCGTGGTCCGCCATTTGCGCTCACTTCCCTAGCGGCCCGCGCCGCTGCTCAATAGGCCCGCCCCAGCCGGCGGCATCTTCCGCCTTTCCTGCTTTACCTGCCCTTTAGCGAGAGTTTTCCTCATGAAGCCCATTTCCTCCACGCTGCGAGTCCTGGCACTGGCAGCGGCCATGGCGCCGGCCCTGGCGCTGGCGCAGATCACCCCGCCCCAGCCGCCCGAGATCGCGGCGCGCAACTATCTGCTGGTCGATGTCACCGCCAACCAGGTGCTGGGTGCCAAGGACATCGATGCGCCCATCGAGCAGGCCTCGCTGACCAAGCTGATGACCGGCTACCTGGTCTTCGACGCACTGCGCGCCAAGAAGATCACGCTGGAGCAGCGCCTGCCCGTCAGCGAGCGCGCCTGGAAGATGCCGGGCTCGCGCATGTTCATCGACCCCAAGATGCAGGTGCCGGTGGATGACCTGATCAAGGGCATGATCGTGCAATCCGGCAACGACGCCACCATGGCCCTGGCCGAAGGCGTGGGCGGCTCGGCCGAGAACTTCGTGCGGCTCATGAACGAGCAGGCCAAGGCGCTGGGCATGAAGAACACCAGCTACAAGAACCCCGAAGGCCTGACCGAGCCCGGCCACCTGACCACGGCGCGCGACCTGTCCATCCTCGCGCAGCGCCTGATGCAGGACTTCCCCGAGTACATGCACTACTACTCGACCAAGAAGTACTTCTACCCGGGCACGCCGGCCTCCAACGGCACCAACCGCAACTCGCTGCTGTTCCGCGACCCGACCGTGGACGGCCTCAAGACCGGCCACACCGCTGCGGCCGGCTACTGCCTGGTGGCCACGGCCAAGCGCGATCTGCCCAACGTGGGCAGCCGCCGCCTGATCTCCATCGTGCTGGGCGCCGCCAGCGAGAACGCGCGCGCCAATGAAAGCCAGAAGCTGCTGAACTGGGGCTATGCGGCCTTCGACTCGGTCAAGCTGTTCGATGCCGAGCAGGCCGTGGCCACGCCCGAGGTCTGGAAGGGCAAGGCGGGCACCGTCAAGATCGGCCGCACCACGCCCATCGTGGTCACCGTGCCGGCCGGCAGTGGCGGCAAGCTGAGCACCGAAGTCGTGCGCCAGGACCCGCTGATCGCTCCGTTCACCAAGGGCCAGGCCATGGGCACGCTCAAGGTCAAGCTGGGGGCCGACACCGTGGCTGAAGTGCCGCTGGTGGCGCTTGAAGGCGTGGAGCAGGCAGGCTTCTTCGGCCGTGCCTGGGATGCGATCCGCCTCTGGATCAAGTAAGCCCTGCGCCTGTCGCGCAGGCCCTCGCGTACCGGCTTGAAGGGGGTGCAGTTGTGCGATCTCCTGCAAGCTGGTACAGTCGAGGGCTTTTCGGAATTTCCGAAGGGATTCACGTTTTCGCTTTTCGCAAGCAATTCACGTTTAGGGACGTTTATTAATGCCAACCATTAACCAACTCGTGCGTCAGGGCCGCACGGTCGAAGTTGTCAAATCCAAGAGCCCTGCTATGGAAAACTGCCCTCAGCGCCGCGGCGTGTGCACCCGTGTGTACACCACGACGCCCAAGAAGCCTAACTCCGCTCTGCGTAAGGTTGCCAAGGTGCGCCTGACCAACGGCTTCGAGGTCATCTCCTACATCGGTGGTGAAGGCCACAACCTGCAAGAGCACAGCGTTGTGCTGGTGCGCGGCGGCCGTGTGAAGGACTTGCCCGGTGTGCGTTACCACATCGTGCGTGGCTCCCTTGACCTGCAAGGCGTCAAGGACCGCAAGCAAGCCCGTTCCAAGTACGGCGCGAAGAAGCCCAAGGCCAAGTAAGCCCTGCGTTTTTTCGAAGAAGGTGCTGTATCCCGCGTGGCGCGAGATCCAGCGTAGTGACCCCAAACGCAAGTGTTTTGCGCGGGTCGAGTAAGTGGGAGTCCTGTTGGCTCTCGCGGTGTCTGAAAAGACGCCAACTGAAGCAAGATAGAGGTAAAAAATGCCACGTCGTCGCGAAGTCCCCAAACGTGAAATCCTGCCGGATCCCAAGTTCGGCAATGTCGAGCTGTCCAAGTTCATGAACGTGATCATGGAAGGCGGCAAGAAGGCGGTCGCAGAACGCATCATCTACGGTGCCCTGGACCTGATTCAAAAGAAGCACCCTGACAAAGACCCGCTGGAAGCCTTCATCGTTGCCATCAACAACGTGAAGCCCATGGTCGAAGTGAAGTCCCGCCGCGTCGGCGGTGCCAACTACCAGGTGCCCGTCGAAGTGCGTCCCGTGCGTCGCCTGGCCCTGTCCATGCGTTGGCTGAAGGAAGCTGCACGCAAGCGCGGCGAGAAGTCCATGGCCCAGCGCCTGGCCAACGAGCTGCTCGAGGCCACCGAAGGCCGTGGCGGCGCCATGAAGCGCCGTGACGAAGTGCACCGCATGGCCGAAGCCAACAAGGCGTTCAGCCACTTCCGCTTCTAAGAGCGCTTCGCTCCTGATCAGACGGGCCGCATGCATTTTTGCCTGCGGCCTTGTCTCGATTAGGAGCATCCCCAGATAAGACTGCTGTCCGTCTGCACCATGAGGCTGGAACGGGCAGAGACTCCCTCCATACGATCAATCAAGGATCCATCATGGCTCGCAAGACCCCCATCGAGCGCTACCGCAATATCGGTATCTCCGCCCACATCGACGCCGGCAAAACCACCACCACCGAACGTATCCTGTTCTACACCGGTGTGACCCACAAGCTGGGCGAAGTGCACGACGGCGCTGCTACGACCGACTGGATGGAGCAAGAGCAAGAGCGCGGCATCACCATCACTTCCGCTGCAGTGACCTGCTTCTGGAAGGGCATGGACCTGTCCTACCCCGAGCACCGTTTCAACATCATCGACACCCCCGGCCACGTGGACTTCACCATTGAGGTGGAGCGTTCCATGCGCGTGCTGGACGGCGCCTGCATGGTGTACTGCGCCGTGGGCGGCGTGCAGCCCCAGTCGGAAACCGTGTGGCGTCAGGCCAACAAGTACAAGGTGCCTCGTCTGGCCTTCGTGAACAAGATGGACCGTACCGGCGCCAACTTCTTCAAGGTCGTCGAGCAGATGAAGCTGCGCCTGAAGGCCAACCCCGTGCCCGTCGTGATCCCGATCGGTGCCGAAGAAAACTTCAAGGGCGTGGTCGACCTCGTCAAGATGAAGGCCATCATCTGGGACGAAGCCTCGCAAGGCATGAAGTTCGAATACCACGAAATCCCCGCCGAGCTGGTGGAGACCGCCAACAAGTGGCGTGAAAATCTCGTGGAAGCCGCTGCCGAAGCCAGCGAAGACCTGATGAACAAGTACCTGGAAGAAGGTACTCTGTCCGAAGAAGACGTGAAGGCCGGCCTGCGCGCTCGTACGCTGGCTACCGAAATCCAGCCCATGCTGTGCGGTACCGCCTTCAAGAACAAGGGTGTGCAGCGCATGCTGGACGCCGTGATCGACTACCTGCCGGCGCCTGTGGACATCCCTGACGTCACCGGTACCGATCCCGAAAACGAAGAAACCAAGCTCAGCCGCAAGGCAGACGACGGCGAAAAGTTCTCGGCCCTGGCCTTCAAGCTGATGACCGACCCGTTCGTCGGCCAGCTGACCTTCGTGCGCGTGTACTCGGGCGTCCTGACCAAGGGCGACACCGTGTTCAACTCGGTCAAGGGCAAGAAGGAGCGTATCGGCCGTATCGTGCAGATGATGGCCAACGAGCGCGTGGAAGTCGAAGAAATCCGCGCCGGCGACATCGCTGCCTGCGTGGGCCTGAAGGACGTGACCACCGGCGAAACGCTGTGCGCCGTCGAAGCTCCCATCGTGCTGGAACGCATGGTCTTCCCCGAGCCCGTGATTGCACAGGCCGTGGAGCCCAAGTCCAAGGCCGACCAGGAAAAGATGGGCATCGCCCTGTCGCGCCTGGCTGCTGAAGATCCGTCCTTCCGCGTGCGCACCGATGAAGAATCGGGCCAGACCATCATCGCCGGCATGGGCGAGCTGCACCTGGAAATCATCGTTGACCGCATGAAGCGCGAATTCAACGTGGAAGCCAACGTGGGCAAGCCCCAGGTGGCCTACCGCGAAACCATTCGCCAGAAGGTTACCGATGTGGACGGCAAGTTCGTTCGCCAGTCCGGCGGCAAGGGCCAGTACGGCCACGTCGTGCTGACCCTGGAACCCCAGGAAGCCGGCAAGGGCTTCGAGTTCGTCGACGAAATCAAGGGCGGTGTGGTTCCTCGCGAATACATCCCTGCGGTCGAGAAGGGCGTGATCGAGGCGCTGACTTCCGGCGTGCTGGCCGGCTACCCCGTGGTGGACGTCAAGGTGCGCCTGACCTTCGGTTCGTACCACGATGTGGACTCGAACGAAATGGCCTTCAAGATGGCTGCCATCTTCGGCTTCAAGGAAGGCGCCAAGAAGGCCAGCCCCGTCATCCTCGAGCCCATGATGGCCGTGGAAGTCGAGACGCCTGAAGACTACGCCGGCACCGTGATGGGCGACCTGTCCTCGCGTCGCGGCATGGTCCAGGGCATGGACGACATGGCCGGCGGTGGCAAGTCCATCAAGGCCGAAGTGCCGCTGTCGGAAATGTTCGGCTACGCCACTTCGCTGCGTTCGCAGACGCAAGGCCGCGCTACGTACACGATGGAGTTCAAGCACTACGCCGAAGCTCCCCGCAACGTGGCCGAAGCCATCGTGGCTGCTCGCGCCAAGTAAGGCTTTTTGTATAATCGAAGGCTTTTGAGTCGCAGCCCCTGAAAAGGGGCTGCGATTTTTGCCGGTCTGCGATCCCATGCCGTCCTGTCACCTGTGCGGGGCGACCAAGCAATGGGATGCAGACCTTAAACATCACACAGGTTTTGCTCTTTCGGAGAAATCATGGCAAAGGAAAAATTCGAGCGGACCAAGCCCCACGTCAACGTGGGCACCATCGGTCACGTGGACCACGGCAAGACGACCCTGACGGCTGCCATCGCCACCGTTCTGTCCAAGAAGTTCGGCGGCGAAGCCAAGGCTTACGACCAGATCGACGCAGCACCTGAAGAAAAGGCTCGCGGCATCACGATCAACACCGCCCACGTCGAGTACGAAACGGCCAACCGCCACTACGCTCACGTTGACTGCCCCGGCCACGCCGACTACGTCAAGAACATGATCACCGGCGCTGCTCAGATGGACGGCGCTATCCTGGTGTGCTCGGCCGCTGACGGCCCGATGCCCCAGACCCGCGAGCACATCCTGCTGGCTCGTCAGGTGGGCGTGCCCTACATCATCGTGTTCCTGAACAAGTGCGACATGGTGGACGACGAAGAGCTGCTGGAGCTGGTCGAAATGGAAGTGCGCGAGCTGCTGGCCAAGTACGACTTCCCCGGCGACGACACCCCCATCATCCGCGGCTCGGCCAAGCTGGCCCTGGAAGGTGACGCAAGCGACAAGGGCGAGCCCGCCATCCTGCGTCTGGCTGAAGCCCTGGACACCTACATCCCCACGCCCGAGCGCGCTGTGGACGGTGCCTTCGCAATGCCCGTGGAAGACGTGTTCTCGATCTCCGGCCGTGGCACCGTGGTGACCGGTCGCGTGGAGCGCGGCATCATCAAGGTCGGCGAAGAAATCGAAATCGTCGGTATCCGCGACACCCAGAAGACCATCGTCACCGGCGTGGAAATGTTCCGCAAGCTGCTGGACCAAGGCCAGGCTGGCGACAACGTGGGCCTGTTGCTGCGCGGCACCAAGCGTGAAGACGTGGAACGCGGCCAAGTGCTGTGCAAGCCCGGCTCCATCAAGCCCCACACCCACTTCACGGCTGAGGTGTACGTGCTGTCCAAGGACGAAGGTGGTCGCCACACTCCGTTCTTCAACAACTACCGTCCCCAGTTCTATTTCCGCACGACCGACGTGACCGGCTCCATCGAGCTGCCCGCCGACAAGGAAATGGTGATGCCTGGCGATAACGTGTCGATCACCGTCAAGCTGATCGCCCCCATCGCCATGGAAGAAGGTCTGCGCTTCGCTATCCGCGAAGGCGGCCGTACCGTGGGCGCTGGCGTGGTTGCAAAGATCATTGCGTAATTCTTAGAAAACTAGGAATACACAATGTCCAAGCAAAAAATCCGCATCCGCCTGAAGGCGTTTGACTACAAGCTGATCGACCAGTCGGCTGCTGAAATCGTTGACACTGCCAAGCGCACCGGCGCCATCGTCAAGGGTCCCGTGCCCCTGCCGACACGCATGAAGCGCTTCGACATCCTGCGCTCGCCGCACGTCAACAAGACCAGCCGCGACCAGTTCGAAATCCGCACTCACCAGCGCCTGATGGACATCGTTGACCCGACTGACAAGACGGTTGACGCTCTGATGAAGCTGGACCTGCCCGCAGGTGTGGACGTCGAGATCAAGCTGCAATAAGTACTTCACAGGCCCCTTGCGGGGCCGTTGAAGGGCTTTGATTTAACGCGAACTTGCTTGAAAAGGCAGTTCGCGTTAAAATTTGGGGCTTCGCCTTTCTTGAGCGAAGTTTTATCAACCTTCTTTCGTGCGCAAGGCCTTGGTCATCTGGGGCGGGAGCGCAACGCTGGGCCAATTGCAGTTTCAGCGGCGGAAGTTTTGGAGCAAACAAATGAGTCTGAGCAACTCCCTCGGGTTGCTGGGTCGCAAGGTGGGCATGATGCGTCTGTTCACTGATGATGGGGACGCAGTGCCTGTCACAGTGGTGGATGTGTCGAACAACCGCGTGACTCAGGTCAAAACCCAAGAGAACGATGGCTACGTGGCCCTGCAGGTCACTTTCGGTTCGCGCAAGGCATCTCGCGTGACCAAGCCAGAAGCCGGCCACCTTGCCAAGGCAGGTGTCGAAGCCGGTGAAGTGATGGGTGAATTCCGCGTGACCGAAGAAACCGCTGGCAAGTACGCCGCAGGCTCCGTCCTGCCCGTCGCCGAGCTGTTCTCGGTGGGCCAGAAGGTGGACGTGCAAGGCACTTCCATCGGTAAGGGCTTCGCCGGCACCATCAAGCGTCACAACTTCCGCTCGCAGCGCGCCTCGCACGGCAACAGCCGTTCGCACAATGTTCCCGGCTCCATCTCGATGGCCCAGGATCCAGGTCGCGTGTTCCCGGGCAAGAAGATGACCGGCCACATGGGCGATGAAACCATCACCACCCAAAATCTCGACGTGGTTCGCATTGACGAAGCACGCCAACTGCTCTTGATCAAGGGCGCTGTTCCGGGCTCCAAGGGTGGCTTCGTGACGGTGCGCCCCGCCATCAAGGCCAAAGCTTCCAAGGGAGCGAACTAATGCAGCTCGAACTCCTGAATGAACAAGGCCAGGCCGCATCCAAGTTTGATGCGCCCGAGACTGTTTTCGGCCGTGAATTCAACGAAGACCTCGTCCACCAGATCGTGATCGCCTACCGTGCCAACGCACGCCAGGGCACTCGCGCTCAGAAGGACCGCGAGCAGGTTCGTCACACGACCGCCAAGCCGTTCAAGCAAAAGGGCACCGGCCGTGCTCGTGCCGGTATGTCCTCCTCGCCTCTGTGGCGTGGCGGCGGCCGCATCTTCCCGAATCTGCCTGAAGAAAACTTCACGCAGAAGATCAACAAGAAGATGTACCGCGCCGGCATGGTTGCCATCCTGTCGCAGCTGGCCCGCGAAGGCCGTCTGGCCGTGGTGGACTCGCTCAAGCTCGAAAGCCCCAAGACCAAGGTGCTGGCCGACAAGTTCAAGGCCATGAACCTGGAATCGGTCATGGTGATCGCTGAAGAAGTCGACGAGAACCTGTACCTGGCTTCCCGCAATCTGAAGAACGTGTTCGTGGTCGAGCCGCGCTACGCCGACCCCGTGTCGCTGGTGCACTACAAGAAAGTGCTCGTCACCAAGGGTGCGATCGACAAACTCAAGGAGATGTTCGAATGAGCACGCTCAAGTTTGACGAAGGTCGTCTGATGCAGGTGTTGGTTGCTCCCATCGTGTCCGAAAAGGCCACCATGGTTGCAGAGAAGTCCAACGCCGTGACGTTCAAGGTGCTGCAGAGCGCCACCAAGCATGAAATCAAGGCCGCCGTGGAACTGATGTTCAAGGTGGAAGTTGCTGGTGTCTCCGTGGTGAACATCAAGGGCAAGACCAAGCGCTTTGGCAAGACCACCGGCCGCCGCGACCACGTTCGCAAGGCCTACGTGATGCTCAAGCCCGGTCAAGAGCTGAACCTGTCCGGGGAGGCTGCGTAATCATGGCTGTTATCAAGCTCAAACCGACGACCCCCGGCCAACGCGGCACGGTCAAGGTCACGCGTGACCATCTGCACAAGGGTGCAGGTTTCGCCCCCCTGCTGGAGCCTCAGCACCAGAAGTCGGGCCGTAACAACAACGGTCACATCACCACCCGTCACAAGGGCGGTGGCCACAAGCACCACTATCGCGTGGTGGACTTCAAGCGCACCAAGGACGGCATCCCCGCCAAGGTCGAGCGCATTGAGTACGACCCCAACCGTACGGCCCACATCGCTCTGGTGTGCTATGCCGACGGCGAGCGTCGCTACATCATTGCTCCGCGCAACCTGGAAGTCGGCGCAACGATCGTCAGCGGTTCGGAAGCCCCGATCCGCGTGGGCAACACCCTGCCGATCCGCAACATCCCCGTGGGTTCGACCATCCACTGCATCGAACTGAAGATCGGCGCTGGCGCGCAGATCGCCCGTTCGGCTGGTACGTCGGCTACGCTGCTGGCCCGTGA
This sequence comes from Delftia sp. WY8, assembly GCF_018437695.1. NCBI lineage: Bacteria > Pseudomonadati > Pseudomonadota > Betaproteobacteria > Burkholderiales > Comamonadaceae > Delftia > Delftia sp. WY8. The sequence continues at coordinate 4,011,360 of NZ_CP049795.1, forward strand.
AGGCATCTACGCCCAAGTGCGTATGCGTTCCGGCGAAGTGCGCAAGGTGCACATCGAATGCCGCGCGACCATCGGTGAAGTCGCCAACGAAGAGCACAGCCTGCGCCGTCTGGGCAAGGCCGGTGTGAAGCGCTGGATGGGTATCCGCCCGACCGTTCGCGGCGTGGTGATGAACCCTGTCGATCACCCGCACGGTGGTGGTGAAGGCAAGACCGGTGAAGGTCGTCACGCTGTTGACCCATGGGGCAACCTGACGAAGGGCTACCGTACCCGTAACAACAAGCGCACGCAGTCGATGATTGTGTCGCGTCGTAAGAAGTAAAGGGTAGCAAATGACTCGTTCTCTTAAAAAGGGTCCGTTTGTTGACCATCACTTGCTGGCAAAGGCCGAGAAGGCCGTCGCCACCAAGGACAAGAAGCCCGTCAAGACCTGGTCGCGTCGCTCCATGGTTCTGCCCGAGTTCATCGGTCTGACCATTGCCGTGCACAACGGCAAACAGCACGTGCCCGTGTATGTGACTGACCAGATGGTCGGCCACAAGCTCGGCGAATTCGCGCTGACCCGTACCTTCAAGGGTCACCCGGCGGACAAAAAAGCCAAGAAGTAAGGAATAGAACATGTCTGAAACACGTGCTGTTCTCCGTGGCGTCCGCCTGTCTGTGGACAAGGGTCGCCTGGTCGCGGACCTGATCCGCGGCAAGAAAGTGGACCAAGCCCTGAACATCCTGACGTTCACGCAGAAAAAAGCTGCCGTGATCATCAAGAAGGTGCTCGAGTCCGCCATCGCCAACGCCGAGCACAACGACGGCGCCGACATCGACGAACTGAAGGTCAAGACCATCTTCGTCGAACAAGGCACCACGCTCAAGCGCTTCACCGCGCGTGCAAAGGGCCGCGGCAATCGCATCAGCAAGCCCACGTGCCACGTGTACGTGACGGTTGGCAACTGAAAGGCCTGGGAAGAATATGGGACAGAAAATCCATCCTACCGGCTTCCGCCTGGCTGTTAGCCGCAACTGGGCCAGCCGTTGGTACGCAAGCAACCGCGACTTCGCCGGCATGCTGGCCGAAGACATCAAGGTGCGCGAGTTCCTGAAGGCCAAGCTGAAGAACGCCGCCGTGTCGCGCATCCTGATCGAGCGTCCTGCAAAGAACGCCCGCATCACGATCTTCTCGGCACGTCCTGGTGTCGTGATCGGCAAGAAGGGCGAGGACATCGAGAACCTGAAGAAGGAACTCGCAACCCGTCTGGGCGTGCCCGTGGCTGTGAACATCGAAGAAGTGCGCAAGCCTGAAATCGATGCCAAGCTGATCGCCGACTCGATCTGCCAGCAGCTCGAAAAGCGCATCATGTTCCGCCGCGCCATGAAGCGTGCGATGCAAAACGCCATGCGTCTGGGTGCCCAAGGCATCAAGATCATGTCTTCGGGCCGTCTGAACGGTATCGAAATTGCACGCTGCGAGTGGTACCGCGAAGGCCGTGTGCCACTTCACACGCTGCGCGCCGACATCGACTATGGCTTCTCCGAAGCCAAGACGACCTACGGTGTGATCGGTGTGAAGGTCTGGGTCTACAAGGGTGACACGCTGGGTCGTAACGACCTGCCGGCAGCCGAGACCCCCCGCCCCGAAGAAGAGCGTCGTCCTCGCGGCCCCCGTCGCGATGGTCGCGGCGATGGTCGTCGTGACGGTGCTGGCCGTGGTGCCCGCCGCCCCGCAGGCGCTAACGCAGCACCTGCAGACGGCAGCGACAAGCCCGCCGGCGCTGGCGCTGATTCCGTTAAGCGCGTTCGCAAGACTGACGCGCCCGCTACAGCAGCGGACGGTAAAGGAGAATAAAGATGCTGCAACCTGCTCGCCGCAAATACCGCAAGGAGCAAAAGGGTCGCAACACCGGTATTGCAACGCGTGGTAACTCCGTTGCTTTCGGTGACTTCGGCCTGAAGTCCACTGACCGTGGTCGCCTGACGGCACGTCAGATCGAAGCGGCTCGCCGCGCGATCTCGCGTCACGTCAAGCGCGGCGGTCGTATCTGGATCCGCGTGTTCCCGGACAAGCCAATCTCTACCAAGCCCGCAGAAGTGCGTATGGGTAACGGTAAGGGCAACCCCGAGTACTACGTGGCCGAAATCCAGCCCGGCAAGGTGCTCTACGAAATCGTGGGCGTCCCTGAAGAGCTGGCTCGTGAAGCGTTCCGCCTGGCCGCTGCAAAGCTGCCGCTGCGTACGACCTTCGTGTCCCGTCAAATTGGTGCCTAAGGAGAACAACATGACGAAAGCTGCTGAACTCCGCCAAAAAGACGTTGCCGGCCTGGAAGCCGAAGTGAAGTCCCTGCAAAAGGCTCACTTTGGTCTGCGTATGCAGAAGGCCACGCAACAGCTGGGTAACACGAACACGCTGCGTACCACGCGCCGTGACATCGCCCGCGCCAAGACCATCCTTGCTGAAAAGCAAGCCGCCAAGTAATCAGGAAGCCGACATGACGGAAGCTAAAAAATCCCTCAAGCGCACCTTGATTGGCAAGGTGGTCAGCGACAAGCGTGCCAAGACCGTGACGGTCATGGTTGAACGCCGCGTCAAGCACCCGATCTATGACAAGATCATGATCAAGTCCAGCAAGTACCACGCTCACGACGAGCAAGGTGAGTACAAGCTGGGCGACGTGATCGAAATCACGGAAAGCCGCCCGCTGTCCAAGACCAAGAACTGGGTTGCTACCCGCTTGGTGCAAAAGGCTGCTCTGGTGTAAGCCTACCTAGGCCCACCGGCTGCAAAGCCACAGGAAACGACCCACAATGTGGGTCGTTTTTTCGTTTGGGGACCGCCATTTCGGCGGCCCCCGGTTTTGCACCACAAAGGAGATAGAGATGATCAAAGTCGGAGATGCCCTGCCCGCTGCCACCCTGATGGAATACGTGGAAGTCGAAGGCAATGGCTGCAGCATCGGCCCCAACCCCGTGAAGCTGCCCGAAGCCGCTGCAGGCAAGACCATCGCGGTCTTCGCCGTGCCCGGTGCATTCACTCCCACCTGCTCGGCCAAGCATGTGCCCGGCTTCGTGGAGCAGGCCGAAGCCTTCAAGGCTGCCGGCGTGGACGAGATCTGGTGCCTGTCGGTCAACGACGCCTTCGTGATGGGCGCATGGGCCCGCGACCAGAAGACCGATGGCAAGGTGCGCATGCTGGCCGACGGCGACGCCGCATTCGCCAAGGCCACCGGCCTGACGCTGGATCTGAACGGCAAGGGCCTGGGCCTGCGCAGCAACCGCTATTCCATGCTGGTCAAGGACGGCAAGGTCGTCACGCTGAACGTGGAAGGCCCTGGCAAGTTCGAGGTCAGCGACGCGGCCACTTTGCTGGACCAGGCCAAGGCCTGATCGCGCTGCAGGCCTTCTGGCCTGCGCACCGCGCTATTGCGAAAAAAGGCATTGCACCCGGGTGCAATGCCTTTTTGTATTGGGGGCGCTGGTTCGGCCAGGCCGGCCTAGAAAATATCGGCCTTGAGGTAGTGCGCCCCCGCGATGGGGTTGTGATAGTAGGGCGGGATTTCCTCGAAGCCCAGGTCGACGTAGAGGGCGCGGGCCGATTCCATGTCGTCCAGCGTGTCCAGCAGCACATGGTCATAGCCGGCCTGGCGCGCCACATCAAGCATGGCTTCGGCCAGCTGCCGACCCAGTCCGAAACCGCGAAAGGCCTTGCGCACGAACAGGCGCCTCATCTCGGCGGCATTGGCGTAGTCGCAGTTGTCCAGGGGGCGCAGGGCGCAGCAGCCGGCCACTGCGCCATCGACCCTGGCCAGCAGGATGTGGCCGCGCGGCGCAGCGTAGTCGCCGGGCAGATCGGCGATCTCGGCCTCGAAATCTTGAAATTGCAGATCGACATCCAGGCTTGCAGCGTACTCCCGGAAGATCTGGCGGACTTCGTCCCAGTCTTCCGCGGGATTCGGCGCCAGCAAGGCGACAGCAGGCTTGTCCACGGGCACTCAGCTAAAACGACGGAAAGCGCAGTGTAGCGGCAAGCGGCCCACCTCTGGCTGCGCCGTCAGAAAGCGCCACCAAGCTGCTGTACCCACCATGCCGCAGCGCCTGCCCCGAAGGCCAGGGCCAAGGCCAGCCAACGGCTGCCTGCCGTGTCGCGTGAGGCGGGTACTGGCGCGGACAACTGTTTGTCCCCGGTCACCATGGCTCGCACCAGGCCGCGCCCGCGCCAGGCATAGAACACGATGGCCAGAAGATGCAGGGCCACCAGTGCGTACAGCAAATACTGTCCCCAATGCGCGTGATAGGCCGTGGCCTGCGCCACCGTGTCGCCCGATGCGAAGCGGCTCAGCGGCCCGGAGAACGCAATCTCGTCATCGCTGAGCAATCCGCTGCCTACCTGGGCGATCAGCACCGCCAGCATGGCCAGCACGGACAGAGCGCCCAACGGGCTGTGGCCTGCGCTGTCGCTCTCCGCTCCTTGTCCGCGCAGATGGCGCAGCAGGGCGGAAGGTGCATGGATGAAGCTGGCAAAGCGCGACCAGCGGCCACCCACCAGGCCCCACAACAGGCGAAACAGCAGCAAGGCCAGCATGACATGGCCCAGCAGCAGATGCCAGTTCATGGCATTGCCGCCCAGTTTGGCCGTCACGACCAGGGCAATCACGGTTGCGGCCAGCAGCCAGTGAAACAGCCGGGTGGGCAGGTCCCAGATGCGGACCTTGTGCTTGGCGGCGCCTTGTGCGGTCGGTTCTTGTGCCATGGCATGAGCGTGTGGGTGGGAATGAGTGCATTGTGCCGACCTGCATTCCGGAGCCGGCAGTCAATGCACCCTGGCTGCGGTCAATCAAAGCTGCGCCCGCAAGGCGTCACTGCCATACTGACCCGGCAGATTTCCCCACACTCGAAAAGGAAAACCACGATGAAGAAAGTTTCTGCATGGGCGCTGGCCGCCCTGGTGGCCGCTACCGCGCTGCCGGCTTCCGCCCAGTTTGCCAAGTCCGAGGACGCCATCAAGTACCGCCAGGGCGCGCTGGCCGTGCTGGGCCAGCACTTCGGTCGCCTGGGTGCGATGGCGAACGGAAAGATCCCCTTCGATGCCAAGGCGGCCCAGGAAAACGCCGAGGTGGTGGCCTTCATGGCCAAGCTGCCCTGGGCAGGTTTCGGCGCAGGCACGGAGGGTGGAAAGGCCAAGCCTGAAATCTGGAAGGAGCAGGCCAAGTTCCAGGATCTGTCGGAGAAGATGCAGGCCGAGACGGTCAAGCTCGCTGCTGCGGCCAAGTCCGGCAACCTGGACCAGCTCAAGGCGGCCTTCGGCCCGGCCGCTGCCAGCTGCAAGGCCTGCCACGACAGCTTCCGCAGCCGCTGATCGGCATGCAGATGCAAAAAAACCGGCGTGATGCCGGTTTTTTCTGGGCTTGCCTGCGCCGTATCAGGCTTCGGCCAGCAGTTTCTCGATCAGCCGGTGCAACTCGGCGAAGTCAGGCGCTCCCACATAGCGCTTCACGATGTCGCCGCGCTTGTTGACGATGTAGGTGGTAGGCGTCAGCTGCACATCACCCCAGGCGCGGGCCACGGCGCCGGTGTTGTCCAGCGCCACCTTGAACGGCAGCTTGCGCGAATCGGCGAAGTTCACCACATAGCTGGGCGGGTCGTAGCTCATGGCCACGGCCAGGGTCTCGAAGCCCTGGCCCTGGAATTTCTGGTGGGTGGCGACGATCTCCGGCATCTCGGCCACGCAGGTGGTGCAGCTGGTGGCCCAGAAATTGACCAGCGTCACCTTGCCCTTGAAATCGGCCGTGGTCTGCTTGCTGCCATCCAGCAGCACGAAGGTCGATTGCGGCGCCGCCGTCTGGCCTGCGCCCGAATACACCCATGCGCCCATTCCGGCGGCTGCGGCGATCACCACGCCTGCGATCCAATGTTTGCTTGCCATAGCGACGATTGTGCCCAAAGTTGTGCCCGTAGGCCTGCACGCATGCCGTGCACCGCGTTTCGATGCGCGGCAAGGGCAAAAGTTCGGGTCTCGGTCAAGCGGGCCGTGTCGATAATGCCGGCATGACATTGATGGAAAGCTTTTTGATCCCCATGGCAAGGCTCCGCGCTCCTGCCATGCGGCTTGCTGCCGCTGTGCTGGTGTTGACGCCCTTGGCCGCATGCAGTCCCCGGCTGGATTGGCGGCAGGTTGCGGTCGAGGGCACGCCACTGCGTGTGCTTTTGCCTTGCGATCCGCAATCGGCCACCCGGCCGGTGGAACTGGGCCAGGGCATGGGCACGGTGCAGATGTCCATGATGGGATGCGACGCCGATGCGTCCACCTACGCGGTTTCCCACTTCCTGGTCAGCGAGCCCTCCAGGGCCGCCGAGATGCTGTCGTACTGGCAGGCGGCCGTGCTCGGTCAGATGAATCCGGGTGCGCCGGGACAGGCGCCGGCCGGCGCCAAGCAATTGCGCTCCAAGGAAGATGGCTCCTTCGTGCCTGCAGGCGCCTTGAATCTGCCGCAGTCGCTGCGCACCACGTTTGAAGGCGTGGGCCCCCAGGGCTGGAAGCTCACGGCCCATGGCGTGTGGTTTGCACGAATGGAGCCGGCGGGCGCGCGCCTCTACCATGCCGTGATCTACAGCGACAAGCCGCGCACAGACGAGGCCAACAACTTCTTCGCCAGCCTGCAACTGCAGTAGCAACAGGTTTGGAGCCACGGATGCGGGAGGCAACTGTGGCATGGAGCGCAGCGCAGGCGCGCCGTTTGCCCTGCATGCGCCTTCGCACGCCATAATCGACTCCGAACCCTGTGACTTCATGACCACGCGCATCCTTTTGTTCACCCACGCACCTTTGGCCCAGGCACTGCGCGAATGCGCCCTGCATGTGTTCGCCGACAGTGCCGAGGACGTCCTTGCCCTGGATGTGCCCGCTCAGGAGCCGCCCGAGGCCACCCTGATGCGTGCCGAGCAGTTGCTTGAAGACCATGGCGGCCTGCTGGGGCTGCCCACGCTGGTGCTGACCGACCTCTTTGGTGCGACGCCCTGCAACGTGGCGCAGCGCCTTGTGGCGCAACTGCCTGCCGGGCGGCTGGTGGCCGGAGTGAACTTGCCCATGCTGCTGCGCTCCATAGGCTATCGCCACGAGGCGCTGGAAGCCGTGGCCGAGCGTGCCTTGGCGGGAGGCAGCCATGGGGTGATGCAGGTGGGCGTGAACACGCCTCAGAACCAGAGTCCGCGACCATCCAATGATCAAGACCCCTATCACCATCAGCAATAAACTGGGCCTGCACGCCCGCGCCTCTGCCAAGCTCACCAAGCTTGCAGGCAGCTTTCCCTGCGAAGTCTGGATGAGCAAGGGCGAGCGGCGCATCAATGCCAAGAGCATCATGGGCGTGATGATGCTGGCTGCCGGCATGGGCTCCGAGGTGCTGCTGGAGACCGACGGAGCACAGGAGCAGGAAGCCATGGATGCGCTGACCGCCCTGATCAACGACAAGTTTGGCGAAGGCCAGTAATGTGCCTTTGCGGCGCTGGCAGACGGTGAGCGCAACAGAGCAACACGCGCTGGAACTGGACGATGCCGCATTGCGACGGTCCGGGGCCTGCGCAGCAGCAGGCAAAGGACAGGCGCAATGACGTTTGCAATCCACGGACTGGCCGTGTCACGGGGTATCGCCATAGGGCGTGCGGTGGTGGTGGCCTCCAGCCGCATGGAGGTGGTGCACTACTTCATCCGGCCCGACCAGGTGGACGCGGAAATCGACCGTGCCCGCAGTGCGCGCAATGCCGTCATCGACGAGCTGCGCCGCCTGCAGGATGAAATGCCCAAGGATGCGCCGGGCGAGCTCGATGCCTTGCTCGACGTCCACCTGCTGCTTTTGCAGGACGAGGCCCTGGCCGCCGCCATCAAGCACTGGATATCCGATCGCCTCTACAACGCCGAATGGGCGCTGACCACGCAGCTGGAGGTCGTCTCGCGCCAGTTCGACGAGATGGAGGACGAATACCTGCGCGAGCGCAAGGCGGACCTCGAGCAGGTGGTCGAGCGCATCCTGCGCCATATGAAGGGCATGGCCAGCCCCGTGCCCGCACCGGCCGAGCTGTTGGCAGTCGAGGCAACGGGGGAGAGCACGCCGCCGCAGCAGCCGCTGCTGCTCGATGGCGCCACCGAGGCGCCGCTGGTTCTGGTGGCGCAGGACCTGTCGCCAGTGGACATGCTGCAGTTCAAGAGCCGGTTGTTTGCCGGCTTCATCACGGCCGTGGGTGGCCGCACTTCGCACACGGCCATCGTGGCGCGCAGCATGGACATTCCTGCCGTGGTCGGCGCCCGGGCTGCGGGGCAACTGATCCGCCAGGACGACTGGATCATCATCGACGGCAATGCAGGGGTCGTCATCGTCGATCCCTCACCCATCATCCTGGCCGAATATGGCTTTCGCCAGCGCCAGAACGAGCTCGAGCGCGAGCGCCTCTCGCGCCTGCGCCACACGCCTGCGCTGACGCTGGACGGAGAGCGTATCGAGCTGCTGGCCAACATCGAGCAGCCCGGCGACGGGCCTGCGGCCGTGCATGCGGGCGCGGTGGGCGTGGGGCTGTTCCGCACGGAATTCCTGTTCATGGGGCGTGGCGGCAACCTGCCCGGCGAGGAAGAGCAATACCGGGCCTACCGCGAAGCCGTGGATGGAATGCAGGGCATGCCCGTGACCATTCGCACGCTGGACGTGGGCGCCGACAAGCCGCTGGACAAGGCCCAGCCCAAGGACTACTACCTGAACCCCGCGCTGGGTCTGCGCGCCATCCGCTGGAGCCTGGCCGATCCGGCCATGTTCCGCACCCAGCTGCGCGCCATCCTGCGTGCTGCCGCGCATGGGCAGATCCATCTGCTGTTCCCCATGCTGGCCCACCAAAGCGAGATCGAGCAGACCCTGGCCCAGGTGAGGTTGGCGCAAAGCGAGCTTGACGCGCGCGGCGTGGCGCACGGCCCGGTCAAGCTGGGCGCCATGATCGAGGTGCCTGCGGCAGCGCTGATCGTGCGCACCTTCCTGCGCTATTTCGACTTCCTGTCCATCGGCACCAACGACCTGATCCAGTACACGCTGGCCATCGACCGCGCCGACGAGACCGTGGCCCATCTCTACGATCCCCTGCATCCCGCCGTGCTCAAGCTGGTGGCGGATGTGATCGCCGAAGGAAGGGAGCAAGGCAAGAGCGTCTGTGTCTGCGGGGAGACCGCCGGCGATGTGGCCATGACGCGCCTGCTGCTGGGCCTGGGCCTGCGCAGCTTTTCCATGCATCCGGCGCAGATCCTGGTCGTCAAGCAGGAAATCTTGCGTGCCGACACACGCAAGCTGGCCGCCTGGGCGCAGGAAGTCCTTCGTTCGGACAGCCCGGCAGCGCTGCTGAGCCCATGACTTCGGTCAAGTGAAGACGCGAGGCAAAAAAATCACAACTTCAGTTGCGATTGATTCTCATTCGATGTTATGATCCGCTCCAATGCAGCAAGAAGCTCTCTGGTGGGGAATTCGAGCTGCAAGCTTTTTCAGTTTCATCGTGGGGCGACTCGCCAGGCCTGTTCAGCCTGCAGCAAGTCGGTTTGCCAGCCAGCGGTCTGCCGGTTAGCCAGGCTTTTTTTCTACGTGGAACGGGAAAGCACGATTGCATTCAATTCAAGCAGGGCATGCACGTTGGCCCTGCTTTTTTATTGCCTTCAACTGCGTCGGCATCAGTTGTTTTCCGGCTCAGGATGGCCTCGTACGACAAAGCGCCGCGAAAACCCCAGGGGGCGCGTGACGGCGCGCGGATCGCCAAGAAATGGCAGCCGGAATCCAGGTTCCTGCAGGATTTCGACACTCCAGTCCGTATTTCCCATGAATCGAAATCGCACCAGCGATCGTTCGTCCGATGGCAGCAACGAGAAGCTGCCCGTGGAATACATGCTGCCTATCACGGCCTTGTCGAGTGCCTGCAAATTCTCGTCGAGCAGCGTGATCCGCAGCATCTCCTCCATGGGCGTGTCATCGGTGGTGAACAGAAGGTAGAGGTCGTTCCATTGAAAGGCTGCCTCGAGAATGGTGCCGTCCACCAGAAAGGGCGTTGCATTCCCGTTGAGCACCAGGCGGCTTTGCGGTACCTGCCCTGCAGGATGGGATGCGGCGGGCTGCAGTGACAACTGCCGGTCGGAGAGGATGCGCATCTGTTGTCCTGAAGTGTCACCAGAGGAATTCGACGCCTATGGCAGCCAGTGCCCCGCCGACAAATGCGCCGACCACCACGCAAGCAGGTGCCCCGGGCCCGCAGGCCAGCCCGGCCAGGGCACCACCTGCCATGCCTCCACCGATCCCGGCACCTGTGACGGCCAATTCCTTGCCGGCGGCCTCCACCTTGTTGTCTGCGTTGGCGATGGTGTAGACCGATACCGCAATGGAGAAGACCAGGAGGCCGCGTCCTGCCCGGGAGAGCGTGCGCATTCTCTGGGTGATGGCGGCATTGGACTTGCCGGCGGATTTGACGATTTCGCCATACACGGCGTTTTGCTGGGCCGCCGTGAGGCGATCGAACCGCACGTTGGGGCCGTGCAATTGCTGGGCCTTGCGGGCAATCAGCTCATTGAGCGTCTTGCCCTCGCTCTTGATGCGTTGCGCCATGGCTCTGCCCACGGGGGTGCTGCGGCCTCGGATGATCTCCATGATGACATTGCGCGCCTCCTGGGCCTGTTGTGCAGCCTGTCCCCAGGTGATGCGACCGCTCGTGGCCTGCAACTGAAGCTCGTTGGCCATGGCCTGAATCTGTCGGGCATAGGCCAGGCGTGCAGATGAGTCCAGCGAGAGATGCACCCCGGCATTGGCAACCTCTGCTTTCAGTGCCTGTATGGCGGCATCGAATGCTGCACGGTCCTTTTGCTCGTCATTGGCCATATGCACTTATCCCTTTGTCAATGGAGCGGCGCCCGAACGCCCGAAATCCGGGATTTCATGTCGTTGAGCCGCATTCCTGGGTCGTTCGGATTTTTTGAATGCAGAAAGCATTCGGAAAATCGGCATCATAAAGAGATCGGGAAATTCATCAACCGAGATGCCGGTGACACATGGCATCGATTGTTTGTTGCTGAATGTGTATTCAGGTCAAAACCGGCGCCTGAATGGCATGCCTCCAGACATGAAAAAGGGGATGGCCTGCAAAGGCCATCCCCGAAGTGCGTGAAGAAGGCCGCCCTGCAGGCAGGCGGCCATCGCCGGCTCAGACGCCGGCGGCGTGTGCCTGCTGGTCCGCGTGGTAGCTCGAGCGCACCATGGCGCCCACGGCTGCATGCGTGAAGCCCATCTTGTACGCCTCTTCCTCGAACATCTTGAAGGTGTCGGGGTGCACGTAGCGACGCACCGGCAGGTGGCTGTTGCTGGGTGCCAGGTATTGGCCGATGGTCAGCATGTCGATGTCATGCGCACGCATGTCGCGCATGACCTGCAGGATTTCCTCATCGGTCTCGCCCAGGCCGACCATGATGCCGCTCTTGGTCGGAACCTTGGGGTGCAAGGCCTTGAACTTCTTGAGCAGGTTCAGCGAGAACTGGTAGTCCGAGCCGGGACGCGCTTCCTTGTACAGGCGCGGTGCGGTCTCCAGGTTGTGGTTCATCACATCGGGAGGCGCGGCCTTGAGGATTTCCAGCGCACGGTCGTCGCGGCCACGGAAGTCGGGCACCAGGATCTCGATCTGGGTCAGCGGCGAGAGCTCGCGGATGTTCTTGATGCACTCGACGAAGTGGCCCGAGCCACCATCGCGCAGGTCGTCGCGATCCACGCTGGTGATGACCACGTATTTCAGGCGCAGCTCGGCAATCGTCTTGGCGAGGTTGAGCGGTTCGTTGGTGTCCAGCGGGTCGGGACGGCCGTGGCCCACATCGCAGAACGGGCAGCGGCGCGTGCACTTGTCTCCCATGATCATGAAGGTGGCCGTGCCCTTGCCAAAGCACTCGCCGATGTTGGGGCAGGAGGCTTCCTCGCAGACCGTGTGCAGCTTGTTGGCGCGCAGGATGTCCTTGATCTCGTAGAAGCGCGTGGTGGGGCTGCCCGCCTTGACGCGAATCCACTCGGGCTTCTTGAGTGCTTCGCCATGCTCGACCTTGATCGGGATGCGCGAAAGCTTCGCTGCCGCCTTCTGCTTGGCCAGCGGGTTGTACTCGGCTTGTGACTGCGCTTCGCGCACGACGGTGTTGGTGGTCATGGTTCTGGATTCAGGGGGCTAGGCGGCGCTGCAACTGTCGTCCCAGCACGCGCGCGGCTTCGTCCCAGGTTGTCTGAACGCCGATTGTAGAAAGGTCCACCGTTTGCAGCCCTGCGTAGCCGCAAGGGTTGATCCGGCCGTAGGGTTCCAGGTCCATGGCGGCGTTCAATGCAACGCCGTGATAGGTGCAATGCCGGCTGACCTTGATGCCCAGGGCTGCAATCTTGCCAAGCCCCGAAAAATCGGGTTGGGGCGCGGGCGAGCCGGGTGCGCGCAGTTGCGGGCGCTGGGGCAGCATGGCATGGCTGCGAGGGTCGTCGAGGCGCACGTAGATGCCGGGGGCGCCTTCCACGCGGTGGCCGGTGATGCCGAAATGCTCCAGCGTGCGGATGACCGCATCCTCGATGCGGAACACGTATTCCTTGACGAAGTAGCCCAGGCGCTGCAGGTCCAGCAAGGGATAGGCGACCACCTGGCCCGGGCCGTGGTAGGTGACCTGTCCGCCGCGGTTGGTGGCCACCACGGGAATGTCGCCAGGGCTCAGCAAGTGGTCACTTTTGCCGGCGAGGCCTTGTGTGAAATGTGCGGAGTGCTCGCATATCCACAGCTCGTCGCGCGTGCCGGCGTCGCGTTGGCTGGTGAAGGCCTGCATGGCCTGCACCGTGGCCTCGTAGTCCGTGCGGCCCAGCAGGCGCAGGTCCAATGACTGCGACTGCTGCGCGTCAAGGGTGCTCACAGCACCACTTTCACCAGCGGATGCGAGGTGAAGGCGCGGTACAGATCGTCGAGTTGTTCGCGGCTGGTCGCCGTCACCGTGACGGTGACGCCCAGGTATTTGCCGCTGCTGCTGGGGCGCAATTCAATGGTGCTGGCGTCAAAGGCAGGGTCGAAGCGTTGGGCGATCTGGGTGATCTCGTGCACCAGATGCTCGGCCTTGACGCCCATGACCTTGATGGGGAACTGCGACGGGTACTCGATCAGCGAATCCTTGCGCGGGTCCGCGCCCGGCTCGGTGGCTGGGGTGGGGGTAGGGGTGGAGGCGTCGGTCATAGGTGAATCAAGGTTAATCGCTTGGCGTTGGAGGCGATTGTGCGCTATCGTTCGCGGCCATGTCGCAGCCCGGGGCTGCCGCGTCGTCCGCCACGAGAACTCCACGCACAACAAACAAGTGGCCTGCGGCGCGAGGCTGGCGCTGTTGGCCGGCTGCCACACAGCCCGGTCGCCGCCTCCGTTTTGGGCATGCCCGTAACAACCCCTATCGTTCGGCAGGGGTTTTTACTTATAATCAGAGGCTTTGTGAAAAAGTCTTGTCTGGTCTGCGGCCTTAGAGAATTCAATGAAAAACTACGCCGCCGACACAGACGCTGACAGGGAACTTGAGGGCGAGGATTCCGACTTCAAGCCCCTGACCTCCGAGGAGGCTCAGGAGTGGCGCACGCGAAACCCGCAGATGTCTGTGTGGCGTTTCGTGGTGGTCCAGGCGGTGGTGGGCGTGCTGGTGGCACTGGTCGCATGGCTGGTGACGGGGCGCGCCGAAGTCGGATGGTCGGCTGCCTACGGTGCCTTGTCGGTGGTGTTGCCGGCAGCGCTGTTTGCGCGTGCCGTCGTACGAAAGAGGCCGGGCGGCGCTGCAGCCGCCATGGTGGGAATTTTTGGCTGGGAACTGGTGAAGCTGGTGCTGTGCATTGCCATGCTGGCGGCTGCACCCAAGCTGGTCCCGGGGCTGAGTTGGCTGGCGCTGCTGGCGGGCTTGGTAGTCGTCATGAAAACGTATTGGGTCGCGCTGATAGTGCGATCCAGTGTCCGAAAAACCGATTGATATTTGAAGAGAAGTTGACCGATGGCCGCAGACGCGCACGCACCTACTGCAAGTGAATACATCGTTCACCACCTGCAGCACCTCCAGAACATCAAGCAAAAGTCGATCATCGACTTTTCGGTCATCAACCTGGACTCGATCGTCGTCAGCGCCACGCTGGGCGTGCTGAGCCTGTTCGTGCTGTGGCTTGCCGCGCGCAAGGCCACATCGGGCGTTCCGGGGCGCTTCCAGGCGGCTGTAGAGCTGCTGGTCGAGATGGTGGACAACCAGGCCAAGGCCAACATCCACAACGCGCAAAGCCGCAAGTTCATCGCTCCCCTGGCACTGACCGTGTTCGTGTGGATCTTCATGATGAACGCCATGGACATGCTGCCGGTGGACCTGCTGCCGGTGCTGTGGCAGGGCTTCCAGGGTGACTCGCACGCCTACCTGCGCGTCGTTCCCACGGCTGACCTCTCGACCACGCTGGGCCTGTCCTCGGCCGTGCTGATCCTGTGCTTCTTCTACAGCATCAAGATCAAGGGCATGGGCGGCTGGGCCCACGAACTGGTGACTGCCCCGTTCGGCACCAGCAAGAATCCCGTGTTTGCACTGATCCTGGGTGTCGTGAACCTGGCCATGCAAATCATTGAATATGTCGCCAAGACGGTTTCGCATGGCATGCGACTGTTCGGCAACATGTACGCTGGTGAGTTGGTGTTCTGTCTGATCGCTCTGATGGGCGGTGCGGCTGCCATGTCGCTTTCCGGTGTGTTGCTCCCCTTGGGGCACATCATTGCAGGCTCTATCTGGGCGATCTTCCACATTCTGATCATCACCCTGCAGGCCTTCATTTTCATGATGCTGACGCTGATCTATCTCGGCCAGGCGCATGAAGCCCACTGACCATTTCCTTTCCCTCTCAACCTTTCTCTTTCTTTAATCTCAGGAGTCATCATGGAAAACATTCTCGGTCTCGTCGCTCTGGCTTGTGGTCTGATCGTTGGTCTGGGCGCTATCGGCGCTTCGATCGGTATCGCCCTGATGGGTGGCAAGTTCCTGGAATCGTCGGCACGTCAGCCTGAGCTGATCAACGAACTGCAAACCAAGATGTTCATCTTGGCCGGTCTGATCGACGCTGCCTTCCTGATCGGTGTGGCCATCGCTCTGCTGTTCGCTTTCGCCAACCCCTTCGTCCTGGCCTAAGCTCCGATCAACGCCCTAGATAGAAAGGTGTTGCCGTGAGTATCAACGCGACCCTGTTCGTCCAGGCCATCGTTTTCCTGATCCTGGTGCTGTTCACGATGAAGTTCGTGTGGCCCCCGATCGCGAAGGCGCTGGATGAACGAGCTCTGAAAATCGCCGATGGCCTCGCTGCTGCCGACAAGGCCAAGACCGACCTGGCCGCTGCCAACAAGCGCGTCGAGCAGGAACTGGCCCAGACGCGCAACGAAACGGCATCGCGGCTTGCGGACGCCGAACGCCGTGCCCAGGCCATCATCGAAGAAGCCAAGGCCCGTGCCTCCGAAGAAGGCAACAAGATTGTTGCTGCTGCCCGCGCCGAGGCCGAGCAGCAGACAATCCAGGCCCGTGAAGCCCTGCGCGAGCAAGTGGCTGCGCTGGCCGTCAAGGGCGCCGAGCAGATCCTGCGCAAGGAAGTGGATGCCGGCGTCCATGCCGACCTGCTGAACCGCCTGAAGACCGAGCTGTAAGGAAGAGCAAACATGGCAGAACTCGCCACCATTGCCCGTCCTTACGCAGATGCCCTGTTCAAGGTCAGCACCCAGCAGGGTGCTGACCTGTCCGGCACTGTTGCCTGGGCGGAGGAATTGGCGGCGATTGCCGCCAATCCGCAATTGCGCCAGCTGGCCGACGACCCCAAGGTGACCGACGAACAACTGTTCGACGTCATCAGCGGCGTGGCCGGCTCGGCATTGCCCGATGCCGCACGCAACTTTCTGCGCGTCATCATTGAAAACGGCCGACTGCAAGCCCTGCCAGAAGTGGCGGCCCAGTTTCGCAGCCTCGTGAACCGCGCCGGTGGCTCGTCCGACGCCGTGGTTCAAAGCGCATTCCCCATAGATGCTGCCGCACTGGCCGCACTCGGGACTTCGCTGGAGAAGCGTTTCGGCCGAAAGCTGAACCTGTCGGTGCAGCAAGATCAGTCCCTGATCGGTGGCATCCGCGTCGTGGTGGGTGATGAAGTTCTTGACACCTCCGTCAAGGCCCGCCTGGAACAAATGAAAGCGGCCCTCATTGCGTAACAACGCGACTGAGGTCTCGGCTAACCAAAGCTAAAGAAGGAAAGAGTCATGCAACTCAATCCCGCAGAAATTTCTGAACTGATCAAGAGCCGCATCGAGGGTCTGGCTGGCAGCAGCGACATCCGTAACGAAGGCACCGTGGTTTCGGTGACCGACGGTATCGTGCGCGTGCACGGCCTGTCGGACGTGATGCAAGGCGAAATGCTGGAATTCCCCGCAGGCAAGGACGGCCAGCCCTCCTTCGGCCTGGCGCTGAACCTCGAGCGCGACTCCGTCGGCGCCGTGATTCTGGGCGAGTACGAGCACATCTCCGAAGGCGACACCGTCAAGTGCACGGGCCGCATTCTGGAAGTGCCCGTCGGCCCCGAACTCATCGGCCGCGTGGTCAACGCCCTGGGTCAGCCCATCGACGGCAAGGGCCCGATCAACGCCAAGATGACGGACGTGATCGAGAAGGTTGCTCCCGGCGTGATCGCACGCCAGTCCGTGGACCAGCCCCTGCAGACCGGCATCAAGTCCATCGACTCGATGGTGCCCGTCGGCCGTGGCCAGCGCGAACTGATCATCGGCGACCGCCAGACCGGCAAGACCGCCGTGGCCATCGACGCCATCATCAACCAGAAGGGTCAGGGCGTTACCTGCATCTACGTTGCGATCGGCCAGAAGGCTTCCTCGATCAAGAACGTGGTGCGTGCCCTGGAGCAGGCCGGCGCGATGGAATACACCATCGTCGTGGCTGCCACCGCTTCCGAATCCGCTGCCATGCAGTACGTGTCGGCCTACTCGGGCTGCACGATGGGCGAGTACTTCCGCGACCGCGGCGAAGACGCGCTGATCGTCTATGACGACCTGTCCAAGCAGGCCGTGGCCTACCGCCAGGTTTCGCTGCTGCTGCGCCGTCCCCCGGGCCGCGAAGCCTTCCCCGGCGACGTGTTCTATCTCCACAGCCGCCTGCTCGAGCGCGCAGCCCGCGTGAATGCCGACTATGTCGAAGCCTTCACCAAGGGTGAAGTCAAGGGCAAGACGGGTTCGCTGACGGCTCTGCCCATCATCGAAACCCAGGCGGGTGACGTGTCGGCCTTCGTGCCCACCAACGTGATCTCGATCACGGACGGCCAGATCTTCCTGGAAACCAGCCTGTTCAACGCCGGTATCCGCCCCGCCATCAACGCCGGTATCTCGGTGTCGCGCGTCGGTGGTGCTGCACAGACCAAGCTGGTCAAGGGCCAGTCCGGCGGTATCCGTACCGACCTGGCGCAATACCGTGAGCTGGCTGCCTTCGCGCAGTTCGCCTCCGACCTGGACGAAGCCACCCGCAAGCAGCTCGACCGCGGTGCCCGCGTGACCGAACTGCTCAAGCAGGCCCAGTACAGCCCCCTGTCCACCGCCCTGATGGGCGCTTCGCTGTTCGCAGTGAACAAGGGCTACATGGACGATATCCAGGTCAAGCAAGTGCTGGCTTTCGAGTCTGGTCTGCACCAGTTCCTGAAGACCAGCCACGGCGCCCTGATCGACAAGCTGAACGCTTCCAAGGCCATGGACAAGGATTCCGAAGCCGAATTGAACGCCGCCATCGTTGCGTTCAAGAAGTCGTTCGCTTAAACCGGACGAGGAGCCATCATGGCAGCAGGTAAGGAAATTCGCGGCAAGATCAAATCGGTGGAAAACACCAAGAAGATCACCAAAGCCATGGAAATGGTGGCCGCATCCAAGATGCGCAAGGCGCAGGAACGGATGCTGGCTGCACGCCCGTACAGCGAAAAGATCCGCAACATTGCAGTCCATCTTGGCCAAGCCAACCCCGAGTACGTGCACCCGTTCATGCAAGTGAACGGTGATGCCAAGACTGCCGGCGTCATCGTTGTGACGACGGACAAGGGGTTGTGCGGCGGCATGAACACCAACGTGTTGCGTGCTGTCACGGCCAAGCTGCGGGAGCTGCAGGATCAAGGCGTGTCGGCAGAAGCGGTGGCCATTGGCAACAAGGGTCTGGGCTTTCTGAACCGTGTCGGCGCCAAGGTGGTTTCGCACGCGACGGGTCTGGGCGATACGCCCCATCTGGAAAAGCTGATCGGCCCTGTGAAGGTGCTGCTCGATGCGTACGCAGCGGGCAAGCTGAGCGCGGTGTACCTGAGCTACACCAAGTTCATCAACACCATGAAGCAGGAATCGGTGGTGGAGCAGTTGCTGCCCCTGTCGTCCGAGAGCATGCAGGCCGAGAAGACGTCTGGCCATAGCTGGGACTACATCTACGAACCCGATGCGCAGTCCGTGATCGACGAGCTGCTCGTGCGTTACGCAGAGTCCCTGGTCTACCAAGCGGTTGCAGAAAACATGGCGTCCGAGCAATCGGCGCGCATGGTGGCCATGAAGGCCGCGACCGACAACGCCGGCAACGTCATCAGCGAGTTGAAGCTCGTCTACAACAAGACGCGTCAGGCAGCCATCACGACCGAACTGTCGGAAATCGTGGCTGGCGCCGCTGCGGTGTAAACGGCTTTAACAGACAAACTAATTGGAGCAAAAAATGGCTCAAGTGCAAGGCAAGATTGTTCAATGTATTGGCGCTGTGGTGGACGTCGAGTTCCCCCGCAACGCAATGCCCAAGGTGTTCGATGCCCTGAAGCTCGACGGCTCGGCCCTGACGCTGGAAGTGCAGCAACTGCTGGGTGACGGCGTTGTGCGTACCATCGCCCTGGGCTCGTCCGACGGTCTGCGTCGTGGCCTGATGGTGTCCAACACCGGCAACCCCATCACCGTGCCCGTGGGCAAGGCGACGCTGGGTCGCATCATGGACGTGCTGGGCAACCCCATCGACGAACGCGGTCCCGTGGATCAGGCCCTGACGGCCCCCATCCACCGCAAGGCACCGGCTTATGACGAGCTGTCGCCTTCGCAGGAACTGCTGGAAACCGGCATCAAGGTGATCGACCTGATCTCTCCCTTCGCCAAGGGCGGCAAGGTGGGTCTGTTCGGTGGCGCCGGCGTGGGCAAGACCGTGAACATGATGGAACTCATCAACAACATCGCCAAGGGCCACGGTGGTCTGTCGGTGTTTGCCGGTGTGGGTGAACGTACCCGTGAAGGCAATGACTTCTATCACGAAATGTCGGACGCCGGCGTGGTCAACCAGGAGTCGCTGAACGACTCCAAGGTCGCCATGGTCTACGGCCAGATGAACGAACCCCCGGGCAACCGTCTGCGCGTGGCGCTGACCGGCCTGACCATGGCCGAAGCCTTCCGTGACGAAGGCAAGGACGTGCTGTTCTTCGTGGACAACATCTACCGCTACACGCTGGCCGGTACCGAAGTGTCCGCTCTGCTGGGCCGCATGCCTTCCGCCGTGGGCTACCAGCCCACGCTGGCCGAGGAAATGGGCCGCCTGCAAGAGCGCATCACCTCGACCAAGGTCGGTTCGATCACTTCCATCCAGGCCGTTTACGTGCCTGCCGATGACTTGACCGACCCCTCGCCTGCCACGACGTTCGCCCACTTGGACTCCACCGTGGTGCTGTCGCGTGACATCGCTTCGCTGGGTATCTACCCCGCTGTCGACCCGCTGGACTCCACCAGCCGCCAGCTGGACCCCCAGGTCGTGGGTGAAGAGCACTACAAGGTGGCCCGCGAAGTGCAGGGCACGCTGCAGCGCTACAAGGAACTGCGCGACATCATCGCCATTCTGGGCATGGACGAGCTGGCTCCCGAAGACAAGCTGACCGTGGCCCGCGCCCGCAAGATCCAGCGTTTCCTGTCGCAGCCTTTCCACGTGGCCGAAGTGTTCACTGGCGCTCCCGGCAAGTACGTGTCGCTGGCTGAAACCATCCGTGGTTTCAAGATGATCTGCGCCGGCGAGTGCGATCACCTGCCCGAGCAGGCCTTCTACATGGTTGGCACCATCGACGAAGCCTTCGAGAAGGCCAAGAAGCTGGCGGCTTGAGCCTGCGGCACCCCCTGAGCGACTGCGTCGCCTCCCCCTCTCTACCCGCTTTGCGGGGGAGGGGGACGACACCCTCGCCGAGGGGCGGCCCTTGCTCGGTGTCCCCGATCTGGGCCCTGCCGGTTCCAAGTTCCAGTCCTACCTTTTCTGAGGAGCAAAGATGAACACCATCCACGTTGATGTGGTCAGTGCCGAAGAGTCCATCTTCTCCGGTGAAGCGCGCTTTGTCGCCCTGCCCGGTGAATCCGGCGAACTGGGCATTTTTCCCCGCCACACTCCGCTGATCACGCGCATCAAGCCCGGCTCGGTGCGTATCGAGATGGCTGACGGCAGCGAAGAGTTCGTCTTCGTGGCCGGCGGCATCCTGGAAGTGCAGCCCAACTGCGTGACCGTGCTGTCCGACACCGCCATCCGCGGTGCCGACCTGGACGCCGAGAAGGCCGAGAAGGCCAAGCTCGAAGCCGAGGAAGCGCTGAAGAACGCCAAGAGCGAAGTCGATCTGGCGCGTGCCCAGTCCGAGCTGGCCGTCATGGCCGCCCAGATCGCGGCCCTGCGCAAGTTCCGCCAAAAGCGCTGAGCCCTGCCGGGACCAGCCGCAAGAAAGCCGCCCTCGGGCGGCTTTTTTCATGGTGCGCAGGCGTCTCAGTCGCCGCAGCGGGCCTGGTAGACGTAGGTCACGGCGTTGTCCTTGGGGTCGACCGTGCGCGACTTGTGCGTCACGGCCTTGGCTGGCACGGGGCACAGCGCGCGGATCTGCTGCTCGCATCGCTTGGGGTCGTCCTCGCGCAGCTTGCAGCTGAGCACATAGTCGTACTCTTGCGAGTCATCGAGGACGGGGCTTGCGCAGGCGCTCAGGGCCAGCACGGCGGCCAGCAGGCCCAGGCGGGCCAGGGTGTTCTTCATGGTGTGGATGCTCCTTGATGAAATGGCGTGACGCTATCACAGCCTCCGTGCCCGCGATAGCTCGATGAAGGGGGGCGCTCGGTCTGAGGGTCGTTTTGCCTCAGTGCCGCTGTATCACGACGGTATCGGGAAGATTGTCGCCACCTTCGTGCACAGGCTGCAACGGGTCGCGCGGGAAGTTGGTTTCCAGCAGCAGGCTCACGCGCTCGAGCGCCGCCGTCATGCCCATGGCATAGTGGCCGCCCTGGAAAGCGGCCTGCATGTCACTGATCAGCGTCTGCCACTGCTGCGCAGGCAGGGTGCGCGCCAGGGCGCGGTCGGCGACGATCTCGATGGCGTGGTCGGCCAGCAGCAGATAGATCAGGGCGCCGTTGTTGTGCTCGGTATCCCAGACGCGCAGCTTGCCGAACAGCGTGATGGCGCGCTCGCGCGGCGTGGCATCGCGCCAGATGTAGCTGGGCGGCAGGCCGGGCTCGACGCAGATACGGATCTGTCCTGTATGGCGCTGCTCGCTCATGGTGATCAGGCGCTCCAGCTCCGCCAGGGTCTCGGGTGGGAGTGCACGCCGCAGCTGCCCTTCGGCCCAATGGTGGCGCAGCAGCCGGACCAGACGCTGAACAAAGCCTGTGATTGCAGCCGCCATCTCACCAACTCCCCGAGGCGCCGCCGCCCCCAAAACTGCCGCCTCCCCCGGAGCTGAAGCCTCCGCCGCCACTGCTTCGTCCGCCGCCTCCGCCAAAACCACCGCCGTAGCCACCCCCTCCGCCCCATCCACCGCCACCCCTGCCGGAGCGGCCGCTGCCCAGCAAGGTGAACAGCAGAGCGACGATGCCTGCTCCGCCAGCCACCAGCAGACTGGCGGTCACCACATAGGCGGCAATGCCGGCGCCTGTGCCTGCCAGCACCGAGGCCAGGGGCCGGCCCAGCATCGAGCGCAGGATGGGGCCCGCGATGACCACACCGAAAAAGAAGAACAGCATCAGGTCTTCCATGTCGAAGCCACGGTCCGGGCTTTTGGAAGAAGGGGCATTGGGGGAGGGGGCCGGCAGCTGCTCGCCCGCAATGCGTGCCGCCACCTGGTCCAGCGCAGCGGCGATGCCGCCCGCATAGTCGCCCTGGCGAAAGCGCGGGGTCATCTGCTGGTCGATGATGCGAGCGGCCGCCAGGTCGGGGATGGCGCCTTCCAGCGCGCGGGCCACTTCCAGCCGCATGCGCCTGTCGTTCTTGGCAATCACCATCAACAGCCCGTCGCCCACGTCGCGGCGGCCTATCTTCCAGTCGCTGGCCACGCGCCAGGCATAGGCGGCGATGTCCTCCGGCGCCGTGGTGGCCACCATCAGCACAACGACCTGCGAGCCCGACTTCTGTTCAATGCTGCGCAGCCTGTCTTCAATGGCCCGTGCATCGTCGGGCGACAGCGTGCCCGTCTGGTCGATGAGCCGGGCCGTCAGCGGGGGGACGGGTTGCGGAGCCTGCGCCAGCGCGCTGCCTGGCAGCAACAACGCTGCCAGGAGCAGGGCGCAAAGCATGCGCCAGAGCGGCGCCAGGGATGTGGTCACGGTTTACTTGTTGCCGAAGTCCACCGTGGGCGGGCGAGAGATTTCGGCCTCGTTCTGCACGCTGAAGGTGGGCTTGGGCTCATAGCTGAAGACCTTGGCCGTCAGATTGGTCGGAAAGCTGCGCGCCAGCACGTTGTAGGACTGCACGGCCTGGATGTACTGGTTGCGCGCCACGGTGATGCGGTTCTCCGTGCCCTCCAGCGTCACGCGCAGGTCGCGGAAGCCTTGATTGGCCTGCAACTGGGGGTAGCGCTCGGCCACCACCATCAGCCGGGACAGCGCACTGGACAGCTCACCCTGCGCCTGCTGGAACTTGTTGAAAGCCTCGGGGTTGTTGACCAGCTCGGGCGTGGCCTGGATGGAGGTGGCCTTGGCGCGCGCCTCCACCACCTTGGTCAGGGTCTCCTGCTCGAAATTGGCCTCGCCCTTGACCGAGGCCACGATGTTGGGTACCAGGTCGGCACGGCGCTGGTACTGGTTGAGCACCTCGCTCCAGGCCGACTTGGTCTGTTCGTCAAGGCGCTGGAAATCGTTGTAGCCGCAGCCGGTCAGTACCAGAACGGTGGCAAGTGTGGCGATTAGACGTTTCATGAGATGACAACCTGAAAGCGACAATGGAAGACAGTATCGTGCACGATGCTGCGCATCGCTGGCGATTGTGCTGCGCACCCGGCCCGCCGCCCTGTAGGGCAAAGGCCATTCGCAGCGACTGGGACAAGGACTGCAAACGGGCTCTATGCATCAATTCAACGCGGCGCGCTGGCTGCCCGGTGGCCACGCACAGACCATCTGGCCGGCGCTGTTCGCGCACCGTCGGCCGGCCGGCCATGCGGCACCCCGGTGGCGGTGGGAGCGCTGGGATACCCCGGATGGCGACTTCATCGATGTCGCCTTCGGCAGTGCTCCCACCCTGCCTGCCGATGCGCCATGGCTGGTGCTTTTCCATGGCCTTGAAGGCTCGGCGAACAGCCACTATGCCCAGGCCATGGCCTGTGTGGCCGAACAGCGCGGCTGGCACATGGCCGTGCCGCACTTTCGCGGCTGCAGCGGCGAGGTCAACCGGGCGCCGCGCGCCTATCACTCGGGCGATGTGCAGGAGGTGGACTGGATACTGCGCCGCCTGCGCGAGCGGTCTTCTCGCCCGCTGCATGCGGTTGGTGTCTCCCTGGGCGGCAATGCGCTGGCACGCTGGGCGGGCGTGCAGGCGGACAAGGCTGCCGAGGTGGTGCAGGCCCTGGCGGCGGTGAGTGCGCCGCTGGACCTGGCCGCCGGGGGAACGGCGCTGGGGAAAGGGCTGAACCGCTGGATCTACACGCGCATGTTCCTGCGCACCCTGGTGCCCAAGGCGCTGCTCAAGTGGGCGCAGTTTCCCGGTCTCTTCGATCGTGATGCCGTGCTGCGTGCACGTGATCTGAGAGAGTTTGACGATGCGTTCACGGCGCCGGTCCACGGCTTTCGTGATGCGCAGGACTATTGGCATCGGGCGGCGGCCAAACCGCTGCTGGGCAGCATTGCCGTGCCTGCACTGCTGCTCAATGCGCTGGACGATCCCTTTGTCCCTTCGTACAGCCTGCCGGCGCCAGGCGAAGTCGGCCCGCGGGTTACGCTGTGGCATCCGCCGCACGGCGGTCATGTGGGTTTTGCACAGGGGCGTTGGCCGGGACATGTACTGGCCATGCCGCAGGCCGTCACGCAGTGGCTGGCGCACAGCGAAAAAGGATGAATGCAATGGACGATATCGTGAAGCAGGCCATGGCCAAATGGCCCCATGTGCCTGCCTGCAGCGGCTGGCTGGGGCTGGACGAGCGCGGGCGCTGGTATCTGCGCGATGAACAGGCCCAGGCCAGCGGTGCTTTCGACAGCGCAATCCCGGGAGCCAAGGGCGCGGAGGTGCGCAACGAAAAGCTGGCGGACTTCATCGCCCGCAACTACCTGGCCGAGCCCGATGGTCGATGGTTCTTCCAGAACGGTCCCCAGCGCGTGTATGTGGAGCTGGAGAATGCTCCCTGGATATGGCGGTTGCGCTGGGATGGCGAGGGCCTGCAGATGCACAGCCATACAGGAGCCGAACTGGATGCCGGGGCCATCACCGAAGCGCTGATGGACGAGACGGGGCGCCTGTACCTGGCGACGCCTTCCGGCCTGGGCCTGGTCCATACGCAGGACATGATCGATGCCGCGGCTGCGCTGGAGGCGGGCGCGTTGCCGGCCTGTGAAGAGGTGCGGGCCGAGGCGTTGCCGCAGCGCTACGGTTTCGTGCGCAGTCCTGCGCGGGCATGAAAAAACCGGCCGAAGCCGGTTGGTTCCAGAAGTCCCGCGTGTTGCTCAATTGGCGGGGGCTGCTGTGCCTTCTGCCGCGGCGCCTTCTGCGGCAGGGGCCTTGGGTTCTTCGAACTTGCCGCCCGCTGCGTTGGCCATGTAGACCACGCCGCGTGCAATTTCGGTGTCGTTGAAGTCGCCGCCACCCTGAGGGGCCATGGCGCCCTTGCCCTTGAGTGCCGAGTGCACCAGGCCTTCCAGTCCCTGTGCAAGGCGAGGGCCCCAGGCCGCAGCATCCTCGAACTTGGGTGCTCCTGCAGCGCCCGTGGCGTGGCAAGCGGCGCACTGGCCCTTGTAGACCTCTTCGCCCGCGCGCAGGGGGCGGTTGGCATCACGGATCTCCACAAGGCCGATCTTCTGCAGGCGCTGAGCCTTGGCCATTTCGGTCTGGGAAGCGCCGGCACCGGACTTGTCGGCCGAACTCACGTACTGCACGAGGCCGATGATCACGAACACCGGAACCACGAACGAGAAAAACACCGCTATCAGCAGTTGCCTGGGATTCTTGATCGGGCCCGTATGGGCTTCTTCGGTGTGGGTTGCGCTCATGAAGTCCTCTTGTGTTGTGGGGGCGTGAGTCAACAACAAATTATATCGACGGCCCTCTTGCAGACACTGCGCGCAGACCCGGGTTGACCTGGGACGCACATATGCCATGAGATGGATCAAGCAATTGGCAAATGCTTGCCGCACTGAATGACAAAGAGGCGTTCACCTTGCGGTGAACGCCTCTTTGCGGTTGGCGCGGCAGATGCGGTTATTGCTGCGTGGGAGTTCGCGTGGTTGCAGCCGCTGTCGCCGTCCTGTCGGTCCAGCCGCCGCCCAGAGCCTTGTACAGCTCGATCTGATTGAGCAGTTGCGCCAGGCGCACGCTCACGGTGGATTGCTCCAGCGCGAACAGGGTGCGCTGTGCGTCCAGCAGGTCCAGGTAGCTGGCCACGCCGTTGCTGTAGCGCAGGTCGGACAGCTTCAGGCGTGCCTGCTCGGCTTCGAGCTGGGCGCGCTGGGCCATGATCTGGTCACGCAGCGTGCCTTGGCTGTCCAGTGCGTCGGAGACTTCGCGGAAGGCGCTCTGGATGGACTTCTCGTACTGCGCAATGGCGACTTCGCGATCGACCTTGGCCGCAGCCAGATTGGCCGAATTGCGGCCCGCATCGAAGATGGGCAGCAGGGCCGAGGGCGCCAGGGTGAAACCCCAGCTGCCGCTCTTGAACAGGCCCGACAGCTCGTTGCTGGCCGTGCCGAACTGCCCGGTCAGCGTGATGCGCGGGAAGAAGGCCGCACGCGCCGCGCCGATGTTGGCATTGGCGCTGATCAGTTGCTGCTCGGCCTGGCGGATGTCGGGGCGCTGCGTGAGCAGGTCAGACGGCAGGCCGGCCGGCACTGCAGGCAGGTCGGCCGTGTCGCGCAGGCCCTGGCTGGAGCCCAGGCTGGCGACCACGTCCGCAGGCAGCGCCTGGCCCAGCAGCAGCACCAGGGCGTTCTCGTCCAGGGCACGCTGGCGCTGCTGCTGCGCCAGGGTGGCGCGCGCAGCTTCGGTCAGCGAGACGGCCTGGCGGTAGTCCAGCTCGGAGGCCACGCCCGTGTCGAAGCGCAGCTTGGTCAGCTTGATCGACTCTTCGCGGGTCTGCAGCGTGTCGCGCGAGATCTTCAGCAACTGCTCGTCGGCCAGCAGCGTGTACCAGCCGCTGGCCACGGCGGCCACCAGGCTGGTCTGCGCGGCGTGACGCGCTTCCTCGGTGGCCAGGTACTGGGCCAGGGCCGCTTCCTTCAGGCTGCCGATGCGCCCGAAGAAGTCCAGCTCCCAGGAGGTCACGGCCAGGCCGACCTGGTAGCTGTTGACGTACTTGGTGCCGGAGCCCGTGGTATTCGGGGCGCGGCTGGCGTTGACGCCTGCACCGACCGTCGGGAACTGGTCGGCGCGCGTGATCCGGTACTGCGCCTGGGCGCGCTCGATATTGAGCGCGGCCACGCGCAGGTCGCGGTTGTTGTCCAGCGCGGTGCGCACCAGTTGCTGCAGGCGTGCGTCCTGGAAGAAATCCTGCCAGGGCAGCTGTGCGGCAGCCGTTCCGCCTTCTGCCGCAGCAGTGGCGTTCGCGCGGGTGTATTGGGCCGCGACCGGAGCGGCAGGGCGCTCGTAGGTGGGGATGAGCGAGCATCCCGCCAGGAGCACGGCGGTGGCGATGGCCACCGGGGTACTGCGATTAATCATGGCTCAAGGCCTCCTTGCCGGCCGGTGTGGACGGCGGGTTGTGCGTTTTGATCTTGCCCTTGAATAGCTTGCGCACCACGACGAAGAAGGTGGGCACGAACAGCACGGCCAGCACGGTGCCGGTGATCATGCCGCCGAGCACGCCGGTGCCGATGGCACGCTGGCTGGCGGAGCTGGCGCCGGAGGCGATCACCAGAGGCACCACGCCCAGGCCGAAGGCCAGCGAGGTCATGATGATGGGCCGGAACCGCAGGTGCGCGGCTTCCAGCGCGGCCTCGATCAGGCCCTTGCCTTCGGCCTGCAGGTCCTTGGCGAACTCCACGATCAGGATGGCGTTCTTTGCCGACAGGCCGATCACCGTCACCAGTCCGATCTGGAAGTACACGTCGTTGGAATAGTTGCGCAGCAAGGTGGCAAGCACCACGCCCAGCAGACCCAGCGGCACGACCAGAATCACCGACAGCGGAATCGACCAGCTCTCGTACAGAGCGGCCAGGCACAGGAACACGGCCAGGATGGCGAAGGCGTACAGGAAGATGGCTTGCGAGCCCGCCAGCTTTTCCTCACGCGACTGGCCGGTCCACTCGAAGCCGAAGCCTTCGGGCAGCTTGGCAGCCAGCTTTTCCATCTCGTCCATGGCATCGCCCGAGCTGAAGCCCGGAGCAGCCGAGCCTTCGATGCGCACGGCCGGGTAGCCGTTGTAGCGCACCGTCTGCTGCGCGCCCTTGACCCACTTGGTGGTCGCGAACGTGGACAGCGGCACCGGATCGCCCTTGGCATTGCGCGCGTTCAGGCGCAGCAGATCGTCGGGCTGCATGCGGGCCGGAGCGTCGGCCTGCACGATCACGCGCTGCAGACGACCCTGGTTGGGGAAGTCATTGACGTAGGACGAGCCCAGTGCCGTGGACAGCGCCGCATTGATCGAGGTGAAGTCCACGCCCAGTGCGTTGGCCTTGTCGCGGTCGATCTCAATGCGCAGCTGCGGCGCGTCTTCCAGGCCGTCGGGACGCACGCCGGCCAGCACCTTGCTCTGCCCGGCCATGCCCAGCAGCATGTTGCGCGCATTGATCAGCGCATCGTGGCCGTGGCCGGCACGGTCCTGCAGGCGGAACGAGAAGCCCACGGCATTGCCCAGTTCGGGAATGGGCGGCGGGTTCACGGCGAACACGAAGGCGTCGCGTATGCCCGCCGTCATGCCCATGATGCG
The DNA here is from genome assembly GCF_018437695.1 of Delftia sp. WY8. Classification (NCBI taxonomy): domain Bacteria; kingdom Pseudomonadati; phylum Pseudomonadota; class Betaproteobacteria; order Burkholderiales; family Comamonadaceae; genus Delftia; species Delftia sp. WY8. Next base: position 4,039,736 of record NZ_CP049795.1, read on the forward strand.
GCCCGTCATGGCATCCACCGTGGAGTCCGCTCCCTTGCGTTCGGACCAGTCCTTGAGCGGCACGAAGGCGAGGGCGGCGTTCTGGCCCTGGCCGGAGAAGCTGAAGCCCAGCACGCTGACCATGTTGGCCACTTCGGGCTGCGGCAGCACGGCCTCCTCGACCTGCTTCATGACTTCCAGCGTGCGCTCCTTGGCAGCGCCAGGAGGCAGTTGCACGTTGACGATGAAGTAGCCCTGGTCCTCGGTCGGCAGGAATGAGGTCGGCAGGCCACGGAACACCACCACGGCACCGGCGATCACGGCCAGGTACACGCCGATCATCAGCACCGAGCGCTTGAGCAGGCGGGCCACCCAGCCTTCATAGGACTTGGCCGAGCGTGCGAACGTGCGGTTGAACCAGCCGAAGAAGCCTTTCTTCTCGTGGTTGTGGCCGGCCTCCACGGGCTTGAGCAGGGTTGCGCACAGAGCCGGTGTCAGCGTCAGCGCCATGAAGGCCGAGAAGCTGATGGAGGCGACCATCACGATGGAGAACTGCCGGTAGATATTGCCGGTGGACCCCGCGAAGAAAGCCAGCGGTATGAACACCGCGATCAGCACCAGCGTAATGCCCACGATGGCGCCCGAGATCTGGCCCATGGCCTTGATCGCGGCCTCGCGCGGCGGCAGGCCTTCCTCGCTCATGATGCGCTCGACGTTCTCCACGACCACGATGGCGTCGTCCACCACGATGCCGATGACCAGCACCATGCCGAACATGGCCAGCACGTTGATCGAGAAGCCCACGGCCTGCATGACCGCGAAGGTGCCCAGCAGTGCAATGGGCACCACGATGGTCGGGATCAGCGTGTAGCGCCAGTTCTGCAGGAACAGGTACATCACCAGGAACACCAGCACGATGGCTTCCAGCAGCGTGTGGGCCACCTTCTCGATGGAGATGCTCACGAATTTGGAGCTGTCGTAGGGAATGGAGTAATTCACGCCCTTGGGGAAGAACTTCTTCAGTTCCTCCATGCGTGCATGCACGGCCTTGGCCGTGGCCAGCGCATTGCCGCTGGGCGTCAGCTGCACGCCGATACCCACCGCATCCTTGCCGTTCAGGCGTGCGGAGGTCGCGTAGGCCTGGCCGCCGATCTCGATGGTGGCCACGTCCTTGAGTCGCACGGTGGAGCCATCGGCATTGGCGCGCAGCACGATGTTCTCGAACTGGCTGATCGAAGACAGCTGGCCCATCACCGTCACCGTGGCGGCGATCTTCTGGCCCGTGATGTTGGGCAGGTCGCCGATGGCGCCGCTGGCCACCTGGGCGTTCTGGCTGCGGATGGCGGCTGTCACGTCCTCGGCCGAGAGCTTGTAGCCCTGCAGCTTGGCGGGATCGAACCAGATGCGCATCGCCTTTTCCGTGCCGAACAGCTGTGCCTGGCCCACGCCTGCCACACGCTGGATTTCGGGAACGATGTTGCGCGAGGCATAGTCGCCCAGGGCCACCGTGTCATAGGCCTTGGCGTCCTCGGACGACAGCATGATGAACAGCAGGAAGTTGGACGACGCCTTGTCCACGCGAACGCCCTGCTGCGTCACCGAAGCAGGCAGGCGCGGCGTGGCGCGCGAGAGGCGGTTTTGCACGTCCACCTGCGCCAGGTCCACGTTGGTGCCGGCCTCGAAGCTGATGGTGATGCTGCCCGTGCCGTCGGCCTGGGCCACAGACTCCATGTAGACCAGACCGGGCGAGCCGTTCATCTCGCGCTCGATCACGGACAGCACGCTGTCTTCGAGCACCTTCGCGGACGCGCCTGGATAGGCCGTGTTGATGACGATGGCCGGAGGAGCCACCTTGGGATATTGAGCGATCGGGAGCTTGGTCAGCGCGATACCACCGAGGACGATGATGAACAGCGCGACGACCCATGCAAAGATCGGTCTGTCGATAAAGAACTTGGCCATTGCTGAGCCCCTTGATTACTTCTTGTCTGCCTGGTCCGCAGGCTTGGCATCGGCTGCGGCTTGCGGGGCTGGCGCTGCCGTGCCGGCCGGCTTCTGGGCGCCTGCGGCCTCGGGCTGCCACGGTACGGGCTTGACCGGCGTGCCGGGTGGCAGCATCTGCAGCTTCTGGAAGCCGTCGACCATCACCTTCTCGCCCGCCTGCAGGCCTTCGCTGACCAGCCACTGGTTGTTCTGGGCCGTGGTCACCTTCACTTGGCGCTTGGTGATCTTGCCGTCGTCGCTGACCACGCTCACGGTGTCGCCGGTCTCGGTGCGCGTCACCGCCTGCTGGGGCACGGCAATGGCGTTGGACGCCTGGGCCTGCTCCATGCGCACGCGCACATACATGCCGGGCAGCAGCAATCCCTTGGGATTGGGCACCTCGGCACGCAGCGTGACCTGGCCGGTGGAGCTGTCCACGGTCAGGTCGGTGAACAGCAGCTTGCCCTTGAGTTCGTAGGCCGTGCCATCGTCCAGGCGCACCTCGACGCTGGCGGCTTCGGCGCCATCGGCCTTCTTGAGCTTGCCCTGCTCCATCGCGCGGCGCAGCCGGAAGGCTTCGCTGGACGACTGGGTGAAATTCACATAGACCGGATTGATCTGCTGGACCACGGCCAGCGGGGTCGCCTCGCCCTGGCCGACCAGCGCGCCTTCGGTCACCAGAGACTGGCCGATGCGGCCAGAAATGGGGGCGGTGACGCTGGTATAGCCAAGATTGATCTCGGCGGTCCGCACGGAGGCCTTGCCGGCCGCGACGTCAGCCTGGGCCTGCTTGTAGGCAGCCTCTGCATTGACGAAGTCCTGCTTGCTGATCGCGTTGGCGGCAACCAGCGGGCGGTAGCGTTCCAGTTGCGCCAGTGCCTGGGCCTGGTTGGCCTCGGCACGGGCCTGCGTGGCCTTGGCACTTTGCAGCGTCGCCTGGTAGGGCGCCGGATCGATGCGGTACAGCACCTGGCCGGCCTTCACGTCGCTGCCTTCCTTGAACAGGCGCTCCTGCACGATGCCGGCGCTGCGGGCCCGGATCTGGGCCACGCGGCGCGCGTCCACGCGGCCGGGCAACTCGGTCACAAGTCCCACATCGGCGGGGGTGGCCACCACCACACCTACAGGGACGGCGGGCATCTGCTGCTGTGCGGCAGCTTGTTCTTCGGGCTTTTTCCCGCAGGCGGCCATGGCCATTGCGGCGGTGACGGCCAGGGCCACGGTGGTGAGGCGCAGACTGTTGTAAGGGGACGGAGCGGCTGACACATTGCTGCGTGTGCTGGGCATGATGGGTCCTTGTGCTGAATCAAATAACGATGTTGACGTTCCGGTCAGCGCTATCCGGAACGCCCGTGTCCACGGGCAAGTCGCGGATTATACATACATACATGAATGTATAATGACCGCAGTTGCTGCAAGGCGGCGCGAAGCATGGCGTAGCGTGGCATGGCCGGGCTCAACGATGGAAGGAAATACATCTTGGCACGACGAACGAAAGAAGATGCGTTTGCAACGCGCAACAGTCTGCTGGACGCTGCGGAGCAAGTGTTCTACGAGCAGGGTGTCGCCCGGGCCTCGCTCAACGAGATTGCCCAGCGAGCCGGCGCCACGCGCGGTGCGGTCTACTGGCATTTCAAGGACAAGCTGGATCTCTTCTATGCCATGCTGGATCGCGTCACGCTCCCGCTGGAGCAGGCCGCTCAGGGCGACTGCGAAGATGACTCCGAATGCGATGCGCTGGAATATGTGCGGCGCCTGATGGCGGTGGTCTTCGGGCGCATTGCGGATGACGACAGCACGCGGCGCGTCTTCGAGATCCTGTTGCTCAAGGTGGAGTACGTGGGCGAACTCATGCCGGTGCAGGAGCGCAATCGTGCGGCACTGGACTCCTTTTCGTCCCGGCTGGAGCTGGCGCTGTGTGCCGCCGCCGAAAGCCATGCGGTCACCATGCCCATGTCGGCGCACCAGGCATCGATCGCACTGTGCGCCATGTTTGACGGGCTGCTGCAGAGCTGGCTGCTGGGGCGGGCTTTCGATCTCAAGCAAGTGGGTGCCCAGGCGGTGGATGTCTGCCTGCGCGGGCTGGGCTTCACGGTTTCGGAGGCTCCTGCCCAATGAGCGGGTGGGGCCGCGGGGCTTGTACGCGGTAGTGCAAAGTCATGCGACAATCATCGGCTTGTGCAGGGCAGCGATGCCTTGAGCGGCTGTAGCTCAGTGGATAGAGTATTGGCCTCCGAAGCCAAGGGTCGTGGGTTCGATCCCCGCCAGCCGCGCCACATTTTTCTTGGATCGCCCCGGTGGCCTGAGAAAAAAATGCACTGAATTTTTTCAGACGAAAAAAACGGTGCTAGAATTCAAATCTCTTCGGAGGGGTGCCCGAGTGGCTAAAGGGGGCAGACTGTAAATCTGTTGGCTTACGCCTACACTGGTTCGAATCCAGTCCCCTCCACCAGTAATGGTGAAGAAGAGAAGTCATCTGAAAAGGTGGCAGCGTGCAGTCAATCTGTGCGGGAGTAGTTCAATGGTAGAACCCTAGCCTTCCAAGCTAATGACGCGGGTTCGATTCCCGTCTCCCGCTCCAGTTTGCAAGCAAAGTTTTTTGAGGTTGCTTCGGCGGCTTCAAGGCCCATGTGGCTCAGTGGTAGAGCACTCCCTTGGTAAGGGAGAGGTCGGCAGTTCGATCCTGCCCATGGGCACCATTCTCTCTGGTGCGCTCGCTAGATGGGGTTGCGCCAAATCCTGTTGTAGTGATTTAGATTTTTTTCGGAGTCGGAAAAATGGCTAAAGAAAAATTCGAGCGTACCAAGCCCCACGTCAACGTGGGCACCATCGGTCACGTGGACCACGGCAAGACGACCCTGACGGCTGCCATCGCCACCGTTCTGTCCAAGAAGTTCGGCGGCGAAGCCAAGGCTTACGACCAGATCGACGCAGCACCTGAAGAAAAGGCCCGCGGCATCACGATCAACACCGCCCACGTCGAGTACGAAACGGCCAACCGCCACTACGCTCACGTTGACTGCCCCGGCCACGCCGACTACGTCAAGAACATGATCACCGGCGCTGCTCAGATGGACGGCGCTATCCTGGTGTGCTCGGCCGCTGACGGCCCGATGCCCCAGACCCGCGAGCACATCCTGCTGGCTCGTCAGGTGGGCGTGCCCTACATCATCGTGTTCCTGAACAAGTGCGACATGGTGGACGACGAAGAGCTGCTGGAGCTGGTCGAAATGGAAGTGCGCGAGCTGCTGGCCAAGTACGACTTCCCCGGCGACGACACCCCCATCATCCGCGGCTCGGCCAAGCTGGCCCTGGAAGGTGACGCAAGCGACAAGGGCGAGCCCGCCATCCTGCGTCTGGCTGAAGCCCTGGACACCTACATCCCCACGCCCGAGCGCGCTGTGGACGGTGCCTTCGCAATGCCCGTGGAAGACGTGTTCTCGATCTCCGGCCGTGGCACCGTGGTGACCGGTCGCGTTGAGCGCGGCATCATCAAGGTCGGCGAAGAAATCGAAATCGTCGGTATCCGCGACACCCAGAAGACCATCGTCACCGGCGTGGAAATGTTCCGCAAGCTGCTGGACCAAGGCCAGGCTGGCGACAACGTGGGCCTGCTGCTGCGCGGCACCAAGCGTGAAGACGTGGAACGCGGCCAAGTGCTGTGCAAGCCCGGCTCCATCAAGCCCCACACCCACTTCACGGCTGAGGTGTACGTGCTGTCCAAGGACGAAGGTGGTCGCCACACTCCGTTCTTCAACAACTACCGTCCCCAGTTCTATTTCCGCACGACCGACGTGACCGGCTCCATCGAGCTGCCCGCCGACAAGGAAATGGTGATGCCTGGCGATAACGTGTCGATCACCGTCAAGCTGATCGCCCCCATCGCCATGGAAGAAGGTCTGCGCTTCGCTATCCGCGAAGGCGGCCGTACCGTGGGCGCTGGCGTGGTTGCCAAGATCATTGCCTAATTGATTCGTAGGGGTATAGCTCAATTGGCAGAGCGTCGGTCTCCAAAACCGAAGGTTGTAGGTTCGATTCCTACTGCCCCTGCCACCTGATGGTGGAATCGCAACGAGCCCGCCCCAAAGCGGGCTTCGGTGTCTTGGCGTTGCGCAAAAAATGCGCATTAGAAATGGATTATGGCCACTACTCAGGTTGAAACGGTCAGCTCCGGAGCTGACAAAGCCAAGCTTGCCGCAGTCGCGGCTTTAGTCGTTGCTGCGATCGCAGGTTTCTATCTGCTGAGCAAGCAAGGTCCCATCGTTCAGTGGTTGGTGCTGCTGGTCGGTCTGGCTGCGGCTGCTGGCACGTTCCTTGTTTCCGAGCCCGGAAAGCGTTTCGTCAGCTTTGCGCAGGATGCCTGGCGCGAAGTCAAGAAGGTCGTCTGGCCGACGCGCAAGGAGACCATGCAGATGACCTTGTACGTCTTCGGCTTTGTGGTCATCATGGCCTTGTTCCTGTGGTTCACGGACAAGACGCTGGAGTGGGTCCTGTATGACCTGATTTTGGGCTGGAGGAAGTAATGGATGCTGTCGAAACAGGTGTGAACGACGGAGGGGCAACGCCTGCCAATCCGGATCTGCGCTGGTACATCGTCCATGCCTACTCCGGCATGGAAAAGGCCGTGGAGCGCAACATCATCGAGCGCATCGCGCGTTCGGACATGCAGTCCAAGTTCGGTCGCATCCTGGTTCCCACCGAGGAAGTGGTGGAGATGAAGAACGGCCAGCGCCGTACCACCGAACGCCGCTTGTTCCCTGGCTACGTGTTCGTCGAGATGGTCATGGACGACGATACCTGGCACCTGGTCAAGCACACCAGCAAGGTGACGGGTTTCGTGGGTGGTGCCAAGAACCGCCCCGCACCGATCTCCGAAGAGGAAGTGCGCAAGATCGTCAGCCAGATGCAGGAAGGCACGGACAAGCCGCGCCACAAGATCGAATTCATGCCCGGCGAACTGGTGCGTGTCAAGGAAGGCCCCTTCACGGACTTCAATGGCTCGGTCGAAGAGGTCAACTACGAAAAGAGCCGCCTGCGCGTCTCGGTGATGATCTTCGGTCGCTCCACGCCGGTCGAGCTTGAATTTGCCCAGGTTGAAAAAACCTGAGTTACCGCTTACAATCTCTGGCTCTGCATTTTTAGGCTCGGTGCAGGGCGTGTCAGCAAGAGTCTTTTAACCCCCGGGGAGCTGCCGGCTGCAACTATTGTTGGTTGGGCCGGCGGCGCTATACCCGCAAGGAGCATTCAATGGCGAAGAAAATCGTCGGCTTCATCAAGCTGCAAGTGCCAGCTGGTAAGGCTAATCCCTCTCCTCCGATCGGTCCTGCGCTGGGTCAGCGCGGCCTCAACATCATGGAATTCTGCAAGGCGTTCAACGCCCAGACCCAAGGTGTCGAGCCCGGCCTGCCCCTGCCCGTGGTCATCACGGCCTTTGCCGACAAGAGCTTCACCTTCATCATCAAGACGCCTCCGGCGACTGTGCTGATCAAGAAGGCCATCAAGCTGGACAAGGGCTCCTCCAACCCCCTGAAGAACAAGGTCGGCAAGATCACCCGCGCTCAGCTGGAAGAGATCGCCAACACCAAGCTGAAGGACATGAACGCTGCTGACGTCGACGCCGCCGTGCGTACGCTGGCTGGTTCGGCCCGTTCGATGGGCGTGATTGTGGAGGGCGTGTAAATGGCCAAGTTGACCAAGAAGCAAAAGGCTCTCCAGGGCAAGGTGGAGTCCACCAAGCTGTACGCTTTCGCCGACGCCGTGGCGCTGGTGAAGGAAGCCGCCACCGCCAAGTTCGATGAATCCATCGACGTGGCCGTGCAATTGGGCGTGGACGCCAAGAAGTCTGACCAAGTGGTTCGTGGCGCCGTCGTGCTGCCCCACGGCACTGGCAAGACCGCCCGCGTGGCCGTGTTCGCCCAAGGCGCCAAGGCTGAAGAAGCCAAGGCTGCTGGCGCCGACGTGGTCGGCATGGACGACCTGGCTGCCCGCGTGAAGGCTGGCGACATGCCATTCGACGTGGTCATCGCTGCCCCCGACGCCATGCGCGTCGTCGGTACGCTGGGTCAGATCCTGGGCCCGCGCGGCCTGATGCCCAACCCCAAGGTGGGTACGGTGACTCCCGATGTGGCCACGGCCGTGAAGAACGCCAAGGCTGGTCAGGTGCAATACCGCGTCGACAAGGCCGGCATCATCCACGCCACCATCGGCCGCCGCTCGTTCGACAACGAGAAGCTGCAAGGCAACCTGGCTGCGCTGATCGACGCCCTGAACAAGTCCAAGCCCGCCTCGAGCAAGGGCCTGTACCTGCGCAAGGTGGCTGTTTCGTCGACCATGGGTGTGGGCGTTCGCGTCGACACGCAAACCATCTCGGCCTGATAGCCAAGAAATCTTGAGGCGGCTTGCGGGCTGCCTCAGTGGTGGGCCGGCGCAGCGATGCGCCGGGTCATCCAAGACCGTTGGTGTGCCTTGCGGCACTTAAACCTCAGGGGCCAACGCAGATGGCGATCCCGCTGCAGATGGATGCATTTCCAAAACAGTTGGTCGCTGCAACAAGAGCGCGCATGAGGGGCCTGCCCCGAGTGTGCATTTGAAGGAGTAGACCTTGAGTCTTAATCGCAGTGAGAAAGAAGCGGTCATCAATGAAGTGACCAGCCTCGCCGCAAAAGCTCAAACGCTTGTGATCGCGGAATACCGCGGCATCACGGTCGCCGACATGACCAAACTGCGCGTTGACGCCCGCAGCAAGGGTGTGAGCCTGAGCGTGTTGAAGAACACGCTGGCCCGCCGTGCTGTGGCTGGCAGCCAGTTCGACGTTGTCGCCGACCAGATGACCGGCCCTCTGATCTATGGCTTCTCTGAAGACGCAGTGGCTGCCGCCAAGGTGGTGGCCGACTTCGCGAAAACCAACGACAAGCTGGTGATCCGCGGTGGTGCGTTTGCAGGCAAGGCCCTGGACGTGAACGGTGTGAAGCAACTGGCGAACATCCCCTCGAAGGAAGTTCTGCTGGCACAACTGTGTGGCTTGCTGATGTCGCCTATCTCGCGTACGGCCGTTGTGCTGGGCGCCCTGGCGGCAAAGAAGAGCGAAGGCTCTGCCGAAGAACCGGCAGCCGAAGCAGTCGCAGCCTGAGCGCGCGGCAGTTAACCAATATTGTTAGGAAATCAAAATGGCATTCGATAAAGACGCATTTCTGACCGCGCTCGACGGCATGACGGTCCTGGAACTCAATGACCTGGTGAAGGCCATTGAAGAGAAGTTCGGCGTGAGCGCTGCCGCCATGGCCGCTCCCGCTGCTGGTGGCGCTGCTGGCGGCGCTGCTGCTGCAGAAGAAAAGACCGAGTTCAACGTTGTGCTGACCGAAGCCGGCGCGAACAAGGTTTCCGTCATCAAGGCCGTGCGTGAAATCACCGGCCTGGGTCTGAAGGAAGCCAAGGACCTGGTCGACGGCGCTCCCAAGAACGTCAAGGAAGGCGTTGCCAAGGCTGACGCTGAAGCCGCTGTGAAGAAGCTGGTGGAAGCCGGTGCCAAGGCTGAACTGAAGTAATTCAGTCCCCTCAAGGGCTGGAGGCTCCGAAAAAGGGCCTCCAGCCTTTGGCGCTTGTGGAGAGCGTATCCATAGAGCACACTAGAAAGCGGTCTGGAGCAGCCTGTTTTCTAGTGTCTTCTGACAACCCGACAGCAGAAGATGCCTTGGTTCGGGCGATGTGCAACGCATCGCCGTCAGCCATGGTTGGTAGTGGCCAACCGCCAAGCCCGCAGGGAGCTTTCCATGTGGGGCAGTCGTCGCAGACCCAGGACTCATGTCTTTGCCCGGAGATCTCATGGCCTATTCTTACACCGAACGCAAGCGAATCCGCAAAAGCTTCGGGAGCCGCGACAGCGTGCTCGAAGTGCCTTACCTGCTGCAGATGCAAAAAGATGCATATACCGCATTCTTGCAGGCAGATGTAGCCCCCAAAAAACGCACCATCGAAGGCCTGCAAGCGGCCTTCAACTCTGCCTTCCCCATCGTCTCCCACAACGGTTTTGTGGAGATGAAGTTCGTCGAGTACAACCTCGCCAAGCCTGCTTTCGATGTGCGCGAGTGCCAGACCCGTGGTCTGACCTTCGCCTCTGCCGTGCGCGCCAAGGTTCAGCTGATCATCTATGACCGTGAGTCTTCGACCTCGCAGTCCAAGGTGGTCAAGGAAGTCAAGGAGCAAGAGGTCTACATGGGCGAAGTGCCCCTGATGACCGACAAGGGCTCGTTCATCATCAACGGTACCGAGCGCGTCATCGTCTCGCAGCTGCACCGCTCGCCTGGCGTGTTCTTCGAACACGACAAGGGCAAGACCCACAGCTCGGGCAAGCTGCTGTTCTCGGCACGCATCATTCCTTACCGCGGCTCGTGGCTGGACTTCGAGTTCGACCCCAAGGACCTGCTGTTCTTCCGCGTCGACCGTCGTCGCAAGATGCCCGTGTCCATTCTGCTGAAGGCCATCGGCCTGACGCCGGAATCGATCCTGGCCAATTTCTTCGTCAACGACAACTTCCGCCTCATGGATTCGGGCGCGCAGATGGAGTTCGTCCCCGAGCGCCTGCGCGGCGAGGTCGCGCGCTTCGACATCACCGACAAGTCGGGCAAGGTCGTGGTCGCCAAGGACAAGCGCGTCACTGCTCGCCACACGCGTGAGCTGGAGCAGTCGGGCACCAAGTTCATCAGCGTCCCCGAAGATTTCCTGATCGGCCGCGTGGTCGCCAAGAACATCGTCGATCCGGACACTGGCGAGATCATCGCCAAGGCCAACGAAGAGCTGACCGAGTCCCTGCTCAAGAAGCTGCGCAGCGCCGGCATCCAGGATCTGCAGTGCATCTACACGAACGAGCTGGACCAGGGCGCCTACATTTCGCAGACCCTGCGCACCGACGAAACCGTCGATGAGTTCGCTGCGCGCGTGGCCATCTACCGCATGATGCGCCCCGGCGAGCCGCCGACCGAGGACGCCGTGCAGGCCCTGTTCCAGCGCCTGTTCTACAACCCCGACACCTACGATCTTTCGCGCGTGGGCCGGATGAAGTTCAACGCCAAGGTCGGCCGCGATGGCGCCACCGGCCCCATGGTGCTGTCCAACGAGGACATCCTGGCCGTGGTCAAGATCCTGGTGGATCTGCGCAACGGCAAGGGCGAGGTCGATGACATCGACCACCTGGGCAACCGCCGCGTGCGTTGCGTGGGCGAACTGGCCGAGAACCAGTACCGCACGGGCCTGGCACGTATCGAGAAGGCCGTGAAGGAGCGTCTGGGTCAGGCCGAGCAAGAGCCGCTGATGCCCCATGACCTGATCAACAGCAAGCCGATTTCGGCCGCCCTGAAGGAATTCTTCGGTGCGTCGCAGCTGTCGCAGTTCATGGACCAGACCAATCCTCTGGCCGAAATCACGCACAAGCGTCGCGTCTCGGCCCTGGGCCCGGGCGGTCTGACGCGCGAGCGCGCAGGCTTCGAAGTGCGCGACGTGCACGTGACCCACTACGGCCGCGTCTGCCCTATCGAAACGCCTGAAGGCCCGAACATCGGCCTGATCAATTCGCTGGCCCTGTACGCCCGCCTGAACGAGTACGGCTTCATCGAGACGCCTTACCGTCGCGTGGCCGACGGCAAGGTCACGATGGAGATCGATTACCTGTCGGCCATCGAGGAAGGCAAGTACATCATCGCCCAGGCCAATGCCGAGCTGGATGCCGAAGGCCGCCTGATCGGCGACCTGGTGTCGGCGCGCGAAAAGGGTGATTCGACCCTGGTGTCGGCCGAGCGCGTTCAGTACATGGACGTGTCGCCCGCACAGATCGTGTCGGTGGCTGCCTCGCTGATTCCGTTCCTGGAGCACGATGACGCGAACCGCGCATTGATGGGCGCCAACATGTCGCGTCAGGCCGTGCCTGTGCTGCGTCCCGAAAAGCCCATGGTGGGCACGGGCATCGAGCGCGTGGCGGCAGTGGACTCCGGCACCGTGGTGACGGCAACCCGCGGCGGTATCGTGGACTATGTCGATGCAACGCGCATCGTGGTCCGCGTGAACGATGCGGAAGCCGTGGCCGGCGAAGTCGGCGTGGACATCTACAACCTCATCAAGTACCAGCGTTCCAACCAGAACACCAACATCCACCAGCGTCCCATCGTCAAGCGTGGCGACAAGCTGGCCAAGGGTGACGTGGTGGCCGACGGCGCATCGACCGACCTGGGCGAAATCGCCATCGGTCAGAACATGCTGATCGCCTTCATGCCCTGGAACGGCTACAACTTCGAGGATTCGATCCTGATCAACGAGCGCGTGGTGGCCGAAGACCGCTACACCTCGATCCATATCGAAGAACTCGTGGTGATGGCCCGCGACACCAAGCTCGGTGCCGAGGAAATCACGCGCGACATCCCGAACCTGTCCGAGCAGCAGCTCAACCGCCTGGACGAGTCCGGCATCATCTACGTGGGTGCGGAAGTGCAGCCCGGCGATGTGCTGGTCGGCAAGGTCACGCCCAAGGGCGAGACCACGCTGACGCCTGAAGAGAAGCTGCTGCGCGCCATCTTCGGCGAGAAGGCTTCCGACGTGAAGGACACCTCGCTGCGCGTGGACCAGGGCTCGCAAGGCACCGTGATCGACGTGCAGGTCTTCACCCGTGAAGGCATCCAGCGCGACAAGCGTGCCCAGCAGATCATCGACGATGAACTCAAGCGCTACCGCCTGGACCTGAACGACCAGCTGCGCATCGTCGAGGCCGACGCCTTCGACCGTATCGAGAAGCTGCTCAATGGCCGCGTGGCCAACGGCGGCCCGCAAAAGCTGGCCAAGGGCGCCAAGATCGACAAGGCCTACCTGGACGGCGTGGAGAAGTTCCACTGGTTCGACATCCGTCCTGCAGAGGACGAGGTCGCCACCCAGCTTGAGTCCATCAAGAACTCGCTGGAGCAGACGCGCCACAGCTTCGACCTGGCTTTCGAAGAAAAGCGCAAGAAGCTCACCCAGGGCGACGAGCTGCCCGCTGGCGTGCTCAAGATGGTCAAGGTCTACCTGGCCGTCAAGCGCCGCCTGCAGCCCGGCGACAAGATGGCCGGCCGCCACGGCAACAAGGGCGTGGTCTCCAAGATCGTTCCGGTCGAGGACATGCCCTACATGGCCGACGGCTCCACTGCCGACATCGTGCTGAACCCGCTGGGCGTGCCTTCGCGCATGAACATCGGCCAGGTGCTGGAAGTACATCTGGGCTGGGCCGGCAAGGGTCTGGGCCAGCGCATCGGCGACATGCTGCAGCAGGAAGCCCGTGCCGCCGAAATCCGTGCCTTCATGGAAGAGATCTACAACTCGCGCGGCCGCAAGGAAGACCTGGCCCAGCTCGATGACAACGAGATCGTGTCCATGGCGCAGGCGCTGACCACGGGCGTGCCGTTTGCCACGCCGGTGTTCGACGGCGCTTCCGAGCAGGAAATCCAGGACATGCTGCATCTGGCATATCCGGAAGAGCTGAAGGAGCGCAAGGGCCTGACCGAAAGCCGCACGCAGGCCTACCTGTATGACGGCCGCACCGGTGACCGCTTCGAGCGTCCGACCACCATCGGCTACATGCACTACCTGAAGCTGCACCACTTGGTCGACGACAAGATGCACGCCCGCTCCACGGGTCCGTACTCTCTGGTGACGCAGCAGCCTCTGGGCGGCAAGGCCCAGTTCGGCGGCCAGCGTTTCGGGGAAATGGAAGTGTGGGCGCTGGAAGCCTACGGCGCCGCCTATGTGCTGCAGGAAATGCTGACCGTGAAGTCCGACGACGTGGTGGGCCGTACCAAGGTGTACGAATCCATCGTCAAGGGCGAGCACGCCATCGAGGCAGGCATGCCCGAGTCGTTCAACGTGCTGGTCAAGGAAATCCGCTCCCTGGGCCTCGACATCGAGCTTGAGCGTTCTTAAATATTGAAAAGGGAAAGAGTCTTATGAAATCTCTACTCGACCTGTTCAAGCAATTCACGCCCGATGAGCATTTCGATGCCATCAAGATCGGTCTGGCTTCTCCCGAGAAGATCCGTTCCTGGTCCTTCGGCGAGGTGAAGAAGCCCGAGACCATCAACTACCGCACGTTCAAGCCCGAGCGCGATGGTCTGTTCTGCGCCAAGATCTTTGGCCCCATCAAGGACTACGAGTGCCTGTGCGGCAAGTACAAGCGCCTCAAGCACCGCGGCGTGATCTGCGAGAAGTGCGGCGTCGAAGTGACCCAGACCAAGGTGCGCCGCGAGCGCATGGGCCACATCGACCTGGCTGCGCCCTGCGCCCACATCTGGTTCCTGAAGTCGCTGCCGTCGCGTCTGGGCCTGGTGCTCGACATGACGCTGCGCGACATCGAGCGCGTGCTGTACTTCGAAGCCTACGTGGTGACCGACCCCGGCATGACCCCGCTGAAGAAGTTCAGCATCATGACCGAGGACGACTACGAGGCCAAGCGCACCGAGTACGGTGACGAGTTCGAAGCCAAGATGGGCGCCGAAGGCATCAAGGACCTGCTCGAAGGCATCGACATCGACGTCGAGACCGAGCGCCTGCGCGGCGACCTGACCGGCTCCGAAGTCAAGGTCAAGAAGAACGCCAAGCGCCTGAAGCTGCTGGAAGCGTTCAAGAAGTCCGGCATCAAGCCGGGCTGGATGGTCATGGAAGTGCTGCCCGTGCTGCCCCCGGACCTGCGTCCGCTGGTGCCGCTGGACGGCGGCCGCTTCGCAACGTCCGACCTGAACGACCTGTACCGCCGCGTCATCAACCGCAACTCGCGTCTGCGCCGCCTGCTGGAGCTGAAGGCTCCGGAAATCATCGCGCGCAACGAAAAGCGCATGCTGCAGGAAGCAGTGGACTCGCTGCTGGACAACGGCCGCCGTGGCAAGGCCATGACGGGCGCCAACAAGCGTGCCCTGAAGTCGCTGGCCGACATGATCAAGGGCAAGAGCGGCCGTTTCCGCCAGAACTTGCTGGGCAAGCGCGTGGACTACTCGGGCCGTTCCGTGATCACGGTGGGTCCGTACCTCAAGCTGCACCAGTGCGGTCTGCCCAAGCTGATGGCGCTGGAACTGTTCAAGCCCTTCATCTTCGCGCAGCTCGAGCAGCGCGGCATCGCCACCACCATCAAGGCGGCGAAGAAGGAAGTGGAATCCGGCACGCCCGTGGTGTGGGACATCCTCGAAGAGGTCATCAAGGAGCACCCGGTCATGCTGAACCGTGCTCCCACGCTGCACCGCCTGGGCATCCAGGCCTTCGAGCCCATCCTGATCGAAGGCAAGGCCATCCAGCTGCACCCGCTCGTCTGCGCGGCCTTCAACGCCGACTTCGACGGTGACCAGATGGCCGTCCACGTTCCGCTGTCGGTGGAAGCACAGATGGAAGCCCGCACGCTGATGCTGGCCTCCAACAACGTGCTGTTCCCCGCATCGGGCGAGCCCTCCATCGTTCCTTCGCAGGACGTGGTGCTGGGTCTGTACCACGCGACGCGCGAGCGCATCAACGGCAAGGGCGAGGGCATGGTCTTCGCCGACATCGGCGAAGTGCAGCGCGCGCTGGACGCCGAGCAGGTCGAGCTGGCCGCCAAGATCAGCGTTCGCCTGACCGAGTGGACGAAGAACAAGGACTCCGGCGAGTTCGAGCCTTCGACCAGCCTGGTGGAAACCACCGTGGGCCGCGCCCTGATGTCCGAGATCCTTCCCAAGGGCCTGCCGTTCAGCCACATGAACAAGGCGCTCAAGAAGAAGGAGATCTCCAAGCTCATCAATGCCTCGTTCCGCAAGTGCGGTCTGAAGGCCACGGTGGTGTTTGCCGACAAGCTGCTGCAAAACGGCTTCCGCCTGTCCACGCACGCCGGCATCTCGATCGCCATCGGCGACATGCTGGTGCCGCCGCAAAAGGCCGAGATCATCGGCCGTGCCGAAGCCGAGGTGAAGGAGATCGAACAGCAGTACGTCTCCGGTCTCGTGACCGCTGGCGAGCGCTACAACAAGGTGGTGGACATCTGGGGCAAGGCCGGCGACGAAGTCTCCAAGGTCATGATGGCCCAGCTGGCCAAGGAAAAGGTCATCGACCGCCACGGCAACGAAGTCGAGCAGGAATCGTTCAACGCCATCTACATGATGGCCGACTCCGGTGCCCGCGGCTCGGCCGCGCAGATCCGCCAGCTGGCCGGCATGCGTGGCCTGATGGCCAAGCCTGACGGCTCCATCATCGAGACGCCCATTACGGCGAACTTCCGTGAAGGCCTGAACGTTCTGCAGTACTTCATCTCCACCCACGGCGCCCGAAAGGGTCTGGCCGACACGGCGTTGAAGACGGCCAACTCCGGCTACCTGACGCGTCGTCTGGTGGACGTGACGCAGGATCTGGTGGTCAACGAGGACGATTGCGGCACGAGCAATGGCGCACTGATGCGCGCCATCGTCGAAGGCGGTGAAGTCATCGAATCGCTGCGCGACCGCGTGCTGGGCCGTACCACGGCCGAGGACGTCGTGCATCCCGAGACGCTGGCCGTGCTGCTGCCCGCAGGCACGCTGCTCAACGAAGACGTGATCGACGAGCTGGAATCGCAAGGCGTGGACGAGATCAAGGTCCGCACCGCGCTGACCTGCGAGACCCGCTACGGCCTGTGCGCCAAGTGCTACGGCCGCGACCTGGGCCGCGGCGGCCTGATCAACCTCGGCGAAGCCGTGGGTGTGATCGCCGCCCAGTCCATCGGCGAGCCCGGCACGCAGCTGACCATGCGTACCTTCCACATCGGTGGTGCCGCTTCGCGCGCTGCCATCGCCTCGAGCGTGGAAGCCAAGTCCAACGGCTCCATCAGCTTCAACAGCACGATGCGCTACGTCAGCAACACCAAGGGTGAGTTGGTCGTGATTTCGCGTTCGGGCGAAATCGTCATCAGCGACAACGGCCGCGAGCGTGAGCGCCACAAGGTGCCTTACGGTGCCGTGCTGACCGTCAGGCCCGACCAGCAGGTCAAGGCCGGTCTGATCCTGGCCAACTGGGATCCGCTGACCCGACCCATCATTACCGAGTACGCCGGCCAGGTGCGCTTCGAGAATGTGGAAGAGGGCCTGACCGTGGCCAAGCAGGTCGACGAAGTGACCGGCCTGTCCACGCTGGTGGTGATCGATCCCAAGCGCCGTGGCTCTGCCAAGGTCGTGCGTCCCCAGGTCAAGCTGATCGATGCCAACAACCAGGAAGTCAAGATCCCCGGCACCGACCACTCGGTGACGATCGGCTTCCAGGTCGGCGCGCTGATCCAGGTGCGTGACGGCCAGGACGTGGGCCCCGGCGAAGTGCTGGCCCGTATCCCTGTCGAAGGCCAGAAGACCCGCGACATTACCGGCGGTCTGCCCCGCGTGGCCGAGCTGTTCGAAGCCCGCACGCCCAAGGACAAGGGCACGCTGGCCGAGATGACCGGCACCATTTCCTTCGGCAAGGAAACCAAGGGCAAGGTGCGCATGCAGATCACCGATCTGGATGGCAAGGTCTGGGAAGAACTCGTGCCCAAGGAAAAGAACATCCTGGTGCACGAAGGCCAGGTGGTCAACAAGGGTGAGTCCATCGTCGACGGCCCGGCCGATCCGCAGGACATCCTGCGCCTGCTGGGCATCGAGGAGCTGTCGCGCTACATCGTCGATGAAGTGCAGGACGTCTACCGCCTGCAGGGTGTGAAGATCAACGACAAGCACATCGAGGTGATCGTTCGCCAGATGCTGCGCCGCGTCGTGGTCGAGAACACCGGCGACTCGACCTACATCGCTGGCGAGCAGGTCGAGCGTTCGGAGATCCTCAATACCAACGAGGCGCTGCAGCGCGAAGGCAAGATCCCTGCCACGTACTCCAACGTGCTGCTGGGTATTACCAAGGCATCGCTGTCGACCGACTCTTTCATCTCTGCCGCGTCGTTCCAGGAAACGACCCGCGTGCTCACCGAGGCTGCCATCATGGGCAAGCGCGACGAGCTGCGTGGCTTGAAGGAAAACGTCATCGTGGGTCGCCTGATCCCCGCCGGTACGGGTCTGGCATACCACCAGGCGCGCAAGGCCAAGGACGCCATGGACGACGCAGAGCGCCGCGCCATCGCCGACGCCGAAGCGGCCGAACTGGCCGGTGTGATGGCTGACGACGACGCTGGCGTGGCTGCCGTCGCCGGTGACGCTTCCGCTGACTGATAGGCGGTGTCACCCCCTGAGCGGCTGTGCCGCTTCCCCCTCTCTCGCTACGCGGGAGGGGGACGACGCCCTCGCTGCGGGGGCGGCCCTTGCTCGGCGTCCCTCTTGTTGGGACATGCTGTCTCCTAGAGCAGTGCATGGCGCAAGTGCTTGATGATGTGACGCTCCCGGCCTGCCCTGCGCAGGCGGGAGCGTTTTTCTTTGGGAATAACCAGAGTTCGGCCGGACCAGCTTCCGGCCGGGCCATTGCAGACGATGTGGTCCTTGTCTCTTGAATGGATGCTGCTGGCACTGCTGGTGTTCTGGGCCGTCGGCGCATACAACCGGCTGGCCCGGCTGCGCAGCGGCTGCGTGCAGCAGTTCGGTACGCTCGATGCATACCTGGGCCAGTGGCATGCCATGCTGCAGGCCTTCGAGGCACAGCCCAAGGGCGAAGGCCAAAGCCCCGCCCTTGTGCATGCCCAGGCCGCGCTGCACCAGACCGCCGCGCAGTTGCAGGCGGCGCTGGTCGATGCCCGTGGCCGGCCGCTGCGCGAGAGCGCGCTGGCCTCGCTGGAGCATGCCTGCTCGGCGCTGGAGGTGGCCTGGCAGGCCATGACCAAGGTCGCCGTTGACACCGGCGCCGGCGCCGCTGGCACTGGCACTGCGCCATCAGATGCCCCGTCGCCGGACCCCGATCCGCTGCAGCCCTGGCAGCAGCGCTGGACCGAGCACCAGGTGCGCAACCGCCTGGGACTGCAGCAATTCAACGCCGCGGCCGAGCGCTACAACGCCGCCATCGCGCAATATCCGGCCAGGCTGCTGGCCTGGCTGCTGGGCTTTCGCCCGGTGCGCAGCCTGCTGGTCGAACCTGCGCCCAGCAAGGTGCAGGAAAGTGGAACATGAACCAACGCACGCATTCTTCCCCGCGCCGCGCTGCGGCGCCCTCGCAGGCGCATGCCGCACCGGCCGCACCTCCTCTTTGGCAGCAGCTCGACGCCGTCGCCCAATGCCTGCAGGCCGTGCTCGAAGGCCAGTCCAGCCGCAGCGTGCTGGCGCGTGTGCCGCAGCCGCTGCGTCCCGGCGTGCAGGCCCTGCTGTTCCAGGTGCTGCGCCAGCTGGGCCGTGCCCAGGCGCTGCAAAAGCAGCTGGCCTCGCGCAACCCGCCGCCGCGCGTCAGCGCATTGCTGAACACCGCCCTGGCCCTGGCCTGGGATGAATCTCGCGCGCCATACCCGCCGTTCACCCTGGTCAACCAGGCCGTGGAAGCGGCCAAGCAGGGGCCGACCCGCGCGCAGTCCGGCTTTGTCAACGCCTGCCTGCGCCGCTTTCTGCGCGAGCGCGATGCCCTGGTCGCCGCCACCGAAGCCCAGCCGCAGGCGGTCTGGAACCATCCCGCCTGGTGGATTGCCCGCCTGCGCAAGGACCATCCCGATCACTGGCAGGCCATCCTGCAGGCCAACAACGAGCAGCCTCCGATGACGCTGCGCGTCAATCGCCAAAGGGCAGACCGCGCGCAGTACCAGGCGGCGCTGCAGGCCATGGACGTGCCATCGCTTGCCGTGGCCGACAGCGGCCTGCAACTGCAGCAGGCCTTGCCCGTGCAATCCCTGCCGGGCTTCGACCAGGGCCTGGCCTCCGTGCAGGATGCGGCGGCGCAACTGGCCGCACCGCTGCTGCTGCAAGGGCTGGAGCAGCCCGCCGGCCGAGCGTTGCGGGTACTTGATGCCTGCGCCGCCCCCGGTGGCAAGACGGCCCACCTGCTGGAATACGCAGCGCCGCAGACCCTGCAGGTCACGGCGCTGGAGATAGACGCCGAGCGCGCCGCGCGCATCGAGGACACGCTGGGAAGGCTGCAGTTGCAGGCGCAAGTGGTCGTGGCCGATGCGTCCCAGCCTGCGCAGTGGTTCGAGGCGCAATGCGGCGGCCAACTGTTCGACGCCATCTTGCTGGACGCGCCCTGCACGGCCTCGGGCATCGTGCGGCGCCAGCCCGACGTGCGCTGGCTGCGCCGCGAAAGCGATGTGCACCAGCTGGCCCAGATCCAGTCCCGGCTGCTCGACACCCTGTGGCCCCTGCTGCAGCCTGGCGGGCGCCTGCTGTACTGCACCTGCTCGGTCTTCAGGCAAGAGGGCGAGGCACAGGTTCAAGCGTTTGTTGCACGCAACAGTGAGGCGCGAACACTGCCGGCGCCGGGGCATTTAATCCCGGGCAAGGACTACAAAGCCGGCATGCTGGCTGACAATGCTTTGGGTGACCACGACGGCTTCTTCTACGCCTTGCTGCAAAAGACGCGCTGACCCCCGTCCCCGGACCAGGTCGCCAGCTTGGCTGCGCCTGCTGGCGCGGCTGGCCGGGGCACTTGTGCTGGCCGCCGTGCTGGCCGGCCTGGGCCTGCAGGCCAGGGCCGATGCGCTGACCGCCGAGATCGGATCCATGCAGCTCGAGCGCTCCGACGATGGTCTGCTGCTGTCCGCCAATCTCCAGTTCGAGTTGCCCTACCAGATCGACGACGCGCTGCGCCAGGGCATTCCCATGTACTTCGTGGCCGAGGCCCAGGTCCAGCGTGAGCGCTGGTACTGGTCCGATCAGCAACTGGCCACCGCCAGCCGCCACTACCGCCTCAGCCACCAGCCGCTGACACGCCGCTGGCGCCTGCACATCTCCAATACCCCCTTCTCCAGCGCCGGGCTGGGGCTGGCCCTGGGCCAGACCTTCGAGACCCTGGAAGATGCGCTGTCCTCCATGCGGCGCATCTCGCGCTGGAAAATCATGGACACGGCACCCACGCAGTCGGGTGTCTCGGTGCAGCTGCGCTTTCGCATCGACCTGTCCCAGCTGCCCAGGCCGCTGCAGATCGGCGCGCTGGGCCGCTCTGGCTGGAACCTGCAGCTGTCGCGCGCCCAGATGCTGGAAGACGCGCCATGAACCGGGACACCGACGCCGACGAACGCATGGCCCTGCCGGCCTCGGCCGGCCTGTCGCGCGGCACGCGCTGGGCCGTGGGCGTGGGCGCCGGTCTCATGGGGCTGGTCGGCGTGCTGCTGCTGTTCCTGCTGACCCTGGCCACCAACAACCGGCTGGACTACGAGCGCAACTACAACTGGCTGTTCGCCGCCAACGTGGTCGTGGCCGGCCTGCTGCTGGCCATCCTGGTCTGGGGCGGCATCCGCCTGGCCATACGCCTGCAGCGGGGGCGCTTCGGCAGCCGCCTGCTGCTCAAGCTGGCCGGCATCTTCACGCTGGTGGGACTGGTGCCGGGCCTGCTGATCTACATCGTCTCCTACCAGTTCGTCTCGCGCTCCATCGAGAGCTGGTTCGACGTGCAGGTCGAGGGTGCGCTGTCGGCAGGCGTGAGCCTGGCCAGTTCCACGCTGGAGACCGTGGCCAACGACATGGCCAACAACACGCGCACCGCAGGCGCCCAGCTGTCCCAGGTCTCCGATGCGGGCGCCGCGCTGATCCTGGAGCGCGTGCGCGACCAGTTGGGGGCCACCGATGTCGTGCTGTGGAGCGCCTCCGAAATCGCCGTCGTGGGTCCGGCGCCGGTGCCGCGCAGTGGCGAGCTGGCTGGCTTGCGCGCGGTTGCCAGCGCAGGCCAGTCGCGCTTCAACCTGCAGCCCGAACGCCCCAGCGCGCAAATGCTGCGCTCGCTGCGCGAGCAGCGCGCCGTGGCCAGCATCGAAGGACTGGACGACGACGGCACGGCCCAGCCGGGTGCCACAGCGCCGAATGCCCAGGTCCGCACGCTGGCCGTGGTTCCCAACCCCAGCGTGGGACTGCTGACCGAGCCGCGTTATTTGCAGGCCACCATTGCGCTGCCGCAGGCGCTGGTGACCAACGCCCTTGCCGTGCAGGCCGCCAACCGCGAATACCAGGAACGCGCGCTGGCACGCGGCGGCCTGCAGCGCATGTACATAGGCACGCTCACGCTCAGCCTGTTCCTGGCGGTCTTCGGCGCCGTGGTACTGGCCATCGTGCTGGGCAACCAGCTGGCCAGGCCGCTGCTGCTGCTGGCCCAGGGCATGCGCGACGTGGCGCGCGGCGATCTGCGGCCCAAGCCGGCGCTGCAGACGCGCGACGAGATCGGCGGGCTCACGCGCTCCTTCGCGCTCATGACCCAGCAACTGGCCGACGCCCGCGCCGAGGCCAACCGCAGCATGGGCCAGCTCGATGCCGCACGCGGCAACCTGCAGACCATCCTCGACAACCTCACATCGGGCGTCATCGTGCTGGACGCGCGGGGCGCCATCGTCCTGAGCAATCCCGGGGCCACGCGCATACTGCGCGCGCCCATGGCCGTCCATGAAGGACGGGCGCTGTCCCAGGTGCCGGGGCTGGAGCAGTTCGGCGAAGTCGTGCAGGAGCAGTTCGCGCTCTTCCTGGGCGAGCAGGGGCGCGATCGCTGGCAACTGGTGCATGAGCTGCATGCCTCCACCGATGGCGGCGTCATCCAGCACACCACCACCCTGGTCATGCGCGGTGCGGAACTGCCCGATGCGCAGCGGCTGCTGGTCTTCGACGACATCTCCGAGATCGTCTCGGCCCAGCGCGCCCAGGCCTGGGGCGAGGTGGCGCGCCGCGTGGCCCATGAGATCAAGAACCCGCTCACGCCCATCCAGCTGTCGGCCGAGCGCATGGCCATGCGGCTGACCGACAAGCTGCAGCCGGCTGACCAGGCGCTGCTGGCCAAGTCCGTCAAGACCATCGTCGATCAGGTCGGCGCCATGAAGCGCCTGGTCGATGAATTCCGCGACTACGCGCGCCTGCCTGCCGCCAATCTGCAGTCGCTGGACCTCAACGCGCTGGTGACCGACGTGCTGCAGCTGTACGGTGAAGAGAACGCCGAAGTGCGCGTGGAGTGTGTGCTGGACCCGCAATGCCCGCCGATTTCAGGCGATGGCCAGCAGCTGCGCCAGGTCATTCACAATCTTTTGCAGAATGCCCAGGACGCCACGGCCCAGCGTGCGCAGGAAAGCGGCCAGCCCCCCGGCCCCGTGACCATAGAGACGCGCTGGAACGAGTCCACGCGCCGCGTGCGCCTGAGCATCAGCGACAGCGGCACGGGCTTCGCGGCCAACATCCTTCAACGGGCCTTCGAGCCCTATGTCACGACCAAGGCGCGGGGCACCGGACTGGGCCTGGCCGTGGTCAAGAAAATCGCAGACGAGCATGGCGCCCGCATCGACCTGGGCAACAGGGACGACGGCGGGGTGATTCAAGGTGCGCAAGTGTCGCTATCATTTGCGCCTGAGCGTACAGGATAGGCCTGACGCCCCCCGCGCCTCAGCACATAGGCTTAAGACACATGGCAAACATACTGGTGGTCGACGACGAACTGGGGATCCGGGATTTGTTGTCGGAAATCCTCAACGACGAAGGTCATAGTGTGGACGTGGCCGAGAACGCCGGCCAGGCGCGCACGGCGCGCGCCTCCAACACCTACGACCTCGTGCTGCTCGACATCTGGATGCCCGACACCGATGGCGTATCGCTGCTCAAGGAATGGGCCTCGGCGGGCCAGCTGACCATGCCGGTCATCATGATGAGCGGCCACGCCACCATCGAGACGGCGGTGGAGGCCACGCGCATCGGTGCGCTGTCCTTCCTGGAAAAGCCCATCACCATGCAGAAGCTGCTCAAGGCGGTGGAGCAGGGGCTGGCGCGCAATGCCGCCAGCCAGGCGCCGGCTGCAGCACCTGCCGCAGTGGCCGAGCCTGCCGACATCGCAGCCGTCGTCACGCCTGCGGCCAGCCGTGTGCCGGTGGACAACAACGTGCCGCATGCACACCAGGGTTTCGATCTGGACCGCCCCCTGCGCGAGGCGCGCGACGGTTTCGAGAAGGCCTACTTCGAGTTCCACCTGGCGCGCGAAGGCGGCTCCATGACCCGCGTGGCCGAGAAGACCGGCCTGGAGCGCACGCACCTGTACCGCAAGCTGCGCCAGCTGGGCGTGGACCTGGGCCGCAACAAGCGCGGATAGACTTTTTGAAGGAATTTTGGCTTTTTCGTTTTTGGGTCAAAAAATCCTGCATATAATCTAGTTCTCGGCCCGGTAGCTCAGTCGGTAGAGCAGAGGATTGAAAATCCTTGTGTCGGCGGTTCGATTCCGTCCCAGGCCACCAGATACAGTGAAAAAGATTACGGACTGCTTCGCAAGAAGCAGTCCGTTTTTCTTTGTGCCTCAGGCAATGCGTGATCCTGCCTGTGCGGCGGTTGCGGCCGCCTTCAGTCGTTCGCGCCCGCAATCGTCACCAGCAGCACGCAGCCCTGGTCGCCGCGCGCGTGCACATCGTGCAGCTCGCCGGCAGGCACCAGCACCACCGAGCCGGCCACCAGCCGCAGGCTGGCCAGGCGCGTGGCAATGCCGGCCTCGCCCGCCAGGCAGTGGATGGTGGCCTCGCCGGGGACCTGATGGCTGGGCAGGGCATGGCCGGGCGGTAGCACCAGGCGCAGCAGCTGCAGCTTCGGCGTTCGGATCAGGCTGGTGCTGATGGGCATGCCGTCGCGGGCGTGCAGGGCGATGACCTCCAGTGGCTTTGCGTGTTCGAGTGCCATGCTTGGCTCCTGCTTGATGTGGGTCAGAAGGTGGTGCCGCAGCGGCCCCGCCCGCGCGCCTGAAGATGTACGCTGAATACATCTTATGCAGGCGCACGGCGGGCCGGAAGGAGTGCACATCATGGCGCAATGGATGGAGCTGGAGGAACCCCTGAGAACCCGGGAGCCGGCGCCGCAATGGACGGCATTCCTCGAATTGGGATTTCGGCCGCTGTACCTGCTGGGCTGCCTCTGGGCCGCGCTGTCGGTGGCGCTGTGGGTCCATGCTCCGCAGTGGATCGCGGGGCGCATGCCCGGCGTGTTCTGGCATGCGCACGAGATGCTGTGGGCCTTCGTGGCCACCATTGCCGTGGGCTTTCTGTTCACGGCAGGCAGCAACTGGACAGGGCGCAATCCCCTGCAGGGCCGGGCATTGGGCGCGCTGTGCCTGCTGTGGCTGGTGGCCCGCGCAGGCTTCTTGCTGCCGGGGCCGCAGGCCTTTGCGGTCGCCGCGCTGTGCGAGACGGCCTTCTTCTGCTGGGCCGCGCTGGCGCTGGGCCGTGCCATTCGGGTGGCGCGCAGCCGGCGCAACTACGGGCTGCCCCTGCTGCTGGCCGGCCTGGGCGCGGCCGATGCGCTGTACCTGTGGTCCATCTGGCAGGGCGACTACGGCGCGCTGATGCAGCGCTTCAACGCAGGCCTGCTGTGCATGGCCGTGATTGCGCTGCTGATCGCGCGGCGCGTGATCCCCTTCTTCGCCATGCGCGCCGTGTCCGGCCTGCAGATCCCCATGCACACGGCCAGCGGCCAGTGGCAACTGGGTGCGGGCGTGGTGGCCATCGCCTGCCTGCTGGCGGGCTGGTGGCCGGGCCTGGCCGCCGGCCTGGCCGTGGCGGGCGTGATCGCCCTGTGGCAGGTGCTGGCCTGGACGCCCCAGGCCGTGCGCCGCGTGCCGCTGCTGTGGATTCTCTACCTGGGCCACGCGGCGCTGGGTGCGGGCCTGCTGGTGGCCGGCGCGCATGCGGCCGGATGGGTGCTGCGCCCCGCCTGGCCCGTGCATGTGATCGGTGCGGGCAGCTTTGCCCTGCTCATCATCGGCATGTGCACACGGACGTCGATGGGCCACCTGGGCCTGCCGCTGCGCACCGACCGCAGCATGGTCGCCGCCTATGCCCTGGTCATTGCCGCTGCCGTGCTGCGCCTGGCGGCCCTGCTGCCCACGGCGCTGTCGCTGGCGGCGCTGCATGCCTCGGCCGCTGCCTGGGTATGGGCCTTTGCGCTGTACCTGTGGCGTTTCGCCCCGCTGCTGGTGCGCCCGCGTGCCGACCGGCAGGCATGATCGCAGGCCTGCCATGCGCCTGACTCTGATGACCGACTACGCGCTGCGCCTGCTCATGCATGTGGCGCGCCACCCCGGACGGCTGTGCACGATTGCCGAGATCGCCCAGGCCCATGCCATCTCCGAAGCCCATCTCATGAAGGTCACGCACCAGCTGGCGCTGCGCGGCTGGATCGTGACCGTGCGCGGCAAGGGCGGCGGCATGCGCCTGGCCCATGCGCCGGCCGACATCGGCCTGGGCGACGTGGTGCGCGGCATGGAGCCGGACCTTGCCATCGTCGAATGCTTCACGGGCACCAGCCCACCTGCCTGCACGCTTGTGCAGGACTGCCGGCTGGCCGGCGTGCTGGGCGGGGCGCTGGACAGCTTCCTGGCCCATCTGGACGGCTTCACGCTGGCCGATCTGCTGCCGGCTCCCGCATCCCTGCCGCTGCCTCTGCCGCACAGGAGGCGCGCATGAGCTACGGCCTGCTGCTGACCCTGCACCTGCTGGCTGCCATCGCCTTCGCGGGTACGGTGTTCTTTGAAGTGGTGCTGCTGGCCGGGGCGCGCCGCCACCTGCCCGCCATCGTGGCGCGCGCCACCGAGCAGGCGCTGGGCGACCGAGCGGTGGCCGTCATGCCCTGGGTGCTGCTGGTGCTGTACGGCGCGGGGCTGGGTCTGGCCTGGCAGCATCGCGCGGCACTGGCTGCAGCCTTTGCCGCTCCGCTGGCCAGCAGCTTCGGCCTGCTGCTGGCGCTCAAGATCGGGCTGGCGCTCAGCGTGTTCGGACATTTCCTGGCAGCCATGTGGTGGCGCCGGCGCGGTGTGCTGGGCGGGCGCCGCTCGCACCGCCTGCACCTGAGCGTGTTCTGCCACGTGCTGGCTATCGTGCTGCTGGCCAAGGCCATGTTCTACCTGCATTGGTAATGGACCCGCGCGGTCCCGGCCCGTGTCAACCGCGTTAAGCTCGCTGCTCGCATGGCTTGGAGCACGGGAGCGCAGAGGTGGCATCGCATTGGCAGCCGGGCTTGATCGCCCTGCACGGTAATCAGACGGAGGTGCTGGCCGATACGGTGCTGGCATGGCTGGCTGCGCACCCGCTGGACGTGCTGGAGCCGGAGGTGGTGCTGGCGCAGAGCAACGGCATGGCCGAGTGGTTCAAGATGCGCATGGCCGAGCAGCTGGGCGTGTGCGCCGCCGCGCGCGTGGAACTGCCCGCGCGCTTTGTGTGGCGCAGCTACCGCCAGGTGCTGGGCCGCCAGGCCGTGCCGCGCGAATCGCCCCTGGACAAGACGCCCATGACCTGGCGGCTCATGCGCCTGCTGCCGCAGTGCCTGCATGATCCGGCCTTCGCCCCCATTGCAGGCTTTCTGCGCCCCGGCGAGCCCGAGCGGCTGCTGCAGCTGGCCCAGCGCCTGGCCGACCTTTTTGACCAATACCAGATCTACCGCGCCGACTGGCTGGACGCCTGGGAGGCCGGGCATGACGTGCTGCCCATGCCCTTGCGCCCTGGTGTGGCGGACGCCCCGGTGCCCGAAGGCCAGCTGTGGCAGCCGCGCCTGTGGCGCGCCGTGCTGGCCGAGCTGGACGAGGACCAGCGCGGCGCCACGCGCGCGCGCCTGCAGGGCCGGGTGCTGGCCGCGCTGCAGTCCGGCGAGCCGCCGGCCGCGCCGCTGGCGCGCCGCGT
The DNA here is from genome assembly GCF_018437695.1 of Delftia sp. WY8. Lineage (NCBI taxonomy): Bacteria > Pseudomonadati > Pseudomonadota > Betaproteobacteria > Burkholderiales > Comamonadaceae > Delftia > Delftia sp. WY8. The sequence goes on from NZ_CP049795.1 coordinate 4,067,409, forward strand.
GGTGGTGTTCGGCATCAGCCAGCTACCGCTGAGCCTGCTGGAGTTCCTGGCCGCCATTGCCCGCCACAGCCAGGTGCTGCTGGCCGTGCCCAATCCCTGCCGCTTCCATTGGGCCGACGCCATCGACGGGCGCGAGCTGCTGCGCATGGCGCGGCGCCGCCAGCCGCTGCGCGGCGGCCGCGACTTGGCGCAGCTGCCGCTGGAGGCCATGCATGCCCACGCCCATCCGCTGCTGGCCGCCTGGGGTCGTCAAAGCCGCGACTATGTGCGCCAGCTCGACGCCTTCGACACCACGGGTGCCGCAGCCCGGCTGCAGATGCCGCGCGTGGACCTGTTCGACGAAACCGATGCCGAGGACCTGCGCACCGCGCCGCTGCTGGCCCAGGTGCAGCAGCGCATCCGCGACCTGGTGCCGCTGGCCGAGCACCCACCGCTGGAGGTGGCGCGGGCCGACCGCTCCATCGTGTTCCACAGCGCGCACAGCGTGGTGCGCGAGCTGGAGGTTCTGCACGATCAGCTGCTGCAGATGCTGGCCCGGCCACCGGATCCCGGGCAGCCGGGGCAGGCACCGCTGGCACCGCGTGACGTCGTAGTCATGCTGCCGTCCATAGAGACCGCCGCGCCCTCGATACGCGCCGTGTTCGGCCAGTACGGCAGGCATGATCCGCGCCACATTCCCTTTGACATTGCCGACCTGGGCGCACGCGCCAGCAGCCCGCTGGCCGTGGCCCTGCAATGGCTGCTGCGCCTGCCGCAGCAGCGCTGCCGGCTCAGCGAGCTGTGCGACCTGCTGGACGTCCCAGCGATTGCCGCGCGCATGGGTCTGGCGGCCGACGACCTGCCCCAGCTCACGCGCTGGATGGCCGGGGCCGGCATCCGCTGGGGACTCAATGCGCCGCAGCGCGGCGCCCTGGGCCTGCAGGCCTGCGGCGAGCACAACAGCGCCTGGTTCGGCCTGCAGCGCATGCTGCTGGGCTATGCCAGCGGCGTGGCGCAGGACGGCCAGGCCTTCGGCGGCATCGAGCCCTATGACGAGGTGGGCGGCCTGTCGGCCGAGCTGGCCGGCGTGCTGGCCGCGCTGCTGGAGCGCATGCTGGCGTGGTGGCGCGAGGCCGAGCAGCCCGCCATGCCCGAGGCCTGGGCGCAGCGCTTTCGCGCGCTGCTGCAGGACTTCTTCAAGGCGCAGGACGATGAGGACGAGGCCATGCTGGCCGCACTGGACGCCGCCCTCACGGACTGGCAGCGCGCCTGCGAGCAGGCCGGCTATGCGCAGGCCGTGGAACTGGGCGTGGCCCAGGAGGCCTGGATGCAGGCGCTGGAGCAGCCCTCGCTGTCGCAGCGCTTTCGGGCCGGTGGCGTGACCTTTTGCACGCTGATGCCCATGCGCGCCATTCCCTTCGAGGTGGTCTGCCTGCTGGGCATGAACGATGGCGACTATCCGCGCCGCGCCACGCGCAGCGACTTCGACCTGATGGCGCTGCCCGGCCAGCAGCGCCCCGGCGACCGCGCGCGCCGCGACGATGACCGCCAGCTCATGCTCGAAGCCCTGCTGTCCGCGCGCCGCGCGCTCTACATCAGCTGGACCGGCCACCATGTGCGCGACAACAGCGAGCAGCCGCCCTCGGTCCTGGTCTCCCAGCTGCGCGACTACCTGGAGGCCGGCTGGCGCGGCGAAGGCGGCCAGCCGCTGCTGGCGCAGCGCACGCAGCAGCACCCGCTGCAGCCCTTCAGCCGCCGCTATTTCGAAGAAGGCTCGCCCTGGACCACCTATGCGCGCGAATGGCGGGCCGCGCATGCGCAGTCGGACGGCACGGACGCGTTGCCTGCGCTGCCCGCGCAGCCGCGCCCGCCCTTTGTCCCCGACGCCTCGGCGCCGCTGACGCTGGCCCGGCTCACCGATTTCCTGCGCCATCCGGCGCGCGCCTACCTGCGCCAGCGCCTGCAGGTGCGCTTCGAGCAGGAGGACAACCCGGTCGTGGACGAGGAGTTGTTCCAGCTCGACGGCCTGACCGAATACCTGCTGGTGCAGCAGTTGCAGCAGCAGGTGGCGGCCGGCCTGTCCGAGCCCGGGCAGGCGCCCCAGGCCATGGAAGACAGCGTGCGTGCGGCCGTGGCGCGCCTCACGCGCTCGGGGCGGCTGCCGCTGGCGGGGCTGGGCGAGCGCGGCGCGCGGGCGCTGCAGTCCTCGGTCACGCCTTCGCTGCGGGCCTGGCGCCAGCAACTGGATCGGTATGCCCATCCCGCGCCGCGCAGGCGGCTGCTGATCGAGGACGATGGCCTGGTGTTCGACGACTGGATCGACGGGCTGCGCCAGTCCTGCGAAACCGAAGAGTCCCCCGATGCGGACGACGCACAGTGCTGGCTGCTGCTGGATCCGCGCAACCTGCTCAATGCCAAGGGCCGGCCCCATGCCGACAAGCTCATGCCGGTCTACCTGCGCAGCCTGGTGCTGGCCGCCAGCGGCTCGCAGGCCGAGTTGCGCGTGGTGGCGCGCGACGGCCTGGTGCAGGTCCTGCCCATGAACCCTTCCGACGCGCTGGCACGGCTGCGTGCATTGATGGCCCTGTGGCGCGAAGGCCAGAACGGCCCGCTGCCCCTGCCGCTGCGCAGCGGCCTGGCCATGGCCGAAGGCTTTCCCGCTGCGGCACAGCAGGCCTATGAGGGTGGTCATCTGGTCGGCGGCGAGGGCGAGGACCCGTCCTGGGCCCGCTGCTATCCCGATTTCGAGGCCTTGGTCGCCGATGGGCGCTTCGAGGCCCTGGCCCATGCCGTCCACGCGCCGCTGCTCGACTGGGTGGCCGCGCAGGTGCAGGTCCTGCCGTACCAGGGGGATGCGCAATGAGCGCGAGCGAAATGATCGGCGCCGCGACCGGCGATGTGGACGGCGACGTGACCGGCCATGTGCTCGACGCGCAGCGCTTCCCGCTGTGGGGCAGCCGCCTGATCGAGGCCAGCGCCGGCACCGGCAAGACCTGGACCATCGCCGCGCTCTACCTGCGCCTGGTGCTGGGGCATGGCGAGGGCAGCCTGGACGGCATCAGCAGCACGGCCTTCGAGCGGCCGCTGATGCCGCCCGACATCCTCGTCATGACCTTCACGCGCGCGGCCACGCGCGAGCTGTCTGATCGCATACGCAGGCGCCTGATCGAGGCCGTGCAGTGCTTTCGTGGCGAGGCCGAACCTGCGCCCCACGACGGCTTCCTGCACGCGCTGCGCGAGGCCTACCCTGAAGGCGCGGCCCGTGAACGCGCGGCCTGGCGCCTGGCCATGGCGGCCGAATGCATGGACGACGCGGCCATCCACACCATCGACGCCTGGTGCCAGCGCATGCTGCGCGAGCATGCCTTCGACAGCGGCAACCTCTTCGACGAAACGCTGGAGCCTGACGAAAGCCAGCGACAGACCGAGGCCGCGCAGGACTACTGGCGCCAGCAGTGCTACCCGCTGTCCGACGAGCTGCTGGACGAGGCCCTGAAGATCTGGCCCCACGTCGATGCCCTGGTCGAAGACATGCGTGCCCTGCTGCGCGAGCCCCCCGTGCCCGGTGCGGGCGAGGGCAGCCTGGCCGACTGCCTGCAGCGCGCCATGGAACAGCGCCGCAGCCGCCTGCTGGCCCTGGCGGCCGGCTGGTACGACAAGGCCCAGCGCCTGCAGCGGTGGCTGGATGGACAGCTCGACGGCCATGGCGCGCTGTGGGACAAGCGCAAGCTGCAGCCCGCGCGCTACACCGGCTGGCTGGCCGCGCTGGCCGACTGGTCGCGCGCCCCGCTGGACGGTCCGCTGGCGCTGACCGAGGCCGCGCGCCACCGCCTCAGCCCCGAAGGCCTGGCCGAGGCCTTCAAGGGGTCGGCCGGCGATGTGCTCATGCCGCTGGAGCTGGCCGAGTTGCAGGCGCTGCTGGTGCAGCTGGAGCAATTGCCGCCCGTCAGCGTGGCCGTGCGCCTGCATGCGGCCGCGCGCGTGGCGCAGCGGCTGGCCCACCTCAAGCGCCAGGCCGGCAGCTTCGGCTTTGCCGACATGCTGCAGCGCCTGGACACGGCCCTGGCCGGCGACAACGGCGCCGTGCTGCGCGAGCGCATCCTGGCCCAGTACCCGGTGGCGCTAATCGATGAATTCCAGGACACCTCGCCGCTGCAGTACCGCCTGTTCGACCAGATCTACCGCACGGCGGCCAACGACCCGCACAGCGCCCTGCTGCTGATCGGCGACCCCAAGCAGTCCATCTACGGCTTTCGCGGCGCCGACATCTACAGCTACCTGCAGGCGCGCCGCGCCACCGAGGGGCGCCACTACGTGCTGGGCACCAACTACCGCTCCACCGAGGCGCTGGTGGGCGCCGTCAACCATTGGTTCGCGCAGGCCGAGCAGCGGCCGGGCGAGGGCGCCTTCATGTTCCGGCGCGGCAGCCACAACCCGCTGCCGTTCGAGCCCGTGGCCGCCCAGGGGCGCAGCGAGCAACTGCACACGCGCGACGGCGCCATGCCCGCCCTCACCGTGGCCTGGAGCGCGGGCCGTGACGAGGACACCGGCATCCCCCTGCCTTTGTCGGCCGACGAGGTGCGGCGGCGCTTTGCGGCCCATTGCGCCGAGCAGATCGTGCAGTGGCTGGCCGACCCGCAGGCCGGCTTTGTGCAGCCCGATGGCCGCCTTGTGCGCCTGCGGCCTGCCGACATCGCCGTGCTGGTGCGCACGGGCCGAGAGGCGGCCGCCGTGCGCCGCGAGCTGCAGGCGCGCGCCGTGGCCTCGGTCTACCTGTCGGACCAGGATTCGGTGTTCGCCAGCGATGAGGCCCATGACCTGCTGTACTGGCTGCGCGCCGTCGCCGCGCCGCTGGATGCCCAGGCCGTGCGCGCGGGCCTGGCCACGCGGCTCATCGGCCTGTCGCTGGACGAGCTGGCCTGGCTGGCCGCCGACGAGGAAGCCTTTGACGCGCGCAGCGAGCAGCTGCGCGAACTGCACAGCATCTGGCTGCGCCTGGGCGTGCTGGCCATGCTGCGCCAGACCCTGTACCGGCTGGACCTGCCCGCGCGCTGGCTGCAGGACCCGGCCCTGGGCGGCGAGCGGCGCCTGACCAACTACCTGCACCTGGCCGAGCTGCTGCAGACCGCCAGCGCCCAGCTGGAGGGCGAGCAGGCCCTCATCCGCTGGCTGGCCACCCAGATCGAGGCGCCGGGCAGCGGCAGCGAAGAGCAGGTGGTGCGCCTGGAAAGCGATGCCGACCTGGTCAAGATCGTCACTGTGCACAAGAGCAAGGGCCTGGAGTACCCGCTGGTCTGCCTGCCGTTCGCAGGCAGCTTCCGCCCCATGGAGCGGGCCAGGACGCCGTTCCTGACCCTGTCCGCGCAGGAGGGGGTGGAAGACGATGCCGCCCCGGCCCGCCGATTGCTGCTGGACTTCAGCGACGAAGACCTGGCCCAGGCCGACCGCGAGCGGCTGCGCGAGGACCTGCGCCTGTTCTACGTGGCGCTCACCCGCCCGCGCCATGCGCTGTGGCTGGGCTTGGCCCCGCTCAGGCGCGGCAACGGCAAGGCCTGCGTGAACGAGCAGGGCGCCGCCGGCTACCTGCTGGGCGGCACCGAGCCGCGCTCGGCCCAGGGCTGGCTTGACGGCCTGCGACAGCTGTGCGGAGAAGACCCGCACATGGCCTGGCGCGATCTGGACGCCGAGCCGCTGCAGCGCACGCGCTGGCAGCCGCCGGACGCTGCCACGCCGCTGCACGATGCCCGGCCCTACGACGCGCGCTTCGACACGCGCTGGGGCATCGGCAGCTTCTCTGCCCTGGTGCGTGCCATGGCCGCGCCCAGCCTGCCCGTGCTGCCCGTGGCCGTGCAGCGCCCGGCCGAGGATGAGCAGGCGCTGGAGCCTCCGCCATCGCCGGAACTGGCGGACATCGCCGGCCTGGCGGGCCTGCAGCCCCTGCAGAATGGACCGGCCGGCGGGCCTGCGGTCTGGCACCGCTTTCTGCGCGGCCCCGTGGTCGGCAACTTCGTGCACGACCAGCTGGAATGGCTGGGCGGCGAAGACTTTGCCCTGCCCGTGGACGGCCAGGGTGCGCTCGCTGATCGCCTGGTGCGCCGCTGCGAGCGCGCGGGCCGGGGCGAGCAGGCGCGTGACCTGCTGGCCTGGCTCACGGCCGTGGTCCACCAGCCGCTGGCGCCGCTGGATGTGACGCTGGCCACGCTGGGGCCGCAACTGTCCGAGATGGAGTTCTGGCTGCCCGCGCGCCAGCTGCCGGCCGAGCGCATCGACCAGCTGTGCCGGCGCTTCATCCTGCCGGGGCAGGAGCGGCCCGCGCTGCCCCAGCGCTCGCTGCACGGCATGCTCATGGGCTTTGCCGACCTGGTGTTCTGCCACGAGGGCCGCTACTGGGTGCTTGACTACAAGAGCAACCACCTGGGCCCGGACGGCGCCGCCTACGGCCAGGAGGCCTTGGCCCGCGCCATGCTCCACCACCGCTACGACGTGCAGGCCGCCCTCTACCTGCTGGCCCTGCACCGGCTGCTGCGCAGCCGGCTGGGCACGGCCTACGAGCCGCAGCGCCAGCTGGGCGGCGCGCTGTACTACTTTCTGCGCGGCATCGATGGCCCGGCCGGTGGCATGCATGCCATGGCGCCCGAGCTGCCCCTGCTCGATGCGCTCGATGAACTGCTCGGTCCCGGCCGCGCCAACGCGGAGGAACTGCCATGAGCCCGCGCCCCCGTTCGCGCACCATCGATACGGCCACGCTGGACCTGTTCGATGAACGGCCGGGCGGCGACTCGCTGGGCGGCAAACCGCCGGGCTCCGTGCCGCCAGACACCAATGAAGTGCTGGCCCTGCTGCGCCGCTGGGCCGACGCGGGCCTGCTGCGCCGGCTGGATGCGGCGCTGGCCTCCTTCGTCGCCGGGCAGGATGCGCAGGCCGGGCCCGCCTTGCTGGTGGCCGCCGCGCTGCTGGCGCAGATGGAGGGGCGCGGCCACAGCTGCCTGCCCCTGGCGCCGCTGGCCGGCCACCCCAACGACGTGCTGGCCTGGCCGGCCGATGCGCTGCCCGCGCAGCAGGCCCTGTGGCAGATGCTGCCTGCGCGCCTGTCCGGCTGGGTTGCGGCGCTGAGCGCCAGCCCCGTGGTGCGCGTGGTGCACGGGGAGCAGGTAGATGGACAGGATGGCAGCGAGGACCTCGGCCAGCCCCTGGTGCTGGCCGGCGCAGACGGCCCCGCGCCGCTGCTGTACCTGCGCCGCTACTGGGACTACGAACGCGCCGTGGCCGCCCACGTCATCCAGCGCACGGCGGCGCAGGCCGTGGCCGGACAGCCGCTGGACGAAGCCCAGGCCCGGCGCTGGCTGGACCGGCTGTTCCCGCCTGTGGCGGACGGTGGCCCCGTGGACTGGCAGAAGCTGGCCTGCGCGCTGGCGCTGCGCGGCCGGCTGTCGGTGATCACGGGCGGCCCCGGCACCGGCAAGACCTATACCGCCGCACGGCTGCTGGCCCTGCTGTTTGCCACGGCGCCCGACGCCGGCCAGCTGCGCGTGGCCCTGGCCGCCCCCACGGGCAAGGCGGCCGCGCGCCTGAAGCAATCGATCGACGGGGCCTTGCTGCAATTGCAGGGCAGCATGGGCGGCGAGATCGACCTGGCGGGCCTGGTGCAGCGCATGGGTGCGGCGCGCACCCTGCACTCCATGCTGGGCGCGCGGCCCGATACGCGGCACTGGGGATTCCATGCAGGGCGGCAGCTGGACGTGGACGTGCTCATCGTCGATGAGGCCTCCATGGTCCACCTGGAGATGATGGCGGCGCTGCTGGAGGCACTGCCGGCCGGCGCCCGCCTGGTGCTGCTGGGCGACAAGGACCAACTGGCTTCGGTGGAGGCGGGCGCCGTGCTGGGCGACCTGTGCCGCGATGCCCAGGCCGGGCGCTACCTGCCCGACACGCTGGACTACGCACTGCGCGTGGCCGGCCAGCGGTTGCCGCCGCAGTTCGCGGCGCCCGACGGCGATCGTGCGCCAGCGCTGGCGCAGCACACCGTCATGCTGCGCGAGAGCCGGCGCTTCGGGGGCCCCATCGGCCAGCTGGCACACGCCGTGAATGCCGGTGAGGCGGTGAAGGCCCAGGCCCTGCTCGATGCCGGCACGCAAGCCGGCGCAGGTTCCGAGCTGTGGGAACGCCATGGCGGCGGCGTGCACGCCGTGACCGAACTGGCCGTGCACGGGCGCGGCGGTCTTGCCAGCTATGCCCTCTATGCCCAGGCGCTGCAGGGCCGGCCGGATGCGGCCGGCGCCGACGAGGCAGCGCACCGCGCCTGGGTGGTCGCTGTGCTGCAGGCCTTCGAGCGCTTCCGGCTGCTGTGCGCCGTGCGCGAGGGGGACTGGGGCGTGTCCGGCCTCAACCGCGCGGTGGAGCAGGCCCTGGATGCGCAGGGCGTGATCCGCCGGGGCGGCGAATGGTATGCGGGCCGTCCCGTCATGGTCACGCGCAACGACGCGCAGCTGGGCGTGTTCAACGGCGACATCGGCATTGCGCTGCCGGGAGCGCACCAGGGGCAGCCAGGGCAACTGCTGCGCGTCTACTTCCTGCAGGGCGACGAATTGCGCTCGGTCGGCGTCAGCCGCATGGCCCATGTGGAGACCGCCTTCGCCATGACGGTGCACAAAAGCCAGGGCTCGGAGTTCGAGCACACCGCCCTGGTGCTGCCCTCGCGCGGCGGCAGCGTGCTGGGGCGCGAGCTGGTCTACACCGGCATCACGCGCGCCCGCCAGGCCTTCTCGCTGTTCTCCGAGGTGCCGGGCCTGCTGGCCTCGGCCGTTGGCAGCCCCACGCAGCGCGCCAGCGGGCTGCTGCGCTGGCTGCAGGAGTGAGTGAAGGCCCCGCGCCTCAGGCCGGGGTCTTGTCGCTGGCGTAGCGGGCCATCATCAGCGCCGTATTGGTCTTGCGGTCGGCATTGACCTGCTGCACCGTGGGCCGCTCGGCCATGCGTGCCAGGTACTCGCGCACGGGCAAGTCGGCCAGAACGTCGCGCCCGCCAACGATCTTGCTGGCCGCGCTGACCAGGGGCAGGTGGACGATGGCGCAGCAGTCGGCCAGCGTGAAGCTGTCGCCCGCCACAAAGGGGGAGAAACGCGCGAGTTTGGCGAAGGCCGCCACGTTCTTGTCGAGCTGGGCCAGCGTGCGCTCCCGGGTGGAGTCGCTGACCTGGCCGCCGAAGAAAGCCTGCGGGTAGAGGATGCGCGCCACCAGCTCCAGGTGCAGGTCCAGGTACACGCACAGCTCGCGCACCTTGGCGGCCTCGAAGGCGTCGGCCGGCAGCAGGGCCGGCGAGGGCGACAGCGTCTCCACGTACTCGACCATGGCGGCCGACTCGCACAGGCCCCGGCCGTCGTCGATGCGCAGGTAGGGCACCTTGCCCAGCGGAGAAAGCGCCATGTCGGTCTCTCCCAGCCAGTCCAGTTCCTCGTTGAAGGGCAGCTGCTTTTCCAGCAGGGCCAGCTTGACCTTGTTGTAGTAGTTGCTGGCCGCGAATCCGCACAGGGTGAGCATGGATGTCTCCTTGGGTTGTTTGTGGTGAAGGCGAGGGTGCGCGCCTGTGATGGTAGGGGCGGGTAGGGCATGGCGCGGTCCCGGAGATGACGACTGGGGCAGACCCCTAGAATGGCGCCATGCCGCTTCGCCTGCCCTCCACCTTGGCTGCCTGCGCCCGCTGGGCGCTGGGCCTGTGGCTGTGCGTGGCGCTGGCTTCGGCGTTTGCGCCGCTGGCGCGCGCCTCGGGCTGGGAGCGCCTGTGCTCGGCCGCTGGCGAATCGGTCTGGGTGCCCTCGCCAGCCGGTCAGGACGATGCCCTTGCCGGCAGCCACGGCATCGACTGCCCGCTGTGCCTGCCCCCGCTGGCGCCGCCGCCCGCCCGGTGCAGTGCGGCCCCGGCACCGCTGGTGGCAGATGCGCAGCCACGGGCGCACCCGGCCTCCGTCCACAGCGTGGCCATGCCGGCCCTGCCCCAGGCCCGCGCACCGCCCCGGTGACTCCCGGATTCACTCCCGCTTCCTTCGCTTGGCCAACCCTTTTTGCAAGGCACGAAGACCGTGCCGCAATGCATTGAAATTTCTGGAGAAACCGTGATGACACTGCGTCAATGGACCACCCCTTTCCTGATCGCCGCCTCCCTGTCCATGGGCCTGGCCCATGCCCATGCCGATGCGGCCCATGTCAAGGCCGACGCCGCCTGGGCGCGTGCCAGCGTGCCGGGCCAGCAGGCCACGGGCGCCTTCATGCGCCTGACGGCCGAGGAGCCGCTGCGCCTGGTGGGCGTGGAGTCGCCCGCCGCCGGCGTGGCCGAGGTGCATGAAATGAAGATGGAAGGCGATGTGATGCGCATGCGCGCCATCGACGGCCTGGACCTGCCCAAGGGCGTGGCCGTGGATCTGAAGCCCGGCGGCTACCACGTCATGCTGCAGCAGCTCAAGAGCCCGCTGCTCAAGGACAGTCAGGTACCCATCACCCTGGTGTTCAAGGACGCCAAGGGCGAGACCTCGCGCCTGAGCCTGCAGGTCCCCGTGCGCGCCATGGCGCCCGGCGCAGGTGCGGCATCGGCTGCGCAGGGCGGCGCGCATGGCGGACACGGCGGACATGCCGGCCACTCCCACTGAGCTTTTTGTCATCCACCGGGTTTGTGCGCAGCGGGCCGTGCATGACTTGCGATGGACTTGGCGTGTGCCTGGGTTAAGCTGAGCGCATGGCCGGTGTGCTTCACCGGCATGTTCTTCCAACCCAGTCCTAGCGAGTGCTGCCATGAGTGATGCGTCCTCCTTCGGTTTCGGCAAGTTCATCCCCGGTTTCGACTTCCTGCAGGGCCTGGCCCAGAGTGCAGGATCGGCCACCGCCCGGCCCCTGGGGCGCCTGCCCGAATGGGTGGCGCCCACGGTGAGCATCGAAGAGGTGGACAAGCGCATCACCGAACTCAAGGCCGTGCAGTTCTGGCTCGACCAGAACGGCAAGGCGCTGGCCGCCACCATCCAGGCCCTGGAAGTGCAGCGCATGACGCTGTCCACCTTGCAGGGCATGAACGTCAGCATGGGCGAGCTGGCGCAGGCCTTCCAGTTCCCTGCAGCCGCAACCGCCGCGGCCACCGCCGCGGCCAAGGGCGCCGCCAGCGCGGGGCAGGGCGACCTTTCGGACTGGCCCATGTCCTCGGCCGCCAGCCGGGCGAGCAAGAAGGAAAAGCCGCAGCCCGAGCCCGCACAGGCCGCTGCCGCGCCGCCTGCAGCCCCCGAGGCGGCCAAGGCCGCCGACAGACCCGCAGCCGCGGAGACTGCGGCGCCCAAGGACGAGTCCGCCCAGGCCGCCGCCATGGGCCAGGCCATGCAGTGGTGGGGCGCGTTGACCCAGCAATTCCAGCAGATCGCCGCCAAGGCCATGGCCGAGCCCATGGCCCCGGAGGCCGTGGCGGCCGCCCAGCGCGCCACCGGCATGGCCGGGGACCTGGCCAAGGCCACCATGGACCGCATGGCGGCACAGGCCAGCGCCTTTGCTGCGCAGGCGGGCAAGGCGGCGGCGGTCTCCCCTGCCAAGGCGCCGTCCGCAAAGCCGGCGGCCAAGGCTGCGGTGCAGGCCGAAGCCCCCAGGACCGCTGCCAAGGCTCCCGCCAAAGCGGCTGCCAGGAAAACCGCTGCAAAGGCTGGAGCCAAGGCGCCGGCCGCCAGCAAGCCGGCAGCCAAGAGCCGGCCGGCGCGTTGACCGATCGGGCCGGACCCATGGATGCGCAAGGCCCCAGCCACCCGCAAGCCGGGTGCTGGCGGGGCTAGAAAGAAGGTTGGTATGTCGTTGTTTCCTGTAGGCCATGCCAGCCATTCCGACTGGCGCGCCGCGGCCGACGCGGTGCTGCAGCAGCTGCGCTTGCAGATGGCCGGGCCCGGCCACGCGCAGCGGCCCCGTCTGGGACTGGTGTACCTGTCCCATGCGCATGCCGCCCACGCACGGCCGCTGTTGCAGCATCTGGCCAGGGCCCTGCCCCATGTGGCGGACTGGGCCGGCTGCTCGGCCGGCGGCGTTCTGGCCATGTCGCATGAGTACCTGTCAGGAACCGCGCTCGCGGTGATGCTGCTGGATGTACCGGCCGCCCACTACCGCCTGTATTCGGGCCTGGCGCCCCTGCATGCGCCTGGCGGCGAGGCCGGCTTCACCGCCCATTCGGCCCTGGTCCATGCCGCAGGCGGCCAGCCCGAGCTGGCCGAGCTGCTGTACGAGCTGTCCGAGCGCACCGAGTCCGGCCTGCTGTTCGGCGGCGTGGGCGATGACGGGGAAGATGGCGTGGAGGGCGTGCAGATCGCCTGCCGCACCGAGGATCTGCATGCGCAGCATGCGGACGCGCGCGGCATTTTTCGTGGCGGCTTTTCAGGCGTGGCCTTCGGTGCCGGCGTGCCCTGCATCACGGGCATGGCCCAGGGCTGCGTGCCGCTGGGCGAGGGGCTGGAGATCACCGAGGCGCGCGGCGCCCTGGTCACCGGGCTCAATGGCGATCCGGCCTTGCAGCGCCTGCTGCAACTGCTGGGCGTGGAGCTGGAAGGCAGCGACTGGCAGCCCGCGCTGACCACGGTCCGCACCACGCTGGCGGCCATTGCGCCGCCGGGCCGGGGCCTGGCCCACGGCGTGCTGACCGAAGAGGCCCAGGTGCTGACCCTGGTTGGCCTGGACCCGCTGCGCCAGGGCGTGGCCCTGTCATCGGCCGTGGAGGCCGGGCATTCGGTGATCTTCTGCCGCCGCCAGGCCCAGGTCGCGCGCCAGGAACTGCTGCAACTGGGCGCTGCGCTGCGCGATGCGGCGGAGCCCGAGGAGGCGGCGCCCGAAGGCGAGGCACAGCCCCGCATCCGTGGCGCCATCTACATCAGTTGCCGGGGCCGCGGCGGCGGCCTGTTCGGCGGCCCCGATGCCGAACTGCGCACCCTGCGCCACGCACTGGGCGATGTGCCATTGATCGGCTTCGTTGCCGAAGCCGAGATCATGGACGCCCGCCTGCACCGCTTCGCCGGGGTGTTGACGGTGTTCACTGCCTAGGCGTCGTACACGCCGTCCGCACCTCAGACCGCGCGCGGGCGCACCGTGCCTGCGCTGCGATCCGGGTCCATGGCTGCGGCCCCCAGGAAATCGAAATCCACGGCCGGCCGCCTGCCGCTGACCAGGTCGGCCAGCGCCATGCCGGAGCCGCAGGCATGGGTCCAGCCCAGCGTGCCGTGGCCGGTGTTCAGGAACAGGTTGGCGATGGGCGAGCGTCCGATCAGCGGCACATTGCTGGGCGTGGCGGGGCGCAGGCCGCTCCAGAACTGGGCGCGCCCGGTATCGCCGGCGCCGGGGAACAGCTGCTGCACGCGCCGCACGATGGCCTCGCAGCGCACGGGGTCCAGGTTGCGGTCGTAGCCGTTGAACTCGGCCGTGCCCGCAATGCGCAGGCGGTCGCCTTGCGCGCCCGTGTAGCGCGAGAACACCAGCTTGAACTCGTCGTCCGTGAGGCTGACCTGGTAGGCCTTGGCGGGGTCCAGCACCGGCAGGGTCACGGAGTAGCCCTTGGCCGGGTAGATGGGCAGGTGCAACCCCAGCGGCTGGGCCAGCAGCGGGCTGAACGAGCCCATGGCCAGCACATAGGCGTCGCCCTGGATGCGTTCGTAGCGGCCATCGGCATTGGTCACCTCCACATGGTCGATATGGCGGCTGGCGCCCGCGCCCGTGGTGCGCAGCGCCGTCACGTGGTGGCTCTGGCGGAACTGCACGCCCGTGGCGGCGGCGATGCGCGCCAGCTCGCGTGTGAAGAGGTTGGCGTCGCCTGATTCATCCTCGGCCGTATAGGTGGCGCCCGCTATCTGCCCGCGCACATGGGCCAGGGCCGGCTCCAGGCGCACGGCTTCGTCGGCATCGATCAGGCGGCGGTCGCAGCCCAGGGCCTGCATCTGCTCGGTGGGCTTGAGCGCGCCCTCGAACTCGCGGGCGTTCGTGTAGAAGTGCAGGATGCCCTGCATGCGCTGCTCGTACTGGATGCCGGTGTCCGACCGCAGCTGCTGCAGGGCCTCGCGGCTGTAGGTGCCCAGGCGAACGATCTGCCGGATGTTGTGGCGCGTGCGCGCGGGCGTGCAGTTGCGCAGGAAGGACAGGCCCCAGAGCCACTGGCGCATGTCGGCGCGCAGGCGGAACAGCAGGGGGGCATCCTGCCGGCCCAGCCAGCCCAGCAGCTTCAGCGGTGCGCCGGGGTTGGCCCAGGGCTCGGCATGGCTGACCGAGATCTGCCCGCCGTTGGCGAAGCTGGTTTCGGCGCCGGGCGCGGCCTGGCGGTCGATGACGGTCACTTCATGACCGAGGGATTGCAGATAGTAGGCCGACGTGGTGCCGATCAGGCCGGCTCCGAGAACGATGACGCGCATGACGATGCCCTTTCAAAGGCATGTGCCGGGTCACGCGAAAGCTGGCCGCTATGGTCTGGATAGCAGGCAGCCGGCGTCCGTCGTGACGCAGCTGCCGCTCCCCCTGTCCTTGGTACCTGAGAGATTCACCGCCGTCCATGGGAACGGGGCTTGCTCCTTCGGTGCGCCGCACATTGCGTGCGGCGGCTCTCCAGACGGCATGTTGTGTTTGCAGTACGGAACCTGAGCGTGTATGGGAGTTTGCGCCTTCGGTGAGGCTCGGCACCGTGGCGCCCGCCTGCTCTCCTGCAGGGGCGATTCTATGGGGCTTGCGCAGCCAGCTCCAGTCGTATTGGGGATACCACCAGTTACCTGTATGTGGTGTGGCTGATTCAGGGTATTCCCTAGATCGCTCAAGCGCCTCCCTCGTAGCGCTGGTACGAGTCTCCGGTTTCATGTAAAAAAACTATTGAAATAGAAAAAAACATGATTTAGCCTATCGATATGTGCAGTGGTTTGTCAGTGCTTGTTCTGGTCGATTGGACCTGCATGGGTTAACCATGGGTTGTATATATGTCTGATAGGCGACTTACCGTTGCACAGGTGCGGGTCCATGGAAACTGGTCCATCACTGAAAAAATACAAGCACGGTGAATATGGTTTGTCGAGGGAGGAATGTTTTGCGTCGCAAACCCGACTGAAGGTGTGTCCGCTCAATGGGCAGTGGAGCAGCGCGCAAGCGTTGATGGAAATCCGCCTTTTTTTGATTGACGCGCAGGATCTGCGCGAAAAATTTTGCTTCCAAACTCACCGGCTGCAAGGTGAGTTGTGGGCTCGTGATTCAAATAGAACTATTCGAGGTACGGCGATGCAAATGCGCTGGGTACAACTGATGGCCATTGCCATTGGGAAAATCATTTTCCTGTCATATCTCCTTGAGAAAACGGGGAATATCATGCATGCTCTCAATCGCCTGCCTGGTTCGGCATTTTTTCGCAAGTGGCGTGCAGCGAAGTGCCTTTTCTCTTTGCTGCTGCTTTCATGCGCGGGTATCTCATCCACGGCACTGGCGGCGACCATCGTCTTCACGGTCACCGACAACAGCGACGCTCCCAATGCCAATGCAACGACACCAACCACCTGTGTCAGCACGCTGGGGGGCACCTTTGCTGGCGCATGTACGCTGCGAGCGGCCATTCAGGCAGCCAACTACACGCTGCAAACGCTGGATCCGAGTGCCGATGTTTCCATCGTCTTTGCGCCGACACTGACCACGTCGGTACGAACCATACAGAGCGGGACATCCAAGGATGCGGCGGGAAACCTCCATCCGTATGTCGACAATCAGACGGTTTACGTGCGCTGTGCCAATACATTCTCCAGCGGAGTCCAGTCCGGCGCCGTGACGGGGGCCACCAATGCCTGTGGTCAAAGCCAGATGATCAGCGGCGGCGATACGGGCACCACCACTGGTGCCGGTGGTGCCTGGTACTGGCTCAAAGGCACCGTGCCAGCCGGCACGGGCTCGTTGACCATCGATTTCGGGGGAGTCATACAAGTCCAGAACTGGGCGGACTCCCCCTGGGAAACTTTTTATCTTGGTGGGAAGAACATCACGCTCACCAATTCGCCCAACATGACCTGTGGCGAAGCGGTATTCGTCGTTGGCTCCCCGGCGAACAATATCACCATTGATCGCGTCGGCTTGGTGAATGTGGCGCCAACCCCTGCGGGAGAGGGGACGCCGTTCAACTGCGAGCTGTACGCGGAGATTCATCAAGGCGCACAAAACGTATTCTTTACCAATAGCACGATCAATTCCGCGATATGGAATGGAAATTACGGCAATAACAAGGGCTCGGCTATTTCCGTTGCCGCAAGCAACGGTGCAGGCACAGTTTCCAACATTGTTGTCGATAATTTCACGGTAACGAATCTGCCCAACCCTATCGGGGGAATGCAGCTCGAGCAGTTCTTCCAGGTCATGTCGAACATGACCGTCAACGGATTGACGATCAAAGATTCGAATATCGCACTGAGCCCGACTGGTGGAAATGCGCCCAGGGCCGTGGTGTCGGTTGATGGAACGATCAACCTGGGCAATGGAATTGGTCTTGCCGTGACGGGTAATACCTTCTCGCTGCCTATCGCCGCCTATACCGCTTCATCGCCAATGCATGTGTCGGCACCAACGGTGAATACGGCAGCCTCAGGCACGACGCAGGTAGTGACGGTGACCGATAACAATTTCACTGGCGGCGGGGACGGGTTGAATATTAGTGGGACGGGTACGGCACCAGGGTTGATTGGCAACAACAAGATGACAAGCCAGTCGAGAAGTGCCATTCGTATCACTACGCATGATTTCTTCAAGATTTCTCAGAACACGCTGTTTTCCGTGCCTGTGGCTGCAAACTCAGGTATCAGCTTGCAGACGACGGCCAATGGACAAACCGGATGGACCCCGACCCTTGGCGTTGGCGCCAGTGACACCGCCGCCTGCACCTGGACATTCAATATCGCGGCAAATGCCAATGCGAGCGAGCCGGCACCGTATACGGTGGAAGCCTTTTGGTCGCCGACCGGCGCGGGCGCCAACGACGCACAGGTCTATCTGGGCTCAGGGACCATGGCCGGAGCCTCGGGAACGCTGACCGTTCCTTCGTATCTCAGCGGCCAGGTGCGGGTCACAGTGACGGACAGCAATTCCGGTGGGGCCCAGACCTCGCAGCTTTCAACGGCTGCAAGCGTCACCGGTTTTCCCTGTGCCCTGAAATCCGGCGTTCTGGCGACGACCAACAATCAACCTGTCGGCAGCAGCGACTTGCTGGAGGTCTACATTGTTGACGGCCAAGGCAATGCCTGGACGGGGGGCAGTGACACCGTTACCTTCGCAGCGCCGCCTGCAGGTGTCACCTTCAATGGCGGCTCCGCCGCAGTCAGCTGCACGACCAACTCCAGCGGAAAGTGCGCTTCTCCCATCAATGCCAGCAGCAGTGTCGCCGGAACATTCACGACACCCGTGACCTTGTCGTCGTCAGTCGCTGGTGCCACGTTCTCCAATCTTCCATTGGGTGGAAGTCCGGTATCTGGCGCAGTGACCTATCAGCCTTCGCCGGTTGCTTACAGCTTCACCGGGCTGCCGGCCAGCACGACCGGTTCTGAAATCGCCGCGAGTCCGCCATCGATTGCGGCCAATGGCGTCTCCACCAGCACCTTGGCCGTGCAGTTGAAGGATGCGTTAGGCAACCTTGTCACCACCTGTACCGATACGGTGGCCTTCACCCTCAATGCGGGGACGCAAGGCGTTCCTGCCGTCAGCGTCACGGGCTGCAGTGCCGGCATGTACACGGGGACGGTGACATCGCCGGTGCTGGTCGGCAGCGGCACCTTCGGGTTCACCATCAACGGGGCTGCGGCTGTTGCCACCGCAACGGTCTCTTATGCGGCCGCAACGCCGAGCACGAGTGCATCGACGATAGTCGCCACTCCGGCATCGATCGTGGCCAACGGCAGCTCCACCAGCGTGCTGCGCGTGCAACTGGTCGATGCCAGCAGCAATCCGATCAACACGTGCACGAACACGGTGGCGTTCACCCTGAACGGCGGAACGCAGGGAACGCCCAATGTGGGCGCGGCCTCGTGTACCGCCGGCATCTATACGGGCACCGTCACATCGCCCACGGCGGTCGGCAGCGGGATCTTCGGATTCACCATCAACGGCTCTGCCGCAGTTGCTACGGCTTCAGTGAGCTACACGGCGGGTCCGCCAAGTACCAGTGCCTCGACCATCGTTGCGAGTCCGACCTCGATCATTGCCAATGGCACTGCAACCAGCACATTGACGGCGCAGCTCAAGGATGCGTCAGGCAATTCGATTGCGACCTGTGCCAACACGGTGGCCTTCACGCTGAACGGTGGAACACAGGGCTCGCCCGCGGTCGGCGCGGGGGCGTGCAGCGCAGGGGTGTACACGGCCACCGTCACGGCACCTACCGCAGTCGGCAGCGGCACCTTTGGTTTCACCATCAATGGCTCGGCCGCCACGGCTACGGCTGCGGTGAACTACACGGCCGGCTCGCCCAGCAATGGCGCGAATGGAAACCTGATCAGTGCCAGTCCGCTCAGCGTTGTCGCAGACAACACGGCCACGAGTTCGATCAGCGTGACCCTGCGCGATGCCAATGGCAATCCCGCCACGGATACGGTGGCGCACACGATTGTCTTCACCAAAACGGGCGTGGGCACGACCACGCCGGCCGCACCCACGTGCACGATCGCGGCCAATGCCAATCCGGCCACCTGCTCCGTGACGGTGAAATCGGCCACGGTCGGCACCGCAAGTTTCACGGCAACGGACAACGGAACGGCCGTGAGCAATGGCAGTCCGGTATCGGTCAACTTCATTGCCGGGCCGCCCAGCAATACAGCCAGCGGCAATCTGCTCAGTGCCACGCCGCTCTCGGTGATGGCCGACGGTACGAGCACCGGCACGGTGACCGTCGCACTGCAGGACGCCAATGGCAATGCAACCGTCGATACGGTCGCCCACACCATCGGCTTTGTCCATACCGGCGCCGGCACGCCGTCGGCAACTTCCTGCACGATTGCGGCCAATGCGAATCCAGCGCGCTGCTCCATCACGGTGACATCCACCGTCGCGGGTGCGGCGAGCTTCACAGCCACGGACAACAACGGCACCACCACCCAGAGCGTGGCCAATGGCAGTCCGGCCGTGATCAACTTCACGGCCAATGCCGCCGACCCCGCCAGGTCGGGGGTGCGTACCGTCAGCAGTCCGGCCACGGCCAATGGCTCGGCGACGGATGTGCTTGAAGCGTTTGTGGGAGATGTCAACGGCAATCCGGTGGCCGGAAGCGTTGTCACGTTCTCTCCCACCGCAAACATCACCTTCAGCGGTACCTGCACCACCAATGCGGCCGGTACCTGCCAGGTCACCGCCAGGACAACCGTCGCGGGTTCCTACACTTCCGGCGCAAGCATCGCGAGCGGCGCATTGAGCGGCAGCGGCATCAGCGCCGGCGGCAATACGTACGGCGCTACGGCTGCCTATGTCTTTACGGCAGGTGCCGTCGATCCCGCCAATTCGACCATGTCGGTCGATGCGAACAACCAGGCAGCTGGCGGCGGCCAGGACGTCGTTTCCGTGGTCACCAAGGATGCGTTCGGCAATCCGGTCACCGGCGTTGCCGTGAACTTCAGCGTGACGCCTGCCGGAGCGGCACCTGCCACCGCCAGTTGCACGACTGCGGGTGCGGCGGCGACCTGCTCGGTGTCGTTCACCAGCGTGACCGCATCGACTTACTCGGCTGCCGCCACGGTGGGGGCGGTTGCCATCGGCAACAGCCCGCAATCGATGGCCTTTGTCGCCGGCAATGCCTCGGCAAGCAATTCGGGCCTGCGTGTCGTGAGCGACAACGCGGCGGCAAATGGCACGGCAACCGATGTGGTGGAAGCGTATGTGCGCGATGCCGGTGGCAACCCCAAGGGCGGCGAGGTCGTCACCTTTGCCGGTACCCCCGGCGTGAAGCTGAACGGTGGCGCGGACGGCGCGTCAGCCACTTGCACCACTGGAACAAGCGGCACAACTCTGGGCATCTGCTCGATCACTGCCACCAGCACAGCGAGTGGGACCTACAGCATTGCCACCAGCATTCCTGCCGGAACCCTGGGTGGCACGTTCACCGTGGGAGCAAACGCGTATTCGCCAAGCGCCGCACAAATTCATTTTGTAAGCGTGGTGAACCTCAGTGTCACCAAGGCCAACCCTGGCAGCTTGGCTGTGGGTACGCCCTTCAACTACACCTTTACGGTAGCGAATGCAGCGAGTGCCTTCGGTTCTGCCAGCAGCGTGACCATCAAGGATCTGGTGCCTGCAGGTATCCGCATCACGGGTGCGCCGACAGGTGCGAACGTGGCCAGTGTGGACTGCTCGCCCAAGCCCAACACCTTCCCGTTTACGGGCAATGGCAGCACTGTCCTGACGTGCACGGTGAACTTCACGACCTCGGTCGCAGCCGGTGGCAACACCAGCTTCAACCTGCCGGCTGTGCCGACGGCTGTGGGCTCGAGCACGAACACGGCTTCCTATGATCCGTCCGGTGGTACCAGTCCGGTCAATCCGACGGCAGGTTGCACGACGGACTGCGCGTCGACGCCCGCCACCCCAGTCAACCCTGGTTCGCCCACGCTGACGGTCAGCAAGGCCAACCCCGGCAGCCTGGCTGTGGGGACTGCGTTCAACTACGCCTTCACGGTAGCGAATACGGCTGGAGCGTTCGGTCCCGCCACCAGCGTGACCATCAAGGACCTAGTGCCTGCTGGCATCAGCATCACGGGCGTGCCGACCGGCGCAAACGTGGCCAGTGCGACTTGCACGCCCAACACCTTCCCGTTTGCGGGCAATGGCAGCACTGTGCTGACTTGCACGGTGAACTTCACTGCGGCAGTGGCGGCCGGTGGCAACACCAGCTTCAATCTGCCGGCTGTTCCAACGGCGGTGGGGTCGAGCACGAACACGGCCTCCTACGATCCATCGGGCGGCATCAGCCCGGTCAATCCGACGGCGGGTTGCACGACAGACTGCGCTTCCACACCGGTGACTCCAGTCACGCCTGGCACGCCAGCGCTGACGGTCACCAAGGCCAACCCTGGCAGTCTGGCCGTGGGCACGGCGTTCAACTACGCCTTCACGGTAGCGAATGCCGCCAGTGCCTTCGGTCCCGCCACCAGCGTGACCATCAAGGACCTGGTGCCGGCAGGCATCAGCATCACGGGCGTGCCGAGCGGTGCGAACGTGGCCAGTGCAACCTGCACACCCAACGCCTTCCCGTTTGCGGGTAATGGCAGCGCCGTGCTGACGTGCACGGTGAACTTCACGGCGGCAGTGGCGGCCGGTGGCAACACCAGCTTCAATCTGCCGGCTGTGCCGACGGCGGTGGGCTCGAGCACGAACACGGCTTCCTACGATCCGTCGGGTGGCATCAGCCCCGTCAATCCGACGGCAGGGTGCACGACAGACTGCGCTTCCACACCGGTGACTCCGGTGACGCCAGGCACGCCTGCGTTGACGGTCACCAAGGCCAATCCCGGCAGCCTGGCTGTGGGGACTGCGTTCAACTACGCCTTCACGGTAGCGAATGCGGCTGGAGCGTTTGGTCCCGCCACCAGCGTGACCATCAAGGACCTGGTGCCTGCGGGTATCAGCATCACGGGCGTGCCAACCGGCGCGAACGTGGCCAGTGCGACCTGCGCGCCCAACACCTTCCCGTTTGCGGGTAACGGCAGCTCCGTGCTGACGTGCACGGTTAACTTCACTGCGGCAGTGGCGGCCGGTGGGAACACCAGCTTCAACCTGCCGGCAGTGCCGACGGCGGTGGGCTCGAGCACGAACACGGCCTCCTACGATCCGTCGGGCGGCATCAGCCCTGTCAATCCGACGGCTGGTTGCACGACGGACTGTGCTTCGACTCCCACCACACCGGTCACGCCTGGTACGCCTGCGCTGACGGTCACCAAGGCCAATCCCGGCAGCCTGGCTGTGGGGACTGCGTTCAACTACGCCTTCACGGTAGCGAATGCGGCTGGAGCGTTTGGTCCCGCCACCAGCGTGACCATCAAGGACCTGGTGCCTGCGGGTATCAGCATCACGGGCGTGCCAACCGGCGCGAACGTGGCCAGTGCGACCTGCGCGCCCAACACCTTCCCTTTTGCGGGCAATGGCAGCGCCGTCCTGACGTGTACGGTGAACTTCACGACCTCGGTCGCAGCCGGTGCCAGCACCAGCTTCAACCTGCCGGCTGTGCCGACGGCTGTGGGTTCGAGCACGAACACGGCCTCCTACGATCCGTCGGGCGGCATCAGCCCTGTCAATCCGACGGCTGGTTGCACGACGGATTGCGCATCGACGCCTTCCACGCCCGTCACGCCAGGCACGCCTGCGTTGACGGTCACGAAGGCCAACCCCGGCAGCCTGGCTGTGGGGACTGCGTTCAACTACGCGTTCTCCGTGTCCAACGCCGCTGGAGCGTTTGGTCCTGCCACCAGCGTGACCATCAAGGACCTGGTGCCTGCAGGCATCAGCATCACGGGCGTGCCGACCGGTGCGAACGTGTCCAGTGCGACCTGCACGCCCAACACCTTCCCGTTTGCGGGTAACGGCAGCTCCGTGCTGACGTGTACGGTGAGCTTCGCCACACCGGTGGCAGCTGGCAGCAACAGCAGCTTCAACCTGCCAGCTGTGCCGACGGCTGTGGGTTCGAGCACCAACACGGCCTCCTACGATCCGTCGGGTGGCATCAGCCCCGTCAATCCGACGGCCGGTTGCACGACGGATTGCGCATCGACGCCTTCCACGCCGGTAACCCCTGGTACGCCTGCGCTGACGGTTACCAAGGCCAACCCCGGTAGCCTGGCCGTGGGCACGCCTTTCAACTACGCGTTCTCCGTGTCCAACGCTGCCAGTGCCTTCGGTCCCGCCACCAGCGTGACCATCAAGGACCTGGTGCCGGCAGGCATCAGCATCACGGGTGTGCCGACCGGCGCAAACGTGGCCAGCGCAACCTGCACGCCCAACACCTTCCCCTTCGTGGGCAATGGCACGGCGATCCTGTCTTGCACGGTGAGCTTCACCACGCCGGTGGCGGCTGGCAGCAACAGCAGCTTCAATCTGCCGGCTGTGCCGACGGCAGTAGGTTCGAGCACCAACACGGCCTCCTACGATCCGTCGGGTGGCATCAGCCCGGTCAATCCGACGGCCGGTTGCACGAAGGATTGCGCATCGACGCCTTCCACGCCGGTGACCCCTGGTACGCCTGCGCTGACGGTCACCAAGGCCAACCCCGGTAGCTTGGATGTGGGGACTGCGTTCAACTACGCCTTCACGGTAGCGAATGCGGCCAGTGCCTTTGGTCCCGCCACCAGCGTGACCATCAAGGACCTGGTGCCGGCAGGCATCAGCATCACGGGCGTGCCGAGCGGTGCGAACGTGGCCAGTGCGACCTGCACGCCCAACACCTTCCCGTTTGCGGGTAATGGCAGCTCCGTGCTGACTTGCACGGTGAACTTCACTGCGGCAGTGGCGGCGGGTGGGAACACCAGCTTCAACCTGCCGGCTGTTCCGACGGCGGTGGGTTCGAGCACCAACACGGCCTCCTACGATCCGTCGGGTGGAATCAGCCCGGTCAATCCGACGGCAGGGTGCACGACAGACTGCGCATCGACGCCTTCCACGCCAGTGACTCCTGGTACGCCTGCGTTGACGGTCACCAAGGCCAACCCGGGTAGCCTGGCTGTGGGGATTGCGTTCAACTACGCGTTCTCCGTGTCCAACGCTGCCAGTGCCTTCGGCCCCGCCACCAGCGTGACCATCAAGGATCTGGTGCCGGCAGGCATCAGCATCACGGGCGTGCCGACTGGTGCAAACGTGGCCAGCGCGACCTGCACGCCCAACACCTTGCCGTTTGCGGGTAACGGCAGCTCCGTGCTGACGTGCACGGTGAGCTTCACCACACCGGTGGCGGCTGGCAGCACCACCAGCTTCAATCTGCCGGCTGTTCCGACAGCGGTGGGTTCGAGCACGAACACGGCCTCCTACGATCCGTCGGGCGGAATCAGCCCGGTCAATCCGACGGCCGGTTGCACGACAGACTGCGCTTCCACGCCGGTGACTCCGGTCACGCCAGGCACGCCTGCGTTGACGGTCACCAAGGCCAACCCGGGTAGCCTGGCTGTGGGGACTGCGTTCAACTACGCCTTCACGGTAGCGAATGCGGCTGGAGCGTTTGGTCCCGCCACCAGCGTGACCATCAAGGACCTGGTGCCGGCAGGCATCAGCATCACGGGTGTGCCGACTGGTGCCAATGTGGCCAGCGCGACCTGCACGCCCAACACCTTCCCCTTCGTGGGCAATGGCACGGCGATCCTGTCTTGCACGGTGAACTTCACTGCGGCAGTGGCAGCGGGTGGCAGCACCAGCTTCAATCTGCCGGCTGTGCCGACGGCGGTGGGCTCGAGCACGAACACGGCTTCCTACGATCCGTCGGGTGGCATCAACCCGGTCAATCCGACGGCGGGTTGCACGACAGACTGCGCTTCCACACCGGTGACTCCGGTGACGCCAGGCACGCCTGCGCTGACGGTCACCAAGGCCAACCCCGGCAGCCTGGCTGTGGGGACTGCGTTCAACTACGCCTTCACGGTAGCGAATGCGGCTGGAGCCTTCGGTCCCGCCACCAGCGTGACCATCAAGGACCTGGTGCCTGCAGGCATCAGCATCACGGGCGTGCCGACCGGTGCAAACGTGGCTAGTGCGACCTGCACGCCAAACACCTTCCCGTTTGCGGGTAACGGCAGTTCCGTGCTGACGTGCACGGTGAGCTTCACCACACCGGTGGCGGCTGGCAGCAGCACCAGCTTCAATCTGCCGGCTGTGCCGACGGCGGTGGGTTCGAGCACCAACACGGCTTCCTACGATCCGTCGGGTGGAATCAGCCCGGTCAATCCGACGGCGGGTTGCACGACAGACTGCGCTTCCACACCGGTGACTCCAGTCACGCCGGGTACGCCTGCGTTGACGGTCACCAAGGCCAACCCGGGCAGCCTGGCTGTGGGCACGCCCTTCAACTACGCGTTCTCCGTGTCCAACGCTGCCAGTGCCTTCGGTCCCGCCAACAGCGTGACCATCAAGGATCTGGTGCCCGCAGGCATCAGCATCACGGGCGTGCCGACTGGTGCCAATGTGGCCAGTGCGACCTGTACCCCCAACACCTTTCCGTTTGCGGGCAATGGCACTGCGATCCTGTCTTGCACGGTGAGCTTCACCACGCCGGTGGCGGCCGGTGGCACCACCAGCTTCAATCTGCCGGCTGTGCCGACGGCGGTGGGCTCGAGCACGAACACGGCTTCCTACGATCCGTCGGGTGGCATCAACCCGGTCAATCCGACGGCAGGTTGCACTGTGAACTGTGCATCGACACCAGCAACGCCGGTCACTCCCAGCACGCAGGTGCCGGTGGCTCCAACGCTGACGGTTTCGCCGACCACGGTGGGAGGCTATCCGCAGATATCCGGCACCGGCACGCCGGGCTACACGATCACGGTGAAGGATGGCTCGACGACGCTGTGTACGGCAATCGTCGCGGCCGATCAGACGTGGAGCTGCACGCCAGGCGGCGGCTTGCCGACGCCGGGTCTGCACACGATCAGCGCGACCCAGACCAACCCCGGCAATGGCAATACCGGACCTGCCACAACGACTTCGCTCAACGTGCTCGGAACGACCTTCACGGGTCCGACAGCCACCGGGGCAGGCAACGCCACGGCGACCTTGAGCGGTGGTGGCGCGGGCTGCGGGTTCGATGTGTCGCAGTCGTCCTTCGTCGCGGCTGCGGCGGGTGCGCCTGGCCAGTTGAGCTTCCCGTACGGCAATGTGCACTTCGTGGCCCGTGGCTGTACGCCCAGCAGCTCAATCACGGTCAGCGTCAGCTGGCCGGGTCCGGTGACCGGCATGGCGTACTGGAAGTTCGGTCCAGCGTCCGCAGGGGCGGCGGACTCCTGGGATCAGCCTGCGGGTGCGGTGGTGTCGGGCAATACGACCTCGGTGGTGGTCACCGATGGCGGCCAGGGTGATGACGATCGCGCAGCCAATGGCGTGATCGTGGATCCCAGCGGTCCGGCGCGTGTGGGTGCGGCGCCGGGTGCCCGGCCGATCCCTGCGCTCGAACCGCGCATGCTCGCCATGGCCATGCTGCTGATGCTGACCGCAGGCCTGTGGAATCTGCGCCGCAGACGCGGTTGACACACGGTTGAAGAGGCGCTGAACCATCGCCTGCCGAACCTGTTTCGGCAGGCGATTTCCATTGGGTAGAGGCGCTGTATCCCGGCGGCTCCAGCCTGCACGAAACCCCAGGCCGCCTTGCGGGCCTATCGCGCGTGCAACACGCCGTAAATGAGAACAATTTAGAATTTCGCGCTGATGGGTGCCTTGCATCCCTGGGTCCCGGCCGACGCACAGGCGCCTGGCCCCTTCATTCCTGCACGCCTGCCTTCCATGCACCGTTCTGTCCTGATGTTCCGTTGCGCACCGTGATGGACCGCTGAACGCCGCCGCCTGCTCCCCATGACTTTCAAGAAAATCTGGTTCCAGTTGCACTGGTTCGTCGGCATTACGGCCGGCACGGTGCTCATCGTCATCGGGCTGTCGGGCGCGGTGTTCTCGTTCCATGAGGAAATCCTGGGATGGATGAATCCCGGCACTGCCTCCGTGCCCGCGCGCGATGCCGCGCCGCTGGCGCCGCCGCAGATTGCGCAGGCGCTGCGCGAGGCCGGCGAGCAGCGCGTGGTCCAGCGCATCACCGTCTTTGCCGAGCCCGGCCGCTCGGCCCAGGTGGCCTTCAAGCCACCGGCCGGCCAGCGCCGGGGCCAGACGGTCTTTGTCGATCCCTACACGGGCGCGCAGCTGCCCGAGCAACACGGCACGGAGTTCTTCGAATGGGTGGAGCGCCTGCACCGCTGGCTGCTGCTGCCGCGCGATGACGGCAAGCCGATCACGGGCACGCTGGCCGGCCTGCTGCTGATGCTGTCGCTGTCGGGCCTGTACCTGCGCTGGCCGCGCCGGCCGCTGTCATGGCGCACCTGGCTGACCTTCGACCCGGCGCTCAAGGGCCGCTCCTTCCTCTGGGGCCTGCACTCGGTGGCGGGCACCTGGGCCCTGGTGGCCTATGTGGTGTTCACCTGCACCGGCATGTACTGGGCCTTTGGCGTGGTGCGCAGCACGGTGGACGGCTGGGCCGGCGTGCCGCCGCGCGTGGCCGCTCCCGCGGCGCCGTCCTCGAAACCCGGTGGCGGCCGGCCTAAGCCGGCTGGCGCGCAGCAGCCCATCGACATCGCGCCTGGCTGGGCCGCCTTCGAGCGCATCGCCCATGGCTGGCAGTTCGCCCAGCTGCGCCTGCCCGAGCGCGCGGGCCAGCCCCTGCAGATCAGCTGGCTGGATGCCGATGCCGCCCATGAGCGCGCGCGCAACCAGATGGCGTTGCTGCCCGATGGCACGGTGCAGCGCGACGAGCGCTATGCCGACCTGCCCACGGGCCGCCGCGCCGTGGGTGCCATCTACCCGCTGCACATGGGCACCTATTTCGGCATGCCGGGGCGCATCTTCATGACGCTGGCCTCGCTGATCATGCCCCTGTTCGCCATCACGGGCTGGATGCTCTACCTGGACCGCCGGCGCAAGGCGCGCGCCCTGGCCAAGGAGCGCCAGGCGCTGATGGCGGACCCGCCACCGTCCGCGCCTGCAGGCCAGGACACCGTGCTGGTCGCCTTCGCCAGCCAGGCCGGCCGCGCCGAGCGCCTGGCCGTGGCCACCGTGGCCGCGTTGCGCGGCGCAGGCATGGCGGCCAGCCTGCAATCCGTGGCGGCGCTGGATGCCGAGCAACTGCGCCACCACCGGCGCGTGCTCTTCGTGGCCAGCACCTTTGGCGAAGGCGACCCGCCGGATGCCGCGCGCCGCTTTGCCCGCCTGCTGGGCGCGGCCTCGGGCTCGGCCCTGCCGCACCTGCAATACGGCCTGCTGGCGTTGGGCGATCGGCAGTACGCGGCCTTCTGCGGCTTTGGCCATGCACTGGACCACCAACTGCGCCGCCTGGGCGCACAGCCCGTGTTTCCGCTGATCGAGATGGATGGCGAGGACACCCAGGCCTGGCATGCCTGGCAGCAGGCGCTGGCAGGGCATTTCGGCGCCGTGCTGCCCGTGTGCGATGCCCTGCCTGCGTCTTCGGCGGAACCGCTTGCCGATGCCACGGCCTTTGCCGCATGGCCGCTGCAGGCGCGCAGCCTGTGCAACGCGGGCAGCCAGGGCGCAGGGCTTTATGTGCTGGACTTGGCACCGCCCGAAGGCGTGGCCCCGCTGTGGCGGGCTGGTGCGCTGGCCGAGGTGCTGCCACGCCATGGCGCAGCCACCGTGCAGACCTGGCTGGCCGCCCAGGAATGTGATGGTTCGGCCCCCGTGCAATGGCGCCAGCAGACCTGCACGCTGGCCGAGGCGCTGGCCGCCAGCGTGCTGCCGGCCCCGGGCGACATCGCCCCCGGCACCGCGCCCCAGGCCGTGGCCGATGCGCTGCGGCCCCTGCTGCCGCGCAGCTACTCGGTCGCCTCGCTGCCGCAGGACGGCCATGTGCGGCTGCTGGTGCGCCAGGCCCGCCATGACGGCGGCCTGGGCGTGGCGTCGGGCTGGCTGACGGCGCATGCGGCCCGGGGCACCTCCGTGGCCATGAGACTGGTGGAAAACCGTGCCTTCGAGCCGCGCGAAGAGGCAGGTGCCGAGCCCGACGCTCCGGCCATCTTCATCGGCAACGGCTCCGGCTATGCCGGCCTGCGCGGCCACCTGCTGGCGCGCATGCACGCAGGCCGCCACCGCAACTGGCTGCTGTTCGGCGAACGCCAGCGGGCCCATGACGGGTACTGCGAGGCCGAGGTCTCCAACTGGCTGGCTGCCGGCAAGCTGGAGCGTGCCGACTTCATCTACTCCCGCGACCAGGCCCGGCGCCGCTACGTGCAGGACGCCCTGCGCGAAGCCGCCGACCCCCTGCGCGACTGGATCGCCGACGGCGCCGTGCTCTACGTCTGCGGCAGCGCCGACGGCATGGCCGCAGGCGTCGATGCCGCACTGGCCGACATCCTGGGCGCTACCGCCGTCGAAGACCTGATCGTCGAAGGCCGTTACCGCAGGGATGTGTACTGAGGTGAAGCGCGGCGTCTCAAGGCACAGCGCATGAAACCGGCGCGGCCCAAGTCAGGGACACCGAGGAAGGGCCTACGCCGGCCGCGCCGCCCCGCACCGAGGGTGTCGTCCCCCTCCCCGCGAAGCGGGTAGAGAGGCGCCGTGCCACGGGGGGAAGGCGCGTAAGCGCCTCAGGGGGTGATGTACTTTTCCTTCCCGAGATTGAGCATCAACCGGTTCGCCCAGCCGAACAGCGCGGCCGAGTGCAGCATGTCCAGGATTTCCTGGTCCGTGAGGCCGGCATCGCGCAGCGGCTGCAGCTGGGCGGCGCCAAAGCTGCCGGGCGCGCGCGTCAGGGCCAGCGAGGACTGGATGATGGCGCGTTCGCGCGCATTGGTGCCGGCCGTGTCGGGGTCGTCGAACATCTGTGCCATGACATCGTTGCGCTTGGCCAGTTGCTCGAAGCGCTGGGCGTGGACCGATGCGCAGTACACGCAGCCGTTGGAGCGCGACACGGCCGTGGCCGCCACCTCGCGCTCGGCGCGCGACAGGCCGCCGGGCGCGTACATGATGGCGTTAAAGGCCTGCGAGCGCTCCGACAGCACGCGCGGCTGGCGGGCCAGCAGCAGGTAGAAGTCCGACGTGCGCGCCTTGGGGTGGCTCAGGTCCAGCACGGCCTGCTGCTCGGCCGTGGCCGTGGCGGGGTCGAGCACGGGCAGCCAGGACGTCCAGTCCAGCGTCTCGCTGGTGTAGCCGTTGCGGCGCAGCGGCTCGCCCGGTGGCGGCAGGTTGGCGGGGTGCACGAAGGGGGCGGCGGCGGCTTCGGCAGCCGGCGTGCTGGCCTGGCCGCCCAGCGCGACCATGGCCTGCACGCCCGCGAACAGGCGCAACTGGTAGGCGATGAAACCCACCAGCTGGGCCACCAGCACGGTGTCGTCGATGGACAGGCCGGACTCGGGCATGGCCAGCAGGGCCGCGCGGTCGCTCTCGGCCGGGTGCAGGGCCAGGGTGCGCACAAAGTGCAGGGCCGCATCCAGGCGGGCGTTGCCGGTCTGGGCGCCGGGCTGGGCCAGCACGGTGCGCAGCGCGGGCGTCAGGGCGTCGCCCAGGGACTCGGCACGCTGGCGGTATTCATCGGCCAGGGCCTGGACGCCGCTGACGCGGCATTGCTCGCTGGCCAGCACCAGACGCTCGGCGCGCGACAGGCTGTCGGCCAGGCCGTCGCCCAGCAGCAGGTCCTCGCAGGCCTGGGTGGCAATGGCCACCTTGTCGCGCTGGCGGCGCGTGGCGAAAACGGGGGACTGGTCGGTCAGGCCGGCCAGGCGGTCGATGGTGTCGTTGGCGGTGGTCATGGGTATCTCAGGTCTTGTCTGCCAGGGCCCGCACGCGGGCTTCGGGGTCGGCGGGCGTCCATTCGCCGCCGTCGAGCTCGGGCTCGGAATAGGACTGCAGCTGGGCGTAGTGGTGTTCCAGGTCCTCGCGGTAGAACAGCGAGGCCAGGCCCTGGGCCAGCTTGCGCGCGCCGTCGCTGATGGCGGGGATATCGCCCGACACCGTGCCGTGCGACAGCGCGGCCGGATAGCAAAAGCAGTGCACATGGTCCAGGCCGGGCAGGGCGCCGGGCGTCTTTTCCTGGAACTCGAACAGCGGGCCCAGGTCGGGCGAGTCCGACAGTTCCTGGTCCTCGGCACCCGCCTCGGGCACGAAGCGGTCGCTCCAGATGCGCACATGGGGCGCCAGGTCGGCGAACTCGGGGCGCTGGCGCCAGTCGATGGCAAAGCCGGTGGAGACGATCAGGAAGTCCAGCGTAAACACGCCGCGCGGCGTGCTCACGCGCAGCTTGTCGCCTGCCTGCTCCACCTTCTGCACGGCGCAGTCCAGGTTGAAGTGGGCGTTGGCGTGGCGCGAGACGCGCAGCGTGCTGCCGTGCGGCGGTGGCACCTGCTGCACGTTGATGTAGTGGCGTATGCGCCATTTCCAGGCGTCGGGCAGCAGGAACTGGCCGTGCGTGAGGCCGGGCGTGCCCGAGCCCTTGGATTTGTTGATGCGCGGCAGGTCGCTGCGGCGCACCAGCAGGTCCACGCTGGCGGCGCCGTTCTCCAGCGCGGTGGCCGCGCTGTCCATGGCCGACGAGCCCGCGCCCACCACGCCCACGTGCAGGCCGGCCAGGCGGCGGTAGTCGAGCACGTCGGAGGAATGCGCCCAGCGGCTGCGGTCCACGCCCTGCATGAAGGCGGGGATCTGCGGGCCGCCCAGGCCGTCGCGGCCCGTGGCCAGCACCACGCGGCGTGCCAGCCAGGTGCGCGAGGCGCCATCGGCCGTCACATCGACCTTGACCGTGCCGTCGGCCTGCGGGCGGATGGCCGTGACCTGGTGGCCGTTGCGCACGTCGCAGCGCATCACGCGGCGGTACCAGCGCAGGTAGTCCATCCACTGCAGGCGCGGGATCTTGTCCAGCGCGGCCCAGGCTTCGCGGCCCCATTGGGCGATGAACCAGGCGCGGAAGGTCAGCGAGGGCAGGCCCAGCGCGGGGCCGGTCAGCTCCTTGGGCGAGCGCAGGGTTTCCATGCGCGCCGTCGTGGCCCAGGGGCCTTCGAAGTCCAGCGGGGCCTTGTCCAGCAAAACGGCCGCGATGCCCAGCTGGGACAGCGCGGCCGACAGGGCCAGGCCGGCCTGGCCGGCGCCGATGACCAGGACATCGTGCACGGGCTGGCCGTCGCGGGTGGAGGGAGGAATCCAGGCCTTGGCAGGCCAGCCCAGGGCGACGAGGTCGTCGCGTAGGCGTTCTTCAAGGGCAGCCAGGCCCGCAGGGGCCGCGGCTGCCGGTTCGGTCAGGGACATAGACTCACCAGGAACTCACGAGGAAAGGCGCGCCAGCGGGGCAGGGCCTGCGGGCGCGCGCGGCATCAATCGATGCTGATTTTCGCGTCTTTGACCACCTGTGCCCACTTCAGGCGGTCGTTGTGCACGGTTTTCTTGAACTGCTCGGGCGTCTCTATGCGGATGGCGTTGCCCTGGGACTCGAAGCGCGCACGCACCTCGGGCAGCTCCAGCACCTCGCGCACGGCCTGGCCGAGCTTGGCCACGATGGCCGGGTCCGTGCCCTTGGGCGCGAAGATGCCGAACCAGATCGAGCTGTCGAAGCCCTTGGTGCCCGTCAGGCCGCTGGAGGCGATGGTGGGCACTTCCTTGATCACTTCCACGGGCTTGGCCGTGGTCACGCCCAGCAGGCGCACCTTGCCGCTCTTGTAGTGCGGCAGCACGGTCTGGACCTGGTTCATGATGCAGCAGGTCTCGCCGCGCAGCACCGAGGTGATGGCCTCGGGGCCGCCCTTGTAGGGCACGTGGACCATGTTCAGGCCCAGGCGCGCATTGAACTCGGCAAAGGCCATGTGCGTGCCCGCGCCGTTGCCCGTGGAGGCGTAGTTGTACTTGCCGGGGTTGGCCTTGATCTCGTCCACGAACTCCTTGAGGCTCCTGACGTTGATCACGTTGGGATTGATGGTCAGCACGTTGGACACATCGATCAGCGGCGCCACCGGCACGAAGTCGGTTTCCACGTCAAACGGCAGCTTCTTGTAAAGCGCCGCATTGCTGCCGTGCGTAGCCGCCGTGCCGAAGGCCAGCGTGTAGCCGTCCGGCTTGGCGCGCGCCACGATCTCGCTGGCGATGTTGCCGGCCGCACCCGACTTGTAGTCAATGATCAGGGGCTGGCCCAGGCGCTGGGACAGCGGCTCCTGCACGCCGCGCGCGATCACGTCCACGCCCGAGCCTGCCGGGAAGCCCAGGATCATGGTCACGGGCTGGTGCGGCCACGAAGCCGCCGAATCGGCTGCCACCGCTGCGGTGGAGCCGAAGACGGCCAGGGCCGCGGCGGCGGCGGGAATCCAGGAGCGGAAAAGCGAGGGGCGCATGGTGTGCAGGGAAATCCGGTGAATCAATTCCCATATTTTCCTGAGAACTTAATGAGCCACTTTTATATGCATATGTTGGTATGAAGCCAGTGTGGGCATGGCCGCAGCGCTCAGCAAAAAGCCCGCCGATGGGGCGGGCTTCATGCCGGGCGCAAGCGCCCCTCAATGGCGGTAGGGGTTGTTGGGGCGGCGGTCATGGCGGTCCGGCACGCCGTCGCGGTCACGGTCCCAGCGGCCGGGTGCGTAGCCCCAGCGGCCACCGTGCTGCGACCACACGGGCTGGCGGTACACATAGCCGGGGCGCGCCTTGACCCAGTGGCCGGCCACCCAGGCATGGCGGTGGCCCTGCGGGCGCCAGTAGCCCGGCGCCCACACATAGCCGCGGCGCGGTGCCGGAACGGCCTCGTAGCGCATGGGGGGCGGCGCGCCGAACTGCACAGAGATGGCGGCACCCGGCGCCGCGTAGGTCACGTTGGCCTGGGCCTGCGCGGTCCCGGCCCATCCGGCCAGGGCCACGGTCGCGGCGATCAGCGGTGTGCGAAGGGAAATCATGGCGGCTCCTTGTCCTTGGTTCATCGGGCTGGAGTCCCTGTGACGGGAATCCATGACTGCATGGTGCGAGTGCTGCGTCAAGCCCGGGTTGCCGCGACGCGAAGTCTTGCAATCTTGTGTATCGCCTTGGTGAAGCCTTGTTGCCAGGCGCTGCAGCGCAGGCTGCCGTCCTGCAGCCGCCGTCAGACAGTGCCTCTTCTCAGGGCCGTGAACGCCGTGAATTCCCAGCTGCGCATGGCCAGCACCAGGGTGTAGCCCTCGCGCTGGCCCGGCGGCAGGCGCTGGTCCTGCAGGTGCTGCTGGGAAAAATCATGGGCCAGCCGCTGTATGCGTTCCACGAAGCTGGGCGCCAGATGCCGGCCGATGGAGCCGTGCACCATCAGCATGCCTTCGCCCGGCTGGTCGAAGCCGCCGCCGAAATAGTCGAGCACGGCGTTCTCGCGGAAGTACTCCATCACCGGCCCGCGCGCGCGCCAGCGGAAGGTCTTGGCCAGGCGCAGCCGGTAGCGGTTGCCGGGGCGCAGCTCGATGATGCCGATGCGGTCCAGCTGGGCCAGGTAGCGGATGCCTTCGGCCTCGGTCATGCGGTAGGTGGCCACGATCTGCTCCAGCGTCCACTGGCTGAGCACGCAGATGGCCATCAGCAGCAGCTTGCGGTCGGCGACCACGGCGTTCTCCTGCTCCGGCGTCATCTCCTGCAGCAGCGGCTGGCTGTCGGCCACGCGGCGTGCCAGGTCGGCGAAGTCCAGGCTCAGCGCGCGGCAGATGGCATCGATGCGCGACAGCGGCATGTCTCCCTTGGCCAGCATGCGCTTGACGCTGGACTCGGCCATGCCCAGGGCGCGCGCCAGGTCGGCATAGGTCATCTGGGCGGCCTTGAGTTCCTTCTTGAGGGCGATGACGAGGTCGGCAGTGGTGCTCATGGGTAGCGATTATCGATACCCGAGGTGCTGGTTTGCGCGGCGGGTGCAGAAAAACGATGCTGGAAGGGCCGATGGCTCGCCACACTCCGCGCCACTTTCCACGAGGAGCAACACATGCCATCCACATTGATTTCACCGGCCGCCGCCCTGCGCGCGCTGTACTGGGGCGCCGCCTTGCTGCTGCTGGCCGCCTTGATTGGCCCTGCAGTGCCGCAGCCCCAGGACTTTCACGCGTTTGCCGACCAGCGCGCCTGGGGGCCGCTGCCCCATGCGCTGGATGTGCTCAGCAACCTGGGCTTTGCCTGGGCTGCCGTGACGGGGGCGCGCCTGCTGCTGGACCGGCGTAGCCAGGCGCTGGCGCCGGCCCTGCGCTGGCTGGCCGCGCTGTTCTTCACGGGGCTGGCGTGTTCGGCCATAGGTTCGTCCGTCTACCACTGGGCCCCCCACGATGCCACCCTGGCCGGCGACCGGCTGGGCATGTCCATGGCCTTTGCCGGCATGCTGGGACTGGCGCTGCAATCGCGCATTGCCGACCGCGTGGCCGTGCGCGCCGCGGTGGCCATGCTGGTCGCCGCCGTGGCCTCGGTGCTGGTCTGGCTGCATGGCGGCAACCTGCTGCCCTGGGCGCTGGTGCAGGGCGGCGGCATGCTGGCGGTGCTGGGCCTGGCCTGCGTGGCGCCGCGCCATGGCGCGCTGGCGCTGCGCCTGGGCATGGTGATCGCCTGGTATGGCGCGGCCAAGCTGCTGGAGTGGGGCGATGCGGCCGTCTTCGAGGCCACCGGCGGGCTGGTGTCCGGCCACAGCCTCAAGCATGTGGTGGCGGCGGCCGCCGCCCTGCCCGTGATCACCGCGCTGCGTGCGGCCGGCACGGCGCGCATGGCCAGTACGGGCACAATGTGCGCCGATGCGTGCGGCCACGGCGGCGCCACCAACCGTTGAGGGAAGACAAGATGTTCCAGCAAGAGACCGGCAGCCCGTCTGCCCCCACCGCAACGGCCGGCGCCGTGCCATCGGCCGCGCACGAGCACCCCAACCAGTTCGCCCTGCTGGGCCAGCGGCGCTTTGCGCCGTTCTTCTGGACGCAGTTTTCCGGGGCGGCCAACGACAACCTGTTCAAGTTCGCGCTCACCGTGATGGTGACCTACCAGCTCAGCGTCTCCTGGCTGCCTTCGGCCATGGCGGGGCTGGTGATCGGGGCGCTGTTCATCCTGCCGTTCCTGCTGTTCTCGGCCACCTCGGGCCAGCTGACGGACAAGTGGGACAAGACGCGCATGTTCCGCCTGGTCAAGAACCTGGAGATCGCCATCATGGCGCTGGCCGCCTGGGGCTTCATCCAGGCCAATGTGCCCTTGCTGCTGGGCTGCGTCTTCCTGATGGGCCTGCACTCCACGCTGTTCGGCCCCGTGAAGTTCGCCTACCTGCCCCAGGTGCTCAGCGAGCGCGAGCTGACGGGCGGCAACGGCATGGTGGAGATGGGCACCTTCGTGGCCATCTTGCTGGGCAACGTGGCCGGCGGCCTGCTGGTGGCCGTGCCCGAGGTCGGCCATCTGCAGGTGGCCGTGGCTTGCCTGGCGCTGGCGGTGATCGGGCGGATCTTTGCGCAGTTCATCCCCAATGCGCCGGCCACCGATCCGCACCTGGTCATCAACTGGAACCCCTTCACCGAGACCTGGCGCAACCTGCAGCTGGCCCGAGAGCAGCCCGCCGTGTTCCGCTCGCTGCTGGGCATCAGCTGGATGTGGTTCTTCGGCGCCGTGTTCCTGGCCCAGTTCCCCAGCTTTGCCAAGGAGGTGCTCCATGGCGACGAGCATGTGGCCTCGCTGCTGCTGGTGGTGTTTTCCGTGGGCATCGGCACGGGCTCGCTGCTGTGCGAGGTGTTCAGCCGCCGCCATGTGGAGATCGGCCTGGTGCCGCTGGGCGCCATCGGCATGAGCGTGTTCGCCGTGGACCTGTTCTTTGCCTCGCGCGCACTGCCGGCCTCCGAGCTGATGGGCGTGGGTGCCTTCTTTGCCCAGCCCGCGCACTGGCGCGTGATGGCCGACCTGGGCATGCTGGCCCTGTCGGCCGGCATCTACAGCGTGCCCATGTACGCGCTGATCCAGATGCGCAGCCAGCCCACGCACCGCGCGCGGATCATCGCAGCCAACAACATCCTCAACGCGCTGTTCATGATCGCCTCCAGCGTGCTGGCCGGCGCGCTGCTGGCCGCAGGTTTCAGCATTCCCCAGGTTTTCCTGATCACGGGCATTGCCAATGCCGTGGTGGCTGCCTACATCTTCTTGCTGGTGCCCGAGTACCTGCTGCGCTTCGTGGCCTGGGTGGTCTCGCGCTTCGTGTACCGCTTCAAGGTGCAGGGCGACGAGCACATCCCGGCCACCGGCGCGGCCATCCTGGCCTGCAACCATGTGAGCTTTGTCGATGCCGTGCTGCTCATGGCTGCCAGCCCCCGGCCCATCTACTTCCTGATGGACCACCGCATCTTCCGCGTGCCCCTGCTGGGCTGGCTGTTCCGCCTGGCCAAGGCCATCCCCGTCGCGCCCCAGAAGGAAGATCCCGCCACCTACGAGGCTGCGTTCGAGCGCGCCGCCCAGGTGCTGCGCGAGGGCGACCTGCTGGCCATCTTCCCCGAGGGCGGCATCACGCGCGACGGGCAGCTGCAGGAGTTCCGTGGCGGCATCATGAAGATCGTCGAGCGCGCCCAGGCCGATGGCCTGCAGGTGCCCGTGGTCCCCATGGCGCTGACCAATCTCTGGGGCTCGTACTTCAGCCGCATCGAGCAGGGCGGCGCCATGGTGCGGCCCTTCCGCCGTGGCCTGTTCAACCGCGTGGGCCTGAACGTGGGCCAGCCCATGGCCCATTCCGAGGTGCAGCCCGCGCTGCTGCGCGAGCGCGTGCAGCGGCTGCTGGCGGCTTAAGAGGGGTTCTGTTCCTCCACCGTGAAGCTCAGGCCGGCATTGGCCTTGAGCCTGGCGATGAGCGCGTTGCCCATGGCAGGCGCCGTGGTCCAGATGCCGCCGGGCGTGTCCGGGGCGTCCTGCAGCAGGCAGACGGCGGCCTCGGTGATCATCTTGGACGTGGAGCCGTAGCCCGGATCGCGGTCGCCCTTGACGCCCACGCGCAGGCTGTGGCCGGCCGTATCGGTGCCGATGAACAGCACGTCGTAGAAGCCCGATTCGCGCTCTTCGCGCGATGGCCCCTCGCCAGGCTTGGGGCCGTCGTCCGCGCCCAGCGACTTGTCGGCCGCCACGGCGTTGGCCAGGGCCTCGCCCTTTTCGCCCGCGCCTGTGACCATCATCTCGTCGTAGACAAAGTCGGCGCCATAGGCATGGCCCAGCAGAAAGTTGGAGCGGTGCACGTTGCGCGTGTTGATGGCCGCCATCACGAAGGGCGCCACCCACAGGCCCAGCACCTGGTCCACCATGGGCTTGCTGCCCGAGGGCTGGCGCGGGCCCTCGAAACCCGGCGTGAGCGAGAACGGATTGCGCAGCAGATCCAGCACGCCCGGCTGGGCGGCGGCCGCCGCCATGGTGGCCTTGAGGCTGGCCGCCGTGCCGCCCGAGAAGGTGCCCTTCATCTTGCGTACCCGGCCCCGCACGCGCTGGGCGGGCTGGCCGAAGCGGGCCTGCATCTCTCGCTGCAGCATGAACACGCCCAGGTCGAAGGGAATGGAATCGAAGCCGCAGGAGAACACGATGCGCGCGCCGCTGGCCCGGGCTGCGGCCTCGTGGGCATCGATCATCTGGCGCATCCACGCTGGCTCGCCGCACAGGTCCACATAGTCCACGCCGGCGCGGGCGCAGGCGGCCACTAGTTCGTTGCCGTAGAGCTGGTAGGGGCCCACCGTGGTCAGCACCAGGCGGGCCTGCTCCATCAGCGCCTGCAGGCTTGCGGGATTGCCGGTGTCGGTCACCACCAGCGGGGTATCGGCGGGCGCGCCCAGCTCGTCGCGCACGGCCGCGAGCTTGGCGGCATTGCGCCCGCCCATGGCCCAGCGCAGGCCGCTGCCTGCGGGGTAGCGCCTGAGCAGGTACTCCACCACCAGCCGGCCCGTGAAGCCGGTGGCGCCGTGGACGACGAGGTCAAAGGGTTTGGTCATGGGAGATCTCCATCAATCAGCGTGGCGAACGTGCGATTGCCCGCTGCACTGCAGCCGGGGTGGGCGCATTGTCTGTGGCGCGCCGCAGGGTTCCTGTCGCCCAGGTGCCGTGCCCGATGTCCTGTGTGCTGGTGTCACATGCAGGAACTTTTTGGGGTGTAAACAACAGTCAAAAACTTGAAAAGTACCGTTTGAAGATACTCGATGGCCTGTGTCTGGCCACTGTTACGGTTGAATGCAGACACGCAAGTTACGTCTGGGCACCATGCGTCCCGTGTTCAACCAATGCCCTTGAGGGGCACCTCGGCAAATGTCCTCTTCTCCCATCGTCGTTCAGCGTGATACCCGGGCCTGGCAACTGCAGGTGTGGGTGTCGTTCGGCATTGCGGTCTCGCTGTGCGCCATCGGCCTGGCATGGCTGCCCGGCGAGCAGCTGGAGCAGGCCTTCATGGTGATGGGCTATGTGTTCTGCCTCTCGGCCGCCTTCGTGCTGGCCAAGTTCGTGCGGGACAACGAGGGCGGCCGCAGCGGCGCAGGCGACACGCCCATGTGGAAGCTGGTGGTCTGGGGCGGCTTTGCCGTGTCCATGGCGCTGACCGGCTGGGGGCTGGTGAGCATGGACATCAACGTGACCTACAAGGCCTTCCTGGGCGTGAGCTGGCTCTATCTCATCACCACCGCCTTCACGCTGGCCAAGATGCTGCGTGACCGCCACGAGGCCGACCTGGCGCAGGCCCGCATGCATGGCCGCCGCGAGGCCGCGCAACCGGCCGACGCCGAGTGATGCCCACCCCTTCCCCGCATTTCCAGGAGTCCAAGCAATGATGGTCAACCAATCCGTTTTCACGCGCCTGCCGCGTGCCCTGCTGGCCGCTGGTGCGCTGTGCGCAGCCCTGGCCATGGCGCCTGCCCATGCGCAAAGCGAGGCCTCGGTGGCGCTGTCCATGCTGCCCGTGGCCTCCGTGGTGGGCACGGCTTCGGTGGCTTCGGCGGCCGCTGGCGCCGTGGTGGCCGTGCCTGCCGCTTTGTCGGTGGGCGGCGCGGTGCTGACAGTGAAGGCAGTGCAGGCCTCGGCCACGGGCACGGTCTACCTGCTGGAGCGTGCCTCCGACGGCGCCCAGGCCAGCGTGGAAGTGGTGGGGCGAGGCGCCTCCGCCTCGGCTTACGCCGTGGGCACGGTGCTGACCTGCAGCGTGATCGGCACGGGCGTCATCATCTCGGCGGCCGGCAAGGTGCTGGCCTTCATCCCCAACGAGATGGGCAAGGCCCTGCTGCACAACGAACGCCTGTGATGCCCGCCATGAAACCGCCGCTTTCTCCTTCCCCTGCAGCCCGTGCCGCCTGCCTGGGTCTGCTGCTGGCCGCCGCGCTGGGCACGGCCCATGCAGGGCGCAGCTGCGAGGACAAGCCCCTCACGCCCCAGTCCCTGCAAAAGGGCCTGGACCTGGCCCAGCGCACATCCCAGGCGCTGGATGCCGAGTACGCGAAGAACGGCACCCGTGTCGTGCTGCTGGCGCGCGTGGGCCAGGACCTGAGCAAGTACGACCTGCACTACTCGCACTACGGCTGGGCCTACAGGACCCCCGAAGGCCCCTGGCGCGTGGCGCACAAGCTCAACGAATGCGGCACGGCCGGCGGCCATGTCTACCGCCAGGGCCTGGGCGAGTTCTTCCTGGACGACCTGTGGCGCTACGAGGCCGGCGTTCAGGTGCCCACGCCCGCCGTGCAGCAGGCGCTGTGGACCTTTCTGACCCAGCCCCAGACCGTGCTGCGCCTGCAGCACGAGCCCTACAGCATGGTCAGCTACGCCTGGGGGCAGCGCTACCAGCAGTCCAACCAGTGGGCCACCGAAACCCTGGCCGCCGCCATGGAGCCGGCCACGGTGCAGCGGCGCCAGCAGGCCCAGGCCTGGCTGCAGTTCAAGGGCTACGAGCCGGGTGTGCTGGTCATCCGCGCGCTGTCGCGGCTGGGCGGGCGCGTGACGGCCGCCAACATCGCCTTCGACGACCATCCCAACGACAAGCGCTATGCCAGCCGCATAGAGACCGTGACCGTGGAATCGGTGACGCAGTGGCTGCAGCGCAGCCAGCTGGCGGGTCCGGTGCGCGTGCTGCCCTGAGTCGGACCGGCTCTTCCTCCGCCTGCGGTCTTCCTCGGCCGCAGGCCACTGAAACAGGAGTTTCCCCATGAGCAAGGCCCTGCGTCTGCCCGAGAAATGGTTCCGCCGAGGCCTGTGGCTGGTGGCGGTGGTGTTCGCGTCCTTCCTCATCGGCCTGGGCGGCCTGGTGGTGGGCGACCTGCCCCAGGTCGAGTCGCCGCGCACGGTGGAGGACTTCATCGCGCCCGAGGCGGCCGAGCCCGTGAAGGCCGAGATCAAGGCCGCCGATGCCGACCACGACAAGGCGGAAACGGCGCTGGAGAACGCACGGCTCAAGTACCAGGCCGCGCAGTCGCGCTACCGCTCGGCGCGCGAGACCTTCGACAACTGGGTGGCCACGCGCCGTGCCACCGCCCGGCCCGAGCAGGACAGCGAACTGCTGTCGCGCACCCAGGTGCTCGATGCCATCAAGCAGGAAGAGAACACCGCCCGCGCCTCCGTGGAGCGGCTGCAGGATACGAGCCTGCGGGCGCGGCAGCGCCTGGACGTGGCCAACCGCCAATGGGACGATCTGCGCGACGGGGCCATGGAGGCCTGGCGCAAGGAGATGCGCGCCGTCGAGCTGCGTGTCTTTCTCTACCGCCTGGCGCTGACCCTGCCGCTGCTGCTGGCGGCCGGCTGGCTGTTCGCCAAACAGCGCAAGAGCACCTGGTGGCCCTTCGTCTGGGGATTCATCTTCTTTGCGCTGTTCGCTTTCTTCGTTGAACTTGTGCCGTACCTGCCCGACTACGGCGGCTACGTGCGCTATGTGGTCGGTATCGTGGTGACGGTGCTGCTGGGGCGCGCGGCCATCCTGGGCCTGAACCGCTATCTTGAAAGGCAAAAGCAGCAGGAATCGCTGCCGGAGACGCAGCGGCGCCAGGAACTGGGCTACGACGTGGCCCTGGCCCGCCTGGCCAAGGGCGTGTGCCCGGGCTGCGAGCGCCCCGTGGATCTGAAGGACGGCGCCATCGACTTCTGTCCCCACTGCGGCATCGGCCTGTTCGACCGCTGCGGCAGCTGCAACACCCGCAAGAGCGCCTTTGTACGCTTTTGCCACAGCTGCGGCGCCCAGGCCGATGGCCACAGCAGAAAGGCGGGTGCGGTGCTGCCCCGGGCGCAGGAGCCCGGGCCGGCGCCAGGCTGAGCCGGCCTGGCCGTCAGGGGCTCCAAGCCCCTTGAAGCTGCACGGGGTTGTGGTACACCATGGCTTGCGCGCTCGGCCGGGGCGCAGATGTCTTCAGCGAGGATGCCATGTCACGCCAGCTGCCGTATCCCCCACAACACACGCCAGCGCAACCCGCCCACCCACCGGCCGGCGGGTCCGCCCATGTCCTTCCCCTTGCGGCCTGGGCCGTGGGGGCTGCCCTTCTGGCAGGTCATGTGCTGGCGGGCCCTTCTTCATGGAAAGCATGGGCGGCCTACGCCGCGCTGTCGGCATTGGCCGGCATGGCCTGGATCTGGCGCTGCCATGCAGCCGGCTTGCCGCTGACCCGGACGCTGCGCGGCCATGGCTGGATACAGGCCACGATGGCCTTGCTGCTGGCGGCATGGCAGCCGACCCTGGCCTGGGCTTGTGCCCTGCTGTGGCTGGCGGCCGTCGCCTGGCTGCCCTGGGATGGCGAGCGCGAGCAGGCGCTGCATCTGCCCACGGGCCAGGTGGTGGTGCTGTGCGCCATGCTGGCCATGCTCTGCGCCGTGGTGGTGGCCAGGCCCATGCCGCAGATGGCGCCGGGCCCGGTCGCCGTGCGCATCCTGTGGCTGGCCAGCGTGCTGCTGCCGCTGGCCGTGCATGCGCTGGCGCTGTGGCAGGCGCTGAGCCGCATGCAGCGCCAGTACACCGAGGAGCTGGCGCAGCTGTCGAGCTATTGCGGCCAACTGGCCGACGATGTGCAGCAGTTGCAAAAACGCGTGGGCTCGCTGCAATTGCCCACGGGGCGCGACACACTCACCGGCGTGGCCAATTACGCGCGTTTGATGGATGTGGTCGATGGCCTGCGCGAACGCCATGCCCGCAAGCCCGAGCCGTTTTGCGTGGTGCTGCTGGAGCTGGACCCGTGGGTGGAGCGCGTGGGTGTTCACCAGGCCTACAAGGGCCCCTCGCTGCAGGACCGCGTGCTGCTCATGCTCAGCGGCCTGCTGGTCACGCATCTGCGCACCGTGGACGGCATAGGCCGCT
This sequence comes from Delftia sp. WY8, assembly GCF_018437695.1. Taxonomy (NCBI): domain Bacteria; kingdom Pseudomonadati; phylum Pseudomonadota; class Betaproteobacteria; order Burkholderiales; family Comamonadaceae; genus Delftia; species Delftia sp. WY8. The sequence goes on from NZ_CP049795.1 coordinate 4,110,301, forward strand.
ACCGCGACGACACCTTCATGCTGGTGATGCCCGATACCGCCTCGGTCCAGGCCGTCTGGGCCCTGCAGCGCGTGCGCGAGGGTGTGCGCCAGCAGCGCTGGAGCGAAACGCCCATCCCCGATCCCGACAAGGACCCGCTGACCCTGACCCTGGCCGTGGCGGAGTTCCAGGCGGGCGAGACCTCGGAGCGGCTGGTGCAGCGGGCCGAGGCAGCCCTGTTGCATGGCCGCGCCTGCGGGCGCAACCAGATCGTGGTGGCTGAGGATGTGCGGCCGCCGCGCGCGTCCTAGACGCACAGCCTGCGATAGGGCCTGTTCATCCCCTGCGGGGGAGCGCGCTCCTCGGGATTTCCCGGATGCGGTCACAATGGGCGCCCATCGGGGCCGCCGGCCCGCCGCGCTTCATTGCATGCCCGTGCTTTCCTCCATTTCCCGGAATCTTCCCGACCGCCTCCTTTGGGGGCCGAAGCCGGCGTCACCGCTGGTGGACGAGGCGCTGCACCTGGAGCGCTGGAAACGCCGCACCTGGCAGCTGCACATCTCCGTGCTGCTCAGCCATCTCTATGCGCTGCTGCTGTTCCTGGGCCATGCATGGGCCGGCTACGCGCCCTGGCCCGTGGTGCTGGGCTATGGACTGTGGGTGGCGGCCGGCATGGGCTTCATCACCTGGGCCTATGCCAGCGACTGGTGCCACAAGCTGCGCGATCCGGGCATGTTCCTCACGCACCAACTGGTGTCCATCATCGGCGTGCTGGGCATGGTCATGGCGGCACCCGCCCTGGCGTTCCAGTCGATGGTGATGCTGATCGCCTTCAGCGCCGACGGTTTTCTCGCGCGCAGCCGCACCAGCTTCTGGCTGACGTGGATAGGCACCCTCGTTGCCGTGGCCGCCATCATCTGCTGGCGGGGTCCGCTGATGCGCATGACCACGGACACGGCTGCGGGCCAGCTGCTGGCCTTCGGCGTGGTGCTGGGGGCCGTGGTGCGCTGCAGCGTGCAGGCGACCTTCTTTCGCAGCATGCAGTACCGGCTGGGCATCGCCAATGACAAGCTGGCCGCTGCGCTGGCGCAGATCGAGGCCTTGCTGCGCCATGACGACCTGACCGGCGTCAGCAATCGGCGCGGCGTGATGGAGCGGCTGCACGAAGTGCGCACCGCAGCCCAGGAGCGTGGCGAGGTGCTGTGCGTCGCGTTGCTGGACATAGACCACTTCAAGCGCATCAACGACAGCTTTGGCCATGAAGGCGGCGACCGCGTGTTGCGCGCTTTCGGCGCGCTGCTGAAGTCGCAGCTGCGCAGTACAGATGGCGTGGGCCGCTATGGCGGCGAGGAATTCCTGCTGGTGTTGCCGGACACCGGCCTTGCCCAGGCCGGCGAATTGCTGGAGCGCCTGCGCCTGCGCATTGCCGAGGCTCCGTGGACGCACACCCTGGGCGATGGCGCCCGCGTCACCTGCACGCTGGGCGCGGCGCAGTACCGCACGGGCGAATCGGTGGAGGCCACCATCGCGCGCGCCGATGCGGCGCTGTACCGAGGCAAGGCCCAGGGCCGCAACTGCACGGTGCTGGAGCCGCAACAGGCCCCGCAGGCCTTGAGCGGCGCACCGGCTCCCCGGACTGATGCCGGAATGCCTGACCGCTTGTGAGTGCAGCTCACGACGAGTGACAGAAAACATCGTTATTCATGCGCACCGATCGTCCATAGCATCGGCATCCATGCTCGGAATGGACAAGGGTGCAAATATGAACCAATGGTTCGCTGAAATCGCCGGCAACGGGCCCGAGGGCGCTGGCATCGTGGTGTCTGCGCAAGGCTGGGATAGGCATCTGCAGTCCGGCCCCCGCCAGTTGCAGGCCGGCCCGCTCCGCGCCGAACTGGCCGACGGCGGCCTGCGCAATGTCCGCTATGGCGGCGTCGACATCCTGCGCTCCATGGCCTTTGTGGCGCGCGACGGACAGGGTGACCGCTGTGTGCATGGCGCGGGCGAACTGAGCCTGCGCGAGCGGGCCGGCCGCTTCGAGGCCTTCTACGAAACGGTGGTGGACTGCGAGGAGCTGAGCCTGGCCTGGCGCGTGCGCATCGTGGGTTCGGCGCGCGGACTGAGCTTCACGTGCTGGGCGCGTGCCCAGGGGGATGTCGACGGCGGCCTGCAGCGGGGCCTGCGCGCCGGGCGGGCGGGCCTGGAGCTGGTGTATCCGCTCAAGGTCCTGGCTGGCCGGCCCGTGCATGTCCAGCATGTCGATGGCAGCGCCGAAACCACCGTGCTGCCCGAGCCCGATGCGCTGCAGCGCCTGTCGCAGCTGTCTGGCATCGCCCATGAGCCCGCACCGGGCCTGCAGGTGGATTGCCGCCTGGAAGGCGCCGAGTTCGAGATGCTGGGCCAGCGCTGTGGCGGCAAGGCTTTTTTCCGGCTGCAGCCGCGCGCGTTGTCTCCTTCGCCCTCCTACCCGTTGACCCGGGGCCGGACCCTGGTGCAGATGGCCGGCCTCTCGTTTGTCTCGCCCGGCGCCCTGCAGTAGCACCGCAAGCAGCGCCTGGCCGGGCCTGGCCGGGTCAGCCTGTGCCTTGCAGGCGGGCGGCCTGCACGGTGGCCTCCAGCAGCTTTCTCTCCCTTTGCAGGTGGGCGGTGAACTGGGCTTGCTCCATGACCATGGGCTTGAAGCCGGCCTCGGCCAGCTTGCGCACCAGTTCCGGCTCGGCCAGCACGGCGGCGGTCTCCCGGGCCAGGCGCTCTGCAATGCGGGCATCGGTGCGGGCTGGCAGCAGCAGGCCTTGCCAGGCTTCGACATCGAACGCCTGCCAGACCGCCGTGTCCGACAGGCTGGGTGTCTGCGGCAAGGTGGCGGCCCGCTGGCGCGATGTCACCCCCAGGCCGCGCAGCTTGCCCTCGCGCACGAAGGATTGGACCAGGGCCACGGGCAGCACGGCCAGGTCGATCTGCCCGCCTGCCAGCTCGGTCAGCGCCTGCGGGCCGGATTTGTAGGGCACATGCGTCCATGACAGGCCGGCCTGCTGCTGGAGCATTTCGGCCGTCAGGTGCAGGCTGGTGCCCACGCCGTCGGTGCCCACGGTCAGCCGGCCCGGTTGCTGGCGTGACAGCTGCACCAGCTCGGCCGCCGTGGCGGCCGGCAGGTCGGGGCGGCCTGCCAGCACGAAGGCCGAAGAGGCCACGGGCGCCACGGGCAGCAGCTCCCTGAGGCCGTCATAGCGAAAGCGTTCTGGCGAGACCAGCGGCGCGATCAGCACGCAGCTGGCCACGCCAAACAGCACGGTGTGCCCGTCGGGCCGGGCCTTGATGACACGCTGGGTGGCGATGGTGCCCGAGGCGCCCACCGTGTTCTCTATGACCACGGGCTGGTGCAGCCGCTCGGCCAGCCTCGGCATGACCAGGCGTGCGGCCACGTCCACGCTGCCGCCTGGCGAAAAGGGCACCACCACGGTCAGCGGCTGGCTGGGCCAGGCGTCGGCCCCAGCCGTGGAGGCGCGGGCTGCCGGCGAAAGCCAGGGCGCGCCCAGCATCCAGGCCGCCAGTTGCCTGCGGTTGAGGCTCATGCCAGCCTCCCGGCAGCGCCCAGCCAGGGCAGCTGGTCCGCGTGGTAGCGCCAGGTCTGGAACACGCTGTTGAGTCTGCCGGGGCCGGTGCGGCGCGCTGCGGCATCGGGATACTCGGCGAACCAGGGCAGGATGTATTCCCAGACCACTTCCCCCGCAGGCGTGACCTCGAAGAGCCGGCCCGTGGCCGATTCGGTGATGTGGGTGTTGCCGTTCCACAGGCGCTGGGCATTGCCCATGAAGGCGGTGTAGAAGGCGTTGACCATCTCGTCCTGGTAGCTCCAGACCACGCGGTGGTCGACCGGATCGATCTCCACCACGCGCGAGAAGGCCACGTGGGCGCCTTCGCGGAAGTTGCCGTTGTCGAAGGCCAGGATGTGGCCGTTGGCCAGCGCCACGGGCGCATGCTGGTGCGAGACCACGGAAGGCGGAATGTGCAGCGTCACCGCGCCGCTGGCCTTGTCCACGGCGATGATGCCGGAGGTGGTGCGCAGGCTCATGAGCACGCTGCCGTCGGCCCTCACGCCCAGGCCATTGACCAGCGGCCAGTGGTATCGGCCAAAGCCCGGGTGGATGGGGAAATCCTCGGGCTCCAGGTGCTCCCAGGCCTTCCACTCCCAGACCAGGCGGCCGCTGCGGTCCACCTCGCGGATCACGTCGCCGTACATCACCTCGCCGGTTCCGTGCGCGGTGCCGCCGGGCACGCGTTCGGCAAAGCCCGCAGGCACGGGCGCGCAGGCGGCATAGAGCAGGTGGCCGTTGGGCAGCCATTGCGCGTCATGGTGGTGGTCCGGGTCCTCGTGGCGCCAGACGATCTCGCCCTGCGGCGTGACCTCGTAGAAATCGCCGCCGTGCCACATGGACCACGGCGCATAGCGGTCGGGCGAGCGGGGATGGTTGCCGTTGTAGCCCAGGTTGCCGTTGGGCAGGATCACGGCATGGCGGCCCGCGCGCACGGGCAGCTTCCATTCATGGGCCACGCGGCCTTCGATGTCCACCAGGTAGACATGGCCGTCGGCCGTCTGCGGCGCGATCAGGGTGTAGCCGCCGGCCGAGAGGGCGGGGTCGTGGGCGATGAGTCCGACGCCGCGGCGGCGCTGGGTGACTTGGTCTACGGTGCTTGCCATGGGCTGCTTTCAAAGGAGGGCGGGGAATGAGCGCCACTGTAGGCAGTCGCAAGCGTCAGGAATAGCTGTTTGTTTTGGATGAGGTGTCAGATAAAAATTTACACTCCGCGCCATGCCCGCAATCTCCCAGGCCTTTCGCTGTTTTGACGAGGTGGCGCGCCGTGGCTCGGTGCGCAAGGCCGCCGTCACGCTGCACCTGACGGCGGCCGCCGTGAACCAGCAAATCCTCAATCTGGAGGCCCAGGTCGGCGTGCCGCTGTTCGACCGCCTGCCGCGCGGCATGCAGCTGACAACGGCCGGGGAGCTGATGCTGGCGGCCGTGCGGCGCAGCCAGCGTGACTTCGACAACGCGCTGGCCCAGGTGGAGGACCTGCGCGCCCTGCGCCGGGGCCATGTGCGCGTGGGCGTGTCCCATGCCACGGCCGAGTACCTGCTGCCGCTGGTGATCTCCAGCCTGCATGCACGCTATCCGGGCATCACCTTCAGCGTGCGCTCGGGCACGGGCGAGGAGCTGCTGCGCGGCGTTGCGCAGGGAGAGATCGATGTGGCCTATTGCCTGCGCCGCCCGCCGCCGCCCGGCGTGCAGGAGGTGCGGGCCTGGCCCCAGCCGCTGGGCGCGGTAATGGCCCCCGGTCATCCGCTGGCCACCGAGCCGCGCCTGCTGCGCCTGCGCGATTGCGTGGCCTATCCGCTGATCCTGATGGCGCCGGGCATGGAGCTGCGCAGCATGCTGGAGCAGATGGACAGCGCAGCCCTGCACCAGCAGCGGCCGCTGGTGGAGACCAGCTCCGTGCCCATGGTGCGGCGCCTGGTGGCCGGCAGCACGGCCCTGGGATTCCTGGTGCCCGACAACGTGGCCGAGGATGTGGCGGCCGGCCGCCTGCTCTGGCGGCCCCTGCACGATGCAGGAGCACAGCTGCCAAGCTGTCTGTACCAGCGCATCGGCTACACCAGGGCGGCAGCCATGCGCCTGTTTCTGGACGAGCTGGAGCGCGTGGCCGACGAGATGCGCGCCGGCTTCGAGACCGGCGTGTCCTGGTCGCTCAAGGATATGGCGACCTGAGTGATCTGAGCGACTCGAGTAATCGGCTGAGGGGCGTCAGACGCCCCGGGCGCGCTCGGCCTTGAAGCGTGCGCGCATTTCAGTGAAGTTGCCCGCCTCCAGCGCATTGCGCACTTCCTGCATCAGGTTCAGGTAGTAGTGCAGGTTGTGGATGGTGGTGAGCATGGGGCCCAGCATCTCGCCGCAGCGGTCCAGATGGTGCAGGTAGGCGCGCGAGAAGCCGTCGCGTCCGCCTTGCTCCCAGCTCACGCCGCTGGCGCCGGCGCAGGCGTGGCAGGTGCAGCTGGGGTCCAGCGGCTGGTGGTCGGTCTTGTGGCGGGCATTGCGGATCTTCAGGTCGCCATAGCGCGTGAAGATGGTGCCGTTGCGCGCATTGCGCGTGGGCATGACGCAGTCGAACATGTCCACGCCGTCGGCCACGCCCTGCACCAGGTCCTCGGGCGTGCCCACGCCCATCAGGTAGCGCGGCTTGTGGGCCGGCAGGCGGTGCGGCGTGTGGGCCATGATGGCCAGCATCTCGTCCTTGGGCTCGCCCACCGAGACGCCGCCCACGGCGTAGCCGGGGAAGTCCATCTCGACCAGGGCCTGCAGCGATTCCTCGCGCAGGTTCTCGTACATGCCGCCCTGCACGATGCCGAACAGCGCGTTGGGGTTGCCCAGGCGCTGGAATTCGTCGCTGGAGCGCTTGGCCCAGCGGCGGCTCATCTCCATGCTCTTGCGTGCCTCGGCCTCGGTGGTCTTGTGGCCGTTGGTCTCGTAGGGCGTGCATTCGTCCAGCTGCATGACGATGTCCGAGTTCAGGATCGTCTGGATCTGCATGCTGACTTCGGGCGACATGAACAGCTTGTCGCCATTGACCGGGCTGGCGAAGTGCACGCCTTCCTCGGTGATCTTGCGCATGGCGCCCAGGCTCCAGACCTGAAAGCCCCCCGAGTCGGTGAGGATGGGCTTGTCCCACTTCTCGAAGCCGTGCAGGCCGCCGAAGCTCTGCATGATGTCCAGCCCTGGGCGCATCCACAGGTGGAAGGTGTTGCCCAGGATGATCTGCGCGCCCATCTCCTGCAGGCTGCGCGGCATCACGCCCTTGACGGTGCCATAGGTGCCCACGGGCATGAAGATGGGTGTCTGCACCACGCCGTGGTTGAGCGTGAGCTGGCCGCGGCGCGCGTGGCTGGAGGGATCGGTCTTGAGCAGGTCGAATTGCAGCATAGCCCTCCATTGTCCCAGATGGCCGCATGCGCGTGTCGGACGCGCCGCGACTGTCCCCGGAGCCCGTCCGGCTTAGCCGGCCCGCGTCTACACTGGGATGGTTGCGATTCGCCAGCTACAAAAAAGGAGGTCTGCATGCTGAAGATCATGATTGCCGTCGACGGGTCCGAGCCCTCGCTGGATGCCGTGCACCACGCCATCTCCCTGGTGCGCCAGGGCCTTCAGGCGCATTTCGTGCTGGCCCATGTGCAGCAGGAGGCCTCGCTGTTCGAGCTGGCCACGCAGGACTCGGACATGATCGCCGCCGCCAGCGTGGACGCCGGTATGCACCTGGTGGCGCCGGCCGTGGCCCTGGTGCGGGCTGCCGGCATTTCCTACGAGGTGGAGATCGGCCTGGGCGAGCCCGCCGCCGCGCTGGCCGACATTGCCGAGAGCACGGGCTGCGAGCAGATCATCATCGGCGCGCTGGGCCAGGGCGGCCTGCGGCGCGTGCTGATCGGCTCGGTCTCGCGCGAGGTGGCGCGCAACAGCCGGCTGCCGGTGACCATCGTCAAGCATGCCGAGCCGCGCGATGAAGATGAGGAGCAGGACCTGAGTCCCGAGTGAGGCCGCGCCGGGCAGGCGCGCGGGCCTTCAGGCAGCCCGCCGCTGCTGGCCCTGATGGCTCTGGTGCCGGCCTGCATGGGCGCCGTAAGCTCCGTAGGCGCCGTGGGCACCATGAGCGTGCGAATGCGCGTGGGGCTGCAGCTTGCCGTGCGGCAGGCTGGCCAGGCGCTGGAACATGCGGCGGCAGTAGCCGCGTATGCCCAGGCATTTGTTGATCTCATCCACCGGCAGGGGCCCGGAGACCACGACGATGCTGTCGGCCTGGTCCCAGTCGCCGGCCGCGCGCAGCCGCCTGCGCGTGCACAGCGCCCAGGCATGGATGCGCGTGGGCGAGCCATGCTCATGGACCTGGCCCGTGACCAGGTCGAAGGCAATGGCCACCAGCTCGGTCCTGAGCCGGCAGCGGCGCTCGCCCGTGATGGCACTGGGCGTCTCGCGCATGTCGTACAGGCAGTAACTGCCGGCCTTGAGCTGGTATTGCAAATCCATGGCGGACCTCCGCGGTTCGTTCTGGGGCGGGTTCCGGGCCTGCCTGCAAAGGCCCGGGGCATCGGCGCATTCTGACGCATGGCCCCGGCCGCTGGCAATGCAGCCAGCGGGGCGGGGCTTCCCCGCGAAGGGCAAGCGGCAAAGCGTGCCCGCGAGGGCCGGCCTTCTAGAAGTCCAGAAGGCTGAAGCCCACGCTGAGCACGGTGCGCTTGTAGTTGTAATCGATCAGGCTGTCACCGTATCCGCTGAAAAGCTGGACATGCAGGCGCAAATTGCTCTTGCCACCGTTCCATCCTTCGCCTAGGGTGCGCAGCCATTCGACGCGGCCGGAGCCGCGGCCCTGGCCCAGCGAGCCGCGCGCAGTGAAGCCCAGATAGTTCTGCGCATTGACGTTCCAGCCCAGTTTCACCTCGCCCCGGCCTATGTAGTCCTGGATGCGCGGGTTGTCGTCGTGCTCGGCGCTTTCGCGGATGCGCTGCCAGGCTTTGGCGTGCAGCTGCCAGCGGTTGTCCAGCTCGAAGCCGGTCATCAGATACCAGCGGTTCCAGCTGCGCGACAGCGGATCGCTCTGGCCGTTGGACTGGTGCACCAAGCCCACGCCGCTGTAGCGCCAGCGCCAGCCGAAGGGCAGCCGGGCATCGGTGGGGTAGACGTAGAAGATCTCGGGCTCGTGGTCCGTGTTGCGGAAGGGCCGCGAGATGGCGGGGCTGAACAGCTGCCAGTACGACTGCTGGGTGTAGCCGACCCACAGCGAGTCCTTGCCCGCCGAGGTGCTGCCGGTCAGCAGGCCCTGGGCGACCTTGGTGCGCACGGACAGCTGCACGCGCATTTCCTCGGTCTTGTAGGGCTGCGACTGCGCAGGGTCCTTGCCGGGCGTGGTGGGCTGCCGGTTGACATGGTCGGCCGTCACCACGGACACGGACATGGGCCGATAGCCGCGGAAGCTGAAGGTACCGCAGTCGCTGCCCGGTTCCAGCTCGTAGTAGCGCGACAGCTCGCTGTAGCGCGGGTCGCGGCAGCCGCCGTTGGTGGGGGTGGTGGGCAGCGCCAGGCCCTGGCCGCTGTCGGCCGTCACCACGGGGGCGGGCGTGGGCAGGGCGCCAGGATCGGCTGCGGCGCTGGCGGCCGGAGCACTCCAGCCGGTGGCCGGCGGCGCGGTCAGCGGTTGCTGCTGCTGTGCCCAGGTGTCGAAGCAGGCCAGGCGAGACTGGTTGTCCGTGGTGGCGGCGCACTGGCGCCAGGCGTCCTCGGACAGGGGGCGGGGCGCGGTCTGCGCCTGGGCGCCGAGCCAGGGCGTGGCGCCCAGGCCCATGGCCAGGGCCCACTGCAGGGGTGTCGGCGTGCGGCTTGGGCGCTTGCGGCGATCCAGGTGTGGAGGATTCGTCATGGCAGGGGTCCGGTGATGGAAGGAGCGAAGAGTAAGGGGTAATGAGTGAAGAGGCAGCAGGGGGCTCGTGTGCAGGCTCGGGGGCCGGTCAGGGCGTGAGCTTGCGCAGCACGAAGGGCCGGGGCGCGGCATCCTCGCCTTCGAGGTAGTTGCCGCGGATCTCGCGGGCGCAGCTGCCTTCGACGACATCGCCCAGCCAGGTGGCGGTGATGCGCTTGCCGTCGGCGCTTTCTTCCAGCGTGATGTGGTCATCGGCCACGTCGCCGACCATGGGCCGGGTGTCTGCGCCGCGCGCGATCGTGCCCTTGACGTTGCCCTTCCACTGGGGGTGCGGCCCCAGCTGCAGGCGCACGGGCTGGGCCTGGCCTTCGACCGTGCCGGTCCATTCGCCCTGCAGCTGGCTGTCCTTCATTTCCTCGCCCTCGGGGCATGAGAGAGGGGGCTGTGCGGAGGCTGTGCGGGCGGCCTTGGGTGCGGCCTTGGCCTGGGCGGTGGACTGTGGGGTGGCCTGGGCAGTGGGCTGCAAGGCGGTGCTGGAGCAGGCGGCGGTCACGGCCACCAGCGCCAGGCTGAGAACGGGGCGGTAAAAACGCATGCGGTGTCTTTCGGGGAATCAGGAGTCGGCGGGCGTGGACTGCTGTGCCTTGAGCGCGAACTCGGCGCGCAGCTGGCGCAGCTTCTCGCGCGGGTCTTCGCGCGAGGTGGCGGCGTCCAGGCCCATTTCCTTGATGAAGCGGCTGGGCAGGGTGGAGACCATCTCGCGGCCCTTCTTGCGGCGCTTGGTCCAGCTCACGGCCAGCGATCGCCGGGCGCGCGTGATGCCCACGTACATGAGGCGGCGCTCTTCCTGCAGGCGCTGGGCCGTCTCGTCGCTGACCTTTTGCTGGCGGCCATCGTCGTCGTCGAGCTTGAAGGGCAGCATGCCCTCGGTCACGCCGACCAGCATCACATGCGGCCACTCCAGGCCCTTGGAGGCGTGCAGCGTGGACAGGATGACCATGTCCTGCTCCTTCTCGCGCTCGCTGATGGTGGACAGCAGGGCGATGTTGCGCGCCACCTCCAGCAGGCTCTTGACCTCGGTGTGCGTGGTCGTGCCCGCCGCATCCTCGATCTGGCCGCCGGCGCGCTGGGCCATCCAGTCGCAGAACTCCAGCACGTTGCTCCATCGCGCGGCGGCCACCGATTCGCTGTCCTCGCTGTCGTAGAGGTACTGCTCGTAGCCGATCTCCTTGAGCCAGTCGAGCATGAAGCCGCGCGACTGCTCGGCGCCCAGCGTGTGGCGGGCGCGGTATTCGAGGTCGTTGATGTAGCGGCCGAACTCCAGCAGGCTGTCATGCGCCTTCTTGGGCAGGGCCGCTTCCAGCATGTGCGCGAACAGGGCGCCGAACATGCTGAGCTTGTGCTGCGAGGAAAACTCGCCCAGCTTGCCCAGCGTGGTGTGGCCTATGCCGCGCTTGGGCGTGCCGATGGCGCGCAGGAAGGCGGGGTCGTCGTCGTTGTTGATCCACAGCCGGAACCAGGCGCACAGGTCCTTGATCTCGGCGCGGTCGAAGAAGCTGGTGCCGCCCGAGACCTTGTAGGGAATGTTGGCCTTGCGCAAGGCCTTCTCGAAGGGCTTGGCCTGGTGGTTGGCGCGGTAGAGGATGGCGAAATCCTTCCAGTCCGGCGGCGGGTTGCTGGCCGCGCGCAGGCTCTGGATGCGGGCCACGGCGCGCTCGGCCTCGTGCTCCTCGGTGTCGCAGTCCACGATGCGCACGGGCTCGCCTTCGCCCAGCTCCGAGAACAGCGTCTTCGGATAGAGCTTGGGGTTGGGCTGGATCACGTTGTTGGCCGCACGCAGGATGGCCGAGGTGGAGCGGTAGTTCTGCTCCAGCTTGATCACCTTGAGCTGCGGGAACTCCACCGGCAGCTTCTTGAGGTTGTCCAGCGTGGCGCCGCGCCAGCCGTAGATGCTCTGGTCGTCGTCGCCCACGGCCGTGAAGTGGGCCCGGCTGCCCACCAGCAGCTTGAGCAGCTCGTACTGCGTGGCGTTGGTGTCCTGGTATTCGTCCACCAGCACATGGCCCAGCAGGCGCTGCCATTTCTCGCGCACCTCGGCGTGGTTCTTGAGCAGGCGCATGGGCATGCCGATCAGGTCGTCGAAGTCCACGCTCTGGTAGGCGGTCAGGCGCTCTTCGTAGCGCTGCATGATCAGCGCCGTGCTGCGTTCGTTGTCGTCCTGGGCCATGGCCAGGGCCTTGCGGCTGTCCCAGCCGGCGTTCTTCCAGTTGCTGATGGTCCATTGCCACTGGCGCGCCGTGGCCAGGTCGGTGGTGCCGCCCGAGCAGTCCTTGAGGATGCCCGTCACGTCGTCGGCATCCAGGATGCTGAACTGGGGCTTGAGGCCCAGCACATGGCCGTCCTCGCGCACCATGCGCACGCCCAGGGCGTGGAAGGTGCAGACCAGCACATCCTTGGCCTGTCGGCCGATGAGGCCGGCCGCGCGCTCGCGCATTTCGGCCGCTGCCTTGTTGGTGAAGGTGATGGCTGCGATGCGCCGTGGCGCCATGCCCGTCTCGATCAGGCGTCCGATCTTGTGCGTGATCACGCGTGTCTTGCCCGAGCCCGCGCCGGCCAGGACCAGGCAGGGGCCTTCGGTGTAGTGGACGGCCTGGAGCTGGGCCAGATTGAGTCCTGCGGACATGGGTGCGTTGCGCGGGGAAAGGCGTGAAAGTGAGGGAAGCGGGAGCATACCGCTTCGGGGGGCGGGGCCGTCCGGGCAGGTGTAAGCACCCTTGGAATTCGGCGACAAATCTCGCGACCCGCGGGGAGCTGTCTGTGGCTGTACAGCCACCGATAGAAAAGTTCACATTGATGGGTGTGATTGTTGAGCGAAAACTATCGAAAATATCAGCGCTCGCCTATATTTGCTCCAGGCGACCTCGATCTGTTCATTTCCCGCTGCTATCCGGGGAGGCGTTGAAGTTGGCTCGCACTACCGATGAGATTGGCCTGGCTGCCGAGCTGTGGTCGCCGCTGCTCAAGCAGCGTTTTGAGACATTGTTTGCCGTGGCGTCCCGCAAGTCGCTGCGCGGCTGGCGGCAGGTGCCCCTGGTCAGCGCCCAGGTGCTGGTGGTGGACGGCAGCCTGCCCGTGCCCGAGGCGGCCGGATGGCTGCCTTGCGTGGTCTATGTGGGCGGTGTGCCCCAGGGGCAGCACCTGGAACGCACGCCCCAGCGCCTGGCCACCTATCTGGATCTGGATTTCACGCTCTCCGACCTGATCGACATGCTGGACCGGGCCGCCGTCTTTCTCATGGACTGGACGGTGCGCCAGCAGGTGGCGTCCTCGCAGACCCTGGTGCGCGCCCTGGATGACCTTCGGCAGCAGGCTGAGGGCTGCCGCTATCAATTCCGGCTCAAGGCATGGGTGGCGCTGCCCGCGCCCTGGAACAGTGCCGAATCCCTGCGGGCCCTGGCCATGCTGTGCCGTGGCCCGATGGATGTGGCCACACTGTGCGAGCACAGCGGCATGGAGCCTGCCGCCGTGGCCGAACTGCTGCGCCACCCCCGGCTGCGCGGCACGCTCGATTGCAGCCTGAGGCCGGCCCGTGCGGACGATCCAACGCCGCTGGGCGGCCACCGCGCGCAGGCGCACGGGGCTGCCACTGTCGTGGCGCCAGGCCTGTCGCGCCAGTGGGTGCAGCGGCTGACCGGCTGGATACGCCGCGGAGGGCAGGCATGAGCATGTGGATGAGCGACCAGCCCGGTGCGGGACTGGTGCGGGTGAGCCTGATCGGCCCCATGGGCATCGGCAAGACCACGGCGCTGCGCAGCCTGTGCGGAGCGCTGATGGCCGCAACGGATGTGCCCAATCTCGACCGGGCCGCCCATTCCAAGGAGTTCACCACCGTGGGCGCGGAGTTCGGCGAGATCGATCTGGGCGAGGGAATGCGGCTGCAGCTGGTGGGCAGCCCGGGCCAGGACCGCTTCGACTTCGTGCGCCGCTGGGTGCTCAATGCTTCGGTGGGCGTGCTGCTGATGGTGGATGTGGGCGATGCCTCGGCGCCGGACTATGCCGCGCAGCTCCTGTCCGAGATCGCCACCCTGGAGGTCGAACCCCAGGTGCTGCTGCTCAGTTGCCGTGACGCCAGCGAACAACAGCAGGAGGCGTTCAGCACCGCCTTGGCCGATCGAGGTCGCGGTATAGTGCCTGTCATCCAGGCGGACCCCCGTGACCGGCAGCAGTTGCTGGATGCGCTGGGGGTGCTCGTTTCCTTGCTTTCCTTGCAAAGTCAGGCATGAAGACACCAACGCATCCCCAGATTTCCTCCACCGTGATCGAAGCTGGCCAAGTTGCACTCAATCGCGTGGTGGCGCCTCTCGAGGGCGTGCATATCGCCTTGCTGTGCACGCCCGATGGTTTCGAGATCACGGCCCTGCGGGTCAAGAGCGAGCTGCCGACGGAGCGCCTGTCTGCCATGGCGGGCTCGCTGATGGCCATGGCAAAGGCCGTGGCCGCCGAGATAGGCCACAAGTCCTGCCACCGCCTGACCTTCGAGACCGAACTGGGTACCGTCCTTTTCCAGGCCGTGGGCGGCAGCCACCCGGCCATCCTGTGCATGGTGGTCGATCAAAGCGCCCTGCTGGGACGTGCGCTGTGGGCCGCGGGCGAAGTGGCCGGCGATCTGTCCCGTCTCTGACCCCCGTATCCGATTCAAGAGTTTTCTCCCCCGAGGAGCGGGCGCGATGAGTCCATCGCATCGCCTGCCCTTGCTATTTGAAAGAGGTGGCATATGGCTTCGATACATGATTCTCTGAACGGCCTGCTGGGCATCGATGGCGCCCTGTGCGCAGCCCTGGTGGACAGCACCAGCGGCATGCTGATGGGCAGCGCGGGCTCCGGCCTCGACATGGAGCTGGCCGCCGCCGGCAACACGGAGGTGGTGCGCGCCAAGCTCAAGACCATGCGCATGCTCAAGCTGGACGATGCCATCGACGACATCCTGATCACCCTGACCCACCAGTACCACGTCATCCGGCCCGTGGCCGCCCATGAAGGCGTGTTCTTCTACCTGGTGCTGGACAAGAGCCGCTCCAACCTGGCGCTGGCCCGCCGCAAGGTGCAGGAGATCGAAAAGGACCTGGCACTCTGAGAGCGCCCGCGCTCTTGCCGCCAGACCTGCCGGAGACGGATTCCGGCAGGTTTTTTTTCGCCCGCCGTCACCGGTGCGCCACGGGCGCGCAGCGTACGCGCCGGCTTGCTGCCAGAATCGCCGCGTGCTGTCCGTCCTGCTGATCACCTTCCCCTTCTTCGCTCTCGTGGCCTGCGGCTTCGCAGCCACCTGGCGTGGCGTGCTGCCGCAGGCGGCGATACCGGGGCTCAACGCCTTCGTGCTGTATTTCGCGCTGCCCTGCATGCTGTTTCGCTTTGGCGCGCAGACGCCGATCGCGCAACTGCTGGATGTGGGCGTCTCCGTGGTCTACCTGCTGTGCGCGCTGCTGATGGTGGGCGCCACCGTGGCGCTCACGCTGCGGCGCGTGGGCTGGAACGATGCGGCCTTCGGCGCGCTGGTGGCCGCCTTCCCCAATACCGGCTTCATGGGCGTGCCCATGCTGGTGGCGCTGCTGGGTGAGCGTGCGGCGGGCCCGGTCATCGTCACCATGGCCATCGACATGGTGGTGACCACCTCGCTGTGCATTGCGCTGTCGCGCCTCGGAATGCCGGGCGGGCACGGTGTGACGGTGGCATTGCGCCGCGCGCTGGCGGGCATGGCCTCCAACCCCATGCCCTGGTCCATCGTGCTGGGCGCAGTGGCGTCGGCGGCGGGCTGGACGCTGCCCGGCCCCATCGACCGCACCGTGGCCATGCTGGCGGGCGCGGCCTCGCCCGTGGCGCTGTTCACCATAGGCGCCGTGCTGGCGCGCTCGCAGATGAACAGCCATGAGCGCGTGGCCGCGCGCGACTACGTGCCCATCGCGCTGGCCAAGCTGCTGGTCCATCCGCTGCTGGTCTGGGCCGTGGCCCGCGCGGCCATGGCGCTGGGCCTGCCGCTGGGTGAGGAGGCCTTCGTGGCCCTGGTGCTGCTGGCCGCACTGCCCAGCGCCAGCAATGTCTCGCTGCTGACCGAGCGCTTCGGTGCGCATGGCGGGCGGGTGGCCCGCATCATCCTGGTGTCCACGGTGCTGGCCTTCCTGAGTTTCTCGGGTGCCGTGGCGTTGATGACCTGAGCAGGTCCGAGCGGCAGGCCTGGGCAGGCCCGGTCAGTCCAGGCCTGTCGGCAGGCTGGCGCTCTCTACAATCGCGCCCATGTTTTTTCACCACCTCGACGGGATTGCATGAAACCCTCCCCCTCTGCCCCGGCCGGCGCCCCCACGGGCGCGGGCCTGCTCTGGATGGTGACGCTGGCCTGCCTGCTCTGGGCCCTGGTGTCCTGGCTGGCCAATGGCAACCTGGACGGCTACCACGACATGCTGGAGAACTATGCCTGGTCCCAGCCGCTGCAGCTGGGCACGCACAAGCACCCGCCGTTCTTCGCCTGGGTGGTCGGCCTGTGGTTCATGGTGTTTCCGCAGAACGACGCCTTCTACCGCCTGCTGTCCTATGCCAATGTGGGCGTGGGCCTGTGGGGTGTCTATGTGCTGGGCCGGCGCCTGGGGCTGGCGCGCCTGGCGCCGCTGGGGGCGCTGCTGCTGCTGTGGTGCTTCCCGTATACGACGCTGGCCGGCAAGTTCAACGCCAACAGCCAGCTGCTGTCCCTGTGGCCCTGGGCGGCGGCCCTGCTGCTGGCCAGCTGGCAGGAAAAGGGTGTGCGGGGCCTGACCTTCAGCGTGGCCCTGGGCGTGGTCTCGGCCGCCTGCATGCTCAGCAAGTACTACAGCGGCGTGTTCCTGGCCGGCTTTCTGCTGCCCATCCTCCTGGTTCGCGAAGGTCGCCAGTGGCTGCTCACTCCCAGGCCCTATGTGGCGCTGGCAGCCTTTGGCCTGGCGCTGGCGCCGCATGTGGCCTGGATTGCCCACCACCAGTGGGTGACGCTGGGCTATGCCATGGACCAGGGCGGCGGGCAGGTGGTGTGGAGCTATGTGCTGCGCTTTGCGCTGGCGCCCATCTTCTACTGGCTGCCGGCCTGGCTGGCCGTGTGCCTGATGTATGGCTTCATGCAGGCCCGCCAGCAAGGCGGTGGCTGGCTGCGCTGGAGCGCGCGCTTTCTGCGCCGCAGCTGGGCCTGGCAGGGGCGGGGCGACACCTTGTTCTGGCTGGCCCTCATGCCCTGGCTGACGACGCTGGGCTTTGGCGCCACAGGCGTGGTGGAGCTGTCCACGCCCTGGGCCATTCCCATCGGCTATGCCTTCGTGCTGCTGTGGCTGCGCAACCTGGACGCCGAGGCGCCTGCCGCGACGCAGGCCGCCCTGGCCGCGCTGCGCCGCGCCTGGTGGCCGAGCCTGGCCGTGGTGCTGGTGATTGGCGTGGCCGCGGGTTGGGGCAATGCGCGCAAGAGCAGTTCCGACTACTACCGGCCCGCGGCCGATGCGGCCCAGGCCATCGTGCTGTCCTGGAACCAGCGCCACCCGGAGCAGCCGCTGCAGTGGGTGGGCGGCGACTGGGCGGAAAACGCCATGCTGTCTTTCTATGCCCAGCCGCATCTGCGCACCATTCCCGGCCTGCCCGACAGCGAATATGCGCGCGTGCTGGCGCTGCCGGACTGGCGCCAGCAGCCCGGGCTGCTGCTGTGCCCGCGCGGCCCGGTGGCCAGCGAGCCCGGCCCAACCGCGAAATCGCGCGATTGCGAGCGGCAGGCGCAGGCCTGGCTGGCGAAGCTGGGCCTGCCGCAGGAGCCGCGTGTGCTCACGCTGCAACGCTCGGGCTGGCGTTTTCCTGTGCCCACACCTTATGCGTATGCGGTTTTTGATGTGTTGCCGCGCGCGGGCAGCCAGCCCGCTGACAATGCTGGCCTATGACCGAATTGCATGCTGACATTGCTCCGGCCGCTCCCAAGGGAATGCTGCCGCGTGCGCCGCTGCGGCTGAGCTGCGTGGTGCCGGCCCACAATGAAGAGGGGAACCTGGAGGCGTTCCTGCGCGCCCTGGACGCGACCGTGCGCACGCTGACGCCCGACTACGAGCTGATCGTCGTCAACGATGGCAGCCGCGACGCCACGCACGAGATCGCGCTGCGCATGGCGCAGGAGCTGCCCGTGCGCTACCTGGCGCTGTCTCGCAACTTCGGCAAGGAGGCGGCCCTGTCGGCCGGCATAGACCATGCGCGCGGCAATGCCGTGGTGCTGATCGACGCCGACTTCCAGCATCCGCTGCAGATGTTGCCCCAGATGTGCGAGCTGTGGCAGTCCGGCTACGACATGGTCTATGGCGTGATCGCCGACCGGGGCGCCGAAAGCGGCGCCAAGCGGGTGGGCACCAACCTGTTCTACCGGCTCATGAATGCCGGCAACCTGGTGAAGATCCCGCCCAATGCCGGCGACTTCCGCTGGCTGGACCGCTGCGTGGCCGACGCGCTCAAGGCCCTGCCCGAGAGCCACCGGTTCATGAAGGGCCTGTACGCCTGGGTGGGCTTCAAGGCGGCGGCACTGCCGTTCGTGCCGGCCGACCGCACGGCCGGGGCGTCCAGCTTCAATTTCCGGCGCCTGGGCTCGCTGGCCCTGCTGGGGCTGACCTCGTTCACCACCTTGCCGCTGCGCGTGTGGAGCATCGTGGGCGGGATGATCTCGCTGGCGGCCCTGCTCTACGGGCTGTGGATCACCATGGAGACGCTGATCTTCGGCAACCCGCTGGACGGCTGGCCCACGCTGGCGGCCAGCATCATGCTGTTCTCGGGCGTGCAGCTGATGTCCATCGGCATCCTGGGCGAGTACATCGGCCGGATCTATGACGAGGTCAAGCGCCGCCCCACCTACCTGCTGGCGCGCGACGAGGACCGCAGCCCGCTGGCGCCGCGGGAGTAGCCATGCACGATGTGATCGCGCAGCTGCGCCGCCTGCCGCAGGCGCTGCAGTTCGTGCTGGTGGGCGGCTGCGCGGCCGCCACGCACCTGGCCGTGGTCGCCCTGCTGGTGCAGCTGGCGGGCATGGCGCCGCTGCATGCGAATGTGCTGGCCTTTCTCGTGGCCTTCGTGGTCAGCTACAACGGCCATGCGCTGTTCACCTTCGTGCAGACCCAGGCGCGTGGCCGGGCCGTGGTGGCCAAATACTTCGCCGTGGCCTGCGTCTCCTTCGTGGCCGATGAGCTGCTGTACTGGGCGGCCCTGCATTGGCTGCACTGGCACTATTTCTGGAGCCTGGCCCTGGTGCTGGTGCTGGTGGCGGTGGGCACCTTCGTCCTGGCCAAGTTCTGGGCCTTTGCGGCCCCCGGCCGCAAGGAATCCTCATGAACACCGTACCTGCCAGAAACAACGGGGAGAAGGCCTCGGCCAGAACCGTCGTCCTGTGCGCCGACGACTATGCGCTGCACCCCCTGGTCGACGAGGCCGTGGAGCAGCTCACGCTGCAGGGCCGGCTGTCGGCCACCAGCTGCATGACCACCTCGCCGTACTGGAGGCAGGCGGCCAGGCGCCTGCCCGCGCTGCGCCCGCGCCTGTCGCTGGGCCTGCACTTCAACCTGACCGAAGGCCATGGCCTGCAGCCCTCCTCCGGCATAGGGGCGGTGATTGCGCGCGCCTACGCAGGACGGCTGGGCAGCGCCGCCATGCGCGACGCCTGGCGCCGCCAGCTCGACGCCTTCGAGGACGCGCTGGGCATGGCCCCCGACTTCATCGACGGCCACCAGCACGTGCACCAGCTCCCCGGCGTGCGCGCCGCGCTGGTGCAGGAATTGCGCCAGCGCTATGGCGACAACGCCGACGACCTGCCCTGGGTCCGCTCCACCACCCCGGCCGGCCAGCTCTGGCGCGACCCCAAGGCCGCCATCATCGCCCTGCTCGGCGGCTGGACCACCACCCGCCGCCTGCGCCGCCAGGGCGTGCCGCTCAACCACGGCTTCGGCGGCGTCTACGCCTTCGACCAGCCCACGCCCGAAGGCTATGGCCGCCACATGGCCCAATGGCTGGCCCAGCTGCAGCCCGGCAGCCTCATGATGTGCCACCCCGCCACCGCCCCCGTCCAGGGCGACGCCATAGGCGCCCAGCGCGCCGTCGAATACGCCTACCTGCGCTCCGACGCCTTCGCCCAGGCCCTCGAACAAGCGCACTGCCACATCGCCCAAGGTCCCCTCACCCCGCTGTTCACAACGAACTAAGAAGCAGCAATAGAAAAGGCCCGGCCAAAAATGGACCGGGCCATGTGGGCGCAGCGCAAAAAACCGACGAGGCCCAAAGCAAGGGACAGCAAGCAAGGGCCGCCCCGCAGCGAGGCTGTCGTCCCCCTCCCCCGCGAAGCGGGTAGAGAGGCGCCGTGCCACGGGGGGAAGGCGCGCCAGCGCCTCAGGGGGTGCCTATCAATATTCCCAGAAGATGCGCTGCAGCTGCTTCGTGTCCTGCGTCTTGGTCAGGGCCACGGCGGCCAGCAGGCGGGCCTTCTGCGGGTTCAGGTCATGGGCGACGACCCAGTCGTACTTGTCGTCGGGCTGCTCGGCGTTGCGCAGCACGAAGCCGGCCGGCACGCGCGAGCTGCGCACCACGATCACGCCCTTTTGGCGCAGTTCATTGAGCTTGGGCACGATGCGGTCGGCCACCGAGCCGTTGCCCGTGCCGGCGTGCACGATGGCCTTGACGCCGGCCTTGCCCAGCGCGTCGATGGCCGTGGCGGGCACGTTGCCGTAGCCATAGACGATGTCCACGGCGGGCAGGTCGGTGATCTGCTCGATGTTGAACTCGCTGCCCCTGGTGTGGCGCTTGACGGGGGCGCGGAACCAGTAGGTCTTGCCCTCGACCACCATGCCCAGCGGGCCCCACTGGCTGGAGAAGGCATTGGTCTTGATGTTGGTGAGCTTGGCCACATCGCGCGCGGAGTCGATGTTGTCGTTCATGCTGACCAGCACGCCCTTGCCCGCCGAGTCCTTGGAGGCGGCCGTGGCCACGGCGCCCAGCAGGTTCAGCGCGCCGTCGGCCGAGATGGCCGTGCCGGGGCGCATGGAGCCGACCATGACGATGGGCTTGTCGGTAGGCACCACCAGGTTCAGGAAGTAGCCGGTCTCCTCCAGCGTGTCCGTGCCGTGGGTGACGACGATGCCGTCCACGCCGGGCTGCTTGGCCAGCTCGTTGACGCGGCGTGCCAGCGTCAGCAGTTCCTTGTTGGTGAAGCTTTCGGAGGCGATCTGGAACACCTGCTCGCCAGAGACGTTGGCGATGTTGCTCAGCTCGGGCAGGCCGGCCAGCAGCTTGTCCACGGGGACCTTGGCGGCCGTGTAGGTGGCGCTGTTGACGGCGCTGGCGCCCGCGCCGGCAATGGTGCCGCCCGTGGCCAGGACGACCACGTTGGGCTTGCCGGCCTGTGCGGCGGGAGCGGGTGCAGGGGCGGTCGCCGTGGCGGGCGCTGCGGCTGCGGGGGCCTGGCTGGCGCCGGGCTGGGACGCGCAGCCTGCCAGCGCAAGCGCGACGGCCATCAAGGTCATACGGAAGGGGGTGAACGGCATGTATCGCTCCTGGAAAGGCATTGAATGATCCAGCCTTGTGGGCTGAATGCGGCACGATGCAATAAACATGCCCCGCCTGCATCAGCGCAAATCCCGATGGGAGCCGTGCGGCGGATGCGCTAAAAGCGCTTCCGAAAAAGTAGCGGTGAATGCTTTGTGGGATTGCGCCCAAGGCCTGAAAGGCTTGAGGTTTTTTGGGGCCGTTCCAGAGGCTGTGCCACGTTCAGATGGCCAGCGGGTCCACGTCCACCAGCCAGCGCACCAGGGCGCGGTGCTCGGGCTGTGCCCTGATCCAGTGCAGATGCGCCTGCCAGGCCCAGAGAAAGCGCAGCAGGGCGGGCCGCTGGGCCGACTCGATCAGCATCTGCGCCCGCTCCACATTGGCCACGCGCTGGACGGACATGGGAATGGGCGGGTAGAGAAACACATCGTCCACATGGGGCAGGCCGGCCTGGCGCGCGGCTTGGGCGGCGGCGGCCAGAAAGGCCTGGGCGGCCTCCTGGCTGCGCGCATCGGCCCGCACGATGGCCTGGAAGGCAAACGGCGGCATGCCCGCATCGCGCCGCTCGCGCAGCTGGCGCGCCGCAAAGGCAGGGTAGTCGTGCGAGCGCAGCGCGGTGTAGACGGGATGGGACGGGTCGTGCGTCTGTATCCACATCTCCGGATGGCTGCCCTGGGCGGCCACGTAGTGCGCGTCGCGCCCTGCGCGGCCTGCGGCCTGCATCAGCAGGCTGAACAGGCGTTCGGGCGCGCGGTAGTCGCTGGAAAACAGCGCACTGTCGGGCTGCACGGCGGCCACCAGGGTGATGCGCCGGAAGTCATGGCCCTTGGCCACCATCTGGGTGCCGACCAGCACATCGATGTCGCCGGCATGCACCTGGGCCAACTGCTCCTCCAGCGCGCCCTTGGCGCGCGTGGTGTCGGCGTCTATGCGCGCCACGCGGGCGGGCTCGCGGTCGGGGCGCTGCACATTGCGCAGCAGGCGGGCCAGTTCTTCCTCCAGCTGCTCCGTGCCCTTGCCCAGCGGCAGGATGTCGGGATTGCCGCAGCCGGGGCAGGCCATGGGCACGCGCTGGGTGTAGCCGCAGTGGTGGCAGCGCAGCGTGCGGTCGGCCTTGTGGAAGACCTGGTGGGCACTGCAGTGCGGGCAGTCGCTTTTCCAGCCGCAGTCGGCGCAGAACAGCACGGGCGCGAAGCCGCGGCGGTTGAGCAGCACCAGGCTTTGCTCGCCGCGCTGCACACGCTCGGTGATGGCATCGATCAGCGGCGGCGAGAACACGGCCTTGCGCGGCTGCTGGCCCATGTCCACCAGGCGCACGCGCGGCAGGGCGGCCGCGCCGATGCGGCTGGGCATGTGCAGGCGCAGGTAGCGGCCGCCCTGCGGCTCGTCGGCATTGGGCGGGCGGCTGGCGTGCCAGCTCTCCAGCGAGGGCGTGGCGCTGCCCAGGATGACCTTGGCGCCGGTATCGCGCCCGCGCCAGATGGCCAGGTCGCGCGCCGAGTAGCGCGCGCCTTCCTGCTGCTTGTAGCTGGCGTCGTGCTCCTCGTCCACCACGATCAGCGACAGCCCCGGCAGGCTGGCGAACACCGACATGCGCGTGCCCAGCACGATGCGCGCCGTGCCCGTGTGTGCCGCCAGCCAGCTCTTGAGCCGCTGCGGGTTGGTCATGCCGCTGTGCATGCTGACCACGCAGGCCGCGCCGTACTGCGGCGCAAAGCGCGCCAGGAAGCGCTGCTCCAGCTGGGGCGTGAGATTGATCTCGGGCACCATCACCAGCACCTGGGCGCCGGGGTCGGCATCCAGCGCGGCCTGGGTGGTCCTCAGGTAGACCTCGGTCTTGCCGCTGCCCGTGCTGCCGTAGAGCAGGAAGGGGCCGGGGTGGGCGGCGATCTGCGTGAAGACGTCGGCCTGCTCGGCGCTGAGGACGATGGGGGGAATGTCTGCGGCGGCCGGGGCCGGTGCGAGCGCTGATGCAGGCGCAGCGCCAGGCGCCGGTTGCGCCTGTTCCGCCTTTGCAGCCTTGGCCGCTCTCTTCGCCGCGGCCTTGGTCGGCCTGAGCCGGCGCGCCAGTTGCTCGGCCGTCATGTCGCGCAGCTGCGGCGGCAGGGCCGTCACGGCGATCTCGCCCACGCTGCGCTGGTAGTAGTAGGCGGCGAAGGCCACCAGCCGCCGCCAGGCCGCCGGCAGCGGCGCGATGCCCTCCAGCACGGCGCAGATGGCGCGCAGCTCCACGCCTTCGGGCACGGCGGGCGGCTGGGCCGGCGCGTCCCAGACCACGCCCAGCAGTTCCCGGCGTCCCAGCGGCACGCGCACCAGGGTGCCCGGCTCCAGCGGCTGCTCGCAGGTGTAGCTCAGCAGATCACCCACGGCGCTGTGCGCCGGCGTCTGGACGGCGACATGGACGGTGTGGGCGGGGAGGGACATGCGAATGCGGGGAAAGCGGGGCCTGAAAACGCGGGCGCCGCACGGCAGGGCCTGCGGCAACCAAGCCGCCAAGCATAAGCCTTTGGCGCTGCCCGGGGCCTGGGTGCGGCGTTCTACACCAGACGCCCCGGCCGGTGACTGCGGGTTTCTGGGTATATCGTCAATTTCTGTGGATAACTTTGTGGGGATTATTCGGATCTATGGCCATCCCCCCATTTGTCTGACCTTTCCGAGTGGTGCATTCTGAAAACGGTGCTATCAAAAAAAATCTTCAAAAACAACGGCTTATATCGATATGTCGCCCGCGTGCAGGCGCGGGTGACAACTGTGAGTCCTAAGACCTCGCTCAGATTTTTCTGTGCATAAGATGGTCTGTGGCCATCTTGTGCAGCAAGCGCCGGCCGGGCGCGCGGACTGTGGACAGCGCGGCCCAGCCGGGCCGGTGGCTGTCACGGCAGGGGGCCGGCGCTGCGCTGGCATCCGGCCTTGCGGGTGATGAGGAGCAGGGCGGGCGCTCAGCGCTGGCGCATGGCGCGCGAATGGCCGTGGACGGCCTCGACCAGGGCGGCCACATGCTCGGGCGGCGTGAACTGGCTGATGCCGTGGCCCAGGTTGAAGATGTGCGTGGGGCCCGTGGTGGTCCTGTCGGTGTGCGGGGCGCCGAAGCTGTCGAGCACGGCGCGCGCCTGCTCGGCCACGCGCTCGGGCGGCGCGAACAGCACATTGGGGTCGATGTTGCCCTGCAGCGCCTTGCCGGGTCCGCCCACCTCGCCGCCGACGATGGCGCGGGCGCGGGCCAGGTTGGCCGTCCAGTCCAGGCCCAGCACCTCGCAGTCCAGGTCCTTCATGTCGGGCAGCCAGATGCCGCCGCCCTTGGTGAAGACGATGCGCGGCACGTCCTGCCCATCGACGCCCGTGCGCTTGAGTCCGGCCAGCACGCGCTTCGTGTAGGCCAGGCTGAATTCCTGGAAGGCGCCATCGGCCAGCACGCCGCCCCAGCTGTCGAACACCATCACGGCTTGGGCGCCTGCATCGATCTGGGCGTTGAGGTAGGCGGCCACGCTGTCGGCGTTGATGGCCAGGATGCGGTGCATCAGGTCGGGGCGCGCATACATCAGGCTCTTGACCAGGCGGTAGTCGTCGCTGCCCTTGCCCTCGACCATGTAGCAGGCCAGGGTCCAGGGACTGCCCGAGAAGCCGATCAGCGGCACGCGGCCATCGAGCGCGCGGCGGATGCTGGTCACGGCGTCGAACACATAGCGCAGCTTGTCCATGTCGGGCACGGCCAGCTCGGCCACGGCGGCCTCGTCGCGCACCACCTTGGCAAAGCGCGGGCCTTCGCCTTCGGCAAAGGACAGGCCCAGGCCCATGGCGTCGGGCACGGTCAGGATGTCGGAGAACAGGATGGCCGCGTCCAGCGGGAAGCGCTCCAGAGGCTGCAGCGTGACCTCGGTGGCGTAGTCCACGTTGGTGGCCAGGCCCATGAAGCTGCCTGCCCGGGCGCGCGTGGCCTTGTATTCGGGAAGGTAGCGGCCCGCCTGGCGCATCAGCCACAGCGGCGTGTAGTCGGTGGCCTGGCGCCGGCAGGCGCGCAGGAAGGTGTCGTTGGTCAGGGGGGCGAAGCTCATGGTGGGCGATTGTCGCCGAGTCGGCTTCGCCAGGTTGCCGCGATGCCCGAGCAGCGCAGGGCGTCTTGCCCCGGGTTAACCCTGGTCAATATCGGCGGCAACGGGCTTTTTGAGGCCGCTACATTGTGCGGCGTGCGTTCCGCACGGGAATCCGTCCATGCAAGGAGAGAGTTTGCGATGCAGCGAAGAACCCTGACCCAGATCCTGGCCCTGGCACCGGCCTCGGCCGTTTGGGCTGCCAGCGGGCTGGCTGGAAGTGCCACGGCGGCCGAGCCGCTGTTTCCGGGCAAGGCGCCGCTGCGCATCGTCGTGGGCTACCCGCCCGGTGGCGCCACCGACCGCGTGGCGCGCATCGTGGCCGACAAGCTGCAGGCGCGCGTGGGCTCGCCCGTGGTGGTGGAGAACAAGCCCGGCGCGGGCGGCCGCCTGTCGGCCCAGTATGTGAAGAACGCGCCGGCCTCCCAGCCTGCGCTGCTGCTGGCCAATCCGGCCGTGATGCTGGTGGCGCCCCTGGTGTTCCCCGACTCGGGCTACGACCCCGACAAGGACTTCCGCCCGGTCAGCGAGGTCAACCGCTATGAATTCGGCGTGGCCGTGGCCAGTGCCGTGCCCGTCAGGCAGCTGTCGCACCTGCTGGCCTGGCTGCGTGCCAATCCGCAGCAGGCCAACGTGGGCGTGCCGGCCACGGGCAGCCTGCCGCACTTCTTCTCGCTGATGCTGGGCGAGGCCGCCAAGGTCCGGACCGAAACCGTGGGCTACAAGGGCTCGGCCCCGCTGCTGACCGACCTGGTGGGCGGCCAGGTACCGCTGGCCATCGACACCTTCGACGTGCTGCTGCCCCAGCACGAGGCCGGCAAGATCCGCGTGCTGGCCGTGTCGGGCGAGCGCCGCAGCACCATGGCGCCGGACATCCCCACGCTCAAGGAATCGAGCCTGAACCTGTCGGGCATGGGCTGGAACACCTTGTTCGCGCCCCAGAGCATGGCGCCCGACATTGCCGAGCGCCTGTCGCGCATGGTGCAGGAGATCATGAAGGAGCCCGACACGCGCCAGAAATTCGAGGCCAGCCGGCTGACCCCGGTCTCCAGCAGCAGCGCGCAGACGGCCGAGATGCTCAAGGCCTACCGCGCCCAGTGGACGCCGGTGGTGCAGCGCTCGGGTTTCAAGCCCTGAACCTTCGACAAATCGGCCCGTGAGGGCCTTTTTTCATGGGGCCTAGGGTTTCCTCGGTGCCTGGGCGCTTGTGGTGGAAAGGGTCTGGCGACTAACATTTACCGACCATTCGGTAAATTATGTTTGATCTGCCGCATAAAGACGGCAGACAGGCCACGGAGACTTCCATGCCCCCATCGCTGGTTCTGGTTGAGCAGCACGACGCCGTCCGCACCCTGGTGCTCAATCGCCCCGACGCGCTCAACAGCTTCAACGCGCAGCTGCACGAGCAGCTGCTTTCGGCCCTGGAACAGGCTGCCGGCGATGCCTCGGTGCGCTGCGTGGTGCTCACGGGCGCGGGGCGCGGCTTTTGCGCGGGCCAGGATCTGTCCGACCCCGAGGCCGCGCCCGACCAGAACCTGGGCGACCTGATCGAGCGCCGCTACCAGCCGCTGTGCCTGCGTCTCAAGTCCATGCCCGTGCCCGTGGTGGCCGCCGTCAACGGCGTGGCTGCCGGCGCGGGCGCCAATATCGCGCTGGCCTGCGACCTGGTGCTGGCCGCACGCTCGGCCAGCTTCATCCAGGCCTTTGCCAAGATCGGCCTGGTGCCCGACTGCGGCGGCACCTGGCTGCTGCCGCGCCTGGTGGGCCGTGCGCGCGCCCTGGGCCTTGCGCTGCTGGGCGACAAGCTGCCTGCGGCCGAGGCCGAACGCATCGGCCTGATCTGGCGCTGCGTGGAAGATGCCGATTTGCGCAGCGAGGCTCAGGCCCTGGCGCAGCGCCTGGCCGCCATGCCGGTGCGGGCCCTGGCGCGCACGCGGGAGGCCATGGACTCGGCCCAGCTGCTGGACTACGAACATGCGCTCACGCGCGAGGCGCGCCAGCAGGGCCAGCTGGGCGCAGCCCACGACTACCAGGAGGGCGTGGCCGCCTTTCTGGGCAAGCGGGCTGCCGTGTTCTCGGACCGCTGAGGAGCCCGCCATGCAAGACAACCACACCCCGGGCGAGGCCGCCCAGCGACTGGCCGAGCAGGTGCGCGACGGCATGCTGGCGCGCGACCGCGCCGCGCAAGGACTGGGCCTGCGCATCACCGAGATCGCGCCCGGCACGGCGCGCATGGAGATGGCCGTGCGCGACGACATGCTCAATGGCTTCGACATCTGCCACGGCGGCTTCATCACGGCGCTGGCCGACACGGCCTTTGCCTATGCCTGCAATGCGCGCAACGAGATGACGGTGGCCTCGGGCCTGAGCGTGGACTTCGTCGCGCCCGGCCGGCCCGGCGACGTGCTCACGGCCCAGGCCCGCGAAGTCTCGCGCGCAGGCCGCACGGGCGTCTATGACGTGCAGGTCACCAACCAGCGCCAGGAAGTGATCGCGCTGTTCCGTGGCCGCTCGCACAGCTTCAAGGGCCGGCCCACCGTGCCCGGCCTGAACCAGCCCGTCTGAAAAGACCCAGCCATGCCTGTCCAGCGCCCCGCCCCCGGCGAACTCGATCCCATCGAAACCGCCAGCCGCGACGAGATCGCCTCGCTGCAGCTGCTGCGCCTGCGCTGGTCGCTGCAGCATGCCTACGACCATGTGCCGCACTACCGCCGCGCCTTCGATGAAAAGGGCGTGCACCCTTCCGACCTGCGCACGCTGTCCGACCTGGCCCGCTTTCCCTTCACCACCAAGAAGGACCTGCGCGAGAACTATCCGTTCGGCATGTTCGCCGTGCCGCGCCAGAAGGTGGCGCGCGTGCATGCCTCCTCGGGCACCACGGGCAAGCCCACGGTCGTGGGCTACACGCTGAATGACATCGACAACTGGGCGAACCTGGTGGCGCGCTCCATCCGCGCGGCGGGCGGGCGGCCCGGCGACATGGTGCATGTGGCCTACGGCTACGGCCTGTTCACGGGCGGCCTGGGCGCGCACTACGGTGCCGAGCGCGCGGGCTGCACCGTGGTGCCCATGTCGGGCGGGCAGACCGAAAAGCAGGTGCAGCTGATCCAGGATTTCCGGCCCGACATCATCATGGTCACGCCCAGCTACATGCAGGTGATCGTGGAGGAGATGCAGCGCCAGGGGATGGACCCGCGCGAGAGCTCGCTCAAGATCGGCATCTTCGGCGCCGAGCCCTGGACCGAGGCCATGCGCCGCGAGATCGAGGGCAAGGCGGGGCTGGATGCCGTTGACATCTACGGCCTGTCCGAAGTCATGGGCCCGGGCGTGGCCAGCGAATGCGTGGAGAGCAAGGACGGGCCGGTGATCTGGGAAGACCATTTCTATCCCGAGATCATCGACCCCGACACGGGCGAGGTGCTGCCCGACGGCAGCGAGGGCGAGCTGGTCTTCACGTCGCTGTCCAAGGAAGCCATGCCCATCATTCGCTACCGCACGCGGGACCTGACGCGGCTGCTGGCGCCGACCTCGCGCAGCTTCCGGCGCATGGGCAAGATCGTGGGGCGCAGCGACGACATGCTCATCATCCGCGGCGTGAACCTGTTTCCCACGCAGATCGAGGAGATCGTGCTGCAGAACGCCCAGCTGTCGGGCCAGTACCAGCTGGTGGTCACGCGCGAGGGCAACCTGGACCGGCTGGCCGTGCGCTGCGAGATGCAGCCGGGCACGCAGGGCGACACCGAGGCGCTGGCCCTGTGGGTGCAGCAGCGCATCAAGACCCTGGTCGGCGTGAGCGCCGAGGTCGAGGTGCTGCGGCCCGATTCCATAGAGCGCACCCTGGTGGGCAAGGCCCGCCGCGTGATCGACCACCGCAGCCGCTGAGCACGCACAGGAGTCCCATGGCCCGAGGCCGATCTTCCGGATACGACGACCAGCGCGAACTGATCCTGGGCCATGCCGCCGCGCTGTTCGCGCGCAGCGGCTACCCCGGCACTTCGATGAACGAGGTGGCCCAGGCCTGCGGCCTGTCCAAGCCCACCATCTACCACTACTTCCGCGACAAGTACGCGCTGCTGGTGGACATCACCGACGGCCACATGACGCGGCTGCAGGCCCTGGTGGACGAGGTGCAGGCCATGGGCCTGCCGCCCGAGCCACGGCTGCGCATGCTGATCGAGCGCTTCGTGCAGGAGTACGCCCATGCCCGGCATGCCCACCGCGTGCTGACCGAGGACGTGCGCTTCCTGCAGGACGAGGACCGCCAGCGCGTGGTGGGCAAGGAGCGCGCCGTGGTCGAGGCCTTTGCCCAGGCGGTGGCCCAGCTGCGGCCGGACGCCGACGGCGCGGGCCTGTCCAAGGCGCTGGCCATGCTGCTGTTCGGGATGATGAACTGGATGTTCACCTGGCTGCGGCCCGACGGAACGCTGGACCACGAGGCCATGGCCCCTGTGGTGGCCGACCTGTTCCTCGGAGGCTTGCCTGCCGTGCAGACCCCAGGCAAACCCGTGCATCAAACCGCTGGCAAAAAAATAGTTACCACGGTAAATTGTGGCGCCTGACGGCACCGCGCCCCATCCAACACAAAGGAGACAGACATGAAGCGCATGACAAAACTGGGCCTGCTGGCCGCAACCCTGGCCACGGTCTGGGGCTCGGCCCTGGCCGACATCAACGTGGGCGTGGTGGTCTCGGCCACCGGGCCGGCCGCGTCGCTGGGCATTCCCGAAAAGAACACGGTGGCGCTGATGCCGCGCACGGTGGCGGGCCAGAAGGTCAACTACATCATCCTGGACGACGCCTCCGACACCACGGCGGCCGTGGCCAACACGCGCAAGCTGATCAGCGAGAGCAAGGTCGACGTGATCCTGGGCTCCAGCATCACGCCCAACTCCCTGGCCATGGTGGACGTGGTCTCCGAGGCCAAGACGCCCATGATTACGCTGGCCGCCTCGGCCAAGATCGTCGAGCCCGTGGATGCCAAGAAGTTCTGGGTCTTCAAGACGCCCCAGCACGACGCCATGATGGCCGCCGCCATCGGCGAGCACATGGCCAAGGCCGGCATCAAGACCGTGGGCTACATCGGCTTCAACGACGCCTATGGAGAAAGCTGGCTGCAGGAATTCCGCAAGGTGGCCGAGGCCAAGGGCCTCAAGCTCACCGCCACCGAGGCCTATTCGCGCAGCGATACCTCGGTCACGGGCCAGACGCTCAAGCTCATGGCGGCCAAGCCCGATGCGGTGCTGATCGCCGGCTCGGGCACGCCGGCCGCGCTGCCGCAGAAGTCGCTCAAGGAGCGCGGCTACCAGGGCAAGATCTACCAGACCCACGGCGTGGCCAATGCCGACTTCCTGCGCGTGGGCGGCAAGGATGTGGAAGGCACGCTGCTGCCCGCCGGCCCCGTGCTGGTGGCTCACCAGCTGCCCGACAGCAACCCGGTCAAGAAGTCCGCCGTCTCCTATGTGGAGGCCTACGAGGCCGCCAACGGCAAGGGCACGGCTTCGACCTTTGGCGCGCATTCCTGGGATGCGGGCCGCGTGCTCGAAGCGGCGATTCCCGCCGCGCTCAAGAAGGCCCAGCCCGGCACGGCCGAGTTCCGCGCCGCGCTGCGCGATGCGCTGGAGCAGACCAAGGACGTGGCCGGCGCCCACGGCATCTTCAACATGACGCCCACCGACCACCTGGGCCTGGACCAGCGCGCGGCCGTCATGGTCAAGATCGAGAACGGTACCTGGAAGTACCAGCCCTGAACCTGCAGGTCTGAGGCCGCAGCGGCTGCCGCGCCTGGTGGCGGCCGCTGTGGCGCTTGGCCGCGTCTGCTCGAAAGTCGATCATGGATCTGCAAATCGCCCTGCTGCTGGGGCAGGACGGCATCGTCAACGGCGCCGTCTACGGCCTGATGGCGCTGGCCCTGGTGCTGGTGTTCTCGGTCACCCGCATCATCTTCATCCCGCAGGGGGAGTTCGTCGCCTTCGGCGCGCTCACCCTGGCCATGATGCAGGCCGGACGCGTGCCCACCACGCTGTGGCTGCTGCTGGCCCTGGCCGCCGCCGTGCTGGTGGTGGACCTGCTGCGCTGGCGCGCGGGCAGCCAGGTGAGCTGGCCCGCCACCTTCCTGTGGTGCCTGGCGCTGCCGGCCATTGCCGTGGCCCTGGCCTGGGGGCTGCGCCCGTCCTCGCTGATGCTGCAGGCGCTGGCCACCCTGGTGCTGATCACGCCCATGGGGCCGCTGCTGTACCGCCTGGCCTACCGGCCGCTGGCCCATGCCTCGGTGCTGATGCTGCTCATCGTCTCGGTGGCCATGCACGGCGTGCTGGTCGGCCTGGGGCTGCTGTTCTTCGGTGCCGAAGGCTCGCGCACCCCCGCGTTTTCCGAGGCGCAGCTGCGCCTGGGCGACATCACGATCTCGGGCCAGTCCCTGGTGGTGGTGGGCGTGACCCTGGTGCTGGTGGCCCTGCTGTTCGTGTTCTTCGAGCGCTCCATGATCGGCAAGGCGCTGCGCGCCACGGCCATCAACCGCGTGGGTGCACGCCTCATGGGCATTCCCACGGCCATGGCCGGCGACGTGAGCTTTGCGCTGGCCGCGCTGATCGGCGCCATCTCGGGCCTGCTGATCGCGCCGCTGACCACGGTGTACTACGACACCGGCTTTCTGATCGGCCTCAAGGGCTTCGTGGCCGCCATCGTGGGCGGGCTGGCCAGCTACCCGCTGGCCCTGGCCGGCGCGCTGCTGGTCGGGCTGCTGGAGGCCTTCTCGTCGTTCTGGGCCAGTGCCTACAAGGAGGTGCTGGTGTTCACGCTGATCATCCCGGTGCTGTGGTGGCGATCGCGCAATAGCCACCATGTGGAGGAAGAAGAATGAGCGCCCCCGTTTCCTCGCAGGCCGCGGCGCCTGCCAAGGCCGCCTCGGGCGGCATCAGCACGCGCGTGCTCACGGTGGCCGCCATTGCGCTGCTGGCCGCGTCCTGGGGCTTCCTGCCCGATTTCACCGTCGTCATCCTCAGCTACATCGGCCTGTTCGCCATGGTGGCGGCAGGCCTGGTGATGCTGACCGGCGTGGGCGGCATGACCTCGTTCGGCCAGGCGGCCTTCGTGGGCATCGGCGCCTATGCCACGGCCTGGGTCTGCACGGCGCCGGCCTCGGTGGCGGCGCTGGGCGGGCTGGTGGGCGCGGCGGGCCTGCCCTGGGTGGGCCTGGCGCTGGGCCTGCTCATCACCTTCGTCGTGGCCTGGCTGCTGGGCGCGGTCACGGTCAAGCTGCAGGGCCACTACCTGCCGCTGTGCACCATCGCCTGGGGGCTGAGCCTGTACTACCTGTTCGGCAACATGGAATTCCTGGGCGGGCAGACCGGCATCACGGGCATTGCGCCGCTGGTGATCGGTGGCGTCTCGCTGGCCTCGCCGCGCGCCATGGGCGTGGTGATCTGGGCCGTGCTGCTGGTGGCGCTGTGGCTGCTGCACAACCTGCTGGACTCGCGCGAGGGCCGGGCCATCCGCGCGCTGCGCGGCGGCCGTGTCATGGCCGAGTCCATGGGCATCGACACGGCGCACTACCGCGTCAAGCTCTTCGTGTTGGCGGCCCTGCTGGCCACGCTCTCGGGCTGGCTCTACGCCCACATGCAGCGCTTCGTGAGCCCGGCGCCCTTCAACCTGAACGTGGGCATCGAGTACCTGTTCATGGCCGTGGTCGGCGGCGCCGGCCACCTGTGGGGCGCGGTGCTGGGCGCCACGCTGATCACGCTGATCAAGCAAAAGCTGCAGGACATATTGCCGGCCCTGCTGGGCACCAGCGGCAACTTCGAGGTCATCGTCTTCGGCCTGCTGATGGTGCTGGTGTTGCAGCGCTTTGCAGAAGGCCTGTGGCCCACGCTGCAGGCGCTCACGGCGCGCTGGGTGCGCCGACCCGTGTCTGATCTGAAGCTGGCGGACGCTGCGCCGCTGGCGCAGCGCGCGCTGCCCGCGGCGGGCCAGGTGCTGCTGGCGGCCGAGCATGTGACCAAGCGCTTCGGCGGCCTGGTGGCCAACAACGATGTGGCCATGACGCTCAAGGCCGGCGAGGTGCATGCGCTGATCGGCCCCAACGGCGCGGGCAAGAGCACCTTCTTCAACATGATCTCGGGCGTGGACTCGCCCACCGAGGGCCAGGTGCGCTTCATGGACCAGGCCATGAACGATGCGCCCTCGCGCCGCTTCGCCGCCCTGGGCCTGGGCCGCACCTTCCAGCATGTGCGCCTGCTGGGCCAGCGCAGCGTGCTGGAGAACGTGGCCGTGGGTGCGCACCGGCGTGCGCACCGGGGCTGGCTGGCCTCCATGCTGCGCCTGGACCGGGCCGAGGAGGCCTCGGTGCTGGCCGAGGCGCGCCGCCAGATCGAGCGCTGCGGCCTGGGCGCCTTCGCCGATGTGCCGGCCGCCTCGCTGGCCCTGGGCCAGCAGCGCATCGTGGAGATCGCACGCGCCCTGGCCGGACAGCCTGCGGCCCTGCTGCTGGACGAGCCGGCAGCCGGCCTGCGCCACCTGGAAAAACAGGCCCTGGCCGACCTGCTGCGCCAGCTGCGCGCCGAGGGGCTGGGCATTCTCGTCGTGGAGCACGACATGGAGTTCGTCATGAATCTTGCGGACCGCATCACGGTGCTGGAGTTCGGCACCGTGATCGCCGAAGGCACGCCGGCCCAGATCCAGGTCAACCAGCGCGTGCTGGACGCCTACCTGGGCGGCGGCGACGACGACGAGGCAACCGGAGAGACGGCATGAGCGACACCCTTTTGCAGCTCAAGGGCCTGAGCGTGTCCTACGGTCCCGTGGAGGCCGTGCACCAGGTGGATCTGGATGTGCGCAGCGGCGAGATCGTCACCGTCATCGGCCCCAACGGCGCGGGCAAGACCACGCTGCTGTCGGCCGCCATGGGCCTGCTGCCCTCGCGCGGCGAGATCCATCTGGACGGCAAGCGCATCGCACGCCCCGGCGTCGAGGTCATGGTGGCCAACGGCGTGGCCCTGGTGCCCGAAAAGCGCGAGCTGTTCGGCGAGATGTCGGTGGAGGACAACCTGCTGCTGGGCGGCTTCTCGCGCTGGCGCCGGGGCCTGCGCGACCAGGCGCAGCGCATGGACGAGGTCTTCGCCATCTTTCCGCGCCTGAGGGAGCGGCGCCCGCAGATGGCCTCCACCCTGTCGGGCGGCGAGCGCCAGATGCTGGCCATCGGCCGCGCGCTGATGGCACGCCCGCGCCTGCTGCTGCTGGACGAGCCCTCGCTGGGCCTGGCGCCGCTGATCGTGCGCGAGGTGCTGCAGGTCGTGGCCGGCCTGCGCGACCACGGCGTCTCGGTGCTGCTGGTCGAGCAGAACGCGCGCGCCGCCCTCAAGGTGGCCGACCGTGCCTACGTGCTGGAGATGGGCGCCGTGGCGCTCAGCGGCGCGGCCAGGGAGCTGCTGCACGACCGGCGCATCATCGATACCTATCTGGGGATGGGGCGCAGTGCGGAGGCGGTGGCCGCATAAGTGAGTGGAGTGAGCGCTGTTGTCTGGTTCTGGTGACTGTGGTTGTGGTCGTGACATACAGGCATGCCGCCAAGTCATCCAATTCAATCCACCGCCAGCATCAGCGCTTCATCTCATCCAGATAATCCTGCCTTGCCTTGTTGATGCTTTGGGCGACGCTGTTGCCTGGATAGTCTTTGATGTATCCCGAAATATAAAACAAGTATCTTTTGCGGGCGATGGGGTCTATGTGGTTCAAGAATTTTTCGTCCCGAAATGCGGACTGCAGCGCCAGCATTTCCCTGGGGTCAGCCATCCTTGTTTGAATGAGATTTTCAAGCGTTTTATGAAAAATCGCTTCGTCAGGAGCATACGCCTTGAGGGATTTCAGCCAATCCTCATATCTGAAGACATCTGAAAATCCCAGTTCATGGATACCACCACCCAATTCCGGTTTGGCGCCGTTTACCATGTCGAAAATGGCATTCCTCTCGGCAGCGGAGATGCTGTTGGGCAGTTCAAGGTTGCTGCCTAGATTGCCCAGCAGTACATCACGGCCATATTTATTTCCTGATTCCAGAACTTCCTTGATGATACTTGCAGGGGCATCCGCCGAGATTGAAAGCATATGGGCCAATTCGCCGTAATACTCGTTTGCGGTCAGGGTTTTATCGTCGAAGGAATTTTTCAGACGAGCACGAGTGTCAGGGAAATTTCCCTCCCTGGAGTAGCTGAAAACTGCTTGTTTCTTTTTTTCGAGAAGTTCCTCCATGCTGATCGATGCAGTGCCTTGCGCCGTTGAGGATGGCGCCCTGTGTTCGCTTGCCAGCATACCCGTCTGCGGATTGATGGGCTCCGATGAGTTGGTATCTAGGTAGACATATAAGCCTATTGCCGAGGCAGTGGTGATCAAGACTGCCACTAATATGATCATATTATTGTTCGAAGACATATCTACCAATTTCTTTGTTGAAGGTTTGCATGCACATTGGCCGGAGCAATGATTCTGTTCCACGCGATTTGATAGCTCGTTTGTCATCGCAATACGCTGCCTGAAATTTCCTTGCCATGCCGGGAGATTTTTCCAGAGATTGGGCTTTTGAGATGATTTTCCCTTGCGATTTATACTTTGCAATCCCGAATTGCTCTTGAAAAATTCTAAGAAAACGCAGAATTTGAAGTGAGAAGGGTGTTTTAATTTTTCTCTGTTATTTTCTGGGAAAGGTGTATTGGAAGTTTTTTGGGGGATGTATGGAATACGGCTGAATCTGAAAATGAGGACGCAGCCTATAAGAATATTCTGATATTTCACAGGATTTGCTCGGATAAATCCGTGAGTGGCGTTATGAACGCTGCCTTGGCAAGAGCACCGCCACAGGTAGGCAAATGCACGCCCTGGTTGACAGGGAGGTGTGTGAAAAGGAGGGTTGTCGCCCGTTATCTGATGGGGACGGATTTCCGGAGCCTGGGCGAGAGGGCGAGTTGTGCAAGTCGTCAATGCCACGCGCTGGTGTATGCGCTCGGCCGTCTAATTTGGAAATGGTCCATGGGCTGAACCCTAGGCACATCTGTCAATCCATGGCAAGACCGAAACAGGTTGCGGTTCCCAAAGGCGCACCGGAGACGCCATTCGACCTGAGATCCAGGTAGAGGACCGCTGCCTATGACCATGAACGCCATGCGCTGGTGATCCGAAGGCTTGGGAACCAGGGGCGGGCCGGGCGGTCCTGCGCCCGCAAGCTTGGAAAGGTAAAGGCTTGCCAGGTAGAGCCGTCTGGGAGGTGTGGTGGATTTGCTGAACGGGGCTTTGCCACTGTGGATGTCTTGCCTGGAGCGCACGGGAATTCCCAGCAAGGCGGCATCTGTCCCCTGGATTTGCTGGAAGTGCCGACCATCGGCGCAAGGGCCTGCTGAGGTCGGGCACTTTCATGGAGTCATCGCCGCTCGGGGCGGCGAGGGCTCGCTCAGTCCAGCTTGATGTTGTTGGTCGCGATCACCCGGCCCCACTTGCCGCGCTCGGCGCGCACGAACTGGCCCATCTGCTCGGCGCTGCCGGGCATGGGCTCCACGCCCATGGCGGCCAGGCGTGCCTTGGTGCGGGTGTCGGCCAGGGCCTGCTGCAGCGACTGGCTGAACTTCTTGACCACCTCGGCCGAGCTGCCCGTGGGCACGACGATGCCCTGCCAGGCATAGCCCTCGAAACCTTTCAGACCCTGCTCCTGCAGCGTGGCGACCTGGGGCAGCACGTCCACGCGCGCAGGGCTGGCCACGCCGATGGCCTTGAGCTTTTTCTCGCTCAGGAAGGGAATGATGGTGGCGCTGTCGGCCCACATGGCGGGAATCTGGCCGCCGACCACGTCCTGCACGGCAGGGGCCGCTCCGCGGTAGGGCACATGGGTCATGTTGGTGAGGCCCGCCTGCTCCCGGAACAGCTCGCCCACCAGGTGGTGGGGGCTGCCCAGGCCGGCCGAGCCCCAGCTCACGCCGGTCTTTTGCTGTTTGGCCCAGGCCAGGAATTCGGCGAGGTTGGTGGCGGGCACCTCGTTGTTGACCACCAGCAGCATGGGAAAGCGCACCAGCATGCCCACGGGCTTGAAGTCGCGCTCGGCGTTGTAGTTGAGCTTGCTGAACAGGAAGGGGTTGGCCGCCAGCGTGGCGAAGTCGGCCGTGAACATGAGGTTGCCGTGGTCGCGCGAGCGGGCGCTGTACTCGGCCGCGATGTTGGTGCCTGCGCCGGGCTTGTTGTTGATGACGATGACCCGCTCCAGGTTGCGGCCCATGGCCTCGGCGATGACGCGGGCGACCACGTCCGAGCCGCCGCCGGCCGCATAGCCGACGACCCATTCCAGGGGCTTGTCCTGTGCCAGGGCGGCAGGCCCTGCGGCCAGGGCCAGGCCCGAGCAGGCCAGTGCGGCCAGAAACTGCTTGCGTTGCATCCTTGTCTCCATGTTGTATGCGGCGCCCTTGTGAGATGTCCAAGGTGTGAGGCGGGCGCCTTTGTGGGGATGGCAGGCCGCCGCGCGGGCGGCGGCGCGCGGCTTCAGGCGGCCGCGTGCACCGGGGCGACCGGTGTCACGGCGCCGCGCTCGGCGGGGTCCGCGCCGGCAGGGGCAAGTCCTGCGCTGGCGCGGGCCAGTTCGAGCGCATGCAGCAAGGTGCCCTGGTGGCCGATGTGGTTGGCTAGCAGCAGCACGAGGCGGGCATTGAGGGCATGGCTTTGCGCGGTGTCGAGCCCCTGGTGGGTGGCGATCAGGGCTTCGTAGAAATCGTCGCAGGCCTGCAGGTTGGGGTGGGTGGACAGCAGCATGGCGGTCTCCTGTGGATGGGGCGTAAGAGGTTCAGGCCGTGGCGGCGGCGCCGCAGGCTCTTTGGAGAGCGGCGCGCACGCCGGCCTCGTCGGGGCGGCGCCAGCGCGCGCAGACATGCTGGTCGGGCCGCAGCAGGTAGCTGGTGCCGGGGCGCGCATCCAGGCGTCTGGCCGCCAGGCCGCGCGCATCGATGAGGTCGGCGTCTGGTGCATGGGCCTCGCCCTCTGTCGCGATGGACAGGTTGAGCACGCCGGGCAGCGCCTGCGCCCAGGCCGGCGTGGGGCCGAAGTGCAGCAGCGTGAAGTCCGGGCCCAGGGCGCGCAGCAGCCAGGCCGTGCCGTCCACGCCGGGCCGGCGCATGGGCGCATCGGCCAGCACGGCGCCGGGCAATTGGGTGCCGTCGAAGGTGTCGGTGTCGGGCGTGTTGAGCGCCGAGCCATGCAGCGTGGCCGGCACGGACAGCCGCCCGCTGTTGACGATGCGGCGCGCGAATTCATGGTCGCGTGCCAGGTCGAGCACGGCGTCGCGGAACAGGCGGCTGATCTCGCTCTTGGGCGTGATGAAGTCGGTGGCGCGCGTGGAGTTGCGGATGTTCTCGTCGGCCGCGTATTCGCGCTCGGCGCCATAGGTGGCGATCAGCGATGCATCGGCCTGGCCGCGCAGCACGCGGTCCAGCTTCCAGGCCAGGTTCTCGGCATCCTGCACGCCGCTGTTGGCGCCGCGTGCGCCAAACGGCGAGACGCCGTGGGCGCTGTCGCCCGCAAAGACCACGCGGCCATGGACGAAGCGGTCCATGCGCAGGCAGGCGAAGGTGTAGACGCTGGCCCATTCCAGCTCGAAGGGCGCGTCCTTGCCCAGCAGGGCGCGGATGCGGGGAATGATGTTCTCGGGCTTTTTCTCTTCCTCGGGATCGGCGTCCCAGCCCAGCTGGAAGTCGATGCGCCAGACATCGTCGGGCTGGCGGTGCAGCAGCACGCTCTGGCCCGGGTGGAAGGGCGGGTCGAACCAGAACCAGCGCTCGGTGGGGAATTCGGCATGCATCTTCACGTCGGCGATCAGGAAGCGGTCGCGGAAGATGCGGCCATGGCTTTCCTGGCCCAGCAGGCCGCGCAGCGGCGAGCGCGAGCCGTCGCAGGCCAGGACCCATTGCGCATCGATGCGGTAGCTGCCGTCGGGCGTCTCCACGGTCAGCAGGGCGCCCTCGGCCTGCGGTTCGAGTGCCGTGACCTTGCTGTGCCAGCGTAGGTCGATCAGCGGCAGCTGCAGGGCTCGCTCGACCAGGTAGGCCTCGGCGTAGTACTGCTGCAGGTTGATGAAGGCCGGGCGCTCGTGGCCGTCCTCGGGCAGCAGGTCGAAGCGGTACAGCGGCTGGTCCTTGAAGAAGACCTTGCCCAGGTTCCAGGACACGCCCTTGTCCACCATCGCCTGGCCCACGCCCAGGCGGTCCCAGATCTCCAGCGTGCGCTTGGAAAAGCAGATGGCGCGCGAGCCCGTGGACAGCCGGCAGTCGTTGTCCAGCAGCACCACGCGCTGGCCGCGCTGGGCCAGGTCGATGGCCAGCGACAGGCCTACGGGGCCGGCGCCGACGATGACCACGGGATGCCGGGCGGGCGTGTCCGCACCGGCGTCCTGGTCGGCATGGCGCTCGTAGGGGATGTGGATGGCCTGTATGTCTGCGCCGCTGCCGCGCAGCGCTTGCAAGGAGATGGCGGGGTGGGACATGGGGTTCGTCCTCTGTCGTGGGCGTATGAGAGAGAAAAGGCGCAGCCATCCCCGCCGGCATCAGGGAATGCCGGTGCGCGGGCGGGTGCGATGGGCAGGCGTGCCGGTGCTCAGGACCGGCACGCCGCCGTGGTTCAGCCTTCGAGCGCTTCCCACATCTGGCGGTCGCGCTCGGCGGTCCAGATGCGCGGGTCGGCATGGCCCGAGGCCTCGTCGTAGGCGCGGGTCACATCGAAGGGCATGCAGTGGTTGAAGATCACCCACTGGCCGTACTTGGGCTGCAGCTTGGCGAAGGCGGCCTCGTAGACCTTGCGCAGGTCCTGCTGGGCGTCGGCGCCGGCCTTGACCTCGGTCCACAGGTCGCTGATGAAGTCGCGCGTGCCGGCCAGGCCGGCCTGCACCTCGGCCGGCGTCTGCAGCGCGGCGCCCCGGCCGGGCACCAGCTTTTCGGGCTGCAGGGCGGCGATGGCGTCCAGCGTGTGCGGCCAGTCCTGGAAGTAGGCATCGCCCGCATAGGGCGTGGCGCCGAACTCCACCAGGTCGCCGCTGAACAGCACCTTGTCCTGGGGCAGCCAGACCACGGTGTCGCCCTTGGTGTGGCCGCGGCCCAGCTGCAGGATCTGCACTTCCAGCTTGCCCAGCCACAGCGTCATCTTGCCGGTGAAGGTCAGGGTGGGCCAGGTCATGCCGTCGGGCACGCTTTCCACGTTCTGGAACAGGCGCGGGAAGCGGCCGATCTCGCTGGCCTTGTCCTGCTCGCCGCGCTCCACGATCAGGTCATAGGTGTCCTGGCTGGCAATGATGTGCTCGGCGCCTTCCGCGAAGAAGGCCGAGGCGCCCAGCACGCGCACCGCGTGGTAGTGCGACAGCGTGACGTACTTGATGGGCTTGTCGGTGATCTCGCGGATGCGGCGGATCACGTCCTGCGCCATGACGGGCGTGGCCTGGGTGTCGATCACCATCACGGCGTCGTCGCCAATGATGATGCCGGTGTTGGGGTCGCCCTCGGCCGTGTAGGCGTAGGCGTGCTCGGAGAGCTTGTCGAAGCTGACCTGCTTGATTTCGAGGTCGGCGGCGGAGGCAAAGGTCTTGGTGGTCATGGGCATCCTGCTTTTGAAATGGACAAACGCATTTGTTTTTATCGAATGCCTGAATGCTAGGGAAAAATTCAACATTGAACAATTCGTTTGGCATAGTGAAAAACCCTCGGAGCCGCAAACTCCGGGTTCCAGCCTTCACAATGCCTGCCATGTCCGATGCCGCCTCTTCCCCGAACAGCCCCGTCTTCCTTCCTGACAGCAGCGATGACGAGCCCGCGCGCGGCCCGCGCGGCATCCAGAGCGTGGAAGTCGGCGGCCAGTTGCTCAAGGCACTGGCACGCACGGGCCGGCGCATGGCGCTCAAGGATCTGGCGCGCGAGGCCGAGATGACGGCGGCCAAGGCCCACCCCTACCTGGTGAGCTTTTGCAAACTGGGCCTGATGGAGCAGGACCGCGCCAGCGGCCACTACGGCCTGGGGCCGCTGGCCATACAGATGGGGCTGATCAGCCTGCAGCAGGCCGATCCCGTGCGCCTGGCGATCGCCGAGCTGCCCGCGCTGGCGCAGGAGGTGGGCAGCACGGTGTCGATTGCCATGTGGAGCGGCCAGGGGCCGACCATCATCCGCGTGGAAGAGGGGCCCACCCATGTCTATGTGGCCATGCGCCACGGCACGCCCGCATCGCTGCGCCACACGGCCACGGGCAAGATCTTTGCGGCCTTTGGCGAGCCCGGGCGCATTGCGCCCCTGCTGGACGCGGAAGGCCACAGCCTGGAGGAGCCCGCCTTTGCAAAGGAGCTGGCCGTCATCCGCGCCAGCCGCCTGAGCCGGGTCGAGAACCAGCTGCTGTCAGGCGTGAGCGCGCTGGCCGTGCCGGTGTTCGACGGCTTTGGTCAGCTGGTGCTGGCCATTGCCGCCATCGGCCCCTCGGCCACGCTGGACCTGGACCCCCAGGGCCGGCCGGCCCGGCTGCTGCAGGCCCAGGCGCGCAGCCTGTCCCAACGCCTGGGAGCGCCGGCCCAGGCCTGAGCCCGTCGCTTGCGGCGGCTCAGTTGGTGAGCAGCAGCTGATCCCGGGCAGGCGCACGCCCTTCCAGCGTGAAGCCGGCCACCGTGCGCGACAGGTGGTGGGCCTGTTCGTTGAGCACGGACGATGCGGCGGTGGACTCCTCCACCAGCGCGGCGTTCTGCTGCGTGGCGCGGTCCATGTCGGCCACGGCCTGGTTGATCTGGCCGATGCCCACGCTCTGCTCGGTCATGGCGCCGTTGATCTCGACAATGATCTGGGAGACGCGCTGGATGCCGTCCACGATCTCGCCCATGGTCTGGCCGGCCGCGCGCACGCGCTCCGTGCCCATGGCCACGCTGGCGCCGGAGGCGTCGATCAGGGTCTTGATCTCCTTGGCGGCCGCCGCGCTGCGGTGGGCCAGGCTGCGCACCTCCGAGGCCACCACGGCAAAGCCCCGGCCCTGCTCACCGGCGCGGGCGGCCTCGACGGCGGCATTGAGCGCCAGGATGTTGGTCTGGAAGGCGATGGCGTCGATGACGCCGATGATCTCGCCGATCTTGGACGAGGCCCGGGAGATGTCGTCCATGGTGCTCACGGCGCTGCCCACCACGTCGCCACCCTTGGTGGCCGAGCTGCTGGCCGACTGGGCCAGGCGCGTGGCCATGGCGGCCGCCTCGGCCGACTGGCGCACATTGGCCGTCAGCTGCGACAGCGAGGCCGAGGTCTCCTGCAGGCTGCTGGCCGAGGATTCGGTGCGGTTGGACAGGTCCAGGTTGCCCAGCTTGATCTCGTCGGTGGCGGTCTTCATGGACTCCACGCCGTTGCGCACATCCTTGAGCACGGTGCCGATCTGCTCGACGAAGCCGTTGAAGGACGAGGCGATCTGCGCCACTTCGTCATTGCCCGACACCGGCAGGCGCTGCGTCAGGTCGCCGCCGCCCGAGCCGATCTTGTCCATGGCGTCGCGCACCTGGGACAGGCGTCGGAAGGACTGGGCCGTCAGCGCCGCCGCCACGGCCGTGGCCAGGCAGGCCAGCAGCACGATGGCGATGGCCAGCGTCTTGAGCACGCTTTGCAGGCCGGTCGTGGCCTCGGCCTTGTCCAGCGCGACCACCAGCAGCCAGTCCGTGCCCTGCACCGGGCGGGCCTTGAGCAGCTTGGCGCTGCCGCCCAGGTTCACTTCCAGCGGCGCCGTGGCGCTGGCAAGCGCAGTCAGCGCGGCCGGCGTCAGCAGCTCGGAGATGTCGGAGGTGGGCTTGAGCAGCAGCTTGGCATCGGCATGCGCCAGCACCTGGCCGTCACGGCTGACCACGAAGCCCAGGCTGCCGGGCGTGGGGCGGATGGCGGAGACCACCTCGCGCACGCCCTCCAGCGGCACGGCGCCGCTGATCACGCCCTGCAGCGCGCCGCCGCGCAGCATGGGCGCCACGAAGGCCACATAGGGCACGCCCGTGGTGGAGTCGCCATAGGGCTTGGTCAGGGCCAGCTTGCCGGCCTGTACGGCGCTCTTGTACCAGGGGCGGGCCGTGGGGTCGTAGTCGGGCGGAGTGCTGGTGGTGGACTTGTAGGTCTTGTCTTCCCAGCCCACCGTGGTGATGGGAAAGCCGCTGGCCTGGCCCATGTGGGCGGCAAAGCCCTGCGGGTCGCCGTGCTCGATCACGGCGGCGGCGGCGCTGACGGCGCGTGCCTTGGAGGCCACCCACTGGTCGATGGCCATGGTGTTGCCGGCGGTGATGGCGTCCAGGTCCTGTTCAATGGTCTGGAAAGTGCTGCCGCGAACGATGTGGTACGTGGCAGCCCCCGTGATGGCAAGGGCGCCGACCACGGTGGCTGTGCTGATGGCAAGGATCTTGGAGCGAAGGGTCTGGAGCATGGCGCGGCAAGGGAAGACTGAGGACTCCGCAAGCCGCAATGGCCGGGCATGCGGCCCTGTCATTAACGCACAATTTGTTTCATTTTTGACGACATGCCAACCCTGTGGTGGCGTGCACCAACTTGCGCGCAGCACCTGTCATAGAGGCATTTGCTGCAGTGCACCATTGCAGTGCGGTGTGACATGTTGCTGTAACGCAACCGTCGCGGGACTTTCATGGCCGCTTTCCACAATGGCGGCACGCAGGCAAACCGAGTGGCACAGGCAGGTCACCGACTGCGTCCAACATGACGAGGAAGGCGGGCATATGGACGTTCTGGACACCCTTCGCAACGCGGCGATCGACGTCGCCAAGCCCCCGCTTTCCGCGCTTCTCCAGCCACCCCAGGCCGCGGACAAACCGCTGCGGCTGGATGTGCGCTGGGCCCGCCATCTCGACGAGGTGCGCCAGGTGCAGCGCCTGCGCCACGCGGTGTTCGCCGCCGAGATGGGCGCCGTGCTGCAGACGCCGCTGGCCGGGCACGACATCGACGCCTTCGACGATTTCTGCGAGCACCTCATGGTCTGCGATGCCGACAAGGGCGTGGTCATCGGCACCTACCGCCTGCTCACTCCCACCCAGGCGCTGCGCGCCGGGGGCCTGTACTCCGACCAGGAATTCGACCTGGGCCCGCTCGCCGCCTGGCGCCCGCGCATGGTGGAGCTGGGCCGCAGCTGCGTGCACGCATCGCACCGCCAGGGCGGCGTGATCCTGGCGCTGTGGGGCGCGCTGGCCGAATTCATGCAGCGCAACCGGCTCGACGCCATGGTCGGCTGCGCCAGCATCCCCATGCAGTACCCGGGGCTGGCCCATGGCGAGGGCCCGGCGCGCGTCTGGCAGCAACTGCGCCAGACCCATCTGGCCGAGCCCGAGCTGCAGGTGCGTCCCCGCGTGGCCCTGCCCGAGGAGTTGGCATCCGTCAGCACCAGCGGCATGAGCGTGGAGCCGCCTGCGCTGATCCAGGGCTACCTGCGCACGGGGGCCAAGGTGCTGGGCGCGCCGGCCTGGGACAGCGACTTCAACACGGCCGACCTGCCCATCATGATGCGCATGCAGGACCTGCCTTCGCGCTACCTGCGCCTGTTCACGCGGCGCGGCTGAGGCCGTCGCAGCGTTTTGGGGAAATTGGGAATTTTCGGAAAGAGAGGGCGGAGCCGGCTTCTTGTGCAATGGGCCGGACCGTGATGTGCATCACAGGGCTGTCACAAAGACCGTGCATGATGCTGGATGTGGGCTGAAGCAGACACCCGGACGGAGGCAGGTAACCTGCACCGGACTGACCGGGCCTTGGTCCACGC
This sequence comes from Delftia sp. WY8, assembly GCF_018437695.1. Taxonomy (NCBI): domain Bacteria; kingdom Pseudomonadati; phylum Pseudomonadota; class Betaproteobacteria; order Burkholderiales; family Comamonadaceae; genus Delftia; species Delftia sp. WY8. The sequence goes on from NZ_CP049795.1 coordinate 4,155,141, forward strand.
CAATTGCAGGCCGCAGCCTCTTCGGGGCTGCGGCCTTTTTCATGGGCAATTCCTGAGTTACCGGGCAGTGGGCGGGGCATCGGCCAGAAGGCGCTGGTATTCGATCTTCACGCAGCGGTCCTGCACGGTCCACAGGCCCGCAGCGCGGGCCAGTTCCAGGGCCTTGTCGTTGACCACGCCCAATTGCAGCCACAGGCAGCGCGCGCCGACGGCAACGGCCTCGGCGGCCAGCGGCGGGATGTCCTCGCTCTTTCGGAAGCAATCGACCATGTCGATGCGCAGGCCCTGTGCGTCCAGCGCGGCCGCAGCGTCGGCCAGGCTGGCATGGACGGGCTCGCCCAGGATGCTTCCGCCTTCGCGTGCCACCACGGGGTTCACGGGAACGATGCGGTAGCCGTGGCGCTGCATGTACTGCGAGGCCTGGTGGCTGGGCCGCTCGGGCTGCGGCGACAGGCCGACCACGGCCAGGGTGCGGCACTGCACGAGGATGTCGCGCAGGCGGGAGTCTGTTGCTGTATCGCTCATGCGCCGCAGTGTACGCAGCGCCTGCCGTTCAGGCGGGCAGGGCTGTCGCGTCCGCAGCATGGCGCCGGCGCAGCACCATCCCCCAGCCCAGCCCCAGCACGGCGGCCGTGGCCGAGGCCAACAGCACGCCCAGCTTGGCGGCATTGAGCAGGGCCTCGCTGTCAAAGGCCAGCGTGGCGATGAAGATGGCCATGGTGAAGCCAATGCCTGCCAGCAGGCCTGCCAGCAGCGTGTCGCCCCAGCCCATGCCCGGCGGCAGCGCGCACAGCCGCAGGCGCACGGCCAGCCAGCAGCTGAGCAGCACGCCCAGCGGCTTGCCCAGCACCAGGGCCAGGGCCACGCCCCACATCACGGCCGAGGTGCCCGCCGCATCGATGCCAGCGGTGCCCGCCCCCTGCAGCGGCACGCCGGCATTGGCCAGCGCAAACAACGGCATCACGCCAAAGGCCACCCAGGGATGCAGGTCCGCCTGCACGCGCTCCACGGGCGCGGCGCTTTCGCGGCCGGCCAGCGCATGCACGGGCGTCACCAGGCCCAGCACCACGCCGGCCAGCGTCGGATGGGCGCCGGTCTGCCAGATGCCCCACCAGAGCACGGCGCCCGGCAGCACATAAGCCCAGGCGCGGCGCACGCCCAGCGACTGCAGCAGGAACACGCCGGCCAGGCCGGCGGCGGCCACCAGCAGCTGGCTCCATTGCAGCCCGCCCGAATAGAACAGCGCAATGATGAGCACGGCCACCAGGTCGTCGATGATGGCCAGCGCCAGCAGGAACACGCGCAGCGCGGGCGGCAGGCCCCGGCCCAGCAGGGCCAGCACGCCCATGGCAAAGGCGATGTCGGTGGCCGTGGGCACGGCCCAGCCATTGCGCAGCGGCGGCGCGGCGTTGAAGGCCAGGAAGATCAGGGCCGGCGCCACAACGCCGCCCAGCGCGGCCATCACGGGCAGCAGCGCCTGGCGCGGCCGGGCCAGTGCGCCGGAATGCATCTCGCGGCGTATCTCCATGCCGACCACGAGAAAGAACACGCTCATCAGCGCATCATTGACCCAGAAATGCAGGGGTTGCGACAGCTGCCACGGGCCCAGGCCCAGGCTCAGCGGGGTGTGCCACAGCGCCTCGTAGGAGCCGGCCCAGCCGGAGTTCGCCCAGACCAGGGCGGCGGCCGCTGCCAGCAGCAGCACGATGCCGCCCGCAGCCTCGGCATGGGACCAGCGGGACAGGAAGGCGCCGACGCGATCGGCGAAAGACAGGAAAAGGGGCGTGCGCGGGCCGGACGGCCGCGGGGTCGTGTAGGTGTTCATGTGCAAAGCAGCAAAGGGGCCTTGCGGCCCCGGTGCGCAGGCGGCCCGACCTGCGCTATCAACACCTGTCCTGCCGCCCCATGCGGTCTGGACACCCAGCCGCCATTATAAAAGAAGCCCCCACGCCCCCTTTGCTGCGCAAGGTCCGCTGCCCCCCGAGGGGGCCGCTTTTTGCCTTGGGGCGGCCCGGCGGCAAAAAATCGGCGGCCGGGACTCTTGCGCAAGACCCTGCGGATTCAGGGCCTGGGCGGCTCATTGCGCGAGACGCATTCGGCCAGCAGCCCCAGCGAGGACAGCGCAATCATGAAGACCAGGAACACATAGGCCGCCGTAGCCACGCCCAGGCTCATGCTGAAGCCCCATTGCAGCACCGAGCAGGCCATGCCGGTCTGCGGATACATGGCCGTGCATTGCGATGCGGCCGGCATGTGCACGTACCAGGTGATGGCCACCAGCATGGCGCCCGCCACCATGGCGGCGTTGGCCCAGGGATGGGTCTGCGGGTGGTAGAGCGCATAGATCAGTGCCACGGGAACGGCCAGGCCCCAGGCGAACATCATCAGCCAGCTGAACACCGGCGAGACCGCCAGGATGGATTGCAGCCACTCCATCTTGGGCAACCCGTTGACGAAGCCCAGCAGATCCCACACAAAGGGCAGGACGATCCCCGCCACAGCCAGGCTGGCCAGTCCCAGCGCCAGCAGCAATCCCTTGCCGCGTGAACGATGGTGCACCCCCGAAGGGTGCGAATGGGTGATCAGTGCATGCATGGCCCACCTCCTGTGTCGTGCAGGGCGGGCAGTTGCCGCGCGGGCGGGTCCGGAGTCGGGCGGCAGCCGCGGCGCCTAGCGTTCGGATTGCGGTATTCCCCGGATGGATCCAGTCTAGGACGGCGTGCACTGCAACAGATGTAGGTCTTGCACCTACCCAAAATCGGGGTTTGTCCCAGGAGGGGGTGCCGTCAAAGCGCGGCCAGCGCCCCCAGCACCTCGCCCTTGGACAGCAGTTCGCTGAGCACCACCGGCGGCTTGCCCGGCGCATGCAGCACATAGACGGGCACGCCGCTGCGGCCCAGCTGCTGCAGCGCGGCGGTGATGGCCGGGTCGCGCCGCGTCCAGTCGGCGCGCAGCAGGGTCACGCCGTGCCTGTCGAAGGCGGCCAGCACCTCCTCATGGTTGAGCGTGGTGCGCTTGTTGACCTGGCAGGTCACGCACCAGGCGGCCGTGTAGTCCACGAACACGGGCTTGCCCGCAGCCTGCAGCTCGGCCACGCGGGCGGCCGACCAGGGCTGCCAGCGCTGGCCTGCAGCGGACGCCATGCCCGTGCCCTCCGCCTGGGCAGGTGTGGCGATCAGCGGTGCGGTGGTGGCCAGCAGCGCGCCCCCCAGCACCACGGCCAGCGTGGCCAGCACGGCGCGGGTGCGGCCCTTGAGCGTCAGCGTCCAGACCAGGGCGCTGAAGGCCAGCAGCAGGGCCAGCAGCGCAGTGGCGGCGTCTATGCCGCTCTGGTGCCCCAGCACCCAGACCAGCCAGACCACGGTGGCGAACATGGGAAAGGCCATGGCACGGCGGAAAGTGTCCATCCAGGCGCCAGGGCGTGGCAGCCAGCGCACTACGGCGGGAACGAAGCTGGCCAGCAGATAGGGCAGGGCCATGCCCAGGCCCAGGGCGGCGAACACCGTCAGCGCCTGCAGGGCCGGCATGTCGATGGCAAAGCCCAGCGAGGCGCCCATGAACGGCGCCGTGCAGGGCGAGGCAATGGCCACGGCCAGCACGCCGGACAGAAAGGCATCGGCCACCGGGTGGCGCGCATGCGCCGCAGCCCAACGCCCGGGCAGCATGGAGCCGAACTCGAACAGGCCGGCCAGGTTCAGGCCCAGCAGCGTGAACAGGGCTGCCAGCAGGGCCACGATGGCCGGCGACTGCAGCTGAAACCCCCAGCCCAGCTGCTCGCCTGCCGCGCGCAGCGCCAGCAGCAGCCCGCCCAGGGCCAGGAAGGACAGGACCACCCCCGCCGTATAGGCCAGCCCGCCCAGGCGCTGGGCGCGGCGGTCCTGTCCATGGCGTGCAAAGCCCAGGATCTTGATGGCCAGCACCGGGAAGACGCAGGGCATGAGGTTGAGGATCAGTCCACCCACCAGGCCACCGAGCAAGGCCATCCACAGGCTGGCGGCGCTGGCAGCAGGCGCAGCGGCCTGGTTGGCAGCCAGGGCCGCAGCCAGTGCGGGCGAGACGCTGGCCATGGCGGCAGCCGTCCAGCGGCCCTCGACCGGGGCCTCGGCGCGCCAGGCCACGGGCTGGTCCTGCTCCAGCGCTGCGGCGCGCTCGGCGGGCGGCAGGGCCAGGACCACGGGCAGCTTGGCCGGAGTGTCGCCGCGCATGTCGGACAGCGGCAGTTCGGCCACCCAGGCTGTGCCGTCCCAATGCTGCTGCCAGTCCTTGCCCAGTTCGGCCGCGTGGTGGAAGGTGTCGGAAGATTCGGGATAGAAGTCCAGCGTGCGGCCCTGCAGGGATTCAGGCAGCCCCTCGATGCGCAGCTGCACGCGCTCGTCGGGCGTCCTGCCTTCTGCTGCTGGCTGGCTGGCCGGCACCACCTTGGCCTGGGCCGGCGCGGACAGTGCCTGGGGCTTGAGCGCCCAGGCCTGGGTGAAGGCCTGACCCTGGCCTGCCGTGCTGCCCTGCACGGGCAGCTGCAGCTGGAAATCGCCTTCCTCGGGAATGCACTCCACGCGGCAGACCAGCCAGTTCGCGTGCAGGCGCAGGTCCAGCATGCCGGACGAGGGCGGCTTGAAGTCGGCGGCCACCTGCACGGGCACGGGCAGCAGCACCTGGCCCTCATAGCCGTAGTTGAGCAGCGGGCCCACGCGCAGCGCCTCGGGCACGGGCCACTGGATCTCGCCCGCCGTCAGGCCCGCAGGCAGCTGCCAGTTCAGCTCGGTGGCCAGGCCGGAGTCACCGGCGTTCTTCCAGTAGGTATGCCATTCGGGCTGGTGGGTGATCAGCAGGCCCAGCCACAGTGTCTGGCCAGGCTGTACGCCTTCGGTCGCCTGGGCCACGAGTTCGGCGCGCACGCGCGGCGTGTCCACGGTCGCTGCCGCCCCGCTGCCGGTTTTCAGGCGGATCTGCGCGCCGGCCTGGAAGGCCAGCAGGCTGGAGGCGGCCAGAAGGAAGGCAAGAAGCCAGAAGGCGAGGCGCTGGGGTGCGGTGTGGCGAGGAGGCGTTTGGAGTGGCATGGCGGACTATGGGAGCCCGGGGCGGGATCTTTGGTTCCCCTGGCTACAGGCGGCGATGGTAGCGGCCATGCGCCATGGAATCCTCTGTGCGTTGTTGCAAGACGATTGGCAAAAGATATCGTTGCATAGGCGCTTGGTATTGGACAGGCGATAGGTCCGTTGCCCATCATGGGCCGGCCACCCATCCGGGATAGAGCAACACAAGGAGACAAGCCATGCAGGAGACATCTCGCCGCCAATTCCTGGCCGCCGGCGCGGCAGCGGCCGCCGCCTGGGGGCTGCCGCAGCACGCGCGCGCGGCCGCTGCCTATCCCGACAAGTCCGTGCGCGTGATCGTGCCCTTTCCCGCCGGTGGCACCACCGACGTGGTGGCGCGGCTGGCCATGCAAAAGCTCGGGGAGCTGACCGGCCAGTCCTTCGTGGTGGACAACAAGGGCGGTGCCAATGGCGTCATCGGCACGGAACTGGCCGCCCGCGCCACGCCCGACGGCTACACCCTGCTGATGAACACGGCCGGCGCGCAGACCCTGAGCCCGGTGCTCTACAAGACCAGCTACGAGGCGCTGGCCAGCTTCGAGCCCATCAGCCATCTGTGCGACGTGGGCTTCGTCCTCATTGCGCGCAAGGACCTGCCCGTGAACAGCCTGCAGGAGCTGGTTGACATGGCCAAACAGGGCAAGCCGCTGAGCGTGTCCTCGGGCAGCAGCATGATTTCGCTGATCACCGAGCAGTTCAAGAAGGTGATTGGCGCGCCGGGCATCGTCAACGCCCAGTACAAGGGCACGGCGCCGCAGATGCAGGCCGTGGTGGCGGGCGAGGTGGATTTCTCGTTCGACTCCTTCACCTCGGTGGAGATGATCCGCACGGGCAAGGTCAAGGCCCTTGCCGTGCTGCTGCCCCAGCGCGCCGAAGTCTTTCCCCAGGTGCCCACCATCAAGGAGGCCGGCGTGGACGGCATGGGCTTCAGCTCCTGGTCGGGCCTGCTCGCGCCCAAGGGCACTCCCCGCGACATCGTGGCCCAGCTCGCGCAGCAGATGGACAAGGTCATGCAGATGCCCGACGTGCTGGCCAAGCTGCGCAGCTACAGCTATGTGCCGCGCCGGGGCACGCCCGAGGAGTTCGCGCGGCTGATCGAATCCGACAACGAGCGCTGGAAGCGCATCGTCAGGGAATCCAACTTCAAGGTCGAATGAGACGCGGGGCGGGGGCTAAGATCATGGCCATGCCAAGCTCCCCGCCTCCACACACGTCCCTCGGTACCTGGCCATCGCGCTGGTGGGCCGAAGTATCGGCGCGCGATTTCGCGCTGGCCCAGGCGGGGCTTGCCGCGGAAACCGTGGCGGTGCTGCCCGTGGCCGCCGTGGAGCAGCATGGGCCGCACCTGCCGCTGTCTGTCGATGCCCGCCTGCTGCAGGGCGTGATCGATGCGGCCCTGCCGCTGCTGCCGCCCGAGCTGCCCGCGCTGTTCCTTCCCCCGCAGAACATCGGCTTCAGCGTGGAGCACCAATCGTTTGCCGGCACGCTGACGCTGTCGCCCGCCACGGTGATCGCACTGTGGACCGAGCTGGGCGCTTGCGTGGCACGCGCCGGCGTGCGCCGGCTGCTGCTGCTCAACGGCCATGGCGGCCAGGTCAGCGTGATGGACATCGTGGCGCGCGAGCTGCGCATGCGCCACGGCCTGCTGGTCTACAGCAGCAGCTGGTTCGGCCTGGTGGACGATGCGGCCAATGCGCAGTTCAGCGCGCATGAGCACCGCTTCGGCATCCATGGCGGCGAGGTGGAGACGTCGATGATGCTGCACCTGGCGCCGGAGACCGTGCGCATGGAGCATGCGCGGGACTTTCATTCCACTTCGGAGGATCGGGCGCAGCGGCATGCCTTGCTGGGCAATGGGCGAAGCGCCAAGATGGGCTGGGCCATCGAGGACTACAACGTTTGCGGGGCGGTGGGGAATGCTGCGGGGGCTACGGCCGAGCGGGGGGCTTTGATGGTGGAGGCTTCGGCTCGGGGGCTGGTGCGGTTGTTGTCCGAGATGGTTGCGCTGCCTGCGGATACTGTGGGAAGGGCGCCGGAGCCTCTTTAGTTTTGGGCCTTTTTTGGACCCTGCCGGGTGGTGGTTTTTCGAGGCCGGGTCTCGGCCCGGCGGCCGACTGTCCGCGACCCCTTCGCTGCGCTGCGGGGCCACCTGCGCTGACATACGGGGAGTTGTTGCGGGCCTTCGCTGCGCTCGGCCCTTTTTACTGTTTCGGGATCTTGGCCTGGACGATCACGTCGCCCCAGCGTTTGATTTCCGATTGCAGCAATTGCGCGGTCTGCTCGGGCGTACTGGATTGGGCCTGGACGTTCATTTCGCGCAGTTTCTGCGTGACTTCGGGGGAGTTCACGGCGGCGGCGATTTCCTTGTTCAGGCGGGCGATGATTTCCGGAGGGGTCTTGGCGGGGGCGGCCAGGGCGTTCCAGGAAGAGGCGACGAAGCCCTTGACGCCTGACTCCTGGGCCGTGGGCACGCCGGGCAGCAGGGCCGAGCGCTTGTCGCCGGTGATGGCCAGCATGTTGACGGCCTTGGAGTTGATCTGGCCCATGATGGGCGTGAGGATTTCCACGGCCGCGTCGATCTGCCTGCCCCGCAGGGCCGTGACCACGGCGGGAGTGCCGTTGAAGGGCACGATCTGGGCGTCGATGCCGGCCGTGGTCTTGAACAGTTCGGCCGCCAGGTGCTGGGTGCTGCCGATGGCGATGCTGCCGATGTTGAGCTTGCCGGGGTGGGCCTTGGCCCAGGCCACCAGCTCGCCCAGGTTCCTGAAGCGCGAGTCGCTGGCGGTGAGCACGCCGATGTCGAAGTAGCCCAGGGTGGAAATCGGCGTGAAGTCCTTGACCATGTCGAAGGGCAGTTGGTTGAACAGCCCCACGGTGACGGCGCTGCCGTTGGACATGAGGAACAGCGTGTGTCCATCAGGTGCGGACTTGGCCACGGTGTCGCCTGCGACGATGCCGCCCGCGCTGGGCTTGTTGTCGATGATGACGGGCTGGCCCAGCTGCGAGGCCAGCTTTTGCGCAACGACGCGCGAGGTGACGTCGGCCACGCCGCCTGCGCCAAAGGGCACGACGATGCGGATGGGCTTGTTCGACAGGGGCTGTGCCTGGCTGGTGATGGCGGCCAGCAGCAGGGCCGCGCAGGTCAGGGCGCTGCGCGTGAAGCGGCGTTTGTTCATGGGTCTTTTGTCTCCTGGCCGGCCAGTGTGGCGCAAAAGCGCAGGCCGGCCCAGATCGCCCGTGTTCTGGCTGCTATGCCCTGGCGCAATAGCCGTGTGGCAGCCTGGCCGGGGCTGGATCAGGCGTGCGTGATCCAGCTGCGGTGCTCGTCCGTGTCCAGGTGGTTGAGCGTGTTGAAGGTCTGCAGCATCAGGCGCTTGGGGCTGGTGGTGAACTCGGTCACGGCGCTGTTGCGGATGCGCATGTTCAGCGCAATGGTGACCTCCGGCGAGGTGCCCAGCACATGGCCCACGGCGGTGGAGATGGGGCCGCCGCTGCTGACCAGCAGCACGTTTTCGTCGGCATGTTCGTGCCGCACGCGCTCCAGCACCTGGCGCACGCCGCCGGAGAAGTCGTCCCAGCTGGGCATGCCCTTGGGGCTGATGGTGCCGGCCATCCACTGGGCCAGGGCATCGCACAGCAGGCGGAAGTGGTGGCGGTACAGCTCGGGTGTGTCGGGCTTGGGCAGGGGCGCCGGATGGATGGCCTGCAGCAGCGCGCCGCTGTCGTATTCATCGAGGCCTGCAAGCGCCTGGGTGCGGTGCTGCTCGGCAGGCAGGCTGCCCAGGCCTTCGGCGATGCCGGCCAGCGTCTGCGCATGGCGGCGCAGCGTGCCCGTGTAGACCGCGTCGAAGCGCAGGCCGCGCTCTCGCCAGTAGGCACCCAACCTTTGCGATTGCGCCTGGCCGCGTTCGCTGAGCTGGTCGTAGTCTTCGGCACCAAACGAGGCCTGGCCATGGCGCACAAGATAGAGGGTTCCCATGGCGCGGATTGTGGCCAGCGCTGGCGCCGGCGTTTGTCCTGCGGGCGACTGGCTGCCGCCTTGGCGACAGATTCCAGCAGCCCGGCAGGCCCTACAACAGCACCTGGCCGCTCACGCACTCCACCACATGGCCGCCTATCCACAGCGCGCCCTGGGCGTCCTCGCTGACATGCACGCGGCCGTCGCGGCCCACGCAGCAGCCCTGGCTGGCGATGTAGGGCGCGCGCAGCAGGCCTTCGCCGCGCAGCCATAGGGCCAGGCTGGCGTTGAGGCTGCCGGTGACGGGGTCTTCGGTGACGCCGACGGGGCTGGCGAAGCCGCGCACTTCCAGGCTGGGGGCGGCATCCGCATCGGCCCCGGCCGGGCGCTGGCCCGTGGCAAAGGCGCGTGCCTCGCGGCTGCTGCGGCCGATCAGTGCCGGTGCATCTTGCGCGCTTTCGTACAAAGCGCAGGCGCCCACCTTGGTGTTCAGCGCCTTGAGCCTTGCATGGTCGGGCTCCAGCGCCAGCACCTGGTCGGGATGCTCGAAGAGCACGCCCATCCAGCGCGGGCCGTTGTCCAGCCAGGCGGCGCGCAGGATCTGGCCGGGCTCCGCGCCCAGCGCGGCAGCCACCTCGGCCAGCAGGCCCGGCTCCACGGCGCCGATGTCGGTGGCCGGTGCCTGGAAGGCCAGGCGTCCGTCCTGGCGCGCAATCGAGATCAGCCCCTTGGCGCATTCCTGCACGATGCGCCCCGCCTGCTGCGGCACGCCGCCCTGCGCCAGCCAGGCGTGGCAGCTGCCCAGCGTGGGATGGCCGGCAAAGGGCAGCTCGCCGCCCGGCGTGAAGATGCGCACGCGGTAGTCGGCGCCTGCGGCGCGGCCGGCCTCGGTGGGCGGCAGCACGAAGGTGGTCTCCGACAGATTGGTCCAGGCCGCGAAGGATTGCATCTGCGTATCGGTCAACCCGGTGGCGTCGAGCACGACGGCTAGCGGATTGCCCAGGTAGGGCCGTGCCGTGAACACGTCCACGGTCATGAAGGGGCGCTGGCGGGGAGCGGCGGTGGAGGTCATGGCAAGGGGCAGGGTTGCGATGGGCAATGCAGGATGAAGAAAGCCGGCGCAAAGCCGGCTTTCAGGGAACAGCCGGGGCTGTGCGTATCAGGCCGACAGCTGCGAGCGGATGGCGTCGGCCAGGGCGGCGATGCCCTTGTCGATCTGCTCGGCCGACACCGTCACGTACGACAGGCGCAGCGTGTTGGCCTGGGGCTCGTCCGCGTAGAACGGCGCGCCGGGCACGAAGGCCGTGCCGCGTTCCACGGCGGCGGGCAGCAGCTTTTGCGCATCCATGCCCTTGGGCAGGCGAACCCACAGGAACATGCCGCCCACGGGACGGGTCCACTGCACGTCCAGGCCGGCCATTTCGCGTTCCAGCGCGGCCAGCATGGCGTCGCGCTGGCGCTTGTACATGGCGCGGATGGTGGGCACATGGCGGTCCAGGAAGCCGTCCTTGATGACCTCGGAGACCACGCGCTGGTTGAAGCCGGGCGTGTGCAGGTCGGCCGCCTGCTTGGCCTGCAGCAGCTTGTTGTAGACGGACTTGGGCGCCACCAGGAAGCCGATGCGCAGGCCCGGGGCCAGCACCTTGGAAAACGAGCCCAGGTAGATCACGCCTTCGGGGTTGCGCGCGGCTAGCGGCAGGGCAGGGGGCTGCTCGAACCACAGGTCGCCATAGGGGTTGTCCTCGATCAGCGGGATGTCGAGTTCACGCGCCTTGTCCACCAGGGCCTGGCGGCGTGCCTCGGCCATGGTGCGGCCGGTGGGGTTCTGGAAGTTGGGCAGCACGTAGGCCAGGCGGGCCTTGTCGGCGCCGGTGCCGGCCTTGGCGGCGAAGTCCTCGACGAGGATGCCGTCGTCATCGCTGTCCACGCCCACGGGAATCGGTTCCTGCGGCGCAAAGGCCTGCAGCGCGCCCAGGTAGGTGGGCTTTTCGACCAGCATGCGGCTGCCGCGGTCCAGGAAGACCTTGCCGATCAGGTCCAGCGCCTGCTGCGAGCCCGTGGTGATCAGCACCTGGTCGGGGTCCACTTCCCAGGGCAGGAAGTCGGCCACGGCCTGGCGCAGGGGCGCGAAGCCTTCGCTGGTGGCGTATTGCAGGGCCGCTGCGCCATCGCGCTGCATCACGGTCTGGCAGGCCTGGGTGAACGCGTCCAGCGGGAAGGCCAGCGGCGAGGGCAGGCCGCCCGCCATGCTGATGATGCCGGGACGGTCGGTGAGCTTGAGGATTTCGCGGATGGCGGAGGGGTTCATCTTGGCAGCACGGTCTGCCAGCGTCCAGGTCGTCATAAAAAAAGCAGTTCCAGGTCTTTGCGGTGCCCGCCATGCGGGCGGGCTGGTATGGGTTGCCATGCCGTCGTGGGGCACGGGCCGGCCGCATGTGAAGAGCGCAGTGCGGATGGTGCTTTCGCTCTTGCGCCGGCAATGAGGGTATTTTGTCGCGGCCGTGAAGGGTCTGCGCATCCTCCCTTCAATAGCTGGGCAGGCCAGTACGGCCTTTGCCTGGGTGTGGATGGCGGACCCTCATGCGGCCACCATCCACATCGCCGTCAGCGCCAGCATGGCCGCCATGGCACGGTTGAACCACAGCAGCCTGCGTCCCTGGGCCAGCCAGTGGCGCAGCAGTGCGCCCACGCAGGCATACAGCAGATTGCTGGAGAAGGCATAGGCGGCCATGACGGGCAGCACCACGGACAGGCGCTCGCTCAGGTCGTCGTGCCCCGCCAGCCAGCCGGCCACGATGGCCAGGGCCAGCAGCCAGGCCTTGATGTTCACGAATTGCAATCCCACGCCCTGCCAGAAACCCACCTGCAGCTGCTGCTGCGATTGCAGTGACGCCATCTGTGCGCTGCGGCTCAGGCGCCAGGCCATCCACAGCAGGTAGCCGATGCCGGCGGCCTTGACCAGCCACAGCAGCAGCGGTGCCGCCACGATCGCCGCACCCACGCCGGCCGTGCTCAGCACCAGCAGCAAGCACCAGCCCACGGGCACGGCCAGGACGAAGCGCAGCGCCGGGCGCAGGCCGTGGTTGGCGGCCAGGGCCGTGGACAGCGTGGTGTTGGGGCCGGGGCTGAAGCTCATGGAAGCGGCGAGCAGCAGCAAGGCGGTGAGTTCGGACGGTGGCATGAGGCGGTGGCCCCGGAGGTCTCCATACAGGCGGCAAGGGGCTGTTGGGGAGGAGGGCACGGCAGGCCTGCTCCGCAGCACGAATGCCTGCAATATAGGTGCAAGACCTGTACAGTACCAATACAGTTGAACCCTCAATTGCATGTTCTGTATCGGCGCCCATCCCGATACAGTGACGTTTTGGTGACTCCCTCATGCCCGTTCCCCTTTCGCGGCTGGCGCCGCAGACCCTGAGTACCCAGCTGGCCGAACGCCTGGGAGAGCGCATCCGCATGCGCCTGCTGCCGGCGGGCGCACGCCTGCCCTCGGTGCGCGAATGCGCGCGCCAGCAGGGCGTGAGCACGCACACGGTGGTGGCCGCCTATGACCTGCTGCAGGCCCAGGGCCTGGTCGAGGCGCGGCCGCAAAGCGGCTTTTTCGTGCGCGATTTTGTGCAGGACGCACCGCTGCTGCAGTCCGAACAGGCCCGCGCCGCGCCTGCGGACGAGGCCACCGGCGCGCCCAAGGGCACGCGCATCAATGCCTCCATGCTGGTGCGCGGCATGTTCCACCAGAGCGTGGGCGGCAGGCCCCAGCCCGGCGCGGGCGTGCTGCCGGCCCAATGGCTGGAGGCAGGCTTTCTGGCCGCTGCCATGCGCAAGGCCTGCTCGGGAAAATCCCTGCACGACTCCTGCGTGGGCTATGGCGACCCGCTGGGCGACATCAGCCTGCGCGAGGCGCTGTCGCGGCGCCTGGCGCGCCTGGGCATTGCGGCGGCGCCGCAGCACATCATCACCACCATGGGCGCAACGCATGGGCTGGACGTGGTCAGCCGGGCCCTGCTGCAGCCGGGCGATCCGGTGATGGTGGAGGAGCCCGGCTGGGCCGTGGAGTTCGCGCGCCTGGCATCGCTGGGCATGCGCGTGCTGCCCGTGCCGCGCGGCCCCGACGGGCCGGACCTGGCCGTGATGCAGCGGTACTGCGAAAGCTGTGCGCCCAAGCTCTACGTCAGCGTGAGCGTGCTGCACAACCCCACCGGGTACAGCCTGTCGCCGGCCAGCGCCCACGAGGTGCTGCAGCTGGCGCGGCGATTCGGCTTCTACGTGGTGGAGGACGATACCTATGGCGAGATCGCGCCCGACCACGCCGCACGCATGACCGTGCTGGACCGCCTGGGCCACAGCATCTACGTGAGCGGCTTCGCCAAGCTGCTGGCGCCCAACTGGCGCGTGGGCTATCTGGCGCCGCCGCCTGCGCTGGTGGAGCGCCTGGTGGACACCAAGCTGCTGTCCACGCTGACCACCCCCGCACTGACGGAACGCGCCCTGGCCCACTGCATGGACCAGGGCCAGCTGCGCCGCCATGCCGAGCGCCTGCGCCAGCACCTGGCCCAGGCCCGCATGCGCAGCGTGGCACTGGCCCAGCAGGCCGGAGCCCGCTTCGCGGCCGAGCCGGCCGGCATGTTCGGCTGGGTGGACACCGGCGTGGACACCGAAACCCTGGCCCAGCGCCTGCTGGACGCCGGCTACTTCATCGCCCCCGGCTCCATGTTCCACGCCGGCCGCCAGCCCAGCACCTGCATGCGCATCAACTTCGCCACCACGCAGGAACCCGCCTTCTGGCGCATCTTCGAACGCGAAGTCCAAGCCATGCGCGGCAGCGCATAGAAAAGGGAATGGGAGAGAGGAGAGGGGGAGGGGGCGGAAGGCGGGGAAGGCTGTATCGACCCGCAAACATAGATCAGACCAGCAGCGCAAAAAACCGACGAGGCCCAAAGCGAGGGACACCGAGCAAGGGCCGCCCCGCCGCGAGGGTGTCGTCCCCCTCCCCCGCGAAGCGGGTAGAGAGCGGGAAGGCGCGTCAGCGCCTCAGGGGGTGCCCCCAGTCAATGCGCCCGCATCTTCGTACGCAGGCGCGCAATCGCCTGGCTGTGCAGCTGGCACACACGCGATTCGGTCACGCCCAGCACGGCGGCGATTTCCTTGAGGTTCATGTCGTGCTCGTAGTACATGCCCATGATGTACTGCTCGCGCTCGGGCAGGGCCTTGATGGCTTCGACCAGGGCCACGCGCAGGCGGTGGTCGCGCAGCAGCGCAAAGGGGTCGGCGCCGCTGTCGGCCACGTGGCGTTCGAGGAAGTCCTCGCCCTCGTCGCCGCCTGACATGTCTTCCAGGTAGACCAGCTGCGTGCCGCGCACCTTGCCCAGCAGCGACTGGTAGTCGTCCAGGTCCATGCCCAGCTCGTCGGCGATCTCGGACTCCAGCGGGGTGCGTCCCAGGCGCTGCTCCAGGCGGTGCAGCGCGTGCTCTATGTCCTTCTGGCTCTTGCGCGAGCTGCGGCTCATCCAGTCGCCCTCGCGCAGTTCATCGAGCATGGCGCCGCGGATGCGCTGGCTGGCGAAGGTCTCGAATTGCACGCCCTGCTCGCTCTCGAAGCGGGACAGGGCTTCGGCCAGGCCGATCATTCCGACCTGTATCAGATCATCAAGCTCCACATTGGGAGGCAGCTTGGCGATCATGTGCAGCGCGATCCGGCGTACCAGGGGTACGTGCCGACGGATCAGTGCATCGCGGTCGAGTTGGCCTTTGGCGGTGTACATGGCAGTCAGTGGCTCCAGGCATGGGATGCAGGCAGCGGTGCGTAGCCGGCGGCCAGGTCCTGGCCGCCATGCGGCAGTACGCTGCCCGCATGGTTGAGCAACTGCAGCGCCAGGCGCTGCAGGTCCGGTGCATGGTGCAGGCGCACGGGCAGCAGCCCGGGCGCGTGGCCCAGATGGCGCTGTGCGCAGCGCAGCAGCGCGTCGATCTGTGACTGGCGCCGTTGCGCATCCTCGGCCTGGCTGCGGGCACCGGTCTGTCCGCGGCGCCAATCGTAGCTGGTCACATCCACGGGGTCAGCGCCGGGCAGCAGCGGCGCCAGCAGGCAGCGCAGGCCGGCATGCACGGCCAGCTGCTTGAGCTGGCGGTAGCAGCCCAGCACGCGGGGGCCGTGTTCGGGCAGCACCATCAGCGGGTGCACGGCCTGGCCGGGCAGATTGCGGGCCAGCGTGTCGGCATCGGCATACAGCATGACGATGGCATAGCCGCGCACATGGCGCTGCAGCCATTGCATGGGCGTCATGCCGGCTTGCCGTGCCTGCAGGGGCAGCAGCTCCAGGCCCTGGCGGGCAGGCAGCACAGCCACCGAGCTGTGGCGGGGGTCGGGGTGCAGGCCGGTACGGGCCTGCCAGGCGCTTTGCTGCAGCAGCTGGGCCAGGCCAGGCGCGTCGGCCGCCTCGCCCTGGCTGGCATCGAGCACAAGGACGGGCATGCCCAGGCGCTGCAGGCTGGCGCAGACCGGCCACAGCAGGGATTGCTCGGACTGGCCTTCAGGGTCGGCCGCCGTGTCGCGCAGCATGGCCAGCACCCGCAGGCTGGACGGTGCTGCGGCGCCGGGCTGGCCGTGCAGGCCCAGGCCCTGGTGCAGTTGGGGGAAGGTCTCAAGCATGGCTGACCTCGCTGTCCATGGTGCTGGGGCTGGACGGGGTGAAGAAGAAGTCCAGGTCCAATGCCTTGGGATCGAAGGCCGAGCGGGTGGAGGCGCGCATGGAGGCGGAGACCAGCTGCTGCGCATCGGCGCGCTCCCAGTCTTCGGGCACGCGCTGGCCGTTGGTCACGCCGCGCAGCTGCATCTGGTGGCGGATCAGTGTGTCCACCGACGGGCCCAGCTTCACGGCCTCGTCCACCTTGGTGAGGATGGCCTGGCTGGAGCCGCGTGCCTTGAAGGCCTGCATCACATCGTCCAGCGCATCGCCCTGGCCGGCCGCGTTCACGGCCAGCAGCTTTTGCACGCCGGGCAGGTCCAGCAGGTCCAGGATTTCGTCCTTGCGCGGATCGCGCGGGGCCACGCCCGTGGTGTCGATCAGCACCAGCTGCTTGTTGGCCAGCAGGCCCAGCAGGTCCTGCAGCGCGGCGCGGTCATGGGCCAGGTGGGCGACCATGCCCAGCATGCGGCCGTAGGAGCGCAGCTGGTCGTGGGCGCCGACGCGGTAGGTGTCCAGGGTGATCAGGCCGACGCTGGAGGCGCCGTACTTGGCCGCGCACAGGGCCGCCAGCTTGGCCGTGGTCGTGGTCTTGCCCACGCCGGTGGAGCCCACCAGGGCGAAGACGCCGCCTTGCTCGTACAGCGGCTCCTGGCCGGCGTCGGTGCGCAGATTGCGTTCCAGCACCTGCATCAGCCAGCGCACGGCGTCGCCGGCGGACAGGTCCTGGGGCATGTGCTCGACCAGGGCGCGGGCCAGCACGGGGGAGTAGCCCGCGCGGATCAGCTTGTGCGTGAGATTGGCGTGGATGGGGTTCTGGCGCGTCTGGCCCAGCCAGGTCAGGGTGTTGAAGCGCTCTTCGATCAGGTCGCGCACGGACTGCAGCTCATCGCGCAGCGCCTGGGAGGCCATGGCTGGAGCGGGTTCGCTGCGCAGGGGCTCGCGCAGCGGCGCCTCGGCGCTGGCGCGCAGCGGATTGTGGCGGGCTACGGAAGGCGCGGGCTGTGCCTTGAACGGCTGCTGTGCGGCCATGGGCGCGGCGGCCGGCGCTTCGCGCAGGGCGTCGCCCAGGCTGCGGCGCTGGGCAAAGCTGGGCAGGGGCTCGTCGACGCCGGCCTCGTGGCGGCGGCGCAGCATGCGTTCGCGCACGTAGTCCTGGAAGGACAGGGTGCTCATGGCCAGTTGCTCGGTGTCTTCCTGCACGCTCTGGCGCAGGCCGGCAGGCTCGGCACCATCTGCCGACAGCGAGGCTGCCAGCGAAGCCGCCTGGGAGGGCGCCGGCGAAGCCTGCTGTGCCGTGCGCGGCTGGGTATGTGCCTGGATCAGCTGGGCCTGCAGCTGGGGACGCAGGCCCGTGGTCTCCTCGGCCGAGCGGCGCTCGATGGCCTGCTGCAGCGGCGTGCTGCTGGCGGCGGCCTTGCTGTGCTCCAGCGTGTCCTCGGCCGTGGCCATGACCTCGACGCCGTCGGGCGTGCTGCGGTTGGACAGGATCAGGGTGCCCGCTCCGAAAGCCATGCGCGCCTTGGCCAGGGCCTCGCGGGAGGTAGGGGCGTAGAAGCGTTTGATGTTCATGCGGATGCACCTTTAAGAATCGAGCCGATGCGGATGGTGTGCGTCTCGGGGATCTCGCTGTGGGCGAGAACCTGCAGACGCGGCGCCACGCGGCGCACCAGGCGGGCAATGGAGTTGCGGATGGAATCGGGGACCAGCAGGCAGGCAGGCAGGCCCAGCTCTTCTTGCTGGTTGGCCATGTCGGCCGCCTTCTGGGTGAGGATCTCGGCCACGCCGGGATCCAGTGAGGGGGCGCCGGGGTTGGACAGGGCCTGCACCAGCAGGCGCTCGAGTCCGGGCTCGATGGCGATGACGTTCAGCTCGCGGGTCGGGCCGTAGATCTGCTGGACGATGGACGGCGACAGCGCAATGCGCACGCGGCGGGCCAGCTCGACGGGGTCCTGGGTGGTCGAGGAGTGCTCGGCCAGCGTCTCGATGATGGTGCGGATGTCGCGGACGTGCACCGAGTCCTCCAGCAGCAGCTGGAGCACTTTCTGGAACGTCGTGATGGACACCATTTTCGGAATGACTTCTTCGATCAACTTGGGAGCCAGCTTGGCCACATGCTCCACCAACTGCTGCGTCTCGGTACGGCTGATCAGCTTGGCGGCATGCACTTGCATCAAGTGTGACAAATGGGTGGCCATCACGGTTTCCGAATCAACCACGGTAAAGCCTGCCATTTGTGCCGCTTCCTTCTGGCGTTCGTCGATCCAGTGGGCGGGCAGGCCGAAGGCCGGGTCCGTGGTCTGGGTGCCGATCAGCGGGGTGCTGATGCCGCCCGGATTGATGGCCAGGAACATGCCGGGGAAGGCCTCGCCCTCGCCCACCATCACGCCGCGCAGGGTGATGCGGTAGGCGCTGGGCTTGAGCTCCAGGTTGTCGCGCACATGCACGGCCGGGGGCAGAAAGCCCACTTCCTGTGCGAACTTGCGGCGCACGCCCTTGATGCGGGTCAGCAGGTCGCCCTGGCGGCCCTTGTCCACCAGGGTGATCAGGCGGTAGCCCAGCTCCAGGCCCAGCAGGTCCACGGGCTGCAGGTCGTCCCAGGTGGCTTCGCCGTCGCTGGGCGCGGCCACGGGGGCGGGGGCCTGGGTTTGCTGGGCGGCGCGTTCCTGCTGGCGGCGCGAGAGCATCCAGGCCAGCCAGCCCAGCAGTGCGCCCGTGCTCAGGAACACGACGTGGGGCATGCCCGGAATGACACCCAGCAGGCCCAGCACGCCGGCCGTGATGCCCAGCACCTTGGGCGACATGAACAGCTGCTGCGCGATCTGCTGGCCCATGTCGGTTTCCTTGCCCACGCGCGAGATCACCATGGCCGCGGCCACCGAGATCAGCAGGCCGGGGATCTGCGCGACCAGCGCATCGCCCACGGCCAGCAGGATGTAGCTGTCGGCGGCCTGGCCGGCCGACAGGCCGTGCTGGATCATGCCGATGGCGAAGCCGCCGATGATGTTGATCACCAGGATCAGGATGCCGGCGACCGCGTCGCCGCGCACGAACTTGCTGGCACCGTCCATGGAGCCGAAGAAGTTGGCTTCCTCCTGCACCTCGGCGCGGCGGCGCTTGGCTTCCTTTTCGTCGATCAGGCCGGCGTTCAGGTCGGCATCCACGGCCATCTGCTTGCCGGGCATGGCGTCCAGGGTGAAGCGGGCCGAGACTTCGGCGATACGCTCGGCACCCTTGGTGATCACCACGAAGTTGATCACCACCAGGATGGCGAACACGATCAGGCCGACCGCGAAGTTGCCGCCGATCAGGAAGTGGCCGAAGGCCTCGATCACCGCACCGGCCGCTCCGGGGCCGGTGTGGCCTTCCAGCAGCACCACGCGGGTGGAGGCCACGTTCAGCGACAGGCGCATCAGCGTGGTCAGCAGCAGCACCGAGGGGAAGGCCGCAAAGTCCAGCGGCCGGATCATGTAGGCCGCCACCATCATCACCATCAGCGCCACGGCAATGTTCAGCGTGAAGAACGTGTCCAGCAGCCACGGCGGAATCGGCAGCACCATCAGCGCCAGGATGGCCACCACCAGCAGCGGCGCCATCAGGCCCTGGGCGAACCTGGTGTTCTCGCCCGACCACATCGATTGCAGGGATTGGAGCGGATTCGTCGTCATGGAGCAGTACCTTCAGTGGTCGCGGCGGCGGGCGCGCGGCGGCCCTGGTGCGGATCGAGTTCGGCGGGCACGGCGGGTTCGCCGAGATCGCCAGGCATGGGGCCTTCGCCGCGCAGTGCGGCCTTCAGGCGGTAGACATAGGCCAGGACCTGGGCCACGGCCGTGTACAGCGCGGCGGGAATGGCCTGGTCCAGGTCGGCGTGCGCGTACAGGGCGCGCGCCAGCATCGGGGATTCGAGCACCGGTATCTTGTGGGCGCCCGCGACCTCGCGGATCTTCAGGGCCACCAGGTCCGTGCCCTTGGAGATGACCTGCGGGGCGGCCATGGTCTTTTCGTCGTAGCGCAGCGCCACGGCATAGTGCGTGGGGTTGGTGACCACGAAGTCGGCGCGCGGCACGGCGTTGACGCTGGCACGGTCGGCGATCTCGCGCTGCTTCTGGCGGATCTTGCTCTTGATCTGCGGGTTGCCGTCGGACTCCTTGTGCTCCTGCTTGACTTCCTCGTGGCTCATCTTCAGGCGCGACTTGAACAGGTAGGCCTGCAGCGGCACGTCGATCACGGCCATCAGGAACACCACCAGCAGCAGCAGGGCCACGCCGCTGGCCAGCCACTGCCCGGTCATGGTCAGCGCCATGGCCGAAGGCTGGGAGGAGATGGCGGCGATCTCGGCGATGTGGCTGCTCAGGAACTTCCAGGCCACGAAGGAGAGGATGGCCGTCATCGCCACCATCTTGGCCACGGTCACCATCTGCTGCTTGGAAAACAGATTGGTCAGGCCCGACAGCGGGTTGAGGCGGTTGAACTGCGGCTGTATGGGCTTGAGGCTCAGGATCCAGCCGCCGGCCAGCATGCCCGACAGCACGGCCGCGGCCGTGGTCACGGCGGCAACGCCCAGGGAAATCTTCAGGCCCAGGCTGCCCATGGACAGCATGCGCTCCATCATCAGGGCCGGGGTCTTGGCCGTGTGCGCGTCGAACGCCAGTTGCTGGGCCAGCGCCATGCGCAGGTGCTGGATCAGGGGCTCGGCGCCCATCAGCATCATCAGCGCGCCCGTGCCCAGGATGGCCAGGTGGGACAGGTCCCGGGAGCGCGCACCCTGGCCGTCAGAACGCGTTTTCTGCAGTTTGCGTTCGGTGGCTGGCAGGTTTTTGTCTTGGCTGGAGTCCATGGCGCAATGACGGAAGGATTTGCGTCATTGTCGGAACAAGCCGGATGGGCGAAGCCCCGATAAGCAGGGCTCAAGCGGCGCTTATGCGCTGTCTGGGGTGTGGCGCGGCAGGCAGCGGCACGCCGGCAAACCCTTGCCCCGCAGCGGGAAGGGTTGCCGTGCAAATGCAAATGCAAATGCAAATGCGCATGGCGCCTCGGGGTGTGTCAGAACCCCAGGCTGGCCAGCAGATCGTCCACCTGGGACTGTGAAGTCACCACATCGGGTGTCTTCTCGGGATCGACCACGGGGCCGGCCAGGTGCTCCTTGGGCTTTTCCAGCGGCTCCAGCGCCGTCTGCTGCGGGTTGGGCGAGGTCTGGATGAGTAGCTGCACCAGCTGGTCCTCCAGGTCGGCAGCCAGCGACACCACGCGGGCGATGACCTGGCCCGTGAGATCGTGGAAGTCCTGGGACATCATGATCTCGGTGAGGTGCTCATCGGCCTGCTGCGTGTCCTGCTCGACCTCTTCGAGGAAGTTCATCACCCGGCCCTTGGCCACGGCCGCCACGGGATCCTCGACCAGCTGCGCGCGCATGGCGCGCACGCGCTCGGCCAGCCGGTCCTGCTGGCTCTTGGCCAGCTCGACACGGTTGAGGACCTTCTCGGCGGCCTCTCCGGTCAGCCGCGCAATGTAGGAAAGGCGGCTTTGCGCATCCGGCAGCTCTCCCATGCTGCCGCGCAATCGGTCCGCATAGCCCAGCTCGTTGAGCGAGTCATGCAGCTGGCGCGTGAGAACGCCTACCTTGTAGTGGACGCTGTCGGGGACATCCGGGTTGCTCATGGCGCGCGCCCTACAGGCCCAGCTTTTTGAGGATCAGGTTGACTTTCTCTTCCAGCGTGGCCTTGGTGAAGGGCTTGACGATGTAGCCTGCCGCACCGCCCTGGGCCGCTGCCACGATGTCCTCCTTGCGGGCCTCGGCCGTCACCATCAGCACGGGAAGGTGCTTGAGTTTGTCGTCCTGCTTGATTTCGGTGAGCAGCTGGAAGCCGTTCATGTTCGGCATGTTGATGTCCGTCACCACGAAATCGAACTTGCTGTTGCGCAGCTTGTGCAGTGCCACGACGCCGTCTTCGGCTTCATCGGCTTCGGGAAAGCCGCTCTCCTTGAGCAGATTGCGCACGATGCGCCGCATGGTGGAGAAGTCGTCAACGATCAAAAAACGCAGGGCATTAGCCACGTGAGGCCCTTTCGGTCGGTAGGTGCTCGGTACTGGTAAGAATCCGCCGCGATGGTAACAATATGAAACCTTCTTGGCGCAATGTGGGAATTTTCCTGCTTTTCGGCAGCATCGGGCTCAAACCTTAATTTGTTACACGATCAGGTGACGCGGGCGCCGAAGGGGCGGCTGCGGCTGCGGGCGCGGCGGCAGCGGGCTGCGCGGCAGTCTCGCCGGCCGTGGCTTCGGCTGTGGCTGCATTCGCGGTGCCGCCGCTGCCGCCGGCCAATGACGGCGGCAAAGCGTTGCGCGTCACGGGCCCACGGTGGCCCAGCAGGCGCTTTTCGGCCTCCTGCGTGAGCACGGTGATGGTGATGCGCCGGTTCTGGGGCGCGCGCGGATCGTCGGGCAGCAGCAGGTCGCTGCTGGCCAGGCCCGTGATGCGTGCCAGCTGGTTCAGGGGCATGCCGGCGGCCACCAGCTCGCGGCGCGAGGCGTTGGCGCGGTCGGCCGACAGCTCCCAGTTGCTGTAGCCGCGGTCGGCATTGCCGTAAGGGGCCGCGTCGGTGTGGCCGGACAGGCTGATGCGGTTTTCCGCGCCTGCCAGCGCCGCGCCCACCTCGCGCAGGATGTCGCGCATATACGGTTTGACCAGGGCGCTGCCGCTGTCGAACATGGGGCGGTTTTGCTCGTCCACGATCTGGATCTGCAGGCCGTCGGGCGTCACGTCGGTGCGGATCTGCGAACGGAATTCGTTCAGGCGCGCATTGCTGGTAATCATCGCGTCCACCTTGGCCTTGAGCGCCTTGATGCGGTTGGAGTCCACCTGGGCCTGATCGGCGCGGCCCGAATCGACGCTGGTGCGCCGGTTGGAGCTGTCGGCCGCCTCGGAGCGCCGTACCTGGCCGTGCACCTTGGCCAGGTCGTTGCCGCCGCCGGGAATCACGCTGGAGCTGTTGCCTGCACCGTCGCCGCCGGCCATCGCCACCTTCAGCGGCGAGGAAAAATACGCCGCGATGCCCTGCAGCTCGCCCTTGGCCGTGGAGCCCAGCAGCCACATCAGCAGGAAGAAGGCCATCATCGCGGTCACGAAGTCGGCATAGGCGATCTTCCAGGCGCCGCCGTGGGGCGCATGCGCAGTCTTCTTGACGCGCTTGATGATGATCGGCTGTAACTTTTTCTCTGCCATGGCTTGACGCTGCTGGGTGCAGGATTACTTCTTGCCCTTGACGTGGGTTTCCAGTTCCAGGAAACCGGGGCGTTCGGTAGAGAACAGCACCTTGCGGCCGAACTCGATGGCGGTGGCGGGGTTGTAGCCCTGCATGCTGGCCAGCAAGGTGGTCTTGATGCACTCCAGTTCCTTGGCGGCGTCCTGGGCGCGCTGCTCCACCAGGCCGGCCATGGGCTCCACCAGCGCATAGGCCAGCAAGATGCCCAGGAAGGTACCGACCAGGGCCGAGGCGATCATGCCGCCCAGCACCGAAGGAGGCTGGCCCACCGAGCCCATGGTGTTCACCACGCCCAGCACGGCCGCAATGATCCCGAAGGCAGGCAGGGCGCCGGCCAGGCGGGTCAGTGCGTTGACGGGGGCATGGGCCTCGGCGTGGTGGGCCTCGATCTCGCTGTCCATCAGCGACTCGATCTCGTGGGAATTGAGATTGCCCGACACCATCATGCGCAGATAGTCGGTCAGGAACTCCACCACATGGTGGTCCGCCAGCAGCTCGGGATACTTGGTGAAGATGGGCGACTCGTTGGGTGCCTCCACATCGCCTTCGATGGACATCAGGCCTTCCTTGCGGGCCTTTTGCAGAATCTCGTACAGCAGGGCCATCAGCTCCATGAAGCGGGCCTTGGTGTAGCGCGAACTCTTCATCACGCCAGGGATGGCCTTGGCCGTGGCCTTGAGCACCTTGGGCTGGTTGCACACGATGAAGGCGCCGATGGCGCCGCCGCCAATGGTGATCATTTCAAAAGGCAGTGCCTTGAGAATGACCTGGACGTTGCCCCCGTGCAGCACATAGGTGCCGAAGATGCAACCGAAGGCGACGATGTATCCGATGATGACAAGCATGGGAGTGGATTCTGTCAGAGGTGTCCCGATGGAAAAGTCGGAACTGGCTTGGAAATGCGCGCTTGTTTTGACACTGGGCCGTGGCGGGGTGGCGGCCATCGACGAACCCATGGCTTGTCAAGCTATCGGCCGCAGGCATCCATACTTGAGAGCCCTGAGATGAAGGTGTAAACGCGCCGCTGCGCGCCAAAAGCCTGAAAAGGCCGGCAAATCGGTGCCTGTTTGAATCTTGCAAGGCGGGCGCTTAACGGTGGATCGCGCGGCGCGCATGCGAGGATAGTCGGCACAGTTTTATTCTTTGTGTCACCGCGCGCACAAGCGTGCCGACCGCGGGCCGGCCTGATACTTCCTCTGCTCCACCGCCATGCCATCTTCACCCCTTGCCAACGCTTTTGCAGCCCCTGCGCAGCCGCCCAGCATCGACAGCGAGCTGACCCGCATCCGCGCCATGGTCGATCGCGCGCAGTTCCTCGAAGCCCTGTCGGAGCTGGCGCAGCTGGTGGCCCGGGAGCCGCGCAACTCCAAGGTCTGGCTGCACATCGGCTTTGTCTACGTGCGCATGAGCATCTGGCCCCAGGCCATGGACGCCTTGCAGATGGCGCTGGAGATCGAGCCGCGCATGCCCAACGCCCAGCGCCTGCTGGCCCTGGCCCTATTCAGCACGGGCCGCAGGCAGGAGGCCTGCGACCTGATCGACGACGCCTGCCGCCACGCCAAGAACGAGAACACGCACTGGATGACGCGGGCCTACATCCACTCGCACACCAGCAGCGACCCGCTCAAATCCCTGGAAGTGGCGCGCGACTGGGGCCGGCGCTTCGCCGACCCGCTGACCCGCAACGCCAAGCCCTTCCCCCCGCGCGATCGCAACCCGCGCAAGAAGCTCAAGGTCGGCTATGTCACGGCCGACTTCCGCCAGCACTCGGTGGCCTTCTTCATGCGGCCCGTGCTGGAGCACCACAACCCGGACAACGTCGAGATCCACGTCTACTCCAGCGGCCGCCCCGACGCGATGACCGCAAAGCTGCGCGCCCTGGTGCCGCACTGGCACGATGTGGTCGAGCAGACCGACGACCAGCTCTACGAACAGATCCGCGCCGACGGCATCGATGTGCTGGTGGACCTGTCCGGCTTCACCCTGGGCCACCGCCTGGAAGTCTTCGCCCGCCGCGCCGCGCCCGTGCAGGTGACCTGGCTGGGCTATATGCATACGCTGGGGATGAAGGCCATGGATTACCGGTTGGTGGATGGCGGTATTGCACCGCCCAGCCATGCGCCGTATTACTCTGAAAACCTGTTCCAACTGCACTACATGGCTAGCTACGCACCGCCAGAGGATTCACCGTTGTGCGAAGAGCCTCCCATGCTGCGCAATGGTCATCCGACCCTCATCTCGCTGAACAATTCAGCCAAGCTGACCGATGAAATGCTTGCGGTTTGGGCCAGTATTCTTCATGCGCGTCAGGACGCACACCTGATCATCATGGTGAAAGAGCAGGACGCCGATGCGGCTCAAGCCCATATGCAGCCGCGTGTACAACTGGCAGGCATGCCCCTAGATCGGGTCAGCGTTCTGCATCAACAGCCGTTGGAAAGGTTTATGGAGTTGGGACATATCGCAGATATCGCACTGGACACCTCTCCTATATCTGGTGGCACAACCACATTGCATGCTTTGTGGATGGGGTTGCCGATCGTGGCCTTGGACGGTGAGCGCGGCGGAGATGTATCCACCGCGCGGACGTTGCAGACCTTGGGATTCAACGACGAAGTCTCGCTTGATATAGATGGTTATGTCAGTACCGCACTGCGATTGATGAATAGCCCTGATCTTTTGGCCGAGCGACGCCAAAAGGTACGGGCATGCATGCTCGATTGTGTGCTGATGGACTATCGGAACCGTACAGCCGAGCTTGAGCGGGCATATCGATTCATGTGGCTTAACTGGTTGCGTGGTGACCAAAAAACGCTGAGTGTCGGAGAAGAGTTGGAGCCCCTGTTGGCCGCTGCCTGTGCAAAGGCGGCGGCATGAATCACGCCTTGTCTTCTGAGCTGCCGGACTGGGTGCCGTTGCTTGTGCCTGATATGCCTGCCCCACAGGCGTTGCAATACTGGCTTGAACGCATGCACTCTGCTCGGCAGTACTCCAATTTCGGTCCATTGGTTAAAGAGTTAGAGAGCACTTTTGCCAATGTCTTTGATATTCCACAGGAGCAACTGACAACTGTTTCCAATGCCACTCAGGGGCTGGAGCTGGTCTTGCAAGCACTGGATTTATCCCAAGGATCCCGAGTGCTGCTACCGGCTTTCACATTTGTGGCCAGCGCTACCGCCGTTGTGCGTTCCGGCAATGTGCCTGTGCTTGCCGACGTAGACGCGATGCATTGGATGCTGACACCGGAAATCGCACGATCCGTTTGTGCAACGACCCGCATAGATGCTGTTATGCCGGTTGCGACCTTCGGAACACCGCATGACATGAGGGCTTGGCATCAGTTCGAGTTGGAAACCGGTATTCCTGTAGTCATCGACGCTGCTGCCGCTTACGGTAGCCAATGGCTGGACGGCGGGGAGGGAACACTGGTATTCAGCATGCATACAACCAAGAGCCTGCCTGCCGGCGAGGGTGGACTCATTGTTTCATCGCGCCCACAACTGAGCGCGAAAGTGCGTCAGCTTTCAAACTTTGGCATCAACTTGGATCCTCACGCTAAATTGCCCGTGGGTGCACTGGCTGGCATGGGAACGAATGCCAAGATGAGCGAATATCACGCAGCTATTGCTTTGGCTTCTTTGAAGACATGGGATGACCATGCAAAAGAAAGGCAGCGGTTGCATGCTGAGTTGCTTGAGGAGTTGAATTGCGCGAGCGGATACCGTCTGCTGTTTCAAGCTCAGGGCAATGGAGGTCCCAGAGTGGCGCCTACCTTGATGTCTGTGCAATTGCCCGATGAGTCTGCCCGTCAGCGTCTGGAACAAACTTGTGAAAAAGGTAGGATCGTCACACGCCGTTGGTATCAACCGCTACTCCAAGATATGCCTGCACTGCGAAATCATTGCCATGTGCTCGAGGCTCCAAATGCCAAGGCGTTGGGCAGAACTCTGTTGGGACTTCCTTTTTTTCTGGGGATGACACTGCAGCAACGTAGCACCATCAGGGATGCAGTGGCGCAAACGTTTGCTACAAGTTAATTTGATTTGAAAAATCGAGGCTTGGCTCAATTCCTCGCCTGGAGCTATCCGATCTTCCTGGTGAAATGGTCGCCTATCGTGGAGCGAGAACCAAAGATTGCGAGACTACGGTCCAGCTCATGATCAAAGTTATTTATGAGGTTGTTCCACCACTGCTTATCTGGAATGGCATTATTGTCGTACTCCATGCTGAAAAGCGAGATGTATTTAAGTGAGAAGGTCTCAAGTTCTGGCTCCAAAGGAATCAACTTCGCTCTCATGAAATTGAGAGAGTCTTCCAATGTGGAGTTTGGGATTCCCAGAATTGCTGCATAGCTTGACCAAACGTAATTCTCATTTGAGAGTCGGACGAATTGGGAGTAATGCATATCCGGAGATACATGCAAGCTCGGATCGTCGCTTGGGCGATTGTCTTCAGGAATGCTCCAGAGAGCCAGCATGTCCTCCGAGCGAGAGACCATGAATGCCTCTGATATTTGAAATGGCATATTCCTCATGGTCCAGCCCATATGGAATCCAATCTTGCCTGCTTGGTAATTTCCCTGAATTCCGAAGGACGCGCTTATATATCGTCTAACATCGCCGAGAATGATATTTCCACTTCTGACTCGAATGGAATATCTAAATCCTTTGCGGTGTATTATTTCTGCGCCAGCTTTGGCGGTCCGAATCATATAGTTTCGCCGCAAAGGCCCGGGGGTTTTTGGTGCATCGACTTCTATAATGTCATCTACCCATCTGGCGCAACGGCCCAATATCTCTGGTGACTGACCAGTGTCAGTCACCAGACAGTGGTAGTCATTGGGGTATCTATAGCGCTGATAGGCAAGGGCTAACTCTGTAAACGGGAGAATTGGTCCTTGGGTAAAAAAGCCTATATCCGAGAAACGCTGCTTGGGAGGGGGTGGGTAATCGATATTTTTCTGCAGATATCCCAATTCCTGAAGAATATCGTGACTACGGGTCCCATATTCAAGTGCTTGTATGCTTTTGAATTTTCCAAGGCTATTGATTTGGTGTGTGATCTCTACGCATGATCCGGAGAAGATGAGGATGAATATTTTTTCCGGATCTTCATTGGCTAGAGCATCAGGTGATCTGACTTCGATGCCGTTAATTATCTTGCCCTGATTTTCTAAGTAGGGGCAAATAGTGTAGGATACATCGATACCTACCAACTGATAGAAGTTCTTAAAAAACTGGCCGGCGCCCCAACCGATAAATTTTATTCCTTTTAGATCAAGAGAGGGATATCTGATAGATATCCGCGATAGCCCGCCGTGAATAATTGCCATGATGAATTTTATAGAGATTCTGTGCAAAGGGCATCAAGTAGAATTTGAACTGACTTGCCAGATAGTTCGACCCGTGCCTTAGGATTGAGGGTTTCCTTGGAATTGAAATTATCGGAAACCATGTTGATGGTCAAAGCCTGCCTCTTGCGAAGCATGGCAAGCAGATATAGATAATAGGTCTCCATATCCACGCCAAGTACACCGGCGTCCCGGTAGGCATGCCACCAATTGGTTCTGTCATCGTAGAAATTATCGGAAGCGAAGAAGGATCCTACGTGTACTTTGTGAGGATAACCTTTTGCCGTGTGCATTACTTTTTCTAGTAGGTCATAACTACAGCAGGAAGATAAGTGAGCTCCATCCGCACGGTTTTTGCCCAGTTGGCTGTCGCTTGATGCGGTTAGTGGAATGACCAGATCGCCAAGCTGTACATGATCCTGGAAACTACCGCA
This sequence comes from Delftia sp. WY8, assembly GCF_018437695.1. Lineage (NCBI taxonomy): Bacteria > Pseudomonadati > Pseudomonadota > Betaproteobacteria > Burkholderiales > Comamonadaceae > Delftia > Delftia sp. WY8. The sequence goes on from NZ_CP049795.1 coordinate 4,183,919, forward strand.
GGTGCCGATACGGATGATGCGCTGCACGCCATAAATATCGAAAAGCTCTGTTGCATAAATTCCCAAGCTGGGTTGGCCCATGCCGGATGCCTGAACGGAAATACGCTGATTTTTGTAATAACCAGTAAATCCGAGGCAGTTGCGAATGCTATTGACCTGCTCTGCTTTTTTGAGGAAATTTTCTGCAATAAATGCCGCTCTCAGAGGATCGCCGGGCATTAGCACCGTTTCTGCGTAGGCGCCGGGCTGGGCTTCAATGTGGGGCGTCATGGAGTAATTCCTTGATCATCCGATATTTTGATTTGTTGACATGATTGGCGACATCGAATCCCTCAAGAAGAGAAAGCTTGCTTTCGAACTTCGCAAGAATGTTGAAATCTGCCTGGAGTAGTTCAATTTCAATGAGTTTAATTACACTTTCTCGAACTGTGAAGCTGTAAAGTACAACAACTGCCTCGTTGGAAGTGAATATATGACAATCTTTATGAATCTTGAAATCAAACTGGGATGATAAAAGATTCAATAATGTGAGTACCGATTGCGTCTTGGCTTCGTGTGCGAGAGGAATAGTCAGCTCAAAGCGATTCAGGGAATTTGCATTCGAATCCTTGACGGTGATATCGGATGGGAATGTTGCGCCTGAAGGCTGTTCTCTATAACGAATGAACTCGATCTTTTTGTTTTCCGGAGTGAAGTAGTAGTCGGAAGAATTGACGCATTCATAGGAGAAATCAGAGTTTTCAGAAAAAAGTTTTATGAATTCTTGCTCGCTAACTTCATTTGCAAGATATTTTTTCTCAATTTCTGTGTCAGGGGAAATTCCGGTTTTTGAGATGTATTTGTTGTAATTTTCCCAAGTTCCTATATCAATATAGTTGTTGCCGTGGGACTTGTTGAATCCATATATATTTAGGATGTCTCCAATCTCTTTTGTTTTGCTGAAGACGTCCTCTTCGTGGAATTTTCGAAGATTGCGTCCGTCAAATTTTATGATTCCCCAGAATCTTTCTGAGTTGTTTTCAGTTTTCGCGGATTTTACCTCAAAGCGATTTCCGCATAATGTCAATCTATCAACTCTGGTGCTATTGGATGTTGTGAAAAGTCCTGCGCAAATGCCGGAGTTTCCGAGCATCTCCATAAATGGATTTCCATCAAAGATACTGTCTGGAAGGCCGAAAAGACATTGATCTTTGTCGTTGATGTTGGAATTCAGATAAAAATCCCGGAGAATCTGAGCGAATCCAAGTTCCTTTTGCTCTATGTGGACGAATTTTTGGGCGTCCGAATAAAATTCGGAAACATCTTGCTTGGTATTTTTTCCATGGATAAAGAAAATCTTTTCTGCTCCAGCGAAAAGCATTTTTTGAACCAAATGATTGGATACAGGATTGTAGAACCCGTAGTTCTTCTGGGGGAGCATTTCTTTGGAGAACGGCAGCCCAAGTCTTGTGCCTTGCCCTCCAATTGGGATGAGTCCGTAAATCATAGAATCCCTTAAGTGATGTGTGGGTGAAGAGAGGCGTCACCTACCATATGTGTAAATCGGTGAAGAATAGCGGGGGTCAAAAAAAGTCTTTGCCCGTATATCCTTGTTGTAGTGCTGTGGCCAGCCTAATTCACAGCCTTGTCCGATCTCTATGCGTGGGGCAACAACTGCCCCATTTCGCAAAATGCAGAACCCGCCGATCTGAGCTGCATCGCCAATCACCGCAGCGCCTTCTATCCAGCAGGAGTTGCGGATTTGGACGCCTGCACCAACCCGAGAGCCTGGAAGCAGGACACTGTTGTAGCCTATTCGACTGCCCAGACCAACGACAGCGTTATCGCCGATAAAAGTATTGGGCCCCACTTGAACATTGCCCGCCACGGCCGCTCTGGGGCTGATGAAGCTTGCCAGTTTGATGCGGTGATTCATGACCGCCTGCATCAGCTCGGCTCTCTTGAAATTACCAAATCTTTCGTCAATCGCGACAAAAGCAGTGCCATCATTTTCTGGAAGATCTTTAAGTGATTCCAGATCAAATCTGTATTGAGAGTCCTGAGGTATGATTATTCTCTTGATAAGCAGCTCAGGATGCGCTCGACTCCAGGCATCGTGGGCAATATCAAGGAAGGAGCTATCGAGGCCAATAATCCATTTACAGTTCATGACTGTCTTCCATTAGGGTGGTGTACCAGCGCTCAATCTGTTGATTGGTTGATTCATAAGCACCTTGAGTTGGCACCGGGGCATCCATGTGCAGCGTCGATTGCAGTTGCTCAAGAATGTCGTAGTCCTCTGTCAGGATGCGCTGACCAGCATGCATTGCGGCCAGTAAAACCTGAGCAGAGGTCGCATAAGCATTCTTTTTCCGAGCGGTGAAGTAGTAAACCTCCACATCCGTGCGATCAGGCGCTATTGGTGTGTGGTTTTCGATCGTGAAGGTGTGACCACCATCTCCACTGGCGATATGGGTGTTGGGATAGGCAAGCCAGTTGAAATATGCATCGTCTGTGCGTGGGTCTGCTTTCGATCGTGTCGAGGCGTGCCAACGGTCTACATTTCCATGCCATTCAAAGCGTGAAAGCTTCTCGATTATCCCTTCTGGCTTGCCGCCCAAACTAAAGCCACGCATTTCTTGGCGTAGCCCTTCGGGACTGGTGTCCGATAGTGGCTGCTCGGACTCTTTCGCGGCAGTCGAATCCACATCGATTGCGAAACTCACAACCGGGGCTAGGCTACGAGGGTGGACGTATGCGACATGGTTGGCATCGCGCAAATTCTCATAAGGCAACTTCCAGTTGAAATTGCAATTCCATGTGGTGACCATGACTTCGTTGTCATAGGAATTTGAACTGCTTTCCAGTGATTCTATAAAATCGGCTGAGAACTGCTCTTCCAATGGGTAGGGCTGCGGATCCAGGTTGACAAATATGAGATTACCGACGATGCGTAAAGCGAACTCGCGCAATTTCAGGGACTGCTTTTGCGCTTCATCGAACTGATAGATTGCATCACAGTGTGGAATATTGCTGACTTGTCCCGTCGCATTGTATTTCCACGCATGGTACGGGCAGATCAGCGGGCGGCAGCCGATGGCATCCTTCTGCAGGGCAGCACTACGATGCAGGCAAACATTCTCGAATGCATGAAGTTCCCCATGAAAATTTTGGATGACTATAGGTAGGCCTGCAATCTTTCGTGTGATGTACGAGTTGTTCTTGGGCAGCAAAGTCTTGAGTCCGGCAAATTGCCATGTTTTTCGAAAGATTCTTTGCTGCTCCTGGGAAAATACTTCGGAGCACAGGTAATACCTTGGGTGCATACGGGAACGCATCAGCTCAATTCTCAGGCAATATGGAATGAAAGATGACTTTGGCGGGATTGCCAAAGACCGTCGAACCGGCCGGGACGTCCTTGACAACCACAGCTCCTGCACCGACGGTGGCGCCCTCGCCGATTTGTATTCCAGGGAGAATGGTCGCGTGCGGATTGACTACGGCTCTTGCGCCTATACATGTCCCGCCACCAATAAAAACCATGGCACCAATCTGGGCGTAGTCGCCAATATGAGCGTCATGCCCAACCACGGTCATGGTGTGAATGTTTGCGAAGTCGCCAATCCATACATCGGGACTGATCTGAACTCGGCTGCAGAGGATGCAGCCCTTTCCAATGCGAATCCTTGGATTCAGGAAAGCTCCGGTAAGCAAGGGAATGAACTCCGCACCTCGCGTGAGCAGGGGCTGGGAATAATCATGCCTTGCGGCTGGAGCGCCTATGGCGCATACAAAGGCATCTTCTGGGGCTGGCACATAGTCCAGCGGGTTGCCAAGAATGGGGGTGTCACATCCGGTATCGCCCAGCAATCCCGGGCGGCTGTCCAGAAAACCTTTGATTGTCCAGTCTTTGCCATTGGCGGGGTCATCCTGCATTTGTGCAAGGACTTCGCGCCCCCATCCCCCCGCACCAATGATCAGTATCTTGTGTATCAAAGAATCGCTCCTCCATCCATGACCAGGCTGGTTCCGGTGACCCAGCGGCTGGCGTCAGAAAGCAGGTACACCGCCGCATTGGCGACATCCTCTGGAGTACCGAGGCCTAGGGGGTGTCGGATTTTCTGGGCTTCAAGCTGGTCGGCTCCCCACATCGGCGTGACCACGGCCGAAGGGGATATGCCGTTGACCCTGATCTTGCGCTTGGCCTGCTCCAGTGCCAGACAGCGAATGATGCCCGTCAGGCCAGCCTTCATTGCCGAGTAGGGGCCTACACCGCGAGTGCCGATGTGTGCAGCCGTGGAGAGCAGAAAAATGATGGACCCGCTCGGTTCGAGCGCTCCTGTCTGGAGCAGGCGCTGGGTCAACATGACAGGCGCGAGAAAGTTGATGGCATACATGTCTGTCATCGCTTGCTCACTGAGCTGCCGGATTGGGCAGTGCTTTTGCTGTCCCGCGCAATGCACCAAACCATTGACTGATGAAGCAATGGTCGCCAGGCGCTCGCGGTCTACCGAAGAGGTCAGATCTGCCGACATCTGTACATGGTCGGCCCCCTTCTTCAACCGGGTGTAAGTCTCTTCGAGTCTCTTTGCGTCGCGTCCCGTGATGATGAGGCGAGCTCCGCGCTGGGCACAAGTGATTGCAGTCTGCCGTCCAAGGCCGGAAGACGCACCAGTGACAAGAATCGTCTTGCCTTTGAGAGTGAACGGATCGTGCACTGGGGCGTTCATGCGTAAATGTCCATGGGAATGGTCAGACCACCGTCAACGATGAAATAGTTGCGCGTCAACCAGCGGCTTGCGTCCGAGAGGTAGAACACCGCCGCATAGGCGACATCTTCTGGCTCGCCCAGTCCGAGAGGTGCCAGCTCAAGCAGGCTGCCCATGTTGGCGCCGCCCTGACTCAATCCATCGAGCAAGGGCGTGCGGACATAGCCGGGTGCAATGCAGTTGGCTCGTATGCCTTGCTTGGCCACTTCCTGCCCCAGAGTGCGGACGGCTCCCAGCAATGCGGCCTTGCTTGCCGCGTAGGCAGCGCTGGCCATGGGGCCGATGTGCGACGCGACCGATGTGACGAAGACGATGGAGCCCTGAGGGGAAATGCGCTTTTTGGCGAGCAACCCTTTGGTCAGCAGAATCGGTGCGAACGTATTGCTGGCAAAAATTTCGTCCAGGTGCGTCTCGTTGACCATGCGAAACGGCACGAGCTTGGAAATTCCTGCCGCGTGCACTACGCCGTTGAGTACGCCTGCCGCCGTGACCAAGCTGTCCAAATCTGCCGCATTGGAAAGGTCGGCAACGATGGATTGATGTCCATCGCCCTGCAGGGCCTCGTAGGTGGAGGCCAGCCGGTCGGGGTTCCGGCCGGTGATGACCAGTTCAGCGCCTTGCTCGGCGCAGGAAATGGCAATCTGCCTGCCTATGCCGGAAGAAGCGCCGGTGACGAGAATTCGCTTGCCCGCCAGCGAGAAGGGATCGGGGGTACTCATTGCTCGACCATTGCTGGAAAGCGGGCGCTTTCTATGTCCACGATGGCCGTTCCCCAGGAAAGACCAATGCCGAAGCCGCACAGCAGCAGTCTGGCCCGGGCTCCGTCCAGCTGTTCGTGCAGGCGGGCAGTCACGGTGACCGGAAGCGAGGCGCCGCTTGTGTTGCCGAAATCGTGCAAAGTGGAAGGCACCTTTTCTGCAGGCAGTCCCAGCTTCTTGCGGATGGTCTCGTTGATCATCCGATTGGCCTGGTGAAAGATGAAATGGTCGATGCTGTCCTTGGATGTCCCGGTGTGCTCCAGCAGCTTTTCGACCGATGGCGGGATGCGCTGGGTGGAGAAGCTCAATACGGCAGGGCCATCGAGGATCAGGTCCATGGGAGAGCGCAGCACGCCATGCTGATCGCGTGTTGCCATGAGGTGCTCCACGCCAAAGGGCTCACGATGCCCGCCTGCCGGCAGCATGATGGCGCGGTAACCGCTTCCGTCGCTATTGAGGTCGAATTGCATGGGTGCTGCGCCGGGCGAGAACTCCAAGGCGGTGGCAGTACCTGCGTCAGAGAACAGAGGGTCCTTGACACTGCCGGACTTGTCTCCAACCAGCACCAAGCCCTTTTTGATGCCTCCAGCCGAGATCATGCTGCCCAGCAGATGCAGGCCGAATGGATAGCCTGAACAACCCAGGTTGACGTCGAAGGCGATGGTTGTATGAGGCAAGCCCAGACGGTCCTGCATGATGATGGCCGTGGCCGGAACGAGGTAATCCGGCGACTGGGTGACGACGATCAGCGCATCAATCTCTTCGCGCTGCCACTGCAGCTCTTCGAGCAGTTTTTCGGCGGCAGCCAAGGCAAGGTCGGAAAAGCATTGCCATTCAGAGCACAGGCGCCGGGTCTGGATACCGATGTTGCGCACCAACCTTTCCCGCTCCGAGCGTTGCGAAGGTGGGCAGTCCTCCAGATTGGACACCACCCGCTTGGGAACGCAACTGGCCATGCCCGCGAAGCGGACGTTGTGCAGAGTGGACAGCGCCATGGTGGTTATCCCAGCAGCTTGTAGAGATCAGCGATCGACGAGCAGTTCTTGAGGTCGTCGCCCGTGATGGTCTTGCCGTAGTCCACGTCGAACATGACGATCACGCCCAGCGCCGCCAGAGAGTCCCACTCGGGCAGGCTCTTGAGCTCGGTCTCGGGCGTCACTTCCACGGCTTCCTGGAAGTCCACGGCGGTCAGAAAGCTTTCGATGAATTGGTCAATGGAGGGCATGGGATGGGTTCCTGAAAAATAGGCTGGGCGCCTGCCTATGAGGGCAAACGCTTCGATGAATTTTCGCAGAGCCCTCCTGCGCCGGAAGGTTGGAACTGTAGGTAAAAGCGGGGCCTGTTCCGATGCTGCGAGAGGCGATTGTGTCCGTGCGAAGCCGGGGATGATGGCATACAGCCACGTGGCGTGCTTCCTGTTTTGTAGCAGCTGGTGACCGTTCCGTCTGGCAAAGGTGGAAGAAATGCGGTTTGCGCCCGCTTATCCGGGGGCCGTGCCTGCCGGCTTGCCTGCACGATGGCGGTATTTGTGCGGGTGTCGGCCTGGGCGCCGGGCCTGTGGTGGGGCGCTTGCCCGCAACCTTGATGACCAAGATGAATACGAACGAGCATTTGCAGCAGGCCCGCCAGTTGCACGACCAGTGGCAGTTCGAGCAGGCCCGCCAGGCTTACGAGAAGGTTCTGGAGCAGGAGCCTGCCCATGCCGAAGCCCTGCACGGCATGGCCCAGCTGCTGGGTCTGCACCAGCTGCGCAGTGCTGAGGCACTGCCCTATCTGGAGGCAGCCATCGGCGTGCGGCCTGCGGATTTTGGCTACTGGCGCCTGTACATCCACATGCTGATCCGCGAGGGGCTGCTGGACATGGCCATCTCGCTGATCGACGTGGCACGGGCCAACGGCATGCAGGAGATTGCGCTGGAACAGCTGGAAAAGGATGTGGCCCTGGTGCAGGGCGCGCAGGCCGCGGCTTTTTTGGAGGAGCAGGCCGCGCGTTGGCCGCTGGGACCGGCCGAGCCCGAGATGGCACCTGCTGCCGGCGATGGCCGAGGTCGGGTGCCCGAGGCGCAGCTGCGGCTGCTGGGGCAGCTGTTTGCCCAGCGCGAGCATGCCGAGGTCAGCCAGCTGGCGGGTTCGCTGGTGCGCCAGTATCCCAAGAGCGGCTTGGTCTGGAAGCTCAAGGCGGCAGCCGATCATGCGAACGGCCGCATCGAGGCCGCCCTGCAGGCCGCTAGCCAGGCGGCCAGCCTGCTGCCGCGCGATGCCGAGGTGCAGTTCAACCTGGGCGGCATCTGCCTGCAGGCAGGCCACGCAGCCGAGGCCGAGCGTGCGATGCGTGCGGCGTTGGCGCTGCGGCCGCATTGGACGCAGGCTTTCTCGCATCTGGGCGATGCGCTTTGTGCTCAGGACCGTACCGAGGACAGCCTGCCTTGCTATGTGAACGCGCTGCTGCTGGATCCAGACGACGCTGATAGTTTGTCGCGCCTGACGGCAGCACTACTGTGCACGGGCAGGCTCCAGGAATGCGCTCAATTTCTGGTGCTACTGATGAAGCAGCGGCCTCAGGACTTACGGCTTTGCCTAGCCAGCGCGCAGGTATTGAGCCAAGCAGGTTGGATGCTCCAAGCGGAAACAGCCTACCGGATGGCGCTCCAGATCGCGCCGGATAGCCTGGACTTGCTGCTCAAGCTGGGCCTGTTGCTCTGCGAAGGAGGACGGCTGGCGGAAGCAGAAACGTGCCTACTTAAGGCGCTACAGCTGCAGCCGGGCAATGTGGTGCTGTATTGCGAAACCGCCTTCACATTGTTTGCGCAAAAGAAATGGGACGAGGCTCTGGAAATGCTCACTCGGGCGTTGCAGATCGACGCCGACAATGCCCGTGCGCATACCCTGCGTTGTCAGGTACTGCTTGAGATGCGCGATTTGCCGGCGCTCGATTTGGCATTGCGGGAAGGGCTGGAGCGTTTGCCCGGCGATCGTCAGCTGATGTTTCAAAGGGCCGCCTACTTGGAGCGCAGTGGTGATGCGTCGCACCACATGCAGCAACTTGACGAACTGGCGCAGCTGCATCCGGACTACGAGCCGGCCTATAGCGCGAGGTTGTTCGCGATGATCCACTCGCCAAGTTCCTCGGCGGTTTCGGTGGGGCGTGCTAACCGTGAGTATGGGGCCCTTATGAGCCAGATCTACTCCGGTATGCAACGCGTGGAGTTCACCAATGTTAGGGATCCTGGCAAGGTATTGCGGGTAGGCTTTGTGTCCGGCGATCTGCGCAGACATGCGGCAGCCAAGTTCTTCCTGCCCGTGATGCGCGAGTTGTCAAAGCATGGCGGCATGGTCCACATCGCCTATTGCAACAACGAGATCCACGACGAGATTACCAAGGAGTTCCAAGGGCTATTCCAACTGTGGCGCGGCGTCCGCGATATGGATGTGCAGGCTCTGGCCGCCTTGGTACAGGCCGACGGCATTGACATACTGATTGATCTCAGTGGCCACACGCGGGGCCATCGACTGGACTTGTTCGCTGTACGTCCGGCACCTGTGCAGCTGACTTGGATAGGCAACCCAGGCAGCACTGGCTTGGAAACCATGGACTACATCGTACTTAGCGACTTAGTACTGGATCATGGCCTAGTCAAGACGCAGGTCACCGAACAGATAATGCGCCTGCCTTTGGCCTATGTTTTTGACGGCGGCATTCACCAGGAAGCCGTGGCGCCTCTGCCGGCCCTGCGCAATGGCCACCTGACGTTTGGCTCTTTCAACCGCCTGTCCAAGATCAACCGCAATGTGGTTGCAGTCTGGGGCGAGGTGCTGCGTGCCCTGCCCACGGCGCGGCTGAAGATTGCGGCCTGCCCTCGCTCCGGTCCTCCCCAGCACCTGCGCAACTGGCTGGCCGAGGAGGGCGTGGCCGCGCAGCGCGTCGATTTTGTGGAGCAGATGGGGTTCGAGCACTATCTGCAGGCCCACCATGACATAGACATCTGCCTGGATACCTTGCCTTTTACGGGCGGAGTGGTCACCAACCACGCACTGTGGATGGGCGTGCCCACGCTGACGCTGATGGGGGAACTGCTGGCGGGGCGGCAGTCGGCCGAAGTGATGGCTCGTGTCGGCCTGGACCAGGGCTTTGCAGCACGGGACCTGGCGCAACTGCTAGACCAGGCTGCGTACTGGCAGGCACATTTGCCGCAGCTGCAGCAGATACGCCAGGGGCTGCGCGCACGCCTGCAGGACCTGGAGCCGCAACAGGCGGATATCGTGGCGCGCTCGGTGGCGATGGGGATGCGCCAGGCCTGGGCCCGCTGGTGCCAGGGACAGGAGCCTGTGGATCTGCGTGTCTCCTATGAGGATCTGGGTCTGGCCGCTCCTGTGGCCCCCGTTTTGTAACAGCGAACCATGCACCGCGCGGATGGCCATGCCGCGCAGTGCAAAAAATCTTGTGAAGTCCCCCTAAAGTTCGCCGGGGCAGCTCCGAAAACCAACTCAGCAGAGGGACAAAAAGTCCTGAGCCCACCAAAAGCCGCGTAATTCGATGTGAAAGCGGCCGATGGTCGGATTGGGCCGCCGCCGCCCGCCTTGCGATAAGCGAGGGCACCGTGGCGGCGACGTAACTGACTTTACTAGGAGTTGTCACCATGGCCATGTCTATCAACACCAACGTGCAATCGCTGAACGCCCAGCGCAACCTGGCTACTTCGCAAAGCTCGCTGTCCACCACCATGCAGCGCCTGTCCTCCGGCCTGCGCGTCAACAGCGCCAAGGATGACGCAGCCGGCCTGGCCATCGCAGAACGCATGAACGCCCAGGTCCGCGGCATGAACGTGGCAGTGCGCAACGCCAACGACGGCGTGTCGATGGCCCAGACCGCTGAAGGCGCCCTGTCCAAGGTGACCGACGCTCTGCAGCGTATGCGTGAACTGGCTGTGCAGGCCCGTAACGGTACCAACGGCGCCAAGGACCAGGTTTCGCTGAACAAGGAATTCGTCGAGCTGGGCAAGGAAATCGACCGCGTGATCAAGGGCGCTGATTTCAACGGCAAGAAGATTCTGAGCACCGACGCCACCACGGACGGCTTCACATTCCAAGTCGGTGCTAATACCTCGGCCCAGGACACGATTAAGGTGACCACGACCAATCTGGGCACTGATACCGACATCGCAGCCATCACAGGCGCTTCTATTGGCAACACGGCAGCCGCAGCGCTGGATGCAACCGCTTTGGCGACCGTGATCGGCAACCTGGATACGGCCCTGGATAAGGTCAACTCCGAGCGCGCCGTGCTGGGGGCCACCCAGAACCGCTTCGAGGCCGTGGTCTCGAATCTGCAAGTGGCTTCCGAGAACACCGCTTCGGCCCGCAGCCGCATCATGGATGCCGACTTCGCTTCGGAAACCGCCAACCTGAGCCGCTCGCAGATCCTGCAGCAGGCCGGTACAGCGATGGTGGCTCAGGCCAACCAACTGCCCCAGGGCGTTCTGGCCCTGCTGCGCTGATAGTGCGAGTCCGGCGGCCTTTCCAAGCAAGAGGCGGCCGGAATTCTCCAGGCCCCAGGCATCTGCCTGGGGTTTTTTTATGGGCGAAAGGGCTGGCCAAGAGGGTGTTCGAAGGGTGAATTGGCGTCCGATCATGGGCTTTATCGGCGCTTTGGCGCAAGGGCTTTTCCGCACAATCATTGGCATCAGATAGGCAGAGCTGGAAGTCCTGGCGTGCTTTCTGGCGTTCTGGCGGCTTGGGGTCGTCGAACGGTTGGCCATTGTTCATGCCTAACGAGGAGCTGCCCCATGGCATCCATCATCAACACCAATCTTGTTTCGCTTAACGCCCAGCGCAATCTCAACACGTCCCAGTCGTCGCTGAGCACCACCATGCAGCGCCTGTCTTCGGGCCTGCGTGTCAACAGTGCAAAGGACGACGCGGCAGGCTTGGCCATTGCCGAGCGCATGAACGCCCAGGTGCGAGGCATGAATGTGGCCATGCGAAATGCCAACGACGGCATCTCCATGGCGCAGACGGCGGAAGGCGCGCTAGGTAAGATCGGCGACAGTCTGCAACGCATGCGCGAACTTGCGGTTCAAGCTGCCAACGACACCAACGGTTCGACGGACCGTGGATCGTTGAACAAAGAGTTTCAGCAGCTGGCGCAGGAAATTGCACGCATAGTTGGAAGTACAAGCTTCAATGGTCGCCAACTGTTAAATAGTGCGGATGCGACAGTTTTTCAGGTGGGCGCTAACACTGGCGCTGACAATCAGATCACGATTTCTGCTGTGAATCTGTCAGTTGCTGCGCCTGGTGGATTGGGCGTTACTGCAGGAACACCCCCAACGCTGAGTGGCGCCTTGGGCTCCTTGCTTGGTGCAAGCAGCTCCGCCGCTGACGCACGCCTGTCGATGGCTGCCATCGACACAGCATTGGATGAAGTCAACAACACGCGTGCCACTTTCGGTGCTGCGCAGAATCGTTTCGAGGCCGTAATTTCCAACCTGCAGGTTGCCTCGGAAAACACAGCGGCTGCACGATCGCGCATCATGGATGCCGACTTCGCTGCCGAAACCGCCAACCTGAGCCGCACACAGATCCTGCAGCAGGCCGGCACAGCCATGGTGGCCCAGGCCAACCAGCTGCCCCAGTCGGTGCTCAAGCTGATCCAGTAAGAGGGAGCCTGCGGGGCTTTTGAGCCTGGCTGCGCAGGGCGTAGCCAAAAAAAGCCTCAGGTTCGGGAGAAACCGGTCGATAAGATACCGGGGAATGCCTTCGGGCATTTGGTGTGCGTGTTCGCAAGGACGCGTTCTGCGCTGTGGCGCGGAGGTGTTCTGCACTTAGAAAGGGATGGTCATGGCCACCTTGAGCTCAGCTGGCATCAGCGGCAGCGGCCTGGACGAGACGATGATCGCCAAACTGGTGGCCCTGCAAAGGCAGTCACTGGTTCCGCTTCAGCAAAAAGCGTCTGTTCTGGATTCCAAGATATCCACGTTCGGGCAGATCAAGTCCCTGATGTCCACGCTTCAGGACGCGGCCACTTCGCTGGCCGATGCCGATACATGGCGCCTGACCAATGCCACCACGACCAATACGGCCGTGACTGCCACGGTGACGGACGCCAATGCTCTGCCCGGATCTTCGGTGATCTCGGTGACGGATCTGGCGCGCAGCCAGTCTGTTGCGACCGCTGTCATGCCGGCGTCCACCCAGTTCGGGGCTGGCAAGCTCACCATCACCATGGGCAGCTGGGACAAGACTGGCGACCAGTTCAGCAATCCCGGCACTCCCGTGGAGATCGATATCGCGGCCGGTGCCAAGCTGGAAGACGTGGTCCAGGCCATCAATAGCAAGGGAACGGGCGTGGTGGCGTCGGTGCTCAAGGATGCCCAGGGTGAACGCCTGGTGCTGCGCTCGCGTGCCACGGGTGCCGATGCCGGCTTCACGGTCGGTGCCAGTGGCGATGCCAGCCTGTCGGCCCTGGCCTTCAACGGCAAGGCAACCACGAGCTCCGTGGCGCAGTACGCCCAGAATGCCGAGATCAATGTCAATGGCATTACGGTGCAGTCGACCACCAACGAGTTCAAGCAGACCGTGCCTGGCCTGAACATCACCGTGAACCAGGTGACGGCGGCCGCCACCCCGGTGACGGTGACGGTGTCCTCGGACACTGAGGGCATGAAGAAGAAGATCCAGGCCTTCATGGATGCCTACAACGCGCTCAATGACGCGTTGGCCAGCTCGACCAAGTACGACGCCGAAAGCAAGGCTGCCGGCGTGCTGCAGGGCGACTCCACCACGGTGGGCATGACCAACAGCCTGCGCAGCGTGGTCTCGGGTACGGTTGCTGGCGCAGCGGACACGCTCAAGCGCCTGTCGGACATGGGCATTCAGATCCAGAAGGGCGGCAAGCTCGCCTACGGTACGACAGCCAGCGACAAGACCAAGCTGGACGCAGCGCTGAAGGACCCCGAGTCCATGAGCAAGATGTTTGCCGCCGTGGGAACGGACGGGCAGCCTGATACGCAGGGCCTGGCCGCGCGCATGAAGGATTTCACGCGCAAGGCGCTGGAATTCGATGGCACCTTCGACACCAAGAGCAAGAGCCTGCAGGAACTCAAGAAGAGCAACGGCAAGTCCCAGGACCGGATCAATGACCAGGCCGATTCGCTGGAAAAGCGCCTGCGTGAGCAGTACGCTTCGCTGGACAAGAAGATGAGCGGCTATTCGGCGCTGAGTGCCTACATGAACCAGCAGGTTTCCCAGTGGAATAAATAGACAGGAGCCATGCGGAGCGGCGGTCCTGTTTTCTGTAACCAATGCCCGGTGCCTCTAAATTTTCGGGCATTGCAGCCGAAGAACAAGACATCAAGGAAACGAACATGTACACATCGCTCAACCGTCGTGCTGCAAGTGCCTACGCCCAGGTCGGCGTCCAGTCCTCCGTGGACGGCGCATCGCCCCATCAACTGATCCAGCTGCTGTTCGACGCGCTTGAGAAAGCGCTGAACGCGGCCAAGGGAGCCTTGCAGCGTGGCGACATCGGCGAGAAAGGTGTGCAGATCGGCAAGGCCGTGCGCATTCTGGAGGAAGGCCTGAAGGCCTCCGTCAATCCCGATGAAGGCGGCGAGCTGGCCCAGAACCTGATTTCCGTCTACGACTACAGCATCACCCAGCTGACGCTGGCCAATCTGCGCAACGACGCAGCGCTGCTGCAAAGCGCGCAGGACGTGTTGGCTCCGATTGCCAATGGTTGGCGTGATATCGCCAACACGCCAGCCGTTGCCGGGACCTAGAAATGGAGTTGACATTGATTGACTTTTACCGGGCCATAGAAGACAGCAGCGCCAAGATGCTGCAGGCCGCACAGAACAAGGATTGGGAGGGAGTGACGCGCTACGAAGGCACCTGTGCCGTGCTGATCGAGCAGCTGCGGCTCAAGTCCCATGACGAGCCGCTGGCGCCTGAGCAACGCAAGGAGAAGGCCCGCATCATGCAGCGCATCCTGCGCAACGATGCCCAGATCCGCACGCTGGCCGAGCCCTGGCTGGCACAGTTCGAGCACATGTTCGACGGTCAGCCCCACGCCATGCATTGAGCCATGGCCTGACGGCGGCAGCTGCATCTGCAGCTTCCTGCCGGACATGAAAAAACCGCCTGAGATCCAGGCGGTTTTTTCATGGGTGGAATCTGCGGATGGCAGCGGCTGCAGATCAGGCCGCAGGTTCGGCCGCTGCGGGTCGCCGTATATCGATCAGGCCGCCGGCGCGGGCTGCACCTGCAGTTCGCTGAGCATGCGCAGCAGGTTGCGGTTGACGTCCTCGATCTCGAAGTCGTTGTCTTCGCGCAGCTGGCGAATCGGTGCGGGATCGTCGGATTCCAGCGCAATGGCCATCATCAGGGCCGGCGCGTAGGGGCCGGTGCGCGTCACGGCCGCGTCGAAGACGCGTTCGGACAGCGGTACGCGGCGCAGCACGGTGGGCAGGGGCTCGCCCAGCAATTGGTCCAGCTGCGAGAACAGGCCCAGCAGATAGACCTCGCGCTGCAGGTCGTGGCTGATGCCGGCTTCGATCAGGCGTTCGGTCAGGCTGGCGCGCAGCCGGATGGCGGTGCGCACGGGTATCAGGCTGGGCTCGGTGCAGGCGTGGGGCAGCTGGTCCGACAGCCAGCGCTGCAGCGTGCCGTAGCCCAGCATCACCAGGCCGCGGCGCAGCGAGTCCACATTGCCCCGCAGGCCCAGGGCCGCGGAGTTGGTGTAGAGCATGAAGCGATAGGCCAGGATGGGGTCCTCGCCCAGGATCTGCTCGAAGGCTTCCAGCGATTGCTCGGCATCGACGGCACGCATCAGCGCAAGCACGGTGTCGCGGCTGGGCAGGGCGGGGTGATGGCGCTGGGCATGCAATGCATCGGCCACGGGCCAGCCGGCGATGGCGCCCGCATGGAAGCTGTCCAGGCACAGATCGGCCAGAGCCAGGCTTTCCAGCCCTTCATACATCTGGCCGCCCAGCAGCTGCAGGGGGGGCAGGGTGGGGGCGGGCCTGGCGGCCTGCTTGAGGGCCTGGAGCTTGGTCGGCGCTTCGGCGGCCTGCGCGGCCTGCTGCAGCGCAAGCACGGTCTGATTGGGCATGCCCGAGGCGCCTTCGGGCGGCAGGTGCAGCAGGCTGCTGGCAAACCAGTGGGCGGCCTGGGCGTCGGGCACGTCGGACAGCGGGCCGCGCCAGACCAGCATCAGGCCGCGCGCATGGGCCTGGCGCACCAGGTCATAGATGGCGGAGTCCTGCAGCCAGTCGCCGCGCACCTCGATCCAGGGGCTTCCCTTGGAGGCGTTCTCCAGCAGGTCGCACAGCACCTGGCGGGATTGGGGCGACAGCAGCACCGGCGGCGACTGCGTGCCCCAGGTCTCGCGCAGTATGCGCAGCAGGTGGGCCACGTCGGCCTGGACGCCGGGCTCCTCGTGAAGATAAAGCTGCACGCCCGCCAGACGGCGGGCCTGGTTCCAGAGCGGCCTATAGCCGAGGGTCAGAGAGCTCAGGACGGACTGGACCATGGATGCATGCGCGGGCGGTTATCAGTTGATGAAGTTGAACAGTGACAGTTTCTGGATCGAGGCGTAGGACTGCAAGGCCGCCTGCATGCCCACCTTCTGCATGTCCACATCGGAGAGGGCCTTGATCATATCGATGTCTTCGGCCCGCGAGCGCGCTGCTTCCTGCTGGTCCGCCTGGTTCTTCATGTCGTCTTCGAGGCGGTCGGCGCGGTTGAGCTGGTCGCCGGCGAAGCTGCGCATGGCCTGGACGCGGCTCATGCCGGCGTCGAGTTCGTTGAGGCCGCGGCCCAGCGCCTGCTGCATGGCGCCGGCATCGGTGGCGCCGTTCTTCACGCCCGCGATCACGTTGTCCAGCACGCTGAACAGGTCGGTGCGCTGGCTGGGGCCCAGCGTGAAGCTGTCGCCCGTGGCCAGGTTGCCCGAGATCTTCATCGACATGCCGCCCACGGTGATGGTGTCTCCGGCCGTGTAGGGAACGGCCGGGCCGGTCGTGCCACCGGAGGTGACGGTGTAGCTCAGGGCGCCCGTCGTGGCGTCCTTGGTGAAATTCAGGGTGTAGCTGGCGCCCGTGATGGCGCTGGGGTCCGACACCGTGCCCAGGTCGGCATAGGCCGAGCTGCCCGTGGGCGACTGGCGCGTCACGGCGAACACGCCGTTGCCCGTGGGCACGTTCATCCAGGTCGCAAAGCCGTCCAGCGCCAGCGGCAGGCCGTTTTCGCTGCCCGTGGCCTGGCCCGGTTGCAGCTGGGAATTGGTGCCGGGGTTGCCGTTGGTGAGAGGGTCTTCCTTGCTGCCCAGTCCGCGGAAGATGGGCAGGCCGTTGGAGTCCTTGGCATTGGCGTAGCTCAGCACCTGGTTGCGTATGCTTTCGAGCTGCTGCACCAGCGCATCGCGCGCCTTCTGGTCATAGGAGCCATTGCCGGACTGCAGGATCAGGTCGCGGAAGTCCTTGAGCGCGTCGTGGGCGGTGCCCAGCTTGGATTCGCCCTGGGCCATCACATCGCGCTGCAGGCCCAGCACACGCTGGTCGTTTTCCGAGCGGGAGATGCGCGTGAGCGCGCGCTCGGCCTGGGCGGCGGCCACGGGGTCGTCGCTGGCGCGCACCACGCGCTTGCCGGAAGTGGTCTTTTCCATCAGGTCCACCAGACTCGTATTGCGCGAGTTCAGGTTGTTGATGGTGCTTTCGTACATGTTGGCCGTGCCAATGCGGGAGATGCTCATGGTGGAATGCTCCTGTCCTGTGATCAGCGGCCCACGGTCTGCAGAACGCTGTCGAAAATGCTTTGCGCGACCTGCAGCATCTTGGCCGAGGCCTGGTAGGACTGCTGGTACTGCAGCAGCTTGGCGGCCTCTTCGTCGAGGTTCACGCCCGAGACGGCCGTGCGGTCCGCTTCCAGGTTCTTGGCGATGGTCTCGGACAGCTTGGCCGCGTACTGCGCGCTCTGTGTGCGGGTGCCCACCTGGGCCATGGCGGTGGAAAAGCCGTCGCTCAGCGTGGTCGATCCATCGAAGAGCTTGCTGTCGCGCAGCGCCAGGAAGGAGCTGGCATTGCCGGCATCGCGCTGGTAGGCCGTGCCGTATTGCGGATCGGTGGCCTTGCCCAGCGTGACCTTGTCGCTGTTGGTTCCGTTGATGGCGGGCGTGCCGGTGATCTTGACCTGCAGGCCCGGCGCCAGCTGGATGGCCTGGCCGGAGGTGTACAGGCCCGTGGCCGGGATGCCGCCTGCCGGTGCCGGGGTGATGGTGTACTCCAGCTGTCCGGCAGCGTTCTTGCTGAACGACACCTCGGCGCCGGCAAAGGTCGACAGGTCGAAGCCCGCGCTGACCTGGATGCCGCCCATCTGCAGCGTGGCGTCGCCCAGGGACTTGATGCTGGCGGCCACAGGGTTGGCCACGGCCAGGTCGTTGGGCGAGTGCACGGCGGCCTGGATGTCGTGGGCGCCTGCCGCCATGGGGCGGAACAGGATGGAGTTGCCCTGCACGCCTTCGGCCTTGAGGTCGAAGCGCAGGCCGTCGATCTCCTTGGAGCTCAGGTCGGCCATGTCGGTGAAGTCCGTGACCTTGCCGTCGGACAGGCGGATGACCTTGCCCGCTGGGGCCGTGCTGCCGAAGACGACCTGGTAGTCGGAGGCCTTGAGCTGGCTGGCATCGACCACCGTGGTTGTCGGCGTGGTGGCACCTGTCCACTGGGCGCCCGTGGTCGAGCCGTTGCTGACCATGGACAGCTTGAACAGATTGCTGCCGCTTTGTCCCGACAGCGTCAGGCCGAGGTTGTTTTGCTGGTTCAGCGTGTCGCCGATGGCCAGTGCCATGCGGCCCAGCAGGTTGCGGCCCTCGGTCAGGTCGCTGCCCTGGAACTGCAGCAGGCCGGCGATCTCGCCGCCACCCAGCATGGAGGGCGTCAGCTCCACGCTCTGGCCGCCGGGCTGCTGGAAGTACAGGGCCATCTTGCCGCTGCCCGGAAACTCCGTGGCTTCCTTGAGCGTGAGCTGGGCCGAACTGGAGCCCAGCACCAGCGGCTGGCTGCCGCCCACGAACAGGCTGATGGTGCCGTCGTCCGCGGGGATCTGGCTGGTCTGCACATACTTGTTGATATTGCGCACCAGCTGGTCGCGCTGGTCCAGCAGGTCGTTGGGCGTCTGGCCCGAGGCGATGGAGCGGCTGATCTGCGCATTGAGCGTGGCCACCTGGCCAGCCAGGCTGTTGACCACGGTCACATCGTTGCCCATCTGCTGCTTGGCGCTGTAGTCCAGCTCGTCGAGCTGGGCCGATGCCGAGCGAAAGCGCGCCGCCAGCTCGTTCATGCGCGTGAGCGCCACCTGGCGTGCCGACGGGTCGGTGGGCGCGCCGGCCACATCGCCGAACGAATTCATCATGTCCGTGATGGCCGCGCCCAGGCCGGTCTTGCCGCCGCTGAACACTTCCTGCATCTGCGCCAGCGAGGTGGCGCGCGCCGAATCGGCCGCCGACACGGCGCTGGCCGTGGCCGCCTGGCGGTTCAGCAACTCGTTGAAGTTGCGCAGGATGGTGTTCACATCCACGCCATTGCCGATGTAGCCGCTGCCCATGTTCTGGCCCGGCGAGGTCTGGAAGGCCACGCTCTGGCGCGAGTAGCCGGCCGTGTTGACGTTGGCGATGTTGTGGCCGGTGGTCTGCAGGGCGATCTGATTCGCCATCAGGGCGCGGGATCCGACGTTCAAAAGGCTCATGGCGTGTTCTCGGTTTAGGCTTGTGCGCGTGCCGCGCTCTGCACGGCGCTCTGGATGGCGCGGCTGAGCTTGCTGGCGTATTCGGGATCGGTGGCGTAGCCGGCTTTCTGCAGCTCGGTCGCATAGGCCAGGGCCGAGTCGGTCTTGCCCATGGCTTTCTCGTAGCGCGGATTGCTGGTGATCAGCCGCGCATAGTCGCGGAAGGACTCCTCGTAGGAGCCGTAGGCGCGGAACTTGGCCGTGACCTTGCGCGCCACGCCGTCGATGTATTCGGTGGTCGTGACCTCGGCGACCTTGCCCGTCCAGCCCTTGCCGGCCTTGATGCCGAAGAGGTTGTGGGCATTGCTGCCATCGGCGTTCTTGATCTCGCTCTTGCCCCAGCCGGTCTCGTGGCCGGCCTGGCCCAGCATGAAGGCGGCCGGAATGCCGCTTTCCTGCGCCACGCGCGCCGCGGCGTCGCCATGGTGGGCCACGAAGTTGTCGCGGCCCTTGGGCGCGGGTGCGTAGGCGTTGACGGACTGGGCCGCACTGCTGCGGCTGCCGCTCCAGGCGCCGATGGCAGCGGTGCCGCCGGCGGCGCCATTGGCATTGGTGGCCGTGCTGCGCCAGGCGATGCGGCTCATGCTCAGCGTGGAGGGCACGGAGATCTCGGCATCCTCGGCGGCTTCCGAGCCCATGGTGCGGGCCAGCTGGCGCGTGATGGCATCCGACAGTCCGCCGGGCTGGCCCGACATGGCCACCGACAGCTGCTGGTCCAGCATGTCGGTGCTGAGGTTGCCCTGTGCGCTGTCGAGCAGGCCGGACTTCATGGTCGCCTCGCGCATGCTCTTGATCATCTCGCGCATGAACAGCGATTCCAGCTGTTTGGCGGTTTCCTTCGCGGCCTGCGGGCTGTTCTCGCCGGCCGCGAACTTGAGTGCGTTGAGGGACCGGGCGTCGGCCGCCAGCGCATTGCTGGCCGCAGTCTGCGATCCATTGGGAAGTGCGATGCTCATATCACCTCCAGTTCGGCGTTGAGAGCGCCTGCGGCCTTGATGGCCTGCAGGATGGCCAGCAGGTCCTGGGGCGTGGCGCCCAGCGTGTTGAGTGCGCGCACCACGTCGGTGAGCTGCGGGGAGCCGGGCATGTTGATGATGTTGCCGGGCTCCTGCTTGATCTGGATGTCGGACTTCTGGGCCACCACGGTCTGGCCCTGCGAGAAGGCGCCGGGCTGGCTGATCACCGGCGTGGTGCTGATGGTGATGGCCAGGTTGCCGTGGGCGATGGCGCAGGGGCCCAGGGTCACGGCCTGGTTGAGCACGATGGAGCCCGTGCGTGCGTTGATCACGACCTTGGCCGAGGGCTTGGAGGTCTCGATCGGCATCTCCTGGATCTCGGCAATCATGCGCACGCGCGATCCCGGGTCCTGGGGCGCGGATACGCGCACGGTGCGCCCGTCCAGCGCCTGCGCCACGCCCTGGCCCATGCGCTGGTTGATGGCGCGCACCACCTTGTCGGCGGTCTGGAAATCGGTGGCGTTCAGGCCCAGCGTGATGCTGTCGCCTTCGTTGATCGGGGTGGGAACTGCGCGTTCGACCTGGGCGCCCTGCGGCACGCGGCCCGCGCTCAGGTGGTTGATCTGTACCTTGGAGCCGCCGGCCGAGGCGCCAGCGCCGCCGACCACGAGGTTGCCCTGGGCCAGCGCGTAGATCTCGCCGTCGGCACCGCGCAGCGGCGTGGTCACCAGGGTGCCGCCCTTGAGCGACTTGGCATTGCCCACGGAGGAGACGACCACGTCGATGGTCTGGCCTGGCTGGGCAAAGGCCGGCAGCTCGGCGGTGACGATCACGGCCGCCACGTTCTTGAGCTGCAGCTGGCCCGCGTTGCCTGTGGCGGGCAGCGAGATGCCCATCTGCTCCAGGTAGTTGGCCAGGGCCTGCTTGGTGTAGGGCATCTGGGTGGTCTGGTCGCCCGTGCCGTCGAGGCCGACCACCAGACCGTAGCCGGTCAACTGGTTGCTGCGCACGCCCTGGATGGCAGCGACCTCCTTGATGCGTGTTGCATGCGCCGGCAGGGTCAGCATGCTGGCGCCGAGGGCGGCTGCAACCCAGAAGGGGCGCTGCGCTTGGCGCAATGTCAGGAGCATGGACAGTACTTTCATGCTGTCCATTCTCCGGAGAATCAGAACGGCATAACGTTCAAAAAGAACCGGGACAACCAGCCAATTGACTGCGCTTCCCCGGCCTGCCCGCGGCTGCGCGATTCCACGCGCACATTGGCCACCTGGGTCGAGGCGACCAGGCTGCCGGGCTGCATGGTGCGCGGATCCACCGTGCCCGTGAAGCGCAGCACATCCACGTTGTGGTTCACGCCGATCTGCTTTTCTCCGGCGATCACCAGATGGCCGTTGGGCAGCACATCGACCACCGTCGTGCTGATGGCGCCCGTGAACGTGTTGTCGCTGGACGTCGAGCCCGAGCCCGTGTAGTCGTTGTTGTTGTTGAAGCCGATGTTGGAGCGGTCCTTGAGATTGGCCAGCGCATTGCCCGAAAACAGCGGCAGCGCCGAAATCCCGGCCGTGGTCTTGTTGGACCGCTTGAGGCCCGAATCCGACTTCTGGCTGGCCGTCACACGCTCCACGATCTGCACCGTCACCAGGTCCCCCACCAGGCGCGCACGCCGGTTCTCGAAACCGGGCCGGTAGCTGGCCGCGTTGAACAGGCTGCCCGTGGGGCTGCCCGCCACCGGGGCGGGCTGCGGCAGCACCGGCGGCGCCGTGGACGGCATGTCCACCGGCGGCGGGTCATTGAGCGTCGTGCAGCCCGACAGGACTGCCGCCAGCGCCAGGCACGTGCCCGTCGCGGAAAGGGAGAAGGTTCGTTGGGTCATGGCGATGTTCCCGGTGTTTCAGTGATCCATGCTTCGCATGAACCTGGCGAGCCATAGGCATGTGGCGCGACCCCGGAGACCGGCGCGGCCCAGGTCAGGGACGCCGAGCAAGGGCCGCCCCGCAGCGAGGGCGTCGTCCCCCTCCCTCGCGAAGCGAGTAGAGAGGGGGAAGCGGCGAAGCCGCTCAGGGGGAGAGATCAATTACAACTGCGCCAGCTTGGCCAGCATCTGGTCCGACGTCTGGATGGCCTTGGAATTCATTTCATAGGCGCGCTGGGTCTGGATCATGGTCACCAGCTCCTGCACCACGTTCACGTTCGAGCCTTCCAGGTAGCCCTGCTTGATCATGCCCATGCCGTTGACACCGGGCTGGCCCTGCTGGGGCTGGCCCGAGGAAGCGGTTTCCGTGAACAGGTTCTGGCCGCGCGGCTCCAGGCCGGCCGGATTGATGAACTGGCTCATCGCGATGTTGCCCACCTGCTGGGGCGCAGCCTGGCCGGCCATGGTCACGCTGACCACGCCCTCGGGGCTGATAGACACCTTGGTCGCGCCCTGGGGAATGGTGACGCCGTTGGCGATGGGCATGCCGCTGGCAGTCACCAACTGGCCCTGGGCATCGACCTGGAAGGAGCCGTCGCGGGTATAGGCCGTGGTGCCGTCGGGCATGTTGACCTGGAAGAAGCCGTTGCCGTCGATGGCCACGTCCAGCGCATTGTTGGACTGCTGCAGGGCGCCCTGCAGGAAATTGCGCGAGGTGGCCACCGTGCGCACGCCCAGGCCCAGGTGCAGGCCCGTGGGCAGCTGGTTCTGCTCGGTGGTCTGGGCGCCCGACTGGCGCAGGTTCTGGTAGATCAGATCCTCGAACACCGCGCTGGCGCGCTTGTAGCCCGTGGTCGAGACGTTGGCCAGGTTGTGGGAGATCACATCCAGCTGGGTCTGCTGGGCTTCCATGCCGGTCTTGGAGATGAACAGCGAATTGATCATGGCGTTTTCCTTTTCAGTGCTTTCAGCCGTTCATGCTCAAGAGTTGGCTGGCCGTCTTGTCATTGGTTTCTGCGGTCTGCAGCAGGCGCATCTGGGTCTCGAACTGGCGGGCGGCGGCAATCATGCCGACCATGGTCTCCACCGAATTCACGTTCGAGCCTTCGATGGCGCCCGACAGCAGGCGGGCGTTCTCGTCGTTGGGCAGCGGCTCGCCGTTGCCCGTGCGGAACAGGCCGTCGTTGCCGCGCACCAGCGCAGCGTCCTCGGCCGGCGTGGCCAGCTTGACGCGGCCCACGGCCACGGGCAGCTGGTTGCCGGTCTTGGCGGTCAGCGTGCCGTCGGAGCCCAGGGAAATCGTGGACTCGGGCGGAATGTCGATGGGGCCGCCGCCGTCCGACAGCACGGCCTGGCCGTTGCTGTTGACCAGCTGGCCCTCGGGGGAAACCTCGAACACGCCGTTGCGTGTGTAGGCTTCCTGGCCGTCCAGGCCCTGGACGGCGAACCAGGCGCGGCCCATGGCCATGGCGTCCAGTGCGCGGCCCGTGCGCTGGGTGGGGCCGGGCGTGTCCACGTAGCCGGAGGTCGCCTCCAGCGCGAACACGCGCGTGCCCGCGCCGCTGCCCTGCAGGGGCACGGAGCGGAAGGTGGACATTTCGGCCCGAAAGCCATTGGTGCCGGCATTGGCCAGGTTGTGGGCCAGCACGGACTGACGCTGCGCCGCTGCGTTGGCGCCCGTCATGGAGGTGTAGATGATGCGGTCCATGCCGGCTCTCCTGACTCAGTTCTTGGCTATCAGCGCAGGTTCACCAGGGTCGAGAAGACCTGGTCCTGGGTCTTGATGGTCTGGGCATTGGCCTGGTAGGCGCGCTGCGCGGTCATCATGTTCACCAGCTCGGCGGTCAGGTCCACGTTGGAGTCCTCCAGCGCGCCCGAACGCAGCGAGCCGAAGGTGCCGGACTGGGCCGTGCCGTTGAGCGCCGGGCCCGAATCCGAGGTTTCCACCCACTTGTTGTCACCCACGGCGCCCAGGCCCTGGGTGTTGGTGAAGGCGGCCAGGGCCAGCTGGCCCTCGGTGCGCGTCACGCCGTTGGAGTAGGTGGCCACGATGGCGCCATCGTTGCCGATGTTGATGCCGGTGAGCGCGCCCGAGGTGTAGCCGTCCTGCTTGAGGCTGCTGACCGCGAACTTGGTGCCGAACTGGGTCACGCTGGAGAAGTCCAGCGTCACGCCGGCCGTGCCGTTGATGGTGCCGGGCGTGGGCGCGTTGGGGTTGCTGCTCTTGATCTGCGCCGTCACGGGGCTGCCGCTGGTGATCTTGCCGGAGGCATCGAACACCAGGGTGGTCAGCAAGGTGGCGACCTTGGGCGGCGATGCCGTGGGGTCGTCCAGGCCGTCGTAGACCTTCCAGGTGTTGGACGCCGCGTCCTTCTCGAAGTACATCTGCACCGGCGTGGGCACGCCCTGGCTGTCATAGACGTTGATCGAGGTGCCATAGGTGGCGCGTGGCGTGGCGGCAACGGGAGGCGTGGCTGTGGGGTTGCCTGCCGCGGGCGTGGCGCGCGCATCGAGGTTCAGCTCCACATTGATCTTGGTCGTGGTCTTGGCCGCAATCGGCTGGCCCGACGGGAAGACCATGGGCACGGGCTGGCCGCCGGCCAGCACCTTGCCCGTGGTGGCGTCCACGGGGTAGCCCATGACGTTGTCGCCCTGCACGGTCTTGAGGTTGCCCTGCTTGTCCAGGCCGAAGCTGCCGGCGCGCGTATAGGCCGTGCTGCCATCGGGCTGGCGCACCACGAAGAAGCCGTTGCCGTTGATGGCCACGTCCAGGTTGTTGCCCGTGGTCGTGATCGGGCCCTGGCGGAACTGCTGGGTCACGGCGGCCACGTTGACACCGATGCCGCTGGTCTGGCCGCTGGCCGAGCCGACGGCGCTGGCCACGGCCTCGGCGAACTCGGCGCGCGAGGACTTGAAGCCCGTGGTGTTGGCGTTGGCGATGTTGTGGCCGATCACGTCCAGGTTCTTGCTGGCGGCGTTCAGACCCGAGAGGCCTTGTTGGAATCCCATGGTGTGCTCCTGCGATGGTTTGGGGTGTTTGGTGCGGTGTTCAGTACACGGCCTTGACGGAGGTGTAGGCGACGTTGGTGCCGTCGTCCAGCTCCAGCGTCAGCTTGCCGTCGGTGGTGCCCGTGGCAAGCACCGCGTGGGGCGACAGCGTGGTCGAGGCCACGGCCTTGTCGGCATTCGTGGCCTGCACCGTGTAGCGCAGCTGGCTGGCATCGCCCGTGTACTTGCTGCCGTCCCAGGTGAAGTAGTTGCGGCCCGCGGTGCCGCTGCCCAGCTCGACGGTGTCCACCAGCTCGCCGCCGGCCGTGGTGATCTGCACCTTGACATCGGCGGCCGGGCCTTCGAGGTCGAAGGCCGCCGTATAGGACTTTTCCTTGCCCACGCCCAGGGTGTTGCCCTCGGTCAGCACGGTGCGGCCGATCATCTGCGTGCCCTGCAGCACCTGCATGGCCGTGAACTGGCCGGCCATGCTTTCCATGGTCTTGTTCAACTGCTGGATGCCGGTGACGGTGTTGATCTGCGCCATCTGCGAGGTCATCTGCGCGTTGTCCATCGGATTCATGGGATCCTGGTTGTTCAACTGCGCGACCAGCAGCTTCAGGAAACGGTCCTGCGCTGCTGCGGGGTCGGTGTTCGAATTGCTCGTGGTGTTCTTGTTGTTGAGGTCGGCCGTGCTGGCGACGCTGCCTGCGCCATAGATCATGGGAGTGGCTCCTGGAATGTGGTGCGGACGGGGCTCACTGGCCCATCTGCAGGGTTTTGAGCAGCAGCGACTTGGTCGTGTTCATGACCTCGACGTTGTTCTGGTAGGAGCGCGAGGCCGAGATCATGTTGACCATCTCGTCCACGGCGCTGACGTTGGAATGCGTCACATAGCCTTCGGCATCGGCCAGCGGGTGCTGGGGATCGTGGATGCGGCGGCCCGGCGTGTTGTCCTGGCTGATGGCGCTGACGCGCACGCCCGAGGAGCCTTCCTCGCCCATGGGCACGGTCTGGAAGACCACCTGGCGCGCCTGGTAGGCCTTGCCGTCGGGGCCGGCCACGGCATCGACGTTGGCCAGGTTCGAGGCCACGACGTTCAGGCGCTGGGACTGGGCGCTGACGGCACTGCCGGAGATGCTGAAGATGGAGAACATGGACATGGGAAAGCTCCTGTGGTCTGTGGCGCCGGCTTACTGGCCCTGGATGGCCGACAGCATGGTCTTGGCCTGGCCGTTCAGAAAGCGCAGCGTGGCTTCGTAGCGCACGGCGTTGTCGACGAAGTTGGCGCGTTCGCGGTCCAGGTCCACGGTGTTGTTGTCCATGTTGGTCTGGGCCTGCACCGAGTAGCCGAGATGGCTTTGCGCGCTCTGCCCCGAGGCGGCGGCAGGCAGCGGAATGTGGCCGCCCTGGCTGACGCTGGCCAGCGTCATGGGCGAGGGGCCGGAGGTGACGGCCGTCAGCGCCTCGCGGAAATTGAAGTCGCGTGCCACATAGCCCGGGGTGTCGGCATTGGCGATGTTGCTGGCGATTGCACGCTGGCGCTCGGCGCGCAGCACCAGCGCCTTGCTCTGGAAATCCAGTCGTTCAGTCATCTTGTCGAGCATGTCGGCCTCGCCCTCTGGGATTTGCGGTGATCGGTTGACGAAATGGCGGCAGCCCACGGACTGCGGCATGCGTCGATTATGGAAATCGGGCCCGAACGCTAAAGCGCAAAGAAAGCGCGTTTGCCTGCGCAGTTCGGCGCTTCGGAAAACGGCGCCCGCCCTATATTTGCTGGCATCGCTCCATGTATCCCGCCCATCCTGACGGGGTGCCGGAGCAAGTCAGGAGCCCCAGCCATGTCGAACTTCAGCACCGCCCATCCGCCTTCCGCCGCCCGAGCCTTCGCCCGCGCCGCCGCATGCGCTGCGCTCGCCGCTGGAGCATCGCTGGCAGGCAGCGCGTTCGCGCAGAACGCGCCCGATGGCGCGGCCCAGCTCAGCCAGATCGGCCAGCGCTTTGCCGACGAGGCCCTGCAGCAGGGCATGGCCGGTGCGGGCGCCCTGCCCCTGCGCATGGAAGTGCAGATGGGCCAGCTCGATCCCCGCCTGCGCCTGGCCGCCTGCGCCAAGGTCGAACCCTATTTGCCCGCAGGCTCGCGCCTGTGGGGCCGTACCCGCCTGGGCCTGCGCTGCCTGCAGGGCGCCGTGGCCTGGAATGTGTTCCTGCCCATCACGGTCAAGGCCTGGGGGCCTGCCTGGGTGCTGCAAAATGGCGTGCCTTCGGGCCGCCCGCTGTCGGCCGGCGACGCCGTCCAGGCCGAGGTGGACTGGGCCGAGGATTCGGCCGCCGTCTACGCCAACCAGCAGGACTGGGTGGGCCTGGTGGCTTCCCGCCCACTGGCCGCAGGCCAGGCACTGCGCCAGAACATGCTGCGCACGCCGGCGCTGTTCGCGGTGGGTGCCGAAGTGCGTGTTCTGGTCAATGGTGGTGGTTTTTCCGTCACATCGTCGGGCAAGGCCATGTCTGCCGCCGGCGAAGGCCAGACCGTGCGGGTTCGCATGGATAATGGCCGGCTCATCTCCGGGGTGGTGAATCCCGAGGGCGTGGTGCTGGTGCAGTAAAAAAACCTCAAGTTTTGTTCCAGGCAGTCGAAAGCTAGGCACAGCGCCTTACGCCGCCAGGGCGATTGGAGAATCAAGATGAAGATAGGTCAAAAACCGGAACTGCCCGCCGCTGCCTCCCAGGCCGCCGCCAAGCAGCCCAAGACAGCCAGCGCCATTGCCAGCGAGGAATCCTCCGCACAGGCCCAGCCTGCCAAGGCGGCCGGTGTTCCCGTGTCGTTCTCGAACTCGGCCCGCGCACTGGACCAAACTGGTCGTGCCACCGCCGACTTCGATGCCAACCGCGTCAAGGAAATCCGCGAAGCCATTGCCAACGGCACCTTCCGCGTGAACGCCGACGCCGTGGCCGACAAGCTGCTGGCCAACTCCGAGGAATTCCTCTCGCACTCGCGCGTCTGAGCGCGGGTTCGGTTCTTTCTCGGTTTTTTCCTTCCGGCGCGAGCACGCGCTTTCTTTTTTCAGCAAGGCCTGTCCCATGACTCTCAGCGAGATGCTCGATTCCCTGGACGCGGTGGTCCGGATGGTGTCCGCCTCGCTGCAATCGAAGGATGCGGTCGCGCTGGAGCAGTCCAGTACCCGGCTGCGCGATGCCATGGTGGCGTTTTCCGAACTGGCCCGCCGCTTCAGCGCGGCCGACTGGACGCAGGAGCTGCGCGAGCGCGCCCAGGCACTGGGCGAGCAGATGGCCATGCAGCGCGACCAGCTGGCGCGCATGGCGGTGGTGGCCCAGCACCAGGCGGCGGCGCTGATTCCCCAGGCTTCGGACC
This sequence comes from Delftia sp. WY8, assembly GCF_018437695.1. NCBI lineage: Bacteria > Pseudomonadati > Pseudomonadota > Betaproteobacteria > Burkholderiales > Comamonadaceae > Delftia > Delftia sp. WY8. The sequence goes on from NZ_CP049795.1 coordinate 4,212,430, forward strand.
AGGCCACGTATGGACGTGACCTGTATGGAAACCCTCACGCCGGACCGGGCAAGGCGCGCATCTACCACTCGGCCAGCTGAAGCAGCCTCCTTCTTCCTTTTTTCCTGTCCTGATCAACCCTCCGGCATGCGTGCCCGAGGGGTTTGTCTTTTCCGGGGTGGCGTCGGCGTGACGCGCCTGCCGGCCGGTGCAGGCAGGGCTGCGCATCGGAAGGCGACCCTCCATGCGCGGGAGGAGGTCACGCTTGCTGAAAAAGACGGGCTGCTTTGGGCCGTGCGGTGACGGGCGGCCAGGAATGGGGAGGGTGGGCAAAGGCCCGGTTCGGCGAAAGCGGAACAACGCCTTGAAGAAGGCCGGATCCTGCGCGTGCCGGAAAGACGCAGCCATGCGATGGTGCGCGCAAATGCTGTTCGGTCTGCGGTCTGCGGTTTGGGTGGGCAAAGAGGGTCCGGCCGGGGCCGGACGTCCTCAGACCTGCATGTTCATCACGTCGGTATAGGCCTGCACGAGCCGGTTGCGCACCTGCATCGTGGCCTGGAAGCCGATCTGTGCCTTTTGCATGGCGATCATGGTTTCTTCGAGGCTGACGGCCGGGTTCTCCAGCTGCACTTCACGCTGCAGCTGGCTGGAGTGGTTCTGGGCTGAACTGACGGACTGCAGCGCGCCTTGAAGGGCCTGGCTGAAGCCGCCAGCCGCCACTTTGGTCGATGCGTCGCCTGCGCCCACGCCTTTGGGGAGCTGGGTGCCGTACAGGGGAGAGGTGGTACTGGGGATGCGAAGGTCCATGACACATTCCATCGGAGTTAGCAAGATGACGAGATCGTAGGTCGGCAGGGTTTTCGCATCCGGGCAAATAGAAGGTCAAACGGCGCGCTTATCGGGCGAATGTGAAGCGGCGGACTTCGAATAATCGACAGCACGCTAGGGTCCTGTGTGTGCAGGGCTCGAACACCTGGAACCAAGATGTCTGCTGTCGCTGAAATCCCTGTCCCCCAAGCCACTCCCGTCCCCCAGCCTGCCCTGCAGCAGCGCTGGACGGCCATGGACCGTGGCCAGCGCCTGCGTTGGGGCGCGATCGCCGTGCTGCTGGTTGTCGCCGTGGGGGCGGCGGCCATGTTCTACCGCCAGCCGGACTACAAGGTGCTGTTCTCCAATCTGAGCGACAAGGATGGTGGCGCCATCGTCGCCCAGCTGTCGCAGATGAACGTGCCATACCGCTACACGGAAGGCGGCGGCGCCATCCTCATCCCGTCCGACCGCGTGCACGATGTGCGCCTGAAGCTGGCCACCCAGGGCCTGCCCAAGGGTTCGGTGACGGGCTTCGAGCTGATGGAAAACAGCAAGTTCGGCATCACCCAGTTCCAGGAACGCCTGAATTTCCAGCGCGGCCTCGAAGGCGAGCTGACGCGCTCCATCCAGGCCCTGGCCGCCGTGCAAAGCGCACGCGTGCATCTGGCCCTGCCCAATCAGAACGGCTTTTTCCGCGAGCAGCAAAAGCCTTCGGCCTCGGTGCTGCTGAGCCTGTACCCCGGCCGCGTGCTGGACCGCACGCAGATCGCGGGCATCGTGCACCTGGTGGCCTCCAGCGTGCCCGAGATGGCGCCCACGGCCGTGAGCATCCTGGACGATTCGGGCAAGCTGCTGTCGCAGTCGCCCGACGGCAACGCCAACGCCGTGGACATGCAGCAGCTGAACTACACCCAGCAGATCGAGCAGCAGTACGTGCGCCGCATCCTGGATATCCTGGAGCCTGTGGTCGGCAAGAACAATGTGAAGGCCCAGGTCTCGGCCGAGATGGATTTCAGCCAGACCGAATCGACCTCGGAGCAGCACCGCCCCAACCAGTCCTCCGACGCGGGCGTGGTGCGCAGCCAGCAGGTGGTGGAGAGCACGGGCGAGCAAAAGCCGCCCCAGCCCACCGGCATCCCCGGCGCCACCAGCAACCAGCCGCCCCAGAACGCGTCCGCGCCGGTCAATGGCGCCAATCCCGCACCCCAGGCGGCCGATGGACAGAACGCCGTGCGCTCTGCCAGCAAGCGCGAGTCCATCACCAACTACGAAGTGGACAAGACCGTGCGCCACACACGCGGCAGCACGGGCAGCATCAAGCGCCTGACGGCCGCCGTGGTCATCAATGCGCCCCTGGTGGCGGCCGCTGCGCCGAATGCAGCCGGTGGTGCCACCGATGCCGCCACCGTTGCCGCCGCAGCGCGCGGCCTGACGGCGGCGCAGCAGGCGCAACTGCTGACCCTGGTGCGCGAGACCGTGGGCTACAGCGCCGAGCGCGGTGACTCGGTCAACCTGGTCAGCACACCCTTTGTGCAGGACGAAGCGCCGGCCGAGGTGCCGCTGTGGCGCCAGCCCGAAGTGCTGGACATGGCCCGCAGCCTGGGCGTGCCCATCGGCCTGGCCCTGTTCGGCGCCATCTTGCTGCTGGGCCTGGTGCGACCCATGCTCAAGGGCCGCAAGACGGCGGCCGTGGGCGGTCAGCTCAATGCCATCGAGGGCGAGCAGCTGGACCGTCCGGCGCTGGCCGGACCCGCTGTCGATCTGTCTCCCACACAGGAGCAGGTGCGCCTGGAGCAGGCGCGCCAACTGGCCAAGCAGAACCCGATCGCGGTGGCCAACATCGTCAAGACCTGGATCAACGGCGAGGCCACCTGAGCCTGCCAAACACGGATTGCTGAGATATGGACGAACGAGGCCTGAACGACGCCGCCATCTTGCTGGTCTCCCTGGGCGAGGAGGAAGCGGCCGAGGTGTTCAAGCACCTCACACCCAAGGAAGTGCAAAAGCTCGGCGAGACCATTGCGCACATGCGCGGCGTCTCGCGCGAGAAGGTGGACTTCGTCATCAACCGCTTTGCCGATGACGCGGCCGCGCAAAGCCTGCTGGTGGACGACGCCAGCGGCTATGTGCGCTCGGTGCTCAAGCGCGCCCTGGGCGACGACAAGGCCGCGCTGCTGATCGACCGCATCCTGCAGGGCGGCGATGTCTCCGGCATCGAAAGCCTGAAGTGGATGGACCCGCTGTCGGTGGCCGAACTGCTGCGCGGCGAGCATCCGCAGATCGTGGCCGCCATCCTGGTTCACCTGGAGCACGAGCAGGCTGCTGCCGTGCTGATGCAGCTGCCCGAACGCTTTCGCAGCGAAGTCATGCTGCGCGTGGCCACGCTGGAAGGCATTCAGCCGACCGCGCTCAAGGACCTCAACGAGGTGCTGTTCCAGGTGCTGGCCGGTGGCGACAAGATCCGCAAGACCTCGCTGGGCGGCGTCAAGACGGCGGCCGAGATGATCAACAACCTCGGCGGCAATGCCGACGTGGCCGTGCTGGACACCATCCGCAACTACGACCCGGACCTGGCCCAGAAGATCATGGACAAGATGTTCGTGTTCGACGACCTGGTCAAACTGGACGACCGCTCGGTGCAGCTGGTGCTGCGCGAAGTGGTGTCCGAGACGCTGATCATCGCGCTCAAGGGCGGTTCGATGGAAGTGCGCGACAAGATCCTGGCCAATATGTCCATGCGTGCGGCCGAGTCGCTGCGCGAGGACCTGGAAGGCCGCGGCCCGATGCGCCTGTCCGAAGTGGAAGCGCAGCAAAAGGAAATCCTGAAGGTGGTGCGCCGTCTGGCCGAAGAAGGCCAGATCACCATCGGCAGCGGCGCGGAGGACAGCTATGTCTAGTGGGATGAACTCGCGCTTCATTCCCTCCGAGGAGATTGACGAGCGCCAGGTGGTGCAGTGGCGCTTTGGTGCCGTGGACCACATGGGCGGCCTGCAAAGCCTGCCCGGCCTGCCGAACATTCAGGGCGCCCCCGATGCACACGCTGCACCCGGTGGCGCCGGCATGGCGCGCACACCCGCCTCCTCGTCCGGCTTCCACAGCCTGTCGCTGCCCGGGCGCTCCGATGCGCCCCGGCTGGACGCCGATTCCATGGTGCTGGATGTCGACGCCGACACGCCAGGCACGGCGGCATCCACCCCCGCCGTGGACGAGGAGCGGCTGCATGAATTGCTGGAGCAGGCACGCGCCGAAGGCCATGCCGAGGGCCTGGAGCAAGGCCGCCAGGAAGCCCGGCAGCAGTGGCAGCAGCACATGGATGACTATGTCTCCGGCACGGGCCGAGAGACGGCGCAGCGCGTGGACGCGCTGCTGTCCGGCCTGGACGCCGGCTTCAAGCAGCTGCAGGCGGATGCGGCGCAGGAATTGCTGAACCTGGCCTGCGACATCGCGCGCCAGGTGGTCCGCCAGGAGCTGCGCAGCCAGCCCCAGGCCCTGCTGCCCGTGGTGCGCGAGGCGCTGGACATGCTGGCCTCCGACGGCCGCGCCGCCACCGTGCGCCTGAACCCTGCCGACTTCGCCGTGCTGGACGAGGCGCTGCGCGCCGAGCATGGCGCCCAGTCCAAGGTGCAGTGGATCAGCGACGCTGGCGTGGCCCAGGGCGATGTGCGCGTGGAATCGGGCGGCGCCCAGGTCGATGCCGGCATGGACAAGCGCTGGCGCCGCGCCGTGGCCGCGCTGGGCCTGGTCTCCACCTGGTATGACGGAGAACGCGATGCCGGTTGATGCCTCCCTGGCCGATGCAGGCAAGCCCTGGCAGCAGCTGCTGTCCAATGCCCGCGCCCGCCTGCACAGCGACATTCCGCTGGAAACCCACGGCACGCTCACGCGCCTGACCGGCCTGGTGCTGGAGGCCACGGGCCTGCAGGTGCCGGTGGGCTCGCAATGCTGGATACGCCAGGCAGGCCAGGACCCGGTGCTGGCCGAAGTCGTCGGCTTTGCCGGCGAGCGTGCGTTCCTGATGCCTGCGGGCGACATCCAGGGGCTGTCCAGCGGCGCCATCGTGACGCCGGCCGAACCCTTTGTCGCCCCGCTGCGCTTTGGCGACGGTCCCGAAGAGCCCGTGTCCATGGCGGCCGGCGTGCTGCGCCTGCCCATCGGCAGCGGCCTGCTGGGCCGTGTCGTGGATTCGCAGGGGCAGCCGCTGGACCATGGCGGGCCGCTGGCCGACGTCACGGCCGATCTGCTGGACCGCAACCCCATCAACGCCATGGACCGCGACCCGGTGCGCGAGACGCTGGACACCGGCGTGCGCTCGCTCAACGCCCTGCTCACCGTGGGCCGGGGCCAGCGGCTGGGCCTGTTCGCAGGCTCGGGCGTGGGCAAGTCCGTGCTGCTGGGCATGATGGCGCGCTACACCCAGGCGGACGTGATCGTCGTCGGCCTGATCGGTGAACGCGGCCGGGAGGTCAAGGAGTTCGTCGAGGACATCCTCGGCGCACAGGACCGCAGCCGCGCCGTGGTGGTGGCCGCGCCGGCCGATGCGCCGCCGCTGCTGCGCATGCAGGGTGCCGCCTACGCCACGGCCATTGCCGAGCATTTCCGCGACAAGGGCCAGCATGTGCTGCTGCTCATGGATTCGCTGACGCGCTATGCCATGGCCCAGCGCGAGATCGCGCTGGCCATTGGCGAGCCACCGGCCACCAAGGGCTATCCGCCGTCGTGCTTTGCCAAGCTGCCGGCACTGGTCGAGCGCAGCGGCAACGGCCTCAACGGCGTGGGATCGATCACGGCCTTCTACACCGTGCTGTCCGAAGGCGACGACCAGCAGGACCCGATCGCCGATGCGGCACGCGCCATTCTGGACGGCCACGTCGTGCTGTCGCGGGCGCTGGCCGAGTCGGGCCACTACCCGGCCATCGACATCGAGCAATCGGCCTCGCGCGTGATGCACAACGTGGTCTCGCACGAGCACTTCGAGCTGGCGCGGCGCTTTCGCGCTGTCTATTCGCGCTACCAGAAGGGCCGGGACCTGGTCCAGGTCGGCGCCTACATGGCGGGCTCGGACCCGCAGATGGACGAGGCGATACGGCTGCAGCCGGCCATGGCGGCCTTTCTGCAGCAAAGCATGTTCGAGTCGGCTTCCATGGACGAGAGCATCTCGGGCATGGCCGCCGCGCTCGGTGGTCAGTGATGCGGTGACGCGGCACTGAGATAACGCAACAGCGAACACAGGGAGGAAAACCCGGTATGTCGTCCTTGAATGCCTTGATGGTGGCCATCGATGCCGCGTCGCGCAAGCGTGACGAGGCGCGCCAGGCGGTGCAGGAGCGTCAGCGCTCGCAGCAGGCGGCGCAGGCGCAGATGGACCAGCTGCAGCACTACGTGCAGGAAATGCAGGCACGCTGGGGCGTGCAGCAGAACCAGTCCGTGCAGCCCGAAGTCATGTTCCACCAATACCAGTTCATGGACCGCCTGCAGCACGCCATCGGCCTGCAGACACGGGTGCTGGCCGACCTGGCCATCCGCCTGGAGGCCGCGCAAAAGGCCTTGATGGCCTGCGAGCTGCGGGTCAGCAGCCTGCGCAAGGTGGTCGAGGTGCGCCGCCGCGACCTGGCGCTGGGCCAGATGCGCCGCGAGCAAAAGGAAACCGACGAACGTGCGGCCATCCAGTTTTTCCGCCGCAGCTTCGGGCTGACATTCCAGGAGGCTTGACGCATGTCCACCAACCAGATCGAACAGCGCGCCGACGCGCGCAGCGCCATGCAGCGCACCATGGAGGGCGTGCGTTCCGCGCGCGCGGCGCAGCCGCCGTCCAATGAGCAGGCCGCAGGCTTTTCCTCGCTGCTGGCCGCCATGGATGGCATTGGCGGACTGCCGGACCTGGGCCAGGTCCTCGGCGATGAGGGGGCCGGCGCACTGGCCAACCTCAAGGGAGCAATTCAGGGCAGCCTGAAGGATCCGGCTGACCTGTCCGGCCTGGCGCAGGGGCTGCTGCAGACGCAATTGCCGCTGCAGCCCCAGGCGGAGACGGCCGATATGGCCACTTCCGCGCAGGCCGATGCCATGCTGCTGGCCGCCAACGGCCAGGCGCCCTGGCTCAGCCTGGTCGGGCAGACCGCCCACCTCGATGGCAAGGGCGACCGCGACATGCTGCAGGGCGTGGCGGGCGACTGGTTGTCTGGCCGGGGCAGTGCCGCCATGCTGGCCTTGCGCCAGGAGCAGGGCGTGGTGGCGCATGCCGCCTTCATGGCGCCGCAACCTGCAGCGGGCGATGCCGCAGGCGCGGCGCTGGCCGCGAACGCCAACACGGCGGCGCTGGCTGGCGCAGTGGATGCCGCTGCAGCCGGCACGCCCGCCGATACCGCTGCGCGCCAGGGCGCCCAGGCACAGACACAGGCGGCCGATGTGCTGGCCGCCGTGCAGTCCGATACGGCGCTGACGGCCGCCGCAGCGCGCACGGCATCTGCAGCCCAGGCCACGCATGAGCACACACCCCAGGCGCTGGCGCCCGGCGTGCGGCAGGACGCGGCCCTGGCGTCGGGCATTGCGCTCAACGGCATGGCGGCGGTGCGGCCCGCGGAATGGCGCGGCCTGTTCGAGCGGGCCCGCGAAGGTGGCACCGGCTCCGCAGAGTCTGCCGCCAACGGATTGCATGGGGTTGCAGCCGCCGTGGGCGCGGCCCACGCCGGCCAGTCCCTGGGACAGCAGGCCGCCGGACACAATGGCGCAGCCTTGGCCCAGCCCGATGCCCAGGCACAGCCGGGCAACTCCACCGAGCGCGAGCAGCAGGTGTCCGAGCAGGTGGCCTTCTGGGTGCACAACAAGAGCCAGAACGCCTCGCTGTCTGTCGAGCATGAGGGCAAGGCCATCCAGGTGCAGGTCAGCCTGCAGGGCAACGAGGCCCATGTGCGCTTTGGCGCCAGCGAATCCCAGGCGCGCGAATGGCTGGGCAACGGTGCCGACCAGCTGCGCGAGCTGCTGCAGGCCCAGGGCCTGCAACTGGCCGGCGTCAGCGTGGACGCGGGTGGCCAGTCCGGCAATGGCGAGGCGGGGGGCCGCCAGGGCGCGGATGCCCAGGCGCGCCAGGGCCGCGTGAGCGCCATGGTCGATGCCGCCGGCGTCACGGGCGGCAATGGTGCCGCACAGGCTGGTGGCCGCGCGGCGGCAGGCGGGGTGGATCTGTTCGTCTGATTCTTCCTGCGCTTCTTGCGGGGCGGCGCATGCGCCGTTTTCCGGGTTTTCAGAACAGGCCGGGTGGCGACAAGCTGCCCGGCCTGTGGCGTTTGGGGGCCATCAAGCCAGCGAGAAACCGGGGTTTCATGCGCTTATTCAGGCCATGGCCCGAGGTCCAATCGCCGAATAATTCCTGCCATGGGCCTGCTGCGTCATGGCGCCGCGCATGATGCGCGAGCGCGTGGCGGTCCCGCTCACCCAGAGGAATTCCAGTGTCTGCCACACCCAATGCCGCCAACAATGCAGCTCCCGCCCCGGCCAAGGGCAAGAAGCTGATCGTGCTGATCGTCATCATCGCCGTCCTGGCCATAGGCGCGGCCGCTGCCTTCATCCTGCTGTCCAAGCGGCACAGCAATGCCGATGAGGAGGAGGGCGGCTCCAGCAAGGCGGCCGTCACGGTTCCCACCTTCCTGCCGCTGGACAGCCTGGTGGTCAATCTGTCCGACCCGGGCGGCGACCGCTTCGTGCAGATCGGCATCACGCTGGAGCTGGCCGACGAGAAGACGGCCACTACGGTCAAGCAGTACCTGCCCAGCATCCGCAACGGCATCCTGATGCTGGTGTCCCAGCGCACGGCCGAGGAGTTGCTGGAGCGCGACGGCAAGGAACGCCTGGCTGCCGACGTGCTCAACGAAGTGTCCGCACCGCTGGGCTACGGCAACCAGGCCAAGGCCAAGAAGCGCAGCCGCGACGAGGATGCAGAGGACGAAGATGGCGAGCGCCGCCGCTCCCCTGGCAAGAACCCCGTGCGCCGCGTGCTGTTCTCCAGCTTCATCATCCAGTAACCGGGGAGGCAAGGCGCCATGAGCGATTCGTTTCTCTCCCAGGAAGAAGTCGATGCCCTTTTGGAGGGCGTGACCGGCGAGAGCCAGAAATCCACGACCGAGGAGGTCGAGGCGGGCATCATCCGCCAGTACGACATCTCCAGCCAGGAGCGCATCGTGCGCGGGCGCATGCCGACGATGGAGATCGTCAACGAGCGCTTTGCCCGCAACTTCCGCATCGGCCTGTTCAACTTCATCCGCCGCAGCCCCGAGGTGTCGGTGGGCACGGTGTCGGTGCAGCGCTACAGCGCCTTCCTGCGCGAGCTGGTGGTGCCCACCAACTTCAACATCGTCGCCATCCGCCCGCTGCGCGGCAGCGGCCTGGTGGTCTGCGATCCCTCGCTGGTGTTCGGCGTCATCGACACGCTGTACGGCGGCACGGGCCGGCTGCAGACGCGCATCGAAGGGCGGGATTTCTCGCACACCGAGCAGCGCGTGATCAACCGCCTGGTCAACGTGATCTGCGAGGAATACAAGAAGGCCTGGCACGGCATCTATCCGCTGGAGCTGGGCTACCAGCGCTCGGAGATGCAGCCGCAGTTCGCCAACATTGCCACCCCCAGCGAAATCGTCGTGTCCACGGCCTTCCAGCTGGAGATCGGTGACATCTCGGGCTCCATCCACATCTGCATGCCCTATGCGACGCTGGAGCCCATCCGTGATGTCCTGTACTCCTCCACGCAGGGCGACTCCATTGAAGTGGACCGCCGCTGGGTCAAGGTGCTCAAGCGCGAAATCCAGGCCGCCGAGGTGACCCTGGTGGCCGAACTGGCGCGCGCCGACGCCACGGTGGAGCAGCTGCTGGCCATGCGCCCCGGCGATTTCATCGAACTCGACCGCGAGCCGCTGATCCGCGCCTCCATCGGCGGCGTTCCGATTTTCGAGTGCCAGTACGGCACTCACAACGACAAGTATGCAATCCGTGTCGAGCACTGCCTGCGCGGTGCCGATGCTGGCTGGATGGGAGAAAACAATGGCAACTGAAGACACGCAAAAGCCCGCTGGCGACGATCCGTTCTCGGGATGGGCAGAGGCATTGGACGAGCAGCGCGAGCGCGACGCCAAGCTGGAGGCGGAACAGGGCGGCCCGCTGACGGGCGAGCCCGTGCGCCCCTACGCCGGTGGCGGCGACGTGCCGGTCAACGACATCAACATGGTGCTGGACATCCCGGTGCAGCTGTCGGTGGAACTGGGCCGCACCAAGGTGCCGATCAAGTACATCCTGCAGCTGGCCCAGGGCTCGGTGGTCGAACTCGACGCACTGGCCGGCGAGCCCATGGACGTGCTGGTCAACGGCTACCTGATCGCCCAGGGCGAGGTGGTGGTGGTCAACGACAAGTTCGGTATCCGCCTGACCGACGTGGTCACGCCGTCCGAGCGCCTGCGCCGGGTCAGCCGTGGCTGAGAGCGCCGGCATGGGCCCGCTGTGGCCGACCCTGCTCACGGTCGTGGCCCTGGTCACGGCCATGGCTGCTCTGCCCTGGCTGCTGCGCCGCTTTCAGCAGCGCACGGCTGCGCTGCGTGGCGCAGCCGGCCTGCAGTCGCGGGTGCTGGGCGCCGTGGGCGTGGGCCCGCAGCAGCGGGTGGTGACGGTGGAAGTGGGCGAGGGCGCGCAGACCGTGCGGCTGGTGCTGGGCGTCACGGCGCAAAGCATCCAGTGCCTGCATGTGCTGCAGGCCCCGGCCCCTGCTGATTTTTCGGCTGCGATGGCGCAAGCGCGCAGCCTGCCTGCGGACGGTGCGAATGTCTGAATATTCCTGCAAGCGCCCGGCGCGCACGCTGAGCCAGGCCGCCGGCGCCGCAGCGCTGGCGCTGTGCTGCGCCACGCCCCTGGCCTCCTGGGCGCAGGGCGCGCCCGCCAGCCTGCCGCTGGTCATCGGCCAGGGCAGCGGTGGCACCAGTTTTTCGGTGCCCATCCAGACCCTGCTGTTCTTCACGGCGCTGTCGTTCCTGCCGGCCATCCTTTTGATGATGACGGGCTTCACCCGCATCGTCATCGTGCTGTCGCTGATGCGCCAGGCGCTGGGCACGCAGTCGGCGCCGCCCAACCAGGTGATCATCGGCCTGTCGCTGTTCCTGACGCTGTTCGTCATGGGACCCACCCTGGACCGCGTGTACCAGGAGGCCTATGTGCCCTACACCACGAATGCCGCGACCTTCGAGCAGGCCATTGAAAAGGCCGAGGCGCCCATGCGCGACTTCATGCTCAAGCAGACGCGCCAGTCGGACTTTGCGCTGTTCGCGCGCCTGGCCAAGCTCGAAGCCGGCGTCACCGCAGAGACCGCGCCGCTGCGCGTGCTGGTGCCGGCCTTCGTGACCAGCGAGCTGAAGACGGCGTTCCAGATCGGCTTCATGATCTTCATCCCCTTCCTGGTCATCGACATGGTCGTGTCCTCGATCCTGATGTCGCTGGGCATGATGATGCTGTCGCCCGTGCTGGTGGCCCTGCCGTTCAAGCTCATGCTCTTCGTGCTGGCCGATGGCTGGAACCTGCTCATCGGATCGCTGGCGGCCAGCTTCGCCGTCTAGTCCCGTTTTATTGGAAATCCTTCCATGACCTCCCAATACGTGCTCACCTTCGGCCGCGAGGCACTGACCTTGCTGCTCATGATCTCCATGCCCGTGCTGGGCGTGGTGCTGGCCGTGGGCCTGGCCGTCAGTGTCTTCCAGGCGGTGACCCAGGTGCATGAGGCCACGCTGGCCTTCGTGCCCAAGCTCATCTCCGCCGTGCTGGTGTTTGCCATTGCCGGTCCGTGGATGCTGAGCACGCTGGTGGATTTCATCCGCCGCACCATAGAGACCATTCCGCAGGCGGTGGGCTGAGCCCTTCGCCGCGCGCAGGAAACGCCGCCGTGATCACCTTCAGCGAAGCCCAACTGGTGGCCTGGCTGTCGCCAGTTCTTTGGCCGTTTCTGCGCGTGCTGGCCATGTTTTCCGTGGCTCCCGTGTTCTCGCAGCGCGTCATTCCCATGCGGCTGAAGATCGGCCTGGCCTTCCTGGTCGCGGTGTGCGCGCAGCCCGTGCTGGGCGATCAGCCCGTGATCGGCATCAACTCGCCGCAGGCGCTGGGGACGCTGATACAGCAGGTCGGCGTGGGACTGGCCGTGGGCTTTGCCGTGCGCCTGGTGTTTGCCGCCGTGGAGGTGGCGGGCGAGGTGGTCGGCCTGCAGATGGGCCTGAACTTCGCCAGCTTCTTCGATCCCACGACCAATGCCCAGCTCAGCGCCGTGGCGCGCTTCATGGTCCAGATTTCCACGCTGCTGTTCATCGTCATCAACGGACACCTGCTGGTGCTGATGGCCGTGCTCAAGAGTTACGAGGCGTTTCCTGTGGACGGCAGCTTCCTGCAGGCCATCAACCAGATGCGGCTGCACGAGATGGGGGCGGCGGTCTTTGCCAGCGCCTTCTGGATCGCCCTGCCCATGGTCGCCATGCTGCTGTTCGTGAACCTGGTGCTGGGCATCATTTCGCGCGTGGCACCGCAGATGAACATCTATGCCGTGGGCTTCCCGGTCACGCTCACCGTGGGCCTGACGGGATTGATGGCCACGCTGCCGCTGCTCGAGCAGCCCCTGGTCGCCTTGCTGCAGCGCGGCATCGCGGTGTTTGGCACCTCAATGTAAGCAGTTGTGAAAAACAACAGATTTTCCGCTCTGCCGGCCGCAAAAGCCTCAGATCAGCTGGTTGTGGATGGCGTAGGCCGTGAGTTCGGCGTTGCTGCTCATCTGCAGTTTTTCCAGCACGCGCGCCCGGTAGACGCTGACGGTCTTGGGGCTGAGCATCAGCTCGGTGGCAATGTCGGTCAGCCGCTGCCCGGCCGCGATCTTGATCAGCGTCTGCAGCTCGCGCTCGGACAGGCTTTCATGCGGCACCTGGGGTGCGGGCTGGGCCAGGCTGTCGGCCAGCATCTGGGCCACTTCGGACGTCAGGTACTTGCGGCCCGTGGCCACCGTGCGCACGGCCTCGATCAGCAGCATCGGATCGCCCGCCTTGTTGGCATATCCCTGGGCGCCCGCCTTGAGGCAGCGCAGCGCGTACTGGTCCTCGGGGTACATGGAGACCATGAGCACCTTGATCAGCGGATGGGTCTCGCGCACGCTGGCCAGGGCCTCCAGGCCGCTGCGGCCGGGCATGTTGATGTCCAGCAGCAGCACGTCGCAGGCGGCGGTGCGCAGCTGCTCACGCAGCTCGGCATAGCTGCCTGCTTCTGCGGTGACGCTGATGTCCACTGCCTCGGCCAGGGTGTCGCGGATGCCCCGGCGCAGCACCGCATGGTCGTCGCACAGCACCACGTGGATCAAAGTCGGCCTCCTGGAAAAAGGGTCACGCCGCCATGGCGTTCAGCATTCATTGCCCGGGATATTAGGGCAAGCGCCGCCATCGTCCAGCGGAATGGAGACGATGACCGAGGTTCCGCGTCCGGCTTGACTGCTGACATCCAGCCAGCCCCGAACGGTGCGCGCGCGCTCGCCCAGACCGCGCAGGCCGAAGGATTCGGGCTTGTCGCGGGCGCCGTCGGCCAGGCCCACGCCGTCGTCCGTCACCTCCAGCGTGAGAAAACCTTCGCGGTCGGAGAGATCGATGTCCACATGGCGCGCCTGGGCATATTTGCCGACGTTGGTCAGCGCCTCCTGGGCCGTGCGGTAGGCCACGACCTGGATGTCGGGCGCGATGTCCATGCTTTCGCGGCTGCTGCGCACACGGGTGGGCACGCCCGTGCGGCGCTCGAAATTCTCGGCCAGCCACTGGACGGCGGCCACCAGTCCCTGGTCCAGCACGGGCGGGCGCAGGTTCATCATGATGCGCTGGCTGGCGCCCAGCGCGTGCTCCAGCATCTCCAGCGCAGCCAGCGCATGCTCGCGCAGCCCGCCCTCGGGCGCATTGCGCGCGATCCAGGCCACGTCGAACTTCACCGAGGTCAGCGAGCCGCCGATGTCATCGTGGATCTCGCGGGCGATGCTGGCGCGCTCGCGCTCGGTGGAGGTCTGCAGGTGCTCGGTCAGGTCGGCCAGGCGCCGCTCGGACGCCGCCAGCTCGGCCGCCGCGCGCCGGCGTGCCAGGCGGGCCTCGTGCACTTCCAGCGCATGCGAGACCACATGGGGCAGGCGCGTGATGTGGTCCTTGAGCAGATAGTCGCTGATGCCCTCGCGCATCACATCCACGGCGGCCGACTCGCCGATGGCGCCGGACAGCAGCACGAAGGGCGGATGCCCGGGCTGGCGGCGAACCAGCTCCCAGGCATCCAGCGCCGTGAAGCCGGGCAGGTGGTAGTCGGCCAGGATGAGGTCGAATGCCTGGTTGTGCAGCGCAGCTGCGGCATCATCGAGCGTGTCGACCACGACAATCTCGCAGACCAGCCCGCCGCGCAGCAGGCTCAGCCGCGCCAGCGCCTGGTCGGCGGCGGAATCCTCGATGTGCAGTATGCGCAAGGGCTTGTGCGGTGGTCTGGCATCCCCGGGGGCGCTATCATGAGATACATTTTGGAACATAAATGCAAATGGTCGTGTACACCAAGGGATGCGCGGCATTCCCGTGAACGATTGACAAGGGTTGGCCGTGCTGCAAGGCACGGCGCACGTTGGGCTGAAACGCTGGTGGTGGAGTAACAATGCAGTCAATGCACAAGCCTTCGGGCGAGCCTGCCGTCCCCATGCCCGTCATGGTGGCCGCAGACCTGCAGGATGCCTTGCTGGTGGCGATGCGCGATCTGCAGCGCCTGGAAGGCCTTCTCAATCACGCAACGCAGAACCTGCTGGACCGTTTCGACGAGACCCACGGCCAGCTGGCCGGCGAGGCGCTAGCCGCCTTGCCCCAGCTCGATGCCGCCCGGTCCACGTTGAGGCTGGCGGTGACCGAGTTGCAGTTTCACGACATGTCCTCCCAACTGATCGCCCATATTACGAAGATTTTGCAAGGCTGCGCGTTCCAGTTGGCCGCAGCCACCATGGGTGTGGACGAGGGAGAGGACGATTCCCTGGGCCTGCCGGCGATACCCGACCGGCCCAATCCCGTCACGCAAAGCGAGATGGATGCTGGCTCGGTCGAACTGTTCTGACCGCTGACCATGCACCCATCCACCTTTTATTGCCCGTCTGTTGGAGCTATACATGCGATCGATTCTGGCTGTTGATGATTCCCCCTCGATGCGAAAGATGGTGGCGTTCACCCTCGCAGGAGCGGGATTTCGCGTCGTGGAGGCCGTGGACGGCGTGGATGCGCTCGAAAAGGCCCAGCTCGAACAAGTCGATCTGGTGCTGGCCGACCAGAACATGCCGCGCCTCGATGGCATCGGCCTGACGCGCAAGCTGCGCGAAAACCCGAAGTTCCAGAACACGCCCATTCTCATTCTCACCACCGAATCCAGCGACCAGATGAAGCAGGCCGGACGCGCTGCGGGCGCCACGGGCTGGCTGGTCAAGCCCTTCGATCCGAACCGTTTGATCGAAGTCATTCAGAAAGTAATGCGTTGAGCCGATAAGTACGGGCAACAGGAAACAGCAGGACCAAAGATGGCGGATCTACACCAGGATGGGGCAGGAGCGGGCGCAGACTTCGACCTGAGCCAGTTCTATCAAATCTTCTTCGAAGAAGCGGCCGAGAACCTCGACCAGATGGAGCAGATGCTGCTGAATCTGGATCTGTCGGCGGCCAACGACGAGGAGCTCAACGGCATTTTCCGTTGCGCGCACTCGATCAAGGGCGGCGCGGCCACCTTCGGCTTTGCCGATGTGACCGAGCTGACGCACCGCATGGAGTCGCTGCTCGACCGGCTGCGCCGGCACGAGATCACACCGATTCCGGAAATGGTCGACGTGCTGCTGGAGTCGGCCGATGCCAGCCGCAGCCTGCTGGCACGCCACCAGGCCGGCAACGAGGGCGAGGCCCTGTCCACCACGGATCTGGTGGCGCGCATCGAGATGCTGGCAGAAGGCCGCAGTGCCGTGCCTGCAACAGCCGCCCCGGCCGCTGCACCGGCACCGGCGCCTGCTCCCGTGGCAGCGCCGGTCGAGGCGCCCGCGCCTGCCGCGCCCGTATCGGGCGGCGCCGTCGGAACGGCACCCGCCAGTGGCGGCCGTTCGCTGCACATCCTGATCGGTCCGCTGGAGCGTCTGGAGATGGCCGAGGCCATCAAGGAACTGTTCCGCGACATTCCCGGCCTGGGCCGCATCGAGGACCTGGCCTGCGATCAGCCGCAAAGCCGCCTCTTTGCCGTGCAGACCTCGTCCACCGACGACGACCTGCTCGATCTGTTCGCCTTCCACGTGGCCAAGGAGCAGGTTCGCATCACGGCAGCCGATGAGGCGGCCGGGGCCGCTCCTGCAACCGAAGCGGTGCAGGTGGCCGAAGCCCCCGTCGCCGAAGAGCATGCCGCGCACGATCCCGACGCCGCCCTGGCCTCGGTCGCCATTCCGCCCGCCGAAGAGGCCTACGGCTTCTTCAACGGTGCACCCGGCATGCCCCAGGCCGACGGCGCGCTGGCCATCCAGCCGGCCGGTGCCGCGGCCAAGCCTGCTGCCAAGACGGCTGCCCAGGCGCAGCAGGCGCAGATGGAGTCGACCAGCATCCGTGTGTCGGTGGCCAAGGTCGATCAGCTCATCAACCTGGTGGGCGAGCTGGTCATCACCCAGGCCATGCTGGCGCAAAACAGCCACGGGCTGGATGCATCGGCCTACCAGCAACTGCTGGCAGGCCTGGCCGATCTGGACCGCAATACGCGCGATCTGCAGGAATCGGTGATGTCCATCCGCATGATTCCCATGTCCACCGTGTTCAGCCGCTTCCCGCGCATGCTGCGCGACCTGGCCGGCAAGCTGGGCAAGAAGATCGACCTGATCACGCTGGGCGAAGCCACCGAACTGGACAAGGGCCTGGTCGAGAAGATCACCGACCCGCTGACCCATCTGGTGCGCAACAGCGTGGACCACGGCATCGAAATGCCCGAGGAGCGCCTGGCCGCTGGCAAGTCCGAGCATGGCACGCTGACGCTGGCAGCCTCCCATCAGGGCGGCTCCATCGTCATCGAGGTGCGCGACGACGGCCGCGGCATGAACCGCGAGAAGATTCTCAAGAAGGCCCGCGAGCGCGGCATGGATGTCTCGGACAGCATGCCCGATCAGGATGTCTGGCAGCTGATCTTCGCGCCGGGCTTCTCCACGGCCGATGTGGTGACCGACGTGTCCGGGCGCGGCGTGGGCATGGACGTGGTCAAGCGCAACATCGCGGCGCTGGGCGGCTCGGTGGAGATCGAGTCCAACCAGGGCAAGGGCATGCGCGTGGCCGTTCGCCTGCCGCTGACCCTGGCCATCATGGACGGCATGTCGGTGGGCGTCAGCGACGAGGTCTACATCCTGCCGCTGTCCTCGGTGGTCGAGTCCTTCCTGGTCAAGGAAGAGGACGTCAACACCGTGGCCAACGGCACGCAACTGGTCAAGGTGCGCGACGAGTACATGCCCGTGTTCGCGCTGGAAAAGACCTTCCGTGTGCCGCGCAGCGACACCAGCCAGTCCAGCAACATCATGGTGGTGGTCGAGTCCGACGGCAGCCGCGTGGCCCTGCTGGTCGACGAGCTGCTGGGCCAGCACCAGGTGGTGGTCAAGAACCTGGAATCGAACTATCGCAAGGTGCCCAACGTTTCGGGCGCCACCATCCTGGGCGATGGCACGGTGGCGCTGATTCTGGACACGGGTGCGCTGGTGCGCCGCGCGCGCCACTGAATGGGACAGGGATACCTGACGACAAACGACGGAGCCGCAGGCAGAGCCTGCGCGCCGCCAAAAACCATGGCTTTCGCCACCACGGCGCGGGCCCGACAGTTGAGGAGCTGAGCAATGAGCGTGATCGCTAAGACTGCAGGCGTCGCCACCGGCGCGCGCGAGTACCTGACCTTCCGCCTGGACCAGGAGGAATACGGCATCGACATTCTGAAGGTGCAGGAAATCCGCGGCTACGAGCCGCCCACGCGCATCGCCAATGCGCCGGAGTTCATCAAGGGCGTGGTGAATCTGCGCGGCACCATCGTGCCCATCGTGGACATGCGCCTGAAGTTCAACTGCTCCCAGGTCGAATACAACAGCTTCACCGTCGTCATCATCCTGAACCTGCGCAACCGCGTGGTGGGCATCGTGGTGGACTCGGTCAGCGACGTGATGGAGCTGGCTCCCGAAGCCGTGCGCCCCGCGCCGGACATCGAAAGCGCCATCGACAGCGGCTGCATCCTGGGCCTGGGTTCGGTGGGCGAGCGCATGCTCATCCTGCTGGACATCGAAAAGCTCATGAACAACGTGGATATGGGCCTGGTCGCTTCGGCCGACTGAGACCCGTTCTTGCACTGAGCGCCCTCATGCGATCCGGTTCTTCCAATGCGGCACTGGCCGCGCGCCCCGTCGCTGACGACGGGGCAGCCAACGGGCCCCTGGCCCAGGGGCGCGAATTCGAATGGTCGTCGCGGGACTTCGCCCGCGTGCAGGCGCTGATCTACCAGCGTGCCGGCATCAGCCTGCACGATGGCAAGCACGCCATGGTCTACAGCCGCCTGTCGCGGCGCCTGCGCGAGACGGGCTACGACAGCTTTGCTACCTACCTGGACTGGCTGGAGTCCCAGTCCGATGGCGTGGAGTGGCAGGAGTTCGTGAACGCGCTGACCACCAATCTCACCGCGTTCTTTCGCGAGCAGCACCATTTCGAGATCTTTGCCCAGCATCTGCGCAGCAAGCCGGCCGGCACGGCCTGGAAGGTCTGGTGCAACGCGGCCTCGACCGGGGAAGAGCCTTACTCCATCGTCATGACGGCCCTGGAAGTGCTGGGCGCCACGCCCAGCTTCCAGTTGCAGGCCAGCGACATCGACTCGCGTGTGCTGGACACGGCGTCGGCCGGTGTCTATCGCGCCGAAAGCATCAAGGGCATGAGCGCCGAGCGCCTGCACCGCTTCTTCCTGCGGGGCAAGGCCGGCAATGCGGGCCTGGTGCGCGTCAAGCCCGAGCTGCGCCGCCTGGTGGAGTTTCTCAACGTCAATCTGATCCGTGACGATTGGCCGTTCCGCGATCCCTTCGACGTGGTCTTCTGCCGCAACGTGATGATCTACTTCGATGCGGCCACGCAGCGCCGCGTGCTGGAGCGCATCCACCGCGTCATGAAGCCCGGGGGCCTGCTGTTCGTCGGACATGCCGAGAACTTCAGCGACTCGCGCGATCTGTTCACGCTCAAGGGGAAGACGGTCTATGAGCGCCGCTGACGCAGGTCCTGCCGCACACAAGGGGGTCTTCCCATGATCGGAGACCGCTCCGCCTTCGCTCCGCCCCCGCCGCCTTCGGAGCGCCGCCGCACGCCGCGCATCAACAGCTATACCGCTGCGGACTACCCGGCGCCGGGCGACCCGGTGCCGCGCTCCTCGCTGGAGCAGCTCAAGCGCCAGCAGCGCTACCCCGGCGAGGCGTCGTTCTTCTACTACGACCCGCATTTCCAGCACAACGCCGTCAAGGTGCTGCCGGGCGAATACTTCGTCTCCAACGAGGACGTGATCCTGGTCACCGTGCTGGGCTCGTGCATCTCGGCCTGCATCTGGGACCGCACCATGCGCGTGGGCGGCATGAACCATTTCATGCTGCCCGACGGCGACTCCGCTGATGCGTCGGGCCGCTACGGCTCGTACGCCATGGAATTGCTGATCAACGAAATGCTCAAGCTCGGCGCACGGCGCGAGTCTTTGCAGGCCAAGATCTTCGGCGGCGGGCAGGTGATGCACAACTTCACCACCATGAACGTGGGCGAACGCAATACCGCCTTCGTCACGCAGTACCTGCAGACCGAACGCATCCCCATCGTCTCGGAGGATGTGCTGGACATCTACCCGCGCAAGGTGGTGTTCTTCCCCGCCAGCGGCAAGGCCATGGTCAAGCGCCTGGCACATGCCCATCCGGAGGAGCTGGTACAGCAGGAATTCACGCGCGGCAATGCAGCCGTCGTGGCACGCAATACGGCAGGCGGCTCGGTCGACCTGTTTTGAGGAAGGTTCAAAGGAATGGACAGGAAAATCAGGGTGATCGTGGTGGACGACTCTGCGCTGGTGCGCAGTCTGCTGTCCGAGATCATCAATCGCCAGCACGACATGGAATGCATCGGCTCGGCCAACGATCCGCTGATCGCACGCGAGATGATCCGCGAGATGAATCCCGACGTGATCACGCTCGATGTGGAAATGCCCCGCATGGATGGCATCGACTTCCTGGGCCGGCTCATGCGGCTGCGCCCCATGCCGGTGGTCATGATCTCCACGCTGACCGAGCGCGGCGCCGAGGTCACCATGCGCGCGCTGGAGCTGGGCGCCATCGACTTCGTGGCCAAGCCGCGCGTGGGCGTGTCCAACGGCCTGCAGGAGCTGGCCGCGCAGATCGTGGACAAGATCCGCGTTGCTGCCGTGGCCCAGGTCCGGCGCCTGCCGGTCGCTCCGCGCAGTGCGGCTCCCGCCACCGGCAGCGCGGTGGCGCCGGTCTCCGCCTCGGCTGGCATGAGCGCGCCGCGCCAGGCTGCACCGGCGTCGCTGCTGGGGCGGCTGTCCACGGAAAAGCTGATTGCCATCGGTGCCTCCACCGGCGGCACGGAGGCCATCCGTGAAGTGCTCACCCATCTGCCGGCCGACTGCCCGGCCATCGTCATCACCCAGCACATGCCGCCGGGCTTCACCACCAGCTTCGCGGCCCGACTCAACAGCCTGTGCCAGATGACCGTGAAGGAAGCACAGCAGGGCGAGCGGCTGCTGCCCGGCCACGCCTACATCGCACCGGGCGGCAAGCATTTCTCCGTGCAGCGCAGCGGTGCCAACTATGTCGCCGTGGTGGATGACAGCCCGCCCGTGAATCGCCACAAGCCTTCGGTCGAGGTGCTTTTCAAGTCGGTGGCGGCCTGTGCGGGCCGCAACGCCTACGGCATCATGCTCACCGGCATGGGTGCCGATGGCGCGGTCGCCATGCGTGAAATGCGCGATGCGGGCAGCTACAACTTCGTGCAGGACGAAGCCAGCTGCATCGTCTTCGGCATGCCGCGCGAGGCCATCGCCCATGGTGCGGCCGACGAGGTGCTGCCCCTCAACCAGATCGCCTCCGCCTTGCTGGGCAAGCTGCGCATAGGTTCGGACCAGGTTCACCACCGCATTTGAGTGCAACGGCCGGTCCTGGCGGCACCCATGAAAAAAGAGCGCCATGCGCTCTTTTTTTTTCGTCCGAAGAAAGCTCACTCCGACAGTGCGCTCCAGCGCTCCAGCGCCTCCATCAGCTGCTCATCGATCTCGCCATCGCGCTGATGCAACTGAACGGCGCGGGAATTGTCGCTGGCATACAGCGAACCATCGGCCAAGGCTTCCCGAATGGACTTCTGCTCTGCCTCCAGCGCTGCAATGCTTTCGGGCAACTGATCGAGCTCACGCTGCTCCTTGTAGCTGAGCTTGCGCTTGGGCTTGCCGTCGCTGCGTGCCGCAACGGGCTTGGCCTCTTCCTTGGATGGCTTGGGCTGCGCGGCCTCAGCCAGATCGCGGCTGCGGCGGGACTGATCCAGCCAGTCCTGCACGCCGCCTTCATATTCGCGCCATTGGCCCGGGCCTTCCCAGGCGATGGTGCTGGTGACCACGTTGTCCAGGAAACTGCGGTCATGGCTGACCAGAAAAACGGTGCCGTCGTAGTTCTGCAGCAGGTCTTCCAGCATTTCCAGCGTCTCGATATCGAGATCGTTGGTCGGCTCGTCCAGCACCAGCACATTCGCGGGCCGGGCAAACAGCCGGGCCAGCAGCAGGCGGTTGCGCTCCCCGCCAGACAGCGAGCGAACGGGGGAATGGGCGCGCGCCGGAGAGAACAGGAAATCCGACAGATAGCTCTTCACGTGCTTCTTCTGGCTGCCGATCTCGATCCACTCGCTGCCGGGGCTGATGAAGTCCTCCAGCGTGGCATCCATGTCGATCTGGTGACGCATCTGGTCGAAGTACGCCACCTGCAGATTCGCCCCCAGCCGCACCTGGCCGCTGTCAGGTGCCAGTTCGCCCAGAATCATCTTGAGCAGCGTCGTCTTGCCTGCGCCGTTGGGTCCGATCAGGCCCACCTTGTCTCCGCGCAAAATGGTGGCGGTGAAGTGGGAGACGATGTTCTTGTCGCCAAAGGACTTGGCCACATCCGTCAACTCGGCCACGATCTTGCCCTGATAGCCGTCGCCTCGACCCGACGCAATGTCCATCTTCACGCCACCCAGCACCTCGCGGCGGGCAGCGCGGTTGGCCCGCAACTGCTCAAGCCGGCCGATGCGGCTCTGGCTGCGCGTGCGGCGGGCTTCCACGCCCTTGCGGATCCAGACCTCTTCCTGGGCCAGCAGCTTGTCGGCCTTGGCATTGATCACGGCCTCCTGGGCCAGCTGATCCTCCTTGGTCTGCTGGTACTGGACGAAATTGCCGGGATACGAGCGCAGCGTTCCACGATCCAGCTCCACGATGCGCGTGGAAACCCGGTCCAGGAAGGATCGATCGTGCGTAATGGTCACCACGCTGCCCTTGAAGTTCAGCAGCAACTCTTCCAGCCACTCGATGGCGTCAAGATCCAGGTGGTTGGTCGGCTCATCCAGCAGCAGTACATCGGGTCTCGCCACCAGGGCCTGGGCCAGTGCCACGCGCTTCTTCATCCCGCCGGACAGGGTGCCCACCACGGCTTCGGGATCGAGGTGCAGCCGCTGCAGAGTCTCCTCCACGCGCTGCTC
>NZ_CP049795.1:4245000-6722355 GCF_018437695.1 Delftia sp. WY8
ATCAGAAGTGCGAATGCTGACATGAGTAGCGTTAAAGGGGGTGAAAAGCCCCCTCGCCGTAAGCGCAAGGTTTCCTACGCAACGTTCATCGGCGTAGGGTGAGTCGGCCCCTAAGGCGAGGCAGAGATGCGTAGCTGATGGGAAACAGGTCAATATTCCTGTACCGATGTGTAGTGCGATGTGGGGACGGAGAAGGTTAGCTCAGCCAACTGTTGGATATGTTGGTTCAAGCCTGTAGTCGTGCCTGGTAGGCAAATCCGCCGGGCTTAGATGAGGGGTGATAACGAGTCTGCTTGCAGACGAAGTGAGTGATACCCTGCTTCCAGGAAAAGCCACTAAGCTTCAGCTACACACGACCGTACCGCAAACCGACACTGGTGCGCGAGATGAGTATTCTAAGGCGCTTGAGAGAACTCTGGAGAAGGAACTCGGCAAATTGATACCGTAACTTCGGGAGAAGGTATGCCGCAAGTAGGTGAACTTGAACAAAGGGAGCCCAAAGCGGTTGCAAAAAATCGGTGGCTGCGACTGTTTAATAAAAACACAGCACTCTGCAAACACGAAAGTGGACGTATAGGGTGTGACGCCTGCCCGGTGCTGGAAGATTAAATGATGGGGTGCAAGCTCTTGATTGAAGTCCCAGTAAACGGCGGCCGTAACTATAACGGTCCTAAGGTAGCGAAATTCCTTGTCGGGTAAGTTCCGACCTGCACGAATGGCGTAACGATGGCCACACTGTCTCCTCCAGAGACTCAGCGAAGTTGAAATGTTTGTGATGATGCAATCTCCCCGCGGAAAGACGGAAAGACCCCATGAACCTTTACTGTAGCTTTGTATTGGATTTTGAACGGATCTGTGTAGGATAGGTGGGAGGCTTTGAAGTGAGGACGCTAGTTCTCATGGAGCCGACGTTGAAATACCACCCTGGTGCGTTTGAGGTTCTAACCCAGGTCCCTTATCGGGATCGGGGACAGTGCATGGTAGGCAGTTTGACTGGGGCGGTCTCCTCCCAAAGCGTAACGGAGGAGTTCGAAGGTACGCTAGTTACGGTCGGACATCGTGACGATAGTGCAATGGCATAAGCGTGCTTAACTGCGAGACTGACAAGTCGAGCAGATGCGAAAGCAGGACATAGTGATCCGGTGGTTCTGTATGGAAGGGCCATCGCTCAACGGATAAAAGGTACTCTGGGGATAACAGGCTGATACCGCCCAAGAGTTCATATCGACGGCGGTGTTTGGCACCTCGATGTCGGCTCATCTCATCCTGGGGCTGTAGTCGGTCCCAAGGGTATGGCTGTTCGCCATTTAAAGAGGTACGTGAGCTGGGTTTAAAACGTCGTGAGACAGTTTGGTCCCTATCTTCCGTGGGCGCTGCAGATTTGAGGAAGCCTGCTCCTAGTACGAGAGGACCGGAGTGGACACACCTCTGGTGTATCGGTTGTCACGCCAGTGGCATTGCCGAGTAGCTAAGTGTGGAAGAGATAACCGCTGAAAGCATCTAAGCGGGAAACTCGTTTCAAGATGAGATCTGCCGGGGCCTTGAGCCCCCTGAAGAGTCGTTCAAGACCAGGACGTTGATAGGCTGGGTGTGGAAGCGCAGTAATGCGTTAAGCTAACCAGTACTAATTGCTCGTGAGGCTTGACCCTATAACTTTGATGACGTTGATCATCAAGGTGGTTATGCCAAGTAAGGCGCAGTCAAAATACAAAGCTGATTACAGACTCTATGAATTCGTTGTGTTGCTCGCAAGAGCAGCATGACAACAAGTTATGCCTGATGACCATAGCAAGTTGGTACCACTCCTTCCCATCCCGAACAGGACAGTGAAACGACTTTGCGCCGATGATAGTGCGGGTTCCCGTGTGAAAGTAGGTCATCGTCAGGCTCTTACAGCCCAAGAAACCCCGTAGCCCAAAGCTACGGGGTTTTTTGCATTGGGCTGCAGGAAACGGGGAAACAGGCTGAACCGCCAAAACGGACGGCTCAACGGAACATCCGAAAACGGACAACCCAAAAAAGAGAGCGCTGACGCGCTCTCTTTTTATTCCTGCCGGGCTTCTTCGCCGCACCCGGATGCAACATCCGGCGCAGTTTCCTGCGGACAATTCCGCTAGCATTGACGTTAACGTCAACGTCGCATTCCCATGGCCGCCGGCTGTGGATGCCGGCGGACTCTCCAGCCATGTCGACCACCTACACCATCAGCGATCTTGCCAAGGAGTTCGATCTCACGACCCGGGCCATCCGCTTCTATGAGGACATGGGCCTGCTTGAACCCGAGCGTGCCGGGCCTGGCGGACGCAATCGCGTCTACAGCGCGCGTGATCGCACACGTCTTCGCCTGACCTTGCGGGCCAAGCGGCTGGGACTGTCTCTGAACGAAGCCAAGGAGATCATCGATCTCTACGACAGCCCCCGTGACACGGGCGTGCAACTGCGCAAATTCCTGGAGGTGCTGGCTGTGCACCGCCGCCAGCTCGAAGACCGCCTGGCCGATCTGCAGGCCAACCTGGCCGAGGTGCGAGAGCAGGAATCCGAGGCCCGCACTTTGTTGAAACACCTGGATGGGAAAAATGCTTCATAATTGACGTTTACGTAAACGTAATTTGTGAGGCTTGCCTTGACCGTGCCCCGCCTGGAACCTGCCAACAGCGACTTTGCCCGCCGTGTGCAAGACAGTTTTGCACGCCAGGGCGCGATGCACACCCTGGGCGCCGAGCTGTCCTTGCTGGAGCCCGGTGCCGTCGATGTCTGCCTGGACTGGGCGCCCGGGCTGACGCAGCAGCATGGCTTTTTGCATGCCGGCATGGTTTCCGCGGCGCTGGATTCCGCCTGCGGCTACGCAGGGCTGACCCTGATGCCGGCCGATGCTGCCGTGCTCACCATTGAATTCAAGATCAACTTGCTGGCCCCTGCCAAGGGCCAGCGCTTTCGCATGGAAGGCCGTGTGCTCAAGCCGGGCCGCACCATCACCGTGACCGAAGGGCGCGCCTACGCCATCGACGAAGGCCGCGAGAAACTGATTGCCACCATGGGCTGCACGCTGATGTGCGTGCAGGGCCGCGATCTGGCCGATTGAGCCGGGCGGCGTTCTTTCCCCCAATTTCCACAGGAGACATGAGATGAGCCTTTCCAACCTGCCGGGCCTGAACTTCCAACTGGGCGAGGACATCGACGCGCTGCGCGATGCCGTGCGCGAGTTCGCACAGGCCGAGATTGCACCGCGCGCCGGCGAGATCGACCGCGACGACCAGTTCCCCATGGACCTGTGGCGCAAGTTCGGCGACCTGGGCGTGCTGGGCATCACCGTGTCCGAGCAGTACGGCGGTGCCGACATGGGCTACCTGGCCCACATGGTGGCGATGGAGGAAATCTCGCGTGCCAGCGCATCGGTGGGCCTGTCCTACGGCGCGCACAGCAATCTTTGCGTGAACCAGATCAACCGCAACGGCAATGAAGCGCAAAAGGCGAAGTACCTGCCCAAGCTGATCAGCGGCGAGCATGTGGGCGCGCTGGCCATGAGCGAGCCCGGCGCCGGCTCGGACGTGATCAGCATGAAGCTCAGGGCCGAGGACAAGGGCGGCTACTTCCTGCTCAACGGCACCAAGATGTGGATCACCAATGGTCCCGATGCCGACACCCTGGTGGTCTACGCCAAGACCGAGCCCGAGCTGAACGCCCGCGGCGTGACTGCCTTCCTGATCGAGAAGGGCATGAAGGGCTTTTCCATTGCCCAGAAGCTGGACAAGCTGGGCATGCGTGGCAGCCACACGGGCGAGCTGGTGTTCGAGAACGTCGAGGTGCCGGCCGAGAACGTGCTGGGCGGCTTGAACAACGGCGCCAAGGTGCTGATGAGCGGCCTGGACTATGAGCGCGCCGTGCTGACCGGCGGGCCGCTGGGCATCATGCAGTCGGTGATGGACAACGTCGTGCCCTACATCCATGACCGCAAGCAGTTCGGCCAGAGCATTGGCGAGTTCCAGCTCATCCAGGGCAAGGTGGCCGACATGTACACCGTGCTGCAAGCGGGCCGCTCCTTTGCCTATACGGTCGCCAAAAA
The DNA here is from genome assembly GCF_018437695.1 of Delftia sp. WY8. Taxonomy (NCBI): domain Bacteria; kingdom Pseudomonadati; phylum Pseudomonadota; class Betaproteobacteria; order Burkholderiales; family Comamonadaceae; genus Delftia; species Delftia sp. WY8. The sequence continues at coordinate 4,249,064 of NZ_CP049795.1, forward strand.
CCTCGATCTGCTGGGAACCGAGCATGTTCGCCAAGTTCGCAAGGATTGCGCCAGCGTCATCCTGTGGTGCGCCGAGAAGGCGACATGGATGGCCGGCGAAGGCGTTCAAATCTATGGGGGTAATGGGTATATCAACGAATACCCACTGAGTCGCCTCTGGCGGGATGCGAAACTCTATGAGATCGGCGCCGGCACCAGCGAGATCCGTCGCATGCTGATCGGCCGCGAGCTGTTCGCAGAGACCTGCTGATCTTTCGCCTGCCTGCTGCGCCGTTCTTGAGTTTGACCCCAACAAAAGGATTGTTTATGAGCACAACCTCCATCGAAGAGCTGTTTGTCCACAACCGCGAATGGGCCCAGCAGGTGGAGCGTGACCGGCCCGGTTTCTTCACTGGGCTGATGGCGCAGCAAAAACCCCGCTACATGTGGATCGGCTGTTCCGACAGCCGCGTGCCCGCGAACCAGATCACGGGCCTGGAGCCCGGCGAGGTGTTCGTGCACCGCAACGTGGCCAACGTGGTCGTGCCCAGCGACCTGAACTGCCTGTCCACCATCCAGTACGCGGTGGACCAGCTCAAGGTCGAGCACCTGATGGTCGTCGGCCACTATGGCTGCGGCGGCGTGCTGGCGGCACTGGAGGATGTGCGCGTGGGCCTGGCCGACAACTGGATCCGCCACGTGAAGGACGTGCGCGACAAGCACCAGGCGCTGCTGGCCAGCCTGTCGCCGCAATGGCGCCATGACGCGCTGTGCGAGCTCAATGCCATCGAGCAGGTGATCAATGTGGCGCAGAGCACGGTGATGCAGGATGCCTGGGCGCGCGGCCAGAAGGTCACGCTGCACGGCTGGTGCTATGGCCTGAAGGACGGCCTGATCACCAATCTGCAGATGACCGTGCCCGGTGTCGGCGGCATCGCCAACATCCATGCCGAGGCTGTCGAGCTGGTCGCCAGCCGCCAGCGCGACTGAGCGGCCATGGCAGGCGGGACCCCGGGAGACTTCATGCCGATGCCTGCCCAGGACACCCTGCTTGCCCATGACATCGCGCGGGCGATGATGGATGGCTTCAACCGCCATTACCGCCTGTTCCGCGCCGAATCGGCCCGCGCCAAGCACCGCTTCGAAACTGCCGACTGGCTGGGCCAGCAGCGTGCCCAGCGCGAGCGCATCGAGTTCTACGACCTGCGCGTGCGCGAGTGCGTGCGCCGGCTTGAAAAGGAATTTGCGGCCGGCGCCCAGCCCATGCCGGTCTGGCAGCAGATCAAGCGCCATTACATCGGGCTCATGGTCAACCACCTGCAGCCGGAGCTGGCCGAGACCTTCTTCAACTCGGTCACCACCAAGATCCTGCACCGTACGCACTTCCACAACGACTTCATCTTCGTGCGGCCGGCCGTCAGCACGGAATACATAGAGAACCAGGAGCCGGCCGCACGCCCGGCCTACCTGGCCTTCTATCCCACGCGCGAGACACTGTCGCAGACGCTGCGCGAAGTCGTGGAGCAGTTCGCGCTGCAGCGCCCCTTTGAAGACCTGGAGCGCGACATCGCCCGCCTGGCCGAGCGCCTGGAGCCCCAGCTGCAGGCCATGCGCCTGTACGCCAACTTCCAGATCCAGGTGCTGTCCAGCCTGTTTTTCCGCAACAAGGGCGCCTACATCGTCGGCAAGATCATCAACGGCTTTGCCGAGCTGTCCTGGGCCGTGCCCATCCTGCATGGGGACAACGGCCGGCTGGTGCTGCATGCGGCCCTGTTCGGCGAGAAGGACCTGCACGGCCTCTTCAGCTTTGCGCGTGCCTACTTCATGGTCGATACCGACGTGCCCAGCGCCTACGTGCAGTTCCTGCGCAGCCTCATGCCGCGCAAGCCGCGTGCCGAGCTGTACAACGCCCTGGGCCTGGCCAAGCAGGGCAAGACGCTGTTCTACCGCGACTTCCTGCACCACCTGCGCCATTCGCGCGACCAGTTCCGCATCGCGCCCGGCATCAAGGGCATGGTCATGCTGGTGTTCGACCTGCCCAGCTTTCCCTATGTGTTCAAGCTCATCAAGGACCGGTTCGCCGCGCCCAAGGAGATCACCCGCGAGCAGGTCAAGGCCAAGTACCGCCTGGTCAAGCAGCACGACCGCGTGGGGCGCATGGCCGACACGCTGGAGTACAGCCTGGTGGCCTTCCCGCGCGAGCGCTTCTCGGAGGCGCTGATCGCCGAGATCCTGGAGCACGCGCCCAGCCAGGTCGAGATCAGCGACCGCGACGGCGATGGCCGGCAGGAGGTCATCATCTCCCACCTCTACATAGAGCGGCGCATGGTGCCGCTGAACCTGCTGCTGCAGGAGTGCTTCGATGACGGGCTGGACCTGCCGGGACCGCGGCAGCGGCTGGAGAGCGCCGTGATCGAATACGGAAATGCCATCAAGGACCTGGTGGCCGCCAACATCTTCCCGGGCGACATGCTGTGGAAGAACTTCGGCATCACGCGCGGCGGCAAGGTGGTGTTCTACGACTACGACGAGATCGAATACCTGACCGACTGCCATTTCCGCCAGGTGCCTGCGCCGCGCAACGAGGAAGACGAGCTCAGCGGCGAGGTCTGGTATCCCGTGGGCCCGCGCGATGTGTTCCCGGAAACCTTCGCGCCCTTTTTGCTGGGCAATCCGGCCGTGCGCGAAGTTTTCATGCGCCACCATGCCGACCTGCTCGATCCCGCCTTCTGGCAGGGGCACCAGCAGCGCATCCGCGAAGGCCACGTGCACGACGTCTATCCCTACGAGCGCAGCCGCTGGCTGGCCTGACCCGTTTGTTTTCCCCTCACCATCACCACATCCAGGAGATAAGCATGCAAGACCCCATCGTCATCGTCGGCGCAGCCCGCACCCCCATGGGCGCGTTCCAGGGCGACTTCGCCGATCTCGCGGCCCACGATCTGGGCGGCGCCGCCATCAAGGCCGCCGTGCAGCGTGCCGGCGTGGCGCCGGAGAAGGTGGACGAAGTGCTGTTCGGCAACTGCCTGATGGCGGGCCAGGGACAGGCGCCTGCGCGCCAGGCAGGCTTCAAGGGCGGCCTGCCGCGCAGCACGGGCGCCGTGACCCTGTCCAAGATGTGCGGCGCCGGCATGGAGGCCACCATCCTGGCCCATGACCAGCTGGTGGCGGGCAGCCGCGATGTGGTGGTCTCCGGCGGCATGGAGAGCATGACCAATGCGCCCTACCTGCTCAAGAAGGGCCGTGGCGGCTACCGCATGGGCCACGACAAGGTCTATGACCACATGATGCTCGACGGTCTGGAGGACGCCTACGAGCCGGGCCGCTCCATGGGCACCTTTGGCGAGGATTGCGCCGCCAAATACCACTTCACGCGCGAGCAGCAGGACGCCTACGCCATCGAAAGCGTCAAGCGCGCCCAGGCCGCCACGGAAAGCGGCGCCTTCGCGGCCGAGATCACGCCCGTCACCGTCTCCACGCGCAAGGGCGATGTCACGGTCAGCATCGACGAAGGCCCGGCCAAGGCCAAGCTGGACAAGATCGCCAGCCTCAAGCCCGCCTTCAAGAAGGACGGCACGATCACGGCGGCATCGAGCTCCAGCATCAACGACGGCGCCGCCGCCCTGGTGCTGATGCGCGAATCCACGGCCAAGGAGCTGGGCTGCAAGCCGCTGGCGCGCATCGTCGCCCATGCCACGCATGCCCAGGAGCCCGAATGGTTCACCACGGCCCCCGTGGGCGCCACGCAGAAGGCCCTCAAGAAGGCCGGCTGGACGGCGGCGGATGTGGACCTGTGGGAAGTCAACGAAGCCTTTGCCGTCGTGCCCATGGCCCTGATGGCCGAATTGGGCGTGCCGCGCGACAAGGTCAACGTCAACGGCGGCGCCTGCGCGCTGGGCCACCCCATCGGCGCCAGCGGTGCGCGCATCCTGGTCACGCTGCTGCACGCCCTGCAGGCGCGTGGCGGCAAGCGCGGCCTGGCCACGCTGTGCATAGGCGGCGGCGAGGGAACAGCCATGGCGATAGAAATGGTAACCCCCTGAGGCGCTGCGCGCCCTCCCCCTGAAAGGGGGACGACACCCTCGGTGCGGGGCGGCGCGGCCGGCCCAGGCCCTTCCTCGGTGTCTCTGATTTGCATTGCGCCAGTTTTATGGGCAGCGCCACAGACGTCCAGAGAGCTAGACTTGGATCGGCCGATCCGCTATTACTTTGACCTCTCGACCATGATCACCAGCGAAGAACAGTTGCGCAGCCTGTATGCCATGCCGGCCGAAAGGGCCTTGCTCAAGCAGCAGGTGGACCTGGACCGGCATTGCCTGCGCTTCATTGCGCTGTCGCCGCTGTGCATCGTGGCCACGGGGGGCGCGGCGGGCTCGCTGATGGATGCCTCGCCGCGCGGCGGAAAGCCGGGCTTCATCAAGGCGCCCGACAACCAGACGCTGCTGATCCCCGACTCGGGCGGCAACAACCGCCTGGACAGCTTCAGCAACCTGATCGCCGATCCGCGCATCGGCCTGCTGTTCATGGTGCCGGGCTTCGACGAGACGCTGCGCGTCAACGGCGTGGCCAGGCTGCGCGACGAGGCCCACTACACGGCGCTGTTCGCCAACGAAGGCTTCCGGCCCAAGATCGTTCTGGAGATCCAGGTGCAGGAGGCCTATCTGCACTGCGCCAAGGCCCTCATGCGCGCCCGGCTCTGGAAGCCCGAGTCCCAGGTGCCGCGCAACGTCATGCCGTCGGTGAACCAGATGGTCCACCAGCAGATCGGCCTGCCTGCGCCCACCGAGACGCAGGAGGCCATGGTCGATCGCTACGAAAAACAGATCGCGGGCGAGCAGGGCCTCTGACCGCATTCCATTTGAAAGGTCGAAAGACATGGCAGTCACTCTGGTGTTGGGAGCCTCGCGCGGGCTCGGTTTTGCCTTGGTAGAGGCCTATGCGGCCCAGGGCCGCAGCGTGGTCGCCACGGTGCGCAGCGAGGCCGATCGCGAGCGCGTCGAAGCCACGGGCGCCAAGGTGCTGCTGGTGGATGTGGCCGATCCGGCCAGCGTCAGCGGCCTGGCCTGGCAGCTCGATGGCGAGAAGATCGAGCTGGCGCTGTACGTGGCCGGAGTGTGGGATGCCCACAGCTCGGCCACGCCGCCCACGCGCGAGCAGTTCGACCGCGTCATGCACACCAATGTGCTGGGCGCCATGCAGGTGCTGCCCCAGGTGGCGCCGATGGTCGAGGCGGCGGGCGGCGTGTTCGGCCTGTTCTCCAGCGAGATGTCGCTGCTGGCCGGCGCAGAATCCGACGCCTGGCTCTACCGCGTCAGCAAGGCCGCGCTCAACATGGTCGTGGCCAGCGCCCAGCCGCAATGGCCCGGCGCCACCGTGGTCGCGCTGGACCCGGGCTGGGTGCAGACCGACATGGGCGGCGAGTCCGCCACCTTCACCGTGGAGCAAAGCGTGCAGGGTCTGGTCCGCACCCTGGCCGGCGTCACGCCGGCTGATCGGGGCCGCATGCTGCGCCACGACGGGCAGCGCATCGCCTGGTAGCTGCGGCCGGGACAACGAACAACGAAACAAGAATCAGGAGACAAGACATGCTGCTCAACGCAGACCAGGAAATGATCCGTGACGCGGTGCGCGACTTCGTGCGCACCGAAATCACGCCCCATGCCGCACGCTGGGACAAGGAACACCACTTTCCCAAGAACGTGCACCAGGGCCTGGCGGCGCTGGGTGCCTACGGCATCTGCGTGCCCGAGGAATACGGCGGCGCCGGCCTTGACTACCTGAGCCTGGCCCTGGTGCTGGAGGAAATCGCAGCCGGCGACGGCGGCACCAGCACGGTGATCAGCGTCACCAACTGCCCCGTCAACGCCATCCTCATGCGCTACGGCAGCGAGGCGCAAAAGCAGCAATGGCTGGCGCCGCTGGCGCGCGGCGAGATGCTGGGCGCCTTCTGCCTGACCGAGCCGCATGTGGGCTCGGACGCCTCGGCGCTGCGCACCACGGCCACCCGCGACGGCAACGACTACGTGATCAACGGCGTCAAGCAGTTCATCACCAGCGGCAAGAACGGCGACGTGGCCATCGTCATCGCCGTCACCGACAAGGCGGCCGGCAAGCGCGGCATGAGCGCCTTCATCGTGCCCACCTCCGCACCCGGCTACCAGGTGCTGCGGCTGGAGGACAAGCTGGGCCAGCACAGCTCGGACACGGCCCAGATCCAGTTCGAGGGCTGCCGAATCCCCGTCGCCAACCTCATCGGTGCCGAGGGCGAGGGCTACAAGATTGCGCTGTCGGCGCTGGAGGGCGGGCGCATCGGCATTGCCGCGCAAAGCGTGGGCATGGCGCGTGCGGCCTTCGATTGCGCGCTGCAGTACTCCAAGGAGCGCGAGAGCTTCGGCCAGCCCATCTTCAACCACCAGGCCGTGGGCTTTCGCCTGGCCGACTGCGCCACGCAGATCGAGGCCGCGCGCCAGCTGATCTGGCATGCGGCCAGCCTGCGCGATGCCGGCCTGCCCTGCCTGAAGGAAGCGGCCATGGCCAAGCTGTTCGCCAGCGAAATGGCCGAGCGCGTGTGCAGCGCAGCCATCCAGACCCTGGGCGGCTATGGCGTGGTCAACGATTTTCCCGTCGAGCGCATCTACCGTGACGTGCGCGTGTGCCAGATCTACGAGGGAACGAGCGACGTGCAGAAAATTCTCATCCAGCGCGCCCTGGCCTGAGGCCCCTCACTATGCTGCGGGTCGGGCCGGATGGCCCCGTCACCCGCAGGGCTTAGCATGGAGCGTCGCCGGGACGGCGCCCGGGAGAGGCGGGCACCGGACTCCGGCAGGTTTGTGACCACCTTCGCAGGAGATCCCGACATGCCCATTGCTTCCGTCAACGGCCAGAACCTTTACTACGAGGACACGGGCGGGCGCGGCCCGGTCCTGGTGTTTTCGCATGGACTGCTCATGGACCACACCATGTTCGCTCCCCAGGTCCAGGCGCTGCAGGATCGCTATCGCTGCATCAGCTGGGACGAGCGTGGCCATGGCCAGACGGCGGACCCCGCGCATTGCGCTCCCTTCGACTACTACGACTCGGCCGACGACCTGGCCGCCCTGCTGGCGCACCTGGGCGTGGAGCGCGCGGTGCTGGTGGGCATGTCGCAGGGCGGCTATCTGTCGCTGCGCTGTGCGCTCATCCATCCCGAGGTCATGCGTGCGCTGGTGCTGATCGACACCCAGGCCATGCTGGAAGACCCCGAGCAGATGCCCCACCACGAGGCGTTGCTGAGGGCCTGGATGGAGCATGGCCTCAGCGACGACATGGCGGCCACGGTGGAGCGCACCATCCTGGGCCAGGGCTGGAGCGGCGCGGCCGCCTGGCGCGCCAAATGGAAGAAGGCCACGCCCATCAACCTGGGGCAGAGCTTTCTGGCGCTGGCCCAGCGCGATGACATCAGCCCGCGACTGCCCGACATCCACGTACCGGCACTGGTCATCCATGGCACGGACGACATCGCCATCACGCTCGACCGTGCACGCGCCATGGCCAAGGCCTTGCCCAGGGCGCAGTGGGTGGAGGTGCCGGGGGCCGGCCATGCGGCCAACCTCACGCATCCGCAGCCCGTGAACCTGGCCATCGAGCGCTTCCTGGAGCAGCTCGACTAGGCTCAGACCGGCGGATCGCCGTCGTTCTCGCTGTCGCGGCGGCGCAGGACGACGGTGATGCTGCCGTCGGTCTCCAGCGTGGCGCGCTCCACCTCTCTGAGGTGCAGGCAGCCGCCCGCACGCAGCGCGGCCTCGATATCGTCGCGCGTGATGCGTTCCTCGCGCATCAGATCCTTGTTCAGGTGGCCGTCCGTGATCAGGGCCTGGGCCTTGCCGTCGATGAGCCGCTCCAGCGCGGGATAACGGAAAGTCAGCCAGGACAGCAGCAGATGGCACAGGATCAGCGTGGAGGCCGAGATCATGCCGCCGATCAGCGAGTTGTCCCCGGCATTCATGGAGTTCTGAACGGCATTCGACAGGATGAGCAGCAGCACCAGGTCAAAGGGCGCGTACTGCCCCGTCTGGCGCCGCCCCGTCAGCCGAAGGAACACCAGCAAGAACAGGTAGACGGCCACGCCGCGCACCACGAACTCCCACCACGGGACCGACATTGAAAACATGGGCTCTCCTTACAGGCCCGAAGGCCCGCGGTCAGTATCATGGCCCGCCTGTCCTCCATCAAGAACCCGGTCGCAGCAAGGCGGCCGTGACTGACATGCACTCCTGCTCCCCCGCCGTCCTCTCCCAGGTTCCGCAAGTTCCGCAGGGCCAGCCGCTATGAGCGCTGCCGCCACCTCCCCGGCCTGTCCCTGTGGCCAGCACGATGCCAAGGGCCGGTCCCTGGCCTTCGATGCCTGCTGCGGCCGCTACCTGGACCATTTCGACGACTGCCCTGCGCCCGATGCCCAGGCCTTGATGCGCTCGCGCTACAGCGCCTTCGTGCGTGAGGACGCCGCCTACCTGCTGGCCACCTGGCACGCCAGCCAGCGGCCCGCCACGCTGGACTTCGAGCCCTCGGCGCGCTGGCTGGGGCTGGCGGTCAAGGACTTCCGAAGCACCGGCGAGGACCGCGCCGAGGTGGAATTCGTCGCGCGCTACCGCGTGGCGGGCCACGCCGTGCGCCTGCATGAGCGCAGCCGCTTCGTGCGCGAAGGCGGGCGCTGGTTCTACGTGGATGGCGACCAGTTCTGAACACGACGGCGGCCCTGCGGAGCCGCTGTGGAAGCTGCAGCAGCGCCAGCGGCTGCTGCTGTCCATCGCATCGCGGGGCTCGTCCGAGGCGGCGGCCCTCATCATCCCCGGCATCGTGGTCTGGCTGCAGCGGCACGAAACGGGTGCCTTCCAGGCGCCGCTGCTGCTGTGGTGGCTGGGCATGGCGCTCATGGCCTGCGTCTTCGTTGGTTTGCGGCGCCAGTTGCGTCGGGACCTGGGCGCTGCCGTGCCCTCGGCCGAGTTGCCAACGCGGCTGCAGCGCTGGGAGCGCGTGATGGGCCGCATGGCCTTGCTCAACGCCGGTTCCTGGGCGCTGGCCATACCGCTGACCCATGGCAGCGGCCATGAATTCCGGCTTTTCATCTACCTGGTGCTGTGCGGCGTCGTGGCCTCGGCCGCCACCTTCCTGGCGCCGGCGGCTGCCGTGTTCAAGCGCTTCTTCGGCGTGCTGTACGGCGCCATGCTGCTGGCCGTGGTCTGGTACTTCCCGAATAGGGGCCTGTACCTGCTGCCTCTGCTCATGCTGTATGGCGCCACCATCGCGCGCCATGCCTGGGGGGCGCGCCAGCTCATGCAGCAGCAATGGGCGCAGGAGCGTGACCGCCAGCTGCTGGCCGAGCGCTACCTGGCGGCCAAGGAGCAGGCCGAACAGGCGCTGGAGGCCAAGAGCCGCTTCCTGTCGGCTGCCAGCCATGACCTGCGCCAGCCCCTGCATGCCCTGGGCCTGCTGGTGGAGACCGCCCGCCAGCGCAATGCCGACGGCGCGCTGGCGGGCGTGCTTGACGATGCCCAGGCCTGTGCCCAGTCGCTGGGAACCATGTGCAATGACCTGCTGGACCTGTCGCGGCTGGAGAACGGCACCTGGGAGCTGCGCGCCCAGGTGATGGACCTGCGCATTCTGCTGGGCGATGCCACGCGCCTGTTCGCGGCCGAGGCGCGGCAGCGCGGGCTGGTGCTGCGCTGGCGCGTGGCGCGCGGCATGGACAGCCTGGTGCGTGCCGACGAGGCCCTGCTGCGCCAGATGGTGTTCAACCTGCTGCACAACGCCCTGCGCTACACCCAGCGCGGCGGCGTGCTGCTGGCCGCCCGCGTGCACGGCGGGGGCTGGCGCATCGAGGTCTGGGATACCGGCCTGGGCATTGCGGCCGAAGACCGGCCCCATGTCTTCGCACCGCACTTTCGCGCGCGTTCCGGCCAGGCGGCCCGGCGCGCGGCCCAGCCTGCGGCCGAGCACCTGCCCGGCGTGAGCAGCCAGGGCCTGGGCCTGGCCGTGGTGGCCGCAGCGGCGCGCCGCATGGGCGTGGAGCATGGTCTGCTGTCCACGCCGGGACGGGGTTCGTGCTTCTGGCTGCAGCTGTCGCCCAGCCTGAGCGTGCAAGCGGACCTGCCTCTGGGGCACGCGCAGGCAGGGGCAGGGGCCGAGGCTGCCGCGAATCCGCCAGGCCGTCCCCTGCTGCAGGGCCGGTGCTGGGTGGTCGATGACGATGTGCAGGTGGCACAGGCCCTGGCCGGCCTGCTGCGCGGCTGGGGGCTGACCGTGGACGTGGCGGCTGCGGGCCGCGAGGCGCAAGCCTGGCTGGCGGCGGGGCAGCATCCCGATTTCGTGCTGTGCGACCACCAGCTGGCCCATGGCGAGAACGGCTTTGCGCTGCTGCAGAACGTGCTGGCGCAATCGCCGCAGGCGGCGGGCGCCCTGCTCAGTGGCGAGCCGTCACCGGCGCTGGAGCAGCAGGCACAGGAACTGGGCTATCTGCTGCTGCGCAAGCCCGTGGATCCGCTGGCGCTGCTGGCCCTGCTTCAGCGCAGGCTGGCCGTGGCCGGCGCCTGAACCGTATCGGTCGGCGGTACGGAGGGCGGCAGCTCCAGCGCAATGCCCTGCATGCGCGTGATGGCGTCGATGCGGCTGTGCACGCCCAGGCGCTGCAGGGCGCCTGCCACATGCTCCTTGACCGTGTGCGGCGACAGGTGCAGCAACCGGGCAATGCTGGGATTGGGCAGGCCGCGCAGCACCAGGTCCAGAACCTGGGCCTGGCGCGGGGTGAGGCCCAGCTCGGCCGCCGTCATGCGGATGGCATGGGCGCCGCCCGGCGGCTGCGGCGCCAGCGGGGCGGCGGGGAACCAGGTCTCGCCGCGCAGCAGGGCCGCCACGGCCTGCTCCAGCACCTGCGGCGGCTGCGACTTGAGCACAAAGCCATGGGCCCCGGCCGCGCGTGCCTTCAGGGCAATCGCGCCATGCGTGTCGCCGCTGGTCATGAGCACGCGGCAGGCGGGCGCCAGCGTGCGGATTTCGCGCACCACGTCCGTGCCTGCGCTGGCACCCAGCCAGAAATCCACGATGGCCAGATGTGGCGATCCCCTGCCGGCCATGCACTGCAGGCCTTCGCCCGCATCGGCCACGGCATGGACTTCGGACAGGCCGAATTGTTTCAGGAACTCGGACACGCCCATGGCCGTCAGCGGGTGGTCGTCGATCACCAGGGCATAGCGCCCCGATCGGAGACAGGAGGAATCGGTCAGGAGGGAATGGCTGTGCATGGTCCGCGCGAAGGCATGTCGAAAGGGCTGGAGCGCCAGGGCGCGCCCGGATACACCTTGCGCACATCGTAACGATTACCCCCCGGCCGGGGGGTGACCGGATGTCGGCCAACTCCCCAAAATCGCCGCCGATGCCCTGAGATTCCGCATGGAACGGGCATGTATTCAACGAGAAGGGGAGATAGTCATGAAGATGGTACAGCTCACGCGCCGCAGCGCGGCATTGATGCTTCTGGGAGCCCTGGCCGCCTGTGGCGGCGGCGGTGGTGGTGGATCGGGAGAGCCGGGCGGCGGAGATCCCGGCAATGGCGGAAATCCTGGCAACCCCGGTACGCCCGGCAACCCCGGCGGCACGCCCACGCCGGTGACCGGCCAGTACCGCATGGAGACCGGTGCGGAGAACTTCGACGCGGCCCTGTCCATCATGAACGCGCTGGGGGCGCAGGGCTATGCCTTCACCTACAGCCTGGCCTCGGGCGGTACCGCCTTCCCCGTTCCCATCGGTGACTTCTACGTCACCGACACGGCCCACACCGGCACGCGCCTGGACTACCGCATGGTGCCGGACGTGGCGGGCGTCTCGGCCCTGGTGGCCCAGCTCAACGCACAGGGTGCGCAAGGCTACCTGTACAAGTCGGGCATGGCGTTCCCCAGCAGCACGCAGGACCTGCGCAACCTCTATGTGCGCAGCAGCAGCGCCGCCGCCACCTACAGCTACGAGACGCGCCCCGCCGTGGGTGCGCTGGACACGTCCGGCTTCACGCAGCAACTGGCCGAGATGAGCGGCCGGGGTTTCCGCTACATGGGCCCGCTGATCTCGGGCAACGAGATGTTCAACCTCTACGTCAAGGACTCCAAGGCGCCGGCCTTCGAGTACGCGGTGTTCGCATTGGCCGCGCCCTTCGGCATGGCCAACGGCACGGCGCTGAAGCAGCGCCTGGACGAGATGGGTGCCAAGGGCCACCTGCTGCGTGGCGCCCTGGTGCTGCGCGGCAATACCGAAGGCGTGCAGCTGTACGAAAAGAGCGGCGACCAGCAGGGCGCCATCGAGTACCGCGTCGAACCGGTGTCCCAAAGCGCCAGCCTCGCGCAGCGCCTGGAGCAGTTCAACCGCAATGCGGCCGAAGGCTTCTTCGCCTTCGGCGACGTGGTCACCGACGATGGCCGGTTCCATTCCATCTCGGTGCGCAACGTCCGCCGCATGGTGCATCCGCTGGCCGGTGCCTCCTTCCCCTGAGCAGGGCACAGGCATGCGCGGCCGGCGCATAATCCGGCCATTTTCCGCAGCAAGGGCGCCCCAGGGCGCCCTTGCTCAGTTTGTTTCGAGAATCCATCCATGACTGCTTTCGAGGCCGTGCTCTTCGACTGTGACGGCGTGCTCGTCGACAGTGAATCCATCACCAACCGCGTGCTGTGCACCATGCTCAATGAATCGGGCTGGCCCATCAGCACCGAGGAATGCCTGCGCGAATTCATCGGCAAGACCGTGCGCAGCCAGGCCGCGCTGATCGAGGCGCGCACCGGCAAGCCGCTGAGCGACGCATGGATGGCCGCCTTCTACGAGCGCCGCAACGCCGCGCTGCGCGCCGAGCTGGTGGCCATTGACGGCGCGCTGTCCGCCGTCAGCCAATCCCATGCGCTGTGCGCTGGCCGCATCGCCTGCGCCTCGGGCGCGGACCGCGCCAAGGTGGAGATGCAGCTGGCCCAGGTCGGCATGGCCCCCTATTTCGAGGGCCGCGTCTTCAGCGGCCATGAGCTGCCGCGCAGCAAGCCCTTTCCCGATGTGTACCTGGCAGCCGCCGCTGCCCTGGGCGTGGAGCCGGCGCGCTGCCTGGTCATCGAGGACACGGTGACCGGCGTCACCGCCGGCGTGGCCGCAGGCGCCACGGTCTGGGGCTACTTCCCGGCCGACCAGGGCCACGCATCGGCCGAGCAACTGCTCGAGGCCGGCGCCAGCTGCGTATTCGGCGACATGGGCGAGCTGCCGGCCATGCTGCGCGCCATCGGGCAGGCCAGCGCCAGCGCTTGAGCCGGCCCTAGCGCAGCTGCGGCGAAGGCGTCTCGTCCACGGCCTGCGCACGCGCGGCCTGCTGCTCGGCCTGCAGCGCCCGCTGGAAGGCGGGCCGCTGCTGCACGCGCTGCCAGTAGGCCTGGGTGGCAGGCCCCCACTGCGGCTCCATCTCCAGGTGCGCCGACAGCATCAGCGCATAGCCCACGGCCACGTCGGCAGCGGTGAAGCGGTCTGCCGCGAGCCAGTGGCGCTGTTCCACGGCCTGCTCCACCGCGCGCAGCCGCGCAAGGAACCAGCGCTGGTAGTCCTGGGCCACCTGGGGCTGGCGCCGTTCGGCTGGCTCGAAGTGGGTGTAGCGCAGCACCAGGGTCTGCGGGAAGGTCAGCGTGGCATCGCTCATGTGCAGCCAGTTGAGGTAGGCGGCGAAGTCTGCCTCCTGCGGCTGCACGGACAGGCCCGCCCCGGGGTGCAGGGCGCCCAGGTATTCGCAGATGGCGGCTGACTCGGTCAGCCTGGCCTCGCCGTGGCGCAGCAGCGGCACCGTGCCCAGCGGGTTGAGTTCCAGGTAGCTGCGCTGCAGCACGCGCGGCGGAAACGGCAGCATGTGCAGCGTGTAGGGAAGCTGCAGTTCTTCGAGCATCCACAGCGCGCGGAAGGAGCGCGCGCTGACGCAGTGGTGGAGATGGTGCATGCGCAAAGCCTAGGCCAGATGCGCGGACGGCGGCAGTCGCGCAGGATGCAAATCGCGCCAGGATGCGCGCGGCCCTCACTCGGGCCGGGCTCGTGCGCTCTTGCGGAATTCGGAGGGTGACAGCCCCGTCCACAGCCGGAAGGCGCGGATGAAGCTCTTGTCGTTGAGAAACCCGCAGGACTGGGCGATGCGCTTGATGGGCCGGCTGGTGCGCAGCAGCAGGGCCACGGCACGCTCGCGCCGCACCTCGTCCTTGAGCGCCTGCAGCGAGGCGCTTTCTTCCTTGAGCTGGCGGTGCAGGCTGCGCTGGGACAGGTGCAGCTGGCGGGCCAGCGTGTCGGCCGTCTGCAGGCATTCGGCGTCGGCCGCCAGCAGCTGGCGCACGCGCTGCACCAGCTGGCGCTCGCGCCGGTAGGGGCGCACCTGCAGCGGCAGGGCGCGCTGCAGCATGCGCTGCAGCGCGGGCTCGTCGCGCGTCAGCGGCATATCCAGAAAACGCGCGTCGAACTGGAGGCAGGCCCGGGCCGCGCCAAACTCCACCTCGCCCGGCGGGAACAGCAGCGCATACACGCCCGCATGCGGCGGGGGATCGAAGGGAAAGCAGGCGCGCCGCAGCGGCAGCGGCTCGTCGATGAACCAGCTGGCCAGGCCGTGGATATTGCGCAGCACCGACAGCAGGCAGAACTCGCGCATGGCGCCCAGCGTGGACAGCTCCTCGATGGCCAGCGTGGCCAAGCCGTCTTCCTGCGTCAGCGTGAGGCGGATGTCGTCGGCCAGCAGGCCATGGTGGCGGCACCAGCGCGCCAGTGCCAGGCCCAGCTGCTCGCTGCCCATGCTGGCGCGCGCCAGCATGCCGTAGCTGCCCCAGGGCAGGCGCCGGGAGAACCAGCCCAGGGCCTCGTCGTCGAGTTCGCGCATGGCGGCATCGGACAGTGCCTCCATCTGCAGCGCCGTGATGCACTCGTTGCGCTCTTTGACGGAGTCTGGCGCAATTTGTGCCTTCTCCAGGGCGGACAGGGCGCTGATACCCCGGCGTTCGTAGGCCAGCATAATGGCCTGCACAAAGGCCATGGGCGTGACTGCAGGGTGTGCGGAGGCCATGGTGGCGGCCGCCTGGGGCAGGGGGGTCTTGACCAGCGAGGGGGTGAACATGCTGGCAATTATTGCAACCTTCGTGGCCTGTTCTGCTCGGGGTTGGCCCTTATGCTGCCACGCAATAGCTGCCGTGACGGGGCAGGCCACTGCATTTGCCCGTCCCAGGCGCCGCCGACGACACAGGAGACAACGCATGCCCGCCCAGAACGCCCCGCTCGCTTCCAGCCATGCCCAAGGCCGCACCGATGTGCCGCTGATCGAGCAGACCATCGGCGATTTCTTTGCCGACATGGCGGCCCGCCAGCCCGATCGCGAGGCCCTGGTCAGCCGCCACAAGGGCCTGCGCTACAGCTATGCCGGCCTGCACACCGAGGCGCGCCGCCTGGCCAGCGCGCTGCTGGGCCTGGGGCTGGAAAAGGGCGACCGCGTCGGCATCTGGTCGCACAACAACGCCGAATGGGTGCTGATGCAGCTGGCCACGGCCCAGGTCGGCCTGGTGTTGGTCAACATCAACCCGGCCTACCGCACCTCCGAGGTGGAGTACGCGCTCAACAAGGTCGGCTGCAAGGCCCTGGTGACCATGGCGCAGTTCAAGACCAGCGACTACCTGGGCATGCTGCGCGAACTGGCCCCCGAGCTGGCCACGGCCGAGCCCGGCCGCCTGCATTGCGCGCGCCTGCCCCAGCTGCGCAGCGTGGTCTGGATCGACGTGGCAGGGCAGGGCGAAGAGCAGCCCGGCATGCTGCGCTTTTCCAGCCTGCTGGCGCGCGGTGATGCGCAGGATGCGCGCATCGACGCCGTGGCCGCCACGCTCAAGAACACCGACCCCATCAACATCCAGTTCACCAGCGGCACCACGGGCTTTCCCAAGGGCGCCACGCTGACCCACCGCAACATCCTGAACAACGGCTTTTTCATTGGCGAGTGCATGCGGCTGACGCCCGAGGACCGGCTGTGCATTCCCGTGCCGCTGTACCACTGCTTCGGCATGGTGCTGGGCAACCTGGCCTGCTTCACGCATGGCTCGGCCATCGTCTACCCGAATGACGGATTCGATCCGCTGCTGGTGCTGGAGACCGTGCAGGCCGAGCGCTGCACGGGCCTGCACGGCGTGCCCACCATGTTCATCGCCGAGCTGGACCACCCGCGCTTCAAGGAGTTCGACCTGAGCACGCTGCGCACCGGCATCATGGCCGGCTCGCCCTGCCCCATCGAGGTGATGAAGCGCGTGGTCAGCGACATGCACCTGTCCGAGATCACCATCGCCTACGGCATGACCGAGACCAGCCCTGTCAGCTGCCAGAGCGATGCCGACACGCCGCTTCAGCGCCGCGTGTCCACCGTGGGCAAGGTGCAGCCGCACCTGGAGGTGAAGATCGTCGACCCGGCCACGGGCGAGGTCGTGGCGCCCGGCGTCTCGGGCGAGCTGTGCACGCGCGGCTACTCGGTCATGCACGGCTACTGGGGGGACGAGGCCCGCACGCGCGAGGCCATCGACGACGAGGCCTGGATGCACACCGGCGACCTGGCCACCATGGACGAGCAGGGCTACGTGAACATCGTCGGCCGCATCAAGGACATGGTGATCCGCGGCGGCGAGAACATCTACCCGCGCGAGATCGAGGAATTCCTCTACCGCCATCCCCAGGTGCAGGACGTGCAGGTGGTCGGCGTGCCCGACGCGCGCTACGGCGAGGAGCTGTGCGCCTGGATCATCGTCAAGCCCGGCCAGACGCTGTCCGAAGACGGCGTGCGCGACTTCTGCAAGGGCCAGATCGCCCACTACAAGGTGCCGCGCTACATCCGCTTCGTCGAGGCCTTCCCGATGACGGTGACCGGCAAGATCCAGAAGTTCAAGATCCGCGACGAGATGATCGCCATGCTGGATCTTCGCCCGGCCAGGACCGCCTGAGGGCTGCTTTCATGCGCTGCCGCCAGCTGTCCACCGCGTGCCGCCTAGGGCGTGCCGCCCTCGGGCGCGGCCATGGCCGAGGCGGCAGCGCGGCGCGCCACCACCAGGCGCTTGCGCAGCGAGATCTCCTGCATGTCCAGCTCGCTGACCAGGCGGCGCAGCGACTCGTCGTTGATGCGGTGGGCCTGGCGCTCGGCGTAGAGCGCGTCGCGCTCCTGGTGGATGCAGCGCAGGCGCAGCTCGATCTCCAGCAGGTAGCGCAGCTTGCGCTGGCGCACGACTTCGGGCGCCTCGCGCTGGATCTCGATACTGGAGGCCGTGCCGCTGCCGTCGTCCAGCAGCTGGACGCGGTTGCGGTACTCCTGCGTCAGGTGGCCCATGACCTCCTGGTGCATGGCCACCCATTCGGGAGTGTGGCCCTGGATCTCTTCCTCGCTCAGCGTCAGCCCGCCAATGGCGGACTGGCAGGCGGCCACGCGCGCCAGGCGCTCCTCGCGCACCGTGGGCGATTCGCCGGGCTGGGGCATGCGGCGCAAGATCAGCGGCAGGGCGATGCTGCCCAGCACCAGGGTGAACAAGATGGTGCCCGTGGCCAGGAAGACCAGCATCTCGCGGCCGGGGAAGGGCTGGCCGTTGTTCAGCAGCATGGGCACGGACAGCGCGCCGGCCAGCGTCACGGCGCCGCGTATGCCGGCCATGGTGGTGGCCAGGTTCAGCAGGTGCGAGGGGCGCTCTGCCATCTTTCCCTGGAAGTGGGCGCGAGCCAGGCTGCGCTGCACGCCCAGCGTCAGCCAGATCCAGCGCATCAGCAGCAGCGCGCTGGAGATGATCACCACATAGCCCACCAGCACCCACCATTCGCTGCCCGCATCGTGCAGCGTCACGCCGATGATGGAGGGCAGCTGCAGGCCCAGCAGCAGGAAGATGGCGCCGTTGAACGAGGCTTCCACCATGCTCCAAGTGCCCTCGGTCTGCAGCCGCTCGCTGATGTAGCTGCTGCGCTCCAGGTCGGCGAAGTTGGTGGCAATGCCTGCGGCCACGGCCGACAGGATGCCCGACACGCCGATCTTTTCGCCCACGATGTAGGCGGCGAAGGGCAGCAGGATCAGCAGCAGCACCATCTGCGTGGCCGCCACGTCGCCCAGGCGGCGCGTGATGGTGCTGCGCGCATAGGAAAAGCCCCAGCCGATCAGCGTGCCCACGCCCAGGCCGCCCAGGGCCATCCACATGAAATCCTTGGCCACCTCGGTCCACGAGAACAGGCCGGTCAGCGTGGCCGCGATGGCGAATTTCAGCGCCACCAGGCCCGAGGCGTCGTTGAGCAGGGACTCGCCCTCGAGGATGTGCATGGTCTTCTCGGGCATGCCCAGGTTGCGCGTGATGGCCGAGACGGCCACGGCATCGGTGGGCGAGACCACGGCGGCCAGCGCAAAGGCCACGGTCAGCGGCATGCCGGGCACCAGCCAGTGGATCAGCCAGCCCAGCCCCACCACCGTGAACAGCACCAGGCCCAGCGCCAGGCGCAGGATGGGGCGGTACAGCGCAAAGAACTCGCGCTTGGGGATGCGCCATCCGTCGGCGAACAGCAGCGGCGGGATGAACAGCAGCAGGAACAGCTCGGGATCGAAGGCGATGTGCAGGCCCTTTTGCGGCCAGGCCATCAGCGCTCCCAGGGTGATCTGGATCAGCGGCAGCGGGATGGCGCGCACGTAACGCGCGGCAATGCCCGTCAACGCTCCCAGCAGCAGGACGAGCAAGACGATTTCAACGGTGTGCATACGGCATTTTCCCCAGGCCGGACCGCCGTTCTTTGCAGGACATTCGGAAAAACCAAGCGCCCGCATCGGGCAAACACAAGAAGAGGCCACACATGAGCATTCTGGGCACCCAACTCAATCCGCGTTCGGCGGACTTCCTGGCCAATGCCGCGGCCATGCGCGCCGTGGTCGAGGACCTGCAGGCCCAGGTGGCCAAGGTCGCCGAGGGCGGCGGCGAGGCCGCGCGCGCCAAGCACGTGGCGCGCGGCAAGCTGCTGCCGCGCGACCGCGTGGCCATGCTGCTGGACCCGGGCACGCCCTTCCTGGAGATCGCCCCGCTGGCTGCGCTCAACATGTACCGCAACGATGCACCCGGCGCGGGCCTGATCGCCGGCATCGGGCGCGTCAGCGGCGTGGACTGCATGATCGTCTGCAACGACGCCACGGTGAAGGGCGGCACCTACTACCCGATGACGGTGAAGAAGCACCTGCGCGCCCAGGAGATCGCCGCGCAGAACCGCCTGCCCTGCATCTACCTGGTGGACTCGGGCGGCGCCAACCTGCCCAACCAGGACGATGTGTTCCCCGACCGCGAGCACTTCGGCCGCATCTTCTTCAACCAGGCCAACATGAGCGCCGAGGGCATTGCCCAGATCGCCGTGGTCATGGGCTCGTGCACGGCCGGCGGCGCCTATGTGCCGGCCATGAGCGACGAGTCCATCATCGTCAAGAACCAGGGCACCATCTTCCTGGGCGGCCCGCCGCTGGTGAAAGCCGCCACGGGCGAGGTGGTCAGCGCCGAGGACCTGGGCGGCGGCGACGTGCACACGCGCCTGTCGGGCGTGGCCGACCACCTGGCCCACAACGACACCCACGCGCTGGCGCTGGCGCGCCAGGCCGTGGCCAACCTCAACCATGCCAAGCAGCCTTCGGCTGGCGACCTGCCGCCCGAGGCGCCGCTGTTCGACGGCGGCGAGCTGTACGGCGTGATCCCCGTGGACACGCGCAAGCCCTTCGACGTGCGCGAGATCATCGCCCGCGTGGTGGACGGCAGCCGCTTCGACGAGTTCAAGGCCCGCTTCGGCGCCACCCTGGTCTGCGGCTTTGCGCGCATCGAGGGCATGCAGGTGGGCATCATCGCCAACAACGGCATCCTGTTCAGCGAATCGGCCGTCAAGGGCGCGCACTTCATCGAGCTGTGCTGCCAGCGCAAGATCCCGCTGGTCTTCCTGCAGAACATCACGGGCTTCATGGTGGGCCGCAAGTACGAGAACGAAGGCATTGCCCGCCACGGCGCCAAGCTGGTCACGGCCGTGGCCACGGCGGCCGTGCCGAAGTTCACCATCATCATCGGCGGCTCCTTCGGCGCGGGCAACTACGGCATGTGCGGCCGCGCCTACTCGCCGCGCTTCCTGTGGATGTGGCCCAACGCGCGCATCTCGGTCATGGGCGGCGAGCAGGCGGCCAGCGTGCTGGCCACCGTCAAGCGCGACGGCATCGAGGCCAAGGGCGGCCAGTGGACGGCCGAGGAGGAAGAGGCCTTCAAGGCCCCCATCCGCCAGCAGTACGAGGATCAGGGCCACCCCTATTACGCGACGGCGCGCCTGTGGGACGATGGCGTCATCGACCCCGCCGACACGCGCCGCGTGCTGGCGCTGGGCCTGGCGGCCACGCGCAACGCGCCCATAGCGGACACGCGCTTCGGCGTGTTCCGCATGTGACGGCGGCTTCCCTTTCCTTGCAGCGAGGTACTTCATGAAAACCACCGCACTGACCCTCGAATTCCAGGGCCCCCTGGCCACCATCACGCTGACCCAGCCCGAAGTGCGCAATGCCTTCAGCGACGAGGTCATTGCCGACATCACCCACGCCTTCCACGCCGTGGGCAAGCGCAGCGACGTGCGCGCCGTGGTGCTGGCCGCCGAGGGCCCGGCCTTTTGCGCGGGCGCCAACCTCAACTGGATGCGCCGCATGGCCGACTACTCGCGCGACGAGAACCGCGAGGATGCCGGCCTGCTGGCCGAGATGCTGCGCGTGATCTACGAATGCCCGCAACCCACCATCGCGCGCGTGCAGGGCGATGTCTATGCGGGCGGCATGGGCCTGGTCGCGGCCTGCGACATGGCCGTGGCCGCCGAGGGCGCGGGCTTTTGCCTGTCCGAAGTGAAGATCGGCCTCATCCCCGCCACCATCAGCCCCTACGTGATCCGCGCCATGGGCGCGCGCGCCGCCCACCGCTACTTCCTGACCGGTGAGCGCTTCGACGCGGCCGAGGCGCTGCGCATCGGCTTCGTGCACCGCGTGGTGGCGGCCGACGAGCTGGACAACGCCGTGGACGGCCTGCTCAAGCACCTGGTCAGCGCCGGTCCCGCCGCCGCCCGCGCCTGCAAGCGCCTGGTGATCGAGGTGGCCGAGCGCGAGATCAACGAGCAGCTGATCGCCGCCACCGTCGAAAGCATCGCCGACATTCGCGCCAGCGCCGAGGGCAAGGAGGGCGTGCAGGCCTTCCTGCAAAAGCGCAAGCCGGCCTGGCTGGCCTGATACGCGCAGGCTGCCCATTCATCGCGCGACCACCGAGCAACGCCGAGCCAACGCTGAGCCAACACCATGAGCACCCTGACCGACTCCCTCGTCCAGTGGCTGCAGTCCGTGGGCCTGTACCCGGGCCCGGCCGTGCACCACACGGTCAGCGAGGCGGCTGGCGAAGTGGCCGAGCGCGTGGGCCAGGCCACCAGCGGCATGGACATGGCCGGCCTGCTGGCGCTGGCCGCCGCACTGGGCTGGGCCAGCGGCTTTAGGCTCTACGCCGTGGTGTTCGTGACCGGGCTGCTGGGGGCGCTGGGCTGGGTGGCGCTGCCGGGCGGGCTGCATGTGCTGGAGCATCCGGCCCTGCTGTTCGCCAGCGGAGCGCTGCTGTTCGTGGAGTTCTTCGCCGACAAGATCCCCGGGGTGGACTCGGTCTGGGACTTGCTGCAAAGCGTGATCCGCATCCCGGCGGGCGCGGCGCTGGCGGCCGGCGTCTTCGGCGCCGACAGCGCGACCATGGCCACCATGGCGGCCCTGATGGGCGGCTCGCTGGCCCTGTCCAGCCAGGTGGCCAAAAGCACGACGCGCGCGGCCATCAACACCTCGCCCGAGCCGTTTTCCAACGTGGGCGCGAGCCTGGTGGAGGACGGCGCCTCGGTGGGCGCGATCTGGCTGGCGCTCACGCACCCGCTGGCCTTCGCCGCCGTGCTGCTGGTCGTGGTCATCGCGCTGTGGCTGCTGACCTGGGCGCTGTGGCGCTTTCTCAAGGCCGTGGTGCAGCGCCTGCGCGCGCTGTTCGGCGGGTCTCCCGCGATGAATCAAAAACCATAGCCGCCGGTCGCCGAATGACCGGGGCTGCAGAGAAAACACTGGAGATAACGCATGTTCAAGAAGATCCTGATCGCCAACCGCGGTGAAATCGCCTGCCGCGTCGCGGCTTCCGCCCGCCGCATGGGCGTGCGCACCGTGGCCGTGTACTCGGACGCCGATGCCCGCGCCAAGCATGTGCAGGCCTGCGACGAGGCCGTGCACATCGGCGGCAGCGCCCCCAAGGACAGCTATCTGCGCTGGGAACGCATCCTGGAGGCCGCCAAGGCCACGGGCGCCCAGGCCATCCACCCCGGCTACGGCTTTCTCAGCGAGAACGAGGAATTCGCCCAGGCCTGCGCCGATGCCGGCCTGGTCTTCATCGGCCCGCCGCCCTCGGCCATCCGCGCCATGGGCCTGAAGGCGGCCTCCAAGCAGCTCATGGAAAAGGCCGGCGTGCCCCTGGTGCCCGGCTACCACGGGGCCGACCAGGACCCGCAGCTGCTGCAGCGCGAGGCCGACCGCATCGGCTACCCGGTGCTGATCAAGGCCAGCGCCGGCGGGGGCGGCAAGGGCATGCGCCTGGTCGAGCGCAGCGAGGACTTTGCCGCCGCCCTGGCCAGCTGCCAGCGCGAGGCCATCAACAGCTTCGGCGACGATGCCGTGCTGGTCGAGAAATACGTGCTGCGCCCGCGCCACATCGAGATCCAGGTCTTTGGCGACACCCAGGGCAACTGCGTCTACCTGTTCGAGCGCGACTGCTCGGTGCAGCGCCGCCACCAGAAGGTGCTGGAGGAGTCCCCCGCGCCCGGCATGACGCCTGCGCTGCGCCAGAAGATGGGCGAGGCCGCCGTGGCCGCCGCCCAGGCCGTGAACTACGTGGGCGCGGGCACGGTGGAATTCATCGTCGAGCAGCCCGGCGGCTACGACCAGCCCGAGGCCATGAAGTTCTACTTCATGGAAATGAACACCCGCCTGCAGGTCGAGCACCCGGTGACCGAGGCCATCACGGGCGAGGACCTGGTGGACTGGCAGCTGCGCGTGGCCAGCGGCCTGCCCCTGCCCAAGCGCCAGGACGAGCTGCGCATCACCGGCCATGCCATCGAGGCGCGCATCTGCGCCGAAAACCCCGACAACGGCTTCCTGCCCGCCACCGGCACCCTGCATGTCTACCGCAAGCCCGACTGCGCCAGCTTCCGTGTCGGCGACGTGCGCGTGGACGACGGCGTGCGCGAGGGCGATGCCATCAGCCCCTTCTACGACTCCATGATCGCCAAGCTCATCGTGCATGGCGACACGCGCGAACAGGCGCTGGCGCGGCTCGATGCCGCCCTGGCCGAGACACGCATCGTGGGCCTGGCCACCAATGTGCAGTTCCTGCGCCAGGTCATCGCCAGCGATGCCTTTGCAACCGCCAAGCTGGACACGGCGCTGATCGAGCGCGAGAAGCAGCATCTGTTCCACCAGCAGCGCCTGCCGCAGGCCCAGGCCGTGGCCGCCGCCGTGGCCCAGGTACTGCAGGCCGAGCGCGCGCAGGAAACCGCCGACCCCTTCAGCCGCCGCGACGGCTGGCGCTCGCACGGCGTGGCCGAGCGGCGCTGGGACTTCCGCCAGGGCGAGGCCGCCGTGCCCGCGCGCCTGCGCTACCTGCATGACGGCGCGCTGCAACTGGCCGTGGGCGAGGGCGAGTCCCTCGCCGAGGGCCTGCTGTCCTGGCAACAGGCCGGGGACGGCGCCTTCGACGTGCAATTCGCGGGCCAGCGCCTGCGCGCCCAGGTCCATGTGCTGGGCGAGCAATGCCATGTGTTCGCTCCCCAGGGCGCGGCCGTGCTGGGCCTGGCCGATCCGCTGGCCCATGCGGGCGATGTGCATTCGGAAGGCGGCCGCCTGACGGCGCCCATGCCGGGCAAGGTGGTCTCCTTTGCCGTCAAGGCCGGCGACAAGGTCAGCAAGGGCCAGCCGCTGGCCGTGATGGAGGCCATGAAGATGGAGCACACCATCGCCGCGCCCGGCGACGGCGTGGTGGCCGAGCTGCTGTATGCGCCCGGCGACCAGGTGACCGAAGGCTCCGAGCTGCTGCGCCTGGAAAGCTGAGCCCGCAGGCAAGACAGTTTTGCGCAAAAGTCGCGCGTGGGCGTCGCCAGGCCGTTAGGCTTGGCCACCTATGCGAGTGACTTTCTGCTGCGAAGACACCAGGCCCGACGCCTGGCTGCAAGGACTGCGCACGGCCCTGCCGGGCGCCGAGGTGGACATCTGGTCGCCGGGCGCGCCGCAGGCCGACTACGCTCTGGTCTGGGCGCCACCCCAGCGCTTCATCGACGAGCAGCCGGGCCTCAAGGCCCTGTTCAACATCGGTGCCGGCGTCGATGCGCTGCTGCCGCTGCGCCTGCCGCCCGACCTTCCCGTCTACCGCCTGGAGGACGCCGGCATGGCCGTGCAGATGGCCGAATACGTCAGCCAGGCCGTGATCCGCTTCTTCCGGGGCCTGGACGGCTACGAGGCCGACATGGCTGCCGGCCTGTGGCAGCACCGGCCCAATCCCCGGCGTGCCGACTACCCCGTGGGCGTCATGGGACTGGGCCGCATGGGCGAGCGCGTGGCGCGCGCGCTGGCGGTGTTCGATTTCCCCGTCAACGGCTGGAGCCGTACGCCGCATGCCATCGACGGCGTGCGTGGCTTCTGCGGCCCGCAGGACTTCGACGCCTTTCTGCGCGCCACCCGCATCCTCGTCAACCTGCTGCCGCTGACCCCCGAGACAGACCGCATCATCGACGCGCGCAGCCTGGCCCTGCTGCAGCCGGGCGCCTATGTCATCAACGTGGGACGCGGCGGCCATGTGGCGGACGAGGACCTCGTCGCCGCCATCGACGGGGGCCATGTGTCCGGCGCGTTGCTCGATGTGTTCCGCACCGAGCCGCTGCCCGACGGCCATGCCTTCTGGCGGCATCCGCGCATCACGCTCACGCCCCACACTTCGGCGCGCACCCTGGCGCGCGACAGCGTGGAGCAGATCGTGGGCAAGGTCGCGGCGCTGAGCCGGGGCGAGGCCGTGAGCGGCCGCGTGGACCTGCGGCGCGGCTACTGACGGGCGCGCTCAGTCCAGCGTCACGCCGGTGCTGCGCACCAGCGCACCCAGGCGCTGGGAGTCGCTCCTGATCAAGGCACCGAATTCGGCCGCCGTGCCGCCCACGGCCGGCGTGCCTATGGCCTCCCAGCGCGTGCGGAAGGCCGGGTCCTTGAAGATGGCGTTGACCGTGGCATTGAGTTTGTCGATGGCGGCGGGCGGCGTGCCCGCGCGCACGGCAATGCCATGCCAGCCCGTGATCTGGTAGCCGGGCACGCCGGCCTGGGCCATGGTGGGCACGTCGGGCAGCACCTTGCTGCGCTCTGCCGAGGTGACGGCCAGCGGGATCAGGCGCCCGCCCTGGATGTGCTGCAACGAGCTGCCCACGATGTCGAACATCACGCCCACCTGGCCGCCGATCAGGTCGTTGAGCGCCGGTCCCGCACCCCGGTAGGGCACATGGCCCAGCTTGACCTGCTCCATGGAGTTGCACAGCTCGCCCGCCAGGTGCTGGGGCGTGCCGTTGCCGGCCGAGGCAAAGCTCAGTGTCTTGCCCGTTTTGGCCAGGGCCAGCAGCTCGGCCACGGTCTTGACGCCCAGCGAGGGATGGACCTCCAGCACCAGCGGGAAGGCCGACAGCTGCACCACGGGCTCCAGGTCCTTGAGCGGGTTGAAGGGCATGCTCTTGTACAGCGAGGAATTCACGGCCATGGGGCCGCTGGCGGCCAGCAGCAGGGTGTGATCGGCAGGGCTCGGTGGTCGGCCGGCTGCTTGTAGGCGCCGTTGGGGGCCACGGTGACGATCAGCGGGTCGCTCCACTGAGACGTGGTTGACGTGGGCGACGCGGTTGACGTGGGGGCCGGCGTGCTCATGGCGTGTCCTGTGCCTGCTCCGGCACCGGCAGCTCGCTGGCCAGCAGGGCCAGGCCCTGGCGCAGCAGCGCGTCGTAGCGGGCCCGCTCGACCAGACGGCGCTCCTCGGGCCAGTCGAAGAAGCCCTTGCCGGTCTTCATGCCCAGATCGCCACGCGCCACGCGATCGCGCAGGGCCTGGGCCGGCACATCGGTGTTGGACAGCGTGGGGTACATGGTGGCGGCCGCTGCGCAATGCACCTCGATGCCCGCATGGTCGCGCTGCAGCACGGGGCCGGCCGCCAGGAAGCGGAAGCCGAAGCCGAAGCGCACGGCGGCATCCACATCCTCGGGCGAGGCAATGCCCTCGTCGATGAGGGCGAAGGCCTCGCGCGACAGCGCATGCTGCATGCGGTTGGCCAGAAAGCCGGGCTTGTCCTTCTTCACCAGCACCGGCACGCTGCCGCAGCCGCGCATGAAGGCGTGCAGCCACTGGCCCAGGGCCGGGTCGCTGCGCTCTCCCAGCACCACCTCCACCAGCGGCACCAGGTGGGCGGGCATGAAAAAGTGCAGGCCCAGCATGCGCTGCGCCGTGGGCAGGCCGCTGGCGATGGCGCTGATGGGAAAGCCCGAGCTGTTGCTGGCCAGCACGGCGTCGGCCGGCGCATGCGCCTCAAGTTCGGCGAACAGCGCCTGCTTGGCATCCAGCCGCTCGGTGATGCATTCCACCACCAGGGCCACGCCATCCCAGGCCACATCCTCCAGCGCCGCGCAGACCGAGACCTGGGACGCGCACCGGGCAAAGCCGGCCGTGGCCAGCTCGATGGCAATGTGCTGCAGCAGCAGCTCGCGCCTTGCCGCGCCGGGGTCGACCACGGTCACCAGGGCCCCGCCCCGGGCCAGAACCACGGCCACATCGGCACCCATGGTGCCTCCCCCGACGACCACCGTGCGCGCGTTGCGCGGCGAACTGCTGTGCATGCTGTCTCCTGCTGATCTCATGGATTTGAGGCGCAGTCTAGGCAGCCGTCATTGAACGGTAAAGACGCATTTTTCGATAAACTGATCGGCCATGAAGATCAATTGGTCGGCCCGCGAGGTCGATGTCTTTCTGGCGCTGGCCGATTCGCTGAGCTTTCGGCGCACGGCGCTGCAGATGCACCTGTCGCAGTCGGCCGTCTCGGGCACGCTGGCGCGGCTGGAAGAGATGCTGGGCGCGCGCCTGTTCGAGCGCACCACGCGCGCCGTGGAACTGACCCAGGCCGGCGAGGTCTTCGCCGAGCAGGCGCGCATCCTGCGCCACCAGATGGACGAGACCGTGCGCCGCGTGCAGGAGGTGGCCCAGGTGCAGGTGGGCCGGCTGGCGCTGGCGGCCCTGCCTTCGCTGGCTGCGGGCCTGCTGCCCCGCGTGCTGGCGCGCTTTGCGGCCGAGCATCCGGGCGTGCACCTGGAGCTGTTCGACAGCCTGGCCGGGCCGGCCTTCGACATGGTGCGCGCGGGCCGCGTGGACTTTGCGCTCACGGCGGCCAACCCCGCCTATGCCGACCTGGACTACCTGCCGCTGGCCTCCGACCGCTTCGTGCTGCTGCTGGGCCGCGGCCATGCGCTGGCGCGCGGGCGCGGTGACCTGGGCTGGGCCGACGTGGCCCATCTGCCCCACATCTCCATGCCGGCCGGCACCAGCGTGCGGCAGTACGCCGACGAGGCCCTGCTGACCCACGGCATACGCTTTGCGCCCCAGTACGCCGTGGAGCACCTGGCCACCATCGCGGCCATGGTGGCTGCCGATCTGGGCGTGAGCGCGCTGCCGCTGCTGGCCGCGCAGGTGGTGCAGCGGCCGGAGGTGGTGGCGCGCCCGCTGGCACGGCCGGTGCTGCGCCGCCCCATCGGCCTGGTGCGCCTGAGCGGCCGCCGCCTGTCGCCGGCTGCCGCGCGCATGGTGGAGATGCTGCGCGAGGAAATGGCGGCCCTGCCGGGCTGAACGGGGCGCTGGCAGCCGTTGTGCATGGCCCGGCAGGATATGGGGTGGTGCCCGGGCCTGCAAGCCTGGACAATAGGGGCCGTACCCGTCATCCCGGTGAGAACACCCCATG
Source organism: Delftia sp. WY8 (assembly GCF_018437695.1). Classification (NCBI taxonomy): domain Bacteria; kingdom Pseudomonadati; phylum Pseudomonadota; class Betaproteobacteria; order Burkholderiales; family Comamonadaceae; genus Delftia; species Delftia sp. WY8. The sequence continues at coordinate 4,277,125 of NZ_CP049795.1, forward strand.
AGCATTCCTTCCCGCGTCAAACTCGTCGATGTAGGCCCCCGCGACGGCCTGCAGAATGAAAAACAGCCCGTGCCCGCCGCCGTCAAGATCGAGCTGGTGCACCGCCTGCAGGAAGCCGGCCTCAAGGAAATCGAGGTCACCAGCTACGTCAGCCCCAAATGGGTGCCGCAGATGGCCGACAACGCCGAAGTCATGGCCGGCATCGTCCGCCGCCCCGGCGTGCGCTACAGCGTGCTCACGCCCAACATGAAGGGCCTGGAGGCCGCGCTGTCGGCGCCGCGCGAACTGTGGCCCGACGAGATCGTGGTCTTCGGCGCAGCCAGCGAGGCCTTCAGCCAGAAGAACATCAACTGCTCCATTGCCGAAAGCATCGAGCGCTTCGCCCCCGTGGCCGAGGCCGCACGCGCCCAGGGCATCTACGTGCGCGGCGCCATGAGCTGCACCGTGGGCTGCCCCTATGAAGGCGAGATCGCCCCCGAGCGCGTGGCCTACCTGGCCGGCCTCATGAAGGGCATCGGCGTGCAGCATGTGGGCGTGGCCGACACCATCGGCGTGGGCACGCCCGTCAAGGTGCGCAAGGCCATCGAGGCCACGCTGCAGCACTTCGCCATCGACGATGTCTCGGGCCACTTCCACGACACCTACGGCCAGGCCGTGTCCAACACGCTGGCCGCGCTGTCGCTGGGAGTGTGGCAGTTCGACACCTCGGTGGCGGGCCTGGGCGGCTGCCCCTACGCCAAGGGCGCCACGGGCAATGTGGCCACCGAGGACGTGGTCTACATGCTGCAGGGCATGGGCATAGAGACCGGTATCGACCTGGACAAGCTGATTGACGCCGGCCAGTTCATCAGCGACCACCTGGGCCGCCCCACGCAATCGCGCGTGGCCAAGGCACTGCTCACCAAGCGCGCCAGCGCGTCTGCATGCGAGGCGGTGTGAGCATGTGCGGATCTGAACTCCACCATCTTCCCGAAGGCGTGCAGCGCGTGGCGGCCTTCCTGCAGCAGGCCGGCCATGGCGAGGGGCCGCGCATGCTGGACGGCGCGGCGCGCACGGCCCAGGAAGCGGCCGACCAGCTGGGCATCCTCGTGGGCCAGGTGGCCAAGAGCATCATCTTCCGCCGCCGCAGCGACGGCGTGGCCGTGCTGGTCGTGGCCTCGGGCGACCGCCGCGTGGACGAGAAGAAGGTCGCGGCCCTGGTCGGCCCCGTGGGCCGTGCCGACGCCGATTTCGTCAAGGCGCAGACGGGTTTTTCCATCGGCGGCGTCAGCCCCGTGGCCCATGCCAACACGCCCGTGACCCTGGTGGACCGGGAACTGCAGCGTTTCGACATGGTCTGGGCTGCCGCCGGCCATCCGCATGCGGTGTTCGCGGCCACGCCGGCCGCGCTGCAACTGCTGGCCGGCGCGCCCTGGGCCGACGTGGTGCAGGAGGTGGCGGCATGATGGGCCCCAAGGAAATGCTGGCCCACAAGGCCGGCGCAGCCTTCGCTGCGCGTGCTGACGACGAGCCCGTGCCATCGCCCTGCATCTCGGTCTGCCGCATGACGCCGGACCGCAGCCATTGCGAAGGGTGCTTTCGCACCATCGACGAGATCCGTGCCTGGTCCAAGTCCGATGCGTCCCAGCGCCTGGTCATCTGGAACGCGCTGCTCGAGCGTGCGGGCATCACGGTCGCCGTCCCCTAGACCCCCTGGACTGCACTGCAGGAGCCTGCCGCCATGAAGCAGATCACCTTCCATCTCGACTTCGTCTCGCCCTATGCCTGGCTGGCCTTCGAGCAACTGCCTCAGGCCCTGCAGGGCATCAGCCACCACATGCAGTACCGCCCCGTGCTGCTGGGCGCGCTGCTGCAGCGCCATGCCAACCCGGGGCCGGCCGGCATCGCGGGCAAGCGCGAGTGGACCTACCGCCATGTGAGCTGGCTGGGCCATGCCACGGGCGTGGGGCTGGACATGCCGGCCCGCCATCCGTTCAACCCGCTGCCGCTGCTGCGCCTGGCGCTGGAATGCAGCGACGACGGCACGGTCAACCGCTTTGTCGCGGGCACGGTGCTGCGCCATGTCTGGCTGGGCGGCGCCGACGCGCTGGACCCTGCGCGGCTCGACGCCCTGCGCGCCACGCTGGCGCCACAGCTGCGCACGGATGCGGCGGACAACGCCAAGCGCCTGCTGCGCAAGAACACCGACGCCGCGGCCGCGCAAGGCCTGTTCGGCGTGCCGGCCTGGGAAGTCGACGGCCGCCTCTTCTGGGGCCTGGACAGCCTGCCCATGCTGCGCGCCTACCTGGAAGGCGACAGCTGGTTCGACAGCGGCTGGGACGCGGCTGCAAGCGTGGAGCAAGGCCTGAAGGTTTGAATGGCGGGGCTGGAACAACGGCCCCGCCCCATGCCCAACGCCTTCAACTTCGCCGCCTCGCCCTTCGACTGCCTCACGCCCGACGAACAGGCGCTGGTGCGCGATGGCGTGGACATCGCCTACTTCCCCGAGGGCGCCGTGGTGCTGGACGCCGGCTCGGCGCCCACCCACCTCTTCGTCATCATCAAGGGCCATGTGGTGCAGACCGAGGGCGACGAGGTCCTGGCCAGCTACGGCCCCGACGACAGCTTCGACGGCCGCGCCCTGGTGGCCGGCCGCGCAGGCAGCCGCTTCACCGTGGCCGAGGAACTCATCGCCTACCAGCTTGCGCGCGAAACCGTGGGCGAGCTGATCGCGCGCAACACGGCCTTTGGCGCCCTGCTGTTCTCCGACCTGGGCCACAAGCTGGGCACATTGGCCCAGCGCGCAGACCGGCACGAATTGCAGTCGCTGACGCTGGCGCGCGTGGACCAGGCCTATCTGCGTGCCGCTCATGTGGTGGATGCGGCCACCGACATCGTCTCCGTGGTGCGCCTGTTCCATGCAGAGCGCACGACCAGCGTGCTGGTCTCGGGACTGCCGCAGGGCGGCCTGGGCATCTTCACGGGCACCACGCTGCAGCGCGCCATCCTCGACGGCCGCCCGCTGGAGCGGCTGGCCGTGGGCGAGTTCGCCAGCCAGCCCGTGTTCACCGTGCGCGCCGACGACCAGCTGGGCGATGCCCTGGTCGTGCTGCTGCGTGCGCGCGTGCACAGGCTGGCCGTGCTCGATGCACAGGGCCAGGTGCTGGGCATCCTGGAGGCGCTGGACCTGTTCAGCTTCCTGGCCAACCACTCCCACCTCATCACGGTGCAGATCGAGCAGGCCGCCGACCTGCAGGCGCTGGAGCAGGCGGCTGCCCAGATCACGCGCCTGGTGGCCGCCCTGCACCGGGGCGGCACGCGCATTGCCCTCATGGCGCGCCTGGTGCAGCAGCTCAACGCCCGTTTGTTCGAGCGTGCCTGGCAGATGCTGGCGTCGCCGGACCTGGTGGCCCACAGCTGCCTCTTCGTCATGGGCAGCGAGGGGCGCGGCGAGCAATTGCTCAAGACCGACCAGGACAACGGCCTGCTGCTGCGCGACGGCTATGTGCCGCCCCAGGACCTTGATGCCATCTGCGCGCGCTTTTCCGCGCAGTTGCAGCGCTTCGGCTACCCCGAATGCCCGGGCGGCATCATGCTCAGCAATCCGCTGTGGCGCGGCACGGTGGCCGACTTTGGCCGTCGTGTGCGCGAATGGCTGATCCTGCCCAGCCCGCAAGGGCTGATGCACCTGGCCATCTTTCTGGATGCCCACGCCGTGGCAGGCGATGCAGCCTTGCTGGCGCAGGTTCGGCGGGACCTGATGGCGCTGGCCCTGGACAGCGACGCCCAGGTGGCGCGCTTTGCCTCGGCCGTCGACGCCTTCGCGCACGAGCCGGGCAGCTGGTGGGAGCGGCTGCTGGGCCGTGGTGACGAGGGGGCGCCCGTGCACCTCAAGAAGGCCGGCATCTTTCCCATCGTCCACGGCGTGCGCAGCCTGGCGCTGGCCCACCACATCGCCGCCACGGGAACGGCCGAGCGCCTGGCGGCCCTGGTGGCCGAAGGCGTGCTCGATGAAGTCCAGGGCCGCGAACTGCTTGAAGGACTGCACTTTCTCATGGGCCTGCGCCTGCAGGCGGGCCTGGCCGAGATCGACCTGGGCCGGCCCGTCACCGGCCATGTGGACCCGGCGCGCCTGAGCAGCCTGGAGCGTGATCTGCTCAAGGACACGCTGGCCGTGGTGCGGCGCTTTCGGGAACTGCTGCGCCAGCGCCTGCGGCTGGACGCGGTATGAGCGCGGCACCCCTGTCGAAATGGGTGGCGGGCCTGCGGCGCAACTGGCAGCGGCGCAGGCTGGCGGACCCCGCCTATGACTTCCTTTTCGGTGCGCCGCCGCCCGGCGAATGGGTGGCGCTGGACTGCGAGACCACGGGCCTGGACGTGCGCAGCGACGAGATCGTCTCCATCGGCGCCGTGCGCATCGTGGGAGAGCGCATCCTGTCCAGCGAGCGCCTGGAGCTGCTGGTGCGCCCTTCGCGCAGCGTGCCCGGCGACAGCGTGCGCATCCACCGCCTGCGCGAGCGCGACCTGGCCCGGGGCCTGGCCATCGAGGACGCGCTCGCGCAGCTGCTGCGCTTCATCGGCAGCCGGCCGCTGGTCGGTTACTACCTGGAATTCGACGTGGCCATGATCGAGCGCGTGCTGCGCCCCTGGCTGGGCATAGGCCTGCCCAACGAGCGCATCGAGGTCTCGGCCCTGTACTACGACCACCGCTTCCGGCAGCTGCTGCCCTGGCAGCAGCAGGCGCCCGAGATCGACCTGCGCTTTGCCACGCTGATGGCCGACCTGGGCCTGCCCCGGCGCGAGGCCCACGACGCGCTCAACGACGCCGTGATGGCAGCGCTGGCCTTCATCAAGCTGCGCAGGCTGGCCGGCGGGACGCCGGCCCCGCTGCATCAGCGCAAGGCGGACGGCGAATAGCCGAAGCGCGCACGGAAGCGCTCCGAAAAGCGCGCACGCGACTGGTAGCCACAGGCCTGGGCGATGTGTTGCAGGCTCCAGCCGGTGGTCTGCACCAGCAGCATGGCGTGGTGCATGCGCGTGTCCACCAGCAGTTCCTCGAAGCGGACGCCCTCGCCGGCCAGGCGCCGGCGCAGCGTGGCCTCGCTCATGGCCAGCGCGCTGCCGGCGCTGTGCGCTGTCCAGTGCTGCTGGGGCGCCTGGGCAATGAGGGTGCGCAGGCGCGAGGCCGTGCCGGGCGGGCCCGCGCGGCGCAGGAGGTGGCCGCGCTCCGCGAGCGCGGCGAGCAGGTCCATCAGCCGGTAGCGCAGCCGTTCGTCGCTGAGAGTCGGCGACGGCACGCTGGCCAGCACCTGCCGCAGAGCGTCTTGCAGGTCGTCGTCCAGCGGCAGTTGCCGAAAGGCCTGCTCGTCCAGCGGCAGCGCTGCGGGCTGGGCGCGTGTGCGGTGGAACGCCTCCAGCAGCTCGGGCGACAGTGCCAGCAGCACGGAGCGAAAGGGCTGTCCGCCGCTGCCCGGTGTCTTCATCAGATCGGCGCTGGTATGCGCCTGCACCAGCAGCAGGCAAGAGGGCGTGTCCACCGTGGTCTGGTGGCTGCCGTCGTGCAGGTCCAGCCTGCCTGCCGCCACCAGCAGCAGGCAGGCTTCATGGAACAGGAAGCGCGGCGTATGCCGGGCCTGGCGCAGGCTGGGCTGCGCCAGGCTGCACAGGCCGGCCCGCACCACGGGGGCGGCAGAAGGCAGCAGCCAGTGGCTGCCGGGCACCGGGTCGCCGTTCAGGTTCAAGCGGCGCAGACCGCAGGGTTCAGGCTGTACAGGCCGGTGATGCTGGCCTTGCCCAGCACCTGGCCGGCTTGCAGCGCCGCGCGCACATTGGCGCCGGTCAGCTCGCCGGAGACGGCCAGCGTGGGCGTGGCCAGCGCATAGACGGTGAAGACGTAGTGGTGGACGATGCTGTCGTTCCACGGAGGGCAGGGGCCGTCGTAGCCGAAGTAGTCGCCCTTCATCTGCTCGTCGCCCGCGAACCAGCCCGTGTAGTCGTTGATGCCGTGGCGCAGGCCGCCGGGGGCGGCGGGGCCGCTCTTGCCGCGCGGCGTGACGCCGTCGGACTGGGCACCTGCCGCGATCTCGGTGGTGGCGGCCGGAATGTCCAGCAGCAGCCAGTGGAAGAAGTCCACGCGCGGCAGGCTGGCCGGCACTTCGCGGCCTTCCTGGTTCACATCGTCGCCGCGGCTGGGCACGTCGGGATCGTGGCAGACCACGACGAAGGACTGCGTGCCCGCCGGTGCGCCGCTCCAGGCAAGGTGCGGATTGCGGTTGGACGACAGCGCCACGTGGGATGCCGCATCGGGCACGGCGAACGCGAATTCGCCGGGGATGGCCTGGCCGTCCTGGAAGCTTTGGCTGGTGAGTTGCATGTCGGATGGATCCTGTGCGTTGAAGAGAGAAGTCATGCTGCACGAAGCGCTCGGCAGACCCCCGAGTCTAGGGGCGGGGAAAACGCAGGACATCGCCCATCCGCTCAAAAGGCTTCTCCAGCCGATCAAACTGAGTGTCTCTGGTGTGGCGAGGGATGAAAAAAGCCGGGCGCATGGCCCGGCTTGTGCGTGGTTGCCGCTTCGGCAGCTCAGTGGCCGGAGGCGCCCGAAGCTCCCAGACCCGTTTCCGAACGCACCTGCTGCGCGGGGAACACGGCGCGTTCCCTGGCGGCCTGGGCACTCTTGTCGAGCACCGAGAACAGCCACACGCCCACGAAGCCGATGGTCATGGAGAACAGCGCGGGCGATGCATAGGGGAACCAGGCCGAGCCTGCAGGGTTGCCCAGCGTGGCTTCCCAGACCGGGGGCGAGACGATGGTCAGGCCCACCGAGGACGCCAGGCCCATGAAGCCGCCGATCACGGCGCCCTTGGTCGTGCAGTCCTTCCACAGCACCGACAGCAGCAGCGGGGGGAAGTTGGCCGAGGCCGCGACCGCGAAGGCCAGCGACACCATGAAGGCAATGTTCTGCTTCTCGAACACGATGCCCAGCAGCACGGCGATGGCGCCCAGCGTCAGCGTGGTGATGCGCGAGACGCGCAGCTCGGCGGCGCTGTCGGCCTTGCCCTTCTTGATCACGGTGGCGTACAGGTCATGCGACACGGCCGAGGCGCCCGACAGCGTCAGGCCCGCGACCACGGCCAGGATGGTGGCGAAGGCCACGGCCGAGATGAAGCCGTAGAACACGTCGCCGCCCACGCTCTTGGCCACCAGCACGGCCGCCATGTTGGCCGTGCCCGCGCCGCCGTGGATCACGCCCTTGACCGTGTCGGCCATCTCGGGGTTGGTCAGCACCAGGGTGATGGCGCCGAAGCCGATGATGAAGATCAGCACGTAGAAGTAGCCGATCCAGGTCGTGGCCCAGAACACGCTCTTGCGCGCTTCCTTGGCGTCGGGCACGGTGAAGAAGCGCATCAGGATGTGGGGCAGGCCCAGCGTGCCGAACATCAGCGCCATGCCGAAGCTGATGGCCGAGATCGGGTCCTTGATGAAGCCGCCCGGGCCCATGATGGCCAGGCCCGCCTTGGCGGCGGCCGAGGGGTCGGCGCCGTTGTTGGCAGCGATCTCGGAGCGCACGCGCACGCCTTCGGCGAACAGCGCCTCGGGGCTGAAGCCGTACTTGGCCAGCACCATGAAGCCCATGAAGGTCACGCCGGCCAGCAGCATGCAGGCCTTGATGATCTGCACCCAGGTCGTGGCCGTCATGCCGCCGAACAGCACGTAGATCATCATCAGGCCGCCCACCAGCACCACGGCGATCCAGTAGTCCAGGCCGAACAGCAGCTTGATCAGCTGGCCCGCGCCCACCATCTGCGCGATCAGGTAGAAGGCCACCACCACCAGCGTGCCGCTGGCCGCGAAGGCGCGGAACGGTGTCTGGGAGAAGCGGTAGCCGGCCACGTCGGCGAAGGTGAACTTGCCCAGGTTGCGCAGGCGCTCGGCCAGCAGGAAGGTCAGGATGGGCCAGCCCACCAGGAAGCCGATGGAGTAGATGAGGCCGTCATAGCCGCTGGCCATGACCGAGGCCGAGATGCCCAGGAAGGAGGCGGCCGACATGTAGTCGCCCGCAATCGCCAGGCCGTTCTGGAAGCCCGTGATACCGCCGCCGGCCGTGTAGAAATCGGCCGCCGACTTGGTGCGGCCCGCGGCCCACTTGGTGATCCACAGCGTGGCCACGACGAAGGCCGTGAAGAGAATGATGGCGGTCCAGTTGGTGGCCTGCTTGGCGGCCACGCCGACATCGCCGCCGGCGGCCAGCACGGGCCCCGTCAGGGCCAGCGCCACGGCGGGCGCCAGCAGCATGCGTTGTGCGGAATTCTTCATTTCGTGGCGTCCTTCAGGATGTCCTGGGTGAGCTTGTCGTACTCGCCATTGGCACGGCGCACGTAGAGGCCGGTGACGATCACCGAGAACACGATCACGCCCATGGCGATAGGAATGCCCAGCGAGGTCACGCCCGCGCCAATGGGCTGGGCCAGAAAGGATTTGTCGAAGGCAATCAGCGCGATATAGCCGTAATAAACGACCAGCATCAGCAGCGTCAGAAAAAGGCCCAGGCGATTGCGTCTGGACCGCAGCTCCTGGTATTTGGGATGGCGCTGTATCTTGTCTACCACCGGATCGGTCATGGTTTGTCTCCTGAAGTTGGAATCGCGGCGGCAGCCCCATGGATCTGCAGCCTTGCGGCGCATTCTGGAAAGCGCTTCTGACCGAGTGCTTACGCAGTGCAGCATGGTTTGCCAGGGTTTTTACGGTGCTTTTCACATGGAAAAAGACGGCATCAGGGTTGCTGCTGAGTTAGTAAGAAATCGTTCAGTTCGCCGTCAATTTCTGTAAGAGGTGAGTCAGATTCGCGTCAGCAGGCAGGCGGATAGTGAATCGGCGGGCCTATGGCAAGCCCGCTAAATATTCAATAAATCAAGGAGACAGACATGGCTATCAACGCATCGCAAGGCGCGGGGGTCAAGGCGACCCCGCGGCCCATGACTCCGGAAGAACGCAAGGTGATCTTTGCCTCGTCGCTAGGCACGGTATTCGAGTGGTACGACTTCTATCTCTACGGATCGCTGGCGGCCATCATCGCCAAGCAATTCTTCAGCGGGCTCGATGCGGGATCGGCCTTCATCTTCGCGCTGCTGGCCTTCGCGGCCGGCTTCATCGTGCGGCCCTTCGGCGCACTGGTGTTCGGGCGGCTGGGCGACATGATCGGGCGCAAGTACACCTTCCTCGTGACCATCCTGATCATGGGCCTGTCGACCTTCATCGTCGGCATCCTGCCCACCTACGCCAGCATCGGCGTGGCGGCGCCGGTGATCCTCATCGGCCTGCGCATGCTGCAGGGCCTGGCCCTGGGCGGCGAGTACGGCGGTGCGGCCACCTATGTGGCCGAGCACGCGCCGCACGGCAAGCGCGGCGCCTACACCTCGTGGATACAGACCACGGCAACGCTGGGCCTGTTCCTGTCGCTGCTGGTGATCCTGGGCGTGCGCACCTCCATCGGCGAGCAGGCCTTCGCGGACTGGGGCTGGCGCATTCCCTTCCTGCTGTCCATCGTGCTGCTGGGCATCTCGGTGTGGATCCGCATGACGCTGTCCGAGTCGCCAGCCTTCCAGAAGATGAAGGCCGAGGGCAAGGTCTCCAAGGCTCCGCTGTCCGAGTCCTTCGGCCAGTGGCGCAACCTCAAGATCGTGATCCTGGCGCTGATCGGCCTGACCGCCGGCCAGGCTGTCGTCTGGTACACGGGCCAGTTCTATGCGCTGTTCTTCCTGACCCAGCAGCTCAAGGTCGATGCGGTGACGGCCAACCTGCTGATCGCGGCGGCACTGATCATCGGCACGCCGTTCTTCGTGATCTTCGGTTCGCTGTCCGACAAGATAGGCCGCAAGCCCATCATCATGCTGGGCTGCGTGCTGGCCGTGGTGACCTACTTTCCCGTGTTCAAGGCGCTGACCGAGGCGGCCAACCCCGACCTGGCCGCGGCCCAGGCCAAGAGCAAGGTGGTGATCGTTGCCGATCCCAAGGAATGCTCGTTCCAGTTCAATCCCACGGGCACTTCCAAGTTCACCAGTTCCTGCGACGTGGCCAAGCAGCTGCTGGCCGCCGGCTCGGTCAGCTATGACTCCGAGGACGCAGCGCCCGGCAAGACGGCCTTCATCCGCATCGGCAGCACCGAGATCCCCTCGTTCTCCGTCAAGGGCCTGAGCCCCGAGGAAGCCAAGGCCAAGGACGCCGAGTTCAAGAAGACCGTGGCCAAGGTGCTGGCCGAGGACGGCTATCCCACCAAGGCCGACCCCGCGAAGATGAACAAGGTGATGATGGTCGCCATCCTGACCTACCTGGTCATCCTCGTGACCATGGTCTACGGCCCCATCGCCGCCATGCTGGTGGAGCTGTTCCCCACCCGCATCCGCTATACCTCCATGAGCCTGCCGTACCACATCGGCAATGGCTGGTTCGGCGGCCTGCTGCCCACCATGTCGTTCGCCATCGTGGCCCAGACCGGCAACATGTACAGCGGCCTCTGGTATCCCATCGTCATCGCGGGCGCCACGGCCATCATCGGCACGCTGTTCCTGCGCGAGACCAAGGATGTGGATATCTACGCGAATGATTGAGGGCTCCCCCTGAGGCGCTGACGCGCCTTCCCCCGTATTCACGGCGCCCTCTCTCGCTTCGCGGGAGGGGGACGACGCCATCGCCGCGAGGCGGCTCTTGCTCGGCGTCTCTGAGTTGGGCCGCGCCGGTTGCATGCGGTGTGCGCAGTATCCGACTGTGTTTTGTGGCGCTGCATTGACGAAAGCCCATGGCGGTTTGCCATGGGCTTTTTTCGTATGGCGCTTCTACTGGTTTTCCATGTCATGCCTGTGGCAGCAAAGCATCAGATCGCGCATTTTCAGAGGTGGCCGTACATTTTTTGACATGCCCGCACCTAGAATTCGCAGCAGCCGCAAATGGCACTGATCTAGAGCCGGAGTCGGCCCTGAGATTTCAAGAATACCCACTCAACAATCCCAAGGAGATGCCGAGATGATCAAGATGAACCGCGTTGCCCTGGCCGTGCTGGCCGTGCTGGGTTCCACCACCGTGATGGCGCAAAGCAGCGTCACGATCTATGGCCGTATCAACACCACGATCGAGCGCCAGAAGATCGGTGACGAAAGCGTCAGCAAGATGGAGAACAACTCCTCGCGTTGGGGCATGCGCGGTGTCGAAGATCTGGGCGGCGGCCTGAAGGCCGGCTTCGTGCTGGAAAGCGGCTTCGCTTCCGACACCGGCATGGGCTCCTCCTCCACCGGCGCGCTGACCTTCGGCCGCCAGAGCGAAGTGAACCTGTCGGGCAACTTCGGTATGCTGCGCCTGGGCAACTTCTTCCCCGGCTCGTACTTCGCCACGGCCGACTACGTGAGCATGCACAACCATGACACGGGTTCGTCCTCCGACGCGCTGTACTTCGATCCCGTCTGGTTCGCCAGCGGCCTGGGCACCGCCAACAAGATCTCCTACACCACGCCCAACTTCGGCGGCCTGACGGTGGAAGGCTCGGTCTCCATGCACGAGAAGGCCACCGCCCTGGCCAAGAAGAAGAACGGCTACGACCTGGCCGCCAACTACAACGTGGGCCCCCTGGCCCTGGGCGCCGGCTACAGCCAGTTCGACGAAGACAAGCAGCTGGCCTTCCGCGCTGCCTACACTCTCGGCCAGTTCGTGCTGGGCGGCTACTACCAGCGCAACGACGAAGAAATCCGCGGCACGCGCAACAACTTCCGTCTGTCGGGCATGTACACCCTGGGCGCTTCCGAGTTCCACGTGAACCTGGGCCACGCCAACAAGTGGAGCAACATTGCCGACTCCGGCGCCAACCAGTGGACCCTGGGCTACAACTACAACCTGAGCAAGCGCACCAAGGTCTACGGCTACTACACCAAGGTGGACAACAAGGCCGGCGCCAACTACATGACCGGCGTGAAGGGCGCGGACTTCTCGTCCTTCGCCGTCGGCGTGCGCCACGCATTCTGATCGCCGCGCGGCGTAAGCCGCGAGCAAAGCAGGTCTGTTCCAATCAGCACCTGCCTGCCATCAGGCCTCGTACCGAAAGGTGCGGGGCCTTTTTGTCTGGGCCCGTCTTTTCACAGCCTGATCAAGGAAATACCCATGAGGATCATCGCGGCCGGTTGCCTGGCCTTTGTTGTCGTGTCGCTGCTGGCCATCACCCAGGTGAAGGGCGTGCCGGACGGGCAGGCCATGCCTGCCTCCGTGCAGATGGCCAAGTAAGACCTTGAAAGAGGCACGAGCCCCGGACTGGTTCCGGGGTTTTTTTTATGGTCGCGCGGATGCGTTGAGGAGGCGCTTTTTTGTTTAACCTGTATGAAAATACAGGTATTGAGAAGCGTCCGATGCCTGACGCATGGACTGCCTAGAATGTTTGGCTCCCACTGACCACACAACATCCATGACGCACGGTCTGATTCGAATTCGCGGCGCACGCCAGCACAATCTCCAGAACCTGGATCTCGACATCCGTACCGGCGAGCTGACCGTGGTCACGGGGCCCAGCGGCTCGGGCAAGTCCAGTCTGGTGTTCGATACCCTGTATGCCGAAGGCCAGCGCCGCTATGTCGAGACCTTCTCGGCCTATGCGCGGCAGTTCCTGGACCGCATGGACAAGCCGGCCGTGGACCGTGTGGAAGGTGTGCCGCCGGCCATCGCCATCGACCAGACCAATCCCGTTCGCAACTCGCGCTCCACCGTGGGCACGATGACCGAGCTCAACGACCACCTGAAGCTGCTGTTCGCGCGTGCGGCGCAGCTGTTCGACCGCGACACCGCCGTGCCCGTGCGCCACGACACGCCCGACAGCGTGCTGGAGGAACTGGCCGAGCGTTGCCGGCAGGCCGGTGATCCGCGCATCGCCATCACCTTCCCCGTCGAGCTGCCCGCCAACACCACGGCTGCCGAGGTGGAGCAATGGCTGTCGGCCAGCGGCTTCACCAAGGTCCAGGCCGAGCGCGAGGCCGAGAAGGCCGGCGCCGTGGAGCCTGCCGCAGACGCCAAGGGCAAGAAGGCCAAGGCGGCGGCGCTGCTCAAGGTCAAGATGCTGGACGTGGTGGCCGACCGCTTCCGCCTGGGCAACGTCGAGCGCGCCCGCGCCTACGAGGCCATCGAGGTGGCACTCAAGCGCGGCAGCGGCCATATGACGGTCTATGTGCTGCCTGAATCCGCCGTGGAAGCCGCAGGTGCCCAGCCCACCGAGCCCCAGCTGTGGAAGTTCTCGCTGGGCCTGCACTGCCCCGAAAGCGGCCTGAGCTACCAGGAGCCGATTCCCTCGCTGTTCTCTTTCAACTCCGCCGTGGGCGCCTGCGAGGCCTGCCGGGGCTTTGGCCGCGTGATCGGCGTGGACTGGGGGCTGGTCATCCCCAACGACAAGCTCACCCTGCGCACGGGCGCCATCAAGCCCGTGCAGACACCGGCCTGGAAGGAGATCCAGGACGACATGATGCGCCACGCCGAGGCCGAAGGCATCCCGCGCGACACGGCCTGGGCCAAGCTCACCGACGCGCAAAAGAGCTGGGTGCTGGACGGCTCGCCCAACTGGAATGGCAAGTGGACCCAGACCTGGTACGGCATCAAGCGCTTCTTCGAATACCTGGAGAGCAAGGCCTACAAGATGCACATCCGGGTGCTGCTGTCCAAGTACCGCAGCTATACCGAATGCCCCACCTGCGGCGGCGCGCGGCTGAAGACCGAAAGCCTGCTGTGGCGCCTGGGCGGCAAGCAGGCCGCCGATGCCGTGCTGCCGCCCGGCGACGAAGGCCGCTACCGCCGCTTCATGCCGAAGGGCGTGGCCTGGAGCCGCGAGCAGCTGGACGCGCTGCCGGGCCTGTGCCTGCACGACCTGATGCAGCTGCCCCTGGTGCGGCTGCGTGATTTCTTCCAGCAGCTGGCGCCGGCTGCCGATGCCCCGCTGCATGACGGCGAGGCCCAGGCCCTCAAGATGCTGCACGCCGAAATCATGGCGCGCGTGCAGTACCTGTGCGACGTGGGCATCGGCTACCTCACGCTGGACCGCCAGAGCCGCACGCTGTCGGGCGGCGAGGTGCAGCGCATCAATCTGACCACGGCCCTGGGCACCTCGCTGGTCAACACCCTGTTCGTGCTCGACGAGCCCAGCATCGGCCTGCACCCGCGCGACATGGAACGCATCACCGAGGCCATGCAGCGCCTGCGCGATGCAGGCAACACCCTGGTCGTGGTCGAGCACGACCCGGCCGTGATGTTCGCGGCCGACCGCATGATCGACATGGGCCCCGGCCCCGGCGCGCGCGGCGGCCAGATCGTCTTCGACGGCACGCCCGACGACCTGCGCCATGCCGACACGCTGACCGGCGCCTACCTGGGCGGCCGCAAGCAGGTGGGCTTCGGCCTCAAGCGCATGGTGACCGAGTCCACGCCGCGCCTCATCCTCGAAGGCGCGCGCGAGCACAACCTGCGCAGCATCGACGTGGACTTTCCGCTGCAGCGCCTGGTCACCATCACCGGCGTCAGCGGCTCGGGCAAGTCCACGCTGATCCAGGACGTGCTGGTGCCCGCGCTGATGCGCCACTTCGGCAAGCCCACGGATGCGGCCGGCGCCTTCGAGCGCCTGCTGGGCGCCGACCACCTGAGCGACGTGATGTTCGTGGACCAGTCGCCCATCGGCAAGACGGCGCGCTCCAACCCGGCCAGCTACGTGGGCGCCTGGGACTCCATCCGCGAGCTGTTCGCCATTGCGCCGCTGTCGCGCCAGCGCGGCTACACGGCCGCCAAGTTCAGCTTCAACAGCGGCGACGGCCGTTGCCCCACCTGCGGCGGCTCGGGCTTCGAGCATGTGGAGATGCAGTTCCTCTCCGACGTCTACCTGCGCTGCCCCGACTGCAACGGCACGCGCTACCGCCCCGAGATCCTGGAAGTCACGATCGAGCGCCACGCGGCCGGCGAGCTGCAGCCGCGCAAGCTCAACGTGGCCGATGTGCTGGAGCTCACCGTGGCCGAGGCGGCCCTGCTGTTCGCCCAGGACCGCGAGGTCATCCGCGCCCTGCAGCCCATCGTCGATGTGGGCCTTGAATACGTGAAGCTGGGCCAGCCCGTGCCCACGCTGTCGGGCGGCGAGGCCCAGCGCCTCAAGCTCGCGGGCTTCCTGGCCGAGGCGGCCAAGTCCCAGGCCAAGTCGAAGCAGGCGCTGGCCAAGAAGGGCACATTGTTCCTGTACGACGAGCCCACCACGGGCCTGCACTTCGACGACATCGCCAAGCTCATGCGCGCGCTGCGCAAGCTGCTGGAGGCCGGGCACTCGCTGATCGTCATCGAGCACAACCTGGACGTGATCCGTGCCAGCGACTGGCTGATCGACCTCGGTCCCGAAGGCGGCGACGGCGGCGGCGCCATCGTGGCCCAGGGCACGCCCGAGGAAGTGCGCCAGGTGCCTGGCTCGCACACGGCCCAGGCGCTGCGCGAGTACGACCTGGCCATGGGCGTGGGCGGCGAGGCCGTGCGCGAGGTCGCCCCCATGCTCTACAAGAGCCAGCGCAAGGCGCATGCCATGTCGGGGGCGGCCGCCAGGAATGCCATCGAGATCGTCAACGCCAAGGAGCACAACCTCAAGCAGCTGTCGGTGGAGATTCCTCGCGGCAAGTTCAACGTGGTGACGGGTGTCTCGGGCTCGGGCAAGTCCACGCTGGCCTTCGACATCCTGTTCAACGAAGGCCAGCGACGCTACCTGGAATCGCTCAACGCCTATGCGCGCTCCATCGTCCAGCCTGCGGGCCGGCCCGAGGTGGATGCGGTCTACGGCATTCCGCCCACCGTGGCCATCGAGCAGCGCCTGTCGCGCGGCGGGCGCAAGTCCACCGTGGGCACGACCACCGAGGTCTGGCACTTCCTGCGCCTGCTGTACGTCAAGCTGGGCACGCAGCACTGCATCCACGACGGCGCCGCGGTGCAGCCGCAGACGGAGGAAAGCATCGCGGCCCAGCTGCTCACGCAGTTCCGGGGCCAGACCATCGGCCTGCTGGCACCGCTGGTGGTCAACCGCAAGGGCGTCTACACCGAGCTGGCCGACTGGGCTCGGCCACGCGGCTACACCCATCTGCGCGTGGACGGCGAATTCCTGCCCACCACGGGATTCCCGCGCATCGACCGCTTCAAGGAACACACCATCGAGCTGCCCGTGGCCAGCATCACCGTCACGGCGGCCAGCGAGCGCGAGCTGCGCGGCCACCTGGCGCAGGCGCTGGAAACAGGCAAGGGCGTGCTGCATGTGCTGTCCGGCCTGGACAACCTGGCCGATGCCATGGCCGGCGGCCGGAGCACGGCCGGCATCGGCAGCCTGCAGGTGTTCTCCACCCAGCGCGCCTGCCCGGTCTGTGCCACCAGCTATGCCGAGCTGGACCCGCGCCTGTTTTCCTACAACAGCAAGCACGGCTGGTGCCCCGACTGCGTGGGCACGGGCGTCAAGCTCACCAAGGACCAGCGCAAGGTCTATGACGACACCCTGCTGGTCGAGGACAACCGGGGCCGCGAAGTCAAGTTCGAAGGCCAGGAAATCGAGGACCTGGCCGAAGTGACCTGCCCCACCTGCCAGGGCACACGCCTGAACGCCACGGCGCGCGCCGTGCGCTTCCATGGCGTGGGCATTGCCGAGATCGCCCAGCTGTCGGTCAACGACGTGCGCCAATGGGTGCAGGCGCTGGCGATGTCGGGCCGCGAGGCCGATATTGCGCGCGACCTCATCCCCGAGATCCAGAGCCGCCTCGAATTCCTCGAGGAAGTGGGCCTGGGCTACCTGACGCTGGACCGTGGCGCGCCCACGCTGTCGGGCGGCGAGGCCCAGCGCATCCGCCTGGCCGCGCAACTGGGCAGCAACCTGCAGGGCGTGTGCTATGTGCTGGACGAACCCACCATCGGCCTGCATGCGCGCGACAACCAGATCCTGCTCAACGCCCTGCACAAGCTGGGCGACAAGGGCAACACCCTGGTCGTGGTCGAGCATGACGAGGACACCATCCGCCGGGCCGACCACATCATCGACATCGGCCCCAGCGCCGGCATACGCGGCGGCCGCCTCGTGGCCCAGGGCACGGCGGCCGACATCATGGCGGCCGAGGACTCCATCACGGGCCGCTATCTGCTGCACGCCATGCGCCACCCGTTCCAGCCGCGCCGCTGGGTGGGCGAGGGCCAGCCGCCGCAGGCGGCCGCCGAGCTTGCCGCCGTGGCCGAACCGGTGCCGGAACCCGCGCCTGTCAAGGTATCCAAATCCAAAAAGAAGGCCGCGCCTGTCGTTGTCGACGCCGAACCCGCCTCCGACGCGCTGGGCTGGCTGACCGTGCGCGGCGCCCATTTGCACAACCTGCAGAACGTGGATGCGCGCGTGCCGCTCAAGCGCCTGGTGGCCGTCACAGGCGTCAGCGGCTCGGGCAAGTCCACGCTGGCGCGCGACGTGATGCTGGCCAATGTGGCCGCCTGGGTGGGCCAGCGCGCCACCAAGGCCGGGCGCGATGCCATGGACGCCGGCAAGGCGCCGCCGCTGTCCGGCTGCAAGGGCCTGCAGGGCTTCGAGGGCATTGACCGCGTGCTGGAAGTGGACCAGACCCCCATCGGCAAGACGCCGCGCAGCTGCCCGGCCACCTACATCGGCTTCTGGGACACCATCCGCAAGCTCTATGCCGAAACGCTGGAGGCCAAGGCCCGCGGCTACGCGGCCGGCCGCTTCTCGTTCAACACCGGCGAAGGCCGCTGCCCGGCCTGCGAGGGCCAGGGCATGCGCACCATCGAGATGAGCTTCCTGCCCGACGTGAAGGTGCCCTGCGAGGTCTGCCACGGCGCGCGCTTCAACCCCGAGACCCTGGCCGTCTCCTGGCGCGGCAAGAGCATTGGCGACGTGCTGCAGATGGAGGTGGACGAGGCCGTCGAGTTCTTCGCCAGCATGCCCAGCATCGCCCACCCGCTGCAGCTGCTCAAGGACGTGGGACTGGGCTATCTCACGCTGGGCCAGCCCTCGCCCACGCTGTCGGGCGGCGAGGCCCAGCGCATCAAGCTC
Organism: Delftia sp. WY8; assembly: GCF_018437695.1. Taxonomy (NCBI): domain Bacteria; kingdom Pseudomonadati; phylum Pseudomonadota; class Betaproteobacteria; order Burkholderiales; family Comamonadaceae; genus Delftia; species Delftia sp. WY8. The sequence goes on from NZ_CP049795.1 coordinate 4,295,171, forward strand.
GTCACCGAGCTGACCAAGGTGCGCGACGACGTGACCCGGCGCGGCAACAAGGCGCCGCACACGCTCTATGTGCTGGACGAACCCACGGTGGGCCTGCACATGGCCGATGTGGACAAGCTCATCCGCGTGCTGCACCGCCTGGTGGATGCGGGCCACAGCGTGGTCGTCATCGAGCATGACCTGGACGTGATCGCCGAGGCCGACTGGATCATCGACCTCGGCCCCGAAGGCGGCAAGGACGGCGGCCGCATCATCGCGGCCGGCATGCCCGAGGATCTGGTGGCTGCGGGCACGCACACGGGCAAGGCGCTCAAGCCCGTGCTGGCCCGTTGAGCCTCAGGCGCAGGCCACGCCTGCGCTGCGTGCGGAGCCTGCGGGCAGGCGGCTGCTCCAGAAGACCAGCACCAGGCCCACGGCCGTCAGCGCGGCGGCGGCCCAGCCCAGGTTGACCAGGCCCAGGCCACCGGCCAGGGCCAGGCCGCCGACCCAGGCACCCAGGGCATTGCCCAGGTTGAAGGCCGCAATGTTCAGGCTGGAGACCAGGTTGGCGCCCTGGGGGCCGGCCTGGTCCAGCACGCGCATCTGCATGGGGGCCACCGTGGCGAAGGCCACGACGCCCAGCACGATCACATAGGCCATGGCCACTGCCTGGTTCCCGAAGGCCCAGCGGCCTGCCGCCAGCACCACCATCAGCGCCGCAATGCTCCACACCAGGGCGCGCATCACGCCCCGGTCGGCCAGCTTGCCGCCCAGCAGATTGCCTGCGGCCAGGCCCGCGCCGAACAGCAGCAGGGTCAGCGCCACCAGGCTGTCGCCCATGCGGGTCACCTGGGTCAGCAGCGGCTCCACATAGGTGTAGAGCGCGAACACGCCCGCAAAGCCGAAGGCCGTGATGCCCAGGCCCAGCCAGACCTGGCCGTTGGCCAGCACGGCCAGCTCCTGCGCCAGCGGCGTGACCTCGGGGCGGCCCTGGTCGCGCGGCACGAAGGCGGCCAGGATGGCAAAGGCCAGCACGCCGATCGCGGCCACGGCCAGGAAGGCGCTGCGCCAGCCGAACATCTGGCCGATCCAGGCGCCGGCAGGCACGCCCAGCAGGGTGGCCAGGGTCAGGCCCGAGAACATCAGCGCAATCGCCGACGCCTTCTTGTCCACCGGCACCAGGCCCGTGGCCACCACGGCGCCCACGCCGAAGAAGGTGCCGTGGGTCAGCGAGGTCAGCACGCGCGCCGACATCAGCCATTCATAGCTGGGCGCGAACGCGGCGGCCAGGTTGCCGGCGATGAAGATCAGCATCAGCGCCAGCAGCAGGCGCTTGCGCGGCCATTGGCGCGTCAGCAGCGTGAGCACCGGCGCGCCCACGGCCACGCCGATGGCGTAGCCCGAAATCAGCGAGCCCGCCGTGGGAATGCTGATGTGCAGATCCTGGCTGACCTGTGTCAGCAGGCCCATGATGATGAATTCCGTGGTGCCGATGCCAAAGGCACCGGCCGCCAGGGCGAGTAGGGAAAGAGGCATGGACGGATTCCTTGTGATCCTTGGTGTGATGTCCAGTAATGTCGCACTGCAACATACCTTTGTGTAGATGGAATAATGGAAACGGATCTGTTCCTGTGTGGAATAGATGATCCTTTTCTCGGAGACACCATGCCCGCACTTGTTCCTCTCGCCGCCGCCGACACGGGCAGCGCCGATGCCAACCGCTTTGCCGAGCTGGAAATGCTGATCCTGGTCGCCGAGCGCGGCAGCCTCTCGGCCGCTGCGCGCCACCTGGGCATCTCGCCCTCGGCCGTCAGCAAGAGCATGTCGCGGCTGGAGGCACGGCTGGGCGTGCAGCTGCTGCAGCGCAGCACGCGGCGTCTGCATCTCACGCCCGAAGGCTGCCAGCTGTTCGAGCGCGGCAAGCGCGTGCTGGCCGATCTGGAGGAGCTGGAAGCCTGCGTGGCCGTGCGCAGCGAACCACGCGGCCTGGTGCGCATCAACACCAGCTCATCGACCGGAAAAATGCTGCTCGTGCCCCTGGTGCCGCAATTGCTTCAGCGCCATCCCGGGCTGAGCCTGGAACTGAGCTTCACGGACCAGATCGTGGACCTGGTCGAGGCCGGCACCGACATCGCCGTGCGCTGGGGCCAGCTTCCGCCCTCGGACATGGTCGCGCGGCTGCTGGGCCACACGCGGCAGGTCATCCTGGCCTCTCCGCAGTACCTGGCCCGCATGGGCCGGCCCGCCCATCCCGATGAGCTGGGCCACCATGTGCGCCTGGGCTGGAGCTACCAGCGCGCCATACCGCACTGGCCGTTTCTGGTGGACGGCCAGCGCGTTGCCGTCGATATCGGGGAGGTGGTGCGCGTCAACGACGGCGACGTGATGCGCGAGCTGGCGCTGCACGGCACGGGCCTGGCCCGCCTGTCGCTGTACCACGCCTGGGCCGACGTGCTCGCCGGCCGGCTGGTGCCTGTGCTGGAGGAATTCAACACGGGCGACCTGGAACCCATCCACGCCGTCTACCTGGGCAAGCCCGACCGCCTGCCCCCGCGCACGCGCGCCGTGCTCGACTTCCTGCAGGCGCATGTGGACCTGCGGCATGCGGAGCAGCTGCCGGCGCTGCCCTGAGGGGGAGCCGGCAGCGAGGGCGTCACTCCTGCTCGGCTGGCAGAGGTGCGGCGTTGAAGGACAGGTTCTCGATGATGTCGTGCAGCACGGTGGGCACTGGGTCCACGGGTGCGTCGGCCGCGTAGACGATGCCTGTACCCACGCCCTTCGGGTCAAGCAGGCGTTTGACCACCAGCACCTGTTCGGGGCGGGTGCCATTGGTGCGGGAGCTGCCTTCACCCTCGTTCACGCTGTAGACGAAGTAGTAGGAGCGCAGCAATTGGCCGTAGTTGTTGACCTTGACGCACAGGACGCCGCCCGCCAGATTGCCCCGGATCTGGTGTTCGCAACCAAACAGCCTGTCCGCCGTTTCCATCAGGCCATTGCCATTCGCGGTGGCAGGCGTTTGCAGCTGCATATTCACCACTTCGGAAGCAACGCCTTCGCTGCCGAACGAAGTCAGCGCCCAGAGTCCCCTCAGGCTGGATGCCACGGCGGGGTAACCGAAGTTGAAACGCGAAATCGCCACTTCCTGTTCGCCGGGCAGCGTGATGAAACCCGACACGCCGCTGGTGAAGCGCATGCTGACCTGGCCCATGTTCCGGTCTTCGGAGCCTGACATCGGGCCGCTGCCCAGAAAGCGGCCGCCCTTGTAGCGGATCAGCGGAGCGGCAAAGCGGTTGTTGGTCAGCGCGCCCGAGGTCATATAGAAGGTGGGCTGGCCGCTGGGCTCGTAGGCATACATCTGCATGACCAGCGTGCCGTTCTGTGCATCGATGGCCAGCCCGCGGCCCGGCTTTCCGTTGAGTTCGGAGGTCACGACCCAGGTGCCATTGCTGGGCATGAATGCGTGCGCCAGGCCGCAGCCCAGCAAGGTGGCCGCAGCCAGTATTTTTTTGAACATGAGTCCCTCTCTATTGGTGAACGGCGAAGTCTGCGAAGGATTTCACCGGGAATGGATTTTCAACGAAAGCCGCCAGTTGCGGAAGATCTCTTGGAAGATCCCGAGGGCTTTGGCGGATTGGTGAGGTGACTGCTTGATGAAGCCAGATGGCGGAATATCTCAAACAGTGCATGTCCTGGAGGATTCAGCACTGCGCAGCCCCATGCTGGACGCTCTTCTCGATATTTTATGCAGCGGATTCTCGATGAATTTGAAGTAGAGCAAGGAACAGATCACGACCGACACCAGATAGACAAGCAGCGAGAGCTTTCCGCCACCTATCCACAGCAGGCCGGGGATCTTGGGAAAGAGCAGGCCGTAAAGAATGACCAGCAAGGGAATGTGCAGCAGGTACAGCGCATAGGAGGCATCACCCAGCTTGCAGAAGAAGCGGCTCAACAGGCTGCCGGACGAGGGCAGCAACGCGGCCAGTGCCACCAGGCCCAGGGAGGCGCTGCCAAACAGCATCACCCGTTCGGGATAGTAGAGAAACGCCGCCATGCCCACGCCCATGAGGCCGCCATATTTCTGCATCCATATGCTGGCGCACAGTGCCACGGCGGTGAATAGGGACCATGCTGCAATGGACTGCCCGGGTTTTCTATGAATCCACTCGCTCAGCAGAAAGCCAGCAATGAATTCAATGATCAGCGGAGATGTTAGAAAAACATTCAAGAGAAAATTGTTTTCCCTGGGCGTTGCCGACCGATAAACCCCCAGATTGAATTGCACGGCAACAATGACCACGAATGCCAGCAGCAAAGCAAGGAACACGGGAACGGCCTGCTTTCGTGTGAAGCAGAGCATGGCGCCAATCAGCAGATAGAAATACAGCTCATAGGTCAGCGTCCATGAGACATTGAGCAGATAGAACTCCTGAGGCAGCAGCAGAAATGACTTCCAGCGGCTGATTTCTGGTCCGTTGAAAATACCAAGCCAGATGCTGAGAAAAAGCACCAGCAGGAAGGCTGGCCAGTAACCGCTGTAGATTCTCAGGAAGCGCCGGAAGACAAAGCCGGATGCCGTGCTGGCTCCGGGCTGCATGGAGCGCGTGGTCTCGGCCATGATGAAGCCGCTGATGACGAAGAAAATATCGACACCGGCGAAGCCGTAGACGGAAATCTCGGTGATCCAGGCCGGGATGTTCGCGTAGTGGGCCGGATGCACATTGGGCGGAAGCGTATGGTGCAGAACCACGAGAAAGGCGGCAATGAATCGCAGTATTTGTATATTTTTATAGATCATGCAGCCAAGGTGATACCTGATAGTGCATGCCTGCCTGACATGCGGTTGCGATATGGAGGGTGAATCTGCCGGAATCTTTTGCCATGCGGCCTGGCCGTTGATGGCTACCTTTGCGGACTGGCGCCATCCTAAACCAAGACGGCTCTATGGCGGCAAGGTGGGCGTGGATGCGGTCTATCGTTCAATGCGAAAAAGCTGCCCGATCGGCAGCTTTGATCTCGGACCCTTGCAGCTGCACCGCAAGACAAATGGGCTATCTGACCAAGGGCTTCATACTGGCAAAGCTCTCTTGCCGGCCCCCATCCCTCCCGATCGCCCAGGCACACCAGGCCGATACCGCTCCCGCAAACACCACATACAGGCACACCAGCCACGGGCTGCCACTGGCCGTCTTGACCAGCGCCGTCGCAATGATGGGCGTGATGCCGGACGCGAAGATCCCCGAGAACTGGTAGACGAAGGAAATGCCGGTGTAGCGCACCTTGGCGTCGAACAGGTCGCAGAAGAGGGCGGCTTCGGGACCGTAGACCGCCGCGTAGAGAATGCCGAAGGGCACGACGATGGCGATCCATATCAGCAGCACATTGCCTCCGCTGTGGGCCATGAGCCAGAAGGCCGGGAAGGCCGAGACCGCGGTGATCAGCGATCCCCACAGATACACGCGGCTGCGGCCCAGGCGGTCGGACAGGCGGCCGAACAGTGGAATCGTGAAGCACATCACCACGGCGGCGACCATCACGCCGATCAATGCGTCGGTGCGGCTGATCTGCAGGGTGGAGGTCAGGTAGCTGATCGAGAACACGCCGAAGACGTTGAAGAAAACGCCGTCGATATAGCGTGCGCCCATGCCCTTGAGCACATTGCCCGGATAGCGCCGCATCATGTCCATGAAAGGGATGGCCGTTTCCGCATTGCGTGCCTTGACGGCTGCGAATTCGGGCGTCTCCTTCACATGCAGGCGGATGTACATGCCCACGGCCACCATCAGGCCCGAGATCAGGAAGGCGATGCGCCAGCCCCAGGCCATGAATTGCTCTTCCGTACACAGCCAGGACAGCAGGGCCACCACGCCCGAGGCCATGAACAGGCCGATGGCCAGGCCCACCTGGGGCAGGGAGGCATAGAAGCCCCGCTTTTCCTTGGGCGCGTATTCGTAGGCCATGAGCACGGCACCGCCCCATTCGCCGCCCAGGCCTATGCCCTGGGCCACGCGCAACAGCAGCAGCAGGATGGGGGCGGCCACGCCGATCTGCGCATGCGTGGGCAGCAGGCCGATCAGGAAGGTGGACACGCCCATGATCATCAGCGTGACCACCAGGATGCTCTTGCGCCCCACGCGGTCGCCGAAGTGCCCGAAGATCACCCCGCCCAGCGGCCGTGTGACGAAGCCCACGGCAAAGGTGGTGTAGGCCAGCAGGGTGGAGATCAGCGGATCGTCGCTGGGAAAGTACAGCTTGCTGAACACGATGCCGGCGACCACGCCGTACAGGAAGAAGTCATACCACTCGATGGTTGCGCCGATGAGCGCGGAGGTCACCACCTTGCGGATGACCCTGGGATCGGTTGCCGTCGTCATGCTGTCTCCTGGTTGTCTGTCGCATTGCCGGGATGCAGGAACGGGCAGTCATGCGACCTTGAGCTGCCCTGTCTCTCCGTGCCTGTCTTCGCGAACCATGTCGGCGGCCTTCTCGGCCATCATCACCACGGGCGCATTGGTGTTGCCCGAGACCAGGGTGGGCATGACCGAGCAATCGACCACGCGCAGCCCGGCCATGCCGTGCACGCGCAGCCGCGCATCGACCACGGCCAGGGCATCGCTGCCCATGCGGCAGGTGCCGCTGGGGTGGAAGATGGTGGCGCCGTGGTTGCGGCAGAACTCCAGCAGCTCCGCATCGCTGTGCGCATCGGGGCCGGGCTTGACCTCCCGCTTCACGAAGGGGCGCATGGCCGGTGTGTCGGCAATGGCGCGTGCCGCGCGCACGGCAGCCACGTTGGTGCGGCGGTCCAGGTCGGTGGCCAGGTAGTTGGGCTGGATGGAGGGCGGCTCGAAGGCATCGCGCGAGCGGATGCGCAACTGCCCGCGTGACTCGGGCCGCAGCTGGCAGACCGACATGGTGAAGCCCGAGTACGGATGGACCTGCCCGCCTGCCATGTCGGCCGACAGCGTGGAGACGTGGAACTGGATGTCGGGCGTGGCCGCCACGGGCCGGCCCTGCTCGTCCCTGAGCGCACGCATGAAGCAGCCGCCCTGGTTGATGCCCACGGCCAGCGCGCCCGAGCGGAACAGCAGCCACTCCAGCCCCAGCTTGGTCCTGCCCACCCAGGAATTGAGCTGGTCATTGGTGGTGATGGGCTGGCTGCATTCGTAGCCCAGGCGGATCTGAAGATGGTCCTGCAGGTTCTCGCCCACGCCCGGCAGATCGTGCACCACGGGAATCCCCAGGGACTGCGACAGCGCGGCCGGGCCTATGCCCGACAGTTGCAGCAGCTGCGGCGACTGGATGGCGCCTGCCGACAGAATCACTTCGGCCCGCGCCTGGGCCTGGCGCTCCTGCCCGCCTTGCAGGTAGCGGATGCCGGTGGCGCGCCGGCCGCGCAGCACCAGCTGCGTGGCCATGGCATCGGTCTCTATGCGCAGATTGGGGCGGCGCCGGGCCTCGCCCAGATAGGCCTTGGCCGTACTGCAGCGCAGGCCCTTGTGGGTGGTGAGCTGGTAGTAGCCTGCGCCCTCCTGGTCGCGGCCGTTGAAGTCCTCGGTGCGGGGCACGCCGACCTGGCCTGCACCGGCAATGAAGGCCTCGATCAGCGGATGCCGGGCGCCGATGTCCGAGACCTTGAGCGGCCCGTCCGCGCCATGGCCCGGGAAGGCGCCGCGCGCATTGCCTTCGGACTTCACAAAGTAGGGCAGCACCTCCTCATACGACCAGCCCGCATTGCCCAGCGCCGCCCAGTGGTCGTAGTCCTCGCGCTGGCCGCGCACGTAGATCAGGCCGTTGATCGAACTGCTGCCGCCCAGCGTGCGGCCGCGCGGCCAGTAGATGCGCCGGCCGTTCATGTTGGGGTCCGGGTCGGTCTCGAACTTCCAGTTGTAGACGGGGCTCCACATGGTCTTGCCGTAGCCGATGGGCAGGTGGATCCAGGGCGAGCGGTCCGGCGGGCCGGCCTCCAGCAGCAGCACCCGCGTGGCCGGGTCCTCGGACAGGCGCGCGGCCAGCACGCAGCCGGCAGAGCCTGCTCCCACGATCACGTAGTCATAGCTGTCGATGGGGTCCGGCATGCGGTGGCTCCTTTTGAGTTTCTTTTTAAGGAACTATTTGTTCCTTTGAATGAAACTTATTCGTTGCCGTCGTGGACTGCAACCCCGCGCAAACCCTTGCCGCCTCCTGGCGATCAGGCATGATCGAAAGCGTTTCCGGCCTTCCACACGACACGACACCGCCCCATGCCGCCATCCCTTGCCAGCGCTGCCCCGGACCCCACCCCTGCACGGCAGGACGAAGCGAACTCGGTCTCCGACCGCTCGCTGGCCGTGCTCGATTTCGTGACCCAGGCCGAGGCCCCGCCGGGCCTCATGGACATCGCAGCCGCGCTCAACCTGCCCAAGGCCACGGCCTCGCGCCTGTGCTCCCACCTGGAGGCGCGGCAATGGCTGCTGCGCCACGAGGGTGACCGCAGCTTCTCCCCGGGCCCCAAGCTGCTGAGCCTGGCGGTGCGCGCCCTGCAAGCCGACCCACGCCAGGCCCTGCGCCATGAGCTGCTGTCCCAGCTGGTGGCCCGTCTGGGCGAGACCTGCAACCTCACCGTGCTGGACGGCACGCGCGTGCGCTACCTGGACCGTGTCGAGACCCACTGGCCGCTGCGCATCCAGCTGGAGGCCGGATCGATGGTGCCCATCCACGCCACGGCCAGCGGCAAGCTGTTCCTGGCCCATATGCCTGCGGCCCGGCGCGCCGCCATCCTGGACAGCGTGGAACTCACCGCCTGCACGGCCAACACGCTGACCACGCCCGAGGCGCTGTCGCAGGAGTGCGCGCGCATCGTGCGCGAAGGCCACTCCTGCGACCGCGAGGAATTCATGCGCGGCATGATCGCCGTGGCCGTGCCCGTGCGCGATGCCAAGGGCCAGTGCCGCGCCACGCTGGCCGTGCATGCGCCGGAGGCGCGCATGCCGCTGGCGCAGGCGCTGGAGGGCCTGCCGCACCTGAAGGAAACGGCCCAGCGCATGGCTGGCCTGCTCTTCTGAGGCGCTGGGCACCCCGGAAAAAAGGCCCCCACGCTACCCTTGCTGCGCAAGGTCCGTTGCCCCCAGGGGGCCGCTTCTTGCCTTGGGGCGGCCCGGCGGCAAAAAAAAGGGCCTCACTCGGAGGCCCTTGTCGTCACTGGAAGCCCAGTGTATGCGGCAACCAGGTGGACAGCGCGGGGATGAAGGTCAGCAGGCACAGCACCACGAAGTGGGCCAGCAGGAACAGCGGCATCTCGCGCGTGAGATCGGTGATGGACACGCGCGTGGCCACCGAGGTCACGAACAGCAGCCCGCCCACGGGCGGCGTGATCATGCCCAGCGTCAGGTTCACGATCACCACCATGGCGAAGTGCGTGGGATCGATGCCCAGGCTGAACGCAATGGGCGCCAGGATGGGCACCAGGATCATCACGCCGGGCAGCGGCTCCATGAAGATGCCGAACACCAGCAGCAGGATGTTCACCGCGATCAGGAACAGGGTGGGCGACAGCTCCCAGCTCACGATCAGCTCGGACAGGTACTGCGGAATGCCCTCCACCGTCAGCACCCAGGCAAAGGCCGCCGAAGTCGCCATCACCAGCAGCACCGAGGCCGTCAGCATGGCCGAGCGCGCCGCAATGCCCGGCAGCGCCGACCACTGCAGCGTGCGGTACACCCACTTGCCGCAGACCAGGGCGTAGAACACGGCCACCACCGAAGCCTCGGTGGGCGTGAAGATGCCGAAGCGGATGCCCACCACGATGAGCACGATCAGCATCAGCGCGGGAATCGCCTTGAAGCTGTTGATCCACATCGTGCGGCCGTCGGGGCGCGGCTCGGTGGAGCGGTAGTCGCGCTTCCTGCACACCCACCAGTTCACGGCGGCCATGGCCAGAGCGATCAGGATGCCGGGGATGAAGCCGGCCATGAACAGCCCGCCCACCGACACGTTCTCATCCTGCAGCGCGTAGATGATCATGCTCACCGACGGCGGAATGATGGGCCCCACGATGGCCGTGCTGGCCGTCAGCGCCGCCGCGTAGGAGCGCGCGTAGCCGGCCTTGTCCATCATCTTGACCATCATCGAGCCGGGGCCGGCCGCATCGGCCAGGGCCGAGCCCGAAATGCCCGAGAACAGCGTCAGCGACAGCACATTGGCATAGCCCAGGCCGCCGCGCAGATGGCCCACGAACTGCGCGGCAAAGCGCAGCAGCACATGCGTGAGCGCCCCGCCCGACATCAGCTCGGCCGCCAGGATGAAGAAGGGCACGGCCATCAGCGGAAAGCTGTCTATGCCCGTGAACATCTCCTTGAACACGATGAGCTGCGGATAGCGGCCCCCCACGAAGACGGCCAGCGCGGCGGAGATCGCCAGCGCGAAGGCCACCGGAAAGCCCAGCGTGAGCAGGACGATGATGGCGATGAAAAGCGTGATACCCATGATGTGCGTTCGAATCAGTTATTCATGGCAGAGCGATGGAACTGACACGCTCCAAGGCAGGAGACACCAAGCAAGGGCCTGGGCCGGCCGCGCCGCCCCGCAGCGAGGGTGTCGTCCCCTGGGGGAAGGCGCGCAGCGACTCAGGGGGGTCATATGGATGCGGCTGCGTCGGCATCCATCTCGTCGGATTCGGCGAACGAGCCGTCTGCGATATAGCCGCGCGCAATGAACAGCAGATGCACCAGCATCAGCACGAAGCCCACGGGCATGGCCGCGTAGACGAAGGAGATGGGAATGTCCGTGGCCGCCGTGGTCTGGAAGCGCGTGGCCCAGACGTACTGCGACGAGGCCACCGCCATCACCGCGCAGAACAGGCCCACGCCCAGCACCACGAGGCGGCGTAGCCACTGCGCCTTGCGCGTGCCCACCGAGCGGTGCAGGTTGTCGATGGCCACATGGCCACCGAAGCGCAGCACCAGGCCCGCGCCCAGGAAGGTGACCCAGATCATCATGTGCCGGGCCACTTCCTCGGCCCAGACAATGGAGTCGCCCGTGGTGTAGCGCAGCACCACATTGGCAAACACGATGCAGGCCATGGCCAGCAGCAGCACGATCAGCAGCCAGCGGTTGCAGGCCACAAGGGCGCGTTCGATTCGGTTGAGCATAGGAGTGGGCGAGGGCAGGAGGGCAGGGGCAAAAAGCCGCAAGAGCCGCGATAGCGGCAAGGGCCGGGCTGCCGTCGGAGGTCAGATCATCGGCGCGGGCGCCGTGCGGGGCCACAGGTGTTGCCCGCAGCGGGGCGCCCTGCATTGCGGGCCGCAGCCCGCAATGCGTCAGGGGATTACTTGGCGTTGGCGATGGTGTCCAGCGTCTTCTGGCCGAACTTCTTCGCGTATTCCTTATAGGCCGGCTCCAGCGCGGTGCGGAAGGCGGCCTGGTCCACCTTCTCCACCACCTGCATGCCGTGGCTCTTGGCCTCTTCCACGCCCTTCTTCTCCACCGTGTCCACGAACACGCGCGAAGCGATGGCGCCCGACTTGGCGCCCTGCGTGAAGGCCGCCTTCTGGCTGTCGTTCAGCGTGCCCCAGAACGAGGGCGACACCAGCAGGGCCATGGGCGCGTACACATGGGCGGTCAGCGTCAGGTGCTTTTGCACCTGCCACAGCTTGGCCGAGGCCAGCACCGAGATCGGGTTCTCCTGGCCGTCGATCGTGCCCTGCTGCAGCGCACCGATCACCTCGGGCCAGGACATGGGCGTGGGCGATGCGCCCAGCGTGCGGAAGGCCGTGATGTGCACGGGGTTCTCGGTCACGCGGATCTTCAGGCCCTTGAGATCGGCCACGCCGTTGACGGCGTGCTTGTTGTTGGACAGGTGGCGAAAGCCCTGCTCGCCCCAGGCCAGCGCGACCAGGCCGCGCTTGCTGAACTTGGCCAGCAGCTCCTGGCCGAAGGCGCCGTCCAGCACGGCGCGCGCATGCTGCGTGTCGCGGAACAGGAAGGGAATGTCCACCACGCCCACATCGGGCACGAAGTTGCTGATGGCGCCCGTGGAGACGATGGCCGCCTCCACCGTGCCCAGCTGCAGGCCCTCGATCAGCTCGCGTTCGCCGCCCAGGGCGGACGCGGGGAACTGCTTGAACTTGTAGGCGCCGTTCGTGCCCTTTTCCACCGCATCGGACCAGGCCTGGGCGGCCGCGCCGTAGTGCGAATTCACGGCCAGGGCGTAGCCCACCTTGACCTCCTTGGTCTGGGCCAGGACGGCGCCAGCCGAGGCAGCCGCCATGGCGGCCACGCAGGTCGAAAGAAGGGTGCGGCGGATCATTTGCATAGCGGCAGTCTCACTTGTTGTGTGTTGAAAAATGGCCCCCACGCTCTCCTTGCAGGGCAAGGTCTGCGGTCCCCCGCAGGGGGCCGCTTTTCATCCTGGGGCGGCCCGGCGATGAAAAAAGAGCCCCTGGATTGTAGTGACCACTCCCCTTGTGGCGACCACGTACAAAGCGCTCGTCATGTGCGTTGAGGTGCATCTGATTTGGCGATGTCATAGGTGCTGAAATGACAAACGCCCGATGCGCGCAAGCGTCATCGGGCGTCGGGTTCAGGCGGAGCGGGTCAGCTCATTGCCACTCAGCGTGCCCCGATCCGCTCGAACTCGCTCTCCACCGCCGCATGCGCCTTCAGGATGCTTTGCGAAGGCGCAGGGCCCATGCGGCTGACGACCACCGTGGCCAGCCAGGCCAGGATGAAGCCGGGGATGATCTCGTACAGGCCCAGCCAACCGAACTGCTTCCACACCAGCACCGTCACGGCGCCGGTGATGATGCCGGCCAGCGCGCCGCCGCGCGTCATGCGGCTCCAGAACAGCGACAGGATGATCACCGGGCCGAAGGCGGCGCCGAAGCCGGCCCAGGCGTAGCTGACCATGCCCAGCACCTTGGAGTCGGGGTTGCTGGCGATGGCGATGGCGATCAAGGCCACCAGCAGCACCATGGCACGGCCGATCCAGACCAGTTCGATCTGGCTGGCGTTCTTGCGCAGGAAGGTGCGGTAGATGTCTTCGGTCAGCGCGCTGGAGCACACCAGCAGCTGGCACGACAGCGTGCTCATCACGGCCGCCAGGATGGCTGCCAGCAGCGCGCCCGAGATCCAGGGGTTGAACAGCTGCTTGGTGATTTCCATGAACACCGTCTCGGCATTGGCGTTCACGGCGGCCGCGCCAGCGGGGTTGGCCGCGAAGTAGGGGATGCCGATGAAGCCCACGGCCACGGCGCCGGCCAGGCACAGGATCATCCAGGTCATGCTGATGCGGCGGGCCGAGGGAATGGTCTGCACCGACGATGCCGCCATGAAGCGCACCAGGATGTGCGGCTGGCCGAAGTAGCCCAGGCCCCAGGCCAGCAGCGAGACCACGCCCACGAAGCTGGCGCCACGGAACAGGTCGAACTTCTCTGCCGCCACGATGGCGTGCAGGTCCTGGCCCGGCTGCAGATGGCCTTGCACGGCCAGCCAGGCGATCACGGGCGCCAGGATCAGGGCCGTGATCATCAACGATGCCTGGATGGTGTCCGTCCAGCTCACGGCCAGGAAGCCGCCGATGAACACATAGGCGATGGTGCACAGCGCGCCCACCCACAGGGCCGTGCTGTAGGGCATGCCGAACATGTTCTCGAACAGGCGCGCGCCCGCCACCACGCCCGAGGCGCAGTACAGCGTGAAGAACACCAGGATCACCACGGCCGTCACGATGCGCAGCACGCTGGAGTGGTCCTCGAAACGGTTGGCCAGGTAGTCGGGCAGCGTCAGCGCATTGCCGGCACGCTCGGTGTACAGGCGCAGCCGCGCCGCCACCAGGCGCCAGTTCAGGTAGGCGCCCAGGATCAGGCCGATGGCGATCCAGGCTTCCGACAGGCCGGACAGGTAGATGGCTCCGGGCAGGCCCATCAGCAGCCAGCCGCTCATGTCCGAGGCACCGGCCGACAGCGCCGTCACGAAGCTGCCCAGGCTGCGGCCGCCCAGGATGTAGTCGGAAAGATTCTTGGTGCTGAAGTAGCCGATGGCGCCGATGCCGAGCATGGCGACCAGGTAGATGGCGAACATGATCGCCGTCGGGTCGTTCCAGTTGAATTGCATTGAAGTGTCCTGCGTTGGTCGTGTTTTTTCGGGTGGTGCGGGGCGCTTGCCAGGGGCCGGTTGTGCCGGCCCCGGCGGTTCAAGCCATGGTCATCAGTTGAGCGTTTCCGCCTGCGGCAGCGGTATTGGTGCTGATGGATTGCTCGTGGAACAGCGCGGCCAGGTCATAGCCGCGGCCCGCATGCAGCTCGTCGCTGTTGCGGCTTTCCACGCGCACCAGGGCACCGTCGCGCGCGGCGACCTGGGCGCAGACCTGCAGCAGGGCGTCGCCATCGCCCTCGAACAGCAAGGCCGCCATGGGCGCTGCCGAATCGCCCAGGGAGTCGGCGCTGGCGCTGTGCAGCCATGGCACACCGGCATCGCCCGCAGCGGCGCGCAGCGCCTGCCAGGTGGCGGCGCAGCCGCTGTCGGCGCCTGTTCCGTTGTCGGGCAGCACCGCATGGCAGGCGTTGCCGCTGGCCAGGGCTGCTGCCACCTGGGCCACCAGGCCCAGCGGCGTACGCGGCAGTGCCCAGACGGGGCCGCGCGGCAGCAGGCGGTAGCGGTTGGATTCGCCCGTGGGGCCGGGCAGCGGCATGGCCGCGTCCAGGCGCGATGCGGAGGCTGCCGCGTCGCAAGCGGCCAGGGCCTGCACCTGCTCGTCGGCGGACATGGCATCCGGCGGCGCCTTGGACAGTGTCTCGCGCAGCAGGCCCAGCAGCTGCAGCGGCGCCTGGACGGGCGACTCCGCCCGTGCGAAGACCGACAGCGCCGCGCTGGCAGGCCCCTGCACCAAGCGGTGCAGATACAGCGGGCCGCCGGCCTTGGGGCCCGTGCCCGACAGGCCCATGCCGCCAAAGGGCTGCACGCCCACCATGGCGCCGATCACATTGCGGTTCACATAGATGTTGCCCGCATGCACGCGCTGGGTGAGGTGGGCAATGGTCTCGTCGATGCGGCTGTGCACGCCGAAGGTCAGGCCGTAGCCGGTGGCGTTGATGCCATCGACCAGCGCGTCCAGCTGCTCACGCCTGAAGCGGATCACGTGCAGCACGGGGCCGAAGACCTCGCGCTGCAGGCGCTCCGTGCTGTCGATCTCGATGAGGGCGGGTGCCACATAGTGGCCGTTGAGCACGCCGTCCTTGCGCTCCACGCGGGTGACCTTCTGGCCCGCTGCGGCCATCTGCTCTATGTGCTCCTCGATCTGGCGGCGTGCCGCGTCGTCGATCACGGGGCCCACATCGGTGCTCAGGCGGTCGGGGTTGCCCAGCGTCCACTCCTGCAGCGCATCGCGCAGCATGGTCAGCGTGCGGTCGGCCACCTCTTCCTGCAGGCACAGCAGACGCAGGGCAGAGCAGCGCTGGCCGGCCGAATCGAAGGCCGAGGCCAGCACATCGGCCACCACCTGCTCGGCCAGGGCCGAGGAGTCCACCACCATGGCGTTCTGGCCGCCGGTCTCGGCAACCAGCGCAATGGGGCGGCCTGCGGGCGACAGGCGGCGCGACAGCTGGCGCGCAATCAGGCGTGACACCTCGGTGGAGCCCGTGAACATCACGCCGGCCACCAGCGGATGCGCCACCAGGGCGGCGCCCACGGTCTCGCCCGCACCGGGCACCAGCTGCAGCGCATCGCGCGGCACGCCGGCCTCGTGCAGCAGGGCCACCATGGCGGCGGCCGTCAGCGGGGTCTGCTCGGCGGGCTTGGCCAGCACGGTATTGCCGGCAGCCAGGGCTGCGGCCACCTGTCCGCAGAAGATGGCCAGCGGAAAATTCCAGGGGCTGATGGCCAGCACCACGCCCAGCGGGCGCTGCGTGGCGTTGTCGAAATGCGCAGCCACCTGGGCGCCGTAGTAGCGCAGGAAGTCCACCGCCTCGCGGATCTCGGCCACCGCGTTGGGCAGGGTCTTGCCGGCCTCTCGCATGATCAGGCCCATCAGCGGCTGGCTGCGCTGCTCCAGCAGATCGGCGGCGCGGGCCAGCGCATCGGCGCGGGCGGCAGCAGGCGTGCCGGCCCAGATCGGCGCGGCCTGGGCGGCGCGGGTGGCGCAGGCCTCGGCCTCCGCAGCGGTGGCCTCGCGCACCCAGCCCACGATGTCGGACAGCTCGGCCGGATTGCGCATGGCCTGCCAGCCCTCGGCACGCGCCGGGTCGGCAGGCAGGTCGGCCTCTGCGGGCGCGGCCAGATAAGTCTGGCGCGTGCTGTGCAGCAGTGCGGCGGCCAATGAGGCCAGCTGCTGCTCGTGCGCCAGATTCAGCCCCTGGGAATTGGCGCGGGCCTGCGCGTCTTTCTCGCCCTGCCGTGCAAACAGGTCGGCCGGCAGTGCAATGCGCGGGTGCGGCGCACCCAGCCGGCCTTCAACGCGGGCGATCTTCATCACCTCGTCCACCGGGTCGGCCACCAGCTCGGAGACCGGCACGGAGGCGTCGCCGATGCGGTTCACGAACGAGGTGTTGGCACCGTTTTCCAGCAGGCGGCGCACCAGATAGGCCAGCAGCGTCTCATGGCTGCCCACGGGCGCATAGATGCGGCAGGGGCGGGCCAGCTTGCCTTCGGAGGCCGGGCCCGTCACCTGTGCGTACAGCGGCTCGCCCATGCCGTGCAGGCACTGGAACTCGTACTGGCCGCTGTAGTAGCTGCCGCCCACAGCCTGGGCCATGTGGTAGATGCTGGCCAGCGTCTGCGCGTTGTGCGTGGCGAACTGGGGGTAGATCGCATCGGGCGCATCCAGCAGCTTGCGCGCGCAGGCCAGGTAGCTCACGTCCGTATAGACCTTGCGCGTATAGACCGGGTAGCCGGCCTGGCCGCCTTCCTGGGCGCGCTTGATCTCGCTGTCCCAATAGGCGCCCTTGACCAGCCGCACCATCAGGCGGCGGCGGCTGCGGCGGGCCAGGTCCACCAGGTAGTCCAGCACCTGCGGGCAGCGCTTTTGATAGGCCTGCACCACGAAGCCTATGCCGTTCCAGCCCTTGAGCGAGGGCGCCGCGCACAGCGACTCCAGCAGGTCCAGCGACAGCTCCAGCCGGTCGGCCTCTTCGGCGTCGATGTTCATGCCGATGTCGTACTGCTTGGCCATCTCGGCCAGCCGCAGCACGCGCGGCAGCAGCTCGGCCATCACACGCTCGTACTGCGCGCGGCTGTAGCGCGGGTGCAGGGCCGACAGCTTGATGGAGATGCCCGGCCCCTCGAAGATGCCGCGCCCGTTGGACGCCGCGCCGATCGCGTGGATGGCCTGCTCGTAGGCCTGCAGGTAGCGCTGCGCGTCCGCCTCGGTGGCGGCCGCCTCGCCCAGCATGTCGTAGCTGTAGCGAAAGCCCTGCTTTTCATAGGCGCGGCTGTTGGCCAGCGCCTCGGCGATGTCCTGGCCCGTCACGAACTGCTCGCCCATCAGCTTCATGGCGCGGTGCACGCCCTGGCGGATCAGGGGCTCGCCGCCCTTGCCGATCACGCGCGTCAGCGCCGAAGACAGGTTCTTCTCGCTGCTGGTGGATGTGAGCTTGCCCGTCAGCACCAGGCCCCAGGCCGCCGCGTTCACGAACAGCGAGGGCGAGCGGCCCACATGGGCACGCCAGTCGCCCTTGCTGATCTTGTCGCGGATCAGCGCATCGCGCGTGGCACGGTCGGGAATGCGCAGCAGCGCCTCGGCCAGGCACATCAGCGCCACGCCTTCCTGGCTGGACAGGGAAAACTCCTGCACCAGCGCCGCCACGCCGCTGCCGGCCGGCGCATCGCGCAGGCCCTGTACCAGCCGGGTCGCCAGCTCGCGCACCCTGTCGGCCTGCTGGGCATCCTGGGCGCGTGCCAGCGGCAGCAGCACGGGCAGGCACTCGGGCTCGGGCCGGTGCCAGGCGGCCGTGATCGCGGCGCGCAGCGGCGTCTGCGGCAGGATGGATTGGGCGAATTCCAGAAAGGGTTGCACCTCTTGGCTGGCGTTGGGTTGCGCCTCTTCGATCGCGACATCGCCAGGGCTGTCGCCTGCGCCTGCAAGCCGGATGGTGGTTGCGCCGCGCTCCAGGGCATCGACGTACTGGACGACGGCCTGTTTGATCAGCCAGTGCGGTGTGCGACCCATCTGCTGGGCTGCGACGCGGATGCGCTCGCGCAAGGCGTCGTCGACTTTGATGCCTACGGTGGTGGACATAATGGATTGGAAAGGGAAAGTGGTTTTTCGATGACTGGGGTGCAACCGGATTCGGCGTGATTTCACATGGGTTGCACCTTTTTTGATAGGGGGTAAACCCTTTGTGTTTACCCAGGTAAGCTGGGTCCCGTGGAGCCCGTCCAGGCGGGCCGCTCTCACGGCCTCTCGGGTCTTCCCCCGGATGGCTCCAGCGCCTGCGCTTACTGATAGTGGATGGTGAACTCTGCGGAAGCATTGGCGCTGCCGGGTACAACCCGTTCTTCCGTTTGAACGTAGCGCCCCTGCAGCGGAATCGAGAACGCCGTCTGCCCTTGCGGAACGTCGCCAGCCAACCATCGGCTGGTGCCGTCCGCCTCTGAGCCGAACCGCACCGGCTTACCGTTGCTGAGGATTTGCGCGGCAATGCCGCGTGCCGTGGAGGTCCTGTTCAGCGTGAGGTTGGAGGACGTGTTGTTGCGGTCGGTCACATCGGTCAGCGTCACGTACACCTGCGTTGCGGTCCCTGTATCGCCGCCCGAGCAGTCCAGCTGAATGTTCTGTTCCTCGCTGCTGGCGCTGGTGGCTCCCACGCCACCGGACGACCTCATGAGCACGGCGCCCATGTCGAACCTTATTTCTTTCATCCTGACCTTGCAGGTAGGAACGCGGGGACGAATGACGACCGGGCCCGCGAAACGAAAATCGACCAGCAATTGTCCGGTCGCATCATTGGCACGGGATTGAGCGAATGAGCCAGATAATGTGCCCCCACTGGAGATGGGGCCCGTTTTGATTAATTCGATGTCATAATAAAAACTCGCTTCATTCCAATTACCGCTTGTCTTTGGAACTGTTGAGTAGACCAAAAAAGGGAACGGAATTGTGAAGGCGCTTAATTTTAACTTGATGTTCTTGATGGTTCCAGGGGCTGCATAGAGACCATTTTCATGAGGGCCGATGCCTGTGAGGTAGTCTTCTATTCCAGGAACACATTCAAACTGTGGCTTCTTGGATTCTGGGATTTTATTGGTAAGTTTCAACGGACCGCTGTATTTGTAGATGGTGCTTCCAATGTTGTAGTCACCAGGCGCGAATTCGGGAACTGTCATGCCGGAGAGCTCGGCCGTAAAGTACGGCAAGCCGTCGCTGGTGTTCAATTTGCACAAGGCCCAT
Organism: Delftia sp. WY8; assembly: GCF_018437695.1. Lineage (NCBI taxonomy): Bacteria > Pseudomonadati > Pseudomonadota > Betaproteobacteria > Burkholderiales > Comamonadaceae > Delftia > Delftia sp. WY8. The sequence goes on from NZ_CP049795.1 coordinate 4,314,507, forward strand.
GTTGAAGGGGTAGTCAAGGCCCAAGTCAATGGAATAAATGAACTTTTGAGGAGGCGAAGTGCATTTTTCACGGAGTTTCCTTTCGAGCATCAGGTAAGGGCTGCCCAATGCACGCATGAACGTTGTTTCCCCAAAAGCTCAGAAGTACCAGACCGTGCTACTGATAGCTCATCGTGAATGTGGCCGCACCATTGGCCTTGCCAGACATCACCTGGGCGACGGTCTTCAGATAGCGGGCCTTCAAGGGGATGTCCAGTTTGCCTTGCCCAAATACGGCGTTGCCTGCAAACCACTGGTTTGTATTGCCCGCGGCTGCGGAGTTCTGGCCGAATTTCAGTGGAGTATCGAGCCTGGTGATCTGGATGCCTACGCCTGTTGCGTTGGATGCCTGGGACGCCGTTGCGATGTTGCCCCCAGCGCGATTCAGCGAAATATTGAAGGCTTGTTCGCTGGCTGTGGTGCCCACGGGCGTGGAAGACGGAAAGAACACATTCCCCAAAGGAAGATTTATGGTGGAGGCGGATACGCGGCAGGTTGGCACCTGAGGGATGATTTGTACTGGTGTGATTGTTTGAAAATCGACCAAGAGTTGGCCAGAATTGCTGCCGGCACGGTATTGCAATATTGAACCGCTCAATTTTTCAATCTGCTGCGTGCCGCTGGCGCGTAAATGGGCGCTATCGAAAAGCTTGTCGGTTGCCGCACCATGTGGTGTTTCCTGGGCGAGCGCGAACCCTCTTTTGGGAAGAGGGCTCACCTCGGGTTCAGGTCTTGTCCGCCGCCTTCAAGGCGCTGATCTTCAGGCTGGGCTGCAGGATGGCCAGCGGACGGTCAGCCCGCAAGGTTTGCTGCGGCGGCTTGTGCTTGCCGGTGCCTGCGTCGTGCCCTGCCGCTACGGGAGTTCTGCCCGCGTTGCCGATGACTGGTGCAGTGGTGGGCAAGGCGCTGATCTTGACGCTCATGCGCAGGCCGTCCAGGTTGCGCTCCAGCTTCAGTGCCTGCTGGCTGTCGCTCGGCTGTGTGGCACGAGCGGGCAGCACTGCAGCCGCAGTGACTGCCGGCGCGCTGGCGACTACCGTGGCCGGTGCCGTTGCTGCCGTGCGTTCCTGGGTCATGCCGGCCAGAGCCACGGCCGACGCCGCGTTGGAGGCCGGGGCGCCGGCCACGGCTGTCTTGGCATTGGTGGTTGCGGTTGAGGTTGCCGCGGTCTTGCCCGGCTTGGCAGATGCCACGTCGGTGGCCGCAGGCAGCAGCTTGTTGCTGGCCACGCAGGGCAGTTCCAGGCTTTGCGGCGGCTGGTGGGTGGTGCTGCGCTTTCTTTCAGGCAGGGTATAGGAGAGGTTGCAGCCCACCATGCCGGTGTCGGTCTTCCACTGCACCTGCAGCTCACCCTGGTCTGATAGCCCGCGCGCCAGCAGCTTGCCGGCCTGGCCGATCACGCCCAACTCCTTGCCGTCCATGTCCAGCACGCTGGCGCCAAAGGGCACAGGCATGTTGCCGGCCTGCCGCGCGCGGATCACGGCCGAGCGGCCGTAGGCCGTCTTGAAGACCAGCAGCGGCACGGCACCGGCCAGCGGCGCGACGTGCTGGCTGGTTTCCTTGAGCTCAACGTCGGTGGAAAGGCCCTTTGGATCAATGGAGACCTCGTTCATCGAGAACGGTGTGAGGTAGGGCACGACGGCATAGCCCCGGCTGTCCACCTTCACTCCGGGCGCGTTGTTGATGCGCGCGCCTTCCGCGTTCTTGGCCTCCACGATGGCAAAGGTGTCAGACACCGATTGCGACAGCGTCACGCCGCCCGGGTGGGCCACGATGGCGCCACGCGCGCCTACCGAGAACTGCTGGTAGCCGCTGCTGGCGCTGACGCTGCCGCTGAGTTCGGTCTGCGATGCGCGGTAGGTGGCGTTGGCGCTGGCACTGGTGCTGCTGCCATTCATGCCACCGGTGTTGTGGTTGGCGCTGAGGCCGTAGGAGATGGCGTTGTCGTCGCCCAGCAGCCCGGACAGGTTGGCCTGGGCCTGCACGCGGCCGCGCGAGTCGCGGTTGGTATTGGTGGAGAGCATCATGCCGCGCTCCATGCTGAGCGGAATCGACAGGCCCACGTGCAGGAACGTGTTGGACTGTCCCCAGGCATCGCGCTGGCGCGCCGCAGAGAGGTTGTAGGAGATGTTGCGGAACGAGTTGCTGTAGCCAATGGCGTAGTCGACGTTGGAGCCCTGTCGGTTCCAGTACTTGGCAGTGGACGCCGTGAGGCTGAGACTGCCTCCCCCGGGGCCAAACTGCTGGCCCATGACCAGAGAGGCGCGGTTGCGAGGCCGGTACAGGTCCGTGGAGGGCCGTAGCAGATTGGCCTGATCCCGTGCGCGCATGGCGTCGTTGAGGCCGAAGAATCCGTTGGTGGAGTAGCGATAGGCGGCAATGGCCACGTGGGTGCCGGTCTGCGCAAAGGACTTTGCGTAGCTGGCCCGCAGGCTCTGCCCGGAAAAGGAACCGTCGTGGGGGATGCTGGTGGAGGCGTGCGTGATGTCTGCACCGAAGGCGCCCCAGGGCGTGGTGAGCGCTGCGCCAATCATGGGCGAGATATGGCCCTTGGCCAGGGACAGGCCGCCGTAGCCTGTCAGCATATTGGTGAAGCCGTGCTGCCACGTGGCCTGGGAGAACATGGGCGAGGTGTTGGGCAGGTGGCGTACCACGCCCGCAGTGAGGCTGTATCGGTTCTGCCCTTCACGCAGCGACAGCGGCACGGCCGCGTAGGGAACGGAGAAGCTGCGCACGGCGCCATTGGCCTCGGTGATGCTGACTTGCAGGTCGCCACCGTAGCCCGTGGGATAGAGGTCGTTGATGACGAAGGCGCCGGGCGCCACCGTGGTTTCGTAGAGCTTGATGCCGTTCTGCGTGATGGTGACTCGGGCATTGGTGTTGGCCACGCCGCGCACCACGGGCGCGTAGCCGCGCTGGGAGTCGGGCAGCATGCGGTCATCACTGTTCAAGCGTATGCCGCGAAACGAGGTGGAGTCCATCAGGTCGCCACCCGTGTAGGTGTCGCCCAGTATGAGCTGGGAAGACCAGTCGGCAATGTCGCGCTGTGCGTAGGTGGAGATGTTCTGGTAGTTGCCCCGTCCAGTGTCCGCCCAGCTGAAGGAGCCGTTGTGCCGGAAATGCCAGCGGTCGATGTTGACGCCGCCGTTCAGGCCCAGGTAGCTCTGCGTGGTGTTTTCTGCGTTGCTGGAGCGCCCGTGGTAGGTGTTGAACTGGTAGCCGAGCAGGCCGACAGGCACGCCGGCGCTCCATTGGTCGGGACTGACATAGCCGCGCACCGAACGGCGTAGCGAGGCCTGGGGCACGCTCAGGTCCAGTCGCTGCTTGCCGAAGTCGAAACTGGTCAAGGCGCCCGCAACGATCTGGTCCAGACGGTTGCAGCCACCGTCGGCCGCCAGCTTCAAGGCGGCCTCGGGCGGCAGGCGTGAGAGGTCTATGCCCACCTTCTCCAGCAGGGCCTTGTCCAGGCAGGGCAGCGCGTCCTGTGAGCCGGACTGGGCCTTGAACTGCACTTCGCGGCGGCCAACCCAGTTGCCGTTGATGTAGATGTCGGGGCTGTAGTTGCCGGGCGTGACCACGTTGGCGCGCGAGTAGCGCGAGACGTCAATGGTCTGCTTGCCGGTGTTCAGAAAGCTGGGGTCGAAGTCGACGGCAGCCGGCGTGGGCTGCCACTGGCCGGTGGACGTGGAGGTCGTGACTTCCTTGACCTGCTGCCCCTGCTGGGCCTCGGACTGCCAGCACACCAGCACGGAGAGCAGCAGCGCATGGCCGGGCTTCAGTTGGAAATATCCGGCAGGGCCTTGGCCTGGCCCCGGCATTGTTCCTTTTCCTTGCCTTGTATGCCGGCTTTTGATTCCCTTTTCTGAATCTGGAAAGACTGGCCTGATCATTTGCTTATCTCCTAATGCTGTGCGCCCGATGCAAAGCGAACGGCCAAGGCCGATGTGCCAGTCCCGGTAAAGAGACCGATGCCGTTTCGCCGGGTATTAACGCTGGGTATCGGTGTGCTGACCGGGCTGAAAATGCAGTGGCATTAGATAATCAGGCCGGAAAGGACGGGGGATTCGCGTGGCTTTGCTCGCATTGCCCTGTTTATTGGGCGGAATTTCCGATTCTGGCTTCGTGGTTGAGACTGGCGCCCCAATCATTGATGCTGCTGAACATCACCGTGGCACCTGCCGCGCCAGCCATATTGACACCCGCAGGTTCCTTGATTGGAAAGGTGGCCACCTGGCCGGGAAGAACGGGCCCGACGCCTGCCTCGAAGGATTTGCCGCCGAGTTGCACTTCAACGCCAGCCACATTGACCACAAAGGCGCTGGGATTGCGTGCTTTCAACACAGGCTGGTTTTTGGCGTCAACGTCTACCGACCATTGAAGCTGGGCAGGAGCTTCCTGGGCATTGCCGGGCAGGTTGCTGGGTCGGTACATGAGCTTGACACGGGTGCGAAAGGCGAACTGGAGATTGTTGGAGTCGCCTTCCATTTCCGCCTTGGGCGGGACGTCCAGCACGTTGAGCCAGAACAGGGATTCCTTGTCGGCAGGCAGTGCTTCGCCCGAATAGATGATGCGCAACGTCTGGCTCTTGCCCGCCTCGATGCGCATGATGGTGGGCGTGATGACGAAGGGAACGTCGATGTTCTCAGGCGATTCCTGGTTGTTGCCCTTGTCCAGCCAGGTCTGCACCAGGGCAGGTTTGCTGCCTTCGTTGGTGAGCTGGATGGTGGCTTCCTTCTCGCCACTGGGGAAGATGATGCGCGTGCCCGTCAATGTCACGCTGGCCTGTGCCGCCGCTCCAAGAAGAAGGGACAACAGGATGGCAGCAAGCTCATATGAACGTTTGATCGTCAGCATCGGAGAACTCTCTGGGTTTTGAGCGAAAGAATGGGGCCGGGCCCATGTCACGAAAGCAGAAGACACGGCATATCGACCACCGCAAGGCGGCCGATATGCCTGAAAGTCAGTGATTACTGATAGACCAGCGAGTAGGTCACCGAGGTGTCGGTACGGCCTGCGGTCACGGGGCCGGTGGCCACGTATTCGGAGGCGAAACGCATGATGGCTCGGCCATTGCCACCGACCTTGTTGTCGATGTCCACAAAGCGCGATTGGGCGGAACCGATCTTCAGGCGCTCGTTGTTGCTGGGATCCACGATGGCGATCTGGACACCGGAGGCCACGGCGGGCGCACCAGTACCGCTGGCCGCTGCGGGCTTGAGCATGCCGGTGACCAGGTCCACGTTGGGGCCGGCTTCGAAGAACACGGCGACCTTGGAGACGGGCGCTGTGGAGGTGGCGGTGGCCAGCTCACAGCCGCTGAGTTCCAGCGAGAACGCCTGGCGGCCGACAGTGGCACCCACGGTGGCCAGCTGGTTGTTCGCCACGTTGGGCAGCTTCACGCCGTCCTTGGCGGCGCCGGCGACCGTGGTGTCCACCTTGCAGGTGGTGGTGACCACCTCGCCCGTGAAGTTGATGGTGCCGTCTGCTGCTTGAGCGGTGTTCATGGCCATCATGACCAGGCCGGCAACCGATGTCAGCAATGCGATCTTTTTCATGGGTATTCCCTCGAGTTGAAGAGATAAATGAAATTCCAGCAGCGATGAATGCGCTGATGGAATAGGAGAGTGTGTGAATGGTTGAGTGGTTAATAAATCATCAGTGTTCCATGTTCACCTCATCAATCCAATGGTTGGTAACTGTCAGCATGGTCAATGATTTGCAGGGGTTGCGATCATGCTGGAATAGGTGGTGGCGCTGACATGGAGAAATTGTTCGGATGAGGGAGCGTTGGCGAGGGATGGGCGAGGTTTGTTTCTCTGGCATGTTTGAAATTGAATTGCTCAAAGACACCAGTGCCCAATGGCGCGGACGGGGTTCAGGAGAGAATATGTCAAAGAAAAAGGTGAAAAAACCTGTTCTTTGGGTATGTGATGGATTCTAGGTGTGCGCCGCCGTTATATGAAATAGGGCGCATTCTGATTATTTGAGCCTGAATCTAGGAATAGTCCTAGATTTGCTCTGTCGAATGGGGGAAAGAGGGTGCGCAGCCCGCCTGCGCCGGGCGGTTGCCTGTGCTGAGGGTGATGGTGTCTGCGGAGGGGGCGCGGGTCCCGCAGATCAGGAGGGGTGGTCGAGGGCGAAGGCCTGCAAGGGCAGCACCGGCCCTCGGCCCTGTGGATCAGGGGCGCTGGGACAGCAAATACTGCGCCATTTCGGCAAAGCCGTCGCCGCGCTCGGCCTGCGTGACATGGCGAGGCAGGTGCTTGAGCTGGGGCACGAAGCGCGCGATGTTGGCCACGCCCAGGCTGTGGGGCATGTGCTCGAACATCAGCTGGTCGTTGGTGGAGTCGCCGATGTAGATCCAGCGGTCCAGCGTGGCGTCGAGGTCGATGTCGAACAGGGTGCGCAGGATCCATCGCGCGCCTTCGAGCTTGTTGTGCGCGCCAAACCAGCCGTTGATGTGGATGGAGCTGACGGTAGCGTTCATGCCCGCCGCCTTCATGATGGTCACGCACCGGTCAATGTCCTGCTGGGGCATCTGCGTGAATTCGCTGTGGTCCACGGCAATGTCGCATTCGCGGCCCGCCGAGTCGGTGGCGCGCAGCGCGCCGGGCACGGTGGCCTCGATCTCGGCCAGCACCTGCTGCATGCGCGCGTAGTTGGCAGTGCGTGTGGCCTCGTCCTGCTGGTAGAGCTTGTCCAGCCCGCCCTGCGCATTGCGCCGCAGTGCCACGGCGCCGTTCTCGGCCACGATGGCATCCACGGGCCAGGCCTGGGCAAACGGCTCGCTCCAGCCTACGGGGCGGCCGGTGATCGGTACCACGCGCAGCCCGGACTGCTTGAGCTGGGCAATGGCATCAACGACATGGGCCGGCACCACGCCTTCCGTGGTCAGGGTGTCGTCGATGTCGGTGAGGATGCCGAGCGGCGATGCGGGAGGTGTCCAGAGGGACAGCGGCTGGAGGGTTGTAGGCACGGTCGTCAAAATGCAAAAAGCCGCCCGGGGCGGCTTGTAAAAGGGCAGCGTTTGCACGCACGGACCGTGCGCGCAAGGGCTCCATCCTACTGCCTGGCGAACTCGACGATGGCCTTGTAGAACTTGTCGGAGCCGTCCTTGGGGTTGTCTGGGGACAGCTCCATGCGGTTGACGCCGTGTTCGGCTGCGCCCTTGAAGCGCTGGTTGATCACCGAGAAGTAGTAGGGGCTGATGAAGGTGGCGCCTGCGTCATAGTGGGCCTTCAGCGCGGCCAGGTGCGTTCCTTCCAGCTTCCATTGCTGGGGGTTGAATTCAGGTGCGCCATAGCCGCTGCCGATCTGGTGCTGCTTCATGAAGCCGCGAAGCCAGTCGCTGTCGGTGGCGCCGCCGTACATGTTCAGGCCCTGCCGCCAGGGTGCCTTGCCGTCAAGCGTCTGGGTCGAGGCGAACAGCTGTGGATTCCAGGAGGGGTTCACATCGGGAATGATCTGGTGGGAAAAGAGCTTGGCGGCGGGCAGGCCGGCTGCAATGGCACGTTCATGGAATACCGCAAGCTGCGCATACACCTGGGATTCGCGGTACTGGTTCCAATCCTTTGCCAGGGGGTTGTAGTAGACGTCCTGCAACTGGGCAGGCATGTCTAGCCAGAAGCGCACGCCCTGCTTCTCCAGCATGGACGTGGGGGGCATCCACCCGAGCCGTCTGGGGTACAGATTGACCATCTTGCCCTGATTGCGTGGAACGACAACGAAGTTGGCATTGGCCAACTGGTATTTGCGTCCTTTGGACTCGGCCACGACCTGCACGATGTGCTGTCCGGCGGTTAGGTTGCTGAAGTCGAGGTTGTAGCGGAACCCGGTGTTGGGACTGGTGATGTTGTCCACAGCGCGGTAGACATCCAGGCGATTGAGGCCACGTGCCATGGGCCCTGCGAGCTTGCCGTCCAGATAGAGATCCAGGCGTTCTATGGCCTGGTTTGGGTCCCACAGCCAGCCACCCACGGGCAGTGTGCCGTCGGCAAATGCATCGTAGTGTTCGCCGAAGCCGTTGAGTTTTTCCTTGCGTATGTCCTTGGATGGGGCAGGAATGACGTCGAACGACGCGTAGTCCAGCCCGGTCTGCGCCTTGAACTGCGCGATGCCTTTGTATTTGCTCTGCAGCCATTGGCGAAAGCCTGCCACCGAGCCTGGGCTGTAGTCGGTGACGCGGATGTCCTTGTAGGCGCCCATGCCGTTCTCGAAGTCCGGGAACATGTGGTGCAGTTCACCGGGCAGGGTGTAGGCAATGATGCGGTCCTGTACGGGCTGGGGCAGCTCCCGGATCTTCCTGGCCATGTATTCGAGGGCCTTGAAGCGGTAGTGATTGACGGGCACCGAGGGGTCTGTGGAGAGCGTGTAGGGCAGGATGCGGTAGCCGAAATAGCCCAGTTCCAGAGGCTTGCCGTCGCGTAGCTGCATCAGGTTGACGGGGTCCTTGGCCAGCTCGGCGGCAATGGGGCCGACCGAGTCGAAATGGTCTGCCGAGAAATACAGCACGACCGGACGCTGCACCTTGCGGATAACGTTCAGGAAGCTGTCCACCTTGGCTTCGTCGATTTCCCAGCCCTTGGCCGTGCGCTGGTACAGCCCCAGCAATTGCAGCGTGGCGGTGTAGCCGATCTGCACGTTACCCTTCGGGCCGCCCGGTTCCAGCGTGTCCAGCAGGCGGTTGACGGCCGCGGAGCCGTCCAGCTTGCGCTGCTGGCAGAAGGCGTAGGCCTCGTCCATGGACTTGATCCTGATGTCGGCAACGGCTTCATCGCACAGGAGCATGCCTTCCACCGTGGGCGCGATGACCAGGGGCTGGCTGCGCGTGGCACCAGAACCTGTCTGTGCATGGGCCGCCATGGATGCCAGGGCAAGGCCTGCGGCGATCAGCGTGGATGCGTATGGAAGGTGGAAGGTGCGAGGCAGGTGGGGCATGGATGGGCTGGTGGACAGGACTGGATGTGGCAGGCCGCGAAGACGGCGCGGTCAGGCGACGGCTTCGTCTTCAAGGGACAGGCTGACCGGCTCGGTGGGTACGCTGCTGACGTCGTAGTGCAGAAAGGCGATCAGGCACTGGATGCCGATGATGATGGGCAGTGCCGCGAGCATGACGGTTCCGCTGGTGGCCGGGTGGCTGGTACTGCTGCTGACGACCCAGCGCCAGAGACCAAAGAAGGTGCCTAGCAGCACGAGCAGCGTGCCACTCAGGCTGTACAGCGTTCCCACGTTGAAGTCGCGCACCAGATAGTTGTAGACATAGCGCCGCCACAGTCGCGAGGCGTGCTTGCGCAGGAATTCGGGCAGCACCTTGCCTATCTTGAGGTTGGATTCCTCATCGGCATAGACCGAATCCATGGGCACGTCCTTGACGACGGCGCGCACGGTGTTCAGGCGGAACAGCATGTCGGTCTCGAAGAAATAGCGGCTCTCCAGCTTGTCCAGCGGCAGTTCAGCCAGCACGCAGGTGCGTACGGCCGTGTAGCCGTTGGTGGGGTCCATCACGTTCCAGTAGCCGCAGCTGAGCTTGGTCATGAAGGACAGCACGGCATTGCCGAACAGGCGTACCGGAGGCATGTCCTGTACCGACTCAGGCCGGTAGAAGCGGTTGCCCTTGGTGTAGTCGGCCTGGTGGCGCAGCAGGGGACGCACGAACAGCGGCAGCAGCGAGGGGTCCATCTGGCCGTCGCCATCGATCTTCACCACGATGTCCATGCCGTCGGCAATCGCCGCCTTGTAGGCCGTGACGATGGCGCCGCCCACGCCCCGGTTCTCGGGGTTGTAGAGCACGCGCACGCGTGGGTCCGTGTTGTTCTCCTCGATGAAGCGTCCGCTGCCGGCAGGGCAGGCGTCGTCCACGGCATAGATGGCCTCTACCTCGGGACCGATGGCATTGATGACACCGAGCACGTGCTGGGTGACCTTGTAGCAGGGGATGGCGACGGCAATGCGCATGGTCGTGGACATGGAGCTCAGGATGCGTGGGCGGTGATGGTAATGCCGGCGAGGATCAGGGCGCCGCCGATCAGCGTGGGAATGCGGATGGGCTCACCCAGGAACAGCCAGCCCAGGCACGGTACGATCACGAATGCCAGTCCCATGAAGGGATAGGCCAGATGCAGCGGCGCATGGCGCAGCACCCAGATCCAGACCAGGGTCGTGATGCCGTAGAGGGCGAGTGCGGTGATGAGCCAACCGTTGAACACCCAATGCTGCCAGGTGGCGGCATCCGGTATGGATTGCGCGGCTTTCTTGAAAAGCATCTGTCCTAGCGATATGCCCAGGACGCACAGGATGGTGATGCTGGTGAGGAACGGAGTCATGTAGTGGATTGGACGAGGGCGTCAGCGAGGTTCGTGGCGGTAGTAGGGGTCGATGGGCACGCCTTGCTGTATCAACGCGCGAGCGGCTTCGGGAAGCGTGGACCTTAGCAGTTCCGCTCCAGACCAGGTGATGATGGCGTCCTTGGGGCAGTGGAAGGTAATGATCAGCTTGCCTGGTCCTGCCGGGCGAAGATGGTCGTTTCCGTGGAGGGCGTAGGTGTGGGCTTTCCCATCGGGGCGCAGCCGCAGGGCGGTATCGGGCTCATACCAGTCGTTCGACTGATAGGCGTTGGAGACCTGTACGGCGGCTTTGCGGCAGGTGCGGGCTTCTTCTCCCTGCAGCTCGATGGCGAAGCGCGCTCGCCAGATGGCATCCATGGTGCGATGCGGGGAAAGGATGCCGGGCTCCTTGATTTCCAGCGGTATGACCAGGGCGGCCGGGCTGGTGGTCAGCTTCCACCGGCCCTCGCCGAGGTCCGTGGCATCCTGGGACTGAAGGGCGCCCATGGCGGTGCGGTCCAGTGCCATCTCCACAGGGCCGGGCCGATACGGGTCCATGCCCCAGGTTTCGTGCCGGGCCGCGTAGCGTGCGAGCGCAGGCGGCAGCAGTGCGAGCACCAGCACGATGGCCACCTTGCGCGGCAGCCATTGCGCCAGCTGGCGCAGACCCCTGGCTGCAGAGCCGGAGGATGTGGCCAGCGCGGCAGGTTTTTGCAGCAGGATGGCGCATGCCACACCGCACAGCAGCATCAGCCAGGGTTCCAGGAAAAAGAGGTTGTAGCGCGTGTTGTAGAGCACAGGCGCCAGTTGCGCCGCCATGGCCAGCACCAGCAAGAGCAGTGTCAGCAGGATGGTGAGCCGTTCCGGCTCGTGCCCTGGAGGGCCGGGCAGCCGCAGGCGTTCGCCCTTGGGGCGTCGCCGCGCCTGGAGAGCGAGCGAGATGGCGGCAAAGCCGATGGCAAGCCACTCGAACACCCGCAAAGCGCGCAGTTTGCGCAGGAACTGCAGTTCGGGCGTGCTGTAGATCAGCCAAGCCTTGATTTTGTGGGCGAAGAAAACTGCGTTGTCCGCCAGCGATGTGTTCCTGATGATTTCCAGGCCTACACGTGCGTTGATGCGGTCTGACTCGTAGGCCAGGGGGTTGGCAGTGGCCATGTCTGAGGCGATCTGCGGGACAAGCGAGGCGTCATAGCCAAAGCCCGAGTAGATGGGTTCCAGCCCCATCTTGGTGGGGCTCACGCCGTACAGCAGGCCTGAGCCGGCGCCCGTTCCCAGCGCCCAGACGCCAAAGCATGTCCCGTTCTTGATGATGACGGCAGCGGGCAGCAGGATTGCGGCCAGCAGGGCCGCGCAGAGGCGGCGATCAATGACGCGTGACAGACAACACAGGGTGTTGCCGAGCGCCGGGCCACGCCATGTGGCGTATGCGGTCAGCACCAGTGCAGCGATCAGGGCTGCCAGTGTGAAGATCTGCAGAACAGGGCGTGACAGCAGGGTGATGGTGAGGCCGAGGGCGAACACGCCCAGCAGCATGCGAGGCCGCGGCCCTCCCAGCGCGTATTCAATGCCAGCCGTCATGCACAGCATCAGGCCGAAGAGGTAGATCGTTTCTGTCAGCACCTGCGGGATGAAGGACATCAGGTCCGGGTAGTAGACCAGAAGGCTGGTCGCAATCACCCCGGCCCACAGGCCGCCCAGTCGAGTAGCGCAGCGCCACATCATCAGCACGCATGCCAGGAAGAGTATGGAGTTGGCCAGTTCTATGCGAGCATGGTCAGCTCCCCATACGGCGGCCCAGACGTAGCCCAGCGGGGCGACGTAGTAGCTGGCGGGGTCGGTGGTCAGGAAGGTCCAGGGGTCTTCAAGCAGCCTGCGCGCGTTCGGCAGATAGGTCCAATTGGCATCCCCGTTGATTTCGGCATCTGCCGGAGGGAAATAGCGGATCAGCTGTTTGGTGGCTGCGTGCAGAATCCAGGCCAGCCAAGCAGCCGTCCACAGGCAAGGAGTATGTTCGGCGATCTTTTTCCAACGCGTCACTGCTTGGCCTCTTGTTTCTGGCGTCCCAGCCAGCGGCCTGCGCTGGCGTCATAAAGCCCCAACTCGGAAAAGCGTGCACGGGTGCCCACAGTGCATTCAAAGCGCAATTGCAGCTGGCGGCTGGGCAGGGGCATCAGAACCTGATTCAGTCCCCAGGAAAAATCGGTATCGCCCTTCCATGCCTGCAGTCGTATGTGGTGGACACGCTCTTGTCCCTGATGGTCTGTGTTGACCAGCCATGCATGTTTGCAGCAGCCTTGCATTTCGCTGATGCCCAGACGCAGGAGCATGGTCCCCTCCAGTTCCGGGAATGTGCTTTGCCAGGTGATTGAGAATTTTCCTGTGCTTGCCACCGCAGTTGTCTCCTGGAGCGGGGATTGGTCAAAGCCGCTGAAGGTGATTTCCAGAGGTTCCGCGGACTGCAGGCGCTGTGGCTGCATGACATCCAGCCTGGGCAGAGGCGCGGGGCTCTGGCGCTGATGCCATGCAGCTCCCAGCACAGCCAGCAGCACAACGCAAGCTCCCACCGGAGCCAGTATTTTCCGGCGGGATGAGTTCCACAGGGCTCCGATCCCCGCTGCTGCCAGCAAAGTCAGGCCCGTATCCAGTGCGCTAATGCTGTAGCGTGGGTTGTAAAGGACGGGAATCAGCACGGTCCACTGATAGAGCATGGCGCCTGACAGCAGCCAGATGATGGGCCGACGTCTGCCTACCCATGTCGCGAATATCGCCAGCACGAGCAGGACCACGCGCCAGATCCGTTCGGAGTAGTTGCGCAGGTGGCTTTTGCTGAAAAAGAGAAGTGAGCCTGCCTTTTCTGCATACAGCGGAATCAACGTGGATGCCGGAAGGGTAGAGACCATGTCCCGTGCGGCCTTGACAAGCTTGGCATTCCCCTCAAGGCTCAGGTGATTCACGAAGCCCGTGACTGTCACGTTGTCGTGCATGAGTCCGAAATGGTGGGGCTCCTGCCCTCGCAGCATGGCATTGCTTCCGAAATAAAGGGCTCCTCCGGCTCCTGTGGCGATCATTGGTTTTTTGAAAGTGTGCGCATTGAGGGCCATGTAGCTGCCCACACATGCCAGGGCGATCAGATGTGCTGCCAGCAGGCCTTGCCACGGAAGACTTTTCCGCCAGCGGGGAACGCATGCGACCACGCACAGCACAAGAAGGGCGGCCGGAATCCAGTACATGTAGGTGGCACGTGTCAGGGTCGCAAGACCGAGGGCAAGTCCTGCGGTGACAGGAGCTGCTCTTGACAGCGTGCGGCTGGCATTTGCGTCTAGGCAGCAGGTGCAAGACCATAGCCAGAGTGCAACCAGGAAGAGGAAAGGCGGCTCTGCCATAGGCCAGACGCTGAGCACGACCAGCGTGGGGGACACTGCACAGAACCATGCTGCTGCTGCAGCCGCGGCGGGGCCTGCGATGCGACGGCCGGCATCGAAGAGAAGGATCAAGGTAGTCAGTGCCAGTGCAAGATTCCAGCACTTGAGAGTCACCAGATCCGCGCCCGCGAAGGCCATGTAGACGAAGACTCCTGGAGCCGTCTGAAGCACGTCGGGGCTTTTCCAGAGAAGCCAGGGGTTCTCCAGGAGGCGCCTGGCCAATGGCAAGTAGGTGTACTCCGTGTCGAACGGCAGGTAAGGGTCCAGCAGGACGGGGAGGGCGCGCACCGCATAGACGAGCAGGGGCAGCACCAGCCCCAGGACCGTCCATCGCAGTGTGTAGGTTTGTCGTTGGTGGGCAGAAAGCATGGATAGCAAATGGTCCTGGCGCATCGTGCGCCTGTCTTGCGGTGTACCTGGTACAGCACGCTCCAGGGACTATCCCTCCGTGCTTCGGCAGTGGGCGGTTTGCGCAATGCGCAGGCGTACGCCTCAAGGCTGGCCGGCCCGAGAACTGGACCAGCGATTCTAGCGTTGCTGTCTACTGCGCAATCCGGTTCAAGATGTACGGGTGCCGACCGGTGTTCTTCCCCTGCCTGAATTCAGTGCCCACTGGAGGATGGCCTATCAGGCCTGCCCGTGGGCAATCATCAGTATCTCAGTGGTTTATTTTATATATTTGCTGACATGCCATGGTCAGTGCCACAAGTACGGCGGCAGAGAAACATAAAAAATAGACTGGATATCTTGAAATGAGAGATGTCGGTTGATTGTGGTAGTCGTGACGAATTTTCAGGAAAGGTCGCTCTACAGATATATATGAGAAGAAGGAAATGAAAAGGATGGGTGGCCACGTGTACAAAATTGTGGCAATCAGCCTGTTCTCCACAGTAAGTCCATGCGGCAGATTCGACATGGCGAAGATGTCAAGAATGATGGTGTGCCATAGGTACATGCTGTAACTTATTGTGCCTATGAGAATCATGAAACGATTGCCAAACAGACTGCTTGCAATTTTGCTGGGTGAGGCCGCTCCGTAGATAAGTGAGGCTGCCAGCAGCGCGACTACAGTCTGGAAGAAATAGTAGAACGGATCACGTTTTTCGAACATGTTCCCGCGATGGCCAATCACCGCGATGAAAACAATGAAGCCCAGTATGCTCAGGAGGGTGATGATGTTGCCCTGGCGAGCGGATGCCGGTTTGTTGAGAAAAAGGTGAGCGCAGAGAATCCCTATGGAAAACTGATCGACGCGTCCGAGAAATGAGAAGAGATATGCCCCCTTGGGTTGAAATAATGAAGTGTTGAGTATGGAAACTCTGAATGCAATTGTCAGAAGAACAAGAGAAATGAAAAAAGCGCGGAAGGATTTGCAGCGAAATGCAATCACAAGAAGAAATGGCAGCACGACATAAAAATGTGCCTCCACTGGCAGAGACCAAAATGCTCCCCTCAGAGCAGGTGTTCCAAAGAAAATGTTTCCGAGAAGAACGTGTTGGGCCATCTCTGTCGGGGTTGGTATTTTCCCCAGGCCATACATAAGTATGTAAAGAAGCACCAGCAGTGTGAAATAAAATGCTGGAAGAAGACGTAGTGCCCTGCGTTTGTAGAACATCAAAGTTCTTTCCCAGAAAGGCGTGCTCTCCATATTTTTAAGGAAAGGCATCGACAGCAGAAAGCCAGAAAGCACGAAGAAGATGTCAACGCCCCACTCACCCATGCGAATGTTTCGCGTGATCCCTACTTCGATGCTTGTAAACGGAATAGTGAGGTTGATGCTGTTGCCTCCGCTGATGGACCAGGTGTGCAGGAGCAGAACCCACAGCACCGCCAAGCCTCTTATTCCAGTCAAATTGTCAAGATAGAGACCCGACGTGGTCTTTTTTTCCAGTTCCAAAAATTGCTTGAGGCTCATGGATTGGTAAGCATGATAATTATTTGTCTGGCGAGATGCCCGGGCAACGGCGTCCCATTGATCATGGATCTGGGCCGTTTTTTTTGAGGTGAAGGCGCATTGTAGGGGCGTGTCAGATAAATGACAAAAGACATCATCTGGTTTGATGTCGCATGCCAAGACAATGGTGTTCTGTTAGCGCGGGTTGCCCGACGCCCTCCTGGCAAGAAAAGCCGGATAGAGTTTTTGCGGTCAAGTCAGGGGGAGTAAAAAGCTGCCCATTCCTGCGCTGCTGGTTGCAGAGCAGTGTGTGCCAACTCCTTTTTCCTGGGCTACGGTCTCGTCAATCTGTCAACCGCGTACATCGGGAGTCAGGTCCGGAACCGCGTTGAAAAGGCATTCAGAGCCTCGGCCTTGACGTCTGAGGCTCTGAATGCTTCGGTGATGCGGAAAGTGGCTGCAACGGTAGGCGAAATGTCCGTTGCGGTGCCATTGCACGGTGTTCAAACTTCAGCATGACAGGCCGACGCCAGGAGTTCACCTATACCAACTGTGCGCCCGCCAATGTCAGTCGATCTGCATGCGGCAGTCTTCAGAAGGCCGCACAGTGGTTGCAGTGCATTCTTGCGTGTGGATCTTCAGTTAATTGGCCTGCAACGCCAACCCCGCATGCTCGCGCAGCGGATGAAAGTGAATCTTCGGAAACCGCTCCTGCGCCAGCCGCACGTCATAGGGCGAGGTGCACAGATAGGCCAGCGTGTCGGCCGCATCGCGCGCCATGCGCAGCGGGTAGGCGTTCTCGAATTCACGCAGTTCGCCCGGCGTGTCGGCCGTGATCCAGCGGGCGGCCGTGTACTGGCAGCCTTCTAGGCGGATGTCGCAGTCGTATTCGGTGTTCAGGCGGTGCTGCACCACTTCGAACTGCAGCTGGCCCACGGCGCCCAGCAGCATGTTGCCGCCGGCTTCGGGTTTGAAGACCTGGATGGCGCCTTCCTCGCCCAGCTGCATCAGGCCCTGCTGCAGCTGTTTGGTGCGCAGCGGGTTCTTGAGCACCACGGTCATGAACATTTCAGGGGCGAAGAAGGGCAGGCCCGTGAATTGCAGGCTCGCGCCGTCGGTGATGGTGTCGCCCAACTGCACGCCACCATGCGTGGTGAAGCCGATGATGTCGCCCGCATAGGCTTCTTCGACGGCTTCGCGGCGCTGGCTCATGAAGGTCACGACCGAGGTGGGGCGCAGTTCCTTGGCGGTGCGCTGCACCTTCATCTTCATGCCGGGTGTGTACTTGCCCGAGGCCACGCGCACGAAGGCGATTCGGTCGCGATGGTTGGCGTCCATGTTGGCCTGGACCTTGAAGACCACGCCGGAGAAGCCTTCGTCCTCGGGGTGGATGATCTTTTCCACAGGCTGCTTGTTGACCAGCAGCGAGCTTTTGCGGGGGCCGGGCGGGGGCGACATGTCGACCACGGCATCCAGCACTTCCATGACACCGAAGTTGTTCACGCCGGAGCCGAAGAAGACCGGCGTGAGCTTGCCGGCCAGGAAGGCCTCATGGTCCCAGGGGGCCGAGGCGCCCTGGGCCAGTTCCATGCTGTCGAGCGCGTCGTCAAAGGCCTGCCCGAAGCGCGCGCGCAGCTTGTCGGCCTCGGCCAGGGGGATGGCCTCGAAGTCCTGGGGGCGGCGTTCGCTGCCAGGCTGGAACACCGTCATGGTCTGGGTGAGCAGGTTGATGATGCCGCCAAACTGCTTGCCCTGGCCCACGGGCCAGGTGACGGGGGAGCAGGGCATGCCCAGCTCGCGCTCCACTTCGTCAAGAATGTCCAGCGGATCGCGCACTTCGCGGTCCATCTTGTTGACGAAGGTGATGATGGGCGTGTCGCGCTGGCGGCAGACCTCGATCAGGCGGCGGGTCTGCGATTCCACGCCGTTGGCGGCGTCGATCACCATCAGCGCCGAGTCCACGGCCGTGAGCACGCGGTAGGTGTCTTCCGAGAAGTCCTTGTGGCCCGGGGTGTCGAGCAGATTGACCACATGGTCGCGGTAGCTCATCTGCATGACCGAGCTGGCCACCGAGATGCCGCGCTGCTTTTCGATTTCCATCCAGTCGGAGGTGGCGTGGCGGCTGGCCTTGCGGCCCTTGACGGCGCCCGCGATCTGGATCGCGCCCGAGAACAGCAGCAGCTTCTCGGTCAGCGTGGTCTTGCCCGCGTCGGGGTGGGAAATGATGGCAAAAGTCCGGCGGCGCCGGGTTTCAGAGGCGTATGACACAGTATTGAGAGCGCAGAGGCAGGGCGGTGCCTGCCAGGAAAGGGAGACGTAATGTCTGTCGCGGGCGGCCATTGGGACATGGAGCCAAGCGAGGCCGCAAATGGCCGCCATTCTACTTTCGCACCGGGAATATCGGCGAACAGGGATGTAAGTCGTGTCCCTGGTTTCTTGATGCCGTCTTGATACGGCACGTCGCAATCTCAATCCGCTTTTGACAGCCCCGGCCCTAGAGTTTTCCCCATCGCAACAACAGGTGCCGCCATGCGGCGCCGATGCGGGAGAAATCCCTATGACCCTGACCGAAATCACCGGATGGCTGGGCGCCCTGGGCGCCCTGGCTGTGTTTGTCTACCTCGGATACGCATTGCTGCGGCCCGAACAGTTCTGAGGTGGCGCAGATGCAAGACCTGATCTTTATCGCCCTGAGCCTGGGCTGCTTCGGGGGCCTGCTGGCCTTCGTGGCGGCGCTGGGCCGGATTTGACTGCCTGAAAGGAGACCTCCATGTGGTTGACCTGGATGGAATATGCACTGGTGCTGCTGCTGATGACGGCGCTGGCCGTGCCCATGGGGCAGTGGCTGGCACGCTGCTTCACGAGTGAGCACCATGCCTGGATCGAGCGGCTGAGCTTTCGCGCTCTGGGCGTGAACCCGGCCGAGCGCATGGGCTGGCAGCGCTACGGGCTGGCGCTGCTGCTGTCCAACGGCGCCATGCTGCTGCTGGGCTATGCGCTGCTGCGCCTGCAGGGCTGGATGCCGCTCAATGCGCTGAGCAATGCGGCGCAGACACCGGACCTGGCCTTCAACACGGCCGTGTCCTTTGTGACCAATACCAACTGGCAGGCGTATTCGGGCGAGAGCAGCCTGTCCAACGCCACGCAGATGGTGGCCATCACCTTCATGATGTTCGCTGGCGCGACCACGGGCGTGGTCGCCGCGGCGGGTGTCATCCGCGGCCTGGCGCGCTCCAGTGCCTCGGACCTGGGCAACTACTGGGTGGACTATGTGCGCATGCTCTGGCGCGTGATGCTGCCGCTGAGCTTTGTGGTGGCCCTGGTCTATGTGTGGCAGGGTGTGCCTCAGACGCTGGATGGCCAGGTCTGGGCGACGACGCTGGAAGGCGCTCGCCAGCAGATTCTTCTCGGCCCCGTGGCCAGCCTGGAGAGCATCAAGCACATCGGCACCAACGGTGGCGGCTTCTTCGGCATGAATGCGGCCCATCCGTTCGAGAACCCCACGCCGCTGACCAACGCATTCCACATCCTGGGCATGCTGCTGATCCCGTCGGCGCTGACCTATGCGCTTGGCTCCATGCTGCTGCGCCGTCGCCAGGGCTGGGTGCTGTTCGGCGCCTGCCTGGTGATGTTCGTTGGCTTTCTGGCGCTGGTGTTCACGGCCGAGCAGGCCGGCAATCCGCTGCTCACGGCCGCAGGTGCCGACCAGCAGATCAGCGCCACCCAGCCGGGCGGCAACATGGAGGGCAAGGAGCTGCGCTTCGGCATCGCCGATACGGCGCTGTTCGTGACCACGACCACGGCCGCGACCACGGGCTCGGTCAATGCCATGCATGACTCGCTGACGCCCCTGGGCGGGCTGGTGCCGCTGGCGCAGATGATGCTCAACTGTGTGTTCGGCGGCGACGGCGTGGGCCTGATCAACCTGCTGCAGTACGCCATCCTCACGGTCTTCCTGGCCGGCATGATGATCGGCCGCACGCCCGAGTTCCTGGGCAAGAAGATCGAGGCGCGAGAGATCAAGCTGGTGATGCTGGCCGTGATGGCGCACCCGATCTCCATCCTGGGCTTCACGGCGTTGGCTGCGGTCTGGCCCGACACCATGGCCAGTCTGACCAACCGGGGGCCGCACGGCTTCTCGGAGGTGCTCTATGCCTATGCCTCGGGCACGGCCAACAACGGTTCGGCCTTTGCGGGCCTGAATGCGAACACGCCGTTCTTCAACACCACCATCGGCCTGGCCATGCTGGCTGGCCGCTATCTGACACTGCTGCCCATGCTGGCCCTGGCCGGCAGCCTGGCGGCCAAGCCCACCGTGCCTGCGGGGCCGGGCACCTTCCCGACGGCCACGCCGCTGTTCATGGGCTTGCTGGTCTTCGTGGTGGTAGTGGTCAGTGGACTGACCTTCCTGCCTTCGCTGGCCCTGGGCCCTGTGGTCGAGCAACTGCAGATGCTGTCAGGACAGGTCTATCCCTGAACACCCCTGAGCCCGTTTTTTTCCTGGCCGCCTGCTGTGCCTGACACAGCAGCGCGGCGGAGGTTTCCGAAATGCAAGTTCAAACACACACTTCCGGCCCGTTGCCGGTGCTGCGCACCGATGCGCAGGTTCCATCCCAGACCGATGCCGGCGGGCTGCGCTCGCTGTTCGGCCCCAGCCTGCGGTCGGCGCTGTTCGTCGCCGTGGTCACGGGCCTGGCGTATCCGCTGGTCACCACGCTCGTGGCCCAGGCCGCGTTTCCCAAGGCCGCCAATGGCAGCCTGATCACGCGCCAGGGCTCGGTCGTGGGCTCGGCCCTGATCGGGCAGGAGTTCGCTTCGCCCCGTTATTTCCAGGGTCGGCCCAGCGCCACCACGGCGCCGGATCCCGACAAGGCCGATGCCACGGTGGCCGCGCCCTACAACGCCGCGCTGTCGGCTGCCACCAACCAGGGGTCGACCCACGCGGCGCTCAAGGAGTCCGTGGCGGCGCGCGTGGCGGCCTACCGCGAACTCAATGGTCTGGCGGCAGATGCCGCTGTACCTGTGGATGCCGTGACGGCCTCGGCCTCCGGCCTGGATCCGCACATCTCTGTGGCCAATGCCGAGCTGCAGCTGTCGCGCGTGGCACGCGAGCGCCAGCTGCCTGTGGCCAAGGTCCAGGAACTGCTGCGCCAGCAGATGCAGCCGCGCGTTCTGGGCCTGCTGGGTGAGCCGCGCGTGAACGTGCTGCAGTTGAATCTGGCGCTGGACGATCTCTCGGCCGCGACGCTGCAGCCTGCGGCAGCCAATGCCGCCAAGGAGTAAGCCATGTCGCGCAAAACTGCTTTGTCCCTGTTCGATCCTTCGCTGGTGCGCCAGGCGCTGGGTGACTCCATCCGCAAGCTGGCACCGAGCGCGCAATGGCGCAACCCGGTGATGTTCGTGGTCTATCTGGGCGCCATCTTCACCAGCCTGCTCTGGGCCCAGGCCCTGGCGGGCGAGGGCGAGGCGCCTGCGGGCTTCATCCTGGCCATTGCGCTGTGGCTGTGGTTCACCGTGCTGTTCGCCAATTTTGCGGAGGCGCTGGCCGAGGGGCGCAGCCGCGCCCAGGCCGCGAGCCTGCGCAGCATGAAGCGCAGCACGGTCGCCAAGAAGCTGGAGCAGGCCAGCTACCAAAGCCGCTGGCATCCCGTGGGTGCGGAAGAACTGCGCTCGGGCATGTGGGTGCTGGTCGAGGCCGGCGACACCATACCGCTGGACGGCACGGTGATCGAGGGCGTGGCCTCGGTGGACGAGAGCGCCATCACCGGCGAATCGGCCCCCGTGATCCGCGAGGCCGGCGGCGACTTCTCTTCGGTCACCGGCGGCACGCGCGTGCTGTCGGACTGGCTGGTGGTGCAGATCACCGTGAACCCCGGCGAGTCCTTCCTGGACCGCATGATCTCCATGGTGGAGTCGGCCCGCCGCCACAAGACGCCCAACGAACTGGCGCTGACCATCTTGCTGGTCGGACTGACGCTGCTGTTCCTGCTGGTCATCGTCACGCTGCGGCCCTATTCGGCCTTTGCGGTGGAGCTGACGGGCAGCGGGCAGGTCGTGGGACTGACGGTGCTGGTCGCCCTGCTGGTGTGCCTGATCCCGACCACCATCGGCGGCCTGCTGTCGGCCATTGGCGTGGCAGGCATGAGCCGCATGATGCAGGCCAACGTGATCGCCACTTCGGGCCGCGCCGTGGAGGCGGCCGGCGACGTGGACGTGCTGCTGCTGGACAAGACCGGCACCATCACGCTGGGCAACCGCCAGGCCAGCGAATTCCTGCCCGCTCCCGGCGTGACGGCCGCGCAGCTGGTCGATGCGGCGCAGCTGGCATCACTGGCCGACGAGACACCCGAGGGCCGCAGCGTGGTCGTGCTGGCCAAGGAAATGCATGGCCTGCGCGAGCGTGACCTGGCAACCCTGCATGCCGTCTTCGTGCCCTTCACGGCCCAGACGCGCATGAGCGGCGTGGACATGCCGCAGCCCGACGGCGGCACGCGCAGCCTGCGCAAGGGCGCGGCCGACGCCGTGCGCCGCCACGTCGAAGCCATGGGCGGCAAGTTCCCGCCCGCCATGCTCAAGGTGGTGGAGGATGTCTCGCGGCGCGGCAGCACGCCGCTGGTGGTGGCCGATGGCGCCCGCGTGCTGGGCGTGATCGAGCTCAAGGACGTGGTCAAGCACGGCATACGCGAACGCTTTGCCGAGCTGCGCCGCATGGGCATCAAGACCGTGATGATCACGGGCGACAATCCGCTCACGGCCGCCGCCATTGCGGCCGAGGCCGGCGTGGACGACTACCTTGCCGAAGCCACGCCCGAGGACAAGCTGCGCCTGATCCGCGAACACCAAGCCGCCGGCCGGCTGGTGGCCATGACCGGCGACGGCACCAATGACGCACCCGCACTGGCCCAGGCCGACGTGGCCGTGGCCATGAACAGCGGCACCCAGGCGGCCAAGGAAGCCGGCAACATGGTGGACCTGGACAGCAACCCGACCAAGCTCATCGAGGTCGTGGAGACCGGCAAGCAGATGCTGATGACGCGCGGTGCGCTGACCACCTTCAGCGTGGCCAACGACGTGGCCAAGTACTTCGCCATCATCCCGGCCGCCTTCGTGGGCACGTATCCGCAGCTGTCGGCGCTCAATGTCATGGGACTGGCCAGCCCGGGCTCGGCCATCCTGAGCGCCGTGATCTTCAACGCGCTGATCATCATCGTCCTGATACCGCTGGCTTTGCGTGGCGTGCCCTACCACGCCATCGGCGCCTCGGCCCTGCTGCGGCGCAACCTGCTGGTCTACGGGCTGGGGGGCCTGGTCGTCCCCTTCATCGGCATCAAGCTGATCGACATGCTGCTGGTGGCTTTCGGCCTGGCCTGATCTTTGGCGGCAAGCCTGCCCGCCCGGGCAGGCACCGCCTTGCTTTCTCTGTACAAAAACCAAGATGAAATCCGTTTCTTCCATGACGGCCGCTTGTGCCGTCCCCCGTTTCTTCCCCCGTGCCTCGCTGGCTGCACTGTTGTCGCTGGCGGCTGCGTCCTGCCATGCCCAGGCCGAGACCTCTCCCGTCAACGCTGCCAGTGCCGATGCCCAGCAATCGCCCGCACCCGCCTACGCGCTCACCGGCAGCGTGGCGCTGCTCAGCGACTACCGTTTCCGTGGCATCTCGCAAAGCTGGATGGGGCCGGCGCTGCAAGGCGGGCTGGAGCTGTCGCTGCCGCGCGGCGCCTACCTGGGCGTGTCCGGCTCCAGCGTGTCGCGCCACAGCTATCTGGACGGCCGCGCGCTGGAGCTTGACCTGTACGGCGGCTGGCGCACCGAGCTGCTGCCGGGCTGGACGGGCGACATCGGCCTGCTGCACTACAACTACCCCGGCGCGCGCGTGCCCCGCGGGGATGGCAGCGGCGGCGTGCGCTACGACACCACCGAGGCCTATCTGGGCGTCACCCACGGCGGCTTCAGCGCCAAATGGTCGCTGGCGCTGACGCCTTACTTCGGCCTGCGCGACAGCACGGCGGCCACGGCCTTTGCCGAGGCACTTCCCGGCAGCGGCAGCTCACGCGGCAGCAGCTATCTGGACCTGAACTACCAGCATCCGCTGGGCGACTGGGCGGTGCTGGGCCTGCATGCCGGCCACACGCAGGTGCGCAACTACAGCGAACTGTCGTACGCCGACTGGCGCGTCTCGCTGGCCCGCAGCTGGGGGCCATGGACGGCCACGCTGGCCTGGGCCGGCACCTCGGCCGACACGCGCTACTACCGCGCGGCCAATGCGGCAGGCCAGATGCAAAGCCTGGGCCGCAGCGGCTGGGTGCTGTCGCTGTCGGCGGCGTTCTAGTGTGGGAGCACGCTCTGGTGCTAGGCTGAGAACCATGCCCATTTCGTCCTCTGCCGAGCCGGCGCCGCCCGGTCTGCCGCGCCCCGATCCCGACGCCCTGGTCGCGCGCCTGCGCCATGAGCGGGCGCAGGAGGGGCGGGGCAAGCTGCGCATCTACTTCGGATCGAATGCAGGCGTGGGCAAGACCTACGCCATGCTGGCCGCCGCCCAGCGCGAACGCCAGGGGGGCCGCGAGGTTCTGGTGGGACTCGTGGAAACCCATGGCCGCAAGGAAACGGCGCAGCAGCTGCATGGCCTGGAGCAACTGCCGCTGCGCGAGCTGCCGCACCAGGGACGGACGCTGCGCGAGTTCGACCTGGATGCGGCGCTCGCGCGGCGTCCGCGCGTGCTGCTGCTCGATGAACTGGCGCACAGCAATGCGCCAGGCTCACGCCATCCCAAGCGCTGGCAGGACGTGCAGGAGTTGCTGGACGCAGGCATCGATGTCTGGACCACGATCAACGTGCAGCACCTGGAAAGCCTGAACGACGTGGTGGGCGGCATCGTCGGCATCACGGTGCGCGAGACCGTGCCCGACCAGATCTTCGACGATGCCGACGAGGTCATCGTCGTCGACATCTCGCCCGACGAGCTGCTGCGCCGCTTGAAGGACGGCAAGGTCTACATGATGGAGCAGGCCGAGCGGGCCTCGCGCAACTTCTTCAGGCGCGGCAACCTGCTGGCGCTGCGCGAGCTGGCACTGCGCCGCACGGCCGACCGCGTGGACGAGGACATGCGCGACTACCGGCGCGAGCGCTCCATAGGCACGGTCTGGCCTGCGCGTGAGCGCCTGCTGGTGGCCGTGGCAGGGCACGCGGGCGACGACGCCCTGGTGCGCCAGGTGGTGCGCATGGCACGCCGGCTGGATGCTGGCTGGATGGTGGTGTACGTGGACGCGCCCCAGCGCCAGCACCGCCCACGCAGCGTGCAGGCCGCCGTGCTCAAGACCCTGGCCCTGGCCGCACGCCTGGGGGCCGAGACGGCCACGCTGCCGGGCGCCGATGTGGCCGAGGCCCTGGTTGCCTTCGCGCGCGAGCGCAACGCCAGCCGCCTGGTGCTGGCCCAGCCGCCGCGCCCGGCATGGTCGCCCTGGCGCTGGTGGGGCCGCAGCCTGCCCGACCGCATCGTCCAGCTGCATCCCGACATCGACGTGCTGGTGCTCTCCGGGGGCTCCAGCGCGGCCCGGACCGAGGCCGCGCCTGCCGCACCGCTGCGGCGCAGGCCGCTGCCCTGGAAGGGCTATGCCGGCGTGACCCTGGCCTGCTTGACCGCCACGGTGCTGGCCGAGCAGCTGCTGCGCATCTTCGACCCGGCCAACGTGGTGATGCTGTTCCTGCTCATCGTCGTGCTGTCTTCGTTGCGCTGGGGGCGTGGCCCGGGCGCCTGGGCGGCGCTGCTGTCGGTACTGTGCTTCGACTTTTTCTTTGTGCCCCCGCGCGGATCCTTCCATGTCAACGACACGCAGTACCTGTTCACCTTCGTGCTGATGCTGGGCGTGGCCCTGGTCTGCGGCCAGCTCATGGCGCGGCTGCGCCACGAGGCGCGCGTGGCGGCCGAGCGCGAGCGGCGCGCGGGCGCCCTGGCGCGGCTGGCGCGCGACCTTTCGGGCGCGCTCACGCAGGAGCAGGTGGTGGAGATTGCGCTGAGCACGGTCTCGGGCGTGTTCGACGCCCAGGCCGGGCTGCTGTTGCCCGATGCCGACGAGCGCCTGCGCCCCGCCGGCGGCGGCTCCTGCCCCATGGACGACAGCATTGCGCGCTGGGCCATGGACCACGGCCAGCAGGCCGGCCAGGGCACGGACACGCTGCCGGCCGCGCCGGCCCGCTACGTGCCGCTGGCGGCGCCCGTGCGCATGCGGGGCGTACTGGTGCTGCAACTGCGTGCGCCCCAGCGCCTGGAGGTGCCCGAGGAGCAGCGCCTGCTGGAGGCCTGTGCCAGCCAGGTGGCGCTGGCGCTGGAGCGTCAGCACTTCGTGGCCGTGGCCCAGCAGACCCAGATCGCCATGGAGGGCGAGCGCATGCGCAACACCTTGCTGTCGGCCGTCTCGCACGACCTGCGCACGCCGCTGACCACCATCCTGGGCGCGGCCGAGGCCGCGCAGCGCCATGTGCCGCCGGGCGGCGCAGCCGACATGCTGGAGCAGGTCCGCATCCAGGCCCAGGCCATGCAGCGACTGGTGGAGAACCTGCTGGACATGGCGCGCCTGCAGCAAGGCGGCGTGCACCTGCAGCGCGAATGGCTGCCGCTGGATGAAGTGGTCGGCAGCGCGCTGCGCCAGATGCGCGCGCGCCTGCACGAGCATCCCGTGAGCACCGACGTGCCCGCCAGCCTGCCGCTGCTGCAGCTCGATGCCGTGCTCATGGAGCGCGTGCTGGTCAACCTGCTGGACAACGCCGCCAAGTACACGCCGGCCGGCACGCCGCTGACCATCCACGCACGCGAACAGGACGGCGAAGTGCTTGTGGCCGTGCAGGATGGCGGGCCCGGCCTGCCGCCACACCTGCCCGTGGAGACGCTGTTCGAGCCCTTCACGCGCGGCACGGCCGAGTCCACCGTCTCGGGCATAGGTCTGGGGCTGGCGCTGGTGCGCAGCATTGTCGAGGCCCATGGCGGGCGCATCGAGGCCGCTGCCGCGCGCCCAGGCCCCGGCACCGTGTTCACGCTGCGCTTTCCGGTGCCGGAGCAGCCATTGCTCGATTAGAGTCTTGCGCCATGAGCACGCCCACCAACCGCATCCTGATGATCGAGGACGACCCCGGCATCCGCCGCTTCGTGCGCCTGGTGCTGGAGGACGAGGGCTGGCAGGTCTTCGAGGCCGACAGCGCGCGCCGGGGCCTGATCGAGGCGGCGAGCCGCCAGCCCGATCTGGTCATCCTCGACCTGGGCCTGCCGGATGCCGACGGCAAGCAGGTTCTCACCGAGCTGCGCGGATGGTCCTCCGTGCCCGTGCTCGTGCTTTCCGCGCGCGAGCGCGAGGACGAGAAGGTGGCCGCCCTGGACGCCGGCGCAGACGATTACCTGGTCAAGCCTTTCGGTGTGCCCGAGCTGCTGGCCCGGCTGCGCGTGATGCTGCGCCGCCGCCAGCAACTGGGGGCCGCAGGCGGCGCAGTTGCATCCAGCCAGGTGCACTTCGGCCAGGTGCAGGTGGACCTGGCCACGCACGAGGTGCGGCGTGCGGGCCAGCCGGTGCACCTCACGCCCATCGAATTCCGCCTGCTGGCGGCGCTGATCGCCGCCCAGGGCCGTGTGATGACCCACCGCCAGCTGCTGCTGCAGGTCTGGGGACCCGAATACCTGGGCCGTGCCCATTACCTGCGCGTGCACATGGCCAATCTGCGCCAGAAGATCGAGGACGAGCCGGCCCAGCCGCGCCACCTGGTGACCGAGCTGCAGGTGGGCTACCGGCTTGTGGGGCTGGGCGGTGAGGCATCCCCGGGATCGGTATAATCAGCGCCTCTCCGAGGAGCGTTGCAGCAGGCCCATTCACCAGATGCGGTCTGCGAGGCTCGGAGTCATACCTGCAACGACGCTCGCCCACGCTTTCTGTGCGGTGAGCTTTTTTTCGTCTCCCGCAGAACGTGGTTTTTCATTCATCTTTTGGAGAAAACCATGAACGCTGCTGTTCGTCCCGTTTCCGCCGACACGGCCATCGCTGACATTTCCCTCGCCGCCTGGGGCCGCAAGGAAATCCTGATCGCCGAAACCGAAATGCCCGGCCTGATGGCCACGCGCGAGGAATTCGCCGCGGCACAGCCGCTCAAGGGCGCGCGCATCGCCGGCTCGCTGCACATGACCATCCAGACGGCCGTGCTGATCGAGACGCTCAAGGCCCTGGGCGCCGACGTGCGCTGGGCCTCGTGCAACATTTTCTCGACGCAGGACCATGCCGCCGCCGCCATCGCCGCCACGGGCACGCCCGTGTTCGCCATCAAGGGTGAATCGCTGGCCGACTACTGGGACTACACCCACCGCATCTTTGAATTCGGCGCCGCCGGTACCGAAGGCGAAGGCCCCAACATGATCCTGGACGACGGCGGCGATGCCACCATGCTGCTGCACCTGGGCATGCGCGCCGAAAAGGACCTGTCCGTGCTGGACAACCCCGCCTCCGAGGAAGAGAAGATCGCCTTCGCCGCCATCCGCGCCAAGCTGGCCCAGGACCCCACCTGGTACACGCGCAAGAGCGCCCACATCATCGGCGTGACCGAAGAGACCACCACCGGCGTGCACCGCCTCAACGAGATGTCGGCCAAGGGCACGCTGAAGTTCCGCGCCATCAACGTCAACGACTCCGTCACCAAGAGCAAGTTCGACAACCTCTACGGCTGCCGCGAATCGCTGGTGGACGGCATCAAGCGCGCCACCGACGTGATGATCGCCGGCAAGGTCGCCGTGGTGGCCGGCTACGGCGACGTGGGCAAGGGCTGCGCCCAGGCGCTGCGCGCGCTGTCGGCCCAGGTCTGGGTCACCGAGATCGATCCCATCAACGCCCTGCAGGCGGCCATGGAAGGCTACAAGGTCGTGACCATGGAGTGGGCGGCAGACAAGGCCGACATCTTCGTGACCACCACCGGCAACCGCGACATCATCCGCCACGAGCACATGGTGGCCATGAAGAACGAAGCCATCGTCTGCAACATCGGCCACTTCGACAACGAGATCGACGTCGCCTCCATCGAGCAGTACCAGTGGGAAGAGATCAAGCCCCAGGTGGACCACATCACCTTCCCTGACGGCAAGAAGATCATCCTGCTGGCCAAGGGCCGCCTGGTGAACCTGGGCTGCGCCACCGGCCACCCCAGCTTCGTGATGAGCGCCTCGTTCGCCAACCAGACCATCGCCCAGATCGAGCTGTTCACCAAGCCCGATGCCTACGAGGTCGGCAAGGTCTACGTGCTGCCCAAGATCCTGGACGAGAAGGTTGCCCGCCTGCACCTGAAGAAGGTTGGCGCCATGCTGACCGAGCTGACGGACGGCCAGGCTGCCTATATCGGCGTGAGCAAGCAGGGTCCCTACAAGCCCGAAACTTATAGGTATTAAGCACCCCCTGAGGCGCTGACGCGCCTTCCCCCTCTCTACCCGCTTCGCGGGGGAGGGGGACGACGCCCTCGCTGCGGGGCGGCCCTTGCTTGGCGTCCCTGAGTTGGGTCGCGCCGGTTTCGGGCATTAGTCAACTGAGATTTCCTGGAGCGACGCTATGCGCGCAGATGTATTTTTGGTGGAAGCCGGCCATGCGGCCACGCGCTCGCAGGCGCAGCGGCTGATTGCGGGTGGCGTGCAGTGGCGCATGACGCCGTTGACGCCGTGGAAGAAGGTCGCCAAGAACGGCGACGAGATTCCCGCAGGTGCCGAGCTGCAGTTGCTGGACGGGGCCGAGGCCCGGTTCATCTCGCGCGGCGGGCTGAAGCTGGAAGGCGCGCTGGCGGCCACCAAGCTGTCGGTGGACGGCCTGCGCTGCCTGGACGTGGGCCAGAGCACGGGCGGTTTCACCGACTGCCTGCTGCAGGCAGGCGCCGCCCAGGTCATCGGCGTGGACGTGGGCCATGGCCAGCTGCATGACCGGCTGCGCTCGGATGCGCGCGTGATCTGCGTCGAAGGCGTCAATGCCCGCGCGGTGACGGCCGAGGGCCTGCAGGAGGCCTGCGAGGAAGTGCTGTCCGAACGCTGGGAAGAAGATCCCGACGACAACGACACCCAGCCCGTGGCGCCCTATGCCTGGATGCGCAACGGCGGCGTGGTCGACGAGGACTACGACGACAGCGACGACGCCAAGGAAAACGAGATCGAGGCCTTCAAGGCCGAGCGCGCGGCCAAGGGCAAGGCGCGCGATGAGGGCACGGTGGCCACGCAGCGCCGCCGCCGCGCCGAGTTTGCCGACGTGGACATCACGCCGCAGTTCGACTTCGTCACGGGCGATCTGTCCTTCATCTCTCTGACCCTGGTGCTGCCGGCCGTCACGCGCCTGCTCAAGCCGCATGGCCAGCTGCTGATGCTGGTCAAACCGCAGTTCGAGCTGCAGCCGGGCCAGGTCGGCAAGGGCGGCATCGTGCGCGATGCGGCCCTGTTCACCGAGGTGGAGCAGCGCATCCGCACCTGCCTGGGCGAGCTGGGCCTGGAGGTCAAGGGCTGGATGGAGTCGGCCATCGAAGGCGGCGACGGCAACCGCGAATTCTTCGTGCATGCCCAGCAGGCGGCCGTGGTGAAGGAGCCAGAGCAGCCTGAAACGCAGGACGACGACGAGCCCCGCTCGGCCGTGAAGGCCGCTCCTAAGCCGGCCGCGCCTAAGCGCGTGTCCCGCACCGTGCTGCGCGAGCAGCGCAACGAGCGTGTGATCGACACCAGTACCGAGTTCGGCGTGCCCGGTCCGGGCCGCGCCAAGCTGCGCAAACGCAACGAATGAAACACTGAGCAGCGAGTCTTACATGAGCTTTCCGATCAGCTTCGAGTTCTTCCCGACCAAGACGCCCGAGGGCGCGACCAAGCATGTGCAGGTGCGCAAGAACCTCTATGCGCGCAAGCCCCAGTTCTGCTCCGTCACCTATGGCGCGGGCGGCTCCACGCAGACGGGCACCTTCGCCATGGTGCGTGACATCCAGAACGAAGGCGTCAGCGCGGCATCGCATTTCTCCTGCGTGGGCGCCACGCACGACAAGGTGCGCGCCGAACTGCAGGAGCTGAAGGCCATGGGCGTGCGCCGCATCGTCGCGCTGCGCGGCGACCTGCCCAGCGGCTATGGCCTGGGTGGCGAATTCCAGTACGCCAGCGATCTCGTGGAATTCATCCGCCGCGAGTTCGGCGACTGGTTCCACATCGAGGTGGCGGCCTACCCGGAGGTCCATCCGCAGGCGAAATCCCCACAGTCCGATCTGGATGCGTTTGCGGCTAAAGTGCGCGCTGGCGCGGATTCCGCGATCACCCAATATTTCTACAATGCCGACGCCTACTGCCGTTTCGTTGATGCGGCGCGCGGCATGGGGCTTGATGCACCGGTTGTTCCCGGCATCATGCCCATCACCAGCTCTACGCAGCTGATGCGCTTCTCGGACGCCTGCGGCGCCGAGATCCCGCGCTGGATCCGCCTGCGTCTGCAGGCTTACGGAGATGACACGGCGTCCATTCGCGCCTTCGGCCTCGATGTCGTGTCCCGTCTATGCGAGCAGTTGCGCAGCCAGGGCGCTCCCGGGCTGCACTTCTATACGATGAACCAGAGCGTCGCCACGCTGGAAATCTGCGATCGATTGGGCCTTTGAGCGCGCAGCCACTGCGCCGGCCCCGGGCGACCCTCTAGAACTTGGGAACGGTCAGGCGTTCCCTGGAGGTTTTTGCCCATGGATCGTGGTTTTCGACGCCTGCACTGGCGCTGGCTGGCCATGTGCGCCATCACCGCCACCCTGGCCGGCTGCGCGCCGGCTCCCGTGGCACAAAGCGATGCCGAGTCCGGCGCCCTGACCGCAGGTGCGGCGGCAATGGATGAAGGCCAGACGCCAGCGGCCGTGCCCTCGGCCGGCAAGCGCGGTGGCCGCACATCGCGGGCCGCGCAGCCGGCCAGCAAATCCCCGGATGCCAAGCCCTCCGAGTCGGCCTCGCCCGAAGACAGTGCCGAGGCTCCCTCCAATCCCGACTTCGCCCTCGTGCCCTCGCGCGACAGCGACCAGCAAGGCCTAGCCTCCTGGTATGGCCCGGGCCTGCATGGCCGGCTGACCGCCAGCGGCGAGCGTTTCGACAAGGAAGAATTGACGGCCGCGCACCGCAGCTTTGCCTTCGGCAGCCGCGTCTGCGTGCGCAGCGCCGCCACGGGCAAGACAGTGGTGGTGCGCATCAACGACCGCGGGCCGTTTGCGCCTGGCCGCGTGATCGATCTGAGCCAGGCCGCAGCGCAGGAGCTGGGCATGGTCGGCCTGGGCATCAAGCCCGTGGAGCTGTGGCAGCTCGACGATGGTGAGCAGGAATGCCCCGAAACCCTGGTCACGGCCAGGAAGGCCAAGTCCATCGAGAAGACGCAGCAGGCCAAGGCACAGGCACAGACAACACAGGCACGGACCCGGGTTCAGGCCAAGGCGCCGGTGCGTCCGCGTGTCCAGGCCAAGGCGCCTGCCCCCAGGCCCAATGCACGCACGGCCGTGGCCAGCCGTGCCGTCCCTGCCGCCAAGCCGGTGGCGAAGGCTGCGGCGCCCGCCGCTGCCTCGTCCACCGCAGTGGCCTCTGCGGCCTCGAACGCGCGCTGAACGGGCTCAGCCGCCGGATTCGAGCGTGAAGGCCGCGTTCTCGTCCTGACCGAGCAGCTTGACCAGCTGCGGCATGGCCGGCTTGAGCTGTTCCTTGAGATTGAACGGCGGATTGATCAGGAACATGCCGCTGGCCGGCAGGCCGCCGCGCTCCGAGGTCTTGTTGCTCTTGACCGTGAGCTCCACATGCAGCCAGCTCCTGCCGGCCTTGGTGGTCATGGTCTTCAGGCGGCGCGGCAGATCGTGCGCCTCGGGGCGCGGGATGATCGGATACCAGAACGCATACGTGCCTGTGGCAAAGCGCTTGAGGCTGTCGGCCGCCATGTCCAGCACCTTGGCGTAGTCGCTCTTGAGCTCGTAGCTGGGGTCGCACAGCACCAGGGCTCGGCGCGACGGCGGCGGCAGGAATTTCTTGATGCCCTCGAAGCCGTCCTCGTGCAGCACGGCCACCTGGCGGCCGGCTTCGAGCTGGGCAATGTTGCCGGCCAGCGAGCGCATGTCGGTGGGATGCAGCTCGAAGACCTTGAGCTTGTCGCGCTCCTGCACGCGCAGCAGGGACTGGATGATGAACGGCGAGCCCGGATAGTTGCGCAGCTGCGCTCCCTGGTTGAAGGAACGCACCGAGGCGATGTAGGCCTGCAGCACCGGGGCCAGCTCGGACTCCTTGGCCTGGGCCAGGCGCAGGATGCCGTCTGCGGCCTCGCCGCTCTTGTTGGCATAGTCGCCATCCAGACGGTACAGGCCGGCGCCGGCGTGCGTGTCCAGCACCGTAAGGGCGGCCTCCTTCTGGAGGAGGTATTGCAGGGTGGCGATCAGCACGGTGTGCTTGAGCACATCGGCATGGTTGCCTGCATGGAAGGCGTGGCGGTAACTGAACATAGGCGTGATGGTAACCAGCCGCGCTGGCGGGTGGACACCCATGGCGGCTGCAAGGTTGCCCGGCGCTGGCGCCTCGCGGCGAGGGCTGCCGGGGACTTGCGGATCGGGGGGATGGTGCGGTTGCGCCAGTTTTGTATAATGGCGGGCTTCGCAGCGATTTTATGGGTCCCGCGGCGAAGTTTACATCCCCGCCTAAGAGGCTTCCTTTTTGAAGAAGCACCGACCGCGGAAAAGGGCCCGCCAAACCTTTCTTGAAAGAGAAAACTCATGTCTACATTCAGCGCAAAGCCCGCTGAGGTGCAACACGAGTGGTTTGTGATTGACGCCACCGATAAGGTGCTCGGACGTGTCGCCAGCGAAGTGGCACTCCGTCTGCGCGGCAAGCACAAGGCCATTTACACACCTCACGTTGACACCGGCGACTTCATCGTCATCATCAACGCCTCCAAGCTCAAGGTCACCGGCACCAAGAACCTGGACAAGGTGTACTACCGCCACTCTGGTTTCCCCGGCGGCATCACTGCCACCAACTTCCGCGACATGCAGGCCAAGTTCCCCGGCCGCGCTCTGGAAAAGGCCGTCAAGGGCATGCTGCCCAAGGGTCCCCTGGGCTACGCAATGATCAAGAAGCTCAAGGTGTACGGCGGTGCTGAGCATCCCCACACCGCCCAGCAGCCCAAGGCTCTGGAAATCTAAGGAGACCTAGATGATTGGTGATTGGAACAATGGCACCGGCCGTCGCAAATCCAGCGTCGCACGCGTGTTCCTGAAGAAGGGCTCCGGCAAGATTACCGTGAATGGCAAGGACATTCAGGAATACTTTGGCCGCGAAACTTCGATCATGATCGCAAAGCAGCCCCTGGCTCTGACGAGCAACCTGGAAGCTTTCGACATTCAAGTGAACGTCCACGGTGGTGGTGAATCCGGCCAGGCCGGCGCTACCCGCCACGGCATCACCCGCGCCCTGATCGACTATGACGCAGCGCTCAAGCCCGTCCTGAGCCAAGCCGGCTTCGTGACGCGTGACGCTCGTGAAGTCGAACGTAAGAAGGTCGGCCTGCGCTCCGCACGCCGCGCCAAGCAGTTCTCCAAGCGTTAATCCGCTGGCACTGCAGGAAAGTCCCCCGGGGCTTTCCCCAGAAAAAAACCGCCTTTGCCGGCGGTTTTTTTCTGGGCGATGCAAACCTTTCTCATTCAGTGGGCAATGCCCCCACTTGCACTGTCGTCAAGCCGGCAGCCCCGGGAATTCCCGAGCCCTTTGCTGTACCATTCGGGCCAATTGAGAACTTCGGAGTATCCCCATGAGCGCCGTCGCAGAAATCACCGAAACCACCACCGCCGAAATGCCCACCCCGATCGTCTTCACCGACAGCGCAGCTGCCAAGGTGGCCGATCTGATCGCCGAGGAAGGCAACCCTGACCTGAAGCTGCGCGTGTTCGTGCAAGGTGGCGGCTGCTCGGGCTTCCAGTACGGCTTCACCTTCGACGAGATCACCAACGAAGACGACACGACCATGACCAAGAATGGCGTGTCGCTGCTGATCGACGCCATGAGCTACCAGTACCTGGTGGGTGCCGAGATCGACTACAAGGAAGACCTGCAGGGCGCGCAGTTCGTGATCAAGAATCCCAACGCGTCCACCACCTGCGGCTGCGGATCGAGCTTCTCGGTGTAAGCCTTGTCGGCCGCGCTGCAGTGAAGCCCGCAGCAGCCCGCCGCACAACACGCCACCAACCGCCGCGCAGCAATGCGCAGGCGGTTTTTTAACGCCTGCGCCCTCCCTGCCTTGCCATGATTCCTGAAGACAAAAGCGCTTCCGCCTCCACCACATCCTCCTCGCGTTCGGTGCTCCTATGGCTCGTGGCCATCGGCTTTTTCATGCAGACGCTGGACGGCACCATCGTCAATACCGCGCTGCCCACCATGGCCGAGGCCCTGGGCGAGAGCCCGCTGCGCATGCAGTCCGTCATCGTCGCCTATTCGCTGACCATGGCCATGCTGATCCCGGCATCGGGCTGGATGGCCGACCGCTTCGGCACGCGGCGCGTCTACCTGTGGGCGATTGCGCTGTTCGTGCTGGGATCGGTGCTGTGCGCGATTGCTCCCAACCTGCAGCTGATGGTGGCCGCACGCGTGCTGCAGGGCATGGGCGGGGCGCTGCTCATGCCCGTGGGCCGGCTGGCCGTGCTGCGCGCCTTTCCGCGCGAGCAGTTCCTCAAGGCCATGAGCTTCGTGGCCATTCCCGGCCTGGTCGGGCCGCTGATCGGCCCCACGCTGGGCGGCTGGATGGTGGAGTACGTGAGCTGGCACTGGATCTTCCTGGTCAACGTGCCCGTGGGCCTGATCGGCCTGGCCGCTACCCTGCGCTTCATGCCCGTGGGCGACCGCTTCGCCGTCAAGCGCTTCGACGGCGTGGGCTATGCGCTGCTGGCCTTCGGCATGGTGGCCGTGTCGCTGGCGCTGGACAGCATGTCGGGCAAGGGCATCCACGGCGCCATGGTCTTCGTGCTGCTGATCTTCGGCTTGGCCAGCCTGGCCGCCTACTGGCTGCATGCGCTGCGCCGGCCCGACCCGCTGTTCGCCCCCGAGCTGTTCGCCGTGCGCAGCCTGCGCGTGGGCCTGCTGGGCAATCTGTTCTCGCGCCTGGGCAGCTCCTGCATGCCCTTCCTGATCCCGCTGGTGCTGCAGGTCTGCCTGGGCTTTTCGCCGCTGCAGGCCGGCATGATGATGCTGCCCACGGTGCTGGCCAGCATGGCCATGAAGCGCCAGACCACCACGCTGATCCAGCGCATCGGCTACCGCCGCGTGCTCATGGGCAACACCCTGGTGCTGTCGCTGATGATCGCCAGCTTCGGCACGGTCTCCACGGCGCTGCCGCTGTGGGTGGTCATCGTCCAGCTGCTGATCTTCGGCGCCACCAACTCCATGCAGTTCACGGCCATGAACACCGTCACGCTCAAGGACCTGGATGCTGGCAACGCCAGCAGCGGCAACAGCCTGCTGTCCATGGTGCAGATGCTGGCCATGGGCATGGGCGTGGCCGCCGCAGGTGCGGTGCTGGCCGGTTTCAGCGAATGGTTCGGCGGCGATACGCCGCAGCACACCCTCAATGCCTTCCGCGCCACTTTCGTCTGCATGGGCGCGGTGACGCTGGCCTCGACCATGATCTTCTCGCAGCTGGGCGACGATGAGGATGTGCGGCCCAAGCCTTTGGTGCCGGCCGAGCACGAGTGAGGGCTGCCGTCGGGCTTCACGCCTTCTTGGAGAAGAACACCACTTCGGGCAGGCCCTCGAAGTGGGCGTCACAGGTCAGCAGTCCGGCCCCATGGTGCCGTGCCGTGGCGTAGACGATGGCATCCGCCATGGCGAGTCCGTGGGCCCGGTGCATGTCGGCGGCCAGCAGGGCAAGCCTGGTATCGAGCGGCACGACCACGCATTTCTGCGTATAGGCAATCATCTGATCTGCCGCTTCCTCGCCAATCTCCCGAACCAGCCATTTGGAAAGCTCCAGCTGAACGATGGTGGGAACGATGCACTGCGGCTTGTCCGGAAGCTGCGCGGCCAGGCGGCGACCCAGGGCGCTTGCGATAAGCCATTCGATCCAAGCGGAAGTATCGACCACGCGCATGGCTAAGGCTGCCATCAGCTTCGGTCTTCGCGATCTCGGTAGCCGTCCGTGCGTGCTCCCTTGGCGATGCCGGCCAGTTGTTCGAGTTCAGGCACGGGCATCAACAGCACGCCCTTGCCTTTGGGAATGAACACGAATTCCTGACCCGCCTGCCAGTGCTGCTCATCGCGCACGTTCTTGGGGATGGATATCTGGAATTTGCTGGACAGAGTGGCCGTGGTGCTCATCGCTGCGCTCCGGGGATCGATGGAGATTTGGTAAGAATACGCGAAGGCAGGTGCAAGTCACACTGGTTCCCATGCAGCGTGCTTGCGTACGGTTTCGCGAAGGCAGGCCAGAGCCTGGGTCGCAAGTTTTGAAACCTGAACCGCTGCAATCCACACTTTTGTTGCGGGTTTACCCTTGTTTTTGGCAAGGATATATGGCAGCCCGCATAGGAAATATCGAGGCCGTCTTATGCGTTTGGGCGGGGCTGGACTTAATCTCGCGTACATCCGCAGGACTTACGCAAGCAAGAACGCAAACACGCCATCGCCACAGGGCCAGCGGCTTTCTTCCTCGGAATTTGCGTAAGTCGTGATCCGAACAGTCCACGCACCAGCAGTTGCCCCCACGAGCATGAGCCAGAGCCCCAGTTCCCAACCCATCCGCTTCTATCACCGCGGCCAGATCGTCGAGGTACAGGGGCCGCATCCCACGCGCTCGGTGCTCGACTGGCTGCGCGGCGACGCGCGCTGCACCGGCACCAAGGAGGGCTGCAACGAAGGTGACTGCGGCGCCTGCACCGTGGTCATCGCCGAGCTGGCCGAAGACGGCGCGCCCGACGCCGTGGGCGGCCTGCAGCTGCAGACGGTCAATGCCTGCATCCAGTTCCTGCCCACGCTGCACGGCAAGGCGCTGTTCACGGTGGAGGACGTCAAGGGCCAGTGCGCCGGCAAGCAGGGCTGTGCCACGGGCAAGCCCGCAGGCGGTGCCGAGCTGCACCCCGTGCAGCAGGCGCTGGTGGACTGTCACGGCTCCCAATGCGGCTTTTGCACGCCGGGCTTCGTGATGTCGCTGTGGTCGGCCTACGAGCACCACCAGCAGGCCGGCACGCGTCCCTCGCGCCAGCAGCTGGCCGACGAGCTGTCGGGCAATCTGTGCCGCTGCACGGGCTACCGTCCCATCCTGGACGCAGGCCAGCGCATGTTCGACCTGCCCGCCACGCGCATGGCCACCGAACCCGTGGTGCAGGCGCTGCAGGGCCTGCGCGCGCAGGATGCCGGCTTGGACTACGCTGCGCCCAACGCCGCCCAGGGCGGCCGTGTGGACAGCTTCCACGCTCCGCGCACGCTGGACGAGCTGGCCGCCGTGTGCGAGGCCAAGCCCCGCGCTCGCCTGCTGGCAGGCTCCACCGATGTGGGGCTGTGGATGACCAAGCAGTTCCGCGACCTGGGCGACATCGTCTATGTGGGCGACGTGGCCGAGATGAAGCGCGTCGAGGAGCGCCGCGGCGCGGGCAGCCTGGACGGCGGCGAGCTGTACATCGGCGCCGGTGCCTCGCTGGAATCGGCCTGGTCGGCGCTGTCGCAGCGCTTCGAGGGGCTGACCGATGTGTGGCTGCGCTTTGCCTCCGTGCCCATCCGCCATGCGGGCACCATGGGCGGCAACGTGGCCAATGGCTCGCCCATTGGCGACTCCCCGCCCGTGCTGATGGCGCTGGACGCGCAGATCGAGCTGCGCAAGGGCGCACGCGTGCGCCGCATGCCGCTGCATGACTTCTACCTGGACTACATGAAGAACCAGCTGGAACCGGGCGAGTTCGTGCAGGCACTGGCCGTGCCGCTGGACGCTGCACGGCGCCAGACCCGTGCCTACAAGATCAGCAAGCGCTTTGACTGCGATATCTCGGCGCTGTGCGCGGGGCTGGCCATCGAGCTCGATGGCGAGGTGGTGAAGTCCGCCCGCCTGGCCTTTGGCGGCATGGCCGCCGTGGTCAAGCGTGCGGCCCTGGCGGAGGCGGCCATCGTGGGCCAGCCCTGGGACCAGGCCGCAGTGAAGGCCGCCCAGGCCGCGCTGGCCCAGGACTTCAAGCCCATGTCCGACATGCGCGCCAGCGCCGACTACCGGCTCAAGGTGGCGCAGAACCTGCTGCAGCGCCTGTGGCTGGAGACACGTCTGCAGCAGCCGCTGCCGCTGCAGGCCACCAGCGTCTGGAGCGTGATGCCCCACGCAGTGCACCAAGGAGCCTGAAATGAACCGCCCCATCGACCCTTCCCTGCTGCACTCGTCCGAGGCCTTTGCGCATTACCTGAAGAACGCCGCCTTCCGCGTGGACGAGCGTGCCGAGGCCGGCGCCCACACCCAGGGCCAGCGCGTGGGCATCAGCCGCCCGCATGAATCGGCCCATCTGCATGTGGCCGGCGAGGCCGCCTACATCGATGACCTGCCCGAGCTGGACGGCACGCTGCACTGCGCGCTGGGCCTGTCTCCCGTGGCCAATGGCCGGCTCAATGCGCTCAGGCTGGATGCCATCCGCGCCATGCCCGGCGTGGTGGCCGTGCTCACCGGCGAGGACATTCCCGGCGTCAACGACTGCGGCTCCATCATCCACGACGACCCCATCCTGTGCAGCGGCGAGATCCGCTACCTGGGCCAGCCGCTGTTCGCCGTGATCGCCGAAAGCCGCGAGGCGGCGCGTCTGGCTGCGGCCCAGGCCAAGGCGGCGGCCGACATCACGGCCGAGCCGCCCGTGCTCACGCCCCAGCAGGCGCATGAGCTGGGCCAGTACGTGCTGCCGCCCATGCACCTGGCGCGCAGCACGAATGAAGGCGGCGCGCGCCGCGCCATGGACGAGGCGCCGCACCGCCTGAAGTCCTCGTTCTACGTGGGCGGCCAGGAGCAGTTCTACCTGGAAGGCCAGATCAGCTACGCCATTCCCAAGGAGGACGGCGCCGTCCACCTGTACTGCTCCACCCAGCACCCCAGCGAGATGCAGCACCTGGTGGCGCATGCGCTGGGCGTGGCCTCGCACGCCGTGCATGTGGAGTGCCGCCGCATGGGCGGCGGCTTCGGCGGCAAGGAGTCGCAGTCGGCCCTGTTCGCCTGCGTGGCCTCGGTGGCCGCGACGCGGCTGCGCCGCCCCGTCAAGCTGCGCCTGGACCGCGATGACGACTTCATGATCACGGGCCGCCGCCACTGCTTCTGGTACGAGTACGAGGTGGGCTACGACGACGAGGGCCGCATCCTCGGCGCCGAGATCTCCATGGTCTCGCGCGCCGGCCACTCGGCCGACCTGTCCGGCCCCGTGATGACGCGCGCGCTGTGCCACTTCGACAACACGTACTGGCTGCCCGATGTGTCCATGCACGGCTACTCCGGCAAGACCAATACGCAGAGCAATACGGCGTTCCGCGGCTTCGGCGGCCCGCAGGGCGCGATCGCCATCGAGAACATCATGGAGACGGTGGCGCGCGAGCTGGGGCGCGATGCGCTCGATGTGCGCCGCGTCAACTTCTACGGCAAGACCGAGCGCAATGTCACGCCCTATAGCCAGGTCGTGACCGACAACATCATCCACGAGCTGGTGGCCGAGCTGGAGACCTGCAGCGACTACCGCGCGCGCCGCGATGCCATCGCCGAGTTCAACGCGGCCAGCCCCGTGCTCAAGCGCGGCCTGTCGCTGACGCCGCTCAAGTTCGGCATCTCCTTCAACGTCAAGCACTTCAACCAGGCCGGCGCCCTGGTCCATGTCTACAACGACGGCTCCATCCTCGTGAACCACGGCGGCACCGAAATGGGCCAGGGCCTGAACACCAAGGTGGCCCAGGTCGTAGCGCATGAGCTGGGCGTGGGCTTCGGTCGCGTGCGCGTCACGGCCACCGACACCACCAAGGTGGCCAATACCTCGGCCACGGCGGCATCGACGGGGGCCGACCTCAACGGCAAGGCCGCGCAGGACGCGGCGCGCCAGATCCGCGAGCGCCTGGCCGCCTGCGCCGCAGAGCGCCATGGCGGTCGCGCGGAGGACGTGCGCTTCGCCAACGACCAGGTCCACGTCAACGGCAAGGTGCTGGACTTCAAGGCCGTGGTGGGCGAGGCCTACATCGAGCGCGTGCAGCTGTGGTCCGACGGCTTCTATGCCACGCCCGGCCTGTCGTGGAACAAGGACACCATGCAGGGCCGGCCCTTCTTCTACTATGCCTACGGCGCCGCCGTGAGCGAGGTGGTGGTGGACACGCTGACCGGCGAGTTCAAGCTGCTGCGCGCCGACGTGCTGCACGACGTGGGCCGCTCGCTGAACCCGGCCGTGGACGTGGGCCAGGTCGAGGGCGCCTTCATCCAGGGCATGGGCTGGCTGACCACGGAGGAGCTGGTCTGGCATCCGCAAAGCGGCAAGCTCACCACGCACGCGCCCAGCACCTACAAGATCCCGACGGCCAACGACTGCCCGCCCGTGTTCAACGTGCGGCTGTTCGAGGGCGACAACTTCGAGGACTCCATCCACCGCAGCAAGGCCGTGGGCGAGCCGCCGCTGCTGCTGCCGTTCTCGGTGTTCTTCGCCATCCGCGATGCCGTCTCGGCCGCGGGCGGGCACCGCAGCAACCCGCCGCTGCAATCGCCGGCCACGCCGGAATCCATCCTGCGCGCCATCGAGGCCGTGCAGGCCGCCGGGAGCTGAGCGGACCGGCGCCGCCCCCTCATTCCTTGAATCCGCGCGCAGCGATGCGCGCAACCAGGTCCATGGCCGCCCGGCAGGGTGCCATGCCTTGTGCCGGCCTGGACAGCCGGTGCTCAACCCTGGGCGCTTTCACAACCGTTGCGCCCCGCATGCGAAAACAACACGGAGACAATGCGATGAACTGGATGGAACGGGTGTTCAAGCTCAGTGAGCACGGCACCAATGTAAGAACCGAGCTGGTCGCGGGCCTGACGACCTTTCTGACGATGGCCTACATCATCTTCGTCAATCCCTCGATCCTGGGGGATGCGGGGATGCCCAAGGGGGCCGTCTTCGTGGCCACCTGCCTTATCGCGGCGCTGGGCACGACCATCATGGCGCTGTACGCCAACTATCCCATCGCGCTGGCGCCGGGCATGGGCCTGAACGCCTATTTCGCCTACGTGGTGGTGCTGCACATGGGCTTCACCTGGCAGGCCGCGCTGGGCGCGGTCTTCGTCTCGGGCTGCCTGTTCCTGCTGGTGACGCTGTTCGGCCTGCGGGAGCTGATCATCAAGGGCATACCGCAGTCCATACGCATAGCGATCACCGTGGGCATCGGCCTGTTCCTGGCGCTGATCGCGCTCAAGAGCGCGGGCATCGTCGCCGCATCGCCGGCCACCTTCGTGACCCTGGGCGACCTGCACAAGCCCGAAGTCATCCTGGCCTCGCTGGGCTTTCTGATCATCGTGGTGCTGGACCGCCTGAAGGTGCCGGGCGCCATCCTGATCGGCATCGTCGTGGTCACCGTGGCCTCGTTCTTCTTCGCGGGCAACGAGTTCCACGGCGTGTTTTCGGCGCCGCCCTCCATTGCACCCACCTTCCTGCAGCTGGACATCAAGTCCGCGCTGACCGGCGGCATCCTCAACGTGGTGCTGGTGTTCTTCCTGGTCGAGCTGTTCGATGCCACGGGCACGCTGATGGGTGTGGCCAAGCGCGCGGGCCTGCTGGTGCCCAGCCGCATGGGCCGCTTCAACCGCTCGCTGCTGGCCGACAGCGGCGCCATCTTCGCGGGCTCGCTGCTGGGCACCTCCAGCACCACGGCCTACGTGGAAAGCGCGGCCGGTGTGCAAGCGGGTGGCCGCACGGGCCTGACGGCGCTGACCGTGGCCGCGCTCTTCCTGTGCTGCCTGTTCCTGTCGCCCCTGGCCGGCGTGGTGCCCGGCTACGCCACGGCGCCCGCGCTGTTCTTCGTGGCCTGCCTGATGCTCAAGGAGCTGACCGAGATCGAATGGGGCGAGACCACCGAGGCCATCCCCGCTGCCGTCACGGCCCTGCTCATGCCCTTCACCTACTCGGTGGCCAATGGCCTGGCCTTCGGCTTCATCACCTATGCCGTGCTCAAGCTGTTCACGGGCCGTTCCAAGGAAGTGCACTGGATGGTGTGGCTGATCGGCGGCGTCTTCCTCTTCAAGTTCGTCTATATAGGCGGATAGCACCCCCTGAGGCGCTTACG
Organism: Delftia sp. WY8; assembly: GCF_018437695.1. Lineage (NCBI taxonomy): Bacteria > Pseudomonadati > Pseudomonadota > Betaproteobacteria > Burkholderiales > Comamonadaceae > Delftia > Delftia sp. WY8. The sequence goes on from NZ_CP049795.1 coordinate 4,357,440, forward strand.
CGCCTTCCCCCGTATGCACGGCGCCCTCTCTCGCTTCGCGGGAGGGGGACGACGCCCTCGCCGCGAGGCGGCTCTTGCTCGGCGTCCCTGCTTTTGGGCCGCGCCAGTTTCATAGGCTTTGGGCTCAGGCAAGATGTTTGGTGGGCCCATGCTTGGCGGATGCCTTGCACGGTTTTTTTATGCGGGGTGGATGGCGCCCAGGATGCGCGGGCCGCGTGCGCCCGTCACGGCGGGCAGGTTGCCGGGCAGGCCCAGCAGGGCCTGGCGCGCCAGCCAGGCGAAGGCGGCGGCCTCCACCTGCTGCGGAGGCAGGCCGCGCGCGGCCGTGGTGTCCACCGCCACGCCGGGCAGCAGGGCGGCGATGCGCTGCATCAGCTGCGTGTTGAAGGCGCCGCCGCCGCAGACCAGCAGCTCGCCGCCGCCACGCCCGAAGCGCTGCACGGCACTGGCGCAGGCCCGGGCCGTGAATTCGGTGAGCGTGGCCTGCACGTCGGCGGGGCGCGCATCGGCGGCGCTGGTTGCACTGGCGGACAGATGGCCGGCCAGCCAGTCCGCGTGGAACAGGTCGCGCCCCGTGCTCTTGGGTGGCGGCTGCTGAAGGAAAGGCTCGGCCAGCAGGCGGTCGAGCAGGGCGGGCAGCACCTGGCCCGTGGCCGCCCACTGGCCGCCGTCGTCATAGGGCTGGCCCGTGTGCGTCTGGCACCAGCCGTCCATCAGCGCATTGCCGGGGCCGCAGTCGAAGCCCAGCACCGTGCCATCGCCGGCCAGCACGCTGAGATTGGCGATGCCGCCGATGTTGAGCACCAGCACCGTCTCGCCGGGCCGGCCGAACACGCCCTGGTGGAAGGCGGGCACCAGTGGCGCACCCTGGCCGCCAGCGGCCACATCGCGGCTGCGCAGGTCGGCCACCACGGCAACGCCGCTGAGCTCGGCCAGCAGGGCCGGGCTGTTGAGCTGCAGCGTGTAGCCCATGCCGTCGAACATCTGCGGCCGGTGGCGCACGGTCTGGCCGTGGGCGCCGATGGCTGCGATCTGGCCGGGCGCCAGGGCTGTGGCCTGCAGCAGCTCCCGCACCACCTCGGCATAGCTGCGCGCCAGCGCATTGGCCGCCAGCGCCGCGCGGTGCAGCTCGTCGCGGCCCTCGGGGGTGTTCAGGGCCAGCAGCTCGGCGCGCAGCGCGGCATCAAAGCCCCGGCTGGCATGCCACAGCACCTGCGTGCCTTCGGCAAAGTCCACGAGAACGCCGTCCACCCCGTCGAGCGAGGTGCCGGACATCAGGCCGATGCAGTAGCGGTGGGCGATGGGGGAGGGGGCTGGCTGGTTCATGCCGGCAATGGTAGCCCTGCGGGACCCCGGGGCTGGCGATCACAAAAGGATGCGTCTGAAACAACAAAGGCTGCCAGGGCAGCCTTTGCGTGATCGCAGCGATGGTTCAGCGTTCGCTGGCCAAGGCCAGCGCCTCGTTCGATGCCTGCAGCTCGATGCGCATCTGCGCGGCCATCTTGTCGAAGGCGGCACGGCCGGCCTTGGAGACGGGGCGGGCGGCATCGGTGGCCTGGACGATGGTCATGGGGTCGCGGTGCTCGCCATTGACGCGGAACTCGAAGTGCAGGTGCGGGCCCGTGGCCCAGCCCGTGGAGCCCACGTTGCCGATGATGTCGCCCTGTTCCACGCGCTGGCCGCGCGTGACGCCGATGTGGCTCAGGTGGGCATAGACCGTGGTGTGGTTGTTGGCGTGGTCCACGAAGATCACATTGCCGTAGCCGTTCTGCACTCCCGCGAAGGAGACGGTGCCGTCGCCCACGGTGCGTACCTTGGTGCCCGAGGGTGCCGCGAAGTCCGTTCCCAGGTGGGCTCGCCAGGTCTTGTGGATGGGGTGCATGCGCATGGCAAAGCCGCTGCTGATGCGCGAGAACTCCACGGGCGAGGTCAGATAGGCCTGGCGGCGGCTCTTGCCGTCCATGGTGTAGTAGTCGCCCTTGGCCTTGCCTTCGTCCTGGAACCACAGGGCCTGCACGACCTTGCCGTTGTTGTGGAACTCGGCGCTGAGCACGCGGCCCGCGCGCAGCGGCTCGCCATCGGCTTCCAGCGATTCGTAGACCACCGAGAAGCGGTCGCCCTTGCGCAGGCCGCGGCGGAAGTCCACATCGCCCTGGAAGATGTCGGCCATCTGCATGGCCACGGCGTCGGGAATGGAGGCCGCATCGGTGGCGGCGAACAGCGAGCTGCGGATGATGCCGCCGGCCAGGCGCGGCGAGGCGGTCAGCTTGCCCGTCTCGATGCGTGTGCTCAGTTCATTGTTCTTGCGCTCGACCACGAGGCGGCGGAAGCTGCCGTCCTCGTCGGGTGCCCAGCGCACGGTCAGCAGGGACAGCTGGTGGTCGGGCGTGGTCTCGGCCGTCACCAGGCGGCCGGCGCGGCCCAGCACATGCTGGCGCACCTGGTCGTTGCCGCGCATGAAGGCGGCGGCGGCCGGATCGGCCACGCCCAGGCGCTGCAGCAGGGTTTCGGCCGTGTCGCTGCCACGCGTGTATTCGGAACGGTACAGGGACATGCCCTGCACGCTGTCGGTCAGCTCGGCCAGGGTCTGGCCCTCGGCCAGCGATTCCACGGGCGTGGACAGCATGCGCACCGGCAGGTCGGCCGGATCGGGTCCCAGGTTGGCCACGGCGAAGGCACCGCCGCCGCCCGTGAGCAAGATGGCTGCCAGTGCTGCGGTGACACGCTGGGGGTGTTGCTGGATCACGGAGGTCAGCCGCGCAACAAGAGCACCGCTGGCATGGTTCAAGCCATATTTCACAACATCAGATCCTTGGGTTGCGCGCATCCGGCCTGGGGGCCGGACAGCATCGCAGCGGCGGGATACGCTCTCCAGACGGGCAACAAGTCCGCGCTCTGTGGTGCGGAAAGGCGGGCGTCTAGAATTCGCCGCAGCGGGAAAATCCCCGGAGTATACCGACGCGGTCCTACGCGGCCTGGCGAAAAACCCTTATGAATCAATCTGCTGTTACAACATACCCGGTCACTGAAGGTGTAGGCCAAGCGCTTGAAATCACCCTGCGCGGCGTGGATGAACTGCTGCCCCAGGCCGACTGGGTGCAGAAACTGGCCCGTTCCGAGGCCACCGGCGTGCCGCTGCGCATCAAGCTGGGCCTGGACCCGACGGCGCCCGACATCCATCTGGGCCACACCGTGGTGCTCAACAAGATGCGCCAGCTGCAGGACCTGGGCCACCAGGTGATCTTCCTGATCGGCGACTTCACCACCCTGATCGGCGATCCTTCGGGCCGCAACAGCACGCGCCCGCCGCTGACGGCCGAGCAGATCAAGGTCAACGCCGAGACCTACTACACCCAGGCCGCCAAGGTGCTGGACCCGGCGCGCACCGAGGTGCGCTACAACAGCGAGTGGTGCGACAAGCTGGGCGCGCGCGGCATGATCGAGCTGTCGGCCAAGTACACGGTGGCCCGCATGATGGAGCGCAACGACTTCCACCAGCGCTTCACCGAGGGCAGCTCCATCAGCCTGCATGAATTCCTCTACCCGCTGCTGCAGGGCTATGACTCGGTGGCGCTGCGCGCCGACCTGGAAATGGGCGGCACGGACCAGAAGTTCAACCTGCTCATGGGCCGCCACCTGCAGCAGGAATACGGGCAGGACACGCAGTGCGTGCTCACCATGCCGCTGCTGGTGGGCCTGGACGGCGAGCACAAGATGTCCAAGTCCAAGAACAACTACATCGGCATCACCGAGGACGCCAACACCATGTTCGCCAAGGTGCTGAGCATCTCGGACACGCTGATGTGGAACTGGTACACCCTGCTGTCGTTCAAGAGCCTGGCCGAGATCGCCGCGCTCAAGGCCGAGGTGGAAGGCGGGCGCAATCCCAAGGACGCCAAGGTGCTGCTGGCCAAGGAGATCACGGCGCGCTTTCACAGCGCGGCGCTGGCCGATGCGGCCGAGCAGGATTTCAACAACCGCAGCAAGGGCGGCATTCCCGACCAGATCGACGAGGTCAGCCTGTCGGGCGCGCCGCTGGGCATCGGTGCCCTGCTCAAGCAGGCCAACCTGGCGCCCTCGACCAGCGAGGCCAACCGCCTGATCGACGGCGGCGGCGTGCGCGTGGATGGCACGGCCATCAGCGACCGGGGCCTCAAGCTCGAAGCCGGCACCTATGTGGTGCAAGTGGGCAAGCGCAAGTTTGCGCGCGTGACGCTGGGCTGATGCCCGCGCCGGGCCATGCGCCCGGCTGCACAGCAATGAAGGACGCCGGCATGCCCGCGTCCTTTTTTCATCGCCGGGCCGCCCCAAGATGAAAACGGCCCCCTCGGGGGGCGCGGACCTTGCGCAGCAAGGGGAGCATGGGGGTTATTTTTCAAGCCGGGGGCGATTCGACGGTTTCGCGCGTGACCTCGGCCTGCTCCTGCAGCCACCGGCAGAAGGCGGCCACCTCGGGACGCGCGGCGCTGCGCGGGCCCACGATCAGCCAGTAGGCCAGCGGCGATTCCAGCCGGTGCGCGGGCAGCACCTCGACCAGGTCGCCAGCCGCCAGCGCATCGGCCACCAGCGGCAGGCGTGCAATGGCCAGGCCCTGTCCGGCCAGTGCGGCCTGCACGATCTGGTGGGCGTAGTTGAAGTACAGCCAGCGCGGCGGCTGCAGCTGGTCGCAGCCCTGCACGCCGAACCAGCGCTGCCAGCCCAGCCACTCCAGCTGGGGCATGCGGTGGGCGTCGCCGGTCTCGATCAGCGTGTAGCGGGCCGCGTCGGCCGGCGTCTTGAGCGGCGGGCCGCCGGCCAGCAGGCGCGGGCTGGCCACCACGGCCAATTGCTCGCCGAACAGGCGCTGCGCCTGGTGCCAGCCGTCGCCCGCGCGGCCGTAGCGCAGGGCCAGGTCCACATCGGTGGTGTCCAGGTCCATCACGGTGTCGCTGGTGTCGATGCGGATGTCGATATCGGGCCAGGCGCGCTGGAAGGACTCCAGGCGCGGGATCAGCCACATGGCGGCAAAGCTGGCCCAGGTGGTGATGGCCACGCTCTTGCGGCCCACGGTCTGGCGGATCTGGCGCACCGAGGCGTCGATCTGCTCCAGCGCGGGCGCCACCGAGCGCAGCAGCTGGGCGCCGGCCCCGGTCAGCTCCACGGCGCGCGTGTGACGCAGGAACAGCGGCACGCCGACTTCATCCTCCAGCGACTGGATCTGGCGGCTCACGGCCGACTGCGTCAGCGACAGCTCGTCGGCGGCCGCGCGGAAATTCAGGTGCCGGGCCACGGCCAGGAAGGCACGCAGATGGCCGGCTCCGATGGCGCGTGTGCGCAGCAGGGGAACGGGTGCAGTGGTGGCATGGGGCATGGCGCCGCCAGCATACGTCAATCGTGTGACCGGCCGCAGCCCTTGGCGGGCAGATAATCGGCGGCGTTGCCGGCACAGGTTCTGGCGTTTTGGATGAATCACCTATGACAGCACCTCTGGATCTCGTCATCATGGCCGCGGGCAAGGGCACGCGCATGAAAAGCCGCCTGCCCAAAGTCCTTCAGCGCCTGGCGGGGCGCCCGCTGCTGGGCCATGTGCTGGCGACCGCAGCGCAGCTGGATGCGCGTTCGGCCGTGGTGGTCACGGGCCACGGCGCGGACCAGGTGGAGCCCGCCATGGCGGCGGCCTGCCAGGGCGGCTCCATGGCGCTGAAGTTCGTGCGCCAGGAGCCGCAGCTGGGCACGGGCCATGCGGTGCAGCAGGCCGTGCCTGCGCTGGCGGGCGACGGCATGGTCATCGTGCTCTCGGGCGATGTGCCGCTGACGCAGGCCGACACGCTGCGCGCCCTGGTCGATGCGGCCGATGGCCAGCGGCTGGCGCTGCTGACCGTGCGCCTGCCCGATCCCACGGGCTATGGCCGCATCGTGCGCGGCGAAGACGGCACGGTGCAGCGCATTGTCGAGCAAAAGGATGCCAATGACGCCCAGCGCGCCATCCAGGAAATCTACAGCGGCATCATGGCCGTGCCGGCCCGCCACCTGGCCGGCTGGCTGGCCCGCCTGACCAATGACAACGCCCAGGGCGAGTACTACCTGACCGACGTGGTCGCCATGGCCGTGGCCGACGGCGTGCCCGTGGTCGCGCACTGCATTGCCGACCCCGTGCAGGTGGCCGGCGTCAACAGCCCGCTGCAGCTGGCCGAGCTGGAGCGCGCCCACCAGGGCGCCCAGGCCCGCACGCTGATGGAGCAGGGCGTGCGCCTGGCCGACCCCGCGCGCTTTGACCTGCGCGATGACCCGCGCACCGGCCGCGCGGCACGCCTGGTCTGCGGGCAGGATGTGGAGATCGACGTGGGCTGCATCTTCAGCGGCCATGTGGAGATTGGCGAAGGCGCGCGCATCGGCGCCTATTGCAGCATTGCCAACGCCACGATTGCGGCGGGCGCCGTCATCCATCCGTACACGCATGTCGATGGCGAGAAGGCCGGCGTCAGCGTGGGCGAGGGCGCCCTGGTGGGCCCGTTTGCGCGCCTGCGCCCCGGGGCGCAGCTGGGCCGCGAAGTGCACATCGGCAACTTCGTCGAGGTCAAGAACTCCGTGCTGGCCGATGGCGCCAAGGCCAACCACCTGGCCTACCTGGGCGATGCCACGGTGGGCGAGCGCGTCAACTACGGCGCCGGCTCCATCACGGCCAACTACGACGGCGTGAACAAGCACCGCACGGTGATCGAGGCCGACGTGCACATCGGCAGCAACTGCGTGCTGGTGGCTCCCGTCACCATTGGCGCGGGCGGCACGGTGGGCGGCGGCTCCACGGTCACCAAGAGCACCGAGCCTGGCGTGCTCACGGTATCGCGGGGCAGGCAGGTGAGCATCACCAGCTGGAAGCGCCCGGTCAAACTGCCCAAGTCCTGAGACTTCCGAGACACGTGGGCTCGAGGGCCCGCATCGCCGGCGGGTCCCGTACGGGGCAAGCCGATTTTCCGAATCTCCTGACCCTGTTCATGCCATGACGGAACCTTTCGCCCACCCTCCGCCTGACCCTGCCGCCGACCTGCAAGGCCCGCCTCGCACGCTGCAGGATGCGCTGGAGCGCCTGGCCCAGCGCGAGCAGGAGCTGCAGGCCCTGCGCGCCGCGCAGCAGGAATGGCTGCACGCGGTGTCGCACGACCTGCGCGCGCCGCTGCGCCATGTGCTGTCCTTCGGCCCCCTGGTGGACGAGCTGCTGTCGCAGGCCGCGCCTTCGCCGCAGGAGCTGCAGGAGGCACGCGGCTTCCTGCAGACCATGGACCAGTCCGCCCGACGCATGGGCGGCATGCTCGACGGCCTGCTGGCCCTGGCGCGCGCCGCCCGCACGCCCATGCAGTGGCAGCCCATTGCCTTGCAGGAACTGCTGGAGCAGGCGCGCACGGCGGTGCTGGCGCAGCCGCGCTGGGCGGCCTGCGGCGCGGCGGCGCGGCTGCAATGGAGCCTGCCGCAGCAAAGTCCCGCCGTGCGTGCCGACGCGGCCCTGCTGCGCCAGGTGCTGGAGGCGCTGCTGGACAACGCCGTCAAGTTCACCCAGCCCGTGGCCCAGCCGCGCATTGCCATCGATGTGGAGCGCCATGCCGACGGCGGCATCACGCTCAGCGTGACGGACAACGGCGTGGGGTTCGACCCCTCGCGTGCGGGCGCGCTGTTCGGCATCTTCCAGCGCATGCACCGTGAGTCGGAGTTTCCGGGCCTGGGCACGGGCCTGGCCCTGGTGCGCGGCGTCATGCGCCGCCACGGCGGCGAGGCCACCATCCGCGCCACGCCCGCGGGCGGCTGCAGCGTATGCCTGAACTGGCCCGGCGGCGAAGTGCGGCGCACGGATCGCGGGCTCTGAGTCTGCCTGCCGCTTGCGCCAGCCCTCAGATCAGCGTGTCGTCCGGCTCGGGCTGGTGTGCCTGGCGCGAGGCCTCGCTGCCCGCGTCCGTGCCCGACCTGGTGGGCGCGCTGCCGGCCATCAGCGGCGCAGCAGGTATCACCTGGTCGCGCCCGGCGTCCTTGGCGCTGTAGAGCGCGCTGTCGGCCGCATTGATCCAGTCCTTGACCGACAGAAAGCTGGGGTCCGCCGCCGCCACGCCAATGCTGGCGCTGACGCGCAGATGCGGGTGCTCGCGCACGCGCAGCTGGCTCAGCTGGTTGCGTATGCGCAGGGCCACCGCATAGGCATCGTCCAGATGGGTGTGCATGCACAGCACGGCGAATTCATCGCCTCCGTAGCGGCCGGCCGCGTCATGCGATCGCAGGCAGTGCCGGATGGTCAGGCCGATGGCCTGCAGCACCTCGTCACCCACGGTGTGCCCAAAGCTGTCGTTGATGCGCTTGAAGTGGTCTATGTCCACGATCAGCAGGCAGGCCGAGGTCTGCGTCTGCCGGTAGTCGCGCAGCGCGGCGCGCGCCTTCTGCCACCAGTAGTCGCGGCTGTACAGCGTGGTCAGGGGGTCGATGCGGCTGAGCACCTGCAGCTTCACGTTCTGTCGTGCCAGCTTGCGCACCAGCTGGCGCGTGGACCAGCTGGAGAACACGCTGTGCAGCAGGAGCAGGGGCAGCATGCTCAGCTGCACTGCCAGGCTGGCCTCCCACTCGGGCGCGGGCCGCAGCAGCAGGGCCCCCGCGGCGGCGGCCAGGAAGGTGGCGAACAGCGATTGCAGCCAGCCGTCGCGCGTGGCCGTGTGGTTGCGGTCTGCAATGCTGATGGCCAGCAGCGCAATGCTGGGCAATGCACAGAAATGCATGACGGGAATCCAGCTGCCGATGATCAGCGCATCTATCTTCAGATTGGCGTGTTCGGCGCGGTGGCTGTCACGGCTGTGGCGGGCGTGGAGAAAGGCGATGTGCGGCCAGACCAGGGCGCTCACCAGCACAAAGCCCCAGACAGCCGTGCTGGCGCCCAGCTCGGTCATGGTCGTGCCCACGACGAGGCCACCCAAAGCCATGCTGGAGACGCGCAAGGGATAGGTGCGGCGATGGATGCGCTGGCGCAAGGACATGGCGGTGCGAGCCGAGTGCGCGCCGATTGCCTAGCGCGTCAGAAAGTGTTGTTGCATCAATTTGTATCATTGTCCCCGTGCGTGCGCAACGCCTTAAAGTCCAACGTTGCCCAAAGTTGGCGTTCGGGACACATTGCAGGCTTGCTGTCCTACGCAGTCCCGCCGCCGCGCAGTTTCCTGATGCGCACAATTACTCGCAAAATCAAGCGTCCTGGCCTCATTGGGCGCCTGTTCCGGGATTTGCCGGCGGCAGCGGCATGGCGGTGGAGAACTTGGCGCGCCTGACGCTGAAAAAACTCTTGACATTGCGCACGTTGGCGTCGCCCGTGAATAGCGCCCGGCTCAACTCCAGGTAGGCCGGCATGTCGGGCGCGGCCACCACGAGGATGAAATCAGGCCCCGCCGATACGCGCCAGCACTGCTGCACGGCGTCCAGCGCCACGGCGCGGCGCTCGAATCCGTCCAGCGCGTCACTGTCCTGGCGGTCCAGCGAGACCTCCACAATGGCCTGCAGCCCATGGCCCAGGGCGGCGGCCAGGCGTTCGGGCTGCAGGATGGCCACCTGCCGCTCGATCAGCCCGGACTCCTGCAGCCGCCGCACGCGGCGCAGGCAGGTGGGCGGCGACAGCTGCAGCAGCGCGGCCAGGGCCTGGTTGCTGCGGCTGCAGTCTTCTTGCACCAGCTGCAGCAGCTGCAGGTCGGTAGCGTCCAGTTGAATGGAATTTTGGTTCATTTTGTTATTTATATTGAAATAATATTTCTTGAATGCCTGATGATGAAATATTAGTTCAATAGATAAGGAAATCTGGAGAGAAATTTCTTTTCAACCTGCGTAGCATCCGTCGTCATCTCGAAACAAGGAGCTTGTCCATGTGTGGCATCGTCGCAGCGGTTTCCTTCCGCGATATCGTCCCCGTTCTCGTCCAGGGCCTGCAGCGCCTGGAATATCGCGGCTATGACTCCTGCGGCGTGGCCGTGCAGGCGCTGGACGCACAGGGCGTGCACAGCCTGGGCCTGCGGCGCGCCCGCTCCACGGCGCGCGTGGCCGAACTCATGGACCAGGTGCAACAGGACAAGGTCATCGGCCACACCGGCATTGCCCACACGCGCTGGGCCACGCATGGCGAGCCGGCGGTGCGCAACGCCCATCCGCATTTCAGCCACGGCCCTGGCGTCTCGCCCGTGGCCGACACCGACCAGCCGGCCCGCGTGGCCCTGGTGCACAACGGCATCATCGAAAACTACGAAGCCCTGCGCGCCGAGCTGCAGTCCAAGGGCTATGTCTTCGCCAGCCAGACGGACACCGAGGTCATCGCCCACCTGGTGGACAGCCTCTACGGCGGCGACCTGTTCGAGGCCGTGCAGGCCGCCACGCAGCGCCTGCATGGCGCCTTTGCCATCGCCGTCATGCACAAGGACGAACCGCAGCGCGTGGTGGGCTCGCGCGCCGGCTCGCCGCTGATCCTGGGCGTCGGCCAGGACGGTGCCGAACACTTCCTGGCCAGCGACGCCATGGCCCTGGCCGGCGTGACCGACCAGATCGTCTACCTGGAAGAGGGCGACATCGTGGACCTGCAGCCTGGCCGCTACTGGCTGGTGGGCAAGGGCGGCGAGCGGCTGGCGCCCGAGCAGCGCCCCGTGCGCACCGTGCACGCCCACAGCGGCGCGGCCGAGCTGGGTCCCTACCGCCACTACATGCAAAAGGAAATCTTCGAGCAGCCGCGCGCCATTGCCGACACGCTGGAAGGCGTGCAGGCCATCGTGCCCGAGCTGTTCGACGGCGTGGCCTCGGACGGCAAGGCCGGCACTTCGGCCTGGCGCGTGTTCAAGGAGATCGACCGCGTGCTCATCCTGGCCTGCGGCACCAGCTACTACAGCGGCTGCACGGCCAAGTACTGGATCGAGTCGCTGGCCGGCCTGCCCTGCAGCGTGGAAGTGGCCAGCGAATACCGCTACCGCACCAGCGTTCCCCATCCCAAGACCCTGGTCGTCACCATCAGCCAGTCGGGCGAGACCGCCGACACCCTGGCCGCGCTGCGCCATGCCCAGAACCTGGGCATGAAGCACACGCTGACCGTCTGCAACGTGGCCACCAGCGCCATGGTGCGCGAATGCGAGCTGGCCTACATCACGCGCGCCGGCGTGGAGATCGGCGTGGCCTCCACCAAGGCCTTCACCACCCAGCTGGCAGGCCTGTTCCTGCTGACCCTGGCCCTGGCCCAGTCGCAAGGGCGGCTGAGCGAGGAAAAGGAGCAGCAATACCTGGCCGCCATGCGCCACCTGCCCGTGGCCCTGCAATCCGTGCTGGCGCTGGAGCCCCAGGTCATCAGCTGGTCCGAGGACTTCGCCAAGCGCGAGAACGCGCTCTTCCTGGGCCGTGGCATCCACTACCCGATTGCGCTGGAAGGCGCGCTCAAGCTCAAGGAAATCAGCTACATCCACGCCGAGGCCTATCCGGCCGGCGAGCTCAAGCACGGCCCGCTGGCCCTGGTGGACAGCGCCATGCCCGTGGTCACGGTGGCGCCCAACGACGAGCTGCTGGAAAAGCTCAAGAGCAACATGCAGGAAGTGCGTGCGCGCGGCGGCGTGCTCTATGTGCTGGCCGATGCCAAGACCAACATCGAAAGCAGCGAAGGCATGCACGTCATCCGCATGCCCGAGAACTACGGCGCGCTCAGCCCCATCCTGCACGTGGTCCCGCTGCAGCTGCTGGCCTACCACACGGCCTGCGCACGCGGCACCGATGTGGACAAGCCGCGCAACCTGGCCAAGAGCGTGACGGTGGAGTGAGGCGGGGGCCGGGGTAGGGCGCAGGTATTCTGGGTAATTAAAGTCGTAAACACGCAATTAAAGTTGTAAACAAGCCTGCAGCATCCATGCATCTTCGCGCCGTAATCGTTTGTAACGGTAAAGTCGTAAACTCGAATTCGACGGATGAAGATGACTTGGATATGCGGAGGTAAATTCAGCAGTTTTGAGCTTGTTGCTATAGAAAAGAGCGCACATTTTTGGCGCTCTTTTTTTAATGTGATGAGAGGTTCTTTCGGTCTGAGCAGGCTTACATGCAGCAATGCTGCAAGAGGCTGAGAGGAGCTGGTCACCCGTCCTCCGAAAAGATGTACGGTCCCAGGAAGTCATGGTGCACTCTTCAGCCTGGAACAGGAGAAAGCACTATGGCAGTCCGCCTGCATGGCGGCGATCGCGCGGCGCCTCGTATCCGCGCAGAACTCCAGCTAGCGACCGGCTCCCATCGGTCCTCGGCGAAGCTCTAGGGCATCAACCCCCAAGACCGCGGTCAAGTGGCATGCGCTCACTTCGGTGCTCGATGAGCTCGTGGGTCCTCGGGACAGAGCAAGCCAGCATCTTTCCCAAGAGCAAGAATACTTGGTGAGTGCGTTGCGCAAGCAAGGGCATCTGTCGGTGGACGATCTCATGGGGCAACCCCGTAGCGCCTTGCATCGATGCCTGTAGCGTCACGGAATCAGCCGACAACCCGCAACGCAACTGCCACGAAGGCACGGAAAGCTTGAAGAAACGACGCTGGGATCGGTCACATCTTCGAGCGCATTTTGCGATTTCAATGGTGTCGAGAAAAGGCAGACCAAGCCGTACCGCCCCTGGACGAACGGCATGGTCGAGCGCATGAACCGGACCATCAAGAAATTCACGATCAAGGCCTACGAGTACCAGGGAGTGGAGCAGTTACGGGAGCATGTCCAGGCCTTCGTTCAAAGCTACAACTTCGGAAAGCACTTGAGGGCGCTCAGGTGGAAGACACCATTCCGGGCAATTTGCGAGGCGTGGGCAAAAGATCCAAGCCGCTTTAGATTTCATCTGCACCATCCAACTATTGGACTGGACATCTAGCGCTTAGCCAATACTTCAAACGGTACTACATTAGTCCGTAGATCAACGCGAAGCTGAGTAGTTCAGCCCGAATGCCCGCCAACTGAAGGTACAGCATGGTATGACTAATAGCGCAAGCATGCTGTGTTGTCTAGTCGTGGATGTAGGTGTCCTTGAATTGTATGTAAAGGTTAAAGTCGCTTTATAAGCTCTGGTTGTCAGATTTCGTAAAAAATTGAACTTTTGAAAAATCTTTGAAATGTTGACATGTGCAAATGATTTTTGCCATATGCAGCTCAATTGATTGGTAACACTTATGTCCGCATTGTTGTCAGAAACTAAGTTGCAGAGGTCGTACGCCTCTTCGATTGATTCAACTGGGGAGGCCATTAGTAGCCTAACGCCAGAGTTGGTTATTGCATTATGTGGACCGATAGGATCTCCTTTGCATCAATCGGCAATGCAAATAAAGAACACACTTGCTGAGTTTGAATATCAAACGGAAATTGTTCGTTTAAGCGACTTGATTCGATTGAATGCGAAGAAAGTTAATATCGCGCTAGATGCTGATACTAAGTTTGATGAAATACAGTCGTTGATAAAAATTGGTGATGGGTTGCGGCAAAATTTTGGTCACGATGTTCTTGCAAAGCTTGCCATTGCAAAAATAGGAGCGGATCGTGCACAGCATTTTGGTGCTTTTGAAGATGTAGCCGCGGAATCTGAGAAGGTTGATAATGAAAAAATTAAGCAGCAGAGAATTTGTCATGTAATTGACTCTGTAAAGAATTCTGCTGAACTTGATTTGCTGAGGTTGATATATGGTGACGCCCTTTTTGCTGTAGGAGTATTTTCTCCTTTGGAATTACGTGTGGCGAATTTGGCAAAGCCTGGAAAACTGAAGCATGATGAAATAACGAGGCTAATTGACATAGATTCGGGAGAGGAATTCGATCACGGTCAATCTGTTAGAAACACGTTTCCCCAGTGTGATTTCTTTCTTCGTGTTGATCACGCAGTTGTTGGGCCATCTGAGGCAAAGGCTATTGCGCAGATTAATGAGCGTGTACGACGATTCTTTGATTTAATTTTTAGGACTGTTGTTATCACCCCCACTGCAGAAGAAACGGCGATGTATGCAGCTACATCGGCAGCGCGTAACTCGGCTTGCCTTTCTAGGCAGGTTGGGGCTGCTGTGACTAGCGCTACGGGTGAGCTTCTGGCCGTTGGTTGGAATGATGTGCCTCAAAGCGGTGGAGGGCTTTATGGAATGAAGCCCCTTTCTATGCGTTTGCTTGTTGAGAGCGCCCAAGAAGATCATCGTTGCTTTTCTCAAGTTGGCTCACCATGTCATAACGATAGGGAGAAGGATTCTATTGCGCGTAAAGTCGTTGAAAGCCTGGTAGAAGGAGGTGTTCTGTCTAAAGACGTAACGGACAAGGCTGTACAGACAATATTGGGTGATACTCGCGTGAAAGATTTAATAGAATTTTCACGAGCTGTTCACGCCGAGATGCACGCAATTCTTGCTGCAAGTCGTATTTCAGGTGATCGAGTGGTACAAGGCAAGATTTTCGTAACTACCTACCCATGCCACTCATGTGCTCGCCACTTAGTTGCAGCAGGTATTTCTGAAATTCACTATATTGAGCCATATCGAAAGAGTTTGGCGACTAGGCTTCATGAAGATGCGTTGACGGAATCTTCCGAGGCGCATGGTAAGGTTCAGCTACGGCAGTACGATGGCATCGCGCCGCGGCGCTTCATCGAAATGTTTGAAGGGAGAGGTCGGAAGGAGGCCGGCATGCTAAAATTGCCAAGCCGAACGGAGGCCATGCCCCTAACCCAAGTGAGCCTCAAGGCGATTCCTCGGCTGGAGGAGGTTGTGGTTGCAGAAATTGAGACCAAGAACCTTGAGCTTCCAAGTCTTCTTGCTAGTGAGGAAAACAATGCCAAAGTTACACGATAGACCTGAGCAGTTGCCCCTGCGGCTGTTCGTAGATGTCAGTGTGCAGACGCAGGCTCTTTCCTGTTCGGTGAAGAAGAAAGAGGCTACATCGAAGGGCGGGGCGATGCCGACGCCTCAGGCTGCTTCAGAACACGATATGTCGGTTTACCGACAAATATCTGGTAATTATTTCCGTAGCCGACAGAAGGCCTGATCCAGGATTAGGGTGGAGCAAGCTGTTGCTTGCAGATCGCACGTTCATATGTGCCGACTGGTGCCGGCGCGGTAAGCGGTGAAGTCGTACCTTGCTGTAGCTGCGCTGCCGTCTGGCCGTCTCGTCGCGAGCCTGCACCGGCGTCTCGAACCATAGCTCGTTCAGACACTTGTCGTGGAACATACGGTTGAAGCTCTCGATGCAGGCGTTCTGGACTGCATCGTTGATCATGTGCCGCGCGTCCAGTCCCACCGCCAACGCCATGAAAGCCCGGCTGGTGAACCCCGGCCCCTGATCGGTGCGGATGGTCAGGTGTTAGCGTCGGAAGTGCGCGGCTCGGTCCAGCAAGTGCACGACGTACTCGTCGCCCATCAGTTGTCAATGCCATGACGGTTGCTTATCGAGGGCTAAAGCTCGCCCGGGGACGCTTGGCCTTGCGTCGCTTGCGGCACCGATAGGTTCGCCAGCTTGTACAGGCGCCACACCCGCTTGTAGTTCACCTGCTGTCCCTCCAAGGTCAACAGTTATTGGATGCACTGTTAGCCAAAGTGTCAGTGCCCAGCGCCAATTCGACGATGCGCGTGCTCAGCTTGGCCGCGCAATTGTTCGTGCGGCGCGGATTCTGGCTGTTCGTTCTGGACTATCCGCATAGCGAAAGGCGCTGCGCTCGCTGATGTTCAGTTCCTGAACCCTCTTGGCAGCGGCCTCGCGTCTGGTCTGCATGGTCAGCGCTTTACCTCGAAGCCCACCTTCAACGCTTCAATGTGCAAGCGGGCCGCGGCTCGTATTTTCTTGAGCTTGGCGTTCTCGCCCTCTATCTCGTGCAGCCGCGTGGCTTCGCTGGGTTGCATGCTACCGAACTTGGCACGCCAGGCCGCATCGCTAAAACGACCCACCCAATTGCGGCTTGGCGCATCTGCCTGGAACTGGCTGTCAAGCACGTTGTCGGCGAAGGCGCTGCGCTCGCCAAGGTCTTTGGGCAGGCCTCGGCGACGAGGCCGTGCAGGAAGTGCCCGTTCACGCATCAGCCGCTTAATGCGGTGCAGTCCGCAGTGCTCCCCTAATGCCAGCACGCCATGCCACACGCGCCGCCACAGCCATCTTGGCGGCATCAGTCCCGAGGCGTTTGAACGCGCCTCGGCTTGAGGCTGGGGTTTGTCTACCAGACCAGGGGCAGTCCACTCCAAGGATTGGCGGAGCTTGTCTGCTGGACCAGAGGGCAGTCCAGCTCAGCGTTTGCGATTGGACTGAGATAGAACCGAGGCAGCAAGTATTTTTGTCGTTGACGAAGAGCGAGAGTTGTCCAGCGCTGCGGATGCTTTGCCTTCAGTTTTCCCTCCAGTCTGCGCAGAGCCTCCCGATTGACGTAGCGCAGATGCTGCCATGGTCTTCTGAATTCCACTTGAGGACGGGCTTTGAAGAGTTTTCGCAGCAAGGGATGCCACTTTAGGCGAGGTTTGCTTACTATTTTTCCCCATGGAGACGCTCCTTTAAATATTAAATTGGAATGCTTCGACTATTTAATCGCACATATATTCTTCGAACAAGCAATACTTCAATTTAATGAAGAGACACTTGACGAACTTTCACACCACTCTACTTTTCCTTCTTTAATCCAGAAATGAGATTTACATCCATCCTTAAGCCAAATAGATGGATGCAAGCTTGGACGGCCTTGAGCATCAACCGTCAGTTCCCAGCGTGGGCGTGCCTCAGGGATTAGGAGGAGCTCAAGAGATCTACTACAGCCGCACGGGCACTTCATTCCAATACACCAATCTTCACCTTCATCTCGTGCTAGCACGAGGTCTCTTTCCGGCAATTCCTTCGGCAAACTATCGCCTGACACCACTATCAGGCGTCTTCCGGCTGGTGGACTTGCCCAAAATCGGCCCCACCACTTGGAAAATGCCTTTGTTAATCTTTGCGCAGAATTACGTATGAAGGATTTCAACCCTAAATATTTTTTCATTCCGTGGTTTCCGTAGAAAGCGCCGGTATGCCAAGCAAGGGTTCTTGTGCTCCTTTGCCTAGAAAATGGAAGGGATGCGAAGGAAAATATTCCTCGCCAAAGAAATCTTCTTCAGTCGCCGCAAGAGATAATTTTCGGCGGGCATGGCCACTATTTCCATCATGACGGAATGGGTATGCGCGGGCAATGAACTCAAGCACAGCATCCGCTGCTGCCCTCATATTTAGCGAAATTACTGAAGGAGCTTCTTCATTTGCGCCAGGAATATATCCCTCATCAAGTTGCGATTTGTATTGAGCGGCATCCGTTCTTTTTAAGTACTCCCCTCGAATTCCTTGCTGCGTATATACTCCGCGCTCATAGAGCATGGGGGCTCCTGGCCAAACATAGTCCACGCGAGCACATACATCAAAGATGCTCAGCCCCTTTTTCCCTGATCGCGTCGGTATGGTTACGCCCACATCGAAGGCCGGCAACAGGAAAAATGCTGCAATCAAGTCTACGATTTGCCGGCCTTCCTGAGAGTCGACGCAGCTGAATAAAACGTCGGCCTGACAAGCCTTGATGACTGCCGTACGCGAGATGATATTTTCAGGAACAGGCAGGGCAACGTCTGCCCCCCTGTATGAGTCGATAGCACGTCGCATGGAATCCACTTTGAGTACATTCAAGCCGGCATCAGATTCCGTTGAATTCAGTATGCGGTTCAGATTTTTCTGCTCTACACGATCAAAGTCTACCAAGATAATCTGACCAAAACCTAGCCGGGCAAGCTGCTCTGCAACGATCGATCCTGTGCCCGAAACCCCAACCACGCATGCTGACAGTCTTCCCAACTCGTCACGAGATTCGGCGGTAAAGGCCATGGGACGCTTTGCAAACTGACCATCAGCCCACCAGAAATTTAAGTCGTGATGGGCCATCGTCACTACATCGATTATGTGGCACTCCATGGCTTTGGAGTAAATTCGCCCAAGGATTGCACCTGTGGGAACCATAATTGCTGAGCCGTGCAAAGTTTCTATTGCGTGATGCAGGCAGGGAATGACTTCTTGATCACTACTATCGTCCAATTGAGAAAAGCCAAAAAACCCTCCTGGATGTGAGTGCAAGAGAATCAAACTGTCACCAGTTGGCTCAGCTTTATCGATCGCAGCTTCGACGGCGACGCCAGGCCACTTAAGGAAGTCAGCATGGCGCTGACATTGTGAGTGGGGTACAAGGACGATGTCGTGTGCAAGAAGGCGTGTTCGATTTCCGGCGACTCTGGAGCAAACCAGAATCGCTGCGGCCTCGAGTCCGTCGCCTGGAAAAAGGTGCTTGCGCGCGCGCTCATACACCTCATGCGTCAACGTTAGACACGAGGCCGGCATCATTGCTGGACCTCCTTCAGCAAAGATGTTTCAACGAGTGCAAGATGCGTGATCAAGTTGTCGACGCCAGGGCGCCACTGAGAAGCGCCGCCACGGTGACGGGACCAGCGTTGAAATTGCATCCCCGAGACCACGACACGCGCTTCGGTTGCCGGTATCCCAGCTCCGCTAGAGAGCGTCGCTTGCGGAAACAGATAAAACATGTCGACCTCAGACATGGGGTATGTTTGAGGAATGTTCAGCGCCAACTGCACCACGGAAGGCGAGTACCCTTCAGGCAGCTGATATTGAGGCAGGATGACCCAACGGGTTTCCCCTTGAACCACCGCTTGCCAACCTGGGTAGTGGGTGTTGAGATGGAGTTCATCACCCTCCGGGAGCCGAAACTGGCGCAGCAGATGCACGCCTTCCCCATTGTTGATCTCATTGGGTGAAACCCGCAGCTTCTCGATTCCGGGTGTGGTCAAGTCGATGTCGTCGTCCAGGGTCAAGGCCCGTTTGGGCTGGTCTTTCACCTTCAAAAAGATCTGCCACCCTTTGTCGAGGTTGATGCCTGCGACAGCCAGCGCATCACGGACTTTCACAGTCGAAGTCCGGAAACCGAAGAAGTCATCCTGGATTTTCAACACCCAGCGGGTGAAGAGCTGTTCTACCCCAGCCGCTCCCAACTGCACAATTTCATCATCGTCCAGCAAGCGATCTTCCTCGCGCTCGAGCGAAAGGTAGAAGCTCTTAGATGGAGGCAAGTTTGCTAGCTTGCGCAAGATCTTTACCGGAACGCTGGAGGCTGGCCAGTCGTATCGCAGGCCATCGACCGTCAGCCGCAGCAGGGCATCGCTTTCGCAGACGATGAACCGGTTCTCACCATTTTTGAGGCGAGCTACCTCGGTCGGGCTAATGTCCTCAACACCATGATCCAACCACTGAAGGACGCAAACCTGAGGTTCAGGATTGAATCCGGCTGCAAGCGCGATCTGCGTCCCTGTAGGAGTTCCATCGTCAAGGTGGACGGTACGCAGTTCCAGGTCAAGGCCGCAGACATGGATTTGTTGCCCCTGGCCGGGGCGGGTATCTTCATGCGAAACCATTTTGGTTCCTTTTCTTTAAAAAACTTCTTCTAGTGATGTGGGAAATTCCCACATCGCCCTGCAGTTTTCCAATGAAAAGTTGACAACCTCATGCGCTCAGCACGACACTCTTGGCTTCCACACCGAACGAGCGCGATCGCGTGAGTTCACTCAGGGGGTCAACCTTCACTGGTTTGACCCCTTGTTTCATTTTGCTGCGTTCATCTCACCCTCCATGTCAGTACTAGTCACGCATGCCATCGCATGTGCTCTAGGTTGACATTATAGGGTTGCGCCCGCATGTGTCAACGGGGAGCACATTCCTTGTCATGTGCCCCTTGTTGACATGTCAGCGCGGTTGACATGGCCGCTTGTATTGACTAGATTTTGTTCCAGAGGAGCCGTTGACGTGATTGAAGAGAGCGGTCTGTACGTTGCCTTGGGTGAGAACATTCGTTCTCGCCGGTTGCTTGCTGAGCTGACGCAGGCCAAGTTGGCTCAGCAGGTCGGTTTGGAGCGTACTTCGATCACCAACATTGAGAAGGGTACGCAGAAGGTTCCACTTCATGTTTTGCTGCGCATCTGTGAGGCTCTTGATGTCAACGTCGCTAGCCTGCTGGAGGCGCTACAGCGAGAGGCGGTTTCCGAACACCAAAAGTCCGAGATTGACGGACCGTCGCTCATGGCTGAGCTGAGTTCTGCTGGCAGTCCATTGTTGGGAAGCGCCATCGCACGCGTCTTGGCACCGACTTGAGGGGCACATGTCTCACACAGTAAAGACTATTGAACAGCGCGCGCAGGAGCTTCTGCGAGGTGCGCGTGTGACTAGTACGCCGGTCGATCTATCGAAGATCGCGCATTTCTGCAATGCAGAAATTCATTGGGAGAAGATGGAAGCGGATGTGTCAGGTGCGCTTGTCGTGCGCGGTCACGAGCGGCACATCTTTGTTAATCAAGAGCACCCCGAGGTCCGGCAGCGTTTCACGATTGGCCACGAGTTCGGCCACCTGATCCTCCACGATACAGGTGACAGGATGATCGTAGATAAGGACCTGCGCATATACCAACGCGTTGGTGAAGCTTCATCGTTCGCTTACACCGCTGTTGGAGCAACGACCACGCCCCAGGAGGAGCGTGAGGCAAACATGTTTGCCGCTGCGTTGCTGATGCCTGCGCCTGTGATCGCTGCAGAAGCTTTGGTTCGGGATATTTCTGATGAAGATCAGATGCAGAGCTTGGCCCAAGAGCTCAAAGTTAGCTTGCAGGCACTCTTGATTCGACTTCAGCAACTCAAGGTCATCGAGAGCACCTTGGGAGCGCCACTTAAGCAAACAACATTGTTTGACTGAGCTTTGACGAGCCATGAATCGCACCGGGTTTTGAGGAGGCCGATTGGTTTAAGTTGACACCTCTGCCGAGGTGTCGCTGACGGCTAGTTGCCTCCAGTAGTTTGCCTCAGCTTCTGCCGGAGGGATGCCCCCAATCGGCGTGAGTAGTCGGACATGGTTGAACCAGTGCACCCACTGCAAGGTGGCCAGCTCCACGGATTCCCTGGTCTTCCAGGGGCCCCGGCGGTGAATCAGCTCGGCCTTGTACAGACCGTTGATGGTCTCGGCCAGCGCGTTGTCGTAGCTGTCACCCCGGCTGCCCACCGAGGGCTGTATGCCCGCCTGGTCCAACCGTTCGGTGTAGCGGATGCTGACGTATTGACTGCCCCTGTCGGAATGGTGCGTCAAGGCATGGGCTGCTGGCTGGCGGGCATACAGCGCCTGCTCCAGCGCATCCAGCACGAAGTCCGTTTGCATGCTGCGGCTGACCCGCCAGCCCACGATGCGCCGGGCGTACACATCCACCACGAAGGCCACGTACAGCCAGCCCTGCCAGGTGGAGACGTAGGTGAAGTCCGATACCCACAGCTCGTTGGGACGGCTGGCCTTGAAGTGCCGGTTGACGTGGTCCAGCGGGCACGGCGCTGATGTGTCAGGCGTGGTGGTACGTACCGCCCTGCCACGGCGAGCCCCTTGCAAGCCCATGGCACGCATCAGTCGCTCCACAGTACAACGTGCCACCGGGATGCCCTCGCGGTTCATCTGCAGCCAGACCTTATCGGCCCCGTAGACCTGCCAGTTGGCATGCCACACGCGCTGGATGTCCGCCTTCAAGCACTCGTCACGCTGGGCGCGTTGACTGCGCAGTTGCGGGTTACGTTGCCGGGCTGCGTGGCGCCAGTAACACGATGGGGCCATCTGCAGCACCCGGCAGATGGGCTCGACCCCGTAGTCGTCACGGTGGCGGTCGATGTAGTTCTTCAAGACTTCAATCGGCGGTCGAGCTCCGCCTGCGCAAAAAACGCGCTGGCCGTCTTCAGGATGTCGTTGGCCCGGCGCAGCTCCTTGACCTCACGTTCCAGCTCCTTGATGCGCTGGGCTTCTGACGTGGTGGTACCGGCACGCTGGCCGCTGTCGACCTCGGCCTTCTTGACCCAATCGTTCAAGGTCTGCGGCACGCAGCCAATCTTGGGGGCTATTGATTCAATGGCTGCCCACAGCGAAGGGTAGTCGGCTCGGTGCTCCTGCACCATGCGTACGGCACGCTCGCGCACCTCGGGCGAGAACTTGTTTGACTTGGTCATAGCTCCATCTTCTCAAGTGTTGGAGCCTCCTCAAAACCCGGGGCGATTCAGTAGGGTAGGCGTCCGGTGAAGCTAGCGGCAGCTCTTTGTAACGTCCAGATGAGCGATTCCTTGTGTAGCGACTTCTTTCGGAATACTCTATTGAAATGCCAGAAGTGGACAGCCTATTTTCCGAGTATCAGCTCCTGTGCTGGCTGCCTGACGAGACACTGTTCAGTCTTGTTAGCCGTCATCACCAGTTGTGGGGACACGTCACATCTGCTCAAACATGCCAACTGATCTTCGGCCGTGCACGTGCCGGTACCCATCATGATTTAGAGTGGCTAACACCACTTCGTCACAGGCCCCCGCAGAGCAGTTATGCTCGCTGCCCTCATGGCAAGACGACCCGTTAGCAAAGAACTGTGGCGACAGCTACAACCCCTGATCCCAGCCTTCGTGCCTTCTGCCAAAGGCGGTGCGCGCAAGCTCGCAGTCAGCGATGAGGCCGCCCTCAACGGCATCTTGTTCGTGCTGCAAACAGGCATTCCATGGGAAGACCTTCCCCAATCCCTGGGCTACGGCAGCGGCATGACTTGCTGGCGGCGCCTACGCGACTGGAACGCCGCTGGTGTCTGGGAGCAGCTGCACCAGGCCATGCTGACTCGCTTGCGTGAACATGACCAAATCGATTGGAGCCGGGCCAGCATTGATGGCTCCTCGGTACCAAGCCCCCGGGGGGCCAGGAAACGGGCCCAAACCCCACGGACAGAGGCAAGCTCGGCTCCAAGCGGCACATCGTCGTAGATGCCAGAGGCATCCCGCTGGTGATCTTGGTCAGCGGCGCGAACCGGCACGACTCCAAGATGTTCGAGAGGTGCGTGGACGCGATTCCTGCGATTGCTGGCCTGCCAGGACGTCCCCGTAGAAGACCGGCAAAGCTGCACGCCGACAAAGGCTACGACTTCAAGCGATGCCGAGCCCACCTGAGGCAGCGGGGCATCATTGGCCGAATTGCCAGACGAGGCATTGAGAGCAGCGAGCGGCTGGGCAAACACCGGTGGGTGGTGGAGAGGACGCACAGCTGGTTTGCAGGCTTTGGCAAGCTGCGAATCCGCTTTGAACGACGGCTGGATATCCACGAAGCGCTGCTGAAATTGGCGGCAGCGATCATCTGCGCGCGCTTCGTGGATCGGTGGTGTTAGCCAGTCTTATCCAATAGTCTTGGTGCCTTCGCGCAGCGCACAAACGGTTTGCTTGGCGACGTAAATTCCGTTGCGAGAGAGCGGACTCTACTTAAATTCTACGCAGCCTTCGTTCCACAAAGTGAGACTGAAAACGCAGTAGCGTGCATGTCCAGTAACAGCGTAGCCTATTTGAAGCTGCGCCTTGGCATCCTCACAAGCCGATTTCGCGCTAACCATCCGCTAAAAGCCTGTTCCCAATGCATGGAGCAGGACATCCGCGAGACCGGGTGGGCCTATTGGCATCTGAAGCACCAGTTCCCAGGTGTATGGATGTGCACGACACATAAACAACAACTGTTGCTATCAACCCTCAAAGCCAATGGGGTAAAGCGTTTTCAATGGCTTTTGCCTCACTGGAGTGAATTGAATCCTGCCAGTTTGGTGACCGGCGAGACCGCCTCGTCTTGCGTGTTACTGAGCCTTGCAGAACTCATTGAGGCCCTTGTCCAAGCAGCGGTACACCAGCCTTTGTTGTGGAGAGAACTGCACGAGGTCTACCGTCAAGAACTACGGCTGCGTGGATGGACTGCTGGTGTTGCCAGCTTGCGTACGGCTCAGATCGCGGCGGCCTTCCTCGACTACTGCAAGCCGCTGAGGTGCATTCCGGAGTTTGCCGCGCTGGCGGAAGATGGAGTAGCTATGGCGACACAGTTAGGCCGATTGCTGAGACCTCCCCGATGTGGCACCCACCCACTGAGGCACCTACTGCTTATCCATTGGCTGTTTGGCGATGTCCAACGCTTTGACGTCGCACTGAAATCTGAGAGTCTCAACAACCACCCGCCCACTCATGAGGGTGTTCCGGCCACAGTGCCCGTTGTTGACCCCCGAGTTACCCACCTCTGCAGTCTCATTCAGCAGGAGGGGCAATCTGTGCGCAGAGCTGCAGGCTTGGTTGGTGTCGATACGCATACAGCGCTCGTGTGGGCTGCAAAGGCTGGAATAGCGATTTCACGCCGCCCACAGAAGCTGTCTACAGATGTCCGTGCCGGCGCAAGCCGTGACTTGCGCCGCGGGAATGACAAAGAGCAAGTGGCATTTCGAGCGGGTGTCTCAGTCGGGACCATCACTCGATTGCTGCTCAGCGACGTAACTCTGCATGCAGACTGGTCTGAGGCGCGAAGAGAACAAGCGAGATCCCAGTCGCGAGCACGATGGCTCCAGCTGTTGCAGTTATCGGGAAGTCTCGGGATTAAATGGATGCGCCAAATGGACACGCGCACCTACACCTGGCTCTATCGAAACGACCGCGCCTGGTTGGATGCTCACAAGCCGGCGCCTCTTCCCCAGCGTTCAAGGTCCCTCCCGGTTGACTGGGCAGCTAGAGACGAACGACTAAGCGGCTTGGTCCGTGAAGCAGCGCTGCGTCTCATGGAGGAGCGGGGCGTGCGGCGTATCCAATTTTGGCAGTTGTGCCAGCAAATACCTGATCTCCGAGCAAAGCAGGCTGCTTTGCACCGGCTGCCCCGCACCCTTGAGGCCATCCAGGCGGCAATGACTGCACACGTGCCATCTCAGGACCTTTTGCGCTGAGTCAACCCAATTGCACTCGCGTTTTGAACTTGATATGCATATATGTATTAATGTATGCTTAATGCATGATGGAAACGGAAGTGAGAGTACGCGCAGCCAACGCGCGACGCATCTGCACGGCGCATGGAATCGCCCAAGCCGACATCGCTGCTCATGTTGGGGCCAGTCAATCGCAGGTCAGTCGCATCCTCAAAGGGGAGGGCATCAGGGCTTCCCGACTGTTTGAAGAGGTTTGTCTTTTCGTTGAACGGTTCGAGGGCGGCATCAGTGCAGATGCTGTGCGCGGCAATCGGGAACTGATTGAGGCACTTCAAGCCACATGGGATGGCTCCGCTTCACATGCCAAGGCTCTCGCGGCGGTGATTCGGTCGTTGGCGATTTTCAGACCTACTTGACCATGAACGGAGACAGCCCATGAACATGCTTGTTCAACCAGCACCTTTGCCGGAAGAAATGGATCGCGGCTATCTGGGACGGATCATGCGGATCAATGGTTACCGTTCCCCAAAGGACATGGTCGAAGCGATGGCCGGGCACTTTGGTAAGGAAGGGAAGACACGCCGTGAAGTCACAACGCACGAGCTTCTAAGCCGGATGGCGGGAATGACTACCGAGCACTTTGCGCAGCGTCACACGACCATGCCGCTTCGCCGGGGGATTACCTCCTATCTTCCAACGCTTGTGCATGGCGCTGCTGAGCGCACAAGTCTGCTATACGTCAGTGGCACCTTGCGAAAGTATCCGGCGGCCTTCTTCTGCGAGGAATGTGTGAGGGCAGATATGTATTTTCACGGGACGAGCTATTGGCGCCGAGACTTGCAGACTCCAGGCCAGCTGTGGTGTCCCAAACACGAGGAACCGCTGAGCTTTGCTGCCGGAGCGGATCCCTTCCTTACTTCCCCTGCCGAATATGGTGGGAAGTTAGGGAAAATACCCCTGGACTGGGTGACGCCTGCCATTCGCAATGTTCAGGTGGAGCGGTTCTTAGATCTGGCTACCGCGCTCTATGATCGGACTTCTCCTCTCGATGTTGCCCTCATTACTCCACTTCTCCGCGATATGGGGAGCGCGCAGGGTTTCAAGGCCAACGCTTGCTCGAAAAAAGGTGCGTTGATCAGTGACCGGATCAAGGAGCTATTTCCAGAACAGTGGCTGAGCACCGTGTTTCACGAAGTGGTCAAAAAATCTCCAGGAACTTACCTCCACCAAGTGGATGGAACCCTTTATCTACGAAAATCTGCCTCGTCCGTAATTGCCTACTTGCTGGTGCTGTCGATGCTGTTTGAGAGCGCAGACCAAGCAGTATGTGCATTGGCTGAAGCCAGCAATGGGAAAGTGCTGCCATTGTGGCGGTCACGGTTCGAGAAACCAAATATTCCAGACGCGCATGAGCTATTTGACCAGTATGTAGCCGCGAAGGGCGGGCATTCAGTGGTCGCACAGCTGCTGGGGTTGCCTCTTCATACCGTACGAAAAGCCCTGTGTGATCTCGGTTTACCAAACTTACCGGAGTGGGATGAGACATCGGACGTTGGAGCAGTCATTGCATTGAAAGCGTACTATTTAGACAAGCTTTCCTATACCTCTTGTCTTGAAACCTCCGGTATGACCGAGACGCGCTTTGATGCGCTAATGCGTCGGTGCGGCCCTAAGATGGCAATCGCCCTTGAGCGAATGAGTCCGAAGATTAGCATCAGACCACGGGCGCGCCAAGCGAAAGGTCAGCTGCCTTCAATACAGAACGAGGCGGCAATCAATTGAAAAATATTTTATACCTGAGAAACCTTACTCCAGAACTGAGCCCAGAAGCTGTGATCTCGAGATGAAAGATCTTCGTATAATGCTAGGCGCTCTGGATCATTGCTGCGCAGTGCGGCTATGGCGGGACTAATAGGGGCGAGATAGCTTTCTGCAGCGATCTGGAAGTCCGTAATGCGAATATCGTCGTCGCTTCGTTCGAAGGCCACCCGATGCGCAGCGATCCATAAGGCGATAATCAAACGTTGCACACCCGCAGTTATATTGAGGATAGTATCCTCCAACTCCTTTGTGACGGGCAGTGGTTGAGCTACGAATTGGTAAAGCGCGAGTGTTGGTAAAAAGTGTTTTCGGAACGTTGAATCGTTTTCACCCCAAAAGTGCTTAAATGCGTGATGACCAGATGTGACAATGCGCTCTGCGTTGCTAAGACGTTTGGTGAGTGCTCCAATGCCGTCTGGCGTGCCTGAAACGAGCAACGGAATTTGCCACTCGTTCAGAGCGGAGAGAATCCACTTGAGCGATTGGTCTTCGATGATTCTAAGCTCCGGATGTGGATCTCCCGCTTTGCGTTTTCTACGTTGATCGAGGCTCGATAGTTTGAAGAAATTTTGAACCTCATCCAAGTGCAGGAAACCGAGGAAGTGACTCGACGCGACCTGGCGCCACTCGTCCAACATCCTCGGGCCATCGCTCCAGTTGCCAGAGAGAGTCTTGTCGAAGCGTGTGCTGCCCGTTGCTCTTTTCCATGCGGTCATGAGGGTGGCAGCAAGTTCATTGGCTTTTCCACTGGCGGGGACGTTAAGAGACAGCCAAACTACCTGCTGCAGCCCATTGACCATCCGAAAGAATGAGGAATGCTGGATGATCTGGGGGTATGTATTTAGGCATCTACTTATGGCCTGAGTTTTTCCAGAACCGGAAACACCAACAACTGCCGCGCCATAGGTTGGTACATTAACCGGAGGCTTGTAGTGAGGATCCTCTCCACTAATCCTGCTCCACGTGCTTGATGATGATGGATGAATGTGGTCATAGTTTTGCCGGATCATTATGTCCATCGTTTCATACAACTGCAACTCCTCCATGCTGGGTATGTGCATATCTCGTACTGTCATCAGCATATGCAGCCGGATGTGACGTGGAATAGATCCAATATCCTTGGGAGGCCGAGGTGGGAGGTTTAGCAAGAGTTTGGCGATTTCTTGCCGAGATCGTATGATTCCTAGCTGCTCAATCAGTTTGTTTCCGGCATAAGGATCGTGAATGATGGCGGGCATGGGGGTCTGCTTAGGCATTTTGCGAATCCTTATTCATGATTGCAAGCAAGTCATTCATCATCGTGTCGTAATTTGACTTGGACTGAGCACGCGCTTGAGAGGAGCCTTTGACCTCACCAGTCATCGATTGACTCGCGAAATCAATTTCAAGAGCACGTGCTTCACGTATCGAGGGGGTGAGTCCTTTGGTTCGTTGACGGGCGGCGCGTGTCTCTTCAAAGGCATGATGGCGAATGAGCTCTTTACGGCGATAGCCAAGGAGTGCTTCCTCTACGCGTCTATGCGCTATATCCGCCGCCTTGAGCTTTTGATAGGTAAATGTATCTATGACTTCATCATGAGTAAGGGACGGGTCAGCCCGAGTGTGATCTGAGATAGATAGATCAATCATGCCTTTTTCGGATTCATGAGATGTCCAGATTCGAGAGACAGATCCTGGATAATAATTAATCGGGATATCCCAGCTGCCTTTTACTGAGCGTGCGCGAGTGCTCCACTGTTTTTCTTCTATGATTGGTGCGCTATAGACATTGGTGCGAAATATGATGCCATTTCGCGTTACTCGCGCTGTGT
This sequence comes from Delftia sp. WY8, assembly GCF_018437695.1. Classification (NCBI taxonomy): domain Bacteria; kingdom Pseudomonadati; phylum Pseudomonadota; class Betaproteobacteria; order Burkholderiales; family Comamonadaceae; genus Delftia; species Delftia sp. WY8. The sequence goes on from NZ_CP049795.1 coordinate 4,385,849, forward strand.
CATCAGGTAAAAGTTGGGTAATTACTTCGGCCTGTGATTGCGCGCGTGAGAAGCCGACTCCCATCGCATGGCCCCAGTGCCACAGTCCGGCAGGGCTGGGGAAAACACCATCTGCAATCATATGTGCGTCCAAGCGCTTGCTACGGTCTGCGGATAGATTGTAGACATAAAAGCATTCGTGTAAAAAATGCATGTACTGGCGCACTGACATTATTGCAGCCGCGGGGTTCGATCGGCGAAGATCATATTCCCGACGCCGAGCATCCATTGCGCCTGGTAGGAAGTGATATTGAACGTTTTTCATGATGCGATGCATCACTTCTACGACTCCTTTTAAGTCTGGGCGAAACGGTGGTGTATAGCTGAGCGTGGTTTTAAGAGCCATGCCTGTTGCCTTCGCACGAAGAGAAAGGTACTCTCCTCGATCACAGAGTAATCTTGCAGGAAGCGTTGGTGTGGGATAAAGCGACTGCCTCATTTCATATCCCCACAAATCACTTAAAAGAGCGGAAGGTGCGACTGAGTTGAAGAGGCTCACTTGGGCCGTGTCCCAACTTGGGCCGGTGAGACAAACATAAAATCCAACAACAGCCGTAGAAAAAACGTCTACGATCACATATACGATTGGTCGGCCAATAATCCAGGAGGGATTTATCGAAGATCTAAGATATACGTCGCCTATCGTCGAGTCTATTGCATAGATTTGTCCTGGTCCCTCGGATCCCTCCCATGAAACTCCAGTTAATCCTCGAAGATTTCTTTGAAAATGTCCTTTAGTGGTTTTTTCGCGTATCAGCTCGATATCCCCAATTCCACTGGTGAGCACTCGCTTTACTTGTGCATAGTTCGGATACTGACCTTTTTTTAGTTCAACTGCTACTATATTGCCATTGTCATCAATTCGCATTGCATTGCTGAATTGATCTGCTATGATGCGTGTGTAGCGCTCTGTCATCGGTGGTTTAGGTGTCGGAATGAGCTTATCTGCGGAAATTATTTTAAATCTCCAGATGGTACTCATTCCTGGTTGTATTGATTCACCCCAACAACCGAACAATTTATAGGATAATCGTTGAGAGTCGGTTTTTCTACCTGCTTTCTTTCTAATATTATTTGGAGAAAGTTCACGCCTTATGCCTGGTGCGCCGCATTTGTCAAAACGGGTACGAAGGCTGGTTTTGGTGAGGCCAAAAATGCATAGAATCGACCACAGCTTATAAACGTATGAGGCACTTACCTTGTGCTTCTGCATCGCTTGTTTCACCAAGTTCGCAAGATTGCCATAGATCAAAATGCTTTCTTTGAGATTTTCATAGTCAATGAATTGCTCCATAATTTGACAGCGCCTCTCAAAATCTTTGAGTGCTCTAGGCTTCTCAATTTTTTTATAATAAATTCCTGGTAAATCTAGACTAAGAAGAATCAGCTCGTGACTAGCTATAAGCTCGAGAAGATCTTTGCGGAGCACTTTGTATAAGGATCCTACTAAATGAGTGGACGTATAGCGCTTTGTCTGCTTCAGTGCTCCAATACGAGGTCGCCCACCTTTCGGCCTTGCATGCGTTGATTCAGATTTAATCTGTACGCAATAGGTTGTATCAGTTCTGATGTCATCTGCGATTATTCGATAAATTCCTGCCGCCAGTCCATTGGCATCTGTTGTCAGTTTGTAAACTTGGTTATGTATTAAATGCATGCAGACCTCCGTGCCAAGATGGGATTGAAAGAAGAAAATATCTCTCGGGAAACAGAAGCGAGAGGATGGTGGGGCCTCCAGCTTCTGCGGAGGTCAATTGGTAAAAAACCCCGCCAAACTGCCTGCCATAGTGCCCTTTGCGCGCTATAGATATGGTTTCCCCCCCCTAAATGAGACGTTATGCTTTGTATAACATCCGAAAATGGAAGCCAGGGCTCGGATCGTACGACTTGGCATGCAATATCTATTTCCGCTTGGCTGGCGGGGTCGGCATAGCCCCATGGAGAGGTCCTGCGAAGTGTTAAGCTCACGTTCGCATCATATTGGTTCGGCGTAATAAGTAGCCAAGAAACGCCTCGCTGGGCCCAATATGTCTTCTCCAGCATAAGTAGTTCTTTAGAGCGGGTGCTAATAATTTCAGATGGTTTACAGGAAATGGCGAGTAACTCCAGCAAACCACGTTCACTTTGTAGAACTAACAGGAGGTCGGTTGTGCTTGTCCAGTGGCGACTCTGGTCGCCACTGGACAGTTGTGGATGTCTGATTCCTAGCATCTCTGCGATTTCGCGTGTTCCAGGAAATTGATTTGTCTCGAAACCCACATGCCAACGCGAAAGCTCATGCGATGAGCTATCCTGGCTTAGCGGAAACTGTTCAGTAAGATCGACGAGGTTTGGCACCAAGCCCGCAAAATTCAACCCGCTCCATTCTTGGTCACTTAATAGTTCGCGCTGACGATCTCGCCAGACGATCAGATGTGAGCGCCCTATGCTTGATGGATCTCCTCGCGAAACCCTATGCCACGGCGTGTAGTCAGCATAGGTGCCGGTTCCTCGCCCCTCTTTGGAGAATCGTTCGAGGACTGTGGGAGTAAAACGCTTTTCTGTTCGCACGAGTGTTCTCCCTAGGCGGTCGAGGTTCTCCCCGGCCGCCCTAGTGTTCGTGGTGACATAAATCGAATTGCGCGGTCTAAGCTCCCACGCTTGCAGTAGCGTTGGGATGTTTGATTGATGGGGTGTAGGTGCTGGCTAGGCAGCAGAAGGTGCGTAGGTCATCTCACGTCTCCAAGGCTTTTTACAGTTGGACGCCCGCTGGGCTGTCCATGAAACTGCACAAACGAAGACTTGACCCTCCGCTCAAGGGCGGATAAATTTGAGGTGTTGGATGCCTCTGAGGACAAGCTTCTCGGGGTAAGTCGGCTTCGGGGTGCAACCCGAGGCCGACTTTTTTATTGCATGGAATCAATAATTCTATCGATCTTAAAGATTGGTCTATTTCATACCCAAGGCCTCCGCGATGAGTGCACTTTGACCTCGCAAACATTTTCGCCCACCTCTTAGTACCTCATATGTGAGGCGCGGACTGAACCCATGTTGTTTTGCCCAGTCTGACACTGTCACTCCAGCGCGATGAAAGTCTTCGCGCGTAATCGCAACAGGTTTTCCGTCGAGCATGCGCCTCGGAAGATTGTGATGCAGAGATGACATTAATAGCGCACAGATTAGGAATCTAGATGAATAGTACTAGCCTACGGCAAGTGTGTCTATTGAGATTCCAAAAAAAACTATGGCTGGTTCTTTGCTGAGAACTTACTTGGTTTAGTCTGATGTGATATTTTTTTGCTGTTATCTGATCAACGGAAAAATATCGTTTTTGATCTTGTTTTTCGGATGCTTAGGGAGAGGTTGAAAAATACAGAGCGGGCGAGTGTATGAGGTTGGCTAAAAAGAATATAGTGATAGTTGCTTGGTAAAAAATTCCATGGCGACGATCCGTTACATAGCTTTTGAGCTATCAAGTGCCTAAATCGAAATCTATAGGTTTGAGATATTTTTATGTGGTAGTGACTAATGCGGTAGGAAATTTTTCCGCACCAAAGACTTAGATCATCGCCAGAGCAAGCTCAACGATCGGTAACAAGGAGCTGCAACAAAGCATCCTATGGGGGGGCGATAAATTCACAACGGTGCTGCTGTATCAAAATGCTTGGCAAGCATTTCCTGTTGTCTGTCAACTTGATAGTGAAAACGCCAGAGTCTCTACTTCTTGCAATGCATGGAAATGCATCAATGACTGCTTTTTGTTCTAAGAGATCGAATAATTTCTAGGCGTACGGCCTGAGGTAAAAGAGTTGTAAGAGGTGAGGCTTGGCGAAGTTGATTGCCGCGCTCTGACTCTTCGAGCGCAAGAGCCCAGTCCTTGTTCTTGATTATTCGGAACCATTGTTCGCGCAAAGGCTTTGAGCGAGGAGACACATGCTCGTCCCAGCGTATAAGCGTAGCTAGGGCTATGTTAGCTAAAGCAGGTTCGGCATCAAGCAGCTTTACGGCTTCGATGTGGAGCATCAGACTCTGACGGTCCTGCTTGAGGTGATTGTCGCTGGTCATGTATTAACGCAGACTAAACGAAGACTTTTCAGAAATAAGCTCCGCTTTGCATTATCTCGACATTCAGGGTGAGGTATCCGATACCTTCTAAGGTGCTCAGGAGGTGTGCGGGTTGCTCGCCCGCAAGAGCCGGGCATGAGGAGTATAGCCAGCTCCCAACCCATGCCGCAGCATTAAATTCTTCTACTATACCGGATTCTTCAACTATCAGCCTTGCTCTACCTATTAAGCAACAGAGTTTTATTATTCTTTCATTATCCGATATGGGGCTTGGTGATTCTATATTGGAGATCTTATTTTTGTCTAACCTTAGCGATGATTTAATCTGTTCTTCCGTTATGTTCATTCTTTCTGATATATTGGATAGCACCCTAGTATGTAACCCAGAATAAGCTAGGCAGATGTGCATCATCGTCGGCGCTTGTAAAAGCTGACGGCACCATAGATCGTCTATTGAATTCTCTGTGCACAATCCGCGCAAATAATTGAAATCATCTTCAAGTGCTGATTCATGAATCCAAGCGCGTAGAAATTTGGAAGACAAAACAATGCGTTTGTTGCTCATTTTATCGATCTGCATCAAAGAAGCATCCACTGATTCTATTTAATATCAATCCTCCATACAAGCTAGTGACCGATACCATGGGTCTATTGAGCTTCTACTCAATAATGAGGAATCGCAAGGTGGTTTCGCTTAGAGCAAGCGAGCCTCGGAAAGGCTATCAATCACTTTTTTATGCAATTTCAGTAGTTCAATTTTTGAGGCTAGTGCCTTTCGTTGTTGCTCAGCCGAGCGCCACGTGAAAAATCCTGCCACAACCATCACACTGCCGAAAATCACCAGGATCAATGGAATTCCCACCAGCCCAATCAGAATTCCTAAGTATTTTCGCAACGTGGCTGATCTAAAGTCTCTGCGAGACGCTTCAATTTCTGAAATTATGCCTATTCGTTGTGGATCGACTGCGTAGATAAATTTGCCTGAGATACCGAGTGCAATTAATAGATTATAGGCATCTCCATTGATTGCATTTTTTCCTAGAATGAGATGCATCGTACAGCTGTCAACGCCCAGTAGTTTCTTTAATTTCCCCTCTAGATCTGCCATGATTGCTACATTGTGAAGTCGACCTGCATTTCGAAAATCTAGATACGAAAAGATCCTGAATTCAGAATTCGCATTTGACGGTCCACATTCCAATAATTGATCGGTTAGAGTTATTTCTCGCCATGTTTCCGCCTTCATTGTCATATTCAAAAAATTGTTTGATATCGGATGGATTCGCCTCGACGCAACTAGGAGCTCCTCTCCCTAGGTTCGCTCAGCCCGGAGTGGTTGCGGTGCGCATGGCCGCATGGATGTTGATTTTGCTGTCTATAGACACGTGTCTAAAGTATACATACCTGACACAGTCACTCGATGCGCCCGAGCACGAACCAACCACTCATGGAGGCGCTTGCCCTGGAGTTGAAGGCTCGTCGTCGGGAGCTGGGATTGACTCAGGAGGATTTGGCTGGACGATGCAACCTCGATCGGCCCTACATCAGCTTGATTGAAGTCGCGCGCAAACAGCCCACGTTGAGCGTGCTGTACAGGCTCTCAGAGGCCCTGGAGCTTCCGCTGGGCAACTTCATGGCACGGGTACAGGCACGGTACCTGAAGGGGCACTTAACAGCTCAAGTGCCAACCCGTCAGTAGTTTCGTTGTTCGGGGGCCAAGCAGATGCCGTACGCAAGAAGGGTGTACTGGCAAGCTGCCACGGGCCGTTGGAGGCACATCTGGGTTGGCTGCGGCAAGCTTCGCGGTTGCCGTTGTTCCAACCCAGTTGGGAGTTCCTCAGTTGCGGCTAAGGATCTGCTGCGGTTGCCATTTCCGCCAGGAAGGGGCCCTCTGATGTAGGGCGCTCGAAGATGAGATAGTCGTCGCGATTCTTGCCCAAAATCCACGTTGTGGGCTGCTGCTGGTTTCAAAGACACCTTGTTAAGGTGCGTAGACTGCCCCTGGTCCGGTAGACAAGCCCCGCCTATCCTTTGAGCATAGGGGGGAATGTCATGAGCACCCCGAGGTTACGTCGGAATTCAAGTAGCTCAGATCTCGAAAGAAGATCTGTCTGCTATGCCCTTAATCCATGTTGGCGGCTTACCTCGGCCTGTCCAAGTAGAGCCAGTGGCCGGATCCCGGTACTTCGGCGTACCCGTCCCCATTTTGCGCTTGGAGCCACCGAACACATCCTCGGCCGACAGCTTGTAGTCTGCAACTAGGCTTCGAACTCGGGCTAGAACACCAGCCTTCTCTGCGGCCAAAGCCTGGGCGATCTTAGCTTCAAGCTCAGCTTTCTGCTGGAGAAGCGCCTTGTAATCAACTGTCATGGATTTCACCTAATCTATGTGATAGCAACGCAGAAATTTTATGATATTTTGATGATGCTAGGTTGCGTACTTGCGGTACTGTTGCGCTGGCATGCGGTTTAGCTTGGGAGTAGAAGCCAGCCAGCTTGGCCAGCCCCAAGACCATCCTTAAAAATAAACCAATTTCAAGAATTGATACCAAACATTTGCCTATTCAAGTCCTATTTTGCATGACCCTGTAGGTAGGTTGTTTTACTATTTGTATGTTAGTTTGAAGTTGTATTGAGGGGGGGTCCATTGATAATTATCGGATAAAATGCTTAAGTTAGTATTCTTATTTTTCCACTGTAGAGACAAAAGATCGGCCACCGCCCACGCCATCCAGTCAGATCTGAACTTTCTCTCACCAGCACCCATCTCTCCTTCACTGCCAATATCATTGCGCCAGATCATGGCTGGAATGCGATATCCGGATTCTGTAGTTGGACTGTGGCCGGCCTTGTCAAGCAGATGCCCAACTTCTTGACCATGGTCCGAAAGATAAATCCATGCGCGATAGGGCGATTTGCCTGCAAATCTAGTGAGATCCAGAGTTTTGGATACTACAGAGTCATGATAAAGAATTGCTGAATCGTACTGTTCCCTGAATCCCTTAACCCAAAACGACCTTTTCTTTTCTTGCATCTCATAGTCAATGTCATCCATTGTTTGGGAGAATGGGTTTTCATTCTTTGGATATCTGAGGGCGTAGTGAGGATGCGCGCCTAGCAAATGAACGACTATGAATTTTTTTTCAGCAGAATCATTTAGGGCCATTTCCAGGCCCTCAAGAACTTCTCCGTCTAATGAGGAGGATGAACGCCCAGGGGTCCGATTGACCATTTCAACTGTGTCTGCATAAGCTGCATGACGCGACTCAATAGCCACATCATCATGATTGCTCACCCACCAAATTTTATATCCAGCGGATCGAGCCATCGCCATCAGATGAACAGACTGTTCACCATTAGCGCCTTGCAGCGAGAACATACTTTCAAACGCAGGAACTGTGCTTGCATCCAAAGACCAAGCATCACGGAATATCACCATATCACGCCCTAGTTCCTTTCGCCTCAAAGACAATATTGGAGTTGTATTTCTCTTATACCCGTAGACTCCCATGTTGTCGCGGTTAATGCTATCGGCAATTACTAGGACGACAACCGATCCACCTTTGCGATCTATTTTTGGAGATATTGCATTTGCTCGAAAGAGTTGATCTTCACGAGAAGATGCTTGGGTTTTCCAATTGCTCTTCACCACAGATACAGATTTATACCAATCCTGCCAAAAAAACACTGGGTGCAATCGTCTCCACGGCTTACTAAGATGTGCAACCACACTAACTAGCATAAGAAGAAGAATGAATCCCGATAATAGCCGAGATGAGTTCGTTGCATCAGCGCGCGCGATCATCAGAAGTTTTCCTGAGAAAAGCATTAGAGCCAATAGACCAGAGCCTAGTATCAAGAAACGTACTGAATTTGCAAAAAGATATTCAGCACTTTCGCGGATATTTGTGTTTGCCGCTGCCTCCAGTACAAGGGAGCTCTCCGGAGAGGCTCCATATGCCTCCTTCAGAAAATATCGAACGATGCCATCAATGTAGAAGATTGATGTTGCAATCCAAACAAATACTCTGGAAAAACAACCGATATCTTTCTTCTTCAAGCCCCAGAAGATAAAAATACCGAAAGGAAGGTATAGGAAAAAAGATTTTGCGGCTCTGAGGCTGTCTTGTCCTAACAGGGAGACGAAAAAAGTTGATATCAGGAGCAGCGCAGCCACCACCCCTGATTTTTCCATCTTACTATGGATTATTTTCCAAAATTTTTTCACTGACAAACCGAAAAAATGGCGCTCACTCAATAAAGTGGCAAAGGCAACTATACAACTATCTATGAATTCTGAGGAAATATCAAGCCGATACTCGTAACGCCATTTTCGGACCTTGCAAAAACACTTCCCATGTGAAGCCTAGCGATGGCTGAAACAATTGCCAAACCCAATCCGTGATTTTTATTTGCATATGACCGCGAAGAGTCTGCTCTGTAGAATCTATCAAATAGTCTAGGTAGGTGCTCTGGGTGTATAGTTTTGCCTTCATTTGTCACAGTCAACTCAATAATAGAGGTTTTTATTTCGGTGGATTCTGATAAATTCTCATGTCTTCGAATATCCACCAATATTTTCCCTCCCATATTGGCATATCGTGTGGCATTCCCTAATAAATTCGAGAGAGCACGACGTACTAAACTTGCATCAAATACGCCACTGGCATCACCATGCACTTCCACTTCTAAGCCAGCCTCCATAATTGCAGCTTCGTGAAAGTCTATAACCTCTCTCGCTAGATCTGCGAGGCTGCAGATTTTTATAAGCCGCGCCCCATTGCCGCGGTCGGCATTCGAAAGAAATAGCATATCAGCAACGATATTGGCCATTCTGTGTAAATCTTCCAGGTTAGAAGATAGGACATCAATAAGCTCTTCGGAGGTTCTGCGTTTCCTGAGCGCTAGCTCTGAGCTACTTATCAAAGTAGAAAGTGGAGTATTCAACTCATGCGCAACATCGGCATTGAATGATTCCATTTGTTTGTAAGCAACCGATAGCCTATCTAGAAGATCATTGATTTGACCTATAAGCGGTCGAAGTTCTTGTGGTTGCTGGCTATCATCCAGCCTATGTATTAGGTTCTGTGCCGAGACTTGCCGCACCTGAGTTATCAGAAATTTTATCGGTGATAAACCCTTCTTGACCAGCCAGACACTCGATATCGAAACAATTAGTGTACTTGCGATAGCGGCAATACCCAAGGTCCATGCCAAATGCCGCAATATCAAATCGTCGGGACTTCTGTCTAATATCAGTGTAACCACAACACTTTGAGACATCCCATCGAATTTTTGAAGCTTGGCGAAGAACTCTCTTTTGATGGTGTTTTTATGATGTCTAACAAGATCAAATAAAGCTTCCCCATTTTTTTCATCTTTTCTGACTAGCAGGGACAGATCGTCATGTCCGCTCAGAAAATCCAGCAGGGTTCCTTGCAAAGACTCTGAGTCTACTTGTGATTTACTTTCATTTAACATGCGCTCTAAAGCGATCTGCTTGTGATCAAGCGCGTCAGCCTGTTTGGCAGATAGTGTTTGAGCGATTACCAGATAGACGGTAATGCAAACAATGCCTAGTCCAAGAATAGTTTGAAAAGCAAGGGAAATCGACAGGCGAGTGGATAAAGGACGAGTTGCTTTATTCTTTTTTTTGTTATTTTTCATCTTGATTCCATAATATAGCCCATTCCTCGAACCGTATGCAGCAATATTTTGTCAAATGGTTCATCTGTTTTTAGCCTAAGTCTTCGAATTGCCACTTCAACCACATTCGTCTCAGAGTCAAAATTCATTGACCAAACTTGTGACGCGAGTTCGGAGCGCGAGATAATCTCACCCTGCCTTCTGGTTAAAAGTATCAATAGACTAAATTCCTTGGCAGTTAAATCAAGCCTTTTACCTGCTCTAAAAGCCCGCTGCCTTGCAAGATCTATCTCCAAATCATGAATTCTCAAAATTGTTGGTTCAGCTGACGGCTTGTTGAAGACAGGGGATCTTCTGAGTAGCGCCCTCACGCGTGCAACCAGTTCGGAAAAAGCAAAAGGCTTGACCATATAGTCATCTGCACCACATTTCAAGCCAGTAACCCGATCTTCAACAGACGATCTTGCAGTAAGCATTAAAACGGATGTCTGTTTGGATTGGCGAAGAGCAGTTAGGACCGCCAATCCGTCTATTCCAGGAAGCATTCCATCTAGAATGATCAAATCATATTCTATGGTAGCTGCTTTATTGAGTCCGGTAATCCCATCGGAGGCTGAGTCAACGGAGAAGCCTTCGTCAACCAAGCCGCGAGCAAGCTGGTCCACCAACTTCCCATCATCCTCAATTATTAGGATTCTCATGGGGCGGATTTTGATCCTAAGATCCTGGCGCTTGGATGATAAATTTGTCATCTTATTATCAGGATGCAGCCGGATAGCGTCCCCTATAGTGCCCTTCGCCCACCACATGCGCTTGCGCATAAATATTTCAGGGCACTACAGCGACCGACAGGCACATGGGCTTTGCCGGGCAGGAGTTTCATACATGAACTTGGTAACCTTACGTGGCAAGAGTAGGCTTCGCACAAGCCTTTGCCAAACCTTGCTAGTCAGCATGTTGGCTGGAGCGGGTTTGGCCCACGCCGTCCCCACGAGCTCAAGCGGCCCCACCACAGCGTCAAGTGAGGCGCCCCCGTCCCTGACTCTCGCTGTCGCGGTCGAGAAGGCCCTCGCGACTCATCCAAGCCTTCGCGCGGCTGAGTTCGGCCTGTCGGCCAGCGACGGCGCCGTGCTCCAGAGCAAAGCTCGCCCTAACCCTGAGCTGTCTTACTTGCAAGAAGATACCCGCAGTCGTACCAAGACATCAACTGTGCAGTGGAACCAGCTGATAGAGGTTGGAGGCAAGCGCGATGCTCGGATGCGCATTGCTGAACGGGGACGCGACGTTGCACAAGCCGAGCTGGCAGCTACCCGCGCCAACATCCGTGCTGACGTGAGGGCGACTTTCTACAGCCTCTTGGCGGCCCAGGAGCGCGTGACTGTTGCAAAACAGACATTGGAAATTGTGAGAAATGCGCGCGAGGCCGCGACCAAACGCGTTGCTGCAGGCAAGGTCGCCCCATTGGAAGAAAGCCGCGCAAAGGTGGCAGAGTCTGGAGCCGAGCTTGAACTGGGTAAGGCCGAGTCAGACCTGAGAGTCGCTCGCCAACAAATGCAGGCACTTCTGGGCGGACAAGGCTTTGCATTCGGTCCAGCGCTTGGCACGTTCGATATCGCCCCCGAAGCTCCTGCGGCCCCAGACTTGTTGATGCGGCTGGAGGAATCGCCTGCCATCAGGCAAGCGCGCTCGTTCCTGGAGCAAAGCCGTGCGTCCGCAGATCTGGAACGTGCCAAGCGCATGCCGGACCCCACCGTGAGCTTAGGCGTTAAGCGGGCCCAAGAGGTTGGACGGAATCAATTGGTACTGGGGGTTTCGATCCCACTGCCGGTGCTGGACACCAACCGGGGCAACCAGATACAGGCGCTGCGCCTCGCGGATCAGGCTGAAGAGAAGCTTCAAGCGTTGCGCGTTCAGATGCAGACGAATCTCTTCCAGGCGCGTGAACAGCTGGAGACTAGCCGTCGTCTTGCACAGCAACTTTCAACCCAAGTCCTGCCCACGGCCCAGACGGCTTATGAAGCCGCAGTGAAGGGCTTTTCACTCGGGAAGTTTAGCTACCTCGACGTACTAGATGCACAGCGCACGTGGTTCGACGCACGTAGCCAGTACCTAAGCCAGCTGCTGTCCACCCACAGTGCCGTCGCAGATCTCGAGCGCCTGCTCGGTACACAAGCTGACCAGTAAACCTCTGAGCCTCAAACATGAACACGAACTCTTCTCCAAGTTCTAAGCGCAGCACAGTTATCGCAATTGTGAGCATCCTATCCGTAGGGGTCCTGGCAGCGACTTTAATTCTTCGAAACGGCTCTTCGAGCCCCCCGCCTGCGGGCGAAAAAGCAGCTCAATCCCAGGAAAAAGGTCACGGCCATGGTGAAGCGGCAAGTCATGCCGACCAAGAGCACCATGGTGAGAAGGCAACAAAGGCTCACAAGGATGAGGACGGCCATGCCGACGGTGAGCATCATGAGGAAAGTGGCGAAAACAAAGCCTCTGCCAAGCCTGCTGCAGAGGCTGGTCACGATGACGATGAAGGCGTGATTCCCATGGACGCGCAGCGTATCAAGGTCGCCGGGGTAAAAGTGGCTCAAGCTGGGCCAGCGACCGTGCGCAGCTTGCTTCAACTGCCAGGTGAAATCCGCTTCAATGAAGACCGGACGGCACACGTTGTCCCTCGCGTCGCGGGCGTTGCCGAAAGTGTGCCGGCCAATCTTGGGCAAAGCGTAAAAAAGGGCCAACTCTTGGCTGTACTGAGCAGTGTCGCCGTGTCAGAACAACGAAGCGAGTTGCTTGGCGCTCAGAAGCGCCTAGCACTGGCGCGCACCACCTATCAACGCGAGAAGCAACTCTGGGAAGAAAAAGTTTCCGCAGAGCAAGACTATCTGCAAGCGCAGCAGGTACTACGCGAGGCTGAGATCGCTGTCTCCAACGCCGAGCAGAAGTTGGCAGCAACCGGGGCGGGAGCTGGCTCTGCTGCTGGGCTCAACCGGTTCGAGCTACGAGCGCCGTTCGATGGCGTCATCGTGGAAAAGCATCTTTCTATCGGTGAGGCTGTCCTGGACACAACGCAGGTTTTCACGATTTCCGACCTCCGCTCCGTCTGGGCCGAGATGCGAGTCTCCGCCCCAGACATGCCATCAGTTCGTGTAGGGGAAAAGGCGACGGTTCGTGCAACGGCTTTCGAATCGACAGCGACCGGCGAGGTTTCCTACGTTGGCGCACTCATTGGTCAAGACACGCGAACGGCCCCCGCCCGCATCACTTTGCCTAACCCGGATGGTGCATGGCGTCCAGGCCTGTTTGTGAACGTGGAGGTCACCGCATCATCCCAAGATGCAGCGCTCACAGTAGTGTCGACAGCGATTCAGCGTATTGAGAACCAGCAAACTGTCGTGTTCGTTCCGGTCGAAGGTGGATTCCGGGCTCAGCCCGTCCGTGTCGGTCGCTCGGACACGAAAAACACCGAGATTCTTGAAGGCCTCAAGCCGGATCAAGCGTATGTGGCTGAAGGCAGTTTTCTGCTGAAGGCAGAGCTTGGCAAAGCCACCGCAGAGCATGCTCACTGAGGCGGGGATCGGAGACCTTCATGTTTGAACGCATCATCCGCTTCGCCATCGAGCAGCGTTGGCTCGTACTGCTTGCCGTGTTTGGCATGGCCGCGCTAGGCGTGTTTAGCTATCAGCGCCTAGCAATCGACGCTGTGCCCGACATCACCAATGTCCAGGTGCAGATCAACACCCAGGCGCCTGGATATTCTCCGCTCGAAACTGAACAGCGTGTCACCTACCCCATAGAAACTGTGATGGCAGGGCTCCCAAATCTGGAGCAGACGCGCTCGCTATCGCGCTACGGCCTGTCCCAGGTCACCGTGGTGTTTAAGGACGGCACCGACATCTACTTCGCACGCCAGTTGGTCAACGAACGCATGCAGCAGGCCCGCGAAAACCTGCCTGATGGCGTAACGCCAACGTTAGGGCCGATCTCAACAGGTTTGGGAGAAATCTACCTGTGGACCGTGGAAGCGGAGGAAGGCGCTAAGAAGCCTGACGGTTCGCCATACACGCCCATGGATCTGCGCGAGATTCAAGACTGGGTGATCAAGCCCCAGTTGCGTAATGTGCCTGGCGTGACCGAGATCAACTCTATCGGCGGCTACGCGAAGGAATACCTGGTCGCACCGTCGCCTGCCAAGCTTTCAGCTTACGGGTTCACACTCGCCGATATCGTGGCCGCGCTTCAGCGTAACAACGCAAACGTCGGTGCGGGCTACATCGAGCGCCAAGGTGAGCAATATCTGATACGAGCGCCTGGTCAGGTCAAGGGAATAGCGGACATTCGCGAAGTCATCGTTGGGTCTGCTCAGGGGCAACCGATACGCATCCGAGACTTGGCTGAAGTAGGCCTAGGACGTGAACTGCGTACCGGTGCTGCGACTGACAATGGCCGCGAGGTCGTGCTTGGTACAGTGTTCATGCTGATTGGCGAGAACAGCCGAAAGGTATCCCAGGCGGTCGATATACGCATGCGGGAGATCAACCGCAACCTGCCCGAAGGTGTCAAAGCTGTCACTGTTTACGACCGCACCAACCTGGTCGACAAAGCTATCGCCACGGTCAAGAAAAACCTGATCGAGGGCGCCACCTTGGTGGTGGTGATCCTCTTCCTGTTCCTGGGCAACCTTCGCGCCGCGTTGATCACAGCAATGATCATCCCGCTGTCCATGCTTTTCACGTTCACAGGCATGGTGTACTACAAGGTCAGCGCCAACCTCATGAGCTTGGGGGCATTGGACTTCGGCATCATCATTGACGGTGCAGTCGTGATTGTGGAGAACTGTGTGAGGCGCTTGGCCCATGCGCAGGAGGCACGCGGCCGCCCGCTCACTCGCAGTGAGCGTTTCCATGAGGTATTTGCTGCGGCAAAGGAAGCTCGACGGCCCCTGCTGTTCGGTCAGCTGATCATCATGGTGGTCTATCTACCCATCTTTGCGCTCACCGGTGTGGAAGGAAAGATGTTCCACCCCATGGCACTGACCGTGGTCATCGCCTTGGCCGGAGCCATGCTGCTGTCGATCACCTTCATTCCGGCTGCGGTTGCCCTGTTCATGGGCGACAAAGTAGCGGAAAAAGAAAACCGCATCATGAGTTGGGCACGCCGTTCTTACTCGCCCATCCTGGCAAGAGTCATGGCAGCCCCTGCAGTAGTTCTGACAACCGCTTGTGTAGCGGTGGTCCTTAGCCTGCTGCTGGCGACACGCCTAGGTAGTGAATTCGCTCCCAACCTCAATGAAGGCGACTTTGCGATCCAAGCACTTCGCATTCCTGGCACCAGCCTCACACAGTCGCTGGAGATGCAGATCCAGATCGAGAACACCTTGAAGAAGGAGTTTCCTGAAATTGACCGTGTGTTCGCACGTACCGGTACCGCCGAGATTGCGTCAGATCCTATGCCGCCCAACATCTCGGACGGCTACATCATGCTAAAGCCCAAGGATCAATGGCCCGATCCTTCGCGTTCTCGCGACGATTTATTGGCTGCGATTCAAAAGACCGCAGACAGCGTGCCAGGCAACAACTACGAGTTTTCCCAGCCGATCCAACTCCGTTTTAACGAACTGATTTCTGGCGTGCGTAGCGACGTAGCCGTAAAGATTTTCGGTGATGACATGTCCGTACTGGAGAAGAACGCACAAACTGTGGCTGGCATGCTTCAGCAAATCCAGGGCGCGTCAGAAGTGAAAATTGAGCAGACGACAGGCCTGCCGATGCTCACAGTGCAAATCGATCGCGAAAAAGCTTCACGCTACGGCCTCAACATGGGGGATGTGCAAGACACCATCAGTGTTGCGCTGGGGGGCGGAGAAGCGGGGATTGTTTTCGAAGGGGACAAGCGCTTCGACATCCAGGTTCGCTTGCCCGAGGACATTCGCAATGATGTGGAGGCTCTGAGCCGACTTCCGATTGCGTTGCCAAAGGGAGCAGATGGCCGGGTGGGGTTCGTGCCGCTGTCCTCAGTCGCGACTTTTGAGACGGCTCCTGGCCCAAATCAAGTCAGCCGAGAAGATGGTAAACGCCGTATCGTCGTCAGTGCAAACGTACGTGGACGTGACATCGGCTCCTTCGTGAACGAAGCTGAGCAACGCCTCGAAAGCCTTCAGCTACCAGCGGGATACTGGACCCGCTGGGGCGGAACATTCGAAAACTTAGAGTCGGCGCGTCAACGTCTCATGATTGTGGTACCTGTCGCTCTGCTGATGGTCTTCGTCTTGCTCTTCGCAATGTTCGGCAATGCTCGAGACGGGCTCATCGTGTTTACAGGTATCCCGTTCGCGCTCACGGGCGGCATCTTGGCGTTGTGGCTGCGAGACATACCACTGTCCATTACTGCCGCTGTAGGATTCATTGCTCTGTCAGGGGTCGCTGTGCTCAATGGCTTGGTGATGATCTCTTACTTCCGGACGTTGCGTGAGGAAGGCAAGAGCGTGCCAGACGCCGTAACGGAAGGGGCGCTCACACGACTACGCCCAGTCCTTATGACGGCTTTGGTAGCTTCGCTAGGCTTCGTACCTATGGCTATCGCCACAGGCACAGGAGCGGAAGTGCAGCGTCCCCTTGCAACAGTAGTCATAGGCGGCATCCTCTCCTCCACGATGCTGACACTGCTCGTCCTGCCCCTGCTGTACAGGCTCATCCACAGGAACGACCCTTCGGAAGGCGACGTTCAACAGAATCCCGAGGATGGGGCATCGTCCTCGGGTGAGGTGGCGATCGCGTAACTTGGGACCGTGATCGCTTTTCAGGCCATGGCCAAAAGCCATGGCCCTTTTTATGTCAATTAGATTACAGCATTGTCATGGCAATGTGTGCGTCCTGTGGGGGCAGCTTTTCTATAGTAGAGCCATCTACTCGGGTCCAACAAAGCCACGAATAGAAATTCAAAATCTCTTGAAAGGATCTCGAAATGAAGCACCGTCGTCTTAACATTGCATCCTCTATCGCTGCATTGGTCGCTTCGACCGCATTCATTCTTCCTGGCATAGCCGCAGCCGAAAGCTATCAGCATCCCGCGAACAATGAAGCAGGCGTGAAAACCTACCCCGAGCACTTCAACTCACAAAAGACCCGGGAACAAGTTAAAGCTGAGGCAGGTACGGCCGCTCGCGAGGGCGGAAGCAATCGATTCAATACTGGCGCTTATCCAGCGTCCTCCAAGCAAGCAAATGCCGGAAAGACCCGTCAAGAAGTCATTAACGAATTGCTTAAGGAGACTCCAGAACAGCGTGATGCACGTCAACGCGCAATGGGTGGTTGAAATAAGTTGTGGATGACGAATCGGAGCTGCGTGATCAGCGGGCATGCTCTAGCCAATGGATAGATTCGTTGTAATAGTGAAAATGATAATCCCATATCTTTAGAACGTAGTTCTTTGGATATGGGATTTTTTGTATTTGGCTCAATAAG
Organism: Delftia sp. WY8; assembly: GCF_018437695.1. NCBI lineage: Bacteria > Pseudomonadati > Pseudomonadota > Betaproteobacteria > Burkholderiales > Comamonadaceae > Delftia > Delftia sp. WY8. The sequence goes on from NZ_CP049795.1 coordinate 4,403,034, forward strand.
AAGAGCTAGTCATGTTAAATAAAAATCGAAGCTTGCTTCGAAAGATTTCATCCAATCTAACAGTTAGCCCAGCAGTCTTGATTATTGCGACTGGTGTTTGGCTTGCAACTGTGGGGAACATCCCCCTGTGGAAGACTCTGCTCCAGTTGCAAGAGGAAATTGGGGTAACATTTTTTATAGGATTTTTAGTTGCAGTTGCTGCGCTAAACATCTCTCTTCTTTCAATATTTGCTTTGGGGCCACTACTTAAGCCAGTATTGGTTGGGGCAATACTTGTAAATTCCATCACTAGCTACTTCATGCTGAGCTACGGGATCGTAATAGATCCTGGAATGATACGAAATACATTGCAAACTGATATCGGAGAAGCAATTGATCTTCTAAGCTACGAATTACTGGTAACGGTACTTGGATTTTCAATAATCCCCATATTCTTGATTATTCTGGCCGGCGTAAAAAAGACGACTGCAATCAAGGCAATATTTACATCTGTACTATTGGCATTCCTAGGACTTGCCTTGGCTTTAGTGTGCATTTTCCTCATTTATCAACCTTTCTCGTCGACAATGAGAAATCATACGAAAATGAGGTACCAAATTAGTCCTTTGAATACATTTTACTCAACAATAAAGGTGGCTACAAACCCTCTGGATAGAAGAAGCTTAAAAATAGAAAAAATCGGTCAAGATGCAAAAATACAAACTAACGAGCTAGTCAATGGCGAAGAACCAATATTGCTACTCATAGTTGGAGAAACAGCAAGAGCCGAAAACTTCGGAATCAATGGCTATGAGAGGAATACAACGCCACTGCTATCGAAGCGAGCTGACATCTTCTCCTCAAAGAACGCATGGTCTTGCGGCACCAGTACCGCTGAGTCGTTGCCCTGTATGTTTTCTCACTTAGATCGAGAAGACTATGCATCAAGGAAAGTAAACCACGAAAACATGCTGGATGTCCTGGCTAAGGCTGGGCTTTCGGTTTACTGGTTGGACAACCAGTCTGGTTGCAAAGGAGTTTGCGCTAGGGTTGCGACCGAATACTACAGATATGAGCCAAGCAATCCGCTTTGCGAAAAAGATGGCGTCTGCCAGGACTCTGCCATGCTGGTTGGCCTCAAGGATCGCATTCAGTCATCTTCATCGATGAAAAACGGGAAAGGAAAAGTAATCGTACTTCATCAAATGGGAAGTCATGGGCCTGCATATTACAAAAGGTCTAGTCTCTCAAGAAAGACATTTAAACCCGAATGCGAGTCGGCAGCGCTCCAAAGTTGTACGCAACAAGAAGTCGTGAACGCTTACGACAACAGCATCATCGAGACGGACTACTTTATTAACAACGCCATAGATTGGCTGAAGAACTCATTTCCCGCTGCGCCAACTGCACTCATGTACGTATCCGATCACGGAGAATCATTAGGTGAAAATAATATTTATCTGCACGGGCTTCCATATTCTTTTGCACCGAAAGGGCAGAAAAACATACCATGGGTAATGTGGGTATCAAAGCCAATGGAAATCTCAAGCGGTACAAGTTTAGCGTGCTTGAAAAGCAAAAATCTCAACATCAAAATAAGCCACGATAACTACTTTCACACAGTCTTAGGTCTGCTGGATGTGCAGACGAATGTCTACGATAAGACTCTAGACATAGCTGCTTCTTGCACAAGTGAGAACTGACGACAGCATGACAAATTTGTAATCAACTTAGGCGCTAATGGCGGATATCATATTTATTCATAGTTTGTCAACCTCAAAGCACAACATTTCAACAAATCTTCGAAGGAAGATTAGAAAAGGGGTATGAAATGAGCGAAGTTCGTTTTGAAGACATAGCATTGCGAATCAGAACGCAAAGGCTCGCACTAATTGCAAGCAATATTGCCAATGCGGACACACCTGGGTATCAAGCAAAAGACTTGGACTTCAAGGCAGCGCTTGAAAGAAGTTCTGCCAACATGTTGTCGGTTAAGGAGACGAAAAAGGGGCATATCCCAAGCTCAGAGTTGAAGTCCATATACGACACTGAAGTCGCCTACCGCCCGGCCTCACAGAACTCTCTCGATAAAAACACGGTGGATTTAGATCAGGAGCGTGCTAGTTTCATTGACAACGCAATACGCACGGAGTTGGCAATGAAACAAGCTGTGGATGAGTATATGGAAATCGGAGAAATGTTATCCAAACTTGTCTAGACACGGATCTTAACAAATTAGGAAGCTTATCATGGGATTCAGCAGCTGGTTATTCGGAAAAGGACATCACCGTAAAAATGATGGACATCACAAAAATTCCAGTGGATACCTTAAAAGAGGTAGTTACGGCGAAGTGGGATATGCATGCCCAACATGCCGAACACCAAACTCCGCAACAAGCAGATTTTGTGGCCAGTGTGGAGTTTCCTTAGTATGTCGTGGATGCGACGCAAATTTAGTTGCAGGCGCAAAATTTTGCGCGCAATGTGGAAGAGAAAATCTTTAAGTTGACGCTTGCCAAGTCAACTGGCACGCTGCGATAAAGGTATAGCTATCTCCTGTTGTCGATTAAATATCATGAAAAAAAAACTTCGTCTAGACATACCGGTAGTTCTATCATCTATTTCAACAAGCGATGACCTTTTGGTGAGACGCTTACTAAGTGATATTCAAAGTAGGGATGGTGTCGAGAAGGTCCATCTGGATGCTGGCAAAGATGGCGAATGGCCTAAATTGTGCATTCACTATGATTCAGAAAAATTACCACTGATTCGTATTAGAGAGCTAGTTGAGGCAGCAGGATCCAGGATATCCGACCGCTGGGGACACTTTCTTATAGAATTTGAAGGTATAAACCATGCCAGAAAAGCCCGCACTGTAGAGACTAAGCTTCTTGGTCTAAGTGGAGTTATAGAGGCGCAGGTGAGCCCGACTGGCCAAGTTCATGTGGATTTTGACAAGAATAAAATAAAAGAAGTTGATATTCTGGATGCTCTCCGAGATTTAAATATTAATCCCACTCAACCTGAGTTAGGTAATTCGGGGTTCAGGAAAGAACGTCCGCAATCCAAAAATGAAAATGATCATGGCCATGATCACGGGGGAGGAATTCTGGGGAAAAATGCAGAGATGGTATTCGCTATCACCTGCGGGGTGCTTCTTGCACTTGGCGTAGCGATTGAGAAATTTCTCCCCTCCTTGCCGGCTTGGTTTCCAATCGGAATTTACGTTCTAGCATATTTCTTCGGTGGATACTTTACTCTCAGAGAGGCACTGGAGAATCTTCGGCTCAAGCGGTTTGAAATTGATACACTCATGCTAGTGGCCGCCGGAGGAGCCGCGGCGCTGGGCTCATGGGCAGAGGGTTCCCTACTCCTATTTTTATTCAGTTTAGGTCACGCTCTTGAGCACTACGCGATGGGACGTGCAAAGCGAGCCATTGAAGCACTTGCCGAGCTAGCGCCCAACAGTGCAACAGTCCGGAGAGATGGTCAAGTACTAGAAGTTGCAGTTGAAGAGCTGGTTGTAGGAGACTTGGTTCTCATGAAGCCAAATGAGCGGATTGCCGCTGACGGCTTTATCGTCCGAGGAAATTCCGCAGTTAACCAGGCGCCTGTCACTGGGGAAAGTATTCCCGTAGATAAGAAGGCCGTGGAAGATGCGGAGAAGGCTAGATTAAATCCTGATGCCATTAATTCGGAGTCAAAGGTGTTCGCTGGCACAATCAATGGTGCTGGAGGTATCGAAATTGAGGTGACCAGAAAATCTGCGGACTCGGCTCTTGCTCGAGTCGTGAAAATGGTCAGTGAGGCCGAGACACTCAAATCTCCAACTCAACGCTTCACCGAAAAATTCGAAAGAATATTTGTTCCAGCCGTTCTGATACTTGCCTTTGCGCTCCTGTTTGCATGGGTTGTCATTGATGAGCCATTTCGTGATAGCTTTTACCGCGCTATGGCAGTATTGGTTGCAGCAAGCCCCTGTGCACTCGCCATTGCTACACCCAGTGCAGTGCTATCAGGTATAGCTCGTGCAGCACGAGGTGGTGTTTTGATAAAGGGTGGAGCCCCCTTAGAAGAGTTGGGATCTCTCAATGCGATTGCATTCGATAAAACCGGAACATTGACCGAAGGACGTCCACGCATAACTGATATCGTGCCAGCGAAAGGTATTACACAGGAAGAGCTTTTGCAAGTAGCTGTAGCGGTAGAGTCCCTTAGCGACCATCCGCTGGCTGCTGCAATTGTGAAAGACGCTGGCGAGAAGTTAGTGAATCAGCGGAATCTAGTAGCTAGCGATCTTGAAAATCTTATTGGCCGCGGCGTAAAAGCAAGCATTAATGCTGAACCTGTCTGGATTGGTAAATCCGAGATGTTCGGTATTGAAGACATCCCCAAACTAAGCGCTGAATCACAGCAAATCATTGACAATCTGAGAGAATCTGGTCGTACAACGATGTTTGTCCGATTTGGAGACAGAGATCTGGGGGCCATTGGATTACTCGACACCCCGAGAGCTGGTGCTAAAGAGGCGTTGAAGGCACTGCGGAGCCTGGGTATAACGCGGATGATAATGATATCCGGTGATCATCAAAAAGTCGCCGATGCAGTTGCTCAGGAAGTTGGTCTGGATGAGGCCTGGGGCGATCTGATGCCTGAAGACAAAGTCAAAGCCATACGAGATCTTAAGAAGAAAACCAAGGTGGCAATGGTTGGCGACGGGGTGAATGATGCCCCCGCTATGGCCAACTCTACTGTTGGAATTGCGATGGGAGCAGCTGGTTCTGATGTTGCGCTGGAAACTGCTGATGTTGCCCTTATGGCAGATGATCTCAGGCATTTGCCTTTTGCAGTGGGTCTGAGTCGGCATACAAGATCAGTGATCCGTCAGAATGTCTTTGTCAGCCTTGGCATAGTGGCAGTTTTAGTGCCGGCGACTATTATGGGCCTCAGTATCGGAGCCGCTGTAGCAGTGCATGAAGGCTCGACTTTACTAGTTGTATTCAATGCGTTGAGGCTTCTGGCATACAAAAAAAAGCAGCCTGCATTTTGATCAGATAAGACTAAAATCTCTTATTTTTTGTATTGGCCTCGTGTAGATGGGGCCCATCTTTCATGGGTTCAATAAAAAAAATGAATGAGAAAGGATTTGGTTTCAGTAAGCCATTTTTTCTCACTCACATGGTTTTTCCAATCCTTCCAATAATAGCAATATCTTACATATTGATGATTGCTGGCGGAGATTTTTGGCTGACAACAAAAATCTACAAATATCAAGGTTACGAATGGCGCCTGACAGATCATTGGATTGCAGCTAAGATACTCCATAAAGGAGGGAAGAATGTTAGTTTGACAGCTCTCCTAATACTTATAGCAATAGTTTGCTCTTCATTTTTCAAAGTTGGTTCTTCTTTTCGGACTTGGAGACTTCCTCTGATCTATCTGAGTAGTTCTGTATTGCTATGTGTCTTTTCTATTGGGATCTTAAAGACAGTTACCAACATGGACTGCCCTTGGAGCCTTGCTGAATTTGGAGGAGATCGACCATTTGTGGGTTTGTTTGAACATCGGCCATCAAGCATTGGGAGAGGAAATTGTTTCCCTGCTGGACATGCTAGTGCCGGATACGCTTGGATTGGTCTATACTTTTTTTTCTTAATGTCCAAGCCTTTGTTTAGATGGCGAGGACTTGCGATAGGCATTACTCTGGGGTTGATCTTTGGTTTGACTCAGCAACTTCGAGGCGCCCACTTCATATCCCATGATTTATGGGCGCTAGCCATTTGCTGGTACATCTCAGCGCTGACATACATAGTATTTTCACTAAAGACTCAATATCGTGTTGGATAAATCAACTAGTCCCCAAATCTTTGTTAATCACCAAAAATCACGAAGAGGACTTTCTCGCATATTTTACGCAACAAGCTATTCATGGAGCGGCTTAAAAGATGCTTGGGAAGAACCCGCATTCAGACTTGAGGCGATGCTGGCCCTGGTTTTGATCCCTTTATCAATAGTAGTTGGCAATGGATTGCTTGAGATATTATTTCTTCTTTCCGGTGTTTTTCTAGTATTGATAGTTGAAATATTGAATTCGGCCATTGAGTCAGCCATAGATAGATTTGGCCAAGAAGAAAATGAGCTATCCAGAAAAGCAAAGGACCTTGGAAGCGCTGCAGTATTTGTGGCTATAATTTTCTGCACTATTATTTGGTGCACATTAATTTTTAAAAATATATGGATCGATAAATAAAAAAAGCCCACATAATAGTGGGGCTTTTAAATTGAGAATTAATTATCCACCGAACTCATATTCATTCTGAGAGACGAAAATTGATCGTCCTTGCGGATCAAATCCAACAGGTGCAAACTTGGCTATAGGGACTTCAGTATGATAGATGGAGTCCGCCTTCCAGATCAGAGTCTTTCCGTTGCTTATGAATTGGATGATTTCACCACAGGTTATATTTATTGGACCTTTCTGGGAAAGATCAATTGTTCTGTAGCTCGTAGACTGGACTTCATAGCCGTAGTACGACTTCCCTGTAGGAAAGTAGTCCGCGTTAGCTTGGCCCGCAACAAGCAGCAGGACAGCGGTAGTGAACGGCAGTGCAAATTTCATTACGGTTCCTTTCAAAAAAATTGCCATGAGGCGAACACCTCATGGCAATTACTATAGGCTAGGCAATATTTTAATTGACCGGCTGAATGGTTACGTTTTCGTCATAGTTCAGAAAGCCAATCTCAATTTCCTATCAGAAGGAGTGGCGGATGCCCACTTCTGCACCCGTGGAGCTACCGCCAGCGGCCAGTCCAGCAGCTCCACCCACCAGGCTAAAGTTTGCGCCGCCCTTGTTGGTGACACGTGCAATCGTGCCGTACAGCGCAGTGCGGCGTGACATGTTGTGCACGTAGCCAATAGCGAACTTGTTGGCGTCGCTACCGTTATAGGCGGCCGGGCCTCCGCGCGAGTCTGTACGCACATAGTTGGCACGAATGTAGTCCTTGCCAACGGGAACAGTGACGCCAATTTGCCAGCGGTCCTCAGACCCTACAGCACGCGAGCCATACATACCATAGGGCAAATCATCACGCTGGAAGTAGCCCATCAGGGTTGCCACTCCAAAGTTGTAGGAAGCGGCCGCACCGTATTGCTTGAGCTTTGCGCCCGAGGCGTTGACATCGGTCGCGCCATACGAAACGGACATGCTCAGAGGACCATTGTCATAGGCCAAACGACCCGCGATATGGCGGCCAACGCTGGTCAACGGGTCTTCATCCATGGCATACATCGCCTCAGCCTGCAAACCGTTCCACTTGGGTGAGAAGTACTGGATAGCGTTGTCATGACGATAGTAGGACGCAAACGCACCAGGCATGCGGCTAGTAACGTTTGAACCGGCCAAACCAATCACGTTAAACGGGTCGTACTTGGTCGCATTTTGGGAAGCAGGCGAGAAATCGCGTCCGAGACGAACTTCACCAAAATTGCCCATCAAGCTAATTGTCGATCGACGCTGGAAGAACTTACCAGTCGAACTGAACGTACCGGTATCAGCAGCAATGTCAGATTCAAGCCAGAAACCCGCTTTCAAGCCACCGCCCAGATCCTCAACACCGCGCAGTCCCCAACGACCAGACGCGAGACCACTGTTGTTCATGGTCAGGTTGCTGGGAAGGTTGCTGTTGTTCACGTAACGCGTGTTCACGTCAACGATACCGAACAGTTCGACGGAAGATTGGGCGCTGGCACCGGCAGCCACGCCTGCCAGGGACAGCGCGACTATGTGTTTGAAGTTCATGATCATTTCCTTAAGAAAACTGTTGATTGATGCCTGCTTCGGGCATCAGCAGAAATCGTAAACGTCGCGCGCAAAAATATCGCTGGATGAAAAGGAATGAGTAAGGTTGCGCAAGTCAAATTCGCTGATTTCTAGATTTCACGAACCATGCCACCAACAATCCGAGCTTTCGAGGCCTATGTCCTTATAGTCACCACATATTGTTTGCACGAATATTGCAAATATGTCATTTTTTTGGTTGGAAGTTGCCGGGATTAGTTTGCTAACGTCTTTGATCTAGTAGGAATCGGAATTAGGTTCCTTGATTAATAGCTAACCCGGGGGAGTGTGATGCGGCGCGAGGATCTGCAGCTGAGACAGCTTGCTAAAACAGGAGATATAGAAGCATGTTTGAAGCTGGGGGAAGCATACTTAACAGGCTCACCTGGAATTTCTAAGAATATTTCTATAGGTGTTTCATATCTAAAATCCGCGTTCCCTAAGGCCCAGCAAAGAGCATCTATCTCATTGTCTACTCATCTCTCTTTAAAAGAAATAGTCAAAGAAGACTTGATTTTTGCACTAAAGAATGCAGCAGAAAATGATGAGATTGCGCGGCTCAAGCTTTCCGCGTGGCACTTCTTGCGCTGTGAAGCAGAAATGGGGAAAGTTTGGCTACAGCGCTGTACAACTCAATTGCTTGATAGCACTGACACAAGCCATCAGAAAATTTCTGTAGGCAAGCTACTAAGTTCCTTACATGCGCTTAGGATTATACATCCGACTGACGTTTCTTCCATAATCGCCAGTGAAGCAAGATCGGCTTTAAATGGAAGACAGCCGGATAGGTGCATTCAGATTCTGTCGGTCCTTTCATCCCATAGCTGCTTCGTGCCACTAAACATGACTTTGCATCAGCTCATATGCGACATAGTCGCCTATGCGGAGACATTTAAACACGATTTAGGACATTTGCCAGCTGATTTAATTGAGCAAAGCTTAGAACGATGCTCTGCCGTGGGCGATCTCAAGGCCTGCCATATTCTCGGGAGATCTCTGGCGGGCTACCCATGTGGACATTTGCCCGCAAAGCGTCTTGTCAGAAGCCAAAACTTGAGAAAGTCAGTTGCATTGCTACTGAGATCTGGAGATTCTGGTGTATCTATGGCATGGCTGCACCTCTTTCGAATTTGCTCAGACTACCGTAGTTCGGTTGCTAATCCCACTATGGCTAGATTTTGTCTGGAGAAGGCCGCCAAACACGGAATTGCGGAGGCAGAGCGTTGCCTAGGCGTGATGATTCTTAGGGAGTCTGTGGAGATAGACTCCATGGAGTCTGGGATGAAAATGCTGCACTCTGCAGCAAATAAAGGTGATCCTCTGGCACGATCGCTTCTATGCTCCTTCGTCTTGCCTGTCTTTGGTCCAGAAGATGAAGCCCAAAGTGCCATATCAGAAATACAAGAAATTGCACCTCTCTTGGCGATGAGACTGCGCTTAGCGCGTGCATTTGGCCTAACAAAGCTTGAAGCACTTTCAATGAACATAAACGCTACGATTCGACCGTGGGGTATCGTGCTTGAGAAGAATACTCAAGTTGCAAAAGGTAAGTTGGCTGAGCCTAGAGTGATTCCAGCAACTACTGAGTATGCAATGACCTGCTTGGAAATTGCGGCCAATCTGTTTTCTTCTAAATCACCGGAAAATATCATATTAGAGGGATCTCTTCGAGCAAGATCTCTTCAGCTAAGGCGCCTACTCCAAAAATTACATATCCAAGAGAGGTTTTTCTTTTCTTCCGTTTCATCTCAACAAAGAGAAGCTATTCGATTGGGGACAAAATGGGCGAAGGTGCAAAAAGAGATTATTAAAGAGGTCTTTTAATAATTTGTCCATCTCACAATGCGCATGCTTGTAATTAGGCCTCCGGCAGGAGTTTCGCATTATTTGCGAGATACCTTGCGCGCGCTTGGCTATATTTTCGACGAGTTCAGTGACTATCACTCTGGACTCCGTCATGCTATTAAAAATGAGATAAATTTAATACTTTTTTATGAGAATAAAATTCTCCTGGAAAAATTTAAATTGTTCGCAAAAATTAATACGGATAAATATCTTCCAATGATGATCCTAACAAAAATTAAAGATGGCAAGGATCGAGAAGTGTTCTTCGATAATGGGGTGAAAATAGATCCATCAATCTCAGACCACAGTGAGAGTTTCATAAAAAGAATTGAACAGCTGAAGAGCCGATTGCTTCTTGAGTTCAATAACAAGGAGTGCTATTATTTAGGAGATCTTATTCTTGATCTTTCTAAGCAGCGTGCAGAACGAAAGGGCAAGAGGCTTGATTTAACCAAAGGTGAATTTTCATTGCTGTTGGCATTTATGCGGCGCTCTGGTCAGCTTTTGTCTCGGGAGTCTCTGGCGGCACAGGTTTGGAATAGAGACGGCAATTTTACTAAAAACATGGTGGACGTAGCAGTGCGAAGGTTGCGTAGAAAGCTTGATGATCCTTATGATATCAAACTACTTCATACTCAACGAGGATCGGGCTATATCCTGGAGATTCGCCATGTGAAAGGTAAGTTTGACGAGATGTCTGAAGATTATTAGATAAAAAGAATAATGCATCATTAACTTGCAATTTTTTGCAATTGGATCTTGTCAACCTTAGTTTGAATCTGAGTAGCAATTTTAATGTGTACTGCAGATGCATTGGCGTGATATCTTTGTACATGAATGCATAATCTGCATTCCTGCTTTTAATTTTATGCGGGAAAAATAAGTGGGCGCATTGAGTTAAAGCCAAGTTGTTGTTTCTTTAACGGTGAAGTGCTGCGAGCAGGATGAACGCGGGGACATACTGCAATCGACACCAAGAAGCTCGGCTGCATCGTCAGGTAAGTCATTGAGTGGACTGCTACCGGCGTGACTCGGTTGAAAGTGCATGTGGGCGATGCTTTTTGTGACTATTGATGACCATGCAGGCATAGCCTTCACCACCATGCATCCCGGCGAGAAGAAGCATGAAGCCAGCGCTCCTGCACAATGCGATGGCGTGCCGCGCTGGGTTGGGAATGAGCGTTAAACGCTTGCTGGTTGACAACGGTGCAGCTTTCCCGTCAAAGGCGATTGCTGCTGCTTACAAGGCTTTGGGCGTACAACTCAAGTTCGCCAGATCGAACCAGCCACAAGGCTGAACGATTCATCCAGTTCGCGCTGCTCGAGTGGGCTCTATGGGTGGACGTACCAGACCTCAGCTGAGCGGACCGACGTTCTGGCGTGCTGGCCGTACCATTACAACTGGCACAAACTGCACGCCGGCATCGGTCAAGTCGCTCTGATATCCAGGCTCGAATCCCCAAGCACATCATACCTGGTCACATCTATAGCTCTGTGAGGAGATCTATTCCCCCGTGGTGTTGTATGCATTAGATTTGATACCGGAAGGTGAAAATAATCATAGATCGCCTAAGATAGCACAGTTGGAGAGGTCACGATAAAAGAACAAACTTCAGAAGAATGGGATTTGTGTTCCAATTGGTGCAGTTGAATTAGTGGTTTATAATTGTGAAATAGCTGGAATTCGACAAAGAACACACAATCATATAATTCTTGCTAAATCAGTTTTTCTGCATAGTGAGCTATCTTCCGTAACATGAAATCTGGAGTTTGATCATAATTTCTCAGTCGCTTTCCAGCGACGCGGCAGCCACCACCATAGCGTGAAGATTAGGGTCGCAATCAGTGCCGCAGCTAAGCTACCAACGAAATGGCCAAAGATGGTGGATAGAACAAGCTGTGTGCCTGATATTAGTGCGATCGCAAGCGTTACAGCACCTGCCAGAATTTGGCGTGATGCAAATGTTTTAAAACGAGGTCTGTCAATCAGCGGTCGTATCAATCGATGCTGTACGGCAGTTGCGCTTAGTAATACTAGGCTCGTCACTGCCAAAAGAAATGTCGCTAAGAAGACCCATTTTTCAGTATATGCGATGGCGTTGAATCCCGGCATGAAGGGTACCGTTATCAAAAATGCTGAAAGAAGCTGTGAGCTAGGGAGTAAGACTCGGAGTTCTCCAAGAAGGTCCGTCAAATCTCCATCATCATAGACTTCAAGATCATCTTGATCTATTTTTGTGTGAATGTGTGAAGTATTCATTCCGAGCTATCCTTTTCTTTATTCCTACGTTGATAGTTTTTCTAGAGCGTGTTATGCACATGGCTCAAGCCCACATCAAGGCACCTGCGGCTGAGTGTGGGTGCCGAATCTCCTCGAGTCTTGAACTTCGACGCGAGGTACAGCAAGCACTTGGCGTAGCTCGAGCAGCATAGTTTTGAAATCGTGGACTACTCAGTTTTTAGTTTCACGAGAAGTTTCCCCCTAAATTTTTAGGTGTTCCGTCGCCGGGTCGCGTCCGCGAAGGCATCTCAGCCTTCTCGTGTTCTACGATAGCACTTGATGGACACAGTAGTCGCGGCGATCACCTACTTCTGATTCAGTCATCGGTCTGGGACTGACGAGATAGGTGCTGGCTTGCTCTGCCTTGAGAAACCCATAGACTCATTGAGCGGCGAGGTGCGCGCGCCACTCAGACTGGCTAACACCACTGATCTACGAAGCGTGCGCAGATGATCGCTCCCGCCAATTTCAGCGGTGCTTCGTGGATATCCCGCCGTCGTTCAAAGCGGATTCTCAGTTTGCCAAAGCCTGCAAACCAGCTGTGCGTCCTCTCCACCACCCACCGGTGCTTGCCCAGCCGTGTATTGACCAAGCAGAACCTGCACAGGTCAGGCCGCTAATGCGAATGCTTCAGTGGAGGTCTTCAGGGCTAGCCTCTGTTGAGGCCGGCGGTTGTTGTAAAAGCCGATCCAATCTCCGATGACACAGCTGGCGTGCTGCAATGTCTCGAAGCGACGCCGGCTCCCGCAAAGTCCAAGGACTGCCAGCAAAGGCAGCATACTCGGACAAGCACGATCAGGCGGCGAAACATATTGCGGCGCAGTGTAGTCCAGGCGCTCGGGAAAGCGGGGACGTGCCCCCAAGCTTTACACGTCTTGTATTTCGTGCTGCAGTCCTCCGGCAAGGCGACTGGCGGCCAAGGACAACGCCGCTTAAGCTTTTGGCAGAGATTTGCATATTTTCCGAGGGGAAATTGCTTCGCAGCCGTATAGAGAGATGAACAGCTCCAAAGGAGGTCTGCCATGGTGGACATAGACAAGTGGCTCGCAGATGCAGCCAACCTGACCAAAAATGCCGATGCACCTGTCAATAGCGACAAGGTCTTGCAGCGGATCAGCGCGAGCACCTCGCCCGCGTCCTCAGCTTTGGCACTGGCCAGACACGATGCCCGGTTGGCCATGTTGTGCGCCGCCGTTGCCGCGATAGTGGCCCTCGCCGGGTTGGACTCGATTGCCGCCAAGGCATGGGAGCAGCCCGTGGCCACCTGGATTTCTGCACCGCCGGCGGCCTCGCCGTTCGGCTTGCTCGTGGGGGAATGATGGCCCATCGACTACGACGTTTTGCGTTGGCGACGATTGCTGGGGCTCTGTTCGGCGTCCTGGTGGCCGGGGCGATTGTCATGGTTCGGCACAATGCGCCGCGACCCGAGACGGACCTCCATGAGATGCTGCATCGCGCTGTCCCCCTGGACGCCAATGAAAAGCAAATCCTGGAGACCAAAGAGCAGGCATTCGCGGAGCGGCGCCAGGAGATAGAAAAGCGCTTGCGCGCCGCGAATGGCCAGTTGGCCGAAGCGATCTCCAAAAATCCCTCCTGGTCGCCGGAGGTCGAGTCCGCCATTCGTGAAGTGGAGAAAGCCGCTGGAGATCTGCAGCGCGCCACGCTCGTGCACGTTTTCGAGATGCGGGCCGGACTCAAGCCCGAGCATCGGCCGGCGTACGACAACGTGTTGGTGGAAGCGCTTCGGCGTGGTTCGCAGTGATTGCCTCGGATTCGGACGCTGTGTTGGCCAAGCGCGCGGCGCAAGGCGATCAGCGTGCCTTCAAGGTACTCGTTGACCGTTATGGCGCAGCGGTGACACAGGCCGCGCGCAGCTTTGGCATTCCTGACACCGACATCGATGACGTGACTCAGGAGACTTTTGTGGCTGTGTGGAAGGCCCTGGGCGACTACGATGAATCCCGTCTTTTTCGCGCCTGGCTTTTCGGCATCGCCATGAACAAGATGCGGGATCTGTACCGCTTCCGCAAGGTGCGCAATTTCCTGTTCGGCGCGTTGGATCTGCTCAGCCCGGACACGCCCGAGCAAACGGATCCCGCGCCTGGCCCGGAGCGCGCAACGGCCGCCCGCAGGGAACTGGCCAAAGTGACCCAGACACTCTCTCTGCTGCCGCGTGACCAGCGAGAGGCCATCGTCCTGACCGGTATTGTGGGACTCACCCAGCCCGAGGCCGCAGCCGCCCTGGGCATCACCCTCAAGGCGCTTGAAGGCCGCCTCACTCGGGCGCGCAGCAAGCTGACCCTGCTGATTTCGCGCGGTAGCAGCGCCTGAGCCGATCTCGTTCTGGGCGCGTGGAAGGCGGCACAGGGACGGCACATCTTTGTCGTAAATTTTTTTTGTCTGAGAACGAGGGGGAGATGCGGGCAGCGCCGTATTCCTAGTTGACTCCTCCACAAACGCTGGAGTGCCGACTGCCTGAAAGGAGGCTCGCCATCATTCCCGTTCTCCCCTATCGACGCGCCATCGTGGCGCTTGGCGTGGCCATGTTGAGCGTTACCCATGCGAACGCGGCTGACGCGCCGGTCTATGCACAGTTATTGGCACAGGCACTGTCACAAGCGCCTGCGCTGATGGAGCAACAAGCCAATGTCGGCGCTGCCGCAGCGGATGCGCAACAGTCCAGGGCCTTGCTCAACCCGCGAGTGGACACGCTCTTTGAAAATCTGGGCGCACCGGCCAGCGGCGGCCAAAGCCAGCGCCAAAGTACCTACACCGTTACCCAGCCCCTGGAAGTGTTTGGCAAGCGGGCCGCTCGCATCGAGGCCGGCGAGCGCAATCTCGGATTGTCGCAGACCCGCAGTCACCAGGCCCAGGTCGATTTTGCCGCGGGCCTTGCCGTGGCCTATGCCTCGGTGGAAGCGGCCCAGGCACTACGGCAACTGGCACAGGACGATCTGGCGCGTGCCAAAGACGATCTGGGTGTGGCACAGGCCCAGGTGAAAGCGGGCAAGGAAGCGCAACTGAGGTTGGCGCAGGCCCAGGCGAGCGTGGCGGCCGCGCAGGCGAATACGCAAGCGAGCGCGGCCGACCTCACCCAGGCGTTGGAGCGCCTGTCCGCGCTCGTCGGATCGGACATCGCCTACTCAGGGGTCAGCGGCACGCTGCTGAACGCGGCCAACGACAGTCCTGCCTCGTCGGTACAGGAGGCACCCTCGGTGGTCACCGCCCGTGCGGAGCGCGATGCGCTTCAGGCACAAGTCACCGTCGAGCAAAAAAGGTGGGTGCCTGAAATCGGTATCAGTGCGGGCGTGCGGCGTTATGCCTGGTCCAGCCAAAGCGGTTATGTCGTGGGCGTCAGCGCAACGATTCCTCTGCTCGATCGCAATGCGGGCGGCATTTCTGCCGCCCAGCAGCGCGTCATCGCCGCCGAGTCCCGGCTGGAGGAAGCTCGCTTGCTGGCTCAGGCCAATCTGCGCACGGCGTTGGCGCAAGTGCAGGCGGCCGACCAGCGGTTGACGGCGGCATCGACGGGCGAGGCCGCGGCGAATGAAGCATATCGGCTCGGCCGCGTTGGCTACGAAGCGGGCAAAACCTCCCTGGTGGAACTGCTCGTGATCCGCCGCGCCCTGTCGGAGGCACGCGGATCCACCATTGGCGCGCGTCTGGCGCGCGTACGCGCATTGTCGGCAATGGCGCAGGCGGAAGGGCGCCTGGCCTTCGGAGAAGAAATCAAATGACTGAGAACCGTCGTACTACCCCCTGGCTGCTGGTCGCTGGAGTCGCCAGTGCCGCCGCCGCAATCGGCTTTGGCGCAGCCCAGATCGGAAAGTCTGCGCCCGCGGTCGCGCCTGCCGCTGCGATTGCCTCGGCGCCGACCCCTGCTCCCGCGTCGGATGCACCCGCTGGCGTGGTTCAAATACCGGATGACTATCTTCAGGCCGCGGGCATCACAGTGGAAGCGATCACGCCTGGCGATGTGGCCCTGGAGATTCTCGCTCCGGCCACCGTGACGGCGGCGCCAGGCGGCGAGGCCGTTCTGGTGGCGCGCGCGACCGGAACGATTCAGCGCGTGGCACGGCGGTTGGGCGATGCGGTGAAGGCAGGCGACGTGCTCGCGACCGTCGATAGTCTGGACGCTACAACCATGGCGGCGGACCGTCGCGTCGCCCAGGCCAAGGCCGATCTGGCCCGCAAATCCTATGCGCGCGAACTCGAACTCTTCCAGCAGGGCGTGACGCCCCGCCAGGACATGGACGCCGCCAAAGCGGGGCTGGATGTGGCCGAGGCCGAGTCGCAGCGTGCGAGCTCCGTGGCGCGCGCCGCCCAGGTCTCGGAGGATGGGCGTGCCGTTGCCGTGGTGAGCCCGATTTCCGGCAGTGTCACCGCGGTGAATGCGGTGGTCGGGGCCTATGTGGCGCCCAACACCGAGCTGTTTCGCGTGGCCGCTCCCGGTGCGCTACAGATCGAGGCCGCTGTGACGCCGGCCGAGGCCGGGCGCATTGCCGTCGGCGAGCTGGCCACCATCATCCCTTCCAGTGGCAACCCCATTGCCGCCATCGTGCGTTCCATCACGCCCACCGCGAGCAACGCCTCGCGCGCGGCCACGGTCGTGCTGACGCCCAGCGAGCCCAAGGTGGCCCTGGTGGTGGGCGAGGGCGTTCAAGTCAGGCTGCATGCCCGCAATGGAGGATCTTCCGGCCTGACCGTGCCAGAA
The DNA here is from genome assembly GCF_018437695.1 of Delftia sp. WY8. NCBI lineage: Bacteria > Pseudomonadati > Pseudomonadota > Betaproteobacteria > Burkholderiales > Comamonadaceae > Delftia > Delftia sp. WY8. The sequence goes on from NZ_CP049795.1 coordinate 4,419,691, forward strand.
AGCGCGGTCCAGAATCTGGATGGGCGCGATGTGCTGTTCGTCAAGACGGACCAGGGCTTTCGTGCCCAGCCCGTGCTGATCGGCGCGCGTAGCGGCGGCGTGGCCCAGGTGATTTCAGGCGCAGCAGCCGGTGACCGTGTTGCCACGCGCAATGCATTCCTGGTCAAGGCGCAGGCCAAGAAGAACGCCGGAGACGACGAATGATCAACGCAATCCTCTCCGCATCGGTCAGGCAGCGCTGGTTGGTGCTGTTTCTGACCTTGGTGCTGGCGGTGTTCGGTGGCTGGCAGCTCAACCTGCTGCCGATCGACGTGACGCCGGACATCACGAACAAGCAGGTTCAGATCAACACGGTCGTGCCCACGCTGAGCCCCGTGGAAGTCGAAAAGCGTGTGACCTATCCCATCGAGACCGCGTTGGCGGGCCTCAATGGTGTCGAACGCACACGGTCTTTTTCCCGCAATGGCTTCAGTCAGGTCACGGCCATCTTCAAGGAAGATGCCGATCTGTATTTCATGCGGCAGCAGGTGTCCGAGCGCTTGGCTCAGGCGCGGGCCAGCCTGCCCGATGGCGCTGAGCCGCGCATGGGGCCGGTGTCCACCGGCCTGGGCGAGGTGTTCCACTACAGCGTGGAGTTCGAGCATCCCGAAGGCAAGGGCGCCACCGCCAAGGACGGCGAACCGGGCTGGCAAAGTGATGGCAGCTTCCTCACCGACGAAGGCGAGAGGCTCAAGGATCGCGTCTCCAAGCTCGCGTACTTGCGCACGGTGCAGGACTGGATCGTCAGGCCCCAGTTGCGCACCACAACAGGCGTGGCCGATGTGGACTCGCTGGGCGGCTATGTCAAGGAGTTCCTGGTGGAGCCGGACGCGGCCAAGCTGGCTGCCTTCGGCATTTCCTATGCCGATGTGAACCGTGCGCTGGAGGACGCCAACCTCTCGGTGGGGGCCAACTACATCCAGCGCTCGGGCGAGTCCTACCTGGTGCGTGCCGATGCGCGCATACGCACCGTCGATGAGATCGCACGCGCCGTGGTGGCACAGCGCCAGGGGGTTCCTGTCACCATCGGGCAGGTGGCCAAGGTCAGCGTGGGCGGCGAACTGCGCACCGGTGCAGCCAGCCGCGATGGTCAGGAAACCGTGGTGGGCAGTGCCCTCATGCTGGTGGGCGCGAACAGCCGTACCGTGGCGCAGGCCGTGGGAGACAAGCTCAAGGAGATTTCCAAGACCATGCCGCCGGGCGTGGTCATTGTCCCGACCCTGGACCGTTCTCAGCTCGTTGTGGCGACCGTGACCACGGTGGCGCGCAATCTGACCGAGGGCGCCGTGCTGGTGGTCGTCATCCTGTTCGCCTTGCTGGGCAACTGGCGTGCTGCGGTGATTGCCGCCATGGTCATTCCCCTGTCCCTGCTGTTCAGCGCGATCGGCATGAACTCCTTGCACATCTCCGGCAATCTGATGAGCCTGGGTGCGCTGGATTTCGGCCTGATCATCGACGGCGCCGTCATCATCGTGGAGAACGCATTGCGCCGGTTGGCCCACAGGCAGCAGCAGGAGGGACGGCTGCTGACCTTGTCGGAGCGCCTGGATGAGGTCATCGCCTCATCGAAGGAAATGGTCAAGCCGACCGTCTATGGCCAGTTGGTGATTTTCCTGGTGTTTCTGCCTTGTCTGACCTTCCAGGGCGTGGAGGGCAAGATGTTCTCGCCCATGGTGATCACGCTCATGCTGGCCCTGGCTTCCGCCTTCGTGCTGTCGCTGACCTTCGTGCCCGCGATGATCGCCGTGCTGCTGCGCAAGGAGATCGCGGAGAAGGAAGTCAAGATCATCGTTGCCACCAAGCAGCGCTATCGCCCTCTGCTCACACGGGCCGTTCAGAACCCCATGCCTTTCGTGGGCGCTGGCGTCGCGGTACTGGCCCTGGCCGCATTTGCCTTCACCTTCGTGGGCCGCGAGTTCATGCCCACGCTCGATGAGCAAAACCTGAACCTGTCGTCGGTCCGTATTCCATCGACCTCCATCGAGCAGTCGGCGGCCATCGATCTGCCGCTGGAGCGCGCCGTGCTGAGCCTGCCGGAAGTCAAGACCGTGTACTCCAAGGCCGGTACGGCCAGCCTGGCGGCCGATCCGATGCCGCCCAATGCGTCGGACAACTACATCATCCTCAAACCCAAGGATGAATGGCCCGAAGGCGTGACGACCAAGGAGCAGGTGGTGGAGCGCATCCGCGAGAAAACGGCGTTTCTTGTCGGCAACAACTACGACGTGACACAGCCCATCGAGATGCGCTTCAACGAGCTCATCGGCGGCGTGCGCAGCGACGTGGCCGTCAAGATCTACGGCGAAGATCTCGATCAGCTTGCCGCCAGCGCTCAGCGCGTGGCGTCGGTGCTGCGCAAGACGCCGGGCTCCTCGGACGTGCGCGTGGCCCAGACCACCGGCTTTCCGACCTTCGATATCAGCTTTGATCGTGCGGCCATTGCGCGCTACGGCCTGACGGTCAAGGAAGTCGCCGATACCGTCGCCACCGCGCTGGCAGGCAAGCCTGCGGGCCAGGTCTTCGAAGGGGACCGCCGCTTCGATATCGTCGTGCGCCTGCCGGGCGAGCAGCGCGGCAATCTCGACGTGCTGGGCGCGCTGCCCGTGATGTTGCCCGAGGTCTCCGGTCAGCCGCGTGCCTCGGTGCCGCTGCGCCAACTGGTGCAGTTCCGATTCACCCAAGGACTGAACGAAGTCAGCCGCGACAACGGCAAGCGGCGCATCTATGTGGAAGCCAACGTTGTCGGTCGTGATCTGGGCAGCTTTGTCGACGACGCCGCAGCCCGGATCGCACAGGAAGTCAAACTGCCTTCCGGATCCTGGATCGAGTGGGGCGGGCAGTTCCAGAACCTGCAAGCGGCCACCAAGCGCCTGGCCATCATCGTGCCTGCCTGCTTCGTGCTGATTGCCGCGGCGCTGTACATGGCGATCGGCAACGTCGCGCTGACCGCCACGGTGCTGACAGCCGTCCCCCTGGCCTTGGCTGGCGGCGTCTTCGCCCTGGCCCTGCGTGGCATCCCGTTCTCCATTTCGGCGTCGGTGGGGTTCATCGCGGTCTCGGGCGTCGCGGTGTTGAACGGCCTGGTGCTGATCTCCGCCATTCGATCGCGCCTGGAAGAGGGGTTGAGTGCCAATGTGGCCGTCATCGAAGGGGCGATGGAACGCGTGCGCCCGGTGCTCATGACGGCACTGGTTGCATCACTGGGCTTCGTGCCCATGGCGATCGGTACAGGGACGGGGGCTGAAGTGCAACGTCCGCTGGCCACTGTGGTGATTGGCGGCTTGATCACGGCGACCATACTGACGCTGTTTGTGCTGCCGGCGGTTTGCGGCATGGTGCTGAGAAGGCGCGAGCGTGAACAGCCGCAGGCTTCGCCGGTCCCGGCTTCGCTGTAACCGGGTGATGCCACCAAGAGACGCTGTATCCCCTTGAGGAGCCACTGATGCTGGAAGTATTAGCCAACCGTACCTACCGCCACCTGTTCCTGGCGCAAGTCATTGCGCTGGTCGGAACCGGGCTCGCGACCGTGGCGCTGGGTTTGCTCGCCTATGACATCGCCGGCCCCAATGCGGGCAGCGTTCTGGGCACTGCGCTGGCCATCAAGATGGTGGCCTATGTGGGCATCGCGCCGGTCGTGGGTGCTTTCGCCAACCGTCTGCCGCGGCGCGCCTTCCTGGTCGCGATGGACTTGGTGCGCGCAGCGGTGGCGGTTTCACTGCCCTTCGTCAGCGAGGTGTGGCAGGTCTACCTCCTCATCTTCCTATTGCAGTCCGCTTCGGCAGCCTTCACCCCCACGTTCCAGGCGACGATTCCGGACGTCCTGCCCGAAGAAAAGGACTACACGCGCGCGCTCTCCCTGTCCCGGCTGGCCTATGACATGGAAAGCCTGCTGAGCCCGATGCTCGCCGCGGCGCTGCTGACCGTGATTTCCTTCCACGGGCTTTTCGCCGGCACCGTGGTGGGCTTTCTCTGTTCGGCCATCTTGGTGGTATCGGTCACGCTGCCCCAGGCCAAGGCGGTGGTTGTGCGTGGCGGCATCTACGCCAAAACCTTCCGAGGGATGTCCATCTATCTGCGCACGCCACGCTTGCGCGGCCTGCTCGCCCTGAATCTGGCTGCGGCAGCGGCCAGCGCCATGGTGATCGTCAACACCGTGGTCTATGTCCAGAGCAAACTTCAGCGGCCGAGCACCGATGTACCGTTCGCGCTGGCAGCCTTTGGCGGGGGATCGATGCTGATGGCACTGTGGCTGCCAAAGATCCTGGAAAAGCGGCCCGACCGGCCCGCCATGCTTTTCGGCGCAAGCCTCATGGGCGCCGGCCTGTTGGCCGGACTGCTGGTCTCCACCATGGGGGCAGGCTACGAATGGCCCGCATTCCTCATGCTGTGGTTCATCATCGGCCATGGCTACTCCATGACGCTCACGCCCAGTGGGCGACTGCTGCGGCGCTCGGCCGCGGCCGAAGACCGTCCCGCGGTATTCGCCGCGCAGTTTTCGCTGTCGCATGCCTGCTGGCTGATCACCTATCCCCTGGCGGGCCAACTGGGCGCCAGATTTGGCATGCCCGCTGCCTTCGCTGCGCTGGCCGTTGTCACCGTCATCGGCGTGGCGCTCGCGTGGAAGCTGTGGCCGCAAGACGACGAAGATGAGATCGGGCATGAGCATCCGGAGGATCCGGCATGGGACCAGCATCTGAAGGAAGGCATGCCGCTTGGAAAGCGCAAGCACAGTCATGTGTTTGCCATTGACGATCTGCATCCACGCTGGCCCGACGCTCACTGAGCGATATTCCGCGCATCTCGTATCTCGTCGTGGATATAAGAAAACTTCCTTTCGCTGGAAATCCTCTGTTTCTTGAAGAATTGGTTCGCTCCGTGCCAGGGAATTTTGCAAAATATCCGCGAGAAGGCCGGCCCTTGAAATGGATCGCGATCATCCTGGTTTTCCTTGGGATGATGATGTCTACCTTGGGATCTTTTGCGTCCCATGGGCTGATTCTCTTTTCGATGATGCAGGATGATTCTCCGATTGGTAGTCATGTCTTGCATTTGCATCAAAGTCCAGTTGACGATGATCATGTGGACGATTCATCTTCGGTGGCGGAAAAAGAGCAAAAAAGCACCCAACATAGTGCCAGCGACCATTCGCACGAAACACCGTATCCGTTTGTCGTTCCCATATGGCGGCATCGTGCGCTGCTTTTTGCGCACTACGCCATAGCATCCAGGCATCACTACGATTTAGCCGCCGACAGACTGGAACGCCCCCCAAAGTTCTGGGTATGACCTAGATTCGTGCATTCATATGCATAATTAAATCAAACTTGTAGGGGAAAATTTTGAATTATTCGCTTTTGCGTTCTGCAAAGGAAAGGCCGCTGTTTGCCTTTCTATTTTTAATCGCCATATTCTCATTGCTCGCCATGCCTGCCGAGGTGTGGGCGCACGCGGTCACCGAAGGAGACAAGGGTTACATCCAGGAGATATCTGGCGTGAACATCATGCCTTTTACCTACCTGGGCGCCAAGCATATGGTGACGGGCTATGACCACATCCTTTTCCTGTTTGGCGTGATCTTCTATCTATACAGGCTGAAAGATGTTGGCCTGTATGTCAGCCTGTTCGCCATCGGACATTCCACCACGATGCTGCTCGGCGTCTACTTTGACATTGGCGTCAGCAGCTACTTCATCGATGCCATCATCGGCCTGTCCGTGGTCTATAAGGCACTCGACAATCTGGGCGCTTTGAGGCAGTGGCTCGGATTCCAACCCAACACCAAGGTGGCGACCTTGATCTTCGGTCTTTGCCACGGATTTGGTCTTGCCACCAAGATCCAGGAATACGACATGTCCAGAGATGGACTGGTGCCGAACCTGTTGTCCTTCAACGTTGGCGTCGAAATGGGGCAACTACTGGCATTGGGTGCAATTCTGATTGCAATGGGTTTTTGGAGAAGAACTCAGGCTTTTTCCAAGCATGCCTACACCGTGAATGTCGCCATGATGTCGGCTGGCTTCATTCTTTTTGGCTACCAAGCCGTCGGCCTTTTTGTTGCAACCCCTGTTTGATTACTATGAATACCGTCCCTACCATCACCGAATTGCCTTCGAGCCAACAACTCGTGAAATCGACCGTCATTGCTGCAATTACTGCAGTCGCCATCCTGGTCACCGTCGTTTTGCCTGCTGAATATGCGATCGATCCTACCGGCATTGGCCGCGTTCTCAAATTGACGGACATGGGCAAGATCAAAAATCAACTGGCGCAAGAGGCCGAGGCAGATCGCCAGCAGGATGTGGCCAAGGCCGAAGCTGCGGCGCCGCAGCCCGTGGTCCCCGCCGCCCCTGCTGTCACGGCTTCGGCTGCAACGGATCGGTACGCCCATAACCACGACACCGCTGCCGCCGTGAGTGCGCAGCAGGAGCCGTCCCAGCCTGTCTGGAAGGATGAGGTCACCTTCACGCTACAGCCTGGCGAGGGCGTCGAATACAAGCTCAACATGGACCAAGGCGCCAAAGCCTCCTACCACTGGATTGCCGAGGGTGGCGGCGTTAATTTCGATGCCCATGGCGATGCGCCAGGCCGCTCTGTCAGCTATGAAAAAGGCAAGGGCGTGCCGTCTGATAAGGGCACCCTCACAGCCGCTTTCAAAGGCAGTCATGGCTGGTACTGGAGGAATCGTGGTCAAACGGCAGTCACCATGAAACTGCGTACCGCCGGTGAATATGGTTCTCTGAAACGTATGTAATCCATTGCCCCCTGTAACGGGGGGCTTTAACGATGAATCTATTTCCAGCCATTTTTATGGGCACATTCCTGGCGGGGGTGGGGAGTGTGCTGATAGCCGACGGCATTTTGCGCTCAAGATTCTCCAGAAATGCGGAAAGAATGCTGAGTTTTGCCGCCGGCGCACTGCTGTCCACCGCGTTCCTTAACCTCATGCCCGAGGCGTTGGAAGGCGCGTTCAGCAGTCGGACGATCTTCACCGTTTTTCTGGTTGGCCTTGTCGTATGGATCGTGCTTGAACGCCTTGAGTTATGGCATCACGCCCACGAGCATGGGAGCGAAAAAATGCGATGCAAGCCTGAACACGCGAAAAATAGCAAACATACAGGCGTTTGGAGCTTGATTTTCGCCGATGGCATTCATGCATTTGCCGATGGCGTGCTGATCGCCTCGGCCTTTCTGATCGACCCGCAGTTAGGCATGACAGCCACTACCGCGGTCATGCTCCACGAAATACCGCATCACATCGGTGACCTGTCCGTGGTTCGGCAATTTGGCAATAGCGCAATTCGTTCGACAGCCAAAGTGGCATGCGCCGGCGCCTTCACCATTGTCGGTGGACTCGTCGCCTATGCCCTGTCGGGCGTACTTGACCCGTGGCTCCCTTTGCTGCTGGCTTTGGCATCGAGCTCTTTCACCTATGTCGCGCTGGCGGATATCGTTCCTAGACTGAAAATTCAGAAGAGTCCCAAGGAATCCATGGGGCAGTTTTTATGGATGGCTTCCGGTGTATTCATGATTTTTTCCGTTATCTTGTTGCTTGGAGAACACTAAGCTGCGGCATGAGATTAGTTCGTAAAATCGGGGAGAATTTGATGGCGAAATTCTGGAGTTGTTATGCTAAGAGCAGTAATTTCTAAAGCAGTCAAAAGGGTAAAAACCTCTGTAGTTTTCTTTGAAAAAATAAGGGGTTTAAAGATCTTGAGAAATGAATCGTCAGACTACTATGGTGAAGTTGGCTACGCCTGTCCAAAATGCAAGCATCCCAATTCCTATAGAAAATTGGCTTGTGGAAAATGTGGTCAGCATCTGCGGTGCAACCATTGCTATTCATTGCTTGTTTTCCCTGGCGATGGTTGCCCTCACTGCGACAGAGATTTTTAAAAGATACTATCTTGCACCAGCACGTCTTAGTTCGGAATGGATTCAGTCGTGAGCAAGTATGCTCGTCAAAAATGGAAGAAATGCCTGAATGCATCGATGCTGGTATTCATGGTGGCGTCGATGTTCTATTTTCGCCTTCCATCGCTCGCCTATAACTGGTTTCAGATAGCCTGGTTGACCCCGGAAGCCTGCCGTGTGTCCCTATGGCTATCAGGCTATCAGGCTATCAGGCCGCTGTGCAAGCGAAAAGAATTGAGGGAGTGTCAAGAAATCTATCTGGATTGACCTACAACACAGCCAGTGGAACGTTGTACGCCACTGTGAATACGCCTGCTCGCGTGATTGAACTTAGCACCGATGGAGAAGTGTTGCGTAGCATGCCTATTCATGGTGTCTCTGACGTAGAAGGAATTGCTTATATAAGTGATGAATTATATTTAATATCCGACGAGCGCACGGGAGTGCTGCACTATATAGAGATACCTGAAGACAAAAAAGATGGCGTGGACGCAGGCAACGGCTTGGTACTTTCCGCCGGTCGAATTCATCCCAATTTGGGGGTAGAGGCACTGGCCTGGGACAGAGAAGACAGGCATGTCTTGGTAGGGTTTGAAAAGTGGCCGATCCGTATTCAGATGATCGATCAAGAAAGGTTTTCTTCTCCGCCTACAGGTGAGATACATGAATGGCAGGCATCCGGTTGGTCAGGCCTGTTCATTAGTGATCTCGCTTCAATTGAAAAAGACAGGGTTTCAGGGAATTATTTTCTGTTGAGTGATGAATCGTCAATGCTGACCGAGTACAGCCCTGAGGGACGGCCTTTGGGTATTTTACCGCTGTGGACTGGATTCAACGGCCTGAAGCGCACAATTCCACAGGCTGAGGGCCTTGCTTTGGCACCTGGTGGCGAGATTTTTATAGTCTCGGAGCCTAATTTTTTCTATAGATATGAAAAAAAGAATGCGCCTTCCTGCGGTATGCGTCAAGGCATGACAAGTGCCTTAAAGGTCTAGGGGAAATGACAGAACTCAATTCTTGATTGCCCAGGCTATCTTTCATTAAGGTGGAGTCATTGAAGATAAATATTGATATCCAATGCAATTTAATGATTGAGGAAATTATTTGATGGGGCGTATGAGATCTCTGGATATCGAATTTTAATCAGACGTTTATGGATCAACAGTGCTCTTGCGATTAGTCGCCCTATTAAAATCTTTATGATGGCCAAACGATCGAAACGCATCGTCACTCCCGCGAATGATCTTCTGGCGCGAGCGGGAGTGCGGTACAAACCGTCCGCCGCTGCTATGCTGGCGCTCTTGTTGGAACAGCCTGAGCTAGCGCTGACGCACACAGAGTTCGAGCAAGCGTTGGCGCAGCGCGGCGTGTGCGTCAATCGGGTGACGTTATACCGGTGGCTGGAGCGCCTGGTTGCAGCCGAGGTGCTGGAAAAGCGCAGTGACGATGTGGATCGGACATGGCGTTTCAGCCTACGGTCTGCCCAGCCGGGCATGTCTTTGCTACGTTTCGAGTGCGATGCATGCCGTCGGCACTTCAACTTGCCGGAGGCTAGCGAAGGCACCAAGGAAGCCGCTGATCAGATTCTGTACGCGCTGTCGAAACTGGGTCATGTCGGACATCGGGTTGATTTTTCCATTCATGGCCGGTGTGTCGCATGCGTTCTACCGAAAGACTCGCCCACGGTCGATCACCCCTCTCTCGCAACCTGCTTGGCCATCGGTAGCCCGTTACTGGCAACACAGATGCCGTAGCAGGCGAAACGAGCTCGAGCCGGTTGAGGCAGGTTTGCCGCAGACTCCTAGCCGCAGGCGACTGCAAAACTGGAATGCCTCATGTCTAACGCTGGTCAGGTGGCCGTGGCGGGGAGCTTCGCCGATGGTTGCGTTTCTTAAACTCGGCATGAAGTTGTGCCATCCATCCTCTGTGCGATTTTCTCTCGGGACAGCATGTGGGGCTGTGAATGGCGGATGTCTGTCTGAGTTTCCGACATTAGTTAGGCCCGCCGGCCGTCGCGGACGCGCGAAGGCCGCATGAATGCTGGATCTCAGTTTCTAACTTTATTTATCAAGAATAGCAGGCCGTGGCCTGCCCTGGTCCTTCGTTGCCCCCTGTGCGAAATGTCCGTCGGACACCCGGCGGCTGGCCTACCTGCGGTGTCGCAACATGGGGCTGCGCACGCTCTGGCCGGTCCTACGGCTGAGCCGCATGTCCGGGCCCACACTGGTTACCAGCGCAGTGCATATCTGCGCTGCAGTCGGGCGCTTCGTTTGACGCGCCTCTTTGACCACCATGTGAAGGAGATACCCATGGCTCAGCAAAACGACCAGCAACAGCAGCAGCAAAACAACCCGCAGCAGCAGAACCCGAACCAGCAAAACCCGGGACAGCAGCAGCAGGACAACCCCCAGCACAAGCAGCCTGGCCAGAACCAGCCAGGCCAGCAGCAGCCCAATCAGCCCCGCTGACAGGCTGGGCGGCGTTCCGTTTGACGTGAGGATGGAACCATGAAACAGCTTCTTCCCACGAGAGGCCCGCAGCATCCGGCCTATGTTCCCATGCAGATGGGGCAACCCATCACGGACAGGAACTACAGCCAGATGCAGTGCAAGGCGAACGTCCGCCAACAAGGGCAGCCTTTGCGCCAGCCACAGCAACGCTGATTGATCGCAGCCAGCGCTGGTGCAGCGCTCCCTGGAACCGGCCGCCTTCGGGCGGCTTTTCCGTGTCGAGGGCCTGCCCTGGCCGGGGCCGCCGGAGATCTCCCCGCACAATGACGCCTTTCCAGCATCAACCTCCAAGGATTTCAACGATGACACTGCAGCGCCCCTGCTTCGTTTTGCCGACCCTGGTGCTCGCCCTGGGATTGTCGGGGTGTGCCGCGCCGCCTTCCAGCGGGCAGCTCGAGAAGGAGGAAGCGGAGCAGGCGAAGACGCTGTGGGTGATCAGCGAGGCCTTGAAGGCCAACATGGCCGTGGTGCTGGTGGCTGACCTGACGCCGCACAAGTCGCTGGCCGACGCCGACGGCATGTCCAAATGGACCTCGAACGTGCTGTGGACCCACCAGGACAGGCCGGAGATCGTGTTCGGCCGCAAGTTCCAGAACAACGCGCTGCAGCGCGATCCCAAGACCACCTACCTCTTCAAGGCCTTCGAGGTCCATGTCCTGCCCCCCGGCAAGTATCTGCTGACGGGCGGCGATGACTACTGGCTCAATGCCCGGCTCGACCAGCTGGGGGCCAAGGCGGGCGCTGCGGGCGCAGGCCGCGGCGCCAGCGGCACGGCGTCCCTGGCGCCCGAGACCTACCGCGAGTTCTATACCGAGATGAACTGGAAGGAGGCCACCACGCACACCCAGACCCGCACCGAGAAGTACTGCACCACGGTGCACCGTGCCTCGGGCCATTGCGTGGCCTGGGGCGAGCGGCAGGTTACGGACAGTACGCCGGGCATGGGTGCGGGCTACTACCAGGACACGGACTCGCGCGACATCCCTGCGCTCAAGGTCCAGGTGCGCGTGCCGCCCCGGCAGGCCCTGGCCAGTTTCACGCTGGAAGGCGGGCAGCTGGTGCTGAGCCAGCGCTCGTATCTGAAGACGCCCAGCTACCAGTTCCGCCAGGCGGGCTGCCGCAAGGTGGCGGCCGAGAAGGTCGAATGCCCGCTGGAGGACTTCACCGTCCACACGCTGCCGGTGCCCATGGAATTCACGCGCACCTATCTGGCCTCCCGCGCCAACCTGACCCCTGACCAGGAAAAACTCATGGCGCGGCTGGTGCCCATGCAGGTCACCACCCTGGGCCGCCAGGGCGCCGCCGATCCGATCTGGGGCACGCCGATCTCGCTGCGCAAGGGGCCTTGAGGTTCGGGCGCAGCCGATGGCCGATGGTCGTTGATCGGCTGCGTCGGGTGGCGGCCCTTTCCGTGCCCGGCCGGTTGTTGGCGGGCTGCGGCGACCGGTGCCTGCCTATGGGGTCACCAGGTGTGCGCGTAGCTGATCTTCAGCACCGTGCCGGCCGCTGGCAGGCGGCTGGTGTTGTTGTTGCTGCGCAGCAGCTGGCTGTAGAGCGGGAAGTACTGGCGGTTGAACAGGTTTTCCACGCCCAGGGACACACGGTTCTTGGGGTCGATCTTCCACTGGCTGATCAGGTCCACCGTGGTGTAGCCCCGTGTGTCATAGCGGCCGAAGCCGGTCTTGCCGTCCAGGCGGTAGTCCTTGGAGGCATAGGCGGTGGCCTGGAGGCGGTGGCTCCAGCGCGTGTCGGGCCGGTACTCCACATAGGCCGTGAGCTTGAGCGGAGGGATGCGAAAGCCCGTCATGTCCTGGTAGCCGCTGGCGGCCTGGGGCAGCTCGCGGCCCTTCATCCAGGTGAAGCTGCCGCCCACGCTCCAGTGGTCGTCGTCGCTGAAGTAGTCCAGGCCGCCTTCGATGCCATGGATCTTCTCGCGGGTGCGCAGCAGGGTCAGGCCATTGTTGAAGCTCTGCACGGCGCCCAGGTTGGAGCGCGACTGGAAGACGCTGAGGTTGGCCATCACGTTGGAGAACTTGCCGCGCCAGCCCATTTCATAGGTGTTGGTCTTGACCGCCTGCAGGTTGGAGTTGCCCAGGTTGAAGGCCGGCGTGGCATTGCGCACCACCACGCCGATGTCCGGCAGCTCGAAGCCCTGGCTGTACGAGGCATAGAGCTCCTGGCCGGGGACCGGCGTGAAGACCGTGCCCAGGTTGTAGGTCCAGGCGTTGTACCGGACGGTGCCGCCGTTCACGGGCTGGGGGCTGGGGGCGCGTGACTGCGACAGCGGCGTGAAGTCATTGAAGCTGGCCTGGGCGCGGTCGTAGCGCAGGCCGCCTTCCGCCGACCATTGCGCATTGAACCGGTGCTGCAGCTGGGCGAAGGCGCCGATGCTGCGCGTGGTGACGGGCGGCATGTAGATCAGCTGGCCCGTCTTGTGAAAGACCAGGCCGCCGCTGGCGTCATAGGCCCGGGGATCGAAGATGTCGATGGGCATGTCGGTGCGCTCCTGGTTGAAGTCAGCACCCCAGATCAGCAGGCTCTTCTTGCCGGCGCCCAGCGGCGTCTTCAGGGTCAGGCGCCCGCCAAAGACCTCGGAGTTCTGCATGGACTGGTCGACATTGGCGCCCCGCACCGGCACGGCGCGTGCGTCGAAGGGCGCAAAACGGGTGAAGAAGTCCCGGTAGTAGAGCTGGGCGGCCAGCGTGCTGCCTGCGATGTCCCGGTTCTCGTAGTCCAGGCCCAGCATGGTGTTCTTGATCTGGTTCTGGTCGGCCAGCACCAGGCCCTTGATGGGGCGGGCCGCCGCCGTTCCTGCCGGCAGCCGCGCCACCGACGGGTCGGAGGCGTAGTCCGTGTCCTGGGCCGCGTTGTAGTGGCTGGCGGTCAATTGCAGGCGCTGGTCGGCATCGAGCTTGAAGCCGATCTTGGCCGAGGCGTTGTAGATGTTGGAGTCGAACAGGTCGCCCTGGCTGGGCTCGGGTGCAATGCGGTCGCCCCTGGCGTCGAAGGCGCCGCCCATGTGCCTGGCGCCCAGGCTCACCGAATAGTCGACCACCTCGCCGCCGCCGGACAGGTAGTGCTGCACCTCGCCGCCCAGCCCCGCGCCGCGCAGGCGGGACAGCGGGGCCGAGCCGGTGACGATGGTCTCGGCCCGCGTCTCGCCCGAGGGCCGCTTGGTGCGGATGGAGACAATGCCGCCCGCCGCACCGCTGCCGTAGATGGCGCTGCTGCCGCGCAGCACCTCGATCTGCTCGATGTCGGCCGGGTTGATGTTGGCCAGGTTCCTGGACGAGTCGCGGTTGGTGTTCAGCGGAACGCCGTCCACCAGCACCAGCATGTTGCGGCCGCGCAGCGTCTGGCCGTAGTCGGTGATGGTGTGGCTGGAGTCCGCCATGCCGGGGACCACCTTGCTGAGCATGGTGGCCAGGCTGTCCGAGCCCTGGCGCAGCTGCTCCACCTCCTGGCCTTCCAGGATCGTGACTTGCCGCGAGGGCGCGACCAGGTTGTTCTGCGTGCGCGCGGTCACCGTGATGGCGGCAAGTTCCGTGGCCTGTGCCGCGGCTGGGGCTGAGGGTGAGGGTGAGGGCACGGCCGCTGCGGCAGACGGCGCCTGGCGTGCCGCCGCAGGCAGCTTCTCCAGCGCGTAGTTGCCCGCACCCACGCGGCGCGCTGTCCAGCCTGACGTGTTCAGCAGCTGCGCAAAGCCGTCTTCCACGGAGAACGTGCCGGACAGGCCGCGTGTCTCCATGCCGACGAGCTGCTGCAGGTCCATGCCCAGGTTCACGCCTGCCTGCGCGGCAAAGGCCATCAGCGCCGGGCCCAGCGGACCCGGCTGGATCTGGTAGCTCCTGGCAGCGGCGCTGGCGGCCGGCTCGGCCGCCTGGACTGGCAGCGCGTGCAGCAGCAGCGAGGTGCTGACGGCCAGGGCCGCCAAGGCGGTGGCGCGCAGGCTGGCGCGTGGTCCGGCGGTGGAAGAAGGGGAGTGCATGGTGTTCTGTCCTCTGGGCTGTCGATGAAAGTGGTCTTCGCAAGCCTTGACAGGCGAGAGCGAAAAACCGGACAGCCACGGCAGAAAAAAATCGGATCAGCGCCGCGCCACCGTCACCCAGTACCGGCTGCGCTCGTGCACGCGCACCGGCAGGGTCTGGGCCAGCAGGGCCAGGATGCGGTCGGTGTCATGCAGCTGGTAGGTGCCGGAGACGCGCAGGTCGGCGACATCGTCGTCGCACCGCACAAGGCCCTCGCGGTAGCGCGACAGCTCGGCCAGGAAGTCCTGCAGCCGCAGGTTCTCGGCATAGAGCACGCCCAGCGTCCAGGCCGAGTCCCGCGGCGCCACCGGGCGGGTGGCGCTGGCGCCTTGTCCATCGAATTGCAGTTGCTCGCCCGCATGCACCACCACGGCCGTGGCCGATGCTGCCGGCGTGACGCGCACCGCGCCCTCCAGCACGGCCAGCGTCGTGCCACGCTCCAGCTTGCGCACGATGAAGCGCGTGCCCAGGGCCTGCATCTGGCCGTCGTCTGTCTGCACCATGAAAGGCTGGGAGGCGTAGGGCGCCGCATGCGCGGTCTCGACCAGGATTTCCCCGGCATGCTGGCGGATGCGCCGCGCCGTGCCATCCATGCGCACGCTGATGGCCGAGGCCGTGTTCAGCTGCACGCGGCTGCCATCGGCCAGCGTGACCGCGCGGCGCTCGCCCCTGGCCGTGCGGTAGTCGGCCGTCCAGTCCTGCCAGGGCAGATGGCGCCAGGCCAGCCAGCCCAGCGCAGGCGTGGCCAGGGCCAGCACGGCCGAGCGCAGCAACTGGCGCCGTGCCGCCGAGGGGCGCGCGCGGTTGAGCGTGGCCATGCCGACGGCGGCGGGCACGGTGTTGAAGCGGCCCTTGAGCTGCTCGGCGCATTGCCAGATCTGTTCATGCCGGCTGCTCTGGCTGCGCCAGCGCGCCAGTTCGGCCTGCTCGGCCGCGCTGAAGTCCGAGGCGTGCCTGCGGGCCAGCCAGCGGGCGGCCTCGTCCAGGATGCGTGCGTCTGCGGCCTGCATGCTCAGCGCTCCAGCATCACCAGCAGGCATTGCCGAAAGCCCTGGGCCATGTAGCGCGTCACGGTGCGCACGCTCAGCTGCATCCGGTCGGCAATGTCCTCGTAGGACAGGCCTTCCAGCTGGGACATGAGAAAGGCCGTGCGCACCCTGGCGGGCAGGGCGTCCAGCAGCGCATCGAGCTCCTGCAGCGTCTCCAGCAGGATGGCCCGCGCCTCCACGGACGGCACGGTGGCCTGGGGCAGGAGGTGCAGGGAGGCCAGGTAGGCCTGCTCCAGCGAGCGGCGTTCGAGGTGATTGACCAGCAGCCGCCGGGCCACTGTCGTCAGATAGGCCCGAGGCTCCCGGATGTCCTCGATGGCCTGCGTCCTGGCGCTGACCCAGATGCGCGTGAACGTGTCCTGGGCCAGGTCGGCCGCATCGCAGCGGTTGCCCAGCCTGCGTTGCAGCCACGCGACCAGCCAAGGGTTGTGCTGCGCGTACATGCTGCCCAGAGCCTGGCTGGCGCCACTGTCGGTGGATGGATGCACGTGCCGGGCCTTTCCTCTTGTGCGTCAAGAAACTGCCGGCATTTTATCCAGTTGATATGAATTCTCATTTGCATTGGGATCGGTGCGATCCCGCGCACCGGATCAGCCCGCCGCCGCCAGCCCGTCGAAGGTCGTGCTGGTCACCCAGTCGATGATCTGCGCGTGCGTGTACTGGCCCGACTCCTTGAGCAGGGCCACCACCGGATCGCAGGCCCGCGCGAACAGCGTGTAGAGCACCAGTTCGGCCGGCAGCGTGGCCTGCATCTGGCCGCTGGTCTGGGCCTCGGTGATCCAGATGCTCAGGCGGTTGCTCAGCGCGATCAGCCGGTCCATGTAGTCGTCGTTGGATTGCAGCGAGGCGCTGAGGTTGGAGTTCTGCGCGGGCAGGGAGGGCATCTCGCCTTCCAGCTGGGTCTGCATGGCCCAGCGCGTCACGGCCTTGAGCTGGTCCAGCGGGAGCGTGGGCGTGCCGGCCTCGGCCGCCAGGCTGGCTTCGTCGCGCAGGCCGTCCACGAAGGCCAGGGCGCGGTCCAGCACGCCCACCATGGCGGCCCCTGCCAGTTCTTCCTTGGAGGTGAACAGCTTGTACAGGCTGGCCTTGGCCATGCCGGCCTCGGCCGCCACCTCGTCCACCGTCATGGCGTCGTAGCCCTTGGTGGCCAGCAGCCGGTTGACGGCCGCCACGATGGCCTGCTCGCGCACGCGCTGTATCTGTTCTTTGATGGAGGAGCGGCTTGTCATAGCCATATTTTAGACCCGACAGGTCATATCCGATACCAAATAGTGCAAAGTGGATACGTTTGGTATATAGTTTGAACTCATCAGTTCACAGTTTGATCTTCATGGTCTGACTGATCGATTCAACCAGGAAGGACGCTCCCATGCATCGCATTGCAGTCATCGGGTCGGGGATTGCGGGGCTGGCCGCAGCACGGCGGCTGGCCGGCGCGCCGGGCGGGCATGGCGTGACCCTGCTGGAGGCAGGCAGCCATTTCGGCGGCCATGCCAACACGGTCGATCTGGCGCTGGGCGGCGTGAGCCAGGGGGTGGACACGGGCTTTCTGGTGTTCAACCACCGCACCTATCCGCTGCTGACCCGTTTGTTCGAAGAGCTGCAGGTGCCCACGGCGGAGGCCGAGATGTCGTTTTCCGTGCAGGTGCCGCAGGCCGGCGGCCGGGCGGGCCTGGAGTGGAGCGGCAGTTCGCTGGGCGGTGTGTTCGCCCAGCGCAGCAATCTGCTGCGGCCCCGTTTCCTGAAGATGCTGGCCGAGATCCTGCGCTTCAACCGCCTGACCACGCGCATCGCCGAGGAAGGCGATGAAGCGCGGCTGCGCAGCTGCATCGAAGATTTCCTGGACGACCACGGCTTCGGGCCGGCCTTTCGCCAGGACTATCTGCTGCCCATGATGGGCTGCATCTGGTCCTGCCCCACCGACCAGATGCTGCGCTTTCCCGTGGCCACGCTGATCCGCTTTTGCCACAACCACGGCCTGATCCAGGTCACGGACCGGCCGCAGTGGCGCACCGTGCGCGGTGGTTCGCGCCAGTATGTGCGGCGCATGGTGGCCGCGCTGCAAAAGGACGGCCGCCACGAGGTCCGGCTGAACGCGCCCGTGCTGGGCCTACGCCGCGCCGCGCACGGCGTGCTGCTGCAGATGGCGCACGGCACGGAGCGGTTCGACGCCGTGGTGCTGGCCTGCCACAGCGACCAGGCCCTGCGCCTGCTGGGCTCCGATGCCACGCCGCTCGAGCGCAGCGTGCTGGGCGCCATCCGCTACCAGCCCAACCAGGCCGTGCTGCACACCGATGCCGGCGTGCTGCCGCGCCGCCCGGCGGCCTGGGCCGCCTGGAACTACGAACGCGCCGCCGATCCCGGAAAAGACCGGGCCGGCGTCTGCCTGCACTACCTGCTCAACCGCCTGCAGCCCCTGCCGTGGCAGCAGCCCGTGATGGTGTCGCTGAACCCGGTGCGCCCCATCGATGACAGCCAGGTCCACGCGCGCATCGAGTACAGCCACCCGGTGTTCGACCTGGCCGCCATCGAGGCCCAGGGCCGGGTGGATGCCCTGCAAGGCCAGCGCAGGACCTGGTTCTGCGGCGCATGGTGCGGCTACGGCTTCCACGAGGACGGCCTGCGCTCGGGCCTGGTCGCGGCCGACGGCCTGCTGCATGCCCTGCCGACCTTGCCCGTCCTGCCCGCCAGCGCGGCCTTCGAGGGGGTTGCATGACGGCCCGGCCGCTCATCGGCTTCGGCCATGTCTGGCACCGCCGCCTGCGGCCGGTGGAGCATGCCTTCCGCTACCCGGGCTATTTCCTCATGCTGCCCATGCGCAGCCTGCGCACGCAGCCGGACGCCGCGCTCAGGCGCAACCGCCGTGGCTGGCTGAGCTTCCATGACGGCGACCACGGCGAGGGCGGCTGCGACGCACTGGCCTGGTTCGAGCAGCTGCTGCACAGCGAAGGCATAGCCGACGCCGATGGCGAAGTCTGGCTGCACACCTTTCCGCGCGTGCTGGGCTACGTGTTCAAGCCCGTGAGCTTTTGGTATGCGCACCGCGCCGACGGGTCGCTGGCCGCCGTGCTGGCCGAGGTCAACAACACCTTTGGCGAGCGCCATGCCTATCTGCTGGCGGGGCCGGACCTGGCCTGGGGCAGGGAGCAGGTGGCGCGCAAGCAATTCCACGTCTCGCCGTTCTGCGAGGTGCGCGGCGAGTACCGCTTCCGCTTCGAACGCAGCGAAGACCGCACCCTGGCACGCGTGGACCTGCATGACGAGGACGGCCCGCTGCTGCAGACCAGCGTGGGCGGCGTGCTGCAGGCGCTGGATGCCGCCGCCGTGCGCCGCGCCTTCTTCGGCACCCCTTTGATGACGCTGGGCGTGGTCGCCCGCATCCACTGGCATGCGCTGCGCCTTTGGGCCAAGCGCGTGCCTTTCCATGGCAAACCCTCCGAGCCCAAGCGCTTCGTCACAAGATGAACACTACCGCCGCCCCCCTGCTGAGCCCCTCCGCGGCAGCGCCGCGCCGCACGCCTGCACGGGCGCGCCGGGTGCTGAACCTGCTCGAACGCCTGCCCCACGGGCAGCTGGACCTGGAGCAGCCCGATGGCCGCCTGCTGCACCTGCCCCGCCCGCCGTCGGGGGCTGCCGATGCGCATTGCGTGCTGCACGACTGGCAGGCGCTGGAGCGCACGCTCAAATCGGGCGACATCGGGCTGGCCGAAGGCTATATCGCCGGCGAGTGGGACAGCCCCGACCTGGCCGCCCTGCTGCGCCTGTGCATGGCCAACCGCGACCATGTGCAAAGCCTGGTGTACGGCAGCTGGTGGGGCCGGCTGGGCTACCGCCTGCGCCACCTGCTGCAGCGCAATACGCGGGCCGGCAGCGCCAGGAACATCCATGCCCACTACGACCTGGGCAACGATTTCTACCGCCTGTGGCTGGACCCCGGCATGAGCTACAGCGCCGCCTGGTTCCAGGGGCGCACGGGTGAATCGCTGCGCCACGCCGACCTGCAGGACGCCCAGCAGGCCAAGCTCAGGCGCACGCTGGACGAGGTGCGGCTGCAGCCCGGCCAGCGCCTGCTGGAGATCGGCTGCGGCTGGGGCGGGCTGGCCGAGGCGGCGGCGCAGGAGTTCGGCGCCCGGGTCACGGGCGTGACGCTGTCGCGCGAGCAACTGGCCTGGGGACAGCAGCGCATGCGGCAGGCCGGCCTGGCCGATGCCGTGGAGCTGCGCTACCAGGACTACCGCGACCTGCCGGCACGGCATGCGGGCGAGCCCTTCGATGCCATCGTCTCCATCGAGATGTTCGAGGCCGTGGGCCGCGAATACTGGCGCGGCTACTTCCAGACGCTGCGCGACTGCCTCAAGCCCGGGGGCCTGGCCTGCATACAGACCATCACGCTGCGCGAGGACCTGTTCGCGCGCTATCTGCGCTCCACCGACTTCATCCAGCAGTACATCTTCCCGGGCGGGCTGCTGCCCAGCATTCCTGCCTTCGAGCAGGAGGCACGGCGCGCCGGCCTGGTGGTGGAGCGCCGCATGGCCTTCGGCCGCGACTATGCGGAGACGCTGCGGCGCTGGCGCCAGGCCTTCGATCACCACCTCGACGCCGTGCGGGCCCAGGGCTTTGACGAACGCTTCGTGCGCATCTGGACCTTCTACCTCGCCTACTGCGAGGCGGCCTTCGACACCGGCAACACCGATGTCGTCCAGTTCACGCTGCGCAGGCCCCTGCCATGAAATCGCCACCACGTCACATGCCGCGCCGCCAGGCGCTGGCCTGGGGCGCCGCCTGCGCCCTTGTCCCTTCACTGATCGCCATGCCCAACGAACTCCACGCCAAGACTCCGACTGCCGACCTTCCGGCCGAACTGCGCAGCGCCCTGCCGGCCGCGCGCCTGGTGGGCACGGGCGTGCTGCGCTTTTTCGGCCTGCGCGTGTACGAGGCACGGCTGTGGGCCGCACCGGGCTTTGTGCCCGAAGACTACGCCCGCCACCCGTTCGCGCTGGAGCTGGTCTATGACCGCAAGCTCGAAGGCGCGGCCATCGCCGAGCGCTCCATCGCCGAAATGCGCAGGGTCGACGGCTTCACCGAGGAGCAGTCCCGCCAATGGCTGGCGCTGATGAAGCAGGCATTTCCCGATGTGGCGGCCCAGGACCGGCTGCTGGGCCTGAACGACGGCCAGGGCGAGGTGCGCTTCTTCCACAACGGCCGCCAGACTGCACAGCTGCGTGATGCCGACTATGCGCGCCTGTTCTTCGGCATCTGGCTCGCGCCCCAGACCTCGGCACCTGCCATGCGCAGCTCGCTGCTGGGCCAATCCTGAGCGCCCGGGACCACGCCATGGCCTCGCACCCTGCCGCCGCCCCCTTGCTGCCCTGGCGCACAGGGCTGGCCTATGGCGGCCTGGCCGCGCCGCTGGCGTTCGTGTCCCTGCCGCTGTATGTGAACCTGCCCTACCACTACGCCAGCGTGGCCGGTGCGCCGCTGGCGGGGCTGGGCGCGGTGCTGCTGGCCACGCGTGCCTTCGATGCCCTGGTGGACCCCGCCATCGGCCGCCAGGCCGACCGGCTGCTGCGCCGGGGCATGCGGCCAGCGTGGTGGGCGGCTGCACTGGCCAGCCTGCTGATGGTCCTGGGCTTCTGGGCGCTGTGGCATCCGCCGCGCGGTGCCCAGGCCGCCATGCTGGGCTGGCTGGCCTGCAGCCTGCTGGTGTGCACGCTGGCCTACAGCTTCGTCACCATCGTCCACCAGGCCTGGGGCACGCGCTGGGGCGGGCAGCCCGCCTGGCGGGCCCGCGTCACGGCCTGGCGCGAGGGCGCTACGCTGGGCGGTGTGCTGCTGGCCAGCGTGTTGCCGGCCTGGCTGGGCTTGGACGCCACCAGCGCCGTGCTGGCGCTGGGCCTGGCGCTGGGGCTGGTGGGGCTGTACCGGCTCAAGGCGCCGGTGACGCTGCCGCAGCAGGCCACGGCGGACACCTCTCGGATCTCACCATGGGCGGATGCCGGCTTTCGCCGGCTGCTGGCCGTCTTCATGGTCAACGGCGTGGCCGCGGCCATTCCGGCCACCTTGCTGCCCTTCTTCGTGGCCGATAGATTGCAGGTGCCCGGGATGCAGCCTCTGCTGCTGCTGTGCTTTTTTGGCGCGGCGGCCCTGGGCCTGCCGCTGTGGGTGAAGGCCGTCTCGCGCTGGGGCCTGGCGCCCAGCTGGCGCGCGGGCATGCTGGCCAGCGTGCTGGCCTTCGGCTTCACGCCCTGGCTGGGCACGGGTGACGGCCTGGCCTTCGCCGTGATCTGCCTGGCCAGCGGGCTGGCCCTGGGCGCGGATCTGGCCCTGCCGGGCGCACTGCTCACGGGCGTGATCCACGAGTCCGGCCAGGGCGGCCAGGGCGAGGGCCGCTACCTGGGGTGGTGGACCTGCGCCACCAAGCTCAACCTGGCCCTGGCCGCAGGGCTGGCCCTGCCCCTGCTGTCCGTTGCGGGCTACCGCAGCGGCAGCACCGATCCGGCCGGCCTGCAGGCCCTGGCCTGGGCCTATGGCGGGCTGCCCTGCCTGCTCAAACTGGCGGCGGCCGGGCTGCTCTGGCGCGCCGAGCGACTGCATTCTTCCTGGAGGCACACATGAGCCACATCACCCACTGCGCTTCGTTTTCACCACTGCGGCGCGCCTGCCTGGGGGCGGCATTGGCGCTGTCTCTGGCGGGCTGCGCCGGTCCTTCCGTGCAGGACTACGCCAAGGAGCAGCCGACGCTGGACCTGCGCCAGTACTTCAACGGGCCGCTGACGGCCCACGGCATGTTCACGGACCGCTCGGGCAAGGTGGTCAAGCGATTCACCGTGCGCATGACGGGCCGCTGGAATGGCGACGAGGGCACGCTCGATGAGCACTTCGTCTACAGCGACGGCAGCACGCAGCAGCGCATCTGGCATATCCGCCACCTGGGCGAGGGCCGCTACAGCGGCCGGGCCGACGACGTGGTGGGCGAGGCCCAGGGCCAGAGCGCGGGCAATGCCATCCGCTGGAGCTATGTGCTGGCCCTGCCCGTGGACGGAAGGGTCTGGAACGTCAGCATGGACGACTGGATGTACCTGATGGACGGGCGCACCCTGCTCAACCGCACGGCCATGAGCAAGCTCGGCCTGCACCTGGGCGACGTGACGCTGGCCATCATCAAGGAGTGATGGCCATGCCACTGTTATCCCGCCGGCTGAACCCGCCGCTGCGCGACTGGAAGGGCCGCTCGGCATGGCTTCTGGGCGCCTCCTCGGGCATAGGGCGCGCCACGGCCGAAGCGCTGC
The DNA here is from genome assembly GCF_018437695.1 of Delftia sp. WY8. Classification (NCBI taxonomy): domain Bacteria; kingdom Pseudomonadati; phylum Pseudomonadota; class Betaproteobacteria; order Burkholderiales; family Comamonadaceae; genus Delftia; species Delftia sp. WY8. The sequence continues at coordinate 4,442,517 of NZ_CP049795.1, forward strand.
ACGGCCAGGGCGCGCGCGTGATTGTCTCTGCGCGGCATGGCGGTGCGCTGCAGGATTTCGTGCGCGGCCGCGAAGGCTGCCTGGCCCTGCCGCTGGACGTGACCGATGCCCAGGCCGTGGCACAGGCAGCCCGTGCCGTGCGGGCCCATGTGGGCAGGGCGCCCGACCTGGTGGTGTACTGTGCCGGCCACTACCGGCCCCAGCGCGCCACCGAGTTCGACCTGGCCGAGATGCAGCGCCACCTGGCCGTGAACTATGGCGGCGCGCTGCACCTGCTCGATGCGGTGCTGCCCATGCTGCTGGAGGCCGGCCAGGGGCATCTGGCCCTGGTCGGCTCGGTGGCAGGCTATCGCGGGCTGCCCATGTCCCTGGCCTACGGTCCTACCAAGGCGGCGCTCAACAACCTGGCAGAAAACCTCTACCTGGACCTGCACGGCCCGGGCCTGGGCGTGTCCATCATCAACCCCGGCTTTGTCGATACGCCGCTGACGGCGCAAAACAGCTTCAGCATGCCGGCCCTGATCGGTGCCGACGAGGCCGCCCGGCACATGCTGCAGGGCTGGGCACAGGGGCGCTTCGAGATGAATTTTCCGCGCCGCTTCACACGCTGGGTGCGGCTGCTGCGCTGCCTGCCCGATGCCTGGTATTTCTCGGCGGTTCGCCGCATCACAGGAGCCTGAAACCGATGAGCACTGCCCTCGGCGATCCCCGACTGGACCGGCTGGCCCAGGCCTATGAGGCGCTGCGCCGCGACAACCTGCCGGCGCTGCTGGCCCTCTATGCGGAACAGGCCCGGTTCAAGGACCCGTTCAACGATGTGCGCGGCCACGCAGCGATACAGCGCGTGTTCGCCCACATGTTCGAGCAACTGGACCGGCCCCGCTTCGCCGTCAGCCAGGGCGCGGTGCAGGGGGACAGCGGCTTTTTGCTGTGGGAGCTGGGCTTTGTCAGGGCATCGGGCCAGCCCATGCACATCTGCGGCACCAGCTACCTGGAGTTCGATGCGCAGGGACTGGTGGCAGTGCACCGCGACTTCTGGGACCCGGTGGAGGAAATCTTCGCCAAGGTGCCCGTGCTGGGCGCCGTGGCCAGGGCGCTGCAGAACAAGCTCAGGGCTCCGCAGTAAGCAGCCTGGCCAATTGCGCCAGGGCGCCGTCCAGGTCGTCCAGGCCTGGGGCGCCCAGGCAGATGCGCAGCCCGCTGGCATGGTCGTGCGGCTCCACCATCAGCGAGCCCGGATCGGTCAGCGTCACGCCCAGCGCCGCTGCGGCCGACACCAGGCGGTCGGCGGCCTCGCGCTCCATGGGCAGCCAGGCGTTGTAGGCCTCGGGGTGCAGCACCAGGCGGCTGTCGCCCAGGTGTGGGGCAAGGTGCGATGCGGCCAGCCGCACGCGCCGCTGTGCCTCATGGCGCAGGTCGGCCTGCAGGGAGGCGACCACGCCCTGGGACAGCCATTCATCGACCACGGCGCATGACAGGGCCGAAGGCGCCATGGACAGCTCCTGCAGCGTCGCCAGCGCGGCGCCGCACAGCGCTGGCGGCAGCACCAGCGTGCCCACCTGCAGCCCCGGGCCCAGCGACTTGGACAGCCCGTTCACATGCAGGGTGATCTCGGGCGCCAGGGTCGCCAGGTGCGCAAGGCGCGCGTGATCGGGCAAGCAGGCGGCGTACACGCCGTCTTCGATGATCCAGGCGCCTGCGTTCCGGCAGATATCCACGATCGCCCGCCTGCGCTCCGCGCCCATGGTGGCCGTGGTCGGGTTGTGCAGCGTGGGGGTGAGGTAGAGCACCTTGCCTTCGGCGGCGGGAATGCCGTCCAGCGCCTCGGCCAGCGCCTGCGGCAGCAGGCCCTGCGCGTCCATGGCCAGGCCCTGCAGGGCGCAGCCCTTGCGCCGGGCCAGGGCAATGGCACCGGGGTAGGTGATGCGCTCGGTCAGCAGCCGGCCCCGGGGCTGGCAGACCAGGTCCAGGGCCAGGGACAGCGCCTGGCGCGCGCTGCTGGTCAGCACCATGTGGTCGGGTTCCACGTTCAGGCCCAGCGTCTGCAGCCAGCGCGCGAGCACGCGGCGATGCTCCAGGTGGCCCTGGGGCGGGGCATAGAAGTTGAAATGATCGGTATCGATGCTGCGCGCAATCCCGGTCAGCGTACGAGCCAGGACGCGCGCACTGATGGCGGCCGGCGGCGCGTTGGAAGACAGGTCGATGTCCTCGCCAGCCTGCGCCTGCTGTGACGCCACGAAGGTGCCCCGGCCCCTGACGCTGCGTGTCAGCCCCCGGCGCTCCAGCAGCGCATAGGCCCTGGTCACCGAGCCCAGGCCGATCTGCAGCCTGTCGGCCAGGTCCCTGTGGGCGGGGAGGCGGTCGCCGCCGGCCAGCCGGCCTTCGACGATGTCGTCGGCCAGGGCGCGCGCCAGCCGCTCGGCGGCACTGGCTTCAATGCGCGCAAGACGGGGCGTCCAGGGGGAGGGCAGGAGCATGGTCGGGGCAAGGAAAAAATGAGTGTGCCGTGACACTATTTCATTTGTCGATAGTGTAACGTTCACTCCATGTTCAGCCACATCACCGTCGGCGCCCGTGATCTCGAGCGGGCCGGCCGCTTCTATGACGCGGTGCTTTTCCCGCTGGGACTGCAGCGCCGCGCCGTCCAGCCCGATGGCGGGCCGGCCGCGCTGTGCTGGGTGGCGCCGCCGGCGGCCTTGCCGCGCTTTTATGTCTACAGCCCCTTCAACGGCGAGCCGGCCACGGCGGGCAATGGCGCCATGGTGGCCTTTGTGGCCCCGTCGCCCGACGCGGTGGACGCGGCCCATGCCGCCGGCCTGGCGCGTGGCGGCAGCGACGAAGGCCCGCCCGGCCCGCGACCTCATTACGGCGATGGCTACTACGGTGCCTACCTGCGCGATCCCGACGGCAACAAGGTCCATGTGGTGCATCGCGCCGATGTGCGGCCGTAGCGCAGATCGGGACCGCCGTCCGTTTCCCCTTCTTTTCCTTCCCATGCAACAAGGACTGTCTTCATGAGCATTGCCGTTCATATGGTCGACGTTTTCGCCAGCGGCCCGCTGTCCGGCAATCCGCTGGCCGTGATCACCGGTGGGCAGGCGCTGACCACCGCACAGATGCAGCAGCTGACACGCTGGTTCAACCTCTCCGAAACCGCGTTCCTGCTTCCGCCCACGCAGGCGCAGGCCGACTACCGCGTGAGGATTTTCACGCTGGACCGGGAGATGCCTTTTGCCGGCCATCCCACGCTGGGCAGCTGCCATGCCTGGCTGTCCCAGCGCGGTGCGCCCAGGAACGCAGGCCACATCGTCCAGGAGTGCGGGGCGGGCCTGGTGCAGATACGGCAGGAGCATGGGCGGCTGGCATTCGCCGCGCCGCCCATGCTGCGCTTTGGCGCGCCCACCGCCGACGAGCTGGATGCCGCGCTGCGCATGCTGGGCATCACCGCCGAAGAGGTGCAGGCCGCCTCGTGGATAGACAACGGCCCCGGCTGGCTGGGCATCCGCCTGGCCTCGGCCGAGCAGGTGCTGGCGCTGAACCCGGCCCGGCAGTGGCCCACGCGCATGGACGTGGGCGTGGTGGGGCCCTATGCCAGGGGTGTCGGCGGTGCCAGCCCTGCCGCCTGCGAGGTGCGCGCCTTCTTCTCCGATCACCAGGGCGCCATCGTCGAAGACCCCGTCACCGGCAGCCTCAACGCCTCGCTGGCGCAGTGGCTGTTTGCGACGGGGGTGATGGACAGCGACTACGTTGCCGCCCAGGGCCGCTGCCTGGGCCGTGACGGCCGCATCTTCCTGACCCGTGACGGCACGGGCCAGGTCTGGGTGGGCGGCACGGCGCGCACCCATGTCGAAGGCGCACTGAGCGGCCTTTGATCCACACCGAAGGAACCCACGAATGACAGCGATCCAGGAGAGCCTGCGCGCTCCCGTCTCATCGGCCAGGGCCAACCTGAAAATGCTGGTGCGCTACAAGGCCTGGGCCAACGGCCTGACCTTCAAGAGCGTGATGGAGCTGCCCGAAGGCGAGGCCTTGAAGCAGCGCCCCACGAGCTTCGGCAACATGGTGCGCACGCTGAACCACGTCCTTGTGGTGGAGGACATCTTCAGGCACCACCTGCAGGGCCGCAAACATGGCTACACCATGCGCAACACCGACCACACGCCCACGCTGCAGGCGCTGTGGGAATCCGTGCAGGCAATGGACCGCTGGTATGTGGAGTTCGTCGACGCATGCCCGGACGAGGAACTGGCGAAGGTCGTGCACTTCGAGTTCGTGGGCGGCGGGCAGGGTGCCATGACGCGCGAGCAGATCGTGCTGCACGTGGTGAACCACGGCAGCTACCACCGTGGCTTTGTCAGCGACATGATGTACCAGGTGCCCTTCGTGCCGCCGGCCAACGACCTGCCGGTGTTCCTCAGGGACTGCTACCGCGTGGACGAGCCGGCCTGCGGTTGAGGCAGGGCCAGGGCCTGCTGCGCCAGGGCGCCCTGGAGCACGGGCAGCTCAGGCGGCGCGTCGCCGGGCAGGGCCCATCCCTGGCGCAGCGCACCGGCAAAGCCGTCGGCCACGCGCGAGTAGGCGCGGCCGCTGGTCATCACCCGGGGCCGGGCCGACCAGGCGATGCGGGCGCCGCCGGCCGCCAGGCGGTCCACCAGGTCCTGGTCCTCGCCGCAGGTGCGTGCGTCGAACCCGCCGGCCTGGCGGTAGTGCCAGGCTGAGATGCCCAGGTTGGCACCATGCACGTGGCGGTGGCCGTCGCGGTCCGTGTAGGTGGTCTCGAAGTGCCGCCGCGCCGTGTCCGCCTGGACGCCGTGGGCCGACCAGTCGGCCACCTGCACCGTGCCGCAGACCACGTCGGACTGAAGCGCCAGCTGGTCGGCCAGCCAGCTCGGCGAGACGGTGGTGTCGGCGTCCGTGAAGGCCAGCCAGCGGGCGCCCAGCAGCAGCAGGTACTCCGACCCCAGGGCCCGCGCCTTGCCCACGTTGCGCGCGGCAATGGACAACGGGATGGCGGGCCAGCGGCGCACGGCCGATTCGGTGGCGTCCTGGCAGCTGTCCAGCACCACCACGACGGCCACGGTCTCGCCTTGCAGGTCGGCATGGGCGGCCGCGCAAAACACGCTGTCCAGGCAGCGGCCTATGAGGTCTTCCTCGTCATGGGCTGGGATGCACACGCCGATCATCTGTCCGTCCTTTCAGGGGTTTTCTGCCAGATGTCCAGCTGGAAATCCGGTTCGCTGTGGCTCAGCAGCAAGTGCAGCTGCGCATGGGCCGACACGCTGTCATGCAGGGCGCGGGTGCTCTGCAGGTGATCGTGCGCCCCATGCCGCCAGTGGCACATGAGCCAGTGGCCGCCGCCCTGCAGCGAGGCCAGGCACTGGCGGTTGAAATGCGCCAGGGCCGCGTCGTCGAAGTAGTAGGCAAGCTCCGAGACCACGATGAGATCGAAGCCTTGCTGGGGCACCTGTGGCCATTGCCAGGGCAGGGGCAGGGCCTGCAGGTCCAGGCGGGCGCGGTCCTGCGGCGCAATCCGCTGCCGGCACAGATCCACGGCCCTGTCCGAGAAGTCGACGGCGCACAGCCGGTCGCAGCGCTGCAGCAGGCGCTGCGTGGCCTCGCCATTGCCGCAGCCGGGCTCGAAGCCGTGGGCATAGCGCTCGCGCGGCAGGGCGGCCAGCAGCAGGTCGCGCTTGCGCCGCTCGTACCAGCGCGATGCGACCTGCCAGGGGTCGGGGTCGGCCTGGTACATCCGCTCGAAGTGCTGCCGGGCGCCGTTCATAGAAACACCACTTCAAACGGACGCAGCAGGCGCTGCGTGGCCCAGGACGGCAGGATGGCGTCGCGGCCCGTGGACGGGTCGGGCAGCAGCTGGCTGCGAAAGCACGACAGGGCCTGGCGCTTGAGCGCCAGCTCCTGCGGCGCCAGCGCAATGGCGGCGGCGCGGTGCCAGGGCACGCGCGCGTCGCCGGGCTCGGCCCAGTGCCAGGCCCAGATCGGCAGCTCGAAGAGCCGGCAGCCCGCGTGCAGGGCTGCCGTGGCGCAGGCCTGGCCCGTGGCCTCGTGGTCCGGGTGACCGTCTTCGCGCCAGGTGCACAGCAGCGCATCCGAGGGCTGCAGCAACGGCTCCAGCCGCTGCAGCAACTGCGCTGCATGCTCGGCGATACGGCCGTCGGGCAGGCCCAGCCGCAGCACCTGCGCCTGCGGCGCAAGCAGGGCCAGGGCCTGGGTGCTCTCCTGCACGCGCTCGCGCACCAGCCGCTGCGGCGGCCACAGCGTCGAGTCGGGGTGGCTGGCTCCGCCATCGGTCACGGAGACGATGAGGCAGGGCATGCCCCGCTCGGCACAGCGGCGCAGCAGGCCGGCGCAGCCCAGGATCTCGTCATCGGGGTGCGGCGCGACGATGACAGCGCGGCGCCGGCCGTCCAGCAGGTCGTCCATGGATACCTGCGCTGGCCGGCGCTGCGCAAACCAGGCCTGCCAGCGCGATTCCGGCGTGCCCCGGCCCTCAATGAGGCGCGGCTTCACAGCATCCATGCCGCGCCTCCCGGTGCCTGCGAGACCTGTGCCTTGTCGGCCAGCAGGCGGCCCAGCGCGGCCTGGTCACGCTCGGCATGGCTTTGGCGGATGAAGACGGGCAGGTCGGCCATCAGCTGCGCCAGGCCCCTGTTCTTGCACAGCGGGCCCGGTCCGATGGCGCGCGGCACGCGCCGCAGCACCTCTTCGGCGGCGGCTTCCACGGCCAGGCGGGCGCGGCTCACGGCCAGCAGGCAGGGGTCCGAGGGCGTGGCATCGATGCGGGCCGCAGCGTCGCGCAGCAGGCCGGCCGCGCCGGCCAGGGCCACATCCAGCGCGCCCAGGTGGGCCTGGCGGTGCGGGTCCTCGCCTTGACCGACGGCCTGCTGCAGATGGCTGGAGATGCGCGCTGCCGCGCCATGCCAGCAGGCAGCAACGCCCGCGCCGCCATGGTGAAAGCCGGGGCGGCTCAGGTACTGGCCCGGGGCCCCGACCAGCACGCCGGTGGCGCCGTCGAAGTGCACATCGGCGCTGGCGCTGGCGGCCATGCCCACGGCCTGCCAGTGGCTGTCGTCCCTGCGGATGCCGGGCTGGTCCATGGTGACGGCGATCAGGCAGCGCCGGCCGTCGGCCAGCCAGCCGCTGACCAGGGCACGGTCCACCGCGCGCGCGCCCGAACACCAGGGCTTGTGGCCGGACAGCTGCACGGCCATGCCGGCATGTGCCGCAGCATGGGGGGCCGTGGACGTGGCCTGCACGCGCTCGCCCGGCGGCTCGGCGCACCAGACGGCCCAGCGCAGTCCTTCGGTGGCCAGGTCGGCCTGCAGTTCGGACAGGATGGCCAGGGCATCGGTATGGCCTTCATAGAGCTTGGCCAGGCTCAGGCTGTGGGCGGCCACCTCGGCCAGTGCGCGCCAGCGCAGCAGCGTGTGGCCATGGCCCGGCAGCGGCAGGCGGTCGGCGCCCTGCGCCACCAGCAGGGCCAACTGGTCCGCTGGCGACAGGTCCGTGTGGCCGCGCAAGGCCTGCGCCAGCGTGTCGCTGCATGTCCACGCATGGGCGTGCTCGTTGTCGTGCTGGGCCATCGCCGCTTGCCTTCCTTTTGTGTGTCGTGCGCAGCCCGGGAAATGGGGGTGGGGCCGGGCGATGCCATGGTGCCGGGAGGATGAACGCGGCGCCGCAGGAGCAGGAAGGCATTACCTGTCGGAGACCACCGACCGGCAGGCGTCCCGTTCCACGCCGTCGGCAGGGCAGGCGGCCAGCTCCAGGCGCAGCGGTGCCTGCTCCTGCCTGATCGAGGGAACGGGGATGCCGAAGGCTTCCCTTTCCCTGTGCTCCAGCGGCCTGGCCTCTTTCAAGGCAGACAGAAAGGCCTTGCGCCACCAGTGCACGTCCTGCTCGGCGATGCGCTGCAGCAGCCGCTGGTGCCGCTGGCGCCTTTCCTGCAGGGGCATCTGCAGGGCCTGCTGCACCACGGCGGCCGTGCCGTGCACGTCGTAGGGATTGACCAGCAGCGCCTCCTGCAGCTGCTCGGCCGCGCCGGCAAACCGCGACAGCACCAGCACGCCCGGGTCGGCCGGGTCCTGCGCCGCCACATATTCCTTGGCCACGAGGTTCATGCCGTCGCGCAGCGGCGTGACCAGGCCCACGGCCGCCGCGCGGCACAGGCCCGGAATGCCATCGCGCGGCAGGGTCTGGTGGATGTAGCGCACGGGCATCCAGTCCAGCTCGCCGTAGTCGCCGTTGACGGCGCCGCACAGCGATTCAAGCTCCCGCCGTATGTCGGCATACGCGTCCAGGCCCTCGCGCGTGGGCGAGCCGATCTGGATCAGCGTGGCGCGCCGGCGCTGCTCGGGATGGCGGGCCAGCAGCTCCCGAAAGGCACGCAGGCGCTGCGGCAGGCCCTTGGAGTAGTCCAGCCGGTCTATGCCCAGCAGCAGGCGACGCTGTGCGTACTCGTGCTTCATGCGCGCATGCATGTCCTGCGATGCGCCGGACAGGGCCAGCGCCGCGAAGCCCTCCACATCGATGCCGATGGGGAAGGCGCGGCACACCAGGCGCTGCCCATGGGCACGCAAGGCGCCATCGCCCAGCGACTGGCCCCCGGCCTCGTCGCAGACATAGCGCTCGAAATGCTGCACGTCCTGGCGGGTCTGCAGGCCCACAAGGTCGTAGGCAAACAGGCAGCGCATCAGCCATGCATGCTCGGGAATGGCCGCCAGCAGGGTCGGCGGGGGCAATGGGATGTGCAGGAAAAAGCCGATGCGCTGGCGGCAGCCCAGGGCGCGCAGCTCGGCCGCCAGCGGGATCAGGTGGTAGTCATGCACCCAGAGGATGTCGTCCTGCGCCAGCAGGGGCAGCAGCCTGCGCGCAAGCAGCTGGTTCACGCGGCGGTAGCCGGCCGCATGGCCCGTGTCGAAGCTCGCCAGGTCCAGCCGTCCGTGAAAGACGGGCCACAGCACGCCGTTGCTGTAGCCCGCGTAGTAGCTGTCATGGTCCGCGCGGTCCAGGTCCACCGTGGCCAGCGTGACGTTGCCTGCCTGGGTGCGGTGCACATGGCCGGCCGGCGCGGCCTGGGCACCGTCGTCGGTGACGGCGCCGCTCCAGCCGAACCACAGGCCGCCCGTCTGCCGCAGCGCATCGCCCATGGCCACGGCAAGGCCCCCGGCCGCGGCCGCGGCCCTGCGCGGATCGGCCACGCGGTTGGAGATCACCACCAGCCGGCTCATGGCAGCACCTCCGCGCAGGTCTGCGCAGCCAGGTGCATGCATGCGGACTTCAGCCAGGCATGCGCGGCCTGCGGGCTGCCCAGCCGGTGGCGGGCCCTGGTTGCGCCTTCGCCCACCTTGATCGCCATGCCGCCGTGCGCCTGCACCACGGCAAAGCCGCTCTCGTCCGTGACATCGTCACCGGCAAACACCGGGGTGCGGCCGGCGAACGGCGCTTCGCGCAGGAAGGCCGCAATGGCGTGGCCTTTGTCCACGCCTGCGGGCCTGACCTCCAGCACGCATTTGCCGTGCAGCAACTCCAGCCCGGGCTGGTGTCGCAGGGCGCGGCCCAACATGTCCAGGCACAGCGCCGCCAGCTCTGGCGCACGCCGGTAGTGCAGTGCGACCGAGGAGCGCTTGCGCTCCACCAGCAGGCGCGGATGATCGGCCGCCAAGGCATTGCACATCTGCAGCACGGTCTCTGGCATGGCCGATGCCTGCATGTGCAGGCGGCCTGCGGCATCCCGCCGCTGCAGGCCGTGCTCGCAGGCGGCGGGCAGATGCAGCGGCGCCAGAAAGTGGTCCAGCATCTCGACCTGCCGACCCGTGACGATGGCCAGCGCACCGCCCAACAGACCCTGCAGCCTGGCCAGCATGGGGATCAGGACGGGGTCTGGCGCAATGGCGTCCGGGGTCTCGGCCAGCGGCACGAGCGTGCCGTCGAAGTCGAGGAACAGGGCGGATCTGCAGGTGGGGGATGGGGGTGTTTCCATGGAGGCGCCAGGGTATGGGTTGCCGGTTTCGTGGATCGACATCAGGAAAGCGTCTGCTGCCATGGCCTGCTCACCGCTCGGCCTTGATGGAGCCGCGGATGTTGGTGATGGCCAGGCAGAACTGCAGGCTCACCAGCGCCCAGGCCGCCGTGGACCAGCCCCACAGCGCCCACAGCGCATTGCTGAGCATCAGGACCCAGAAGCCCAGGTTGCGCCTTTGCGCAGAACGCGAGCCCACACACCAGGCGCCGGCGATGGAGGCCAGAAAGGCAGGCCACTGGAGCCAGTCGGGAATGTCGGGCATGGGGTTGCTCCTGTATGGAGTAAAGCGCGGGCACCTCAGTTGCAGGGCCGTGCCGGGTCGTCTTTGTCGATGGAGTGGCATTCCTTGCAGGCTCCGCTTTCGTGCGCGCGGGCGGCCAGATTGACGTGGAAGGCCGCCCCTTGCTGCAGCTGCTCCCCGTCCAGAGCCCTTCGATGCCGGTCATGCGGTTGCTGGCGATCTTGTTGGCTGCCAGCAGCTCGTTGCGCTTCAGGTGCAAGCTTCAGGTGCAATCAAGGCTGCTTGCGCACCATCTTCTTGCGCCGTTCGGCATCCAGGCCCGGCGTCTGGCGCATGTCGGTATCGACCTGGCCGGAGGCGAGGTCGTCATGGGCCTGGCGCATCACCGGATCGGGCGCATCGCTGGTAGCGTCCAGGCTCTGGTCGCGCTCGTGCGGAAGGCGCAGGCCCTGTTCGGATGCGTCGGATGCATCGGATTCACCGGGCGCATGGGGCGCCTTGCCGACCTGTCCCGGCATCTTGGTCTGGCCATCGCCCGACGGCTTCGCCTGTGTGGGTGCAGAGGACTTGGATGCGGATGGGGTCTTGTCTTTCATGGCGTCTTCCTTTCATTCGCGGGCCTGCGCAGGCGGCGCTTGGGCCATGGTCTCTTGGCCCTTTCGCAGCCGCCGTGGGACCACGCCGAAAGCGCAGGAACGAAAAGATGCCTCGCGCATGAACGCCGTTCTCAGGCACGCCGATTGCCCTGTGCCGGGGTGCGAAAAATGGCCACAGGCCACTGGCGCGATGTCCGCAAGGCCCGGTCGCCGCGTTCCTACGGCACATGGCCGCAAGCGCGCACGCCGGCGGCGCGCCACGGCGATCACGATAGACATCACTTTCAACTGCCAAGGAGCACATTCCATGACGCAATCGAATCCCGCAAACCGTGACCCGCTGTCCGACGCGCCCGGCGCACATCCCGTGGGCACCGGCATAGGCGCTGCAGGCGGTGCCGTGACCGGCGCTGCATTCGGCGCAATGGGCGGCCCCATCGGTGCTGCCGTGGGCGGTGTGGCCGGTGCCGTGGTCGGCGGGCTGGCCGGCAAGGGCGCGGCCGAAGCCGTCAATCCCACGGTCGAGGACGCCTACTGGCGCGACGCCTACCAGAACGAGCCCTACTACGTGGCAGGCCGCAGCTACGAGGAATACCGCCCCGCCTACGAGCTGGGCTGGAACGCGGCCGCCGCGCGCCGCGATGCCGATTTCGATGCCTTCGACGCCGAATGGGAGCGCGAATGGACCACGCGCCGTGGCGCCAGCCATCTGGACTGGGATCAGGCCCGGCCCGCAGCGCGCGCAGCCTGGGAGCGCGCAGGCGTTCGCGATGTCCGTGATGACACGGGGACCATCGTGGCACCGGCCTACACCGGCGACATCGACAACGACGATGTGGCCGACGTGCTCAACGACCTGCTCGAATCCTGCCGCGATGGCGAGTACGGCTTTCGCACCTCGGCCGAGAACGCCGACTCGCCGGACCTCAAGACCCTGTTCCTGCGCCACAGCGCCGAGTGCGGCGCCGCCGCGCTGGAGCTGGAGGCCGAGATCCGCAAGCTGGGCCGCGAGCCCGCATCGGGCGGCACGGTGGCCGGCGCGCTGCACCGGGGCTGGGTGTCGGTGAAGACGGCGCTGACCTCGCAGGACGACAAGGCCGTGCTGGAGGAGTGCGAGCGCGGCGAGGATTCCGCCGTGGCCCAGTACCGCAAGGCGCTCAAGCAGCCGCTGCCTCCGGCCATCCGCGTGATGGTGGAGCGCCAGGCCCAGGGCGCGCAGCGCAACCACGACGAAGTGCGCGATCTGCGCGACCGCATGCGCGCGGCCTCCTGACCTGGCACAGGATGCCTGGGGGTTGCTAGCCGCCTACGCCGTACGGCGCAAAGCGGCTGGCGTTCTCATCCACATGCAGCGCCTTTCCCACATAGGGAAAGGCGCGCTGCGTGCACTGGTCGCGCTCGCAGACCTTGCAGCCCATGCCGATGGGCGTGGCCGATTCCGGATCGCCCAGGTCCAGCCCCTTGGCATAGACCAGGCGCGAGGCATGGCGTATGTCGCAGCCCAGGCCGATGGAGAAGGTCTTGCGCGGCGAACCATAGCCCCGCTGACCATGCGAGACCGAGCGTGCAATCCACAGGTAGCGCCGCCCGTCGGGCATGCTGGCGAGCTGGCGCAGCACCTGGTCGGGCTGGCCGAAGGCCTCGTACACCGTCCACAGCGGGCAGGTGCCGCCGGTGCGGCTGAAGTGGAAATGCGTGGCCGACTGGCGCTTGGAGATATTGCCCGCGCGGTCCACGCGCACAAAGAAGAAGGGCACGCCGGGCGCGCCGGGCCGCTGCAGCGTGCTCAGCCGGTGGCAGACGGTTTCAAAGCCCACGCCAAAGCGCTGGCCCAGCAGGTCGATGTCATAGCGCAGCTGCTCGGCCGATTCCAGGAACAGGTCGTAGGGCAGCAACAGCGCGCCCGCAAAGTAGTTGGCAAGGCCCACGCGGGCGAGCTTGCTTGAGGCCGGGTCGCCCTGGAAGGCGGCGGTGGCGATCAGCCGGTCCAGCGTGTCGCCCATCTCCAGCAAGGCCAACTGCGTGCCCAGCTGGAAGGCCTGTTGCGCAGGCTCCAGCGCCGAGGACAGCCACAGCGAGCGCGTGGCCGGGTCGAACCGGCGCTGGCTTTGCCGGGAGTCTTCCAGGCGATGCACCTGCACGCCGTGGCGCTGCTGCAGCCGCCGGACCAGCCAGTCCGCCAGATGGCCCGGGTCCGCACGCGCCTCGCCGGCCAGAGCCTGGGCCGCGCGGTCCACTTCATCGAAGTAGTTCTGGTGCGCAAAGAAGAAATCGCGCACGGCCTCGAACGGCATGGTGCGCGCCACCGGCATGTCCGAGCGGTCATCGCCCAGCCTGAGCGACATGCTCTCGATGCGCTCCAGGGCTTCCAGATGGCGGCGGTGCAGCGCCATCACCGCACGTCCCAGGGCGGGCATCTGCGCGGCGACTTCCTGCAGCTCGGGCAGGGCAATGGATTCGGGCGCCTCGGCAAGGGCCTCGCGCAGGCCGGCGACCAGGCGCGCTTCCTCGTCCTCCGAGAACTGCTGGATATCGACGCCCAGCGCGCGGTTGAGCTTGAGCAGCACCGACACCGTCAGCGGCCGCTGGTTCTGCTCCAGCTGGTTCAGGTAGCTGGGCGACAGGCCCAGCGCGTGGGCCAGGGCGATCTGGGACAGGCCGTGCTCCGCGCGCAGTTTGCGCAGCTTGACGCCCATGAACGTCTTCTTCATGGCTGTTTCCTCGGGTGGCTGTTATTCGCAGAATTTGCAAATTCGCGGACTTCGTTTCGCAAGAATTCGCCTTTTCAGCACTATGGCAGGGGCGCTATTTTGCGTAAATTGCGAAACATGACAACACCCACCGGAACCGCCGAGCTGCATGAACTGGTATTGCCCGCGCTGGCCAACCACCACGGCACGCTGTTCGCGGGCCAGGGCCTGCAGCTCATGGCCAAGGCGGCCTTTCTCGCTGCGCGCAGCCTGGCACAGCGCGAGATCGTGATGGCCGCCGTCACCGGCGTGGACTTCCTGGCACCCGTGCCCGTGGGCCACGAGATCGTCCTGCGCGGCTGGGTCAGCCGCGTGGGGCGCAGCTCCATGACGGTCTGCGTCACCGCGTCGGCCCAGGCGCCGGGCATTGCCTGCGAGGACGTGCTCAAGGGCCTGTTCGAGATGGTGGCTGTCGACCACAACGGCCTTCCTGCCGCCATTGCCCATTCCTATCTGAACCAGGAGACCCTTTCATGAGTACCACGACCATCGACGCGCCATCTGCGTCAACAGCGCCATCTGCGTCCGCATTCAAGCCCAAGAAATCCGTCGCGCTGTCGGGCGTGACCGCCGGCAACACCGCGCTGTGCACCGTGGGCCGCTCGGGCAACGACCTGCACTATCGCGGCTACGACATCCTGGACATTGCCGAGGTCTGCGAGTTCGAGGAAATCGCCCATCTGCTGGTGCACGGCAAGCTGCCCACGCGCCCCGAGCTGCAGGCCTACAAGACCAAATTGCAGGCGCTGCGCGGCCTGCCGGCCAGCGTCAGGCAGGCGCTGGAGCAGCTGCCTGCCGGCGCCCATCCGATGGACGTGATGCGCACCGGCGTCTCGGCCCTGGGCTGCGTGCTGCCCGAAAAGGACGACCACAACCTGGCGGGTGCCCGCGACATTGCCGACCGGCTCATGGCCAGCCTGGGCTCCATGCTGCTGTACTGGTACCACTGGAGCAATTCGGGCCGGCGCATCGAGGTGGAGACCGATGACGACTCCATCGGCGGCCACTTCCTGCATCTGCTGCACGGCCACCGGCCGTCCGAAGGCTGGGTGCGCGCCATGCACACCTCGCTCAACCTCTATGCAGAGCATGAGTTCAACGCCTCCACCTTCACGGCGCGCGTGATCGCGGGCACGGGCAGCGATATGTATTCCTCCATCGCGGGCGCCATCGGCGCGCTGCGCGGGCCCAAGCATGGCGGCGCCAACGAGGTGGCCTTCGAGATCCAGAAGCGCTACGACACGCCCGACGAGGCCGAGGCCGACATCCGCCGCCGCGTCGATGCCAAGGAAGTGGTGATCGGCTTCGGCCACCCGGTCTACACCGTCAGCGACCCGCGCAACGTGGTCATCAAGGGCGTGGCCAAGCGCCTGTCCGACGAGGCCGGAACCACCCGCATGTACGACATTGCCGACCGGCTGGAATCGGTGATGTGGGAGGTCAAGAAGATGTTCCCCAACCTGGACTGGTTCAGCGCCGTCAGCTACCACATGATGGGCGTGCCCACGGCCATGTTCACGCCGCTGTTCGTGATCGCGCGCACCAGCGGCTGGGCCGCGCACGTGATCGAGCAGCGCCAGGACAACAAGATCATCCGCCCCAGCGCCAACTACACGGGGCCGGATGACCAGAAGTTCGTGCCCCTCGATGCGCGCGCCTGAGCCGCCGCTGTCCTGAACCTGGCGGGCGGGCTGCAGGCCTGCCCGCATTGCATCCGCCCCATGAACAACGACCACAAGAAACCCCTGCCCGGCACCACGGTGCACTACATCGATGCGCGCGCCGCCGTCGATGCGCTCTCGCCCGGCGCCTGGGCACGCCTGCCCTACACCGCCCGCGTCCACGCCGAGAACCTCGTGCGCCGCGCCGATCCCGCGCAGCTGGACGGCTACCTGCTGCAGCTCATCGAGCGCCGGCGCGACATCGACTTTCCCTGGTACCCCGTGCGCGTGGTCTGCCACGACATCCTGGGCCAGACCGCTCTGGTGGACCTGGCCGGCCTGCGCGACGCCATTGCGGCCGAAGGCGGCGACCCGGCCCAGGTCAACCCCGTCGTGCCCGTGCAGCTCATCGTGGACCACTCGCTGGCCGTGGAGTGCGGCGGCTTCGATCCCGATGCCTTCGTGAAGAACCGCGCCATCGAGGACCGCCGCAACGAGGACCGCTTCCACTTCATCGAGTGGACAAAAAAAGCCTTCGCCAACGTGGATGTGATCCCTGCAGGGAACGGGATCATGCACCAGATCAATCTGGAGAAGATGTCCCCCGTGGTGACCGTACAGGATGGCCTGGCCTTCCCGGACACCTGTGTCGGCACCGACTCGCACACGCCCCATGTCGATGCCCTGGGCGTGATCGCCGTGGGCGTGGGCGGCCTTGAGGCCGAGAACGTCATGCTGGGCCGCGCCTCCTGGATGCGCATGCCCGAGATCGTGGGCGTGCGCCTCACGGGCCGGCGCCAGGGCGGCATCACCGCCACCGACATCGTGCTGGCCCTGACCGAATTCCTGCGCCAGAAAAAAGTCGTCGGCGCCTATGTGGAATTCTTTGGCGAGGGCGCCGACAGCCTGAGCATCGGCGACCGCGCCACCATCTCCAACATGTGCCCCGAATACGGCGCCACGGCGGCCATGTTCTCCATTGACGACCAGACCCTGGCCTACCTGCGCCTGACCGGCCGCGACGAGGCCCAGGTGCGCCTGGTCGAGGCCTATGCGCGCACCGCAGGTTTCTGGAGCGACAGCCTGGCCGATGCCCAGTACGAGCGCGTGCTGCAGTTCGACCTGTCCACCGTGGTGCGCAACATGGCCGGTCCCTCGAATCCGCACCGGCGCCTGCCCACCTCGGCCCTGGCCGAGCGCGGCATTGCCGATGCGGCAAAACTGCAGGCCGCCCGCGCCCAGGAGCGCCAGGGCCTGATGCCCGATGGGGCCGTCATCATCGCGGCCATCACCAGCTGCACCAACACCAGCAACCCGCGCAACGTCATCGCCGCGGCGCTGCTGGCGCGCAATGCCAATCGCCTGGGTCTCACGCGCAAGCCCTGGGTCAAGTCCTCGCTGGCGCCGGGCTCCAAGGCCGTGGAGCTGTACCTGAAGGAGGCCGGGCTGCTCACCGAGCTGCAGCAGCTGGGCTTTGGCATCGTCGCCTTTGCCTGCACCACCTGCAACGGCATGAGCGGCGCGCTGGACCCCAGGATCCAGCAGGAAATCGTCGAGCGCGACCTCTACGCCACGGCCGTGCTCTCGGGCAACCGCAACTTCGACGGGCGCATCCATCCGTATGCCAAACAGGCCTTCCTGGCCTCGCCGCCGCTGGTCGTGGCCTATGCGCTGGCGGGCACCATCCGCTTCGATATCGAGCAGGACGTGCTGGGCGTGGTGGACGGCCGCGAGATCCGCCTCAAGGACCTGTGGCCCGCCGACGAGGAGATCGACGCCATCGTTGCCCAGGCCGTGCGCCCCGAGCAATTCCGCGCCGTTTACGAACCCATGTTCGCCATCCGCAAGGACGATGGAGACAAAGCCTCGCCCCAGTACGACTGGCGCCCCCAGTCCACCTACATCCGCCGCCCGCCCTACTGGGATACCGAAGGCGTGGGCGCGCTGGCGGCCTTCCCGCGCACGCTGCGCAACATGCGGCCGCTGGCGCTGCTGCCCGACAACATCACCACCGACCACCTGTCGCCCTCCAACGCCATCCTGGCCGACAGCGCGGCGGGCGAATACCTGGCGCGCATGGGCCTGCCCGAGGAAGACTTCAACTCCTACGCCACCCACCGCGGCGACCACCTCACCGCCATGCGGGCCACCTTCGCCAACCCGCAGCTGGTCAACGAGATGGCCGTCATCGACGGCGTGCAGCACAAGGGCTCGCTGGCGCGCATCGAGCCCGAAGGCCGCGTGGTGCGCATGTGGGAGGCCATGGAAACCTACCTGAACCGCCGCCAGCCGCTGATCATCATCGCGGGCGCCGACTACGGCCAGGGCTCCAGCCGCGACTGGGCCGCCAAGGGCGTGCGCCTGGCGGGCGTGGAGGCCGTGGTGGCCGAAGGCTTCGAGCGCATCCACCGCACCAACCTCATCGGCATGGGCGTGCTGCCGCTGCAGTTCCTGCCGGGCACCGACCGCAAGACCCTGGCCCTGGACGGCACGGAGGTCTATGGCGTGGAAGGCGAGCGCACGCCGGGCACCCAACTCACGCTGGTGGTCGAGCGCAGAAACGGCCAGACGCTGCGCGTGCCCGTGACCTGCCGGCTGGACACGGCCGAGGAGGTATCGGTGTACGAGGCCGGCGGGGTGCTGCAGCGGTTTGCGCAGGACTTCCTGGCGCAGGCTCAGGCAGCCTGAGCAGGGGGGGCGCCAGCGGCCAGCGGCTGGCGCGCCAGCTCGATGAAGGCCTGCAGATAGTCGGTCTGCAGGTCCGCCACGCGCGCGCCCAGGAAGATCTGCTTGGCAATGCCCTGGGCGCCCAGGCGCACGGGAACCACGTCCAGCTTGCCCGCGTACTCCTGCACCAGCCAGCGCGGCAGGGCCGCCACGCCCCGGCCGCTGGCCACCATCTGCATCATGATGTCCGTGGTCTCTATGGCCTTCTGGCGGCGCGGCGTGATGCCTGCCGGCATGAGGAACTGGTTGTAGATGTCCAGCCGGTCCATGGGAACGGGATAGGTGATCAGCACCTCGGGCGCGAGCTGGGCGGCCTCCACGAAATCGGCCCCTGCCAGCGCATGCGCGCTGGAGACCACCAGCACCTGCTCGTAGTCGAACACGGGCACGAACTCCAGGCCCGCCTTGAACAGCGGATCGGGCGTGACCAGCAGGTCGATCTCGTAGCCGAACAGGGCGCCGATGCCGCCGAACTGGAATTTCTGCTTCACATCCACATCCACATCGGGCCAGCTCGCCAGATAGGGCGCGACGATCTTGAGCAGCCACTGGTAGCAGGGATGGCACTCCATGCCGATGCGCAGCGCGCCGCGCTCGCCCTGGGCGAACTGGCGCAGCCGCTCCTCGGCCAGGTCCAGCTGGGGCAGCACGCGCTGGGCCACGGCCAGCAGGTACTGGCCGGCCTGCGTCAGGCGCAGGCTGCGGCCTTCGCGCAGCCAGATGTCCGTGCCCAGCTGCTGCTCCAGCTTCTTCATGCTGTGGCTCAGCGCCGACTGCGTCACGCACAGCACGCCGGCCGCCGCCGTCAGCGAGCCCTGTTTTTCGACTTCACGGACGATGGCGAGGTGGGTGCGTTCCAACATTTTGGTGAGAAAAATTCATGGATTTTTGAACTAGAAAAATTTTAGTTCATTGATGCGAATCCATTCCATGGCTGCCTTCATCGATTGAAAGCAGTGCATGACCATCATTCATCACCTCGGTTTCCCATCGGCGCCCGGCGTGCTACGCAGCCGGTGCGCCGGGCTGCAGGGCGCCGTGCAGGAAGGACTGCTCCATCACGGCCGCCACGCTGGCCCGCGCAACACGGCCGCGCCGCTCCGCATCCAGCAGGCCCACGGCCATGGAAAGCCACAGCTCGGTCATCGCCGCGGCCGTGATGTCGATGCGGAACACGCCGGCCTGCTGGCCGCGCAGGAAAAAGGCATCCATGGCTGCCACCCATTCGCTCTCTATCTGGCCGACCACCGAGATGTCGGAGCGCCAGAAATACATCAGAAACAGCAGCAGCGTCTGGTGGTCCTGGCAGTGGGCGGTGAGGCGGCGCAGCGCCTCCAGCGGCGCGTGGCGCTCCAGCTCGGCCGCGCGCATGGCGCGTGACAGCGTGTCGGCCGCATGCCCTATGAGCCGGTCGATGAGCTGGTCGCGCGTGGGGCAGAAGCGGTAGAGCGTGGCCTTGCTGATGCCGATGGCGCGTGCCAGCTCCTGCAGATTGGCCTTGGGATCGTCCAGCAGCGCCAGTGCCAGTGCGCCCAGCAGCTTGCCTTCGTCCTCTTGCTTGGTGCTCGTCATCGCTTGTCATGCCTCCTTGGAAAGTGCATAGATTTTATCTGTTGATGTTTTAAAGAATCAAATGAATCGATGTTGACTCATTTGAGTCTGATGTGTACCATCGCGGCCTTCGTATCGAACTCAATCAGGTTGTGAACATGAGCATGCGTCTGAACAAGCGACGTGGCCTGCCGCTGGCGGCCCTGGTGCTGGCCGCCCTGGCCGCCCTGGCAGCGGGCTGCGGCCGCAACGAGGCTCCGGCCGCAGCGGGTGACGCGTTGCCCGTGGTGCAGGCCGTCACCGTGCAGCCCACGCCGCTGGCCCTGTCCAGCGAGCTGCCGGGCCGTATCGAGCCCGTGCGCGTGGCCGAGGTACGTGCGCGGGTGGCCGGCATCGTGCTGCGCCGCCATTTCGAGGAAGGCGCCGACGTCCGGGCCGGCCAGGTGCTGTTCCAGATCGACCCGGCGCCCCTGCGCGCCGCCCTGTCCCGCGCCCAGGGCCAGCTGGCCAGCGCCGAGGCGGCCCTGATCGAAGCGCGTGCCGTGGTCGGCCGCAACGCGCCGCTGGTGGCGCAGGAGGCAGTCAGCCGCCAGGACTTCGAAGCCATGCAGGCCCGCCTGCAGGCGGCCCAGGCCGCGCGGCAGTCCGCCCAGGCCGAGGTGCAGGCGGCCGCCCTGAACCTGGAATACGCCACGGTCAGGGCGCCTATCGCGGGCCGCATCGGCCGTGCGCTGGTCACCGAGGGCGCCCTGGTGGGCCAGGGCGAGGCCACGCCCATGGCGCTGGTCCAGCAGCTCGACCCGGTCTATGCCGACTTCCAGCAGCCCGTGGCCGAAGCCCAGCGCCTGCGCGCGGCCCTGGCCGAGGGCCGCCTGGCACAGACGGCGGGCAAGGACGGCACGCCGGTCTCCCTGAAGGTGGACGGCACGGGCCTGCAGCGCACGGGGCAACTGCTGTTCTCGGATGTGACGGTGGACCGCGGCACGGGCCAGATGGCGCTGCGCGGGCGCTTCGACAACCGCGACGGCATGCTGCTGCCCGGCATGTATGTGCGCGTGACCGTGGGCCAGGGCGTGGACCCTGCCGCCATCCTGGTGCCGCAGCGGGCCGTGCAGCGAAGCACCGACGGGCAGGCCCACGTGCTGGTGGTGGACGGCCAGGACACGCTGCAGATGCGCCCCGTGCAGACCGCGGCCATGCATGGCGCGCAGTGGCAGATCAGCGCAGGCCTCAAGGCCGGCGAGCGCGTGGTGGTGGGCCGCATGGCGGGCCTGCAGCCCGGGGCGCGGGTTCAGGTCACGGCCCTTTCCGATGCCGCGGCCTCCCCTACGGCGGGGCTGTCCGGCACCTTCAGCGCCTCCGGCAGCTCCGCCACGTCCAGCGACTGAGCCGGCGCCTGCCCAAGGAATAGACCATGTCCAAGTTCTTCATCAACTGCCCCAACTTCGCCTGGGTGGTGGCCATCTTCATCATGCTCGCCGGGCTGCTGGCCATACCGGCGCTGCCCGTCTCCCAGTTTCCCAACGTGGCGCCGCCGCAGATCTCGATCACCGCCAACTATCCGGGCGCCTCCGCCACCACGGTGATGGAGTCGGTGACCAGCGTCATCGAGGAGGAGCTCAACGGCACCAAGGGGCTGCTGTACTTCGACTCCTCCAGCGGCTCCACGGGCCTGGCCGAGATCACGGCCACCTTCGCCCCGGGCACCGAGCCCGCGCTGGCCCAGGTGGAGGTGCAAAACCGCATCAAGAAGGCCGAGGCGCGCCTGCCCGCGTCCGTGATGCAGATGGGCCTGCAGGTCGAGCAGGCCAGCGCCAACTTCCTGATGATCTACTCGCTGACCTACAAGGACGGCAGCGGCAGCAACAGCGAGGTGGCCCTGTCCGACTACGCCGTGCGCAACATCAACAACGAGATCCGGCGCGTGCCTGGCGTGGGCAAGGTGCAGTTCTTCGCCGCCGATGTGGCCATGCGCGTCTGGGTCGATCCGAACAAGCTGCTGGGCTACGGCCTGTCGGTGGCGGACGTGAACGCGGCCATCGCCGCCCAGAACGCGCAGGTGCCGGCCGGCAGCTTTGGCGCCTCGCCCGCAGGGCCCGGCCAGGAGCTGAGCGCCACCATTGCCGTCAAGGGCACGCTGGCCTCGCCCGAGGAGTTCGGCCAGATCGTGCTGCGTGCCAGGGCCGATGGCTCGGCCGTGCGCTTGGCCGATGTGGCGCGGCTGGAGGTCGGCCAGCTGGACTACAGCTTTTCCTCGCGCGAGGACGGCCGCCAGGGCGTGGCCGCCGCCGTGCAGCTGGCGCCCGGGGCCAACGCCATGCAGACGGCCAAGGCCGTCAAGGCGCGCCTGGCCGAGCTGTCGCAGAACTTCCCTGCCGGCATCCAGTACGCCGTGCCCTATGACACCTCGCGCTTTGTGGAAGTGGCCATCGGCAAGGTCATCCAGACCCTGGTGGAGGCCGTGGCGCTGGTGTTCCTGGTGATGTGGCTGTTCCTGCAGAACCTGCGCTACACGCTGATTCCCACCATCGTCGTGCCCGTCTGCCTGGCCGGCACCCTGGGCGTGATGTATGCGCTGGGCTTTTCGGTGAACATGATGACCATGTTCGGCATGGTGCTGGCCATCGGCATCCTGGTGGACGACGCCATCGTGGTGGTGGAGAACGTGGAGCGCCTCATGGCCGAGGAGGGGCTGTCGCCGCTGGCCGCCACGGTCAAGGCCATGCAGCAGGTCTCGGGCGCCATCGTCGGTATCACCCTGGTGCTGGTGGCGGTGTTCCTGCCGCTGGCCTTCATGAGCGGCTCGGTGGGCGTGATCTACCGGCAGTTCTCGCTGTCGCTGGCCGTGTCCATCCTGTTCTCGGGCCTGCTGGCACTGACCTTCACGCCGGCGCTGTGCGCCACGCTGCTCAAGCCCGTTGCCAAGGGCCACCACGCCGAGCGCAAGGGCTTCTTCGGCTGGTTCAACCGCCGCTTCGCGGCGCTGACCGAGCGCTTCGACCTTCTCAACCAGCGGCTGGTGCGCCGCGCCGGGCGCTGCATGCTGGTGTATGCCGCCATCGTGGCCGGGCTGGGCGTGGCGTACACGCGCATGCCCGAATCCTTCGTGCCCTACGAGGACATGGGCTACTACATCGTCGGCGTGCAGCTGCCGCCGGGCGCCACCACGGAGCGCACCAAGGCCATGGTCAAGGACATGGAGGACTACATCCAGGGCCGCCCCGCCACGGCCCAGGCCGAGTTCCTGATGGGCTACAGCTTCTCGGGCATGGGGCAGAACGCGGCCCTGGCCTTCGTCACGCTCAAGGACTGGTCGGTGCGCGGCGCCGGGCAGGCGTCCTGGGACGAGGTGCAGGCCTTCAACCAGCGCTTTGCCAGCCTGTCCGACGGCACCGTCATGGCCGTGGACCCGCCGCCCATCGACGGCCTGGGCAACTCCGGCGGCTTTGCGCTGCGCCTGCAGGACCGCGCCAACCTGGGCCGCGAGGCCCTGATCGCCGCGCGCGACCAGCTGCTGGCCAAGGCCAATGCCTCGCCCATCATTGCCTACGCCATGATGGAAAACCTGGAGGATGCGCCCCAGCTGCGGCTGGACATCGACCGGCGCAAGGCGCAGGCCCAGGGCGTGGATTTCAGCGCCATCAACACGGCCCTGTCCACCGCCTACGGCTCGGCCGTGATCAACGAGTTCCCCAACGCGGGCCGCCTGCAGCGCGTGGTGGTGCAGGCCGATGCCCAGGCCCGCGCGCGGCCCGAGGACATCCTGCGCCTGCACGTGCCCAACGCCGGCGGGCAGCAGGTGCCGCTGTCGGCCTTTGCCACGGTGCGCTGGGAAAGCGGGCCGGTGCAGATCTCGCGCTACAACGGCTATCCGGCCTTCCGCATCTCGGGCGATGCCAGGCCCGGCCACACCACGGGCGAGGCCATGGCCGAGCTGGAACGCATCATGGCCGAGATGCCGCGCGGCATAGGCTACGAGTGGACGGCCCTGTCCTTCCAGGAGAAAGCCGCCGGTGCCCAGGCGCCCAAGCTGTTCGCGCTGGCCATCGTGGTGGTGTTCCTGCTGCTGGTGGCCCTGTACGAGAGCTGGAGCATTCCCGCCGCCGTGATGCTGATCGTGCCCATAGGCGCGCTGGGATCGGTGCTGGCCACCTCGGCCGTGGGCCTGTCCAACGACGTGTACTTCAAGGTGGGCCTGATCACCATCATCGGCCTGGCGGCCAAGAACGCCATCCTGATCGTGGAGTTCGCCAGGGACCTGCATGCCCAGGGGCACAGCCTGGCGCAGGCCGCGCTGCAGGCGGCGCGGCTGCGCTTTCGGCCCATCGTCATGACCTCGCTGGCCTTCATCCTGGGCGTGGTGCCGCTGGCGCTGGCCTCGGGCGCGGGCGCGTCCAGCCAGGCCGCCATCGGCTTCGGCGTGATCGGCGGCATGCTGTCGGCCACGCTGCTGGGGGTGGTCTTCGTTCCCGTCTTCTTCGTCTGGGTGCTGTCCCTGTTCCGGCGCAAGGCGCCGGCCGGCACCCCGCCTGCCCTGCAGGCCCCGGCAACCCCCATCGAGTAAGCGCCATGTCCATGCACTTCTTCCCACGCGCCCTGTGTGCGCTGGCCGCCAGCCTGGTGCTGGCCGGCTGCTCCCTCGCCCCGGTCCACCAGCGTCCGCAGGCGCCCATTCCCGCGCACTGGCCGCAACAGGATTCCGCACCCGTGCTGTCCTCGTCGGCGGCCACGCTGGACTGGAACAGCTTCATCGCCGACCGCCAGCTGCGCCAGCTGGTGGACCTGGCCCAGGCCCACAACCGCGATCTGCGCCAGACCCTGCTCAACGTGGAGGCGGCACGCGCCCTGTACCAGGTGCAGCGCGCCGACCGGCTGCCGGGCGTGGGCCTGCAGGGCGGCGGCACGCGCCAGCGCCTGCCGGGCGACATGAATGCCACGGGCCAGCCGCAGGTGCAGGGCAGCTGGCAGGCCGGCCTGGGGCTGGCCGCCTTCGAGCTGGACCTGTTCGGCCGCGTGCGCAACCTGTCCGAAGCCGCCCTGGGCGAGTACCTGGCCACCGAAGAGGCCGCGCGCGCCGCCCGCATCAGCCTGGGTGCCGAAGTGGTGCAGGCCTACCTGTCCCGCGACGGGACCCTGCGCCGGCTGCAACTGGCGCAGCGCACGCTGCAAAGCCGTGAATCCTCGCTGCGCCTGACCGTGCAGCGGCGCCAGGCGGGCACGGCCACGGCCCTGGACCACCAGGACGCCCTGGGCCTGGCCGCCCAGGCCCGCGCCGACGTGGAGCGCAGCGAACGCGAGCTGCGCCAGGCCGGCAACGCCCTGCTGCTGCTGACGGGCGTGGAGGATCTGGCGCCGTACCTGTCTGCACAGTCCGCACAGTCCGCAGGGTCTGCACAGTCGGCAAAGTCGTCCGACGTACCCCTGCTGCTGCAGGACCTGTCGGCCGGCACGCCTTCCGAACTGCTCATCCACCGGCCCGACATCCAGGCGGCCGAGCACCGGCTGCGCGCGCGCAGCGCGGACATTGGTGCGGCGCGCGCGGCCTTCTTCCCGCGCATCTCGCTCACCGGCTTCCTGGGATCTTCCAGCGCCGATCTGTCCGACCTGTTCCGCTCGGGCCAGCGCGCCTGGTCGTTCACTCCCCAGGTCACGCTGCCCCTCTTCGACGGGGGGCGCAACCGCGCCAACCTCGACCTGGCCGTGCTGCGCAAGGACATGGCCGTGGCAGCCTACGAGCAGGCCATCCAGACCGCCTTCCGCGAAGTGGCCGACGCCCTGGCCGCCACCGACACGCTGCGCCGCGAGGAAGCCGCGCGCCTGGCGCTGCGCGACAGCAGCCGCGAAAGCCTGCGGCTGGCGCAGGCCCGTTACCAGGCGGGGGTGGACGACCATCTGCGCTACCTGGACGCACAGCGCAACGCCTTCGCCAATGAAAGCGCCTACATCGATACCGTGACCCAGCGGCAGCTGGCGCTGGCCCAGCTGTTCCGCGTGCTGGGCGGCAGCTGGACGGCGCCGCCGCCTCACAGCGCCCCGAACACCTCCGGCAAGGCGGCATCGCGCGGCATGCCGCCATAGCTCTTGGTGCCGCCCTGGCTGTCGATCACCACGATGCCCGGCGTGCCACGGAAGCCCAGGGACATCATCAGCTTGCGGTGGGCCTCCAGCGTCTTGCGCACGTCGGGGCTGACGCTGAAGGCGGGCGCTATGCCGCCCTGGGCGGACTTCTTCTCGTGCTCCATCAGTGCGGCCGCGCGGTCCGGGGCCTGCAGGATGGCGGCGGCCTTGGCCGGGCTGTCGTCCCGGATCACGCCCACCAGGATGTGGCGCAGCTGCACCTTGCCTGCGTCCACCCAGGGGCGTGCGGCCTCCCAGAACTTGTGGCAGTACTTGCAGTTGGGGTCGGTGAAGGTATAGATCACGCGCGGCGCATCGGCCTTGCCGTCGGGCACCCAGGTGGAGGTCTCCAGCTGCGCCTGCACGGTGTCGCCCGCCGGCTTGGCGGCCTGGGCCTTGGCCTGGGGGGTCTGGGCCGTGACAGGGCCTTCTGCGGCCGTGGCCCATCCCGCCGCCAGAAAGAGGCTGGCAGCCATGCCTGCAAAAAGGACGGTGCGTTGAAGATGCATGGGAACTCCTTGGAACGGTTGGATGAATGAGGGTGCAGCGCTGCGCGGCAAGCGTGCAACGCCTGGTGCTGTGGCCACAGCGGCGGACGGTGTGAGTCGGAGTGCATCCGCCGCGTTCCATCGGTCCAGGAAATCGCTTGCGGCAATCTCGCACACGACGGCCGACCGACCACGCGCCGTTTCCGCCGCGTTGCAGCCCATGGGCTTCGCACGCCGCCGATTGTCATTGACACCCTTGCAGATGCTGCGCATCGGCGCTGGGCAGTCGTCATTGCAGACAGCCAGGGCGAGCGGGGCAGGGTGGAGGAGGGCTTGCGCCCGGCGCGGCAGGCAGTCTTGAAAGCGGGGGCCGGTCCCGCCTCCGTGCTCAGGGCGCAGCGGCAATCTCGGTCTGGCCATCGGGCCCGGCCACCAGAGTGACGGACAGGATCTGGGCCAGCATGCGTGCGAACTCGGCGGGGCGGCTGGCCTGGTAGGTGCCGCCAATGCGCAGAGCCGCCACGGCC
The DNA here is from genome assembly GCF_018437695.1 of Delftia sp. WY8. Taxonomy (NCBI): domain Bacteria; kingdom Pseudomonadati; phylum Pseudomonadota; class Betaproteobacteria; order Burkholderiales; family Comamonadaceae; genus Delftia; species Delftia sp. WY8. Next base: position 4,469,211 of record NZ_CP049795.1, read on the forward strand.
GGGTCGTGCACCACCAGGCCGGTCGGCCCGTAGCGCTCCAGTTCCACCAGGGCGTCGGCCAGGGGCGTGTTCTCGAAGCGGATCAGTCCCTTGCGCCACAGCGCAATGCTGCCGGGCGCCACAGCCGACACCGGACCGAGCACGCCTGCAGGCGACACGCTCAGGGCCTGGCCAGCGACCAGGTCGGCAGGCGTTGCCGCGCCTTGCGCACCGGCCACGCGCACATGGCCCTCCTGCACGGCCACCTTGGCGCTGCCCGCCTCCATGCCCGTGGCGCGATAGCGCACGGAAAACCGCGTGCCGCCCACGGTGACGCGCGCCGGGCCGGCCAGCACATGAAAGGGCCTGGCGCTGTCGGGTGCCACGGCGAACAGGATCTGCCCTTGCGTGATGCGCACCTCGCGCCGGTCGCGGTACAGAGTTACCTGCGCCTGGGTATCGGCATCCAGGGACAGTGCGGTGCCATCCGGCAAGGTGATGGTCCTGGCCTGGCCGCGTGGGGTCAGGTGGCTGCTGGTGAAGGTGGGCTGCTGCTGCCACTGGTGCCAGCCCACGCCCACGGCCAGGACCAGGGCAAGGGCCACCGTGCAGCACAGGGCCGCCAGGGCAGGTCGCGGCAGCAGGCGGGACCAGCTCCAGCCTTGGCGCTCTTCGGAGGACGGGCGCTGCGAGGCCGGTTCCGGGCGTGCGTGAGGCGCCGACTGCGAGCGCCGGCGTGCCTGCTCCGCGCGCAGGCGCGCCACCTGTTCGGGGGGAATGGACCGCGCTGCCGCCAGGCTCTGGCCCAGGTGGCGCAAGGCGGCCTCGTGCGCCGTGCTGGCCGCCAGCCATTCGGTGAATTCGGCTTCTTCCTCGGCGGTCAGGCCTTGCTCCATGCGCGTGTGCCAGTCGGCCGCAGCGAGGTCGATGGGGTTTTGCCCGCGGAAGAACTCTTCCAGTTCGCGCACCTGCGCAGCCTTGTCCAGGGGCGCGGTGCAGGAGCGGTGGCGGCGCATGCGTGCGGCTTGCCGGCTTCAGAAGCTGGTCCAGTCCTGCGATTCGGCGGACGGCTTGGCCGCAGCCAGGCGTGCAGGGCTTGCAGGGCGCGCGCCAGCTGCGGGTCGTGCCGGTGCCGGCCTGGCCGGCGCCAGCGCAGATGCCGTGGCCGCGCGCGTGGGCACGGACGCCGGCAGCGGCGCCTGCAAACGCGGCTGCTGCGCCGCGCCACCCTGGTCGCCCAGGCGGAAGATGGCCACGGCCTGCACCAGGCGCTGGGCCTGGGACTTGAGGCTGGAGGCCGCCGCCGCGCTTTCTTCCACCAGCGAGGCGTTTTGCTGCGTGACCTGGTCCATCTGGCTCATGGCCTGTCCGACCTGGGCCACACCGGCGCTTTGCTCGTCGCTGGCATTGCTGATCTCGCCCATGAGGTCGGTCACGCGCTGTATGGATTGCAGCACCTCGGCCATGGTGGCGCCGGCCAGGTCGGCCAGCTCCGTGCCCTGGCTGACGCGGGTGGCGCTGTCAGTGATGAGCTGCTTGATCTCGCGGGCGGCCTGCGCGCTGCGCTGGGCCAGGGTGCGGACCTCGGCGGCCACCACGGCAAAGCCCTTGCCCTGTTCACCGGCGCGAGCGGCTTCGACGGCGGCATTGAGGGCGAGGATGTTGGTCTGGAAGGCGATGGAGTCGATCACGCCCACGATGTCGCCGATCTGGCGCGAGCTGGCATGGATGTCCTGCATGGCGCCGACGACTTCCTGCACCACGGTGCCGCCCTTGACCGCCACCTGGCTGGCGCCGAGCGCGAGCTGGTTGACCTGGCGCGCGTTGTCCGCGTTCTGCTGCACGGTGGAGGACAGCTCATCCATGGAGGCCGCCGTCTGCTGCAGCGCGCTGGCCTGCTGCTCGGTGCGGCGGCTCAGGTCGGCATTGCCCTTGGCGATCTGCTCGCTGGCCACGGCCACGCTGTCGGCGTTGTTGCGCACGTCGCTGACCACGCTGGCCAGGCTCTGGTGCATGGCGTTGAGCGAGGCCTGCACGCTGCCGGCGGGCGCTTCGCTGCGCAGCAGTCCGGGGTCGAGGTTGCCGTCGGCTATCTGGCGGGCGACTTCACCGAGCTGGGCCGGCTCGGCGCCCAGCGCGCGTGTCAGGCCGCGTGCGATCAGCCGGCCCATGAGCAGGGCCAGCACGAAGGCGACCGCGCTCATGCCGATCTGCATGTTGCGTTGCTGCACATAGGACTGCGTGGCCTGCTCCACCATGTCCTGGGCGTGCTGGCGCGTGAGCCGGCTGTACTCGTCGGTGGCCGCGATCAGCTGGGCCAGCAGCGGCCGGCACTCGCTGTTCATCTTGGCAATGGCCTCGTCCCGTTGCTGGCGCAGCGCCAGCGCGACGATGTCCAGCGCCACCGGGCCGTAGCGCTGCTCTATCTGGTCGATGCGGGCGACCAGGGCGCGTGCCTCCTCACCCACCCCGGGCGCGGCCACCAGGGCCTTGAGCTGGTCCAGCCGGGTCTTGACCTCGGCATGGGCGGCGTACACCGCCGATTTTTCCATGTCCAGGTCGGCTGGCGTGTTCACCAGCACCAGGTTGCGCGCCGCGATGGCACGGCTGTCCACGGCTGCGCGCACCTGTTCGGCCAGTTGGGCACGGGCGTTCACGCCATCGACGAACCGGGTCAGGTTGCGGTTGGCATCGTCCAGCGCCTGCAGAGCGGATACGGAAACCAGCGCGACCAGCAGAGCCAGGGCGGTGAAGGCGGCGTAGAGCTTGGTCTTGACGGTCCAGGTGCGGAGATTCATGGCGCTTTCCAGGTAGATGGTGCAAGTATCAGTTTTTATCAAAGAATAAGTGATTAATTTGATAAAAGCCCTTTGAAAATTGTTAAATTTCCATGAGAAGTGACAAATTCAGACGAGGCATCGGTTCAGCGTCGCCGCTGCGCTTCCCGTGCAGGCAGGATCAACAAAGCCCGCATTTCTTGACCGCCTGCGGGTGCTGCCCCTGCGGGACAGGCTGCGTCGGCGCTACAGTCGGTCCCCATCCCATGCATACCCCTCCCCACATCCAAGGCTGGTGCCCCGGCGCCTGGCAGCCCATGGCCTCCGGCGATGGGCTGGTGGTGCGCGTGCGCCCGCCGCTGGGGCGGTTGACGGTGGCCCAGGCGCGGCGCCTGGCGCGCCTGGCACTGGTGCATGGCACTGGCGTGCTGGAGCTGTCCAGCCGCGCCAATGTGCAGCTGCGCGGCATTGCACCCGGTCGGCACGCCGCCGTGCTGCGCGCCCTGGCGGCCGTGGGCCTGCTGGACGCCGACGCGGGCCGCGAGCGCCGCCGCAACCTGGTGATCGACCCGCTGTGCCGGCCGCAGGAGGCTGTCCATGCGCTGGGCCAGGCCCTGCAGCAGGCGCTGGATGCGGCCGACGACCTGGCCGGCCTGCCGGCCAAGTTCGGCTGGTCGGTGGAAGGCGCGCCGGGCCGGCTGGCCGGCGTGTCCGCCGATATCCGCCTGCAGCGCACAGCCACCGGCTGGCTGGTGCAGCCTGATGGACGGCAGCAGGCGCTGGCCGTGGCCGACACCAGCCAGGCCGTGGCCGCAGGCCTGGCGCTGGCACGCTGGTTTGCCGGTCAGGCCTCCCTTCGCCGCGCCCAGGGCTTGCGGCCCGGACGCATGGCCGCGGTGGCGGCGCAACTGCAGTCGCCCCCCGGACTGGACTGGGTGGAGACAGAAACCCCGGCCTACGGCGAAGGACCGGCGCCCGGTGCCGTGCCCGGCGTGGGCTGGCTGCTGGGCGCGCCGCTGGGCCGCTTGCCGGCCGTGGCGCTGGCGCGGCTGCTGCGCGCCTTGCCTGAGCAGGCCTTTTTGCGTGTGACACCCTGGCGCATGCTGCTGGTGGAAGACGCCGGAGCCGGCGCGGCGCTGCCCCGCTGGTGGGCGGCTGCAGGGCTGGACAGCGCCGCTGACTGGGTCACCCACGCCCATGACCCGCGCCTGCGCGTATCCGCCTGTACCGGCGCGCCGGGCTGCACCCAGGCCCTGGGTCCCACGCAGACATTGGCGCTGGAGCTGGCGCCGCAGGTGCCGCCCGGCGCGCACCTGCATGTGACCGGATGCGCCAAGGGCTGCGCGCGGCAGGCGCCGGCCACGGTGGTGCTGCGGGCAGAAGGTGAAGACGAGGGCGAAGGCCCTGTCTATTCCGTAGTGCGCCAAGGCCGTGCTGGGGATAGGGCGCAGGAGCAGCGGACCCTGGCCTCGGTGCGAGACAATCCGGGATTGCTGTTTTCAAAAGAATAATGCTGCACCGCTACGAAACCGATGGCGCCGAGATCTACCGGCAGTCCTTTGCCACCATCCGCCGCGAGGCGGCGCTGGAACGCTTCACGCCTGTCGAGGAACGCGTGGTGGTGCGCATGATCCACGCCGCCGGCCTGGTGGAGCTGGCCCCGCACGTGGCCTTCTCGCCCGGCATGGCCGAGGCCGCCGCACAGGCCCTGCAAAACGGCGCGCCCGTGCTGTGCGACGTGCGCATGGTCAGCGAGGGCATCACGCGCTCGCGCCTGCCCGCCGCCAACCCCATCATCTGCACGCTGCAGGACGAGCGCGTGCCCGCGCTGGCCCGTGACATGGGCAACACGCGCAGCGCCGCCGCGCTGGAGCTGTGGCGCCCGCACCTGGCCGGGGCCGTGGTGGCCATCGGCAATGCGCCCACGGCCTTGTTCCACCTGCTCAACATGCTGCAGGACCCGGCCTGCCCCCGGCCGGCCGCCATCATCGGCTGCCCCGTGGGCTTTGTGGGCGCCATGGAATCCAAGCAGGCGCTGATGCAGGACCTGCCCGTGCCCTGCATGGCCGTGCACGGCCGTCTGGGAGGCTCGGCCATTACCGTGGCCGCCATCAACGCACTGGCCAGCCATGTCGAGTAGGCAGCCGCGTCCCAGCCAGGGCGGGCCCGGCATTGTCTGCGTGGGCCTGGGCCCGGGCGACCCCGAACTCATGAGCGTCAAGGCCGACCGCCTGGTGCGCGGCGCCCGCCAGGTGGCGTTCTTCCGCAAGAAGGGCCGGCCCGGCAAGGCCCGCCAGCTGGTGGACGGCCTGCTGGCCCAAGGCGCTGCCGAGCACGCCATGGAATACCCGGTGACCACCGAGCTGCCCGTGGACAGCCCCGCCTATGTGGACCTGCTGGCGCGCTTCTACGACGACTGGTGCCTGCGCCTGGAAGCGCTGGCGCAGACCGGGCAGGTGGTGGTGCTGTGCGAGGGCGACCCCTTCCTCTACGGCTCCTTCATGCATCTGTACACCCGGTTGCGCGAACGCGGCCAGGTGCCGCTGGACGTGGTGCCCGGCATCCCCGGCATGGTGGGCTGCTGGCACGCCACGGGCGAGCCCATCACCTGGGGCGACGACGTGCTCAGCGTGATGACCGGCACCCTGTCCGAAGACGAGCTGGTGCGCCGCATGCAGACGGCCGAGGCCCTGGTGGTCATGAAGGTCGGCCGCAACCTGCCGCGCATCCGCCGCGCCCTGCAGCGCACGGGCCGGCTGGAGGCCGCCTGGCTGGTGCAGAACGGCACCACGGACAGCGAGCAGGTCGCGCGCCTGGGCGATGTGTCCGACGACGCCTGCCCCTATTTCGCCATCGTGCTCGTGCACGGCCAGGGCCGCCGCCCGGAGGCCGCATGGTGAGCGCCGGCCGCCTGACGGTGGTGGGGCTGGGCCCGGGCGCACTGGACCAGATCACGCCCGAAGCCGCAGCCGCCTTGCACGCGGCCGACGATGTGGTCGGCTACCTGCCCTATGTGTCCCGCGCGCAGGCCCTGCTGGCGCAGGCGGGTCAGGGCCAGGCCGTGGCCTGGCATGCCTCGGACAACCGCGTGGAGCTGGAGCGCGCGCGCCAGGCGCTGGCGCTGGCCGCGCAGGGGCGGCAGGTGGTCGTGGTGTCCTCGGGCGACCCGGGCGTGTTCGCCATGGCGTCGGCCGTGTTCGAGGCCATGGAATCGGCCGGTGCGGCGCAGGCCGCCGCCTGGCAGGCGCTCGATATCCAGGTGCTGCCCGGCATCACCGCCATGCTGGCCGCCGCCGCGCGCGCTGGTGCGCCGCTGGGCCATGACTTTTGCTGCATCAATCTCTCGGACAACCTCAAGCCCTGGCCGGTGATCGCGCGGCGCGTGGAACTGGCGGCCGAGGCCGACTTCGCCATGGCCTTCTACAACCCGCGCTCCAAGAGCCGGCCCGAAGGCTTTGTGCGCCTGCTGCAGCTGCTGCGCACCCATTGCGAGCCGCAGCGCCTGCTGGTGTTCGCGCGCGCCGTGTCCACGCCCGAGGAACACTTGCACGTATGCACGCTGGCCGAGGCCACGCCCGAGATGGCCGACATGCGCACCGTGGTCCTGGTGGGCAACAGCGCCACGCGCCGCGTGGGCCGCTGGGTCTACACGCCACGCCACTACGGCATGGATGGCGGCGCGGGCGGTGCTGTCAGCGCCGTCGGCAGCACGCCATGAGCAATCCAGTGCAGCACCGCAGCCACCGACCCGGTGCGCTGGCGCTGCGGCAGCGCCGGGCGCTGCACCATCACCACGGGCAGGCCCAGGGCGCGTGCGGCATCGAGCTTGCCGCGCGTGGCCTCGCCGCCTGCGTTCTTGGCCACCAGCCATTCGATGCCGTGCGTGCGCAGCAAGGCCTCGTCATCGTCCGCGCTGAAAGGCCCGCGCCCCAGAACCACCGTGGTGTGGGGCAGGGGCAGGCTGCCGGGCTCGGGCGCATCGACCAGGCGCAGCAGATAGTGGTGCTGCGGCTGGCCCGCAAAGGCCGCAAGCTGCTTGCGGCCCACGGCCAGAAACACCCGGGCGGCTGCCTGGGGCAGGGCGGCAGCGGCGGCTTGCATGTCGGGCACGTCGATCCAGGCATCGCCGGCCCTGGCCTGCCAGGGCTCGCGCTCCAGCGCCAGCAGCGGCGTGCCGGTGGCGGCGCAGGCCTCGCAGGCATTGCGGCTCATCTGCGCGGCAAACGGATGAGTGGCATCGACCACATGGCTGATGGCCTGCCCGCGCAGGAATTGCGCCAGGCCCTGCGCGCCGCCAAAGCCTCCCACGCGCGTGGGCAGGGGCTGGGCCACGGGCGACTGCGTGACGCCCGCATACGAGAACACGGCGGCAATGCCGGCGCGGTGCAGGGCCTGGGCCAGCTGGCTGGCGCCGCTGGTGCCGCCCAGCAGGAGAACATGGGGCATGACTGATCCCTGGTTGACATTGGTGGGCCTGAACGAAGACGGCCTGGACGGCCTCTCGCCCGCCGCGCTGCGCGCGCTGGACGCGGCCGAGACCGTTTTTGGCGGGCCGCGCCACCTGGCGCTGGCCGGTGCCGGCGAGCGGGGCCGTCCCTGGCCCGTGCCCTTTGACGTGGCTCCCGTGCTGGCCTGCCGTGGCCGGCCCACGGTGGTGCTGGCGTCGGGCGATCCGTTCTGGTTCGGGGCGGGCGGCAGCCTGGCGGCGCATCTGGCGCCGCAGGAGTGGCACTGCCACGCCCAACCTTCGACATTTTCGCTGCTGGCGTCCCGCCTGGGCTGGAAGCTGGAAGACACGGTCTGCCTGGGCCTGCACGCCGGCCATGTGCAGCAGCTGCTGCCGCACCTGTCGCCAGGCCGCCAGTCGCTGGTGCTGCTGCGCGATGGCGCCGCCGTGGCCGCATTGGCGGACTGGCTGGTGCAGGAAGGCTGGGGCGACAGCCGCCTGGAGGTCATGGAATCCGTGGGCGGCCCGCGCGAGCGCCGCCGCGCATGGCGCGCCGCCGAAGCCGCCCAGGCCCTGGCCGCCGACCCTGCCTGCGCGCCCGTGGCCGTGGCCGTGCTCGCCCAGGGCGGCGCGGCCCTGCCGCTGGTGCCGGGCCGGCCCAATCACTGGTACGCCAACGACGGCCAGATCACCAAGGCCCCGGCCCGCGCGCTGACCCTGGCGGCTCTTGCGCCGCGCCACGGCGAATGCCTGTGGGATGTGGGCGGCGGCTCGGGCTCGGTGGCCGTGGAGTGGTGCCTGGCCGGTGGCTCGGCCATCAGCCTGGAGCAGCATGCGGCGCGTGCGGACAACATCCGCCACAACGCCCGGCGCTTCGGCCTGCAGGCGCGGCTGCGCGTGGTGCAGGGCGTGGCGCCAGAGGCGCTGGCCGGGCTGCAGGCGCTGGCCCGGCCCCAGGCCGTGTTCGTGGGCGGGGGCTTTGACGCGGCCCTGTTCGAATGCCTGCAGGCCCTCATGCCCGCGGGCTGCCGCCTGGTGGTCAATGCCGTGACGCTGGAGACCGAGGCCCTGCTGATGCAACTGCAGGCCGAGCACGGCGGCCAGCTGCTGCGGCTGGAGATTTCCAGCGCCGAGCCGCTGGGCCGCATGCGCAGCTGGAAGGCTGCGCGGCCGCTGGTGCAGTGGAGCTGGCAGCGGTGAACCCGGACGAAGCCATCCCCCACCGCTGCGGCGTGCTGGGCCTGGGCCTGCACACCGACGCACTGCCCCATGCGCTGCAGGCGCTGTGGCAGCGGGCGCAGGCGCAGCTGCCGGAAAGCGCAGACGCAGGCGCCTGCGCGCCCCAGCCCATCTGCGCCGTGGCCGTGCTGGACACCAAGGCCGGCCACCCGGCGCTGGCCGCCTGGATGGCGGCTGTCGTGCCCACGGCCGTTCTGGTGCGCGTGCCGCCAGGGCAACTGCCTGGGCAGCCCGTGGTCACGCAGTCGCCGCGCATGCTGGCGCGCTATGGCACGGGCAGCGTGGCCGAGGCGGCGGCGCTGGCCGCCGCAGGCCCGCACTCCGCCCTGAGCGTGACCCGCCTGGTGGCGGACGATGGCAGCGCCACCCTGGCCCTGGCCGTGGGCCAGGGCGGTCCTCTGAACTGTTGCCTGGCCCACGCCAGCCAGGCCAAGAAACAAGGAGCAACGGCATGACCGTGCATTTCATCGGCGCCGGCCCCGGCGCCGCCGACCTGATCACCGTGCGCGGGCGCGACCTCATGGCGGCCTGCCCGGTCTGCCTGTACGCAGGCTCGCTGATACCGCGCGAGCTGCTGGCGCACTGCCCGCCGGGCGCGCGCATCGTCAACACCGCATCCATGAGCCTGGACGACATCGTGGCCGAGATCCAGGCCGCCGAGGCGCGTGGCGAAGACGTGGCGCGCCTGCACTCGGGCGACCTGTCCGTGTGGTCGGCCATGGGCGAGCAGCTGCGCCGCCTGCGCGAGGCCGGCATTGCCTACACCGTCACGCCCGGCGTTCCCTCGTTCGCGGCCGCCGCTGCCACGCTGGGCGCGGAGCTGACCCTGCCCGGCCTGTGCCAGTCCGTGGTGCTGACGCGCACTTCGGGCCGCGCCACGGCCATGCCCGAGGGTGAGAACCTGGCCGCCTTCGCGGCCACGGGCGCCGTGCTGGCCATCCATCTGTCCATCCATGTGGCCGCCAAGGTGCAGTCCGAGCTGCTGCCGCACTACGGCGCCGACTGCCCCGTGGCCATCGTCTGGCGTGCCAGCTGGCCTGACGAAACCGTGGTGCGCACCACGGTGGGCAGCCTGGCCGAGGCCGTGGCCACCCACATGGAGCGCACGGCCCTGATCCTGGTGGGCCGCAGCCTGCAGGCCGAGGACTTCGGCGAAAGCCGCCTCTACGCGGCCGACTACGACCGCCGCTACCGCCCGCTGGGCACCGAGCCGCGCTTTCCCGCCACCGATGTGCATGCGGGTGCCACGCTGGATACCGCGAGGGATACCTTGAGGGACACCGTGAGCGACACCGTGATCGACGTGCCCCTCGGGAACCCCGCCCCATGAGCGCGGCCCTGCCGCCCGTGGCGCTGAGCCTGATCGGCATCGGCACGGGCAACCCCGACCACCTCACGCGCGAGGCCCAGGCCGCCATGCAGGCCGCCGACCTGATCCTGCTGCCGCACAAGGGCGAGGACAAGGCCGAACTCGCCGCCCTGCGCCGCGACCTGTGCGATGCCGTGCTCACTGCGCCCGGCCCGCGCATCGAAGGCTTCGACATGCCCGTGCGCCGCAGCGTGGGCGACGACTACCTGGCCCAGGTCGATGAATGGCATGCGGCCATCACGCGCTGCTGGCAGGCGGCCATCACCCGGTCCCTGGACGAGGGGCTGCAGCCGCGCACCCCCGGCCAGCCCTTGCAGGTCGCCCTGCTGGTCTGGGGGGACCCGGCGCTGTACGACAGCACGCTGCGCATTGCCGCGCGCATGCAGCCGGCGCCGCACAGCGTGCGCGTGGTGGCGGGCATCAGCTCCATGCAGGTGCTGTGCGCCGCGCATGCGATTGCGCTCAACGGCATAGGCCAGCCCTTCGTGGTGACCACGGGCCGCCAGCTGCGCGAGCAGGGCTGGCCGCCCGGCGTGGACACGGCCGTGGTGATGCTGGACGGGCAGTGCAGCTTCACCGAGCTGCCCTCCCACGGCCTGCACATCTGGTGGGGTGCTTACCTGGGCATGGACCGCCAGATGCTGGACAGCGGCCCGCTGGCCGAGGCCGCCCCGCGCATCGCGCAGGCCCGCGCCGCAGCGCGCGAGCGGCATGGCTGGATCATGGATATCTACCTGCTGCGGCGCGGCGGCTGAGGCCGAGGCTGCTGCCGACGCCGGCCCTCTAGCTGTACACCCCCTTCATCAAGGAATCCCGCCATGCAGATGGACAACATCCCCTTCAACACCACCGACTGGGCCGCCGTGGCGCCCACCGAGCATTCGGCCGAGGCCGGCCAGGCGTTCTGGCGCACGCAGAACTTCGGCAACATTCGCGTGCGCACGGTGGAGTACACGCCCGGCTATGTCTCCGACCACTGGTGCACCAAGGGCCATGTGCTGCTGTGCCTGGAAGGGGAGCTGGAGACCGAACTGGCGGACGGCCGCCGCTTCACGCTGACGCCCGGCATGAGCTACCAGGTGGCGGACAACGCCGAGCCGCACCGCTCGCGCTCGCCCAAGGGCGCCAGGCTCTTCGTGGTGGACTGAACCTGCAGGCACGATCGGCACGGCAGCGCGCTGCAGGTCTGCGACAGGTTCGCGCCGGCGCGGGCGAGAGCTGCGCAAACGTGCCGTCATTGAGTGGCGTACGGCACGGGTTGCCAGGGTGCCCATGCCGGTGGGTGGAATGCCTGACGGACGGCTCTCCAGGTACACAGTCATCGGCCATCAACTCAGCGGCGAAGTAGGCATTGCCGATGGCGACAGCCCTTGTGGCCGGGCTTGTGCACAATGAAGAGCTTTCGCCCAGCCTCTTCACGCGATGCAGCAAGAACCCGACTTCCTCCACAACCTGAACCAGGAATTCCGGGACGGCAGGCGCTGGCTGGACCGCACCATCGTGCTGGCCTATGCCGCCGCCGCCGGGCTGTGCGTGGTGGCCTTCACGCTGATGGCGGACGCGGGCTTCGAATTCTTCGAGAGCATCTACCACTGGCAGGGCGGCTGGGCCGTGCTGCTGTGGATGCCTGCCGTCACGGCGGGCGCCGTGTGGCTCACGCGGCGCTGGGCGCCGGGTGCGGCGGGATCGGGCATTCCGCAGGTGATCGCCACGCTGGACCCGGCGCTGGACTCCACGCAGCGCGGGCGCTTCGTGTCGCTGTGGCTGTCCTTCGCCAAGATGGCGCTGGCCAGCGCAGGCTTTGCGGCGGGGCTGTCCATCGGGCGCGAGGGGCCGTCGGTGCAGGTGGCCGCCGGTGTCATGCACCATGCGCGGCGCTGGTTCGGCCCGCATTCGGGCATCAGCCACCATGCGCTGCTGGTGGCCGGCGGCGCGGCCGGCATTGCGGCGGCCTTCAACGCGCCGCTGGCCGGCGTGGTCTTCGCCATCGAGGAGCTGTCGCGCAAGCTGGAGTCGCGCTCCAGCGGCCTGATCATCGCGGCCATCGTGCTGGCTGGCCTGATGGGCGTGTCGGCCTTCGGCAATCTCAGCTATTTCGGCCGCATCCAGGTGCCCCACCTGACCTGGGACGCGCTGCTGCCCGGCCTGTGCGTGACCCTGGCCTGCGGCGTGCTGGGCGGGCTGTTCGCCAAGCTGCTGGCCGCCTCGCTGACCCGCGCGCCCGAGCGGCTCAACCAGCTGCGCGCGCGCTTTCCCATCCGCTTCGCGGCGGCGGTCGCGCTGGTGATCGCCGTCATCGGCATGGTCACGGGCGGCGCCACCTTCGGCGCGGGCTCGGAAGCCGTCAAGCACATGCTGGCGGGCCAGGCCGACGTGCCTTCGTTCTACGTCACCCTGAAGTTCATCGCCACCTGGCTGTCGGCCTGGGTGGGCGTGCCGGGCGGCATCTTCGCGCCGTCGCTGTCCATTGGCGCGGGCGTGGGCCACAACGTGGCCGGCCTCATGGGCGCAGACATCGCGCCCGCCCTCATCGCCATGGGCATGGCCGCCTTCCTGGCCGCCGTGACGCAGGCGCCGCTGACGGCCTTCATCATCGTCATGGAGATGGTGGACGGCCACTCCATGGTGCTCAGCCTCATGGCGGCGGCCATGCTGGCCAGCCTGGTCTCGCGCATGCTGGCCCGGCCGCTGTACGAGACGCTGGCCCAGCACATGCTGAGCATGGTGGTCGCACCTGCTCCTGCTCCTGCGTCGGCACCCGCACCGGTGCCCGAGCAGGCCTCTCCCCCGAAGGACCAGGACAAGCCCGCAGGCGCCTGAAGCGGGCGCGCTTGGCTGACAGCCAATGGCGAATGCCGATGGCCTGGGTGTGCTGCACGCCACGCCATGCTCCCTTCCTGAGTCCGGACGCAAACCCAAGGAAAGGAACGCGCCATGTGGGAGGAAGTGGCCAACACCCTGGTCGAGGAATTTTCCAGCCTGCCCGATGCGGCCGAGGTCACGCGCGTCATGGTGCGCCTGCTGCTGGCGGCGCTGCTGGGCGGCATCGTCGGCTACGAGCGCGAGCACAAGGGCAAGGCCGCAGGCCTGCGCACCCACATGCTGGTGGCCATGGGCGCGGCGCTGTTCGTGCTGGTGCCCGAGCGCGGCGGCATGGACATTGCCGACATGAGCCGCGTGATCCAGGGCGTGGTGGCCGGCGTAGGCTTCCTGGGCGCGGGCGCCATCATCAAGCGCCACTCCGAGGAACAGGTGCAGGGCCTGACCACGGCAGCCGGCATCTGGATGACGGCCGCCATCGGCGTGGCCTGCGGCCTGGGGCGCGAAGCCATCGCGCTGCTGGCCACGCTGCTGGCCATCGTCATCCTCGTGATGCTGCCGCATGTGGTCAGTGCGCCGCCGCCGCACGATGATGCGGAGCCGGACACCAAGCCGCGCGAGACCTGAGGGCGGGCTGCGGCTCAGGCGTGCGGCTGTGAGTCGGGTGGCGGGGACTCCGCCTGTGCCAGCAAACTGTCCCAATCGCCAGGAGGGTGCCCGTTGGCGAGCATTTTTCGGAACACCCTGTAGGCATCGTCGCTGCCCTCATAGGCTCGCCTGGTGTCCTCATCGTTGACCCAGGCGAACACGATGATTTTGCTGGGGGCGTGAAAGCGAAAGAACAGGCGGTACTGCTGGAAGAACCTGGCCCGAAACCAGTGCTTGTGCTCCTCGCCCAGGGTATGGCCCTGGCGGTAGTCTGGCCGCGTCGGATCCTGCGGGATGACATCGAATGCCAGCTTGCGGATCGCCGCCAATCGCTTGGTCGCGTTCTTGCGTGTGTACCCGCCAGGGTCCTTCGTTTTCAGACCCTCCACTTCGTGGCTCAACGCCTGTAGCTGGGCCAGGAAAAGCGGGTGCATGAATACCGTCCAGCCGTGGATGCGCAAGGGGGCGGGCGGTACGGCGCTCATTCGTCGTCTGCCGAAAGCGGTGCATCCAGATCGACCTCGATGCCTTCGGTCAGCGCCTGGATCTGCTGCGCCAGACGGGCATCCATGGTCTGCAGGCGCTCGGGGTGGGCTGCCATGTCCTGGGCCAGAAAGCCGAGAAACTGGCCCAGCACGGGATCGGCATCCTCGGTGGAGTCGGCGCGACTGAGCACGACCTCCCCGCCGGGCAGGATGGTGTAGTGGATCCTGTCGCGCTTGCTCAGGTGCAATGCGCGGCGAACGGCTTCGGGAATGGTGGTCTGGTAGCGGTCAGTGAGCGTGGATTCGGCTTCAAGCGTCGAAAACATGATGGCATCTCCTGAAAGGCTGTGATGCATGGTAATGCAGGTGCATTACCATGCCCGGGCAAAAGGTTCCTTCCCGGAAAGCACGCGCCTCGCGCCTCAGAAATCCACACTCGCACTCAGCGAGAACATGCGCGGACCGCCCACCGTCAAGTAGCCCGAACCCGGGTAGCCGCCCACGGAGGCCCAGTAGTTGCGGTCCGTCGCGTTGTCCACGCGCAGGCGCAGCGTGAGCAGCTTGCCCTGCACTTCGGTCATGTAGCGCACGCCCAGGTCCAGGCGGTTCCATCCGGCCACGCGCAGGGTGTTGACATCGTTGGCGTAGCTGGCGCCGGTGTGCACCAGGCGGCCGTCCAGCGCCAAGCCGTTGATGCCCGGCACATCCCACTCCACGCCCGCCGTGGCCTGGAAGCGCGGCACGCCGATGACGCGCTTGCCGTCGGTGGTGGCGCGGCCCGTGCTTTGCTGCCTGGCGTCCAGCCAGGTGGCGCCGCCCAGCAGGCGCAGGCCGCGCATGGGTTCGCCGAAGACGTTGAATTCCACGCCCTGGTGACGGTCCTTGCCGGCCGAGGTGAACAGGTTGCCGTCGATCAGCGAGCGCGGCTTGTCGGTGGAGAAGAAGGCCAGGCCGCCGCCCAGCTTGCCGCCGTCGTACTTGACGCCCACTTCCTTTTGCTTGGTGACGTAGGGCGACATCTGCTGGCCCGCGTTGGCGATGATGGTGTCGCCCGACTTGGCCGGCGCCGTGTCGCCCTGGGCCAGTCCCTCGATGTAGTTGCCGTACAGCGATACCTGGGGCGTGAGCTTGAACACCGCGCCCAGCACCGGGCTGGTACGGCTCTGGTCGTAGGCCGTGCGCACGCCGCCCTGGCTGGTGACGGCGCCGTTGCTGACGAGGCGGTAGCTCACCGAGTCGGTCTCTATCGTCTGGCGGCGCACGCCGGCCGTCACCAGCATGCGGCCGTCCATCAGCGACAGCGTGTCGCCCAGCGCAAAGCTGTTCAGGCGCGTGCCCCGGTTGTAGGCGGGGTTGGACAGGTCGTTGCCCAGGTAGTTGAGCGGCGTGATCGCGTAGTAGCTGGGGTTGTAGAGGTTGGTGTTCAGCACATTGCCCTGGACCGCAGACGTGCTCATGCCATAGGCGTTGTAGACCTTGAGGTCGAAGGCCGAATAGCTGGCGACGATCTCATGGCCCACATCGCCCGTCTGCAGGCGTGCGCGCACGCCCAGCTCGCCCGTGCTCACGCGGTCCTTGCGCGCGTTGTCGAAGCGGCTGGTGGTGGCCGCGCCATTGCCGGCCGCCGCCAGCGTGATGTTGGCCAGCGAGTTGTTCTCGGAGCTGCGGCGCAGTCCATAGGCGGCCCAGGCCGTCACATTGCTGTTGATGTCCCATTCGCCGCGCAGCGTGCCGAACAGGTCGCGCTCGTCGGAATAGGTCCAGGGCTGGGCCCAGTTGGAGGAAGCATCGGGCGCCGCAGGAATGGCGGCCAGCCCTGCGCCCGGCGTGACATTGGTACGCGTGCGCTTGAGGCGGTTGTCCTGCCAGCCGATGTCGCCCGACAGGCGCACATTGCGGCTGCGCCAGTCCATGCCCACGGACAGCAGATCGAGCTTGGAGCTTTCCTGGTCGATGGCGGTATCGCCGCCCCGGTGCGCGGCGTTCAGGCGGATGCCCGTGGCCTGGTCGGGGCCGAAGCGCCGGCTCACGTCGGCCGCCACAAAGGCCTGGCCGCCGCTGGCAATGCCTGCCGTCACGCGCGACAGCGGATCGCTGCCCGCGCGCTTGGGCAGCAGGTTGATGTTGCCGCCCAGGCCGCCGCCATTGGGGCTGGCGCCCATCAGAAAGGCCGATGCGCCGCGCAGCAGCTCCACGCGCTCGAACAGCTCGGTGGCGATGTACTGGCGCGGCAGCAGCGCGTACAGGCCGTTGTAGGCCACGTCGTCCGAGCCCAGCACGAAGCCGCGCACGAAGTAGGACTCCTGGAAATTGCCGAAGCCGCGCGCCACGCGCACGGAAGGATCGTTCTGCAGCACATCGCCCACGCTCTTGGCCTGGCGGTCCTGGATCAGCTCGTTGGTGTAGCTGGTGATGGAGAACGGCGTCTCCATGTTGTCGCGCGTGCCCAGAATCCCGGCCCGCCCGCCGCGCGCCACCTGGCCGCCCGCGTAGGGCCTGGACAGGCCTTCAGCCGACGCATCGGCGCTGGCCTCCACGGTGACGGTGCCCAGCTCGGGCGCGGCCGTTGCCGTGGAATGGGCAGGCTGGGCCCATGCGGCGCCAGCAGACAAAAGAAGGGCCAGGGCCCCGGCGATCGGGGTCAGCGTGTGGAGGGGGGAGTGCATGGAGAAAACGGGATGAGAATGCGGGATGAGAATGATTCCCAATAATTTTATCGATGCGACTCCCCCGTATGGAGCTTGTAGGGAGATATGTCTGTTTGTGCCCACACTCCGCCTGGCCCGCCTTCACGCCTGTCCAAGCAGCTCCCACGAGCAGACCTGCGCCTCATCCTCCCCCTGCACGAACGCAACCCGCATGCCCAGCGCCTTGCCCATGCCCTGCACGGCCAGGCGCAGGGCGGTGGGCACGGCGCGGTCGCCCGTGATGACGACCATGCCCCGGCACAGCTGGCGCATGCGTTCGCGGTTGCGCTTGAAGAACAGGGCGCGCTGCTTGCGTTCTTCGTGGCTTTCCTCGGGGTGGTCGCCGGGCAGGTGGTCGGTGAGCAGCACGAAGTGCCGGCCCTGGTCGAGCAGGGATTCCAGCTGGCCTTCGGCCGATGCGTCTTCGTTGGTGCGGGCCTTCTGCGCCGCATGCTCGCGCAGGTAGACCAGGGGAAAGTGGGTGGTGTCGAGCAGCATGGCATTTCTCCTGAAAAGGGCGGGCCGTCAGTACAGGTCGTTCCTGACCGCATGGGCGTAGTGGGCGTTGGCCTGTTCCTGTTGGGCGGTATCCATGGCGGGCGCCGTGGCATCGGCCAACTGCGTGAGGGCGGCCATCATCTGGCCCACGGAGGGCAGGGCGGTGCGGTCCAGCTGGCTTGACGGGTTCCACAGGCCGGAGCGGTGGACGGCCTTGCCGCAGTGCAGCAGCACCTCGTCGACCAGGACCACGGTGGCGGTCTTGGGCGTGCCCCGGCCTTCGCTCAGTTCCTGCAGCAGATGGGGGTCGGTGGAGATGCGGCCGCGCCCGTTGATGCGCAGGAAGATGTCCAGCCCCGGGAACAGGAAGAGCATGGCCAGGCGGTCATCGGCCTGCAGGTTGCGCAGGGATTCGATGCGGTTGTTGCCGGGCCAGTCGGCAAAGGCCACGGTGCGCTCGTCCAGCACCTGCACAAAGCCGGGTGGCCCGCCGCGCGGCGAGGCATCCAGGCCGCGTTCGCCGGCCGTGGCCAGGCAAAAGAAGCTGGCCTGGCGCAGATAGGCCTCGTGGAAGTCGGACAGGCGGTCGCGCACGGCCTTCTGGATTCTTTCTGCCGGGGCGGCGTAGAGCGAATCCAGGTCGATGGCCGGGCCTGGCGGGTCTGCAAGGGCGGTGTTGTCTGTGTGCATGGCACAAGCGTAAGAACAAAGGCGTTGGCGGCTGTAGACTGGATCAGCCAACAAATAGCTCAAAGACGCCATGCCCGATGCCATTCTTGAACTGGTCAGCCATGTGAACCGTGCCGATGGCCCCGTGCTGATCGCGGCCGTGGGCAATCAGGACGAGGAGCTGGCCTCCGAGCCGCACCGCCACGCGCGCGGCCAGCTGTTCGGCTCGCTGCGCGGGCTGCTGTCGGTGGGCGTGGAAGACGCGGTCTGGGTGGTGCCCGCCATCCATGCCGTGTGGCTGCCGCCGCACCAGCTGCATTCGGGCCGCTCCCATGGTCCCTTCCACGGCTGGAGCGTCTATGTGGCGGAGCCGGCCTGCGCCGACCTGCCGCAGCGGCCCTGCGCCATCCGCACCTCGGGCCTGCTGCGCGAGGCCGTGCTGCGCGCCGCCGGCTGGGGATGGCAGCAAGGCGTGCCCACAACGCAGCCCGTGCAACCAGGCCCTTCGGTGGACCAGGCCCGCGCCCATGTGATGGCGGTGATCCTGGACGAGATCCGCACCCTGCCCGTGGAGCCCCTGGGCCTGCCCCTGCCCGCCGACCCGCGCCTGCAGCGCATCGCCCGCGCACTGATCGCCGACCCGGCCGATGCCCGCGACCTGGAGGCCTGGGCGCGCTGGGCCGCGGTCAGCTCGCGCACGCTGAGCCGGCGCTTTGTCTCGGAAACCGGCTTCAGCTTCACCGCCTGGCGCCAGCGCGCGCGGCTGATGCGCTCGCTGGAGATGCTGGCCGCCGGCGCGCCTGTAACGAACATCGCGCTGGACCTGGGCTACGCCACGGCCAGCGCCTTCATCGGCTTGTTCCGGCGCACGTTCGGGGAGACGCCTGCGGCGTACCGGGGGAGGTTGGGGGCGAGTGCAAGCTGAGGCGGGGTCGGCGACTGGATTGCCACATGAAAGTAGGATCACTCACTTGCCTACAGGGAGCCTCCCATGCAGACCACTCAGCAAATGAGCATCACCTTGCCCAATGACATCGCCGATGCGGTCAGGGCCAAAGTGAGGGCCGGTGAGTACGCCAGCGAAAGCGAGGTGATCTGCGCGGGGTTGAAAGCGCTGATGGACAAGGATCGCGGCCTGGATAGCTGGCTGCACCTGGAGGTAGGCCCTGCTTATGACGCCTTGAGGGCTGATCCCTCCAGCGCCGTCACCCTCGGCCAGTTGCGGGAGCGTCTGGCTGCCGAGCGCAGCGGCGGCAACGGCGCGTGACGCTGCCCGCGTCGCTCCTGGGTGACTTCGCCTACAACCGCTGCAACTGCGCATTCAGATACGCATCGCGCGAGGGCAGCAGGTGCTCGGCGCACAGGCGGACCAGGGCGTCGCGGTCCTGGGCGCGCAGGGCTTCGATCATTTGCCAGTGTTCCTGGCGTGCGCGCTCGCGGTAGTTGGCCGAGACCAGGGAGGCGAAGCGGATGGGGTGCGTCTGGCGCGCGTATTCGGTGATGGCCTTGTGCAGCGTGTCGTTGCCCGCCAGCGCAAACAGTTCCTGGTGAAAGGCCAGGTTGATGCGGAACACCAGGCGCGCGTTGCCTTCGGCCACGGCGGCGTCGTGCTGCTGCTGGATGGCGGTCAGGCGGTCCAGGCTTTCGGGGGGAACGGGCAGGGGGATCTTGCGCGCGGCCTCGACTTCGAGCATGCCGCGCAGCTCGTACAGCTCCTGCACTTCCTGGGTGGAGAAGGAGCGCACCAGGGCGCCCACGTTCTTGCGGCGCTCGATGAGGCCCATGCGGTCCAGCGCGGCCAGGGCCTCGCGGGCCACATGGCGCTTGACGTCGAAGCGGGCCATGAGGTCGTCCTCCACCAGGCGCTCGCGCGGGTGCAGCCGGCCGAAGACCACGTCCTCTTCCAGCGCGGCCACCATGGCGCCCAGGGCGTCGGCTGCGGGGGCGGGTTCGGCATCCAGGGAAATCGGCAGTGAGGCGGCAGCGACCATCAAGACAGGCGGTTGGGACAAAGACGCCATTTTGTCCGAATTGACCGCCTGCGCCGACTATTCGCGCCGGCCGGGAATGGTGCCGCGCTCGGTGGTGCAGCGCAGGAAGTCGAAGTCCACGCCCTGGTCGGCCTGGTTCACGGTGGTGAGAAAGAGCTTGCGGTAGCCGCGCTCGGCCGTGGGCACGGCCACCGGCTGCTCGCGGGCGCGGCGGGCCAGTTCCTCGTCGCCGACCTGCAGCGTCAGCTCGCGGCGCGCCACCGATAGCGTGATGCGGTCGCCATTCCTCACATGGGCCAGCGGCCCTCCCACGGCCGATTCGGGCGTGACGTGCAGCACGATGGTGCCGAAGGCCGTGCCGCTCATGCGCCCGTCGGAGATGCGCACGATGTCCTTGACGCCCGCACGGGCCAGCTTGCGCGGGATGGGGATGTAGCCCGCCTCGGGCATGCCGGGTGCGCCCTTGGGGCCGATGTTCTTGAGCACGAGGATGTCGTCGGCCGTCACGTCCAGATCGTCGCTGTCGATGCGGTGGGCCAGGTCGGCCGCGTTCTCGAAGACCACGGCGCGGCCTTCGTGCTCCATGAGCCGGGGATGGGCGGCCGACTGCTTGATGATGGCGCCGCCCGGCGCGAGGTTGCCGCGCAGCACGGCGATGCCGCCCTGGGGGTAGATGGGGTTGGAGCGCGGGCGCACCACGTCCTGCGCAAAGCCGGGGCCGGCGCGGTCGATCTCTTCGCCCAGCGTGCGGCCGGTGACGGTGAGGGCGTCCAGGTTCAGCAGGGGCTTGAGCTCGCGCAGCAGCGTGGCCATGCCGCCTGCGTGGTGGAAGTCCTCCATGTAGTGGTCGCCCGAGGGCTTGAGGTCCAGCAGCACGGGCGTGTCGCGGCCCATGCGGTCCAGGGCCTTGAGGTCGATGTCATAGCCCATGCGCCCCGCAATGGCGGCCAGGTGCACGAGCCCGTTGGTGGAGCCGCCGATGGCCAGCAGCACGCGCATGGCGTTCTCGAAGGCGGCGGGCGTGAGGATTTTGTCGATGGTCAGGCCCCCGCGCGCCATGCGCACGGCCTCGGTGCCGGTCTGCTCGGCAATGCGGATGCGGTCGGCCGTGACGGCGGGGGGCGAGGCGCCGCCGGGCACGGTCATGCCCAGCGCCTCGGCAATGCAGGCCATGGTGCTGGCCGTGCCCATGACCGAGCAGGTACCCACGCTGGCCACCAGCTGGTTGTTCACGTCGGCGATCTCTTCGGCGTCGATCTCTTCGGCGCGGAACTTGCCCCAGTAGCGGCGGCAGTCCGTGCAGGCGCCCACGCGCTCGCTGCGGTGCGAGCCGGTGAGCATCGACCCGGTGATCAGCTGGATGGCCGGAATGCCCGCCGAGGCCGCTCCCATCAACTGGGCCGGCACCGTCTTGTCGCAGCCGCCGATGAGCACGATGGCATCCATGGGCTGGGCGCGGATCATCTCCTCGGTGTCCATGGACATGAGGTTGCGCAGGTACATGCTGGTCGGCGCCGAGAAGCTTTCGTGCACCGAGATGGTGGGGAAGTCCATGGGCAGGCCACCCGCCAGCATCACGCCGCGCTTGACGGCCTCGATCAGCTGGGGCGCATTGCCGTGGCAGGGGTTGTAGCTGCTGCCCGTGTTGGTGATGCCTATGACGGGCCGCTGCAGCGCCGAGTCCGTGTAGCCCGCGCCCTTGATGAAGGCCTTGCGCAGGAACAGCGAAAAGCCGCGGTCGCCGTAGTTGGTCAGGCCCTTGGAGATGCCCGTGGCCGCATCGGCGGGGGCGATGTCATGGCCTGGAGCGCCATCGGGAGTCTTGGGGTCGGTCATGGGTGGGGTGCTTTGCAGAGGGTCTTGGCGGGGTCGGAAGGCAGGCGCTGCCTTGTCGTGGGGCAGGATAGCGGCGGATGCTGCGGATTATTATCGTCGTTATCACCTATATTATTAATAATCTATCTGGCCAACCATGCAGCCGTGCCCGGCGTGCGTGCCGGGCATGTTTTTCCGACACAAGACAAAAGGAGGAGACACCCATGGTTGTTGCTGCATCCCGCATCCGTCGCATTCATGCGCCCAACCGGCGCGCCGCCCTGGCTGCGGCGCTGCTGGCCGCGCTGGCGCTGGGCCCAGGCTTGGCCACGCCCGCGCTGGCCGACGGCGCCTATCCGGCCCGGCCCATCAAGCTGGTCGTTCCGTACACGCCCGGGGGCGCCACCGACGTGATCGGCCGCGTGGTGGGGCAAAGGCTCTCGCTGGCGCTGGGCCAGCCCGTGGTGGTGGAGAACCGGGCCGGCGCGGCCGGCAACCTGGGCGCCGCAGCCGTGGCCAAGGAAAGGCCCGATGGCTATACGCTGCTGCTGGGCGCGCTGACCAGCCATTCCATCAACAGCGTGCTCATGCCTGCCACGGCGGGCTTCACCATGGACAAGAGCTTCGCGCCCATAGCCGTGGTGGGCCGCGTGCCGCTGGTGATCACCGTGGGGCCGTCGGTGACGTCGGCCAATCTGGCGGAGTTCATCGCGCTGGCCAAAGCGAAGCCGGGCGGGCTGAACTACGGCTCCTCGGGCAATGGCTCACCCCAGCACCTGGCGGCCGAGCTGTTCAAGCGGCAGGCCGGCGTGCCGCTGACGCACGTGCCCTACAAGGGCAGCACGCCCGCGCTCAACGACCTCATGGGCGGCCAGGTGGATGTGGTGTTCGACACCCTGCCCGCCACGCAGGGCTTCATCAAGGGCGGGCGGCTGCGCGGCCTGGCCGTGACCACGGCGCAGCGCGTGCCCTCCATTGCCGACATTCCCACCACGGCCGAGGCCGGGCTGTCGGGCTTCGAGGTGACGTCGATGTTCGGCCTGCTGGCGCCTGCGGGCACGCCCGCGCCCATCGTCGCCCGGCTCAGCGGCGCGCTCAAGGAAGTGATGGGGCAGCAGGAAGTGAAGGACGCCCTGGTCGCCCAGGGCGCCATGCCCACCTTCACCACGCCTGCCGAGGCGCGCATGCAGATCGCCAAGGAGGTGGGCCGCTGGTCGGCCGTGATCAAGGAGTCGGATATCAAGCCGGACTGAGGCCGGGTGCGGGGCGGGGCCGGGTGGGGCCGCGCTGATATCGGTAAGGGCACAAGCATATGCCCAAAGATTCGTTCCCCCGCGCCTGCATCGTGGCGATACTGGCCGGCCGCATTCCCTCCACTGCCTTGCCTGTACCACCGTGCTACCCGACCCAGTCCCCGACAGCGCGGCCGAAGCGCAGGTCGATCGCGTCATCGACGGCCTGCTCAACGGCCTGCAATGGCGCGCCAGCGTATTCCATGTGGGGCAGTACTGCGGGCGCTGGCGGGCCTCCACGGCGGGGCGCGCGCGGGCCAGCTTTCACCTGATCCTGGACGGGCGCTGCTGGCTGCACCTGCCGGGCCAGCCCTCGGTGGAGCTGCAGCCGCGCGACGGCGTGTTCCTCTCGCGCGATGTGCCGCATTTCATCTCGCCCTATGCCGACCCGGACATGGCCTGCGCCCCGCAGGCCATGCGCCCCGCCACGGGCGATGCCGGCATCGGAGAGACGGCGCTGGCCTGCGGCTTCTTCACCTTCGAGGGCCCCATGCGCGGCCTGCTGGTCGATGCCTTTCCCGACCACCTGGTGCTGCGTGGCGACGACCATGCGATGAGCGGCGCCTCCATGCTGTTCGACCTGATGCGCGCCGAGGCGCTGCGCACGGGCACCGAGCCCTCGGCCGTGATGGACCGGCTGGTGGGCCTGCTGTTCTTCTACGGCCTGCGCCAGCTCGCGCATGGCGATGCGCGGGCGCGCGGCATCTGGAGCCTGCTGCGCCGGCCGGGCTTTGCGCCGCTGGTGGCCGAGCTGCTGCGCGAGCCGGCCCGCAACTGGAGCGTGGCCGACATGGCCGCGCGCGTGTGCCTGTCGCGCGCCACGTTCTTTCGGCAGTTTGCCGAGGCCTGCGGCCAGCCGCCCCAGCAATTCCTGCTGCTGCTGCGCATGCAGCTGGCGGCGCGCCGGCTGGCCCAGGGCGAGGCGATAGGCCAGGTGGCCGAGGCCGTGGGCTACGAGTCCTATGCGGCTTTCTCGCGTGCCTTCAAGCGCGTGATGGGCGAGCAGCCCGGCGCCTGGCAGCGCGCGCAGGCACGCTGCTGCTGAGCCGCCATCCGAGCCCGCCGCATCTGCCTGCGGGTTGACACGTTCGGGCATAAATCCGCGACGCGGCGGCATTGATGGCAAGGGGGGCGCGGCCGATCATGAAGGCATTCCTTCATTCCTGCAAAGCACCATGGCACGCCTGACCCTGCACACCCCGCAAACCGCCCCTGAAGACAGCCGCCCCTTCGTGGAGCGCGCCCTGGCCGGCAACGGATTTCTGCCCAACCTGATCGCCATCCTGGCCAACTCGCCCCAGGCGCTGGAGACCTATGTGACCGTGGGCCAGATCAACGCGCGTGCCCAGCTCACGCTGGCCGAGCGCGAGGTGGTGCAGATCACGGCGGCGCGCATCCATGGCTGCGACTTCTGCGTGGCCGGCCACACCAAGCTGGCCTTCAAGCAGGCCGGCCTGACCCAGGCCGAGGTGGTGGCGCTGCAGGACGGCCGCGACACGGGCCAGCTGCGCCTGGACGCCGTGCGCCGCTTTGCCGAAGCCGTGATCGCCACGCGCGGCGCCGTCGCCGACGAGGCCCTGGCCGCCTTCCACGCGGCCGGCCTGAGCGAGCAGCAGGCGCTGGAGGTGGTGCTGGGCATCAGCCTGGCCACGCTGTGCAACTTTGCCAACAGCCTGGCGCAAAGCCCCGTCAACCCGCAGCTGCAGCCCTATCTGCCCGAACAGTTCCGACAACCGCAGGAGAACGCACATGCTGGCTGATTCGCTGCGGCAGTGGCTGGACGCCCATGCCGACTCCCTGGACGAAGGCCCCGCGCACGCGCACGAAGTGCTGCCCCGGCTGGCGCAGCACGGCCTGTTCGGCCTGGGCGTGCCCGTGGCCGAGGGCGGGCAGGGCGGCAGCCTGGGCGATGCGCTGGAGGCCATTGCCGGCGTGGCCGGGCATTCGCTGACGGCGGGCTTCGTGTTCTGGGCGCAGCGCGCCTTTGTCGAATACCTGCTGCAGTCGCCCAACGCGGCACTGCGCCAGCGCTGGCTGCCGGGCCTGCTGCAGGGCACGCAGGCGGGCGCCACGGGCCTGTCCAACGCCATGAAGTACCTGGGCGGCATCGAGGCCCTGCAGGTCGAGGCCACGCCCGTCGGCACTGTCGGCGCTGTCGGCGCCGACGGCCTTGCACTGCGCGGGCGCGTGCCCTGGGCCACCAACCTGGTGCCGCCGGGTCGCTTCGTGGTGGCCGTTGCCGTCTCGCGCAGCGACGGTGCAAGGCCCTTCGTGGCCGCGCTGCCCGGCGATGCGGCGGGCCTGCAGCGCAGCGCCGACCTGGACCTGATCGCGCTGCGCGGCAGCCATACGGCGGCGCTGTCCATCGAGGGGCTGCAGATCGGTCCGGCCGATGTGATCCATGCCGACGCCAACCATTTCCTGCCGCGCGTGCGGCCCGCCTTCATGGGCCTGCAGCTGGGGCTGTGCATCGGGCTGGCGCGCGCCTCGCTGGCGGCGGCCTCGGCCCGTGCCGGCGCCGGGCGCGATGTGCTGGGAGGCCCGCTGCAGCAGCAGCGCCACGCGCTGGAACTGGCCACGGCCACGCTGCATGCGGGCCTGTCCGACGGGCGTTTTCTTGACCGACCTCAAGCCCTGTTCCGCCTGCGCCTGGAATTGAACGACATCGTGCAGCAGTCCCTGCAGCTGGAGCTGCACGCCAGCGGCGGGCGCGCTTATCATCGCGACCAGCCGCTGGGATTTGCGCGCCGTTGGCGCGAGGCGGCCTTCATCCCCATCGTGACGCCCAGCGTCACGCAGCTACAGGGCGCGCTGGCTGGCGCGGCCCTGGCAACCACCAGTTCATGACCCAGACGGAAGCTTTCTCCCCTGACGCTCCCGCGCCCGTGCTGCAGGCACGCGGCGCGGGCTTTGGCTATGCGCCCGGCAAGGCCGTGTTCGAGGACATCTCCCTGAGCATTGCCCCGCGCGAAATCGTCTGCCTGCTCGGCGGCAGCGGCTGCGGCAAGTCCTCGCTGCTGCGCGTGCTCGGTGGCCTGGAGTCGCCGGACGGCGGCGCCTGGAGCCGGGGCGAGCTCCAGTTCCTCGGCCAGCCGCTGACCGCGCCGCACCCGCGCGCGGGCTTCGTGTTCCAGCAGCCCAGCCTGCTGCCCTGGCTGGACGCGCGGCGCAACGTGGGCTTCGGCCTGGACTTCGAGCGCCAGCCGAAGCTGGAGGCCGATGCCCGCCGCCAGCGCGTGGAGCAGGCGCTGCAGGCCGTGGGCCTGGGCGGCAGCGGCGCGCTCTATCCCTCGCAGCTGTCGGGCGGCATGGCCCAGCGCGTGGCCCTGGCGCGCGCCCTGGCGCGCGAGCCGCAGCTGCTGCTGGCCGACGAGCCGTTCTCGGCCCTGGACGCCATCACGCGCGCCGAGATGCAGGAGCTGATGGTGGACGTGGTCCACCGCTGGCACACGGCGGCGCTGCTGGTCACGCATGACATCGACGAGGCCATCCTCGTGGGCGACCGCATCCTGCTGATGGGCGGGCGGCCCGGCCACATCGTGCGCGAATGGCGCGTGGACATTGCGCGCCCGCGCGAGGACCAGGCCGCCGCCGTGACCGCGCTGCGGCTGGACATCCTCTCGGCCCTGCACGGCGTGCGCCATGCGGCCCAGGCCTGATCCGGCTCGCCTGCCTGCCCGCCTGCCGATCCGCCTGCAGATCCGCCATTTCTTCGACTTCAACCATGCTCTTCTGAAAGGTCTTTCGCATGAGCTTCCAGGACCACCCTTCCTACACCCACATCTGCGCTTCGTCGGACTGCGGCTGCGGCCTCACGCGGCGCGACATGCTGCGCCTGGGCGCGCTGGCCACGGCCTCGGTGGCCGCGCCGCTGCTGGCCGCAGGCGATGCGCGCGCCCAGGCCTTCAAGGGCGATGACCAGCCCGTGAAGATCGGCTACCTGCCCATCACCGACGCCACGCCGCTGCTGGTGGCCCACGGCAACGGCCTGTTCGAGGCCGAAGGCCTCAAGGCCGAGGCGCCGCGCCTGTTCCGCTCCTGGGCCCAGATCGTCGAGGCCTTCGTCTCGGGCCAGGTCAACGTCATCCACCTGCTCACGCCCTCCACGCTGTGGGTGCGCTACGGCGCCAAGTTCCCCGCCAAGATCGTGGCCTGGAACCACGTCAACGGCTCGGGCCTGACCGTGCTGCCCGAGATCCAGAAGGTGCAGGACCTGGGCGGCAAGACCGTGGCGATCCCGTTCTGGTACTCCATCCACAACATCCTGCTGCAGGACGTGCTGCGCAAGGCCGGCCTCACGGCCGTGACCCGCGCGCGCGGCGGCGCCATTGCGGCCAACGAGGTCAACCTCGTCGTGCTGGCACCGGCCGAAATGGTCTCGGCCCTGGCCGGCAAGTCGATTGCGGGGTTCATCGTGGCCGAACCCTTCAACGCCGCCGCCGAGATCGCGGGCGTGGGCAAGATGCTGCGCTTCTCGGGCGATGTCTGGAAGGACCACGCCTGCTGCGTCACCTTCCTGGCCGAGCGCGATATCGCCGACAAGCCCGAATGGGCCCAGCGCGTGACCAATGCCGTGGTCAAGGCCCAGCTGTGGACGCGCGACAACCGCCTGGCCGCCGCGCGCCTGCTGTCGAGCACCGGCGAGCGCCGCTACACGCCCCATCCGCAGCAGACGCTGTCCAAGGTGCTGGCCGCCACCGACTACGCCAGCTACGAGGCCAGCGGCGTGGTCGTCAACAAGGGCTGGCACCAGCGGCGCATCGACTTCCAGCCCTATCCCTATCCCTCGTACACCGAGCAGCTGGTGCGCGCCATCAAGGCCACCAAGGTCGAGGGCGACACGCGCTTCCTCGACAAGCTGGAGCCCAGGTTTGCGGCCACCGACCTGGTGGACGACCGCTTCGTGCGCAAGGCCATCCAGGCCGTGGGCGGCCCGCAGGTCTTCGGCATTCCGGCCGATTTCTCGCGCCGCGAAACCATCGTGGTGTGATCCAGGTGTTGCGACGTATTGGATTGCCGCTGCTGGGCGCGGCCCTGGTCCTGGCCCTGTGGTGGGTGGGCGGCGCGCTGCTGGCGCGCAGCACGCCCGTGGCTGCGGCCTTCGCGCCCTGGCCTTCGCTGCAGGCGCTGGGCCAGCTGCTGACGGGCGCCGACATCTGGATGCACACCCTGCTGAGCCTGCAGCGCGTGGCCGTGGGCCTGCTGCTGGCCTTCGTGGTCGGCGTGCCGCTGGGCGTGCTGGTGGGCCTGTCGCGCGGGTTCTCGCAGGCGTTTTCGCCCGTGTTCCAGTTCCTGCGCATGATCTCGCCGCTGTCGTGGATGCCCATTGCCGTGATGGTGCTGGGCGTGGGCGACGCGCCCGTGTACTTCCTGCTGGCCTTCGCCGCCGTCTGGCCCATCCTGCTGAGCACGGCGGCCGGCGTGGCCCAGCTGGACCGCAACTGGCTGCTGCTGGCGCGCAGCCTGTCGGCCACGCGCACCGAGACCGTGCTGCGCGTGGTGCTGCCCGGCATCACGGCCCAGATCCTCACCGGCGTGCGTCTGGCCATCGGCATCATCTGGATCGTGCTGGTGCCCGCGGAAATGCTGGGCGTATCGGCCGGCCTGGGCTACTTCATCCTCGACACGCGCGACCGCCTGGCGTATTCGGAGCTGATGGCTGCCGTGGTGCTGATCGGCGCCCTGGGCTATGCGCTGGACCATGCGGCTCGGTGGCTGCACCAGCGCTGGATGCATTCGGCCTGAGGCCTGCGGGCAGGCAGTGGCATCAGGTGCTGCATCAGGTGCCGCATCAGGTGCCGCATCAGGTGCCGTGCACGCGGCGCAGCCGCAGTCCTGCCCATCCCGTCAGCACGGCGCACAGCAGCACTCCCCAGGGGCCCAGCGCGGGCACGGGGGTGGCTGTGGCCGGGGCCGGGGCTGCGGGCTCCACGGTCTGGGCCCATGCGCCGCTGTCCGCGGCGAGATAGTTCGCATCGCCGCCGTACCGGGCCACGATGGCATGCGGGCCGGCCGCCGTCAGTTGGGTGGTGGCGATGATGGCCCTGGCATTGGACAAACCCGCCGTGCCCAGCGACAGGCCGCCAGCCAGGATTTCGACCGTTCCCGTGGGGACGGCGGCGGTGCCCAGGGAGACATCGGGTGCGACCACCACGGAGAAGGACAGCGACTGCCCGGAGCGCGAGGGATTGGCGCTGGAGGTCAGCGTGACACGGGAGGGGCCCTGTCCCACCGCCGCCATCTGCACCGCCTGCGGAGCCGCGTCATGGTCCGCATCGCCGAGCTGGCTGGCGTTGATCGTGCATGTCCCTGCGGCCTGGAAGCGGATGGTGCTGCCGGAGGCGCTGCAGATCGCCGCGGTCAATGCATCCACGGCGAACATGACGGGGTTTCCCGAGGCGCCTCCGACGGCGGCCACGTCATAGGTATCCCCCACCCGTGCGCCGGCCGGTGGTGCCGTGGTGAAGGTGATGGCCTGCGGCGCTTTGGCGATGGCACCTGCCGCCGCCGGGCAACTGGTATCGCTGGCCGGCCAGTAGCGGTTGCCCGTCCCCGTGAACGTTTCGCCGCCACAGTTGTTGCCGGGCGCGTTGTTCGTGATCTGGTTGCCGTGGAGTGTGCGGGGGCGGGTGAGCGTGAACGAGACGCCGGCACCCGAGCCCGGAGACACCAGCACGTTGCCGGTGACGGTGCTGTCGGTCATGGTGGTCGGCACCCCGCTGCGCAGGCCCCCGCCCAGCGTGCGGGCCGTGTTGCCGGACAGGCGGCTGCGCTCCACCGTCAGCGAGCCGCTGCCCGTGCTGTAGATGGCACCGCCCTGTCCCCCTGCCTGGTTGCCGCTGAACACACTGTCCACGATGGTCACCGTGCTGTCGCGGCTGTACAGTCCCCCGCCGTTGATGCCGGCCGTGCTGTCCTGCACCACGCTGCGCTCCAGGCGCAGGGTGACGCCGTTGTCCAGGTAGATGGCGCCGCCGTCTTCACCGGCGGCGGTCAGCCCGCCGCGCAGTGTCAGGCCGCGCAGCGTGAGCTGGACACCGCTGCCCTGGGCCGACACCAGGCGGGAGGCATTGCCCCCATCGAGCGCCACCCGCTGGTCCCCGTCGATCGTGATGTCCGAGGTGGTGAAGTTGAGGTCGATGGAATGGCCTGCCAATGCAATGGCGGTGAGGCTGCCTGCCGGAAAGACGGCCGGGTCGAACACGATGGTGTCCGCGCCATTGCCCGATATGCATGCGCCGTTGCCCCAACTGCCGTCATCCATCTGGGCACTGGTCAATGCCTCATTCAGGCTGCAGTCCGCTGCACCGGGCGTGTTGTCCGTGGTATTGACCACGATGGTCGCGGCCTGGCCATTGAGTGCCAGCAGGCTGCACAGCGCGCCAGGCACTGCCAGAAGCCGGAGGCGTCGAAAGGGTCTGTGAAGAAAAGCGTGCACGGTTCCTCCCGTTGCGCTGCGTGTCCCAGGCAGACCCGCGCGCTGTTGTTGCGGACCGCGTGACCTTAGCTTTCTGCGAAGATCGTGAAAATGTGCCGACGGCACATCGCAGGCCTGAAAATGCGGCCTCAGCCGGCCCACCTATCGCCAGCACCTCGAGCACGCCATTGGATTTCGCGACATGACCCTGTCAACGCAGCAACTGGGGCAACTCAATCAGGCCATCCTCGCGGTGCACGGCGCGCCCGATCTGCACGCGCTGGCCACGCATTTGCTGCACGCGCTGCGCCTGGTGGTGCCGGGTGACATTCGGGTGGTGGATTTCTCCGGCATTGCGGAAGTCCGTGGCTACACGGCCTACGATCCGGTGCGGGCCATTTCCTCCGAAGTCAACGCTGCGGTGCACCGGCATCTGGCCGACAACCCCTTGTATCGGCAGCGCCAGACGCAGGCCGCCAGCATTTCCGACCTGCTGACTCGCGGGCAATGGCAGAGGACGGCGCTCTATGCCCAGGCCTACTCCCAGGTGGGCCAGCAGGACGGACTCGCGCTGGACGTGGAACTGGGCCACGGAGCGATGCTGACCCTCAATGTCACACGCGCCTCGCGCGGCTACACCGCGGCGGAGCGCATGGCGCTGACCTTGCTGGGGCCGCATGCGCAGGCGCAGTGGCGGCGCCTGAGCCAGCAGCAGCGAATCAGCCAGGCGGCATGGCAGGCGCTCTCACCGGGCTCGCCGGCTGCCGACGTGCTGAGCCCGCGCGAACGTGAAGTGCTGCAATGGGTCGCCAACGGCAACACCAACGCAGAAATCGCCACCATGCTGGAGTTGCGTGCAGGCACGGTGAAGCGGCACCTGGAAAACATCTACCGCAAGCTGGGAGCCGCCAATCGGCAGGACGCCTTGTCGAGGATGCGCAGGCCGGATTTGTAGCGCGTGTCGCGCGCTTGTGCGAACCCGCGCGGGCGCCGTGCGCGGGGCCAGCTCTTCGAGAAGCAGGGAAACCGGCCCTACGGCAGGACGCTCCGGCAGGCACTGCCAAACCGCTGGGCCAGCGCGTGCAGGCGCCTGTCTCGCGACCACAGGCTTGCTCGACGTAAGCGGTGCAGCCACGTCCGGCACAGTTTTACCTACAGGTTTCGCGCCAGCACAATAAAAGTCCGCCCAAGCCATACGGCGGACTTCCTGAAATCCACTGTGTCGAGGCCTCATGTTTTGTTTTGCCAGTTGCTCTCCTGTCGGCTTCAACGCCGTCCTTCTCAGCGGCGGTACGTTGCCATTTCTGGTGTCCGACGGCATGTTGTTTCAACCATTGCAGTGAGGCAGCGCATGGAGCAGGAAGTGAGATGCGCGAACTGCAATCGAAAGCTCGCCATGGGCGTCTTTCAGCTACTGAACATCAAGTGCCCGCGTTGCGGCACGTTGAATTCCCTGAGGGTCCAAGCGAACCCCCCACCCGAGTGCCGCCGAGCGCCTTCGACTCCATCCATTGAATAGGAGGCCTCCATGGCTCAAGTTTCCAAGGTTCTCGTCTCGGATCAGTACATGCCGCCGGACAACATCCAGCAGTACAAAAGCACGACGGGTTTCCCTCTTGTTTACGATTCGCGGCATATCAATCCGCATGCGCTCGTGTTCGACAACACGGGGCGTCCTGCCAACTACAACCCTGCCAACAACCGCCACACCATCGTGATGGATGTGCGCTTCAGCGATGGCTATCTGGCCGCTTGCCACATGGGCATCATTGCCAGGCACAAAGGCTCATACAGTGTGGCGGGTGACAACCGTGGCGGTGCTGTCATTGCGGGCAATTGGGGCTATTCGCCAGGCAGCGTGGCGCTTGAGGAAATTGAGATCACCAACACCAAGGACAACGGTGACTCGCACCATCGTCCGTCCGCTCAATATCCGCGTGGTGCCATCGGCGAGGCCAAGCTCGAGGAACTGCGCTGGTATCGACTGGTGATCGAAAGCATTTCCAAGAACGGCAGCATCGGCCACGCAGTCCGGGCAACGGACAAGAGTACGGGCCAGACCGTATTCAGCCTGCCAACCTTCTGGTCGGATTACTCGGCCAACTATGACTCCCGTGACGCAGGCAAGGTGGTGTTGTTCAGCATCAGTGATCCCAACAAGCCTGCCGCCGGCTTTGTCTATACACGCCTGATCAGCTATTGGTCGGATGCTGACGAGGTGATAGCCAATCCGTAAGTGATCTGAGAGCGGGTCCCAGGGCAGCGTGTAGCCGTATCGCCGCCATGCCCTGGTCCTCCTGGCAGGGGGTGGTCAATACGCATGCTGCCATGCGTTGCGCATCGTGCTGCCTTTGGTGGAAAGCCAGTCTGTAGGCGAGGGCCAGCGATACGCAATCTCCTGGGAATCCGGCATATCGGTTGCCCTGCCGCCAAGTGCTGCGAGGCGTTTGACTGCCTGCACCCTCACGAAAGTTCTGAGGACCTGTTGGAACAGAGCTGCCTCGTCCATGCCTGGCTCCAGCATCTTCAGGGCTTATTCGTACAAGGCATCGTCGATCGTCACGGTGATCCGCATGGCGGGCCCTCTGTCATCAAAACAGATGCAATTCTGGGCTTGCGCCAGCCTGCAGACAAGCGCGCTTCCCTCCGAAGTGGTCACTCCTGTTTTGCTATGATGACTGTATAAATATACAGTTTTCGAGCGGCCTGGCTGCCCGATCTGCCAGGCCCATGCTCCCTCCCCACCGCTTCTACTACCTGCACAACTTCCAGCGCGCGCTGGACTGGATTGGCCAGCGTTACGGCGATCTGCTGGACGCGCCCGAGCAGGCATTCCTCACCCGTTTCACGCAGCTGCCCCAGCCCTCGCAGGCGCTGATGGTGCGTTTGCTGATGCGGCGCGGGCCCTGGTTTCGGGCCGGCAAGCTGGTGTACGAAGAGATTCCCGGCATTGCCGACGCGGCCGCGCCCCTGCTGGAGATGGGCTGGCTGGACGCGGACCACCCCATGGCGCTGGAGGAGCTGTTTGCGCTGCACACCAAGCCCGAGCTGCTGCAGCTGTTCGCAGGCGCACCCGTTCACTCAGGCCTGCGCAAGGCCGAGCTTTTGCAGGCCCTGCAGCCCCTGCACGAGGCGCCCAGGCCCTATGCGCAGTGGCAGCCCCAGGGCGTCGCAGCCGGCGAAGCCGCCTGGCGCGTGATGGTGGGTGCGCTGTGCGAGCGCTTTCGGCTGATGTTCTTCGGCAATCTCTACCAGGACTGGTCGGAATTCGTGCTGGCCGACCTGGGCGTGTTCCGCTACGAGGCCGTGGCCTTCGATGCGGCGTCGCGGGCCTTCCAGTCGCGTGACGATGTCGATGGCTACCTGGCCCTGCAGGCCTGCCGCGCGGCGCTGGATGAGGGCGTGGAGATCGATGCGCTGCTGCAGCAGGTGGCCGGCTGCGCCAGCGGCAATGCCTGGCTGGAGCAGCGCCGCGCCAAGGTGCTGCTGCGCATAGGCCAGGCCTGCGAGCGCATGCAGGACTGGGAGCGTGCCGAGCAGGCCTATGCGCAAAGCCGCTACCCCGGCGCCCGCCACCGGCGCATGCGTGTGTACGAGCGCATGGAGCGCTTTGCCGATGCCATGGCGCTGGCCCAGGCCGCCCAGGCCCAGCCCGAGAGCGACGAGGAACTGCAGCGCGTGGCGCGCATGCTGCCGCGCCTGCGCCGCAGCCTGGGGCAGGGCGCGCGCGGGCGTGCGGCGGCGCTGGCGCCCGTGGTGGCGCAGATGCGCATGGACGTGGAGCTGGAGCTGCCGGCCCGGCCCGCATCGGTCGAATACGTGCTGCGCGACCACTGGCACAGCGACGCCGCGCCCGTGTTCTACGTGGAGAACGCGCTCATCAACTCGCTGTTCGGCCTGCTGTGCTGGCCGGCCATCTTCGCGCCGCTGCCGGGCGCTTTCTTCCACCCGTTCCAGAGCGGCCCGGCCGACCTGTCCGCGCCTGACTTCGTGCAGCGGCGCGCAGCCTTGTTCGAGGAATGTCTGGCGCATCTGGACGATGGCAGCTGGCGCGAGGTCATCGTGCAGCGCCATGCCGACAAGCAGGGCCTGCAGTCGCCCTTCGTGTTCTGGGGCACGCTGAGCGCGCCCCTGCTGGCGCTGGCGCTGGACTGCATTCCGGCCGCCCACCTCAAGCTGTTCTTTGCGCGGCTGCTGCGCGACGTGCAGGCCAACCGCACGGGCTTTCCCGATCTGGTGCGTTTCTGGCCGGCCGAGCGCCGCTACGAACTGGTCGAGGCCAAGGCCCCCGGCGACAAGCTGCAGGACAACCAGATCCGCTGGCTGCAGTACTGTGCCGAGCACGGCATTCCCGTGCGCGTGTGCCATGTCCAGTGGCGCGGCCAGCCGCTGGGAGAGGCCGCGTGAGCTACACCGTGGCCGTGCGCGCGCTGTGCGAGTTCACGGCGCGCGCGGGCGACCTGGACCTTCGCTTCACGCCCGCGCCCAGCGCGCTGGAGGGCATGGCCGGCCACAGCCTGGTGCAGTCGCGCAGGGGCAAGGACTACGAGACCGAGATCAGCCTGGCCGGTGAGTACGGCGACCTGCGCGTGCGCGGCCGCGCCGACGGCTTCGACGCCCAGGCCGGCCAGCTGGAGGAAATCAAGACCTACCGCGGCCAGATTGAGGGCGTGCGCGCCCACCACCGCGCCCTGCACTGGGCCCAGGCGCGCATCTATGCCCATCTGCTGTGCCAGGCGCGCGGCCTGCAGCGGCTGCGCGTGGCCCTGGTGTATTTCAACGTGGGCAACTCGGAGGAAACCGTGCTGGTGCAGGAGGAAGACGCGGCCACGCTGCGCGCCTTCTTCGAGCAGCAATGCGCGCTGTTCCTGGACTGGGCGCGCAGCGAGGCCGCCCACCGCGCGGCGCGCGAGGCGGCGCTGGCCGCGCTGCGCTTTCCCATGCAGGGCTTTCGCGCGGGCCAGCGCGAGCTGGCCGTGGCCGTCTACCGCGTGGCGCGCGCGCAGCAGGGCGGCCAATGCCTGATGGCGCAGGCGCCCACGGGCATCGGCAAGACGCTGGGCACCATCTTCCCCATGCTCAAGGCCATGCCGGACCAGGGCCTGGACAGGCTGTTCTTCCTCACGGCCAAGGGCACGGGCCATGGCCTGGCGCTGCAGGCGCTGGCCAGCGTGAACCGGCAGATTGCCGAGCAGCACCAGCCACCGCCGCAGGAACCGGCTGCGCCACAACCTCCGCCCTCGCCACCCTCGCCACCCGCAAGGCTGCGCGTGCTCGCCATCCTGGCGCGCGACAAGGCCTGCGAGCATCCCGACAAGGCCTGCCACGGCGACTCCTGCCCGCTGGCGCGCGGCTTCTTCGACCGGCTGCCCGCCGCGCGCGCCGCCGCGCTGCAGCAGGTGCCCTGGGACCCGCCCGCCGTGCGTGCCGTCGCTCTGGCGCACGACATCTGCCCCTACTACCTGTCCCAGGAACTGGTGCGCTGGAGCGACGTGGTCGTGGCCGACTACCACTACTTCTACGACAGCGCCGCCATGCTGTACGCGCTCACCCAGGCCCAGCAATGGAAGGTGGGTGTGCTGGTGGACGAGGCCCACAACCTGCTCGAGCGCGCGCGCCGCATGTACACGGCCGAGCTGTCGCAGTTCGCCCTGGCTGCCGCCCGCAAGTCGGCCACCGGTGCCGTGCGCAAGGCGCTGGACCGGCTCAGCCGCAGCTGGAGCGCGCTGAACAGGGAGCAGACCGCCAGCTACCAGGCCCATGAGGAAGTGCCCGCAGGCCTGCTGGGCGCCGTGCAGCGCGCCGTGGCCGCCATCGCCGACGCCAATGCCGACAGCCCCATGTTGCCCGGCGACCCGGTGCTGGACTTCTACTGGGAGGCGCTGCAGTTCATGGCGCTGGCCGAACAGTTCGGCGGCCATGCGCTGTTCGATGTCCACCTGCTGCCCGGGCGCTCCGGCCCCCGTCGCACGCCGGCCTCCACGCTGTGCATACGCTGCGTGGTGCCCGCGCCCCACCTGGCGGCACGCCATGCGGCGGCCCATGCCTCGGTGCTGTTCTCGGGCACGCTGAGCCCGCCGCACTTCTACCGCGACATCCTGGGCCTGCCCGAAGGCACGCACTGGCTGGAGGCCGACTCGCCTTTCCAGGCCGACCAGCTCGATGTGCAGGTGGCCGGCCACATCTCCACGCGCTACCGCGACCGCGACCGTTCGCTGCGGCCCATCGCCGACCTCGTGGCCGCGCAGTACGCGCGCCGGCCCGGCAACTACCTGTGCTTTTTCAGCAGCTTCGACTACCTGCAGCGCGTGGCCGAATGCCTGCAGCGTGCCCATCCCGATCTGCCGGTCTGGCTGCAGACCCCGTCCATGGACGAGGAGGGTCGCGCGGCCTTCCTGGCCCGCTTCACCGAAGCCGGGCAGGGCGTGGGCTTCGCCGTGCTGGGCGGGGCGTTCTCCGAGGGCGTGGACCTGCCCGGCGAGCGCCTCATCGGCGCCTTCGTGGCCACGCTGGGCCTGCCCCAGGTCAATCCCGTGAACGAAGAGATGAAGCGCGCCATGGACCGCCAGTTCGGCGCGGACAAGGGCTATGACTACAGCTACCTCTACCCAGGCCTGCGCAAGGTGGTCCAGGCCGCAGGCCGCGTCATCCGCAGCGAGCGCGACCGCGGCGTGGTCTTTCTCATCGACGACCGCTATCGGCGCGGCGAGGTGCAGGCGCTGCTGCCGCGCTGGTGGCGGGTGGAGGGCATGCGATGATCCGGGGCCGCACCAGTCCGCGACTGCCATCCCATCCCCATCCAGTCTCCATCCAGGAGCCTTCCGAATGCCCCGCATGCGCTGCGCCATCCTTGCATTGACCCTGGGCCTGCTGGCCGGTGGCCCGGCTGCGGCAGGCGTGGTGCAGCCTGTGCCCGACAGGCAGGCCAGCGAGAACAAGATGCCGGCCTATCCCAAGGAAGCCAGGCGGCTGGAGCAGGAAGGCCAGGTGGTGCTGCGGGTTCTGGTGGGCGCCAGCGGAAAGGCACTGGCCGTGGATGTGGCAGACAGCAGCGGCTATCCTCTGCTCGACCAGGAGGCGCTGGACGCCGTGCGGACGTGGCGCTTTGTCCCCGGCACGCGCGACGGCGTGCCGGACAGCATGTGGACGCGCGTGCCCGTCACCTTCCTGCTGAAATAGCGGCATGCCGGTGGTGGCAGGTGTGTACCCGGTGCGTGCCCTGCGCAGCGACACAAGGAGCATTCCATGAAGATCGTCATCACCAGCGTGCTCGTCGATGACCAGGACAGGGCCCTGGCCTTCTACCGCGACGTGCTCGGCTTCGTTCTCAAGCACGACATTCCCATGGGCGGCGACGCGCGCTGGCTCACCCTGACATCACCCGGCGATGCCGATGGCGTGGAGCTGCTGCTCGAACCCGACATGCACCCGGCCGCCAGGCCGTTCAAGACCGCCCTGCATGCCGACGGCGTGCCGGCCACCTTCTTCGGCGTGGACGACGTGCAGGCCGAGTACGAGCGCCTGAGCGCGGCCGGCGTGCGCTTCACCAGGCCGCCGACGCATCTGGGGCCGGTCACGATCGCCGTGTTCGACGACACCTGCGGCAATCTCATACAGATCAACCAGCGGCATTGAGCGGGGCCTGCGGCCCCTGCGGCCCTTTCGCGCTCAGTCCCTGGCGGTGGGCTTGTCGTGCCGGGGCGGATCGATGCGCTCGATGTTGCCCAGCAGCAGCGCGCGGCCCGCAAAGGTGCCGCCGGCGGTCTCCAGCGCAAAGCGCTCGGTGTCGCGGCCGCGCACTTCGGACTCCAGCGTCCGGGCCTCGTCCTCGGTGGCGCCCAGGGCCAGCACGGCGTGGCGGCCCATGAGCAGGGCGGACTCGAAGCTCTCGCGCACGACATGGTCGGCGTCCTTCTGGATGAGCTCCAGCGCGTGCTCGCGGTCATAGGCGCGCACGATGAGGCGGGCGTGCGGGCATTCGTGGCGCACGTTCTCCACGATGCGCGTGGCGGCGGCCTTGCTGTCCACGCAGACCAGGATGGCGCTGGCATGGCTGGCGCCGGCCGCATGCAGGATGTCGGCGCGCGCGCCGTCGCCGAAGTAGACCTTGAAGCCGTAGGGCTCGGCGTTGCGGATCACGTCGGGGTCGTTGTCGATGATGGACAGTCTGGCCCCATGCGCCAGCGGCCCCTGGCTGGCGATCTGGCCCACGCGGCCGAAGCCGATGACCAGCACGTTGCCGCGCAGGTCCTGCGGCGCCTCCACGCCGTCCAGCGACACGGCCTGGGCGCCGGCCAGGCGCTTGTGCAGCAGCACCACCAGCGGCGTGATGGCCATGGACAGCACGACGATGGCCGTCATGTTGGCATGCACCTCGGGGCTGAGCACCTTGAGCTTGAGCGCCTCGGCAAACAGCACGAAGGCGAACTCCCCGCCCTGGGCCATGAGGATGGCGCGGTCCAGCGCATCGGCATGGCTGCTGCGTGCCACGCGGGCCACGGCGTAGATGCACAGCGCCTTGCCCAGCATCAGCGCCACCACGCCCATGCCCACGATGCGCCAGTTCAGCGCCACCACCTCCAGGTTCAGCGCCATGCCCACGCCCAGGAAGAACAGGCCCAGCAGCAGGCCGCGGAAGGGCTCCACATCGGCCTCCAGCTGGTGGCGGAACGAGGATTCGGACAGCAGCACGCCCGCCACGAAGGCGCCCATGGCCATGGACAGGCCGCCCATCTCCATCAGCAGGGCGGCGCCCAGCACCACCAGCAGCGCGGCGGCCGTCATCACCTCGCGCGCCTTGGCCTTGGCCAGGATGCGGAACAGCGGGTTCAGCAGCCACAGGCCCGCGCCCACCAGCGCGCCTAGCGACAGCAGGGCCACGCCCGCGCGTTGCCACAGGGGCGAGGTGGCCACGGGCGCCGCATCGGCCGGCGCCAGAAAGGCCACGGCGGCCAGCAGCGGCACGATGAGCAGGTCCTCGAACAGCAGGATGGAGACGATGCGCTGGCCGCGCGGCGCCAGGATGTCGCCACGCTCGGCCAGCACCTGCATGACGATGGCCGTGGAGGTCAGCACAAAGCCCGCGCCGCTGACGAAGGCCACCTGCCACGGAAAGCCGAAGGCCATGCCCACGCCCGTGAGCAGCAGCGCGCACACCACCACCTGCAGGCTGCCCAGCCCGAAGATCTGGCCGCGCAGATCCCACAGGTGCGAAGGCTTCATCTCCAGCCCGATGACGAAGAGAAACATCACCACGCCCAGCTCGGCCACGTGCAGGATGGTCTGCGCGTCCGTCACCAGGCCCAGCCCGTAGGGGCCTATGGCCAGGCCAGCGGCCAGGTAGCCGAGCACGGCGCCCAGGCCCAGCCGCTTGAACAGCGGCACGGCCACCACGGCGGCCCCCAGCAGCGTGACGATTCCTACGAGCTGGCTTGCATTGCCTTCAGCGGCCATGTTGTGTTTCCTTTGTGCGTGCGGCAAGGCGGATTTCCATCCGCGAATTTGCGCGCAGGATAGCAAAGCCCGGTCCTGTGTAGAATCGCGCCCCCTCTGTGCCCCCCCTCTGCGCTTACCTCACCGCCCAGCGCCATGCCCCAGATCCTCGTCCACGACCTCCGCAAGACCTACCGCATCCATGAACGCGACCCCGGCGTGATGGGCGCGCTGCGCGCGCTGGTGCGTCCGCGCCACCGCACGGTGCAGGCGCTGCAGGGTGTGTCGTTCGCGCTGGAGCCTGGCGAGCTGCTGGGTTTCATCGGCCCCAACGGGGCGGGCAAGTCCACCACCATCAAGATCCTGTCGGGCATCCTGCGGCCCGATGGCGGGCGCGTGGAGGTGGACGGGCGCGACCCCTTCGCCGACCGCCAGCGCCATGTGGGCCGGATCGGCGTGGTCTTCGGGCAGCGCTCGCAGCTGTGGTGGGACCTGCCCGTGGGCGACGGCTTCAACCTGCTGCGCGACCTGTACCGCGTCGAT
Source organism: Delftia sp. WY8 (assembly GCF_018437695.1). Classification (NCBI taxonomy): domain Bacteria; kingdom Pseudomonadati; phylum Pseudomonadota; class Betaproteobacteria; order Burkholderiales; family Comamonadaceae; genus Delftia; species Delftia sp. WY8. The sequence continues at coordinate 4,509,319 of NZ_CP049795.1, forward strand.
CCGCTGCGCTTTGCGCGCACCCGCGACGAGCTGGTGGCCATGCTGAACCTGGAGCGGCTGCTGGACCAGCCCGTGCGCCAGCTGTCCCTGGGCCAGCGCATGCGCGCCGAGATCGCCGCGGCCCTGCTGCACGAGCCCGAGATCCTGTTCCTGGACGAGCCCACCATCGGCCTGGACGCACCCTCCAAGCTGGCCGTGCGCGACTTCGTGCTGCGCGCCAACCGCGAACGCGGCACCACGGTGCTGCTGACCACGCATGACATGCACGACATCGAGGCGCTGGCCCGGCGCGTCATCGTCATCGGCCATGGCCGCGTGCTGGCCGACTGCGCGGTCGATGCGCTGCGCGCCCAGGTGGCGGCAGCGCAGGGCGAGGATCGTGGAGGTGGTGATGGCGAAGGCAATGGAGAAGACATGGCCATCGAGGCCGTGATCGCCCGCTTCTACGCCATGCACGGAGCGGCCGAAGGCTGAGCCGGCATGACGCTGCGTGAACTCCTGCGGCCCTATGTGGCGGCCTTTGCATCGCGGTTCCTGGTGATGCTGCAGTACCGCACGGCCGCCTACGCGGGCTTTGCCACGCAGTGCTGGTGGGGCGCCATCAAGACCATGGTGCTGGCGGCGTTCTACGGCAGCGCCTCGGCATCGGCCGGCGCGCCCATCTCGCTGGAGCACGCCATCACCTACACCTGGCTGGCGCAGGGCCTGTTCGCGCTGCTGCCCTGGAGCGGCGACCCCGACGTGGCCCTGGCCGTGCGCACGGGTGCCGTTGCCTATGACCGGCTGCGGCCCGTGGATGCCTATGCGCTGTGGTTCGTGCGCTCGGCTGGCTGGATCGCCGCGCGCGTGCTGCCGCGCGTGGCGCTGATGGTGGCGTTTGCAGGGCTGGCCTTGCCGCTGATGGGGCTGGGCGCCTGGGGCTGGCAGCCGCCGGCCGGCTGGGCCGCAGGCCTGGGCTTTGCCGCCTCCATGCTGCTGGCGCTGCTGCTGTCCACGGCACTGGTCATGCTGCTGAACGTTGCCGCTGCCGCCGCGCTCAATGAAAAAGGCATCAACACGCTGGCCGCGCCCGTGGTCATCGTGCTGTCGGGCAACCTGCTGCCGCTGGCGCTGATGACCGACGCCTGGCAGACCGCGCTGCTGCTGCAGCCGCTGGCCGGCGTGATGGACATTCCTGCGCGCATCTATTTCGGCCAGATGGCCGGTGCGCAGATGCTGGCCTGCCTGGCGCTGCAAGCCCTGTGGATTGCCGCGATCGTGGCCCTGGGCCGCGTGGCCATGGCGCGCACCATGCGCGGCCTCGAAGTGCAGGGCGGGTGAGCGCCATGGCCAAGCAAAAAGGATCGCTGTCCATGTTCCTGCGCCTGGCGCTGGCCTCGCTGGGCGGGCAGGCGCGCTACCCGGCCTCGGCGCTGATGCTGACCCTGGGCCAGTTCCTGGTCACGGGCATCGAGGTCATCGCCGTCTGGGCGCTGTTCCACCGGTTTGGCGAGGTGCAGGGCTGGCGCATCGGCGAAGTGGCCGTGTTCTATGGCCTGGTGAACTGCATGTTCGCCCTGGCCGATGCGCTGGGCCGGGGCTTCGACGTGCTGGGCACGCAGTTCCTGCGCACGGGCGCCTTCGACCGCATGCTGCTGCGTCCGCGCCCCGTGTGGCTGCAGCTCATGGGCCATGACGTGCGCATCAGCCGCCTGGGCCGCCTGCTGCAGGGCCTGATGGTGCTGGGCTTTGCCACGGCCCAGGGCGCCGTGGCGTGGACGCCCCAGGCCGTCGCCGTGGCGCTGTTCGCCGTGGCGGGTGGCGTGGCGCTGTTCCTGGGCATCCTGGTGCTGCAGGGTGCGCTCTCGTTCTGGACCGTGGAAAGCCTGGAAGCCGCCAATGTGCTGAGCTACGGCAGCGTCGAGGCCGCCCAGTACCCCCTGGCCCTGTACGCGCAGTGGTTCCGCCGCCTGCTGACCTTCGCCGTGCCGCTGGCCTGCGTGGCCTACTACCCGGCGCTGGCCGTGCTGGGCAAGCCCGACCCGCTGGGCGCGCCGGCCTGGCTGGGCTGGGTCTCGCCGCTGGCCGGCTTTGCCTTCCTATGGCTGGCCTCGGGCGCCTGGCGCTTGGGGGTGAGGCATTACGCGTCCACGGGCAGTTGAAGCCGCCGCAGGCGCCGGTGCATAACACGCTCTAGACTGCGCGCTTGCCTTACTCCGGACACCAGACCATGACAGCAGATGAACGCTTCGCCCAGGCCGCCCTTGAGCTCGGCCACCGCTTCGATGGCGAGATCAAGATAGGCGGCAACTACAGCCCCGTCGTGCGCGACGGCCAGCAGCTGTTCGTCAGCGGGCAGATTCCCCGCGTGGGCGATGAAGTGCTCTACGTGGGGACGGTCGGCGCCGGGATCGACCTGGCATCGGCCAGAACGGCCGCCGCCATCTGCGCCATGCGGGCCCTGGCCTTCGTGCAGCGCGCGGCCGGCTCGCTCGATGCCGTGCGCGCCGTTGCACGCATCACCGTCTATGTGCGCTCGGCGCCCGATTTCACCCAGCAAAGCGAGGTGGCCGATGGCGCCTCCGACCTCATCGCCCGGGTGCTGGGCCCCGTGGGTGCCCACACGCGCACTTCGGTGGGCGTGCTGCAGCTGCCCAAGGGCGCGGCCGTGGAGCTGGACCTGATAGCCCGCGTGGACTGATCGCGCTACCCCTATCCCTATTCCTATCCCTGGCCCGCTGGCGTTTCGTTGCGCGCCTTCCAGGCCCGCAGCGCCTGGCGGTACTCGTCCATGGCCAGGTCATAGCTGTCGAAGATGCAGGGGTCGCAGCCATTGCCGCAGCAGGCGTCCAGGTCGGGCTGCTCGGGCGGCTGGGGCATGGGGTCGGCGGAATCTGGAATCGGCGCGGTGGTCATGGGCTCGATTGTCTCGCGCTGCTTGTGGCGTTGTTTTGTACGGTTTTTGAGGAGGCAGGCCATGCAGGCTGGCGATAAGAGCAAACAGGATGAGATTTCGCAATTTCTCGCTGAGGAGGACGCCGCCGAACGCAGAAAGGCCGAGCCGCCGCCCGAGGAAGCCGTGCGGGATCTTGCCCTCTGGCGCTCGCCCCGGGCCGGAGCGCTGAACCCGACGCGGCAGGACAATCCGCTGTGGCACTGGATGGTGCGCACGCGCTGGAGCGCCTATGGCGCGAACGAACTTCTGCGTGGACCGTCGCCCTTTGCGCAAGGGCCCATGTGGTGCTTTGCCCGGTATGGCAAGAGCGAGACGGTGCTGGCCGATGGCCGGGTCGTGCACATCGGCGGCGAGCACGAAGACAGCTGCGATCCCGACTTCTTCATCTACAACGATGTCATCGTCATCGACGCGAATGGCGGCATCGCCATCCACGGCTACCCGGACGATGCCTTCCCTCCCACCGATTTCCACAGCGCCACGCTGGTGGGTGACGCCATCTTCATCATTGGCGGCCTGGGCTACCGGCACCAGCGCATGCCGGGGATGACGCGGGTGTACAAGTTGCTGCTGGACAGCATGCGCATTGAGGCGGTTCCCACGCATGGCGAGGCGCCCGGCTGGATCTATCAGCATGAGGCCTGTCTGGCAGGCGATGGGAGAACCATCGTGGTGAGCCGCGGCGAGCGCTGGTTTGGCGAGCAATGCCTGACGCCCGAGAACATCGACGACTGGTCGCTGGACACAGTGACCGGCGAGTGGCGGCGATTGACCCGCAGGCCCTGGCAGCGTTGGGCCATGCGGCGTGCCGATGGCAAAGGCAACCGGCTCATGAGCATGCGGCTTGCGCATTCACTGCGCAAATACAAACACCTGAATCTGCCAACGATCGAGGGCCTGGGTGACGCGCCTGACTTCGAGGCGCTGGACCTGCTCTACCGGATCGATGAGACAGTTGCCCCGCCGGTCCAGGAAGCGGTCGGGGAAATGTACGCCGTGGTGATGGACGGAGTGACGCTGCGCTTCAAGGAAGGCAACCTCCATGTGGAGGCCATCGTCGAGGGGGCGCTGGAGCCGCACAGGCTGCATGCGCTGCAGCAGGCCACGCTGGCACTGCTGGCGCGCATTGAAGAGGCTCCGTGGGTGATGGAGGATCTGCCGCGGGAGCCGGATACCGTGGGCTGACGGCACGCTTTCCGTCTATTCAGCTCAAACAGCGCGGCGCCGGGAAATCGATCACGCTGCGGATAATCTCGCGCATTTCCGTGATCAGCGGCCGGGCATCGTCGCGGCGCCATTGCACGGTGTAGGTCAGCGGGGCCAGCGCGCTGTGCTTTGCGGCCTCGGCGCTGCCGTCCAGCACGCGCAGGCGGCCGCGTTGCTGCAGGGCCAGGGCCCATTGCTCGGGCATGTAGGTGAAGCCCAGCCCGTCCACCACCATGCCCACCACGGCACCCCAGCTGTTGCAGGAAAGGCGCCGCTCCACTGCCAGGCCGTGGCGGCCCAGCCAGTCGTCCAGCGTGCGCGTGGCGCCCGAGCCGGTGGGCAGGGCGATCAGCAGTTGCTCGCGCACCAGGCGCCGGGGCAGGCCGGTGCCGGCGCGGGCGATGAAGTCGTCGCTGGCGGCCCAGACGAAGCGCACCTGGGCGACCTGCTCGAAGGCCAGGCTGCTGCGCGAGGACGGCCCGGCAATGACCACGCAGTCCAGCTCGCCATCGACGATGCGCTGCTCCAGCACCTGGCCGATGTCGGTGTGGGGCTCCAGCTGCAGGTCGGGGTGCAGCTCGGCCACCCGCTGCACCAGCCGGGGCAGCCAGGTCAGGCCGCTGAGTTCGCCAAAGCCGATGCGGCAGCGGCCCTGCAGGCCCACGCTGCGGCCCGCCGCCTCGCGCAGCTGGGCGGCGCCGTGCAGCAGCTCGCGGATGCGCGGCAGCAGCTGCTCGCCCTGGGGCGTGAGTTCGGCGGCGCGGCCGCTGCGGTCGAACAGCTGCACGCCCAGCGAGGCCTCCAGCTCCGCAATGCGCTTGGACAGCGATGAGACCGACAGGTGCACGCGGTCGGCAGCCACGCTGAAGTTCAGGCAGGTGGCGGCCCAGTAGAAGGCTTCGAGCTGTTTGAGGGTCATGGCGACATTCTTCCAAAATCGAAATATCGATTCCTATTTATTTCGCTTTTCTTTGCAGGTTGGCCCTTCTACATTGGCCGGCAATGCCTGCCAACACCGTCCCCTCCACCACCGCTCCTGCAGCCGCTGCACTAGCCCCTGCCCGGCCGCCGCGCCGCCTGCGCCAGGTGCTGTCTCTCGATGATTTCGAGCGGCTGGCGCGGCGCCATCTGCCGCGCCCCATCCATGCCTACATCAGCGGCGCGGTGGAGGACAACGCCTCGCTGGCGGACAACCGCCGCGCCTTTGCCGAGCTGGCCTTCGTGCCGCGCGCGCTGGTGGGCGTGGCACAGCGCGATCCCTCCTTCGAGCTGTTCGGGCGCCGCTACGGCGCGCCCTTCGGCGTGGCGCCCATGGGCATTGCCGCGCTGTCGGCCTACCGGGGCGATCTGGTGCTGGCCCAGGCCGCACAGCAGGCGGGCGTGCCGGCCATCATGAGCGGCTCCTCGCTGATCCGGCTGGAGGAGGTGATGGCGGCCGCGCCCCACACCTGGTTCCAGGCCTACCTGCCGGGCGACCAGGGCCAGATCGATGCGCTGCTGGACCGCGTGGCCGCCGCCGGCGTGCAGACCCTGGTGATCACCGTGGACACGCCCGTGGCCGCCAACCGCGAGAACAATGTGCGCGCCGGCTTTTCCACGCCGCTGCGGCCCGGGCCGGGCCTGGCCTGGCAGGGCATCAGCCACCCGCGCTGGCTGTTCGGCAGCTTTCTCAAGACCCTGTGGCGCCACGGCATGCCGCATTTCGAGAACAACTATGCGCACCGGGGCGCGCCCATCCTGTCGGCCAGCGTGATGCGCGATTTCTCGGACCGCTCCCACCTGGCCTGGCCGCATCTGGCCGCCATCCGCCAGCGCTGGCATGGGCAGCTCGTGGTCAAGGGCATTCTTTCGGCCGCAGACGCCGTGCTGGCGCGCGACCACGGGGCCGACGGCCTCATCGTCTCCAACCACGGCGGGCGCCAGCTCGACGGCGCCGTGGCACCGCTGCGCGTGCTGCCCGGCATCGTGCGCGCCGTGCCCGGCCTGCCGGTGATGCTGGACAGCGGCGTGCGCCGGGGCACCGACGTGCTCAAGGCCCTGGCCCTGGGCGCGCGCTGCGTGTTCGTGGGCCGGCCCTTCAACTACGCGGCCTCGGTGGCCGGGCCGGCGGGCGTGGCCCACGCCATGGCCCTGCTGCGCGAGGAGGTGCTGCGCGACATGGCCATGCTGGGCGCCACGCGCCTGGACCAGGTCACGCCGGCCTGCGTGCGCCATGCGCAGGCCTGGGATGCGTTCTGAGCGGCAAGACAACGGTATCGACACAGACAACAGACACAGACACAGACGGAGACACAGCAGTGAGCAAGATTCCCGGATTCCATATCCACGCCCGGCCCGAGGCCGCCCTTGGCGATGCGCTGCTGCAGCGCTACCGCGGCTTTCCGGTCGCCAATGTCAGCGACGCCATGAGCCGCACCACGGGCACCTCGGCGCTGCGGCCCTTCCATCGCCGCCAGGGGCCGCTGGTGGGCCGTGCGCTGACCGTGCGCACGCGGCCCGGCGACAACCTCATGGTGCACCAGGCCATCGACATCTGCGGCTCCGGCGACGTGATCGTGGTGGACGCGGGCGGCGCCGGGCCCAACGCCATCATTGGCGAGATCATGCTGGCGCTGATGATGGCGCGCGGCGCGGCCGGCATCGTCATCGACGGGCTGATCCGCGACAGCGACACCATCGGCCAGCATGAGCTGCCCGTGTATGCGCGCGGCGTCTCGCACCGTGGCCCCTACAAGGACGGCCCCGGCGAGCTGCATGTGCCCGTCAGCATCGACGGCATGGTGGTCCACCCGGGCGACCTGGTGCTGGGCGACGGCGACGGCCTGCTGGCCGTGCCCGCCGCCGATGCCGCCGCCATTGCCGACCGCGTGGAGGCCATACAGCGCGACGAGGCCGACGTGCTCGCCGCCATTGCCGCAGGCCGCGCCGACCGCTCCTGGGTGGCGCGCACGCTGGCCGCCAAGGGGGTGCTGTGATGGACCGCCGCGTTGTCCGCTTCGACTACTGGCTGGACGCGGCCTTCGACCGCATCGTCTCGGCCGCGCCCGGTGTGCAGCTGCTCACCTGCCGGCGCGAGGGCGACGATGCCGCCGCCTGGCAGGCCCTGGCCGGTGCACAGGTCTACCAGATCACGGCCGCCAAGGACGAGCTGCCGCGCCACTGGTTCGCCACGGCGGACCTGCTGGCGCGCTGCCCCGATCTGCTGGCGGTATCTTCCAGCGGATCGGGCTGCGACACCATCGACATCGAGGCCTGCACGCGCGCCGGCGTGGCCGTGATGAACCAGTCGGGCGGCAACGCGGATTCGGTGGCCGAGATGGCCATCGGCCTGATGCTGTCCGTGCTGCGCCGCATCAACGAATCCGACCGCCTGCTGCGCGCCCCGGCCAGGGGCTTCAGCCGCGAGGACGTGATGGGCCACGAGCTGCGCGGCTGCACCCTGGGCCTGGTGGGCGTGGGCGAGGCCGGCAGCCGCGTCGCGGCCCTGGGCCGGGCCTTCGGCATGCAGGTGATCGGCTGCGACCCGGCCTATGACGCAGCCGGCCTGGCGGCGCGCGGGGCCGAGGCCGTCGGTTTCGACGAGCTGCTGCAGCGCGCGGACATCGTCTCCCTGCACTGCCCGCGCGATGCCTCCACGCTGGGGCTCATGGACGCCGCTGCCTTTGCGGCCATGCGGCCGGGCGCCGTTTTCGTGAGCACGGCGCGCGGCGGTATCCATGACGAGGCCGCCCTGCACGCCGTCCTGGCCAGCGGCCACCTGGCCGGCGCGGGGCTCGATGTCTGGGACCAGGAGCCGCCGCCCGCCTCCCATCCGCTGCTGGCCCTGCCCCAGGTGGTGGCCACCTTCCACACCGCCGGTGTCACGCACGAGGCCCGGCGCAACAACGCCGAGCTGGCCGCCACCCAGATCGTGCAGTTGCTGGCCGACGGCCAGCGGCCCGCGCGCCTGGTCAATCCCGAGGTCTGGCCGCATGCGCGCGAGCGCATCGCCAGGGCCTTGGACCCGTCCCGTTCCCCGTCCCGTTAGCCGCTTCCTTCACCATGACTAAAAAGCCTCTCAGACCACTGCAAGAGGCGACCCAGGAGACAAAGATGACACAGCAAGCAAGGCGCGCATTGTGCGCAGGCCTGGCCGCCGCCTGCATGGCGCTGCCGGCCCTGGCCCAGGCTCAGACCCAGACTCAGGGCGAGGCCCCCTATCCCTCGCGCAACATCGAGATGATCGTGGCCTACGGGCCCGGCGGCGGCACCGATCTTGTGGCGCGGCTGCTGGCCCGCCATCTGGAAAAGAAGCTCGGCGGCAGCGTGGTCGTGCTCAACCGCCCCGGCGCGGGCGGCGGCATCGGCTTTGGCGAACTGGCGCGGGCCAAGCCGGATGGCTACACCATCGGCTTCATCAACACGCCCAACGTGCTGACCATCCCCATCGAGCGCAAGAGCAGCTTCCACTGGAGCCAGTACGACCTGCTGGGCAACCTGGTGGACGACCCGGGCGGCTTTGCCATCCACAACAGCAACGCCATCACCACGCTGGCCGGCCTGGCCGCCTACGCCCGGGCCAACCCCGGTGCCGTGACCGTGGGCACCACGGGCACGGGCTCGGACGACCACCTGGCCATGCTGCTGTTCGCCAAGGCCACGGGCACGCAGCTCACCCATGTGCCCTACAAGGGCGCGGGCGAGGTGCGCGCCGCCGCCACGGGCCAGCAGATCACCATCGGCGCCATCAACGTGGGCGAGGTGCTGGCCTACCAGAAGGGCGGCACTCCCATCCGCCTGCTGGGCCAGATGTCGGCCGCGCGCAGCTCGCTGGCGCCGCAGGTGCCTACGTTCAAGGAGCAGGGCATCGATATCGAGCTGGCCTCCCTGCGCGGCCTGGCCGCGCCCAAGGGCTTGCCCGAAGGCGTGCGCAAAAAACTGGTCGATGCCGTGGCCGCCATCGCGGCCGACCCGCAGTTCAGGCAGCAGGCCGAGGCCATGTACGCGCCGCTGCGCTACCTGGCACCGCCCGCCTACGCGGCCGAGCTGGAGCGCACCGAGGCCGGCTTTCGCAAGCTCTGGACCGAAATGCCCTGGCAGGACGGAAAGCCCTGAAGGCCATGCCCATGCCAACCTTTGAATTCACAAGGACGACCGCCATGCGCTGTCTGCCGCGCCGCAGCCTGGCTGCGCTGGCCCTGTGCGCCCTGGCCCTGCCGGCCCTGGCGCAAGGCCCCATCACCCTCATCGTGGGCTGGCCTGCGGGCGGCCCCTCCGACAACGTGGCGCGGCTGGCGGCCACGCGCATGAGCGAGGCCCTGGGCCAGCCCATCACCATCGACAACCGGGCCGGCGCGGGCGGCAACCTGGGCAGTGACGCGGCGGCCCGCGCAAGGCCCGATGGCAACACCATCATGCTGGCCACCGTGGCCTCGCACGGCCTGAACTCCGCGCTCTACGCCAGGCTGAACCACGATCCGCTCAAGGACTTCGCGCCCATCGGCATGATCACCACCTCGCCTAGCGTGCTGCTGGTGCCCGTGGCCTCGCCGCTGCGCTCGGTCAACGATCTGCTGGAGGCGGCGCGTGCCAGGCCGGGCCAGCTCAACTACGGCTCAGGCGGCGTGGGCTCCAGCCAGCACTTGGCGGGCGCCAGCTTCAAGCAGCTCACGGGCGTGGATGTCACCCACATCCCCTACAAGGGCACGGCCCCGGCCATGACCGACCTGATGGCGGGCCGCGTGGACTTCGTGCTCACCACGGGCGCCATCCCCTTCATCCGCTCGGGCAAGCTGCGCGCCCTGGCCGTGGCCTCGCGCCAGCGCCTGCCGGCCCTGCCCGATGTGCCCACCTTCGAGGAAGCAGGCGTCAAGGGCTTCTACACCGACTCCTGGTACGGGCTGGTTGCCCCGGCCGGCACGCCGCGCGCGGCGCTGGAGCGCCTGAACGGCGCATTGGCCACGGCGCTGCGCAATCCCGAGGTGCAAAAGCAGTTCATCGACCAAGGCTCGCTGCCCGTCAAGCCCATGGGCGTGGACGCGTTCTGGCGCTTCGTGCGCGAGCAGATGCCCGTGGCGGCCGAGCAGGTGCGGGTGTCGGGGGCCAGAGCCGAGTGAGCGCAGCCGGGGGCGGCAGTGCAGGATCGGCGCAGGGGCGACTGCACAGCCGCAATGCAGCCAGCGTGTCACTGGCAGGTCACTGGCAGGTCACTGGTAGTTGAGCGTGAAGGTGGCCCGTCCGTTGGCCAGGCCTGTGGTGACGGAGGGCTGGGTCTGGACATAGCGCGCCGTCAATGGAATCACGTGGTTGCTGGTGTTTGGGGTGATGATGCCCGCCTGCCACTGGTTGGGATTGCCGAAGTTGGCGGAGTCCTCGCCGTAGCTGATGACCTTGTCGCTGCTGCGGATCTGGATGCCGATGCCGGCAGCCCCTCCGGTCACCGTCAGCACATCGGAGCGGTTGGCGGCATCGTTGGCATCCGTGAGCGTGACGAACGGGCGCAGGGTGGAATTGGCTTCGCCCCCGGTGCAGATCAGTTCCAGATCGAATGACTGGGGCGCGGAGGTAGCGCCTATCCCGTTGAACTGTGACCTGTTGACTCGCTGCAGTTTCACGGCGATGTTGCTCGTCTTCACCCGGCAACTGGCGCCTGTGCGCACCACGGTGCTGCCGGTCGCCTTCACGAGCCAGTTATTGCAAAGGCTATTGCAGTCAAACTGGGCGGATGAATAGCTGCTGACGCTGAAAGTGCCCGATTGAACGGCGCCTGTCTTGATGAGTTGCATCCATATGGTTTGCTCATGTACATCATCCTTTTGCCATCCCGTGGCTCCTGCATTGTTGGACGTAGTGGTGATGGACATGGTTTTGCCATTGGGGAAATTCCTGGCTTTCCATGTGGCACGCCAACGGACTCCTATTCCGCGCAAAGATGTGGAGTAGATATCGCCGTCCAGCGTAGTGGGGTTCATGATATTGGGCCATATTTCTGAAGATGGCCCCGAAAGCACACTGTAGGAAATTGTGTCGAGGGTGGATTTGACCATGGGCGATTCCCATAGCACTGATCCATTCATGATATTTCCTGCGGGAACGTTGATGATTTCCGGTAATTGGATGGTGGACGACACCGGGGTAAATATGCCTCCATAAATGGAGCTTACAGAAAAGCAAAGCGTTGCCGTAATGAGAAAATATCTGATTTTTTTCATATGAATGAAACCGGAAACGATGCAGGAGAGTTTGATGGGCGCGCTCCAAAGTCTATTCCTATGATTGATGGAAATCCATAGGATCATTCTGATATTGGCAATGCTTTTTCATGACTCCAATGCCGTGTTCCGTCCGCTGCCGTGGCGCGGCATGGCCACCGGGTCCGGCCTGCGGCACACCTGGCGCAAGCGGCGCCAACGACGTGGGCGGCCGCCTGGGCACGGCCGCCTGGGCATGGCCGCCTGGGCATGGGCGCCACGGGCGACGCCTTTGCAAGACGCCTGGGCTGAGCCGGTGGCTCAACCCCGCCTGCGCGCCGCCAGCCCCTGCACCACGGCCGCCAGCCGGTCGATTTCCTCGGTGGTGTTGTAGAAGGCCAGCGAGGGCCGCACGGTGGTCTCCACGCCGAAGCGCCGCAGGATGGGCTGGGCGCAGTGGTGGCCGGTGCGCACGGCGATGCCTTCGGCGTTGAGCGCCTCGCCCACCTCGGCCGTGGTCCAGCCCTTGAGCACGAAGGACAGTACGCTGGCCTTGTCGGCCGCCGTGCCGATCAGGCGCAGGCCGGGGATGGGCGCCAGCGCCTGCGTGCCGTACTGCAGCAGATCGTGCTCGTAGCGCGCGATGCGCTCCATGCCCAGGGCCTGCACGTAGTCGATGGCGGCGCCCAGGCCCACGGCGTCGGCAATGTTGCCGGTGCCGGCCTCGAAGGTGTTGGGCAGGGGCTGGTAGACGGTTTTCTCGAAGGTCACGTCGGCAATCATGTTGCCGCCGCCCTGCCAGGGCGGCATGTCCTCCAGCACCTCGCGCCGTCCCCAGACCACGCCGATGCCCGTGGGGCCGAAGACCTTGTGGCCCGAGAACACGAAGAAGTCCGCACCGATGGCCTGCACGTCCACGGCCATGTGCGAGACCGACTGCGCGCCATCGACCAGGGCCCGGGCGCCCGCCTGGTGGGCCAGCTCCACGATCTGCTGCACGGGCACGACCGTGCCCAGCGCGTTGGAGACCTGGGTGACGGAGACGATCTTGGTGCGCGGGTTCAGCAGCCTGCGGTATTCATCGATGAGCACCTGGCCCGAGTCGTCCACCGGGATCACGCGGATCTTCGCGCCCTTGGCGGCCGCCAGCTGCTGCCAGGGCACGATGTTGGCGTGGTGCTCCAGGTGGGAGACGATGATCTCGTCGCCCTCGCCCACATGCTGCCAGCCCCAGCTCTTGGCCACGAGGTTGATGGCCTCGGTGGTGCCGCGCACGAAGATGACCTCGTTCACGTCGGGCGCGTTGATGAAGCGGCGCACGCTCTCGCGCGCGCCCTCGTAGGCGTCGGTGGCGCGGGCAGCGAGTTCATGGGCTGCGCGGTGGATGTTGGAATTCTCGTGTTCGTAGAAGTGGCGAATGCGCTCTATCACCGCGCGCGGCTTGTGCGTGGTGGCCGCGTTGTCCAGCCAGGCCAGGGGCCGGCCGTTGACGTGCTCGGACAGGATGGGAAAGTCCCGGCGCACGGCATGCACGTCGAAGGGCGCCTGCACGCTGGCCGCTCCATGCCTTGCCCCGTGCGAAGCCTGCTGGCGCTGCAGCGGATGGGCCGGCGTGGTGTAGCCGGAGGGCAGCACCACGGGATCGACAAAGTAAAAGCGCGGCTCGGCCGAAGGCACGGTGGACGCAATGCCGGGCCCTTCTGTGGGCACGCCGATGCGCGGCACGGCGGGTGCCGCAGGTGCAGCAGGTGCCGCAGGTGCAGCAGGTGCAGCAGGTGCCGTGAACGGGAGCGCGGCCAGCGCATCCAGCGGATCGCCCTGGCGCTGGGGCACGCCCAGCACCTGCGATCCCAGGCGCGGCTCGTAGGCGGGCAGGGCGCTCACGACATGGTCGGGCACGCCGTTGCCGGCCTGGGCATGGGGCAGCAGCGCGGGCGCGCGGTGGGCCAGCGAGGCCAGCGGCGCGGGCGAGGCCGGCAGCAGGTTGCTGCCCGGCGCCAGGCCCTGTGGGATGGGCGTGCCCGGCACGCCGGGGCCCAGGCCCGCGGGGCTGGCCAGCGGCGAGCCGGGCGGCGCCACGTTCACGGGGGCCTGCACGCCAGCAGGCAGGCCGGGAAGACCCGGAAGACCAGGCAGGGCAGGAGCCGATCCCGGTGCGGCGGAGAACAGGGCGTTGGCCATGCGCGCCAGCGCCTCGGGGTCGAAGGGCGCCTGGGGCGCCACGGAGGTGATTGCAGACACGGTCAACGCCCGGCCTCTTTACTTGTAGGTGTCGGGATAGTCGTGGTACTTGCCGATCTCGACATCGTCGAGCACGGCCAGCGCATCGGGCGTGAGCACGGCCAGCGAGCAGTACAGCGAGATCAGGTAGGACGCGATGGCATGGTTGTTGATGCCCATGAAGCGCACCGACAGGCCCGGGCTCTGCTCGCCCGGCAGGCCGGGCTGGTACAGGCCGACCACGCCCTGGCGCTTGTCGCCCACGCGCAGCAGCAGGATCTTGCTCTTGCCATCGGCCACGGGCACCTTGTCCGAGGGGATCAGCGGAATGCCGCGCCAGGTGATGAACTGCGAGCCGAACAGGCTGACCGTGGGCGGCGGCGTGCCGCGGCGCGTGGCCTCGCGGCCGAAGGCGGCAATGGCCAGCGGATGGGTCAGGAAGAAGGCGGGCTCCTTCCAGACCTTGGTCAGCAGCTCGTCCAGGTCGTCGGGCGTGGGCGCGCCGGTCAGCGGGAAGATGCGCTGCTCGTCCGTGACCTGGGCCAGCAGGCCGTAGTCGGGGTTGTTGATGAGCTCGCTTTCCTGGTTCTCCTTGATGGTCTCGATGGTCAGGCGCAGCTGTTCCTTGATCTGGTCATGCGGGCTGCTGTAGAGGTCGGAGATGCGCGTGTGCACATCCAGGATGGTGGAGACGGCGTTGAGGAAGTACTCGCGCGGCTGCTCCTCGTAGTCCACATAGGTGCGCGGCAGCTGGTTGTCTTCCTGCTTGGCCGTGCAGGTGACCTTGATGGCCTCCGGGTTCTTGACGCGGTTGAGGCGGTAGATGCCGGCCTCCACCGGCGACCATTGCAGCAGGTGCGTCAGCCAGCGCGGGCTGATGGTCGAAAGCTGGGGAACGGTTTTGGTTGCGTTGGCCAGTTGCCGCGCGGCGTTGTCGCCTAGCGCGGTCGTGCCGCCCACTGTTGCCGACATGTGCAGACTCCGTGATCAGTTCAGGAAAAAGGGAAGGGGAAGGAGGGAAACAGGGCCAGTGTCCCGGCCCGCGCACATGTCTTCAACATGCTATAGCCGCCAAGCGCAGGCCCCGCACCAGCTGGTCGTGGGCCACGGTCTCGCCGCGCATGACCAGGGCCGAGGGCTGCACGCCCAGCGAGACGGCCAGCTTCTCCACGGTCAGCAGCGAGGCGATGACGCGGCCGCGCTCTATCTCTCCCACGTAGGAGCGGTTCAGGTCCGAGTGCTCGGCCAGCCGCTCCTGCGACCAGCCATGGGCCTCGCGCGCCTGGCGCACGGCAATGCCGAAGCTGGTGACAAGACGGGTGCTCATAGGGCCACCTCCCGGGGCTGCTGCGCGTGCTCGCGCGCATGGGCCTGGGTGACATGGGCGCCGGGCGGCACGTCCTCGGTCACCCAGACATTGCCGCCGATGACGGCGCCGCGCCCCAGCGTGACGCGGCCCAGGATGGTGGCGCCCGCGTAGATGACCACGTCGTCCTCCACCACCGGATGGCGCGCCAGGCCCTTGCGCAGGTGGCCGTGCTCATCGGTGGGAAAGCGCTTGGCGCCCAGGGTGACGGCCTGGTACAGCCGCACGCGCTCGCCGATCACGGCGGTCTCGCCGATCACCACGCCCGTGCCGTGGTCCATGAAAAAGCCCCGCCCGATCTTCGCGCCCGGGTGGATGTCGATGCCCGTCTGCGCATGCGACAGCTCGGCCACGATGCGCGCCAGCAGCGGCTGCTCCAGCAGGTACAGCTGGTGGGCCAGGCGGTGGTGGATCATGGCCAGCACGCCCGGATAGCACAGCAGCACCTCGTCCACGCTGCGCGCGGCGGGATCGCCCTGGAAGGCGGCCAGCACGTCGCTGTCGAGCAGGCGGCGGATCTGGGGCAGGGACTCGGCAAAGGCGCGTGCGATGTCCAGCGCCATGGCATCGGCGCCCGCTGCCGTGTGGGGCGCGGACAGCCGCAGCTCCAGCCGTATCTGGCCCAGCAGCGCATGCAGGGCCGAGTCCAGCTGGTGGGCCACGAAGATGTCCTCGCTTTCCTGGCGCAGGTCGTGCGGGCCCAGGCGCATGGGAAACAGGGCTGCCTTGAGCTGGTCGATCAGGGTGGAAAGCGCGTCGCGCGAGGGAAACTCGCGCGCCCCGGGCTCCTGGGTGCGGCCGTGCGCCTCGCGCCATTCGCGGCGCGCCGCATGCAGGTTCTGGGTGAGTCCGGCAATGTCGAAACTGGCCATCTGCGTGCTCCTTCAGTCTTGAATCCAGGGCAGGCCGTGGAAGCGCCAGCCGTCGTTTTTGCCGCGCTGCTGACGCGCATCGATCTCGCCCTCGAAGCCTTCGAGCACGTTGAACACATGGGCGAATCCGGCCTGGGCCGCCGCCTGGGCCGCCAGCACCGAGCGCTTGCCGCTGCGGCACAGCAGCAGGGCCACGGCCTCCTTGCCGCCGTGCGGTGCCAGGCGCGCTTCCAGTTCGCGGGCAAAGCGCGGGTTGCGCGTCAGCGCCGTGCCCGTGGCCCAGGGCACGTGCAGGGTGCCCTGCACCTGGCCGACGAACTTGCGTTCCTCGGCCGTGCGCACATCGACCAGCACGGCCTGGCCGGCCTGCACCAGCGCCCAGGCCACGGGCGGGCGCACGCCGCCTGCGTGGCCCAGCCCCTGTGCGCGGGCGTGGTCCTGTGCCTCCTGCAGCGCCTGGGGCAGGGCGGTTTCCAAAGTGAGGGCTGTCATGTCGTCGTCCTTGCGGAGAATTCGCGGGTTGGTGGCTATAGGCACCAATCTAAGAACTTCGCGGCAAGCCACCAACGAACAAGAGCGGCGTTTGATAGAAGCAAAACGTCTATGAAGGCGCCGCGCGGCGCCATGCCCGGTTCGGGCGATCAGGCCGTCAGCAGCCGCTGCAGCATCCACAGGTTCAGCGACACCACCAGGGCCGCGCAGCCCCACAGCACCGTCGCCATCCTGGGGCCAAAGGCCAGCTCGCCCAGCGCCTTGCGCCGCGTGGTGAACAGCAGCAGCGGCACGATGGCAAACGGCAATTGCAGGCTCAGCACCACCTGGCTGAACACCAGCAGGGCGCTGGCGCCGGTGCTGCCGTACCAGGCGGTAGCCACCACGGCGGGCACGATGGCGATGCAGCGCGTCAGCAGGGCGCGCAGCGCGGGCGACAGGCGGATCTGCAAGAAGCCTTCCATCACGATCTGCCCGGCCAGCGTGCCCGTGACCGAAGAACTCAGCCCCGAGGCCAGCAGCGCCACGCCGAACACCGCGCTGGCGATGCCCACGCCCAGCAGCGGGGACAGCAGGTGGTAGGCGTCCGACAGCTCGGTCACCGGCGCCTGGCCGGGCCGGTTGAACGCGCCGGCCGCCACCACCAAGATGGCGGCGTTCACGAACAGCGCCAGACCCAGCGCCACCGTGGAGTCCAGCGTGGCCAGGCGGATGGCCTGGCGCGTGCCCTGGGGCGTGGTGTCATGCCGGCGTGTCTGCACGATGGACGAATGCAGGTAGAGGTTGTGCGGCATCACCGTGGCCCCCACGATGCCCACGGCCAGGTACAGCATCTGCGGATTGGCCACGATCTCCATGCCCGGCAGCAGGCCGCGCAGCACGGCCGCCACGGGCGGCTGCAGCCACACCAGCTGGGCGGCAAAGCACAGGCCGATCACTGCCACCAGGGCGATCACCACCGACTCCAGGCAGCGAAAGCCCCGGCTTTGCAGCGCCAGGATCAGCATCACATCCACCACCGTGATGCATACCCCGGCCACCAGCGGCAGGCCGAACAGCAGGTTCAGGCCGATGGCCATGCCCAGCACCTCGGCCAGATTGCAGGCCACGATGGCGATCTCGCAGAAGAACCACAGCACCAGGTTGATGCGCGGTGAAAACTGCGCGCGGCAGGCCTGGGCCAGGTCCCGCCCGCTGGCCAGGCCCAGGCGCACGGCCGCCGCCTGGAACAGCATGGCCATCAGGTTGGAGGCAAAGATCACCGCCAGCAGCGAGTAGCCGAACTGCGAGCCGCCCGCGATGGAGGTGGCCCAGTTGCCCGGGTCCATGTAGCCCACGGCCACCATGTAGCCGGGCCCGGCAAACGCCAGCACGCGGCGCGCGTTGTCCGAGCGGCTGGCGCCGCGCGGCACGGCGATGCTGCGATGCACCTGCGGCAGGCTGGGCGTGCCCGCGTGGCCGTGGTCCGGCTCGATGGTGCCGAAGCGGCCCTGTTCGGCCGCAAGCACGGTGTCGTTCATGGGGGCCTTTCCGCCGGCGGGGGCACGCGGTTGCAGGGGGATGCCTATCGGGCCGTCGGCACCAGGCCGCTGGCGGGCGCAATGGCTGCGGCGGCGGGTGCGGCATCAGTGCCTGCGCCGCGCCACAGCGCCACGAGATCTCCGGTCACGATGACCGCGCCGGCCAGCACAATCAGGCTGCCCACGCAGCGGCGCGCCACGGTGGCAGGTTTCAGGCGCCGCGGCGTGCGGCCCGGCGTGCTGGCCGGCGTGCGGGGGGCGGATGAGGAAGGCAGAAGGGACATCATGGCAACTCCTTGGCAGGGGAACGCTTGTCTCGGGCCAGCCCCGGGGAAGCCCGCCTGCCCCGGCCGGTGCGGGGCAGGCGGGCGGTCCGCGTCAGGCGTAGGCGCTGCTCATCACCAGCGAGCCGTTCACGCCGGACGGGAAGAACCCGCCCTTGGTCGCCGTGTCCTTGGTCAGGTACACGATGTTCAGCACGTCGCCCGGCGAGCGGCTGTAGGCGATGCCGTTGGCATCCAGCGGCACGATGTTGGACGTGGTGGCATCCCCCGTGATGCCCTGGTCCACGTCGGTGGAGCCGTCCAGGCTGTCGCGCGCATCCGAGATGGCGCCGGCCGCCGTGCGCAGCGCGGGCGTGGCCAGTCCCTTGGCGTACAGCACCGTGCGCACCAGGCCTGCGTGGTAGGCCTCGGCGGCCAGGATGCCGGCGGCTGCCTCCAGATAGGTCTTGTTGGTGATCAGCGGCGATGCGCCCTTGTAGGCGGTGACGCCCACGTCCTCGAAGATGAAGGCCCCCAGCAGGAAGTTCTCGTCACTCGCATAGGGATCGAAGGCCGTGCCCGCGCCCACCAGGCCGGCCGCTCGCGCGGCCACCGAGAAGGCGCCGTTCGGGTCGGTTCCGCCAATGTCGATCTGCGGCTGCGCCACTGCGGCCGAACCCAGCGCCGCGCGCAGGAAGGCCACGTGGGCGATCTCGTCCTGGGCGATCTCCTTGGCGTACTGCGCTACCACGGGGTCCTTGAAGGCCACGGCACGGCCACCCGTGATGGCGCCCTGCGTGCCCACGCCCGACTGCAGGTTGGCGGGCAGGCCGGTGCCGAACACCGCGTAGTGATAGAACTGCGACTCCAGATACTCCAGGTTGAGGGCGAAGTTCAGGATCTCCGCATCCGTGGGCCCGTTGGCCTGCGCATTCGCATCGCCCCCGCCACCGCCGCAGGCGGACAGGATCACCCCGCCCGCCATGCCCACGGCCACGCCGCTGGTCTTGCGGAAGAACTGGCGCCTGTCCTCCAGCTTCTTGGCACGTTTTTGCAAAACCCCTATCAACACTGATTCGTCGGACATGATGGTTCCTCTCGGTTCGCGGCAGGCGCGAACGGTCAACGTGAAGAATGCGCCTCCGGCCGAAAGCACACGGGTGTGGCGAAAGCGCGTTCCACTGAAGAGGTGGCCACCTGCTCCAGGGGAATGGGATGCGTCCCCGCTATCCGGCAGTACGCAGGCCGCGCAGGTCTGGATGTGCCGCAATTGAAAGCGTCGGTAACGGTTTGCGGATGCCGCCGTTTCTTTTTCTTTTTTGAATCCAGACCCCGCTGCGCTGCGTATCCAGATCAGCCGGAATCGTTCGGCTTGTCATCAACCCGCTAGGAGCATTCCATGGTCTCGATTCAAAACACCCGCAAGCTGGCCTCGTTCGGCCTGGCCATCGTGATGTCGGCTGCCTCCGTGGCCGCCATGGCCGATGTGATGGTGGGCGGCGCACCCATGCTGCCGTCCAAGGACATCATCGACAACGCCGTCAACTCCAAGGACCACACCACCCTGGTCGCAGCCGTCAAGGCGGCGGGCCTGGTCGATACGCTCAAGGGCCCGGGTCCGTTCACCGTGTTCGCGCCCACCAATGCCGCCTTCGAGGCCCTGCCCGCAGGCACGGTGGACACCCTGCTCAAGCCCGAGAACAAGGGCACGCTGACCACGGTGCTGACCTACCACGTGGTGTCCGGCAAGTGGGATGCAGCGGCGCTGTCCAAGATGATCAAGGACGGCAAGGGCATGGCCAGCATCAAGACCGTCAGCGGCGGCACGCTGGTGGCCAAGTCCAGCGGCTCCAAGATCATGCTGACCGATGAAAAGGGCGGCATGGCCACGGTGACGATTCCCGACGTCTACCAGTCCAACGGCGTGATCCACGTGATCGACAAGGTGCTGCTGCCCAAGTGAGCGGCACAGGCAGCGAGCGGGCCGGCCACTGACCTCCGTGGTCAGTGGCCCGAGCCTTGCGCCTTCGCCATGCGCCTTGCGGGCGCAACGCCGCAAGCCGCTGCCGGCGTCCCGGCCTGCGCGGCCAGCTTGGACAGCCGCCAGCGCGTCAGGTCGTCCGCGCCGGGGCCGGCCTCCACGCGCAGCTCGGAAAAGGGCACGCTGCGGCCCGACTCCTCCTCCACCAGCGCCAGCCGCAGGGGCGTGCCCGACTGCGCACGCACAAAGCGCATGGGCGGCTGCGCTTCTTGCTGCAGGCGCCACCGGTCGCCGACCTGGGCCAGCGCCTGGATCACCAGGGACAGGTCGCGGCCCTTGGGCGTGAGCAGGTACTCGTAGCGGTCCGGGCCGCTTTGGTAGAGGCGGCGCTCGACCAGGCCGGACTGCTCCAGCTGGCGCAGGCGGTCGGTCAGCGTGGCGTTGGTGATGTCCGTGGACTTTCTCAGGTCGTCATAGCGGCTCAGGCCCAGCATCAGGTCGCGCAGCACCAGCATGGCCCAGCGGTCGCCTACGGCCTCCAGCGTGGTGGCGATCGAGCAGGCCATGCCCTCGAAGCTCTTGGATCGCATGGAATTCCTCGTTGTCTGTTCGCGTTGTCGCAGGCCAGGAGTGTCTCAGCAAAACGCAAGCCCGGTCCGCAGAGGTGGATTGCGTGCTTGTAGCTCTAATGATTGAAGTTTATAGTTGAAGCCACTTTCAACCACCGCTTGATCCAAGCAAGGACTTCTCCCATGAGCACGCATCAAGGCACCGCCGTCGTCACTGGCGCCTCCTCCGGCATCGGCGCCGTCTATGCCGATCGCCTGGCCGCACGCGGCCATGACCTGATCCTGGTCGCGCGCCGCCTGGACCGGCTGCAGGCGCTGGCACAGCGCCTGCGCGACGACCATGGCCGCCAGGTCGAGGTGGTGGCGGCCGACCTGGCCGACGCCGCCGGCCTGCAGCGCGTGGAGGCCCTGTTCGATGGGCAGCGCGACATAGCCATGCTGGTCAACTGCGCCGGCCTGGGCGCCCTGGGTCCGGCGGCCCAGGTGGATGCGCGCGAAGTCGACCGCCTGGTCATGGTCAACATCCATGCGCTGACGCGGCTGTCGCTGGCGGCAGCGCGGCTGTTCGCCACGCGCGGCCGGGGCACGCTGATCAACATCGGCTCCATCCTGGCCCTGATGCCCTTGCCGGGCGCCTCCAGCTACAGCGCCTCCAAGGCCTATGTGCTGAGCTTCACGCGCTCGCTGCAGGCCGAGCTGGCACCCAGCGGCGTCACCGTGCAGGCCGTGATGCCCAGCCTGGTGCGCTCGGAGTTCTTCGGGGGCAAGCCTTCTCCTTTTCCCGAGCACCTGTTCATGTCGCCCGAGACCCTGGTGGACACGGCCCTGGCGGCGCTGGACCAGGGCGAGGCCATCTGCTTTCCCACGCTGGGCAGCACGACCGCCTGGCTGGACTTTGACCAATCGCGCGCCAATCTCGTCAAGGCGCTGACGCTCAGCGGCGTGCCGGCGGCGCGCTACCAGGCTGCGGATGCAGGCCAGCCGGCCTGACGGCCGCGCTGCGTCGCCACCCCGGATTCCCGTACTCCTCTTTTTGCCCCGGAGAAAGCCATGCCCCTGTGGAAGATCTACCACCCCGAAAACGCCTTCAGCGATAAAGACAAACAGGCCATCGCCCAGCGCATCACGGCCGTCTACGGCGACCTGCCGCGCTTTTACGTGGGCGTGGTGTTCGAGGCCGTCGCGCGCACTTCGTTCTTCATCGGCGGCGAGCCTGCGGATGATTTCGTGCGCATCTCCGTGGACCACATCGCGCGGCAGATCCGCGACGAGGAGACCAAGACACGGTTCCTCGAAGGCGTGCGGCGGCAGCTGTCCCCCTTCATTGCCGACCGGGGCCTGCGCTGGGAGATGCATGTGGACGAGACGCCCTTCAGCCTGTGGAGCATCCAGGGCCTGCGCCCGCCCGTGCCGGGCACGCCCGAGGGAGAGAAGTGGCGCCTGGACAATCGGCCCTCTCCCCTCTGAGGTCCTGCCTGCACCTCAGCGCAGCGACAGCCCCGCCGACTGGATCGCGCGGGCGTAGCGCGGGCGCTCGCTTTGCAGGCTCTGGCCCAGGTCGGCCGGGGAGCCGCCCGCCACCTTGAAGCCCATGTGCTCCAGCTGCGCGCGCACATCGGGCGCCTGCAGCACGGTCTGCAGGTCGCGGTTGATCTTGGCGACGATGGGTGCGGGCGTGCCGGCCGGCGCGAAGTAGCCCTGCCAGCTCTCCACCGAGAAGCCGGGCACGCCGGCCTCGGCCATGGTGGGTACCTGGGGCAGGGCGTCGGAGCGGTAGGGCGTGGTCACGGCCAGGGCGCGCAGCTTGCCGGCGCGCACGTACTCGGTCACGGCGGCCAGCGTGATCAGCGTGGCGTCGGTGTGGCCGCCCAGCACGTCCAGCGCGGCGGGGCCACCGCCCGGGTAGGGGATGTAGTTGACCTTGGCGCCCGTCTCCTGCGTGAGGATTTCATGCGCCACATGGGCAATGCCGCCATTGCCGGGCAGGCCCAGGCTGATGCTTTGCGGCTTGGCCTTGGCGCGGGCCAGGTAGTCGCCCAGCGTGTTCAGGCCCGTGCCGGGGTTGACCACCAGCACCTGCGGATTGACCACGGCCTTGATGATGGGCGTGAAGGCCTTTTGCGTGTCGTAGGGCAACTGGGCGAACAGCAGGCCGTTGAGCGTGAGGCCCTCGCCCTGCTGCAGCAGGGTGTAGCCATCGGGCGCGGCCTTGGCCACCTTGGCCGCGCCGATGGTGCCGCTGGCCCCGGCCACGTTCTCCACCACCACCGACTGGCCCCACAGCGCGGCCAGCTTGTCGGCCAGCGTGCGCGTGAGCTTGTCGGCGCTGCCCCCGGGCGCCACGGGCACGATGATGCGCACCGGCTTGTTCGGAAAGCTGTCGGCCGAGGCCAGGGCCGCCGGCGCGTGCAGGGCCAGGGCGGAGAACAGGGGAAGCAGCAGTGCGCGCAGCGCAGACGGGGTGCGGATCATGGGAATGCCGGAGTGCAGAGAGTCGATGCCCGCAGTCTGGGAGGCTCCTGGCGCGGCGTGAACTAAGCATTGCGGCTATGCATATGCGGCTGCCGCACAACGTGCGTCACGCTTGCCCCACGCATGCGCGCGCAGTGCCCAAAGCTCATATCCATATCTGCAATGCGTCGTTGGCGCCGGGGCGGGAGAGGCCTAACTTCGTGTCCTCCCGCGAACGTCCTCCCAGGCACTCCCATGACACAGACCCATCTCTCCATCGACTTCAGCGGCAGCGACGTGGCCAGCCGCCGCGCAGCCGCCATCACCGGCTTCATCGCCACGGCCCGGCGCCTGCTCCCCGATCCCGAGCGGGCCACGCCCGAGCAACTGCAGGCCGTGGCCCGCGAGCTGGAGGCGCTGGGCCTGCAGCGCGAACTGTTCCCGCACGCGCACTTCCCCGTCTCGGCCAGCAACCCGGCCCAGGTCTACCGGCTCAGCGAAGACCTGGGCGGGCGCTATGCGCTGTACCTGTCCACCGGCCTGCCGGGCAAGTCCCAGCCGCCGCATGACCACACCACCTGGGCCATCATCGCGGGCGTCGAAGGCGTGGAGCGCAACGTGTTCTTCACACGCGGCAAGACCGACGACCCGCTGCGCGACACCCTGGCGGTGGGCCGCAGCGTCGATGTGGGCAGCGGAACCTCGGTGGTGCTCACGCCCACCGACGTGCACACCATCGAGCTGATCGGCGAGGAGCCCGGCCTGCACCTGCACTTCTACGGGCGCGGCCTGGAGCGCATGCCCGAGCGCGTGGTCTTCGAGAGCCTGGAGGGCGGCAGCTTCCGCACCTTCGGCCCGCCCAAGTCGATTCGCCATGCGCTGGTCACACCGGCCGCTCTTCGGCAGGCCCTGGCCGACGGCGAGGAAATCGCCGTGCTCGACGTGCGCGAGGCCGGTGTCTTCGCACACCGCCACATCCTGTTCGCGGCGCCCGCCCCGGCCTGGCGGCTGGAGCAGCTCATCGACCGCCTGGTGCCGCGCCGGGGCACGCGCATCGTGCTGGTGGATGGCGACGGCTCCCTGGCCCATGAGGCTGCGGCCAAGCTCGTGCGCCTGGGCTGGCCCAATGTCTCCGTGCTCGAAGGCGGCACCGAAGGCTGGGCGGCCGAGGGGCTGGAAATCTTCAGCGGCACCAACGTGCCCAGCAAGGCCTTCGGCGAAGTCATCGAGCATGAAAAGCACACGCCCTGGATCACCTCGGACGAGCTGGGCGCGCGCGTGCAGCGCGGCGACAACATCGTCGTCGTCGACAGCCGCACGCCCGAGGAATTCGCGGCCTTCAGCCTGCCCTTTGCGCTCAGCGTGCCGGGGGCCGAACTGGTCTACCGCATCGGCGAAATCGCCCCGGACCCGCAAACCCTGGTCGTCGTCAACTGCGCGGGCCGCACGCGCTCCATCGTGGGCGCGCAGACCCTGATCGACGCCGGCATCCCCAACCAGGTCGTCTCGCTGCGCAACGGCACCATGGACTGGCTGCTCACCGGCCGCAGGCTGGCCCATGGCCGCCGCACCCCGCTGCCCGAGCCCGGCGCCGTCGCCCTGGCCACCGCCCGCGAGCGCGCAGCCAGCGTGGCACAGCGCGCGGGCGTGCAATCCATTGATGCGGCCGAACTGGCCCGCTTCGAGTCCGAAGCCACCGAACGCACGCTCTACCGCTTCGACGTGCGCACCCGCGAGGAATACCAGGCCGGCCACCTGCCCGGCTGGCGCTGGGCGCCGGGCGGCCAACTCGTGCAGGCCACCGACGAATACGCGGCCACGCGCGGCGCACGCATCGTGCTGGCCGACTGGGACGGCGTGCGCGCCCTCACCACCGGCGCCTGGCTGGCCCAACTGGGCTGGGAAGTCTTCACCTACGTTCCGCCCACGCTGGCCACCCTGGAGGTCGGCGCCGAACCCGTGCGCGTGCTCGCCTCCCACGCGCCTGCGCCCCAGCTGTCCGTGCAGCAGGCGCAGGAACTGCTGGGCGAAGGCCGGGCCATCGTCTTCGACGTGGACAGCCGGCCCGCCTTCGAGAAGCAGCACATCGCCGGTGCGCGCTTTGCCGTGCCTGATCGTCTGCCCTCCTTCGTGCAGGCCCTGCCGCCGGCCCAGGTCGTGGTGCTGACCTCGCCGGACGGCGTGCTGGCGCGCAGCGTGGCGGCCGAACTGGCGGCGCGCACGGGGCGCGATGTGCGTTCCGTGGTGGGCGGGACTTCCGCCTGGGCCGCTGCGGGGTTGCCATTGGGGCAAGGTGATGCTGATGTGCTGACGGGGGATGATGATCAGTGGTACAGCCCTTATGCGCATCGGGATCTGGGGTTGAGGGATGCGGGGTTTCGGGCTTATCTGGATTGGGAGTTGGGGTTGGTGGGGCAGTTGGAGAGGGATGGGTGGGCTTCTGAGATTCGGCTGGTGCCTGCTGTTTGAGTCTGGCTCTGGGTCTGCTTTTTGTCCCTGCCGGGTGGTTGTTTTTCGGGGCCGGGTTTCGGCCCGGCGGCCGACCCGCTTTCTTGTCGCGCGACAAGAAAGCGGGGCAAAGAAGCGCGCCCCGAACTGCCCACGACCCTTCGCTTCGCTGCGGGCGACCTGCGTTGGGCGGGATGCGGGGTGTGCCGCAGAACTCGCTTTGCGCTTCGCGCGCCGCTCAAACAACTGCGGCAAGTCAGATGACGAAGCAGCCCTGTCCTTCGGCAGGGCTGCCACCCCGCATCCCGCCCAACGCAGGCGTGGGCAGAGGGGGGGAGGCTGGGGCAGCCAACAGCCAACGCCATCACTGCGTTCGGTTTCAAACCAGGGGCCGAGCGAAGCGAAGGCCCGGGCAAACTCCCCGTATGTCAGCGCCTGCGGCGTGGTGGTTGCGGGGTTGCAGTCCTGCCGAAGGACAGGACTGCTTCGTCATCTGACTCGCCGTGATGTTTGAACGTAGCGCGCAGCGCGAAGAGAGTTTCACGGCGAACCCCGCAACCGCCACGACGCAGGTTGCCCGCAGCGAAGCGGAGGGTCGCGGACATCCGGGTCGCCTTTGCTTTGCCTACTTTCCTTTGGCGAAACAAAGGAAAGTAGGTCGGCCGCCGGGCCGAGACCCGGCCTCGAAAAGAAACCCCCCGGCAGGGCCAGAACCAGCAAGCGCAGCAAACGCAGCGCACGCAGCAAACGCAGCAGCGCCCAAAAATCTCAGGCAGCCAACCTGAACCGCTCCACCACCCCCCCAAACCCCCTCTCCAGATCCGCAATCAGATCCAAAGGATCCTCCAGCCCCACATGCAGCCGCACCACAGGCGCAGTCCCCGTCCACACACTGTGCTCCCGCAACCGCTCAGGCTGCGCCACCAGCGCCAGGCTCTCGTACCCGCCCCAGGAAGCCCCCTGCGCAAACTGCCGCAACGAGTCAACGAACACGGCGCCGGCACCGGCGTCCACCCCTTCGGCAAACGCGAATGACACCAGCCCGCTGGCCCCGCTGAAGTCCCGCTTCCACAGCGCATGGCCGGGATCGGACGGCAGGGCCGGGTAGAAGACGCGGCCGACCTGGGGCTGCTGCTCAAGCCACTGGGCGATTTCGGTGGCGTGGCGCTGGTGCTGGGCCAGGCGCACGGGCAGGGTGCGCAGGCCGCGCAGTGCCAGGTAGGCGTCGTCGGCGCCTATGGTCAGGCCCAGGGCCTCGTAGGCGGTGGATATCTTCTTCGACAGCGCGGGGCCGTCGGTGATGACGATGCCCTGCATCACGTCGGAGTGGCCGGCGATGTACTTGGTCGCGGCCTGGATGGAGAGGTTGGCGCCGTGCTCCAGGGGCTGGTAGAACCAGCCGCCGCTCCAGGTGTTGTCGGTGGCCACGGCAATGCCGTGCTGGCGCGCCACGGCGGCCAGGGCGGGCAGGTCCAGCACCTCGTAGAGCAGGGAGCTGGGCGACTCCAGGTAGACCAGGCGGGTGTTGGGGCGGATCTTGCCGGCCAGATCGTCGCGCGAGGGCGAGAAGTACTCCAGCGTGATGCCCAGGCGCTGCAGCAAGGTGGCGTCCACGCGGCGCACGGGAGAGTAGACGCTGTCGGCCACCAGGGCATGGTCGCCGGGCGAGAGCAGGGCGATGAGCACCAGGGTGATGGCGGACAGGCCCGAGGGCGTGAGAAAGGCGCGGTGCCCGCCCTCCAGCGCGACCACGGCGTCTTCCAGCGCGCGGTGCGTGTCCAGGCCGTGGCGGCCGTAGGAGGCCACGCGCTCGCCGGCCTCGCGGCGGTGGTGCAGGTCGGCGTAGGCGGCGCTGTCGGCAAAGCGCACGGTGCTGGTGCGCACCACGGGCACGTTGACGGGGCCGGAGCCGCCCTGCAGCTGCGGCGTGCCTGCGTGCAGCAGGCGGGTCGACGGGCCCAGGGGCCGGTGCTTGTCTTGGGGGATGCTCATGCCACGGCCTCGCTGGGACGGAAGTAGGCGGCGTTGTAGTTCTTGACTTCGCCGGTGTCGGGGTCGATGGCCACGCGGCCGCTCAGGGTTTCCAGCGGTTGGCCGTAGAGATGGAAGTGCAGCGTGGGCTGCTCGCCCACCACGGCAATGCTGTGGATGTCATCGGGCAGGAAGGCGATGGAGGCGCCCGGCTGCACGGTGAATTCGCGCGCCAGGTGGATGCTGGCGCGTGCGGGGTCGCTGCGGTCGTCCGTGCGCTCGTAGAGGCGGTTGAGCTCCTGGCCTTCGACGGCAACGATCACGGCCCAGGTCGTGTGGTTGTGCGGGGCCGTGGTCTTGCCGGGGTTGATGGAGTTCAGGTAAAGGGCCAGGCCCGCATCGCCATCGGCCGGGTTGAGGCGGTAGCGCGTGGAGGCGCCCACGCCCTCGGTCTGCGCGGGCGGGGGGAAGTCCGCGCGGCTGAACAAGGCCTTGTGCGCGGCCAGCTGCTCCAGGCGTGCGGTGATGGCCGACAGGGTGCTGCGGTCGGGCGCGCCGGCCTGCAGCAGCTGGCGCACGTCGGCCAGGGCGGCGTCCACGGCCTGGCGGCGCAGGGCGGCGGCGTCTGTATGGATGCCTGTATCTGCGCCTGTGCCGGCCGGGGTTTCAGTCGTTGTTTCTGCGGTCATGGGGATGTGCTCCTGGAGGTGGGGGATCAAAGGGCAAAGCGCAGGCTGTTGAAGGGCAGCGGCGTTGTTACCGGAGCGGCTGGCGCAGGCCTGGGCCGTGCACCATCGCCCAGGGCGCGTTGCAGGAATTCGCGCGTGCGCTCGCTGCGCGGGCTGCCGAAGATCTGGGCGGCCGGGCCGTGCTCGACGATGCGGCCGGCCTCGGTGAAATAGACCTGGTCGCTGACCTCCTCTGCAAAGCGCATTTCGTGCGTGACCAGCACGCAGGTCATGCCGTCCCTGACCAGGTCGCGGATCACGGTCAGCACCTCGCCCACGGTCTCGGGGTCCAGGGCCGATGTCACTTCGTCGAACAGGATCAGCTCGGGCCGCATGGCCAGGGCGCGCGCAATGGCCACGCGCTGCTGCTGGCCGCCGGACAGCTCGCCGGGGTAGGCGGATTCCTTGTGGTCCAGGCGCACCTTCTGCAGCAGGGCGCGGGCCTCGCGCTCGGCCGTGGCGCGGTCGCGGCCGACCACGCGCGTGGGGGCGATGACCAGGTTCTCCAGCACCGACAGATGGGGGAACAGGTTGTACTGCTGGAAGACGAAGCCCACGCGCTTGCGCAGGGCGATCAGCTCGGCCTCGGTGCGCAGCTGGTCCACGCGCGTGCCCGCCACCGAGATGGCGCCGCGCTGGGGCCGCAGCAGGCCGGTGATGCAGCGCAGGATGGTGGACTTGCCCGAGCCCGAGGGCCCGATGATGGTCACCGCCTCGCCGCGCCGCACCTGCACGTCGATGCCTTGGAGCACCTGGTTGTCGCCAAAGGACAGGTGCACATCCTGCAGGTGGACCAGTGCGGGCGCCGTGCCTGCTGGGGCATCGGCAGTGGCGAGTTGGGAGAGAAAGGAGTCAGTGGCGTTCATGGCGTCGCTCCAGGGCGCGGGTGGCGCGGGCAATCGGATAGCAATAGGCGAAAAACAGCGCGAGCAGCGTGAAGTACACAAGGATGGTGAAGTCCGTGCGTGCCACGGTGTTGCTGGCGATCTGGGCGGTGTCCACCACGTCGTGCACGCCCACCAGCGAGGCCAGCGAGGTGCTCATGGTGATGCTGGCGTAGAGGTTCATCCACGGCGGCAGCATGCGGCGCACGCACTGCGGCAGCACGATGAGGCGGAAGATCTCGCTGCGGCGAAAGGCCAGCGACTGGGCCGCCTCCCACTGCGCGCTGGGAATGGACTGGATGGCTCCCCGGAAGATCTCGGCCACGTTGGCGCTGGTGGGCAGGGCCAGGCCCAGCACCACCTTGACCCAGTCGGGGAACGGAAAGGTCCAGCCCACCAGCTTCAGCTCGAACGGGAACACATAGGTGGTGAAGTAGATGAGCACCAGGATGGGCGCATTTCGAAACAGCTGCACATACCAGCGCACGCCCGTGCGCACGGCCGGCGTGGGCGACAGCGACAGGGCGCCCAGCACCAGGCCGGCCACGGTGCCGATGGCCACGGCCAGCACGCTGATCTCGATGTTGACCAGGAGGCCGCGCAGCAGCGCAGGCAGCCATTTCCACAGGTGCACGAAGGCGGGCGGGGTGCTGTCCGTGGCGGCCCAGCAGGCGCACAGGGCCAGCAGTGCGGCGCCTGCGATCAGCCAGGGGCTGCGCGCCGCGCGCAGCAGGGCGGCGGGCAGCGGGCGGGGCGCGGCGCCGGGGTTCAGGGTGGCTTCATTGGCCATAGCCGGGCATCCTCAGGTGTTGTTCCAGCCAGCGGCCCGCCAGGCTGACCAGCCAGGTCAGCAGGCCGAACCACAGCAGGATGAGCAGCAGCAGCTCCAGCACGTTGTCGCGCTGCGACCAGATCATGATGGACTCGTAGGTCACGTCGCCCACGGCAATGGCCGAGGCCACGGCCGTCATCTTCACCAGGTCCACCAGGTTGTTGGTCAGCGAGGGCAGGGCAAAGCGCACGGCCAGCGGCAGCTGCACGCGCACCAGCAGCTGGCGCTGCGAAAAGCCCAGCGAGCGTGCCGCCTCCAGCGTGGTGGCGGGCACGGCCTCGATGCCGGCGCGCAGCGCCTCGGCATGGAACACGCCCTTGTGCAGCGAGACCACGATCACCACCCAGACAAAGGGCGTGAGCGGGTTGTTGCCCGCGCCCCAGTCGCGCAGCTGCTGGGTGATCAGCATGTTGAGCACCAGGAAGGCGCAGTACAGCTGCACCAGCGTGGGCGTGTTGCGCGTGACCTCCACAAAGGCGCGCGCAGGCCGTGCCAGCCAGGCGCGGCCCGAGGTCAGGGCCGCCGCCAGCGCCACGCCGGCCGCCAGGCTGCCGGCAATGGTCAGCAGGGCCAGCTGCACGGTCACGAACATGCCGCGCACAAAGGCCTGGCGCTCGGACACATCCAGCACGAAGGCGTAGTTCAGGCCCAGGCCCTTGAGCGCTTGCACGCCCTGGGCAAGCAGGCTGTCGTTCATGGCACGGCCTCCAGGGCGGCCGGCTGTGCATGCGCTTGCGCTTGCGCAGCGGGGTCTTTCAGCGCGGCCACGGCGCGTGCGATGCGGGCCGTGGCCTCGGCCAGCACCTCGTCGCTGGCGGCCGTGGAGATACGGAAGTAGGGCGACAGGCCGTAGGCCCCGCCATCCACGGCAGCCACGCCTTCGGACTCCAGCAGCCATTCGGTCAGGTCGGTGTCGCTGGCGATGGGCTGGCCGTCCGGGCGCAGGTGGCCTATCAGCGCGCCGCAGTGCACAAAGGCAAAGAACGATCCGCCCGGCGGCAGCAGGGCCAGGCCCGGCACCTGGGCCAGCGCCTGGGTGACCCGTTGCGCGCGCCGCGCATAGGCGTTGCGGGCCTGCTGCACAAAGCTCTGGTCGGGCGACTGCAGCGCCGCCGTGGCTGCGGCCTGTGCCGCGGAATTGGGGCCTGACGAGGCCTGCGACTGGATCACCACCATGGCCTGCACCAGCGCGGCCGGGCCTGCGCCCCAGCCGATGCGCCAGCCGGTCATGGCATAGGTCTTGGAGACGCCGTTGACCAGCAGCGTGCGCTCGCGCAGGTCGGGGGCCACGGCCAGCCAGTGCGCGGGGGCCTGGGGCGTGAACCAGATGTGCTCGTACAGCTCGTCCAGCAGCACCAGAACCTGCGGGTGCTGGCGCAGCACCTGGGCCAGGGCGGCCAGTTCCTCGCGGCTGTAGACGGCGCCCGAGGGGTTGCCCGGCGTGTTCAGCACCAGCCAGCGCGTGCGCGGCGTGATGGCGGCCTGCAGCGCGGCCGGCGTGAGCTTGAAGCCCTGCTCAATGCCGCAGTCCACGATGACCGGCGTGCCGTCGTTCACGCGCACGATGTCGGGAAACGAAGGCCAGTACGGCGCCGGCACGATGACCTCGTCGCCCGCGTCCAGCGTGGCCGCCAGCGCGTTGTAGATCACCTGCTTGCCGCCGTTGCTGACGATGATCTGCCCGGCGTCGAAGTCCAGGCCGTTCTCGCGCCGGTACTTGGCGCTGATGGCCTGGCGCAGCGCGGCCGTGCCGGGCGTGGGCGTGTACTTGGTTTCGCCACGGGCCAGGGCCGCGATGGCGGCCTGCTTGATGGGCTCGGGCGTGTCGAAATCGGGCTCGCCCGTGGTCAGCGCAATGATGTCGCGGCCCTGGCGGGCCAGGGCCGTGGCCCGCGCGCTGGCCGCGGCATTGGGCGAGAGCCTGACGCGCTGCACGCGCTGCGAAAGGGGAAAGGGCGTGGTCATGGCGTGGGGCCTTCCTGGAATGCGGCGGCTGGCGTTGGAGAAACCTGCGGCAAGTCGTGCGGCAAATCGTCCGGCAGGGGCTGCAGCACCTTGCCGGGATTGAGCAGGCCCAGCGGGTCGAAGGCCTGCTTGAGACGCCGCATGAGCTGCAGCTCCACGGCGCTCTTGTAGCGGGGCAGCAGGTCGCGCTTGGTCTGGCCCACGCCGTGCTCGGCGCTGATGGAGCCGCCGTGGGCGTGCACGCTGTCGTGCACCACCTCGTGGATGGCGTCTTCCTGGGCAAACAGCTGCGCGGGCGTGCTGTCCGGCGCGTGCGACACGTTGTAGTGCAGGTTGCCGTCGCCCAGGTGCCCGAAGGCCACGGGCCGCACGGCGCCAAAGCGCGCCTGCAGCAGCGCGGCCGTGGCCGCAAGAAAGTCGGGGATGCGCGAGATGGGTACCGACACGTCGTGCTTGATGTTGCGGCCGTCGCGCCGCTGGGCCTCGCCCAGGGCCTGGTCGCGCAGCCGCCACAGGGCCTGGCTTTGCTGCAGGCTCTCGGCAATGGCGGCATCGGTGATCAGGCCGTCCTCGAAGGCCTGGCCCACCACGCACTCGAAGCGCTGGCGCGCATGGTCCTCGCCCTCGCTGTCGGACAGCTCGATCAGCGCAAACCAGGGCGCCTTGAGCGCCAGCGGTATCGGCTGCTCGGGCACATGGCGGGCTATCAGGCCCAGGGCCGTGTCCGACATCAGCTCGAACGCCGTCAGGCTGGCACCGAAGCCCGCCCGCGCCTGGCTGAGGAAGGCCACCGCATCGCGTATGCAGCCAAAGGCCAGCAGGGCCGTGTGTTGGGCGCGGGGCAGCGGATGCAGGCGCAGCGTGGCCGCCGTGATGATGCCCAGCGTGCCTTCGCTGCCCACGTACAGGTCGCGCAGCGCATAGCCGGTGTTGTCCTTGCGCAGCCCGCGCAGGCCGTCCCAGATGTCGCCCTCGGCCGTCACCACTTCCAGGCCCAGCACCAGCTCGCGCGCGTTGCCGTAGCGCAGCACCTGGGTGCCGCCCGCGTTGGTGGACAGGTTGCCGCCAATGGTGCAGCTGCCCTCGGAGCCCAGGCTGAGGGGAAACAGCCGGTCCGCATCGCGCGCTGCCTGCTGCACATGGGCCAGCACGGCGCCGGCTTCCACGGTCAGGGTGTCGTTGTCGGTGTCGATGGCGCGCACGCGGTTCAGGCGCGCCAGCGACAGCAGCACGGCGTGGCCCGAGGCGTCGGGCGTGGCGCCGCCCATCAGCCCGGTGTTGCCGCCCTGGGCCACGATGGGCGTGCGGTGGGCGCGGCACAGGCGCACCAGCTGCGCCACCTGGGCCGTGTCGGCAGGCCGTGCCACGGCCAGGGCCTGGCCCGTGAGGCGGCCATGCTGGTCGGTCAGGTAGCCGGCCGCATCGGCACCCGTGAGGACATGGGAATCGCCCAGGGCGTGGCGCAGCGCGGTGACCAGGTCGGCGGGGCCGGTGATGTGGCCGCTGGTGCTGGTGTGGGTGCTGGTGTGGGTGTGGGTGCTCATGCGGGCGCCTTCCTGAACTTGTCGTGCAGCTGGCGCAGCAGCGGCGTGGGCGTCAT
Organism: Delftia sp. WY8; assembly: GCF_018437695.1. Lineage (NCBI taxonomy): Bacteria > Pseudomonadati > Pseudomonadota > Betaproteobacteria > Burkholderiales > Comamonadaceae > Delftia > Delftia sp. WY8. Next base: position 4,542,791 of record NZ_CP049795.1, read on the forward strand.
GCCGTTGCGCTGCTCCACCTCGATCAGCCAGCCCGTGCGGTGCCAGTCCTGCACGATGCGGTCGATGGCCGCCTGCGTGTCGGACTCGCCCTTGCGCAGCCAGATCACCGAGGGCGAGGGAATGATGTCGGCGGGCGAGACGATCTCGTAGTCCTTCCAGTCCGCATTGCTGGCCACGAGTTCGCGCAGCGTGGGGCTGACATGCACGGCGGCCGCGCAGTTGCCGCCCTTGAGGGCCAGCAGCGACTCGGGCTGGCCCCGGAAGGCCTTGATCTGGGCGCCGTATTGATCGGCCAGCGGCTTGGTGAAATTGCTGCCCTGCGACACGCACACGGGCTTGCCGCGCAGGTCGTCCCACTGGCGCACGCCGCTGCCCTTCTTGGCGATGGCGGCGCCGCCGACTTCCTCGAACGGCGTGGGCACGAAGGACAGGATCTCGCTGCGCTCCTGCGTCCACTGCATGTTGGCGATCAGGATGTCCACCTTGCCCTGCTGCAGGAACTGCACGCGGTTGGACGGCTGGACCTGCACGGTCTCCACCCCCACGCCCAGGCCCTTGGCCACGCCTTCGGACAGCTGCACGTTGTAGCCCACGTGCCTTTGCGTGACGGGGTCTATGGTGCCGAACGGCGGCCCTGAAAGCATCACCCCCACCACGATCTTGCCGCGCTGCTTGATGCGGTCCAGCGTGGCGTCGGCATGGGCTGCCAGGGCCGTGAGGGCGAGCAGGGTCGCCAGTGCGGTGCGAGTCGGCTTCATGGCTTGGCTCCCTTGGCGGCGGCCTGGGTTGCCTGCGCATCGGCTTGTGCTGCCGCATACACCGCGAAGTCGTAGGGCGCGCGGTCGAACTGGCCCTTCAGCGCGCGTTCGTGGCGCTCGGCGATCCAGGTATCGGGCACGCCGCTGGCGCGGGCCACCTTGAGCAGAAAGCCCGTGCGGTGCCAGTCCTGGATGGCCTTGTCCACGAAGGCCTGGGTGTCGGCCTCGCCGCGGCGCGTCCACACCACGGTGGGCGAGGGAATCAACTGGTCCTGCGTACCCAGCTCGAAGTCCTTCCACTCGGTCGCATTCGGGCCGGTGAGCTTTTCATAGAGCGCGGGCTGGATATGGACCGAAGCCGCGCAGGTGCCGCCCTTGAGCGCCAGCAGCGACTCGGGAATGCCGCGCAGGCCCTTGACCACGGCGCCATAGCTCTCGGCCAGGGGCTTGGCGAAGTTGCTGCCCTGCGACACGCAGGCCACCTTGCCGCGCAGGTCTTCCCAGCGCTTGATGCCGCTGGCCTTGGCCACCAGGGCGCCGCCGCCGATCAGGTCGTAGGGCGTGGGCGCGAACGAGAGGATCTCGCTGCGCTCCTGCGTCCACTGGATGTTGGCGATCAACAGGTCCACCTTGCCGCTTTGCAGGAACTGCACGCGCGTGGAGGCGGTCACGGGAACCGTCTCCAGCGGCACGCCCAGGCGGCGCGCGATGTCGGCGGCCAGCTCGGTCTGGTAGCCGCCGGTCTTGCCGGTGGCGGGGTCCAGCACGCCGAACGGCGGGCTGGCGCCATCAATGCCCACGGACAGCTTGCCGCGTTGCTTGATCTTGTCCAGCGTGGCATCGGCGTGGGCGGCGCCGGCGCCCAGCAGCAGGGCCAGGGCGGCGGCAAGGGGGGGAAGAAGGCGGGGCATGCGTGAATCCATCAGGGAACGGAAGGCCCGGCCCCGTCTTGCGGGGCCTGGGCCTGGGTGGTCGAAAAAAAGCAGGGGTGGACCGCCGTGGCGGTCGGCGGTCAGCTGGCGGACTTGAACTTGGCCTGCAGCTCGGGCAGCAGCGGGTTGGCCGGCTCGATGCCCACGCGCTTTTCGGCGGCGATCAGCCAGCCCGTGCGGTGCCAGTCCTGCACCACCTTGTCCACGGCGGCGATGGTGTCGGCCTCGCCCTTGCGGGTCCAGACCACGGAAGGCGCGGGCAGCACCTCGCTGGCGATGGGCGCCGAGTACTGCGCCCATTCGGGGTTGCTGCGCAGCAGCGGGTAGATCAGCGTGCTGTCATGCACGGCGGCCACGCAGTTGCCGCCCTTGAGCGCCAGCAGCGAGTCCGACGAGCTCTTGTAGCCATGCACCTGGGCGCCGTACTCGCTGGCCAGCGGCTTGGCAAAGCTGCTGCCCTGGGACACGCACACGGGCTTGCCGCGCAGGTCTTCCCACTTGGCGATGCCGCTGCCCTTGCGCACGGCGGCAATGCCGCCCACGCGGTAGAAGGGCGTGGGCGCGTAGCCCAGGGTCTCGGCACGGTCGGGGTTCAGCTCCATGGAGGCGATCAGCAGATCCACCTTGCCGGCCTGCAGAAACTGCACGCGCGTGGCGGTCTGCACCTGGACCAGCTCGGCCTCCACGCCCAGGCCCTTGGCCAGGGCGCGTGCCAGCTCGGGGTTCCAGCCCACGAGCTGCTGGGTGGACGGATCGATGGAGCCGAAGGGCCCGCCATTGACCAGCACGCCAATGGTGACCTTGCCGCGCTGCTTGATCTTGTCCAGCGTGGCATCGGCCCGGGCCTGGGTGCAGGCCAGGGCCAGCGCGGCGGCGATGAAGGTCAGGGATGCGGAAAGGGTGGCGCGGGGCTGGCGGCGCAGGGTGGGGCTTGTGTGCATGGCGGGAGCGGGGCGGTGGGGACGAACGAAAGATGCGTACGCTCGCATCTTCTGGCCGCCCTTGACCCACGGCAACAAAGCTTTGGGAGCATGTTTATGCGCTTTGCGTCGCTGCATCAGGGTGATCACCAGGGAAATGTGGGCCCGAAGCAGGGCGGGTCGATGGTGTAATCGCGACGGCCGGGGTGCTGCACCCACCGGCACCTCCCAGCGAGCCCTCTTCCATGCACCAAGCCCTAGCGTCCCTACTCGCCCCTCTCGCCTGCGCTGCCCTGTTGTGTGGCAGCCCCGTGGCCCGGGCGGCCAATCCCACGAGTTCTGGCAATTGCGAGGAAAGCTCCACCAACATGTCCGAGGTGCGCGCCTGCCTGCAGGAGCAGAACGTGGCCCTGGTCAATGCCGCCTACGTCTCGCTGTCGCTCAAGCTCAAGGCGCGCATGCCCCAGGCGTCGGAAGAGCTGGAAGTGGCGCAGAGGAACTGGGTGCAGTACGCGCGCAGTGCCTGCGAGTTTCTTTCCGAGTTCAACTCGGCCAGCTTTGCCAAGGACGATGCGCGCACCAACTGCTGGAGCGACTTCGCCCGCGCCCGCGCCAAGCAGCTCAAGTCCTGGGAAATGCAGCTGGACAAGAAGCCCTGAGGGCGGGGACGCTGCTCACTGGTAGTTCAGCGTGAAGGTGGCCCTGCCGTTGGCCTGCCCCGTCGTGACTGCCGCAGCGGTCTGCACGTATTTGGCAGTCAGCGGGATCTTGAACTGGGCAACGCCCTGAACGATGGTTCCCGCACTCCATTGGTTGGTGTTGCCAGGCACGTTGGAGTCGGGGCCGTATGCGAGTGCGGTGCCATCCTTCAGTATCTGTATGCCTATTCCGGTGGCAACCGGTTTGCCGCCTGACGTGGCCTGGCTCAAGGTCAGGACGGTGCTCCGATTGCTGGTGTCGTTGGCATCGGTGAGCGTGACGTGGGGGTGCAGAACGCTTGCGGGCGCGCCGCCCTTGCATTCCAGCGTGATGTCGAAGTGCTGGGGGATGGAGGTGGATTGGAGGCCCGTGAATCGCAGGATGGGCACAGCGCCCATGGGTACGGAGATGGCCGAGGCGGCCACCGAGCAGGAGGGACCGACCACCACCCTGGTACGGCCGGACAGGTTGGCGTATCCTGCGGTGCAGCCGGGGCACTGGAATCGCATCTCGACGTTCATCCCGGAGCCCGTTAGCGTGCCAGCGGAAACGTTGCCGGTTTTCACCAGCTCGATCCAGACATCCTGGCGGGATGAAGCATTCCAGAAATAACCCAGCGCGCCCGAATTATTTTCTGATTCGGTGGTAATGGGCATGGTTCTGCCACTGGGAGCGCCGGGGCCGCGCCATGTGGCCCACCAGCGGATTCCAATGCCGGGAATATTGGTGCTGTAGACATTATTGTATCCGGGCGTCTTGCTTCCGGATTGGACATTGGCAGCTACAACGGCTTTTTCAACATCGTACTCGAATGCCGTGTTCAGCACTGCTCGCAGATTAAATACGGTTACCGTAGACTTCCATAGCGTCGATCCGTTGGCGTAATTTCCGGGTACTGTTATTTCCTCGGGCAGTGAAATGCTGGAACTGGTGGGGGAGAATACGCCCCCGGCAAAGGCATTGGTGTTCATCGTTGCCGCTGAAAAGGCGATGAGAAATGGAAGGGCGATCAATGCAAGGCGGCGTACTTGCGAGAAAAATGAGGGAATGAAAGAAAAATGCATGATACTGATTCGGTCCATTGCTGAAGTATGTTTCTCGAAAATATCACGCAATAGTTTTATCGAACTTTTGAGTGACTAAGGAGGGGGGAATGAAAGCATCGAATCATTCGATGTGTGGCCTCTTAGGTATTTCACACTCTACGCCGAAGATATGAGTTGATGCAATCAGATTGTTCTGAAAATGGAGCGTGGCTCAGTCAAAAGCCGCCCATGCACGCCATTCGTAAAGAGCAAGGCCCGCGTGTCACGCAGCTCGGGTGCGTGGGAGGTCGCGCAGACAAGCCAGGTTCAGTCCGCTCGCGGCCCCGGCGACTGTCGTGAGCGCGCCAGGCCGCTCAGGTACTGAGAGGTGCGGTCGAAGAAGCGTCCCTGGCACCTCTGGCGGCTTGCCAGAGCGCATCGGCCAGGGCTGTGATCTCAGGGGCCAGGTGCAGGCGTTCCAGCCAGCGGCCCGCAATGCCGCTGGCGCCGTGGAGGGCTCCGGCCAACTGGCCCGTGATGGCTGCCGTGGTGTCGGCGTCATCGCCCAGGTTGGCGGCCTGCAGTACCGCGCCTTCAAAGCTGTCATGCCTCGCAAAGCACCACAGGGCCGCCTCCAGGCTGTCCACCACGTAGCCGCTGCCGCGAATCTGTGCGGCCGGCTTGTCGCGATAGTCGCCACGGGCAATCTCCCGCAGGCGCGGGCTGGCGCCGTCTTGCAGAACGCCGCCCAGGTCCAGAACCTGCGACCGGGGCAGTCCCTGCAGTGCCCGGCTCAGCGACACGGCGAACAGGCGGCAGGCCTGCAGGCATTCAGGTGCCGCGTGGGTGGTGCGTGAGCTGAGTTCAGCCATGCGCTGCACCAGGTCCTCGTCGGGGCCGAAGAACATGGGCACGGGCGCCAGCCGCATCAGGGAGCCGTTGCCGGCCTGGTCCGGGTCGGGCGACCCGGCCAGCGGATCGCCGGTGGCCAGGAAGCGCTGGATGGCCGCCCTGGTGGCCATGCCGATGTCAAAGCAGTTGCCGGTGGAACTCCAGTACCCCCATTCGTACCAGTTGGCATAGCGCGTCATCTGGTCCTGCGGGTCGCAGCCGCCGCGCTGGAGCAGGCTTTCGGCCAGGCACAGGGCCATGGAGGTGTCGTCGGTCCACTTGCCTGCGGGCAGCGAGAACGGGCCGCCGCCGACCATGTCGGTCAGCGGCGCAAAGCTGCCGCGCGGCTGGAATTCCAGCGTCGTTCCCACGGCGTCGCCGCAGGCCAGGCCCAGCAGGGCACCACGGTATCGGTCCAGCGTGTCCATGGCCACGCCTGTGCTCTTGATCATGGTCGGTCAGGGAGCGGTGCTGCGCAGCCGCGCCCGCACCTGCATGAGGGCAAAGCCCAGCAGGTTCAGGCCCTGCCAGCGCGCGGGGTCGGTGACGCGCACATCGTCGGCAGCCAGGCCGATGCCCCAGATGGCGTCCACGGGGCTGGCCTCCACCAGCACGCGGTCGCCCGTGTTCAGCAGATAGCGGGCCAGGGCGGGGTTCTGGGAGAACTTGGCCTGGTTGGCGTGCACCACGATGCCCATGCGCGCGGCCACCCAGGCCGCTTCATCAAAGCCCTGGATGCCACGCCCCAGCTTCTTGGCCTCGCCCGGCGTGCGGCAGCGCACGATGGCCGCGTGCGCCGCCTCGTCGCCAAACAGCCGCGCCTTGCCCGCCATCATGAAATGCTCGGCCGTGGGGTAGTGCTGGCCATCGACCTCGAAGCCCGCCTCGAACCACTGGCTCATGCAGGTCTTGCCGATGGAGCCATCGGCCGCAGGCTGGTGGCCCCAGAACGGCAGGAAGCGCGGGGTGAGACCCTGGGCCATGGCGTGCTGGAGGTCTTGCAGGGAGGCGATGTGGGCTGTGGTGGTCATACGGAGTTCTCAGGTGCGCAATTCTTCCTGTCGAGCCGCACGTAGACGCGCTCCACGGGAGTCATGAGCATCGGATTTTCATCCTGGGCATGGGCCCGCTGCTCGATGACGAAGGATGTCATGTCGATGACCTCCAGCAGTTCCTCCGTGGCGAAACGGCGTAGCAGCTTGCCACGCAAGCCCAGCTGGATGGCACGCAACGGCAGCTTGGCGCCGCTGGGGGCATGGTCCGGATCCCATTGCTGGCGCACCTCGGAGGTGGCCACCGCTTGCTGCCACTCGGGCAGGCCAGCGTAGAGCTGGGGGTTGAAGGTGGAAGGTACAGCGGCATCCAGCAGGCTCTCGAAGAAAGTCCGGCGTATGCGCAGGCCGAGGATGACTTCCTGGCCGGCCTTGGTCGCCCAGCCGCAGCGACACATCATCCAGAGGAAATTGGGCTTGATCCAGCTCATGCGCGTGAAGCTGAAGTCCGGGCCGCCGAACCGGCCATGCTCCAGCGCGTGAAGGCCGATGGCCGGGCGATAGGCCTGGTAGACCACCACGGTGGAGTCGTCGTAGTGGGCGAGGATGTGCTCTCCCTCGGAAGGCCAGGTGGCAGATTGCTGCAGGTAGGGTGCTGTTGCGAGATTCATGGTCTGTTCGTTGTCGTTGTCGCTGTCGTTGTCGTTGTTGTTGTTGTTGTTGTTGTTGTTGTAGGTGTTCTGAGGGCGCTGCGCCACGCTGCAGGGCCGGTCCTTCACACCACCAGGCAGCCCTGCCGGTCCGACAGGCCGATGGTGGCCTGCATGCCCGCCGTGAACTGCAGGTAGTCGGCCTCCATGCCGTCCGAGAAGATGACGCCATGGTCGGGCATGCGCGAGCGCAGGGTCAGCGGCTGGCCGGCGGTGACCTGGCCGTAGACCAGCTCGGCCGTGGAGGAGCGGCTGGGAAAGGGCTCGCGCACGGCGAAGTCCAGGCGTGGCGCATCCCAGGCGAAGGGCTGGTAGTCGAAGTCGGTGGATGCGCCGCGCACGGCGCGGGCAATGCCCATCGATCCCGTGACGATGCTCTTGATCCAGGCCGACGAGCCCAGCCCCGTGGCGACGATGAGGCCGGAGGACGACTGGGATTCCTGCCGGTCGCCCAGCGCGATGTCGTACAGGGCCGAGGTATGGCTGCGCGGGCCGATGAACAGGTCGTTGGCGGCGCGCAGCACCTGGCCGTCGCTCAGGCGCGCTTCGGCCAGGGTGACGGCGCGCGTGGGGCGGCGGTTGGCGGCCACGTCGCCCAGCAGGGCGGCCAGGTCGGCGGGGGCGAAGGGCAGCAGCAGGCCGTCCCAGCGCGCGGGCTCGGGGTTGACGCCGATGAGCGGCTGGCCGTCCAGGTATTTCATGGTGTTGGCCACCATGCCGTCCTGGCCCAGCGCCACCACGATGTCGTCGGCGCCGAAGACGAAGTTGGGCACCAGGGCGCGGTCCACGATCTGGTAGCGGCCGCGCGCCTCCAGCGCCTGCACCACGGCCTGCAGGGCGGCGGCGTAGGCGGCGCTTTCGCGCAGGTAGTCGCCGAAGTCGGCACCCAGGTGCTCGATGTAGAAGCGCGCCTGGGACAGCGTGTGGTACTTGGCCACCAGCTCATCGAGCCGCGTGCGCCGCACCACCAGCACGGTCTTGTGTTCATTGGCGTTCACGGCGGCTCCTTGCGGGTTCGGTATCGGCCACGGCAGCTGCATGGCCTGCACCGGCGCCCATGAGCGACTGCAGCAGCTCGGGCGAGACGTTGAGCTGGCCGATGCGCTCGGCCTTCTCTGCAATGCCGCCAAAGGCCTGGGCGATGAGCTGGCCCGGCTGCATGCCCACGGCGGCCAGCGATTGCACGATGCGCGGGTCGGCCTTTTCCAGGGCCTGCATGACGGCGCCCACGCGGTAGGCCTCGGCCTCGGCCAGGGTGCGGCTGTTGGCGGCCTGGCCTTCGACGAAGTCGCGGCGGCTGGTCTCCAGCGCCACGTCGGCGGACATCTGTTCGGCGCGCAGCTCGTTTTCCTTGCGCATCTGGGCGGCCTTGGCTTCCAGCTGGGCCTCGCGGATCTGGCGCTTTTTCTTTTCCACGGCCACATCGGTATCGAGCTCGTTCTGGCGGATGGCGCGCTCGTTTTCCACGGCAGCCATGCGGCGGGCATAGACGGCGTCGTCCGCAGCCTTGAGGTTGGACTCGCGCGCCTCGGCCTCCAGGGCGCGGGCGATGTCGGGCGTGGGTTTGACGGCCATGACCGAGACGCCCAGGATCTCCAGCCCCAGCGCCTCGATCTCGGGCTGGGCGGCCAGCTCCTGCTGGGCCGTGCGCGCAATGAGTGCCGAGGAGCGCAGCGCCTGCTTGAGCTCCAGCGCCTGCACGGCCTGCTGGATGATGACCTCGGCCTGCATGGTCACGCGGTCGCCCAGGCGCTGCGGGTCTTCGGACAGGTATTTCTGGCCGTCGCGCGCCAGGGAGAAGTCCATCAGCGTGGCGGTCTGGCGCGGTGTGCTGATGCGGTAGGTGACCTGGCCCTGCACGGTGACGCTCTGGAAGTCGGCCGTCACCAGCTCCAGCATGAAGTGGCAGTCCTGGCTGCCCACGGGCACGGCGACCAGGGTGGTGGTGGGCGCGTAGTAGAAGAAGGACTGGCCCGCACCCTCGCGCACCACCTTGCCGGCGCGGAACTGCATGAGGTGGACCGTGGGTTGGGACTTGATGAAACGGATGCCGAACATGGTGCTTCTCCTTTAAGTTGCTCTGTGCAACTTGTATGGGTTGCATAGTGCAACTTAAAATCCGGCACGTCAAGCACAATCCATCCTATGGCTGAAAAAAATTCCCCATCCCCGCAGGGCGCGCTGGACTTCCCGCGCCCGTTCACCACGGTGGACGTGGTCATCTTCACGGTGGCAGACGATGCCCTGCAGGTGCTGCTGGTGCAGCGCCCCACGGCGGGCAGCGAGCCGTTTCCGGGGCTGTGGGCGCTGCCCGGCGGCTTTGTGGATGTGCGCCAGGACGCAGACCTGCTGGCCTGCGCGCGGCGCAAGCTACTGGACAAGACGGGTGTGGACAGCCCCTACCTGGAGCAGCTGGGAAGCTGGGGCGGCGCGGCGCGCGACCCGCGTGGCTGGTCGGCCACGCATGTGTATTTCGCGCTGATCCCGGGCCATGACCTGATTCTGGCCAAGGGCGCGAATGCGGCCGATGTGTCGTGGTTTGCCGTCGATGAACTGCTGCGCGCGCCTGCGCTGGCCTTCGACCACGGCGAGATCCTGCGCGCAGCGGTGGAGCGGCTGCGGGGCAAGGTGGAATACACCTCGCTGCCGGCCTTTCTGCTGCCCGAGCCTTTCACGCTGCCGCAGCTGCAGCAGGCCTACGAAGTGGTGCTGGGCCGCCCTGTGGACAAGAGCGGTTTTCGCACGCGCATGATGGCGGCCGGCTTTCTGGTCGAGGCAGGCCAGGTGGAGGGCACGTCACGCCGCCCCGCCATGGGCTACCGCCTGGCCGACCGCAGCGCGCCCGTGGTGTTTCCGCGCACCTTCAGCCCGCGCGGGTGAGGGCGGCCTTCGATCAGGATCAGGCGCCCAGCAGGCTGCAAAAGCGCTGCATGTCCACGTTGCCGCCGCTGAGGATGATGCCCACGCGCCGGCCGCGCAGCTCCTCGCCTTTCTGGCGCGCGGCGGCCAGGCCCAGGCAGCCGGTGGGCTCGACCACGAGCTTCATGCGCGTGGCCAGGAAGCCCATGGCGTCGACCAGCTCGGCATCGCTGGCGGTGAGGATGTCGGTCACGTCGCGCTGGATGATGGGGAAGGTGATGCCGCCCAGGTGCTGGGTCTGGGCGCCGTCGGCAATGGTCTTGGGGGTGTCTATGTGGACGATGCGGCCTGCGCGCAGCGACTGCTGGCCGTCGTTGCCGGCCTCGGGCTCCACGCCGTAGAGCGCGCAGTCGGGGCTGAGCGCGCGTGTGGACAGGGCGGTGCCCGACAGCAGGCCACCGCCGCCCAGCGGCACGAAGAGGGCGTCCAGCGGGCCGGTTTCCTCCAACAGTTCCTTGGCGGCCGTGCCCTGGCCGGCCAGCACGTCGGCATGGTCGTAGGGCGGGATCAGGGTCAGGCCATGGCGCTCGGCCAGGTCGCGGCCGATCTGCTCGCGGTCTTCGGTATAGCGGTCGTAGACCACCACCTGGCCGCCATAGCCCTTGGTGGCCGCCACTTTGGCGGCGGGCGCGTCATGCGGCATGACGATGGTGGCGGGAATCTCCAGCAGCCTGGCAGCCAGTGCAATGGCCTGGGCGTGGTTGCCCGAGGAAAACGCCACCACGCCGGCCTTGCGCTGCGCGGCGCTGAAGCGAGACAGGGCGTTGAACGCGCCGCGGAACTTGAAGGCGCCCATGCGCTGCAGGTTCTCGCACTTCAGGAAGACGCGGGCGCCCAGCGCCTCGTCCAGCGTGCGCGAGGTGAGCACGGGCGTGCGGTGGGCATGGCCCTGGATGCGTTGGGCCGCTGCGGCCACGTCGTCATAGGTGGGAAGGCTTGTCATCGGTACGGGAGAGAAGGAGTTGCAGATCGGCGGGGTGCCGGGACCTACTTGGCGTAGCTGTAGACCGTGGCGCGCGACACGCCCAGGTGGGCGGCAATGGTCTCCATGGAGCGGCGAAGGTCCAGCAGGCCGTCGCCCTTGAGTTCACGGACCAGGGCGCGCCGCTCCTCGGGCTTGAGGGCGCGCGGCGTGGTCGCCAGGCGCGCCGCGAACTGGTCGATGCGGGCGCGCACCGTGTCGGCACCGGCCCCGGCGCCCATGGGCGCCAGCATTTCGCGGGCCGGCGTGTCGCCGCTGACGGCGGCAAAGCGGTTGAGCATGCTCTGGAAGCCCTGGAACATCGTCAGGTCCACATTCATGCACAGGGCGGCGATGTAGCGGCCCTCGGAGTCGCGGATGCCGATGGACGTGCTCTTGGCCTGGCGGCCATCGGCGAACTGGTTGGGGTAGTTGGCGATGACCTGCTCGTAGCCGGGGTCCTGGATGCGGGCCAGGCCCAGCTCCGTCGCGCCCTGGCCGACATCGCGGCCCGAGAGATTGTTGTGGATGGCCAGCACCGCATGGGACGGGTCGAGCAGGTCATGCACCACCACCTCGCAGAACGGGGCAAGGGTCTGGCCCAGGCCTTCGGCGATCTTGGCCACCTGTTCCAGCAGTTGGCGCTGCTCGGGAGTGCGTTGTGTCATATTGGACATTTTGTTTTGAATTGGACAAAATGTCAAAACTCAGGCGACCTGCCTTCTTGTCCGTTTCTTGTGCTCCCTGCCATGTTCGACACCCTTGTTCACCTGCTGCAATCCCAGGACGCGCGCTTTCGCGTGATCGAGCACCCTGCCGAGGGCCGCTCCGACCTCGTCGCCGAAATCCGGGGCACGGCACCCGGCCAGGGTGCCAAGGCCATGCTCTGCAAGAGCCGCGATGCGTCCGGTGCGGGCGATCCCCAGCTGTTCCTGGCCGTGCTGCCCGGCGACCGTAAGCTGGACTTCAAGCGCCTGGCCCAGGCCGTGGGCGTGCGCAAGGCCACGCTGGCCTCGCCAGAGGAGGCCCAGGCCGCCACCGGCTGCGTGATGGGATCGGTGCCGCCGTTCTCCTTCAACCCGCAGGTGCGCCTGGTGGTGGACCCGGCACTGGTGGAGCGCTTTGCCGAGATCGCCTTCAATGCGGGCCGGCTGGACCGCTCCATCGTGCTGGACTCGGCCGACTATGTGCGCATTGCCCGGCCCGCGCTGCACAGCCTGAGCGGGGAGGGCGCCGATTGACCATGGATTGACCCTGGCGCGGGGCTGCGCCCACAATCGTCGGCAACGTCCACATCTCCTTGCCTGACCATGTCCACCCCTGCGAAGCAGCACCCTGACCGGCCCGATGCGGCCGGCTTTGTGCGTGCGGCGCTGGCTGCTGCCCTGGCCCAGGTGCAGTCGCATCTGGCGGTCTTGGAGGGCGGTGGCAGCGATGCCGAGACCATTCACCAGCTGCGCGTGGCCCTGCGGCGCCTGCGCACCGTGCTGCGTGAGTGCGCGGGGCTGGCGCCCGGCATGCGCGCCGAATGGGATGACCCCCTGGCCCAGGCCTTTGCGCAGTTGGGCACGCTGCGCGATGCCGATACGCTGGCCGATGTGGTGCGCCCGCTGCTGCAGGCCGCCCATGCGCCCCTGTGCGACTGGCAGGCGCCGCAGGCCGTGCAGGCGGATGCAGCCGCTGCCGTGCGCGAGCCGCCGTTCCTGCACGCGCTGGCCGAGATCCAGGCGCTGGCGCAGGCGCCGCAGGCAGAGCCATCGGCCCGTTTTGCCCACCTGTCCGCCGCAGGCACGCGCAAGTACCTGGCACGGCGGCTGGCGCGCCTGCACCGCCAGGTGCTGCGCGACGGCCGGCACTTCGACCGCCTGCCGCTGTCGCAGCAGCACCGCGTGCGCAAGCGGCTCAAGCGCCTGCGCTATCTGGCGGACTTTGCACGGGAATTCGCGCCCGGAATGTGGCCCGGCAAAAAGGGCCGGCGCTTTGCCGAGGCGCTGGTGCCCGCCCAGGACGCGCTGGGCCTGCACAACGACATGGCCGTGGCGGCCGAGCATTTCCATGCCGAGGCCGCGCGCGACCCGCGCGCCTGGTTCGCCGCCGGCTACCTGCAGGCCCGCCTGGCCACCAGCGCGCGCAGCAGCCGCCGCGCGCTGCGGGCGCTGGCCCGGGTGCCGGGCTTCTGGGCTGGGCGATAATCCGCCGCTGGCGCACCGCCGCAGCCCCTGGGCCGTGGCGGTGCGCTGTTGCTGAAGGTGCCTCATGCCGTTCACCGGCCAGGGGTTCAACGGGAAGCAGGTGCGCGATGCCATCGAGGTGGCCGCTCGCAATGCCTGCGCTGCCCCCGCAACGGTCAGCGGAATACAACTCCCCACGCTGGCGCGCCACCCACCGGTTGCGCGCCGCAAGCCACTGTGTCTGGACGGACATGGGAAGGCGGGGATGCCTGCTGCAGCGCGCCCACCCTGCGCGCCGCAGCGTTCCGCAAGCCCGGATACCGGCCTTCTGCATTGCTTTCGGACGCCGCGGGAGTGCGCCTGTCCGGTCCGGCCCCAGCCTGCGCTGGCGTGGCCGGCTCCGGCGTGCGCGCCGTGCGGCGTGGTTCAGACGATAGGCCCCACGGGTGACTGGGGCAGTTGGATTCAACGCATGCGCTTCGCTTCTTTGGCCGCCGATTGTTCCGGCCCCTTTCCCCTTCCTCCCTTCCTGCGCCCGGCCACCGCTGCGGCCGTGCTGGCCTGCTGCGCCGCGGCGGCCGGCGCCGCACAGGAACCGGCGGCCGGCAAAGCCGGTGCATCCGCCGACGATGCGCTGGACGCCGTCTTCGTGACCGCCACGGCGCGGCCCGAGGCGCGCAGCCGCATCGCGAGCACCACGCAGACCATCGACCGCGAGGCCATAGAGCGCTCCAGCGCGCGCTCGGTCACCGACCTGCTGGCCGAGAACGCCGTGGGCTTTCTCAGCGAATGGACGGCGGCCCAGACCTCGATGAACCTGCGCGGCGCCTCCACCGACGGCCAGGGGCGCGACTTCCGCAGCCAGGTGCTGGTGCTGGTCAACGGCCGGCGCGCGGGCACGGCCAACCTGTCCAAGCTCAGCCCCTCGGATGTGGAGCGCATCGAGATCGTGCGCGGCCCGTCCTCGGTGATCTACGGCAGCCAGGCCATGGGCGGGGTGGTCAACATCATCATGAAGACGGGAGCGACGGCGCCTGGCACGCGCGCCCAGGTCCAGGCCGGCTCGTGGGACCTGTGGCGCACCGATGCGCAGACGGCCGGCGCCAATGACCGCTTCGACTGGTACTTCGGCGTGAGCGCAGGCGGGCGCGGCGACTACGAGTCGGGCGACGGCGGCACGCGCATGGAGAACACGGGCTGGAAGCGGCGCGGCGCCAGCGGCGCCCTGGGCTGGCAGCTGCACGAGCTGCACCGCGTGGAGCTGCAGCTGCGCACGGACGGCATCTACAACGCGGGCTTTCGCGGATCGGGCGCCAACATCTACAGCCGCGACAACCGCAGCAACCGCTCGCTGGACCTGACCTACGAAGGCGCACTGCCCGGCCAGCGCCTGAGCTGGACGACCCACCTCTACAGCCTGGTCGATACCGATGAGTTCAACTGGGCATCGCCCGTGATCCGCTCGGGCAACAGCGCCGTGCCCGGCACGGCGCGCGACTACAACCACCGCCAGCTGGACGCCACGGGCCTGCGCTTTCAGCCGCGCCTGCGTGTCAGCCAGACCAATGACCTGCTGATGGGCTTCGACTGGGAGCGCAGCAAGCTGCGCTCCGACCGCCTGCGCGTGGCCATGCCGGGCGGCCCGGCGGGCCAGGTTGCGCCCTATGACAACAACCAGACCGAGCAGGTGCACGCGCTGTACGTCGAGGACGCGCAGACCCTGTTCGACGATCGCCTCACGCTGCGTGCCGGCCTGCGCAAGACCTGGGGCACGACGCGTTTCGACGATACGCCCAATCTCGCCCTGGCCCAGGCCAGCACGCGCGACTACGACAACCACACTTGGTCGGCCGGCGCCACCTGGAAGGCCACGGACCGGCTCACGCTGCGCGCTGCGGCCTCCACGGGTTTCCGCGCTCCCACGGCCACGGAGCTGGCTTCGGACTTCACGGCCGTCGGCGGTGGCCGCACCTTCGGCAACCCCAACCTCAAGCCCGAGACCAGCCGCCAGATCGAGGTCGGCGCCGCGCTGCAGCAGCCCGGCTGGCGCGTGGATGCGGCCCTGTTCCAGAACACCATCAGCGACCGCATCATCACCGTCTCGCGCGGGGCCACGACCAACACCTCGGACTACGCCAACAACGCGGCCGACATCGTGGCGCGCGGCCTGGAAATGCAGGCCGACATGGACCTGGCGCGGGCGCTGAACCTGACGGGCCACCAGCTCAAGGCCTGGGCTGGCGGCTACTACCACTTCAGCATGCGGGACAAGGGATCGCCAGCGTCGGCCAATACCGACAAGGTGCAGCGCATGTACCGCTACGAGGCCTCGGCCGGCGTGCGCTACGGCCAGGGCAGCGGGCGCCTGCAGGGCGACTGGAGCCTGCAGCTGTCCACGCTGCTGCGCGGTCCCATGTGGTACGACACGGAAGAGGCGCTGCTCATCCCGCAGGGCGAGCCCAGCAGCACCTTCATCCACCGCAAGGGCGCCTTCACCATCTGGAACCTGCGTGCCGACTACCGCGTGTCGCGCGGCGTCAAGCTGTTCGCAGCCGTCAACAACCTGTTCGACCTGAACCGCCATCCCATCTTCATCGCGCTGGACCGCGCGCCCTGCATCGCCAACCCGGCGTACCAGAACGGCGGCTGCGGAACGTCGATGGCCGGGCGCGAACTCATGGTCGGCCTGCAAGCAGAGTTTTGAGGACCATGGCATGAGGCAATCCAGCACCACGCGCCGCCAGTTGTTGCGCCAGGGCGCGGCGGCGGCCCTGGGCTGCGGCCTGCCCGCGGCCTGGGCCGACACCGTCGCTGCAGGCGGTCCGGTGGTGCTGCAGGATGCGCTGGGCCGGCGCGTGGAGATTGCCGCGCCGCCGCAGCGCATCGTCTCCATCTTTGCCTCCAACACCGAGCTTGTGGCCGCGCTGGGCCTGCTGGACCGCGTGGTGGGCGTGGAGGATTTCACGCGCTTTCCACCGGGCGTGGAGCGCATTCCCAAGGTGGGCGGGCGGCTGGGGTTCTCGGTGGACGCCGTGGTGGCGCGCCAGCCGGACCTGGTCATCGTCACGCCCGCGCGCCAGGCGGCGCACCAGCTGGTCGATCCCATGGAGCGCATCGGCGTGCCGGTGATGGTGCTGCTCAGCCGCTCGCTGGCCGAGGTGATGGACAACCTGCGCCTGGTGGCCCGCGCCACGGGCGTGCAGGCGCGCGGCCAGGTGCTGGCCCTGGCGCAGGAAGCGCGGCTGCTGCGCGTGGACCGGCAGGTGGCCGGCCAGCCCCGGCCGCGCGCCCTCATGGTCACGGGCCGGCTGGGCAACGGCATGCTGCTGGCGGCACGCCCTGGCACCTATACCGGCGAGGCCATGGTGCGCGCGGGCGCCGCGTTCGCGCTGGACGGCCTGGGCACCGTGCCCCAGGTCTCGCCCGAGGCCGTGCTGGCCGCCGACCCCGACGTGCTGCTGTTCGCAGGCACGCAGGAGGCCATGCAGGACCTGATCGGCCAGCGCGGCTGGCGCGACCTGCGCGCCGTGCGCGGCGGCCGGGCCACCACGGTGGCGCGTGCCGAGTTCCTGATTCCCGGGCCGCGCACCTTTGGCGGCGTGGAAAAGCTCTCGCGCTGGCTGCACCCTGCGGCCTGGGCCGGGGAGGCCGCATGAATTCCCTTTCACATCCACCTGCGTGGCGCCCCTGGGTCGGTGCGGTCCTGCTGCTGCTGGCCAGCCTGCTGATCGCCGCCTGCGCGGGCCACCAGTGGGCCAGCCCGGCCGACCTGCTGGCCGCGCTGGGCGGCGAAGACAGCCTGCGCAGCCGGCTGCTGCTGCAGTGGCGCGTGCCGCGCGTGCTGGCAGCCGCCCTGGTGGGCGCGCTGCTGGGCCTGTCGGGCGCCATCTTCCAGGGCGTGTTCCGCAATCCGCTGGCCGAGCCCTATCTGCTGGGCGCCTCGGGCGGCGCGGCGCTGGGGGCGACTGTCGCCCTGCTGGTTCCCATGCATCTATTGTTCGGCCTGTCCCAGGCATGGACGCTGCCCGTGCTGGCCTTTGCGGGTGCCTGGGGCTCGACCGTGCTGGTGCTGGCCGTCTCGCGCGTGGCCGGTGCCACCGATGCGGCCGGCATGCTGCTGGCCGGCGTGGCGCTGGCGGCCGTGCTGGGCGCGCTGCGCTCGTTCCTGATGCTGGCGCTGTCCGATGAGACGGTGAGCCTGCAGGTGGTGCTCAGCTGGGTGCTGGGCGGCATACAGACGCCGTCCTGGAGCGGCCTGGGCCTGCTGGCCGGTGCCTCCCTGGCCTGCCTGGCCGGGGCCATGGCGCTGGCGCGCGGGCTGGACCTGCTGGGCCTGGAGCAGGATGCGGCCCAGGGCTTCGGCCTGGATGTGGCGCGCTTCACGCCGCTGGCCGTGCTGGCCGGCTCGCTGGTGGTGGCCGTGGCCGTGGCCTATGGCGGGCTGGTGGCCTTCGTGGGCCTGGCTGCGCCGCACATCGCGCGCTGGATGGCGGGACCGCTGCACCGCGCGGCCCTGCCGGCGTCGGCGCTCACGGGCGCCATCATCGTCACGCTGGCCGATGCCATTGCGCGCAGCGTGCTGCCGCCGGCCGAGATCCCGCTGGGCCTGGTCACGGCCGTGGCGGGCGGGCCCTTCTTCATCGTGCTGCTGGCGCGCAGGCTGAGGTCCGCATGAACGATCAAGCCATGGACGACGCCGTGCCACGCCTGCAGGCCCGGTCCCTCACGCTGCGCCATCGTGGCCGCAGCGTGCTGGACGCCGTCTCGCTGCAGCTGCCCGCCTGCGGCGCCGTGGCCCTGGTGGGGCCCAATGGCGCGGGCAAGTCCAGCCTGCTGTCCCTGCTGGCGGGGCTGCAGGCGCCTGCATCCGGCAGCGTGCTGCTGGACGGGCAAGACATTGCAACCCTGCCCGTGGCCGAGCGCGCACGCCGCGTGGGCTACATGCCCCAGCGCTTTGCGCCGCACTGGGACCTGACGCTGGCCGAGCTCATGCACATGCGGCTGGCGGGCAGGGGTGATGTCGAGGCGGCCATTGCGAGCGCCGGGCTGCAGGATTTCGCGCGCAGGCGCTGGTCCACGCTGTCGGGCGGCGAGCAGGCGCGTGCCCTGCTGGCCACCGTGCTGGCCACCGACCCGCCCGTGCTGCTGGCCGACGAGCCCGGCGCCGCGCTGGACGTGCGCCACCGCCTGGCCCTGGTGCAGGCGCTGGCGCAGCGTGGGCGCGAGCGGCTGGTGCTGGTGGTCATGCATGACCTGGACCTGGCGCTGGCGCACTTCGGGCGCGTCATCGTGCTGGACCAGGGGCGCATTGCGCTCGATGGAGCCCCTGCCGAGCTGCTGCATGCGCCGGGGCTGGATGCCGTGTTCGGCGTGGATTTCGAGCGCATCGACGCACCTCCGCAAACCTTGCTGCGCGCGCGGCTGAAACAGGAGAACTGAACCCATGCGCATCGATCTGGCCGGCTGGACGCGCGACGCCACGCGCGGCGACCACCGTGAATTCCTGGCGCTGTTCGAGCGCGCCGAGCGCCTGGGTTTCCAGGGCGTGTGGTTCAACGAATTCCGCGTGCCCGATACCGCCTGGCCCTATCCCTCGCCCCTGCTGCTGGCCGCCGCCGTGCTGGCGCGCACCGAGCGGCTGCGCGTGGGCACCTCGGTGCTGGTGCTGCCGCTGCACCATCCGCTGATGCTGGCCGAGGAAATTGCCCAGCTGGACCTGCAAAGCGCCGGCCGCATCGACGTGGGCGTGGGCCGGGGCACGGAGCCGGTCGCGCTGCGTGCCCTGCAGATCGATGCGGACAGCACGCGCGAGCGCTTCGAGCAGTCCTGCTGCATCCTGGTGGAGGCGCTGTCGGGCAGGCCCATCGTGGCGGGGCAGGGGCCGTGGAGCTTCGAGGACCGGCCCGCCCTGCCTTTGACCGTGCAGCGCCCGCATCCTCCCTTGTATGTGGCCGGCTCCACGGCAGAGACCCTGGGCTTTGCCGTCGATCAGAATCTGCCCCTGCTGCTGAGCCTGGAGCCGCCCGAAGGCACGCAGCTGGAGCGCCTGGAGGCCGCTGCCCGGGAGCGCGGGCGCGATGCCGCCGCGCTGCGCGCGCGCTCATCGCTGGCGCGCTATGTCTGCATCGGTGCCGATGAGGCCGCCGTGCAGGCCCAGCTGGCCACGCTGTGGCCGCAGCTGTACCAGCGCCGCGTGTACTTTGCGGGCAAACGCGGTGTGCCGGCCGACCAGGTGCTGCCCATCGATGTGCCGCGCGTGCTGGCCGAGCAATTCATCCATGGCACGCCCGAACAGTGCCATGCGCAGATCACCGCATTGCGCGAGCGCACGGGCATGGGCCAGCTGCGCTGCGTCTTCAACGCCAACGGCCTGTGGAGCGATGCCCAGGCCCTCGCCGGCATGGAACTGTTTGCGCAGGAGGTTCTCCCTTCATTGCGCAGCGCCGTGCCTTTCGCCACCGTCTGACTTCCTCTTTTT
Source organism: Delftia sp. WY8 (assembly GCF_018437695.1). Taxonomy (NCBI): domain Bacteria; kingdom Pseudomonadati; phylum Pseudomonadota; class Betaproteobacteria; order Burkholderiales; family Comamonadaceae; genus Delftia; species Delftia sp. WY8. The sequence goes on from NZ_CP049795.1 coordinate 4,562,248, forward strand.
TCTGGAGAACCTTCCATGCAAACCGCCAAGATTCCCGCCACCATCGTCACCGGCTTTCTGGGCAGCGGCAAGACCACGCTGCTGCGCCACATCCTGGACAACGCGGGCGGCCGGCGCATTGCCGTCATCGTCAACGAGTTCGGCGAGCTGGGCATCGACGGCGAGATCCTCAAGGGCTGCGGCATCGGCTGCGACGACGAGGGCAACGAGCGCGAAGGCGCGCTGTACGAGCTGGCCAACGGCTGCATGTGCTGCACGGTGCAGGAAGAGTTCTTCCCCGTGATGCGCGCGCTGGCCGAGCGCCGCGACCAGATCGACGCCGTGATCATCGAGACCTCGGGCCTGGCCCTGCCCAAGCCCCTGGTCCAGGCCTTCCAGTGGCCCGAGATCGCCAACGTGTTCACCGTGGACGCGGTGGTCACCGTGGTGGACACGCCAGCGGCCGCCAGCGGCCAGTTCGCCGCCAATCCCCAGGCCGTGGACGAGCTGCGCCGCGCCGACCCCAACCTGGACCACGAATCGCCGCTGCACGAACTCTTCGAGGACCAGCTGGGCGCGGCCGACCTGGTGGTGCTCAACAAGACCGACCTGGCCGATGCCGATGCCCTGGCCCGCGTGACCGCCCTGGTGCGCGAGGAGCTGCCGCCCGAGGTCAAGATCGTGCAATCGTCCCAGGGCCGCCTGCCGCTGGACGTGGTGCTGGGCCTGGCCAAGGCGGCCGAGACCACCATCGACCAGCGCGTGAGCCACCACGACCACGACGAAGACCATGACCATGACGACTTCGACTCCTACGTGATCGACCTGCCCGCCGTGGACCGCGACCGCCTGCTGGCCGCGCTGGAGACGCTGGTGGAGCAGCACAGCATCCTGCGCGTCAAGGGCTTTGCCGAGATCCCGGGCAAGCCCATGCGCTGGCTGCTGCAGGGCGTGGGCCGCCGCTTCGACCACCATTTCGACCGCGCCTGGCGCGAGGGCGAGGCACGCGGCACGCGCCTGGTGTTCATCGGGCAAGACCTTGACGAAGCAGCGCTGCGCAAGGGCCTGGAGAATGTGGCCGCCTGACCTTCCGATTCCGTACTGAAACCTGTTCCATGCACCTGCTGTCCACGCGCCCCGGCGGCTTCGTCGAGGATGAGAGCATCGTCACCCGCCTCGACCAGACGCCGGCCGACATCGTCATCCTGAGCTCGGCCGACACCACGCTGGCCCTGCTGTCCTCGGCCGTGGCCGCGCTGGCCGGGGCGTCGGCGGACTTTCCCTCGGTGCGGCTGGCCAATCTGCTGTACCTGCGCCAGCCGGCCTCGCTGGACCTGTATGTGGACGAGGTGCTGCGCCATGCGCGCGTGGTCATCGTGGACCACCTGGGCTCGGAATCGGCCTGGCCCTACGGCATCGAGCAGATCGGCTCGCTGGCGCGCCGCAAGGGGCAGCGCCTGGCCATGTTCTCGGGTGACCTGCAGGAAGACCCGCACCTGCTGGCGCGCAGCACGCTGCCGGCCGCCGCCTGCCGCCAGCTGTGGCAGTACCTGCGCTCGGGCGGCGCGGCCAATGCGCGCGAATTCCTCAAGGCCACCGTCTACCACGGGCTGGACCGGGGCGATGCGCCGCTGCCGCCGCGCACCCTGCCGCAGGCGGCTGTCCACGTTCCCCCGGCGCTGTTCGCTGCCAGGAGCCATGCCCAGGTCCATGCCCATGACGTGGCCGGCATCGACGACCTGCAGCGCGCCTGGACGCCGGGCGCGCCCACCGTGGCCCTGGTGTTCTACCGCTCCCACCTGCTGGCGGGCAATACGGCGGCCTTCGACGTCATGGCCCTGTCGCTGCAGCAGCGCGGCATGAACCCGCTGCCCGTGGCGCTGGACTCGCTCAAGGACCCGCTGTGCCTGGCCACGCTGCGCCAGCTCTGCGAAGACCATGCCGTGCAGCTGGTGCTCAACACCACGGCGTTCTCGGCGCTGGAATCGGGCACGGCCCTGGCCGGCGATGCGCCCGTGCTGCAAGTCATTGCCAGCGGCGGCAACCGCGAGGACTGGTGGGCCGACAGCCAGGGCCTGCGCCCGCGCGACATCGCCATGCAGGTGGTGCTGCCGGAGATGGATGGCCGCATCATCACGCGCGCCATCAGCTTCAAGGGCCTGTCCCACCGCTGCGCCTTCACCCAGGCCGACGTGGTGGCCTACCAGCCCGAGCCCGACCGCGTGGACTTCGTGGCCGACCTGGCCTGGCGCTGGTGCCGCCTGCGCAGCCTGCCCGCGCGCGACAAGCGCCTGGCCCTGGTGCTGGCCAACTATCCGGGCAGCGAAGGCCGCATCGGCAGCGGCGTGGGGCTGGATACGCCGGCCTCGGTGATCGCCATCCTGCAGCACCTGGCGGCCGAAGGGCACGAGCTGGGCGACCCCGCGCAGCTGCCCGCCGATGGCGAGGCGCTGATGCACACCCTGCAGCAGGGCATTGCCAACGACCCGGCCCAGTGGCCGCTGCGACCGGCCTGGCAAAGCTATGCGCTGGACGAGTACCTGGCGCGCCTGGCCGCGCTGCCGGACGGCATGGCCGACGCCATCACGGCGCGCTGGGGCGCGCCCGAGGCCGACCCGCTGCTGCGCCAGGGCCGCTTCATGATCGCGGGCCTGCGCCTGGGCCATGTCTTTGTCGGCATACAGCCGGCGCGTGCATTGGGCGGTAAAGGCATGGGCGCGCAGGACTATGCGAGCTACCACGATGCCGAGCTGGTGCCGCCCCACGGCTACCTGGCCTTCTACTTCTGGCTGCGCGACCGCTTTGCCGTGGACGCCATGGTCCACGTGGGCAAGCATGGCAACCTCGAATGGCTGCCGGGCAAGAGCCTGGCGCTGTCGGGCGCGTGCTGGCCCGATGCCATCCTGGGCCCGCTGCCGCACCTGTACCCCTTCATCGTCAACGATCCCGGCGAAGGCGCCCAGGCCAAGCGCCGCAGCCAGGCCGTGATCATCGACCACCTGATGCCGCCGCTGACGCGCGCCGAAAACCACGGCCCGCTGCAGGACCTGGAGCGCCTGGTGGACGAGTACTACGACGCCCTGCTGGTCGATGCGCGGCGCGGCGCGCTGCTGCGCCGCCAGATCCTGGACATCGTGCGCCGCCAGCACCTGGACCAGGAGCTGGACCTGGCGCCCGGTGCCGCGCAGGACGACGATGCCGTGCTCGAACGCATAGACGCCTACCTGTGCGAGCTCAAGGAAACCCAGATCCGCGATGGCCTGCATGTCTTCGGCGCCTCGCCTCAAGGCCGCCAGCGCCGCGACACGCTGCTGGCGCTGGCGCGCTTCCCGTCGGACGAAGGCCAGGGCCTGATCCAGGCGCTGGCCGCCGACCTGCTGGACAGCCCCGGGTTCGACCCGCTGCGCATGGAGCCTGCACGTCCCTGGACCGGCGCGCGCCCCGCCGCCCTGCAGGCCGTGAGCGACGAGCCCTGGCGCCATGAAGGCGACACGCGCGAGCGCCTGGAGCTGCTGGCCCAGCAGTTGCTGGAAGGTGAGGCCCCGGCCGGTGACTGGCCGCAGACACGCGCCGCGCTGCAACAGGTGCATGCCGTGCTGGCGCCCGCGCTGGATGCCTGTGGCGGCGAGGAACTGCGCCAGCTGCTGCGCGGGCTGCAGGGCCGCTTCGTGCCGCCCGGGCCCAGCGGATCGCCCTCGCGCGGGCGGCCCGACGTGCTGCCCACGGGGCGCAATTTCTACACGCTGGACACGCGCGCCATTCCCACCCAGGCCGCCTGGGAGCTGGGCCAGCAGGCCACGCTCAGGCTGCTGGAGCGCTATCTGCAGGAGCATGGCGAGTACCCGCGCACCCTGGGCCTGTCGGTCTGGGGCACGGCCACCATGCGCACGGGCGGCGACGACATCGCCCAGGCCTTTGCGCTGATCGGGGTGCGCCCCAAATGGGCGCCCGGCAGCCAGCGCGTGGTGGACTTCGAGGTGGTGCCGCGCGTGGGCATGGGCCGGCCGCGCGTGGATGTGACGCTGCGCATCTCGGGCTTCTTCCGCGATGCCTTCCCCGGCGCCGTGCAGATGTTCGACGCGGCCGTGCAGGCCGTGGCCGCGCTGGACGAGGACGCCGAGGACAACCCCATACGCGCGCGCATCCTGGCCGAGGCCGAGCAGCTGCAGGCGCAGGGCATGGACGCCGTGCAGGCCCGCCTGCAGGCCGGCTGGCGCGTGTTCGGTGCGCCGCCCGGCCACTATGGATCGGGCCTGGGCGGACTGTTCCAGAGCGGCGACTGGCAGGGCGATGCCGACCTGGCCCAGGCCTACCTGGGCTGGAGCCAGCATGCCTACGGCCAGGACGCCGAGGGCGTGCCCGCAGGCGATGCGCTGCGCCGCCGCCTGGGCGAGCTCGACGTGGTGGCCCACAACCAGGACAGTCGCGAGCACGACATCCTCGACTCGGGCGACTACTTCCAGTTCCAGGGCGGCATGGCCTCTGCCGTGCGCCACCTCTCGGGCCGCCAGCCCGCGCTCTACCACGGCGACCATGCCAACCCGGCCCAGCCGCGCGTGCGCTCGCTCAAGGAGGAGATTGCGCGCGTGGTGCGCTCGCGCGTCACCAATCCCAAGTGGATGGACGGCGCCAAGCGCCATGGCTACAAGGGGGCCTTCGAGATGGCGGCCACGGTGGACTATCTCTTCGGCTTCGACGCCACCACGCAGCAGGTGGGCGACCACCAGTACGCCCTGGTGGCCGACGCCTATGTGCTGGACGCGGCCACGCGCGACTTTCTCGTGCAGCACAATCCGCAGGCCCTGCGCGACATGCTGGAGCGCCTGCTCGAAGCCATGCAGCGCGGCCTGTGGGAGCAGCCCGGCGACTATCGCCAGCAGCTGGAAGACCTGCTGCTGGAACATGAAAACCATCTCGAAGGATTGCGCGCATGACCGCATCTCCTGACCTGGGCAGCGGCGCCCCGCCCGCGCTGCCGCCGCTGTTTCCCTTTGCCGCCATTGCCGGCCAGCCCCTGCTGTGCCAGGCGCTGCTGCTGGCCGCCATCGACCCGCAACTGGGCGGCGTGCTGATCGAGGGGCCGCGCGGCACGGCCAAGTCCACGGCCGCGCGCGCCCTGGCCGAGCTCATCGATGCCGCGCCCTTCGTCACGCTGCCGCTGGGCGCCTCGCTGGAGCATCTGGCCGGCTCGCTGGACCTGGGCCAGGCCATGGCCGGCCATGCGCTCAAATTCGCGCCCGGCCTGCTGGCGCGCGCCCATGGCGGCGTGCTCTATGTGGACGAGATCAACCTGCTGCCCGATGCCCTGGTCGATGTGCTGCTGGATGCCGCCGCCAGCGGCGTCAACGTGGTCGAGCGCGACGGCATCTCCCACCGCCATGCGGCGCGCTTCGTGCTGGTGGGCACCATGAACCCCGAGGAAGGCCAGCTGCGCCCGCAGCTGCTGGACCGCCTGGGCCTGTGCGTGCGCCTGGCCAATGTGCAGGATGCGGCCCAGCGCCAGGCCATCGTGCGCGCGCGGCTGCTGTTCGATGCCGACCCCGCAGCCTTCCGCGCCCGCCATGCAGACGCCCAGGCCGCGCTGGCCGCGCAGCTGCGCACGGCACGCGAGCGCCTGCAGCCGGCCGGCGCGCTGCCCTGGTCCGACGCGGTGCTGCAGGCCGCCGGAGCGCTGTGCATTGCCGCCCAGGTGGACGGCCTGCGCGCCGACCTGGTGCTGCTGCGTGCCGCACGCGCCTGGGCCGCCTGGCTGGGCGATGCCGAGGTCACGCCCGACCATGTGCAGGCCGTGGCCGAGCTGGTACTGGTGCACCGCCGCAAGCCGGGGGCGCCGCAGCAGCAGCCACAGCAGCCATCCCCACAGCAGGCGCCATCGAATCCGCCTTCGCAGTCGCCGGCACAAAGCCGGCCGCCTGCGGAATCCACGGCCAACGGCGCAGGCGACAGCCCGCCCTCCGAGGCCGACTGGGGCGCCATGCCGCCCGAGCCCGTGGGCCTGCTGCGTGTCGCCGTGCCTTCGTTGCTGGCCCGCGAGGCCGCAAAGCCCGGAGCGCCCGCCGCAAAAAAAGCCTGAGCCCTCGCGGCCCCGCGCCACAGGCAAGGGATGCGAGGGCGGGCCAGCAGGCGGCCAGCCAGCCCCGGCTGGCCCAGGCGCAAGGCGGGCCGCCCACCGGCAGCTGGGACTGGCCGCGCACGCTGGCCGCGCGCGGCGCCCAGGCGCTGGCGCCCGAACATCTGCAGCGCCGCCGTGAGCCGCCCCAGGCCACGCGGCTGCATTGCTTTGTGCTCGATTGCTCGGCCTCCATGGCCGCCAGCGGCGCACTGGCGCGGGCCAAGGGCGTGCTGCTGTCGCTGATGGAAGAGGCCTACCGCCGCCGCGAGCAGGTGGCGCTGATCTGCTTTGCGGGCACGCGCGTGGAATTGCGCCTGCCGCCGCGCAAGGCTGCGGCCTGGAATGACGACTGGATCGCGCCCATCGGCGGGGGCGGCGGCACGCCGCTGCAGGCGGCCGTGGAGCAGGCGGGCCAGTTGCTGCAGCGCCATTGCGGCGCAGAAGCCTCCTGCCAGGGCTGGCTGTGGCTGCTCACCGACGGCCGCACGCGCGAGCGGCCCGCGCGGCCTGCGGCGGCGCAGGAGGCAGGCATCGTGGACTTCGAATCAGGCCGCGTGCGCCTGGGCCGGGCGGCTGCGCTGGCCGCCGCCTGGGACGCACGCCATGTGCGGGCCGATGATTTCGCAGGCTGATCTGCGGCTCTGACGAGGTCAGGCCGGCCAGCTCAGCTCGAACAGCGCGCCGCCGCGCTCGCCCGGCAGGCATTGCGCCCGCCCGCCATGGGCCTGGGCAATGGCCTGGACCACGGCCAGGCCCAGTCCGCTGCCCTTGCTGGCCCCCACGCCGGCGTTTTTGCGGCTGCGGGCGCCTTCGCCGCGCTGGAAGGCGTCGAAGATGCGCGGCGCAAGGTCCGCCGCCACGCCGGGGCCGCTGTCTTCCACGCGCACGGTGCACAGGCCCTGGCGCACGCGCGCGGCCACCAGCAGGGGGCCGGGCTGCGCATACAGCATGGCGTTCTCCAGCAGGGCCAGCAGGGCCTGGCGTATGCGCACGGGGTCGCAGACCACGGGCTGCTCATCCAGCTCCAGCGCCAGTTGCAGGCCCGCCTGCTCCAGCGCCGGCCCCACGGCCAGGGTCACCGATCGCACCTCGCCGGCCAGGCAGGTCTGGCGCAGCTCCAGATGCAGGTGGCCGTTGTCCTGCAGGCCCAGCAGGCGCAGATCGTCGATCAGGCGGGTCAGCCCCTCGACCTGGGTCATCAGGCTGGCCAGCATGTCCTTGCTGGGCAGGAAGACGCCATCGGACAGGCCTTGCAGCCGTCCGCTGAGAATGGTCACGGGCGTGCGCAGCTCATGGGCGATGGCCGCGCTCCAGAAGGCGCGCTCCTGCGCCATGCCTTCCAGGCGCTGGGCCAGGCTGTTGAAGTCGTGCACCAGCTGGGCGGCCTCGTGCAGCGCGCTGTCGTCGGTGTGCGCGCGCGCCGAGAGGTCGCCCTGGGCCAGCTGGCGCAGGCTGATGGCCACCGAGTCCAGCGAGGGCAGGATGCGCCGCGACAGCCGCGTGGCCACGAAGATGGCGATCAGCAGGGCGATGACCAGGGTCAGCAGCACCCAGGCCAGCTCCACGCTGGAGGGCATCCAGCCGTCGGAGACGCTGGCCGGGTGAAAGGTCAGCAGCAGTGCATAGAAGGCGTACGAACCCAGCACGCACAGCACGACCACGGCCAGCGTGACGGCCGACATGGTCAGCACCACCTGCCGGCGCAGGCCCGGCACTGCGCTCATGGATCCATCCCCAGCCGGTAGCCCACGCTGCGCACGCTGTCGGGCATGCCCTGCAGGCCCAGGCCTTCGAGCTTCTTGCGCAGCTTGCTGATGTGGCTGTCCACGGTGCGTTCCAGCGTGTGGCCTTCGGGCAGGCAACTGAGCAGCAGCTCGGCGCGGCTGAACACGCGCCGGGGCGAACGCACCAGGCTGGCCAGCAGGTTGAATTCGGTCACGGTGAGTTCGGGCACATGCGTGGCGCCCTGCACCTGCACGCTGACCTCGCGGCTGTCCAGGTCCACGCGAAAGGGGCCGGCCTGCAGCAGCTTGGTATCGCGGAGCCGGCCCTGGCCGCAGCGGCGCAGCACGGCCTGCACGCGCGCCACGACCTCGGCCGCATTGAAGGGCTTGCCCACGTAGTCGTCCGCGCCAATGCGCAGGCCGATGAGCTTGTCCACGTCCTGGTTGAGGGCGGTGAGCATGATGACGGGCGTGTCGCCGCGCCGGCGGATTTCGGACAGCACCTGCCAGCCGTCGAGGCGTGGCATCTGCACGTCGAGAAGAACGAGATCGGGTTTCAAGTGGTGGTGCAGTTCAAGGGCCTGCTGGCCATCGGCGGCATGGACGGTGCGCAGGTCGCTGCGGGCCAGGTAGGCGCACAGGATGTCTGCGATCTCGGGCTCGTCCTCGGCAACGAGGATGAGCGATGTCGATGGCTGGAAAGGCAAGGGCTGGGCAATGATAGAAGCCATTTTGGGTCGCGGCGGCGGCTGTGTTCATCTCCATCGTTCTTCCACATTTCCCGGGCCGAAATGCCATCGAAAGAACGCAAGCTGTTTCCCTGTGCCGCCGCCATTGGCCGGCATGCGAAACAAAGCGATGAATATGAAGTCACAGCGGCAGTGCCGTATGAGCGGGTGGAGCGGTCAGCTTTTGCAGCGGCTCCCTGAGTGAATGGCCCTTGCGGCAACACGCCGCAGGCCGAAGCCGCACCGGCAGGAGTTTCCTTCATCCCCATGCCTCCTGGCAATCTGGATTTGCATCCGGATGGCCCCTCAGATGATTCGGCGCCAGGCGCCGTATTTTTTCCGCAGCGCGCCCTGGCGCGCATTGAAAACCAGACCTCGCGTCCATGCCACAGTTCTTCATTCACCGGCCCGTCTTTGCCTGGGTCATCGCGCTGTTCATCGTGCTGCTGGGCGTGCTCGCCATCCCGCAATTGCCGATATCGCGCTATCCCACGGTGGCGCCGCCCACGGTGAGCCTGTATGCCACCTACCCGGGCGCCACGCCCAAGACGCTCAATGATTCCGTGGTCTCGCTGATCGAGCGCGAGCTGTCCAGCGTCCGCCACCTGCTGTACTTCGAGTCCTCGGTGGACACCTCGGGCTCGGCCGAGATCAAGGCCACCTTCAAGCCCGGCACCAACCCGGAGCTGGCCCAGGTGGATGTGCAAAACCGCATCAAGGCCGTGGAGCCGCGCCTGCCGCAGGCCGTGCGCCAGAACGGGCTGCAGGTGGAGTCGGCCACGTCGAGCTTTCTGCTGCTGGTGGGCCTGATCTCGCCGGGCGGCGAGTTCGACGAGCTGGCACTCAATGACTACATGGCGCGCAACATCGTGGAGGAGCTGCGCCGCATCGAGGGCGTGGGCCGCGTGCAGCTGTTCGGTACCGAGCAGGCCATGCGCGTCTGGGTCGATCCGGCCAAGCTGATTTCCTACGGGCTGTCCATGGGCGACCTCACCCAGGCCATACAGCAGCAGAACATGCAGATCGCCCCGGGCCGCGTGGGCGATGCGCCGACCGCGCCGGGCCAGCGCGTGACCACGCCGCTGACGGTGCAGGGCCAGCTGACCTCGCCCGCGCAGTTCGCGGCCATCGTGCTGCGCGCCCATGCCGACGGCTCCCGCCTGGTGCTGGGCGACGTGGCGCGCGTGGAGCTGGGCGCGCAGTCCTATGCTTTCTCCAACCGCGAGGACGGCAAGCCCGCCACCAGCGCCGCCGTGCAGCTGTCGCCCGGTGCCAATGCCGTGCGCACGGCCGCTGCCGTGCAAAAGCGCATGGCCGAGCTGGCCTCCATCCTGCCGCAGGGCATGCAGCACACCATCTCGTTCAACACCGCGCCCTTCGTCAAGATCTCCATCGAGAAGGTGGTGCAGACCCTGGTCGAGGCCATGGTGCTGGTCTTCCTGGTGATGTACCTGTTCCTGCAGAACCTGCGCTACACGCTGATCCCGGCCATCGTGGCGCCCGTGGCGCTGCTGGGCACCTTCGCCGTGATGCTGGTGGCGGGCTTTTCCATCAACGTGCTGACCATGTTCGGCATGGTGCTGGCCATCGGCATCATCGTGGACGACGCCATCGTCGTGGTCGAGAACGTGGAGCGCCTCATGGCCGAGGAGGGCCTGTCGCCGCGCGATGCCACGCTCAAGGCCATGAAGGAGATCACGGGCGCCATCATCGGCATCACCCTGGTGCTGACGGCGGTGTTCATTCCCATGGCGTTCGCCAGCGGCTCGGTGGGCGTGATCTACCAGCAGTTCACGCTGTCCATGGCCGTGTCCATCCTGTTCTCGGCCTTCCTGGCCCTGAGCCTGACGCCGGCGCTGTGCGCCACCTTGCTCAAGCCGGTGGCGGCAGGCCACCATGAGAAGAAAGGCTTCTTCGGCTGGTTCAACCGCGGCTTCGAGCGGCTGACGAACCGCTACGAGGCCCATGTCACGGGCCTGGTCCGGCGCACGGGCCGCATGATGCTGCTGTTCGCGGCCATCGTGGCCATCCTGGTGTTTGCGCTGCGCCAGCTGCCCTCGGCCTTCCTGCCCGAGGAGGACCAGGGCTACTTCATGACCTCCATCCAGCTGCCGGCCGATGCCACGGCCGAGCGCACGCTGGACGTGGTCAAGCGCTATGAGGAGCATGTGGCGCAGCGCCCCGGCATCGCCTCCAGCATCTCGGTGCTGGGCTTCAGCTTCGCGGGCTCGGGCCCGAACGCGGCCATGGCCTTCACCACGCTCAAGGACTGGGACCAGCGCAACGGCGCCACGGCCGGCGAGGAAGTCTCGCTCGCGCAAAAGGCCATGGAACACGCGCCCGAGGGCGCCATCATGGTGCTGCAGCCCCCGGCCATCGACGAGCTGGGCACTTCCTCGGGCTTCACCATGTACCTGCAGGACCGCACGGGCCAGGGCCATGCCGCGCTCAAGTCGGCCACCGACCAGTTGCTGGCGCTGGCCGGCAGCAGCAGCGTGCTGGGCTCGGCCTACCAGGACAGCCTGCCTTCGGGCACCAGCGTGCGGCTGGAGATCGACCGCCAGAAGGCCCAGGCGCTGGGCGTGGGCTTTGCCGCCATCAGCGAGACGCTGTCCACGGCCATGGGCTCGCTGTACGTCAACGACTTCCCCAACGCCGGGCGCATGCAGCAGGTCATCGTGCAGGCCGACGCGCCCGCGCGCATGCAGATCGATGATGTGCTCCGGCTGAACGTGCGCAACGCTGCGGGCGGCATGGTGCCGCTGGCCGAGTTCGCCACGCCCGTGTGGTCGGAGACGCCGCTGCAGCTGGTGCGCTACCAGGGCTTCCTGGCGTCGCGCATCTCGGGCACGCCTGCGCCCGGCGCCTCCAGCGGCGCGGCCATGGCCGAGATGGAGCGGCTGGTGGCCCAACTGCCGCCCGGCTTTGCCGTGGCCTGGACCGGCCAGTCGCTGCAGGAGCGCCAGTCGGCCGCGCAGGCGCCCCTGCTCATGGCCCTGTCCATGCTGGTGGTCTTCCTGGTGCTGGCCGCGCTCTACGAGAGCTGGTCCATCCCGCTGTCGGTGATGCTGGTCGTGCCCCTGGGCCTGCTGGGCGCGGTGGCGGCCGTGCTGCTGCGCGGCATGCCCAACGATGTGTTCTTCAAGGTGGGCCTGATCACCATCATCGGCCTGTCGGCCAAGAACGCCATCCTGATCGTGGAGTTCGCCAAGCAACTGCGCGAGGAAGGCCAGGACCTGCGCGAGGCCGCCATCAAGGCCGCGCGCCTTCGGCTGCGGCCCATCCTCATGACCTCGCTGGCCTTTGCGCTGGGCGTGGTGCCGCTGATGCTGGCCTCGGGCGCCAGCGCCGAGACCCAGCACGCCATCGGCACGGGCGTGTTCGGCGGCATGGTCAGCGGCACGGTGCTGGCCGTGTTCTTCGTGCCCGTCTTCTTCGTCTTCGTCCTTGAATGGCAGCGGCGCATCGCCGGGCCGCGCGGCAGCGCGCGCCGGCCGCCGCCCGCTGCGGACCCCGGAACATAAACACATGCCCCTCTGAATCGCGCTCAACGCCCTGTGCTTTCAGGGCCGCCCGCCGGCACAGTCTTCGAACCCTTGCGCGCCATCGGCGCCTGCAGCCCCCGCGCGGCAGGCCGGGCCCACCGGACCCGAGCCGCCGCGTGCAAACGCCGGTGCGCATGCCGGCCCCCTTGGCGCCGACGGCGCCGATGGCGCCCCCTCCGGCACGGCCAGCACGTCCGTCCCATGATTTCTATAATGGCGGCTTCGTTCACCATTGCAGGAGGTATTCGTCCCATGCGCCATTGATGCTGCCGCTGTCCCAGCGGCCCGCTTTTCCCGACCCTGCCCACCGCACGCGCAATGCATGCAAAGCGGCAAGGAACTGCGTTGGCATCCATGAACCGCGATATGACGAATACCACGATCACGCTCGACGGCGTTTCCTGCGTGCTGCCCGATGGCAGCCCCCTTTTCTCCGATCTTTCCGAAACCCTGGACCACCGCCGCACCGGCCTGGTGGGGCGCAACGGCGTGGGCAAGTCGCGGCTGGCGCGCATCCTGGCCGGGCTGGATGCGCCCTCGCAGGGCCGCTGCCTGCGCTCGGGGCAGGTGCTGTACCTGGCCCAGCGCACGGACTGGCACGACCAGCCTTCGGTGGCGGCGCTGGCCGGGCTGCAGCCCGCGCTGGAGGCGCTGGCGCGCATCGAGGGCGGCAGTTGCGAGCCCCGCGACTTCGAGCTGCTGGCCGACCGCTGGGACCTGCGCCAGCGCCTGCAGGCCCAGCTGGAGCTGGCGGGCCTGGGCCATCTGCGTGCCGATACGCCGGGCCACGCCCTCAGCGGCGGCGAGGCCATGCGCGCGGCCCTGGCGGGCGCGCTGCTGTCGGGCGCCGACCACCTGGTGCTGGACGAGCCCAGCAACCACCTGGACCGCGAAAGCCGCCAGGCCCTGGCCGCGCAGCTGCAGCGCTGGCCCGGTGGCCTGGTCGTGGTCAGCCATGACCGCAGTCTGCTGCAGGGCATGGAACGCATCGTGGAGCTGTCGCCGCAGGGGCTTCGCAGCTACGGCGGCGGCTACGCCTTCTATGCCGAAGCCAAGGCGCGGGAGATGGCCTCGGCGGTGCAACTGCTGGAGCAGCGCAAGCTGGAGCGGCGCCGCGAAACGCAGCAGCTGCGTGAGCAGCAGGAGCGCCAGCAGCGCCGCGAGGCGCGCGGCCGCCGCCAGGGCCAGGAGGCCAACCAGGCGCGCATTCTGCTGGACCGGCAAAAGGAGCGCAGCCAGGCGTCGGCTGGCCGCCTGCGCCGCCAGCAGGCGGACACGCGCGAAGCGCTGGACCAGCGCGTGCGCGAGGCGGCGCGCCAGATCGACCTGCAGGCCGACATCCGCTTGCAGGCGCCGCCACCGGTAGGTGCTCCCTGCGACGTGGTGGCGCTGCTGGACGATGTGCTGCTGCCGTTTTCCCCGGGGCCGCGCCTGAACCTGTCTCTGTACGGTGGTCAGCGCCTGGCCGTGACGGGTCCCAACGGCTGCGGCAAGACGCGCCTGCTCGATGTGCTGGCGGGCCGCCTTGCGCCCCAGGCGGGCGAGGTGCGCCGCATGCGGGCCTGTGCCTACCTGGACCAGCGCCTGTCCCTCTTGCAGCCCGGGCGCACGGTGATGGAGCAGTTGCAGGACGCCTGCCCCGGCACCCCCGTGGATGTGCTGCGCACGCGCCTGGCCTGGCTCGGGCTGGCGGCCCGGCAGGTGGAGCAGCCCGCGGGCCGGCTCAGCGGCGGCGAGCAGCTCAAGGCCGCCCTGGCCTGTGCGCTGCATGCCGAGCCGCCCGCGCCCCTGCTCCTGCTGGACGAGCCCTGCAACCACCTGGACCTGCCTTCCCTGCAGGCGCTGGAGGCCATGCTGCGCGGCTACGCCGGCACGCTGGTCGTGGTCTCGCATGACGAGGATTTTCTGCAGGCCATCGGGCTGACCGACCGCCTGGTGTGGTCGCCGCAGGGCTGGCGAATGGAGCCCGCCTAGCTTTCCTGCGCTATCAGCGCCTGCAGTGCGCGCACATCGGTCACCAGCAGCGCCTGGCGCCCCTCCTTGCGCAGCAGGCCGCGCCGGGTGAGGGCGCCCAGCTCGCGCGTGACCTGCTCGCGGTTGGTGCTGATCTTGCTGGCCAGCACCGAGTGGGAAGGCACGGGGCTGATGAGGGCCGTGTGCTCGGGCGATACGCCCGCCTCCCGCGCCAGGCGCAGCAGCTCCCTGTGCAGGCGCGTGGGCACGCCCAGGGTGCTCAACTCCATGACACGGTCGGTCAGCCGGCGCACCAGGCCGGCCAGGCCTTCCATCATGCGCAGGGCGATGGCAGGCTCGCGCGCCAGTAGGGCCAGGAAGTCCTGGCGCGAGAGGCTGGCCAGCAGCGAGGATTCCAGGGTGACCACATCGGTGGAGCGGGCCTGGCCGTCAATGGCCGCCAGGTCGCCGAAGTGCTCGCCGGGCCCGTAGTCGCGGAAGCTGACCTCGCGCCCGCCCGGCGAATAGGTGGTGATGCGCACGCGCCCGCTGACCAGGAAGAACACGTCGCTGCCCGTGGAGCAGCGGTTGAACACGGGCTGGCGGGCCTGCAGCGGGCGCCATTCGCAGTCGGCGGCGATGCGGTCCAGGCTGGCGGTGCCCAGGCCCTCGAACAGGGTGATGCCGCGCAGGGCGAAGCTGGAGGGCTGGGTGGGGTGGGCCATGGAACCAATAGCGGGCGGAATGTACAAAGATTCTGGATCGGGCTGCGCTGTCCCAAGTTCCTTCAAGCCGCCATTGTTCCTGTCTTGTCCTGCCGTCGGGCGCATCATCCGTTTCCATGGCCCGTGTCCTTCCTCCGTCCCTGCCGTCCCTGCGCAGTCTCCACTGGTCCACCGGCCTGGTGCTGTGGACCTATGCGGCGCTGCACCTGTCCAACCATGCCCTGGGCCTGGTCTCGCTGGCCACGGCCGAGGCCGTGCGCGAGCTGGTCCACGGCGTGTGGCGATCCCTGCCCGGCAGCCTGCTGCTCTACGGCGCGCTGGCCGTGCACATGGGGCTGGCGCTGCAGGCGCTGGCGCGGCGGCGCAGCCTGCGCATGCCGGCGCTGGAGGCCGTGCGGCTGCTGCTGGGCCTGGGCCTGCCGCTGCTGCTGGCCCTGCACGTGCCGGCCACGCGGCTGGCGCAGGAGGCCTGGGGCGTGGACCCCTCGTATGCGCGCATCGTGCGTTCTTCCTGGAATCCGTCCAGCATGGCCATCCAGCTGCTGCTGATGGCGGCCGCCTGGACGCATGGCTGCATGGGCCTGCACATGGCCCTGCGTGCGCGCGGCTGGTGGCGGCGCTGGCAGCCGCTGTTGCTCACGGCCGCCGTGCTGCTGCCCGTGCTGGCGGCGCTGGGCATCGTCTCCATGGCGCGCGAGATCGCGGCGGCCGGTGTGCCCGCGCCGGCCGGGCCTTCGCCGCAGGCGGCGCAGCTGCTGCGCGATCTGACATCGGGGCTGCGCCAGGGCTGGCTGGCCGGCCTGGCTGCCTTGCTGGCCGGCCCCTGGCTGTGGCGGCGCATGCGCCTGCGCGGCGCCCGCCAGGTGCTGCTGCACTATCCGGGCCGCACGGTGCAGGTGCCCCAGGGCATGAGCGTGCTCGAAGCCAGCCGCGAGCATGGCATTGCCCATTTGTCGCTGTGCGGCGGCAGGGCGCGCTGCTCCACCTGCCGCGTGCGCGTGTCCGGCCCGGCGGCCCACCTGCCTGCGCCGGGGCGCGATGAGCGCCTCACGCTGGAGCGCGTGGGTGCGCCGCAGGACGTGCGGCTGGCCTGCCAGCTGCGGCCCACGGGCGATGTGCAGGTGGCGCCGCTGTTCCGCTCGCCGGCAGCCGCCCAGGCCGGGCGGGGCGATGAGCAGCGCGAGGTCCGCGAAGTGCGCGCGGTGGCCATCCTGTTCGTGGACCTGCGCCGCTGGTCCGGCCTGGCCGAGCGGCAATGGCCCGTGGACCTGTCCTGGGTGCTGGACCAGTATTTCGAGCGCGTGGGCCAGGCCGTGCACGACAGCGGCGGCATGGCCAACCAGTTCATCGGCGACAGCGTGATGGCCATCTTCGGCCTGGACACCGACCTGGATACGGCCTGCCGCCAGGCCGTGCAGGCCAGTGCCCTGATTACGGCCTGCCGCCAGGCCGTGCAGGCCAGTGCCCTGATAGACCGGCGCATGCAGGAGTGGAGCGCGAGCTTCGAGGCGCAGTTCGGCCAGCCGGTGGATTTCGGCATGGGGCTGCACGCGGGGCGCGCTGCCGTGGGGCGCGTGGGCTTCGAGCACACCACCACCTTCACGGCCGTGGGCGAGGTGGTCAACACGGCCAGCCGCCTGCAGGAATACACCAAGAGCGCCCAGGCCCGGCTGGTGCTGTCGCTGGAGGTGGCGCGCCGCGCGGGCGTGGCCGATGGCCTGGGCGAAGTCCGGCAGGTGCAGGTGCGCGGGCGCTCCGAGTCCTTGCAGGCCCTGCATGTGGCGCGGCCCGGCCTGCAGTGGCCCTGAGGGTGGATGGTGGGCGTGGACGATGAGCGTGGACAGTGAGCGCGGGAGCCGGAGAGTTTGCGCAAAGCTGTGCGTTTAGGCACTGACGTGCAGGCGGGCGAAGACGAGACTGCAGCCATGCAGAACGCAATCACGCGCTGCAGGATTTGACAAAGGATTCGCCATGAAGCACGCAAAGACCCTCTTCGCCATCACCGCCCTTTCTGCCGCCCTTTCCTCCGCGTTGTGGCCGGGCATGGCCTCGGCCGCACCGGCCGCCACGGTATCTGCAGAAACCTGGTTCGGCGCCGAGCCCGCCAGCTCCGGCCCCGCGCTGTCGCGCGCCGAAGTGCAGGCCGACCTGGCCCTGTGGAACCGCGCCGGCCTCAACGTCTACCGCGAGTCCGACGTGAACCACTGGGATGCCGACTACCAGCAGCGCCTGGCCCAGTACCAGCGCATGCGCAGTGGCCCCGAGTACCTGGCCGAAGTGCAGCGCCTGGGCGGCTCGGTGAAAGCGGCCGAAGGCCAGGGTTCCGGTCGTGTCCCGGGTTGAGCCGACGATGCGCGCCGCCACGCATTCCACTGCCCATGCCGCCGCATCGCCCTGGGCCGACTTCGCGCCGCTGCTGGCCCGGGTGCTGCTGAGCCTGCTGTTCATCTACAGCGGCATCGGCAAGCTGATGGGGCCGGAGGGCACCATGGCCTATATCGCCAAGGCGGGCCTGCCGCTGCCCATGCTGTCGTATGCCATGGCGCTGGTGGTGGAGCTGGGCGTGGCCACGGCCCTGCTGCTGGGCTGGCGCACCCGCGAGGCCGCGGCCGTGATGGCCGTGTTCAGCGTCATGTCGGCGCTGATGTTCCACAACCAGTTCGGCGACAAGGGCCAGCTGGTGCAGTTCCTGAAGAACCTGGCGATCGCCGGGGGATTCGTGCAACTGATGCTGGCGCCCGTGGCGCGCTGGAGCCTGGACGCACGGCGTTGAATGCGAGCCAGTGTTGTGCACTGAACACTGCCAATGAAACCGGCGCTGCCCAAAGCCGGGGACACCGAGGTAGGGCCGCCCCGACCCGAGGGTGTCGTCCCCCTCCCTCGCGAAGCGAGTAGAGAGGGGGAAGCGGCGTCAGCCGCTCAGGGGGTGCCGCCTGTTTCACACCTTGATGCCCTTCTCAGCCAGGCGTCGGGCATAGGCGGCCAGGATCAGCCGCTCCGAATGCACCAGGTAGTCATTGAGCGCGGCAGCGGCCTCGGCCGGCTTGCCGTCCTCGAACTGCTGCAGGATGCGCGCATTCATGTCCACATAGGGCGCATGCAGGAAGTGCGGGTCGCGCAGCAGGCCGAAGGCCAGGCGCAGCTCGGCCAGCAGGTGCTCGAACATGGTGTCCAGGCGCTCGCTGTCGGCCAGCTGCACCACGGCCTTGTGGAAACTCATGTTGGCCGTGCCCACGCCAGACCAGTCCTGGGCCTCGCGGTGGCGCTGGGCCGCTTCCACGGCTTCGCGCATCAGGCTGCGTGCCGGGTGCATGGGATAGGCCTGGGCCAGGGCCTGGCACTCCACCATGCGGCGCACGCGGTAGATGTCGATGATGGAGGCGATGCTGGGCGCCGCCACCGACACGCCCTTGTTGGGCTCGTGCACCAGCAGCCCCTCCTTGGTCAGCAGCCGGAAGGCCTCGCGCAGCGTGTTGCGCGAGATCTGCAGGCTTTCGCTGAGCGAGGCTTCCGACAGCTTCTGCCCGGGCTCCCAGGCACCATCGATGAGCTTGCTGCGCAGCTGCTCGGTCACGCGGTCGGTCAGGTTGAGGATGTCGGTGCTGCGGGTCATGGTGGTCGGGATGCAAGGGCCAGAGCGCAGTGTAGCCAGCGCCGGGCCGGTCACCGGTTTCGTGCAGTGCTCAGATGGGGTGTTGCAGCCTGGCGAAGGCCTGCAGCGTGCTGTCCACGGCGGCATCGTCGATATGGCGGTGCGTGACCAGGCGCAGCAGGCCGGCGCTGCCCGTGCGCACCAGCACGCCGGCCTGGGCCAGGCGTGCTTGCCACAGGCGCGCTTCAGCCGCGCTGGTGTCAACGCGAACCTGGACGATGTTGGTCTGCGGCAGTTCGGCCGCGCACCAAGCCGGGTCGATGGCGCGCAGGCCCTGGTGCAGGCGGCGGGCGCGTGCGTGGTCCTCGGCCAGGCGATCGACCATGTGCTCCAGCGCCACCAGGCCCGCCGCCGCGATCACGCCGGCCTGGCGCATGGTGCCGCCCAGCATGCGCCGTATGCCGCGCGCCCGCGCGATGAAGTCGGCCGGCCCCATGAGCACCGAGCCCACGGGCGCGGACAGCCCCTTGGACAGGCAGACGGTGACTGAGTCCGTGTGCGCAGCCATCTCGCGGCAGGACAGGCCCAGGGCCACGGCGGCATTGAACAGGCGCGCGCCATCGGTGTGCACGGGCACGCCATGGCGGCAGGCCAGCGCATGCACGGCGGCCAGCGCCTGGGGCCCGGCCACGGTGCCGCCCCGCGCATTGTGCGTGTTCTCCACGGCCACCACCGCGCTGGGGCAGCGTGCGGAGATGGCGGTGTCCAGCGCCGCCTCCAGCGCGGGCAGGGCGATCAGGCCGCCGTCGCCGGCCAGGCTGCGGTAGTGCATGCCGGTCAGGCCCGCGGCGGCGCGCTCGGCGTTCAGCAGATGGCTGCCGGCCTCGGCCAGCACCTCGCCGGGCATGCGGCCATGGGCGAGCACGGCCACCAGATTGCCCATGGTGCCGCTGACCACGAACAGGCCCGCAGCCTTGCCAAAACGCTGGGCTGCGGTCTCCTCGAGCGCGCGCACGGTCGGGTCGCCGTCCAGGCCGTCATCGCCCAGCGGGGCGCGGGCCATGGCTTCGAGCATCTGCGGCGTGGGGCGCGTGACGGTATCGCTGCGCAGGTCGATGGCGTCGGGAAGAGGGTGCAGGCTGGACATTAGTCGGCCTTGATGTTGCGTTCCTTGACGACGCGCGCCCAACGCGCCGCGTCGGTCTCCATCTGGGCGCCGAACTCTGCCGCAGTGCGGGGCGTCAGCTCCAGCCCCAGGGACTGCAGCTTGGCCTGCAGCGTGGGCGTGGCCATGGCGCGGGCCACGGCATCGTGCAGCGTGGTCTGGATGCCGGAGGGCAAACCGGCAGGCCCCAGCAGGCCGAACCAGTGCAGCACGGTCAGGCCGCGCACGCCGCTTTCGCCCAGCGTGGGAACCTGGGGGAGGGCCGGCGAGCGTTGGGCGCTGGTGGTGGCCAGGGCGCGCAGCGCACCGCTTCGGATATGCGGGATCACGGTGGGTGCCGAGGCGAACATGCTCTCGGTATGCCCGGCAACCACATCGGCAATGGCCTGCCCCGAGCCCTTGTAGGGGATGTGGGTGATGAAGGTGCCGGTCTGCTGCTTGAACAGCTCACCCGCCAGATGCGTGGCCGTGCCCGTGCCGCCCGATGCAAGGTTGAGCCGGCCCGGCTGCGCTTTGGCCAGGGCCACGAATTGCTTCACGCTCTGCGCCTTGAAATTCGGGTTGACGGTCAGCACCAGCGGCGATGATCCGATCAGGGCCACGGGCGTGAAGTCCTTGAGCGCGTCGTAGGGCGTCTTGTACAGGCTGGGCGTGATGGTGTGCGGCATGTCGGCCATCAGCAGCGTGTAGCCGTCAGGCGCGGCCCGCGCCACCATTTCTGCGCCCAGCATGGCCGAGGCCCCGGGCCTGTTGTCCACGACCACGGGCTGGCCCAGTTCACGCGACAGTTCCGTGCCCAGCGCGCGGGCGATGTTGTCCGAGCCGCCACCGGCCGTGTAGGGAACGATGATGCGCACGGGCTGCGCCGGCCATTTCTGCGCTGGCGCAAGGCCGGGCAGGGCAGCGGCGGCCAGGATGAGCAGGCGGCGTGGCACACCGCGGTGGGAAGCGCAGGGCACAAGGCGGTGGCGTTCGGCAGGCATGGCGAGAACTCCTTGGTGCGGCGAGAGAAAGAGACCATCGCGGCCCGGCCCGCAAGCCGCCACTGGCATCAACCGATGAAGCGCCCCGCGTTGCCCAGTACGCCCAGGTCGATGAAGCTGGAGCCCACATGCGGCGGCTGGCCGCTGTAGTCGATCACAAAGCCGCCCATGTCCCAGTTGCGCATGCCGGCCAGCGCTGAGCGCAGCCTGGCCTGGGTGGGGTCGCGGCCGGCGCGTTCCAGGCCCTCGGCCAGCACGCGTGCATTCACATAGGCTTCCAGCGAGCCCATGGAGAACTCCTGCTGGCCGTGGGCGCGCAGGGCCGATTGGTAGTCGCGCACCAGTTGCAGCCGGGCCTGATGGGGCGCGGGGACGACCATGGTCATGGCAAGGCCCCGGGCATCGTCGCCCAGCGGCTTGAGGCTGTCGTTGGGCAAGGTCACGCTCAGGCCCGTGAGCAGCACGCCGGGCACGCTTTTGCGCAGGCCGCGCACCAGCGCGACCGACACCGTGCCGGCCGTGGCCAGCAACACGGCGGACGGACGGGCCGCATGCACTTTGTTCAACACTTCGGCCAGGTCCTTGCCATCGGTGGCAATGGCCGCCTGTACGGAGGGGGCCATCTTCCCGGCTTCCAGTGCGCGTGTGGCGTCTTCCAGTATTTCCCGGCCGTAGGCGTTGTCCAGGTAGACGATGCCGATGCCCTTGAGGCCCATGCCTGCAAGCCGCTGTATCAGTCGTTGGACCTCATTGGTGTAGCTGGCCCGGACATGGAAGACGTTGCGCGCGCCCTTGCGCAGCGACGAGGCGCCCGTGATCGGCGCCACGTAGGGAACGCCAGCCTCTTCGATCAGCGGAATGATGGCCGCATTGTTGGGCGTGCCGTTGCACGACAGCAGGGCGAAGGCCGTGCCCTTGGACAGCATCTGCCGCACGTTGTCGGCCGAGCGCTGGGGCACATAGCCATCGTCCACGATCTGCAGCTGCAGCGTGCGGCCGTGAATTCCGCCGCGGGCATTGATCTGCGCCATGGCCGCTTCCGTGCCCAGCTTGATGTCGGTGCCGTATGCGGCCAGCGGGCCGCTCAGTGACACCGTGGAGCCGATGGTGATGGCTTTGGCGGACAGGCCGGCCTCGTCGGCAAAGGCATTGCGCACGAAGGCCGGCGCCAGGGCCGGGACCGCTGCGATGGCCGCAGCGCGGGGAACCAGGGAAACAATCTGACGGCGTCGCATGGATTCAGGGCTCGGGCAAGGTGGGTTGGGAGCAGGAAGGGCCATTCACGACGCCTGCCGCGCATGCGCCCCGCGCTGGGAGCGCGGCCCATTGTAGGAGGCGGCCTTGCCGCAGGCGATACCGGCGCAGGGGCATTGTTGCATTCATGTCTTCTATCGGTATTCAATCATCGATAGTTTTCCTGACTTTGGCAAGAACCCTGTCAGTGCACATTGCGTAGGCAGGTGTATGCGGGTTTGTACTATCAGTATGCGTTGATTGTCTTAATCACAATTCGTTTCTGTAAGACAAATTACTAGTTTTGTTGAACAAAACCAGGTCGGCAGCGCACTCCTTGCCACCGGGTTGGGCATGCGGGGTGGCTCGACGGCCGTCGCGCACCGGGGGTGTGAAGGGGGAATCAACATGCTGACTGACGTCAATCTCTGGCCGCTTATCGGGGTGGCCATCATCGTTGCGGGCTTCGTGCTGCGCTTCAATCCCATGCTGGTCGTGATCGTCACGGCCATCGGCACGGCACTGGCGGCGGGCTTTCCCGTCGACAAGGTGCTGGCCACCATCGGCACGGGCTTCATCAAGACGCGCAACCTGCCGCTGATCATCCTGCTGCCGCTGGCCGTGATCGGCCTGCTGGAGCGCCATGGCCTGCGCCAGCATGCGCAGAACTGGATCAGCTCCATCAAGTCGGCCACCGCTGGTCGCCTGCTCATCGTCTACCTGGCGGCGCGCCAGCTGACGGCCGCCGTGGGCCTGACCAGCCTGGGCGGGCATCCGCAGATGGTGCGTCCGCTGCTGGCGCCCATGGCCGAAGGCGCGACCCAGTCGCGCTTCGGCATCCTGCCCGCCAAGGTGCGCGACAAGCTGCGCGCCTACTCGGCCGCCACGGACAACGTGGGCCTGTTCTTCGGCGAGGACATCTTCGTGGCCTTCGGCGCCATCGTGCTGATGACCACCTTCCTGAAGGAAGCCGGCATCGAGGTCGAGCCCATCCACGTCGCGCTTTGGGGCATTCCCACGGCCATCTGCGCCTTCGTGATCCACGCCTGGCGCCTGGGTCGCCTGGACCGCATGCTCGAGCGCGAGCTGGCCCAGTACAAGGCGGGCGTCGCAGCCGACGCGGCCAATGCCAACGCCACCCAAGCCAAGGGAGCCTGAAATGACGCTGACCATCCAACACCTGTACTACCTGGTCGGCTTCGTCCTGGCCGTCACGGCCGTGATGACGCTGCGCGATGCCAGCAATCCCAAGCGCTGGTCCAGCGGCCTGTTCTGGGCGCTGTATGCGGCCGTGTTCCTGGTGGGCCATGAGCTGCCCCCCATGGTGGTGGGCGTGATCGCCGTGGCCATGGCGCTGATCGCCGGCTTCGGTGGCGTGGGCAGCGGCCGCCACGCGCCGCGCAGCGATGCCGAATACCTGGCCAGCGCCAAGCGCCTGGGCAACAAGCTGTTCGTGCCGGCCCTGGCGATTCCGCTGATCACCATGGTGGGCACGCTGAGCGCCTCGCACCTGGTCTTCGGCGGAACGCCCCTGCTGGACCCCAAGGCCACCACGCTGGTGAGCCTGGGCGTGGGCTGCGTGCTGGCGCTGGGCCTGGCCTGCTGGCTGACCCGCGAGACGCCGGCCCAGGGCATGCGCGAATCGCGCCGCCTGACCGATGCGCTGGGCTGGGCCCTGGTGCTGCCCCAGATGCTGGGCATGCTGGGCCTGGTGTTCTCGGACGCCGGCGTGGGCAAGGCCGTGGCCTATGTGACCACCACCTATATCAACATGGACATCCGCTTCGTGGCCGTGGCCGTCTACGTGCTCGGCATGGCGCTGTTCACGGTGGTGATGGGCAATGGCTTCGCGGCCTTCCCGGTGATGACGGGCGGCGTGGGCGTGCCCATTCTGGTGGGCGTCTACCATGGCGACCCGGCCGTGATGGCGGCCATCGGCATGCTCTCGGGCTACTGCGGCACCCTGCTGACGCCCATGGCGGCCAACTTCAACCTGGTGCCCGCCGCGCTGCTGGAGATCGACAAGAATGCCGTGATCCGCGCCCAGGTGCCCACGGCCCTGGCCCTGCTGACGGCCAACGTCTTCCTCATGTATTTCCTGATGTTCCGTTAAAGGACGGACTGTTGCCATGACCGATTCCACTTCCCCGCGCATCCTGGTGACCGGCTTCGAGCCGTTCGAGCAGGACCCTGTCAATCCCTCGTGGGAAGTGGCGCGTGCCCTGCATGGCGAGATCGTGGAGGGCGCCACCGTCCACGGCCTGCAGCTGCGCTGCGTGTTCGGCGAATCGCTGCGCCAGCTGCAGGAGGCGCTTGCGCAGCTGCAGCCGGTGCTGGTCATCAGCCTGGGCCTGGCCGGCGGCCGCAGCGAGTTCACGCCCGAGCGCGTGGCCATCAATATCGACGACGCCCGCATTCCCGACCATGCGGCGCGCCAGCCCGTGGACCAGGTGGTGATCCCGGGCGCGCCCGCCGCGTACTTTTCCACGCTGCCCATCAAGGCCGTGGTGCACAACCTGCGTGCGCGGGGCATTCCGTCTTCCGTGTCCAACACGGCGGGCACCTTTGTCTGCAACCACGTGTTTTTCGCGCTCATGCACTGGCTGGCCCAGGGCAAGGCTGCGCCGGGTGCGCGGGGCGGCTTCATCCATGTGCCGGCCCTGCCTGAGCAGGCAGCGCGCAAGCCGGGCATGCCCAGCATGTCGCTGGCCGACCAGGTGGCTGCCGTGCGCGAGACCATCCGCACGGCCCTGACCGTGTCCCAGGATCTGAAGGAAAACGCCGGCCAGTTGCACTGAACCCCGTGCACCGAGTCCGGTGAGGAGAGAACGATGAAAATTGACCTGAACAGTGATCTTGGCGAGAGCCTGGGCGGATGGCGCATGGGCGACGATGCCGCCATGCTCGATATCGTCAGCAGCGCCAACGTGGCCTGCGGATTCCATGCCGGCGACCCGGCAGGCATCCTGGAGACGCTCAAGGCCGCCCGCGCGCGCGGCGCCATCGTCGGCGCCCATGTGTCCTATCCCGACCTGGTCGGCTTCGGCCGGCGCAACATGGACGTGGCCAGCGCCGACCTGGTGGCCGGCGTCATCTACCAGATCGGCGCGCTGCAGGGCCTGGCCCGCGTGGCCGGCACCGAGGTGCGCTACGTCAAGCCGCACGGCGCGCTCTACAACACCATCGCCCACGACAGGCGCCAGGCCACCGACGTGATCACGGCCATGCGCGCCATCGACCCCAGCCTGGTGCTGGTTGCGCTGGCCGGCTCGCCCCTGATCGACTGGGCGCGCGACGCAGGCCTGACCGTGGTGGCCGAGGCCTTTGCCGACCGCGGCTACACGCCCGAGGGCACCCTGGTCTCGCGCCGCGATCCGGGCGCCGTGCTGCACGACGTGGACCAGATCGCCGCGCGCATGCTCATGCTGGTGCGCGAAGGGGTGGTCGAGGCCGTGGACGGCAGCCCCGTGCGCATTGCCGCCGACTCCATCTGCGTGCATGGCGACAGCCCGGGAGCCGTGGCCATCGCACGCCATCTGCGCGAGCGTTTCGAGCAGGAGGGCGTGCGCATTTCCTCCTTCGCGGGTTGAGGAGTGGCCATGCGCTTTCTACCTGTCAACCGCCAGGCCCTGCTGGTGGAGCTGGCCGACCTGGATGAAACCCTGGCCCTGCTGGGCTCGCTGCAGCGCGAGCCCATCGCCGGCGTGCAGGAGCTGGTGCCGGCCGCGCGCACCGTGCTTGTGCAGTTCACCCCCGCCCAGGTGGGCGTGGCCGAGCTGGTGAACCGCATCGCCGCGCGTGACCTGAGCCAGCGCGCCGAGCGCAGCGATGTGCTGGTCGAAATCCCCGTGCACTACGACGGCGAGGACCTGGCCGACGTGGCGCAGCTGCTGGGCATCACGCCCGAGGAAGTCGTGCGCCGCCACACGGGCAGCGAGTACGCCGTGGCCTTCACGGGCTTTGCGCCCGGCTTCGCCTACCTCAGCGGGGGCGATCCGATCTTCAACGTGCCGCGCCGCACCACGCCGCGCACGCGCGTGCCGGCCGGCTCGGTGGCGCTGGGCGGCACGTTCAGCGCCGTCTATCCCCAGGCCAGCCCGGGCGGCTGGCAACTGATAGGCCGCACCTCGGCGCGCATGTGGGACCTTGCGCGCGAGCTGCCTGCGCTGCTGCAGCCCGGCTACCGCGTGCGCTTTGTCGATGCCGCAGGCATGGAGCAGGCGGATGCCGAACCTGCGCCTGCTGTCGTGCAGGCCGAACTGCCAGAGGGCAACGCGCTGCGCGTCAAGGCCACCGGGCTGATGACGCTGTTCCAGGACCGGGGCCGCCTGGGCCAGGCCGGGCAGGGCGTCTCGGCCTCGGGCGCCATGGACCAGGCAGCCTTCAAGGCCGCCAACCGCCTGGTCGGCAATGCCAGCGACCTGGCCGTGCTGGAGACCGTGGGCGGTGGCCTGTCGCTGCAAAGCCAGGGCGAGACCGTGGTCGCCATCACGGGCGCCGATGCGCCCCTGACCGTGACCACCGGGTCCGGCCAGCGCTGGAGCGTGCCGCGCTACCAGGCCGTGGCCCTGGCCGATGGCGACCTGCTGACCATTGCCCAGCCCGTGGCCGGCGCGCGCTGCTATGTGGCCGTGCGCGGCGGCTTTGCCGTCACGCCCGTGCTGGGCAGCGCCTGCACCGACACCCTGGCGAATGTCGGCCCAGCCGCCCTGGCCATGGGCCAGATCCTGCCCGTGCGGGCTGCGGACCGCAAGGCCGTGTCCGCACCCGAGCTGCCGCCCGAGTCCCTGCCCACCGCCGGGCAGGACGTGGTGCTGGACGTGGAACTGGGCCCGCGCACCGACTGGTTCACGCCCGATGCCGTGGCCCTGCTGGCCGCGCAGCGCTGGCAGGTCACGCCGCAATCGAACCGCGTGGGCCTGCGCGTGGCGGGCGAGCAGCCCCTGGAGCGCGCCGTGGCCGGCGAGCTGCCCAGCGAAGGCACGCCGCTGGGCGCCATCCAGGTGCCCCCCAGCGGCCAGCCCGTGCTGTTCCTGGCCGACCATCCGCTGACGGGCGGCTATCCCGTCATCGGCTGCGTGGCGCCGCACCACCTCGATCTGGCCGGCCAAATTCCCGTGGGCGCCTGGATCCGCTTCAACCCCATTCGCGCCTTCGAGGAATATTCCCCCGGCGCGCAAGGCGCCCAGCGCCTGCAGAACAATTGAAGGTATTGCGATGAAAAAAGTCCTGATTGCCAACCGTGGCGAGATCGCCGTCCGCATCGCCCGCGCCTGCGCCGACTACGGCGTGAAGTCCGTGGCCGTCTACGCCGATGCCGACATCGACGCCCTGCACGTGCGCATGGCCGACGAGGCCTATGGCCTGGACGGCGAGCGCCCGGCCGACACCTACCTGAACATCGCCAAGCTCATCGCCATCGCGCACAAGAGCGGCGCCGACGCCGTGCACCCCGGCTACGGCTTCCTGTCCGAAAGCGAAGCCTTTGCGCGCGCCGTGCTGGATGCGGGCCTGCGCTGGATCGGCCCCACGCCCGAGACCATCGCCAAGCTGGGCGACAAGGTCGAGGCGCGCAAGATCGCCCTGCAGGTGGGCGCTCCCCTGGTGGCCGGCACGCCCGACCCCGTCAAGGATGCCGGCGAAGTGCTGGCCTTTGCCCAGCAGCACGGCCTGCCCATCATCATCAAGGCCGCCTTCGGCGGCGGCGGGCGCGGCATGAAGATCGCGTGGCGCATGGACGAGGTGGAGGAACTCTTTCACTCGGCCGTGCGCGAGGCCGTCACCGCCTTCGGCCGCGGCGAGTGCTTCGTCGAGCAATTCCTGGACCGCCCCCGCCACATCGAGGCCCAGGTGCTGGCCGACACCCACGGCAACGTGGTCGTGCTGGGCACGCGCGACTGCTCGCTGCAGCGGCGCAACCAGAAGCTGGTGGAAGAGGCCCCGGCGCCCTTCCTCAGCGACGATCAGCGCGCCCGCATCCACAGCTCCGCACGCGACATCTGCGCGGCGGCCGGCTACGTCAGCGCGGGCACGGTGGAATTCCTGCTGAGCCAGACGGGCGCCATCTCCTTCCTCGAAGTCAACACGCGCCTGCAGGTCGAGCACCCCGTGACCGAGCAGACCACGGGCGTGGACCTGGTGATCGAGCAGCTGCGCGTGGCCGACGGCCTGCCCCTGTCCATCACCGAAACCCCGGCGCCGCTGGGCCACTCCATCGAATTCCGCATCAACGCCGAAGACGTGGGCCGGGGCTTCCTGCCCACGCCAGGCCCCGTGGTGCGGTTCGACCCGCCCTCGGGCCCCGGCGTGCGCCTGGACACGGGCGTGCAGACCGGCTCGGTCGTGCCCGGCAGCTTCGACTCGCTGATGGCCAAGCTCATCGTCAGCGGCGCCACGCGTGAACAGGCCCTGGCCCGTGCCCGCCGCGCGCTGGCCGAGTTCCGCATCGAAGGCCTGTCCTCCGTCCTGCCCTTCCACCGCGCCGTCATCGGCCATGCCGACTTCGTGGGCAACGACGGCTTCAAGGTCCACACGCGCTGGATCGAATCCGACTTCGCCGAACCCCTGGCCGCCGCCGTGCGCGCCGAGCCGCTGCCCGACGCCAGCCTGGTGCGCTGCGCGGTCGAGATCGACGGGCGCCGGGTGTCGCTGGGCCTGCCTGCGGTGCTGCTGCAGGGGCTGGCATCGGCTGGCGGCGGTGTGGCTGCCGCGCCCGTTGCCGAATCTGCCGTGGACCCCGCTGCCGTTACTTCACCCATTGCAGGCAATCTGCATGCGTGGAAGGTGGCCGATGGCGACACCGTCCAGGAAGGCGATGTGATTGCCGTCATGGAGGCCATGAAGATGGAGATGCAGGTGACTGCGCATCGCAGTGGGGTGGTGGCTTTGGTGGCTGAGGCGGGGAAGGCGCAGGTGCTGGGGGCTGTGATTGCTCGGATTGGCTGATTTCTGGTTGACCTGTTTTTGATTCTGTTGTGCCTCTGGCGGCAGGAGCCGGGTTTCGGCCCGGCGGCCGACCCGCTTTCTTATCGCGCGACAAGAAAGCGGGGCAAAGAAGCGCGCCCCAAACTGCCCACGACCCTTCGCTTCGCTGCGGGCGACCTGCGTTGGGCGGGATGCGGGGTGCGCCGTGAAACTCGTTGCGCGCTGCGCGCTTCACTCAAACATCACGGCGAGCTAGACAACGAAGCAAGCCTGTCCTTCGGCAGGCTTGCCACCCCGCATCCCGCCCAACGCAGGCGTGGGCAGAAGGGGGGAGGCTGGGGGGAGCCAACAGCCAACAGCCAACAGCCAACAGCCAACAGCCAACAGCCAACAGCCGGCGCCATCGCTCCGCTCGGCTTCAAACCAGGGGCCGAGCGAAGCGAAGGCCCTTACCAACTCCCCGTATGTCAGCGCCTGCGGCGTGGTGGTTGCGGGGTTGCAGTCCTGCCGAAGGACAGGACTGCTTCGTGATCTGACTCGCTGCGGTTGTCTGAGCGGAGTTCACGCAGTGAACGCAGCGAGTTCCGCAGCGAACCCCGCAACCGCCACGACGCAGGTTGCCCCGCAGCGAAGCGAAGGGGTCGCGGACATCCGGGTCGCCTTTGCTTTGCCTACTTTCCTTCGGCCGGCGTACCGGTGGCGAAACAAAGGAAAGTAGGTCGGCCGCCGGGCCGAGACCCGGCCTCGAAAAACACCCCCCGGCAGGGTCTCAAAAAAGAGCGTGAACTACTCAGCGCCCACCCTGAAAACTACGCGTGCTGTACAGATCCGCCGGCAGCCGCGACAGCAGCGGCAGACCAGACACCGCATCCACCGGCTGCCTCTCGATGTAGTTGAAGAACACATCGGAATCGAGCACGCCAATGTCCAGACGGCGCGCATCAGGCACGGCCGCCAGCGTCTTGTAGCCGTCGCCGCCCGTGGCATTGAAGCTCAGCACGAACAGCTTGTACGTGCGCGCCGCATCCAGCGGCTTCCACGTCTTGCTCGCGTTGTCATACACCTCGATGCCCGATACGCGCTGGCCGGCCGCCGCTGCCGCATTCACGTCAAAGCGCAGGCCGCCCGTGTAGGGGTAGGGGCCGGTCGTGCCGCTGGGGCCGTAGACGGCCTGCAGGCCGTCCTCGAGCATGCCCTTGACTTCCGTGCCGGTGATGTCCAGGCGGAACAGCTTGTTGCCGAAGGGCAGGACCTGGATGACCTGGGCGGCCGTGGTCTGGCCCAGCAGCGGGATGCGCACGCCGCCGCCGCTTTGCAGGGTGATGTCGGCGCCGCCGTAGTGGCGGTTGGCTTCTTCCAGGTAGGCCTGGGCCACGAGCTGCTGGATGTCGCCGCCGCGCACGCTGACGCTGCCTTCGGCATTGCAGGCGGCGCTGGACTGGCTGTAGTTCATGGTGCCGACGCCGCCGGGCACGCGGCGCGAGCACAGTTCCTGGGGCACGGTGGCGACCTGCTTGAGGTTGAACTGGGCAACCTTGTCCTTGAAGGGCTGCAGCGCGGCGGTGGCCTTGGCCGAGGGCGTGGTCACGCGCAGCACGCCGGTGGCGGCGGCGCTGGCCTTGAGCGCGGTCTTTTGCGCATCGGTGGCGGCCTTGCCGGCGATGGTGAAGCTGTCGCCGATCAGCACATGGGGCGTGCCCGTGCACTGGGTGACGCGGCCGTCGGCGTCGAACTGGACCTTGAGGTCGCCGACGACCTGGGCGTACTCCCAGGCCTGGACCACGCAGACGGGGCTGCCGTCCCTGTCGGCCAGGCGCGTGGGGTAGGCGCCGCCGGGCGTGCCCACGCCCGTGGTGTTGAGAACGTCGGGGCCGAGCAGGGTGTGCGAGTCGCCGCCCACGACCACGTCCACGCCGCTGAGCTTGGGCACGATCTGGCGGTCGTACTCATAGCCCACGTGGCTCATGACGATGATCTTGTTGATGCCCTTGGCGCGCAGCGCGTCGATTTCGCGCTGGGCCGCCGTGGCCTCGTCCTCGAAGGTGGTGTCGGCATCGGGGCTGGACGATGCCTTGGTCTTGCCCGCAATAGTCAGGCCGACGATGCCGATCTTCTGGCCGCCGCGCTCCACCACGGTGGAGGGGTTCACATAGCCGGGCGCCTTGGCCGCGTTCAGGGCCGAGTTGGCGCCAAAGCGCACGTTGGCGCTGAGCACGGGCGTCTTGCAGGTGCCTGTGCGCAGGCGGTCCAGGAAGGACTTGAGGCCGCTGTCGCCCTTGTCGAACTCGTGGTTGCCCAGCGTGAAGGCGTCAAAGCAGACGGTGTTCATGAGGGCGGCATCGGCCTCGCCGTCGGCGCCTGCGCGATTGAAGTACAGCGTGCCGGTGAGCGCGTCGCCGGCGTGCAGCTTGAGCACGTTGGGCGACTGCGCGGCCAGCTCCTCGATGGCCTGGGTCACGCGCTCAAAGCCTGCGGCGTCCACGGCCACGGCTTCGGCCTTGCCCGTGCCGGCGTCCAGCTGCAGGGTCTTGCTCTTGGACTCCAGCGTGGAGTGGTGATCGTTGATGTGCAGAATGCGCAGCTCCAGCGGCTGGCCTGCGGGCGTGTCGTTGCCGGAGCCGCCGCAACCGGCGATCAGGGCGGAGGCAGCCAGGGCCACGGCCAGCGGGCGCAGGGCGGGGCGATGGGAGGTCAAGGACATGAACGGGTTCTCTCTGTATCGGTTTGTCACGGCCGCCGATGCTGGGCAAGGCTGATGACACGGCGATGAAATCGCTTTGCAGGGGGCTTGACCTTGACATGGTGGCAATCTCTAAAGTGCCTGCATGCGAGAACAAAGGAGTCAGGCAATGAATGCATCGACCAAGGCCGGCATGGCCATAGACCTGCCCGTTCAGGGCATGACCTGCGCCTCCTGCGTGGGGCGTGTGGAACGCGCGCTCAAGAAGCTGCCGGGCGTGCAGGAGGCCGTGGTCAACCTGGCCACCGAAAAGGCCAGCATCCGCTTCGAGGGCGCGGCCGATCTGCCCGCCGCCATTTCCGCCATCGAGAAGGCCGGCTACGAGGTGCCCCAGTCCAGCGTGGAACTGGAGGTGGAGGGCATGACCTGCGCCTCCTGCGTGGGCCGCGTGGAGCGGGCGCTGAAAAAGGTGGAGGGCGTGCAATCGGCCAGCGTGAACCTGGCCACCGAACGTGCAGTGGTGACGCTGGCTGGCAGTGCAGATGTGGCGGCCCTTGTGGCAGCTGTGCACAAGGCCGGGTACGAAGCGCGTCCGCTGGGAGCCAGCGCGAACCCGGCCAGTGAAGGCGGCGCTGCGCAGTCGCCGGCCGAAGACGGCACGGAGCAGCGCCAGGCGCGCGAGCGTGCGTCGCTCAAGCGCTCGCTGATCGTGGCCACGGTGTTTGCGCTGCCGGTGTTCGTGCTGGAGATGGGCGGCCACATGGTGCCGGCCTTCCACCACTGGGTGGGTCAGGCCATCGGCACCCAGAACAGCTGGTATCTGCAGTGCCTGCTGTCGGCCATCGTGCTGTTCGGGCCGGGCCTGCGCTTTTTCCAGAAAGGCATTCCCGCGCTGCTGCGCGGCGCGCCCGACATGAATTCGCTGGTGGCCGTGGGCACCTCGGCGGCGTTTGCCTATTCGCTGGTGGCCACCTTCGTGCCGCAGTGGCTGCCGGCCGGCACGGTGAATGTGTATTACGAGGCGGCGGCCGTGATCGTGGCGCTGATCCTGCTGGGCCGCTTCATGGAGGCGCGCGCCAAGGGCAATACCTCCGAAGCCATCCGCCGCCTGGTGCGCCTGCAGGCCAAGACGGCGCGCGTGCGCAAGGACGGCGCCGTGCAGGAAGTGGACATCGCCGCCGTGCGTGCGGGCGACACCATCGAGGTGCGGCCCGGCGAGCGCATTCCCGTCGATGGCGAGGTCATCGAGGGCAGCAGCTTCGTCGATGAATCCATGATCAGCGGCGAGCCCGTGCCCGTCGAGAAAACCCCGGGTGCCGAACTGGTCGGCGGCACGGTGAACCAGAACGGCGCGCTGGCCTTTCGCGCCACCAAGGTGGGCGCGGACACGCTGCTGGCGCAGATCATCCGCATGGTCGAGCAGGCCCAGGGCTCCAAGCTACCCATACAGGCGCTGGTGGACCAGGTCACCATGTGGTTCGTGCCGGCCGTGATGGCCGTGGCCCTGCTGACCTTCGGCGCCTGGCTGGCCTGGGGGCCGTCGCCCGCACTGAGCTTTGCGCTGGTCAATGCCGTGGCCGTGCTCATCATCGCCTGCCCCTGCGCCATGGGCCTGGCCACGCCCACTTCCATCATGGTGGGCACGGGCCGGGCCGCGCAGATGGGCGTGCTGCTGCGCAAGGGCGAGGCCCTGCAGACCCTCAAGGACGCCCGCGTGGTGGCCGTGGACAAGACGGGCACGCTGACGCGCGGCCGCCCCGAGCTGACCGACCTGGTGCTGGCCCCGGGCTTCGAGGGCGAGCGCAGCCGCGTGCTGGCGCTGGTGGCGGCCGTGGAGGACCGCTCCGAGCACCCGATTGCGCGCGCCATCGTGGATGCTGCCAAGGCCGAGGATCTGCCGCTGGGCGCTGTGGATCGCTTTGAATCGGTGACAGGCTTTGGCGTGCGCGCCCAGGTGGACGGCGTGCGCGTGGAGATCGGTGCCGACCGCTTCATGCGCGAATTGGGCCTGCAGGTGGACACGCTGGCAGACGAGGCCGCGCGCCTGGGCGACGAAGGCAAGACGCCGCTGTATGCCGCGGTGGACGGCCGCCTGGCCGCCATGATCGCCGTGGCCGATCCCATCAAGGACAGCACGCCGGCCGCCATTGCCGCGCTGCACGCCTTGGGCCTGAAGGTGGCCATGATCACCGGCGACAACCGCCGCACGGCCGAGGCCATTGCGCGGCAGCTGGGCATCGACGAGGTGGTGGCCGAGGTGCTGCCCGGCGGCAAGGTCGATGCCGTCAAGCGCCTGAAGGCCGAGCACGGCACGCTGGCCTATGTGGGCGACGGCATCAACGACGCGCCGGCCCTGGCCGAGGCCGATGTGGGCCTGGCCATCGGCACGGGCACGGACATCGCCATCGAGGCGGCCGACGTGGTGCTGATGTCAGGCGACCTGGGCGGCGTGCCCAATGCGATTGCGCTGTCCAAGGCCACCATGGCCAATATCCGGCAGAACCTGTTCTGGGCCTTTGCCTACAACGTGGCCCTGATCCCCGTGGCTGCGGGCCTGCTGTACCCCGTCAACGGCACGCTGCTGTCGCCCGTGTTCGCGGCCGGGGCCATGGCGCTGTCCAGCGTCTTCGTGCTCAGCAACGCGCTGCGCCTGCGGCGTTTCAGTCCGCCGCTGGCGGCGGGGCGTTGAACGACGAAGGCAGTCAGCCGGGCAGCTTGGGGACGTCTATGAAGTCGTCCAGGCTCAGGCCTTTTTCCTTGAGCAAGGCTTCTAGCACGGGCTGCAGGCGGCCCAGGCTTTGCTGCACGGTCTCGCGCACCGTGTCCACCACGACCTGGGTGCTGCGGTCTATCTCCACATTGAGCAGGTCGCCCACGCCCTTGGACTCGAACACGGTCATGCGGCGCGTCTCGGGGATCAGCCAGACCTCGAACCAGCCCGCCTGGCGGTCCACCTCGGACACCGTGAGGCTGGCGCCGTTGATGGCGATGTAGCCCTTGGCGAACACGTAGTGGCGAAAGCCCTCGGGAATGCCGAAGCGGATGCGGTGGTTGGTGTCGCTGGAGGCCACTTCCAGCACGGGCGAGGTGAAGTCCACATGGCCCGACAGCGGATGGCCGCCGATCTCGGCGCCATCCTTTGCCGCGCGCTCCACATTGACGCGCCCGCCCACGGCATAGCCGCCCAGCGTGGTGATGTTCAGGCTTTGCAGCATCACATCGAACGTGGCGCGCGTGGGCGAGAGGATCTCCGTCACCGTCAGGCACACGCCGTCGGTGGAGACGCTGGCGCCGATGGCCAGGTCCTGGCAGAAGCCTTGGGGAAAGTCGAGGGTGAAGGTGCGCAGGCCGTTCTGGTCGCGCAGCGCGGCAATGCTTGCCACGGCCTGGATGATGCCGGTGAACACGATGTGGGATTCCTTGGAGCCGCCCGTGCGGCGGCGAAGCGGGTATTTTGCATCGCGGCGCTGCGCTGCGGGGGCGCAGGCCGGCGTGTCCCTGCGGGCATCAGGCCGGTGCCGCTGCCTCTTCCCACCAGCCGCTGAGCAGGGCTGGGGGCCGCTGCGCCGCATGCACCCAGGCACAGGACGGCCAGGCATCCTGCTGCACGTTCATGCCCGCATAGATGCCGTAGCCGGGGCCGGCCGCGATCTCGCCTTCGGCATGCAGGGTCTCGCCCGCGCGGATGCTGCAGGCCGCACGGATGTCGCCCAGCGCGCGCATGCCCCAGTCCACCTCGATGTGGCTGCCGCCTTCCACGTCGGCGCCAGCGTACAGGCCGTGGCCCAGCTCGATCAGGCCGCTGGCGCGGATGCTGCCGCCCGCGCGCAGGCCCTTGCCGCAGCGGATGGCGCCCTGCACCTCGATGTCCTGGCCGGCCTGTGCTCCTCCGCCCAGGCGCAGGTCGGCGCCGCAGCGCAGCTCCCAGCCGGCGCGCACGTCCTCGGCGCGCAGTTCCTCGTGCACGTCCACGCTCCAGGCGGCCTTGACCAGGCCCCCTGCCTGCAGTGGGCCGCTGCAGAAGATGGCGCCGCCACTGTGCAGGTCCTGGCCGGCCTCGATGCGGCCGGCGTGGATGCCGGCGCCGGCCTGCAGCGTGCGGCCCACGGCCAGCAGGCCGGGCACGCGCAGCTCGCCATGCACGACGACGCTGCCCGAGAACACCAGGGCATCGGCCTCCAGGTGATCGACCTCCAGCACGGCATCGGTGGGGCCGAACTGGTTCATGAGCCAGCGCGCATCCTCGACGCGGCCATCGCCCACCAGGGCATCGAGCACGCGCTGGTAGTCGTTGCCGTCATGGCGGTTGCGCACGAACCAGCGAAAGCCCGCCGCGCAGGGGCTTTTGGCACGCAGAAAGTTTTGGGAGAGTTCCATGTCCATCATCGGCTCCGGGGTCAAGGCGGCTGTGCCATGCGGCGGCGCAGCCTGAAAGGCGTGCAGGCCAGGGCGATGCGGGCGTGGGCCGGCAGCTCCTGGCATGCGTTTGCATGCGGATTCGCTGCGGGGGCCGTGCGGGAAGCTGGGGTTGGACCTCAGGCTTTCCGCACGGCGGCGGAAAGCAGGGCCGTGAAGCCGCACAGGCTGATGAAGGCCGTGGGCACGCCGTGCACGCGCTGCGGCCGCTGCGCGCGCAAGGCGGTGCAACGGGTCGGGGCGTGGCGGAAAAGGCGTGTAGGGGCCATGGACAGGGGGATGAGGAGCCGCGATTATGCCGCGAGGCCATTTGCGCACGGGGGCATGGGGCCGTGTACAGGACGGGGCTTCGTTGCTTTGGGTAACATCACGGACCCTGCGGGCGCCCGGTGGAGGACCACCGGCGCCCGGTTGCCCTGCTGCGCGGCGATCGGCCCGGCAGGGTCCTCTCGCCAAGAGAAGCCCATGAATTCCAAGACTCCCCCCTCGTTCCTGAGCCGCATCGCCATCGCGATCGGCAGTTTCTTCGCCATCCTCGGCAACGGCCGCCTGGCCGCCGATGTGTCCCGCCTGCGCGACGGCGAGCCGCTGGCCGCCGACGTGCCGCCGCCCGCACCCAAGGAGGTGCGCGTGGAGGTGCCCGTGGACCGGATCGTCGAGGTCCGCGTCGAGGTGCCTGTCGAAAAGGTGGTCGAGAAAGTGGTTGAAAAGCGTGTCGAGGTGCCGGTCGAGAAGATCGTCGAAAAGACCGTCGTGGAGCCGGCCGCACCCGCTGGCACCGCCGCCCTGCAGCTGCTGGGCCTGCTGCAGCGCGAGGCCCGCTTCGTGGACTTCGTGCAGGAAGACGTGGCCGGCTATGCCGACGCCGAGATCGGCGCCGCCGCGCGCGTGGTGCACGAAGGCTGCCGCAAGGTGCTGCGCGAGCATTTCAGCATCGCTCCCGTGCGTGCCGAGGCCGAAGGCAGCCGCGTCACGCTGGCCGCAGGCTTTGATGCCGCCGCCGTGCGCCTGACGGGCAACGTGGTCGGCCAGGCACCCTTCACGGGCACGCTGGGCCACCGCGGCTGGCGCGTGGACGATGTCCGCCTGCCCCAGCTCACCGATCACAAGGCTGCCGCCATCGTGGCCCAGGCCGAGGTGGAGCTGTGAGCATGGACCAGTCCCGTCAATCCTCCCAGGCCCGTTTCAGCATCGGCATCGACCTGGGCACCACGCATTGCGCGCTCTCCTATGTGGACCGCCAGGCCAGCGATGGCGAGAAGGTGGAGCAGGGCGTGCTGGAGATTCCCCAGCTCACCGGCCCCTCCAGCGTGGAGGCACGCCCGCTGCTGCCGTCCTTCCTCTACCTGCCGCATGAAAGCGAGCTGACTGCGGCCGACATGGCCCTGCCCTGGGGCGCCAGCCAGGACTTCGTGGTGGGCGAGTTCGCGCGATCGCGCGGCGCGGCCACGCCGATCCGGCTGGTCTCCAGCGCCAAGAGCTGGCTGTGCCATCCGGGCGTGGACCGCCGCTCGCCCCTGCTGCCGGCCGATGCGCCCGAGGAGGTGCACCGCGTCTCGCCCCTGACCGCCTCCATCCGCTACCTGTCGCACCTGCGCTGGGCCTGGGAGCAGGCCCATCCCGAGGCGCCGTTCGACGCCCAGGACGTGACGGTGACCATTCCCGCCTCGTTCGACCCGGCCGCGCGCGAGCTGACGGCCGAGGCCTGCCGCGCCGCGGGCTTCCAGAAGCTCACGCTGCTGGAGGAACCCCAGGCTGCGCTGTACAGCTGGATCCAGGCCAGCGGCGGCCAGTGGCGCAAGCAGGTGCAAAGCGGCGAGATCATCCTCGTCGTGGACGTGGGCGGCGGCACCACCGACCTGTCGCTGATCGCCGTGCTGGAAAAGGACGGCGGCCTGGAACTGCAGCGCGTGGCCGTGGGCGAGCACATCCTGCTGGGCGGCGACAACATGGACCTGGCCCTGGCCTACGGCGTGGCCCGCAAGCTGGCCCAGGAGGGCAAGCAGCTCGACGCCTGGCAGACCCGCGCCCTGGCCCATGGCTGCCGCCAGGCCAAGGAGCAACTGCTGGCCGATGCCACGCTGCAGTCCGTGCCCGTGGTCGTGCCCAGCCGGGGCAGCAAGCTCATCGGCGGCAGCATCCGCACCGAGGTCACGCGTGACGAGGTGCTGCAGATGCTGGTGGAAGGCTTCTTCCCGCGAGCAGCCGTCTCCGACAAGCCCCAGACCCGCGCGCGCGCCGCGCTGACCCAGCTGGGCCTGCCCTATGCGCAGGACGCAGCCGTCACGCGCCACCTGGCGGCCTTCCTCTCGCGCCAGGCCGGCGCCACCGAGCAGATCGAAGGCCTCCAGGGCACGCAGCCCGAGGGCGCGTCCTTCCTGCATCCCTCGGCCATCCTGTTCAACGGCGGCGTGCTCAAGGCGCCGCAGATCGAGCAGCGCATCCTGGAAGTCGTCAACGGCTGGCTGGCCGGCGAAGGCGCGCAACCCGCGCGCCTGCTGGACGGCGCCAACCTCGACCTGGCCGTGGCGCGCGGCGCCGCCTACTTCGGCCATGTGGCGGCTGCGGGCCGTGGCGTGCGCATCCGTGGCGGCACGGCGCAGAGCTATTACGTGGGCGTGGAAAGCAACATGCCCGCCATCCCCGGCATGGAGCCGCCCATCTCGGCCCTGTGCCTGGCGCCCTTCGGCATGGAAGAGGGCACCGAGGTGGCGCTGGACACCCAGGAATTCGGCCTGGTCGTGGGCGAGCCCGTGCGCCTGCGCTTCTTCGGTTCCTCCGTGCGCCGCGCCGACCAGGTCGGCACCGTGCTGGACTTCTGGGGACCCGAGGAACTGGTCGAGCTGCAGGAAATCGAGGCTCACCTGCCCGCCGAAGGCCGTGCGCCCGGCGAGATCGTGCCCGTCACCCTGCATGCGCGCGTGACCGACATCGGCACGCTGGAACTCAACGCCGTGCCCGTGGGTGGTGACGAACGCTGGAAGGTGGAGTTCGACGTGCGGGCCGATGTAGCGTAGCCCGCCCCGGCGGCAGGCCCGGTCCGGGCCGCGCACCGTGCCCTGTATGACTGCCGATATGCCTGATACTGCCGCCCCCGCCTCCGCCACCCCCTTCGCTCCCGACGCCGCCCACATCGTGGGCATCGACCTGGGCACCAGCCACACCGTGGTGGCGCATGTGCCCGTGGGCGGCACGGCGGCCGACATCGCCTTGCTGCCCGTGGCGCAGCGTGTCTCGGCTGGCGAGGTCGCTGCCCAGGTGCTGCTGCCTTCTGCGCGCTACCAGGCGGCGCCCGGCGAGCTCGGCGATGCCTGGCAGCAGCCCTGGGCGGCACTGGGCGCCGATGCGCAAGCGCCCGCCGTCAATGGCCGCTGGGCGCGTGATCTGGGCGCGGCCGTGCCGTCGCGCCTGGTGGCCAGTGCCAAGAGCTGGCTGTCGCACGCGGGCGTGGACCGCACGGCGGCCATCCTGCCCTGGGGCGCGCCCGAAGAGGTGGCCCGGCTGTCGCCGCTGCAGGCCTCGGCCAGTTACCTGGACCATGTCCGGCAGGCCTGGGACCGCACGCACCCCGGCGCGCCGCTGAGGGACCAGCTGGTCGTGCTGACCGTGCCGGCCTCATTCGACGAAGGCGCGCGCGCACTGACGCTGGAGGCCGCGCGGCTGGCCGGTCTGCCTGCGGTGCAATTGCTGGAGGAACCCAAGGCCGCCTTCCACGACTGGCTGGTGCTGCAGGGCGAACGCCTGGCGGCCGAGCTGGCGCACTGCCGCCTGGTGCTGGTGGTGGATGTGGGCGGCGGCACCACCGACCTGACCCTGATCCGCGTGCAGCCCGCTGAAGCTGGAGGCCTGCCCGTGCTGACACGCACGGCCGTGGGCGAGCACCTGATGCTGGGCGGCGACAACATGGACCTGGCGCTGGCCCATCGGCTGGAGCCGCAGTTCGCCCCGCCCGGCGAGCGTCTGCCCGCCGCACGCTTCGCCCAACTGGTGCAGCGCTGCCGCATGGCCAAGGAACAGTTGCTGGCCGACGATGCGCCCGAGTCCGTGGCCGTGACCCTGCTGGGCAGCGGATCGAAGCTGCTGGCGCAGACGCGCACGGCCACGCTGCGCCGCGACGAGGTGCGCGAGGCCGTGGTCGAAGGCTTCATGCCGCTGGCCGGCCTGCAGGATCTGCCCACCCGGCGCCAGGGCGCTTTGCGCGGCCTGGGGCTGCCCTATCCTGCCGATGCGGCGATCACACGGCACCTGGCGCAGTTCCTCGCGCAGCACGCGGCTGGGGAGTTGCCCGATGCGGTTCTGCTCAATGGCGGCGTCTTCCACGCCCATGCGCTGGCCCAGCGGCTGGTGGCGCAGCTGCAGGCCTGGCGCGGCCAGCCGCTGCGCCTGCTGCACAACCCGCATCCCGACTGGGCCGTTGCACGCGGCGCAGCGGCGCATGGCCTGGCCATGCATGTCCAGAGCCGTCCGTCAGAGGATCTGCCGGAATCGGAAGATGCCCGGACTGTGCCCGCCCCGGTACCGCGCATCGGCGGTGGCTCGCCGCGCAGCTACTGGCTGGTCCTGCCCGAGAAGGCGGGTGCCGCACCACAGGGCATCTGCCTGCTGCCGCGCGGCACGGAGGAGGGCGTGCGCATCGTGCTCTCCGGCCGGCGCTTTGCGTTGCGCCTGGGCCAGGCCGTGCGCTTTTCGCTGGTGGCCAACAGCCTGGCGGCGGCGCCTGCGCAGGCCGGCCGTATCGCGGCGCTCGACGGCGAGGGCTGGGTCGAGCTGCCCGCCCTGTCCACCGTGCTGCCCGCGCCCGAGGGCCGGGACAAGGCCCAGGTCGAAGTGCAACTGCAGGCCTGCATGACCGAGGTCGGCACGCTGGAGGTGCGCTGCGTGGCCGCCGACGATGCGCAGCGCCAGTGGTTGCTGCCGTTCAGCGTGCGCGGTGCGCTGGCCGCAGATGCGCAGGACACCGGCGATCTTTCTGCCCGGCAGGGCCGGCTGGCGGACGCCGTGGCCCTGATCGAGCGCATCTTCGGCAGCCAGGCCCAGGAGGTGACGGCCAAGGAGGTCCGCCAACTGCGCCAGTCGCTGGAGCGACGGCTGGGCCCGCGCGAGGACTGGGACCTGCCGCTGCTGCGCGCGCTGTTCGACGCCTTGCTGGCCCGCGCTAGGCGCCGCCGCCGCACGGCCGAGCACGAGCGCGTCTGGCTGAACCTGGCAGGCTGGTGCCTGCGCCCCGGCGTGGGCGCCGAGCTGGACGGCTGGCGCATGCAGCAGGTCTGGCAACTGCATGGCCAGGGCCTGGGCCATGGCGGCGAGGCGGCCAACCGCACCGAATGGTGGGTGTTCTGGCGCCGCGTGGCCGCGGGCCTGGACGAGGCCCGGCAGATGGAGCTGCTGGAAGAGGTTGCCGGCCACATGCAAAAGGCCGTGCAGCAGTCCACGCAGCGCAGCCAGGGCAAGTCCGCCCATGGCAGCTACGACGACATGCTGCGCCTGTTCGCCGCCATGGAGGCCGTGCCCTGGCAGTACCGCCAGGAAATGGGCCAGTGGATGCTGCAGCGGCTGAAGCACCCTGGTGAATCCGTGCAGACCTGGTGGGCCATAGGCCGGCTGGCCGCGCGCATGCCGCTGGCGGCCAACGCCCACCGCGTCATGCCGCCCGAGGCTGCGCAGGAGTTCCTGGACGCCACCCTGGCCCAGGACTGGCGCCGCAATGAGACCGCCATGTTCGCTGCCGTGCAGATGGCCCGCATGACGGGCGACCGTGCGCTGGACCTGTCCGATGCCCAGCGCGCCCTGGTGCTGGAGCGGTTGCGCGGCGCCGGTGCACCGCAGCGCTGGATCGACCTGGTGGAACAGGTCCAGCAGATGGACGCCCAGGATGCGAAGCGCAGCTTTGGGGATAGCCTGCCGCCGGGGCTGGTGCTGGTGGGGTGACGGCTGTTGCCCAAGAAGAAGGCCCCGCAGTGCGGGGCCTTCTTCTTGGGGAGGCACTGCAGCAAGTGCAGTGCGCTGTGCTTACTGCGAGTTCCAGACGTAGTAGGCGACACCTTCGTACTTGAAAACGGGATAGCTGGCGATCACGAAATCGCGTTCAGCCGCGTTGGCCGTGTAGAAGTGCGTGCCTGTCTGCACGTTGAAGAAGCGGAACATGGGCACGGTGCCATTGCCGGCGGCCGTCTGGGCATACCAGGACGTGCCCTCGCTCTTGAAGCTGGGATAGGTTGCGAGCACGTAGTCACGTTCAGGCTGGCTGATGGTGAAGAAGTGTGCGCCGGAGGCCGTGTTGAAGAAGCGGAACACCGGGTCCAGGCCCTGCTGCGGCTGGGTGGACGCATAGAAGGCCACGTTCTCGTACTGGAAGGCCGGGTAAGTGGCCACCACATAGTCGCGCTCGGAAGCGCTGGCGGTATAGAAATGAGCGCCGGTCTGGCGGTTGAAGAAGCGGTAGATGGCGGTGCGGGCCTGTCCGGTGCCGGTGTCCACGCCGCCCGTGCCCGTGTCTGCAGCAAGCCACTTCTGCACATTGGGGAAGAGCAGGTCAAAGCGCCCATAGATCGAGTTGCCACCCGTGCGCGAACAGGTCTGGTCGTCGCCGCCGTAGAGCGTGCCGACCAGCAGGCCATTCAGGAACAGGCCCGAACCGCTGCTGCCCGGCTGCGTCAGGCCCTGGTCCCAATTCACGCTGAGGTAGCCGCCATCGCGGTACCGGCAGGTCATGGTGGCATCGCTGGAGGGTTCGCAGGCCAAGGAGCGGTCATAGGTGCCGAAGCTGATCTTCTGCAGGTCGCCGCGCGGGTGGTGTATGCCTACCACCTTGGCGCCACTGGTCAGGGCCTGGGTGGACCAGCCGGCAAAGACGGCGCCTGCAGGGGCGGCTTCGTTGAGCCGCAGCAAGCTGCCGTCATAGGTGGCGGTGGCGTACAGCAGGGTGGCGCCGTTGCGCAGCGTGCGCGAGGCCGACGACAGCGTGCGGCTGTTGCACGAGGGCGTGCGATAGAACCACGAAGTCTCCAGCGTGGAGGCCACGGTCTGGGTGCTGATGCAATGGTTGGCCGTGAGGAAGTAGGGCGTTCCGGAGCCTGCCTTGTCGTTGATCAGCGTGCCCGAGCACACATAGCCCTGGCCGTTCTGGACATAGAACATGCGCGCCACGGCGTTGCGCTGCGCGCTGTAGGCGTCATAGCAGGTGGAGTCCAGGTGGCATGACAGGGACTCGTTGAGCTGGGCCGAGAACACGTTCTCGCCCTCCAGCGGCAGCGACAGGTTCTCGTACACGTGCATGACGCGCGGAATGGCCAGTCGCAGCGCATCGGCAGGCGTGCCGGGCGGCAGGTCGATCTCCAGGGTGACCTCGTCGCCGCCGCTGTCGGGAGTCCACCAGGTGCGGCCATCGGCGCTGGCATCGCCTGCGTCCTTGTTGGCCTGCAGCAGCTGCAGCACGCGCTGGCCGGAAATTTCATAGGCGCCGGCGCGGTCGCCTTGGGCATAGATGCGCAGCAGGGCGCTGCCGGGCAACTGCTCGATTTCCACACCCAGGCGAATGCCGTAGGCACCTTCGGAGCGCACGCTGACTGCGGCAATCAGCCCGCCGTCGGCCGAGGTCTGCCATTGCAGTTGCCCGCCCAGGGCCTGGGTGGTGGCGGTCTGGCTGCTGGGGCGCTGTGCGCCCACCTGCAGGGCGCCGCCCACAGCGGCCGAGGCGGCTCGCACATCCTTCCAGATGCCCAGTTCCACGCGCAGCGGCATGGGGGTGACGGCTGCGGGGGAAGACATGCTGCGTGAAGCCAGGAACTCCCGAGGCGTGTCCTGCGGCTGGACGCGCGAGTCCACGCTCATGCGGGGGATGAACTGAGGCACATCTGTGGCGCCCTCCTGCCCCCATGCCAGCCCCAGGCTGCCGGCCAGGGCGAGCGCCAGCGCGACGCTGCGCAAGCCCCTGCGCGCAGTGGTGTCGAAAAGATCGGTCATGAGCTCCCTCTCAACGGATTGGTGGATATTGCGAAACCCGGGCATTTTAGGTGTTGTGTGCGTGACAGCCCGGTGACGGCAGGGCCGTCCGGCGCTTCCTAGAATGGTCGCTGCGCTGCAGCGGCAGCCGGGAGCGGACACTGCGAGCGCCGTGCCTGCCCCACACATCTGCCCCCTGTCATCTACCAAGGATCTGATCCAGCATGAGCCATTCCTACTCCGACACCCAACTCCTGATCGACGGCCAATGGCAGGACGCCGCCAGCGGCAGGAAGATTCCCGTGCGCAATCCGGCCAGCGGCGAGGTCATCGGCCATGTGGCCCATGCCGACGTGGCCGACCTGGACCGTGCGCTGGCCGCCGCTCAGCGCGGCTTCGAGACCTGGCGCAAGGTCTCCGCCCATGAGCGCGGAGCCGCCATGCGCCGTGCCGCAGCCCTGCTCAAGGACCGCGCCGACGAGATCGCTGCCCTGCTGACGCAGGAGCAGGGCAAGCCGCTGGCCGAGGCCAAGGGCGAGATCCTGGCCGGCGTGGGCATCATCGAATGGTTTGCCGACGAGGCGCTGCGCGTGTACGGCCGCATCGTGCCCTCGCGCCGTCCCGAGGTGCAGCAGCTGGTGATCAAGGAGCCCGTGGGTCCCGTGGCCGCCTTCACGCCCTGGAACTTCCCCGTCAACCAGATCGTGCGCAAGATCGGCGCGGCGCTGGCCACGGGCTGCTCCTTCCTGTGCAAGGCGCCCGAGGAAACGCCGGCTGCGCCTGCCGCCCTGTTCAAGTGCTTTGTCGATGCCGGCGTGCCGGCCGGGGTGGTGGG
This sequence comes from Delftia sp. WY8, assembly GCF_018437695.1. Taxonomy (NCBI): domain Bacteria; kingdom Pseudomonadati; phylum Pseudomonadota; class Betaproteobacteria; order Burkholderiales; family Comamonadaceae; genus Delftia; species Delftia sp. WY8. Next base: position 4,606,783 of record NZ_CP049795.1, read on the forward strand.
CCTGGTGTTCGGCGATCCGGCCCAGATTTCCTCCTACCTGATCGCCCATCCCGTGATCCGCAAGGTCACGTTCACGGGTTCCACGCCCGTGGGCAAGCAGCTGGCGGCGCTGGCCGGCCAGCACATGAAGCGCTCGACCATGGAGCTGGGCGGCCACGCGCCGGTCATCGTGGCCGAGGATGCCGACGTGGCGCTGGCCGTCAAGGCGGCGGGGGCGGCCAAGTTCCGCAATGCAGGCCAGGTCTGCATCTCGCCCACGCGCTTTCTGGTGCACAACAGCGTGCGCGAGGAATTCACACGCGCCATGGTGGCGCATGCCGAAGGCCTCAAGGTCGGCGATGGCCTGGTGCAGGGCACGCAGATGGGCCCGCTGGCCAATCCGCGCCGCGTCACCGCACTGGCCCATTTCATCGAGGACGCGCAAAAGCAGGGCGCCAAGCTGCTCACGGGCGGCGGCTCCCTGGGCGACAAGGGCAACTACTTTGCACCCACGGTGCTGGGCGATGTGCCGCTGAGCGCCGAGATCTTCAACCAGGAGCCTTTCGGCCCCGTGGCTGCCATCCGCGGCTTCGACGATCTGGGCGATGCCATCGCCGAGGCCAACCGCCTGTCCTATGGCCTGGCCGCCTATGCGTTCACGCGCTCCATCAAGACCGCTCACCAGCTGGCGCAGCAGGTCGAGGCCGGCATGCTGTGGATCAACCAGCCGGCCGTGGCCTCGGCCGAGATGCCGTTCGGCGGCATCAAGGACTCGGGCTACGGCTCCGAAGGCGGCCCCGAGGCGCTGGAGGCCTACCTGGTCTCCAAGGCCGTGTCCATTGCCGCCGTGTGATCATGGCCGGCTGAAAGATGAACGGCCCCTGAGGGGGCCGTTTTTCATGGGTGCGGCTTGCGCGCGGGAATGCGGTAGATGACGGCCGCGTACTTGGGCCGCTGCTGCTGCTCCACGACGACCCCGCCCAATCCTTCGGCGATGCGCCGGCTGGCCGTGTTGGCCTCGGCCACCGGGTAGCTGAAGGACTTCGGGGCGAAGGTTTCCGCGGCCCAGGCGGCCAGGGCGGCAACGGCCTCGCGGCCATGGCCCTGGCCATGCGCGTCCTCGCGTATCCAGATGCCGAGTTCGGGCTCGGCATCGCGCGCGCGGTGCAGGCCCAGCAGGCCGGTGAATCGGCCTGACGCGCGCTCGCGCAGCGTGAAGTTGAAGTCCGTGCCGGCTGCGATCTCCCGCAGCCATCCGCGCCAGACCGCCTCGAAATCGGCAGGCGTCGATGGCGGCTCGAACGACAGGTAGCGCGTCAACGTGGGCGTGATGCAGGCAAAGGCCTCATTGGCATCGGCGGCAGTGAAGGGGCGCAGCGCCAGGCGCTGTGAGGTGATGGTGGTGTCGCTCCACGTCATGGATGCTTTCCTCGCAACAGGGGGACAGAGAGCGTGGGGCGCTGCCGGCCTGGGCCGGCCTTAGCCGTTCATTCTGGCATGGGTCCGTGCTTCAGCCGGCATTGCGGAAGAAGGCTTCGTGCTGCGCGATCTCATGCGCGGCATGGCGCAGCTGGCGGGCCTGGTCGGGGTGGCGTTCGGCCACGCGCTGCGCCAGCGCGCGCAAAAGCGGCGGGCACTGGCCGGGCGCCTGTTGCAGCCGCTGCAGGCGCAGCAGCGCGGCGCGCACGGCGCGGGCCGTGCCGTCGCCCAGGGCCGCTTCCCCGGACAGCTGGTGCAGCGCCTGGATGGCGCGGCCCACATGCAGGGCGGCCAGGCCGCACTCGGCCGCCTGCGCACCCAGCTGCCCTCCGGCCTGCTCCGACATGCGCACCAGGCGCAGCAGCCGGTGGTACAGGCGGGCACGCCAGATGCGGCCATCGCGCGCATGGCCGGGCGTGGCGGCCATGTCCTGCAGCTCGTGGACCATCATGGAGCGCAGGCCCTGCAGCCGTCCCTGCAGGGTGACCGGCAGGATGAATCGGTAGGCAGCCCAGCCGGCCAGCGGCCCGGACACCACCGCCAGCCCCAGGGCCAGCGCATGGCCGAAGCTGGCCGTCTGCGGGTAGTGGGGCTGCAGCAGGAGCAGCAGCACCATGTTGCAGTCATAGCCCGAGAGCGCGGTGCGCTGGTGGGAGAACAGCAGTGCGCCCACGAAGACGAAGGGCAGCATCAGCCACACCAGGCCCGCCTGGCTGCTGGCGAACGGCCAGACCAGCCACTGGCAGGCCAGGGCCACCAGCACGCCCATGGCCTGGCCCAGGGTCACATGGCGCATGGTGGCCGACGGGTTCTCGAAGCCCGAGAACACGGTCAGCATGATGGACATGCCCAGCAGCATGTAGGCGCCGCCGCTCCAGCCCGAGGCCACCCACAGCAGGCCCACGATGGCGATGGCCGCGCTGGCGCGCAGCATGGCGCGGCGCGCGCCCAGCCAGTCGCTGTGCAGCACCACCGGCCATTGGCGCGCGCGGTGGCCGGGCGGCAGCGCCACGTCGTGGGTGGCGGCCAGGTGGGCCTGCAGTGCAAAGCCCATCGGGGCCAGCATGTCGGCCGCGCCGGGCCAGGTTGCGGCGGACTCGCGTGCGCGTATCAGGGCCGCCGCGGCCTCGTGCAACTGCACGCGCGTCTCCAGTGCCACGGCGGCTTCGCGCAGCGCCTGCGCGGCGGCCAGGGCCTGCGCGTCGCCAAAGGCCGCAGGCGGCTCCTGCGATGGTGCATCGCGCAGCCACAGCAGGGCCGAGATCTGGGCATTCATGAGTCGGCGCAGCGCGTGCACGGCCTCGCGCGAGCGCTGCGATCCTGCGGCGTGCGGGTCCAGCCCCTCCTCGATCACCGCCATGGCCAGCAGGCGGGCGGCGATCTCCTGCGAGCCCAGTGACGAACGGCCGCGCGCCTGCAGGCTGTCGGCCAGATCGCGCAGCAGCCGGGCAAACAGCTGGCGTACCTCGGCATTGCCGGGAATGCCGCTGCCCTTGGGCGTGAACAGCCAGCCCACGAGCAAGGCTGCGAAAACGCCGGTCAGCGCGGTGAACAGCCGGTCCCAGCCCAGCGCGAAGACCTGCTCGGGATGGGCGAAGTCCAGCAGCGCCACCATGGCTGCCGAATAGCCGGCCAGCATGGTGCCGTAGGCCACGAAGCTGCGCTGCAGATTGCCCACGCCCGCACACAGGCCCAGCCAGACGGCCAGGCCCAGCACCAGCCACAGCAGATTGCCCTGGGCAAGCAGCACCAGGCCCACGCCGACGGCTGTGCCGGCCACGGTGCCTGCGACCCGGAAAAAGCTTTTCTCGACCAGTTGCCCGCGCAGCGGCTGGGATGCGGCCCAGGTGGCCATGGCGGCCCACTGCGGATGCTCCAGCCCCAGCTGCCAGGCAGCCAGCAAGGCCAGGCATGCGGCGAAGGCCGTGCGCAGGTGCTGGCGCAGGCGCACGGGGTCGAAACCCCAGCGGGCCGAGGCCTGGAGCAGGCGGCCATAGGCATCGTGGAGGGCGCTCATGGCGCGCCTTCCGTGCGCAGCGCGCCCATGCGCGCCTGGATCTTGGCCATGCCGGCCAGCATGGCCTCGACCTCGGCATCGTCCAGGTCCTGCAGCATGGCCAGCTCGGCCTGCAGCATGGTGGCGCGCACGCGATCCACGGCGCCGTTGCCTTCATCGGTCAGGAAGATGCGCTTGCTGCGCCGGTCACCGGGGTCGGCGCGGCGCTCCACCCATCCGTGGCCTTCCAGAATATCGAGCAGGCGCACCAGGCTGGAGCCGTCCAGTCCCACGCGCTCGGCCAGTTCCTTTTGCGTGACGCCATCGCCCCAGGCGCGCAGGTGGATCAGCGGCGCCCAGGTGGCGTCGGTCAGGCCGTCGGCCAGCAGTTGTTCCTCGACCTGGCGGCGCCACTGGCGTACCAGGGTGACCATGAGAAAGCCGAGACGGGCGCGGGGAGGGGCAGAGGCAAAGGACATGCCTCGATTATCTTTGTAGTTCAATTAATTTGTATTACAAATTAATTGTGCCTGCATTTGATTCAAGGGTATTCCCTTGCTCTGGAAGGCAGGCCGTCCATGAAAAAGGCCCTGCGAGACGATGCCTCGCAGGGCCGGTCGATGGATGCTGGCAGCTTCAGAGCAGGCCGGGCACCCAGCGGTTGAAGAGCAGGCCCGCCACCAGAAGCCATGCGAACAGCAAGGCGGCCAGCAGCAGGGGCTTCGTGCCTGCGGCACGCACGGCGCGGACATGGGTGGTCAGGCCCAGGGCCGCCATGGCCACGGCCAGCAGCGCGTTGTCCAGCTGCACGCCCACCTGCACCACGGCAGCGGGCAGCACGCCCAGCGAGTTCACGCCGGCCATGGCGACGAAGCCCAGCGCGAACCAGGGAATGGTGATGCGGCGCGGCTGGCCGTCGCTCATCTGGCTGCTGCGGTTGCCGCGCGCCACCGCCATGGACAGCAGCAGCAGGAAGGGGGCCAGCATCATCACGCGCACCATCTTGGAGATCACGGCCACGTCGGCGGCTTCGGGCGCAATGGCTTCGCCGGCGGCCACGACCTGGGCCACCTCATGCACGGTGGAGCCCACGTACAGCCCGTACTGCGCGGGCGACATGTCCAGCCAGCCGTGGGCGGCGTTCCAGTGGAACAGCGCGGGGTAGAGAAAGGTGCCCACGGTGCCGAAGACCACCACGGTGGCCACGGCCACGGCCACGTCTTCGGCACGTCCCTTGATCACGGGTTCGGTGGCCAGCACGGCAGCGGCGCCGCAGATGGAGCTGCCCGCGCCGATCAGCACCGTGGTGCGCGCATCCAGCCCGAAGACGCGGCGGCCCAGCCACTGCGCCAGCAAGAAGGTGCTACCCAGCACCAGGGCATCGACCACCACGCCGGCCATGCCCACATGGCCTATGTCCTGGAAGGTCAGCCGCAGGCCGTAGAGCACGATGCCCGCACGCAGCAGGCGCTGCTTGGCCAGGCCCACGCCGGCATGGCAGCTGGGCGCCAGGCGCGGATAGACGGTGTTGCCGATGACCAGGCCGATGCAGATGGCCAGCGTCAGCGCGCTCAGGCCCGAGCCGGCCAGCAGGGGCTGGCGTGCGCCCCAGGTGGCGGCTGCGGCAATGGCGCCTGCCAGCAGCAGGCCGGGCGCAAGCTCGGTCAAATGGCGAAGCCAGCCAGGGAGGAAGGAGCATGGGAGGGAAGTGGTGTTCATGGTGCCTGCGCGCCGCGTCAGGAGCGCGGTGCATGGGAGGCACTTTAGATTTCTTGGCTATATTCGTATAACGAATAGTTTTTGTAGCATCAACCGGGGAAACAGGTTGATGCCTCGTCCAGACTGCACGCCATGCTGCACCTCACCCTGCGACAGCTCGAAATCTTCTGCGCCGTTGCCCAGGCCGGCTCCACCGTGGCGGCGGCCGATGCCGTGGCCCTGTCGCAGTCGGCCACCAGCGCCGCGCTGCAGCAGCTGGAGCAGGCCATGGGCGCCCAGCTGTTCGAGCGCGTGGGCCGGCGGCTGGCGCTCAACGACGCGGGGCGCGCCCTGCTGCCCGAGGCGCTGGCGCTGCTGGAGCAGGCCAGGGGCATAGAGCAGGCGTTTTCGGTGCGGGCGGCCAGCCTGCCCGTGCGTCTGCGCGTGGCAGCCAGCACCACCATAGGCACCTATGCGCTGCCGGCCGTGCTCGCGCACCTGGCGCGCAGCCATCCGCACCTGAGCGTGGACCTGCAGATCGCCAACACGCGCGAGGTGGGCCAGGCCGTGGAATCGCTGGACGTGGACCTGGGCCTGATCGAGGGCACCAGCCACTGGCCCGGGCTGGAGGTCGAGCCCTGGATGCGCGACGAACTCGTCATCGTGGCTGCAGCACAGGACCCGCTGGTGCAGGCCGCGGGCCAGCGCCCGCTGGGCGTGGCCGCTTTGCGCGGTGCGCGCTGGCTGCTGCGCGAGCCGGGCTCGGGCACGCGCGAGATGGTGGAGCATGCCTTGCTGCCGCATCTGCACCAGCTGCCGGCCGCCGCCACGCTGGGCAGCTCCGAGGCCATAGCGCGCTGCGTGGCCCAGGGCCTGGGCATCAGCTGCCTGTCGCGCGTGCTGGTGCAGGCCCTGGTCGCCTCGGGAGAGCTGGCCGTGCTGCCGACCACGCTGCCGCGCATGTGGCGCGATTTCTCGCTGGTGCAGCGGGCAGGCAAGCGCCGCTCGCCTGCGCTGGCGGCCTTCGTGCAGGCCTGCAGGTCCCAGGCGCAGGAATGAGCCCAGGCTACTTTTGCAGCGGTATCGGCGTGTTGCGCGGCACGGGCACGGCCGTGACGCTGTTCTGCGGCGAGCCTTCGATCACGCGGTCCGAGTAGGTCATGTAGACCAGGGTGTTGCGCTGCGCATCGACCATGCGCACCACGCGCAGGCGCTTGAACAGCAGCGAGATGCGTTCGCTGAACACTTCTTCCTGCTGCTTGAGCGGCGCAGGGATCTGGATGGGTCCGGTCTGCACGCAGCTGATCGAGGCTTCGGCGCGGTCCTCGGCCAGGCCCAGGCCGCCCTTGATGCCGCCGGTCTTGGCGCGCGAGACATAGCAGGTCACGCCCGCCACCTTGGGATCGTCATAGGCATCGACCACGATCTTGTGGTCCGGGCCTATGAACTTGAACACCGTGTCCACCGCACCGACCTGCTCGGCGCGCGCGCCACAGGCGCCCAGCAGCAGCGTGGCCAGGGCGGCCGTGAGCAAGGCCCGGCCTCGCGGGAAATACTTCGCACTGGGTTTGATCATGGCGTTGCGTAAGAGAGTGGCGCGGCCCAACTCAGGGACACCGAGGAAGGGCCGCCCCGCCCCGAGGGTGTCGTCCCCCTCCCGCGAAGCGAGAGAGGGGGAAGGCGCAAAGCGCCTCAGGGGGTGTTTTCACCCGCCACATGGCGGCGAAGATGCTCCAGAGCTTCCTCGACCTGATCCACCAGCACCAGGCACAGGTCGCCGGGCGTCAGCCGCGCCAGCGCGTGGTCGATGGCGTTGAACTCGCCCTGGATCTGGGTCACGTAGCCGGTACGCGGTGCGCCTTGCAGGCCTTGCTGCAGCAGGGCCAGGACTTCACCGTCGGCGCGGCCGCGCTGGCAGGCATCCTGGTAGAGGATGACGTCGTCGAAGGCGCGGCCCAGGATCTGTGTCTGCTCGGTGATGTCCTGGTCGCGGCGGTCGCCCGCGCCGCTGATGACCACGCTGCGGCGCTGGGCCGGCATGGCATCCACGGCCTGCACCAGGGCGCGGATGGCGTCGGGGTTGTGGCCGTAGTCGGCGATCAGCGTGGCGCCACGGTAGTCCATGACGTTGAAGCGTCCGGGGGCGTTGTCGCTGTCGTTGACGAAGCCGGCCAGCCCGCGGCGGATGGTCTGCCACGGCAGGCCCACGCCCCAGGCGGCGGCGATGGCGGCCATGACGTTCTCCACCTGGAAGGTGATGGTGCCGTTGCGCGTGATGGGGATCTCGCGCAGGGCGATGGTCTCGCGCCACGAGCTTTCGGCCGCAACGATGCTGTCGCCGTCCACGTAGACCACGCGGTTGCCCTGGGCGCGGTGCGTGGCCATCACGGGGTGGTGGCGGTCGGCCGCGAAATAGATGACCTTGCCCGGCGAGGTGGAGGCCATGGCGGCCACCAGCGGGTCGGCGGCGTTGAGCACGGCATAGCCGTCGGCGGCCACGTTCTGCACGATGACGCGCTTGAGCACGGCCACGTCTTCCACCGTGGTGATGTAGTTCAGGCCCAGGTGGTCGCCCGCGCCCACGTTGGTGACCACGGCCACCTGGCAGCGGTCGAAGCCCAGCCCTTCGCGCAGGATGCCGCCGCGCGCGCATTCGAGCACGGCCGCATCGGTCTCGGGGTGGGCCAGGGCGTTGCGCGCGCTGCGCGGGCCCGAGCAGTCGCCGCTGTCGATCTGGCGGCCGTTGACGTAGACGCCGTCGGTATTGGTCATGGCCGTGCGCCAGCCATGCGAGGTGAACAGGTGGGCGATCAGGCGCGTGGTCGTGGTCTTGCCATTGGTGCCGGTGACGGCCACCAGCGGGATGCGGCCATCCTGGCCGGGTGCGAACAGCTCATCGACCATGGGCACGCCCACGTTGCGGGGCTTGCCGAAGGACGGCGCCAGGTGCATGCGCAGGCCCGGCGCGGCGTTGACTTCGACGATGCCGCCGTTTTGCTCCTCCAGCGGGCGCAGCATGGTCTCGCAGACCACGTCCACGCCGCAGATGTGCAGGCCGATGGTCTGGGCGGCCTCGACGGCGCGTGCGGCGATGTCGGGATGCACGTCGTCCGTCACATCGGTGGCGCTGCCGCCGGTGGACAGGTTGGCGTTGTTGCGCAGCACCACGCGCTGGCCCTGGGCCGGCACGGATTCGGGCGTGAGCCCTTCTGTGGCGATGCGCGCGATGGCGATGTCGTCCAGGCGGATCTTGGTCAGCGCCGTGCCGTGGCCCGAGCCGCGGCGCGGGTCTTGGTTGACCAGCTCGACCAGTTCGCGGATGGTGTGCTGGCCGTCGCCCAGCACCTGGGGCGGCTCGCGGCGCGCAGCGGCCACCAGCTGGCCGCCGACCACCAGCAGGCGGAAGTCGTGGCCCGGCAGGAAGCGTTCGACCATGATGTCGTCGCCGAATTCCGAGGCGGTGGCGAAGGCGGCCTTGAGCTGCTCGTGCGTGGTGATGTTGACCACCACGCCCTTGCCCTGGTTGCCGTCCTGGGGCTTGACCACCACGGGCAGGCCCACTTCCTGGGCCACGAGCCAGGCTTCTTCCACGTCCTTGACGGGGCGGCCCAGCGGCACGGGCACGCCGGCGGCGTGCAGCAGGCGCTTGGTCAGGTCCTTGTCCTGGGCGATGGACTCGGCCACGGCGCTGGTCTGGTCCAGCTCGGCGGCCTGGATGCGGCGGGCCTTGGAGCCCCAGCCCAGTTGCACCAGCGAGCCCGAGGTCAGGCGGCGGATGGGAATGCCGCGCGCCACGGCCGCATCGACGATGGAGCCTGTGGAGGGGCCGATGCGCTCGTCCTCGTCGAGTTCACGCAGCTCGGCCACCACCTTGTCGGCGTCGAAGGGCGTGTCGGCCAGTGCCGACTGCAGCAGCGCACCGGCCTGTTCCATGGCCAGGCGGCCCACGGATTCCTCGGTGTACTCCACCACCACCTGGTAGGTGCCGGCTTCCACGGTCTCGTGCGTGCGGCTGAAGGTCACGGGGCAGCCGGCCTGGGCCTGCAGCGACAGGGCCGCCACTTCCAGCACATGGGCCAGCGACAGGCGCTGGTCGGCACCGTGCGGCTGCAGCGTGCCGATCTTGGGAAAGCGTGCGCGCAGCCGGTCCTCGAACCCTGCCAGGGCCGAGTAGTCACAGTCGCCGGGCTCGCATTGCACGATGGCTTCGATGGCGGTGCTGCGGGTCCAGAGATTGGGGCCGCGCAGGGCTCGGATGCGGGTGATCTGCATAGTGTCTTCTTTCGGAGGGCAGGCCCGCGTCGCCGGGCCTGCCTGCATGTCATCGTGTGGTCGGGCTCAGGCGGCGGCGGTGGAAACCGCAGCGGCGGCCGGCGTGTAGTCGAAGGTCTTGATGCCGGCGACGATGAGGTCGGGGGCAATGTCCATGGACCACGCCGCGGCAATGGCAGCGAGCAGGGCCGGCGTGTCCGGGCGCAGGCCGCCGGGCAGGCTCAGCGCGTCCAGCGTGCCCAGCACGCGCTCGGCGGCGCCCGTGGCCAGGATCACCTGGTTGCCGCGCACGAAGACGGCACGGCCTTCGCTCTCGCAACGGTGGGCCGCTACCACGGGGCTGTCGGCCTGCATGGAATAGAACAGCACCTCGCCGTCGCACAGGCGGGCCAGGTCGGCCACCTGCTCGATATCGGCATTGAGCACGCCCGCGCCTTCGTCCAGCACCACGTCGATCTGGGTGCGCATCACGCGCGTCATCTGCGACTGTTCATGCACGTCATGGTCGGGCAACTGCTCGAAGCCGTCCATGTCGGTGACCACGCCGACCAGGCAGCGGTCGTAGGCCAGGCCTTCCTCCAGGATGGAGCGGGCCGTGGTCTGGATGACGGCGGCCTGGGCCAGGCGGTTGGTCAGCAGGCGGTGGGCGCCGGCCCAGTTGGCGGTGTTGGTCTTCTGGGTCTGGCGGTTGGACAGGAACATGCCCTCGCTGCTGGCCACGCCCGTGAGCTTGCCCGACAACTGCAGCAGCCAGCCCACCAAGCGGGCCGTGAAACCGTTGTTGCGCGTGCCGGCAATGCCGACCAGGGGGATGCGGCCGGCGCCCGTGCCCTCTTCGGTGCGCGGGAACAGGTGGTCGGCGATGGCCATGCCCACGGGGCGCGGCGCGCCGCTGGTGGGCTTCAGATGCATCAGCAGGCCGGGGCCGGCGTTGACTTCGAGGATGGCGCCGCCCTGCTCCTTCATGGGGCGCGAGACGTCCTGCAGGATCATGTCCATGCCCGCGATGTCCAGGCCCACGATCTTGGCGGCCAGCGTGGCCATGTAGGCCACTTCGGGATGGACTTCGTCGGTGCAGTCGATGGCCATGTTGCCGTTGCGCTGCAGCAGCACGCTGGTGCCCTGGGCAGGAATGGTGTCGGGCGTGACGTTCTGGCGCTTGAGTTCCAGCTTCACGGCCGGGGCTTCGAGGTTGATCCAGTCCAGCGGGTATTCCTGCTCGGGGCCGCGGCGCGGGTCCTGGTTGACCACGGCGACCAGTTCGCGAACCGTGGACTTGCCATTGCCGGCCACGCTCACGGTCTCGCCACGGCAGGCGGCAACCACCTTGCCGCCCACGACCAGGATGCGGTGCTCGGTGCCGTCGATGAAGCGTTCGACGATGACGTCCGAGCCTTCGGGCTGGGCCAGCGCGAAGGCGGCCTTGATGTCGGCCTCGTCGCGCAGGTCCAGCGTCACGCCGCGTGCGTGGTTGCCGTCCGAGGGCTTGACGGTGACGGGAAAGCCGATGTCCTGCGCCACTTCCCAGGCTTCCTCGGGGCTGTGGACGATCTGGCCTTCGGGCACGGGCACGCCGCAGGCGGCCAGCAGGCGCTTGGTGAAGTCCTTGTCCTGGGCAATGCCCTCGGCGATGGCGCTGGTCTGGTCGCTCTCGGCGGTCCAGATGCGGCGCTGCGCGGCGCCATAGCCCAGTTGCACGAGGTTGCCGTCATTGAGGCGGATGTGGGGGATGCGGCGCTCGCCGGCCGCATCGACGATGCAGCCCGTGCTCGGGCCCAGGTAGCGGTCGTTGATCTCGGTCTTGATGGCCTTGATGGCGGCCTTCAGGTCGAAGGGCTCGTCATTGATGGCGGCCATGATCAGCCTGTGGCCATGGGCCAGGGCCGTGCGCGCCACGGTTTCCTCGGGGCAGCGGAAGACCATGCGGTACACCCCGCGCTGCGAGATCTCGCGGGTCTGGCCGAACTCGGCAGGCATGCCCGCCAGGTTCAGCAGCTCGATGATGATGTGCTCCAGCACGTGGCCGCACCAGGTGCCGCCTTCCAGGCGCTGGATGAAGCCGCCGCGCTCGCCCACGCCGCAGTGGTGCTCGACCAGGTCGGGCAGCCAGGCCGTCAGGCGCTCGTTGAAACCGGGAAGCTTGTTCGAGGGATAGTCCTCCAGCTCGCCCAGATCCAGCCAGACCTCCAGCACGGGACGGTAAGTCCAGACGCTGGGTCCACGCAGGTAGGTGGTGCGCAAGAGTTGGATGTCTTTGAATTTCGCCATGTCGGTCAACGGGTAAGCGTGAACGACGACCCGGATTCGGATCGCCGGAGAATGGGAGAGGATTGTGCGCCCAGAAAACCCATGCGCAGTGTTGTCAGCCTAAACCAGGGTTGGCGCGTTGAGCAGGGTATGCCGTGCAACGCGCGGGATATCCACCGGGGAGCTGCGGTTGCCCGCATGACACCAGGAGCCGCCAGGGGCGGGAAAAACAACTCAACATGCAAGAACACCATTCTGTGGACGTTTCGGCCTTCCTTGCCAGCCCCCGCGGGGCTGAGCTGCGAGCCAGGCTCGCTTCCAATGAAAACGTGCTGGCCCTCGCCACGGTTGACCTGACCCTGGATATGCGCTTCGGCGAAGGCTGGGTTGTCCTGACCAACCAGCGCCTCATCGCCTGTGATCCTGAGGATCAGCGATGGAGTGAGTGGATACTCTCTGTCGATCAGAATTTGCGTACGCTGGACCACGGCGGCGTGGGCAACCTCGAATTGCATGGTCCTGCGGCTCGGCTGGCGCTGTGGCGCTTCACCTTGCGCCACCAGGCGGGCGTATTGCGCCTGCTGCAACAGTTCGATCACCAGCGTGAGCGCATGGCGCGTGGCGAGGACTTCGACGGGCCCGAGGACGATGTGCCCCGCTGCCCGGCCTGCCAGACCGAGCTGCCGCCCGAGGCCGACGAATGCCCGGCCTGCGCACGCCAGCAGGGTCCGCAGACCTCCACCTGGGTGCTGCTGCGCCTGTGGCGCTTTGCCCATCCCTACCGGCACCAGCTGCTGCTGGGCTTTTTGCTGACCCTGGCCTCCACGGGCGCCACCCTGGTGGCGCCCTATCTGACCATTCCCATCGTGGACAAGATCCTGATCCCGTTCCAGAACGGCCAGCAGATCGACAGCAGCCTAGTGGTCTTCTACCTGAGCGGCCTGCTTGCGGCGGCGCTGGTGGCCTGGGGCCTGGGCTGGGCGCGCACCTTCGTGCTGGCCAAGGTCTCCGAGCGCATTGGCTCGGACCTGCGCACGACCACCTACAACCACCTGCTGACGCTGTCGCTGGACTACTACGGCAGCAAACGCACGGGCGACCTGATGGCGCGCATCGGGGCGGAAACAGATCGCATCAATTTGTTTCTATCCTTGAACGCGCTGGATTTTGCGACCGATGTGCTGATGATCGTGATGACCTCGGTCATCCTGTTCTCCATCAATCCATGGCTGGCCCTGGTCACCCTGGTGCCGCTGCCCTTCATCGCCTGGATGATCCACCTGGTGCGTGACCGCCTGCGCACGGGCTTCGAGAAGATCGACCGCGTCTGGTCCGAGGTGACCAATGTGCTGGCCGACACCATTCCCGGCATCCGTGTGGTCAAGGCCTTCGCCCAGGAAAAGCGCGAGGCCGACCGCTTCGCCCAGGCCAATCTGGTCAACCTGCAGGCCAACGACAAGGTCAACAAGACCTGGTCGCTGTTCACGCCCACGGTGACGCTGCTGACCGAGATCGGCCTGCTGGTGGTCTGGGGCTTCGGCATCTGGCTGGTGGCGGGCGGCCAGATCACGGTCGGTATTCTGACGGCCTTCATCGCCTACATCGGCCGCTTCTACAGCCGCCTGGATTCGATGAGCCGCATCGTCTCGGTCACACAGAAGGCGGCAGCCGGCGCCAAGCGCATCTTCGACATCCTGGACCACGTGAGCAACGTGCCCGACCCGGTCAACCCGGTCAAGCTGCCGCGCGTGCAGGGTGCCATCACGCTGGACAACCTGACCTTCCGCTACGGCAGCCGCGCCGTCATCAAGAACCTGGATCTGCAGATTCGTCCGGGTGAAATGATCGGCCTGGTCGGCCACAGCGGCTCGGGCAAGAGCACCCTGGTCAACCTGATCAGCCGCTTCTACGACGTGAGCGAAGGCTCCATCCAGCTCGACGGCGTGGATATCCGCCGGCTCAAGGTGTCGGACTTCCGCAGCAACATCGGCCTGGTGCTGCAGGAGCCCTTCCTGTTCTTCGGCACCATTGCCGAGAACATCGCCTACGGCAAGCCCGACGCCACGCGCGAGGAAATCGTGGCGGCCGCGCGTGCGGCCCATGCCCATGAATTCATCCTGCGCCTGCCGCATGGCTATGACTCCCTGGTCGGCGAACGCGGCCAGGGCCTGTCCGGCGGCGAGCGCCAGCGCATCTCCATCGCGCGCGCGCTGCTGATCGACCCGCGCATCCTGATCCTGGACGAGGCCACTTCTGCCGTGGACACCGAGACCGAGAAGGAAATCCAGAAGGCGCTGGACAATCTGGTGCAGGGCCGCACGACGATTGCCATCGCCCACCGTCTGTCCACGCTGCGCAAGGCAGACCGCCTGGTGGTCATGGACCGGGGCGAGATCGTGGAAGTGGGGCCGCACGACGAACTGATGGAAAAGCAGGGCGCCTACTGGCGCCTGTACCAGGCCCAGGCGCGGCGCGCCGAAGAGGATGCCCAGGCCGCAGGCCTGACCCTGGTCGCAACCACCATCGAGGAATAAGCCATGTCCACTGCCCAACATTGCGCCGCCGGCGCCGATCTGAGCCGCGTACGCGTGGAGCGCAACGCCCATGGCCGCCTGGTGCTGATCCTGGCCGACGGCACGCGCCATGAATCCGTGGTGCCCGTGCGCGCCTTTCCCATTGCCGCGCCGCTGCAAGGCCTGTCCCTGGTCTGTGCCGATGGCAAGGAGGCGCTTTGGGTGGACCACATGGACCACCTGCCCGCGCAGGCCCGCACGCTGATCGAGCAGGATCTGGCCGTGCGCGAGTTCGTGCCCGTCATCCAGCGCATCCGCAAGGTGTCCAGCTATTCCACGCCCAGCACCTGGGACCTGGAGACCGACCGCGGTCCCGCGCAGCTCGTGCTCAAGGCCGAGGAGGATATCCGCCGCCTGTCGGGCCGCACGCACCTGATGATCACCAGCCAGGACGGCGTGCAGTTCAGCGTGCCCGACAGCACGGCGCTGGACCGTGCCTCGCGCAAGATGCTGGAGCGTTTCCTCTAGCGCCTGGTCAGGGTGGTTTCGGGGTTTACCCTTGGTTTGAGGCAGGCCTGGGCGTCTTTCAAAAAAAGCGCTTCAGTTCTTTCAGGTTCTGTCGATGATGAGGCGACGGCGGGAAATTCCCGCCCACAGCACACATCCAGCAAGAGGGTCGAGCCATGCCAATTCCACCTGTTGACCGATCGCCCATACCGTGGCGCCCGCAAAGCGCCGATCTGTACTCCACCGGCGCGTCGGGCGCGGTGCCCGTGCGTCCCGTGAACGCTGCCAATCCTGTCGAATCCACGGACCGCATCGGCGAAGGCCGTGTGATTCGCGATCCTGAAAAACCGTCCGTGGTGGACCAGGAAAACCGCGACTGGACGCTGGCCGAGGAGATCAAGCAGAAGGAAGAGGTCGAGGAGCCGCCCAAGGAGCCGATTTCCAAGCAGCTCATCGAGTTCATCCAGTCCATGTGGCGCGCCAGCGCCATGGCCGTGGAGCAGGCCCAGGAGGTCAGCAAGGCCGATGACGTGGCCCGCAACAAGCTGCAGGTGCGCGAGGAGCCGTTGACCTATTCGGAACCCAAGGTCAAGCGTACCGGCGGACTTTGAGTGTCAGTGGCTGAATGCGCAGGCTCAGTCCCTTGAGCCTTCGCCTTCCTTCGTGTCCCCGGCAGCGGACACGGCTGCGGCATGCTCTGCGGCCTTTGCCTCTTCGGCCTGCGCCTTGGCCTTTGCCTTGTCGCGCTCGGCGCGGTACTTGACGGCAAAGGCCTGCACCTCCGCATAGGAGACGTAGCCGTCCTTGTCAGTGTCGGCCTCGTCGAAGGCCGCCGCCAGGCGCGGGAACAGCGCCACTTCGGTGCGGCTGAGCTTGCCGTCCTTGTTGAAGTCCAGCATCTTGAATTCGCGCTGGGCCTTGATTTCCCCCTTGGTCAATGGCGCCGGGCTGGCCGAGGCCTGTCCGGTGGACGCCTTGTCGGCCGTCTCGGCCGCCTGCGCGCGCGCGGCGGGCAGCATGAAGGCGCTGGTCAGCAGGACGGCAGCGGCGGCCTGCAGCACAGGCGGCCGGCGCAGCAGGGCGGAGCGGTTCATGAGGGGAAAATGCATTGACTTTATTTGGGCACGGAACCGGCATTTGCAAGCACGGCCGGCCCGCCCTTTGCAATTGTTTACTTCAGCGGATCGGCGTCCGGATTGGAGATGCCGCTGTTCACATGGCCTGCGGGCACACGGCGGGCCGCCGAGCTGACATGGCCCGATTGGTCGTCGAAGAAGAAATCCGGCTCGAACTCGCGCAGGAAGGGGCCTTTTTCCAGGCCGCCGAGGAACATGGCCTCGTCCACGGTGATTCCCCAATCGAGCAATGTGCGGATGGCGCGCTCGTGCGCCGGCGCACTGCGCGCCGTCACCAGGGCCGTGCGAATGCGCATGGTCTGGGACGAGTCCGCCTGCTGCTGAAGCCGGTGAAGGGCTTGCAGCAGGGGTTTGAACGGCCCTTCTCCCAGGGGCGTGGCGGCATGGGAGACCTCATGGTGCAGAAAGGCCGGCAGCCCGCCTTGCTGGTAGATGCGCTCGGCCTCGTCGGAGAACAGCACGGCATCGCCGTCGAAGGCAATGCGCACTTCCTGCGGGTAGCGGTCGCCTGCGGGCGTGGAGTCGACCATCACGCGCGCCGCGGGAAAGCCGATGGACAGGGCCTTGCGCACATCGACCTCGTTGGCCGAGAGGAACAGGTGGGCGCCCAGCGGCCGCAGGTAGGAAAACGGATCGCGCCCGCGCGTGAACACGCCGCGCTCTATGTGCATGTCGGCCGCCTTGGCCGAGGCGAACACGCGCATGCCGCTGGCCGGGTCGTTGCGCGAGAGCATCATCACCTCCACGCGCTGCACTTCGGGCGTATTGAAGGCCAGCAGCTTGCGCACCAGCGGGAAGGCGATGCCCGGGCGTGCCGGCTGGTGCACCAGGTCCAGCTGGCGGCGCATGTAGGCCTGCTCGTCGCCCGCATCGAACAGCCGGTTCTCTTCCTCGAAGTCGAACAGTGCGCGCGATGAGATGGCAACGACCAGCTTGTCTTGCAGGGTCACGGGCATGGCTTGGCGCTTGTCGCTATTTGACGAACTGGTTGAGCTGGATGATGGGCATGAGCACGGCCAGCACGATCAGGGCCACGACCATGCCCATGGCCACGATCAGCAGCGGCTCCAGGATGGTGGCCAGGTGCATGGCGCGGCGCTGCACCTCGGTGGACAGCTGGTTGGCCGCGCGCTGCAGCATCACGGGCAGCTGGCCGGTCTGCTCGCCCAGGCGGGCAAACATGGAGATCAGGCCCGGGAAGCGCTTTTTCTGCGCCAGGGCCGAGGCCAGCGGCGCGCCCTCGCGCACCAGGGCCAGCGCGTCCATGGCATCGGCGCGCAGCGCGCGGTTGCCCAGCGTTTCGGCGGCGGCCTGCAAGGCCTTGAGAATGGGCACGCCCGCGCCAGCCAGCATGGCCAGCGTGCCGGCAAAGCGTGCCGCGTTGTAGTTGCGCGCCAGCCGGCCGATCAGCGGCAGGCGCAGCCACCAGGCGTCGAAGCGCTCGCGCAGCACGGGGTTCTTCATGGACAGCCGGAATCCCACGGCGCCCAGCACCAGGGCGACCAGCGCGGCCCAGCCATAGCTGCGCACGAAGTCGCTGAGCGCCAGCATGGCCACGGTGAGCCAGGGCAGGGCGCGCTTGGTGCCCGCGAACACGCTGGCCACCTGGGGCACCACGTAGCTGACCAGGAACAACACGATGACGATGGCCACCAGGGTCACGATGGCCGGGTACAGGGCTGCGCCAATGAGCTTGGACTGCAGGGCCTGGCGCGATTCCAGGTCGTCGGCCAGCCGCTCCAGCACCGGGCCCAGGCTGCCGCTGGCCTCGCCGGCGCCGATCACGGCGCAGTAGATGTCGGAGAATTCGCGCGGGTGCTGGGCCAGTGCGCGGGCAAAGGTGGAGCCTGCGTTGACCTCGGCGCGCAGCGCGGCCACCAGGTGGTGCTGGCGCGGGTCGTCGGCTTCTTCGGACAGCGCGGCCAGTGCGCGCTCTATGGGCAGGCCTGATCCGACCAGCCCCGCCATCTGGCGCGTCCACACGGTGAGCCCTGTGGAGCCAAGGACGGGGCGGGTCAGCCAGCGCGAGGCGCCACCCTGCGGGCCGGACGCCGACCCCGAGGCCACGATCTCCACGGCCATGGGCACCAGGGCCTGGGCGCGCAGCTGGCTGCGCGCAGCGCGCGCGTTGTCGGCTTCGATCGTGCCCTTGCGGGTCTGACCTTGGGTATCCAGGGCTTCGAAGGAAAAGGCAGGCATGCGCGGCGGGAGTCGGGAGGGGCTGGGGAAGGATGGCGTTCAGGAAACGCCAGGCGGCGATCCAACCCCCGATGGTAGCCGCTGCCGGTGACGGCTGGATGGCGAGGCCGTCTCGGGCCTCGTCCCCAGGTCCCGGAGGTTCCTATGCCGGCTGGGCGGCCAGGTCCGCTTCGTTGAGCTGGATGGAGCGCAGCGAGGCCGGGCGTTCCATCAGCGGCTGGCCGTAGTCGCTGAACTCGGGCAGCGCGGGCAGCAGCTTCATCATCGTCCCCCAGCGCAGGTAGCTGGCCATGAGCACGTCGGCCGCGGTGAACTGGTCGCCGCACAGGTAGCGCCTGCCGGCCACGGCCTGGCGCAGCGTCTGCACCACGTCGTCATAGCGGCCATAGCCGGCGGACATGGCCTGGTCGGCCGTCTGCTGCTCCAGGTGGCCCTGGCTCTTGGCTGTCATCAAGGCGTCGACGGGGCCGGCCAGGAAGAACATCCAGCGGTGGTAGACGCCGCGCAGCGGGCTGTCCACGGCCGGCGCGAGCCTTCGTTCGGGGAAGATGTCGGCCAGATAGGCAAGGATGGCGGCCTGTTCGGTGATCACGGTCTCGCCGTGCACCAGGGCGGGGACCTTGCCCATGGGGTTGATGGCCAGGTAGTCGGCAGCCTTCATGGTGCTGCCGAATTCCAGCCGCACGGGCTCATAGCGGGCGCCGCATTCCTCCAGCATCCAGCGCGCGATGACGGCGCGCGAGCGGGGGTGGAAGTAAAAGCGCAGAGGCTTGATCGAGTCGTTCATGAAGGCTCCCAGTGGTTTGAATGCATGGCGAGAAGGCCATGGGAGCGACTGTAGGAGGCCATGCTGACAGTTTTTGTCAGCAGTGGTGTCAGCGGACCGTGTAGCCCAGTTGCCGCGACCAGCGTTCGATCAGGCCGCTGCGGTGGTCGGGATAGCGTTCCTGCAGATCGGTGACGGAGCGCACGCGGTCGGCGCGGAAATGGCGGAAGTCCTGGCGCAGTTCGCACCAGGCCGCAAGAATGCGCCGCTGGTCGAAGAAGGCCATGGCAAAAGGCCAGATCCGGCGCTCGGTCGGCTGGCCCTTCTCATCCGTGTAGTGCAGCAGCACCCGGTGCTGGCGCCGTATCGCCAGGCGCAGCGCGGTCTGCCAGGGCTCGGTCACGGATTCGTGGCAGATGGGCGGCACCAGCAGGCCGCTGGTGTCCACCTCGATGCGCAGCTCCAGCGGCAGCGCGCTGCGTATGCGGTCCAGCGCGGCGGTGGCGGCCTGGGCGAGCTCGGGGTCGGCCTGGCGGCTGGCCCAGCGCGCGCCCAGCAGCAGGGCTTCCAGCTCATCGGGCGTGAACATCAGCGGCGGCAGCAGAAAGCCGGGCCGCATCTCGTAGCCCACGCCCGGGTCGCCCGCAATCGCGGCACCCTGTTCGCGCAGGGTGGCGATGTCGCGGTAGAGGGTGCGCAGGCTCACGTCCAGCTGCCGGGCCAGCACCGGCCCTGCCTGGGGCAGGCGCGCGCGGCGCAGCAGGTCGATCAGCTGCAGCAGCCGGGCGGAGCGGCTCATGCCTTCAGCGGCCCATGACGCCGGCCGTGATCTCCAGCGAGCGCAGGCGCAGGTCGCGGTCATACACGTCGCTGACCAGGATCAGCTCGTCGGCCTCGGTGTCGGCCTGCAGCTTCTGCAGGCGCGTGCGCACCTTGTCCGGGCCGCCGATGGAGGCCACGGCCAGGAAGTCGCCGATGGCGCGGCGCTCCTGCTCGCCGAGCTGGGCCGCATAGTTCTCGATGGGGCGCGGCAGCAGTCCGCGCCGGCCCGTGATGATGCCCAGCACGCGCTGGTAGGTGCTGCTGGCCAGGTACTCGGCCTCGTCATCGGTGGGCGCGGCGATCACGGGTGCGCCGACGATCACGTAGGGCTTGGCCAGTTGGGCCGACGGCTTGAACAGGCTGCGGTACAGCTGTACGGCCTGGTAGAGCATGCGCGGCGCGAAGTGCGAGGCAAAGGCGTAGGGCAGGCCCAGATGGGCTGCGAGCTGGGCCGAGAACAGGCTGGAGCCCAGCAGCCAGATCGGCACGTTGGTGCCCGCGCCGGGCGTGGCCACCAGCTTTTGATCCGGCGTGGCCGGGGCCAGCAGGCGTTGCAGCTCCATCACGTCGCGCGGGAAGTCTTCCTCGGTCTCGACGCGGTCGCGGCGCAGGGCGCGCATGGTGGCGCCATCGGTGCCGGGCGCACGGCCCAGTCCCAGGTCGATGCGGCCCGGGTACAGCTCGGCCAGCGTGCCGAAGGCTTCGGCCACCACCAGCGGGGCATGGTTGGGCAGCATGATGCCGCCCGAGCCCACGCGGATCTTCGAGGTGCCGCCTGCGATATGGCCGATCAGCACGGCCGTGGCCGAGCTGGCGATGCCGGGCATGTTGTGGTGCTCGGCCAGCCAGTAGCGCTCGAATCCCAGTGCCTCGGCCTTGCGGGCCGTGGCCAGCGCGATGTCCAGGGCCTCGGCGACGGTGCCGCCTTCGCGCACGGCCACGAGGTCGAGCATGGACAGACGGACTTCATTGAATGATGTCATGGCAGGTTCCAACTTCCAGTTCACGGTGGGTGGGGGCGGCGCGGGCCTTGCCGCGCCAGGGCATTCCTGGTGCGCGTTCGCGCACTCAGTTTCTTCTGGACATTTCCCGCGCGCAGGTGATGCCCAGCACCACGCACCAGACCAGGGGGAGGATGGCTGCCGCCAGATGGTTCTCGCCCTGCTGGATGGCCAGCCAGGACAGCGGCAGCGCCACCAGCGCCGACAGGCGGATGACGCGGCGCAGCTGGCTGGTGGACAGCCGTGACTTGAACCACCACAGGGCGATGTAGCTGATCAGGCTCAGCGTGGCGACCCACAGGAACAGGTCGCCGCCATAGGGAGCGCTCCAGGCGCGTAGGGATTCCAACATGCCGACCATTGTGGCAAACAGGGATGCCCCGTGCTGCGCAGGGTCGGGCGTGGCCGCCTGCGCCTAGTCGCGCGTGACGCGCAGCACTTCCTCGGGCGTGGTGATGCCCTCGCGCACCAGACGCTCGCCGTCGTCGCGCATCAGGCGCATGCCCGCGGCCAGCGCGGTGTCGCGGATCTCGGCCTCGCTGGCCTGGCGGTGGATCTGCGCGCGGATGGTGTCGTCCACCACCAGCATCTCGAAGATGCCGGTGCGCCCCCGGTAGCCGCTGGGCTCGGTGGTGTCGATCTTGCGCACAAGGCGCTGTGCCAGCACGCCCAGCAGGGAGGACGACAGCAGGAAGGGTTCCACCCCCATGTCGATCAGGCGCGTGACGGCGCTGGAGGCATCGTTGGTGTGCAGCGTGGCCAGCACCAGGTGGCCGGTCAGCGAGGCCTGGATGGCGATCTGCGCGGTCTCGAAGTCGCGGATTTCGCCGATCATGATCACATCCGGGTCCTGGCGCAGGATGGCGCGCAGGGCCTTGGCGAAGGTCAGGTCGATCTTGGCGTTGACCTGGGTCTGCCCCACGCCGGCCAGCTCGTACTCGATGGGGTCCTCCACCGTCATGATGTTGCTGTGGCTGGCGTCCATGCGCGACAGTGCCGCATACAGCGTGGTGGTCTTGCCCGAGCCCGTGGGGCCGGTGACCAGCACGATGCCGTGCGGCTGGGCCGTCAGGTGGGTGAATCGCCTCAGCGTCTCGCCCTGCATGCCCACGGCCTCCAGGCTGAGCTTGCTCTCGCTCTTGTCCAGCAGGCGCAGCACGGCGCGCTCGCCGTGGGCGCTGGGCAGGGTGGAGACGCGCACGTCGATGGCGCGCGTGCCCAGGCGCAGGCTGATGCGGCCGTCCTGGGGCAGGCGCTTTTCGGCGATGTCCAGGTCGGCCATGATCTTCAGTCGCGAGATCAGCGCTGCATGCAGTGCGCGGTTGGGCTGCACGACTTCGCGCAGGTCGCCGTCCACGCGAAAGCGCACGCTGGAATGGCGCTCGTAGGGCTCGATGTGGATGTCGCTGGCGCCGTCGCGCGCGGCCTGCGTGAGCAGGGCGTTGAGCATGCGGATGATGGGCGCGTCGTCGGCCGTCTCCAGCAGGTCCTCGACCGCAGGCAGCTCCTGCATCATGCGCGAGAGGTCGGCGTCGGACTCGACCTCGCTGACCACCAGGGCCGCGCTGGACTCGCCCTGCGAGTAGGCGGCGCTGATGCGGTGGGCCAGCGTGCCCGCGTCCAGCATCTGCCAGCGCTGCACCGCATGCCTGCGCTGGACTTCGGACAGGGCCTGCCAGTCGGGCGAGGGGCCGTGCCAGAGCAGGGGCTCGTGGCCGTCGTCCTCGATCAGCAGCTGGCTGGTGCGCGCAAACGCATAGGGCAGGGGGTAGCGCATGGGGCCTTCCTGCCTCAGAGCGCGCCGGGAGCGGCCGGCACGGGGGCGGGCGCGGCGGGCTGCGGCTGGGTGAAGTCGATCAGCTCGGGCCTGGCGCCCGGCACGTTGACGATGGCGGCCGGGTTGGTGAACGAGCCGGGGTCCGGCTGCGGCGTCAGCGTGGGCAGCACGGGCGCGGCATTGACCGAGCGCAGCAGGGCGCTGGGCTCGGGCTGCAGGCTCTGTTGCTGCGCGCGGATGGCTTCGTAGCGCTCGGAAGAGACCTGGTTGGTCGCAGTCGCATCGCGCATCACCACGGGGCGCAGGAAGACCATCAGGTTGGTCTTGTTGCGCTTGCGGTTGGTGTTGCGGAACAGGTTGCCCACGACGGGAATGTCGCCCAGCAGAGGCACCCGGTCCTCGGCCTGGGAGTAGTTGTCGTCGATCAGGCCGCCGAGCACGACGATGTTGCCGTCCTCGACCAGCACGTTGGACTCGATGGAGCGCTTGTTGGTGGTCAGGCCGTTGGTGTCCTTGCGCGTGGACTCGTCCACCGAGGAGACTTCCTGGAACACGGCCAGCTTCACCGTGCCGTTCTCGTTGATCTGCGGGCGCACGCGCAGCATCAGGCCCACGTCCTTGCGCTCCACGGTGGTGAAGGGGTTGACCGTGCCGCCCGTGGAGTTGCTGGCGTACGAGCCCGTGACCATGGGCACGTTCTGGCCCACGATGATGCGCGCCTCCTCGTTGTCCAGCGTCATCAGGTTGGGCGTGGACAGGATGTTGGCGTCACCGCTGTTTTGCAGGAAGTTGGCCAGAAAGCCCAGCGTGTCCTTGCCGTTGACGCGCTGCGTGAAGCCGAGGTTGGTGCCTCTCAGGCTGGACAACGTGTCTCCCGTAATGGCGCTGCCGTCCAGGCCTCCATCCTTGACCAGGCCGAGCAGGTTCAGGATGTTGGCGCCCGCCACATTGGAGTTCGTGCCCAGTGTGCCGATCACGCGGCCGTTGTTGCTGAGCATGGCCTGCCACTGGATGCCGAACTGGGCCAGCCGGTTGTCCTTGATTTCGACGATCAGGCTTTCGATCAGCACCTGGGCGCGGCGGCCGTCGAGCTTGTCGATCACGGCGCGCAGTTGGCGGTAGACGGGCGGCGGTGCCGTGATGATCAGCGAGTTGGTCGAAGGATCGGCCTGGATCATGCCGCCCGTGGAGGGCTGCTGGGCCACGCCCAGCGCGCCACCCCCGCCGCCGCTGCCCAGGCCCGAGGACGAGCCCATGCCCATGGATGCCGTGCCGCTGGAGTCGCGCGAGACCACGGGCTGCGAGGTGGGGATGGAGGACATGCCGCCGCCCTGCGGCAGGGTGCCGCCCGCACCGGGCTGGCCGCTGGCCGTGCCGGCGGCCGTGGCCTGGGCGCCGATGGCGGCGCGCAAGGTGGCGGCCAGCGCCACGGCGTCGGCGTTCTTGAGATAGACCACGTGGATGTTGCCCTGGTCGCCGCCGCCGTTCATGGCGGGCTGGTCCAGCCGCGCGATCAGCGAGCGCACCTGGGCCAGGCGTGCCGGGTTGGCCGCGCGCAGCACGATGGAGTTGCTGCGCGGCTCGGCCATCAGCGAGGTCTTGAAGGCGTTGTCGCTCTGGCCCGGAATATTGGCGCCGCCTGCGGTCACCGTGAGGCCGCCGGGGCTGGCCGTGCCGCCTTCGATCAGGCGCGAGACCAGGGCCACCATGTCGGTGGCCACGGCATGGCGCAGCGGAATGATTTCGACATCGGTGGCGTTGGATACGTCCATAGTCGCCACGATGCGCGAGATGCGCTGCAGGTTGTCTGCGTAGTCGGTGATGACCAGCGAGTTGTTGCCCGGGTTGACGTTGATGGTGTTGTTGGGGCTGATCAGGGGGCGCAGCACGGGCACCAGGTTGGCCGCGTTCTCGTAGTTGAGCTTGAAGATCTGGGTGACGATCTGGCTGCCGGTGCTGCTGCGGCCCGCGCCCACGGCCACCTCGCTGGCCTGCAGCTTGGCGTCGGCTTCGGGGATGACCTTGTACAGGCCGGCCGATTCGACGATGGTGAAGCCCTGCAGGCGCAACGCGGCCAGGAACTGCTGGTAGGCGGTGGCGGGCGGCACGGGCCTGTCGGTCAGCAGCGTGATCTGGCCCTTGACGCGGGGGTCGACCACCACGTTGCGGTTGGTGATGGCGCCGATGGCACGCGAGACGGCCTCGATGTCGGCGCCCGAGAAATTCAGCGTCACAGGCTCGCCCGGACGCAGGCTGGGCGTGGCGCCGGCCGGTGCATTGGTCTGCTGGGCCTGGGCGGTGCCAGCGGTGCAGGCCAGCATGGCGCTGACGGCCAGCGTGTGCAGGGTGTTGCGCCAGAACGGGGTCGTGTGCTGCTGAGTCATGGATCAACCAAAGGAAATGATGGACCGGGGCCCCTGGCGCCGTCCCAGAATGTTGAGCAAGTTGGACAGCGCGGTTTCGCGCTCGGGGCTGGCCGAGGCCTCGCCCTGGAAGTGCAGCCGCTGGCCTACCCATTGGCCCTGGCCGCTCAGGCGCAGGTCGCCGGTCAGGGTGCTGAGCTGCAGCTGCGGACTGTCGCCCCCGAGGATGTCGAGCCGGTAGCTGCCCAGCGGGCGCAGAGGGGACAGCCGCGAGGATACGGCCAGCGCCTCCAGCCGCGTGCTGCCGTCGCTGCGCCAGCGCCCCGATTGCCACAGCAATTGCAGTTGCAGGGCCTGCGTGGCCAGCCGCAGCTGGCCTTGCAGGTCCACCGTGTTCCAGGGCGTGCCCAGGCCGGACAGCAGCGAGGCAGGCCAGCGCGTGTCGCTGTCGTGCACCACGGCGCTCAGACCCTGCCAGCGCGGCAGCAGGTCCAGCACCACGGGCGTGGGTGTGCAGCATTCGCTGCGCAGCTGAATGCGGGCGCCGTCCAGGCGCGGGCGCAGCGTCCATTCCAGCCGCGTGGGCAGGGCCGTGCGGTCGCGGCTGCCGGCGCCTCCGGTGAAGGCCAGGGAGGCCGAGCCGTTCCACAGCGTGCCGCGCGGTTGCAGCAGCAGTACCTGGCCCTGTGTGGCGGAATCCACGCCGCGTGCCAGCCAGGCGGCGGGTGCCCAGACGACGGTGGTGGCCACCAGGCCGCACAGGGCGCCTGCCAGCGCCCACCCGCGCGGTGAGCGCAGGACAGGCTGGGAGCGGGGCTGGCGGCGCATGCTCAAGGTGCCCGCGACGGATCGACAGGCAGGTCCAGCACCAGGCTGCCATCCCAGCGCACGGCATCGGCAGCGCCTGCGGCGCTTGCAGAAGCACTGCGGGCCAGCTTCATCTCGGCGGGAACGGCGTGCGTGTTGCTGCGGACCTGGGCCAGCCAGCGCGCCAGCGCGGCGGCGGGCGCGGCCTTGAGCGTGATCTGTGCGCGGTCGCCCATCCAGTTCAATTGGGCGGAGGCGCCCAGTTCGGCGGACAGCGAGCTTTGCAGCAGCGCCTTGGCATCGCCGACCACGGGGCGTGCGTTGCTGCGCAGCTGCTCGGCCTCGGCCTGCAGCAGCTGCATCTGGCGCAACTGGCGGTCTGCCTGGGCATGGCGTTCGGGCGCGGTGCGCAGGCTGTGCAGGGCGGGGGCCAGGGCCAGCCACCACAGCAGGGCCAGTGCCACCACGCCACCGGCCAGCAGCGTCATGTTCTGTTCACGCGGCGCCAGGGCATTCCAGCGCGCGCGCAGTGGGGCCAGGCTTTGGCGGGATGCGCGCATGTTCATGGCCGGGCCTCCTGGGCAAGCAGCAGGTCGGCGCCGTCGCGCTGCAGTCGCAGGCCGCTTGCGGCCAGATGTTGTTGTGCCTGCTCCAGTGCCTCGGCCTCCAGCGAGACGCCCTTGAGGCGCAGCTGACGGTCCTGGTAGTCCATGGCCTGCGGCAACTGGCCGGCAGGCAGGGCCCGGGATGCGGCGGCTAGCAGGGGTTCCAGGTCGCCCTGCGTCAGCGCGCCGGCGCTCTGGCGCAGCGTGGCGACTTCGCGCTGCATTTGAACGGGCGCATCGACGATGACTGGAACGCGCGGAAAGCTGGTGGCCAGCGTGGAGCGCACCTGGACCTGCTTGGCCGCGATGGCGCGGTTTTCGGTCCAGGCCCAGGCATTGAGGCCCACCACCTGGGCCAGCAGTGCGAGCGCGGCACCCCAGCGCGCGGCCTTCCATTGCGGCGCGCGCAGAAAGCTCTGCCAGCCGTCGAGCATGCGCCGGCGGGTGCGGCTGCCGCCGCCCAGGTCGAGGTCGAACTGCGCCAGGTCCCAGTTTTGTGCGCGGGCCGCCAGGCCGCGCTGGGCGTCCGTCAGCAGGCTGACGGGGCGCTGCAGGGCCTCGGCGGCGCGGGCCAGCGCCGGGTCCGCCTGGATCGGGGTGTCGGGGGGCAGGGCCTGCAGCAGGGCGGCCAGCATGGAGGGGTCGGCACTGTCGGTGCGCAACGGCAGGCAGGCCAGCGAGTCCATGCCTTGCGGGGCCGTGCTCAGGCCGGTGGCCAGCAGCCAGGCCGATTCAGGCGTGCCCACGGCCCACAGCTGGGGCGTGGACTGGGGCGGGCATTCGGGCACGATGCGGCCCACGGGCCGGCCTGCGGACTCCAGGGCCTGCAGATGGGCATGGAGCCAGGCCTTGTCGCAGGCGGCAACCCAGCAGGGCTCGCCCGCGCGTGCCTGAGGCTGCAGCGCCAGATGCAGTTGGGAGGGGTCATCGAGCAGGCGCTCTTCCAGCAGCCCGTCGAGCACGGCACGCAGGCGCACATGTCCACGCCGGCTCCCCGTAGGCACGCCATGGGGGAGGCTGACCAGATGCCAGGACAAGGCCTGGTGCGGCACCACGGCAACCGTCTGGCCGGTGCGGCCAGGATCGGGCAGCAGGCCTGCTGCGGCGTGGCCATGCCGGTCGGCGCGCAGGCCGTCGCTGCTGAGTGCGTAGGCGTATTCGCCAGCGGGGCCCGCAGGCAGATGAAGAATCAAGGTGCTCATGGACGGAAGCGGGCATTGTAGGGGCCGAGTGTGACAGGCATCTGTCACGGCGCGGGAGCTTCGGGCAATCCCCAGTCCCCCCTCTCGCGCCAGATGGTAGTGACTGTCATGTTGTTGCGCCGCAACATGGAGCGTTCGCTGGCCACGATCTCGCCCAGGCGCATGCGGCCACGCGCCTCGAAGAAGCTGGTGGCGACCGACAGGTTCTGTCCCTCGAATTTCTGCGGCAGGCCCAGCGCGTTGGAGGCATCGGCCAGGCTGCGCAGCGGGCGCGATGCGCGCAGCTGCACCAGCTGGCTGGCCTGGGACCAGGTCAGGTCCTCCACGCTGGCCCAGATGACTTCGGCGCTGGCGGTGTTGAGGTTGACGGGCGTGTTCTCGGGCAGCAGGGTGATGTAGGGCTCCAGGCGCGAGACGACCTCGGGCGGCAATCCCAGCCAGCCGAGCTGGCTCAGCGTGCGCGGCATCAGGAACTGCGCGCCCTCGCCGGCGGTGGCCGCTGCGCGCAGGGCCTGGACGATCTGGGCGGCATAGGCGGGCGGCAGGTTCAGGCGTTCCAGCAGGCGGGCCAGCGGGCGCAGGGTTTCGGGCTTGTCGGGCGCGCCCAGCAGGTTGCGCAGGTTCAGGCGCGACTGCAGGTCGATGATCTGGCCCGAGAGAAAGGCGTCCTGCATGTCGGCCATGCCGTCATCGACCTGGCTGACGTTGTTCTGCGCCGCCAGGAAGGTGGACAGGCGCGCCTCCTGCAGCGGCACGGCCCAGGGTTCGGCCAGGTGGTCCACCTGCAGGCTGGTGCGCGCATCCTCGGCCAGCACCACGCGCGACCAGTCCAGCGCACCCAGCAAAATCCAGGCGGCCTGCATGCGGTTGCGCTCGGCGGTCTCGACCTCCACGCTGCGCCACTGCTGCCACAGCGCGGTGGCAGCAAAGGTGGCGACCAGCGTGACCGTGAGCATGGCGGCCAGCAGGGCCACGCCGCGATGGCGGCGGCGGACGGGCAGGGTGCGGGGTGCGCGCATCATGATCGGCTGTTGGATCGCAGGGGGTTGACCCAGTCCATGGTGACGCGGCCGGGGACGGCGCTGTCGGGCGGCAGGGTCAGTTCGACGCGTATGCCGTCAGGAATCGTGGGCAGCTGTGCGCTGCTGTTGGTGCCGCCGGATGGTGGATTGGGCGTGCCCGTGCCGTTGTCCGAGCCGCTGGACTGCGGGTTGCTCCAGGCGTTGTCGCGGTAGTAGTACAGGCGCCACTGGTCCAGGGGCAGCAGCACGGTTTCGCGGCGGCGCTGGTCGTCCGAAGGATTGCGTCCCCATTGCGCCCCCTGGTTCCAGGCCTCGCGCCACTGGGCGCGCGTGCGCAGCGGTGGCGACTGCCAGCGCAGCCACTGGTCGCGTCCGGCTGTCTGGCGGCGGGCCCAGGCCACGACCACGGCGCCATCGTCCACGGCGGCACTGCTCTTGCGGGTCATGCGCAGCACCTGGCCATCCCAGTCGATGACCTGGGCGTGCTCCAGCGGCATCAGGGCTTCGAGGTCGGCATTCCACTGGGCGATCACGGTCTGCAGCACGATCTGCTGCTCGTTGCGCGCGCGAATGGTCTCCTGCGAGCGCACCATGCTGTCCAGTCCGCGCCAGCTCACCAGGGCCAGCAGGGCCATGACGGCGATGGCCACCATCAGCTCCACCAGGGTGAAGCCGTGCGCGCGGGAGAAAGGGCGCAAACGCATCTAGAAGCGGCCCACGATGGTCGATACCCGCAGCACCGGATGCTCGGCCGTGACGACCAGGGCATCCACGCGGCGGAAGCTGGGGTTGGGCGTGGGGCGCACGCTGAGCTGGACCTGCAGTTGCCGGCCGCCCTGCTCGCAGGTCAGGCTGTTGTCGCCCACGGGCGGCATCTGGCGCGACAGGCGCATGCGCACCAGCTCGTTTTGCGCGCACAGCTGGGCCAGCAGCACCTCGGACTGGCGCTCGGCATTGCGAGTCAGGGCCGATGTGGCCTGCAGGCCTGCCATCAGGGCAATGCCCACGATGCCCAGGGCCACCAGGACCTCGATCAGCGTGAAGCCGTGCGGCAGGCGCCTTGGCGCGCCGTGCCTGCGGCGTGGTCCGTGGATGCCTGTCATGGCAGGGATTGCACGGCAAAGGGCCGCAGTCCATCCGTGGCCACGCGCAGCGGCGGGCTGTTGGAGTCGCGCAGCGTCAGCGTGACGGACTGGGGAGGAATCAGTGGCTCGGGGCCGAGGATCAGCGGCGTCGCCGGCTGTGCCTGCACCCCGGGCTGCAGCCATTGCGAAGGCAATTGCGCGCTGGCCGGCAGGCCCTCGAAGCGAAAGCCCTGCGGCATGGGCCGCCAGCGCACGGGCACGCCGTTGGCTCGTGCCTGTGCGCGGGCCGATTCCAGCAGTGCGGCCAGGCGCTCGGCCTCGCGTTCCAGCTGGGCCTGCCCGCTGTCGCGCAGAGACAGGCTTGCGCCGGCAGCGGCAATCGCCATGATGCTGATGACCACCAGCAGTTCCAGCAGGGTGAAGCCGCGCGAAGGAGTGGTCAGGGTGGGCGCAACCGTCTGGCGGGGCATGAGAGCAGGCAGGCCCGCCGGGAGTGCGGGCCTGTGGTGCGGTGCAGCGCGGCGCTTGCGGGCCATCGCCCGGGCCATCGACTTACTGCCAGCTGCCGATGTCGGCATCCTTGCCCTCTCCGCCGGCCTGGCCGTCGGCACCGAAGGACATGATGTCGATGGGGCCCTTGATGCCCGGATTCAGGTACTGGTACGGGCGGCCCCAGGGATCGTTGGGCAGCTTTTCCAGATAGGGCTTCCAGTTGTTGGGCAGCGGTCCGCTCGTGGGACGGATGATCAGCGCCTGCAGGCCCTGCTCGGCCGTGGGATAGCGCTGGTTGTCGAGGCGGTAGAGCTTGAGCGCCTGGGAGATGTTGGTGATGTCGGTGCGTGCAGCCGTGACGCGGGCATCGTCGGCGCGGTCCAGCACGTTGGGCACGATCAGGGCCGCCAGCACGCCGATGATGACCAGGACCACCATCAGCTCGATCAGCGTGAAGCCGCGCTGGACGGCGGTGCGCAGGGCAGGCAGCGGACGGCGGGGAAGGCTGGTCATGGAACGGTGCAGCAAATTGGACATATCGCTCCATCATAATCGCGCGATGGTGACACTTTCATTGAACCGGGGCCAGGCCCGGACCTGGCACGTCAAGGCGGCCACATTCGTGCTCTGGCTGCTGGCGGCCGGCATCGTGGCTTTCTGGGCCATGCGCCTGGGCAATGGCGGCGCGGGGGCGCCCGTGCCACCGGCTCCCCCCGAGGCACTGCAGGTCGATGCGCCCGCGCTGGCGCAGGCCCTGGGGGGCGTGGCCGCTGCTCAGGGTGTTGCTGTGCCGGTCGCGGCGCCTGTGGTCTCGCGCTATGCGCTGGTGGGTGTGCTGGCCGGTCGCGACAGCGGCGGCGGCGCGGCGGTCATCGCCGTGGGCAACCAGCCGGCCAAGCCGTTTCGCGTGGGGCGTGCCGTGGAAGAGGGCGTGGTGCTGCAGTCGGTTTCGGGCCGCGAGGCGCGCCTGGGCCCCAGCGTCGATGGCCCCGCCTCCATCACGCTGCAGCTGTCCCTGCCCGACAAGCGCTGAGTCCGGTCAGTGCGGCGGCTGCAGTTCCAATACCAGCCAGCCGCCAAAGTCAGGAGCCGGCAGCGTCCACTGGGCCGCCTGAGGCAGGGCGTTCCCTTCACGCATCAGCCATTGCACGCAGCGCGCCACGCCGGCATGGGTGATCCAGACGATGTCGCGCCCGGCGCCGTCGTCCTTCGAGTACATCCTTGCCTGCTGCAAGGCCTCGTCCACCCTGCGCAGCATGGCGGCCAGGGACTCTCCCCGGCCCGGCGCGTGCCCGGCAAGGTCTGCCGCCCAGGCATCGATGGCGCTGCGGTCCAGCGCATCCCATGGCTGGCCTTCCCACTCGCCGAAGTCCATCTCCAGCAGGCGGCTGTCCGCCGCCGATGCCAGGCCGGGCCGCAGTGCCTGCAGGGCCTGTGCCAATTGATGGCATCGGCGCAGTGGCGAATGCGCCAGCAGACAATCCGCAGGCAGGGCGAGGTGCAGGGCCTGCGCTGCATCGGCCGTGGCCTGGGCGTCGGCCTCCATGTCGAGCCGGCCATAGCAGGTGCCGGGCTCCACCAGGGGGCGGGCATGGCGTACCAGCCAAAGGCGCGGCGTTGGGAGAGCGTTCATTGCATGCGCATCAGCACAGCGGCGGCGCCCAGCAGCATGGCCAGTTCACAGACCTGCTGGGCGGCGCCCAGGCAATCGCCCGTCATGCCGCCCAGGCGACGGCGCAGCCAGCGCACCATGGCGGCCGTGACCAGGGCGCCGGGCAGGACCAGGCCGATGACGAGCGGCAGGCCCGCCAGCCACGCCGGCAGCGCCAGGGCGGGCAGGCACCAGAGGATTGCCGCGACCAGGCCCCTGGCAGCCAATGGCCGACCCGCGGCGTACAAGGCCTTGGAGTGGGTGGCCTGGCCCACATAGGGAAGGCATTGCATGAGGGCCAGCGGCGCCATGCGCGACAGCACATGGATGCTGCACAGCAGCAAGGCCGCCCATTGCACGCGAATGTCGACCAGCAGCGCGACCAGGGAGACCCTGGCCAGCAGCGCCATCACCAGCGCCATGGCGCCGTAGGCTCCCAGGCGCGAATCCTTCATGATTTCCAGCGCGCGCTCGGGCGGGACAAAGCCGCCCAGGCCGTCGGCCACATCGGCCAATCCGTCTTCATGCAGTCCCCCGGTCAGCCACAGCGTGGCCACGGTGGAGAGAACGGCAGCCACCAGAGGCATCCAGGGGCTGGGTGCCAGCAGCCAGCCTGCGGCCAGCAGCCAAGCCGCGCCCCAGGCGCCGACCAGCCAGCCCACGCCCGGCAGATGGGCCACGCTGGCGTGCTGCATTGCCGGACTCCAGCCGGCCCAGGCCGCAAGCCGCCCGGTGACCGGAATGCGGCTGAAGAACTGCAGGGCCAGCAGGAAATGGCGTATGGGCTGCATGTCTGGACAGCCGAGGCGGGGCCTACTTCAGGAAGAGCTGGTAGGCAGGGTTGCCGGTTTCCTCGACCCAGGGGTAGCCCAGATTGCTCAGGAAGGCGTCGAATTTCTTGCCATCCTTGGCAGGCACCTGCATGCCGACCAGGATGCGGCCGTAGTCCGCACCCTGGTTGCGGTAATGGAACAGCGAGATGTTCCAGGTCGGCGCCATCAGGCTGAGGAACTTGAACAGTGCGCCGGGGCGCTCGGGGAAGACGAAGCGCAGCAGGCGCTCTTCCTGGGCCAGCGGCGAATGGCCGCCGACCATGTGGCGCAGATGCTCCTTGGCCATGTCGTCGAAGGTCAGGTCCAGCGCCTCGAAGCCCTGCTTCTCGAAGTTCCTGGCGATCTTCTCGGACTCGCCGCGCGCTGCCGTGGTCAGGCCCACGAAGACATGGGCCTTGTTCTCGTGGCTGATGCGGTAGTTGAACTCGGTCACGTTGCGCGGGCCGCCAGGCAGCTTGCCCACGACTTCGCAAAAGCGCTTGAAGCTGCCGCGTTCCTCGGGGATGGTCACGGCAAAAAGCGCCTCGCGCTCCTCGCCCACCTCGGCACGCTCGGCCACGAAGCGCAGCCGGTCAAAGTTCATGTTGGCGCCGCACAGGATGGCGGCATAGGTCTCGCCCCTGGTCTTGTTCTTCGCGACGTACTGCTTGATCGCCGCCACGGCCAGGGCGCCGGAGGGCTCGACGATGGAGCGCGTGTCCACGAAGATGTCCTTGATCGCGGCGCAGACGGCATCGGTATCGACCACCACGTAGTCGTCCACCAGGCCCTGGGCGATGCGGAAGGTCTCCTCGCCCACCAGCTTGACGGCCGTGCCGTCGGCGAACAGGCCCACATCGGCCAGCTCCACGCGGTGGCCGGCGCGCACGGACTGCAGCATGGCGTCCGAATCCTTGGTGTGCACGCCGATCACCTTCACGTCGGGGCGCACGGCCTTGATGTAGTTGGCCACGCCCGAGATCAGGCCGCCGCCGCCAATGGCGACAAATACGGCATCCAGGCGCGGGCTGCCCAGCTTTTGCAGCTGGCTCAGCATTTCCATGGCAATCGTGCCCTGGCCGGCGATCACATAGGGATCGTCGAAGGGGTGCACAAAGGTCAGGCCCTTTTCCTTTTGCAGCCTGACGGCGTGCTTGTAGGCGTCGGAATAGCTTTCCCCGGCCAGTTCCACCTCGCCGCCCAGCGCCTGTACCGCATCGATCTTGACCTGCGGCGTGGTGGTGGGCATCACGATCACGGCGCGGCAACCGAGCTTGCGTGCGCCCAGCGCCACGCCTTGCGCATGGTTGCCGGCCGAGGCGCAGATCACGCCCTTTTCCAGCTGCTCGGCGGACAGGTGTGCCATCTTGTTGTAGGCGCCTCGCAGCTTGAAACTGAACACCGGCTGCTGGTCCTCGCGCTTGAGCAGCACCTTGTTGTGCAGGCGGCGGCTCAGCGCCTTGGCGGGCTCCAGGTCCGACTCCACGGCCACGTCGTACACGCGCGCGGTAAGGATCTTGGTCAGGTAGTCGGCAGGGGTCAGGGGGTGGTTCATCGTCGGCGAAAGGCTGGAGAGCAGCAGGCCGGGAGGCGGCCCGTCGGTGTCAGGCGGCCATCATAGGCGCTTGTGACTCATGCTGCAGTGCAGCGTCCAGGCTGGGCCGGGGACGACAAAGGCAAAAAAAAGCCCCAGGCTGTAAAGCCGGGGGCTGAATCCACCAATAGAGGAGGTGGAGGAGACAACTGGTGCGATGCAGAGTGAAGTTGGTTCACAATCTGCAGTCCATCTGGAGGGTTGTCCGGGTTAACCCTTCAGATAACGCTTGGGTGCATTGTATGCACGGCAGGTGCTGCGTTGCAACAAAATCAGGGTTTTTGTGTAGTTGATGCAAAATAGCAACAGTTTTTTGAGGACGCAACAATGGAATGCACAGTGAGTTGGACAGGCGGCACGACCGGCATGCGCTCGGGCATGGGCTTCGTGGCGGAAACGGGCAGCGGCCATGTGGTCAATATGGACGGGGCGCCGGATGCGGCCAATCCTGCCAATGGAGGCCAGAACCAGGCACCCCGCCCCATGGAAATGCTGCTGGCAGGCGCAGGCGGCTGCACGGCCTACGACGTGGTGCTGATCCTCAAGCGCGGCAGGCACGCGGTCAAAGGCTGCAGCGTCAAGCTCACTTCGGAGCGCGCGGACACCGACCCCAAGGTGTTCACCAAGATCCACATGCAGTTCACCGTCAGCGGCACCGGCCTGCCAGCGGGCGCGGTGGAGCGGGCCATTGCCATGAGCCACGACAAATACTGCTCGGCCACCATCATGCTGGGCAAGACGGCCGAGATCACCACGGGGTTCGACATCGTCGAGGCCTGAGGTATCTGGTGCTTGGTTCCGTGCCTCGACAGGGACTCGGCAAGAATGAAGAAAGCGGGCCGGGCCCGCTTCTTTTTTGGCTGGATGCAGCTCCCGTCGTTTCAGAAGCTTCGGATCTCAGATGCGGTGAGCGGTCGTCGTCATGACCTTGGCGGCCAGGCGCATCAAGGCGCGGGCGGGGGGCGGCAATTCCAGGGCACCGGCTTCGCGCGCAGCGGCGGCATGGCGTTCCTCGTCATCCTTCATGCGGGCCACCACGGCCAGCGAAGGGCGGTCCTCCTCGGGCAGACGGCCCAGATGGGATTCCAGGTGGGCGGAAACCTGCTCCTCGGTCTCCACCACGAAGCCCAGGCTGGCGGCGTCACTGATCTTGGCGGCCACCACGCCGATGGCGAATGCCCCGGCGAACCACAGCGGGTTCAGCAGGCTGGGTCGGTCGCCCAGGGCGTTGAGCCGGTCGCGGGTCCATGCCAGATGGTCGGTTTCCTCGCGGGCCGCCTCCAGCAGATGCTCGCGCAGCACCATGTCGCGCGTCACCATGGCCTGGGCGTTGTACAGCGCCTGGGCGCAGACCTCTCCGACATGATTGACGCGCATCAAGGCGCCCGACAGGCGGCGCTGTGCCTCGGTCAGCTCACCCTCCGCGATGCCGGTGGCGGGAGAGCGCTCGGCCGCGGAAGGCTGTGCAAACAGGGTGCGAAGCGCCGCATCGGCGGCAGTCAGTATCTTGTCCATGGGCGGTCCCTAGAGCGGAAAATCTTGGCAAATTCAGGGTCTGAACGGTACACCAGGACGACATGCCCTCTCTTTGTGCAAGCGCAACAAGGCCGGCGCGATGTTCGGGTTGGGCCTGATTGTGTTGGTCTGCAGGTTTGTTGCGGCAGTGCAACGAAAAACGGGGGTTCAAGCCCGTTTGTGGGTGAATTTCTTTGCATGGGCAGCGGCGGTCTGGTGCAATAGGCCCTAACTTCCCCACCAGGAGGTTGGCGCGGGAAACCGGTGGAGCCTCAGGCCAAGCCTCTCTTCCTCACGACCGGCGCCCTTCTAAACCTTGGAGTAACTCGTAATGAAAAAATCTCTGATTGCCCTGGCAGTGCTGGCTGCTTCCGGCGCCGCAATGGCTCAATCCTCCGTGACCCTGTTCGGTATCGTGGACACCAACGTTGCCTACGTGAACAAGGACGCAGCTGGCGACAGCCGTTATGGTCTGGGCACCAGCGGCGCTTCCACGAGCCGTCTGGGCCTGCGCGGCACGGAAGACCTGGGTGGTGGTCTGAAGGCTGGCTTCTGGCTGGAAGGCGAAATCTTCGGTGACGATGGCAACGCCAGCGGCTTCAACTTCAAGCGTCGTTCCACCGTGAGCCTGTCGGGCAACTTCGGTGAAGTGCGCCTGGGCCGTGACCAAGTTCCGACCTTCCAAAAGCTGACCTCCTACGACCTGTTCAGCGCCACCGGTATCGGCCAGTTCATGGGCTTCCGTAACTGGGCTGCTGGCCAAGGCGCCGACGACAACGGCATCCGCGCTAACAACCTGATCTCGTACTACACCCCCAACTTCGGCGGTTTCAACGCCGGCTTTGGCTACGCTTTCGACGAAAAGCAAACCATCGGTACTGCTGACAGCGTCGGCCGTTACATCGGCGGTTACGTTGCATACGACAACGGCCCCCTGAGCGCCAGCCTGGGCGTTGCCCAGCAAAAGACTGCCGTTGGCGGCCTGGCTACCGACCGTGACGAAATCACCCTGGGTGCTTCGTACAACTTCGGCGTTGCCAAGCTGAGCGGCCTGCTGCAACAGACCAAGTTCAAGCGCGACATCGGCGGCGACATCAAGACCAACTCCTACATGCTGGGCGCTTCGGCTCCCGTGGGCGGCGTGGGCGAAGTCAAGCTGCAGTACGCTCTGTACGACCAGAAGGCCATCGACTCCAAGGCTCACCAGATCACTCTGGGCTACGTGCACAACCTGTCCAAGCGCACCTCTCTGTACGGCAACCTGGCATTCCTGAAGAACAAGGATGCTTCGACCCTGGGCCTGCAAGCCAAGGGCGTGTACGCTGGTGGCGTGCAAGCTGGCGAAAGCCAGACTGGCGTGCAAGTCGGTATCCGCCACGCTTTCTAATGAACGGCTGGCGTAAGCCAGTTGCCATTTGAAGCAAAAAAGAGCCAGTCTTCGGACTGGCTCTTTTGTTTTGTGCTAGGGAAAGACCTGTGTTGTGCTTGTGCCAACGGTGACGAGGCGGGAAAAGCGTTTCTAGAATGAAATTTCCACCAACCAATCGTTAACAAGAGAGAGACAACACAATGAATTCTTCATTCGTGAAAAAGAGCGTGGCACTGGCGGTGTTGGCAGCAACGGCACCCTTGGCAGCATTCGCCCAGCAAAGCAGCGTACAGCTGTACGGCATCGTCGATGCCGGCGTGCGCCACACCACCAATGAAGGCCCGACCAAGAGCGGCAAGACCCAGATGATCGGCGGCGGCATGTCGCAAAGCCGCTGGGGCATCAACATCACCGAGGACCTGGGCGGCGGTCTGGCAGCCATTGCCAACCTGGAAGCCCGTTTCCTCACCGACACCGGCGAGCAGGCTGCGGCCAGCTACTTCCAGCAATCCTGGGTGGGCCTGCGCAGCAAGAGCTTCGGCCAGATCACCCTGGGTCGCCAGTACAACATGCTGTTCGATCTGGTGACGTCCACCTATGCCTCCTTCCCGTATTCGCCGTACATGGAGGCCTACAAGCCTGAAATCGGCATGTCCATGGGCGCGCGCGCCAGCAACATGGTCAAGTACCTGGCCGAGTTCGGCCCCGTGCGCGGCGCATTGCAGTATTCGTTCGACGAGAACAACACCTTCGACAAGGTCGGCACTGGCGTGGTGCCCGGTGGCGCCATCAAGACGGCCGGCGGCTATCTGCGCTACTCGCAAAGCGGCATTTCCGCAGGCGCCGGCTACCTGGGTACGACGCTGCCGGCCGGCACCAAGGTCGATGCCTATACCCTGGGCGGCTCCTACCGCGTGGGTCCCTGGTACGTCAACCTGGGCTACGGCCTGAACAAGCGCAAGGACGCATTCCCGGCGGCAACCGCAGGCGGTGGATTCGACCAGGCCATCCTCAACTCCTTCTGGACGGGTTCGTCCAACGGCGGCTTCGTGGCCGGCGACGCCAACAAGCGCCAGATGTACAAGATGGGCTTCGGCTACCAGATCACGCCCCAGATCAATGTGGGCGCGCATTACTACCATGCCAAGCAGTCGGGCTCGGGCACGGGCAATTTCAATGGCAAGGCAGACTTCCTGGTGGCGGTGCTCGACTACGCCTTCTCCAAGCGTACGGATGCCTATGTGGCCCTGGACCACACCAAGACCAGTGGCGGCTCGGGCGTGATGCTCGACGCCAATGGCGCCACCAAGCGCACGGGCTTCACCGTCGGCCTGCGCCATCGCTTCTGAGCGCGCGGCGTTTGCGCAACGGATGGCCTCCTTCGGGAGGCCTTTTTGTTTCCTGTCGATGGGCTGACGGTGGGCGGGCGCGATTTCCTGCGTTAAGGTAATGCGCAGGCCAATGAAGCGAAAGAACCAAGGCGATGGAAGCCACTCGATACAAGGCAGGCGGTCGGGTCTTTGCCCAGATCGCTCAGTACCACCCCGAGCTGACGGCGCTGCGCCGCGAGCTGCATGCGCATCCTGAGCTGGGGTTCGAGGAGCGCTTCACGGCTGCGCGCGTCAAGGAGGCCTTGCGGCAATGCGGCGTGGACGAGATCCACGAAGGCCTGGGCACCACGGGCCTGGTGGCCGTGATCCGTGGCCAGGGGCATAGCTCGGGAGCGATGGTGGGCCTGCGTGCCGACATGGATGCACTGCCCATGGTCGAGCACAACGAATTTCCCTGGAAATCGGGCAAGCAGGGGCTGATGCACGGCTGCGGGCATGACGGCCATACGGCCATGCTGGTGGGCGCCGCCCGCTACCTGGCTGCGACACGGCGTTTCGACGGCTCGGCCGTGCTGGTCTTTCAGCCTGCCGAGGAAGGACGGGGCGGCGCGCGGGCCATGATCAATGACGGGCTTTTCGACCGCTTTCCCATGCAGTCCGTGTACGCCATGCACAACTGGCCCGCCATGCGCGCCGGCACCGTCGGTATCAACATGGGCGCGATGATGGCGGCGGCCGACCGCATCACCATCGAGATCACGGGGCGCGGCGGCCACGGCGCCCATCCCTACCAGACGGTGGACGTGGTGCTGGCGGCCGCGCACATCACCACGGCGGTGCAGAGCATCGTCTCGCGCAATGTGCGCGCCATCGACAGCGCCGTCATCAGCCTGTGCGCCGTGCAGGCCGGGGACCTGGGCGCCTTCAGCGTGATGCCGGGCACGGCAACGCTGGTGGGAACCGTGCGGACCTTCGATCCCGCCGTGCAGGACCGTGTCGAGCAGCGCCTGCAGGAGTTGTGCAGCGCGGTGGCGCTGGGGCTGGGTGCCACGGCCAAGGTCAACTACGAGCGCATCTATCCCGCCACCATCAACTCCCCCACGGAGGCCGCCTTTGCGGCCGACGTGGCCCAGGCGCTGGTGGGCGTGGAGAACCTGGACCGGCAGCTGGAGCCCAGCATGGGTGCGGAGGATTTTTCCTTCATGCTGCAGCACAAACCCGGCGCCTACCTGCGCCTGGGGCAATCCACGGGCGCCCAGCCCGGGGTGCCGCTGCACAGCAGCCGGTATGACTTCAACGACGAGGTGCTGCCGCTGGGCGCTGCCCTGCACGCCAGCTTGATCGAGCAGGCCATGCCGCTGCCTTCGCAGGACGTATAGCGCAGGCGGAGCCGGTCAGCGGGGCTGTCCCTCGGTCGCAAGAAGGTGGGCCTTTACCGTTTCCAGGATCTCGTCGGACAAGGCTGGATTGGCGGCGACCGTGGCACGTGCCAGGACCAGGGCGCCCACCATGCTGCTGAGCATGGCCATGGCCTGGGCGCGCTGTGCGGCATCGGGTGCCTGATCGTCGCCAAGTGTGCCGATCACGCGCGCAAACCTGCCGATGTTGCGTTCCACCCCTTCGGCGAACACCGCTGAAAGATCACCGCCTGCCCGAGCCACGTCCACGGCCAGCGCCGCAGCGGGGCAGCCCTCGCCGGGGCTGTCGCGGTGCTGCGGCGACAGATAGGACTGCACGCGCGCGGCAAGGCTGCCGGCCTGTTCACCCTGCAGGCCGTCCAGCGGCGCGATGGACCAGTCGAAGGCGCGTGCGCAGGCTTCGCGCACCAGCGCGTCCTTGGATTCGAAGTGGCGATAGAGCCCGCCGTGGGTGAGTCCCGCGCCGCGCGTCACCTCGGCCACGCCGACGCCGTCCAGCCCGTGCTCGCGGTACAGCCGCGCAGCGGCTTCGAGGATGTCCTGCCGGTTCTGCGCGGCCTGGGCTTTCGTGACTTTCATGTGCACTGTCCAATGATTATGGTTGTCATCAAAATGCGTTTATGATGACGACCATCATCATAAGTCCGTGCCTGCAGGCAATGCTCACCATCTGCGGCAGGGGCTGTGCACTCTACAGGGAAGAACCGATGAACGCCTCTTCAATCCCGAGCAGCCTGTGCCCCGTGCGCGCTGCAGTCTCTGCATGGTCCATCAGGGAGCGTTCATGAGCACGGGTCCTCTCGCACGCCGCGTGGTCATCACGGGCATGGGCATGGTCTCGCCGCTGGGGCGGGGCACTGAACTGGCCTGGCGCCGGCTGCTGTCCGGCGCATCGGGCCTGAGCCGGCTGCCCGAGGATCTGGCGCCCGATGTGCCGGGCCAGGTGGCAGGCCAGGTGCCCGACCTGGCCCGGGACCCGGAAGGCGGCTGGGACATCGATGCCGTGGTCTCGCCCAAGGACCAGCGCAAGATGGACCGCTTCATTCCGCTGGCACTGGACGCTTCGGACCAGGCCCTGGCCCAGGCCGGCTGGCAGCCGGCCAGCGAGCAGGAGCGCACGCGCACGGCCTGCATCATTGGCTCGGGCATCGGCGGCTTTGGCGCCATTGCCCAGGCCGTGCGCACCACGGACAGCCGGGGGGTGTCGCGCCTGTCGCCCTTCACTGTACCGTCTTTCCTGGTCAATCTCGCGGCCGGGCATGTGTCGATACGCCATGGGCTCAAGGGCCCGCTGGGTGCGCCGGTCACTGCCTGCGCAGCCAGCGTGCAGGCCCTGGGCGACGGCCTGCGCATGATCCGTTCGGGCGAGGCCGACGTGGCGCTGTGCGGCGGCGCCGAGGCGGCCATCGACCGCGTGAGCCTGGGTGCGTTCGCGGCGGCCAAGGCCCTTTCCACGGGATACAACGACCGGCCCGAAGAGGCCTCACGCCCCTTCGACGCGGGCCGCGACGGCTTTGTCATGGGCGAGGGCGCGGGCGCCCTGGTGCTGGAGGGACTGGACCACGCACTGGCGCGCGGCGCCGTGCCGCTGGCCGAAGTGGTGGGCTACGGCACCAGTGCCGATGCCTATCACATCACCTCGGGCCCGGAAGATGGCGACGGCGCGCGCCGCAGCATGGCACAGGCGCTGGCCATGGCCGGGCTGTCGCCGGATCAGTTGCAGTACCTCAATGCCCACGCCACCTCCACGCCCGTGGGCGACCGGGGCGAGCTGGCGGCCATGCGCTCCCTGTTTGGCGAGGGCAGCGGTGTGGCGATCAGCTCCACCAAGTCGGCCACGGGCCATCTGCTGGGCGCGGCGGGCGCGGTGGCGGCCATCTTCACGGTGCTGGCGCTGCGCGACCAGATGGCGCCGGCCACGCGCAATCTCGTGGAGCCCGATCCCCTGGCCCAGGGGCTGGACCTGATCGCCGGCGCGGCAAGGCCCTGGGCCATGGAGCATGCCCTGGTCAACGGTTTCGGCTTTGGTGGCGTCAACGCCTCGCTGGTGCTCCGGCGCTGGCAGGGCTGAACGAGGCGGGTGCGCCTGGGGGCCGGTGCTACGTGTAGCGCTTGGCCCGCAGGTTGTTCTTCATCTGCTCCAGCGCAGGCTGCAGGGCCGGGCCGATGCGCAGCGCCACGCAGGTGGCCAGCACGTCGATGACCAGCAGGTGCAGCAGGCGCGACACCATGGGGCTGTAGCGGTCGTAGCCCTCGGGATGGTCGGCGGCCAGATGGATGTGGCAGGCCGAGGCCAGGGGCGAGCCGCTGGCGGTGATGGCAATCGTGGTGGCGCCGTTCTTGCGCGCGATGTCGGCGGCGTCCATCAGGTCGCGCGTGCGGCCCGAGTTGGAGATGATCACCGCGCAGTCGCCGGGTCCCAGCAGGGTGGCGCTCATCACCTGCATGTGGCCGTCGCTGGTGGCCAGGCTGGTCACGCCCAGGCGAAAGAACTTGTGCTGCGCGTCCTGCGCCACGATGCCCGAGTTGCCCGCGCCGTAGAACTCGATGCGCCGGCCTGTCTGCCAGGTCGAGGCGATGGCCTGCGCCGCCTGCTCTATGGCCGTGGTGCTGGCGGCATTGCGGTATTGCAGGAAGGCGGCCACGGCGTTGTCCACCACCTTGACCATCACGTCGCTGGTCTTGTCGTCGGTGTCCACGCTGCGGTGGATGAAGGGCACGCCCTCGCTGACGCTGCCGGCCAGCTTGAGCTTGAAGTCGGCCAGGCCGTCGTAGCCCATGCTGCGGCAAAAACGCACCACCGTCGGCTTGCTGACATGGGCTCGCTCGGCCAGTTCGCGCACCGGCTGCCGTGCGAAGGCCCGTGGATCGGCCAGCACCAGGCGGGCCACGCGTTGTTCGGCGGGAGCAAGCGAGGGCAGCGAGGCGGTGATGCGGTCCAGCATTAGGCGGTGGGCGTTGTTCTATGGGTAAAGGGAAGCGGTTGCCGCAAGGCAGGTCCAGCGCGCATTTTGCATGAGCGGCAGCCTTCGCTTACTTTCCTGACGCCAATGCAAACCATGCGCGCGCATACACTCGGAGGATTTGCCGGTACAACCGCACCGCCCTGGTGCGATACCGCCCCTCGCCAGGCTCCCGCCCAAAGGATGTTCCATGAACCAGCTTGATGCGCTTCGACAGTACACGACCGTGGTGGCCGATACCGGCGACTTCCACCAACTGGCCCAGTTCCAGCCGCGGGATGCGACCACCAATCCCTCGCTCATCCTCAAGGCGGTGCAAAAGCCCGAGTACGCACCGCTGATGCGCGCCACCGTGGCCCAGTACAAGGGCCGCAGCCTCGACGAGGTCATGGACCGCATGCTGGTGCGCTTCGGCTGCGAGATCCTGAACACCATTCCGGGCCGTGTCTCCACTGAAGTCGATGCGCGCCTGTCGTTCAATACCTCGGCCACCGTGGCGCGTGCCGAGCGCCTGATCGAGCTGTACCAGGCCGAAGGCGTGCACATCGACCGCGTGCTCATCAAGATCGCCTCCACCTGGGAAGGCATCGAGGCGGCGCGCCAGCTGGAGCTGCGCGGCATCCACACCAACCTCACCCTGCTGTTCTCGTTCTGCCAGGCCGTGGCCTGCGGCCAGGCCAAGGTGCAGCTGATCTCGCCCTTCGTGGGCCGCATCTACGACTGGTACAAGAAGCAGGCCGGCGCCCAGTGGGACGAGGCCGCCATGGCCGGCGCCAACGATCCCGGCGTGCGCTCCGTGCGCGCCATCTACGAGCACTACAAGCACTTCGGCATCGCCACCGAGGTCATGGGCGCGAGCTTTCGCAACACGGGCCAGATCGTGGCGCTGGCGGGCTGCGACCTGCTGACCATCGCCCCCGAACTGCTGGCCCAGCTGGGCGCCAGCGATGCGCCCCTGGCGCGCGCCCTGGACCCCGAGGCCGCGCGGACCCTGGCCCTCGATCCCGTGCACTACGACGAGGCCGGTTTCCGCCTGGCCCTCAACGAGGACGCCATGGCCACCGAGAAGCTGGCCGAAGGCATACGCGCCTTCGCTGCCGACACCCGCAAGCTCGAAGCATTGATGCAGCAGGCCGCAGACTGATTGGATGAAGATCTTGCCCGTTTTGTGCAACACCTTGCCGGCCTGGTCGGCACTTGAACGCCATTTCAACGAAGACATCCGGTCCCTGGATCTGCGCCAGGCCTTTGCCGCGGACGCGGGCCGGCTGGACGCGCTGAGCCAGCAGGCGCCCCATGTCTTTGCCGACCTGTCCAAGAACCTCTGGACCGAGCGCACCGAAGAGCTGCTGCGCGAGCTGGCGCAGCAGACCGGCGTGCTGGCCCAGCGCGACGCCATGCTGGCCGGCGAGCCCGTCAACTGCACCGAAGGCCGTGCCGTCATGCACTGGCTGCTGCGCATGCCGCGTGACGGCGGCCAGCTGCGCCACTGCGCCACCGTGCAGCAGTGGCAGCCGGCCATGCACGAGGCGCTGGCACAGGTGCACGAGACGCTGGATGCCATGCTGGCCCTGGCCGAGCAGGTGCGTGGCGACGAGGGCATCACCGACATCGTGAACATCGGCATCGGCGGCTCGCACCTGGGCCCCGAAGTGGTGGTCAATGCGCTGGAGGACTGGGTCGATGCGGGCAAGAATTTCCATTTCGTCTCCAACGTCGATGGCCATGAGCTCGGCCATGTGCTGCGCCGCGTGCGCCCGCACAGCACGCTGTTCCTGATCGCCTCCAAATCCTTCACCACGGCCGAGACCATGCTCAACGCGCACTCGGCGCGCCGGTGGTTTCTGGAGCAGGGCGGCAGCGAGGATGCGCAGGCCGCGTGCTCCATCGACCGGCACTTCGTGGCGCTCACCACCAATGTGCAGGCCGCAGCCGACTTCGGCATCCGCCGCACGCTGGGATTCTGGGACTGGGTGGGCGGTCGTTTTTCGCTGTGGTCGGCCATCGGCCTGCCGGTGGCCATCGCCATCGGCGCGGCGCAGTTCCGTGCGCTGCTGGACGGCGCCCATGCCATGGACGCGCATTTCTTTTCCTCCGGCGTGGAGGGCAACCTGCCGCTGCGCCTGGGCCTGCTGGACGTCTGGTATCGCGATTTCTGCGGCTTCTCCAGCCGCTGCATTGCCCCCTACAGCCATGGCCTGCGGCGGCTGACCGCCTATCTGCAGCAGCTGGAGATGGAGAGCAACGGCAAGGGCGTGACGCGCGACGGGCAGACACTGCCCGTGCGCACGGCGCCCGTGA
This sequence comes from Delftia sp. WY8, assembly GCF_018437695.1. NCBI lineage: Bacteria > Pseudomonadati > Pseudomonadota > Betaproteobacteria > Burkholderiales > Comamonadaceae > Delftia > Delftia sp. WY8. The sequence continues at coordinate 4,651,705 of NZ_CP049795.1, forward strand.
TCTGGGGCGAGCCTGGCACCAATGGCCAGCATGCCTTCTTCCAGATGCTGCACCAGGGCCAGGACGTGATTCCCGTGGAATTCATCGCGCTGCGCGACGGCGGCAAATACCTGGGCGCCCACCACCAGAGCCTGGTCGTCAACGCCATTGCCCAGGCCCAGGCCCTGATGGAGGGGCGCCACGGCGAGGGTGCGGAGCGCCATTGCGCGGGCAACCGGCCCAGCAGTTTCCTGCTGCTGCAGCAGCTCGATCCGGCATCGCTGGGCGCCCTGATCGCACTGTACGAGCACCGTGTCTTCTCGGCCGGTGCGGTCTGGGGCATCAACAGCTTCGACCAATGGGGCGTGGAGCTGGGCAAGCACCTGGCGCGCCAGCTGCATGCGCGCCAGGACAGCGGCGACTGGCAGGGCGTCGATGCCTCGACGCAGGGCCTCATGCACCGGCTTGCGGCAGGGGCGGCCGGCTGACCGGGCGCGGCGGGCCTGTGGCCCCCGCGGCGCACCAGCAGGGTGCCGGGTCATGTGGGTGGAGCATGACCTTCTTCCATTTCATCGTTATGCACAGGCGCCTGATTGCTCGATAGTTGATGCAATCGCCTTGACGGCGGCCCTGCTTGCATGCAGCCAGTGACGGCGGCTCGGCAGGGTGGAGGCGCAGCGCGCCTTCGGATCTGCAACAACTATCCAAGGAGACCCTCGATGCGATTCGTACTGGCCCATGTGGCGATGGCATGTGTGGTGGCGGCAACTGGCGCTGCCCATGCACAGGAAGCGGCCGGCACGCTGGACAAGATCCAGAGCACAGGCAAGGTGGTGATGGGCGTGCGCGAAAGCTCGGCGCCCATGGCCTATGCCTTCGGGACCACGCAGAAGTACGTGGGCTACCACGTCGAGCTGTGCGAGAAGGTGCTGGCCCAGATCGTGCCCAAGGCCAAGATCGAGTACATGGCCCTGACCTCGCAGAACACCATGCCCCTGGTGCAGAACGGCACCGTGGACATCGGCTGCGGCCCGACCACCAACAACCTCGCGCGCCAAAAGCAGGTGGCCTTTGCCGTGACCACCTACGTGAGCCAGGTGCGCATGGCCGTGCGCGCCGACTCGGGCATCACCTCCTTCAAGCAGCTCGACGGCAAGCCCGTGGCGGCCTCGGCCGGCACGACTGCCGTGCAGCTGCTGCGCAAGTACGGGCGCGACAATGGCGTGAACCTGCCCACCTCGCTGGGCAAGGACCATTTCGAGAGCTTTCTGATGCTCGAATCGGGCCGTGCCGATGCCTTCGTGCTGGACGACAACCTGCTGGCCGGCGTCATCGCCAACTCCAAGAACCCTGCAGGCTTCAGGATCGTGGGCGAGGTGCTGGGCTCCGAGCCCATCGCCATCCTGTTTCGCCGCGACGATCCCGCCTTCAAGAAGGCTGTGGACGACGTGCTGGTGGGCATGATGGCCTCGGGCGAAGTGGCGAAGATCTACGACAAGTGGTTCGTGCAGCCCATTCCGCCCAAGAATGCCCCGCTGAACCTGCCCATGAGCGACATGCTCAAGCAGCTGCTGCAAAAGCCCAACGACAAGCCGCTGGAGTCCTACGCGCAGCAGTGACCACGGGCCCGGACCCGGTCATCGCGACCGGGCCAGTTCGGCCACTGCCTGTGCCAGTGCCGCAATGCCTGCATCGATCTGATCGGTGGCAATGGAGGACAGGCGCAGCCGGAAAAAGGGGCAGGGCTGGCGCGACGTCGCAAAGAACGCGCTGCCTGCCTCGATCAGCACGCCGTGGCGGCGCGCCACGGCGGCCAGCGCATCGGCATCCAGCCACGCCGGCGCCTGCACCCACAGCGATGCGCCGCCCTGGGGCTGGCGGAAGATGAAATCCGGCAGGTGTGCGCGCAGCGAGCGGTCCACCTGCGCCACGCGTTCCAGCATGGCCTGGTTCACGCGGCGCGCATGGGCCTCATGGTGGCCCAGCGACAGGAACAGCGCATAGGCGTGCTGCAGAAAGGCGCTGGGGTGGCGCACCATGGCATGGCGCAGCACGCGCAACTCGTCGATCAGCGCGCGCGGCGCGACGATATAGCCCAGCCGCAGCGCGGGCGACAGGCTCTTGGACAGCGAACCCACATAGATCACACGCCCGCCCTTGTCCAGGCTCTTGAGCGCGGGCATGGGCGTGCCATGGTAGAGGTTCTCGGCCTCGTAGTCGTCCTCGATGATCACGAAATCGCCCTGCTCGGCGCGGCGCAGCAGCTGCTCGCGCCGCTGCAGGCTCAGCGTCACGGTGGTGGGGCTCTGGTGCGAGGGCGTGACGAACAGGTAGTCCAGCGGCGGCAGGCCATCGACCACCACGCCTTCCTCGTCCACGGCCACGGGCACCCAGTGGGGGCGGCGCAGCGAAAAGGTGTTGCGCGCATGCGGGTGGCCCGGCTCCTCGAAGCCCAGCCGCTGCGAGGGGTCCAGCAGCGCGTCGGCCAGCAGGTAGAAGGCCTGCTGCGCGCCCACGGTGACCAGGATCTCTTCCTTGAGCGCGAACACGCCGCGCCGGGGCAGCAGGCGCAGGCGGATCTGCTCGATCAGGTCGGGCACATCGTCGGTCTCGAAGTCCGGCGTCCACTGCGGCAGCTGGGCGCGCGCCAGGCTGCGCGTGCAGCATTCCCGGAAGCCTTCGGTGGGAAACAGCGCGGGATCGTGCATGCCGTAGACGAAGGGGTAGGGGTACTCGCGCCACTGCAGCGGCTTGGACAGCGTGTGCCTGTCCGTCAGCGAGCGCAGCACGCGTGCAGACCAGTCCGGTGCGGGCTCCCCGGGACTTGCCGCAGGCAGGGCCACGGCGCCGTCCACACCAGCCAGGCGCGAATCCCGGGCCACGAACACGCCGCTGCGCGGGCGGGCTTCCAGAAAGCCTTCATCCACGAGCTGCTCGTAGACCGTGGTCACGGTATTGCGCGACACCTCCAGAAGGCGCGACAGCTCGCGCGAGGGCGGCATGGCCGCGCCGGGCGGCAGGCGGCCTTCGAGGATGGGCTGGACCAGGGCCAGGCGCAGGCGGTCCTTCAGGGGAAGGCCGGGCTGCTCGGGCAGCGCGAACAGGCGGGCCCACTGGTGGCGTGGGTCTGTGGCGGAAGGGGTGCTCATGGCGCAACGGAGGCAATCGGGGGGCGTTCTTGGCGCGGCCGGGCAGAGGGCGCGCGGTCGGCGCCATGTTGCGGTGCGGGTGCGGGCAAGTAAAGGTTTGGGCCGGCCGACGCGGGTAAACACCGGGCCTCTGGCTCCTACGTTTGGACGGCTGTGGCCCCCGCGGCCCGCGCCCTTGTTGCGTATTCTGGATTGAAGGCAGCGAGCCGCGCGGCCTGGCGATCCAACGAGGGAGACAGTCCATGCACACCATCACTTTCCGACGCCGCGCCCTGGCGGCCCTGGCCCTGGCCGGCGCGCTGGCGGGCCTGGCGGCCACGCCGCTGCAGCCCCAGGCCCAGGAGCCGCAGCGCGGCGGCACCCTGATCGTGGGCAGCACCCAGGTGCCACGGCACCTGAACGGCGCCGTGCAATCGGGCATTGCCACGGCCATGCCTTCCACCCAGCTATTCGCCAGCCCGCTGCGCTTCGATGACCAGTGGAAGCCCCAGCCCTACCTGGCCGAGTCCTGGAAGCTGGCCGAGGACGGCAAGTCGCTGACCCTGAACCTGCGCAGGAATGCCGTGTTCCACGACGGCAAGCCCATCACCTCGGCCGACGTGGCCTTCTCCATCATGGCCATCAAGGCCAACCACCCGTTCCAGACCATGCTGGGGCCCGTGGAGAAGGTGGACACGCCCGACCCCTACACGGCCATCATCCGCATGAACGCGCCGCATCCGGCCATCCTGCTGGCCATGAGCCCGGCGCTGGCGCCCATACTGCCCAAGCACATCTATGGCGACGGTGCCGACCTCAAGACCCATGCGCGCAACAGCGCCGACGTGGTGGGCTCGGGGCCGTTCAAGCTGACCGAGTTCCGCGCGGGCCAGCGCATCGTGATGGAGCGCTTCGACAAGTTCTTCCTGCCCGGCCGGCCCTACCTGGACAAGCTGGTCTTCAACATCGTGCCCGACTCCTCCAGCCTGCTGCTGAGCCTGGAGCGCGGCGACGTGCAGATGGTGCCCTACCTGCAGGCCTCCATCGACCTGAAGCGCCTGTCCACCAATCCCCAGATCACGCTGACCGGCAAGGGCTTCGAGGGCATAGGCTCGATCAACTGGCTGGCCATCAACACCGACAGGAAGCCGCTGGACGACGTGCGCGTGCGCAAGGCCATTGCGCATGCCATCGACAAGAACTTCATCACCAAGGCGCTGATGGGCGGCTTTGCCACCGTGGCCGACGGCCCCATCGTGGCGGCCAGCCCCTTTGCCTCGGCCGACCTGGTGCGCTATCCGCTGGACCTCAAGAAGTCGGCGGCCCTGCTGGACGAGGCCGGCCTCAAGCCCGGCGCCAATGGCGAGCGCTTCAAGATCACCATCGACTACCTGCCGGGCACGGACGAGCAGCAAAAGAACGTGGCCGAGTACGTGCGCGCCCAGCTCAAGAAGGTGGGCATCGCCGTCGATGTAAGGGCCTCGGCCGATTTCCCGGCCTGGTCCCGGCGCCTGGCCACGCATGACTTCGACCTGTCCATGGACATCGTCTTCAACTGGGGTGATCCGGTCATCGGCGTGCACCGCAGCTACCTGTCCACCAACATCAAGCCCGTGGTCTGGACCAACACCCAGTCCTACCGCAATCCCAAGGTGGACGAGCTGCTGAACACGGCCAGCGGCACGCTGGACACGGCCGAGCGCAAGAAGCTCTATGCGGCCTTCCAGAAGACCGTGACCGACGAGCTGCCGGTGATCTTCATCAACAACTCGCCCTACCACACCGCCGCGCGCAAGAACGTGGGCAACCTGCCGACCACGGTCTGGGGGCCGGCCTCGCCCTACGACGAGATCTTTCTGAAGTAGTCGGGGAGGTGCAGTCCATGGCTTTTCTTCGCACACTCCTCAAGCGGCTGCTGCAGGGCCTGGCGCTGGTGCTGGCCGTGGTGGTGCTGAACTTCATGCTGGTGCATGCGGCGCCCGGCGACCCCGTGGAGACCATTGCCGGCGCCAGCGGCGGCATGGAGCCCGAGCTCATGGCCGAGCTGCGCACACGCTACGGGCTGGACCGGCCGCTGCCCGTGCAGCTGGGCATCTACCTGGCGCGCGTGGCCAGTGGTGATCTGGGCTACTCCTACTTCTTCAACCTGCCGGTGGCGCAGATGATTGCCGAGCGCGTGCCCGCCACCTTGCTGCTGGTTCTGGCCGCCGTGCTCACGGCCTTCGTGGTGGGCACGCTGCTGGGCGTGCTGTCCTCGCGCCGGCCCAACGGCCTGCTGTCGCAGTGCATCACCGTGCTGTCCCTGGTGGGCTTTGCGGCGCCCGTGTTCTGGACCGGCATGCTGCTGGTGCTGGCGTTTGCCTCCTGGTGGCCCGTGCTGCCGGTGTCGGGCATGCGCTCGGCCGATGCCGCAGGCGGCGCGGGCCTTGCCGACCTGCTGGACGTGGCCCGGCACCTGGTGCTGCCCGCGCTGACACTGGCCCTGGTCTACCTGGCGCAGTACAGCCGGCTGTCGCGCTCGTCCATGCTGGACGTGCTGGGCGCCGACTACATCCGCACGGCGCGCGCCAAGGGGCTGGCCGAGCATGTGGTGCTCTACCGCCATGCGCTGCGCAACGCGCTGCTGCCCGTGGTGACCATGCTGGGCCTGCAGTTCGGCAACGTCATGGCCGGCGCCATCATCGTCGAGACGGTCTTCAACTGGCCGGGCCTGGGCCGGCTGGCCTTCGACTCGGTGCTGCGGCGCGACTACCCGACCATCCTGGGCGTGCTGCTGTTCTCCTCCATCGTCGTGGTCGTGATGAACCTCGTCACCGACCTGTGCTACCGGCTGATCGATCCCCGCATCAAGGCGGCCTGAGACCATGAATGCCATCACACCACCTTCCGTGTCCGTGCCGAGCGTCGCCGCGCCGCAGGCCGCAGCCCATGCCGAGCACCCGGCGCGCGAAGCGCTGCGCATGTTCCTGCGCAACCCCTCGGCCATTGCCGGCATGGCCATGCTGCTCATCGTGCTGCTGGTGGCCATCGCCGGCCCCTGGATCTGGCCTGCGGACCCGTTCGAGATCCGCACCATGCCGCTGAGCCCGCCGTTCAGCGAGGAGGCCTGGCTGGGCAGCGACCAGCTGGGGCGCGACGTGCTCACGGGCATCATCCACGGCGGCCGCGCCACGCTGATGGTGGGCGCCTTCGCGGCTTTGCTGTCGGTGTGCATCGGCGTGACGCTGGGGGCGATGGCCGGCTACTACGGCGGCCGCGTCGATGCGCTGCTGATGCGCGTGACCGAGTTCTTCCAGGTGCTGCCCGCGCTGCTGTTCGCCATGGTGGTGGTCACGCTGTTCTCGCCCTCGCTGGTGACGGTCACGCTGGCCATCGGCAGCGTGAGCTGGCCGGCCACTGCGCGGTTGACGCGGGCCGAGTTCATGCGCATCCGCCAGCTTGAATTCGTGCGCGCGGAGAGCGCCATCGGCGCGCGCCACGGCCGCATCATCTGGAAGGTGATCCTGCCCAATGCGCTGCCGCCGCTGGTGGTGTCGGCCACGCTGGCCGTGGGCGCCGCCATCCTGTTCGAGGCCGGCCTGTCCTTCCTGGGCCTGGGTGATCCCAACCAGATGAGCTGGGGCCTGATGATCGGGTCGGCCCGCCAGTACCTGCTGTCGTGCTGGTGGGCCGTGGCCTTTCCCGGTGCCGCCATCTTCGTCACCGTGCTGGCCGTCAGCCTGATCGGCGACGGCCTCAACGATGCACTCAACCCCAAGCTGAGGGAGCGCTGATGGACACCGACACCCCCCTGTTGCAAGTCAGCGGCCTGCGCGTGGCCTTCCAGGGCCGGCGCGGCCAGGCCACGGTGCTCAACGGCGTGGATTTCGATCTGCGCGCGGGCGAGACGCTGTGCGTGGTCGGCGAATCCGGCTGCGGCAAGAGCATGACGGCGCTGGCGCTGCTGCGCCTCATTCCCTCGCCTCCGGGTCGCATCACGGGCGGGCAGGTGCGCTTCCAGGGCGAGGACCTGGTGGCCGCCGGCGAGGCCCATATGCGCCAGGTGCGCGGCAACCGCATCTCCATGATCTTCCAGGAGCCGATGACCTCGCTGAACCCGGTGCTCACCGTGGGCGAGCAGATCGCCGAGCCGCTGCGCCTGCACGCCGGCCTGGACGCGGGCGCCGCGCGCCAACGCGCCGTGGAAATGCTCCGGCAGGTCGGCATCCCCGCACCCGAGCGGCGCGTGCACGAGTACCCGCACCAGTTGTCGGGCGGCATGCGCCAGCGCGTGATGATCGCCATGGCCCTGGCCTGCCGGCCCGACATCCTGATCGCCGACGAGCCCACCACGGCGCTGGACGTGACTGTGCAGGCTCAGATCTTCGACCTGCTGCGCGAGCTGCAGCGCGACAAGGGCACGGCCATCGTGCTGATCACGCATGACATGGGGGCCGTGGCCGAGATGGCCGACCGCGTCATGGTCATGTATGCGGGCCGCGTGATCGAGCAGGGCCGCTGCGAACAGGTGCTGTCGGCGCCCGCCCATCCCTACACGCGCGGCCTGATCGCCTGCCTGCCCGAGCTGGGCAGCAGCCAGGCAGGCGGGCGCACCGAGCTGCCCGAGATCCCCGGCGTCGTGCCCTCGATCTGGGAGTTGGGCAGCGGCTGCGCCTTCCGTGCGCGCTGCCGCGAGGCCCAGCCGCGCTGCGCCAGCGAAGCGCCGCCGCTGGTCGCGCTGGATGATCCATCCCACGGCGTGGCCTGCTGGCTGCACGCTCCCGCTTCCCGCATCCGAGCCCATACGGAGGCCCTGGCATGAACGCACGCATGGACGATACCCTCTTGCAGGTGGACGATCTCCAGGTCCACTTTCCGCGCCCGGGCAAGGGCCTGTTCGGCAGGCCCGAGGTGGTCAAGGCCGTGGACGGCGTGTCCTTCAGCCTGCGGCGCGGCAGCACGCTGGCCGTGGTGGGCGAGTCGGGCTCGGGCAAGACCACCACGGCGCTGGCCGTGATGCGCCTGGCGCCCGTGACGGCGGGCCGCATGCAGCTGGGCGATACCGACCTGGGCGGCCTGTCGGGTGAGGCCCTGCGCCAGGCGAGGCGGCGCATGCAGATCGTGTTCCAGGACCCGTTCTCCTCGCTGAATCCGCGACAGCGCGCGGGCGATGCGGTGCGCGCTCCGCTGGACCTGATGGACGTGGGCACGCCGGCCGAGCGCGAGGCGCGCGTGGCCGAGCTGTTCACCCAGGTGGGCCTGCGGCCCGAGCAGCGCCAGCTGTTCCCGCACCAGTTCTCGGGCGGCCAGCGCCAGCGCATCAACATCGCGCGCGCCCTGGCCACGCGGCCCGAACTCGTGGTCTGCGACGAGCCCGTGTCGGCGCTGGACATCGCCATCCGCGCCCAGATCCTCAATCTGCTGGCGCGGCTGCAGCGCGAGCTGGGCCTGAGCTACCTGTTCATCTCGCACGACATGGCCGTGGTCGAGCACATCTGCGACGACATCGCCGTCATGTACCTGGGCCAGATCGTGGAGCGCGCACCGCGCCAGGCTTTCTTCGCGCGGCCGCTGCATCCCTACAGCGTGGCCCTGATGTCGGCCGTGCCCACGGTGCGCGGCGGGCGCGAGCGCGCGGCGCGGCGCATCCGGCTGGCCGGCGATCCGCCCAGTCCCATCGACCCGCCTGCGGGCTGCCGCTTCGCCGGGCGCTGTCCCGTGGCCGTGCCTGCGTGCTCGGCCGAGGCGCCACCGCTGCGCGAAGCCGCCCCCGGCCACTGGGTGCGCTGCATCCGCGTGGACCACATCGATGGCGTGCCGCGCGCGCCGCTGGCCCTGTGAACCCGGAGCACCCGCCACCATGAGCATCACTGTCTACGCCGCCCGCAAGATCATCACCATGAACCCCATGCAGCCCGAGGCCACGCACGTGGCCGTGCGCGACGGGCGCATCCTCGCGGTCGGGGACCTCGCGCGCTGCACGGCCTGGGGCGAGTGCCGCGTCGACGAGCGCTTTGCCGACCAGGTGCTGCTGCCCGGGCTGGTGGAGGGCCACTGTCACCTCAAGGAGGGCAGCATGTGGGACTGGACATACACGGGCTGGTTCGACCGGCGAGACCCCGATGGCAAGACCTGGCCCGGCCTGCGCTCCATGGATGCCGTGGTGGACCGCCTGGCCGAGGTGGCGGCGCGCATGGATGCGCAGGGCCTGCCGCCCGGCCAGCCGCTGATCGCCTGGGGGTTCGATCCCATCTACTTCGGCGGCGAGCGCATGACGGTGGAGCACCTGGACCGGGCCGCCGCAGGCCGTCCCGTCGTGATCTCGCACGCCAACGGCCATTTGATGAACGTCAACAGCGCCATGCTGCGCCTGGCCGAGATCACGCGCGACAACGAGGTCGAGGGCGTGGTGCGCTTTGCGCCCGGCCACTCCCTGGCCGGCGAGCCCACGGGCGAGCTGCAGGAGCCGGCCGCCATGTTCCTGGTGCTGCGCAAGATCGGCAACGCCGGGCTGCTGGCGCCCATGACCGAGGCTGGCGTGCGCTCCTTCGCTCGCCTGGCCTGCCGCCAGGGCGTGACCACGGCCACCGACCTGGTCAACAAACTGGGTGAGCAGGACTGCCGCGTGCTGGAGGCCGCGCTGGGCGACGACCAGGTGCCCATCCGCATCCTGCCCGCCTTCCAGGCCTTCCACGGCACGCATGGCGCCGAGGCCGGTGCCGAGCATGTGCGCACGCTCATGGCGCGCAACACCGACAGGCTGCGCTACGGCCTGGTCAAGATGATGCTGGACGGCTCCATCCAGGGCTTTTCGGCACGCCTGCGCTGGCCCGGTCACTACAACGGCGCGCCCAACGGCATCTGGGTCACCGCGCCCGCGCAGTACGAGGCCGATTTCGAGACCTACCACCGCGCAGACCTGCTCATCCATACGCACACCAATGGCGACGAGGCCAGCGAGGCCGCCATCGACGCCATAGACCGCGTGCTGGCCCGCGCCCCCCGGCCCGACCACCGCCACACGCTGCAGCATGGCCAGATGATCGATGCGCCGCTTTTTCGCCGCATGGCGGCGCTGGGCCTGTGCGCCAACCTGTTCGCCAACCACCTCTGGTACTGGGGCGACCAGCACTACGAGATGACCATGGGGCCGGACCGGGCCATGCGGCTCGATGCCTGCGCCAGCGCGCTGGCCGCCGGCGTGCCGCTGGCCATTCACTCGGATGCGCCCGTCACGCCGCTGGGGCCGCTGTTCACCGCCTGGTGCGCGGTCCACCGGATCACGCCCAAGGGTCGCGTGCTGGGCGCGGCCGAGCGCCTGACCGTGGCCCAGGCCCTGCATGCCGTCACGCTGGGCGCGGCCTGGACACTGAAGATGGACCACGAGATCGGCAGCATCGAATGCGGCAAGCGCGCCGACTTCTGCGTGCTGGAGGACGATCCGCTGTCTCTGGACCCCATGGTGCTCAAGGACCTCCGGGTCTGGGGCACGGTGCTGTCGGGGCGCGTCTTCAAGGCGGCATGACATGGGACAGCGGCTGCCGTTCACGGTCATCGGCGGTTTCCTGGGCGCCGGCAAGACCACGCTGCTCAACCACTGGCTGCGCCATGCGGATGGCCAGCGGCTGGCCGTGCTGGTCAACGACTTCGGTGCGCTCAACATCGATGCAGGCCTGATCAAGGCCCACAGTGGCGACACCATTGCGCTGACCAATGGCTGCGTGTGCTGCCAGATCGGCGATGACCTCTCCATGGCCCTGATCGGCGTGCTGCAGCAGCGCGAGCGCTTCGACGCCGTGGTGGTCGAGGCCAGCGGCGTCTCCGATCCCTGGCGCATCGCCCAATTGGGCCTGGCCGATCCCGCACTGGCGCTGGACGGCGTCATCGTGGTCGTCGATGCCGCTGCCCTGCCCGGGCAGGCGGCCGATCCGCTGCTGGCCGACACGCTGCAGCGCCAGGTGGCCCGGGCCGACCTGGTCATCGTCAACAAGACCGATCTGGCCGAAGCCCGGACCCTGGAGCGCGTGCACGGCTGGATAGCCAGCCACGCGCCAGCCGCGCAACGCTGCGATGTGCACGAAGCCCGGGTGCCCGTGGAGCTGCTCAGTGGCGCAGCCCTGCTGCGTGGCGTGCGGGAGGTCTCATGGGGTGCCAGCACTGCGCGCCCCATGCATGGCCGGCAGTTCGAGACCTGGTCCTGCCAGCCGCCCGGGGGGCTGTGCGAGACGGCCCTGCAGGCGTGGCTGCAGGCCATGCCGGCTGGCGTGCTGCGGCTCAAGGGCGTGGTGCAGACCGGGGCGGGCCAGTGGAGCGAGCTTCAGTTTGCCGGGCGCAGCGGCCGGCTGCGTGCCGCATCAGCGCCCGTACAGCAGCAGCAGGTGCCCGCCATCGTGGCCATCGGCCTGGCCGGGCAGTTGCCGGTGGCGGCGCTGCAGGCGCTGGTGGCAGGCGCTGCGGGCGTCAGGGCTGCGGGCCGTCCCGCATGAAATCCTGGGCCGCCTGCTGCAGCCACTCGCGCAGGCTTTGCAGCGGCGGGTAGTTGCCGCGGCTTGTGGGCCAGGCCAGGTAGTAGCGCTCGGCGCTTTCCATCTCGGGCAGATGGGGCAGGGCACGCACCAGATCGCCCTGGGCCAGTTCCCGCTCGATCAGAAAACGCGGCAGCAAGGCCACGCCCACGCCGGCGATGGCGGCCTGGGCGGCGGTGGCGAACTGGTCGAACAGCATGCCCTGGCCCTCGGCCATGGGCGCATGGTGCACGGACAGCCAGCGCTGCCAGGCATCGGGGCGCGAGGCCAGGTGCAGCAGCGGCGCCTGCAGCAGGTCCTGGGGCTGGGCAAAGCCATGCTGGGCCAGCAGGGCGGGGCTGCAGGCAGGCACCACGGTCTCGCTCATCAGAAAGGCCAGCTCGGCGCCCGGCCAGTGCGGCAGGCCGAAATGGATGGCGGCGTCCACGGCTTCGAGCTGGAAGTCGAACTGGGACAGCCGCGTCGTCAGGTTGATGGTGATGCCCGGGTGGGCGCTGAAGAACTGCGGCAGGCGCGGCGCCAGCCAGCGCGTGCCGAAGGTGGGGAGGATGGCCAGGTTCAGGCTGCCGCCGCGCGGGTTGGCCCGAAAGCCCAGCGTGGCCGTGGAGATGCGCATCAGCGCGCCCCGGATTTCCTGCGCATAGGCCTGGCCGGCCGGGCTCAGGCGCACGGTCTGGCGCTCGCGCACAAAGAGTTCTGCCTCCAGCCGCTCCTCCAGCGCTCGGATCTGGCGGCTGACGGCGCTTTGCGTCAGGTGCAGCTCGGCCGCAGCTGCCGTGAAGCTCTGGTGCCGGGCCGCCGCCTCGAAGGCGCACAGCAGGGACATGGGGGGCAGGAAACGGCGGGACAGCAGCATGGCAGGGAGCGGTGGGGCAATCGTGGGAGGGGCATTCTGTTTGGGAATGACCTATGGGCCCGATTATCGTTTGACCAGGCTCAAGGCGCAGACCTAGCATGCATGCCAGGAATTCACCATGCCGCAGGCTGATCTGCGGCCCCACCATCAGTCCCCACAAGCACCATGTCTTCTACGTCCGCCAACGCCTTCGTGCCTTCCGACGAGATCCGCGCGCGCTTTTCCAGCGCCATGTCCGAGATGTACCGCGATGAAGTGCCCCAGTACGGCACGCTGATCGAACTCGTGGCCGACATCAACCAGCGCACGCTGCAGGCCGAGCCTGAGCTGCTGGCCCGGATGCAGCGCAGTGGCGAGCTGGCCCGCCTGGGCGTGGAGCGCCACGGCGCCATCCGCGTGGGCACGGCCGCCGAGCTGTCCATGCTGCGCCGCCTGTTCGCCATCATGGGCATGGAGCCCGTGGGCTACTACGACCTGTCGGTGGCCGGCGTGCCCGTGCACTCCACGGCCTTCCGTCCCGTCAGCGATGCCGCGCTGCTGGCCAATCCCTTCCGCGTCTTCACCTCGCTGCTGCGCCTGGACCTGATCGCCGACGAGGCGCTGCGCGCCCAGGCCGCCGCCATCCTGGCGCGCCGCAACATCTTCACCGAGCGCGCGCTGGCGCTGATCGCCCAGTCCGAGGCCAACGGCGGCCTCACCGATGCCGAGGCCGATGAATTCGTCGGCGAGGCGCTGGAGACCTTCCGCTGGCACAGCGAATCCACCGTGGACGGCGCCACCTACGACGCGCTGCACAAGGCCCACCGCCTGATCGCCGACGTGGTCTGCTTCAAGGGCCCGCACATCAACCACCTGACGCCGCGCACCCTGGACATCGACGCGGCCCAGGCCGCCATGCCAGCACGCGGCATGGATGCCAAGGACGTGGTCGAAGGCCCGCCGCGCCGTGCCTGCCCCATCCTGCTGCGCCAGACCAGCTTCAAGGCGCTCAAGGAGACCGTGCGTTTTGCCGGCGATGCCACGGGCGCAGGCTCGCACACGGCGCGCTTCGGCGAGATCGAGCAGCGCGGCGTGGCGCTCACGCGCAAGGGCCGCGCGCTCTACGACCAGCTGCTGGCCCAGGTGCGCGACATGGGCAGCGCGGGCAGTGCCGCACCCGACTACGGCAGCCGGCTGGCCCAGGTCTTCGAGGCTTTCCCCGACACCCATGAGCAACTGCGCCGCCAGGACCTGGCCTTCTACCGCTTCACGCTGAGCGACGAGGGAGCCGCCCTGGCCGCAGGCGAGGCCGCCGCGGCCGCCGCCTCGGACCTGGACGCCCTGATCGCCCGTGGCCTGGCCCAGGCCGAGCCCATCGTCTACGAAGACTTCCTGCCCGTGAGCGCGGCCGGCATCTTCCAGTCCAACCTGGGCGGCGAAGAGCAAAAGCAGTACGCGGCCCATGCGGCCCAGCAGGCCTTCGAGGCCGACCTGGGTGCCCGCGTGCATGACGAGATCGCGCTGTACGAGCAGGCGCAGCAGCGCTCCATCGACCAGCTGCGCAGCGCGCTGCGCACCCAGGCCGCCCAGGCTGTGGCCTGACCGGCTGCCTGGATGCCGGCTTTGGCCGGCATCCACCCTGTATCCCCTTTCCCGGGGCGCATGCGCAGGCGCCAGGCCTGTGCACGCGCCCCTTTGTTTTTTGCAAAGCCGCAAGAGGCCTTCATGAGCACTGCAGACCTGGGCATTCAGTCGCCCACCGCCCATCTGTTCAACCCGCTGTTCGCACATCCCGAAGGCTCGCCCATACGCGAGCTGTTTCCCTATCTGAGCCGCCCCGGCATGCTCTCGCTGGCGGGCGGCTATCCCTCGCCCAGCCTGTTCGATGCCGAAGGCCTGCAACAGGCCGCGATGGCCGCTTTGCAGCAGGACGCTGCCGCCAGCCTGCAGTACGGCGCCAGTGAAGGCCAGCTGCCGCTGCGCGAAGCCCTGGCCGCGCTGTGCGCCACGCGCGGCATTGCCTGCACGCCGGCCGACATGATCGTGACCACGGGCTCGCAACAGGCCTTCGACCTGCTGGTCAAGGTGCTGGTGGAGCCTGGCGATCCGGTGCTGGTCGAGGTGCCTGCCTACCCGGCCACGCTGCAGACCCTGAAGCTGGCCCAGGCACAGGTCGTTGCCGTGCCCACGGACGAGCAGGGCCTGGACACCGAGGCCCTGGCCCGCCTGCTGGCGCAGTGGCCCCATGCGCGTGCCCCCAAGCTGCTCTATACCGTGCCCAACTTCTCCAACCCGGGCGGCACCCTGCTGCCCGCGGCGCGGCGCACGGCTCTGGTGGCGCTGGCACGCGAGCATGGCTTTGTCATCGTCGAGGACGACCCCTATGGCGAGCTGCGCTTTACCGGCCAGCGCGAACCGTCGATCTACGAAACGGGCCTGGCGCTGTGCGGCGCCCAGGCCAATCCCGTGGTCTACCTGTCCAGCCTGTCCAAGACCGTGGCGCCTGCGCTGCGCATCGGCTGGATGCTGGCCGACGCCCAATTGCTGCGCCGCTGCACCATCGCCAAGCAGACGGCCGATCTGTGCACCTCGCCGCTGGCGCAGATGATCGCCGCGCACTATCTGCGCTCGGGCCGCTATGCGCCCCAGCTGGCCCAGGCCTGCGCCGAGTACGCGGCGCGCATGGATGCGCTGTGCTCGGGCATGCAGTCGGCCCTGGGCGAGCAGATCCGCTTCGTGCGGCCTGCGGGCGGCATGTTCGTCTGGGCGCAGCTGCTGCCGCCACAACGGCATGCGGGCGAGCCCGAGGCCCTGGCCCGGGCGCTGTTCACGGCCGCTGTGGAGCAGGGCGTGCTCTATGTGCCAGGCAAGGCCTTCTTCCCGGCCGAGGCGGCGCAGCAGGCCGGCCTGTGCATGCGCCTGTCGTATGCGGCGCCCACCGTGCCCCAGATCACCGAGGCCGTGGCGCGCCTGGGCCGGGCCTGGGGCCAGGCCGTGTCCTGAGGACATCGGCAACAGCGTTCATGCAATGAAAAAGGCCGCCCGAGGGCGGCCTTTTCCTTGCGGGGCAAACCGGGTATGGCGCAAGGCCTGCCCGGTTGCGGCGGGCAATTACATGCCCATGCCGCCCATGCCACCCATGCCGCCCATGTCGGGCATGGCGGGGGCGCCTTCAGCCTTGGGGGACTCGGCGATCATGGCTTCGGTCGTCAGCAGCAGCGATGCCACGGAAGCGGCGTTCTGCAGGGCCGTACGCGTCACCTTGGTCGGGTCCAGGATACCCATTTCCAGCATGTCGCCGTAGGTGTCGTTGGCGGCGTTGAAGCCGTAGTTGCCCGAGCCGTTCAGCACGGCGTTGACCACCACCGAGGGCTCGCCACCGGCGTTGGCCACGATTTCGCGCAGGGGCGCTTCGATGGCCTTCATGATCAGCTTGATGCCGGCGTCCTGCTCGGCGTCGCCGGTCTTCAGTTCGCCCACGGCTTGCTTGGCACGCAGCAGAGCCACGCCGCCGCCGGCCACGATGCCTTCTTCCACAGCAGCGCGGGTAGCGTGCAGGGCGTCTTCAACGCGGGCCTTCTTTTCCTTCATCTCGACTTCGGTGGCGGCGCCGACCTTGATCACGGCCACGCCGCCGGCCAGCTTGGCCACGCGCTCTTGCAGCTTTTCGCGGTCGTAGTCGCTGGTGGCTTCTTCGATCTGGATGCGGATCTGCTTGACGCGGGCTTCGATTTCAGCAGCTTGGCCAGCACCGTCGATGATGGTGGTGTTTTCCTTGCCGATTTCGATGCGCACTGCCTGGCCCAGGTCTTCCAGGGTCACCTTGTCCAGCGCCAGGCCCACTTCTTCAGCGATGACCTTGCCGCCCGTCAGGATGGCGATGTCTTCCAGCATGGCCTTGCGGCGGTCGCCGAAGCCAGGAGCCTTGACAGCCACAACCTTCAGGATGCCGCGGATGGTGTTGACCACCAGCGTTGCCAGGGCTTCGCCTTCGACATCTTCTGCAATGATCAGCAGGGGACGGCCGGCCTTTGCCACGGCTTCCAGCGTGGGCAGCAGGTCGCGGATGTTGCTGATCTTCTTGTCGAACAGCAGCACGAAGGGGTTGTCCAGCAGGGCAACCTGCTTTTCGGGGTTGTTGATGAAGTAGGGCGACAGGTAGCCGCGGTCGAACTGCATGCCCTCGACGACGTCGAGTTCGTTGGCCAGCGACTTGCCTTCTTCAACGGTGATCACGCCTTCCTTGCCGACCTTGTCCATGGCTTCGGCAATGATGCTGCCCACGGATTCGTCGGAGTTGGCGGAGATCGAGCCGACCTGGGCGATTTCCTTGGAGGTGGTGGTGGCCTTGGATTGCTTCTTCAGCTCTTCCACCAGGGCGGCGACAGCCTTGTCGATGCCGCGCTTGAGGTCCATGGGGTTCAGGCCGGCGGCCACGTACTTGATGCCTTCGCGGACGATGGCCTGTGCCAGCACGGTGGCGGTGGTCGTGCCGTCACCGGCGATGTCGTTGGTCTTGGAGGCCACTTCCTTCACGAGCTGGGCGCCCATGTTCTGCAGCTTGTCCTTGAGTTCCACTTCCTTGGCGACCGACACGCCGTCCTTGGTCACGGTGGGGGCGCCGAAGGAGCGCTCCAGCACCACGTTGCGGCCCTTGGGGCCCAGCGTGACCTTGACCGCGTTGGCCAGGATGTTCACGCCTTCAACCATGCGAGCGCGTGCTTCGCCGCCGAAAACTACGTCTTTTGCTGCCATTTCAATTCTCCGGATTCAGTTGGAAAGTGCGGTTTCGAAGCGCGTGGATTACTTTTCGACGACCGCGAACAGGTCGTCTTCCTTCATCACCAGCAGTTCGTCGCCATGGACCTTGACGGTCTGGCCGCTGTACTTGCCGAACAGAACGCGGTCGCCGACCTTCACGTTCAGGGCGATCACTTCACCCTTGTCGTTCTTCTTGCCGGGACCCACTGCCAGCACTTCGCCCTGGTCGGGCTTCTCGGCGGCGTTGTCGGGGATCACGATGCCCGAAGCCGTCTTGGTTTCGTTTTCGAGGCGCTTGACGATCACGCGATCGTGCAGGGGACGCAGGTTCATACCAACTCCTAAATCATCAACAAAGTTGAAACAAAGACTTGCCGGCCCGGCGGGCCGGCATTCGAAGCAATGTGGGACAGAGGATTGTTAGCACTCATACCCAACGAGTGCTAATAATAAGGCAATTCGGCCAGGTTTCAAGGGGTAGGGCCGGATGTGCCGCAAGACGGCACATCCGGCGCGGAGTGCGGAACGCCACTACACATTAGCTTTCCGCCACTGATCTTTAGTTTTTTCGGGGCGCGCCCGCGCTGGCCAGCGGCGAAGCGCGGCTTGCAGGAGCACACAGAACTTCCGACGAAAGGCTGTCGCTGAATCACCATGCAGCCTTGCGGGCTGTGACCTAACGTCGCATCGAAGGCGCCCTGGCCGTGGTGCTGAGCGCACCCAAGATCAGCCAGCCGTGCAGAGTGACTGCCCTTGATCAGGCGCGAACGAGACCGAGGCCTCGTCTGGTGACCTCTGTGGTCAGAGGGAGAAAAGCTCCGCCTTCGTGGCACGATGACGGCCCAGTCCTAAAGGGGAGCTTCACCAGGTCGGGTGCGGATGAGGAGCGAAGCATCTGGCGATGCCGCCAGCCCTGAAGCTTGGATGACCACCATGTGGCTGCAACTGATAGGTCACGAGGTGGCCGTGAGCAGCAGCAATCGCTGCGGAGCAGTTGGCAACTGCAGACTTTCTAACGATGGCCTCAGGCTGATCTACGCCCTTCACTGTGCAAAGCGAGAGTGACAGGGACGACCAACACCGGCCGTTGAAGGCTTCCATTGTCGGACGACCGCTTCACCGTTTGGAAGTGGCCAGTCGATTCTTCGGTGCGCCGTGCTTCGCCTCGAAGGCCCCATTTCGCGCTGCACCGCTGATTCCGGTCGACTCAATGCCGTCGCTCCGACTGGTTTCAACGAAGGTGGAATCAGCCCACGATGGTGCTCGCGCCGAGCGTCCGCACTCAGGCGTTGGTGCGCAGGTTGGTGCACTGACGATGTAGGATTTGGATACAATGAAAATAAGAAGCATTCTTGTTTGCCGCTGCATATTGCCCCGGTGCCTTTCCTCCTGCTTCACTCGTGCCGCTTTCCCATGCCCGCCGCCGACCGCGCCCTTGTTCCCGATGTCGCCACTCTCTACTCCGACCACCACGGCTGGCTGCTGGGCTGGCTGCGCAAGCGCCTGGGCAATGCCTTTGATGCGGCCGATCTGACCCAGGACACCTATGTGCGCCTGCTGGGCCGTAGCGGCGCCGAGATCCAGGCCATTCGCGAACCGCGTGCCCTGCTGATGACCATTGCCCAGGGTCTGGCCGCCAACCTCTACCGCAAGCGCTGCGTGGAGCAGGCCTATCTGGACGCCCTGGCCCTCATGCCCGAGGCCGTGGCCCCGTCCCCCGAGCACCGCGCCATCGTGCTGCAGACCCTGGTCGAGGTGGACCGCCTGCTGGCCCTGCTCCCACTGCCCGTGCGCCAGGCCTTTTTGCTGTCGCAGATCGACGGCGTGAGGCAGGCCGACATCGCGGCTGAACTGGGCCTTTCCGTGCCCACCGTGCGCCGCCATATCGCGCGGGCCGTGGTGCAAGTCTGCTTTCTGGACGACGACGGCGCATGAGCCTGCCCATTCCTCTTGCGGTGCGCGAGCAGGCCGCCGAATGGCTGGTGGAGCTGCAGTCCGATGATCACAGCGCCGGCACGCGCGAGATGCTGGTGCAGCGCCTGCAGCACTGGCGCGAATCCCATCCCGACCATGAGCGCGCCTGGTTGCGCATAGAGGCCATGGGCGCACGCCTGCAGCCGCTATCCGGTACGCCGGCCAGCGTGGCCCTGGCCCAGGCCGCGCGCACGGCACGCGGGCGCGGGCGGCGCTTGGCGGTGCGCAGCCTGGCCGTGCTGCTGTTCACGGGCGCGGGTGCCGGTGCCGTGGCATGGAGAGGTCCGGCATCCTCGGGCGACTGGCTGGCCGGCCTGGGGGCGGACCTGCGCACGGGCACGGCCCAGCGGCGCAGCCTGCGCCTGCCGGACGGCACCCAGCTGCAGATGAATGCCGACAGCGCGGTCGACCTGGATTTCAGCCCGCAGCAGCGCCTGGTGCGCCTGCGCGGCGGCGACATCGAGGTGGCCACGGCCCAGGGCCTGAAGGATAGTGCGCCGCCCTTGCTCGTCGAAACCCGCCATGGCCGCATACGTGCCCTGGGCACGCGCTTCGTCGTGCGCCAGCGCGGCCAGGGGCCCAGCCGGGTTGCGGTCTTTGAAGGCGCCACGGAGATCGCGCCCCGCGAACGGCCCGGCCACCTCCATCTGCTGCAAACAGGCCAGCAGGCGCAGTTCGACGCTCAGGCCACCACGCCGGCCGGGCCCGCCGATCCGGCCCTGGCAGCCTGGACGCGCGGCATGCTGGTGGCCCAGGACATGCCGCTGGCCGAGTTCCTGGACCAGCTGTCGCGCTACCGGCCCGGCCACCTGGACTGCGATGGTGCCGTGGCGCAGCTGCCCGTCAGCGGCACCTATCCGCTGGCCGACACCGACCAGGTGCTGGCCATGCTGCTGGCCACCCTGCCGGTGCGCCTGCGCACGGCCACGCGCTACTGGGTGGTGGTCGAGCCGGCCTGATTTCCTGGCTCTTGTCGATCCTGGCTGATCGCTTTTCGCGTCTCGCGGGGCAATGGAGATGAAGCGCTTTTTTCTGCGTCCGCATTCCATTGCCAACCATCCAGGACCGAGGGACACGCACACCATGGGCCATCACCCGACTTTTCGCGCCACACGACTGGCATTTCAACTGCGGCAGGCCTTGCGCCCCGCCGTTCTGGCACTGCCGCTGGTGGCGGTGCTTGCCCCGGCGCAGGCCCACGCACAGGCACAGCCCCACGCCCAGGCAGTGCAGCGCTACGACATTCCTGCCGGGCCGCTGACCGCCACGCTCAATCGCTTTGGCGCCCAGGCGGGCATCCTGCTGTCCTTCTCCACCGCCCAGACCGCAGACAGGACCAGCCCCGGCGTGCAGGGTGATCGAACCGTGGACCAGGCCCTGTCCGCGCTGCTGGCCGGCACGGGCCTGCAGGCCCTGCCGCGCGAGGGCGGCGGCTTTGTGGTGCGACCGTCCCTGGCCGTGGGAACGCCCACCGGCGCGGCCACGCTGGCCGAGGTGCGCGTCACCGCCCAGGCCGAGCGCAGCGCCGTCACCGAGGGCACGCAGTCCTACGCCGCCAGCGAATCGCGGGCCGCCACGGGCCTGTCCCTGTCGCTGCGCGAGACGCCGCAGTCGGTCAGCGTGATCACGCGCCAGCGCATGGACGACCAGGGCATCGTGCTGCAGGAAGACATCGCCCGCCAGACCACGGGCCTGAGCTATGCGCAGTACGGCCCCACGGGCGGTGACACCAACCAGTTCTTCGCGCGGGGCTTTCAGATCAAGAACTTCCAGGTCGATGGCGTCAACCGCCTGTTCAGCGACTACCCGGCCATCTTCCAGACCAGCGACATGGCCATGTTCGACCGCGTCGAAGTCGTGCGCGGCGCCTCGGGGCTGATGAGCGGCGCGGGCACGCCCGGCGCCACCATCAACCTGGTGCGCAAGCTGCCCACGGCCGAGTTCCAGGGCAGCGCCAGGCTCACGGCAGGCTCCTGGGATTTCGCACGTGCCGAGGTGGATCTGTCATCTCCGCTCAACGCCTCCGGATCGGTGCGCGGGCGCATCGTGGCCGTGTCGCAGAACCGCCATTCCAAGGTCGACTACGAGCAGGACCGCAGCCGCTCGCTGTACGGCGTGGTGGAGGCTGACCTGTCGCCGTCCACGCTGGCCACCGTGGGCTTTTCCGCGCAGGACTACGACGCTTCTGGCGTAGGCCGTGGGGGCCGGCCTTTCTTCTACACGGATGGCACGCGCATCGATTGGAGCCGCTCCGCGTCCTCGGGCGCGCGCTGGGCCTCGGCACGGCGGGACTACCGCAGCGTCTTCGCCTCGCTCGAGCACCGCATGGCCAGCGACTGGCGCCTGAAGGCCATCTACACGCTCGACCGCAGCAGCTATGACGAGATTCCGGGCTGGACCAATGAACAGCCTGTGGACCGCACCACCGGCGCAGGTGCCGGCCTGTGGGCCGCCTGGTGGACGGGGCGGCCTCGGCAGGACACGCTGGACCTCACGGCTTCCGGTCCCTTCCAGCTGCTGGGACGCCAGCACCAGGCCGCCTTCGGCGCCAGTGTGGCGCGCACGCGCAACGACAGCGGCTCGCATGGCCGCTGGGCCTTCCCCAGCTGGGACAACACCATAGACAACCTCTTCACCTGGGATGGCCGCACGCCGGTGCAGCCCGACAACCCGGTACTAGGCCGCAGCGCGGCCGTGGAACGCAGCAGCAGTGCTTACGGATCGCTGCAGCTGCGCCCCACGGACCGGCTGTCCGTCATCGCGGGCGCACGCATCACGAACTGGAAGCGTCGCGACAGCTACACCGATTTCGCCAGCGGCGAGACCAGCGGCAGCGCCATGGCCGAAAACGGCAAGCTCACGCCCTTCGCCGGCCTGGTGCTGGACGTGGGCCGCGACTGGTCGGCCTATGCCAGCTATACCGATATTTTCCAGGCGCAGAGCAGCCTGGACATCCACGGCAAAAAGCTCGATCCCCTCCTGGGCCGCAGCTACGAGCTGGGCCTCAAGGGCGAGCTGCTGGACAAGCGCCTGCAGGTGGGCGCCGCCGTCTACCGCCTGCTGCAGGACAACGTGGCCCAGGCCATCACGGGCAGCTACGCGCCCAATGGCGAGCAGGCCTACCGTGCCGTCAAGGGCGCCGAAACGCGTGGCTTCGAGGTGGAGATGACCGGCGAAATCCGCCGCCACTGGAACGCCTCCGTCGGCTTTGCCCGCAACATCGCGCGCGACGCCGAGCGCAACCGCCTGAACCCCGAAATCCCGCGCAACACCCTCAAGCTGTTCACCACCTACCGCCTGCCTCACATAGGCCACGGCCTGACCGTGGGCGGCGGCGCGCGCTGGCAAAGCGGCACCTGGAGCGACCTCTCCTTCCTGGGCCTGCCCAACGTCAGCCGTGTCGAGCAGAAAAGCTATGCTGTGGCCGACCTGATGGTGCAATACGCCATCAATCCGAAGCTCACGGTCTCGGCCAACCTCTACAACGTCTTCGACCGCAAGTACCAAGGGGTTTCGACCTCGTCGTACTACGGGGAGGCGCGGAATATGCGCGTGGCGGTGTCTATGAAGTTCTGAAATGTTTTCAGCTGCGCCCCGTGTGAACGTCGTCAGCATCAGTGGATGTGCTGTCCGCCGTTGATGGCGATGTTTGCGAGGGTAGAGCTGTCAGGGTGTCATGGCGAGCCTGGCCGTCCATCCGTGTTTCGGGACTGCAAGTTTGAGTGGGGGTGAGACGATCACTGGCACGGGGCGAGCGCCCGGAGAATGTCCTAGCCTTCGAGTAGCCCCACCATTTGGGCCAGCGCTTGTCGCAGAGGCTAAGGACTGCTTGGCGCCATGCAGCGTGAGTTCGCCCGGCAGCGGGGGCGGCAGCTGCCGAGGCAAAGCCGACACCGACAGGCCAGCGACAAACGACTGCAACGGGTCGGTAGCTGCCACACAAGAGCCCATGGCAACCCGCGACGCCGCCGCACATCGGCCCTGAGCCCTTGCGCCTCGGCCGATAGCTCGCTCCTCAGCCTTGCTGGCCAAAAAAACTAAAGTGCAGTGGCGCGTTTTCCGTACAGACGAAAGTTCAGTGGCGCATCTCTCTAAAGATCGATGGCGCATGGCTTGCGAGGACGTGAGAAATCAACGAGTTATCTGCGTGACGCGCGGCGTGTTCAGTGGCGTTCCGCACGGAGCTTGCGCAATGGAGCCGCACGGCCGCCCTCATTTTTTTCAACAACAATTCAACAATAGTTGTATTATTGATGAATGCAAGAAACCCAAGTCATCCGATCGCTTTCGGCCCTGGCCCATGAAGCGCGCCTGCGCGTTTTCCGCGCCCTGGTAGTCGCCGGCCCTGCGGGGCTTACGCCCAGCGCCTTGGCCGAACAGTTGGGTATCGCACCCAACGCGCTGTCGTTCCACCTCAAGGAGCTGTCCCATGCCGAGCTGGTCAGCCAGGAGCGCCTGGGCCGCAATGTGCTGTACCGGGCGTCCTTTGCGGCGATGAACGACCTGCTCGCCTACCTTACCGAAAACTGCTGCCAGGGCGCCGCATGCGCCACGGTGGATGCCTTGCCCTGCAACTGCTGAACGGAGTCCACGATGAAACGCTTCCATGTCCATATGCACGTCGACGATCTGGCCAAGAACATCGCGTTCTATTCCCAGCTGTTTGGTGCCGAGCCCGCCCGCGTGGAAAGCGACTACGCGAAGTGGATGCTGGATGAGCCCCGGGTGAACTTCGCCATTTCGACGCGAGGCGAGAAAGCCGGCCTGGACCACCTGGGCTTCCAAGTGGATGAGGCCGAGGAGCTGGATGCGCTCAAGGCACGCGCCAGGGCCGCCGACCTGGCGATGCTCGACGAAGGCGCCACCACCTGCTGCTATGCACGCAGCGACAAGCACTGGATCACCGATCCCCAGGGGATTGCCTGGGAGCACTTTCATTCGCTGGAGAACATTCCCGTGTTTCACGAGGCCCCTGATGCAGCTGTCGGAGCCAGCGGCGCGTGCTGCGCGCCGACGGCCCCGCGCCAGGCGGCCGCATCTGCCTGCTGCGCCCCAGGCACCGTAGCTTCCTCTTCCTCCACGTCCTGCTGCTAAGCCACCATGTCTGATTCCATCACCCCCCTGAATGTCCTGTTCCTGTGCACTCACAACTCGGCGCGCAGCATCCTGGCCGAAGCTTTGCTCAACGACATGGGCAATGGGCGCTTCAAAGCGTATTCGGCCGGCAGCAGCCCCCGCGCGAATCAGCAGCCCAATCCCTTGAGCTTGCAGGTGCTGCAACGTGCCGGCGTATCTGTGCAGGGGCTGCGCCGCAGATGGACCTGATCATCACCGTCTGCGACAACGCAGCTGGCGAGGTCTGCCCGATCTGGCCCGGCCACCCCGCCACCGCCCACTGGGGATACGCCGATCCCTCGCAGGGAGACGCATCTGAAGAGGTCAAGCTGGAAGCATTCCGACAGACTCTGCACATGATGCGCCGTCGTCTGGAGCTGCTGGTCAATCTGCCCGACGACAAGCTGGAAAAGGCAAGGCTACAGGGCACCGCCCGCGAACTGGCCTCCCACTGACGCCCCCTTCGTCCACGAATGCGCGCCTTCTGAAACCCGAATCTCCCAGCACCATGCTCATGGCAGTCCTGATCTTCATCTCCACCCTTGTGCTGGTTATCTGGCAACCGCGCGGCCTGGGCATTGGCTGGAGCGCCTCGCTGGGCGCGGTCGTTGCCCTGCTGGCCGGCGTGGTGCATCTTTCCGACATTCCAGTGGTCTGGGGCATCGTGTGGAATGCGACCGCCACCTTTGTGGCCGTCATCATCATCAGCCTGCTGCTTGACGAGGCCGGCTTCTTCGAATGGGCCGCGCTGCACTTCGCACGCTGGGGCGGCGGCCGGGGCAGCAAGCTGTTCGCGTTCATCGTGCTGCTGGGTGCGGCTGTGTCCGCCTTGTTCGCCAATGACGGCGCCGCCCTGATCCTCACGCCCATCGTGATGGCCATGCTCGTGGCGCTGGGCTTTTCGCCCTCCGCCACGCTGGCATTCGTCATGGCAGCAGGCTTCATCGCCGACACGGCCAGCCTGCCGCTGATCGTCTCCAACCTGGTCAACATCGTCTCGGCCGACTTTTTCAACATCGGCTTCAACGAATACGCCTCGGTAATGGTGCCGGTCAATCTCGCCTCGGTGCTGGCCAGCCTCGCCATGCTGATGCTGTTCTTTCGGCGCGGCATTCCCGCAACCTATGACCTGGCCCAGCTCAGGCGCCCGGCCGATGCGATCCGCGATCCGGCGACCTTTCGCGCGGGCTGGGTGGTCCTGGTCCTGCTGTTGGTCGGCTTCTTCGGGCTGGAGCCGCTGGGCGTGCCTGTCAGCGCGGTCGCGGCCGCAGGTGCCGCCCTGCTGCTGGCCGTGGCGGCACGCGGCTGCGTCATCAGCACCCGCAAGGTACTGCATGGCGCGCCGTGGCAGATCGTGGTGTTCTCGCTGGGCATGTATCTGGTGGTCTACGGATTGCGCAATGCCGGGCTGATCACCTCTATCGCATCCGTTCTGGACCGCTTTGCCCAAGGCGGCGTCTGGGGCGCAGCCATTGGCACGGGGGTGCTCTCGGCCCTGCTGTCGTCTGTGATGAACAACATGCCCACCGTGCTGGTGGGTGCGCTGTCGATCGATGCCTCCAGTGCCACCGGCGTGGTCAGGGATGCCATGGTCTACGCCAACGTGATCGGCTGCGACCTGGGCCCGAAGATTACGCCCATCGGTAGCCTGGCCACGCTGCTGTGGCTGCATGTGCTGGCCAGCAAAGGCATGACCATCGGATGGGGCTACTACTTCAGGGTCGGTACGGTTTTGACGGCCCCCGTGCTGCTCATCACGCTTGCCGCCCTTGCGCTGCGCCTGAGCGTGGCTGCCTGAATTCCCTCACAGAACCCACCTGCCATGAGCACCATCACGATCTATCACAACCCCGCCTGCGGCACATCGCGCAACGTGCTGGCCCTGATCCGCAACAGCGGCGAGGAGCCCGCCGTCATCGAATACCTCAAGACACCGCCCGACCGGGCCACGCTGGAGCGGCTGCTGGCGGACCTGGCCCTGCCTGTGCGGGAGGTTCTGCGGCAAAAAGGTACGCCGTATGACGAGATGGGCCTGGGCGACCCGGAATGGACCGATGCCCAGCTGATCGACGCCATGCTCCGGCACCCTATCCTCATCAATCGCCCCATTGTGGTGACGCCACTGGGCACGCGCCTGTGCCGGCCATCCGAGGTGGTGCTGGACATACTGCCGCGTCCCCAGCAAGGGGCATTCTCCAAGGAGGACGGCGAAGCCGTCATCGACGCGGCAGGACAGCGTGTGGCAAAGCACTGACTTGCCAGATCCGGCCCCTGCGTGGCCAAAGGTGGCGAGGCAGCAACGACCTGCCGCTGTGGCGCGCCGAAGCCTCAGCGGCGCCCCGCTCCTGAGCCTGCTCACAACCCGGGGCGGCTCACGATCCCTTCGGCCGCTGCCTTGAAGTTCGCCATGACTTCATCGATCGGCTGACCCATCTGCGCATGGACGATGGCGCCGTCCGCCACCAGGGTGAGCGCAGCGCCCACGGACACGGGATGGCCACCGAACAGGCGATCCAGCACGGACGACATTTCCTGCTTGTGCCGCCGGACCGTTGCCAGGATCTCAGGGTCGGACGAGCCCAGTTCGGCAGCGGCATTGAGAAAGGCGCAGCCCCGAAAGTCGGGCTGGCCGAACCAGCTCCTGAGGGTGGTGGACAGGGCATCCAACGCTGACGAGCCCCCGGCGGCCTCCTGCGCCAGGCTGGCCTGGAACCAGGAAATCCACCGTTCATGGCGGTAGTCGAGGTACGCCCGGATCAGGTCGTCCTTGCTGGCGTACTGGCGGTAGAAGGTGACTTTGCTGACCGACGACCGCTCGATGATCCGGTCCACGCCCGTGGCCCGGATGCCCTCTGCGTAGAAAAGGCCATGGGCTGCCACCAGGATGCGCTCGCGGGGCGGCAATGACTCGAAGGATGGCTCGGGAGTTTTCATGAAGACATTGTAGACAGATCGTTCCACCTCCGTTAGAGTGGCGCATGTAGACAGATCGTTCTACATCTTTTCAAAGGTCACATCATGGAAACTCGCCCACCCCTGCCCCCGTTCTCTCTCGCAAGCGCCGTCCAAAAGGTCCGTCTGGCCGAGGATGGATGGAACACACGCGATGCGGCCAAGGTCGCGATGGCCTATACCCCCGACACGAAATGGCGCAACCGGGCGGAGTTCGCCAACAGCCGCGCCGAGGCCCAGGCCCTTCTTGAGAGGAAGTGGAAGAAGGAGCTGGACTACCGGCTGATCAAGGAGCTTTGGCTGTACGCGGAAAACCGGATCGCAGTCCGCTACGCCTATGAGTGGCACGACGATGCCGGGAACTGGTTCCGGTCGTACGGCAACGAGAACTGGGAATTCGAGGCCGACGGTCTCATGCGCCGGCGCTTCGCATGCATCAACGACATGCCCATCCAGGAATCGGAGCGCAAGTTCCACTGGCCGCTGGGGCGTCGCCCCGATGACCACCCCGGTCTGTCCGACCTGGGCCTGTAGGCAAAGCCCCGGGCCACGTCCCTGGGCAGCCAGCCGCTGCCGCGATGGCCTGGGCGGGAAGGAGCTCCGCCTTACCGACTCAGCGCCTTGCGGACCTCCGCCTGGAACGCCTCGCTGTTGCGAAGGCGCAGGTACTCCTGGTATGCGGCCCGATATTCCTGCGTTTCGACTCCGTAGGAGATCGATATCTCCGCATGGCGGTCCAATCCGGCGCGGCGCCAGAGTGCGAGATCGGCGATGACTTCGGCGCGGGAAAGCGCTGCGTCCGATGTGGCTGCCGAGGCGTCTTGCGGCTGCGAATGGGCTGCGAAGCAGGTCGAGAAGGCGATGGCCGCAAGCGCCGGCTTCAGGAGGCGTGCGGCTGCAGCAACGGTGGGGGAGGGGGTTGTGTTTGACATGGTTTGACAGATGGAGTGGGTGGAGCCGGGCCATGGCTTCGGCCGCCTGCTTGGGCAGGTCGCCTGGGCCGCATGTCCCGCAGGGGTGTTCGATTGCTTTGCTGTGTGTGGAAAGGGGGCTCCTTTCGGGAAGTGGCAGGTTCAGGGGGCAACGCTGGCGGGAAGACCGTGGCTGGCGGTTGCCAATGCCCTGGAAGGCAGGGGCTCCGGCGTCCAGCCGCCGCCCAGCGCCTTGAAGATCGCCACCGTCGAGCGCGCCGACTCCATCCGGGCCTGCGCCTGTGCATCCAGCACGCCCAGCAGGCTTTCATCCGCCTGCAGCACCTCGATCAGGCTGACCACGCCCTTGTCGTAGGCGGCGCCTGCGGCCTGCCGGGCCCGCGTGAGCGCATCCGCACCCCTGGCGAGCACGGCCATCAGCTCCTGCCGCTTGTCCAGCGAGACCAGGGCGTTCTCCACTTCTTCCGTGGCGCGCAGTACCGACTGCCGGTAGGCGGCAAGGCTTTCCGCCTCCTGTGCCTGCGCCTGGTGGATCTGGGCGTTGATGCGACCGAAGTCGAACAGCCGCCAGCGCAGGCCGCCCACAACGCTGGCCTGCGATGCGCCGGCGCTGAAGAGATTGCCCGCGGAGATGGAGGTGGCGCTGCCGATCAGGCCGCTGATCGACAGCTTCGGGTAGTACTCGGCGATCGCCACGCCGATGCGTGCGTTCGACGCTGCCAGGCGCCGCTCCGCCGCGATGAGGTCCGGGCGTCGCCGCAGCAGATCGCCGGGCGCCTCCGCCAGGGAAAGGGTTGGCAGCACGGGAACCGGGCGGGGATCGGCCAGCTCGGCCCGGTGCGTGCCGGGTGCCGTGGCCAGCATCACGTCCATGGCGTTGAGGGCGGCCTCGAGCGCGTTCTCCAGCGGCGGGATGGTTGCTTGCGCCCGCGCAAGTGCCCCCTCAACCTGGCGCAGCTGAAGCTCGGGTGCCAGGCCCTTGTTCCACCGCAGTTCGACGATGGAGCGAAGTTGCTGCTGGGTCCGCACCTGCGAGCGTGCCACTGCCAGCCGCGCCTGCAGGCCGCGAATCTGGATATAGATGTCCGCAGTCTGGGCGGCCACCGCGAGCCGCACGGCAGTGGCGCCGGCTTCCGATGCCTGGTACTCGGCCAGGGAGGCCTGCCGGGTCCTGCGCAGGCCGCCGAAGAGATCAAGCTCCCAACTGGCCCCGAGGTTGGCCTCCTGGGCGCTGCCGTAGCGATCGAACCCCGGCATGGAGTCGAGCACCCGGCCCAGCGGAGTCTCGACCGACTGATAGCTCCTGGCCGTTTGCGCCGAGACCTGGGCCGACGGCAGCAACGCAGCTGCCGCCGCGTCCAGCCCGGCGCGTGCCTGAAGCACGCGGCCAGCGGCCTGGGCAACATCCAGGTTCTGCTGCAGTGCCGCCGTGACGAGGCGCGCCATTTGCGCATCGCCAAAGGCTGCCCACCAGGCTGCAAGGTCCGTGGGGGAGTCCGGCGAGGGAGGCTTGCCCTCACCCAGAACGCGGCCCCCCATGTAGGCCTGGGGCAGGGCCGTGGCGGGCGGCTGGTAGTCAGGGCCTACCGCACACCCTGCACAAAGGCTGGCGAGCATCAGAAAGACGGGGGCGGCAAGACGCGGCATGTTCAACAGTCAGAAGCGTGACGACGCTGTGACTATATTCCAAAATGGTCACTTGCATAGTATTTTTTTGATGGAGTAAGCTAGGCCGCATGAGCACCACCAACGTCTATCCGACCTCTGCGCGCGGCCCGGTCGAACACGATGTCCGGCAACAGATCGTGACTGCGGCGAAAGAGCATTTCAGCCGCTACGGCTACGAGAAAACCACGGTGTCCGACCTTGCCAAGGCCATCGGCTTTTCCAAGGCCTACATCTACAAGTTCTTCGAGTCCAAGCAGGTCATCGGCGAGATGATCTGTTCCAACTGCCTGATGGAGATGGAGGCGGAGATCCGCCAGGCCGTCGCCAGCACGGATGCGCCTCCCGAGCAGCTGCGGCGCCTGTTCAAGGCGATCGTCGCTGCCACGCTGCGGCTTTTCTCCGAGGACCGCAAGCTGTACGAGATCGCCATTTCGGCGTCGGCCGAGCGCTGGCAGGCAGCGCAGGCCTATGAGGAACGCATGCATCAGCTGCTGCTGCAGGTGCTCGACGCCGGGCGCCAGCGGGGCGACTTCGAGCGCAAGACGCCGCTGGATGAAACCGGGCGCGCCATCTTCCTGGTCATGCTCCCCTATCTGAACCCGGTGATGCTGCAGCACAGCCTCGACCATGCGGACGAGGCGCCCGCACAACTGGCCGGATTGGTGCTGAGAAGCCTGTCGCCCTAAATCCTGCAGTTGTGACCATTGACATAAATGGTCACTAATCACAGAATCGGGTCCTGCTCATTGATCGGGACCCCCTCATGCTTCGGCACCGCCATCTGTCCATCGCCGCTGTCGGCGCACTGTCACTTGCACTCGCAGCCTGCGGCAAAAGCCCGCCGCCAGATTCGCGCACCCAGCCACCCCTCGTTCGCACCACCCTGGTAGCGCCAGGCCATTCTTCCGAGCGCGTCTTCACCGGCACCATCGCGGCCAGGGTGCAGGGCGATCTTGGATTTCGCGTGGCCGGCAAGGTGCTCGAGCGCCTGGTGGATACAGGCCAGACGGTCAGGCGCGGCCAGGCATTGCTGCGCCTCGACCCGGTGGACCTGAAGCTGGCCGCCCATGCCCAGCAGGAGGCCGTCGCAGCCGCCAGGGCACGGGCCCAGCAGGCCAGCGACGAGGAGCAGCGCTACCGGGACCTGCAGGGAACGGGTGCCGTTTCGGCCTTGGCCCATGAACAGATCAAGGCGGCCGCGGATGCCGCCCGCGCCCAGCTCAGGGCGGCCGAAGCGCAGGCCGCCGCAGCGCTGAACGCCAGCCGCTACGCCGAACTGCTGGCCGATGCCGATGGCATCGTGATGGAAACACTTGCCGAGCCTGGCCAGGTCGTCAGTGCCGGCCAGGTGGTCGTGCGCCTCGCCCATGCCGGCAGGCGCGAAGCGGTCGTCCAGTTGCCCGAGACACTGCGCCCCGCGCTGGGCTCGGCGGCCCAGGCCCGCCTGTTCGGCAGGGAGGAGGTGGTCATCCCCGCCAGACTGCGCCAGCTGTCCGATGTGGCCGACCGGGCCACCCGCACCTTTGAGGCCCGCTATGTGCTGGACGCCGGCGCGGCGGCCAGCGCCCCGCTGGGCAGCACGGTCACGCTCAGGATTGGCGGGACATCGACATCGACATCGACATCGACATCGACATCGACATCGACATCGACATCGACGGCCGGCAAGTCAACCCTGCAGGTCCCCATCGGCGCCATCCTCGATGAGG
Organism: Delftia sp. WY8; assembly: GCF_018437695.1. Taxonomy (NCBI): domain Bacteria; kingdom Pseudomonadati; phylum Pseudomonadota; class Betaproteobacteria; order Burkholderiales; family Comamonadaceae; genus Delftia; species Delftia sp. WY8. Next base: position 4,683,262 of record NZ_CP049795.1, read on the forward strand.
GCAAGGGCGCCGCTGTCTGGGTGGTGCAGGGCGATCAGGTCAGGCGCCAGCCCGTCACCGTGGTTCAGGTGCAGGACGGCAATGCCCAGGTGGTGGGTGCGCTCGACCAGGGGGAGCGGATCGTCGCGCTCGGCGCGCATTTGCTGAGCGAGGGTGCGCAGGTGCGGCTGGACAGCGAGGCGCCGGCGCCTTCAACGGCAACAACGGCAACAACGTCCACGGCGTCCTCCGTGTCCACGGGAGCGTCCCGTGAGTGAAGGCCGTTTCAACCTATCGGCGCTTGCCGTCCGTGAGCGCTCCATCACGCTCTTCCTGATCCTGCTGATTTCGCTGACGGGTGTCTTTGCCTTCCTGAAGCTGGGCCGGGCGGAAGATCCGGCCTTCACCGTCAAGGTCATGACCATCATCACGGCCTGGCCTGGCGCCACCCCGCAGGAAATGCAGGACCAGGTGGCAGAGAAGCTGGAAAAGCGCCTGCAGGAGCTGCGCTGGTATGACCGCACCGAAACCTTCGTCAGACCGGGGCTGGCCTTCACCACGCTGACCCTGCTCGACTCCACGCCCCCCGGCGAGGTGCAGGAGGAGTTCTACCAGGCACGCAAGAAGCTCGGTGACGAGGCCCGCAACCTGCCGGCGGGCGTGATCGGCCCGATGGTGAACGACGAGTACGCCGACGTGACCTTTGCGATCTACGCCCTCAAGGCGCGCGGCGAGGAGCCCCGGGCGCTGGTGCGCGATGCCGAAGCCTTGCGCCAGCGTCTTTTGCACGTGCCGGGCGTCAAGAAGGTCAACATCGTCGGCGAGCAATCCGAGCGGATCTACGTGGAGTTCTCGCACGAGCGCCTGGCCACGCTGGGCATCAGTCCGCAGGACGTCTTCGCGGCATTGAACAACCAGAACGTCCTCACGCCTGCCGGGTCGGTGGAGACCCAGGGACCCCAGGTGTTCATCCGCATCGACGGGGCGTTCGACGCGCTGCAGAAGATCCGCGACACGCCCATCGTGGCCCAGGGCCGCACGGTCAAGCTGTCCGACATCGCCACCGTCCAGTGCGGCTACGAAGACCCCTCGACCTTCATCATCCGCAACGGTGCGGAGCCTGCCTTGCTGCTGGGCGTCGTCATGCGCGACGGCTGGAACGGGCTGGACCTGGGCAAGGCGCTGGACCGGGAGGTGGGCGCCATCAACGCAGACATGCCGCTGGGCATGGGCCTGACCAAGGTGACGGACCAGGCCGTGAACATCAGCGCCTCCGTCGATGAGTTCATGCTCAAGTTCCTGGCCGCGCTGCTGGTCGTGCTGGTGGTGTGCTTCGCCAGCATGGGCTGGCGCGTTGGCGTGGTGGTGGCTGCGGCCGTGCCGCTGACGCTGGCGGCCGTGTTCATCATCATGGCCGCCACGGGAAAGAATTTCGACCGCATCACGCTCGGCTCGCTGATCCTTGCGCTGGGCCTGCTGGTGGACGACGCCATCATCGCCATCGAGATGATGGTGGTGAAGATGGAAGAGGGCTACGACCGCGTGGCCGCGTCCGCCTACGCCTGGAGCCATACCGCGGCGCCCATGCTGTCCGGAACGCTGGTGACGGCGGTGGGCTTCATGCCCAACGGATTCGCACGCTCCACGGCGGGCGAGTACACCAGCAACATGTTCTGGATCGTCGGCATCGCGCTCATCGTGTCCTGGGTGGTGGCCGTGGTGTTCACGCCCTATCTGGGCGTGAAGATGCTGCCCCCTCTCAAGAAGGTCGAAGGCGGACATGCGGCGATGTATGGCACGCCCCGCTACGAGCGCCTGCGGCGCGTGCTGGGCAAGGTGATCGCCCGAAAGGGCATGGTGGCCGCAGTCGTGGGCGGGCTCATGGTGGCTTCCGTGCTGGGCATGTCCATCGTGAAGAAGCAGTTCTTTCCCATCTCCGACCGGCCCGAGGTGATGGTCGAGGTGCAGATGCCCTACGGCACCTCCATCGGCCAGACGAGCGAGACCACCCGCACGGTGGAAGCCTGGCTGCTGCAGCAGCCCGAATCGGAGATCGTGACCGCCTATATCGGCCAGGGCGCACCGCGCTTTTTTCTGGCCATCTCGCCTGAGCTGCCCGACCCGTCGTTCGCCAAGATCGTCGTGCGCACCGCCAACCAGGCGCAGCGCGACGCACTCAAGCTCAGGTTGCGCGAGGCCATCTCCCAGGGACTGGCCCCGCAGGCGCAGGTGCGCGCATCGCAGATCGTGTTCGGGCCGTACTCCCCGTTCCCCGTGGCGTATCGCGTCTCCGGCCCCGACCCGCAGCGGCTGCGCGACATTGCCGGCCAGGTGCACCAGGTGCTGCACGACAGCCCGATGATGCGGACCGTGAACTCCGACTGGGGCGTGCGCACCCCCGTCATGCGCTTCACCCTGGACCAGGACCGGCTGCAGGCCATGGGCCTGACCTCCGCGGCAGTCGCGCAGCAGCTGCAATTCCTGCTCAGCGGCGTGCCCGTGACCACCGTGCGCGAGGACATCCGCACCGTGCAGGTGATGGCGCGTTCTGCGGGCGGCACCCGCCACGATGTGGCCAGGGTCGGCGACTTCACGCTCACCAACGCCACTGGCCAGCGCATACCGCTGTCGCAGCTGGGCGAGGTCACCGTGCAGATGGAGGAGCCCGTCATGCGCCGCCGCGACCGCATGCCCACCATCACGGTTCGCGGAGACATCGATGACAGCCTGCAGCCGCCCGATGTCTCTGCGGCCATCACCCGGCAGCTGGAGCCCATCAGGAAGGCGTTGCCTGCGGGCTACCGCATCGACGAGGCCGGCTCCATCGAGGAATCCGGCAAGGCCATGACGGCCATGCTGCCCCTGTTCCCGATCATGATCGCCATCACGCTGATCATCATCATCTTGCAGGTGCGGTCGATATCGGCCATGGTCATGGTGTTCCTGACCAGCCCCCTGGGATTGATCGGCGTGGTGCCGACGCTGATCGTCTTTCAGCAGCCCTTCGGCATCAATGCACTGGTGGGGCTGATCGCGCTGTCGGGCATCCTGATGCGCAACACGCTGATCCTGATCGGGCAGATCCAGCACAACGAGCAGGAGGGGCTTGCGCCGTTCCAGGCGGTGGTGGAGGCCACTGTCCAGCGCGCCCGGCCCGTGATCCTGACCGCGCTGGCGGCGATCCTGGCCTTCATCCCGCTGACCCAATCGGTGTTCTGGGGAACGCTGGCCTATACGCTGATCGGCGGCACGCTCGCCGGCACGGTGCTGACGCTGGTCTTCCTGCCCGCCATGTACTCGATCTGGTTCAGGATCAGGCCCGGCGAATCCCCGCGCTGATCCACGGCAAATGCGCCAGCGGCCCGGGCCGATTGGCCACAATGGCGCATCCCGTTCCAGGCTCAGGAGTCCATGCATGTCCGATATCCGCTGCGGCGATTCCACCCACCATCGCACCTCTTGGGGCCGCCGCTGCGCGCGCGCCGCCGCACCCGTGCTGGCGGCGCTGCTGCTGTCGCCGCTGGCCCAGGCAGCGCTCAAGGTGGGCGACACCGCGCCGCGCTTCACCACGCCGGCTGCGGTGGCGGGCAAGGCCTTCGATTTCGACATGGCCGCCACCCTCAGGAAGGGGCCGGTGGTGCTGTATTTCTTCCCCAAGGCCTTCACCCAGGGCTGCACCATGGAAGCCCACGCCTTTGCCGAGGCCACGCCGCGTTTCGCGGCCATGGGCGCCACGGTGGTGGGCATGTCGCATGACGACATCGATACGCTCAAGCGCTTTTCCACCGAGGCCTGCCGTGACCAGTTCGCCGTGGCATCGGACCCGCAGGCGCAGACCATCCGCGCCTACGACGCCTCGGCCGCCGCCAACCCCCAGCGCGCCGACCGCATCTCCTACGTGATCGGCCAGGACGGCAAGGTCCGCTTCGTGCACATGGGCTCGGACCCGGACGAGCATGTGCGCCAGACCGAGGCCGCGGTCAAGCGGCTGACCGGAAAGTAGCCCGCCGCGCGGCCCCTGTCAGGGGCCGTTGCCCTCGCTGGCCAGGATCTCGGCGTATTCCTCGTCCGTGAACAGCCTGGAGCGTGTGTGGAAGGCCTTGCCCGTGCTGCCCTCCAGCGAGAAGGTGCCGCCCTGGCCGTCGATCACGTCGAGGATGAGCTGGGTGTGCTTCCAGTATTCGTACTGCGACTTGCCGATGTAGAAGGGCGCGCCGCCCACCTGGCCCAGCAGCACGTCCTGGGCGCCTATCGTCAGCTCGCCGGGCAGGTAGCAGTTGGCGGCGCTGTTGTCGCAGCAGCCGCCGGACTGGTGGAAGAACACCGGCCCGTGCTGGGCCTGCAGGTCGGCGATCAGCGCCAGCGCGGCGTCGGTGGCAATCACTTTGTCAACCATGGGTTGGTCCTTTCCTGGGCGGCCGGCCGCGCTGCGCGCCGCCGGCCGCATTCACCTGGGAAGAACTTCAGAAGAAGCCCAGCTTGTTCTCGCTGTAGCTGACCAGCAGGTTCTTGGTCTGCTGGTAGTGGTCCAGCATCATCTTGTGGGTCTCGCGGCCGATGCCCGATTCCTTGTAGCCGCCGAAGGCCGCGTGCGCCGGGTAGGCGTGGTAGCAGTTGGTCCACACGCGCCCGGCCTTGATGGCGCGGCCCATGCGGTAGGCCACGTTGCCGTTGCGGCTCCACACGCCCGCGCCCAGGCCGTAGAGCGTGTCGTTGGCAATGGCCAGGGCCTCGGCCTCGTCCTTGAAGGTGGTCACGGCCAGCACGGGGCCGAAGATTTCCTCCTGGAAGATGCGCATCTTGTTGTGGCCTTTGAACAGCGTGGGCTGCACGTAGTAGCCGCCTTCCAGGTCGCCGCCCAGGTGGGCCTGGCCGCCGCCGGCCAGCACCTCGGCGCCCTCCTGCTTGCCCAGGTCCAGGTACGACAGGATCTTGGTGAGCTGCTCCTTGGACGCCTGCGCGCCCATCATGCTGTCGGTGTCCAGCGGGTTGGCATGCCGGATGGCGGCCACGCGCTGGAGCACGCGCTCCATGAAGCGGTCGTAGATGCTTTCGTGGATCAGCGCGCGGCTGGGGCAGGTGCAGACCTCGCCCTGGTTGAAGGCGAACAGCACCAGCCCTTCGACGGCCTTGTCGAGGAAGGCATCGTCCTTGTCCATCACATCGGCGAAGAAGATGTTGGGCGACTTGCCGCCCAGCTCCAGCGTGGCAGGGATCAGGTTGTTGGCGGCGGCCTGGGCGATCACGCGGCCCGTGGAGGTGGAACCCGTGAAGGCGATCTTGGCGATGCGCTTGCTGGTGGCCAGCGGCATGCCGGCCTCGCGGCCGAAGCCGTTGACGATGTTGAGCACGCCGGGCGGCAGCAGGTCGGCAATGAGCTCGGCCAGGATCAGGATGCTGATGGGCGTGGACTCGGCCGGCTTGAGCACCACGCAGTTGCCTGCGCCCAGCGCGGGCGCCAGCTTCCAGGCCGCCATGAGGATGGGGAAGTTCCAGGGAATGATCTGGCCCACCACGCCCAGCGGCTCCTGGATGTGATAGGCCACCGTGGTCTCGTCGATATGGCTGAGCGCGCCTTCCTGGGCGCGCACGCAGCCCGCGAAATAGCGGAAATGGTCCACGGTCAGCGGGATGTCGGCATTCAGCGTCTCGCGGATGGCCTTGCCGTTGTCCACGGTCTCGGCATAGGCGAGCAGCTCCAGGTTGGCCTCGATGCGGTCGGCGATCTTCAGCAGGACGTTCGCACGCTCGGCCGCGCTGGTGCGGCCCCAGGCGTCGCTGGCGGCATGGGCGGCATCCAGCGCCAGTTCGATGTCTTCGGCCGTGGAGCGCGCGGCGCGGGTGTAGACCTTGCCGCTGATGGGGGTGACCACGTCGAAGTACTGCTCCTTGACCGGAGGTACGAACCTGCCGCCGATGAAGTTGTCGTAGCGGGCCTTGTAGGCGATCTTGGCGCCAGCGGCGCCGGGTGCTGCGTAGACGGTCATGCTGCTTGTCTCCTGAGGATGCTTATGGGTCTGTTGTGATCGGGTGTGGATCGGGATATCCGGCCATGGCCGGACGGCAGACATGATTCAAAAGCCGTGCCAGCCCGCAGGCCGCAGGGCAGGTGCCCGCAAAGGCGCGCGGGACGTGGCTGCTGCGGGTATTCCCGTGCGCGTTCGCCCTGTGCCGTGACGTTGCGCAACAGGACAACTGTCCAGAAATGGAACAGTCGGGCGCCTGACCCGCCACTTGGCTTGCCCGGTGCCCGCCGGCCCCGCATACTGGCCCGCAACGCGGCGCAATGACGCCCGAGCAGGAGACAGCATGCAATCGAGAGCCTCCCTTGTGGCCTTGCGCCAGGCCCGTCACAGCCTGATGGAGTCGGGCCGCTGCCCCAGCGGCCTGGTGGACGAGCGCCTGGCGCGCTCGTGGCAGCGCTGCATCGAGCAGGGACTGCGTCCCACCGGGCGCCTGGGCGCCGCCGACAACCTGGAGCAGCATGCGCTGGGCGTGCTGCGCAGCCGCCACCATGCGCTGCTGGCGCATTCACGGCCCGTCATGGAATACCTGTCCGAGCAAGTGCGCGGCAGCCAGAGCGTGGTGGTGCTGGCCGGCCCCTGCGGCACCCTGGTGGATACCTGCGGCGACCCCTTCTTTCTGGGCAAGGCCGAGCGCGTGGCCCTGGCCAGCGGTGCGTCCTGGCATGAGGCGCAGCGCGGCACCAATGCCATCGGCACGGCACTGGCCGAGATGGACTCCATCGAAATCCAGGGCGGCGAGCATTTCCTGGAGCGCAACGGCTTTCTCACCTGCGCGGCCGCGCCCATCCTGTCGGGCACGGGCCAGCTGCTGGGCATCCTGGACATCTCCAGCGAACATGGCCGGGGCAGCCCGCACACGCTGGGCCTGGTCGGCACGGCGGCCCGCATGATCGAAAACCGCCTCATGGCCTGCGACGGCCAGCGCCACATCCGCCTGCACCTGCACGCGCGGCCCGAAGGCATTGGCACGGTGGGCGAAGGCATTGCGCTGATCTCGGGCGACGGCTGGGTGGTGGGTGCCAACCGCGCCGCGCTGGCCTTGCTGCGCCTGTCGCACGCGCAGCTGGGCAGCGTGGCGCTGGACCAGGTGCTGGACGCCAGCCTGCAGGAGCTGCTGTCACGCCAGCACCGCCAGCCCGATGCGGCCCAGCCGCTGCGGCGCCATGACGGCACGGCGCTGTTCGGCCAGCTGGTGCCGGATCGGCGCACCATCATGGCGGGGGCGGCGGCGCAGACAGTGCAGGAGGCGCTGGGAGCGCGGCAAGCGGGGGAAACACGGCAGGCCCCCCGCGATGCGCTGGCGCGGCTGGACACGGGCGATGCGCGCTGGCGTGCGGCGGCCGACAAGGCCCGGCGCGTGCTGGGCAAGCCGATTGCGCTGCTCATCCAGGGCGAGTCCGGCGTGGGCAAGGAATGGTTTGCGCGCGCGGCCCACGACAGCGGGCCACGCCGCGACGGCCCCTTCGTGGCCATCAACTGCGCGGCCATGCCCGAGTCGCTGATCGAGGCCGAGCTGTTCGGCTACCGCCAGGGCGCCTTCACGGGCGGGCGGCGCGAAGGACAGGCGGGCCTGCTGCGCCAGGCGCACGGCGGCACCCTGTTCCTGGACGAGATCGGCGACATGCCGCTGTCGCTGCAGACCCGGCTGCTGCGCGTGCTGCAGGAGCGGCAGGTGGTGCCGCTGGGCGGTGGCACGCCCGTTGCGGTCGATTTCGCGCTGGTCAGCGCCTCCAACCGCAGGCTGCGCGAGGATGCCGACCAGGGACGTTTTCGTGCCGACCTGTACTACCGCATCAACGGCCTGGCCGTGGAGCTGCCTCCGCTGCGCGAGCGCGGCGACTTCGAGGCGCTGGCCGCGCGCATGCTGGCCGACATCGAACCCGCGCGCCCGCTGCGCATGGCACCGGCCCTGCTGGCGCAGCTGGCCGGCCATGGCTGGCCCGGCAATCTGCGCCAGTGCGCCAGCGTGCTGAGAACGGCCTGCGCCATGCTCGACCCCCATGAGGACTGCCTGCAATGGCAGCACCTGCCCGACGACTTCCAGGCCGAGCTGGCGCAGACCGCCCGCAGCGGCCCCCGGCTCGACGCTGCGCCGCAGAGCCTGGATGAACTCTCGCGCTCGGCCGTGCGGCAGGCGCTGGAGAACTGCCGGGGCAATGTCACCCAGGCCGCGCGCATGCTGGGCATCAGCCGCCAGACGCTGTACCGCAAGCTGGCCCAGGACCGTGCGGCGGACGGCTTGCGGCTGCAGTGAGGCGCCTGCCGGTGCTCAGGCCTTGAAGGTGATCCAGGGCCTGAGCTTCACGGCGGCATGGATCAGGCCGGCCGCCTCCTGCGACTCGATGACCGGGCCGATGGGCTTGTAGGCTTCGGGCGCCTCCTCGATGCGGCGCTCCTCGCGCAGCGTCACGCATTGCCAGCCCTGTTCGCCCGAATGGCCTGCACGGGCTTCGGGCCGCAGCGCGCGCACGGCCTGGCGGCGCATGCGGCGCCCCGCGCCATGGCTGCAGGACCAGAGCCAGTCGGCCGCGCCCAGGCCCGTGACCAGGTAGGAGGCATCGCCCATGGACCCCGGGATCAGCGCGAAGTCGCCCTCGTTGGCCGGCGTGGCGCCCTTGCGGTGGATGTTCATGCCGCCTTGCTGCAGGACCACGTTGTGCGGCACATCGACCACCAGGCGCGAATCCGCTGCGCCCACGATCTGCTCCAGGTCCTTGCGCACCAGCTCGGCCAGCACCACGCGGTTGGCCCAGGCATAGCGCGCCGCCACGCCCATGGCCTGCAGGTACTCGCCGGCCAGCGGACCCGACAGGCCGTACAGGCCGCTGGCCGGGTGCTTCACGCCTTGCGGCCACTCGGCCCGGGCGCGGTCCATCCAGGCCTGGCCCACGTAAAAGCCCAGGTCGCGCGAGCCGCTGTGGATCATCACCACCACGTCGCCCGCGCGCAGGCCGGCGCGGTAGGCCGCGTGGCGGTCCAGCACCTCATCGACCACCTGCAGTTCCACGAAATGGTTGCCCGATCCCACCGTGCCCAGGCACGGGTCGCGGAACACGGCATGGCGCTCCTGCAGATAGGCATGGGGCGCGTGGCGGGCGCTGCCAGCGAAGCTGTCCAGGCCGATGCAGGCGGCCAGTTCGCGGTGCAGGCGGTCCCTGTCGACATGGCCCCACAGGCCCTGGCCGCTCAGCCGGTCCACAAAGGCGGCCGGCCCGTGGTCGAACAGCGCGCGGAAGGCGGCCGTGGTCACGGGCACGTCGCGCCCGCTGCCCAGCAGGCTGGCGCTCAGCAGTTCTACCAGCCGGCCCTTGTGCGGCGCCAGCTGGTCCAGCCGTGCGCCCGTGGTCAGCAGGCGCACGCTGCAGTTGATGTCCGTGCCGATGGCGGCCGGAATGACGAAGTCCGATGGCGTGGCCACCACGCTGCCCACGGGCGCCACCGTGCCCGGATGGAAGTCGGGCGTGGCGCAGGCGCGGCAGACGGCGCCGTGGCTGCCCTGGCCGTCAAGCCGGCGCACGGCCGCAAAGTCCAGCAGCTGGCGCACGGCCTTGTCCTCCAGGGGAAGGCTGTCGGGAAGAAGAATGTGGGCCTCGGCCTGGCCATCGCGCACGTGGTAGATGCCGTCGCGATAGTCGAGAGAGATGCCCGTGCGTGCAAAGGCACGCTGGAGTCGTTGAGGAGTGCTCATGGCTGCAGATCCGCGAGGCCTGGTTGGCGCTCGCCGCGTCCGATGGGTGTACGGACGATGAAAGACACCCGGGCGGCAAAGGCCCGGAAAACGTCTTTCCTGCAGCAGCTCGTTCAAGAAAGAAGGGGCGCAGTATAGCGGGATCCGCGCTGGACGGCAGGCGCTACGCGTTGCGCCGCTCGTACTGGGCGATGGCGTTGAGCAGCAGGGGCGAGAACTTCTTCGCGTAGTCGGCTCCACCCCACTGGCTTGACGATCCGCTCAGGTGCAGGGCGCCCAGCGGCACGCCGTCGGCATCGACCACGGCGGCGGCCAGCGCGACCTCGCCCATGATGAATTCATCCACCACCATGGCGTAGCCGCGCTCGCGCACCTTCTTCAGTTCCGCCTGGACGGCCTTGGCCGTGGTCAGCGTCCGGGGCGTGCTGGCCACCAGGCGGCCGGGGGCCAGCAACTGCTCCACCTGCGCCTCGTCCAGCCGGGCCATCACGGCGCGCCCGCCCGCCGTGCATTGCAGGGGCACGCGCCGGCCCACGAGCGAGGCGTGGTAGTGCTCGGTGCTGGTCTGGTGGCGCAGCACGTGCACCAGCCAGTCGCCGTCGCGCAGCGACAGGCTGATCTTCTGCTCCGTGTCCTTGGACAGCTGCAGCAGCAGGGGGTTGAGCGCCTCGGCCAGCGCATGGGTGCGCAGGAAGTGGAAGGTCAGGTCCAGCACGCCCGGGCCCAGCCGGTAGCGGCGGGTCTGGCTGTTTTGCTGCAGGTAGCCCTCGGCGCTGAGGGTGTAGGCGTAGCGCTGGGCGGCGCTCTTGTCCAGGCCGCTGCGCTCCATGATTTCCGTGAGGCTCAGGTCGCCCGCCGCGCCCTTGAAGCAGTCCAGCACGCGGAACGCCTTGCCCACGGAACCCACATACAACGCGTTTTCGATCATCGTTTTACCTGATTGTGAATCTGAAGTATTAAATAACAATACCAAGTATTGAAAAATACGGAGGCAGCGGATGCCACAGCAAGCCATTGTCAGTGCGGACCGGGCGGTCGGCGCGTCGGAGTGGATCAAGGGCCAGCGGGAGAACATGCTTTCGCTGCTGGCGGACATCGTCAACATCGACTCGGGCAGCTTCGACAAGCCTGGCGTGGCGCGCGTGTTCCGGCGCCTGGAGGCCTTTTTCCTGAGCCAGGGGCTGCAGGTCAGCCCGCATTTCGTCGATGGCGTGGAGGCGGCGATCTCGGTGACCGTGAACGCGGGCAGCACCGTGGGCAGGCCCGTGCTGCTGATGGGGCACTGCGACACGGTCTTCCCTGAAGGCGAGGCCGCGCGCAGGCCGTTTCGCATCGAAGGCGGCAGGGCCTACGGCCCGGGCGTGGCCGACATGAAGTCGGGCATCGTCATGAACGCCTTCCTGCTGGCTGCGCTGGCCCACAGCGCGGAGCCCGCGCCCGAGGTCACGGGCCTGTTCACCTGCGACGAGGAAATCGGCTCCCCCCTGAGCAAGTCCGTCATCGAGCCCTTTGCGCGCAAGGCGGGCTTTGTCTTCAATGCGGAGCCGGGCCGGCCTTCGGGCAACGTGGTCACGGGCCGCAAGGGCGGTGTGTTCTTCGGCGTGGAGATCGAGGGCAAGGCGGCGCACTCGGGCGCCAACTTCGCCGAGGGCATCAGCGCCATCTCGGAGCTGGCGCACAAGGTGGTGGCGCTGGACGCGCTTACCGACCTGGACAAGGGCGTCACGGTCAACGTGGGCCTGGTGTCGGGCGGCCTGTCGGTGAACACGTCGGCGCCGTCGGCCAAGGCGGCCATCGACCTGCGCATTTTCGATCTGGACCAGCGCGAGTCCCTGGTGGGCCGCATCCGCTGCATCTGCGACAAGTCCTTCATCCAGGGCACGCGCTCCACGCTGAACATCACCGGCGAGTTCCGCCCCTTCGTTCCCACGCCGCAGTCGCAGCAACTGTTCGAGCTGTACCAGGCCGAGCTGGGCGCGCTGGGCCACAAGGCCGAGGGCGAGTTCAGCGGCGGCTGCGCGGACTCGGGCGTGACCTCCAGCCTGGGCGCCATCACGCTGTGCGGCACCGGCCCCGTGGGCGGCAAGTTCCACACCACCGACGAGTACTGCGAGGTGGACACCATCGTCCCGCGCGGCCTGGCGGTGCTCCACACCATTGCGCGCCTGCCCCACGCCCGGTGGTAGGGCGCGCCTGATTCCCGCCTTCCCCCTCAAGCCACTGCTTGGTGCACTTTCATGAATCCACTTGCCTTGCCCACACGCCGCTCGCTCCTGAAAATCGCCGCCGGCCTGCCGCTGGCGCCCCTGCTGCTGCAGCCCGCCGCGGCCTCGGCGCCCGGCCCGGTCAGCCTGATGGTGCCCTACCCGGCAGGCGGGCCCAGTGACGTCAGCGCCCGCATCCTGAGCAAGCCCATAGGCGAGGGACTGGCGGCCAAGGTGATCGTGGAAAACCTGGGCGGCGCCACGGGCACGATTGCCGCATCCAAAGTGCTGGGCGCCAGGGCCGACGGCAGCATGTTCTTCCAGGGCACGCAGAACGAACTCATCCTGCCGCCGCTCACCAACAAGGCCGTGCGCTACCAGCCCGATGCGTTCGAGAACCTGCAGTACATCACCGTCACCCACCTGGTTCTGCTGGTGCGCTCGGGCCTGCCGGCCCGGAACATGCAAGAGTTCCTGGCGCTGGCGCGCTCGCGCAACGAAAGCAATTCGCTGACCTACGGCTCCGTGGGCGTGGGCTCGCTCTACCACCTGATCACCGAGTACATGGGCAAGGTGGTGAAGGTGCCGTTCACCCACGCGCCCTATGCGGGCACGGCGCCCGTGATCCAGGACCTGGCCGGCGGCCAGATCGACTTCAGCATCATGCCGTTCCAGGCGTCCATGCTGGAGATGATCCGCACCGGCCGCTTCCGGGCGCTGGCCGTGCTGTCGCGCAACCGGCCTGCGGTGCTGTCGGCCGTGCCCAGCATCACCGAAGTGCCGGCGCTGCGCGATTTCGAGTACGCCAGCCTGGCGGGCTACTTCGTCAAGCGCGGCACGCCGCAGGACGTCAAGCAGCGCCTGAACCAGGCCATCGGCCAGGCCCTGCTGGACCCGCAGGTCATCGCCAAACTGGAGGCCGACGGCCGTGACGTTGCCAAGCCCATGGGCCTGGACGATGCGGCGGCCGCCTATGCGCGCGAGATCGCCAAGTACCGCGAGATGATCCGCGTCACGGGATACGTGCAGGCGGATTGAGAACGAAGGCCGCAACCTAAGCGAGTGCACCCTCCAGCAGCTCGGCCATGCGCGGCAGGTCGGGATCGGCGCTGGTCACCAGCCAGATGGCGCGCTCATAGGCGGCGCCCGCAATGGGCAGCATGCGGCAGTCGCCCATGAAGCGCTCCAGGCCCGTCCAGTGCGGCACCAGGCCCACGCCCATGCCGTCGGCGGCCAGCATGGCAATGGCCTCCAGCGCGTCCAGGTCGCACAGCACCGCAGGCTCCAGCCCCTGGTCGGCCAGCCAGTCGGCCGCATGGCGGCCACCCCAGGCATCGGGGTCGTAGCGTATGTAGGGCAGGCTGCGCAGCAGCGCGGCAGGCCGGCCGCGCGCCTGGGGCGGTGCCAGCAGCACCAGCGGCTCGCGGCGCAGCTGCACGCTGCGCAGCGCCTTGGGCAGTTCAAAAGGGGGCGCCACGATGACGGCGGCATCGAGCTCGCCGGACTGAAGCATCTGGAACAGCGCGCGCGAGGTGCCCGGCACGATGACGGGCCGGCACTGTGGCGCCGCCTGCGTGAGCTTGCGCAGCGCGGCCGGCAGCATGCCGGTGAGCGCGGTCGAGATGGCGCCGATGCGCAGCGTGCCGGCCAGGCCATCGGCGCTGGCATCGCTGCCCAGCAGCGCGGCCTCGCGCACTAGGCGCCGCGCGCGCGGCAGCAGGGCCACGCAGGCCTGGGTGGGGCGGGCCGCATGGCCGCTGCGCGAAAGCAGGGCAAAGCCCAGCTCGCGCTCCAGCGCCTGCACGCGCTGGCCCACGGCGGTGGCGGTCAGGTGCTCGGCGCGCGCCGCATCGGCGATGGAGCCGCTGTCCACCACGGCGATCAGGCTCTTGAGATAGCGGGTCTCCAAAAGATTTCCTTGGGGATTGCAAAGAAATCAACGCTATCACTTTCGAAAAGCCTCTGCTAGGCTCGCGCCACCCACGGCAGGCCACGGCCTGCGAACCTGCCTGCACCACAAGCACAACCAAAGGATCAGCCATGCGCACCAGCTTCCACCTTGCCTACCATGTCCGCGATCTGGACGAAGCGCGCGCCTTCTACGGCACGCTGCTCGGCTGCCAGGAAGGCCGCAGCACCGAGACCTGGGTGGACTTCGACTTCTTCGGCCACCAGATCTCGCTGCACCTGGGCGAGCCCTTCCCGGTCACGAACACCGGCCGCGTGGGCGACCACATGGTGCCCATGCCCCACCTGGGCCTGGTGATGGCCATGGACGACTGGAAGGCCCTGGCCGCGCGGCTGTCGGGCGGCGTGGTGGATTTCGTGCTGCAGCCCGGCATCCGCTTCGAGGGCGAGCCCGGCGAGCAGGCCACCATGTTCTTCCGCGACCCCAGCGGCAATCCCATCGAGGTCAAGGGCTTCGCCGACCTGGACAAGGTCTTCGCCAAATGAGCGGTTCGCTGCCCCCGCTTCCTTTTGTCTGCGCACCCGGCTATCCGGCAGCCCAGGCCTGGCTGCAGGCCCTGCAGGCGGCCCTGCCCGAGGAGCGCGTGGTGGCGCTCGATACGCTGGATGCGGGCCAGCGCGCGGCCTGCGAGGTCGCCATCGTCGCCAACCCCCAGCCCGCCGACCTGCGCACGCTGCCGCGCCTGCAATGGGTGCACAGCGTCTGGGCCGGCGTGGAGCGCCTGGTGGCCGAACTGGGCGATACCGACCTGCGCATCGTCCGCCTGGTGGACCCGCAACTGGCCGACACCATGGCCGAGGCCGTGCTGGCCTGGACCCTGTACCTGCACCGCGACATGCCGCGCTATGCCCGCCAGCAGACCGCGCGCCAATGGCTGGCACATGACGGCGTGCGCGCGCAGGACAGGACGGTATCGCTGCTGGGCCTGGGCGCACTGGGCAAGGCCGCCGCGCAGCGGCTGCTGGCGGCAGGCTTCCAGGTGCGCGGCTGGAGCCGCACGCCCAGGCAGATGGACGGCGTGCAATGCCATGCGGGTGATGCCGAGCTGCCCGCCATGCTGGCGCAGACCGACATCCTCGTATGCCTGCTGCCGCTCACGCCGCAGACGCGCGGCATCGTCGGCGCGCAGGCGCTGGCCGCGCTGCCCGCCCATGCCTCGCTGATCAACTTTGCGCGCGGCCCCATCGTGGACGATGCCGCGCTGCGCGCCGCCCTGGACGGCGGCCGCCTGGCCCATGCCGTGCTGGACGTGTTCGAGCAGGAGCCCCTGCCAGAATCGTCCTGGCAATGGGCGCATCCCGCCGTGACCGTGCTGCCCCACATCTCGGCACCCACGGACCGCGCGACGGCATCGGCCATCGTGGCGGGCAACATCCGGCGCTGGCGCGCCAGCGGCGAGCTGCCGCAGGCGGTGGACGCGGCGCGGGGCTATTGAGGGCGGCTGCGGTACGGCTATGGCACGGCCATGGACTGGCTTCTGAGCCAGTCCATGACGGCGCGCACATGGGGGCCCGGCTCCCGTTGCTCGCCCACGGCCAGATGGTAGGTATGGCCGGTGATCGAGGGGCCGAAGGGCTGCAGCAGGTGGCCGGCCGCAATGTCCTCGGCCACCAGGGCCAGGCTCACCAGGGCAATGCCATGACCGGCAATGGCCGCCTGGATGGCATGGCCCTCGTCGGAAAAGCGCAGTTGCCCCGCCGGTGAATTCCAGGCCAGGCCTGCCTCGTCAAACCAGCGCTCCCAGGTGGGATTGCTGGCGTGCGCCGTCTTCCAGTCAAAGCGGATCAGCGGCAGGCGGGCCAGGTCGGCCGGACCCAGCACGCCCAGCCGGGGATTGGCCACGGGCGCAAAGCGGTCGCTGAACAGGGGCTCGGCCACCAGGCCCGGATAGGGGCCGCGCCCGTAGCGCACGGCGATATCGACGGCATGGGAGCGCAGGTCCACCACATCGTCCGAGGCCTGCAGTTGCAGGTCCACCTCCGGGTGCATCGCGCGGAAGCTGGCCATGCGCGGCACCAGCCATTTCACGGTGAACGCATTGGTGGCCGAGATGCTGACCTGGGCGCGCAGGCGCTTTTGCAGCAGGCGCTCCAGCGTGGCGGCAAAGGCGTCGAAACCGTCGCGCAGCACCGGATAGAGCTGGGCGCCGGCCTCGGTCAGCACCACCTTGCGTACCTGGCGATCGAACAGCGCCAGGCCCAGCTGTTCCTCCAGCGCGCGGATCTGGTGGCTGATGGCCGTGGGTGTCACGGCCAGGTCGTCGGCGGCCTGCTTGAAGCTGCCCAGGCGGGCGGCGGCCTCGAAGGCGCGCAGTGCGGAAAGCGGCAGCTGGTTGCGTTGCATGAGGGCTGGAGGACGCAAGGGGCGGGTGAGGAATGGGGTGAGGAATGGGGTGAGGAAAACTCATCTTATGCCTGACAAATGAACCTTTGTCGCAATCATCCGGCTTCCCTATCGTCCACCCATACCCCAAGCGCGATCCTGCCGGGGATGGATGAAGGAAATGAAACCATGCTGCACCGTGTCACCACGCAACCCGACCCCTACGAGCCGTTTTTGCTGTCGCAAGGCATTCGCTTTGGCGAGCTGCTGTTCATCTCCGGCCAGGCCGGCGCCGGAGACGATGGCCGCATCGTGCCGGGCGGCTTCCTGGCCCAGGGCCGGCAGGCGTTTGCCAATCTGCGCCGCGCGCTGGAGGCGGGCGGCTCCAGCCTGAAGGACGTGATCAAGGTCACCATCTTCGTCACCGACATGGGCCACTTCGACGAGGTGGTCGCCCTGCGCCGCGAGTTCTTCGGCGCCCCCTATCCGGCCGACACGATTGCCCAGATCCAGGCGCTGTACGACCCGGCGGCCATGATCGAGATCGAGGCCATTGCAGCCGTGCGTGATGGCCAGGCCCGCTGACATGGTTGCGGCCGTTCTGTTCCGATGGCCTGGCCACGGCGTGCATGGCCGACGACTGGAGCCGATGGGGCCGATATCTGATCCCTTCAACCGCCGAGCAGTCCCGAGGTGCTCAGCGGCCCCGGCGACAGCTGCTGTCCCCAGGCCTGCGTCAAGGCCTCGATGGCATCGCCCACCACGCGGCAGGCCTGGGTGAGCTTGCCGTGCCGGGGCAGGGCCAGCGTCACATGGCGCACCAGGCCGGGGTTGACCAGGCGGCTGGCCTGCAGCCGGCCCTGGCGCAGTTCGGCATCGATGGAATACGGGCCGATCACCGAGTAGAGGCCGGGCGCGTGGGCCACGAGTTCCTTTTGCACGGTCAGCGAGTCGGCCTCGGCCGCCGCCGCGAGCCGAAAGCCGTGGCTGTGCGCGGCCTCATCGAGCGCGTCGCGCCAATGGCTGGGGCGGCGCGGCAGCACCAGCTGCAGGCCGTCGAGCGCGGCGAACTCCGTGGTGGGCGCCAGGGTCAAGGGGTCGCCAGGGCGCGACACCAGATAGCTGTGCGCGGTGCTCAGCAGCCGCTCGTCGCCGCCGGCCGGGCGTGCGAAGCGAAAGAGGATGGCCAGGTCCACGGCACCGCTGTCCAGCAGCGCATCGAGCTCCGTTCCCTGGGCCTCGGTGATGTTCAGGCGTATGCCGGGGTGCTCGCGCTGCAGCCAGTCGAACACATGCGTCATCAGCGGGTGCGCGGCCGAGGGCACGATGCCCAGCCGCACCTCTCCCCATAGCTGGCCTGCGTCCGCACGCAGTGTTTCCTGCAATTGCTCGGTTTCCTGCAGCCAGCTGCGCAGCCGCAGCGCGGCCCGCGCGCCCAGCGGCGTCAGCGTGACGCCCCGGCCCGTGCGCCGCAGCAAGGGGCCGCCCAGAGACGCTTCGAATTCGCTGATCTGCCGGCTGATGTGCGACTGAACGGTGTGCCGCCGTGCCGCGACCTTGCTGATGCTGCCGGCTTCGGAGACCTCGAGGAAGAGCTTGACGCTGGGCAGGTGCATGGTGGTTACCCGGTTGAGGTATGCCTGATGAGGCAATTCTGAAAGCCTGAAATTCTATCTATCCAGATATCAAACGGATTTCTACAGTGCAGTCATGCCTTGCCAGCGGCCTTGCCGTGGCAGGTTTTCCAGACACCGAACCTAAGGAAAATCCGTTGAAACTCGCCAGCTTCATCCATGCCGGACAGCCCCGCTACGGGCAGGTTCTGGCCGAGCGCTTCCTGCTGCCGCCCGCCGACTTTCTCGCCCGCCATCCCGACCTGCTGTCTGTGCTGCGCGCACAGGCGCTGGGCGAGCTGGAGCAGGCCCTGCAGGCCGGCGCCGTGTCCGTCGATGCGGCGCAGACCCAGGCGCTGCCCGTCATCCCCAACCCCGGCAAGCTCATCTGCGTGGGCCTGAACTACAAGACCCATGTGGCCGAGACGCGGCGCGCCGACAGTGAGCACCCGTCGCTGTTCCTGCGCTTCAACGACAGCCTGGCCGCCGATGGCGACGAGCTGCTGCGCCCGGCCTTTTCGGAGCGTTTCGACTGGGAGGGCGAGCTGGCCTTCGTCATCGGCCGGGGCGGGCGCCACATTGCAAAGGAAGATGCCTTCGACCACATCGCCGGCTATGCCTGCTTCAACGATGTGAGCGTGCGCGACTGGCAGCGCCATACGCACCAGTTCACGCCCGGCAAGAACTTTCCCGTCACGGCGCCCTTCGGCCCCTGGCTGGTCACGCGCGACGAGGTGGCCGACGTGCGCAGCCTGGCGCTGCAGACCCGCCTGAACGGCAGCGTGATGCAGCAGGCCAGCCTGGGCGACCTGATCTTCGACATCCCCACCATCGTGGCCTATGTGTCGCGCTTCACGCCGCTGTCGCCCGGCGACGTGATCGCCACGGGCACGCCGGGCGGCGTGGGCGACCGCCGCGAGCCGCCTCTGTACATGAAGCATGGCGATGTGGTCGAGGTCGAGATCACGGGCCTGGGCGTGCTGCGCAACCGTATCGGCACTGATAGCGCTGCCGTCTGACTCCGGAGAAATTCATGGATAACCAACAAGCGATTTCGCAGCGGCCCCGGCTGCGCATTGCCGTCGATATCGGCGGCACCTTCACCGACATGGCGGCGTTTGACGAGGCCAGCGGCCAGCTGCTGTTCGGCAAGGCCCTGTCCACGCATGGCGAGCTGGTCAACGGCATCCAGGCCACGATAGACAGCGCGGGCATCGACTGGCGCGACGGCCATCTGTTCCTGCACGGCTCCACCATTGCCATCAACACGCTGCTGGAGCGCAATGGCGCCCACACCGCGCTGCTGATCACCGAGGGCTTTCGCGACATCTACGAGATCGGCCGCGTGAACCGGCCCGATGCCTACAACCTGTTCTTCAACAAGCACCAGCCGCTGGTGCGGCGCTCGCTGCGCCATGAGGTGTCCGAGCGCCTGCGCGCCGACGGCAGCCTGCACAAGCCGCTGGACGAGGCGGCCGTGCGCGAGCTGGCCCGCGAGCTGGCAGGGCAGGGCGTGGAGGCCGTGGCCGTGCTGCTGCTGCATTCCTACCGCAATCCGGCGCACGAGCAGCGCGTCAAGCAGATCCTGCAGGAAGAGATGCCGGGCGCCTTTGTCTGCGCCTCGCACGAGCTGTCGCAGGAGTACCGCGAGTTCGAGCGCGTGTCCACCGCCGTGGCCAATGCCTATGTGGGGCCGCGCGTGTCGCAGTACCTGGGCCAGCTGGAGAACCACCTGGGCGGCAAGGGCTTCGAGGGCGACTTCTACATCGTGCAGTCCACGGGCGGCCTGTTCCCCGTCGAGCATGCCAAGGTGGGCTGCGTGCGCATGCTCGAATCGGGTCCGGCGGCCGGCGTGATCGGCGCCCAGGCCATCTGTGCACAACTGGGCATGGGCGACGCCATCGCCTTCGACATGGGCGGCACCACGGCCAAGGCCGGCGTGATCAGCGAGGGCCGGCCGCTGACCACGGGCTCGGCGCTGATCGGCGGCTACGAGCAGGCCCTGCCGATACAGATCCCGATGATGGACATCCACGAAGTGGGCACGGGCGGCGGCTCCATCGCCCGCGTGGAGACGGGCAACGCGCTGCGCGTGGGCCCGCAGAGCGCCGGCTCCATCCCCGGTCCCGTGGCCTATGGCCGTGGCGGGCTGGAGCCCACGGTGACCGACGCCAACCTGGTGCTGGGCCGGCTGGACGCGGAGCATTTCCTGGGCGGCGAGCTGCAGCTGGACATGGACGCCTGCCAGCGCCAGATGGCCGAGCGCGTGGCGACCCCGCTGGGCCTGGAGCCCACCGAGGCGGCCGACGGCATCCTGCGCATCGCCGTGACGCAGATGTCGCATGCCGTCAAGGCCGTGACCACCGAGCGCGGCCTGGACGCGGGCAGCTTCACCATGGTCGTCTACGGCGGCGCGGGGCCGCTGCACGCCTCGGCCATTGCGCGCGAGATCGGCATCCGCAAGGTGCTGATCCCCTATGCGCCCGGCTATTTCTCGGCCTACGGAATGCTGTTCTCCGACCTGCGCTACGACTATGTGCGCTCGGTATTCCGCAAGCTGGGCGAGGTGTCCTTCGAGGAGATCGAGGCCGCCTACCAGAGCATGGAGGACGAGGGCCGCGCCGCGCTGGCGCAGTCCGGCATCGCGCCGGACGGCATCGTGATCGAGCGCGCCGCCGACATGCGCTACGTGGGCCAGGAGCATGCGGTGACCGTGGACCTGCCCATGGCCTTCTTCGAGGGCAGGGACCGCTCGGCCATCAAGCGCCAGTTCGACGAGCTGCACAAGGTGCGCTACGGTACCTCGGCCCCGCAGGAGCCGGCCGACCTCGTGAGCCTGCGCGTCACCGTGCTGGGCACCATGAAGAAACCGCCCAGGCACAGCGTGGAACGCGGCAGCGCCGAGCCCAGCCGTGCCTCCGTGCGCACGGTCAAGCCCGTCTATTTCCGCTCCAGCGGCTGGGTGGACACGCCGGTGCATCTGCGCGAGCGCCTGCTGGCGGGCAACGAGATCGCGGGGCCCGCGCTGATCGAGGAACACGCATCCACCACCGTCGTGCAGCCCGGCGACCGGCTGCGCGTGGACGAACTGGGCAATCTGCAAATCGACATCGGGAGCGACCGCACATGAACCACCCCACTGACTCCAGGCCCGTCGATCCGGTCACCGTCGAGATCATCCGCAACGGCCTGTACGCCGTCACGGAGGAGATGAAGACCAACCTGACGCGCACGGCCTACAACCTCATCATCTACGAGGCGCTGGACTTCACGGTCGGCCTGTTCACGCGCGAGGGCGACACGGTGTCCATCGGCCTGGGCCTGCCCATGTTCATCCGCGGCATGTCGGAGACGGTCAAGGCCAAGATCCGCCATTTCGGCTACGAGAACATCCTGCCCGGCGACATCCTGGTCACCAACGATGCCTACACCACCGGCAGCCACCTGAACCACTTCACGTTCACCATGCCGGTGTTCCATGAGGGCCGGCTCGAAGGCTTCACCTGCTGCATGGCCCACTGGCTGGACGTGGGCGGCACGCTGGGCAACGTCACCACGGACATCTTCAGCGAGGGGATACAGATCCCCATCATGAAGTACCAGCGCCAGGGCGAGGTCAACCAGGACCTGATCGACATCATCGCGATGAACGTGCGCCTGGCCGAGCGGGCCCTGGGCGATCTGCGCGCGCAGATCACGGCCATCACCACGGGCGAGCGCCGCTATGTGGAACTGCTGCAGCGCTATGGCGTGGATGCGGTCAACGGCGCCATCGCGCAAATCATGGATTCCAGCGAGGCCGTGGCGCGCAAGAACACGCTGTCGATTCCCGATGGCGTGTACGAGGCCGAGTCCTTCATGGACGACGACGGGCTGGACATCGGCAAGCGCATTCCCATCCGCGTCAAGGTCACGGTGCAGGGCGACGAGATGACGGTGGACCTGTCGGATGTCTCCAAGCAGGTGCGCGGCTTCTACAACTCGGGCTTCACCACGGGCATCGCCTGCGCGCAGGTGGCCTACAAATGCCTCACCACGCCGACCGACTACCCGGTCAACGACGGGAGCTTCCGGCCGCTCAAGGTGATCATGCCCATGGGCACGGTGATCAGCGCCGAGAGGCCGTATCCCATGCGCGTGTGGATGACCTTCCCCATGACGGTGATCGACACCATCTTCAAGGCCCTGGCGCCGGCGATTCCCGACCGCTCCATCGCAGGCCACCATGCGGACCTGGTGTTTCCCAACATCCATGGCATCTCGCCCGAGGACGGGCGGCTGTTCATCGTCGGCATCGGCCCGCTGGGCGGCGGCTGGGGCGCCAAGAGCCGCGAGGACGGCGTGTCCGTCACCGTCTGCATCAATGACGGCGACACCCACAACAGCCCCACCGAGCAGCTCGAGGCCAAGTACCCGGTGCTGGTGGAGAAGTACGAGATCCGCCAGGACTCGGCCGGCGCGGGCCAGTACCGGGGCGGCCTGGGCGCGGAGATGGTGGTGCAGGCGCTGTCGCCCTTCACCGTCACCACGCGCATCGACCGCGTGCACTGCAAGCCCTGGGGCCTGGAGGGCGGCGGCGATGCCATGGGCAACGGCCTGGCCGTGCGCCACAAGGGCGAGTGGAAGACCGACCACGCCAACGCCAAGATCTTCAACGTGCGCCTGGAACGCGGCGATGCCTACCGCATGCTGTCGGGCGGCGGCGGGGGCTTTGGCGACCCGCTGGCGCGCGAACTGGACAAGGTGGCCGAGGACGTGCGCGAAGGCTATGTGAGCGCCCAGGTGGCCCGCGAGGTCTACCGCGTGGCGCTGGACAGCCAGGGGCAGGTGGACCACGAGGGCACGCAGGCGCTGCGCAGCGGCAGGTCTCCGTCCGCCGCAACGGCAACCTCGGCCGTGGCCTGGGACGGGCAGTGAGCACGGCCATGGCCTCCGACCACGCCCTGCAGGCCGGCCGGCTCTGGGACCTGTGGTGCGCCCTGGCGCTGCGCCATGTCGCGCTGGGCGGTGCCTGCGCCTGCGGGGCGGGCGGCATCAGCCTGCGGCTGGAGGACTTCGAGCTGGACATCGTGGACTACCTGCAGGACGGGGGCGAGCGCTGCGAGCAGCCCGAGGTGGCGGCCTGGTTCCGTGCCCGGCCCGCACCCGGGCAGGGCGCGCAGCCGCTGCGCGGCCTGCTCGATGCGCTGGGCTCGGACGAGGTGCCGCAGGCCGTGGCGCAGTGGGCGCTGGCGCGGCTGGAGCGCACGCTGCGCTCGTTCGCCGAGGTGCATGGTGGGGCACAGGGCGGGGTACAGGGCGGGGTGGCGTCATGAGCGGGCATTTCTCCAGCCTGCTGGCCCTGCCCGAAGCGGCGGGCCAGCGCATTCCGGTCACCGTGCTCACGGGCTTTCTGGGCAGCGGCAAGACCACGCTGCTCAACCGGCTGCTGGCGCTGCCGGACCTGCACGGGACGGCCGTCATCGTCAACGAGTTCGGTGCGGTCGGCATCGACCAGGACCTGACCAGCCTGGCCTGCGAGGACACGGTGCTGCTGGCCAATGGCTGCCTGTGCTGCAGCGTGCGCGGCGATCTGGTGGAGGCGCTGGAGCGCCTGGCCCTGCGCGAACAGGGCGCGCCGCGCCGCGTGCTGATCGAAACCAGCGGCCTGGCGGACCCGGGGCCGATACTGCGCTCCTTCCTGGGCGAGCCCGCCGTGCGGGCGCGCTATGCGCTGGCCGGCGTGGCCTGCACGGTCGATGCCGTGCTGGGCAGCGCCACGCTGGCAGGCTATCCCGAAGCCGTGCGGCAGCTGGCTGTGGCTGACCTGGTGCTGCTGACCAAGACAGACTTGCTGGGCGGCGCACAGCCCGCTGCGCAACTGCTGGCCCAGGTGCAGGCCATCAACGGCGAGGCGCCGCAAGGCATGGACCCCGCCCACCATGTGGCGCTGCTGCAGCGGCTGATGTCGGAAGGCGCGACGGGGCAGGAAGACGCCGCTGCGGGCATGCTCCAGGCACCCGGCTACCGGGCCATGGCTCCGGTGACAGCTCCGGTGACAGCGCCGGCAGGCGCGCACCGCGACGGCATCTCGTCCTTTGTGCTGCAGCGCGACGAGCCCCTGCCCGCGCAGGCGTTCGGCGAATGGATGGACTGGGTCACGGCCATGCGCGGCGATGACCTGCTGCGCGTCAAAGGCATCGTGCACCTGCAGGAGCACCCGCACCAGCCCCTGGTCATCCATGGCGTGCAGCACCTGTTCGCCCCGCCGCAGACGCTGCCCCGCTGGCCGGGTGCCGACCGGCGCACGCGCATCGTCTTCATCACGCGGGGGCTGGATGCCCAGGCCCTGGACGACACGCTGAGCGTGCTGGTGCGCAGGCACAGGCGGCGCGCGCCGAATCAGGACCCGGGCTGAGCCACGCAACGGCCGGCCCATTTTCAAAAGAAACAGGAGACAAAGCATGAAAACTCTGACACGGCTGAAGGGGCCGGTGCTGGGCGCCTTACTGGGTGCGCTGGCTGCCTTGCCCATCGCCAGCATGGCCTCGTCCAGTGCGCCCGCCGCCTTTCCCGAGCCGGGCAAGATGGTCAAGGTCATCGTCCCCTTCGTGGCGGGCGGCGGCGTGGACAGCGCGGCGCGCCTGTTCGCCGAGCAGTTGCGCAAGCAACTGGGCACGACGGTCATCGTCGAGAACCGCGTGGGCGGCAGCGGCGTGGTGGGCGGCCGTGCGGTGCTGGCGGCAGCCCCCGATGGCTACACCCTGCTGTTCTCGGCCGCCACGCATGTGCTGGCCAAGCAGGTATTGGCCCATCCGCCCTATGACCCGCAGACCGACTTTGTCCCCGTGGCGCGCGTGGGCGAGGCGCCGCTGATGCTGGTGATCTCGCCACAGCTGCCCCACAGCAAGCTGGGCGAGGTGCTGGCCGCAGGCGCCAAGAGCACGTGGACGGCGGCCATTCCCGCCGTGGGCGCACCCAGCCACCTGGCCACGCTGCTGCTGGCCCAGCAGGGCCGCATGCGCCTCGAGTACGTGCCCTACAAGGGCACGCAGCCCGCGCTGGTGGATGTGGGCGGCGGCCATGTGGACCTGCTGCTCGACTCCATGGTCTCCGTGCTGCCGCTGGCCAAGGCCGGCAAGGTGCGGCCGATTGCCATCACCTCCGGCAAGCGCAGCCCGCTGGCGCCCGAGGTGCCCACCATGCAGGAAAGCGGCCTGCCGCGGTTTGCCTACACCTCCTGGTACGGACTGTGGGCGCCCAAGGACACGCCTGCCGACCGGGTGCAGCGGCTGAACCAGGCCTCCAACGCGGCGGTGGCCGAGCTGGCCAGGTCCGGCGCCTTCGCGAGCCTGGGCATCGACACGGTTTCGGAGAGCACCGAGCAGTTCAAGCGCTTCATCGCCGCCGATGTGGCGCAGAGCGCCGCGCTGCTCAAGGGCGCGGGCTTCAAGCCCGAGTAGCCGGGCAGACACCGGCACACGCCCGAGAAAGAGCAAAAGCAAAGCAAAGCAAAGCAAAGCAAAAAACCACAAGGAGACAACATGCAGGTATTCATACGCCAGGCCCTGGCCGCCTCGCTGGGGCTGGCCGCCGCGCATGCGGGCGCGCAGTCCTCGGTATCGATCTCGGGCACCGTCGATGTGAGCGTCAGGCAGGTGCGCAACCAGGGCCTGGGCACGGTCACCTCGCAGGCCAGCGGCGCCAACTCCACCAGCAAGCTGGTATTGCGGGGGCAGGAGGACCTGGGCGACGGCCTGAGCGCGGGCTTCTACCTGGACGGCAGCCTGCTGGCCGACACCGGCGCCATGGGCGCCAGCGGCCCGTTCTGGGACCGGCGCTCCACGGTCAGCCTGGCCTCGCGCCAATGGGGCGAGCTGCGGCTGGGGCGGGACTGGGTGCCCACGCACCTGGTGTGGAGCGGCTTCGATCCGTTTGCCACGCTGGGCATCGGCAGCGCCAATGGCTTTCGCTCATTCACGGCTTCCCGCGCGCTGGGCCAGGCCTTCGGCACGGCGCCGGAGTCGCAGGCGGCCAATCCCACGCTGCGCGTGAGCAATGCGGTGGAGTATTTCCTGCCGGCCGGCCTGGGCGGGCTGCAGGGCGTGTCCGGCAGCCTGATCGCCACCCTGGGCGAGAAGGGCGCCACCGCGGCAGGCCAGACGCGCGGCAACGGCTTTCGGCTGGGCTGGGCGGGCGCGGGCTGGAACGTGGCGGGCGCGCAGTTCACCACGCGCAACACCCTGAGCGGCATCCATTTCAAGGACCAGAGCTACGGCGTCTCCTACGACTTCGGCTGGCTCAAGGCCAGCCTGGCCCAGCGTCGCTGGGTGCATGGCGTGGACCGCACGGTCAACACCCTGGTGGGCATGAGCGTTCCCGTGGGCAGCGGCGTGGTCAAGCTCAGCTACGTCAAGGCCGACCAGACGGGCGCAACGGCGGCGCAAAGCGCCAGCGATGCCGACCTGTGGGCGCTGGGCTATGTGCACTCGCTGTCGCGGCGCACGGCGCTGTACGCGCATGCGGCCCGCATGTCCAACCGCAATGGGGCGGCCTTCGCCATTGCCGGGGGTGCGGCTGTCAGCGGCAATCCGGCCGCGGCCAATTACTTTGGCGGGCGCGCCTCCACGGCCTTCGAGCTGGGCATCCGGCACGACTTCTGACGGGCAGCGTGGGCGGCGTGCGCGCTGGTTCGTGGTCATTGCTGCACCCCATGCAGCAGTGAACTGCACGCCGGCTTATTGCTGCCCTCAATCGCTTCTTCTACGCTGCACCCATTTCACGGAGCAGCGAGATGAACCCATTGATCAAGGTCCGCATGGACGCCGCAGGCACCCCCGACGCCATGCGCCTGGAGCCGGTCGAGGTGCAGGCGCCCGGCCCCGGCCAGGTCTGGCTGGAGCAGACGGCCATCGGCGTGAACCCGCTGGACGTGAGCCAGCGCAAGGGCGCTGTCGCCATCGACTTTCCCTCGGGCCTGGGGCTGGAGGGCGCGGGGCGGGTGGCCGCCGTGGGCGAGGGCGTGACGAATGTGGCCGTGGGCGAGCGCGTGGGCTACGCCACGGGGCCGCTGGGCGCCTATGCCAGCGCCCGCCTGTATCCGGCCGAGCGCCTGGTGAAGCTGCCCGATGCGCTGCCTGACGACGCGGCGGCGGCCGTGCTGTTCAAGGGCATCACGGCGCAGTACCTGCTCAAGACCACCCATGCCGTGGGCCCCGGCAGCCGCATCGTGATCTATGGCGCCGCCGGTGCGCTGGGCCAGTTGATGTGCGCCTGGGCCAGGCACCTGGGCGCCCTGGTGATCGGCGTGGTGTCCAAGGCAGCCAGCGTGGAGCGCGCGCGGGCGGCCGGCTGCGACGAGGTCTTCGTGTTCGATGCGGCCACGCTGCCGGCTCAGGTGCTGCAGGCCACCGGGGGCCTGAAGGCCGACGTGGTCTACGACCCCATCGGCCGCACGACGCTGGGCGCCTCGCTGGACTGCCTGCGCCCGCGCGGCCTGCTGGTGTCCTTCGGCGCGACCTCCGGCCTGCCCGATCCCATCTCGGTGGCCACGCTCAATGCCAAGGGCTCGCTGTTCCTCACGCGCCCCTCGCTGGCCGCGCACACTGCCACGGCGGCCGAGTACCAGGAGCGCGCACGGGACGTGCTGGCCGCCGTGGCGGCCGGCATCATCGTGCCCGGCGTCTGGCGCCGGTATGCGCTGGCGGAGGTGGCGCAGGCGCATGGCGATCTGGAGCAGGGACGCTCCCAAGGTGCGATCATCCTGACCCCATGAACCTTCTGGACAGCCAGCACGCCGATGAACTGGCGGCCCTGGTGGCGCTGCATGAACAAGGCTCCTTCGCTGCGGCGGGGCGGGCCTTGCTGCGCCATCCGTCCGTGCTGTCCAAACGCCTGAACGCGCTGGAGACCCGGCTGGGCGTGCGGCTGGTGGAGCGCAGCACACGCCATCTGCACCTGACCGACGAGGGCCTGCGCCTGGTGGACAAGGTGCGCCAGGCGGCCGGCCTGATCGCCGATGCCCAGAAGGAGGCCGCCCAGGGCGCCTCGCAGGCGCGGGGCAGGCTGCGGCTGTCGCTGCCGGCCGCCATGGGACGGCGCTGGCTCAGCCCGCTGCTGGCCGAGTTTGCGCTGGCCCATCCGCAGATCGTGCTGGAGGTGGAGTATGCGGACCGCTTCGTGGACATCGTGGGCGAGCGCTTCGACGCGGCGGTGCGCATAGGCCGGCTGGCGGACAGCCGGCTGGTGGCGCTGCGGCTGGGCGGGCACCAGCGCATCCTGGGCGCATCGCCCGCCTACCTGCAGGCCCACGGCACGCCCGCGCACCCCGAGGACCTGGCGGCGCACCGCTGCCTGGGCTTCACGGGGCTGCAATCGTTTCCGCAATGGGAGCTGGTGCACGGTGGCGCATCGGGCGATGTGCCTCAGGGCCAGACCCGGCACACGGTGCTGGTGCGCGGCCCCATGGTCAGCAATGACAGCGAGGCCCTGCTCACGGCGGCCGTTATGGGGGTGGGCATTCTGGCCGGCGGCGACTGGCTGATGAGCGAGCACATGGCCGCAGGCCGGCTGGTGCGGGTGCTGCCGCAATGGCGCCTGGATGGCGCCTCGGGCATCTACTTCGTGCGGCCCTCGGCGGCGTTCAGCAGCGCGGCCATGACGGCGCTGCGCGACTGCCTGGTGCGGTGGTTTGCCACGCGCAGCCCCTGGCGCACGGGGCATGACACACTGGCGCCGCCCCTATCGTCTTGCGCATCCGCTACATGACCCAAAGACCCTCGCCGCCCGCCTTGGCGGCCGCCTTGCTTCCCTGGCTGTTCGTGCTGCTGTGGAGCACGGGCTTCATCGGCGCCAAGTTCGGCCTGCCCTATGTGGAGCCGCTGACCTTTCTGACGCTGCGCTATGCCATCGTCCTGGTGCTGATGGCGGCGGTGGCCCTGGTGCTGCGCGCGCCCTGGCCACGGTCGGCACGCCAGTGGCTGCACATTGGCGTGTCAGGGCTGTTCGTGCATGGCGTGTACCTGGCCGGGGTGTTCACGGCCATCGCCCACGGCCTGCCTTCGGGCGTGACGGCCCTGGTGGTGGGGCTGCAGCCGCTGATCACGGCCCTGGTGGCCGGCACCTTGCTGGGCGAGTCCGTGCGGCCCCGGCAGTGGGCCGGGCTGGCGCTGGGCTTCACGGGCGTGGCCCTGGTGGTGGCGGGCAAGATCGCCTCGGTGCCGGTCCATGCCCTGCTGGCCATGCTGGTGCCGGCCGTGGTGGCGCTGGCCGGCATCACGGCCGGCACGCTGTACCAGAAGCGGTTCTGCCCCTCGTTTGATCTGCGCACGGGCTCGGTCATCCAGTACCTGCCCTGCCTGGTGGCGACGGGGGCGCTGGCCCTGGCCACCGAAACCATGCAGGTGCGCTGGAGCGGCGAATTCCTGTTCGCGCTGGGCTGGCTGGTGCTGGTGCTGTCCGTGGGCGCGGTCAGCCTGCTCAACCTGCTGATACGCCGCGGCGGCGCCGTGCACGTGGCCAGCCTGTTCTACCTGACGCCGCCGGCCACGGCCCTGATCGCCTGGGCCATGTTCGGCGAGACGCTGGGCGGCCTGGCGCTGGCGGGCATGGCCTTGACGGCAGCCGGCGTGTGGCTGGCGCGCCAGGGGCGCTAGCTTGTCCCGCAAGCCGCGGGCAGGGCATGCGCAAAGGCGGGATACTGCGGCACTGTCAGCCCACGAATACCGGATTTCCGCAACATGCCCATCAATGAACTGCGCGCCATCGCCACCTTTGCCAAGGCGGTCGAGCTGGGCAGCCTGCGCCAGGCGGCGCTGTCCCAGGGCGTGAGCCCCCAGGCCGCCAGCCAGGCGGTGGCCCATCTGGAGCAGCACCTGGGCGTGCGCCTGCTGCACCGGACCACGCGCAGCCTGGCGCTGACCGAGGAGGGCCAGCGTTTCCTGCAGGACACCCAGCCGGCGCTGGCCGCGCTGGACCGCGCACTGAACCTGGCACGCGACAGCCGCGAGGGCATTGCGGGGCCGTTGCGCATCGTGGGCCCCAAGTCCTGCTTTGCGCCCGTGCTGATGCCGCTGCTCGATGAGTTCTGCCGCCTGCACCCGGGCATCGTCCCCGATGTGCGGCTGGACGACGGCATAGGCAACTGGGTGCTGGACCGGGTCGATGCGGGGTTTCGCATCGGCGCCTCGCCCGATGAAAGCGTGATCGGGCGGCGGCTGTTTCCCGTGCAGCTCATCGTCTGCGCGGCGCCGCAGTACCTGCAGCGCCATGGCGTGCCCCGGTCGCTGGACGAGCTGGCCGCGCACCGCTGCAGCATGTTCCGCCATGCGGCCACGGACACGGTGATGCCCTGGTACCTGCCGGTCGATGGCGAGCTCACGCACCGCTACCTGCAGCCGGCCCTGTCCACCAACGATGCCGAGCTGGAGCTGCATGCCGTGCTGGCCGGCCAGGTGCTGGGCCAGCTGTCCAACATCTGCGCGGCCGCGCACATCCGCGCGGGGCGCCTGGTGCCCGTGCTGCTGGAGCATGTCAGCGAGCACATCGGCCTGCATGTCTACTACGGCAGCCGCGACGCGCTGCCCCGGCGCGTGCGTGCCTTCATCGACCTGGCCGTGCAGCGGCTGCAGGACTGCCCGGACTATCTGCTGACCATGGAAGAACTGGAAAGGGCGGCGGCCGCAGGTGCCGCCGCCCTTTCCGGGGGCTGACCGGGATCAGGTCCGGTCGTTCAGGCCAGATCGATCACGCCAGCGCGATCACGCCAGATCGATCACGCCAGGTCGAACGGCAGCTTGCGCACGGGCTTGTCCGTGAGCTGCGCCACGGCGTTGGCGAAGGCCGGGGCCAGCGGCGGCAGGCCGGGCTCGCCCATGCCCGTCGGCGGCTCGGCGCTGGGCACGACGTGGACGGCGATCTCGGGCATGTCGGTGATGCGCGGCACGGCGAAGTCGCCGAAGTTGCTCTGCTCCACCACGCCGTCCTTGAGCGTGATCGCCGCGCCGGGCAGGCACATGGACAGGCCCATCAGCGCTGCGCCCTGCACCTGCGCCTCGATGGTGCGCGGGTTCACGGCCAGGTTGCAGTGCACGCCGGCCGTGGCCTTGTGCAGCACCGGGCGGCCGTCCTTGACCGAGGCCTCCACCACATAGGCCACCACCGTGTCGAAGGACTCGTGCACGGCCACGCCCCAGGCACGGCCCGCGCGCAGCTGGCGCTTGCCGTAGCCGCTCTTGTCCACGGCCAGCTGCAGCGCCAGACGATGGCGCGGGTGCTTGTCGCCGAACATCTGCATGCGGTAGGCCACGGGGTCCTGGCGGCTGCTGCGCGCGATCTCGTCGATCAGCGTTTCCATGACGAAGGCCGTGTGGGTCGATCCCACGCTGCGCCACCACAGCACGGGCACGTTGACCTTGGGGTGGTGCACGGTCAGGCGCATGGGCAGCGGATAGGGCTCGCGCATGCCCTCCACGGCCGTGGCGTCGATGCCGTTCTTGATCATGCCGCCCTCGAACATGGTGCCCGCCGTGATGGACTGGCCCACGATGGCGTGGTCCCAGGCCAGCACCTTGCCGCGTTCGTCGAAGCCGATCTTCGCGCGGTGCAGGTGCATGGGGCGGTAGTAGCCGCCCTTGATGTCGTCCTCGCGGCTCCAGACCATGCGCACGGGAGCGTTCAGGCCGGCGCGGCGCGCGGCCAGCGCCACCTGGCAGGCTTCGACCACATAGTCGCTGGTGCCCACGCCCCGGCGGCCAAAGCCGCCGCCGGCCATCTGCACGTGCACGCGCACCTGCTCGGGCTTGAGGCCCAGCACGCGCGCGGCGGCCATGCCGTCCACGCCCGCGAACTGCGTGCCCAGGTAGAGGTCGGCACCCGCCTCGCCGGTCTCGCCCATCTGCACCGTGCAGTTGAGCGGCTCCATGGGCGCATGGGCCAGGTAGGGGAAGCTGAACTCGGCCTCGATATGGCGCGGCGCCTTGTCCAGCGCCGAGATATCGGCGTCGAAGTGGCGCGCGCCGGGCTGCGCGGCCAGCTCGCGGTACTGGGCCAGCTGGCGTTCGCTGTCCACCTTCTCCACGGCGTCGGTGTTCCATTGCGCCTTCAGCGCTTCGCGGCCCTTGCGCGCAGGCCAGTAGCCGGTGGCGATCACGGCCACGCCTTCGCCGCCGCCGTCCACGGGCACGCGCAGCACGGCCTTGACGCCGGGCACGGCACGCGCCGCAGCGTCGTCCAGCGAGGCCAGCTGTGCCTTGAACACGGGCGGGTGTGCAATCACCGCCGTCAGCTGGCCCGGCAGGTGCATGTCGATGCCGAAGCTCTGCTGGCCGCTGCTCTTGGCCCGGGCGTCGATGCGGCCCGTGGGCTTGCCGATCAGGCGGAAGTCCTTGGGATTCTTCAGCACGACGGTGGCCGGCACGGGCTGGGCCATGGCGGCCTGGGCCAGCTCGCCATACGACAGCTTCTTGCCGTTGGGGCCGAGCACGAAGCCCTCGCGCGTGCGCAGCGTGGCGGCGTCCACCTTCCACTGCGCGGCGGCGGCGGCCACCAGCATGGCGCGCGCACGGGCGCCCAGCTCGCGGTACTGGGTGTAGCTGTGCTTGAGGGCGGTGGAGCCGCCCGTCATCTGGATGCCGTAGCGCGGATCGGCATAGGCCGCATCGTTGCCGCCCAGGCGGGCGCGGACCTTGCTCCAGTCGGCGTCCAACTCCTCGGCCAGCACCAGGGGCAGGGCGGTGTGCACGCCCTGGCCGAACTCCAGGCGGTTGATGGCCACGGTGACTTCGCCGCTGGGCGAGATCTCCACGAAGGAGGCGGGCTGCTCGGTGGGCTTGAGGCCGGCGGCCTCGCCCTTGCCCGGCGCCTGCGCCATGGCGGGAAACACGCCCAGGGCCAGCGAACCGGCCCCGGCGATCTTGAGGAAGCTGCGGCGGGGGATCTGTGCAAGGGTGGGCGCGTCGGCGATGGCGGCAGCGGCCTCGTCACGGTCCAGGATGTGCTGCAGGGCGCGCGGCAGTTCGGCGGGGTTGAAGGTGGTCAGCATGCGGCGTTCTCCGTTCAGCCCAGGGTGCGCGCGGCATCGGCCACGGCCGCGCGGATGCGTGCATAGGTTCCACAGCGGCAGATGTTGCCGGCCATGGCCGCGTCTATCTCCTCGCCGCTGGGCTTCTTGCCCTTGGGCAGCGACTTGAGGAAGGCCGTGGCGCTCATGATCTGCCCGCTCTGGCAGTAGCCGCACTGGGCCACGTCGTGGCGCACCCAGGCATCGCGCACGGCGGTGCCCACGCGGTCGGAGCCCGAGGTCATGGCCTCGATGGTGGTGATCTTCTGGCCCGCGGCCGCCGAGATCGGCGTCACGCAGGAACGTATGGCCTGGCCATTCATGTGCACCGTGCAGGCGCCGCACAGCGCCGCGCCGCAGCCGAACTTGGTGCCGGTCATCTCCAGCGTGTCGCGCAGGGCCCACAGAATGGGCGTCTCGGGGTCCAGGTCCATGGAAACGGTCTTGCCGTTGATGGTGAGATCGGTCATCGCAGTCTCTCCTTGTTGTGGGTCAGTCAGGCAGGGGTGGGGTCCCCGCAGTAGTGTCGTGCGCAGCTGCGGCCCATGGAAGCCGGGCGCCGTCGAGGCGCGAATATAGAAAGAGGCCTTGCTTGCAACTAGTCCTGATTTGATTGATGCATTGGCAAGTGCAAGTTGCGAATGGGGCGGAGCGGTTGAGTTTCTGGAGTGTTTGGTACTGACGTTGTATATACTTTGTTGGTATCTTCACAGGAGTGGATCATGCCCAAGGAAGCCGTTTTCACCATGAAACTGGAAGCCGAGCTGCGCGAAGACTTCATGGCCGAAGCCGCAGGCGAGGACCGGCCCGCATCTCAGGTCATGCGGGAGTTGATGCGCGGCTACATTGAGCAGCGCCGCAAGGCCCGCGAATATGACGGCTATCTTCAGCGCAAGGTCGAGGAGGGACGTGCCTCCATGCGCGCTGGACTTGGCCGCTCGAATGAGGAAGTCGAGGCCGAGTTCGCTGCCCGGCGCCGTCAGGTTGCGGCAGACCGTGCGTGAAAGTCATCTGGACGCCGCAGGCGCAGCAGGATCGCGCCGATATCTGGGACTACATCGCAGCTGACAATCCTCGCGCAGCCTTGCGCATGGACCTGCTTTTCAGCGACGCAGCGGCCCGGTTGGCCGCGTATCCCAAGATGGGCAAAACGGGCAGGATTGCCGGCACGCGCGAGCTGATCCCCCATGAAAGCTATCGCCTTGTCTATGAGATAGAAGGCACGACGGTCTGGGTGCTGTCCCTGGTGCACACCGCGCGCCAGTGGCCGCCAGCGCGGTGACGATAACTGCATGCCAGGCCGGGATGGCCCTGATCAATGCACAACTCAATGCACAAACCCACCCTTGATGAACCGCACGGGCTCGGCGTCCATGCGTGCAATCAGCGCGCCCAGGCCGTCGGCCACGGCGCCAGCGCCAGCGCCAGCGCCGGAGGTGGTCTTGGCCGCCGTGTCCGTGCGGCAGACCAGGTCGTCCTCCGACCAGCCCTGGGCGCCCGGACGCGATAGCGCGCGCAGCCAGCCGCTGCGGTCGCCCAGCCATTGCATGCCCTGCAGCTGCTCCGAGCCGCTGAGCAGGGCCATGGCCTGCCAGGCGCGCGGGTCGTTGACGGTGCAGTCCAGGGCGCTGGCGGCGCGGTTGCCGCCATCGTGCGATAGCTGCAGGCTGACCAGGCGCGGGTCTTCCTGCACCGGGTCGCTGCCTGCCACCACCCTCAGCCGCTGCTGGCGGCTTTGCCAGGTGCTCAGGCGGCGTGCGGGCTGGCCTGCGCACTGCACGGCCATGTCGGGAAGGCCCACGGGATAGGGCCAGTTGCCGGCGATCTGCAGCATCTGGCCTGCGGCGCGGGCCTTCATGAAGTCGATCAGGGCCCAGGCGTCGTCGCTGGACAGCCGGTCGGCCTGGCCGTGTGCCCGTGCGCCGTCGCGAGACTCCACGGGGCGGCGGTCATGAAGAATGGCCCAGAGCAATTCCCCATCGGCGCGGCGCCACAACAGCGGGCTGGTGAAGTTGGGGGGCCAGACCGGCTGGCTGGCGGCCAGCGGGCCGTGGCCCCGGCCATCGGCACCGTGGCAGGCCGTGCAGTGCTGGGCATAGACGGCGCCGCCGCGCGCAATGCTCTCCACGCTGAAGCCCGTGGGCGCGGCATGGAAGCTGGTGGCATGCGCGGGCACCAGGATCAGGTCGGCACGCGGCCAGGGGGCCAGCAGCAGGGCGAGCGCGGCCAGCGCGGTCAGCACCAGGGCCGGCAGGCGGATGCGGCGCAGAACCAGGGCCAGCGCCAGGGCCAGCAACAGCAAAACGATGGCGGTGGCCACGGCCGCCAGCGACCACAGCAGGCCCCGGGCCTGGCCCAGGTCGATCAGCAGGTTTTCGCCGGACAGGCGCAGGGCCCAGGGCCAGGCGGGCTGCCCATCCACCGTGCCGGCCAGGCCCAGGCCATGCAGCAGCTGCAGCAGGCCGACCTGGGCCTGCTGCATGGCGCCGATCAAGGGGTTGAGCCAGTCGGGGGAGTCGCTGCGTTGCATCGGAGGCCGGCGCTACCAGGTCTGGTCCAGGCCCAGGTGGCGCAGGGCCTCGTGGCGCAGCTCGGACAGGCGGGCATGGCCGCGCTGGCGCGGGTAGGGCAGGTCCACATCGATCTCGGCCACGATGCGGGCGGGCCGCTGGCTGAAGACCAGCACGCGGTGGGCCAGGAAGAGGGCCTCTTCCACATCGTGGGTGACCAGCAGCACGGAAAAGCCTGCGCGCTGCCAGATCTTGAGAATCTCGCTTTGCATGGCCAGCCGCGTCAGCGAGTCGAGCTTGCCCAGCGGCTCGTCCAGGATCAGCAGGCGCGGGTCGTTGACCAGGGCGCGCGCCAGGGCCGCGCGCTGGGCCATGCCGCCCGACAGCTGGTGGGGATGGCTGTCCGCAAAATCCTCCAGTCCCACCAGGCGCAGGGCCTCGTCGATGCGGTGGGACTGGCTGTCCAGCAGGCCGCGTGCCTGCAGGCCCAGGGCCACGTTGCCGCGCACCGTGCGCCAGGGAAACAGCGTGGGGTCCTGGAAGACGACGATGCGCGAGGGATCGGGCTCGGTGATGGCCGTGCCGTCCTGCGCGACGGCGCCGGCCGTGGGCGCGTCCAGCCCGGCCACCAGGCGCAGCAGCGTGGACTTGCCGCAGCCGCTGGGGCCCAGCAGGGCGACGAACTCGCCGGGCCGCACCTGCAGGCTGACCTCGTCGAGCACCTGCAGCGCGCCCTGCCCCTGGCCGAACCAGTGGCTGACGGCCTGCACATCGATGGCCGCGCCGGCTAGGGCCGCCCCGGCTAGGGCCGCCCCGGCGATGGCGGGCGTGGCTGCGGCGTTGGCGGCGTGTTCTGCGGCAATCACCATTTGACGGTTCCCTTCTGCCACGACAGCGTGCGGTCGCGCACGGTGAACAGCAGCGTGATCAGGCCCGAGCACAGCACGGCCATGACCAGCAGCGCCGTGTACATGTTGGCGTAGGCTGCCCAGCCCTGGGCCCACTGCAGATACCAGCCCAGGCCGGCCTTCACGCCCATCATCTCGGCCGTGATCAGCACCGAGAACGAGGCGCCCAGCCCCATGAACAGGCCCACGAAGACCTGGGGCAGGGCGGCCGGGATGGCCACGCGCAGCACCAGGAACCAGGGCGATGCGCCCAGCGTGCGCGCCACGTCGTAGTAGCTCTTGCTGACCGAGGCCACGCCCGACCAGGTCAGCACGGCCACCGGAAAGAACGTGGCCAGCGCCACCAGGAACACGGCTGCCGAGTAGCTCGACGGCGCGAAGAAAAAGGCCAGCGGCAGCAGGGCCGAGGCCGGCACCGGCCCCAGGAAGCGCAGCAGCGGATGCACCCAGTAGCCCGCGATGCGCGACCAGCCTATCCACACGCCCGTGAGAAAGCCGATCACCGCGCCGAACACGATGCCGTTGAGCAGCAGCCGCAGCGAATACAGCGTGGACAGGCCCAGGCGCTGCCAGTCCTCGTGCACCACGTCGATCAGGCTTTGCGGTGGTGCGAAGAACGGCGGCGGCAGCGCGCCGAGCTTGGCCGTCAGCGTCTCCCACAGCGCCAGCAGCAGCGGCGCGGCCACCAGCCAGGCACCGGCCGGGCGCAGCCAGCGGTCGATGCGCTGTGCTGCCCGTACGGGTCGCACAGGCAGCGCGGACGAGGCCAGCAGCAAAAGGGCCACGACCAGGGCGGCAATGCCGAATTCCTGCGTGAATGCCCATTCGCTGAAGCCGATCTCCTTGTTGGGCCACAGCAGGGTCAGCATGCCCAGGCCGGCCCAGGCGGCGGCGGCCAGCAGGCCGGTGCGCCAGGGGCCTGCCTTGCGCGTGCCCTGCGCCTGTTCCCGCTCCAGGCCGGGTGCGGCATCCGTGGCGCCCAGGCGCCAGCGTGGTCTTGCGGTGCTCATGCGAGGACGTCCAGCGTGATGTGGCTGGCAAAGCGGCCAGGGTCGGTCTGCTTCTTGAGCACGCCGGCCGTGCGGAAGTCGGCCGCAAAGGCCTGGACCTCGTCGCGCAGCGGCTTGCCGTGCGGATGGTGCTTGAAGGTCAGCTCGGCCAGCAGGCGCTGCAGGTCCTCGACGGGCACCTTGGGCGAGTACCTGGCAAAGATCTTCGCCGTTTCGTTGGGGTTCTCGGCGATGTAGTCAGAGGCCTGGGTGAGCGCGCGCACCACGCTGGCCGCTGCGGGCTTGTTGGCCCGGGCGAACTTTGCGCCTGCGCCGATCACGCAGCAAATGCTTTCGGCGTACTCGTTCTTGGCGCTGTTGCCCAGTTCGAGGAAGGTGCCGGGGTTGCGCTTTTCGATCAGGTAGAGATTCGGGTCGCCGTCGGCAATGGCCTGGATCTCGCCCTTCTTGGCGGCCACATCCAGCAGGTCGGCCGGGTAGACGCGCCATTCGATGTCCTTGTCCACATCCAGGCCGCGCTTGGCCAGGTGGATGGAATAGAACTGCTTGGCCGGGCTGTTGAGATCGGCCACGCCGATGGTCTTGCCCTTGAGCGTGCTGGGGTCCAGCGTGACGCCGGCCGACTTCAGGCCGACCAGGCGCAGGCAGCCGCCGTGCACGCTGCCGATGAGCTTGACATCCAGCCCCGCCTCCAGCGGCTTGATCCAGCGGTGGATCAGGCCCGCGCCCGCATCGGCCTTGCCCGTGGCCAGCGCCTCCAGCAACTGGTCGGCCGAGCCGCCCCAGTTCAGCAGCTCCACGTCCAGGCCGTTGCGCTCGAAGAAGCCGCGCTCCAGCGCCACGGGAATGGGCGAATGGCAGAAGCTGGCCTGGCTCCAGGCAAAGGTGATCTTCTGGCGCGGCTGCGCCCCGGCGCGGCCGCTGAACCAGGCGGCCGATCCCAGCGCGCCGGCTGCGGCGCCGGCGCGGATCAGGGTGCGGCGCGAGAGCGAGGGCTCGGTCGCCTCGGGAGCATCGAGCGCCCCGAAAGCACCGCAATCGGCGCCATGGGCGCAGCGGCTGTCCTGGGTCCTGTCGATCTCGGTCTGGGTCTTGCGGGTCATGGAACTCCCTCCAAAGCAGTTTCGGGACTGCCGATGCTGTCCGCTGAGTGCCGTGTTTCCAACGACGCAAAACGCGCATCCATATGTGCGTGGCAACTAGGAAGGGCGCGGCCCGGCGACATGCGCAAACCGAATAAGCGAACGCGTTTTTCTTCGTAGTGCGCAGGGCGCGGGCTTCGAATAATGGGCTGCATCGACCACTCATACGGAGTCCATGCATGACCTCAGCGACCGGCACCGAGTCCGCCCCGCACGACGCAGCCAGCGATGCGCTGTGGCAGCAGGACACCCAGGCCCTGCACGCCGGCTACCGGGGGCGAGAGCAGCAGCGCAGCGCGGCCGTGCCCATCTACCAGAGCACCTCCTTCGTGTTCGACAGCGCCCAGCACGGCGCCAACCTGTTCGGCCTGGTGGAGGAGGGCGATGTGTACTCGCGCACTGCCAACCCCACGCTGGCGGTGCTGGAGCAGCGCATTGCGGCACTCGAAGGCGGCGTGGCCGCGCTGGCCCTGGCCTCGGGCATGGCCGCCATCGACGTGGCGCTGGCCACGCTGGCCAGTGCGGGCGACCATGTGGTCGTGGCCTCGCAGCTGTATGGCGGCACGCACAACTTCATCGCCCATGTGCTGGCCTCGCGCGGCGTGCAGAGCACGGCCGTGGCCAAGGATGATTTCCAGGCGTTGCGCCGGGCGATAGGGCCGCGCACCAAGGCCGTGTTCGTGGAGTCCGTGGGCAATCCATCGGGCGGCATTGCCGACCTGCGCCAGCTGGCCGATATCAGCCATGCGGCCGGCGTGGCCCTGGTGGTGGACAACACCGTGGCTTCGCCGCTGCTGCTGCGGCCCTTCGACTGGGGCGCCGACATCGTCGTGCATTCGGCCACCAAGGCCATTGGCGGACACGGCAATGTGCTGGGCGGGCTGATTGTGGACAGCGGCCGCTTCGACTGGGTGGCGCACGCGGGGCGCTACCCGCAGTTCAGCGCGCCCGAGCCGGCCTACCAGGGCTTTGTCTTCACCGAGAAATTTCCCGACCGCGCCTTCATCGCGCGGGCCCG
Source organism: Delftia sp. WY8 (assembly GCF_018437695.1). NCBI lineage: Bacteria > Pseudomonadati > Pseudomonadota > Betaproteobacteria > Burkholderiales > Comamonadaceae > Delftia > Delftia sp. WY8. The sequence continues at coordinate 4,722,688 of NZ_CP049795.1, forward strand.
TGCCGTGCTGCTGCGCAACTGCGGCGCGGCGCTGGCGCCGCACAGCGCCTTCCTGCTGCTGCAGGGCCTGGAGACACTGGGCCTGCGCCAGGAGCGCGCCAGCCGCAACACGCTGGCCGTGATCGATTTCCTGCAGCGCCATCCGCTGGTGGAGCGCATACACCACGCCAGCCAGAGCGGCCACGCCGACCACGCGCTGGCCCTGCGCCAGCTGCGCGGCGGGCATGTGCCGGCGCTGCTGGGCTTCGAGCTGCGCGGCGGCCGGCCGGCGGCGCGCGCCTTCTATGACGCGCTGCGCCTGTTCCTGCGCCTGGTCAACATCGGCGACAGCAAGTCGCTGGCCGCCATTCCTGCCGAGACCACGCACAGCCTGCTCAGCGACGAGGAGCTGGCGCGCGTGGGCATTGCGCCCGGGCTGGTGCGCCTGTCCATCGGCATAGAGCACCCGCAGGACCTGCTGGCCGACCTGGAGCAGGCGCTGGAGCAGGCGCAGGGCCATGCGGTGTTGGCTGCCGAACGCGGACAAGACCGCGAACAAGACCACGAGCAAGACCGCGATCAGCGCCTGGCGGCCTGAGCGCCCCTTCCTTCCCACTTCCCTGGCAGCACAGCATGAGCACCTTGACAGCATCCACCCTCGAAGCGCCCGCCGCCACGGCGGCAACCCCGGCCCTGCCCGTCATCGACCTGCAGGCCCTGCGCGACCCGGCCACGCAGGCCCAGGCGCTGCGCCAGCTGGCGCGCACGGCACGCGACACCGGCTTCTTCTACCTGGAAGGGCACGGCATAGGCCGGGACGCATGGCAGGGCATACAGCGGCGCGCGCGCGAATTCTTTGCGCTGCCGCTGGCGGACAAGCAGGCGCTGGCCATTGCCAACACGCGGCACTTCCGGGGCTATACGGCCGTGGGCATGGAGATCACGCGCCAGCGGCCCGACCAGCGCGAGCAGATCGACCTGGGCGAGGAGTCGCCCGAGATTCCCGCAGGCCCCGGCGTGCCGGACTGGAAGGGGCTGCAAGGCCCCAACCAGTGGCCGCAGGCCCTGCCCGGGTTCCGCGAGGAGGTGCTGGCCTGGCAGGCGGCAGCGCATGGCGTGGCGCTGGAGCTGCTGCGCCACTTCGTGGCCGCGCTGCAGCTGCCCGAGGGCGCGTTGGACGCCCTGGTCAGCGGCCTGCCTGCGCACCGCATCAAGATCATCCACTACCCGGGCAGCGAGCTGGGCGCAGCAGGCCAGGGCGTGGGCGCACACAAGGACGGCGGCCTGCTGACCCTGCTGCTGCAGGACGAGGTGGGCGGGCTGCAGGTGGAGACGCCGGCTGGCTGGGTCGATGTGCCGCCGCGCGACGGGGCCTTCGTCATCAACATCGGCGAGATGCTGGAGCTGGCCACCAACGGCTATCTGCGCGCCAACGTGCATCGCGTGCTGGTGCCGCGCGCGGGCGTGCAGCGCTACTCCATCGCCTACTTCCTGGCGCCGCGCCTGGACCTGGGCCAGGTGCCGCTGCTGACCCTGCCGCCCGAGCTGGCCGTGCTGGCCACGGGGCCGCAGAGCGACCCGGACAACCCGCTGTTCAGCCATGTGGGCGAGAACGCGCTCAAGGGCCGCGTGCGCTCCCACCTGGATGTGGCCCAGCGCTTCTATCCCGAGCATTTCGCCCGCCTGCAGGCCCAGGCCCGCGCGGCCGGCCGTGAGCTGCACCCTGGTGCCTATTGATTCTTGAAAGGACTGTGCGATGGACAAGCGAGTATTTCTGCGGGGACTGGCGGCGGGGGCCTCGGTGGCGGCGATGTCAGGCGCCATCCGGGCCGCGCAGGCCGGCCCGCTGCGCGTGGGCGTGCGCGGCGGCGTGGACGAGGAAATCTGGGAAGTGGTGACCCGCGTGGCACGCGAGCAGGGTCTGCAGGTCAAGCCCGTGGTCATCAGCGGCGCGGCCAGCCCCAACGAGGCGCTGAACAACGGCGACATCGAGGCCAACTCCTTCCAGCATGTGCCGTTCCTGCGCGACCAGAACCAGCAGCGCGGCTACCGGCTGGTGGCGGCGGGCGACACCTACATCTCGCCCATCGCCTTCTATTCGAAAAAGCACAAACGCCTGGCCGACCTGCCCGCTGGCGCGCGCCTGGGCATTCCCAACGATCCCAGCAACCAGACGCGCGCGCTGGTGGTGCTGCAGGACCAGGGCATCCTGAAGCTGCGCGAGGGCTTCGACCCCTTCAAGGGCACGGCGGGCCTGGCCGACATCGCCAGCTACCAGAAGAAGGTGCAGCTGGTGGAGGCGGCCTCGGTGGTGCTGGCGCGCTCGCTGGACGATCTCGATGCCTCGGCCATCGTCAACAGCTTTGCCTACCAGGCGGGGCTGATCGCCACGCGCGATGGCATTGCCGTCGAAAGGCGCGAGCGCAATCCCTACGTGAACATCATTGCCGTGCACGAGCGCGACCGCGCTGCACCCTGGGTCGCGGCCCTGCTGCGCGCCTACCAGTCCGAGCCCGTGCGCCAGTTCATCGTGAGCAGGTACCAGGGCTCGGTGCTGCCGGCCTTCTGAGGCGTGTAAGGCAATGAAGGTGGAACAGGCGGCGGCCGGCGAGCCCCATGCAATCGATGCGCTGCAGCGGCCGCACATCGTCTTCGAGGGCGTGCGCAAGCACTACCCGGGAACGGGCAGGGGCGCGGGAAGGAGCGCGGGCGAGCCCGTGCACGCACTGCAGGCGCTGAGCTTCGAGGTGGCGCGTGCCGAGGTGTTCGGCATCATCGGCCGCAGCGGCGCCGGCAAATCCACGCTGCTGCGCACCATCAATGCGCTGGAGCGGCCCAGCAGCGGCCGCGTGCTGGTGGACGGCACCGATGTCGCCACGCTGGACGAGGACGCGCTGGTGGCGCTGCGCCGGCGCATCGGCATGATCTTCCAGCACTTCAACCTCCTGTCCTCGCGCACGGTGTACGAGAACGTGGCCCTGCCGCTGCAGGCCGCAGGCTGGCGGCCCGCGCTCGTGCGCGCACGGGTGGACGAGCTGCTGGCCCTGGTGGGGCTGGCGGACAAGAGCGGCGCCTATCCGGCCCAGCTCTCGGGCGGGCAAAAGCAGCGCGTGGGCATTGCGCGCGCGCTGGTGCACGAGCCCGAAATCCTGCTGTGCGACGAGGCCACCTCGGCCCTGGACCCCGAGACCACGCAGTCCATCCTGGAGCTGCTGCGCGAGATCAACCGCAAGCTGCGGCTGACCATCGTGCTCATCACGCACGACATGGCCGTGATCCGCGAGGTCTGCGACCGCGTGCTGGTGCTGGACCAGGGCCGGCTGCAGGAGATCGGCGAGGTCTGGCAGCTGTTTGCGGCACCGCGCTCGGAAGCAGCGCGTGCGCTGCTGCGGCCGCTGCGGCAGGCCTTGGCGGCGGACCTGGAACTGGTGGCAGCGGCCGATGGCCCGGAGGCCGTCGCCGTGCTGGCCATCGGATGGGCCGACGGCGGCAGCCAGCAGGGCCTGCCGCTGGCGCAGCTTCAGGTGCTGGGCCCGCGTGCCCGCTTGCTGCAGGGTGGGCTGGACTGCATGCGCGGGCGTTCGCAGGGCCGCCTGCTGGTGGGCGTGCCGGTGCAGGATCTGCCCTCGTCGCTCTCCCCGCTCTCGCCGGACGCGCTGACTTCCCTTCAACAGGCGCTGGGCGCCGATTCACTGCAACTGCTTGGCCATGTCCCTGCCCCCGCTCGATAAATACCTGCAGGCCTTTCTGGAAACCCTGCTGATGGCGGGCGCGTCCTCGCTGATCGCCATCGTTGCCGGGCTGGCGCTGGCCATCGTGCTGCACACCACGGCGCCGGGCGGGCTCTATGCCAGGCCGCGGCTGTACCGGGGGCTGTCGGCGGCGGTGAACATCGGCCGGGCCATTCCCTTCATCATCCTGCTGGTGGCCCTGCTGCCGGTGACGCGCGCCATCGTGGGCACCACGCTGGGCACCTGGGCGGCGGTGGTGCCGCTGTCGGCCAACCTGATCCCGTTCTTTGCGCGCATCGCCCAGGTCAGCCTGGGCGAAGTGGACGGCGGCCTGGTGGAGGCGGCGCGCGCCATGGGCCTGCGCCGCCCGCAGATCGTGCGCCAGGTGCTGCTGCCCGAGGCGCTGCCGGGCCTGATCGGCGGGATGACCGTGAGCGTGATCGCCATGGTCAATGCCTCGGCCATGGCGGGCGCCGTGGGGGCGGGCGGCCTGGGCGACCTGGCCATCCGCTACGGCTACGAGCGCTATGAGACGCGCGTGATGTTCGAGGTCATCGTCATCCTGGTGGCCCTGGTGTCGGTGCTGCAGTTCGGCGGCGAATGGCTGGCACGCCGAGCCGACCACCGGCGTTCGATCTCTTGAGATGATTTGGAAATAACAGACTGAATTTTTATTATTTTTGGTTTTTTCGACTTGTCTCGACAATGGCCTGCAGCAGCATTCGGGCTGCTGATTCTTTTCCGAGACGCTTCGATGACCCACACCACACGCCCCGCCTGGCCTTCCCCTCTTGCCGGCCGCACTGCCATGAAGCCGGGCGTGGCCATCGTCTGTGGCGTCCACCATGTCCAGCTGTCCTTCCCGGCGCGCGCCCAGGCGGCCATGGAGCGCTTTTATGGCGAAGTGCTGGGCCTGTCTGCCCTGACCGTTGCCGGGCGTCCGGGCCTGAGCTTTCTGGCCGGCGGTCAGCGCATCGATCTGGTGCCCTACAAGGGGCAGTCCGGCGGCACCGAGCGCGCGGCGGGCAACCTGGTGCACCTGGCGCTGACGGTCAGCGACGTGGATGCGCTGCGCCAGCAGTTGCTGGTGCACGGCGGCCTGGCGCTGGAGGTGGCGCCCGTGAGCGAGGGCCGGCGCTGCTATGCGCGCGACCCCGCAGGCAATCTGATCGAGCTGCTGGAGCTGCCCCGCGAGGCAGCGGCCGATGCCCCGGACGAGCCGGCCGTGGCCTGTTCGGCCTGAAAGCCTCTCGCCGTCCCCTCTCTCTTTCCTTCCTGCTTTTGCCTTCCACAGGCCCGGGCCGCACCGGCCCCGGGCGGAGCCTTGCCCATGAACTTCCAGCAACTGCGCTATGTGCGCGAAACCGTGCGCCGCGGCTACAGCCTGACCGAGGTGGCCCACACGCTGCACACCTCCCAGCCCGGCGTGAGCCGTCAGATCCGCGAACTGGAGGAAGAGCTGGGCGTGGAGATCTTCATCCGCGCAGGCAAGCGGCTGACCGGGCTGACGCCGCCCGGCGAGGCGCTGCTACCCATCGTCGAGCGCCTGATGCTGGAGGCCGACAACCTGCGCCGCGTGGGCGCCGACTTCAGCGCCAGCGAGCAGGGCCGGCTGTCGATTGCCGCCACCCACTCCCAGGCCCGCTATGCGCTGCCCCATGTGGTGCGCGACTTCCGCCAGCGCTATCCGCAGGTGCGCCTTCACCTGCACCAGGGCTCGCCCGAGCAGGTGGCGCAGATGCTGCGCAGCGGCGAGGCCGACATCGGCGTGGCCACCGAGGCGCTGGCCGGCTATGAAGGCCTGGTGGCGCTGCCCTGCTACCGCTGGACGCACGGCGTGGTCGTGCCGCCGGGCCACCCGCTGCTGCAGTCGCAGCAGGCGCTGACGCTGGAGGCGCTGTCGCGCTTTCCCATCATCACCTACGAGCAGGGCTATACGGGCCGCGCCCACATCGACGAGGCCTTTGCGCGCGAGGGCCTGGAGCCCGACGTGGTGCTCACGGCCATGGACGCCGACGTGATCAAGACCTATGTGGAGCTGGACATGGGCGTGGGCATCGTCGCCTCGGTGGCGCTGGATGCCGAGCGCGACCAGGGCCTGCGCACGCTGGACGCCGGCCACCTGTTCGAGGTCAACACCACGCGGCTGGGCCTGCGCAAGGGCGCCTGGCTGCGCGGCTATGCCTATGCCTTCATCGAGACCTTCGTGCCCACGCTGACGCGCGAGGTGGTCGAGCAGGCCGTGCGCCAGGGCGTGGAGCCCGAGTAGGCAGACGAAGGGGGCCGGCCTCAGCCCGGCTCGCGCGCCATCTCCAGCAGGGTGTCGCCGGTCACGCGATAGCGGATCCACTCGGTCTGGGGCAGGGCGCCCAGGCGGTCGTAGAACTCGATGGAGGGCAGGTTCCAGTCGAGCACGCTCCACTCGAAGCGGCCGCAGTCCTTCTCGACGGCGATCTGCGCCAGGCGGCGCAGCAGCGCCGTGCCAGCGCCCAGACCGCGCGCCTCGGGCGTGACGTAGAGGTCTTCGAGGTACAGGCCGTGACGGCCCTGCCAGGTCGAGTAATTGAAGAAGTAGACCGCAAAGCCCACGGGCTGGTCGCCATGCAGGCAGATCAGGCCGAAGACGGCGGGGTTGTCGGCAAACAGGGTGCGCTTCACATGCTCTGGTGTGGCCAGGACTTCATGCTCGGCTTTTTCATAGACGGCGAGTTCGCGCACGAAGCGGACGATGAGCTCGGCGTCATCGGGGGTGGCGGGTCGGATCTGTAGGGTGGTAGTCATTCAAACGCGGGGGAACACGGGAAACACGGTATTGCGGCGCAAGATGGCGCCGCAATCTCCGGTTTTAGCCGATTTTCGCGCCCGTGTCCGCCAGGGGCTGTTGCACCGGAAGGGGCAGGAACTGGCGCAGGATCTGGAAGTGGTCCTCGAAGAACGCGCTTTCCATGGCGGGCAGGTCGCAGACGGCCACCCAGCGCGCCAGTGCCGCATCGTCGCCGCCCTGCACGGGCGGCAGCGAGGGCAGCACGCCCAGGTCCAGATAGTGCACATGGGTGATGGTGCGCCCGCGCAGGCTGCGGTCGGGATGGTCGAAGACCTGCACGGACTGCAGGGCCGCCTGCAGGTCGGCCTCGCTGAGCGTGGAGCAGGTCTCCTCGCGCAACTCGCGCAGGCAGGACTGCCACAGCGTGTCGCGCGGCTCCAGGAAGCCGCCCGGCAGCGCCCACAGGCCCAGGCCCGGGGCATGGCCGCGGCGTATCAGCAGGATGTGGTCCTGTTGCGCGCCTTCGTGCGGCACGCGGCAGCGCAGCAGTGCGTCCACGGTCACGAAGACGGGCGGGTAGGGCGCCGCAGCCCAGGCCTGGCGGTACCGGGCCAGCATGCGCCATTCTTCGCACATCTGCGCATGGACGGGCGTGGTGGCCCATTGGCGCAGGAACTGCAGGGTGGCGGGCGGCACCTGGGCGGCCAGGGCCTCGAAGTCCACGCCGGATTCGCCGAAGTAGATGTCGCGCAGCGGCGTGGCGTCGAACTGGCCCAGGCGCGGCAGGCTGATCAGCTGCCAGCGCGGAAAGCGCGCCAGGTAGCCGCTGGTCGCATCCTTGAAATGGCCGACCAGGGCCACGCTGGCGCCTTCGGGCACGCAGGACTGCACGGCCTGCTGCACGGCCTGTACCCACAGCGGCTCGTTGTAGTAGTCGCGCACGGGCACGCAGTGCAGGCGGGCCGCGTCCGCGGGCGGCAGCGCCTCGCGCAGCATCTGCGCGCGTTCCTGCCAGCTGAAGGGGTTCTTGGGATTGGGCGCCTGCCAGGCGCTGCCCAGCACGACGACGATCTGCTCGGCACGCTCCAGCGCCGCGCGCAGCAGGGCCATGTGGCCGTTGTGCAGCGGCTGGAAGCGCCCGATCAGCACGGCGGTGTGCACGCGCTCGCTGGTGGCCGGGGTTTCGGTGGGGGCGTCCATGGCGGCAGTCTCTTGCATAAACAGGCTCGGTGGCTTCACTCTGGCTTCATTCGTAGTGGGCGGCAATGGGCATCTGGCGCCCGGTACCGAAGGCGCGCGGGCGCACGCGCAGTATGGGCGGGGCCTGGCGGCGCTTGTACTCGCTGCGGAAGATCATGCGCTTGACGCGGTCAACCAGCTCGGCCCCGCCGGGCTGGCCCAGCAGCTGGGTCACAAAACGCTCGGCCGTGCCGTACTCGGCGGTGGACAGGTGCCGGCCCTCGATGGCGTATTTGAGGATTTCGTCCAGCACCGCATAGGGCGGCAGGCTGTCCTCGTCCTTCTGGTCGGGCGCCAGCTCGGCCGAGGGCGGCTTGTCGATGATGGCCTGGGGAATCAGCTCGCGGCCCGCACTGTGGTTGATGTGGCGCGACAGCTCGAAGACCTCGGTCTTGTACAGATCGCCCAGCAGGCCCAGGCCGCCGTTGGTGTCGCCATACAGCGTGCAGTAGCCCACCGAGATCTCGGACTTGTTGCCCGTGGTCAGCAGCAGGTGGCCGAAGGCGTTGGAGTACTCCATCAGCGTGGTGCCGCGGATGCGTGCCTGCAGGTTCTCCAACGGCAGGCCCTGCAGCGGCTGGCCGAAGCTGGACTCGAACTGGCGCGCATAGCCGTCGACCAGCTCGCGGATCGGGTGCTCGTGCAGCGTGATGCCCAGGTTGCGGCACAGGATCACCGAGTCATCGACCGAGCCGCTCGACGAAAAGCGCGAGGGCATGGTGACGGCCACCACGTTGTCCGCGCCCAGGGCCTCGGCCGCCAGGGCCAGGGTCAGCGCGCTGTCTATGCCGCCCGAGCTGCCGACGACGGCGCGCGTGAAGCCGCAGCGGCGCGCATAGTCGCGCAGGCCCAGCACGATCTGGCGGCGGTAGAACTCCATGGTGGGCAGGCCTGCGGCCGGCACGCTCATGCAGGGCTGGCCGGCCGCGTCGAGGAAGCGTCCGTCGCCGAACTGCAGCGTGCGCAGGTCCTCCACGAAGCGCTCGGCCTCGAAGACCACGCCGCGCCCGGGCTCCACCGCGAAGGAGGCGCCGTCGAACACGATCTGGTCCTGCCCGCCGATCTGGTTCACGTAGAGGATGGGCAGGCCGTGGCGCGTGGCCGCCTGGCCGAAGATCTCGTGGCGCTGCTCGCGCTTGCCCAGGTGGCTGGGGCTGGCGTTGATGCTGACCACCAGGTCGGGCGCGGCGTCGGCCATGCGCGCGAAGGGGTTGGTGGCGTAGTCGGCACCGGCGTCGTTCCAGCCGTCCTCGCACACCAGAAAGCCCACCTGGGCCTGGCCTATGCGCAGCACCTTGGCCGCGTCGGGGCCGGGCTCGAAGTGGCGGCGTTCGTCGAAGATGTTGTAGGTCGGCAGCAGCTGCTTGTCGTAGCGCAGGCGCACCGCGCCGTCCTTGAGCACCAGCAGGCTGTTGTGCAGCGGCTTGCCCGGCCCGCTGGCGCGCGTGGGCGCGCCGATGACCCAGTGCAATTGCGGCCACTGGCGCGTGGCCTGCAGCAGCTGCTGCAAGCCTTGCTCCAGGCGCTCGCGAAAGGCGGGCTCGTCCAGCAGGTCGCCAGGGTAGTAGCCGCACAGCGACAGCTCGGGAAAGACCAGCAGGTCGGCCTGCGCGTGCGCGGCGCGGGCAGCGGCCTCGGCCATGCGGGCCACGTTGCCGGCGATGTCGCCGACGGTGGGGTTGAGTTGGGCGATGGTGATGCGCAGCATGAATGGAGCCTTGGCGGTGTCAGGCGGTGTCGGGCGGTGTCAGACGGCGACAGGCTGGGCCAGGCCGAAGACCTGGCGCAGATAGGCCAGATAGGTTTCGTCGTTGCACAGCGTTTTGCCCGGCGAGTCCGAGATCTTGGCCACGGGCTGGCCGTTGGCGTGGGTGAGCTTCATCACGATGTTGATGGTCTCCAGCCCCATGTCGTTGGTCAGCCGCGTGCCGATGCCGAAGCCCAGCTGTATGCGGTCGGCAAAGCGCTGGTACAGGGCCAGGGCCGTGTCCAGGTCCAGGCCGTCGGAGAACACCAGGCGCTTGGCCTGGGGGTCTATGCGCAGCTTCTGGTAGTGGGCGATGGCCTTCTCGCCCCAGGCATACGGGTCGCCCGAGTCGTGCCGCAGCCCGTCGAAGAGCTTGGCGAAATACATGTCGAAATCGGCCAGGAAGGCATCCATGCCCACGGTGTCGGTCAGGGCCACGCCCAGGTCGCCCCGGTACTCCTGCACCCAGTCCTCCAGCGCGGCGATCTGGAAGTCGCGCAGGCGCACGCCCTGGGCCTGGTAGCTCTGCAGGTACTCATGGGCCATGGTGCCTATGGGCACGATGCCGAAGTCGCGCGCCAGCAGCACGTTGGACGTTCCCTTGAACCACTGCGCCGTCTGCGTGGCAAAGGCCTGGACCACCTCGCGCTGCCAGGCGCCCGAGAAGCGCCGGCGCACGCCGAAGTCGAACAGCTCGAAGGGATTGCGCAGCCTGGCCTCGCAGGCCAGGTGGCGCAGGCGCTCGATCTTGCCGGCCAGGCGCCTGCGGCCTTCGGCCAGCGCCGCCTCGGCGTCGAAGCGCCGGAAATACAGCTCGTTGACGATGGCCAGCACATAGATCTCGAAGCCCATCACATGGACCTGGGGGCCCTTGGCCTCGATGTGCAGGGTGTCGCCATCGGCCCAGGCACGGATGAAGGCGCGCTGGAACTGGAAGATGCGCAGAAAGTCGATGAAGTCGCTCTTCATGAAGCGCAGCCCGCCCAGGTAGGCCAGGTCTTCGGGCGTGAAGCGCAGCGCGCACAGGGCGTCCAGCTCGCGCTCCACCTCGGGCAGCAGCTCGGCCAGCGGGAAGGCCGTCTTCGTGCGGCAGACGAATTCGTACTCGGCCTCGGTCTGGGGATTGCGGTGCAGCATGGCCTGCCACATCGTGAATTTGTAGAGATCGGTGTCGAGCAGGCTGGTGATGATGGGAGCCATGGTGCGATGCTGGGGAAACAGGAAAGGGGGCTGCGCGCGTGAAGGCGGTCCGCCCCTACAGGTGGAGTTCTTGGCTGGAGGCCAGCCGCAATCCGCGGGCCTGCATGGCTGCAAGGAAATCATGGTGCGCGGACTCGAAGCCCGGCACCGGGCTCATGGCGTCGTGCATCAGCACGATGCGCTCAGGATGGGGAAGGTGCTCGACCAGATGCTCGACCGTGGAGCGCACGCAGTGACTGCTCGCCTCGCCCGCGACCACCAGCATGTCTGCCTGGGCCAGCCGCTCCAGCAAGGCCGTATTCAGCAAGGTCGCCGGATCGGCCGGGTCGGGGACCTCGGCCAGCAGCGCGCTGTAGTGCTCGGTCCAGGGATTGAGCCCCTTGAAAACGTTGTACACGGCGCGCTGGCACTGCTGCTGCCAGTCGCCGCAGGCCGCCAGCACATCGGCATGGATACCATGGCCCCAGCTGCCCACTTCGCAGTGCACGGGCCAGACCATCAGCGTGTAGCGGCTGTTGGCTTCGAGTGCATCCAGATATTCCAGGCTGCGCTGCAGCGCCTCGGCGTTGCGTGGCCGGAACACCCCCGCCCGCACCTGCGCCGCCGTGATCGCGGTGAACGGCGCCACATCGCCGCTGTCGTCGCCATTGCCCTGTTGCCAGAAAGCCGGATGGGCGATGTCGTAGCGCTGGTGCGAGTCCAGCGTCACCGTGATGGCGTCCACCTTCGCCCCCTCGCGCCGTATCCAACCGGCAAGCCGCTGCATGTCGGCATGGGCGCCCGCCACGGGAAGGCTGGGACGTTGCCGGGCAGGACACCAGTCCTCAGGCAGATCGCAGAAGTCGTTCTGGGGGTCTATGACCAGGAGCTGGGTGGTGGAAGATGGCATATATGAGGGTGCACGCAAGCAACAGTGCGTGGTCGGTGCATCAGGTCAATGCTTCAGTGTAGTGCTGCAGGAGCGTCGCCTGTCACCAAGGCTTGATCCTTCCGCTTCTGCAGGGGCTGTGAAATACGGTGCCACATCCCTGTCAAGGCCAGGGCGAAACGAGAGGGGGAAGCGACTTCGGAACATGAAGCGGAACCTACAATGGGAGGTTTTACGTATTCCCTGGGTGGTTTGGACCGTTTCATACGGCAATAGCGCTGGTTCCGGCCGTGCCCTGCATCAACCGAATGCTTTCATTCGGTAGCTTTTGATTATCAATATGGCTTCCCTTCAGGTAACAACGACTTTCATGGGCATAGGGTTGGCCGCGCTGATCCTGTACCTGATCCGGCGCGACCATCTCTACCTCATGCACGGCCTGTTCTGGGTGGTCGTTGCCGTTGCCGCCGTCGTGCTGGGCGTCTGGCCCGGGATGATCAACCGCCTGGCAGCGGTGCTGGGCATCAGCTATCCGCCGGCCATGCTGCTGCTGCTGGCCAGCATCGTCCTGCTCATCAAGGCCTTGCATGCCGACATGGTCAACACCCGCATCGAGCGCGATGTGCGGCGGTTGAATCAGCGGTTGGCGATGCTGGAGGCGGATGCTGAGGATTTGCGTCTGCCTCTTTCTAACAAGACCCCGTCATGAGCACCCCCTTGCTTCCCGTCATCTTTTGCGGCGGCTCTGGAACCCGCCTGTGGCCGCTTTCCCGTGAGAGCTACCCAAAGCAATTTTTGGCGCTTCACGGGGACGGTATCTCTATGTTGCAGAAAACTGTCGAGCGCTTAGACGGTATGGCCGAACATATACCGAAGGCTGCTCCCGTCGTGATCTGCAATAACGAGCACCGTTTTTTGGCCGCGCAACAACTGCAGGAGACTGGAATAGAGGGCGCCAGGCTGGTGTTGGAGCCTGTTGGTCGAAACACGGCTCCGGCTTTGACCCTGGCGGCCCTGATTGCAGAGCCCGGCACCGTCATGCTGGCCATGCCTGCAGATCATGTCATGACCAAGCTTTCGGACTTTCACGATGCCGTGTCTGTGGCTTGGCAACTTGCAAAGGAAGGCTCTATGGTGACGTTTGGCATTGTGCCCAGCCGTCCCGAGACTGGTTTTGGCTACATAGAGAAGGCTGAAGCTATCGATTGCGGTGCATTCGCGATAAGCAGCTTTACTGAGAAGCCGAGTCAGGAACTGGCAGAACGCTATGTGAGAAGCGGCAATTATCTCTGGAATAGCGGTCTTTTCATGGTGCGAGCAGACGTGTGGCTTAAGGCTGTCGCAGAGCTGCAACCGCAGATTCTGCACGCTTGTCGAGCCTCGATAATTCAAAGCAGCCAAGATATGGACTTCATCCGTCCCCATGGCGAGCTCTTCGCTGGATGCCCTTCAAACTCGATCGATTACGCAGTAATGGAGCATTTGCCAGGTAACAAAGATCTGGGAATACCTGCATCGGTGGTGCCGCTGGACGCGGGCTGGTCGGACCTGGGGGCCTGGGACTCTCTGTGGGACGTGTTGCCACGTGATTCATGTGGCAACGCCCACGTGGGCCACACGCTGGCTATTGACACTCAAAACAGCCTTCTCTTCTCGGAGAGTTGCCTAGTGACTACCGTTGGAGTGGATAACCTAATCATCGTGGAAACTCCAGATGCCGTCCTAGTGGCTGACAAGAGCAGGAGTCAGGATGTAAAAAAGATCGTCACCGAATTGAAGGCGCAAAATCGGCAGTTGGCAGCCTCGCATCGTAAGGTACATCGCCCCTGGGGTTGGTACGACAGCATAGACCGCGGTGACCGCTTCCAAGTCAAGCGTATCGTTGTCAATCCTGGATCCAAGCTTAGTCTTCAGATGCATTATCACCGGGCTGAGCATTGGATCGTAGTGAAAGGAACTGCAGAAGTGACTAATGGCGATAGAACTTTCCTGCTTGGGGAAAACGAGTCCACTTTCATACCTGTCGGACATATTCACCTTTTATCAAATCCAGGAAAACTACCGCTTGAAATTATCGAAGTACAGTCGGGCGCGTACTTGGGCGAAGACGATATTGTTCGCATTCAGAGCGAATACTAGTTTGTTAAGAAAAATCAATTCATCACTATATGGTTTTAGACAGTGTAAATATATTCACTCCTATAAGAGTATTTTTTAAATACAAAGGGCTTATTGCGGATTTGGCTAAGCGAGAAATTGTAAGCCGTTATAAAGGGTCGATTGCTGGATTGCTTTGGTCTTTTTTAAATCCATTGTTGATGCTGGCTGTTTATACCTTTGTGTTTAGTATAATATTTCAATCTAAATGGTCGGGTGGTAATGGGTCGAGAACAGAGTTTGCATTGGTTTTATTTGCTGGATTGATAATATTTGGATTATTTTCGGAAGTGATCAGTCGTGCACCAGTACTAATTATTGGTAATATTAACTATGTTAAGAAAATAATTTTTCCCATTGAGATATTGCCGTATATTGCGTTGGCTTCGGCCTTTTTTCAATTTATGGTGAGCACTTTTGTTTGGATAATATTTTATATTATTTTCTTTGGCGTTCCGCATGCAAGTATTTTTTTGTTGCCAATTACTCTTTTGCCATTGATATTGCTCACTTTGGGGATCTCGTGGATTCTTGCATCATTAGGTGTTTACATTCGAGATACGCCGCAGTTTGTTGCAATAATAATCACAATACTTATGTTTCTATCTCCTATTTTCTATTCGACGACTTCAATTCCCGTTGAGTACAGAAAATTGCTAGAGATTAATCCGCTGACCTTTTCAATAGAAACTGCTCGCGACGTGATGCTGTGGGGGAAGTCTATTAATTGGAAGGCATGGTTTCAGCAAGCTGTCGTGTCAGCATCCGTCTTTTGGATAGGGTTTGCTTGGTTTCAAAAAACCAAGGGAGGGTTCTCTGATGTCCTTTAAATCTATCATTGAAGTCGAAAATATAAGTAAGTGCTACGAGATTTACAAAAAACCGCTTGACCGTCTGAAGCAATATGCCACTCAGGGAGTGGGGGCTATTAGTCAAAGCTCGAAAAAAAAATATTATCGTGAGTTCTGGGCATTGAGAGATGTTTCTTTTAAGATTGGCAAAGGGGAAACGGTTGGTATTATTGGGCAAAATGGCAGTGGTAAATCTACGTTATTACAACTTATTTGCGGCACATTAAAGCCAACCAGTGGTCGCGTCAAAGTTAATGGCCGTATTGCTGCGCTGTTAGAATTGGGTGCTGGATTTAATCCTGAATTCACTGGACGCGAGAATGCATATCTCAATGCGGCAATTTTAGGTATTCCTCGTGAGGCTATGCATTCACGAATGCAAGATGTTCTGGAATTTTCCGAACTAGGGGATTTCCTTGAGCAACCAGTTAAAACCTATTCCAGCGGCATGTACGCACGCTTAGCGTTCGCTGTTGCTATCCATGTGGATCCGGAAATCTTGATTGTTGACGAGGCATTGGCTGTCGGGGATGCTCGCTTCATTGCTAAATGTATGCGTCGGATAAAGGATATACAAGCACAAGGTGCATCTATCTTATTCGTAAGCCACGATGTTGGATCTGTTCGAACCTTGTGTCAGCGAGCTATTTGGATTAATCAAGGTAAACTGATTGATGATGGAGATGTTTTTCCCGTTACTGGCCAATATATGGCGTATATGTTTCGCGATGAGGTGGTTGAAGAACAAAAAAGAATGCAGGATGAAGATGTTTCTACGAGTATGCCTGCCTTGTCGGATCGAATAGATTGTCCAGCATTGGAAAATACTAAAGATGATTTTCTCAAGCCAATCAACCATTGGGGTTCTGAGGTTGGTATTGTTAAAGTCGCAGAGCTTTTGGATGCCAGTCAAGTCAGGAAAAATGTATATGCTTGGGGCGAGTCACTTAAAGTTGTTATAGAAGTGGCACTGCCTTCTCATTTGCCTAAAGAGAATATCAGCTTGGCATTTTCTATCAAGGATCTGAAAGGAACAGATCTTATCGTGTCGACTACGCATGATTTCACCAAACTTGATTTCTCAAAGGGAGAGTGCTTTAAAGTATCTTTTGACTTTACTAACTATCTTACAGCGGGAAAATATCTTTTGGTTGTAGCTGTGGAGAATAGAGAAAATAAAGATATCCACTACTATGAATATATAGAGGGAGTTCAGTATTTTGCCTCCGAATCGGAGCATCGCCTGTTTGGCGTATTCCAGCCTTCTGTCACACAATCATCCATTCAGCTAGTGCCATGACTACCGATAAAAAAATCAATTCTCAACCCTACTGGGATATGCGCTTTGTCACTGACTGGGAAAAAATGAGTGGTCCTGCTCAATCAAGAGAATTTTCTTGGCTTGCTGTGAATCAATTACCTGAGTGGATTTTTCAAGCCCTGCAGCGAGATGCTCTGACATTAGTGGATTGGGGTTGCGCGCAAGGAGATGGTACGGATGTGTGGGCTAGTCAAATGCCAGTCGCAAATATTTGCGGGGTGGATTTTTCTGCTCCCGCGATAGAACAGGCATCTAAGAGATATCCTGCCATAAATTTCAAATGCCAGAATTGGCTCAACCCGAGTCAAGATACTTTAGATGAGTATGATATCGTGTTTTCATCGAACACACTGGAGCATTTTTCTAATCCATATGAAGTATTGCGACGCATAACTGAGCATGCTAGAAAAGCCATAGTGCTGCTACTGCCTTACCAAGAGTTCCAGAGGATTGATGAGCACGAGTTTACTTTTCTTGCGAAAAATATTCCTACTAAATTGGCTAACGGTTTTTCTTTAGTGTGGAGTAAGGTTTCTGGACCACATAAATTTTGGGCAGGGGAGCAAATACTCTTAATTTATGGCAAAGATCAATGGATTTCTGAGCAGAAACTGACGTTAAACGATGTTTTTATAGATAAAAATAATATAAATAGCCAGAGCCATGAATTGCATCGCCAACATGAGGAAATTGCTGAACTGAACCAGCGCCTAAAAGGTCTTAAGGACAATAGCCAAAGCGCACAAGCTGAATTTGAAAAGCGGTTAGCTGATGTCATCCACACAAGTCAAGAAGCACAAGCTGGATTGGAGAAACGGTTAGCTGATGTCATCAACACCAGGCAAGGGGCAGAAGCTGAACTTGAGCGGCGGTTAACGGATGCGATCCATGCCAGTAAAAGCGCACAAGCTAAGGTCGAAATACTTGAAAAATCCATTGCTGAACATTCAAGACGATCTGAAAGAAATCTGAAAAAAATCGAGAATCATGAGATTGAGCTAAACTCTGCTGCCTTGGTTGCAGAGGAGATGCATCAAGCCAATGCTGAATTGCAAAACATCCTTGTTTCGCGTAATGCAGAAATTGAAAAACTGCAAAAAGAACTACAGAATTTCAGGACATCTGCCTCTTGGCGGATCACCCGGCCGTTGCGCGCTACTTATTCACACATAAGTAGACTAGGAACGCCTGTTTTTCTTAAGCTACCGCCACACATCAGGCGCAATATATTGCATAAGATCAATCCAACAATACATCCGATTGATCTACAGCAGGTGTCCTTGCCAACGGTGACTCATCCAGTTCTTTCGGAATATCCGAATCAGCGCCATAAAGGTATATATATAGCAGATCAAGCTCTTTTGGATGACGATCTAGTTATCATTGCCGGGGTGCCTTTTGATGATATCGGTGGCGGGCAGCGCTCTGCACAACTGGCTCGCTGCGCTTTGAAAACTGGGCGGCGAGTTACCTATATACATATCTATAAGAAGTTTGATTTTGAAGTCAATGATTATGTTGACTCTAATGTCTCCCTCTATGGATTGAATCATGTGCATATAGACTC
This sequence comes from Delftia sp. WY8, assembly GCF_018437695.1. NCBI lineage: Bacteria > Pseudomonadati > Pseudomonadota > Betaproteobacteria > Burkholderiales > Comamonadaceae > Delftia > Delftia sp. WY8. Next base: position 4,740,112 of record NZ_CP049795.1, read on the forward strand.
CATTTCTCCGGACGCACTGCTTAAAAATATTTCCAGTAATGCAACTCTGTTAGTAGAGTTGCCTCACCGAGCTGCGTTGGAGTATCTGAATAAATTCAGCATTTGCGGTATGCGTACCGTATTTGAATTGATAGATGATTGGGAAACAAGTCTTGGCGGCGATTGGTTTAATCGGGATGTTTATTGCGAAATTGTAAAAAAATCTCAAATTGTGGTTGGTACAGCAAAGCTTCTAGTTCATCGCCTTAATAATTTGGGTCGTGACGATGCTTTATATCTACCTAATGCTGCGAATGAGTATATTTTCGATAAGTATAAAAGTTATACACGCCCTGATGATCTCCCGAGAAATGGAGGGATCGGCCTGTATTTCGGTTCGCTTTATGGTGAGTGGTTTGCTTGGGATTTCCTTGAAGAGGCGGCACGCAAAAACCCTAGTATTAACTTCGTGCTGATCGGTGATCGCCCGCAAAGAGAGAATCTTCCAAAAAATATTTATCTTTTGGGTTCTAAGCGCATTGAGGATTTGCCCGCCTACTTGGCGTACTCGGATTTCTGCTTGCTTCCATTTTCCCCGGGGAAGATCTCTGATGCTGTATCTCCCATTAAGGTCTTTGAATATTTGTTTGCCGGTAAACCTGTCGTCTCCACTGACTTGCCAGAAATAAATGGATACCCTGGCTTGATGATTGAGAAAAATCCAGAAGATTTTGCCCTGGCTTGCGCTAGGGTCATACATAGAGATAACAGTAGCATCAAGGAATATGGTGATCAGTTTATTTGGGAGAATTCATGGTTTTCTCGGCTTGATGTCATCACTGCAAAACCGGAAGTAACAAATTTTCGAAATTCAGTTAGTGTTGTAATTCTTATACATAACAATCGAAAAATCATTGAGCGGACGCTAGCCTCTTTGTTGCATCATTGCTCCGTATATATAAAAGAATTGATTGTTGTAGATAATTGCAGTACTGACAATGGTGCTGAATTTGTCCAAGAAAATTTCCCCTCGGCACAAGTGATTAAGAACCCCGTGAATGGTTGCGCATCCGGGCGTAATTTAGGGATCGCAGCTGCTACTGGAAAATATATCTCTTTCTTTGATTCCGACCAATGGTTTACTTCGTCAAGCTGTTTTGAAGAGGCTCTCTCTATTCTGAGTCGTGATGCCAATGTGGGTGCTGTTGGATGGGCTGCAGGTTGGTTCGATGCTGGTCGAACGGATTTTGGTGGAATGATCACGGACTATTGTCCTAATCGTGCCATGAATGCAAAGGCCATTCGTGAAGGCTATCGATCAGATATCGCATATTTGGGTACTGGTGGTTTTTTCACGCGAACGGCAGTGATCAATTCTACTCAGGGATTTGATACCGCTTATGACCCGACTTGCTTTGAAGATACAGATATTTCACTTCAGATAAAACAATTGGGTCTGGATATCTGTTATCGCGACTTGACGGGTATTCGCCATCAACCACATCAAACTACTAATGCCAGTGCTAGCTCTGATTCTTATGCAAATCTTTTTAAAAGAAATGCTGACTATTTCAGAGAGAAATGGAAGCATCGCAGCGATTTTTTTATTGATTACACTGAGTGAAAATGTCTAATATTCATACTTCAAAAAAGAATATTCTTTGTGTTGTAGGAACTCGCCCGGAAGCTATTAAGATGGCTCCGGTTATCATTGCTCTTAAAAAAGAGCCATGGGCACGGGTCCGCGTATTAGCTACGGCACAGCATCGCCAGATGCTGGATCAGGTATTGGATTTTTTCGGAGTGAAGCCTGATATCGATTTGAACATAATGCGGCCAAATCAAGCACTGACAGAGCTTACGGGACGTTTGCTCTTGGAGTTGGATGCGGTGCTTAAAGAAGAGAAGCCAGACGTTGTATTAGTTCAAGGGGATACCACTACGGTAATGACTGTAGCTTTGGCTTGTTTTTATCATAGGGTTCCGATTGGTCATGTTGAAGCTGGTTTGCGTACATGGGATATGCAGAACCCCTTCCCAGAGGAAGCAAATCGTGTAATTGCTGGAAAACTTGCTCGTTGGCATTTCGCTCCAACAGAAGAATCAAGAAAGAATCTTCTTAGGGATGGGATTGTGGATAAGGATATTATCGTGACCGGCAATACGGTCATAGATGCACTGTTAGCAACTGCTGAAAAGAAATTTGAGCTAGATTTGCCTTTAGATCCTGAAAAACGTCTTGTGCTTGTTACTTCACACCGTAGAGAAAATTTTGGTGAACCATTTAGGAGTATTTGTCGTGCGTTGAAGGAACTGGCTCGGAAGAATCCTGAGATTCAATTTCTTTATCCTGTTCACCCAAATCCAAATGTAAAGAATGTGGCTTATGAGTTTTTGAGTCAAGAACCCAACTTCCTTCTTTGCGAGCCTTTGGATTACGCACCTTTTGTTGCAGCAATGAAGAGATCAGTCCTGATCTTGACCGATTCCGGAGGCGTTCAGGAAGAGGCTCCTGCACTTGGCAAGCCTGTACTTGTATTGCGCGAGGAAACAGAACGCCCTGAAGCAGTTGCTGAAGGAGTTGTGGAATTGGTGGGATCTGATAGTGAGCATATTGTTCAAAGAGTGCAGTGCTTGCTAGATGATGAAACGGAATACAAGAAAATGGCACGAGGTGTTTCTCCATACGGAGATGGAAAGGCCGCTGAAAGAATAGTTGCCGTTCTGAGAGAGCAAGCTTAGTGAAAGTATTGCTTATTGCATATGAGTTTCCTCCAATATTGGCTGCCCAGGCATTGCGTTGGTTTTATTTATCCAATGAGCTGGTCGATATTGGTGTGGAAATCCATGTCGTATGTCCAGATATTTCGACAGAAAACGCGTTTCCCATGGATATGGATGCGCGTATTACTATCCATCGAGTCTGGCCAGGGCCTTTTATCGGATTTAGCCAGAGACTGGCAGGAAATGTCTGGAGAAATAGTAAAGCTGCGAATAGCAGAAATGCGTCAAAGCCATCTTGGCTATTTCAGGCTTATCGAGTAGTCCGATCGATTTTGAATGCTATTTTTTATCCGGATGTAAGGTCTGAATGGTATCCTTTCGCACTTCGAAAGATAAAGAAGTTGTTGAGGGACGAAAAATTCGATGCAGTAATAAGCTCACATGAGCCGTGTGTTGATATTTTTGTTGGAAATTATGCCCGTAAATTGGGGATTCCTTGGGTTATTGACATGGGTGATCCATTGCTAACCCCATACTCGCCAAAATGGAGGCGCGGAATTGATCTGAAAGTGGAGCGAAAGGTTATTCACTCAGCCTCTTCCATCTGGGTCACGGCTGGCAGTGTGTTGGACTTGTTGATAAGTCGTCATGGTGCCAGTGTCGAGAGAAAAATATCAGTATTGCCTCAAGGTTTTTCGTATAGGCGAGTAGGTCGGAAAAATAAAGAGGATGAACAACGCTTTCTTATGGTGTTTACAGGAAATTTCTACAGAGATTTCAGGAATCCGATAGAGTTGGCAAAGGCACTTTTTGGATTACAGGATCTGGCAATATCTTTTATCATTGCTGGGGATAATTCTGAATTTGAGCCCATGTTTCAAGGGATTTTCGGTGTTGAGTTTGCTGGAAAGAAAAGTCATTTTGAGTGCCTTGAGTTGCAAAGGCAGGCAGATGTACTAGTGAATATTGGAAATGTCCAAAGCTACCAGATTCCAGGGAAAATATATGAATATCTGGGTGCTGAGAAGGCCATACTACACATAAAGACTGCTGAAGATTCTGACCCTGGTGTCGAACTTTTGGAAGAGACAGGCTCAGGGATTGTTGTGAAAAATTGCAGCAGACAAATTGAGGCTGTGCTAAGAGATATGTATAGGCAATGGGTAGATAATCCAGAGCAATTGACTGATGGGCGAAAAGAGGATGCTATTAAGGTTCATTCTTGGAGTCATCGAGCTCGTACTTGTAAGGATCTGTTGAAAGAAATATTGCATTGAGACTGATCGCTCTGATAAGGTAATAGATTTTTAATATATTCTGGTGTCAGATAATGCTCTTATGAGACTTGATGTAATTTTTGCCGCTGATGCGCTTCGCCCACCACTGACGGGTATCGGGCGATATACCTATGAGCTGGCGAAGCGGCTGGTTTGTCATGAGCGTATTGATAGATTGCGGTATTTTTCTTCCGGGCGATGGGTTGATGATCCCATGGCTGCTTTGGAAACCACCGCCCCTTTGAAACGATCCGTGACTAAGACCAAAGCGGCTTTGCGGGATAGGGTTGCGGGGAGTAGATTGGCTGTTCGTTTATACAAAAGGATCACCCCTGCTCTTTTTGGATGGCGGCTGCGTGGAAATGACGGGTGTGTATATCATTCGCCTAATTATATTGTTCCGAATTTCAGTGGTAGGACTGTAAGCACAGTACACGATCTCTCTCATATCCTTTATCCTAATTTTCATCCCCAGGCTCGTGTTGAATATATGAATATGGCTTTAGGTGAAAGTTTGGCGAGGACAGATCATGTAATTACGGTATCCGAGGCTGTTCGTCAGGAAGTGCTGGCTCATGGATTGATGTCGCCAGAGCAAGTGACCGCTATACATTTGGCGGCGGGTAGTGATTTCCGACCTCATACATCAGAGATGCTAGACTCTGTACTGAATGCTTTAGGGCTTAAGTCTGGGAGGTATAGCCTATTTGTCGGTACCATAGAGCCACGGAAAAATATCCAACGCCTTGTTGAGGCGTATGGAATGCTACCCAAAGAGGTGCGGCACAATTGGCCCTTGGTGATTGCCGGGGGAAATGGCTGGAACTCTAGTGCGATTCACTTGTGCCTTGCAAAAGCACGAGCCCAAGGCTGGTTGCAATATATATCCTATGTCGACCAAAGCTGGCTTCCGGCATTGTATGCGGGGGCGCGGCTGATGGCCTATCCATCACTTTATGAAGGTTTTGGATTGCCTATTGTAGAAGCAATGGCGAGCGGCACTCCTGTGCTCACATCCAACGTTTCCTGCATGCCAGAGATTGCCGGAGGTGCCGCTAGGCTGGTGAATCCCTTGAATCTGGAGGAAATCTCGTATGGCCTTCAGACCTGCCTGACTGATGAGCATTGGCAAAGGCAGGCGCGAACCTTAGGGTTGGTGCGATCTGGTCAAATGTCTTGGGATCAATGCTCCGAGCGAACAATAGAAATCTATGCCAAAGTAGCTCAATTGGTTCGATAAATCAGCGGGAAGTTTGAAGTGGATTTCGCCTATCTCTGCCATGTGCAATACTCAGTAATGAAGATACAGCTACATATCTCACTGCATTCCCCCATGATCTGAAGATTTTCGATCGATTGACTTTCGCAGTATGTAGTGGCAGAGCGATCTCTGTAACTTGTAGTCCCTGCCTACGCATAAGCAGCAGCGTGCCGATGTCTTGATAGTCAAGCATTGTGGCCTCCGTAGAGGCTGCTACCTCCAATGCTTGGCGGTTGTACAACCGGAAACCGGACACAAAATCCCGCAGGCCAAAACCTGTCAACCAGCGGAACCATTGCCACGCGATGCGGCGCACCAGGCTGTTGCGCTCGGCGAAGTAGGCTACGACCATGTCCGCCTGCTGGCGTTGTGCCAGCAGCGTGGGCAGCTCCTCCACCTCATAGCGACCTTCAGCGTCGATGGTGACGACGGTCTGGAACCCATGGGTCTGCGCGTAGCGCAGGCCGGTCTGCAGGCTGCCCCAATTGGTCATTGCCAGCAAGGGGCGCAGTACCCTGGCGCCGCATTGCTCGGCTTCATGGCAGGTGGCATCCGTGCTTCTGTTGTCCACGACGAGCACGCTGGCCTCGACCAATGCATGCACGCGACGTATCAGGTGCGCAATCTCGGCTTCGTTGTTGCGCGTGGAAATGACAACCAGCAAGTCCTGGCGTGCTCTTGCCGGGCGGGTGTCGGGTGCCAGGCTGCGGTAGTGGCGTGCCACGCTGCGTTCGCAGGGACCGATGCTGAAAAACCGATGCAAGGCCTTGTGGCCCGATTGGCCCAGTCGTTGCCTGAGGGCCGTGTCGTGCTGCAGGCGAGCAATGCTGCTGCGCCAGGCATCAATGTCTTCAAACGGTACATGCAGGCCGGCGTGTGAGTGGGCGACCACCCAGGGCATGCCCGAACCGGGAAGGTCGGTGACCAGGCAGGGCTTGCCGTGCAGCATGGCCTCCAGCAATACGATGCCGAAAGCTTCCGTGCGTTCGCGCGAGGCAAGACAGAAGATGTCGCATTCTGCAAACAAGGCATGTTTTTCCTCGTCCGATACCGAGCCCATCAGTCGCACGCAGACCTGTCTGCCCTCTGGAGTGCATTGGCGTATCAGCTCTTCCAGGGATGCTCGCAGCTCTCCTTCTCCCGCGATCAGCAACTCCACGCCTGGCATGGCCGAGGCGGCTCGGATCAAGGTCTCGAAGCCTTTGTAGTAGGTCAATCGGCCGATGGACAACAGGCGCAGCCGGGTGTCGGGGCGCCAGCCTTGGCCGTGCTGCAGCGGTGCTGGTGCAGGAATGGTTTCGAGGTTCAGGCCCAGCGGGACGATCTCGCATTTGCTGCGCCAGGTACGCAGGGCATTGCTGGCCTCAAGATAGGGTGGCGACGTTGCGAATACCTGTTGGGCGCGTTCCAGCAAGGCCTGCTCGAACGGCCGGTACAGCATGTAGGCCAATGCCACGGACCACTTGATATTGGACACCACGACATCGGAGTGCCAGTGGATGACCCAGGGCACGCGCCGCGCGATGGGCAGGGTCAGTGCCCAAAGCGCCGAGTTGTTGGGTAGATGCAGGTGCAGTACGTCGGGCTGAATGCGTTCGATGGCGCGGCCCAGTGCGCGCCGGAATCCCATGGCCATGGGGGCATAGACCAGATTGAATTGAACGGGCACGCGTTCCAGCCAGGCGGGATCATCCGGCTCCGGATCACCATGGACCAGAGCATGGGCATCAACACCCTGGCGTCGTTGCTCGTGTATCAGGTCGGCCAGAAAGACTTCCATGCCGCCCCGGTAGGGAGGGAAGAATTTACCGACGTGAAGTATGCGCAGGGCCATTGCAGAGGGCCTTACTTCGCTGGCTGGGGTTTGGCCGCCGACTGTTGGCTCAACTGGTTACGGATTTGCCTATATTGCGGATTTTGAGGCTCCCGTCGAATGGCCTGGTCCAGGTATTTCAGGGCTTCAGTCAGATTTCCTTGGCCGTGATAGGCCATGGCAAGACCGTACAGCGCAGGTGCGCTGGGGTCGCGGGCTACCAGTGGCGTGAGTAATTCCTTGGCTTGGGCACTTTCGCCCTTGCCAATCAAGGCCAGACCCATCCCGACAATCAATCGAGGTGCGCTAGGCGAGGTTTTCAGCAGAATTTGAAAGTCATCAAGGGCTACCTGATATTGCTGAGCCCCGATGGCTGTTTCCGCACGCTTGAGGCGAAGGGTTTGCTCCATCTGCTTGGCGCTGGCAGTATCTTCCGCAGGCGCCGAAAGGGCTTTGGTGTATTCCTGGAGTGCTTCGCGAGGTTGGCCCAGGGCCAAAAGCGCCTCGGCTTTTTGGTAATGCAGAGCTTGGCCGTTGAAGCCCTTTGATTGTGCTGCCCAGAAGGCATTCAGGGCTTCGGAGAATTTCTTCTGCTGAGAAAGCACAGCACCCATGTTGAACAGTGCGTTGCCTCCCAGGTCGCCAAGGGCATTGGCCGTGGCGAAATCCTGCAGTGCCTGGTCGAGCATGCCCTTGTCGGCGTGTGCCGTTCCGACGTTGAGGAAGGCACGACCGCGTCCCACGGCATTGGCCGGGGCCTTTTTATCGATTTTTTCGGCGGCATCGGCCCAGGATGTGCCTACATCCTGAAGAGAGAGCACGCGTTCGAAAGCGAGGGCTCCGAACACCACGCCGATGACGATGCCGACGATGTAGAGGGTGCGTGGCTTGACCCCCGTCAGCGCAATGGCCACCAATCCCGGGATGGCCACAGCCCACAGGTAGCTGCGATACAGCACGAAGGGGTCCTGCAGCCAGACCGTGGCGAATTCGGTCGCATACCAGAGCAGGGGAAACAGGAGGCAGAGCGCGACCAGGCCGATGACACCGGGGCGCTTGAGCAAGGCCCAGATGGAGCAGGCCAGCAGGGCCAGGTAGCCCAGCGCGCCGGCCAGATGCCAGATCGATCCGAAACCGAGAGGGAATGCCGGTCGCAGATCGATGGACATCCAGCCCACATAGGGAACGATCCACAGGAAACCATAGGCAAAGAAAAGGGCTGCCTCGTTAAGGATGCTCAGGGGATAGATCCGAGAGGTGATCCCGGGCTGAAGGGCTTCCAATTGCCTTGCATAGCCCTGGGATTGCTCATCGAAAATCTGGCCCATCAGACTGCCGAAGAAATGAAAGACGGCAGCCGAGGCAACGGCCAGCAGCAGCAGGGCCATGCCCACAATGACCATGGCAGCCTTCAGGCCGGGGCGCTTCACAAAAATGTAAAGCGGCACCACCATGGCGACTGTCAGAAAAGCATGTTCCTTGGACAGTACGGCAAGCACATAGCAGATCAATGCCGCGACATGCCAGAGGGCTCGCCCGCTCTGAAGCCCGCGCACAAAGGCCCAGCATGCCAGAACGGCAAAGAGCGTTGCCATGACGATGGATCGCTGCACCAGGTATCCAACGGCGTAGACCGCGACAGGGTTGAGCGCGAAAAGGACCAGGCCCAGTTGCAGGGCTGCATCGCGCGACGCGTGGAAGTGGGGTTGCTCCTCGATGTCGTGCGGAAAGCGCGTCTGTGTCAGCAGTGCCTTGAACAATGCATAGAGAGCCGCCACGGTCGCGAGATGCAAGGCGATATTGAAGACGCGCTGCTTCCACCAGCCATCTCCGAAAATCTGTTCGATCCAGACGAAGCTGCCATACGACAGCGTGCGCTGCTTGAAGTCCAGCAGGCTGCCATAGTTGCCGAAGATCGTTCCATCCGTCAGACGCATATCGTCGAACAGCAGCCCGTTGTTCAGGCCGGGCAGATATACCCCCAATACGGCCAGCAAAAGAAGGGCACTGAACCAGTAAATCGCTTTGGAGGGGGCAGCCATTGCTTCTTGTCTTGTCTCGGATGTGGCGGAACTTGGAATGGTGGGCCGGGAAATGGCCGCTCTCGGGAAGAGCGCAGGCAGTTTACCAGCCGAGCAACCCGCTACCGCAGCCTGCTGCGCCGGTTTGACGTGAGTGTTGTGAGAAGGCCCGAGATGAAAAAAGCCCCATGCTGCGTCAGGCGCGGCATGGGGCCGGGAGGCCATCAGATGGGCGTGAACGCCCCTGGCATTTTGCTTACAGGCCAGCCGCAGCACGCAGCGCCGCTGCCTTGTCCGTCCGCTCCCAGGTGAACTCGGGCTCTTCACGGCCGAAGTGGCCGTAGGCGGCGGTCTTGCTGTAGATCGGGCGCAGCAGGTCCAGCATCTGGATGATGCCCTTGGGACGCAGGTCGAAATGTGCGGCCACCAGCTTGGCAATCTGGGCGTCGGGGATCACGCCCGTGCCTTCGGTGTAGACCGTGATGTTCATCGGGCGTGCCACGCCGATGGCGTAGGCCACCTGGATCTGGCACTGGCGCGCCAGGCCGGCGGCCACGATGTTCTTGGCCACGTAGCGCGCGGCGTAGGCGGCGCTGCGGTCCACCTTGGTTGGGTCTTTGCCGCTGAAGGCGCCGCCGCCATGGGGGCAGGCACCGCCGTAGGTGTCGACGATGATCTTGCGGCCGGTCAGGCCGCAGTCACCCTGGGGGCCGCCCACGACGAAGCGGCCCGTGGGGTTGATCAGGTACTTGGTGTCCTGCAGCCACTCGGAGGGCAGCACGGGCTTGATGATTTCCTCGATGATGGCTTCGGTGAAGCTGGACTTCATCCTGGTGGCCGATTCCGACTGGTCGGGGCTGTGCTGGGTGGACAGCACCACGGTGTCGATGCTGTGGGGCTTGCCGTCCACATAGCGCATGGTCACCTGGCTCTTGGCGTCAGGACGCAGGAAGGGCAGGCGGCCGTCCTTGCGCAGCTGGGCCTGGCGCTCGACGAGGCGGTGCGCGTAGTAGATGGGCGCGGGCATCAGCTCGGGTGTCTCGTCGCAGGCGTAGCCGAACATCAGGCCCTGGTCGCCGGCGCCGGTGTTGAGCTCGTCATCGCTGGCCTTGTCCACGCCCTGGGCGATGTCCTGGCTTTGCTTGTCGTAGGCCACGAGCACGGCGCAGCCCTTGTAATCGATGCCGTAGTCGGTGTTGTCGTAGCCGATGCGCTTGATGGTGTCGCGTGCGACCTGGATGTAGTCGACGTTGGCGCCCGTGGTGATCTCACCTGCCAAAACCACCAGGCCCGTGTTGGTCAGCGTCTCGGCCGCCACGCGGCTGTACGGGTCTTGGGCGAAAATGGCGTCCAGGATCGCGTCAGAGATCTGGTCGGCCACCTTGTCCGGATGGCCTTCAGAGACGGATTCCGAGGTGAAAAGAAAATCGTTCGCCATGTGAATAAACTCCTTGGTTGCAGCTTTTTTTGATGGGCGTTGCCCAAGCTGCAGGAGCCCTGGCGAACGCTTTAGCAGACTTGTTTTACGTCGCTCTGCAAGTTGCTCAGTTAACTCAGCGACCCGCACATTTTAATGCCTTCCTTGTTCCGACTGTTTGCTGCACTGCCTTTGTGGCTATTGCACCCCCTTGGCGCGCTCATGGGCTGGATGGCTTTCGTGGCCTCCGGCACGTACCGGCGCCGCTTTCTGGCCAATGCCCGCCAGGCCGGCTACGGCTTCGGCTCAGTGGCGCCGGCCGTGGGGCACGCGGGGCGCATGGTGGCGGAGCTGCCGCGCATGTGGATGGGCAGGCAGCCGAGCTGCCAGATGCACAACGAGGAATGCGTGCGCCGGGCCTACGCCGCCGGGCGCGGCATCATCTTTCTGACGCCCCACCTGGGCTGCTTCGAGCTGTCGGTGCAGCATGCGGCACGGCAATGGTCGGCCGAGCATGGCGAGATCACCATTCTCTACCGCCCCGCGCGCCAGCCCTGGCTGGCCCGCGTCATGGAGACGGCGCGCAACCGCCCCGGCGTGCAGGCCGTGCCGACCACGCTGGCTGGCGTGCGCCAGATGATCAAGGCGTTGCGCAAGGGCATGGCCGTGGGGCTGCTGCCCGACCAGGTTCCGCCCGAGGGGCAGGGCGTCTGGTCGCCGTTCTTCGGCCGTGATGCCTATACGATGACGCTGGCGGCGCGCCTGGCGTTGCAGACGGGGGCCGCGGTGATCGTGGCCCGTTGTGAGCGCTTGTCCTGGGGGCGGGGCTATGCGCTGTATCTTGAGGAGTTGCCCGTGCCCTTGTCCGAGAATCTGGAAGCTGCGGTGCAGCAGATCAACGAGGCGATGGAACACACCATCCGCCAATGCCCGCAGCAGTACCTGTGGGGCTATGCGCGCTACAAGCAGCCGCGCCGTGAAGCAGCTGCCGGCGAGGTGGGTGCATGAGCGGGCGCATCGGCGTGTGGCTGATGCGGTCGCTGGCGTGGATGCCGCTGCCGTGGCTGCGGGGGCTGGGTGCGTTTCTGGGGCGGCTGCTGTTCGTGCTGGCCGCGCCACGCCGCAAGGTGGCGCTGCGCAATCTGGCGATGTGCTTTCCCGAGCTGACCGAGGCGCAGCGCGTGGAGCTGGCGCGCAGTAACTTCATCGTCTTTTGCCAGACCTGGCTGGACCGCAGCTGGCTGTGGGCCGCGCCGCGCGAGGTGGTAGCCGAGCGCGTGAAGCTGCAGGGCGCCGTGCATGAGCTCGATGGCGATACGCCCACCATCCTGTTCGCGCCGCATTTCTACAGCATGGACGCGGGCGGGCTGGCCTTGCCGCTGCACACCACGCGGCCCTTCACCTCGATCTTCTCCACCCATCCGGACCCGGCGGTCGATGAGTGGTTCATGTCGGGGCGCCAGCGCTTTGGCGACGTGCGCATGCTCAACCGCGCCGACGGGGTCAAGCCCATCATCTCCAGCCTGCGCAAGGGCGGTTTGCTGTACCTTTTGCCCGACATGGACTTCGGCCGCAACGACTCGGTCTTCGTGCCTTTCTTCGGCGTGAACGCGGCCACCATTCCCTCGCTGTCGCGCTTCGCGCGCCTGGGCCGGGCCAAGGTGCTGGGCATGTACACGCGCATGACGCCCACGGGCTACGTGGCCGAGATCACGCCGGCCTGGACGGATTTCCCCACCGACGATGTCGAGGCCGATACGGCCCGCATGAACCGTGAGCTGGAGGCGGCCATCCGCACCATGCCCGACCAGTACTACTGGGTGCACAGGCGCTTCAAGACCCGGCCCGAGGGCGAGCCCTCGGTCTACTGAACGGGGCGGGACAGGAACTGCTCCAGCGCTTGCCGCACCGCATCGGGCTGCTCGTGCACGACCCAGTGCGAGGTGCCGGCCAGGTGCTGCACGGTCAGGCGCGGCACCCACGGCTCCAGGCCTTCGACCAGGGCAGGCTGCAGCGCCGGGTCGCTGTCGCCCCAGAGCACATGCGTGGGCACGCCGATGTCCAGCATCTCGGGCGGCAGCCTCAGGTTGCGCAGTGCGTCGGCTGAGTCCGGATCTTCGGGCCGGGGCGGCACCAGGGGACTGGCGCCGTAGTAGTGGCAGGAGCCTTGCACGCCCAGGTCCCAGTGCTCGCGGTAGCGCTGCTGCAACTGCGGCGTGAGCCATCCGGGCAACTCGCCCTGCGGCGTGCGGAAAAAGCCCAGCATGCGCTGCCAGTCGTTCTCGGCCAGCAGGGTGGGCGCATCAGGTCGGCGCAGAAAATGCATGTACTGGCTTGCGGCCTGCTGCACGGGGTTGTGCAGCAGTTCGCGCAGAAAGGCGCCCGGATGCGGGGCGTTGAGGATCATCAGCCGTTGCATCAGCCCGGGATGGCGGTTGGCCAGGCCCCAGGCCAGGGCACCGCCCCAGTCGTGGGCGATCACGCAGGCTGCGGGTGCGCCAGGGCTTTCGATGGCGATCAGCGCCGCCAGATCCTGCAGCAGGTGCTTGGCCTTGTACTGCTCCACACCGGCCGGCTGGCTGGAACGGCCAAAGCCCCGCAGATCGGGTGCGACGCAACGCCATTGCGTGCCGAACTGCTCCAGCATGCCTTCCCAGATGAAGCTGCCTTCAGGAAAGCCGTGCAGGAACAGCAGCAGTGGCTGGCCGGGTTCGCCGCTGACGCGGCAGTGCAGATGGATGCCGTGAGGCAGCTCGCGAATGCAGGTGTTCACCATGTTGCGCTCCTTGCGGGGCGCTGGCTACACGAGCGCCTCCAGGCGCTAATCTTGGGGGCTGTCGGTCGCGGCGGGCGTCGCAGTTGCGACGTTCGCGACGTCGGCGGGCTCGTCCGTGGCCGCAGGCGGATTCAGGCCTTCGGGATGGCTCCAGTGCCACAGCAGCTGGGCCACCTCGTCCACGCCCTGCTTCTTGAGCGCGGAGAACATGCGCACTTCGCCACCACCGGCGTTGAGCCGCGTGATGGACAGCACCTTGGCCTGCTCGGCGCGCGTGAGCTTGTCGGCCTTGGTCAGCAGCACGAGGAATTTCAGGCCTTCCTGCACGCGCGGGCGCATGGCGTCGAGCAGGGCTTCGTCCAGCTCCGTCAGGCCCAGGCGCGGATCGCACAGCAGCACGATGGCCGACAGGCTCTCGCGGCTGACCAGATAGTTCAGCATCACGCGCTGCCAGCGCTGCTTGTCCGTGCGCGAGACGGCGGCATAGCCGTAGCCGGGCAGGTCGGCCAGCACGGCGTCGGTCACGCCCTGCTTGCCCAGGGAAAACAGGTTGATGTGCTGTGTGCGGCCAGGCTTCTTGGAGGCGAAGGCCAGCTGCTTTTGCTGCGTCAGCGTGTTGATGCAGGTGGACTTGCCGGCGTTGGAGCGGCCCACGAACGCGATCTCGGGCACATCGACCTTGGGAAGATGGTGCAACTGCGCAGCTGTCGTCAAAAAGCGCGCCGTATGCATCCAGCCCATGGCCAGCTTGGGATCGATCAGGGAGGAAGTGGGGGCGGCATCGCCAGCCGGCGCAGCAGGATTCATGGTGTGGTCAGTCTCTCGGGGCCTCATTGTAGGTTCCCCCATGGAACCGGCGCGCCCAGCGGGCTATAGGCAACGGTGCTGACAAAGCGTGGCGCAAGAAACTGGCACACTCCAAAGTCGGAGACAGCGAGCAAGGGCCGCCCCGCCGCGAAGCTGTCGTCCCCTCCCCCGCGAAGCGGGCAGAGAGGGGGAAGGCGCGAAGCGCCTCAGGGGGAGCCTAAACCTCTTCGCTCCAGCAAAAACCATCCCTCGCAATCATGGCGCTGGCTGCGCTGGGCCCCCAGCTGCCCGCCGCATAGCCGCGCGGCCCCGAGGTGTCGCTGCGCCAGTGCTGAAGGATGGGTTCCACCCAGCGCCAGGCCTGCTCCTGCTCGTCGCTGCGCACAAAGAGGTTCAGCCTGCCGGCGATCACGTCCAGCAGCAGACGCTCGTAGGCGCCCACGCGCTTGGCACCGAAGCGCTGGTCGAAGTCCAGGTTCAGGTGCACGGGGGCCAGCGAAGGCTCGGCCTGCTGCTGGGTGGCGCCCTGTGCCAGCAGGTGCAGCTCCAGCCCGTCCTTGGGCTGCAGATTGATCACCAGGCGATTGGCTTCGGACAGGGGTGAGCGGAAGATCGGGTGGGGCACGGGCCGGAAGTTCACGACGATGCGCGCGTCCCTTCCTGCCAGCCGCTTGCCGGTGCGGATGTAGAAGGGCACGCCGGCCCAGCGCCAGTTGCAGATCTCGGTGCGCAGGGCGACGAAGGTCTCGGTCTGGCTGCCCGCCGCCACGCCTTTTTCCTGCTGGTAGGCGGATACGGGCTGGCCCTGGCTGGCGCCGGCCAGGTACTGGCCGCGCACCACGTGCTGGCTCAGGGTTTCCGGCGTCCAGGGCCTGAGCGACTGCAGCACCTTGAGCTTTTCGTCGCGGATGGCATGGGCCGATGCGTTGATCGGCGGCTCCATGCCGATGGCGCACAGCAGCTGCAGCGCATGGTTTTGCACCATGTCGCGCAGCGCGCCGGTCTGGTCGTAGAACGCGCCCCGGCTTTCCACGCCCAGTTCCTCGGCGATGGTGATCTGGATGTTGGCAATGGTCTCGCGCCGCCACAGCGGCTCGAACAGCGCATTGCCAAAGCGCAGCGCCAGAAGGTTCTGCACAGAGGGCTTGCCCAGGTAGTGGTCTATGCGGAACACCTGCTCTTCGCGCAGCACCTTGCGCAGCGTGGCATTGATGGCCTGGTTGGAGGCCAGGTCGTGGCCCAGCGGCTTTTCCAGCACCACGCGGGTGCGCGGGCCGTTCAGGCCCACGGCGGCGATCTGCTCGCAGACTGTGGTGAACAGGCTGGGGGCGGTGGCCACGTACATCACCACCGTTTCTGCGTCGCGCGCGGCCAGCGCCTGTGCCAGCTTCCCGTAGTCGGCGGGCTGCGACAGGTCCATGCGCAGGTAGTGCAGCAGGTCTGCGAAGCGGGCGAATTCCTCGGGGCTGGGGCGCTTGGACAGCTCGACGCCGTCAAAGCGCGACTGGATGAGGGCGCGGTACTGGTCGTCGCTCAGGTCATCGCGGGCCACGCACAGGATGCGGCCGCCCTCGGGCAGGGTGCCGTGGCGAAACGCCTGGAACAGCGCCGGCATGAGCTTGCGCCATGCCAGATCGCCCGTGCCGCCAAACAAGACCAGATCGAAACCCATGTTGCCTCCCGAGGTGAATATTTTGGTAACTGAGTTACCAATTTTTGAGGAAATCGAATAAATTATAGAGGCACCACGTCATTTGATTGAAGCTTCAGATGATGATTGTTGTAATTTGATTACTTCTCTGCAAGCAGCCCTGTCGGTGAACCCCATGCTTATCCGTTGCGATCACGCCCTCGCCTGGCCTCTTTTGCAAAACCACGCCCGGGCCGTGATGCCCGAGTTCGACCTGCGCGGTGCCTTCGCCTCTGACCCCGCCCGGTTCGCGCGCTTCAGCCAGGAGGCTCCGCACTGCTTTGCGGACCTGTCCAAGAATCTGTGGGACGCGCAGGCCGAAGACCTGCTGCTGCAGCTGGCCCGCGATTGCGAGGTGGAGCGCCAGCGCGACGCCATGTTCGCGGGCGAGGCCGTCAACTCCACCGAGGGGCGTGCGGCGCTGCACACGCTGCTGCGCCATCCGCCCGGCAATGCGCCGCCGGGCCTGGCCTGGGCGCTGGCCCAGGTGCATGAGACGCTGGATGCCATGCTGGCCTATGCCGAGCGCGTGCGTGCGGATGCGGATATCACCGACGTGGTGTGCATGGGCATAGGCGGATCGGGTCTGGGGCCGCAGATGGCGGTCCAGGCGCTGCAAGGCCTGGGCGATGCGCGCCGGCGCATGCACTTCGTCTCGAATGTGGATGGCCACGCGCTGCAGGCCGTGCTCGTGGGCCTGCAGCCGCGCAGCACGCTGTTCATCGTGGCCTCCAAGGTGTTCAACACGCAGGAGACGCTGACCAATGCGCGCAGCGCACTCGACTGGTTCCACGCAAACGGCGGCAGCGAGGTGTCCCGCCATTTCGTCGCGCTGACCACCCATGCCGCTGCGGCGGCGCAGATGGGCATCACCACCACCTTCGGCTTCTGGGACTGGGTGGGCGGACGCTATTCGCTGTGGTCGTCCATCGGACTGCCGGTGGCCGTTGCCGTAGGCGCTGCCGCGTTTCGCGCCATGCTGGCCGGTGCGCACGCCATGGACATGCATTTCCGCACGTCGCCGCTGCAGGCCAATCTGCCCGTGCGCCTGGGCCTGCTCGACGTCTGGTACCGCAATCTGCTGGGCTTTGGCAGCCGCTGCATCGCGCCCTACCACGCAGGCCTGCGGCGCCTGCCGGCCTATCTGCAGCAACTGGAGATGGAGAGCAACGGCAAGCGCGTGGACCGGCAGGGCCGGCCGCTGGCGCTGGGCTCGGCACCCGTGCTCTGGGGTGAGCCCGGCACGGATGGGCAGCATGCCTTCTTCCAGATGCTGCACCAGGGCAGCGACATCGTGCCGCTGGAGATCATTGCGGTGAAGCAGGCTTCGCACACCTTGCCAGGCCACCAGGAACAGTTGCTGGCCAACGCGCTGGCCCAGGCCCAGGCCCTGATGCAGGGGCGCGCCAGCGAGGACGGGCACCGCCATTTCCCCGGCAACCGTCCCAGCAGCTTCCTGCTGCTGGACGCGCTCACGCCTGCGGCGCTGGGCGCGCTGGTTGCGCTGCAGGAGCACCGCGTGTTCGTGGCCGGCGCGCTGTGGGGCATCAACAGCTTCGACCAATGGGGGGTGGAGCTGGGCAAGCTGCTGGCGCGTGACCTTCAGCTGCGCCTGGGCAATGGCGACATGGCGGGGCTGGACGCCTCCACCGCCGGCCTGCTGCAGCGGCTGCGGGCCTGATGGCCTGAGGGCCTGGCCCCGCTCTACGCCTCCCGGAAGCAGTTGACCGGCAGCCCTGGCACCTCGACGCGGCAATGCATCAACGCCCCGGCAGGCACGGCGGCCCGGCGTTCTTCCTCGGGGCGGCCGTGCGAGGCGGAGGTGATGTAGAGCGTGCGCAGGTCTTCTCCGCCCAGGCAGACCATGGTGGGGCAGCGCACGGGCGTCTCGATGCGCTGCACGACTTCGCCCTGCGGGTCCAGCCGCAGCACGCAGCCGCCTTCGTACATGGCCACCCAGTAGTGGCCCCGGGTGTCGACGCAGGCACCATCGGGCCGGCCGCCGTACAGGCGCCCTTGCGTGCGGGGCGCGAAGGCCTTCCACAGTGCGCGGGCCCCCAGCGTGCCGGTATCCAGGTCGAAGGCAAAGCGGTCTATGCGGTGTGCGGGCGTGTCGGCCCAGTACAGCCATGCGTCGTCGGGGCTGAAGGCCAGCCCGTTGGCCGTGGTGCAGTCGCCTGCCATGCGCTGGACCGCGTAGCCGCCGTTGTCCACCGCGCGCAGGCACCACAGTGCCGCCTCGGGCGCGGTCTTGGGTGCGAACAGGGAGCCCGCCCAGAAGCGGCCGGCTCGGTCGCAGCGGCCGTCGTTGAGGCGGAACTGGCGTGGATCGTGGTCCAGGCCGGCCAGCATGGTGATGTGGCCGGTGGCCGGATCCAGCAGGCCGAAGCCGTCTCGCAGGCCGATGACGATGCGGCCCTGGTCCGTGGGCGCGCAGCAGCCGGGCTCGCTGGGCGTGGCCCAGCTTTGCTGCTGGCCGCTGGCCGGGTCCCAGGCATGGATGCGCAGGCCCTGGATATCGCACCAGTAGAGCCGGCGATCAGCGGGGTGCCAGAAGGGCGATTCGCCCAGGGCGCTGGGAGGAACCGGGGCGATCTGCATGGCCATGGTCTGCTCGCTGGAAGTCATGGCCAGCATTCTAGGAGCGGCTCCCGCCAGACCGCTGCTCGCAGATAGTGTGTTGCGCAGATCAGGGATATCTCTAGCCAGGCATGTGCATAGAAGTATCAGCGGCCGGGCTGCCCGTACCAATGCACCCGCAGGCCTGTCCCCACAATCGGTCACCAGCGGCAGGGATGGACCGCGAAGACCACAGCATTCATTGCGAAGGAGACAGACATGCACAGCTTGCTCAGGGCGGGCGCGGCGCTGGCCGTGGCCGCATCGGCCGCCGGCGCACAGGCCGACACCGAACTCGTGATTGCGACCGTGAACAACGGCCACATGATCGAGATGCAGAAACTCTCTGCCCGCTTCGAGCAGGCCCATCCCGGCATCACGCTCAAATGGGTCACGCTGGAAGAGGGCATGCTGCGCCAGCGCGTGACCACCGACATCGCCACCAAGGGCGGCCAGTTCGACGTGATGACGGTGGGCCTGTACGAGGTGCCGATCTGGTCGAGGAATGGCTGGCTGCTGCCGATTGCCACCGATGCCGCCTATGACGCAGACGACTTGCTGCCTTCCATCCGCAAGGGCCTGTCGCACGAGGGCAGGCTCCACGCCCTGCCGTTCTATGGCGAGGCATCGATGCTCATGTACCGCCGTGATCTGGCCGAAAAGGCGGGTTTCACCATGCCCGCGCAGCCGAGCTGGGAGCAGGTGCGGGAATTTGCCGCCAAGGCCCATGATCCCAAGGCTGGCGTCTACGGCATCTGCCTGCGCGGCAAGCCGGGCTGGGGTGACAACATGGCCCTGGTCACCACCATGGTCAACACCCACGGCGGCCAGTGGTTCGACATGCAATGGAAGCCGCAGCTGGACACACCGGCCTGGAAGAAGGCGGTGGGTTTCTATGTGGAGCTGCTGAAGTCCTACGGGCCGCCCGGCGCATCGGCCAACAGCTTCAACGAGAACCTGGCGCTGTTCAACGAGGGCAAGTGCGCGGCCTGGGTCGATGCCAGCATTGCGGCCTCGTTCGTGGGCGATCCACGGCAGTCCAAGGTGGCCGGCAAGGTGGCGTATGCGGCCGCTCCCGTGGCCTCCACGCCCAAGGGGGCGACGTGGCTGTGGACCTGGAACCTGGCCATTCCCGCCAGCTCCAGGAAGGTGGATGCGGCCCAGGCCTTCATCAAATGGGCCACTTCCAAGGAGTATGTGCAGCTGGTGGCGCGCGAGCATGGCTGGCGCGCCGTTCCCACGGGCACGCGGCAGTCCACCTATGCGAGCGCCGAGTTCCAGAAGGTCGCGGACTTTGCCGGCGCCGAGAAAAGCGCCATCGACAGCGTGAGCCTGAGCGATGCGACCGAGCCGCGCTCACCCTACATCGGCGTGCAGTACGTGGCCATCCCCGAGTTCCAGGCCATAGGCATTGCCGTGGGGCAGCAAGTCAGTGCGGCGCTGTCGGGCAAGGCCACGGTGGAGCAGGCGCTCAAGACCTCGCAGACCCTGGCGGACCGCGAGATGAGGAAAAGCGGCTACTACAAGTGATGGCTGCCTCGATGCTTCGACCAAGCCCCGCGCCCATGACGCGCCTGCTGCCCCGCGCGCTCATGGCTCCCGCCGTGGCCGTGCTGCTGTGCTGGATGCTGGTGCCGCTGCTGATGACGGTGTATTTCTCGTTCGTCGACTACAACCTCATGCAGCCGGGCGGCCACCCCTTCGTGGGCCTGCGCAACTACGAGTTCTTCGTCACCGACCCGGACTTCATGCCCGCCGTGCGCCAGACCCTGGTGTTCCTGGCCAGCGTGGTGTCGATCACCGTGGTGCTGGGCGTGCTGCTGGCGCTGCTGGTCAACGAGCCATTTCCGGGCCGCGGCATGGTGCGCGTGCTGCTGATCTCGCCCTTCTTCGTGATGCCCGCCGTCAACGCGCTGCTGTGGAAGCACATGATGATGAATCCCATCTACGGCGTGCTGGCCAGCCTGTGCAGGGCGCTGGGCCTGGAGCCTGTGGACTGGCTGACCGAGGTGCCGCTGCTGTCCGTGGTCATCATGGTGTCCTGGCAGTGGCTGCCTTTTGCCTGCCTGATCTTCATCACCTCGCTGCAGTCGCTGGACCGCGAGCAGATGGAGGCGGCGCGCATGGACGGCGCCAATGCCCTGCAACGTTTCCACCACCTCACGCTTCCCCATCTGGCCCGCCCGATGGCGGTGGTGGTGATGATCGAGATGATCTTCCTGCTGGGCGTGTTTGCGGAGATCGCCATCACCACGGCGGGCGGCCCGGGCAACGAGAGCACCAACCTCACCTATCTCATCTACAAGCAGTCGCTGATGCATTTCGACGTGGGCGTGGCCTCTGCGGGGGCATTGTTCGCCGTGGTGCTGGCCAACATCGTTGCCGTCTTCCTGATCCGCATCGTCGGCAAGAGCCTGGACTGAGCGCATGACGGCCCCTTCACTTTCCACCGCCTTGCGTGCCGCCGCGGCCTGGGCGCTGGCGCTGCTGCTGTTCTTTCCGCTGGGCTGGCTGTTCCTGACCGCGTTCAAGACCGAGCTGCAGGCCATTGCCGTGCCGCCGCTGTTCGTGTTCGAGCCCACGCTGGCCAACTTCGGCGAGGTGCAGCAGCGCAGCAACTACCTGCTGCACGCGCGCAACTCCTTGGTCACCAGCCTGGGGTCCACCCTGGCGGGCCTGGCCATCGCCGTGCCCGCCGCCTACTCGATGGCCTTCTTTCGCACGCGGCGCACACGCGATGTGCTGATGTGGATGCTGTCCACCAAGATGATGCCCGCCGTGGGCGCATTGCTGCCCATCTACGTGCTGGCCCAGGGCGCCGGCCTGCTGGACACGCTCACGGTGCTGACCGTGGTCTTCACGCTGTCCAACCTGCCCATCATGGTGTGGATGCTCTACAGCGCGTTCAAGGACATCCCGCACGAGATCCTCGAAGCCGCGCGCATGGATGGCGCCGGCCTGTGGGCCGAGTTCCGCCATGTGGTGCTGCCGCTGGCGCTGGGCGGCATTGCCTCCACGGGCCTGCTGTGTCTGGTGCTGAGCTGGAACGAGGCCTTCTGGTCGCTCAACCTCAGCAGCGCGCGCGCCGGCACGCTGGCCACGCTGATCGCCTCCTACTCCAGCCCCGAGGGGCTGTTCTGGGCCCGGCTCTCGGCGGCATCGCTTTTGGCCATCGCGCCCATCGTGGTGTTCGGCTGGTTCAGCCAGAAGCAACTGGTGCAGGGCATGACCTTCGGCGCCGTCAAGTAGCCGCTCTTCAAACCAAGAAAACCATGGCCTATCTGCAACTGCAAGACATGCGCAAGAGTTTTGGCGAGGCGCACATCATCCGTGGCGTGGACCTCGCCATCGAGCGCGGCGAGTTCATCGTCTTCGTCGGCCCCTCGGGCTGCGGAAAATCCACGCTGCTGCGCCTGATCGCGGGGCTGGAGTCCGTCAGCGCGGGCCATCTGCTGCTCGATGGGCGCGACATCACGCACGCGCCCTCGGGCCGGCGCGATCTGGCCATGGTGTTCCAGAGCTATGCGCTGTACCCGCACATGAGCGTGTACGACAACATGTCCTTTGCGCTGCGCCTGGCGGGCGTGCCGCGCAAGGAGATATTGCGCAAGGTCGGCCGGGCGGCAGAAACGCTCAATCTCACGGCCTGCCTGGAGCGCCGCCCGGGCGAGCTGTCGGGCGGGCAGCGCCAGCGCGTGGCCATCGGACGCGCCATCGTGCGCGAGCCCAAGGTCTTCCTGTTCGACGAGCCGCTGTCCAATCTGGATGCGGCGCTGCGCGGCAACACGCGCGTGGAAATCCTCAAGCTGCACCGTGCATTGGGCGCCACCACCATCTATGTGACGCACGACCAGGTGGAGGCCATGACCCTGGCCGACCGCGTGGTGGTGATGCGCGACGGCGCCATCGAGCAGGTGGGCTCTCCTCTGGAGCTCTATGACCGCCCGGCCAACCGCTTTGTCGCGCAGTTCATCGGCATGCCGCCGATGAACCTGCTGGCGGCCCATGCCGTGCCGGGCCTGTCGGCCAGCACGCAGGGGCGCTTGCCGCCGGACGGCACGCTGGGCATACGCCCCGAGGCGCTGCGCCTGTCCCAGGCAGATGCAGGTCCCAGTGATGGGGCTGGCGTCCAGGGGCGCGTGGACCTGATCGAAGCCTTGGGTGCCGACACGCTGGTCCATGTGGACGTGGCCGGCGTGCCGCTGGTGGCGCGCCAGACCGAGCGCATGCCGCTGGCCGTGGGCGATGGGGTGAGGGTGTGCCTCGACCCGGGCTGCATGCTCCATCTGTTCGACCGCGATGGCCGTGCGCTGGCGGCCTGCTGAGCCTGGCGGCCGAGCCCTGCCTTCTTCTTTCCGTCTCTTCCCATCCCTTTGTCCGGGACACCATGAACGCGACTGCCCCCTCCCTTTCCCGCCCCACGGTGCTGCACCTGGGACTGGGCTCTTTCCATCGCGCGCACCAGGCTGCCTACCAGCAGCGATTGATGGATGCGGGCGACACGCAGTGGGCGCTGGTGGGCGCCAACCTGCGCCCTGACATGGCGCAGACGCTGGAGGCCCTGGTGCGACAAGGCGGTGCCTACACGCTGGAGACGATTGCGCCCAACGGCACGGTGCACTACCAGTGGATGGATGCCTTGAGCGAGGTGATTCCGTACGCGCCCGGGCTGGCCGCCGTCGTGCAGCGGGGCGCCTGGCCGGCCACCCGCATCATCTCCTTCACGGTCACCGAGGCCGGTTACTGCCTGGATGGTCAGGGAGCGCTCGACGCCGCGCATACCGATCTGGCGCAGGACCTGGAGCGCGCACGCCGGGGCGAGGCGGGGACCACCCTCTATGGCGTGCTCTGCGCCATCCTGCAGGCGCGCCGCGCCACCGATGCCGGCCCCGTCACGCTGCTGAGCTGCGACAACCTGCGCCACAACGGCGACCGCCTGCGCGCCGGCCTGCTGGCCTTCATGCGCCAGGCACAGTTGCATGGGCTGGCCGACTGGGCACAGCGGCATACCAGCTGCCCCAACGCCATGGTCGATCGCATCACTCCCCGCCCGCCACCTGAGCTGCGCGCGCGCGTGCTGGCCGCCACCGGCCGCGACGACGAGGCCGCGGTGATGGCCGAGCGCTTCACGCAATGGGTGATCGAGGACCGCTTCATTGCCGGGCGCCCCGCCTGGCAGACCGTGGGCGTGGAGCTGGTGCCCTCGGTGGCGCCTTACGAAGAGGCCAAGATCCGCATCCTCAACGCCAGCCACAGCTGCATCGCCTGGGCCGGGACGCTGGCGGGCCTGGAGCATATCCACGAAGGCTGCGCCGTGCCCGCGATACGCCAAATGGCCTGGGACTACGTGACCCGGGATGTGATCGCCTGCCTTTGCGCACCGGGCCGGCCCAGCCCGCTGGACCTGCCGGCCTACCGTGACACGGTGCTGGAGCGCTTTGGCAATGCGGCCCTGCGCGACACCAACCAGCGCGTGGCGGCCGATGGGTTTGCCAAGATCCCCGGCTTCATCGCGCCCACGCTGCGCGAGCGGCTGGCGGACAACGCCGCCATCGATGCCGCGGCCATGCTGCCAGCGCTGTTCCTGGCCTTCCTGCAGCGCTGGCACCGGGGCACACTGCCCTATGCGTACCAGGACCAGGCCATGGACCCGGCGGTGGCGCATGCCATCTGCGCGGCGCCCGATCCCGTGGCCTCGCTGTGCGCCGAGCCGCTGCTGTGGGGCGAGGTGGCAGGCCATCCGCAGCTGGTGGAGTCGGTGCGCCGGGCCTCGGAGCGGGTACGGGCATTTGTGGACAGAACCGAAACATGCACAAGGCGGAGCTGACATGCGCATAGCCATCGTGGGCGAGGCCCTGATCGATTTCACCGCCACGGGTGGCCTGGCCTTCCAGGGCCATGAGGGCGGGGCGCCCGCCAATGGCGCCATCGCGGCGGCACGGCTGGGGCAGGCCACGGGCCTTGTCTCGCAGCTCTCGGAGGACCTATTTGGCGAGCGCCTGTTCGCGCACCTGCAGCGCAACGGCGTGGACATGCGCCTGGTGCAGCGCTGCAGCGCGCCCAGCACGCTGGCCTTTGTGGAGCGCGGCGAACACACCAACCGCTATGCCTTCTACATGCAGGGCACGGCCGACACGCTGTGGGCGCCTGCCGAGCTGCCGAAGTTGCCGGACGAATGCCGCATCCTGCAGTTCGGCTCCATCGCGCTGCTGCATGCGCCGGCGGGGCCGCGCATCCTGGATCTGGTGGCCGCGCAGCGCGGTCGGCGCCTCATCGTCTTCGACCCCAATGTGCGTCCCACGCTGATCCGCGATGCGCAGGCCTTCCGGCGCGACTGCCTGGACTGGCTGGCCCTGGCCGACCTGGTCAAGCTCAGCGACGAGGATGCGGCCTTCATCGCGCCCGGTCAGCCGGTGCTGGAGGCTGCCGGGAGCTGGCTGTCGCGTGGGCCCAGGGCCGTGGTGCTCACGCAGGGGGCCGAGGGCGCCACCTTGCTGCGCGCAGACCGCGCTCCGCTGTCGGTGCGCCCGCCTGCAGTGCCGCTGGCGGACACCATCGGCGCGGGCGACACCTTTGGCGCGGCACTGTCCGTGGCGTTGCTCGAGCGCGGCGTGGAGCAGGCGCAGCAGTTGAAGTCCCTGCCAGATGCCGCGTGGCGCGAGGTGCTGCGCTTTGCGGCCACGGCTGCCGCGCTCAACTGCACGCGCGCCGGCGCCCAGCCGCCCTGGCGTGCGGAGCTGGATGCCGCGCTTGGGGGCCTGGATGCTGCGCAGGCGCAGCAGCACCACAGGGCGTAGCGGCCGCCGGTGTTACCGTGCGCCCTGTGCCCGTCTCATCGTCCCTGATTGACCGACTGCCATGCCCAGCACACGCCGCCGCCCGCCGCGCCAGCGCCATCCCGAACTGGAGCGCGACTTTGTCCGCACGCCCGCCCTCGGCTATGAAGACGTGGAGGGCAGTGGCCTGGTGCGCTGCCTGGCACATGGTTTCCCGAGTCCGCTGGTGCGCTGGCATTTCCATGACGAGTACGAGCTGCATCTCATCACCCACACCTCGGGCCGTGCCTTCGTGGGTGACTGGATAGGGCCGTTCGAGCCGGGCCACCTCGTGCTGTGCGGGCCGCGCCTGCCGCACAACTGGATATCGTTCGACGTGCCCGAGGCCGGCGCGCCCGAACGCGATCTCGTCATCCTGTTCAACCACGATCCCATTGCCCTTGCGGCCGAGCAGATCCCCGAGATGCGCGAGGTACTGCAGCTGCTGGACCGCGCGCGCCACGGCATCGAGTTCTTCGGCATGGCCGAGGCAGCGCGCGTGCACTGGGAGGCGGTCCGGGGTGCGCGCGGCATGCGCCGCTTCGCGGCCTTTTGTGATCTGCTGTCTGATCTTTCCGAATGCACCGACTACCGGCTGCTGTCGGCCGTGCAGATGCAGGGCGTGCAGGCCGAGGCCCAGGTGGACCAGATCAACGAGGTGGTCAACCGCATCATGGCGCGCGTGAACGAGCCGCTGAGCCTGGCGGACGTGGCGGCCGAACTGGGCATGAGCGAAAGCCGCTTCAGCCGTTTCTTTCGCCGTGCCACAGGCAACAGCTTCACCGACTTTGTCAGCCGCGTGCGCATCAACAGTGCCTGCCATCTGCTCATGCAGACCGATTGCTTCATCGCCGATATCTGTTTTCAGGTCGGCTTCAGCAATCTGGCCAACTTCAACCGCCGCTTCCTGGAAATCAAGGGGATGACGCCCTCGGAGTTCCGCAGGCAGGCCGAAAGCCGCTTCGGCGCTGGCTGAGGCGGGCGAGGGGCCTGGAATCCGGGAAAGAAGGGGTGTGGTATTGCGCGCCACATGGGTAGAGCCCTTATTGCCGCGCTGGCACAGATCGATATGCTGGGTTGCGAAAAACACATGTTCCGCACCGGATCCGTGGCCGGTTTGTGACCACGATCAAGGAATGTGTCTTCCTCTGCGCGCAGGGGCGAAAGCAGGGTTCCTGACGATATCAATCACAGGTGGCCCCATTGTAGAATCCGCCGAATTTTGCGCTTTCAACAACAGAACCACGCCCTCGATATGAAGTTGCTTGCCTCTTTGCTGACGGCTGCCATTCTTGCTGCAGCCCCCGCCTTTCCCGCTTTCTCCGCTGGCGAGGCACCTGCTGCCCCGGCTCAGCCGAAGGCGGCCAAGGCCGATCTGGCGAAGGGCGAGGCCAGCTACACCGCCGTCTGCGCGGCATGCCATGCGGCCGACGGCAATTCGACGGTGCCCATCCAGCCCAAGCTGGCCGGCCAGCATCCCGAGTACCTGGTCAAGCAGTTGCTGGAGTTCAAGGACGACAAGCGCAAGGACCCGGTGATGAAGGGCTTTGCCAGCATGCTCAGCGAGCCTGACATGAAGAACATCGCCGCCTGGCTGCATGCGCAAAAGCCCAAGGACGGCTTTGCCAAGGACAAGGACCTGGTGGCCATGGGCGAGCGCATCTACCGTGGTGGCATCCAGGAGCGCAACATCGCCGCCTGCGCAGGCTGCCACAGCCCCAACGGCGCCGGCATCCCGGCCCAGTACCCGCGTCTGGCCGGCCAGCACGCCGACTACACCACCACCCAGCTCACGGCCTTCCGTGACGGCAAGCGCGGCAATAGCATTCAGATGACGCAGGTTGCTGCCAAGCTTAACGATCGCGAAATCAAGGCCGTGGCAGACTACATCGCTGGCCTGCGTTGATGTGCTCCCGGAACCGATGCGGTTCCCAGGGTAATCACCGGGAACCTATTGCCCTATAGACGCCCCAAGCCAGGCGGGTCCATCGCATGAATGCAGATGGTCCCGCTTTTTTCATTCGGGTTTTGGTTTTTCGCTCTTCATGTCAGACAACTCTTCCGGTGCCGCTCTTGCCTCTCCCCGCCCGCAGGCCGCGCGCGCGATGCTGGAGCTGCTGGCATCGATGCGCTTTGCGATCTCGCTGCTGACGGTCATCTGCATTGCCTCGGTGATCGGCACCGTGCTCAAGCAGCATGAGCCGGTGGGCAACTACGTCAACCAGTTCGGACCGTTCTGGGCCCAGCTGTTTCTTGCGCTCAAGCTCAATGCGGTCTACAGCGCCTGGTGGTTCCTGCTGATCCTGGCCTTTCTGGTGATCAGCACCTCGCTGTGCGTGGCACGCCATGCGCCCAAGTACCTGGCCGATCTGCGCAGCTACAAGGAAAACGTTCGCGAACAAAGCCTCAAGGCCTTCGGCCACCGTGCGCAGAACGTGGTGCCCGGCAGCACCGAGGAAGCCGCCAGGCGCCTGGGTCAGCAGCTGGTGTCGGGCGGCTGGAAGGTGCGGCTGCAGCAGCGCGATACGGCGGCCGGTCCCGGCACGGGCTGGATGCTGGCGGCCAAGGCGGGCGCGGCCCACAAGCTGGGCTACATCGCCGCCCATGGCGCCATCGTGCTGATCTGCCTGGGGGGGCTGTTCGACGGTGACCTCATCGTGCGTGCGCAGATGTGGCTGGGAGGCAAAACACCTTATACCGGCGGTGGCCTGATCTCCGAGGTGTCCGAGCAGCACCGGCTGAGCGAACGCAACCCCACCTTCCGCGGCAACCTGCTGGTGACCGAGGGCGGCACGGCGGGCACGGCCATCCTGTCGCAGTCCGATGGCGTGCTGCTGCAGGAGCTGCCCTTTGCGGTGGAGCTCAAGAAGTTCATCGTCGAGTACTACTCCACGGGCATGCCCAAGCTGTTTGCCAGCGAGGTCGTCATCCACGACAAGGCCACGGGCGAGAAGCTGGAAAAGCGCATCGAGGTCAACCACCCGGCCAGCTACCGCGGCATCGAGATCTACCAGTCCAGCTTTGATGACGGCGGCTCGTCGGTGAAGCTGCATGCCGTGCCGCTGGAGGCCGGGACCAAGCCCTTCGATGTCGAAGGCGTGATTGGCGGCTCCAGCCAGTTCACGCGCAAGCTCGCCGACGGCAAGGACGAGGCGCTGACGCTGGAGTTTGCCGAGCTGCGCACCATCAACGTCGAGAACTTCGGCGGTGCGGGCGGCGCCAGTGGCAGCGCCACCGATGTGCGCAAGGTGGACCTGAAGCAGGCCATCGACGAGCGCCTGGGCGCGGCCCACAAGACCGTGACCAAGAAGGAACTGCGCAACATCGGCCCCAGCATCCGCTACAAGCTGCGCGATGCCGCGGGCCAGGCGCGCGAGTTCCAGAACTACATGCTGCCCGTGGACACGGGCGACGGCCAGCGCGTGTTCCTGCTGGGCGTGCGCGACAACCAGGCCGACGCCATGCGCTATCTGCGCATTCCCGCCGACCCCGAAAGCGAAATGGACACCTTCCTGCGCCTGCGCAGCGCGCTGCAGGATCCCAAACTGCGCGAGCAGGCGGCCCGGGCCTATGTGGCCAAGGCCATCGATTCCTCGCGCTCCGAGCTGAGCGGTGCGCTGGCGCAGTCGGCCACCAAGGCGCTGGAGCTGTTCGCGGGACAGACCGACAAGAAGGGTCCCGATGGCAAGCCGCTGGGCGGGCTGCAGGCCATCTCCGATTTCATGGAAAGCAATGTGCCCGCGGCCGAGCGTGAACGCGCGGGCGAGGTGCTGGTGCGCATTCTCAATGGCGTGCTGTTCGAGATGGCCCAGATCGTGCGGGCCCAGGCCGGCCAGGCACCGCTGGAGCCCAGCGAGCAGACGCAGTCCTTCATGACACAGGCCGTGTTCTCGCTCAGCGACTCGCAGTTCTACCCCGTGCCCATGGTCTTCATGCTGCAGGACTTCAAGCAGGTGCAGGCCAGCGTGTTCCAGGTGGCGCGTGCGCCGGGCAAGAACGTGGTGTATCTGGGCTGCCTGTTCCTCATCATCGGCGTGTTCTGCATGCTGTACGTGCGCGACCGCCGCATCTGGATCTGGCTCACGCCTCGCGATGGCCAAAGCCATGCCGAAATGGCCTTGTCCACCAATCGCAAAACGCTCGATGGTGATAGAGAATTCGCCATGCTGGCCGGCAAGCTGATAGGCGCCGAGCCCATCCACAAGAAACCCCCCGGAGGTTCCGCATGAACACCGCCACCACGACGACTTTGACGCTCAACGAGGGCTTCTTCGCCCGCCGCAACTGGTTCGACTGGGTGTTCGCGGCCCTCGTGGCGGCGGGGCTGCTCTATGCGCTGCAGCGCTATGGCGAGTACATGGATGTCTACGAGAAGTGCATCCTGGTCGGCACCATTCCCGCGGCCATCTGGCTGGGCTGGTTCTGGCGCTCGCTGCGGGCGCTGATGCTGGTGGTGGCCGGGCTGTCGCTGCTGGCCATTGCGCTGTACCAGGGGCCGGAGGGGGCGCAGCTGGCGCGCTCGGACACGGTGTTCGGCCTCAAGTACTTCCTGTCCAGCCAGTCGGCCATCCTCTGGATGAGCATGGTGTTCTTCATCAGCACCGTCTTCTACTGGATCGGCATGTTTGCGCGGGGCGAGGGCACGGCGCTGTCGCTGCTGGGCTCGCGCCTGGCCTGGCTGGCCGTGACGCTGGCGCTGGTGGGCACCATGGTGCGCTGGTACGAGAGCTATCTGATCGGCCCCGATGTGGGCCACATCCCGGTCAGCAATCTCTATGAAGTGTTCGTCATGTTCTGCTGGATGACGGCGCTGTTCTATCTGTACTACGAACAGCACTACGACACGCGCGCCCTGGGTGGCTTCGTGATGCTGGTGGTCAGCGCGGCCGTGGGCTTTTTGCTGTGGTACACGCTGGTGCGCGAGGCGCACGAGATCCAGCCCCTGGTGCCGGCGCTCAAGAGCTGGTGGATGAAGCTGCATGTGCCGGCCAACTTCATCGGCTACGGCACCTTCGCGCTGGCGGCCATGGTCTCCTTCGCCTACCTGATCAAGCAGCAGGCCACGGAGACGCGCTGGTACAAGCTCGCGCCGCTGTGGATGCTGGGCGTGGTGCTGTGCTTCGAGCCCATCGTTTTCCGCAAGGGTGCGACCGACAACGGCGGCAGCTACTGGATGGTGTACTTCGGCGTCTCGGCGCTGATCGTGGCCGGCATCCTGCTGGCGCGCAAGCGCATCGCCGAGCGGCTGCCCAGCTTCGAGCTGCTGGACGATGTGATGTACAAGTCCATCGCCGTGGGCTTTGCCTTCTTCACCATCGCCACCGTGCTGGGCGCGCTGTGGGCGGCCGAGGCCTGGGGCGGCTACTGGAGCTGGGACCCCAAGGAGACCTGGGCGCTGATCGTCTGGCTCAACTACGCGGCCTGGCTGCACATGCGCCTGGTCAAGGGGCTGCGCGGCACCGTGTCCGCCTGGTGGGCGCTGGGCGGGCTGGCCATCACCACCTTCGCCTTCCTGGGCGTGAACATGTTCCTGTCGGGACTGCACAGCTACGGCGAGCTGTGATCCGCTGCTGATTCGGACCGCCGCCGAACAAAGGGCTGCATGCGCCGGCGCGCATGCAGCCCTTTTTGTATCCGGCTCTTTTTCATGGCAGTTGAGGCTGGGGCGTAGCATGGAACTTGCGCGGGCCTGCAAGGCTCCCAATCGTCATGCCGCCCGGCGCCCCTGCCGCAGCAGGCACTTTCGGAGATTCCCATGCTGATCCGCTCCCACGACAACGGCTTCCAACATCCGCAAGGCAGCGAAATCACGCCCCGGGCGAGCTACCTGCAGCGCCGGGCCTGGCTGCAGTACCTGGCCGCAGGTTCGGCCGGTGCCGCCTTGCCGGGCTGGGCGGCAGGCGTGCAGCGCCCCGGCAAGCTGGCGGCGCTGGCTTCCGTGCCTTCGCAGGTGCCGGGCGCGAACTCCATGGAGCGCGTCACCGCCTATGCCGATGCGTCGCAGTACAACAACTTCTACGAATTCGGCCTGGACAAGGACGATCCTGCCAAGAACGCCCACACGCTCAAGACGCGGCCGTGGACAGTGAAGATCGAAGGCCTGGTCCAGCAGCCGCAGACACTGGACCTGGATGCGCTGCTCAAGCTCGCACCGCTGGAAGAGCGCATCTACCGGCTGCGCTGCGTGGAAGGCTGGTCCATGGTGATTCCCTGGGTCGGCTATTCCCTGGCCGAACTGCTGCGCAAGGTGCAGCCGCTGGGCAGCGCGAAATACGTGGAATTTGTCACCCTGGCCGACAAGGCGCAGATGCCGGGCCTGCGCAGCGGCGTGCTCGACTGGCCGTACACGGAAGGGCTTCGCCTGGATGAGGCCATGCACCCGCTGACCCTGCTGGCCTTCGGCATGTATGGCGAAGTGCTGCCCAACCAGAATGGCGCGCCCGTGCGGCTGGTCGTGCCGTGGAAATACGGCTTCAAGAGCGCCAAGAGCATCGTCGCCATCCGCCTGACCGACAAGGAGCCGGGCACGGCCTGGAACAAGGCGGCGCGCAACGAGTACGGCTTTTATTCCAATGTGAACCCGGACGTGCCGCACCCGCGCTGGAGCCAGGCCACGGAGCGGCGCATTGGCGAGGATGGCCTGTTCGCCAAGAAGCGCAAGACGCTGCTGTTCAACGGCTACGAAGCCCAGGTCGGCCAGCTCTACACGGGCATGGATCTGAAGAAGTTCTATTGATGCGGCCCATGCAATGACGGTGTTACAGCGCCTTTTGCTGCACCGGGCGGCCAAGCCGCTGGTGTTTCTTGTGTGCCTGCTGCCGTTTGCGTGGCTGCTGGCCGGAGCCATCCTGAACACTCTTGGCGCCAATCCGGCCGAGGCCCTGCTGCGCTCCACGGGCGACTGGACGCTGCGCTTTCTTTGCGTGGTGCTGGCCGTGACACCGCTGCGCCAGGCGCTGGGGCTGACGGCGCTGGCGCGCTTTCGGCGCATGCTGGGCCTGTATGTGTTCTTCTACGCCGTGCTGCATCTGCTGTGCTATGCGTGGTTCGACATGGGGCTGGACTGGGGCGAGATCGTGCTCGACATCCCCAAACGCCCGTTCATCCTCGTGGGCTTTGCGGCCCTGCTCTTGCTGACCGCGCTTGCCGCCACATCGCCGCACCGTGTGCTCCGGGCCATGGGCGCAAAGCGCTGGCAATGGCTGCACCGCTGCATTTATGCGGTGGCGCCGCTGGCCCTGCTGCATTTCTTCTGGATGCGCGCGGGCAAGAACAACTTCGCCGAGGTCGGCGTATACGCCGCCATTCTTGCGCTGCTGCTGGGCTGGCGTGTGGCCCATGCACTGCGCCGCCGGCGCGCCAGAAGCTAGCCGGCGACGGCGCGCAGGGCAGGGCGCAACTGGCGGGTGACAGGGTCGATGTCCGCCATGGGCAACTGGTAGTTGCGCTGGTCGAACAGATCAATGCCGCACTGCAGGCCTTCGAGCCAGTTGAACAGGTCGGCAATCGCCTTGGCGCCCATGATGGGCGCGCCGTGCTGGGGCACGATCATGTCGATGGGCAGCTGGCGCGCCATCTGCACCCACAGCCGCAGGATCTTGTTGGAGACCATGTATCGGCGGTGAAAGCCTTCCATGCGCGCGATGTGCGGCACGAGGTCGGTCACGGGCACCTGCGCCTCGATGCCATTCATCAGGGACACGCCGAGGTCGCCCGTGAAGAGGATGCGGCTGACCGGGTCGTAGAAGTGGAAGTTGCCTTCGGCATGCAGGAAGTGGGCGGGCAGCAGGTGCAGTTCATGGCGGCCCAGCGGCAGCCGGCCACCGGCGTCCGGCACGCCGATCACGCGGTTCTCGGTCTTGCCGACCTTGGTGAAGTGGGGCGCAAAGCGCTCCCAGATGCGCGAGATCACCAACTGGGCCTTGGTGCTGGTCATCCAGCGATCCAGCGAGGCAATGATGTCGGGATCGGCGTGGGAGGCAATCAGATAGGAAAGCTTGTGCGGCGCGAAATGCCGAGACATGCCCATGAACAGCTCGTTGAACGCGAGATTGCCGCCCGGATCGATGATGGCGCCCGTGTCGTCATCGACGATGAGGAACTGGTTGGCCTGGATGGCCTGTCCATCTTCCTCGATGAGGTCGGTGAACATCAGGCAGGCGTGGTTTTTGTCTCGGTAAAGCTCTACGGGCATGGCGGGTTGTCGAGGGACAAGATGCGGTCACTCTAAGCGCCATGCCATGCAGCGGGGTTGACGTGCATCAAGCCGCAGTGCGGCTGCCGCGTCAGTCGGCCTGTGGCCTGCGGGAGTCCGAGGCGCCCGTGGGCGTGGAGCTTTCCTCGACGGCTGCATTGGAGGGGCCGGTCGGCAAGGTGGTGGGCGCCGGTGCGGGCGTTGCCCGCTCGGCCGGGCTGGAGATGCCCAGGGTCTGCGGCAGCGTGGCGCGGTGGCTGGCGGCTGGCGAGCTGGGCAGGAACAGAGGCCCCTTCTGCCCACAGGCCGCAAGGGACGCCGCACAGGCCCCAAGGGCAATGCACCTGACTAGAATTTGCGAGGCTTTCAACATAAGCGAATTGTAATGACCGACCAAGAATTTCTGGACCTTGCCGAACGACTGCTGCTGGCGGTGGAGCAAGACTGCGATCGCATCAACGATGAAACCGATGCCGACCTCGATGCCCAGCGCGTGGGAGGCATGGTGACCCTGGTCTTTGCCAACCGCAGCCAGATCGTGATCAACCAGCAAAAGCCGCTGCACGAGATCTGGCTGGCCGCCAAGGCCGGCGGCTTCCACTACCGCTACGACGCGTCGCAGGGCGCCTGGCTCGATACCAAGGGCGCGGGCGAGTTCTTCGCCAACCTGAGCCGCTACGCCACCGAGCAATCGGGCCTGGTGCTGCAGTTCTCGGCACGCTGAGACCCCGGCTTTCGGCTGGCTCCAAAAGAAAAGCCCGGCATGGCCGGGCTTTCTTGCGTGGTCGACCGCCTCAGTTGCGGAACAGGTCGAGGATGCGGTTGCGTTCCTCGGTGGCGGGCGGGGGCGTGGCGCCTGCGGCGCTGCCCGTGGATGCACTGTCCATGCCCAGGCTGCTGACGCCGCCGTTGCGCGCGTTTTCCTCGTAGTACCACTCGCCGCCCATGTTCACGACGCCGGGCGGCACGGGCATCTCGGCCACGGGAACGCCCTTGAGCGCGTGCTGCATGAAGCTGATCCAGATCGGCAGGCTCAGGCCGCCGCCGGTCTCGCGGCTGCCCAGGTTGCGCGGCGTGTCGTAGCCGATCCAGGATACGGCGGCCAGCGTGGGCTGGAAGCCCGCAAACCAGGCATCCACCGAATCGTTGGTCGTGCCGGTCTTGCCATACAGGTCGGGGCGCTTGAGCATGGACTGCGCGCGCGCTGCCGTGCCCACGCGCGCCACGTCCTGCAGCAGGCTGTCCATGATGAAGGCGTTGCGCGCGTCGATGGCCTGGGGCAGTTCCTGCACCGGGGGCGGTGTGAATTCGGACAGGATGCGGCCCTTGTGATCGGTGACGCGGGAAATCAGCCAGGGATTGACGCGGTGGCCGCCGTTGGCAAACACGGAGTAGCCGGCCGCCAGCTGCAGCGGCGTGACGGCACCTGCGCCCAAAGCCATGGTCAGGTAGGCGGGGTGCTTGGCGGCGTCAAAGCCGAAGCGCGTGACCCACTCCTGGCCCTGTTTGGGTCCCACGGCCTGCAGCAGCCGGATGGAGATCATGTTCTTGGACTTGTTCAGGCCTGTGCGCATGGTCATCGGCCCGTCGTAGCGGCTGTCGTAGTTCTTGGGCTCCCAGGGCTGCCCCCCCGTCACGCCCGCACTGAAGAACAGCGGCGCGTCATTGATCATGGTGGAGGGCGAGAAGCCCTTTTCCAGCGCCGCGGAGTAGATGAAGGGCTTGAAGGCCGAGCCGGGCTGGCGCCAGGCCTGGGTCACATGATTAAACTTGTTCTTCTGGAAGTCGAAGCCGCCGATCAGGGCGCGCAAGGCGCCCGTCTGGGGAACCAGGGCCACGAAGGCGCCTTCCACCTCGGGCAGCTGCGTGATTTCCCAGGTGTTCTTGGGCGTCTTGACCACCCGGATCACGGCACCGGGACGGATCTTGATGTTGGGCGGTGCCTTGGGGTTCAGGCCCGATTCGGCAGGCTTGAGGCCTTCGCCCGTGATCTCGATCTGCTCGCCGTCGGCACGGGCCGCCAGGATCTTGCGCGGGTTGGCATCCAGCACCACGGCGGCGAGCACGTCTCCGTTGTCGGGGTGGTTGGCCAGGGTGTCGTCAATGGCGTCTTCACGGTCCTCGGCGTTGGCGGGCAGGGCCACGAACTTCTCGGGGCCGCGGTACTTCTGGCGGCGCTCGTAGTCCATGATGCCGCGGCGCAGCGCGGCGTAGGCGGCTTCCTGTTCGCCGGCATTGATGGTGGTGTAGACGTTCAGGCCGCGCGTGTAGGCCTCGTTGCCGTACTGGGCAAAGATCAGCTGGCGCGCCATTTCGGCCACGTACTCGGCATGCACCCGGGTGTTGAAGGAGCCTGTGCGGATCTTCAGCGGCTCGGCCTTGGCTTCAGTGGCCTGGGCCGCCGTGATGAAGCCGTTTTCCTCCATGCGCTCGATGATGTAGAGCTGGCGCGAGCGGGCGCGCTTGGGGTTGCTGATCGGGTTGTAGGCCGAGGGCGCCTTGGGCAGGCCGGCCAGCATGGCCGCTTCGGCGACGGTGATGTCCTTCAGTGGCTTGCCGAAATAGGCTTCACAGGCGGCGGCAAAGCCATAGGCCCGATTTCCCAGATAAATCTGGTTCATGTAGATCTCGAGAATCTGGTTTTTGCTCAGCAGATGCTCTAGCTTGAAAGTCAGTAAGACTTCGTAAATTTTGCGTGTAAAAGTTTTCTCGGAAGACAGATAGACATTGCGTGCCACCTGCATGGTGATGGTCGATGCGCCCTGGCTTTTCACGCGGCCCAGATTGGCCAGCGCGGCGCGGGCCATGCCCTTGTAGTCGACGCCACCGTGCTCGAAAAAGCGGGTGTCTTCAATGGCCAGCACCGCGTCGGTCATCACTTTGGGGATGTCCTGGATGGGCGTCAGCGTGCGCCGCTCCTCGCCGAACTCGCCCAGCAGGGCGCCTTCGCTGGAGTACACGCGCAGCGGCAGCTTGGGCCGGTAGTCGGCCAGCTCGGACACGTCGGGCAGGTTGGGGTAGGCCATGGCCAGGG
Source organism: Delftia sp. WY8 (assembly GCF_018437695.1). Taxonomy (NCBI): domain Bacteria; kingdom Pseudomonadati; phylum Pseudomonadota; class Betaproteobacteria; order Burkholderiales; family Comamonadaceae; genus Delftia; species Delftia sp. WY8. The sequence continues at coordinate 4,776,539 of NZ_CP049795.1, forward strand.
CCACGGCCACGGTCAGCATCAGGGCCAGCGCGCCGGCGACGGCGATGCCCGCCAGCCATAGCAAGGCCTTGGGAAACCAATGCATGGGCTTGGACGGAGCGGAGCGAGGCTTTCCAGCCTGGGGTTCTCGGGAGTCTGAGGACGGCATGTCGCAGGGAGTGCTGAGGAGTGCCGCATTATAAAAATGCGTTCCCCAGGGGGTCGGTAGGAGGCGGCTGCACACGGTTGCCAGCATGGCCGCATGCCTCGCATCCTAAGCCAGGCGTACAGGCCGACATGCAAGCAGGGGTGCATTCCTGTCGCATTTGATGGCCCGCAACAATGTCTGTTTTTGGCCACTACCGTCAACCGTGCTCCGGCAGGCATGGTGAGTTGCGCGCAGTCTTGCTGATAGCATTCAACCTATATGTGAAGGTTTGTTGCGTTCTTTACATACACAAGAAGAGGGAGGGCAAGTTGATTGCTATGGGATCCTTATTCAGTCGCCAGCCCGCACCTTTGCTAGGCATCGACATCAGTTCTTCGAGCGCCAAGCTCGTTGAGCTGTCTCGTGCCAGGTCGGGCGAACTGTTGCTGGAGCGCTGTGCCATCGAGCCGCTGGAGCGGGGATGGATTACGGACGGCAACATCGAAAAGTTCGACGAAGTGGCAGAGGCTGTACGGCGGCTGGTCAAAAAAAGCGGCACGCGGACCAAGAACGTGGCCATGGCATTGCCGGCTTCGGCCGTGATCACCAAGAAGATTTCGCTGCCCGACGGCATGAGCGAGCAGGAACTGGAGGTCCAGGTCGAATCCGAGGCCAATCAGTACATTCCTTTTTCGCTCGACGAAGTGAGTCTGGACTTCTGTGTCATAGGCCCGTCATCGAATTCGCCTGGCGACGTGGATGTGCTCATTGCCGCCTCCCGCCGCGAGAAGGTGCAGGACCGCCAGGGCCTGGCCGAGGCGGCCGGCCTCAAGCCGATGGTCATCGACATCGAGCCCCATGCCTCCCGCATGGCCGCCGGACGGTTGATCGAGCGCCTGCCCAATCAGGGCAACAACGCTTTGGTGGCGCTGTTCGAGGTAGGCGCCATGACGACCAGCATGCAGATCCTGCGTGACGACGAGGTGCTGTACGACCGTGACCAGGCCTTTGGCGGCGCCCAGCTGACGCAGCTGATCGCGCGCCAATATGGTTTCTCCCTCGAAGAGGCCGAGTCCAAGAAGCGCAACGGCGAACTGCCGGAGGACTACGCCTCCGCCGTGCTCAAGCCCTTCGTGCAGAGCATGACGCAGGAAGTGTCGCGTGCACTGCAGTTCTTTTTCACCAGCACGCCCCACAACCGCATAGACCACATCCTGCTGGCTGGCGGCTCGGCACCGCTTTCCGGCCTGTCGGAGGCCATCACGCAGCAGACCGGATTTGCCTGCAGCCTTGCCAATCCCTTCGATGGCATGGAAGTCGGCAGCGGCGTGCGCCTCAAGCGCATGTCGCGCGAGGCCCCCGCCTACCTGACCGCCTGCGGTCTGGCCATGCGGAGGTTTGTGTCGTGATCCTGATCAATCTGCTTCCTCACAGAGAAGCCACACGCAAGCGACGCAAGGAAGCATTCCAGGCCACGATGGTCCTCTCGGCCCTGATAGGGCTTTTGATCATTGGTGCTGTCTACTGGTGGTATCAGACGATGATCGAAGCCCAGCAGGCGAAGAACAGCATGCTGCGCGCCGAGATCACGGTGCTGGAGTCCCAGATCAAGGAAATCGCCGGGCTGGAGGATGAAATCACGGCCCTGCGCGCCCGGCAAAAGGCCGTGGAAGACCTGCAGTCCGATCGCAATCTGCCGGTGCACATGCTCAACGAGCTGGTGGCCCAACTGCCCGATGGCGTCTACATCACCAGCATCAAGCAGGAAGGTCTGGCCGTGACCATGCAGGGCACGGCGCAGTCCAATGAGCGGGTGTCCGAAATGCTGCGCAATCTGTCCGAGGGAACGCCCTGGATCTCCAAGCCGGAACTGGTGGAGATCGTGGCCAGGGCGGTGAACGTAACGCCCAAGGACCAGCGCCGTGCTGCAGCGTTCAATCTGCGCTTCCAACTCACGCGCGCCAGCGTTGCGGAGAAAGGCCTTCCGACGGCGGCCAACCCAGGAAAGTCCCAGTGATGGCCAAGAAGAAAAAGAACGACATCGACTTCTCCGCATTGCAGGAGAACATCCAGCGCCAATTCCGTGGTCTTGATCCCAATGATCCTTCGCGGTGGCCCTTGCTGCCGCGTTTTCTGTTGTGCGTTGCCATTGCGTTGGGCGTCGCCGCCTTGCTCTGGTACGTACTGATCAAGGACTATGAGGACACGCTGGAGCAGGAGCGCAACACCGAAGTCACGCTGCGCCAGGACTTCAGCCAGAAGCTGTCCAAGGCGGTCAGCCTGGATGGCCTGAAGAAGCAGCGTGAACAGGTCCAGCAATATGTGACACAGCTGGAAAAGCAGTTGCCCAGCAAGGCGGAAATGGCTGCGCTGCTCTCGGACATCAACCAGGCCGGACTGGGGCGCAGCCTTCAGTTTGAAACGTTCCGCCCTGGGGCCATGGTGGTCAAGGAGTACTACGCCGAGCTGCCCATTGCTTTGAAGGTCACAGGACGTTTTCATGACATCGGTTCATTCGCTTCCGACGTGGCCTACCTGTCGCGCATCGTGACCTTGAACAACTTGTCGATTGTCCCTGGGGGCAAGGAGGGCAGCGAGGTCTTGAGCATGGAGGCGACGGCGCGAACCTTCCGCTACCTGGATGCCGAGGAAGTGCAGGCGCAGCGTGCGGCCGCCGGGAAGGGCAAGAAATGAGGCAAATGCGTTTTCGCGGCTGGCTTGTGCTGGCCGCCTGTCTGTCGCTGGTGGCGTGCACTTCATCCGAGCATGAGGAATTGCAGACCTGGATGGCACAGGAGCGTGCCAATGCAAAGCCTCGCGTCAAACCATTGGAAGAGCCGAAGTTATTCACGCCTCAGGCCTACCTGGGTTCGGAGGGGATGGATCCCTTCAACCCTCTGAAGCTGATGCAGGTGTTGCGCAGAGAGTCCGTGCAGTCCAACGCGAATACCAGCTTGATGGCTGCAGAGCTCAACCGCCGCAAGGAGCCGCTGGAAGCAGAGCCCCTGGATGCAATGACCATGGTGGGCAGCCTGGACAAGAAGGGTGTGCCCACGGCCTTGATCAGAGTCGGAACATTGCTGTATCAGGTCCGTGCAGGAAATTACCTGGGCCAGAACTACGGAAAGATCACCCGGATCACGGAGACTTCCATCCAGTTGCGCGAAATCGTCCAGGATGGCAGCGGCGACTGGATAGAAAGAAATAGCACACTGGAGTTGCAGGAGGGAAGGAAATGATGGGCACACATCGCAGCATGTCTCACAAAGCTCGCTGGGGAATCGCCTTGGGCGGTTGGTTGCTGGGCTCCTTTGCATGGGCGCAGTCCGCGATAGAGTCGGTCTCCGGTTCCATCCAGGGGGGCACCGAGGTGGTGCGCATCGAGCTTTCCGAAGCGCTGGCTGCGGATCCGACCGGATTTGCGATCCAGTCGCCTGCACGGATCGCACTGGATTTTCCTGGCGCAACCAATGCGACGGGCAAATCGATGGTCGAGCTCAACCAGGGCAACCTGCGTTCCATCAATATCGTGGAGGCCTCGGGCCGTTCCCGGCTGGTGCTGAATTTGAAAACGGCGACTTCCTACCGCACTGAACGCCAAGGCAAGGCGTTGCTGATCCTGCTGGATCCTGTGGCTGCATCTGCTGCGGTGAAGCCTTCTGCACAGCTGGGTGTGTTTGAAGCCAAGACAGCCGTTGGTAGCGATGTCCAACCCATTCGGGATGTTGATTTCCGTCGTGGCAGCGATGGCTCGGGCCGCATCGTCGTGGGATTGAGCAATAGCCAGGTCGGCGTGGATCTGCGCCGCGAAGGCAAGGAACTGGTCGTCGATTTTCTGCGTTCTTCCCTGCCTGAAGGCTTGCGCCGCAAGCTGGATGTTGCGGATTTCGGAACACCGGTGCAGACAATCTCCTCGGTGCAGCAGGGGGAGTCCGTGCGCATGCGTATCGCTCCCGTAGGCGACTGGGAGCACAGCGCCTACCAAAGCGACAGCCAGTTTGTGATCGAGGTCCGCCAGAAAAAGGTGGATGTGAGCAAGCTCACGCAGGGCCCCGGCTACAGCGGTGAAAAGCTCTCCCTGAATTTCCAGAACATCGAAGTGCGGTCCCTGCTGCAGGTGATTGCCGACTTCACGAACTTCAACATCGTGACCTCGGACACGGTTTCCGGGGCGCTGACCCTGCGTCTGAAGGATGTTCCCTGGGACCAGGCGCTGCAGATCATCATGGATGCCAAGGGCCTGGGCATGCGCAAGTCGGGCTCGGTGCTCTGGATTGCGCCCAAGGATGAAATCGATGCGCGCACCAAGCGTGACTATGAAGCCGCGATGGAAATCCAGAAACTGGAGCCGCTGCGCACCCAGGGCTTTCAGCTGAACTATGCGAAGGCGGCCGATATCCTGTTGCAAATCACGACGAACACCAGCTCTGCCGGGGCTGGCGGAACTGCGACGAGATTTCTGTCCGAGCGCGGGTCCGCAATCTCCGAGCCTCGAACCAACCAGCTCTTTGTGACGGACACTCCCGCCAAGCTTGAGGCGATGAAGGCATTGCTGGCCACGCTGGATGTGCCAGTGCGGCAAGTGCTCATTGAAGCGCGTATTGTGGAAGCCCGTGACACGTTCGGTCGTGCCCTGGGGGTGCGCCTTGGCGGCGGGGACTTGCGTGCCCAGCGTGGTGGTGATGGCGGCTACAGCATCGGCGGTGACAATCGTGTTGTCTTCGGTACCGGGTTCGATAACGCAAATGCTTCTGCCGGTGCTGGAGGCACGGTCAACACTTCGGGCAGCTTCGTGAATCTTCCTGCCTCTGTGGCAGGTGTTGCAGGGTCTGGCACATTTGCCATGTCCATCTTCAATGCTGCAGCCAATCGCTTTCTTACGCTGGAGCTTTCGGCAATGGAGGCCGATGGACAAGGCAAAATCATTTCAAGTCCTCGTCTCATGACCGCTGACCAGACCAAGGCGCTGATCGAGCAGGGTACTGAATACCCATATTCAGTCACCGCGCCCAACGGAGCGACCACCATAGCCTTCAAGAAGGCGGTGTTGAAACTGGAAGTGACGCCGCAAATAACTCCTGAAGGCGATATCATCCTGGATCTGGATATCAACAAGGATTCTCGCGGTGAAACAACGATCCAAGGTGTAGCTATTGATACCAAGCATATCAAGACGCAGATCCTGGTACAAAACGGTGGCACTGTGGTGATTGGCGGTATTTTTGAGTTGGAAGAAACCAATCAGGAAAACAAGATTCCTTTGCTGGGTGATGTGCCTGTTCTGGGTAATCTTTTCAAGAGCCGCTCCAGGGCCTCTTCCAAGAGAGAAATGCTGGTATTCATTACACCAAAAATGATTTCTGATAGCACTGCAAAACGCTGAGTGAAAATTTAGGGAGATTTCTGATGAAAAAGTTGTGGCTGGCCGCTTTGACGGCCTTTACGCTGGTCGCATGTGGCGGCGGAGGGGGAAATCCGGGCACCGGTGGTGGCACGGGAGGAGGAACCGAGACTCCGGCAGGAACCATGACGATTCAGGTGATCACTGGCGCGTCCTCCAGCGCGCAGGGTGTCATTTCGATCACCGCGTCCGAGAGCACCGCCAGGGCGCGTGCGACCCTGCTGGATTCCAAAGGTGCTGCAGTTGCCAATGAAATTGTTACGTTTTCGGAAGATGGTGGGAGTCTGCTGAAATTCAGTCCTGAATCCAGGACTGCCCTGACGGACAGCAAGGGTGTGGCTGAAGTGGAAATTTCAGCGGCCACCGCAACCTCGATTGGTGCGACCCGCGTCAAGGCCTCTGCCACAATTGCAACCAAGGAAGTGTCCGGCGGTCAGAATCTGGCCATTACGAGCGCACCTCCCACAGGTGATCCTCAGGCCCTGGTCCAGGCCATCAATTTTCTGGACGTGGTCCCGTCTGACAAATCCATTGTTATCAAAGGATCGGGTGGCAATGGGCGCTCTGAGACCGCCATCCTTCGTTTCAAGGTGGTTGATTCCAGCGGCAGCCCGATCAAAGACGTAGTTGTGGATTTCGTGGAAGCCACAGGAGGTGTCCAGGTCAATATTGCCCAGGCTCGCTCGAACAATGATGGCATTGTGACCACGTCGGTATCGTCCAAAAGCGCACCCACTTCCGTTGTCGTGAGGGCAACGGTGAATGGTCGGAACGTGACGTCGCAGTCAGATCTTTTGACCGTGACCACCGGTATTTCCACGCAGCGCGGCTTCGATCTTTCTGCCTCCAAGTTCAACCTGGACCTGGATCTTTCCGGTGATACATCCACACTGCGTATTGGCATCGTGGACAGTAACGGTAATCCGGTATCCGATGGTGTACCTGTGGTCGCAACAGTGGACTTCGGCCGCGTTGGTTCCTCCAATCGTGGCGGCTGCCAGACAGTCAACGGACTGTGCACGGTGGACTACCAGGTGCAGAATCCGCGTCCTGCCGACGGTCAACTGATCAACGTGGCCATTTCGACTGTGCTGGGCACGGGCCAAGTCATCAGCGACAGCCTGTTCCTGAAGGCTACTTCGGTGGGTTGGCTGAGCCTGTACCAAAGCGGTGCGTTGGTCAATAAATTGACGGTGAGCAAGTTGGATGCCACTTGTAATGCCATCTGGACGGGTGAACTAGGAACTCCTAGGGGCTTCCCTGCGCCGGCCGGGACGACCATCGAGGCCAAATCCCTGGACACCAATGTGACGGTGTCCGTGTTCAACGGATCCCCGGTGCTTGATCGTGTCTCCGGCCGCAGCGGAGTTGCTTTCCAGGTGACTTCGAAGCCTGGTGCTCCTGCAGGCTCGACTCAGGTGCAGTTCACCTTCAAATCCAATAATAATGTGAGCACCTTGACCCTGCCCGTGGACTATCCGGCATGCGCGACTGCCACCACTCCGACAGCTCCCACTACTCCGACAGCCCCTTAACGGGGCACAGGCCGATCGCTCTGATCGGCCTGCCCGGCTCCGGCAAATCGACCATAGGGCGCCAGCTGGCGCGCCTGTGGTCGATGCGTTTTGTGGATTCGGACCATGTGATCGAGCAGCGCCTGGGCTGCAGCATCCGGGAGTTTTTCGAGCGTGAGGGCGAGCAGGCTTTTCGCGACATGGAGTCGCAGGTCATTGATGAGCTGTCGGCCTCCACATCCAGCCTGCTGTTGTCCACGGGCGGCGGCGTGGTGCTGCGCGAGCAAAATCGCCGCCATCTGCATGAGCGCACCCAGGTCTTCTACCTGGATTGCACGCCAGAGGACATCGCGGCGCGGCTGCGCAACGATGTGACGCGGCCCTTGCTGCAGGTGGAGGATCCGGCGTTGCGCCTGCGCGAGTTGCTGCTGCAGCGCGAGCCCCTGTATCTGGAGACGGCGCACTTCGTGATCCAGACATCCGGCCTGTCTGTGGCGCAGGCCGCCCAGCGCATACGCATGCAGGCGGAACTGGCCTGAACGCTGCCCGCTGGAACACCAAAGGCCTCGGCACTTGCCGAGGCCTTTTTCTTTAAGATCGGCAGTTGCCGGGCGCGCTGCCGTGTCGCGGAAACCTTTTCATTCTTTCTCCCCTGGAGCGACATCATCTTGCCCCACGCCTCCTCCTCGCCTGCTGCCCAGGTCGTGACCATTGACCTGGGTGAGCGCTCCTATCCGATTGCCATCGGCACCGGCCTGCTGGACCAGGCAGCCACCTATGCCGCGCTGCCTTCTGCGGCACAGGCCGTCATCGTCAGCAACGATGTGGTCGCACCGCTCTATGAGCCCGCACTGCGCCGCGTGCTGGAGCAGCGCTACCGCAGCGTGCGGACCGTGGTGCTGCCCGATGGCGAAGCCCACAAGGACTGGCAGACGCTGAACCTGATCTTCGATGACCTGCTGTCCGGTGGTTGCGACCGCAAGACCGTGCTGTTCGCGCTGGGCGGCGGCGTCATTGGCGACATGACGGGCTTTGCTGCCGCCAGCTACATGCGCGGCGTGCCCTTCGTGCAAGTGCCCACCACGCTGTTGTCGCAGGTGGACTCGTCGGTGGGCGGCAAGACCGCCATCAACCATCCGCTGGGCAAGAACATGATCGGCGCCTTCTACCAGCCGCAGCTGGTGGTTTGCGATCTGGCCTCGCTGGACACGCTGCCCGCACGCGAGCTGAGCGCCGGCCTGGCCGAGGTCATCAAGTACGGGCCCATCGCCGACATGGACTTCCTGGCCTGGCTGGAGGAGAACATGGACGCCTTGCTTGGCCGCGACCGCACTGCACTGGCGCACGCGATCAAGCGCAGCGTGGAGATCAAGGCCTGGGTGGTGGGGCAGGACGAGAAAGAGGCCGGATTGCGCGCCATTCTCAATTTCGGCCACACCTTCGGGCATGCGATCGAAGCCGGCATGGGCTACGGCAACTGGCTGCACGGCGAAGGCGTGGGCGCAGGCATGGTCATGGCGGCCGAGCTGTCGCAGCGCCTTGGCCTGGTGGATGCCGCCTTTGTGCAAAGGCTGCGCGTGCTGATCGAACGTGCGGGCCTGCCGGTGCGCGGCGCCGTGCTGGATGCGCGTGACAACGCTGGCCGCTATCTGGAACTGATGCGCGTGGACAAGAAGTCCGAGGCGGGCGAGATCCGCTTCGTTCTCATTGACGGGCCGGGAAAGGCCGTCATGCGCTCGGCGCCCGATGCCTTGGTGCGCGAAGTCATAGACGCCTGCTGCGCCTGACGCGCGGCGCTGGGGGGCAAGCCAGAACTGCTAGAGTGCCCTTGTCAGCATGATGAGGCGATCGAATGCAGAAACAGGCCCTGGCCCCCTATGCCTGCAACCCGGCGTTCAGCCGGGGGCGGCGTTTCCCGGAGGCGCCTGCGCCCACGCGCAGCGACTTCCAGCGCGACCGGGACCGCATCGTCCATTCCTCGGCCTTCCGGCGCCTGGTCTACAAGACCCAGGTCTTCGTCAACCATGAGGGCGACCTGTTCCGCACCCGCCTGACGCACTCGCTGGAAGTGGCTCAGCTGGGCCGCTCGGTGGCCCGATCGCTGCAACTTGACGAAGATCTGGTCGAGGCCATCTGTCTGGCCCACGACCTGGGCCACACCCCCTTCGGCCATGCGGGCCAGGATGCGCTCAATGCCTGCATGCAGCCGCATGGCGGCTTCGAGCACAACCTGCAAAGCCTGCGCGTGGTGGACCGGCTGGAAGAGCGCTATCCAGCCTTTGACGGCCTGAACCTGAGCTTCGAGACGCGCGAGGGCGTTCTCAAGCACTGCTCGCGCACCAATGCCGAGCACCTGGAGGCGCGCGAGCCCGGCGGCGTGGCCCAGCGCTTTTTGCTGGGCCGGCAGCCTTCGCTGGAGGCCCAGCTGTGCAACCTGGCCGATGCCATTGCCTACAACGCCCATGACGTGGACGATGGCGTGCGCTCCGGCCTGATCACCATGCCCCAGCTGTGCGAGGCTGTTCCCCTGTTCGCGCGCTATCACGACGCAACACTGGCCGAGCATCCTCAACTGGGCATGCCCCTGGCCGAGCGGCGCCTGCTGTACGAAAGCATCCGCCGCATGCTCAGCGATCAGGTCTATGACGTGATCGCCGCCACGCAGCAGCGCATTGCGCAGGCGCGGCCCTGTTCGGTGGACGAGGTGCGCGCCCAGCCTGGCCCTCTGGTGGGCTTCAGCGATACCATGAGGCAGCAGTCGCAGCAGCTCAAGCAGTTCCTGTTCCGCAATCTCTACCGCCATGAGCAGGTGGTGAAGACCATGGAAGGCGCGCAGCAGGTGGTGGCCGAGCTGTTTGCGGCCTACATGGTCGAGCCCGACCGCATGAAGCCGCGCTTCGTGCAGCGGGCCATGCTGGCCGAGGACGTATCGGCGCGTGCGCGGGTGGTGGCCGACTTCATCGCCGGGATGACGGACCGCTACGCGGCCCGTGAGCATGAGCTGCTGACAGGCCTGCGCCTGCTGGGCTGAGAAATCCGAGCAACGGCGTCGCCGGGGCTGCGCGGCTAGAATGCGGACCCTGCGTGACAGGGCAGGGAAGGGTTCCTGGACGGTTTCGCAATGTCTGGGGGCGCAGTGCCCCCGTTCGCATTTTTGAAGGGCACAGCCATGACCGATACCAACCACGAGATTCGCGCGGCCGAGTTTCCGCCTGTCACCGTGATCGAGGATACGGTGCACTGGCTCGAAAAGGCCGTGATCGGCCTGAACCTGTGCCCCTTCGCCAAGGGCGTGCACATCAAGGGCCAGATCCACTACACGGTCAGCCAGGCCACCGACGCCGAAGGCGTGGCGGCAGACCTGCACCGCGAGCTGGAAGCCCTGGCCGAGGCCTCCCCGGACAAGCGCGACACCACGCTGCTGATCCTGCCGCACGCATTGCAGGACTTCCTGGACTTCAACGACTTTCTCGAAGTGGCCGACGCCATGGTCGAGGAGCTGGACCTGGGCGGCATACTGCAGGTGGCTTCGTTCCACCCGCAGTTCCAGTTCGAGGGCACCGAAGCCGACGACGTCACCAACTGCACCAACCGCTCGCCCTATCCGACGCTGCACCTGCTGCGCGAGGACAGCATAGACAAGGCGGTCGAGGTGTTCCCCGAAGCCGAATCCATCTACGAGCGCAACATGGAGACGCTGGAGAAGATCGGCATCGAAGGCTGGCTGGACCTGGGTGTGGGCGCGCGCTGCCCTATGGCGCACGCAGCCAAGCCGGGCGCTGCCGAATGAAGGCGCGCCAGGGCAAGCCTGCCGCAAAGCCCGAGCAGGATGTGACCGCGCAGCTGGGCCTCAAGCCCGGCCAGTCCATTGAACTGCTCAAGGCACTGCACATCCTCACGCGCGAAGGCAAGATCAACCAGGATTCGCGCCGCAAGCTCAAGCAGGTCTACCACCTCTACCAGTTCATCGCGCCCATCCTCGAAGAACTGTCGGCCGACGGCCATGCGGTCACCCTGGCCGACCACGGCGCCGGCAAGTCCTACCTGGGATTCATCCTCTACGACCTGTATTTCAAGCCGCTGGGGCGCGGCCATATCTACGGCATAGAAACGCGCGCGCCGCTGGTGGAGGCTTCGCAGAAGCTGGCCGCCGAGCTGGGCTTCGACCGCATGGGCTTCCTCAACATGTCGGTGGCCGAATCCACGCATGCCGACTTCATGCCTGCGCAATTCGACGTGGTCACGGCCCTGCATGCCTGCGACACCGCCACCGACGATGCCATCGCCTTCGGCCTGGAGAAAAAGGCCAAGGCCATGGTGCTGGTGCCCTGCTGCCAGGCCGAGGTCGCTGCCTGCCTGCGCCAGACCAAGGCGCTGAGCCTGACGCGCACGCCGCTGGCCGAACTGTGGCGCCATCCCATACACACGCGCGAAATGGGCAGCCAGCTCACCAACGTGCTGCGCTGCCTGTACCTGGAAGCCTGCGGTTACCAGGTCACCGTGACCGAGCTGGTCGGCTGGGAGCACAGCATGAAGAACGAGCTGATCATTGCGCGTTACACGGGGCAGAAAAAGCGCAGTGCGGTTGAGCGCATGCGCGCCATCCTGGCGGAGTTCGGCCTGCAGGATGCGATGGCACAGCGCTATCCGCTGCTGCAGGCGGCCTGAGCCGGCTGCCTGCAGCAGTCTCAGACCCCCGCCACGGCGTGGTACCAGGCGATGCCATCGGCATCAATGTTGCGCTCCACCTGCCCTGCATGCATCAAATGATTCAGGCAGGCCAGGCTTTCGCCCGTGGCCATGCCCAGCAGGGCGGGGCTGGATTCGCTGATGGGGCGTGAGAACAGAGCGCCGAAGACATCGACGGCGCGACGCGGTTCGGCCAGTGCGGCCAGCAAGCGGGCGTTGGCGCGCTCCTGGCCTGCCGCCAGCGAATCGATGCGCGCATGCAGGCCGCGAAAGCAATCGCCATGCGCGGGCAGGACGAGCACATCGTCGGGCACTTCGCGCCTGACCTTTTCCAGAGAATCCATCCAGTCGGCCATGGGGTTGGCGTCTGGCTCCATGGCATGGACCGAGACGTTGGACGAGATGCGTGGCAGCACCTGGTCGCCCGAGATCAACAGCTTGAGATCGGGGCAGTAGAGGCTGGCGTGCTCGGGCGAGTGGCCGCTGCCGACCACCACGCGCCACAGGTGCTTTCCTATGCGCAGTTCCTCTCCATCGTGCAGGCGGCGGTAGCTGTCGGGCAGGGCATGGATGTGCTTGCCGAAGTTGCCGAAGCGGGCGCGGTAGGACTCCAGTGCGCTGTCGCTCCAGCCTGCGCGGCGGTAGAAGGCGATGGCGTCGGGCGGGGCCTCGCGGCTGCAGTCCGAGACCACGACGCGGCAGTTGAGGTATTCCAGGCGCGTCATGTACAGGGGCACATGGAACTTGCGCGTCAGCCATCCGGCCAGACCCACATGGTCGGGGTGCATGTGGGTGACGAAGACGCGCGTCAGCGAGCGGCCATCGGTGGATTGGGAGAACAGCGCGCGCCAGGTGGCCACGCCTTCGTCGGTGCGCGCACCCGTATCGACGATGGCCCAGCCCTGGCCGTCATCGATGGCCCAGAGATTGATGTGGTCCAGCGCATAGGGCAGGGGCATGCGCAGCCAGAGCACGCCGGGCGCCACCTCCAGCGTCTGCCCGCGCTGCGGCGGCGCCTCGAACGGGTAGTCGAGCACCGGCCTGGGCGGCGCTTCCGGGGCCTGCGAGGCGATCGGGTCTTGGTCTGTCTGGTTCATGGGGTTCCTTGTTCCGTCGCTGGGTTGGCCGCAATGCTATCCGGCCCTCAGCGCCTTGCCTGCAACGATACGCCTGCCGGCCTGGGCTGACTGTCACTGGCTCGTCACGGGCTGTTCCTACAGTGCACAAATCAATCAACAGGGGGAGGGCGCGGCCTTGCCGCGGGGTCCCCTGCCTACAGAGGGATATCCGCATGAAACTGAAGATGTTGTGCAGCGCGCTGGCCGGTGCGTCGCTGCTGTTGAGCGCCTGTGGCGGCAGCGATGGATCGTCCGCTGCCACCCCGACCAAGAACGTGCTGTTCTTCCTGGGTGACGGCATGGGCATCACCACCATGACCGCCGCGCGCATCTACAGCGTGGGCGAAGACGGTGAGCTGACCATGGACAAGCTGCCCGAGACGGCCTTCGTCCACACCTTCTCGAACGACGCCCAGGTGACGGACAGCGCACCCTCGATGGCCGCCTACATGACCGGCGTGAAGATGAACAACGAAGTCATCTCCATGACGCCCGACACCAAGGCCACGGATGCCAGCGGCAAGGCCTATCACACCAACTACGACAGCACCTGCCCCAGCGGCAACGGCCAGGCCGTTCCCACGCTGCTCGAGCAGATGAAGTCCGCCGGCTACGGCACGGGCGTGGTCTCCACCGCGCGCATCACGCATGCCACGCCGGCAACCACCTATTCGCACGTCTGCCACCGCGATGCGGAAAACACCATTGCCGCGGCCCTGGTGCCTGGCGGATCCGGCTACAACAGCAAGCTCGGCGACGGCGTGGACGTGATCCTGGGCGGTGGCTCGTACTACTTCACGCCCAAGGCCGACGGCGGCCGCCGCAACGACAGCCGCAACCTGATCGCCGAGTTCAAGACGCAAAAATACAGCTACGCCGCCAACAAGAGCGAGTTCGACAAGCTGCCCGTGGACGGCAGCAAGATCGCCGGCCTGTTCACCAAGGACCACATGGCCTATGACCTGGACCGCGATGCGACCAAGGAACCGAGCCTGGCCGAGATGACGGGCAAGGCCATCGACGCGCTGTCGGCCAAGAAGAAGGGCTTCTTCCTGATGGTGGAAGGCGGCCGCATCGACCATGCACTGCACGCCACCAACGCGCGCCGCGCGCTGCAGGATACCGTGGCCTTCGACAACGCCATCCAGACCGCGCTGGACAAGATGGCCAAGCTCGATCCGGGCCTGAAGAACACGCTGATCGTCGTCACAGCCGACCATGACCACACGCTGCACCTGAACGGCTATGCCGCGCGCACCGGCAAGACCGAGGCCGGCAAGCCCGGCGTGCTGGGCCTGGTCAAGAACTACGTGGACGGCAAGGCCTCCACCGATGTGGATGGCAATCCCTACACCATCCTGGGCTTCGGCAACGGTCCCAAGCGCCTGGCCACGCGCGGCCCCATCGACGCGGCTTCGCTGGAGAGCCCCGACTACCTGCAGGAGGCCGTGGTGCCCCTGGCCTCCGAAACCCACGGCGGCGGCGACGTGTTCCTGGGGGCTCAAGGCATGGGTGCCGATACGTTCTCGGGCGTGATCGACAACACGGCCGTGTTCAACCTGATCAAGAAGAGCATCGGCTTGTGATGCCGCACGCTGCATTCAAGGCACTCAAGGAATTCCACATGCATCCGATCCTCCAAAAGACCTCCCTCGCCCTGGCGGCGGCCGGCGCGCTGGCGCTGCTGGCGCCTGCAGCCCATGCGGCTGGCGAGGCCAAGAACGTCATCTTCTTCCTCGGCGACGGCATGGGGCCGGTCACCGTGACCGCCGCGCGCATCTACAAGGGTGAAAAGCAGCTGGCCGAAAAGGCCGGCTCCCTGGCCAGCAGCGAACGCGCCACGCTGACCATGCAGTCCCTGCCCTACGCCAGCCGCATCAAGACCTTCTCGCGCGATGGCCAGACCACGGACAGCGCGCCCTCGATGGCCGCCTACATGACCGGCGTGAAGATGAACAACGAAGTCATCTCCATGTCGGCCGAGACCATGGCCTACGCGGCCAACGGCCAGCAGTACATCAACGGCGAGGACACCACCTGCCCGGCCGGCAACGGCCAGCCCGCGCAGACCCTGCTGGAGCTGTCCAAGGCCAAGGGTCGCGCCGTGGGCGCCATCTCCACCACGCGCGTGGGCCATGCCACGCCTGCGGCCACCTATGCCCATATCTGCAACCGCAATGGCTACAACAGCATTGCCGAGCAGTCCGTGCCCGGCCATGCCAACTACAACGCCAGGCTGGGCGACGGCATCGACGTGCTCATGGGTGGCGGCCAGCGCAACTACCTGCCCAAGTCGGTCAACCCCAGCAGCAAGCGCACGGACACGGCCAACCTCGTGGACATGATGAAGGCCAAGGGCTACGCCTATGTTGCCAAGGGCAGCGAGCTGGCGGCCCTGGACGCGACCAAGGCGCCCAAGCTGCTGGGCCTGTTCACGCAAAGCGAAATGGCCTACGAGCTGGACCGCGTCAAGCAAAGGCTGGACGAGCCCAGCCTGTCCGACATGACCGGCAAGGCGCTGGACGTGCTCAGCCGCAATGACAAGGGCTTCTTCCTGATGGTGGAAGGCGGCCGCATCGACCACGCACTGCACGGCACCAATGCCAAGCGTGCGCTGGAAGACACGCTGGCCTTCGACCGCGCCATCGAGACCGCCATGGCCTACATGGAAAAGAAGGATCCGGGCCTGAAGAACACGCTGATCGTCGTCACCGCCGATCACGACCACAACATGGTGTTCAACGGCTACTCCAGGATCGGCAACCCCATCCTGGGCAAGGTGCAGGACTACCAGAGCGGCCAGATGGCCAAGGCCCAGGACGGCAAGCCCTACACCACGCTGGCCTTCGGCAATGGCGGACGTCCCAACGCCACGGCCTCCAGCCAGGTCAATGCCGAAGATGGCAACAAGCCCTGGATTGCGCCCACACGCGGCGCGGAGCGCCAGGACCTCAGCGGCGTGGACACCACGGACGACAACTACCTGCAGGAGGTGGGCCTGAACCTGGGCACGCCGGGCTCCGAGACCCATGGCGGCGGCGACGTGATGCTGTTCGCCGGCGGCGCGGGCGCCAAGATCTTCAAGGGCACGATGGACAACACCAAGGTGTTCTCCAAGGTCCGCGAAGCCGCTGGCCTGTAATTGTTTCTTCCTTCGTTGGCTGCTTGCCAACCCCTGGCCGGAGCCGTGGCGCATGCGTGTGCCCGGCCCCGGTTTTTTCGCATCGGCTGGATTCCATGACGCTCTCCCTTCCGGCGCCGCGCGCGGCGCGCCACATCTACGCGGCCGCGCTGCTGGCCTGCTCCGTCTCCGCAGCATGGGCCGCCGAGCCGTCCAAGCCGGCACCCGCACCCACGGCCGCAGTCCCTGCGGATTCCGTGGCGCGCACCACGGCCGCCGTACAGGCCACGCCCGAGGCCGACCTGCGCATCACCTACGAAGCCATGAGCGTGGGCAGCGACGGCGTGCAGCGCAGCAGCGTCTATACCAACCGCGTCTACCGCCGCAAGGCCCAGCTATGGATAGAGCGCGAAATGCCCGCCGCCCTGCGCCAGAGCCAGGAGCACGGCCATGACCACGCCCACGGCCCGCACGCCGGCCACGCCCATGACGAAGCCCGCGCCGCACCCCTGTCCATCCGCCGCGCCGATGACGGCAAGGTCGGCGTGGAAGTCATCCTGGCCAAGCTGCGCCGCGTCATCAGCGTGGACCTGGCCCACCACGGCAACGTGGGCTACGGCGGCTCCTTCGACAACGTGTACTGGATCGTGCCTCCCACCGCGCTGCAGGGCATGGAGCGCGTGGGCAAACCGCACAACGGCGTGCAGCGCTACCGCGGCACGGCAGGCGAGCAGACCACCGTCATCGACTGGGACGTGGCCAACCAGTTCGCCCGCCGCGTGGAGCGCAGCGACTCCCACGGCACCGAGCGCATCGTCGTCACCGCCAGCAAGCTGCGCGCACCGCTGGCCCAGCCCTGGAAGACCATCGAAGGCTATGACAAGGGCGACTACTCCGACTTGCTGGATTGAGCACCTGACACCCCAATGCAAAGAGCTGCCCGGAGGCAGCTCTTTTTTATTCCCCATTTCAATGCTCAAACGCATGGCGCTGGAAACCGGCGCAGCCTAACACCAGGGGCGCCGAGCAAGAGCCGCCTCGCGGCGATGGCGCCGTCCCCCTTCAGGGGGAAGCCGCGCAGCGGCTCAGGGGGAGGCCAGTTACACCTGTGCTCCGGAGTCTTTTACGACCTTGCTCCACTTCGTCGATTCGGCCTTGATGTAGGCGAGGAATTCGGCCGGCGTGTCGATCACGACGTCACCGCCCTGGTCGTTGATCTTCTTGACCACGGCCGGGTCCTTGAGCACCTTGGCAATGGCCGTGTACAGGCGCTGCTGCACGGCAGCGGGCGTCTTGGCCTGGGTCCACAGGCCGAACCACGAAGTGGCCTCGTAGCCGGGCACGCCGGCTTCGGCCACGGTGGGCACATCGGGCAGTTCGGGCGAGCGCTTGGCCGTGGTCACGGCGATGGGACGCAGCTTGCCCGAGCGCACATGCTGGATGGCCGAGGGCATGTTGTCGAACATGATGGCGATCTGGTTGCCCAGCAGGTCGGTGATGGCCGGGGCGCTGCCCTTGTAGGGCACGTGCACCATGTCCAGGCCCGTCATGGAGCGGAACAGCTCGCCCGACAGGTGGATGGAGCTGCCGCTGCCCGAGGAGCCGTAGTTCAGCTTGCCGGGATTGGCGCGCGCGTAGGCGATCATTTCCTTGACGGTCTTGAACGGCTGGCTGGGGTGGGCTACCAGCAGGTTGGGCACGTTGGCCACGCGCGTCAGGGGCGAGAAGTCCTTGATGGGGTCGAAGCCGGGCTTGGCGTAGAGCGCGGCATTGATGGCATGCGTGCCCACGGTGCCCATGAACAGCGTGTAGCCGTCGGCCGGCGCACGCGCGGCGGCCACGGCGCCGATGTTGCCGCCAGCGCCGGGCTTGTTGTCCACGATCACGGTCTGGCCCAGTTCCTGCTGCAGCGCCTGGGCGACGATGCGCGCCAGGATGTCGGTGGTGCCGCCAGCGGCGAAGGGCACGAGGATGGTGATGGGCTTGCTGGGGAAGCCGTCCTGGGCCAGGGCGGCGGTGCCGGACAGGGCGCCGAGGGCGGTCAGGGATGCGGCGGCCAGCGCCTGCAGGCCACGGCGGCGGGTGAAGTGGGTGGTTTGATCGGACATCGAGAGGTCTCCTGATTCGGCAATAAGGTGGATGGCCGGGCCCGGCAACGCCGGGCTGGGCCAGGGCAAGGCCCTGTGTGGCGCCCGCCTGTGCAGGCGGGCGCTTCCAGTGGTTCTTCTTGAAGGGTGTTGTGCCTGGGAAGGCGTTCGGTCAGACGGGTGGTCAGACGTTCGGTCAGACGGGCGCCACGCCCAGCGTGGTGCCGCCGCAGATGTAGAGCACCTGGCCGGTGACGAAGCCGTTGTCGGGCGACAGGAAGAACAGCGCGGCGCGGGCCACGTCTTCCGGTGTGCCCATGCGGCCCACGGCAATGCTGTTGAGGATGCGCTGGGTCTGCGGCGCGCCTTCGGGGTTGCTCTTGGTGAACAGCTCGGTGGCGATGGGGCCGGGGCCCAGGGCGTTGACCGTGATGCGGTCGCGGCCCAGTTCCATGGCCAGGGTGCGCGTCAGGCCGATCAGGCCGGCCTTGGTCGCCGAGTAGACGATGCGGTCAGGCTTGCCCAGCGCGGCGCGCGAGGACATGTTCACGATGCGGCCCTCGCCGCAGGCACGCAGCGTGGGCAGGAAGGCCTGCACCAGCAGCATGGGCGCGCGCAGGTGCAGTCCCACCACGTCGTCGAGATGCTGGGTGCTGGCGTTGTCGATGGTGCCGGGGCGCGTGGCGCCCGCGTTGTTGACCAGGGCCACCACGTTGTGCGCGGCGGCAATGCGGGCCGCCGCCTCGGCGGTGGCCTGCTCGCTGGTCAGATCGGCCTGGTAGCTCACCAGCAGCGGATGGCTCCAGTCGGGCAGCACGTAGTCGAGGTTGACCACGGCGCGGCCCTGGGCCAGCAGGGCCTCGGCGATGGCGCGGCCGATGCCGTTGCTGGCGCCGCTGACCACGGTGACGGGTGTCTTGTTATCCACGGTGCTCATCGCAGTCTCAGACCTTTTCCAGGATCACGGCAATGCCCTGGCCCACGCCGATGCACATGGTGCACAGCGCGTAGCGGCCTCCCAGCGTGTGCAGCTGGTTCACGGCGGTGGTGGCCAGGCGGGCACCGGAGGCACCCAGCGGATGGCCCA
Source organism: Delftia sp. WY8 (assembly GCF_018437695.1). Taxonomy (NCBI): domain Bacteria; kingdom Pseudomonadati; phylum Pseudomonadota; class Betaproteobacteria; order Burkholderiales; family Comamonadaceae; genus Delftia; species Delftia sp. WY8. The sequence goes on from NZ_CP049795.1 coordinate 4,795,683, forward strand.
GCGCAATGGCGCCGCCCCATTGGTTGACGCGGCGGTCATCGTCGGCAATGCCCAGATCGCGCAGCACGGCCAGGCCCTGCGCGGCGAAGGCTTCGTTCAGCTCGATCACGTCCATCTGCTCCAGCGTCAGGCCGGTCAGGGCTAGCACCTTGCGCACGGCAGGCGCGGGGCCGAAGCCCATGATGCGCGGGGCCACGCCGGCCACGGCCATGCCGACCACGCGGGCGCGGGGCACCAGGTTGTATTGCCTGGCGGCTTCCTCGTTGGCCAGCAGCAGGGCGCAGGCGCCGTCGTTCACGCCGCTGGCATTGCCGGCCGTCACCGTGCCATCCGGGCGGCGCACCACGCCCTTGAGCTTGGCCAGCGCCTCGATGGTGGTGGCGCGCGGATGTTCGTCCTGGCTCACCACGATGGCGTCGCCCTTCTTCTGGGCAATGGACACGGACACGATTTCCTTGGCCAGGTAGCCGGCCGCGATGGCGGCGGCCGCCTTTTGCTGGCTGGCCAGGGCCATGCGGTCCTGGGCTTCGCGCTCGATCTTGAAGTCGTCGGCCACGTTCTCGGCCGTCTCGGGCATGGAGTCCACGCCGTACTGCTGCTTCATCAGCTTGTTGACGAAGCGCCAGCCGATGGTGGTGTCGTACACGGCGCTGCTGCGGCTGAAGGCGCTTTCGGCCTTGGGCATGACGAAGGGGGCGCGGCTCATGCTTTCCACGCCGCCCGCGATCATCAGGCGGGCCTCGCCCGCCTTGATGGCGCGCGCGGCCGTGCCCACGGCGTCCAGGCCCGAACCGCACAGGCGGTTGATGGTGGCGCCCGGCACATCGATGGGCAGGCCGGCCAGCAGGGCGGACATGCGCGCCACGTTGCGGTTGTCTTCGCCGGCCTGGTTGGCGCAGCCGTAGAGCACGTCGGCCACGGCCGTCCAGTCCACGCCGGGGTTGCGCTCCATCAGCGCCTTGATCGGCACGGCGCCGAGGTCATCGGCACGCACCGGGGACAGGGCGCCGCCGTAGCGGCCGAAGGGGGTGCGGATGGCGTCGCAGATGAAGGCCTGGTTGGACTGGCTCATGGTGTCTCCTGGGAAAAGAATGAAGAGGTGCCGGGGTGCGCCGCAGCGCACCCACTGGGGGAGCGGAGGGATCAGGCCGTGGCCGTCGCGTCCTTGATGGGCAGGCCCACGATGGACTGCAGCTCGGCGTGCGAGAGGCCGGGCACGGTGTCGATCAGGCGCAGGCCCTCGGGCGTGCATTCCAGCGTGCACAGGTCGGTGTAGATGCGCTTGACGCAGGACAGGCCCGTGAGCGGATAGCTGCAGGCCTCGACGACCTTGCATTCGCCGGTCTTGGTCAGCAGGTCCATCATCACCCAGGTCTGGCGTGCACCCACGGCCAGGTCCATGGCGCCGCCCACGGCGGGAATGGCACCGGCCTCGCCCGTGCTCCAGTTGGCCAGGTCGCCCGTGGCCGAGACCTGGAAGGCGCCCAGCACGCAGATGTCCAGGTGGCCGCCGCGCATCATGGCGAAGCTGTCGGCATGGTGGAAGTAGCAGCCGCCCGGCAGCAGGGTGACGGGCTGCTTGCCGGCATTGGTCAGGTCATAGTCCTCCTGGCCTTCGGCGGGCGCCGGGCCCATGCCCAGGATGCCGTTCTCGCTTTGCAGGATGACCTCGCGGCCGGCCGGGATGTGGTTGGCCACCTGGGTGGGCATGCCGATGCCCAGGTTGACGTAGGCGCCGTCGAAGATGTCTTCGGCCACGCGCCGGGCCAGCTCTTGCTTGCTGCGTTTCTGGTAGCTGCTCATGCTCTTGCTTTCGGCGGTTGGGGCGCTCATGCGGTTTTCTTGAAGCCGCCGGCCTGGGTGGCCACGCGGTCGATCTTCACGATCTGGCTCACGTAGATGCCGGGCGTGACCACGGCCTCGGGGTCCAGCGCGCCCAGCTCCACGATCTCGTGCACGGTGGCGATCGTGTGCTTGGCCGCCGTGGCCATCACCGGCCCGAAGTTGCGGGCCGACATGCGGTAGGTGAGGTTGCCCCAGCGGTCGCCCTTCTCGGCCTTGACCAGTGCCACGTCGCCGTGGATGGGATGCTCCAGCACATAGTGCTTGCCGTTGATCTCGCGCGTTTCCTTGCCGTTGGCCAGCTCCGTGCCATAGGCCGTGGGGCAGAAGAAGCCGCCGATGCCGGCGCCGGCGGCGCGCAGGCGCTCGGCCAGGTTGCCCTGGGGCACGAGTTCCAGCTCGATCTTGCCGCTGCGGTACAGGTCGTCGAACACCCAGCTGTCCACTTGGCGGGGGAAGCTGCAGATGATCTTGCGCACCTGGCCGCTCTTGAGCAGGGCGGCCAGCCCCTGGTCTCCGTTGCCCGCGTTGTTGTTGACCACGGTCAGTTCGCGTGCGCCCTGGGCGATCAGGCCGTCGATGAGTTCGGTGGGATTGCCCGAGGTGCCGAAGCCCCCGATCAGCACGGTGGAGCCGTCCTGGACGCCCGACAACGCCTCGGCGATGGTGTCGGTGATTTTGTTGATCACTTGCTTGTCTCCGGTATGCAGGCCGCTGGCGCTGCGCTAAAATGTTCGTATGTAGAACAAAAGTTCGCAGAAAGAATTATAGAGCCATGGAAAAAAATGCCGCTTCCGTAATTTCCACAGGTGGGGTTGAAGAAGAGGGCGGCACGCCGCGCCCCGGCGACAGCTATGTGCAGTCCTTTGCGCGCGGCCTGGGCGTGATCCGCTCGTTCAGCGCCGAGGCGCCTGCGCAGACGTTGAGCGAGGTGGCGGCGCGCACGGGGCTCACGCGCGCCGGGGCCCGGCGCATCCTGCTGACGCTGCAGACGCTGGGCTATGTGAAGAGCGACGGCAAGCTGTTCCAGCTCACGCCGCGCATCATGGAACTGGGCTTTGCCTACCTCAGCTCCACCCCGGTCTGGAACCTGGCCGAGCCCGTGATGGAAAACCTGGTCGACGAGGTCAAGGAGTCCTGCTCGGCCGCCGTGCTCGATGGGGGCGACATCGTCTATGTGCTGCGCGTGCACACCCACAAGATCATGAGCACCAACCTCGGCGTGGGCTCGCGCCTGCCGGCCTGCTGGACCTCGATGGGTCGCGTGCTGCTGGCCGGCGAGAGCGATGAATCCCTGCAGGCCCTGCTGGATGCGCGCGAGCGCCGGCAGTTCACGGCCCTGACCGAGCAGGATGATGACCGCCTTCGCCAGCGCATTCTGGAGGTGCGCGTCCAGGGCTGGGCCCTGGTGGACCAGGAACTGGCCGAAGGCCTGATCTCCATCGCGGCGCCCGTGAAGAACGCGGCCGGGCGCACCGTGGCCGCGCTCAACATCAGCGGCCAGGCCAACCGCAACAGCGCCGAGATGATGCGCGTGCAACTGCTGCCCCGGCTGCTGGCCGCCACGCAGCTGGTGAGCCAGCTGTTGAGGGCCTCGTCGCGTCTTTCCCTGTAAAACGGAGTGTGGCGCAGTGCGGCAGCGCGGGGCGGGGCGGGGCGCTCCATAATTGCCGCTCCACGCCCTGCACCCGCTTGCCTGCACCCAGCACCATGGCCCGCCTGCCCAGACTCACCATTGCGGATCTGCCGCATCACATCATCCAGCTCGGCAACAACGGCGCGGACATCTTCATCGATGCCCAGGACCGGGAGACCATGCTGGGGCTGCTGCGCGAGATGGCGCGCAGCTGCGAGCTGGCCGTGCATGCCTACGTGCTCCTGCCCAGCCAGTTCCACCTGCTGGCCACGCCGCGCACCGACGATGGCCTGCCCAGGTTCATGCAGGCCGTGGGCCGGCGCTATGTGCGCTACTTCAACGACCGCCACGGCCGCAGCGGCACGCTGTGGGAAGGCCGCTATCGCGGCACGGTGCTGCAGCCCAGCTGGCTGCTGCCCACCATGGTCTTCATGGACGACAGCCCCGTGCGCGCCGGCCTGGTCCAGCGGCCGGCCGACTGGCCCTGGTCCAGCTACGCGCACAACGCCGGCCTGCGCAGCGACGCGCTGATCCAGCCCCATGCCGTGTTCTGGGAGCTGGGCAACACCCCGTTTGCGCGCGACGCGGCGTATGTGTCGGCCGTGGAAGAGGGCGTCAGCAGCGATGACGGCGAACGCATCAGCCAGTCGGCGCTGCGGGGCTGGGCGCTGGGCGATGAGCAATTCATTGCCGATTTACAACAGCGCACCGAGCGCCGCGTGACCCGCCAGCGCGCCGGCCGTCCGCCAGGACGGACCAATGAGCGCACCACAACAGTGCGTTAGTACCCACTGATGGACTGCAAGTGCTTGATTCCTCATCGCAGGCCTCTGTGAAATAAATATGTCCCTTATTAATTTCCGATTTTTTTGTTCTGGAATTAATTGGGATCTGACCCTTATATAAATTTATTGCATGAGGTGATGCCTTGCCTTAATCTTGCGTTCCCTGCGAAAAATTTGAGGATTCCGCCATGACGACGGCTGCCGAGATCAAGCATCTCCAAGACCACGGTCTGTACTCCAAGAGCAACGAGCACGACGCCTGCGGCCTCGGCTTTGTTGCGCATATCAAGGGCGTCAAGCGCCATGACATCGTCACCGGCGCGCTCAAGATCCTCGAAAACATCGACCATCGCGGTGCCGTGGGTGCCGACAAGCTCATGGGTGACGGCGCGGGCATTCTGATCCAGATTCCCGACCAGCTCTACCGCGAAGAGATGGCAAAGCAGGGCGTGGCCCTGCCGCCCGCGGGCGAGTACGGCGTGGGCATGATCTTCCTGCCCAAGGAACACGCCTCGCGCCTGGCCTGCGAGCAGGAGATGGAACGCGCCATCAAGGCCGAAGGCCAGGTCCTGCTGGGCTGGCGCGATGTGCCCGTGAACCGCGACATGCCCATGTCGCCCACGGTCCAGGAAAAGGAACCCATCCTGCGCCAGGTCTTCATCGGCCGCGGCGCCGACGTGATCGTGCAGGACGCGCTGGAGCGCAAGCTGTACGTGATCCGCAAGACGGCCAGCGCCGCCATCCAGAACCTCAAGCTCAAGCACAGCAAGGAATACTACGTTCCCAGCATGAGCAGCCGCACTGTGGTCTACAAGGGCCTGCTGCTGGCCGACCAGGTGGGCGTGTACTACAACGACCTGTCCGACGAGCGCTGCGTCTCGGCCATCGGCCTGGTGCACCAGCGCTTTTCGACCAACACCTTCCCCGAGTGGCCGCTGGCCCACCCCTACCGCTACGTGGCCCACAACGGTGAAATCAACACCGTGCGCGGCAACTACAACTGGATGCTGGCGCGCGAGGGCGTGATGGCCTCGCCCGTGCTGGCCGAGGACCTCAAGAAGCTCTATCCCATCAGCTTCGCCGGCCAGTCCGACACGGCAACGTTCGACAACTGCCTGGAACTGCTGACCATGGCCGGCTACCCCATCAGCCAGGCCGTGATGATGATGATTCCCGAGCCCTGGGAACAGCACGAGTCCATGGACGAGCGCCGCCGCGCCTTCTATGAATACCACGCCGCCATGATGGAGCCCTGGGACGGCCCGGCCTCCATCGTGTTCACCGACGGCCGCCAGATCGGCGCCACGCTGGACCGCAACGGCCTGCGCCCCTCGCGCTACGTGATCACCGATGACGACCTGGTCATCCTGGCGTCCGAAGCCGGCGTGCTGCCCGTGCCCGACAGCGCCATCGTGCGCAAGTGGCGCCTGCAGCCCGGCAAGATGCTGCTGATCGACCTGGAGCAGGGCCGCCTGATCGAGGACGACGAGCTCAAGGCCAACATCGTCAACACCAAGCCCTACAAGCAGTGGATCGAGAACCTGCGCATCAAGCTGGGCAGCGTGGGCGGTGACACCCATGCCGGCCCCGAGGCCGCCAGCCTGCCGCTGCTCGAGCGCCAGCAGGCCTTCGGCTTCACGCAGGAAGACATCAAGTTCCTGCTGGCCCCCATGGCCAAGAACGGCGAGGAAGGCATCGGCTCCATGGGCAACGACAGCCCGCTGGCCGTGCTGTCGGACAAGAACAAGCCGCTGTACAACTACTTCCGCCAGATGTTCGCGCAGGTGACCAACCCGCCGATCGACCCCATCCGCGAAGCCATCGTGATGTCGCTGGTGTCCTTCATCGGACCCAAGCCCAACCTGCTGGACATCAACCAGGTCAACCCGCCCATGCGCCTGGAAGTGCACCAGCCCGTGCTGGACTTCGCCGACATGGCCAAGCTGCGCGACATCGAACGCCACACGCAGGGCAAGTTCAAGAGCGCAACGATCGACATCACCTACCCGCTGTCCTGGGGCAAGCAGGGCGTGGAAGCCAAGCTGGCATCGCTGTGCGCGCAGGCCGTGGACGCCATCAAGGGCGGCGCCAACATCCTGATCATCAGCGACCGCCATGTGAGCGCCACCCAGGTGGCCATCCCCGCGCTGCTGGCGCTGTCGGCCATCCACCAGCACCTGGTGCGCGAGGGCCTGCGCACCACGGCCGGCCTGGTCGTGGAGACGGGCACGGCGCGCGAAGTGCACCACTTCGCCGTGCTGGCAGGCTACGGCGCCGAGGCCGTGCACCCCTACCTGGCCATGGAAACCCTGGCCGACATGCACAAGGAGCTGGGCGGCGACCTGTCGGCCGACAAGGCCATCTACAACTACGTCAAGGCCATCGGCAAGGGCCTGTCCAAGATCATGTCCAAGATGGGCGTGTCCACCTACATGTCCTATTGCGGCGCCCAGCTGTTCGAGGTGATCGGCCTGAACAGCGACACCGTGGACAAGTACTTCACCGGCACGGCCAGCCGCGTCGAGGGCATCGGCGTCTTCGAGATCGCCGAGGAAACCATCCGCAACCACCGCGCGGCCTTCGGTGACGATCCCGTGCTGGAGACCATGCTGGACGCCGGTGGCGAATACGCCTGGCGCGCCCGTGGCGAAGAGCACATGTGGTCGCCCGACGCCATCGCCAAGCTGCAGCATTCCACGCGCTCCAACAACTGGAGCACGTACAAGGAATACGCCCAGCTGATCAACGACCAGAGCAAGCGCCACATGACGCTGCGCGGCCTGTTCGAGTTCAAGTTCGACCCGTCCAAGGCCATCCCGCTGGACCAGGTCGAGTCGGCCAAGGAGATCGTCAAGCGCTTTGCCACGGGCGCCATGTCGCTGGGCTCCATCAGCACCGAGGCCCATGCCACGCTGGCCGTGGCCATGAACCGCATCGGCGGCAAGAGCAACACCGGCGAAGGCGGGGAAGATCCCCAGCGCTACCGCAACGAGCTCAAGGGCATCCCGATCAGGAAGGGCGAGACCCTGGGCTCCATCATCGGCGCCGACAAGGTCGAGGCCGACATCGAGCTGCAGGACGGCGACTCGCTGCGCTCCAGGATCAAGCAGGTGGCCTCGGGCCGCTTCGGCGTCACGGCCGAGTACCTGTCGTCCTCGGACCAGGTGCAGATCAAGATGGCCCAGGGCGCCAAGCCCGGCGAGGGCGGCCAGCTGCCCGGCGGCAAGGTGTCCGACTACATCGGCAAGCTGCGCCACTCCGTGCCCGGCGTCGGTCTGATCTCGCCCCCGCCCCACCACGACATCTACTCCATCGAGGATCTGGCCCAGCTGATCCACGACCTGAAGAACGTGGCGCCGCACGCCGACATCTCGGTCAAGCTCGTGTCCGAAGTGGGCGTGGGCACCATCGCGGCCGGCGTGGCCAAGTGCAAGAGCGACCACGTGGTCATCGCAGGCCATGACGGCGGCACGGGCGCATCGCCCTGGTCGTCCATCAAGCATGCGGGCTCGCCCTGGGAGATCGGCCTGGCCGAGACCCAGCAGACCCTGGTGCTCAACCGCCTGCGCGGCCGCATCCGCGTGCAGGCCGACGGCCAGATGAAGACCGGCCGCGACGTCGTCATCGGCGCGCTGCTGGGCGCCGACGAGTTCGGCTTCGCCACGGCGCCCCTGGTCGTCGAGGGCTGCATCATGATGCGCAAGTGCCACCTGAACACCTGCCCCGTGGGCGTGGCCACGCAGGACCCGGTGCTGCGCGCCAAGTTCTCGGGCAAGCCCGAGCATGTGGTGAACTACTTCTTCTTCATCGCCGAGGAAGTGCGCCAGATCATGGCCCAGCTCGGCGTGGCGAAGTTCGACGACCTGATCGGCCGCTCCGACCTGCTGGACACCCGCAAGGGCCTGCAGCACTGGAAGGCCCAGGGCCTGGACTTCTCGCGCCTGTTCGCCCAGCCCGAAGTGCCCGCGGACGTGGCACGCTTCCATGTCGAAAAGCAGGACCACCTGCTGGACAAGGCGCTGGACGTGAAGCTCATCGAGCGCTGCAAGCCCGCCATCGAGAACGGCGAGCGCGTGCGCATCATGGAAGTGGCGCGCAACGTCAACCGCTCCGTGGGCGCCATGCTCTCCGGTGCCGTGACGCGCGTGCATCCCGAAGGCCTGCCCGATGACACCATCCGCATCCACTTCGAGGGAACCGGCGGCCAGTCCTTCGGCGCCTTCCTGTGCAACGGCATCACGCTGAACCTGCGCGGCGACGCCAACGACTACACGGGCAAGGGCCTGTCCGGCGGCCGCGTGGTGGTGCACGCCAGCCATGAGTTCCGTGGCGATACCACCAGCAACACCATCGTGGGCAACACCGTGATGTTCGGCGCCACCAGCGGCGAGGCCTTCTTCGGCGGCGTGGCCGGCGAGCGTTTCGCGGTCCGCCTGTCTGGCGCCACCGCCGTGGTCGAAGGCGTGGGCGACCACGGCTGCGAATACATGACCGGCGGCACCGTGGTGGTGCTGGGCAAGACCGGCCGCAACTTCGCCGCCGGCATGAGCGGCGGCGTGGCCTATGTCTACGACGAGGATGGCCGCTTCGCCGAGCGCTGCAACAAGGCGTCCGTCTCGCTGGACCAGGTGCTGCCCCACGACGAGCACCTGGCCCAGGTCTCGCCTGCCGTCTGGCACCGCCGCGAGACCGACGAGCGCCAGCTGCGCGCGCTGATCGAGGCGCACAGCCGCTGGACGGGCTCCAAGCGCGCCCGCGACCTGCTGGACAACTGGGCGGCGGCCCGCTCCAAGTTCGTCAAGGTCTTCCCCAGCGAGTACAAGCGTGCCCTGTCCGAGATGTACGAGCGCCAGGTGATGGAAGAGCCCGCCACGCCCGAGGTCGAGGAACACGCCAAGGAGGCGGTGGCCGCCAAATAACAAGGAAGCGAAGGATGCGGGCAGCGGCCCGCATCCAACCCTGCACCCCACACATCAGGACAACGAATCATGGGAAAGACCACCGGCTTCATGGAATATGAGCGCCTCGAGGAGGGCTATGCGCCCGTCGCCGAGCGCGTGAAGCACTACAAGGAATTCGTCATCGGCCTCGATGACAGCCAGGCCAAGATCCAGGGCGCGCGCTGCATGGACTGCGGCACGCCGTTCTGCAACAACGGCTGCCCGGTCAACAACATCATTCCGGACTTCAACGACCTGGTCTTCCACGGCGGCTGGAAGAGCGCCAGCGCCGTGCTGCACAGCACCAACAACTTCCCCGAGTTCACCGGCCGCATCTGCCCCGCACCCTGCGAGGCCGCCTGCACCCTGAACATCAACGACGATGCCGTGGGCATCAAGTCCATCGAGCACGCCATCATCGACCGTGCCTGGGCCGAAGGCTGGGTCAAGCCGCTGCCCAGCAGCCGCAAGACCGGCAAGAAGGTGGCCGTGGTCGGCGCCGGCCCCGCAGGCCTGGCGGCCTCGCAGCAGCTGGCCCGCGCCGGCCACGATGTGACGCTGTTCGAGAAGAACGACCGCGTGGGCGGCCTGCTGCGCTACGGCATTCCCGACTTCAAGATGGAGAAGTCGCACATCGACCGCCGCGTCGAGCAGCTCGTGGCCGAAGGCGTCAAGATCCGTACCGGCGTGCTGGTGGCGGGCAAGGACGGCCTGGGCGAAGACTCCAAGGTCACCAACTGGGCCAAGGAAACCGTCAGCCCCGAGCAGCTCATGGCCGAGTTCGACGCCGTGCTGCTGACCGGCGGTGCCGAGCAGTCGCGCGACCTGCCCGTGCCCGGCCGTGAACTCAAGGGCATCCATTTCGCCATGGAGTTCCTGCCGCAGCAAAACAAGGTCAACGCCGGCGACAAGCTCAAGGGCCAGCTGCGTGCCGATGGCAAGCATGTCATCGTCATCGGTGGCGGCGACACGGGCTCCGACTGCGTGGGCACCAGCAACCGCCACGGCGCCGTCAGCGTGACCCAGTTCGAGCTGATGCCCATGCCGCCCGAGCAGGAGAACAAGCCCCTGGTCTGGCCCTACTGGCCGATCAAGCTGCGCACCAGCTCCAGCCACGAGGAAGGCTGCGAGCGCGAGTTCGCCATCGCCACCAAGGAGTTCATCGGCGAGAAGGGCCAGGTCACGGCCGTCAAGACCGTACGCATCGAAATGAAGGACGGCAAGATGGTCGAGGTGCCCGGCAGCGAGCAGGTGCTCAAGGCCGACCTGGTGCTGCTGGCCATGGGCTTCGTCAGCCCCGTGCAGGCCGTGCTCGATGCCTTTGGCGTGGACAAGGACGCACGCGGCAACGCCAAGGCCACCACCGACTTCACGGGCGGCTACGCCACCAGCGTGCCCAAGCTCTTCGCCGCCGGCGACGTGCGCCGCGGCCAGTCCCTGGTGGTCTGGGCCATCCGCGAAGGCCGCCAGGCCGCTCGCTCCATTGACGAGTTCCTCATGGGCACGTCCGACCTGCCTCGGTGAGATGCCAACCCCGGAAGGGGCTTGGCCATGGACAAAGAAAAAGCCCTTGGTGATGAACCAAGGGCTTTTTATTACAGATTCCTCGTGTTTCAGCGTAGGCCCTTGAAACTGGCGCGCCCTAAAGCGAGGGACACCGAGGAAGGGCCTGGGCCGGCCGCGCCGCCCCGCACCGAGGGTGTCGTCCCCCTCTGGGGGAAGGCGCGAAGCGACTCAGGGGGAGGGTTTATCCTCTGCGGGCTTGTCCACTGCGGTGCCGGGTTCGGCTTCTTCTTCCGGCGCCTTGGAGACGCGGCTGAACCAGCCGGCGCCCAGGATGCCGATCTCGTAAAGAATGCACATGGGCACGGCCAGGGCCAGCTGGGAGATCACGTCGGGCGGCGTGACCACGGCGGCGATGATGAAGGCCACCACGATGAAATAGCCGCGGAAGGACTTGAGCTTGGCGATGTCCACCAGGCCGAAGCGCACCAGCAGCATGACCACGATGGGCACCTGGAAGGCCAGGCCAAAGGCCAGGTACAGCGACAGGATGGCCTCCACATACGATGCAATGTCCGGCGTGGCCGCCACGCTGTCCGGGGTGAAGCCCTGGATGAAGGCGAACATCTTGTCGAGCACGAAGAACTGCACGAAGGCGATGCCGATATAGGCCAGCAGGCTGCCGAAGATGATCAGCGGCAGCGCAAAGCGCTTTTCATGGCTGTACAGGCCGGGCGCCACGAAGGCCCACATCTGGTACATGATCCAGGGCAGCACGGCCAAGATGCCCACCATCATCAGTACCTTGAGCGGCACGAAGAAGGGGGTGAACACGCCGACTGCGATGAGCTTGGCATCGGGCGGCATGTGGGCCTTGATCGGGTGGGCGATGAAGTCGATCAGCCCGTTGGGGCCAGGCCATATGGCCAGCACGGCGATCGCCAGACCGATGCCGTAGATGCAGTAGAGCAGGCGGTCGCGCAGCTCCATCAGGTGCTGGACGAAAGGCTGCTCGGTGCCTGCCAGCTCGTCGTCTTTAGGTGGAATGTCGGACATGGTGCGAAACCGCGGCGGGCCGCAAGGGCGTCCACGGACCTGGTATGAAAAGCAGAAAGCCCGACGGATCGGGCAGGGTGGGGCGATGGCGAGTGCCCGGGTGGCAGAGGCTGGGCCGGTTGCCTCGTGGCCCGCTGCGCGCCAGCATCTTCAGCGGGACTTCTGGGGACGAAAGCGCGCCACGCGCGCCGCGCCCGACTGCGCCTTGGTGCGCACGCCGGCCCGGGCCTTGTACCACTGGGGCACGGCGGCACGCTTGAGGCGCCAGTTCTTGCCCGGGTGGCGGTAGGCCGGCGCCACGGCGCTGTACGTATCGCTGCCTGAATCGTAGGAAGAGGAGTCGTACGAGGAAGACGTGCCGTTGAGCGATGCCGTGGACTCGTTCCAGTCCTTCTCGAAATTGGCGGCCGAAGTGTGGATGGACTGCTCGACGTCACGCGCCGCGCCTTCCACCGTGTCCTTCATCTTGCGCAACTCGTCGAGTTCCATCGAACGGTTGACCTCGGCCTTCACATCGGAGACGTAGCGCTGGGCCTTGCCCAGCAGGGTACCGACGGTGCGCGCCACGCGCGGCAGCTTCTCGGGGCCGATGACCACGAGAGCCACGGCGCCGATCAGCGCCATCTTGGACAGACCGATATCAAACATGGAGGCTTGGCGTGCGGAGCATCAGCTCTTTTGCTTGGCTTCGACGTCGATGGTGGCCTTGTCGGTGGCTGTCTGGCCTGCAACCTGGCCAGGGGCAGCTGCGGGGGTGTCGGTGGAGGTCGAGCCGTCCTTCACACCGTCCTTGAAGCCCTTGACGGCGCCGCCAAGGTCGGAACCGATGTTCTTCAGCTTCTTGGTTCCGAACACCAGAACCACGATGGCCAGGACGATCAGCCAATGCCAGATGGAAAACGAGCCCATGAGAATCTCTCCTAAGAATTGCAGATCATTTTAGACGCCGGGCCATGGCGGCAGTTCGCAAGGCCCCACAAAAGCCGTTCGGCCGGCGCATGTACGCAGAAGTCGCAAGCAAGAGGCGGGCCATCTTGCGCGCTAGCCTGCGTCCAGCAAAGGCTTCAGCCCTTCAGCCAGGGGCGGGGGCCGCCCATGACATGGATGTGCAGATGGTGGACTTCCTGTCCGCCCTCGGTGCCGGTGTTGACCACCAGACGGAAACCGCCATCGGGATACGGATTGCAGCCTTGCTCGGCGGCCAGGCGGGGCGCCAGCACCATCATGCGGCCCAGCAGCGCAGCGTCGTCGGCCTGGACCTGGGCCATGGAGGGGATGTGCTTCTTGGGCACCATCAGAAAGTGGATGGGCGCGCCGGGATGGATGTCGTGGAAGGCGAAGACTTCATCGTCCTCATAGACCTTGCGGGAAGGGATCTCGCCTTTGATGATGCGGCAAAACAGGCAGTTCGGGTCGTGGTCGTGCATGGCGCTACGGGAGTCCTGGGAAGCTGGCGGTGGATCGAAAAATCAGGGTGAATTGTCGTTGATGTGCAGTGTCTGGCGCACGCCGATGTCGCTGCGGTGCTGCTGGAGCCAGTGCTGCCCCTGCTCGCGCCCCAGCTCGAACAGCTCGCGCACGAAACGCATGTCGGAGCGCGTCTTGGTCGAGGCGCCGTAGCCCTTGAGTACCGCGCCGCCGTCCACGCGGTGCAGCAGCACCTTTTTGTAGCGTGCCGGGTCCAGCTTGCCCTGCTCCAGCAGGCGTTTGACGAATTCGATGGCGCGCAGCTCGGACAGCAGGCCGGCGTTGAAGGTGACCTCGTTCATGCGGTCCATGATGTCGGCCGCCGTGTTGGGCAGGTCGGTGTGCTCGATGGGATTGATCTGCACCAGCAGGATGTCGCTGGACGCCGTGCCGTAGATCAGGGGATACAGGGCGGGATTGCCCGAGAAACCACCGTCCCAGTAAGGCTCGCCATCGATTTCCACGGCCTTGAACAGCTGGGGCAGGCAGGCCGAGGCCATGACCGCGTCGGCACTGAGCCTTCTGCCCGAAAAGATGCTTCCCCGGCCCGTGCGCACATTGGTGGCGCAGACAAAGACCTTGGGCACCACGCCCTCCACGGGCGGACGCGTCAGCGCCTCGAAATCCACGACCCGTTCGAGCAGCTTGCGCAGCGGGTTGATGTCCAGCGGGTTGGTCTGGTAGGGCGAGAAGAACTGGTTGAGCACGCCCATGAAGGGGCTGCCCGGCAATGGCGCGCCCCACATCAGGCTGCCCATGGTGCCCACGCCTTCCCACAGTTCGGTCAGCGAGGCGCGGGCCAATTGGGCGCCCAGCGCCTGGGCGGCCACAGGATCGCTTTCCTGGCGCGCGGCCTGGGCAAAGCCCTGTGCCAGGGCCACGGCATTCATGGCGCCGGCGCTGGTGCCGCTGATGCCGTCGAAGACAAGGCTGCCGTCTTCCAGCAGTGCGTCCAGCACGCCCCAGGTCAGGGCGCCGTGCGAGCCCCCGCCCTGCAGGGCGAGGTTGATCTTGCAGGTCGGGGTGGAGGACATGGCGGGCGGGCCGGCGGCTTCAGCGGTCCACGGCCTGGTTGCGGTTCATGGCGACCATGCCGCGCACGATGCGGTACAGGAACCAGATGGAGATCACCGTCCAGGCGATCCAGCCGGGCACGAAGAACAGCAGCCACAGCGGTGCCGTGACCAGGTACAGGATGCCGGCCCAGATCACGCTGCGGATGCGCCACGAGAAATGGTTGGCCATCCAGCTGCCTTCGGCGTCGCCGCGCTTGACCAGGTCGATGATCAGGGCGATCACCAGCAGCGCGATGCTGGGCTGGGCGCCGGGCACGACGGCGGCCACGGCCACCACCAGGTGCAGCAGGTAGCTGACCCAGCCCCAGGCCTTGAGGCCTTCGATGCGGGACTGGTCCAGGGCACGGACTTCGATGTAATCGTCATTCATGGCAGCGGTCCTTTCTCGTTCACATCACGTTCCTGGGCCTTGCGCAGCGCCTTTTCCTCGATGCCGCTGGTGCCTTCGCGGCGCTCCAGCTCGGCGACGACCTGGGCGGGCGTCAGGCCATAGTGGGCCAGGGCGATCATGCTATGGAACCACAGATCGGCCACTTCGTAGAGGATTTTGCCGGCGTCCCCGCCATGGTCTGCGTCCTTGGCGGCCATGACGACTTCGGTGGCCTCTTCGCCGATCTTCTTCAAAAAGGCATCCGGGCCCTTGTGCAGCAGGCGGGCGACGTAGCTTTTGTCGGGGTCGCCGCCGTTGGCGGGCTTGCGGCTTTCGATGACGGCGGCCAGGCGCGCCAGGGCGTCCTGCGAGGAAGTGCTTGTGGTGTCGTTCATGTTCGTGGAATTCATTTGTAGATCGATTCGGGGTCTTTCAAGACCGGATCGACGGCCTGCCACTGGCCATCGCGCAGCACGCTGTAGAAGCAGCTGTGGCGCCCCGTGTGGCAGGCAATGCCGGGCTCGTGGCCGGTCTGGGTGATCTTGAGCAGGACCACGTCGTTGTCGCAGTCGATGCGCACCTCGTGCACGGTCTGCACGTGGCCCGATTCCTCGCCCTTGAACCACAGCTTGTTGCGCGAGCGGCTGAAATAGACGGCGCGGCCCAGCTCGGCCGTCTTGGCCAGGGCCTCGCGGTTCATCCAGGCGAACATCAGCACGTCGCCCGTGTCCTTTTCCTGCGCGATCACGGGCACCAGGCCCTGCGCATCCCATTTGACTTGATCTAGCCAGTTCATTGCCTGCATTGTGAATATCCTGGGTTGGAATCCCTGTGACAGCATTGTCAGGAATTGCCTGGATTGAAAATACACCCCCTGAGTCGCTTCGCGCCTTCCCCCTCTCTCGCTGCGCGGGAGGGAGACGACAGCCTTGCTGCGGGGCGGCCCTTGCTCGCTGTCCCTGGTCCCTTGGGCCGCGCCGGTTTCATGGGTTGTGGGCGGCGCGAGCGCCATGGAAAACTGAAATGAAGGAGTCCGCCGACGCGCCGTATCAGAGGCGCACGGGCACGCCGCGCTCGGCCATGCGCTGCTTGGCCTGGCCCACGGTGAATTCGCCATAGTGGAAGATGCTGGCGGCCAGCACGGCGTCGGCGCCGCCCAGGGTCACGCCATCGGCCAGGTCGTCCAGCGAGCCCACGCCGCCGGAGGCGATCACGGGCACGGGCACGGCGTCGCTGACGGCGCGCGTGAGCTTCAGGTCGAACCCGGACTTGGTGCCGTCGCGGTCCATGCTGGTCAGCAGGATCTCGCCCGCGCCGCGGCGCGCCATTTCTGCGGCCCACTGCACGGCGTCCAGGCCGGTGTTCTTGCGTCCGCCGTGGCTGTAGACATCCCAGCCGGGGCCGGCGGCGCGGCCGTCGGTGCCGATGCGCTGCTCGTCTTCGGCGGTGCGGCGCTTGGCGTCGATGGCCACGACGATGCACTGCGCGCCGTACTTGTCGGAGGCGGCATTGATCACATCGGGATTGGCGATGGCGGCCGAGTTGAAGCTGGTCTTGTCGGCGCCCGCGTTGAGCAGGCGGCGCACGTCCTCGACGGTGCGCACGCCACCGCCCACGGTCAGCGGAATGAAGACCTGGCTGGCCACCGATTCGATGATGGGCAGGATCAGGTCTCGGCCATCGCTGGTGGCCGTGATGTCCAGGAAGGTCAGCTCGTCCGCGCCCTGGGCGTTGTAGCGCGCGGCGATCTCCACCGGGTCGCCCGCATCGCGCAGCTCCACGAAGTTCACGCCTTTGACGACGCGCCCTCCCGTGACGTCAAGACAGGGGATGATGCGTTTGGCAAGCATGGGCAGACTCGTGGCTAGGGCGTGAAACAAGGGCGAAAAGATACCACGCCCTCGGCGTCCGCAGGCGCTGCGGGGTTCAGCGCTTGAGACCTGCGGCCTGGCTTTGCCAGCGCCATGCGTCCTCGCACATGCGGTCCAGGTCCAGCATGGCCTTCCAGCCCAGCAGGCGCTCGGCCTCGGCGGGGTCGGCCCAGCACTGGGCCACGTCGCCGGGGCGGCGCGCCACGATCTGGTAGGGCACGGGGCGGCCGCTGGCGCGCTCGAAGGCCTTGACCATCTCCAGCACCGAGACCGGGCGCCCCGTGCCCAGGTTCACGGTCAGCAGGCCTTGCTGTTTACGCAGATGGCGCAGCGCCGCCAGGTGGCCGCGCGCCAGGTCGGTGACGTGGATGTAGTCACGCACGCCCGTGCCGTCCGGCGTGGCGTAGTCATCCCCATAGACACTGAGCTGCTGGCGCTGGCCGATGGCGACCTGCGACACATAGGGCATGAGGTTGTTGGGGATGTCGCGTGGGTCCTCGCCGATCAGGCCGCTTTCATGGGCGCCCACGGGATTGAAGTAGCGCAGCCGTGCCAGGCGCCACTGGCCGGGCTCGGCGCGGTCCAGGTCGGCCAGCATTTCCTCGATCCACAGCTTGCTGCGGCCGTAGGGGTTGGTGGCAGACAGCGGGAAATCCTCGCGGATCGGCAGGCTGGCCGGGTCGCCGTAGACCGTGGCCGAGGAGGAGAACACCAGGCTGTGCACGCCCGCCGCCTGCATGGCCTGCAGCAGGGCGACCGTGCCGCCCACGTTGTGTTCGTAGTAGCGCAGTGGCTGGGCCACGGATTCGCCCACGGCCTTGAGTGCGGCGAAGTGGATCACCTCGCGGATGGAGTGCTCGGCAAACAGCCGGTCCAGCGCGGCGCGGTCGCGCACATCGCCTTCCACGCACAGTGGGCGCCGGCCCGTGATGCGTTCCATGCGGGCTAGCACGTCGGCGCTGCTGTTGCTGAAGTTGTCGTAGATCAGGTAGGGCTCGCCTGCGGCGGCCAACTCCACGCAGGTGTGGGAGCCGATGAAGCCGGCGCCGCCTGTGACCAGGATCATGAATACCTCTCATTGGTGATTTTTTGGCGTGCCTAGTATCGCAATAACCCAGCTTCTCCCCGGGTTCAAGTGGGCTGAGCACAAAAGTAGGGAGAAAACACATTTGTAGACAAACAACGTTATGCTCGGCCCGCTTTTCGTCGGATTGACGATAGCTTTCATCAAATTGTTAAGAAATTTGATGCATAAAAACTATGAATTGATGGGGCATCACCACGCCCTGAGGAGAAGGCCATGAACGGTTTCCTGCGAAGCTGCCTGGTCTGCTGGGGGTTGCTGTGCGGCTGGGTGGTGCAGGCTGCCGAACCCGCGGTGGCTGTCTATTACGGGAACAAGGCATCGCTCAGTGAATTGAGCCTCTACGACATTGCCGTCGTGGAGCCGGGCCATGGCTATGACCCGGTCCGGTTCCGCAAGCAGGCCCCGGGCAGCGAGCTGTATGCCTACGCTTCCGTGGCCGAGGTGCTGCCCGAGCGCGCCTACTTCGGCAAGATTCCCGAGGCCTGGAAGATGGCGCGCAACGGCGCCTGGCAGTCCATCGTCCTGGACCAGACACCCGCGCAGTGGCCCGCCTTCTTTGCCGACGAGGTGATCGCGCCGCTGTGGAAGCAGGGCTTTCGCGGCTTCTTCCTGGACACGCTGGACTCCTACCGCCTGGCCGCGAATTTCGACGAAAAGGCCCAGCAGGACGGTCTGGTGCGCGTCATCGAGACGCTGCACCAGCGCTATCCCGGCATCCGCCTGATCCTGAACCGGGGCTTCGAGATCGTGCCGCGCGTGAGGGACAAGGTACAGATGGTGGCGGCCGAGTCGCTGTTGCGGGGCTGGGATGCCAGCCTCAAGCGCTATGTGAACGTGCCCGAGAAAGACCGCGAATGGCTGCTGCAGCAACTGCAGACCATCCGCGAGCGCGACCGCCTGCCGGTGCTGTCCATCGACTACGTGGCCCCGCATGACCGCGACGCCACGCGCGAGACCGCCCGCCGCATTGCGCAGCTGGGCATCATCCCCTGGGTTTCCGATGCCGGGCTGCAGACCCTGGGCATAGGCCAGGTGGAGGCGGTGGCGCGCAGGGTGTTGATTCTCTACAACGGTGCCGACTATCCGTCCATCAACGGCGCATCGGCGCACCGCTTCCTGGAAATGCCCCTGAACTACATGGGCTACGTCGCCGACTACGCCGATGTGCGCGAGCCCCTGCCCGAAGGCGTGTCGCGCGACCGCTATGCCGGCGTGGTGAGCTGGTTCGGCGGCGCGGTGCCCGAGATGCGGGCCAAAAGCGTGCGGCAGTGGCTGGCCAACCAGGTGCAGCAGGGCATGCCGCTGCTGGTGCTCAATACGCTGGGCCTGTCCCAGGACCGCACCATGTCGGCCGCCCTGGGCACGCGCAGCACGGAAGCGGCACCCCTGTTCCCGCTGCGGCGCGCCGAAAAGGCGCCGGTCATGGGTTTCGAGATACAGCCGGCCGAGCCAGCGCACGATTACGAGGGCTGGGAGTTCACGCCGCAGATGGCCAGGGGCAGCCGCGAGTTGCTGTCCTTCGACGACAAGCGGGGGCGCCGCTTCGTGTCGGCCGCCATCACGCCCTGGGGCGGCTTTGCACTCATGCCCTATGTGGTGGTGGGCATGCCGGGCACCGACCAGTCGCGCTGGGTGATCGACCCCTTCGCGCTGTTGCGCGAGGCGCTGCGCCTGCAGGACTTTCCGGTGCCCGACGTCACCACCGAGAACGGCCGCCGCCTGCTGCTGGCCCATGTGGACGGGGACGGCTTTCCTTCCAAGGCCGAGCTGCCGGGCACGCCCTTCGCCGGCGAGGTGCTGCGCCGCGAGATCCTGGAGCGCTACAGGATTCCGCACACCATCTCGGTCATCGAGGCCGAAGTCTCGCCGCAGGGCCTGTATCCGCAGTGGGCCGACCAGCTGGAGGGCATTGCCAAGCGCATCTTCGCCATGCCCCATGTCGAGATCGCCAGCCATTCCTATTCCCATCCCTTCTTCTGGGAGCCCGGGGCAGCGCCCGACGGGGATGACAGCAAGGAGGTGAACCTCAACCTCCACATCCCCGGCTACCAGATGGACATGAACCGGGAGATCAATGGCTCGGTCGACTACATCCGCAAGCGCCTGGCGCCGCCCGGCAAGCCGGTGGACGTGTTCTTGTGGACCGGCAACACGGCGCCCAGCGCCGAGGCCCTGGCCATCTCCGACGCGGCGGGACTGCTCAACATGAATGGCGGCGACACGGCCATCACGCGCAGCAATCCCTCGCTGACGGAGGTGCGCAGCTGGGGCCTGCGCAAGGGCGGCCATCTGCAGATCTATGCGCCCGTCACCAACGAGAACATCTACACCAACCTCTGGCACGGGCCGTTCTACGGCTTCGAGCGCGTCATCGAAACCTTCGAGATGACCGACGCGCCCCGGCGCATGAAGGCCGTGGACATCTACTACCACTCCTACTCCGCCAGCAAGCAGGCCAGCATCAAGGCCCTGCACAAGGTCTACCAGTGGGCGCTGGCGCAGCGGCTGAACCCGGTCTACAGCTCCGAGTACATCCGCAAGGTGCAGGATTTCTACGAATTCGCCATCGGCCGCGACGCGCAGGGCTGGCGTCTGCGGGGCCCGGGCCAGTTGCGCACGCTGCGCATGCCGCCCGGCATGGCCCTGCCTTCAATGGCTGCCAGCCGCGGCATCGCCGGCTATGCCAAGGGCACGGACGGCAACTACCTTCACCTGGCCGGCGGCGCCGGATACCTGGTGCAGCAGGATGCCGCAGGCGCGGCCGCCTCCGCGGCGCGCCCCTATCTGGTGGATGCCAATGCCCGGCTCACGCAATGGCTGCCCCAGGCCGATGGCGGCGTGCGCTTGACCCTGCAGGGCCATGTGCCGCTGGAGCTGCGCATGCACCTGCCGTCCGGCTGTGCGCTGAGTTCCCTGAACGCCGCCAATCCCCTCATTGCCGTGGCGGGTGCCGATACGGGCAGCTCCAACCTCCGTTCCTTCAGAAGTACCCATCACAGTGTTGAACTCCAAGCGCAATGCCGGGGGCTCTGAGCGCCCCGTCACGGTTCCCTTCTGGCTGATCGTGCTGCTGGCGGTACTGATCGGCGGTGCCCTGTGGATGCTGTTTCCCAAGCAGGATCTGGAGCGCCGGCTCTCCGTCACCGGAGATGATTCCGAGCTGTCCTACAACTACCTGAGCAACCTGCTCAAGAGCGACCCGGGCAATGAAAACCTGCGCGCCCTGCTCAAGGCCAAGGAGGAGCGCCTGAAAGCCATCAAGCTGGCGCGCGAAGAGGCAGCCAAGCAGGCGCTGCCCAGCGCCGCCGTCCAGGCCTGGGAGCGCTGGCAGGCCGCCTACCAGAACTATCTGGAGGCGCAAAAGCAGGACCATCGCGCCGGAGGGCAGGCCGATGCCCTGGGGCTCCAGGTGATGCAGGCGCTCAAGGAGGTCCCGCTGGCGGGTCTGACCCAGGAGCAGGCGCTGTACCTGGCTTCTTCGGCGCTGGTACTCAAGGACGCACCGCTGGCCCTGGGCATCTACGACGATGTGGCCGCCCGCCAGGGCGATCCCGCGCGCAAGGCGCAGGTCTATGAGTCCGCAGCGCGGCAGGCGCTGGGCATGTCGCTGTACGAGGAATCGGCCCGGCTGCTGCGCCAGGCCAGTGCCACGACCGACGATGTCCCGCAGTCGCGCGCCTACCTCTGGCAGGCCCTGCAGGTGCTGCAGTCCGGCAACCGTGCCAGCGAAGCGCTGGCGCTGGCGCGCCAGCAGGAAGAACTGTTGGGCAGCGACCCGGAAACGCTGCGAAGGCTCATCGGCCTGGCGCGCGCGGCCGGCAACCGGGCTGAGGCCGAGCGCTATGCCAAGCGGCTGCTGCAGCTGTCCCTGCTGCAGCAATGGCAGGTGCAGGTGGCAGGCGCTTCGGGAGCAGGCCCAGCCGTAGCGTCCGCAGTGGCCGACGACGGCGCCTGGGCACTGCAGCCCGTGGCCTGGACCGCCCCGGGCTGGCGCATGCTGCGCACGGCCGACCCCGCACGCAAGCCGCCGCCGGGCCTGCCATTTGACGACAAGACCTACCAGCTGGGCTACGAGGTGTTCCTCGAAAACCGCAACCTGGAAGATGCCTGGCGCGTGGCCACGGCTGCGGTGCGCCAGGCGCCGCAGGACATGGCCTGGCGCGAGCGCCTGGCCCAGGTGTCCGAATGGATGGGGCAGCAGCAGCAGGCCCTGGACAACTGGCTGGTCATTGCGCAGAACACGGGCCGTGAAGATGCCTGGAAGACGGTGATGCGCCTGGCGCCGGGCCTGTTCGACGACCGCGCCCTGATTGCCGGCCTGCGCCACCAGTTGAGCCGCCGTCCCCAGGATGCCGCGCTGCTGCAGGCGCTGGTCCAGGCCTATGAGCGCCAGGCCGAGCCGGGCGCGGCCATCGACTATCTGCAAAAGCACGGCAGCACGCCGCAGTCGCAGATTCTGCTGGCCCAGCTGGCCGAGCGCGCAGGCCGTTCGCCGCTGGCGCTGCAGGCATGGAAGCGCGTGCTCAGCGATCCCGAGCAGCGCACGCCGTCCCATGTCATGCCCGCCGCCGTGCTCGCGCTGCTGCAGGGCGAGCCGGCGCTGGGCCTGCGCTGGCTGGAAGACGCACAGACGCGCGTTCCGGCCGGCATGCAGGACGAAGGCGAGTACTGGCGCCTGCTGGGCGACCTGGCCCAGGACCAGCGCCAGGAGGCGCTGACGCTCAAGGCCTACCGCCGCCTGCTGCAGACGCCGCACGCCGGCATCAGCGACTACGACGAAGTGATCCGCCTGCTGCAGCGCACCGACCGGCGCGAGGCGGCCCAGATGTCCCTGCATGCCTGGGAGCAGTTCCAGGACGTGCGCCATCTGACACAGGCCTTCTACCTGCTGGAGGACCAGGAGGACTGGACGCAGATCGGCCGCCAGGTCGAGCGCATCATGGCCGACCCGGCCTTGCTCAAGCGCCTGATGGGCCAGCCCACCTTCTTCCAGATCCTGGGCGCCTACTACCAGCGCACTGCGCAGCCGAAAAAGGCCATGGAAGCCTTCGAGAAGGGCCTGGCGCTGGACCCCGGCTCCACGCCGCTGCGCCAGGGCCTGATGTGGCTGCTGATCGACACGCAGAACGCGGCGGCCCTCAAGCTGCTGCTGGCGGCGGCCGAGCCCGTGTGGGCACGTGATGCCGACATGCACGGCGCCCTGGCGGCGGCCTACATGACGCTGTCGCGCCCGGCCGTTGCGCTGGAGCGGTATCTGAAGCCGCACCGCACGGAGCATGCCGACGACTTCCTGTGGATGATGCAGTACGCGGATGCGCTGGAGCAGAACCAGCAGGCGGACCAGGCCTGGAACCTGAGGCAGCAGCTGTGGCAGCGCGAGAAGGCGCGCACGCGTGCGCAGCAGGGCCCTTCGGCCGATGCGGCCCGCCGCTGGCTGACCGCCGAGGGCCTGGACGAGGTCCAGCGCCAGGCACGCAGCCGGCTCATGCTCTTTCATACCCAGGGCGATGCCGAATTCGCCCTGATGCGCGAGCTGCTGCGCATGGACCTGGAAGGCGGGCGCCGCGAGCATTCTGCTGCTGCGGCCGAGCTGGCCATCGCCTGGCTGCAGGAGCGTGGCGAATACCAGGCCGAGCGCGGCTACCTTTGGCAGCAGTACGCGCGCAGCCGCAGCAAGAGTGCCAGCGCACCGCTGTGGGCCGAGATCACGGTGGCCCTGGCGGAAAAGGATGTGGCCCAGGCCGGGCAGCTGCTGCAGCGCCATGACGAGGCACTGCCGCGCTACGACCGCATCAACGCGGCGGCCATGGTGGGCGATGTGCGGCTGGCGCAGACCGCGGGCTTCGAGAGCATGGCCTACCAGCCCGACGACGATCCCCTGCACCTGGGGCTGACCGAGCAGTTGCTGGCCTTCAGCGACTACGGCGGCCTGCAGTTGCGCAATCGCCGCATGGACGCCATCGACGAGCAGGTCTCGCGGCTGCGCTGGCATGTGGGTCTCAACCCCCGCTGGGCGCTGGACCTGGATGCCGAGGACGTGCGCCGCACGGTCAACAAAAGCACCCTGGTGCGCGGACCCTCCCAGGAGCGGGGCATCGGCCTGCGCCTGACGCGCAAGACGCAGTCGGCCTCCAGCGAGTTCATGCTGGGCCGGCGCGAAAGCCTGGAGAGCTACACGCCGATGCAGTTCACGCAGACCTACAACGTGGACAGCCGCTGGAGCCTGCAGGCATCGCTGGGCCGGCACCTGGCCACGCAGGAAACGCTGGCCATGCGCATGGGCGGCATGAAGGACCGCGTGTCGCTGGGCAGCAGCTACCAGCTCTCGCGCCTGGACCAGATCACGCTGGAGCTGGCATCGGAGCGCTACCGCGTGCAAAGCGGCGCCCGCGTGGGCTCCGGCAACCATGCGATGCTGCAATACCTGCACACCTATCGCAGCGAGGCACCCACCCTGCAGTTCGGCGCCTTCACCTCCTGGCACCGCTACAGCCGCACCGACCCGGCGCTGCTGCAGGGCAGGGATGCGGCCATCCTGGGCTACCTGCCTGCGTTCAACGATCCCACCATCGACTATCTGTTGCCGCGCAGCTTCCGCTTCTCGGGCCTGCAGATGATGTTCAACACGGGCTACGAGCAGCAATACACGCGCGCGCTGCGGCCCTATGCCAGCCTGGCCCTGACGCACCACAGCATCAACGGCGCGGGCTACGAGCTGGGCATGGGCCTGGCCACCAGCCTGTTCGGCGCGGACCACCTCGCGCTGGGCCTGAACCTGTCCAAGTCGGGCATCAACACCGTGGGCAATACCCGCGAGCTGTTGCTCACCTACCGCCTCCACTACTGATCCGAAGACTTCAAGGAGCCTTTCCATGACACACCGCACTTCTTTTGCCTCCCGCCTTCGCGTGCTCACGGGTATGGCCCTTGTCGGCCTGCTGTCTGCCTGCTCGACCATCGACCGGGGCACGGCGCCCGCGCTGGAGACGAACGCCAGCTGGGCCGTGCTGCCCTTCGAGAACCACACCGAGACACCCATGGCCGGCAACCGCGCCGCCGCCATCGCCACGGCGCTGATCAATGCGCGCGGCGTGGGCCAGGTCAAGCGCTACACGGGCGATGCGCTGCAGGAGACGCTGTTCGACGGCCGCGACGCCAAGCGCCGCGAGGACGCCCTGGCCTGGGCGCGCGGCGAAGGCGTGCGCTATGCGCTGACGGGCGCGGTGGACGAATGGCGCTACAAGGTCGGAGTGGATGGCGAACCGGCCGTGGGCGTGACGCTGGAGATCGTGGACGTGGGCACCGGCGCCACCGTGTGGAGCGGCGCGGGCGCGCAAAGCGGCTGGAGCCGCGAGGCCCTGGCCGCCGTGGGCCAGAAGCTGATCCGCAATCTGCTGGGCACGGGCCTGGCCAACGCCCGATAAGCGCATCGAGGAACGATTTTCCATGCCAGACCAAGCCACCACGCCCAAGGCGGCACCGCATCCCGATGCACCGCGCCGAGCCGGCATTGCCGCGGAATTCAGGGGTTCGCCCCTGGGCCTGCTTGTGCAGACAAGCGCCAAGCCCTGGGTGGTGGTGGGAGAGACGCTGCTTTTGCCGTTGCTGGCCCTGTTGGTCGGCATGTGGGCCAACCCCGCCAACCCCCTGTGGGTGGAGGCGGAGTTTCCCTGGGCCTGGCTGGCGCCCGTGGTCGTGGCCCTGCGCTACGGGCCCGTTGCCGGCCTGTCGGCGTCCGGTGTGCTGCTGCTGGCATGGCTGGGCGTCAACCAGCGGGATCTGTCGCTGTTTCCCGAACAGTATTTCCTGGGCGGCCTGATCCTGGTCATGGTCGTGGGCGAGATCTCCAGCCTGTGGCGCGCGCGCATACGCCGTGCGCGCACGGCGCAGAACTACATGGACCAGCGCACCGAGCAGCTGATCCGCCAGCACTACCTGCTGCGCCTTTCGCATGACCGCCTCGAGCAGGAGCTCATAGGGCGTCCCGTGTCCATGCGCGACGCCATCAACGTGCTCAGCGGCCTCAGCGGCGCCGAGGGCGATGCGCAAAGCCTGCTCAACCTGCTGGCGCGCTTCAGCCAGATCAGCGTGGCCAGCCTGGTGCCCGTGCGCAACGATGTGCTGGACCCCACGCCCATTGCCCAGCTGGGCGGCGAGCGGCCCATCCATGTCCATGACCCGCTGGTGCGCCAGGCGCTGGACAGCCATGTGCTGTGCCATATCTCGCAAAGCATGGCGCAAGGCCAGCAGACGCAGTACATCGTCGTGGCGCCCATGCTGGACCTGGAGGGCGAGATCTACGGCCTGCTGCTGGTCGAGGAAATGCCTTTCTTCGCACTGCAGGAAGAAGCGCTGCAGACCATCAACCTGCTGCTGGGCTACTACACCGACAGCGTGGCCGCCAACAGCCTGGCCGCACCGCTGCTGCAGGCCTATCCCGACTGCCCGCCGCACTTCGCCTTCGAGGTGCAGCGCATGGAGCATGTGAACCGCAGCGCGCGCCTGAGCAGCGTGGTGGTGGCGCTGGAGCTGTCGCCATCGGCCGTCCAGGCGCAGATGGCCCAGCAGATCATGCGGCTGGAGCGCATGCTGGACCGCTCCTGGCTGCAGGAGCGCGATGGCCGGCAGCTGCTGGCCATCTTCATGCCGCTGGGCACCAACGCCACGGCCGAGGGCTACCTGAACCGCATCGAGGCCTGGCTGGCCCAGCGCGGCGTGGCCTCGCTGGCCGATGCGGGCATCTTCCCGCGCACCATCTTGCTGGACCGCTGCTCGGCCATCAGCGTGCTGGAGCGGCTGCACCAGATGGGGCAGGGCCATGCTTAACCTCAAGCTGGCCCTGGGCGCGCTGGCCGCGGAAATCGCCTCCTGGAGCAGCCTGTGGCTGCTGCGCAGCCAGTCGGATGCCGCCCTGCTGGGCTATCTCATGGCCCATGGATTGGCCAGCGGCCTGCTGGCGCTGTGCCTGGCGCCGTTCCTGGCCACCTCGGCCAGGTCGGTGCGCCAGCGCCTGGCCCTGGTGGCGCTGATGGGGCTGTTTGCCTATGCCGTGCCGGGGGCCGGCATCCTGGGCGCCGTCGTGGCCACCATTGCGCTGCACACGCAGCGCGGTCCGCGCGGTGGCCAGCGCTTTCCGGTGATGCCCCTGCCCGATTTCGACCCGCACCAGCAGTCCGGAACCAGCCGCCGCCAGGCGGGCCTGCAGTCCTTCCTGGCCAATCCCAATGTGCCCGTCGCCTCGCGCATGCGGGCCATGGTGGCGCTGGGCAGCGTGCCGGGGCGCATTGCCTCGCCCATGCTGCGCACGGCGCTGGGCGATTCCAGCGAGGACCTGCGCCTGCTGGCCTACAGCATGCTGGACGCCAAGGAGCGCGAGATCAGCAAGACCATCCACCAGGAGCTTCAGCTGTTCGAGCATGCCCGCCAGTCCGAGGGCGATGCGCCCTGCGGGCCGCGCGGCCTGCAGGCGGCTCGGGCGCTCACCGACCTGTACGCGGAGCTGGTCTACCAGGGCGTGGCGCAGGGCGATGTGCGTGACCACGCCATCCAGCAATCCCTGCACTACTGCGACCTGGTGCTGGCCCAGCGGCCCGACAACGCGCTGCTGCTGTTGCGCCGTGGCCGGCTGTTGCATCTGCAGGGCAGGCAGGTGGAGTCGCTGGCCTGCTACGAGCGCTCGCTGGCGCTGGGCATGGAGCCCGCGCGCGTCGTGCCCTACCAGGCCGAGCTGCTGTTCGAGCGGCGCGAGTTCGCCAAGGCGCAGGCGCTGATGCGATCGCTGGACATCGAGCATGCCCTGCCGCGCCTGAAGCCCAGCATCCGCTACTGGAGTGCCTCATGAGCCGTGCGAGCCAGTTCCCCACGGCGGCCAGTGCGGACATCGCGCTGTTGCTGGAGGGCACGTTTCCCTATGTCAGCGGCGGCGTGTCCAGCTGGGTCAACCAGATCCTGCAGGCCTATCCCGAGCACCGTTTCGCCATCGTCTTCCTGGGAAGCCGGCGCGAGGACTATGGCGATTTCCGCTACGCGCTGCCGCCCAACGTGGTGCACTTCGAGCAGCATTTCCTCTTTGACGCCCTGCACTCCAACATCCAGCCCGCGCCCTCGCGCGGCCATCCCGAAGCCCTGGCCAAGGCCCGGGAGTTCCTGCAAGCGCTGGAGGCGCATGACGGCACTGCCGAAAGCCGGGCCAAGGTGCTGGCGGCCATGCGCTCGATTGCGCTGGAACTGCAGCCCGGCGGCAGCCTGCCGCTGGAGGATTTCCTGCACAGCGAATTCGCCTGGGACCTGATCCGCGACAGCTACCGGCGCCACTGCACCGATCCATCGTTCGTGGACTTCTTCTGGACCGTGCGCATCATGCTGCAGCCGCTGTGGCTGATGGCGCGCATCGCCCACGGGCTGATTCCGGTGCGCGTGCTGCATACGGTCTCCACGGGCTATGCGGGGTTTCTGGGGGGGCTGCTGCACCATTCGCGCGGCCTGCCGCTGGTGCTGTCCGAGCATGGCATCTATACCAAGGAGCGGCAGATCGACCTGCTGCAGAGCACCTGGATCCGCGACAACCGCAACATCTTCCAGCGCGACCCCATGGAGGTGTCGTTCTTCCGGCAGATGTGGATACGGTTTTTCGACTGGATGGGGCGCTTTTGCTATGGCGCGGCCGATCCCATCATTGCGCTGTACGAGAACAACCGCCTGCGCCAGGTGGCCGATGGCGCGGCGGCAGAGCGCACGGTCAGCATTCCCAACGGCATCCGCATAGAGCGCTTTGCGCCGCTGCGCACCCAGCGGCCGGCCGAGACGCCGCCCGTGCTGTGCCTGATCGGCCGCGTGGTGCCCATCAAGGACATCAAGACCTTCATCCGCGCCATGCGCCGCGTGGTCAACCGGATGCCCCAGGCCCAGGCCTGGGTGGCCGGCCCCACGGCCGAAGACCCGGCCTATGCCGATGAATGCCAGAACCTCGTGGACAGCCTGGGCCTGCAGGCCAACGTACGCTTTCTGGGCATGCAGAAGGTGGAGGAGTTGCTGCCCAAGGTGGGCGTGGTCGTGCTGTCGTCCATCAGCGAGGCGCTGCCCCTGGTGATTCTCGAAGCACAGGCCGCCGGCGTGCCCGTGGTCAGCACCGACGTGGGCTCGTGCCGCCAGCTCATCGACGGGCTGGGGCCCGAGGACCAGGCCCTGGGCTCGTGCGGGCGCGTGGTCGGCATTGCCAACCCCGAGGCACTGGCCGATGCCTGCCTGGAGCTGCTGGCATCGCCCGGGCAATGGCAGGCCGCCAGCGCGGCCGGGATTGCGCGCGTGGAGCGCTACTACTCCGACCGGCTGCTGTTCGAGCGCTACAGGCAGGTCTATGACAGGGCGCTGCAACAGTCCGAGGAAAAACACTGATGGCCGGCATTGGATTCGAACTGCGCCACCTGCTGCGCAAGAACACGCTGACCAGCGTGCTCCAGGCCTACGCCTATGCGGGCGTGATCGGCTCGGGGCCGTGGGTGTTCTCCATCATCGGCATCCTGCTGGTGGGGGTGTTCAGCGTCAGCGTGGTGGCGCCGCCGCTGCTGGTCACGCAGTTCCAGACCTCGGTCACCTACCTGGTGGCCAGCAGCCTGATCCTGACCGGGGCGGCGCAGCTGGCATTCACGCGCTTTGTCTCGGACCAGCTGTTCCTCAAGAAGGACGAGAGCATCCTGCCCAACCTGCATGGCCTGCTGCTGGTCGTGGTGGCCACTGCCAGCGCGCTGGGCACGCTGGCGCTGTTCGTGGTGCTGCCGGGCCAGGGCCTGCTGTACCGCGTGCTGATGCTGGCGGGCTTCACGCTGATGTGCGTGGTCTGGGTCATGACCGTGCTGCTGTCGGGCCTCAAGCACTACCGGGCCATTGCCGGGCTGTTCGGTGCCACCTACCTGCTCATCGTGCTGCTGGCGCTGCCGCTGCGCTACTGGGGGCTGGAAGGGCTGCTGGCCAGCTTCGTGATCGGCCACGTGCTGCTGCTGGCCGGCATGTGGCTGATCGTGCTGCGCAGCTTTCCGCTGCAAAAGCGCTGGATCGCCTTCGACTTCACGCAGCGCTCGCTGATCTTTCCGGCGCTGATCGCCATCGGCGTGCTCTACAACCTGGGCATCTGGATCGACAAGTTCATGTTCTGGTACTACCCGCCGACCTCGCAGCAGATCATCGGCGGGCTCAGGGCCTCGCTGATCTACGACCTGCCGGTGTTCCTGTCCTACCTGTCCATCATCCCGGGCATGGCGGTCTTTCTGGTGCGCATCGAGACCGACTTCGTCGAGTACTACGACAAGTTCTTCGATGCCGTGCGCGGCGGCGGATCGCTCGAGTACATCGAGTCCATGCGCAACGAAATGGTCTACGCCATCCAGGCGGGCCTGGGCGAGATCGCCAAGGTGCAGACGCTGGCCGTCCTCGTCACCCTGGTGGCCGGGCCGGCCATCCTGCAGTTGCTGGGCATCTCCCAGCTGTACCTGCCGCTGCTGCATGTGCAGGTGGTCGGCGCCGGGCTGCAGGTGGGCGTGATGGCCGTGCTCAACGTGTTCTTCTATCTGGACGAGCGGCGCATCGTCTTCATGCTGTGCCTGCTGCTGGTGGTGCTGAACATCGCCTTCACGGGCATTTCGCTGGCGCTGGGCGCCGCGTTCTATGGCTACGGCTTTTGCCTGGCCATGCTGGTGACGCTGTGCGTGGGCCTGTTCATGCTCTCGCGCGAACTCAACCGGCTCGAGTACAAGACCTTCATGCTGCAGTGACCGGCAGGCATCTCTCGCCCTTTGCCGATTTGCACGGTCTTGATCCAGCGTGTTGGCGGGGGGCGCCGGTCTGCGCGACAATACGGGATTCGGCGCCGGCACCCAACCGAGACAAAGGTTCCGCCAAGGAACCATTCATTACAACGATTGCGCACCTTGCGTGCAGCGGCCGCCGCCTTTCGCTTTTTCCACTCCAAAGCTTTAAGCCATGAAAAAACGCACCCTCTTGGCCATGGTGGCCCTGTCTGCACTGCTGGCAGCCTGCGGCAAGAACGAGTCCGCATCGACCGCCGCCGCGCCGGTTGCCGCCCCCGTGCCGGCAGCCATGACCAAGTTGGTGATCGGCCTGGACGACAACTTCCCGCCCATGGGCTTTCGTGACGACAAGAACGAGATCGTCGGCTTCGACATCGACATGGCGCGTGAAGCCGCCAAGCGCATGAACGTGGAGGTGGACTTCAAGCCCATCGACTGGAGCGCCAAGGAGGCAGAGCTGGTCGGCAAGCGCGTCGACGCGCTGTGGAACGGCCTGACCATCACCGAAGAGCGCAAGAAGAACATCGCCTTCACCGCGCCCTACATGGAGAACCACCAGATCATCATCGTGCGCGCCGACTCCGACATCAAGGACAAGGCCGGCCTGGCCGGCAAGGTCGTGGGTGCGCAGGATGGCAGCTCGGCCGTGGACGCCATCAAGAAGGACGCCGCCGTGGCCGCCAGCTTCAAGGACCTGAAGACCTTCGGCGACAACATCACCGCGCTGATGGACCTGTCGGCCGGTCGCCTGGACGCCGTCGTGGTCGACGAGGTCGTGGGCCGCTTCCACGTGGCCAAGAAGGCTGGCGAGTACCTGGTGCTCGAGGACAACTTCGGCACCGAGGACTACGGCGTGGGCCTGCGCAAGGAAGACACCGAAGTTCTGGGCAAGCTTGAAGCCGCGCTGGCCGAGATGAAGAAGGACGGCAAGGCCGCCGAAATCGCCTCCAAGTGGTTCGGCAAGGACATCATCAAGTAAATCCGGCACACCATGCGACCGGCAAGGCCAGCCTGGCATTGCCGGTCTTTTGCGTTCTGGGACGCACGCGCCCGTGGCTGCCCGGATCCTGCCGATGCCGGCGGGGCCGCGCACCGCACTGAGGCCATTCGATGGAATATGTAATCTCGCTCATGGGGCCGCTGTCCGCCGGCGCCCTGGTCACCCTCAAGCTCTTCGTCATCACCCTGGCGCTGTCCATTCCCCTGGGACTGTCGCTGGCGCTGATGCGCATCTCCCGCTTTCCCGCCCTGAGCCGGCTGGTCGGCGGCTACATCTGGCTGATGCGCGGCACGCCGCTGATGCTGCAGATGCTGTTCATCTACTTCGCGCTGCCCTTCGTGCCCGTGATCGGCGTGCGCCTGCCCGATTTCCCGGCCGCCGTCGTCGCCTTCGCGCTGAACTACGCCGCCTACTTCGCCGAAATCTTCCGCGCGGGCATCCAGTCCGTGGACCGCGGCCAGTACGAGGGCGCCAAGGTGCTGGGCATGAGCTACGGCCAGACCATGCGCCGCATCATCCTGCCGCAGATGTGGGCGCGCATCATCCCGCCCGTGAGCAACGAGACCATCACCCTGGTCAAGGACACCTCGCTGATCTACGTGCTGGCCCTGAACGATCTGCTGCGCGCGGCGCGCGGCATCGTGCAGCGCGATTTCACCATCACGCCCTTCGTGGTGGCCGCAGGCTTCTATCTGGTCATGACTCTCGTGTTGACCTGGATCTTCCAATACCTAGAAAAACGCCATGCAAAGTATGACGCGTGAAACGCGACACCCCC
Organism: Delftia sp. WY8; assembly: GCF_018437695.1. Lineage (NCBI taxonomy): Bacteria > Pseudomonadati > Pseudomonadota > Betaproteobacteria > Burkholderiales > Comamonadaceae > Delftia > Delftia sp. WY8. The sequence continues at coordinate 4,827,897 of NZ_CP049795.1, forward strand.
TGAGTCGCTTCGCGCCTTCCCCCTCTCTCGCTACGCGGGAGGGGGACGACACCCTCGGTACGGGGCGGCCCTTCCTCGGTGTCCCATGCCTGGGTTGCGCCCCTTTCGTCGGCATTGAACATGGGCAACTGACATGAATACCGAAACAATGATCAGTGCGCAGAACATCTGCAAGGGCTTTGGCGGCGTGCCGGTGCTGCGCGGCGTTTCGCTGGAGCTGGCGCGTGGCGAGGTGGTGGCCATCATCGGTCCCTCGGGATCGGGCAAGAGCACCTTTTTGCGCTGCCTCAACCACCTGGAAACCATTGACAGCGGCCGTGTCGCCGTCGAGGGCGAGGTGCTAGTGGACAGCGGCGCGGACGGCCGTGCCCACTACGTGCCCGAGGCGCAGATCCGCCAGATCGGCCGCAAGATGGGCATGGTGTTCCAGTCCTTCAACCTGTTCCCGCACCTCACGGTGCTGGAGAACGTCATCGAGGCGCCCATCATCGTCAAGGGCCTCAGGCGCGAGCAGATCGTGCCCAAGGCCGAGGCGCTGCTGCACAAGGTGGGCCTGCTGGAAAAGCGCGATGCCTATCCCAACCGTCTGTCGGGCGGGCAAAAGCAGCGCGTGGCCATTGCCCGGGCCCTGGCCATGGAGCCCGACATCCTGCTGTTCGACGAGCCCACCTCCGCGCTGGACCCCGAGCTGACCGGCGAGGTGCTGCGCACCATGCGCGAGCTGGCGCAGGAGCACATGACCATGCTGGTCGTGACCCACGAGATGGGCTTTGCCCGTGAAGTGGCCAATCGCGTGATCTTCATGGACAAGGGGGAGATCGTCGAGCAAGGCCCTGCGGAAGCATTCTTTGCGGCGCCGCGGCACACACGGACCCAGGCATTCCTGCAGAACATGTTGTAAAAAAACATCTGTCCAGTCCGGATTTTCCCCAGGTCCAGAGAGCGTGCAACGCTTGTGTAGCAAGCAAAGCATGCTCTTTTTTTTATGGCGGTTTCTGCCATGACTTTTTGAGAAACATACACGGATGTATGTTTATCTCGGGCGGTGGTGAGCAAGCAGCGGCACCTGTCTGCACAATAGCGGGCTTGCCTGCGAACATTTATCGACCGCACCACAGCATGATCCCAACCGCCTCTTTCGTGGAGTTGCGCAACGTCACCTTCGGCTATGGCGAGCGTGTGATCCTGCGCGACCTGTCGCTGCAGGTGCCGCGCGGCAAAGTCACGGCCCTGATGGGCGCATCGGGCGGGGGCAAGACCACCGTGCTGCGCCTGATCGGCGGCCAGCAGCATGCCCAGCAGGGGCAGGTGCTGTTCGATGGCAAGGACGTCACCACCATGGACGCAGCGGGCCTGTACGCTGCGCGCCGGCGCATGGGCATGCTGTTCCAGTTCGGCGCCCTGTTCACCGACATGAGCGTGTTCGACAACGTGGCCTTCCCGCTGCGCGAGCACACCGACCTTCCCGACGAACTGGTGCGCGACATCGTGCTCATGAAGCTGCATGCCGTGGGTCTGCGCGGTGCGCGCGACCTCATGCCCAGCGAGATATCGGGCGGCATGGCCCGCCGCGTGGCGCTGGCGCGGGCCATTGCACTGGACCCCGAACTGGTCATGTACGACGAGCCCTTCGCCGGGCTGGACCCCATTTCCCTGGGCACCGCTGCCCAACTGATCCGAGAACTCAACGACGCCATGGGCCTGACCTCCATCCTGGTGTCCCATGACGTGGAGGAAACCTTCCATGTGGCCGACCATGTGGTCATTCTGGGCAACGGCGGTGTCGCCGCCCAGGGCTCGCCCGAGGAAGTCAAGGCCAATCCCGATCCGCTGGTGCAGCAGTTCATCCACGCACGCGCCACCGGCCCCGTACCCTTCCATTACCCCGGCGTGAGTGCCGAAGAGGATTTCGGCACGCCTGAAAGCCCGGTCAAGGCCAGCGGCCGGAGGCGCGCATGAACCGGCTGCATCCCGCTCGCATCGGCGCGGCAGTGCGCCACCAGTTGACCCAGCTGGGCATGGGCACCCGCCTGTTCGGCCGCCTGCTCGCGCTGATGGGGCCGGCGCTGGGCAGGCCGCGGCTGATTGGCGACCAGATCCATTTCCTGGGCAACTATTCGCTGGCCATCATCGGCGTGTCCGGCCTGTTCGTCGGTTTCGTGCTGGGCCTGCAGGGCTACTACACCCTGCAGCGCTACGGCTCGGCCGAGGCGCTGGGCCTGCTGGTGGCGCTGTCCCTGGTGCGCGAGCTCGGTCCCGTCGTCACGGCGCTGCTGTTTGCCGGCCGTGCCGGCACGGCGCTGACGGCCGAGATCGGCCTCATGAAGGCCGGCGAGCAGTTGTCGGCCATGGAAATGATGGCCGTGGACCCCGTGCGCCGCATCCTGGCGCCGCGCTTCGTGGCCGGCCTGATCGCCATGCCGCTGCTGGCCGCTGTCTTCAGCGCCGTCGGCGTGATCGGCGGCTGGCTGGTGGGCGTGGTCATGATCGGCGTCGATGGCGGTGCCTTCTGGGGCCAGATGCAAAACGGCGTGGACTGGTGGTATGACCTGGGCAACGGCGTTCTCAAGAGCCTGGTGTTCGGCGTGGCGGTGACCTTCATCGCGCTGCTGCAGGGCTATGCAGCCAAGCCCACGCCCGAAGGCGTGTCCCGCGCGACCACGCGCACGGTGGTGATGGCCTCGCTGGCCGTGCTGGGGCTGGACTTCCTGCTCACGGCCACGATGTTCAGCCTTTGACCCGGCACCGAAGCCACCCCCGCAAAACAAGGAAAAACAAACCATGCAGCAATCCAAGAGTGATGTCTGGGTCGGACTGTTCGTGCTGATCGGCGCTGCGGCGCTGGTGTTCCTGGCGCTGCAGTCGGCCAACCTGCTGAGCCTGAGCTTCCAGAAAACTTACACGCTGACCGCGCGCTTCGACAACATCGGCGGACTCAAGCCCAAGGCGGCCGTGCGCAGCGCGGGCGTCGTCGTGGGCCGCGTGGAATCCATCACCTTCGACGATCAGGTCTTTCAGGCCAGCGTGACCATGGCCATGGAAAACCGCTACGCGTTTCCCAAGGACAGTTCCCTGAAGATCCTGACCAGCGGCCTGCTCGGCGACCAGTACATCGGCATCGAAGCCGGCGCAGATGACCACAACCTCAAGGATGGCGACCGCGTCGTCGCAACCCAGTCGGCCGTTGTGCTGGAAAATCTGATCGGACAGTTCCTCTACGGCAAGGCCGAGCAGGGTGGCAGCTCCGGTGCAGGAGGCAAAGAATGACAACCAACCATGAACAGGCGACCGCGGGTCGCCCTGCAGTCCAGGCAGCATCCTGGCAGCGCGCAGCCATGCTAGGCACATTGGCCGCCGCTTCGCTGCTCGCCGGCTGCGCCACCGCGCCGGGCGAGGCCCGCAATCCCCAGGACCCGTTCGAGCCGTTCAACCGCAGCGTCTACTCGTTCAACGACGGCCTGGACCGTGCCGTCCTGAAGCCGGTGGCCACGGCCTACCGCGACGTCACTCCGCGTCTGGCCCGCGATGGCGTGAGCAATTTCTTCTCCAACCTCAGCGATGTCTGGTCCTTCGTGAACAACGCGCTGCAGGGCCAGGCCGAAGGCGCCTACAACTCCGTCGTGCGGTTCTCGGTGAATACGGTCTTCGGCCTGGGCGGCTTGCTCGACATCGCCAGCGAGGCCGGCATCGAGCGCCAAAAGCAGGACTTCGGCCAGACCCTGGGTCGCTGGGGCGTGCCCACCGGGCCGTACCTGGTGCTGCCGCTGCTGGGCCCGTCCACGGTGCGTGACACTGCGGCTCTTCCGGTGGATGCCTGGGGCAACCCCATGTCGGCGATCAACGACATCCCGGTTCGCAACAGCCTGTATGTGCTGCGACTGGTGGATACACGTGCCCGCCTGCTCAATGCCTCCGACACGCTGGACTCCGTCGCGCTCGACCGCTACAGCCTGACGCGCGATGTCTACCTGAACCTGCGGCGTGGCAAGTCGGGTGATGACGGTCGCATCGAGGATTACGACGACGATGCCGGCAAGCTGCCGCCCGAAGACGGTGCGAAGTAAGCAGTTCGTAACATCCCGAGATGAAAAACGGCCGCTGCCTGACATGGCGCGGCCGGAAAAATGTGCAATATCAACCCGGTCCGGGGCATGAGGCCCTGCTGGGAAAGGAAGAGTGATGATCAATCGACGTGCCTGGAGCGCTGCCGCTGCAGCCATGCTGGCCATGGGAACCCTTGGCGCGGCACTGCCGGCCCGCGCAGCCGGCGAGACCCCCGATGCGCTGATCAAGCGTGTCTCCACCGACGTGCTGGAAACCATCAAGAAGGACCCCTCGCTGCGCGAGGGCGATGTCTCCAAGGTCAATGCGCTGGTCAATGACAAGGTCATGCCGTATGTGAATTTCCGCCGCATGACCTCCGCCTCGGTGGGGCCGGCCTGGCGCCAGGCCACGCCTGCGCAGCGCGAGAAGCTGGAGACCGAGTTCAAGGCCCTGCTGATCCGCACCTATTCGGGCGCGCTGACGCAGGTTAGTAACCAGACCATCAACGTCAAGCCCCTGCGCGCGGCAGCCGGCGACACCGATGTGCTGGTGCGCACCGAAGTGCTGGGCCGCGGCGAGCCCGTGCAGCTGGACTACCGGCTCGAGAAGTCCGGCGACGGCTGGAAGATCTACAACCTGAACGTGCTGGGTGTGTGGCTGGTGGAAACCTACCGCAACCAGTTCAGCCAGGAAATCAATGCCCGCGGCATCGACGGCCTGATCGAGACCCTGGCCACGCGCAGCAAGATGCCGGCCACGCCGCCCTCCAAGGGCTGACAGCCGCGGACGCACGCGCCATGCTGCAGCTCCCCCGTGAACTGACCTACCGCCAGGCGCGCAGCTGTCTCGTGCAGCTGCGGCCCCAGGTGCAGGCCTTCGATGGCGCCCAGGTGCGTGTCGATGCCAGCGGTGTCGAGGTCTTCGACTCGGCCGCACTGGCCGTGCTGCTGGCCTGCCGCCGCACCGCGAAGGCGGCAGACAAGCAATTGGTGGTCGTGGGCCTGCCGCAGGGCCTGCAGTCCATGGCGGCGCTGTATGGCGTCGACGGGCTGCTGGCCGACACGGCCGCATCCTCCCCCTCCTGAGCCGGCGCAGCGCGCCGCTGCAAAGAGCCCTGCAAGGCAGGTTTGGCTGCAAGGGCCTAGAATCGCGCCTCGCATGTCTGCCGTCTCATTCCAATCCATCTCCAAGACCTACCAGACCCCCAAGGGGGCCTTCCAGGCGCTCAATCACGTGAGTCTGGACATCGAGGAGGGCGAGTTCTTCGGCCTGCTCGGTCCCAATGGCGCTGGCAAGACCACGATGATCAGCATCCTGGCCGGCCTGTCGCGCGCCACCAGCGGCCGCGTGCTGGTCCAGGGCAGCGACGTGCATGCCGACTACTCGGCTGCCCGGCGCAAGCTGGGCATCGTGCCGCAGGAGCTGGTCTTCGATCCCTTCTTCAATGTGCGCGAGGCGCTGCGCTTTCAGTCCGGCTATTTCGGCGTCAAGAACAATGACGACTGGATCGACGAGCTGCTGCACAGCCTGGGGCTGACCGACAAGGCCAATTCCAACATGCGCCAGCTGTCCGGCGGCATGAAGCGCCGCGTGCTGGTGGCCCAGGCGCTGGTGCACAAGCCGCCCATCATCGTGCTCGACGAGCCCACGGCCGGCGTGGACGTGGAGCTGCGCCAGACGCTGTGGCACTTCATCGCACGCCTGAACCGCGAAGGCCATACCGTGCTGCTCACCACCCACTACCTGGAAGAGGCCGAGGCGCTGTGCAGCCGCGTGGCCATGCTCAAGCAGGGCAACATCGTCAAGCTCTCGACCATGTCGGATCTGCTCAAGTCCGCCTCCTCCAACGTGCTGCAGTTCAAGACCGATACCGCCTTGCCGCCGGCCCTGGCCGCACGGGCGCGGGTGACCGGCCGCATCGTGCAGATACCCGCCAACGACGCCAGCGATGTGGAGCGCCTGCTCGCCGCGCTGCGCGAGGGCTCCGTCGTCCCCGAGGACGTGGAAATCCGCCGCGCCGATCTGGAGGACGTCTTCATCCATGTGATGAACGAGCAGGGACAGACTTCGCAGGGAGCTTCGGCATGAACGGCTGGCAGACCCTGCTCAAGAAGGAAGTGCTGCGCTTTTGGAAGGTCAGCTTCCAGACCGTGGCCGCACCCGTGCTCACGGCCGTGCTCTATCTGCTGATCTTCGGCCATGTGCTCGAAGGCCGGGTGCTGGTGTATGACCGCATCAGCTACACGGCCTTCCTGATCCCTGGCCTGGTGATGATGAGCGTGCTGCAGAACGCCTTCGCCAACAGCTCCTCCAGCCTGGTGCAGAGCAAGATCATGGGCTCCATGGTCTTCGTGCTGCTCACGCCGCTGTCGCACTGGGCCTGGTTCGGGGCCTATGTGGGAGCGTCGGTGCTGCGCGGGCTGCTGGTGGGCGCGGGCGTGTTCGTCGTCACGCTGTACTTCGCCATTCCCGAGTTCACGGCACCGCTGTGGATTCTGGTCTTCGGCCTGCTGGGCGCGGCGCTGCTGGGCACGCTGGGCGTGATCGCCGGCCTGTGGGCCGACAAGTTCGACCAGATGGCGGCCTTTCAGAACTTCCTGATCATGCCCATGACGTTCCTGTCGGGCGTGTTCTATTCGATCCAGTCCCTGCCGCCTTTTTGGCAAAAAGTCAGCCATCTGAACCCGTTTTTCTACATGATCGACGGTTTCCGCTACGGCTTCTTCGGCCAGAGCGACGTATCGCCCTGGGTCAGCCTGGCCATCGTCGGCTCGGCCTGGCTGGCAGTGAGTGCCCTGGCCGTGCATCTGCTGCGCATCGGCTACAAGATCCGCGGCTGAGGTTTTTTCTCAGGCTGCGGCGGGCGCTGTGCCGGCATTTTCGAACCCACCCATGAACAGGCGGCCGGCGCCCGGCGCCGCCGCCAACCAAGGCCATGCCGCGATGCATGGCAGGAAAGCTTCCCCATGACTGCAGACCAACTCAAGGAACTGATCGCCACCGGCCTGCCTTGCGAACACATTGCGCTGGAAGGCGACGGACGGCACTGGTTTGCCACCATCGTCTCGGCCCAATTCGAGGGCCAGCGCCTGCTGCAGCGCCAGCGCCTGGTCTACGCCACGCTGGGCCAGCGCATGCATACCGACGAGGTCCATGCGCTGTCCATGAAGACCTACACGCCCGCCGAGTGGGCTGCCCAGGCCGGCCAGGCCTGAGCGCACAGCCCGGTCACGACGCCTCAGACTTTCTGCCGCAACTGGTCGATACGGCCCGTGCGGCATCTCCTTTTTCCCGATTTCCAGATTCAAGTCTGTCAGCCATGGACAAACTCCTGATTCGCGGTGGCCGAGCGCTGCATGGCGAGGTGACGGTCTCCGGCGCCAAGAATGCCGCCCTGCCCGAGCTGTGCGCCGCGCTGCTGTCGTCCGAGCCCGTCACCCTGCGCAATGTGCCGCGCCTGCAGGACGTGGCCACCATGCTCAAGCTCATCCGCAACATGGGTGTCGGCGCCGAGCACGATGACAGCGGCACCGTGCGCATCCACGCCGGCTCGCTGTCCAACCCCGAGGCACCCTACGAACTGGTCAAGACCATGCGCGCCTCGGTCCTGGCCCTGGGCCCGCTGCTGGCCCGATTCGGCCAGGCCCGCGTGTCGCTGCCCGGCGGCTGCGCCATCGGCTCGCGCCCCGTGGACCAGCACATCAAGGGCCTGCAGGCCATGGGTGCCGAGATCGTTGTCGAGAACGGCTACATGCACGCGTGCCTGCCCGGGCATCTCAAGCGCCTGCAGGGCGCCAGCATCACCACCGACATGGTGACGGTCACGGGCACCGAGAACTTCCTGATGGCCGCCGTGCTGGCCGAAGGCGAGACGGTGCTGGAAAACGCCGCCATGGAGCCCGAGATCGGCGACCTGGCCGAAATGCTCATCAAGATGGGCGCAAGAATCGAAGGCCATGGCACCGGCCGCATCGTCATCCAGGGCGTGGAGCGCCTGGGCGGCTGCGAGCACCAGGTGGTGGCCGACCGCATCGAGGCCGGCACCTTCCTGTGCGCCGTGGCGGCCACGGGCGGCGAGGCGCTGCTGCGCAATGGCCGTGCCGACCACCTGGGCGCGGTCATCGACAAGCTCAAGGACGCTGGGGCCGAAGTGTCCGCCGAGGAGGGCGGCATCCGCGTGCGCGCCGCCGGCAAGCTCAAGGCCCAGAGTTTCCGCACTACCGAGTACCCGGGCTTTCCCACCGACATGCAGGCGCAGTTCATGGCGCTGAACCTGGTGGCCGAAGGCTGCAGCATGGTCACCGAGACCATCTTCGAGAACCGCTTCATGCACGTCGACGAGATGCTGCGCCTGGGCGCGCAGATCACCACCGACGGACGCGTGGCCACCATCACCGGCAGCCAGTCGCTGTCGGGCGCGGCCGTCATGGCCACCGACCTGCGCGCTTCGGCCAGCCTGGTCATCGCCGGCCTCGTGGCCAAGGGCGAGACCCTGGTCGATCGCATCTATCATCTGGACCGCGGCTACGATCGCATGGAAGACAAGCTGCGCGGCCTGGGTGCCGACATCGAAAGAGTTTCCCAATGACCATCACGATTGCCCTGTCCAAGGGCCGCATCTACGACGAAACCGTGCCGCTGCTGGCCGCTGCCGGCATCTCGGTCACCGAAGACATTGAAAAGTCGCGCAAGCTGATCTTCGAGACCAACCAGAGCCACGTGCGCGTGGTGCTGGTGCGCGCCTCCGACGTGCCGGTCTACGTGCAGTACGGCGGCGCCGACCTCGGCGTGGCCGGCCTGGACTCGCTGATCGAGCATGGCGCCCAGGGCCTGTACCAGCCCCTGGACCTGAAGATCGCGCGCTGCCGCGTCAGCGTCGCCGTGCGCAACGGCTTCGACTACGCGCTGGCCGTCAAGCAGGGCGCCCGTCTGCGCATCGCCACCAAGTATCCCGAGATCGCGCGCAACTTCTTCGCCACCAAGGGCGTGCACGTGGACATGGTCAAGCTCTACGGCTCCATGGAACTGGCCCCGCTGACCGGCATGGCCGACGCCATCGTCGACCTGGTGTCCACCGGCAACACGCTCAGGGCCAATGACCTGGTCGAGGTCGAACCCATCATGGAGATCAGCTCGCGCCTGGTGGTCAACCAGGCCTCGCTCAAGCTCAAGCAGGCCCCTCTGCGCAAGATCATCGATGCCTTCGCATCGGCCATTCCCCAAGACTGAAGCCCTCTGCACCATGGAATACCAAGCCGCTCCCGCCCGCCTGTCCACGCTTGACGCCAACTTCGAACACGATTTTGCGCAGCGCCTGCATTGGTCGGCGGACACGGACGCGGCCATCGAGCAGCGCGTGGCCGACATCCTGGCCGATGTGCAAAAGCGCGGCGATGCGGCCGTGCTGGAGTACACGGCGCGTTTTGACGGATTGCAGGTGGACGGCATGGCAGCGCTGGAGCTGACGCAGGCCGAGCTCAAGGCCGCCTTCGACAGCCTGGGCGACGAGCAGCGCGATGCGCTGACGGCCGCTGCCCAGCGCGTGCGCACCTACCACGAGGCACAAAAGCGCGCCAGCGGCGAGAGCTGGAGCTACCGCGACGCCGATGGCACCCTGCTGGGCCAGAAGGTCACGCCGCTGGATCGCGTGGGCATCTATGTGCCCGGCGGCAAGGCCGCCTATCCGTCCAGCGTGCTGATGAATGCCATTCCCGCCCATGTGGCTGGCGTGCAGGAAATCATCATGGTCGTGCCCACGCCGCGCGGCGAGAAGAACGCCCTGGTGCTGGCGGCTGCCTATGTGGCGGGCGTCACGCGCGGCTTCACCATCGGCGGTGCCCAGGCCGTGGCGGCCCTGGCCTACGGCACGGCCACCATCCCCAGGGTGGACAAGATCACCGGCCCCGGCAATGCCTATGTGGCCAGCGCCAAGAAGCGGGTGTTCGGCACCGTGGGCATCGACATGATTGCCGGCCCCAGTGAAATCCTGGTGCTGGCCGACGGCAGCACGCCGCCCGACTGGGTGGCCATGGACCTGTTCAGCCAGGCCGAGCATGACGAGCTGGCGCAGAGCATCCTGCTGTGCCCCGATGCCGACTACATCGCCGCCGTCCAGCGCGAGATCGACCGCCTGCTGCCCGAGATGCCGCGACGCGCCATCATCGCCAAGAGCCTGAGCGACCGGGGTGCCCTCATCCTCACGCGCGACATGCAGGAGGCCTGCGCCATCAGCAACCGCATCGCGCCAGAGCACCTGGAAGTCTCCAGCAACGATCCCCACCAGTGGGAGCCGCTGCTGCGCCATGCAGGCGCCATCTTCCTGGGGGCCTACACCAGCGAAAGCCTGGGCGACTACTGTGCCGGCCCCAACCATGTGCTGCCCACCAGCGGCACGGCGCGCTTTTCCTCGCCGCTGGGGGTCTATGACTTCCAGAAACGATCCAGCCTCATCGAGGTCAGCGAGCAGGGCGCCCAGACCCTGGGCCGCATCGCCTCGGTGCTGGCGCATGGCGAAGGCCTGCAAGGCCATGCGCGCGCGGCCGAAATGCGCCTGAAGTAGACACTCGCTTCCTATTGGACGAAGGCGCCGTCACCGAAAGGGGCGGCGCTTTTTGCTGCCTGAACGCTAGAGCAAGTATGTCAAGAATCGACACGAAATCAGTGGAGCACGAATTTCGTGTAGACTTGCACCCTGTGAAGAACCTCACCATCACCGTCGAAGACAGCGTGCTCGAATGGGCCCGCATCGAGGCCGCGCGCCGCGGCACCAGCGTCTCGCGCATGGTGGGCGACTTCATGGCCGAGATGCAGCGCCGCGAGGACGCCTACGAGCGCGCCTACCTGGCCTGGCGCACCGACGAGCGCGGCTGGGACGGCGGCCAGCCGTCATCCACGCAGCCCGCCCAGCGCAGTGCCGCGCTGCGCCGCGAGGGCCAGGCATGAACACCGTCTTCGTCGATACCTCCGTGCTGGTCGCTGCCGAAGACACGGGGCAGGGCGCCTTGCATGCCGCCGTGCTGCAGTGGCTGGACCTGCTGTGGCGCACGCGCAGCGGGCGCACCGGCAGTCAGTCGCTGTGCGAGTTCTATGAACAGGTCACCACGGCCGCCCAGCCTTTGCCGCAGGGCGATGCGCGCGCCGCCATCCGCCGCTACCAGACCTGGACGCCCTGGAAGACCGATGCCGCCACGCTGGAGACCGCCTGGGCCGTGCAATCGCGCCACCAGCTGGCCTTTGGCGACTGCCTGGCCGTGGCCTGCGCCCAGCACAGCGGCTGCGAGCAGATGCTGACCCTGCACCTGCCGCACGGCGCCCAGTTTGGCGGCGTCGCCATGGTGCACCCGCTGCACCAGGCGCCGCAGCAGCAGCAGGCCTGAGCGGCTTCGCTTATGGATTTCTTCCCCCACTGACTCGTGAAAGTGTGCATGCCATGACAGCTTCCATTCCGCAGGTTCAGGCCCTGGCCCTGGAGCGCATCCGCGCCGATGTCCGCTCCATGCATGCCTACCATGTGCAGCCCTCGCAAGGCCTGCTCAAGATGGACACGATGGAGAACCCCTTCCGACTGCCACCCGAGCTGCAGGCCGCGCTGGGCGAGCGCCTGGGCCGGCTGGAGATCAACCGCTACCCTGGCGAGCGCCAGGAAGTGCTCAAGGACATGCTGGCCCGCTACGCGCAGGCGCCGGCCGGCAGCGCCGTGCTGCTGGGCAATGGCTCGGACGAGATCATCACGCTGCTGGCCCTGGCCTGTGCCCAGCCCCACGCCGAGGGCCGCGCCACCATGCTGGCGCCCATGCCGGGCTTCGTCATGTATCCCATGAGCGCCAGGCTGCAGGGCCTGGACTTTGTGGGGGTCGACCTGACGGCCGACTTCGAGCTGGACGTGCCCGCCATGCGCGCCGCCATTGCCGAGCACCGCCCCGCCATCACCTATATCGCCTATCCCAACAATCCCACGGCCACGCTCTGGGCCGAGGCCGATGTGCAGGCCGTGATCGACGCGGTCGGCGCCATCGGCGGCCTGGTCGTCATGGACGAGGCCTACCAGCCCTTCGCCCGCCGCAGCTGGGCAGAGAACATGCGCGCCGACCCGGCCCGCAACGCCCATGTGCTGCTGATGCGCACGCTCAGCAAGTTCGGCCTGGCCGGTGCGCGCCTGGGCTACCTGATCGGCCCGGCCGCCATCGTCGGCGAGATCGACAAGGTGCGCCCGCCCTACAACATCAGCGTGCTCAACTGCGAGACGGCCATCTTCGCGCTGGAGCACGAGGCGCTGTATGCGCAGCAGGCCGTGGCCATCCGCGCCGAGCGCCAGCCGCTGATCGACGCGCTGACCGCGCTGCCGGGTGTGGAAAAGATCTGGCCATCCGAGGCCAACATGGTCTTGCTGCGCGTGCGCGATGCCGCGCGTGCCCAGGCCGAGATGAAGGCCCGGGGCGTGCTGGTGAAGAACGTCAGTGCCATGCACCCGCTGCTGGCCAATTGCCTGCGCCTGACCGTGGGCACCCACGAAGAAAACGCCCAGATGCTGGCGGCCCTGAAGGAATCCCTATGAGCAATGCAGTCCCCGCACGCACCGCCGAAGTGCAGCGCAACACCGCCGAGACCCGGATCAAGGTCGCCATCAACCTGGACGGCACGGGCAAGGCCAGCCTGCACTCGGGCATCGGCTTTCTGGATCACATGCTCGACCAGATCGCGCGCCACGGCCTGATCGACCTGGACATCGAGTGCGAGGGCGACCTGCACATCGACGGCCACCACACGGTGGAGGACATCGGCATCACCCTGGGCCAGGCCTTCGCCAAGGCCGTGGGCGACAAGAAGGGCATCCGCCGCTACGGCCACGCCTATGTGCCGCTGGACGAGGCCCTGAGCCGCGTGGTCATCGATTTCTCGGGCCGTCCCGGGCTGCACATGGACGTGAAATTCACGGCCGGCAGCATCGGTCAGCTCGACACCCAGCTGGTCTACGAATTCTTCCAGGGGTTCGTCAACCATGCGGGCGTGACCCTGCACATCGACAACCTCAAGGGCTTCAATGCCCACCACCAGTGCGAGACCATCTTCAAGGCCTTCGCACGCGCCCTGCGCTTTGCGCTGGAGCATGACGAGCGCATGGCCGGCGTCATCCCCTCGACCAAGGGCGCTCTGTAAAGAGAAGCGATTGGCATCGGCCAGAACTTGATCTGACCGGGCAATCCCGCCGAAAATCCGACAGAACACGCGCCACACGCTATGAGTTTGACTGACAACACCGTCGCCGTCGTCGATTACGGCATGGGCAATCTGCGCTCGGTTTCACAGGCCGTGCGCACGGCCGCCGCCGATTCCGGCTGGCAGGTCGTTGTGACCTCCGATCCCGAGGTGGTCCTGGCCGCCGACCGCGTCGTGCTGCCGGGCCAGGGCGCCATGCCCGACTGCATGCGCGAGCTGCGCGAATCCGGCCTGCAGGAAGCCGTGCTGCATGCCGCTGCCAACAAGCCCCTGTTCGGCGTCTGCGTGGGCATGCAGATGCTGCTGGACCACAGCGACGAAGGTGACGTGCCCGGCCTGGGCCTCATCCCCGGCAACGTGCGCAAGTTCGATCTGGCGGGCCGCACCCAGGCCGATGGCAGCCGCTTCAAGGTTCCGCAGATGGGCTGGAACCGCGTGCACCAGACGCACAACGCCGGCCATGCCCACCCGCTGTGGCGTGGAATTCCCGAAGACAGCTTCTACTACTTCGTGCACAGTTTCTATGCCGTGGTGCAGCAGCCGCAGCATTGCGCTGCGCAGGCCGACTACGGCGGGCGCTTTGCCTGCGCCATCGCGCGCGATAATATTTTCGCCACGCAGTTTCACCCCGAAAAAAGCGCTGACCAGGGCCTGGCCCTGTTCCGCAACTTTCTGGGCTGGAAGCCCTGAATCCCCTTTTCTTCCCCGCACCGGCCGCTGAATCCCAGGCCTTCATTGCTCGCAAACCATCATGCTGCTCATTCCTGCCATCGACCTCAAGGACGGCCACTGCGTACGCCTCATCCAGGGTGATATGGACCAGTCGACCACGTTCGGCGAAGACCCGGCCATCATCGCCCGCCGCTGGCTCGACGCCGGCGCGCGCCGCCTGCATCTGGTGGACCTCAATGGCGCGTTTGCGGGCCAGCCCAAGAACCTTGCGGCCATCAAGGCCATCCTCAAAGAGGTGGACGGCCGGATTCCGGTGCAGCTCGGCGGAGGCATCCGTGACCTGGACACCATCGAGAAATACATAGATGCCGGCATCAGCTACGTGATCATCGGCACCGCTGCCGTGAAGAACCCCGGCTTTCTGCAGGATGCCTGCAGCGCCTTCGGCGGCCATGTGATCGTCGGGCTCGACGCCAAGGACGGCAAGGTCGCCATCGACGGCTGGAGCAAGCTCACGGGCCAGGACGTGCATTCGGTGGCCAAGCGCTTCGAGGACTGGGGCGTGGAGTCCATCATCTACACCGACATCGGCCGCGACGGCATGCTCACGGGCATCAACATCGATGCCACCGTCAATCTTGCCCAATCGCTGAAGATCCCCGTCATCGCCTCGGGTGGCCTGGCGGGCATGGCCGACATCGAGGCGCTGTGCAAGGTCGAGGACGAAGGCATCGAGGGCGTGATCTGCGGTCGCGCCATCTACTCGGGCGATCTCGACTTCGCCGCAGCGCAGGCTCGCGCCGACGAACTCACGGCCTGAGCGGCCTGCGCCTTCTCGATATTCGCGGGCGCCTGTCCCTGACAGGCGCCCGCGCTGCATTCAGCGCCGGGGTTTCAAGCGGCCTCTACGAGCAGGCGGGAAGGGCTTGCCCGGCATTGGTGGCGCGCACGGTCTGCACAAAGGCATCCCAGTAATTCGGCAGCCCGGCCCAGGGGTTGCCCACGCCGGTGCTGGGCTCGAACTCCAGCTGGGTCACATAGATCCATCCCGCCTGGTAGCGTGCCGAGGCGGCCGACTGCACGGCCGTCTGCATGGCCGCGCAGCCCGACACGTTGTGCACCAGCGAGGCCTGGTGGCTATTGGCCAGCCCGTACAGCCAATCGAAACTGGTCGTGCGCGGATCGTAGGTGGCGTACGTGGAGCCCTTGCCCTCGAACGTGGTCAGCACATCGGCCACATCGGCATAACCGGCCACGGGCACGAGGCCTGGGTTGCCGATCACGATCAGGTCGGGATTCTTGGCCTTGATGTACTGGTAGATGCTGCGGTAGAAGTCCAGCCGGTTGGCGGTGGCCGCCATCTCGTCAATGAAGAAGCCCTTGACCAGGCCTGCGCCGTAGTGCGTGAAATAGTTGTCGATATTGGCCTGGATGCTGGCCAGCGATCGCGTGCCCGTGCCATAGCTGGAGCTCACATAGCCTACCAACTGCCCGCCCGCGTTGGCAAAAGCGGTTGCGGCGCGCGTGATGTTCGCATCCGGGCCACTGAAAATGCCGTTGGCCGGGTTCAGGATGGCCGTCATCTGCACGTTCGGATTTGCCTGGGCGCTGGCTGCCAGCGCATTCCAGGCCGCGGCCCCCGCGCCCGTGGGATAGAAATACGCAGGCACCAGCACCCGCAGCGGCGCAGGAGCCGGGCGCAGATAGAAGGTCTGCGAAGCGCTGCCCGTGCGGCTTCCCACGGTGGCGCTGGCCTGCACCTGCTGGCGGCCCGGCGTGGCGCCGGTCAGGGAGGCAGTTGCCACGCCGGAGCTGGTCAGCGCCGAGGTGCTGACGCCTGTGGCTGCGCTGAAGCTCACCACGGTTCCATCGGCGGCATTCACGCCATCTGCGAGAACACCTGCGCGCAGGGTCAGTGCCGAGCCTGCAGTCACCACATCCCTGGCGGCCGGGGCCGTCCATTGCACGGTGACCGAGGTCACTCCGGGCTGGCCGGTGCCGCCGCCATCGCCCCCGGTGCCGCCGCCAGCGCTGCTGTCACCACCACCGCCTCCGCCGCAGGAAGCCAAGGAGGCGGCCAGGGCGAGCATGCCGAGTCGCAGGACAAGAGGAGAGGGAGCGTGGGAGCGTTGCATGACAGAGGAAGGCTGGGCGGGGGAAAGGCTATATTCAAGCATGAAAGTTACATCTTCCTTTCCCGCAGTAACAGCTTTACCTGCGGCCGCGCAAGCTCCCGGCGCCTGCGCTGATGCATGGCAGGGCCTGCCCGCCATCCGCCTGCGCCTGGCCTGCGGCGATGCCGCCCTGGTGGCCTTGCAAGGGGCACAACTGCTCTCCTGGCAGGCAGATGGCGAGGAGCAACTGTTCCTGAGTCCCCTGGCGGCCCATGACGGCCACACACCCATACGCGGCGGTATTCCGGTCTGCTTTCCCCAATTCAACCAACGCGGCCCGCTGGTCAAGCACGGCTTTGCGCGCACCCTGCCGTGGCAGGCTGATGCAGCACAGGCCGAGATTCTTGCCGGCGATGGCTTGTTCCTGCGGCTCAGGCTCGCCGACACGCCGCAGACGCGCGCCGTCTGGCCGCATTCCTTCGAGACCTGGCTGGAGGTCACGCTGTTGCCCGGCCGGCTTGACGTGGAGCTGGTAGTGCACAACCGGGGCGACACGCCTTTGGCTTTCACTGCCGCCTTGCACAGCTACCTGCGCGTGGCGGACGTGGAGCAATGCCGGCTGCAAGGCCTTGACGGCCTGCCTTACTGGGATGCCGTGGCCGACACCCATCCCACGCAGCACGGTGACGTGCGCTTTGGCGAAGAGCTCGATCGCGTCTACCCCCGGCCCGGGAACGCCATGGAGCTGGCCGCACCTGGCGGCGGCTTGCGGATCTCGCAGGATGCCGCCTGGACCGAGACCGTGGTCTGGAACCCCGGCCCCGCGCTGTGTGAACGTCTGCCCGACATGCCGCCGCAGGGGTGGCGGCAGATGCTGTGCGTGGAGGCCGCCGCCATCGATGCGCCCGTGCATGTGGCGCCCGGCGCGCAATGGCGCGCGGCCCAGCGCCTGCACAAGCTGTAGCTCAGCACCGGCCCTGCAATGGAAAAAGCGCCTGTGAACAGGCGCTTTTTTCGTTGGGGCGGGGGGGCCGGGTCAGCGGCGCTGCATGCGCTGTGCCGACTGCGCAGGGCGCAGGCCCGGGGTGATCTGCAGCTCCACGGGGCCTTCGCCACGGCGCACATCGAATTTCGCGGCCTCGCCGGGCTTGAGCGCGGCCACGGCGGTCAGCAGCTCGGACACATTGCGGATGGGCTTGTCGCCCACCTGCACGATCACATCGCCCGGGCGCATGCCGGCCTGGGCAGCGGGGCCTGCCTGCAGCACGCCGGTGATGATCACGCCGGAGTCGGCCTTCACGCCAAAGGTCTCTGCCAGCTCCGGCGACAGCTCATTGGGCTCCACGCCGATCCAGCCGCGCACCACGCGGCCGTCCTTGACGATGCCGTCCAGCACCAGCTTGGCCGTGGACACGGGAATCGCAAAGCCGATGCCCATGCTGCCGCCCGAGCGCGAATAGATGGCGGTATTGATGCCCAGCAGATTGCCGCTGACATCCACCAGCGCGCCGCCCGAATTGCCGGGGTTGATGGCGGCATCGGTCTGGATGAAGTTCTCGAAGGTATTGATGCCCAGCTGGCTGCGGCCCAGGGCGCTGACGATGCCGCTGGTCACCGTCTGGCCCACGCCGAAGGGGTTGCCGATGGCCAGCACGCGGTCGCCCACGTCGATCTGGTCGGAATTGCCCAGAACGATGACGGGCAGCTTGTCCAGGGCGATCTTGAGCACGGCCAGGTCGGTCTCGGGATCGGTACCGATCACCTGGGCCTTGGCCTGGCGGCTGTCGGTCAGCGTGACCTCGATGTCATCGGCGCCCTCGACCACGTGGTTGTTGGTCAGGATGTAGCCGTCGGTGCTGATGATCACGCCGCTGCCCAGGCCTGCCTGCTCCTGCGTGCCCTGGTCGCCGAAGAAGAACTGGAACCACGGATCGTTGCTGCGCGGATGCCGTACCGCCTTGCTGGTGTTGATGCTCACCACGGCCGGCGCTGCCTTCTTGGCCGCAGGTGCAAAGCTGCCCGGGCTGACTTCTCCGACGGGCGTTGCCGGCGCCTCCAGCAACGCAATGCCCGCGTTGCTGCGCACGGCGCCGCGGCGCAGCCAGTCCGGCTGCAGGGTGGCAACGACGAAGTAGGCAGCCACCAGGATGGTGACCGCCTGCGAAAACAGCAGCCAGGTGCGTTTCATGAAGTGTGGTGTTCTGTGCGGGAGTACAAGGCCCCATTGTGAGGCATGTCGTGAGCGGGGCGGTGGGCCGGCGGGCGAGCACCAAAGCCGCGCTCCCCACACAGCTACAGTACAAACCCTAGAATCCCCCGACGACTGCGCCACGCCGCGTTCGCTGTTGCGCCGGCCCACAAGCCGGCCCCAAGAGAGAGCCAAGTCCTCCGATCCCGAAGTCTTGCAGAACGATCTGCCGCCGCACGCTCATCCGTTGCCGTGGCATCCACCGCGCCGTCCTGCTGTTCGATCCCTGGAAAAAAACCATGACTACGCTTGACCAAGCGCAGCCGGGCATGGCCCCTGCTGTTGCGACCGCACGCCCTCTCAACCGACAGGACTACAAGACCCTTGGCCTGTCGGCCCTGGGGGGCACCCTGGAGTTCTACGACTTCGTCGTTTTCGTTTTCTTCGCCAATGTCATCGGCAAGCTGTTCTTCCCGGCCGAGATGCCGGACTGGCTGCGCCAGCTGCAGACGCTGGGCATTTTTGCGGCGGGCTACCTGGCCCGGCCCATCGGCGGCATTGTGATTGCGCACTTTGGCGACATCCTGGGCCGCAAGAAGATGTTCACGCTGTCCATCTTCCTGATGGCCGTGCCCACGCTGGTGATCGGCCTGCTGCCCACCTATGCCTCCATCGGCATTGCCGCGCCGATTTTGCTGCTGGCCATGCGCGTGCTGCAGGGCGCGGCCATTGGTGGCGAGATGCCGGGCGCCTGGGTCTTCGTGGCCGAGCATGCGCCTGCGCGCCACTACGGCTTTGCCATCGGCTCGCTGACTTCGGGCATCACGGGCGGCATTTTCCTGGGCTCCATCATCGGTGTCTGGCTCAACAGCACCTACAGCGCCGAGGAGATCCACGACTGGGCCTGGCGCATGCCCTTCATCCTGGGCGGCGTGTTCGGCCTGGTGTCGGTCTACCTGCGCAAGTTCCTGCATGAGACACCCATCTTCCAGGAGCTGATGGCGCGCAAGCAGGCCGACCGCGAGCTGCCGCTCAAGACCATCGTGCGCGACCACCGCCAGGCCTGCGTGCTGGTGGCGCTGATGACCTGGGTGCTGTCCACGGCCATCGTGGTGGTGGTGCTGTTCACGCCGGCCTATCTGCAGAAGGTCTTCCACATCGACGCGGCCCTGGCCATGAAGGCCAATGCCGTGGCCACGGTGACGCTGACGCTGGGCTGTGTGTTCTGGGGCTGGCTGTCCGACCGGATGGGCACGCGTGTGGCCATGGTCACGGGCTGGCTGGGCATGACGGTGACGGCCTATGCGTTCTATCTGAACCTGCCGGGCACGGCGTCCTCGCTGGTGTGGAGCTACGCGCTGGTGGGCTTTTTCGTGGGCAGCATTGCGCTGCTGCCGGTGGTGGGCGTGCGCGCCTTCCCGGCCGAGGTGCGTTTCACGGGCCTGTCCTTTGCCTACAACATGGCCTATGCGGTGTTCGGCGGCATGACGCCCATGCTGGTGTCCGTGTGGCAGCAGGTGGATGTGATGGCGCCTGCGCACTATGTGGCGGCCATGGGCATCCTGGGCGCGGCCATCGGCTTCTGGCCCCTTGCCTGCCGTGGTTGGCAACCCAGGCGCGGCTGAGCTTGGCAGTGGAATGAAGGGCAGCATGGCTGCCCTTTTTCCTGGGCGCCGCATGGATCGCTGACAATCCTTTCATGAGCACCACGCGACAAGAACTCCTGGCCCACTTCGACGGTTTGCTGCAGCCCGAGCGCTTCAAGGACTATGGTCCCAACGGCCTGCAGGTGGAGGGGCGCGGCGAGATCCGCCGCATCGTCAGCGGGGTGACGGCCAGCCGCGCGCTGATCGAGGCGGCCATCGAGGCGCAGGCCGATGCCATCTTCGTGCACCACGGCCTGTTCTGGCGCGGCATGGATGGCCGCATCACGGGCTGGCTCAAGGAGCGCATCCGCCTGCTGCTGGCCCACGACATCAATCTCTTTGCCTACCATCTGCCGCTGGATGCCCATCCGCAATGGGGCAACAACGCGCAGTTGGGCGTGCAGCTGGGGCTTGAGGGCCAGGCAACGTTTGGCGAGCAGAACCTGGGCTGGATGGCTGCGGCGGAGTTTGCCGACGCGGCGGCGCTGGGCAGGCATGTGGAGCAGGCGCTGGGGCGCACGCCTGTCTGCGTGGGGGGAGAGCGCCCCATTCACCCCATTCGCCGCATTGCATGGTGCACGGGCGGCGCGCAAGGTTTCTTCGAGGCCGCGATTGCCGCTGGGGCGGATGCCTTCATCACGGGCGAGATTTCCGAGCCGCAGGCGCACCTGGCCCGGGAAACGGGCGTGGCCTTTCTGGCGGCAGGCCACCATGCCACGGAGCGCTATGGTGCGCCGGCCCTGGCGGGGCAGGTGGCATTGGAGCTGGGGCTGGAGCACCGTTTCATCGAGATCGACAATCCGGCCTGATGCTGGCCTGTTAGTGGCCCACTATTGGCCCGCCCAGGGGGCGAGGCCTTTTGCTGCAAGCGCGGCGCGAATGACCGGCTTGCCTGATCCGGATACTGAAAATGCCTGATTCCACACAGTCCACGGCCTTGATGGCCATAACCCAGGGCGACTCTGCCGGGGTGGGGCCCGAGACCATTGCCAAGGCGTTCATGGACGCGCCCGAGCAGATGCGCGGCTGCTTCGTCGTCGGCGAGTTGCAGACGCTGCGCCGGGCAGCCGCCGTGGCGGCGCGTGCGCGCGATGGCGACAACGCCATTCCCATGCCCGTGGCCGTCATCGAGTCGGCTGGGCAACTGTGGCAGGTGCCGCCCCATTGCATCCCTTTGCTGGAGCTGCCCGGGCTGCCCGGTCCTGCGCCCTGGGGGCAGGTGAGCGCCAGCGCCGGTGACGCGGCCGCGCGCTGCGTGGTCTGGGCTGCGCGGGCTGCCTTGCGCGGCGAGATCGCGGCTCTGGTGACGGCGCCGCTGCACAAGGAGGCGCTGCATGCCGCAGGCGTGGACTTCCCCGGCCACACGGAATTGCTGCAATTCGAGGCGGCCCGGCACGCGGGCGTGGAGCTGTCGCACATGCCGGTGCGCATGATGCTGGCCAACGATGAGCTGCGCACGGTGCTGGTCAGCATCCATACCTCGCTGCGCAAGGCGATCGATGCGGTAACGAAGGACAACCTGCTGCAGACCTTGCGCATCACGCATGAGGCCCTGTCTCGCAGCCTGGGCCGCCCGCCGCGGATCGGTGTGGCAGGGCTGAACCCGCATGCGGGCGAGGGCGGCCTGTTTGGCAGCGAGGAGGTGGAGATCATTGCCCCGGCCATCGCCCAGGCGCGCGCCGAGGGCCTGGACGCCCACGGACCTTTTGCGCCCGATACGGTGTTCATGCGCGCCCGCAATGCTCCCGGCCATCCCGGCGAGTTCGACGCGGTGCTGGCCATGTACCACGACCAGGGACTGATTCCCGTGAAGTACCTGGGCGTGGAAAAAGGCGTGAATGTCACATTGGGGCTGCCGCTGGTACGCACCAGTCCGGACCACGGCACGGCTTTCGATATTGCGGGGCAGGGTGTTGCAGAGGCCGGAAGCCTGATTGAGGCCGTGCGAATGGCGCGCAAATTGGCGGCTTGAATGGCTAGCCCAAGCATCGGGAATTCGCAGTAATGGAAAACGCCCGTGGCAACCATGCCACGGGCGTTTTGATTTGCGTCAAAACACGGATTTCAGCGCTTGAGGCTGTCGCGAATCTCGCGCAGCAGCACGATGTCTTCGGGGGTGACGGGCGCGGGAGCGGGGGCTGCCGGTGCCTCGCGGCGCAGGCGGTTGATCTGCTTGACCATCATGAAAATGATGAAGGCCAGGATGATGAAGTTCACTGCCACCGTGATGAAGTTTCCATAGGCAAATACGGGGACGCCGGCCTTCTTGAGCGCATCGAGCGTCATCGCCGTTCCGGGGGGTACGCTGCCCAGCACGACGAACAGATTGGAGAAGTCCAGCTTGCCGAAAACCAGGCCCACGACCGGCATGATCAGGTCGTTTACCACGGAATCAACGATTTTGCCAAACGCTCCACCAATGATGACGCCCACGGCGAGATCTACCACGTTTCCCTTAACTGCGAACTCACGAAATTCCTGCATCATGCCCATGGCTGGCTCCATCTGGAAAGAGTTTGAGATAGCGCAGTATTGCGCGGCTTTGGAGCCTGTCAACGGCACAAGCAGCATGGAATAACCATACTCGCCCCGCTACAATTTATTGTTGACCCCAACTCAAGCGACGTAGTTCGAGGAACCCCATGAGTGACACTCCAATCGACTCCAGCAAGCGGACGTGGATCATCACGTCGGCGTGCGCTGGTGCGGTGGGCGGCGTGGCGACAGCCGTCCCGTTCGTGAGCACCTTCCAGCCATCCGAGAAGGCCAAAGCCGCCGGGGCTGCAGTGGAGGTCGATATCTCCGCCCTCAAGGACGGCGAGAAGCTCACGGTCGAGTGGCGCGGCAAGCCCGTCTGGATCATCAAGCGCACGCCTGACCAGATCAAGGAGCTGCCCGAACTGGACAGCCAGTTGGCCGATCCCCAATCCAAGCGCCATCCTGAAGAGTTCACGCCGCCCTATGCGATGAACGAGGCCCGCTCGATCAAGCCCGAAGTGCTGGTCGTCGTCGGCATCTGCACGCATCTGGGCTGCTCGCCTTCCGACAAGTTCCAGCCGGGCGCCCAGCCCTCGCTGCCCAGCGACTGGAAGGGCGGCTTCCTGTGCCCCTGCCATGGCTCGACCTTCGATATGGCTGGCCGTGTCTTCAAGAACAAGCCGGCTCCCGACAACCTGCAGGTGCCGCCGCACATGTACCTGTCGGAGACCAAGCTCCTCATTGGTGAAGACAAGGCTTGAGGGAGACAAGAACAATGGCCCACGAATTCAAGGACATCGATCCGAATGCGCCCGCCGGCGCCAAGCTCACGAACTGGTTCGAGAACCGTTTTCCCACGGCTTTCGACGCCTATCGCGTGCACATGTCGGAGTACTACGCTCCGAAGAATTTCAACTTCTGGTACATCTTCGGCTCGCTGGCGCTGCTGGTGCTGGTGATCCAGATCGTCACCGGCATCTTCCTGGTGATGCACTACAAGCCCGACGCCGAAAAGGCGTTCGCCTCGGTGGAGTACATCATGCGCGATGTGCCCTGGGGCTGGCTGATCCGCTACATGCACTCCACGGGTGCGTCGGCCTTCTTCGTCGTCGTCTATCTGCACATGTTCCGCGGTCTTCTGTACGGTTCGTACCGCAAGCCGCGCGAACTGGTCTGGATCTTCGGCTGCGCCATCTTCCTGGTGCTGATGGCCGAGGCCTTCATGGGCTACCTGCTGCCCTGGGGCCAGATGTCGTACTGGGGCGCCCAGGTGATCGTGAACCTGTTCTCGGCGATTCCCTTCATCGGCCCTGACCTGGCGCTGCTGATCCGTGGCGACTACGTGGTGGGCGATGCCACGCTCAACCGCTTCTTCAGCTTCCACGTGATCGCCGTGCCCCTGGTGCTGCTGGGCCTGGTCGTGGCCCACTTGCTGGCGCTGCACGATGTGGGCTCCAACAACCCGGATGGCATCGAGATCAAGGGCCCCAACGCGCCCAAGGACGCCAAGGGCCATCCGCTGGACGGCATTCCCTTCCATCCCTACTACACGGTGCACGACATCTTCGGCGTGACGGTGTTCCTGTTCCTGTTCTCGGCCGTGGTGTTCTTCGCGCCCGAGTTCGGCGGCTACTTCCTGGAGTACAACAACTTCATCCCGGCCGATCCGCTGAAGACGCCTTCGCACATTGCGCCGGTCTGGTACTTCACGCCGTTCTACTCGATGCTGCGTGCCATCACCAGCGAGATGATGTACGTGCTCATCGCCTGCGTGGTGCTGGGTGCGGGCTTTGGCGTGCTCAAGTCGCGCCTGCCGGCCGCCGTCAAGGGCGTGGTCGCCATCGTGGCCCTGGGCGTCATCGCCATGATGCTGTCCATCGATGCCAAGTTCTGGGGTGTGGTGGTGATGGGCGGTGCCGTGATCATCCTGTTCGCGCTGCCCTGGCTCGATTGCAGCCCGGTCAAGTCCATCCGCTACCGCCCGAGCTGGCACAAGTATCTCTACGGCATCTTCGTGATCAACTTCGTGATCCTGGCCTATCTCGGCGTGCAGCCGCCTTCGCCCATCGGCGAGCGCGTGTCCCAGGTCGGAACGCTGTTCTACTTCGGCTTCTTCCTGCTGATGCCCTGGTGGAGCCGTCTGGGCAAGACCAAACCCGTTCCCGATCGTGTGACGTTCAAGCCGCACTGAAGCTGGAGAGAACAACAATGAAGAAACTGATTCTCACGTTGATCGCGGCCCTGGGCATCGTGACCGGTGCACAGGCTGCCGAAGGCGGCATCGCCTGGGACAAGGCCCCGGGCAAGACGAATGACACGGCATCGCTGCAAAACGGCGCCAAGCTGTTCGTCAACTACTGCCTGAGCTGCCACTCGGCCGCATTCATGCGCTTCAACCGGCTGCAGGACATCGGGCTGACCGAGCAGGAAATCAAGGACAACCTGCTTTTCACCACCGACAAGGTCGGCGAGACCATGAAGGCGACCATCAACCCCAAGGAAGCCAAGGAGTGGTTCGGCGCCAATCCTCCGGACCTGACGGTGATCGCACGTTCGCGTGCCGGCCACAACGGCACGGGCGCCGACTACCTCTACACCTTCCTGCGCACCTTCTACCGCGACGACACCAAGGCCACGGGCTGGAACAATCTGGCCTTCCCCAGCATAGGCATGCCCCATGCGCTGTGGCAACTGCAGGGCGAGCGCCGCGCCATCTTCGAAGAAGCCGAGGAGCACGGTGTGAAGACCCAGGTTTTCAAGGGGTGGGAGCAGGTCTCTCCTGGCAGCATGAGCGCAGTGCAGTACGATCAGGCAGTTGGCGATCTGGTGAACTACCTGCAATGGATGGGTGAGCCGGCACAGAACAGCCGCACCCGCATTGGCGTGGGTGTGCTGCTTTTCCTGGCGGTCTTCATCTTCATCGCATGGCGCCTCAACGCCGCGTTCTGGAAAGACGTCAAATAAAACCGTGACTGCAGAAGGCCGTGCAAGCAATTGCTGCGGCTGAACTGTGTGCAGAGTGGGCGCCGCGAGCGACCCACTCTTTTTGATTTTTAGGAGCCTCCACCATGATGGTGCTTTATTCGGGAACGACCTGCCCCTTTTCACACCGTTGCCGCTTCGTCCTGTTCGAAAAAGGCATGGACTTCGAGATCCGCGATGTGGACCTGTTCAGCAAGCCTGAAGACATCAGCGTGATGAATCCGTACGGCCAGGTGCCCATCCTGGTCGAGCGCGACCTGATCCTGTACGAATCGAACATCATCAACGAGTACATCGACGAGCGCTTCCCGCACCCCCAGCTGATGCCCGGCGACCCGGTGGACCGCGCCCGCGTGCGCCTGTTCCTGCTGAATTTCGAAAAGGAACTGTTCGTCCACGTGAGCACGCTCGAGGAGCGCAACGTCAAGGGCAACGAAAAGGCCATCGAGAAGGCCCGCGCCCACATCCGCGACCGCCTGACGCAGCTGGCTCCCGTGTTCCTCAAGAACAAGTACATGCTGGGCGAGAACTTCTCCATGCTGGACGTGGCCATCGCCCCGCTGCTGTGGCGCCTGGACTACTACGGCATCGAGGTGTCCAAGAACGCCGCCCCGCTGCTCAAGTACGCCGAGCGCATCTTCTCGCGCCCTGCCTACATCGAAGCGCTGACGCCTTCCGAGAAGGTGATGCGCAAGTAATTCGCATCGGTTGACGACTGATTGCGCGGGCAGGGAAGGCGGTCAACCGGTCGCCATCCTGCCCGTTTTCGTGTTCCGACCACTCAGACCACTCATTTCCTGGGATCGTCATGACTGCCCCCGAAGCAACTTCCACCCGCCCCTACCTGATCCGGGCACTGTACGAGTGGTGCACCGACAACGGCTTCACGCCCCACATCGCCGTGCGTGTGGACCGCAATGTGCAGGTGCCGCGCGAGTTCGTGCGCGACGGCGAGATCGTGCTCAACGTCAGCTACGACGCCACCAGCGGCCTGCAGATGGGCAATGATTTCATCAGCTTCACGGCCCGCTTTGGCGGCAAGCCCCGCGAAATCATGGTGCCCGTGGAGCAGGTGATGGCCATCTACGCACGCGAGACCGGGCAAGGCATGGCTTTCCCGGCGCCGGAGCCTGAGGCCGAAGCCGACAACGATGTTTCGCCCGGGCAGGCGTCCGATGAGCCTGTGCCACAGGACGCCGCCGCTGAGGTGCCGGCCGAGCCTGCATCCGACGAGCGCGTGGTGCAGCTGGTGAGCATCCACAGCGAAGGTGATGACGAAGAGCCACCGCGCACGCCGCCGCCTTCGGGTACGCGGCCTTCGCTGAAGCTGGTCAAGTAGGTTTTTCGCATCGGCGCGCATGCCGTTGCTCCCGCAAGCGTGCTTGGCCCCATCGGGAAAGTCTGAGGCAGCATTTTTCTGCGCTAGAATGCGTGCTTCGCCGGTTTAGCTCAGTTGGTAGAGCACCCGCCTTGTAAGCGGTAGGTCGTCAGTTCGAATCCGACAACCGGCACCAGAAACATAAACCCGCATGCTCAAACATGCGGGTTTTTTGTTTTCTGACAAGGGTTTAGCCATGGAGGCATGCCTGTACATGCCCATGCATGCAGCTACACAGCACGGCTTTTCTTGTATCCCCTCGTGTATCCCTGCAGAATCACCTGGTTTTTTCTAACTCAGGGATACACGGCATGAAGCGTGAAGAAATCAAGCGAAGGCCCATGCCGGACACGGTGATAGAGAGCCTTGAGCCTGGCACCACCATGTACCGTGAGCGCCACGGCGATGGCGTGTACCTGCGTGTGAAGCCGAGCGGCACGAAGGATTGGCAGCTCAGGTACAAGACGCCAGAGGGGAAATGGGGTTGGCTGGGGATTGGTGGATATGGCAAGGGCACGCATCAGCTCACCGGCCAGCAGGCGCGCGAGAAGGCCCGCCAGTGGCTCAAGCAGTCCAAGGATGAAGGAATCCCGCTGCCCCAGGCGAAAAGCCCGCCTGCGCTGGAAGATGCGGAACCACGCGAGACTTTCGCCCAACTGGCAGCCGAGTGGCTCAAGGTCAAGAAGGACGCCAAGAGCTGGACAGGTGACACCTACGACCGCGCCAAGGCCATGATTGAGAACCACGTTCTACCCAGCATGGGCGCACGGGACTACACAGCCATCCCCGCCAGCGATTGGTTTGCCCTGTTCAAGCGCATGGAGGAAAAGGGCATTCTCGAAACCATCGCCAAGGCACGGGCCTACTGCCGAGACATCTACGCTCTGGCCCAAGTGACCGACCGCGCAAAGTTCAACCCCATCGACAACCTGCACAAGTTCATTGCGCCCAGCCGCAATGAGAACTTTGCCCATGTGTCCCAGGCAGAGATTCCCGGCCTGATTCGTGCGATGCGCGCCCATCCGTCGCGCTCTCTGTCCATCGGGTTGCAGTTGCTGGCGCTTTTGGCGGTGCGCCCGTCTGAGCTGCGAGAAGCGCCATGGGATGAGTTCGACCTTGAGGCGAGGCTATGGACGGTGGCCGCCAGCAGGAAGAAGGAGCGCCGCGAGTTCGTGTTTCCGCTGCCAGACCAGGCCGTGATGCTGTTGCGCGAACTAAAGCAGTACGCAGGAAAGAGCCCTCTCCTGTTCCCGGGCCGCGCCAGCATGGACACGCCCATCAGCAACATGACGTTCAACCAGGCTCTTGCGCGCATGGGCTACAAGGGACGGCAGACACCCCACGGCATGCGTCACCTGTTCAGCACAGCGGCCAACGAGGCCGGGAAGGAATGGCGCATCGTGGATAGCGCCCTGGCCCACAAGGTCAGAGGCACTGAGGGCGTCTACAACAAAGCGCAGTACCTGGCTCAGCGCCGTGAACTGATGCAGTGGTGGGCAAACAGGCTGGACGCCTTGGCGGCAGACCTTGCTGGTGTGCGTGCTGCATGAAGTGGATGGCAGAAGCACCAAGGCCGAAACATCATGCTGCTATTGCACGCGACTTGTATTTGTGTGGTGTTCCAGGTGTTCTGGTGTTCCAGGTGATGTAAGTTGTTGATTTGAATATTATTTTCTCTTTCTTGTGCTGGAACACCGCAGGAGATCATGGTGTTCCAGGTGTTCCGCCTAGTGCAGGTTGTGTTTTCTGCTATTAAATATGTAGCAATTTGCGGCCTGCGGGCTGCCGCCATCAGGAGACGTGTTGGCGTCAAGCTCGGCGCCAAAGCGTGACCCTGTCAGCCGCAGGCTGTCGAGCCGAATGGCTTTTCAATGCGCGATGGCCTCTGCCGGCCAGGAGCAGACGGAGGCTGCGAGAAAAAGCGGACACGCAACGTTGAAGCTCAGCGGGCGGCGAAGGGTTAGGCCTTTGCGCGCTCACGATCCGACAGGATGCAGCAGCCTCAGAAACGACCAGTTTAGGAAGATTATGGCCAGGCCCGCTGCTTCTTCTGGCCTCTTTGCCAGCGCGACGGCATAGGCCTGTCTCTGGATGGGTGCCCAATTGATTTTCAGTGAGTTGAGTTCTTCAATCGAGAGCTTGTGATCTTCGCGGTGAGCGTAGCCGTTTCGAATGTTGTTCAAAGCCTTAGCAGCGCTGACATATGGTGAAGGTAGAACGCCGAGCGCATCCGCCAGATCTACCTTCATCTCAAAGGTGACTCGATGGTTGTCAAAGAACTTTTTCGGCTTCTCTAGTTTTCGTGAAATCAACGTCTCAATCGTCCTCTCGATCAAGAGATGGCCGCGCAGAACCTTTGACAATTCTGGTGCCTCGTCAAGCGCGAGCAGGCCCATTCCATACTCGTCCAACTCTTCATGAGTAGCCGTGTCGAAGTCAATCGCTCGTGGCTGACGTGGTTTACGCATGGTGGTCAATTCATAGGCCTAACGTCTGGATTCAGGGGGCGGCAAAAGCGCAGCTTTTGACGGTCCCCTGGAAAGAATTGTTAGATCAATATGGGTAGGGAAGATTAGTTAGCCAATCTCGAAGATTTTGCTCACCAAAAGCGACATTGGTAGGTTGATAGAGCGGCGCTGCCACTCCTGTATGTGGTGGGCTGCCGTAGTTAGCATTTGGATTGTAACCAGAAGAGGACTGAACATCCAGCGTGCATTTAGTCAATGGCCGCCCGCTTGAAAGCAAATATGTACGAAAAAGCATTAGCGCTGGAATGATATGGTTGAACCAGTCTTCTACGGGCTGATCATCTGTACCTAATCGGGGGTATCGATATGAGCTTCCGCCTAGGTTTTCCCAGCCAAAGCGCTCAAAGAAACTCTGAATACGATTTCGCTCTTGCGGTGGTGCACCTTGAATATCAAATGTGATGACGATTGGCATGGTTATTTCCTAATGATCTAACGTAGTGTAGACCGCATGAAGCTGCAGGCCATATCTGGCGCTTGCGGGCTAAAACGGTACGTAAAAGTTGCCGCAAGAAGCCTATAGCCTGCCCTTGCGGCAGCTGCGCTGGACGAAAATACAGTACTAAATTCAGGCATGAAACCCGCCGCCTCTCCTGTGTTACGTGCCACGCGGTTGTTGAATCAGATCCGCGAGCTAATTTGTAACGAGCACTATATCCTACGCACGGAGCATGCCTATGTGCAATTACCTGGTTTGTGGCCTTGGATGACATGGGGCTGCAGGAAGGCGAGGTTTTTCAAGCCATGCTGTGACGGCTTTCGGGCTGCTAGCTGGATGGCGGCTCAGGGTCGTTTGCTGGTATTCGCAGTTCCACATGTGAGTCATAGACGCTCCCTCTTCGACCAAGCCGCCAATGCCTCAGGCCCAGATTGTGCCGACTAGGGAACAAACTAAGGCTCAGAGGCGCGTTTTTCCGTGCCATCGAAAGTACAGTGGCGAGGCGAGCAATGGCGCATGGCCTGCGTGGCTGTGGGGAGCCAGCGCTCTACCGCTACCGTGCGCCGTGCTTGGGCTCGTTCCGCAGGCTGCTCGACCGCCGCGCATGCAGGCTTGACTTGGATGAGGGGTGGCGCTGCATAGCAGCGTTGTCGGTTCGCAGCACGCGCCCTTTGCTTGGTACGGGAGCAAAGCCTAGATTCCGTGCGTACCGCCTGCGTACCTTGGCATCTTTCAACAGCAGCGCAGCCAGTCAGCCCCCGACAGCTGAGGTGTAGGCGCGCGATGTTTTTGCCCCGGATAGTCCGGCGAGATGAAAAGCGGGGAGCCTGCTCGCCTGCCGGGGCATTCTCTACAGGTGTTGTACTAAGGCAGTGTGGTGGTGATAAAGACTTATCAGCGGGAAGACCTGCGGGCCCTGCTGGGCATGAGCATGCTGAGCGGGGAGAGCTTTGGTGATGGCGGTGCAGTGCTCTACGTGTTCCGGCGTGATGGGCTTTGGCTGGCGCTGGATGAAGAAGCGGTGCAAGTGACGTTACCGCAGGAGTTGGCGGCCTGCACCGGACTGAGCGATCCTGAGCCGAAGCAGGGTGAGCCTGGCATGTATGGCCTTCCGGGGCAGCGCCCGTTGCTGCCTTTCCCGTTCACAGTCCGGCAGCTTCTGGAGTTTGATGAGACCGCTGGGGGTGTGGTGTACGAACGCTGCGAGCGCGGCGCCTTCACGGAGGAATGGGTGGCCGAGCTGGCGCAGGCGACAGGGCAAAAGGACGAGGCCAAGGCGAGACACAACGCCGCCGAGCTGGCGCGGTATGTGATGGAGTGGGAGCCGCTACCAGGGGAGATGGGAGGGCAGGGGCCAGAAGATGCTGACGCCATGGAGGGCTCGCCCACTGCTGGGGTGGCCGTGATGCCAATGAAGCGCCAGCGGCGGGACTTGCTGGCCCCGCTGGTGGAGAAGGCCATGCGGGACTGTGGCGGCGATGCCGCGCAGGTTTTCGTGTTGATGCGGGCGTGGGCTGTAGGGCCGACGCCGCGCCCGCCGCTTGTGGGCGTGACGGAGGATGGCCGTATCCAGTGGCGAGATGCGAACGACAAGCCCCAGGAGCTTTCAAGGGATAGCCTGCGCGACCGGGTAAGGAGGGCGCGGGCAGGCTCCAACGCGCGATAGCAGGCGCAAACGCGCGCGAGGTGGTAGACGCGGCCCCCTCCGCAGACATTCGCGGCATGTCTCACAAAGCGCAAGGACGCAAGAACATGCCTCTTATCAAGAAATCCACTGCCGCCACTCTTATCGGTCAAAGCCGTTCCAGCATCGAGCGCCTGGTGAAGCTCGACCCCAGCTTTCCCCGCCCCATCAAGATGGGTGACCATCGCCAAAGCGCCGTGTTCTTCGACGATGGTGAGCTGAACACTTGGATTGAAGCCCAGAAGGCCAAGCGCATGCCTCGCCTGCAGGTGGCCGCATGAGCGCCTTCGCCATCATTGACTCCGCAGAGCCAGGAGTCTCCCGCGGTACCACACCGATGGCAGGCCGTGAGCCTGGCAACGATTACGCACGCGCCGCCCTCGACGCCCAGGCAGTGCGCGCCGCCCAGGCCTCCCGGGTCATGCGCGCCGCGCTCGATGCACAGGCTGCGCGCGCCGCCCAGGCTGCCGAGCACCTGGCCGACGCCAAGCTACGGGCTTTTGCTGGGGGGCATGAATGATGCTGCTCGCCATCTTCTCCGTCGCCGCGCGCATCCGCCATGCATGGAGGGTTCAGGCATGAGCCCAAAAGAAAACGCCCAGCCCCGCAATGCAGAACTGAGCGCCCCTAGTAACGGCGCCCATCGTATCAGCACCCGCAGCATGACGCCACGTCAGACCCGTGTGGTTCGTGCCCTGGTTGATTCGAGAAACTGGATTGCCCGCGAGGCCATTGACCGCATTGCCGGTGTGTCCAATGGCCCGGAGGTCATCCGCCAACTGCGCCAGCGCTTTGGCCATGACGCCATCGAGATGGAGCGCATCACCGTGGTGGACAGCGATGGCCTGCTGACGCAGCCGGGACGCTACCGCCTGACCGACGCAGGGCGCCAGTGCCTGACAGAGAAGGGGTTGCAGTAATGCGCCGTCCCTTCCCTCGCTACAAGATGCCGTGCTACAGTTCATGTATTGCGCCTGTTACGCGCAATCGGATGTGGAAGTCCGCTGAATCCGCTGCGACGAAAGCCGCAGTTCCCGCAATGGAGTGCGGCTTTGTCGTTCGTGCCCCTTTTTATGGTGGCTCGATGGGCAGGCGCAAGCCTGGCCGGTTCGCGCAAGCGGGTTCCCGGTCTTCCACACCCATCGAGTCACCGCCCCCACGTGGAAGTGGAGCGGTGGTTTATGCAAACCGAACCTGCTTGGAGCCAATCATGGCTATCTCTTTGCGCACTGCTGCGCCCACCTCGCCCACCACGGGCACGCCTGACCCCATCCAATTGCACGCCGATGCGCACAACGCGCTGAACATGGCCGTGTTCTATCTGCGCCAACCTCAGGCCAATCTGCCCGGCGCCCGCCGCAAGGCCATTCAAGCCCTTTCCGCGCTGCGCAACCTGTCCGCCATCCTGGAGGGCTGAACCATGAAGACCAAGAAAAACGCTGCCAGCGAGGCAGTGGGGGCGCAGCCTTGCCAAAAACAGCCTGACGTGCAGCCGCGCGATGCCATCGACTGCATTACGCTCGGACTGCCGCTATCAGCACTGCCGCCGCCGTTGTCTGATGCCTGCCAGCAGGACCTTTCGGCCTGCAGGCGTATGTTTGGCGGACTGCATCCCGAGGACGTAATTGACCCCCTTCGCACTGCGGCAGAAGCCCTTGAATGGGTTGTCGAGATTGCCAAAACTATCGAAGCCGAGACCGCGAGTAATTCACGTATCCGACGCCTGGCAAGCATGGCGGCATTTGTGGCAATGGACGTGGCGAACCTGACGGAGAGCAGCTATGAGGACATGCTGGCTGCTATCAAGAAGGGCGGTGCTTTATGAGCGTTGTGGCCATTGCCCCGTGGCAGAGGGCGGAGCGCGATGAACTGGCGCTGTCCTGCGTCGAGGAAATTGAGTCCATCAGTGTTCATCTGAGAAGCAACCTGCCCAACGAACCTGAATACCTTTTCCTCCGCTCCATGGTGTTGCGCGTCATTGAACTGAACAGCGTGGCAATGTCTGTGCTGAGTGGTGAGGATGACCGCACTACGGAAGAACTGCGCCGCGTGCTGGAGATGGGGCAATGATTGCCGGGCAGTTTTCCCAAGCCATGGAGGCCGCTGGCATCCTGCCGCCTGACACCATCCACGCCGATGGCCAGCTACATAGGTTTAGCACTACCGGCAAGCGCAGCGACAGTGCGGGCTGGTATGTGCTGCATGCAGACGGCCTGCCGGCTGGCGTGTTCGGTTGCTGGCGCAGCGGGCTGACCCAGGTCTGGTGCAGCAAAGCAGACAGCGCCATGTCCCAGGCCGAGCGCGACACCATGCGCCAGCGCGTGCGTGACGCGAAGGCTCAGCGTGATGCCGCGACCCTGCAGCGCCAGCAGCAGGCCCACTCAGAGGCATGCGCAAGGTGGGAAACAGCTTTGCCGGTGATGCAGCACCCCTACCTGACCGCCAAGGGCATCCAACCGTTTGGCCTGCGTGCCGAGGGTGCCGCGCTGCTGGTGCCCATGCGGGACACATCGGGCATCCTGCACAGCCTGCAGACCATTGCGCCTGATGGCCGCAAGCGGTTCATGTCCGGTGGCCGTGTGCACGGCTGTTATCACGCGGTAGGCCGACCCGGCATGGCACTGGTGCTGGGCGAGGGCATGGCAACGATGCACAGCATTCGCGCCGCGACTGGCCTGGCCGTGGCCGCCGCATTCAGCGCCGGCAACCTGGCCCCCGTCGCCCAGGCCCTGCGCCGCAAGTTCCCGACTATGCCCATCATCCTGGCGGCTGACGATGACCACACCACCGAGGGCAACCCTGGCATGGCAGCAGCGCGCGCCGCCGCGCTGGCTGTGGGCGGCCTGGTGGTTGCTCCGCAGTTCCCTGCTCACCGCCCGCGCAAGGCGACCGACTTCAACGACCTGTTTTCCCTGGCTGGCACTGGCGCGGTGCGCGCGTGCTTTGCCGAGGTTCTGGAGGGCTTGCCCCATGAAAACCGCTGACCACAGCACCGCAGCCGTAGCGCTGGCTTGTAACCGTGCGCGGCTGGTGCGTATTGCACTGACCAGGCGCACTCCGTGCTGGCCGCACCCGCTCCACTTTCAGGCAGAGCCCGCGCTCAAGCAGGCCCGGAAGCCCGATGCCCAGGCGCTGGCCGCGCTGCGCAAGGCGTGCGCCAGGACACACCCTGCCCCCATGACCATCGACGCTGGCCCACTGCCTGGCAAGGCTGGTGCGCTGGTGCTGGACGTGCGTGCCACGGAGGTGACTACATGCTGATGAACAGCAGGAAGCCGCAGGCCGCGGCTGTGCAGAGCCTGGCCGATTTGTGGGAGCGTGTCGGGTGTCATGTGAAGGTGCGGCCGCTCCCATCAGCAGCGCCAGGCACCAGGGCCAGCGTCAACAACCCCATCCCCGGCGAGACCGAGCGCCCGCGCTTCGTTGTGCTGGACGATGAGTACCAGGCCGCAGACGGCACGCGCTACCGTCCGGGCGTGTGGCACTTCGGTGCCAAGCCGGGTCGAGGCAATGCGCCGCCTACGCTGACGCAACAGCGCATCAGCGGCCCTTTGCACATCGAAGCCGTCACCTTCGACAGCGCGGGCAACAACTTCGGGCGCCTGCTGCGCTTTCGAGACACGCGCGGCCACTGGCGACAGTGGGCCATGCCCATGGAGATGCTCAAGGGCGACGGCGCAGACCTGCGCGGCGTGCTGCTGTCCATGGGCGTATACATCGACCCCAGCCAGGCCGGCCGCCAATCGCTGGCCGTGTACCTGCAAAACCAGACACCAGTGCGGCAGATGGAGGCTGCTACGCAAACGGGCTGGGCAGGTGGCGACTTCAAGGCGTTTGCCCTGCCCGATGGCGTCATTGGTCCCAGGGCCGCGCGCGTGACCTTTCAGGCCCAGGGGCTGCACATTGATGAGTACACCCAGCGCGGCACACTGCCCGGCTGGCAGGCGTCTATCGCAGCCTCTGCCGTGGGCAATCCCATGTTGGTGCTGCCGCTGTGCAGTGCCTTCGCTGGCCCTTTGCTGGCGCTGGTGGGCATGGAGTCTGGAGGGTTGCACCTGGTGGGCGACAGCTCGACTGGCAAGACCACGGCTCTGCAGGCCGCGTGCAGCGTCTGGGGTGGCGAGAGCTA
Source organism: Delftia sp. WY8 (assembly GCF_018437695.1). NCBI lineage: Bacteria > Pseudomonadati > Pseudomonadota > Betaproteobacteria > Burkholderiales > Comamonadaceae > Delftia > Delftia sp. WY8. Next base: position 4,863,395 of record NZ_CP049795.1, read on the forward strand.
CCGCCGCAGTTGGCGGGCCACGGCCAACGGCCTGGAGGGAACCGCCGCACTGTTTGGCGATGGCCTGCTGGCACTGGATGAAATCAGCGAATGTGACCCGCGTGATGTAGGCGAGGTGGTCTACATGCTGGGCAATGGCCGAGGGAAAGCCCGTGCCAGCCGCAGCGGAGCCGCCCGCACCGTCACCCGCTGGCGCAGCTCAGTTCTGTCCACAGGCGAGCGCAGTATCGCCACCAGCATGCAGGACGCGGGCCAGCGCATCAAGGCTGGCCAAGCCGTGCGCCTGCTGGATATACCAGTGCAACGCCGGCATGGCGCATGGGACTTGCTGCACGGCCACGCCAGCGGCCCGGCGTTCTCCGATGCCATCAAGCGCGCAAGCCGCCAGCACCACGGTACAGCGGGCCGGGCCTTCCTGGAGAAGCTCACGCGCGACACGCAGGACATGGCCGCCAGTTTGGAGGCCATCAAGGCCGAGCTGATGACCAGCAACAGCGCCAGTGCAGGCGACGGCCAGCCTGCACGAGCTGCTGCCCGCCTGGCTGTGCTGGCGTTGGCCGGGGAGCTGGCCACCGCCTACGGCATCACCGGATGGAAAGAAGGCGAGGCCACCAGCGCGGCGCAAGTCGGCTTTGCCGCTTGGCTTGCGCAGCGCGGTGAAATTTCAGGCAACGCCGAGCAGGGGCAGGTGCTGCAGGCGGTGCGAAGTTTCATCGAACGTCACGGGGATAGTCGTTTCTCGGATGCCAACGGCGCCTACGACGAGAAGGAGCAGCGCGTGCAGAACCGCGCAGGTTGGTGGGCGCATGACGGGCAGGGAATGGAGTATTGGTTTACTGCCGATGGTCTGCGCGAGGCGCTCAAAGGCTTTGATTTCGGCTCGGCCATTCGTGTATTGCAAGGTGCAGGAGCAATGCCATTACCTGGAAAGGATGGCAAGTCATCTAAGAGCAAGAGAATTCACGCCCGTAAAGAGCGCATTTATCAAATACAGTATGAAAAGCTGGATTGATATTCTGATCGCTGGGTTTGTGGAACACCGGAACACGCTGGGTGTTCCGAGTGTTCCGCCATAACCTATTGATTTTCAAGGGTGGAACACTGGGAACACCTGGAACACCGTGAACTAACGAAGTCCAGGTGATGAGCCGTCCGGCGATGGACGGGAAGGCAGGGGAGGAACTTGGAGTTGGCCCGCCCACTGTGGCGGGCTCTTGCGTTGGTGGAGGTGGCCAGCGCGGGGCCAGCAGGTTGGCCGTTGCAAAGTCGTTGGGGAATTTGTATCCCCTGGTGTATCCCTGATTTTTGGATTTGGCATTTGTTTTTAAAAATCAATGGCTTGCATGATTTTTAGAATCCGACAACCGCACCAGAAGGTCTCCTCAGGAGGCCTTTTTTCATTTCCGTGCCCCGATTTCAGCAGCCGCTCTTCAGTGGCCGGTCAGGCCTGGACCTTGAGGCGGATCTCGGCCACATCCCAGCCCTTGGTGCGCAAGTGGGCGGCCATGGCCGGCAGCAGCTGGCGTATCTTGGCCGCTGCCGCGTTGTTGCGCACCAGCAGGCACCAGGTGCTGCCCTCGATGGGGCCTGCCTGCAGGCTGTCGCGCAGCAGCGGCGGCACCAGGGGCAGGATGGCCGTCAGGCGATTGCTGGAGTCGCGTGTGAGCTGGGCGAGCCGGGCCAGTGTCGGCGAGTTCTCGACAGCGTGCAGGGCGGTGACGGCGTGGTTGCGGCGTGTGAAGGTCATGGGCTTGAAGGCTGGTCAGGCAGCGTAGGCATGCGCCAGCCGGGACCCTCGTTATAGCAGCATCTGCAGGGCGACGCGGGTCCGGGAATTCGGGTTCAGGGCTCTGCGGCCGCATGCGTCGGCCTGCCTGGAAGAGGGTTGGACAGAGACAGTTAGAATCAATTGTTCGGTTCTCGCTTCAGCCCGGCCGCATGTGTTCTCCAGCAGGGTACTTGCAGGCAGGTGGAGCGGCCCCATCTGAAATCCAACAATCTAGGGATTCCAGGCACACCGCAGTCCGCTTCAGCGGGTGGCGGTGTGTCTTTTTCGCATGGCCACCAACTTCCTCACCAAACTATTCGGCAGCCGAAACGATCGGCTTCTCAAGCAATACCGCAAGACGGTCGTTCGCATCAATGCGATGGAGCCCGACTACGAGAAGCTCAGCGACGAGGATCTGCGCGCAAAGACGCAGGAATTCAAGGAGCGTGTGGCCAAGGGAGAGTCGCTGGACGACCTGCTGCCCGAAGCCTTCGCCGTGGTGCGCGAAGGGTCCAAGCGTGTCATGAAGATGCGCCACTTCGACGTCCAGTTGCTGGGCGGCATGGCACTGCACTACGGCAAGATCGCGGAAATGCGCACCGGCGAAGGCAAGACGCTGACCGCCACGCTGCCGGTCTACCTGAACGCACTGTCGGGCAATGGCGTGCACGTGGTGACGGTGAACGACTATCTGGCCAACCGCGATGCCACCTGGATGGCCAAGCTGTACAACTTCCTCGGCCTGTCGGTGGGCATCAACCTGCCCAACATGCCGCGCGAGGAAAAGCAGGCCGCCTACAACAGCGACATCACCTACGGTACGAACAACGAATACGGCTTCGACTACCTGCGCGACAACATGGTCTACGAGTCGGGCGACCGCGTTCAGCGCGTGCTCAACTACGCCATCGTCGACGAGGTGGACTCCATCCTGATCGATGAGGCCCGCACGCCGCTGATCATCAGCGGTCAGGCCGAGGACCACACGGCCATGTACGTGGCCATGAACAAGATCGTGCCCAACCTGGTGCGCCAGGAAGGCGAGGCTGATCCCCGCACGGGCGAAGGCGTGACCAAGCCCGGCGACTTCACGGTGGACGAAAAGAGCCACCAGGTATTCCTGACCGACCAGGGCTACGAAGCCGCCGAGCGCCTGCTGGGCCATGCCGGCATGATTGCCGAGGGCGCCTCGCTCTACGACCCGGCCAACATCACCCTGGTCCACCATCTGTATGCGGCGCTGCGCGCCAACAATCTCTACCACCGTGACCAGCACTACGTGGTGCAGAACGGCGAGATCGTCATCGTCGACGAGTTCACGGGCCGCCTGATGGCGGGCCGGCGCTGGAGCGATGGCCTGCACCAGGCTGTCGAGGCCAAGGAAGGCGTGACCATCCAGGCCGAGAACCAGACCATGGCCTCGATCACCTTCCAGAACTACTTCCGTCTCTACGGCAAGCTGGCGGGCATGACGGGTACGGCCGATACCGAAGCCTACGAATTCCAGGAAATCTACGGCCTCGAAACCGTGGTGATTCCGCCCAACCGTCCCAGCAAGCGCGACGACCAGCTCGACCGCGTCTACAAGACCACGCGCGAGAAGTACGAGGCGGCGATCCGCGACATCCGCGAATGCCATGAGCGCGGCCAGCCCGTGCTGGTGGGTACGACCTCGATCGAGAACTCGGAAATCATCGACGAGCTGCTCAACAAGGAAAACCTGCCCCACCAGGTGCTCAACGCCAAGCAGCACGAGCGCGAGGCCGACATCGTGGCCCAGGCCGGCCGTCCCGGCATGATCACCATCGCCACCAACATGGCCGGTCGTGGTACCGACATCGTGCTGGGCGGCAACATCGAAAAGCAGGTTGCGGCTGTCGAGGCCGATGAATCCCTGTCCGAAGCCGAACGCCAGCAGCGCATCGAACAGATGCGCGCCGACTGGAAGATCGAGCATGACAAGGTTTCGGCCCTGGGTGGCCTGCGCATCATCGCCACGGAGCGCCACGAATCTCGCCGTATCGACAACCAGCTGCGTGGCCGTTCGGGCCGCCAGGGCGACCCCGGCTCCTCGCGCTTTTACCTGAGCCTGGACGATGCGCTGATGCGCATCTTCGCGGGCGACCGTGTGCGCGCCATCATGGACCGCCTGAAGATGCCCGATGGCGAAGCCATCGAAGCCGGCATCGTGACCCGCTCCATCGAAGGCGCTCAGCGCAAGGTCGAGGCCCGCAACTTCGACATCCGCAAGCAGCTGCTCGAATACGACGACGTGTCCAACGACCAGCGCAAGGTGATCTACCAGCAGCGCAACGAGATCCTCGACGCCTCGGACCTGCACGAGATGATCACGGTGATGCGCGATGACGTGGTGTCCGACCTGGTGCGCCAGTACGTGCCCGCCGAGTCCATGGAAGAGCAATGGGATCTGGCCGGCCTGGAAAAGGCGCTGGAAAGCGAATGGCGCATCCAGCTGCCGCTGCAATCGCAAGTGCAGTCCGCGCATGCCATCACCGACGAGGAGATCCTCGAGAAGGTGCTGCAGGCTGCCCGTGAAGTGTTCGAGGCCAAGGTCGAGCTGATCGGACGCGAGAACTTCACTCAATTCCAGCGCGCCGTGCTGCTGCAAAGCTTTGATACCAACTGGCGTGACCACCTGTCCGCGCTGGACTATCTGCGCCAGGGCATCCACCTGCGTGGCTATGCCCAGAAGCAGCCCAAGCAGGAATACAAGCGCGAGGCTTTCGAGCTGTTCCGCCAGCTCATCGACCAGGTCAAGACCGAAGTCACGCGCGTGCTGATGACCGTGCAGGTGCAGTCGCGCGAACAGGTGGAGCAGGCCACCGAGGCCATGGAGCAGCGCAGCGCCCACAGCCTGGAGCACATGACCTATGGCGCTCCCTCGGATGGCGACATCGGTGGCTCCCTCGAAGACGAGCCGCTGGAGTTGCCCGAAGGCGCTCGCGTGGGCCGCAATGATCCCTGCCCCTGCGGCAGCGGCAAGAAGTACAAGCAGTGCCACGGCAAGCTGTCGTGATGCGGCCGGCGTCGTAAGACGCCGCAAGACACGGAAAACGGCACGGATGCACTCCGTGCCGTTTTCTTTTTTAAGGTCGATGAAATACGTGCCGCCCCGGTTTGTTCCGATAATGGAGCGCGTTTTTCTTTCACTGTAGGAAGCCCCTCAATGCCTGTGAATCTCTCCGCTCCCGTGCACGCCGACCTGTTGGCGATCAACGGCGTTCGCATCGGCGTCACCGAAGCCGGTGTGCGCAAGGCCAACCGCAAGGACCTGTCCGTGTTCCTGCTCGACGAGGGCGCTTCGGTGGCGGGTGTGTTCACGCAGAACCGTTTCTGCGCAGCGCCCGTGCAGGTCAGCCGCGAGCACCTGGCCCAGACGTCCGGCGCCATCCGTGCCATGGTCATCAACACAGGCAATGCCAATGCCGGCACCGGCGCTGACGGACTGGCGCGCGCGCGCCGCACCTGTGCGGATCTGGCTGCGCTGCTGCAGCTCAAGCCCGAGCAGATCCTGCCGTTCTCCACTGGCGTGATCATGGAAGAGCTGCCCGTGGATCGCATCGCCGCCGGCCTGCCAGCTGCCATCGCAGCAGCCAAGGCCGACAACTGGGGCACGGCCGCCGAAGGCATCATGACCACCGACACCCTGCCCAAGGCCTTCAGCCGCGCCGTGGACATTGGCGGCAAGCGCGTGAGCATTACCGGCATCAGCAAGGGTGCGGGCATGATTCGCCCCAACATGGCGACCATGCTGGGCTTTCTGGCCACCGACGCCGCCATCGCACCTGAACTGTTGCAGCCTCTGGTCAAGGAGCTGGCCGACGGATCGTTCAACCGCGTGACCATCGACGGCGACACATCGACCAACGATTCCTTTGTGTTGGTCGCCACGCACAAGGCCGGCAATGCGCAGATCACTTCGCTGACCAGTGCCGAAGGCCAGGCCCTGAAGGCTGCATTGCTGGATGTGTCGCGCCTGCTGGCCCAGGCCATCGTGCGCGACGGCGAAGGCGCCACCAAGTTCATCACCGTCAAGGTGGAGGGCGGCAAGACCGAGGCTGAGTGCCGCCTCGTGGCCTATTCCATCGCGCATTCACCCCTGGTCAAGACGGCGTTCTTTGCCAGCGATCCGAACCTGGGCCGCATCCTTGCGGCGGTGGGCTATGCTAGCATCGACGATCTGGACCAGACCAAGATCGACCTGTACCTGAACGATGTGCATGTCGCAGTCAATGGCGGCCGCAACCCTGCCTATCAGGAGGAAGACGGCCAGCGCGTGATGAAGCAGCAGGAGATCATCGTGCGCGTGCTACTGGGCCGAGGGCAGGCCGAGCAGACCGTGTGGACCTGCGATCTGAGCCACGACTACGTGAGCATCAACGCCGACTACCGCTCCTGACTCTCCACCCACCGTGCCGCCGGCAGCCGCAGGCCTTGTGCCTGGCTGCTGCCAGCTTTCAATGGCGGCCGGCGCGCAAAAGCTCTGGCGTTGGCATGAGATCCATCTCGATTCCCGGGCATATCCAGCGTCGGTGGCCGTGAGATCCGTATTCGAGAGACATCCATGACATTGCCCACAGAAGCCGTCGCCGCCCCCTTGCTGCAACTCGTGCAGCGCGCCGAGCAACTGATGCAGCGCATCGAGGCCATCCTGCCCCAGCCGCTGCAATCCCCCGCAGACTGGAATACCGCCATCGCCTGGCGCTATCGCAAGCGCGCCAACGGCTGCGGTTTGCTGGAGCCCGTGCGCCATGTCGGCGCCATGCAGCTGTCCGACCTGCAGAACATCGATGTGCAAAAGGACAAGATCGCGCGCAACACCGAGCAGTTCGTGACCGGCCGCACGGCCAACAACGTGCTGCTCACCGGCGCGCGCGGCACGGGCAAATCCTCGCTGATCCGTGCCTGCCTGCATGCTTTTGCTTCGCAGGGCCTGCGCCTGATCGAGGTGGACAAGGCCGATCTGACCGACCTGCCCGACATCGTCGATGTGGTGGCCGGCCGGCCCGAGAAGTTCGTCATCTATTGCGACGATCTGAGCTTTGAGGAAGGCGAGCCTGGCTACAAGGCCATGAAGTCCATTCTGGATGGATCGGTCAGCGCCGCCAGCCCGAACGTGCTGGTCTATGCGACCAGCAATCGCCGCCATCTGCTGCCGGAGTACCAGTCCGAGAATCTGACCTACCAGCGCGGCGAGGATGGGGAGCTGCATCCCGGAGAGGTGATCGAGGAAAAAATCTCGCTGTCCGAGCGTTTCGGCCTGTGGGTGAGCTTCTACCCGTTCAGCCAGGACGAGTACCTGCGCGTGGTGGCACAGTGGCTGGAGGCCCTGGGCCTGGACCAGGCCACGATCGAGGCGGCACGCCCGGAGGCCCTGGTCTGGGCGCTGGAGCGCGGTTCACGCAGCGGTCGCGTGGCCCACCAGTTTGCGCGCGACTATGCGGGCCGTGCCGAGCGCCCGAGTCAGCGCCAGACCGGCATCGCCGATGTCCAGGGGTTGGCTGAAGAGGCTGAACTCTGAGCACCTGCTGCCTGGCCCTGGGCTGGGCAGACTTTTTTGCGAAAGATCAAGTGACTGAAAAAGAAATCTCCCCCAAGGCCCGCGCTGAGGCGGCCGAGTCGCAGGCGCCAGTGCGGCGCAAGCACACCGAAGTCGCCGTTGGCGTGCTGCTTCGCGAGTCCGATGGCGCGTTGCTGATCACCAGCCGTCCGCCGGGCAAGCCGTATGCAGGCTACTGGGAGTTTCCGGGCGGCAAGATCGAAGCCGGTGAGACCGTGGAGCAGGCCTTGCGCCGCGAGATGCAAGAGGAACTGGGCGTAGAGATCGCGGCCGCTGAAGTCTGGAAGGTGACCGAGCATGACTATCCGCATGCCCTGGTGCGCCTGCACTGGTGCAAGGTCACGCGCTGGAGCGGGGAGTTCGAGATGCGTGAAGGCCAGCAGATGGCCTGGCAGCAACTTCCGCTGCAGGTGCATCCGGTGCTGCCAGGTGCCTATCCGGTGCTGCAGTGGCTGAGCGAGGAACGCGGGCTGCCTTTCGATGCCGGGTTCTACGAGGCAGGCCAGCCGAAAGCCTGATCGGGCCTGATCAAGGCTCGGTGCGAGGATCGCCGAAGGGCGCATCCTCGGGCGGCATCGGTGCAGGCACGCGGAATTCCTCATTGGCCCATGCGCCCAGGTCGATCTGGCGGCAGCGTTCGCTGCAGAAGGGGCGGAAACGGTTGGCTGGTGCGAACAGGCTGGGGCCTGCACAGGTCGGGCAGCGCACCGTGGGGCCGGCAGAAGAGAGGCTGGCGGGCTGGGGGGCGGGGGCGCTCGAGGGCATGTCGGCCGTCTTGTCCATCAGCTGCAAAGCGTGACCTCGAACGAGGCATCTTCGCTGCAGGGTTGAGGCTTGGCGCCGTTCTCGGGGCGGAGCAGGCGCACCGAAACCAGTAGGCGGTTGCCGCTGATCTCCGGAACCAGATTCAACGACGGGTCTATGCGCAGGCGCAGCAGCTGAAAGCTGCGGCCGGGCGGCATGGCCTGCTGGAACACGCCTTTTTCGGCAGCCACCCATTGCGGCACGCCGGTTTCGCGCAGCAGCTTGAGCAGCAATTGCAGCGACTGACCCAGCGGGGTCAGGGTGCTGGCCCAGTCCTCCAGATCGCGCAGGCGTATCTGGGGATCATGGAACTGCCAGGCGTGATAGGCCGGAAGGTCGAAGCCGCAGGTGCCGCCGGGGATGCCGATGCGGCTGCGCACGGCCATCAGCCACTCGTTTTCAGTCAGGGTCTGGCCGGCCTTGCCGTTCTGGGCATTGAGCTGGGCAAAGCACTGCTCCACATGGCGTGAGACCTGGTCAAGCATGTGCTCGGCAATGTCGGGATTGCCGCGCAGGCTGTCGAGCAGGCTTTTGTGGCGCTCAAGGTCCTTGAGCACGTCCGTCTTCAGGTCGGTACGTGCCGCCACGTCCATGATCTCGAAGATGGTGACCAGCGCAAAATGGTGATCGATGGAATGAGCGCGCGACAGCAACTCGCTCAGGCGGCGATATAGCTGTTCCAACCGGAGGTAGGTCCTCAGGCGCTCATTGAAAGGATATTCGTACAGGATCACGCTTGCTGGGCTCCTCGGGGTGCACAGGAATCAGCTGTCTACGTCGTGCACATGCTGAATTACACGCACAGGCCAAGCCATGGCGTGCATCATAGCCCGAACCATGCAGAGATTCGATCGGTGCATGCGCGCAAAGCCTCTATCGTCATGGCCTCGTCGTTGTAGAGCACCCAGTCGGCGGCTGCCAGCCGTGCCGCACGTGTGGCCTGGGCCGAGATGATGGCCTGCACCGCCTCGCGTGGCAATCCGTTGCGCGCGATCACGCGAGCGATCTGCGTTTCGGTGCGGCAGTCAACGACCAGCACCGCATCAAGCATGGCAGGCCAGCGGCCGGACTCCACGAGCAAGGGAATGTCATGCACGATGAGTCGGCACCCAGCCACTGTGGCCTGCTCCACTTGCCGGGCCGTCTGCTGCGCCACGAGGGGATGGACGATGGCCTCCAGCTGCTGTCGTGCCGAGGGCTGCTGAAAGACCAGTTCGCGCATGCGCGTGCGGTCCAGGGCGCCGCTGGCATCAATCAGTTCGGGCCCGAAGACGCGCGCTATCTCGGGCAGAGCAGCACCTTCGGGGGCGGTGAGGCTGCGAGAGATCTGGTCGGCATCGATCACGGCCGCTCCGCGCAAGCCCAGTTGCGCTGCGACGGTGCTCTTGCCGCTGCCAATGCCGCCCGTCAGGCCCAGCCGAAACGGGCGTGCAAGCAAGGGCGGGGCGATGCTGGGGGCCATGCCGCAGTGTTGAATCAAAGGCCCAAGGCCGCCAATAGGGATTGCAGCATCTGCTGCGGTCCGAACACCATGGCTGCAAAGCCGGCGCCCGCCAGAAAGGGGCCGAAGGGAACATAGCCGCCCTCACGCAGGCGGCTGTTGATCTTCAACGCGATGCCCACGATGGCGCCAATCACCGACGAGATCAGGATGATGGGCACGAGTGCCTGCCAGCCGAACCAGGCGCCCAGCGCGGCAAACAGCTTGAAGTCGCCGTAGCCCATGCCTTCCTTGCCGGTGGCCAGCTTGAAGGCCCAGTAAACCAGCCACAGCGAGAGATAGCCCGCTGCAGCGCCCCATACCGCGTCGGCCAGAGGCACGGCGGTCCAGTGCAGCGCCGACGACAGCAGTCCGGCCCACAGCAAGGGCAGGGTGATGTCGTCGGGAAGCAGTGTGGTGTCCCAGTCGATCAATGCCAGGCTCAGCAAGGCCGCACTGAAAAGGCACCAGGCAGCGCCTGTGGGCGTGATGCCCCATTGCGCCGCACAGTAGGCAAACAGCGCGGCGCAGGCCAATTCCACCAGCGGATAGCGGATGCTGATCGACGCCTTGCATTCGGAGCACCGGCCTCGCAGCGCCAGATAACTGAGCACGGGAATATTCTCGTACCAGTGGATGGCATGGCCGCAATGCGGGCAGCGCGAGCGGGGGCGGCTCAGGCTCAGGGGCGCCTCGGCAGGCGGCGGCGCTGTGGCGGGCGATGGCGTGGCGGAGGATGAAGATTTCTCTTGCGCCCATTGGGCGCATTCCGCATTCCATTGCTGTTCCATCATGCGGGGCAGCCTATGCACCACCACGTTGAGAAAGCTGCCAACCAACAGGCCCAGCAGGCCGCCCAATGCAGCCTGCATCCAGAGTTCCAAAACCATCAGACCACCTGGCCCAGCTTGAAGATGGGCAGATACATCGAAACCACGATGCCGCCGATGAGGGTGCCCAGGAAAACAATGATGATGGGCTCCATCAGGCTGGACAGGCCAGCCACCATGTCATCGACCTCTTCTTCATAGAAATCGGCCGCCTTGCCCAGCATATGGTCGATGGAGCCGGATTCCTCGCCGATGGCGCACATCTGCAGCACCATGGACGGAAAGACATTGGCATTGGTCATGGCCACGGTGAGACTGGTGCCGGTGGAGACTTCCTGCTGGATCTTTTCCGTGGCATTGGCATACACGGCATTGCCGGATGCGCCGCCGACAGAATCCAGTGCCTCGACCAATGGGACGCCCGCGGCAAACATGGTCGACAGCGTGCGCGTCCAGCGTGCGACGCAGGATTTCTCGATCAGCACGCCAAAGACCGGCACCTTCAGCAGCGTACGGTCCATGAATTGCTGCATGCGCTCGTTGCGCTTCCAGGCCTGCATGAAGAAGTAGAGACCGCCGCCAATCACGCCGAAGATCAACCACCACCATTGGACAAAGACATCGCTGATGCCCATAACGAACAGCGTCGGCGCCGGCAGGTCGGCGCCGAACGAACTGAACACTTCCTTGAAGGCCGGGATCACGAAAATCATGATGATGGTCACGACGATGAAGGCCACGACGATGACCGAGATCGGGTACATCAGCGCCGATTTGATCTTGGACTTGATGGCCTCGGTCTTCTCCATGTACGTGGCCAGGCGGTCCAGCAGGGCTTCCAGGATACCGGCCGCTTCGCCCGCCTCCACCAGATTGCAGTAGAGGCTATCGAAGTACATGGGGTGCTTGCGATAGGCCGCGTTCAGCGAGGTGCCGGTCTCCACGTCGGCGCGAATATCGGCCAGAAGGCGCGTCACGCTGGGGTTGGTGTTGCCCCGTCCGACAATGTCGAAGGCCTGAAGCAGCGGGACGCCCGCCTTCATCATCGTTGCCATCTGGCGGGTGAACAGCGCAATGTCCTTGGGCTTGATCCTCTTGCCCCCGCGTGTGCGGCGCTTCTTGATCTTGCTGGGCAGCACGCCCTGGCGGCGTAGCATGGCCTGGACCTGGTTGATGCCCCCGGCCCGGGTCTCGCCTCGGATGATCTTGCCGTTGCGATCCTTGCCTTCCCATTCGAAGACAAATTCCTTGATTCCCTTGGACGCGGCTGTGGCCATCGTGCTCCCTCGTTTGTTGTCTGCGCTGTCCGCGCTATTTACTCATTGGTGACTGCCAGCACTTCTTCGAGCGAGGTCAGTCCCTGTCTGGCCTTGTGCAAACCCGAGCCACGCAGCGACCGCACGCCTTCGCGCTTGGCCTGTGCGGCGATCTCCAGCGCACTGCCGTCCTGCAGGATGATGCGCTGGATTTCCTCGCTGATAGGCATCACCTGATAGATGCCTACGCGGCCCTTGTAGCCGTTGTTGCATGCCGGACAGCCGACGGGCCTGTAGGTGACCCAGCTGCCGTCAATGTCCGCATCGTCGTAGCCTGCATCGATCAGGGCCTCCCGCGGAATGTCAGCCGGCTCCTTGCATTGAGGGCACAGGCGCCTGGCCAGGCGCTGGGCGGTGATCAGGATCACGCTCGATGCGATGTTGAAGGGCGCAATGCCCATGTTGCGCATGCGCGTCAACGTGGTCGGTGCGTCATTGGTGTGCAGGGTGGACAGCACCAAGTGGCCGGTTTGCGCTGCCTTGATCGAGATGTCGGCCGTTTCCAGATCGCGGATTTCACCGACCATGATGATGTCGGGATCCTGGCGCAGAAAAGCCTTGAGCGCAGTGGCAAAGGTGAGGCCGGCCTTTTCGTTCACATTGACCTGGTTGACGCCGGGCAGGTTGATTTCCGAAGGATCTTCCGCCGTGGCGATGTTCACGCCGGCCTTGTTCAGCAGGTTCAGGCAGGTGTACAGCGACACTGTCTTGCCCGAGCCGGTGGGGCCTGTGACCAGAATCATTCCGTAGGGGCGGCTGATGGCTTCAAGCAGGCGTGCCTTCTCCTCGGGTTCATAGCCCAGGGCGTCGATGCCCATCCTGGCCGAGCTCGGGTCCAGGATACGGATCACGATCTTCTCGCCGAAAAGCGTGGGCAGCGTGCTGACGCGAAAGTCGATGACGCGGTCCGGGCCGACCTTGAGCTTCATACGCCCGTCCTGCGGGACACGCTTTTCCGAGATGTCCATGCGCGAGATCACCTTGATGCGCGAGGCCAGCTTCTCCTTGATGGCAATGGGCGGCGATGCAATTTCACGCAGCTCGCCGTCAATGCGAAAGCGCACCCGGTACTGGTGCTCGTAGGGTTCGAAATGCAAGTCCGACGCGCGCATGTTGAAGGCGTCGAGCAGCATTTTGTGCAGGAACTTGACGATGGGCGCATCTTCGACGTCTGCTGCGGCCGAGTTGTCCTTTTCCTCTGCCACCTCATCAGGCTTGAGGTCGCCGAACTCGAAGTCGCCGCTGCCGCCATAGCTGTCCATGGCCTCGCTGGCGCTTTTGTTCTGCTGCGCGATCAGTCGCTCCAGCTTGTCGGCCTCGACGATGATCCAGTCCACGCCCAACTGGGTGGTGAACTTGATCTGCTCGGCGGCTTCCTGCTGCGTCGGGTCGGCGGTGGCCACCGTGAGGCGGTTGCCGCGCTTGCTCAGAGGCAGGACGCGATAGGTGCTGATGATCTTGGCGTCCAGCAGATCCTGCGGCAGGCGCATGGCGTCGACCGCATCAAGATCGAGCAGCGGCGCGCTGAACATGGTGGAAACCGTCTCCGCCACTTCCAGGGCAGAGAGGGTGCCGGCGACGCTCAGTTCTGCAATGAACGAGGTGCGATTGGTGGCGGCCTTGCCGGCAGCCGCTTCCGCTGCCTGTTGCGATACCTTGCCTGCTGAAATCAGAGCCCGCCCGATGCCGGGAAGCGATGCGACAGCGGATGCATTCTTGAGCGAGGAGTCAGCAACAGCCATGTAGCAAGACGTGTGAGAGGAAAGGACATTTATCCTATCATCACTGAGCACTTGGAATGCCAGACACACTGTTACACGCCTGGGTCTTGAACCTGGCGCAATGGTGTGATGGAGATGGAATGACCAGATGGTCGGGGTGAGAGGATTCGAACCTCCGGCCTCTACGTCCCGAACGTAGCGCTCTACCAGGCTAAGCTACACCCCGTTGCTTTTGTAGAAAAAGCGAGCAGCCTGAATCAGGTGCGTCGCTCCAAAAGCTGAGACGCCAATTGTAGCAAACTTGCCGTATGCAAATTGCTTGGGAGCACATTTATTGCGTCGATGGCGCGGCGTGCCTCGGCATGTGCGGCCTCGCGTGCCACGTCCAGCGCACCTGTGCTGCGCACGATATCCACTACGGCGGTCAGTTGCTCGGTGGAGCCCTGTTCGATGGCGGCGCGCACGATGGCGGCCTGCTCAGGCGTGCCGCGTTGCATGGCGGCAATCAGGGGGAGGGTGCATTTGCCTTCGCGCAGGTCATCGCCCAGGTTCTTGCCCATTTCCTGGGTATCGCCTGCGTAGTCGAGTACGTCGTCAATGATCTGGAAGGCCGTGCCCAGCGCCTGGCCATAGCTGGCGCAGGCCTGCTCGATTTCGCGGGGCGCGTCGGCCAGCACGGCGCCCAGCTGGGCGCTGGCCTCGAAGAGCTGGGCGGTCTTGGAGCGGATGACGTGCAGGTAGCCGGCTTCGTCCAGCGAGGCATCGTGCGTGTTGATGAGTTGCTGGACCTCGCCCTCGGCGATCACGTTGGTGGCATCCGAGAGGATCTTGAGCACGCGCATGCTGCCGACTTCCACCATCATCTGGAAGGAGCGCGAGTGCAGGAAGTCGCCGACCAGCACGCTGGCCGGATTGCCGAAGGTCTCGTTGGCCGTCGGGCGGCCGCGACGCAGCGTGGATTCATCCACGACGTCGTCGTGCAGCAGGGTGGCTGTATGAATCAGTTCGACCACGGCAGCCAGGACATGCCTGTCCTTGCCTTCGTATCCCAATGCATTGCAGACCATGAGCAGCAGGGCGGGCCGCAGGCGCTTGCCGCCTGCAGCGATGATGTACTGGGAGATCTGGGCAATCAGCGGGACGGTGGTCGTCAGGCGCTGGGCAATCACATGATCCACCTCGCGCATGTCGTCAGTGATCAGGGCAAGCGGATTGGGGGTGGAGAGAGCTGTGGTCAAGGTACTGCGGGCGCCAAGTGGATCGTCAATTATAGGAAGAGCGACCCTGCCTGCGACCCGCTCTGGCGGTTGTTTGGGCGAAGGAGGGGAGCGCTTCATGCAAGGAATGTGAGTGCGTGCTAGAATCTCCGGCTTCCGTGGAAATTCGTTCGCGGAACTCTCAAATTCAAGAGGTTTAAATGTACGCAGTCATAAAAACCGGCGGCAAGCAGTATCGCGTTGCAGCTGGCGAAAAGATCAAGGTAGAACAGATTGCTGCGGACGTAGGCCAAGAAGTTGTGATCGATCAGGTTCTGGCAGTCGGCAACGGCGCTGAAATCAAGGTCGGCACACCTCTGGTGTCCGGTGCGTCTGTCAAGGCAACCGTGGTTGCTCACGGCAAGCACGACAAAGTGCACATCTTCAAGATGCGCCGTCGTAAGCATTATCAGAAGCGCCAAGGCCATCGCCAGCAGTTCACCGAGCTGCAGATCGTGGCGATCGCTGCTTAATCCAGGAGCTGAGTCATGGCACAGAAAAAAGGCGGCGGCTCTACGCGAAACGGGCGCGATTCCAAGCCCAAAATGCTCGGCGTGAAGGCTTTTGGTGGTGAGTTGATCACCGCCGGCTCGATCATCGTGCGCCAACGTGGCACCAAGTTCCACCCCGGCGACAACGTCGGCGTGGGCAAGGACCACACCCTGTACGCTCTGGTGGACGGCCACGTGTCGTTTGCTGTCAAGGGTGCACTGTCCAAGCACACGGTCAACGTGACGGCTGCCTAAGCTCTGTCACTTCGACGCTCGAAGCCCCGACCTGTCGGGGCTTTGTCGTTTCAGGAGGGCGGTGCATCGTGCGCTCGTCCCCTTTTCCGTCTCTGAGGTGTGGCCTGGGGCTGTCTGGTGCACACTGCTTTTTGTAAACTGGATGCCTCATGAAGTTCGTCGACGAAGCTTATATCGACATTGCTGCCGGTGATGGCGGCAATGGCTGCGTGTCATTCCGGCACGAAAAATACAAGGAATTCGGTGGTCCCGATGGAGGAGATGGCGGCCGTGGAGGCCATGTCTACGCGGTGGCCGACGTCAATCTCAACACCCTGGTGGACTACCGCTTCTCGCGTCGCCACGATGCCACGCGCGGCGAGCACGGCAAGGGCTCGGACATGTTCGGTGCCGCAGGCAACGACATCACGCTGCGCATGCCGGTTGGCACCATCATCAGCGATGCCGAAACCGGGGAGGTGCTCTACGAGCTGTTGACGCCCGGCGAGGTGGTGACCATTGCCAAGGGCGGCGATGGCGGCTACGGCAACCTGCGCTTCAAGAGCGCCATCAACCGCGCGCCACGGCAAAAGACGCCTGGCTGGCCCGGTGAGCGCAAGAACCTCAAGCTGGAGCTCAAGGTTCTGGCCGACGTGGGTCTGCTGGGCATGCCCAATGCGGGCAAATCCACCTTCATCGCCGCAGTCTCCAATGCGCGTCCCAAGATTGCCGACTATCCGTTCACCACGCTGCATCCCAATCTGGGCGTGGTTCGTGTTGCCGCCGAGCAAAGCTTTGTGGTGGCCGATATCCCCGGGCTGATCGAAGGCGCGTCGGAAGGTGCCGGCCTGGGCCACCAGTTCCTGCGTCACCTGCAGCGCACCCGATTGCTGCTGCATGTGGTGGACCTGGCGCCGTTCGATGACAGCGTGGATCCTGTGGCCCAGGCCAAGGCCATCGTGGGCGAGTTGCAGAAGTACGATGCCGAGCTGTACAACAAGCCGCGCTGGCTGGTGCTCAACAAGCTGGACATGGTGCCGGCCGAGGAGCGCGCCGCACGCGTCAAGGACTTCGTCAAGCGCTTCAAGTGGAAGGGCCCGGTGTTCGAGATTTCCGCCCTGACGCGCGAAGGCTGCGAAGTGCTGATCCGCACCATCTACAAGCATGTGCATGAACAGCAGCAGATCGAGGCCGGTCCCAAGGAAATCGACCCACGCTTCGTCGAAGTCGAGGGTGATGGCGTGGATCTCACCGACCCGCGTTTTGCTCCCCGCGATTCCGAGTAAGAGCGGCCTGTCCCACCCATTGCCTTGATCACAACAGCGGCGGGGTCTGCCTCGGCCTGCGCTGCAAGAATCACTATCCATCCATGTCTTCCAACTTGTTGCGTGATGCCCATCGCATCGTGGTCAAGGTCGGCTCCAGCCTGGTGACCAATGAAGGTCGCGGTCTTGATGAGGCCGCGATCCAGGAATGGAGCCGCCAGCTGGCGGCCCTGGTGCGCGGGGATGAAAGCCATGGAGGCCGGCGGCGCGAGGTGATCATGGTCTCCAGCGGCGCGGTGGCCGAAGGCATGAAGCGTCTGGGCTGGATTGCACGGCCCAAGGAGATTCATGAACTGCAGGCCGCTGCGGCCGTGGGGCAGATGGGCCTGATACAGATGTACGAGTCCAAGTTGCGCGAACAGGGCATGGGCAGTGCGCAGGTGCTGCTCACGCATGCCGACCTCGCGGACCGCGAGCGCTATCTCAACGCGCGCAACACCTTGCTGACGCTGCTGGAGCTGGGCATCGTGCCGGTGATCAACGAGAACGACACCGTGGTCAACGACGAGATCAAGTTCGGTGACAACGATACCTTGGGCGCTTTGGTTGCCAATCTGATCGAGGCCGATGCCCTGGTCATCCTGACCGATCAGCGAGGCCTTTACAGCGCCGACCCGCGCAGCAATCCCGATGCGCGTTTCATCGATGTGGCCAATGCCGGCGACCCGGCGCTGGAGGAGATGGCCGGAGGCGCGGGCTCGTCCATTGGCAAGGGCGGGATGATCACCAAGATCCTCGCGGCCAAGCGCGCGGCGGGCTCGGGTGCTTCAACCGTCATCGCCTGGGGGCGTGAGCAGGACGTGCTGGTGCGTCTGGCGGCAGGCGAGTCCATCGGCACGCTGCTCCTGGCGCAGACGCACAAGAACCAGGCGCGCAAGCAGTGGATTGCAGACCATCTGCAACTGCGCGGCTCCGTGTCCGTGGATGCCGGCGCCGTGGCCAAGCTGCGCGACGAAGGCAAGAGCCTGCTGCCCATCGGCATGGTGAATGTGGATGGCGAGTTCGCCCGTGGCGATGTGATCGCGGTGCGCGATGCCCTGGGTATCGAGGTGGCGCGTGGGCTGGCCAACTATGCAAGTGCCGAGGCGCGGCTGCTGTGTCGCAAAAGCTCGGTGGAGATCGAGCGCCTGCTGGGCTATTCCGCAGGCCCGGAGATGGTGCACCGCGACAACATGGTGATTGCGGGGCACTGAGGCGCCAGACTCTCAAGGCCAAGAAAAAGCGCACCCTCGGGTGCGCTTTTGCGTATGGCTCTGGCCCGGTTTCAGGCCTTGCCTGGATCGGGTTGCAGGGCTTGCTGCCCCGACTGTGGATCAGGATCGAAACAGGCGCCAGGCGGCAACTCCATGCCGGGATTGACGCGAAAGCTGCCTGAGCGTGCTGGATGCAAACCCGGCGCAGTGTATGTCTCAGGACCCTGTTCATGGGCTTCCCTGGGGCGCATGCCGCTGCGCAGATAACGGTTGCGTTGCTGTTCGCCGCGGGGCAGGAACCGGGCCAGCTCGGTCAGGGCCATCTCATAGACGCCGCGCTTGAACTCCACCACCACGTCCAATGGCACCCAGTAGTCATTCCAGCGCCAGGCGTCGAATTCGGGGTGGTCGGTGGCACGCAGGTTCAAATCCCAGTCGTGACCCATGAGCTGCAGCAAATACCAGATCTGCTTCTGGCCTTTGTAGTGTCCGCGCGCATCGCGGCGGATGTACCGGTCTGGCACCTCGTAGCGCAACCAGTCCCGGGTGCGGGCGACCACGCGAACGTGGTTGGGCATCAACCCCACTTCCTCATGCAGTTCCCGGAACATGGCCTGTTCGGGTGTCTCCCCCCGGTCAATGCCGCCCTGTGGAAACTGCCAGCTGTGGGTGCGGATGCGTTTGCCCCAGAACACCTGGTTCTTTTGGTTGAGCAGGATGATGCCGACGTTCGGGCGAAATCCGTCCCGGTCAAGCATAATCGAACCCCAATTTTCTGAATTGTGTCCATTATGCACGGTGCCTTGCCAGCGGCAAGCACGCTGCCCCGATTCCCGCGAAGCCCCTGATCCATGAAAGCCTCCCAATTTTTCATCTCCACCCTCAAGGAAGCTCCGGCCGACGCCGAAGTGGTCAGCCACAAGCTCATGATGCGGGCCGGCCTGATCAAGAAGCTGGGTGCAGGCATCTACAACTACATGCCCATGGGGCTGCGGGTGATCCGCAAGGTCGAGGCCATCGTGCGCGAGGAAATGAACCGTGCCGGTGCCGTGGAGGTGACCATGCCCGTGGTCCAGCCTGCAGAGATGTGGGAGGAGACCGGCCGCTTCGAGAAGATGGGCCCCGAGCTGCTGCGCATCAAGGACCGCCATGGCCGCGACTTCGTGATCCAGCCCACCAGCGAAGAGGTGGTGACGGACATCGCGCGCCAGGAGCTCAAGAGCTACAAGCAGCTGCCCAAGAATTTCTACCAGATCCAGACCAAGTTCCGCGATGAGCGCCGCCCGCGCTTTGGCCTGATGCGTGGCCGCGAGTTCATCATGAAGGACGCCTATTCCTTCGACAAGGACCGTGATGCGGCCCAGGTCAGCTACCAGACCATGCGCGCGGCCTACAAGCGCATCTTCGACCGCTTCGGCCTGCAGTACCGTGCCGTGCGTGCAGACAGCGGTGCCATCGGCGGCGATCTGAGCGAGGAATTCCAGGTCATCGCTTCCACGGGCGAGGACGCCATCGTCTACTGCCCGAGCAGCGACTATGCCGCCAATATCGAAAAGGCCGAGGCCCTGGCGCCTGCGGGTCCCCGTCCCGCTGCGTCCCAGGCGATGACCAAGGTGGCGACGCCCGGCAACAGCACCTGCGAATCTGTCGCATCCCAGCTGGGCCTGCCGCTGTCGCAGACGGTGAAGTCCCTGGTGCTGGCCACCGACAAGCTCGACGACAAGGGCGAGGTGGCAGGCAGCCAGATCTGGCTGCTGCTGCTGCGCGGTGATCATGAAATGAACGAGATCAAGGTGGCCAAGGTGCCGGGCCTGGACGTGGGCTTCCGCTTTGCCACTGTGGCCGAAATCGAGGAGCACTTCGGCTGCCAGCCCGGCTACCTGGGCCCGATCGGCCTGAAGCAGCCCGTGAAGCTGGTCGTGGACCGCGAGGTCGCCGTGATGGCCGACTGGGTCTGCGGCGCGAACGAGGCCGACTTCCACATCACCGGCGTGAACTTCGGCCGCGACCTGCCCGAGCCTGATGTGGTGGCCGACCTGCGCAACGTGGTGGCTGGCGACAAGTCTCCTGATGGCGCAGGCGAGCTGGCCATTGAGCGCGGAATTGAAGTCGGCCATGTGTTCTACCTGGGTACCAAGTACTCCCAGGCCATGAACGCCACCTTCCTGGCCGAGAACGGCAAGCCCTCGCTGTTTGAAATGGGCTGCTACGGCATTGGCGTGACGCGCCTGCCCGCTGCAGCCATCGAACAGAACCATGACGAGCGCGGCATCATCTGGCCCGACGCGATTGCGCCCTTCACCGTGGTGGTCTGCCCCATTGGCATGGACCGCAGCGAACCCGTGAAGGAAGCTGCCGAGAAGCTGCATGCCGAGCTGCTGGCCCTGGGTGTGGACGTGATCCTGGACGATCGTGGCGAACGTCCGGGCGCCATGTTTGCCGACTGGGAGCTGATTGGCGTGCCGCACCGCGTGGTGCTGTCCGACAGGGGCCTCAAGGAAGGACAGGTCGAGTACCAGCATCGCCGCGACACGGAAGCGACCAAGCTGGCCGCCGCCGATGTGCTGGGCCATCTCAAGCAAAGGCTGGGCCTGTGAGCCAGGCGCCCGTGGTGACGCGACGCGATTGCCTGCGCCTGGCGGCTTCGCTGGGCTCGGCACCGCTGCTCGGCGGGCTGGCCGCGCCCGCCTGGGCCGGTGGCCAGCTGGAGGAGCCGCTGGCCGATTCGGTGCGCACTGCGCTGAGTTCCGCCGTCACGGGATCGGCGCCGCCCGAGCTGCGCTTTGCCTCCACTGAGGCCCGGCTGGACTACCTGCGCTGGCTCACGGCCAGCAGCGAGCGCCTGCGTTCGCGCAAGCCGGAGCTGGCGACGCGGCTGGAGTTCCTGCAAACCGTCTGGTACGAGTCCAAGCGTGCCGGCCTGGAAGTCTCTCTGGTGATGGGGCTGGTGCAGGTGGAGAGCGCGTTCCGCAAGTTCGCCATCTCCAGCGTGGGTGCACGCGGCTACATGCAGATCATGCCGTTCTGGATGCGGCTGATCGGCGATGGAGACATCGGCAAGCTGTTTCACATGCAGACCAATCTGCGCTTTGGCTGCGTGATCCTGCGCCACTATCTGGACCGCGAAAAAGGCGATGCCTACATGGCGCTGGGCCGCTACAACGGCAGCCGGGGACAGCCCCAGTACCCGAATGCGGTGTTCGCTGCGCAGCGGCGCTGGGAGATAGAGCCCTCGCGCTCGGCTTGAGGGCCGCGCAGCGCCGCCGAGCGGCTGCGCGGCTGTTGTTCTGCTGTTCTGCGTTGCCCGTCAGGACGACGTCTCCGACGACATGCTGGATACCTTGGCCACGGCCGCTGCCGTGTCGCCGGCGTTGGGCGGCGCGGCCGGGCTGCTGGCGGACATGCGCGTGACCAGCACCTGGTCGATGCGGTAGCTGTCCACGTCCATGACCTCGAAACGGTAGCCGCCCCATTGCACGGTGTCGGTGCGCCTGGGAATGCGGCGCAGCATCACCATGAGGAAGCCGCCCAGGGTCTCGTAGTCCTCGGCGTGGGGCAGCTCGTCGAGTTCCAGGGCCTGCATCACATCCTCGACGGGCGTGACGCCGTCGATCAGCCAGGAGTTCTCGTCGCGGCGCAGGATCTGCTCCTCGTCGCCCGGGCTGACCAGGCCGCCCATCACCGTGCTCATCACGTCATTGAGCGTGACCACGCCGACCACCAGGCTGTATTCGTTGACGATGACGGCAAAGTCCTCATGCACCTGGCGAAACTGCTCCAGCACCTCGGCCAGCGTCAGGCGGTCCGGCACGACCAGCACCTTGTGGACCAGGGAGTCGTCCATGAGCGACAGGGGCTGGTTGTTCAGCGCGCGCTGGAACAGGTCCTTGGCATCGACATAGCCGACGATGTGGTCGATGTCGCCATCGCAGACGGGGTAGGTGGAAAAAGGTTCTTCGGCAATGCGGACCCGGATCAGTTCGTCGGGGTCGTCACGGTGGAAGTAGGCGATGCGGTCGCGCTGCGTCATGGCCGAGCCGATGGTGCGCGAGTCCAGCTCGAACAGGTTGGCGATCACCTGCTGCTCCTTCGCGGCCAGCACGCCGGCGCGCGCGCCAGCTTCGGTCATGGCCAGGATGTCTTCGTGCGTGATGCGGTCGTCGCGCACCGTGGGCAGGCCTAAGAGCTTGGCAACGGCGTCCGCCAGGTGGTTGAAGCACCAGACCAGGGGCTTGAGCACGGCCATGCACCAGAGCATGGGGCGCAGCACGCGGATGGCCAGGGCTTCGGGCTCGGCCATGCTCAGGCGCTTGGGCAGCAGGTCGGCAAAGAGGATGAACAGCGAGGTGACGGTGGCGAACGAGAGTAGAAAGCCCACGGTCTGTGCCCGGCTCTCGGGCAGCCAGAGCATGAGCAATTCGGCCAGATAGGGCGTCAATGCCCCTTCGCCCACCACGCCGCCCAGGATGGCGACGGCATTCAGCCCAATCTGCGTGACCGTGAAGTACTCGCCCGGCTGGGCCTGCATCTTCATGACCTGTTCGGCGCGTGGCTCCCCGTCCTCCGCCATCTGCCGAAGCCGCAGGCGCCGCGAGGCGGCCAGCGAGATCTCGGCCACGGAGAAGAAGGCACTGGTCAGTATCAGTGCGACGATCAACAGCAGACTTTGGGACAGACTCATAGGCAAGGCGGAGAAGCGGGCGCAGGCGCGGTTTTCCGGATGTGAAAGATGTGTCCATTCGACCACACATCACATGCCCCTGGCCTTGTGGCATGCCCGGGCAGTGCGCTGGCAGTCCGGTACGGGCGAAAAAAAGCCACCCAAGGGTGGCTTGATTCTGCGCAGCAGCGGGCGCAGGCGGGTTGCTGCGCGCGAGTCGCAAGCCTGCGAACTCAGGCCTTGGGTGCCAGCAGCTGCTGCAACTCGCCGGATTCGTACATCTCCATCATGATGTCCGAGCCGCCGATGAACTCGCCCTGCACGTAGAGCTGGGGGATCGTGGGCCAGTTGCTGTAGTCCTTGATGCCCTGGCGGATTTCCTGGTCCTCGAGCACGTTGACGGTGGAGATGTCCTTGGTCTCCACGCCGCAGGCCTTGAGAATCTGGATGGCGCGGCCCGAGAAACCGCACATGGGAAAGCTGGCGCTGCCCTTCATGAACAGCAGGATGTTGTTGCTTTTGACCAGTTGGTCGATGCGTTGCTGGGTGTCGCTCATCTGTGTGGTGCTCCGGGGTCGTGGTGGGCGCCGCAGGCGCGGCGGCATGGATGGGATTATTTCACTCTCGGCGCGGACTTTGAAAGCATGCGGGAATGCTGCGCCCGGACCCGAGCTCAGGCTTGCGCTGTCCATTGCCCGCCCGTGCAGCGGGCGATGCCGCCCAGGTCGTGGCGGTGTTGCACGCTCTCAAAGCCGGCGCTGCGCAGCAGGGTGGCCACGGCATCGGCCTGGTCCCAGCCATGCTCGAGCAGCATCCAGCCGCCGCTGGCCAGCAGCGCAGGCGCCTGCGCGACGATGGCGCGGATGTCGGACAGGCCATCGGCGCCGCTGGCCAGAGCCGACAGCGGCTCATGCTCCAACGCCAGCAAGTGCGGATCGTCGTCGCGGATATAGGGCGGATTGCTGACGATGAGGTTGAACGGCGCCTGGCCTGCCAGCGGCTCCAGCCAGCTGCCATGCGCAAACCGCACGCCCAGCTGCAGGCGCGTGGCATTGGCGCTGGCCACGGCCAGCGCGTCGGCACTGGCATCCACGGCCCACACGGTGGCGCCGGGGCGCTGGCTCTGCAGGGCCAGGGCAATCGCTCCGCTGCCGGTGCCCAGATCCGCCACACGGCATGCGGGGCCGCTCGGGGCCTGGGCGGGTATCAGCTCCAGCGCCCAGTCCACCAGGGTTTCGGTATCGGGGCGAGGGTCGAGCACGCGTGCGTCCACGGCCAGATCCAGCCCGTAGAACTCCTTGTGGCCCACCAGGTAGGCGACGGGCTCCCCGCTCAGCCGCCGTGTGCACAGCGCGGCATAGACGCCGGCCTGGGGCGCGGTCAGCGCGTCCCCGTCGTGGGTGAGCAGCCAGGCGCGGCCGCCGGCCTGGCGTCCGAGCACATGCAGCAGCAGCATTTGCGCGTCGATGCGCGCAAGCCCCTGGGCCTGGGAGTGCTGCAGAGCCTCTTTGATGGTGGGTAGGTTGGCCATGGCCCGCGCCTCAGCTGTTGACCTGCAGCTCGGCCAGCAGTTCGGCCTCGCGTGCGGCCTGCAGCGCGTCGAGCACGTCGCCCAGGTCGCCATCCATCACGGCCAGCAGCTTGTAGATGGTGAGGTTGATGCGGTGGTCGGTGAGCCGGCCCTGGGGGAAGTTGTAGGTGCGGATGCGGTCGCTGCGGTCGCCGCTGCCGATCAGGCCCTTGCGCAGCGCGGCCTCCTTGGCCTCGCGCTCGCTGCGCTCTTTTTCCTGCAGGCGCGCCTGCAGCACCTGCAGGGCCTTGGCCTTGTTGCTGTGCTGGCTGCGGCCGTCCTGGCACTCGGCGACGATACCCGTGGGCAGGTGGACCACGCGCACGGCCGAGTCGGTCTTGTTGATGTGCTGGCCTCCGGCGCCGCTGGCACGGAAGGTGTCGATGCGCAGGTCGGCCGGGTTGAGCGTGATGGCCTGGGTTTCGTCGGGCTCGGGCATGACGGCCACGGTGCAGGCACTGGTGTGGATGCGGCCCTGGGTCTCGGTGGCCGGCACGCGCTGCACGCGGTGGCCACCGGATTCGAAGCGCAGGCGGCCATAGACGTCGGTGCCTTCCACGCGCAGCACCACTTCCTTGTAGCCGCCCAGCTCGCTTTCGTTGGCGCTCATGATCTCGACCTTCCAGCCCACGGCGTCGCAGTGGCGCGTGTACATGCGTGCCAGATCGCCTGCGAACAGGGCAGATTCATCGCCACCCGTGCCCGCGCGGATTTCCAGGTAGGCGTTGCGCGCGTCATCGGGGTCCTTGGGCAGGAGCAGGCGCTGCAGTTCATCTTCCAGCTGCACCAGCTCGATCTCTGCGCCGGAGATTTCCTCGCGCGCCATTTCCTCCATGTCGGGATCATCCAGCATGTCCCTGGCAGAGGCCAGATCGGCCTCGCGCTGGCGGTAGCGTGCATAGCGGCCGGCAATGGCCGTCACATCGGCATGCTCGCGCGAGATGGCACGGTACTGCTTCATGTCGCCCATGATGTCTTCGCGCGAGAGCAGGAAGTCGAGTTCTTCAAGGCGCTGGGCGTAGCGCTCCAGTTGTTGGCGCAGAAAGTCTTGCATGGTGTGAGGCGATGGTGCGAAGGGCTGCGCGGGGCAGCGCTGCGGCGGGGGAACGAGGTGGCCGGAAGTGGGCCGAGGCGCCAGAGACCCGCGGGTGCGCGGCTCTCTGAAGGGAGGCGAGCGCCGCTAGAGCGCCTTGTCGGGAGTCGTGCCGCGCGGACCGCCTGGCGCGGAGCGCAGGAACAGGCGCGAGACCGTGTCCATGGTCTGGGTGCGCTGGTCGGCGTCACCCTTGTGCAGCTCGGCCAGGGTGCCGTGCAGCATTTTCTGCGTGAGGCCGCGCGACAGGGCCTCCAGCACGGTGTCTATGTCCTCGCCCTTGGCCAGCAGCTTCTTGGCCCGTGCAATCTCCAGCGCACGCCATTCGTCGGTCTGGGTGTTGAGCTGCCGGATCAGCGGCACCACGCCGGCCTGCGGGCGGCGCTGGTCCAGCCAGTGCATGAAGCTTTGCACGCCGTGGTCGATGATAACTTCTGCCTGCTCGACCGCCGCCTGGCGCTGGGCCTGGCCCGTGCGCACCACGGTGGCCAGATCGTCCACGGTGTAGAGGTAGACGTCGCGCAGGTCCTTGACCTCGGATTCGATATCGCGCGGCACGGCCAGATCGACCATGAACATGGGGCGGTGCTTGCGCTTCTTGAGCGCGCTTTCGACGGCGCCCAGGCCGATGATGGGCAGGCTGGAGGCCGTGCAACTGATCACGGCGTCGTATTCATGCAGATGCTCGGGCAGGTCGGCCAGCCGCATGGTGCCGGCGCCAAACTGGGCGGCCAGCTTTTCGCCGCGCTCCAGCGTGCGGTTGGCGATCATGATCTGCTTGGGGTGGCGGGCCGCGAAGTGGGTGGAGACCAGCTCGATCATCTCGCCCGCGCCCACGAACAGCACGCGGATCTGGGAGAGGTCTTCGAACAGCTGGCCTGCCAGCCGCACGGCGGCAGCGGCCATGCTGATGCTGTGGGCACCGATCTCTGTGGAGCTGCGCACTTCCTTGGCCACCGCGAAGCTGCGCTGGAACAACTGGTTCAGCGTGCTGCCCAGGGCGCCTGCGTTCTCTGCGGCGCGCACGGCATTCTTCATCTGGCCCAGGATCTGGGCCTCGCCCAGCACCATGGAATCGAGCCCGCTGGCCACGCGGAAGGCATGGCGCGCCACATGGCCGTCTTCCAGCAGATAGGAGTGCGAGCGCAGCAGTTCGGACGAGATGCCGCCGCTGTTGGCCAGCCAGTGCAGCGTGTGGTCCATGGCCGGCATTTCGGCCGCGCAGTAGATCTCGGTACGGTTGCAGGTGGAGAGAATGGCGGTCTCGACGGCGCTGTGCTGGCGGCCGGGGCCGGTCAGCGATTCGCGCAGGCCCTGCAGCGTGGGCACGATCTGGTCGAGCGCGAACGCGAAACGTCCCCGCATATCGAGCGGAGCCGTGTGGTGGTTGATGCCGAGTGCCCAGACTGCCATAACCCGGGATTATAAAATTTCGCGCAGTTTCAGGCATCCCTGATCACAACACCCTGGAATCGGAGCCCGCACATGGGATGGATTGCGAGTACGAATCATTGGCTGAACTTCCTGGCGCCTGCACTTTTCCTGTCGCCGGCCCTGATGTTGTGCGCGCTTTTGATCTATGGGAAATCGCAGCAATCCATGGCCTGGTGGTCACAGGTTGCTATCAATTTCATTGTTGGTGCACTGGTGCTGCTGGCGGGGCTGTGGTGGTTCGGGCGCGATGCAAAGTTGGCCACCTATGCTGCGCTGGTCGTGGTGATGGCGCTTTGCCAGTGGGTGTTTTCACGCGGCTGGCGCTGATGGCTGACAGCAAAGATTGATGCAGATCAACGGAAGAGGGTGTTTCTCCTGGCGATCAGGGGCCTGAGACTGCGGCTGGAGGCACGGCGCCCGGCGCGGCCTGCTCCAGCAGCCATTCGCGGAACTGCGCAAAGGCTTCGGAAGGTGCCCGCGTGGCGGGACGGCACAGAAAGTAGCCGCGTTCGATGTGGACGGGCGCAGGCAAGGCAAGGGCCACGCGGCCGGCGGCCAGGTCTTCCTCGACCAGGCAGCGCTGCACCAGGGCCACGCCCATGCCGGCGGCCACGGCCTGTACCAGCAGGGCCACCAGCTCGAAGTCGGCTGCCGGTGCGGGGCAGGGTCCGGGCAGGTTCAGGTGGGACATCCAGCGGGCCCAGTTGCCCGGATAGTTGGTGTGGAACAGCAGCGGGCGTGCTAGCACGTCCCGGGGGCTGCGGATGGGCCGCGGGCCCTGCAGTTCTCTCGGATGGCAGATGGGCACCAGATCGCGGCCCACCACATAGTCGGCCACCACATGGGCGGGCCAGGGCTCGCTGCCCACGCGCAGCCAGCCGTCTATCTCGGCGGCCGACAGCGGATCGTCGCGCCGATAGGGCGCGAACGACAGGGCGATGCCCGGATGCAGGGCGTTGAAGTGCGGCAGGCGCGGAATCAGCCAATGGCTGAACAGCGTGGGCACCACCGACAGGCGCAGTTGCGGGCCGAAGTGGCGCCTGCGTGCGGCCGCGGATGCCGATTCGATGGCGTGTACGGCGGGCTCCACGGCCTGCAGGTATTCGCGGCCGGCTTCGGTCAGCACGCTGCGCCGGCCCTGGCGCTCGAACAGCGCAAAGCCCAAGTGCTCTTCCAGCCGGGCGATGGCGCGGCTGATGCCGCCCTGGGTGACATACAGCTCCCGGGCCGCCAGCGAGTAGCTGCCCAGGCGCGCCGCCGCCGCGAAGGCGTGCAGCTCGGAAAGCGAGGGGGAGTGCATGCGCATGACGGGCGCAATTATGACGGTTGGTCATGGTTGCTTGCCGTCTTGTCTCTTTTCGCGCGTGCGGCGGCTGTCCAGAATCAGCGCCTGTTCCGCAGAGCCCGTGCTTTGCCGCCACCCCCAACCAAGATAGGAAACATCCCATGGCAATGCGCCGCACCCTGTTGTCCAGCCTGGCCGCCTGCGCCGCCACCGCTCTTCTGGCTCCCGCCGCTTGGGCCCAGGGCCCGGCGGCCGACTATCCCAGCCGTCCGATCCGCCTGGTCGTGCCGTTCGGAGCCGGTGGCTCCACCGACATGGTGGCGCGCCTGCTGGCCGAGAAGATGAGCGTGATCCTCGGCAAGTCCGTGGTGGTGGACAACCGCGGCGGGGCCGGCGGCTCCATCGGCGCTTCCGAAATCGCGCGTGCCGCGCCGGACGGCTACACCATCGGCATGGCCACGGTGAGCACGCACGGCTCCAACCCGGCGATCTTCCGCAAGCTGCCCTATGACCCGATCAAGGACTTCGCGCCCATCACCAATGTGATGTCGGTGCCCAGCGTGTTCGTGGTCAACGCCAGCGTGCCCGCCAAGACCATGAAGGAGTTCATCGCCCTGGCCAAGGCCAACCCGGGCAAGTACAGCTTTGCATCGCCGGGCACGGGTTCGCTGGGCCACGCCAATATCGAGAACTTCATGAACCTGGCGGGCATCGACCTGCTGCACATCCCCTACAAGGGCGCGGGCCAGGCCATCACCGATGCGCTGGGCGGCCAGGTCAATGCCATGACGGACAACCTGCCCTCCACGCTGCCTCACATCAAGGACGGCAAGCTGCGACCTCTGGCGGTGCTGGCCTTCAAGCGCGCCGATGTGCTGCCCGACGTGCCCACGTACACCGAGCTGGGCTTTGCGCAGATGGGCGATGGCGGCTGGTTCGGCCTGGTTGCGCCGGCCGGCACGCCGCGCCCCATCATCGACAAGCTCAATGCCGCCGCGCACAAGGCCATGGCCATGCCTGACTACCTGGAAAAGCAAAAATCCATCTCGGGCGAATCCATGGGCAACACGCCCGAGGAATTCGCCAAGCAGATCAAGGCCGCCATCGAGCGCTACACGGCCGTGGCCAAGCGCGCCAACATCAAGCTCGACTGATGGACCGCATGGCACAGTCGGATTTCCTGCGCCCCCGGCCGGACACCCCGGTCGTGGTGCATCCCGCAATGGGCGAGGCGCTGCCCATCGTCTGCGACTCGCCGCACAGCGGCACCTCCTATCCCGAGGATTTCGGCCATGCCGTGCCCATGTCCCTGCTGCGCCGTGGCGAGGACACGCATGTGGCCGCGCTCTGGGACCGGTGGCCCGCGCATGGCGCGACGCTGATCGAGGCCACCTTTCCGCGCACCTACATCGACCCCAACCGCAGCGAGGCCGACCTGGACCCGGCCCAGATCGACGGCCAGTGGCCCGTGCCCCTGGCGCCCAGCGTCAAGACGCGCCAGGGCCTGGGCCTGATCTGGCAGCGCATCAGCCGCGACGGCGTGGCAACGCCGCTGTATGACCGTCCGCGCACGGTGGCCGAGGTGGAGCACCGCATCGCGCGCTACTGGCGCCCCTACCATGCGGCGCTGGCGCAGGCCATCGATGGCAGCGTGCAGCGCTTTGGCGGCGTCTGGCACCTGAACCTGCACTCCATGCCCAACGATGTCTACAAGCGCCTGGGCCGTACCGACGCGCCGCCGCTGGCCGACTTCGTGCTGGGCGACCGCGACGGCACGACCTGCGCGCCCGAGTTCATCCAGTTGGTGGGCGAGACGTTGGCGGGCTTTGGCTATAGCGTGGCCTACAACGAGCCCTACAAGGGCGTGGAGCTGATCGGGCGCATAGGCCAGCCGCACCTGGGCCGGCACAGCCTGCAGATCGAGATCCGCCGCCCGGTCTACATGGACGAGGACACGCGCGAGCCCAATGCGGGATTCGAGCCTCTGCGCGGCCATCTGCGTGAGCTGATGGCCGTGGTCGCAGCGCATGTGCGATCGGAAATGGCAAGGCGCGGCTAGGCCGGGCTGGCCGGATCACCGGGCATGGTCGGCGTGCCCGGCGTGCCCGGCGGACCTGTCACCACGGGTGCCGCCACCGAGGTGGTGGCCGGTGGCGACAGGTACAGGCCTGCGCCCTTGAGCGAGGCCAGGATGCTGAACAGCACATCGCTGCGCACGCCACCCGCATTGCGCGGATTGCCGACGTAGCCGATGGCCAGGAAGGTCAGCGTGCCGTTGGCAATGCCTTCTAGCTGCACCAAAGGCTCGGGCGTGTCCAGGATGCCTTCATGCGCGCGAAAGGCTTCCAGGATCAGGGTGCGCATGCGCTCGGCATCGGTGTCCAGCGGTGCGGGAAGGCGCAGCAGCACCCGCCCGGGCGCGCCGGCCAGCGTCATGTTGCGCACGGTCTTGGTGATGAATTCCGAGTTGGGCACGATGACGGTGGAGCGGTCGCCCAGCTGGATCTCGGTCGCGCGCACGTTGACGCGGCGCACGTCGCCCTCGGTATCGCCCAGCACCACCCAGTCGCCCACCTTGACGGGCCGCTCGGCCAGCAGGATCAGGCCCGAGATGAAGTTCTGCACGATGGCCTGCAGGCCAAAGCCAATGCCCACCGACAGCGCGCTGGCCACCCAGGCGATGCGCTCCACGCTGATGCCCAGCCCCGCCAGCGCCACGGCCACCACGAAGATGCCGCCCACATAGCCCAGCAGCGTGGTGATGGAGCTGCGCATGCCAGGCTCCAGCGAGGTGTTGGGGAAGTAGCGGTCCGTCAGCCAGCGCTTGATCACGCGGATCACGATCAGGCCCGTGACGATCACCGCAAACGCGGTGAACAGGGCCTGGGGCGCCATGGTGAAGTCGCCCACCTTGAGGCTGTGATTGACCGTGCTGCCACGGCGGAACACCTCGTCGGGCCCCGTGCCCAGCGGGGCCAGCAGGGCGATCACCATGTAGAACAGCAGGGCCACGCGCAACAGTCCCGAGACCAGGACCGAGGCCTGGTCCAGCAGCCGCCCCTCGATGCCCAGGCCCTGGTTCAGCCGGGTGCCGAAGCTGCCCTTGGACGACAGAAGGGCCTCGCACAGATCGTCGCCCAGCTGGAACAGCAGGTAGGTGGTGGCAAAGACCACGCCGGTCCACACCATCTGGCGTGCCAGCGTGCCGGCCAGCGCCACATAGCCGGTCACGGCCAGTGCAATGGTGGCAATGCTGGCCACCGCCGCGCAGGCCACGAGCAGTCCCACCCACAAGGGCCGTGGCGGCGCGGGCTCCGCCTGGGCGCCGTCTTCCTGCGCCACTGGCGCCGGCGCGCGCAGATGCCGCAGGGCCAGCATGACCACGGCCGAAATCAGCAGGGCCGACAGGGCGTGCACCGTGACCTCGGCGGCCAGGCTGGCGCCGATGATGGCGTTGACCTCGGTCACCAGGCCGTTGATCGCGGCACCTGCCGCAATCCACCAGGGGTAGGGGCTGAGCCGCTCGGCCAGCTCGTCCGACACGCCGGGCAGGCGCCATGAGCTGCGCTTGCGCGACAGCAGGGTCTGGCCCAGCGACACCACGAAGGCGCCGAACAGCGTGACCTGCACGCTGGCCTTGGCCAGCGCGTCCAGCGATTCGCTGAAGCCATCGCCGGCCTTGAGCACGCTCCAGGCCAGCTGCGCCGCCAGGCCGATCAGCAGCGTGTTGATCACCACCGTGGCTGCCGCGCGCAGCGAGCGGCGCAGGCGGCCGCTGGGCAGGCGTGCGGGCGCGGCGCGCACCAGCAGGCGCTCGGCCAGCCAGGGGCCGAGCAGGGCGATCAGCAAGGCAGCGGCCAGGCTGGCGATAAAGCCGCCCCGGCGATCGGAGGCCAAGGTGGAGCTCACCGATTGGCGCAGCTCGCGCCCCAGCCCCCGCAGGCGCGCCGCGTCCAGGGGCGCGGCGGTGCTCAGATTGCGCCAGAAGGGGCGGCCCAGCGGTGAATCGGTGCGGGCCGTCAGCGCGGCCTGGAATTGTTCGCGGCGCTGGCGTATCAGCTCGTTGCCGCGCTGGTCGGCATCGACCGACACCAGCCGCGCGAGTTTGAGTTCGGAATCCACGGCACTGCGTTGCTTGGCCAGGCTGGCGCGCTGCTCGGCCACATCGAGCGCATCGGCGGGGGCGCCTTTTTCGGGCGCCGGTCCCAGGCCGGCCAGGCGCGAATCGATATCGGCCAGTTCCTCGGTGCGGCGGGCCGCCACCTGGTCGGCTGCCGTGCCAATGGCTGCAGCCTCGTCCAGCAGCTTGCGGCCGTCATCGTCCTCGGCCAGCTTGCGGGGAATGGCGTCCAGCTGCTTGCGCAGATCGTCCACGCTGGGAAGGGCGGGCCGGCCGTCTTCTGCGGTCGCGCCCGCGGCTGTGGCGCCGTCCTGGGCCAGGGCCGGGCCGGGTGCAGACAGGAGCAGCATCGCCAGAGCCATCAGCCAGATGGCCAGGCATGGGCGAAGGGCCTGTGCCCACGTGGGGCGCTGCGGAAGAGGGCTGCAGGGCGGTGTCATGGACGCACATTGTGCGGCGGGCCGCTGCAGCGGTTGTTTCCAAAGGTCCGGCCCCGTCAGCCGGCAGCCGTCTCAGCGCGATGCGGGACTGAACATATCGACACGGTCGGTGATGACGCCGTCCGTGCCCAGGTCGATCAGGCGCTGTGCGGCCCATTCGTCGTTGACCGTGTAGCTGCTGCAGCGCAGGCCCGCGCCATGCACCTTGGCGACCAGGGCTGCATCCCACAGCGCGTGGTTGAGCACCATGGCTGCGCAGCCCAATTCCAGCGCGGTGCGCAGGTCGGCGTCGCCCGTGGCGTCTGCCAGCCTGTCCACCAGCAGGCCGCGTGGAATGTGGGGCGCCGTGTCGCGTGCGCCCTTGAGGGCATCGGTCTTGAACGAGGTGAACAGCGGCGGGACCCGGTCCTGGGGCCAGATGCGGTTCATCAGCTCGCCCGTGGCGCGGCCCGTGGCCTCTTCCTGGCCGGGCGTGGGCTTGATCTCCACGTTCAGGAAAAAGTGGTTGGCCAGGCACCAGCGCGCCAGGGCTTCCAGCGTGGGCAGGGCCTCGCCCGCATATGCGCGCGAGTGCCAGCTGCCGGCGTCGAGCTGGGCGATCTCGCCCATGGACAGGTCGCCACCCGTGCCGTGGCCGTTGGTGGTGCGCTCCAGCGTGGCGTCGTGCATCAGGAACAGCACGCCGTCGGCAGACAGCTTGGCATCGCACTCGAACATGCGATAGCCGTGCGCGGCGCCCAGGCGGAAAGCGGCCATGGTGTTTTCGGGCGCCAGCTTGCCGGCGCCACGGTGGGCCACCCACAGGGGGTAGGGCCAGGATTTCAGGTTCTCGGTCATGGCGAGTCCGTCAAAAGAAGGGAGCTTGGATGGAAAAAGAGAGCCTCTGGGGCTCTCTTGGAAAAGGTCGGAGAGCCGGCCTTCAGGGGATCAGATCCGCTTGCCGCTTTCTGCGTCGAACCAGTGCAGGCGACGCTCTTCGGAAGGACGCACGCGCATGGTCTCGCCGGACTTGGGGAAGGGCGCGCCTTCGTCGATGCGTACCGTCATCGTCTCGCCATTGAGCGAACCATAGACCAGGCGCTCGGCGCCCAGCATTTCCACGGTGTCCACCTTGATTTCCCAGCCGCCTTCGTTGACGACGACCAGGTGCTCGGGGCGGATGCCCAGGATGCGGCCGGCCGTGCCGCCGGGCGCGTTCTTGAGCAGGTTCATCGGGGGCGAGCCGATGAAGCTGGCCACGAAGGTGGAGGCAGGCGTGTGGTAGACCTCTTCGGGCGTGCCGAACTGCTCCATCACGCCGCCGTTCATGACGATCATGCGCTGGGCCAGGGTCATGGCCTCGACCTGGTCGTGGGTCACGAACAGGCTGGTGATGCCCAGCTCGGCGTGCAGCTTCTGGATTTCGATGCGGGTCTGGCCGCGCAGCTTGGCGTCCAGGTTGGACAGCGGTTCGTCGAACAGGAAGACCTTGGGCTGGCGCACGATGGCGCGGCCCATGGCCACGCGCTGGCGCTGGCCACCCGACAGCTGGCGCGGCTTGCGGTCCAGCAGGTGCGACAGCTCCAGGATCTTGGCGGCCTTGTCCACGCGGCGCTTGATCTCCTCGGGCGGCACCTTGGCGATCTTCAGGCCGTAGGCCATGTTCTCGTAGTTCGACATATGCGGGTACAGCGCATAGTTCTGGAACACCATGGCGATGTCGCGCTTGGCCGGTTCCACGTCGTTGACGACCTTGTCGCCGATCAGCAGCTGGCCGTCGGAGATCTCTTCCAGGCCCGCCACCATGCGCAGCAGGGTGGACTTGCCGCAGCCCGAAGGGCCGACGATGACGACGAACTCGCCGTCCTGGATTTCGGCGTTGACGCCGTGCAGTACCTGGTTGGCCGACGGGCCGTGGCCGTAGCGCTTGATCAGGTTGCGAAAGGAAATGGATGCCATACGAAGATTCTGGTTGAGTCGCAGAGCGAAGGGCGCTGGCGCTTGCTCTGCGGGGTTCTATACGGTGGGTGGGGGCGGTGGACGGCTTACTTTTCGGTGTCCACCAGGCCCTTGACGAACCAGCGCTGCATCAGGATCACCACGGCAGCGGGCGGCAGCATGGCCAGCAGGGCCGTCGCCATCACCACGTTCCAGTCGTTGCCGGTATCGCCGCTGGCCACCATGCGCTTGATGCCGATGACCACGGGGTACATGTCTTCCGAGGTGGTCACGAGCAGCGGCCACAGGTACTGGTTCCAGCCGTAGATGAACTGGATCACGAACAGCGCCGCGATCGAGGTCTTGGACAGCGGCACCAGCACATCCTTGAAGAAGCGCATGGGGCCGGCGCCATCGATGCGGGCGGCCTCCACCAGCTCGTCCGGCACCGTCAGGAAGAACTGGCGGAACAGGAAGGTGGCCGTGGCCGAGGCGATCAGCGGAATCGTCAGGCCGGCGTAGCTGTTGAGCATGCCCAGCGTGGAGACGACTTCGTAGGTGGGGCCGATGCGCACTTCCACGGGCAGCATCAGGGTCACGAAGATCAGCCAGAAGCAGATCTTCTTGAATGGGAAGCGGAAGTACACCAGTGCGAAGGCCGACAGCAGCGAGATCGCGATCTTGCCCACGGTGATCACCATGGCCGAGACGAAGCTGATCCACATCATGCGTGCCACGGGCGCGCTGGAGCCAGGGCCCGAGCCGCCGAACAGCGCGGCCTTGTAGGTTTCCCAGAAGTTGCTGCCGGGCACCAGGGGCATGGGCACCTGGATGATGTCCTGCGGCGTGTGCGTGGAGGCCACGAAGGCCAGGTACAGCGGAAAGCCGACGATCAACACGCCCAGCACCATGATCAGGTGCGAGAAAAAGGTCAGAAGAGGACTGCGTTCAACCATGATCAGTACTGCACTTTCTTCTCAACATAGCGGAACTGGATCACGGTGAGTGCAACCACGATCACCATCAGCACGACGGATTGGGCAGCCGAGCCGCTCATGTCCATGGCCTTGAAGCCATCGTGATAGACCTTGTAGACCAGGATGGAGGTGTCCTGGCCCGGACCGCCCTGGGTCGTGGCGTCCACGATGCCGAAGGTGTCGAAGAAGGCATAGACCACGTTCATCACCAGCAGGAAGAACGTGGTGGGCGACAGCAGCGGGAACTGGATGTCCCAGAAGCGGCGCATGGGGCCCGCGCCGTCGATGGCGGCGGCCTCGATCAGCGACTTGGGGATGGACTGCAGGCCCGCAAGGAAGAACAGGAAGTTGTAGGAGATCTGCTTCCAGATCGCGGCGATGACGATCAGCGTCATGGCGTTGCCGGAGTTCAGCAGGTGGTTCCAGTCATAGCCGATCATGCGCAGCGCATAGGCCACGACGCCGATGGACGGCGAGAACATAAACACCCACAGCACGCCTGCCACGGCGGGCGCCACCGCATAGGGCAGCAGCAAGGCGGTCTTGTAGGCGAGCGCACCCTTGATCACGCGGTCCGCAAAAATGGCCAGCATCAGCGACAGCGCGATGCCGAACACCGCCACCAGCAGGGAAAAGATGGCCGTGGTCTTGAACGAGGCCAGGTAGGCAGGGTCATCCAGCAGATGCTGGAAGTTGGCGAAGCCCACCCATTCGGTGGAAAAGCCAAACGTATCCTGCGCCTGGAAAGACTGCACGATGGCCTGGCCTGCGGGCCAGAAAAAGAAGACCAGCACGATGACCATCTGTGGTGCTATCAGCAGCCACGGCAGCCAGGCGGATCGAAAAAGAACGCGTTTTTCCATGACGGAACTCGGTAGAACAAAACAGCCCGCAAACCGGATGGCCGTGGGGCCGCCGGTTGCGGGCCTGTGATGCACGGTGCGGGCTGCCTGCGCAGCGGCCACACCGCAGATCACATGGGAGGATTACTTGTTGGCCCGGGCGAAGCGGCCCAGTTGCTCGTTGCCACGGGTGACAGCGGTGTCCAGTGCCTGCTGGGGAGTCTTCTTGCCGGTCCAGATCTGTTCGGTTTCCTCATCGATGATGGTGCGGATCTGAACGAAGTTGCCCAGGCGGATGCCGCGCGACTTGTCGGTGGTCTTGCGGATCATCTGCGTCACGGCGGTGTCGGTGCCGGGATGCTTTTCGTAGAAGCCCGAAGCCTCGGTCAGCTTGTACGCAGCGGTGGTCACGGGCAGGTAGCCGGTGCGCTGGTGGCTGGCGGCCTGGATCTTGGTGTTGTTCAGGAAGTTGAAGAAGTCAGCCACGCCCTTGTAGCGTTCGGCGCTCTTGCCAGCCATCACCCACAGGGAAGCACCGCCGATGGCCGTGTTCTGGGGGGCGCCCTTCACATCGGCGTAGTAGGGCAGTTGCGACTGGCCGAAGGCGAACTTGCCTTCCTTGACCACGCGGGCGTACAGGCCGGAGGAGCCCGTGATCATCGCGCACTCGCCGGAAGCGAAGGCGGCGTCGGGCACGTTGCCGCGGCCCTTGTAGACGAAGCTGCCGTCCTTGGCGGCCTTGGCCAGGTTCTCGAAGTGCTTGACGTGCAGCGGCGAGTTGAACACCAGCTTGGCATCGGTGCCGTCAAAGCCGTTGTTCTTGGTCGCGTACAGGGTGTTGTGCCACAGCGAGAAGCTCTCCAGCTGGGTCCAGCTCATCCAACTCGTGGTCAGTGCGCAGCGGTGGCCCGAGGCCTTGAGCTTTTCAGCGGCGGCGAACACTTCGGGCCAGGTCTTGGGCGGCTTGTTCTCGTCCAGGCCAGCCTTCTTGAAGGCGTCCTTGTTGTAGTAGAAGATGGTGGTCGAGCTGTTGAGCGGATAGCTCATCATCTGGCCGTTGGGGGCGGTGTAATAGCCGGCCACGGCGGAGATGTACTCGCCCTGGTCGAACTTGAAGCCGCCGTCGTTCATGACCTTGGTGACCGGAACCACGGCACCCTTGGAGGCCATCATGGTGGCCGTGCCCACTTCGAAGACCTGCAGGATGTCAGGTGCATTGCCGGCGCGGAACGCGGCGATGGCAGCTGTCATGGACTCGTCATACTGGCCCTTGTAGGTCGGCACGATCTTGTACTGGGTCTGGCTGGCGTTGTACTCCTTGGCCAGGTCGTTCACCCAGTCGCCCAGGGCCGCGCTCATCGAGTGCCACCACTGGATTTCGGTTTGGGCTTGTGCCGAGATGGTGGTGGCCGCGATCGCGGCCGCCATGGCCAGTTGCTTCAGTTGCATGAGGACTCCTCTAGTTCGGTGACGGTTTCAGACCGCTGCCACGGTAAGGCAGGGGCATGACATGTCTGTGTCATTGTTTTCGGATGCTTCTTACCGCACTACAGGCCAAACCCGGTGAGCCGCTGGTCCCGTATGTCAGTCGTGTGACAAAAAATGACACGCGAAGCGGCGCTATTTTAGGTCAATACCATTTCGTTTCAAAAGCACGGGTTGTTCGTATTGGCTCGTTTGTGCTCTTTCTGTATAAGGCCGGTTCGCCGGGGCGTGTCTGCCCCGTGGTGTTGGCGAGGGCTGGCGTCTCAGGGCAAGACGGCGAGCCGCCCAGAGCCCCGTAGGAAGCGGGCCTTCGAGGGGCTCGCTTAAAATTGCGCTCCCACTTGGCTTAGCGGCGCCCCTAGAGCGCCAGACACGGTCTACCCCCATGAATGTACCGATTGCGTTGGCGGCCCTGCAGGCACAGGCAGCCGAACCTGCACGTCTGCGAGAGATTCCCTACAACTACACCTCGTTTTCCGATCGCGAGATCGTGATCCGCCTGCTGGGTACTTCCATGTGGGATGTGCTCAACCAGCTGCGCCAGGAGCGGCGCACGGGCCGCTCCGCCCGCATGCTCTACGAGGTGCTGGGGGACATCTGGGTCGTCCAGCGCAATCCCTACCTGCAGGACGACCTGCTGCACAGCCCCGATCGCCGCAAGGCGCTGGTGGAAGCACTGGAGCACCGCCTGGGCGAGATCGACAAGCGCCGTGCTCCGCAGCAGGACCCCGTGCGCGATGCGCTGGTGGGCCAGCTGGTGGATGCGGCGCGCCGCGCCGTGCATGAGTTCAACGCCACCTTCGTCGAGGCCGAGCAACTGCGCCGCCGGGTGCAAAAGAGCCTGGGCCGCCACACGGCCAAGGACAACATCAAGTTCGACGGCCTGTCGCGCGTGGCCCATGTGACGGACGCCACCGACTGGCGCGTCGAGTATCCCTTCGTCGTGCTCACCCCCGATACCGAAGCCGAGATGGCCGCCCTGGTGCGTGCCTGCATCGAGCTGCGCCTGACCATCATTCCGCGCGGCGGCGGCACGGGCTACACGGGCGGTGCGATCCCGCTGACCTGGCGCAGCGTGGTGATCAACACCGAAAAGCTCGAGGCCATGACGGAGGTGGAGATGCGCCGCATCCCCGGCGTGGACCACGAGGTGCCCACCATCTTCACCGAGGCCGGAGTGGTCACGCAGCGCGTGGCCGATGCGGCCGAGCGCGCGGGCTTCGTCTTCGCCGTGGACCCCACATCGGCCGAGGCCTCGTGCATCGGCGGCAACGTCGCCATGAATGCGGGCGGCAAGAAGGCCGTGCTCTGGGGCACGGCGCTGGACAACCTGGTGTCCTGGCGCATGGTCACGCCCGATGCGCAGTGGCTGGAAGTCACGCGCGTGGGCCACAACCTCGGCAAGATCCATGACGCCGAGATGGCCAGCTTCGAGCTGCAGTACTTCGAGGCCGACGGCAAGACCCCCATCCGCAGCGAGCGGCTGGACATTCCCGGCCAGAAATTCCGCAAGGAAGGCCTGGGCAAGGACGTGACCGACAAGTTCCTGTCGGGCCTGCCCGGCATCCAGAAGGAAGGCTGCGACGGCCTGATCACCAGCGCGCGCTGGGTGGTGCACCGCATGCCCGAGCACACGCGCACGGTCTGCATGGAGTTCTTCGGCAACGCCAAGGACGCCGTGCCCAGCATCGTCGAGATCAAGGACTTCATGTTCGCCGAGCAAAAGCGCTCGGGCGTGCTGCTGGCCGGCCTGGAGCACCTGGACGACCGCTACCTGAAGGCCGTGGGCTACGCCACCAAGAGCAAGAAGGGCAACGGCCATCTGCCCAAGATGGTGCTGCTGGGCGACATTGCCGGCGACAACGCCGACGATGTGGCCCGCGTGGCCGCCGAGGTGGTGCGCATCGCCAACTCGCGCAACGGTGAGGGCTTCACCGCCGTCAGCGCCGAGGCGCGCAAGAAATTCTGGCTGGACCGCAAGCGCACGGCCGCCATCTCGCGCCACACCAACGCCTTCAAGATCAACGAAGACGTGGTGATCCCGCTGCCCCGCATGTGGGAGTACACGGACGGCATCGAGCGCATCAACATCGAGCTGTCGCTGCGCAACAAGCTCAAGCTGTGCGACGCGTTGACGGACTTCTTCCAGCACGGCGACCTGCCCCTGGGCAAGCAGGACGATGCGGGCGACATCCCTTCGGCCGAACTGCTGGAGGACCGCGTGCAGCAGGCCCTGGCCCTGGTGGCCGACGTGCGCACGCTGTGGCAGGGCTGGCTGGACAACGTGGAAAACCTCTTCCAGCAACTGCAGGATCACACGCTGCGCGCGAGCTGGAAGACCCAGCTGAAGGCGCCCATGGCCCAGATCTTCGCGGGCGCGGCCTTCCAGCCGCTGCTGGCCGAAGTCAACGCCATTCACCAGCGCGTGCTCAAGGGCCGTGTCTGGGTGGCGCTGCACATGCACGCCGGCGACGGCAACGTGCACACCAACATTCCGGTCAACAGCGACGACTACGAGATGCTGCAGACCGCCCATGAGGCCGTGGCGCGCATCATGGTGCTGGCCCGCCATCTGGACGGGGTGATCTCGGGCGAGCACGGAATCGGCATCACCAAGCTGGAATTCCTCAGCGACGACGAACTGGCGCCCTTTGCCGCCTACAAGCAGCGCGTGGACCCCGAAGGCCGCTTCAACAAGGGCAAGCTGATCCGCAACGAGAAGCTGCAGGCCGTGGTGGGCCAGAGCCATGACGGCCGCTCGCCGCGCGAATCGCTGATGTTCGCCGACCTGACCAACGCCTACACGCCCAGCTTCGGCCTGATGGGGCACGAGTCGCTGATCATGCAGCAAAGCGACATCGGCGCCATTGCCGACTCGGTCAAGGACTGCCTGCGCTGCGGCAAGTGCAAGCCCGTGTGCGCCACCCATGTGCCGCGCGCCAACCTGCTGTACAGCCCGCGCAACAAGATCCTGGCGACCTCGCTGCTGGTCGAAGCCTTTCTGTACGAGGAGCAGACGCGCCGCGGCGTGTCGCTGCGCCACTGGCAGGAGTTCGAGGACGTGTCGGACCACTGCACGGTCTGCCACAAGTGCTTCAACCCCTGCCCGGTGAAGATCGACTTCGGCGACGTGACCATGAACATGC
The DNA here is from genome assembly GCF_018437695.1 of Delftia sp. WY8. Classification (NCBI taxonomy): domain Bacteria; kingdom Pseudomonadati; phylum Pseudomonadota; class Betaproteobacteria; order Burkholderiales; family Comamonadaceae; genus Delftia; species Delftia sp. WY8. Next base: position 4,904,363 of record NZ_CP049795.1, read on the forward strand.
GCAATCTGCTGCGCAAGATGGACAAGAAGAGCTTCCGGCCCGGCAACAAGCTGGCCATGGCCATGCTCAACGCCACCAACCCGGACACCATCAAGTTCATGCGCTCGGCCATGGTCGGCGTGGGCTTCAAGGCCCAGCGCCTGGCCTCCGACGTGCTCCACAGCCTGGCCAGGAAGCAGACCCAGCATCCGCCGGCCTCGGTGGGGCGCGCGCCGCTCAAGGAGCAGGTGATCCACTTCGTCAACAAGAAGCTGCCGGGCGGCCTGCCCAACAAGACGGCGCGTGCCCTGCTGGACATCGAGGACAAGGACTACGTGCCCATCATCCGCAGCCCGCAGACCACGAACGCGGACACCGAGGCGGTGTTCTACTTCCCCGGCTGCGGCTCCGAGCGCCTGTTCAGCCAGGTGGGCTTGGCCACGCAGGCCATGCTCTGGCATGCCGGCGTGCAGACCGTGCTGCCACCCGGCTACCTGTGCTGCGGCTATCCCCAGCGCGGCAGCGGCCAGTTCGACAAGGCCGAGAAGATGATCACGGACAACCGCGTGCTCTTCCACCGCGTCGCCACCACGCTCAACTACCTGGACATCAAGACCGTGGTGGTCAGCTGCGGCACCTGCTACGACCAATTGCAGGGCTACGAGTTCGGCAAGATTTTCCCGGGCAGCCGCATCATCGACATCCACGAGTACCTGCTGGAAAAGGGCGTGACGCTGCAGGGCAAGGAGGGCTACCTCTACCACGACCCCTGCCACTCGCCCATGAAGCTGCAGGACCCCATGAAGACCGTCAAGGCCCTGGTCGGCGACGGCGTGATCAAGAGCGAGCGCTGCTGCGGCGAATCGGGCACGCTGGGCGTCACGCGCCCCGACATCTCCACGCAGATCCGCTTCCGCAAGGAAGAGGAACTCAAAAAGGGCGAGGCCGCGCTGCGCGCCAGCGGCGCCCTGGCCGAGAAGGACAACGTGAAGATCCTCACCAGCTGCCCCAGCTGCCTGCAGGGCCTGTCGCGCTACGGCGGCGACATGAACAACGGCCTGCTGGAGGCCGACTACATCGTGGTCGAGATGGCGCGCCAGATCCTGGGCGAGAACTGGATGGCCGAATATGTTCAGCGCGCCAACGCCGGCGGCATCGAACGGGTTCTGGTCTGATGGCTGCTTCCGCTTCCTGCCCCCTGTGCGCCACAGAAGGCGGCCTGCCCGTCTGGCGCGGCCGGCGCCTGCGAGTGATCCGCGCCCAGGAAGAGGGCTTCCCGGCCTTCTACCGCGTGGTCTGGAATGCGCATGTGGCCGAGTTCTCCGACCTGGATGCCGCCGACCGCCAGCACTGCATGGATGCCGTGGTCGTGGTCGAGCGCGTCTTGCGTGAGCGCCTTGCGCCGGCCAAGATCAACCTGGCGGCGCTGGGCAACATGGTGCCGCACCTGCACTGGCATGTGGTTGCGCGCTTCGAATGGGACAGCCATTTTCCGGGCTCGGTCTGGGCTGCTGCCCAGCGCCCGCGCAATGGCGAGCGCGAGGCCGAGGTGGCAGCGCGCTTGCCAGCCATTGACACGGCGCTGTCGCAGGCACTCGATGCCTGGCAGCAGCACCCCGCCACTGAATGAGGAGCACCGCATGGCCGGCCTGACCCCTGACACCCCAACTCCCGAAGCCCTGACCGTGCACGGCGCATCGCGCGTGCTGGAAGTGGCCTATTCCGACGGCGCAAGCTTTCGCATTCCCTTCGAGTTGCTGCGCGTGTACTCCCCCTCGGCCGAGGTGCAAGGCCATGGCCCGGGCCAGGAAGTGCTGCAGACCGGCAAGCGCGACGTGGCCATCACGGCCATCGAGCCCGTGGGCAACTACGCCATCAAGCCTTTCTTCAGCGACGGGCATGAAAGCGGCCTGTACACCTGGGAATACCTCTACGAACTGGGCCGCCGCCAGGACGAGTTCTGGACCCAGTACCTGGACCGCCTGCAGGAATCCGGCATGGACCGCGACACCCCCATGCCCGGCAAGGCCGGCGGCGGCGGGCACGGCTGCGGCAGCCACTGACGCACTACGCACGCAGGGGCCGGGGCGCGGCGTCTGCCGCGCCGTTCCCGCAGCGCCACATTCAGGACCTTTGCACAGCACAGGGTTATTGGGGGTGGTGCTATATTAAAAATAGCTTGAAAGTCTTTGTTTGAAGGCGTTTCAGGCTGTTTGTTCTTGATAACCCTTGCCCGGCAAAGCCCGTGGCCACACGGGGTTGTCGCTGTACGCATTACTACTGCTTGCTTAGCATCGTTGTTATGAGCACCACACATTTCGGATTCCAGTCGGTGGACGAGCGCGAGAAGGCCAGCCGCGTGCGCGGCGTGTTCGACTCGGTCGCTTCGCGCTACGACGTCATGAACGACCTGATGTCGGGTGGTCTGCACCGTGCCTGGAAGGCCTATACGGTGATGGTGGCCAACCTCAAGGAAGGCGACAAGGCGCTGGACATCGCGGGCGGCACGGGCGATCTGGCCCTGGCCTTCGCCAAGAAGGTCGGCTCCACCGGCCAGGTGGTGCACACCGACATCAACGAAGCCATGCTGCGCGTAGGCCGGGACCGGCTGATCAACAAGGGCGTGATCCTGCCCACCATGGTCTGCGATGCCGAGGCCCTGCCGTTTCCGGACAACCATTTCGATCTGGTCAGCGTGGCCTTCGGCCTGCGCAACATGACGCACAAGGATGCGGCGCTCAAGGAAATGAACCGCGTCCTGCGCCCCGGCGGCAAGCTGCTGGTGCTGGAATTCTCCAAGGTGGCCAAGCCCCTGGAGAAAGCCTACGACTGGTACTCCTTCAAGATTCTTCCGGCCATGGGCAAGCTCGTGGCGGGCGATGACGCCAGCTACCGCTATCTGGCCGAGTCCATCCGCATGCACCCCGGCCAGGAAGATCTCAAGCGCCTGATGCAGGAATGCGGCTTCGGCCATGTGGACTATCACAACATGACGGGCGGCATTGCCGCGCTGCATGTGGGAATCAAGTGCTGAGCGCGTGAGGTGCTCGGTGAGGTGACGGCAACACGATTATTCGAGGAGATGACATGAAAAAGCTATGGTCTATGGTCTTGGTCGCGATGCTGGTGGTGGTCCACGGCACGGCCGACGCCAAGCGCATGGGCGGTGGCGGATCGGTGGGCAAGCAGTCGAGCAACGTGACGCAGCGTGAAGCCGCGCGCGCGCCGACACAGAACACGCCGCCGCAGAACGCCGCCACACAGAACGCTGCAGGCAAGCCGGCCACTGCACCGGCAGCTGCTCCCGCCAAGAAGCCCTGGGGCGCCATGCTTGGCGGCTTGGCCGCTGGCCTGGGCCTGGCCTGGCTGGCGAGCTCGCTGGGCCTGGGCGCCGCCTTCGGCCAGTTCCTGCTGATCGGCCTGCTGGCCCTGGTCATCATGGTGGTGGTGGGCATGGTCATGCGTTCGCGCCGTGCATCGGCTGGCGCGCAGCAGGCATCGTCCAGCCCCTTTGCCTTCCAGAACGCAGCGCCTGCCGGTGCCGGCAATATCGGTGGCAACGTGGACAGCGCACCGCTGGCACGCCAGTACAACCCCGAGAAGGTCGGCAACGACGCATCGGCCCGTCCCTGGGAGCAGAACCATCAGCCGGCCGCCCTGGCTGCAGGCTCGGGCTCCGGCGTGCAGATCGGCTCGGCCCTGGCAGGCTCGCAGAACTGGGGTGTGCCTGAAGGCTTCGATACCGAGGGCTTCCTCACCGCTGCCAAGCGCAACTTCGTCACGCTGCAATCGGCCTGGGACCGCTCCGACATCGCGTCGCTGCGCGCCATGATGACCGACGAGATGCTGACCGAGATCCGTGGCCAGCTCAGCGAACGCGAGGCCCAGCGTCCCGGCCAGCCCAACCAGACCGACGTGGTCATGATCGACGCCCAACTGCTGGGCATCGAGGACCTGGGCAATGACTACATGGCCAGCGTGGAATTCTCGGGCATGATCCGCGAAGACGCCTCGGCAGGTCCCACGCCCTTCCGCGAAGTCTGGAACATGACCAAGCCCAAGAGCGGCAGCAGCGGATGGCTGGTCGCCGGAGTCCAGGCATTGCAGTAATTCCTCTCACTTCGGGAATAATCGGGGACTATGGCAACACAGTCCCCTTTTTCTTTCCTGAACGGCCTCATGGAACGCGTGATGGCCGGCCCGCAACCGCCGCAATGGCTGGTCAGCGAGGTGCATCAGCGCATCGTGCTGTTCCTCAACCATGTGCTGATGCAGGAAAAGGAGGCCACCGAGCGCCTGGTGCGGCAAAAGGGCCGCGTGGCGCGCGTGCAGTGGCGCGGCTACTCCATGGCCCTGCAGATCACGCCGGCCGGCCTGTTCAACGTGGCGCCTGAAGACGCGCAGCCCGATCTGCTGCTCGAAGTGACCGAGACCTCCGCACTGGCCCTGGCCCAGGTGGCCCTGCGCGGCGACAAGCCCTCCATCCGCATCGAAGGCGACGTGCAACTGGCCGCCGACATCAACTGGCTGGTGGACCACGTCGAATGGGATGTGGAGGAAGACCTCGCCCGCATCATCGGCGATGCGCCCGCGCACACCGTGGCCAAGGTGGCCCGCAGCGCTGCCCAGGCACTGCGCCAGTTCGTGGGCGCCCGCATGGCCGGCAAGCCCGATGCCGATGCCCCCGCCCCTGAAGCCGCACGTTCGGCAGCGCCCGCCAGCGCGCCCGTTGGTTCCCCCGTGGTGTCCCTGCCCGGTTTCGAGAACGACAAGCCATGAGCCGGTTTCTTCGCGGGCTGACCATCCTCTGGGTGGTGTTCCGCTACGGACTCGACGAGCTGGTGCTGTCGAGCTTCGAGCATCCCTGGATGCGCCGCGCACGCGCGGTGCTCACCCTGGGCCGCCGGCTGGACAAGCCGCGCGGCCAGCGCCTGCGCGAGGCGCTGGAGGAACTGGGCCCCATCTTCGTGAAGTTCGGTCAGGTGCTGTCCACGCGCAGCGACCTGATGCCGCCCGACGTGGCCGAGGAGCTGGCCCGGTTGCAGGACCGCGTGCCGCCCTTCGATTCGCAGATTGCGGTGGACACCATAGAGCGTGCCTTCCGCAAGAAGCTGGACCAGATCTTCGTGAGCTTCGAGCGCGAGCCGGTGGCCAGTGCCTCCATCGCGCAGGTGCACTTTGCCGTGATCAGCGACCGCAACGGCGTGCAGCGCGATGTGGCCGTCAAGGTGCTGCGCCCGGGCATGAAGGCCGTGATCGACAAGGACCTGGCGCTCATGCACATGATGGCGCGCTGGGTCGAGCGGCTGTCGGCCGACGGCAAGCGCCTCAAGCCCCGCCAGGTCGTGGCCGAATTCGACAACTACCTGCACGACGAGCTGGACCTGATCCGCGAAGCCTCCAACGCCGCGCAGCTGCGCCGCAACATGGAAGGCCTGGACCTGGTGCTGATCCCCGAGGTGTACTGGGATTTCTGCCGCAACGACGTGATGGTCATGCAGCGCATGAAGGGCGTGCCCATCAGCCAGGTCGAGCGCCTGCGCGAGGCCGGGGTCGACATCCCCAAGCTCGCACGCGACGGCGTGACCATCTTCTTCACTCAGGTGTTCCGCGACGGTTTCTTTCACGCCGACATGCACCCGGGCAACATCATGGTCAGCCTGGAGCCCGAGACCTTCGGGCGCTATATCTCGCTGGACTTCGGCATCGTCGGCACGCTGACCGAGTACGACAAGGAATACCTGGCGCAGAACTTCACGGCGTTCTTCCGCCGCGACTACAAGCGCGTTGCCGAGCTGCACATCGAAAGCGGCTGGGTGCCGCCGAGCACGCGCGTGGACGAGCTGGAAGCCGCCATCCGCGCGGTGTGCGAGCCGTATTTCGACCGTCCGTTGGCAGAGATCTCGCTGGGCATGGTGCTGATGCGCCTGTTCCAGACCTCGCGCCGCTTCCATGTCGAGATCCAGCCGCAGCTGGTGCTGCTGCAAAAGACGCTGCTCAACATCGAAGGCCTGGGCCGCCAGCTGGACCCCAATCTGGACCTGTGGAGCACCGCCAAGCCCTTCCTCGAAAAATGGATGCTGGACCAGATGGGCCCGCAGCGGCTGTGGCGCGAGCTGCAGGCCGAGGCGCCGCGCTACGCCAAGCTCATTCCCGAGCTGCCGCGCCTGATCCATCGCCGGCTCACGCGCAACTCCGGCGAGCACGACGAACTGCTCAAGGAACTGCTGCAGCAGCAAAAGCTCACCAACCGCCTGCTTCAGGCCATCGTCAGCGCGGGCATAGGCTTTGTGATCGCGCTGATCCTGCTGCAACTGGTGGTGCGCCTGCGCTGGTACTGAGAACACCGACGGGTTTCAAGCCCTCTGACTTTTCCCACTTTGAATCAGGAGTGCCAGCGTGCTGCTCTCAATGGTGATCGCCTACCTGTTCGTGACCATAGCCATTGGCCTGTGGGCGGCCAGGCGGGTCAAGAACACGGCCGACTTTGCAATTGCCGGGCGCCATCTGCCCATGTACATGATCATCACCACCACGTTTGCCACGTGGTTCGGCTCGGAGATCGTGCTGGGCGTGCCCGCCAAGTTCATCGAGGGCGGCCTGCGCGGCGTGGTCGAGGACCCGTTCGGCGCGGGCATGTGCCTGATCCTGGTGGGCCTGTTCTTCGCGGGCAAGCTCTACCGCATGACGCTGCTGACCATCAGCGACTACTACCGCCACCGCTATGGGCGCTCCATCGAGATCGTCTGCTCGCTGATCATCATGCTCAGCTATCTGGGCTGGGTCTCGGCCCAGGTCACGGCGCTGGGCCTGGTTTTCAACCTGCTGTCGGGCGGCACGGTCAGCATTCCCGTGGGCATGGCCATCGGCGTGGTGTCCATCCTGGCCTACACGCTGTTCGGCGGCATGTGGTCGGTGGCCGTGACCGATTTCCTGCAGATGATCATCCTCGTGGTCGGACTCGTGGTACTGGCCTGGTTTGCGGGCGACATGGCCGGTGGTGCCGACAAGGTCATCGACCTGGCCGTGAGCCGCGACCTGTTCCAGTTCTGGCCCGAACCCAGCTGGCATGACATCCTCTTCTTCTTTGGCGCGGCCATCACCATGATGCTGGGCTCCATCCCCCAGCAGGACGTGTTCCAGCGCGTGATGTCGGCCAACAGCGAAAAGGCCGCCACGCGCGGTACCGTCATCGGCGGCACGGCCTATATCTTCTTTGCCTTCGTGCCCATGTTCCTGGTGACCAGCGCGCTGATCATCATGCCGCAGGAGGCGGCGGAACTGCTCGGGCAGGACCCGCAGAAGGTGCTGCCCACCCTGGTCATGGACAAGATGCCCTTCGTCATGCAGGTGCTGTTCTTCGGCGCGCTGCTGTCGGCCATCAAGTCCTGTGCCTCGGCCACGTTGCTGGCACCCAGCGTGACCTTCACCGAGAACATCTGGCGCCAGTTCCGCACCCAGGCCAGCGACCGGGAAATGCTGCTGGCCATGCGCATCAGCGTGCTCGTCTTCAGCATCTGCGTGCTGGCCTACTCGATCAAGATGGAAGGAACGCCCATCTATGAGTTGGTCTCCAGCGCCTACCAGGTGCCGCTGGTCGGTGCCTTCGTACCGCTGGTCTTCGGGCTGTACTGGAAGCGCGCCACCACGCAGGGCGCCATTTGCGCCGTGGCACTGGGCATTGGCGTGTGGGTGGTCTTCATGGCCACGCCGGCTTTGCACGAGGCATTTCCGCAGCAATTGGCGGGACTGCTGGCGGCTGTGACGGGGATGTTGGCCGGGTCACTGGCACCCCAGTGGCTGGCCAATCGCAGCGCAGACATTCTTGAGTTCAGGCCCGAAAGGTAAACGCATGCCTGAATGTGACCTGGAAAACAATTGATCACAATTATCGATAGTTATTTTCTATAAAGTTGGCGCTTGGGATCATGGAGGTCCCAAGATGCTGACATGTGCGGTATGAAGCACAGATCCTGACAGTACGGCGGACCTCCGAAATCAAACGCTTGGGAGGAAGCACTGTCATGAGAACACTGGAACTGATTGCGAAGACTTGCCGGCTGAGGCTGCGGACTGCTGCCGGCGTCCGATTGCGATGGGGAGGGCTTGGAGGCGCCTTGCTTGTGCCAGCCCTGTGCGGCCAGGTGGCAATGGCTGCACCGAGGATCCCGGTCGCGCCGGTCATTGTCTGGAGCGAGGATTTCGAAAACTTGCAGACACCCCCCATCGACACGGAGGGGCGGGATCTGCTGGCCTACAAGGGCGCGGCCCCTGCGGGGCAGATGTATACCGCCGACTCGCTCTACCAGATGAGCGCCAACCAGTGCAATGGCATAGTGACGTCCTTCAGCCAGGCTCCAGGTTCGACGGTGATGATTGCGGCCTGCTCGGACCATGGCAATTGGAACAACCTGCAGCAGATGGCCGAGGTCGCCGGGCGCTATCAGGGCCAGAGTGCGGCGGCTGCACGCAACAATCACGTCATGGCAATGCTTACAGCGAATGGGACCTTTCCTGCTGGCGCAATTGCCTTTCGCACCGCCACCAATATTGCACAAAGTGCCAGCAGCAGATTCCTCACGGCCCGTACCGATGTGGTGGCGACCTTCTGCTCGTCGGGATTTGTCGCCCCGCTGCTGCGTTTTTCCCTGATCAATGACGCTGGTACGGAGCTGCCCATCTCCACGACCGCGATCAATCCATGCGTGGGTGGACAGTCATTCAATACAACACCTATCGGTATTGCCGGCACCCAGACCGCTGTGGCCCAGACGGTGACTTCTCCGGGAGCACTGCTCTTCAGCGGGACCTCTGTCGGGTTTGTTCTGCACAACGACCAGACCGGCTCCATGGGCAACGATTCGTCGATCGACAACGCGCAGATCATCGATGTCACGCCGCAACTGGACAAGGCCTTCTCGCCTGCTAGCATCCAACTCGGCCAGGTCTCCCGGCTGACCATGACCATCACCAATACGACCGATCTGCTGCGCAAGCAAGGCTGGTCGTTTACCGACAACCTGCCTGCAGGACTGGTTGTCGAGGGCAATGCCAGCACCACCTGCCCCGGCACGAACGTGCAGGCAGCAGCAGGTGGCAGTACCGTGACCGTGTCCAACGGAGACCTGGCCCAGGGCGCCGCCTTTTGCGAGGTGAGCCTCGACGTGCGTCCGACCGCGACAGGTAGCTTCACCAACGGTCCTTCCAACCTCAGTCTTATTGGCCTGAACCAGCCGGCCACACTGGCTGTGCTGGCGGTTGCGCCAGCGGCCGACATGCAGGCCACCTCCATCACGCTTCCCCTGACCATGACGGTGGGCGCGCCGGTGTCCGGCAGCTTCAGCTGCACCAATGCCGGCCCCAGTGAGGCCACGGCGGCCTCGTGCGTGATCTCCGGCCTGCCCGCCGGGGCGACCACGTCCTGCACACCCAGCGTTCCCACGGCCTCGCCATTGGCATCGGGCGGCAGCATTGCCTGCACGGTGCAGTTCACGCCCACCACAACGGGCACCATCGCGGCCTTGGTGACGGCGAGCAGCAGCACCGTGGATCCGGTGCCGGCCAACAACACCAAGGCACACCCCTTCAATCCCGTGGAGCGGGCCGACATGCAGGCCACCAGCGTCACGCTGCCGGCCACCGCCAACGTGGGTGTTCCCGTGAAGGGCTCTTTCGTCTGCACGAATGCCGGCCCCAATGCGGCGGCCTTTGCCAATTGTTCCATCGCAGGGCTGCCGGCAGATGCCAGCACCTCATGCACGCCTGCGGTGCCGACAGGCACGCCGCTGGCCTCTGGCGCAAGCATTGCCTGCACGGTGAGCTTCACGCCCACCACGCAGGGCAGCCTCACAGCCACCGTGACGGCGGTCAGTGGAACCACGGACCCGGAGCCGGCCAACAATTCGCGTGACCAGGAGTTGGTGGTTGCTGCCGCGTTGGCGCCGGAGCCGGTCCCCGCCACCGGGGTGCCTGCCCTGGTGCTGATGGGCCTGGCCGTCATGCTGGCGGGCCTGGGAACGCAGCGAGGCCGGGTACGGCGCTGAGCACGGATGCGGCAAGCCCCCGGCAGCGGGGGCGGTCGGGCCTGATGGAATGCCAGTCTCCGCGACTGGCATTTCTCATTGGAGGCCACCAGTTGCCGGCCCTGTACGCGCGCCTTGTGGCCTGCCCCGCCTGGGCCATTGGGCTTGAGACAGCCGCAGTATCGGACGGATGCCTATAATCGAAAGTTTTGCATCTTCCCTCGTATTAGCATTAGCGCCATGCCTATTTATGCATACAAGTGTGGCTCCTGCGGTCATGCCAAGGACGTGCTGCGGAAAATCTCGGATGCCCCGCTGACGACCTGTCCGGCCTGCGGGGCCGAGACCTTCTCCAAGCAGCTGACAGCTGCCGGCTTCCAGCTCAAGGGCTCGGGCTGGTATGCGACCGACTTCAAGAACAGCGGTGGCAAGAGCGCCGCCGCACCGGCTCCCGCAGCCGATGCTCCTGCCTCGGATACTTCTGCCGCACCAGCGGCAACTGCGTCCGCGCCCGCTGCGGCCCCTGCATCTGCCTCCGCGCCTGCAACGGCCCATTGATCAAGGCTTGCATTTCATGTCCGCTCTGCGCAAATGGCTGTTCGCCGGCCTGCTGGTGATCGTTCCGCTGGTGATCACGCTGGGCGTGCTCAACTGGATCATCGGCACGCTCGACCAGACGCTGACCATCCTGCCCGAGGCCTGGCATCCGGATCGGTTGCTGGGCTTCCATATCCCCGGCTTCGGTGTCGTGCTGACGCTGCTGATCCTGCTCGTGGTCGGTGCGGCGGCCAGCAACTTCATCGGCCGCAAGCTCGTGTCCTGGGGCGATGCGGTGGTCAGCCGCATTCCTGTGGTGCGCTCCATCTATTCCAGCGTCAAGCAGGTATCCGATACCGTGTTCTCGGACAGCGGCAATGCGTTTCGCACCGCCGTGCTGGTGCAGTGGCCTCGTGAAGGCGTCTGGACCGTGGCCTTCGTCACCGGCTCGCCCAGCGGGGAGGTTGCCGCCTACCTGCGCGACGAATACCTGAGCGTCTTCGTGCCGACCACGCCCAACCCTACGGGCGGCTATTTCGTCATCGTTCGCAAGAGCGATTGCATCGAACTGGAAATGAGCGTGGATGCCGCGCTCAAGTACATTGTTTCCATGGGCGTGGTGACTCCACCGGATCTCGCAGTGCCCGCGGAACCCAAATAACAAACTGTCGCGCCCTTGCCGGGCGCAGGAAGCTTTTCATCATGGCCATGCGCTCCCACTACTGCGGTCTCGTGACCGAAGCCCTGATGGGCGAAACCGTTACCCTGTGCGGCTGGGTGAACCGTCGCCGCGACCATGGCGGTGTGATCTTCATCGACCTGCGCGACCGCGAAGGCTATGTGCAGGTGGTCTGCGATCCCGATCGCGCCGAGATGTTCAAGACCGCCGAAGGCCTGCGCAACGAGTTCTGCGTGCAGGTCAAGGGCCTGGTGCGCGCACGTCCCGAAGGCACGACCAACGACAAGCTCAAGAGCGGCCAGATCGAAGTGCTGTGCCATGAGCTGAACGTGCTCAACGCCTCGGTCACCCCGCCGTTCCAGCTGGACGACGAGAACCTGTCCGAGACCGTGCGCCTGACCAACCGCGTGCTGGACCTGCGCCGCCCCTACATGCAGCGCAACATGATGCTGCGCTACCGCACGGCCATCCAGGTGCGCAACTTCCTGGACAAGGAAGGCTTCATCGATATCGAAACGCCCATGCTGGGCAAGAGCACGCCCGAAGGCGCGCGCGACTACCTGGTGCCCAGCCGCGTGCACGACGGCGAGTTCTTCGCCCTTCCGCAGTCGCCCCAGCTGTACAAGCAGATGCTGATGGTGGCCGGCTACGACCGCTACTACCAGATCACCAAGTGCTTCCGCGACGAAGACCTGCGCGCCGACCGCCAGCCCGAGTTCACGCAGATCGACTGCGAGACCTCGTTCCTGGGCGAAGAGGAAATCCGCGCCATCTTCCAGCGCATGATCACCGAGGTCTTCAAGACCCAGCTGAACGTGGATCTGGGCGAGTTCCCGATGATGACGTACCAGGAAGCGGCCTTCCGCTTCGGCTCGGACAAGCCCGACCTGCGCGTCAAGCTCGAGTTCACCGAACTGACCGAAGTCATGAAGGACGTGGACTTCAAGGTGTTCTCCACGCCCGCCACGACCAAGGGCGGCCGCGTGGTGGCACTGCGCGTGCCCGGCGGCTCGCAGATCTCGCGCGGCGAGATCGACCAGTACACCGAATTCGTCAAGATCTACGGCGCCAAGGGCCTGGCCTGGATCAAGGTCAACGAAGTGGCCAAGGGCCGCGATGGCCTGCAGTCGCCCATCGTCAAGAACCTGCATGACGCGGCCCTTGCCGAAATCCTCAAGCGCACGGGTGCACAGGACGGCGACCTCATCTTCTTCGGCGCCGACAAGGAAAAGATCGTCAACGACTCCATCGGCGCGCTGCGCCTGAAGGTGGGCCACAGCGATTTCGGCAAGGCCAACGGCCTGTTCGAGGACCGCTGGGCGCCGCTGTGGGTGGTGGACTTCCCCATGTTCGAGCACGACGAGGAAAACGACCGCTGGGCGGCCGTGCACCACCCGTTCACCTCGCCCAAGGACGGCCACGAGGAACTCATGGTCACCGATCCGGGCAACTGCCTGGCCAAGGCCTACGACATGGTCCTGAACGGCTGGGAGCTGGGCGGCGGCTCGGTGCGTATCCACCGCGCCGACGTGCAGAGCAAGGTGTTTGACGCGCTCAAGATATCGCCCGAAGACGCACGCGCCAAGTTCGGCTACCTGCTGGACGCGCTGCAGTACGGCGCCCCCCCGCACGGCGGCCTGGCCTTCGGCCTGGACCGCCTGATCACGCTGATGACGGGCGCCGACTCCATCCGCGACGTGATCGCCTTCCCCAAGACCCAGCGCGCCCAGGACCTACTGACGCAGGCACCTTCGCCCGTGGACGAAAAGCAGCTGCGCGAGCTGCACATCCGCCTGCGCAATCCGCTGGCGGCCACGCAGGGCTGAGGAGCAGGCTTCACGGCTTGACAGGAACGGCAGGAGCTGGCGCAGCTTCTGCCGTTTTTCTTTTTGCGGAGAGCTTTCATGCGTTTTCAAGGCATTGCATCGGTGGCGCTGGCGTTGGCGGTGTCGGCAGGGCTGGGCCTGTCCGGTTGCGGCGAGAAGAAGACCGAGCTGGGGCAGGGCGGTTCGGAGATCACGGGCTCTGCCGGGCCGCTGGGGGCGAACAACGGGTCGCGCGAACTCGTGCGCTGCGATGCGCCCGTGGCCACGCTGGCCCTGGCCGAGAATCCCAACGGCTACGTCATGGGCTCGGGCTATCAGCTGCCGGCCTCGCCCGTTCCGCTGGTCAAGCTGCTGGCCCAGCAAAGCGGGTGCTTTCGCGTGGTGGACCGGGGAGCGGGCCTGCGCGGCACGGTGCAGGAGCAGGACCTGAAGAATGCCGGCGTGCTGCGCGAGAACTCCACGGTGCGCAAGGGCCGGGGCTACGAGGCCCAGTACACGCTGACGCCCAGCCTGACCTTCAGCGAGCAGGACGCGGGCCGCGGGCTGGCCGGCGTGGTCGCCATGATCCCGGTGCTGCGAGACATTGCAGGGCTGGCCGGCCTGGTCGAGCAGGTCAAGTTCAAGGAGGCGCAGACCGCGCTGCTGCTGTCGGACAACGAAACCACCGAGCAGGTGGCCGCTGCCACGGGCGCAGCCCGCACCACCGATCTGGGCGTGGGCGGCATGGTGCTGGGCCGCCTGGGCGCTGCGGGCGCGGGCTGGAGCAATACCAACGAGGGCAAGGTCATCGCCGCTGCCTTTCTGGATGCGCACAACCAGCTGGTCTTCCAGGTGCGCGCGCTGCAGGCCAAGGAGCTGCCACCGCCGGTGGCCACCAAGGCCGGGCAGGGCAGGAGCTGAGGCCAGCCATGGCCGGCCACAAGATCCCCGAGTCGGTGCTGGTCGTCATCTACCGTGATGACGGCCAGGTGCTGCTGATGCGCCGCACCGCTGCGGCGCCTGAGGGCGGGGAGTTCTGGCAGTCGGTGACGGGCAGCAAGGACCATGAGGGCGAGTCCTGGCGCGAGACCGCGGTGCGCGAGGTGCGGGAAGAAACCGGCATTGATGCCGAGGCGCCCGGCTGCCTGCTGCAGGACTGGGCGCTGGAGAACATCTACACCATCTACCCTGCCTGGCAGCACCGCTATGCGCCCGGTGTATGGCACAACCGCGAGAGGGTTTTCGGGCTGCGGATTCCGTCCTACACCCCTGTGTTCTTGAATCCGAGGGAACATACCGCATCTGCTTGGCATCATTGGCGTGAGGCTGCCCAGCGCTGCTATTCACCGTCCAATGCGGAGGCCATCTTGCTGCTTCCACGTTTTTCCCCAACGAAGCCGGACTGAACCCCTCGCCTGCGTTCCCGAACCGCCATGACTGAAAACGCGAATTCCCATCAGGTGGACCCCGGCCCGTCGATACTGCGCGTCGCGACCTACAACATCCACAAGGGCGTGCAGGGCATGGGTCCCGCGCGCCGCCTTGAAATCCACAACCTGGGCCACGCCGTGGAGCAGCTCGATGCCGACATCGTCTGCCTGCAGGAAGTGCGCAAGATGAACCACAAGGAGGCCGCGTACTTCGAGCGCTGGCCCCAGGTATCGCAGGCGGAGTATCTGGCTCCCCTGGGCTATGAAGCCGTCTACCGCACCAACGCCTACACCCGCCACGGCGAGCACGGCAACGCGCTGCTGACCCGCTGGCCCGTGGTGGGCCACCAGCACGAGGACATCTCCGACCACCGCTTCGAGCAGCGTGGCCTGCTGCATGTGGAGGTGGAAGTGCAGAACCGGCGCGTGCACACCATCGTGGTGCACCTGGGGCTGATCCCCGGCAGCCGCGTGCGCCAGGTCTCCCAGCTCAAGCGCTTCATCGAGCGAGAGGTGCCGCCCGGCGCGCCCGTGGTGGTGGCTGGCGACTTCAACGACTGGGGTGGCCAGATCAAGCGCATGCTGGGCGGTTTCGGCCTGTACGAGTACGACGAATTGCCCAGCGTGCCCACCTATCCCTCGCGCCTGCCGCTGGCCCAGCTGGACCACGTCTATGTGCGCGGCCTCACGCCGCTGGGCCTGCATGTGCCCAAGGGGCGCATCTGGTGGCGCATGTCGGACCATCTGCCGCTGATTGCGGAATTCCGCCTCTAGCCCTGGCCGCTCTGACACACGCCACTCTTTTGCTATTGAATTGATAGCTTTCGGGGCGGGCAGAACCTGCGTTTGGGTGGAAAATCCCTTGCGTGCCATGCTGCGGGTTTCGCTGTTACCATGCCAGCCATGTTCAGAGAACTCGTCGACATGAAACAAGACAGCCAGGCCGAGGGCACCCCCGTCTCGGTCAAGATCCGCGAACGACTGAAGCAGGCGCAAAAGCGCTTTCATGCGAACGACAACATCTCCGAATTCATCGAGCCCGGTGAACTCGAGCAACTGCTCGACGAAGTCCAGGAAAAGATGCAGGGCGTGCTCGACAGCATGGTCATCGACACCACGCACGACCACAACACGCGCGCCACGGCGCGCCGCGTGGCCAAGATGTATGTCAACGAGGTGTTCCGGGGCCGCTATGTGGCGCAGCCCGCCATCACCGAATTCCCCAACGCCGAGCACCTCAACGAGCTGATGATCGTCGGCCCGATCACGGTGCGCAGCGCCTGCAGCCACCATCTGTGCCCGGTGATCGGCAAGATCTGGATCGGCGTGCTGCCCAACAAGAACACCAATGTCATCGGCCTGTCGAAGTACGCGCGGCTGGTGGACTGGATCATGGGCCGTCCCCAGATCCAGGAAGAGGCCATCATCCAGCTGGCCGACCTGATCCTCGACAAGACCCGCCCCGACGGCCTGGCCGTGGTCATGGAGGCTTCGCACTTTTGCATGTCCTGGCGCGGTGTGCGCGAGATGGACAGCAAGATGCTGAACTCCGTCATGCGCGGCGCCTTCCTCACCAACCCGGAACTGCGCCGCGAGTTCCTCTCGCTGGTGTCCAGCCGCAAGTAAATCCCCGGGGTGGCGTCCCCGGACGCCTCACACAACACCCCAGGCTGCGCAGTGCGCGGCCTTTTTTCTTTCCCGCGCCACGCCCCGCTTTCCCCGGACCTGCCCATGTCGCTGCAAGCCTTTGCCCTGATCATCATTGCTGGCCTCATCCATGCCGGCTGGAACATCGTGGCCAAGAAGGCGGGCGGTGATTCGCGCTTTGCCTTCTTCACCTCGGTCATCATGATGGTGATCTGGGCGCCGCTGGGCTGGTGGGTGGGGCGCGATGTGGTGCCCACATGGGGCCGCAACGAATGGCTGGTGGTGCTGGCCAGCGGCCTGCTGCACGTGGCCTACTACGTGACCTTGCTGCGCGGCTACCGCAGCGCGGACCTCACCGTGGTCTATCCGCTGGCGCGCGGCTCGGGGCCGCTGCTGTCGTCCATGGTGGCCATCCTCTTTCTGGGTGAGCGGATTTCCTCGTTGGGCGTGCTGGGCATTGCCGGCGTGGTGGTCGGCGTCTTCCTGATCGCGGGAGGCCCCGGCCTGCTGCGCGCGCGCCATGATCCCGAAGCCCGCGAACGGCTCAGGATGGGCCTGTGGTACGGCCTGCTGACGGGCGCCTTCATCGCCAGCTACACCGTGGTGGACGGCTATGGCGTGAAGCTGCTGCTGATGTCGCCCATCCTCATCGACTACATGGGCAACTTCGTGCGCGTGTTCCTGCTGGCGCCCGTGGTGCTGCGCGACCTGCCCACGGCCCGGCATCTGTGGCGCGCGCAGTGGCGCTTCGCGGCCCTGGTGGCGCTGATCAGCCCCATCGCCTACGTGCTGGTGCTCTACGCCATGCAGGATGCGCCCATGTCGCACGTGGCGCCTGCGCGCGAAGTCTCCATGCTGTTCGCGGCGCTGATCGGCGGGCACATGCTGCGCGAAGGCGATCGCCTGGCACGCATTGCGGGCGCCGTGTGCATTGCCGTCGGTGTGACGGCGCTGGGCCTGGGCTGAGCACCATGGCGGCAATGCGGGTACTGGGCTGCGATTTCAGCAGCCGACCTACGGCGCGCAAGCCCATCACCATGGCCCTGGGCCGCCTGCTGGCTGGGGACACGGTGGTCCTGCAGGATTTGCTGGAGTTCGCCTCGCTGGACGCCTGGGCCGCCTGGCTGGCCCGGCCTGCCGATTCGGCGCAGTCAGCCTGGGTGGGCGGTTTCGACCTGCCTTTTGCCCTGCCGCGCGAACTGGTGGAGCAGCTGTGCTGGCCCACGGAATGGGCGGCCTGCATGGACCACTACGCCGGCCTCACGCGCCAGGCCATACGCGAGCAGTTCAAGGCCTTTTGCGCGGCGCGGCCCGCAGGCGGAAAGTTCGCGCACCGGGCCACGGACGGGCCTGCCGGTGCCAGCCCTTCCATGAAATGGGTGAACCCGCCCGTGGCCTACATGCTGCATGCCGGGCTGCCCTTGCTGCGCGCGGCCGGCGTGCACCTGCCGGGCCTGCAGCCTCCCGGCAAAGGCGATGCGCGCCGCGTGGCGCTGGAAGCCTACCCGGGCATGCTGGCGCGCGCCGTGATCGGCCGCCTCAGCTACAAAAGCGACGAACCCGCACGGCAAACGCCCGAACGCCATCAGGCGCGCGTGCAATTGCTGGCGGCGCTGGAGCGCGGCGACAACCCGCTGGCGTTGCGCCTGCGTATCGACGCCGAAGAAACCCGCAACCAGTTGCTGGCGGACGGCAGCGGAGACCGGCTGGACGCCGCAATCTGCATGCTGCAGGCCGCCTGGGCTGCGGCCCGCCATGCGCAGGGCGATGCGCTCTACGGGTTGCCGCACGACCTGGACCCGCTGGAAGGCTGGATCGTCACGGCCCAGGCCTGATCTGCGCCGCACTGAAATACTCGAATCGGGAAGAGACAAGCGATGCCCACCTTTGAAACCTTGCTGGCCTTTTTCGGCGTGGCCGTGCTGCTGGGCCTGAGCCCGGGGCCTGACAACCTGTTCGTGCTCATGCAATCGGCCCAGCGCGGCTGGCGCGTGGGCCTGTGCGTGGTACTGGGCCTGTGCCTGGGGCTGGTGGTGCATACGGCGGCGGTTGCGCTGGGTTTGGCGGCGCTGGTGGCTGCGTCGCCCCTGCTGTTCACCGCCATCAAGCTGTGCGGCGCCGCCTACCTGGCCTGGCTGGCCTGGGGTGTGCTGCGCGCCGTGGCCCGGCCGGGCGAGATGCCGCAGGCCGGCGCAGCCGACCCGCTGACCCCCGCACGGGCGCTGCGCTGGGTGGGGCGTGGCGTGGTGATGAACCTCACCAACCCCAAGGTGCTGATCTTCTTCCTGGCCTTTCTGCCGCAGTTCGCGGACCCCGCGCGCGGCGGCGTGGCCACGCAGGTGATGGTGCTGGGCTGCGTGTTCATGCTGGCGGCGCTGCTGGTGTTCGGTGCCATCGCATGCTGCTCGGGCTGGTTCGGCGTG
Source organism: Delftia sp. WY8 (assembly GCF_018437695.1). Lineage (NCBI taxonomy): Bacteria > Pseudomonadati > Pseudomonadota > Betaproteobacteria > Burkholderiales > Comamonadaceae > Delftia > Delftia sp. WY8. The sequence goes on from NZ_CP049795.1 coordinate 4,922,885, forward strand.
CTGCTGCAGCGATCCGTGCGTGCGCAGAACTGGCTCAACCGCGTGGCCGGGCTGGTGTTCCTGGGCATGGCGGTGCGGCTGGCGCTGGTGCAGCGCTAGGGCCTGTTCACACTAGTGCGGGGCCGTGGCACAGTCCCTCCATGCTTTTTCGCTCACGCCCCTTGGCGCCATGAGCAGCGGCGTCCTCATCCAACCCATGCCACAGACCACGGCCCACACCATTGCCATCGTCCAGGTCCTGCAGATCGTGCAGGGCGTGCAGCGCAATGGCATGGATGTGCCAGCCATCCTGCGCCGCGCCGGCATTGCGCCTGCTCTGCTGGATGCGCCGCTGTCGCGCGTGACCCAGGCGCAGTACGCGGCGCTGATCCGCGTGCTGCGCCGCGTCTGCCGCGACGAGCTGTGGGGCCTGTGCCGCCATCCGCTGCCCGTGGGCAGTTTTGCCCAGGCCTGCCGCACCATGCTGCCCTGCCGCACGCTGGGCGAGGCATTGCAGGCCGGGCTGCGTTTCTACCGCCTGGTGCTGCGCGACTTCGCGCCCCGGCTGCAGGTCGTGGACGGCGTGGCCCGCATCGCCATGGTGTCGCTGCGCGAGCGCGATGCGCCGCTGGCCTATGCCGAGCGGTCCTTCTGCTTTCTGGGCTATGGCGTCATGTCGTGGCTGGTGTCGCGCAGGATAGAGCTGACGGGCGTGTGCGCGCCGGCCGGCGCCAGCATGCCGTATGGCACGGAGGCGCAGCGCCTGTTCCTGGCGCCGCTGCAGCGCGACCGCGACTTCACGGGGCTGGAGTTCGATGCGCGCTGGCTGGAGCTGCCCGTGGTGCAGACCCCTGAGAGCCTGGCCGAATTCCTGGACCAGGCGGCCATGGGCCTGGTCATCCGCTACCGCGACCGCACGCGCCTGGGCGAGCGCATCCGCCGCCTGCTGCGCCGCGATCTGGCGGGCGAGCTGCCTTCGCTGGAGCAGGTGGGCGCCGCGCTGTCCATGACGCCGCAGACGCTGCGCCGCCGCCTGCGCGACGAAGGCCTGGGTTTCCAATCCCTCAAGGACGACCTGCGCCGCGACGCGGCCATCGAGCTGCTGAACCGGCCGGAGCTGACGCTGGCCGATATCGCCGCGCGCGTGGGGTTTGCCGAGGCCAGCACCTTCCACCGCGCCTTCAAGGGCTGGACCGGCCTGCCGCCGGGCGCCTACCGGCAGGCCCAGCATCGCGGCCGCTGATCTTTTTTGCCAATCATTTTGAGACGATCGGCGATTGGTGGCTGAAGGCCTGGTGGCCACACTGTCCATGGACCCTGCCACTGCGGCAGGGCACACCGCCCCGCCAACGAGGGCGGAGCACCGAAGGACAAGGAGACAAGCCATGGAATCGAGCCGACGCGGCTGCCTGCGGGCGGCGCTGGCATGCGCTGCCAGCGCCTCACTGGGTGCCGCCCTGGGAACGGCATCGCCGATCGCCTTTGCACAGCCGGCAGGCGGTGCCTACCCGTCCAAGCCGCTGCGCATGGTGATTCCCTACCCGGCAGGCGGCGGCACCGACATCATCGGGCGCATCATTGCCCAGCAACTGAGCCAGGCCTGGGGCCAGCCCGTGGTGGTGGAGAACCGGCCGGGCTCCAGCGGCATCATCGGCGGCGACGTGGTGGCCAAGTCGCCGCCAGACGGCTACACGCTGCTGCTGGGGATCACGGCCATGATCCAGTCGCCTGCGCTGTACGCCAGGATGCCCTATGACGTGCTCAAGGACTTTGCCCCCGTATCGCAGGTGGCCCTGTCCTCGGACCTGTTCGTGGTGCCGCGCGACGTGCCGGCCACGACGCTGCAGGAGTTCATCGCCCTGGTCAAGGCCCATCCGGGCAAGTACAGCAACGGCAACTACGGCAACGGCACCTCCTCGCACATGCATGGCGAGCTGCTGCGCGCCCGGGCCGGGCTGGACTTGGCGCTGATTCCCTACAAGGGCGCGGCGCCGCTGGTCAACGACGTGCTGGGCGGGCAGCTGTCGTCGGGCTTCATCGATGTGTCCTCGGCCAATGCGCACCTGAAGTCGGACAAGATCCGCATCCTGGCCATCACCGGCATGCAGCGCCACCCGGCGCTGCCCGAGGTGCCCACGTTTGCCGAGCTGGGCCTGGCCGGCTTCGAGGCCAATGGCTGGTTCGCCACCTTCGTGGCGGCGGGAACGCCCCGGCCCATCGTGGACCGGCTCTCGGCGGAGGTGCGGCGCATCGTGGCCACGCCCGAACTCAGCGGCCGCCTGGCCTCCATGGGCCTGCGCCCGGTGGGCGGCACGCCCGAGGAATTGGCCTCCGTCATGGCGCGCGACATGCCGCGCTGGGCGCGCATCGTGAAGGAGGCGGGAATCAGGCTGGAGTAGCCGATGCAGTCTGCGCCCGGTCCTGGCCCGACTGAACGGGCTGTGGCCAGGCGGGCTGGGGTGGGCGCAACTGCTCCAGCACCCGGCTGAGCCGGAGCACGCCCAGGTCGTCGAACCGGCGGCCTGCGATCTGCACGCCTATGGGCAGCTGCCCGTCATGCCCGCAGGGCACGGATGCGGCGGGCTGTTCGGACATGTTGTAGGGCACGGTAAAGGCAATGTGCTCCAGCGGCCGCAGCGGGTCGTTGGTGGGGCTGGGCAGGTGGGCCGGGAAGGCCGTGATCGGCGCCACGGGGGACAGCACGTAGTCGTAGGCCGCCGTGGCCCGCACCGTGGCCGTGCGCAGAAGGTGCGACTGCTGGCTGGCCACGAACAGCTGCGTGGATGTCAGTGGCGCGGCACTGTCGGCCCATTCGCGGATGAAGGGCAGGATCACGCGGCGCTGCGCGTCCGTCAGCGACTGCATTTCCACATGTGATCGCATGCGCCAGAAATGGTCGAGGCCGTCGAGCATGTCGCGGGTGAGCCAGGGCTCGATGCGCTCGATGTGCGCGCCGGCCGATTCCAGCCAGGCCGCAGCCTGCTCCACCACGGCGCGCACGCGGGGCTGCAGGGGCAGGCCGCAGCCGGCATCCAGCAGCAGGCCTATGCGCAGGCCGCGCACCTGGGCAGGGTCCATGTCGAAGCTGTGCCATGCAATCTCCTGGTGCGGCAGGCCCATGCTGTCGCGTGCATCGGGCAGGGACAGCACCTGCATCATCAGCGCGGCGTCGGCCACGCTGCGGGTCATGGGACCTGCGCAGCGGCCAGTGTAGGGCGGGTCGATGGGCACGCGGCCCAGGCTGGGCTTGAGGCCGAAGATGCCGCACCAGCCCGCCGGCAGGCGGATGGAGCCGCCGATGTCCGTGCCCACGTGCAGCGGCCCGTAGCCGGCCGCCGCAGCGGCGCCCGCACCGGCGCTGGAGCCGCCCGGCGTCTTGTCCGGATCCCAGGGATTGAAGGTGTTGCCGTGCAGCGAGGACAGGCCGGACGACAGCATGCCGTAGTCCGGCATGGTGGTCTTGGCGAAAAGGATGGCGCCTGCCTCGCGCAGGCGCGCTGCGGGTGGGGCATCCAGCGGGGCCGCGACCTGCGGCATGGCGGCCGTGCCCACGGGCGTGGGATCGCCGCGCGTGGCGATGTTGTCCTTGACCGTGGCGGGAACGCCGTCGAGCAGGCCGGCCGGCTCGCCGCGCAGCCAGCGGGCCTCGCTCTCGCGGGCCCGGGCCAGGGCGGCCTCGGGGCGCAGCAGGTAGGTGGCGTGCAGGGCCGGCTCCCAGCGCTGCACATGGGCCAGCAGGTCGTGCATGACCTCGACGGGCGAGAGGCTGCGGTCCCGGTAGGCGCGCAGCAGCGCATGGGCGGGCAGGTCGTGCAGGGCCTGTGTCGTTCCAGTCATCGCGGCTTCCTCGAAGATGGCGGTTCTTGCGGCAGATCTGGCGCAGTGTGGCCCGGTGCCACCGGCGCGCCTGTCGCCTGTGGCTCAGCCTGTGCGCGGTTCAGGTGGCCCAGGACAGTGCGGAGAGATCGTTGACGAAGACGGGCATGTCCTTCCACAGTCCGCGCAGGTTCTTGTTGGCCACGGTGACCCATTGCGGCGTGTAGAGGAAGGCGTGCACGCAATCCTGGGCCAGCAGGCGCTGCGCATCGCCCAGCAGGCGCGAGCGGTCAGCGGGGCGCGAGGCGTTCTTGATCTTGTCGTACAGCTCGTTGAACTGGGACGACTGGTAGCCCCAGTAGTAGTCGGGCTTGGCGAAGTTGCCCAGGTCGAAGGGCTCGACATGGGAGATCAGCGTCAGGTCGTAGTTCTTGAGCGTGTAGGTGCCCGACAGCCACTGTGCCCATTCGACGTTCTGCAGCTTGGCTCGGATGCCGATCTTGGCCAGCTGCGCGGCAATCACCTCGCCGCCCTGGCGCGCGTAGGGCGTGGGCGGCAGGGTCATGGTCAGCTCCAGCGGCGTCTTGACGCCGGCCTCGGCCAGCAGCGCCTTGGCCTTTTCCACGTCGAAGGGGTTGATGCCCGTGGTGTCCACGTAGCCGAAGGCCGTGGGCACGTAGTAGCTGCCAATGGGCAGGCCGTAGCCGTCGCCCGCGCCGTCGATGACGGCCTTGCGGTCGATGGCGGCGGCGATGGCGCGGCGCACCCGCGCATCGTTCAAGGGCTTGCGCGCGTTGTTCATGGCCAGGATGGTCTTGGCCCGCGAGCCGCTGACCACGACCTGGAAGCGCCCGTTGGCCTTGAACTGGGCCACGCTGCGCGGCGTGACGCGCGGGAAGGCGTCGACATCGCCGGCCAGCAGTGCGGCCACCTGGGCTGCAGGGTCGGAAATGAAGCGGAAGGTGGCACGGCGAATGCGCAGGCTGGGGGCCGTGCGGTACCGGGGCCAGGCCGTGAGCGTGACCGAGGCGCCCTTGTTCCAGTTGCCCAGCTGGTAGGGTCCCGTGCCCACGGGGCGCGTGGCGTTGGTGGCAGCGCTCTTGGGCTCCACGATGATGGAGGTCGCCTGCCCCAGCACGAAGAGGAAGTCGGGGTCGATGTCCTTGTTGGTGACGACCACCGTGTGGTCATCCACCACGCGCGTGGACAGGGCGGCGAAGGTGCGCTTGTCCTTGTTGGTGCTCTTGTCGTCGCCCGCGCGGTCGAAGGAGTACTTCACGCTGTGGGCGTTGCAGGGCTCGCCGTTCTGGAAACTCACACCCTTGCGCAGGCGGAAGGTGTAGGTCTTGAGGTCGGGCGAGACCTCCCAGCTTTCGGCCAGCAGCGGGGAGACGCTGCCGTCCGGATTGATCTTGGTCAGCGTCTCGAACAGGTTGTAGAGCACGATCTCGCCAATGGACGATGCGGCGCCGGCCGTGGGGTCCAGCCCCGGCGGCTCCAGCGTCATCGCCAGCGTGACACTGTCCTTGCGGCCCTGGGCCAGCGCAGGCCAGGGCATCAGCAGGGGCAGGCCGGCAGCAGCGGAGCTGGCCAGCAGGGAACGGCGATTGAACATGAACAGGTCTCCGGAAATTCTTGCAGATGGGTCATGGGCCGCTGGCTGCGGCCTGCAGCAGTGTTTTTACACCAGCGCGCGCGTGCGCGTGGCCATGAGGGCCCGGTCCGCTCCGGTGGTTGTCAGCTTTCGGCTTTCAGGCTCGGTGCTGCAGGGCGATGCGTGGCACGGCCCGTACCAGGGCCTGGGTGTAGGGATGCCGCGGGGCGTGGAACAGTTGCTGCGGAGCCCCGCGCTCGACGATGCGGCCTTCGCTCAGCACGATGGCGTCGTCGCACAGGTGCTGGACCACGGCCAGGTCGTGGCTGATGAACAGGTAGGACAGGCCCAGCTGCTGCTGCAGATCGCGCAGCAGGTTCAGTACCTGGGCCTGCACCGAGACGTCGAGGGCGCTCACGGGCTCATCGGCCACGATGAGGCGGGGTCGCGTGACCAGGGCGCGTGCAATGGCGATGCGCTGGCGCTGGCCGCCCGAGAATTCATGCGGGTACTTGTCCAGGTCCTGCACGCGCAGCCCGACCTGCTCCAGCGTGGCGCGGGCCAGGTCGCGCCGGGCTGCGCGCTCGGGCGGTGCAGGCTGGGCGGTCAGGGGCTCGCAGACGATGTGTTCCACCGTCATGCGCGGGTCCAGCGAACCGTAAGGGTCCTGGAACACCATCTGGAAATCGCGGCGCGCCATGCGCAGGGCCTGGTTGCCGAGCCGGTGCAGATCCTGGCCCAGCAGCTGCACGCTGCCGGCGCTGGGCGTGTCCAGCGCCATGACCAGGCGTGCCAGCGTGGACTTGCCGGAGCCCGACTCGCCCACCACGCCCAGGCTGCGCCCCGCCGTCAGCGTGAAATCCACGCCGCGCAGCGCATGCACCTGCTCCGGCGCGCGCCACAACGAGCGGCGTGGCAGCCGGTAGCTGCGGGCCAGGTCCGTCACCTGCAGCAGGGGCGGATCGGCAGCGGCCGGTGCCTGGCGGTCGTGCTCCGTCATGTGCTGCGGCCCTGCGTATGCATGCCCGGCGCAATGGCCTCGGAGCGCAGGCAGCGCACCACATGCGGCTGTGCCCAGGCCTGCAGGGCGGTGGGCGTGGGCCGCTGCGGGCGCTCCAGCACCAGGGCGCGCGGGCGCTCGCTGTGGCAGGTGGGCTCGGTATAGCTGCAGCGGCCCGCGAAGGCGCATCCGGCTGGCAGGTCCACCAGCTCGGGCACGGTGCCGGCAATGGTGGGCAACCGCGCCGGCGGCTGGTGGCCTGGTCCCGAAGGCTCCAGCTGCGGCCTGGCGGCGAACAGGCCGCGCGTGTAGGGATGGGCGCGGCGCGCGAAGATGGCCTCGGTCATGCCGCTTTCGACCACGGTGCCGCCGTACATCACCTGCAGCTGCTCCACGTTTTGCGCGATCACTCCCAGATCGTGCGAGATCAGCAGCAAGGCCATGGAGTGCTCGGCCACCAGTTCCTGCAGCAGATCGAGAATTTGCTGCTGCACGGTCACGTCCAGCGCCGTGGTAGGTTCGTCGGCGATCAGCAGGTCGGGCCCGCAGGCCAGGGCCATGGCGATGGTGATGCGCTGGCGCTGGCCGCCCGAGAACTGGTGCGGATAGTCATCAAAGCGCTGGGCTGCGCGGGCAATGCCCACGCGCTCCAACAGGGCCACTGCGCGCTCGCGCGCGGCCTGGCGGCCCAGGCGCTGGTGGTGGCGCAGCGGCTCGGCCACCTGGCGGCCGATGCCGTGCACGGGGTTGAGGGCCGTCATGGGCTCCTGAAACACCATGGCCATGCGGTTGCCGCGCAGGCGGCACAGCGCGCGCTCGTCCATGTCCAGCAGCTCCTGGCCGTTGAGCCGGATGCTGCCGTCCACCTGCGCATGCTCCGGCAGCAGGCCCATCAGCGCCAGGGCGGTCAGCGACTTGCCGCAGCCCGACTCGCCGATCAGGCCCAGCGTGGCGCCGCGCTCCAGGATGAATTCCAGGTTCTGCACGGCACGCGCGCGGCCGCGCGGGGTCTGCAAGGTGATGGTGAGGCCGGAGACTTCGAGCAGGGGCATGGCGCGTGTCTTCCTCAGCGCTGGCGCGACAGGCGCGGGTCGAGCAGATCGCGCAGCCCGTCGCCCAGCAGGTTGAGCCCGAGCACGGACAGCGCAATGGCCAGGCCCGGCCACACGGCCAGCAGCGGCGCCTGGAACATGAGGGTCTGGGCCTCGCTGAGCATGCGGCCCCAGGAGGCCTGCGGCGGCTGCGTGCCCAGGCCCAGATAGGACAGGGCGGCCTCCGCCAGAATGGCCAGCGCGAACTGTATGGTGGCCTGCACCACCAGCACGGGCAGGATGTTGGGCAGCACATGGCGCCAGGTGATGCTGGCGCGGCCATGGCCGCAGGCGCGTGCAGCCAGCACGTATTCACGTGCCCAGACCGCCTTGGCCGATGCCCGCGTGATGCGCGCAAAGGTGGGAATGTTGAAGATGCCGATGGCAATGATGGCGTTGACGATGCCCGCGCCGAACACGGCCGTGAGCATGATGGCCGATAGCAGCGCAGGAAAGGCGAAACTGAAATCGGCCAGCCGCATGATGGCCTCTTCCACCCAGCCCCGGCAGGCCGCGGCGACCAGTCCCAGCACCACGCCCATCGACAGCCCGATGCCCACGGCGATCACGCCGACCAGGATGGAACTGCGCGCGCCCAGGAACAGCAGCGAGGCCACATCGCGCCCATAGGCATCGGTGCCCAGCCAGTGCAGGCTGCCGGGTGCGGCCAGCTTGGCATCCAGGTCCATGTCGTAGGCCGAGCCCGGCGTCCACCACAAGGACAGCAGCGCGGTGAGCAGCAGCAGCGCGGTCAGCATGGCACCCAGCATGAAGCTGCGGTGGCCCAGCATGCGCCGGCCCAGGCTGGCCGGCCTGCTGAGGGTGACCGCCCGCGTGGGCCGATGGCCCGGTGGCGCAGCGGTCGGCGAAACAGGGTTGCCTGGCTGGCTCATATGTCGCTGGCCTCGATGCGTGGATCAATGGCTGCGTACAGCACATCCACGATGAAGTTGATGACCACCACCATGGCCGCCAGCAGCAGCACGCAGTTGCGCACGACGATGAGGTCGCGGTTGGCGATGGACTGGAAGATCAGCCGGCCCAGGCCCGGCAGGTAGAACACGTTCTCCACCACGATGGTGCCGGCCAGCAACTGGGCAAACTGCAGCCCCATGACCGTGAGCACGGGAATCATGGCATTGCGCAGCACGTGGCCCCAGAGCACGGCGCGGCGCGGCAGGCCCTTGGCGCGGGCCGTGCGAACGAAGTCCTCGCGCAGCACTTCCAGCACGGCCGAGCGCGTGATGCGCGCCAGGATGGCCGCCTGCACCACGGCCAGCGAGATCGCCGGCAGCAGCAGGGCCTGCAGTGCGGGCAGGACGCCGCCGCCATCGGCCTCGCTCCAGCCTGGAAAGCCGCCTGCGGAAAACCATTGCAGCTTCACCGAGAACACCAGGATCAGCAGGATGGCGAACCAGAAATTGGGGATGGCAATGCCGATCTGCGCCAGGCCCATGACGCCCAGGTCGCCCCATCGGTTGTGGCGCGAGGCGGCATAGATGCCCGCTGCCAGGGCCAGCACGGTGGTGATGAGCATGGCCATCACGGCCAGCGGGGCGGTCACTGCCAGGCGCTCCAGCACCAGATCGCTGACCGGTGTGCTGTAGGCGTAGCTCAGTCCCATGTCGCCATGCAGCAGCCCCTGCAGCCACTGCAGGTAGCGCTGCCAGGCTGGCTGGTCCAGTCCCAGCTGCTCGGCCAGCGCCTGCACGGCCTCGGGGGCGGCATCGGGCCCCATCAGCGTCTGGGCCGCATTGCCGGGCAGCACTTCCAGCACGCCGAACACCACGGCCGAGGCGCCCAGCAGCGTGGCTGCCAGCATCAGCAGGCGCTTGAGCAGGAAGACGCTCATGGGCAGTCGGCCTTGGCACGGTGTTGGGCTGTCACGTCGGCGGAATGTGTGTGGGTGGTTCTTGGCGGGCCCGAATGGTAATGCGCACGGCCCATGCGCGCAGCATAGCGGCCTTTGAAGGTGCATCGCTCCGTGCCGATCCGGCGCGTATGCTTGCCCGTGCAGCCTTCATGCGTATGAAGGGGGCAGGATAATGGCGCAATGACTGATGCCACCTTGCTGCAAGGCCCGTTCGGGGTGCAAGGGCCTGCCCGGCCCGGAGCGTGGCGTGCGCTTGCGAGGGACCTGCCATGGCTTTGATGATCACCGACGAATGCATCAACTGCGATGTCTGCGAACCCGAGTGCCCCAACGATGCAATCTCCATGGGCGAGGAGTACTACGAGATCGAGCACAGCAAGTGCACGGAATGCGTGGGGCATTTCGATGAACCCCAGTGCGTGCAGATCTGCCCCGTGGCCTGCATTCCCGTGAATCCCGCCCACGTGGAAGACCGCGAGACGCTGATGCAGAAATACCTGCGTCTGCAATCCCAGGCTCCCGCCGCTTCCTGATCGCTCAGCCCTTGTCGCTCTCGGCTGTGGCCGAGCGCACGGGCTTGGGGCGTGGAGGCTTGGTGGTGTGGATCAGCAAGGTCGCCTTGTCCATGTCGCCCGCCTGCAGCTCGGGCCAGGCCTTGAGCGAATGGGCAATGCTGTCCTCGATCAGCTGGCGCTGGTCGGGCGCGGGCTTCTTGAGCACCCAGTTGGCGACTTCGGCCTTGTGCCCCGGGTGGCCTATGCCGATGCGCAGCCGCCAGTAGTCGGCCGAGCCCAGCTGGGCATGGATATCGCGCAGGCCGTTGTGGCCGCCGTGGCTGCCGCCGCGCTTGAGCTTGACCTGGCCTGGGGCGAAGTCCAGTTCGTCATGGACCACGAGGACCTCCTCGGGCTGGATCTTGAAAAAGCGCGCCAGCGCGCCCACCGATTTGCCGGACAGGTTCATGAAGGTCTGCGGCTCGAGCAGCCAGACACTCTCGCCACGCACGCTGGCGCGGGCCATGAGGCCGAAGTAGCTGCGCTCGGGCACCAGGTGGACCTTGAGTTCGCGCGCCAGCGCATCTATCCACCAAAAACCCGCGTTGTGGCGGGTGTCCTCATACTCCGGCCCGGGATTGCCCAGGCCGACAAACAATTTGATCATCGGGCGATTATCTCCATGGCGGCCTCAGCAGGCAGGCGATGGTGTTCACCATGCAAAAGGCCCACGCGAGGTGGGCCTTTTGCAGGTTGCGGCAGCCGCAGCCGCCGCAAGGGAAAGCCAAGAATTACTTCTTGCCCTTCTTTGCCGGAGCGGCCGGGGCCGCTGCGGGAGCTGCGGATGCATCAGGAGCCACTTCGGGCAGCTTGATGGAGATCAGGGCCGGGTTCTTGTTGGAGCCGCGCACCACAGCCTTCACGCCGTTGGGCAGCTTGACGTTCTGCAGGCCCAGGGTCGACTTGGAGGTCAGGCCGCTCAGGTCCACCTTGATGAACTCGGGCAGTTGAGCGGGCATGCACACCACGTCCAGTTCATGGATCAGGGGAGTGATGGTGCAGTTCTCGACCTTGACGGCCTGGGACTGTTCCATGCCCTCGAAGTGCAGCGGCACCTTCAGGTGAACCTTGGTCTTGTCGTCAACGCGCTGGAAGTCCACGTGCAGGATCAGCTGCTTGTAGGGGTGGAATTGCACGTCGCGCAGCACGACCTTGGAGGTCTGGCCGTTGACTTCCATGTCCAGAACGCTGGAATGGAACACTTCCTTCTTCAGGGCGTGCCACAGGGCGTTGTGATCGATCTCGATCAGTTGGGCTTCGGCAGCACCGCCGTAGACGATGCCAGGGGCCTTGCCCGAATTGCGCAGACGGCGGCTCGCACCCGTACCTTGCTTGGCGCGCTCAAAAGCGACGAATTGCATAACTAACTCCTAGATGGATGGACCGCGACCAGCCTCATCCGTTGATAAAAGAACGCCTGCCCCGTGCGGAACAGGCTGCTCTTGCGGTGTCCCGGGATGGTCCTGAAACCATCCCGGAACGCGCAAACCTCCCGAAGGAGGTTTGCTGGTTCAGACCACAGGGGCCGATATTTTATTCGGAGAACAGGCTCAGCACCGAATCGCCGGTGGAAATCCGCTGGATTGTCTGGGCAATCAGGGGGGCCACGGACAGTTGGCGGATCTTGCCGCAAGCCTGGGCTTCGGCGCTCAGAGGAATGGTGTTGGTCACCACGACCTCGTCCAGTGCACTGCCGTTGCCGATGCGCTCGATGGCCGGACCCGAGAAGATCGGGTGCGTGCAATAGGCGTAGACGCTCTTGGCACCACGCTGCTTGAGCACTTCGGCTGCCTTCACCAGGGTGCCGGCGGTGTCGATCATGTCATCCATGATCACGCAGTTGCGGCCGTCGATGTCGCCGATCACGTGCATGACTTCGGAGACGTTGGCCTTGGGGCGGCGCTTGTCGATGATGGCCAGGTCGCAGCCCAGCTGCTTGGCCAGCGCACGGGCACGGACCACGCCACCCACGTCGGGCGAGACAACGATCAGGTCTTCGTAGTTCTTCTGGCGCAGATCGCCCAGCAGCACCGGCGTGGCATAGATGTTGTCCACGGGGATGTCGAAGAAACCCTGGATCTGGTCTGCGTGCAAGTCCATGGTCAGCACGCGCTCGACACCCACGGCCTGCAGCATGTTGGCCACGACCTTGGCCGTGATCGGCACGCGGGTGGAGCGCGGGCGGCGGTCCTGGCGGGCGTAGCCGAAGTAGGGAATCACCGCGCAGATGCGCTCGGCCGATGCACGCTTGAGGGCGTCCACCATGACCAGCAGTTCCATCAGGTTGTCGTTGGTCGGTGCGCAGGTCGATTGCACGACGAAGACGTCGCGCGTACGCACGTTCTGCTTGATCTCGACGGCGACTTCTCCATCGGAGAAGCGACCCACGTCGGCTGCACCCAGCGTGGTGCCGAGGTGCTGAACGATTTCAGCGGCCATGCCAGGATTGGCATTGCCGGTGAAGACCATGATGTCAGGATGATGTGAATGCATTGAGCGCCCCAGTACGATGGGTTTGCCTTGACGCGAAAGACGTTTGGCAGGGGAGGAAGGACTCGAACCCTCGCATGCCGGAATCAAAATCCGGTGCCTTTACCAACTTGGCGACTCCCCTACACAGGCCCTCTGCCGCAGGCAGACAGCCTATAAACTCTCATCTTTGAGCCAATCCTTGAGGGGATGGGCCTGCAGATTCCTGCAAACTCTGACATTCCAGATGCCTGGGGCATTCTCGAAGTCGATTGTTTGCGTCAGTGGTGCAAATACTGCACTTCCCGAGCCCGTCATTCTAGCACGCAGTTTGAAGGACTTGAGCCAATCAATGGCTTTTTTCACTTCAGGCTGCAGCCTTTCGGCGACGGGCTGCAAGTCGTTCTGGCCAAAGCCATAGTGATCTGCAGCAAAGTCAGCGATTGTAGCATGGGCATGATCGCGCTTGAGGTCGGGGGCGCGGAAGATGGACAGGGTTTCCAGTCCCGCCTCGGGCTTGACCACCACGAACCGCTGGGGCGGCAGGGCATGGCTGTGCTCCAGCGGCGTGATGTGCTCGCCTATGCCCTCCACCCAGGCGGAGCTGCCGCACAGAAAGAAGGGCACATCTGCGCCCAGGCCCAGTCCAATGCGCTGCAGTTCGCGCCGGGTCAGGTTCAGTTGCCACAGGCGGTTCAGCGCCATGAGGGTGGATGCCGCATCCGACGATCCTCCGCCCATCCCGGCCTGTGCCGGCAGGCGCTTTTCCACGCCTATGTGCACGCCCTGGCTGCAGCCGGTGGCCTGTTGCAGCGCGCGTGCGGCCCGCATGATGAGGTCGTCGGCAGGAAGGGCCATGCCCGAGAGGTCCTCGCGGCTGACGTTGCCGTCGCCGCGCTTGTCGAAGTGCAGCGTGTCGTGCCAGTCCAGCAGCATGAAGACCGATTGCAGCAGGTGGTAGCCATCGTCTCGGCGGCCGGTGATATGGAGGAACAGGTTGAGCTTGGCCGGAGCCGGCACGTCGTGGAGCGAGCGCATGGGCTGGAGAGGATGAGAGGGATGGAGGCGGGTGCGGCGGGATGGGGGCAGAGGGCGCGCCCGGCGCAAATCAGGGTGTGTCGAGCACGATGCGCAGCGCTGCCGGCGGCTGCGGGTCATGGCGCCGGGCGGACAGCCGGCCCTGCTCCATGCGGGAGAGATCGACCTGCCAGCCTGCGGCTGCGGTGGCCCGGCCCCGCAGCCAGTCGAACAGGGCAGCGATGGGCAGGTCGCTGCCCGTCAGCTCTTGCACCAGCGTGGGCAGCGAGTCCGAGGTCTTGCGGTCCTCGCCTTGCTGCAGGCTGGCCTGTCCTGGCGCCCAGAGCAGGCGCGCCAGCGTCGATCCCAGGGGGGTGAACAGCAGCAACTCGCCGCGCTGGGGGGTGCCCAGCAGCTCGAAGCCTGCGCTGAAGGATTGGTTCTGCGCATCTTCCACCTGCAGCGCCAGTCGGCCCGACCAGTGCCCGGCGGCGGCCGGTGCTGCTGCATCGGCCTGGAGCTGGCGGGGTGGCAGGGCGCAGCCGGCCAGAGTCAGCAGCGCCGTGGCAGCAGCCGTGGCGCACAGCTGCCGGCGGATGAGCATGGGGCGCAAACGATGGGGCACGGGGTGGGGCACGGCGCGGCGGCTCAAAGCGAGACGCCCAGGCGGCGCAGGGTGTCGCGCAGCGTGGTGTTGTCGGGGCTGGAGGCCAGGCCCTGGCGCCAGATCTTCTGCGCGCGTTCGCGATCGCCCTTGACCCAGAGCACCTCGCCCAGGTGCGCCGCGATCTCCACGTCGGGGCGGGAGGCGTAGGCGCTTTCAAGCAGCTTGAGCGCTTCGTCCAGGTTGCCTTGGCGGAATTTCACCCAGGCCAGGCTGTCGGTGATGAAGGGGTCGCCTGGCGACATCTCCAGCGCCTTGCCCACGAGCTTTTCTGCTTCGTCCAGATGGATGCCGCGCTCGGCGAAGGAGTAGCCCAGCGCGTTGTAGGCATGCTGGAAGTCGGGCCGACGCGCGATGATGCCGCGCAGCAGCCGCTCCATTTCGTCATGCTTGCCGATGCGCTCCGCGAGCAGGGCCGTGTCGTAGGCCAGTTCGGCGTCTTCGGGGTCCTGTTTTTGCAGCTCGGCCTGCAGCGCATAGGCCTGGGCATTCTGATTGGCGTCGCGCAACAGCTGCACTTCGGCCAGACGCTTGAGCCGTTGCTGACTGGGGCCGCTGGCAGGCACGGCTTCGATCAGGGCGCGCGCTTCCTTGAGCTTGCCCTGGCGTGCAAGCAGGCTCGCTCGGCGCGCCTGCACGCTCAGCAGGTTGGGGGCATCGTCGATGCGGCGCAGCAGGGCATCGGCCTCGTCGAACCTGCCTTGCTTTTCAGCGATCTGTGATTGCAGCAGGTAGTACTGGGACTGGCCAGCGCTGCGCGCCACGCCGGCAGGAATCTGCGGCACGAGCTTGCCGAAGCGCTCGGTGGATGCCTGAGCCGCACCCACATCGTTCGTTTGCAGCTGCAGGGCGGCCAGCGTGGCCCAGGCTTCGGCGTAGTCGGGCGAATCCATGGTGATGGAGACCAGTTGCTGCCGGGCCTCGTCCAGGCGCTGCTGACCCAGCAGCACGCGGGCATAGGCCATGCGCATCTGGGCTGACGGGTTCTTGGCCAGGTAGCGCTTGACGATGGGTTCCGCCTCCGGCATGCCGGCTTCCAGCAGCTCCATGGACAGCAGGGCCACGGGGCCTGTGTCGGGCGTCAGCGCCTGGGCCTTTTGCACGGCCTGCATGGCTGCGGCCTTTTGCCCGGCGCCCAGGCGCATGTGGCCGATGGTGGCCCAGGCCAGCGGGCCGCTGGCCGGATTGTCGGTTTCGCCGGCCATAGCCTGCTCGACCACATCGGCAGCAAGGGCCTTGTCGCTGGCGTTGTTGTAGAGCTGGGTGATGCCCAGATAGGTGGCAGGCTTGGACGGAGCGGGCGTGGCCTCGATCTCGCGCTTGAGATAGCTGCCGGTATCGGCGATGCGGTTCAGCGCCACCAGGATCTGGAGCACGAAGCGGTTGGCATCGCGTGACTGGGGAAAGGCGTCCAGCCAGGCGCGGGCATTGGCCAGTGCGCGCTCACCGGAGCGCGACTGCAGCGCCAGTTCCGTGCCACGGCGGTACAGCTGCTCGCTGCCGCTGGTGCGCGCAGCCTCCATCATCATGGCCTGGGCATCGCCCAGCGCGCCTTCGCTGGCAGCGATTTCGCCGACCAGGATCTCGTAGAACAGTTCGGCGTTGAGCGCTGCGCGCTCCTCTTCGGCAGACGCGGCGGCGGACGATGGAGGTTCCGGGGATTCCGTCTCGATGGTGGCTGCGGTCTTGCCAGGCAGTGCCCAGGCAGTGGCGGAACCCATGGCCAGGGCTGCTGCCACGGCGAGTCCCTGAAGGCGAAGGCGATGATCCATCGAATCATAATAATCGAAGCCTCGGCCCGCATTTCGCACAACCTCAGTACAACCCGGATCGCATGCCCGAATTGCCAGAAGTAGAAGTCACGCGGCGTGCGTTCGCCTCGCAGATCGCCGGAGCGCGCATTGAATCCGTGGCGCTGGGCAAGCCATTGCGCTGGCCTCTGGGCATTGCCCCCGAGCTTCTGACCGGGCGCGAGGTGCACAGCGTGCGCCGGCGCGGCAAGTACCTGCTGATGCAACTGAGCGAAGGCCTGCTCATGCTGCATCTGGGCATGTCGGGCAGCCTGCGTTTCGTGGCGCCGCACGAGTTGCCGCTGGGTCCGGCGGGCGCACATGACCATTTCGATCTGCACACCAGCAAGGGCCAGCTGCGCCTGCACGATCCGCGCCGGTTCGGTGCGGTGATGTATGTGCCGGCCGAGAACGATCCCTGGGCGCGCAGGCTGCTGGACCATCTGGGAATGGAGCCGCTGGATGACAGCTTCCTGTTCGAGACCTTCAAGGCCGGTCTGAAGGCCAGCCGTACGCCCATCAAGCAATTGCTGTTGAGCGGCAGCGTGGTGGTGGGCGTGGGCAATATCTATGCGTCCGAAGTGCTGTTCATGGCACGCATTGCGCCCACGCAGCCGGCCTGCGAGGTGGGGCCGCGCAAGGTGCGCCGGCTGTTCGAGGAGATTCGCCGCGTGCTGGAACTGGCGGTGGAGCAAGGGGGAACGACGCTGCGTGATTTCTCGGCGCCCGACGGCATGGCAGGCCACTTCCAGCTGCAGGCCAAGGTGTATGGCCGCGAGGGCCAGCCCTGCACGCATTGCGGCTCGCCCATACAGCTGCTGCGCCAGGGCCAGCGCAGCACCTACTTTTGCGCGCGGTGTCAGAAAGCGTGAGATGGCCTCAAAAAGAGGAGCGAATTCTCAACGTCTCGTAACGCTTGTGGAGGCCAATCTGCGCGAGATTCATATCGGGTCTGTGCGGGAGGCTCACATTTCTGAAAAATTACCCCTCAGCCGCGCTGGATTGATGGTGAAATATTGTTTCATTTGTAAATAAACGATGTTTTGCCCTGAATCCCCCCGTTCCAGGGGCCGGCCTTGGGGCGCAGCTGCGGGCAAAACGGGGCGACGGTGCTATATTTTGATGAGAAAAGGCATCACGCTTGCGGCGCAATGTCGAGGCGATCACTAAGCATCGGCAGGCATTGGCGATGCAATGGCGGGGGAAACACGTGGGACCATCATTCAACGAGCAATTCGACCAGCACGGCGCATGGCGCCGTGGCTTTGCGCAGCAATTGCATGCGCTGCGCGAATGGTTGCAGTCCCAGGAGCTGCTGGATGTCGCTGTGCAGGAGCGGCTGCAGCGGCTGGAAGCCCAGGTGCGTGGCGACAAGGTCATGGTGGCCTTCGTGGCCGAGTTCTCCCGCGGCAAGTCCGAGCTGATCAACGCAGTCTTCTTCGCCCACTACGGCCGCCGCCTCATGCCGGCCAGCGCAGGTCGCACCACCATGTGCCCGGCCGAGCTGGGCTGGGAAGCCGAACTGCAGCCCAGCCTGCGCCTGCTGCCCATCGATACGCGCGAATCGCTGGAAAGCCTGGGCCAGTGGCGCGCCCGGCCCGAGGCCTGGCTGCAGCTGCCGCTGGATGTGAACAATGCCCAGCAGATTGCCGACACGCTGGCCAAGGTGGCCGAGGTGCGCAAGGTGTCGGTGGATCTGGCGCGAACCTGGGGCTTCTGGCATGACGATGACCAGGGCGGCAATCCCTTCGTGGATGAGCAGGGCCTGGTGGAGGTGCCCATGTGGCGCCACGCGCTGATCAACATGCCCCATCCCCTGCTCAAGCAGGGGCTGGTCATTCTGGATACGCCCGGCCTGAATGCCGTGGGTGCCGAGCCCGAGCTGACCGTCAACCTCATCCCCCAGGCCCATGCCGTGGTCTTCGTGCTGGCGGCCGATACCGGCGTGACCAAGTCCGACCTGGCCATCTGGCGCGACCATGTGCTGCCGCCCGATGCGGCGTCGGGCCAGCAGGCACTGGCCGATTCGCGTCTGGTGGTGCTCAACAAGATAGATACGCTGTGGGATAGCCTCAGCTCCGCGACGCAGGTGCAGGCCCAGCTGCAGCGCCAGCGCCAGGAATCGGCCCAGATGCTGGGCCTGCCTGTGGAGCGGGTGTTGCCCGTGTCGGCACAAAAGGGCCTGGTGGCCAAGGTCTCCGGCAACGAGGCGCTGCTGCAGGCCAGCGGGCTGCCCATGTTCGAGAACATGCTGGCCGAGGGCATCATGGGCCAGCGCCAGAAGGTGCTGCAGACGGCTGTCAGGGCCAATGTGCAGCAGTTGCAGGTCGAGGTGGAGCGCGTGCTCAATATCCGCCGCCGCGACCTGGACGACCAGATGGCCGAGCTGCGCAGCCTGCGCGGCAAGAACGCCAGCGTGATTGCCTCCATGCGCAACCGCATCGAGAGCGAGCAGCGCGATTTCGATGCCAGCGCCGCCAGGATCCAGGCCGTGCGCCTGGTGCACATGCGCATGCTGCGCGACATCTTCCGCCAGCTCGGTTCCAGCGCGCTCAAGCAGGAACTGGTCGATCTCAAGGAGGCGCTGGAGCAGCGCGGCCTGAAGCTGGGCGCGCGCAAGGTCTACGCGGAAACCTTCGAACGCCTGCGCACCGTGGCGACGCGGGCCCAGGCGCAGGCCGGCGAGATCCAGTCCATGCTGGGCGCGACCTTCAAGGAACTCAATGCCGAGTTCGGCTTCTCGCTGCAGGCTCCTGCGCAGCTGGAGCTGACCGAGTTCGGTGGCGACCTGCAGCGCATCGAGGCCAGCTACACCCAGTACCTGGGCCTGGGCCACGCGCTCAGGCGCAGCAATCCCGCGTTTGCCCAGCGGCTGATCAAGGCCCTTGCCATGCGTCTGCGCACGGTCTTCGAGTCTGCGGCCAACGACGTGGACATGTGGAGCAAGTCCGCCACGGCCCAGCTGGATGCCCAATTGAAAGAGCGCAAGCGCAGCTTTGCCCGCCGCATCGAAGCGGTGGACCGCATCCAGAATGCGGCTTCGGGCCTGGTCGAGCGCATTGCCGAAATCGAGGCCGCCGACGAACAGCTCACGGCCTTGCAGCTGCAGCTGGGACAGGCCACCATGGAACTGCTGCAACCCCTGTCGCCCACGCCCGCCTTCCCCGGCCTGGCAAAGGCTGCACAGGAAACTTCACTGACTGCTTGATATCTTGACCTTTCCCTCGATTGCCACGCCCGTCGTGCAGTGGCAGGCGTCGCATGGACGCAATCACCTGCCCTGGCAGCAGACGCGCGATCCCTACCGCGTCTGGCTCTCTGAAATCATGCTGCAGCAGACCCAGGTGAGCACCGTGCTGGGCTACTACCAGCGCTTTCTTGATGCCTTTCCCGATGTCGCCAGCCTCGCGGCCGCGCCGCAGGATGCCGTGCTGGCGCTGTGGAGCGGCCTGGGCTACTACAGCCGTGCGCGCAACCTGCACCGCTGCGCCCAGGCCGTGGTCCAGGAGTGGGGTGGTGCCTTTCCACGCAGGGCCGAGGATCTGGCCACGCTGCCCGGCATAGGCCGGTCCACGGCGGGCGCCATCGCGTCCTTTTGCTTTTCCGAGCGTGTGCCCATCCTCGATGCCAATGTGCGGCGCGTGCTCACGCGCGTGCTGGCCTTCGATGCCGATCTGGCCGTGGCCAGGAACGAGCGCGAACTGTGGGACCTGGCCCAGCAGCTGTGCCCCACCGAGGACCTGCAGCAGGCCATGCCCCGCTATACCCAGGGCCTGATGGATCTGGGTGCCACCATCTGCACGCCGCGCAAGCCCAGCTGCCTGGTCTGTCCGCTGCAGCAGCAGTGCCGGGCGGCCCGCTTCGGCAATCCCGAAAACTACCCCGTGCGAACGCGCAAGCTCAAGCGCAGTTCCGAGGCCTGGTGGCTGCTGATCGCCGTGGACGGGCAAGGCCGCGTCTGGCTGGAGCGCCGCCCGCAGCAGGGCATCTGGGCGGGCCTTTATGCGCCTCCCGTGTTCAATGAACGCGAGGCGCTGGAGCAGGCCGCCGCACGGCACTGGCCCGCCGCACGATCCGCCGACTGGACCGAGCTGCCGGCTTTCCTGCATGTGCTCACCCACCGTGATTTGCATCTGCATCCGGTGCGCGTGTCTGTCCATGGCAGCGGCCCGGATGCTGCCATGGCAGACGGCCAGGGCTGCTGGGCCGATGCCAGGGCCTGGGCCGACATGGGCCTGCCGGCCCCGGTGCGCAAGCTGCTGGATGCGCAGTTTGCGGGCTGAAGCCCAAGGCCGCCGCGTCTTCCTAGAACGTGCGGCGCGGCAGGAGCAGGGCGCAGCGCAGCAGCATCCACGCCAGCCATTGTTCACGTGCGCCCGGCTTGCGCCGTGCGCGTGCGGCGGCCTCGGCAATGTGCAGACGCAGGCTGAACAGGGCCTGGCGGTCGCCCCTTTGCACCGCCTGGTGCCAGGCCTGCTCGCAGCGCTGGCGTTCCAGCGCCTGATCGAGCGGGCTGCGCACGCCGGGCACATCGGCCGTGCCAGGGGTGTCGGTGAGGACGTTCATGGCTGCAGCGCTCCCACGGTTGGGCGGGTGCCTGCGTCTGCATCGCCGCGGTCGCCATCCTGCCGGCCAAAGGCATACCAGTCCACATGCCGTGTGCAGACCATGATCAGGGCCAGCACGGCGAACAGCGCGATGGAGCCCACGATGAGCGCGCTTTGCTCCAGCTGCAGCAGCACATACAGCAGGCCGTAGAGCGAGGCGATTCCCGCAGCAAACGGCAGGCCGCGCTGCAGGCTGCCCAGGATGTGGCTCGCGTAGTAGGCCAGCAGCAGCACGCAGGCCGAGGCAGCAATGCCGTAGGCGCTGGCAAATCCCATGTGCTCCGACAGGCTGATCAGCAGCAGGAAGAAGCTGCACAGCGCCGATCCCACCAGCAGGTACTGGATGGGGTGCACGCGCAATTGCTTGAGCACCTCGAACAGGCCGACGGCCACAAAGGTCAGCACCACGAAGAGCAGGCCGTACTTGGTGGCCCGGTCGCTCAGCGAGTAGGCGTTGATGGGATCCACGAAGTCTGTGTCCAGCGACTCCAGGCAGGGGCCGCTGCTGGGCGCGTGCGCCGTGGCGGCGTATTCCTCCATGTCGCGGCGGCCTGGCTGGCACAGCGGCTGCTGGTCGGTGAAGGCCTGGCGCGCGGAAGAGGCCAGTGCCGAGAGATTCCAGCTGGCGTTGAATCCCTTGTCGCTGACTTCACGCCGGTTGGGCAGGAAGCTGCCGCCGAACGAGGGGTGGGGCCAATCGGCCGACAGCTGGACCTGGCTGTGGCTGCCCAGCGGCACGAAGGCCAGCTTTTCGGTGCCCACCAGTTCCAGGGCAATCTTCAGCTCAAGGGGCTCGTCCTTCTTGAGCAGGGCAGGCGCCAGCTCCGCCTGCAGGCCTTGCGAGTAGCGTTCCAGCGAGGTACCGGGTCCCACGTCCAGGCTCTTGCCGCCGGCCTCGATGGTGGCCGAGCGTATACCGCGCGGATCGGTCAGCGACAGCGCCACGCGCAGTGCGCCGCAGCGCACGGCCTGGTTGGCTGTCGCTTCGATGGACGGCTTTTCCAGGTACTGCGCGGCATGGGTGAAGCTGGCGCTGATGCTGTCCTGCATGGCGTAGGTGCTGACCTGGTGCAGGCCGCGCGAGCGCTCTTCCATGCGTGCCGTTGCCTCATGGCGCAGTTGGTCGGGCAGCAGCATGCGCTGGAACTGGCGCGTGGTCCATTCCGTCTTGCTGCCCTTTTCTATGCCGGTGGTCTCGGTGCAGTTTTGCACCAGCACCGGTCCCATCAGCGTCTGGCGTCCGGCCAGGCTGGCGACCACGCCCTGCACGGCGTTGTCGCGGTTGCGTATGCGGTCGCGCACCACGTCATGTACCAGGCCCAGGCCCAGCATCAAAAGGCCCAGCATGACCAGCAGGGCCACGCCTTTGGCAAGAAGTCGGTTCTTCATTCCACATCCCGTTCGTTGATCGTGGACGCAGTCTGGGCGGGGGCTGTGTGGCCGGAATGAAGTCTGTGAAGTGAAGGTGAAGTCGGGTTCGCGCCGCCAAATCCGAGTGAACAGGCCCTGGAGGTCAGGGGGCCCGCTGTGGCCAGTTCAGCGTGACACGCAGGCCCGGGTGGGCGTTGGCGGCCTGCATGCTGCCGCCGTGCAGCAGCATGATGCGCAGCACGATGGACAGGCCCAGTCCCGTGCCGCTGCGTTCTCCGTTGGGGCGGGGGGTGGTGAAGAAGCGCTCGCCCAGCCGGCCCAGCAGGGCCTCGGGCACACCGGGGCCGTGGTCGCGCACGCTGACGCGGCCGGGCTCCAGGTCCACGTGGATGCTGCTGCCCTCTGGGGCGAAGTCGATGGCGTTGCTCAGCAGGTTGCTGAGGGCCAGCACCACCAGGTCCTGCTCCCAGGGGCCGCTGCTGTCCTGGCCGTGCAGCACCAGCTGGATGCGGCGCTGGTGCGCAGCGCTGTGGACTTGCGCCATGGCCTGTTCGGCACAGGCCTGCAGGCTGCAGGCCGTGTGCGGGTGCAGGGCGCGGCGCTGCTCCAGCTGGCTCAGGCGCAGCAACTGGTCCACGAGGTTCTGCAGGCGCTGGCACTGGTCCACCACCTGGCGCGCGAACAGCTCGCGGTCGGCGGCGGGCAGGTCTTCCTGCAGCAGCTCGCCTGCGCCACGGATGGCGGCCACGGGGCTCTTGAGTTCGTGCGTGAGGGCGCGCACATAGCCCTCGATGTAGTCGCGCCCCTCCAGGCGGCTGCGCATGTTCTCCATGGCGCGGGCCAGTTCGCCCAGCTCGCCGGGCATGCGTGGCGCCTCGGGCATGGGCGGGGCGGTGGTGGGGGAGGCGGCCTCGTTGAGCGTGGGCGCCTGTACCTGCTGGGCATAGCTGCGCAGGCGCCGCACATGGATGACCAGCCACCAGGTCACGGCAAAGCCCACGCCGGCCGACAGCAGGAGGAACAGCAGGCCGCCGCGCAGCATCTTGCTTTCCGCGCTGTCCACGATCTTCTGCACCGAGTGCGCGGGCTTGGAGGCCGTGAGCACGCCCGCAATGCGGCCTTCCACCATGATGGGTGCCGACACATACATGACGCTGCTGGCCTCGTCGTTCTGCACCTCGCGCGTGGTGCGTGCGCCGTATTCGCCGCGCAGCGTGCGGTGCACGTCGCGCCAGCGCGAGTAGTCGGCGCCCTGGTCCAGGCCGGCCGAGTCGAACAGCACCAGGCCTTGCTGGTCGGTGATGGTGACGCGCATGTCCAGGCTGGTCTTGCGCGTGTCCCAGATCCAGACCTTGACGGTCTGGTTGGCATAGGCCTGCATGTGGTGCGCGAAGCGGCTGTCCGCAAGGCTTTGCTGCAGCACGCCGCTGGCCATGTCGTCGCTGGCCAGCGCGGCCAGGGCGTAGGCGGTTTCGACCAGCGTGTCCTCGGTCACCTTGCGCACGCTGGGCTTGACCTCGACCATGAAGACGCGCAGCACGAAGAATGCGGCCAGGCCGTTGATGACGAAAAAGGCGAAGAACAGCCGCAGTCCGAGGCGCATGGCGTGCGGCGGCGTGTCAGCCCGGCAGCGTCAGGCTGTAGCCCATGCCGCGGTGGGTGGTGATGAAGTCCTGCTGCGGCACCTGGGCACGCAGCTTGGCGCGCAGGGTCTTGACGTGGGTGTCCACGGTGCGGTCCGTGCTGTCGCTGTCCTGGCCCCAGATGCTGTCGAGCAGGAACTCGCGGCTCAGGATGCGTCCGGGGCGCTCCAGCAGGCAGCGCAGCAGCTGGTACTCGCGCCGCGTCAGCTCCAGGGGCACGCCCTGCATGCGCACGCGCTGGCCTTGCGTATCGATGCTGAACAGGGCATCTGCCGGCGGCGCTGTGCTGGCTGTGGGCGCGGGCTGCAGGCGCTGCGCACGGCGCAGCAGGGCGCGGGTGCGGGCCACCAGCTCGCGCGGGCTGAAGGGTTTGGTCAGGTAGTCGTCGGCGCCCAGCTCCAGGCCCAGCACGCGGTCCATTTCCTCGCCGCGTGCGCTGAGCACCAGCAGCGGCACGGCGGCGCCGGCCTGGCGCAGCTCGCGGCACCAGTCCAGGCCGTTGCCATCGGGCAGGCCCACGTCCAGCAGCAGGGCATCGGGCGGCTGCGCCTGCCATTGCGCGCGTGCATCGGCCAGCTGCAGGCAGTGGCGCACGGCGATGCCGTCACGCTCCAGCGCATAGCAGACGGTGCGCGCGATGGCGGGATCGTCCTCCACCAGCAACACGCGCGGGGCGTTCGTCATCGGCATGCCTTGCATCGCAGTATTCCGGGAGCGGACCCTGGCGCTTCAGATGTCGTGCGCAAGCAGGTCGGCAGGCTTGGGGGTGGGGCGGCTGTCCAGCGAGCGGTGCCGGCACAGGGTGGGCCAGCGCGGGGCGAAGTGCCGCGCCAGTTCCTCGACCAGGAAGACCGAGCGGTGCTGTCCCCCCGTGCAGCCGATGGCCACGGTGACATAGCTGCGGTGGTTGCTGGCCATCATGTCCAGCCAGGACTCCAGGAACTGCTGGATGTCTCGGCGCATCTGGTCCACGCCGGGCTGCTGGCGCAGGAACTCGGCCACGGGCGCATCCATGCCGGTCAGCGGGCGCAGCTGGGGTTCGTAGTGCGGATTGGGCAGCATGCGCACATCGAATACATAGTCGGAATCCGAGGGCAGGCCGTGCTTGAAGCCGAAGGACTGGAAGACCAGGGTCATCTGGCCCACCGGGGCCGCAATCAGCTCCTTGATATAGCTTTGCAGCTGGGACGAGCGCAGGTGGCTGGTGTCGATGACATGCGATTTCTCGCGCAATTCGCCCAGCAGTTCGCGCTCGGTTTCTATGTCCTGCACCAGGGCGCGGCGGCCCTCGGCGACAGGCCCTTGCGACAGAGGATGGCGGCGCCGCGTTTCGGAGAAGCGCCGCACCAGGGTGCCCGTGGTGGCGTCCAGAAAGACCAGGTGGGGCACGACACCCTGGCGCTGCAGCCGCTCCAGCTGCCCGGGCAGGTGGGGCAATCCCCCGGCGCTGCGCGCATCCATGGCGATGGCCACCTTGTTGCTGTGGCGGCCGTGCTCCAGTTCGACGAAGGCGGACAGTAGCTCGGGAGGCAGGTTGTCCACGCAGTAGTAGCCGGCATCCTCCAGCGCATGCAGGGCGACGGATTTGCCCGATCCGGACATCCCGGTGATCAGCACGATCTCAAGCGACATGGCATCAGCCTCCATTGGTGTTGCGCGCGCCGTTGGCCGCACGGCCCGGCTTGGGCCGGGTACGCTGCGCGTCGGCCTGCGGCCGCTGCCGGCCGGGCCTGCGCGGCGCCGGGCGGGGCGGGGGTGCCTGGCGCGCCATGGCCAGCATTTCGCGGGCATGGGCCATCGTGGTTTCGGACTGGCGCTCGCCGCCCAGCATGCGGGCCAGCTCTGCCTCGCGCGCGGTGCTGTCCAGCGGCTGCACGGTGCTGAGCGTGCCCTGCCTTGCGCGCTGCTTGGCCACCAGATAGTGGTGGTCGGCACAGGCCGCGACCTGCGGCAGATGGGTGACGGACAGCACCTGGCGCGATCGGCCCAGCGCATGCATGAGGCGGCCCACGGTCTCGGCGACGGCGCCGCCCACGCCCGAGTCCACCTCGTCGAAGATCAGCGTGCCGGCCTCGCCCAGCTCGCTGGTGGTCACGGCAATGGCCAGCGAAATGCGCGACAGCTCGCCGCCCGACGCCACCTTGGCAATCGGCTTGGGGCTGGCTCCAGGATGGCCGGCGACCAGGAAGGCCACGCTGTCCACGCCAAAGGCACCGGGAGAATCGGCTGTGGACAGGGCGGCCTCGAACAGGCCGCCTTCCATGCCCAGGCCCTGCATGGCCTGGGTGATGGCGCGCGACAGGCGCGGCGCAGCCAGGGCGCGTTGCTGCGACAGCACCCGGGCGCTGGCCTGGTAGTGCTGCTGCGCGGATTGCTCTGCAGCGTGCAGGGCCTCTATGTCCACGGCGGCATCCAGCTGCTGCAGCTCCTGGCGCCAGCCGGCCAGCAGTGCCGGCAGCTCATCGGGCGTGCGGCGGTAGCGGCGCGCCAGCTGCATCCACAGCGACAGGCGTGCATCCAGCTCGGCCAGGCGTTCGGGGTCCAGGTCGGCGCGGCGCAGATAGGCCTGCAGCGAATGGCGCGCATCCTGCACCTGGGCCGTGCACGAGGCCAGCACGTCGGCGATGTTCTGGAACTCGGGCTCCAGGTGTTCCTGGTTCTGTATCAGATGGCTGGCGCGGCCCAGCGGAGTGATCACGCCGGCCTCGTCGTCCTCCAGCATCTGCAGCGTGGTCTGGGCGGTGTCTATCAGGGTCTGGGCATGCGACAGGCGCGTGTGCTGGGCATTAAGCTCGTCCCACTCGTCGGCCTGCGGGGCCAGCTTGTCGAGTTCGGTGATCTGCCACTGCAGCCGTTCGCGTTCGCGCTGCAGGCTGTCCTGGGCGGATTGCGCATGCTGCAGGGCTTGTCGTGCCTGGCTCCAGCGGCTCCAGCAGGCCTGGACCTCGCGGCTGTCTATGCCTGCATAGGCGTCCAGCAGCGCGCGTGCTGCGTCGGGTCGCGTGAGGCTTTGCCAGGCATGCTGGCCGTGGATGTCGATCAGCTGCTCGCCCAGGGCGCGCAGCTGCGTGGCCGTGGCCGGCGTGCCGTTGATCCAGGCGCGGCTGCGGCCCTGGGTGTCCACCGTGCGCCGCAGCAGCAGGCTGTTGTCCTCGCAGGCCAGGCCTGCCGCCTCCAGCCAGGGGCGCAGCCGCGCGCAGCCGTCGAACTCCACGCAGATATCGGCCTGGGGGCAGCCTTCGCGCACCACGTCGGCGTCGGCGCGGGCGCCCAGGGCCAGCTGCAATGCATCGATCAGGATGGATTTGCCGGCGCCGGTCTCGCCGGTCAGCACGGTGAAGCCCGCATGCCAGTCCAGATCCAGGGCCTGCACGATCACGAAGTCGCGCAGCACGATGCGCTTGAGCGCCATGGTCAGGCGCCTCCCTCGTTCCAGCCCAGTTTCTTGCGCAGCGTGGCGAAGTAGTTCCAGCCCTTGGGGTGCAGAAAGCGCACGCTGTGGTGGGCGCGGCTCACGAGGATGCGGTCGCCGTGCTGCAGCGAGGCCAGCGACTGCATGTCGAAATTGGCGCTGACATCGCGCCCGGCCACGACTTCGATCGTGACCTCGTTGGCATCGGACAGCACGATGGGGCGATTGGACAGGTTGTGCGGCGCAATGGGTGCCATGACCCAGGCGGGGATGGACGGATGCATCATCGGCCCGCCAGCGGACAGGGCATAGGCCGTGGAGCCCGTGGGCGTGGCCACGATCAGGCCGTCGGCGCGCTGGTTGGAGACAAAGCGGCCGCCGACCTCGATGCGCAACTCCACCATGCCGGAGGTGCCGCCGCGGTTGACCACCACGTCGTTCATGGCCAGGGCCTCGAACACGCATTCGCCCTCGCGGATCACGCGGGCGCACATCAGGGGACGCAGGTCTTCTTCGTACTCGCCCTGCAGCATGGGGGTGAGCGTGGCCTCGAAGTCCTCCAGCGCGATGTCGGTGACAAAGCCCAGGCGGCCCTGGTTCACCCCGATCAGGGGCGTTCCGTATTGCGCCAGGTGCCGGCTCACGCCGAGCATGGTGCCGTCGCCGCCGACGACCAGGCCCAGGTCGCAATGCCTGCCCAGGCCATCGACATCGAGGGTGGGGTAGTCTGTGAGCCCTGCGTGCAGGGCCGATTGGGTATCGAGCACGACTTCGCAGCCCTGGCGCCTGAGGAAGTCCGCAATGCGCTCGAGCGCGTTGCTGGCATTCTCGGACGGGGCGCTTGCGCTGGGAGCGTGGTACTTCCCGATCAAGGCAACGTGGCGAAACGTGGACGTCATTTCTGGAAATTACATCATTAAAATCATCACATGCTCGACGAACGTGCCAAGTTGTTGCTCAAAGCGCTGATCGAGCGTTACATCGCTGACGGCCAGCCTGTGGGCTCGCGGACCCTGTCGCGTGCGTCGGGGCTTGAATTGTCGCCTGCCACGATACGCAATGTGATGGCTGACCTCGAAGACCTGGGGTTGATCATCAGTCCGCACACCTCGGCCGGCCGCATTCCGACCGCCCGGGGCTACCGGCTGTTCGTGGACACCATGCTCACGGCGGACCGTGCAGATATCGTGACGCCCGAGCTCGTGCCCGAGCAGCCGCAGAAAGTCATAGCCAACGCCGCCAATCTGCTGTCCAGCCTTTCCCAGTTCGTGGGCGTGGTGCTGGTGCCTCGCCGTACCTCGGTGTTCAAGCACATCGAATTCGTGCGACTGTCGGAGCGGCGCTTTCTGGTCATCATCGTCTCGCCCGACGGTGACGTGCAAAACCGCGTCATCTTCACCGACGTGGATTACTCGGCCTCTCAGCTGATCGAGGCATCGAACTTTCTCAACAGCCACTACGCAGGCCTGGCCATGGAAGAGGTGCGCGAGCGCCTCAAGGGCGAGGTCGAGCTTTTGCGCGGCGAGGTGGCCACCCTCATGCAGGCAGCCGTCAACGTGGGCACGGAGGCCATGACCAGTGCCCAGGAGGACGTGGTCATCGCGGGCGAGCGCAACCTGCTGTCGGTCAGCGATTTCTCCAGCGACATGGGCAATCTGCGCCGCGCCTTCGACCTGTTCGAGCAAAAGACCCAGATCCTCAGGCTGCTGGATTTCTCCAGCCAGGCTGAAGGTGTGCGCATCTACATCGGGGGCGAAAGCCAGGTCGTGCCCTTCGAGGAGCTGTCCGTGGTCAGCGCGCCCTACGAGCTCGACGGCAAGGTGGTGGGCACGCTGGGCGTGATCGGCCCCACCCGCATGCACTACGACCGCATGATCCAGATCGTGGACATCACCTCCAAGCTGGTCAGCAACGCGCTGAGCCACAAGCGCTGAGCCGCGCAGGTTAGGATCTACAATAGCTGTTTGCCATGGCGTGCATCCGCGCTGCCTTGGTGAATCAGGGGCCTTAGCTCATGCTTGGTTAGAGCAGCGGACTCATAATCCGTTGGTGCCCAGTTCGACTCTGGGAGGCCCTACCATTCATTGGTATGAAAAAGCCTGCCGCCTTTCCGGGCGGCAGGCTTTTTTGCTGGGCGCGACGCTGCCGGCTGGCATGGCTGCCATTGAATGCGACTTCCAGGTTTTTTGCAGAAATATGGCGCTTTTGCCTGGAAGCTCCAAAACCCGCTGCTACAATGCGAAGCGTTGCGGCTGTAGCTCAGCTGGATAGAGTACTTGGCTACGAACCAAGGGGTCGTGGGTTCGATTCCTGCCAGCCGCACCAAAAAACGCAAAGCCCTGAAGTTGAAAGACTTCAGGGCTTTTTCGTTTTCACGGGCCCTCCGCCGGGATGACACCCCCGGTCAGGCTTGCTGCGCCTTCGGCAGCACGATGCTGAAGGTGCTTCCCTGGCCTGGCGCGCTTTCTATCTGCAGCTGCCCGCCATGGCGGGCAGCCACGGTGCGGACAAAGGCCAGCCCAAGGCCTGCGCCGTCCAGGTGCTGATGGTGGTCCAGGCGCTCGAAGGGCTGGCTCAGGCGGGCGACGGCCTGCGCATCCATGCCGGGTCCGTGGTCCCGGATGGCGATGCGGCAATGGCCGGCGTCCTGCAGCAGCAGGCATTGCACCGTGGCGCCGCTTGCCGGTTGCCCGTGCGCTCCGTACTTGATGGCGTTGCCGATCAGGTTGACGGCTGCGCGGTGGAGCATGCCCGGGTCGCCCAGCACGGGGCATTCCTGCTCGGGCAGGCTGAATTCCAGCTGCACATGGGCGGCGCTGGCCTGGGCCCAGCAGCTTTCCACGGCCTGGTCCAGCACCAGGCCCAGGTCCAGCTGCTGCTGGCGCAGCGCCTGCTGCTGGGCACGAGCCAGGTGCACGAAATCGTCGGCCAGCTGCAGGGAGGCCTGGGCATAGCCTTCGATGCGCGGGAGCAGCATGCCCAGGTCGGGCGCTTGTACGGAACCACGCTGCATCTCCAGCAAGGTGATGATGGATGCCACGGGCGCCCGGATGTCGTGCGAGATGAACTGCATGGCCTGGTCGCGCTGGGCCTGGGCGCTGCGCAGATCGCTGATATCGACCAGGGTGATCAGCCAGCCCGTGGTGGGCGGAGCCTCGAAGGCCTGGACCAGCAGCATCAGGCTGCGGCCGCGGCCGTCGCGCCCCTCGCTGCTGAGCGGCAGGCCGCCGGCGGCAAGCGCCCTGGCCGTGAGCAGTGGGCTGCCGGCTTGCGGGCCGGGCGCCGTGTCCAGCGCCCGCAGGCCATCGAGCAGCCTGGGAAGGGAGTCGCCAGCGCGCAGGTCGTGATCCAGGCTGCGCGCATAGGCATGGGCCGCGGCATTGGCCAGCAGCACATGGCCCTGGCGGTCGCAGACAAAGGTGGGCGAGGGCAACTGGCGCAGGCTTTCGCTGACGAAATGGTGCAGGGCGCGCAGTTGCCGCGAAGCCTGCTCGACGGCGGCAATGCGCTGGTCCAGCAGGTCGCCGCCCAGGCGCAGCGCGGTGGGCAGGCCCTGGCCCTGCAGGTCTCGCAGTTCCAGCGCCAGAAAGCGGGCGGCGGCGCGCAGGCGCAGCCAGCTCCACAGCGGATAGGCCAGGGCCAGGCCCAGAAGGGCTGCGGCAGGGGCCGTCTGCACCTGCAAGATGCGTGGTGCCAGCCCGGCCAGCGACAGGCAGGCCAGGGCCAGCAGCGCGCAGGCCAGCATGCCGCCCGAAGGGCCCAGCCAGGCCAGGGCCAGCAGGGCCAGCAGCACGGCTGCGGTGTTGAGCGCACGGTCCAGCCCCGCCGAAGCGCGGTGTACGTGCGAGCCCTGCAGGCTGCCGTTGAGCACATGGGCCAGCATTTCCACGCTGGAGATGGGGCGCGCGCTGGCACCCAGCGGTGCGGTGAACTGCGCTCCCAGTCCGGCGGCCGTCGTTCCTATGAGCACGTATTTGCCGCGAAATGCCGCAGCAGGAATGCGGCCGCGCAGCACGTCGATGTACGAATAGGTGGTGAAGGGCGAGCGGTCACGCGCGCCCTGCTCGGGCCTGGCCTGTGCGAAGGCAATGATCTCCCGCTGGCGGCGCTGCCATGCGGGTGTGCCGGGGTCCAGCGGCGGCACGGGTTCGGGGCGGGCGCATGCGCGGCCGTGCTGGCCCACGCAGTGCAGGGCCAGCGCCATGTGCCACCAGGGCTGCTGCGCGCTGCCTTCAATGGCATGGAAGCTGCGCACGGCGCCGTCGGAATCCACGGGCAGCTGGGTGTGGCCCAGCGCTGCCGCAGCCTGTGCAAAGGCCGGCAGCGGATCCGTGCCCGGCGCCACGGGCAAGGCGGTGCGGCCGCTGCGCTGCAGGACGCGCGCCAGCAGCAGGTCATCGCCGGGATAGTCCAGATCTTCTTCGCTGAGCATCACGTCCAGGCCGATGGCGCGCGGCGGGGCCTGGCTGATGCGCTCCAGCAGGCCCGCGTGCAGGGCACGCCTCCAGGGCCAGCGGCCTATGGCGTCGATGCTGGCATCGTCGATGGCCACGATGACGATGTCCTGAGATGCCTTGGGGCGGTGCAGCCAGCTGGCCGTGTCCTGCACCAGTCCGTTGATGCGCTCCAGCTGCCCGTCACCGCTGAGCCAGAACACCAGGGACAGCAGTCCCGCCGCCAGCAGCAGCCAGTCCCGCCGCAGCCCCCGGCCACGCGCGGGCGCCGGCTGCACCTGCTGCGCCGGCGTGGCGGGACTGTCAGGCGAAGGCGGCAGGGTGGACAAGCGCGGTCAAGGATTGAACGGGTGCGGTTACTGGCGCTGCAGGCGCTCTCCGCTGCCCGATTGCATCATCTCGCCGCTGGCATCGACGATCCAGCTGCCGGTGCGGAACTGGCGTGCGGCCGAGAAATCGCTGCGCAGGCCGTTGGCGTCCTCGATCTGCAGCCGCAGGTAGTAGCTGCCTGCGGGCAGGTCCTCGGTGCTCCATTGCGGCTGGTCGGTCCAGAGGTCAACCAGCGGCGCGGTGAACTCCTGGTCGCGCGCCACCATCACGTGGTAGCGCTGGCCGGGCTCGCCACTCCAGCGGATCTGGCGGCTGCCCTCGGCGGGGCCGTCGCCCATCTGCAGCGCGCTGGCCGAGGGCTGGGGCGGCACGGCCGCCAGCTGCATGGCCTGGGCTGCGGCGAACGGGCCCTGGTCGGGCTTGCCGTCGGCCAGCGTGCGGATGCTGGCGGCGCGCCAAAGATAGCGGCCGGCCGGCAGCCGGGCCAGCGCGGCTGCGGGCAATGTGCAGTCGTTCAGGTCGCGCGCGTCGATGGCGGGTTCGGCAAAGCCGGCCTGGGCATCGGCAGAAACGACCTGGATGCGGTAGCGCACGGCGCCCACCACCTTGGTGCACTGCAGGCCGGCGCGGCCCAGGCCCACGGTGGCGTCGGCCTGCGGTGATTCGTACAGCGGCGGCACGGGATGGGCCTTGACGCGCAGGGCGCGCCGGCTGGCTGCACCCGGAATGCCCTGGGCGTCGATGCCGCGCAGGGACAGTACATAGTCGCCATCGTCCACGCCTGCCAGGCGCAGCGGTGAGGCCGTGGCCTGGAAGCTGGCGCTGCGCAGCACCTGGGTCATGTCCGCGTCGCGCGACAGCTGCAGCTGGTAACGCACGGCGCCGGGCAAGGCCGGCAGGGGCAGGCTGATCCAGTTGGCGTCTTCCGCCAAGGCGGGCCAGGCGGTGATGTCGGGCGCACCCAGCATGGGGCGGGGTTGGCCGACGCGGCCGTCTGCCGCCACGGCCACGCCCTGGCCGGGGTGCAGCAGCGCATCGCCGGAAGGTGCGCCAGAGGCGTCCGAGCCCACGGCGACCGTGCCTTCATCGACGGCGGCCGCTGTCCTGCCTGCCGCATCGGTCTGCACCAGGAAACGCGTGCCGCGCACGCTGGTCGATGCCGCAGGCGTGCGCACTTCGAAGCGTCGCTGGGCATTGCCCTGCTCGGGGGGGACCGAGGCCTCCACGCTGCCTTCTCGCAGGTCGATCACGGACTGCAGGCTGCCGGCCCGGCCCTTGCGGCGCATCTGGCGCAGCAGGACATCGGACTGCGACTGCACGCGCACCAAAGAGCCATCGGCCAGGCGCACGGCCACAAAGGCGTCCGGCGCAAGCTGCAGTCGATCGCCTTCCTGCAACGTCTGTCCCCTGCGCAGGACCTGGCCTGCGTCTTCGGCCGAGCCGCTTTGCGTGTCGGCCAGATGGTCGAGCGCGCGTGTGCTGCGCGCATCGCCCTGCACGAATTCCACGGAGGCCACGGCGGCGCGCAGCAGGCGCACGGGAATCTCCAGCACGGAGCCGGGCCGCAGGCGGTACGGGTTGGCCACGCCGTTGTGCTGCTGCAGCTGGGTCCACTGGCGTGCATCGCCCAGGTAGCGGCTGGCCAGCTGTTCCAGGGTGTCGCCTGTGGCCACGCGGTGGGCGAGCATGTCGCCGCCGCTGGCGGCGGGTTTGATCTGGGCCTGTGTGGCGGCAGCGCCCAGCAGGGCCAGGCTTGCCAGCAGGCAGGCCCGCGCGACGGGCCCGCGCAGGCTGGCGGCGAGCAAAAGTCTGTTCATGGTGTTTGAGGTGCCGCCTGCAATGCCTCGTCAGGCACGTCCAGGCGGTAGCCGTAGCCGTACACGGCGCTGATGGCGTAGGGCTGACCGGCGCGCAGGTTCAGCAGCGCGCGCAGGCGCGAGATATGTGTGTCCAGCGAGCGTGACTGCACTTCGGCGTTGTGGCCCCACACGGCTTCGCGCAGGTGTTCGCGCGACAGCAGGCGGCCCTGGTTCTGGAACAGCGTCAGGGCCAGCGTGTATTCGCGGTGCGTCACCTCGATGGGCTGGCCATTCATTTCCAGGCTGTTGGTGGTGGTGAGGAACCGGAAGGGGCCGAACTCCAGCACGCTTTGCGTGTTCACCGGATAGGCGCGGCGCAGCAGGGCGGCCATGCGCGCGCGCAGCTCGCCGTGGCGCACGGGCTTGACCATGAAATCGTCTGCGCCGCAGGACAGGCCTTCGACGATGTCGGCCTCTTCGCTGCGGTGGGTGATGATGAGGATGGGCAGCTCGCGGCTCACATGTCCGCGCGTCCACCGCACCAGGTCCGTTCCTTCCATGTCCGGAAGGTGCCAGTCCACGATCAGAAGGTCGAAGCTCTCGCGGCGCAGTTCCAACTGCAGGGCCGAGCCCGTCTGGTAGGTGTGGCAGCTGTGGCCCGTCTCCAGCGCAACCTGACGCAGCATCTCCAGTTGCAGCGGATCATCGTCCAGAGCAGCGATACGCATCCCAATGTCCTTTCACGCAAGCGCCAGAATCCCGGGCGCAGGGCTTGCGGGCAAGACTGCCCGCAAATATGCGGTTTCTCAAGCGAAGCTTACCCTTACTCCGAAGCATCGCGCAGTTGCTGCAGGGCGGCCAGCACCAACTGCGCGTCGGCGGGCTGCAGCCGGGACTGCAGTGCGGACAGGGCCGCCTCGCCTTCCCTTTGAAGTTGGCCGATGGCCTGGCCGGCTTCCTTGGGGGCGTCGAAGCCCAGGCTTTGCAGCAGCAGCTGGCCGTCGGCAGCCACGAGCTTGAAGTAGAACTTGCCGTCGGCTTCGCGGTATTGCTTGAACTGGGGCAGGGCCTGCTTCGCGGCCTTGGCCTTGGCGGCCACGGGGGCCTGGGCCAGGCTGCGCAGGCCGACGGCCGAGCGCAGTTCTCGGATCAGGGGCAGGGTCTCGCGGCGGGCCTTGGTGGCGCCGGCCTGCAGGATGTCCTCCAGTTCGCCCGGATGGGCCACCAGGTGCTCGTAGCGTTCGCGCATGGGGGCCAGCTCGCGGTCGATGCGCTCGAACAGCTGCTGCTTGGCGTCGCCCCAGGCAATGCCTTCGGCGTACTGGCGGCGCAGCGCCTCGGTTTCTTCCTCGCTGGCAAAGCCCTGGTAGATCTGGAACAGGGCCGAGCCCTCGACTTCCTTGGGCTCGCCGGGCGTGCGCGAATCGGTGGTGATGCTGCCGATGAGCTTGCGCAGCTGCTCGCGCGTGGAGAACAGCGGGATGGTGTTGTTGTAGCTCTTGCTCATCTTGCGGCCGTCCAGGCCGGGCAGCGTGGCCACGTTGTCCTCGACCTGTGCCTCGGGCAGCGTGAAGAACTCGCCGCCATAGATGTGGTTGAAGCTGGAGGCCATGTCGCGCGCCATCTCGATGTGCTGGACCTGGTCGCGGCCCACGGGCACCTTGTGGGCGTTGAAGGCCAGGATGTCGGCAGCCATCAGCACGGGGTACATGAACAGGCCGGCAGTCACGCCGTCATCGGTCTCGGCGCCGTCCGCGTGGTTCTTGTCCACGGCCGCCTTGTAGGCGTGGGCGCGGTTGAGCAGGCCCTTGCCGGTCACGCAGGTCAGCAGCCAGCACAGCTCGGGGATCTCGGGGATGTCGGACTGGCGGTAGAAGGTCACATGCTCGGGGTCCAGCCCCGCCGCCAGCCAGCTGGCCGCGATCTCGATGGTGGAGCGCTGCACGCGCGCCGGGTCCTGGCACTTGATCAGTGCGTGGTAGTCGGCCAGGAAGTAGAAGTTCTCCACCTCGCGCGAGCGGCTGGCCGCGATGGCCGGGCGCAGCATGCCGGCATAGTTGCCGAGGTGCGGGGTTCCGCTGGGAGTGATGCCGGTGAGGAAACGGATGGTGCTCATGACGGGAGACTGCGACAGGCAATAGAGAGAAAAGAAGGGAATCTGACGGGCAGGCTGGGCGGGTCTGCCGCGCGTTCAGCGCAGCAGCGCGATCAGCGGCGTCAACGCGAGATCGATCACGGCATAGCCGAGATCCATCAGCGGCCGCAGCCACAGGCTGCCGACCACGCCGGCGATGACCAGTCCCATGACGATGAAGAATCCCCAGGGTTCGATCCGCGCCACCCATTGCGCCTGGCGCCAGGGCAGCAGGCCGACGAGGATGCGCCCGCCGTCCAGCGGCGGCAGCGGGAAGAGGTTGAAGGCCCACATCACCAGATTGACCAGGATGCCGGCGCGGCACATTTCAATGAAGAAGCGCTCGCCCACTCCCGATCCGACCAGAACCACGAGCAGCACGCCCCACATCAGCGCCTGCACGAAATTGGAGGCCGGGCCCGCCAGGGCCACCCAGATCATGTCGCGCTTGGGGTTGCGCAACTGGTCGAAGCGCACGGGCACGGGCTTGGCGTAGCCGAACAGGAAGGCGCCCGAGGTGGCGAAATACAGCAGCAGCGGCATCAGGATGGTGCCGATGGGGTCGATGTGCTTGATGGGGTTGAGCGTGATGCGTCCCATCATGGCGGCCGTGTTGTCGCCGAAGTGGCGTGCGGCATAGCCGTGGGCAGCCTCGTGCACCGTGATCGCGAAGAGCACGGGCAGGGCATAGATGAGTACGGTCTGGATGAGGTTGGAGATGTCCACGGCGGGCATTGTCTCAGACGGCGGCCACCCTTGCCGCTGGGCACCGCCAGAGCCCGTGCGCAGCGCTGCGGCCGACCGGATATGGTGGTTTCCCGCGGATTGGCAACAGCCGCCTCTATGTTGCAAAATGAAACAGCAATGCGATGGGCGAATCAACAGGTTTTTCACCAAGGCCCTCGGGCCATATGGACAAGAGGTGGCACGTGGGCGTACTGGGCTTGGGCAGGCTGCCGATAGGCTGGCGGCTGGTGATTGCGTTCGGCGGTATCAATCTGCTGGTGTTCACGATGATGGCGGTCACGGTGCTCTCGCTGGGGCAGGCCGAGCAGGCGCTGGCGGCCGGCGGGGCGACCACGGTGGCCGAGCAGGCGCTGGTGCACACGCGCTGGTGGGTGCTGGGCCTGGGGGCGGCCGTCTGCACACTGGCCCTGGTGGCCTGGTTCAGCCTGCGGCGCGGCATCGTGCAGCCGCTGGGCCAGGCCATCCTGATTGCCGAAACGGTGGCCGCCGGCGACCTGAGCCAGGAGTTTTCGACCGAGCTGCAGGGCGACTTCGGCCGCCTGCTGGGCGCGCTGGGCACCATGGAAGACACGCTGACCGAGCTGGTCGGCCGCATCAAGCAGTCCACGGATTCCATCGGCCTGTCGGCCGGTGAGATCGACGCCGGCAACACCGACCTGTCGCGCCGCACCGAGGCCCAGGTCTCGGCGCTGGCCCAGACGGCGGCCAGCATGGAGCAACTCACGGCCACCGTGCGCCAGAACGCGGAGCGCGCGCATTCGGCCAGCGGCCTGGCCGTCGATGCATCGTCCACGGCCAGGCGCGGGGGGGCCGTGGTGGGCGAGGTGGTGCAGACCATGGAGGCCATCAGCGGCAGCTCGCGCAAGATCGTGGACATCATCCAGGTCATCGAAGGCATTGCCTTCCAGACCAATATCCTTGCGCTGAACGCGGCCGTGGAGGCGGCACGCGCGGGCGAACAGGGTCGGGGCTTCGCCGTGGTGGCCAGCGAGGTGCGCAGCCTGGCCGGCCGTTCGGCCGAGGCTGCCAAGCAGATCAAGGAACTGATCACCACCAGCGTGCGCCAGGTGGAAAGCGGCGCGGGCCTGGTCAACCAGGCGGGCGCCACCATGCAGGAGATTGTCGGCGCCGTGGGCCAGGTCTCGGGCCTGCTCGGCGAAATGTCGCAGGCCCTGCGCGAGCAAAGCGAAGGCATTGCCCAGGTCAACGCCGCCGTGGGCCACATGGACAGCGCCACCCAGGAGAACGCGGCCCTGGTGCATCAGGCCTCGCGTGCGGCCTCGGCGCTGAGCGAGCGCGCCCAGGAGCTGGAGCAGGCCGTGGGCGCCTTCAAGCTCGATGACGAGCCGCAGGACGCTGGCGCTGGCGTGCGGGTGCAGCCGCAGAAGCCGTCGATGGCTCCCGCCGCAGTCTTGTCCGCCGCTGTGACGAGGCCGTTGCAGCGCGTGCCGGCTGCTGCACCCCCGCCCCTGGAGTGGGCGCAGCACTGAACGCCTTTCAGGATCAAGCTGCAAAAACAGACGCCGGGCATGCCCGGCGTTGATGTTTGTGCGGGGGGTGGGGTGATTCAGGTCATTTCCAGGCCCAGGGCCTCCAGGCTGCCCCGGCCTTGCCGCACCACGGTGGGCGGATTGCCCAGGGCCATGGGCACCAGGTCGATCACCGTGGTCGGCTCCGAGGGGCAGGCACCTGCATCGACGATGGCATCGAGCTCGTGGGGAAAGCGCTCCAGGATGGCATCCGCGTCATGCAGGGCCTCGGTCTCTCCGGGCGGGATCAGCGTGGTGGCGATCAGCGGCTCGCCCAGCTGCTCCAGCAGCAGCTGCGTGCCCTTGCGGTCCGGCACGCGCAGGCCGATGGTCTTGCGCGAGGGGTGGCTCAGGCGCTTGGGCACTTCCTTGGAGGCTTCCAGGATGAAGGTGTAGGGGCCCGGCGTGGCCAGCTTCAACAGCCGGTACTGGCGGTTGTCCACGCGCGCATGGCTGGACAGCTCCGACAGGTCGCGGCACAGCAGCGTGAGGTGGTGCTTGTCGTTGATCTGGCGGATGCGGCGAAGCCGCTCCACCGCAGGGCGGTCGTCCAGATGGCAGACCAGGGCATAGCTGGAGTCCGTGGGAATGGCCAGGATGGCGCCCTGGCGCAGCATGTCGGCGGCCTGCTTGATGAGACGGGGCTGGGGATTGTCGGGGTGGGCTTCGAAGCGTAGGACCATGGTGTGCGTTGTTTGCGGGAAGGGCTCAGGCCGGCTGAATGCGCTCGCCCAGCAGTTCCCATACCGGCGTCAGCTGGCCCGGCAGGTAGGGCAGGTCGCCCAGGTCGGTATGCGACTCCTCGGGGCTGTGGAAGTCGCTGCCGCGCGAGGCGGCCAGGCCGAACTCGCGGGCCATGTCGGCATAGACGGCGTACTCGCTGGGGCGGTGGCTGCCGGTGACGACCTCCACGCCCTGGCCCCCATGGGCCTTGAATTCGGAAAACAGCGCGTACTCCTCGTTGGCCGTCAGCGCATAGCGGGCCGGGTGGGCGATCACCGCCACGCCGCCGGCCTGCGTGATCCAGCGCACGGCGTCGGCCAGGCGCGCCCAGGTATGGGGCACGTAGCCGGGATGGCCTTCGGTCAGGTAGTGCCGGAACACCTCGCCGGTGTCGCGGCAGCGGCCGGATTCCACGAGAAAGCGCGCGAAATGCGTGCGCGAGATCAGCGCGGGATTGCCGGCAAAGCGCAGCGCGCCTTCGTAGCTGCCTTCAATGCCGGCCAGCTCCAGCTGGCGGGCCATCTCGCGGGCGCGGGGACCGCGTCCGTCGCGCGTGGCATGCAGGCCTTCGACCAGGGCCGGGTCGTCTGCGTCAAAGCCCAGTCCCACGATGTGCACCGTGGTGCCTGCAAAGCTCACCGAGATCTCTGCGCCCGTCAGGTAGTCCAGGCCGCAGGCGCGCGCTGCGGCGGCTGCGCGGTGCTGGCCGCCGACCTCGTCGTGGTCGGTCAGCGCCCACAGCTGCACGCCGCGGGCTGCGGCACGTTCGGCCAGTTGTTCAGGCGTCAGCGTTCCATCCGAGACCACGGAGTGGCTGTGCAGATCGGCATTCAGATAGGACTTGGGCACCGGCCCATTGTAGGTGTCGGTCCTTTTCCGAGCCTGGCGCTGCGGCTGGGGACTTCCCTGAGTGCGGGTTTACCGCCCTCAATAGTGACAGCGGCATGACGATGATCAGCCAGGCGCCGTCAAGGGTGGACAAGAATGATTGCCCGGAGCGAAGGTCGGCGGGGCGCCATGGCCAGGCTCCGGCATTGTTAGAAAAAAGATCGGTTTTTCCATGAATCTGAATCAAATCACCGTCGCCCAGAAACTCTGGGCCCTGGTGCTGGGACTGCTGGTGAGCATGCTGGCGGTCAACGGCGGCATCCTGTTCTATCTGCACGGAGTCAACGAGAAGATCAACACCGACGTGATGACCGCGCAGCGCGGCGCCACGCTGGCGCGTGAGTGGCGGCATCTGACCCAGATGAGCGTGGAGCGCTCCATCGTCGCGGCCATGTCGCCCGACGAGACGCTGGCCGCGCAGCAGCGCGCGCTGATGAGCAAGGGCATAGAACGCATCAACGTGCTGCAAAAGCAGGTGGGCGAGCTGCAGCTCGATGCCAAGGGCAAGCAGGCGCTGGAGGCCGTGGCGGCCGAGCGCCGGGAAACGCTCAAGGCCAACTCGGCGGCCCAGGATGCGCGCAAGGCCAGCGACTTCGCCTCCACCTTCGACATCGTGGAAAAGCAGCTGCGCCCGGCGGCCGAGCGCTACAACACGGCGCAGGAAGCCTTTGTGCAGCAGCAGGAGCGCCAAAGCGAGCTGGCGCGCGAGGAGGGCGTCGCCCACCGCACCCGGGCCTACTGGATCGGCGCCCTGGCCAGCGCGCTCATCGTGGCCCTGGGCCTGTTCATGGGCATGGCCATCATGCGTTCCATCACACGTCCGCTGGACCAGGCCGTGGCGCTGGCCGACGGCATTGCCGCAGGCGATCTCACGGGGTCGGTGCAAAGCAACCGGGGCGATGAGCTGGGCCATCTGCTGCAGGCGCTCAACGGCATGGCCCAGCGGCTGCGCGGCGTGGTGGGCGAGGTGCGTTCGGGCGTGGAGTCCGTGTCCACGGCCTCCAACCAGATCGCCAGCGGCAACCAGGACCTGTCCTCGCGTACCGAGCAGACGGCGGCGAATCTGGAGGAGACGGCGGCCAGCATGGAAGAGCTGACGGCCACCGTCACCCAGTCGGCCGATACGGCGCGCCAGGCCAACCAGCTGGCGGCCACGGCCGCGCAGGCGGCCGAGCAGGGCGGCGCCGTGGTGGCCCAGGTGGTCACCAGCATGCAGCAGATCACGGACAGCAGCCGCAAGATCGCCGACATCATCGGCGTGATCGACGGCATTGCCTTCCAGACCAACATCCTGGCGCTCAACGCCGCCGTGGAAGCGGCCCGCGCAGGCGAGCAGGGCCGGGGCTTTGCCGTGGTGGCCGGCGAGGTGCGTTCGCTGGCGCAGCGCAGTGCCGAGGCCGCCAAGGAGATCAAGCTGCTGATCACCACCAGCGTGGACAACGTGCAGTCGGGCTCGCAGCAGGTAGAGCAGGCGGGGCGCTCCATGGAGGAAATCGTCTCCAGCGTGCGCCGCGTCAGCGACCTCATCGGCGAGATCACCGCCTCGTCCACCGAGCAGCGCGACGGCATTGGCCAGGTCAACCAGGCCGTGAGCCAGCTCGACCAGATGACGCAGCAGAATGCGGCCCTGGTCGAGGAATCCAGCGCGGCTGCGCTGGCTATGCAGGACCAGGCGCGGCGCCTGTCCGAGGTGGTGGCGGTGTTCAAGCTGGGGCAGGAAGGCAGTGCGCTGGCACCGGCCCGGGCGCAGGCGCCCGCCAGTTCAGCCGCCGTGGCGCGCCGACCGGCAGCAGCCCCTGCAGCGGCGGCGCGTCCCGCGCCCGCGGCACGCCCGGCTGCCGCCGTGCGCAATGCACCGGCGCCCCAGATCCAGCCGCCTGTGGCCAAGGCGCCCGCCCGGGCACCTGCCAAGGCCGGCGCGGACGACGACTGGGAGACCTTCTAGCGGGAGGAGCGGGGATGCAGGCCGGCGCGTCCATGTGCGCCGGCCTGCAGGCCTTCGTCAGTTGCGCGGTTTGCCGTAGTCGGGCGAGCGCGGGCCCGGCAGCAGTCCGCGCTGCGCCATGGGCGAC
This sequence comes from Delftia sp. WY8, assembly GCF_018437695.1. NCBI lineage: Bacteria > Pseudomonadati > Pseudomonadota > Betaproteobacteria > Burkholderiales > Comamonadaceae > Delftia > Delftia sp. WY8. Next base: position 4,964,441 of record NZ_CP049795.1, read on the forward strand.
AGCAGGCGCTGGTTGGCGATGGAGGCGATCTGCACGCTGCGGTCGTTCATGGTGTCCAGGATCTGGTTGAGCAGTGCCGTCACCAGAATGCCGACCAGTCCGCCGCCCGAGCTTTGGCCTTCGGCACTGGAGGCCGTGGCGCTGCCGTCCCACAGCTGTGTGCCGGTACGCAGGTCCACCAGTTTGGCGTCCAGCGTGACCACCGAGGCGCTGCTGATCACCGCATAGCTGGTGCCGTAGTTGCGGATGTTCAGGTACAGGGCCGCATCGGCGCCAAAGATTTCACGGAGCTTGGCCACGGGCAGTTCCTGCGCATCGTCGGCGCTGACGATGCCGTTCTGGCGGAACATTTCCTCGGTGACCGCCACGGGCAGGACGTAGTAGCCAGCCTCGGCCAGCGGCAGCGTGATCTGCGACAGCACGCCCGCCGGCGCATTCACTTCCGGCGACTGGTTCAGCGCGGGCATGACCAGGATGGATGCAGGCTTGGATGCCCGCAGTGCCGAATAGTCATAGGGCGCAGTGGTGGCGCACCCGGTCAGTGCGACGGTCATGGCCAGGGCCAGGGTCTTGATGTGTGTGCTCAGGCGCATCTCAATCCTTGCGGGCCGTGAAGGTTTGCAGCAGCGTGTCCATGAACTTGGCGGATTCGGGGAAATGCTGCTTTTCCTCTGCCAATTGCTGCACCGTCTTTTCGTTGTTGCCGGTCCGGGAATACAGCATGGCCATATGGGCGCGATAGCCGGGGGGCAAAGCCTTTCCCTCGGCCTGCACCTTCAGGCGGGTTTCTTCCAGCTTGAGCAATTGGTCCTCGGCGCCTGTGCTTCCGTCATCCTTGAGGTATTGATAGACCTGGGGCTGGTAATCGTTCCAGGCATACAGCGGCTGGCGCGGTGCGGCGCAGCCGGCCAACGAGGCGCAAATGGCCAGTGCAGCCAGGGTTGCGGCCGAATGGGGAATCTGCTTCATTGCGCGGGCTTCCATGCACCGCTGTCCATGCCGGCCGCCAGCTTGTCCACGGCTTCGCGGATGGCCAGATCCAGCACCTTGCCATTGAGTGTGGAGTCATAGCCGGCCGTGCTGCCGAATCCCACGATTTCCCGGTTCGACAGGCTGTATTCGCCTGCGCCCTGCACCGAATAGACGACTTCGGAGGTCTGCACCCGGACGATGTTCAGGCTGACCTTGGCATAGGCCACCTGCTCCTTGCCACGGCCGAGCACGCCGAAGAACTGGCGGTCCCCGACCACCTTGCGGCCGAACTCGCTCACGTCGCCGGTCACGACGTAGGTGGCGCCCTTGATCGCCTGCTCCTGCCGGTTGAAGCCCGCTTCCTGGTGGGTCTCGGACATGTTGTCGCGGTCCAGCACGCTGAATCGGCCGCTTTGCTGCAGGTGGGTTACCAAGATGGTTCTGGCCTGGCCACCGAGGCGGTCGACTCCGTCCGAGAAAATGCCGCGCTGGAAGCTGGAGCGGTTGTCGAACTTGCCCACGGAAATGGGGCTGCGCGGGCCTTGATAGGCGCTGTATGCAGAAGCGGGTTTGGCCGTTTCAAGCGTGCGCGATTGCTCGGTGGTGGCGCAGCCGGAAAGGCCGGCGGCCAGGGTGATGGCAATGGCCGTGCAAGGCCACAGGCGAGAAGTCATGAGTTTTTCCCCGGTTTTCTTGGAATGAATTTGCAATAAATTGTTGCAAAAAACCGGGGATATTAACCGAGCGGCGCCGTGAAGGGCCGGTGGGATCTCTAGGAAATGTCCGAATGAACGCCCTCGATCAGGAATTGCACCTTGCGCTCTCCGCGCCATTCATTGATGTCCATGCGAAATGCAATGCAGGCCGATGACGGCAGCGGGTCGGTATGGCCGAACCAGATGCCGTCCACGGTTTCGCCCTGATGGCGCAATTGCAGTTTCAGGTGCTTTTCCCCGACCAGGCGCTGTGACAGCACTTCCAGCTGTTCACTGAAGGTGGGAGGCGCAAAGCCCTGGCCCCAGACCGCGAGATTGAGCTGCTCGACCATTTCCGGCTTGCGGAAATCCGGGTCCAGAGGCCCGTCGGTTTCTATGCGCCGCGTCAGCGTGGCCGCGTCCAGCCATTCCTGGGCCACCTGGGCCAGGGCCTTCTCGAACACGGCGAATCCGGCTTCGGCAATGGTGCAGCCGGCCGCCATGGCGTGGCCGCCGAAGCGCAGCAGCAGGCCAGGGTGGCGCTTGGATACCAGGTCCAGCGCGTCGCGCAGGTGAAAGCCGGGAATGGAGCGGCCCGAGCCCTTGAGTTCATGCTCGTGCCCCGGCGCGCCGCTGGCTGCGAAGACGAAGCTGGGCCGGTGCATGCGGTCCTTGATGCGCGAGGCCACGATGCCGACCACGCCTTCGTGGAAATCGGGGTCGAACACGCTGATGGCGGCCGGCGGCGTCATGCCGTCCGTGCACAGGCCCTCGGCCATGAGCAGGGCCTGCTCGCGCATGCCGCCTTCCAGCTCGCGGCGCTCGCGGTTGATGGCGTCCAGCATCTGGGCCAGGTTGGCGGCGCGGCCCGCATCGTCTGTGGTCAGGCACTCGATGCCGATGGTCATGTCGGACAGCCGGCCTGCTGCATTGATGCGCGGGCCCAGGGCAAAGCCGAAGTCGAAGGTGGTGGCCGCAAAGGCCTTGCGGCCGGCCGCGTCGAACAAGGCCTGCAGGCCCGGCTGCATCTGGCCCCGGCGTATCTGCTTGAGGCCCAGGGCGACCAGGCGGCGGTTGTTGGCGTCCAGCCGGACCACGTCGGCCACCGTGCCCAGGGCGACCAGGGGCAGCAGGGCCTCCAGACGGGGCTGGCTGGTCTTGTCGAAGCGGCCGCGCGCGCGCAGTTCGGCTCGCAGGGCCAGCAGCACGTAGAACATCACGCCGACACCGGCCATGGACTTGCTCTCGAAGCTGCAGCCGGGCTGGTTGGGGTTGACGATGGCATCGGCCAGCGGCAGGTGGTTGCCGGGCAGGTGGTGGTCGGTGACGACCACCTGCAGGCCCAGGGACTTGGCCTCGGCCACGCCTTCGACGCTGGCAATGCCGTTGTCCACGGTGACCATCACGTCGGCGCCGGTTTCCTTGACACGGCGCGCGATGGGGGGTGTCAGGCCGTAGCCGTCCACCACGCGGTCGGGCACCAGGTAGCTGACCTCGGTCGCGCCCAGCATGCGCAGGCCGCGCCAGCCCACGGCGCAGGCGGTGGCACCGTCGCAGTCGTAGTCGGCCACGATGCACAGGCGCAGGCCGCGCTCTATGGCATCGGCCAGCAGCCGCACGGCGGCGTCCATGCCCAGCAGGCCCGAGGGGGCCAGCAGGCGCGCGGGCGTGTCGTCCAGTTCGTCGGCGGAGCACACGCCGCGTGCGGCGTAGAGCTGGGCCAGCAGCGGGTGGACACCGGCCTGGCGCAGTGCCCAGGCCTGCTGCGCAGGGATCTCGCGGGGAATGATTTTCATGGGCAGTGTGTCAGAGCATGCGGCCCAGGTCGGGCAGGGCGCGGGGGCCGAAAAGGCCCGTCAGCCTGTCCAGCCAGCGCGGCGGGCGGCTGCTCCATGCGATGGCATGGCGTTCGCCGCACAGCGTCAGCGTGAGCGGGTGGCCTGCGCGCACGCGCTCCAGCAGGCGGGCGATGAGCCCGGCGTCCAGCGCCTTCCAGGCCTCGCGCCACGCAGCGGGGTTGCCCTGCAGGGCTGCGGCGTGAAGGTCGTCCAGGCATTGCACGGCGGCCTTGGCGCCGGTGGCCGTGCCGGGCTGCAGGCGCCCGGCGCCGTGGACCCAGAAGGCGTTGATGGGCACCTGGCCGCGCGCGGCGCGGGCGTCGTTGAAGACATGGGTGTAGAGCAGCATCTGCACCTCGCTTTGCAGGCGGTGCAGGGCGCGCGCCTGCTGCGCATCGGGCAGCCAGGGCCGCACGTCGCGGCCGATGACGCGGTCCATGGAGGCCGTGGCCAGGTCATCGAACAGCGCACCGCGCGCCAGCCAGCGCTGCGGCTGCTGGTACTCCAGCACGATGCCGTCGTCGGCGAACCAGGGCGCCAGCAGGGCCAGCAGCTGGCGGGATTCCTCATCGCTGAGGGGTGTGGTGGCGGGATCGCTCTGGTGCACCTGGTCTGCGCCTATGTGCCAGTGGCAGGGCGTGACATAGGCGCAGGCCTGTGCCGTCTCACCGGCCTGCCAGGCGGCCCAGGCAATCAGGCCCGGTGCATCGGGCAGGCCCAGCGAGCGCGCCAGGGCGCGTTCGTGGGGGGGAGAAAAATCCATCTCCGTGCCGGTCTGTGCGGGCGCGGGCTGCATCAGCGCCAGCAGGGATTGGAGATGGGGCAGCTCCAGTCCGCCCCAGACGGCCGCGACGGCAGCGTCATCCGCTGCATCCGAGGACGGACCGCCGGCATAGGGAATGATCCATTCGGTCGTTTCCTCCAGCGGGGCTTGGGTGGAGGACACCAGGGGCGCGGTCAAAAGCATGGCCGCTATTGTCGGGCATGGGGTGCCGCAGTGCCGGCGCCTTCGTTTTTCCCCTTGGAGCGCGGTTCAGCGCTGGGGCATGTCCCGGGCCGAAGAGACCAGGCTGACCGTGGCGTCCTCGGGGATGGGCGGCATGCCCTGGTTCCAGTCTTCCCAGGCGCTGCGCATGGCGGCCAGACGCTCGGGCGCGCGCACTGCCTGGTTGGCGCGCTCGCGCTCGTCGGCGGCAAGGTCGAACAGGTAGTCGATGCCGTCCACGCGCAGGTACTTCCAGTCGCCATCGCGCAGGGCACGTTGGCCGCGGTGCTTCATGCGCCAGTGCAGGGTGCGTGGGAATTCGGCATCTTCGGCGCGCAGCACGGGCAGCAGCGAGATGCCGTCCAGCGCATGGCCCTCTGGCGCCTGCACGCCGGCGGCATCCAGCACCGTGGCCGACCAGTCCATGCTCATGCAGTGCTGGGGGCTGCTGCGGCCCGGTGCGATCACGGCCGGCCAGTGCGCGATCCAGGGCACGCGTATGCCGCCCTCGGTCAGGTCCATCTTGCCGCCGACCAGGGGCCAGTTGTCGGAGAAGCGTTCGCCGCCGTTGTCGCTGGTGAAGACGATGAGGGTGTTGTCCAGCTGCCCGTTGGCGCGCAGCGCCTCGACGATCCAGCCTATGCCTTCGTCCATGTGGTGGATCATGCGGCGGTACTGGTGGATGTTGCCGCCGTCCAGGTGGGCAATGCCTGCGCCCAGTGCCTCGGCCGTGCTGCGGTCCTCGCGCGTTTCCCAGGGCCAGTGCGGCGCCGTGTAGTGCAGGCTCAGGAAGAAGGGCGCATCGCCCTGGGCCATGCGGTGGACGAAGTCCACGCTGCGCTGCGACAGCAGGTCGGTCAGGTAGCCCTCGTCATGGTGCTCCTCCTCGCCCACCCACAGGTCGTGCTGGCCCGAGCTGCTCAGGTGGGTGAAGTAGTCCACGCCGCCTGACATGGGGCCGAAGTATTCCTCGTAGCCCGAGCGCAGCGGGCCGAAGTGCGGCGGGTAGCCCAGGTGCCACTTGCCGATCAGCGCCGTGCGGTAGCCCGCATTCCTGAGCATGGAGGCGACGGTGGGCATGTCCGGCGGCAGGCCCAGCTTCTCGCCCAGCGGCGTGCCGCGTGTCCTGCTGTTGATGGGCTCCTCGGCCGCGCCGCGCAGGCGGTACTGGTAGCGCGCCGTGGCCAGGGCAAAGCGCGTGGGAGAGCACACGGGCGAGTTGGCATAGCCCTGGGTGAGCCTGAGGCCGCCGGCGGCCAGGCGGTCGAGCACGGGCGATACCGGGCCGAAGTCGGCCGCGCGGCCGCCGTAGCAGCCGAGGTCGGCATAGCCGAGGTCATCGGCCACGATGAAGAGGATGTTGGGACGGGACATGGAAATGCGCTCTGTGCAGGGTCGTGGGCGGGAAGCGGCGGCGCTCATTCCATCTTCATTCCGGTGGACTGGATCACGGTCCGGTAGCGGTCGGCCAGCGCCTGTATGCGTTCGGCGGCGGCCGGGCCGGTCAGGCCTTCGTAGAACAGGTCGTTGGCGCGCATGCGCTCGCGCAGGGCCGGATCCTTCATGGCCTTTTCCAGCGCGGACTGGATTCTTGCGACCAGGGGCTCGGGCGTGGCGGCAGGCACCCACAGGGCGAACAACACTTCCTGCTCCAGGTCCTTGTGGCCCAGCTCGCCCACGGTGGGCACGCCGGGCACCAGCGGGTTGCGCTGGCGCGTGGTCACGGCCAGCGGCACGACCTTGCCGGCCGCCACCTGGCCCAGCATGGCCGAGGAGCTGATGATGCCGCCGTCCACCTCGCCCGCCAGCACGGCCGTGCTGGCCGGGGCGTTGCCCTTGTAGGGCACGTGACTGACTTTGGCGCCCGTGGCATGGGTGAGGATGGCCGAGGCCAGATGGCCCGGCGTGCCGTAGCCGGCCGAGCCCAGCGTCAGGCCGCTTCTCTTGCCCTGGGCGATGAACTGGTCCAGGGTCCTGAGGCCTGTGCGTGGGTTGACGGCCACCATCATTCCCTGCGAGGCGATCATCATCACGGGACGCAGGTCCGTGCCCTTGAACGGCATGCTCTTGTAGATGAAGGGATTGACGGTGAAGGTCGTGTCGATGCCGACCAGCAGCGTGTAGCCGTCGCCGGGCGCCTTGGCCGCGTTGTCGGTGCCGATGTTGCCGCCCGCGCCGGGCCGGTTGTCCACGACGAAGGGCTGTTTGAGTTCACGCTGCAGTACCTCGCCCAGGCTGCGCGCCAGGATGTCGGCGGCGCCGGCGGGCGCGAAGGCGACGACGATGCGCACGGGTTTGGCGGGCCAGGCGGCAGCATCGGCGGCCGCATCGGCCCGGGCGCCAGCGCCGGAGCCCAGGCCCAGCAGAAGGGCCAGGCCGGCCCGCAGCAGCGGGCCGCGCAAGGCATGGGTGGCATGGGTGGCTTGGAACAGGGAAAACATGGTGGCGAACTTTCTGCGCTGCGGGGGCGCCGGGCTTTGCGAGAATCCCCAGGCCGGCTCCGGACGGTGGCTCCCGTTGTCTCCTTTCCGGACGGGGCCACTGTAGAAGTCCCTGCAGCAATTGATCTAATCAACTGTTCCCCGTGAATACCCGTCCAGCCCCCACGTCCATCCAGCAGATGCTGCTGTTTCGCATCAACCGCTACTTTGGTGCGGCCGGCGGCGTGGCCATGCGCATGTGCGAGGCGCATTTCGGCATCACGCGCCGCGAGTGGGGCGTGATGGCCACGGTGGCTGCCAACGAGGGCCTGCTGTCGTCGGAGCTGGCCGAACGCGCGCAGCTGGACCGCGCACGCACCTCGCGCGCCCTCAGCGGGCTGGAGGAAAAGGGCTGGGTGCAGCGCAGCCCCCTGCCCGGCGACCGCCGCCGCGTGGCCGTGTCGCTGACCGCCGAGGGGCGGCGCATGTACGGCCTGATCCTGCCGCGCATGGCCCAGATCCACCTGGACCTGGTGTCCGTGCTCAGCGACGAGGAACTTGAACAATTCGACACCTTGCTGGCCAGGCTGCAGCGCCATGCGCTGACGCTGGAGGCAGAGGGTCGCTACGACGCCCTGCCGCGTGTGGACCGCGGACGGCACCGGCGCTGACACGCCGACGGCAAAGCCTGCCGCCATGCAGGGCCTGCGGGCGATGACACAATGCATGCCCATGCAATTTCCCTACGAACTGGCCGTCGGCTGGCGCTACACCCGGGCCGGGCGCGCCACGCGCCGCAACGGCTTCATCTCGTTCATCTCCGGCGTCTCCATGCTGGGCATCGCCCTCGGTGTCGCGGCGCTGATCATCGTGCTCAGCGTGATGAACGGCTTCCAGAAGGAAGTGCGCGACCGCATGCTCAGCGTGGTCTCGCACATCGAGATCTTCGCGCCCCAGGGTGCGGCGCTGCCCGATCTGGAGCGCACCATGCGCGAGGCGCGCGCCAACCCCGACGTGCTGGGCGCCGCACCCTTCGTCGCGGCCCAGGCGCTGCTGGCACGCGGCGAGGACATGAAGGGCACGCTGGTGCGCGGCATCGATCCGGCGCGCGAGGGGGAGGTCACCGACGTGGCCGCCACCAATGCCGAGGTGCTCCAGCGCCTGGTGCCTGGCGAGTTCAACGTGGTGCTGGGCGTGGAGCTGGCGCGCTCGCTGGGCGTGCGCCAGGGCGACATGGTCACGCTGATCGCCCCGGGCGGCCAGGTCACGCCGGCCGGCGTGGTGCCCCGCCTCAAGCAGATGCATGTGGCCGGCACCTTCGACTCCGGCCACTACGAATACGACTCGGCCCTGGTGATGATGCATTACGAGGACGCGCAGCGCCTGTTCCGCCTGGAAGGGCCGACTGGCATCCGCCTGAAGCTCAAGGACCTGCATGAGGCACCGCGCGTGGCCATGGAACTGGCCCACACCATCACCGACCGCCTGCTGATCCGCGACTGGACCCAGCAGAACCGCACCTGGTTCGCGGCCGTGCAGCTGGAAAAACGCATGATGTTCATCATCCTCACGCTCATCGTGGCCGTGGCTGCGTTCAACCTCGTGTCCACGCTGGTGATGACGGTGACCGACAAGCGCGCCGACATCGCCATCCTGCGCACGCTGGGCGCCTCGCCGTCCAGCATCATGGGAATCTTCATGGTGCAGGGCGCCATGGTCGGCGTCATCGGCACCTTCGCGGGCTTGCTGCTGGGCCTGGGCATCGCCTTCAACATCGATGTCATCGTGCCGGCCATCGAGCGCCTGCTGCATGCCAACTTCCTGCCCAAGGACATCTACCTGATCAGCAAGATGCCCAGCGATCCGCAGTACAGCGACATCATGCCCATCGCCGTGATCTCCCTGGTCCTGGCCTTTGTCGCCACCATCTACCCGAGCTGGCGCGCCAGCCGCGTGAACCCCGCCGAGGCGCTGCGCTATGAATGAAGTGAATGTGATGCCCGGTTTCGAAGTGTCCCAGCAGGGCGCCGTGGTCCTCGATGCGCGCGGCCTGACCAAGCGCTTCGCCGAAGGACGGCTCAACGTGCAGGTGCTGGCAGGTGTCGACCTGCAGGTGCGTGCGGGCGAGACGCTGGCCATTGTCGGCGCCTCGGGCTCGGGCAAGAGCACGCTGCTGCACCTGCTGGGCGGGCTGGATGCCCCCACCAGCGGCAGCGTCACCCTCAAGGGCGAGCCCCTGCATGAACTCAGCGCCCAGAAGCAGGGTGCGCTGCGCAACAGGCACCTGGGATTCATCTACCAGTTCCACCATCTGCTGCCCGAATTCAGCGCCCAGGACAACGTGGCCATGCCGCTGCGCATACGCCGCGACGACCGGGCCGAGTGCATGGAGCGCGCCGCACGCATGCTGGCGGCCGTGGGCCTGGGCGAACGCATGCTGCACCGGCCGGCCGAACTGTCGGGGGGCGAGCGCCAGCGCGTGGCCATTGCCCGCGCCCTGGTCACGCAGCCTGCCTGCGTGCTGGCCGACGAGCCCACCGGCAACCTGGACCGCAGCACGGCCGACACCGTGTTCCGCCTGATGCTGGAGCTGGCGCGCAGCCATGGCACGGCCTTTGTGATGGTCACGCACGACGAGCAGCTCGCGGCGCGCTGCGACCGCATGGTGCGCCTGGTGCAGGGACAGCTGGCCTGACCCTGTACTGGGTCCTGCGTGCGCCGTCCTGCGCGCTCCGGCGTCAGGCCATGCGCAGCAGCTTGCCGCCCATGTGCGGCGTGCGCACAGGCACCACGGTGGGCGCTGGCGCCGCCTTGATCTGCGGGGCCTCGGGAACCATGGCCGCCGGCAGCGACTTGCGCACGGGTTGCGCGCGGGGCGTGTCGCCGATGTTTACGCTCTGGGCCGTCAGGTCGGCCGTGACCTCGCGCAGCCGCGCAGACTGCGCCATGGAGGCCTGCACCACGTCGCCCATGATGGCCGTGACCTGGTGGGAGGAATCCACGATTTCCTGCATGGTCCCGCCGGCCTGTCGCACCTGCTCGGCGCCCAGAGCCACCTGCTCCACCGAGGTGTGGATGAGCTGCTTGATCTCCTTGGCGGCGGCGGCACTGTTCTGCGCCAGTGCCCGCACCTCGCCGGCCACCACGGCAAAGCCCCGGCCCTGCTCGCCGGCGCGGGCCGCCTCCACGGCGGCGTTCAGCGCCAGGATATTGGTCTGGAAGGCGATGCCGTCCATCACGCCGATGATGTCGTTGATCTTGCGCGAGCTGGCGCTGATGGACTCCATGGTGCCCATGACCTCGTGCACCGTGCGCCCGCCCTGCTCGGCCACCCGGCAGGCCTGGCGGGCCAGTTCATTGGCCTGGCCTGCGTGCTCGGCGCTTTCGCTCAGGCCCTGCATGGCCTCGCCCAGGGTCTGCGCGGCCGTGAAGCGGCGCGTGATATCGCGGGCGTACTTGACTACCTTGAAGGGCCGGCCGTCGGCATCGAGGATGGGGTTGTAGCTGGCCTCGATCCAGACCTGGCGGCCGTGCTTGCCGATGCGCAGGTACTGGCCTGCATCGTGCTGGCCGCTGCCCAGCTTGCGCCAGAACTGCGCGTATTCGGCGCTTTGGCGCTCATGGGGCTGGACGAACATGCTGTGGTGCCGCCCGACAACCTCGTCCAGCGTGTAGCCCATGGCTTGCAGGAACAGGCGGTTGGCATGGAGGATGTTGCCGTCCAGGTCGAACTCGATGATGGCCTGCACCTTGGAGATGGCCGCCAGCTGGCCTTCGGCATCGGCGTTGCGGCGCTGCTGCTCGGTGATGTCGGTGGCGTACTTCACCACCTTGAAGGGCCGGCCATGCCGGTCGAAGATGGGGTTGTAGCTGGCCTGCAGCCAGACATCGCGCCCATCCCTGGCGATGCGCCGGTAGCGCCCCGCATCGTGGATGCCGCTGCCCAGGCGCTGCCAGAACTGGGCGTATTCGGGGGATTCGCTGACCTGGCTGTCCACGAACATGCGGTGGTGCTGGCCGATGACCTCGTGCTCCTCGTAGCCCATGGTGTCCAGGAAGTTCTGGTTGGCAGCCAGCACATGGCCTTGCAGGTCGAACTCGATCACCGCCTGGGACTTGTGTATGGCGGCCAATTGCCCGTCAAGCTCCGCCTTGCGGCGTGCGCCACCGAGGTCCAGGATTCGACTCCATGCTGAGCGCTTCATGGGAATTCCTCTCTCCAAAGCATGCCGGCCGGTGATGCGGGAGCCCGATGCGGGGTGTAAGTGTTACTTTATGTATTTTTATGGAGGCGCAAGCCATTCGTGTATTGATTTTGTCAAACGGAGCTGACTCGCAATAAGCCAAGGGTTTGCCCTTGCTCCGGGCCTCGTCTGCCCCTTGGACGGGCGCTGCCCGGGCCGGTGGCATGATGCGGCCATGCCCGCCTGGATAGACACCCACTGCCACCTCGATGCCCCTGAATTCGATGCCGACCGCGATGCCGTGCGCGCGCAGGCGGCCGAGACAGGCGTTGCGCATCTGGTGATTCCGGCCGTGGCGCGCGAGCACTGGGACACGGTGGTGGCGCTGGCGCGGCGCCATGGCGACAGCTATGCGCTGGGCATCCATCCGCTGTACACGCCCAATGCCCGCGAGCAGGACATTGCCGCATTGCGCGAGACGCTGGACCGGCTGCGTGGCGATCCCCAACTGGTGGCCGTGGGCGAGATCGGGCTGGACTTCTTCGTGCCGGGGCTGGACGCACAGCGGCAGGTCTGGTTCTACGAGCAGCAGATCGCGCTGGCGCGCGAGTTCGATCTCCCGGTCATCCTGCATGTGCGCAAGTCCAGCGACCGGCTGCTCAAGACCCTGCGTGCACGGCCCGTGGCGGGCGGCATTGCCCATGCCTTCAACGGCAGCGGGCAGCAGGCCCAGGCCTTCATCGACCTGGGTTTCAAGCTGGGCTTCGGCGGCGCCGTGACCTATGACCGCGCGCTCAGGCTGCGCGAGCTGGCAGCCAGCTTGCCGCTGGACGCGCTGGTGCTGGAAACCGACGCTCCCGACATTCCGCCGCACTGGCTCTACACCACGGCCGGGCAGCGCGCCCAGGGCCAGGCCCAGGGCCGCAACACGCCGGCCGAGCTGGCACGCATTGCGGATGTGATTGCGCAACTGCGCGGCATCACGCCCCAGGCCCTGGCCGAGGCCACGGGCCGCAACGCGCGTGCCGCGCTGCGAGGCCTGCCCGCCATGGCCTGAACCAGGCTTGAGCGGAACCTGAACCTGAGCGGTCTTGCCGCCCGCTGCCAGCAGCCCGGCGACCGCTGGGCGACAATGCCGGCCATGTCCTTGACCGTTCCCGACCTGCCGCCCCCCGGCACCCCGCGCTGGCAGGGCCTGGCGCCGGTGGCCGATGCGCGGACCCGGGCCCTGGTGCTGGGTAGCTTTCCGGGCCTGCGATCGCTGCAATTGCAGCAGTACTATGCCCATCCGCAAAACCAGTTCTGGCCCCTGCTCCAGGCCTTGTGGCCCGAGTATCCGCAGCCCGGCCGCGATGACTATGCGGGCCGCTGCGAATGGCTGCTGGCCCGGGGCCTGGGGCTGTGGGATGTGTACGCCAGCTGCGAGCGCGAAGGCAGCCTGGACAGCGCCATCCGCGCTGCCGAGGTGAACGACTTCGCTGGGCTGCGCACGCACTGCCCGCAGTTGACGCTGGCCTTGCACAACGGTGGAGAAAGCTACAAGCACGCCGGCCGCACGCAGGCCCTGGGCCTGGCTGCCGTGAAGCTGCCATCGACCAGCCCGGCCAACGCGAGCTGGCGTTTCGAACGCAAGGTCCAGGCCTGGCGCGAGGCGCTGGCTCTCCATCAACTGCTCTGAATCTTTCTATTTTTCCCGACGTGATACGCAAGACCCGTGGCGCCGCCAAGGCCGCCCCTTCCTCTCCCGCCAACGCCGCAGATGCCGAGCTGCCCGAAGTCAGCGTCTCCGACGATGGCGATGTGCGCCACCTGCACCTGGGCACGCCCTGGATACAGGGCTCCATGCGCATACGCGAGCCCTTCGAGATCGAGCTGGAGTACGTGCAGCGCATGATGGGCTGGCTGCTGTTCATGGAACCCGCCAGCGTGGCCGGCCGCCATGCCATGCAGCTGGGCCTGGGCGCCGCGGCCATCACCAAGTTCTGCCACAAGAAGCTGCGCATGCGCACCACGGCCATCGAGCTGAACCCGCAGGTGCTGGCCGTGTGCCGCAGCTGGTTCAAGCTGCCGCCCGACAGCGACACGCTGCGCGTGGTGCTGGCCGATGCGGCCCAGGAAATCCGCAAGAGCCAGTGGCTGGGCACGGTCGATGCGCTGGCCGTGGATCTCTATGACCACGATGCGGCCGCGCCCGTGCTGGACAGCGCCGAGTTCTATGCCGATTGCCGCAATCTGCTGACCGAGGACGGCATCATGACCGTCAACCTGTTCGGCCGCACCTCCAGCTACGAGCGCAGCCTGGCACGCATGGCCGAAGCCTTTGGCGAAGAGGCCATGTGGGCCTTCCGCCCCACGCGCGAAGGCAACACCGTGGTGCTGGCCCAGCGCACCCCGCGCGCGCTCGACCCCGCAGCGCTGCAGGCCGCCAGCGCCCAGGTGCAGGCCCGCTGGGACCTGCCCACCACGCGCTGGCCCAAGATCTTCGTGCGGCCCTGGTAGAGCGGGCTGGCCGGGCAGGGAGGCCGGCAGGCTTACCATAGGGCGCAGTTCAGCTTCCGGCCCAACGCCATGTCCGACCCGACCTCCACCGCACAGCCCACAACCGCCGTCGCTCCGCGCAATCCTTCGGGGCCCCTGGACTGGCGCAGGCTGGTGCAGTGGCTGCAGGCCGACGGCGTGATCACGGCCGAAGAGGCCCAGCGCACCGTGGCGCGCTGCTCGCAGGCCGAGAGCACCCAGCACCCGCTGGTCCGGCTGGCCAACGTGGGCGTGGCCCGGGCCGGTGACGGGCGCGCGCTGGACATCGAGGAACTGACCCAGTACCTGGCGAGCCGCAGCGGCCTGGCCTACCTGCGCATCGACCCGCTGCGCGTGGATGCGGGCCGCGTGGGCGAAATCATGAGCGCCAGCTATGCCGAGCGCCACAAGGTGCTGCCCGTGCAGGTGTCGCCGCAGGAAGTGGTGGTGGCCACGGCCGAGCCGTTCATCGACGACTGGGTGGCCGAGGTCGAGCGCCAGGCGCGCCGCAAGGTGCGCCGCGTGCTGGCCAGTCCGGTGGACCTCAAGCGCTACACGGGCGAGTTCTTCGCCTTGGCCAAGTCGGTGCGCGCTGCCGAGAAGGCCGGCGGTGCGGCCAGCGCGGCCAGCTTCGAGCAGCTGGTGGAGCTGGGCAACAGCAGCAAGCAGCTCGATGCCAACGACCAGGGCGTGGTGCGCGTGGTGGACTGGCTGTGGCAATACGCCTTCGACCAGCGCGCCAGCGACATCCACATGGAGCCCCGGCGCGACCAGGGCGTGATCCGCTTTCGCATCGACGGCGTGCTGCATCCGGTCTACCAGGTGCCCATGGGCGTTCTCAACGCCATGGTCTCGCGCGTGAAGCTGCTCGGGCGCATGGACGTGGTGGAAAAGCGCCGTCCCCAGGATGGGCGCATCAAGACCCGCAACCCGCGCGGCGACGAGGTGGAAATGCGCCTGTCCACGCTGCCCACGGCCTTTGGCGAAAAGCTGGTGATGCGGATCTTCGACCCCGACAACACGGTCAAGGACCTGGATGCCCTGGGCTTCACCAGCCATGACGCCCAGCGCTGGAACGAGCTGGTGCGTCGCCCGCACGGCATCATCCTCGTGACCGGTCCCACGGGCTCGGGCAAGACCACCACGCTGTACTCCACGCTCAAGCGCGTGGCCACGGAGGAGGTCAACGTCAGCACCGTGGAGGACCCGATCGAAATGATCGAGCCCAGCTTCAACCAGACCCAGGTGCAGACGCAGCTGGACTTCGGCTTCACCGAGGGACTGCGCTCGCTGATGCGCCAGGACCCGGACATCATCATGGTGGGCGAAATCCGTGACCTGGCCACGGCCGAGATGGCCGTGCAGGCTGCGCTGACCGGCCACCTGGTGTTCTCCACGCTGCACACCAACGATGCGCCCAGCGCCGTGAGCCGGCTGATGGAGCTGGGCGTGCCGCCCTACCTGATCAACGCCACGCTGCTGGGCGTGCTGGCCCAGCGCCTGGTGCGCACGCTGTGCCCGCAATGCAAGCAGCGCGACGAGGAGACTTCGGCCGCCACGCTGGCCGAGGCCGTGCGGCCCTGGAAACTGTCAGGCAGCTACCAGCCCTACAAGCCCGTGGGTTGCGTGGATTGCCGCATGACGGGCTTTCGCGGGCGCATGGGCCTGTACGAGCTGCTGACCGTGAGCGAGGCGCTCAAGCAGCAGATCCACACCTCGCCGTCCATGGATGCGCTGCGCCGCCAGGCCGTGCAGGACGGCATGCGTCCGCTGCGCCTGGCCGGAGCCCTGCGCGTGGCCGAAGGCGTGACCACGCTGCAAGAGGTCATGGCCAGCACGCCCCTGCTGGGCTGACTGGCGGATAAAAACGTAAGTGCCTGCTCTTGCGCAGGCCGTTGCCAATGATGGATGGGGTGCCTGGCATGGGCACCCTTTTTTCCTCATGCGGGTAGGACATGAGGGTATGCCCTTTGTAGGTGGAATCCACATTCGGACACAGTTTTTCTGAACGCAAAATCGCCGGGTCGTGATTCCGTAAGGAGACATTCTCGTGAAAATCAAGAGTCAGAAAGACTTTTTTTCCGGCGTGATGTTTTTGGTTGTCGGCCTCGCTTTTGCGATCGGCGCAACCAACTACACCGTCGGCACCGGTGCCCGCATGGGCCCGGGCTACTTCCCGCTGATCCTGGGTGTGCTGATGTCCATTCTGGGCACGGCCATCTGCTTCTCCGGCCTGACCAAGGGACCCTCCGGCGGTGACAAGATCGGCAAGTGGGCGTGGAAGCAGGTGTTCTTCATCCTGGCCGCGAACTTTGCCTTCGGCATCCTGCTGGTCGGCGTTCCCAATCTGGGCATTCCCCAGTTCGGTCTGATCGTCGCCATCTATGCGCTGGTGTTCATCGCCAGCCTGGGCGGCCATAGCTTCAACTTCAAGGAAGTGGCAATTCTGGCCACCGTTCTTGCCGTAGGCAGCTATGTGGCCTTCGTGTGGGCACTGAATCTGCAGTTCCCCGTCTGGCCCAGCTTCATCACCGGCTAAGCAGGAGCATCGTCCGTGGAACTTTTTCAGAACCTGGCGACCGGCTTCGGCGTCGCCTTCACTTTCCAGAACCTGATCTACTGCTTCGTCGGCTGTCTGCTCGGTACGCTCATCGGCGTGCTTCCAGGCATCGGCCCCGTGGCAACGATCGCCATGCTGCTGCCAGCGACCTACGCCCTGCCTCCGGTGGCGGCGCTGATCATGCTGGCCGGTATCTACTACGGTGCGCAGTACGGTGGCTCGACCACCGCCATTTTGGTGAACCTGCCGGGTGAATCCTCGTCCGTGGTGACCGTGATCGACGGCTACCAGATGGCCAGAAAGGGGCGAGCGGGACCCGCTCTCGCTGCCGCAGGACTCGGCTCGTTCTTCGCAGGCTGCGTGGGCACCGTGATCCTGGCCGCCTTCGCGCCTCCGCTGACGGAAGTGGCCTTCAAGTTCGGCCCTGCCGAGTACTTCTCGCTGATGACCCTGGGCCTGATCGGCGCCGTGGTGCTGGCTTCGGGCTCGCTGCTCAAGGCCATTGCGATGATCGTGCTGGGCCTGCTGCTGGGCATGGTCGGTACCGACGTGAACTCCGGTGTGGCCCGGTACAGCTTCGACATTCCCGAACTGACCGACGGTATCGACTTCGTCGTGATCGCCATGGGCGTGTTCGGCTACGGCGAAATCATTGCCAACCTGTCCAAGCCCGAGGACGAGCGCGAAGTGTTCGCAGCCAAGGTGACCGGCCTGATGCCCACCGCCGAGGACTTCAAGCGCATGCTGCCTGCCATGCTGCGCGGCACGGCCCTGGGTTCTGCCCTGGGTATCCTGCCCGGTGGCGGTGCCATGCTGTCGGCCTTTGCTGCCTACACCATCGAGAAGAAGACCAAGCTCAAGCCGGGCGAAGTCCCCTTCGGCCAAGGCAACATCCGTGGCGTGTGCGCGCCCGAGTCGGCCAACAACGCAGGTTCGCAGACCTCCTTCATCCCGCTGCTGACGCTGGGCATTCCGCCCAACGCCGTGATGGCACTGATGGTGGGCGCGATGACCATCCACAACATCCAGCCGGGCCCGCAGGTGATGACCAGCAACCCCGAGCTGTTCTGGGGCCTGATCGCCTCGATGTGGATCGGCAACCTGATGCTGATCGTCCTGAACCTGCCGCTGATCGGCGTCTGGATCAAGCTGCTGACCGTGCCCTACCGCTGGCTGTTCCCGTCCATCGTGCTGTTCTGCGCGATCGGCGTGTACGGTACCAACAACAACACCTGGGACGTGTGGATGGTGGGTATCTTCGGCTTCGTGGGCTATGTGTTCCACAAGCTGGGCACCGAACCGGCTCCCTTGCTGCTGGGCTTCATCCTGGGCCCGATGATGGAAGAAAACCTGCGCCGTGCGCTGCTGCTGTCGCGTGGCGACTGGAGCGTGTTCGTGACCCGTCCGATCTCGGCCGGCCTGCTGCTCGCCGCCGTGGTGCTGCTGGTGGTGGTGCTGATGCCCGCAGTGAAGAACAAGCGCGAAGAAGCATTCGTCGAGGATTGATCGCCTCAGCGCTGCAACCATGTTGCTTGACGGCCCTTCGGGGCCGTTTTTTTTTGCGTCGACGAGAAATGCACGTGAAAGCTGTTGATCCCGGATGGCAGGAGGACGCAGCGCCCGTGCCTGCACAATAGCGCGCAGTCTTTCGAGGTCACGATGTCCCCACTTCTGTCATCCCAGCACCCGCTGCGCGTGCTGCTGCACAACGAGATCCATGCGCGTCCCGCCGAGGAAATGCAGGCGCCGCTGGCCATCACCCACGTGGTGATGCTCACCGACGCGGCCCAGCGCGAGGCCAGCCGCGCCCATGTGGCCACCCTGCTGCGCAACCACCACCTGCCCCCGCCCGATGCGGCGACCACGCATGTGCTCATCGATCTGGGCGCCTTTCACCTGCGCTGGGAGCTGCACACGGAATTCGTCTGCTGGACCTTCAGCAAGCCCATGTCGCAGGCCGGCATGGACGATGTGCGCGAGCCCGAGGCCGCCATCGACTACGTGCCGCGCGACTGGCTGGCTGCATTGCCTGGCCAGTGCCTGAGCGGCCTGCACCTGTGGGCCTTGCAGGAACAGGCGATCAACGAGCCGCACCTGGTGCGCCACCTGCTGCAGGAAGACACGCTGGTGGGCGCACGCGTGGCCGGCGATGCGGGCAAGGTCTACACGGACTTCGCCATCCATGCCGATGGCTTCTCGCGCATGCTGCTGCTGGCCGGCGAATCGCTGTCGCCGCGCCGCCTGGGGCGGCTGGTGCAGCGCCTGCTGGAGATCGAGACCTACCGCATGGCGGCCTTGCTGGGCCTGCCTGCCGCCCGCCAGGCCGCTGCCGTTCTGGCCACGGCCGAGCGGGACCTGGCGGCCCTGGCCCATTCCATCCGCCTGGCGGACCGCGATGCCGAGCCGGCGCTGCTGGACCGGCTCACGCGCCTGGCCGGGCAGGTGGAGAGCGAGTACGCCACCACGCACTCGCGCTTTTCCGCCAGTGCGGCCTATTTCGAACTGGTGGACAAGCGCATTCAGGACATCCAGGAATCACGCATCGACGGCATACAGACCATCCGCGAGTTCATGGACCGGCGCCTGACGCCGGCGCGCAGCACCTGCGAATGGGCGGCGCGGCGGCAGAACGCGCTGTCCGAGCGCGTCTCGCGCGTCAGCAGCCTGCTGCGCACGCGCGTGGAGATCGAGCAGCAGCAAAGCAGCCAGCAACTGCTGGGCGCCATGAACCAGCGCCAGGACATGCAGCTCAAGCTGCAGTCCACGGTGGAAGGCCTGTCCGTGGCCGCCATCACCTACTACTTCACGGGCCTGATCAGCTATCTGGCCAAGGGCGCCAAGGCCCTGGGCTGGCCCTGGTCGCCGGAGAGCACGGCCGCCGTCGCCATTCCCGTGGTGGCGCTGGGTGTGTGGTGGTCCTTGCGCAGGCTGCACCACAGGCTGTTCCGTGGCCAGCACGGCGGCGGCGCGCATTGAAGGCAGCGCCAGGGGCTCGCCGGTGCGCCGGCGAGTTCACGTTTTCTCACGTTTGGCGTGAAAGCGTCGAAGCCTCGCGCACAATGTGCGCTGCCGTTCTGCAAGGATCGAGCAAGGTTGTGTTTGTTCAGGAGTGAGACATGGATCTGGGAATCGCGGGCAAGTGGGCCCTGGTATGTGGCGCCAGCAAGGGCCTGGGCTTTGGCTGTGCCAAGGCGCTGGCGCAAGAGGGTGTGAACCTGGTGATCAATGCGCGCAATCCCGAGGCCCTGCAGGAGGCCGCGGCCAGCCTTGCGGCCCTCGCGCCGCAGGTGAAGGTGCTGGCCGTTGCCGCCGACATCACCACCGAGGAAGGCCGTGCCGCCGTGCTGTCGGCCGCCGGCGGCCCGGGCGTGGATTTCGATATCGTCATCACCAATGCGGGCGGCCCGCCTCCCGGCGATTTCCGTGACTGGGACCGCGCGGCCTGGCTCAAGGCCGTGGACGCCAACATGCTCACGCCCATCGAGCTGATCAAGGCCACGGTGGACGGCATGGCGGCACGCGGCTTCGGCCGCATCGTCAACATCACGTCCAGCGCCGTGAAGGCGCCCATCGACATCCTGGGCCTGTCCAACGGCGCGCGCAGCGGCCTCACGGGCTTTGTGGCGGGCCTGGCGCGCAGCGGCATCGCGGCCAAGGGCGTGACCATCAACAACCTGCTGCCCGGCAAGTTCGACACCGACCGCCTGCGCACCACCTTCACGGCCGCCGCCAACAAGAGCGGCAAGAGCCTGGACGATGTGCGCCTGGTGCAGCAATCCCAGGTGCCGGCGCGCCGCTTCGGCACGCCCGATGAATTCGGCGCCATCTGCGCCTTCCTGTGCAGCGCCCACGCAGGCTACATGACGGGCCAGAACATCCTGCCCGACGGCGGCCTGTACGCAGGAACCTTCTGATGCGCCAGGGCACTGCGACCATGACCGCCTCCGGAGCCCGCAAGCCCCGGACAGTGCCAGGCATGGCCGCGCAGTTGCAAACGGGCGGCGGACAGGGGCGGTCTTGAAAACCCCGGCCCTGCATCGCGGCCAGCGGCCTCGCCGCAGCCTGCCCATGTCGCATGCCATGCAGGGAGCCGGGAGATGAGCGAACTGTCCCACCAGACGGACTGGTCGCAGGCGATTGCAGGCCCCTCCGCGCGCCCGGCGGCTGCGCTCAGTCCCCCAGGCGTGCGCCATACCCTGGGCCTGATGCTCGTGCTGCTGACGGTGGCCCTGGCGGCCGCAGTCGTCTGGCTGCTCAGCGGCATGCGCACCACCGCGCAGGAAGAGGCATCGCTGCGCCTGGTGCGCTTTGTGCTCGGTACCGAGGCGGCCATCAGCCGCAGCCTTGAATCCCTGGACGCACTGGCCATGGGGGTGGATGAATGGCTGGGTTCGCGCGATCCCGCATCGGCCTCGCAGCCGCAACTGCAGGAGATGCTGCACGCCATGGAGCGGCAGAACACGCTGGCGCGCCGCGCCTCCGTGCACGACTCCAAGGGCCGCGAGCTGGCGGCTTCGGGCGATGGCCCGGCCATTGATCTGCCGGCCCAGGCCTGGGAGCGCCTTGCGGCCCAAAGCCGCTCAGAATTGCTGGCCAGCCCGCCTTCCGTGGCGCCGCAGCCGCCGGGCGGCGAGCGCATGCTCTATCTGGTGCGCCCGCTGAGCCGTGCGCAGCAGGGTGGCTATGTGCTGATGCAGGTGCCGGTGGCGGCGCTGGGCGCGGTGCTGGCCCAGGGCGGCGTGCTGGACGGACTGGAAGTCACGCTGGAGCAGGGCAGCGGCGAGCTGCTGCTGTCCATGCCCCCCTACGGCGAGGCCTCGGCTGCGCGGTTGCTGCCGGCGACATCGCAGTTGGCGTCCAGCGGCGTCATGCCCATGGCCGCACGCCTGAGCCGCGTGCCCGCCCTGGTGGCCGCGCATCCGCTGCCCAAGGGCAATCTGTGGGTCACGGCCAGCCTGCCCATGTCCTCCGTGCTGGCGGGCTGGCGTGTGGCGGCCTGGCTGATGGTGCTGGCCGTGATGATCTTCGGCGTGCTGCTGGCCATACTGGGCTGGACGGTCCACCGCTACATGGATCGCCTGCATGCCGCGCGCCGTCAGGCACAGCGCTCCGAGCAATGGCTGGACCAGGCGCTGGACAGTATGGTCAGCGGCTTTTTGCTGCTGGATTCACAGCAGCGCGTGCTGCGCTGGAATCGCTGCTACGAGGAGATGTTTCCATGGCATGCGGATCAGCTGGAGCCCGGCCGGCCCCTGCAATCCCTGCTGGATGCCAGCCCCAGCGCCGTGGGTCTGGTGGCGGCGCCGGAGCAGATCGATGAGGCGAAGGACCTGCACCGGCAACTGGTGCTGCGTCCTGGCGTCCCCATGGAGCAGCAACTGGCCAGCGGCCGTTTCGTGCAGATGACGGCGCGCCCGGCTGCCGAGGGCGGCGTGGTCATCACCTACAACGATGTCACCGATATCCGGCTGGCCACGGCCGAGATCGAAAGCCTGGCCTTCTACGATCCGCTGACCAGCCTGCCCAATCGCCGCCTGCTGCTGGACCGCCTGGCCCAGGCCACGGTGCTGGCTGCGCGCGAAGGCTGGACCGGGGCGCTGCTGTTCCTGGACCTGGACCAGTTCAAGATGCTCAACGACACGCTCGGCCATGAAGTGGGCGACCAACTGCTGCAGCAGGTGGCGCACCGGCTGCGCAGCGCCGTGCGCTCTTCGGACACGGTGGCGCGCCTGGGGGGCGATGAATTCGTGGTCATGCTCTGCGAGCTGTCGCACGAGCCTGCCGAGGCGGCCACGCTGGCCCAGCGCATTGGCGAGAAGATCCTGGCGCGGCTCAACCAGTCCTATGTGCTGGGTGCCCACCTGCACCGCAGCGCCTGCAGCATTGGCGCCACGCTGTTCGGCCGCCAGCCGCAGTCGGCGGCCGAGCTGCTCAAGCAGGCGGACATCGCCATGTACCAGATCAAGGCGCGCAACGGCAGCGGCCTGTGCTTCTTCGATCCGCAGATGCAGGTGGAGATCCACCAGCGCGTGCGCATGGAGGGCGACCTGCGCCAGGCCCTGGCGCAGTCCCAGTTCGAGCTGCACTACCAGCCCCAGTTCACGCTGGCAGGCGAGGTCATCGGTGCCGAAGCCCTGCTGCGCTGGCGCCACCCCGAGCGCGGCCTGGTACCGCCCGGCATGTTCATCGCCGTGGCTGAGGAAAGCGAGATCATCGTGCCGCTGGGCATGTGGGTGGTGCGCACGGCCTGCGAGCAGCTGGCTGCCTGGCAAAAGGATGCGCGGCTGCGCCATCTGCAGGTGGCCGTGAATGTCAGCGCCCGCCAGTTCCGCCACCAGGACTTTGCCTCCCAGGTCATCGAGCAGGTGCGCAGCGCAGGCATCGCCCCCCATCTGCTCAAGCTGGAGCTGACCGAGTCGCTGGTGATCGAGAACGTGCAGGAGTCCATCGCCAAGATGAAGCAGCTGCGCAGCCATGGCGTGTGCTTTTCCATGGACGACTTCGGCACCGGCCATTCCTCGCTGACCTACCTCACCCAGCTGCCGCTGAACCAGCTCAAGATCGACCAGTCCTTCGTGCGCCACCTGGGCATGCGCCATACCGACGATGTGATCGTGCAGACCATCATCGGCATGGCTCGCAACCTCAACCTGGATGTGATCGCCGAAGGCGTGGAAACGCTGGAGCAGCGCGCCCTGCTGGCGCACTACGGCTGCGAGTACTTCCAGGGCTATCTGTTCAGCCCGCCCGTTCCCATCCGCGCGTTCGAACAGCTGCTGGCCAAGGTGCCCGTGCGCACCGCGGCACACGGCCTGCCCAAGGCTATCCCCGGCGCGAAGACACCATGATGCCGCCCACGATGAGTACGAACGCCAGGCCGTGGTACAGGCGCGGCGCTTCGCCCAGCAGCGCGATCGACAGCAGGGCGGTGAACAGCGGGATCAGATTGCCGAAAAAGCCCGCCACGGCCGGGCTGCTGCGCTGCACGCCCAGCCCCCAGAAACGGTAGGCCAGGATGGCCGGGCCCAGGGCGATGAACAGCAGTGCCCCGCCCAGAGGCCAGCCCCACTGAATGTGGAACTGCCCCATGGCCATCTCGCCGCCCGTGAACAGGCCGGACCAGACCAGGCCGAAGACCATCTGGGCCAGCAAAAAGCCTGCCCAGTCCGAGCGCAGCCGCTGCGGGACCTGCGCCTTGGACAGCAGCCAGGTGTAGAGGGCCCAGACCATGGTGGCCAGCACCATGAACAGATCGCCGGGCACGAGCTGCAGATGCAGCAGCAGCTCAGGATCTCCGCGCGACAACACCACGGCCACGCCCAGCATCGACAGCAGTGCGCCCAGCAGTTGGCGCCGGCTGACGGGAATGCCCCAGACGATGCGGCCCAGGGCCAGCATCCACACCGGCATGCTGGAGCTGACCAGGGTGACGTTCAGCGGCGTCGAGGTCTTGAGCGCCAGATACAGCAGCGCGTTGTAGCAGCCGATGCCCAGCAGGCCCAGCACGGCGAACTGCCGCCAGTGGCTCCAGGTGCCGCTGCTGCGGCCCAGTGCCCATCCTGCCAGCGGCACAAGCAGGACAAAGGCAATGGCCCAGCGCAGGAAGTTCAGCGCAAACGGCGAGATCAGGTCATGGACCAGGCGGCCCACGATGGCGTTGCCGGCCCACAGCAGGGGCGGCAGCGTCAGGATGGCGGCGGTGGACAGCTTCAGCGGCGGGCTCGTGTGGCTCATAGGCCCGCCACTATAGGTGCTGCGAACGCTCTTTGCCGGCCTTGCGCCAGTCCTGTGCGGGCCCGGTGCAGCGTCTTGCGCGTGGCCTCCCGAAACATGGCACGATGCCGCTCTTGTTGGTTTTTTGCAGGAGTGCATCCCATGGGTATTGCAGTGCAGATCCGCCACAACGGCGGCCCCGAAGTCCTGGAGCTGGTGCAGGTCGCCGTGGGCGAGCCCGGGCCGGGCCAGGTGCGCATACGCCACCATGCGGTGGGCCTGAACTTCATCGATGTCTACCAGCGTTCGGGCCTGTACTCGCTGCCCATGCCCTTGAGCCTGGGCATGGAGGGCGCAGGCGTGGTCGAGGCCGTGGGAGAGGGCGTGCAGCACCTGGGCGTGGGCGACCGCGTGGCCTATGCCAGCAATCCGCCGGGCAGCTACAGCGAAGTGCGTGTCATGCCCGCCATGTGCGTGTGCCGCCTGCCCGACGCCATCGCGTTCGAGACGGCTGCCGCCATGATGCTCAAGGGCCTGACGGCCCAGTACCTGCTCAAGAAATGCATTCCGGTGGAGGGCCTGGCACCGGGTGATGCCGTGCTGTTCCATGCGGCGGCCGGTGGCGTGGGCCTGATTGCCTGCCAATGGGCCAGGGCCATGGGCCTGCAGCTCATCGCCACGGCAGGCTCGGACGAGAAGTGCGCGCTGGCCCTGGCCAACGGCGCGGCCCATGCCATCAACTACCGCAGCGAGAACTTCGCCGAACGCGTGCAGGAAATCACGGGCGGCCAGGGCGTGAAGGTGGTTTACGACAGCGTGGGCAAGGACACCTGGGAAGGCTCGCTGGCCTGCCTGCGGCGCTTTGGGCTGATGGTCAGCTTCGGCAACGCATCCGGTCCCGTGGCGCCTTTCGCACCCGCCGTGCTGGCCGCCAAGTCGTTGTATGTGACGCGCCAGACCCTGTTCTCCCACATCACCAGCCGCGAGGCCACCCAGGCCATGGCCGACGATTTGTTCGCCGTGGTGGAAAGCGGTGCCGTGAAGATCCACATCGACCAGCGCTATCCGCTGGCTGAAGTGCGCCAGGCCCATCTGGACCTGGAGGCACGCAGGACCACGGGCTCCACCATCTTGCTGCCATGAACGGGGAAAAGAGCCCAGCCGACCCAGGCGTGCAGGCATGGCTGAACCGGGTGCGCGCCGCAACCCGCCAGCCTGCGCTGCAGCCGCGCCGGCCGCTTCAGGTGGC
Source organism: Delftia sp. WY8 (assembly GCF_018437695.1). Classification (NCBI taxonomy): domain Bacteria; kingdom Pseudomonadati; phylum Pseudomonadota; class Betaproteobacteria; order Burkholderiales; family Comamonadaceae; genus Delftia; species Delftia sp. WY8. The sequence continues at coordinate 4,989,574 of NZ_CP049795.1, forward strand.
GGCAGAGGAAATCGGTTCGCTGGAAGATGGGCTGGCTGCGCAGTTGCCGGACGGGGTGATGCAGGCCCATGGCGTGGCGCTGCGGCAGCAGGCCGGCCACTGGCACCTGCAGGGCGAAGGTGATGCCACGGCCCTGCTCAACGCCCTGGCACGCGTGCTGCGAGCCTGCGGCCACAGCGGCCCCTGGCGCAATGAGCAACTGGCCGTGTGCAACGTGCAGGGTCAGCGCATTGGCACCGTGGAGCGTGGCGCCGTGCGTCCGCTGGGCATTGCCACCCTGGCCGTGCACCTGGTGGGCGAGACGGCCGACGGCCGCATCTGGGTGCAGCAGCGCGCCGACAGCAAGCCCACCAACCCCGGCATGTGGGACACGCTGATGGGCGGCATGGTGGCCGCGCACGATACCCTGGAACAAGCCGTGCAGCGTGAAACCTGGGAAGAGGCCGGCCTGCGCGTGGGCGAGCTGCAGGGCCTGCGCCATGGCGGCCACGTACTGTTCGAGCGCCCCAGCGACGAGGCCGAGGGCCGTGGCTTCATGCGCGAACGCATCGACTGGTTCAGCGCCACCGTGCCGGCTGCGCTGGAGCCCAGCAACCAGGATGGCGAGGTGCAGGCCTTTGCACTGATAGAGCGCGACCAGCTCGTGCAATGGCTGCTGCAGGACCGCTTCACGCCCGAGGCCGCCCAGGTGCTGGCGGCCTGGCTGGGCTGGTGAACGGGCAAGGCTTGCGGCGCCTCAGCGCGCCGCCTTGTCCAGCGCCGATTCCTTGAGCCGGCTGGGCGCCAGGGCGCCGGCCGATTCCAGGATGGGATAGGCCACAGAGCACAGCAGCGAGTTGATGCGCTTGAGGTCGCTGATGAGGTCGATGTGCAGCGAGCTGGTCTCTATGCTGGAGACGGTGTTGTCGGACAGGCGGGCCAGGTGGGTGGCCGAGTAGGCCAGTTCCAGATCGCGAAAGCGTGCCTTTTCCTCCAGCAGCTTCTGGGCCTCGCGCACATTGCCGTTGAGAAAGACGCTCATGGCCAGGCGCAGATTGTCCAGCAGGTGGTGCAGCAGCTCGCGGATCTCCTGCGTGCCGGCCTCGGAAAACTGGCGGCCCTTCTTGATCTTCTTGTCCTCGATGTCCAGCAGCACGCGCTCGATGATGTCCCCGATCTGCTCCATGTTGATGGTGAAGCTGATGATTTCGGTCCAGCGCTGGCCCTCGCGTTCGTCGAGTTCGGCGCGCGAGATCTTGGTCATGTAGTACTTGATGGCCGAGTACAGGTCGTCCACCGTGCCTTCGAGTTCGCGCAGCTCCTGGGACAGCTTGAGGTCGTCGGTCTCCAGCACGCGCTGCATGCCGATCAGCATGGACTCGACCATGTCGGCCTGGTGCAGGGCCTCGCGCGCGGCGCAGGAAATGGCCAGCGACGGCGTGCTCAGCGCCGAGGGGTCCAGGTGGCGGGGCCGCAGCAGGCTGGTGGAACTGGCCTCGGGCTTGGGCAGCAGGGCCGTCACCCAGCGCGCCACGGTCTGCGTCAGGCCGATGAAGCACAGGCTGTTGAAGATGTTGAAGGCCAGGTGGAACAGCACGATGTTCTGGCCCTTGCCGTCGATCAGCGGCATCACATAGGTGGCCCACAGCCCCAGGAAGGGCGCCACGATGGCCACACCCATGATCTTGAACAGCATGTTGCCGATGGTGACCTGGCGCACTTCCACGCTGGACTTGGCCGTGGTCAGCACGGCCACCAGGCCGCTGCCGATGTTGGCGCCCAGCGTCAGGCCCAGCGCCACTTCCATGGGAATCGCGCCCGAGCTGGCCATGGCCGCGATCAGCAGCACGATGGCCAGGCTGGAATAGGCCATCACGGCCAGCAGCGCACCCAGCAGCAGCTCCATGAAGATGTCGCTGGTGACAGAGGCCAGCAGGGTGCGCACGGCGGGGGCTTCCAGCAGCGGCTCGGTGGCATCGACCACCAGGCGCAGGGCCAGCAGCATCACGCCCAGGCCGATGAGCACGCGGCCTATGCGCCCGGCCGTGGTGTCCTGGCGCGTGATGAACAGCACCACGCCGACAAAGATGAACAGCGGCGACAGCCAGGACAGGTCGGTGGAGAACAGCACGGCCATCAGCGCCGTGCCCACGTCGGCGCCGCGCATCACGGCCAGCGCGGCCGGCAGCGAGATCAGGCCCTGGCCCACGAAGGCCGAGGTCATCAGCGAGGTCGCCGTGCTCGACTGCACCAGCGCAGTCACGCCCAGGCCGGACAGCGCGGCCGAGAAGCGGTTGCTCATGCTGTGGGCGAGCAGGTTGCGCAGGTTGGCGCCGAACACCCGCAGCACGCCGGTGCGGACCATGTGCGTGCCCCAGACCAGCAGGGCGATGGCGGCCAGTAGATTGAGTAAGTGCTTCATGTGCTGTGAGCGGAGAAGCGGACCAATATAACCCCGGTCCCGGCTTGCGCGCAGGAGAGTCGGCCGCATGAGCGCACAGTTTGGTGCGAAATAAGGAAAATTGTAGAAATAAAACGAATCGAAAAGAATTTCGGTTGACCCAAAACGCACTCAGGAAAACCCGAGGAAAACCCGCCGGCATGCAGCCGGTGGCCCCCTCAATGAAAAAGCCCCTCGCAAGAGGGGCTGGCGGCGGCTCCGGCTGCGGCAGGGATCAGGCGCCCTTGGCCCGCCGAGCGCGCAGCACCTCGTCCAGGATCAGCAGGGCCGCGCCCACGCTGATGGCGATGTCGGCCGCATTGAAGGCCGGAAAGTGCGAGCGGCCCCAGTAGAAGTCCAGGAAGTCCACCACGTAGCCGTGCTGCAGGCGGTCCACCACGTTGCCGATGGCACCGCCCAGGATGCTGGCCAGCGAGAAGCAAAACAGCTTCTGCCCCGGATGCTTGCGCAACTGCCAGACGATGAGCAGCGTGGCCGCCGCGCCGATGCCCACGAACAGCCAGCGCTGCCAGCCACCGGCTCCAGCCAGAAACGAGAAGGCCGCCCCCGTGTTGTGGGCCCGCACGATATTGAAAAAGCCCGTGATCGGCGTCCAGTCGCCCAGCTGGTAGGCATCAAGGATCCACTGCTTGGTGAGCTGGTCGATGGCGATGATCGCCAGCGACCAGGCCAGCCAGGGCCAGATGCGGCGGCTGCGGGATTCGGGGACTGCGGCAAAGCTAGGGGTCATGGCAGCGCCTCGGTGGGATTACGCCTTGCGGCGCTCTTCGCCGGCACCGTGCAGGTTGCTGTCGCAACGGCCGCACAGGCTGGGGTGCTCGGGGTTGATGCCCACGTCGGCACGGTAGTGCCAGCAGCGGTCGCACTTGGCATGGCTGCTGGGTGTGACGGCGGCCTGCAGCGTCTCGCCCGCCAGGGCCTCGGCGGCCGATGTGATGAAGACGAACTTCAGGTCGTCGCCCAGGCTTTGCAGCAGGGCCAGGTCTTCGGGCTGGGCCGAGACACGGACTTCGGCCTGCAGCGAGGAGCCGACCCGGCCTTCGGCGCGCACGGCCTCGATGTCCTTGTTCACCACGTCGCGGATCTCGCGCAGGCGGGCCCACTTGGCCAGCAGGGCCTCGTCGCCGGCCGGCAGGTCGGTGTAGGTCTCCAGGAAGATGGACTCGCTGTCGCCGAAGACCTTCCAGGCCTCTTCGGCCGTGAAGGACAGGAAGGGCGCCATCCAGCGCAGCATGGCGTGCGTGATCTGGTGCAGCGCGGTCTGGGCGCTGCGGCGGGCCAGGCTCTTGGGCGCGCTGGTATACAGGCGGTCCTTGAGCACGTCCAGGTAGAAGCCGCCCAGGTCTTCCGAGCAGAACAGCTGCAGCTTGGCCACCACGGGGTGGAATTCATAGACCTTGTAGTGGGCCAGCACCTCGGCCTGGAACTGGGCCGCGCGGGCCAGGGCCCAGCGGTCGATCTCCAGCAGCTCTTCGGTGGCAACCGAGTCTTTCGCCGCGTCGAAGTCGCTGACGTTGGCCAGCAGGAAGCGTAGCGTGTTGCGGATGCGGCGGTAGGCGTCCACCACGCGGGCCAGGATCTTGTCGTCGATGCCCAGGTCGCCCGAGTAGTCGGTCGAGGCCACCCACAGGCGGATGATCTCGGCGCCCATCTTGTTGCTCACGTCCTGCGGGGCGACGGTGTTGCCCAGCGACTTGGACATCTTCTTGCCCTGGCCGTCCACGGTGAAGCCATGGGTCAGCAGGCCGCGGTAGGGCGCGCGCCCGAAGATGGCCGAGGCCAGCAGCAGCGACGAATGGAACCAGCCGCGGTGCTGGTCATGGCCTTCCAGGTAAAGGTCGGCCTCGGGGCCCTGGTCGTGGTGCATGTCGGCGTGCGTGCCGCGCATCACATGCCAGAAGGTGGAGCCGGAGTCGAACCAGACTTCGAGGATGTCGGTGCTCTTGGTGTAGTGCACGGCTTCCTCGGCGCCCAGGATGTCCTCGGCCGTCACGCGGCTCCAGGCCTCGATGCCGCCTTGCTCAACCATGGCGGCGGCCTGGTCGATGATCTCCATGGTGCGCGGATGCAGTTCGCCGCTGTCCTTGTGCAGGAAGAAGGGCAGGGGCACGCCCCAGCTGCGCTGGCGCGAGATGCACCAGTCGGGCCGGCCGGCGATCATGTCCCGCAGGCGGGTCTTGCCGTTCTCCGGGTAGAACTGGGTGTGCTCGATGGCTTCCAGCGCGATCTGGCGCAGCGTCTGCGCGGGCTTGTCACCGGGCTTGGTGAACACGCCCTCGCCCTCATCCATGCGGATGAACCACTGGGCGGCGGCGCGGTAGATCACCGGCGTCTTGTGGCGCCAGCAGTGCGGGTAGCTGTGGGTGATGGTCGTGGTATCCAGCAGGCGGTCGCCCAGCTTGAGCGCATCGATGATGACGGGGACGGCCTTCCAGATGTGCTGGCCGCCGAACAGCGGCAGCTCGGGTGCGTAGACGCCGTTGCCCTGCACGGGGCTCAGGATGTCATCGCGCGTCATGCCGTTGTTCATGCAGCTGTTGAAGTCGTCCACGCCGTAGGCGGGGGCCGAGTGCACGATGCCGGTGCCGTCATCGGCCGTGGCGTAGTCGGCCAGGAACACGGGCGAGACGCGGTCAAAGCCCTTGTCCACGTGGGCCAGCGGGTGCTTGAACTGCAGGTGGTCCAGCTTCCTTCCCACGGCGGTGGCAAGGACCTGGCCTTCGAGCTTCCAGCGTGCCAGGCATTTGTCGACCAGGGCGGAGGCCACGATCAGCAGGCCGCGCTCGGTATCCACCAGGCTGTATTCCAGCTCGGGGTTGACGTTGAGCGCCTGGTTGGCGGGGATGGTCCAGGCCGTCGTCGTCCAGATGACGATGAAGGCGGGCTTGGCCAGCGAGGTCAGCCCGAAGGCGGCCGCCAGCCTGTCGGGCTCGGCCGTGGGGAACATCACGTCCAGCGTCTGGCTTTGCTTGTCGGCGTACTCGATCTCGAACTCGGCCAGCGAGGAGCCGCAGTCAAAGCACCAGTACACCGGCTTGAGGCCGCGGTAGACGAAGCCGCGCTCCATGACGCGCTTCAAGGCGCGCAGCTCGGCGGCCTCGTTGGCGTAGTTCATGGTCTTGTAGGGATGGTCCCAGTCGCCGAGCACGCCCAGGCGCTTGAAGTCCACCATCTGCTGGGCGATCTGCTCGGTGGCGAATGCACGGCTCTTGGCCTGCATCTCGTCGCGCGGCAGATTGCGGCCATGCAGCTTCTCGATGGCGTTCTCGATGGGCAGGCCGTGGCAGTCCCAGCCCGGCACGTACATGGCGTCGAAGCCCTCGAGCTGGCGGCTCTTGACGATCATGTCCTTGAGCGCCTTGTTCACCGCATGGCCGATGTGGATCTTGCCGTTGGCGTAGGGCGGGCCGTCGTGCAGGATGAACTTGGGCGCACCGTGGCGCGCATCGCGCAGCTTCTTGTAGATGCCCTTGTCCTCCCATTCCTGGACCCAGCCCGGCTCGCGCTTGGGCAGATCGCCGCGCATGGGGAAGGGCGTGTCGGGCATGTTCAGCGTGGCGCGATAGCCCGCATTGGCGTTGGGAGAGACTTTCGAATCAGACATGGAGAACCTTGAAAGCAGGCCAGAGCCCGGACCGTCTGGTCCAGGCACGGGAAAAAGGGGAGGAAGCCTGGTGCGCACCCGCGCCCGGGCAGGTGACGGAGATCGTCAAATTCGGTCGCGCGTGGTCTGGCGACGGGTCTCGGTGTAGATGGGTGTGTGGATGGTGGCGAAGAACGCGCGCGCGTCATCGCAGTCCTTGGCGATGCCGGCGGTGAGGGCGTCGAGACTGTCGTACTTCAGCTCGTCGTGCAGTTTGTGCAGAAGTTCCACGCGGATGATTTTACCGTAGGCCTCTTCGCCACCCGGCGCGCCGGGCCAATCGAGGCAGTGGGTTTCCAGCAGGACGCGCCCGCCGTTGACATCCGTCGGGTCCAGGGAAGGGCGCACACCGAGGTTGGCCACGCCGCGCAGAGGACGCTCATGCAGTCCGTGGACCAGCACCGCGAAGATGCCGCTGGCCGCGGGCTTCCAATGGTTGAAGCGCAGGTTTAGCGTTCGAAAGCCGTCGCCCGCGCCCTGGCGGCTTTCGGCCAGGCTGCGGCCCAGCTTGCGCCCGTGGACCACATGGCCGGAGATGGTGTAGGGATGACCCAGCAGCCGCGCCGCATCCTGCATGCGCCCCTCGGCCAGGGCGCAGCGCACATGGGTGCTGGACACGCGCAGGCCATGCACTTCGTAGCTGTTCATGCGGGCTACGTCAAAGCCCTGGCGCTGGCCTGCCGCGTCCAGCATGGCGTAGTCGCCCGCGCGCTGGGCGCCGAAGCGGAAATCGTCGCCGACCAGCACGTATTTCGCGCCCAGGCCGGCCACCAGCACCTCATCGATGAAGGCCTGGGGCGCCTGGCTGGCCAGCGCCCGGTTGAAGGGCAGCACCACGGTCTGGTCCACGCCGCAGCGCTGCAGCTCCGACAGCTTGTCGCGCAGCGTGCCTATGCGCGCCGGCGCGATCTCGGGCCGGCCCAGGGCCTGGGCGAAGTAGTCGCGCGGATGGGGCTCGAAGGTCAGCACGCAGGTGGGCACGCCACGCTGGGCAGCTTCAGCCGACAGCAGGGCCAGCATGGCCTGGTGACCCCGGTGAACACCATCGAAATTGCCGATGGTGACGGCGCAGGCCGGTTCTCGCCCTGGATGGTTGAAGCCTCGAAAAATCTTCATGGGACGCTTTGTTTTCAATAGCGGCTGGCACGCGCGCAGCCAGCGCAGGCTGTCAATCCGACACGGAAACAGAGTATATTGCCTCGATAAGGCCTGCCTTGCAGGCCCTGTGCACTGGCTGCATTCCCGTTCACCTTGGTGTCAGAGGAGGCGTGTCGTGAAGGTCTTGAAGCTGTCGGCCCAAGGGCTGCCCCAATCCTGGATTACGCTGGAGCAGGCGGCGCTGCATTACGCGGCGGACGATGTGCGCTGGGAGTCCGGCGGGGAAGTCGCCTGTTTCCGCGGTGGCCACAATGCCGTCACGGGCTGCCAGTCGGTCATCCACATCAACAGCATCATCGGCACGCGCGGTGCGCCCTCCATCAATCCGCACAGCCTGCAGCCGGGCCTGACCAACGGCAAGCTGTTCGCACGCGACCGCTGCATCTGTGCCTACTGCGGCCGGGTCTTCCACGAAAACGACCTCACGCGCGAACACATCGTGCCCATCTCCGCAGGCGGCGGCCATCACTGGATGAATCTGGTGACTGCCTGCCGTTCCTGCAACCACCGCAAGGGCGCCCGCACGCCTGAACAGGCGCGCATGCCCCTGCTCTACACGCCCTATGTACCCAGCCTCTGGGAAGACTTCATCCTGCGCAACCGGCGGATTCTGGCGGACCAGATGGAGTTTCTGCTGCTGCACGTGCCCAGAAGCTCGCGCTGGGCGCGCGATAGCCTCGTCGGGGACGGTGGGGCGCCCACGCACGAGGTGGCGTGGGCTTGATGAGAACTGTCAGGCAGCGGTCTTGGTTGCGGTCACGACGAAGCCCTGAACCGGTTGCCCGCCTTCCTGCCGCAGCACCAGTTCCTCGGTCGATACGCTGAAGCCCGCTTGCTTGCACAGTGCTTCGATATGGCTGCGCTTGTGGGCGTAGCGCTCGCTGGGCTGAAGAATGAGGTCCGGGCCATCTTCCGGAGCTGTTTCGCATGAGAAGATGAACTCGCCGCCGGTCTTGAGAATGCGTGCCGCATTGGGGATGACCGGCTGAGAGTCACCGATGTAGACCAGCACATCCAGGCAGGTGATCACATCGTATTCCTGGTCTGGTGTATTGCTCAACGCATCCAGCAGGTTGACATGGTGAAAACGGTCATAGACGCCATGCTTGGCTGCCTGCTCGATCATCTTGAGAGAGCTGTCCACACCAATCAGGTAACCTTGCATGGGGCCAAGGCAAAGCCCCAGCAAGCCCGTGCCACATCCCAGGTCGAGCACATTGACATCTTTTTCCGGATGACGTGCAGTCAATTGCTGCGCAACAAGTTTGGGCAGTTGGTAGCCCAATCCCTGGACCAGATGCTGGTCAAACTTGTCCGCCATATTGTCGAACAAGGTCCGGTGCATTTCCTCTGGCAGATGCGCCGGAGTCGTTCCCTTTGCCAATGCCGCGTAATATGCCAGGGTGGCATCTTCCGGGAATTGCTCTTCCAGTATCCGGATGTCACCCAGGGCATCCGAGGCCTGACCGTGCGCCACGATGTGCTTGATCCGCCCCATTCTGAATTGCGGCTGCTGAGGATGCTCTTCCACCAATGCATTCCACATCTGCAATGCTTGCGCATGGTCCCCCAGGTTGCCCAGATCGCTGGCCAGATGCTGGCGCAGCGTGGCATCACCCGCATGCATTTCTAGGCCTCGACGCAGGTGCCTGACGGCCATCTGCAGATTCCCGGCACGGTGCGCAATATCGATCACGCCAGCGAGCACCTGGGAATTTTGGGGCTCAATGCGGGACACCTTTTCTGCCAGTTCAATGGCTGAATCGAACTGACCATGCCTTGCGCGAAAGAGTGCTGTCTCCAGCAGGCCCGGCCCCCACATGGGTGCCAGCTCAAGGCATCTTGCGAAGGCTTCTTCGGCCTTGGCGTGATTCCCGGCCTTTTCAGCCATCAGTCCGCCCAACATGAAGACGCGAGCGTCACCAGGCACTTGGCGGTGAGCCTTGTTCAGAGTCTGGGCGGCTTTTTGCAGGTCGCCTTTCGCGATCTGCTGGCGAGCCATTTCCAGGTGCTTGCGGTTGATATCGGCGGGAATGGAAGTAGCGCTCATGGACAGGTGTGTGTTTATGGCCAGGATGAGGCGGGCCTTGATGGCGGCAAATGCCGACAGGCCACGCCAGTGGCGAACTTTTCATTATCGTGGATTCTTCGCTGCATCATGTTTCAAGTCGCTGTCTGCAAGGTTTTGGACTGCGCAGCGGCAGCGGGATGCGGCGGCAGCGTGAGCGTGAAGCTCGTGCCGCCCTCCGGTGAAGGTGCCGCCTGTATGTCGCCGCCATGCAGTCGCGCAATGCGTCGGGCGACCCACAGGCCCAGGCCGAAGCCGCGGGCCTGGTCGGAGCGGTGGCCGCGCTCGAAGCGCTCGAAGATGCGCAGCGCCAGCTCGGGCGCCAGGCCTGGGCCCTGGTCGCTGACGGTGAGCTCCAGCTGACCACGGTCGTCGGTGCGCGCACGCACGGTGATTTCTCCGGCCTTGGCGTACTTCACGGCGTTGTCCACGAGGTTGGACAGTGCGATGCGGATGAGCGTGGAGTCGCACTCCCAGATGGCGGGCGCCTGCGCGCTGTCCAGGCGCAGACGGTGGCGGCGAGACCAGTGCACGAGCTGCGCGGCATCATCGACCAGCTCCATGACGGGAGCGCGGTGCAACTGCAGCCTGAAGGCGGGAGCGTCCAGGCGGTCGCTGATCAGGCAGTTGTCCACCAGGGCCGTGAGGCGTCTGCAGGCGCGCCGGATCTGGGCGGCGCGTTCGAGCTGGGAGTCGATGTCGGGGGAGGGAAAGGAAAGTTGCTCGGTGGCGGCACTGTCCACCACGGCCAGCGGCGTGCGGAACTCATGGTTGACCATGTTGAAGAACTGCCGCTGCTCCAGTCGCAGCGTGCGTTCGCTGTGCAGCGCCGCCTGCAGCGCGTTCTGCGCCCGCAGCAGCTCGGCCGTGCGCAGCCGCACGCGCTCTTCCAGCGCATGCTCGGATTTGGCCAGGGATTCGAGCAGTTGTGCCTGGCGTGCCATGGAGTCCCGGAATTTATGGATCAGGCTGGCGCCGACGGCCACGGTGATCACGATGTTGACCAGCAAGGTGTTGAGCTGCCAGAAAACGCTGGTCTCTATGGTGGGCAGGCTGGCAAGGCCCACATAGGCTGCCGTCACATACAGTCCCATGAGCCCGTACATGGTGCTGGGAACGACCATCAGCACATGGACCAGGCTGGCACGATCGCGCAGCAGATTGCTCCATGCGACCACCGCAAACAGCGCGCTGATGGCCCAGGGCGCGCCGACCCCTATCCAGGCCCAGTCCTGGTAGCGGCCGAGCGGGATGCTTGGCAGGCACAGCAACGGGATGATTCCCAGGGCGAGCAGGGCCCGGTCCATGCGCCGCCAGCGTGTGTCGCGGGTCAGCAGCTCGCGCATCTGCCAGGCCAGGGCGGCGGGAAGCATCAGGGTGCCAAGGCTGACGCACAGATGGCCCCAGTGCGCCAGATGGTCGGGCAGCCAGATCTGCAGGTAGCCCCGGTCGCTGGCGCCGTGTATCAGTACGGCGATGGCTGCCACGGCCATGGCGGCCAGTTTGCGCAACCGCAAGGCCAGGGCTGCCCCGATGATCAGCAGGGCCAGCATGAGGTTGATGCCCTGGTGGATGCCCGATGCCCATTCCACGGCCGAGAACTGCGTCATCAGACCGCTGCTGCGCCAGATCGTGGCGTCCAGCTGCATGGGGCTTGAGGTCTGCACGCGCAGGATGAAGGGCTGGTCCGTGTACAGCGGAAACACGAGCTGGCGCACATGGACCCGTGGTTCGCCGGTTGCCGTATCGCCGCTGCTGCGCATGCGCCAGGCGCCGTCCATGTACTGGTACAGCGCGACCTGGTCCAGGTAGCTGGGCAGGATCTCCAGCCACAGAGGGTCCTGCTCGGGGTCGATCTTCCCGGCCGCGATATAGGGAGCCTGCACCTTGAGCCAATACACATCGCGCGTGTAGCCCTTGTTCAGCGGTGTGTCGAGCGCGGTGAAGTCCGTATCGGGCAGGGCTGCCACCTGGTCGATGGTGAGGCTGCCCTGCGCATCGACAAGCGCCAGCATGGGCAGGTCCGTGCCCAGCTGCAGGCGCTTGGCTGGAAGGGACTGCCAGGCCGGACTGAGGATGAAGCAGACCACCAGCACCAGCGAAAACACCAGCCAGCCCGGCAGCGCCAGACGGTTCAGGACACGCAGCAGGCTCAGGATACGCATGGCGAGGCGGGCTGTGTTGCAGCTGTAGCAAGGCCGCTGTCTTCGGGAATGCTGCAGGGCAGCGTCAGCGTGAAGCAGGTGCCTCCGCCCGCAGCTGGCGTGACCTGCACATCGCCGCCATGCATCTGGGCCACGCGCCGGGCCACCCACAGGCCCAGGCCGAAGCCTCGGGTCTGGTCCGAGCGCTCTCCGCGCTCGTGCAGCTCGAAGATGCGCTGCGCCAGCTCGGGCGCCAGGCCAGGGCCTTCGTCGCTGACGGTGAGCTCCAGCTGGCCCTGCCCGTCCAGGCGGGCACACACGGCGATTTCGCCGGCCTGGGCATATTTCACGGCGTTGTCCACGAGGTTGGACAGGGCGATGCGCACCAGCGTGGGATCGCACTGCCAGGAGGCGGGGATGCCGGCAGTCTCCAGCCTCAGATGATGGCGGCGCGACCAGTGCACGAGCTGTACGGCATCGTCGATCAGGTCCGTCACCGGAACCCGGTCGAGCTGCAGCCGGAACGCAGGCGCGTCCAGGCGGTCGCTGACCAGGCAGTTGTCCACCAGGGCCGTGAGGCGCCTGCAGGCACGCCGGATCTGGGCGGCCCGCTCCAGTTGGGAGTCGATGTCGGTGGACGGAAAGGTCAACTGCTCCGTGGCCGCGCTGTCCACCACGGACAGCGGCGTGCGGAATTCATGGTTGACCATGTTGAAGAACTGGCGCTGCTCCAGCCGCAGGGTGCGTTCGCCGTGCAGCGCGGCCTGCAGCGCGTTCTGTGCATGCAGCAGCTCGGCCGTGCGTGTGCGTACCCGGCCTTCGAGCGCGTGCTCGGAGCGGGCCAGTGACTCCACCAGTTGCGCCTGCCTGTCCATGGAGTTCTGGAATTTCTCGACCAGGCTGGCGCCCACGGCAATGATGATGAGGATGTACAGCAGCAGCGATTCCAGTTGCCAGTACATGCCGGCTTCGATGTCGGAGGACACCAGCCCCGTGAACGCTGCAGCCACGTGGATGCCCATGACCGCATGCAGCGTGTAGGGAATCAGCACCAGCAGGTTGACGATGCTGGGGCCCTGGCGGAGCAGGTTCTTCCAGGCCACCAGAGCGCTCAGCATGCTGGCCATCCAGGGGACGCTGACTCCTAGCCAGGCCCATTGCGTGTAGTGCCCCATGGGAATGCTGAGCAAGGCCAGCAGCGGCGCCAAGGTCAGCAGCACCAGCATGCGGTCGATGCGGCGCCAGATCGTGCCGCGCGTCAAGGTCTCGCGTGCCTGCCAGGCAAAGGCGGCAGGCAGCAGGAAGACGCCCACGCTCACCCAGATATCCGCATGCGGCGCCCAGGGCTCGGGCAGCCACAGCTGGGCATAGCCGCGCACATTGGCGTTGTGGGTCAGAACCACGAACGCCAGCAGCGTCATGGCCATCAGGCTGCGCATGCGAAGGGCCAGGGCTGCGCCGGCGATCAGCAAGGTCAGCACCAGGTTCACGCCCTGGTGCACCCCCGAGGCCCACTCCACGCTGGACAGCCAGGCCATCAGCCCCGTGCTGCGCCAGACCGTGGCGTACAGCTGCATGGCGCTGCTGGTCTCGATGCGCAGCACAAAGGGCTGGCCGGCGCGCAGTGGAAACACCAGCTGGCGCACATGGATGCGCTGGGCCATGGGCACCGTGTCGCCGCTTTCGCGTGCCTGCCACAGGTCATTCGCCTGCTGGTAGAGCGTGACCCTGTCCAGATAGGTGGGCGTGATCTCCAGCCACAGCGGATCATTGCCGGCCAGCGCACTGGCGGGTGCGAGGGCAGGCATGGCAACCCTCACCCAGTAAGCCTGGCGGGTATAGCCCTCGTTCAGAGGCGTGCGCCGGGTTTCGAAGGCATCATCGGGCAGGGCCGCGACCTGTTCAATGGTCATGCTGCGGCCCGCATCGGCAAGCACCTGCATCGGCAGGTCCTTGCCCAGACGCAGTCCCTTGTCAGGGGGAGACATGGTTGCCGGGCTCAGCACGAAAAATGCGAGCAGCCCGAGCGATACCGTGATCCATGCAATAAAAGTAAATTTTTGTGTGTTTCTCTGAACTGTGAGCATTCGAGAGTGTTCGTGCATGGCGGCGGACGTTCAACCCAATGAAAATCCGCGCACCAATAGGCAAACATCATGCAGCAGACACTAGAGCCATCGATCGAGTTCACCGTCGCCGTCGTAGAGGACGATGAGGATATTCGTATCAATGTGTGTCGATTTTTAACAAAGTCTGGCCTGCATGCCTGGGGCACGGATTCTGCAGAAGACTTCTACATAAAGCTACTGCGCGAAAAGGCAGATCTGGTCGTCGTCGACCTGGGTCTGCCCGGCGAGGACGGGCTGAGCCTGGTCAAGCGCCTGGCCGAGCAGGAGATCCCCGTGGTGGTGCTCACGGCACGCGGCGATCTGGACAGCCGCATTGCCGGCCTCAATGCCGGCGCGCTGCAGTACTTCGTCAAGCCCACCGACATGAACGAGCTGGTGGCCGGCATCCGCTCCCAGCTTCGCCGCAACACCGGTCAGCCGGGCAGGGCGTCCGCCCCATTCCTGACCTGGCGCCTTGACCCCCTGTCGGCCTGCATGGTCGCACCCAACCACCAGATCATTGCCCTGACCAGCCGTGAGCTGGAATTGCTCGGCTGCCTGATGGCAACCCCCGGGACCATGGTGTCCAAGCAGACCCTGATCGAGGCCATGGGCTATGCCGATGTGGATGACGGTTTTCACCGCATCGAATCGCAGCTGACGCGGCTTCGCCGCAAGACCCTGGATATCTCCGGGCTGGCCCTGCCGGTGAGGGCCGTGTTCGGCCGAGGGCTGGTGTTCGTGCCTTAGGCGCCTTTTTCTTCTCCATTTCAGCTTTTTGAACCGCAGCCGTCCGGGCATGCGGAAGGGATTCGTTCGCCCATTTTTTTGCTGCAAAAGCGCGTGCGCGTGCTTGGGCGGCTTGGTGCGGGCGGCGTGCGCAGGCGGGCGGCGTGGGCCGTCGGAGTTTTCAACCGTGATCAAACACACATGAAGAGAGGAATGGTATGGCGAGACAGAGTTTGCATATCCGGCCCACAGGGCCGCGCATGAAGGCCTGGAGGCAGGCCAGAAGTCTGGTTGCAGCTGGCACCCTGGCAATGGTGGGTGCAGTTGCGCAGGCGGCATTTCTGAATGGGGACTTCGAGGCAGGGGACCTGACTGGCTGGACCCCCCAGGCCTGGACCAACAATGGCACCCAGGCCAATCCGAAGCGCTTGAGCGAGTTGCGCCTGCAGCCACCTGGCACCAAGTCCCATCTGGTCGAAATCGCCAGCGGCTCGGAAGGCGCTGCAGACGAAGTCCTGTTCCGGGGTGACGCCGGCCAGTCCGCCCTCAAACTGACTTTGGCAGGCTCCCACTCTGCCCGCATCAACCTCAAGGCGAACAGCGCTACCCCAGCCAGCAACGTGATACCTCGGTCCAGCAAGGTCACGGGGGGACTCGCCGGCTGGACCCAGCAGGTCAATACGGCAAGTTCCATCACCCAAGAAGTGACGCTGACTGCGGATGACATCGACCAGGACGGCAAGATCCACATCCGATTTGTCGCGGCGCCCGTGCTTGAGTACGCCAGCAATCACGGAGGCGAGGATCGCCCCTACTTTGCCATCTCGCTGGTCAAGACCTATGACGCCCAGACCGCCACGGATCTGACGGGCTCACCCCAGGAGTTGTTCTTCAAATACCACTACGGCGGCGAGCCGGGAGCACCCTGGAAGACCTTTACCGACAAGGGCGGTGCCATCCAGAACTACACCGACCCCCAGGCCTACGATGTCGCTCCTGGCAATGCCTACCTGCGGGTAGGCGACAAGGTCAGGCTGCAGGCCGTGGCCTCGGCCTGCAGTGCCGGTGGCCACGCAGGCCATCTGTACGTTGACAACTTCGGCACGACCCTGCCCAAGACCCTGTGGATCAGCGCGTCCGGGCCTGTCAGCGCGCCCAAAGCGGACGGCACGGAGATCACCTACACCTATACCTACACGAACAACGGCAGCACCCCGGTGAACAACGTGAAGGTCACGCCCGCGATGCCCGTGGGCACGGATGCGGGCATCAGTCCGACCACGTTCGTGTCGCTGGCCGGCGACGGCGGCGCTTGCACGGCCCCGGCCGTGGGCAGTTCAGATCCTGCCCAGTGCGACTTTGGGACCCTGGCTCCCGGGCAGTCGGGCACGTTCACGATGACCGTGAAGGTTCCTGCGGGCACGCCGTCAGACCAGATCAACAACGGCAACTACACCATCGGAGGCGACCTGACCTCGACCCTGCTCGGTGCCATGGTGCAGACCCAATTGCTGGCTCCCGCGGCGAGCAGCGACATGGTGCCTGAGGTCTCCGGACTCCCGCCCACCGCCGTGGTCGGCGTGCCCTACACCGGCAGCTTCTCCTGCAAGAACGATGGTGCAGCCAGCGCAGGCCAGGCCATCTGCGATGCCTCCGGTCTGCCCCCTGGCGTGACGGCAGGCCAATGCACGATAGACGGCACGGCCTGGATGCAGCCCGCCGTGGTGCCTGCGGGCAAGACGGTGGTCTGCCAGGTCTCCGGCACACCGACGGGTCCAGGCGGCAGCTCGACGGTCACGGTGACCACGGGCGGCGACAACGATCTGACCCCGGGCAACAACACGGCCACGTCGAACATCGCGGTCACCACAACGCCGGACATGCAGATCAATCTGAGCGGACTGCCCTCCACCTCGCCGCTGAACATTCCCTATAGCGGCAGCTTCACCTGCAGCAACCAGGGCCTGGCCAACGCCGTGAGCGGCACCTCCTGCGCCGTCACCGGCCTGCCGGCTGGCGTGACGCAAGGCGCATGCTCCATCAGCCCCGGCAATGCCGCGTGGGTGGCGGGCAATGCGGTGCCGGTGGGAGCCACGGTCACCTGCCAGGTGAGCGGTACGCCCACAGCCGCAGGTTCGTCCACGGTCACGGGCACCACGGGCGCAACGGATGATTCGAATGCGGCAAACAACACCGCGACCATGAATGTGTCCACCGTTGCAGTGCCCGACATGGGCGTCGATCTGAGCGGCCTGCCGACCGCGTTCACTGCCGGCACGCCCTACAGCGGCAGTTTTGTCTGCAAGAACCAGGGCTCGGCCGATGCATCGGCAGGCACCTCGTGCGCAGTCACGGGACTGCCGCCTGGCGTCAGCCAGGGCGCTTGCCGCATCAGCCCCTCCAATGCAGCCTGGTCCGCAGGGGATGCCGTGCCTGCGGGCGCCAGCGTGACCTGCACGGTCAGCGGAACGCCCAGCTCCGTGGGGGCGGTGGCACTGACGGGCAGCACCGGTGCGACCGGAGATGCCAACCCGGCCAACAACACGGCTTCCCGCGCGGTGGCCGTGGCCGTATCGCCCGCCTCCATCCCCACCCTCTCCGAATGGGGCCTGATCCTGATGTCCGTCTTGATGGGCATCATGGGCTGGGGCATGGTGCGCCGCCGCCGCCGCTTCAACGCGCTGTGACCGGCAACCGGTCGTGACGCAGGGCGCCCTTCGGGGCGCCTTTTTTTTGGTTCGGAGCATGGCCGCAGCCCATTGACATGCTCAATATGTGATCGAATAAGGGTTTATACCTATCATTCGCCCCATGATCGTCCGTGATCGCCCCGCCGGCCTCAGGCTGTTTCTGATTTTGCGGGGCTCGGTGCTCCAGCGCATCCAGGTCACGCTGCTCGTGAACATCGTGTTTGCCGCCATCATCACCCTGGTGCACGGCAATCTCTTCGACGTGAAGATCACGGTGACGCCCATCCCCTTCACGCTGATCGGCCTGCCGCTGGCCATCTTCCTGGGGTTTCGCAACAACACCGCCTACGACCGCTACTGGGAAGGACGCAAGCTCTGGGGAGAGATGGTGATCTGCGCGCGCACGCTGGCGCGCCAGTGCCAGAGCCTGATTGCGCTGGACACGGTGCCCGATCCCCGGCGCCGCGACAGCGACGTGCGCGTGCGCATGGTGCACCGGGCTGTTGCCTTCGCGCATTCGCTGCGGTCCCAGCTGCGGGGCCTGCACAACGATGCCGAAGCCGGCCGCTGGCTCGTGGACAGGGAATGGCGCCAAATCCAGGCCCTGCCGCTGGAGCAGCGCTGCGACGCACTGATGATGTCCATGGGGCATGACCTGGCGCAGTGTGTGCGCCGTGGCGAGATGGAGCCCTGCCTGGCCGCGTCCATGGACAAGACCTTCACACGCATGACGGCCGCTGCCGCCTCGTGCGAGCGCATACGCAACACGCCCATGCCGTTCTCGTATGCGCTGCTGCTGCACCGCACGGCCTATATGTACTGCTTTCTGCTGCCGTTCGGCCTGGTGGACACGACCGGGTTCATGACGCCCTTTGTCGTGGCCATCGTGGCCTACACCTTCTATGGGCTCGACGCCCTTGGCGATGAACTCGAAGAGCCCTTTGGCCTGGAGAGCAACGACCTGCCGCTGGACACCATCTGCCGCTCCATCGAGATCAGCCTGGGCCGCACGCTGGGCGAGACGGATCTGCCCGCGCCGCTCAGGCCCGAGGGCTACAGGCTGACCTGAGGCGGCGGGCAAGCATGGGAAAAAGCAAAGGCCCATGAAAAGCCCATGAAAAGCCCATGAAAAAGCCCCGCAGTTTCCTGCGGGGCCTGGTGGTCTGAAGCGGGACCCGAGGCTCAGGCAAACACGCCGGCCGTGTCCTGCATCTTCCCGGACACGATGCCCAGATGGTGCAGCGTGTCCCCACCCGTCATCTCCATCTGCGTCAGGCGCTTGAAGTAGTGGCTGCCTGCGTACTCGTCGGTCACGCCGATGCCGCCGTGCAGCTGCACCGACTGCTGGCCCACATAGCGCAGCGACTGGCCCAGCTGGACCTTGGCGCGCGCGATGGCCACGTGGCGCTCGGCCTCGGGCGTGTTCATCTTGAGGCTGGCGTAGTAGCTCATGGAGCGGGCCAGCTCCAGCTGCATCTTCATGTCCGCCACGCGGTGGCGCAGGGCCTGGAAGCTGGCGATCACCGTGTTGAACTGCTTGCGCTGGTTCATGTACTCGGTGGTGAGCTTCAGTGTCTGCTCCATGGCGCCCACGCCTTCGGCGCACAGGGCGGCGTTGGCCACGTCCTGGGCCAGCGTCAGGGCGGCCAGGCCATCGGTCGTCACCAGCGTGGCGGGGGTCGTCTGGCAGCGCAGCTCGGCGGCGCGGCTGCCATCCTGGGTCCGGTAGCCCTGGGTGCTGACGCCGCTGGCGCTGCGTTCCACCAGGAAGAGGGCGATCTTGCCGTCCAGCTGGGCCGGCACCAGGAAGGCATCGGCCGCGTCGCCTGCGGGCACCACGCTCTTGGTGGCATCCACCGTGTAGCCGCCGCCGCTCTTGCCGGCCGTGGCCGCGCAGACGTCGAGCCGGTAACGGGCCTGGCGCTCCTGGTGTGCCAGCACGACCAGGGCCTCGCCGCTGGCCACGCGCGGCAGCCACTGGCCGGCCACGGTGGCGTCGGCATGCTGGCCGAGCACGCTGGATGCCACGAAGGCCTGTGCCAGCGGCTCCATCACCAGGCCGCGGCCCAGCTCTTCCATCACCACCATCACGTCGGTGGCGCCCTGGCCCAGGCCGCCGTGCTCCTCGGGCACGGTCAGTGCCGTCAGGCCCAGTTCGGCCAGCTCGCCCCAGGCCTCGCGCGAGAAGCCGCCCGCCTCGACGATGGAGCGGCGGCGCTCGAAGGTGTAGCCCTTGTCCACCCAGCGGCGCACCGCGTCGCGCAGTTGCTGCTGGTCATCCGAAAAATCAAAGTCCATTTTCTGTCTCCCGAAGCTGATCGAAGCGCGTCCGGCGCACTTCTGGGGTCAGCGAAACTCCAGCCAAAATCAGCCCAGCACCGTCTGAGCGACGATGTTTCTCTGGACCTCGTTGGAGCCGCCGTAGATCGTCGTCTTGCGCATGTTGAAATAGGTCGACGCCAGCGGCGCGTTGTCCGCCACGCCGCCGGGGAAGTCGCCCTGCCAGCCGGCTTCCATGGCTTCTTCGATGAAGGGCAGGCTGAAGGGGCCTGCGGCCAGCATCATCAGCTCGGAGTAGCGCTGCTGGATTTCACTGCCCTTGATCTTGAGCAGGCCGGCGATGTCCAGCGGGTTCTTGCCCGATTTCTCGGCCGACAGCACGCGCAGCACCAGCATCTCCAGCGCCACCACGTCGACTTCGAGCTTGGCGATCTCGTCGCGGAAACGCTGGTCCTCATAGACGCCTTCGGCCTTGGCGATGCGCTTGAGGCGTTCCAGCTCGCGCTTGGCGCGGTTCACGTCGGCGATGTTGGTACGCTCGTGGCTGAGCAGGTGCTTGGCGTAGGTCCAGCCCTTGTTCTCCTCGCCGATCAGGTTCTCGGCCGGCACTTCCACATTGTCGAAGAAGACCTCGTTGACCTCGCACTCGCCGTCCAGCAGCTTGATCGGGCGCACGGTCACGCCAGGGCTCTTCATGTCCACCAGCAGGAAGCTGATGCCGGTCTGGGGCTTGCCCTCGTTGCTGGTGCGCACCAGGCAGAAGATCCATTCGCCGTACTGGCCCAGCGTGGTCCAGGTCTTCTGGCCGTTGACGATGTACTTGTCGCCCACGCGCTCGGCGCGGGTCTTGACGCTGGCCAGGTCCGAGCCCGAGCCCGGCTCCGAGTAGCCCTGGCTCCACCACACTTCGCCGCTGGCAATGCCGGGCAGAAAGCGCTGCTGCTGCTCGGGCGTGCCGTAGGCCATGATCACGGGCGCCACCATCACGGGGCCGAAGGGAATGATGCGCGGCGCGCAGGCCAGGGCACATTCCTCCTCGAACAGGTGCTTTTGCACGGCGTTCCAGCCGGGTCCGCCGAACTGCTTGGGCCAGCCGTAGCCCAGCCAGCCTTTCTTGCCAAGAATCTTGGCCCAGTTCTGCAGGTCGTCGCGCGTCAGGCGCAGCGAATGGCGCACCTTGTGCGCGATGTCCTGGGGCAGGTTGGCCCGCACCCAGGCGCGGACTTCCTCGCGAAAGGACTGTTCTTCAGGGGTAAATGCCAGGTCCATGGACTGTGTCTCCTTCAATCCCGGCTTTTGTAGCACGCGCGTTCTTTTTTGAACTGTCCAGGGCGTGACAACCTATGGCAATCCCTGATGGCTTCACGGCCGCCGGATATCAGGCAGGCTGATCGGGTTCTTCCAGTCCTAGCTGGGCGTAGACATGTGCCAGACGTGCCTGCAGCTGGCGTACCTGGGCTTCCAGATCGACCACGCGCTGGGCCAGGGCATCGCCGCGTGCGCCTGCTGCCGCAGGGGCCGAGGCGATCGCGTTCACGTCCACGGGGCCGCACAGCAGGTGGGCCCAGCGTTGTTCGCGCGCGCCGGGCGCGCGGGGCAGCAGGACGACCAGCGGGCCGCCTTTTTCCTCGCTGCGCTCGCGCAGCTCTTCCAGGAAGGCTTCGACCGAGGAGATGTCGGCAAAGCGGTGCCAGCGCTCGGAGTTGATGCGCAGCTCGCCAGCCGTCTGCGGGCCGCGCAGCATCAGCAGGGACAGCAGCACGGCGCTCTGGTCGGGCACACCCACGCCGCGCGGGAAGTTGTGTTCCCAGCGCGTGGCGCGTGCGCTGCTGATCTGCACGGACATGGTGCGCAGGCGCAGGCTGTCCAGCGCTTCCTGGGCTTCGCCCTCGCTGACTTCCATCACCGGATCGCGGCTGCTTTTCTGGTTACAGCCCGTCACCAGTGCGTTGAGCGTGAGCGGGTAGCTGTCGGGCACGGTACGCGCCTTCTCCATCAGGGTGGCCAGCACGCGGGCTTCGACGGCGGTCAAGGGGGTGGAGCGGGGATCGAATGGCATGGGTCTGAGGGCAAGAGGTGACAAGGCCCGGCAGGGCCATGGGCCTTGCCGGGGCTGGCGCAGGCCGCGCGGCCCGCGGTGCGACAATCGCCGCCCATGAAAAATATCGTGATCCTGATCTCGGGCGGCGGCTCGAACATGGCTGCCATTGTGCGTGCTTCGCAGCAACAGGACTGGGCGCGGCGTTATGGCGCCCGCGTGGCCGCCGTGGTCAGCAACAAGGCCGAGGCTTCGGGCCTGGTTTTCGCGCGCGAGCAGGGCATTTCCACCGAGGTGCTGGACCACCGCCCGTTCCCCAGCCGCGAGGCCTTCGACGCCGAGCTGGCCCAGGTGATCGACCGGCACGCGCCCGCGCTGGTCGTGCTTGCCGGCTTCATGCGCATCCTCACGCCGGGCTTCGTTGCGCATTACGAAGGTCGCATGATCAACATCCACCCCTCGCTGCTGCCCGCCTTCACGGGCCTGCACACGCACCAGCGGGCCATCGATGCAGGCTGCCGCTTCGCCGGCTGCACCGTGCACCGCGTGACGGCCGAGCTGGATGTGGGGCCCATCCTGGAGCAGGCCGTGGTGCCCGTGCTGCCCGGCGACACGGCCCAGGCACTGGCCGCGCGCGTGCTGGTGCAGGAGCACATCATCTACCCGCGCGCCGTGGCGCAGTTGATGCGGGGCTAGGGTCTGCTCACAGGCCTTCGCTCTGAAAGGCCTGCTGCTCCACTTCGGGGCAGCGTGCAAAGCGGGGCTGCTCCACGCCGTTGATGACCACGGTTTCGTTGAACATGGCGGCCGGCCGCACCCACAGGCCGCGCTCGCCGTAGAGCGCGCGGTACAGGGTCATGGACTCGCGCGTTTCGCTGTGGCGCACGGTGGCAAGCACCTCGTAGGGAGCGCCCTTGTAGTGGCGGTACAGGCCCGGGGGCGTGGCAATCAGAGGGGGCAGGTCGTCATCGGTCATGGGGCGCCATGGTAGCCGTGCCAGCCCGGCGTTGCTCCGGGTTCCGACCTGCGCCCCTCTCGGATTTGCAAGGCAGTGGGACAATCGCGGCCATGCATCCCAAACAGCTTCTCGACGCCTGCGCCGAACTGGTCAAGCGCACCCTGACTTTCGAACACCCGGCCGACGCCGTGGTGTCACGCTTTTTCCGTGAAAACCGCAACCTGGGCCCGCGCGAGCGCGCTGCGCTGGCCGAGACCGCCTACACCGTGCTGCGCAAGAAGCTGCTTTTTGAGAGCCTGGCGCGTTCTGGCAGCGGCTCGCGTGAACGCAGGCTGGCCATTTTGGGCTTTGCCCACAGCCAGGAGGCACTGGCCCGCGTGGCTGGCAAGACCGAGCAAGGTGTCAAGGACGCACGCAGCTTCGTGCGCGCCGCGCTGTCGCCGCAGGAGCTGCAATGGCTGGACGCCTGCGAGGCCGTGCGTCCCGACGAACTGATGGAGCCGCACCGCCACAACCTTCCCGAATGGCTGGTCGCGCCGCTACAGCAGCAACTGGGCGATGACTTCTGGGCCTTTGCCCAGAGCATGGAACAGGCCGCGCCGCTGGATCTGCGCGTCAATGCGCTGAACGCCAAGCGTGCCGATGTGCAAAAGGAACTGGCCGATGCCGGCATCGTCGCCGAAGCCACACCTTACTCGCCCTGGGGCCTGCGTGTGCAGGGCAAGCCGGCGCTGGCCCGGATGGACGCTTTCACGCGCGGTGCCATCGAGGTGCAGGACGAAGGCTCGCAACTGCTGGCGCTGATGCTCGATGCCAAGCGCGGCGAAATGGTGGTCGATTTCTGTGCAGGCGCAGGCGGCAAGACCCTGGCCATTGGTGCTTCGATGCGCAGCACGGGGCGTCTGTACGCCTTCGATGTCTCGGGCCACCGGCTCGAGGCCCTGAAGCCGCGCCTGGCGCGCTCGGGCCTGTCGAACGTGCACCCCGCGGCCATCGCCCATGAGCGCGACGACCGCGTCAAGCGCCTGGCCGGAAAGATCGACCGCGTGCTGGTCGATGCGCCCTGCTCGGGCCTGGGCACGCTGCGCCGCAACCCCGACCTCAAGTGGCGCCAGTCGGCCAAGGCCATCGAGGAACTCACGCAAAAGCAGGCGGCCATCCTGGCCAGTGCTGCGCGGCTGGTCAAGCCGGGCGGGCGCCTGGTCTATGCCACCTGTTCGGTCCTGCCCCAGGAAAACGAAGCCATCGCCGACGCCTTTGCAGCGGAGCACTCTGACTTCGTGGCCATGGATGCCGGAGAACTTCTGGCCCAGCTCAAGGTGGAGCGGGGCGATGTGCTGTGCAGCGGCGGCGAGACCGGCACGCAGTACCTGCGCCTGTGGCCCCAGCGCCATGAGACGGACGGGTTTTTCGCCGCCGTTTGGACCCGGAAGCCGTAACTTGCAGACGCAATAAGCTGTAAATCGCGGGAGATTGCCGAACGCCTTCACGGGGGGCTCGCCTAAAATTGAGGCATCGGTGCCATTGGGCGCCGGCTTTGGCAAAGGCTTGGGTCATGTCTGTGGATATCGCGTCGGTTTGGAACATTGCCCTGGACTGGATGGCCCATGGCCTGTGGCAGCTGTCGTGGTGGCAGCTGCTGCTGTATGCCCTGGTCACCACCCACGTCACGATTGCGGGCGTCACCATCTTCCTGCACCGCTGCCAGGCCCATCGTTCGCTGGACCTGGGGCCGGTGCCCTCGCATTTCTTCCGGTTCTGGTTGTGGTTGGGCACGGGCATGGTCACCAAGGAGTGGGTAGCCATCCACCGCAAGCACCACGCCAAGTGCGAAACCGAGGACGATCCCCACAGCCCGCAAACGCGCGGGCTGGATACCGTGATGCGCCAGGGCGCGGAGCTGTACCGCGAAGAGGCCAAGAACGCCGAGACGCTCAGGAAGTTCGGCCACGGCACGCCCGACGACTGGATCGAGCGTCATCTCTACAGCCGGCATTCGATCTGGGGTCCTTCTCTGATGCTGGTCATCAACGTGCTGCTGTTCGGCGCCATCGGACTGACCATCTGGGCCGTGCAGATGGCCTGGATTCCGTTCTGGGCTGCCGGCGTGGTCAACGGCCTGGGCCATTTCTGGGGCTACCGCAACTTCGAGGCCCAGGACGCCAGCACCAACCTCGTGCCCTGGGGCCTGGTCATCGGCGGTGAGGAACTGCACAACAACCACCACACCTATCCGACCTCGGCCAAGTTCTCGGTCAAGCGCTATGAGTTCGATGTGGGCTGGGCCTACATCCGGGCGATGCAGGCGGTCGGCTGGGCCAAGGTCAAGAAAACGCCGCCCAGGCTGGTCATGGGCGCCATCAAGCCTGTGGCCGACGAAAAGACGCTGGAGGCCGTGATCGCCAACCGCTACGAGGTCATGGCTCGCTATGCGCGCGGCGTGCGTGCCGCCGTGCAGTTCGAACTCGATGCGCTCAAGCAGCGCAAGGCGCAGCAGGCCGACCTGTCCTTGCTCAGGACGGCGCGCCGCTGGCTGCACCGCGATGCCGACAAGGTGCCCGCCCAGGCGCAGGACCAGCTGGCCCAGGCGCGCGCCGCCCATCCCGTGCTGGACCAGATGCTGGTCATGCGCGAGGAGCTGCGCCAGCTGTGGCTCAACACCTCGCTGTCGCGCGAGCAGCTGACGGCCCATCTGCAGGCCTGGTGCCATCGCGCCGAGGCCAGCGGCATTGCCGCGCTCAAGGAGTTCTCGGTCAAGCTGCGCGCTGCCCACGCCTGAAGCTGCGAAGCCAGCCGGCAAGCGTCCATTCCCGGGGCCGCATCTTCTCTTCGGAGGCGATGCGGCTTTTTGCTGCGGGGTTCGGCTGCAGTTCCAGACCTGCCGTGGCCTGGGACACGGAGCGGACTCTTATCCGCAGGTCCGCGCCTGCGCGCCAGCCCTGGCCCGGCTGCAGCCTGAGGGTCAGCCCCGGCGCTGCATCGGCCCAGGCCTGCTGCGGGACGCTGATTTCCAGGCTGCCCTGGCGGCAAAACAGCTCGCAGCCCTCCTGCATGGACAGATACAGGTCGTTTCCGGGGGCGAGATGGCGCAGTTCGAAAGAGCGGGTGTGGGCGTTGTGCATGGGTCGTTGTCCTGTAGTTCCAGGCCCCAAGCGTAGGCATTCGGCCCTCTTTGGCACAGGCACAGCCTATGGTTTGTTGCGCCGCAGCAGTGCAGGCAGTCCATGTTCTGTTCTGCTGCATGGCTTGATGATCTGTATCTGTTGCGTAACAGGGCCTTGAGGCAAGATCTCAGTCAAGCACTTCCATCCCCAGCCGTTTTCCATCCTGCCCATGACCGCCGCAAGCGCCGCCCCCACCCTGTACCGCCGCCTGGCGGCCGACTACAGCCTGGCCATGGAGATGGGCACGCTCAAGGCGGGCGAGCGCATGCCTTCCGTGCGCGAGCTGATGCGCCGCCACGAGGTCAGCCTGTCCACGGCGCTGCAGACGCTGCGGCATCTGGAGGATCTGGGCCAGCTCGAGGCCCGCCCGCGCGTGGGCTACTTCGTGCGCGATGCCCGGCCTGCAGGGCTGGCGCCTGCCAGCGAACCGGATCTGAGCCAGCCCGTGCAGCCGTTGCCACAACAGCACTTTGCGGGCATCAATGAGCACATCTCGCTCATGCTGGAGCGCGGCCGCCAGGCCGATGTGCAGGTGGACCTGGGCGGTGCCACGCCGCCGCCGGAACTGTTCGATCGCGGCTACCTGAACCAGGCGGCTGCCCGGCTGCTGCGCGAGCAGCCCGATCTGCTGGTGCTGGGGCGTTCCATGATGGGCAGCCACCCTGATTTCCAGCGGGCCATGGCGCGGCGCGCGCTGGCGGCGGGCATCCATGTCGCACCGGCCGATGTGCTGGCGACCACGGGCAATTCCGAGGCCGTGAGCCTGGCGCTGGCCGCCGTGGCCTCGCCGGGGGATGTGGTGGCCGTGGAGTCGCCGACCTACTACGGCCTGCTGCAGGTGGTGGAGTCCTTGCAGATGCAGGCGCTGGAGATTCCCTGCAGCCCGCGCACCGGCCTGTCCATCGAGGCGTTGGAGCTGGCCCTGCAGACCCAGCCCCGGCTGAAGGCCGTGGTGGTCGTGCCCGAGCTGCAGATGCCGCTGGGCACGCGCATTCCCGATGAACACAAGGCCAGACTGGTCGAGCTGTGCGCCGCCCACGGCGTGGCGCTGATCGAGGACGACTCCTACGGCCTGTTCGTGGAA
This sequence comes from Delftia sp. WY8, assembly GCF_018437695.1. Lineage (NCBI taxonomy): Bacteria > Pseudomonadati > Pseudomonadota > Betaproteobacteria > Burkholderiales > Comamonadaceae > Delftia > Delftia sp. WY8. The sequence continues at coordinate 5,016,078 of NZ_CP049795.1, forward strand.
AGCAGCCAGCCCGTGCGCCCCATCAAGGCCTGGGACCGCCTGCCGGGACATGTGATCTATTGCGAGGCCTTCAACAAGAGCATGGCGCCAGGCCTGCGCCAGGGCTGGATGAACGCCGGCCAGTGGCATGGCCGTGTGCAGATGCTCAAGTTCGCGCGCAGCCGGGGGACCCAGACCCTGGCCCAGTTGCTGGCGGCCGCCTGCGTGGGCTCGCCCGCGCATCTGCGCAATCTGCAGCGCCTGAAGCAGCAGCTGCGGCGCCAGCGCGAGGGCATGGCGCAGCTGGTGGCGCGCTTTTTCCCGTTGGGAACGCGGCTGAGCCTGCCGCCCGGCGGGCTCAGCCTGTGGCTGGAGCTTCCGGCTGGCGTGTCCACGTCCGCGCTGTTCACGCAGGCGCTGGCGCGCGGCATACGCACGGCGCCGGGCAGCATGTTCTCCAACTCGGGCCGCTACGAGCACTGCATGCGCCTGGGCTGCACCCTGCCCGTGGATGGCGTGGTCGAGCAGGCCTGCCGCGATCTCGGCGCCATGGCCTGCGCGCAGCTGGGCCAGCCCGCGCGCCACGGGTGAGGGACGCAAAAAAACCGCCGGGCTTGCGCTGGGCGGTTTCTTTGTCGGTACCAGGGACAGGCTGAATTACTTCAGCTTGATTTCCTTGTACGTGACGTGCTTGCGAGCCTTGGGATCAAACTTCATGATCGCCATCTTCTCGGGCATTGTCTTCTTGTTCTTGGTCGTGGTGTAGAAGTGGCCGGTTCCTGCAGTGGATTCCAGCTTGATCTTTTCGCGTCCGCCTTTAGCAGCCATGGTGTTTCTCCTTGAGGGATTTAGGCTTGGCCACGGGCACGCAGGTCTGCGAGCACGGAGTCGATACCGTTCTTGTCGATCAGGCGCAGAGCAGCGCTGGAAACGCGCAGGCGCACCCAACGGTTTTCGCTCTCAACCCAGAAACGGCGGTATTGCAGGTTGGGCAGGAAACGACGCTTGGTCTTGTTGTTGGCGTGGGAAACGTTGTTTCCCACCATGGGCTTCTTGCCCGTTACTTCACATACGCGTGCCATGAGGACACTCCGATAGTTGTACAGCCGCCGACGCTGATGCCCTGCATTTGCTGCAGGGCCTGCCGGCAACCTCACCTCGCCATAAAGGGTGGCGGTAACCCCATCGCTGAAAGTGTCCTGGCCATGCAAGCAAGGCGCGCTTCAAATTCAGCAAAGCCACGGATTATAGCGTCTTCATGAGAAAAGCCCCTGGGCCAGCCAATCACGGCGGCAGCCAGGGGCTTTTGCCGCCCTGCACGAGGGCAGGGCGGGCGGGATGGCTTCCCGCTTATTCCTGCTCCAGGAAGCGCTGGGCGTCCAGTGCGGCCATGCAGCCCGTGCCGGCGCTGGTGATGGCCTGGCGGTAGACATGGTCCTGCACGTCGCCGGCCGCGAACACGCCGGGCACGCTGGTCTGGGTGGCGAAGCCCTTGAGGCCGCCCTGGGTGATGATGTAGCCGGTCTCGTCCATCTCCAGGTGGCCCTTGAAGATCTCGGTGTTGGGCGCATGGCCGATGGCGATGAAGCAGCCCTGCAGCTGGATGTCCTCGGCATGGCCATCCTGGGTGCTCTTGATGCGGATGCCGGTCACGCCGGACTGGTCGCCCAGCACCTCGTCGAGCACGAAGTGGGTCTTGAGTTCGATCTTGCCGGCACGGACCTTGTCCATGAGCTTGTCCACGAGGATGGGCTCGGCCTTGAACTTGTCGCGGCGGTGCACCAGGGTGACCTTGCTGGCGATGTTGGACAGGTACAGGGCTTCCTCGACGGCGGTGTTGCCGCCGCCGACCACGCACACGGGCTGCTCGCGGTAGAAGAAACCGTCGCAGGTGGCGCAGCCCGAGACGCCGCGGCCCATGAAGGCCTCTTCGGAGGGCAGGCCCAGGTACTTGGCCGAGGCGCCCGTGGCGATGATCAGGCTGTCGCAGGTATAGGTGCCGGAGTCGCCGGTCAGCGTGAAGGGGCGCTTGGAGAAATCGACGCTGTGGATGTGGTCGAACACCACCTGGGTCTTGAAGCGCTCTGCGTGCTCCAGGAAGCGCTGCATCAGTTCGGGGCCCTGTACGCCGTTCACGTCCGCAGGCCAGTTGTCCACTTCCGTCGTCGTCATCAGCTGGCCACCCTGGGCCATGCCGGTCACCAGCAGCGGGTTGAGGTTGGCGCGCGCGGCGTAGATGGCGGCCGTGTAGCCGGCAGGGCCGGAGCCGAGGATCAGGACTTTGGCGTGTTGCGTAGAAGACATGGATGCAGTTCTTGAAAAAGGCGCACGCCGGCAGTCGGCGTGCAGAAAAAAGATACATCGGGCACAGCCATGGAGTATCGCTCCGCAGCCGGGTTCCCGTTGCCATGCGGATCAATGGCCCGGATTGTCAAAAATGATCGACATGGCGCCGTCATGCTGCGGCGTCATGTTCTGTTGCAAGTGCTTGCATTACGCTAGCAGGCCGTCCTGGCTGTTTTTGCGGCCAGCCCGAGGGGGCTGGGGTAAGCTCCCGCCTGCGTATGACCTACTCATTGAACGCTCTGAACGCTTCCACATCCGCCAAGGGCAAATCCAAGTCTGCGGCGCGCCCCGGCATGGTGGCGCGCTTCGGCCATGAAATGCTGCTGTTGGCGGGGCTGCTGGCCCTGGTGTTCTGGCTTGCCTCCATGCTCAGCTACTCGCCCCAGGATCCAGCGTGGTCCACCTCCGGGGTGGGACACGCGCGCCTGGTCGCCAACTGGATGGGCCGCGTCGGAGCCTGGCTGGCCGACGCCTGCTATTTCGGCTTCGGCATGTCGGTCTGGTGGCTGGTGCTGGCCTCGGTGCAGACCTGGATGTCTTCCTTCGCCCGCTGGCTGCGGGGCGGCGTGCCCCGCGATGGCGTGCAACTGCCGCCGCTGTGGCGCCGGCGCCTGCGTTTCTGGGGTGGCCTGCTGCTGCTGCTGGGCGCAAGCTGCGCGCTGGAATGGACGCGGCTGTACCGCTTCGAGAGCGTGCTGCCAGGCCCTGCCGGCGGCGTCTTTGGCTACATGCTGGGCTACCACAGCCTGCAATGGCTGGGCTTCATGGGTTCGGGCCTGATCGGCATCTGCGTGGCCGTGATCGGCCTGGCCATGGTGTTCCGCTTTTCCTGGGGGCATCTGGCCGAATCCATGGGCGCACGCCTGGATGGATGGGTGCATTTCCTCTTCGCGCGCCGCGAGAAGGCCCGGGACGAGGCCGCAGGCCGCCGTGCCGCGCGCGAGCGCGAAGAGGTGTTGCAGGAAGAGCGCACGGAAAGCGCCGTGCAGCACCCGCAGCCCGTGCAGATCATCGAGCCCGTGCTGCAGGAGGCGGCAGCCCCCAGCGTGCGCGTGGTCAAGGAGCGCCAGAAGCCGCTGTTCTCCGAATTGCCCGACAGCAAGCTGCCCCAGGTGGACCTGCTCGATGCGGCGCAGCAGCGCCAGGAAAGCGTCTCGCCCGAGACGCTGGAGATGACCAGCCGGCTGATCGAAAAGCGCCTCAAGGATTTTGGCGTGGAAGTGCATGTGGTGGCCGCCATGCCCGGCCCCGTGATCACGCGCTACGAGATCGAACCGGCCACGGGTGTCAAGGGTTCGCAGATCGTGAACCTGGCCAAGGATCTGGCGCGCTCGCTGTCCCTGGTGTCCATCCGCGTGATCGAGACGATCCCCGGCAAGAACTTCATGGCGCTGGAGCTGCCCAATGCCAAGCGCCAGTCCATCCGCCTGTCCGAGGTGCTGGGCTCGCAGGTCTACCACGACGCCAAGAGCATGCTGACCATGGGCCTGGGCAAGGACATCGTGGGCAACCCGGTGGTGGCCGATCTGGCCAAGATGCCGCACGTGCTGGTCGCCGGCACCACGGGTTCGGGCAAGTCGGTGGGGATCAACGCCATGATCCTGTCGCTGCTGTACAAGGCCGAGGCGCGCGATGTGCGCCTGCTGATGATCGACCCCAAGATGCTGGAAATGTCGGTCTACGAAGGCATTCCTCACCTGCTGTGCCCCGTGGTCACCGACATGAAGCAGGCCGCCAATGGCCTGAACTGGTGCGTGGCCGAGATGGAGCGCCGCTACAAGCTCATGAGCAAGCTGGGCGTGCGCAATCTGGCGGGCTACAACACCAAGATCGACGAGGCCAAGGCGCGCGAGGAATCGATTCCCAACCCCTTCAGCCTCACGCCCGAGGAGCCCGAGCCGCTGCAGCGCCTGCCGCACATCGTCATCGTCATCGACGAGCTGGCCGACCTGATGATGGTGGTCGGCAAGAAGATCGAGGAGCTGATCGCGCGCCTGGCCCAGAAGGCCCGCGCGGCCGGCATCCACCTGATCCTGGCCACCCAGCGCCCCAGCGTGGACGTGATCACCGGCCTGATCAAGGCCAACATTCCCACGCGCATCGCCTTCCAGGTCAGCAGCAAGATCGACAGCCGCACCGTGCTCGACCAGATGGGTGCCGAGTCCCTGCTTGGCATGGGCGACATGCTCTACATGGCCAGCGGCACGGGCTTGCCCGTGCGCGTGCACGGCGCCTTTGTGTCCGACGAGGAAGTGCACCGCGTCGTGGGCTACCTCAAGGAGCAGGGCGAGGCCGACTACATCGAAGGCGTGCTCGAAGGCGTCACGGCCGAGGGCGACAGCGAGTTCGGCGCGGAGTCCGGCGACGGCGGCAACGGCGAGAAGGATCCCATGTACGACCAGGCCGTGGAAGTGGTGCTCAAGGACCGCAAGGCCAGCATCTCGTATGTGCAGCGCAAGCTCAGGATTGGTTACAACCGCTCGGCCCGCCTGCTGGAAGATATGGAAAAGGCGGGCCTGGTCAGCGGTCTCACGGCCAGCGGGCAGCGCGAGGTGCTGGTGCCGGCGCGCGCCGGGGAATGAGCCCGCATTTCGCAATCATGGAGAAAGAATGAAACGTCTGTTGACTGCAGTTGTGATCGCGGCAAGCGCGACGGCCTCGTGGGCCGATGGCCTCAAGAGCCTGGAAGCCTTCATGAAGAATTCCCAGGCCGGCCGCGCCGAATTCACCCAGGCCGTCACGGCCCCGTCCAAGGATGGCCAGCCGCCGCGCACCAAGAACTCCAGCGGCCAATTCGAATTCCAGCGTCCCGGCAAGTTCAGGTTCGTCTACACCAAGCCGTTCGAGCAGACCATCGTGGCCGACGGCAAGACGCTGTGGCTCTATGACGCCGACCTCAACCAGGTCACGCAGCGCGCGCAGGCCCAGGCCCTGGGCAGCACGCCTGCCGCCATCCTGGCGTCGGCCAGCGATCTCAAGGCGTTGAGCGCCGACTTCGATCTGCAGTCCGCGCCCGAGCAGGATGGCCTGCAATGGGTCCAGGCCAGCCCCAAGGACAGGAACGGCCAGCTCAAGAGCGTGCGCGTGGGCTTTGCAGCCGATGGGCAGCTTTCGGCGCTGGACATCCTCGACAGCTTTGGCCAGCGTTCGCTGATCCGCTTCAGCAAGCTGCAGACCCAGGCATCCCTGCCGGCCTCGACCTTCGAGTTCAAGGTGCCTGCGGGCGCCGACGTGCTCAAGCAGTAATCCACCGCTGCACAGGGCGGCCCTTCAAGAACCTCACACGCTGCGGTGCGCAGTTTGTGAGGTTTTGTAATGGTTTTGCCTAATATCGCCGGGACAATAGCGGCCTGCGGCCAGCGACTGTTTCGACGTCCCTTCGAGGACATGCTGGCCGGCTCTCGCATGTCTTTATGAACCTCAGTCGCAAGTTGCCGCTCGCCATTGCCATGGCGCTGCTATTCACCCTGGCCGCCGGATTCTTCGGCCTCTGGTCGGCCCATCAATCCCTTGGCGTCTTTCACGGCGACGTACAGCGCCACATGGCCGCAGAGCGCCTTGCCGCAGAAGTGGAAGGCCACTTCAAGACCCAGGTCCAGGAATGGAAGAACGTGCTGCTGCGCGGCTCGGACAACGCGCTGCGCGAGCGGCACTGGAAGGGCTTTCTGTCCGATGAGCGCGCCGTGCAGGACAAGACCACCGCCTTGCTGGCCCTGGTGGAAGACACCGCCCTGCGCGAGATGGCCCAGCGCTTTGTGGCACAGCACCGCAAGATGGCCGAGGGCTATCGCGTGGGCCTGGACAAGTTCGAGGCCACGGGCTTCGACCCCTCCGTGGGCGACATGGCCGTGCGCGGCGTGGACCGCGAGCCGGCCGAGCTGCTGTCCCAACTCAAGGCAGGCATCGCTGCCCAGAGCAAGTCCGTGGCCGACGATGCGTACAGCAGCGGCAGGCGCGCCACGGAATTGAGCCTGGCGCTGATGCTGGTGGCGGCCGTGGCCGGCGTGGCCATTGGCTGGCTCATCACCCGCGCCGTGGTGGCACCGCTGCGCAGCGCGGTCCGGCTGGCCGAGAACGTGGCCCGTGGCCATCTGACCAATGCCATAGCGAGCGGCGGCCGCGACGAGCTGGGCCAGCTGCTGCGGGCGCTGGGCGCCATGCAGGAACAGCTGCGCAGCATCGTCGTGGAAGTGCGCGGCAATGCGGAGCAGGTGGCATCCGCCAGCTCGCAGATCGCAGCGGGCAACAGCGACCTGGCCCAGCGCACCGAGCAGCAGGCGTCGGCCCTGCAGATGACGGCATCCTCCATGGACCAGCTCGACTCCACCGTGCGCGGCAATGCCGATCACGCAGAGAAGGCCAACCTGCTGGCTTCGTCCGCCAGCGACATTGCCACGCGCGGCGGCGATGCCATCTCGGCCGTCGTGGGCACCATGCGCAGCATCCAGGATGCGTCCGAACGCGTGGTCAGCATCATCGAGGTGATCGACGGCATTGCCTTCCAGACCAACATTCTTGCGCTCAACGCGGCCGTGGAGGCCGCACGGGCCGGCGAGCAGGGCCGGGGCTTTGCGGTGGTGGCCGCCGAGGTGCGCACGCTGGCCCAGCGCAGCTCGGGTGCGGCGCGGGAGATCCGCGACCTGATCCAGGCCAACGCCCAGCGCGTGGCCCTGGGCGCCCAGGAGGTGGACAGTGCGGGCGCGACCATGGCCTCGGTGCAGGAGGCGATTGCCAAGGTCTCGCGCATGATCGGCGCCATCAGCCATTCCAGCGGCGAACAGAGCGCGGGCGTGAGCCATGTCAACAGCGCCATCGTCCGCATCGAGGAAGGCACCCAGCAGAACGCCGCGCTGGTGGAGCAGACCAGTTCGGCCGCCGAGAGCCTGCGCAAGCAGGCCCATCAGCTGGTCGAACTCATGTCGAGGTTCAGGACGGCTTGAACGCGGCGGCGGGCGCAGGGCGCAGCCGGTCGTGGAGGGCGGCCAGCACCAGGGTCGCGGCCACGGGCAGGGCCCAGCCCATGCCGTTGCCCGGCAGGCTGTTCAGGAACGCGGGCAGCCAGTCCTGCCAGCCGGCAGCCCTGGCTGCATCGATGAGACCAAACAACAGGGCCACGGCCAGCACCGGTGCGAACACCCGCTGCGCATTGCGCCACAGGCCAGACAGCAGGCTCAGCACCACCAGGGCGATGGCCAGCGGGTAGATGCCCACGAGCACGGGTCCGGATACGGCGATCAGCTGGGCCAGGCCCTGGTTGGACACCAGAATGCAGGCCAGGCCGATGGCCACCACCACTGCACGGTAGGGCAGGCGCAGCATTTGGCTGAAGTAGGCGCCGCAGGCACTGACCAGGCCCACGGCCGTGGTCAGGCAGGCCAGGGAGATCACCACGGCCAGCAGCAGGCTGCCGATGGGGCCGAAGGTGTGATCCACATAGCGCGTGAGGATGAGCACGCCGGTCTGTGCCTGCGGGGCGATGGACTGGCTGGTGGCGCCCAGATGGATCAGCGACAGATACACCATGCCCAGTCCGACGGCGGCGATCACACCCGCGACGATGGCGTAGCGCGTCTGCAGGCCGGTATCGGAGATGCCGCGGTCACGGATGGCGTTGACGATGACGATGCCGAAGGCCAGCGCCCCCAGCGCGTCCATGGTCTGGTAGCCCTCCAGGAAACCTTCGGTCAGCGGCGACACCAGGTAGTCGCCACTGGCCCTGGTGGCCTCCCCGGCCGGCAGCAGCACGGCGGCGGCGCCCAGCACCACCAGCGCCAGGATCAACACGGGCGTGATCAGCTTGCCGATGTTGTCGATCAGCTTGCCCGGGAACAGGGACAGGCCCATGACCAGGGCGAAGTACACGGCAGAGTAGATGAACAGGGCTGTGCTGCTGTGGCCCATGAAGGGCGCAAAGCCCATCTCGAACGACACCGTCGCCGTGCGCGGCGTGGCGAACAGCGGCCCCAGGATGAGATAGATCAGCAGGCCCAGCACCATTCCGGCCTTGCGGCCCACGGGCGAGGTCAGTGCGTCCATGCCGCCGCCCACGCGCGCCAGTGCGACCACCGTGAGCAGAGGCAGGCCCACGCCCGTCAGCAGGAAGCCCGTGGCCGCGGCGGCCGCGTGTTCGCCGGCGCCCTGGCCGACCATGGGCGGAAAGATGATGTTGCCCGCGCCGAGGAACAGCGCAAAGGTCATGAAGCCTAGGGCGATCAGGTCCCTGGTCTTGAGTGTTTGCATGGATGCAGAAATGAAAAGGCACCGCATTGCCGCATGGCAGGCGGTTCCGTAAACGGAGGGAGGCGCGGGTTGGAAGGCTGCGATGACGCAGGCCCGAAGGTCGCGCGTGGATCGCGCGGCCGGCTCCGCAAAGGGCAGCATTTTAGGGCTGCGGCCCGAAGCAGGTGTGAAATGTCAGTGATTGCTCTTGATGGGGTGCATGCAAACAATCCATGTCGTTTCAGTGACATGCCTGGAGGCGATGGCCATATTCCCGTCTGAAGATCAGGAGTTTCAGTCCACGGCCGACATCAGGCATCAAGGCCTGGCGCACCTGCGCCAGCCATGGCGTGGACAATGGCGCCATGGTTCTGCAACTGCATCTGTTCCCCTTGGCGAAGAATCCGCAACACGGGCTACCGCACCTCGCGTGCGGGGAGCGGCCTTCGAGAGAGCTGCCCCATGGCTGATCTGTTCACCCAGGAGCCCTCCGCACCACTGGCCGAAGCCCTGCGGCCCAAGACCCTGGACGAGGTCGTGGGCCAGTCCCACCTGCTGGGCGAAGGCAAGCCGCTGCGCCTGGCCTTCCAGTCGGGCAAGCCGCATTCCATGATCTTCTGGGGGCCACCCGGCGTGGGCAAGACCACGCTGGCCCGGCTCACGGCCACTGCCTTCAAGTGCGAGTTCATTGCGCTGTCGGCGGTGTTCTCCGGGGTCAAGGACATCCGCGCCGCCATGGAGCAGGCGCAGCAGAACCTGGCCATGGGCCGGCACACCATCCTCTTCGTGGACGAGATCCACCGCTTCAACAAATCCCAGCAGGATGCGCTGCTGCCCTATGCGGAAAGCGGCCTGGTGACCTTCATCGGCGCCACCACGGAGAATCCGTCCTTCGAGGTGAACTCGGCCCTGCTGTCGCGCGCACAGGTCTATGTGCTGCAGTCCCTGACCGACGAAGAGCTCAGGCAACTGCTGCAGCGTGCGCAGGAAAAGGCCCTTGGCGGCCTGCAGTTCGACGACCTGGCGCGGGACACCATCATCGGCTATGCCGATGGCGACGCCCGGCGGTTCCTGAACCTGCTGGAGCAATGCCAGACTGCGGCGGGCGCTGCAGGCGTCACCCGGATCGATGCCGAATTCGTGCAGAACGCGCTGACCTTGAATGCCAGGCGCTTCGACAAGGGGGGCGACAACTTCTACGACCAGATCTCGGCCCTGCACAAGTCCGTGCGCGGCTCCCATCCCGATGCGGCGCTCTACTGGCTCACCCGAATGCTCGACGGCGGCGCCGATGCGCGCTACCTGTCGCGGCGCATCGTGCGCATGGCCTGGGAAGACATAGGCCTGGCCGATCCGCGCGCCATGCAGATCGCCAACGATGCGGCCCTGACCTACGAGCGCCTGGGCAGTCCCGAAGGCGAGCTGGCCCTGGGCCAGGCCGTCATCTACCTGGCCATGGCTCCCAAGAGCAACGCCGGCTACAACGCCTACAACAAGGCCCGGGCCTTCGTGAAGCAGGACAGGAGCCGCGAGGTGCCCGTGCACCTGCGCAACGCGCCCACCAAGCTCATGAAGGAGCTGGGCTACGGCCATGAATACCGCTACGCGCACGACGAGCCCAACGCCTACGCGGCCGGCGAGACCTATCTGCCCGAGGGCATTGCGGAGCCGGGCTGGTACCAGCCCGTGCCACGGGGCCTGGAGATCAAGATCGGCGAGAAGCTGGCCGTGCTGCGCAAGTGGGATGAAGAGGCTGGCGGCGGCGGCGCATAGCCGAATCCCGTGAGAGCAGGCCGGGGCTGGAGCCAGGGCTAGGCGCCCGGGCCGGGCTCGACCGTCACATCCCGCGCGTGCAAGGGAGCGTGGCAGTGCGAGCAGACGATCAGGGGATCGAACGTGTGGCCGCACACCGAATGCCGGTGCAGCAGGGGCCGGCCTTCCTCGCCGGACATGTGCACATCGCCCCAGTGCACGATGGCCATGACCACGGGATGCAGGTCCAGTCCCTTGGACGTGAGGCGGTACTCGTGCCGCACCGGCGCCTCCTGGTAGGCCACCTTCTTGAGCACGCCGGCCTCGACCAGCCTGGCCAGCCTGTCCGACAGCATAGGGCGTGAAATGCCCAGGCGCCCCAGGAATTCATCGAAGCGGCGCACTCCCAGAAAGCAGTCGCGCAGCACCAGCAGCGTCCAGCGGTCACCGATGACCGAGACCGTGCGTGCGATGGAGCAGCGCTCCTCTTCCAGTTCGTTCCATTTCATTGGGCAGTTCCCCGCTTGACGGGTTCAGATTTTAAACCTACCGTGCATAAAGTTCAAAAAATGAACTTACTTCTTCATCCACGGAGATTCCATGACCGACAAGAAAGCCATCCTCGTCATCGGTGCCGGTGACGCCACGGGCGGGGCGATTGCCCGGCGCTTTGCGCGCGAAGGCTATATCGCCTGCGTCACCCGCCGCGATGCCGACAAACTCCAGCCGCTGGTCGAGCAGATCCGCGCCGCAGGGGGTGAAGCCCATGGTTTTGGCAGCGACGCGCGCAAGGAAGAGGAAATGGTGGCCCTGGTGCAGAAGATCGAGGCCGAGATCGCACCCATCGAGGTCGCCGTCTTCAACATCGGCGCCAATGTGCGCTTCGGCATCACCGAAACCACGGCGCGCGTCTACTTCAAGGTCTGGGAGATGGCCTGCTTCGCCGGCTTTCTGATGGGGCGGGAGGCGGCCAGGGTGATGCTGCCGCGCGGCCGGGGCACCATCATCTTCACGGGCGCCACGGCCAGCCTGCGCGGGCGCGAGGGCTTTGCCGCGTTTGCCGGTGCCAAGCACGGCCTGCGCGCCCTGGCGCAGAGCATGGCGCGCGAACTCTGGCCCAAGGGCATCCATGTGGCCCATCCCGTGATCGACGGCGCCATAGACACCGAATTCATCCGCAGCAATTTCCCCGAGCGCTATGCCCTCAAGGAGCAGGGCGGCATCCTCAATCCCGAGCACATTGCCGACCTCTACTGGCAACTGCACCAGCAGTCGCGCGACGCCTGGACGCACGAGACCGAGATCCGTCCCTGGATGGAGCCGTGGTGAGCCGCCTTGCCTTATCGCATCGTCACTTCCTCCCACTCCCGCAGGCCACGCCATGAACACCAAGGTGCAATTTCTCTTCGACTTCGGCAGCCCCAACGCCTATCTCTGCCACCAGGTCATTCCCCGGATCGAGGCGCGCAGCGGCATCCGCTTCGAATATGTGCCTGTCCTGCTGGGAGGCCTGTTCAAGCTGGCCAACAACCGCTCCCCGGCCGAGGCCAATGCCGACATTCCCAACAAGCGCGCCTATGAGGCGCTGGAGCTGCAGCGCTTCGTACACAGGCACAGCCTCACGCGTTTCCGGATGAATCCTCACTTTCCCGTGAACACCCTGCAGATCATGCGTGGGGCCGTGGCCGCCCAGGACATGGGCTGCTTCGAGCGCTATGTCGATGCGGTGTTCTCCAGCATGTGGGAGAAGGGCTGCAAGATGGACGATGCCCAGGTGATCGGCACCGAGCTGTCCGGGGCGGGTCTGGACGCCCCAGCCCTGATCGCCGCAAGCCAGACGCCCGAAGTCAAGGCCCGGCTGCTGGCAAATACCGAGCAGGCCTTCCACCGTGGCGCTTTCGGATCGCCCACCTTTTTTGTTGGCGACGAGATCTACTTCGGCAAGGACCGCCTGCGCGATGTGGAGGAAGAAGCGCTGCGGGCCTGAAGCCAGCTTCAGGCCGACCGTCCGTCGTAGCGCGTGATGCGCAAGGCTTCGGCATCCACGCCTTCCAGGCAGCGCACGTTGACGGCCGCCATGTGCCGGCCCTTGGGATCGGTGGCTTCGCCGAAAGGGTGGATGCCGCAGGTCGGGCAGAAGCGGTGCTGGATCAGATGCCGGTGGAAGGTGTAGGAGCGCATCTGCTCCTCGGGCGTGCTCAGCTGCAGCTGTTCGCGGGGCACGAACCACATGAGGGTGCCCTTGCGCGCGCAGATGGAGCAGTTGCAGGCCATGACCTGGGTGAGTTCGCCTTCCACATCGAAAGCGATGCCGCCGCAGTGGCAGCTGCCGTGGTATTTCATCGGGGTTCTCCGTGGCCACCGCTTGCCGGCGGCACTGCCGTTGATGGTAGGAGTTCATGCTGGCTGCGGCAAATTGCTGCAGTGCTACATAAGAGCGCGTGGCTTGTAAAGCCTCGGGAAACCCCGCTGCAACAAGGCGTTGCAGGCCACCGGGGGGTGCCTAGAATCGCCCATCCCCTGCGGCTTCCTGATCACAAGCCGGGATGCGGCAGGAGAGCTTCCACCACCATGGCATTGCTGGCTCCGTTCGTTTGGATGCGAGGCACGCTGAATGTCTCCATCCTGAGCAAAAGGGGAGAGCGCATATGGACATACTGCTTCAGCAGGTCATCAACGGATTGGTCCTGGGCAGCATGTATGCCCTGATCGCCCTGGGCTACACCATGGTGTACGGCATCATCCAGCTCATCAACTTCGCCCATGGCGAGGTGCTCATGGTCGGGGCGCTGACCAGCTGGAGCTGCATAGGCCTGATGCAGGAGGCCATGCCGGGCGCACCGGGCTGGCTGATCCTGCTGCTGGCGACGGTGATCGCCTGCGTGGTGGCCGCCGCACTGAATTTCGTGATCGAGAAAGTGGCCTACCGGCGCCTGCGCAGCAGCCCGCGCCTGGCGCCCCTGATCACGGCCATCGGCGTCTCGCTGCTGCTGCAGACGCTGGCCATGATCATCTGGAAGCCCAACTACAAGGCCTATCCCACGCTGCTGCCGAGCACGCCCTTCGAGATCGGCACGGCGGTGATCACGCCCACCCAGATCCTGGTGCTGGTGGTCACGGCGATTGCGCTGGCTGCGCTGACCTACCTGGTCAACTACACCAAGCTCGGGCGCGCCATGCGGGCCACGGCCGAGAATCCGCGCGTGGCGGCCTTGATGGGCGTCAAGCCTGACATGGTGATCTCTGCCACCTTCATCATCGGCGCCGTGCTGGCGGCCATCGCGGGCATCATGTATGCCTCCAACTACGGCACGGCCCACCACACCATGGGCTTTCTGCCGGGGCTCAAGGCCTTCACGGCGGCCGTGTTCGGCGGCATCGGCAACCTGGCAGGCGCCGTGGTCGGCGCCATGCTGCTGGGGCTGATCGAGTCCATTGGCTCGGGCTACATCGGTGATCTCACGGGCGGCGTGCTGGGCAGCCACTACACCGACATCTTCGCCTTCATCGTGCTCATCATCATCCTGACGCTGCGCCCCTCGGGCCTGCTGGGTGAGCGAGTGGCCGACCGCGCCTGAGGAGAGACGCATGAACAGCAAGAAGACCGTGCAATGGATCCTGGGTGGCCTGGCGCTGCTGGTGCTGCCGCTGGTGCTGCAGTATTTCGGCAATGCCTGGGTGCGCATCGCCGACCTGGCGCTGCTCTATGTGCTGCTGGCACTGGGCCTGAACGTGGTGGTGGGCTACGCGGGCCTGCTGGACCTGGGCTATGTGGCGTTCTACGCCGTGGGCGCCTACATGTTCGCGCTGATGGCCTCGCCGCATCTGGCGGAGACCTTCGAGGGCTTTGCCGCCATGTTCCCGGACGGGCTGCATACCTCCATCTGGCTGGTGATACCGCTGGCGGCGCTGCTGGCGGCCATCACGGGGATTTTGCTGGGCATTCCGGTGCTCAAGCTGCGCGGGGACTACCTGGCCATCGTCACGCTGGGCTTCGGCGAGATCATCCGCATCTTCATGAACAACCTGGACCAGCCGGTCAACATCACCAATGGCCCCAAAGGCATAGGCCAGATCGACTCGGTCAAGATCCTGGGGCTGGACCTGGCCAAGCGCCAGGAGATCTTCGGCTACGACATCAGCTCGGTCACGCTGTACTACTACCTGTTCCTCTTCCTGGTGCTGGTCAGCATCGTGATCTGCTGGCGCCTGCAGGACTCGCGCATAGGCCGCGCCTGGATGGCCATCCGCGAGGATGAGATCGCCGCCAAGGCCATGGGCATCAACACGCGCAACATGAAGCTGCTGGCTTTCGGCATGGGCGCCTCTTTTGGCGGTGTCTCGGGCGCCATGTTCGCGGCCTTCCAGGGCTTCGTCTCGCCCGAGTCGTTCAGCCTCATGGAGTCCATCATGATCGTGGCCATGGTGGTGCTCGGCGGCCTGGGCCATCTGCCCGGCGTGATCCTGGGTGCGGTGCTGCTGTCGGCGTTGCCCGAGGTGCTGCGCTATGTGGCCGGTCCCCTGCAGCAGATGACCGATGGGCGGCTCGATGCCTCCATCCTGCGCCAGCTGCTGATCGCGCTGGCCATGATCGTCATCATGCTGATGCGTCCGCGCGGCCTGTGGCCGTCGCCCGAGCATGGCAAGAACCTGCCGCACCAGTCCTGAGCATGGAGACAACGCAGATGGCGAATACGGCAGACAACAGCTCCAGCGCTCCAGTGCTCAGGGTTTCGGGCATTTCCAAACGCTTCGGCGGGCTGCAGGCGCTGTCCGATGTGGGCATGACAATTGGCCGGGGCCAGGTCTACGGACTGATCGGACCCAATGGCGCGGGCAAGACCACCTTCTTCAACGTGATCACGGGCCTGTACACGCCCGACAGCGGCAGTTTCGAGCTGGCCGGCAAGGCCTACGAGCCCACGGCCGTGCACAAGGTGGCCAAGGCCGGCATTGCGCGCACCTTCCAGAACATCCGGCTGTTTGCCGAGATGACGGCGCTGGAGAACGTGATGGTCGGGCGCCATGTGCGCACGCACTCGGGCCTGATCGGCGCGGTGCTGCGCACGCGCGGCTTCAAGGCCGAGGAGGCCGCCATCCGCGCGCGCGCCCGTGAATTGCTGGACTACGTGGGCATCTCCAAGTACGCGGACTTCAAGGCCCGCACGCTGAGCTACGGCGACCAGCGGCGCCTGGAAATCGCCCGCGCCCTGGCCACCGACCCGCAGCTGATCGCGCTGGACGAGCCTGCCGCCGGCATGAATGCCACCGAGAAGGTGCAGCTGCGCGAGCTGATCGACCGCATCCGCCGCGACCAGCGCACCATCTTGCTGATCGAGCACGACGTGAAGCTGGTCATGGGCCTGTGCGACCGCGTCACCGTGCTCGACTATGGCAAGCCCATTGCCGAAGGCACGCCGGCCGAGGTGCAGAAGAACGACAAGGTGATCGAAGCCTATCTGGGCACGGGAGGACACTGAACCATGGGCGAGCAAGAGCAAGACAAGGGCGTGTCCCCTCCGGTGCTGCTGAAGGTCGAGGGCCTGAAGGTGGCCTATGGCGGCATTCAGGCCGTCAAGGGCGTGGACTTCGAGGTGCGCCAGGGCGAGCTGGTCTCGCTGATCGGCTCCAACGGTGCCGGCAAGACCACCACCATGAAGGCCGTCACGCGCAGCCTGCAGATGGCGGACGGCGACGTGCACTACCTGGGCCGCAGCATCCGGGGCGTGGGCGCCTGGGATCTGGTGGCCCAGGGCCTGGTCATGGTGCCCGAAGGGCGCGGCGTGTTCGCGCGCATGACCATCACCGAGAACCTGCTCATGGGCGCCTACACGCGCAACGACAAGGCCGGCATTGCCGCCGACATCGAGCGCATGTTCGGCATCTTCCCGCGGCTGAAGGAGCGCCGCGACCAGCTGGCCGGCACCATGTCGGGTGGCGAGCAGCAGATGCTGGCCATGGCGCGCGCGCTGATGAGCCAGCCCAAGGTGCTGCTGCTGGACGAGCCCTCCATGGGCCTGTCGCCCATCATGGTGGACAAGATCTTCGAGGTGGTGAGCGACGTGCACGGCCTGGGCGTGACCCTTGTGCTGGTCGAGCAAAATGCCAGCCGTGCGCTGGCGCTGGCCGATCGCGGCTATGTGATGGAGTCCGGCCTGATCACCATGACGGGGCCCGGCCAGACCCTGCTCAGCGACCCGCGCGTGCGGGCTGCCTATCTGGGCGAGTGAGCGCCACGGCTGCCGTGAGCGCGGGGATGGATGGAATGCCCCGTGCCACTGACGGGATATGGCAAAAATATGACGATTTGATGAAGATTCATCAAGCGTCGATCGATGCGAGACTTTGCGTATTTGTGCGATGGAATGGGTTATTCGAGGAAATTCGCGCAAAAAGGCAATTTTTGGAAAGAAATCGAAAATCCGCCCTGCCCAGTGCCGGACGCGATAATTTGGGTTTCCCCGCGTCGGGCTGCACATCACATGAACTGGCTCCAACACATCCCCGTCGGGCTGCAGACCGTGGTCCTGCTGGCCATGAGCAATGTCTTCATGACCTTCGCCTGGTATGGCCACCTGAAGAACCACGCCTCGTCGCCCTGGTACGTGGCAGCCCTTGTCAGCTGGGGCATCGCGCTGTTCGAGTACCTGCTGCAGGTGCCCGCCAACCGCATAGGCCACACGCAGTTCAGCGTGGCGCAGCTCAAGATCGTCCAGGAGGTGATCACGCTGGCGGTGTTCGCGCCCTTTGCCGTGCTCTACCTGAACCAGCCGCTCAAATGGGACTTCCTCTGGGCCGGGCTGTGCATGGTGGGTGCGGTGTACTTTATTTTTCGCAGCGGCTGACAGGGCGGCGCGCCGGCGCGCAAAAACGCGCCTGGGACTCAAGAGTACACTTCGCCCCGTTCAAGCCGGGAAGCCATGCCAAGCATCCGCAATGTGACGCAGTGAGTCGCCTGGTTCCCCCTGTTTCCCGGTAAGGAGCATTCATGCTTTTTGGCAAGTTATTGCCGCGCGAAGGCAATTTTTTCGAGATGTTCAACCAGCATGCCGATCGCATCGTCGAAGCCGCGCATGCCTTCTCGCAGCTTGTCGCCAACTACAACGATCCTCATCTTCGCGAGAAGTACAACGAGGACGTGAACAACGCCGAGCGTGCCGCAGACCGCGTGACGCACGACGTCACCAAGGCGCTGCACAAGACCTTCATCACGCCGCTGGACCGCGAGCACATCCACTCGCTGATCAACACCATGGACGACGTGGCCGACCTGATCCAGGACTCGGCCGAGACCATGGCGCTGTACGACGTGCGCCACATGACGGAAGAGATCACGCGCCTGACGGACCTGTGCGTGCGCTGCTGCGAGCGGCTGCGCGATGCGGTCAAGCTGCTGTCGCGCATCTCCGATCCCTCGGTGGTGGACGCGGCGATGAAGACCTGCGAGGAAATCGACCGTCTCGAATCGGACGCCGACCGCGTGATGCGCTCGGCCATGAGCAAGCTGTTCCGCGAAGAGCCCGATGTGCGCGAAGTCATCAAGCTCAAGGCCATCTACGAGCTGCTGGAGACGGTGACCGACCGCTGCGAGGACGTGGCCAACCTGATCGAGGGCATCGTCCTCGAAAATTCCTGAGCCCTCGCGGAGTCGTTTCTCTATGGAATCCGTACAAGCGGCCCTGTGGGTCGTGATCCTGCTGGTGGTGCTGGCCCTGCTGTTCGACTTCATGAACGGCTTCCACGATGCTGCCAACTCGATCGCCACCGTGGTCTCCACGGGCGTGCTCAAGCCCACGCAGGCCGTGGCCTTCGCGGCCTTCTTCAACGTGGTGGCGGTCTTTGTCTTTCACCTGAGCGTGGCAGCCACCGTGGGCAAGGGGATCGTGCAGCCCGGCATCGTCGACACGCATGTGGTCTTCGGTGCCCTGGTCGGTGCCATTGCCTGGAACGTGATCACCTGGCACTACGGCATCCCCAGCAGTTCCTCGCATGCGCTGATCGGCGGCATCGTGGGCGCGGTGATGGCCAAGGCCGGCGCAGGCGCGCTGATTGCCAGCGGCATCGGGAAGACCGTGGCCTTCATCTTCGTCTCGCCGCTGCTGGGCTACCTGCTGGGCTCGCTGATGATGGTGCTGGTGGCCTGGGTCTGCCGGCGCGCCGCGCCCAACAGGGTGGACCGCTGGTTCCGCAGGCTGCAGCTGGTCTCCGCCGGTGCCTATAGCCTGGGCCACGGCGGCAATGACGCGCAAAAGACCATCGGCATCATCTGGCTGCTGCTGATCGCCACCGGCTATGCCAATGCCGGCGACGCCGAGCCGCCGCTGTGGACCATCGTCAGCTGCTACCTGGCCATCGGCCTGGGAACCATGTTCGGCGGCTGGCGCATCGTCAAGACCATGGGCCAGAAGATCACCAAGCTCAAGCCCGTGGGCGGCTTCTGCGCCGAAAGCGGTGGTGCACTGACGCTGTTCTTTGCAACCTTCCTGGGCGTGCCGGTCTCGACCACGCACACCATCACCGGCGCCATCGTCGGCGTGGGCTCCACCCAGCGCGCCAGCGCCGTGCGCTGGGGCGTGGCAGGCAACATCGTCTGGGCCTGGGTGCTGACGATCCCTGCCAGCGCCTTCGTGGCATCGATTGCCTACTGGATCAGCCTGCAGCTGTATTGAGCCGGGGCTGCTGCCGCCAAAAAGAAAGACCGCCCATGGCGGTCTTTCTTTTTTCGGGGGAGGCGTTGGCTGCGCCTCACTGCGAAATCTTGCGCGCCTCCTCCACCTGGTGCTCGAAGTAGTGCTGGAAGCTGTAGGCAATGCTGGCCATGAGCACGGCGGCGCCCAGCATCAGCGACAGCGCAATGGCAAAGATGGCTGACCAGCCCGTGCGTCCGGCCTGCGCCTGCACGTCAATGCCGGGGTTGTGGCGCCGGTTCCAGGCTTCGGTATCGGTCAGCCCGTAGAGGATGGCGCGCAGCGCGCAGCCGGCGATGGTGAAGCCCAGCAGCGGAATCAGCAGCCAGCTGAGCTGGTCGTCCTGTCCCAGTTGCTGCACGCGTTCGATGCCGTACACGCCCAGCGCCGTGGGCACGGGCAGCAGCCAGCCCAGCCAGTCGCCGAGCCCATGCAGGTAAAAGCGATGCAGCCCCAGCGGCCCGCCCACAAAGGCCAGCCAGGCGGCCAGTGTCTTGTTCCTGGGGCGGGGAGCCCGGTCGGCGCCGGTGGTCTGGGGCAGGGGCGTGCTGGGTCGGTTCATGCGCCCATTATTCGGGCGAACTGCGGTCGCCGTCTCCCAGGGTCTTCTCCATGAGCACGATGTCCAGCCAGCGGCCGAACTTCCATCCCATGGAGCGCAGCGTGCCCGCAGGGGTGAAGCCTGCAGCGCGGTGCACCCCGATGGAGCCGGCATTGGCCGAGTCGCCGATCACCGCCAGCAGCTTGCGCACGCCGGCCGCCTCGCAGTCGTGCGACAGCGCATCGATCAACAGGCGGCCCACGCCCTGGCCGCGTGCCGCGTCATGCACATAGATGGAATCCTCGGCAGAAAAACGATAGGCCGGGCGCGGCTTGAACCAGTTGGCGTAGGCAAAGCCCAGCACCTGGCCCTGTGCGTCCACTGCGACCAAATAGGGCAGGCCCTTGGCCAGCACATCCGCGCGGCGCGTGGCCATGTCGGCTTCGGAAGGGGGATCGGTCTCGAACGTTCCTGTGCCATGCAGCACGTGGTGGCGGTAGATGGCGGTGATGGCAGCGAGATCGCTGTCCTGGCTTGGGCGGATGGTAGGCATGAGAAAAGAAGTTCGATATAATCGCTGGTTTTACGGCGTGTCGCTGGCCGGGTGGCCATGTCGCGTGTCTCAAACGCCGCAAAACTCTGTGCAGCCATTTATTGTGTGTTAATTACGTGGTGGCTGCGCCACCCGAAGGAAAATCATGGTCGTCATTCGACTCTCTCGCGGCGGTTCCAAGGCCCGTCCGTTCTACAACATCGTTGCTGCTGACAAGCGCGTTCGCCGCGATGGTTCGTTCATCGAACGTCTGGGCTTCTACAACCCCAACGCCCGTGGTGGCGAAGAGGGTCTGCGCGTTGCTCTGGACCGCGTGAACTACTGGAAGGGCGTTGGCGCGCAGGCTTCCGAGACCGCAGAGCGCCTGATCAAGCAGGCCACCCAGAAGACTGCTGCCTAATTCAGCACCCCTTCTGAAATCGGGTTCCGTTGGCTTGTCTGACGGGGCCCGTTTTTGTTTTCCCCCTCCGGATCGCCTTGCACCGATCTGCATTGACCGTCCACCTACTGCCTACCGACTGCCATGAGCCACATGCCTGAACTCGAAGCCAGCGTCCTGCCTGCCGATGCCGTGGAGGTCGGGCGCATCGCCGATGCCTGGGGCATCAAGGGCTGGTTCAAGGTGGCGGCCTTCAGTTCCGACCCCGAGGCCCTGTTCACGGCCAAGCAGTGGTATCTGCAGCCCGCCGAAAAAGGCGCCCGGCAGTTCACCGGAACCGTGCTGCTGCCGGTCAAGCAGGCGCGCGTGCACTCCGACTCCGTCGTCGCCACCTCGCCCGCCGTGAATGACCGCAACGCTGCCGAGGCCCTGCGCGGTGCGCGCATCTTCGTGGCGCGCAGCGATTTTCCGCAGCCCGAGGATGGCGAGTATTACTGGGTCGACCTGCTGGGCCTGTCCGTGGTCAACCGCGAAGGCGTGGCCCTGGGCATCGTCCGAGACCTGCTGTCCACCGGCCCGCAGACCGTGCTGGTGCTGGCCTATGAAGAGGATGGCAAGGAGCGCGAGCGCATGATTCCCTTTGTCGACGCCTATGTGGACAAGGTGGATCTGCCGGGCAAGACCATCGTTGCCGACTGGCAGCCCGACTACTGATCGCCGACATCCATGCGCTTCGACATCCTCACGCTGTTTCCCGAGCTGTTCACGCCGTTTCTCGAAAGCGGCGTGACGCGCCGGGCCTATGCCTCGGGCCAGGTCGGCGTGCACCTGTGGAATCCGCGCGACCATGCCCAGGGCAACTACCGGCGCGTGGACGATCGCCCCTTCGGCGGCGGTCCGGGCATGGTGATGATGGCCGAACCGCTGCAGCGCTGCCTGGAGGCGGCCCGGCAGGCGCGCCGCGAGGCCGGCGAGCCCGAGCCGGCTCCCGTGGTGCTGTTCTCCCCGATCGGCACCACGCTGCGCCATGCCGTGGTGGCCGAGTGGGCGCAGGGGCAGGGCGCAATCTTGCTGTGCGGCCGCTACGAGGGCCTGGACCAGCGCTTCATCGATACCCATGTCACGCACCAGTTGAGCCTGGGCGACTTCGTACTGTCTGGCGGCGAGATCGCTGCCATGGCCCTGCTGGATGCCGTCGCGCGGCTGCAGCCCGGCGTGCTCAATGACGAAGGCAGTTTCCAGCAGGACAGCTTCAATCCGGCGCTCGACGGCCTGCTCGATTGCCCGCACTACACCCGCCCCGAAGTCTGGGAAGGGCGTGAAGTGCCGGCGCCACTGTTGTCCGGCCACCACGCGCAGAT
The DNA here is from genome assembly GCF_018437695.1 of Delftia sp. WY8. Classification (NCBI taxonomy): domain Bacteria; kingdom Pseudomonadati; phylum Pseudomonadota; class Betaproteobacteria; order Burkholderiales; family Comamonadaceae; genus Delftia; species Delftia sp. WY8. Next base: position 5,037,895 of record NZ_CP049795.1, read on the forward strand.
CGAGCGCTGGCGCCGTGACCAGCGCCTGTCCATCACGGCCAGGCACCGGCCCGAGCTGATAGAGCAGGCGCGCGCCCAGGGCCTGCTCAACGCCAAGGACGAGGGGTTTTTGGCAAAAAACGTCTCCGGGCTATAATCCGCGATTCTTCGATCCTCTATCCGGCCGCTGCTACGAACAAAGCAGCCATGGCGCCAATCCCGGCGCTTGCCAATCCTGGCGCGGACAAGATCGATTGGATGTTGACCATGAATCTGATCCAGACCCTCGAGCAAGAGGAAATCGCCCGTCTGAACAAGACCATCCCCCAGTTCGCCCCCGGTGACACCGTCATCGTGAGCGTGAACGTGGTCGAAGGCAGCCGCAAGCGCGTGCAGGCCTACGAAGGCGTCGTGATCGCCAAGCGCAACCGTGGCCTGAACAGCGGCTTCACCGTGCGCAAGATCTCCAGTGGTGAAGGCGTGGAGCGTACGTTCCAGACCTACTCGCCCCTGATCGCCGGCATCGAAGTCAAGCGTCGCGGTGATGTGCGTCGTGCCAAGCTGTACTACCTGCGCGAGCGCAGCGGCAAGTCGGCCCGCATCAAGGAAAAGCTGCCGTCGCGTGTCAAGGTTTCTGCCGAAGCCTGAGCACCTGCGTCACAGCTGGAAAGCCGCTACAGTCGCCTGTAGCGGCTTTTTTGTTGCCCGGTCGTTTCTCACCACATTCCTTCATTCGTGTCCTCTCTGCCCGATACCGCCATACCCGTGCCGACCGGCGGCCCGACGCCAGCGGCCGTCGCCTCGGTCGCCGACCCGCGCATGGCGCAACTGGTGGGCAGGGACAGCCACCTGCCCGCCGTGCCTCTGGAGGCCCGCGCGCCGGATGCCCTGCGCCAGCGCTTTGCGCGGCCGCCCCGCTGGGCTCCCGAGGTGGTGCGCGAGAAACGCTTCAGTGATCGCCAGCCCACCGATGCCGCCGTGCTCGTGCCCATCGTGCTGCGCTCCGAGCCCACGGTGCTGCTGACCGAACGCACGGCCCATCTGTCCACGCATTCGGGCCAGGTGGCCTTTCCGGGTGGCAAGCGCGATCCTGAGGATGTGTCTGCCCAGGCCACGGCCCTGCGCGAGGCGCAGGAGGAAGTCGGGCTTGCTGCCGGCGATGTGGAAGTGTTGGGCACCCTGCCCATCTACACCACGGGCACGGCCTTTCTGATCACGCCGGTGGTGGCCCTGGTCGATCCTCGGGCGCGCCTGCATCCCAATCCCTACGAGGTGGCGGACGTGTTCGAGGTGCCGCTGTCCTTTTTGCTCGATCCTGCCAACCATGAGCGCCACGCCATGGTCTGGAACGGCGTGCCGCGCGAATGGTTTGCCATGCCCTACCAGGATGGAGACCGCCAGCGCTACATCTGGGGCGCCACGGCCGGCATGCTGCGCAATCTTTACCGATTCCTGTCGGCCTGATGCCCGGATGGGGTGCCGTGCCACCCCGGGGTCACGGGCCTGCCCGCATGCGCCAGTATGATGGCCGGATGAGTTTCTTTGCCATTCTGATCGCCTTGCTGATCGAGCAGGCGCGCCCCCTGACGCCGGCCAACCTGGTGCACACAGGCTACAGGGCCTGGACGGTTTCGGTGCGCCGCAACTTCGATGCCGGCCAGGCGCACCACGGCTGGCTGGCCTGGACCGTGGCGGTGGCGCTGCCCTGCGTGCTGGTGACGGGCATCTATCTGCTGCTGCTGTGGGGCGTGGGCTGGCCGCTGGCCATGGTCTGGAATGTGGCCGTGCTCTACGTCACGCTGGGCTTTCGCCAGTTCAGCCACCACTTCACGCGCATCCGCGATGCGCTGGATGCGGGTGACGAGTACGCGGCGCGCGAAGCCCTCGCCCACTGGCAGCAGGTGGACGCCAGCGAAGTGCCCCGCAGCGAGGTGGTGCGCCATGTGATCGAGTACTCGGTGCTGGCAGCGCATCGCCATGTGTTTGGCGTGCTGTTCTGGTTCTCTGCACTGGCGGCGCTGGGCCTGGGTCCGCTGGGCGCCGTGTTCTACCGCATGACCGAGCACCTGTCGCGCTCCTGGTCGCGCAAGGGCCTGCTGGGTGGCAGCCAGGTCAGCGTCCAGTTGCAGCACGCCTCACGGTTGGCCTGGACCGTGATCGACTGGCTGCCCGCACGGCTGACGGCTCTTTCCTTTGCCGTGGTCGGCAGTTTCGAGGAGGCCATCGAGGGCTGGCGCTTCCATGCCCAGCGCTTTCCCAACGACAACGACGGCGTGATCCTGGCCGCCACCTCGGGCGCCATCAACGTGCGCCTGGGCGGCGAGGCACTCAAGCGCCGCGAGGGCATCTCGGTGACCCGTGACGACGGCGAGGAGATCGACCTCGACGTGGACAGCGAAGCCACGCCGGGCCGTGAGCCCGAGATCGGCCACCTGCGCAGCGTGGTCGGCCTGGTCTGGCGCTCGGTCGTGGTCTGGCTGCTGCTGCTGGCGCTGCTGTCGCTGGCGCGCCTGTTGGGCTGAGTGCGGAGCCTGCGGGCGAGTCCTGGATGACGCCCCTTTGGAGGCGTCGTTTCCTCCCTCACGGAGCGGCCCGGTGGCGTTTGGGGGAGGCTCAATACTTCGTGGCCTGACTCAACTCATCAAACAGCTCGGCATAGATGCAGTACCGGTTGGCACTGATGTCATGGTCGGCGTCCATGCCGTGTTCCTCATCCTCCACGCGCGGCATGACCGCGCATCCGGGCTCGTGCAGGTGGGTGCAGTTGTAGAACTTGCATTCCTGCGCATGGGCGCCGATGTCGGGCATGCAGCGGGGCAGGTCGGTGGGTTCGATGTGGCGCAGGCCGAACTCCTGGAAGCCCGGCGAGTCGATCAGGGCTGTCGTGCGCTCCTCGTCCATCCAGTACCAGCTGGTCGTGGTGGTCGTGTGCTTGCCGGAGTTCAGTGCCTGCGAGATCTCGTTGGTGGCCGCGCGTGCGCCGGGCACCAGCAGGTTGATCAGGGTGCTCTTTCCCGAGCCGGAAGGGCCCAGCACCAGAGTGGCCTTGCCCTTGAGGTGCTTCATCAGCAGCTGCCGATCGGCCTCGCCCTCATTGGCCAGCGACAGCGACAGCACCTCGTAGTGCGGCTTTTCCTGGCCCAGGTACATCTCGCGATAAGGCTCCAGGCGCTCCCAGGCGTCGGCAAAGGGCTCGGCCAGGTCACGCTTGTTGAGGGCAATCAGGGGCTTGATGTGGGTGGCTTCGGCAGTGATCAGGGCGCGGGCCAGCTGGCTTTCGGAGAAGACTGGCTCGGCGGCGATCAGGATCAGCACCTGGTCGATGTTGGCTGCAAAGGACTTGGTGCGTATCTCGTCCTGCCGGTAGAACAGGTTGCGCCGCTCCAGCACCTTTTCTATGGTGCCTTCCTCCCCCTGGCCTGGGGGCGGAAGTTGCCAACGCACGCGGTCGCCCACCACGGTCTGGCTCTTCTTGCCGCGCGGGTGGCAGATGTGGCGCGAGCCGTCTTCGGTCTCGACCACGCAATGGCGGCCATGGCTGGAGACGACCAGGCCTTCGTGCAGTGCGGAGCGCTCAGCCATGGGTCAACGGGGTGCGATTCATGGGCGCGCCAGCAACGCATCGATACGCCTTGCGCACTCGATGTCGGTGGACGAGATGCCGTTCACGTCATGCGTGTTCAGGCGTACACCGCAGCGGCCGTAGCTGACGGTCAGGTCGGGATGGTGGTCCTGCTGGTGGGCGATCAGGGCCAGCGCATTCACGAAGGCCATGGTCTCGTAGTAGTTGGCGAAGGCGTAGCTCTTGGCGATGGCATCGCCATCGAGCTGCCAGCCCGGCAGGGCGGCCAGTGCGGTGTGCAGTTCGTCGGAAGTCAGCGCGCGGCGCTGCTGGTTGGACCAGTCCTGTTGTTGCAAGCGTTGTGTGCTCATGGTGAGTGCGTATGGTTCAGGTCGGAGAGGGCATGCGCGCCAGCCGGGCGAGGGCGGGCGGATGCGAGTAGTAAAAGCTCACGTACCAGGGATCGGGCGTGAGCGTTGAAGCATTGTCCTCGTACAGCTTGAGCAGTGCCGAGGCCAGGTGGGCGCCGCTGGCCTGTTGCATGGCGTAGGCATCGGCTTCGAACTCGTCGCGGCGCGACAGGGCCGAGAACAGTGGGGTGACAAAGAAGCTGAACACCGGCACGGCCAGCAGGAACAGCAGCAGCGCCACGGCCTCGTTGCCGGCGCCGATGCCGCTGTGTCCCAGCGCAAGGTCCAGACCCGGACGCACGCCCAGGCCCAGGTAGAACCACAGCTGCTGCGACAGCCAGCCCAGCAGCGCAAAGCCCGCCAGGCTGGCGGCAAACATCAGCAGCATGCGCTTGAGGATGTGGCGGTGCTTGAAATGGCCCAGCTCATGCGCGAGCACGGCCTCCACCTCGTCGGCGTCCAGCTGCTTGAGCAAGGTGTCGAAGAACACCACGCGCTTGGAGTGGCCGAAGCCCGTGAAATAGGCATTGGCATGTGCCGAGCGGCGGCTGCCGTCCATCACGAACAGGCCCTTGGCCGTGAAGCCGCAGCGCTGCATCAGTGCGCTCACGCGCTCCTTGAGCGGGCCGTCCTCCAGTGGATCGAACTTGTTGAACAGCGGTGCGATGAAGGTCGGGAAGATCCACATCAGCAGCAGGTTGAAGCCCGTCCAGACGGCCCATGCCCAGAGCCACCACAGGTCGCCGGCCGAACCCATGAGCCACAGGATCAGTGCCGCAATCGGAAGGCCGATGGCTGCGCCCATGGCCGTGGACTTGGCGGCATCGGCCAGCCACAGCCGCAGCGTCATCTGGTTGAAGCCGAAGCGCTGCTCCAGCACAAAGGTCTGGTAGAGCGACAGCGGCAGCTCCACCAGGCCGGAGATCAGTGCAAAGCTGGCCAGCAGCGCCAATTGCTGCCACAGGCCGGCGCCCATCCATTCCAGCAACTGCTGGTTGAGTGCATCCAGCCCGCCCAGCAGCGTCCATGCGAGCAGCACCACGGCGCCCAGCGTCATGTCGATCAGGGCAACGCGTGCCTTCGCCAGTGTGTAGTCGGCGGCCTTCTGGTGGGCGGCCAGGCTGATGCGCTGCGCAAAGGCCTCGGGCACCTGCGCTCTGTGGCCTGCCACATGGCGAACCTGGCGCGAGGCCAGCCAGGCGCGCAGCAGCCACTGGGCCAGCACGGCTGCGGCAAACAGCAGGGAAAGCGTCGAGGAAAAATCGGGGTTGAAGACCATGTGGCCGCAGTGTAGGCGACAATTTGGGCCATGTCCGAAGCCTCCAGCGCCTGCATTCCCGTCCCCGCCGAATCCGGCACGCCCGTCACCCTGAGCAAATCCGACCTCAATCTCGTCTGGCTCGACTGCGAGATGACCGGGCTGCAGCCCGACACCGATCGCATCATCGAGATCGCCGTGGTCGTCACCAGCCCGGACCTTGCCACGCGCATCGAGGGTCCTGTGTTCGCCATCCATCAAAGCGATGCCCTGCTCGACGGCATGGACGCCTGGAACAAGGGCACGCACGGCAGGAGTGGCCTGATCGAGCGCGTCAAGGCATCGACCACCACCGAGGCCGATGCGGAAGCCGCGCTGATCAAGTTCCTGGCGCAGTACGTTCCCAAGGGCAAGGCGCCGCTGTGCGGCAACAGCATTGGCCAGGACCGGCGCTTCATGGAGCGCTACATGCCCAAGCTCAACGACTTCTTTCACTACCGCAACGTTGATGTCAGCACCCTCAAGGAACTGGCCAGGCGCTGGAAGCCCGATGCCTACGCATCCTTCAAGAAGGCCCAGCGCCACACGGCGCTGGCCGATGTGCATGAATCCATCGATGAGCTGGCGCACTATCGCGCACGCCTGCTGAGCGTCTAGCTCCCGGAGCCGGGCCCTCCGGCCATTTTTGTGCAGGGGGGCTTGCGGGAAAACCCCAGGAGTGCGACAATCTACAGCTTGCCTCCATCAACAAGGGGCAATTTGCACATCTCCATCACACAAGGGCTCCTGCGCTGTGTGTCTGAGGTCGATGTCCACAGACATCCATGAAGGCTTTCATGGATGGCGGGACCATCGGTTTCGGACCAGCCGAAAACGCCCATCCGCCCTTTTGCGAAGGGCCGGTCAAGTCTGACGGTGGATGTTGACCCAACCGTCGAGAAAAGCGTGGCAGATCGCTGACTGCGCGTGCTTTTCGTTAGAGCCATTCATGAACGACATCTCTCAAGAGCAGGGCATCATTGCCGCTGCCGATTCCTCTTTTGCTTGCGCTGCCCAAGCCTCTTCCGTGCTGGACGCCGCCGTTGCCGGTGCCGAGCAGGCCGCCGAGTCGCAGGCCGCTGCTGAAACCGTCGAGGGCGCCGAAGCCGCTCAGGCAGCTCCCGAACTCCCCAACGCCTTCGTCGAGCTGGGCCTAGCTGAAGAGCTGGTCCGCGCCGTTGCCGATCTGGGCTACACCCAGCCCACGGCCGTGCAGGCGCAAGCCATTCCCCTGGCCATGGGCAGTGGTGATCAGGCCTTCATCGACCTGATGGTTTCCAGCCAGACCGGCTCGGGCAAGACCGCCGCCTTCCTGCTGCCCGTGCTGCACACGCTGATCCAGCAAAAGGCTGACGAGGAAGCCGCCATCCGCGCCGAATATGACCGCCAGTGCGCCGAGGCCACTGCCAGCGGCCAGCCCACGCCCAAGCGCAACAAGCGCAAGGACCCCACCAATCCCCGCAACTTCAAGGCGGCCGTTCCCGGCGCCCTGATCCTGTGCCCCACGCGCGAGCTGGCTCAGCAGGTGGCGCATGACGCCATCGAACTGGTCAAGCACTGCCGTGGCATCCGCATTGCCAACGTGGTGGGCGGCATGCCCTACCAGCTGCAGATTGCCAAGCTGCAGAACGCCAACCTCGTGGTGGCCACGCCTGGCCGTCTGCTGGACCTGCAGCGCTCGATGCAGATCAAGCTCGACCAGGTGCAGTTCCTGGTGGTCGACGAGGCCGACCGCATGCTGGACCTGGGCTTCTCGGACGATCTGGCCGAAGTCAACGACCTGACGGCCCAGCGCAAGCAGACCATGATGTTCAGCGCCACCTTCGCGCCCCGCATCCAGCAGCTGGCCATGCGCGTGATGCATGACGGCGGATCGGGCGTGAAGAAGGTCACCATCGACACGCCCCAGGAAAAGCACGCCAACATCAAGCAAGTGCTGTTCTGGGCCGACAACTCCCAGCACAAGCGCAAGCTGCTGGACCACTGGCTGCGCGACACCACCATCAACCAGGCCATCGTCTTCGCATCGACCCAGGTCGAGTGCGACGGCCTGGCCAACGACCTGCAGCAGGACGGCTTCTCGGCCGTGGCGCTGCACGGCGCCCTGAGCCAGGGCCTGCGCAACCGCCGCCTGATGGCGCTGCGCAGCGGCCAGGTGCAGGTGCTGGTGGCGACCGATGTGGCGGCACGCGGCATTGACGTGCCCTCCATCACCCACGTCTTCAACTACGGCCTGCCCATGAAGGCCGAGGACTACACCCACCGCATCGGCCGCACGGGTCGTGCCGGTCGCGAAGGCGTGGCCGTGACGTTCGCGGAATTCCGTGACCGCCGCCGCATTTTCGATATCGAAGGCTACAGCCGTCAGCAATTCAAGGCCGAGGTGATTCCTGGTCTCGAGCCTGCACAGCGCGCACCCAGCGGCAACGAAGGCCGTGGCGGCCGTCGTGGCGGCGGCTTTGAAGGCCGTGGTGGTGATCGCCGAGGCTCCGCCGGCGGTGGTCGTGGTGGTTTCGGCGGCGACCGCGGCTTCGGCGGTGGTGACCGCGAGCGCAGCTTTGGTGATCGCGGTGGCGACCGTGGCTTCGGCCCCCGCCGTGATTCGGAAGGCTATGGCCGCAAGGCCGGCTTCGGCAGCTTCGGTGGCGGCCAGCGTGAAGGCGGCTTCGGCCAGGGTCAGCGCGAAGGCGGCTTTGGCCAGGGCCAGCGTGAAGGCGGCTACAGCCAGGCTCCGCGTGAAGGCGGCTTTGGCCGTGGCGGCGAAGGCCGTGGCTTCGGCGGCGACCGTGGCGCTGCGCGCGGCGGCGACCGTCGTGAGGGTGCTCCCCGCGATGGCGGCCACCGCGATGGCGGCTTCCGTGGTGCATCCGGTGAATCGCGTGGCTTCGGCGGTGAATCCCGCGGCGGCTTCGGCGGTGGTGAGCGCCGTCCGGCCTTTGGCAAGAGCGCTCCCAAGCCTTACTCGCCCCAGGGCGGCGATCGCAAGCGCGCCGTGCGCTGATCGATTCCGGCTTTGCATGCAGACCGGCCCTTCGGGGCCGGTTTTTTTTGGGCAATCCGCCTGCCTGCCTGGCGCTGCCTGTGTTCGTGGCGCAGAACCTGCTGTCTGGCGGGCTCTGCGACTGCCATAATCGCGGCGCGGAGGTGCCCTGTGGAGTCTTTGATCGCGTCCAGTGTGGATTTTGAGCACATGTTCGAACTGGCCCCCGTCTCGCTATGGCTGGAGGACTACAGCGCGCTCAAGCGCCTGCTCGACCAGTGGCGAGCACAGGGCGTGACCGATCTGCAGGCGCATTTTTCTGCCCATCCGCAGGCACTGCAGCAGTGCAGTGCCGCGCTCAGGGTGGTTCGCGTCAACCAGCGCACGCTGGACCTGTTCGGCGCCGCGGACCAGCAGACCTTTCTCGACAGCCTGGGCCAGGTGTTCCGTGACGACATGCATGCTGGCCTGGCCTGCGAGCTGCAGGAGCTTTGGAAGGGCTCGCCGACTTTTGCCAACCGCACCGCCAACTACACGCTGGACGGGCGCCGGCTGGACGTGCAGATCCGTGGCCGCATCCTGCCCGGCCATGAGGAGCTTTGGGACTGCGTGCTGGTGTCGCTGGAAGACGTGACGGCCGAGATGCGCAGCACGCGGCAGCTGCACCGCAGCGAGCAGTACTCGCGCGACCTGTTCGAGTACTCGCCCGTGTCGCTGTGGGTCGAGGACTTCAGCTCCATCAAGCGCCTGCTCGACGATGTGCGCGCCCAGGGCATCAGCGATTTCGCCACCTTCCTCAAGGTGCATCCGGAATTCATCTCGCGCTGCATGCAGGAGATTCGCGTCATCGACGTGAACCGCCAGACGCTGCGCATGTTCGGTGCCACCGACAAGCTGCAGCTGCTGAGCCGGCTGGGCCGCATCTTCCGCGATGAAATGATCGACTCCTTTGCCGATCAACTCCAGGACCTGTGGAACGGCAAGCTCGTGCAGCACCGCGAAGTGGTGAACTACGCGCTGTCGGGCGACACGCTGCACATCCACATGCAGCTGGCCGTGCTGGACGGCCATGCGGACGACTGGGGGCTGGTGCTGCTGTCCCTGGTGGATATCACGGCACGCAAGAAGGCCGAGGCCTATCTGGAATACCTGGGCAAGCACGACGTGCTCACCCAACTGCGCAACCGCGCCTTCTATATCGAGGAATTGAACCGCCTGGCGCGCAAGGGGCCGTGGCCGCTGGCCGTGATCGCCATCGACATGAATGGTCTCAAGGAGGCCAATGACGAGCATGGCCATGCCGCAGGCGACGACATGCTTCGCCGCGTGGGCGAAGTGCTGACCAAGGCCGTGGATGCGCCCGCTTGTGCGGCACGCGTGGGCGGCGACGAATTCATGGTGCTGCTGCCAGCCTCGGACGAGCGCGGCGCCGAAGCCGTCAAGGAGCGCATCCTGTCCCTGCTGGAGCTCAACAACCAGTTCTATCCGGGTCAGCTGGTCAGCCTGTCCATGGGCGTGGCCTGTTGCAACGAGGGCAGCCAGCTGGAGGCCACCGTGTCACGCGCGGACCAGGCCATGTATGCCGAAAAGGCGCGCTACTACAAGGAAAAAATGCTGGACCGCCGCGCGGGCCGGGCATAGACGCCCGGGATCCCGGGAGCAGTGGCCTTCAGGCCTCCGAGGCATGCCGCCCGATTTCGGGCCAGCGGTGATGCAGGTAGATCCACGACGCCAGCCCGATCAGCATCATGCTGATCGAGCCCAGGGCCAGCAGCACCGTCGAATGCATCACCAGAGGCGCCAGCACGCCGGCCACGATGCCATTGGCCGTGGAGCCCACCACGGCCTGCAGCGATGAGGCCAGGCCGCGCCGCTCGGGATGGATGTCCAGCACCAGCAAGGTCACGACGGGCACCATCATGGCCCAGCCGAAGGCGAACACACCCACGGGAATCAACGCCCAGCTCACATGGGCAGGCCAGATCAGGTTGGCAACCAGGTTGACGATGGACACCACGAACATGATCACGAAGCCGTGGCGGATCTGGTGCTTGGGTGGAATGCGCCCGGCCAGCCGGCCGCTCACCCAGGCGCCGCCCATGATGCCCGAGATCGAAATCACGAAGAACCAGAAGAACTGCTGCGGCTGCAGGTGCAGCAGGTCGCCCAGGAAGGCGGGGGCCGACAGCACGTACAAAAACATGCCGTTGAACGGCACGCCGCTGGCAAAGGCCAGCAGCACAAAGCGCGGATCGCTGCACAGCGCCTTGTAGCCCTGCATCAGTGGCTTGAACCGGAAGGGCTGGCGCTGCGCCTGCGGCAGAGACTCGGGCAGAAAGCGCCAGTTGATGCTCCACAGCAGCACGCCCACCAGCGTCAGGAACCAGAATACGGCCGCCCAGCCCAGGTGCACGAACAGCCAGCCGCCCAGCACCGGCGCCAGCGCCGGGGCAATGCCGAAGAAGATGGTGATCTGGGCCATCACGCGCTGGGCCTGGGCAGGCGGAAACAGGTCGCGCACCACGGCGCGCGACACCACGATGCCGGCGCCCGTGGACAGGCCCTGCAGCGCCCGGAACAGCACCAGTTGCGTGATGTTCTGCGACAGCGCGCAGCCTGCCGAGGCCAGCGTGAACACGGCCAGTCCCCATAGCACCACGGGGCGACGGCCAAAGCTGTCGGCCATGGCGCCATGGAAAAGGTTCATGAAGGCAAAGCCGAACAGATAGGCCGACAGCGTCTGCTGCATCTGCAGCGGCGTGGCGTTCAAGGCCTGGGCGATGCCCGAGAAGGCCGGGATGTAGGTATCGATCGAGAACGGCCCCAGCATGCCCAGGATGGCAAGCAGGACGGCCAGGGCCCAGCGCGGGCCCTGCCAGAGCGGGGAAACATTTTGTGGCATGCAGGCGAGGCGGTTGTGCGCTGCAGGCGGGCCGCAGGCGCAGAAAAAGGCCGCGCGCCCTTGCGCCTGCGGCAGGGTGACACTGTAGCGGCTTGGCCGGAATCCGGTGTGACGGATGGCTTGGCGAATGACCTGGGCGATGGAATGGAGCGATAGTTTGTATCTAAATAATATAAATATCGATAGAATTTATCTTTTGCGCCAGCATGCACAGGTCCGCCGTGGGGTGGATGGCATGGTTCTGGGCGCTTTCGCCAAGGATCTTTCATGACTGTTTCTCGCCGCACGTTGATATCGGGTCTGGCCCCGGCTGCGTTGCAACTGACCGCAGGCGCTGCCTGGTCCAAGGGCCACCGACTGCAGCTGTCGGCGGCCTATGGCGATGGCATCTTCCACACGCAGAACCTGCGCAACTTCGCGGCGCGCGTGGGTGCCGATACCCAGCATGCGCTGGAGATCGATGTGGTGTCCAACTCGGCGCTCAAGCCCATGGCGCAGGTGCTTCCAGCGCTCAAGCGCAATGAAATCCAGTTCGGCGAAGTGCTCATGTCGTCCTATGTGGATATCCATCCGCTGCTGGCCATGGACTCGCTGCCTTTCATCGTGCGTGGCTTTGACGAGGCTGCGCGCCTGTGGCAACTGACCCGTCCCGTGCTGCAGGAGTTTTTGCTGGCTCAGCAGGGTGTGCGCCTGCTGTTTGCCGTGCCTTGGCCCGCGCAGGGCCTGTTCTGCCGGCGCCCGGTCAACAGCATCGTGGATCTCAGGGGGCTCAGGCTGCGTGTGCAAAGCGATGCGACCAAGCGGCTGGCGGAACTCTGGGGAGCGCAGCCGGTGGTGCTCGCGGCCGGTGATCTTGGCATGGTGCTGGAGCAGGGAGGTATTGACGCCATGGTTGCATCCAGTGCCACCGGCGTCGACAGCCAGGCTTGGAAGACCATGAAGGTGTTTCTGGACATCAAGGCCTGGATTCCCAAGAACATGTTGTGCGTCAGCGAACTTGCCTGGAAGGGCTTTGCCGAGCCGGAACGCCAGGCCATCAGCCGCGCCGCCGCGCTGGCCGAGAAAGAAGGCTGGGCGCTGGCCCAGCAGGCCGATGAGCTGGGCAAGAAGGTTCTTGTCGACAACAAGATGTCCGTCACCGCGCCATCGGCGGACCTGCGCCGCATGCTGGATTTGATGGGGGAGCGCTTTGGCCGGGAGTGGGTGGCCAAGGCTGGCAGCAGCAATATGTCTGTGCTGATGGAATACAACAAGAAAAGGCACTGAGCGCTGTCGCGCCGAGTGCCTTGTTCTGGGTATTGGTGGTGGGCCCTGAGTGATTCGAACACTCGACCAACGGATTAAGAGTCCGCTGCTCTACCAGCTGAGCTAAGAGCCCCACGTATTTCTGCGTGGCTGCCTGAAGAGATCAGGCAAAGGAATTCTTGGTGGGCCCTGAGTGATTCGAACACTCGACCAACGGATTAAGAGTCCGCTGCTCTACCAGCTGAGCTAAGAGCCCCCTCGGGTATTCCGAAGGAATCAGCCTGGATGAATCCAGGCTGAAAAGGAATTTTTGGTGGGCCCTGAGTGATTCGAACACTCGACCAACGGATTAAGAGTCCGCTGCTCTACCAGCTGAGCTAAGAGCCCCAAAAACAAGTCTGCGCTGCAAACGAGACCGCAATTATGCGGCATTTTTGGCATGCTTGCAGGAAGACACGCCAATTTTTTGGTTCATGGCGCGATCTCGGCATGCGCGGCCTGCGTGACGTCGGGAACGCAGGCACAAAAAAAGGCGGCCGAAGCCGCCTTGCCTTGGTGTCTGCGCTTACATCAGCAGATGTTCGCCTGCGTTGTCACCGCCCAGGATCACGTAGTTGACCTTGCGGATGTCCATCAGCTTCTTGCCGCCCGAGTAGCTGATGGAGCTTTGCACATCCTGCTCCATCTCGATCAGGGTGTCGGCCAGAAGTCCCTTGACGGGCTCGAGGATGCGCTTGCCTTCGACGTGCTTGTACTCGCCCTTGTTGAAGTCCGAGGCCGAGCCGTAGTACTCCTTGAAGCGCTGGCCGTTTTCCTCGACCGTCTGGCCCGGCGATTCCTCATGGCCCGCGAACAGCGAGCCGATCATCACCATGGTGGCGCCAAAGCGCACGCTCTTGGCGATGTCGCCGTGGCTGCGGATGCCGCCGTCGGCAATGATGGGCTTGGTGGCCACGCGCGCGCACCACTTGAGCGCCGACAGCTGCCAGCCGCCCGTGCCGAAGCCCGTCTTGAGCTTGGTGATGCAGACCTTGCCGGGGCCGATGCCGACCTTGGTCGCGTCGGCGCCCCAGTTCTCCAGGTCGATCACGGCTTCGGGCGTGCCCACGTTGCCGGCGATCACGAAGGACTTGGGCAGCTTTTCCTTGAGGTAGCCGATCATGTTCTTCACGCTGTCGGCATGGCCGTGGGCGATGTCGATGGTGATGTATTCGGGGCACAGGCCTTCGGCGACGAAGCGGTCCACGGTGTCGTAGTCGGGCTTCTTGACGCCCAGCGAGATGGAGGCGAAGCAGCCCTTGCCCTGCATCTCGCGCACGAACTGCACGTTGTCCAGGTCAAAGCGGTGCATCACGTAGAAGTAGCCGTTGCGGGCCAGCCAGGTGCAGATGCTTTCATCCACCACCGTCTTCATGTTGGCCGGCACGGCCGGGATGCGGAAGGACCGACCGCCCAGCTCCACGCTGGCATCACACTCCGAGCGGCTTTCCACGCGGCACTTGCGCGGCAGCAGCAGGATGTTGTCGTAGTCGAAGATTTCCATTTGATTCCAAGCTCCATGAAAGGTCGCGGCAGGAACATCCCTCCGCGATGGGGCGCTTGGCTTGGAGGCCGGTCTTGCGGGCGGCGCGGGCGGGCCGCGTCGCCAGGGCGGCTGTGGCCCGGGCACAAAAAACCGGACCGCAAGAAACTTGGGCCCGGTGATTGATTCTATACGTTGCCGGCGGCGGGCCCGGGCGCCCTGTCGATATAGCGGTTATAGCAATGGCGTTATGGACCGGGAAGATGCGCTGCATGTGTCGAATGCGGGAAATGCAGCATGGCTTTCCCCGCAGGCCAGGGCGCTTCCTACAATGCCGGGATGTTCCCGATCGATCTGCTCGACGGCGCCTCCGGTGCCGCACCCGCCTCCAACTCCCCTTTGCTGGCCAACCTCAACGAGGAGCAGCTCGCTGCCGTCACGCTGCCGGCCGGCCATGCGCTGATCCTGGCCGGCGCCGGCTCGGGCAAGACGCGGGTGCTGACCACGCGCATCGCCTGGCTGCTGCAGACGGGCCAGGCCACGCCGGGCTCCATCCTGGCCGTGACCTTCACCAACAAGGCGGCCAAGGAAATGCTGGCGCGCCTGTCGACCATGCTGCCCTACAACGTGCGCGGCATGTGGATAGGCACCTTCCACGGCCTGTGCAACCGGCTGCTGCGTGCCCACCACCAGGCGGCAGGGCTGTCGTCCACCTTCCAGATCCTGGACACGCAGGACCAGCTGTCGGCCGTCAAGCGCCTGTGCAAGCAGTTCAACGTGGACGACGAGCGCTTCCCGCCCAAGCAGCTGCAGTACTTCATTGCCGGCTGCAAGGAAGAGGGCATGCGCCCCGGCGACGTGGTGGCCAATGACCCGGACACGCGCAAGAAGGTCGAGATCTACCAGCTCTACGAGGAGCAGTGCCAGCGCGAAGGCGTGGTCGATTTCGGCGAGCTGATGCTGCGCTCCTTCGAGCTGCTGCGCGACGATGCCGCGCTGCGCGCCCACTACCAGCGGCGCTTTCGCCACATCATGGTCGACGAGTTCCAGGACACCAACAAGCTGCAGTACCAGTGGCTCAAGCAGCTGGCGGGCGACATGGTGGATGGCCGCCTGCAGGCCACGGGCAGCGTGATCGCCGTGGGCGACGACGACCAGAGCATCTACGCCTTTCGCGGTGCGCGCGTGGGCAACATGCAGGACTTCGTGCGCGAGTTCGACGTGCGCCAGCAGATCAAGCTGGAGCAGAACTACCGCTCCTACAGCAACATCCTCGACTGCGCCAACGCGCTCATCAGCCACAACAGCCAGCGCCTGGGCAAGAACCTGCGCACCACCCAGGGCCCGGGCGAGCCCGTGCGCATCTACGAAGCGCCCACGGACATGGCCGAGGCGCAGTGGATGGTCGAGGAAATCCAGCAGCTCGTGAAAAAGGACGGCTGGCAGCGCCAGGAAATCGCCGTGCTCTACCGCAGCAATGCGCAAAGCCGGGTGATCGAATCGCAGCTGTTCAATGCCGCCATTCCCTACCGCGTGTACGGCGGCCTGCGCTTTTTCGAGCGCGCCGAAATCAAGCATGCGCTGGCCTACCTGCGCCTGCTGGAGAACCCGCACGACGACACCAGCTTTCTGCGCGTGGTGAACTTCCCGCCGCGCGGCATCGGCGCGCGCAGCGTGGAGACGCTGCAGGACGCGGCGCGCAGCGCGGGCTGCTCGCTGCACGATGCCGTCTCGGCGGTGCCGGGCGCGCCGGGCACCAAGCTCGCAGGCTTTGTCGCCAAGATCGACGTGCTGCGCGAGCAGACCCAGGGCCGCACGCTGCGCGAGATCATCGAGGCCATCGAGGAAGAAAGCGGCCTGCTCGAGCACTACCGCAACGAAAAGGAAGGCGCCGACCGCATCGAGAACCTGCAGGAACTCGTGAACGCGGCCGAGAGCTTTGTCACCCAGGAGGGCTTTGGCCGCGACGCCGTGGCCCTGCCGCTGGACGAGCACGACGGCGCCAGGGCGCTGACGCAAAGTCCCGCCAGCCAGGGCCTGGACCCTGCGCTGCCGCTGCTGGACACGCCGCTCACGCCGCCGGCCGGCACCGTGGCCGGCATGGTCGATGCCGATACCGGCGAGACACTGTCGCCGCTGGCCGCCTTCCTGACGCACGCGGCGCTGGAGGCTGGCGACAACCAGGCCCAGGCCGGCCAGGACGCCGTGCAGCTGATGACCGTGCATGCCTCCAAGGGGCTGGAGTTCGACGCCGTCTTCATCGGCGGCGTGGAAGAGGGCCTGTTCCCGCATGAGAACGCCATGATGGACCGCGGCGGCCTGGAGGAAGAGCGCCGCCTGGCCTATGTGGCCATCACCCGCGCGCGCAAGCGCCTGTACCTGAGCCATTCGCAGACGCGCATGCTGCACGGGCAGACGCGCTACAACGTCAAGAGCCGCTTCTTCGACGAGCTGCCCGATGAGGCGCTCAAGTGGATCACCCCCAAGCAGGGCGGCTTTGGCAGCTACGCGCCCCGCCCCGGTGGCGGCGGTGGTGGCGGCTATGGTTCACGCGATCGCGGCGGCTTCGGCAACAAGGCCGAAGGCTGGCGCAGCGAGGTCTTCGCCAGCCCGCCCGTGCCGCCGCAAAAGGCCGCTCCGGGCCACGGCCTGCGCGTGGGCCTGAACGTGTTCCACAACAAGTTCGGCGAAGGCAAGGTGCTGGCCCTGGAAGGCACGGGCGACGACGCGCGCGCCCAGGTCAGCTTTGGCCGCCACGGCACGAAGTGGCTGGCGCTGTCCATTGCCAAGCTCACGGTCGTGGAGTGAGGCGCGGGCTGCCGCGCCCGGCGCTCAGGGCTTGACTTCGAAGCTCAGCGTCGTGGTGTGGCGCACGTCGGTGTACTTCTTGCCGTCCAGCGTGACTGAGCCGTTGTCCACGCGCGCCGTCACCTCCAGCACGTACAGGCCCGGGAAGTAGGGCTTGAAGCTCACCGTGCCGTCCTGCGATGGCGTGAGCGTGCGGTACCAGCCCTCGCTGGTCTGCACGTTGACCTGGCTGGCCGCGACCTTGCGGCTCTTGAACACCAGCTGGAACGTATCGCCTCCCGCCGTGGTGGGCACCAGCTCCAGGTCGTTCACGGCCTTGGTGTCGTTGCGGCCGAAACGGGCCTGGTAGTAGGTCAGCACGCCATTGGCGCCGGGGCGCGTGGCGGCGATGCGCACATCGCCCTGGCCTGCGTCCGCGGTGAAATGATTGGCGTCGGCCTTCAGGGGAAGGCTCTTGCCGTCGGGCAGGACCTGCTTGGCGTCTTCCAGGGCCGGCAGCTGTTCCAGCGGCTTGCGCAGCTCTCCGGCATAGGCCCGGGCCTGTCCTGCGTCCTGCTGCAGCCAGAGATAGTCGGCATGCGCGGCCGGCACCGCCAGTGCGGCGGCGGCGGCCAGCCACGCGGCGGTGCTGCGAAGGATGCGGGAAGGTTCGGTCATGGAGTCTCTCCTGTAGTGTGGCTCTGCGTGCGCCTGCCGGGCCTTGAGGGGCGTGATCCGGCGGGGCTGAAGATGGTGCGATGGCGGGCGAGCGACGCCGCAATGCATCAGAAATTATAGCGATCAGGTGAGAATGACTCTTGTTTTGCACGCTAAGAGTCGGGTTCATGACATCCATGCAATTGCGGCGCAGACATGCAAAAAGGCCATGGAAATCCATGGCCTTTTTGTGGCTGCGCCACTCGCCGCAGGGCGGCGGAGCGCTGGGGCAGCGGTCAGGCCGACAGCTTGGGCTGGGCAGCGGTGCCCGTCAGGTAGCCGACGGCGGCGCCGAACTTGCCACGATAGTTGGCGCTGATCAGCGGGTCCAGCGTGGGCTTGACCACGTTGTGGATGGCGCCCCAGTCACCGGCGTGCTGGAAGTTGCTCATGATGTAGGTCCAGCCGTTGATCTCGTCCACGGCATGCAGGCCGGTGGATTCGCCGCCGGCGGGAATCGACATCAGGCGCGACAGCTGCTTGGTGTCGATGTTGTAGGCCCACAGGAAGTTGTTCACGTGCTGGCCGCTGTCCTCGCCGATGAACAGGGTGCGCATCTTCTCCGAGAACTTGAGGTTGTCGGGGTTGCAGATCTTGTTCGGGTTGCCGGTGTTGCCCAGCGCGTCGGCGCTGATGTCTTCGCCGGCCAGCAGGGCCTTGGTGTCCACGGGCATCCACTCGCTGTTGATGGCGGCGCCTGCCGTGTCCTTCTGGCCGCCGCGCAGGTTCAGTGCCATCACGGCGCCGGCCTTGAGCTGCTTGGGGATGGACACGCCGTTGCCGGCCACGTTCAGCGCATCACCGGCCACCATGGACTTTTCGCAGTTCTGCAGGGCCGAGTAGGCCACCTTGTCCTTGGCGTTGACGGTCGTGCCTTCCATCTTGGTGAAGCCCATGCTTGCGCCCTTGAAGGCGGCGTAGCGGTGGGTTTCCAGGAAGGCGGCAGCCTTGTCCATGCCGGGGTTGATCTTGATCCACTCGACCTTGCCGTTGGCCGTGATCTTGGTGTAGCTGGCGTCGCCCGGATCGGTCTTGGCCACGGTCATGATGTCCGTGGGCTTGAGCGTGTTGGCCAGTTGCTCGATCTCGGCGCTGGTGGCCGAGCCCAGCTTGATCCAGGTCAGCGCGGCGGCGCTGCCCGATGCGGGGTCGATGGAGAAGCCCGCGCCCACCTTGGCCACGTACAGCGAACCCGAGGACAGGTCCTTTTCCTTGTCGGCCACGAAGACGAAGTAGCCGCTGTTGGTGGCGTCGTCGCCCATCAGCGCCGTGCGCTGGTCGGGCATGACCTGGACCAGCTCGTGCGAGATGCGGCCCATGCAGAAATGCTTCTTGATGCTGGCCGTGCCGTCCACGTTGACCGTCACTTCGGGCATGTGGCCGTAGTGGTAGGGGTTGGCCTTGTTCTGGTCGCCATACAGGTTCTGGCTGAAGGCCAGCAGCTGGGCATTGCCGGTGGTGAAAGCGTCGGGCTCGTACTCTTCGCTGGACAGGTGGGTGCCCCAGGGCGACAGGCTGGCGCCGCAGGTGATCCACAGGCCGTGCACCTTGGAGGTGTCCACGTTGTGGTACTTGACCAGGCTGAGCTTGCCGGTGGTCTGGTCCTGGTCCAGCGTCAGCACGGCGATGGGCGAGGGCAGCTTGCCGTACATGTCGGTCTTGCCGTCCTGCGCCCAGGTGGTGTATTCGAACTGCACCACGGCGAACACGGGCTTGCCCTTGACGCCGTCCACCTTGGCATTGGGCACGGTCAGCAGCGAGGTGCCGTCGGGCGAATCGGAGAAGAAGTGGCGCTCGCTGCCGGCCACGGTGCGGTCGATGATCTTGTTGTTGTTGATGTCGTAGTAGCCGCCGGCCAGGATCTTGCCGCCCTTGCCGTCGGACACTTCATCGCCGGTGACGAAGAAGGGCTGGTAGCCCAGGTCGAAGCTCTGCTCGCTGTTGTCGCTGAACTGCACCTTGAGCTGCGAGGCCACGGTCATCCTGGCCATGGCCTGGGGGTTGGCCAGCGTGGGCGCTGCCATGGAGGTGAAGCTGGCCGCCACATAGTTCTTCGCGGGGCCGTCGTCACCGCCGCCGCAGGCGGTCAGCAGGCCGGTGGCGGACACGGCGGAGCCGAGCGGCAGCAGGGGGGCGCCGGTCAGGAATTGCAGCGCCTTGCGGCGGGAGAGCATCGTGGATTGGGACATGGGGCTTCCGTTATGGGTTTGTCAGCGTCAACCCATCGGGGGCGGGATGGGCCGGGATGCTGCCGCGCACTCGCTGGCTTGACATCCGCACGGCATGCTAGGCAGCCGGTGTGACACAGCGATGGCATCCGCATGACGGAACAGTGACAGCGTCATATGACAGCCGCCAGGCGAGGGGTGCCAGGCGATCGATGCGGCCAGTCAAAAAAACAAAGAAGAGGTGCGAAGAGGGGGCCGAAGAAAGGTCCAAAGAAAAAGCCCCTTGAAAGGGGCTTTGGGGGTGCAGTGGCGAAGCGCTCAGCCGGACAGTCCGGGCGGCGCAGGCGGCTCGGTGCCAATGGCGTCGCTGCCATCGCTTTCATCGGGCGCTGCAAAGCAGTCGCGGAAGGTGAAGACGATGGAGGTGAAGAACATGGCGGCCAGCAGCATGGCCGTGCCGATCATCAGGCCGTTGGCAATGCTGCCCAGCACCTGGGCCAGCACGGCCGAGATCAGGGCCATCACGATGCCGGCCACGATGAACACGCCCATCCAGCTCAGGCCGAAGACCACCAGCGCGCCGATGTTGCGCACACAGGCCACCAGGCTGAAGAACACGGCCTTGACCGGGGGCACGTTGTGCCAGTGCACCAGCCCCGGCGCGTGCCAGAACAGCAGGGACAGCGGCAGGTACAGGCCCATGCTCAGCCACATGGCGGCCTGGAAGTCGGGCGACTCGGCGATCTCGCGCGTCAGCGGCTCGCCGCCCAGGTAGACGTTGGCAAACTGGCCGTCGTCCACCAGCATGGACAGGCCCATGATCAGCAGGAAGCCTGCCGCATACATGGCGCCCAGCGTGAGCATGGAGTTCAGGCGCTGGCGCCCGGTGCGAAAGGCCACCAGCAGCAGGGCCGGCGTGGGCGCACGCCCGTGCGATGCCTCGGCCGCCGCCACCATCATGGCCAGCGAGGTGGCCGGCAGCAGGCCCAGCGCGATCACGGGGCCGATCAGCGGCAGCACCGTGACCAGCGACATGGCCGCCATCGACAGAAAGAACAGCGCCGCCAGTGCCAGCGGCTGCTGGCGGAAGGTGCGGATGCCCTGCTGCACCCATTGCAGGCCGGTACGGGCGGGAACGATGAGAAGTTTCATGGGGTGAGGAAGTCGGGGCGCCTGGATGGGGCATGGCCTCTGGCATGGGCCGCGCCGCTGGCGCCCGAACGGGGACTGTACCCGAGGACGCGCGGCCCGTGGACCGCAAAGCCCTCTGTCGGCCGCGCTGTGGCGGTCTTCGGACGTCAGTCCAGCGCCACCGGGTGGGCCAGGCGCTGGCGCAGCACGCGCTCGAAATGGGTGGGGTCGTGAGGCACGAGCATGGAGGCCTCGCGCGGCAGGTGGAAATCCCACAGGCGGGAAATCCAAAAGCGCAGCGCGCCCGCGCGCAGCATGGGGTTGAACAGCTCGCGCTCGGCGGCGGTCAGGGGGCGTACCGATTGATAGGCATCAATCATGGCCTTGGCCTTGGTGGCGTCATGGGCGCCGGTGGCGTGTTCGATGCACCAGTCGTTGAGGCACACGGCCAGGTCGAACAGCCAGCTGTCCACGCCTGCGAAGTAGAAGTCGAAGAAGCCGGTCAGGCGCTCGCCATCGAACATCACGTTGTCGCGGAACAGGTCGGCGTGCACGGGGCCGCGTGGCAGCGCCGCATAGGCGGGCGAGGCGGCCACATGGTTCTGGAAGGCCAGCTCGGAGCGCAGCAGGTCGGCCGTGGGGGCGTCTATGTGCGGGATGACCGTGGGCACGGTCTCGTTCCACCAGGGCAGGCTGCGCAGATTGGGCTGCTGGCGATCGTAGTCGCGTCCGGCCAGGTGCATGCGCGCCAGCATCTCGCCCACGGCGGCACAGTGCGCGGGCTGGGGCGCCAGCTCGCTCTTGCCGGGCAGGCGGTTGACGATGGAGGCCGGCTTGCCGCACACGCTCAGCAGGATGTCGCCGCTGCGCGTCTCGGCCTGCGGGTCGGGCACGGGAATGCCGGCCTGCGCCAGGTGCTTCATCAGGTACAGGTAGAAGGGCAGTTGCTCGGCCGTCAGGCGCTCGAACAGCGTCAGTACCCACTCGCCCTGTTCGGTGGTGAGAAAGTAGTTGGTGTTCTCTATGCCGCCCTGGATGCCGCGCAGCTCCTTGAAGGAACCCAGGGACATGCGGCGCAGCAGCTCGCGCGCGTCTTTGTCGGAGACTTCGGTGAAAACGGCCATGTTGCATTGCCGGCCTTCAGGGCGCGGCGGAAATCGTTGTCGTCAGATATGGAAAGAGGGCAGCGCCGTCAGGTGCTGCCCCCTGGGATGCCGCCGGGCCGGGGGCCCGGACAGTCCGGTGAGGATCAGAACTTCTTGAGGTTCCAGACGCGCGTGCCGTTGGTGCCGTCGCCATCGCCGCGGTTGCGCGAGGAGCGGGCGCCGTCGTTGGACTGCACTTCATACGAAGGCATGTCGCCGACCTTGGGCTGCACGGTGATGCTGCGGGTCTGGCCGCCCACGCGCAGCTCGTCAACGCGGCTGCCGCCATCTTCCACATGGATGTGTTCCACGCGCTGGTTGGTTCGATCGCGCCCCTCGGGCTTGGCCGTGTCCGGCGCGGTCTGCTCGGTCGCCGCCGCAGGAGCGGTGGAGGCAGCCGGGGCAGGCGTGGGGTTCTGGGCCAGCACGGAGCTGGCGGCCAGGGTCAGGAAGATGAAAAGTGGAGCGGCGCGCATAGGCTCCATTGTAGAACTTGCAGCGGGCGCTGTCCCGCCCTGTCACCCTGCCGGCGCGTGCACAATCGGCGCATGAGCAATTCCAAGACCCTGGTGCTGATCGACGGCTCCAGCTACCTCTACCGCGCCTACCACGCCATGCCGGACCTGCGCGCCGAGCCCGGCAACCCGGAAAGCCCTGCCACGGGCGCCATCCGCGGCATGATCAACATGCTCCAGGCGATCAGGAAGGAAGTGGCGGCCGACTACGCCGTCTGCGTGTTCGATACCAGCGGACCCACCTTCCGCGACACGCTCTACCCCGAATACAAGGCGCACCGCTCGCCCATGCCCGACGATCTGCGCTCGCAGATCGAGCCCATCCATGAAGTGGTCCGCCTGCTGGGCTGGCCGGTGCTGGCCATCCAGGGTGTGGAGGCCGACGACGTGATCGGCACCCTGGCCAAGACGGCCGCCGCCCAGGGCGTGAACGTGGTGATCTCCAGTGGCGACAAGGACCTGTCCCAGCTGGTGGACTCCCACATCATGGTGATGGACACCATGAGCGGCAAGCGCCGCGACGTGGCCGGCGTGACGGCCGAGTTCGGCGTGCCGCCCACGCAGATGATCGACTACCAGGCCCTGGTCGGCGATGCCGTGGACAACGTGCCCGGCGTGTCCAAGGTGGGCCCCAAGACGGCCGTCAAGTGGCTGGCCGAGCACGGCTCGCTCGACGGCCTGATTGCTGCGGCCGACGGCATCAAGGGCGTGGCCGGCCAGAACCTGCGCGATGCCATCGCCTCGGGCCAGCTGGCGCTGAGCCGCCAGTTGGTCACCATGAAGACCGACTGCGACCTGAGCGCCGAAGTGCCCACCCTGCCGGTGCTCGACGCGCTGGCGCCGCGCGAGCCCGATACCGCGCCGCTGCGCGACTTCTATGAGCGCTACGGCTTCAAGGGCCTGGCGCGCATGCTCGGCGGTGCCGCGCCCGAGCCCGATGCGCTGGAGGCCGTCAAGGCCGGCCGCAAGCCAGCGGCCAAGCCGCGTGCCGACCAGTCCACGGGCGACATGTTTGCCCAGGAGCAGGCCGAATCCGACGAAGCCACCACCGAGGCCGAGGCCGTCCAGCAGCGTCCGCTGGACTATGACGTGGTGCTGACCTGGGAAGCGTTCGACCAGTGGCTGGCCAAGATCAACGCCGCCGAACTCACGGCCCTGGATACCGAAACCACCTCGCTGGACGAGATGCGTGCCGAGATCGTGGGCATCTCGCTGAGCGTGGAGCCCGGCGCCGCTGCCTACATCCCCCTGCGCCATGCCGGCCCCGACGCGCCAGAGCAACTGCCTGCCGACGAAGTGCTGCAGCGCCTCAAGCCCTGGCTGGAGGATGCGGCCCGGCCCAAGCTGGGCCAGCACGTCAAGTACGACCGCCATGTCTTCGCCAATGCCGGCATCGAGGTGCACGGCTATGTGCACGACACCATGCTGCAAAGCTATGTGCTGGAAGTGCACCGCCCGCACGGCCTGGCCAGCCTGGCGCTGCGCCACACCAACCGCACGGGCATCAGCTATGAAGACCTGTGCGGCAAGGGCGCCCACCAGATCCCGTTCGCCCAGGTGCCCGTGGACAAGGCTGCCGCCTATGCCTGCGAGGATGCCGACCAGACCCTGGACGTGCACCGCGTACTGTGGCCGCAGCTGCAGGCCAACGACGGCCTGCGCGGCGTCTACGAGCTGGAGATCGCCACCAGCGAGGCCCTGTTCCGCATAGAGCGCAACGGCGTGCTCATCGATGCCGCCACGCTGGCCAAGCAGAGCAACGACCTGGGCCAGCGCATCGTGCAGCTGGAGCAGGAGGCCTACGACATCGCGGGCCAGCCCTTCAACCTGGCCAGCCCCAAGCAGCTGGGCGAAATCTTCTTCGACAAGCTGGGCATGCCCGTGGTCAAGAAGACGGCCACCGGCGCACGCAGCACCGACGAAGAGGTGCTGGAGAAGCTGGCCGAGGACTATCCGCTGCCCGCCAAGCTGCTGGAGCACCGCAGCCTGTCCAAGCTCAAGGGCACCTATACCGACAAGCTGGCCCAACTGGCGCTGCCGCGCACGGGCCGCGTGCACACGCACTACGCCCAGGCCGTGGCCGTGACGGGGCGCCTGTCCAGCAACGACCCCAACCTGCAGAACATCCCCATCCGCACGCCCGAAGGCCGGCGCGTGCGCGAGGCCTTCATTGCCGCGCCCGGCCATGTGATCGCCAGCGCCGACTACTCGCAGATCGAGCTGCGCATCATGGCCCACCTGTCGGGCGACGAGTCCCTGCTGCGCGCCTTCCACGAAGGCCGCGACGTGCACCGTGCCACGGCATCGGAAGTCTTCAACGTGGAGCTGGAGCAGGTCAGCAGCGAGCAGCGCCGCTATGCCAAGGTCATCAACTTCGGGCTGATCTACGGCATGAGCAGCTTTGGCCTGGCCAAGAACCTGGGCATAGAGACCAAGGCTGCGGCCGCCTACATCGACCGCTATTTCCAGCGCTATCCGGGCGTCAAGCGTTACATGGACGAGACGGTGGAATTCGCGCGCGACCACGGCTACGTGGAAACCGTCTTCGGCCGCCGCCTGTACCTGGTGGACATCAACGGCGGCAGCGGCCCGCGCAAGAAGGCGGCCGAGCGCCAGGCCATCAACGCGCCCATGCAGGGCACGGCGGCCGACCTGATCAAGAAGGCCATGGTGGCGGTGCAGGCCGAGCTCGATGCCAGGCAGTCCGAGGTCCGCGTCATCATGCAGGTGCACGACGAACTGGTGTTCGAGCTGCCCGAAGGCGAGTCGGACTGGGTGCGCACCGAGATCCCGCGCCTGATGGCCGGCGTGGCGGAACTGAAGGTTCCCTTGCTCGCCGAAGTGGGCGTCGGCCCCAACTGGGACAAGGCACATTGAGCTTCACGCGCGCATCGTAGACTTGGCCGGTTCTCAAACACCACCAAGGAGAGATGCATGCGTGACGATCAGCAGCAAGACCTGAAGGCCCTGGTTCCGGGGCGCAGCAGCGAAGAGGGGCCCACGCGGCGCCTGGCATTGCAGACGGCCCTGGGCCTGGGCTATGCCGCAGCGGCCACGCCGCTGATGGCGCAGACCGCCATCTCCACGCCGGCCGACGGCCTGACGGCCGGCGAGGTGCATTTCACCGTGAACGGCTTCAAGGTGCCGGCCTACCGCGCCGCACCCGCCGGCAAGAAGAATGTGCCCGTGGTGCTGGTGATCTCCGAGATCTTCGGCGTGCACGAATACATTGCCGACACCTGCCGCCGCCTGGCGCGTGCCGGCTACCTGGCCATCGCCCCCGATCTGTATGCACGCCAGGGCGATCCCAAGACCTATACCGAGATCGCCAAGCTCATGAGCGAGCTGGTCTCCAAGGTGCCCGACGAACAGGTCATGGCCGACCTGGACGGCGCCGTGCAATGGGCGGGCACGCAGGGCGGCGATACTGCGCGCGTGGCCATCACGGGCTTTTGCTGGGGCGGGCGCATCACCTGGCTGTATGCGGCCCATGGCCCGGTCAAGGCCGGCGTGGCCTGGTACGGCCGGCTGGAAGGCGCCAAGACCGCGCTGCAGCCACGCCATCCGCTGGAGCTGGTCTCCAGCCTCAAGGCGCCGGTGCTGGGCCTGTATGGCGGGCAGGACACGGGCATTCCGCTGGAATCCGTGGAGCGCATGCGCGAGGCGCTCAAGCAGGGCTCGGCAGCGGCCAAGGCCTCGGAGTTCGTGATCTACCCGGAGGCACCACACGCCTTCCATGCCGACTACCGGCCCAGCTACCGCGAGCAGGCTGCGCGCGACGGTTGGCAAAAAATGCTGGCCTGGTTCAATAAGCATGGGGTGACCCCCTGAGCGGCTGCGCCGCTTCCCCCTCTCTCGCTTCGAGGGAGGGGGACGACACCCTCGGTGCGGGGCGGCGCGGCCGGCGTAGGCCCTTCCTCGGTGTCCCTGGTATGAGGACGCGCCAGTTTTTAAGGTATTGCTGACTGGCTTTCAACTTTATTCGCGCAGGGGGGCTTGACAGCTTCTGTAGGCTGAAACCGAGGGCACCCGACACCGTGGCCTGCTTCCTTCATGGGATCGCAGGCCACGGCTGCGATGGGGCCTGTCTTTCTGCGAGAATTCGCGGGTTTCGCCTGCAAGGGCATACGGTTGAAGCACAAATCGCTATGACATTGGTAGCAATCATTCTGGCCACCCTGGCCGCCGGTATTGGCAGCGTCTGGGTGGCCGCGTTGTTGATGGGGCTGGGAGGCAATCGCTCGCCGGGCATGATGCCGCAGCGGCTGTTGAGCCTGGCGGCGGGCGCGCTGCTGGCCACGGCCTTCATGCACCTCTTGCCCGAAGCCTTCGAGAGCGAGGCAGGCGCGCATGACCTGTTCGTGACGCTGCTGGTGGGCCTGGTGTTCTTTTTCCTGCTGTCCAAGGCCGAGCTGTGGCACCACGGGCATGAGCACGGCGCGCCGCCGGCCCATGAGCACGATCACCACGAACATCACGATCACCAGGGCCACGCCCATGACCATTCCCATGATCACCACCACGGCCACCGCCACGGCGGCTGGGCCGTGCTGACCGGCGACAGCGTGCACTGCTTTGGCGATGGCGTGCTGATCGCCTCCGCCTTCATGGCCGACATGCGCCTGGGGCTGATCGCGGCGGTATCGGTGCTGGCCCACGAAGTGCCGCACCACATGGGCGACATCGTGGTGCTGCGCCAGTCCAGTTCCAACCGGCGCGTGGCCCTGATCAAGGTGTCCATGGCCGGGGCCGTGACCACGCTGGGTGGCATTGGCGGCTATTTTCTGGTGGGACAGCTGCAGGAACTGCTGCCGTACTTCCTGGCCGTGGCCTCCAGCAGCTTCATCTACGTGGCGCTGGCCGACCTGATTCCCCAGCTGCAAAAGCGCCTGAGCGCGCGCGAGACCGTGGCCCAGGTGGGCTGGCTGATGCTGGGCATCGTACTGGTCACCGTGGTCAGCCGCGCGGCGCACGCGCACTGAGGCTGATGTTGAGGCTGAGGCGCGGGTCCTAGCCTGCGCGGGCCTCCTGGGGTGCCGTCCCCAGCAGGTCGGCGTAATCCACCGCGTACTTGATGAAGGCCGCATGGCCGTCGATGCGCAGCTTGCGGCGCAGGTGCAGGCGGTGGGTTTCCACGGTGCGCACCGAGGTGCCCATGAGCGCGGCGATTTCCTTGTTGGAGCGGCCCTCCGAGATCCACTGCAGCACGCTGGCCTCGCGCGGCGTGAGGGCGCGCCGGGGCCCGGACGCGCTGCCGTCT
Source organism: Delftia sp. WY8 (assembly GCF_018437695.1). Classification (NCBI taxonomy): domain Bacteria; kingdom Pseudomonadati; phylum Pseudomonadota; class Betaproteobacteria; order Burkholderiales; family Comamonadaceae; genus Delftia; species Delftia sp. WY8. Next base: position 5,065,515 of record NZ_CP049795.1, read on the forward strand.
TCCTCGGCCACGGGCTGCAGGCCGGGGCTGAAATACAGGCCGCCGGCGTAGACCCGGTCTATGGCCTCGATGAGCTGCTGTGCAGGCGCGTCCTTGAGCACATAGCCGCGCGCGCCCAGCGCCACGGCGCGGCGCACGTACTCGGGATCCTCATGCATGGACAGCACCAGCACGCGCACCAGCGGGAACTGATCGCGGAACAGCGCGGCCAGGTCGATGCCGCTGGCGCCCGGCATGCGGATGTCGGTGACCACCAGGTCGGGCGACAGCTCGCGGGCCAGCGGCAGGGCCTGGTCCACGCTGGCGGCCTCGCCCACCACACGGATATGGTCCGTGGCCTGCAGGCGCATGGACACGCCGTCGCGCACGAGAGGGTGGTCGTCCACCAGGAGGATGCGGATCATGGGGTTCATGCAGCGGCCCGTGGGAGTTCGAATTCCGGTGAGGGAGACAGCGGCATGCCGCCATCGCGGTAGAGCACGGCGACCAGCCGGGTGCCCCGGCGCCCCGAACTGATGGACAGGTGGCCGCCCAGGCCTTCGATGCGCTCGCGCATGTTGCGCAGGCCGATGCCGCCCTGGCGGTCGCGCTGCACGCGGCGCATGTCGAAGCCCTGGCCGTCATCGCTGACCTGCAGCACCACGCGGCGGCGCTGAAAGTGCAGGCTGACATCGATGCGCGTGGCCTGTGCATGGTTTTGCGCATTCGTCACGGCCTCCTGGGCCACGCGGAACAGGGCCGTGGCGTGGCTGGGCGGGAGAAAGCGGGTCTCGCCGCGGCAGCCGAACTGCATGCGCAGGCCGTCCTCGGCCTGCATCTGCTGGCTCATCAGCGCCAGGGCCGGGGCCAGGCCCAGGTCGTCCAGCAGGGCGGGGCGCAGGCCGTGGGAGACGCGCCGTATCTCCACCAGCGCGTGGTTGAGCTGCTCCAGGCCCTGGTCCACCATGCGCTGGGCCGTGGCCGGGTCCTGCGCGGCCAGCCGCCTGAGCTGGGCCTGGGCCGTCTCCAGCAGGAACTTGGAGGAGACCAGCACCTGCACCACGCCGTCATGCAGGTCGCGCGCCACGCGCGTGCGTTCCTCTTCCTGCGAATGCACCACGCGCTGGGCCAGCCGCTGCAGCTTGTTGCTGGACACGCGGTGATCGCTGAGATTGAAGACCAGCCCCGCCACGCCGATGAGAACGATGCACAGCGCCGCAATGCCGAAGATGCGCCAGCGCGTGGCCGCGATGTTGGCCTGGGCGCTTTCGTCGATCTGGCGCAGCGCCTGCTCCACATCGTCCAGGTACAGGCCCGTGCCCAGCGACCAGCCCCATTCGGGCACCGTGGCCACGTAGGCGAGCTTGGCCTCGGTACGCAGCGATGACGGTTTTTGCCACTGGTAGCGCACCAGGCCACCGCCGCTGCGCGCAGCGTCCAGGATGATCCTGGCGGGTCCTGCGCCGCCGGGGCTGTTGGGATCGCACAGGTCCACGCCCGACAGGCCCATCTGGCGCGCATCCAGCAGCACGTTGCCGTGTTCGTCGTAGACAAAGAAGTAGCCGTCCTCGCCGAACTGCATGCGCGCCAGCGTATCCAGCGCCTGGCGCCGCTGCAGGGATGGCTCCTCGCCGCTGGACTGGATGCGCGCCAGCGCCGTGGTCGCCAGCTGCACGTAGTGCCGCAGCTCGGTCTCCTTGCTGTGCAGGTAGGCGGTCTCGACCAGCTCTCGTTCCTGACGGGCCAGCTCCAGTGTCTGGTGTTGCACGGTCACCGCGACCAGGCCCAGGGCCAGCGCGATGGCGGCAATCGACAGAAGCGCAAGTTTCAGCGGAAGTTGCATGGGAGCCTGTGTGGGGTGCACCGACGATCTTTTCCGCCCAGTGCACGGACCTTGTCAACAGGGCTTGCGCGCATGGCGCCGGGGCCCGGCAGCGGACCTTGAATGGCGGGCGTCGTATCTGCCAATAGCCTGTGCGCGCTGCATATCCACGCGCGCAGGAAAAGGAATTTGAATATCCCAAGGAAAATGCCATGGATAATATATTTCGCGCACGAAAGAATATCCCATTGACATAGGGAATCCGATATGCATTTTCTTGGTGCGTTGTCCCCTTTTTGGGGTCTTGAATAATGGTTTTGCCGTATTGTGGTGCGCCGTCCCTCATCTGTCTGACATGCCTGGCTACGGTTGAGCAGGTTCCGTGCCAAGCCGTTGTTTCAGAAGAGAGTTATCCTGCTGCGTAGCACTGCGCAAGCGGTCCTGCGTAGTGGTGCGTAGGGGAAAATTCATTATCGAATGCTCCAGATCCCTGCCTAGAATTTCTCTGTGAAATCACTGATTCGAATCATTTTGTGTCAATGATTCATGTCGCCTTCGATGACCCAATTAAATGGTGACGAAGTGTTTCCGGGGCGCCGTTGCAGTAATGCGCGGCACGGCAGTGGCAGTTTGTATTCTTGTTTCAGAAAGGCAATACCATGGATATTCGATCGAACCTGCGGCGCGTGGCGCTGGCATGCGGTGTGGCGGCGGCGGTAGCGACGCTGGCGGGCTGCGCCGCGCCCCACAAGCGCGATGTGCTGTCCACCACGCAGATCTATCCGGCCATCGGCCCGTATTCGCAGATGGTGGCGCATGGCAACACGATCTACTTCTCGGGCGTGCTGCCGCTGAACGCGCAGGGCACGGCCATCCAGGGCACGACCATCGAGGAGCAGACGCGCGCCGTGCTGGACCACATCGGCGCCAAGCTCAAGTCCCAGGGACTGGGCTATGAGGATGTGCTGTCCACCTCGGTCTTCATGAAGGACCTCAACGAGTTCGCCGCCATGAACAAGGTCTATGGCGAGTACTTCAAGACCGGCGCCCCCGCTCGGGCCACGGTGGAGGTGGCGCGCCTGCCGCGCGATGTGAAGATCGAAATCTCGGCCATCGTCGGCCGCCGCTGACCGCTTGGGCAACGACAGGAGGACCGCATGAACGCACGACACCCCCAGATCGCGGCCGAGCAGGCCACATCCCTGACCGCCACCGCGGCCGCCGGCGAATCCGGCTATCCCGCGCGCTGGACTTCCAAGCGCCGCGACTTCCTGCGCATGCTGGGCTACGGCACCGGCGCAGCCACGCTGGGCCCACTGCTGGCTGCCTGTGGCAGCGGCAATGCCCAGACCTCGGCCGCTGCGCTGCGCGAGCAGCTCATGCGTGACGAGGCCTTCTGGACCGACGTGCAGAGCATGTTCATCCTCAAGCCCGAGAAGACCTACATGAACATCGGCACGGCGGGCTCCATGCCCAAGCTGGTGCTCGATGTGTTCGATACCGAAAACCGCAAGAAGGCCGCCGACTCGGGCAACGGCTACAGCAACCTGCTGGACCTGCGCAAGCAGGTGGCGCCGGGCTTTGGCGTGGATGCCGACGAGCTGGCCTTCTCGGCCAACACCTCCTCGGGCATGTGCCACGCCATCCTGGGCATCGACTGGCAGCGTGGCGACGTGGTGGTGACCACCAACCACGAGCACGGCGGCGGCGACACGCCGCTGAAGATCGCCCAGGACCGCTACGGCATCGAGGTCTCGCGCATTGCGCTGCCCGTGGGCAACAACCAGACGGCCGCCACCTACGTGAACCTGTTCGACGAGCGCATCCGCGCGCTCAAGGCCCAGGGCAAGCGCGTGCGCGCCATGATGTGGTCCTCTCCCACCTACAAGACCGGCACCATGCTGCCCATTGCCGACCTGATGGGCGTGGTCAAGGCGCACGGCCTGATCAGCATCGTGGACGGCGCCCACCTGCCGGGCATGATGGCCTACAACTATGCGGAGCTGGGCATGGACTTCATGTCGGGCGCGGGCCACAAGTGGCAGTGCGGCCCGGGCTCCACGGGCATCCTCATCATCCGCAACAAGATCCGCGCCTCCAACCCGCTGCCCCTGCCCAAGTGGTACCCGGTGCACACCAGCGCCTACCCGGCGCTGGAGCGCACGACCACGGCCAAGGAGACCTACGACATCGCCGCCTCGGTCACTTCCTGCGGCAGCGTGCACACGCCCATGTTCATGGCGCTGGCCCAGGCCTGCGCGCAGTGGGACAGCATCGGCCGCAAGAAGATCGAGACCTATGACCTGACGCTGTCGTCCTACCTCAAGGAAAAGATCGTCGAGCGCTGGGGCGTGGACTCGCTGTACTCGCCCAAGGACGATCCCAAGCTGCTGTCGGCGCTGACCTGCTTCAACCCGTTCCAGAACAAGGACGACGTGATGAACGGGACCAAGTCCTCAACCTTTGTGGCGCGCATGCTCAGCGACTATCCGCAGGGCTTCGTGATCCGCAACTCCAACTTCCCCGTGATCGGCGCGGCGGCAGACCACTACGGCGTGCGCGTGTCCACGCACCTGTGGCATGACGCGCGGGACATCGATCTGCTGGTGGATGCGATGTGGGATCTGTCTAGAAAAATGTAGCCCCCTGAGGCGCTGCGCGCCTTCCCCCCGAGGGGGACGACACCCTCGCTGCGGGGCGGCGCGGCCGGCATAGGCCCTTGCTCGGTGTCCCTCGCGTTGGGCCATGCTTGTGTTGGGGGCGTGCTTTCTGGCGCAGGGGGCTGTCTTGGGCCGGGCTTCTTGAGCCCTGCGCCTCAGCCGGGCTGTCCTTCGTCGCGGATGGCGGCGCGGACCTGGGGGAGCTGGCGGCGCGAGACCATGAGCAGTTCGGGGATGCCGTGCAGGCGCAGGGCCCAGCCTTCGCCTTCGGTGGGGTCGTCGTGGCGCTCCAGGCTGCGCAGGGCGCTGCGTGCCACGAGGGCGTTGCGGTGCACGCGCAGCAGGTGGTCGGCGTGGCGGGCCTCCAGTTCGGCCAGGGCGCCGTCGAGGATGTAGCTGCGGCCCACGGTGCGCACGGTCACGTATTTCTGTTCGGCCTTGAGGTAGAGCACTTCGGACAGGGGCAGGCGCACGGTGGCGCCCCGGTCCTGTATCAGCAGCACGGGGCCGCCGTCGCGTTCGGCCGTCTGGTGCGCGGCCGTGCGCGCGGCCTTGGCCAGGGCCTGCTGCAGGCGTTCGCGGCGCACGGGCTTGGTCAGGTAGTCGGCAGCATCCAGGTCGAAGGCCTCGACCGCGTGGCCGGCATGGGCGGTGACGAAGACCACGGCAGGCGGCAGCGGCAGGCGGCGCAGCATATGGGCCAGGGCCAGGCCGTCCTGGCCGGGCATGTGGATGTCCAGCAGTGCCAGCTCCACGGGGCGCGGGCCCGGTGCCTGCAGCACGGCCATGGCCTGGCGGGCGTCCGCCGCCTCGCTGACCTGGTGCGGGCCGCTGCCCGTGCATGCCTGCACGTCGGCCAGCAGGGTGCGCAGCCGCGCGCGGGCCAGGGCTTCGTCGTCAACGATCAGGATGTGCATGGTGCTTCTTCTTCGATAAAGCCTTCGTGGGTTGGCTGGCAGGCGGTGCCAGCGGCAGGCTGATGCGCACCACGAAATGCCCGTTGAGCGTGCGCGCCGTGAGGTGGGCCTGCAGGTCGTGCAGCAGCGACAGCCGGGCGCGCACATTGGCCAGCGCAATGCCGTTGCCGCGCGTGCCGGCTGCGCTGGCGGAATCGATCTCGGAGGGCAGGGTGTTGGTGATGCGCACCTCCACCAGATCGCCACGGCGCTCGGTGCGCACCTGCAGCTTGCCGCCGCGTGCGCTGGGCTCCACGCCATGGCGTATGGCGTTTTCCACCAGCGGCTGCAGCAGCAGCGGCGGCAGCAGGGCGCCGTGGGCGGCAGGGTCCAGTTGCCAGCGCACCTGCAGCCGTTCGCCAAAGCGCACCTGCTCGATGGCCAGGTAGCGCTGGGCCAGCTCGATCTCCTCGGCCAGCGTGGTCGTGCTGTGTGGCTCGGCCAGCGCATAGCGGAACAGGTCGCTGAGGTCCTCCAGCAGGGCCTCGGCCTTGGCGGGCTCGGCGCGCACCAGGGCGATGGCGCTGTTGAGCGTGTTGAACAGGAAATGCGGGCGTATGCGCGACTGCAGCTCGGCCAGCCGCGCCTGCGTGTCGGCGGGTGCGTGGCCGCGTGCGCGCAGCACCAGGGCTGCGACCAGCAGGGCTGCCAACAGTCCGCCGGACACGGCGCTGGCCAGCCAGGGGGCGCTGGTGCCGCCGGCCAGGTGCAGCATGGCGCAGGCATACAGCCCGGCCGCCATGCCCAGCAGCACGCCGGCCGCGTACTGGCCGGAGGCGGGCAGCCGCTGCAGCGGGTGCTTGAGCAGGCAGGCGGCCACCAGCCAGACCAGCGTGCCGGGCAGGCAGGCGCCGGTCAGCAGGGCCATGCCCTGCAGCCACTGCAGGGGCGAGTCGGCGCCGAACATCGAGGCCGTTGCCACCACGGCCTGCACAAACAGCACGGCGCGCAGCACCACGCCTACGTTGCAGGCGTCAAAGACCAGCGCCGCGGGCAGGGGCGGGGGGGCAGTGGTGGGGGGCGGCTGGGTCGGCAAGGGGCGGCAGGTAGTGTTTCGGCGGGTGGGGTTCGCGCCGCATGCCCGGATTATGGTCATGCCGGGCGGGCCTGCACAGCGGTCACACCGCCCATGCACACCCATGCACGCCCATGCAGGCCCGTGTAGGCCCCTGCACGGGCGTGGCGCCGCCCAGGTCGATAGAATCTTCGCTTCCTGCCTGCGCCGGGGGGCGATGCCGCCCGCCGCCTGCGCTGCCTGCACAGCCCCATCGAAGATCGCGTCCTCACATGTCTGCCAATCAACCAACGTCCGCCTCGCACAACCAGCTCGATACCAAGGCCCAGGCCTGGTCCGCTCTCTTCGAAGAGCCGATGAGCGATCTGGTCAAGCGCTATACCTCCAGCGTGTTCTTCGACAAGCGCCTGTGGCAGGCCGACATCACGGGCAGCCTGGCGCATGCCGAGATGCTGGCGGCCCAGGGCATCATCGCCGCCGCCGACCATGAAGCCATCCGCAAGGGCATGGCGCAGATCACGCAGGAGATCGAGTCCGGCCAGTTCGAGTGGAAGCTCGACCTGGAAGACGTGCACCTGAACATCGAGGCCCGCCTGACCCAGCTGGTCGGCGACGCCGGCAAGCGCCTGCACACGGGCCGCAGCCGCAACGACCAGGTGGCCACCGACGTGCGCCTGTGGCTGCGCGGCGAGATCGACCTGATCGAAGGACTGCTGGGCGAGCTGCAGCTGTCCCTGGTCGAAGTGGCCGAGAAGAATGTGGACGTGATCCTGCCCGGCTTCACCCACCTGCAGGTGGCCCAGCCCGTGAGCTTTGCCCACCACCTGCTGGCCTATGTGGAAATGTTCAAGCGCGACGCCGAGCGCATGCTGGACCTGCGCCGCCGCGTCAACGTGCTGCCGCTGGGCAGCGCCGCCCTGGCCGGCACCACCTACCCGCTGGACCGCGAGCGCGTGGCCCGCACCCTGGGCATGGAAGGCGTCTGCCAGAACTCGCTGGACGGCGTCAGCGACCGCGACTTCGCCATCGAATTCACCTCGGCCGCCAGCCTGTGCATGGTGCACGTGAGCCGCCTGTCCGAAGAGCTGATCATCTGGATGAGCCAGAACTTCGGCTTCATCCGCATCGCCGACCGCTTCACCACCGGCTCGTCGATCATGCCGCAGAAGAAGAACCCCGACGTGCCCGAGCTGGCACGCGGCAAGACCGGCCGCGTGGTCGGCCACCTGATGGGCCTGATCACCCTGATGAAGGGCCAGCCCCTGGCCTACAACAAGGACAACCAGGAAGACAAGGAGCCGCTGTTCGACACGGTGGACACCCTGAAGGACACGCTGCGCATCTTCGCCGAGATGATCGGCGGCCAGGCCGACCCGGCCACGGGCGGCAAGAAGGGCGGCATCACCGTCAACGCCGAAGCCATGCGCGCCGCCGCACTCAAGGGCTACGCCACCGCCACCGACCTGGCCGACTACCTGGTCAAGAAGGGCCTGCCCTTCCGCGACGCGCACGAGACCGTGGCCCATGCCGTCAAGCTGGCCTCGCAAAAGGGCGTGGACCTGACCGAGCTGCCGCTGGCCGAACTGCAGGCCTTCAATCCCGGCATCGAGGCCGACGTCTTCGAGGCGCTCAGCCTGGAAGGCTCGCTCAATGCGCGCAACACCCTGGGCGGCACGGCGCCGGCCCAGGTGCGCAAGCAGCTGGCAGGCCACCAGGCGCGCTTGAATGCACGCCTGAACGCGCGCCTGGGCTGATCCCCCCGTTCGCCGGAGCCACGCCATGACATCCTCCCGCCGCCAACTGCTGACGGGGGCGCTGCGCGCCGCCGGCGCAGTGACCGCCGTTGCCGCCTCGTCCGCCCTGGCTCCGCTGGCCTGGGCCCAGCCGGGGCAGGCCATTCGCATCCTCGTGGGCTTTCCGCCGGGCGGCGGCACCGATGCCATCGCACGCCTGCTGGCCGACCGTCTCAAGGACGTGCTGGGCACCACGGTGCTGGTGGACAACCGCCCCGGCGCGGGCGGCCAGATCGCGGCGCAGCAGCTCAAGGCGGCTGCGGCCGATGGCCACACGCTGTTCCTCACGCATGACCACACCATCTCCATCCTGCCCCAGGTGGTGAAGAAGCCGGGCTTCGACCCGGCCCATGACTTCGTTCCCGTGGCCGGCTTTGCCACCTTCGTGAACGCGCTGGCGGTCTCCGCCAGCACGCCGGCGCGCAACCTCGCCGAGTATGTGGAGTGGGTGCGCCAGGGCGCAAAGCGCGGCAGCATCGGCATACCCGCGCCCGCGTCCACGCCGGAATTCCTGGTCAGGCTGCTGGGCGAGCACTACAGGCTGGACCTGGTGGCCGCGCCCTACCGGGGCAGCGCGCCCATGCTGGCCGACATGCTGGGCAACCAGATCCCGGCCGGCATCGCCTCGGTGCAGGACTTCATGGAAAACCACAAGGCCGGCAAGCTGCGCGTGATCGGCGTGCTGGGCACGCGCCGCCAGGCCACCATGCCCGAAGTGCCCACGCTGGCCGAGCAGGGCGTCAAGGGCTTCGAGGACACGCCCTACTACGGCATCTACGCGCCGCGCGGCACGCCCCAGGCCTTCATCGACCGCTTCTCCGCCGCCGTGGCCACCGTGCTCAAGCAGCCCGACGTGCACGAGCAGCTCACCGCCCTGGGCCTGACCGTGGGCCACATGCCGCCCGCCCAGTTGGCCGAGCGCGAGCAGGCCTATACCCAGGTCTGGAAACGCATCATCCAGACCAGCGGCTTCCAGCCGCAGTAAGACAGGCGGACTGCGGGGCGACAGCCTCCGCGGCCGGCAGGCGCTGTGAACCGGCAAGCGCTGTGTCTTGGTGCTGCCATCGCCGGGGTTGGCAGCGCGGCGTGTGGCGCGAATCCTTGTGATCAGACATATATGACGCCCTTGTGCGCCGATGTCTTACAGATGGATACACCGCAGACCCGGTTCCGGGCACCCGCAGCAGGGCCTGCAGCGGATGCGGCCCGGTATCATCCCGCGCAGTGGTTTTCAGCCGCAGCGGATGCGGCCCTGCATTCGGCGCATGCGGGCGGCGGGCATCTGCCTCGTTGCAGCCCTTGCCGCCGAGCCCTGCCGCAGCGCAGGGCTTTTCATTTGCAGCCTGTGCACCGTGCACGGCGCGCGCCGCAGCGCTGAAAGCCTGCTCATTCCAAGAAAACACCGGGCCATCTGAGCCCGACAGAAGGGATTGCCATGGGGGTGCTTCGCACGACAGCGATCAAGGGGTTCCAGAGTCCGCCGGCGCACGGCCGGCCCTGGAGCCGGTGGGGGTTGGGGCTGCTGCTGGGATCGGTGGCGCTGACGGCGCAGGCCGTGGGCGTGCGCCAGTTCAGCCCGCAGGGAGAGGTGGCCAAGGTCGAGCAGGTGGTGGTGCAGTTCGATGGCACGGCCGTGCGCTTTGGCGACCCCAAGGCGGCCGCGCCGGTCACGCTCAGCTGCAGCGATGCGGCGGCCACTCAGGGCACGGGCCGCTGGAACAGCGACCGCGAATGGGTGTTCGACTTCAAGCAGGCCCTGCCGCCCGGCGTGCGCTGCACGGCCCAGCTCGTGGCCGGCTACAAGTCGCCTGCGGGCACGGCCGTGACGGGCGCTGCCAGCTACCAGTTCCAGACCGGCGGCCCGGCCGTGCTGGACATGGCACCCGACACCTATGAACAGATCGACGAGGAGCAGTACTTCGCGCTGCGCCTGTCGGGCCCGGCCACCGTGCAAAGCCTGCAGCAGCACATGTGGTGCACGGCCGAAGGCGTGGGCGAGCGCATTCCCGTGCGCCTGATCGAAGGCAAGGAGCGCGACGAGCTGCTCAAGCACCGCGGCTGGGACAAGGCCGCTGCCAAGAACCCGCTGCAGTACGCCACGCTGGCCTGCAACCGCCGCCTGACGGCGGGCACGACCATGAAGCTGGTCTTCGGCGCCGGCATTGCCACGCCCAACGGCGTGGCCAGCCGCCAGGACAAGCGCTTCGAGTACCGCGTGCGCGAGCCCTTCGCCGCCGAGTTCAGCTGCGAGCGCGAGAACGCCCAGGCCGCCTGCCTGCCGATCCGTCCCATGCGCCTGCGCTTCAATGCCCCCGTGCCGCGCAAGCTGGCCGAGGGCATTCGCCTGAGCAGCGGCGCCTCCAAGGTGGCGCCCGTGATCGACAGCGAATACGGCGAAAAGCTCAGCGAGGATTCGCTGGTGCAGAACCTGAGCTTCCCGGCCACCATGCAGGCCCAGGCGCGCTACACGGTGGAGCTGCCTCCGCAGTTCAAGGACGCGGCAGGCCGCAGCCTGAGCAATGCCGACATGTTCCCGCTGCAGGTGGCCACGGGCGCGCTGCCGCCGCTGGCCAAGTTCGCGGCCTCGCCCTTCGGCATCGTCGAGCGCTATGCCGAAGGCCCGGACGGCCCGGCCCTGCTGCCCGTGACGCTGCGCAATGTGGAGTCCGAGCTGGCCACCAGGTCCCTGGATGCCAGCCGCGTGAGCACCAAGCAGCCCGGCAGCGATGCCGAGATCATCGCCTGGATGCGCCGCGTGGCCGACTACGAGTCCTCCGACATGGACCGCAAGCGCGCCTCGCGCGACATCAAGGGCCCGCTGCCGCCCGTGATCGACAACGAAAACCGTGACTATGTGCAGACGCGCATGCTGTCGCTGCTGGCCGGCCAGGGCGACGTCAAGACGCTGGAGCTGCCCAAGCCCGTCAAGGGCGATCCGCGCCCCTTCGAGGTGGTGGGCATTCCGCTCACGCCGGGCTTTCACGTGGTCGAGATCGCCTCGCCGCTGCTGGGGCAGTCGCTGCTCGATGAGCGCTACGGCTCGGCGCGCAGCATGTATGTGCGCACCTCGGCCCTGGTGACCAACCTGTCCGTGCACTTCAAGCTCGGCCGCGAGAACGCGGCCGCCTGGGTCACCACGCTGGACAAGGGCCAGGCCGTGGCCAATGCCAGGGTCCAGGTCTCCGACTGCAATGGCAAGGTGCTGACCTCGGCCACCACCGATGCCAGCGGCGTGGCGCGCCTGGACGGCCTGTCGCCCGAGCCGCCCCAGTGCACGGGCGGTGTCGGCTACCGCTCGCCGGCCTACTTCGTCAGCGCACGCGCCCAGGGCAAGGACGGCCAGCAGGAGCTGGCCTTCACCTGGAGCGACTGGCAGCGCGGCATCGAGTCCTGGCGCTTCAACGTGCCCACCAGCCGCAGCGCCCAGCGCGACGAGGTGGCCCACACCATCTTCGACCGCACGCTGCTGCGCGCCGGCGAGACCGTGTCCATGAAGCACCTGATGCGCACCCAGACCGGCATCGGCCAGGGGCAGGGCGGCTTTGCGCTGCCCGAGCAGCGGCCCACGCAACTGGTCATCACCCATGAAGGCAGCGGCCAGCAGTACACGCAGCCGCTGCAGTGGCGTTCCACGGGCACGGGCGGCCTGAGTGCGGAAAACAGCTTCTCCGTGCCCAAGGGCGCCAAGCTGGGTTCGTACTCCGTGGAGCTGCGCGGCGAGGGCAACGGCTCGCGCGGGCGCAACAACCGCTTCGGCACGGGCAGCTTCCGTGTCGAGGAATTCCGCCTGCCCGTGCTCGAAGGCCGTGTGGGACCCGAAGGCAAGCAGGCCCTGGTCGGCGTCTCCAGCCTGCCGGTGCAGGTGCAGGTGAACTACGTCTCCGGCGGCCCGGCCGCCAACCTGCCGGTGCGCGTGTCCGCCCTGGTGCGCTCCACCTGGATGGACCGCAGCGACTGGCAGGGCTTCAGCTTCTCGGCACCGCGCAGCGCCCAGGACACGGGCCAGAGCGATGACGAGGAGGCCACGGCCTCCCAGGACAGCAAGGTGGTGGCCGACAAGCTGCCCGTGACGCTGGACCGTGAAGGACTGGGCAAGCTCAAGATCGAGAACCTGCCCAAGCTGCGCGAGCCGCGCGAGCTGCTGATCGAGGCCACCTATGCCGACCCCAATGGCGAGGTGCAGACCCTGCGCAGCACGCAGATGCTGTGGCCCGCGGCCATCGTGGCCGGCGTGCGCGCCGAAAGCTGGATCACCACGGGCCGCAAGCTCCAGTTCCAGGCGCTGGCCCTGGGCGTGGACGGCAAGCCCCAGGCCGGCGTGCCGGTCAAGGTGGAGGCCATCTCCCGCGTCACCACCAGCAGCCGCAAGCGCCTGGTGGGGGGCTTTTACAGCTACGACAACCAGACCGCGCTCCAATCCATGGGCACGGTGTGCACGGGCAACAGCGATGCCCAAGGCATGGTGCAGTGCGAGGCCCAGCTGTCGCAGCCCGGCGAGGTCGAGCTGATCGTCACCGCCTCCGACAAGGACGGCCGGCCCGCCCAGGCCGCCTCCAGCGTCTGGGTCACGCGCCAGGGCGAGCTGTGGTTCGGCGGCGAGGACCATGACCGCATGGACGTGCTGCCCGAAAAGCGCAGCTACGAGCCCGGCGAGACCGCGCGCTTCCAGGTGCGCATGCCCTTCCGCTATGCGACGGCCCTGGTCGCCGTGGAGCGCGAAGGCATCGTCAGCACCCAGGTCATGCAGCTCAATGGCCAGAACCCCACCGTGGAGCTGAAGGTCCAGCCCGACTGGGGGCCCAACGTCTACGTGAGCGTGCTGGCCCTGCGCGGGCGGCTGCGCGAGGTGCCCTGGTACAGCTTCTTCACCTGGGGCTTCAAGGCGCCGCGCGAGTGGTGGAATGCCTTCTGGCACGAGGGCAAGGAATACATCGCGCCCACGGCCCTGGTCGATCTGTCCAAGCCCGCCTACCGCCTGGGCATGGCCGAGATCCGCGTGGGCACCAAGGCCCACCGCATCGACGTCAAGGTCACGGCCGACCAGGCCAGCTACCAGGTGCGCGGCACCGCCAAGGTCACCATCAGCGCCACGCTGCCCGACGGCAAGCCCGCCGCTGGCGCCGAGGTGGCGCTGGCGGTCGTGGACCAGGCCCTGCTGGAGCTCATGCCCAACACCAGCTGGCAGCTGGCCGACGCCATGCTGCGCCGCCGCGAGTGGGGCGTGCAGACCTCGACCGCGCAGATGGAGGTGATCGGCAGGCGCCACTACGGCCGCAAGGCCGTGGCCGCTGGCGGCGGCGGTGGCCGCAGCCAGACGCGCCAGCTGTTCGAGACGCTGCTGCTGTGGAATCCGAGCGTGGTGCTCGATGCCCAGGGCAAGGCCCAGGTCAGCGTGCCGCTCAACGACTCGCTGACCACCTTCCAGGTGGTGGCGGTGGCCGACCATGGCGTGTCGATGTTCGGCACGGGCCAGGCGCCCATCCGCACGGCCCAGGACCTGCAGATCATCAGCGGCCTGCCGCCGCTGGTGCGCGAGGAGGACCAGTTCCGTGCCATGGTCACGCTGCGCAACACCTCGGCCAAGGCCATGAAGGTGCAGGTCACGCCGCGCGCCACGCTGCTGGAGCTGGCAGCGCAGACCGTGGAGATTCCCGCGGGCGAGGCGCGCGAGGTGGGCTGGAACGTCACCGCCCCGGCCCAGCTGGGCCAGACCCGCGCCGAGTCGCTGATCTGGGAGATCGAGGCCCGCGACACTGCGGGTGGCGACAAGCCCGCCAGCGACAGGCTGAAAGTCAGCCAGCGCATCATCCCGGCCGTGCCGCTGACGGTGCAGCAGGGCACGCTGATGCAGGTCGATGGCAACATCAACCTGCCCGTGCAGCTGCCGGCCGACGCGCTGGCCGGCCGCGGCGGCCTGCGCATGTCGCTGGCGCCCAAGCTGGCCGAAGGCCTGCCGGGCGTGCGCGACTGGTGGGCGCGGTATCCCTACAGCTGCCTGGAGCAGGTCACCAGCAAGGCCGTGGGCATGAGTGACGCCACGCTGTGGCAGTCCACCATGGGCCAGCTGCCCAGCTACCTGGACAGCGACGGCCTGGCCAGCTACTTCCCGCTGGCCGGCGACGGCTCGGGCCGTGCGGCCCGCGGCAGCGATACGCTGACGGCCCACCTGCTCAACCTCTCGGCACTGGCGCAGGGCGTGGACAAGCGCTTCGTGCTGCCGGCGGCCGAGCGCGAGCGCATGGAAAACGGCCTGATCGCCTTCGTCGAAGGCCGCATCCAGCGCAGCTTCTGGAGCCCGCGCAAGGACCTGGACATGCGCAAGCTGGCCGCCATCCAGGCGCTGGCGCTGACGGGCCGCGCCAATCCGCGCATGCTCGACAGCATCACCATCGCGCCCAACGACTGGCCCACGCATGCCGTCATCGACTGGGTGGCCCTGCTCAAGCACATGCGCGAGCTGCCCCAGCGCGAACAGCAGCTGGCCCAGGCCCAGCAGATCCTGCGCGCCCGCCTGAGCTACCAGGGCACGCGCGTGGCCTTCAGCAACGAGCAGGACGACCAGTGGTGGTGGCTGATGCAGGGCCCCGAGGTCAACCTGGCCCGCCTGATGCTGGTCAACATGGACGACCCGACGTGGAAGGAAGAGCTGCCGCGCCTGGCCAACGGCTTCATCTCGCGCCAGAGCAACGGTGCCTGGGGCACGACCACGGCCAACCTGTGGGGAGCGCTGGCACTGCAGCGCTTCTCGCAGCAGTTCGAGGCCACGCCCGTGACGGGCGCCACCCAGGCGGCTTTGGGCGCGTCCCAGGCCCGCGTGGAGTGGAGCCAGGTCACGCGCATGCGCGCCAGCGACAGCGAGGGCGCGGCGCACCAGGCGTCCAGCTTCGGCGCGACCACGGTGGTCGGCGGCCTGCGCAACAACACCATGTTCCTGCCCTGGAGCGCGGTGGGTGATGCCCGCAAGGGCCAGCTGACGGTGACCCAGCAGGGCACCGGCAAGCCCTGGCTCACGCTGCAGTCCGTGGCGGCCGTGCAGCTCAAGGCGCCGTTCAGCGCCGGCTACACCGTCACGCGCACGGTCAAGCCCGTGGAGCAGGCCGACAAGAGCCTGCCCGCAGGCCAGTACTCGCGCGGCGACGTGCTGCGCGTCACGCTGGAGGTGCAGGCCCGCACCGACATGACCTGGGTGGCCATCACCGACCCCGTGCCCACGGGCGCCACCATCCTGGGCGGCGGCCTGGGGCGCGACTCGGAGATCGCCTCGGGCGGCGAGCGCGCAGAAGGCGCGGGCTGGCTGGCCTATGAGGAGCGCAGCTTCGAGGCCTACCGCGCCTACTACCAGTACCTGCCCAAGGGCAATACGCGCGTGGAGTACACCGTGCGGCTGAACAATGCCGGCGACTTCGCGCTGCCGCCCACGCGGGTGGAGGCACTGTATGCGCCCGAGATGTTCGGCGAGGCTCCCAACGCCCGCATCAAGGTGGGCGACAAGCGCTGATGCAGCGTTGATGGCGCCCTGACAAGGGGGCGGCCCTGCGGCCTATGATGGCTGCAGGACCGCCCCCTTTTTTCATCACCCTCCGCTCCATGGCACAAGTCATCCTCTCCCCGGTTCCCGCGGGCAGCGCCCTGCAGGACCGCCTCAAGACCGCCTATTTCCACGACAGCTACCAGCTGCAATTGCCGGACGACGGCAGCAGCCCCATGGCGCTGTACCTGCGCTGCGTGGGCCGCACGCCGGGCTGGATCGACTTTCTGATGCGCCTGCGCAACCGCGTGGTGGCGCCCTTCGGCATCAAGGACCTGGGCACGCTCAGCGGCGTCGATGCGCAGCGCCAGCCATCGAGCTACCGCGTGGGCGACCGCGCCGGCATCTTCCGTGTCCATGCCCTGAGCGACAGCGAAGTGGTGCTGGGCGACAGCGACAGGCACCTGGACGTGCAGGTCTCCCTCATGCGGCTGCCCGGCCCCGAGGGCACGCCGTCCGCCACCTTCACCGCCGCCATGTCCACCGTGGTCCATGTGCACAATGCCTTGGGCCGTATCTACATGCTGGGCGTGGCGCCGGCCCACCGCGTCATCGCCCCGGCCGTGGTGGCCAGGCTGGCCGGCTGACCTGGCCTGAAGGCATCACGTCAGCAAAACGGAAGCCTTCAGGGCCTGCGTCCGACGCGGGCAGACGCGAAGAGTCACGATACTTGCGGCCTTTGCCCGGCGGACATACCCCGAGCAGGGAACGCGGCCCGCCCCACAAGGGCAAGGCCGCCACCATTGCGAATCGGTTCCCGGGCACACCATTGATCACAAGAGAGAGAGGGTCTATGCCAGACATGAACACCGATCCCCGCACGGCGCCACCGGCGGCTCCGCCACCGGATGCGCCGCAGGCGGCCACGCCATCGCCTGCAGAGCCTGCACCGCGCATCACGTTCTCGGGCCCCGTCGTCATTCCTTCCCTGCTGGTGCTGGGCCTGCTGCTGCTGTACTGCGGCTTCATGCCCGACAGCGCCGACCGGCTGTTCTCCAGCGCCCAGGCCTGGGTGGTGGGGCACATGGACTGGTTCTATGCCGTCTCGGTCACGCTGTTCCTGGTCTTTCTGATCTTCGTCGCGTCCAGCCGTTTCGGTGATATCCGCCTGGGTCCCGATGATGCGGAGCCCGAGTTCAGCTTCATCTCCTGGACCGCCATGCTGTTCGCCGCCGGCATGGGCATCGGCCTGATGTACTTCGGCGTGGGCGAGCCGCTGCAGCATTTCCTCAAGCCGCCCACGGCCGTGCCTTCCACGCCGGCCGCCGCGCGCGAGGCCCTGCAGTCCACCTTCTTCCACTGGGGCTTCCATGCCTGGGCCGTCTACGGGACCATGGGCCTGGTGCTGGCCTACTTCGGCTTTCGCTACAACCTGCCGCTGACCATGCGCTCGGGCCTGTACCCGCTGCTGGGCAAGCGCATCAACGGCCCCATCGGCCACAGCGTGGATGCCTTCGCGCTGGTGGGCACCATCGCGGGTATCGCCACCACGCTGGGCTACGGCGCGCTGCAGCTGGCCGCCGGCCTGCACACCCTCACGGGCTGGGACACCTCTGCGGCGGCTTTCCGCATCGCGGTCATCGTCATCGTGGTCTGCCTGGCCGGGCTGTCGGCCGTCTCGGGCCTGGACAAAGGGGTGCGGCGCCTGAGCGAGTTCAACCTCATGCTGGCCTTCATCCTGCTGGCCTTCGTCATCGTCGCCGGGCCCACGGTCTTCCTGTTCGAGGCGCTGAGCGAGAACATCGGCAACTACGTGTCTGGCCTGGTGCAGCTGTCGTTCCGCACCTTTGCCTACGAGCCGCCCAGCCAGGAAGGCTGGTTCGGCGGCTGGACCATCCTCTACTGGGCCTGGTGGATCTCCTGGTCGCCCTTCGTGGGCATGTTCATCGCGCGCATCTCGCGCGGGCGCACCATCCGCCAGTTCGTGACCGGCGTGCTGCTGGTGCCCACGGCCTTCAACCTGCTGTGGATGACGGCCTTCGGCAACAGCGCCATCTGGATAGACACCCACGTGGCCATGGGCGCGTTGGGGCAGACGGCCTCGAACGTGGATGCGCTGCTGTTCCGCTTCTTCGAGTACCTGCCCTGGTTCAAGCCCGTGGCCTGGCTCACCATCGTGCTCATCGCGGTGTTCTTCGTCACCTCGGCGGACTCCGGGGCCTTCGTGGTGGACAACATCGCATCGCGCGGCCATGCGCGTTCGCCGGTCTGGCAGCGGCTGTTCTGGGCTGCCGTGCTGGGCGCGACGGCCATGGTGCTGATGCTGGCCGGCGGCCTCAAGGCGCTGCAGGCCATGACCCTGGTGGCGGCCCTGCCGGTGGCCGTCATCATGCTGGCGCTGTGCTACGGGCTGTGGCGCGGCCTGCTGGCCGACCGCGCGCACTTCTCGCCCGACCTGGCTCCGGCCACCAGCTTCTGGAGCGGCCAGCACTGGCGCAAGCGCCTGGAGCAGATCGTGCACCAGCCCTCGCGCGCCGATGTGCGCAGGTTCCTGGCCGGCGTGGTGCTGCCCGCCATGAACGAGGTGGCAGCCGAAATGCACAAGCGCGGCGTCGAGGCGGTGGTCACCGAGGACCTGGACGGCGAGGGCGCCGTGCGCCTGACCGTGCCCGATCCCTCGCTGCGCGACTTCGTCTACGGCGTGCGCGCCACGCGCCGCACGGTGCCCACCTTCCTGGTGAGCGAGGCGGCCAACGAGCAGGAGCGCCGCCATGTCTACGAGCCCATCACGTTCTTCGAGGACGGACGCCTGGGCCACGACATCCAGTACCTGCGCAGCGAGGAAGTCATCGCCGACATCCTGCGCCACTACGAGCGCTACCTGTCGCTGAGCGCCGACCAGCGCACGCATCTGCTGAACCGGGCGCCGGGCCACAGCTGAGCCGTGCTTGGCAGCGCCGCCGTCGCGGCACCCCGGGCCTTTGGGTAAACACCGGGGTGCCAGCCGGCGGCAGCCTGCGGATACTGGGCGCTGCCATGCAGCTCGAATACTCTACCCATTCGCAGGAGCCACGCCATCGTTTCGACTACTGGCACGAGGTGGTCTGCCGCCACTGCATCCCGGCCGACAGCCACCGCGCGCAGGGGGATGGTGCAGGTCCCGGCGGCTTCGGGGCCACGCTGTCCGTGCGGTCCCTGGGACTGCTGGAGATCAGTGCCATGTCGGCGCCCAGCCACCGCTGGGTGCGCAACGCAGCCCACCTGCGCCTGCATGCCCGCGACGAGCTGTGGCTGGGCTATCTGCTCCAGGGCCAGGCCGAGGTGCGCCAGGGCGGGCAAGTGGCCCGGCTGAGTGCGGGCAATCTGGTGCTTTATGACGCTGCGCAGCCCTTCGAATTCTCGGTGGCGCCCCGCGATATCCTGCTGATGCGCATTCCGCGCAGCGAATTGTTGAATCGCTTTGCCCGTGCACCCTTGCACGCGGGACGGGCGCTGCATGGCCATGCCCCGGCCGTGGCGCCGCTGCGGGCCATGCTCGGCGAGGCCATGGCCATGCCGCCTGCGCCGCACGGTGATGCCTTGGCGCAGCGCTTTGGCATGGCGCTGCTCGACGTGCTGGCCCTGGCGCTGGAGATGCAGGAAATGGCCGTGCAGCCCCGCGCGGAAAGGGACCTGCATGGCCGCATCCAGGCGTTCATCCAGGACAACCTGGGCTCGCCCGAGCTGTCGCTGCAATGGCTGGCGCAGCAGCACAACGTCTCGCCCCGTACCGTGACGCGGGCCTTTGCGCGGCACAACCAGACGCCCATGGGCCTGGTATGGCAGCTGCGGTTGCAGGCCAGCCGCCAGGCCCTGATGCAGGGGCGCTGCTCCAGCGTGACCGAGGCGGCCTTCGCGCATGGGTTCTCCGATGCGGCGCACTTCAGCCGAGCCTTTCGCAAGGCGTTCGGCTGCACGCCCCGCAGCCTGCTGGCCGCCTGAGCAAGGTCGCTGACCCTCACGAACAAGCGTCGGCGCCGCCGGCTCCCTAGCATGGGCCTGCCGTGCGTCCCGTGCGGCTTTTCCAGTGCAACAACGGTGGCGCCCCGGAGCCGGGCGCCGGGAGACATGCCATGAACGACAGCGAACTGCACCATCTCGAACTGCTGGAGGTGGGGCGCGAGATCCAGTCCCGCCGCATTTCGTCGGAAGAGGTGACCCGCCACATGCTGGCGCGCATCGAGGCCGTGGACGCGCGGCTGCACAGCTACGTGACGGTGATGGCGCAGCAGGCGATGGAGGACGCCCGCCGCGCCGACGCCGAGATCGCGCAGGGCCGCCGCCGCGGTGCGCTGCACGGCGTGCCGCTGGCGCTCAAGGACCTGCTGTGGACCCGGGGCGTCCCCACCACGCATGGAATGACGCTGCACCGCGACCATCGCCCCACGGAAGATGCCACCGTGGTGCGCAGGCTGCGCGAGGCCGGCGCCGTCATCCTGGGCAAGCTGCAGCAGACCGAAGGCGCCTTCGCCGACCACCATCCCGAGATCACTGCCCCCGTCAACCCCTGGAGCGCCCAGCTATGGCCCGGGGCCTCGTCCAGCGGCTCGGGCGTGGCCACGGCGGCGGGGCTGTGCTTCGGATCGCTGGGCACGGACACCGGGGGCTCCATCCGCTTTCCATCGGCCGCCAACGGCATCACGGGGCTCAAGCCCACCTGGGGCAGGGTGAGCCGCCACGGCGCCTTCGAACTGGCCGCGTCCCTGGACCACATAGGCCCGATGGCGCGCAGTGCTGCCGATGCCGCAGCCATGCTCGCGGCCATCGCCGGGGCGGACCCGCTGGACCCTACGGCCAGCCAGTGCAGCGTGCCCGACTATCTGGCCATGATGACGCGCGGATTCTCCGGCCTGCGCCTGGGCATGGACCGGCAATGGGCACTGGACGGCGTGGATGCCCCCTCCCGCCAGGCGGTGGAGCAGGCCCTGGCGGTGGCGCAGCGCCTGGGGGCCAGCGTGCAGGAGGTCCGCTTTCCCGATGCCACCCAGGCGGTGGAGGACTGGCCGGCGCTGTGCGCGGTGGAGACCGCCGTGGCGCACGGCGCCACGTTCCCTGCACGGCGCGAGGCCTATGGCCCCGGGCTCGCCGGGTTGATCGACCTGGGGCTGGGCCTGTCCGCCACCGACTACCAGCGGCTGCTGCTGCGCCGCGCGGACTTCACGGGCCGGGTGCGTGCACTCTTCGCGCAGGTGGATCTGCTGCTGGTCCCCGCCACGGCCTTTGCGGCCCCCACGCTGCAACGCATGGCGCATTTCGGCTCCGATGCCGAGCTGTTCTCGGGCATGCTGCGCTACACCTGCCCGTTCGACCTCACGGGCAGCCCCACGATCACGCTGCCCGGCGGACGCACTTCTGAGGGCGCGCCCGTGGCCTTCCAGTTCGTGGCCCCCGACTTCCGCGAAGACCTGCTGGTGCGCGCGGGCTGGGCGTTCCAGCAGGCCACGGACTGGCACAGACAGCACCCTGCTGCCTGAGCTGCCTGAGCCGCCAGGCCGGTGGCGCGACACGGGCCTGTCACACAGCCTTCCTAGACTGGCGTGATGTCCTTGATCGAGATGGAAGGTGTCGCCAAGTCCTGGGGCGGCACCACGGCGCTGCAGGCGCTGGATCTGCGCATTGAACCCGGATCCTTTTGCGTGCTGCTCGGTCCCTCGGGCTGCGGCAAGTCCACCACGCTGCGCATCCTCGCGGGCCTGGAAAGCGCCACCTCGGGCCGCGTGCGCATCGATGGCCAGGACGTCACCCACCTGCCGCCCGCTCGGCGCGGCATTGCCATGGTGTTCCAGAACTACGCGCTGTTCCCGCACCTGACGGTGGCGCAGAACATCGGCTTCGGCCTGTCCGTGCGCAAGGTCCCGGCGGCCGAGGCGCGCCGGCGCATCGACGAGGCCGCCGCGCTGCTGGGCCTGGACGCGCTGCTGGCGCGCCGGCCCGGCCAGCTGTCGGGCGGCCAGCAGCAGCGCGTGGCGCTGGGCCGTGCCCTGGTGGCCCGCGCCCGCGTCTGCCTGATGGATGAGCCGCTGTCCAACCTCGACGCCCAGTTGCGCCAGGAAATGCGCACCGAGCTGCGCGAGCTGCAGCGGCGGCTGGGCCTGACCGTGGTCTATGTCACGCACGACCAGGCCGAGGCCATGGGCATGGCCGACCAGGTGGTGCTGCTCAGCCAGGGGCGCGTGGAGCAGTGCGCCGCGCCCCAGGAGATCTACAGCCGGCCCGCCACCACCTTTGCCGCGCGCTTCATCGGCACGCCGGCCATGAACATCGCGCGCCTCGACGGTCTGCACATCGCGGGCAGCCATGCCAGCGCCGCGCCCGCCGGCCTGCAGCAGCCGGGCCAGGCGCGCTGGCTGGGCGTCAGGCCCGAGGACATGCGCCTGTCGCTCCATGGCGATGTCGGCAGCGGCCCCGTGGTGGCTGCCGACATCGAAAGCCTCGAATACCTGGGCGCCGACCTGGTGCTGCGCTGCCGCGTGGGCAGCGAACAACTGATGGTGCGCACCGCTGGCAGCCAGCTCGGCGGCCTGCAGCCGGGCCAGCTCGTGGGCCTGCGCTGGGCGCGCGAGGCCACGCATTTCTTTGACGAACAGGGGCGGCGCTGCGCGGCCTGAGGCCGTGGCACCGCTCCTATCTTCCTCCGCAGTTCCACCGTTTCAGCCATTCCGGCTTTCGCACCCGAAGCACCTTCCAGGAGAGTCCGCCATGCAACGCCATGCCTTCCTCAAAACCCTCGCAGCCGCTGCCGCCCTGGCCGCCACGGGCCTGCTGCACACCGCCAGCGCACAGACGCCGCTGGAAGTGCCGTTCTACTTTCCCGTGGCCGTGGGTGGCCCCATCACCAAGGTGATCGACGGCTATGCGGCCGAGTTCAACAAGGCCCATCCGCAGTACCGGATCACGCCCGTCTATGCGGGCACCTACCAGGAGACCATCGTCAAGGCGCTGACGGCCCACAAGTCGGGCAAGCCGCCGGCCACCTCGGTGCTGCTGTCCACCGACATGTTCACGCTGATCGACGAGGACGCCATCGCCCCCATCGACGACTTCGTGAAGACCGATGCCGACCGGGCCTGGCTCAAGGGCTTCTACCCGGCCTTCATGGCCAACAGCCAGACGGGCGGCAAGACCTGGGGCGTGCCCTTCCAGCGTTCCACCGTGGTCATGTACTACAACAAGGAAGCCTTCAAGGAAGCCGGCCTGGACCCGAACAAGGCGCCGCAGAACTGGAAGGAGCTCAAGGAAGCCGCCCACAGGCTAACGAAGAAGGACGCCAGCGGCAAGGTCGTGCAGTACGGCATACAGATCCCGTCCACCGGCTTTGCCTACTGGATGCTGCAGACGCTGACCACGCCCAATGACGTGCTGCTGGCCAACGAGGCAGGCACCCAGGTCACGCTGGACAGCCCCAAGGTAGTGGAGGCGCTGGACTTCTGGGTGGGCCTGGTCAAGGAAGGCGTGCACCCTGCCGGCGTGGTGGAGTGGGGCACGACGCCCAAGGACTTCATGGAAAGGAAGGCCGCCATCATCGTCACCACCACGGGCAACCTGACCAATATCCGTGCCAATGCCAAATTCGACTTCGGCGTGGGCCAGATCGCAGGCAACGTGCGCAAGGGCTCGCCCACGGGCGGGGGCAACTTCTACCTGTTCAAGAAGGCGCCCCGGGAGCAGCAGGAGGCGGCCTTCCAGTTCATGAAGTGGGTCACCCAGCCCCCGCTGGCCGCGCAGTGGAGCATGGACAGCGGCTACGTGGCCGTCTCGCCCGCCGCCTATGACACGCCCGCGCTCAAGAAGTACGGCCAGGACTTCCCGCAGGCCCTGGTGGCGCGCGACCAGCTGCCCGTGTCGGTGGCCGAGTTCTCCACGCATGAGAACCAGCGCGTGACCAAGGTGCTCAACGACGCCGTGCAGGCCGCCCTCAACGGCAGCAAGACCTCGGCCCAGGCCCTGCAGGATGCGCAAAGGGAGGCCGACCGCATCCTGCGCCGCTACAAGTGATGGCCTCGCGCCGTTGACCGCATGAGCCACGCTTCCTCCTCTTTTGCGAGCGGCCGCCAGGCCGTCCATGCCTGGCTGATGCTGCTGCCGGCGCTGGTGCTGCTGGTGGCCTTCACGCACTGGCCGGCCGTGGCCACGCTGATCGACAGCCTGCGTGCCACGCCGCGCGGCGGCCAGCCGGGGCCGTGGGTGGGGCTGGAGAACTACGCCGTGATGTTGGACGACCCGGTGTTCTGGCAGGCCGTGCGCAACAACCTGTGGTTTGCGGCGGCCACGATTCCGCTGTCCATAGCGCTGGCGCTGGCCATGGCGCTGTGGGTCAACGAGAGGCTGGCCGGCCGCGCCTTCGTGCGCATGGCGTACTTCACGCCCACGGTGTTGCCCATGATTGCCGTGGCCAACATCTGGCTGTTCTTCTACACGCCGCAGTACGGGCTGCTGGAGCAACTGCGAGGCGCAGTGGGCCTTCCCGCGCACAACTGGCTGGGCGACCCGTCCACGGCGCTGGCCTGCGTGACCGTGGTGGCGGTGTGGAAGGAGGCGGGCTTTTTCATGATCTTCTACCTGGCCGCGCTGCAGACGCTCAATCCCAGCCTCAGGGAAGCTGCGGCCATCGAGGGGGCCTCGCGCTGGTACTTCCTGCGCCGCGTGCAGTGGCCGCTGCTGATGCCGACCACGCTGTTCGTGCTGGTCAACGCGGTGATCAATGCCTTTCGCCTGGTGGACCATCTCTTCATCCTCACACGCGGCGGGCCGGACAACGCCTCCACGCTGCTGCTCTACCACCTGTACGAGGTGGGCTTCAAGTTCTGGGACACGGGCTATGCGGCGGCCATCACCGTGGTGCTGGTCGTGGTGCTGGCGGCCGTGGCGCTGCTGCAGTTCTTCGTGCTCGACAAAAAGGTGCACTACCAATGAGCGCCGCACCCATTGCCCCGCGCCATGCGCCGCCCGCGCTGTACGGCGCCACCTGGCTGGACACGCTGGCCGCCTGGCTGCTGGCCCTGCTGTGGATACTGCCGCTGGCCTATGCGTTCTGGACGGCCTTCCATCCGCCCGAATACTCGGCACGCTTCGACCTGGCCGCGCCCTGGACGCTGGAGAACTTTCGCCGTGCCTGGCAGGCCGCGCCCTTTGCGCGCTATTTCCTGAACACGGCCGTGCTGGTGGTCATGATTTTGGCGGCCCAGCTGGTGCTGGGCACGCTGGCCGCCTATGCCTTTGCGCGCTACCGCTTTCGCGGCCAGGGCCTGGCCTTTGCCCTGGTGCTGGTGCAGCTGATGATCATGCCGGACATCCTGCTGGTGGCGAACTACCAGACCCTGTCGCGCCTGGGCGCCGTCGATACGCTGCTGGGCATCGGCCTGCCGTACTTCGCATCGGCCTTTGCCATCTTCCTGCTGCGCCAGACCTTCCTGGGCATTCCCCGGGAACTGGACGAGGCCGCGCGGGTGGAGGGCGCCAGCACCCTGCAGATCCTGTGGCGCGTCTACGTGCCGCTGGCGCGGCCCGTGTACCTGGCGTTTGCGCTGGTGTCGGTGAGCTTTCACTGGAACAACTTCCTGTGGCCGCTGATCATCACCAACAGCGTGCAGGCGCGCCCGCTCACCGTGGGGCTGCAGGTGTTCTCCAGCGTGGAGTCGGGCGTGGAATGGGCCACCATCACGGCCGCCACGCTGATGAGCTCGGGCCCGCTGCTGGTGGCCTTCGTGCTGTTCCAGCGCCAGTTCGTGCAGAGCTTCATGCGTGCGGGGATCAAGTGAGGGCGGTGCTAAAGTTCCTTGTCCCAGCCTTTCACCCCGAGGTCCACCATGTCCGGTCCCGCATCCGCAGGTCTGTTCATCTACGCCAAGCAGCCTGACCGGCTGGCGCTGTTCTACATGGAGGTGCTGGCCATGCGCATGCTGCACCACACCCGCGAGCTCATGGTGCTGCAGTCGCCGGACCTGCAACTGGTGCTGCACGCCATTCCCGAGGCGATTGCGCGGCACATCACCATCACCGAGCCACCCCAGCCGCGCGAGAACGTGGCCCTCAAATTCTTTGCCACCGTGGCCAGCTTCGCGGCCGTTCGTCCCCTGGTCATCGCCCATGGCGGCCAGCTGTGGGAGCAGTCCTGGCAGGGTCCGGGCTTTCGCGTCTGCAACGCCATGGACCCCGAAGGCAACCTGTTCCAGCTGCGCGAGCCGCTGCCCGCATGATGCAGATCCTCACCTGGAACACCCAATGGTGCCTGGGCCTGGACGGCCGCATGGACCCGCAGCGCATCGTGGCGCATGCGCTGTCCATGGCCGATATCGACGTGCTGTGCCTGCAGGAAATCGCCATCCACTACCCCGGCCTGCAGGGCGCGCCCGGCGACCAGGTGGCGCAGATCCGCCAGGCCCTGCCCGAAGGCTGGAAGGTCTTCTTCGGCGCGGCCGTGGACGAGTTCACGGCCGTGGGCCGGCAGCGCTTCGGCAACCTGGTGGCCACGCGCCTGCCGGTGCTGCAATTGGCCCACCACCGCCTGCCGTATCCGCACGACGGCGGCGTGCGCAGCATGCCGCGCTGCTGCACGGCGGCCACGGTGATGGATGTCGCGCTGGGCCCCGTGCGGGTGATGAGCACCCACCTCGAATATTTCTCGCGCCGCCAACGCATGGCCCAGGCGCTGGCGCTGCGTTCCCTGCAGATCGAGGCCCTGGGCCAGGCCGAGGCGCCGCCCCAGCCCGCCAGCGACGGCTCGCCCCAGCAGACCAAGCCGCACACGCCGCATGCCGTGCTCTGCGGCGACTTCAACTTCGAGCCGCACGAGGATGAATACGCCGGCCTGTCCGCCCCCTGGGCGGCCGGCGAGCAGGGCGCCCTGAGCGCTGGCCAGTGGCACAACAGCTGGAGCGTGCTGCACCCGGACCAGCCCCAGCCGCCCACCTTCCGGTTGTTCGACCGCCAGTGGGGCCCCGAGCCCGGCGCCTGCGATTTCGCCTGGGTCAGCGACAGCCTGCGCGGCCATGTGCGCGGCTGGGCCGTGGACAGCGACACAAGGCTCTCCGACCACCAGCCCGTGCTGCTGCAGCTGGATTGATCCAGGTCAGGGACCGCCGCCAAGCCGGCCTTGGCCTACAGACAGTGCCGCAGGCCTGCTCCAAGGTCATGGGGACTGTTTTGAAGGAGCATCCATGAGCCCCAATCCGCTGTCCACGATTCTTCACCGCACCTGGTGGGTGCTGCTGCTGCGCGGCCTGGTCGCCATCGCCTTCGGCGTGCTGACCTGGGCGCAGCCGGCGGTATCGCTGGCGGCGCTGGTGCTGACCTTCGGTGCCTTCACCTTCGTCGATGGCCTGCTGGGCGTGTATTCGGCCATCCAGGGGCGCGACCAGATGCGCCATTGGTGGGTGCTGCTGCTGTGGGGTCTGGCCGGCGTGGTGGTGGGCGTGCTAACGGTGGTCGCGCCCGGCGTCACGGCCCTGGTCATGACGCTGTACATCGGCGCCTGGGCCCTGGTCACGGGCCTGCTGCAGATCGTGGCGGCCGTGCGGCTGCGCAAGGAGATCACGGGCGAGTGGCTGCTGATCCTGGGCGGCGTGCTGTCCGTGCTGTTCGGCGCCTTCGTGCTGGCCCAGCCGGGCGCGGGCATGATGGCCATGCTCTGGGTGCTGGCCACGTATGCGGTGGTCTTCGGCGTGCTCATGGTGCTGCTGTCCTTCAAGCTCAAGAAGGGCATACGCCATTCTTCCTGAGCCGCTGGTGCAAAGGCGGACAATGCCGGCTCCATGATCGAATCCCGGCGACCTTCTCCCTTCATGCGTCTTCCCCGCGCGGCCCTGGCGGCCGCGCTGCTGTTCGCGGCGGCCGGTGCCGCCCAGGCGCTGCCCAGCTTTTCCGAAGTCCGCGAAGGCCACCGCTCCTCCGAGACCGAACTGCTCTCGCGCGAGGGCGAGGTGCTGCAGCGCCAGCGCACCGACGCCAGCGTGCGCCGTGGCGACTGGGTGGCCCTGGCCGACATCTCTCCCGCGCTGCGCACGGCCCTGGTGCTCAGCGAGGACAAGCGCTTCTACGAGCACGGCGGCGTGGACTGGGCGGCCGTGTCCGCCGCCGCCTGGGGCAACCTCTGGAACCAGCGCACGCGCGGCGCCAGCACCATCACCATGCAGTTGGCGGGCCTGCTGGACGGCGACTGGCGCCAGGGCCCGGGCGGGCGCAGCGTGGTGCAGAAACTGGGTCAGACCGTCTCTGCCCAGGTGCTGGACCGGCGCTGGCGCAAGGACCAGATCCTGGAGGCCTACCTGAACCTGGTGCCCTTCCGGGGCGAGATCGTGGGCATCGATGCGCTGTCGCGCACCCTGTTCGGCAAGGCCGCGCACGGGCTGGACGCACGTGAGGCCGCCATTGCCGCCGCCCTGGTGCGCGCGCCCAACGCCTCGCCCGAGCGCGTGGGCCGGCGCGCCTGCGGCGTGCTGCAGTCGCTGGCGCCCGAGGATGCGGCGGCGCGCGACTGCACTGCCATGGAACTGCTCACCGCCAGCGTGCTGCTGCGCCGGCAATGGGCGGCCAGCGAAGGCCAGGCCCCGCATCTGGCGCGCCGCCTGCTGGCCGAGCCGCAGTCCAAAGGCCAGGCCCGCGTGCGCTCCACGCTGAGCGCGCCCGTGCAGCGCTTTGCCGTGCAAAGCCTGCAGCAGCAACTGCGTGAGCTGCAGGGCCGCAACGTGGAGGACGGCGCCATCGTCGTGCTGGACAACGCCACGGGCGAGGTGCTGGCCTGGGTGGGATCGTCGGGCGAATTGAGCCAGGCGGCCGAGGTGGATGGCGTCACGGCCATGCGCCAGCCCGGCTCCACGCTCAAGCCCTTTCTCTATGCCCAGGCCATTGCCGAGCGGCGGCTGACGGCGGCCTCGCTGATCGAGGATTCATCGGCCCACATTCCCACGCAGAACGGGCTCTACATCCCGCAGAACTACGACCGGCGCTTCAAGGGCTGGGTCTCGGCGCGCACGGCGCTGGCGTCGTCGCTCAACGTGCCGGCCGTGCGCACCCTGGTCATGGTCACGCCCGATGCCTTCTTCTCGCAACTGCAGCGCCTGGGCCTGCCGCTGCGCGAAAGCGGCGGCTACCACGGCTTCAGCCTGGCGCTGGGCAGTGCCGAGGTGCCGCTGCTGCAGCTCACCAACGCCTACCGCGCCCTGGCCAACGGCGGGCAGCTGACGCCCGTGCGCTGGGCGGCGCAGCCCACGGGCGCGGGGTCCGCAGCGCAAAAGCCGGCTGCGCCCGTGCAGGCCATCGATGCACGCGCGGCCTTCATCGTGGGCGACATCCTGTCCGATCCCATGGCGCGCGCGCCCACCTTCGGCACCGACAGCGTGCTGGCCACGCGCTTCTGGACGGCCGTCAAGACCGGCACCAGCAAGGACATGCGCGACAACTGGGCCGTGGGCTGGTCGCAGCGCTACACCGTGGGCGTGTGGGTGGGCAATGCGCGCGGCGAGGCCATGCACTCGGTCAGCGGCACCAGCGGCGCGGCACCTGTCTGGGCCGCCGTGATGGGCTTCCTGCACGCCCACACGCCCAGCCGCGCGCCCAAGGCGCCGGCGGGCGTGCTGCAGCAGGCTGTGCGTTTCGGTCCCGATGCCTCGGGCCTGCCGCTGGAGAGCGCGCGCAGCGAATGGTTCGTGGCGGGCACGCAGCAGAGCCTGTTCGCCATGGCGGGCAGCGGCCTGCCTGCCGCATCCGCATCAACACGCGGGACTTCGGCCGCCTCGCGCGTGCGCATTGCGCGCCCGGCCAACGGCACCATCCTCGCGCTGGACCCCGACATTCCGCCAGACCGCCAGCGCGTGCAGCTGTCGGCTCGCCCGGCAGGCACGGCCGCCACGCAGGAATGGCAGGACGCCAGCCTGCGCTGGCGCATGGTCAGTGCTGCCGCGCCCGGCGCGGCCGAGCCGCCGCCCAAGGAGATCGGCCGGGGGGCTGCCGCCGCCTGGATGCCCTGGCCCGGCCGCCACCGGCTGGAGCTGGTCGATGCCAAGGGGCAGGTGCTGGACAGCGTGCAGGTGGAGGTGCGCGGCGCCGGCGTGGTGGCTTCGCGCGCGGGCGGGCGCTGAAGGCCGCAGTGCGGCATCAGTGAGGCATCAGTGCGGCCCCAGGGCAGCATCAGGGCCGAGCCCGCACGAAGCGCTGCTCGGTCACGGTCTCGCCCCATTGCTGGCCCGGCCATTCCTCTGCCAGGGTGAAGCCTGACGATTCGTAGAGCCGGCGTGCCGCATCCAGGCCGCTGAACGTCCACAGCTGGGTGGCCTCGAAGGCCTGCTGGTCGCAGAACGCCAGGGCCTGCTGCAGCAGCTGGCGCCCCGTGCCGGCGCCGCGCAGGCCGTCGTCCAGGATGAACCAGCGCAGGTGCGCCTGGCGGTCCTCGGGGTGCTTGGCCAGGTCTTCGCCATCGATGGCCACGGAGCCCACGACGCGGTCGCCGTCCAGCGCTGTCCACAGCTGGTTGCAGGGCTTGTCCAGCCGGCTAGCGAACTCGGCCAGGCCGCTGGCCACGCGGCTTTCGAAGAAGACGCCGAAACCTGCGTGGCGTGCATAGAAGCGCGCATGCATTTCCACGATGCGGCCGATGCAGCCGGGCCGGTATCCGGGCAGGACCTGTATCTGCGCGGGTGCGGGCAGGGGCTCCGCCTGCCGATGCGCCTGCAGTGCCTGGGCGTAGAGGGCCAGGCCGCGCGAGACCGCCTGTTGTTGCGGCGGCTGCATGCGGTCCAGCGCGGCCGTCACCTGCTGGCGCCCGAAGGCCTCGATGGCGGCCAGCGTGCGCCGGCCCTTGGCGGTGAGGGCCAGCCGCTTGACGCGGCCGTCCTCGCCATCGGCGGTTTCCTTCAGCTCGCCGGCCTCCACCAGCTTGCGCACCATGCGGCTGACGCTGGATTTCTCCAGCCCCAGCGCCTGGGCCAGCTGCGAGGCCGCCATGGACCCCTGCGCGCCGATCTCCAGGATGGCGTGCACGGCCGAGGGCGGATAGTCCGTGGCCGCCAGCGTGGCCTGCATGAAGCCCAGCTCGCGCACCATCTGGCGCGAGGCGGCGCGGATGTCGTCCACCAGGGAAAGATCGTGCTGCGGCATGGGTGCTCCTTGGGGCCGTGCAGGGTTTGAATATGGTTGCATGGTACAACCATAAATGCCGCTGCGCATCTGTTGATGCAGCGATGCGTACCCCAGGCGCAAAAAAGCCGCCCGGCGCATGCGGGCGGCTGGGGCCTGACGCAGATGCGCAAGGCTCAATTGACCATCAGGCGGAACGGCCAGACATAGGCCTGCAGCGTCACGAAGATGCCCATCAGGCAGGCCAGGGCGACGGAGTGGAAGAACACGTAGCGCAGGATGTCGCCCTCGTGGTTGAACCAGCGCGTGGCCGTGGAGGCGACGACGATGGACTGCGCATCGATCATCTTGCCCATCACGCCGCCCGAGCTGTTGGCCGCGCCCATGAGGTTGGGCGACAGGCCGAGCTGCTCGGCCGCCACCTTCTGCATGCCGCCGAACAGCACGTTCGATGCCGTGTCCGAACCCGTGAGCGCCACGCCCAGCCAGCCCATCAGCGTGCCGAAGAAGGGGTAGAACACGCCGGTGTTGGCGAAGGCCAGGCCCAGCGTGGTGTCGGTGCCCGAGTAGCGCGTCAGCGTGCCCAGCGCCAGCATCAGCACGATGGTGATGAGCGAATAACGCACCAGCCAGAGGGTGCGCACGAACTGGCTGACCAATTGCACGGGGTTGTACTTCATGACCAGGCCGCCCACGATGGCCGACAGCAGGATGCCCGTGCCCGTGGCCGACAGCAGGTTCAGCGTGTAGATGGCGCCTTCCTTGGTGGGCTGGCGCACCACGGGCGGCACCTTCTCGACCATGTTGTGCAGGCCTTCCATGGGAAAGGCCGGTGCGAACAGGCCATTGAGCGCCGCCTTGACCGAGGGCAGGCCCCAGATGAAGACGAAGACCGTGAGGATGGCCCAGGGCGTCCAGGCGCGGATCACGTCGGCGCGCGGGTGCTGGGTCACGGCGCGGGGCGCCTGGGCTTCGCCGCCGCTGCTCTCATGGCCCTTGAGCGAGGTCGAGCGCCAGATGGTCCTGGGCTGCCATATGCGCAGGAAGCCGACCGTGCAGACCATGGAGACGATGGCCGCGATGATGTCCACCAGCTCGGGGCCGATGAAGTTGGACACCAGGTACTGCGGAATGGCGAAGGACACGCCGGTCACCAGGATGATGGGCCAGATCTCCATCATGGCCTTGCGCCCGGCAAAGGCCCAGATCAGCCAGAACGGCACCAGCACCGAGAAGAACGGCAGCTGGCGGCCGACCATGGCCGTGACCTCCATCAGGTCGTAGCCATGGACCTTGGCCAGCGTGATCACCGGCGTGCCCAGCGCGCCGAAGGCCACGGGCGCGGTATTGGCGATCAGCGACAGGCCCGAGGCGGCCAGCGGCGAAAAGCCCAGGCCGATGAGGATGGCCGCCGTCACGGCCACGGGCGTGCCGAAGCCGGCCGCGCCCTCGAAGAAGGCGCCGAAGGCGAAGGCGATCAGCAGCAGCTGGATGCGCCTGTCCTCGGTGATGCCGGCAATGGAGTCCTGCAGGATCTTGAAGCTGCCGTTCTTCTCGGTCAGCTGGTGCAGGAAGATGATGTTCAGAACGATCCAGCCGATGGGCAGCAGCCCCGTGAAGCCGCCGAACAGCGCCGCGCGCCCGGCCATGCCGGCCGGCATGTTGTAGACGAAGACCGCGATCACCAGCGCGGCAACCAGCCCGGCGCCGGCCGCCAGATGGGCCTTCATGTGCAAAAAGCCCAGTCCCACCAGCATGACCACGACCGGAATGGCCGCAAGCAGTGTGGACAGCCACATGTTGGAAAGAGGGTCGTAGACCTGTTGCCAAACCATAGGAGCTTCTCCTGAAGAGTTTTTAGGATGTTGTGCGGGGCGGATCGTTACTCCCATGGCGGTTTGGCGCACTAGCGTTAGCCCTGGGTTGGGCTGCGAGAGAGAAAATTTCAATCGGCGCACAAATCACTTCAAACCCGAACGGGTGGCCGGAGCCCGCGCACGGCACTACCATGCTCGGCAGTCCCGCGGCATGCGGGTTCCAGAAAGCCAGCAAACGTGTCCACCGACCTTTCCAAAATCACCTGCATCGAAGACCTGCGCGTCGTGGCCCAGCGCCGCGTGCCGCGCATGTTCTATGACTACGCCGATTCGGGTTCCTACACCCAGGGCACCTACCGCGCCAACGAGGACGACTTCCACCGGATCAAGCTGCGCCAGCGCGTGGCCGTGAACATGGAGGGGCGCAGCACGCGCACCACCATGATCGGCGAGCAGGTCGCCATGCCCGTGGCCATCGCGCCCACGGGCCTGACCGGCATGCAGCATGCCGACGGCGAGATCCTGGGCGCGCGCGCGGCCAAGGCCTTCGGCATTCCGTTCACTCTGTCCACCATGAGCATCTGCTCCATCGAGGACATTGCCGAGCACACGGGCCGCCATCCGTTCTGGTTCCAGCTCTATGTGATGCGCGACCGCCGGTTCATGGAGCGCCTGATCGAGCGTGCCCGCGCGGCCAACTGCTCGGCCCTGGTGCTGACGCTGGACCTGCAGATCCTGGGCCAGCGCCACAAGGACATCAAGAACGGCCTGTCCACGCCACCGAAGCCCACGCTGCGCAACCTGGCCAACCTGGCGACCAAGCCGCACTGGTGCCTGGGCATGCTGGGCACCAAGCGCCGCACCTTCGGCAACATCGTCGGCCATGTGGATGGCGTGGCCGACATGAGTTCGCTGTCGTCGTGGACCGCCAGCCAGTTCGATCCCAGCCTGAACTGGGGCGACGTGGAGCGCATCAAGAAGCTCTGGGGCGGCAAGCTCATCCTCAAGGGCATCATGGACGCCGAGGACGCGCGCCTGGCGGCCGACAGCGGCGCCGACGCGCTCGTCGTCAGCAACCACGGCGGGCGCCAGCTCGACGGTGCACCCTCGTCCATCGAGGCGCTGCCGGGCATTGCCGAGGCGGCGGGCAAGGACATCGAGGTCTGGATGGACGGCGGCATCCGCAGCGGGCAGGACGTGCTCAAGGCGCGTGCCCTGGGCGCCCAGGGCACCATGATCGGCCGCAGCTTCCTCTACGGCCTGGGTGCCTACGGCGAGCATGGCGTGACGCGCGCCCTGCAGATCATCCAGAAGGAGCTGGAGACCACCATGGCCTTCTGCGGCCACACGCAGATCGATACCGTGGACCGCAGCATCCTGCTGCCCGGAACCTATCCGGGCGCCGTGCGCTGAACCGGCAAAAGCTGCACGAGAAAAGGACCGCCTCGGCGGTCCTTTTCTCCTTTCAGGCTGCGCCTCAGGCTTGGGCAGGTACGCGCCGGTTTTCCGGCTGCGCCGCCACCAGCCGGCCCGCCGCATGCAGCACGGCCAGGATGGACGCGGTCACGATGTTGGCATGGCGCCCCGCACCGAAGCGCGTGCCCGCCACGCCGGGCAGGGCGGCCTCGACGATGGCCAGCGCCGTGGCGCCGGCGCCCTGGCCCAGGCTGCGCTCCTCGTAGTGGTCTATGCGCAGCGCCACGCCCAGGTGCTGGCCGATGGCAGCGGCCACGGCGTCGATGGGACCGCTGCCCTCGCCATGCAGCTGCATTCGAAGCCCGTCCGTCCGCACCACTTCCAACGCAATGCCCTGGCCCTTGGCGCTGTCGAACAGATGGTGGCTGTGGTAGCGCCAGGGAAGCTGCCGGGGTGCGAGGTAGGTGGACTCGAACAGCTCCCACAGGTCTTCACTGGCCAGCTCGGCCTCGCTGGCGTCGGCCTGGCGCTGCACCACGGCGCTGAATTCCACCTGCATGCGCCGGGGCATGGTCACGCCATGGTCGTGCTGCAGCAGGAAGGCGATGCCGCCCTTGCCCGACTGGCTGTTGACGCGCACGATGCTGTCGTAGGTGCGGCCCAGGTCCTGCGGGTCGATGGGCAGGTAGGGGACGCGCCAGGGCGCATCGGGCCGTTGCGCCGCAAAGCCCTTGGCGATGGCGTCCTGGTGCGAGCCCGAGAACGCCGTGAACACCAGGTCGCCCACATAGGGGTGGCGCGGGTGGATGGGCAGGGCCGTGCATTCCTCCGCAATGCGCGCCACGGCGGCGATGTCCGAGAAGTCCAGTCCCGGCGCGATGCCCTGCGTGTACAGGTTGAGCGCCAGCGTCACCACATCGAGGTTGCCGCTGCGCTCGCCATTGCCGAACAGGCAGCCTTCCACGCGCTGGGCGCCGGCCAGCAGCGCCTGCTCGGCGCAGGCCACGCCCGTGCCCCGGTCGTTGTGCGGGTGCACGGACAGCACGATGTGCTCGCGCCGCTCCAGGCGGCGGTGCATCCACTCGATCTGGTCGGCGAAGACATTGGCCGTGCTCACCTCCACCGTGGTCGGCAGGTTGATGATCATGGGCCGCGCGGGGCCTGCATCCCAGGCGCGGATGGCCGCGTTGCACACGGCCAGCGATACCTCCAGCTCGGCCATGCAGAACGTCTCGGGCGAGTACTGCAGAACCCATTCGGTCTCGGGGTGGGCATCGGTGAGTTCGCGCAGCAGGGCGATGTGCCGCTCCACCATGGCGATGATCTCGGGCACCTGCATGCCGAAGACGATCTCGCGCCAGGCCGGTGCCACGGCGTTGTAGAAGTGCACGATGGCGCGCCGCGCGCCGGCCACGCTGTCCACCGTGGCGCGGATCAGGTCCTCGCGCAGCTGGGTGATGACCATGGGTGTCACATCGGCGGGGATCAGCCCTTCGTCGATCAGGTGGCGCACGATGGCGTAGTCGGTCTGCGAGGCAGAGGGAAAGCCCACCTCGATCTCCTTGAAGCCTATGCGCACCAGCTCGTGGAACAGGCGCAGCTTGCGCTCGCGGTTCATGGGCTCGAACAGGGCCTGGTTGCCGTCGCGCAGGTCGGTGGACAGCCACACGGGCGCCTGGCTCAGCTGGCGCGAAGGCCATTGGCGGTCGGGCAGGTCGACGGCGGGGAAGGGAAGGTATCTGGACGCGGGATTCTTCAGCATGCGGGCCTCGCAGGAAACGCTGGGTATGCAGCCACCGGATCGGCCGGCAGCCCCGCTCTCCTGGCTTCCCGGTGTGGGGAAGCTGCGCCAGGCCGGGATCAGGGAGAGTCGGTGCGAAATGCGGCGCCTGCGCAGGCGCCCGGACCCCGGCCATGGGCCAGGGATGGTAGGGAGGGCGAGGGCAGGCGGTGCATGGTGCGATGGCGGTGAATCACAGGGAACGGGTGCCAGTTTGCGGGCAGGGCATTTGTCTGTCTTTATAGAATTTCTCATTTTCTCCATGGATCTGGACAAACATGCGCACTGCCGCCGACCTTCCCGCCGTGCCCTGTGGCCATGCCGGCCTGCCTGAGCTGCAGGCTGCCGCGCCCTTGCCCGTCACGGGCGTGGCCGGTGACTATCCGGCCGGGATGGAAGTGCAGGAGCACTCCCACGAATGCTGCCAACTGCTCTATGCCGTGCAGGGCGTGCTGGAGGTGCGCGCGCGCAGCGGGCGCTGGGTGGTGCCACCCACGCGCGGCGTCTGGCTGTGCTCGGGCGTGCCGCACAGCCTGCGCATGCGTGGTGCCGTGCAGGTGCGCAGCCTGTTCGTGGATGCCCAGGCGGCGCAGGGGCTGCCGGTGGCGGACTGCGTGATCGAGGTCTCGCCGCTATTGCGCGAGCTGATCAGCGAGGTCGCGCGCTGGCCGGCGGCGCCGCAGCGCGGACAGGATGAAACGAGAAACCGGCTGGTCGTCGAACTGCTGCTGCAGGAATTGCGCCAGCCGCCTGTCGTGCCATTTCACCTGCCCTGGCCGCAGGATGCGCGCATGGCGGCTGTCTGCCGCGCGCTGGCCGAAGAAGGCCAGGCCGTGGGCCAGGGCGGTGAACGGGCTGAAAACCTGGCCGCCACGGCCGCCGACTGGGCCGCACGGCTGGCCATGGGCGAGAAGACCTTCCACCGCCATTTCCTGCAGGCCACCGGCCTGAGTTTCGGCCGCTGGCGGCAGCGCGCGCGGCTGCTGTCGTCCATGCAGGCCCTGCTGGCCGGCCGGCCCATCGTGCAGGTGGCGCTGGAGGCCGGCTATGAAAGCCACAGCGCCTATTCGCTGGCCTTCAGGCGCCAGTTCGGCATGCCGCCCTCGGCCTTCGGGGCAGGGGGCGGGCAGCCGTAGCGGCACCGGTGGCGGCGGATCAGGAAGCCTTCCAGATGATGTAGTCGGCCTGGTACTGCACCACCTGCTTTTGGCCCAGCGTGGAGCTGTTGCAGGCCATGGCCGGCGCCACGCCGCCGCGCGTGGCCACGCGCTGGATATAGGTCACGCCCTGCATGGCGCCCATGCCGGTGGCAGGTTCGGCCTTGACCAGTTGCAGGGGGATGTTGCCTGCGCTGGACGGAGCCACCGCGACCTGGGTGGCCGTGACCTTGGAGCCGTCCTGGTGCGCCCAGGTGGCGGGCGGGCCGAAGTAGCGGCCGATGACGCGGCCCTGGCGGTCCGTCAGGCGGGCATCGGGGCCGACGAAGGCCCACTCCTGCTCCATCGCCTGGTCCTTCTTGGCGCGGCACTCGTAGGTGATCTGGCCGATGCCGACGGTTTCCATGGCGACCTTGTGGCCTGCGGGCACCTGCACGGCGGCCGGCAGGCCGGACTGGGAATAGCTCTTGCTCATGTCCATGGAGGAGCAGGCGCCAAGCGTCAGTGCAGCCATGGTGGCCAGGCCGAGGGGGAGGATGTAGCTCATGAGGTTCTCCAGGTCGAGGGGTTGAGGGATGTCGCCTTGGACCGCTGTCCGGGGCGCGACACACGGAATACGCAGCATGGGTGAGGTTGGATTCACCTGGGTGCAAAAAAAATTTATCCGCATCCGGTTCGCAATGTGCTGCGTATTGCCCAGTGAGAGCCGGCGCAGGCCGGCAGACCGGTACCAGACCCCCTGCAGGCCACCGATATGACCCCTGCAGCCGATTGAAGGACACGACAAGCCCCCCGGGGCGGCGACGCAACAGTGCGGG
This sequence comes from Delftia sp. WY8, assembly GCF_018437695.1. Classification (NCBI taxonomy): domain Bacteria; kingdom Pseudomonadati; phylum Pseudomonadota; class Betaproteobacteria; order Burkholderiales; family Comamonadaceae; genus Delftia; species Delftia sp. WY8. The sequence goes on from NZ_CP049795.1 coordinate 5,103,304, forward strand.
CCACGGGGCCGCCCGCTCGCCCACAATGCGTGCATGGGCACCACACCAACCGACCAAGAGCTGATGGACCTTCTGGACCGCATCGCAGCGCAGGACGAGCCCGCGCTCCGCAGCCTGTACGAGGCCACCTCGTCCCGGCTGTACGGGCTTGCGCTGCGCATCCTGCGGCACAAGGACTGGGCCGAAGACGTGCTGCAGGACAGCTACCTGCACATCTGGCGCAGCGCCTCGGGCTACCGGGGCTCGCTGAGCCCGCCGCTGGCCTGGATGGGCCTGGTGGTGCGCAGCAGGGCGCTGGACTTCCTGCGCCGGCGCCGCGCCGAACGCCTGCACCTGAACGAGGAGTTCGATGAGGCGCAACTGGCGGCCCATGGCGGCGGTAGCGATGAAAGCCAGGGCCCGCTGCAACTGGCCGAGGCCAGCGAGCAGGCGGTGGCGCTGTACCAGTGCCTGGAGCGGCTGGAAGGCCGCCAGCGCGAGGTGGTCAGCCTGGCCTACCTGCGTGACCTCAGCCACGGCGAACTGGCCGGCCAGCTGCAGTTGCCGCTGGGCACGGTCAAAACCTGGATCCGGCGCGGCCTGGAGCAGTTGCGCCGCTGCCTCTCGCGCCATGCGTGATGCAGATGACATGCTCTGAGCGGCCCAAGGATTTGCCATGAATATTTCCCGACACCCCGAACTGCTGGACCGGCTGGCCGCCGCATACGCCCTGGGCACGCTGCGCGGTGCGGCACGCCGCCGCTTCGAGCAACTGGCCCGTGACCAGGCCCCGGTGCGCGCCGCCGCCCTGCTGTGGCAGGGCCGCTGGTCGGCCCTGTCCGAAATGCAGGCTCCCGTGCGCCCCGACGATGCGGTCTGGGTCCGCTTCGACAACCTGCTGCAGGCCGAAAAAGCCCGCGCCGCCCAGCCGCACCGGCGGCGCGCCGTTGATGGGCAAGGCCTGGACGAACGCGCGAAATCCGGCGTGGGCCGTGCCCTGGCCTGGTGGCGCGGCGCGGCCCTGCTGGGCGCCTGCGCCACCGTGGCGGCCGTGGCCGTGGGGCTGTGGTCGCACCAGGACCTGCGCCAAAGCGGTGAGCGCCAGCTGGCCGTGCTGCGCAACCAGCTGCAGGCCGCCCAGGTCGCGCTGCAGGCAACGCCCCAGATCCAGTACGTGGCCGTGCTGGCCGACGACAAGGCCGATGCCTCCATGCTCGTGACCTTCGACCCCGGCAAGAACAGCCTGGTGCTGCAGCGCGTGGGCGACTTCCACGAGGCCGCAGACAAATCGCTGCAGCTGTGGGCCCTGCCGCCCCAGGGCGGCCCGCAATCGCTGGGCGTGCTGGGACGCGACAAGCTCGTGAAGCTGACGGCAGCGGCCGCCGAAGTCCAGGGCGTGCCTGCCTTGGCCATCAGCCTGGAGCCCAAGGGCGGCGTGCCCAGCCAGACCGGGCCCACGGGACCGGTGCTGTTCAAGGGCGCGCTGATCCGGCGCGACCTGTAGCGCGCCGCGCAGGCCCGCTCGCCATTGGCGACGGCCGTGCTGCTGCACAACGCAGCCTGCTTGCCCTGGCCAGAGCAGGGCGCGCGTGCAGCGTTGGCTGGCCGGCCTCTGTTTCGCTGCCGGGCGCGGCAGCCTTCTCCAAGTGCGTGCGCCTGGTGCCCGACCGGCGGCTATGCTGGCCGGCACTCAGTCGCCCGCGCCATGCCGGCGGTGCCTTCCCTTTTTTGCCGACATGCTTTCTTCCCTCCAAGACCTGACCTGGCTGTGGGTGCCCGTGGTGCTGTTCGCCGCAGCCGCCCAGACTGTGCGCAATACGGCCCAGCGCTCGCTGACCTCCGAACTCGGCACCCTGCCGGCCACCCTGGTGCGCTTTCTCTACGGCCTGCCGTTTGCCGGCATCTACCTGCTGGCGCTGTACCTGGGAGGGGACGGGGCCTGGGCGCTGCCCCGGTTCTCCTGGGCCTACCTGGGCTGGATCGCGCTGGGCGCCTTCTTCCAGGTAGCGGCCACGGCGGCCTTGCTGCTGGCCATGAAGGAGCGCAACTTCGCCGTGGCCGTCACCCTGTCCAAGACCGAGGTGCTGCAGGTCGCCCTGTTCGCAGGCCTCTTCCTGCACGAGCTGCCCACGGCCGTGGCCCTGCTGGCCATGGCGCTGGCCACCTTGGGCGTGCTCATCCTGTCGCTGCCGCCGCGCGGCCAGATGCTGTCGCTGTCGGCCTGGGCCAGCCGCTCGGCGCTCTACGGCCTGGCCTGCGGTGCCTGCTTTGCCATCGCCACCGTGGGCTACCGGGGCGGCGCCGTGGAACTGGCGCGCCTGGGCGAGATATCTCCCTGGCTGTCGGGCGCCTGGGGCGTGCTGATTGCCCAGCTCATGCAGACCCTGGGCCTGGGCGCTTGGATTGCGCGCACCCACGCGCAGGGCCTGCGCCCCATCTTCCGCGCCTGGCGCGTGTCGCTGCTGGCCGGCGGCATGGGCGCGGCCGCCTCGCTGGCCTGGTTCACCGCCTACGCCCTGCAAGGCGCCGCGCCCGTGCGCACGCTGGGCATGGTCGAGGTGGTGTTCAGCTACATCGTCTCGCGCCGCGTGCTCAGCGAAAGCCTGAGCCGCCAGGAGAAGATCGGCATGGCTCTGATGGTGCTGGGACTGGTCCTCATCTGCCTGCAGGGATGAATGGTCCAGGGCCTGTGGGAACAAGCCCTGCAGGCTGTATGAATGCACAGTTGCCGCAATAATGGCGGCGTGCCTGAAACGACACCCACGACACCCGCAAGCCCTGCCGATGCTGCGCCTGCGCGCCGCATCGCCCACCTGGACATGGACGCCTTCTATGCCTCGGTGGAGCTGCTGCGCTATCCGCAGCTCAAGGGGCTGCCCGTGGTCATCGGCGGCGGGCGCCGCGCGCATGACGAGGCGCTGGATGCGCGCTACGCCGGGCGGCTGCACGAGATTCCGGTGGACGAGTTCTCGCGCCTCAAGGACTACGTCGGCCGGGGCGTGATCACCACGGCCACCTACCCGGCGCGCCAGTTCGGCGTGGGGTCGGCCATGGGCATGATGAAGGCCGCGCGCCTGTGCCCCCAGGCCATCATGCTGCCCGTGGACTTTGCCGAGGTGCGGCGCTTCTCGCGCATGTTCAAGGAGATCATCGTCTCCATCGCCCCGCTGATGGAGGACCGCGGCGTGGACGAGGTCTACATCGACTTCACCGACGTGCCTGGCGGCCAGCGCGAAGGCGGGCGCGTGCTGGCCCGGCTGATCCAGAAAACCATCACCGACGCCACGGGCCTGACCTGCTCCATCGGCGTGGCCCCCAACAAGCTGCTGGCCAAGATGGCCAGCGAATTCAACAAGCCCAACGGCATCTCCATCGTCCAGCCCGAGGACCTGCAGACCGTCATCTGGCCGCTGGCCTGCCGCAAGATCAATGGCATAGGCCCCAAGGCCGACGCCAAGCTGCAGGCGCTGGGCATACGGACCATCGGCGAGCTGGCCGCGCAAAGCCTGCCCCAGCTCGTGCAATGGTTTGGCCGCGCCTACGGCAACTGGCTGCATGGTGCCTCCTGGGGCCGTGACGACCGGCCCGTGGTCACGCACAGCGAGCCCGTCTCCATGAGCCGCGAGACCACCTTCGAGCGCGACCTGCATGCCGTGCGCGACCGGGCCGAACTGAGCGCCATCTTCACCGACCTGTGCGAACGCCTGGCCCAGGACCTGCAGCGCAAGGGCTACATGGGCCGCACCGTGGGCATCAAGCTGCGCTACGACGACTTCAAGACCGCCACGCGCGACCACACGCTGGAGCTGCCCATGGCCGATGCCGCCACCCTGCGCCGCGCCGCAGGCCAATGCCTCAAGCGCGTGCCCCTGGCCAAGCGGCTGCGCCTGCTGGGCGTGCGCGTGGGCAACCTCGTTCGCACGGCCGACTGGAACGCCACCGCCCACGACCCGCTGGCGCGCGAGCAACTGCTCAGGGGACCGGCCCAGCCCGCGCCGGACAGCGATCCCTTTACACCTCAACTGTTCTGAATCATCACCACAAATCTGGCGCACACGCTGTAAAACCATGCACCAGTTCCGAGCATGGGACTGGGGTTGCCGTGCTGTGAGATGATTTGGAAATGTGAATTTGTGTTTCCGTTTGATGGATTCCGGTGGCTTCAGAGCGCTTCGCCTTGCCATTTCACAAGAACAAGAGACATCCCAAAGGAGTGGTACCCATGCGCGTGAATTTGCCCGTCAGCCAGCTCAACTACGACTTTCCGGGCGATGAGCTGCTGGTATCCGTCACCAACACCAAGGGCGAGATCACCCATTGCAACCCTGCCTTCGTGCGGGTCAGCGGCTATACCTACGAGGAGTTGATCGACCAGCCGCACAACCTCATCCGCCATCCGGACATGCCGGCCGCCGCCTTCAAGGACATGTGGCGCACCATCGCCCACGGCTACCCGTGGACCGCCCTGGTCAAGAACCGGCGCAAGAACGGCGACCACTACTGGGTGCGCGCCAACGTCACGCCCATCATGGAAGGCGGCCGGCCGCGCGGCTACCTGTCCGTGCGCACCAAGCCCCAGGCGGCTGAGATCGAAGCCGCCGAAGCCCTCTATGCCCGCATGCGCGCCGAAGCCGATGCCGGCCAGGAAACCCTGCGACTGCGCGGCGGTGAACTGCGCCGCCTGGGCCTGGCCGGGCTGTGGGACCGCCGCGGCGACCTGGGCCTGACCGCGCGCATGGCGCTGATGCTGGGCGGCGTGGGCCTGGCGGCCATGCTGCCCGACCTGCTGGGCTGGCAGGGAGCCGCAGCCTGGGGCACGCGCCTGGCCGCCTTGCTGGCGGGTGGCAGCTTTGTGCTGTGGCGCTTCCAGCAGCGCTGCGTGGCGGGCCTGGAGCAGGCCAGCGGCTTTGCCGCCGACATTGCCAGCTGCCAGCTGGGCACCAACATGCAGCACGACTACAGCGGCCCCATGGGCGCCCTGATGCAGCGGCTGCAGCAGATCCAGATCAACCTGCGCGCCGTGGTCGGCGACGTGCGCACCGAAATGCGCGGCTTTGCCACGACGGCCCACGAGATCGCCCAGGGCAGCTTCGACCTCGCGCAGCGCACAGAATCCCAGGCCACCAGCCTGCAGCAGACGGCGGCCTCGATGGAAGAGATATCGGGCACCGTCGCACAGACCGCCGACACGGCCCAGCTCATGGCCCATGAAAGCGACCAGAGCCGCCAGGTCGCCGGCAAGAGCGGCGCCGCCATCCAGGAAGTGGGCGCTGCCATGGAGCACATCCGCGGCTCCTCGCGCCGCATGGGCGAGATCATCGGCGTGATCGAAAGCATTGCCTTCCAGACCAACCTGCTGGCCCTGAATGCCGCCGTCGAAGCGGCACGCGCAGGCGAGCAGGGCCGCGGCTTTGCCGTCGTGGCCGGCGAAGTGCGGGCCCTCGCCCAGCGCAGCGCCTCGGCCGCCAAGGAAATCAGCGGCCTCATCAACCGCACCGTGGACGGCATCAACGATGGCAACGCCCGCATGGACGCCGCAGGCCGCACCATCGACGGCATGGTCGACGCCGTGGGCCGCGTCAGCGACCTGGTCCACCAGATCAGCATCGCCACGCGCGAACAATCCGTAGGCATCGCCCAGGTCAACGACGCCGTGGCCCAGCTCGACTCCGTCACCCAGCAAAACGCCGCCCTGGTCGAACAATCGGCCGGCGCGGCGGGCTCGCTGCGCGCCAGCGCCCAGTCGCTGGAGCGGTCGCTGGAGGTGTTTACGTTGAGGTGAGGGGGAGGGGCCGGTAGGAGGGGGCCTGCTTGGGCAGCCCACGGTCAACGCTGTGGCCGTTGCATGTAGGCCCTGCAATATTTTGGTGGTTCGAAAGCGAGGGCCCCCGCATTGAATGATGCTTTTTTGAGTCTATCGGCAATTTATGCCTTTACTTGTGAACGCGATATTTAATTTTTCACCTGATGGAGTGAATTTAATTTTCTGATCTGCAACGTCCAAGGTAAATTCTTGATTTTTTTGGACTGCCGGGATGGTTATTGTCTTATCGAAGCCCTTGGCAATAACTCTTAGTTGCTCTGGAATCACCGGTAAGCTACCTCTTACTTCAAGTGGAATGAATAGTTCGGATGGCCATCCAATGACGATTCTTTTTTGTAAATTTGATTTACTTTTATCGATATATTCAAATTCATAGTATTTCTGTGTAATGTCTAATATGTGTGACGAATGATCGAGTATTCGCTTTAAGTCATATTTATCCCAAGGGATAATGATAAGTGTCAAGGGGTCTATGCTGGGTATGAACACTCTTGCTGGATAAAAATATCTATCAGTGCCAACAAATGTCTTTCTGGTGAAAATCCATTTTTCTTTTGGTATGGCTTGAGCCAGCAGTTTATCTGCATCTTTAAATATTTTTTCAATGTCATACATCTGGCTTGAAGATGACATTCCGTTGGAACAGTTTTCCTTTGAAAAATATGCTGAGTCACCATAGCCTCCAGACTTGCACCAATGACATTGGTTGATTTTATGCTGCGCTTCTACAAGCTGTCCCTTTGCGTAGGGTGGGTCCTTGAATCCATCATAAGGTCTCCAGATTCCACAGCCGGAAACCAGCGCAGAAGAAAATATCGCTATAGCATAGGAAATTAATTTTTGGGCAATAATATTTCTCATAATTGATATGTGTTTTTTGAAATGAGTATAAACAATTAAGATGATGATATATAGATCGATGGTCTGTCGAATTCATGCATAGGCATAGCGCACAACATGAAAGAAGACGGGGGCAGAGAACACCACTGAATCCAGGCGATCCAGCATGCCCCCATGGCCTTGAATCATCTCGCCCCAATCTTTCGCTTTCAGGCTGCGCTTGACGGCTGACAGGGCCAGACCTCCCAGAAAACCGCACAGCACGATCAATAGGGAGAGCAGTCCTGATTCAACCGGTGTGAAAGGCGTGATCCACCACAATCCCATTCCCACCAATGCCGCACTCAGGCCACCTCCTATCAGGCCTTCCACGGTTTTCGACGGGCTGACCTGGGGGGCGAGCAGGTGCTTGCCAAACAGCTTGCCAAACACATATTGCAGGACATCGCTCAACTGCACGACCAGCAGCAGATAAAGCAGCAGCATCAGGCTCTGGCCTTCGTAACCAGGGATCTGCAAGAGCATCAGCGCCGGAGCATGGCTCAGGCAATACACCGTGAGCATCAGGCCCCATTGGACCTTGGCACTGCGCGCCAGAAAATCCGTGGTATCGCCTGACAGTGCAGACACCGCAGGCAGCAGCAAAAAGGCATAGACAGGAATGCAGATGGAGAACAGGCCATACCAGTCCGTGCCGATCAGCCAGTACTGCAACGGGATCGCTACATAAAAGCAAAGACACAAGGCAAGATGGTCTCCGTGCCGCGTCGGCGTCAGCGAGATGAATTCGCGCAGCGCAAAAAACGAGAGCATTCCGTATAGCGCCAGCGTGACGGGTTTGCCCAGCAAGAAGCTGATGACCAGAATCGCGACCATCAGCCACCAAGACCGTATGCGTGCGTTGAGGTTCTGGACCACTGGCCCGGGGCGGTAAAGCGACAAGGCCGCGCCTGTGGCGCTGGCCACGGAAAGCAGCCCCAGCAGGGAAACGAAGATCCACCAGAAGCTGTCGGGCACACGTGCGTTGGTGGCGACCACCAAAGAGGCGGGAAGGTAGTCCTGGAATGGAGTGCTCATGCCATGCTCTCCACTGCGGCGCGGGCGCGTTCCAGAAAATCCAGCCGGCTCTCGCCAGGCTGCAGTTCAACGGGTGGCCCGAACCATGCGGTGCAGATCAGCGGCAGAGGCACCACACTGCCTTTGGGCAGGCAGCGGCGCGCATTGTCCAGATAGACGGCAATGAATTCCACTTGAGGAAAACGTTGTGCCAGGTGGTAGAGGCCGAACTTGAATGGCTGGGGCACGGTCTCCTGATGGCGCGTGCCTTCGGGAAAGAGGATCAGTGAATCACCACGCTCCAGTGCCTCATACAGCGGCTGCAACGGATCTTGCTCGGGTTGGGCGCGGTGGCGGTCTATTAGCACGGCATTGAAGCCGCGCAAGGCCAGCAGGCTGTGCAATCCACGTCCCCAGTAGTCCCGGGCGGCTACCGGCCGGGTACGGGCGCGCAGATGGCGTGGCAGTGCTGCCCATAGTGCCACCGTGTCCAGATGGCTGGCATGATTGGCAAAGTAGACGCGTTGGCGCGACTGTGGGCTTGAGCCCTGCCAGCGCGGATAGGCGCCAATGAATATCCGTGCCGATGCGGCAAGCAGGTGCGGCAGCATCTCAGTCCCCTTTCAACAGCCTGGCGATCGCCTGGGTGCGGGCAACACAGGTCAAGAGGGCTCCGAGTGCTATGCCCCAGGCTGCAGTGCCCAGAATGGGGCCAGCAACTTCGTGGCCCAGCAGGCCCAGGCCTGCGGCCAAAAGGCAGGCCGCTGTCAGCACCGCCATGCGATGCTGCTTGGCCATCGGGCCGCGAAAATCCTGTTCCAGACCCAGGCTGGCGCCCGTTAACCGCACATAGGCGGTCAAGGCAGCCAGCAGGGCGCCCAACCATCCCAGCCAGGACTGCCCAGCTGCAGTGCCCAGGCCCAGCAGCAGCAGCGAATCTGCTATCCGATCGGGAAACTCGTTGTAGAGCGTGCCGGTTGGGGTTTGCTTGCCCCCTTCCACGGCCACCATGCCATCTAGCAGATTGCACAGCAGGCGCAATTGCACACAGGCTGCGCAGCCAAGCCACCCCATGGGCGTCGGCATCCACACCAGCATGGCGGCGCCTGCTCCTGCAAACAGAACACTGAACACAGAGATCTGGTTGGGCGTGATCGCACACCGCGCCAGCGCAGAGCTCAATGCCCGCGCCCAGCCATGCTCCCGGGCGGCGATGGGGCGACGATGCATGGTGGGCGGCTCTGCTGCAGTCTCGGGCATACCGTTGTCCGAACTGACTCTGGCATGGCTGTTGTACGCCTGTCTTACGGGGTTTGCATCCATATCGTCATGGATGGGCTGGAGTTTATTTTCCTGCATATGTCCCTTATTGATTTTCTGAGTAACTGCTTCTGTTTAGCGCCACTTATAAGGTTCGGCGATGATTTCCAATTTGTCATCTCGAAATATGACAATCATCTTTAACTGAGTGTTCTCCCGGTCTGCTTGGACTTTTTCGATGAGCTCTGGAGTCAGAATGGGAGTCAAATCTACGCGCTGTATGTAATGAGGGTTTGCAGCCCATAGTTGTTCATAGATTTTTTCATTTTCAATGGTGTATTTTTCCTCGCGGGATGTGCTTTTTGACCACGCGGTATATTCCTTGCTATGAAGAATCCACTCTGCCTCTACGAGTTTCGGGACTCCGCTTTTAATGTCTCCTGGCATGAAGCTCATATTTGCGCCACCTCCACCAGGGCCAAGATAGCCAGGTATTGGCCCTCGTTTTCCGTCAAAATCAAATCTTCTGGTTACCAGCGGGCGAGAACCTTTATTATAAAATTTCAGCGATAAGCCGAAGCCTGTTTCCCGATGCGCACAACCAATCAGAGACGAAGCGATTGTCGCGCAGCAATATCTTATTGCAGCGCGACGGTCAGTCCATAATTTTCTTTGAGCCATTGGGCGTACTCCTTCATGTTGACGTCACCGGTGATGCGCGAAGATCCATCTGAATCCAATCCCGGCCTGGTTCTGTATATGATGAATTTCTGGCTTTCCTCAGAACTCATGCCACCAGGACTGAGCTTTTTTCTGGGAACACAATCTTTTGCTCTTCCATTGTTTTCTCTTATGCAAAAGGCACTGTCTTCGGGAGGATCAGAATAGATATAGCTTTTGTCGTGGAGAACTGGCTCTGTTACCTTGCCCCATTTTGCATCTCCCACATCCTTCCAATCATTCATAGTGATACCACTTTCTTTTGCCATTTCAGCGATCCAGTTCAACGCCACATTCGATAGATCTCCGGTGCCAAAGCTGCCACCGATATCTGCATGGCTTCCTATGAATCCCAGTTGAGTGCCTCGGGTTATGCCCTCTCCTGGGAACAGGTAGCGATGCTCATTGAGTGCTACTGCATGAAAAACATGCTGCACTTCCGAAGGAATGGCCAGTTGCCATTGATCATTGTGTAGCCCATTTGCACCAAATTGCGCCACTGTGTCCCATAAACCCAAGAAATTCAGCCCAACGCAAGCGGATTCCTTTTTCCAATGCTGTTCTTTGATACGGGTGGCAACCCGGTTCGCAAAGTCCCGGCCCATGGCTGCACCACGGCTGAAACCCACGATATCGATACTGACCTTTTTGCCATCTGAAAACGTATGCTCCTCCATGAATTTATCAAGATTTTTCAGCATATGGTCCACACGTGCACGTGCGGTAGTGGCCACTTTGTAGTCATTTTTTGGTGCGATGATTTTTCCCTCCTTGTCATCGCGGCCCACACCGTTCATGTACCATTTCTCCCCGTTTGATTTTTCGTCATACGCTAAATAAAACTTGTAGACGTTGGAAAAAGTATCGCCCTCGGGTGGTGGATTTGAATTATTAGTCCCATCAAACGCAAACAGAATCAACCCCTCCGGATCGATCCACATACCGCAGCGGATTGCCCCGCACATAGCCATAAGGATTAGGCCCATCCGGCGTGCCTAGCGGATCGGGCGTGAGGTATTGGCCCCGGTCCGGGTCGTAGTAGCGGTGCAGGTTGTAGTGCAGCCCGGTTTCGGCGTCGTGGTACTGGCCCGGCAGGCGCTGTCCGATACCTTTGCCAGTACCTGCTGCTGCCCAAGATGCGTTGCTCTGGGCGCCACGTCCTGCTGGTCCAGGGTACGCCAGCCTGCCTCTCATATGCGGAATTGCTCCGAATGCAGAAATTCATCGCCACTTATAAGGTTCAACGGTGATTTCCACCTTGTCATCTCGAAATATGACAATCATTTTTAACTGAGTGTTCTCCCGGTCTGCTTGGACTTTTGCGATGAGCTCTGGGGTCAGAATGGGAGTCAGGTCTACGCGCTGTACGTAATGGGGATTGGCGGCCCAGAGTTTTCTATAGATTTCACGATTTTCCTTTGAATATCTTTCATTGTCTGGAGTATTTTTTGACCAAGCTAGAAACTCCTCACTATGAAGAACCCATTCTGCCTCTACAGATTTCGGCACTCCGCCTTTAATGTCTCCTGGCATGAAGCTCATATTTGCGCCACCTCCACCAGGGCCAAGATAGCCAGGTATTGGTCCTCGTTTTTCGTCAAAATCAAATCTTCTGGTTACCAGCGGGCGAGAGCCTTTATTGTAAAATTTCAGCGATAAGCCGAAGCCTGGCTTCCGATGCGCACAACCAATCAGAGAGGATGCGATTGTCGAGCAGAAATAGACTATTGCAGTGCGACGGTAAGACCATAGTTTTCTTTGAGCCATTGGGTGTACTCCTTCATGTTGATGTCTCCGGTGATTCGGGAAACTCCATCTGAATCCATTCCCGGTCTGGTTCTGTAAATGATGAATCGTTGACTTTCTTCATGACTCATGCCGCCAGGGCTAAGCTTTTTCCTGGGGATACAGTCTTTTGATCTTCCATTGTTATCTCTTGTGCAAAAGGCGCTGTCATCTGGTGGATCTGAGTAGATGTAGCTTTTATCGTGGAGAACTGGCTCTGTTACCTTTCCCCAAGCCTCATTGCCAATTTCATCCCATTTTTTCATTTTCAAACCGCTTTCCTTTGCCTTCTCAGCGATCCAGTTCAACGCCACATTAGATAAGTCTCCAGTCCCAAAGCTGCCGCCAATATCCGCATGGCTGCCTATGAATCCGAGTTGAGTTCCTCGGTTTATGCCCTCTCCTGGGAATAGGTAGCGATGCTCATTGAGTGCTACTGCGTGGAAAACATGCCGCACTTCAGAAGGAATGGCCAGTTGCCATTGATCATTGTGCAGTCCATTTGCGCCAAATTGCGCCACTGTGTCCCACAATCCCAAAAAATTTAGCTCCATGCACTCGGATTTCTCTTTCCAATGCTGTTCTTTGATGCGGGTGGCAACCCGGTTCGCAAAGTCCCGGCCCATGGCTGCACCACGGCTGAAACCCACGATATCGATGCTGACCTTTTTGCCATCTGCAAACGTATGCTCCTCCAGGAATTCATCCAGATTTTTCAGCATATGGTCCACACGCGCACGTGCGGTAGTTGCCACTTTGTAGTCATTTTTTGGTGCGATGATTTTTCCCTCCTTGTCATCGCGGCCCACTCCGTTCATGTACCATTTCTCCCCGTTTGATTTTTCGTCATACGCCAAATAAAACTTGTAGACGTTGGACAAAGTATCGCCCTCGGGCGGTGGATTGGAATTATTGGTCCCATCAAACGCAAACAGAATCAACCCCTCCGGATCCACATACCGCAGCGGATTGCCCCGCACATAGCTGTAGGGATTGGGCCCATCCGGCGTGCCCAGCGGGTCGGGTGTGAGGTATTGGCCCCGGTCCGGGTCGTAGTAGCGGTGCAGGTTGTAGTGCAGCCCGGTTTCGGCATCGTGGTACTGGCCCGGCAGGCGCAGCGGCATTTCAAAGCCGGGCTCCGATGCCTTGGACAGCACCTGCTGCCGGCCAAACGCCGTGTAGCGTGCACGCCAGATCAACTGGCCTTGCGTGTCGGTGGCCGCTTCCACGGCACCCAGGTGGTTGGTGTGCAGCCAGGCCAGGCGTTCGCCGCCGCCCACCCAGCGGCCCGCGATGGTGCCCAGGTCCTGCACGATGCGCCCCAGCGTGCCGGGGCCATCCGCAGGCTTGCGGCCTTGGGGCGTGTCGATGACGGCCAGGGGCCACTGGCCCAGGTGGATGTACTGGCGCGTGATGTGGCCCTGGGCATCGAGTTCGGCGCTGAGTTGGCCGGATTCGTAGAGGTACGCCCGGCTGCCTCCTTGGGCCTTGCCGGTGTGCTTGGCAATGCGCTCGCCCCGGTGGTTGTAGCGGTAGCGGGCCAGCGAGGCGCCCTGTTCGCTGACCTGTTCCAGCCGCCCCAATGCGTCCCAGCGGTAGCTGCGCGGGCCTGCCTGCAGGGGCTGGCCGTTGGCGTTGTACTGGGTGCGTTGCGTGGTTGTGTCTTTCTGGTCCGCTGCACGCTCGGCACTCCAGCGGTGGCTGCCTGGCAGGTAGGCGATGGCCCGCGTGCCCGCCTGCAGATCGCCGGAGGCCACGTTCTGCTGGTCCAGGGTGCGCCTGCCGGCCTCGTCATAGTGGTAGCGGCTGGAGCGCAGTTCCTGGCCAGTGCGCTGGACCTGGACGATCAGGCGGTCGTGCATGTCGTAGGCATGGCTGTCCTGGTGCAAAGTCTGCGGGGCTTGGCTGTAGTGGTCCTGGCGCAGCAGCAGGTTGCCTTGGCTGTCCCACAGGTAGCGCATGTCCAGCAGGGCTTGGGGGTCGGTGGGCTGGCCCAGGGCTCCCGGCTGGTCGGGCGCCGGTTCGGCTGTCGTTTGCGCGGCAGTTGCTGCAGTGGCCTGTGCCTTGGCTTGCATGGGCTCGGCCGCATGGGCCGGGGTCAGGCCTAGCAGTTGCTCTGCAATGTCGGTGGGCCGGGCACCCAGCATCCAGTCATGGGATGTGCCAGAGGCAGTGCGTGTGTTGTTCTTGCCGGTCTGGCGGTAGACGATGCGCGCCAGCAGGCCTTCGCGGCTGCGCTGATAGCGGGCCTCGATGCCGTTGCCTGCCTGCCAGCTGCGCAGTCCCACCAGGTCGCGCTCGAATCCGGTGGCAATGGTTTGCGCCGGGCTGAGCCAGCGCAGCCAGGGAGTGCGCACGCGCTGCCGCTGCAGGCCGGTGATCTGGCCATGGCCGTCGCGCAGGTAGTGCAGCCAGCTGCCGTCGGGAAGGCTGGCGGCGGAGAGTCTGCCGTGGCTGTCGTATTCGTAGTGGAGGGTGTGGTGCTGGCTGCTCTCCCCGCTTTCACCGTTTGCACCGCTTTCTTCATGGCGGGTGATGCGCTTGCGCACGCGCAGGCCCCTGTCGTTGTATTCGCAGGCCTCGCTTTGCTCGGGATGCTCCAGCGCCACCAGCCTGGGGCCCTGGTAGCGCCAGCGGGTGGTGGTGGTGCGTGGCCGCGCGCCATCTTGCGGCAGTTGCGTGATGGTTTGGCGCAGGATGCGGCCGCGCAGGTCGTATTCGTAGCGCGCCTGCTGGCCCAGGGCGTCGCGGCCCGAGACCAACCGGTCGGTGGCGTCGTAGCCGCGAATGCTCAGGCCGCTGTCGGGGCTGAGGGTGGCGACGCTGCGGCCGAAGTCGTCGTAGAACTGGCGTGCCTGCGGTGCAGTTTCAGTGCCGGCCTTGTCTGCGGCGGATGGCGGCTGCTCTGGCGCGCCGGGCTGGTAGGTCTGCACCTGGGCCATGAGGCGGCTGCCGCCATCGGCGCGGCCACCGTAGCGACCGGACTGCAGCAGGCGGCTTTCCGTGTCGTAGCGGTGCTGTGTGAAGCTGCCTCGGACATCGGCGCTCCACAGCAGGCGGCCCAGGGCGTCATGGTGCTGGCGGCTCTGGGCCGCATAGGCGGCATTGCCCGTCTTGTCCCCGTTGCCGGGCCAGCCGCCGGTGCCGGTTTCCGTGAGGTGGCCCAGCGCGTCGTAGCGCCAGCTTTGCTCTTGCAGCACGCTGGCGTCGGGGGCCAGGCTGCGCATGGCCACCAGTCGGGCCTGGGCGTCGTGGCGCAGTTCGGTGCGCCAGCCCGTTTCGTCCTCCTTGGCCGAGGGATCCCGGCTGTGCATCTGGATGATGCGCCCGGCCTTGTCATGCTCCAGCGCCACGGCGGTGCCATCGGGCTGCAGCACGCGCGTGACGTGGCTGCCGCTGCGGTCCCAGCGCAGCCGCGTGAGGTCGTTCTGCGCCGGGCTTCCGTCGTCATAGCCTGCCAGCGAGGTGGGCAGCGGCCCGTCGATGTCCACCAGCACGCTGCGGCCGTTGATCTCGGTGTAGCGGTAGCGCGTGCTGCGTTCGATGGGCGTGGCGCCGTCCGCATTGCCTGCGGGCTGGCCCTGGGCATCCAATGGGCTGAAGCCCGTCTCGGTGATCTGCAGCGGCTGGCGGCTGCTGTTGTAGCGGATGCGGATCTGGTGTTCGCGCCCGGGCACGACGCTGGGCCGGGCGATGAGTTCGGGCGCGTATTGCTTCCAGGGGTCCTTGCCGTAGCCGTAGCGCACCTGCAGTTGCGGGGCCCGGGCTTGGCCTTGTGTGTAGGCGATGCGGTATACGGCCAGCGGGCGGCCGAAGGGGTCCAGCTCGGTGCGCGTGCCTTCCAGCGGGCGGCCTGCGGGATCGAGCCGCGTGGCTTCGGTCAGGCGCCCTTGCGCGTCGTACCGGTAGCGCATGTCGCCGGGGCCGCAACTGGCGCAGCCCGGGCCGCGCACTTCAAGCAATCGCCATTGCCCGCCGATGGTGTCGTAGTGGTAGGTGGTTGTTTGCCCAAGGCTGTTGGTGAGGGTGTTCTTCCAGGGCTGGCTGAGGTCCAGGGTGACTTTTTCCTGCTGGCTGTCCGGCGGGCCGCGCACGCTCAAGATGGCGCGGCCGGTGTCGCCGTAGGCGTAGCTGGCGATGCGCTCGTCCATGGGCTTGCCGTCGCTGCCCTGGCCCTGGACGCTGATGCCCGTGAGCAAGGTGGGGTGGCGCGGGTCCTCATAGTGGTAGTGGCGCTGGACCGGGGCTTGGCCATCGGCCGACGGGAGGCTGACCTGCACGAGGCTGGCGTTCAGCTTGGCCTGGGGCTGGGTGCTGCCGGGCAACGGTGCGCTGCCGTGGCGGTAGTCGATGCGGCCCAGCGGGGTGTCGATGGCCTGCACGCCGGTGAAGCTGCCCTCGCCCGAAGATTGGGCGTAGTGCAGGCGCAGGCTGCGGCCCTGCGGGTCGGTGACCTTGAGCAGGCGGTTGCCCTTGGCGTTGTAGTCCAGGCGGACCTGTTCGCCCGAGGGCAGGCTGATGCGGGTCAGGCGCCCCCGGTGGTTGAAGCGCAGCTCGCGCCCGTCCATCCATTGCCAGGTGTAGTGCCTGTCGGGGCCGGCTTCGGCGGCCTTGGCACCCTGGCCTTCGATGCGCACGATGCCGTTGCCCGGCTGCTCGCTGGCGCACAGGCTGGGATGCTCGCGCAGCTTGCTGAAGATGATGCGGGTGCCGTCGGCCTGCACGATCTGCAGGTTGGTGGGGTGGTCGTACAGGCGGGCCTCGTAGCTGAGCAGCCAGCCGCGGCCGAGCAGGCCTGGCGGCACGTAGGCCCGGCTGTAGCTGCTGTTGTAGTGGCGCACGACTTCCAGGCCGAGCACGCCTGGCAAGGCGGGCATGTCCACTTCGCGCTGGTATTTGTTGCCGTTGATGAGGTGGATGGGGTTGCCTGCGCCCTGGTTGGTACTGCTGGAGTTGCCCTGGGTGGCGGGGCCGGCGCCGCCGCAGGGGCTGCCGCCGGGCGTGGGGGTGCAGGTGCCGCCGCCCGAGCCGCCACCGCCACCGCCGAGGTCGATGCCGCCGCCCGTGCCGGGGGCGCAGCTTTGCACGGTGGGGTCGCATTTGCTGGAGCCGCCGCCCAGGTTGGGGGCGGCGGCTGCGGGGGAGGCCTGGGCCAGCAGTGAGGCGATGCACAGCAGGGCGCTGCCCAGCAGGGGGGTGAGATGGGGTCTATTCAACATCATGCGTCTCCCGTGCAGTTGGGGCAGTCAGCCCCTTTACAGTCGTTGTCGTTTCCATCTCCATTGCCTCCATCTCCATTTCCATCTCCTCCATCTCCGGTGCCATCGCCGCCGTCGTCTTCATCGCCCTCATCGCCCGGCCCCGGCGGCCCGACCGTGGTGCAGCCCACGGTTTCGCAATCGGGCGGTTCACCGGGTTCCGATGTATCGGGCTGGCCTGGGTCCTGCGGATTGCCCTTGTTGCCTGTGTCGGGGATGGATACCGTGGCATCGCTTTCCATAGCGTCGCTTTGCATGTGCAAGGTGGCCTGCGCGACGATGGGCAGTCGACCGTGCTGGATGAGTTCGGTGTGGAAGGGGTCGCTGCCGTCGTCCAGCCAGCGCAGGTAGTGCTGGTAGATGCCGCGCACCAGCGGGATCTTGAGTTCGTAGCCGTGGGTGACGCGGATCTTGAGCAGGTTGGCGTCCTGAACGCTCTGGGCCGACTTGCTGCCTATGTCTTTTTTGTCCCGGTGCGCCAGGCCGGCGTTTGGAATGGCTCGCACGCCATATTTCTCTTTCAGGTGGGGCTCGCTCCAGTCCTCGAAGCTCTCGCGCGTGGGGTTGATGAGGTCGATGCGCAGGTGGTCTTTAAGGTCGGCCTTGGCCTTGGCCTTGGCATCCGCCAGTTCGGTGCTGTTGCTGCCACCGCCATACAGCGGAACCATGGCGCGCAGATAGGCCTCGCGGATATCGTCCATGCGCGCATGGGCCATGGTGCCCGCGCGGGCGGCCATGAAGCTGGCGTGATTGATCTGGTTCTTGTTGAAGAAAACCAGGCCGTACTGCAGCAGGGCCAGCCCCAGCAGGGTGATGATGGGGCCGACCACGGTGAACTCGACCATGGCGCTGCCGCGCTGGCGCGGCCTGCGGAATGAGGTGCTCTGGCGCATGAGGATGCCTGCAGGTTTGCGGCCGGCGGACGGGCTTGTATCCACCCGCTGGCCATGCTTCAGGGCCTGTTTGGGTGTGGCAGGGGGATGTGGATGGGCACGTCCGGTCCGGCCTTGTCCTTGCGCATCAGCATCAATTGCATGGTGCCCTGGGGGCCGGCGCCGAGGATGTGGATGATCTCGGCCTGCTTGCCGGTGATTTCGCCTTCGAGGCCATCGAGGGTGTAGTCCTGCCGGGTGAGGGGTGTGTCGGGCCGTGGAGCATCTGCGCGGACGTCGCTCGCAGGGCCTTCCAGCACGACGTTGATGCGTTGGCTGCGCGAGTCAGGGATCAACTGCGAGTTCACAAACGTCAGCTCTGGCACTTCCATCACTGTGCGCCTCTGGCTTTTGGGGTCTGTGTAGTCGATCTTTACGCCAGTGAGCTTGCCCGTGGCCGTATTGAATTCCGCCTCGTAGTTGACGCCGGTGTTCAGTATGTCGGTGGTGTACGGGTCCAGCCGTTGTGCCGTGCCGGCCAGCGTGCTGACACTGCCGATATAGGTCACGGTCGGCTCGCTCGGCGCCTGGCTCTGGTCGGTGAGCAGTCTGATGGCGGAAATCCAGTTGGTGTTTTCGCTGCGCATGTTGGGCATGCGGCCGACCATGCTGAGGTTCTGGCCTTCCGAGAAGGTGGTGCCCCAGATGCCTTCCTCGTGCTGGTCCGGTGGTCCTACGAGGAAGATGACGCCTGCATCGCCGCTGATGTTCTTGTAGTGGCTCTGGCCCGCCTCCGGGTAGTGCGTGACTTGCGGGTACTGCCTGCCCTGCACGATGAAGGTGTTGCGCCCTACCTGGAAGTCGCGCCTTGCCATGCCGTAGGAGCTGTAGATGAAACTGCTTTCGATGGCCTGG
Organism: Delftia sp. WY8; assembly: GCF_018437695.1. Classification (NCBI taxonomy): domain Bacteria; kingdom Pseudomonadati; phylum Pseudomonadota; class Betaproteobacteria; order Burkholderiales; family Comamonadaceae; genus Delftia; species Delftia sp. WY8. The sequence continues at coordinate 5,121,813 of NZ_CP049795.1, forward strand.
CCCGGCTGCTGGCTATAGGTGAGTGTGGTGTTGTGGATCACACCCATGCCGCTGAAATCGATCAACGACGTTTGTGCATCGGGATCGGTGATGAGTTTGATCAGGTCAGACTCCTCAATGGCCGATGAGGTGGGTTGCAGACAGCTGCCCGTGCTGCTGAGTTTGGTGCACAGCGGGCCTGAGGGGGCGATGAAGACGCCGGAACTGGCGGTGCCTCCGGGGCCTGGGTCTCCCGCGCCGCCTTCGTTGCCGGAGCCGCCACCGCAGGCGGTCAGGGCCAGACCAGCGGCGCAGGCCAGTAGCCAGGATGAAGGGTGTGTCAGCCGCATGTGCGTGGCACCGTGGTCTGTGGGAGAGGTGATGGATGGATGGTGCATGTCCGTCGGTTTTTCAATGCGTAGTGGAGGAAGGCCGGCAGGGCCGGCTGGCAATTCACTTTGGTGTGTTCTGGGCAATGCGTTGTGTGGGCACCTCCGCGGCGTTGCATTAGGAGTTGGACCCGTCAGGGGTGAAGGCGCAGACGTTCAGCGCAGCCCCGGCACCTTCGATGGGCCAGGGCTGCAACTGCATGCCCGACACCAGGCCCTGGCAGGCGATGGCGCCTGCACGCATCTCCAGCACATGCCTGCTGCCGCGTTCGCCCCGGCTGAGGCGCCAGGGCGCAACGCCTGGACGCAGGCCGGTGATGCGGCCCTGCCGATCGAGGTAGACGATGTCGATGGCCTGCCGCATGAAGCAGGTGTGCACGCTGGTGCAGCGCGCGATGAGCAATGCGCAGCGGGCGGCGGGTTGGGCCTGGCCCATGAGGCCGGCAAGGCGCTGCCAGAAGCCGCAGGCCTGGCGCACCAGGAAGGGGGAGGGCGGCATCTGCATCACAGTCCCGAGTTCAGCAGCTTCATCGCTATGGGGAACAGCAAGACGATGAAGGTGCAGGGAAAGATGAAGGCGATCAGCGGAAACAGCATCTTCACGGGCGCTTCCATCGCGAGTTTTTCCGCGCGCATGAAGCGTTCGGAGCGGCGCTGATCGGCCTGTGCCCGCAGCACGGGGCCGAGGTTCATGCCCATGCTCTCTGCCTGGATCACGGCGGAGGTGAAGTTGGCGACGCTCGGTTCGTTCAGGCGCTCGGCCATGCCGCGCAGTGCTTCGGCACGCGCCTTGCCGGCGCGTATATCGCGCAGCACGCGCTGGAATTCGTCGCGCACCAGTCCCTGGGGGCCTTTGGCCACGGCCTGGGTCATGGCGCCCTGCATGTTCAGGCCGGCTTCCACGCACAGCGTGATGATGTCCAGGAAGAAGGGCAGCATGCGCAGCAGTTCGCGCCGGCGCACGGCGATGCGATCCCTGAGCCAGATGGCGGGGTAGGCCCAGCCCAGCAGTGCGCCTGCGGCCATGGCCTGCAGATAGATGGGCAGGGCGATGTGGCGTACACCGCCATCGGCGCCCCGGGGCAGGCCGTCGAAGCTGGAGACCAGCCACCAGGCCGCCAGCGCGGCCACCCCGGCGCCGACGATGCGGCTGGCGATGAACTGCGCAGGACTGAGCGCGTAGTCCAGTCCCGCCTGTCGCAGCCGCAGTTGCACGGCTTGCGCGGTTCTGCCCGTTCCGAGCCGGGGCGACAGGTGGTGGCTGATCCACTGGATGGGCCACCAGACCATGCGCAGGGCCAGTGGCGGCGGATCCTTGTAGCTGCGGTCCTCGGCGGGAACGCTGCTCATCGAGTGGCCCAGGAGCCAGGCCACCAGGGCAGCACTGAGTCCGGCTGCCACAGCGATCAGGGCGAGTATCACGGTGTTGGAGTCCATGGTGCGGCCTTCAGACGTCGATGGCGACGATCTTTCGGATGACATAGATGCCCATGGCCTCGAAGCAGGCGATCACGGCCAGCGCCCCCCAGCCCACGCGGGAGTGCCAGAGCATGGACATGGCTTCAGGCTCCATCCGGTCGAGGATGAGCATGAGGACGAGGGGCAGGGCGCCGACGACCCAGGCCTGCAGTTTTCCCTGGGCGGTGAGGGAGCCGATCTTGGCTTCCATTTGCAGCCGGCTGCGCACGGTGGAGGCCGTGCGTTCCATGGTCTCGGCCAGGCCGCCTCCGGTTTCGCTGGCGATGCGCATGGCCGAGGTGATGAGCACGGTGCTCTGGGTGGGCACGCGCAGGCTCAGGTGATTGAGTGCCTGTTCCAGGGATACGCCCAGGCGCTGCTCGCGCAGCATCAGCGAGAACTCCTGGCTCAGCGGCGGGCGGGATTCGGCTACAAGCTGGGCGATGGCGCTGCTCAGGCCAATGCCGGCGCGCAGGCCGCCGCTGAGCATCATCAGCGCATCGGGCAACTGCTCTTCAAACTTGCGCAGCCGGCGCTTGCGCATGTGCCGGTACAGCAGCCGGGGCAGCAGCCCCAGCGCGAAGAAGGCGGGCACAGCCAGCAGATGGCTGCCGCTGACCAGCCACACCAGCACGCCGCCCAGCGACATGACTGCCAGGTTGGCCAGGAAGAGTTTGCGCGGGTCGATGAAGAGGAAGAATTCCGCGGCCTGAAAGCCGGCGCGCTCCGTGAAGCCGGCCCGGTAGCGCCTGAGCGTGGAGCCTCCCAGGTCCAAGGCCAGCCATGTCAGCAGACCGACGCAGAGGGCGACCACGGCCGTGATCAGGGCCAGGACGGTGTCTGGCGAGAGCCCGCTCATGGCCGCTCTCCGGCATGCAGGTCCGCGCTCTCGGCGCCCGGACGGAAGATGTCCAGGTCCAGCGCATGGCCGCTGGCGCGCAGTTCGTCGTAGAAGTGGGGAACGACGTCGCAGCCGGTGAACAGGCCCTGCACCTTGGCCAGGCCGTTGGCCTGGGCGGCGTAGCCTTTGTTGGCAAAGCGGAACAGCTCCTGCAGCTGGATCTTTCCGCTTTCCATGCCGCTGACTTCGCAGATGTGGGTGACCAGGCGTGTGCCGCAGGCAAAGCGGGTCTGCTGCACGATGATGTCCACGGCGCTGGCGATCTGCTCGCGTATGGCTGCCAAGGGCAGTTCCATGCCGGCCATCAGCACCATGGTCTCCAGCCGGGCGAGCCCGTCGCGCGGGGTGTTGGCGTGCAGCGTGGTCAGAGATCCCTCATGGCCCGTGTTCATGGCCTGGAGCATGTCCAGCGCCTCGGCGCCGCGGCATTCGCCGACCACGATGCGGTCCGGGCGCATGCGCAGGGTGTTGCGCACCAGTTCTCGGATGGGCACGCCGCCCTTGCCTTCGACATTCGCGGGGCGCGACTCCAGGCTGATCAAATGCTCGTGGGCCAGCTTGAGTTCGGCGGCGTCCTCGACGGTGATCACGCGTTCGCCGGACGGGATGAAGTTGGACAGGATGTTGAGCAGCGTGGTCTTGCCAGACCCCGTGCCGCCCGAGACGATGATGTTCTTGCGGGCCTCCACGCAGATGCGCAGGAAGTCGGCCATGGCCGGGCTGAGCGCGCCGAACTGCACAAGGTCGGCGGCATTGAGCTTGCGCCTGGCGAACTTGCGGATGGTCAGCGTGGAGCCCTTGAGCGCCAGCGGCGCGATGATGGCGTTGACGCGCGAGCCGTCCTTGAGCCGTGCATCGACCATGGGCGAGGATTCGTCGATGCGCCGGCCCAGCGGTGCCACGATGCGCTCGATCACGCCCATGACGGCGCGATCGCTGGTGAAGCTCAGGGCATGCTTTTGCAGGCGCCCCGCGCGCTCGACATAGATTTCGTCGAAGCGGTTGACCATGATTTCGCTGACCGTTTCGTCGGCCAGCAATTCCTCCAGCGGCCCCAGCCCCACGGCCTCGTCCAGAACCTGCCTGCGCAGCGCGTTGCGGTCCAGCTGGGCCGGTATCTCGTCGTCCATGTCCTGCAGCGTTCTGGCGATGAGCCGGTCCGCCTCGGCGCGCAGGTGTTCGTCGGACATGCTGGAGACGTCATGGCGGCGCAGGTCCATGGTGTCGATGAGCTTGGTGTGCAGGCGCTTGCGCCATTCGAATTGCAGCGCCTGCAAGTGGGCGTCCCCGGGCTCGGCTGCCGCAGGCTCGGGCGCGTCGGCAGGCGCTGCCAGCGGCGTGTCCTGTGTGCTCTGCATGGGCGCTGTGGTGGCGGCATGCGCTGCGGCCGGTACAGGAAAAGCCGCGGCTTGCGGCTCTTCACCGCTGTTCAGGATGCGCAACTGGAACGGGCCAATGCCGATGAGGTCGCCGTTTTGCAGCGGGCCGTATTGGGCGGTGATGCGCTGACCGTTGACCAGCACGCCGCCGAAGCTGCCTGCGTCGTCGATCAGCACGCCCGAGGGGCTGGTGAAAAGGCGTGCATGCTCCTTGGCAAGGCGCCAGTTGTCCAGGCGGACTTCGCACTGGGAGCCTTTGCCGATGGAGCACATATCGGGCACGCTCAACGGCTGGTGCCGGCCGTCGGGGTGGATGATTTCAAGGTCGATCATGGGGGGCTGCCGGTTGCGGAGGTCAGGGGAGAAAGCCACTGGGTCTCGGCCCAGCCCAGCCGGTCATTGATGCGCACGGCCGAGAACTGGGCCTGCGGGGCCTGGGGCAGCACCTGCACAAGGCTGCCCACGGGCAGGTTCTGGAGGACGGGGGCGTTGATGTCGGGGGACACGCGAAGGGCAAGCCGATCAAGGCCCACACGGTAGGTGCCTGGTGCGGAGTGGCCCGTGGTGGCGCCGGATTCATGGGGCGTGAGAGCCCGGCCTTGCCGCGCCTGGCGCGCATGGGGTCCGTCGGGTGCGGGCTTCATGCCGGGGACGTGCGCGACGGGCTGCAGGCTTTCATCGCGCACCCAGCCCGTCAGGGCTGCGACCGCCACCGCGCGCCAGCCGGAGTGCGGGTTGTGGGCGGCAGATGAACCGGGTGCGGCACGCACGAAACTGCCTTGGCCCAGTTGCAGCAGGGTGTCGCTTTGCGCCCGAGGTTCGGCATGCAAGGCCAGCCCGTCATGCACCACGCGCCAGTGGTTGACCAGCGGCTGGTCCGCTGCTGCCGCGGAGGCCAGCGGGTTGCCGGTGTGCGGCAGGGCGGGCCAGTGTTCGGGCAGGGTCGCGGTGGCCGGTGCGGGCAGGGGCCGCACTGGCGCGGGGAGTTCCTGCACAGGCGCCGCGATGCTGGCGCTTGCGCTGGCCACAGGCAGGGGCGCCAGCCGGGGAGGATGCTCGGGCGCAGGGCCGGGTTCGGTCAGGTAGGGCTGGGGACCGTAGCGCTGGCCCAGGCGCGCACCGGCGTCTTCCACGCGCTGCAGCAGGCCCGGCGATCGGCTGTTGATCACCGTGGGCGTGACGAAGACCACCAATTCGGTCTCTTCGTTCTGGAATCGCTGGGACCGGAACAGAGCACCCAGCACGGGCAGGTCTCCCAGGAAGGGAACCTTGTCGACGTTGTCGCCACCCTTGCGCGACAGCAAGCCGGCCAGCACCATGGTCTCGCCGTCCTGGACGTTGAATTCGGTGAAGGTGCGCCGAGTGCTCAACCCGGGCCCCGAGGGCGTGGAGAACGATGGGTCGATGTTGCTGACCTCGCTGTCGATCTCGGCCCTGATGACGCCGTTGCGGTCCACGCGCGGCGTGATGCGCAGCTTGACGCCGTAGGGCTTGAACATGACCACGGGGCCGTAGATCGTGGCCACGGAGTACGGATATTCGCCACCGGCCAGGAACTCGGCCTTGGAGCCGTTGCGAGCCGACAGCTGGGGCTGGGCAAGAATGCTGGCCTTTCCGTCGCGGGCCAGCAGGTCCAGCTTTGCGGTCAGGCCCATGTTGACGGCGGTGAGGATGTTCAGGCCTTGGGGCAGCGGGCCTTTGTCACCGCTGTCCGGGGTGATTGGCGGGTTCTGGACGCCGATGACCAGACCGGGCTGATGGCCGCGCCGCGCCGGCGCCCAGATGCCTCCCACGCTGGCCCCGCCCTGGGCGGTCCAGCGCAAGCCGAATTCGCGCAGCTCATTGACCGGGAATTCGACCACCTTCACGTCCATGAGCACCATCTGCTCCCAGCCGATCTGGTTGGTGAAGTTGATGATCTGCGGGTAGTGCTTTCTGAGGTCTTCGATCTTCTTGAGATCGACATCGCTGAGATGGTCCCCTTCGACCACGACCTTGTCACCGATGATGGAGGCCCGCGCGTTGGGGATGGTGCTGAGAAAGGCTGCGATCTCGCGCGCATGGCGGCTTGTGTCGCCGCGCACCACATGGATCTTGACGCGCTGATATCGGCCGTCGGCGTTCCACACGAACAGCGAGGAGGTGCCGATCTCGTTGGCGAAGATGATGACCTCGCGCTCGTCCAGCGCGGCGGCCGTCAGCACCCGGCCATTGCCCACGGCAATGCGCGCCACGCCGGGGCTGGGGAAGACGCGCGATTCGCCCACGAACATCTCGATTTCCGGCACCTGAGCCTGGTCGTCCGGTTTCTGTATGGGGCGGTACGGCTGGCCCGCCGCTGCCTCGCGGCTGGGCACGCCCTGCAGCATGGGCGCGAATCCACCCGGCATGCCTAGGGACTGCGCAGAGCTTGTTGCATCCTCTGGTATCTGGGCTGTTGCCGGGCCGGCCAGGCTCCAGCCCAGGGTCAGCACGAAGCCGCAGCGCAAGGCATGCAGAAAGGGCGTTGGACTGGAGCGGGCGGACAGGGATGCAGTGTGGGCTGAACGGATGGACATTGGGATCAGGCGCATGGAGCGATGAAGAAGGCAGGAGCAGGTGAGGCGCCTTCAGCGAGGCAACGCGCTTGGCTGGATCGGGAAGGACGCAGGGAAAAGAGGAGCCTGGCCTGGTTGCAGTGCGGCTTGCAGGGCTGGCTGCACAGGCGTGGGGGCTGCGGCTGCCTCGGGCGGGCCTTCGCCGGCATCGTGGGCCTTGTCCTGGCGCAGCAGCAGGTCTTCGGGCTTGAAGTCCATGCGGCGTCCGCCATAGAGCACGGGAACGGCTCGGCCCGGTGATTGCGCTGCGCCCGCTGTCTGAATCAGGGACTGCACGTCGCCTGCCAGGCCCAGCAGGGCGGCCATGGCAGCGCTGTCTTCTTCGACAACCTCCGAGTCCTTGGGATTGCGCAGCAAGGCGGTGATCTTTCCCGCCTCGCGCGCGATGATCACGCTGCGGGCCTGCGCCTTGGAGGTGTCCAGCGTGACCGTGGAGTACTGGCGCCGCTCACCGCTTCTGGGGTCATCCACGGACCGCTGGCCGGTGGCCATGACCTGGACGTTCTGCAGCAGTGGAAAGGTGGTCTTGCGGCCTTTCTGATCCAGGGTGAGCATCAGGTCGATGGCATCCCCCGGCTCCAGCAGGCCGGAGATGGAGTTGATCTCGTCCACATGCACGGTGATGGCGCGCCGTCCGACCTCGATGCGGGCCGAGAAGGTCGGCACCTTGTCGCCTTCGAGCAGGTTCCACAGCAGGATGTCGCCGTGCTGCATGCCATGCTCCAGCGCGCGGCCTGCAATGCGGGAAAAATCCTCGGGGCCGATGGCCAGCGAGTGCGCGTAGTCATGGGGAACGTCGCGCACGGCAATGGTCTCCTTGGAGATGGGATCACCTTTGCTGAGATTGCGCTTGGCAACGATCAGCGGCCGGGTTTTGCTTTTTCCGCGCGCTTCTATGGCCTCCATCTGGCGATGCAGGTAACTGCGTGCAATGACGGCTGCGCCCAGGCCGATGGCCAGGGCCATGGCAAGAGCGACCCAGGTTTTGTTGGGACGCAGGGCGGTGATTCGGGCGAGTGCGGAGTTCATGGCTGACGGGTCAAATGGGCAGGGAGAGGGCGAAGCTGAACTTCTGGTAGGCAGCCTGCAGGGCGAGCAGCAACTGGTGCAGCACGCTGTTGCTGTCCACCATGCCGACGCCCAGCGCGAAGGCCAGGGCCGCGCAGACCACGGCGTACTCCACCGAGGACTGGCCGCGCAGGCGATGGGCAAGCTTCATGGCGCGGTCTCCACCGCCACGCTGGTGACGAGAACGATGCTGGTGAGGCCCAGCGCATTGCGGGAAATGACGGCCGTCGCCTCTTTGCCCGGGCCGCGCATCAGCACCGTGATGGCGCCGGTCTCAGAGCCGAACGCGTGGGCCTTGGTGTCTGTGGCGGCGTCGAAGCGGCGTTCCAGCGCATAGCCCTGCTCCTGCAGCGCCGCAGTGAGGCGTTGCGCATTGAGCGCCTCGCCGTGCCTGTTCGTGGCAACGAGATGGGTGGACAGCTGGCCACCGTCCTGGGTGTTCAGCAGGCTGGCGATCTCGGTTCCCGCTGGCAGCAGGCGCCGCCATCGGGCTCTTTCCTCCTGGCTGCGGGCCTTGCTGCGCAAGGCTGCGCGCAGGTGGGTGACAGCGACAAGGCCGCGCGTGCCGCCGTCGGGGGCGGGTTCCAGTCGGATGGTGAGGTAGTGCTCGCCCTGGGCGCGGCCCAGAATGCGCTGGCCATCGCGCTGGTCGTCCATCAGGGGCTGGCCCAGGGTGCGAACAAACCAGTCGCCGGTCTGCCGGGGTGTGCTGCGGGTGGCGAAGCCGGTCAGCCGCATGGGCAGGCCGTCCAGGTCCATCTGCTGGCCGATGTGGTAGCTCCTGGCGTGTTCGGGCAGCGGGATCTCGGGCCAGTTGGCCTGGGCCAAGGCATGGGTGAGCCCTGGCGTCAGCAGGCCCAGGCAGATGGAGCGGAGCATGCGGGCCGTTGTCATCATTCGGCCCTCAGCCTGTCTGCCGGAACGATGTCCTGCCACCGGTCCAGGCGTCCGAACTTGGGGGCCGGCACTTCCATCAACTCGAAGACCGGTATGGCCACATCCAGCAGCGTCTCCACCGGGGAGAACAGGCTGTTGAGCGGCGCCAGCCGGCCGAACCGATCCATGGTCTGCTCCACGGAGCGCGAGGCCCAGGGCTCGATAAGCACGCTGGTGTGGCGTGTGACGCGCAGGTTCAGTTGGTCGAAGGGGGTGTAGCTTTGGATGCCTGCGGGCAGGTTGGCCAGGGGCACGGAGATGTTGGCGCGGTATATGCCCTGGGCGCGCAGGTCAAGCTGTGTGTGGCTGGCCAGGGGGACTATGCGAAATGGCACGCCGTCCCTGCTGGCCTTGAAGGCATTGCTGTGCGCTGTGGACTGGCTTTCGCCAAAGCTGACCGAGATGGTTGAAAAACGCGGGATCAGCGGATTGCCTGCAGGGTCCGTCCACAGCGGATTGCGGTGCGCGTCGAAATCACCTGCCGTGTCGCCCGTCTTGATGGGGGCATCGGGGCGGCTGAAGTAGCGCCTGCGCACTTCGGCTGCCAGTTGGGCAGGCGGCTTGGAGCTGCCTGCCGCGTCGTTGTGCACCGTGGCATCGAAGGCCGCATAGCGGCTGGCCATCTGGGTGGCATGGGCAATGTCCTGGTACTTGCCGATCATGGGCATCAGCAGGAACAGGCCCAGCAGGGGCGCTGCCATGGCCAGGAATTCGACCAGGGCCTGGCCTGCCTGCCGCCTTGGGTAGCGGGCGCGGTTCAGGAGGTTCATGGGATCAGCCCTCGCTGGCGCATCTGCTGGCCAAGTACATCGGGTTGGGAGTGGATCAGGCGCACCTGCCAATACGGGTTGAACAGGCTGGGCAGCTCCAGGGGGAGACCCTGGCTTGCGCCATAGCGGTTCTGACGCTGTGCCAGAGGGCGTTCGAAGAACACTTCGGACGTGGCAACGGCCACCATTTCGCCTTGGGCGACCTGGCTCTGATAGGCGTTGATGCGGCTGTCTGAAGTGCTGGTTATCTGGCTGGCGCTATCGGAGGTGCGCAATTGGCTGTGCGCCCGCGACAGGCGCACGCTGAACCGCAGCGTGGGGTCGTTCTTGTCCAGTTGCGGCTGGCTCAGGTCGTAGTAGCTGGGCAGGCCGGTGTATTGGCGCCACTTGTTGGATGAGGCCTGGCTGGACGCCTTTGCGTTGGTGCGCGCACCTCCCAACCAGGCGCCTGAATCATCCTGATCCTCGGGATGGGCCTGCTGTTCGCCCCAGGCAATGGGCTCCTCCCTGAGCCGGCAGCGTGGGATGAGTCCACCCCTTCGCTGGGCGCGCCAGAAGGACTCAGTGTCTTCGGCGATCCACTCGTCGTAGTTGACCAGTTCGGTGCCGCCGCGTCGGCGCACCTCGCTTTTGCGCTCTCTCGCAATGCAGATCTCGTCTGGGCCGGGCACTTCTGCCTCGGCCGTCCAGACGCGTTCCTTGGTGAATCTGTCGCTGTGGGCCGCATACACGGCCAGCTCTGCCATGCGGCCCCGGTCCTTGCCGGTATAGCTTTGGGTAAATCCATCCAGGTCGTCAGTCAGCGCCACGGCGATGCCAGGGCCCAGGGGCAGCACCTTCACGCTGCCGTCGCCCGCGTAGTTGGCCTGGGCCACGTCCTGCATAACGCTGCGGCGAATGCTCTGCAGGTAGGAGCGGGCGTGCAGCAGGTTGTGCGCCTTCTGTATTGCCTGTTTGTTGGCCTCCACGGCTGTGACCGTATCGAATGCCAGCGACGGCACCATCTTGGCCATCTGCTGGATGTACTGGCCCGCGTACTGCACGGTGGCGTAGCACATGATCGCGTACATCTCGTTGTAGTGGAATGCAGCACCGATCAATGCGCCCCAACCGGTGTAGTCAGCACATTCGGGGAACTGCGTGGGCAGGTTCTCCGCGTGGGTCTGTGCGTATTGCGCCCACGAGGACAGGCTCACCATCTGCGCCACCAGCACCTCGTTGGCGATCAGGGCGCGATTGCCGTAGGCCTTGAAATTCATCGCCCGCGCGTGCATCACGCCGGCGCTGTAGGCCACGGCATCGGCCGTGCTGACGAGCTTGGTTTTTTCCTGGGAGAGCTGGCCGGTGTTGAACAGAAAGAACAGCGAGGCCAGTGCACCGATCAGGACAAAGATGCCGTAGATCAGTGCCTGCCCGCGTTGCCCGTCCCGCCTCCGTATCCGACCGCCGCGCAGGGTGGTGATGGTGCACATGAGCAGGCCCGCTTACTTGTTCTCGTAGGCGTCGAGGCCTTTTTCCTTGCGCTCTATATCGGCATTGCCGGCGGCGGCTTTTGCGTCCTTGATGGCCTCCTTGGCGGACTTGCCCGCGACTTCGTTGGCGATGCCCGATGTCTGGGCGCGGATGGTTTGGCCAAAGTATTGGTAGACGGCAATGGCGGCCACACCAATCAGGGCCACGATGATGATGTACTCGGTCATGCCTTGGCCGCGTTGCTTGCGAGATTGCAGTGATGTATTGAAGGTGGTCATGCAAAAGCTCCTGTGCTGGTGGAAGAAATCTGTAGGGACGTGAGCAGGCAGACGCAGGGCCGCAGCCGTGCATCGCAGAAAACGGGAAAAAGGGAAAACGCAATTCATGAATAAGCGGGCACCAGGGCGGTGGCTGGCGGTTCTTCCGAATTGCGCATGTGCAGGGAATCAGCCTTGCCCAGGCACAGGGCCTTGGCGTCAGCGCACTGCGTCAAGGCGCTGAATGAAAGCGATGCATGGATGGTCTCTCCCTCAAGGTTGGCGGTGGACTGCCGCTTTGGCGCTGTGCGCCAGGACAGTTCTGCGTGGGGCATTGGCAGGAAAAAGGCACCTGCCTATGCCTGACTTTCAGGCGGCGATTCATTGCTGCCTGAAGTCATTTCTTGTGCCGCCAAGCCTATGAACTTTTTTCTCGCTTGTCTCTAAGACAACTCCTGACGATGTTTCTGAATGCATCGACGGAGATTTTTGCTGCCATTTCAATAGCAAGCTATTTAATGAATTCCGTGTTTTCGACGATCCATCCGTGGCAGATAAATCGAGGCGAAATAGGCTCAAATTGGGTGATCTGAAAAGTCAATCTGAATCGATGCAGGACGATTCCTGTTTTTCAGAATTCAGGTGCGGGCCGCCGACAGGAGCCTGGGCGCGGGGCTCGATGGGCAGGAGTGCGGGCATGCCGCTGCGGCGTCGGCATGCCGGTGAAAAGCTTGAAATGACGGCCGGCCTGAGGATGGCCGGCCGCGTCCTTTTACTGCCGTGCAGAGCGCACGTTGGCCAGCAGCGCGCCAGGATGGCTGGTGCGGAACGGGTTGATGTCCAGGCCGCCACGGCGCGTGTAGCGTGCGTACACCGAGAGCTTGATGGGGCGGCAGCGGGTCCAGATGTCCATGAAGATGCGTTCCACGCATTGCTCATGGAATTCGTTGTGGTTGCGGAAGCTCACCAGGTATTGCAGCAGGCCTTCCTGGTCGATCTGCGCGCCGCTGTAGCGGATCTGCACGCTGCCCCAGTCGGGCTGGCCTGTGACCAGGCAGTTGCTCTTGAGCAGGTGGCTGACGAGGGTCTCGGTGACGGGCGCTTCCTCGTGGTTGGCGTGCAGCAGCTCTGGGGCGGGCTGGTACTGCGTGCATTCCACGTCCAGGCGGTCCAGCAGCAGGCCGTCCAGTTCCTGCACCATTTCCTGGTCGAAGCGGTCCAGGCCGATGATCTTCACGCCGATGCTGCCCTTTTGCTCGCTGCCTCGCCATAGCGCTTCGGCCAGGTCGGTGCGAAGGCGTGCCTGGACTTCGGCAGCGTCGGACAGGCGGGTGTTGTTGAAGCTGTTGAGGTAGAGCTTGAACGACTTGCTTTCGATGAGATTGGGGGTCTCGCAGGGGATCGTGAAATGCACGAGAGCCACCTGCGGCTTGCCGCGCAGGTTGAGCCAGGACAGTTCGAACGCCGTCCACAGGTCGGCGCCGAAGAAGGGCATCTGGCTTCCCTGAATGCCGATTTCCTCGCGCTTGGGCGCGCGGGGCAGGGGGAACAGCAGCGAGGGGGCGTACTGGTCGATGTAGGCAGAGCTTTTGCCCAGCTGGGATTGTTCGGGAGTGTTCATGGAAAAAGGGCCGGCCGTGCCGGCGCTGGTCAGGCCTGGACGGTCCGCGCGGAGCGCGTGGACCCAGGCTTTGAAGCTAACTGAATTTCCATGCCCGCAGGCATGGGCGGCCATATAAGGTCAATAAGGGTGGGTACGCCCGGGTTCGCTGGCTCTTCAGTGGAATTCGCGCTCGCGCAGCCATTTGGTGGCGATCCATTTTTCGCCGGCCAGCACGGGCGCGCCGCCGTGCAGGGTGCGCGTGGAGGGGTCGGGGCGCTCATAGCTGAAGAAGACGGCGTTGCCCCGGCGCGGAACCACTTGAAGCGGCACTTCGGGGAAGATGGTGGCGCCGCCGCGCTCGGGCTCGTTCAGGTAGATGACCAGCGTGCCCACGCGCTGGCCGCCGCGCTTGAGGATGGTGGGCGTGCCGGGTTCGCCGGGCGCGAAGTAGTCGTGGTGGGGCTTGTACTCGGCGCCCGGGCCGTAGTGCAGCACCTGCAGGCCTTCGCCGTGGTCCAGCGGCCAGCGCAGCAGGCGGGCGATGCGTTCTTCCAACTGGTGGACGATGCCGGTTTCCCCGCGCTGGAAGAACATGCCGTTGCTGGTGCGGTCGTCATTGATCTCTTCACCGCCGCTTTGCGTGGCCACGGTGAGCGAGCGCGCCATGCGCGGACGCGCGGCGGCGATGATGGCGTCGCACTCCTCATGCGAGAGCAGGTTGCCGAAGACCACGATGCGCGGGTTGCGCATGCTGACCAGTACCTGGACCTTGCGGTCGCCGACATCGATGCTGGTGGGGTCCTGGGAGAGGTCCGGCTCCGGCAGCGAGGAGGCCGAGACGACGACGGCCGGTGGCGCCGCTTCGCCTTGGTGGGGTAGGTCCAACGCCCGCCGGGCCAGTTCTTCGCTCCAGCCCACGTCGCGCATGGAGCGCAGCAGGGCCGCAGGCCCTATGCCCGATGCGCGCTGTTCACGCACCCATTGCATGAGTTCAGGCGTGAGACCCGCCGGCAGGTCCTGCGCGGTGCTCGGGGAATCTGGTGAGGATTTGAGGCTCATGGCGTGCAGTGCGGCCCTTGCCGCAGTGAATGGACTCCAAAGGCATCGAGGCCGGGGCCGGCCGGTGGCCGGCGAGGCTCAGTCAGCGGTCTTGCGGCGGAACACCAGGCGCGCAGGCGTCGAGGAAGCTGGCGCCAGTGCGTAGCCTTCCAGATCGAAGGCTTCGAGTTCAGCCGCGCTGCGAGCGCGTTGCTGTATGGCAAATCGTGCCATCAGCCCGCGCGCGCGTTTGGCATGGAAGCTGATGATCTTGTAGGCGCCGTTCTTGTAATCCTCGAACGCGCATTCCACCACCGGGGGCTTGAGGTGCTTCAAGTCTACCGATTTGAAGTATTCCTGCGAAGCCAGGTTGACGACGACGCGCTCGCCCGCCGGCTGCCGGGCCGCGCGCTGGTTCAGGTACTCGGCAATGCGGCTGCCCCAGAACTGGTAGAGGTTGCTGCCATGCGCGGTCTCCAGCCGGGTGCCCATTTCCAGGCGGTAGGGCTGCATGCGGTCCAGCGGACGCAGCACGCCGTAAAGGCCGCTGAGGATGGCGATGTGCTGCTGCGCCCAGTCCAGGTCTTCGGCGTCCAGGCTGCGCGCCTGCAGGCCTTCATAGACATCACCGTTGAAGGCCAGCAGCGCCTGGCGGGCATTGGTGGCCGTGAAGCGAGGGCTGAAGGCTTCGTAGCGCGCCACGTTGAGCGCAGCCAGCTTGTCGCTGATGCCCATGAGTTCCGATAGTTGCTGCGGCGATTGGCGGCGCAGCACTTCGATCAGCTCCAGCGGCTGTTCGGAGAAGACGGGAAGCGTGTGTGGCAGCTTCGGCGGCAGCGGTGTGTCGTAGTCCAGCGATTTGGCGGGGGAGAGCAGCAACAGCATGGCGGGACGCAAGCTCCAGGATAGAGAGGGAGGAAAGACAGATGGACGGTGGTGGCGGCAGAAACAAACAGGGGCCGCGAGGGCCCCTGTGTCGTCACTGTCTGTGGTCAGACATGGGCCACGCCCTGCGGTTGCTGCTCGAATGGCAGCTGCAGGTCGCTCAGGTCCTTGCGTGTTTCCACGAGGATCAGAGGACCGTCATCCAGCACGACCATGGGCGGGCGCTCGCGCACGACGCGCTCGGGCTGCGGTTCGGCCGCGATGGCTGCCTGCGCAGCGGCCACCTTGTCGGCATCGGAGCCCACCCATTGCAGGCCCGAGGCGGCGGCCAGCGCCTGCAGCTCGGACACGGGCAACTGGTAGGCCTGGACCTTGGGCAGGCCGCGTTCTGCGGTTGCCTCAGCGGCCTTGGCTGCAGCGGGCTCGGCTGCGGCAGAAGCAGCAGAAGCGGCAGGTGCAGCAGGTGCAGCAGGTGCTGGCACGTCTGCCGTCACGGCAGGGGCCGCCACGGGGGCCGGTGCGACCGGCGCGAAGGCCGCGCTCTGCTGCTCGGGCACCGCGACGGGTTGCTGCACTTCCACAACTGCCGCAGGCTGTGCGGCCACTGGGGCTTCGGCCACGGCTTCGGGGGCCTGGACTTCGGCAGCAGAGTTGGCGGCGTTGAAGTAGCTGCGACGGGCTGGCTGCTGGTCCTGCTCGGGCACGGAGGCCTCGAAGGACTGCACGGCTTCGCCTTCGGCTTCACGCGGCGCGCGCTCTGCACGGTCACCGCGATCGCCACGCTCGCGGCGGTCACGGCCGTAGCGGTCGCGCGAACGACGCTGGCGCGGCTGCTCTTCGCCGGAGGCGGGAGCAGCGTTGTCCAGGGACTGGTCCTGCTGCTGGGCCTGGTTGTCCAGCTTTTCTTCGGACTCGGGCGCGACTTCGAACTGACGGGGCTGGCGCTCGCTGCGTTCACCGCGTTCGGCGCGATCTCCACGCTCGCCTCGTTCACCGCGCTCGCGGCGGCCTTCGCCGCGTTCCTGGCGGTCGCCACGCGGCGCGCGCTCGGGACGCTGCTCGAGGGTGCTGCCATCTGCCGCCAGGGCTGCGGAGGCGTTCACGGCCTCCAGCGGCTGGCGGTTTTCGCCGTCGCGGCTGCGCTCGCCACGGCCGCGGCGTTCGCCGCGGTCGGTGCGTTCACCGCGCTCGCCACGATCCGGGCGCTCACCACGTTCACCGCGTTCCGTGCGCTCGCCACGCTCGGCATTGCGGCGGTTGCGATCGCCACCGCCAGCCTGGCGCTCGGCGTTGGGGGCGCCTGCGCGCTCACCGCTGCGCTCGGTGCGCTCACCACCACGCTCGCCATTGCGTTCGTTGCGGCGGCCACGGCTGTCGTTGCGGCCGTCACGGCGACCTTCGCGTGCGGGGGCTTCGGCAGCCGGCACGGGCGCTGCGACCGGCGCAGGTGCCGCGCCAAAGCCGAACAGGCTCTTGAGCCAGGCAAAGAAGCCTTGTTCGCGGACCACGACGGGGGCGGCGGCCGGTGCGGGCGCTGCCGCCGTGGCTGCAGGCTTGGCGTCGCGCTGCTGGCCGTTGGCCGGGCGGTTGCGGCTGCCTTCGGGGCGAGGCTCGGCAATGGGAGCCGGCATGTCCGGCAGCACACCCTTGATCATGGGTGTCTGCTTGTTGGTGGGCTCCTGCGAGCGGCGTGTCACCGTGGTTTCGGTGTCCAGCTCTTCGGCCAGCTTGTAGCTGGCTTCCATGCTTTCCAGGCGCGCATCGTCGTGCTTGAGGCGCTCGAGCTTGTAGTGCGGCGTGTCCATGGACTTGTTGGGGACCATGATCACGTTGACGCGCTGCTTGAGTTCGATCTTGGTGATCTCGCCGCGCTTTTCGTTGAGCAGGAAGCTGGCCACTTCCACGGGCACCTGGCAGTGCACGGCGGCCGTGTTGTCCTTCATGGACTCTTCCTGGATGATGCGCAGGATCTGCAGCGCAGAGCTTTCCGTATCGCGGATATGACCGGAGCCGCCGCAGCGCGGGCAGTTGATGTGCGCGCCTTCGGACAGGGCGGGCTTGAGGCGCTGGCGGCTCATTTCCATGAGGCCAAACTTGCTGATGGTGCCGAACTGCACGCGCGCACGGTCCTGGCGCAGCGCGTCGCGCAGGCGATTCTCGACTTCGCGGCGGTTCTTGCTCTCCTCCATGTCGATGAAGTCGATGACGATCAGGCCGCCCAGGTCGCGCAGGCGCATCTGGCGCGCGACTTCGTCGGCGGCTTCCAGATTGGTGCGGGTGGCGGTTTCCTCGATGTCGCCGCCCTTGATGGCGCGGGCCGAGTTCACGTCGATGGAGACCAGGGCCTCGGTGTGATCGATGACGATGGCGCCGCCCGAGGGCAGGGTCACGGTGCGCGCGTAGGCCGATTCGATCTGGTGCTCGATCTGGAAACGGCTGAACAGGGGGGCATCGTCGCGGTAGCGTTTGACGCGGGCGGCGTGCTCGGGCATGACGTGCTGCATGAACTGCTGCGCCTGCTCGTAGATGTCGTCGGTGTCGATGAGGATGTCGCCGATGTCGCCGTTGAAGTAGTCGCGGATGGCGCGGATCACCAGGCTCGATTCCTGGTAGATCAGGAAGGCGCCCTTGGCCGACTTGGCTGCGCCATCGATGGCGTTCCACAGCTTGAGCAGGTAGTTCAGGTCCCACTGCAGCTCGGGCGCGGTGCGGCCGATGCCGGCGGTGCGCGCAATGATGGACATGCCCTTGGGGTACTCGAGCTGGTCCATCGCCTCCTTGAGTTCGGCACGGTCCTCGCCCTCGATGCGGCGCGAGACGCCACCGCCGCGCGGGTTGTTGGGCATCAGCACCACATAGCGGCCGGCCAGCGAGATGAAGGTGGTCAGGGCCGCGCCCTTGTTGCCGCGCTCTTCCTTCTCGACCTGGACGATCAGTTCCTGGCCTTCACGGATGACTTCGTTGATGCGGGCCTGGCTGGGGGAGACGCCTTCGGCGAAATACTGCTTGGAGATTTCCTTGAAGGGCAGGAAGCCGTGGCGGTCTTCGCCGTAGTCGACGAAGCAGGCCTCAAGGCTGGGCTCCACGCGCGTGACCACGGCCTTGTAGATGTTGCCCTTGCGCTGCTCGCGTCCTTCGATCTCGATCTCGTAGTCGAGGAGCTTTTGTCCATCGACGATGGCAAGGCGCCGCTCTTCCGACTGCGTGGCGTTGATGAGCATCCGTTTCATGATGCGTTTCCTTTATTCGTTTTCTCTGGGGCGCGCCGGGGTGCAGCCTCTGCTGCCAGACCGTCACGCCTTTGACTTGTAATCAAAGACAGGCTCGCGAGGGAGCCGAGATGCCGGACTGACGCATTGAAACGAAAGGAATCGCCGAATGCCTTGCTTCTTGAGACCTGGCTCAAGTCAGCAATGGGGGCAAGGGCAGGGGGACGAGAGCGATGAGAGAGGCACGCCGTCCAGCTTCAAGCGAAGCTGCTGCACGTGCAGGGCAGGCGGGAGGCTTGGGGGCGGCAATGATCCTGGGCGCAGGCGTTTTCCTGCTCCACAGCGTGACCATCCATGCCCAAAAGATCCACATGCTCGCTTTTGATCCGCTGGCAGCGGCGGACGCCGGGTCCGACCCCTTCTGCCAGCTTGAGATTCCGTATCAGTGTTTCAATTCGTCAGCCACAACCGATGCAACGACGAACTTCGCAGGCCATCTTTTCCTGCTGTTTCGCGTGCATGACACCGGATGGCATCGACCTGCCTGTGCGGGGAAATGGTTGTTTGGACTAAACTCCATGAGAATCAACCACTTATAAATAGTTCGGCACAGGTGAAACACATTATAGAGGGCAAACCGGCAGACGACCGTTCCCTGAACGCAGCCACTGCCGCAGTGCGGCTGATCGAAGTCGATGACGATTCGGCCGGACAGCGGTTGGACAACTTTCTCATACGCCATCTCAAGGGCGTTCCCAAAACCCATGTCTATCGCATCATCCGCAGTGGAGAAGTGCGCATCAACAAGGGGCGCGTCAGTGCGGAAACCCGCGTCTCGACCGGCGATGTCGTTCGCGTGCCGCCCGTGCGCATTTCCGAAAAAGTCGCCGAAAAGGCCGAGCGGCCTGCGCCCGCCAGGGATTTCCCCAGTCTGCTGGAAGACGAGCATCTGATTGCCATCGACAAGCCTGCCGGTGTGGCCGTGCACGGGGGCTCGGGCGTGAGTTTTGGCGTCATCGAGCAATTGCGCCAGGCGCGGCCGCAAAGCCGCTTTCTGGAGTTGGTGCATCGGCTCGACCGCGAGACATCCGGCATCTTGCTGGTGGCCAAGAAGCGCTCGGCGCTGACGCATCTGCAGGACCAGTTCCGCGAGCGCGAAACCGGCAAGACCTATCTGGCGCTGGTCCAGGGCACCTGGCCTGCCAATCGCAAGGTGATTGATCTGCCGCTGCACAAATACCTGCAGGCCGACGGCGAGCGCCGCGTGCGGGTGACCACGGCCGATGATCCTGACGGCATGCGCTCCGTCACGCTGGTGCGCGTTCGCAGCACGCTGGCGCCCCAGCCCCTGCTGGGTCTGCCGGCCATGAGCCTGCTGGAGGTGACCATCAAGACCGGGCGCACGCACCAGATCCGCGTGCACCTGTCCAGCCAGGGGCACCCGATTGCGGGGGATGACAAGTACGGGGACTTCGACCTGAACCGCCGGTTGCAGAAACAGGGGCTCAAACGCATGTTCCTGCACGCATGGCGGCTACAGTTCACACACCCGTCCAGTGGTGAGCGGGTGGAATTGCGCGCCGAGCTTCCCGAGGAGCTGGCCCGTTTCGCCGGCTGACGCCGGATTTGACTCCTTGCAGACATGACAACTCCTGGTTCTTCCGAGATATACCGTGCGCGCCGCTTCGACCTCATCGCCTTCGACTGGGATGGGACGCTGTCGGATTCCACCGCGGTGATCGTCAAGTGCATTCAGGCGGCCGTGGCCGATGTGGGAGGCACGCCCCCCAGCAATGAGGCGGCCTCCTATGTGATCGGCATGGCGCTGATGCCGGCATTGGCGCGTGCGGCGCCCGATGTGTCGCCCGAGAAATACCCCGAGCTGGGCAACCGCTATCGCCACCATTTCATCAAGCACCAGGACGACATCAGCCTGTTCGCCGGCGTGCTGCCCATGCTGGCGGCGCTGCGTGAGCGCGGCCACCTGCTGGCCGTGGCCACGGGCAAAAGCCGGCGCGGTCTGAACGATGCGCTGCAGGACCCGCAACTGCGCGGCATGTTCGACAGCTCGCGCACGGCGGACGAAACCGCCGGCAAGCCCAACCCGCTGATGCTGCATGAGCTGATGGCCGAATTCGGCGTGGAGCCTGGCCGCGTGCTGATGATCGGCGACACCACGCACGACCTGGAACTGGCCCGCAATGCTGGCTGTGCCAGCGTGGGCGTGGGCTATGGCGCGCATCCCACCGACGGCTTTGGCGTGCTGCAGCCGTTGCATGTGGCGCAGAGTGTTGCGGATTTGCATCAGTGGCTGCTGGCCCATGGTTGAGTCGTCATGCCCGCGTCAGCGCGGGAATCCATGCTTGTGAGGTGCGCTGGTGACCGTTGATCGCATCGTTTTGTGTGCCAGCGAGGCCTTGCAGGAAGGTGCGAATGCCGTGCCTTTCGACGTGGTCTACGCGGGGCATGCCTGTCGCGCATTCGCCATCCGCTTCGAGGGACAGGCGCATGCCTATCTGAACCGCTGCACGCACGTGGCCATGGAGATGGACTACCAGCCAGACCGCTTTTTCGATGATTCCGGGCGTTGGTTGCTGTGCGCAACCCATGGTGCGGTCTATGCGCCGGACAGCGGCGCCTGCGCTGGCGGCCCCTGCCGTGGCGGCCTGGTGAAAATCTCCCTGAGCGAAAGCGCGGGGGTGGTGCACTGGCATACTGCCGATAACCTGAAACCCGTCGAGTTCTGACATGACTTCCCCCATACCCCCGGAAAATCCTGGCTCCACATCGCACCCTTCCCCGGGTGCGGACCTGTGGGCCCGGGCCACGCCCGCCGCGGCGGCTGCCGATGCGCGAACGGCGGCATCGAGCGGCTGGGAGCGGGACGTGCTGGAAAAGCTGGTCTTCGCCACCATCAACGAGCAGCGCGCCTCGCGCCGCTGGCGCCTCTTCGGCCGCCTGCTGTGGACGGCACTCATCCTGGTGGTCCTGTGGGTGCTGTTTGCCAAGGACACGGCGACCACGACCAGCTCCTCTCCGCATACCGCAGTGGTCGAGGTCAAGGGCGAGATCGCTGCAGGCGCCGACGCCAGCGCGGAATTCGTGGTGGCCGCCATGCGCAGCGCCTTCGAGGACTCGGGCTCGCGTGCCGTCGTGCTGCTGATCAACTCGCCAGGCGGCAGCCCGGTGCAGGCCGGCATCATCAATGACGAAATCGTGCGGCTCAAGGGCAAGTACGACAAGCCCCTGTATGCCGTGGTGGAGGAAACCTGCGCTTCGGCTGCTTATTACATTGCTGCGGCGGCCGACGAGATCTTTGTCGACAAGGCCAGCATCGTGGGCAGCATCGGCGTGCTCATGGATGGCTTCGGCTTCACGGGCGCCATGGAAAAGCTGGGCGTGGAGCGCCGCCTGCTGACGGCTGGCGAGAACAAGGGCTTCCTGGACCCGTTCAGTCCCATGTCCGAAGCACAGCGCGCCCATGCCCATCAGATGCTGGGCCAGATCCACTCGCAGTTCATCAATGTGGTCAAGGCCGGCCGTGGCGATCGCCTGCACGAGACGCCCGAGACGTTCAGCGGCCTGTTCTGGACGGGTCAGCAGGCCGTGGAGATGGGCCTGGCCGACAAGCTGGGCAGTCTTGACTACGTGGCCCGTGAGGTGGTCAAGGCGGAAGAGGTGGTGGATTACACGCGCCGCGACAACGTGGCCGAGCGCCTGGCCAAGCGTTTTGGCGCGGCCTTCGGTGGAGGTGCCGTTCAGGCGCTGCGCTCCAGCCTTCCGTCTCTGCGCTGATTTCCCTGGCGTCTGCCAAGATGCAAAAAGCCCGCCTTCTTGTGGAAGGCGGGCTTTTTTTGCTCATCGAGTAAGACAGTCTCAGCGACCGATGGAAAACACCACCGGCGTGCGGTTGTCCGGCACTTCCTTGTGCTGGCGCCATTCGCGCACCAGACGGCTTTCGATGCGGGCGCTCTCCAGTGTCAGGCCGCAGGCCAGCGCCAAACGGGTATGGGGTTGCAGCGTCTGCAGCAGGGCCTGCCACAGCGCGGCGTTGCGGTAGGGCGTCTCTATGAACTGCTGGGTCTGGCCTTGGCGCAATGCCAGGGTTTCAAGCTCCTTGATGCGCTGAACCCGCCCGCCAGCGTCCTGCGGCAGGTACCCCACAAAGGCATAGTTCTGTCCGTTGAGTCCGCTGGCGGCCAGGGCAAGCAGCAACGACACCGGACCGATCAGGGGCACGACCCGTATGCCCAGATCATGCGCGGCGCGCACGATGGAGCTGCCGGGGTCGGCCACGGCGGGCATTCCGGCCTCGCTGACCAGTCCCATGTCGTGGCCCAGCAGCAAGGGGGCGAGCAGTGGCTTGGCATCGAAGACCGCTGCGCCCTTGTCGCCGTGGTCGCCCTTCTTGTGGGCCTCGCGCGGCAGTTCTGTGATCTGCTGGGCTTGCAAGGGTTGGGCCAGGGCGTGCAGTGCGTCAATGCGCTTCAGGTAGGCGCGCGTGCTTTTGGCGTTTTCGCAGATCCAGTGGGTCAGGCGTGCAGCGGTGCGCAGTGTTCCATCGGGCAGGACCTGCGTCAGCGGCATTTGCTCGTCGCAGCCGAAGTCCAGCGGCGCGGGCACCAGATAGAGCGTTCCTTTGGTGGGTTGGGTTGCAGCATCGTTCATGGCAGCACGGCTCCTGCGGCGCGCAGCAGCTGGCAGGTGCGGATCAGCGGCAGGCCGATCAGCGCCGTGGGGTCGTCGCTGACGATGGCATCCAGCAGCGCGATGCCCAGTCCTTCGCTCTTGGCGCTGCCTGCGCAGTCATAGGGCTGTTCGGCGCGCAGGTAGCGTTCGATCTCCGCGTCGTTGAGATCACGAAACCGGACCTGGACGGTGACCGCATCGGTCTCGGCAAAGCCGCTTTCCCGGCAGACCACGCTCACGGCGGTGTGGAAATTCATCTGGCGCCCGCTCATCTGGCGCAGTTGTTCGGTGGCGCGCTCGTGGGTGCCGGGCTTGGACAGCGGCATGCCATCCAGTTCGGGTACCTGGTCGGAGCCGATGACGACGGCGCCCGGGTGCAGCGCCGCCACGGCCTGTGCCTTGGCCAGGGCCAGTCGCAACGAAAGTGCATGCGGTGTTTCGCCGGTCAGCGGTGTCTCATCGACTTCCGGGGACACGGTCTGGAATGGTAGTTGCAGCCGCTCCAGAAGTTCGCGGCGGTAGCGTGAGGTGGAGCCAAGGATCAGGGGGCGTGCCAGGCCGGGAGCCTGGGCTAAGGCGAGGTGGGAAGCTTGCATGCCCGGATTCTCTTACACTGCCCGCATGAGCAAGGAATTTTCTGCGGTCCGTCTCGATGTTCGCGCTTTTGCGCAATCGGCGGGCCATCTCCAGGGTCAGTCGGCGCTTTCGGCCTTTCCTCGTCTGGCCGAGGATGCGCAGCCGGATGCCGCTGATGGGCACGGCGAGGTGCACTGGCAGGCTGACGGCGAACTGGTCGAGCAAACCGGCGGTTCGGGCCAGGTCTGGCTGCATCTGCAGGCCGATGCTGTCGTTCCGATGGTGTGCCAACGCTGCCTCACTGTGGCGCCCATCTCCCTCCAGGTCGATAGGTCTTTCCGCTTTGTTGCGGACGAGACCACGGCCGAGTCCGAGGATGACGAGAGCGACGAGGACCTGCTGGTGCTCAGCCGCGAATTCAACCTGCTTGAACTCATAGAGGATGAGCTGCTCATGGAGTTGCCCGTGGTGCCACGCCACGACAGCTGCCCCGAGCCGGTGAGCATGCAGTCCAGCGACGCAGACTTCGAGCAGGCCATCGAGGACAAGCCCAATCCATTTGCCGTGCTGCGCGGGCTGGATGTGGGCAAGTCAGCCGACTGATTGCGATGTCCGGAAAAAAGGCCGAGGCCGGGAAAAGCGATTGCGCTATAATCAAGGGCTTCGCGCGAAACCCCCTCGTGTCTTTAATGGGCTGATCGCGTTTTTTACCAACCCTTTTCAGATACACAGGAGCCATCATGGCTGTTCAGCAGAACAAGAAGTCCCCCTCCAAGCGCGGTATGCACCGTTCGCACAACGCACTGAATGTGCCTGGCATTGCCGTGGAACCCACCACCGGTGAAACCCATCTGCGTCACCACATCAGCCCCAACGGCGTGTACCGCGGCCGTCAAGTGCTGAAGAACAAGTCCGAAGCCTGATCTTCGACCGTTCCCGCAGGGCCCGCGGCTACAGTTTTCGTAGCGCGGGCTTTTGTTTTTTCTGATGGTTGCTCCTATCTTTCCAGGCCTTGCAACAGGCTTGCCAGTCGCACATGATCACTTTGGCCGTTGACTGCATGGGGGGTGATCACGGCCCCCGCGTCACGCTTGCGGCGTGCCGCCAGTTCCTCGATTCCCACCCCGATGCCCGGCTGCTGCTGGTCGGCCAGCCCGATGCGCTGGCTGGCTTTGCGCATGAGCGCGCCAGTGTGGTGCCGGCCTCGGAAGTGGTCGGCATGGATGATCCGATCGAGATGGCGCTGCGCAGGAAGAAGGATTCCTCCATGCGCATCGCCATCCAGCAAGTCAAGGATGGCGCGGCTGCCGCTGCTGTGTCGGCTGGAAACACGGGTGCGCTGATGGCCATCTCGCGCTACCTGCTCAAGACACTCGATGGCATTGATCGCCCTGCCATCGCGCCCCAGTTGCCCAATGCCAAGGGCGAGGCCACCACGGTGCTGGACCTGGGGGCCAATGTGGACTGCTCGGCCGAGCATCTGCTGCAGTTCGCCGTCATGGGCTCGGCCCTGGTGTCTGCCCTGAACAACGAAGAGGCGCCCTCGGTGGGTCTGCTCAACATTGGCGAGGAGCAGATCAAGGGCAGCGAGGTCATCAAGCGCGCTGGCGAACTGCTGCGCGCGGCCGGCAAGGCCGGTCATCTGAATTTCTACGGCAACGTCGAAGGCAACGACATCTTCAAGGGCACGACCCAGGTCGTGGTCTGTGATGGCTTTGTGGGCAACGTGGCTCTCAAGTCTTCCGAGGGGGTGGCGTCCATGATCTCCAATGCCCTCAAGCAGGAGTTCAAGCGCAACATCTTCACCAAAATGGCGGCCATCGTTGCCTATCCGGTGCTAACTGCTTTGATGAGGCGCGTGGATCATCGCCGCTACAACGGCGCGGCGCTGCTGGGCCTTCGCGGGCTGGTCTTCAAAAGCCATG
The DNA here is from genome assembly GCF_018437695.1 of Delftia sp. WY8. Classification (NCBI taxonomy): domain Bacteria; kingdom Pseudomonadati; phylum Pseudomonadota; class Betaproteobacteria; order Burkholderiales; family Comamonadaceae; genus Delftia; species Delftia sp. WY8. Next base: position 5,146,945 of record NZ_CP049795.1, read on the forward strand.
GATCGGCCGATGCCTTGGCTTTCGAGCACGCGCTGAAGCGCGCGTATGATGCGGCCCGCAACAACCTGCTCGACCGTGTCCGTACCCGTATCTCCGCAGCCCTGCCTCTGTTGCTGGCTGCGCAGTCGGAATCGGGACCGTCGGCGCCCTAATACAGATGAGACGCTACGCACGCATCACCGGCACGGGCAGTTACCTGCCACCCCGCCGACTCACCAATCACGATCTGGCAGCCGAACTGGCCCAGCGCGGCATCGAGACCTCGGACGAGTGGATCGTCGAGCGCACCGGCATCCATGCCCGACACTTTGCCGCGCCAGAAGTGGCCAGCAGCGATCTGGCCTTGGAGGCATCGAAGAAGGCGCTGGAAGCCGCCGGCTGCCAGCCGCAGGATATCGATCTGATCATCGTCGCCACATCGACGCCGGACATGGTCTTCCCGTCCACGGCATGCATCCTGCAAAACAAGCTCGGCGCCAATGGCTGTGCGGCCTTTGATGTGCAAGCCGTATGCAGCGGCTTTGTCTACGCCCTCACCGTGGCCGACGCCATGATCCAGTCCGGCGCTGCGAGCCGCGCGCTGGTGGTGGGCTCCGAAGTATTCAGCCGCATCCTGGACTTCAACGACCGGACGACCTGCGTGCTGTTCGGTGACGGTGCCGGAGCCGTGGTGCTGGAGGCGTCCGAGCAGCCAGGCATCCTGGCTTCCGACCTGCATGCCGACGGCAAGCATGTCGGCATCCTGTGCGTGCCAGGCAATGTCTCCGGTGGCCAGATCCTCGGTGATCCGCTGCTGAAGATGGATGGGCAGGCCGTGTTCAAGCTGGCGGTCGGCGTGCTGGAGAAGGCCGCTCGCGCCACGCTGGACAAGGCAGGGCTCACCGATGCCGACATCGACTGGCTGATCCCCCATCAGGCCAATATCCGCATCATGCAAAGCACGGCGCGCAAGCTCAAGCTGTCCATGGACAAGGTGGTGGTGACGGTGGACCAGCATGGCAACACGTCGGCTGCCTCGATCCCCCTGGCGCTGGACCACGGCGTGCGCAGTGGCCAGGTCAAGCCCGGTCAGACCGTGCTGCTGGAAGGTGTTGGCGGCGGCTTCACCTGGGGCGCGGTACTTCTCAAGATGTGATGCGGGATGCCTGCCTGAGGGCAGGCGCCCATGGCGCGGCCTTTTTTTTTGAAAATCATGAAGAAGTTTGCATTCGTTTTTCCTGGTCAGGGTTCGCAATCGGTAGGCATGCTCGACGGATGGGGTGACCATCCCGTCGTGGCCCAGACCTTGGTCGAAGCCTCCGATGCCCTCGGCGAAAACATCGGCCAGCTGATCCAGCAGGGGCCGAAGGAAGCTCTGGCGCTCACCACCAATACCCAGCCTGTGATGCTGGTGGCCGGTGTGGCTGCCTGGCGCGTCTGGCAGGCCGAAGGCGGCGCGCTGCCCGACGTTGTGGCGGGCCACTCGCTGGGTGAGTACTCGGCCCTGGTCGCGTCAGGTGTGCTGACCCTGGCCCAGGCTGCGCCGCTGGTGCGGCTGCGCGCGGCTGCCATGCAGGAGGCCGTTCCCGTGGGAACCGGTGCCATGGCTGCCATCCTGGGGCTGGATGCCGACAAGGTGCGCGCAGGCTGCGCAGAAGTCACGGCGGCATTGGGTGGTGCGGAAGTCGTCGAGGCCGTGAATTTCAACGACCCCTCGCAGACCGTGATTGCCGGCAGCAAGGCGGCTGTCGAGAAGGCCTGCGAGGCCCTCAAGGCCGCAGGCGCCAAACGTGCGCTGCCGCTGCCGGTGTCGGCGCCTTTCCATTCCAGCCTGATGAAGCCTGCGGCCGAAAAGCTCAAGGCGGCGCTGGCTGCCACCGTGCTGGCTGCGCCGCGCATCCCAGTGCTCAACAACATCGACGTGACTGTGCAGCAGGATGCCGACGCCATTCGCGATGCGCTGTATCGCCAGGCCTTCGGCCCGGTGCGCTGGGTGGAATGCGTTCAGGCCATGAAGGCCCGCGGCGTCGTCCACCTCGTCGAGTGCGGTCCCGGCAAGGTGCTGATGGGCCTGACCAAGCGGATTGACGCGGACCTGACGGCCGCTGCCCTCTATGACCCGGCCACGCTGGCCGACGTGAAAGAATCCCTCGCATGACTGACAACCAGAACAAGCCCCAGGTTGCCCTGGTGACGGGTGCCTCGCGCGGCATCGGTGCCGCCATTGCCCAGGAGTTGGCAGCACGCGGCTACCGCGTGATCGGCACGGCCACCACCGATGGTGGTGCCGAGAAGATCAGCCAGGCCCTGTCGGCCCATGAAGGCTGCCGTGGCGTGAACCTCAATGTCACGGACGTGACCGCCGTCGATGCCCTGATCGACAGCATCGTCAAGAATGACGGTGGCCTGCATGTGCTGGTCAACAATGCCGGCATCACACGCGACACCCTGGCCATGCGCATGAAGGACGATGACTGGGATGCGGTGATCGACACCAATCTCAAGGCGGTTTTCCGAGTCAGCCGTACGGCCATTCGGCCCATGATGAAGCAGCGCTTCGGACGCATCATCAACATCACCAGCGTCGTTGGTGCCTCCGGAAACCCCGGTCAAGCCAACTATGCAGCTGCCAAGGCCGGCGTTGCCGGCATGACGCGTGCGCTGGCCCGTGAACTGGGCAGCCGCGGCATCACGGTCAATTGCGTGGCTCCGGGCTTCATCGCCACCGACATGACGGCGGAGCTGCCTGAAGAGCAGAAAAATGCCCTGAAATCGCAGATCGCCATGGGTGATCTGGGCCAGCCCAGCGACATCGCCCATGCCGTGGCCTATCTCGCATCGGCGGGCGCAGGCTACGTCACCGGCCAGGAATTGCACGTCAACGGCGGCATGTACATGTAAGCGCTGCGGCGGCTGCGGGCAAATCCCTGCCAGAAGCCGCCGTTGCTTGCAACCGAAGAGGCCGTTTCCTCGCGACGGCCGGCTGAAGAGGGCGTAAGGTCCGAAACGGCTAGAATCGCGGGTTCATTCACAACCCCCAGAGGGAAACCATGAGCGATATCGAAGCACGTGTCAAAAAAATCATTGCCGAACAACTCGGCGTTGAAGAGTCTCAAGTCACCAACGAAAAGGCCTTCGTGGCTGATCTGGGTGCTGACTCCCTGGACACGGTGGAGCTGGTGATGGCCCTGGAAGATGAATTCGGCATCGAGATCCCCGACGAAGACGCGGAAAAGATCACGACGGTGCAAAACGCCATCGACTACGCCAACACCCACCAGAAGGCCTGACAGGGCCCTGACCCGAGCGATCAGCAGAAGGTTTTACGCATGAGCCGTCGTCGCGTTGTCGTGACCGGCCTGGGTTGCATCTCCCCCGTGGGTAACACGGTGGGCGACGCCTGGGCCAATCTTTTGGCCGGCCAGTCCGGCATTGACCTCATCACCAAGTTCGATGCCTCGAACTTTGCCTGCAAGATTGCGGGCGAGGTCAAGGGATTCGATGTGGAGTCGTACATGAGCGCCAAGGATGCGCGCTCCATGGACACCTTCATCCATTACGGCATCGCTGCTGCGGCGCAAGCCGTGCAGGACTCAGGTCTGCCCACGGGCGAGGCCTTGTCGGATGATCTGGCTACGCGCATCGGCTGTGTGATCGGTTCGGGCATCGGCGGCTTGCCGCTGATCGAGAACACCCACGCAGAACTGGCTGCGCGCGGACCGCGCCGCATCACGCCGTTCTTCGTGCCTGCCTCCATCATCAACATGGTGGCTGGCCATGTGTCCATGCGGTTTGGCTTCAAGGGGCCGAATCTCGCCGTGGTGACTGCCTGCACGACCGGGCTGCACTGCATAGGCGAAGCAGGGCGCATGATCGAATACGGCGATGCCGATGTGGTGGTGGCTGGCGGCACGGAAGCCACGGTCTCCCCGCTGGGCGTCGGCGGCTTTGCCGCCATGCGCGCACTGTCCACGCGCAATGATGATCCCAAGGCCGCCTCGCGTCCCTGGGACAAGGACCGCGACGGCTTTGTGCTGGGCGAAGGTGCAGGCGTGCTGGTGCTGGAAGAGTACGAGCATGCCAAGGCCCGCGGTGCCAAGATCTATGCTGAACTGTGCGGCTACGGCATGAGTGCCGATGCCGGCCACATGACGGCGCCCAACATGGACGGCCCGCGCCGCGCCATGCTGTCAGCTCTGCGCAACGCCGGCATCAACGCCGACCAGATCGATTATCTGAATGCGCACGGCACATCCACGCCGCTGGGCGACCTCAACGAGACCAATGCCATCAAGGCGGCTCTGGGCGATCACGCCAAGAAAATCGTTGTCAGCTCGACCAAGTCCATGACCGGTCACCTGCTGGGTGGCGCTGGCGGCATCGAGAGCGTCTTCACCGTGCTGGCATTGCACGAGCAGAAGATTCCCCCGACCATCAATCTGGACAACCAGGATCCCGAGTGCGATCTCGACTACTGCGCCAACACGGCACGGGATGCGAAGATCGAAGTGGCAGTGAAAAACAACTTCGGGTTCGGCGGCACCAACGGAACGCTGGTGTTCAAGCGAATCTGAGGCCTGCACGCCTCACCATGAAAAGCCCGCCCCGCAAGGGAGCGGGCTTTTTTATTTCTCCCATGGGTCAGGGCGCGTCCGGCAGGGGTGGAACGCATGTCAGACATGCTGCGGTTTTGCGACACTGCAGGCATGACGTCACGCCATGCCCCGCCCGCAGTCCGCCATCCGCTGAATCCACCGCGTGGGTCGGTCGCATGCCTGTGCGCGCTTTGGCTGCTGGCGGCCATGCTTTTGCTGGCGTGGGCGCTTGATCTTCAGTCCGGATGGGGGCCTGCCGTCGTGGCTGTCACGGGTTCTCTGGTTGCAGCTGCAGGCATGTGGCATGGATGGCGCGCCCTGGGCAGAGGCTTTGTTGCATGGGATGGCGCGCAGTGGTGGCTTGGTGAGGCAGCCGCTGCCGACGATGCGCAGCCGGTGCTGCTGCAGGTGCGCGCTGACGGTGGTCAATGGCTATGGGCGCAGGCCAGACCCGTTTCGACGGGGTCTTTGCGCTGGCGAAGCTCCCGCTGGCTGCTGCTGTCTTACAGGCAGAGTCCTGAAACCTGGGGTGATTTGCGGCGTGCTGTATATTTCCCGCCCAGACCTACAGAACGCGCGCAGTGACTGCGCCAGGGCCGCCACGGCCCGTCTTCACCGATTTCATGACGCCTCCCGAATTCCCGCCTTCTTCTGCCGACAGCGACCTGGCTCTGGTCGAGCGCACCAACGCAGGAGACATGCGGGCCTTCGAGCTGCTGGTCATCAAGTACCAGCGCCGCATCGAGCGCCTCATTGGCCGCATGGTGCGCGACGTGGACCTGGTGCCTGACATTGCGCAGGAAACCTTCATCCGGGCCTATCGGGCGCTGCACCAGTTCCGGGGTGATGCCCAGTTCTACACCTGGCTGTATCGCATCGCCGTGAATACTGCCAAGAAGGCGCTGCTGGACATGAAGCGCTCGCCGCTGATCACCGAAAGCGCGTTACACAACGGGGATGACGATGATGAAACTTCCCGGCTCAGCCAGGAACTAACCACCGAAGAAACACCCGAAACGATCCTGGCGGCCCAGGAGATTGCCCAGGCAGTCAACGCCGCCATGGAGGCCTTGCCCGAAGATCTCCGTCAAGCCGTCACGTTGCGGGAAATCGAAGGCCTGAGCTACGAGGAAATCTCGAACGCCATGGGTTGTCCCATAGGCACCGTGCGTTCACGCATCTTCCGTGCACGCGAAGCGATTTCAGCGAGAGTCAAGCCTTTGCTGGAGCGCCAGTCTGGCAAGCGGTGGTAGCAACGGGTGATGGCCATCGGGTGGCGCATTTTTTGGGTACAGGGTCTCAGAGCAGACAGGCAGGTGATTGATCATGAATGACGATCTGACGAAGCGCGAACAATTGTCGGCATTGGCTGATGGCGAACTCTCTGCCGCGGAGCTGCAGGCCGCGCTGGCCTATGCGCAAAGCGATGCAGGCCAGCAGGAATGGCGCATGTACCACCTGGTGGGCGATGTGCTGCGCTCCCCTGAGCTGGCGCACCACAGCCGGCACGATCTGCTTTCCGGAATCCGCTCCCAGTTGGCCAACGAGCCGCGCCGCCCCCTGGTTCCCGTCGCCGCAGACGAGCTGGAGCAGGTCGCGCGCCCGGCGCACGGCAGGACCGTCGTCAATGGCGCGCCGCTGCACGACGCAGCCAATGCGTCGGTATTCCGCTGGAAGATGGCTGCGGGTTTTGCTTCCGTGGCGGCCGTGGCTGCCATTGGCTGGAGCGTGATGCTCGGCGCGCCTGCAGGCCCCGGCGCGGCGCCGGGCCGGGCATTGGCCACCCTTGAAACGGGGGCGCCTGCAGCGGCTGCTGTCGCTGGAAATGCCCAGGACTTCCCTCTCGGAGATACGGCCCAATCCTCTTCGGTGGTGGCTGTGGCAGGCCCTTACGGCCAAAGCGTCATGCTGCGTGATCCGCGCCTGGATGCGCTGCTGGCCTCCCATCCGCAATACAGTGGTCCGGCCACGTTGCAGATGCCGGCCAGCTTCCTGCGCAATGCCAACTTCGCCTCGGCACCGCGCGCGAACCAGCGCTGAATCCCGCAGGAGAGCATGACTCTCCTGCCTTCTTTTGCACCCGCGTCCAGCCGTTCGGCATTGAAATGGACGCGGGTGCAGTCATTTGTGGCCCATGCACGGCGGTTCGCGCCGCATGCATGCTGCCGATTCGGGAACTAACAGCGTCTTTCAGGCTTCTGAGCCATCGTCTGGCCGGTGCATGCCGGGACTGCGCCAGAATGTGGCGTTCGTCCGAGATGCAAGTCGGCACCGCGTATCTGAACAGGCCGCCCGGGCGCAATGGGCACGGGGGCAACACAATGATTGAGAAGGAAAGGATCACCATGACCACAGTTCGATGGAAGACGCTGCAGTCCTGCACACTGGCAGGCGTTCTGGCGCTGGCTGCTGGCAGCGCCTCAATGCTGGTGCCGGTGAGTGCCGCTCATGCGCAAAGCGGTGCCGTGGTGCGGGGTCTGCCGGACTTCACCGACCTGGTCGAGCAGGTAGGGCCTTCCGTGGTCAACATCCGCACGTTGGAGAAGGCGTCGGCCAACTCTGCCGAGGCGCTGGGCATGGATGAGGACATGCTCGAGTTCTTCCGCCGCTTCGGCCTGCCCGTGCCCAATGTGCCGCGCCAACGCCCCCAGCCGCGTTCACAGCCTGACGAGGAACAGCCGCGTGGCGTGGGGTCGGGCTTCATCCTGACGGCGGACGGCTTTGTGATGACCAATGCCCACGTGGTCGAAGGTGCTGACGAGGTCATCGTCACGCTGACCGACAAGCGTGAGTTCAAGGCCAAGATCGTGGGCAGCGACAAGCGCACCGACGTGGCTGTGGTCAAGATCGATGCCACCGGACTGCCCGCCGTGAAGATCGGCGACGTGAACCGTCTCAAGGTCGGTGAGTGGGTGATGGCCATCGGATCGCCCTTCGGCCTCGACAACTCGGTCACCGCAGGCATCGTCAGCGCCAAGCAGCGCGACACGGGAGACTATCTGCCCTTCATCCAGACCGATGTGGCCATCAATCCCGGCAACTCGGGCGGCCCGTTGCTGAACATGCGCGGCGAGGTCGTGGGCATCAACAGCCAGATCTATTCGCGTTCCGGCGGTTTCATGGGGATCAGCTTCGCGATTCCGATCGACGAGGCCGTGCGCGTCAGCGACCAGCTGCGCGCCACCGGCAAGGTCACGCGAGGGCGCATCGGCGTGCAAATCGGGCAGGTCACCAAGGACATTGCCGAATCCATCGGCCTGGGCAAGGCTCAGGGTGCGCTGGTCTCTGCCGTGGAACCCGATTCCCCAGCCGCCAAGGCCGGCGTCGAGGCGGGTGACGTGATCATCAAGTTCGATGGGAAGGCCATTGAGAAGGTCGCCGACCTGCCGCGTCTGGTGGGCAATACCAAGCCCGGAACGCGCAGCACCATCACCGTATTCCGCCGTGGAGCCGCCAAGGATCTGACCATGGTGATCGCCGAAGTCGAGCCCGATGGCGCTCCCCAGGCAAAGGCTGCAGGCAAGGGCAGCACCCTGGTCTCCCAGTCGCTGGGCCTGACGCTGGCCGAACTCACGGATGCCCAGAAAAGGGAATTGGGCATCAAGGGCGGTGTCCGCGTGACGGCCGCTGTCGAGGCAGCAGCACGCGCAGGCCTGCGCGAAGGTGATGTGATCCTGCAACTGGCCAATGTCGAGATCACGGGGCTCAAGAGCTTCGAGGCCACGCTGGCCAAGGTGGACAAGAGCAAGCCGGTGAACCTTCTGGTGCGCCGCGGCGAATGGGCTCAGTACGTGCTTATCCGTCCTGCCCGCTGAGGGGTTGGGGCAGGCCGGTTTTTCGGGGTACTGGGGAATACCCTCGGAATCCGGATCAAGGCCTGCCCATGCCCCTTGGGGCATTGGGTAAAATGCCCCACCAAAGCGTGACGGCTCAAGGCGTCAGAAACCTGTTTTCAAAGAGGATTGTTGCGGTGCAAAAGCACCGCACTATCCGGTGATCGACGGGCTAGAAATGGCTTGTCGGGTCTGTTGATAAACTGTTGATAAATAATTGTGACAGATCAAGCCCGGAGCTTTGCAGGCCTTGTCAGGGCTTGGTTTCCAGCCCTTTTTGCCTACAATAAAGTCCCAACTATCGCAGTTGCCAGAGATTGTTGGTTCGGGGCGCGTCGTTCATGGACGCGCCCTTTTTTCTTGCGCGCCGACCCTGTCGTTTTCCACTTTCACTAGCAGTCCTTCTCGTTGATGAACCACATCAGAAATTTTTCCATCATTGCGCACATCGACCATGGCAAGTCGACGCTGGCCGACCGCCTGATCCAGCGTTGCGGAGGCCTGGCTGACCGTGACATGGAAGCCCAGGTGCTGGACTCGATGGATATCGAGAAAGAGCGCGGCATCACCATCAAGGCGCAGACGGCTGCCCTGCAGTACAAGGCCAAGGATGGTCAGGTCTACAACCTCAACCTCATCGACACGCCCGGCCACGTGGACTTCTCGTACGAAGTCTCGCGTTCCCTGTCGGCCTGCGAGGGAGCGCTGCTGGTGGTGGACGCCTCTCAGGGCGTAGAGGCACAGACCGTGGCCAACTGCTATACCGCGCTGGATCTCGGCGTGGAAGTGACGGCCGTTCTCAACAAGATGGATCTGCCGCAGGCTGACCCCGACAACGCCAAGGCAGAGATCGAGGACGTCATCGGCATCGATGCCAGCGATGCCATTCCCTGCTCGGCCAAGACCGGCATGGGCATCGACGAGATCCTGGAGGCCGTGGTTGCCAAGGTGCCGCCGCCCAAGGGCAATCCCAATGGCCAACTGCGCGCCATGATCATCGACAGCTGGTTCGACACTTACGTGGGCGTCGTGATGCTGGTGCGCGTGGTCGATGGTGAACTCAAGCGTGGCGAGCGCTTCAAGATGATGGCTTCGGGCGCTGCCTACGAAGCCAACAACCTGGGCGTGTTCACTCCGGCCGACGTGCCGCGCGACGCGCTGCGCGCCGGCGAGGTGGGTTACATCATCGCCGGCATCAAGGAGCTCAAGGCAGCCAAGGTGGGCGACACCATCACGCTGGAAAAGAAGCTTCCCAACAATCTGGGCCCTGCCACCGAGGCCCTGCCCGGCTTCAAGGAAATCAAGCCCCAGGTGTTCGCGGGTCTGTACCCCACCGAAGCCAGCGAATATGACCAGCTGCGCGATGCGCTGGAAAAGCTGCAGCTCAACGATTCGTCCCTGCAGTTCGAGCCTGAAGTCTCTCAGGCGCTGGGCTTCGGCTTTCGCTGCGGCTTCCTGGGCCTGCTGCACATGGAAATCGTGCAGGAGCGCCTGGAGCGCGAATTCGACCAGGACCTGATCACCACCGCGCCCAGCGTGGTCTACGAAGTGGTCAAGGGCGATGGCGAGGTCATCCAGGTCGAGAACCCGTCCAAGATGCCCGATGCCGGCCGTATCGAGGAGGTGCGCGAGCCCATCGTGACCGTGCACCTGTACATGCCCCAGGACTATGTGGGCCCGGTGATGACGCTGGCCAACCAGAAGCGTGGCGTGCAGATCAACATGCAGTACCACGGCCGCCAGGTGATGCTCACCTATGAGATGCCGCTGGGCGAGATCGTGCTGGACTTCTTCGACAAGCTCAAGTCGGTCTCGCGCGGCTATGCCTCCATGGACTACGAGTTCAAGGAGTACCGCGCCTCCGACGTGGTCAAGGTGGACATCCTGCTCAACGGCGAGAAGGTCGATGCGCTGTCCATCATCGTGCACCGCTCCCAGGCCACGTACCGCGGCCGGGCCGTGGTGGCGAAGATGCGCGAGATCATCAGCCGCCAGATGTTCGACGTGGCCATCCAGGCCGCCATCGGCGCCAACATCATTGCTCGGGAAACCGTCAAGGCCATGCGCAAGAACGTGCTGGCCAAGTGCTATGGCGGCGACATCACCCGCAAGCGCAAGCTGCTGGAGAAGCAAAAGGCCGGCAAGAAGCGCATGAAGCAGATCGGTTCGGTGGAAGTGCCTCAGGAGGCCTTCCTGGCCATCTTGCAAGTGGAGGATTGATGCAAGCCATGCAATGGATTACGGCCGTCGTGCTGGCGGCTTTCGTGGGCTATATCGGCGCCTGGTACACGGGCTTCATCGAGGGCAACTTCGCGTTGCTGCTGTTCCTGGCCACCGTGGTCACTGGCCTGTACTGGGTGGCCGAACGGCTGTATTTCCTGCCCCGCCGCCGCCGCGCCGCCGTGGCCATCGAGGAGGCTGCCGTGGCGCGCCGCGCAGAACTCGACCGCATGGGCATCGCCAAGACCGACATCGAGGTGTCGGAAGAGGCCAAGGGCCGCATCCTCATGCAGCCCTGGTGGCTTGACTGGACCGCGGGCCTGTTCCCCGTGATCGCCATCGTCTTTGTTCTGCGCTCGTTCCTGTTCGAGCCGTTCAAGATTCCCTCGGGCTCCATGATTCCCACGCTGCTCGTGGGCGACCTGATCCTGGTGAACAAGTTCACCTACGGCGTGCGCCTGCCGGTGATCAACACCAAGATCACCCAGGGCCAGCCGCTGCAGCGCGGCGATGTGGTGGTGTTCCGCTATCCTCCGCAACCCAGCCTGGACTACATCAAGCGCGTGGTGGGCCTGCCGGGTGACGAGATCTCCTATCTGAACAAGCGGCTGACGGTCAATGGCAAGGAAGTCCCGGTCAGCGAACTGCCGGACTTCTTCGACAAGGACGCGATGCGCTACTTCAAGCAGTACGAGGAGTCGCTGGGCGACAAGCCGCACCGCATGATCGTGAACCAGGACGTGCCCGCCTTCATCCAGGGTGCCAGCGGCTTCGAGTTCCGCGAGAACTGCCGCTACAGCGTCGAAGGCATCACCTGCAAGGTGCCCGAGGGCCAGTACTTCATGATGGGCGACAACCGCGACAATTCGCTGGATTCCCGATACTGGGGCTTTGTGCCCGACAAGAACATCGTTGGCCGGGCCTTCTTCGTCTGGATGAACTTCGGGGATTTCAAGCGCATCGGCGGCTTCCATTGATCACATGCATGCCTGAGGGCCGGATGCCCCCAGGCATGCGCGAGGGATTCACATCGGAGGAGGAAAAAGCATGTTGACATCGAACAACCGGCGTTCGCGCCAGCGCGGTCTGTCCTTTCTGGGACTGGTGTTTGTGATTGCCCTGGGCGTGGGTGTGGTGGCCGTGGGCGCACAATCCGTGCCGGTCTTCCTGGAGTACCAGGCCATCGTCAAGGCCGCCAACAAGGCGGCCCGCGAAGGCAATTCCGTGGCCGAGGTCAAGGCCAGCTTCGAGCGTTCCGCCGCCATTGATGACTTCACATCCGTGAAGGGCGCAGACCTCGAGGTGACCAAAATCAATGACCGTGTGGTGGTGGGGTTCGAATATTCGCGCGAGATCCATCTCGTGGGCCCCGCCTACCTGACTTACCGTTTTAAGAAGCAGACCCAATAGGTGCCTCCCTTACTGAATGCGCTGCAGCTGAGGCTGCAGCATCAATTTGCCGAGCCTGCATTGCTGCAGCGTGCCGTCACGCACCGCAGTTTCTCGGCAGACAACAACGAGCGCCTGGAATTCCTCGGCGACTCGGTGCTGAATCTTGCCATTTCCAGCCTGCTCTACCAGCGGCTCAGTTCCATGCCCGAGGGCGATCTGTCCCGCGTGCGCGCCAACCTGGTCAAGGAAGGCACGCTGCACCAGATCGCGCTGAGGCTGCAGTTGCCCGATCTGCTGCGCCTGGGCGAAGGCGAATCCAAGTCGGGCGGCAAGCAACGCCCCTCCATCCTGGCCGATGCGGTCGAGGCCCTGATCGGCGCAGTGTATCTGGACGCCGGCTACGCTGCGGGCGAGAAGGTGGTACACCATCTCTTCGAGGGCGTGGACATCAACCCCCACATGCGCGCAGCCGAAAAGGATGCGAAGACGGCCCTGCAGGAATGGCTGCAGGGGCGGCGCATGAAGCTGCCGCAGTACGAAGTGGTTGCCACCACGGGCGCCGCCCATCGCCAGACCTTCGAGGTGGCCTGCGCGATTGCCGAGTTGCAACTGCAGGCCCGGGGAACGGGTGCCTCGCGCAGGGCCGCCGAGCAGACGGCTGCCACAGCCATGCTGGAACTATTGAAAGCAAGACACGCATGAACCAAGACAAACCCCCGGCGCCGACACAGACCGCCGCCGAACTCGACGCCCTGCTGGCTGCGGCCAAGCCCGGCGCTGGCGCAGCTCGCACGGCATCCGCTGCTGATGACACCCCGGCACCCGAGGTGCCGACCGGCCCGCAGCGCTGCGGCCTGATCGCCATCGTCGGCAAGCCCAATGTGGGCAAGTCCACGCTGATGAATGCGCTGGTGGGCCAGAAGATCAGCATCACCTCGCGCAAGGCGCAGACCACGCGCCACCGCATCACGGGCATTCGCACGCGCGCCGCGACGCAGTTCATCTTTGTCGATACGCCGGGTTTCCAGACCAAGCACAGCACGGCACTGAACAAGTCGCTCAACAAGACCGTGATGGGCGCCATCGGCGACGTGGACCTGATCCTGTTCGTCGTGGAAGCCGGCCAGTTCACGCTGGCCGATGCCAAGGTGCTGTCGCTGTTCAAGCCTGGCATCCCCACGCTGCTGATTGCCAACAAGCTGGACACCGTGGGCCGCCGTGCCGAGATCGCACCCTGGCTCAAGGGCATGCAGGAGCGCCATCCGTTTGCCGAATTCGTGCCCATGTCGGCCAAGAACAAGGGAGACATCGAACGCCTGTTCGGCATCTGCGAGAAGTACCTGCCCGAGCAGGACTGGATGTACGCCGCCGACGAGCTGACCGACCGCAGCGAGAAGTTCCTCGCCTCGGAGACCGTGCGCGAGAAGCTGTTCCGATTCACGGGCGACGAGCTGCCCTACACCTCCACGGTGGTCATCGACAAGTTCGAGGAAGAGGCCAGCAAGCAGCACAAGCGTTTCATCCGCGTGGCGGCCACCATCGTGGTCGAGCGCGACGGCCACAAGGCCATGATCATCGGAGAGAAGGGCGAGCGCCTCAAGCGCATCAGCACCGAGGCGCGCCAGGAGCTGGAAAAGCTCATGGATGCCAAGGTCTTCCTCGAAGTCTGGGTCAAGGTCCGCTCCGGCTGGGCCGACGACGAAGCCCGCGTGCGTTCGTTCGGCTACGAGTGAGCACCCTTACCGCAAGGCCCTGGGTCCATGGCTAGCGCCAAGCGTGTCTCGGACGAGCCGGCCTTCGTCCTGCACAGCTACGACTGGAGCGAGTCCAGCTTGATCCTTGAGGTCTTCACGCGTCACCGGGGCCGCGTGGCGCTGGCGGCCAAGGGCGTCAAGCGGCCGACCTCGAACTTTCGCCCCGTGCTGCTGCCGCTGCAGCCGCTGAGCCTGAGCTACAGCCTGGGCGGCGAGGGCAATGGCGAGATCCATACCCTCAAGGGCGCAGAGTGGGTGGGCGGGCATGTCATGCCCCAGGGTGACGCCCTGCTGTCGGGCCTGTACCTCAACGAGCTGCTGATGCGCCTGCTGGCGCGCGACGATCCCTACGCGGCGCTGTTCGACATCTATGCCGGTGTGGTGCGCGTGCTGGCAGGCCAGCATGGCGATGCCATCGAGCCCGTGCTGCGCACCTTCGAGCTGCTGCTGCTGCGCGAATTGGGCCATCTGCCTGCCTTGAATGAGGAAAGCGCCACGCTGGCGCCGCTGGCCGAGGGGCGTCGCTATGCGCTGGTGGCCGAAGGCGGCCTGCGCCCGGCGCTGCAGGGCGAGCGCGCCGTGCTGGGCGCTGCGCAGTGGCAGGCCATTGAAAGCGCGCTGCAGGCACGGCAGGCCTTCAACGCCACACTGCATGTGGTGGCCCAGCCCGAGGCGGCGCTGGCCCTCAAGCCCCAACTGAGGGCCTTGCTGCAATACCATTGCGGCAGTCCCATGCTGCGCACCCGCCAGCTGATGATGGATCTGCAATCGCTATGAATCTTTCCCACGCTTCGCAGCGCACGGCGCTGTCGGTCAATGTCAACAAGGTTGCGCTGCTGCGCAACACGCGCCATCTGGGCATTCCCAGCGTGACGCGCGCCGCGCGCATCTGCCTGGAGGCCGGTGCCCAGGGCATCACCATCCATCCGCGTCCCGACCAGCGCCATATCCGCAGCGAAGATGTCTATGAACTGCATGCGCTGATGAAGCATTGGCCGCAGGCGGAGTTCAACATCGAGGGCAACCCGACGCAGAACCTGATGGACTTCATCCGGGCCACGCGCCCGCATCAGGCCACCTTCGTGCCCGACAGCGAGGACCAGTTCACCAGCGACCATGGCTGGAACTTCCCGCAGGATGCCGAGCGCCTGAAGCCGCTGATCGCCGAATGCCGCCAACTCGGCGTGCGCGTCAGCCTGTTCATGGACCCGGTTCCCGCACAGATGGCCGCTGCGCGCGCCGCAGGCGCCGACCGGGTCGAGCTGTACACCGAGCCCTATGCGGCCGCCTGGGGCACGGCAGACCAGGAAGTTCAACTGCAGGCCTACGCGGCGGCGGCCCAGGCTGCGCTGGACGCCGGGCTGGGCATCAATGCCGGCCATGACCTCAGCCGCGACAACCTGGCCGCCTTCGTGGCGCGCGTGCCGGGCCTGCTCGAAGTCTCCATCGGCCATGCGCTGATCGCCGACGCGCTGGAGCTGGGCTACGCCCAAACCGTGCGCGCCTACCAGCAGTGCATAGACCAGGGCATGGCGGCGCGCGCCTGAAGCTTTCGCGGAGCGAATCCATGATCTACGGCATCGGTACCGACATCTGCGACGTGCGCCGCATCCGCGCCAGCCTGGAGCGCCATGGCGACCGTTTCGCCGAGAAGGTGCTGGCCGAAGGCGAACTGTCCACCTGGCGAGCCCGCCGCGCGCGCTGGCCCGAGCGCGGCATCCGCTTCGTCGCCACGCGCTTTTCCGCCAAGGAGGCCTTTTCCAAGGCCATAGGCATGGGCATGGTCATGCCCATGACCTGGCGCAGCTGCGAGGTCGTCAAGCTGCCCAGTGGCCAGCCAGCCATCGTGCTGCACGGCGCGCTCAAGGAATGGTTCGAGGCACGGAACCTGCAGGTGCACCTGTCCGTGACCGACGAGAGCGACTACGCGGCCAGCTTCTGCGTGGTCGAGCGCCGCGCCTGACACCCGGCCGGCGCAGCGCTGGCTTTTTTGACTCCACAGGATTCATAGCATGACCGAGCACGCACCCCTGATCATCGACATCGCCGGCAAGGCGCTCACCGACGCGGACCGCCGGCGCCTGGCGCATCCGCTGGTCGGCGGCATCATCCTCTTCGCCCGCAACTGGGAAAGCCGCGAGCAACTGGTGCAGCTGTGCGCCGATATCAAGGGCGTCAAAGCCGACTTGCTGATCTGCGTGGACCACGAGGGCGGGCGCGTGCAGCGTTTTCGTGCCGACGGATTCACGCATCTGCCGCCAATGCGCGCCTTCGGCCAGATGTGGATGGACGACGGCAAGGGCAGCAGGCAGCGCGAAGGCAGCGGCGCCCTGGCTGCCATGAACGCCGCCACGGCGGCCGGCTACGTGCTGGGCACCGAACTGCGCGCCTGCGGCGTGGATTTCAGCTTCACCCCGGTGCTGGACCTTGACTATGGTGCCAGCAGCGTCATCGGCGACCGCAGCTTCCACCGCGACCCGCGCGTGGTGGCGGCACTGGCCCGCAGCCTCATGCACGGCCTGCTGCAGGCCGGCATGGGCAACTGCGGCAAGCACTTTCCCGGCCACGGCTTCGTCAAGGCCGATTCGCATGTGGACATTCCGGTCGATGGCCGCAGCCTCACCGCCATCCTGGGCGAGGACGCCGCGCCCTATCCCTGGCTGTCCAGCGTGCTCACGGCCGTGATGCCGGCCCACGTGATCTACCCCAAGGTCGACAGGCGCCCGGCCGGTTTTTCCGCCAAGTGGCTCAAGGACATCCTGCGCAGCCGCCTGCGCTACGACGGCGCCATCTTCAGCGACGACCTGAGCATGGAGGGCGCGCGCCGCATCGACGGGCAACTCATCGGCTACACCGACGCAGCCCTGGCCGCACTGGAGGCCGGCTGCGACATGGTGCTGCTGTGCAACCAGAGCCTGGGCCTGGGCGAGCATGTGGACGAGCTGCTGGCCGGCATGGAGGCCGCGCAGCGCAGCGGCCGCTGGCAGCCCGATGCCGACAGCGAATCGCGCCGCCTGGCCCTGCTGCCGGAGACCGTGCCCCAGCCCTGGGACGATCTCATGCGCCAGCCGGCCTACCTCCAGGCGCTGGACCTGCTGCCTTGATGGATTGACGAGCGCAGCGGCTGGCCGGCTGAGGGCTGGCGGGCCTTGCAAAGGCTGTGCGGGCCATGGAGGACGCGCACGCCAAGTGTTTTCACAGGAGAGTTTTCCCATGCGCGTTGGCGTGCTGACCGGAGGTGGCGACTGCCCCGGCCTGAATGCGGTGATCCGTGCGGTCACCAAGTCCCTGATCAACCACGGCCAGTGCGAGGTACTGGGCATTGCCGACGGCTTCGAGGGCCTGATGCTCGACCCGCCCGGCGTCAAGCCCCTGGGCTGGGACGAGGTCTCGGGCATCCTGCATGTGGGCGGCACCATCCTGGGCACCAGCAACAGCGCCAATCCCCTGCGCGATGAGGCCACGCTGGAGCATGTGGGCCGAAATGTCCGGGCGCTGGGACTGGACGTGGTGGTGGCCATCGGCGGTGACGGCACCATGAGCCTGGCGCATGGCCTGGCCGAACAGGTGGGCCTGACCTGCGTGGGCGTGCCCAAGACCATAGACAACGACATTGCCAATTGCGAGCGCAGCTTTGGTTTCGACACCGCCGTGGCCACGGCCACCGAGGCGCTGCGCCGCATCGAGAGCACAGCCAACAGCCACCACCGCGTGATGATCGTCGAGACCATGGGGCGCCATGCCGGATGGCTGGCGCTGGAGGCCGGCATTGCCGGCGCGGCCGACGTCATCCTGCTGCCCGAGATCGATTACGACCTGCAGGCCATCGTGGATTTCTGCCGCATGCGCGAGCAGCGCCAGCGCTACACCATCATCTGCATCGGCGAGGGCGCCAAGGAAAGCGGTGCCAGCCTCACGGTGCGTGAGCGCATAGAGCAAAGCCCGGACCCCGTACGCCTGGGCGGCGTCGGCCATGTGCTGCGCGAGCGCCTGCAGCCCCATCTCAGGAGCGAGGTGCGCACCACGGTGCTGGGCCATGTGCAACGCGGCGGCGACCCCACTCCCTTTGACCGCGTGCTGGCCACCCAGTACGGCCACCATGCGGCGCAGCTGGTGCTGTCCGGCGGCTTTGGGCGCATGGTCACGCTGCAGGGCGGGCAGATCGGCAGCGTGGAAATCTCACGCGTGGCCAACACCCAGCGCACCGTGCCGCTGGACCACGGCCTGCTCACCATGGCGCGCGACATAGGCATTTGCCTGGGCGAGCCCCGCAAGCCTGCTGCGTCGCCGGCCGCCGCTGGCCGCCACTGAGCCCGCCATGCGGCAACAGGGGCGCATCACCGGCTGGAAGGACGAGCAGGGCTTCGGCTTCATCGAGCCCGATGGCGGCGGGGCGCCGGTCTTTGTCCACATCAAGTCCTTCACCGATCGCCGCCGCAGGCCCGAGGGCGGCGAGCGCGTCAGCTACGTGCCCGGCCGCAACGCCCAGGGGAAATGGCGCGCCCAGGATGTCGCCTTCATTGGCGAGTCCAGGAGCGGCCATCCGCAGCCTGCGCGGCGACGCCGTGCCGGCATGTCCTCGCGGCCTCAGTCAACTGTGCGAGGCCAGGTGGCAGTGGGGCTGGCCGCTGCCTTCTTCTGCGTGCTGATGGCCGTTGCCTGGATTGGCCGCATGCCCTGGGCACTGTTCGGCCTGTATGCGGCGGCAAGCCTGGTGACCTTCATGGTCTACGGATTCGACAAGTCCGCCGCCGTGCACGACCGCTGGCGTACCAGCGAAGGCCGTCTGCACCTGCTGGCGCTGCTGGGCGGCTGGCCTGGCGCGCTGCTCGCGCAAGGGCTGCTGCGGCACAAGTCCAGCAAGGCCTCGTTCCAGTTGGTGTTCTGGATCACCGTGGGGATCAACTGCGGCCTGCTGGCCTGGCTGCTGTCACCGGCGGGTGCGCCGTTGCGGGCTCTGGCACCCGGCATCTTCTGAAGACCCAAGGAGCAGGCGATGACCCAGGTTGGACCAGGGGCCGAAATGCCCAGCGCAAACGATGCATCGCTGCAGACCTGGCAGGCGTCCTGGGATAGCGCCTGGTCCGCACTGGGTGCCAGCGCTCCGCCGCCTGTGCTGGCCGAGTTGCTGCAAAGCTACAGCGAGCCCCAGCGCCACTACCACACGCTGCAGCATCTGGGCGAGGCCATGGGCCTGCTGCAGCCGGCGCTGGGCCTGGCCGCGCACCCCGGCGAGGTGGCGCTGGCGCTGTGGTTCCATGATGCCGTCTACGAAACCCAGGCCAAGGACAACGAGGCGCGCAGCGCCGACTGGGCCGTGGCCGTGGTGCGCGGGCAGGGCCTGCCGGCGGAGGTGGCCGGGCGCGTGCACGGCCTGATCATGGCGACCTGCCACGCGGCACAGCCGTCCGGGATCGACGCCCAACTGCTGGTGGATGCCGACCTGGGCATTCTGGCGGCCGACCCTCTGCGGTTTTCCGAATACGAGCTGCAGGTGCGGGCCGAGTACGAATGGGTGCCCTTGCCGCTGTACCGCGCCAAGCGCCGCGAGGTGTTGCTGGGCTTCATGCAGCGCGAGGCCATCTACTGCACCGACTGGTTCCGGCAACGGCTGGAGGTGCGGGCGCGGCGCAACCTCGCGCAGGCGCTGGGTTTGTAGGCGGCGCCTGTGTCGGCACCCTATGATCGGGGGCTGCTGCGGGCCGTGCAGGCCTGCCTCCCTCTCTTTCTTATCTTGCCCAGGCTCTGCCTGGCTCACCGGACGCGCAGATGACCACCCTTGGAACCCCTTACTCCCCCCATGCCACCAAAGTCATGCTGCTGGGCAGCGGCGAACTCGGCAAGGAAGTGCTGATCGCGCTGCAGCGCCTGGGCGTGGAGACGATCGCCGTGGATCGCTACGAGAACGCGCCCGGTCAGCAGGTGGCCCACCACGCACGCACCATCACCATGAGCGATCCGGCCCAGCTCAAGGCCTTGATCGAGGCCGAGAAACCCCACCTGGTCGTGCCCGAGATCGAGGCCATTGCCACGCCCATGCTCGAAGAGCTGGAAGCGGCAGGCGTGGTCACCGTGATCCCCACGGCCCGCGCCGCGCGCCTGACCATGGACCGCGAAGGCATTCGCCGCCTGGCCGCCGAGACGCTGGGCCTGGCCACCAGCCCTTACCGCTTCTGTGATTCGCAGCAGGAACTGCAGGCTGCCATCGACGGCACGGATGGCCAGCCCGCCATCGGCTTTCCCTGCGTGGTCAAGCCCGTGATGAGCAGCTCGGGCAAGGGCCAGAGCAAGCTGGACGGCCCGGACGACGTGGCCAAGGCCTGGGACTACGCCATGGCCGGCGGCCGCGTGAGCCATGGCCGTGTGATCGTCGAAGGCTTCATCGACTTCGACTACGAAATCACCCAGCTCACGGTGCGCGCCAAGGGTGCGGACGGCCAGGTGCAGACGCATTTCTGCGATCCGATCGGCCACATCCAGCAGTCCGGCGACTATGTGGAAAGCTGGCAGCCCCATCCCATGCACCCGGCGGCGCTGCAGAAGTCGCGCGACATCGCAAAGGCGGTGACCGATGACCTGGGCGGCCTGGGCCTGTTTGGCGTGGAGCTGTTCGTCAAGGGCGAGCAGGTCTGGTTCAGCGAAGTCTCGCCACGCCCGCACGACACGGGGCTGGTCACGCTGGCCACGCAGTGGCAAAGCGAGTTCGAGCTGCATGCGCGCGCCATTCTGGGCCTGCCCGTGGATGCCTCGCTGCGCAACCCCGGCGCCAGCGCCGTGATCTATGGCGGGCAGGATGCCGAAGGCCTGGTGTTCGACGGCGTGGACGAGGCCCTGGCCGTGCCGGGCACGGACCTGCGCCTGTTTGGCAAGCCAGAGAGCTTCGTCAAGCGCCGCATGGGCGTGGCCCTGGCGCGCGCCCAGGATGTGGAGCAGGCGCGCACCAACGCCAAGCTGGCCGCCAGCAAGGTCCGGCCGCGCAAGCCCTGAGGCGCTGCCCAATGACAAAGCCGCCGTCCCTTTGCCGGGCGGCGGCTTTTTTCATGGGGTGCCGGCCTTAGTTGGTCGTGTGCATGGGAGGCTGCGAGGGCTGGGCATCATGCGGCGTGGTCAGGCGGATGGCGCGCTCCTCCTCGCCATGGCTGGCATGCTCGCCATCCACACCCAGGCCGCCCTTCCAGCGCCGGACCACGCGCTGGAAGATCAGCGAGTTGGGGATCTGCAGCAGATTGGGTGAGCCATCGGGCGCATGGGCATCCTGCAAGGTGGTGTAGAGCATGTTGATGTCGATCACGCGGCCCTTGGCACCGGGCTTTTCGGCCGTGTCCAGCACCTCGATGTAGTCGCCCAGGCGAAAGGGCCCGACGATGACGATGAGCAGGGCGCAGAACAGGTTGGACAGCACGCTCCAGGCCGCAAAGAAGGCCACGGCGCCCACGGTGGCAAAACCGGTGAAGGCCGTCCACAGCACGGTGGCCGAGACGCCCAGGCGCTCCAGTACCAGCGGCACGGTGGCGGCGATGAGAATCCAGCGGAACACGCCGCGCAGCGGCACCAGCAGCTCCGGCGGCAGGCCGTAGTGCCTGCCCGCGCGTGCGATCAGCCGGCGAACCAGGCGATTGAGCAGCCAGGCCGCACCGATGATCAGCAGGATCTGGGCGCCGGGGATGATGAACTCCAGCCAATCCTGCATCCAGGCGGGCAGGTGCGCTTGAAAACGACGCATAACTTCAAACATTCAGGAAACAGCAATCCGCATTCAGGACCCGGATGCGCGGCTTGCGCGCGCCCGGCATTGAGCTGCGATCGTAAGCGCAGGCGCAAGGCCCGGCAGTCAGGTGCGGCGCTGCTCCACCGTGTCCATCTGCATCTCGAAGCTGAAGAAGCGGTCGCGCCCCTGCGCCTTGGCCGCGTACAGGGCCTGGTCGGCGCGCATGAGCATGGCTTCGGCGCTGGTGTATTCGTCGGGGACGCAGGTGGTGATGCCGCCCGACAGCGTGAGGCCCGATTCATGGGGTGAGTCGGGGTGGCGTATGCGCAGCACGCGCAGCATCTGGCCCACGGCACGCGCGAACGTCATGGCCCCCGAGCGTGGCGTGCGCGGCAGGATGAGCGCGAATTCCTCGCCGCCATAGCGCGCCGCCACGTCACGCGGGCGCACGCAGACCTCGCGCAGCAGGCGGCCTATCTGTTTCAGGCATTCATCGCCATGCACGTGGCCATAGGTGTCGTTGTAGCGCTTGAAATGGTCCAGGTCGCAGAGCATCAGCGTCAGCGGCTGGCCCTCGCGGCGGGCCGAGGCGATCTCGGCATGCAGGATGCGGTCGAAGCCTCGGCGGTTGACCAGGCCCGTGAGCTGGTCGAGCTCGACCATTTCGTTGAGCTTCTGGTTGGCCTCATGCAGCTCGGCCGACAGCGATACCAGGCGCCGGCGCATGTCCAGCAGGCGGCGCATGGCGCGCAGCTTGGCCACGAGCACGATGGGCTTGACGGGCTTGACCAGGTAGTCGTCGCCTCCGGCCTCGATGCCGCGCCACACGTCCAGGTCATTGTCCAGTCCGGACAGGAAGATGACGGGCGTCCACTCGCCGGGCTCGGCCTCGCGCAGCTGGCGGGCCACCCAGTAGCCGTCCTCGCCCGGCAGACGGATGTCGAGCAGCACGAGGTCGGGGCGCTGCTCGCGGAACAGTGCCAGGGCGCTGGGGCCATCGGCGGCCTCCAGCACGCGGGTCACGCCGGCATGCAGCAGCTCGCTGACCAGACTGGTGCGTACCGAGGCCTGGTCTTCCACGACCAGCACGCAAAACGGCGATGCCTCGTCCGTCGGCTTGGCGAAGCGCGCTCCGGTGGGCTCGATGGCGGGAGAGTCGGTGCTGTCGGTGGGCGAAGGTGGTGGGGCAGCGGGCATGGCCTTCAGGGTTGTGAGACCAGAAATGGGTCAGGGGGCTGCGCAGTACGCGGCATGGGGGTGGCGCCAGTGTAAGTCGGTCGTTGTATTCGTGTGCGATTGTGGATGCCCGGCTTTCTTCAGGCCAGGGGCAGGTCCGTGCGGGCCCGGCTGGCTTCGTCGTGCCATTGCACAAAGGCGTCGGCGGCCGCACACAGGCGTGGGTTGCCCAGTTGCTGCAGCAGCCTGCAAGCTGCAAAGCCCTGGGCTTTTTCGTCATAGGCAAGCGCCCACTGGCGGCGCTCTTGCCGCGTCTGCTCGGGCTGGGGCCAGCGGCGCAGCGAGGTGGACAGTCCGGTCAGGCCCATGCGCCAGGGCTTGCCCGATACGCGGGCGCGAAAGCACTGCTGGCGCTCGCACAGCAGGGCATAGAGCGGGTCCACCTGCAAGGCGTCGAACAACTGCGCGACGGCAGGGTCGTCGGGTGCGAAATCGGTATGCGTGACGATGACACGCAGGCCCTTGGGCGTTTCATAGACGCGCAGCCCCCAGTCGGCATGGCTTTGGTGGAAGGCCTGCACGCGCTCCATGGCGCGTGCGGGCGGCGAGTCCGTGGCCGCGCGCCGGCGCGCCTGCCGCGCCTCCCACCAGCGCTGCACGCGCCGCATGGCCAGGAACAGCAGCAGCACGACCAGCGCCGTGGCCACCATCCTCGAATTGTTCTTGTGCGGTGCCAGCCGGGCCAGCCAGGTGGCGGCCGAAGCCAGCAAAAGCAGGGTCACGACGGGAAAGCGCACAGCGCTCGGCGGCTCGGGCAGGTCGATATCGGCGATGGCCACGCGCTCGGTGTTCAGGCAGTGGGCGCCGTAGCTGTTGCGTGTCATCACCGTGCCGTCGCGCCGCTGCAGGACTTCTTCGCGTATGGGGGTGCTGAAGCCGTCGAGCGCGTACTCGTTCTTCCATTCCATGCGCGGCTCGCCTGGGGGCAGCGCCGCATGGCGGGCGTCTTGCAGGGCCTTGGCGGCACGCTCCTGGGCGTGGGCCTGGGCAGCCTCCTGGCTGGTGTCGGACCATCCCCAGCGCTGGACGGTGATGCCGTGGGTGGGGCGGCTTTCATGCCGCAGGCGCGCCTGCGCCCAGTAGGTGGGGATGTGCATGGCGAGCCAGTATAGGGAAAAGCCGCCTGGCTCCCAAGGGAACGCAGGCGGCTTCAGTTGGCCATGCGCGCAGGCGCTGGATGCCGGGGGGTTACTGTTCGCGGCGCAGGGCGGGGAACAGGATCACGTCGCGGATGCTGGCGCTGTCGGTCAGCAGCATCATCAGGCGGTCGATGCCGATGCCGCAGCCGCCCGTGGGGGGCATGCCGTACTCGAGGGCACGCACGAAGTCGTGGTCGAAGTACATGGCTTCGTCGTCGCCGCCGTCCTTGGCCTGGACCTGGGCGTTGAAGCGCGCGGCCTGGTCCTCGGCGTCGTTGAGTTCGGAGAAGCCGTTGCCGAATTCACGGCCCGTGATGTACAGCTCGAAGCGCTCGGTGACTTCGGGGCGCTCGTCATTGGCGCGTGCCAGCGGCGAGATCTCGGTGGGGTGCTCCATGATGAAGGTGGGCTGCCAGAGCTTTTCCTCGACCACTTCCTCGAAGTACAGCACCTGCAGGCTGGCCAGGGTACGGGTGGACAGGCGGTCCTTTTCTTCCGTCATGCCCAGCTTGCGCAGGGCATTGGTCAGCCATTCGCGGTCGGCCACCTTGTCACCGGCTTCGGTGAACTTGACGATGGCCTCGGGAATGGTCAGGCGCTGGAAGGGCTGGGACAGGTCCACGGGCTTGCCGCCGTAGGTCAGCTGCAGCGTGCCCACGGCCTTTTGCGCGGCGTCGCGCACCAGTGCCTCGGTGTAGTCCATCAGGTCGCGGTAGTTCCAGTAGGCCGCGTAGAACTCCATCATGGTGAACTCGGGGTTGTGGCGCACCGAGATGCCTTCGTTGCGGAAGTTGCGGTTGATTTCGAACACGCGCTCGAAGCCGCCGACCACCAGGCGCTTGAGGTACAGCTCGGGCGCGATGCGCAGGTACATCTCCTGGTCCAGCGCGTTGTGGTGGGTGACGAAGGGCTTGGCGTTGGCGCCGCCGGGAATGGGATGCAGCATGGGCGTCTCCACTTCCAGGAAGCCATGCTCCACCATGAATTCGCGGATGCCCGAGACGGCCTTGCTGCGCGCGATGAAGCGGCGGCGGGCCTGCTCGTCCATCATCAGGTCCACGTAGCGCTGGCGCACCTTCTGCTCCAGATCGGCCATGCCGTGGAACTTGTCGGGCATGGGGCGCAGGCTCTTGGTGAGCAGGCGCAGCGTCTGCACCTTGACCGACAGCTCGCCGGTCTTGGTCTTCATCAGCGTGCCTTCGGCGCCCAGGATGTCGCCCAGGTCCCAGCGCTTGAAGGCCGCATAGACCTCCTCGCCCACGGTGTCGCGCGTGATGTACAGCTGGATGCGGCCGTGCGTGGGGCCCAGCGATCCGTCCTGGATGGTGGCGAAGCTGGCCTTGCCCATGACGCGCTTGAGCATCATGCGGCCGCCCAGGCTGACCTGCACGGATTCGGCGTCGAGTTGCTCGGCGCTCTTGTCGGAATGGGCCTGCTGCAGCGCCTCGGCGCGGTCGGCCGGCTTGAAGTCGTTGGGGAAGGCCACGCCGCCCTGTTCACGCACCTGTTCGCGCAGGGCCTTGAGTTTTTCGCGGCGCTCGGCGATGAGTTGGTTTTCGTCCTGGGGAGCGGTCTGGTCCGCTGCAGATGGTGTGTTGTGTTCGGTCATGACAATGAGCGCCAGCGCAAAACGCCGAGGGGCCGGAAAAAAGCCGGAGGGGGAAATCGGGGAAAGCCGAAAAAAAGCCAGGCGGGAAGGGCTGGAAAATGCAGCGGCAGCAGCAAATGCCACCGGCAGGCCCCGCAGCTGGCGGGCTGAATCCGCGATTTTAAGTTTTTTGTCGCGCTTTCGGTGCGTGGTGCCGTCAATGTGCCGGACCTTGCTGCGGTATGACGCCGCAGGACCGCCAATTCGTCAGTGCGCGGCGGGCGGGGAGCCGGGCGCCGTCCCCTGCGAATTGCCTATGCCGCTGCGTTCCAGCACATCCGCCACCAGTTCCAGCCGCACCAGCGGGCTGTCCAAGGCCATCAGTTGCTGCTTGATGGACACGGGCAGGGGCAGCAGCTCGGTCCAGCGGTTGGCCACCCAGCCGCAGTCGCCCATCTGTTCGGCGCTGGGCAGCCGGGCATGGTCGGCGTCGGTGGATCGTGCGTGCAGCTGCATCAGCACCTGGGCCAGGGCCTGGGCCGTGGCGAGCAGGTGATCGGGGACGGGGACGGCGGCGTCGGCAGGCAGCATCTGCACATCGGCCACCCACAGGCCGTGGGGCAGCTGCCGGTGATCCTGCATGCGAAAGCGCTGCGTGCCCTCGCACTGCAGGTGCAGCAGGCCGGGCTGGGGCTGCTGCAGCTGGACGATGCGTGCCAGCGTGCCCACGGCATGCAGCTGCTCGGCGGCAGCACCGGCCTTGCGCACTTCGCTGCCGGCCTGCAATGCCACCACGCCGAAGGGGGCTCCCGTGCGCTCGCACTTGCGGATCATGTCCAGGTAGCGGACCTCGAAGACGCGAAGGCTCAGCAGGCCTTGGGGAAAAAGGACGCTGCCCAGGGGGAAAAGCGGCAGGGAGTGCAGTGCGGTATGGGCGGTCATGTGATGGGCGGGATGCGGCAGCTATCATCCCATGCTGTGCCAAGGCCGGCTGGCCGTGGTCCGATCTTCCTCTCGCAGTCCTACAACGCCATGCTTTTTCAGATCGTTTCCTTTTTGCTCGACGTGGTCGTTGGCCTGCTGACCGGCGTCTGCCTGTTGCGCATGTACATGCAGGCCCAGCGCATTCCCTTCGGCAACCCGGTCGGCCAACTGGTGTTTGCGCTGTCCGACTGGATCGTGATGCCGCTGCGCCGCGTCATCAAGCCGGCCGGGCGCTGGGACATGTCCAGCCTGATCGCGGCCTTCCTGCTGCAGATGCTGCAGTTCGTGCTGCTGTGGCTGCTGATGGGCGGGCAGTCCAATGTGGTCGCCCTGCCGTGGCTGGCCCTGTGCGGCCTGGCGCGCGTGGCGCTGTCGGGCATGGTGGGCGTGCTGCTGATCTATGTCATCTTGTCGTGGGTGCAGCCGCAGTCGCCGATGTACGGCGTGCTGCAGCGCCTGTCCGAGCCCATGCTGCGGCCCATTCGCCGCATCGTGCCCCTGATCGGCGGTATCGATCTGTCGGCACTGGTGGCCCTGGTGCTGCTGCAGATTGCGCTGATGGTGCTGGGCTATATCCAGGGCTCTGGCCTGATGCTGCTGGCCTGATTTCCCCAGTTTCCCGGACGTGAAAAAGCCGCCGCAGGCACCCACCTGCGGCGGCTTTTCTGTGTCTGCGCGAGGCTTTACTGAACAGCGTCGGCCGGCAGGCGCTGCAGCATGGCAAGCGATGCGGCGATGCGGTCGCGCAGTTCGCGGCGGTCCACGATCATGTCCACGGCGCCCTTGTCCTGCAGGAACTCGGCGCGCTGGAAGCCTTCGGGCAGCTTCACGCGCACCGTGGTTTCGATCACGCGCGGGCCGGCGAAGCCGACCAGGGTCTTGGGCTCGGCAATGACGATGTCTCCCACGAAGGCGAAGCTGGCGGAGACGCCGCCGAAGGTGGGGTCGGTCAGCACCGAGACGTAGGGCAGGCCCTTCTTGGCCAGGCGTGTGAGCGCGGCGTTGGCCTTGGCCATCTGCATCAGGCTCAGCAGGCCTTCCTGCATGCGCGCGCCGCCGGTGGCGGTGAAGCAGATGAAGGGGACCTTCTGCTCGATGGCGGTCTCGACGCCACGCACGAAGCGCTCGCCGACCACGGAGCCCATGGAGCCGCCCATGAATTCGAACTCGAAGCAGGCTGCGACCACGTTGACGCTCTTGATGGCGCCGCCCATGACGACCAGGGCATCGGTCTCGCCGGTGTTCTCCAGCGCTTCCTTGAGGCGCTCGGGGTACTTGCGGCTGTCCTTGAACTTCAGGGCGTCGACAGGAATGACTTCCTGGCCGATCTCATAGCGGCCTTCGGCATCCAGGAAATGGTTCAGGCGGGCGCGCGCGCCGATGCGGTGATGGTGGCTGCAGCTGGGGCAGACGTTCTGGTTTTTCTCCAGATCGGCCTTGTAGAGCACGGTCTCGCAGCTCGGGCACTTGATCCACAGACCTTCGGGGATCTGCTGGAGGCGATCCGTAGGGTTGGTTTGCTGGATTTTGGCAGGCAGGAGTTTTTCAAGCCAGGACATGGTGTTTCCTTTTCAGGCGCAGGGCATGCGGCACCGGGCCGCATGCAAGGGCTGCATTATGCGACCTACGCGTCGAGTGCCTTGCGCACGCCGCGCAGGAAGTCGATGGTCAGGGGGACGATCTTTTCGTGGGGCTGGCCGTCCAGCATCTCGATGATGCGGCTGCCGATCACCACCGCATCGGCCACGCGGCCGATGGCCTGTGCCGTGGCCGCGTCGCGGATGCCGAAGCCCACGCCCACGGGAATGCTCACATGCTCGCGGATGCGCGGCAGCATGGCTTCCACGGCTGCCGTGTCGAGCGCGCCCGAGCCGGTCACGCCCTTGAGCGAGACGTAGTAGACATAGCCGCTGGCCACGCGCGCCACCTGCTGCATGCGCTCGGTGGTGGACGTGGGTGCCAGCAGGAAGATGAGGTCCATGTCGCGCGCACGCAGTTGCGCGGCGAATGCCTCGCACTCCTCGGGCGGGTAGTCCACGATGAGCAGGCCGTCGACGCCGGCTTCGGCCGCATCGTCCACGAAGCGGTCCTTGCCGTGGATCTGGTCGTAGCGCTCCACCGGGTTGGCATAGCCCATCAGCACCACGGGCGTGGTCTGGTTTTTCTGGCGGAACTCGCGCACATAGGCCAGCACCTGCACCAGGCCCACGCCGTTGGCGATGGCACGGTCGCCAGCCTTCTGGATGGTGGGGCCGTCGGCCATGGGGTCGGAGAAGGGCACGCCCAGCTCGATCACATCGGCGCCAGCCTCCACCATGCCGTGCATCAGCGACGGCGTGATGGCCGCGAACGGGAAGCCCGCGGTGATGTAGGGGATCAGGGCCTTGCGGCCATCTTCCTGAAGTTTGGTGAAAGTCGTGGTGATGCGGCTCATTGAGCTGCTCCTCCCTTGACCGTGAGCCCGCGCATGGAGGGACGGTCGTAATAGTCGGCGCCCGAGAGATCGGCCACGGTGCCGATGTCCTTGTCGCCGCGACCGGACAGGTTCACGAGGATGGACTGGTCGGCGCGCATGGTCTTGGCCAGTTGCATGGCATAGGCCACGGCATGGCTGGACTCCAGGGCGGGAATGATGCCTTCGGTGCGGCACAGGTAGTGGAAGGCGTCCAAGGCCTCCTGGTCCGTGATGCCCACGTATTGGGCGCGGCCCAGTTCCTGCAGCCAGGCGTGCTCGGGGCCGACGCCGGGATAGTCAAGGCCGGCGCTGATGCTGTGCGTCTCGGTGATCTGGCCGTTCTCGTCCTGCAGGATGAAGGTGCGGTTGCCGTGCAGCACGCCGCTGCTGCCGCGCTGCAGCGAGGCCGAGTGCTTGCCGCTGTCCAGGCCCTCGCCCGCAGCCTCCACGCCGATCAGGCGCGTGTTCTCGAACGGGATGTAGGGGTGGAAGATGCCCATGGCATTGCTGCCGCCGCCCACGCAGGCGACCACGGCGTCGGGCTGGCGGTCGGCGCCCAGAAACTCGGGCATCTGCGTGAGGCATTCCTCGCCGATGACCTTCTGGAAGTCGCGCACCATCGCGGGATAGGGGTGGGGGCCGGCCACGGTGCCGATGATGTAGAAGGTGTTGTCCACGTTGGCCACCCAGTCGCGCATGGCCTCGTTGAGCGCATCCTTGAGCGTGCGGCTGCCCGATTCCACTGGCACCACGGTGGCGCCCAGCAGGCGCATGCGGTAGACGTTGGGGCTTTGGCGCTTCACGTCCTCGGAGCCCATGTAGACGATGCACTTGAGGCCGTAGCGCGCGCAGATGGTGGCCGTGGCCACGCCGTGCTGGCCGGCGCCCGTCTCGGCAATGATGCGGGGCTTGCCCATGCGCCGGGCGAGCATGGCCTGGCCGATCACGTTGTTGATCTTGTGCGCGCCCGTGTGGTTGAGGTCTTCGCGCTTGAGGTAGATCTGCGCGCCGCCCATCTCGCGCGACATGCGCGCCGCGTGGTAGACGGGCGAGGGGCGGCCGACGAAATGGGCCAGCTCGGACTGGAATTCGGCAACGAATTCCGGGTCGTTCTGGTACTTGGCGTAGGCGTCGCGCAGCTCGGTCAGAGCGTGTGTCAGGGTTTCGCTGGCAAAGCTGCCGCCGAAGCGGCCAAAGTGGCCAGATGCGTCAGGGTACTGGTATTCGAACATGGCTTGTCTGCAAAAGTTGGTCATCGGCCGCGCGCACGGCGGCGATGAATCGGTGTATCTTGCCGGCGTCCTTGATGCCCCTGAGGGGCTTGCCGTCGGGACCATCGGCCTCGACGCCGGAACTGACATCAACGGCCAGCGAGAGTCCTCGCGGGCGCACTTGCAAGATGCCATCGGTCACGTTTGCAGGCGTGAGTCCACCAGACAAAACGAGGTGAGAGGCGACGTTTGGTGGAAGGAGTGACCAATTGAATGCTTTTCCGCCACCACCATAGCCGTCGACATGGGCGTCGAGCAGTATGGCCTGGGCTTTCGAGTAACGCTGGGCATATTCTACGAGGTCGAAGCGCGCGGCATCGGGACCAAGGGGAATGCGCGCGGCGCGCAGGAAGGCGCGGGTGCCGCCCGATGTGGCGGCAAGGCAGTCCTCGGGCGACTCGTCGCCGTGGAACTGCACGCAGGCGCCCGGGATGGCGGCGCAGGCGGCCATCACGTTGGCGGCGCTTTCATTGACGAACAGCAGCACCGGTGTCACGAAGGGCGGCAGGCGCCGCGCCAGCTCGGCGGCACGCTGCACCGTCACGGCGCGCGGGCTGGGGGCGTAGAGGACAAAGCCCACGGCGTCGGCGCCGGCGGCCACGGCTGCGTCCACATCCTGTTCGCGGGTGAGTCCGCAGATCTTGATTCGGGTGCGCTGCATGGGGGCTGAAGAATGGGGGAAGGCCTGCTCGTTCACGGGAGCCAATCATAGGCCGGGCTGCGCGAAGGAAGGCCCCATGAAGGATCGTATACGGGACCCAGAAAGTACAGGCCGTCCGGCGAGAAGGTGGGCGCGGCGGCATCGCGGGAGCGCGCCTCCAGCACCTGTTGCATCCACTGCGGCGCGTGTGTGCCCTGGCCTACGGCGAGCAGGCAGCCCATGATGTTGCGCACCATGTGGTGGAGGAAGGCGCTGCCCTCGAACTCGAATCGCCAGTAGCAGCATTCCATGGCTGCATCCCCGGGACGCATGGAGCTGGCCGCGGCCATCTGGGCGCCGTCGCCTGCCATGCGGCGGGTGATGGACAGGCGGTGCAGTGTCTTGACGGGGGATTTGGCCTGGCAACCCGATGCGCGGAACGAGCTGAAATCGTGCTCTCCCAGCAGGTGCTGGGCGGCGGCCTGCATGGCGTCACCGTTGAGTGCATGGAACACCCAGCCCACACGCCCGGCCTCCACGCTGGGCCGCACGGGCGACTGCAGCAGCACATAGGCATAGCGCCTGGCTGTGGCGCAGGCCCGTGAATGGAAGGAGTCGGGCACGGGCTGGGCCCATTGCACGGCGATGTCCGGCGGCAGGAAGGTGTTGGTGCCACGGACCCAGGAGAACGGGGCCCTGTCCAGCGGCGTGTCGAAGTGGACGACCTGCATGAGGCCGTGCACTCCGGCATCGGTGCGGCCCGCACAGAGGGTGTGGACCTCCTGAGCGGCAAAGCGGCCCAGGGCCGCTTCGAGATGGTCTTGAATGGTGTTGCCAGACAGCTGGCTTTGCCAGCCGCTGTAGCGCTGGCCGTTGTAGGCGACGCCGAGGGCTACGCGCATGGCGAGGCCTCCGGCATGGGTTGGGTGTGCATCAAGTTGTCAGTTTTCCATGGTGGCATGTACCACCCTGTCACGCGAAACCGGCACGCGGCGCCTGGGCAGGCGCCGTCGGGCTTCAGTCTATCTCGGCAAGGAGGCGCTGGGCTTTGGCCTTGAGATCGCCGTGGGCCTCGGAGATCACTTCCTCGATGAGTGTACGGGCTCCGTCGCTGTCGCCGATGGCATTGAATTCCTGGGCCAGGGCGAGCTTGGTGGCCAGCGGGTCCTCGGGCGCCGAAGGCGGCGTTGCGGCCGTGGGAGTGTCATTGCCCAGGTCCAGGGACAGGCTGCCCAAGTCGAATTCCAGCGATTCGGCCGGTTCCGGCTTGGCCTTGGCCGCCGTTTCCAGCACGCCGCCGGAATGCGCTGCTGCCGGCGCTTGGGCTGGCGCCTCGGTGCCCAGGTCTTCCAGGTTGAACTCCATGGCGTCCAGCGACAGCAGATCGGTACTGGCGTGGCTGTCGTCCGTGGTGGAACCGGTCAGGGGCGAGGGTTCGGTGGCCGGGAAGCTGTCCGTGACCTGCCGTGTGACGGGCATGTCCAGCGGCAGCATCTCGGTCGGCTGCATGTCGCTCATGGCGCTGCTGTGGTTCAGGGCATCCGTCAGCGAGGCATGGGCCGTGGGCTGGAAGCCGGGCATGTCCAGCGATGCAGCAGGCGGCTCCACGCGGGGATCCATGCGAGGCGCCTCGCTTGCTGCGGGCTGCATGGGCTCCAGTGGTGCGCGCAGCGTGGGCTCCAGCGCAGCGAAGTCCTGTTCGCTGGGCATGGGGGCCGGTGCGGGCAGCGGGCTGGCGTGCTGCGCGGGCAGGCTGGCGTCGGCCAGGCCGCCGGGCAGGTCCATGTTGAGGTCCATGTCCAGGTCCATGGGCAGGGTGGCAGGGCCTTCGCGGTGCGCCTCCATGTCCAGGGGGCGGCTGGCCAGCGAGGCGGCCGCCAGTCCGGCAGCTGCCGCTGCGGCGCCGCCGGCAACGGCGGCAGCAGACAGGGGCGCGGCGCCGGCAGGCTGGTAGAGGGCGTTTTCCGGGTCCAGGATGCGGCCCTGGTCGGCCAGGCGCTGCCAGTCCACGCCCTTGCCCTGGGTCAGGCCGTGCAGGGTCTGCGCGACGGCCTCGAAGGCCTTGCGGTCATGGCGCTTGGCGTAGATGTCGGCCAGCTTCTGGTGCAGTGCGGTGCGGCTGGGATCGGTGCGCAGGGCTTCCTTGAGGATTTCCTCTGCCTGCAGGTCGCGGCCATAGGCCAGGTAGACATCGGCCTCGGCCACGGGGTCCACATCGCCGGCATCGAGCTGACTGGGCGAGTAGTGCATGGAGGTGCCCGACAGCTGGCTCGATGTGCCGGTATCCACGCGTTGGCCGCCACTGGCTCCAAAGAAGGAATCGGCCGCGAGCTGGCTGTCGCCAAAGGCGCTTTCGCTGGAGGCTGCGGCAGCGCGGCGGCGCTGCATGACGCGGTAGCCACCATAGCCCAGCAGCAGGGCCAGCAAGGCGGCGCCGGCCAGCGGGATGGTGGGATCTTCCATCAGCGTATCGATGAAGCTGGGCTCGGCGATCGGTGCGACGGGGGCGGGTGCCGGCTTGGGCTTCGGCGGCTCGGCAGGAGCGGGCGTGGCGGGCACGGCTTCTGCCGCGGGCGCTGCCGGGCCGGCAGCATTGGCTGCGGCGTCTGGAGCAGCAGCGGTGGCGGCAGCGGCCGCAGCGGCTGCATCGGCAGGCGCCGCCGGGGCCGGGGGCGTTGTCTGGGGCGCTGCAGCTTCAGGCGCTGCAGGCACGGTCGGCGCGCCCGGCACAGCCACGCCGTTTGCCGTGCCGCCGGCTGCCGAGGCAGGTGCTGCAGCAGCACCTTCGGCGGGCTTGGTGGCGGCGGCGATCTGGCTCAGCTCGGACATGTTGCGCTGCAGTTCGGCCGTGCGCGATGCCTGGTCGTCGGACTGCTTTTGCTTGGCCAGGCGCTCGTCTGCCTCCACGCCCTTGACAGCACCTTTGGACAGGGTGAGCTTGTCGGGTGCGGCGGTGGAGGGCTTGCGGTCTTCGACCTGGGCCTGGACGCTGCCCGATGCTTCACGATTGGCCGATGCCACGGGCGCGGCCGGCGCGGCGCTGGCCAGCTGGCGGCGGAACTGGTTGAAATCCCGGGACTGGGCTGCAACGATCTGGCGCGCCTCGCGCGGCGAGGTGGCCTGTGCCGTGGCCTCGTCAGGCACGGTGAGCACGGCGCCGGAGCGCATGCGGTTCACATTGCCGTTGATGAAGGCCTTGGGATTGGAGCGCAGCATGGCCACCAGCATCTGGTCCAGCGAAACGCCTGCGGGCAGGTGGGCGGCGGCAATGCGGCCAGCCGTGTCTCCGGTCTTGATGCGGACCTCGGATGCTTCGGACGGCGCCGGCGCTGCAGCAGCGCGCTCGCGGGCTGATGCGGTGCTCCGGCGCGGGGCTGCCGGAGCAGGGGCTGGACGGCTTTCCTCGGTGTTGCCTGCGGCAGCTGGCGAGGGGGCCGGCGCGGCGCGGCGCGGTGCGGCGCCCGGTTCGGGGGCGGAGGCCTGGGCCGCAGCCGTCACGGCAGGCGGCAGCTTTTGCAGGGTGGGCGGATCCAGCAGCAGGGTGTAGTTGCGCTGCAGGTTGCCCGAGGCCCAGCTGGCGTCGATCACCAGATCGACAAAGGGCTCGTTGACGGGCTGGGTGCTTGTGAGTCGCAGCACGGCCGATCCGTCCGCGCGACGCTGCACGCTGACGCGCACCTGGCTGGCCGTGGCGTTGTACTCCATGCCCTGGGTGCGGAAGACGCCGGGAGAGGCCACGCCCACGCGCAGGCCTTCGGCTTCAGCCGCCGTGATCTGGGGGATTTCGACTTCGGCACGCAGGGGCTCGCCCAGGGCCGATTGCACGTTCACCCGGCCCAGAGCCAGTGCCCAGGCCTCGGAGGCGGGCAGTGCGACCGAGACGACGGCCGCAGCGGCCAGCACAGAGAGTTTCCAACGATGCATAAAGCGTCAAACCTGTGTGGATGCAATTGGGCGGGCACTATTGTTATTGTGAGGATGCCCGCGTTTGCACATGTAATTGAAATTTACCCGGGGATAGATGGCACGCCATATACCAAGGTGCTTGGGTCGCATTGTCGGCCACGCTATAGGATCGCAAGCGTCTGGTTGCCGGTGAACGCTGCCAGTTGTTGTCGAACGGCAACGAGAAGAAACACAATGTATCTTCGGTGATTGTAGGCAACCGCCTACAGTCAGGGGACAAGAGACTTGGGCATTGTGCCCAATCGCACAGGGTTTAAAGCCGAAAAAAGCGCCATGTCCCGGGCCAGGACATGGCGCTTTTTGTGTTGGCTCAAGCCGGCGGTGCTCAGGCGGCCAGCAGGATGCGCAGCATGCGGCGCAGCGGCTCGGCGGCGCCCCACAGCAGTTGGTCGCCGATCACGAAGGCCGACAGGTATTCGGGGCCCATGTTCAGCTTGCGCACGCGGCCCACGCCGACTTCCAGGCCGCCGGTGATGGCGGCGGGCGTCAGTTCCTTGACGGTGATGGCGCGTTCATTGGGCACCCACTTCACCCAGGGGTTGCCGGACTTGATGATGGCTTCCAGCTCCTGCAGGGGCAGGTCCTTCTTGAGCTTGAGGGTCAGCGCCAGGCTGTGGCAGCGCATGGCGCCGATGCGCACGCACAGGCCGTCGACGGGAATGGTCTGCTCCGTGCCCAGGATCTTGTTGACCTCGGCCTGGCCCTTCCACTCTTCCTTGGACTGGCCGTTGTCCAGCTGTGCGTCGATCCAGGGGATCAGGCCGCCAGCCAGAGGCGCGCCGAAGAATTCGGTGGGCACATCGGTGCGGATGGTCTGAGCCACCTTGCGGTCGATATCCAGGATGGCGGAGGCGGGCGTGGCCAGCTCGTCGGCCACGGCCGCATGCACCACGCCCATGCCCTTGAGCAGTTCGCGCATGTGGTTGGCGCCGCCACCGGAGGCTGCCTGGTAGGTCATGGAGCTGACCCATTCCACGAGACCGGCCTTGAACAGGCCGCCCAGCCCCATCAGCAGGATGGAGTTGGTGCAGTTGCCGCCAATCCAGTTCTTGCCGCCCGCGGCGAGCTTGGACTGGATCAGGCCTTCATTGACGGGGTCGAGCACGATGACGGCATCGCCTTCCATGCGCAGCGACGATGCGGCATCGATCCAGTGGCCGTTCCAGCCCGAGGCGCGCAGCTGGGGGAAGACTTCCTTGGTGTAGTCACCGCCCTGGCAGGTGATGATGATGTCGCACTTGGACAGCTCGGCAATGTCGTTGGCATTGCGCAGCTCGGTGTGGGTCTTCGCCATGGCCGGGGCCTTGCCGCCGGCGTTGGAGGTGGAGAAGAAAACGGGCTCGATCAGGTCGAAATCGCCCTCTGCCTGCATGCGGTCCATCAGCACGGAGCCGACCATGCCGCGCCAGCCCACCAGGCCTACCAATTGCTTGCTCATTTTTGAAACGCCCTTTCAGTGTGAAAACAGTGCTGGATCAAAACTGTTGTCGCCCGGCTCGTCTGGGCCAGGTGAGGGCGCACGACGAACCGGGCTGGGTCAGCCTTTGATTGTCGTAATGGTTGTGGATGTGATTGCGCGCACGGCCACACCAGCCTGGGCGGCGGGTGCAATGTTCAGCAGGAGGAACGGGCGGGCGGCAAACATAAGAGCAGTCATTCTAGCGAATACGCCAGGAAAGAGAATGTCTGTTTGATGAATATCTTCGTCGAAATGGCGAAAAGCAGACGTCTGTTTTGACGCTTTGCCAAGTTCTGGAAAATCCTGGCCAGGCCAGGCCAGGCCAGGCCAGGCCAGGCAGCCGCAAGCCCGGAGGCTCGCGGCTGTCGTGGACGTCAGGCCAGCGCGGCCACCACGGCATCGCCCATCTCGCGGGTGGAGACCTTGGTCGTGCCTTCGCTGTGGATGTCGGCCGTGCGCAGGCCCTGGGCCAGGACCTTTTGCACGGCGGCTTCGATGCGCTGTGCAGCAGCCTCCTGGTTCAGCGAGAAGCGCAGCATCATCGCAGCCGACAGGATGGTGGCCAGCGGATTGGCAATGCCCTTGCCCGCAATGTCGGGGGCCGAGCCATGGCTGGGCTCGTACAGACCCTGGCCCTTGGCGTTGAGCGAGGCGGAGGGCAGCATGCCGATGGAGCCGGTGAGCATGGAGGCTTCATCGGACAGGATGTCGCCAAACATATTGCCCGTGACCACCACGTCGAAGCGCTTGGGCTCCTTGACCAGTTGCATGGCGGCGTTGTCCACGTACATGTGGTCCAGTTGCACGTCGGGGTACTGCTGGCCTACCTCGGTGACCACGTCCTTCCAGAACTGGAAGGTTTCCAGCACGTTGGCCTTGTCCACGCTGGTCACGCGCTTGCTGCGCTTTTGCGCGGCCTGGAAGGCCACGTGGGCGATGCGCTCGATTTCGGGCTTGGAGTAGCGCATGGTGTCGAAGGCTTCCTCGGCGCCGGGGAAGTGGCCGTCGGTGGCCACGCGGCGGCCGCGCGGCTGGCCGAAGTAGATGTCGCCGGTCAGCTCGCGGATGATGAGGATGTCCAGGCCTGCGACCAGTTCGGGCTTGAGGCTGGAGGCATGGGTCAGCTCCGCATAGCAGATGGCCGGGCGGAAGTTGGCAAACAGGCCCATGTGCTTGCGCAGGCCCAGGATGGCCTGCTCGGGGCGCAGCGGGCGGTCCAGCGTGTCGTACTTCCAGTCGCCCACGGCGCCGAACAGCACGGCGTCGGACTCCATGGCCAGCTTCAGCGTGGATTCGGGCAACGGGTGGCCGGCAGCTTCGTAGGCAGCGCCGCCCACGGGGGCCGTCTGCATGTCGAAGTCCAGGCCCAGGGCGCCCAGCACCTTCACGGCTTCCGCAACGATTTCGGGGCCGATGCCATCACCGGGCAAGACTGCGATTTTCATGGTGTTCCTTTTGAGAGACTGTTCGGATGGTGGAAGGCCGCCGGCGGCTGGTTC
This sequence comes from Delftia sp. WY8, assembly GCF_018437695.1. NCBI lineage: Bacteria > Pseudomonadati > Pseudomonadota > Betaproteobacteria > Burkholderiales > Comamonadaceae > Delftia > Delftia sp. WY8. The sequence continues at coordinate 5,184,663 of NZ_CP049795.1, forward strand.
AGCAACGCCTGCGGCCCATTGATGCGCGCAAGTGGAGATCGATCAGCGCTGCACCAGCGTGTGGGCCAGCCAGGGCTTGGTGGCCAGGCGCTCGGCCTCGTAGGCGCGGATCTTGTCGGCATGGCGCAGGGTCAGGCCGATGTCGTCAAAACCGTTGAGCAGGCAGTACTTGCGGAAGGCAATGACGTCGAAGGGGATCTCCTCGCCCTGCGGGCGCACGATCACCTGGCGGTCCAGGTCGATGGTCAGCTCGTAGCCGGGGAAGGCCGCGATCTCGTTGAACAGCATGTCGATCGTGGCTTCGGGCAGCACGATGGGCAGCAGGCCGTTCTTGAAGCAGTTGTTGAAGAAGATGTCGGCGAAGCTGGGTGCCAGGATGGTGCGAAAGCCGTACTGGTCCAGGGCCCAGGGCGCGTGCTCGCGGCTGGAGCCGCAGCCGAAGTTCTTGCGTGCGACCAGGATGGAGGCGCCCGCATAGCGCGGCTGATTGAGCACGAAGTCGGGGTTGGGCTTGCGCGAGGCCGGGTCCTGGCCGGGTTCGCCATGGTCCAGGTAGCGCCACTCGTCGAACAGGTTCACACCGAAGCCGGTCTTCTTGATCGACTTGAGGAACTGCTTGGGAATGATGGCGTCGGTGTCGACGTTCTCGCGGTCCATGGGGGCGACAAGGCCCTTGTGCACGGTGAATTGTTGCATGGCTGTATCGGATTCGGGGTTCAGCGGGCGGCGCGTTCGATGGCGCTGCCCGCGCTTTGCACGTCCTGGCCAATGCCCTTGACGGTATTGCAGGCGGCCAGGGTGAAGGCCAGGCCGATCAGGAGGATCGAGAAGGAGGGCTTCATGGTGTGCAGGCGGGGCAGTTGCGGGATCGGATCAGGAGAACCTGCGGATGTCCACGAAGTGGCCGTGGATGGCCGCGGCAGCGGCCATGGCGGGGCTCACCAGGTGGGTGCGTCCGCCCGCGCCCTGGCGGCCTTCGAAGTTGCGGTTGCTGGTGGAGGCGCAGCGCTCGCCGGGCTCCAGGCGGTCGGCGTTCATGGCCAGGCACATGGAGCAGCCGGGTTCGCGCCATTCAAAGCCTGCCGCCTTGAAGATCTGGTCCAGGCCTTCGCGCTCGGCCTGCTCCTTGACCAGGCCCGATCCGGGCACCACCATGGCCAGCTTGATGTTGCGTGCCACCTTCTGGCCCAGCTTCTTGACCACGGCGGCGGCTTCGCGCATGTCTTCGATGCGGCTGTTGGTGCACGAGCCGATGAAGACCTTGTCCACGAAGATGTCGTCGATGGCCTTGCCGGGTTCCAGCGCCATGTAGGTTAGCGCGCGCTCGATGGCGCCGCGCTTGCTGGCATCCTTTTCCTTGTCGGGATCGGGCACGCGGGCATCCACGCCCAGCACCATTTCGGGCGAGGTGCCCCAGGTGACCTGCGGCACGATCTCGCTGGCCTGCAGCTCGACCACGCGGTCGAACTTTGCGTCGGGGTCCGAGTGCAGCGTCTTCCAGTAGGCGACGGCGGCGTCCCATTCGGCGCCCGTGGGCGCCAGCGGGCGGCCCTTGACGTAGGCGATGGTCTTGTCGTCCACGGCCACCAGACCGGCGCGTGCGCCGCCTTCGATGGCCATGTTGCAGACCGTCATGCGGCCTTCCATGCTCAGGTCGCGGATGGCCTCGCCTGCGAACTCGATGGTGTAGCCCGTGCCGCCGGCCGTGCCGATCTTGCCGATGATGGCCAGCACGATGTCCTTGGCCGTGATGCCGGGCGCCGCCTTGCCGCTGACGTTGATCAGCATGTTCTTGGCCTTCTTGGCCAGCAGGGTCTGGGTGGCCATCACGTGCTCGACTTCGGAGGTGCCGATGCCGTGGGCCAGTGCGCCGAAGGCCCCATGCGTGGACGTGTGGCTGTCGCCGCAGACCACGGTCATGCCGGGCAGGGTGGCGCCTTGCTCGGGACCCATGACGTGGACGATGCCCTGGCCCTTGTCCATGAAGGGAAAGAAGGCCGCAGAGCCGAACTCGCCGATGTTGGTGTTCAGCGTGGTGATCTGTTCCTTGCTGATGGGGTCGGCAATGCCGTCATAGCCGCGCTCCCAGCCGTCGGTGGGTGTGTTGTGGTCGGCCGTGGCCACCACGGAGCTGATGCGCCACAGCTTGCGGCCGGCCATGCGCAGGCCTTCGAAGGCCTGGGGGCTGGTGACTTCGTGCACCAGGTGGCGGTCGATGTAGAGGACGGCGGTGCCGTCATCCTCGGTGTGGATGACATGCTCGTCGAAGATCTTGTCGTAGAGGGTGCGTCCCATGGCGTTCTCGAATGGTTGGTGTCGTGGGGAAATTCTTGGATGTGCATCCGGGGGCCAAGGGGCCTTCAGGATGCGCTGGCCGGCGGGCTCAGGTGCTCCACCAGCAGGCGGGCCGTAACGGGTAGCGCGTCGAAGTCGCGCGCCACGATGCTCAGCTCGCGCCGTGCCCAGTCGTCGCTGAGCTCCAGGGCGCGCAGATGGCCCACGCCGTGCATGAGCTCGAAGGCGCGGTCGGGGATCAGTCCCACGCCCAGGCCGTTGTCGATCATGCGGCACATGGCATCCAGGCTGGTGACCTGGATGCGCTGGTGCAGCGCATGCCCGGCCTGGGCCGCAGCCGCACGCATGGCCAGGCTGATGGAGGAGCCGGCCTGCAGGCTGACGATGTCCCATTCGAGCACATCGGCAAAGGCCACGCTGTCGCTGTGCGCCAGCGCGTGCTGCTCGGGCACCACGACGACCAGCCGGTCCTCGCGGTAGGGGCGGTGCTGCAGCGCGGGAGTAGCCTGGCCATTGCCCAGCGGCATGTATGCCATGGAGCAGATGCCGATGTCGGCCGTGCCTTCCTGCACCGCCGCCAGCACGGCGGGGCTGAGCTGCTCCTGCAGGTCGATCTTGACCTGGCCATGCTTGCGCGCGAAGACGCCCAGGTCTTCCGGCAGGAACTGCACGATGGCCGACATATTGGCGTGGATGCGTACATGGCCGCGCACGCCATCGGCGTACTCGGACAGCTCGCCCTGCATGCGCTCCAGGCCATACAGCACGTTGCGCGCGTGGTGCAGCAGGCTTTCGCCGGCAGGAGTGAGTGTCACGCCACGGCTGTGGCGATACAGCAGGGCCGTGTCCACGGTGGCCTCGAGGTCGGACAGGCGCTTGCTCACCGCCGAAGCGGCGATGAACTCGCGCTCTGCCGCTCGTCCGATGCTGCCAAGTTCGCAGACAGCCACGAACAGCTGCAAGGAGGTAAGGTCTATGCGCCGTGCAAAACTGCGCTCTGAATTCTTCATGTGGTGGGGTTCAGGCTTCTCATTAGGAGAAGTTGAATGGATTTTCTCGCACAAGTCATCGATCTGTCATCTTCAAGCGCGATGTCTTTGGTGATGTCGTGCGATTTCATGGAGATGGGGGTCATGCCTCATGGCGATGGCTGCGGGCAACCATGCCCGCCGGAACGCCGGTTGCATACTGAAAGAATTTGTCAATCTTTGCGCCAGTCGCCTGCATGGATTGCTGCAAAAATAAGAGCATATGAACGATCGATACCCGACGGGCCTGCGAGCCCTGCCTGCAGGCCTGTCATTGCTGCTGGCCGCAGCCCTGTCCTGCATGGCCGTCCCGGCGTCTGCCAAGCCGCAGCCACCGGCGAAGAACACGGCCAAGAGCGGCGCGAAGGCTCCGGCCAAGCCTGCGGCCAAGGCAGCTGCGAGGCCGACAGGCAAGACCGCCGTCAAATCCAAGGGCAAGCCGGCACCTGCCACCACCCGCAGCGCACCTGCCAAGGCGGCCGCCGCTGCAGGCGTGGTGGGCGGCGCTGCCGCAGCGGGGGCTGCAGCTGCAGGTGGCGGCGCGTCCAAGGGTGAGTCCGGCCTGAGCGCTGCCGAGCTTGCAGCGCTGCAGCAGCATGCCGAGCAGGGCGAGGCCAGCGCCCAGTACGCGCTGGGCTCGCTGTACAAGCGCGGCCAGGGCGTTGCCCTGGATGCGGAGACTGCCGCCCGGTGGTATGAGAAATCGGCCCAGCAAGGCTATGCGCCGGCTCAGTCCGACCTGGGTTTGATGTACGCCAATGGCCGTGGCGTGGTGCGCGACGATGCGCAGGCCGTGCAGTGGTATCGCAAGGCGGCCGAGCAGGGTGACGCCGTGGCACAGAACAACCTGGGCCTGATGCTTGCCGAAGGGCGCGGAGCCGCCAAGGATCCCGTCCAGGCCGTGCAATGGTTCCAGCGCTCGGCCGAACAGGGGGAGGCGGCCGGCCAGTACAGCCTGGGCGTGATGTATGCCACGGGCCGGGGCGTGGCCGAGGATGTGGCGCAGGCGCTGCGCTGGTTCGTGGCGGCGGCAGGCCAGGGCCATGTCGATGCGCAATTCAACGCCGGCATGCTCTATGCCGAGGGTGGCGTGGTCGATCGCGACATGGCGCAGGCCGCACACTGGCTGGAGAAGGCGGCCGAGCAGGGCAGTGCCGCAGCCCAGTCCAACCTGGGCGTTCTGTATGCCAATGGCCAGGGCGTGCCTGCCAGCGACAAGCAGGCCGCGCGCTGGCTGGAGCGTGCCGCCCAGCAGGGCGACGCGCTGGCGCAGTCCAATCTGGCCAGCCTCTATTCCTCGGGCAAGGGCGTGGAGCGCAGCCCGTCGCAGGCCTATTTCTGGATGCTGCTGGCAGCGGGCAAGGACAGCTCTCTGGCGGCCAAGCGCGACAGCATGGCCCAGCCGCTGAGCGCGGCAGAGCGCGCACGTGCGGAGCGGCAGGCGGCGGCCTGGAAGGCCAAACCCGCTCCCTGAGCCCTGTTGAGGATGCACCAATGAAAAACGCCTCGGAAGAGGCGTTTTTGTTGGGGGCTCAGTGCTGCATCAGCTGAAGAAGCTCTTGAGCCTGTCGGTCCAGCTCTCGCCGCTGGGCGAATGCTTGGCGCCGCCCTTCTTGAGCGATTCCTCCAGCTCGCGCAGCAGCTTGCGCTGGTACTCGGTCAGCTTGACGGGCGTCTCGACCACGATGTGGCAGTACAGGTCACCGGGGTAGCTGGAGCGCACGCCCTTGATGCCCTTGCCGCGCAGGCGGAACTGCTTGCCGGCCTGGGTGCCTTCGGGGATGTCGATGGCCGCCTTGCCCGAGAGGGTGGGTACCTCGATCTCGCCACCCAGCGCCGCCGTGATGAAGCTCACGGGCACGTTGCAGTGCAGATCGTCGCCATCGCGCTCGAAGATGTCGTGGTCCTTGATGCGGATCTCGATGTAGAGATCGCCTGCAGGCCCGCCATTGGTGCCGGGTTCGCCATTGCCCGAGGAGCGGATGCGCATGCCGTCGTCGATGCCTGCGGGAATCTTCACTTCCAGCGTCTTCTGGCGCTTGACCTTGCCCTGGCCGCCGCAGCTGGTGCAGGGTTCGGGAATGATCTTGCCGGTGCCTCGGCAGTGCGGGCAGGTCTGCTGCACGCTGAAGAAGCCCTGGCGCATCTGCACGCTGCCCATGCCGTTGCAGGTGGTGCAGGTCTTGGCGCTGGTGCCGGGCTTGGCGCCGCTGCCGTGGCAGGTGTCGCAGCTGTCCCAGCTGGGGATGCGTATCTGCGCATCCTTGCCGTGGGCCGCCTCTTCCAGCGTGATCTCCATGGCATAGCTGAGGTCGTTGCCACGGTAGACCTGGCGGCCGCCACCTGCGCCGCCGCGCCGCCCGCCCTGGTTGAACATGTCGCCGAAGATGTCGCCAAAGGCCTCGGCAAAGCCGCCAAAGCCTTCTGCGCCGCCGCCCATGCCGCGGTTGGGGTCCACGCCTGCGTGGCCGTACTGATCGTAGGCCGCGCGTTTGTTGCTGTCGGAGAGCATCTCGTAGGCCTCCTTGGCCTCCTTGAATTTCTCTTCCGCCTCGCGTGCGGCATCCCCCTGGTTGCGGTCAGGGTGGTACTTCATCGCCAGCTTGCGATAAGCCTTCTTGATGTCGTCGTCCGAGGCGTTCTTGGCAACGCCGAGGACCTCGTAAAAATCGCGTTTGGACATGGTGTTTGCTAGCCAGTCAGTGAGAACAGGAACGCCGCGTCAGCCCCTTGGCAGGGCCGAGCGCGGCGGCAAGCGGTCGTCAAGGGACCACGCGCTGGGTTCAGTCCTTCTTGACTTCCTTGACTTCGGCGTCGACGACGTTGTCGTCAGCGGCTGCAGCACCGGCCGAGGCGCCTGCAGCACCGGCGGCTGCTGCGGCGGCGGCTGCCTCGGGGGCGCCCGCTGCCTGTGCATCGGCGTACATCTTCTCGCCGAGCTTCTGGCTGACCGTCATCAGCGCCGTGGTCTTGGCGTCGATGGCGTCCTTGTCCTCGCCCTTGAGCGCTTCTTCCAGGTCCTTGACGGCGCTCTCGATGGCGGTCTTCTCGCCAGCGTCGAGCTTGTCGCCATGCTCGCCCAGGCTCTTCTTGACGCTGTGCACGGCAGCCTCGCCCTGGTTGCGGGCCTGGACCAGTTCCAGCTTCTTCTTGTCGTCGGCGGCGTTCAGCTCGGCGTCCTTGACCATCTTCTGGATCTCTTCCTCGGACAGGCCGGAGTTCGCCTTGATGGTGATCTTGTTTTCCTTGCCCGATGCCTTGTCCTTGGCGGACACGTTCAGGATGCCGTTGGCGTCGATGTCAAAGGCCACTTCGATCTGGGGCACACCACGCGCGGCCGGCGGGATGCCTTCGAGGTTGAACTCGCCCAGCATCTTGTTGCCCGAAGCCATTTCGCGCTCGCCCTGGAACACCTTGATCGTCACGGCAGGCTGGTTGTCGTCGGCCGTCGAGAAGGTCTGTGCGAACTTCGTCGGGATGGTGGTGTTCTTGGTGATCATCTTGGTCATCACGCCACCCAGCGTCTCGATGCCCAGCGACAGCGGTGTCACGTCCAGCAGCAGCACGTCCTTGCGGTCACCCGACAGAACCTGGCCCTGCACGGCGGCGCCCACGGCCACGGCTTCGTCGGGGTTCACGTCCTTGCGGGGATCCTTGCCGAAGAATTCCTTGACCTTTTCCTGCACCTTGGGCATGCGGGTCATGCCGCCGACCAGGATGACGTCATCGATGTCGGACACGGACACGCCTGCGTCCTTGATGGCCGTGCGGCAGGGCGCAATGGTGCGCTCGATCAGGTCCTCGACCAGGCTTTCCAGCTTGGCGCGGGTCAGCTTGATGTTCAGGTGCTTGGGACCCGAGGCATCGGCCGTGATGTAGGGCAGGTTGATGTCGGTCTGGGCCGAGTTCGACAGCTCGATCTTGGCCTTCTCGGCGGCTTCCTTCAGGCGCTGCAGGGCCAGCACGTCCTTGGACAGATCGACGCCCTGTTCCTTCTTGAACTCGGTGATGATGTAGTCGATGATGCGCTGGTCGAAGTCTTCGCCGCCCAGGAACGTGTCGCCGTTGGTCGACAGCACTTCGAACTGCTTTTCGCCGTCCACATCGGCGATTTCGATGATGGACACGTCGAAGGTGCCGCCGCCCAGGTCATACACGGCGATCTTGCGGTCGCCCTTGTCGGTCTTGTCCAGGCCGAAGGCCAGGGCCGCCGCCGTGGGTTCGTTGATGATGCGCTTGACTTCCAGGCCGGCGATGCGGCCGGCGTCCTTGGTGGCCTGGCGCTGGGCGTCGTTGAAGTAAGCGGGCACGGTGATCACGGCCTCGGTCACGGGCTCGCCCAGGTAGTCCTCGGCGGTCTTCTTCATCTTGCGCAGCACTTCGGCGGAAATCTGCGGCGGGGCCAGCTTCTGGCCGCGCACTTCCACCCAGGCGTCGCCGTTGTCGGCGCGCGAGATGGTGTAGGGCATCAGGTCGATGTCCTTTTGCACTTCCTTCTCGTCGAACTTGCGGCCGATCAGGCGCTTGGCGGCATAGATGGTGTTGCGGGGGTTGGTGACCGCCTGGCGCTTGGCCGAGGCGCCGACGAGGATCTCGCCGTCTTCCTGGTACGCAATGATCGACGGCGTGGTGCGCGCACCTTCGCTGTTCTCGATCACGCGCGTGGTGTTGCCGTCCATGATGGCCACGCAGCTATTGGTGGTGCCCAGGTCAATACCGATGATTTTTCCCATTTTGAGTTCTCTCCGCGTTCTGTGAAATGTTTGAATGACTGCTAACTTGTGGCCGGCTCGCGCAGCTTCAAGGGGCTTGTCCCCTTTTTTGTCAGTGCTGCCGTGAGTGCCCGCTTACTGGGGCTGGGCCACGGTCACGAGGGCCGGGCGCAGGATGCGGTCGGCGATCAGGTAGCCCTTTTGCAGCACCGACACCACGGTGTTGGCTTCCTGCTGTGCAGGCACCATGCTGATCGCCTGGTGCAGGTTGGGGTCGAATTTCTCGCCGGCAGCCGGATTGATGGTCACGACCTTGTTGCGCTCAAGGGCCGAGGTCAGCTGGCGCAGCGTGGCGTCGGCACCTTCGCGCAGCTGTTCCGGCGTGGCCTGTTGAATGGCCAGGGCGGCATCCAGGCTGTCGCAGACAGGCAGAAGGCTTTCGGCAAAGCTCTCGATGCCGAATTTGCGCGCCTTGGAGACTTCGTCTTCCGCGCGGCGGCGCACATTCTCGGCCTCGGCCTTGGCGCGCAGGAACTGGTCTGCCAGCTCGGCGCTCTTGGCCTTGAGTTCGGCCAGCTCGGCCTGCAGGCGCTGCAGCTCGTCGGCTGCATTGGCCGCCATGGCGGCTTCGATTTCTTCCGGGGCTGCGTCTTGCAAGGGGTTGGAGTTTTGTTCAGACATGGATAGAGACTTCAGCTACAAAACAAAGCGGTCGCCAGACTGGAGGCCAGGCGATTGCACGATCTTGAATCGAGATGCGAGCGGATCGGTGTATTTTCAAGGGCTTTGTGCATGTGCATCCGCGCGGCAGAGGTACACGGTGAGGGCAAAAGCCGGGCGACGGGGCAAAAGCCCCACACAGATCCGGGGTCTCGGGCAGAGCGAAGTGTACAGATGGAAGAGGGCTGCGCTAGAATCCAATGCTTTGCCTTGCCGCACCGCTACAAGACGCAGTGGGCGGCGTTTTCCCAAAAGGAGTCGATATGCGTCATTACGAAATCGTTTTGTTGATCCACCCGGATCAGAGCGAGCAGGTTCCCGCCATGCTGGAACGCTACAAGGGCATGATCACCGCTGGCGGTGGCAAGGTCCATCGCGAAGAAGACTGGGGCCGTCGCCAACTGGCTTACATGATCAACAAGCTCGCCAAGGCCCACTACCTGTGCCTGAACATCGAAGCCGACCAGGCTGTGATGGCTGAGCTGGAGCATGCCTTCAAGTTCAACGATGCCGTGCTGCGTCACCTGACGGTTCAGAAGAAGAAGGCCGATACGGCTCCTTCCTCGATGATGAAGACCGTCGAGCGTGAAGAGGCCCGCAAGGCCAGCCAGACCGAACAGGCCTGAGCCCAGCCCTGTCAGAACCTGAAGGAGTGGAGAACCACGTTGTACTGACGGCCGCCATTGCAGAGCTTCAAGCACTGCGCTACACGCCGGCAGGGCTGCCAGCCCTTGAACTGCGACTCGAGCATGCGTCGCGGCAGAAAGAGGCGGGAAGCGAGCGCAGCGTGACGGCATCTGTCAAGGCGGTGGCCTTTGGCGCGCTGGCTGAAAAGCTGGCCCGCCAGGCGCTCGGCAGCCAGTGGAAGTTCCAAGGCTTCCTGGCAACGCCCCGCAACGGCAAATTGCTGGTTCTTCACATCCAGGACATTCAACAAAACTAATTTTCAAGAGGTCCAGAAATGGCCACGTTCAAGAAATTCAACAAGGACAAGCGCCCCAAGCGCAACACGCAGTCGCTGCTGTTCAAGCGCAAGCGCTTCTGCCGCTTCACCGTCGCCGGCGTCGAAGAAATCGACTACAAGGATGTGGACACCCTGCGTGACTTCATCGGTGAAAACGGCAAGATCGTCCCCGCTCGCCTGACCGGCACGCGCGCCATCTACCAGCGTCAGTTGAACACTGCCATCAAGCGCGCCCGCTTCCTGGCTCTGGTTCCTTACTCTGACCAGCACAAGATCTAAGGAATACAACCCATGCAAGTCATTCTGCTCGACAAGGTTGTGAACCTCGGTGGCCTCGGCGATATCGTCAAGGTCAAGGACGGCTACGCCCGCAACTTCCTGATCCCCACGGGCGCTGCCCGTCGCGCCACGGCTTCCGCCAAGGCCGAGTTCGAAGCCAAGCGCGCCGAACTGGAAAAGCAAGCGGCTGAAAAGCTGGCTGCTGCCCAGCAACTGGGCGAAAAGCTCAACGGCGTGAACGTCAAGCTGACCCAGAAGGCTGGCGTTGACGGCCGCCTGTTCGGTTCGGTGACCAATGCCGACATCGCCGAAGAACTGACCAAGGCCGGCTTCGCCGTTGCCAAGTCGCAAGTTCGCCTGGTCAACGGTCCCATCAAGACCGTGGGCGACGCCACCGTGGTCGTGGCACTGCACACCGACGTCAGCGTCGAAGTGTCGGTGTCGGTCTACGGCGACCACTCCTGATCCGGGGCTTGTCCCGTATCACCAAAAAGCCGCCTTCGGGCGGCTTTTTGCTTTGCCGCGCCCGGGTGATGACGCCGGGTGGCGCGGCCTTTTGCCAGCCGCTACGATGGCGGGCTCATCTCCAGGAATTCCATGTCGTCCGTAATGCCCCCGCTCGATCTCGATGATGCGTTCGCACCGCTGCTGCCCGCTGGCGACCAGCAGGTCGCGCAGTTGCGCGTGCCGCCGCATTCGATGGAGTCCGAGTCCAGCGTGCTGGGTGGCCTGCTTCTGGACAACAGTGCCTGGGACCGCGTGGGCGATCTGCTGGTGGATGGTGATTTCTACCGCCATGAGCACAAGCTGATTTACGAGGCCATCGGCAAGCTGATCAATGCCAGCAAGCCGGCCGACGTGATCACGGTGTACGAGCATTTGCAGGGCATGGGCAAGGCCGAGGAAATTGGCGGCCTGCTGTACCTGAACCAGCTGGCGCAGTACGTGCCCAGTGCCACCAACATCCGGCGCTACGCGGAGATCGTGCGCGAGCGCTCCATCCTGCGCAAGCTGGTGACGGCCAGTGATGACATCGCCACCAATGCCTTCAATCCGCAGGGCAAGACGGTGGACCGCATCCTTGACGAGGCCGAGCAGAAGATCCTGGCCATCGGCGAGGAGGGGGCGCGCAACAAGCAGGGCTTCCAGTCGCTCGACACGCTGGTGGTGGACCTGCTGGACCGTGTCCAGGAGATGGCCGACAACCCCATGGACGTGACCGGCGTGCCCACGGGCTTCGTCGATCTGGACCGCATGACCAGCGGCCTGCAGGCTGGTGACTTGGTGGTGTTGGCTGCCCGTCCCTCGATGGGTAAGACCTCGTTTGCGGTGAATATCGCCGAGCATGTAGCGCTCAACGAGGGCCTGCCGGTCGCCATTTTCTCCATGGAAATGGGCGCGGCCCAGCTGGCGGTTCGTATCGTCGGCTCCATCGGCCGCGTCAACCAGGGCAATCTGCGCACGGGCAAGCTCAACGATGACGAGTGGCCGCGCCTGACGGAAGCCATCGAGCGGCTGCGCACGGTGTCCCTGCACATCGACGAGACACCGGGCCTGTCCCCCACGGAGCTGCGCGCCAATGCGCGGCGCCTGGCGCGCACCTGTGGCAAGCTGGGCCTGATCGTGGTGGACTATTTGCAGCTGATGAGCGGCTCGGGCTCGGCTGCCAGTTCCGACAACCGTGCGACCGAGCTGGGCGAGATTTCGCGGGGCTTGAAGATGCTGGCCAAGGAGTTGCAGTGCCCGGTGATTGCCCTGTCCCAGCTCAACCGTTCGGTGGAGCAGCGCACCGACAAGCGCCCCATGATGTCCGACCTGCGCGAATCGGGCGCCATCGAGCAGGATGCCGACATCATCATGTTCATCTACCGCGATGACTACTACAACAAGGACAGCAAGGAGCCCAACATCGCCGAAGTCATCATCGGCAAGCAGCGTAACGGCCCGACCGGCACGGTCAAGCTGTTCTTCCAGAAAAACCAGACGCGCTTCGAGAACCTGGCCGTGGGCTACGGTGGTGGCGACGAGTACTGATTGCAGCGCTTGGCTTTCAGGCTTTCCATGAAAAACGGCCCCGAGGGGCCGTTTGGTTTTTTTGCAGTGGGCGGTCTATGTACGCCAGGCATGGATCAGCAGACCTGCCACGCAGGCGCCGAGGATGGCGCAGGCCCAGGCCAGCCGCTGGGCGCCTGTGCGCAGCGCACCCACGGTGGCCACGATCTGGGCATTCTGCTCGGCCAGCTTCTCGATCAGTTCCAGCGACTGGCGCTGTGACTGCTCCAGCTGCGTGATGCGGGCTTCCTGGGCCTGGATCAGCAGCAGAGCCTGTTCGCCAGCCGAGCGCGGGGCTGCCAGCGGCTCGCCGGCTGCAGCCGGCTGCGCGCCGACCGCCTGCTCCGCATCCTTTTTGCGCAGCAGGCTCTTGGCTGCCTTGACGACCTGGGGGGTGGCCTCGATGACATCGCCCCAGGGCACCAGCTTCAGCGCCGTGATCCAGCTGATCGCCATGGCTTACAGCACCTCGCTGGCGAAGTCGGCCAGGCGCGAGCGCTCGCCGCGCGCCAGCGTGATGTGGCCGCTGTGGGGCCAGCCCTTGAAGCGGTCCACGGCGTAGGTCAGTCCCGACGATCCCTCGGTCAGGTAGGGTGTGTCGATCTGCGCCAGATTGCCCATGCAGATGATCTTGGTGCCGGGGCCGGCGCGCGTGATCAGGGTCTTCATCTGCTTGGGCGTCAGGTTCTGGGCCTCGTCGATGATGACGTACTTGTTCAGGAAGGTGCGGCCGCGCATGAAGTTCATGCTCTTGATCTTGATGCGGCTGCGGATCAGCTCGTTGGTGGCGGCGCGGCCCCATTCGCCGGCATTGCCGCCATCGCCCTTGGCCAGGAATTCGAGGTTGTCGTCGAGGGCGCCCATCCAGGGGCCCATCTTCTCTTCCTCGGTGCCGGGCAGGAAGCCGATGTCCTCGCCCACGCTGACCGTGGCGCGCGTCATGATGATCTCGGTGTAGCGGCGGTCGTCCAGCACCTGGGACAGGCCGGCGGCCAGGGCCAGCAGGGTCTTGCCCGTGCCGGCCGTGCCGGTCAGCGTGACCAGGTCGATGTCCGGGTTCATCAACAGGTTCATCGCGAAGTTCTGTTCGCGGTTGCGCGCCGTGACGCCCCAGACGGCGTACTTGGGATTGCCGAAGTCCTTGAGCGTCTTGAGCACGGCCGTCTTGTCGCGGATCTCGGTCACGCGCATGAACAGGCTGGGCTCGCCCGGTGCCTCGTGGTAGACGAACTGGTTGATCATCAGCTGGTCGACGATGGCGCCGCTGATGCGGTAGTAGGTGATGGCGCCTTCCTGCCAGCTTTCGACGTTCTTGCCGGCCTTGGCCCAGAAGTCCTGGGGCAGGGCCAGGGCGCCTGCGTACAGCAGGTCGCCGTCGTCCAGTACCTTGTCGTTCTGGTAGTCCTCGGCCGCAAGGCCCAGGGCGCGTGCCTTGACGCGCATGTTGATGTCCTTGGACACCAGCACGACTTCACGCTCGCTGAACTTCTTGCGCAGCGCGGCGACAACACCCAGGATCTGGTTGTCCGCCTTGCCCTGGGGCAGGCTGTCGGGCAACGAGGTCTCCAGCGGTTCCGTCTGGAAATACAGCATGCCGGTGGCGCTGCGCTGGCCCGTGGCATTCAGCGGCAGGCCCTTGTCCAGCGTCTCGGAGGGCTGGGAGGCGACCAGTGAATCCAGCGTGCGGCTGACCTGGCGGCCGTTGCGCGCCACTTCGGTCATTCCCTTCTTGTGGCCGTCGAGCTCTTCCAGCACCACCATGGGCAGGAAGATGTCGTGCTCCTCGAAGCGGAACAGGCTGGTCGGGTCGTGCAGCAGCACGTTGGTGTCGAGCACGAACAGCGTCTTCGGGCCTGTGCGCGTGCGGCGTGGGCGAACCGGCGCTGCCAGCAGTGCTGCCGGCTTGGCTTCCGTGGCCGACCTGTTGGCCGACCGGGCGCTGGACGGCGCTGCCGTTGCGTTGGAATTGTCGGTTGCACGGCGCTGCCGATGGGCAGGGGCTGCAGTCGCGGGTGCAGGAGCCGGTGATGCGGCCTTGGTGTTGCGGCCGCGCGCCGGTGCGGGCTTTGCAGCTGTGGTGGTGGTGTTGGAGGCGGAGGCCGGGGCCGGCTTGCGCTTGCGTGGCGCGGCGGCAGCTACGGCCTCGACTGCATCGGGAAGATCGTCAGCGGGCAGGGGGTCTGCGTGCTGGGCACCGCGCACGGGAAGAAAGGCTTCGGGGGAGAGCTTGGCGGCACGGCGGCCGGGTGCGGGGGGCAGGGGCATGGTGGACGAACCGTTCCTCAACAAGGATCAAAAAGCACAAAGCCGCCTGGAAACCGAGGCGGCTTTGGAGGGGTGACAGGGAAAAGCGTCTTTGCTAAGAGGCATTGCCCCATTATGCATAGGCGGACGGCCTGAATATGTCGGCCGGCACTCTGTCACCTGTCGGATTGTTGCTATCAGGCAGCCTGCTTCAATGCCTTCAGGGTCTTGACAGCCTTGAGGACCTCGTCAACGTGACCGGGAACCTTCAGGCCGCGCCATTCCTGCACCAGCAGGCCATCGGCTCCGACCAGGAAGGTGGAGCGCTCGATGCCCTTCACCTTCTTGCCGTACATGATCTTGTTCTTGACCACGCCGAACATGTGGCACATCTTCTCTTCCGTATCGGCGATCAGCTCGAACGGCAGTTCCAGCTTTTCCTTGAAGTCGTCGTGCGACTTCATGTTGTCGCGCGAGACGCCAAACACGGTGGCGCCAGCTTTCACGAAGTCCTTGTACTTGTCGCGGAACTGCATGGCTTCGGTGGTGCAGCCAGGCGTATTGTCCTTGGGGTAGAAATACAGGATCAGAATCTGGCCCGTGTGGGAGGTGTTGGTCACCTTGATCCCGCCGGTAGCGTTGGCTTCAAATTCGGGAAGGGGTTTGTTGACAACGATCGCCATGCGCTTATATCTCTCGGGTGTAGTCGTTGAAATGCCGAGGGCCGTGTTTGTGTTTTTGCTTTTATCGGAAATGCCCCCAACCGCAACCTGCAATTTTACCCTGAAAACGGAATTTCTCCCAATCAGGGGGGCAGGAGTCTACTCCAAGAGTAGGGCCGCGACGACGTTACGGCCTTCGCTGGCAAGGATGTTGTAGGTGCGACACGCGGCCTGCGTATCCATGCTTTCCAGGCCGATGCGTCGGGCCATGAGCGGGCGCAGCCAGGCCGCTGGCGGGAAGCGGTTGCGCTGGCCGCTGCCCAGGATGATGACCTCTGCATCCAGCTGGGACAGGGCCTCGAAATGCTCAGGCGTCAGGTCTTCGAAGCGGGCGCAGTCCCAGGCCTGGCGCAGGCCTTTGGCGCCGACAAGCAGGCTGTGTTCGAACTTTTCCCGGTCCACGGCGACCCAGCCGGGGCCATAGCCCGTGATGCTCTGTGCTTCGGATTTGTCGGCGTGGAATTTCATGGATGAGGGTGGCGCGGTCTGCGCGATGGGGGTGGCCGCCACATGGGTCGGGGCCAGGGCGATGCTGCATTGCGGAACTGTGGTCAAATTATAGGTTTCACCAGGGTGCATGGGGCACTTTGGCGTGCATGAAGGCCGCAAGCCCGCGCCGGCCATTTTCATATTCTCAGCATGAAAACCGTTCTCAAATCCGCAAAACTAGCCAACGTCTGTTATGACATCCGCGGGCCCATCATGGACGCGGCCAAGAAGATGGAAGAGGACGGCCAGAAGATCATCAAGCTCAATATCGGCAATCTGGCCGTGTTCGGCTTCGACGCTCCTGAGGAAGTGCAGCAGGACATGATCCGCAACCTGCCCAATTCGGCAGGCTACTCGGACAGCAAGGGCATCTTCGCGGCGCGCAAGGCCGTGATGCATGAGACCCAGCGCCAGGGCATCCTGGGCGTGACGCTGGACGATATCTACCTGGGCAATGGCGCATCCGAGCTGATCAGCCTGGCCACGAACGCGCTGCTGGACGACGGCGACGAGATGCTGCTGCCGGCGCCCGACTATCCGCTGTGGACCGCCGTGACCAGCCTGTCCGGCGGCACGCCCGTGCACTATATGTGCGACGAGTCCAACGGCTGGATGCCCGACCTGGACGACATCCGCGCCAAGATCACGCCGCGCACCAAGGGCATCGTCGTCATCAACCCCAACAATCCGACAGGTGCCCTGTACAGCAAGCAGCTGCTGCAAAGCATCGTGGCGCTGGCCCGCGAGCATGGCCTGGTGATCTTCGCCGACGAGGTCTATGACAAGGTGCTCTACGACGACGTCGTGCATACGCCGCTGGCCAGCCTGTCCACCGATGTGCTGACGCTGACCTTCAACTCGCTGTCCAAGGCCTATCGCAGCTGCGGCTACCGCGCCGGCTGGATGGTGGTCTCGGGCGACAAGAAGGCGGCCAAGGACTATATCGAGGGCCTGAACATGCTCTCCAACATGCGCCTGTGCGCCAATGTGCCCGGCCAATGGGCCGTGCAGACGGCGCTGGGCGGGCATCAGAGCATCGACGAGCTGGTGCAGGAAGGCGGCCGGCTGCGCGTGCAGCGCGACCTGGCCTACCAACTGATCACCGAAATCCCCGGCGTGAGCTGCGTCAAGCCGCAGGCCGCGCTGTATATGTTCCCGCGCCTGGACCCCGAGATCTACCCGATCAAGGATGACCAGGCGTTCTTCCTGGAAGTGCTGCAGGAGACCAAGGTCATGCTGGTGCAGGGAACAGGCTTCAACTGGCCGCACCCCGACCATTTCCGCATCGTCTTCCTGCCGCACGACACCGACCTGCGCGAGGCCATCCGCCGCCTGGCCGTGTTCCTCGAGAAATACCGCAAGCGCCACGGCACGGACCGCGGCTGAGCTGTGCGGGGGCCGGCGGGGGAGAGGGCCTTGCGCCGACCATCGCTTTTTACCGGCTGCCGGCGCGCACCCTCTGGGCGCCGCAGCATTTTTTGACTGGCAAGTAGTTTATGAAACCGATCCAAGTAGGCCTTCTGGGCATTGGCACCGTGGGCAGCGGCACCTTCAACGTGCTGCAGCGCAACCAGGAAGAGATCCGCCGCCGCGCGGGCCGCGGTATTGAGATTGCCATGGTGGCCGACCTGGATACGGAACGCGCACGCTCCGTCGTGGGCGACACGGCCAAGGTGGTCGGCGATGCGCGCGAGATCATCGCCAACCCCGAGATCGACGTGGTGATCGAGCTGATCGGCGGCTACGGCATTGCCAAGGCCCTGGTGCTGGAGGCCATTGCCGCCGGCAAGCATGTGGTCACGGCCAACAAGGCCCTGCTGGCCGTGCATGGCAGCGAAATCTTCAAGGCCGCCGCCGAGAAGGGCGTGATGGTGGCCTACGAAGCGGCGGTGGCCGGTGGCATCCCCATCATCAAGGCGCTGCGCGAAGGCCTGACGGCCAACCAGATCCAGTGGGTGGCCGGCATCATCAACGGCACGACCAACTTCATCCTGTCCGAGATGCGCGACAAGGGCCTGGACTTCGACGTGGTGCTCAAGGAGGCCCAGCGCCTGGGCTATGCCGAAGCCGATCCGACCTTCGACATCGAAGGCGTGGACGCCGCCCACAAGGTCACGCTGATGAGCGCCATCGCCTTCGGCATTCCCGTGCAGTTCGACAAGGCGCATGTGGAAGGCATCACCAAGCTGTCTGCGGCCGACATCAAGTACGCCGAGCAACTGGGCTACCGCATCAAGCTGCTGGGCATCACCAAGCGCACGGACAAGGGCATCGAGCTGCGCGTGCACCCCAGCCTGGTGCCGACCAAGCGCCTGATCGCCAACGTGGAAGGCGCGATGAACGCCGTCGTCGTCCATGGCGACGCCGTGGGCACGACGCTGTACTACGGCAAGGGCGCGGGCTCCGAGCCCACGGCCAGCGCCGTGATTGCCGACCTGGTGGACATTGCCCGCCTGCACACGGCCGACCCCGAGCACCGCGTGCCCCCGCTGGCCTTCCAGTCGAACACGCTGGTCGCCGCAGGTGGCGAGCTGCCCGTGCTGCCCATGAGCGAGGTGGTCACCAGCTACTACCTGCGCATCCGCGTGGCCGACGAAGCCGGTGTGCTGGCCAAGATCACCAGCATCCTCGCCGGTGCCGGCATCAGCATCGATGCCCTGCTGCAGCGCGAGGCTGGCGAGGTGAGCGGCGACAGCGAAGGCAGCCAGGGCGTGCCGCAGACCGACCTGATCATCCTGACCCACGCCACGCGCGAAGGCGACATGGATGCTGCCCTGGCGCAGATCCAGCAGTTGCCCACGGTGCTGGCCCCTATCAACCGCATCCGCAAGGAAGAGTTGAACTAAGACACCCCCTGAGCGGCTGCGCCGCTTCCCCCTCTCTCGCACGCGGGAGGGGGACGACGCCCTCGCTGCGGGGCGGCCCTTGCTCGGCATCCCTGGCATCGGCCGCGCCCCGTCTCACAGAATACTGACGAGGAAGCGACATGCTTTATCTTTCCACGCGCGGCCACGCGGACCGCAAGCGCTTTTGCGACATCCTGCTCGAGGGCCTGGCGCCCGATGGCGGGCTGTACCTGCCCGAGCGCTATCCGCAGATCGATGCCGCCCGCCTGGGCGAGCTGCGCGGCATCTACAAGGAGCAGGGCTACGCGGCCCTGGCCTTCGAGATCCTGAGCCTGTACATCGACGACATCCCGGCCGAGGATCTGCGCGCCCTGTGCGCCAAGACCTATACGCAGCAGGTGTTCGGCACGGCCGAGATCACGCCGCTGCGCCCGCTGGAAGACGGCCTGTGGCTCGAAGCCCTGTCCAACGGCCCCACGCTGGCCTTCAAGGACATGGCCATGCAGCTGCTGGGCAACCTGTTCGAGTACGAACTGGGCCGCCGTGGCGAGGAGCTGAACATCCTGGGCGCCACCAGCGGCGACACCGGCAGCGCCGCCGAGTACGCCATGCGCGGCAAAAAGGGCGTGCGCGTGTTCATGACCAGCCCGCGCGGCCGCATGAGCCCCTTCCAGCAGGCCCAGATGTTCAGCCTGCAGGATGCCAACATCCACAACATCGCCATCGAAGGCGTGTTCGACGACTGCCAGGACATCGTCAAGGCCGTCTCCAACGACCACGCCTTCAAGGCGAAGTACAAGATCGGCACGGTCAACTCGATCAACTGGGCCCGCCTGCTGGCCCAGGTCGTCTACTACTTCGCCGGCTACCTGCAGGCCACGCAGAGCAATGACCAGAAGGTCAGCTTCACGGTGCCCAGCGGCAACTTCGGCAACATCTGCGCCGGCCATGTGGCGCGCCAGATGGGCCTGCCGATCGAACGCCTGGTGGTGGCGACCAACGAGAACGACGTGCTCGACGAGTTCTTCCGCACGGGCGCCTACGTGGTGCGCGGCAGCGAGCACACCTACGAGACATCGAGCCCCTCGATGGACATCTCCAAGGCCAGCAACTTCGAGCGCTTCGTGTTCGACCTGCTGGGTCGCGATGGACAGGCCACGCGCGAATTGTTCGCCGAGGGCGTGGCACGCCAGGGCCGCTTCGACCTGGGCGGCAACCCGCTGTTCCAGGAAGCTGCTGCCCGCTACGGCTTCGTCAGCGGCAAGAGCACGCATGCCGACCGCCTGGCCACCATCCGGGATACCTTCGAGCGCTTCGGCACCATGATCGACACGCACACGGCCGACGGCGTCAAGGTGGCGCGCGAGCAGCTGCAGGCCGGCGTGCCCATGATCGTGCTGGAGACGGCACTGCCCATCAAGTTCGCCGCCACCATCGAGGAGGCCCTGGGCCGCCTGCCCGATCGCCCGGCCAAGTTCGAAGGCATCGAGGACCTGCCCAAGCGCGTGACCGACTTGCCGGCCGACGCCGAGCAGGTCAAGGCCTACATCGCCCGGCATTGCGACTGATGCCACGGCCGGGCTGTCCGCAGGTCCGCAGCTGGAGTGCATGGCGATGAAGGTCATCGGCTTTGCCGGCTACTCCGGCTCGGGCAAGACCAGCCTGGTGGAGCTCCTGATCACGCTGATGCGTGCGCAGGGGCTCAGCGTTTCGGTGGTCAAGCATGCCCACCACCATTTCGATGTCGATCACGAGGGCAAGGACAGCTGGCGCCACCGCAAGGCGGGTGCCTATGAGGTGGTGCTGGCTTCCGATCGCCGTCTGGCGCTGATGCGCGAATTCCCCCGGCCCACGGAGCTGTCGGTGCACGACATGCTGGCCGAGCTGGACCCCCTCGTGGACTGGGTGCTGGTAGAGGGTTTCAAGCACGCCGATCTGCTCAAGATAGAAATCTGGCGCGAGCAGCCCGAGCGCACCAGCGCCGGCAAGACCCAGGCGCCTTTGTTCCCGCACGATCCCCATGTGCTGGCCGTGGCAACCGATGCGCCGGCCCGCCTGCCCGAGCCGCCGCGCCAGCCCGTGCTGGACCTCAACGCGCCAGCGCAGATACTGCAATGGCTGCTGGATCAGGGGGAGCGCCTGCGCTACCGTGCACCTGACAGCGGCCAAGACTAGGAGAAAAACCATGCGAGCCCCGCTCAAGCCCCTCGATGAAGCGCTGGCCGAACTGCTGGCCCAGGCACTGCCGCTGGCTGGCGATGACACCGTGGACTGCTTTGACGCCGATGGCCGCGTGCTGCGGGCCGACGCCGTCTCGCCGCTGCAGGTGCCGCCCCAGGACAACAGCGCCATGGACGGCTACGCCGTGCGCAGCGCCGAATGCACGCAGGGCAATGCCGAGCTGCCCGTCTCGCAGCGCATCCCCGCAGGCGCCGTGGGCCAGCCGCTGGCCGTGGGCACGGTGGCGCGCATCTTCACGGGGGCTCCGGTGCCCGAAGGTGCCGATGCCATCGTCATGCAGGAAGACTGCGAAGTTCTGGAAGACGGTCGCGTGCGCATCAAGGCGCGGCCCGAGGCCGGGCAATGGATACGCCGCTCGGGCGAGGACATCCGGCGCGGCGCCACCGTCATCGCGGCCGGCACGCGCCTGTCGCCGGCCGAGCTGGGCCTGGCCGCCAGCATCGGCCTGGCCTCTTTGCGCGTGGCACGCAAGCCGCGCGTGGCCCTGTTCTCCACGGGCGACGAGCTGGTCATGCCGGGCACGGTCGCGCCCGAGCAGATGCCGCCCGGCAGCATCTACAACAGCAACCGATTCTTCCTTCGCGCCCTGCTGCAGCGCATGGGCTGCGAGGTCACCGACTTCGGCATCGTCCCCGACCGGCGCGAGGCCACTGTGGATGCTTTGCGCGAGGCGGCCCGCGCGCATGACCTGATCCTGACCAGCGGCGGGGTGTCGGTCGGCGAGGAAGACCATGTCAAGCCCGCCGTGCAGGCGCTGGGCCAGCTCGACCTCTGGCAGATCGCCGTCAAGCCCGGCAAGCCCTTCGCCTATGGCCGCGTGAACCGCGAGGGCGAAGGCTTTGCCCACTTCATCGGCCTGCCCGGCAACCCGGTCTCCAGCTTCGTCACCTTCCTTTTGCTGGTGCGCCCCTTCGTGCTGCGCCTGCAGGGCGTGCAGCAGGCGCTGCCGCGCTCGGTCGAGGTGCGCGCCGACTTCCATTGGCCTCGCGGGGACAAGCGCCGCGAATTCCTGCGCGTGCGCTACAACGAGGGCGGTGGCCTGGAGCTGTTCCGCAACCAGAGTTCGGGCGTGCTGACCTCGGCAGCCTGGGGAGATGGCGTGGTGGACAACCCGCCAGGCCAGGCCATAGCGCCGGGCGACCGGGTGCGCTTCATCGCCTTTTCGGAGCTGCTGTCATGAGCCAGGCCGTCCCCACCGCCATCACCATCACCGTGCGCTATTTCGCCTCCATCCGCGAAGCCCTGGGCACGGGCAGCGAAACCCTGTCCACCGAGGCCGCCACCGTGGGCGCGCTGCGTGAGGAACTGATTGCGCGTGGCGGTGCAGCCGCCGAAGCGCTGGCCCCTGGCAAGGCCGTGCGCATGGCGCTGAACCAGGTCCTGTGCGATGCCGGTGCCGCCATTCGCCAGGGGGACGAGGTGGCTTTCTTCCCTCCCGTGACCGGAGGTTGACCCAAATGACCACCGACAAGCCCGTGGACCAGGCCATCAGCGCGCGCACGCGCAAGGCCTTGTCCGAAGCCAAGGCGCGCGGCGTGCAACTGGGCCGCGCAGGCGCAGACAACCTGCGCGCCACCGTGGAAAAGCGCAAATCCACGGCCGATGCCTTTGCCCAGCAGCATGAGGCGCTGTTCGCCGAACTGCAGGCGCGCGGCCTGACGCACCGCGCCATGGCCGCCGAACTCAATGCCCGCGGCATTGCCGCGGCCCGGGGCGGCGAGTGGACGCACGGTCAGGTGCAGCGCATCCTGAACCGCTATGCCGACCTGCGTTCGGCAACACTGTCTGCGGACGGCAGCAGCGGCAGCTGAATCCCGGCCAGCCGCTGCGCCAGCGCGGCCGATGCCGGCTGCATGGGCGCCCGCAGCGTTGCCCGCATTCGGCCCTGCTGCGCCAGCAAGGCCTTGATGGGGGCGGGGTTGGGCTCGGCAAAGCAGGCGGCGATGTGCGGCTGCAGCGGCTGCCACAGCGCACGGGCAGCGGGCAGGTCGCCGCGCTCCAGGCATTGCATCAGCTCGACGAAGTGCCCTGTATGCGCGTGCGCGCTGGCAGCAATCGCTCCCGCGCCGCCCAGGGCCAGCGTGGAAAAGATCTGCGCGTCTTCGCCGGCCAGCACCTGCAGTTGCCCATCGGCGATCAGTGCCTGGGTCTTGGCGGCATCGCCCCCGCAATCCTTGATGGCCACGATGCGCTCATGTGCGGCCAGCGCACGCAGCGTGGCCAGCTCCAGCACCACGCCGGTGCGGTAGGGAATGTCGTAGACGATGACCGGATGGGCGCTGCGCTCGGCAATCGCCGTGAACCACTGCAGCAGACCTGCCTGCGACGGGCGTATGTAATGCGGCGCGGGCACCAGAATGCCGGCCAGCGGCAGGGCGTTCAGTGCCTGAACGCGGGCCAGCGCATGCCCCAGGTGGCAGTCCGAAACGCCCATGACCACGGGCATGCCCTGGGCCGCTGAGAGGATGGTGGACAGGGCGGCATCGTGCTCCGCTTCGCT
Source organism: Delftia sp. WY8 (assembly GCF_018437695.1). Classification (NCBI taxonomy): domain Bacteria; kingdom Pseudomonadati; phylum Pseudomonadota; class Betaproteobacteria; order Burkholderiales; family Comamonadaceae; genus Delftia; species Delftia sp. WY8. The sequence goes on from NZ_CP049795.1 coordinate 5,207,755, forward strand.
CAGCGCGGCGGCCTCGGCGGTCGAGCCGCAGGCCACGTAGCCGGCGATGCCGCTGGCGTTGTAGTGCTGCACCAGGGCGCGCAGCGCCCCGTGGTCCACCGCCGCCTCATCTCCAGGAAGAAAGGGCGTGACCAGCGGAAGCCACAGCCCCTGGAATCGGGCTTGTGGCGAGGTGGTGGAAGGCAAAGACATGGAAGATCCCTTCGGGTGATTCAAACAATGAACGACCGGACGCAGCCACCGGCCAGACCGAGGGCGGAAAGGCAGGCGCCTGAAGGGATGCGGGAAGGGGAGATGGAGGCTGCCGGGCCGGTTCCGTCGCTCATCTGGACGGAACCTCAGCTCCGGTCAGACGAGCTGGGGTTTGCAGGCTTTGCCCAGGCACAGGCACACGGCATCGCCGTGGCATGTGGGGAAGGCAAAGATGGCAGGCATGGCGCGCAGTGTAGCGCGCCTGAGCGCCTCGGTGGTGGCCTTCAGGCTGCGCCTTCGGCGCCGGTAGGGGGTGATGCATCGGGCAGCAGCGGTGCCTGCCACTCCAGCAGCTCGGCCAGGCGCTGCACGATCCAGCGTGCCTCGCCGGGGCTGACGATGGAGCCTTCGGCAGCCAGGCCGGCGTGCATGCCCAGCAGCACGCCTTGCTCCGAAGAATTGCCCGAGTGGTAAAGCGTCTGTGCCTGCTCGACCAGGTGGCTGGCCAGGTCCTCGCACAGTTCATAACGTCCGACCACGTCTGCAATGGATGCCTTGAGCCGGCCGTGCCGGTCGGCATACAGGGCGGCAAAGCTCGGCGGCGGCTGTATCTGGCTGGTCTCGTCCATGGCGCGCCTCAATCGGGTTCGAACAGGCGTTCGAAGCGTGCGATGTCTTCGGCCAGCTCGCAGCTCACCAGCTGGCCCATCTTGCCGTCGCCCAGCCGGTGGGCTGCAAACAGCGTGGCCTTGCCGCGAAAGCCGTAGTCGGGCAGGTGGATGATGGTGTAGGGATGGGGCACGAACAGCTGGTGCTCGTAGACCACGCGCTGCTCGTTGCGCGGCGAGGGATAGAGCGTGTATTCGGGGGTGGTGATCGTGAGTGTGGCCATGCGTGGCCCGCCGCAGCAAAAAAGCGCTGGGGGCGGGGGAGGGCAATGCTACCGCGTTCATCGCCTTCTGGCGCGTCACCGGCCTGCGACAATGCGGGCATGCAAGCAGCCCGTGTATCCATCCAGACCGAGGATTTCGACGTATCGGCCGAACTCGCCGCCCTGCGCTCCGGCGACGCCCGCGTGGGGGCGGTCTGCAGCTTCATCGGCACCGTGCGCGACCGCAACGAGGGCGCCACCGTGGCCAGCATGGAGCTGGAGCACTACCCGGGCATGACCGAGAAATCCATCGAGGCCATCATCGACGAGGCCGTGCAGCGCTTCGGCATCCATGGCGCGCGCGTCATCCACCGCATCGGCCCGTTGCAGCCCATGGACCAGATCGTGCTCGTGGCCGTCACCGCATCGCACCGGGGCATGGCCTTCCAAGCCTGCGAATACATCATGGACTACCTCAAGTCGCTGGCGCCTTTCTGGAAAAAGGAACAGACGCCCGAGGGCGCGCGCTGGGTGGATGCGCGCGTCAGCGACGAAGAGGCGCTGGCGCGCTGGCGCCAGTGAGCTGACGCTTCAGGCCCTGCGCAGTGCGGCACCCCGCAACCATTACGGCGGCCGGAACACCAGCAGGTTGCCGAACATCACCAGCAGCAGGCCACCCACGGCCAGCGGCGTCCACACATAGCCTTCGAAAAGTGCCGAGATACTGAGCGCAACGATGGGGAACAGCACCGTCGCATAGGCCGCCTTCTCGGGGCCCAGGCGCCCGACCAGGGTCAGGTAGGCCGTGAACGCGATCACCGAGCCCGGAATGGCCAGGTACAGCCAGGAGCCCACATAGGTCCAGCTGGCATCGAAGCGCCAGGGCAGGCCTGCCACCAGCGCATAGCCTGTCAGCAGCAGCGTGCCGGCCAGCATGCCCCAGGCATTGGTCTGGGCCGGCCGCCAGCCCATGGACTGCAGCGAGGCCGACAGCATGTTCCCGCAGGAAAAGCACAGCGTGCCCAGCACGGCCCAGCCCAGGCCGGGCAGGCTGGCATGCCGGCCTTCTCGCAGCTCGGGCCAGAACAGCGCCACCAGGCCTGCAAGGCCGAAGAGGCTGCCGGCCAGCACATGGGGCGCCAGCCTGCGGCCGTGGATGATGCGCGCCAGCAGCGCGTTCCAGAGATTGGCGCTGGAGAACACCACGGCGGCCAGGCCGCTGGCCAGCGTCTCGCTGGCATGCATGAAGCACACGAAGTTGAAGCTGAACAGGCACAGGCCCTGGGCCAGCACGCGCGGCAGCGCCGGGCCGCGGGGCACGCGCAGCTGGCGCGACCAGGCCAGCCAGGCGAACATCAGCACGGCGGCCAGCGCAAAGCGGTAGGCAATGGACAGCTCCACGGGCACGGCGCCCAGCTGCAGCTTCAGGGCGATCCAGGTCGAACCCCAGATCAGCACGACCAGGGCATAGAGGGTGGCAGTCATGGCCGGTGATGATGGCGCCGCAGGCTGGGCGGGCATGGCAGATTCCTGCGGTTTGATGGCCTGGCGCCATGCGTCGGTATGGCTGCGGGACCACAATCGCTGCCATGACGCCCACGCCGCTGCCCGAGCTGCCCTCCAGCCACCTGTGCCAGGTGCTGTCACGCTCCAAGGCCCGGCTGCAGCGGCGCGTGCGCCTGAGCGAGGGGGTGGAGCTGGCCGTCTGGGCCAATGTGGACGACGAGGTGCGCTACTGCCAGCCAGGCCACCACACGCTGTCGGTCTACCTGGCCGGCGGCGAGGGCTCGCAGCTCAAGGCGCGGCCCGAGGCCATGGGGGCGCCGGGGCGCATCTGCATCTTCACGCCAGAGGACGAATCGCACTGGCTGGTGCGCTCGCCCGTGCAGTTCCTGCACCTGTATGTGTCCGACCTGGCCTGGGCGGGGCGCGTGGTCCGAATGCTGGATGCCGAGCCCCGCTCACGCACCTTGCGTGCGCAGATCTACGGGGACGATCAGGCCTTCCACGCCGGTGCCCGTGCGCTGATGCAGCTGGACTGGCAGGACCCGCAGCAGCAACTGGCGGCCGATGCCATTGGCCAGCAGCTGGTGGACCGGCTGGTGCTGCAGTCCGCCACGCCGCGCCAGGTGCAGGCGCTGCAGCGGCCGCTGGGCGGGCTCTCTGCGGCCGTGCGGCGCAGGGTGCTTGCCCATATCGAGGCGCATCTGCATGACTCCAAGGCCGTGTCGCTGCCGGCACTGGCGAGACAGGCCTGCCTCTCGGAATTCCATTTCGCGCGCATGTTCCGCCAGAGCATGGGCTGCACGGTGCACGAATGGGTGCTGCAGCAGCGCCTGGCCCGGGCACGGCGCGCCCTGTCTGCGCGCAACGTGCCGCCGCTGGCCGAGCTGGCGCTGGATTGCGGCTTTTCCAGCGCCAGCCACCTGGTGCGCAGCTTCCGGGCGCATTTGGGCGTTACGCCTACGCAGTTCTCGATCTTTCAGCGCAATGCTTGAGAAGGATGGCCGGCCTCGCCGGCCTTGATCTGGCGCAAGCGTCTGTCCTTGCGGGCCGGGCATGGCTTGAAATTTGCCCTGCCGGTATCAGATAAATCGCAATGACCCTGTTTCAGGAGCGAAAAGAAACACCATGCGAATCGACAAACTGACAACCAAGTTCCAGGAAGCCCTGGCCGACGCGCAAACGCTGGCCCTGGGCGGTGACCAATCCAATATCGAACCCCTGCACCTGCTCGTGGCGCTGCTGCGCCAGGACGATGGTCCGCGCTCGCTCTTGCAGCGCGCCGGCGCCAACGTGGGCCAACTGCAGGCCGCGGCCGAGAAGGCCCTGGCAGACCTGCCGCGCGTGCAGCACCAGGACCAGGTGCAGGTCGGCTCCGAGCTGGGCCGGCTGCTGCAGGCGACCGAGAAGGAAGCCCTCAAGCGCGGCGACCAGTTCATTGCCAGCGAGCTGTTCCTGCTGGCGCTGACCGACAGCAGCGGCGCCTCCACGCGTGCGGGCCAACTGCTCAAGGAAAGCGGCGTGACGCGCTCCAGCCTGGAGTCGGCCATCAACGCCGTGCGCGGCGGCCAGACCATGGACAGCGCCGAAGGCGAAGGCCAGCGCGAGGCCCTCAAGAAATACACCATGGACCTGACCGAGCGCGCGCGCATCGGCAAGCTGGATCCGGTGATCGGTCGCGACGACGAAATCCGCCGCTCCATCCAGGTGCTGCAGCGCCGCAGCAAGAACAACCCCGTGCTCATCGGCGAGCCCGGCGTGGGCAAGACCGCCATTGTCGAGGGCCTGGCCCAGCGCATCGTGGCCGGCGAGGTGCCCGAAAGCCTCAAGAACAAGCGCGTGCTGTCGCTGGACATGGCGGGCCTGCTGGCCGGCGCCAAGTACCGCGGCGACTTCGAGGAACGCCTGAAGTCCGTGCTCAAGGAAGTGGCCCAGGAAGAGGGGCGCATCATCCTGTTCATCGACGAGATCCACACCATGGTCGGTGCCGGCAAGGCCGACGGCGCCATGGACGCGGGCAACATGCTCAAGCCGGCCCTGGCGCGCGGCGAGCTGCACTGCATCGGTGCGACCACGCTCGATGAATACCGCAAGTACATCGAAAAGGATGCGGCGCTGGAGCGGCGCTTCCAGAAGGTGCTGGTCGAGGAGCCCTCGGTCGAGGACACCATCGCCATCCTGCGCGGCCTGCAGGTGCGCTACGAGGCCCACCACGGCGTGGACATCACCGACCCGGCCATCGTGGCCGCGGCCGAGCTGAGCCACCGCTACATCACCGACCGCTTCCTGCCCGACAAGGCCATCGACCTGATCGACGAGGCTGCGGCCAAGATCAAGATCGAGATCGACTCCAAGCCCGAGGTCATGGACAAGCTCGAGCGCCGCATGATCCAGCTCAAGATCGAGCGCGAGGCCATGAAGAAGGAAAAGGACGAGGCCTCGCAAAAGCGCCTGCAACTGATCGAGGAAGAACTCGGCAGCCTGGAGCGCGAGTACGCCGACCTCGAAGACGTGTGGAAGAGCGAGAAGGCCAGCGCCCAGGGCTCCGAGCAGATCCGCAAGGAGATCGACCAGATCCGTATCCAGATCGACGAGCTCAAGCGCAAGGGCGACTTCAACAAGGTGGCCGAGCTGCAGTACGGCAAGCTGCCCTCGCTGGAAAAGCAGCTCAACGAAGCCCAGGCCAGCGAGCAGGGGCAGGGCGGTGCGCCCGCCCACAGATTGCTGCGCACCCATGTGGGCGCCGAGGAGATTGCCGAGGTGGTCAGCCGTGCCACGGGCATTCCCGTGGCCAAGATGATGCAGGGCGAGAAGGACAAGCTGCTGCGCATGGAAGACCGGCTGCATGACCGCGTCGTCGGCCAGGACGAGGCCATCTCGGCCGTGGCCAACGCCATCCGCCGTTCGCGCTCGGGCCTGTCCGATCCCAACCGGCCCACCGGTTCCTTCCTGTTCCTGGGCCCCACGGGCGTGGGCAAGACCGAGCTGTGCAAGGCGCTGGCCGGCTTCCTGTTCGACAGCGAAGACCATCTGGTGCGCATCGACATGAGCGAGTTCATGGAAAAGCATTCCGTGGCCCGCCTGATCGGCGCGCCGCCCGGCTACGTGGGCTACGAGGAAGGCGGCTACCTGACCGAGGCCGTTCGCCGCAAGCCCTACAGCGTGCTGCTGCTCGACGAGGTGGAGAAGGCCCATCCCGACGTCTTCAACGTGCTGCTGCAGGTACTGGACGACGGCCGGCTGACCGACGGCCAGGGCCGCACCGTGGACTTCAAGAATACGGTCATCGTGATGACGAGCAACATAGGCTCTTTGCTGATCCAGGCCATGGTCGGCGAGGATTACGATGATGTGAAAGACGCGGTCTGGGGGGAACTCAAGAACCATTTCCGACCCGAATTCCTCAACCGCATCGACGAGACCGTGGTGTTCCACGCGCTCGACGCGAAGAATATCGAGTCGATCGCAAGGATTCAGCTCAAGCTGCTGGAGCGGCGTTTGGAGAAAATGGACCTTGCGCTGCAGGTGTCCGACCAGGCACTGGCCGAACTGGCCAAGGTGGGCTTCGATCCCGTTTTCGGGGCCCGGCCGCTCAAGCGCGCGATACAGCAGCGGATCGAGAATCCGTTGTCGAAACTGCTGCTCGAAGGGCGCTTCCCGCCCAAGAGCACGATTGCGGTGCATGTGGACCCGGTACAGGAACCGGGCGTATTCCGGTTCGATGCGGCAGACTCCGCCTGACGCACCGGGCCAGCCAAGAAAGGCTTTGCTTTGAACGATTTCGTCGCCACCCTGACCCGCTGGGCCGTTCGCATCCTGCTGATGCTTGTGGGCCTGGTCTTCTTTGTCAGCCTGCTCACCGCAGCGGCGCTGCTGGCCCTGGTCTGGGCCGTGCGGGCGCTGTGGGCCAGGCTCACCGGCCAGCCGGTCATGCCCTGGGCCATGCGCATGAGCCCGCGGGCTGGCTGGCAGACCGTCTACCGCTCCGGCTCCGAGTGGATGGCCCAGCGCCCGCAGCGCGCCTACGGCGCGGCTGAAGGCGGTGGCCGTCGCGCAGGTGCAGGCGCAGGCGTGCTGCCGGGAGCGGGCGAGGTGACCGACGTTCAGCCCCGTGAAGTGCGCGAGCCCTGAAGCGTCTTGCTGCAGCCTTTACGCGGCCTGCGCATCTTCGCGCCCAGGCCGCGCATATCGGCCCGTATAGTCTGTAACCCTCGGGAGCCCGTGCAAGGCTCCCTTTTTTTTCTCCGAGCCGTTCTGGCTGCTTGCTGCCGTATCCAGCCAACCCGCAGGCGGCCTGTGCAGCATGAGAGCGTCTGCCGCGTCTTCTTACCATTGAGCCCTATGACCCAGATGGATCTTCATCGCGTCTTCGAACTTCAGTACCAGGCCAGCCGGGCGCAGGTGGACGTGCCGCTGCTGGTGCGCCGCGAGAGGCTGCTGCGCATGCAAAAGCTGCTGGACGAGCACGGCCCCGTGCTGGCTGCCGCAGTGCAGGCCGACTTCGGCATGCGCTCGCCACGGTTGACCGAGATGGTGGAGCTGTTCGTGCTGCGCAACCTGCTCAAGCACACGCTGCGCCATCTGGCGCGCTGGTCGGGGCGCCAGCGGGTGCGCACGCCGCTGATACTCATGCCGGGCCGGGGGTGGATAGAGCGCCAGCCGCTGGGCGTGGTGGGGGTGATCTCCCCGTGGAACTATCCGGTGCAGCTGGCGCTGGGGCCTGCCATCACGGCCCTGGCAGCGGGCAACCGCGTCATGCTCAAGCCCAGCGAACTCACGCCGCACACGTCGGCGCAACTGGCCGCGCTGGTGGGGCAGTTCTTTGCGCCCGAGGAGTTCGCCGTGATCGAAGGCGATGTGAGCGTGGCCACGCAGTTCTCGGGCCTGCACTTCGACCACTTGCTGTTCACCGGATCGACGGCCGTGGGCCGGCGCGTGGCCCAGGCGGCCGCAGCGCACCTGACGCCGACCACGCTGGAACTGGGCGGCAAGTCGCCCTGCATCGTCTCCACCGACTGCGACCTGAAGGAGGCGGCGCTCAAGATCGCACATGGCAAGCTCGTCAACGCAGGCCAGACCTGCATTGCCCCCGACTACGTGCTGCTGCCGCATGGACAGGAGGCCGAATTCGCCGAGGCCTTTCGCGCCGCCGCGCAGCGGCTGTTCCCGCGCTTTGCCGGCAACCCGGACTATGCCGCCATCCTCACCAAGCGCCACTTGGCCCGCCTGCGGCAGATGCTGCGCCAGGCCCAGGGCATGGGCGCCCATGTCGAATGGATGGAGGACGGCGGCGCCAGCCAGGAGGGGGCGGACATGGCCTGGGGTGATGCCGTGGAGCGCCAGATGGCACCGGCCCTGGTCTTCAATGCCACCAGCCAGATGCAGCTCATGCAGGAGGAGATCTTCGGCCCCATCCTGCCCGTGATCAGCTACGACAGGCTGGACGACGTGGTCTCGGCCATCAATGCCGGGCCCAGGCCGCTGGCGCTGTACTGGTTCGGCCGCGACGAGAAGGTGCGTGATGCGGTGCTGTCACGCACCATCAGCGGCGGGGTGACGGTCAATGACACCCTGCTGCACTTCGCGCACGAGAACCTGCCCTTCGGTGGCGTGGGCGACAGCGGTTGGGGTGCCTATCATTCGGAGCAGGGCTTTGCGCGGCTGAGCCATCAGAAGGCGGTGTTCGTGCAGTCGCGCTGGTCAGGGGCCGCCATGCTGTATCCGCCCTATGGTGCGAAGTTCGATCGCATCATGGAACTGATGCGCCGCTGGCTGTGAGCAAGGGCTCGATCGGGCGTGTTGCCGGGCATGCCTGCATCGTGAGTAATTGTCAACTGATTCCTTGGCGAGCCTTGTGTTGCATGCACTAGCTGCTCTTTTTTGAAGAGCACATAGCACATCCGATAGCCGAGGGCAAGAAAACGAGCACAGCCGTACTTGCGTGCATGGCTAAGGGGCTCGATGCACGCAAAAAGCGCGATTCCGGTGAAAATCACGCCCTTCTATTTTCACCTGTTTTCGTTTCGGTTTTTCCATGTCTAGTATCCAGGTTCGTCCAGCCACTCTCCGCGATGCAAAAGCGATTGCCCAGATCCATACTGCTTCCGCCATGGAGGCTTACCGAGGTCTGGTTCCCGATGACCAGCTCAAGAGCATGTCGTCGGTAGAAAAACGCCAGGCCTATTGGCGCGAAGCCATTGAATTTTGCGAGCCCCAGGTTCAGGTCGCCATCGATGGCGACAAGATCGTCGGCTTCGTCGGCTTCGACCGCTCGCGCGATGAGAAGTCGCGCCAGACCACCGGTGAAATCTGGGCCATCTATGCTGCACCTACCCACTGGAATCAGGGTGTGGGCGTAGCCCTGTGGGACGCCGCACGCGACGGCCTGCTTGAAGAAGGCTGCACCAATGTCACGTCGTGGGTGCCGCTGCGCAATGAACGCGCGCTGCGCTTTCACGAGCTCGCCGGCTTCAAGCGCGAAATGTCCACCGCCAAGACGGCCCAGGTGGGCGGTCTCAAGATCGAGGAAGTGCGGCTCAAGCGCGCACTGAACTGATCGGGTCTCCGACCCGCTTTCCCCCTAAATCACTCACGGAGCAGCAGGCCTTGTCCTCTTCCCAGAACTGGTCCCTGCTGCAATGGCAGGAGAACGAGGCCACGCAGGCAGCGCTGTGGCGCGCGGACAGCACCATGACCGCACCGCGCCGCATCGTCATCGCCGACGACAGCCTGTCTGCCGACAGCGCCTACCGCTTGGCCTGCGAAGGCCAGGCGATGCTGTGGCGCGGCGATTTCCAGAATGCCAGGCAATTGCTGTCGGCGCTGGGCCGCCGCCTGGACAAGCCTGCACGTGAGACGTCCGCCAAGGCTCGCCATCGGCGGGCCGGCAAGGAAGACGCCAAGCCTGTCTTTCCCCATGCCTTCCACCTGCACCGCCAGGCGCTGGCGCAGCGGGCACGCATTCTGTCCAGCGTGATGATCGAGCTCGATGCCAGCTGGCATTGCGCCCTGCGCCGCGCCCCGGACTGGAGCGAGGCCTGCCGCGAGGCCTGGGGCGACATTCCCGCCGATCAGGGTGCGCGCAGCGTCATCGTTCCCTTGCGTGAACTGCTGGGCGCGCTGGGCGCGCATGAGTGGCGCAAGAAGGGCGTGGCCCTGGCTGTGCCGGGCATGCCGGAGTTCAGCATTCATCCGCACTACGGCGTGTTCTCCCCGGTGCGCGGCGAGTACCTGGATCTGGTGGCGCAGGCGCCCCTGCCGGCCGCAGCCCAGCAGGCCGATGCCGCAGTCTGGGATATCGGCACGGGCACGGGTGTGCTTTCCGCTCTCTTGCTGCACCGTGGCGTGCGGCAGGTGGTGGCCACCGACCTGAGCGACCGGGCCCTGGCCTGTGCGCAGGACAACCTGCAGCGACTGGGATTGGCGCAGCGCGTGAGCCTGCGCAAGGCAGACCTGTTCACCGAAGGCCGGGCCGCCCTGGTGGTCTGCAATCCACCGTGGTTGCCGGGCAAGGCCAGCTCCCTGCTGGAGCAGGCCGTCTACGACGAAGGCAGCCGCATGCTGCGCAGCTTTGTGCAAGGCCTTGCAGCGCATCTGCTGCCGGGCGGCGAAGGCTGGCTGATCCTGTCGGATCTGGCCGAGCATCTGCAACTGCGCTCGCGCGAGCAATTGCTGGAGTGGATCGAGGCCGCTGGCCTGCAGGTCCTGGGCCGAGAGGACATCCGCCCGCGCCATGGGAAGGCTGCGGACGCTGTCGATCCGCTGCACGCCGCACGCGCTGCCGAAGTCACCTCGCTGTGGCGCCTGGCGCCTCGCTGATCGCCGGCACCCACGCTTTCATCCCGGTCAGGCGCCTTGCGCTGCCATTGACTCGTTTGCCTGCTGGGGCAGCAGATGCTGCAGCCGCTCGCGCAGCGCATCCGCGCGCTCGTTGCCGGCATGCTCCTGCACGGTCTGCAGCAGCTGCAAGGCGGCGGCCTGCAGGGCCGCCAGGTCGCGCGCTTCGCGCAGCAGATGGCGCAGCACCTGGGCCTTGTCCTCATGGCGGTTGGCGAACATGCGCTCGCACAGGTCGAACAGATACATGCGTGTGCCGGCCAGATTCAGCGTGGCGGCAGGGCCTGGTGAAGCGGGTTGCCTGGCAGCGGCTGGCGCCATCGCGGGGGGCTGCGGCTGGGGCGATGTTTCGATGGCATTGCCGGCCAGGCGCTGAAGATGGCCGCTGTCTATCAGCTGCTGTACCAGCTCCCTGGCCTGGGCACCCAGCACCTGCTGCAGCTGCTCCTCGGTGCGGCCATCGGCCATCAGCAGCACCGAGCGCTCGCGCAGCGGCAGGCTGCGCCGGCCGGGCTGCAGCTCTTCAAGGGCCTTGGCGGTTTTTTGCAGCAGCATGGTTGGGGCAGGGGAGTCCGACAAGCCCCGATTGCACGTTACATGAATGACCGTGGCGTGAAAAAGCCATGACAACTGGTCCGGTGCAACTTGCTGCGGCAAGGGCACAATCGCCTGCCGCCGCCTTGATGAGGGGCGATTCGAAGGGGCAGGCGGCCAATACGGGCCGCAGGAATATTGTTTGATCTGTAACAGGAAGACGGGGCTGCAGGCCCCGGAACACAGCTGATGAGACTGTTGCTGGCGCCCATGGAGGGCTTGCTTGATTTCGTGCTGCGCGATGTGCTCACGCGCGTGGGCGGTGCGGACCGCTGCGTCTCTGAGTTCATCCGCGTCACGGGGACGCTGCTGCCCGACAAGGTATTCCTGCGCACCATGCCGGAATTGAACAATGGCAGCCGGACGCTGGCGGGGGTGCCCGTGCGGGCCCAGTTGCTGGGATCGGACCCGGACAGCATGGCGGCCAACGCGGCCAATCTGGCGCGCCTGGGGCCGGAGGGCATCGACCTGAACTTCGGCTGCCCGGCCAAGGTGGTCAACCGCCACGGCGGCGGCGCTGCGCTGCTGCAGGACCCGGAACAGATTGCGCGCGTGGTGGGCGCCGTGCGTGCCGCCGTGCCAGCGGCCATGCCCGTGTCGGCCAAGATGCGGCTGGGCTTCAACGACACCGCCCTGATGACCGAATGCGCCCAGGCCATGCAGGCCGGCGGTGCCTGCGAAATCGTCGTTCATGCCCGCACCAAGCTCGATGGCTACCGCCCGCCCGCCTACTGGGAGATGATCCCGCGCATCCGCGAATCCGTGACCGTGCCCGTGGTGGCCAACGGCGAGATATGGACGGTGCAGGAGGCGCTGCGCTGCCGCGAGCAATCGGGTTGCAGCGACCTGATGCTGGGGCGGGGAATCGTTGCCGACCCGGGCCTGGCGCTGGCCATTCGCGCTGCCGTTGAAGGTGAGCAGACCCCGGCCGCCGAGGTGTGCTGGAGCGACCTCGTGCCCCAGGTTCAGCGCTTCTGGGACATGGTCTGCGAGGACCTGGAGCCGCGCCAGCGCGCAGGCCGTCTCAAGCAATGGCTGAACCTGCTGCGCCGCCGCTTTCCCGAGGCCGAGCAGGCCTATCAGGAGGTGCGCACCCAGACCGATCAGCGCGAGATCACCCTCTGGGTCCAGGCGCTGGCTCGGCGCCAGGAGTGGGCGGGGTTGTAGCGCTGTCGCCCGCCTACAGCAGGTGGTCCGGCGCCAGCGGGCCCAGGAGCTTGAGCATCAGGCGCAGGCCCCAGCTGGCATCGGGCTCGCTGTGCTCGTCGGCGCGGTCGCTGTCTTCCGAGGCCCGCCAGACCAGTCCTCCATCCTTGTCGATCTCCACGCGCCAGCTGCCGTCCTGCAGGCCCTCGTCAATACTTTGCGTGGCCAGCCTGCCGAACTCGCGGCTGGCGATGAGCAGGGCGATCTCGGTGTTCTGCAGTTGCGAGCGCAGGTCCAGATTCATCGAGCCGACTGCCACCAGGTGACCATCCACCACCAGCAGCTTGGAATGCAGCATGGCGCGCGAGGCACCCGTGGCGCCTGAAGGACCGCCACCGCCACTGCTGCCCGAGCCAAACGCAGAGCGGACACTGGCCGCTGTGCTGCGCATCTCATAGAGTTCAACGCCCATCTCCAGCAACGCCTTGCGATGGCGTGCATAGCCGGCATGGGCCAGGGGCGCGTCATTGGAGGCCAGTGAATTGGTCAGGATGCGCACGCGCACCCCGCGTTGCCGCGCGCCGCGAAACGCCTCCATCATGTCCGGACCGGGCACGAAATAGGGCGAGACCACCAGTAGATCGCGCCGCGTCTTGCGGACCAGGGCCAGCAGGCCGTCCACTACCGAATCGGCCTCCAGTACCGGGCGCGCCGCCTGGCGCAAGGCCGGAGTTGGCTGGCCCATGGACAGCGTGCCAGCAGGCTTGGCCTGCGGGCTGTTCGGGGCGGGTGTGGCTGGCGCAGACGCGTCCGCACTGGTGCTCGGGCTGTCATCCCTGTCCAGCGGGATCTTGGCCGGCTGGTCCACCAGCACGGCGGCCGAGGCCCAGGTCCATGGCGCCTTGCGCAAATCCATGGGCTGCTGGTCCCAGATGATGCGGCTGTGTGCGGCGGCCTGCTCAGCCGTCTTTGCCTCTTTGGCGGCAACGGCAGGCGTAGGGTCCTCGTCCTGCGCCTGATCGCCATCATCGGCAAAGCGCTCGCGCAGCTGCTTGAGCTCCTTGAGACTGATGAGCGACTGAACCGGATAGGCGCGCGGGTTGTTCCAATAGCTGTCGAAGCTGCGTGACAGATCGCCGACCACCGGCCCCGCAGCCAGCACGTCGAGGTCCACGAAATTGCTGGCGCTGTCCGCGTCGAAATACGCATCGCCCAGATTGCGCCCCCCGATCACGCCCATGGCGTTGTCGGCAATGAAGAGCTTGTTGTGCATGCGCTGCTGCGCCCGCTGGAAATCCGTCAACAGCGTATAGGCCCGCCCCAGCACGGAACTGCGTGCGCCCGCCAGCGGGTTGAACATGCGCATCTCTATGCCCGGCACAAAGGCCAGCCGCATGACCTGCGCATTCGCACCCGTGCTGTGGAAGTCGTCCAGCAACACCCGCACCCGCACGCCACGCCGCGCCGCCTCCACCACGCCGCGCAGCAGGCGCTGCGTGCTCTCGTCGGCATGGATGGCGTAGTACTGCAGGTCCAGCGTCTGCTGCGCACCCTCGACCAGGGCCAGCCGTGCGCCGTAGGCGGCCTGGGCGCCGGACAGGAGGGTGAAGGCGGAGGTTTGAGGCCTGACGCTGGCTGGCCGCAATTGCTGCACCAAAGAGCCCAATGGCGTGCTTTGCGGAGCTTCCAAGGCGGCGGTGACGGGGCGATCGACCTGAGAGGGCAAGCTGCTGGCGCAGCCGCAGACCACGGCGGACACCAGCAGGACAAGCGTGGTCCGCAGGCCTCGGAAGAGGCTGACGGATGGAAGAGGCTGTAGGTTGCGAGCGCCGGACATGATTCGAAGATTTGGCCCAAGGATCGGTCAATCGGGTGTCGGACGGCTGCGCCAGCCGCTGGTCCAGGAAGCTGCTGTCCGCGTCAGAAGCTGGCGCGCCCTTCAACACGAGCGACAACGCGCAGATCCGGCCCTATACGCTGCACATCGTGCAACTCCAGCGCAAGGGCCTCGGACAGCGCGTCCAGTGGCCCGAAACTGGCAATGCCCATGCCACCCGTGCCCAGCAGCTTGGGGGCCAGGTACAGCAGCAGTTCATCGACCAGCCCTTCGCGTATCAGCGAGCCATTGAGCTTGAAGCCTGCTTCCACATGCAGCTCGTTCGTACCGCGCGCGGCCAGGTCACGCAGCATGGCGGCCAAGTCCACCTTGCCGTGCGCGTTGGGCATGTGGATGATCGTCGCGCCAGCCGCCTGCAAATCTTCGGACCGCAAAGTATCCTGACTGCTGGTGTAGATAAGGCAGCCGCCGGGCGTTTTCAGCACCTGGGCGGTGAGCGGCGTGTCCAGCCGGCTATCCACCACCGCGATGCGCGGTTGGCGCTGGGTAGGCACTTCACGCACGTTCAGACGCGGATCGTCTTCCAGCACCGTGCCTATGCCCGTCAGCAGGGTGCAGGCCCTCGCGCGCCAGGCATGGCCGTCGGCACGTGCCTCGGGCGAGGTGATCCATTGGCTGACACCGTTGTGCAATGCGGTTGCGCCGTCAAGGGAACTGGCGGCCTTCATGCGCACCCACGGTATGCCGCGCAGCATGCGGCTGAAGAAGCCGATGTTCAGTTCGCGCGATTCGGCGGCACCTGGTCCCACCTCCACCTGTACACCTGCAGCACGCAGCCGCGCAAAACCTTGGCCAGCTACCTGGGGATTGGGATCGGTGAGTGCGCCTACCACCTTGGCAACGCCTGCAGCGATCAGGGCATCGCAGCAGGGACCTGTACGGCCCTGGTGCGAGCAAGGCTCCAGCGTCACATAGGCGGTGGCTCCGCGCACATCCCCGCCCTGTGCTGCGGCATCGCGCAGCGCCATCACTTCGGCATGTGGGCCACCAGCCTGCTGGGTGAACCCCTGGCCAACGACCCGGCCATCGGGTGCCACCAGTACGCAGCCCACGCGCGGATTGGGGGAGGAAAGAAAAAGCGCCTGGGCGGCGAGCCCAAGCGCTTGGTGCATGTGTGGCACGGTGTTTTTCATGGTGCCTGGGATGGTAACAAGCCTGGGCTCGATCAGCGCCTGGCAGATTGGCATCTACCCGGTGCTCACTTGCCCCAGCAGTCGGTAACGATGGTGCCTGTCGTGGCTCCGTTGGC
The DNA here is from genome assembly GCF_018437695.1 of Delftia sp. WY8. Lineage (NCBI taxonomy): Bacteria > Pseudomonadati > Pseudomonadota > Betaproteobacteria > Burkholderiales > Comamonadaceae > Delftia > Delftia sp. WY8. The sequence continues at coordinate 5,223,043 of NZ_CP049795.1, forward strand.
TCCACGCAGGCCGCTTTGCGTCAAGGTGTAGTTGCCGCACTTGTCGTTGGCTTGGGCTCCCTTGGGTGTGGCTGTCAGCGTAAAAGTACTTCCATCTGTTGAATTCAATGAAATGTCGTAGCGGCTGGAAGGAACCGTCTTCAAGGAAGCGGGGAACGCGGCAGTAAGTGGGTAGGTTCCATTGGAGGTGGCTGCACGCTCCAACCATTGTGCCGCCTGCAATAGGCCCGCCCTGGCTTCTGCTCGATGCCCGCGTCGGATGTACTCGTTGTAGCTCGGCATGGCGATGGCTGAAAGTATGCCTACCACGGCGACCACAATCATCAATTCGATCAGTGTAAATCCACCGTATCTTGTTTTCATGATTTTATTTTCATCAATCTTCATTAATTGAGTTGTCGCCAGTTGGGGCGCAGCAGCAACTCTGGGATTTTTGCTAAAGAATCGCAATTGGTGCCGCAGCCGCCACCACCACCACCACCACCACTGCTGCTGCTGCCCTTACGGATCTGCAGTGTCTTTGTACTGAAGCGAAGTTCTTTGGTATCTGCCGTCATGCGGTTGGCATATTTGTCACCGGAGTTGTAGAGACCATCTCCATTTTGGTCGAGAATCTGTGTCCGTGGGCGTGCTCCTTGATCAATTGTGAGCAGGGTGCGAAAAGGCTTCGCGGCCTTTGGTGTCGGTTCACAACTTTCTTCAGAACCAGCTGTAGCGCCTCCAGATGCCGGTACTTCACTCATGATTTCGAGAACACTGCTTCCGTCAAAGAACTCAATGGCCCTGAGGACACGCTCTCCAGCTTCTGGTAGGTCGAAATACCATCCTTTGACCGCAGTGCAATTTGATTTTCCTCGGCAGTCAAAAATGGCGCGATTTTCAGTGACCGCCCAGAAATCACGGCTGGCGCTTGAACCTTCTCCACTTTTCTTGGCGCCTTCGATCATTTGACTCATTAGCTGGGAGCGGGATACGGTTGCAGGGGTGGGGTCTGAGGTTTGTGAGACTACCTTGCCTTTATTTTCTCCCGTCAAGCTTATTTTATAGCGCGTGTTGTCAAGAACGGAATAGACGGTCTGCTTGGAGTCGGTGTCCGTGCGATCACCTTCAGTCAGACTGCGGCCCGTCCCAAAGGCAACCATCAGTCCGCCTACCTGTCTGTTCGGGCGTAGCACTGGTGGCGTGGTGATCGGTTGCCGGCTTGTGGCACTGCCGGTCACCCCCGTGGAATAGGTGGCAGTGAATAATGGCTGACCATCGAAGGCGACGCCCCAATTGGAAGCATTATTGCTGGAGATGTCGAATTTCCAGAGATTTCCACGCAGATCTCCTGCATAGACGATATCCGGAATGCTATCTCCATTGACGTCAAGGAACTGTGGAGTGGATAGACCATTCTGATCTGCTTCCACATTCTTGGGATTGGTGACGGGGACGGCAGAGATTTTCTGGAGTTCCTTGTTGCCGTCCAGATATTGAATCAGCAGAACAGGCCTTTCATTGATGCTGTTGTAGCCGTTGCCCATGATGACTGCCCAGCGCCCATTGTTGGTTTGCGTGATTTGCAATGCTCTTTGAGGGTTCGCCTCATCAACCACCGGGGTTCCGAAAATATGACCAATATCGTCGTCAACGGCATCTGTTTTGTCCATGACAACCAGGGTGCTGGCATTGGTCTTTGTAAAGTTCGAGGAAATCAGCCCGTCGGTGGTTCCTGGTTTTGTGACATCAAGAACAAAATAACCCTTTCCTCCGGCACCCAGTGTGCCGGTTAGGTAGGTGGCCCAATTGGCGGAATTCTGCGTCCCAAGATTGACATCACCTGTAAAAGGCGATCCATCCACATAATATCTGTGAGTGTATCCAGTATTGGAGAACTCTGGAAGGTTCTTGATGACTCCGCGTGGAACGTAGGCTATTTTTTCAGAGCCATCAATTGCGGAGAAACCATGCAGCATGCCATCATTGCCACCTACATAAAGCATTGGGATGCGCTTGCTCTGCACGCCGACATAGCTGATATAGCTATTCGCACTGTAGCTTAGCGATGGAGGGCCTGCATACCAGATGTTGGAGTTAACAATGTCTGCTTGGCGGGACTTTCTCTGGCGAAAAACGCCATTAGTCTGATTCTCTTCCTTACTGCGATCTCCGCGAATATAGTTGACTCTGTCTTTGCCGCGACCATCGCTGGGCGTGAGATTAAGGAGTGCTTGTTGTGCGGTGCTCAGTGGTGTTGTCGTTCCCCACTCAAAAGATATCCCGGCGCTTCCATCGTGGGACAGGATCAGTCGAGAGGTAATGTCTGCCGGGGACAAGGCATCAAGCTTGTCAGCAGTGGTCATGTGATTGTTAGGAGCTGTTTTGTTTGGATTGGTACCCCATGATGGGTTTGGGGCCGTGGTCCAAGTAATTTTCTGAGGATTCTGTGGATCTACGACGATAGAGATTTTCTCGGATGCGACAAAGCCGCTCCAGCGGTTCTTGTTTGAGTTGAGATCCTCGGCAGCAACGTAGCCTGATTGGAAGGATTCCGTATTGTTGCGGCTGATGGAGCTTGAAGCACTGGTGAAGCCTGTCAGCGGACTTGTATTGTCCGCGACAATCGATGTGAAAATTTCGTCAAATGCCTTTTCCAGGTCGGCACCGGTCTGTACGGGGAAGAATTTCCCACGACTGTTAATTGCCATGTGCCATAGCTCTTCAGGGCGGACATAATCGGTAATGGCTTGGCCGCGGCGACTTCCGCTGGTGTAACTGCCGTCGTAATCAGTGTCGGTAGCATCCGTCCACGTCTTGGTGCCTAAGATGGCTTCTGTGAAGCCGTCTCCGTACATGCCATTCGTGAAAATAGGATTGCTTCCACTGTTGTCCCAATTGCTGGCGCGTGCACCATACCCAATCGTATGGGTGACAAGGTGCTGCCATGTTGCCGGATCATTCTTGGGATTCCATTCTGGTTTGATGGTCACAGATTTGTTGCCCATCTTGAATGTCTCATCCGTCGATTTTTTGGGCTCAAAGGGTATTTGGTTCCCGATGTTGGGTTGTAAATCAGTCGACCAATAATGAAAAGCCATGTCGGCAAGAGTAGGGTATGCGTAATAATAGTCTTTTCTGCTGATGGTTTGTTTTTTCGTGCCCCCACCATAGTTGTCTCGATATATCTTGGTCTGGTCGCTTGTCGTGCTATAGGTCAGTGTGGGACCATATTTCGATGCATCCGGCTGTGGAAGTGCCTTGCTTGTTCCATCTGAATTTCCAATGGCCTCCGCATGGGTGCTGATCATCTTGGTTTGAAAGTCGAATGCATCAAAGCTGGTGCTCGGCAGATAACTGTTCCAGCCACCATCGGTCATGAAGACGTGGTATGCCCTGCGGCATGAAATGGGCCTGCTATCGGCCACGCCAGGAGTCGCATTCCACGGGCTATCCTTGCCAGTGGTCTTCATATATTGACCTGCATTCCACATCATCGTATGAGATGGTGTGCCACCACTGGCGGATATGGAGTCCACCCATGTGGAAAAATTTGTTTTGTGCGTGCCGGAGAAAACTGCCATGGCATTCTTGCCATCGCATCCTGACTGGCTGCTGGGGATATCATTGCATCGCCACATTGACTGCCATGCCAGACGAAACTGGTTGTCATACTTGCTGGTATTGATCAGGACATTTTTCAGACCGTTCTTCAGTGAAGAGATGCGTGACGGCTGACTGCTCGTTGCACTGCCTCCCGCATCATTCCAGGCCATACTTCCCGAATCATCAACCGACAACACCACGTTCGGTATGGGCATTTTGTGTGCCGAACCTGCAGGGTACTGTGCAAGCGGGATCTCTGCGGAAAATGCTGATGGATTCGTGAATGCGGAGATCAAGGCGCAGACGAGGGCTTGCTGTGGAAATGAAGGAAGTTTCATGGTTTTCTCCGTCTATTTATTCGGCCAAGCTGAGGGAAAGGGCAGATTGGAGTACAACCTCTGTTCCGGGTTTTAGTCCTCTGGCCAATGCCGTAATGCGATATACCCATCTTTTCTTCCGGGAGGGTGAAAATGTTTCCACGTTGGAGCCAGGTGGAACCCCACCTAGCAGGGAAATGTTGGGGTCTACATAGGGAAGGACTTCAACCCAATACCAGGCTCCACGCCTTTGCTTCATATCGCTTGGAGTGGCTGTGATGTTGAGTATCGGGTTTCCTGCGTCGCCAGTTTTTGCTCCCGTAAACTGTCCATAGCGTGCGCCAACATCTGCTGCAGTCATCTGAGCAAGGCGGTCAGGGTCATGCCAAAAATCCTGTGGATCTTTGAACTTCTGGCAGATGCCTTTGTAGCATTTTGAATCCTGGGTATCCAGGAAATTAATGAGCTTAGGGAGATCTTTTGTCTCTATGTCGAAATACGCGGAAGTTGTTCTGCGACAAATATCTCCTTTGGAAGAGTCTGGGACACAGAAGGAGCCGTCAGTGTTGACGCCGCGTATATCCATTTCTGCATCTTGCAGCATGGCTTGTGCTGCCTCGAAGGCTCGACGGTAATCTGCATCATTGCCGACAATCATTTCGTTAAGTAATGTGGTTCGCGATGCCCACAAAGCCAAAAGCATGGATAGAAGAACCAGCACGATGATGACGTATAGCGAGATGCCCTGCTGCCTGGACCTTCGAAGAAGACCGGAGGGTGAATGGTGAGGATGGGGCGTGCCATTCATGATTGCACCTGGCCTTGGCTACGAATTTGAAAAGTGTTTTTGAAGACCATACGCAGGCGATTCCCTCGAGAAACAGAGCTGCCATCGCATTTCGTGTAGTTGGCTCCCGCTGTATCTAGGGTTTCTGTGCCTTCCAACTCCAGGCAGACTTCGATTGCATATACATCGCGCCAACCGTTAGGCGATGAAGAGGCTGTGGAGGCATTGGCATATATGGTTTTGGGAAACCCAGTTTTTGCACTGGTAGGTTCCTGTATGAGATAGCGAATCTTCATGTCTTTGACATTGCGGATTATTGGTTTTGCAGTGCCGCCGACACCTTCGCAGACAAGCTCGTTATCGCTAGATATTCGAAATTTGCTCTCTATAACATAGTTTGATGACACGCCATTGTTTTCACCAAGGCAGTCTCGCAACTGATTCCCGGAAACCAGAGCCGTTGCAGGGGGAGGAGGTGTTATTTGTTCTTGATAATTTTGATATCCAATGCTCAAGGCATACTCGCTGCTGCTGGGGGTGTCAATGCCTTTAAGCATTTTCTCTCCTCTGCTAAACATCGGGCGTTGTCCAGCAGGATCTGGGGGGTCGAATGCTACGGGCAGCATGGCGTAGGACGTCTCTGAAGGTGTGAATGCAGTGGCATCAAGGCTCAGTTGAATGGTGCCCGCTTGGCGAACCTGTGAGCCAATTACCCGAAAGGCATAAGCGGCTTGCTGCTGCATGTTACTGGCATCGCTGACTGTTCCTGAGACACCCCGAGAAATCATCAAGGCACCGATGCCTACTGCCACCGTCAAGAGTCCTATGGTGATGCCTACCAACAGCTCAAGAAGTGTAGCTCCCGCCTGAAGCAACGGAGGAGCTAATTTTCTGGTTGAGTGGTGTGTATTTGTTCTCATGAACTATCTCTTTAGTTTCTGGATTCAGCCTGGGCAATAAACGGGTACGTTGCCATTTAACGATCCCATTGGGAAGGGGGTGCAGCGCTGGTTAGGTTGAATATATTGGAGGTGGCATATCAACCCATCTGGGCAGCTTATGCGGGCACTCCCTGTATTGGCTGGTGCAAATGGCTCGGTATATTTTTCATCGTTGCTTCCATCGGCTGCCTTGTGTTCCTTTTCATTGGCCTTCCAGGCAACCATCACACCCAGTTGTCGGCGGTTTTCAGCGGCGCTGTCTACCGCGCTGATAAAAATGGCCGCGTCTCCCTTGGGGAGAGTTGCTTTGACAGCCTCTTTCCATTGTTTGACGTCGTAGGCACCCATCTCCGACAAGGTGCATCCGTCTGTTGCGCACGTGCCTGTAGGTGTGTCATTCCAGGTGCTTTCATATGCACTCAGACTGCCCAGTCCATTAGGGTTGGCTTGAATTTTCTCGCTCAAATCCTCTATCAGTCGAATGGCTTGGGCGCGGTTGAGGCTGGTTTGGGTATCTGCGAGATTTCGCAGTTGCAAGCCGAGAATCCCAAGAATGCCCAACGACATCACGACAATGGCAACAAGAGATTCGATCAGGCTGATGCCGGATTGAATATTGGCCGCACGTATTGTTTTCATGGTGGTTCTTGGTACTGGTGCTGCATCGCAGATCTGCAAGCCATGATGGATATTCATGGAAAGCAAAGGAGGTAGCCCGATTTTGGCAACGCGGGATTGAAAGAAGGATTTTTTGGGATTCAGCATGTGCCATCCCCCGTGTTCAATCGGCGGATCATTCCTCCTGCTGCCACGCAAAGCGTTGCAGCGGCCGAGTTGGTGGCATTTGAGCCTTGGGGGAAGAGGCGGAAATTGAAACTGCTGCTTCCGGCGCTGGCAAGCTGGCCCCAACGGTCCACCGTGATATATCCGTTGCTGCTTGCGAGATTGATTTCCAGCTTGGTAGGGGCAGAAGATGTCTGAAGCGTCAGTTCACCGGAGTCCTGGGTGGCGTTGTTGTTGGCATCGATAAAGACAGTCCAGCCGCAACCCCACTGTGTATTGGCGTCGGCCGCGGTGCAGCCATTGCCACTGGCGATCTTTTTGAGGACGATCTTTCCACCGCGCTTGATGGCTTCTGAGCGTGCGTAATAGAGGATGGACTGAAGGTCTTCGGTCGCTGCGCGTACACGCCATCGTTCGATGAGTGGCCGAAAGCTGGGTGCTGCCAACGCAGCCAGTATGGTGATGATGGCTATCACAACCATCAGTTCGATTGTGGTGAAGCCACGTGTGGCCAGCCTTAGTTGTTGGCTGGACAGGCTGGATGTGGGAGGGGCAGCGTACATTGGCGCATCCTAGATTTCTGGATGCGCGTTGGGAGTTCATTCCGGATGGATGGCTCAGGCAGCGGGATGAGTGGTGCGCTTTGTAAACCTCCGCTCAGTTCGTCTGGCAGTCACTTGCCGATGCTGAGCGAGAGGGAGTGAAGGGGCGTAAATCTCCCAGTTAGACGCACTTGCTCGGATCTCCTTGGATCCTTGTGTCGCGGATGCGCAGCAACAGGTCAAGAAGCTGGCACTCTGAACTTGTAAGACTACCGCCCCCAGCACTCCACCGCAGTGGTATTCACACCCAGGCCGAGCGCATCACGCTCGCCCGTATGGGTCAGCGTGAAATCGCCACATCGGTCACCGAACTGGGAGCCGCGGCGTGTGGCGATCAGGGTGTAGGTGTCGTCGTCGTGGCCGCTGGTTGACAGGAAGTCGATGGTGTAGCGCTTGCTGGAGTCGTGGGCCCAGGTCAGGTCTGCAGGCAGCTCGGTGGGGTAGGTGCCGTTGGCGGTGGCGGCGCGCTCCAGCCATTGCTGGGCCTGGAGCAGGCCGGCGCGGGCGTCGGCGCGGTGGACTGCGCGGATGTACTCGTTGTAGCTGGGGACGGCGACCGTGCCGAGGATGACGATGACGGCCACGACGATCATGAGTTCGATGAGCGTGAATCCTGGGGATCGAGGGCGGCGCATGTGGTGCCTCATTTCATTTGGCGCCAGCTGGGGCGCAGGGATTGCTCCGGCATGCGGGCGAGTACATTGCGACGGCCTTCGGCGTCGTAGCCGATGGCGTGATGGCCCTTGTGGAGCAAGGCCTGGGATCCCCTGGCGACGCTTGTGCGCGAGACCTCCTCATCTGCCGTGCCGTAGACCCCATCGCCGTTGCTGTCCATCAACGGAACGCCGGGTCGCTTGCCATCCATGATGTTCATGAATGTCAGGAATTGGCGCTCCTCGCTCGCATTGCAGGCGTCGGGCGGGCTTGCGCTTTCGCCGGGGCGCCTGGGGGATCCGGCAGGTATCTGGCTGTAGATCGCGAGGATGTTGCTGCCGTCGTGGAAGCCCATTGGCTTGAGCAGGCGCTCGCCCGGCAGGGGCAGGTCCATGTACCAGCCTTTGTGCCGCGTCCAGTCGAGGTCGGTCGTGGAGTCAACGCGCCAGAAGCCTTGGCCGGCGGCCCCTGCCGGCTGATGGTTCACCGAGCGCCTGGCCAGTTCTCCGATGCCTGAAACGGGTGCCGCTCGCTGTCCGTCAGGCTGCCTGCAGTCCGAATCCTTGCCATCGAGGCAAGCTTGCACTCTGCCGTCCGCGAGCAGCCTGTAGCGGGTGCTGTCGAGGATGGAATAGATGCTCTGGACCGCTGTGTTGCCAGAATCCTGCCGCGTGATGTGGCGTCCGGTACCGAATGCCACCAGCATGCCGCCTGCCGTCAAGCGCTCGCGCCCTTCTTTGGCATTTTTGCTGGCCCTGCGCCGGTCATTGGCGCGTACGGAAGGAGGAGCGGTGATGGCTTGACGCAGGTTGCGAGTGGCCGATGGAGAACTGCCACCCCAGGCTGTGTACAGCGGCCGGCCGTCGAAGGCCACGCCCCAGCGGGAGGAGGCACCGCTGGCGATGAGGAATTTCCACAGATTGCCCTGGATGTCACCTGCGTAGACCACATCGGCCCGGCCGTCTCCATTGATGTCCACGAGGCGCGGGGCGGAGAGGCCGTTGTGGGTGGTCTCGGGGGTGGTGCCGGTTGGGGTATTGCCCGTGGCAACGAGGCGCAACAGCTCCTGGTTGCCATCGAGATACTGGATCAGCAACACGGGCCGCTGGTTGGTGCTGTGGTAGCCGTTGCCCGTCACCAGTGCCCAGCGATGGTTGTTCAACTGCGTGATCTGAGTGCTGCGTTGCGGGTTGGCATCGTCCAGCACGGGCGCCGCAAAAATATGGCCCAGGTCTTTGTTTTCCTGGCAAGTGGCGCGCTGGCGCATGTCATCCAGGCTGGTGCAGTCGCCGGGATCGCTGTTGCGTGTCTGGGTTCGGTCAAGCAGGACCAGCGAGCTGGCACCGGACTCGCTGAAAGCCTCCGGATGGGTGATGTCCAGCACGAAGTAGCCCTTGGCTCCGGCGCCCGCCATGCCAGCCAGCACAGTGCGCCACTGCGAGGACGCAACGCTGCCCGAGGGGATGTCGCCGCTCATGGCGGAGCCGTCCACAAAGTAGCGATGCCGGGCGTCGTAGTCGGGGTCGGAAAGTCTTGCCAGTCCGGAGATCACGCCTCGTGGGATGTAGGCGATCTTTTCCCTGCCGTCGGTGGCCGAAAAGCCATGCAGCATGCCGTCATTGCCGCCTGCATAGATCATGGGCTGGCGGTTCTGCTGGGCGAGGGTATAGGCGGCATAGCCCGGCAGGGGCCAGTTGTCCACGGGATGGCCGGTATGCCAGATCTGGGAGTTGACGATGTCGCCCTGGCGCGAGCTGCGCTGGCGAAAAGGACGGGTGGGGCCAACGCGCGGCGGTTGTCCCGGCGCTTCCATGCGGCGGTCGCCGCGTATGAAGTTGAGCCTGTGCTTGCCCAGGTTGTCTGCTCTTCCTTCGACATCGATGCCCAGGGAGGCTTTCTGCCGGTGGTCGAGTTCATTCCACTTGAAGGACACGCCTCTTTGCAGTCTGTCGCTCCAGGTCAGGATCAGACGGTCATTGATTGCCTGTTCGTCGCTGAGTGCATCCAGGTGGCCGGCCGTGGTTTTGCCTTGCCAGCTGGCTGTTGCGGTGAGGCTGCCATCGGCCTGGACGGTTTCTGCGCTGATCCAGCCGCTCCAGGCCGCTTTTGCGCTGTAGCGGGCGCTGAATATGTCCACGCCGGCCCGCGTAATCACGCTGCCGCTGGAGGCCATGGAGCTGCTGCGGCCCTTGGCATCTGCCTGTTGTCCGGCCGGGCAGTCTTCAATGGGCGCGGCGAATTCGGTGCCATCTGCCAGAACCCTGGCAACTGGAGTGTCTGCCTCCAAGACCTGCTGGACCTGGATGGGTGCCGGCAGGCCAGGCTTTATCGTGACCTTGACTCGGGGCCCAAGCGACGACTGGATCATATCCATTGCCTGGCTGTTTTGCGCGGCCAGGACTGCAGCGGCCATGGCTGCGGCTGTCGGCGCTGGCAGCAGGATGCGCCGGAGCCAGGGATGGCAGAGGTGGGGCATGTCAGGTGTCCTGAGTCAGTCGCGGCGTTTCTGCCGGGCGTAGGTCTGCTGCATCACCACCTGGGTGTTGCTCTTGCGGCCATGGGCAATGGCCGTGATGCGATAGATCACCTGAGGCTGCATGTAAAGGGCCAGTCGGGGTGAGCCGTTGGCGATGACGCCCGAGTTCCCTGCGTTGACGTCATAGGGCAGGATCTCTATCCAGTACCAGCCGCCCTTTCCTGCCTCACGATTTGCCAGGATGGAGTCGCTCTTTCCGCCAGCGATGGCGCCCGTGAACTGGCCGTAGCGTGCGCCGACGTCAGCGGCCGTCATCTGGCCCAGCGTGATCCCTTGGCCTTCGTCCGCGTTGTTCCAGAAGTCCTGAGGTCCCGTGCGCTTGGTGCACAGGCCATCGCGGCATCCAGTGGGTGTGGCCTCAGCGAGGCTGGCCAGCAGCAGGCCGACTTCCCCGGTTTCCCGGGGGAACTGTGCGATGCCTGCACCGCTGCGGCAGACGGATGGCTGGCTGCTGCTGGCGGCGCAGGCGGCGCCGCTGGCCTGTTCGCCCCGAATATCCAGTTCGGCATCCTGCAGCAAGGCCTGTGCAGCCTCCAGGGCACGCTGGTAGTCGGCATCGTTGCCCACGAACATTTCGTTGAACAGTGCGCTGCGCGACGCCCACAGGGCGAGCAGCATGGACAGCATGACCAGGACCACCACGATGAACAGGGCGATGCCTTTTTGGCGCTGCGCTGCGCAGGTGTGGGCATGTCGCATGCCTGCAGCCTTGTGCGTCATCCGGCCAACCCCTGGCTGCGCAACTGGTACACGCTGCGAAAGACCATGTGCAGGCGCCGCGTCCTGGGCGCAGGCAGCGTGGCCATGTGGATGGATTCGGCCGTACCGTCGCTGTCGGCGCAGTCGGTATAGCTGCTGTTGGCGGGCATGTCGATGGCCTCGTTGCCGAAGAGCACCAGGCAGACCTCGGCGCCGACGACGCGAGGCCAGTCCTGGCCTACGGCGGCTGCGTTGACATACTGGATGCGGGCGGCGCCCCCCGGCGCCTGGATCAGGTAGCGCACCTGGAAGTTGGCGACGTTCCTGGCGAGGGGCTGGGCACCCGCGGAGGGCGCTCCGGCGCAGCGCAGGGTGTTTTTACTGGCGTCCAGGACAAAGCGGCTCAGGATGAGGCTGTCGCTGTTGGTCTGCCCCAGGCAATTGCGCTGCAGTGAGGTCTCGATGGCCGATGTGTGCAGCGGCTGCGTGTAGTTGCTGTAGCCCACGGCGAGCTTGTATTGGGAGCGCCCGGGTGCATCGAGGCCCTGGATGGTGTCGTGCACGGGGTTGAAGTCCAGTGCGCCCGCCTCGAATGCAACGGGGTCTGCCACGTCAATGGCTTCTGTTGCCTTCTTGTGTGATGCAAGAAGCAGCCGCAGGGACCCCGCCTGCCGGATCTGCCGGCCCATGACACGGAAGAGATGGGAAGCCTGCTGTTGCAACTGACCGGCATCGCTGACGGTGGCGGACACGGCGCGTGACGCCATGAGTGCGCCCATGGCCACGCCGATGATCAGCAGTCCCAGGAAAAGTCCGACCAGCAGTTCGACGAGGCTCAGGCCGCGTTGACGCGGTCTGGCCGCAATGGCGGTGGCGATGCGATGGGGATTCATGGGCCTGCGCAGAAGAGCTGGACTGCGTTGTTTGCAAGGTAGGGAGCGCAGCGAGCGCTGAGTGCGATGTATTGCAGGTGGCAGGTTCTGCCTGCAGGACAGGCCATGGCCTGATCGCCGTGCATGCGATCGCCATCGCCATCAAGCCCGATGGGGTCCTTGTAGTCGGCCTTGCCGGACTTTTCGTTCTCGCGCCAACTGATCATGATCCCCAGCTGGCGCCCATTGCCGGCGCTGGCGGCTGCCTCGTCTCCTGCGAGGAAGACCTTGGCGGCCCCGCCTGGCAGCAGTTGGCGAACGGATGCCTTCCATCGTGCGAGGTGGTAGCTGGCCATTGCGTCCGGGCCGCATGCGGCGGCACTGCAGTCGGCGACGGATTCGGGGGCGTGATTCCAGTCGGAAACGTAGCGGCCGATCTGTCCGAGGGAGTTGGGGTTGGCGTGCGTGCGCTCGCTGAGGTCCTCGATCAGCCGGATGGCCTGGGCGCGGCGCACGCCGCTTTGGTTGTCGGCCAGGGTGCGCATCTGCAGTCCCAGGATTCCCAGAACACCCAGGGCCGTGATGACGGTGGCGACCAGGGTTTCGATCAGGGTAAAGCCATTGGGATGCCGATTGCGGGTACGAGTCAGGCGCATGGAATACCCTCCTGGCCGACCACCCGGATGCGTCCGCCGGACGAGACGCAAATGCCTTGGGTTGCGGCGGAAGTGATTCCGGCCGGAGATGGCGCAATGGCGAAACCCATGGCGGTGAGTCCGCCCAACTGACCCCAGCGGTCCACACTGATGATGGAGGCAGACCGGGAGCGGGTGACGAGGGTGCGGGCGGGCGTGTCGAAGCGCTGCAGCTCCTCCTTGGGATCCCAGTGCCTGTTGCCATTGCGGTCGGCGAACACCACCCAGCCGCAGCCCCAGTCGGCGTGCTGCGCCGCCAGGGTGCAGCCATTGGTGCCTTGGGGCAGTTTCTGGATGAAAACGCCGCCACCGCGCCGCACGGCTTCGGAGCGCGCGTACTGCAGCGTCGATTGCAGGGCCTCGACGGTCTGGCGAACACGCCAGCGCTCGATGATGAGGTTGAAGCTGGGAGTTGCCAGCGTGGTGAGCACGGCGAGGATGGCGACGACCACCATCAACTCGATGGCAGTGAAGCCTTCGGCGCCCGGGCGAGCCTGAGGCCTGGTCGATGACATGTCTTGAATCCCTCCCCGTCGATTGGCTTGCGCAACGCTGGTTGTTGCTGCTTGTTTCGTGCGCCGCTCAATCTATTGGGGTTGTTCGTGCATGTCTTTCAGACCAATCTGTTTCTCTGGTCAAAAAATAGGAGTTGTGCCGTGAATGGGGCTGAATTCAGGCGTGCAGAGGTGCGAAAAAATCCAATGATGGCAAAGCTTTGCCGGATTTTTGGGTATTCGAGGCTGGCCTAGGACTGTTTCTGGGAGCGTGTCAGCGCTGGCGCCTGCCCGGCGGCTGCCCGGTGTATCCGGCGCATGCTCCGGCGTTGTGCCTGCCCTGGCATTCGCGGTAAAGCCGCTTGTCGCGTTGCTCGGGCGACTCGTCTGAGCTGCTGCGCTGCGCCGGCACCCGGACCCGCTGCCCGCCCTTTTTGCGCTTGGAGCCTTGCGCAGCCGATGCGTCGGCGCGATGGGACGCAGCCTGGGCAGGCAGGGCCAGGCCCAGGGCCGCGACCAGGCAGAGCAGGGCGCATTGCCGCAGCTGCGCTTGTCGGGTCGATGGAATGAATGAAAAACGCACTGCCATGGCGTGGCCCTCCCTTGGTGTATGGAATGCCTGCGCACCACATATCCGTGCTTCGTGACGGCATGCCTGTGGCGCGGGCTTTGCGGGATTCTGGGCGGCCAGCAGGCCGAAGTGGCAAAGGGCCGCAAATCAGGTGTGGATGCCGGTCCGGGCGTGCTTGTTATAATCCCAGGGTTTTGCATGGTGCAAGACGCACGTCGGGGCCTTTCCAGTCCCGGCGCAAGTAACCAAGGCTGCCTCCTTGCTTTTGTCTTTGAGGCGCCAATTTCCAAGGAAAAAAATGATCGCATCTTCCGTGAAGGCTGAAGTCGTCAAGTCCAACGCACGCTCTGCCAACGACACTGGTAGCCCAGAAGTGCAAGTGGCCCTGCTGACCGCACGCATCAACGAGCTGACCCCTCACTTCAAGCAACACGCCAAGGACCACCACGGTCGCCGTGGCCTGCTGCGCATGGTGAGCCGCCGTCGCAAGCTGCTGGACTACCTCAAGTCCAAGGACGCTGATCGCTACACCGCACTGATCGCCAAGCTGGGCCTGCGCAAGTAAGCACGGTGGGAGATCGAAACGCCTGAGTTAGCCTGTCTAGCTCAGGCGTTTTTTACTTCGGAGAAAGCAAGACAGAGCGAAGCTGTGTCATTCCATTGCTGCGGATTTGATAGCAAGAAATCCAGCAATGGAATGGCATCGTGTTCTGAATTGCTCTCCATCATGGCCGGATGAGTGCATCTGGCCAACATTCCCTAGGAGCAACAATGTCCATCTTCAACAAAGTCACCAAGACCTTCCAGTGGGGCCAGCACACGGTCACCATGGAAACCGGCGAGATCGCCCGCCAGGCTTCCGGCGCCGTGCTGGTCAACATCGATGACACCGTGGTGCTGGCCACCGTGGTGGCGTCCAAGCAGGCCAAGTCCGGCCAGGACTTCTTCCCGCTGACCGTCGATTACATCGAGAAGACCTACGCCGCAGGCAAGATCCCCGGCAGCTTCTTCAAGCGCGAAGCCAAGCCCAGCGAACTGGAAACCCTGACCAGCCGCCTGATCGACCGTCCGATCCGCCCGCTGTTCCCCGAAGGCTTCTACAACGACGTGCATGTGGTCATCCACACCGTGTCGCTGAACCCCGAAGTCGATGCCGACATCGCCGCCCTGATCGCCACGTCGGCCGCCCTGTCCGTGTCGGGCATTCCGTTCAACGGTCCCATCGGTGCCGCCCGCGTGGGCTACATCAATGGCGAGTACGTGCTCAACCCCGGCCAGACCCAGCGCAAGGATTCGCAGATGGATCTGGTCGTGGCCGGCACCGAAGCCGCCGTGCTGATGGTGGAGTCCGAGGCGCAGCAACTGCCTGAAGACGTGATGCTGGGCGCCGTGGTCTTCGGCCACGAGCAAGGTCGCATCGCCATCGAAGCCATCCACGAGCTGGTGCGCGAAGCCGGCAAGCCCGTCTGGGACTGGGTTGCTCCCGCCAAGGATGAAGAGCTGATCGCCAAGGTGGCTGCACTGGGTGACGAAGCCCTGCGCACGGCCTACCAGATCCGCAACAAGCAAAGCCGCACGCAGGCCTGCCGCGAAGCCTACGCCGCCGTGAAGGCCGGCCTGACGGCCCAGGGCGTGGAGTTCGACGGCGTCAAGGTCGAAGGCATGCTGTTCGACATCGAGGCACGCATCGTTCGCAGCCAGATCCTGGCCGGCGAGCCGCGCATCGACGGCCGTGACACGCGCACCGTGCGCCCCATCGAAATCCGCAACTCCGTGCTGCCCCGCACGCACGGCTCGGCCCTGTTCACGCGCGGCGAGACGCAGGCCCTGGTAGTGTCCACGCTGGGCACCGAGCGCGACGCGCAGCGCATCGACGCGCTGGCTGGCGAGTTCGAGGACCGCTTCCTGTTCCACTACAACATGCCTCCCTTTGCCACCGGCGAAGTGGGCCGCATGGGCTCGACCAAGCGCCGCGAAATCGGCCACGGCCGTCTGGCCAAGCGCGCCCTGGCGGCCTGCCTGCCCAGCAAGGAAGAATTCCCCTACACCATCCGCGTGGTGTCGGAAATCACCGAGTCCAACGGCTCCTCGTCCATGGCTTCGGTCTGTGGCGGCTGCCTGTCGATGATGGATGCAGGCGTTCCGATGAAGGCCCACGTGGCCGGCATCGCCATGGGCCTGATCAAGGAAGACAACCGCTTCGCCGTGCTGACCGACATCCTGGGTGACGAAGATCACTTGGGCGACATGGACTTCAAGGTGGCCGGCACGACCAGCGGCATCACCGCGCTGCAGATGGACATCAAGATCCAGGGCATCACCAAGGAAATCATGCAGGTCGCCCTGGCCCAGGCCAAGGAAGCGCGCATGCACATCCTGGGCAAGATGCAGGAAGCCATGGGCGAAGCCAAGGCCGAGATCTCGTCCTTCGCTCCCAAGCTGTACACGATGAAGATCAACCCCGAGAAGATCCGTGACGTGATCGGCAAGGGCGGCTCCACCATCCGTGCACTGACCGAAGAGACCGGCACGCAGATCGACATCGGCGAAGACGGCACCATCACCATCGCCTCCAGCGATGCCGCCAAGGCCGATGAAGCCAAGCGCCGCATCGAAGAGATCACGGCCGAAGTCGAAATCGGCAAGATCTACGAAGGCCCGGTCACCAAGATCCTGGACTTCGGTGCTCTCGTGAACCTGCTGCCCGGCAAGGACGGTCTGCTGCACATCAGCCAGATTGCCCACGAGCGCGTGGAGCGCGTCGCCGACTACCTGCAGGAAGGCCAGATCATCAAGGTCAAGGTCATGGAGACCGACGAAAAGGGTCGTGTCAAGCTGTCGCTGAAGGCGTTGACCGAGCGTCCTGCCGGCATGGAGCGCAGCGAGCGCCCCGCGCCTGCCGAGCGTGAGTTCCGCCAGCCGCGTGAGCCCCGCCAGCAACGCGAGTACCGCGAGCCGCGTGAACCTCGCGAGCCCCGTGAAGGCGGTCGTCCGGCTGCCGAGGGCGAGCAGCAACAGCAACAGCAGCAGCAGCAGTAATGCCCGGCAAGGCCGTTCCCCAAAAAGGGGGTGGCCTTGCAGGTGCATGCGGTGACTGGAAAAAGCGCTGACCTGTTCAGCGCTTGTGGCATTTTTGACAGGGATTGCGAGGTCGAAAAATGGAAAAGCAAATCATGCGTGCCGTGGAACTCACGGACTTTGGTGGTCCCGAGGTCTTGCGCCTGGGCGAGCGTCCGCTGCCCGTGGCCGGCGCGCAGGAGTTGCTGATCCAGGTCTCGGCCAGCGGTGTCAATCGTCCTGATGTGTTGCAGCGCAAGGGGCACTACGCCCCGCCGCCCGGTGCCTCGGATCTGCCCGGGCTGGAAGTGGCCGGGGTGATCGTGTCGGGTGACGACGACGCCATGCGGCTGGCAGGCCTGCGCGTGGGCGACCGCGTGTGCGCGCTGCTGGCCGGTGGTGGCTATGCGGAGTACTGCGTTGCGCCAGTGGCCCAGTGCCTGCCCATCCCGGCGGGGCTCAGCGAGGTGGAGGCTTCGGCATTGCCTGAAACCTTCTTCACCGTCTGGAGCAATGTGTTCGATCGCGGCGCCTTGCAGGCGGGCGAAACCCTGCTGGTGCAGGGCGGCAGCAGCGGCATTGGCGTGACGGCCATCCAGTTGGCCAAGGCGCGTGGCGCCACGGTCATCGTGACGGCTGGCTCCGATGCCAAATGCGCCGACTGCCTGAAGCTGGGCGCCGACCATGCCATCAACTACCGTACCCAGGACTTTGCCGCGGAGGTGCAGCGCATCACCGACGGCAAGGGCGTGGACGTGATCCTGGACATGGTGGCGGGCAGCTATGTGGCGCGCGAAGTGCAGAGCCTGGCCGAGGATGGCCGTCTGGTCATCATTGCGGTGCAGGGCGGCATCAAGGCGGAGTTCGATGCGGGCCTGGTCCTGCGCCGTCGCCTGCTGGTGACGGGCTCCACGCTGCGTCCGCGTCCTGTCGCCTTCAAGGCGGCCATCGCCCAGGCGCTGCGGCGCGAGGTCTGGCCGCTCATCGAGGCAGGCGGTATCCGCCCTGTGATTCACAGCACCTTTGCTGCCGCTGATGCCGACAAGGCGCACGCGCTGATGGAGTCGAGTCAGCACACCGGCAAAATCGTTTTGACGTGGTAACCATGAAGAAGAAACTCATCGTCGGCAACTGGAAGATGAATGGCAGCCTGGCTGCCAATGCCGTGTTGCTCAAGGCCCTCAAGCAGGGGCTGCCCGAAGGTGGAAATGCGGGTGTGGCGGTGGCCGTGCCGGCCGCCTATCTGGCCCAGGCCCAGGCCGAGCTTGCAGGTTCGTCCATTGGCGTGGCTGCGCAGGATGTGTCGCAGCATGACTCGGGCGCCTACACGGGCGAGCTTTCGGCTGCCATGCTCCAGGATTTTGACGTGCGCTACACCTTGGTGGGGCACTCGGAGCGTCGCCAATACCATGGCGAAACCGATGCCGTGGTGGCCTTGAAGGCGCAGGCTGCGCTGGCCAAGGGCGTCACGCCCATCGTCTGTGTGGGCGAAACGCTGGCAGAGCGCGAGGCGGGGCAGACCGAGGAAGTCGTCAAGCGCCAGCTGGCAGCCGTGATCCATCAGGTGGGTCAGTGCATCAGTGAGCTGGTCGTGGCCTACGAGCCTGTCTGGGCCATCGGCACCGGCAGGACCGCAACACCCGAGCAGGCGCAGCAGGTGCATGCCGTGCTGCGCGCCCAGCTGGCGGCTGCCAGCCGGCAGGCTGACCGCATCCCCTTGCTCTACGGCGGCAGCATGAACGCCTCCAATGCAGCCCAGCTTCTGGCCCAGGCCGACATTGACGGTGGTCTTGTGGGCGGGGCGTCGCTCAAGGCGCCGGATTTCCTGACCATCATCGCTGCGGCCCATTGAGCCGGAGCAGTTTCTCCATTCGCTTTTTTAGCTCTCGCGTTACTAGCAGGTACAACCAATGAATGCATTCGCAAGCGTGATCCTCGCCGTCCAGATGCTGTCGGCACTCGGCATGATCGGCCTGATCCTGATCCAGCACGGAAAGGGCGCCGACATGGGCGCCTCGTTCGGCAGCGGCAGCTCCGGCAGCCTGTTCGGTGCCTCGGGCAGCGCGAACTTTCTGTCGCGCTCCACGGCAGGCCTGGCCACGGTGTTCTTCGTGACCACGCTGGCGCTGGCCTATCTGAGCAATGCGCGCCCCGTCAGCTCGGGCAGCGTGCTGGAAGGCGCGGCCCCCATCACGGCACCGGCTCCCGCAGTCCCTGGCGCTGCTGGCGAAGTGCCTGCTCCTGCGGCAGGTCAGGCGCCTGCTGCCGGTGCTGAAGGTGCGGCCCAGATCCCCACGAAATAATTTCGAACAAAGCCCTCGGTCCTCCTGGTCCGAGGGTTTTTCAGAGTAGAATCTAGAGATTGTTCGGTAGGCAGAATCTTTGCAACGAAGATAAAGAGCCAGCCGAAATCGAGACGTAGCCGTCGTGGTGAAATTGGTAGACACGCTATCTTGAGGGGGTAGTGGCGAAAGCTGTGCGAGTTCGAGTCTCGCCGACGGCACCAAGATATAACTAAGAGCCTGCCCTGCTGATCAGGCTGATCGGTGCGGGCATGCCTTTCAAGGTAGCCGCACACGATGAACATCGACCAGTATCTTCCCGTTCTCTTGTTCATTCTCGTCGGCATGGGTGTCGGCGTAGTCCCCCTGGTACTGGGGTATGTGCTGGGTCCGAACCGGCCCGATGCCGCCAAGAACTCTCCCTACGAATGTGGCTTCGAGGCCTTCGAAGACGCGCGCATGAAATTCGATGTGCGCTACTACCTCGTCGCCATCCTGTTCATCCTATTTGATTTGGAAATCGCCTTTCTGCTGCCCTGGGCCGTTGCGCTTCGGGACGTGGGTGGGGCTGGTTTCGCCGCTGTCCTGATTTTCCTGACCGTTCTCGTCGTGGGCTTTGTCTACGAATGGAAGAAGGGTGCGTTGGACTGGGACTGATGCGGGTTCACTAAGGAAACACGATGATCGAAGGCGTGATGAAGGAAGGCTTCATCACCACGAGTTACGACTCGGTGGTGAATTGGGCCAAGACGGGCTCGCTGTGGCCCATGACATTTGGTCTGGCCTGCTGCGCGGTCGAGATGATGCACGCTGCGGCGGCGCGTTACGACATTGGCCGCTTTGGCTCGGAAGTCTTCCGTGCCAGCCCCCGCCAGTCGGACCTGATGATTGTGGCCGGCACCCTGTGCAACAAGATGGCGCCCGCCATGCGCAAGGTCTATGACCAGATGTCCGAGCCCCGCTGGGTCATCTCCATGGGCTCGTGCGCCAATGGCGGCGGCTACTACCACTACAGCTATTCCGTGGTGCGTGGCTGCGACCGCATCGTGCCGGTCGATGTCTATGTGCCTGGCTGCCCCCCCACGGCGGAAGCCCTGATCTACGGCATCATCCAGCTGCAGCAGAAGATCCGCCGCACCCATACCATCGCTCGCGTCTAAGGGCTAGATGATGACTGCTATTGCGATTCACCCCGAAGTGCTTCGGGATGTGGTGGCTGCTGCCTTGGGCGACAAGGCGCGCAGCGTGACCGTGGCCCTGGGCGAGGTGACGGTCGAAGTGTCCGCTGCCAACTATCTGGAGGCCATGCAGGTTCTGCACAGCGCCCCGGATTGCCGGTTCGAGGTCCTGGTGGACCTGTGTGGCGTGGACTATTCCACCTATGCAGAAGTCGGCCGCGAAGGGCCGCGCTTTGCCGTGGTGTCCCACCTGCTGTCGATCAGCCTGAACCAGCGCCTGCGCGTTCGCGTCTTCTGTACCGACGACGATTTTCCGGTGGTGGCTTCGGTTACTCCCATCTGGGCCGGCGCCAACTGGTTCGAGCGCGAGGCGTTCGACCTGTTCGGCATTGTCTTCGATGGCCATGACGACCTGCGCCGCATCCTGACCGACTACGGCTTCATCGGCCATCCCTTCCGCAAGGACTTCCCGCTATCGGGCCATGTGGAGATGCGCTATGACCCCGAACAGCAGCGCGTGGTGTACCAGCCGGTCACCATCGAGCCCCGCGAGATCACGCCGCGGATCATCCGCGAAGACAACTACGGGGGCCTGCACTGAAGGCGCTGCAGGCGCCTTTTTGATGGACGACCATGGCTGAAATCAAGAACTATTCCCTGAACTTTGGTCCGCAGCACCCGGCAGCGCACGGCGTGCTGCGCCTGGTGCTGGAGCTCGACGGTGAAGTGGTGCAGCGTGCAGACCCGCACATCGGTCTGCTGCACCGCGCGACGGAAAAACTGGCAGAGAGCAAGACCTACATCCAGTCGCTGCCCTATATGGACCGGCTGGACTACGTGTCCATGATGTGCAACGAGCACGCCTACTGCCTGGCCATCGAGAAGCTGCTGGGCATCGAAGTGCCCATTCGCGCCCAGTACATCCGCGTGATGTATTCGGAGATCACCCGCATCATGAATCACCTGATGTGGCTGGGCTCCAGCGGCAACGATGCAGGCAGCTCCACGACGCTGATCTATACCTTCCGTGAGCGCGAAGACCTCATGGACATGTACGAGGCGGTCTCCGGCGCGCGCATGCACGCGGCCTATTTCCGTCCGGGCGGCGTCTACCGCGACCTGCCCGACACCATGCCGCAGTACAAGGCCAGCAAGGTGCGCAATGCGCGCTCGGTCGAGGTCATGAACCGCAACCGCCAGGGCTCGCTGCTGGACTTCATCGACGACTTCACGCAGCGCTTCCCCAAGTGCGCCGACGAGTACGAGACCCTGCTGACCGACAACCGCATCTGGAAGCAGCGCAACGTGGACATCGGCGTGGTGACGGCCGAGCGTGCCATGAACCTGGGCCTGACCGGCCCCATGCTGCGTGCCTCCGGCGTGGCCTGGGACATGCGCAAATCGCAGCCCTACGAGGTCTATGACCGCATGGACTTCGACGTGCCCGTGGGCAAGACCGGCGACTGCTACGACCGCTACCTGGTGCGCGTGGCCGAAATGCGCCAGTCCAACCGCATCATCAAGCAGTGCGTGGACTGGCTGCGTGCCAACCCGGGCCCGGTGATCGTGGACAACCACAAGATCGCCCCGCCGCCGCGCGAAGGCATGAAGTCCAACATGGAAGAGCTGATCCACCACTTCAAGCTCTTCACCGAAGGTTTCCGCGTGCCCGAAGGCGAGGCTTACGCGGCCATCGAACACCCCAAGGGGGAGTTCGGCATCTACATCGTGAGCGACGGGGCCAACAAGCCCTACCGCCTGAAGATCCGTCCGCCGGGATTCGCCAATCTGTCCGCCATGGACGAACTGTGCCGAGGCCACATGCTGGCCGACGCCGTGATGGTGCTGAGTACCCTGGACATCGTGTTTGGAGACGTTGACCGATGATTACCGAAGCGACCAAGGAGCGCTTTGCGCGCGAGGTGGCCAAGTACCCGGCCGACCAGAAGCAGTCGGCCGTGATGGCCTGCCTGTCCATCGTGCAGCAGGAACAGGGCTGGGTCAGTCCCGAGAGCGAGGCCGTGATCGCCGAGTTCCTGGGCATGGCCGAGATCGCGGTGCACGAAGTCACCACGTTCTACAACATGTACAACCAGCGGCCGGTGGGCAAGTTCAAGCTGAACGTCTGCACCAACCTGCCCTGTCAGCTGCGCGACGGCTACAAGGCGCTGCACCATCTGGAATCCCGCCTGGGCATCAAGATGGGCGAGACCACGCCCGATGGCATGTTCACGCTGCAGCAGTCCGAGTGCCTGGGTGCCTGCGCGGATTCGCCGGTGATGCTGGTGAACGACCGCTGCATGTGCAGCTTCATGAGCAACGAAAAGCTCGACGAACTGATCGACGGCCTGCGCGCCGCGGAGGGCAAGGCATGAACGCCGCCGCACAATCGGTCCTGGCCAGGTTTGCCGCTTCGGGCAGCGAGACCTGCTTCCACGACCGCCACATCAATCCCCAGATCTATGCCGATCTGACCGGCGCCAACTGGTCCATCAAGGACTACGAGGCACGCGGCGGCTACCAGGCGCTGCGCAAGATCCTGGGCAAGGACGGCAGCGAAGGCCTGACGCAGGATCAGGTGATCGCCACCGTCAAGGAGTCGGGGCTGCGCGGCCGCGGAGGCGCAGGTTTCCCCACGGGCCTGAAGTGGAGCTTCATGCCCCGCCAGTTCCCGGGCCAGAAGCATCTGGTGTGCAACTCGGACGAAGGCGAGCCGGGCACCTGCAAGGACCGGGACATCCTGGTGCACAACCCCCACATCGTGATCGAGGGCATGATCATCGCGGCCTACGCGATGGGCATCTCCCTGGGCTACAACTACATCCACGGCGAAATCTTCGAGGCCTATGAGCGCTTCGAGGCCGCGCTGGAGGAAGCCCGCGCTGCCGGCTACCTGGGCGACAACATCATGGGCAGCAGCTTCAGCTTCCAGCTGCACGCGCACCATGGCTTCGGCGCCTACATCTGCGGCGAAGAGACTGCGCTGCTGGAGTCGCTGGAAGGCAAGAAGGGCCAGCCGCGCTTCAAGCCGCCGTTCCCGGCCAGCTTCGGCCTGTACGGCAAGCCCACCACCATCAATAACACCGAAACCTTTGCGGCCGTTCCCTGGATCATCCGCAACGGCGGTGCTGCGTACCTGGAGTGCGGCAAGCCCAACAATGGCGGCACCAAGATCTTCTCGGTCAGCGGCGACGTCAACCTGCCCGGCAACTACGAAGTGCCGCTGGGCACGCCCTTCAGCAAGCTGCTGGAGCTGGCCGGTGGCGTGCGCACGGGCCGCAAGCTCAAGGCCGTGATCCCCGGCGGATCGTCCTCGCCCGTGCTGCCGGCCGACATCATCATGGAATGCACGATGGACTACGACTCCATCGCCAAGGCCGGCTCCATGCTGGGCTCGGGCGCCGTGATCGTGATGGACGACTCGCGCGACATGGTCGAGAGCCTGCTGCGCCTGTCCTACTTCTACCAGCACGAGTCCTGCGGCCAGTGCACTCCCTGCCGCGAAGGCACGGGCTGGCTGTGGCGCGTGGTCAACCGAATCGAGCACGGCGAAGGCCGTCCTGAAGACATCGAGCTGTTGGACTCGGTGTCCGTGAACATCATGGGGCGCACGATCTGTGCGCTGGGCGATGCGGCAGCGATGCCGGTGCGCGCCATGATCAAGCACTTCCGCCACGAGTTTGAAGCGAAGATCCAGAACGCTTCCAAGCAGACGGTCCACGCCGCCTGATCGCGAGAAAAGCATATGGTTGAAATTGAACTGGACGGAAAGAAGGTGGAGGTCGCCGAGGGCTGCATGGTCATGCATGCAGCCGAGAAGGCAGGCACCTACATCCCGCATTTCTGCTACCACAAGAAACTTTCCATCGCCGCCAACTGCCGCATGTGCCTGGTGGACGTGGAAAAGGCCCCCAAGCCCATGCCCGCCTGCGCCACGCCCGTGACGCAGGGCATGATCGTGCGCACCAAGAGCGAGAAG
Organism: Delftia sp. WY8; assembly: GCF_018437695.1. Taxonomy (NCBI): domain Bacteria; kingdom Pseudomonadati; phylum Pseudomonadota; class Betaproteobacteria; order Burkholderiales; family Comamonadaceae; genus Delftia; species Delftia sp. WY8. Next base: position 5,247,075 of record NZ_CP049795.1, read on the forward strand.
GCGATCAAGGCACAGCAATCGGTGATGGAGTTCCTGCTCATCAATCACCCGCTGGACTGCCCGATCTGCGACCAGGGCGGCGAATGCCAGCTGCAGGATCTGGCCGTGGGCTACGGCAGCTCCGCCTCGCGCTACGAGGAAGAAAAGCGCGTGGTCTTCCACAAGGACGTGGGCCCGCTGATCTCCATGCAGGAGATGAGCCGCTGCATCCACTGCACCCGCTGCGTGCGCTTCGGACAGGAAGTGTCCGGCGTGATGGAGCTGGGCATGATCAACCGCGGCGAGCACTCCGAGATCACCACGGTGGTGGGCGATACCGTGGACTCCGAGCTGTCGGGCAACATGATCGACATCTGCCCCGTGGGCGCGCTGACCAGCAAGCCCTTCCGCTACAGCGCCCGCACCTGGGAGCTGTCGCGCCGCAAGTCGGTCTCGCCCCATGACTCCACGGGTGCCAACCTCATCGTCCAGGTCAAGAACCACAAGGTCCTGCGCGTCGTGCCCTTCGAGAACGAAGAGGTCAACGAGTGCTGGATCGCCGACCGCGACCGCTTCTCCTACGAAGCCCTGAACAGTGACGAACGCCTGACCCGCCCCATGCTCAAGCAGGGCGGTGAGTGGAAGGAGGTCGACTGGCAGACGGCCCTCGAATACGTGGCCAACGGCCTGCGCCAGATCAAGAACGACCATGGCGCCTCCGCCATCGGTGCGCTGGTCAGCCCGCACAGCACGCTGGAAGAGCTGTTCCTGGCAGGCAAGCTGGTGCGCGGCCTGGGCAGCGAGAACATCGACCATCGCCTGCGCAACGCCGAGTTCACCGCCGCCCAGGGCGTGCAGTGGCTGGGCACGCCCATCGCCTCGCTTTCCAAGCTGCAAGGCGTCCTGGTGCTCGGCTCCAACCTGCGCAAGGACCATCCGCTGTTCGCGCAGCGCATCCGCCAGGCGGCCAAGCAGGGCTGCACCGTGCTCGCCATCAATGAGCGTGTCTACGACTGGGCCATGCCGGTGACGGCGTCCATCGTGGCAGCCCCGGACTGGGCCCAGGCGCTGGCCGATGTGGCCGCCGCCGTGGCGCAGGAAAAGGGTGTTGCCGCTCCCGTGGCCGCCGCCAACGTGCATGCCGAGGCCCAGGCCATTGCCACCGCGCTGCTGCGCGGCGAGCGCAAGGCCATCTTGCTGGGCAATGCCGCTGCGCACCACGCACAGGCATCGACCCTGCTGTCGCTGGCCAACTGGATTGCCGAGCAGACCGGCGCCTCGGTCGGCTACCTGACCGAAGCCGCCAACACGGTGGGCGCGCAGTGGGTGGGCGCACAGCCTGCCGCTTCGGGCCTGAACGCAGGCCAGATGCTGGCCGGCGGCCTCAAGGCCGTGCTGCTGCTGAACAACGAGCCCGTGTTCGACTCCGCTGCCGGCGCCCGCGCCGCAGAGGCACTGGGCAAGGCCGAGATGGTCGTGACCCTGAGCCCGTTCAAGGCCAACATGGAATTCAGCGACGTGCTGCTGCCCATCGCCCCGTTCACGGAAACCTCGGGCAGCTTCGTCAACGCCGAAGGCCGCCTGCAGAGCTTTCATGCCGTGGTCAAGCCGCTGGCCGAAGTCCGTCCGGGCTGGAAGGTGCTGCGCGTTCTGGCCAACCTGCTGGGCGTGCAGGGCGTGGACTACGAGACGTCGCAGGATGTGCTCGCAGCCGCCACCGCCGGCGCCACCAGCGTGCCGGCCAACCTGCTGGGCAATGGTGCGCCTGCCGTGAATTCCATCGCCAACGGCGCAGGCCATGCCGCGCCCGTGGTGGCCAGCATTTATCAGCTCGACAGCATCGTGCGCCGCGCGACGTCGCTGCAACTGACGGCAGATGCACGTCAGGCTCGTGAGGGAGGCGCCGCATGATTGACGCACTCAAGACGGCCGGTGCCGGCCTGATCGCCGCCTCCTGGTGGACCGACGTGGCCTGGCCCGTGCTCTGGATCCTGCTGGGCATCGTCGCCATCGTCGCCCCGCTGATGGGCGCCGTGGCCTACCTGACGCTGTGGGAGCGCAAGCTGCTGGGCTTCATGCAGGTTCGCATGGGTCCCAACCGCGTGGGTCCCTTCGGCCTGCTGCAGCCCCTGGCCGACGGCCTGAAGCTGCTGACCAAGGAACTGATCCAGCCCACGGCTGCCGCCAAGGGCCTGTTCTACGTGGGTCCCGTGATGGCCATCATGCCCGCCCTGGCGGCATGGGTGGCGATCCCCTTCGGTCCCGAAGTGGCGCTGGCCAACGTCAACGCCGGCCTGCTGCTGATCATGGCCATCACGTCCATCGAAGTCTATGGCGTGATCATTGCCGGCTGGGCCTCCAACTCCAAGTACGCCTTCCTGGGCGCGCTGCGCGCCTCGGCGCAGATGGTCAGCTACGAGATTGCGCTGGGCTTCTGCTTCCTGGTCGTGATCATGGTCACGGGCAGCATGAATCTGACGCAGATCGTGCTGAGCCAGGGCCAGGGCCAGTTCGCCAGCATGGGTGCCAGCGTCCTGTCGTGGAACTGGCTGCCGCTGCTGCCGATCTTCGTGGTGTACCTGATCTCGGCCGTGGCTGAGACCAACCGCCACCCCTTCGACGTGGTCGAAGGCGAAGCCGAAATCGTGGCCGGCCACATGGTCGAGTACTCGGGCATGGGCTTTGCCATCTTCTTCCTGGCCGAGTACGCCAGCATGTGGCTGGTGTCCATCCTGGCCGTGATCATGTTCCTGGGCGGCTGGCTGCCTCCGTTCGACTTCCTGTCGTTCATCCCCGGATGGATCTGGCTGGCGGCGAAGACTTTCCTGGTCGTGTCCATGTTCATCTGGATCCGTGCCACCTTCCCGCGCTTTCGCTATGACCAGATCATGCGTCTGGGCTGGAAGATCTTCATTCCCGTCACCCTGGTGTGGCTGGTCATCGTGGGTGGCTGGATGCACTCGCCTTGGAACATCTGGAACTGAGCGGAGCAAGAATGTCTGCGGTTGCTGCTACCCCATTTTCGATCAAAGATTTCTTCAAGAGCTTCATGCTCTGGGAACTGGCCAAGGGCATGGCCCTGACTGGCCGCTACACCTTCCGCCGCAAGGTCACGGTGCAGTTCCCCGAAGAAAAGACACCTCTGTCGCCGCGTTTTCGCGGACTGCACGCCCTGCGCCGTTATGACAACGGCGAAGAGCGCTGCATCGCCTGCAAGCTGTGCGAAGCGGTCTGCCCGGCCATGGCCATCACCATCGAGTCCGATGTGCGTGACGACGGCTCGCGCCGCACCACGCGCTACGACATCGACCTGACCAAGTGCATCTTCTGCGGCTTCTGCGAGGAAAGCTGCCCGGTGGATTCCATCGTCGAGACGCATATCTTCGAATACCACGGAGAAAAGCGCGGCGACCTGTACTTCACCAAGGACATGCTGCTGGCCGTTGGCGATCGCTACGAACCCGAGATTGCCGCCGCCAAGGCTGCGGACGCCAAGTACCGCTGAAGCGGCTCCTTGATCACTTGAAAAGATTCGATCCATGGACGCCAAAACTGGTTTCTTCTATCTGTTCTCGGTCGTGCTGCTGTTTGCAGCCTTCCGGGTCGTCACGGCGCGCAACCCCGTGCATGCCGTGCTCAACCTGATCCTGGCCTTCTCGCAGGCTGCCGGCATCTGGCTTTTGCTCAAGGCCGAGTTCCTGGGCGTGACCCTGGTGCTGGTCTACCTGGGCGCCGTGATGGTGCTGTTCCTGTTCGTGGTGATGATGCTGGACATCCGCATCGACGCCGTGCGCCAGGGCTTCTGGAAGCATTTCCCCTTCGCTGCCCTGATCGGCGCACTGATCGCCTTTGAAATGGGCATGGTGCTGATGGGCGGCTTCAGCGGCGTCGAGGAGCCCAAGGCCATTGCGGCCACGGTCAACGCTGCCGGCCAGACCGTGCAGTACTCCAACACCCAGGCCCTGGGCAAGCTGCTGTACACCGAATACCTGTACCCCGTCGAGATCGCTGCCGTGATCCTGCTGGTGGCCATGATCGCCGCCATCGCCCTGACCCTGCGCAAGCGCAAGGACAGCAAGGCAGTGAACCCGGCCCAGCAGATCCGCGTGCGCGCAAAGGATCGCCTCGAGCTGGTCAAGGTGCCGGTCACCCAGGCGCCGCAGGCACCGGCCGCCGAGGCAACCCCCGCCGTGGAGACAAAAGCATGACGCTGACTTTGGGCCATTACTTGACGCTGGGCGCCATGCTGTTCGCGCTCTCCGTCGTTGGCATTTTTCTGAACCGCAAGAACCTGATCGTGCTGCTGATGGCCATCGAGCTGATGCTCCTGGCCGTCAACATGAACTTCGTGGCCTTCTCCAGCTATCTGGGTGACATGCACGGACAGGTGTTCGTGTTCTTCATCCTGACAGTGGCAGCGGCCGAGTCGGCCATCGGTCTGGCGATCCTGGTGCTTCTGTTCCGCAACAAGACCAGCATCAATGCGGAAGATCTCAACTCCCTCAAGGGTTGAGTCCGCCGTAACTTGCAAGGTTCTTAAGAATGAGTCAAACACTCTCTGCATCCATGCTCCTGGCGGTGCCGCTGGCACCGCTGGCGGGTTCCGCGCTCGCGGGTATCTGGGGCACGGCCTTCGGCGGCAACAAGATCGGTCGCGGCGGCAGCCATTCCCTCACGATTTTGGGCGTGCTGATCGCCTTCATCCTGTCGGCCATCACCTTCAACAGCGTGATCTTCGACGGGGCGCGCTTCGACCAGTCCATCTACACCTGGATGGAAATCGGCGGGCTGAAGATGGAAGTCGGTTTCCTGATCGACAGCATCACGGCCATGATGATGTGCGTGGTGACCTTCGTGTCGCTGATGGTGCACATCTACACCATCGGCTACATGCAGGAAGATGACGGCTACAACCGTTTCTTCTCCTACATCTCGCTGTTCACCTTCTCCATGTTGATGCTCGTCATGAGCAACAACCTGCTGCAGCTGTTCTTCGGCTGGGAAGCCGTGGGCCTGGTGTCGTACCTGCTGATCGGCTTCTACTACAACAAGCCCTCGGCCATCTTCGCCAACATGAAGGCCTTCCTGGTCAACCGCGTGGGCGACTTCGGCTTCATCCTGGGCATCGGCCTGATCGCTGCCTACACGGGCACCATGAACTACGGCGAGATCTTCGCCAAGCTGCCCGAGATCCAGAACACCCTGCTGCCGGGCACCGGCTGGCTGCTGGTGACGGTGACGGCCATCTGCCTGTTCATCGGCGCCATGGGCAAGTCGGCCCAGTTCCCGCTGCATGCCTGGCTGCCCGATTCGATGGAAGGCCCGACCCCCATCTCGGCACTGATCCACGCCGCCACCATGGTGACGGCCGGCATCTTCATGGTCTCGCGCATGTCGCCGCTGTACGAGCTGTCGGACACCGCGCTGAGCTTCATCCTGGTGATCGGCTCCATCACGGCGCTGTTCATGGGCGTGCTGGGCATCATCCAGAACGACATCAAGCGCGTGATCGCGTACTCCACGCTGTCGCAGCTGGGCTACATGACCGTGGCCCTGGGCGCCTCGGCCTACTCGGTGGCCGTGTTCCACCTGATGACCCACGCCTTCTTCAAGGCCCTGCTGTTCCTTGGCGCCGGCTCGGTGATCATGGGCATGCACCACAACCAGGACATCCGCTGGATGGGCGGCGTGCGCAAGTACATGCCCATCACCTGGATCACGTTCCTGCTGGGCAACCTGGCGCTGATCGGCACGCCGTTCTTCTCGGGCTTCTACTCGAAGGACGCCATCATCGAGGCCGTGCATGCCACCAACCTGCCGGGTGCTGGCTTCGCCAATTTCGCGGTGCTGGCCGGCGTGTTCATCACGGCGTTCTACTCCTTCCGCCTGTACTTCATCGTCTTCCACGGCAAGGAGCGCTACGACCAGAATCCCGATGCGCACCACCATGGCCACGATGACCACCACGCCCATGACGACCACCACGGCCATGGCCACGATGCCAAGCCGCATGAGTCGCCACTGGTCGTGACCGGCCCGCTGATGCTGCTGGCCATCCCCTCGGTGGTGATCGGTGCCCTGGCACTGATGCCCATGCTGTTCGGTGATTTCTTCAAGGGTGTGATCCACGTCGATGGCAGCAAGCACGGCGCCATGGCCGAGCTGGCCGAGAAGATCCACGGCTGGGTGCCCATGGCGCTGCACGGCTTCACGGCCGCGCCGTTCTGGCTTGCACTGGCAGGCGTCGTCGTCTCCTACCTGTTCTACATGGTCAAGCCCGAAGTGCCTGCCGCCATCAAGTCGTCCATGCAGAAGATCGGTGTCTACCAGGCACTGGAAGGCAAGTACGGCGTGGACTGGGTCTACGAGAACATCTTCGCCCGCGGCGCACGCGCCTTCGGCAGCTTCTTCTGGAAGGTCGGCGACCAGGCCATCATCGATGGCGGCATCGTCAACGGCTCGTGGAAGCTCATCGGCCGCATCGGCCAGTGGGTGCGCAAGCTGCAGTCGGGCTATCTCTATCACTACGCGTTGGTCATGCTGCTGGGCGTGTTCGCTCTCATGACGTATTTCGTGTGGCTCAACAAGTAGTAGGGGAAGAACAAAAATGCATTGGTTGAGTCTTTCAATCTGGGTGCCGATCGCCTTCGGCGCCCTCCTGCTGGCCCTGGGCCGCGAGGATCAGGTCAAGGCAGTGCGCTGGCTGGCCCTGGTCGGCGCGCTGGCAGGCCTGGCCGTCACGCTGCCGCTGATACAGCAGTTCGACAACAGCACGGCTGCCATGCAGTTCGTGGAGAAGGCGCTGTGGATCGAGCGCTTCAACATCCACTACCACCTGGGCGTGGATGGCATCTCGTTCTGGTTCGTGCCGCTGACCGCCTTCATCACCGTGATCGTCGTGATCGCGTCGTGGGAGAACATCACCGAGCGCGTGAACCAGTACATGGGCGCCTTCCTGATCCTGTCCGGCCTGATGGTCGGCGTGTTCAGCGCGCTGGACGGCCTGCTGTTCTACGTGTTCTTCGAGGCCACGCTGATCCCGATGTACCTGATCATCGGCATCTGGGGAGGTCCCAACCGCATCTATGCGGCCTTCAAGTTCTTCCTGTACACGCTGATGGGTTCGCTGCTGACCCTGGTCGCCGTGATCTACCTGTACACCCAGTCGGGTGGCAGCTTCGAGATCCTCGACTGGCACAAGCTGCCGCTGTCCATGACGGCCCAGACGCTGATCTTCTTCGCCTTCTTCGCGGCCTTTGCCGTGAAGGTGCCGATGTGGCCGGTCCACACCTGGCTGCCCGACGTGCACGTGGAAGCGCCCACCGGCGGCTCCGCCGTGCTGGCCGCCATCATGCTGAAGCTGGGCGCCTACGGTTTCCTGCGCTTTTCCATGCCCATCGCACCCGATGCCTCGCACAAGTGGGCCTGGCTGGTCATCGCCCTGTCGCTGATCGCCGTGATCTACGTGGGCGTGGTCGCCCTGGTGCAAAAGGACATGAAGAAGCTGGTGGCCTACTCGTCCGTGGCCCACATGGGCTTCGTGACCCTGGGCTTCTTCATCTTCAATCCGCTGGGCATTGCCGGCGGCATCGTGCAGATGATTGCCCACGGCTTCGTGTCGGGCGCCATGTTCCTGTGCATCGGCGTGCTCTACGACCGCGTGCACTCGCGTGAAATCGCTTCCTACGGCGGCGTGGTCAACACCATGCCCAAGTTCGCGGCCTTCGCGCTGCTGTTCGCCATGGCCAACTGCGGCCTGCCCGCGACGGCCGGCTTCGTCGGCGAGTGGATGGTGATCCTGGGCGCCGTGCAATACAACTTCTGGATCGGCCTGGGCGCTGCCACGGCGCTGATCTTCGGCGCAGCCTATACGCTGTGGATGTACAAGCGCGTCTACCTGGGTCCTGTCACCAATGACAATGTGCGCGGCCTGACCGACATCGGCAACCGCGAGTTCCTGGTGCTGGGTCTGCTGGCCATCGCCGTGCTGTACATGGGCCTGTATCCCAAGCCCTTCACTGACGTGATGGATGTGTCCGTGGCCGAGCTGCTCAAGCATGTGGCCATGAGCAAGCTGCAGTGACCAGACTGAAACGAGAGAATCGAGATGATTGACAACATCAGCTGGCTGGCCATCTATCCGGAGATCCTTCTCCTGGTCATGGCCTGCGTGATCGCCCTGGTGGACCTGGGCGTCAAAAGCCCGCGCCGCACGGGCACCTATGTTCTGACACTGCTGACCCTGGGCGTGGTGGCCGTGCTGCAAGGCATGTATGCCTCCAGTGGCAACACGTTCTATGGCTGGGGCAACATGGTCGTCTCCGACGCCATGGGCAACTGGCTCAAGTGTTTCGCCACCGTGGCCATGATGGTCACCCTGGTCTACGGCCGCCCCTACGCCGCCGACCGCGACATGCTGCGCGGCGGCGAGCTGTTCACGTTGGCCATGCTCGCGCTGCTGGGCATGTTCATCATGATCTCGGGCAACAACTTCCTGGTCATCTACCTGGGCCTGGAGCTGCTGACGCTGTCCAGCTACGCCCTGGTGGCGCTGCGCCGCGACCACACGGCTTCGGTCGAGGCCGCGATGAAGTACTTCGTGCTTGGCGCCATGGCCAGCGGCTTCCTGCTGTACGGCATGTCCATGCTCTACGGCGCGACCGGTTCGCTGGACATCGGCCAGGTGTTCAAGGCCATCAACTCGGGCGAAATCAAGCACCAGGTGCTGGTGTTCGGCCTGGTCTTCGTGGTCTCCGGCCTGGCCTTCAAGCTGGGCGTGGTTCCCTTCCACATGTGGGTCCCCGACGTGTACCAGGGCGCTCCCACGGCCATCACCACCATGATCGGTGGCGCGCCCAAGCTGGCGGCCTTCGCCATCGTCATCCGCCTGCTGGTGGACGGCCTGCTGCCGCTGGCCATCGACTGGCAGCAGATGCTGGCCGTGCTTGCCATTGCCTCTCTGCTGGTCGGCAACCTGGCCGGCCTGCAGCAGACCAACCTCAAGCGCATGCTGGCCTACTCGACCATCTCGCAGATGGGCTTCGTGCTGCTGGGCCTGATGTCGGGTGTGGTCGACGGCAAGGTCGATCCGGCCACCGTCGAGAACGCCTACAGCTCGGCCATGTTCTACGTGGTGACCTATGTGCTGACCACGCTGGCCGCCTTCGGCGTGATCCAGCTGCTGGCCCGCGAAGGCTTCGAGAGCGAAGAGGTCGCCGACTTTGCCGGCCTGAACCAGCGCAGCCCGCTGTATGCCGGCGTGATGGCGATCTGCCTGTTCTCCATGGCCGGCATTCCGCCCCTGGTCGGCTTCTACGCCAAGCTGTCGGTGCTGCAGGCGCTGGTGGCTTCGGGCCACAGCCTGTACATCGCCCTGGCCGTGTTCGCCGTGGTCATGTCGCTGATCGGCGCCTTCTACTACCTGCGCGTCGTCAAGGTCATGTACTTCGATGAGCCCATCACCGCCACCAGCGTTTCCGCTTCGCTGGACGTGCGCGTGGTGCTGACCCTCAATGGCGCCCTGGTGCTGGGTCTGGGCATCCTGCCCGGCGGCCTGATGGCCCTGTGCGCCGACGCCGTCGTGCGCGCCCTGGCTTCCTGATCCACTTTCCCTGTGCAGGGCCTTGCGCGCAAGGCCCTGCGGTGAGGACATCGGCTTGTCGCAAACCGCTTCGATCTGGCTCGTGATATTGGCTGCCCTTGTGGCAGCCAATTTGCCTTTCTTCAACCCCCGCTGGCTGCAGCTGGGGCCGCTGCGCACCCAGCGCAAGCCGCTGGCCCTGTGCCTGCTGGAGATGGTGCTGCTGTACTTCATCGTCGGCGGCGTGGCGCTGCTGCTGGAGCGCCGCGTGGGGCAGATTGCACCCCAGGGCTGGGAGTTCTATGCCATCACGGGGGCGTTGTTCCTGACACTGGCATTCCCGGGTTTCGTCTATCGTTTCCTGATTCACCGCCGCGGCTGAGGCCGCGGTGCCGGTTGCTTCATGGATGAGGGTGCGCGATGAAAGTGCTCGACCTCCATTGCCCGCAGGGCCACCTCTTCGAGGGCTGGTTCGCCTCGGAAGAGGATTTCCAGAGCCAGCTGCAGCGCCAGCTGGTGCTGTGCCCCGTCTGCGGCCACAGCGACATCACCAAGCGCCTGAGCGCCCCCCGCATCAATCTTGGCGCCAAGCCTGCAAGCTTGCCCCCGGCGGCGGCGGCAGAGCCTGCTGCAGCCGCCTCGGCCGCCAGCGCGGCAGCCGCTGCTTCAACGGCCATGCCGCCCCAGGCGCGTGAGCAATTGCAGGCCATGTAGGCCGCCTGGCTGCAGTGGTCGCGCAAGGTCGCGCAGCAGACCGAGGACGTGGGCGAACGCTTTGCCGATGAAGCCCGCCGCATGCACTATGGCGAGACCGAAGAGCGCGCCATCCGCGGCAAGGCGAGTCCCGAGCAGGCCATGCAATTGCTGGACGAAGGCATTGCCGTGGTTCCATTGGCCTTGCCGCAAGGCAGCAAGGAAACGCTGCAGTAACTTGCTCCGGGCACATGCTGTCTTGGCGGCGACAATTGCGCTCATGCCGATCAATCGCCAATTCACATGCCAGGCAATCACCTGATGCTATTAATTGAATAGCGCTTTGAGTCGCTTTGTCGCCATTCAATTGATGGGGCGACAAACCCAAGCATATCCGCGGCTTTTCGCATAGTGACTGAGCAGGCCACAGGGAGATTGCCCACCTGGGTGTTTCCCGTAAGGCAGCAGACATTGGTCGCTGTCTGCCAAGCCGCAAAAAGGGTAGTTTGCTATCTCTTTGGAAGCGCTCTGGCCTTCCGCGTGGGCGTCGCCGGGCCGAGGTGATGGAGAACCCTAGGGCCCGCCTGCAGCCGCGGCGCCTTGCAGCCCCGTGACTGCTTGATTATTTCAAGTGTGAGTGGTTGCTTCTTGTTTTTGCGGCGACTCGTCTTGATGCGCCATGCTGCAGTGCGGGGCAGGGCCTGTGCTTAGGAGCACCTACGTAGGCGTTTTCCCGCTGCGGTGCACAACGTCGGCAAGCCTACGATGCGTCCGACCCTGCACAACGCCCACCAGAGCCTCTGGCGACGCGTTGGCGGCTGGCAGCATCAACGGAGCAGGCGAAGCGCACATGAGCGACGTTATTCTCGAAACCCGGAACCTGACCAAAGAGTTCAAGGGATTTACGGCGGTGAGCAAGGTGGACCTTTCGGTGCGCCGCGGCTCCATCCATGCCTTGATCGGCCCCAATGGCGCAGGCAAGACCACCTGCTTCAATCTGCTGACCAAGTTCCTGGAGCCCACCTCCGGCACCATCCGTTTCAATGGCGAGGACATCACGCGGGAAGCACCGGCGCAGATTGCGCGCCGTGGCGTGATCCGGTCCTTCCAGATCTCGGCCGTGTTCCCGCATTGCACGCTGCTGGAGAACGTGCGCATCGGCCTGCAGCGCAAGCTGGGCACGGAGTTCCATTTCTGGCGCAGCGAGAAGAGCCTGTCGCAGCTCGATGACCGCGCCATGCAGTTGCTGGCCGAAGTGGGCCTGCAGGACCTGGCCGACGAGGTCACGGTCAACCTGCCCTATGGCCGCAAGCGTGCGCTGGAGATTGCCACCACGCTGGCCATGGAGCCCGAGCTGATGCTGCTGGACGAACCCACGCAGGGCATGGGCCACGAAGACGTGGACCGCGTGACCCAGCTGATCAAGAAGGTCTCGGCCGGCCGCACGATTCTCATGGTGGAGCACAACATGAAGGTGATCTCCACCATTGCCGACCGCATCACGGTGCTGCAGCGCGGCGCCGTGCTGGCCGAGGGGCCGTACGAGGAAGTTTCGCGCAACCCCCAAGTGATGGAAGCGTATATGGGCACCACCGACGGCCAGTTGCAGGGAGCGCATTGAGATGACTGCACCGGCATTGGAAATCAAGGGCCTGCAGGCCTGGTACGGCGAATCCCATGTGCTGCACGGCATGGACCTGGTGGTCCAGCCCGGCGAGGTGGTCACGCTGCTGGGGCGCAACGGCGCGGGCCGCACGTCCACGCTGCGCGCCATCATGGGTCTGACGGGCGCGCGCAAGGGCTCGATCAGGATCAATGGCGTGGAAGCCATCCACATGCCCACGCACCGCATTGCCCACCTGGGTGTGGGCTACTGCCCTGAAGAGCGCGGCATCTTCTCCAGCCTCTCGTGCGAAGAGAACCTGATGCTGCCGCCGCCGCTCAAGACCGGCCAGCCGGGCATGAGCGTGGATGAGATCTACGCCATGTTCCCCAACCTGGCCGAGCGCCGCCACAGCCAGGGCACGCGCCTGTCGGGTGGCGAGCAGCAGATGCTGGCTGTTGCGCGCATCCTGCGCACGGGCGCGCGGCTGTTGCTGCTCGACGAGATCTCCGAAGGCCTGGCCCCCGTCATCGTGCAGGCGCTGGCCCGCATGATCACCATGCTGCGCACCAAGGGCTACACCGTGGTGATGGTGGAGCAGAACTTCCACTTCGCGGCGCCGCTGGCCGACCGCTTCTACGTGGTCGAGCACGGCCATGTGGTCGAGCGTTTCGGCGCGGCCGAGCTGCAGGCCAAGATGCCCGTGCTCAACGAACTGCTCGGAGTCTGACCCGGATATCCATCGTGGCTGGCGCCTGGGGCTCGCCGGCTGCATTCCTGCCATGGCCCTGTGACAAAAAACCCAAGACATCAACGCGAAGGAGACACCAATGAAAGCAAAACTGACCGCACTGTCGTGCATGCTGGCCGCCGCCGGCCTGGCCAGCCCGCTTGCCATGGCACAGGAGAAGGTGAAGATCGGCTTCGTGACCGACATGTCCAGCCTCTATGCGGACGTGGAAGGCAAGAATGCCGTCACCGCGATGCAGATGGCCATCGATGACTTCGGCGGCAAGGTGCTGGGCCAGCCCATCGAGCTGCTGAGCGCCGACCACCAGAACAAGGCCGACATCGCCGCCTCCAAGGTGCGCGAGTGGGTGGACACGCAGGGTATCTCGCTGGTGTTCAGCGGCACCAACTCCGGAACGGCCCTGGCGGTGTCGCAGGTGGCCAATGAGAAAAAGCGCGTGCACTTCAACAGCGGCGCAGGCTCGTCGGCGCTGACCAACGAGCAGTGCAATCCCTACACCGTGCACTACGCCTATGACACCGTGGCCCTGGCCAAGGGCACGGGCACGGCCGTGGTGGAGCGCGGCGGCAAGGACTGGTTCTTCCTGACGGCAGACTACGCCTTCGGCCACGCGCTGGAGAACGACACCACGGCGGTGATCAAGGCCAAGGGCGGCAAGGTGGTGGGCGGCGTCAAGCATCCGCTCAATGCCTCGGACTTCTCGTCCTTCCTGCTGCAGGCGCAGGCCTCCAAGGCCCAGATCCTGGGCCTGGCCAATGCCGGTGGCGACACCATCAACGCCATCAAGGCGGCCAAGGAATTCGGCATCAACAAGAGCATGAAGACCGTGGGCCTGCTGGTGTTCCTGACCGACATCCACAGCCTGGGCCTGAAGAACACCGAAGGCATGCAGTTCACCACCAGCTGGTACTGGGACCAGAACGACGCGGCGCGCAAGTTCGCCGAGCGCTTCTTTGCCAAGACCAAGCGCATGCCCACCTCCATCCAGGCCGCCGACTACTCGGCCGTGACCAGCTACCTCAAGGCCGTGCAGGCCGTGAAGTCCACGGATGCCGACAAGGTCATGGCCCATCTCAAGAGCACGCCCATCGACGACTTCTACGGCAAGGGCTCGATCCGTCCCGACGGCACCTTTGCCCACGACATGTACCTGGTCGAGGTCAAGAAGCCCGCCGAGTCCAAGAAGCCCTGGGACTACCTGAAGGTCGTGGCCACGCTGCCCGCCGACCAGGTCTGGACCACCAAGGCCGAGACCAAGTGCGCGCTGTGGAAGTAACGCCGCGCCGCCACTGACCCCCAACCGCCACCCGGCCAACCACGACAGCTGCATCCCATGGAAATCTTTGGTGTTTCCCTGCCAGGCCTGATGAGCCAGCTCCTTCTGGGGCTGGTCAACGGCTCGTTCTACGCCATCCTCAGCCTGGGGCTGGCGGTGATCTTCGGCCTGCTCAACGTGATCAACTTCGCCCACGGCGCGTTGTTCATGCTGGGCGCCATGGTCACCTGGATGGCCATGAGCTACTTCAACATCAACTACTGGGTGATGCTGGTGCTGTCGCCGCTGCTGGTGGGCCTGCTGGGGGTGCTGATCGAGCGCTTCCTGTTGCGCTGGATCTACAAGCTCGACCATCTCTACGGCCTGCTGCTGACGCTGGGCCTGTCGCTGCTGATCGAGGGCCTGTTCCGCTCGGTCTACGGCGTCTCGGGGCTGGGCTATGACACGCCCGAGCTGCTGGAGGGCGCGACCAACCTGGGCTTCATGATCCTGCCCAACTACCGCGCATGGGTGGTGCTGGCCTCCATCGTGGTCTGCGTGGCCACCTGGTTCATGATCGAGAAGACGCGCATTGGCGCCTACCTGCGGGCCGGCACCGAGAACCCGCGCCTGGTCGAGGCCTTCGGCGTCAATGTCCCCGTGATGATCACGCTGACCTATGCCTTCGGCGCGGCCCTGGCCGCCTTTGCCGGCGTGCTGGCGGCGCCCGTCTACCAGGTCACGCCGCTGATGGGGCAGAACCTCATCATCGTGGTCTTCGCCGTGGTGGTGATCGGAGGCATGGGCTCCATCATGGGCTCCATCCTCACCGGCCTGGGCCTGGGGGTGATCGAGGGCCTGACCAAGGTCTTCTGGCCCGAGGCATCGTCCACCGTGGTGTTCTTCATCATGGTCATCGTTTTGCTCATCCGCCCCGCCGGCCTGTTCGGCAAAGAGAAATAACAAGAACGAGGACAAGGGGCCGACCACATGAAATCCAAGACTCTCGTTCAACGCATTGCCCCCTGGGGCTATGGCCTGCTGCTGCTGGGCCTGCTGGCGGCGCCCCTGCTGGGCGCGTATCCGGTGTTCGTGATGAAGCTCATGTGCTTCGCACTGTTCGCCTCGGCCTTCAACCTGCTGCTGGGCTACACGGGCCTGCTGTCCTTCGGCCACGCGGCCTTCCTGGGCGGCGCGGCCTATGTGACCGGCTACGCCATCAAGGGCTGGGGCTTCACGCCCGAGCTGGCCATGCTGGCCGGCACGGCCGGCGGCGCGCTGCTGGGGCTGATCTTCGGCTGGCTGGCCATCCGCCGCCAGGGCATCTACTTTTCCATGATCACGCTGGCGCTGGCCCAGATGCTGTTCTTCGTGTGCCTGCAGGCGCCCTTCACGGGCGGCGAGGACGGGCTGCAGGGCGTGCCGCGCGGCAAGCTGTTCGGCCTCATCGACCTGGCCAGCGACATGACCATGTACTACGTCACGCTGGTCATCGTGGTCCTGGCCTTCCTGCTGATCGTGCGCACCATCCACTCGCCCTTCGGCCAGGTGCTCAAGGCCATCAAGGAGAACGAGCCGCGCGCGACCTCGCTGGGCTACGACGTGGCGCGCTTCAAGCTGCTGGCCTTCGTGATCTCGGCCGCGCTCACGGGCCTGGCCGGTTCGCTCAAGACCGTGGTGCTGGGCTTTGCCACGCTGTCGGATGTGCACTGGACCACCTCCGGCCACGTGATCCTGATGACGCTGATGGGCGGCCTGGGCACGCTGTCCGGCCCCATCCTGGGATCGGCCGTGGTGGTCATGCTGGAGAACAAGATCGGCGAGTTCGGCCTCTTCCTGCAGCGCCTCACGGGCGTGGAGTGGTTCTCCACGCTGGGCGAGTCGGTGACCATCGTCACGGGCCTGATCTTCGTGGTCTGCGTGCTGCTGTTCCGCAAGGGCATCATGGGCGAGCTGATCGTCCGTCTGCAGAAAAAGCGTACCCCTTGAGAGCCGGGTTGGGACGGTTTCAAGGGGGTGGGCTACGTGCCCATGCTGTTGACTGCCATAGCTACAACTGCAGCGGCCGGGCGTAGCCCGTCATCTCCAGGTATCCCTGACCGGCTCGCGCCTCCTGGCCCGGGCCGGTGGGCTTTTGCAGGCTGCACAGGCCCTCCCAGTAGATGGCGCCGGTGGAGGCGCTGCTGTCCAGCTCCTGGTCATCGACCAGGGCGTTCACGATGAAGCGGCCTGCGGGCGTGTCCACCTGCCATTGCACGGGGTAGCGCGCTCCGCTGGCAGGGCTGCTCCAGTGGCGCAGCGGCGTGAACTGCACTGCATCGTGGGCGAAGACCTGCAGCGTGCCATCCACACCGCGCAGCGAGCCTCCGGCCCACAGCGCGCTGCCATCGCTGCGGCGCACTCGGAAGGCCGTGAGCGCGCCGCCGTCGAACAGGTTCATGCCTATCCAGTCCCAGCCCACGGCCTCGGGGTGCAGCAGGGCCTGGCTCCATTCATGGTCCAGCCAGGCGCGGTTGTCGCCGGGCTCGCGTGCGGCTTCTATCGCCATGCGCTGGCCTGCCAGCTCCAGCGTGCCGCTCACCTGCAGCTGCGGGCGGCTGTAGTAGTAGCTGGCCTGATCGGGTTCGGGACCCTTGCGCGACAGGCCGGCGCGGCCCTGCAGCAAGGGGGGCAGGCGGGTGTCAAAGTGCAGGTCCAGGGCGAATGTGCTGCTGCGCAGGCGCGTGGTATAGCGCTCGGCAGCGCCTTCATCGGTGCGCTGCAGCGACCAGTCCTGCAGCCGCACGTCGGCATCGGTCTCGCTGGCCTGGGCAATGCCAAAGCCTGCGCGCGCAATGCGCTGGTCGTGGTGCAGGCGAGCGCCCTGCACATCGCACAGCGCCGCATGGGCAAACAGCAGCTGGCGCGCCGCAAAGGCGGAGCGCAGCTCCTGCGTGGCCTGCACGCGCGACCGGAAGAAGGTGATCTGGAAACCCCAGGCCCGGCCCGCTGCGCGTGCCTGGCCGGTGATGTACCACCACTCGGTGCGCAGCCCGGGGTGGCTGCCGTGGTCGCGCGGGAAGACCAGCGTGCGTGGCGGCAGTGCCTGGGCGGGCAGTCCTGCCGCCCCCAGGCCCAGGCCGGCAGCCAGGCCCAGCAGATGGCGGCGGGGCAGGGGCATCATGGATCAGCCTTGCAGCTGCGCGATGCGCGCCTGGGCCGGCCCGCAGTCGCCGATGCGCTGCATCACCCAGTCCGCATCATGGTAGGTGGGCAGGTAGCGCTCGCCCGCATCGCACAGCAGCGAAAGAATGGAGCCCTGCTCGCCGCGCTGGCGCATCTCGCTGGCCAGCCTGAGCATGGCCACGTAGTTGGTGCCCGTGGACGGTCCCACGCGCCGGCCCAGCAGTGCGGACAGGCTGCGCATGGCGGCCAGGGAATCGCAGTCCGCCACTTCCTCCATGCGGTCCACCAGCGTGCGCACAAAGCTGGGCTCCACGCGCGGGCGGCCTATGCCCTCGATGCGCGAGCCCGGCGCGGTGAGGGTGGCATCGCCCGTGCGGTGGTAGGCGGCGAACACCGAGCCCTCGGGGTCGGCCACGCAGATGCCCGTGGCATGGCGCTGGAAACGCACGTAGCGGCCGATGGTGGCACTGGTGCCGCCCGTGCCCGCGCCCACCACGATCCAGCGCGGCACGGCATGGCGCTCGCGCCGCATCTGGGTGAACATGCTCTCCGCAATATTGTTGTTGCCACGCCAGTCGGTGGCGCGCTCGGCATAGGTGAACTGGTCCATGTAGTGGCCGCCGGCCTGCGCGGCCACGGCGCGTGCCTCGTCATAGACCTGGGCGGCGCTGTCCACCAGATGGCAGCGGCCGCCGTAGAACTCGATCAGTGCAATCTTCTCCACCGAGGTGCTGCGCGGCATCACGGCCACGAAGGGCAGGCCCAGCAGGCGCGCGAAGTAGGCCTCGCTCACGGCCGTGGAGCCGCTCGATGCCTCGACGATGGTCGATCCCTCGTGCACCCAGCCATTGCACAGCGCATAGAGAAACAGCGAGCGCGCCAGCCGGTGCTTGAGGCTGCCCGTGGGGTGGGTGGATTCGTCCTTGAGGTAGAGGTCGATCCCCAGGCCGGCAAAGCCGGGCAGGGGCAGCGGGATCAGGTGCGTGTCGGCACTGCGCTGGTAATCGGCCTCGATGCGGTTGATGGCCTCATGCAGCCAGGAAGAGGTGGTGTGCGGCATGGCGGCCATTGTCGCAGGCTGCCCTGCCCACGCGGCTACAGGCCGTAGAACGGGCGGTTGGCCTCGATGCGTGTCTGCTCGCTGGCGGGGTAGCGGCGTTCGGCCAGCAACTGCTGCAGCGCGGCGCGGCCCAGGTCGCGCAGCGGGGTGTAGAAGGCGCTGACGGCCAGCTCGTCCAGTGCGCGCCAGGCATAAACCTGGGCGTCGATGAACAGGATGTCCTCGGCCGGGCGCGGCAGCGCGGCGGCCTGGCGCGCATAGAGGCAGGCCAGGGCAAACTCGGACCGCTCGCGATGGTAGCGCGCCAGCTCGCACAGGGGCTCGGCCCGCTGCGGTCGCGCGGCATAGGCGGTGAGATAGGCCTCGCGCACGGCGGCTGGCTCGGCGCCCGAGCGCTCCAGCAGCACGCCGATCTGGAACAGCGCAAACCACTGCTCCTCGGCCCAGCCGCCCATGGCGGCGCGCTGCCGGTACCACTGCAGGCTGGACTCGATCTGGCCTGCGTCGCGGTGGCTTTGCGCCAGATAGAACACGTTGCGCGTGTTGCCGGGCTGCTCGCGCACGGCCTTTTCGAGCACGGCGATGTCACGCAGGTAGGTCTGCGGGTCCCGCGCCCGTGCGCCGTCGTGCGAGACATCGATGTACGGCCCCGCCAGCATCTGCCAGGCCTGGTGCGCCGGGGCGGTCAGGTACTCGTGCAGCACGCCTTCCCAGCGCCAGTCCACGCGCGTGGCGATCAGCGCATTGCGCTGGTATTCGGTGCCCGCCATGTGGCAGGACAGCATGCAGCCGTCCGCCTCCAGCGCCGGCCATGCAAAGCCTTCGGGCACGCGCAGCTGCTCGTCGGCATCGATGAACAGCAGGTAGTCGCCGTGCGGCCGCGCCAGCTCCAGCGCCTCGTTGCGGTTGTGGGCGAAGTCCACCCAGGGCCGCTCGTGCAGGCTGCCGGGCACGCCCTCCATGCACTGGCGCACCAGGTCCTGCGTGCCGTCGCTGGAGCCCGTGTCCACGATCACCCAATGGTCCACCCACGGCTTGACCGAGGCCAGGCAACGCGCGATCACCGGGGCCTCGTTCTTGACGATCATGTTCAGGCAGATATGGACGCGTCGCGCAGGTCGCATAGCGAGCTCACTGGCAGGAGGCCACCACGATCAAACCGGTAACCGCCGTATTGAAGGCCTGGGTGCCAACCAACTGCACAGTCATGGTGTCGCCTGGTGCGTAAGTGGCGGGGCCGGACACATCGCATGTGGGGTTGGCATTGGAAAGCGAACAGATCGGCACGCCCGACACATTGGAGAAGTTCTCGTTCACGCCTCGACGCAGCTGCAGCGTCAGGCTCAACGCCCTGTTCTCTGTCAGCATGGCGCGCAATGAAGCATTGGTGCATGAGGTGTGTACCATGCGCTGCGCATCGGTCTCGAATGTGTTACCGCCGCCGTTGGCAAACAAATAAATTGTGCCGGTGCCAGCGCTGTTGCCGCGGGCAGGAGTTGTATACGTCTGGAAAAACCCACCCGAGCCTGCAGGCCCCTGGGCTCCTGCAGGGCCTGTGGGGCCTTGAAGTCCAGCTCCTGTGGCACCCGTCACGCCCTGGATGCCCTGGATTCCCTGAATGCCTTGCGCGCCCTGGGGCCCTGTGGGACCTGTGTCACCCTGGGCCCCTGTCACGCCCGTAGCCCCTGTCATGCCGGTCGGGCCCGTCGGGCCGGTTGCACCCGTGGCCCCTGTAGGTCCGGTGGGTCCGGTCGCGCCAGTGGCACCCGTCGAACCCGTGGCACCTGGGGTGCCCGCACCGGTGGCCCCAGTCGGACCAGTGACTCCCGTTGCGCCTGTCGGTCCAGCCACCCCCGTGGCGCCGGTCACGCCTGCTGGGCCTGTTGCCCCTGTGGCGCCGGTCGCACCTGTGGCTCCCGTAGCGCCAGTTGCCCCGCCGCCCACACCCGGCGCGCAATGCACCAATTGCCCCGTGGCGCCGTCAACGCACAGCAGCTGGTTGCCAGTGGCTGCATCGGCAGGCAGGGCTGGTACCAGCACCTCCCCTGTGTTCTGTACCCGCAAGCGTTCGGCCCCCGCAGAATTCTTGATCACGAAATTGCCACCGGCCGGCATAGTGATGCTCACGTCGGCGGCATGGGCTGCCGGGCTGAAGATTCCCGCGCTGATGCACAGCGACCAGAGAAGGCGGGGAGGGATGGGGAAGTTGCGACGGTCCATGGTTCAGATGCTGCTTGGATGAATACGCGCGGAAAGCCGGCACCCGCGTGGCGGGCGCCAGGATGGAAGAAGAATGGGCCGGCCCAGGGGCCGGATGCCGGGGCGCCCGGCCTGCTCAGAGGCGTGTTGCGCGGCGCTGGCGGTGCAGGGCCATGCCGCCGAGCAGCAGGCTCATCAGCATCAGCCCGTAGGTGCTGAGCGTGGGGATGCTGGCCGGAGCCGTCACCACAGGCGCTCCGATCTGCACGTTGCCAGGCACCACGCTGCCGCTGCTGTTGACCAGGGTCGCCGACGGCCCCATGGTCACCACGGCGGTGCCAGGGCCGGAAGAGGTCAGCACCACCGGCTTGCCGGGAGAGCCCAGCGTGAGCGTGCCCAGCACGGTGAGGTTGGTACCTGCGGGAAGAACGATGGTCGGGGGTGTCGGGCCGGTGCTGATCAGTGTCAGATCCTTCACGACGATATTGCCGCTGAGTGTCAGGGTCGTTCCGGGTGCACAGGTGTCTGAAAGCACAACGCTGCTGGTGCCGAGATTCAGTGCCGCCGCGCTCGTCAGGTCGCCGCCGATGTTGAGCTGGCCGCCCGTGCCGGTCACCGTGGAGCCCGCGTCAAAGGCAAAGGACCCCGAATCGAAGGTGCCCGTGCCCAGGGCCAGTTCCCCGCCCATCGAAACGGGGACGCAAAACGAATTGAACGAACCGCCAGCCAGATCGATGCTGGAGCCTGGAGGAAAGACAATCTGCCCCCAGGCCGAGCCGCACATTGCCGCGCCCAGGGCCAGCGACGCAGCCCAACGTTTTCCGAAACCTGCCATGAGTCCGATCTCCCGCGTACAGACGGCAATGCGCCTGTCTGATTTTTGTAGAGGCAGGCACCCCCCGTGGATAGGGCGCAGCACTGCCGAAGTCGGGCGAATGATCAGATGGAAAATGATTCTCTTGTAAGAAAAATTAACAATTGATTATGCGTTTTCATTTTTTGCAGGCTATCGGTTTGCGCGGAGGGATGGGGTTTACCAATCCTCCTTGACCGCCAGCACCGCCTCGCGCCCTGCAGCCGCACGCCCGGCCAGCCAGGCCGTCAGCGTGCCTGCCGCGATCACGCTGGCAGCCAGCGCCAAAAGGCGGGACCACGGCAGGGACAGCTCCATGGTCCAGTGAAAGCTTTGCGGATTCACCACGTGCACCAGGATCGCGGCCACGCCCAGGCCCAGCAGGCTGCCGGCGATGGCGCCGGCCGTGGTCCAGGCCATGCCTTCGCCGGCCACCACCGCCAGGATGTCGCGCCGCGTCAGGCCCAGGTGGGCGAGCAGGCCGAATTCCTTGCGCCGCGCCAGCACCTGGGCGCTGAAGCTGGCCGCGATGCCGAACAGGCCGATGCCGATGGCCACGGCCTGCAGCCAGTAGGTCACGGCAAAGCTGCGGTCGAAGATGCGCATGGAGCGCTCGCGCAGCGCGCCGCTGCTGGCGAACTCCAGTGCCTGCGCGGCGCCCGGCCCGGTCATCAGCGACTGGATGCGCGCCTGCAGCTGCTGTGCCGTGGCCGTGTCGTCGCCGTCCGGCCAGATGGCGATTTCGGTGGGGCCTGCCGTGGTGGCGCTGCCGTCGGCAAGCCGTTGGTAGTCATCCCAGTCCATGGCGATGGCGCCGAACTGGCGCACATAGTCGCGCCAGATGCCGGCCACAAACACGCGGGAATCTTCCGACGGCAGGGCCTGGGCCAGCAGCGGCCACTCCTGGCCCGGCCGCACGCCATAGAGTTGGGCCACGGCTTCACTGACATAGACGGGCGTGCTGCCAGCGGGCGCTTGCACGGGGCCTTGTATCCACGGCAACTGCTGGCCCTGGGGGCCATGCAGCGGGCGCAGCAGCAGGCTGACGGCGGGGCGATCCGGGCTGAGCCACAGGCTGGTGCTGCGCATGGGCTGGGCGCGCTGTACGCCAGGCAGGGCGGCAATGCGCGCGGCCAGATCGGCGGGCAGGGGCGCGGCATCGGCACGGCCTGCGCTGCCGGCCGTGCGCAGGTACAGCGGGGCGGGCAGCACGGCGTCCAGCCAGGCGATCATGCTGTCCCTGAAGCTGGCCACCATCACGGTCAGCGCCACGGCCAGGCTCAGGCTGGCCACTACGCCGCCCACGGCCACGGTGGTGCTGCGGCGCATGCGCCGTGCGCGCTCCACGGGCAGCAGGGCCAGCGGCCGGCGCAGCAGCGATTGCGGCACCAGGCGCAACAGCTGGCCCAGCAGCCAGGGCAGGGCGGCCATGCCGCCCAGAAGCAGCAGGGCCACGGCGGCATAGGCGGCCAGGGGAATGCCGGCCACGGGCGGCACAAAGGCCAGGGCCACGCTGGCTGCCATCAGCCGCAGGGCCGGCAGGCCACGCGCCGCGCGTTCGGAGCCCGCGCCCTGGCCCTTGAGCGTGGCGGCGGGCGGCAACTCCATGGCCTGGCGCGCCGGCCACCAGCCGCCAGCCACGGTGGCGGCCACACCCAGCAGGCCAAAGGTCAGCGCGGCGCTGGCGCTCCACTGCAGCGCGGGCTGCACGCCGGCAAAGTAGCCGCCGCCCAGGTCACCGCCCAGCATGTGCAGGGCCAGCCAGGCCAATCCCGCGCCCAGGGCAATGCCGGCCGCGCTGCCCAACAGTCCCAGCAGCAGCGATTCCAGCAGCACCAGGCCCAGGCGCTGGCGCGGTGTCAGTCCCAGCACGGCCAGCAGGGCGAACTGCGGCGCGCGCTGGGCCACGCTGAGCGCCAGCACCGAGAACACCAGGAACGCCCCCGTGAACAGCGCCACCAGGGCCAGCACCGTGAGGTTGACGCGGTAGGCGCGCGACATCTCGGCAATGCGCTGCTGGTCGTCGCCGGGGCGGCTGGCCAGGGCCTGGGCGGGCCAGTCGGGCAGGCGGCGCAGTTCGGCCAGCAGGGACTCGCGCCTGGCGCCTTCGGCCAGCAGCACATCGATGCGGTCCACCTGGCCCCAGCGCTGCAGGCTGTCCTGCAGCGCACCGATGTCCATCACGGCCAGCGGCGGGCCGGATGCGGCCACCGTGCCCGCGATGCGCAGGGTCTGCGCGCGCCCGCCCAGTTGCCATGGCAGGGGCGTGTGCCGCGCCTGCTCCGGCGTCAGGCCCAGGGCTTCGAGTGCCGTTGCATTGAGGAAGACCGCATCGGGCGCGAACAGGTCCAGCCGCCCGCCGCCATCGAACAGCCGGGGCATGAGCGCAGGCGCCACGGGCGCCAGCCGCAGCGCATCGCCGCCCAGCACGCGCAACTGCACCGGCGTGGCGGTGCCGGCTAGGGCCGTGGCTTCGATCCAGGGTGCGGCCAGGCTGACCTGGGGCTGCTGCGCAACACGGCCATACAGCGATTCGGGCAGGCCGCCCTGCATGGCACGCAACTCCAAGTCCGGCTGGCCGCTGACCGTGCGCACGGCGCGCGAGAACTCATCGAGCGCGGACTGGTTGATCACATGCACGGCAAAGCCCAGGGCCACGCCCAGCATGATGGCCACCAGGGCGGTGGCCGTGCGCCAGGGATGCTGGCGCAGCTCCTGCCAGGAAAAGGTGCGAAGCAGGGCGAGCATGGGCGGATGGTCTCTGGCGCTAGGCGGGCTGCATGCCCTGTGCGGTCAGGCGCAGCACGCGGTCGGCACGGCGCGCGGCCTCGATGGAGTGCGTGACCAGCACCAGGGCGGCCTGGTGCTCGCGGGTCTGCTGCAGCAGCAGCTCCATGACCTGGGCGGCCGTGCCGGGGTCCAGGTTGCCCGTGGGCTCGTCGGCCAGCAGCAGGGCCGGGCCGTGGACCAGGGCGCGTGCAATGGCCACGCGCTGCAGCTGGCCGCCGCTGAGCTGCCAGGGCAGGCGCTGCTCCAGCCCCTGCAGCCCGACGGCCTGCAGCAGTTGCTGCACGCGCTGGCGGCCCGCAGCATCCAGCCGCTGCAGCAGCATCAGCGGCAGGGCCACGTTGTGCCAGACATCCAGGTGCGGCAGCACATGGAAGGCCTGGAACACGAAGCCCACATGGCTGCGCCGCCACAGCGCACGGCCGGTTTCATCCAGGGCCGACAGGTCCTGGCCTTCGTGCAGCACGCGGCCCTGCTGCCACTCATCGAGCCCGGCCAGGCAGTTGAGAAAGGTGGACTTGCCCACGCCCGAGTCACCCACGATGGCCACGAACTCGCCGCGCGCCACGCTGCAGTCCACGTTCTCGAAGACGGCGGTTTCCGTGCCGCCGTCGTTGCGGTAGCGCCGCGCCAGGCCCTGGACCTGAAGCAGCGGCGACTGAGTCAGCGGCGTGTTGTCCCGGGGCGCGGCAGTCATGAAGGCGGTTTCCTGTTCAGCCGTTGCGGGCCTGGGTTGCTGCGGCCACCACGGCCATCGCTGCCTGCAGCAGTTGCTGCTGGGCATCGGGCGTATCGCAGGCAATGGCATGGCGGGCGGGCATGCTGCGCAGCCAGGTGATCTGGCGCTTGGCCAGCTGGCGCGTGGCGGCAATGCCGCGCTCGCGCAGCGAGTCCATGGGGTACAGGCCGTCCAGCGATTCCCAGGCCTGGCGGTAGCCCACGCAGCGGATGGAGGGCAGGTCCAGGTGCAGGTCGCCGCGCGCGCGCAGCTGCAGCACCTCGTCGATGAAGCCGGCGTCCAGCATGGCGTCGAACCGCTGGGCAATGCGCGCATGCAGCCAGGCGCGGTCCTGCGGCTCCAGCGAGAAGAAGCCGCCGGGGCTGATCAGGCCCTGTGCCGCATCCTTGCCCGCCCGCGTATGAAAGCTGGACAGCGGTTTGCCCGACACCTGCCAGACCTCCAGCGCGCGCTGTATGCGCTGGCTGTCGGCCGGCGCCAGGCGTGCGGCCGTGGCGGGATCGACCTGGGCCAGCAGCGCATGCATGGCGGGCCAGCCGATCTGCGCGGCCTGGGCGTCCAGCCGCTCGCGCACGGCGGGGTCGGCGGCCGGCATGTCGTCAATGCCATCCTGCAGGGCCTTGAAATACAGCATGGTGCCGCCCACCAGCAGCGGCAGGGCGCCGCGCGCGTGGATCTCGGCCACCAGGCGCTGCGTGTCCTGCACGAATTCGGCCGCGCTGTAGGCCTGCAGCGGGTCTCGGATATCGATCAGGTGATGGGGGCAGGCAGCCAGTTCTTCGGGCGTGGGCTTGGCCGTGCCGATGTCCATGCCGCGATAGACCAGGGCCGAGTCCACGCTGA
This sequence comes from Delftia sp. WY8, assembly GCF_018437695.1. Lineage (NCBI taxonomy): Bacteria > Pseudomonadati > Pseudomonadota > Betaproteobacteria > Burkholderiales > Comamonadaceae > Delftia > Delftia sp. WY8. The sequence goes on from NZ_CP049795.1 coordinate 5,272,582, forward strand.
TGATTTCTGCGGCCTGGCCGCGTTCGGCCAGCAGCCTGGCCAGGGCCAGGGCGGCAGCGGTCTTGCCGGAAGCGGTGGGGCCGGCGATGGCCAGGCAGGGGAGCGGGGAAGCGGTGGACATTCAAAAAACACAAACGCAGGAAATGAAAATCAGCGGTGGCCATCGACCCCGCCGTGGCGGCGCACCAGCCCCCAGGCGACCAGGGCCGTGCACACGCCCCAGAACCAGATGCCGAAGGCCATGGGCCGGGTGGACTGGCCGTCCAGGTGCAGGCCCAGCCAGTGTCCCATGGCAAAGGCGATGAGCATCATGGTGAAGCCGTTGAGCGCCGAGGCCGTGCCCGCCGACTGCGGGAAGGGCGCGATGGCATTGCTCTGGCCGCAGGGCATGTGCACGCCATGGGCGATCTGGAAGATATAGAAGGGCAGGGCATAGGCCCAGAGGCTGCGCGCATCGGCCAGCGCCGCAATGCCGATGGCCGTGGCCGACAGCAGGCTGGCCAGCCCGGCAATCTGCACGGCGCGCCGCACATCCATGCGCTGCAGAAGCCAGCGGCACAGGAAGGTGCCCGCGATGTAGCACAGCGCATTGCTGCCCATCAGCAGGCCGTAGCCCGTGCGGCTTACGCCCAGCACATGGATATAGGTGAAGGAAGATGCGGCCAGATTGGTGAACAGGGCCGCATAGGTGCAGCAGGTCAGCAACTGGTAGGACTGGAATCCCGGGTGGCGCAAGATGGTGATCCAGTTGCGCGCCAGGGCCAGCGGCTGCAGCGCCGTGGGATTGGTGCGGGCCAGTGTCTCCGTGAAGCGCAGGGCCACCAGCAGCAGGGCCAGCGCACCCATTACCGCCTGGGCCAGCATGGTCGAGCGCCAGCCCAGCGAATCCACCAGCAGGCTGCCGCTGACGGGGCTCAGGAAGGCGATCACGCCCAGCCCGGTCAGCGCCTTGGACATGACCTGGGCACCCAGGTGCGGCGCGAACAGGTCGCGCACCATGGCGCGCGCGCACATCACGCCGGCGCCCAGCGATGCACCCTGCAGCGCGCGCCAGGCGATCAGCGATTCCATGGTCTCGGCGCTGGCGCTGCCCAGGGCCGCCAGCACATAGATGGACATGCCTGCCAGCAGGATGGGCCTGCGCCCTAAGCGGTCGGACAGCGGCCCCCAGGCCAGCTGCGAGCAGCCGAAGGCCAGCAGGAAAGCCGTCAGCGTGAGCTGCACCTGGGACACCTGGGTGGAGAAGGCCGCCTGTATCGAGGGCAGGGCGGGCAGGTACAGATCTGTGGCCAGCGGCTGAAGCCCCAGCAGCAGGCCGAGCAGGATGACGACCAGGACGGGGGACATGGCCGGCGGCGCTTGCGCGACGGCGGGAGACAGGGGCGCTGACATAGGCGCCCGAGGGTAGCAGAGAACCCGGGGTGCCGCTGTCCATGCCTTGGCGGCGCATATCCATCTGCGGATTGCGCAGTTGGGAACCGGCCCGCCCCTGCCTACATTGCATTGCAGAGCAACCCGACCCCAACCGAGCAATCAACGCAACTGCAAACAAAGGACCGTGATGGCAACGCCGACCGCTTTCTCCACCATCCCCGCCACCCTGCGCCAGGGTGCCTGCACCGTGCTGTACGTCGCGGCCCTGATCGGCGGCACGGCCCATGCCAATGCGCCCGTTCCCGAAGGTCCGCTGGTCAGCACCGAATGGCTGGCGGCCAACCTCAACCGCGCCGACGTGCGCATCGTCGAAGTCAGCGTCAACCCCGGCCTGTACGAGCGCTCCCATGTGCCGGGCGCGGTCAATTTCTCGTGGCACAACGATCTCAACGACAAGGTGCGCCGCGACATCGTGGGCAAGGAGCAGTTCGAGAAACTGCTGTCGCAGGCCGGCGTGAAGGACGGCACCACGGTCGTGCTGTACGGCGATACCAACAACTGGTTCGCGGCCTGGGGGGCCTGGGTCTTCGACATCTATGGCGTGCAGAACGTCAAGCTGCTGGACGGCGGCCGCAAGAAGTGGGAGGCCGAAAACCGCCCCCTCAACAACCGCGCCCCGGAATATGCGGCCACCACCTACCGCGTGGGCAAGGTCAACACCGCGCTGCGCGCGCGCCTGACCGATGCGCTGGCCTCGGCCGAAGGTCGCAGCGACGCCAGGCTCGTCGACATCCGCTCGGCCGACGAATACCAGGGCAAGGTCTTCGCCCCGGCCGGCGTGCCGGAGCTGGCCATCCGCGCCGGCCACATCCCCGGTGCCGTCAACGTGCCCTGGGGCCAGGCCGTGCGCGAGGACGGCAGCTTCAAGTCCGCCGAAGAACTCAAGAAGCTCTATGCGGGCGTGGGCATCGACGGCAGCAAGCCCGTGATCACTTACTGCCGCATCGGCGAGCGCTCCAGCCACACCTGGTTTGCGCTGTCCAAGATCCTCGGCTACCAGGTGCGCAACTACGACGGCTCGTGGACCGAATACGGCAACTCCGTGGGCGTGCCCATCAACAACCCGGCCGGTACGGTCTGGGCCGCGAAATGATTCCGCCGTCGATCAACCTGTCTTGAAGGCGGGGGCCGGGCGAGGGGTGTCAGTGCTCTTGGTTCGACGGATCAGGTGCGTGACGTGTGGCTTTGGCAAAAGCTCGGCTCCTTTGGGGCCCGCAGGCTGCGGGCCCCTTTTTTATGGGTGGATGGCAACAAAAGGGGGCAGGAATGACAAGCGTGACCGGTGAGCACACGCAGAACGTGAATGGCAGGCACAGGGCAAGGGACTGGACCAGATGGCTGCCCCTGGCCGCCGTGCTGGCCGCAGCCTGGCCTGTGGCGGCGCAGCTGCAGCTGCAAGGCGGCGGGCGCACCCTGGTCTTTGCGCTGGCGCTGGGCCTGCTGCTGGGGCTGGTGCTGCAGCGCTCGCGCTTTTGCTTTTACTGCCATGCGCGCGACTGGTTCGAGTTCGGCGACCCGCGCGGCGTGCTCTCCATCCTGCTGGCGCTGGCCGTGGGCTCGGCGGGCATGACCGTGGTGCTGGGCAGCTGGGTGGCCGTGCCCCAGCCTGGGCAGTTGCCGCCCGACATGCACATAGGTCCCGTGAGCTGGGTGCTGGTCCTTGCGGGCCTGGCCTTTGGAGCGGGCATGTCGGTCTCGGGCTCGTGCATCAGCGCCCACTGGTACCGGCTGGGCGAGGGCTCGCCCGTGGCGCCCTTTGCCCTGGTCGGCACGGGCCTGGGCTTCGTGCTGGGGTTTCGCAGCTGGAACCCGCTGTACAGCCTGGCCATTGCCGATGCGCCCGTCATCTGGCTGCCGGCCCATCTGGGCTATGGCGGCGCGCTGGCGCTGCAACTGGCCGTGCTGGGCCTGCTGGCGGCCTGGGTCTGGCGCATTCATGGGCGCTCGGGCCGCGCACAGCCCCGGCCTGCGGCAGAACCGGCGCAGCCACCGGGCCTGCGCCAGCTGTGGATGTCACTGTGGCAAGGCCGCTGGAACGCCGCGCTGGGCGGCCTGGCCGTGGGCCTGATCGCGGCCGCCGCCATCGTGCGCATGCGGCCGCTGGGCGTGACCACCACGCTGGGCAGCACCGTGCGCAGCTGGGCCCAGGCAGGCGGCTGGGTGCCCGAGCGCCTGCATGGCCTGGATACCCTGGGCGGATGCGCCACGGCCGTGCTCAACAGCCTGCTCACGCCCCATGCCGTGCTGCTGCTGGGCCTGGTGGCCGGCGCCTGGGGCGCCGCCGTGGCCAGCCGCCAGTGGACGCCACGCCGCCCCACCTGGCGCGATGCGGCTCGCGGCCTGGCCGGTGGCGCCTTGCTGGGCTGGGGCGCCATGACGGGGCTGGGCTGCACCATCGGCACGCTGCTGTCGGGCAGCATGGCGGGTGCGCTGTCGGGCTGGGTCTTTGGCGCGGCCGTGTTCACGGCGCTGTGGTTGGGTTTCGTGCTGCGGCGCTGGCAGGCCAGCCGGGACTGAGGGCCTTCAGCCGGCAGCCACACCCAGCAGCAGATCCGCGATCTCCTCCGGATACCGCTGCCGACGTCCGTCGATGAGCACGCAGCCGGGCGCCTCGGGGTCGGGCCTGGCCAGGGGCATGCCGTGGTCGATGAGGGCCTGGGCGCAGCCCAGCCAGTCGCCGCCGCCGGGTTCCGTGGATTCGGGCCGGTTCAGCGATGCCCAGCACAGGGTTCCTGCGCAGTTGTCGCCATAGGCGTGGCGTTCGGTCCACTGTGCGCCGTGCTCCAGCAGGAAGCGCGCCATGGCGGCATCGCCACGGAAAACGGCCTGGTTCAGTGCGGATGCATCCCAGTCGCCGCCGCGCGCAGCGATGGGCCAGCCCAGTTCCACCATGCAGCGCACGGCCTCCATGCGGCCCAGGGCTGCCAGTTCGGGCAGCATGCGCAGCTGCTCGTGAGACAGTCCTTGCAGCAGACCCGGGTGGGACGCGAGAAGCCCTCCGGCCCGGGCCCGGTCGCCCATGGCGCAGGCGGCAACGAACTGTTCTTCGGGCGTGGCGGTTTCAGCGCCCGTGGACTGTTCCAGCAGGACGGCCACGTCGGCCAGGCCAAAGCGCCGTGCCAGGCGGGCGGCGCCCAGGCCTTGCGGTGTGCGGGTGGCCGGGTCGGCTCCTGCATCCAGCAAGGCCTGCACGTGGGCGGGCGAGCGCAGCCGGCGTATCGCCCACAGCAGCGGGCGGCCCCATTCGCCCTGGCCGTTGTCCTCGTTCGGATCGGCTCCGTGGTCCAGCAGCAGGCGCAGGGCCTGCACATCGTCCAGGTCCAGCACGCGGAACAGGGCATTGCTGCCCTCCACACGCGCGCCCGCCTGCAGCAGCAGCCGCGTGCATTCGCGGCTGGCCGGCGTGCCTTCCAGAGAGTGGTAGAGCGATTCGCCGTCGTTGGGGTCGGCCCCGGCCTGCAGCAGCATCTGCGTCAGTTGCGCATCATGGTTCTGGCCTGCTGCGCCATAGAGTGCTGACAGCCGCTCGGTCTCGGAGGGCGCCTGCAGCGAGGCCGGCGGCCAGCGATTGCCCACGGTTTGCAGCGGGTCGGCGCCCGCGTCCAGCAGCCAGCGCGCGCAGGCGCGCAGCGGCTCGGCGAACTCGGGCAGGCGCAGCAGGCACGAGTGCGTGACGGCCACCAGCGGTGGCAGTCCCAGCGGCCCGCCTGCGCGCTGCAGCCAGCCGGGATCTCTGTGCGTGGCTTCGCGCAGCGCGGCCAGGTCGCCGATGGCGCAGGCCATCCAGGGATCATTGCCCGGCAGCTCCGGCCGCTCGTCCAGCAGGCGCCGGGCCAGCGCGGGCTGCGCGCGGTGCGTGCCGCCCGCCACATCGCCGGCATAGACCAGGGCCAGCCAGTGCAGCCGGGATGTCTCGGGGTCCGCCGCCAGGCGCTGGCATGCCTCGACGTAGCCTGACAGCTCGCTCCATGAAGCGAAACCGTGCTCGCGCGCCACGGCGGACTGGGCGTCGTGCAGCCGCAGGTCCATGGCGGCCAGCGCCTCTTCCGTGCGGCCCCGGGCAGCGGGCAGGTGGGCGCGCAATTGCTCCATGGCCTGGGCCGAGCCTGCGCGATAGGCGGCCAGCAGTTGCTTGGCCTGTTTCTTGAGATGGCCCATGTCGGGCCGGGCGGGGATGCGTTTCACAGGGATACCTCCGTGCACGAAGGCCAATGACCTGCAGCTTGGCGCACAAAGGCATGTGGCAAGAGAAAAACGCCGAGAGGCGCATACAGGTGGGTTCAACCCTTCCCGCAGGTCCGGGTGCGGCCTGCACCGCAAGCGCGGATGTTAGCGCAAGGCGACAGTCATCTGGGTGACAGCCGGCAGCCCCTGCTTGCGGGTTCCTACCCGCATGGCGGGCCAGTTGTCTGGCATAGGCTGCGTCGGCACTCCCCCTTGAAACGGATTTTTTGCGCGCGTTCCCCTTCAAACCTTCATCCCAAGGAGACAGTCTTATGCGAGCCCTGCGTTGGAATCGTTGGAAGTATCTCGGTCTGCTGGCGGTCACGGGCCTTGCGGCCTGCGGCGGGGGGGACGGTGATGCGCCCGAGGAAACCCGGGCCCAGGACAGCCGCAGCTTTGCGCCGGCCAATCCTTCTGCCACCACGTTCGATGCGCTGGCGGCTGCCGCTGGCGACACGGTGGACAACGCCAGCACCAGCCGCTGGGCCGGAGTGCTGGAAGGCGCGGCCTACCGCATCGAGGTGCCGGCCAACTGGAATGGCCGCCTGGTGATGTATGCCCACGGCTATGCGGGCGAGGGCAGTGCGCTCAACGTCACCAATCCGTCCATACGCCGCTACCTGATCCAGAACGGCTATGCCTGGGCAGCATCCAGCTACAGCAAGAACTACTACGACGTGCGCGCCGGCGTGGAGGACACGAACGCGCTGGCGCTGGCCTTCAACCGCCTGGCCGCATCTCACGGCCGGCCGCTGGCGCAGCCGCAGCGCCTGTACATCACCGGCCATTCCATGGGCGGCCATATCACGGCGGCGGCCATCGAGGCCGAAGCCCAATCAACGGCCCGCAACAAGGTGCGCTACCAGGGCGCCGTGCCCATGTGCGGCGTGATGGGCGATACCCAGCTGTTCGACTACTTCGCGGCGGCCCAGATCACTGCCCAGGCCCTGGCGGGCGAGGCCCAGCATGCCGTCACCGACTGGGCGGCCATCCAGGGCAAGGTGACATCGGCCCTGTTCACGACCTTCCCGTCTGCACCTACCGCGACGGGCCGCGCCTATCTGTCGGTGATCCAGAATCTCACGGGCGGTCCGCGCCCGCTGTTCGACCTGGGTGTGGCTGTGGGCGGCTCGTTCGCTCCGGTCTGGGGCGTGTTCGGCAGCGACGGCTCGGTCAATGGCATCCTGAACCGCAACGTGACCGATACCAACCGCTTCACCTACCGCATCGATGGGGATGCAGCGGCCTCGGCCGCGCTCAATGCCTCCGCGCAAAAGCGCACGGCCGCGCCCGATGCCAACCGGCTGCGCCGCGACGGCCTGCGCTGGATTCCCGTGAGCCCAGGCGACATCGGCATTCCCGTGGTGACGCTGCACACGCTGGGCGACCTGTATGTGCCGTTCAGCATGCAGCAGATCTACCAGCGACGCGTGGCCGACAAGGGCAAGGACCGTTGGCTGGTGCAGCGCGCCATCCGCGGCGCATCGCACTGCGACTTCACCGTGGCCGAGCAGGTGGAGGCCTTCGATGCCATGGTGCAGTGGGAGCAGGGCGGCGCCAGGCCGGGCGGTGACGATGTGCAGACGGCCGCCACGGTGGCCGCGCCCACCTATGGCTGCCGCTACACGCGCAACACGCTGGGCCCGGATGACAGCACCACCACGCGGCAGTTGCGCGCCGTGATCTCGCAGAACGCGGCAAGCTGCCCGTAGCGCGGAAGGCGGCGCAGGCTGCGCCGCTCAGCGCGGGCTTGCTGGCGCGGTGGGCGCCTGTGCGAGCAGGCGCAGCCCGAACAGCTCGTCCAGCGCCTGCCGGTATTGCTCCATGGCGCGCGACTGGGTGTTGTGGTGGTTGCCGCCTTCGATGAGCACGAAGCGCTTGGGCTCGCTGGCCGCGTCGAACAGCTGGCGGCCCAGCGTGGCGGGGATCAGCGGATCGGCGCTGCCGTGCACGACCAGCAGCGGCGAGCCTATGCCGGCCACCTTGTCGATGGAGGCAAAGCGCTGCGTGATCAGCGGCCCCACGGGAAGCCAGCCCCAGCGGAAGCTGCGGACCACGTCGGGAATGCTGGTGAAGGTGGCCTCGACCATGACGCCGGCCTCATCCTGGACGCTGCGCGCCAGGTCGATGGCGATGGCGCCGCCCAGCGAATGGCCGAAGATGAAGCGCGGCCGGCCCGGAGCGTGCCGGCCCAGCCAGTCCCAGCCTGCGCGTGCGTCCTCGGCGGCCGATTCCTCGGACGGCAGGCCGGCGCTGCTCTTGCCAAAGCCCCGGTAGTCGATGGCCAGCACCGAAAAGCCCAGTTCGTGCAGCCGCCGGATGCGCGGCGAGGAACCGGCAACGTTCCAGCGCGCGCCATGCAGGTACAGCAGCACGGGGGCGTTGCCGGCCGTGGCCGGCTGGGGCAGCCACAGCGCATGCAGGCGGGCGCCGTCCTGCGTTGGCATGTCGATCCAGACATCTTCCATGCCGGCCGTGTTGGCGCCGGGCCAGCTGCGGTCGCTGGGCTGGAAGATCCATTCGCGCTGCTTGGTGTCCAGCACGGAGCAGCCGCTGGCCGCCAGCAGCGCGGCCACGCCCAGCGCTGCCGTGAGCCGGTGCAGGCGCCGTCGGGGCCACAGGTGGGAAAGCAGTGAGGGCATGACGCAACAATGGATGCACGGGCCGGCCAAAAGTTCAGCGCCGCCGCCGTGCCGGCAGGCGCTGTCATGGATTGGCGCTATTCTTGCCGCTGGTCCGCAGGCTGTCCTGGCTGCACGGGCCTCTCCCCACTGTTGATGAGTGAACCTGTATGCCGATACGCCTGGGCCTGGCCGCCAACCGAATCCACCACCAAACCGAGGATGCCGCACTGTTCGGCTGGCTGCGCGCCTGCGAGTCCGGCATCCGCGAGCTGCAGCTGGGCCTGCATGCCGTGGGCCGCACCTTCGATGCCATCCAGGCGGCCGGCATGCTGGCGTCCTACCGGGGCCTGCGCCGCTATCCCTATGGCCGCGAAGGCGGGCTGATGAAACTGGTGGCCGAGGTGGTGGGCGTGGAAGGTGACGAGCGCACCATCGACGGGGCCATCTATTTCACCGACCCGGTGGATCCGTCCTCCATCTTTCCCGAGGCCGTGGCGCTCAAGCGCCAGTGCGTGATCCATGGCAAGCCCTTCCTGTCCACCGTGGCCTCGGCGCGGGACTGGGTCGAGATGGAGCGCATCCAGGCAGGTCTGCCCAAGGATGCCGGTGCGCAGCGCTTTCACGACTACGCACAGCAGACGCTGGCGCTGATCGCCCACGATGCGCTCAAGCCCACCATGCTGGATTTCGCGGCGCGCAACTTCGAGCTGCTGTCGCGCTTTGGCCGGCGCGTGGGTACGGGCACCACGGGACAGAGGCTCAACGAAATGGCCTGGAGCCGTGGCTGGCCCGAGGACCGGCCCTGGGTGGACCGCTACAACAGCGGCCCGCTGGGCGGCGATGCGCAGATCGCCGACCTGGTGCTGGACCGCCGCTGCCAGCGCGTGATCTTCTTCGAGGACCCGCATGTGGCGCGCCAGCACGAGGCCGACATCCAACTGCTGGAGCGCGCCGTGACCACGGTGACGCACGACACGGTCTGCACCACTTCTCCGGCCGTGGCGCAGCGCTGGTGCGATGCGGCCTTGATGCGCCGCTGAAACCTTCGTCGCGCAGACGACAGCCTTGCGGCCTGCGGGCGGGCGAACACCCGTGACCGGCCGGGGGCTTTCTGCAAGACTGGCCGTTTCCAAAACCAAGGAGACAACGATGGTCAGTCCGCTCTTTCGGCGTTCCCGGCATGCCATGGCCCTGCTGGCGCTACTGCCCGGCTGGGTGGCGGCCCAGGCACAGGCCCCCGCAGCGCCCGCGCTGCCGCCGCCCGACAGCGTGCGCCTGGAGCAACTGGGGCTGATGCAGGGCTTTCCTCCGGCCGCCGACAAGCGAGTGGACGTGTCCAACGGCTACCGCTATCCGCAACTGCGCTGGGTGGTGCAGCACCTGCGCGAAATCCAGCCCACGCAGAACATCCGGCGCGGCGCGGCGGCGCCCTCGGCCCTGCCCGAAGCGCCCATGGCCCTGGGCGGCCTGCGCTTTGACGACGACAAGGGCCAGCCCGTCACCGTGGACCAGTGGCTGGACCGCACCTATACCGACGCCATCGTGGTGCTGCACAAGGGGCGGGTGGTCTTCGAGCGCTACCAGAACCAGATGCAGGCCAGCTCGCCGCACCTGCTGTTCTCGGTCACCAAATCGTTCACCGGCCTGATGGCCGCGCAACTGGCCCACGAAGGGCGCATCGACCCCCAGGCGCTGGTCACGAAGTACGTGCCTGAGCTGGAAGGCTCGGCCTGGGGCGACATGACGGTGCGCCAGGTCATGGACATGACGGGTGCCGTGCGCTTTCGCGAGGACTACACCGACCCCAAGACCGAGATCTTCGGCTACTCCTGGGCCTCGGGCATGCTGCCGCGTCCGCCCGGCTACGCGGGGCCGACCAATGTGTACGACTTCCTCAAGACGCTGCCCAAGGAAGGCACGCATGGCGAGGGCTTTGTCTACCGCACCGTGCATTCCGAGGTGCTGGGCTGGATCGTCTCGCGCGTCACTGGCCGGCGCTGGAGCGATCTCATGAGCGAGAACATCTGGCAGAAGCTGGGCATGCAGGAAGACGCCTATGTGATGGTGGACAGCACCGGCACGCCGCTGCAGGGCGCGGGCCTGAACGCCACGGCGCGTGACCTGGCGCGCGTGGGCGAGATGCTGCGCCTGGGCGGCAGCTTCAACGGCCACAAGATCTTCGACAAGGCGGTGCTGGACGACATTGCGCGCGGCGGCGACCGCGAGCAGTTCAAGTTCCGCGGCATCCAGGCCGCGCGGCCCGGCTACAGCTACCGCAACCAATGGTGGGTACTGCACAACGCCGATGGCGCCTACGAGGCCGCTGGCATTCACGGCCAGTTCATCCACGTGAACCCGGCCGCGCAGATGGTGGTGGTCAAGCTGTCATCGCACCCGGTGGCGGGCGCGGCCTTCACGCATGCGTTGACGCTCAAGGCCTGGGCGGCGCTGGCCGATGCGGTGCGCGACAGGTAAGGCGCGCGAATCCATCTCTTTCCATGAAAAAAGCCCATGCAGCAGGCTGCATGGGCTTTCGTCAGGGGTGGGGAGCGTTGACGCTCAGATCACGCCCTGGGCCAGCATGGCATCGGCCACCTTGACGAAACCGGCGATGTTGGCGCCGTCGATGTAGCTGACCGTGCCGTCCTCGCGCTTGCCGTACTTCAGGCAGGCGGCGTGGATGCCTTGCATGATCTGCAGCAGGCGGGCATCGACTTCCTCGGCGGGCCAGGACAGGCGGGCCGCGTTCTGGCTCATCTCCAGGCCCGAGGTGGCCACGCCACCGGCATTGCTGGCCTTGCCCGGTGCGTACAGCACGCCGGCCTTCTCGAAGGCCTTGGCGGCTTCGATGGTCGAGGGCATGTTGGCGCCTTCGGCCACGCAGACCACGCCGTTGGCGATCAGCACCTTGGCATCTTCCTCGGTCAGTTCGTTCTGCGTGGCGCAGGGCAGGGCCACGTCCACCTTCAGGTGCCACGGCGTCTTGCCGCGCAGGAACTCGGCGCCCACCAGCTTGGCGTACTCGTCCACGCGGCCGTAGCGGTGGTTCTTCACGTCCATCAGGATGGCCAGCTTCTCGGTGGTGAAGCCGTCCTGGTCATACACGGTGCCCGAGGAGTCGGAGACCGACACCACCTTGGCGCCCAGCTGCATGGCCTTTTCCACGGCGTACTGGGCCACATTGCCCGAGCCGGAGATGGAGACGGTCTTGCCTGCGAAGGACTGGCCGCGCGTGGCCAGCATTTCCTGGGCGAAGTAGACGGTGCCGTAGCCGGTGGCTTCGGGGCGGATCAGCGAGCCGCCGAAGGACAGGCCCTTGCCCGTGAACACGCTGGCGGCGCTGTTGGACAGCTTCTTGTACATGCCGGCCATGAAGCCCACTTCGCGGCCGCCCACGCCGATGTCGCCTGCCGGCACGTCGGTGTCCGGGCCCACGTGGCGGAACAGCTCGGTGACGAAGGCCTGGCAAAAGCGCATGACTTCAGCGGGGCTCTTGCCCTTGGGATCGAAGTCCGAGCCGCCCTTGCCGCCGCCCATGGGCAGCGTGGTCAGCGCGTTCTTGAAGGTCTGCTCGAACGCCAGGAACTTGAGCACCGACAGCGTGACCGAGGGGTGGAAACGCAGGCCGCCCTTGTAGGGACCGATGGCCATGCTGTGCTGGATGCGGAAGCCGCGGTTGACCTGCACCTGGCCCTTGTCGTCGGTCCAGCTCACGCGGAACATGACCACGCGCTCGGGCTCGACCAGGCGCTCCAGCAGTCCGTGCTCGGCGTACTTGGGGTTCTTCTCGATGAAGGGCCACAGGCTTTCCATCACTTCGGTGACGGCTTGCAGGAATTCGGGCTGGCCGGGATTGCGTTGCGCGACTTCATCAAGGAACTGGCCGACGGACTCGTACTTCATGGAAAAAACCTCTGACTAAAAACGGCTGCGGGAAGGGGTGAGTGCAAACCAAGATTATGCCTAAAAGTTATGCCGTCATGCATCGTTTTGGTGAACGGCGCCCGAGCTTGGTGCCTTCGTGCCGTGTTTCGGTGCATCTTCAGAGGGGGTTGACGGTATTTGGTGCATGGCAGAAAGCTGCGTGCAGCAGTGGGCGGGCAGGCAGGCTCCTGGATCGGCCGTATCCGGTGGCGTGCATGGTCATGGCGAATGGGAATGGCTGGCGCCATGCCCGCTGACATGAAGAGTGGCTGGGAAGGCCTTGCAGCCGGACGGGGCTTGGGCCCGCCCGGCCATCCCATCGACGGCCTTTCAGCTGCGCTGCAGCTGGGGATGGCGCGCGAACAGGTCGGCCGCCCAGTCCACGAAGGCCCGCACCTTGGCGCTGAGGTGGCGGTTGGGCGGATAGACCACGTGAATGGGCAGCGGCGGCTGTGTCCATTCGGGCAGCACCTCGACCAGTTCGCCGCTGTCGATCAGCGGCTGGGCAAAGGCCGTGACCAGCTGCGCGATGCCAAAGCCCGCCAGCACGGCGGCCGTGTAGGCATTGCTGTCGTTGGCCGCGATGCGGTAGTTGCCCGCCACCTCGATGGATTCATCGCCCCGCTGGAATTCCAGCGGGTACATGCGCCGCGTATGGCCCGAGAAGAAGGCGACGATCTGGTGCTTCGTATCCAGCTCGGAAGGGTGCTGGGGCACGCCGTGGCGCGCCAGGTAGGCGGGCGAGGCCACGGTGACCCAGTTCATCGAGCCGATGCGCCGCGCCACCAGGGACTGGTCGCTGAGCTCGCCCCCGCGGATCACGCAGTCCACGTTGTCGCTGATCAGGTCCACCAGGCGGTCGCCCACGCCCAGGTCGATCTGTATGTCGGGGTAGCGTTCGCAGAATTCGGTCAGCGCCGGAATGATGATCAGCCGGGCCATGGAGCTGCCCACGTCCAGCCGCAGCCGCCCGCTGGGCGCGGTCTGGGTGTTGACCATGCTGGCTTCGAGATCGTCGAAATCGTTGAGCAGGCGTGCCGCGCGTTCGTAGTAGGCCGCGCCATCGGGCGTGACGGTGACGCGCCGCGTCGTGCGGTTGAGCAGCTTGACGCGCACGCGCGCCTCCAGCGCCTGTATCTGTTTGGTGACCGTGCCCTTGGGCAGGTCGAGCGAATCGGCGGCGCGGGTGAAGTTGCCGGCTTCCACCACGCGAACGAAGACACGCATGGCCTGGATCTGGTCCATGGAAAGTTGCTCCTGCAGCGCCCGGCAAGGGAATGCCGGCTCGGCGGAATTCTCACATGCGCGGTATCGGGCGATTGTTCGTGAAACGGAAACAGAGCGATGGCTGCGTTGCTATTTCAGACATGGCCGGCGCCGCCTATATTCCAACCATCGACCATTGCCGCAGGTTCGCGCCATGTCCACTTCCCCGTCGCTTCCGAACGGCCCCGCCGCCGGGGCGCAGATTGCCGAAACAGAATTCTCCATCGAGCTGCCCGAGCACGGCACCGTGGCTGCGCGCGCCTATGGCCAGCGCAGGCCCGGCACGGTCTCGCCGCTGGTGCTGCATTTCCATGGCGGCACCTTTGTCTGCGGCACGCTGGACAACGGGCGCTACATCGGCCGGCTGCTGGCCGAGGCGGGCGCCGTCGTGGTGTCGCTGGCCTACCCGCTGGCGCCCGAGCATCCGTTTCCCCAGCCCATCGAGGTGGGCTACGCCGTGCTGCAGTGGCTGTACAAGCACCGCGTGAAGATGGCGGGCAAAGGCGCGCCGCTGTTCCTCGCGGGTGAAGAAGCCGGCGGCAACCTGGCCGCCGCCGTGGCCGTGATCTCGCGCGACCGGGGCCATCCGCCGCTGGCGGGCCAGATCCTGGTGTCGCCCATGCTCGATCCCTGCACCGGCACCGCCTCGCAGCGCGAGGCCACGCCCGAGGCCGGCGAATGCCGCTGGGCCACGGGCTGGCGCGAGTACCTGAGCTGCCCCAAGGACGCCATGCATCCCTATGCCGTGCCCGGCAGCTCGCTGCGCCTGGCCCAGCTGCCGCCGGCCCTGGTGCTGGTGGGTGGTGACGACCCGCTGCGCGACGAGGCCCAGGCCTATGCGGCCCGCCTGCGCGCGGCCGGGGTGACGGCCAGCAGCCATGTGCTGCCCAGCGCGTCGAACTGGCCGCAGGCCCTGTCCGAGGCCGAGGCCTGTACGGCCTGCAGCGCCGCCGTGTCCCAGCATGTGCATGACTTCTTCGAGGCCACCATGAACAAGCCCGCAGCACCGGGCTAGGCCCCGCGCCGCCGCAGCCGGCGACACCTGCTGCCCCGTTTTCCCCTTCCGCCTTCCCGGCGCGTTCAGGCGCCGGGCGGGCATCGTGTTCCCTGAATTTCGCAAAAAAACACCATGTCCACCGAATCCACCTCATCCTCTTCCTCCGTCTCGGCCCAGCGCAAGGGCTGGAGGCTGCCTGCCGCCGCTGCGGCCATCCTCGCCGTCAGCGCCGGCCTGTTCGGCCTGCACGGCATCGAGGCCAAGGCCGATGACGCGCCCGCCAGCGCCCAGCCCGCCGCCACGCCCGTGTCGGTGGCCACGGTCGCCGAAAGCGAGGTCACCGCCTGGGACGAGTTCTCGGGCCGCCTTGAAGCCGTGGAGCGCGTGGACATCCGCTCGCGCGTGGCTGGCGCCGTGCAGGCCGTGCACTTTCGCGAGGGCGCGCTGGTCAAGCAGGGCGATCTGCTGATCACCATCGACCCCGCACCGTATGCGGCTGAGGTCGAGCGGGCCGAAGCCCAGGTGGCCTCGGCCCAGGCACGCCAGTCCTATGCACGCAGCGAGCAGGAGCGCGCACGCCGCCTGTGGGACGAGCGGGCGATTGCCCAGCGCGAGCTGGACGAGCGCATCAACGCAGGCAGCGAGGCCGAGGCCAATCTGCGCGCGGCCCAGGCGTCCCTGCAATCGGCGCGGCTGAACCTGGGCTACACCCAGGTGCGCGCCCCCGTGTCGGGCCGCATCGGCAAGCGCGAGATCACCGTGGGCAACCTGGTGGCCGCAGGCCCGGGCGCGCCGGTGCTGACCACGCTGGTCTCGGTCAGCCCCATCTATGCGAGCTTCGATGCCGATGAGCAGGTCATCACGCGCGCGCTCAAGGAGCTGGGCGGCGGCGCGGGCAACCGCGCCAAGATCGACAGCATTCCCGTGCAGATGGGCACGGCCACGGCCGGCAGCACGCCCTTCGAGGGCCGGCTGCAGCTGATCGACAACCAGGTCGATGCCCGAAGCGGCACGGTGCGCGTGCGCGCCGCCTTCGACAACAAGGACGGCGCCCTCATGCCCGGCCAGTTCGCCCGTATCCGCATGGGCCAGGCGCGCGACAGCAGCATGCTGCTGGTCAGCGAGCGCGCCATCGGCACGGACCAGAGCAAGAAGTACGTGATGGTGGTGGGCGGCGACAACAAGGCCGTGTACCGCGAGGTGGCCCTGGGCGCCTCGGTCAACGGCCTGCGCAACGTGACCCAGGGCCTGCAGCCCGGCGAGCGCGTGGTCGTCAACGGCCTGCAGCACATCCGCCCCGGCGCCCTGGTCGCGCCCAAGGAGGTGTCCATGGATGCGCGGGCCGATGCCCGCCAGCCGGGCACCCGGCAGGCAGCCGAACAAGTGGCTGACGCAACCAAGTCCTGATCTAGCCGCACACCTTTCCTGCCTCTGAAATGCCGCCTGGCCGCAGGCGGCATGGGCCGCGCTTTGCCGTGGCGGAGCCAAACACCATGAACCTATCCAAATTCTTCATTGACCGGCCGATCTTCGCAGGCGTGCTTTCGCTGCTGATGCTGATCGCCGGCCTGATCGCCATGGGCGGGCTGCCGATCTCGGAATACCCCGAGGTCGCGCCGCCGTCCGTGGTGGTGCGCGCCCAGTATCCGGGCGCCAATCCCAAGGTGATCGCCGAGACCGTGGCCACGCCGCTGGAAGAGCAGATCAACGGCGTCGAAGGCATGCTCTACATGGGCAGCCAGGCCACCAGCGACGGCGTGATGACGCTGACCGTCACTTTCCGCCTGGGCACCGACCCCGACAAGGCGCAGCAGATGGTGCAAAACCGCGTCTCGCAGGCCGAGCCGCGCCTGCCGGAAGAGGTGCGCCGCCTGGGCATCACCACGGTCAAGAGCGCACCCGACCTGACCATGGTGGTGCACCTGGTCTCGCCCAACCAGCGCTATGACATCAACTACCTGCGCAACTACGCAGTGCTGAACGTGAAGGACCCGCTGGCGCGCATCGAGGGCGTGGGCCAGATCCAGATCTTCGGCGGCGGCGACTACGCCATGCGCGTGTGGCTGGACCCGCAGAAGGTGGCGCAGCGCGGCCTGTCGGCCAGCGATGTGGTGGCCGCCATCCGCGGCCAGAACGTGCAGGCTGCGGCCGGCGTGGTCGGCGCCTCGCCGGGGCTGCCGGGCGTGGACATGCAACTGTCCATCAACGCCCAGGGCCGCCTGCAAAGCGAGGAGGACTTCGGCGACATCATCGTCAAGAGCGGCGCCGATGGCGCCGTGACCCGCCTGCGCGACATCGGCCGCCTGGAGATGGGCGCGGCCGACTATTCGCTGCGCTCGCTGCTGAACAACGACCCGGCGGTGGGCATGGGCGTGTTCCAGGCGCCGGGCTCCAATGCGCTGGAAATCTCGGCCAACGTGCGCAAGACCATGGAGGCCCTGAACAAGAACATGCCCGAGGGCCTGGAGTACCGCATCGCCTACGACCCCACGCAGTTCGTGCGCGCCTCCATCGAATCGGTGGTGCACACGCTGCTGGAGGCCATCGTGCTCGTGGTGCTGGTGGTGATCCTGTTCCTGCAGACCTGGCGCGCCTCCATCATCCCGCTGCTGGCCGTGCCGGTGTCGGTGATCGGCACCTTCGCCGTGCTGCATCTGCTGGGCTTTTCCATCAACGCGCTGAGCCTGTTCGGCCTGGTGCTGGCCATCGGCATCGTGGTGGATGACGCCATCGTCGTGGTCGAGAACGTGGAGCGCAACATCGAGGCCGGTCTCACGCCGCGCAACGCCACCTACCGCGCCATGCGCGAAGTGTCCGGGCCCATCATCGCCATCGCCCTGGTGCTGGTCGCCGTGTTCGTGCCGCTGGCCTTCATCAGCGGCCTCACGGGCCAGTTCTACAAGCAGTTCGCGGTGACCATCGCCATCTCCACGGTGATCTCGGCCATCAACTCGCTGACGCTGTCGCCCGCGCTGGCGGCCCTGCTGCTGCGCGGCCACGATGCGCCCAAGGACGCGCTGACGCGCGGCATGGACCGGGCCTTCGGCTGGCTGTTCCGCGGCTTCAACCGCATGTTCCACCGGGGCTCCGAGGCCTACAGCGGCGGCGTGGGCCGCGTGATCTCGCGCAAGGCGCTGATGCTGGCCATCTACCTGGCGCTGATCGCCGTGACCTTCGGCCTGTTCAAGGCCGTGCCTTCGGGCTTCGTGCCCGCGCAGGACAAGCAGTACCTGATCGGCTTTGCCCAACTGCCCGACGGCGCCACGCTGGACCGCACGGACGAGGTGATCCGCCGCATGGGCGAGATCATGAAGGACAACCCCAACGTGGAGGACACCATCGCCTTCCCGGGCCTGTCCATCAACGGCTTCACCAACAGCTCCAACTCGGGCATCGTCTTCGCCACGCTCAAGCCCTTCGACGAGCGCAAGCGCGCCGACCAGAGCGGCGGCGCCGTGGCCGGCCAGCTCAACCAGGCCTTCGCAGGCATCCAGGACGCCTTCATCGTCATGTTCCCGCCGCCACCCGTGGCGGGCCTGGGCACGACGGGCGGCTTCAAGCTGCAGCTGGAAGACCGCGCCTCCCTGGGCTATGACCAGATGGACGCGGCCGTGAAGGCCTTCATGGCCAAGGCCTACCAGACGCCCGAGCTGACCGGCATGTTCACCAGCTGGCAGGTCAACGTGCCCCAGCTGTATGCCGACATTGACCGCACCAAGGCGCGCCAGCTCGGCGTGCCGGTGACGGACATCTTCGACACCATGCAGATCTACCTGGGCAGCCTGTATGCGAACGACTTCAACAAGTTCGGCCGCACCTACAGCGTCCGCGTGCAGGCCGACGCGCCCTACCGCGCGCGTGCCGAGGACGTGGGCATGCTCAAGGTGCGCTCCAGCTCGGGCGAGATGATTCCGCTGTCGGCGCTGATGAAGGTGGACTCCAGCTTCGGCCCCGAGCGCGCCATGCGCTACAACGGCTACCTCACGGCCGACATCAACGGCGGTGCCGCACCGGGCTTCTCCTCGGGCCAGGCGCAGGATGCCATCAAGCGCATCGCGGCCGAGACCCTGCCCAAGGGCATCGATTTCGAATGGACCGACCTGACCTACCAGGAGATCCTGGCCGGCAATTCGGCGGTGATCGTGTTCCCGCTGGCCCTGCTGCTGGTCTTCCTGGTGCTGGCCGCGCAGTACGAAAGCCTGACCCTGCCGATTGCCATCATCCTGATCGTTCCCATGGGCCTGCTGGCGGCCATGACCGGCGTCTGGCTGTCGGGCGGGGACAGCAATGTCTTCACGCAGATCGGGCTCATCGTGCTGGTGGGGCTGAGTGCGAAGAACGCCATCCTGATCGTGGAGTTCGCACGGGAGCTGGAGTTCGAGGGCCGCACGCCCATACAGGCCGCCATCGAGGCCAGCCGGCTGCGCCTGCGCCCCATCCTGATGACCTCGCTGGCCTTCGTCATGGGCGTGCTGCCCCTGGTGCTGTCCACGGGCGCGGGCTCGGAAATGCGCCGTGCCATGGGCGTGGCCGTATTCTCGGGAATGATCGGGGTGACGGCCTTCGGCCTGTTCCTGACGTCCGTGTTCTACGTGCTGATGCGCCGCCTGGCAGGCAACCGGCCGCTCAAGCAGCATGGTCCCGAGATGGAGCAAGAGGCCCCTGCACACGCACCCGCCCACGGCCATGCCTCGGGTGGCGGCGCGCTGCCCATGCCCTCTGCTGCGCGTGGCGAGCATGAATGAGCCCACACCACAAGAACAGGAACCGATCATGAAGATCCCATCGCTTTCGAAACTGTCCAGGCGTCTGCTGCCCCTGGTGGCGGCGCTGGCCCTGGCCGGCTGCGCCAGCGTGTCCCAGAGCCTGCCCGAGCTGCCGGCCGCCCCTGCCTTCAAGGAGCAGGGCGCCGCGCCGCAGGCGGGCTGGACCCAGGCCCTGCCCGCTGAAGCCCAGGCACGCGGCCAATGGTGGCTGGCCTTTGCCGACCCGGCGCTGAACGCGCTGGTGGACAAGGCCACGCTGGACAACCAGAGCATCCAGGCCGCGGCCGCACGCCTGGCTGAGGCCCGCGCCCTCGCGCGCAGCGCCAATGCCGAGCGCCTGCCCCAACTGGGCCTGGGCGCAGGGGCCACGCGCGGCGCGGGGCTGGACAAGGCCTCGGGCACGCGGCCTGCCACCCTGGTCAATGCGGGGCTGAACCTGTCCTATGAGGTCGATCTGTTCGGCCGCATTTCCCAGGCGGCCGACGCATCGCGGCTGGACGCCGAGGGCCGCGAGGCCCTGCTGCAAAGCACGCGGCTGGCCGTGCAGGCCGAGGTCGCACAGACCTATCTGCAACTGCGCGCGCTGGACGCCGAGCGCGCCCTGATGCGCGAGACCGTGGAGGCCTACCGCGACACGCTGCGCCTGTCGGAGCGAAGGCTGCAGGCCGGCGACATTGCCGAGCTGGACGTGGCGCGCATCCAGGCCGAGCTGTCGGCCACCGAATCGGATGCGCTGGCGCTGGACCGCCAGCGCGCCCAGGTCGAGCATGCGCTGGCCGTGCTGGTGGGCGACTCGGCCTCGCGCTTCGGCCTGGGCGAAGGCGCCTGGACCACGGCGCTGCCCTCCATCCCAGCCGGCGTGCCGGCCACGGTGCTCATGCGCCGGCCCGACATCTCGGCCGCGCAGCGCGCCGTGTTCGCCGCCCAGTCGCGCGTGGGCGTGGCGAAGACGGCATGGTTCCCCAGCATCTCGCTGACCGGCGCGGCCGGCCATGCCTCGCCCGAGGTCGGAGACCTGTTCAAGTGGTCCATGCGCTCCTGGGGCGTGGGCGCCCTGCTGTCGCTGCCGCTGTTCGACGGCGGCCGGCGCGAGGCCGGTGTGCAGGCCGCAGGCGCGCAGCTCGATGCCGCGCTGGCCGCCTACCGCCAGCAGGCGCTGGTGGCCTTCCAGGAGGTGGAGGACCAGCTGTCGTCCATCCGCATCCTGCAGGAGCAGTCCACCGTGCAGGGCCAGGCGGTGGTGGCCGCCAAGCGTGCCACCAGCCTGTCGGACACGCGCTACCGCAATGGCTACGTCAGCCAGCTGGACCTGCTGGATGCGCGCCGCAGCGAACTGCGCAACCGCCGCCAGGCGCTGCAGGTGAAATCCGCGCAGTACCAGGCAGCTGTGGGCCTGATCCGGGCGCTGGGCGGGGGCTGGGATGTTCCGGCTGACGTGCCGGCCGGCGAGTCGGCGAACGTGCCGGTGGCCCAGGCCGCGTTGCGCTGAGGCACCCTCAGGCCAGCACATCAATGGAGCGGAACACACGCTGCAGCACCGGGTCCGGGCTGTGGCGGCAGGCGTGGACCTGCTCCATGAGGTGGTGCACGAAGCGCTCGGCCACCCAGGGCAGGGGGCCGTGGCCGCGCTGGACCACGCCCACGGTGTGGGGCTCGAACTGCTCGCGCAGGGACAACGGCACCAAGGTGCCCTGGGGCACGCCCGATTCGATCAGCGGCCAGGGGCAGAACGAGAGCATGTCGCTGTGCGCGATCAGGTGCAGCAGCAGCGATGCCGAATGCACCAGGTGGATGTGGCCCACGGGGACGGGCAGGCCATGGCGCAGGAACAGGCGCCGCACCAGGTCGTCTTCTTCAGGCGGCGTGTAGTTGAGCAGCCAGTCGCAGTCCATCAGCTCGGCCAGCGAACGGGCGCCTGCCAGCGGGTGGCCGGTGCGGGCCACGACGGTGGCGTCGTAGCGGAACAGCGGCGTGCCATGCAGGTCGCCGCCCGAGGGGCCCGAGGGGCCCGAGGGCACGCGGCCGATCAGCAGGTCCAGCGTGCCTTCGCGCAGGCGCGGATGGGCCACGGCCGACAGGCCCTCGAACAGCTCCAGCCGCACCTGGGGCAGTTCGGCGCGGAAGGCGCGCAGCACATGGGGCAGCAGGCTCTGGCCCACCCAGGGCGTCACGCCCACGGACAGGCGCGCCACGGCGCAGGTGTTGCGCAGGCGGGCCATTTCATCCTCGGCCTGGGCCATCTGCCCGGTGATCAGTTGGGCGTGGCGCAGCAGCGTGCGCCCGGCCGGCGTGAGGACAATGCCGCTGCTCTGGCGCTCGAACAGCGCAAGGCGGTGGCCTTCCTCCAGTTCGCGCAAGGCCTGGGTGATGGCCGACTGCGTGATGCCCAGCGCCCGTGACGCGGCGCGCACGCTGCCGCAGCCGGCGACGGCGACGAGGTAGCGCATCTGGTGCAGCTTCATGGCGGGACCGGCATCGGGGTGGGGCTGGGAATGCATGGGCCGATCTTGCAGGTTTCGTGCCATGTGTGCCATGCCTGTGATTGGCGCGTGCAGGTGTTCAGGGGATGACAGGCAATGCCTGGCAGGGCAGGCACTGGTGGTCTTCCACCCGCTGCCCACGCTTCCTAGACTGCGGGCATGAACATTGAACCGCCCGTTTCCACCATGGCCGAGGCCGCCGATCCGGTGCTTGCCGGCATACGCGCCACGCAGGCCGAGATGGTGGCCCTGCGCCATCACCTGCATGCCCATCCCGAGCTGGCCTTCGAGGAGTTCGCCACCAGTGACCTGGTGGCCGAGCGCCTGGCCTCCTGGGGCTACGAAGTGCACCGGGGCCTGGGAGGCACGGGCGTGGTCGGCTCGCTGCGGGTCGGAGCAGGCACGCGGCGCCTGGGCCTGCGCGCCGACATGGACGCGCTGCCCATCCACGAGCAGACCGGCCTGCCCTATGCCAGCCTCCACGCGGGCCGCATGCATGCCTGCGGGCATGACGGCCATACCGCCATCCTGCTGGCCGCCGCGCGCGAGCTGGCCCAGGCGCGCGGCTTCGACGGCACGCTGCACCTGATCTTCCAGCCGGCCGAGGAGGGCCTGGGCGGGGGCCGCAAGATGGTGGAGGATGGCCTGTTGGATCTTTTCCCCTGCGATGCCATCTTTGCGCTGCACAACATGCCGGGCTTTGCAGAGGGGCAGTTCGGCTTTCGCGAGGGCTCGTTCATGGCTTCGTCGGACACGGTGATCATCACCGTGCGCGGCAAGGGCGGCCATGGCTCGGCGCCCCACCTGTCGGCCGACCCGGTGGTGGCGGCGGCCCACCTGGTGCTGGCGCTGCAGACCGTGGTCTCGCGCAATGTCGATCCGCGCGACATGGCCGTGGTCAGCGTGGGCGCCATCCATGGCGGCGATGCGCCCAACGTGATCCCTGGCGAGGTGGAGCTGCGCCTGTCCGTGCGCGCCTACCGGCCCGAGGTGCGTGCCCTGCTGCGCGAACGCATCACCGCCCTGGCCCATGCCCAGGCCGCCACGCTGGGGGCCGAGGCCGTGGTGGACTACCGCTGGCGCTATCCGGCCCTGGTCAACGATGCGGCCAGCACGGCCTTCGCCCGCGAGGTGGCGCGCGACTGGCTGGGCGAGCAGGCGCTGATCCCCGACCTGCAGCCGCTGACGGGCAGCGAGGACTTCTCCTTCATGCTCGAACAATGCCCTGGCAGCTACCTGATCGTGGGCAACGGCGTGGGCGACACCCATGGCACGGGCGGCTGCATGGTCCACAACCCCGGCTACGACTTCAACGACCGCATCCTGCCGCTGGCCGCCACCTACTGGGTGAAGCTGGCCCGGCGCTTTCTGTCCGCCGCCTGAGGCGCCGCGCCCGCACCGGATTCCTTTCACGACTTCACCTGCGATTGCCACCATGCGCACTGCATCTCCTCTCTCCTCCGAGGCCCGCCAGGTCCTGAGCCGCCGCAGCCTCCTGGGCGCCGCCGCGCTGGGGCTGGCCTTGCCGGCTGCTGCCCAGGGCAGCTTTCCTGCCAAGCCCTTGAAGCTGGTCGTCGGATACCCGGCCGGTGGTTCGGTGGACCTGGCCGCCCGCGTGGTGGGCGATGCGCTGGCCGCGCGGCTGCGCGGCACGGTGGTGGTGGACAACGTGGGCGGGGCGGCCGGTGCCATTGCGGCCCAGCGCGTGGCCTCCGCACCGGCCGATGGCTACACGCTGCTGGTGGGGGCCAGCAACGAACTGGTGGCCACGCGCATCGTCAACCCCGCGCAGCGCTACGACGGCCGCCGCGATTTCACGCCGCTGGGCCTGGTGGCCACCAGCCCGCTGATCCTGGCCGCACGCCCGGGCCTGGGCATGAAGACCCTGGCCGACTTGCTGGAGCTGGCGCGCCGCCAGCCCGGCAAGCTCAGCTACGGCAGCTCGGGCGTGGGATCGACCCTGCATTTCGCGGGAGAGCTGTTCAAGCAGCGCGCGGGTGTTTCCATCACCCATGTGCCCTACCGCGGCGTGGCGCCGTTGACCAGCGACCTGGCGGGCGGCAGCCTGGACCTGGCCATGCTCTCGCCCACCGCGGCGCAACCGTTTTTGCAGAGCGGGCGCATCGTGCCGCTGGCGGTCACCAGCGCGCAGCGCCTGTCCGCCTTGCCCCAGGTCCCGGCCATGGCCGAGCTGGCGCCGCTGCGCGGTTATGAATTGGTGGGCTGGTTTGCGCTGATGGCGCCGCGCGGACTGCCCGCCGCCACCGCGCAGCGCATCACGGCGGCCCTGCAGGAGGCGCTGGCCGAGCCCGCCGTGCGCAAGCGCCTGGAAGATGCAGGCATGGTGCCCGCCTCGGGCCGCGAGGACCTGGCGCGCCTGATCGCCGAGGAAGACCGCAAGTACGAGCAGCTGGCGGCGTTTGCGAACATGCGCGACTGACGGCGTTGACGGCGCTGACGGCGGCCGGGCAGGTTCAGCGACCGCGCAGGAACAGCGCGTCCAATTCCTTCATGCTCATCTGCCGCCAGGTGGGGCGGCCGTGGTTGCATTGGTCGGAGCGCTCGGTGACTTCCATCTGGCGCAGCAGGGCGTTCATCTCGTCCAGCGTCAGGCGGCGGTTGGCGCGCACGGCGCCGTGGCAGGCCATGGTGGCCAGGATCTCATTGCGCGCGCGCTGCACCACGGTGCTGGCGTCGTGCTGGGCCAGCTCGGCCAGCACGCTGCGCGCCAGCTCCACGGCATCGCCCTGGGCCAGGGTGGCGGGCACGGCACGCACGGCCAGCGTCTTGGGCGAGAAGGGGGAAACCTCCATGCCCAGGGCCTGCAGCGTGTCGCCATGGGCCTCGGCCGTGGCCACTTCCTCGGGCGTGGCGGCGAAGGTGGCGGGAATCAGCAGCGGCTGGCTGGGGATCTGCTCTGCCGCGTTGACGGCATTCTTGAGCTGCTCGTAGACGATGCGCTCGTGCGCCGCATGCATGTCCACCACGACCATGCCCTGGGCGTTCTCGGCCAGGATGTACACGCCGTGGATCTGGGCGACGGCGCGGCCCAGGGGCCAGATGGTTTCCTCGGCAGCGGCAGCGGTGTCCGCTGCGGGGGGCGTGAAGTTCGCAGGTGAAGGCTCGGTGACGGAGACGGTGACGGTGGCTGGCTGGGGCTGTGCAGCGGGTGCGTAGCTGGCGGGCACATCGCCGGCAGGCCATTGCACGCCGGGCCTGTCCACCGCGACTTCGGCGGCACCGGCAGTCTGCATGGCCGTCTGGGCAGGAAGCGCCACGGGGGCCGGCGCGGGTTCGCGCATGGGTGCCCACAGGCCCGCCATGTTGCTGACCTTGTGGCCGCCCTGTTCATCGCCAAAGCTCATGCGCGCCTGGGGCCAGGCGGGAGCCGCCACCATGGGCGCGGTGGCCGGTGCGGCAGGGGCCAGCTCCGGGGTGCGGGCGGCTTCCTCGGCGGCAGCGGCGGCTGCGGCCGCCGCGCGCGGGGCGGCCAGCGCATTCTCTATGGCGTGGCGCACGGCCTGGTGCACCTCGCGGCTGTCGCGAAAGCGCACCTCGATCTTGGTGGGGTGCACGTTCACGTCCACGCGCGCAGGGTCGATCTCCACATACAGCGCATAGACGGGCTGCTTGTGGCCGTGCAGCACATCCTCGTAGGCGCTGCGCGAGGCGTGGGTCAGCACCTTGTCGCGCACGAAGCGGCCATTGACGTAGCAGAACTGGTGGTCGGGGCGGGAGCGCGCCGCATCGGGAATGCCCGCGCGGCCCGTGACGTGGACGGCGCCCGACCAGTGCTCCACCGTCACGGAGTTCTGCACGAAGGCGTCGCCCAGCACATCGCCCAGGCGGCGCGCAAGGGCTTCATCCGACATGCTGCCGGCGGCACGCCACTGCTCGACCAGCTTGCCCTCGTGCCAGATGGCAAAGCCCACGTCGGGCCGGGCCAGCGCATGGCGGCGCACGGACTCGATGCAGTGGGCCAGCTCCGTGGCATCGCTCTTGAGGAATTTGCGGCGGGCCGGGGTGGAGAAGAACAGCTCCTTGACCTCGACCGTCGTGCCCTGGTTGCGGGCGGCGGGGCGCAGCTCGCCGCTGCGCGCATCGAGCAGATAGGCCGAGTCCTGGCCCGCTGGGCGCGAGAGGATGGACGCCTCGGACACCGAGCAGATGGCCGCCAGCGCCTCGCCGCGAAAGCCCATGGTGGCCACGGTCTCCAGGTCGTGCAGGTCGGTGATCTTGCTGGTGGCATGGCGGCGCAATGCCACGGGCAGCTCGTCGCGCGGGATGCCGCCGCCGTCGTCCTCCACCGAGATCAGCCGCACGCCGCCGGCCAGCAGCCGCACGTTGATCTGGCGGGCGCCCGCATCCAGGGCGTTGTCCACGAGTTCGCGCACCACCGAGGCAGGGCGCTCGACGACTTCGCCGGCCGCGATCTGGCTGATCAGCTCGTCGGGCAGGTCGCGGATGGGGCGGCGGGGGAGGGTGTCGGGGGAGGGGGTGGATGCGTTCACAGGGCAATTCTAGGGGCTCGCATCCACCGCTTGGTGCCTGTGGGAATGGGGTCGGAGTGCCTTGGGCACGCGCAAAAAAAGGAGCCGCACAGGCGGCTCCAAGAGGCGTCCCCGGCCACAAAGGCCAGAGCCGGGGGCACTCTTTGATGAGAGCGGCCGGGGCCGCGCGGCCTCAGCGGCGGCGGCCGGCGCGGTCGCTGTTGCTGCCCATCTGGTTGCCGACCAGCGCACCGGCGGCCGCGCCGCCCACGGTTCCCAGCGTGGTTCCGAACAGGGCACTGCCCAGCACGCCACCGGCCACGGCACCCACGCCCGTGCCCAGCTGCGCGTTGTTGGGACGGTGGGCGCAGCCGCCCAGGGCCAGCGCGCCGGCCACAAGGGCGGCGACGGCCAGGCTGCGGCCCATGGTGGTGCCCGACTTGCGTTCAGTCATGCGCTCGAAGGTGCGAAGGGTCTTGTTCATGGCTTGCTTCCTTTTGTCCTGATGATGGTGGTGAGGCCGGGCCGGCGGTGCCGACGGCATGCAAGGACTTTGCCTGCAAAAAGCTGACGCACTCGTGAGTTTTTCGTAGAGTTTTATCAAGTTGTGTAACAAAACAGGCGCGATTCCAAGCATTTGTAGTTCCATGCAAGCGCCGGTGTGCGCGGCGGTGCGATTGGCTCTGGCTCGGCTGTGGGGGCATGCCGGCGAAGTACAGTACGGGCCGGTGCGGCGCCCGCCGCGGAGGACCTTCTTTTGGAAATCATTCAGTTCCTGATCGACTTCATCCTGCACATAGACAAGCACCTGGAGGCCTTCGTCGTGGCCTATGGACCCTGGGTGTACGCGCTGCTGTTTCTCATCGTCTTCGTGGAGACGGGCGTGGTGGTCATGCCCTTTCTGCCCGGCGACTCGCTGCTGTTCATCGTCGGCGCGCTGTGCGGCGTGGGACTGATGGACTATTCGATCGCCTGCACCGTGCTGCTGGTGGCGGCCGTGCTGGGCGACCAGTGCAACTACACCATAGGCCGCTACATAGGGCCCAAGGTGTTCCAGTGGGAGGATTCGCGCTGGTTCAACCGGCGTGCCTTCGACCAGGCCCATGCGTTCTACGAGCGCTACGGCGGCATCACCATCGTGCTGGCGCGCTTCATGCCGTTCATCCGCACCTTTGCCCCCTTCGTGGCCGGTGTGGCTGCCATGGACCGGGGCAAGTTCACGGCCTTCAACGTGGGCGGAGCCATTGTCTGGGTGTTCGGCATCAGCGCCGCCGGCTATTTCTTCGGCAACCTGCCCTGGGTGCGCGAGAACCTGGAGAAGATCATCTGGGGCCTGATCCTGGTGCCGGGCCTGATCGCCATCTTCGGCGCATGGCGCGCGGGCCGCGCGCCCAAGACGGCTTCCTGAGCCTTCAGCGCCCAGCAAAAAGCCCCTTGCGCCGTGATGGCGCAAGGGGCTTTTTCGTTCAGTGGCCGAACGGCGGCGGCAGGGGTCAGCGGCGGTCGTTGCGCTTGCCCACCTCGTTGCCGATGAGTGCGCCGGCGGCTGCGCCGCCCACGGTGCCCAGCGTGCTGCCGAACAGTGCGTCACCCACCACACCACCGGCCACGGCGCCGACGCCGGTACCGATCTGGGCGTTGCTGGGGTTGGTGGAACAGCCGGCAGAGAACAAGGCAATGGCGGCAGCGGCGGCAATGGAATAAAGGCGTGTCTTCATGTTCATCTCCTGTCGTGGCCTGCGTTGCTTCGGCGGATGGATGGTGGCGCAAGCATTGTGTGGAACATGTTGGCATGCTCTCATTCACGGCCTGCGGCCGTGGTAGGAGAGTTGCCCGAGCTGGGGCCGGGCGGTTTGGAAGCGTCCGGTCCTGCCTGTCCGACAGCGGCGGCGGACGGCATGCCGCCGTGCCTGTGGCAACCCTCGCGGCTCAGACGGAGCGGCTGCGGGCCAGCGGCGGGTTGTGCGCGAAGTAGTTGCGGATGCCGCGCATCAGCGCGTCGGCCAGCTGCACCTGGTAGGCGCTGCTGCGCAGCCGGGCTTCTTCCTCGGGGTTGCTGATGAAGGCGGTCTCCACCAGCACGCTGGGGATGTCGGGCGCCTTGAGCACGGCAAAGCCGGCCTGCTCCACGCGCGGCTTGTGCAGCTTGGCCATGTTGCCGATCTCGCCCAGCAGGGCGCCGCCGAGCTTGAGGCTGTCCTTGATCTGGGCCGTGGTGCTCATGTCCAGCAGCATGCGCTGCACGTGCTGGTCCTGCGAGCCCATGTTCAGCCCGCCCACGAGGTCGGACTGGTTTTCCTTGTTGGCCAGCCAGCGCGCGGCCGTGCTGGAGGCGCCCTTGTCGCTGAGCGCAAAGACGCTGGCGCCACGCGCAGCCGGCGTGGTGAAGGCATCGGCATGGATGCTGATGAAAAGGTCGGCCTGAACGCGCCGGGCTTTCTCGACGCGGGTGGCCAGCGGCACGAAGAAGTCGGCGTCGCGCGTCATGAAGGCGCGCATGGGGCTGCCGCCGATGCGGGTGTTGTTGATGCGGTCGCGCAGCAGGTGGGCGATCTTGAGCACCACATCCTTCTCGCGCGTGCCGCTGGGGCCGGTGGCGCCGGGGTCCTCGCCGCCGTGGCCCGGGTCCAGCGCCACGATGATGATGCGGTCGGTCTGGCGCGAGGTGGCGATGTTGGGCGCGGCAATGGGGGCAGGGGCCGGAACGGGCGCAGGCGCTGGGGCAGGAGGACGCGGCGCAGCCGCGGGAGCCGGCGCCTGCGCGATCACGGCAGGCGGCGGCGCAGGCGTCTTGCCGCCCGGGCCGCCGCTGTGCTGGGCGATCAGGTCGCCCAGAGGGTCGGGGGCCGGCGCCGCGGCGCCTGGGGGGCGGGGCATTGCGGGTGCAGGAGGTGGTGGAGGTGCCGACGCCACGGCGGTGTCGTCGCCGGAGGCATCACGCAGGCGCTCGCTGATCAGCGCCTCCAGCGGGTCCACGGCCTTGGCCGGGTACAGGTCGAACACCAGCCGGTGCTTGTAGGCCGCCACCGGCTGCAGGGTGAAGACCTGGGGCTTGGCGGGCTGCTTGAGATCGATCACCAGGCGCACCACGCTGGGCGAGTTCTGGCCCACGCGGATGGATGCGATGTTGGGGTCGTCGGAGCGCACCTTGGCGACCAGCTCACGCAGCGCGGGATTGAGGTCGATGCCTTCGATGTCCACGGCCAGCCGAGGCGGCTGGTCCACGAAGAACTGCTTGGCAGCCAGCGGCCGGTCGGACTCGATGGTCACGCGCGTGTACTCTGGCGCAGGCCAGACGCGCACGGCCACGATGGTGGCGCCGTGCGCAATGTGCTGGCGGCCCAGCAGCAGCACGATGGAGCCCGCCTGCAGCAGGTTGCGGCGCGACAGGCCGGACGGATAGGAGAAGGATTGGGCGTCGCTCATGCCTTGAGTGCTTCGATCACGGCGCGTCCGACGGGCGTGCCGGCGATCAGGCTCACCTGGCGCTGCGTCTCGTCGATTGCTTCGATATGAATAGCTATATCTGCCGCAGGCGTAAGCGCTGCGGCCTTTTCGGGCCATTCTGCCAGCTTGAGACCGGGGCTGGCGAAAATATCGCGAAATCCTGCATCCTCCCACTCGCGCGGATCGTCGAAGCGGTAGAAGTCGAAATGCCAGATGGACAGGCCCGGCGCCTCGTGCGGCTCCACCACGGCATAGGTGGGGCTTTTGATGCGGCCCTGCACGCCCAGTGCGCGCAGCCAGTGCCGCACCAGCGTGGTCTTGCCGGCGCCCAGGTCGCCGTGCAGCGTGACGTAGGCATTGCGCAGCGCCGGATGGTCCGCGAGCTGCTGCGCAAACCGCTGCGTGTCTTCCTCGCTGCCCCATATCCAGCGATGGCCCGCAGTTTCCGCATCCTGCGGCCGGGCGCTTTCTACAATCGAGGGAGTATGTTGTGCAGCAGTCAATTGGTTCCTTTGATGCAAGGCTGGGCCCGCGAACTGGGATTTTCCCAAATTGGCGTGGCTGGCGTGGATTTGTCGTCTGCGGAGCCGGGTTTGATGCAGTGGCTGGCCCAGGGGTTCCATGGCGAGATGGACTATATGCAGGCCCACGGACTGCGCCGCGCGCGGCCTGCCGAGCTGGTGCCGGGCACGGTCAGCGTGATCACGGCGCGCATGGACTACCTGCCGCGCGACACGCCTGCCGATGCGCCGGGCGCCTGGCAAGCGGTGGAGTGGGCGCGGCTGCAGCGGCCCGACGAGGGCATCGTCTCCGTCTATGCCCGGGGCCGTGACTACCACAAGGTGCTGCGCAACCGGCTGCAGAAGCTGGCAGAGCGCATCGCCCAGGAGGTCGGCCCCTTCGGCCACCGCGCCTTCACAGATTCCGCTCCCGTGCTGGAGGCCGAGCTGGCCCGGCGCAGCGGCCAGGGCTGGCGTGGCAAGCACACGCTGGTGCTCAACCGCGAGGCAGGCTCCATGTTCTTCCTGGGCGAGATCTATGTGGACCTGGCGCTGGAGCCCACGGCGCCGGTGACCGCGCACTGCGGCAGCTGCGCGGCCTGCATCACGGCCTGCCCCACGGGCGCCATCGTGGCGCCGCACCGGGTGGACGCGCGGCGCTGCATCTCCTATCTGACCATCGAGCATGCGGGCGCCATTCCCGAGGAGCTGCGGCCGCTGATGGCCAACCGCATCTATGGCTGCGACGACTGCCAGCTGGCCTGCCCCTGGAACAAGTTCGCCCAGCCCAGTCGCCTGCCCGACTTCGATGCGCGCGAGGCCCTGTCCGGCGGGCAGCTGGTGCACTTCTTTGCCTGGGACGAGCCGACCTTCCTGCGCCTGACCGAAGGCAGTCCCATCCGGCGCATAGGCCATGCGCGCTGGCTGCGCAACGTGGCCGTGGCGCTGGGAAACGCCTGGCGTGAAACCGGCGATACGGCACTGCGCCAGGCGCTGGCCAGCCGCGCCGAACATCCCGACGCCATGGTGCGCGAGCATGTGGCCTGGGCACTGTCGCAAAGATCGGATTGAGCTGATAAGACCAGGGCGCTTGTGTGTGAAACAATTGTTGCGCTCTGTCGGAGTGCCCCCCGGCGGCCTGTTGCGGGCCACTGCCCTTGAAGGCGCGGGGCCTGTGTGACTCAACATGATGTTTGATATGCGCGCAAAGCCTCCCCGCAGCCTGTCCCGCCTGCTGAACGCAGAACCGCTGACCCAGACCACGGTGGCCGTCTGGGTGGGCCTGTGCTGCGTGCTGCTGGCCACGGTGGCGTACTGGACGGTGCTGGTGGACAGCCACCGCACGCAGCGCAGCTTTACCGAGTCCCAGTCCTGGCTGCGGGTGGGGCAAATGTCGCATGCGGTGTCGGTGCAGGTGCAGACCCTGCTGTCCGGCCTGGACTACACCATGCGCGGCCTGGAGTCCGACTTTGCCGATGGCGATGTCGACGGGTTTCGGCGTGCCGTGCAGACCACGTTCGACGCCTACCCGGCCGGCACCTTACTGCAGATCGCCGTGGCCGACGAGAAAGGGGACATCGTGTACTCCAACCTCCAGCAGGAGGTGCAGACGCGGGCTGCCAAGGTCTCCATCCGGGACCGCGAGCATTTCCAGGTGCATGCCAACCGCGAGAACATGGGCATGTTCATCGGCCGCCCCGTGCAGGGGCGTGTCTCCCACAAATGGACCATACAGCTGAGCCGCGCGCTGTACCGCCAGGGGCAGTTCTCGGGCGTGCTGGTGCTGTCGCTGTCGCCCGAATACATTTCGCGCTATTTCCAGTCCATCTTCGATGGCGCCAAGGACGTGATCTTGCTGCTGCGCACCGACGGTGTCTATCTGGCGCGCTCTCAGGGACAGGACGAGGTGATGGGGCGTTCGGTCTCCGATGTGCGCGTGTCACAGTTCGCGCCGGCCATGGAGCGCGGCACCTACGAGGCCGAGTCCTCGGTCGATGGCGTGCTGCGCATGTATGCCTGGAGCAGGGTGGAGGGCTATCCGCTGATCGTCAGCGCAGGGCTGGACAAGAAGGCCATCTTCGAATCGCTGGAGGAATCGCTGGAGCGCGGCCTGCTGCGCAATGGCATAGGCACGGCGGTGCTGCTGCTGGCCTTACTGCTGACG
Source organism: Delftia sp. WY8 (assembly GCF_018437695.1). NCBI lineage: Bacteria > Pseudomonadati > Pseudomonadota > Betaproteobacteria > Burkholderiales > Comamonadaceae > Delftia > Delftia sp. WY8. Next base: position 5,304,898 of record NZ_CP049795.1, read on the forward strand.
TTGTGGCTGGCGCGCCAGCGCCAGCTCAGCGAGCGCATGCGGCTGCAGGGCGAGCGGCGCTTCGCGCGGCTGGCGCAGGAGGTGCCCGGGGGGCTGTTCCAGTTCCGCATCGGCGCGGATGGCCAGTTCCAGTTTCCCTTCACCAGCCCGGGGTTCTTCGAGCTGCATGGCGCAAGGGCCGACGCCGTCCGGTTCGCCGACCATGAACTGCTCAAGCGCGTGCACCCCGAGGATCTGCCCGCCCTGGCGACCTCGGTGCAGGACAGCGTGGGGCGCAAGGATGTCTGGGAGCACAAATACCGCGTCTACGGGCCTGGAGGCGAGCTGCGCTGGCTGCACGGCCACGCCCGGCCGCAGCAGGAGGAAGACGGCTCGCTGCTGTGGCATGGCTATGTGCACGACGTCACGCAGGACCAGGCCATACAGGAATCCATACGCCACAGCGAGGAGCGCCTGCGCCTGACGGTGGGCGCCGTGCGTGACGGCCTGTGGGAGTGGGACTGCCGCAGCGGCCATGTGGAGTGGGATGCGCGCTGCTACCAGATGCTGGGCTTCGAGCCAGGCCAGTTCCCCATGAACTACGACGCCTTCTGCGCGATGGTTCATCCCTCGGACAGGGCGCGCGTGCTGGCGCGGCTGCAGCGCCATGCCGAGGCCGGTGCCGACTTCCGCGTGGAGATGCGGCTGCGCAGCTCGGCCGACAGCTGGCTGTGGGTGGAGTCGCGCGGCGAAATCACCCAGCGCGATGCCGACGGCAAGCCCGTGCGCATGCTGGGCACGCACACCGACATACAGCAGCGCGTGGAGCAGTCCCGCCTGATCAAGGCCTTGCTGGACCGGGGAAGCGCCCTGATCGTCATGGCCGGTCCCCAGCGCGAAATCCTCTATGCCAACGAGCGCGCGGTGCAGACCTTTGAGATCGAGACAGACCGGCTGCCCGGTGGCGTGAACCTGCGCTCGCTGCATGTCAGCGACGAGAGTTTCGAACGCTTCGGCCAGCTGTACGGGCAGCTCAACGCACGCGGCACGGTGCGCACGGAATGGATCCTGCGCATGCCGTCGGGCTCGGGCCACTGGTTCGACATGCAGGGCTCGCTGCTGGACCCCGACGAGGACGACGGCCGCGTCATCTGGACCATGATCGATACCGACGCGCGCCGGCGCGCCGAGACCGCGTTGGCCGAGACCCAGCACCGGCTGGAGGCCATCATCGACCGCTTTCCCGCAGGCATTCTGGTCACCGACGCCCAGGGCCGCCAGGTGCTGGCGGCCAACCGCATGCTGGCCGCTGCCCTGCAACTGGACATGGCGCCTGCCGCCCTTGTGGGGCTGGGCATGCCGGCGCTGATCCAGCTGCTGCCGGCGTCGGTGGCAGGCGTGCTCAGCGCAGGGCCCGTGGCCGGCCGCTCCCTGCATGCGCTGCCCGATGGCCACTATGTGGAGATCGAGGGCATGCAGCTGCGCGACGGCGACCGCTCCATCGGCCATTGCTGGGTCTTCCACGATGCGACGGAGAGGCAGCAGCGCGAATCCCAGCTGGAAACGCTGGCGCTGACCGATGCGCTGACGGGCATTCCCAACCGCCGCGCCTTCCTGGAGCGGCTGGCGATGGAGCTGGACCATCTGCGCAGCGGCCTGGTCGCGCATTCCACGCTGATCATGCTGGACATAGACCACTTCAAGCAGGTGAACGACGGCTACGGCCACGCGGTGGGCGACATCGTGCTCAAGGAACTGCTGGCCTCGGTGGCGCAGGAGATGCGCAGGGAAGACATGGTGGGCCGGCTGGGCGGCGAGGAGTTTGCCGTGCTGCTGTCCGACACCGATGCCGAGGTGGGCCTGCGCCGCGCCGAAAGCCTGCGCGAAACCGTTGCCGCGCGCGCCATCGATGCGGGCCTGGCCGGCGACCTGCGCATCACCATCAGCCTGGGCGTGTACGAGCTGCAGCGCAGCGATGCCTCGGCCCAGGGCTGCCTGGAGCGTGCCGACGCCGCGCTGTACTACTCCAAGCGCAACGGCCGCAACCAGTCCACGCTGTGGAGCGAGCGGCTGCCTGCCATCGCGCGGTGATCCGGGCCGCTTTGGCGCAACGGCCTAGGAATTCATCCCGGTCGACTGCCGATTTTCAGAATGGTCCAATGGCCTGATGGCACCGGAATCCCGAAAATCCAGGGTTCATGCTGCCGCGTGGCCCTGTCGTCGGTCCGTCTGCCCGAGTCCCCGGGGCGCGATCGACTTCCCCGCACAGCCCCTCACAAAAACAGGCCGCGCGCTGCGCGCCGGGCGAGGAATGTATGACATACAACCGGTGGTCCACGATGCATGTCGCCCCCCTGGGGCGAGCGCAATTCTGGAGCGATGCCAGCCGTGAGGCGCAGATGCCGCACACGCCCCTGGTGGCGCGGCCCGAGCGCTTCGACGCCGTGCTCACATCGCGTGGCGTGGGCGCGGTGGTGTTCAACCGCATCCAGATGGCGGCGGGCCACGGCATGCAGCGCCTGCAGGCGGGTTGCCAGCGCGCGAGCCCGGCCAGCCTGCTGTGCCTGCTCTACCTCAAGGGTCGCGCCCGGGTGTCTGCGCTCGATGGGCCGGGCGCGGCGGTTGCGGGCGGCGAGTCGCATGCGCAGCCCGGCCAAATGTTCCTGCTGGACGAGCGGTGCGGCTACCGCATCTGGCAGGACGAAGCCGTGGACCTGCTCGTGCTGGCCGTGCCGCTGGCGCTGATCGATTCGTGCGCAGGCATGGCTTCGCAACTGCTGGCACGCAGCCTGCCTGACTGCGCGTCGTTGCAGCTGCTCGTCCAGCAGATGCAACTGATCCATGCATGGCAGGCGCCCCTGCCCGAGGGCGAGTCCGCGCAGCTGTCCGATCTGGTCATCAACACCTTGAAGACCGTGCTGCAGGCCGGGGCCGAAAGGGCTGCAGCCCGGCCTGACGCGCCCATGCACGTGCTGTTGTGCCGGGTGCGCCAATTGATCGCCCGCCAATATCCGGACCCGGCGCTGGGGCCGGAGCGCGTGGCATCGAGGCTGGGACTTTCCGTGCGCTCGCTGCAATCGCGGCTGTCGCGCGAAGGCACCAGCCTCAGCGCCGAACTCATGGACTATCGACTGGAGCGCGCCCATGCGCTGCTGCGCGCAGCGAAGCCGGGAACGCTGGGCGTCACGGAAATCTCGCAGCGCTGCGGCTTCAACTCGCTCGCGCATTTTTCCCGGCGCTTCAGGGCACGCTACGGCAGCACGCCGCTGGAGCTGCTGCGTGAGCCGGGGGCGGAGGGCATGGGGTCGTCCACCTGGCACGGGGACGGGGCGGGCACCTAGACAGGGCTTGCGGCGCCTCGGTCGGCGTGGCGTGCGCAGATCAGGCTGAGGATTTCGAACAGCATCTGCGCGCCCGCATGGGCGGTGTTGGTGGTGGCGTCGTAGGCGGGCGAGACCTCGACCACGTCACCGCCCACGATGTGGATGCCGGCCAGGCCGCGTACCATGGCCTGGGCTTCGCGCACCGTCAGGCCTCCCACCTCGGGCGTGCCCGTGCCGGGCGCAAAGGCCGGGTCCAGGCAGTCGACGTCGAAGGAGACGTAGACGGGCGCATCGCCCACCACCTCGCGTGCGCGGGCAATGACGCCGTCCACGCCCAGCGCGGGAAGGTCCTCTGCGTGGATCACCGTCATGCCCGACTCGTAGGAGAACTCCCAGAGATATTCGGCCGCGCCGCGTATGCCGATCTGGATGGTCCGCGTGGGGTCGAGCACGCCATCCAGCACGGCCTGGCGAAAGGGGCCGCCGTGGTGGAAGCGGCTGCCGTCGAAGGGGCCGCCAGTATCGCAGTGGGCATCGAAGTGGACCAGGGCCAGTGGCCGGTCGCGGCCCAGCGCGCGCAGTATGGGCAGGGTGATGGAGTGGTCTCCGCCTGCAGACAGCGGAATCACGCCGGCCGCATGGATCTTCGCGAAGGCTGACTCTATGTCGCGGTGCGACTGCTCCAGGCTGTAGCGGCTGGACAGCGGCACGTCGCCGATGTCCGCCACGCGCAGCTCGCGCGTGGGCGCGGATCTGAGCACATGGTTGTAGGGGCCCACGCGCTCTATCGCGCGCAGCGCCCTGGGCCCGAAGCGGCAGCCGCTGCGGTTGCTGATGCCCAGGTCCATGGGCACGCCGATCAGCGCGGCCTGCAGTTCGCCGAAGTCCGGGCGGCTCCAGTCCATGGGGTGCATGGGGGCATCCAGCAGCGTGGGAATGCCTGCGTAGGGTGCGCTGCGCGTGCCGCTGGCGTCGATGATGTGAGCGGCCACGGTGCGGAAATGCGGATCGTGGATGACGGACTCGTTGTCTCCGCCGAAGCGCGCACGCAGCGCGGCCAGCCTGTCTGCAGTAAAGAGGGTCATGGGTGTCCCTTGGTTCAGGATTGGATGCCCGACAGGGAGCGCTGCTGCGAGCGCTGCGCCAGGCTGATGAGGATGAAACTGGCCGTGCTCATGGCCAGGCTGGCGTAGATCGGCGTGTTGGCGGCCAATCCGTCGCGGACCATGAAGACCACTGCCGTGGCGCAGCCCAGCAGCATGCTGGCAATGGCGCCCGCCGTGGTGGCGCGGCGCCAGTAGATGGCGCCGATCAGCGGCACCAGCATGCCGCCCACGAGCAGGTTGTAGGCGGTGGTCAGGGCATTGAGCACGTCGTCCACCACCAGGGCGATGCCGAGCACGGCAAGGCCCACCAGCAGCGTCAGCAGCCGGTGCCAGCGCACATCGGCCAGCGGCTTGCCTTGCCGCAGCAGGGGCACGAGGTCTTCGGCCAGCACGGTGGAGCCCGCCAGCATGGCCGCGCTGGCGGTGGACATCATGGCGGCCAGCGCGGCAGCGATCACCAGGCCGCGGACGCCGTCCGGCAGGCTGGCCTGCACGATGGCGGCAAAGGCGTTGTTGGGATTGTCCAGTTCCGGCAGCAGCACCCGCGCCGCCATGCCCACCAGGGCGCCGACCAGCCCGTAGACCACGCAGTACAGGCCGGCGAGGCTGCCCGCCACGGCGGCCACGCGTTCGCTGCGGGCCGTGAACACGCGCTGCCACACGTCCTGGCCGATCATGATTCCGAAGAAATAGATGACGAAGTAGGTGGCGATGGTGTCCCAGCCGATGTATGTGACATCGAAGCTGGACGCAGGCAGCCGTGCAACCAGCTGGTCCCAGCCGCCCACGCGGTACAGGCAGATGGGCAGCAGGATCAGCATCAGGCCCGCGGTCTTGATCACGAACTGCACGATGTCCGTCAGCGTCAGCGACCACATGCCGCCCACGGCCGAGTAGATGACCACGACGCCCCCGCCCACCAGGATGGAGATCCACAGAGGCAGGTCGAACAGCACCTGCATCACGGTGCCGATGGCGATCACCGACGTGGCCGCCAGCATCAGCGCATAGGCCAGCATCACCAGTGCGCTGGCCTGCTGGGTGCGGGCGCTGTAGCGCCGCTCCAGCACCTGGGTCACGGTGCAGATGCGCAGCCTGAGCAGGGGCTTGGCCAGGAACAGGTTCAGCACCAGCAGGCCCGCACCCAGAGCCGCGCACAGCCACAAGCCCGAGATGCCGTACACGTAGCCCAGGCGTACCGTGCCCACCGTGCTGGCCCCGCCGATCACCGTGGCAGCCATGGTGCCCATGTACAGGCCCGGCCCGAGGTTGCGGCCCGCCACGAGAAAATCCTCCTGCGTCTTCGCGCGGCGCATGCCGTACCAGCCCAGCAGCAGCATGGCTGCCGCGTAGATCACTACCACCGAGATATCAAGCACCATGGTCTCTCTCCCCTTTTGTTCCGACCCCGTGTGCAGGGTCCTTCTGAAACAGCGGTATTCACGCAAGTGAATGTCACGGACCGCCCCTCTTGTTCTGCGCTGGCGGCGTGCTCCGGTGAACCGAAGCGCGCCGCAACAGCCGTGAATGCTAGACAGCAGCCGGGCTTGCATCCATTTCAAGTTCCATCTACAAACATCGATGAACATCGATCTTTTCTGAGTGAAAACCCCATGCTCCATACCGTTTCAGATCTCGACCTGCGGCTGCTGCGCGTTTTTCTGGCCATCGTCGACGCGGGCGGTGTATCGGCTGCGCAGGCCATTCTTGGCGTGGGGCAGTCCACGCTCAGCAGCCAGCTGTCCACGCTGGAGACACGCCTGGGGTTCAGCCTGTGCGAGCGCGGGCGCGGCGGCTTTCGCCTGACGGCCAAGGGCCGGCGCTTCGTCGACCTGGCCCGCGCTGCGCTGCAGGGCCTGGAAGGATTCAGCGCGCAGGCGCGCAACATGCACAGGCAACTGGTCGGCAGCCTGGCCATCGGCCTGATCGGCAATGCACCCACGGAATACAACGCGTTGATGGGGCGGGCCATACAGCGCTTTCGCCAGCGCGACGAGGCCGTGCGCCTGTCTGTGCTGGTGCGCGGGCCGCGCGAGCTGGAGGAAATGCTGCTGCGCGATGAGCTGCAGGTCGCCGTGGGCTATTTCCTGCACCGCGCCCCGGCGCTGGAATACACGCGGCTGTTCAGCGAAAGGCAGGTGGCCTATTGCAGCGCCAGCCATCCCTTTGCCGCGCGCGCGGGCCGCATCGGCGCGCAGGAGGCGGGCGAAGCCGACTGGACCTGGCGCACCTATCCACTGCCGCAGGCGCCGCTGACGGGGCGCCCGCGCCATGTCACCTCGGAGGCGGACAACATGGAGGCGGCCGCCATCCTCATCCTGTCAGGCGCCCACCTGGGCTACCTGCCAGAACATTACGCAGCGCCCTATGTGGCTGCCGGCCTGCTGCACGCGCTGGACGAATCCCTCTTCAGCTATGACGTGGACATCACCATGGTGGCCAGGAAGCGCGCACGCCAGGACGACATCACGGCCGCCTTCACGGACGACATGCGTGCCGTGCTGTAGGGGCGCCGCGGCACAGCGGCATCAGAACTGCAGCAGGCTCAGCGCAAACGGCAGGCTGAGCACGCCCAGCAGCGTGGACAGCGTGACCAGCCCCGCCACATACGAGCCGTTGTAGCCCATGCGCGCGGCCAGCACATAGCATGACGATGCGGTGGGCAGGGCCGAGAAGGCCATGAGGATCAGCGCCTGCGCACCGCTGAGGCCAAATGCCCGCACCATGGCATAGGCGATCAGCGGCTGCACCAGATGCCGCACGGCCAGCAGGCACACGGCCAGCAGCTTGTCGGCGGCCAGCGCGCCGAACTGCATGCCGGCGCCGGCCGACATCAGGCCCAGCGCGATGGAGGCTGCGCCTATGCGGGAGACTGACGGCTCGAGCAGTGCGGGCAGCTTCAGCCCCAGCGCGCTGAACACCAGACCCGACAGCGTGCCCACGATCAGCGGATTGCGCACCAGTTGCCCCAGGAAGTGCTGGTTGCTGCCGCGCGCCATGGGCCAGACGGCCGCGATATTGCACAGCGGCACGCTCACGCCGATCAGCACCGAGATGAACAGCAGGCCCTCAGGCCCCGCCAGCCGGCTGGCCAGCGCCAGGCCGATGAAGGAGTTGAAGCGAAACGCCACCTGCACGGCGCCGGCATGCTCGCGTGTGTCGATCCGGCCGCGCAGGCCCGGCCACCAGGGCAGGCTGTAGGCCAGGCCGATGCCGACCAGGGCCGCACACACGCCAGCGGCCAGCAAGTGGGAGGTGGCACCCCAGTCCACCGGGCTCTTGACGATGGAGTGGAACAGCAGCACCGGGAACAGCAGGTAGTACACCAGCGCCTCCACCGCCTGCCATACCGTGCGATTGAGCTGTGTGAAGCGGCACAGCACGTAGCCAAGCACGATGAGCGAAAAATCGGGGAAGAGCAGCACGGCGTAGTTCACGGGGGCTGAGCATAAGCGCAACCCCGCAGTCGCCGCGTCTCCCGAGAAACCATGGCGCGAGGCTAGGGGTAAACACCGGGAAATCAGTGCTGCGACAAACTGTGACAACCGGGCCCCGGGCCTTAGCATCGCTGGGGTCCACACAGCCGATCCGAAAGCGCAGGTCCTGACGACCGTCAAGCGCGCAGCGGGCTCCAGGCCCCAACATGGCTGTTCCGTGGCAGCGTTTGCGAGCCTTCATTTCGCAGACCATCCATCCGCAGGCACGGCCTTGCGGATGTCCATGAAAACCTCTTCGTCAACACGACCCCCAAAAGGAGATCCTGTATGAATCGTCGCAGCTGGATGGGACTGACCCTGGTCCTCGCAAGCACCGGAGCCCTGGCCCAGGCCTACCCCACCAAGCCGATCAAGCTGGTGGTGCCCTTCGCCCCCGGTGGCACGACCGACATCATCGCCCGCGTGATCGCCGAACCCCTGACCAAGGAACTGGGCCAGCCCGTGGTGGTGGACAACCGCGGCGGCGGCGGCGGCGTCATCGGCGCCATGGAAACCGCGCGCTCGCAGCCCGATGGCTACAGCCTGGGCATCGCCACGGTCTCGACCACGGCGACCAACCCCGCGATCAACCCCAAGATCTCCTACAACACGCTGACGGACTTCACGCCCATCATCAACGTGGCGGCCACGCCCAACGTGATTGCGGTGAACCCCAAGTTCCCTGCCAAGGACTACAAGAGCTTCGAGGCCGAACTCAAGAAGTCCCAGGGCAAGTACTCCTATGCGTCCTCGGGCACGGGCGGCATCCAGCACATGCTGATGGAGCTGTACAAGAGCCTGACCAACACCTTCGTCACCCACATCCCCTACCGCGGCGCGGGCCCTGCGCTCAACGACGTGGTGGCGGGCCAGGTGCCCATGGTGCTGGACAACCTGCCCTCGGCCCTGCCGTTCATCAAGGACAACCGCCTGGTGCCCATCGTGGTGGCCGCGCCCCAGCGCCTGGCCGTGCTGCCCAATGTGCCCACCTTCAAGGAAGTGGGCCTGGAGCCGGTGAACCGCATGGCCTACTACGGCATCCTGGGCCCCAAGAACATGCCCAAGGATGTGGTGGACAAGATCAACGCCGCCGTGCGCAAGGTGCTGCAGGACCCGGCCGTGCGCAAGCGCATCGAGGACACGGGCTCCCTGGTCATCGGCAACTCGCCTGAAGAGTTCGCCAAGCAGATCAAGGAAGAGTACGAGACCTACAAGAAGGTGGTTGCCCAGCAAAAACTCACGCTGGAGTAAGCACCGCCCTGAGCGGTTGGATCAGAGCCCGAGGTTCCTTGCGGACCTCGGGTTTTTTCGTTGTAGGCTTGATGGGATGTCCCAAGTGCCTGCCGCTTCCATCATGTCCCCCTCGGTTGCCGAAGCCGAACCTGCTGCCGATCCTGCATCCTGGCCCGCGCCGCTGCCGGCCAGCCTGGATGCGCTGGACCTTTTCATGGATGCGCTGCTGCTGGAAGACGGGCTGTCGCGCAATACGCTGGCGGCCTATCGCCGGGATCTGACGGCCTGGGGGCGGTGGCTGGCGCACCAGCGGCCGCCGCTGGCGCTGGATGCGGCGGGCGAGCTGGAGCTGCAGGGCTATTTCGCGGTGCGCGTGGAGCAGACCAAGGCCAGCTCGTCGAACCGGCGGTTGACGGTGCTGCGCCGCTACTACCACTGGGCGCTGCGCGAGCAGCGCATTGCGGCCGATCCCACGGTGCGCATGCTGGCGGCACGGCAGCCGCCGCGCGTGCCGCATACGCTGACGCAGGCTCAGGTGGAGGCGCTGCTCAAGGCGCCCGATGTCGATACGCCGCTGGGCCTGCGTGACCGCGCCATGCTGGAGCTGATGTACGCCAGCGGCCTGCGCGTGAGCGAGCTGGTGGATCTGCCGATGCATGGCATCGATCTGCGCTCGGGCGTGCTGCGCGTGACCGGCAAGGGGAAAAAGGAAAGACTGGTGCCTTTCGGCCAGGAGGCACATTGGTGGCTGGAGCGCTATCTGGCCACGGCGCGCGGCGCCATCCTGGGCGGGCAGCGCAGCGATGCGGTCTTCGTGACCCAGCGCGGGGCTGCGATGAGCCGCGTGATGTTCTGGGTCATCGTCAAGCGCTGCGCGCAGGTTGCGGGTGTCACGGCACCGCTGTCGCCGCACACGCTGCGCCATGCCTTCGCCACCCACCTGCTCAACCATGGCGCAGACCTGCGCGTGGTGCAGATGCTGCTGGGCCATGCCGATATCTCCACCACCACCATCTACACCCATGTGGCGCGCGAGCGGCTCAAGGCCCTGCACGCTTTGCACCATCCGCGTGGTTGATTGGATGTGGTCGGTTCGCCGGATTGCCTATTTCTGGCGTTGAAACCGTCGAAGTGGCAAAGCCCGCCTCGGGGATATGTGCTTTGCACAACAATCACCGCCGTGTTCGATGTGTTTCTGCGGAGTTCTCGATGACTGATTTCCTGCGCCGGCATGTGCTGGTGACTTCCATGCTGGCGGCGACGGTGGCTGCCGCGGCCCTGCCGATGTCTGCGTCGGCTGCCGATGCGGCATGGCCCAGCCGGCCCATCCGCGTGGTGGTTTCCTACCCGGCCGGCGGCGTCAGCGATGTGGTGGCCCGCGCCCTGGGCGAGAAGCTGGCCGCCCGCCTGGGCCAGCCCGTGGTGGTGGACAACAAGGCCGGCGCCGGCGGCGCCATCGGCCTGGACCTGGTGGCCAAGGCCGCACCCGATGGCTACACGCTGGGCTTTTCCTCCATCAGCCCGCTGACGCTGAGCCCGCACCTGGGCAAGCCCCTGTTCGATCCGCAGCGCGACCTGGTGCCCGTGACCAGCGTGATGTACTCGCCCGTGCTGCTGCTGGGCACGGCCCGCTCCACGGCGGCCGACTTCAATGCGCTGGTGGCCCAGGCCAAGGCGCAGCCCGGCGAAGTGCGCTGGGCCACGGCCGGCCTGGCCTCGCTGGGCCACATCATGCTCGAGCAGATCATGCATGCCTCGCAGGTCCGGATCACGCACATTCCCTACAAGGGCGGCGGGCAGCAGCTCAATGACGGCCTGAGCGCGCAGTTCGAAGTGCTGTCCACCAATGCCGGCCCGGCCGTTTTGCAGCACATCAAGGCGGGCAAGTTCAAGGCCCTGGCCGTGGGCGCACCCCAGCGCCTGGAGTCGCTGCCCGGCGTTCCCACGCTGGCCGAACTGGGCTACAAGAGCGCCAACATGACCTCGGTGTTCGGCATCTTCGCGCCCGCTGGAACGCCTGCGCCCGTGCTGCAAAAGCTCAATGCCGAGATCAACCAGGTGCTGGCCCAGCCGGACATGCGCGCCAAGCTGGAGGCCACCGACAACGTGGCCATGGGCGGCAAGGCCGAGGACTTTGCACGCCAGATCGAGGCCGAGTCCCAGTCCAACGCGCGCATCATTCGCGCAGCCGGCATCAAGCTCAATTGATGGAGCGCAGGGCGCCACCGGCGCCCATGCAAAAAGGGCTTGCAGCCGTCATGGCCGCAAGCCCTTTGTCTTTGGTGCCGGATGTGCGGGGCCCGCCTATGCCATGGGCTCGTCCGCCGTGAGATTGTCGGCCCAGGCCAGGGCCTGCAGATGCGCCCAGTTGACCTGGTGGTTGGACAGCTGCAGTGCATTGGCTGCGCGCGCGAAGCCTTCGTCATCGCCGCTTTCGCAGGCACGCGTCAACTCCAGGAAGGGCGCGAACACGCCCTTGTTGTGCACCAGCGCATCGATCACGGGCTGGGGCAGGGCGATGGACTCCAGCGCCTTTTCCATGGGCTGGCCCAGCATCACGTCCAGCAGCGAGAACACGCCGACCACGAAGGCGTTGTCGCACTCCTCGGGCGAGAGCAGCTCGGCCGTCAGCAACTCCATCAGGCGCCCGCGCACCACGGCGGTCTGGCCCACGGCCGGCGGCGTGCCGCCCGCGCGCGAAGTGGTCAAAAGCAGGGCCGCCCAGCGGAACAGCTTCTTGAGGCCCAGGATCATCACCGCGTGGCGGAACGAGGTGATCTCGCACGACAGGCCGAAACCCGAGGAGTTGATGAAGCGCAGCAGGTTGAAGGACAGCGTGGGATCCTTCTTGAGCAGGGCTTCGATCTCGTCCGTGCTGGCCTGCTGGCGCACCAGATTGATCAGCTGGATGATGGTGGCCTGCGTGGGGCGGATGGTGCGCGCCTGCACGAGTTGCGGCTGGGCGAACCAAAAGCCCTGGAACAGCCGCACGCCCAGGTCGCGCATGCGCTCGAACTGCTCGGAGGTCTCGACCTTTTCGGCCACGATCTGGGCATTGGTATGGGCGCGCGCGAACTTCACCAGGGTCTCGGCATCGGCCAGTGCGAAGGTCTGCATGTCCAGCTTGATGAAGGCGGCCGCAGGCAGCCAGCTGGCATAGGCGCGGCGCAGCAGGTGCTGGTTGAAGGCCAGGCGGAAGCCGCGCTGGCGCAGGGCCTGGAAGGTGGGCAGGCGTTCCTCGATATCGGCAGCCGTGGCGTTCTCGCCCAGCGTGGGTACCTCCAGCACCACCTTGTCGGGGTGGATCAGTTCCAGGTGGCCGCCGGCCAGGCTGTCATGCGTGCAGTTGATGAAGACTGTCTTCTTGCCCACCAGCGCTTCGGCGCCCGCATACGACAGCGCGTTGAAGAGCAGGGCGGCATCGGAGGCCGCCGTGTGCGCATGCTGGGCCGTGGAGCGGTCGAAAAGCTCATAGCCGAAGACATCGCGCGCCTCGTTGACGATGGCCTGGCGCGCAATGACGGCCACCTGCCCGTCCTCCACCCCGGCTGGCAGGGGGGGCGGCGGAGCGGAGGAGTTGTCGTTGGTAGTCATTTGGAAGCTGAGAAAGATGGATGAGCGATGGCTTTCGATGGCGTTCTATAGCTTATAGCTATAGCGAGCTGTCTGCCAGTTGGTCGGTCCAGGCCAGGGCCTGCAGATGGGCCCAGTTGATCTGCTGGCTGCTCAGGCGCAGCGCGCCTGCGCTGCGGTGGAAGGCTGCATCGTCGCTGGCTTCGCAGGCCTGGGCCAGGATCAGCAACTCGCCCAGCACGCCTTCGTGGCGCAGCACGGCGGCGGAGACGGCATCGGGCACGGGGATCAGGCTCATGGCCACGTCCTGCGGCAGGTCCAGCATGCTGCCCAGCAGCGAGAAGATGCCGACGACGAAGGCCTGGTCGGAGTCTTCCTCGCTCAGCGATTCCTGGGCCAGCAGCTCCATCAGCCGCCCGCGGATCACGGCGGTCTGGCCGATGGCCGGCGGCGGGCCGCCGTTGCGCGATGCGGTCAGCAGCATGGCCGCCCAGCGGAACAGCTTCTTGAGGCCCATGAGCATCACGGCCTGGCGGAACGAGGTGATCTCGCGCTGCACGCCGAAGCCCACGGAATTGATCAGGCGCATCAGGTTGAAGGCCAGGCCCGCATCCTTCTTGAGCACATCCTCGATGGCATCGGTGCTGGCCTGCTGGCGCACCAGATTCAGCAGCTGGACAATGCTTTGCTGCGAGGGCGACAGCAGCTTGGTGCGCACCACCGTGGGCCGCGCGAACCAGAAGCCCTGGAACAGCTGTATGCCCAGGCGGCCCACCTGCTCATGCTGCTGGGCGCTTTCCACCTTCTCGGCGATCAGCTCGGCGCGCGTGTGGCGGCCGGCAAAATTGACCAGCACGGCCAACTGGTCAGGGGCCAGCACGGACAGGTCGAACTTGATGTAGTCGGCCAGGGGCAGCCAGGCTGCATAGGCGGACTCCAGCACCGTGTGATTGAAGGCCAGGTTGAAACCGCGTGCGCGCAGATTGCTGAGGATGGGCAGGCGGGCCTGTACCTCCTGCTGGGCGGCCAGGCCCAGCGGCGGTATCTCCAGCACCACCTTGTCGGGGTTGAGCAGCTCCAGATGCCCGCCGGCCAGGCTTTCATGCGTGCAGTTGACGAACATCAGCTTGGTGCCAACCAGATCTTCTTCGCCCGCATGCGACAGGGCCGTGAACACCAGGGACACATCCGAGGCCGCTGTATGGTCCGGGTAGGCGCGCGAACGGTTGAAAAGCTCATAGCCGATGATCTGCTGCACCCCGTTGACGATGGCCTGGCGCGCAATCATTCCCCGATCCGTGGACGCGGGGCTGGCCACAGGGGCATCGTTGAAGAGATGGACAGGCAATTCGGTCATGGAGTGTTCGGTCGAAGGGACACGGGAAGCAGCAGATCTGATTGTAGGAATGTTCTGAATAAATATGCCGACAGGCAGTGTCTGCTGGGACAAGTCCGATTGCGGAGTCGGACCCATCCTAGTTTGTAAACCATTGTGTGGCTTCACGAGCGGCCTGGGCCTGTCCGCACGGCGCAGGCAGGCTTTCTTCAGACCTGCTGCAACCAGGCCAGTTCAGTATCGGTGAAGCCTGCGGCGCGGCGTGCGCGTTCGTTGAAGGGCGGGCGCAGGCGCGGCGCCTCGTAGCGCAGGGTCAGCGCCTGGTAGTGGGCCTCGGGCTCCAGGCCTTCGCGCTCGCACAGCCAGCGGTACCAATGATTGCCTATGGCCACGTGGCCCACTTCCTCGCGCAGGATGATGTCGAGGATGTCCACCGCCGCCAGCGCATCGGGCGCGCGCGTGTTGCGCAGCTTGTTCTGGATCTGGGGCGTGGCGTCCAGGCCGCGCGCCTCCAGCGTGCGCGGCACCAGGGCCATGCGGGCCACCACGTCATGGGCGGTCTTCTCGCACATGGTCCACAGGCCCTGGTGGGCCGGGAAATCGCCGTAGTCGTGGCCCAGGTGCGCACGCAGATGCTCGCGCAGCAGGCGAAAGTGCTTGGCCTCCTCGGCGGCCACCTGCAGCCAGTCCAGGTAGTACTGCTGCGGCATGCCGTCAAAGCGCCAGACGGCGTCCAGCGCCAGATTGATGGCGTTGAACTCGATGTGGGCTATGGCGTGGATCAGCACGGCCCGGCCTTCCGGCGTCGCCGGCGAACGCCTTGCAACGGCGGTGTGGTGGCGCAGCTCGGGCCGCAGCGGGCGGCCCGGCAGGTCCGGCGCGGGATCCGGCAGGGCCGGTGCCTGCGGTGCTATTGAATAAAGCGCCTGCCGCGCATACATGTCCAACGCGGCGGCGGCCTTTTCTTCGGGGTCCGTGAGGCACAAGACCTCAAGGGCGCGGTGACGTAACTCCATCCCTACAATTCTAGGTTTCCTGCCATCACCAATAATTGACGGAGACAAAGACCCATGGCGATCTATGAACTGGATGGAGTGGCCCCTGAAGTGGCGGCGTCGGCCTGGGTGGCCGACAGCGCCGAAGTGATGGGCAATGTGCAGCTGGCCGAAGACGCCAGCATCTGGTTCGGCGCCGTGCTGCGCGGCGACTGCGAGAGCATCACCATCGGTGAGGGCAGCAACATCCAGGACGCCAGCGTGCTGCATGCCGACCTGGGCAAGCCGCTGGTCGTGGGGCGCCACGTGACCGTGGGCCACCAGGTCATGCTGCATGGCTGCACCATTGGCGACGAGTCGCTGATAGGCATCGGTGCCGTGGTGCTCAACGGCGCGAAGATCGGCCGCAACTGCCTGGTCGGCGCCGGAGCACTCATCACCGAAGGCAAGGAATTTCCCGATGGCTCGATGATCATCGGCAGCCCGGCTAAGGCCGTGCGCCAATTGACGCCCGAGCAGATCGAGGGCTTGCGCCGCAGCGCCCAACACTATGTCGACAATGCGCGACGGTTCAAGACCGGGCTGCGCAAGCTGGGCTGAGCGAGGCCCGGCACTTTTTTACGGAATCCATCAGCGTGTCTGAACTGCATAAATTCATCTTCGAAGGCCTGCCCGTGCGCGGCTCCATCGTTCGCCTCACCGATGCCTGGCAGGAAATCCTGCAGCGCCGCGCGGGCAACGGCGAGACCGGCGCCTACCCCGCTGCCGTGAGCGAACTGCTGGGAGAAATGGCGGCTGCGGGCGTGCTCATGCAGTCCAATATCAAGTTCAACGGCGCCCTGGTCTTCCAGGTCATGGGCGATGGCCCGGTCAAGCTGGCTGTGGCCGAGGTGCAGTCCGATTTCGGCCTGCGCGCCACCGCCACCCTGATCGGCGACCCTCCCGAAGGCGCCACGCTGGAACAACTGCTCAATGTGCACGGCGGCGGCCGCTGCGCCATCACGCTGGACCCCAAGGGGCGCCAGCCGGGCCAGCAGCCCTACCAGGGCGTGGTGCCGCTGCAGGATGCGCAGGGCCGGCGCTTCACCAAGGTGTCCGACGCGCTGCAGCACTACATGCTGCAGTCGGAACAGCTGGACACCGTGCTGGTGCTGGCGGCCGACGACCAGGTGGCCGCCGGCCTGCTGATCCAGCGCATGCCGGTCAAGGGTGAGGCCAACCTGGCCGCTGCCACCGAAAGCGAGCAGTCGGGTCAGGATGCCATCGGGCTGAACGAGGACTACAACCGTATCGCCACGCTGGCCTCCAGCCTCACGCGCGACGAGCTGCTCACGCTGGATGTGGAGACCATACTGCGCCGCCTGTTCTGGGAAGAGAAGCTGATGCGCTTCGTGCCCCAGCAGGACGAGGAGCATCCGCGCTTTGCGTGCACCTGCAGCCGTGACCGTGTGGCGTCCATGCTGGTGTCGCTGGGCTCCGAAGAGGTGGAGAGCATCCTGGAGGAGCGCGGCAGCATTGAGGTGGGCTGCGACTTCTGCGGCAAGCAGTACGAATTCGATCCCATCGACGCAGCCCAGCTGTTCACCGAGGCCGGCAAGCAGCCGCCGACCTCGACGAACGTCCAGTAAATACGCCCGGCTTCAGTCTCGCCCGCTGCGCAGCGCGTCGAACAATCGCCGCTCGCAGTCCGGGTCGCTGCATTGCTCGCAGCCGTAGGGGCGAAGGCGGGCGCCGCGTTGCGCGGGGCTTGCGGGCAGCCAGGACCAGTCCATTTGCGGAGCCTTGAGCCTGAGCGACTCGGCCAGCTGTTGCCATTGCCGGGCGGTATTGCCGTAGAGCACCACGTAGTCGCGTGACTGGCTTTGCAATTGGTCGCGCCAATGCTGGAGCTGTGCGGCAGGGCCATCGCTCACCCCTTCGTGCTCGGTGACGGAGGCTCTCCAATCCAGTCCCAGCAGGTAGACGGCCCCATGTTCCGGCAGAGACTGCCCCGGCTCGGCCGCCAGGCATTGCCAGTCGGCAGGAGATGCTCCGTGGTGCCGCCAGGCCTGGCGCAGTGCATGGGCCATGGAAAGCGCGAGCGCGGGTGGCGATCCCAGAAGAATCACCGGGGGCGGGGGCAAGCGGTCTGTGTCCAAGTACCTGTCTCGGCTTGCGCGCAGGCCCGGGCAAGGGGCGCAGGCGCCTTGTTGCAAAAACACAAGGCCGGCATGAAGCCGGCCTTGGTGCAGGAAATCCCAATCCTCAGCGCCGCACGATCTGCACGAAGATCTCGTTGGGCTTGACCATGCCCAGCTCGCTGCGGGCCTTTTCCTCGACCATGGCCAGGCCGTCCTTGAGGTCGTTGACCTCGGAGGCCAGACGGTCGTTCTCGGCTTTTTCCAGCGCGTTGGCCACGTTCTGGTCGTGGATCTGCTGCTGCAGTTCCTTCACATAGGCCACGCTGCCGTGGCCCAGCCACAGCTGCGCGTGCACGGCAGCCAGCAGGGCGAGCAGGACAATGGGGACGACGCGGTTGACCATGGGGGCAGATATCGCTGACAGGAAAAAGGCTTGCAGGCCCGATGGCTTGCAAGCCTAACGCTTTTCAGCGCAGGTTGTAGAAAGCCTCGCGGCCGGGGTAGTGGGCGATGTCACCCAGGTCTTCCTCGATGCGCAGCAGCTGGTTGTACTTGGCGATGCGGTCCGAACGGCTCAGCGAGCCGGTCTTGATCTGGCCTGCGTTGGTGCCCACGGAGATGTCGGCAATCGTCGAATCCTCGGTTTCACCCGAGCGGTGCGAGATCACGGCCGTGTAGCCGGCGCGCTTGGCCATTTCGATGGCGGCGAAGGTTTCGGTCAGCGTGCCGATCTGGTTGATCTTGATCAGGATGGAGTTGGCGATCTTCTTGTCGATGCCTTCCTTCAGGATCTTGGTGTTGGTGACGAACAGGTCGTCGCCCACCAGCTGGACCTTGGCGGCCAGGCGGTCGGTCAGGATCTTCCAGCCATCCCAGTCGCCTTCGGCCATGCCGTCCTCGATGGAGATGATGGGGTACTTGTCGCACCAGCCGGCCAGCATGTCGGTCCACTGGGTGGCGGTCAGCGTCAGGTTGCCTTCACCGGCCAGCACGTACATGCCGTCCTTGTAGAACTCGCTGGCGGCGCAGTCCAGGCCCAGGGCGATCTGTTCGCCGGCCTTGTAGCCTGCGTTTTCGATGGCCTGCAGGATCAGCTGGATGGCGGCTTCGTGGTTTTCCACGGAAGGCGCAAAACCGCCTTCGTCGCCCACGGCCGTGCTCATGCCCTTGTCGTGGATGATCTTCTTGAGCGCGTGGAAGACTTCGGCACCCCAGCGCACGGCTTCGCGGAACGAAGGCGCGCCCACGGGGATGATCATGAATTCCTGCAGGTCCAGGCTGTTGTTGGCGTGCGCGCCGCCGTTGATGACGTTCATCATCGGCACGGGCAGCTGCATGCCACCCATGCCGCCCAGGTAGCGGTACAGCGGCAGGCCGGCCTCTTCGGCGGCGGCGCGGGCCACGGCCATGGAGACGGCCAGCATGGCGTTGGCGCCCAGGCGGCCCTTGTTGTCCGTGCCGTCCAGGTCGATCAGGGTCTTGTCCAGGAAGGCCTGCTCGGAGGCGTCCAGGCCCAGCACGGCTTCGGAGATCTCGGTGTTGATGTGCTCGACGGCCTTGAGCACGCCCTTGCCCAGGTAGCGGCTCTTGTCGCCGTCACGCAGCTCGATGGCTTCGCGCGAGCCGGTGGACGCGCCCGAAGGCACGGCCGCGCGGCCCATCACGCCCGATTCCAGCAGCACGTCGCACTCGACGGTGGGGTTGCCGCGGCTGTCCAGCACTTCGCGGCCTACGATGTCAACGATTGCACTCATGGCATTTCCTTTGCGGTTTTTGAAATCGGTGTGCAGGCGGGTTCCGGTGAGGTTGCGCCCTGGTGCTTGCCGGGCAAGCGGTATGGGTGGTCGGTGGCGTGGCAGGCTGCCGCGCCACCGTGCACAGCCATGCTCCGCGGCGCAGTATCTGCGATCGGGCGGCGGCCATTGTGCACAAATTGGGTGGATGGCTTTGTATGCGCTGCGCTCTTGACGGGCCGGGTATCGCTGGCCGCGGTCAGACGCCCTCGACGCAGACCATGCGCATGATGGCCGCGCCTTCGCGGGCTTCGCGGGCACGCAGGTACTCGGGCGTGTCGTAGAAAGCCTTGGCGGCCTCGAAGCTGGGGAACTTGAGGATCACGGTGCGGCCGGGATTCCAGTCGCCTTCGAGCACTTCGACCTTGCCGCCGCGCACGCAGACTTCGGCACCATGCGCGCGCATGGCCTCGGTGCTCCACTTGCGGTACTCCTCGTACTGCTCGGGCTTGGTGACGGTGACGGACGCAATGATGTAGCCGCTGGCCATGGGTCAGACTCCAAAATCGTTTTCGAGGAAGCCGTTCTTCTTGGTCACGTCGTCGAGCGCGACCAGGGTTTCGAGCAGGGCCTTCATGTGCTTGAGTGGCACGGCGTTGGGGCCGTCGCTGAGGGCGCAGGGAGGATTGGGATGGGTTTCCATGAACAGTCCGGCCACGCCCACGGCCACGGCCGCACGCGAGAGCACGGGCACCATCTCGCGCATGCCGCCGCTGCTGGTGCCGTTGCCGCCGGGCAGCTGCACGCTGTGCGTGGCATCGAAGACAACGGGCGCACCGGTCTCGCGCATGATGGACAGGCTGCGCATGTCCGAGACCAGATTGTTGTAGCCGAAGCTGGCGCCGCGCTCGCAGGCCATGAAGCTGTCCTCGGGCAGGCCGGCCTCCTTGGCGGCGGCGCGGGCCTTGTCGATGACATTCTTCATGTCATGCGGGGCCAGGAACTGGCCCTTCTTGATGTTCACCGGCCGGCCCGACTGGGCCACGGCACGGATGAAGTCGGTCTGGCGGCACAGGAAGGCCGGCGTCTGCAGCACATCCACGACCTGGGACACGGCCGGTATCTCGGCCTCGGTGTGGACGTCGGTCAGGATGGGGACCTGCAGGTCCTTCTTCACCTTGGCGAGGATCTCCAGGCCCTTGTCCATGCCCGGGCCGCGAAAGCTGGCGCCCGAGCTGCGGTTGGCCTTGTCGTAGCTGCTCTTGAAGATGAAGTGGATGCCCAGGGCCGCCGTGATTTCCTTGAGCTGCCCCGCCACGTCCATCTGCAGCTGCTCGGACTCGACGACGCAGGGACCTGCAATGAGAAAGAAGCGCCGGTCGAGGCCGACGTCGAAGCCGCAGAGTTTCATGGTGGGGATTCCTTGGGAAATGGTGGGCGGCGTTGCGGGGCTCAGGACTTGCGCGGTGCCTTCTGGCGCTCGATCGCAGCCTTCACGAAGGCATTGAACAGCGGGTGGCCGCTCCACGGCGTGGACTTGAACTCGGGGTGGAACTGCACGCCGATGTACCAGGGGTGAACTTCCTTGGGAAGTTCGACGATCTCGGTCAGCTGCTCACGCTGGGTCAGCGCCGAGATCACCAGGCCCGCTTCGCGCAGCTGGTCCAGATACTGGACGTTGGCTTCATAGCGATGGCGGTGGCGCTCGGTGACCACGTCACCGTAGATGCTGTGGGCCAGCGTGCCGGCCTGCACGTCGGAGGACTGCGCGCCCAGGCGCATGGTGCCGCCCAGGTCGGAGTTCTCGTCGCGGGTCTTGACCGTGCCGTCGGCATCCTTCCACTCGGTGATCAGGGCGATCACGGGGTTGGCGGACTTGGGGTCGAACTCGGTGGAGTTGGCGCCTTCGAGGCCGGCCACATGGCGGGCGTACTCGATGGTGGCCACCTGCATGCCCAGGCAGATGCCCAGGTAGGGCACCCTGTTTTCGCGGGCGTAGCGGGCCGTGGAGATCTTGCCTTCCACGCCGCGAGAGCCGAAGCCGCCGGGCACGAGGATGGCGTCGTACTGCGAGAGCTTGTCGCGCGCATTGGCGTCGCTGATGGTCTCGGAGTCCACATGGGTGATCTTCACGGCCACATGGCTTTGCATGCCGGCGTGCTTGAGCGCCTCGTTGACGGACTTGTAGGCGTCCGACAGCTCGACGTACTTGCCGACCATGGCGATCTTGACCTCGCCCTGCGGGTGCTCGGTCTCGTGGACCAGGTCATCCCAGCGCTTGAGGTTGGTGGGCGGCGTGTTCAGGCGCAGCTTGTCGCAGATCAGGCCGTCCAGGCCCTGCTCGTGCAGCATGCGGGGCACCTTGTAGATGGTGTCCACGTCCCACATGGAGATCACGCCCCATTCGGGAACGTTGGTGAACAGCGAGATCTTTTCCTTTTCCTCGTCCGGCACGCGGTGCTGGGCGCGGCACAGCAGGGCGTCGGGCTGGATGCCGATCTCGCGCAGCTTCTGCACGGTGTGCTGCGTAGGCTTTGTCTTGAGCTCGCCGGCCGTGGCGATCCAGGGCAGGTAGGTCAGGTGCACGAAGGCCGTGTTGTTGGGGCCCTGCTTGAGGGCCAACTGGCGCACGGCTTCGAGGAAGGGCAGGGACTCGATGTCGCCCACCGTGCCGCCGACTTCGCAGATGGCCACGTCCACGGCATCCGGCGTGCCGATGCCGGCGCCGCGCTTGATGTACTCCTGGATTTCATTGGTCACGTGAGGGATCACCTGCACGGTCTTGCCCAGGTAGTCGCCGCGGCGCTCCTTCTCCAGAACGCTCTGGTAGATGCGGCCGGTGGTGAAGTTGTTGGACTGCTTCATGCGCGTTTCGATGAAACGCTCGTAGTGGCCCAGGTCCAGATCGGTCTCTGCGCCATCGTCGGTCACGAACACTTCACCGTGCTGGAAGGGCGACATGGTGCCCGGGTCCACGTTGATGTACGGGTCCAGCTTGATGAGAGTGACTTTGAGGCCGCGCGATTCGAGGATCGCAGCAAGGGAGGCTGAGGCGATTCCCTTGCCCAGGGAAGACACCACACCGCCTGTGACGAAGACAAATTTGGTCATGTCTTTTATTGGTGGTGGTAAAGCAGGATTATAGATGCGCCGCCGAATTCGCCGCGCCGCGCGGGGCTGCTCGGATGCTCCGGCTCTGCTAAATTGCGCGCCATGACTGAAGTGTTCGCAGGTAAACATCTGGTGCTCGGCCTCTCCGGAGGCGTGGCTTGTTACAAATCTGCCCAGCTGGTGCGCCTGCTGGTACAGGCCGGGGCCACCGTGCAGGTGGTGATGACCGAGGCGGCCGAGCAGTTCATCACGCCGGTGACCATGCAGGCGCTGTCGGGCCGCCCCGTCTACGGATCGCAGTGGGACGCGCGCGAGCCCAACAACATGCCCCACATCAACCTCAGCCGCGAGGCCGACGCGATGCTGATCGCGCCCTGCAGCGCCGACTTCATCGCGCGCCTGGTGCAGGGCCGCTCCGACGAGTTGCTGAGCCTGATGTGCCTGGCGCGCCCCATGGACCGCGTGCCCCTGCTGTTGGCGCCGGCCATGAACCGCGAGATGTGGGCACACCCGGCCACGCAGCGCAACCTGGCGCAGGTGGCCGCCGACGGCGCGCTGGTGCTGGGCGTGGGAACGGGCGACCAGGCCTGTGGCGAGGTGGGCGACGGCCGCATGCTGGAGCCCGAGGAAATCATGGAGGAGCTGGCTGCCTTCTTCACGCCCAAGCTGCTGCAGGGCCGCCAGGTGCTGGTCACGGCGGGCCCGACCTTCGAGGCCATCGACCCCGTGCGCGGCATCACCAACCATTCCAGCGGAAAGATGGGCTTTGCCATTGCGCGCGCCGCCCGCGAGGCGGGCGCCCAGGTGACCCTGGTGGCCGGGCCCGTGCACCTGCGCACGCCGCGCGGCGTGCAGCGCATCGACGTGCAATCGGCGCAGCAGATGTTTGACGCCGTGCACCAGCAATTGCCGCAAGCCGGCGTGTTCATCGCCACGGCGGCCGTGGCCGACTGGCGCCCGGCCACGGCGTCAGGCCAGAAGATCAAGAAGGACGGCTCGGGCCAGGCCCCCACGCTGACCTTCGTCGAGAACCCCGACATCCTGGCGGCAGCCGCGCAGTCCGAGCCTGCGCGCAGCGGCCGGCTGTACTGCGTGGGCTTCGCCGCCGAAAGCCATGACCTGCTGCAGCACGCCAGCGCCAAGCGCCTGCGCAAGCAGGTGCCGCTGCTGGTGGGCAATATCGGTCCCGCAACCTTTGGGCGTGATGACAATGCCCTGCTGCTGATCGACGAGGCTGGCACCCAGGAGCTGCCGCACGCCTCCAAGTCCCTGCTGGCGCGCCAGCTGGTGGCCGAGATCGCCCGGCGCCTGCCACCCGTCCGTTGACACCACCGAAGGCCCGCATGTCACAGAACACCTACGAAGGCCCCCGCCACGGCGACTATGTGCGCTATGTGGACGAGCTGCTGCGCGCCAGCCCCCTGTACCGCTCTGCGGCGCACGGCTGGATGGTGCAGGGACGCAGCGACTTCACCGATGCGGTGGCCACGCCGGGCGCGCAGTCTCAGTCCGTGGTTGAGCGCGTGCGCGAGCAGGTGCAGGCTGCGGCCGAGAAGGCGCGCATCGCCGCGCAGCAGGCTTCGGTGCCCGCCTTGCCGGGACGCCAGCCGTCTGCAGGCGACAGGAATGGTGACAGGGCCGATCGCGGCCGGCAGGCGGCGCGGGCACAGCAAGCCCAGGCCTCCTCCGCCGCCAAGGCCGTCAAGAAGACGGTCTTCAAGATAGGTCCGGGCCAGTTGCTGGGTATCGTGATCGGCCTGATCCTGGCCGTGGTGATTCCGGGCATCGGCCCTTTCATCCTGCTGCTCACCATCATCAATGCCATCGTCAAAGGCTTTCGCAGCGGGCTCAAGTCGTCCGGGTGACGGCGCGGGGCACAATGCGCGCTTTGCTTTTCAAGAGAGCCTGCCGTGAGGCGCTCCCCAGATTGTTTCCATGAACGTTGATATCAAGATCCTTGACGCGCGCCTGCGCGAGAACATGCCCGCCTACGCCACGCCGGGAAGCGCGGGGCTGGACCTGCGCGCCTGCATCGATGCGCCGCTGACGCTGGAGCCCGGCCAATGGCAACTGGTGCCCACGGGCATGGCCATGTACCTCAAGGACCCCGGCTACGCGGCCATGATCCTGCCGCGCTCGGGCATGGGCCACAAGCACGGCATCGTGCTGGGCAACCTGGTCGGCCTGATCGACAGCGACTACCAGGGCCAGCTCATGGTCAGCGCCTGGAACCGCTCGACCACGGCCTTCACGCTGCAGCCCATGGACCGCCTGGCCCAGCTGATCATCGTGCCCGTGGTGCAGCCCAGCTTCAATGTGGTCGAGGAGTTCGAGTCGGCTTCTGAGCGCGGCACGGGCGGCTACGGTTCCACCGGCAAGCAATAAGGCGCTCAGCCAGAAAACGCCCGCAGCCGCGCTGCCCGGGCATCGCTCCAGGGAGGAATCCGCATGGCCACGCCATCCCGGCGCACGCGCCACCGCCCATCCGCGTCATGGACGCGCGTGATGCTGACGCAGGAAGACCGCATGCGCCGCCGCCTGCAGCAGCGCCACTGGCTGCGCCTGCATGCGGCACTGACGGGCGGGTTGAGCCTGGCCGGCATGTCGCTGTTGAGCCTGGGCCTGCTGCACGCGGGCATGCACAGCATGGCGCTGCGCTATGGCGTGGCCCTGGCCTGCGGCTATCTGCTGTACCTGCTGCTGCTGCGCCTGTGGGCCGAGTGCATGCTGCGCCGCGACTGGGAGGTGTCCGATGTTCCCGATGTGACGCCCGGCAGCAACGGCTCTTCACCGGCCCGCACGCCGGAGGCTGGCGGATTCGACAGCGGGCAGGGCGGCTCGTATGGCGGCGGTGGCTCCAGCGGCAGCTGGGATGACGGCGGCGCGCTGTCCGAGGCCGCTTCCTCGGCCTCGCAAGGCTTTGATGTGCCGGGCATCGATGGGCTGGACGAAGGCGCCGTCGTCCTGGTCCCCGTGCTGCTGGTGTTTGCGGCGCTGCTGGTAGCGGTCACGGGGGCAGGGTCGCTGCTGTGGCTGGTCTTTGGGGCCGACCTGTTCCTGGCCGTGGCGGTGGAGGTGGCCTTTGCGCTGCTGATGGCGCGCACGCTCTACGTGGTGGAGCGCGAGGGCTGGCTGCTGGCCGCGCTGCGCCTGAGCTGGAAGCCGGTGCTGGGCGCACTGGTGGCCGCCGTGGCGCTTGGCGCGCTGGCCGACTGGCTGTTTCCCCAGGCAGACACCCTGGTGCAGGTGCTGCGCACGCTGAGAGGGCATTGAAAGGCCCCTGAGAGGGCACAGAGCCGCTGCTGCGCGGCTCCTGCCGTCACGCCTGTCTTTTTGCCCCCGGCAGGCGCAGCTGCATGCGCAGGCCGCCCAGCGGCGAGCGGCTGGCCGCGATGCTGCCGCCATAGGTCTGCACCAGGTCACGCACGATATCCAGGCCCAGGCCCGCGCCGGGCCTGCGTTCGTCCAGGCGCTCGCCGCGCTCGAAGATGCGGCCAAGGTCGGCGTCTTCGATGCCGGGGCCGTCATCGTCCACCGTCAGCAGCAAGGGGCCGCCGGCCTGATCGTGCTCCAGGCCCTGGACTTCCAGGCTCACGGCCTGGGCTGCCCACTTGCCGGCGTTGTCCAGCAGGTTGCCCAGGATTTCCATCAGGTCCTGGCCATCGCCCAGAAAGTCCCAAGGCTGCACATCGCCCTTCAGCGCGAAGCGGATGCCGCGGCCGGCGTGCAGCCGCTCCATGGTGCGCACCAGCGAGGCCAGCGGCGGCTCCAGCGGCGTGCGCAGGCCTGTGGCCTGGCGGGCCGCAGCGCGGGCGCGTGCCAGATGGTGGTCCACCTGGCGGCTGGCGCTGGCGACCTGCTCGCGAACCAGTTCGGCCAGCGCCCCGCCTTCCTGCGCGGCGGCATTGCCGAGGATGGACAGCGGCGTGTTCACCGCATGGGCCAGGTTGCCGGCCTGCGTGCGCGCGCGCTGCACCATGTCGGCGTTCACATCCAGCACATGGTTGAATTCCTGCACCAGGGGGCGCAGTTCCTGCGGAAACCGGCCTTCAAGGCGCGGCGTGGCGCCCTTGCGCACGTCGGCCAGGCCTGTGCGCAGCAACTGCAGCGGCCGCAGCGCCAGGCGCAGCTGCAGCACCACGGCCAGAGCCAGCCCGGCCGCCAGCGTGCCCAGTGCGGCGATCAGCATGGTGGTGAAGCGCTGCATGGGCTCGGCCAGCAGGGCGCTGTCGGCCGCAACGATCAGGCGCAACGGCGGCGCGTCGGCTTCGGGCAATTGCAGGGGGCGTGCCACGGCCACGAGCGGGTGGCCCTGGCCATCGGGCAGCATGCCCGTGCTCAACGCCGTGTCTTCCCGGTGTTCGCCGGGATTGCCGGCATCGGCACGGAACTGGTGCCAGTCCAGCGTCTGGTCCCACAGCGAACGAGAGCGCAGCAGGCCGGCCTTCTCGGGCGGGCCCGCCCCATCGCTCACCTGGTCGATCTGCCAGTACAGGCCTGACAGCGGCTGCGCCAGGCGCGGATCGCCCACGGCCAGTCCGACTTCGATTCGCCCTCCAGGCAGGCTGTTGACGGCTGCGCTGAGCTGGTCGAGCTGCAGCACCAGCTGCGCCTGCAACTGCTGCGCGATGTGGTCTCGGAACAGGCCGCGCAGCCCCCAGCCGGCCAGCAGCACGGCCGCCAGCACCCAGGCCAGCGTGCCGGCCAGCAGGCGCAGGCGCAGCGAATCACCGAGCCGGGATACCTGTCCTTCCTGTGGTGCGTTCATGCAGCGGGAGCGCCTTCCACCAGCCGGTAGCCCATTCCGCGCACGGTCTCTATGCTGCCGGCCGGCAGCTTCTTGCGCAGGCGGCCGACGAAGACCTCGATGGTGTTGGAGTCGCGGTCGCTGTCCTGCGGGTAGATGTGTTCTGACAGTTCGGTGCGCGATATCACCTGCCCCACGCGCTGCATCAGCAGGGCCAGCACCTTGAATTCATGGCTGGTCAGCGTGAGCGGCTGGCCGGCGACGCTCACGCGGGCATGGCGCGAGTCCAGCACGATGGGGCCGCATTGCCACTGGGCGCTGGCGTGCGGGCTAAGCCGGCGCAGCAGGGCGCGCAGGCGGGCCATCAGCTCTTCCATGTGGAAGGGCTTGGCCAGATAGTCGTCGGCGCCGGCATCCATGCCGGCCACCTTCTCATGCCAGGCGCCGCGCGCCGTGAGGATCATCACCGGCATGACCCGCCCTTGTTCGCGCCAGGCGCGCAACACCGTCAGGCCATCGCGCACGGGCAGGCCCAGGTCCAGCACGACGGCATCGAACTCCTCGACCTCGCCAAGGTACTGGGCCGTTGCGCCGTCGGCCGCCGTCTCCACCGTATGCCCGGCCTGCTGCAGTGCCTGCACGAGCTGGCTGCTCAGCGTGGGCTCGTCTTCCACCACGAGGATTCGCATCTTTTTCCTAGTCCTTGCGCTTGAAGCTCAGCACCTTGCCATCGCGTGCATCGATCTTGAGTTTGGCCACGCGGCCGCCCGATTGCAGCAGCCGGATCTCGTAGATGAAGCGGCCGTCGTCATGCTCGAACTCGACCTTGATGACCTGGCCCTGGTAGTCGCGCTCGACCTGGTCGAGCACGGTGCGCAGCGGCAGCACGCGGCCTTGCTGCAGGGCCTGGCGCGCGAGTTCATGGTCGCTGTCGCCGGCATCCGAGGGCGTGGTCCAGGAGGCCAGTGCCGCCGCCATCAGCAGCAGCGAGGCCAGCAGCATCCAGGACCTGCGAGGGGTGGAGAAGGATGGAGTGGGCATGGAAAACTTTATAGCCCAGCGTGGATGAACCTCGGATGAACGGCTGCTTCAGCTTGCGTTCATGGCCTGCATCGAACAATGGCTGCACGCCGTCGCAATCCACCGGAAACGAAGGCGCAGCAGCCGGCAGATGCGGCCTTTTCAGATGCATCGCCAGCCCAATCGCCGACCCAGTCGCCGGCCCAGTCGCCGGCCCAGTCGCCGGCCCAGACGCCGACCTTCACATGCCAAGGAGAACCTCATGCCTTCCATCCGACAACTGATTTCCCGCGCTGCACGCCATGGCCTGACGGGCCTGGGCATTGTTCTGATCGCCACTGCCGGGCTGGTCGCCCAGGTGCAGGCCCAGGCCGCCGCCACTGGCGGTCCTTCGGTGACCGTGCAGGCCGGCGAAGCCGTGGCCACCACGGTGGCCTCCGTGCGCGGCGCCTTCCAGGGGCCGGGCCTGAGCATCCGCGAAGTCTTCGAGCGCATGGAAGGCCTGGGCTACCGCGACCTGCGCGAGATCGAGTGGGAAGACGGCCTCTACCAGGTCAAGGGCCAGACCAGCGATGGCCGTCCCGTGAAGCTCTATGTCGATGGCAACAACGGCAACGTGCTCAGCATTCGCGCACGCAATTGAGGCCGGGCCGGCGGGCTGATTTTTGTCAGCAAGTGTTCAGTCCGGTCGGCGTACATGCAGCCTGGGGCGTTGGAGTGGTATGCAGCCGCAGGCAAGGCCGGCGGCTGCCCTTGATCGATCCACGGACAGTACACAGGAGATTTCCATGCCCCCTTCCATTCATCGCTTGGGCGCCATCGGCACCAGCTGCATTGCAGCGCTGATGCTCAGCGCTTGCGCGGGCTATCCACAGCAGGGCGGATATCCGGGTGGCGGCTACCCTGCAGGTGGCTATCCCGCTGGCGGATATCCCGCCGGGGGCTACCCCAGCGGGGGCTATCCCGCCAGCGGCCAGCCCGGCACGGCCTACCCGGGCGGCGGTGGCTATGTGCAGCAGGGGCGCGTGACCAATGTGCAACTGGTTCAGATCCAGCAGCCCAGCGGCATTGGCGGCTCGGGCATAGGCGCCGGGGCCGTGGTGGGTGGCGTGGTCGGCGGCGTGCTGGGCCGCCAGGTGGGCAAGGGCAGCGGGCGCGACATCGCCACCATTGCGGGCGTGGTGGGCGGTGCCATGGCGGGCAATGCCATCGAGAAGAACACCGGCCCTGGCGACCTGCGCGATGTCTACCGTGTCACCGTGCAGTTGAACGACGGCAGCACGCGCGTGTTCGACTACCAGAGCAATCCGCAGCTGCGCGTAGGCGAGAGCGTGCGCGTGGACAACAACCAGCTGCTGCGCTGAGTACCAGGCTCGCTCCATGCAAAAGGGCTCCCCGAAGGGAGCCCTTTGCCATTTCAGCGCGGCAATTTCAGTGCAGCGTGTCGTTGCCCGGTGCCATGGGCTGGATGCGGAAGAAGCCGGTGCCGGCCGAGCCGCGGCCGATTTCCTCCTCGGTGGCTTCGCGCACGCCTTCGACCTTCAGGTGCAGGCGCAGCGCGATGCCGGCCAGCGGATGGTTGCCGTCCAGCACCACATGCTCGGGATAGATTTCGGTCACCGTGTAGAGCAGGTCGGGCGGCACGGCGCTGCAGCCCTTGGGCAGGGCGCTGGCCTCGAAGCTCATGCCTTCTTCCAGCTCGGCCGGGAACAGGGCGCGCGGCTCCAGGAAGATCAGGCTTTCGTTGTAGTCGCCGAAGGCTTCCTCGGGCTCCAGGTGCAGGTCCAGGACCTTGCCCTGGCCGTGGCCCTGCAGGGCCTCCTCGATGCGCTTGAGCAGGTCGTCGCCGCCGACCAGGAACTCCACGGGCTCATCGAGCACGTCCAGTTCCTCGCCCAGGGTGTCCTTGAGGGTCCAGGTCAGAGCGACCACGCATTGTTCTGTGATTTCCATGGTGTGCAGCTTGTGCGGCCCATGCCGCAGTGGGGAAAAAGAAAGACCGCCGCGCGCGCCCTTGTTTGACGAAGGCGTGCCGGCGGCCGCGTTGGCGCGATTTTCCCACGGCGGCCCGGCTGCTGCGCAGGCCGGGCGGCGAGTCCTGCCGATCAGAACGGATAGTGGCGGGGCGCGGTCTGCATGGTGATCCAGCGCGTCTCGGTGAAGGCATCGATGCCTGCCTGGCCGCCGAAGTGGCCGTAGCCCGAGTTCTTCACGCCGCCAAAGGGCATCTGTGCCTCGTCATGCACGGTGGGGCCGTTGACGTGGCAGATGCCGGCCTCGATGCGCGCGGCCACGCGCCAGCCGCGTGCGGTATCGCGGGTGTAGACGGACGAGGACAGGCCGAATTCGTTGTCGTTGGCCATGGCGATGGCCTGCTCCTCGCCGCGTACGCGCACGATGGCCTTGACGGGGGCGAAGGTTTCCTCGCGGAAGATGTCCATCTCGGGCGTGACGCCGTCGATCAGCGTGGCGGCCATCAGGGTGTTGGTGGCCTTGCCGCCGCACAGCAGCTTTGCGCCCTTGGCCAGCGCGTCGTCGATCAGGCGGTTGGCGCGCTCCACGGTGGCCATGTCCACCACCGAGCCCAGCACCACGGGGCCCTTGCGCGGATCGCCCAGCGGCAGCGAGGTGGCACGGGCCACGAGCTTGTCCAGGAAATCACCGGCCACGGACTCGTCCACGATGATGCGTTCGGTGGACATGCAGATCTGGCCCGAGTTGGCGAAGGCACCGAAGGTGCAGCCGGCCACGGCGGCGTCGATGTCTGCATCGTCCAGCACCACGAAGGGCGCCTTGCCGCCCAGCTCCAGAATGGCGGGCTTGAGGTACTTGGCGCAGGTCTGGCCGATGATGCGGCCCACGCGCGTGGAGCCCGTGAAGTTCACGCGGCGCACGGCCGGGTGGGCCACCATGGCCTCGACCACGGCGCCGGCATCTTCGGGCGCATTGGTCACGAAGTTGACCACGCCGGGCGGCAGGCCGCCTTCCTGCAGGGCCTCGATGATCAGGCCGTGCGTGGCGGGGCACAGCTCCGAGCCCTTGAGCACCACGGTGTTGCCGCAGGCCAGCGGCGTGGCGATGGCGCGCACGGCCAGGATGACGGGTGCATTCCAGGGCGCAATGCCCAGCACCACGCCAGCGGGCTGGCGCACGGCCATGGCCAGGCTGCCGGGCACGTCCGAGGGAATGATCTGGCCATTGATCTGGGTGGTCAGCGATGCGGCCTCCAGGAACATGTTGGCGGCCAGGTGCACGTTGAAGCCGGCCCAGATGCCCGAGGCGCCGGTCTCGGCGGCCATGGCGGCGGCAAAGGCCTCGGTCTTGGCCTCCAGCGCCTGCGATGCCTTCATCAGCATCTGGCGGCGCTCGGTCGGGCCCAGTGCGGCCCAGGCGGGGAAGGCCTTTTGCGCGGCTTCGACGGCGCGCACGGCATCCTGCGGCGTCGCGGCCGGGGCGCGCGTGGCCACCGATCCGTCCAGCGGGTTGCGGCGCTCGAAGGTGGCGCCATTGCCGGCCTGTGCGGCCTGGCCTGCGATGAGCATGGTTTGTTCGATCATGACTGTCTCCTTGGTATGCGGTTGTGGCCTGGGCGTTGGCGTAGCCGGGCGTGCCGGTCATCGTAGAAGCAGGCGATGGCGCAGGCAGCCCGCTGCGCGCACAAAGCGCATGACGGATCGTGCACAGGCTCCGGGGTTTACCCTTGTCCTGGCTGTCCGCGGGGAAAGCCATGGGGCGCGACGGGCCTGCACTTTCCCATAATCACGTCCATGGCCGCACACAGATCCTTCACCCGTGCGGCGAGCAGGAGAGACCGCACATGACCGATGCCATGGTGTTGAGCACCGACGGACTGCCGCCCGGCGAGACGGCGTCGGCCTGGCACGCCTGGATGTCGCGCCTGTTTGCGGGCCTGGATACCGATGTCTATGGCGATCACCTGTTCGAAGGCCATGTGCGCGTGGCCAATGCCGGCGATGTGGTGCTGACCCGGCTGGAGGCGGGCCGCCACCGCGTCATGCGTAGCATGCAGGGCCTGCGCGCCCATGAGTCCCCCTATCTGAAGATCGTCGCGCCCTGGGAGGGCGTGGCCAGCGTGCGCCAGCACAACCGCGAGGCCAGCGTGCGCAAGGGCAGCTGGGTCATCTATGACACGGCGCAGGAGTACGAGGTGGCCAATCCCGAATGGTCGGAGCACCTCATCGTGATGCTGCCGCGCCAGGCCATCGTGGAACGGGGCATCCGGCTGGAAGGGCTGATGGGGCGCAATGTGGGCGGCAGCTCGGGCATCGCCCGCATCGCGCTGGAGACCATGCGCAGCACCTACCAGGAGCTGCCCGGCATGGCACCGCACCTGGCGCGCCGCGCGGGCGAGCTGCTGGTGGACATGGTCCATCTTTCGCTGCAGGAGCTGGCCGGGCAGGGCACGGCAGGCACCCAGCAACTGGCGCTGCAGGACCGCATACGCGCCCATGTGGTGGCCCATCTGCGCGATCCGGGCCTGTCGGTGGAGTCCGTGGCCGCCGCGCTCAACTGCAGCAAGCGCCATTTGCACAACGCCTTTGCGGACAGCCAGACCAGCCTGGGCGCCTTCATACAGCACAGCCGGCTGGAGCTGTGCATGCGCGAGCTGCTGCTGCCCGAGCACGCGCAGCGCACCATCACCGAAGTCGCCATGGACTGCGGCTTTGGCAGCAGCGCGCATTTCAGCCGGGCCTTCAAGGCCTATACGGGCCTGGCGCCCTCGGATTTCAGGGCCATGCGCAAGCCGGCCGGCTGACTGCCACGAAGCCATTGCGGGGCAGCTTGCGCTGGCGCCAGGACAGGGCAATGGCCGCATAGGACAATGCCGCCCTGTCTTTCTGCTCATTTCGGACCATTCCATGGACACCAACACCCCGCTTGCCCTGCTGGGCGGGCTTACCGCTTCCCAATTCATGCGCCGCCACTGGCACAAGAAGCCCTTGCTGGTGCGCCAGGCGATCCCGGGCTTCAAGCCCCTGATTCCGCGCGCCAGGCTGCTGGCCATGGCAGGCGAGGACGGGGTGGAATCGCGCCTGATCCAGCAGCACGATGACGGCAGCTGGAAGCTCAGCCACGGCCCGCTGTCGCGCCGCAGCCTGCCTTCGCTGCAAAAGCCCGGCTGGACCGTGCTTGTGCAGGGCGTGGACCTGCACGACGACGGCGTGCACCAGTTGATGCAGCAGTTCCGCTTCGTGCCCGAGGCGCGGCTGGACGACCTGATGATCAGCTTTGCCACCGACCAGGGCGGCGTCGGCCCGCATTTCGACAGCTACGACGTCTTCCTGCTGCAGGCCCATGGCCGCCGGCGCTGGCGCATCGGCCGCCAGAAGGACCTGTCGCTGCAGCCCGATGTGCCGCTGAAGGTGCTCTCGCATTTCGAGCCGGAAGAGGAATTCGTGCTCGAGCCAGGCGACATGCTCTACCTGCCCCCGAAGTGGGCCCATGACGGCATCGCCGAAGGCGAGTGCATGACGTACTCCATCGGCTTTCGCTCGCCCGCGCGCGACGAGCTGGCCCGCGAGCTGCTGCTGCGCATGTCCGACGAGCCCGATGAGCCCGAAGTGCCGGTCGTCTACCGCGATCCCGACCAGCCGGCCGTCGAAGCCCCGGGCGAGATTCCCGCCAGCCTGCACGATTTCGCCCGCAAGTCGCTGGAACGCGCGCTGGCCGAGCCGCTGGCGCTGGAGCGCGCTCTGGGCGAGTACATGACCGAGCCCAAGGCCAATGTGTGGTTCGAGCATGGCGAGGAAAACGGCATGTTCGAGAGCGTGGTCCTGGACCGCCGCACCCGCATGATGTATGACGCCAGGCACATCTTCATCAACGGAGAAAGCTATCTGGCCGGTGGCCGCGATGCCACGCTGATGCGCAAGCTGGCCGACACGCGCGCGCTGTCGCGCACCGATCTGGCCAAGGCCAGCGACGATGCGCTGGAGCTGCTGTCCTCATGGTTTGACGCAGGCTGGGTGCGTGGCGGCAAGCTGTCCTGAACCGGGTAGACGCTGCGCCACAGGCATGCTAAGTTCGGGCATTCACTGTTGACAGCGTGCTGCTGAACAAGGGCGGACTTCGTTAGATTTGTAAAGAATTGTCTTGAGTCCGTCAGTAAATTGACAGCCACCTGCTTTTGTTACACAGTGCATGTCAAGGCAGTCAATTCGCTGCCCCATCCGGACTTTGCAAGAGGATTTGTGCGGAATTGTTCTGAGGCTGTCAGTTTCGGTCAGCTTCGGGAAAACCTCCCTATAATCTGACGCGAGTCGAATGAATGTTTTGACGCGGCTTGGCCGTAGCGCTCCGGTTGCCTGCATCCGGTGTCGCAATGGCGGGGCCCTCCTGTTTACTGTCTTCTTACCTACTCTCTAGGAAACTGTGATGAAGAACTCTCTGATCCTGGCTACCGTGATCGCTGCTGCAGCTCTGGCCGCTTGCGGCAAGAAGGAAGAGGCTCCGGCCCCCGCTCCCGCTCCTGCTGTTGAAGCTCCCGCACCGGCAGCTCCTGCTCCCGCAGAAGCCGCTCCTGCTGCTCCCGCCGCCGACGCAGCTGCTCCCGCAGCGCCCGCCGCTGACGCAGCTGCACCTGCCGCTCCCGCTGCTGACGCTGCTGCTGCAGACGCCGCCAAGGCTGCTGCCGACGCTGCCGCCAAGGAAGCCACCAAGCAGTAATCCGGCCTTCGCCGATGGCACAGGCTTAGGCTTGTGCTGCGAAAAAACCGCATCCTTCGGGCTGCGGTTTTTTTTCGTCCACCAGGGCCCGGTCATGCATATCCATGGTCTATGCACGACGGCCCGGATGCAAAAAAGCCACCGGCAAGTGAATGCGCGGTGGCTGCAGGCGAGGGCGGCGGCTGCCGCCTCAATCCCGACGTGAGGATCGCCTACTTCATGTCGTCGGTGATGACGCGCACGATGCGCTGGGCATTGGCCGAGGTCTCTGGCTGGCCCTGGGTGTTGAGCACGGTGACCGTGGACTTGTCGCCCTCGCTGCGCACCTGGATCTGGTACTTGACCGGCGCAGCCGCGTCGGGCGAGCGGCTGAACAGCTTGCTGAAGAATCCCTTGGGCTCGACCTTGGCATCGGGCGCCACATAGCGCACGAAGTAGATGCCGCGGCTGCGGTCGCGGTCTTCCACGGTGAAGCCCGTGCGGTCCAGGGCCACGCCGACACGGCGCCATGCGCGGTCAAAGCCTTCGTCGATCTGCAGCACGGGCTGTCCGTTGGCGGATTCCATGCGCACGCTGCCGGTGGCGGCTGCCGTGGTGGTGTTGGCCTTGGCCACGGCGTCGGCCTGCTCCTGGCTCACGCCGAGCTTGACCATCAGGCGGCGCAGGAATTCGGTTTCCAGTTCCGGATCGGAGGGGCGCGGCTGCCAGATGGTCTGGTCCTTCTGGGCGCTGGTGTACACCTCCTGCATGCCGCGGTGCGTGATGTAGACCTCGGTGGAGCCGTCGGCCGAGCGCTCCAGGCGGGTGCGGAACCTGTCGCGCTCGCTGGTGGAGTACAGGCCGTCGAAGACCTTGCCCAGCGTCTTGCGGATCACGTCCTGCGGGATCTTGGCGCGGTTCTCGGCCCAATCGGTTTCGATGATGCCGAGCTGGCGGTCTTCGGTGGTGAAGATGAAGCCGTTTTCCAGCCAGAAGTCGCGCACGGGCTCCCACAGCTGGTCGGCCGGACGCTTGATCACCAGCCAGCGCTGCTCGCCATTGCGCTCGATGCGCACATCGCCCAGGGCGGCGGTGGCCGTTCGGCCCTCTGCCGGCTTTTGCGCCTTGGAGTTGGCTTCCATGGCGGCGGCGGAGACCACGCCGCCGGGCACGGCGTAGCGGGAGTCCGTGGACAGCTGTGTCAGGTCTGGCGGGACTTCCAGGGTGGGCGCCTGCTGCTTGCCGGCGCTCTTGTAGTCGATCTTGCTCTCTTGGAACGTGGTCGTGCAGGCTGTCAGGCCGATGGCCAGGCTCAGCAGGCTCAGACGTGCAATGGGCTGTTTCACGCGAATATCCTTGGTGCGTTCGGTCGGTGGGGCGGGGCGCCTCACAGCAGGCCAGCGGAGCTCAGGGCGGCTTCCACGGTGGCTTCCAGATTCTTGCTCAGGGGTGTCATCGGCAGGCGCATGGCCGGGCCGCAAAGGCCCAGGCGGGCTGCGGCCCACTTGACGGGAATGGGGTTGGCCTCGACGAAGAGGTTCTTGTGCACAGGCATCAGGCGCATCTGGATGTCCATGGCGGTGCGCACGTCGCCGGCCAGGGCCGCCTTGCACAGATCGCTCATCAGGCGCGGCGCCACGTTGGCCGTGACGCTGATGTTGCCGTGGCCGCCGCACAGCATCAGTGCCACAGCGGTGGGATCATCGCCGGAGTACACGCCGAAGCCTTCGGGCACTTCACGGATCAGCCACTGGGCGCGTTCGATGTTGCCCGTGGCTTCCTTGATGCCGATGATGGCGGGAATCTGCGCCAGGCGCAGCACGGTGTCGTGCTGCATGTCGGCCACCGAGCGGCCGGGCACGTTGTAGAGCACCACAGGCAGGTCGCCCACCGCTTCGGCAATGGCCTTGAAATGCTGGTACTGGCCTTCCTGCGTGGGCTTGTTGTAGTAGGGCACGACCTGCAGCTGGCTGTCGGCACCGACCTTCTTGGCGTAGCGGGCCAGCTCGATGGCCTCGTGCGTGCTGTTGGCGCCGCAGCCGGCCATCACGGGAACGCGGCCCGCAGCCTGCTCGACGGACACGCGGATGATTTCGCAGTGTTCCTCCACGTTGACGGTGGGGGATTCGCCTGTCGTTCCCACCACGCCGATGCAGTCCGTGCCCTCGGCCACATGCCAGTCGATGAGTTTTCGCAGCGCCGGGTAGTCAACACTACCGTCCTCGTGCATGGGCGTGATGAGGGCAACGATGCTGCCAGTGAGAGCGACGGAGGAGGATGTCATGTCCGCAAGAAAAAACGGGAAAGGATCATTCTAACGAGTGTCGGAGGCAGGCCCAAGGCGGTCTCCTGTAGGGATTCAGGCGATTGCAGAGCCTGACGCCTTCTGATGCGCCAGCATGGCCACGGGTTCCCGGCCTGTTGCATCGGGGCGCAGTGCCGCGATGCGCTGGACCACGCGATCGGGCTCGCCCAGCTGGCCGTGCTCGTAGGCCACGATGTGCCAGCCCGCGCAGGCCTGCAGCAGCTCGCCGGGCGCCAGCAGGAAATCGGGCCGGGAAGGCTTGCCGAAGGCCTCGTTGCCCTGGGCAAAGGTTTCGTACAGCAGCACGCCGCCGGGGGCCACGCTGTCCAGCAGCGCCGCCCACAGCGGGCGCCACAGATAGTGGGTCACGACCACGGCGCCGAACTGCCTGCCGGGCAGGGGCCAGGGGCCGTTTTCAATGTCGGCGCACAGCAGCTCGCCCACGCCCTGCAGGCCGGCCAGGGCCTGGGCGTCGCGGTCCACGCCCGTCACTGCATGGCCGCGTGCATGGAACCAGCGCATGTGGCGGCCAGGGCCGCAGGCCACGTCGAGCACGGTGGCCTCGGGTGCCAGAAGATGCGACCAGCGTTGGATCCAGGGCGAAGGCGGCGTGGCTGCGTGCATGTGAAATTTCGGAAATGAATTGAAAGCGGCCGCCATTGTGCCGCCAGGCCTTTGCCGCGCTTCAATTTCAGAAGCAGGCCCAGAGCTGGTCGGCCATGCCCAGCATGAACTCGGGCTGCAGATAGAGCATGAAGACCAGGCCCAGCACCAGCAGCACGGCGGCCCACAGCGCCAGCCTGCGCAGCAGCTGTGGGCGGGGCGTGGTGGCTGTCGTCATGTCAGGCCGCCGCCTGCGCCGCACGCGGCCTTGCCACCGGGGCTTCGCGTATCGGCAGGTTCAGCAGGCCGGCGGCCACGCCCAGGCCGATGGCCAGGTACCAGACCACCTGGTAGCTGCCGGTGTGGTCATACAGATAGCCGCCCAGCCAGACACCCAGAAAGCTGCCGACCTGGTGGCTGAAGAACACCATTCCGCTCAACATGGACAGATGCTGCACGCCGAAGATCTGGGCCACGGTGGCATTGGTCAGCGGCACGGTGGACAGCCACAGCAGTCCCATGGCGGCCGAGAAGATGTAGACCGACCAGGGCGTCAGCGGCGCGAGCAGGAAGAGCACGATCACCACCGAGCGCGTGAAGTAGATGGTGGACAGCAGGTAGCGCTTGGGCAGGCGCTGGCCCAGGTTGCCGGCCACATAGGTGCCGACGATGTTGAACAGCCCCACCAGCGCCAGCGAGATGCTGGCCACCTGCGGTGCCAGGCCGTAGTCCTTGAGGTAGCTGGGCATGTGCACGCCGATGAACATCACCTGGAAGCCGCAGACGAAGTAGCCAGCCGTCAGCAGCACGAAGCTGGGTGTGCGCAGGGCCTCGGCCACGGCCTGGGCTGCGCTCTGGTCGCGCATGGGCCGGGTATTGCCGGCCGTGAAGCCCGGCTCGCGCAGGCCGAAGGCCAGCGGAATGATCATCAGGGCGCACAGCGACAGCAGCAGCAGGGCGTTGGACCAGCCGAAGTTCGAGATCAGGCTGCCTTCCACGGGCACCATGAAGAACTGGCCGAAGGAGCCCGCCGCCGCCGTCACGCCCATGGCCCAGCTGCGCCGCGCCACGGGAATCTGGCGGCCCAGCACGCCGTAGATCACGGCATAGGTGGTGCCGGCCTGGGCTGCGCCTATCACCACGCCGGCCGTCAGGGCGAACCAGGTTGTCGTGGGCGCCATGGCCATGCCGGCCAGGCCCAGCGCATACAGCAGCGCGCCCACCAGGAGCACGCGGAAGGCGCCGAAGCGGTCGGCCAGCATGCCGCCGAAGATGCCGAGCACGCCCCAGGACAGGTTCTGGATGGCAATGGCCAGCGCGAAGGACTCGCGCGTCCAGCCCATCTCCTGGGTGATAGGCTGCAGCCACAGGCCGAAGCCGTGCCGGATTCCCATGGACAGCGTCACGACTGCGCCCCCGCACAGCAGTATCTGCACCATGGACATGGGTTGGTTGTTTTTGTGCATGCGGCAAACTTTAGCGAAACTCCGGGTTTTGCGCTGCGACGCATGGGTCGCCCATGCGCCAGCGCGGCACTTCGTAGCCCTTGGCGGCACTGGCCTTTTCGGGATAGTCAATGTCAATGACTGTGAATGTATCCAGCACTGAGCCGGGCCGCGCACTACAATCCGCCCCCATGGCAGTCAAACCATCTCCCACTTCCGCCAGCGAATACTCCGAAGGCTCGATACGCGTGCTCAAGGGCCTGGAGCCCGTCAAGCAGCGTCCCGGCATGTACACGCGCACCGACAACCCCCTGCATGTGCTGCAGGAGGTGATCGACAACGCGGCCGACGAGGCGCTGGCCGGCTTCGGCAAGAAAATCCGCTTCACCCTGCATTCCGACGGCTCCTACAGCGTCGAGGACGACGGCCGGGGCATCCCCTTCGGCATGCACCCCGAGGAAAAGGCGCCCGTGGTGGAGCTGGTCTTCACTCGCCTGCATGCGGGCGGCAAGTTCGACAAGGGCAAGGGCGGCGCCTACAGCTTCTCGGGCGGCCTGCATGGCGTGGGCGTCTCGGTCACGAATGCGCTGGCCACGCGCCTTGAGGCCTGCATCCACCGCGAGGGCAAGGTGGCCACCATCGCCTTCTCGGGCGGCGACGTGGTCGAGCCCCTGCAGTCGCGGCCGCTGGCCGCGGGCGAGCGCAAGCAGGGCACGACCGTGCGCGTGTGGCCCGATGCCCGCTACTTCGAATCCTCCCAGCTGCCCATGGGCGAGCTGATGCATCTGCTGCGCAGCAAGGCCGTGCTCATGCCCGGCGTGTCGGTGACCCTGGTCAACGAGAAGACGCGCGACACCCAGACCTGGCAGTTCAAGGGCGGCCTGCGCGACTATCTGCAGCAAAGCCTGCATGGCGAGGCCGTCATCCCCCTGTTCGAAGGCGAGGGCTTTGCCGACCGCAACCACGACAGCTTTGCCGAAGGCGAGGGCGCCGCCTGGTGCGTGGCCTTCACCGAGGATGGCGCGCCGCTGCGCGAAAGCTATGTCAACCTGATCCCCACCACGGCCGGCGGCACGCACGACAGCGGCCTGCGCGACGGCCTGTTCCAGGCGGTCAAGGCCTTCATCGAGATGCATTCGCTGCTGCCCAAGGGCGTCAAGCTCATGCCTGACGACGTCTTCGCGCGCGCCAGCTACGTGCTCAATGCCAAGGTGCTGGACCCGCAGTTCCAGGGCCAGATCAAGGAGCGCCTGAACTCGCGCGATGCCGTGCGCCTGGTCAGCGGCTACGTTCGCCCTGCGCTGGAGCTGTGGCTCAACGAGCATGTGGAATGGGGCCGCAAGCTGGCCGAGATCGC
Source organism: Delftia sp. WY8 (assembly GCF_018437695.1). Taxonomy (NCBI): domain Bacteria; kingdom Pseudomonadati; phylum Pseudomonadota; class Betaproteobacteria; order Burkholderiales; family Comamonadaceae; genus Delftia; species Delftia sp. WY8. The sequence goes on from NZ_CP049795.1 coordinate 5,345,026, forward strand.
CATCAAGGCCGCCCAGACACGCCAGAAGGCGGGCCAGAAGGTCGAAAAGCGCAAGGGCTCGGGCGTGGCCGTGCTGCCCGGCAAGCTCACCGATTGCGAAAGCCGCGACCTGAGCCTGAACGAGGTCTTCCTGGTCGAGGGCGACTCGGCCGGCGGCAGCGCCAAGATGGGACGCGACAAGGAAACCCAGGCCGTGCTGCCCCTGCGCGGCAAGGTGCTCAACACCTGGGAAGTCGACCGTGACCGCCTGTTCGCCAACAACGAGATCCACGACATCTCGGTGGCCATCGGCGTGGACCCGCATGGCCCCCATGACACGCCCGACCTGTCCGGCCTGCGCTACGGCAAGATCTGCATTCTTTCGGATGCCGACGTGGATGGCTCGCACATCCAGGTGCTGCTGCTCACGCTGTTCTTCCGCCACTTCCCCAAGCTCATCGAGGCCGGCCACATCCATGTGGCGCTGCCGCCGCTGTTCCGCGTCGATGTGCCTGCGCGGGGCAAGAAGCCAGCAGCCAAGATGTACGCGCTGGACGAGGGCGAGCTGACCGCCATCCTCGACAAGTCCGCCAAGGATGGCGTTCCGCGCGAGAAATGCCAGATCAGCCGCTTCAAGGGCCTGGGCGAGATGAATGCCGAGCAGCTGTGGGAAACCACGCTCAACCCCGACACGCGCCGCCTGCTGCCCGTGCAGTTCATGAATCTGGACTTTGCGGCGGCCGAGCAGGTCGTCACCAAGCTGATGGGCAAGGGCGAGGCTGCGGCGCGCCGCGAGCTGATGGAGTTGCACGGCGACGCCATCGAAGTGGATATCTGATCCCCATGCCCCTGCGCCCGGCTGCCCCACAGCACCTTCCGCACCGCCCGCACCCTGCGCGCGCCGCTGCCGCGCGCGCGCTTGCAGCGCTGGGCGCGGCCCTGGCGCTGTGGGGGGTGGCGCAGCCCGCGCATGCCGATCTCTGGGCCTTCGTGGACGAGCGCGGCATCACGCACTTCGCCGCGCAGGCGCTGGACGAGCGCTACAAGCTCTACTTCCGCGGCTCGCTGTATGACAGCACCGAGCAGGGACTCAAGCCCCCGCTGGTGGAAGCCGAGGCCGCTGCCGACGATGACGGCGGCAGCGATGCCGGGCGCAGGCTGCAGGCGAGCACGCGGATGCAAAGCTTCTTCGACATCTCGCCGCGCTACAAGAGCGTGCGCGGCCACCTGCGCAAGGCGGCGGACCACACGGGGGTGGACTACGACCTGCTCAAAGCCGTGATTGCCGTCGAGTCGGGCTTTGACGCGCAGGCCATCTCGCCCAAGGGCGCAGTCGGCCTGATGCAGCTGATGCCGGCCACGGCCCAGCGCTTCGGCGTGGAGGCCAGCCGCCAGCGCAGCGTGCAGCAGCAACTGGCCGACCCGGCCGTCAACGTGCCGGCCGGCGCGCGCTACCTCAACCATCTGATGGGGCTGTTCCCCGGGCGGCTGGACCTGGTGCTGGCCGCCTACAACGCGGGCGAGGGTGCCGTGCGGCGTGCGGGGCAGGCCATTCCTCCCTATCAGGAAACCCGCAATTACGTGAAGGCCGTGCTCGGTATCTACGAGCAGCTGCAGGGCGGGCGCCAGCGTGCGGGCCAGGCAGCGCCGGTGGCGGCACAGCCTGGCACAGCGCCCCGGATACGGATGACCTTGTCCACAGGGCTGCCCTCGCCGCGATGAGCGGCCTTCACTGCATTTATTGAGATCACGAATTTCTTCATGAGCGATCAAAACACTCTGGATCTGGCCCAACAGGCGGCCGGCGATGCCCTGGACCTGGGCCAGTACGCACAGCGCGCCTACCTTGAATACGCACTGTCGGTCGTCAAGGGCCGGGCACTGCCCGATGTCACCGACGGCCTCAAGCCCGTGCAGCGGCGCATTCTGTACGCCATGGACCGCATGGGCCTGAGCTACAGCGGCCCCAACCACAACACGGCGGCCAAGCCGGTCAAAAGCGCGCGCGTGGTCGGCGATGTGCTGGGGCGCTTTCACCCGCACGGCGACCAGTCGGCCTACGACGCGCTGGTGCGCATGGCCCAGGACTTCAACCAGCGCTATCCGCTGGTCGATGGCCAGGGCAATTTCGGCAGCCGCGACGGCGACGGCGCAGCGGCCATGCGCTACACCGAGGCGCGCCTGTCCAAGATCACGGGCCTGCTGCTCGACGAGATCGACATGGGCACGGTGGACTTCGTGCCCAACTACGACGGCAGCACGCAGGAGCCGCAGCAGCTGCCCGCGCGCCTGCCGTTCGCCCTGCTCAACGGCGCCAGCGGCATTGCCGTGGGCCTGGCCACGGAAATCCCCAGCCACAACCTGCGCGAGGTGGCCGACGCCTGCGTGGCCCTGATCAAGCGGCCGCAGCTCAGCGACGAGGAACTGTTCCAGATCATCCCCGGCCCCGACTATCCGGGCGGCGGGCAGATCATCAGCAGCGCCTCCGACATCCAGGATGCCTACCGCACGGGGCGCGGCAGCCTCAAGCTGCGCGCGCGCTGGAAGATCGAGGAGCTGGCGCGCGGCCAGTGGCAGATGGTGGTGACCGAGCTGCCGCCCGGCGTCTCTGCGCAGAAGGTGCTCGAAGAGATCGAGGACATCACCAACCCCAAGGTCAAGACCGGCAAGAAGGCGCTGAGCCAGGAACAGACCCAGCTCAAGGCCAGCATGCTGGCGGTGCTCGATGGCGTGCGCGACGAGTCCAGCAAGGATGCGCCCGTGCGCCTGGTCTTCGAGCCCAAGACCGGCAAGGTGCCGCAGCAGGAGCTGGTCACGGCGCTGCTGGCGCACACCAGCCTGGAGTCGTCCAGCTCCATCAACCTGACCATGATCGGCCTCGATGGCCGGCCGGTGCAGAAAAGCCTGCGCTTGATGCTCGAGGAATGGATCGCCTTCCGCCAGACCACGGTCACGCGGCGCAGCCAGCACCGGCTGGCCAAGGTGCTGGACCGCATCCACATCCTCGAAGGCCGTCAGGCCGTGCTGCTGAACATCGACAAGGTCATCGCCATCATCCGGGCCAGCGACGAGCCCAGGCAGGCGCTGATCGATGCCTTTGCGCTGTCCGAGCGCCAGGCCGACGACATTCTGGAAATCCGCCTGCGCCAGCTGGCGCGGCTGGAGGCCATCAAGATCGAGCAGGAACTCAAGGAACTGCGCGTCGAGCAGGGCAAGCTCGAAGACATCCTGGGCAGCGAGAGCGTCATGCGCCGCCTGATCTGCAAGGAGATCGAGGCCGACGCCAAGCAGTTCGCCGATGCGCGCCGCACGCTGATCCAGGAAGAAAAGAAGGTGGTCGCCGAAGTCAAGGTGGTCGATGAGCCCGTGACGGTCATCATCTCGGACAAGGGCTGGGTGCGCACGCGCCAGGGCCATGGCGTCGATGCGGGCACGCTCAGCTTCAAGGCCGGCGACAGCCTGCACGGCACCTTCGAGTGCCGCACGGTGGACCAGCTGCTGGCCTTCGGCAGCAATGGCCGGGTCTATTCGGTGCCGGTGTCGCAGCTGCCCGGCGGGCGCGGCGATGGCCAGCCCGTGACCACGCTCATCGAGCTGGAGGCCGGCACCCAGATCCTGTACTACTTCGCGGGAGCCGAAGGAACGGCGCTGCTGCTGTCGGGGTCGGGCGGCTACGGCTTCGTGGCCATGGTAGGCGACATGGTCTCGCGCCAGAAGGCGGGCAAGGCCTTCGTGACGCTGGCCGACGGCGAGACGCTGTGCGCCCCGTCCACGGCCTACGGCGTGCCCATGGGCGCACGTGCCGAGCCGCAGGAAGGCGAGCAGGGCGCGGGCCTGCTGCTGCCGGCCACGCATGTGATCTGCGCCTCCACGGGCGGCCGCATCCTCACCTTCGAGATCGCCAGCCTCAAGCACATGGCCAAGGGCGGTCGCGGGCTGATGCTGCTCGACCTGGAGGACAAGGACACCCTGGCGGGCGCTGCCGCCTACACGCGCAGCATCCGCATCGATGGCCTGGGCCGCGGCGGCAAGGAGCGCAGCGAGACGCTGGAGATCCGCAGTCTCAACAATGCCCGTGGCACGCGCGGCCGCAAGGGCAAGTCGGCCGACCTGGGCTTCAAGCCACAAAGCGTGACGCGCGTGGAGTAAAGAGCGCATCTGCCCCTGCAATGCCTTCCGCGAAAGGGGTGGATCAGGGGTTTTCTCTGGGTTTTTCCGACCTCCGGGCCCTGCTGCAGGCCTCAACATGGAGTCTTCCAACATGAGGGAGACTGGATATGCTGCGACTTCGCATGGCACACAAGCTGTGGCTTGCCGTGGCCGCCATCGTGGTGGCGCTGGTGGGCGTGGTCGGCTTGTCGGGTTATCGCTCGGCCCAGGTCCAGGCCCGGTCCGAGGCCGTCACCCAGGAGATGCAGGCGCGGGTCCAGGCCGCCGTGCGCTGGATGGGGCTGACCGAAACCAATGCGGCCCGCACCCAGGCCCTGGTGGTCAGCAGTGATGCTGCCGTCGAGGCCGAGTTCAAGGACGTGATCAGCGCCACCTCGGCGCGGATCACCGAGGTGCAGAAATCACTGGAAGCCATGCCCCTGTCCGACGCAGACAAGGCGCAGATGGACAGGATTGCGGCAGCCCGCAAGACCATGATCGAACTGCGTGCCCAGGCACGCCAGCTCAAGGCCGACGGCCGGCAGGAGCAGGCGTTGGCCTTGGTCAAGCAATCCTACAACCCTGCCGTGGATGCCTATCTGCAGTCGCTGCGCGACTTCGTGCAGATGCAGGAGCAGGTGGTGCGCAGCAGCCAGGAAGAGACGGCAGCCTCGCGCAGGCTCACCGTGGGTTTTGCCGCTGCGGCCGTGGGCGTGCTGCTGCTGTGCATCGTCATCGGCGCCCATTTCCTGATTGCCAGCATCCGCCGTCCCCTGGCCCAGGCCAGGGAACTGGCCGAACGCATTGCCGCAGGCGACCTGAGCGCAGCGGCGCAGGGACAGACACAGCGCGCTGACGAATTCGGCGACCTGCTGCGCTCGCTGCAGGCCATGAGCGAATCGCTGTCGGGCATGGTGCAGCAGGTGCGCCAGAGCACGGACAGCATTGCCATCGCCAGTGCCGAGATTGCCACCGGCAACCACGACCTGTCCGTGCGCACCGAGCAGACCTACAGCAACCTGCAGGAGACCGCGGCCGCCATGGAGCAGTTCACCAGCACGCTGCAGCAAAGCGCCAGCAGTGCGCAGCAGGCCAGCAGCCTGGCGGCGGGCGCGTCACAGGTGGCCCAGCGCGGCGGTGAGGTCGTGGCCCGGGTGGTCGAGACCATGAAAGGCATCAACGACAGCAGCAGGCAGATTGCCGACATCGTCGGCGTCATCGACTCCATTGCCTTCCAGACCAATATCCTGGCGCTGAACGCCGCCGTGGAGGCGGCCCGCGCCGGCGAGCAGGGCCGGGGCTTTGCCGTGGTGGCCAGCGAGGTGCGCACGCTGGCCCAGCGCAGCGCGGCGGCTGCCAAGGAGATACGCCAGCTCATCGGCGCTTCGGTGGAACGGGTGGAGGACGGCGCCCGCCTGGTGGGCGATGCCGGCACCACCATGGAGGGCATCGTGCAGTCCGTGCAGCGCGTGGCCGACACCATCGGCGAGATCACGGCGGCCTCTTCGGAGCAAAGCGCGGGCGTGGCCCAGGTCAATCAGGCCGTGGGACAGCTGGACCAGATGACGCAGCAGAACGCGGCCCTGGTCGAGCAAAGCGCGGCCGCGGCGCAAAGCCTGCGAGAGCAGGCCGAGCAGCTGTCGCGCACGGTGGCGGTGTTCAAGGTGGCGCACCTGGCGCCCTCGCCGACGACGCTCGCAAGGCAGGCTGCGCCGGCGGTGCGCACTGCGCACAGCGCGGCCGCAGCGCCAAGGCGGCCGGCAGCAGCCGTGGCGCCTGCGGCTGTCGGGCCGGTTGCCGCGCGGCCTGCCGCAGCAAGGGAGGCGGCGCCCAAGCTGGCCTCGGCGCCCCGGCCCGCCGCACCGGCAGCCGAGGATGGCCAATGGGAGAGTTTCTAGCCGCCTGCGAGCACGGCGGCGCCGTGCGGCGGCATGCCGATCAGGCCAGTTCGGCGATCAGCTCGATTTCCACGCAGGAGCCCAGCGGGATCTGGGCCACGCCGAAGGCGCTGCGCGCATGCGTGCCGGCATCGCCGAAGACCTGGCCCAGCAGCTCGCTGCAGCCGTTGGCCACCAAATGCTGCTCGGTGTAGTCGCCCGTGGAGTTGACCAGGCACATCAGCTTGACGATGCGGCGCACGCGGCCCAGGTCGCCGCCGGCGGCGTGCTGGAGCGTGCCCATCAGGTCGATGGCGATGGCGCGCGCGGCCTGCTGGCCGTCGGCAGTCTGCAGATCACGGCCCAGCTGGCCTGCCCAGACCTTGCCGTCCTTGCGTGCGATATGTCCGCTCAGGAACACCAGATTGCCCGTCTGCACATAGGGCACGTAGGCTGCCGCCGGGATGGCAGGCGACGGCAGTTCGATGTTCAGGGCCTTCAGTTGTTCGTAAACGCTCATCGTTGATTCCTTCGAGACAAGAAAAATCCGGCGCCAGTGCCGGGGTGGCGGACAGTGTGACACAGCCCCCGTGCACCCTGGCATGTCAGGGCCTGGGCTTCCGTCAGTCTGATTGTTGTCTGAATCCGAGGCGGTGCATGGTGGCTGCGCGGCATCCGCTCCTAGCATGTGTGGATGCACCCTGCGGCAGCTGCCCAAACTCTCTCGCCGTCTTCCTGGACGCCCCTGCTGCTCGGCTGCGTGGCCGGTGCGGCCTGGCAGGTCACGCAGCCGCGCCTGTGGCCGCTGTGGATATATCTGCTCTTGGCGTGCATGGGGCTGGCAGGCCTGGCATGGAGGGCGTGGCGGGCATGGGCAGGCCGGCGCTGCCGTGTTGTGCACGGCCTGTGGGCCGCTGTCTGCGCCGCCTTGCTGATGGGCGGGTTGACAGGCTGGCGTGCCCAGGACTTTGCGGGCCAGGCGCTGTCTCCGCCGTTGGAGGGGCGTGACCTGCGCATCGTCGGCGTCGTGGCATCGCTGCCCCAGAACATGGCCCAGGGCATGCGCTGGCGCATGGCCGTGGAGCAGGCGCAGATCGCGGGCCGCGAAGAGGCCCTGGCTCCGTTTCCCGGGTTGATCGAGCTGTCCTGGTACGTAGCCCGGGGCCGGGCGTCCAAGGGCGCCGCAGCGTCGCTGCCCGTCCTGCGCCCGGGCCAGCGCTGGGCCCTGACCGTACGGCTCAAGCGCCCGCATGGCGCGCGCAATCCCCACGGTTTCGACTATGAGCTGTGGCAGTGGGAGCAGGGCGTGCAGGCCACGGGCTATGTGCGCGAACAGCCAGCGGCGAGCCTGCTGGCCGACACAGGCGCCTACGCCCTGCAGCGCTGGCGCCAGCAGATGCGCGAGGCCATCGTGAACCGGGCAGCCGCACTCGCGCAAGCCATGCAGCGCGTAGGCATGGACCCCGCGCAGTCGCCGCGCATGCTGGGCGTGGTGGCCGCCCTGGCCATGGGCGATCAGCAGGCCATTGCGCGTGACGATTGGACGCTGTTCCGCCATACCGGCGTGGCCCATTTGATGAGTATTTCCGGACTGCATATCACCCTGTTCGCATGGCTGGCTGCGCTGGTCGTGGGGCGACTGTGGCGTTGCAGTGCCCGGGCCTGCCTGTGGTGCCCGGCACCGCAGGCGGCGCTGCTGGCCGGCGTGCTGCTGGCGGGCGGCTATGCCCTGTTCAGCGGCTGGGGTCTGCCGGCGCAGCGCACGGTGTGCATGCTGGCAACGGTGGCCGCGTTGCGCGTCACAGGGCTGCGCTGGCCCTGGCCCGCCGTGTGGTGCCTGGCGCTGGCCGTGGTTGTCGTGCTCGATCCCTGGGCCCTGTGGCAGGCGGGCTTCTGGCTGAGTTTTGTGGCCGTGGGCGTGCTGCTGGCGACCGATGCACGCATGCAGGGCGCGGTGCGGCCGTCGCTGCCCGCCCGTGCCCTGGCGTTGTGGGGTGAGCAGTGGCGCATCACTCTGGCGCTGGCGCCGCTGGGGCTGATGCTGTTTGGCCAGCTGTCGCTGTCGGGGCTGCTGGCCAATCTGGCCGCGATTCCCTGGGTGACTTTCGTGGTCACGCCACTGGCCTTGCTGGGGGCCTTGTGGCCCCCGTTCTGGACGGGCGCGGCGCTGGCGCTGGCGCCGCTGCTGGAGCTGCTGCAGTGGCTGGACCGGTGGGGCTGGGCCGTGTTGCAGCTGCCGCAGCCGCCGCTGTGGGCGGGGCTGGCTGCGCTGGGTGCAGGCCTGGCGCTGGTGGCTCCGGTGCCGGCCGGATGGCGTTGCTGGGGCCTGGCCATGTGCCTGCCGGCCCTGTGGTGGCCGCCGGCCGCACCGGCACATGGCGAGTTCGATTTGATGGCCGTGGACATAGGCCAGGGCAATGCCGTGCTGCTGCGCACGGCCCGGCACGCCCTGCTGTATGACACGGGTCCGCAGTACGGCATGGATAGCAATGCCGGCGAACGGGTGCTGGTGCCGCTGCTGCAGGCCCTGGGGCTGCGCCTGGATGCGCTGTGGCTCAGCCACCGCGACGGCGACCATACGGGCGGTGCCTTGGCCGTGCATGCCGCGCAGCCGCAGGCCGAGGTCTGGGGATCGGACTCCGTGATCCTGGACCCCGCTCTGGCCGGCCTGGGCGCCGTGCGCCGATGTGAGGCCGGCCAGCAGTGGGAGTGGGATGGCGTGCAGATGCAGGTGCTGCATCCACCCGCGGGCGAACCGCTGCCGGCCGCGCAGGCCCTGGCCCACGCCAATGCGGGCAGCTGCGTGCTGCTGCTGCGTTCGGCATCCGGGGTGCAGGCCTTGCTGGCCGGCGATATCGGATGGGGGAGTGATCTCTTTGGCACAGAAGGTGAAGCCATGTGACTCTGCAGAAAGCCAATCACGACGCGGGGTTACGTGGGTTTTGAGGCCTCTTCCTGTGTTCATCGTCTTTGGCACAAATTGGGCGGGCCATACGCACAAACTGGGCGGAACGAGCTGGGAGTGAGCTACATCTGCGTCCTGATGGGTGCGGTCAAGTCCTTGATTCTCCAGTGAACACGCATCAGTGCGCAGTTGCTTGCATTGAGCCTAGGTCGGACGTTGCGAGGTCGGACGTAGTTATGCCGTCCGACCTTGTTTGCGTTTGCAGATCAAGGGTTTACAGCATCTTGGGCGCAGATGTGTAAACGTCCGACCTCCCCAAGGTCGGACGCCTGTTCGCTCGAGCTCCTAGGCTTGAGACCACGTTTCTGCCCGAAGCACAGCCAGCTTGCGTTGCCATCATGGCTTGTGCGCCGATATCCTGGGCTGGAGGTGTTTGTGGGCTTGCGCGACAGGAGCATCTGACGCGGGAAGGGGGCAGGAGCGGCCCACTTCGGTTCAGCATGTGGCAACATGTTGCAACAAGTCAATTGTGCGGGCGAGTTATTAGGAGCATGCATGTCATTGGGTGAATCGCTGTTAGGCCACTTGAAGAAATTCCCTTCGCCGCCCTATCTTTTTATTGGTTCAGGCATCTCACGCCGCTATTTGAACCTTGAAGACTGGCCGGGGTTGTTAAAGAAACTGTGCGAAATTCATGAGTTGGACCATGGCTATCTCAGCACAGAAGCTGCTGGTGACTTGCCCCAACTGGCCACTTTAGTAGCCCAGACTTTGCAACCTAAGTGGTGGAAGGAAGATCGTTACAAGGACTCTCGTGAGAAGTATGCGGCCATCGCAGTTGATAAAGAGTCTGCATTGAAAATTGAAACGGCTATTTACTTGAAGAGTGCCGCAAAATTGACTAATGATGCCGGTTTGTTGGCGGAATTGGAATTATTCAAGAAAGTTGTTGCGGACGGGGTAGTTACTACAAACTGGGATAATCTTATAGAAACCCTTTTCCCAGGACAGACCGTTTATGTTGGGCAAGAAGGCTTGATTTTCTCCCAAATCCAGGGGATAGCGGAAATATATAAAATTCACGGAACTCAGGATGACCCCTTGTCATTGGTATTTACCGCGAACGACTATAGTGTGTTCCAACAAAAGAATCCTTATCTTGCTTCCAAGCTTCTGACATTCTTTGTTGAAAATCCTGTTGTCTTCTTGGGATATTCGCTTGCAGATAAAAATATTCTTCGAATTATTCACAGCATTCTGGACGGGTTGTCTAATGAGAATGTGAATAAACTCGCTGATAGACTAGTCTTCATACAGTGGGACCCAAAGTGCGAAAATTCTCGATTTGAGCGCACTATTCTTTCTCATGACGGAAGATCTTTGCCGGTCTATCAGGGGACAACCTCGTCAATGGCTGAAGTGTATGAGGCGTTAGGTAAAGTTAAAAGGCAAATACCGGCCAAGCTTCTTCGCTTGTTGAAGCAGCAGGTTTATCAATTGGTCCACTCTACCGATCCTGCTGATCGTCTTTATGTTCAAGATATAAATGACGAAACGCCGCCAGACAAGATTGAGTTCGCGATGGGTGTGGGGTTACTGGCGAAGTTGCGAGATGTTGGCTATGTGGCAATATCTCGTGAGATTCTTGCTCGGGACCTGGTTTTTAATGACCAAGGTTTAAATGCTAAAACTGTCGTTGAAAAATCTCTGCCTGAGCTTTTGAAGTCCGCAAAATATGTGCCTGTTCTCCGCTACATTAGGTTGGCAAAATCTATTGATGGCTTTGTACCGGATTTGATGGACGGCCGGGTGGTAAAGGCCGCATCTCGAACTTTAGAAGCATACTTGAAAAAGAATGGATCAGGCAAGCTGATTGAGAGTGCGAAGAAGTTTAAAGGTGATTTTTTGGCGTTTTCTGAAAAAGACACCATCGAACGTACCATGGCCTATTGGTACTACTTGCCAGAGATAGCGTTTCAAGTGGACCAGGTTGAGAATTTTCTAAAGGAAAAATTCGATCTACTAATAAATCATCCCAACCCCAACATTAGAACATCGTTTTCCAGATTAATAAGTGTTTATGATTACCTGAAAGATGCGCAGGAGGCAGCAAAGTAGATGTAATTCTAATATTTTGCGCGGTAATAAAAAAGCCCAACTCTTCTGAGTTGGGCTTTTTTATATTAAAGCATTTTGTTTAAAATAGTGTGCGTTGCCTTCGTTCTTTAGGTGCAGAAATCCCCATGGAACCGACAAGCCGGACAACTTGGCGTTCCGTCAGTCCGTACTCTACGGCGATTTGCCGCGCGGTTTTGTGGGTTGAATAGTCTGCCGCAATTCGAGCGTTGCGTACTGCCTGCAGCGCGCGCTCTGCCTTGGGTAGCTGAAAATGGGGTAAGCCTCCATATTCTCTTGATAGCTTTTTTAGAGCGTCAAGCCCGATCGCTTTCACATATGGGTGATCTACCGTCACGCGGTCTGGGGTGGGGAAGTAGACGCGCAATCCTCCCCACCCTTGAACCAATGCCATGGTGGCGCGAAGACCCACCAGGCGCTCAAACTCCCGAAGTAGGGGAGGTAGCAGTTCTATGGGTATGGCGGGTTGTGAGGGCATAGTTATAGAGTCGAATTCATAAAGACTTATTTAAATTCATTGATCATTTTTTATTTTCTGGCTACGCTTGGCTCGGTCCAACATCGACTTGAGAGCCTCTATGACCCTGGATGCGTCTGATGTTGGTATGAACTTAATATCGGCATAGCTGGTGCCAGTGGTGCGTGAAATGAATGCCAGCAGACTTGCAGCGCTCCCATCGCGCAGCCCTCCGGCTTCCCACAACTTCTTCCACAGCCACTTGATTTTTTCAGCCTGGTCGAAGGGTCTGAACGTGCTGGCATTTGGGATAAACCCGAGCTTGGCCATGTGCGCGAGTATCTTGGCTCGGCCTTGACTGTCTAGCGTGGCAGAGCTGATGGCGCCAGTCTGCTGACGAAGGTGGTATCGGTAGTCGTCGTCACTCCAGCCCAGGGCCTGCCGGCCCTGGTGGATATGGCCGAGTTCGCGCTTTCGTTGGGCGTCACCATTTGATTGGCTCGTATAAGCCTTGAATCGATTGCAAGAGGTGGCATTCATGCTGCAGTCCTTTCGATACCCAGCAACTCGGGCACGACCTGCCCGGAGTGGACGTAGTACCAATCCGAGTCGATGAGGTTATTGATGAGCATTGCGGCGAATCGGGCCTGGCCGAGCTCGTTCATGATTCGTTGGAGCTTGCGGCTCGGGCCGCGCCATGTGGGCTCGACGCCGACCAGGCGTGCCGCCGCCAGGTTGTGATGACCATCGGTCAATACCCGGTACATCGCGCCACGCAACTCGATTTGCACGACCCGGACAACGAACACCTGGAAGGTGCTGGCCTTGTGGCCGACCTTCACCGGGTCGAGGTGCCGCTGGCAACTGATGAGAGGAATGGCGTCAGTCATTTCAGCAGCCTCGGCTTTGCGGGTTGCCGCGTCGGCTCCGCATCGGGCATGCGGACTTGGTTGGGCCGCACCAGGGAGAACGAGACCCGGGGCTGCTCGGGCTGAACCTCATACACGTAGTCGTGGTCGCCAAAGCTGCGCGTGCAGTTGAAGGCGTCTTGCATCAGTTCAGCCACTTTGATGGCTTTGGCTGCAGGCATCAGATAGTCGTAGTGGCCGATGGTCAGGCACGCCATCGGCACGCTTTTGGCAGGAGGGCGTCCCATGTTCAAACCTCCGCCTTGGCCTCGAAGGGTTGGACGATGAAGTCTTCAACCCCAGTGACCAGCTTGATTCCCGCAATGCCGCGAACGGCATCGGGTTCGTTGAGGATGGCCTCCTTGTTCACCTCGGCCTTGTTGCGCACGAACCGCTGCAGGTTCATGCGCTCCAGCGTTTCGATAACTGTTTCTGCGCCGCGAATGCTGACGCTGGTGGGGCGAATGCGCCAGCTGGCGGTGCCCGTGACGAAGTTGGCCGTTTTGCCGAGCTTGTCGTTCTCGCCACACAGCTCGACGCGGTGGGCCTCGCACCAGGATTGCACCCCTTCCTGCAGGAGCGTGATGCGGGCCGAAAGCGCTTCCAGCGTGGGCTGATGGTCCTGGGTGATGGCCGCGATGGCGTCGTTCATCTCCCCACGGCGGCGCTCGAATTCGCGCTGCAAGTCGCCGATTTGGCGGATGTATTCGGCGCAGTCGTTCTTGCTCTGGGGGACTGCGGTTTGGGCTTGAGCTTTGAGTCGGGTTGCCATGGCGATTAGTGGTGATGGGTTGAGGGAAGGTCTGTCGATGCCGATGCGGTGTCATGACCGCTGAGCACGCGGGCGGCTTGTGCCAGTGCTGCCGCTGCGGAAGGGACCTGGCGCAGAACGCCGTGGCGCGCGGCCGTGTTCAGGTAGGCCGTCAGCAGGGCGTTGAGTGCGATGTCTTGAGGTTGGTCTTGAACGAGCTGGGCGGATGCGCGTGCCAGGCGCTCGACCGCGTCGACTTCCTCGTTGGTGGGTCCATAGGCAGCCATGGTCAGAACCCTCTCAGCTCGGTAAAGCCGTGGACCGCTGCGATGCAGAACCCTAGGGCCATGATCAGGATGAAAAGCACGGCGGTCAGGGCAGCCTTGGCGCTCCGGCTCATCTCGCGCTGCTCATGCTCGATGGCCGTGGGGGCAAAGTGCATCGGCCCCTGCTTGAACGAGCCTTTGATTTGTTGGTGCTTACGCATAGTGGGGACCTCCTTTGAGCAGTTGAGAAAGGCGTTCGCGGTGCATGTGCGTGAACGTCGAGTAGTCGTCCGCAGCGGACGCGATAGCCAGGCGTCGTGTGATGCCGTAGGCACGCTGCAGGCGCTTGGCACGGCGCTTGATCCAGCCCAGAGGCGGGCGGTGGTAGTCGGCCTCGGCCAGAGGTAGTGCGATGTGGATCACTTCACGCTGCATCGCCGTTCTCCTGGTCGACAGTGCGGCGTGCGCGCCGCTGTGGTTCCTTGGGTGCAGGCGGTGCGCTCGCCTCCCGGTGCGGGCACTGCCTGCAGGCCTGCCAGTGCTGCATGTCGCGCGGGCTTGCGGTGGGTGCTGGGCGGTGTGCAAAGGCGCGGCATTGTTCTGCCGTGATGACGTGTTCATCACCACCAGATTCAGCCGTCAGGTGAGGGCATGCGTAACAGCCGAAGGTGTGTTGCACGCGATCCGCAATGCGCGCGGTGCTGGCTGCGCCGCTGCCATAAGCGCCGCTGCCGTTGAGCACTTGGCTCAGCGCGGATCGGCTGATGCCCAACCGCTGCGCGATGTGGGCGCGCACGGCCCCGGGTTGACGGGTGCGCTCGTCCAGCAGTGCGAACCAGGGCTCGCTTTGGTAGGCCAGCTTTGGAGTCATCTCCGAGCCCTCCGAACATGTGCAGGGAGGTTGTCCTGGGGCGGGGGAGTTGCTCCAATGTCTTTGACAAGCACATAGCGCACAAAGCCATTGATGCGTTTTGCGCTGACCTGCACTACGTCTGGGCGACTTTGTCTCCAGTGGCGAAGGTATTTCCGAATGGATTCTTGAATGCTGCGGGTGTCCTCGCCGGCATCAGCCAAGAGGCTCGTCGCGTCCTCGGTGGTGAGTGCCTTGCGTATCCGAAGTAGGTTCCACAGGCGGCGGTGCAAGGAGCCGCCGGTGTCTCGTTTCTTGTTGTTGTTCGTCAGGGTCGCTCCTCGTGCTTTCCCTGCCGCCTGGGCGCGTGCGGCGCGGCTGGCTTCTATGCCCTCCGTATTCAAAAGCCACATGCCAGGCGAAGTGAACTTTTCGGCATAGCCGAGCTGGCTCAGGGCAACGATGACGTGGTCTGCTGCATCCTGGGTTGCAAGCTCTGGTACCCAGCGCATGAGGTCATGTGCATTGAAGTACGGTAGGTTGCGCAGTCGAACCTTGCGCCCCAGCACGATCAGTGCTGACTCGGTGTGGGTTTGACTCATTGCAGCTCTCCACGGCGGCCAAGTTGCTTGCCGTTGAACTCAGGACACAGGGGGCGACCCTTGATGCGCTCCAAGGTCACCTTGTCCCAGCCGTTGGCATCGGCCCACTGCTCCAGGTTGGCGATGGCGTTGAGCAGCAGGCGCATGCGGCCGTTGGCCTGCTTGAGCAGCTCGGGCAGCACATCGTCTGCGATGGGCACTTCGCACTTTGCAGTGACCGTGGCCTTGACGTCGGCCAGGGAGATCGGCAGCAGCTCGACCACCTTGGCGACGCGGCTGGCGATGTGCCCATGGCGCGCTACCTTCATGGGGAAGTGCTCCATGCCGACGAGAAAGCACATCGTGCCCGTCATGTCGGTGATGTCGCGCAGCACCTCCAGCAGTGAGCCCGTGGTGCCGACCAGGAAGTCGGCCTCGTCCACGATCATCGGGACCATGTCCACGGCCAGCTTGCCGATGATGCGAGCCTGCACCTCCTGGTTGCGGCCCACTTTGGACAGGCCCATGCGCTCGGCCAGCTCATCAAGCATGGCGCGCTTGGTCCAGGTGGCCTTTGCCCGCACGAAGACCCAACCGCTGTCTGCCGCCCAGCGCTCGGTCAGTTCGGACTTGCCGATGCCGTAGTGACCCTTGACCAGCACCAGGCCGGCCTCGCGTGCACCGCGCCGCTCGACCAGCTTCTGAGCTTCGGCCAAGCGCTTGAAGTTTTCCGTTTTGACGAAACCTTTTTTCACGATACATTTCCTCTGTCTATCGATTGATCGCTGACACCGCCCTGTGACGTCTGCAAACGTCACAGGGCACTCTTAAAACCGGGCTGCTCGCCCGCGTCGCTCCACCCCATCCCCCGTCCCTCGTAGTAGTCGCGCAAGTCCGCGTAGTCCTCGCTGGCCGTGTAGTTGCGTAGCCATGCGCCGTCTGCATCGGTCCACTGATCGCGGTTGCGCATCAGCCATTCGTAGCGGTTGCTGGGGGCGTCGAAGAAGGGGCGACTGGGGGCCACGAGAACTGCCTCGGTAGCGGGCGCCTCCGAGACGATGGGCAGTTCAACGACCGCAGCGGCGGGTGCCTCAAGCGCAAAAGTCCCGGGCACATCGATGGGGGTGTCCAGCTCACGCAGGGCGGTTTGGATCTGCTGCTCGCGGCGCTTGACGGCGGTGGCAACGCGGCGCTCGCGGGCGATCTGCACGACGGGCTTTGGCATGGCGTCGATGCGGTTGGCGTTCCACAGCGCATCGCAGACAAAGTCGCCATCCACCGTGTACACACGCACGAAGTTCGGGTCGTGGATGTCGTAGCGCACGCTGACTTCGCGGCCGTCCACATCCCGGCGCATCAGCTCGGCGGCTTGGTAGTCCTGGTTGAACAGCGTGACCTGGCCGCGCTTCGCCGTGCGCAGCACTGCTGGCATGAACAGCTCGCGCAGCTCCCCCAACGTGGGCTTGTGCTGCAGTTCTGGGTCGAACTTCGCAGCCCATGCCTCGGCCGGCGTCATGTGCTTGCCGTCTTCGCGCTTGGGCAAGCTGCGGTGGCGGTGTTGCGCGTTGTATTCGCGGACCATTACCTCGACCGCGTCCACGAATTGCGCCCAGGTCGGAGCTTTGGTGCTGAGCTTGACGACGGCCCCTGTGGCCTCTGCACGCCGTATAGCGCGTTGCTCGCTGGCAAGCTCAGCCGCCACCTTGCGATAAGTTCCGCCATCCACATCGGAGCCTTGGTAGCTCCCGAACTGGCGTGCGCAATTGATGGCATGGGTTTGCCAACTGCGCTCGATGACGCCACGGCCTTGTGGCTTGCCGGGGATGCCGGTGCGGTGATCAATGCCCAAGCGGGCCATCAAGCCATCGATAGGACAGTCCATGACCAGGGCGGTTTCGCCAGCCCCGTTGTCGGTGTAAACAATGGCCGGGATGCCCCATTGACCTATGGCGTGGCGCAGTGCATCGCCCACGGCGATGACGTTCTCGGACAGAGACACTGACCAGCCGACGATCATCCGCGTGGACCAGTCAATCACCATGGTCAGCTCTGGCGCGAAGGGAGCCCCGTGATCGGGATGGCGCACCCGAGCTTTGAAGGTGTGGCCGTCCATGACGAACACATCCAGGGGCACCAGCATGCTGGCATCCCGCTTGTTGTACGGCAGGCGCACGTCGCGCTCGGAACCTGTGTGACGGGCCTTGATCAGGGCCACGCTGGCCTGGGCAGACTTGCCCAGCTTGTCGAGTGCCCGGCGTGCGCGGTGGTACAGAGTGCGCCAGCTGTCGAAGTCGCGGCCCAGCTTGCGCGTGACCTCCTTGGCGGCGCCGCTGAGCTTGCGAAAGCGCGGATCGCGGCTGTGATACAGGCCCAGCACTGCGGCCACGTCGTCGTTGATCTGGTGCGAATCGCGCGCCGTCTCTGGCACCGGCAGAAGGCCCCACCATCCATTGGCGCGGTGCATGCCCACCCAACGTTCCAGCGTGCGAGCGCTGACCGAATCGCCGCGCGCTCGTTGATTGGCCTGGCGGGCAATGGATTGCGTCTCCGATCCCGCCTCTCCCGTTGTGATGCGCGCTGCCAGCAGTTGGCATGCGCGACGCAGGCCGTGCATGTGCACCAGCTCATGAACCATGTTGACCAGGCGCACACGCGCATCAGCCACATCCTTCTCGGATTGAGCAGGGATGCGTGCAGCCGTCGGCGCATGTTCGACAGTGGTGCTGACAAAGGAGCGCACCGCTGGCGCGTCAACCACAGCCAGAGCGGCAGAGCCTGCCACCGCGATCTGCTGTGCAGTGATGGCGGCGCGAGTTTCCTCGGGCAAACCGGCCGGGTTGTATTCCAGCCCGCCACCGCCCGTGCGACCTGCACGCGGGCGGCTTTCTACAGCCAGCGCCGCGAGCTTGTCTCGGGTGCGGCGCTCGGACGTCGGCATGCCCGGCAAGCCCGCTATTTCTTGAGCAGTGAGCCAAGCCATCAACGGTTCGCTGCAGATGCTTGTGTCTGGCGCTTGGCGGAAGCCGTGCGAGGGTTTGTGGGCGCTGCACGGACCTCCTGATGTGCGGGACGGTTGCGGCGTGCGGAAGGCAGCGGAAGGCCCATGGACTGCATTGCTCGACGGGACTCACCGCTGCGCCCCACAACGGCGCCACTGATGACCGCCCACACGATGCTGGTGCTGAACTTGTTGTCGCGGCACCATTGCGCGACGGTGACGTTTTTGCGCTCAAGTTCGTTCAAAAAATCCCGCGCGGAACGGTGCTTCGCTGTCATCATTCACCCCTTCAAGGTTGACTAAGATGGAGCGATTATGAGTAACGAAAAACATACCAGCAAGGTAAATGAAAATGACCTTCTTGGTGTGTCGGAAATCGCGCGAGCTCGTTCTGAACGCGGGGCTCGCATCAAGTCCTTGCGCGAGTCCTTGCAACTCACCGTTGTTGATTTCGCAGCCTTGATGCATGTGACCAAGCAGACGCAACTGAAGTACGAGAAAGGTGCTACGGCACCAGATGCCGACTACCTTGCTGAGCTGTACTTTCAGTTCGCTATTGATCTCGGTCCTCTCATTACTGGAGCTCCTCGTTCGAAGCCCATGAAGGTCACGGCAGATGTCGAAGAGATGCTGCGTCGCTATGAGGCGCTGCCGGCCAATGCCCGCAGGACAGTGGATGAGGTGCTCTCATTTGCGTGGCAAGCGCAACAGAACAAGCGCTAAAAGTGCTCGGTACTATCGGTACCCTGGGGCATTCATCGTGTACATGGGTTTGACCCTGCAGTGCAGGGCGTGATACCGTAAATGCCCCTCCCTCCCATTTAAGGCCGACGCTCGCCGGCCTTTTTTCTTTGCCATCCGGCCACGACAGTGGCGGCATGGCGAACACCCTTTCTCTCGGCAAATCCGTCTTGCGCTACGGGATCCCTCTGGTGCTGGGCGGGTCGGCCTATGTCACGTACATCTCCGGCTTCGAGGACGGTCCAGCGGATGCGCAAGGGCGCCCGCAGTTCCGCAACGTGGTCTATGCAGACCAGTTCGCAGGAGGCTTGCCGACCGCGTGCCTGGGGCTTACCAAAAGCGTCAGTCCGGCGCCTGTGGTGCTGGGCGACTTTTGGTCGGATGCCCAATGCCAGGAGGTCGGCGGCCTGGTGCTGCAGCACGGCCAGGCCCGCGTGCTGGACTGCATCCGCGTCCCTGTCACGCAGCCCATCCTCAACTCGTTCTCCAGCCACGGCCACAACTTCGGCGAGGCGAGCACCTGCGCCAGTCGTGCCATGGGCCTGCTCAACGCGCAGCAGTACGAAAAAGCCTGCGATGCCCTGGCCCATGGCCCCGATGGCACGCCGGCCTGGAGCTACACCAAGACGGGCGCCCGCAATGCCAAGGGCGAGTGGGAATACCGCTTCGTGCGTGGGCTCTACAACCGTCGTCTGAAAGAGCGCAATACCTGCCTGAAGGGCGTGGCTGAGCTGCGTGCGCGCTATGACTTCGCTACGGGTACATGGAGTGCCAAGCCATGAAGGTCTACCTCAAGGACGACGAGTGGGCACTCATCACAAAGCTGCGCGCTGAGAAGGCCGTCGCCGAGAAGGCAGAAGAGTTCCGCATGTCCACAGCGGAAACAGCGGCGCAGTTCTTTCGCTACCTGGACCAAGCCGGCATGGGGCCTTCGTTTTCCGAGTTCGTCAACGGCTTTGGCTACGAAGGCGAGGACTGCAAGCTGGTCTATGAATACGTGCTGCAGGTCCGAGCCGTGCTGTGGAAGTGAGCGGCCGATGACACGCTTTCTTGAAGCCCTGCAGGCCGCCGTGCTGGCCGCCGCATTGCTGCTGTGCCTGGCCCTGGGCTTGAGCATGGTGCATTACCGCACGCAGGCCAGGGTGGCGACCGCAGAGCTGACGCGCCTGCAGGCTGATGTCAAAGCCCAGAACACCACGGCCAAGGCCGAGCTGGACCGCCTGACGGCCGAGCGTGACACCGCTCAGGCCCAGCTCGACGCCAAACATGAACACCAGGAGAAAACTGATGCAGCCGAACTGCAGGAGATTGCTCGCCTTCGCGGCGAGCTTGAGCGCCGCTCTGTGCGGGTGCGCGTCGTCGCCCAGCCCGCAGCCTGTGGGCCGGGTAGTGGTGGCCCCCCAGGTGAAGCGCCCGCCAGCGCCGACCCTGGTGCAGCAAACACAGCCGAGGCCTACGGGCTACTTCCAGCAAGAAATTCTGCGCGCCTTGGAGCAGTAATCCAGGAAATCGAAACCCTCAACGCGGCCTATGCATCGTGCCGCACCACTCTGATCGACAACAACCTCTGAGCGTCATGAGCGAGAACTTTCAACAAAATTCCGAACGCCGGCAGGAGCTGCTGTTGCTGGGCCAAATCCATGGTCTGGTGCAGTCCCTCAAAGATGGGCAAGACCTGCAAAACCGGCGCATGGACCGCATGGAGCAGCGCATGGAGGAGCACTACAGCGGCCTCGACTCACGGCTGCGCGAGGTCGAGAAGAAAGCAGCCGTGGCAGGTGCCTTGTCTGGCGGTGCCGTGGCCGTGGGGACTGCGCTGGTGGTCGAAGGTATCCGCCAGTTCATGAACGGTGGCCTGGGCAACTGAATGGCGCACGGCAAGGAAAAACGCACTCAACTGCGCGGCCTGTACGTCTATCAGCGCATGACGATGGATGCGGCTTGCAAGAAGCTGGGCGTGCCCCGCAGCACAGCCAATCGGTGGAAGCAGGAGGCGGCGGCGGAGGGCGATGACTGGGAGACCGGGCGCGCGGCCGTTGCCTTGGGCGATGACAACTTCAAGGTCTTGTCCACCAAGCTGTTGGAGGACTACCTGGTGCAGCACCAGGCGACCATGGACCTGCTGCGTGATGCCAAAGACATGAGCGCGATGGCCCGCGCTGAGACGCTGGCGAGCATGAGCGACAGCTTCAACAAAACCATGGCCGCGTTCAAAAGGCTCAACCCCGAGCTGGACCGCCAGGCCGTGCAGCTCGACGTGCTGCAGCGATTTGCGGTGTTCGTGCGCTCGCGTTTCCCGCAGCACCTGGGCGCGCTGGTCGACATGCTGGAGCCCTTCGGCGAAGAACTCGCCAAGGTGCGGTGATCCATGGCAAAGAACAGCAAAGATTTCCTGGCGGGGCTCACGGCCCTGGCCGACGATTTGCGCAAGCAGATCGACGCCAACCTCGACGGCTGGGATGTCAGTGCCGAGGCCATAGCGCAGAGGCGCCGGCTGGTGTGTGATCCGGTCAAGGGGTACGAGTACTGGGACCGGCACTACTTCCCGCACTACGGCAAGGCAGAGCCGAGCGAGCTGCACAAATACCTCTACAAGCGCCTGCCCGAGATCGTCAACGCTGCGGCTGGGCAACGCGATGCGGTGGCGGCGCCACGTGGCGAGGCCAAGTCCACCAAGATATCCATGAGCTTCGTCAGCTGGTGCGTTGTCACGGGCGCGAAGTGGTATCCGATCATCGTCATGGATGCCTTTGAGCAGGCGGCTGAGATGCTGGAAGCCATCAAGGCCGAGCTGGAAGCCAATCCGCGTATCGCTAGCGACTTCCCCGAAGTCGCAGGCCAGGGGCGGGTGTGGCGCGCAGGCGTGATCGTCACCAGGAACGGCCGCAAGGTGGAAGCCTTCGGCTCGGCCAAGAAGATTCGCGGCCGGCGCCATGGCGCGCATCGCCCCGACCTGGCGATCATGGACGACATCGAGAACGACGAGAACGTCAACACGCCGGCCCAGCGCGACAAGCTGCAGTCCTTCGTGACCAAGAGCGTGCTGTCGCTGGGTCCGCCCGATGACTCCATGGACGCCATCCTGGTCGGTACCGTCCTGCACTACGACAGCGTGCTCTCGCGTTTTCTCAAAAATCCTCTGTGGAATCGCAAGGTCTTCAAGGCCATCATCAACTGGCCCGAGCGGATGGACCTGTGGGAGCAATTCGAGGGACTGCTGCTCAATGCCGAGACGCCGCAGGAAGGCGAGGCTGCGGCCATGGCCCATTACCGCGACCACCAGGCAGAGATGGACAAGGGCGCCAAGGTGAGCTGGCCTGCGCTGCGCCCGCTGGTCAAGCTGATGCTGCGCCGCGCCCGCGAGGGCCATGACGCCTTCGACAGCGAGCAGCAGAACGACCCGGTCGCAGGCGAGGATGCTCCGTTCGCCAAGAGCATTCAGTTCTGGGTCAACCGCCTGGCCGAATGGGTGTTCTATGGCGCCTGCGATCCCAGCCTGGGTAAAGCGGGCAACAGCCGTGACCCGAGCGCCATCGGTGTCGGTGGCTACAACCGGGAAACCGGCGTCATGGACGTGGTCGAGGCCGCCATCAAGAAGCGCGTGCCTGACCGCATCATCAGCGACGTGATCGAAGTCCAGCGCGAGTATGGGTGCATCGTTTGGGGCTTCGAGTCGGTGCAGTTCCAGGAATTCCTCCGCACTGAGCTGGTCAAGCGCAGCGCCCAGTTGGGCGTGCCTGTGCCAGCACGCGCGCTGATCCCCATCAGCGACAAGCTGCTGCGTATCGAGAGCCTGCAGCCACACATGCACAACGGACTGATCCGGGTCCACAGCAGCCAGACCACGCTGATTGACCAGTTCCGGCACTTCCCCAAGGCTGACCACGACGACGGGCCAGACATGGTGCAGATGCTCTGGATGCTGTGCGTCACAGGCGGCCTCGCAGCCGCAGCCCAAGGCGGCAACACCACCCAACCCCAATCCGCCCGCGAACGCTATGCGAGGCAGGCGGCACGCATGTTCAGGAGAAACCGATGACCAATGAACAGCAAGACCTGCTGATGATCCGTGGCTTAATCGCCGGCCTGCCCGACGAGGACCGTGCGGGCGTGAGCTTGGCCGCTGCCAAGCTGCGCGCAGTCGTGGCCCAGCACAACGACCACGGCCAACTGGCTCTCGCTTTGGTCGGCGCTGAACTTGCTGCAAAGGACTGAGCCGTGGGTTTCATCGACCGCTTCAAATCTCTCGTAGGCCTGGGCGTCGAGCTGGGCGTGGAGCCTGCCGTTCCCAGTGCCCAGTCCATGCGTGAAGCCGCTTCGGCGCAGGGCTCTGGTGAGCAGGGATGGCGGCGCATCTCGGATGGCTCAAGCCAGCAGAACGAGCGCGACCTGGCGCCTATGGCACAGGACCGCATGCAAAAACTCGCCGAGCACCTGTGGCAGAGCAACCTGATTGCCAACCGCCTGGTGGAGCTACCGCTGGCCTATCTGCTGGCCGAAGGCGTGACGCTGCAGTGCCAGGACGCGGACCACCAGAAGCTGCTGAACGGGTTCTGGAGCGACCCTATCAACAACTGGCCGCTCAAGCTGCAGCCGCGCGTGCGGGCGCTGGGCCTGCTGGGCGAGCAGTGCTACATCGTCAACGTGCGCGATGGGGACGGCTTCGTGCGCCTGGGCTACCTGGACCCGCGCCAGATCGCCACCGTGGTCAACGATCCGAATAACCCGGAGCAGCCTATCGGCGTCGTCACCAAGCGGGACAACCGCGGGCGCCAATACAAGTACCGGGTGATCGTGTTGGGCGAGGATGACGCTCTGTTCACAGAGAACACGGCACGCATCCGTGCCGAAGAATTCACGGATGGCGAATGCCTGCTGTACCAGCTCAACAAGTTCCCCAATGGCAGCCGTGGGCGCAGTGACCTGTTGGGCCAGATGGACTGGCTGGATGCCTATGACGACTTCCTGTTTAACGAACTGGACCGCATCGGCTACCTGCGGTCCTTCGTCTGGGACGTCGAACTCAAGGGCGCCGATGAAAAAGCTGTGGCCGACTACGAAAAGAAGTTCGTGCCGCCTGGCCCGAACAGTACCTTTGTCCACAACGACTCTGTCACGCTCACCGCCAAGGCCCCAGAGCTGCAGGCGGCTGACACCACCCAAAGCGCGCGGCTGCTGCGCAACCATGTGCTGGGTGGTAGCACGATGCCCGAGCACTGGTTCGGCGGTGGCGGCGATGTGAACCGCGCCGCTGCATCCGAGATGGGCGAGCCGACATTCAAGACGTACAGCCTGCGGCAATCGTTCCTGCGGCTCATGCTCGAAGAGATTGGCCGCTACGTGCTGCTGTGCAATGCCCGGGCTTCGGGTGTGGAGCCCGACTGGTCTGAGGACAAATGGCAGGTGACTGCGGTGTTCCCCGAGCTGCTCAACCGGGATATCACCAAGTTCGCCAGTGCCATGCAGGCCGTGGTCAGCGCGGTGGTGCAGATGATCGACAACGGCCTCATGACCGAAGAAACCGCGCTCAAGATCGTTGCCGACGTGGCTCAGCGCTTTGGCCAGGACTTCGATGCCAAGACCGAACTCGGCAAAGCCCAGGAAGAAGCGAAAAAGCGCAGGGCGCAGCGCGCGGCCGAGGACGTGTTTACCAACCTGCCGGCCGACCTGGTGTCGGCCAAGGCCAAGGCCCAGGCCCAGACCAATGGCGCGCAAGTCTGACCAGGCCGGCAAGCCCAGCCGGGCATTCGAGGCTGAGCTGGCGCAGCGCTTGCGTGAGAGAGCTGCTCTGCTGCTGGCTGGCGAGACCCAGGTGCTGCAGATGCTGACTTCAGCACGAACACAAATCCTGGCGACCCTAGCGGGCCTGCCAGCCGACTGGCAGACATGGCATTTGTCGCGCCTGCTGGGCCAGATAGAGGACGTGCTGTCAGGGGCCAGCACGCAGGCGGGCGTGCTGTTCAGTGCGCGCATGCAAGATGCGTGGCAGGCTGGTGAAGACATGGTCGACAAGCCGCTGGCCGCCATCGGCCACGCGGTGGAGATGCGCCTGGGCCAGCTCGACGCGGGCATTCTCAAACAGATGCAATCCTTTGGTGTGCTGCGCCTGAAAGATGTGGGCGCGGAGGCGACTCGCACCATAGGCCGCGAATTGAGCCTGGTCACCATCGGGGCCCAGACACCGTTTGCGGCCATCCAGGCAGTGCAGAAGGTCCTGGGGGCGGAATCGCCGCGACGTGCAGCCAACATTGTCAGAACGGAAGTGAGCCGGTCATTTGCGTTAGCAACTGATCAGCGCCTGGTCCAGGCCGCGCCCCTGGTGCTTGGCCTGGGAAAGCAATGGCGCCGGAGTGGCAAGATTCACAGCCGATGGAATCACGACATCATGGACGGCCAGGTCGTGGATGCGGACAAGTCCTTCAAGGTGCCCAATCCCAGTGGCGGATTCGACATGATGAAATGCCCGCATGACCCGAAGGCGCCAGTGGAGCAGATCATCAACTGTGGATGCATCTCGCTGCCCTGGCTCAAGACCTGGCAGGTGATGACTCCGGGGGCAAAGCCTTTCACCGAGCGCGAGCTGCAGCTCGATGGCAGAAAAGCTGCACTGGACCAGGCTGCGAAAAAAGCGGGCAGACGCCAGGAGTAAATGAGCCCGCGTGAGCGTTTAAACCCAATGCAGGCGGCATCGGGGCGCGGAAAATCAGAAATGCCGCTGATAGCCCGTTTAAACGCCCTTTAAACATATGCGCAATGCAGGCCTGCAATGCACATAAAGCAATCCCCAGTCGGTATTAGATTTTCGCTCAATTTTTGAGCATATGCCGACCCTCGCCGTCCTTATTCATTTTCGCCTTCATCGGCACAGTCACTCCATCGCAATGCCGCAGCAGATCGCGGCCCAACAACGATGGAGTGACCAATGTCCGATTCCAAGAACAGCGACGCCGAAAGCGGCAAGCAGCTGACGGCTGCCGAGGCTGCCAAGCGCGTCAAGCGCACCGCCATTGAGCTGGTCGAAGTCCGTGGCCCTGGCGGCAAAGTGACGAAGGAACCCAAGGCCAAGCGGGTGCCCGTCGAGACAGGTGAAGTGCTGTCGTTCCGCGACTACGGCACACACGTCGTGGTCGTCACAAGGGACGGCCAGAAGCTCTCCAGCGCTGACGAGTGAGCCCGGGCATGCTCAAGCTCATTCCAGCGGGCACGGGCTACGCCCGGCTCACAGAAGCCGTGACCACCGAGTACGGCCAACTGATCGAACTGGTGCGCCAGGCCGTGCGCGACAAGCTGCGCCTGGCCGCGAATGGCGACTATTACGTCGACGTGCGTGGCATCTGGCCCGACCGCGTGGTCGTGCAGTTCAAGGGCCGCATGTACAGCTACGGCTACACGGTGAGCACCGACAACACCGTCGCCCTGGCCGAGGCCGTTGAGGTGGTTGCCGACTACCAGCCCGTGGGTGAAGCCATACCGGCATCTGTGGTGCCGGCTGTCGTTGGTGCCGTGCGTGAAGCCCAGGGCAACGCCGCATTCCGTGAAGCCAAGGATGGCTCCATTGAGGTGACGCTGATCCGCGCCGGCCGCAGCGGCAATCGCAACTTCTACCCCGACGCCGCCCTGCGCGAAAGCGCCCCGATGTTTGAAGGCGTGCGCGTGTTCGCCAAGTCTGATGCCGAACACATCGCAGGCAAGGGCAAGGATGTGCGCAACCTTATCGGTGGCATCTACGGCGTGCGTTTCGTGGAGGGCAAGGGCACCGACTCGGGCGCTCTCGTTGGCACGTTCCGCGCCATCAACCCTTCTGATCCTGCCGTCACCAAGATGGTTGAAGCCGTCAAGCGCGACATGCAGGGCCTGCTGGGCCTGTCCATCGACGCCGATGCACGCACACGCCAGCGCAAGGTAGGCGCCGAGACGCTGCGCGAGGCCCTGCGTTTCACGAAGGTCCATTCCGTCGATCTCATCGTCGAGCCAGGCGCAGGTGGCGGCCTGGACCGTCTGACCGAAGCCACCGCCGACACCCCTGCCGACACCCCTCATCAATCTGAAGGAACCGCAATGCCTCTGTGGAAGCAACGCATGCTCGAAGCCATCAAGGCAAAGGACCCGGCGCAGCATGCCGCCATCAACTCCGACACCATCAGCGATGACGACCTGGTGCGCGTGCATGAATCCGTGTGCGGCTCCCTGGTGCCGCCTGCGGGGACTCAGCGCATGACCGAGGCCCAGGGCGACAGCACGCCGCTGACCCGTGCCGACCTGCAGGTGTTCGAGCTGCGCGGAGCTGCCCGCGAGCGTATCGCCGCCGCCAAGCTGCCCCAGGCCGCCAAGGACCGGCTGTCCGCGCAGGTCGCAACGGCTGCGGCTGACCGCCTGACCGAAGCTGCGGTGGGCGACATGATCAAGACCGAAGGCGAGTACATCGCCCGCATGTCGGAAAGCGGCGCCGTACGTGTGCCGGCCTTCGGCGCCGGCTCCATCGTGGTGGGCGACCGCAGCCTGGGCATGCGCGACATGCTGGATGCGTTCTGGGACCCCCAGCACAAGGACCATGGCCGCGTGCAGTCGTTCAAGGAATGCTATATCGAGATGACGGGTGACCGCCTGGTCACGGGCCGTCTGCGCGAATGCGATCAGTCGCGCCTGGTCGAGTCCCTGGGCAGTGACTCTCTGGACCAGGTCCTGGGCGACAGCATTGGCCGCCGCATGCTGGCCGAGTACCGCGCTGCGGTGGACTTCGACGGCTGGCGCCAGGTCGTGAACGTGGTTCCGCTGAGCGACTTCCGCATGCAGCACCGCACACGCTGGGGCGGCTACGGTGATCTGCCTTCGGTCGCGGAAGGCGCTGACTACCAGCCGTTGACCAGCCCCACCGATGAAGAGGCCACCTACAAGGCGGGCAAGAAGGGCGGCACGGAAGACGTCACCCTGGAAATGATCAAGAACGACGACGTGGGTGCGATCCGGCGCATCCCGACCAAGCTCTCGCGTGCTGCCAAGCGCACGCTGGCGAAGTTCGTCTTTGACTTCTTCCGCTCCAATGCGCTCATCTACGACACCAAGGCGTTCTTCCACGCGGACCACAACAACCTGTTCACGGGTGCTCTCTCCAAGGCCGAGCTGGCGGCTCACCGCCTGGCGATGCTCAAGCAGACCGAACTGAACAGCGGCGACCGCATCGGCATTGCACCAACCCGCCTGGTCGTGCCGGTGGACCTGCAGGAAGCGGCCGTGGACCTGTTCAAGCTGGCAACGAACAACGAGAAGACGTTCATGCAGGCGCTCACGATGAACATCATCCCGGTCTGGTACTGGACGGATGCCAACGACTGGGTGACGGTGGCCGATCCGGCCGACATCCCCGGTGTCGAGGTGGGCTTCCTGGACGGCAAGGAAGAGCCCGAGCTGTTCGTGCAGGACTCGCCGACCTCGGGCTCCATGTTCTCGGCCGACAAGCTGACCTACAAGGTGCGCCACATCTACGGCGGCGCGGTCTGTGATTTCCGCTGCGCCACCAAGGCTGTGGTGGCCTGACCAACTCCCCGCTATCCAACACCCAGCAGAGAGAGAAAGCGCCGCAGGACCAGTGGCGCAGGGGAGTGGCTGTCCTCGGTGAAACAGCCCGGCCCGCCCCGCAAGGGGTGGGTTTGTAGAGCCCCATTACCTGGGGCTGCACAAACCCAGCCATACCGCCTTCCAACCTGAGACCGACATGCTTGCCGACTATCAGCAACTCGTGAACGACCTGGTCGCCGACCAGGACACGGTGATCACGGCCGAGGTGCGCGACCGTGCCATCGAAGAGGCCAGGTTGCGCTACAGCGCAGATCGGCCCCACCACATCGTGGCCGACGTGACCTGGCCGGCGCTGAGCGTGTTTGGCCCGGTGCCCGAGGGCTGGGGGGCCACATCGCGTGTGCGAAGCGCTGAGTACCCGGTGGGGCGGCGTCCTGCCGAGCTGGTTTTCATCGACGCATATCGGACCCCCACGGGCTGGGGCCTGGAATGCGTAGGTGCCCTGCCAGCGGGTGCCGTGGTGCGCCTGTCGTACACCCAGCCCCACGTGCTGGGCGTGGATGAGGACACCATCCCCATGGAGCACCGGATGGCGGTGGCCCAGTACGCGGCCTGGCTGCTGTGCCAGCAGCTCGCCACCCGCTACAGCGGTGAGCGCGAGACGCCCATGGGCGCCGAAGTTGCCCGCACCGAAACCCGTGCACGCTCCTACGCAGCCAGGGCCAAGGAATACCGCTCGGCCTACTACGCCGGCACAGGCCAGTCTGACCCTTTCAAACAGGCCGACCTGGGTGGCGACCTGGCGCCGGCCGCTGGCGTGGTGAGCTGGCCTGGTCGGCGTCGCAACGTGCTGACGCGAGGTGTGCTGTGAGCAGCCTGCACCTGACCTTTGCCGGGCTGGATGCGCTGCGGCGCGGATTCGCCCAGGCGCCGGATGTGACGCGGCATGAACTGCTCGCAGCGATGACGCAGGGCACGATGCTGGTGGAGCGTGAAGCCAAGGAGCGTATGCCCAAAGTCACGGGCATGACCGCAGCCAGCATTGCCAGCGATGCCTTTGCAACGCCGGTCGGCGTGATTGGCACGGTAGGCAGCTCGCAACCTACGGCTGTTTTTGCGGAGCTGGGCACGCGGCCGCACATGCCACCCATTGAGGCGCTGGTGCCATGGGTGCGTGCAGTCCTGGGCGTGCCCGCCAAGCGCGAGCGCAGCGTCGCGTTCCTCGTCGCTCGCAAGATTGCCCGCAAGGGCACCGCGCCCAAGCGCCCTTTGGGCGAGGCGGTCGCCGCAACCGAGAGCCAGGTGCTGCGCATGCTGGAGGACGCTGCCGGCCGGGTCGCCTCCCATCTCGCAGGGGGCCAGGCATGAGCACGCTGGCGCAGCATCGCGCGGCCATCGTGGCTGCACTGGCCTCTGTGCCCGACGTCGGCATCGTGCACGACCGCGAGCGCTACGCGGACGGTAACGCCAAGTTCGCGGCCCTGTACGTCTACACGCCTGCCGCAGGCAAACCCCATATCCGAGGCTGGTGGCTGCGCCGCAGCAGCACGGCCGAACACAGCCCCAACGTGGGCCGCTCTGTGAACGTCCATACCTGGACGGTGCGCGGCTACATGGCTTTTACAGACGCCGATGCCACCGAGCTGGTGCTCGATGACCTGGTCGAGCAGTTCCGCGCACTGGTACGCGCTGACCCAACTCTGGGCGGCGTGTGCCAGCCGGGGCCGCTGGGTGACGACGCGGACGGTGTGCAAGTCACCGACGCCGGGCCTGTCAATTTCGCGGGAGTGCTTTGTCACTCCGTTGTCCTGCAACTGAAGACCTGGAGCTACCTGTGACCAAGAAGGCCACCCATGCCCAACCCACCACTGCACCCGAGCCTGCGCAAGGGGCGCAAGCCCAAGACCAAGAAGTCCCGCAGGCCGCGCAGCCGTCCACGGCCGGCACCCCTGCCGCTGTCGATGGAGCTGGCACTGCCCTGGTTGATGCCACGGCGAGTCCCTCGAACCCGGCGCCCGCGATCCCGAACCCCAAGCGCGGTGGCCTCTGGCGTGTCGCGCTTGTCGGCGACCGTGGGCCGGAGCTGGAACTCGTAGGCCGAACCAGGCAGCCCCACGAAGTGCCGCCTGGTGACGGCGAATCTGCAATCACTCACTGAAGGAAAAGCAAATGGCAGCAAAGCTCATGCGCAAGATGGCCATCCTGGCCCTGGTTGAAACCGTTGTCGGCACGGGGGTCGTACCCCTGGCGGCCAACGCCATGCTGGTCAGCGACGTGACCCTCACCCCCATCGAGGGCGATGTGGTCGAGCGCAACAACATCCGCCCCTTCTTCGGCTCCAGCGGCAGCACTCTGGTGACTGAGTACCAGAAGATGGCCTTCTCGGTGGAGCTGGCTGGCGTGGCCGCTGCCGGCGATCTGCCTGGTGTGACCGATCTGCTGCGCGCCTGCGCCATGAGCGCCACCAACCAGGCCGGGGCCAAGACCGTCTTTGCGCCTGTGACCGATGGCATTGAGAGCGTGACCATCTACGGCAACGTGGACGGCACGCTCTACAAGATGCACGGCGCACGCGGCGAGGTCGACTTCAGCACCGATGCCAAGGCCATCCCCAAATGGAAATTCGAGTTCACGGGCTCGTTTGTCCCCGCCATCGATGCGCCCCTGCCTGCTGTCGACTACAGCGCCTTCGTCGCGCCGCTAGGCGTGAACAAGGCCAACACCACGCTCAGCGTCGACGGCCTGTCGGTGGCCTGCAGCGCCTTCAGCTTCAAGTGCGGCAACCAGGTGGTCAAGCGCGACCTGATGAACGTGGACACCGTGGAGATCACGGACCGCAAGTCCACAGGCAGCGTCACCTTCGAGAACACCAGCGTGGCCGCCAAGGACTGGATCGGCCTGGCGCGTGCCAGCGCCATCGTGCCCATCGCACTCAAGCATGGGCAGGGAACGACCAACACCGTCAGCTTCAAGAGCGCCCGCGCCCAGGTCGGCAAGCCCACCTTCAACGACAGCGACGGCGTGCAGATGGTGACCATCCCGCTGTCCTTCATCCCCTCGGACGCCGGCAATGACGAGTGGTCCATTGAGATTTGAGCGCACCCCTTTTTTACACCCCAAGGAGAAAACCATGGCAGTCAAGATTTCCGGCCTCAAGCCCACTATTTCCGTTCCGGCCACGCTGTACCTGCCCGTCGACGGCGGCCAGTTCGCGGCACATCAGTTCAGCGTGGAGTTCAAGCGCCTGCCCAAGTCGCGCCGCGATGAGATCAATGAGCTTGTGGTCGTCGGCAAGAAGTCCACGGGTGCCGATGGCGCGGAAGAGGTCAAGCGCCTGACCATCCCCGAATTGCTGGACGAGGTGGTCGTGGGCTGGGGCGGGATGACTGGCGAGGACGGTTCCCCCGTGCCTTACAGCCACGAAGAGCGCCGGGCCACGGAAGAGGTGTACCCGGGTCTGGAGCAGGCCATGGCCGTGGTGTGGTTCGACGGCATGAACGTGCACCAGCGGGATGCCGCTACAAAAAACTCCGTGGCGCTGTCCAGCACCACCTCGGGCTCGACAGCGCAGACCGCTACGTCGTAGACGACGAGCTGCGCGCGCAGTGCGGGCCGCTGGGCATTGATCCCGACCAGCTCATCCCCAGGCAAGTGCAGCGGATCACGGCGGAGGACTACGAGCTATGGCCGGAGCATGCGCTGGCCTGGAACGTGTACCTCGGTTGCGGCACGCAGTGGGTCAAGACCAGGGGCTTCGGCGGTCCCCCTGTGTGGGAGGGCCTGAACTATGCGGGGGTGGAGGTGGTGATGCGCAAGTACCAGGTGCCGGCTGAGCTGGAAAGCGAGGTGTTCGCGCAGCTGCAGGTGCTGGAGGTTGAGACGGTGAATCTGCTCAATCGGTAAGGAAAAGGCCGGCAGAGCCGGCCTTCTTATCCGCGCACCAGGCAGTAAGCCAGCCAGGCGGGAATACCGATGGCCCACAGCGCAACCCACCACCCCATTGCATAGGGGGTCGAGGCGGTCACGAAGAGACCAGCCAGGAACAGTGCGATGACTTTGAACATACGAATGGGACTGTAAACGATATGAGCGCGGTGCGGCAAATCGGGATCAAGATGACGGTGGACGCCCAGTCGGTGACGACTGAGCTGCCCCGCGCCGGCCGTGAGTTCGACAACCTGGGCGCCCGCGCGGAGCAGGGCGCGGAACGGGCCACACGCAGCCTGGCCCGGGTCAATATGTCCGTGCGCGACATCATCCAGGGCGCAGCGGGCCTGCATATCGTTGGCAGCTCCATCAGCGCGATTGGCGACGCCATCAGCGCATTGCCGCGCGAAGCATTCAACTACTCCAAGAATCTGGAAGTCAGCCAGGTCGGCATGGCCGGCATCTTGGGGAGCATGACGGCCATCAACGGCCAGCAGACCGACTACAACAAAGCGCTGCAGATATCCAGCGAGTACATCCGCAAGCTCAACGACGATGCATTGCGCACGGCGGCCAGCAGCCAGGAACTGACCCAAGTTTTCCAGGCGCTGCTCGCGCCCGGCCTGGCCGCCAAGATGAACATGGAGGAGATCCGCCAGCTGACGGTGGTGGGCACCAATACGGTCAAGAGCATGGGGCTGGATGCGGGCCAGGTCGTGCAGGAACTGCGCGACCTGGTCGCGGGCGGCATCACGCCCGCCAGCTCCACACTGGCTACAGCGCTTGGACTGAAGGACTCGGATATCGCCAAGGCCAAGGCGTCCAGCGAGGGGCTGTTCAAGTTCCTGATGGATCGCCTGCAGGGCTTTCAGGCTTCCAGCGATGCGTTCAATGACACGCTCAAAGGAAAGCTCGACAGCGTTAAAGAGGGCGCCGTTCGCGTCGCGGCCGAGGGCATGAATCCCTTGATCGAAGCCACGAAGACGGCCCTGGATGACGTCTCCCGGCTGTTCGTGACCTTCGATGCGAACAAGAACGTTGCGCTGAATCCTGCGCTGGTCAACAGCATTCGCAGCTTCTCGCAGGGACTGGCCGATGCGGCTGCGATGGGGCGGGCTGGCATCTCTGTGGTGTGGGAACACCGCTCGGCCATCATGGCGCTGGCTACGGCCTATGGCGCCGTGAAAATCGGCACGTTCATTTCGGAGATGGTCACTGCCGTTGCAGCCAAGAGGGAGGCCGCACAGGCATCGCGCCTGCTGGCGGTGCAGGAGGCGGCCGAGGCCTCGGGCAACGTGCAGGTCGTGGCATCTTCTCGGGCCAAGGTTGCCGCCTATCTCGCCGAGCTGGAGGCCAACGCCGCCCGTGCACGCGGTGAGGTCGTGGCGCAGGCTGCCCAGATCGCCACGCTGCAGACCACCCAGGAAGCCATTGTGGTCGCGCGTGCCGAAGTGGTCGCCAAGATGAACGCCACACGGGCCACCATGGCGCAGGCCGAGGCGCAGATTGCTGCGGCGCGTGCCGCTGGCGCGCAGAGCATGGCCCTGGCCCTGGTGCGCGAAGGCACGCAGACGCTAACGGCCGCCCAGGCCCGGCATGCCGCATTGCTGACAGAACTGGCTACCCTGGGCCGGCAGCAGGCGGGCGTGCAGGCGTCCATTGCTGCGGCGACGACTGCGTCGACCGCTGCGCAGACAGCGGCCACGGCTGCGACGGGGCGCCTAGCCGCAGCGCAGGGCGCTGCCTCGCTGGCAGGCCGCACGTTCGGTACGGTGATGGGTGCCTTGGGCGGCCCTGTGGGGATCGCTATCGCGGCCCTCACGGTCCTGATTGGAAAGCTCGTTGAAGCGAGCTGGGAAGCGTCCAAGGTCGCCAAGGTCGGCCAGTCAAAGGAGCGTGTTGACTCGGCACTTGCCAACGGTACACAGGCTGAGGAGCGCGACCTCGCGCGGCTGCGTGGGCAGATCGAAAACCTGAAGGAGCAGCGTGACGAGCTGTTGCTCGACAAAAAAGATGGTGGCCTCATGGGGCTGCTGTTCGGCAACGACTACCAGGTAGGCCTCGACTCCAAGCTGCGGGCCACCAACGCCGAAATCGATGCGCTGTCGGGCTCACTGGGCGCTGCTGAGAAGGCTGCAAAGGCCGCGTCCACGCAGACCGGGGAACTGACGCTGACGGTGTCGGGCTCCGAGCAGGCCTGGCGCAAAGCCAATGATGGCGTCAAGACGGCGTCTGCGATCCAGTCCGATTACAACGACAAGCTGGCTGCGTCCAAAGCGAGTTGGGAAGCCTACAAGAAGGCCCTGGAGAAAGACGGTGTCAGCAGCGCGAAAATCGGTGCCCTCCAAAAGGAGCAGGAGCAAAACGAGAAGTCGCTGGCCGACGAGCGCGACAAGCAGATCAAGGCGCTGAGCGCAGGCGCGGTATCGGCGCGATCCCATGGCATCGACGCCGAGATTGCCGCGACAAAGCACGGGTACAAACTGCTCGCGGCCCAGACTGCAGAAAGCCTGGCCGAGATCGAAGCGCTGCGCAAGGATGGCGCACTTGGCGACTCCGATGCGCTGGAGCGACGCACGGCGCTGCAGCTCGCCGACATCGACGCGCAGCGGGCCGCGCTGCTGGCCGAACTGGCGCTGATCAAGGGCAAGAAGGAGTCGGCCAAGGAACAGGCCAACCTGCAGGGCGAACTGGCTAAGCTGGCTCAAAAGCGCATCAGCATTGAGGCTGCAGCCGAGCGCCAACAGCGGGAACTTGATGCGCAGGCAGCCGAGGCGCTGGAGCAACGCATCACCGGCAAGCAACGTGATGCTCAGCAGGCGCAAGAGAGCCTGCGCCTGGCAAAGCTGGACACGCTTGAAATTGGGCAAACCGGCGCGGCACTCGGGGCATTGCGCCAGGCGCGTGTGGAAGACACGGCTGCCCAACTGGAAGCACAGGCTCGCACCATGGACGGTATCGACCTGTCCAAGCGTGCCGGCGACGCGCTGCGTGCGCAGGCTGCAGCGGTGCGGGAGGGCGCCAAGGTCCAGGGATACAACGAGTCGGCGCGGATGGTCGAGGACTATGCGCGCTCGGTCAGGGAAGCCAGCGAAGCCACCCAGTTTGAACAGTCGCTTGCGGCGATGTCGCAGCGCGACCGCGAGATTGCGCTGGAGCAGTACCGCATCGCTATCCAGTTGAAGAAGCAGCTGGAGCAGATCGATGCTGCCAACCCCAACGATGCAGCGGCAGCACAGCGCTTGAAAGAGCGTGCCTCGGCCGAGGCAGCCAAAGCCCAGGCGGATGCGGCGAATCGCGTCTTTGTCCGCGAGTCAGCCAAGTCCGTGGACCAGATCAACGAGATTTTCCGCAAGGGCTTTGCGGACATGGTCAATGGAGGTGAGGAGACCTGGAAAGCCTTCACCAAGAGCCTCGCCACGTCGTTCAAAACTACAGTGGCGGACGAACTGTACAAGGCCTTCGCGCAGCCCCTCGTCGTGCCTGTGATCGCCGCGATTCAGGGCGTGATCGGATCAATCTTCGGCTCAGCGGCTGGTGGAGGCGGAGGAGGAGGTGGCTCTGGCCTGCTCGGCATGGCGAGTAATGCCGGCAGCCTGTATTCGCTAGTGACGGGCAACAGCTTGTGGGGCACGGCCGCGAGGCAAATTGGTGGCTGGCTCGGGCTGGGTGGTGCGACGAGTATGGGCCTGGGGACGGGCCTTGCTGCTGGGGCAGGCTCTGGATTGGCGCTTGCAAGCACATCTGCTGGGCTGGGGCTTACGGGCGCTGCCGGGACGGGTTTTGGACTCGTGGGCGGAGGGGGCCTGGGGCTTACCGCCACCAGCGCTGGGGCCGGCACTCTCGGTGCGGGTATCGGTGCTGGGGCCGGCGCAGGGGCGGGTGGCATGTCCTCCCTGTTCGCTGCTATCCCGGGTTGGGGCTGGGCGCTGGGCGGAATAGCGGCCCTCGCTCTTGGCGGAGCCTTTGGGTCGCGGGGCGCGAACCACAGCGGCGCGGCCTACAGCACATCGGGCGTGGGCAATGACAAGGCCGCAGAACGCCTGTTCGACCGCGCTGGCGGCGACTGGTACGACGACCTGACCAAGCGTCACAACGCCGAGCTGGAGAAGAACCTCAAGGGCAGCCTGGATGGCTTATCTGCGCTGTACGGAAACCTGGGCAACTACGCCAAGGGCGGTGTGCGCGACATCGACCTGGTCGGTGGCTTTGCGGTCAATGGCCGCTACAAGGATGAAGACTCGTATGGCTACGCCAAGATCATCGACAAGATCACGGGCCAGGTCCTGGGCGGCTTTGAGAATCGGAATCTGGGAAGCAACCCCGAGGAAGCCTACAAGGCATACATGGGGCAGTTCGGCTCGTTGCTGGTGTCCGAACTCAAGAAGGCGGATCTGCCCAGCTGGATGCGGACCACGCTGGACTCCGTGGGCGAGGAGCCGAACGTTGAAGCGCTGCAGGCGGCTTTTCAGACCATTGAGCTGATCGGCCGCTCCTTTGAAGAGCTGGGCAAGAAGATCACCGGCTTTGCCGACATGACCGACCTGGCATTCGAGGCGCTGATCAAGGCCTCGGGTGGGATCGAGGCGCTCAATGCCAACGCCGGCAGCTTTTACCAGAACTTCTACAGCGAAGACGAACGCAAGACGGCCACAAAAAAGGAACTGGACAAGCAGCTCAAGGATTTGGGCGTCAACATCGATCTGGACGCTGACGACGCCCAGGCGCAGTTCCGCAAGGTGGTGGAAGACAAGCTCAAGGCGGCCAGCGGTGAAGAGGCGCGCAGCAAGGTACTGAAGGACCAGCTCAGTGCATTCTCCGAATCCGACCTGGCGGATTTCCGCAACGGCAAGACCACGGGCTCCTTCGCTGACTTCGTGAAGACCGTAACTTCGGGTGAAGGCCATGTCGATTCTGGCTTGGCAGCGAAGATGACGGCTGAGATCGATGAGCTGCTCAAGAGCGGTGGGAATTTGAATGACTTCGGCGCCGGCATTGACAAGGTCGTCGGCTCCGTGGGCGGCACGGGTAAAAGCTCAGCAGAGACGGCCGCCGAGCTGCTCAAGCTCAATGGCACTTTCAAGGCCGTCACGAAGACCACCGAAGAGGTCACAGCCGCCGCCGAGAAAGAGGCGGCCGCCAAGGCCAAGGCGGCGGAGGAAGCGAAGAAGAAAGAAGAGGACGCACGCAAAGCTGCAATCGATGCTGCGTATGCGAACCTGCAGGCTGCTGTTGAACGTGAGCGTGAGGGCCTGCAGCAGCGTCTGGAGGATGTACGTGCAGTCCAAGACTCGCTCACAAGCGTGGTCGAGGCGGCAGGCAGCGCTGTACGCGAGCTGCGCGGCAACGTCCAGGCCACGGCTGAGATCCAGGCCCGCCAGGCCATGGCAACCATCGACAGCGCCCTGGCAGCGCTGCGCGCCGGTGCGGCGTTGCCGATGGATAGCACAGCGCTGACGGAAGCCATGTCGGCTGCGCAGTCCAGCATTACCGAGGCCTCGTTTGCCTCGGTACAGGACTACGAGCGCGCGCAGCTGGCCCTGGCGAACAAGTTGGCGGGCATTGAAGAATTGGGCGGCAAGCAGGTCACGGACGCCCAGCGCACGGCCGAGGGGATCGAGCGCCAGATCACGCAGAACGACAAGGCCCTCGACTACTGGCGCAAGCAGATCGACGGCACCACAAAAAACATTGACGCCACTCTGAGCGTGGTGGGCGCCATCGGCAAGCTGGAAGCGCTGCTGTTCCCCAACAAAAAGCCCGGGACGGGTACTGGCAAGGACGACGGAGGGGCTGTGTTGGGGCCGGGGGGCGTGCCCGACACGACGCCAAAAGATCCGCCGAAGTATGTGCAGCCCAGGCCCGATGGCTCGGGCAATACCTGGTACGAGGGCATCACCGATCCCGGCCGTGTCAGCGAACTCGACAAGCTGTACGACGGCTATCACCAGTTCGATGGCACCGGCAACGCTGCTGGCCTGAATCAGTGGATCAAAGACAACAACCTCAGTCCCAAAGACTTGGCCGACTTGTCGGGCCTATACGAGCGCGATTGGCGCAACTGGTTCGACACCAACGGCATTCCGGCTTTCGCAGAGGGTGGTCAGCACTGGGGTGGCATCCGCCTAGTGGGCGAGCGTGGCCCTGAGCTGGAACTGACTGGCCCCGCCCGCTACTGGAGCGCCGAGCAGACTCGTTCCATGCTGGGCGGCCAGGGATCAGGTATGGATCTCTCCCGATTGGAGGCCTTGTTTTCACAGTTGCTGCAGGAGAACCGGCTCTTGCGTGAGCTGTTGGCGCGGGTGGCCGGCGATGGCCAACGTTCGCGGGAAGTGCTCGAAGCGGTGGCTCGTGGACAACTCGAACTCAGCGTGACAGGACGACTTCAATGAGCTTTCGTGCTATCCAACCCTATCCAGTCTCGGACTCTCAGATCGTGTCGCACAGCGTCACGGCGATGGACCCGACTAGGCTCTGGTCCGCTCAACAGACGTGGGCCAAGGATGAGCTGTGCCATCGGGCGGAGACGCGGCGCGTCTACAAGCGCATCACGGCAGGCACCGACGCCGCAGGCGCGCTACCGCCCGAAAGCGACCCCAACACCTGGCAGGACACGCGGGCATGCAACAAGTTCGCGGCGTTTGTCTACACCGAGTCGACGCCCACAACGCAGACCGGAGGCTTACCCCTGCGCATTACGCTGCGCGTTGGGAAGCGCGTAGACACGTTGGGGCTCTATGGTGTGATCGGACAGCAGGCGCGGATTACGGTGCGTAGCGGCGGCCAGGTGATCTTCGGCCCCAAGGTCGAAAAGCTGCTGCGCCGCGAGGTGCGTGGTTGGTACGAGTGGTTCACGGCGCCTTTCCTGCAGCGCGGGGCCGTGGCCTTCGTCCGCCTGCCTCCGCTGTCTGGTGCGGAAATCGACATTGAGTTGACGCCTGCATCTGGCCGGGCAAGCGTGCAGTACATCGTCGCTGGGCTCGCGGAGTTTCTGGGTGAGCTGCGCTGGCGGCCCAGCATCGTCGGTTCCAACTTCTCACGCATTGAGCGCGAGTTCGACGGATCGCTGCGCCCTGGCGTATCTCTCATCCAGCGCCGAACAGTGCCCGGGTTCTCAGGCTCGTTCTTGGTGCCGGCCCTCAACGTTGACCGTCTGCGGCGCGTGCGAGACCGCCTCAACGCCGTCCCCGCGCTCTGGGTAGGCCTCGCCACGCAGCCTGGCAGCCCCTACTACGAAAGCGTTCTGCTCTTTGGTGTCTATAGGCGCCTGGAGTACACGCCAGACAACGTCCATAACGCAGAAGCATCAATTGAGATAGAGGAGCTTTGATGGCAACAGCCCCCCAGCAGCCCACGCCGATCCCGGCGCTTCCGGTACCGCCAACTCTGGCCGATCCGGAGAACTTTGACGAACGCGGTGATGCTTTTGTCGGCGCTCTGCCGCAGTTCCGAGACGCGGCCAATGCGCTCGGCGCCGTGAACTACGACAACGCCCTCATCGCATACACATCAGGGCAAGCGTCACAGCAGAGTGCTGGCCAGTCGGCGGCCTCTGCAATCACAGCAGGCACCCACGCGGGCACAGCCTCAAGCAAGGCGGCGGAGGCGTCAGCGAGTGCGGGTCAGTCAGCCGCATCGGCTGCTACGTCGGGCCAGCATGCAACGACCTCGGGCCAGCACGCTGTCAATTCGGCAACGGCCAGGGCAGGTTCCGAAGCAGCGCGAGACACATCTGTTGCGGCCAGCAATGCGAGTGCCGAGGCGCGCGATGCCTCCCGTGCCTATCGTGACCAGGCCCAAACATTTGCGACCCAGCAACTGCGTGCCAGCAGCACGACGAGTGTGGCTCCCAGCGCGGGCTCCAAGACTTTCGTCATTGAGCCCAGCCGCTCCTTCGTACCAGGCATGTACCTTGTGGCGACCAGCCAAGGCGACCTCGGCACGACCATGTCGGGCTTCGTGCAAAGCTACAACGTGATCACCGGCGCCCTGGTCCTGTCGGTGGACATGTACAAAGGCAGCGCAGCGCGTGCGGACTGGACGATTGGCGTGGCCACGCCAGGCGCAGCGACGAGCTTGACGCGCCAAGAGGTTGCGGCCAATACGGTCTGCGTTGCTGGAGTCGCATACGTGGTCACCACAGCTGGCATCACGCTTACGCTGCCGGCGAGCTGGCAGCCGGATGACCGCATAGCGATCATCGAAGCCATCGGCAGCGGTGCGGTGTACTGGATCGCATTTGGTGCTACACGACTGCGCGGCCGTGCCCTCGGAACACAGCAGATTTCCTCAAACTATGGAGGCACAGGCGTGCTGACATACAACAGCGCAGCTCGGGGGCTGGTATGACAACCTTGGCAACATTGATGGGGCTAGGCGGTGGCGATTGGCCCATGTGGACGCCCGCCCTTACGGTAGAACAGTGGGCCACGGTACGCAGCCCTGCTGATGGCGAGCTGTACATGCGCAGGGCGGCTACGGGCACCAGCGCGACAGATCCGGCGGACGATATCTACAACTACAGCGCAGTCAGCTACCAGCGCACCGCAGCACGAACGAGCGCTGGCCTGGCATGGAGAGGCGGGACGTCAGCCTCCCTCGTCTATGCGAACAACGCCTCTCGCGCTGCTTTTCCTGCAGTGGCCAAGGGTGTGCGTACCCTCGTCTTCAGTGTGAATGGGCGTGGAGCTATCGATTTTCTGGGAGTCGGCGTGGACTCCTCATCGCTGTACTCACGTTTTGAGGTCATCGTGGACGGTAGATGGATGGCCGATTACTTCGGAGTGTTCAGCAGCGGGACGGGCATCACGCTTATCGGCAGTGTTGCGCCCAGCAATGCCGACAACTACGGGGGGCTTGCTGTCGATGACAACTTGGGTATTGAGTTTAGACGTGGTTTGCAGGTTTACGCCACGCCAGACTCAGCCCTTCTTTTGTCCGCTGGCGCAAACGTTTTCCACAGAATAAGGAGCCATGGATGAGCGAGATAGAAATGCTCGAAGAGCGGGTCGGAGGCCTGGTTGTGCATCGTTGGCCCGATGCGCCGACGCAGGAGACCCGCCCAGAGATTGCCATAACGGGAATTGTTCCCAGTAGCCCAGCCGGCTATACAGCAAAGCCAGACTTCACGGAGGTGACCGTGCCGGTAGGGGTCACGCTGGCTTTCACAGCAGAGTTGCGCCATTCCGGCCAGGTGGTACCCATAGATGACACCTTCCGCATGCCCATCCGAAGCCGCGACGGCCGCGAGAGGGTTTTGGTCGCCACTATGGTCCAAGGCGTTATCACCTTCTCTGTGCAGTTCGATGACAGCCGTGTGTGGGAGGTGACCGAGGCCGTCATCAACGGCGACTTACCGCCCGAGGCGCGCATGCGCTTTCAGGGAGTGAAGGTTTACGTGGTCGAGTCATAGCGAAAAAAGACGGGCGACCTGGTCCGGTGCTACGAACACCTGGCCAAGCCCCAACATGCAGATCAGGCCTGCAAGCCGGCAAGGCCCGCCACCCTGTACAGAGTGCGGCCGAGCCTACCAGAGAAAGAGGCTTGCAATGGAAGAAATCCGCTGCGGCGCGTGCCGCCGCAAATTGGCAGAGGGGGACTACATCCGCCTTTGCATCAAGTGTCCCAGGTGTGGGGCATTCAATCAGCTGAGCGCCATGAGCGCCCCACCAGAGCCCCACAGAGGGCCTGCAGCTGAGATAAATGACAAATCCCATCATTCCCTGGATCGGAGGCAAGCGCCGCCTCGTCGACCTTCTGCTCAAGCGGTTTCCCGCGCATAGCTGCTACGTGGAGCTTTTCGCGGGCGGTGCAGCTGTCTACTTCGCCCGCCACCCTGCCGACGTCGAGGTGCTGAACGATGTGAATGGCGACCTGGTCAATCTTTATCGCGTCGTCACGCACCACTTGGAGGAGTTCGTTAGGCAGTTCAAATGGGCGCTGACGAGCCGGCAGGTTTTCAAGTGGCTGCAGGAGACCAGGCCGGAGACGCTCACAGATGTGCAGCGTGCGGCCCGGTTCTTCTATCTACAGCAACTCTCATTCGGGGGGAAAGTGAGCGGCCAGACGTTCGGCACGGCAACCACGGCTCCGGCAATCAACCTGCTCAGGATTGAAGAAACGCTGTCAGCAGCGCATTTGCGGCTGGCGGGCGGGACCTACATCGAGCAACTCGACTGGTCAGCATGCATCGACCGCTACGACCGGCCGCACACACTTTTTTATGCAGATCCTCCCTATTTCGAGACGGAGGGCTATGGCGTGCCGTTTACTTGGGAGCAGTACGAGCTGATGGCTACCAAGCTCAAGAATCTGAAGGGAAAGGCCGTGGTCAGCATCAATGACCATCCCGCGATACGTGAGTGCTTCAAGGATTTCGAGATGGAGGAGCTCAAGCTCGACTACATAGTGGGTGGTGGTGCTAACCGGGTGGAGAGGGGAGAGCTTATCATTTACAGTTGGAATCGCGCATGCGAACCAGCCGGGCTTTTTTAATCGTAACTTTAGGAGTCGACATGAATACAGAAATTCCCCAAATTCCCACAAGCATGGATAAATTCAACTTCTCGGTTATTGCGCTCTTGAAGAGGTTGTATGAGATTTTTCCAGTGCCAAGTCAGCACTTCCATCCCGGAAATGTCTGCTGGGGTCTTATGCCTCACGGTACATCAAATGATGAAGTGAGGTCGCTTGACGAAATAGCGTACTGGACCTTCCAATGGATCAGGCGTGCAGGATTTGTAGATGGCAAGGCTTCAGGTGCCGGTGCCTTCACCGACGTCGTTCTCACTCTCAAAGGCCTTGTGATTCTTGAAAGCGCTGCAGGGTACGGGTTTGGGGGCATACCACCAACTTTCATTGAGAAGATCCAGGAAATTCTTCCAGACTCCCCCGATTTTCTTGACTACAAATTATTAGAGTTGCTTGCTTTGGGGGCAATTCGGGAGATGGCGTCGTCAGAAGCTCCTTCCGAAAATATTTCCAATTAATAATGCTGATTGCTAGATGGAACTCATGATTTTCTATACAAGGCCTTCTAGAGCATTAAGGTTCGTGCGCTGTAACCGTCTCTATGGCTGCACTAAGGCTTATTGGAGACAGCACTTCTTCGCCGCTTAGAGAACAAAGCGTGCCAAAGCGCGCGCAACTTTGTGCCAAAGCGCGCGCAACTTTGTGCCAAAGCGCGCGCGACGCCATCGGCCGGCGCCCTCACGCCCGTGCAGTGGCTGCTGGTGCCGCACCACGGCAGCCGCACCTCATCGAGCACTGCTCTGGTGCAGGCCCTGGCACCGCGCTGGGCCATGGTGCAGGCGGGATACCGCAGCCGTTATGGACACCCGGTCCCCGAGGTGGTGCGGCGCTATGAGGCCAACGGCTCCAGCGTGGTGCAGTCGGCCCGCTGCGGCGCAGCGCATTGGCGCTCTGCCGATCCCGCACAGCTAGTCTGCGAGCGGGAGCGGGCGCGCCGTTACTGGGACATGCATGTCACGCACGTCAGGCACATCACGCAGAGGCAGGGCGGATAGGACGGGTGCCGATGGCCGCGCAGCCGGCATATGCTGGATACCGCTTGTCCGGATTGAGGTTACCTATCGCTACACTGGTGCGATACGAGGGCTGGCCCGCAGCTTGCTTTACCTCGTACACATGCAGCGACAGGAGGTGACGAATGCATCCATTTGACGAGATGTACACGATGACGCCGTTCGACGGCAGCGATGTGCGCCTGCACTACAAGGACTATGCGCAATGGCTTGCGCGCCAGTCCGAACAGACGCTGCGAGCGCGTAGCGCCGAGGCCGAGATCATCTTCCGGCGCGTAGGCATCACGTTCGCCGTCTACGGCGACAAGGATGAAAGTGGCGCCGGCACCGAGCGCCTCATTCCCTTCGACCTGATTCCGCGCGTCATCCCGTCCCATGAATGGGAGCGCATGCAGGCAGGCCTGGTGCAGCGCGTGACGGCGCTCAACCGCTTTCTGCACGACGTCTACCACGACCAGGAAATCCTGCGCGCGGGCCTGCTGCCGCGCGAGCTGGTGCTGAACAACAGCCAGTACCGCCCCGAGATGCGGGGCCTTGCCGTGCAGGGCGGCATCTACGCCCACATCGCCGGCATCGACATCGTGCGTGCCGCCAATGCCCAGGGCGAGGGCGTGTACTACGTGCTGGAGGACAACCTGCGCGTGCCTTCGGGCGTGTCTTACATGCTGGAGAACCGCCGCATGATGATGCGGCTGTTCCCCGACCTGTTCTCCCGTCATCCCGTGGAGCCCGTGGCCCACTATCCCGACATGCTGCTGGAGACGCTGCGCGCCAGCGCTCCGGCCGGCACGCCCGAGCCCACGGTGGTGGTGCTCACGCCCGGCATGTACAACAGCGCCTACTTCGAGCACGCCTTCCTGGCCCAGCAGATGGGCGTGGAGCTGGTCGAGGGCCAGGACCTGGTGGTGGACAAGGACGTGGTCTACATGCGCACCACGCGCGGCCTTCAGCGCGTGGACGTGATCTACCGGCGCGTGGACGATGATTTTCTGGACCCCGAAGTCTTCCGTCCCACCTCCACGCTGGGCTGCCCCGGCCTCATGCGCGCCTACCGCGCGGGCAACGTCAGCATCTGCAATGCGGCGGGCACGGGGGTGGCCGACGACAAATCGGTCTATCCCTATGTGCCGGAGATGATCCGCTTCTACCTGGGCGAGGAACCCATTCTGCAGAACGTGCCGACCTGGCTGTGCCGCAAGCCCGACGACCTGCGCTACGTGCTCGACCACCTGGATGAGCTGGTGGTCAAGGAAGTCCATGGCGCCGGTGGCTACGGCATGCTGATCGGGCCTGCCGCCTCGCGCGGCGAGATAGAGGAT
The DNA here is from genome assembly GCF_018437695.1 of Delftia sp. WY8. Lineage (NCBI taxonomy): Bacteria > Pseudomonadati > Pseudomonadota > Betaproteobacteria > Burkholderiales > Comamonadaceae > Delftia > Delftia sp. WY8. The sequence goes on from NZ_CP049795.1 coordinate 5,389,929, forward strand.
TTCCGCCGCGCGCTCATCGCCAATCCCGGCGGCTACATCGCGCAGCCCACGCTGGCGCTGTCCACCTGCCCCACCCTGGTGGAGCAGGGCATCGCGCCAAGGCATATCGACCTGCGTCCCTTCGTGCTCAGCGGCAATCAGGTACGCATGGTGGCCGGCGGCCTCACGCGCGTGGCGCTCAAGGAAGGCTCGCTGGTGGTCAATTCATCACAGGGCGGCGGCACCAAGGACACCTGGGTGCTCGGGGCCGGTGAGTCAAACGAGGGAGGACATTGAATGCTCAGCCGTACTGCCGATCATCTGTACTGGATGTCCCGCTACACGGAGCGTGCGGAGAACACTGCCCGCATGCTCAACGTCTCCTATGACACTTCCATGCTGCCCCAGGCGCCTCAGGCGGCGCGCAAGGCCTGGCAGGGCGTGCTGTCCATCAGCGAGCTGATCCCCGCCTATGCCTCCCGCCACGGCGAGGTGCAGCGAGAGGCCGTGCTGCACTTCATGGTGCGCGACGAGAGCAACTCCTCGTCCATCGCCTCCTGCCTGCGCGCTGCGCGGGAGAATGCGCGTGCCGTGCGCGGCGCGCTGACCACCGAGGCCTGGGAGACCCAGAACCAGACCTGGCTGGAACTCAAGCGCCTGCTGGCCGAGGGGGACTGGGAGCGCGATCCGGGCCAGTTCTTCGAATGGGTCAAGCACCGCTCGCACCTGTCGCGCGGCGTGACACTGGGCACCATGCTGCAGGACGAGGCCTTCCACTTCCTGCGCCTGGGCACCTTCATCGAGCGCGCCGACAACACGGCGCGCCTGCTGGACGTGAAATTCCACGCCATCGAGCGCGACTACCATGGCAGCGCGCGCAACGGAGCGTCGGGCAAAGGGGCCACGCCCTTCGACTTCTACCACTGGAGCGCGCTGCTGCGCAGCGTCTCGGCCTTCGAGGTCTACCGCAAGGTCTACCGCGACGTGATCACGCCCGAGCGCGTGGCCGAGCTGCTGATGCTGCGCAGCGACATGCCGCGCTCGCTGCTGGCCAGCATGCTGGAAGTGGTGGCCAACCTGGAAAGCGTGGCCAACGACCAGTCGCGCGAGACCCAGCGCAAGGCGGGCCGCCTGCTGGCTGACCTGCGCTATGCGCGCATCGACGAAATCCTGGCCACGGGCCTGCACGCCTATCTCACGCAGTTCCTGGATCGCGTGCACGACCTGGGTCAGGGCATCAGCCGCGACTTCCTGGTGCCTGCCTGAGCCGCCGTCGCCCAATGAACAAAGCCGCCCTCGGGCGGCTTTGTTCATTGGGGCAGGGCCATTCAGTCCTGCGCGCTGTCCAGCTCCAGCACAACGCCTTCGGCATCGCCGATGGGCACCACGTCGCAGTTGTCGCCAGGGCCTCCCCGGTCCACCACGATGAAGCGCGCGGGCGCGTTCAGGGCAATCAGCGAGTGGTGCCAGACGCCGCGGCGGTAGTTCACGCCCTGGCGTCCGTTGGTGATGAAGGCGCGCAGGTCGCCGGGCGCCACCTGCTCTCCCAGGGGCGCAACCACCACGATGAAGGGCTGGGCGTCCAGCGGCATGAAGGCCTGGCTGCCCAGGGGATGGCGCTCCATGCTCGTCAGCTGCAGGGGCAGCGCATAGGGGCGGGCGTGGAACAGGTTGATCAGCGCATGGCCCTCGCTGCCGCCCGTGTCCACGCGGGCCAGGGCATGGTAGCGCTCGGTCATGCCGTCATTGATCAGCAGCGGCGTGTGGCCTGCACTGTCGATGACCTCGCCAAACTCGGCAAAGGCTTCGGCGGTCAGCGGTTGGACGCGCAGGCGAAGGCGGGCGGGGCGGGTCTCTGACAAGGTATTCACGAAGTACTGCCTCTTGTTTTCACACTGGTATTACCAGTTTGCTGTTGCCTGGGGATTTTGTCAAATCTGAGTGACGCCAGCCTATGCCCTGCGCGTCATTTGCGGTGGTTCGGGTAAATGCGAGTGTGCATTGGCCGGCGGGAAGGGCAACATTCGCTCCGTATTTTCAGACCGGTCATACCAGTTGATCGCAACCCTTCAACCAAGGACTTCCTGATGTCATCACTTCCCGCATCCGCCGAGGCCGCCGGCGCGGCCCCGGCGCTGTCCAGCGAAACGCCGGCCGAGGCAGCCGTCTACCGCAAGGTGGCCTGGCGCCTGCTTCCCTTCATCATGGCCTGCTACGTGGCGGCCTATCTGGACCGGGTGAACGTGGGCTTTGCCAAGCTGCACATGCTGGCCGACCTGCAGTTCAGCGAGGCCATGTACGGCCTGGGCGCGGGGCTGTTCTTCATCGGCTATTTCTTCTTCGAGGTGCCCAGCAACATGCTGATGCACCGCATAGGAGCCAAGGCCACCATCTCGCGGATCATGATCATGTGGAGCCTGATCTCGGCGGCCATGATGTTCGTGACCACGCCCACGCAGTTCTACGTGCTGCGCTTCCTGCTGGGCGCGGCCGAGGCCGGTTTCTACCCCGGCATGATCCTGTACATGACCTACTGGTTTCCCTCGTACCGGCGCGCCCGCATGGTGGCGCTGTTCATGTGCGCGATCCCGGTCTCGGGCATCCTGGGCGGACCGCTGTCGGGCGGCATCATGGACCTGATGCAGGGCGTGGCGGGGCTGCGCGGCTGGCAATGGCTGTTCCTGATCGAGGCCATTCCCTCGCTGATCCTGGGCCTGGCCGTGCTCTGGTACCTGGACAACAGCATCCGCGCAGCGCGCTGGCTGACCGAGGCGGAAAAGACCCTGCTGGAGCGCAACATCGCCCGCGAGAACGCCAGCAAGAGCGATAGCCATGTGACGCTGCGCGCGCTGTTCTCCGACCCGCGCATCATCAAGATGGCCCTGATCTGCTTTTGCACCGTCATGGGCCAGTACGGCCTCACGTTCTGGCTGCCCAGCCTGATCCGCCAGTCGGGCGTGGAGGGTGCCTTCCAGATCGGCCTGCTGACGGCCGTGCCGTTTTCGGTGGCCGTGGTGTCCATGAACCTGGTCAGCCGCAGCTCGGACCGCATGCGCGAGCGCCGCTGGCACCTGATCGTTCCGTTCTGCGTGGGCGCGGCGGGCCTGATGCTGTCGGCCATCTTCAGCGGCAACGTCTACCTGTCGCTGGCCGCCCTGGCGCTGGCCGCGGGCGGCAGCCTGGCAACCTCGCCACTGTTCTGGAGCCTGCCCACGGCCATCCTGTCCAGCGCAGGCGCTGCGGTCGGCATTGCGCTGATCAACTCCTTCGCCAACCTGGCCGGCTTCATCAGCCCCTACATGATCGGCCTCATCAAGGATGCGACGCAGAGCACCAATGCGGCCATGTTCGTGCTGGCCGGCGTGCTGCTGTTCGGGGCCTTCCTGACCTATACCGTGCCCGCCAAACTGGTCAACAAGTAGCGCCGGACAGGGCGCGTGAACCGGCGGGCGAGGCGCGCAGTCGCTAAGATCGGCGCACCGCCCCCGGGCCAGAGATCCGCCAACGCATGGAACCCAGCACCGCCATCAGCACACCCGCCGGCAACCCTGCCAGCACCGCCGTTGCCGGCAATGCCGCCCGCGTGATCCGCGAGTGGATCGAGGGCGGCGTGTATCCGGTGGGCTCGCTCCTGCCTTCGCAGCGCGACCTGTCGGAGCAGTTGGGCATCAGCCGCACCTCGCTGCGCGAGGCGCTGTCCACGCTGCAGGGACTGGGCCTGGTCGTGGCCCGGCCTGGCAAGGGCATGTACGTGACCGAGGCGCCCGAGGCTGCGGCCGCAGACGCCTGGCGCTTTGCCGACTCGCATGCGCTCACCGATGTCTATCAGCTGCGCTACGCGCTGGAGGGCTTTGTGGCGCGCCTGGCGGCCCTGGTGGTGCAGCCTGAGGATGTGCAGGCCCTGCAGGCCAATCTGCAGGCCATGCAGCAGAGCATAGAGCGGGCCGATTTCGTGCAGGCCACGCGACTGGATTTCGAGTTCCACCTGCAGATCGCCACCATCTCGGGCAACCATGCCATCGCCGACGTGCTGCGCGGCAGCGGCGAGGTCATGCAGGAAAGCCAGCGCCTGCCGTTCTACAAGCGGGGCGCACGGCATGCGACCACCGAGGAGCATGCGGCCATCATCGATGCCCTGTCCCGCGGCCATCCCGAACTGGCCCAGCAGGCCATGGCCACCCACATCGTGCAGGCGGCCCAGCGCGCGGGCGTGCACTTTCCCACCGGCCTGTAGGCACGCCAGCCCGTGCCTGATCGGCCGGGTTTTTGGCCTTACCATCATCGGCGCAGCGCATTTTTTCCCTATCCACAGACCGCCCGGATGCCGATCCATGACAAGCCAAGGAAATGAACTCTGCATACTGGCAGACGCCCTAGAGGCGCAGCGCGAAGGACTCTTGCAGACATGGCGCAAGGCCGTCAGGCGGGACCCGGCGCTGACCGCTGGTGAGGCGCTTCCCCGAACCCAGCTGAACGATCACATCCCGGCCGTGCTGGCCGCGTTCGAGCAGCAACTGCGGACCCTGGGTGGTGCACCGGCAGACACCGCCGAGCCGCCGGGCGATGGCGAGCAGGCCGCCGCCCACGGCCTGCACCGCTGGCAGCAGGGCTATGACCTGCATGAAGTCGTGCGCGAGCTGGGGCTGCTCAACGAAGTCATGGTGGCGCAGCTGGAGGACTATGCCCAGGGGCGCCCTGATGCGCACGTCGCCATGCCCGTTGCGCGCAAGGCCTGGGCCGCCACCTATACCCGCGACGTTCAGGACAGCAGCACCCAGTATTTCCGCCTGCAGCAGCAGGAGGCCGAGGGCCATGTCCGGGACCTGGAAGCGGCGCTGCATGACCTGAGCGCGCTGGACCTGCAGCGCTCGCAACTGTGGGAGCAGGTTGCGCATGACCTGCGCAGCAACGTCGGCGTGGTGGCCAATGTGACGCATGGCCTGGGCATGCAGCATGCGCCGGCGCAGTCCCGCGAGAAACTCCTGCGCATGCTGGACCGCAACGTCCAGTCGCTGCGACATCTGCTGGATGACGTGACGGAGCTGGCCAAGCTGCATGCCGGGCGCGAGCATCGCCAGCTGACCTCCTTTGACGCAGCCCAGGTGATCACCCATCTGTGCGAGGGACTGCAGGCCCTGGCCAACGATCGCGGCCTGTACCTGCACCTGCAGGGGCCGGGGACGATGCCGGTTGAGGGGGATGCCTTGAAACTGCGCCGCATCGCGCAGAACCTGGTGCTCAACGCGCTCAAGTACACCCAGGAGGGCGGCGTCACGGTGAAGTGGGCCCTTGGTGATGGGGAGGACCAGCGCCGCTGGATGCTCTCCATCGGGGATACGGGCCCCGGCATGGAGCCGGCGGCGCCCCTGGTTGCCGCCCTCAAGCACGCCACGGACCTGGACCCTTCGGGCCATCTGACGCCGGCGGCCTCCGCAGAGGTCCGCGCCGGAGGCGAGCCACGGCCCGGCGTCGCGGCGGCCCGCTACCGCAGCGGCGCAGGCGAGGGGATAGGCCTGTCCATCGTCAAGCGGCTGGCGGAATTGCTGGACGCCACGATCGAGGTGCAGTCGGCCGCGCAGACCGGCACGACCTTTCTGCTTCTGTTTCCGCTGCGATACGCCGACGAGTGACCGATAGCTGGGCCATGAGATGAAAAAACGGGCACACAGGCCCGTCGTTTCGCGTGCGGGGCGCAGCCTGTGCCGCCGCCCCTGAGTCCGGTGCTCAGGACTCTTCGTCCATCTGCGACTGCAGATAGTTCTGGATTCCGACCTTGTCGATCAGGTCCAGCTGGGTTTCGAGGTAGTCGATGTGCTCCTCGGTATCGTCCAGGATCTTTTGCAGCAGGTCGCGCGAGACATAGTCGCGCACGCTTTCGCAGTGGGCGATGCCGTCCTTGATGGTCTGCTGCGCGGTTTTCTCGCTGCTCAGGTCGCAAGCCAGGGCTTCGGGCACGTCCTCGCCGACTTGCAGCTTGCCCAGGTCTTGCAGGTTGGGCAGGCCGTCGAGCACGAAGATGCGGTCCATGAGCCAGTCGGCGTGCTTCATCTCGCCGATGGACTCCTTGTATTCCTTCTTGGCCAGCTTGTCGAAGCCCCAGTGCTTGTACATGCGGTAGTGCAGGAAGTACTGGTTGATGGCCGTCAGCTCGTTCTTGAGCTGGGCTTGCAGCCAGGTGATGACTTGTGCGTCGCCTTGCATGGGGAACTCCTTTGTTGTACGTGGGGGACCGCGCCGATCGCCGGCCGCTATAGGGGTGGATTGTCTAGGGTTTCTGCGTCAGATCAAGCAAACCCCTGTTATCACGCATTGGCTGCTTATGAGGCGCGTTCTCGTTTGCGGGCCGGCTGCCGACGCGGCTGCGGGGTTGCTGCATTGCCTTGTCATATTTCGGCCCAAAATAGCCTCTTCAGGCCGGTGGCGGGCTGGTCAAGCCCGCAGGCCTGGAGACAAGGATGTTCACATAGTTTTTGGCAATCGGATGAATTCAATCAATTCATTGGATCAATCGATGGCCTGGGCCTAGACTTCGTCCTGTGTTCACTCACCAACCACAAAGGAAACAGCAATGTCCGTGATCAACACCCAAATCAAGCCCTTCAAGACGCAGGCCTTCAAGAATGGCAAGTTCATCGAAGTGACCGAAAAGGACGTCCTGGGCAAGTGGGCCGTGTTCTTCTTCTACCCCGCTGACTTCACCTTCGTGTGCCCCACCGAGCTGGGCGACGTGGCCGACCACTACGACGAACTGCAAAAGCTGGGCGTGGAAGTGTTCTCCGTGTCCACCGACACCCACTTCGTGCACAAGGCATGGCACGACGCGTCGGACACCATCCGCAAGATCAAGTACACGATGCTGGGCGATCCCACCTGGGAAATCAGCAACAACTTCGAAGTCCTGCGCCCCGGCCAGGGCCTGGCTGACCGCGGCACCTTCATCGTCGACCCCGATGGCGTGATCCAGGCCGTGGAAATCACCGCCGAAGGCATTGGCCGCAACGCCGTCGACCTGCTGCGCAAGGTCAAGGCTGCCCAGTACGTCCGCAACCACCCCGGTGAAGTCTGCCCCGCCAAGTGGGAAGAAGGCGACAAGACCCTGGCTCCCTCGCTCGACCTGGTCGGCAAGATCTAAGCGGTACACCGCTTCCTGTTCACAGTTGAACTGTTGAAGACGCCCGGGTGCCTGGCGCCCGGGCTTTTTTTTCCGAAAATTCGTATTTCCCTAGGAGTCCGACATGCTTGACAACAACCTGAAAGCCCAATTGCAGGCCTACCTGGAGCGCCTGCAGCGTCCGGTGGAGCTGGTGGCTTCGCTGGATGACAGCCAGGGTGCGCGCGAGCTGAAGGAACTGCTGCTGGAAATCCGCGAGCTGAGCGACAAGATCACCGTCGTCGAGCACAACGACGCCGAGGTGCGCAAGCCCTCGTTCCTGATCACCAATCCCGGCGTGGACAGCGGCGTGCGTTTCGCAGGCGTCCCCCTGGGCCATGAATTCACCTCGCTGGTGCTGGCCCTGCTGCAGGTCGGCGGCCATCCGTCCAAGGAATCGGCCGAGTTGCTGGAGCAGGTGCGCAACATCGACGTGCCGCTGCACTTCGAGACCTACTACTCGCTGTCCTGCCACAACTGCCCGGACGTGGTGCAGGCGCTGAACCTGATGTCCGTGCTCAATCCCAAGATCAGCCACACCGCCATCGACGGCGGGCTGTTCCAGAAGGAAGTCGAGCAGCGCGAAGTCATGGGCGTGCCCACGGTCTTCGTCAATGGCGAGCGCTTCGGCCAGGGCCGCATGGAGCTGGCCGAGATCGTCGCCAAGGTCGACACCGGCGCCGCTTCGCGTGAAGCGGCCAGGATTTCCGCCAAGGACGCCTTCGACGTGCTGATCGTCGGTGGCGGCCCCGCCGGCGCGGCCGCTGCCATCTATGCGGCACGCAAGGGCATCCGCACCGGCATTGCCGCCGAGCGCTTCGGCGGCCAGGTGCTGGACACCGTGGACATCGAGAACTTCATCTCGGTCTCCAAGACCGAAGGCCCTCAGCTGGCCGCCGCCATGGAGCGCCATGTGCGCGACTACGAGGTGGACATCATGAACCTGCAGACGGCCTCCAAACTGGTTCCGGCTGCCACGGAAGGCGGGCTGATCGAGGTGCAGACCGCCTCGGGCGCCAGCCTCAAGGCCAAGACCGTCATCCTCTCGACCGGCGCGCGCTGGCGCAACATGAACGTGCCGGGCGAGGACAAGTACCGCACCAAGGGCGTGACCTACTGCCCGCACTGCGACGGACCGCTGTTCAAGGGCAAGAATGTGGCCGTCATCGGCGGCGGCAACTCGGGCGTGGAAGCGGCCATCGACCTGGCCGGCATCGTGCGCAGCGTGACGCTGCTGGAGTTCGCCAGCGAGCTCAAGGCCGATGCCGTGCTGCAAAAGAAGCTCAAGAGCCTGCCCAATGTGACCGTCATCCTCAACGCCCAGACCACCGAGGTCAACGGCGACGGCAAGAAGGTCACCGGCCTGACCTACAAGGACCGCACGACGGAAGAGGTCAAGACCGTGGCGCTGGAAGGCATCTTCGTGCAGATCGGCCTGCTGCCCAACACCGACTGGCTCAAGGGCACGGTGGAGCTGACCCGCTTCGGCGAGATCGTGATCGATGCCAAGGGCCACACCAGCGTGCCCGGCGTGTTCGCCGCAGGCGACTGCACCAACGTGCCGTACAAGCAGATCATCATCGCTGCCGGTGCCGGCTCCACGGCTGCGCTGTCGGCCTTCGACCACCTGATCCGCCACTGAGCTGAACAGGCGTGAGAAAGGGCCCGGATGCCTCGGCATCCGGGCCCTTTTTCATTCCGGCGCTGTCAGGCGCGTGCCTTGCCGGCGCAGGTGGCACACAGATGGCTGTCCAGCAGCCCGGTGTGCCAGCAGGGATTGCTCCAGGGCCTATGCGCCAGATCAAATCAATGAATGAGAACTATTCGCATATAATTTTTCTTCATCCAGCCAGCACATGACGCGCCAACGGCTGGCGGGCCAACCGCCAGCCGCTGCAACCAGAAGCCAGCTCTCGCACATCCATGTTGATCAGAGAGAGAGGGTTTCGCAATGGCTTACGACTTCGCAATGCAATCAAGCGCCTGGCGGGCGCGCCATCCCCTGGCCGCCGCCTGCGCGCTGCTGTGCGCCTCCGCTGCCCTGGCCCAGGAGCCGGGGCAGGCCGCCGCAGACGCGGCAAATGCCGCAAACGCCGGAGATGCCGACACGCAATTGCTGGCGCAGGCCGCACCCGGGGCACGGACCCGTGCCCCGGCCCTCAAGGAGATGGTGATCAGCGCCTCGCGCGAGGTGCAGGACCCTGACACCCTGCCCATGAGCATCGACGTGATCGACGCCGGCCGCATGGAGCGCGAGCAGGCCAGCGACATCCGCGAGATGGTCAACCTGCTGCCCAATGTCGATGTGCCGCGCGCCCCGGCCCGCTTCTCGCTGGCGGCCTCGTCGGCCGGGCGTGACCAGAACAGCGGCTTCAACATCCGTGGCCTGGATGGCAACCGCGTGCTCATGCTGGTCGATGGCGTGCGCCTGCCGCGCAGCTACAGCTTCAGCGCCAACAGCTTCGGCCGCGACTACCTGGACCTGGGCCTGGTGCAGCGCGTGGAAATCCTGCGCGGCTCCACGCCCGCGCTGTATGGATCGGACGGCATGGGCGGCCTGGTCAACTTCGTGACCGTGCAGCCGGACGATCTGCTGGGCAGGGACAAGCGCATCGCCGGCCGCGTGGCTGCCGGCTATGACGGCTCGGACAACGGCCGCAAGCTGGGCGCCACCGTGGCGGGCCGTGCCAACCCCGAATGGGCATGGCTGCTGTCGGCGGGCCTGGGCCGCTCGCACGCGCTGGAGAACATGGGCACGAACAACGTGACGGGCGCGGCGCGCACCACGCCCAATCCCGAGAAAGACCGCAGCGAGTCGCTGATGGGCCGCCTGGTCTTCACGCCCAGTGCCGTGCAAAAGCATATCTTCACCTTCGAGAACGTGGACAAGCGCGCCGAGTATGCCCTGCTGTCCGCGCGCTCGGCCACCGTGGCCAATTCCGACTCGCGCACCGACATGAAGCGCTGGCGGGCCAACTGGCAGGGCCAGTGGCAGCAGCTGGGCACGGCGCTGGCCGACGAACTGCAGCTGATGGCCAGCTACCAGAAGTCCGACGCGCGCGAATTCGTCACCGAGACGCGCATCGGCCTGCCGTACCGCGAGCGCGACGTGACCTATGACGAGGACGCGATCCAGCTGCACGCCCAGGCCAGCCGCCTGCTGCGCTGGAGTTCCTCGGCCAGCGGCAAGTTCACGTACGGGCTGGACTACCTCCGCAACAAGGTGGTCAACGTGCAAAACGGCATCACGCCGCCCGCGGGCGAGAGCTTCCCGCTCAAGCGCTTCCCCGACACCACCGAAAGCGCCACCGCCCTGTTCGCCCAGGCCGAACTGCACAACGGCCCCTGGAGCGTGACCCCGGGCCTGCGCGCCGAGCACTACAGCATCAAGCCCCGGCAGAACGGCTTTGTGCCCACCGTGGTCAGCAACTCGGACTCCGCGCTCTCGCCCAAGCTGGGCGTGATGCTGCAGGCCAGCCCGGTCTGGTCCGTCTATGGCAACTATGCGGCAGGTTTCCGGGCGCCCAACGCCGGGCAGATCAACGCCTTCTTCGAGAACCCGGTGGCGTTCTACCGCAACATTCCGAATCCCGACCTGCGGCCCGAAAAGAGCCAGACCTTCGAGCTGGGCCTGCGCGGGCGCATGGACAGGCTGCGCCTGGACGCCGCCGTGTTCACGGGACGCTACAAGGACTTCATCGTCGACCAGCAACTGGTTGCGGGCCAGCCCGGCAACGCGGCCAACCCCGCCATCTACCAGTCCATCAACGTGGGCCGCGCCCGCATCAGCGGCTTCGAACTCAAGGCCGACTACGACTGGGGCCGCTGGGCCGGCGGCGACTGGCAGACGCGCCTGGCCTACGGCTACACCGACGGCAAGGACACGCAGTCCGACAAGCCGCTGGACACCATCTCGCCCCAGCAACTGGTGCTGGGCGTGCGCTACGAGCGCTCTGTCGTGGGCGTGCAGTTCAACGTCTCGCACTGGAGCGGCAAGAAGGCCGGCGACGTGTCCAACGGCAGCACGGCCTGGCTCAGCCCCTCGGCCACGGTGCTGGACCTGAGCGCGCAATGGCGCATCCGCCCCGACCTGCGCCTGAACGCAGGCATCTACAACCTGACCGACAGGAAGTACTGGCGCTGGTCCGATGTGCGCGGCCTGCTGGCCACCACGGCGATTGCCGACGCCTACAGCCAGCCGGGGCGCCATGCGCGCGTCTCGCTGATCAAGGATTTCTGAAGCCCGGCGCCTGAAGGCCAGGCGCAGCGACCCGTGTCCCAACGATGTTTTGCAACGCAAGGAGAGCCCCATGCACCGTACCGAGAGTGAAAGCCTTGCCCGTGACGAGGAATACCTGCTGGCCGAAGGCGAGGCCCAGCTGGCCGCCACGCTGGCGCTGATGACCGGCTTCGGCCACGGTTGCTGCGAGGCCCACCGGCCCGCCATTGCCGGCAAGGTGGCCGATCAACTGCAGGGCCTGTCCGGCGACAGCAGCTTTTCGCCGGACATGCGGGCCTTGCTGCAACGCCTGCAGCGGCGCTGGCAGGCGGTCTCCGAGGCCAGCGCCGCGCAGCGCGAACCCCGGGCCGAGGCGGCGGCCGAGACCCGCCATCCCTCCGTTGCCCACGCGCTCTGGCATGCCCCTTTGGAGACCCTGCAATGATCACCACCGCCGCCGCAGCCTGCGATGACCTGCTGATTCCCGTCAATGCGCCCGACGTGCGCCAGCGCTTTGCCCAGGCACGCCAGGGCGGCCTGCGTGCCAAGGAGGCCGCCGAATCCATGGGCCTGCCCGAAGGCGCCGCCATCGGCGCCCACGCGGGCCTGCATGACGGCGGCCTGCAGGTCGTGCCGCTGCGCGCGCAGTGGCTGCAGGTGCTGCGCGCGCTGCAGGACTGCGGCACCGTGATGGCGCTCACGCGCAATGAATCCACGGTGCATGAGAAGACGGGCGTGTACCAGAAGCTCTCGGCCAGCGGCGGCGTGGGATTGGCGCTGGGCCGCGAGATCGACCTGCGCCTGTTCTTTGCCCAATGGCATGCCGGCTATGCCGTGACCGAGCAGCCCGCCCAGGCTGGAAGGCCGGCCACACACAGCCTGCAGTTCTTCAATGCCCACGGCCGCGCCGTGCACAAGGTCCATGCGCGCGAGTCCACCGACATGGCAGCGTGGGATGCGCTGGTACGGCGCTTTGCCGAGCCCAGCGCGGGCTACCTGTTTCGCCATGCCCGGCCCAGAGCGCTGCCGCAGTCCGACAAGGTCATCGACGTGCACGGCCTGAGCGCCGCCTGGGATGCCCTTCAGGACACGCATGAATTCTTCGACCTGCTGCGCCGGTTCGGCGTGGAGCGCCAGCAAGCCTTCCGTCTGGTCCCCGGCCATTGCGCGCGGCTGGCATCCGAGTCCGTGGCCCAGTTGCTGGGTGATGCGGCGGTGGACGGGCTGCCCATCATGGTCTTCGTGGACAGCGGCGGCTGCATCCAGATCCATACCGGCCCCGTGCACAACATCCAGCCCATGGGCACGCCCGGCGGCGCGCAATGGATCAATGTGCTGGACCCCGGCTTCAACCTGCATCTGCGCTGCGACATGATCGCCAGCGTCTGGGCCGTGCAAAAGCCCACGGCCGATGGCGTGGTCACCTCGGTCGAGGCCTTCGACGCGCAGGGCGATCTGATGGCCATGTTCTTTGGTGAGCGCAAACCGGGCCTGGCCGAACTGCCGGGATGGCGCGAGCTGGTGGCGGGCTTGCCGCGCTTGGCAGTGCAGACACTGGCCTGAGCGGCCCAGGCCCTGGAAAGAGCCGGCCGGGCCGCCTCAGAGATGCACGGTGGCGGCCACCAGCCTGCCCACCAGCGGACGCACCACCATCACGCAGACAAAGGCCACGGGCATGGCCAGCACATAGGTCTGCATCACGCGCCGCAGGTAGTCGGCGCCCAGGCCGCTGTTGGCGCCGACGATGGCGCAGCACATCAGAAACGCCATGATGGCCGACATGTAGAAGGCAAAGACGATGGGCGCGAAGCGGCGGTGCAGCTTGCGGCTGCGCGGCGCCGCAGGGGTTGCGGGAGCGATGGAGGCAGAGGTATCTGGCATGAAGGCGTATCCGGTCAGGCCGCTTGTCGATTAGGCGCGGCAAGTGCGCAACTGTAGGCAAGGCCCGGGCCGCCGTGTAGAGGGCTGCAGCTTGGTGCACTCGTAAGCTATATTGATGAATTGATTTTTCATCCATAGGTTTTTGTGCCTAATCTGCGCTCCATCGAGACCTTCGTCAAAGCCCTGGAAGGCGGCTCCATCGCCTCGGCTGCGCGCCAGCTGGGTATTTCTCCTGCAGCGGCCAGCCAGAACATCGCCCGGCTGGAGCGCGAACTGGGCACGCGCCTGATCACGCGCACCACGCGCTCCATGGCGTTGACCGAAGCCGGCGAGCGCTATCTGGCACGTGTGGGCCCTGTGCTGCAGGAGCTGGAAAAAGCGCAGTCCGACCTGTCGCAGCTGCATGGCGAACTGCAGGGCCGGCTGCGCATCGCCTGCATGGCCGCCTTTGGCCGCCATGTGCTGGCGCCGCTGCTGCCGGCCTTTGCCGCGCGGCATCCCCGGCTGGAGCTGGAGTTGCTGGTGGTGGACCGGCAGGTGGATGTGCTCAAGGAAGACGTGGACATCAGCGTGCGCTACCGCGATGTGCTGGAGCCCGGCATGGCCGTGCGCCAGCTGGCGGCCGTGCCGCGCGTGCTGTGCGCCTCGCCGGCCTACCTGCAGGCCCACGGCAGGCCGCAGACCGCGCAGGACCTGCTCGACCATGCCTGCCTGCTGTACCGGCGCGAGGCCGATGGCCGCTTCATGCGCTGGCCGTTTTTGCGCGACGGCAAGCGCGTGGACCCGCAGCTGCGCGTGACCGCCATCGCCAGCGATGTCGATGCACTCACCGAAATGGCCGTGGCCGGTGGCGGCATCGTCTGGATCGGCAGCTTCATCGCCCACCGGTACATGCGCGAAGGGCTGCTGCAGCCGCTGGCCCTGGGCCCGGCGCGCAAGGGGCAGCTGCACTTCGATGACACCACGCTGGATTTCTTCGCATGCTTTCGCGACCGCCAGTACGTGCCTACCAAGGTGCGTGCCCTGGTGGACTACCTGGTCGAGACGCTGCCGCAGCAGCCCATGCTGCGCTGGAACGCCTCGGCCTGAGACCGGGTTCAGTGCCCCAGGTGCTGGGGCAGGACTTCCTGCAGGATCGTGGTGGCGATTTCCTCGATGGACTTGGTGGTGCTGGACAGCCACTGGATGCCGCTGCGGCGCATCATGGACTCGGCCTCGGCCACCTCGTAGCGGCAGTTGGCAAGGCTGGCGTACTTGGAGTCGGGCCGGCGCTCGTTGCGGATGCTGGACAGGCGCTGGGGGTCGATGGTCAGGCCGAACAGCTTCTTGCGGTAGGGCACCAGGGCGGGCGGCAGCTGCTTGCGCTCGAAATCCTCGGGAATCAGCGGGTAGTTGGCCACCTTGAGACCGAACTGCATGGCCAGGTACAGGCTGGTGGGCGTCTTGCCGCTGCGCGAGACGCCCACCAGGATCACGTCGGCGCCCGTCAGGTCCTGGTGGGTCTGGCCGTCGTCATGGGCCAGCGTGTAGTTGATGGCCTCCATGCGCTCCAGGTATTCCTTGCTTTCGCTGATGTCGGCGAAGCGGCCCACGCGGTGCAGCGACTTCTGGCCCAGCTCCAGCTCCAGCGGCCGCACGAAGGTGCCGAACATGTCGAATACCTTGCCCTTGCATTGGCTCTCGATCAGGTCGAGCATGTCCTGGTTGACCAGGGTGGTGAAGACGATGGGCTTGTGGCTTTCCGACTCGGCCACATGGTTGATCTGCCGCACGGCCTGGTGGACCTTGTCCATGGTGTCCACGAAGGGGATGCGGACCAGGCGCGACTTGGTGTCGAACTGGGCCATGATGGCCGTGCCAAAGGTCTCGGCTGTAATGCCAGTGCCATCGGAGATGACGAAGATGGTGTGGGTGTGCATGGTGGTCGGGCTCTGGACAGGGGGCTGCCGTCAGTTCACGGCAAACGCCTACAATGGCGCCCATTATTCCCAATTTCCCATCCATGCTCGCTGCCGGCCTCCAACCAGAACAGCAAAGCCTCGCGCACGCCTGCGTGGGTGGATCGACCGTGCCCGGCTTTGGCAGCCGGGGCGGCGCACTACGGTTTTCAACTTCTGGAGCTTTCCCATGTCTCAACTGTTCGAGGCCACCGCCCTCGTCGTTCCGTTTGAACAACTGAGGATGACCGATGTCGAGTCCGTAGGCGGCAAGAACGCCTCGCTCGGCGAAATGATCTCGCAGCTGCCGCAGGGCGTGCGCGTGCCCACGGGCTTTGCCACCACGGCCCATGCCTTCCGCCAGTTCCTGGCCCACGACGGCCTGGCCGACAAGATCAGTGCCAAGCTGGCCGCCCTGGACGTGGAAGATGTCCGTGCCCTGGCCCAGGTCGGTGCCGAGATCCGTGCCCTGGTCGAGAACCAGCCCTTCCCGGCCGATCTGGAGCAGGCCATCCGCGAGGAATTCGTGCGCCTGCAGGGCGGCAACGAGGCCGCCTCGTTCGCCGTGCGTTCCTCGGCCACGGCCGAAGACCTGCCCGACGCCTCGTTCGCCGGCCAGCAGGAAACCTTCCTGAACGTGGTGGGCATCGAGTCGGTGCTGCACAAGATGAAGGAGGTGTTCGCCTCCCTTTACAACGACCGCGCCATCTCCTACCGCGTGCACAAGGGCTTTGCCCATGACGTGGTGGCCCTGTCGGCCGGCGTGCAGCGCATGGTGCGCTCCGACCTGGGCGCGGCCGGCGTGATGTTCACCATCGACACCGAATCGGGCTTCGAGGACGTGGTCTTCATCACCTCCAGCTACGGCCTGGGCGAGACCGTGGTGCAGGGCGCCGTCAATCCTGACGAGTTCTATGTGCACAAGCCCATGCTCAAGGCCGGCAAGAAGGCCCTGATCCGCCGCAACCTGGGCTCCAAGCTGATCCAGATGGTCTTTGCCTCGCCCGAGGAAAAGGCCGCCAGCGGCAAGCTTGTCAAGACCACCGACGTGGCCCATGAGCTGCGCAACCGCTACTCGCTGTCCGACGAGGACGTGCAGCAGCTGGCCCACTATGCCCTGGTCATCGAGCAGCACTATGGCCGCCCCATGGACATCGAGTGGGGCAAGGACGGCACGGACGGCCAGCTCTACATCCTGCAGGCCCGCCCCGAGACCGTGAAGAGCCAGGCCAAGGGTCAGGCCGAGCAGCGCTACGCCCTCAAGGGCACGGGCAATGTGCTGGCCGAAGGCCGCGCCATCGGCCAGAAGATCGGCACGGGCCCCGTGCGCCTGGTCAATGACATCGCCAACATGGACCAGGTCCAGCCCGGCGACGTGCTGGTGACCGACATGACCGATCCCAACTGGGAGCCGGTGATGAAGCGTGCCTCGGCCATCGTCACCAACCGCGGCGGCCGTACCTGCCACGCGGCCATCATTGCGCGCGAACTGGGCATTCCGGCCGTGGTCGGCTGCGGCAACGCCACCGATCTGCTCAAGGACGGCACCCTGGTCACCGTCAGCTGCGCCGAAGGCGATACCGGCAAGATCTATGACGGCCTGATCGAGACCGAGGTCACCGAGGTGCAGCGCGGCGAGATGCCCGCCATCAAGACCAAGATCATGATGAACGTGGGCAACCCCCAGCTGGCCTTCGACTTCGCCCAGCTGCCCAACGAGGGCGTGGGCCTGGCCCGCCTGGAGTTCATCATCAACAACAACATCGGCGTGCACCCCAAGGCCATCCTGGACTATCCCGCCGTGGATGCCGACCTCAAGAAGGCCGTGGAGTCCGTGGCCCGTGGCCATGCCTCGCCGCGCGCCTTCTACGTGGACAAGGTCGCCGAAGGCGTGGCGACGATTGCCGCCGCCTTCTGGCCCAAGCCCGTGATCGTGCGCATGTCGGACTTCAAGTCCAACGAGTACCGCAAGCTCATCGGCGGCAGCCGCTACGAGCCCGAGGAAGAGAACCCCATGCTGGGCTTCCGTGGCGCGGCGCGCTACATCTCCGAGGACTTCGGCGAGGCCTTCCGCATGGAGTGCGAGGCACTGCGCCGCGTGCGCGAGGACATGGGCCTGACCAACGTGCAGATCATGATTCCCTTCGTGCGCACGCTCAAGCAGGCCGAGCGCGTCACCCAGCTGCTGGCGGCCAACGGCCTCAAGCGCGGCGACAACGAACTCAAGCTCATCATGATGTGCGAGGTGCCCTCCAACGCCATCCTGGCGGACGAGTTCCTCGAGTTCTTCGACGGCTTCTCCATCGGCTCCAACGACCTGACCCAGCTCACGCTGGGCCTGGACCGCGACTCCGGCCTGGAGCTGCTGGCCGCCGACTTCGACGAGCGCGACCCCGCCGTGCGCAAGATGCTGTCGCGCGCCATCAAGGCCTGCCTGGACCAGGGCAAGTACGTGGGCATCTGCGGCCAGGGCCCATCCGACCACCCGGACTTCGCCCAATGGCTGGCTGACGAAGGCATTGCCTCCATCTCGCTGAATCCCGACAGCGTGGTCGCCACCTGGCAGCGCCTGGCGCAGTAAGGGCTGGCAGCGTCGCCATGCATACGCCGGACGCGCACTTGCATGACGACGCAGTCGGGGGACCGTCCGAAGGCGAGACCTTCGCCCCCGACCTGCACGACATCCACCATCTGTGGCTCAAGGCCGTGCTGCTCGCGGTCTGGGTCGCCGTCTCCTTCGGTGCCTGCTACTACGCACGCGACCTGCAGGCGCTGGTCCCCGACTGGCCGCTGGCCTACTGGTTCGCGGCCCAGGGGGCAGTCCTGATGTTCCTGGCCATCGTCATCGTCTATTGTCTGTCCATGGACCATTTCGAGCGCCGCGAGGCCCGGGCCGCTGCCCCTTCTGAACCCGCCGCCCCGCAACCGCCCGCCCCGCCGTCGCCTCCCGGCCATGGCTGAGCGCTCGCTGCTGACGGCCGCCTCCCGCTGGCGGCTGCACCGCATCGTGGCCCTGTACACGCTGGGCGTGCTCGGCTTTCTGGCCCTCATGTTCTGGGCCGAGCAGCAAGGCCTGTCGCGCCACTGGATAGGCCCCATCTTCCTGTTCTTCACCGTCATGGTCTACGCGGCCATCGGCGTGTACCTGCGCACCAGCGATCCCGAGGAGTACTACGTCGCGGGCCGGCGCATCCCGCCCTTCTACAACGGCATGGCGGCAGCGGCGGACTGGGTCAGCGCGGCGTCCTTCATCAGCCTGTCGGGGGCGCTGTACCTGCAGGGCTTTGCCGGCGTGCCGGGGCAGGCCGGCGGACTGGCCTACCTGCTGGGCTGGACGGGCGGCTTTTGCCTGGTCGCCATGCTGATCGCGCCGCACCTGCGGGCGATGAAGCTCTACACCATTCCCGACTTCTTCCAGCAGCGCTACGGCGGGCGCTGGCCGCGCGTGATCGCGGCGCTGGCTGCCGTGACCTGCTCGTTCACCTACGTGGTGGCCCAGATCTACGGCGTGGGGCTGATCGCCTCGCGGCTGACGGGCGTGCAGTTCGAGATCGGCATCATGCTGGGCCTGGGCGGCGTGCTGCTGTGCTCCTTCCTGGGCGGCATGCGTGCCATCACCTGGACCCAGGTCGCGCAGTACGTGGTCATCCTGCTGGCCTTTCTGATCCCCGTGTCCTGGCTGGCCTACCGGCAGATGGGCAATCCCGTGGCGCCGCTGGCCTATACGGCCCAGCTCGGCCAGATCGCGGAGATGGAGCAGCGCCTGCTGGACTCGCCGGCCGAACAGGAAGTGGTCGCCGCCTACCGCCTGCGCGCCGAGGTGCTGGAGGACAAGCTCAAGGACGTGCCGCGCGTGCTGGCCGCCGAGCGCCAGCAGCTTTCCGAGCGCATACGCGATCTGCGCACGCGCAGCGGCGACATTGGCGCCATCATGGCGGCCAGCCGCGAACTGGCCGCCATGCCGCGCGACGAAGCGACTGCGCGCGCCCTGTGGACACGCCAGCTGCAGGAGATGCGCGAGCGCGAGAAGCCGCTGGGCGGCATTCCGCTGCACAGCCTGCCCTTTGCCGGCAACCCCGATGGATCGGCCGAGGAACGTCAGGTCTACGAGGACAGCCGGCGCAACTTCCTGGCGCTGATGTTCTGTCTCATGGCCGGCACGGCAGGCCTGCCGCATTTGCTCACGCGCTACTACACGGCGCCCTCGGTGTCGGGGGCGCGGGCCTCGGTGGGCTGGACGCTGTTCTTCATCGGCGTGCTGTACATGAGCGCGCCGGCCCTGGCCGTGCTGGTCAAGTTCGAGGTCATGAACAACCTCGTGGGCATACGCTTCGATGAATTGCCCACCTGGATGGCGCAGTGGGCCCGGGTCGATGCCTCGTTGCTGGCCGTGGAAGACGTCAATGGCGACGGTGTCCTGCAGTTCGGCGAGATCCGCATGGGCGCCGACCTCATCATGCTGGCCACGCCCGAGCTGGGTGGCATGCCCTACGTGGTCTCGGGCCTGGTCGCGGCGGGCGGCCTGGCCGCCGCGCTGTCCACGGCCGATGGCCTGCTGCTGACCATCAGCAATGCGCTGGTGCGCGACTTGTACTTTCGCGCGCGGCGGCGCCGCGCCTCGCCCGAGCAGCGCGTGATCCTGTCCAAGTTCGCGCTGCTGGTGGTGGCGCTGTCGGCCGCCTTCGTGGCCTCGCGCCGTTCCTCGGACATCCTTCCCATGGTCACGGCCTCGTTCTCGCTGGCGGCATCGGCCTTTGTTCCGGCCATGGTGCTGGGCATCTTCTGGCGCGGCACCACGCGTCGCGGGGCGGTGGCCGGCATGCTGGCCGGCCTGGGCATCACCGTCTACTACATGGTCTCGCACGTGCCCGCGCTGCAGCCTGTGTTGCCCGAGGCGCTGCATGCCCGCCTGTGGTGGGGCATACAGCCGATTTCCTCGGGTGTCTTCGGCGTGCCGGCGGGCCTGCTGGTGACCTGGCTGGTCAGCTGCCTGGACCCGCGCCGGCGCGCTGCGGCGCGCTCCGTGCCAGGGCGCGTTGCCTGACGCGGCATGGGCTCCATGGGCCGACGAAATTGCCAACGAAATTGCCAATTTTTGTCTTGATGGCAGATCTGGATCAGTCCTGGCCCAACTGAAGCCCGCGCGTGCTGGAAAACCCGCTTTTGGGAGCCGGGGGCTCATGACACGCTGCGAGCCGTGTCCGATCCGATCCCCTGCAGAAAATTGCGTCCGCCATGCATCTTGTGAAAACGTCCGCCGGCCAACAGGCATTCAAGGAACGCCATGCCGATCTCTCTCCCCGGCTGCGCTCGGCATTTTTGCTGTTTGACGGCCAACGCAGCGTGGCGCAGGTGCTGCAGGCCGTTGCCGGCATGGGCGTGACCCAGGACGAAATCCTGGCGCTGGTGGAGCGCGAATGGCTGGCGCCCCGCGATGCAGCCGAACCCCGGCTGGGCGTGGTGGCCGTTGCGGCGCCTGCCGTCACTGCTGCCACCGCATCGCCGGCCCAGCCTGCCGGCGATGCGTCTGCGCCATCCGAGCCTTCGCTGGCCGTGCGCTACCGCAACGCCTATCCGCTGGCGGTGGCCATCACGGCCAATATGGGGCTCAAGGGATTCCGGCTCAACCTGGCCGTGGAGGCGGCCATGGGCTACGACCAGCTCGTGGCGCTGGCCCCGCGCCTGCGCGAGGCTGCCAGCCCCGCCAGCTATGTGCCGCTGCACGAGGCGCTGTTCGGCAAAGCCCCCTGAGCGAGAGGCTGCCCCCACGCTGTCCTTGCCGCGCAAGGTCCGATGCTCCTGGGGGCTCTTGGGACGGTCCGCAAATGAAAAAAGGCAAGGCGCCTTCGCGCCTTGCCCTTGCGTGGGCCAGCGGGTGCAGGCTCAGACGGCCAGCAGCTCCACATCGAACTTCAGCGTGGCGTTGGGCGGGATCACGCCGCCAGCGCCGCGTGCGCCGTAGCCCAGTTCCGCCGGGATGATCAGGGTGCGCTGGCCGCCCACCTTCATGCCTTGCACGCCTTCGTCCCAGCCCTTGATCACCATGCCGCCGCCCAGGGGGAAGACGAAGGGATCGTTGCGGTCCTTGCTGGAGTCGAACTTCGCGCCTTGCACGCCGTTGTTGTAGAGCCAGCCCGTGTAGTGCACGGTCACGCTGCGGCCGCGCTGGGCCTCGGCGCCGTCACCCACGACGGTGTCTTCATACTGCAGGCCGGATGCGGTGGTGGTGAAAGCCATGGTGGTATTCCTTGAGAGAGAAACGGTGGGGGAAAAAGACTGTCCGGCGGCAAGAGGGCCAAGGGCCTGGCCGCAAGAATCACTTCTTGGCGCGCGCGGCCACCCAGCGGTTGGCGAATGCCTGCACATCGGACAGGCGCTTGAGCAGGTCCTGGCCGGCCAGCGTCACGGTATAGCCGTCGGAGCCATGCTCCAGCAGCCCGCATTCGCGCAGTTCCTTGATGCGGGTGTTCAGCGTGTTGGGCGTGATGCCGCCCACGCTGTCTTGCAGCAGTCGAAAGGTCTGAGGATGGCCGTCACGCAAAGCCCACAGCACGCGCAACGCGTAGCGGCATTCGAGTTTCTCGAACAGCTGGTTGATGGCGGCGTTTTCCTTGGAGCTCATGACGCTTCTCCTTGCGCAATGGTGTGTGTGAGCCGGCGGGGGCATCCGGGTGGGACGCGCGCCGAGCCAAGTCCCGGGGAACTATAGCTCTGGATCCATTCTGCTACAAGTTTGGTAGCTCAAAACCCACAGCGGCAATGCGCTTCGCTAGAGGAATACGCGAATCTCCGAACCAGTGTTGCAGGCCCGCCACGCAACCTGCCCGCTGGACTTCGGTTTCTCAGCTCTTGAGTTTGAGCAGATAGGTCATGACGCTGGCCGTGGTGTGCTCCAGCTCCAGAAAGCCGCTGAAATCGCGGCCTGCCTGCCACGAAGGCTCCCAGCGGTTCTGCCGCAGGGCGCGCTGCCAGCTTTCGTGCTGGGTCGCCTGCTCCACGGCGCCCAGCAGGGCCTGGGCGCGTGCGGCGCTGACCTGCTTGCCCGTGAAGACGGCGCGCCAGTTGGCCATGTCGGCATCCAGTCCCTGTTCGCGGAACGAAGGCAGGCCGAACAGGCTGCGGCGCGAAGACACGCCAATGGCGCGCAGCCTGCCGCTGGCCAGGGCTTCGCTGAACTCGCTGTAGCCGGACACGCCCATGCGCGCATCGCCCTTGAGCAAGGCCTCTACCACCTGGGCGCCGCCCGGAAAGGGCTTGTAGACCAGTTGCTCGGGCGCCGCTTTGGCGGCGCGCGTGAGCAGGCCGGCAAACATGTGGTCCACGCCGCCGGCCGAGCCGCCCGCAAACGACTGGTGGGCCAGATCGCTGCGCAGCGCGGCGACCAGGTCCTTGGCATTGCGGATGGGGGAGTCGGCAGGCACGGCCACTACCAGATAGTCGCTGGTCAGGCGGGCAATCGGCTGCACGTGCGACATGTTCACGGCCGGCTTTTGCAGCGCCACGGCACCGACCATGACCATGCCGCCGATCAGCAGCGCATCGGGGTCCTGGCCATGGCGTTCGACAAACTGTGCCAGGCCGATGGTGCCGCCCTTGCCGCCCAGGTTTTCATACTCCACGCGATCTGCCGCGCCGCAGGCCACCAGGGCCGCGCCCAGTGCGCGGCCGGTCTGGTCCCAGCCGCCCCCGGCATTGGCCGGAATGACGATGCGCAGGCTGGCGGCCACGCGCTGGCCCCCGGCGGCAGCGCGCGGCGCATGGGCCGCAGGCGTTGCAGCGGGCGGCGCGGCATGGGCCAGCGGGGAGCACAGCATGGCCAGGGCTGCGCCCTGTGCCAGCAGCTGGCGGCGGTTCTGGCGCGTGCCGTCACCGGAGTGGGCGGCGTTGGCAGTGGTTTGCGAAAAGCTCGGAAGGCGCATGCAGTCTCCAATCGGGTTCGCGCGCCATTGTGGGCGCAAATGAATCAGAAAAGCAGATTATGTAAGCATGTGCGTCAGCTAGTTGACATAACGCAGGCTGTCTGGCGGCATGGGTGCCAGATGCTTCAGGCGAGGGCCCACCGACGGTGCATCGCTGTCCCGGGATGCATGGGGGCATGCGCGCCCCGGGGGCAAGGAGCGGAGATGGAGCGCCGTGACACAGATGTCGATTAAGCCGGTAAAGCTTGTGTAAATGCGATCAATTCTTATTCGTGGGCGGTAGAATCCCCCGGCCTTTTTCTTTCCTGTGCTCCCCGTGGCCGCCGCCGTGATGGTTGTGGCCGCGTGGTGCTGCCGCCTGCCTCTGTTGCGATGACATCCCCCAAACCGGACCCTCGGCGCCGTTCCTACTGGCTCAAGACACTGCACGAGTGGCATTGGGTCAGCTCTGCGCTGTGCCTGATCGGCATGCTGCTGTTCGCCGTCACGGGGTTCACGCTCAACCATGCGGGGCAGATCGAGTCCAAGCCGCGCATCGTGCGCGGCGAGGCGGCATTGCCGGACGCGCTGCGCGTGCAGCTGGTCCGGCAGCAGGCCAGCCAGTCGCGCGACCGTGCTCCCGTGCCTGCGCCATTTGCGGACTGGGTGCGCGGCCAGTGGGGGCTTGAGGCCGAGGGCCGCGAAGCCGAATGGACGGCCGACGAGCTGTATGTGTCCCTGCCTCGCCCCGGCGGCGATGCCTGGGTGCGCGTGGCCCTGGCCGATGGCGAGGCCGAATACGAGCGCACCGACCGGGGCTGGATCGCCTATCTGAACGATCTGCACAAGGGCCGCAACACGGGCGCTGCCTGGAGCTGGTTCATCGATATCTTTGCCGCAGCCTGCCTGGTGTTCACCGTCACCGGGCTGTTCATCCTGAAGATGCACGCGGGCAACCGTCCCTTCACCTGGCCCATGGTCGGCATGGGGCTGGTGATTCCCATGCTGCTGGCCCTCCTGTTGATCCACTGAGAACCGAAAGAGCCTTGCCTATGAATCCGCACTTCTCTCTGCGCTACACCATGGCGCTTGGCGCCTGCCTGGGCGCGGCCCCGGCCTTTGCCGCCGGCCTGAACGTGGGCGTGGAGGTCCCGCGCCTGGATGTCGCCGAGTACCACCGCCCCTATGTGGCCGTGTGGATCGAGCGCGCCGACGCCTCGGTGGCCGCCACGCTGTCGGTCTGGTACGACGTGAAGATGCGCAATGCCGAAGGCACGAAGTGGCTCAAGGACATGCGCCAGTGGTGGCGCCGCACGGGCCGCGACCTGACGCTGCCCATCGATGGCGTGACCAGCCCCACGCGTCCCGTGGGCAAGCACCAGCTGAGCTTCACCGAAGGCGCCAACCCCTTCGCCAAGCTGCCGCCCGGCGAGTACAAGCTCGTGGTCGAGGCCGCGCGCGAAGTCGGCGGCCGCGAAGTGGTCACCGTGCCCTTCAAGTGGCCTGCCGCCAAGGCCGAGCAACTGAGCGCCAAGGGCAGCAGCGAGCTGGGCGAGATCAGCGTCGAGCTCAAGCCTTGAAATTGAAACCCCCTGAGGCCTTGCGCGTCTTCCCCCTCACGAGGCGGGTGACGCCATTGCTGCGGGGCGGCGCGGCCGGCCAGGCCCTTGCCCGGCATCCCTGAACTGGGCCCCGCATGTGGGCGGGCCACGCATCTTGCGGGGCACCCATGTGCCAGCCCCATCCACGAACCAAGGAGAATCTTCATGAAGTCCAAGACCCGCTTTGCCATCCGTCTGGCGGCCAGCCTCGCCATTGCCTGCGGCGCCTTCCAGTCCGCCCAGGCCCACAACCTGTGGCTGCTGCCCTCGACCACGGTGCTGTCCAAGGCCGAATGGATCACGGTGGATGCCGCCGTCTCCAACGACCTGTTCTTCTTCAACCACGTGCCGCTGGGCCTGGACAACCTCGTTGTCTCGGCACCGGACGGCTCGGCCGTCGCGCCGCAGAATGCCCATCGCGGCAAGCTGCGCAGCGTGTTCGACCTGGACCTGCAGCAAAGCGGGACCTACCGCCTGGCCATCGTCAACGACGGCCTGTTCGCCTCCTGGAAGGACAAGGCCACGGGCCAGAACCGCCGCTGGCGCGGCTCGCCCGAGAAGTTCGCCGCCGATGTGCCCGCCGACGCGCAGGACCTGAAGGTGACCCAGTCCGTGGGCCGCATCGAGACCTTCGTGACCGTGGGCAAGCCCAGCGCCGTCAAGGCTTCGGGCAAGGGGCTGGAGCTGGTGCCCGTGACCCATCCCAACGATCTGGTCAAGGGCGAGAAGGCCACCTTCGCCTTCCATGTGGACGGCAAGCCCGCCGCCAACCTGGAAGTCGTGCTGGTGCCCGGCGCCACGCGCTACCGCGACAGCAAGGGCGAGATCAAGGCCACGACCGACGCCAAGGGCGAGTTCAGCGTGACCTGGCCCACCGCCGGCATGTACTGGGTGGACGCCGACGCCCAGGACAACAAGACCTCGCTGCCCCAGGCCAAGGAGCGCCGCCTGTCCTATGTGGGCACGTTCGAGGTGCTGCCCTGAGCCTTGTGTCCCCACCCGGGGCCCCGCCCGCGCCTGCGCCCGTGCGCGTGAGCTTCGCGCCCGCCCTGTTGCAGGGCAGCGCAGGCCGGAGCCTCGCCGCGCCTGTGTCCACGGGCGCGGCGTCCTTTGCCGTCTCCGGCTACGCGCCGCAGGCCGTGCGGCGGGCAGACCCCGCCGCGCTGCAAACACTCACCGGCGAGGCCATGGGCACGACCTGGAGCGTGCGCCTGCACAACCCGGGTTTCCGCCCGCTCGATGAGGCGCGCCAGGCCATAGAGGCTGCGCTGGCCCTGGTCGTGCGCCAGATGAGCAACTGGGAGGCTGATTCCGACATCTCGCGCTTCAACCGCGCAGAGGCGGGCAGCTGGCATGTGCTGCCTGCCGAATTCTTCACCGTGCTGACCTGTGCATTCGATTGGGCGCAGGCCAGTGGCGGCGCCTGGGACCCCACCGTGGGGCCGCTGGTCGAGCTGTGGGGCTTCGGCCCGCGTGCGGAAAAGGCGCAGGGCGCCGGCATCCCCGATGCCGATGCACTGCGGCGGGTGCGCGAGCGTGTGGGCTACCAGCGCATCGTGCTGGACCTGGCGGGCCGGCGCGCGCTGCAGCCCGGCGCCGTGCATGTGGACTTCAGCGGCATTGCCAAAGGCTATTCGGTGGATCTGGTCGCCGAGCGCCTGCAGGCGCTGGGCCATACCGATTTCCTCGTCGAGGTGGGCGGCGAGCTGCGGGCCTGCGGTCAGCGCCCTGGCAACCAGCCCTGGCGCGTGGCCGTGGCCAGCATGGCGGACCAGTCCACGCCGCTGGCGCTGCCGTTGCGCGACATGGCCATCGCCACCTCGGGCGACCACTGGCATGCCTTCGAGCAGGGCGGGCGCCGCTACTCCCACACCATCGATCCGCGCAGCGGCGAGCCCGTGGCGCATGGCCTGACCAGCGTCACCGTGCTGCATGCCGAATGCATGCAGGCCGACGCCCTGGCCACCGTGCTCACCGTGCTGGGGCCGCGCGAGGGCCTGGACTTTGCCGAGCAGCGCGGCGTGGCGGCGCTGCTGTGCGAGCGCACTGCCCAAGGCCCTGCCATGGCGATGACAACGGCTTTTGCCGCGCTGCTGCCGTGAGCGTTTCCTTCCCTTTTTCCGCCGTGTAGATTTCCGGTCCCCGCCATGACCTTGTCCGAACCTGGGCTGCGCCTACTCGCAGCCGCCGTGCTGGTCCTGCTCTATGTGGCCATGTGCGCCGCCATCTGGTGGCGCGAGCGCCGCCAGCGCGCGCGGGCGCAGCACGAAGCCGCGGCGCTGGCCTCGGCGCGCGAGGGCGCGCTCCCCCTGCTTGTGGCCTATGCCAGCCAGACGGGCCAGGCAGAGGAGCTGGCACGCGAGACTGCGCGGCTGCTGCATACGGCCGGTGAGAGCGTGCATCTGTGCGCCCTCGATGCCGTTGATGTGAAGCTGCTGGCGCAGACCCAAAGGGCGCTGTTCATCGCCAGCACCTATGGCGAGGGCGATCCGCCCGACAACGCAGCCCTGTTCCTGGCGCACTCCATGGCGCAGGCGCAGGACCTGTCCCATCTGCAATACGGCCTGCTGGCGCTGGGCGACCGGCAGTACGCGCAGTTCTGCGGCTTTGGCCGCGCGCTGGACGGCTGGCTGCGCGCCGCAGGCGCCAGCCCCTGGTTCGAGCGCATCGAAATGGACAACGGCGCGCCCCAGGCGCTCACCGCCTGGCAGCACCAGCTGACCCAGATCAGCAGCCTGGGCGACATGCCTGCGTGGGAGATGCCGGTATTCAGCGAATGGACGCTGGCCGCGCGCCGGCATATGAACCCGGGCAGCGCAGGCGAGCCGGTGTTCCACATCGAGCTGCAGCCCCCTGCAACGGAGGCCGCGCTGTGGGAGTCCGGCGACCTGGCGCAGGTCTGCATTCCTGCGGACCCGCAGCATCCGCGCGAGTACTCCATCGCCTCCATCGCCCAGGACGGCTGCGTGCACCTGCTGGTGCGCCAGGCGCGGCGCGAGGACGGCTCGCCGGGCCTGGCCTCGGGCTGGCTCACGCAGGGCGCGCCCCTGGGGGCAGCCATCACCCTGCGGCTGCGTGCGCACCGCAATTTCCGGCTGGAAGACAACCTGCAGCGCCCGCTGGTGCTGATCGGCAACGGCACGGGTCTGGCCGGCCTGCGCAGCCACCTGCGTGCGCGTGCCGCAGCAGGCCTGGGGCCCAACTGGCTGCTGTTCGGCGAGCGCAATGCCGCGCATGACCGGCTCTATGGCGACGAGCTTCAGGCCTGGTGCGAGGGCGGCGTGCTGCAGCGCCTGGACCTGGCTTTCTCGCGCGATCGCAGCGAAGGCGCGCCGCGCGCCTATGTGCAGGACCTGCTGGCGCAGTCCGGCGATATGCTGCGCCAATGGGTGGAGCAGGGCGCCGCCATCTATGTGTGCGGCAGCCTGCAGGGTATGGCCCAGGGCGTGGACCAGGCGTTGCACGCCGTGCTGGGTGAGGCGCAAATGGACCAGCTGGTGCGCAGCGGCCGCTACCGGCGTGACGTGTATTGAGGTGGTGAGAGCAGCTTGCGCCAGCGCAAGCATTGGTGCCGTCAGCGCTTTCTGCTCCTAGGAACGTAGCATCCGTGCGACAGATAAATCCTATTGTGATCATGAGAATGGAAATGATTCTCAATGTTCATATAATTTCGTTACATATCCCCATCCCATCGCATAACCAAAGATTTCAAAGCGAGTTGCACGGGCCTCACAGCCCGTTTTCCGTTTCTGGAGTGTTTGCATGTCGTATCGCGATCTGCGCGGCGTTTTTCCGTCGCGTCCTTCCCCTCTGGCCCTCCTGGTGGCCGCCATCTGTGCTTCGGGTGCCGCATCGGCACAGACCCCATCGCAAAGCAATGCGGCTGCCACCACCGAGTTGCGCGAAGTCGTGGTCTCTGCCTCGGGCTTCGAGCAGGACATCAAGGAGGCGCCGGCCTCCATCACCGTCATCCCGCGCGAGGAACTGGCCAAGGGCCGCTTCGGCAGCCTGACCGACGCGCTGGAGAGCGTGGAAGGCATCGACGTAGGCGCCCCCGCGGGCAAGACCGGCGGCCTGAACATCAGCATCCGCGGCATGCCCAGCGACTACACGCTGGTGCTGATCGACGGGCGTCGCCAGAACTCGGCCGGCAATGTCACGCCCAACGGCTTTGGTGAGACGCAGACCAGCTTCATGCCGCCCATCGGCGCCATCGAGCGCATCGAGGTCATCCGCGGCCCCATGTCCACGCTCTACGGCTCCGACGCCATGGGCGGCGTGATCAACATCATCACGCGCAAGGTCGGCAAGACCTGGACGGGCAGCGTCAGCGCCGACTACACGCTGCAGCAAGAGTCGGAGTTCGGTGATATCAAGTCCGGCAAGTTCTACCTGAGCGGCCCCATCAAGGAGGACCTGCTGGGCCTGTCGATCCGCGGCAGCACCCAGCGCCGGGCCGCTTCGGACATCACCTATGCGGGCGCCAACGGCCAGCCAGCCGTTCCCATCATGGGCGGCAACCCCGTCAAGTCCGAGATCAACAACCTGGGCCTGCGCCTGGCGCTCACGCCCAACAGGTACCACGACATCACGCTGGACCTGGACTCGGGCCGCCAGACCTATGACAACTCGCAGGGCCAGTTGGGCACGCTGGGCACGGGAGGCTACAGCCCCGAGCAGAAATACAACCGTGACCAGCTCACGCTGGCCCATACCGGTCGCTACGGCTTCGGAACCTGGGACACCAGCTTCATGGTCAACCGGACCGAGACCATCGGCCGGACCATTCCCCGGGGAACCCCGGGCGCGACGCCAGGTGCCGCGCGCACGCTGGAGGTGGAAAGCAAGGTGCTGGACAGCAAGCTGGTCCTGCCCTGGGGTGCCCACCTGACCACGCTGGGCGGCCAGTGGTGGGATGCCGAGATGAAGGACGGCGTGGCGCCGAACAAGTTCGCCTTCACGCAGAAGGCCCTGTTTGCCGAGGACGAATGGAGCCTGACCGACGCCTTCAAGCTCACCATGGGCGCGCGCTATGACCGCCACAGCCTCTTCGGCGGCAAGCTCAGCCCGCGTATCTACGGCGTGTGGAATGCCGCGCCGCAGTGGACCGTGAAGGGCGGCGTCAGCAACGGCTACAAGACGCCGCGCGTGGAGCAGCTGGCGCCCGGCATCAACGGCTTCGGCCAGCAGGGCCGCCTGCCGCTGGTGGGCAGCCCCAACCTCAAGCCCGAAACCAGCCGCACCACCGAACTGGGCGTCTATTTCGACAGCCCCACGGGCTTTGCGGGCAGCGCCACGGTGTTCAACAACGAGTTCAAGGACAAGATCACCAGCGGCCCGGGCCTGATCAACTGCGACTTTGCGGCAGCGCCCAACCGCCCCGGCTGCGTGAGCTTCGGCGACTGGCCGCTGGTGGATGCCTTCGGCCAGTCCATCAACGTGGACGAGGCCGTCACGCGCGGCCTGGAGCTGAGTGCGCGCATGCCGCTGGCGCGCGGCTGGAACGCCAGCGCCAACTACACCTTCACCAAGAGCGAGCAAAAGAGCGGCCCCAACCGTGGCAACCCGCTGAGCGACACACCCAGGCACGCGCTCAACGCCCGCCTGAACTGGGAGCCGGGTGCCCAGTGGAACCTGTGGCTGCGCGCCGAGTACCGCAGCGAGCGCTACCGTGACCCCGGCACCAGCGCCAGCTCCCAGGCCGCCAAGGCCGCGCTGGGCAACTACAAGGCCTATACCCAGTTCCACCTGGGCGGCAGCTACCGCGTGAGCAAGCAGTTCACCATCAACGCGGCCATCTACAACCTGTTCAACAAGGATTTCGTGGACTACCAGCCCTACAACGTGCCGGGCCAGGTCCAGGGCACCGTGATCTTTGGCAACCGCTACGCGAACAACCAGGAAGGCCGCCGCCTGTGGGTGTCTGCCAACTACGAGTTCTGAGGCGGGTTCAGGGGCGCCTGGCTGGCCTGCATGCGTGAAGGGGCCAGCCTGACCAGCACCTGCAGCGTGCGGTTCAGCGGCACGGGCACGCCCAGGGCCTCGCCGCGCCGCACCACGTAGCCGTTGAGGTGATCGATTTCGCTGGGCTTGCCCAGCGCCAGGTCCTGGGCGGTGGACGAAAACTGGCCCGGCATGGTGGCCGGCAGGCCGCGCACGGCAGCGGGCACGTCGCCGGGCAGGGCCACGCCGTCGGCCCTGGCCACGGCCAGGCATTCGGCCACCACGTCGTCCACCACGTCCGTCACGCCGGGCGACTGCACCAGCGGGCCGTAGGGCAGCTGGCACAGCGCCGACAGCGCGTTGTAGGCGCAGTTGATCACCAGCTTGGCCCACAGCGCGCCGCGCACGTCGGGCGATACCTGCACGGCAATGCCTGCCTTGCCAAACTGCAGGGCCACCTGTTCACTGAGTGCAGACGGCGCAATGACCAGCTCGCCGCGGCCGAAATGGCGCACATGGCCGGGGCCGGCCATGGCAGTGGCCACGTAGACCACGGCGGCGGCCACGGCCACGGACGGGCCCAGCACGGCGCGCACGCGCTCGTCGTTGTCCACGCCGTTTTGCATGGTCAGCACCAGGGTGCCCGGCGCCAGGTGCGGCTGCATCTCGCGGGCCGCTTCCTCGGTGGCCGTGGACTTGACGCAGAACATCACCACATCGGCATCGCGCACGGCGCTGGCCTCGGTCGATGCCTGCATGGGCACCTGGATGTCCAGTGCCGCCGTCTCCAGCCGCAGGCCATGCTGCTGCACGGCCTGCACATGGGCGGGGCGGCCGATCAGCGTGACCTGGTGGCCGGCGCGCGCCAGCAGTGCGCCGAAATAGCAGCCCACGGCGCCTGCGCCCATGACGGCGATGCGCAGCGGTTCGGAAGGAGAGGGGAGGCGGGCGGAAGAAGCGTCCATGGTGCAGATCGGATGGGCCTTTGATGGCGCCCAGTCTAGCCAGGCTGCCGTCGAAGGCCCATGCCGTCTTCCCTGCCGGGTGCCATTGCGGACGTCAGGCAACCCTCATGCCGTCTGCAGGCACAGGTACTTGGTCTCCAGGTATTCCTCGATGCCGTGGCGCGAGCCCTCGCGGCCCAGGCCGGACTGCTTGACGCCGCCGAAGGGCGCGACCTCGTTGGAGATCAGGCCGGTGTTGATGCCCACCATGCCGTACTCCAGCGCGCGCGACACGCGCCAAATGCGGCGGTTGTCGTTGGTGAACAGATAGGCGGCCAGGCCGTAGATGGTGTCGTTGGCGCGGCGCACCACCTCGTCCTCGTCATGGAAGCGGAACAGCGGCGCCAGCGGGCCGAAGGTCTCTTCCTCGCAGACTTGCATGCTGTCGTTCACATCGACCAGCAGCGTGGGCTCGAAGAACAGCTGGCCCGGCACCGGGCGCCTGCCGCCCGTCAGCAGGCGCGCGCCCTTGGACAGCGCATCGGCCACATGGCTTTCCACCTTCTGCACGGCCGCCTCGTTGATCAGCGGGCCATGGGTCACGCCGGGCTCCAGCCCATTGCCGACCTTGAAGCCCGCCATGGCACGGGCCAGGCGGCGGGCCAGTTCGTCGTGGATGCCATCCTGCACATAGATGCGGTTGGCGCACACGCAGGTCTGGCCGGCGTTGCGGAACTTGGAGGCCACGATGCCGGCCACGGCCTGGTCGATGTCGGCATCGTCAAACACGATCAACGGTGCATTGCCGCCGAGCTCCAGCGACAGCTTCTTGACCGTGTCGCTGCACTGGCGCATCAGCAGCCGCCCGGTGGCCGTGGAGCCCGTGAAGCTGAGCTTGCGCACCACGGGGCTTTGCGTCAGCGCCTGGCCGATGTCCTGCGGATGGCCGGTCAGCACCTGGAAGACGCCGGCGGGAATGCCGGCCTCCTCGGCCAGCACGGCCAGGGCCAGGGCCGTGAAGGGCGTGCTTTCGGCCGGCTTGACCAGCATGGTGCAGCCGGCGGCCAGCGCCGGGCCGGCCTTGCGCGTGATCATGGCGGCCGGGAAATTCCAGGGCGTGATGGCGGCGCACACGCCAATGGGCTCGCGCAGCGTGAGCAGCTGCTGGCCTGCGTTGGGCGACTGCAGCAGCTCGCCGTCCACGCGCTTGCCTTCCTCGGCAAACCATTCGATGAAGGAGGCCGCATAGGCGATCTCGCCGCGCGCCTCGGCCAGGGGCTTGCCCTGCTCCAGCGTCATCAGCCGCGCCAGATCGTCCTGGTGCGCCAGCATCAGGTCGAACCAGCGGCGCAGGATGCCGGCGCGCTGCTTGCCCGTCAGCGCGGCCCAGGCGGGCAGGGCGCGCTGTGCGGCGGCGATGGCGGCCTCGGCCGCGCCGGCCTGCAGGGCGGGTACCTGGCCCAGGCGCTCGCCTGTGGCGGGGTTGAAGACATCGATGGCGGGGCCGGAGCCCACGGGGTGCCAGCCCTGGGCAAGCAGGCAGGCCTGGCGGAACAGATCGGGGCGTTGCAGTGAAAGACTCATGGTGCGGGAAGGCTCAGGCTGTGGAATGGATTCAGGCCGCGACCGGCTGGGGCGCGGTCTGGGTGATGGCGTTGGCGATGATGTCCAGCGCCTTGCCGAACAGCGGCTCTGGAATCGTCAGCGGATAGAGGAAGCGGATGGCGTTGCCGTACAGGCCGCAGGTCAGCAGCAGCAGGCCTTGCTGCTGCGCACGCTGGACGATGGCGGCCACGCGCTGCGCGTCCGGCGCACCGCTGCCGGGAATGTGGAATTCCACGGCCAGCATCGAGCCCAGGCCGCGCACTTCGGCGATGCCGGCATCCTGCGTCTGCAATGCCTGCAGGCGCGAGCGCAGCTGGCTGCCCAGTGCCAGGGCCCGCTCGCACAGGCGCTCTTCATCGATCACATCGAGCACGGCATGGGCAGAGGCCACGGCCAGCGGGTTGGCGGCATAGGTGCCGCCCAGCCCGCCGGGATGGGGGGCGTCCATGATGGCCGCGCGGCCGACCACGCCCGAGATCGGCAGACCGCCGCCCAGGCTCTTGGCCATGGTGATCAGGTCGGGCCGCACGCTGTAGTGCTCCATGGCAAACAGCTTGCCCGTGCGTGCAAAGCCGGTCTGCACCTCGTCGGCGATCAGCAGCATGCCGTGCTGGTCGCACAGCTGGCGCAGGCCCGTGAACAGCGCGGCAGGCACGGGGTTGAAGCCGCCTTCGCCCTGTACGGGCTCCACGATGATGGCTGCCACGCGCTGCGGGTCCACCGAGGTCTTGAGCAGCATGGCAATGGCGTCCAGCGACTGCTGCACGCTGATGCCCTGCACATCGCTGGGGAAGGGCGCGTGGAAGACTTCGCCCGGCATGGGGCCGAAGCCCTGCTTGTAGGGCGCCACCTTGCCCGTCAGCGCCATGCCCAGCTGGGTGCGGCCGTGGAAGGCGCCCTGGAAGGCGATCACGGCCGAGCGGCCCGTGGCATGGCGGGCGATCTTGACGGCGTTTTCCACCGCCTCGGCGCCCGTGGTGAAGAAGGCGGTCTTGGCCGGGCCGTCGATGGGCGCCAGTGCATTGATGCGCTCGGCCAGTGCGATGGCGCTTTCATAGGGAACGATCTGGAAGGCCGTGTGCGTGAAGCACTCCAGCTGGCGCTGCACGGCCTGCACCACGCGCGGATGGCGGTGGCCCGTGTTGAGCACGGCAATGCCGGCCGCGAAGTCGATGTACTGGCGGCCCTCGGCATCGGTCAGCAAGGCGTTGTCGGCCTGCACGGCGTGGAAGCCGCACATCACGCCCACGCCGCGCGGCATGGCGGCGGTGCGCCGGCTCTGGAGTTGCTGGTTGACGGACGAGGCTCTGGTGGTGTCGTTGGTGGCGGCGCTGGACATGGGAAGGTCTCCGTTGAGGTGGCTGCAATGCTTACGGTTATAGTGGCGATTGGTTCCATGAATGGAGCCATCTTTTGAAAAGATGATGGTGCCAATCGAGTTCGCCACCATCGCTTCCACAAGGCAGGCAACGCAGGCAACGCAGGCAACGCAGGCAAGGCAGACATGGCAAAACCCTCCGTGTGCGCGGACCTCATCCTCCAGATGGACTGGCGCGGGCTGGGCGGGGACCGCGTCCGCCTGAACCGGGCCCTGTACCTGGCGCTGCGCCAGGCCGTGGACAGCGGGGCCCTGTTGCCGGGCAGCCGCCTGCCGGCCTCGCGCGACCTGGCCCGCGAGCTGGATGTGTCGCGCAACACCGTCAACCATGCCTATGAGCAGCTGCAGGTGGAGGGCTATGTGCGCAGCCAGGTCGGGCGCGGCACGCAGGTGGTCGACACCCTGCCTGCGGCCATGCTGCTGAGCGGCGGACGTGCACCTGCCCGCCGCGCTGCCGCCGCAGCGCCTGCGCCTGGCGGCGGCCTGTCCGTGCAGGCACAGGCCTTGCTGAAAACCGCCCAGGCTTCGGAGCAGCAATGGGGCGCCTTCATGCCTGGCGTGCCCGACGTGACGCAGTTCCCGCGCGCCGCCTACGCGCGCATCCACAACCGCCTGCTGCGACACGCCGGGCCGCAGCTGCTCACCTATGGCACGCGCGGCGGCGTGGAGGCGCTCAAGCAGGCGCTGGCCGAGCACCTGCGCGTGGCGCGCTCGGTGAACTGCGCAGCCGACCAGGTGCTGATCACAGAAGGCGTGCACCAGGCCATCGACCTGGTGGTGCGCAGCCTTGCCGACCCTGGCGACTGCGTCTGGATGGAGGAGCCGGGCTACTGGGGCATCGCCAACGTGTTGCGCATGCAGCACGGGCTGAGCCTGCACAGCGTGCCAGTGGACGAGGAGGGCATGCATCTGCCGGACGGCCTGCCCGTGCCGCGGCTGATCTTCGTCACTCCCTCTCACCAGTACCCGCTGGGCGCCGTCATGAGCATGGCGCGGCGCCGCGCGCTGATCGCCTACGCGCGCCGGGTGGGTGCCTGGATCGTCGAGGACGACTACGACAGCGAATTCCGGTTCTCCGGCAGCCCCGTGCCCAGCATGCAGGGCATGGAGGAGGACGCGCCCGTCATCTACATAGGCACCTTCAGCAAGACCCTCTACCCGGGACTGCGCATGGGCTACATGGTGCTGCCCCCGACCCTGGCCGAGCCGCTGCGCCGCATCCATTCCGAGCTGTACCGAGAGGGTCACCAGCTGCCGCAGCAGGTCATCGCCGAACTGATCGTGGAAGGCCACTACGCCGCCCACATCCGCAAGATGCGCCTGCTCTACGGCAAGCGCCGCCGCATGCTGATGGCCTTGATCGAGCGCTATCTGGGCGCCGACCACCTGCCCTGGGTGGACAGCGGCGCGGGGCTGCATTTCGTGATGCAGCTGCCCGGGCAGGACGATGATGTCGTGCTCGCCGAGGACCTCCGGCAGGCCGGCATCTTCGTCAAGCCGCTGTCGCGCTACTACGCGGGTCCGCACCGGCGGCGTGGCCTGCTGCTGGGGTACGCCTGCGTTTCCGAGGAAGAGATAGGCGCAGCCTTCTTCCGCATGCTGGCAGTGCTCGGAGCCCGGCATGGCCGGCGCTGAGGCCCGGGCCGGACCATCCGGCCGGGCGCCGCCTTGGCTCCCGACGCCAACCCTTTTTTGTCTGCCTAAGGACGCACCATGATCTCCATCCGCCCCGTTGAACCCCATGAATGGCCGCAGTACCGGGATATCCGCCTGCGTGCCCTGCGCGATGCACCCGACGCCTTCGGCAGCACCTGGGAGTCGGAGGCCGCAAGGGTTGACGCGGACTGGGCTGCGCGGCTGCAGGCCGCCGTTGCCGGCGGCAGGGACAGGGTGCTCTTCGCCGTCAACGGCGGCCAGGTCTGCGGCCTGCTCTGGTGCAAGCTGTGTGCCCCCGAGCCCGGCGTGGCCGATCTCTTCCAGATGTGGGTCGATCCCGCCGTGCGTGGCCGGGGTGCGGGCCAGGCCCTGCTGGCCCAGGCCGTCGCCTGGGCCTGGCACAAGGGCATGCAGCGTGTGCGGCTGGGTGTGACCGATGCCGACTCCCCCGCCATGCGCCTGTACCTGGCGAACGGCTTCCGGCCTGTGGGCGGGCTGCAGCCGCTGCGCGAGGGCTGCGAACTGCGCGTGCAGACGATGGCCCTGGACCGGGCCGGCGGCTGAACCGCTGCACAGCGCAGGAAGTTCCGGCAGTCAGTCCCTGCGGCCTCTGTCGCCCCCTGGTGGCCCCCGTGTAGCCCCCCCGTAGCCCCGGCGTCCACAGGGCCGTCCTGCATCAGCCCGGCAGCACGGCCGGTGAAGGCACCTGCCGGGTCTTGGCCAGTTGCGCGTTGCTGTAGCGAAGATCAGCGGTGACCTCCGCTCCCAGCCAGGCGGGCGAGGGCGGCTGGATATCCTCGCTGGCCAGTTCGATCTCGGCCGTGACCAGCCCGGCCAGCGGGCCTTCGAATACATCGACCTCGAAGTCGAAGCCGTCCACCGTCACGATGTAGCGCACCTTTTCGAGTGCGCCATGCGCGCAGTGCTGGGCCAGCAGCGTCTCGGCGTCGGCCAGCGGAATCCGGTATTCGAATTCGGTGCGGCTCATGCCGCGTGCCGGCCCCTTGAGCGTGAGAAATCCGGTGTCCCCGGCGATGCGCACCCGCACCCACATGCCGTTGTCGGCGATGTATCCCTGCGCCATGCGCACGCCGGTCAGGCCGGTCACGACGCCGGGGTCGGCCACAAGGTATTTGCGTTCGATTTCGATAGCCATGCTGATGCCCTTGCAGACAAAGGCGGCAGTCTATCGCGCCACCATCGCCCTGCCCGGCAGATGGCCGGCCACAAACAAAAAGCCCCGCAGGGGAGTGCGGGGCTTTCCAGGGGGCAGTTGCCGGCCCGGGGGGCGGCATCCACAGCGCCTTACAGCGAGTCGATGAAGCTGCGCAGCTTGTCCGAGCGGCTCGGGTGCTTGAGCTTGCGCAGGGCCTTGGCCTCGATCTGGCGGATGCGTTCGCGCGTGACGTCGAACTGCTTGCCCACTTCTTCCAGCGTGTGGTCGGTGGACATTTCGATGCCGAAGCGCATGCGCAGCACCTTGGCTTCGCGCGGGGTCAGGCCGTCGAGGATGTCCTTGACCACGTCGCGCAGGCCGGCCTGCATGGCGGCGTCCACGGGAGCGGTGTTGTTGGTGTCCTCGATGAAGTCGCCCAGGTGCGAATCGTCGTCGTCGCCGATCGGCGTTTCCATGGAGATCGGCTCCTTGGCGATCTTCATGATCTTGCGGATCTTGTCTTCCGGGATCTCCATCTTGGCCGCGAGGATGGACGCATCGGGCTCGAAGCCGAACTCCTGCAGATGCTGGCGCGAGATGCGGTTCATCTTGTTGATGGTCTCGATCATGTGCACCGGGATGCGGATGGTGCGCGCCTGGTCAGCGATCGAGCGCGTGATGGCCTGGCGGATCCACCACGTGGCATAGGTCGAGAACTTGTAGCCGCGACGGTATTCGAACTTGTCCACGGCCTTCATCAGGCCAATGTTGCCTTCCTGGATCAGGTCCAGGAACTGCAGGCCGCGGTTCGTGTACTTCTTGGCGATGGAGATCACCAGGCGCAGGTTGGCCTCGATCATCTCCTTCTTGGCGTCACGGCTGGCGCGCTCGCCGTCGTTCATGCGCTTGTTGATGCGCTTGAGCTCGTCCAGCGGCACGACCACGCGCGATTGCAGGTCGATCAGGTTCTGCTGCAGTTCCTGCACGGGCGGGACATTGCGCTCCAGCACGCTGCTCCAGGGCTTGCCGGCCGCGACCTGCTCCACCACCCACTGCAGGTTCAGCAGGTTGGGCGGGAACTGGGCGATGAAGGTTTCCTGCGGCATGCCGCACTTGTCCACGATTATCTTGCGCAGCTCGCGTTCCTTCTTGCGCACGTCATCGACCTGGGCACGCACGAGGTCGCACAGCTTCTCGATGGTCTTGGCCGTGAAGCGGATGGTCATCAGCTCTTCGGTCAGGGCCTTCTGCACCTTGATGTACGTGGGCGTGCCGTAGCCTTCCTTGTCGTACACCTTGTGCATCTTGTCGAAGTTCTCGCGCATGGCGTCGAAGCGGCGCAGCGCCTCGTTCTTGAGTTCTTCGAGCTTCTTGGTCAGTGCCTTGGAGCCGCCCTTGCCGTCGTCGTCGTCCTCTTCGTCGTATTCGTCGAAGTCTTCTTCGGCCACGTAGTCGTCGTTCTCATTGGCGTTGACGAAACCGTCGACGATGGTGGAGATGACGACCTTGCCTTCGCGGATTTCCTCGGACATGGCCAGGATTTCTGCGATGGTGGCGGGCGAGGCCGAGATGGCCTCCATCATGTCCATCAGGCCGCCTTCGATGCGCTTGGCGATTTCGATCTCGCCTTCGCGCGTCAGCAGCTCCACCGTGCCCATTTCGCGCATGTACATGCGCACGGGGTCGGTGGTGCGGCCGAATTCGGAGTCCACCGTGGACAGGGCGGCTTCGGCCTCTTCCTCGGCTTCCTCTTCGGTGGTGGCGGATTGGCCCGTGTTGTTCAGCAGCAGGGTTTCCGCGTCGGGGGTCTGCTCGTAGACGGCCACGCCCATGTCGTTGAGCATGGAGATCACGACTTCCAGCGTCTCGGCATCGACCAGCTTGTCGGGCAGGTGGTCGTTGATTTCGCTGTGCGTCAGGTAGCCGCGCGTCTTGCCCAGCTTGATCAGCGCCTTCAGGCGCTGGCGGCGGGTGGACATTTCCTCTTCGGTCAGGACGGTTTCGTCCAGGCCGAATTCCTTCATCAAGGCCCGTTCCTTGGCCTTGCTGATCTTCATGCGCAGGGGCTTGACCTTTTCAGCCGGGGCCGAGGAGGCCTCGACCTCGACTTCCACTTCGGTCTCGACTTCGCCTTCCACTTCGCCATCGATGTCGCCATCGATGTCCGACAGGTCGGCGTCGTCCATGTCGTCGCCCGCTTCCTTGGCCTTGGGCTTGCGGCCGCGCTTGGCGGGAGTCTTGGCTGCAGCGGTGGAGGTGGCGGCCTTGGCCGGCGCCTTCTTGGCGGCAGCAGGCTTCTTTTCTGTCTGGGCGGGGGCGTCGTCGCCTTCGGCTGCCTTCTTGCGGCCACGCTTGGGCGTCGCGGCGGCGAGCAGTTCGTCGGCCATGGCTTTGAGTTCGGCTTGGGACTTGGTTACCACGTCGGTATCTTTCTTTGCTTTGGCCGCAGATGCGGCGCTCTTCGGTCCTGCAGCGGCTTTGCCGGCACCGGCCTTGACGGCCGGGGCTGAAGAGGTTGTCGAAGTCTTGGGCTTCGCTGGAGCTTCGGGGGCCTGCTTGGACTTCACGGACTTTGAAACGGGCATGAGCACCTCACGGTCGGGAGCGAACACACACAAAGGGAAACTCAAACAAGCGCCGCCTAAGCGCGCGCGGACGGACTAGGCCCGCCAGGGAAGCGTACATATTCCAGGCAAGATGTCTGGGCGATCATTTGGTGTGCAGTCCTTGCGGGAAATTGGGCCGTGCAGTTGCTGCAATCACGTGAGTTCGTCACGGGGCCCGGTCCGGAGGTGCTGCTGTCGCTCTTGCCGATAGCCCCCAATTATATCTGCTTACCTCGATTTCAAGAGGAAGTGCGCATCTGGTTTTCCAGGGCCTGCTGTCGGGCAAAGAGATCGCGATAGCGCTGGGCGGCGCTGGGGTCCCGTGCCATGTCGCGCAAGGCTTCGTCGATCTGGGCCTTGATGTGGACGATGACCATGCGATTGAGGACATCACGCAACTCACGGCGCAGCTCGGGCAGTTCGCCCTCGGGATGCGCGTGGGGGCCGCTCATGAGCCTGTCTGCCAGCGTTTCGTGAGGCAGGCCGCGCAGTTGTTCGCGCAGCACGGCAAAGGGCCGGGCACCGGATTCCTGGAACTGTGCCTCCATCCAGCGGAACATGGCGCCATGTTCGCCTGAGCAGTGCGCCAGTGCCTCGAAGTCCTCGTGGGTGAGTTCTTCCATGAATTCCATGTGCGCCATGAGCAGGCGTGCCGCCTGGTCGGTGCGTGTGGCTGGCGCGCCACGCGGGCCCATGGGGGGCGGGTTGAAGTCGGCCCGGCCATTCTTGTCCCAGGGTTTGCGCGGCCAGGGCTTTTTGCCGCCGCGCCCGGGCTCGCCGCTGCGCCAGCCGCCCGCGCCGCTTCCATGGCCGCCACGCTCGTGCCAGCCCGAAGGCGCGCCGTATTCGACAGGCTGGCCCCAGTCGGGCGCGGCCGGTGCATGGCCGGCCTGCTGGCCCGGATGGGAAGCACCGCCGGCCATGGAGCCCCGCGCCGGGCCGCTGCGAGCGGCTTCCTGCGACCACAGGTCGGAGAGGTCGCGCGCATCGAGCTGCACGAGTTCGGCGATCTCGCCCAGCAGCTGGCGCTTGAGCGCGCCGTCAGGCAGGGCCGTCCACAGGGGGCGGGCATTGCTGGCCATGTGGGCACGGCCTTCGGCCTGGCCCAGGTCGCAGCCTTCGCTGGCCGCCTCGATGAGAAAGCGGCTCAGCGGCAGCGCGTCGCCCACGTAGCGGGCAAAGGCTTCGCTGCCGTATTCGCGGATGAAGCTGTCCGGGTCGTGTTCGGCGGGCAGGAAGAGGAATTTGACGCTGCGCGTGTCGCTGGCATAGGGCAGGGCCGCATCGAGCGCCTTGCGCGCGGCGCGCCGGCCCGCCCCGTCGCCGTCGAAGCTGAAAACGACGGCGTCAGTAAATCGAAACAGTTTGTGAATGTGATCGGGCGTGCAGGCCGTGCCCAGCGTGGCGACGGCGTTGGCAAAGCCCAGCTGGGCCAGGGCCACCACGTCCATATAGCCTTCGGTGACCAGCGCATAGCCCATGTCGCGCAGGGCGGTGCGGGCCTCGAACAGGCCGTAGAGTTCGCGCCCCTTGTGAAACACCGGGGTTTCGGGCGAATTCAGGTATTTGGGCTTCTCGTCGCCGAAGACGCGGCCGCCGAAGCCTATGCACTCGCCCTTGACGTTGCGGATGGGAAACATCAGCCGGTCGCGGAAGCGGTCGTAGCGCTTGCCGTCGTCCTCGCCGACGATGACCAGGCCCGATTCTTCGAGCTGCGGATCGTCGTAATGCGCAAAGACGCTGGCCAGGTTGCGCCAGCCGGCGGGCGCGTAGCCCAGGCCGAAGCGCCTGGCGGTCTCGCCCGAGACACCGCGGCGCTTGAGGTATTCGATGGCCTGGGGGGAGGCCTTCAGGTGCTTGCGGAAAGATTCACCGGCCTTTTCCAGCACGTCGGTGAGGGTGGCCTGTTTCTGCTTCTGGGCGGCCTGGCGCTCGCGCTCGGCCGGGCTGATGTCGTCCTGCGGCACCTGCAGGCCGACCTGACCGGCAAGATCCTGCACCGCTTCGACGAAGCCCATGCCGGCATGGTCCATCAGAAAACCGATGGCGTTGCCGTTCTTGCCGCAGCCGAAGCAGTGATAGAACTGCTTGCTGGGGCTGACGGTGAAGGAAGGCGACTTCTCGCTGTGGAAAGGGCACAGGCCCATGAAGTTGGCGCCGCCCTTCCTGAGCTGTACGTAACGGCCCACGATGTCGACCACGTCGACGCGCGCGAGCAACTCCTGGATGAACGATTGGGGAATGGACACCCGCGTATTGTGCCTTCGCGGGGCCATCCGGCCGTGCCCCGGGGGCACTGGCCGGCAGCGCCCGGCCCTCAGCCCAGGCGCTGGAAGGTCAGCGTGAAGGCCACGCCATCGCGCGTGTTGTGGGCCCTGATCGTGCCGCCCATCTTGGCCATGTAGGTCCTGGCCACGAACAGGCCCTGTCCTCGGTGCTCGGCGCCGCTGGCGGCAGAAGGCTCCTGGGGCGCGGACACCCCCAGCTCGAAGATGCGCTCCAGCAGGTCCTCCGCAATGGTGGCGCCCTGGTTGTGCAGCGTGGCGCTGGCGGTGGACTCGGAGGCCGACAGCGACAGCGTGATGGCCGTGCCGGCCGGCCGGTAGCTGTCGGCATTGCGCAGGATGTGGGTGACCACGTCCTCCAGGGCAAATTCGTCGGCGCGCACGATCACGGCGCCGGCGGCTCCCGCGCTCCCGCTCTTGTTCCCGCCTTCGTAGACCACATCGGCAATGCCCGCATAGTGCGCGTTGGCCGCCACGTGGCTGAGGAAGGCGTCCAGGTCCAGCCGGCCCTCCGGCACGGTGGCGGCCTGCAGCGCCTCGGCCGGCGATGCCGTGCCGTAGAGCACATGCACGGCCTGCTGCATGCGCTGCACATAGCGGTGGCCGGGGTCGTCGGGGCCGTACAGCACCATCAGCGATTGCAGGGGCGACATGATCTCGTGGCCCACGGCATGCCACATGTCGCGTTCCTGCTGAGCGCGCAGCTGCTCGCGCTGCAGGTCGTCCTTCACGCGCTGCAGCAGGTCGGCCAGGCCGCCGGCCAGAATGCCCAGCTCGTCGGAACCACGCAGGTCCGACACTTCGAGATCGCCCAGGCGTGGCCCGACATGGCCGTCCTGCACGTTGTAGGAGACGGCGGCGGCGCGCCGGGTGAGGGCGGTCACGCGGCGGATCAGCCCCAGCTCGACGATCAGCCAGGCCAGCGCAATGGCGGCCAGCATGGCGCCCAGGTACCAGGACAGGCGCGTGGCCACGGCGGCCAGGCCCTGCTCCACATCGCGCGGGTGGCCGGTGAAGCTGACGGTGTAGTTGCCCGTGGGCGTGTCCAGAATGTCCTGGCCCGTGGGCACGGCCGGGGTCATGGTGGCGGCGGAGACGCCGGCTGCATGCAGCGGCAGCCAGCTGATCAGGCGCAGCAGCCAGGGCGCCGACGGCGCGGCCTGCACATCCACGCCCTTGAGGGTGATGGTGCTGGCCTCGTCGGCACCCACCTTGCGAATCTGCACGCGCTCGCCGGGCAGCAGGCTGCGCGAGATGTCGTTGAGCGAGGCGGCCAGCTGCGCCCCCGGCGCATTGCTGTCGAACAGGGGCGCGGCCGCCTCGCCCGGGGCCAGCATTTCCACGCGCACACGCATGCTGCCCAGGTCTTCGGGCGGCCAGACGGGGCGCACGTCCCTGCGGAACAGGGCCTCGCGGAACAACTCGACCGGCAGGCGGATGGAGTAGTGCGTGCGGCGCAGGCAATCGGCTGCAGGGGGCGTCTTGTCATTGCCCGCATGGCCCTGCACGCCAGGCGGCAGGTCGCGGCAATGGCCGTTCTGCCAGAGCCAGCCACGGAAATCGCGCACGGGCCGCGCGCGGGCGTCAAGCTGGGGCGTGCCGTTGTCCACAAAGCCGGTGAGCCGGCCGTGCTCGCCGTTGCCGGACTTGTTGCCCTGCTGCGGCATGGCCTCATAGGGCGCGATCCAGCGGTAGGTGCTGCCGCGCATGTCCAGCGTGATGCGGGCGCGGTGCGCCTGGGCGGGCTCGCGCGAGCCGCGCTCGCGCGGTGTCAGCTCGCCTGCGAAGAAGCTGCCCACCAGATAGATGAAGCCGCCTGCGTAGGGATTGTTGCCGATGGCCGCGCACAGCGAGGCGCCATCGGGATACTGCACCGAGCAGCCGGCCATCTCCACGGCCTGCTGGGACTTTTGCGGATCGTCGAAGTCGATGGCCGCATAGGGCAGCAGCAGCGGCGCCAGCGGCGTCACGCCCTGGCCCAGGTGGCCGGCGTTGAGCAGGGCCAGCCGGCCCGAAGGATGGCGCAGCCGCGCCATGACCTCGGCCTGGCTGCGCACAAAGCCGTGCTGGTAGGCCTGCCAGGCGCGTTCCTTCTCGTCCTTGAGAACCACCACGCTCAAGGACACCGTGGCCACAGCCAGCAGCACGAACACGCCGCGCAGCAGGATGCGCTGGCGGAAGGCGGCCAGGCCCAGGCGCGGCACTTCCAGCCGGGGCAGCTCCAGTTTGGGGTTGA
This sequence comes from Delftia sp. WY8, assembly GCF_018437695.1. Classification (NCBI taxonomy): domain Bacteria; kingdom Pseudomonadati; phylum Pseudomonadota; class Betaproteobacteria; order Burkholderiales; family Comamonadaceae; genus Delftia; species Delftia sp. WY8. Next base: position 5,434,403 of record NZ_CP049795.1, read on the forward strand.
GCAGGCGCTTCATGTGCGGACGGCGGCGCCGGCCTGGCCCACCCAGCGAAAGCCGCGCATGGGCACGTTCTCTATGCCTTCGAAGCCCGGGTCCACCTCGCGCAGGGCCTCGCGGATGGTGCTCACGTGCTTGCGCACGTTGTCGCGGTTGCGGCCGCTTTTGACCACCTCGAACAGCTCGTCGTAGGACACCACTTCGCCGCTGCGCTGGTGCAGCGTGGCCAGGATGCGCTGGGCCGTCAGCGGCAGGTTGATGCGCTCGCCGCGCCAGGTGGGCGTGCGCTGCCACAGCGGGTCCAGCACCAAGGCATCGCCTACGGGCGCTGCGGCTGCCTGCGCGGCCACGGGCGCCGCACGCTGCGTGGTGCGCAGGATGTCGAGGAAGGTCTCGATGAAGTCCGCCTCCTCGAAGGTGGTCTTTTGCAGGTAGTCCCAGGCGTCCAGCGCTTTCATGATGCTGCGGTAGATGGCGGCCGGCATGGCCGAGACCACCAGCACCGGCGTGCCCTGGCCCAGCTTGTTGATGGCGTTGATCAGGGCCACGCCGGCATGGCGCTCGCGGCCCAGCTCGATGTCCAGCACCACGGCGTCGTAGTGTTCGCGGGCCAGGGCGGCCTCGGCCTCGTCGCGCGTGAACCACTGGTCGATCACGATGCCGCTGCGCGCACTGCGTATCCATCCCGCCAACTGGTTGCTGGTGGGCAGGTCGTCTTCGATCACGGCGATACGGGTCATGGGGCTGTGCAGGGGTGGGGTCGGGGAGGCCGCCGTGGCGGTGTTCGCGGGATTATCTCGGCCCTGCGCCGGCCCGGGTGTGAGTTTTTCTTCCGGGGCCGGAGCGTTTGCGCCGCCGGTGTGAGCGCTTTGGTCCGTGCGCTGCGTTGTTGCTTCCGGGGTGGATCCGAACAATCGGTCCTCAATGAGCCACCCCTGTTTCCGGTGCCTCAGAAACAGCCAACAACAGCCAACAACAGCCGAGAGAGAGAACACCATGAAAGCCACCTGGAACCGCATCATGCAGGCCCTGACGGGCCGCAAGTCCGCCCGCCTGGATGGAGCCGGCACCGCCGATTCCTCCGAGCCTGCAGCCGACGCCGGCACGCTGCCGGGCAACGCGCCCCGCCGCCAGCCCGTGGACTGGGCAGTCCTGCTGCCCACGGCACGTACCGTGCGCTGGCTGGCCATCGGCGCCGTGGTGGTGGTGGCCGGCCTGGTGGTGGTGCGCAACCCGCCCGTGCAGCACCTGGAGCAGGGCACGCTGGGCGTGCGCCTGAACCAGTTCACGGGCTCCGTCAGCCTGTGGCGCGATGGCAGCGTGTGGGTGGTTCCGGGCCTGCACACGGTGCGCGTGTTCTCCCTGCGCGACCAGAGCTACCGTCCGGAGGCCATGCGCCAGGCCAATGGCAGCGCCCCCCTGCAGTCGGTCGAGGGCCTGTCCCTGGGTCTGGACCTGAACGTGCGCTATGCGCTTGATCCCGCATCGCCCGCCGTCAAGGCCGGCAACCTGCCTCTGGACATAGGCGGCGACATCGTGGAGCCCGCCGTGCAGGGCCTGGTCTACAAGGTGTTCGCACGCTACACCGTGCGCGAGATCTTCTCGACCAAGCGCGCCGAGATCGCCCAGATCATGGAAACCGAACTGCGCACGCGCCTGGCGGCCGACGGCGTGACGCTGCGCAGCATCCAGATCGGCAAGGTGGACCTGCCCGCCGAGTACCGCCGCGGCATGGACAGCCTGCTGGCCGAGGAGCTGGCCTCCGAGAAGATGCGCTACACGCTGGAGCTCAAGGACAAGCGCGTCAAGGAAACCGAGCTGGATGCCAATGCCGACAAGGTGCGCCGCGAAGTGGCCGCCGAAGCCGCCGCACGCGAGCAGGTGATTGCGGCGCGTGCCCAGGAAGAGGCCATGAAGCATGTGCTGCCCTTCAAGCAGCGCCAGATCGAGCAGCGTCAGCTGGAGGCCGAGGCCGAGCGCGTGGCCCGCGTGAAAGCTGCCGAGGGCAGCGCCCAGGCCCGCCGCATCGAGGCCAACGGCGAAGCCGATGCACGCCAGAAGCTGGCCGAGGCCGAGGCCTTCCGCATGGACCGCCTGGGCAAGGTCAACGCCGAGCAGATGGCGCGCGAAGGCACCCTGGTCACGCGCTACCCGCTGCTGATCCAGAAGACGCTGGCCGACAAGCTCTCGGACAAGATCCAGGTCATCATCGCGCCCCCGCCGACCAATGGCGACTTCATCGGTGCGGCCCTGCTGGGTGGCAGCCGCAATGCACAGGCCGGCGCAGCCTCCGTGGCGGCCGAAGATGCCAACGCAGCCGTTCAGGAGCAATAAGCCATGCTGACCGTATCGACCTTGGCCGCCGCAGCGCTGGCCACCGGCATGGGCAGCGCCATCGTGGTGCAGGACCAGGCCAGCCTGCGCGCCGCGCCGCGCGATGGCGCCCAGCAGCAGGCCAGCCTGTGGCAGGGAGAGGTGCTGGAGATCAGGGGCGAACGCCTGGACTACCTCCAGGTCTGGGACCACAAGCGCGAGCGGGGCGGCTTCATCCGCGCCGGCGATGTGCGCCGCGTGGCCATGACCGAGGCCGATGCCCCCGCCTTGCTGGCCGTGCTGCGCTTCGTGCAGGACACGCCCGGTGCCGAGGCGCTGGGCATCGGCCTGGCGGCCGCCTACCTGCAGGCCGCGCCCGCCAGGACCCTGGCCGGCGCCGAAGGCGCGCAGGCCTTCGACGCACTGGGCGGCTTTGCCGACCGGCTGGCGCGGCGCGCCTCCGCAGCTGCGCCCGGCAAGGCCTCGGGCGCCACGCTGTCGGCCCACCTGGATGTGGCCAACGGCTACGGCCTGCGCTTTGCGACCTATGAGGTCGAAAGCCGCATGCAGGTCTGCTATGAAGGCGAATTTTTCCGCCGCGTGCTCGCCATGCCCGCCGCCGACGCGCCGCAGCGCGCCCGCGCCGCCCTGGCGCTGACACGGCCCGAATGCGTGGACCCCGATCTGCCGGCCCATGAGCGCGCCCGCCTGTACGCCTGGCAGGCCGATGTGCTGGAGCGCGTGGATGTGACCGGCCTGCCGCCCTACCTGCGCGGCCGCGTGCAGATGCGCCGCGCCAGCGTGTGGGGCGCGCTGGCCTTTCAGCAGGCGCGCAAAAGCATGGCCGACCCTGCCGTGGCGGCATCGGCCGCCCGGGCGCTGGCCGAGTTCACGGGCGTCAGCAAGTCCGAGCTGCCCGATGAAGACCAGAGCGCCTACAACGACGCGGCCATGCGGGTGAGCGCCGTGCGCTGGGCGCTGGCGCCTGTTGCTGCTGCGGCTCCTGCTGCCGGAGCCCGCCCGACGCTGCTGACCGAGCCCGGTGCTGCCGGCGAAACCTGCGTGCTGCTGGTGGACGCCCAGCACGGCGCCAAGGCCCCTTTGCTGCGCCGCTGCACCTATGGCCTGGTGTGGGCTGCATCGGCCAGCACCAACCGCGAGGGCACGGCCGTGGCCCTGGCCGTGCAGCCGCTGGAAGGCTGGCGCGAACTGTGGGTGCTGCGCAAGACCGAAGGCGGCTGGCTGGCCGATGTGCTTCCCCCCGCCGCCACCGCGCCGGAGACCGGCGTGGCCGAATGGGCGGGCTGGGTGCCTGGCGGCCAGCTGATGCTGGTGGCGCGCGAGGCCCGTGGCCAGGGCCGCTACCGCAAGAGCTTCGAAGTGGTGCGGCTGGACGGCCTGGCCACCGAGCGCGTGACCGGCGATGTGTCCGCCCTGCCGCTGTTCCAGCGCTGGCAGGACCCGGCCTGGAAGCGCCAGTCCCTGAGCCTGCGCTGAAGCAAAAAAAAAGCCTGCACCGGTGGGGTGCAGGCTCGTCTCCAACGATGCCTGGAGCGTTGCCAGGCGACTCCTCTAGGAACTCCTTATTCGCCTTCCAGCGGTGCTGGCCGGCGAATCCAAGCGGCGATTCTACGAGTGAAGCCGAGGCCGTGCGGCCGAGTCATCTGATAAATGATGTCTTATAGAGGACTGTGGTTGTGAAGTCGCCTTGGGGACAGGCTGGGGCGCGTCTGCAGGCAGGTCAAGTGATTGTTTTGCATGAGTATTTTCAATTTCCATGAAATTCTGAAAGTTGTGATGCCCTGCAAAGACCATGCATGCCGCTTTGGTTATCCGGGCCTGTGCGGTGGCGCGCCCGGTGGTCGCGCATCAAGCTTGTGTAAGCCTGTCTTGCTATATCTTCAGGTTTCGCCAGTCTGCAATGGCAGACCTGCATCACACCAAGAACCCCAGCGAACCGGAGACCACGATGACCCACATTTACGACCAGCACCTGGACCGCAACAGCGCCAACCATGCGCCGCTCAGCCCCTTGGGCTTCATCGCCCGCACGGCCGAGGTCTATCCCGAGCGGCTGGCCGTGGTCCACGGCACGCTGCGCCGCAACTGGGGCGAGACCTATGCGCGCTGCCGCCAACTGGCCAGCAGCCTGAACAAGGCGGGCGTGGGCAAGAACGACACCGTGGCCGTGATGCTGCCCAATACGCCGCCCATGGTGGAGGCGCATTTCGGCGTGCCCATGGCCGGCGCCGTTCTCAATGCGCTGAACACGCGGCTGGATGCGGAAACCATCGCCTTCATGCTGGACCATGGCGAGGCCAAGGTGCTGATCGTGGACCCGGAGTTCACGGGCGTGGTGGCCAAGGCGCTGAAGCTGCGCCAGCGCAGCGCGCCGCTGCTGGTGATCCAGGTCGAGGACACGCTGTACGGCCCGGCCGCCGAGCAGGTGGGCAGCCTGGACTACGACGATTTCGTGGCCGGCGGCGATGCCGGTTTCGACTGGCAGCTGCCCGCCGACGAGTGGGACGCCATTGCGCTGAACTACACCAGCGGCACCACGGGCAACCCCAAGGGCGTGGTCTACCACCACCGGGGGGCGGCCATCAATGCCATCAGCAATGTGCTGGAGTGGGACATGCCCAAGCACGCCGTCTACCTGTGGACCCTGCCCATGTTCCATTGCAACGGCTGGTGCTTTCCGTGGACGGTGGCGGCACGCGCGGGGGTCAATGTCTGCCTGCGCAGGGTGGAGGCGCAGGCCATCTTCGACGCCATCCGCAACCACGGCGTCACGCATTACTGCGGCGCGCCCATCGTGCACGGCCTGCTGGTCAACGCGCCGGCCGCCATGAAGGAGGGCGTGCCCGCCGGAGTCAAGGCCATGGTGGCAGGCGCCGCGCCACCGGCCTCGATGATCGAGGGCATGGAGCAGCTGGGCTTCGACATCACCCATGTCTACGGCCTGACCGAGGTCTACGGCCCGGCCACGGTCTGCGCCAAGCATGCAGCCTGGGATGCGCTGGACATCGGCGAACGCGCGCGCCTCAATTCCCGCCAGGGCGTGCGCTACCACCTGCAGCGCTCGGCCAGCGTGCTCGATCCGGAGACCATGGAACCCGTGCCCCATGACGGCCAGACCATGGGCGAGATCATGTTCCAGGGCAACATCGCCATGAAGGGCTACCTGAAGAACCCGCAGGCCACGGACGAGGCCTTCCGCGGCGGCTGGTTCCACACGGGCGACCTGGCCGTGCAGCATCCGGACGGCTATATACAGATCAAGGACCGCAGCAAGGACATCATCATCTCGGGCGGGGAGAACATCTCGTCCATCGAGGTCGAGGACGTGCTCTACCGCCACCCGGCCGTGCTGGCCGCCGCCGTGGTGGCCAAACCCGATCCCAAGTGGGGCGAGACGCCCTGCGCCTTCATCGAGCTGAAGGCCGGCGCGCAGACCACGGCCGAAGACATCGTGGCCCACTGCAAGAAGCACCTGGCCGGCTACAAGGTGCCGCGCGCCGTGGTCTTTGGCGAGCTGCCCAAGACCAGCACGGGCAAGATCCAGAAGTTCGAGCTGCGCCGCCAGGCCGGATCGGTCCAGGCCATCACGGGCTGAGGGCCGGGCCGCAGCGCGGGCAGCGGCTCAGTGTCCGGCCGTCTTGGAAAACAGCTGGATGACCAGCACGCCCGCCACGATCAGGCCCATGCCCGCCAGCGCGGGCAGGTCCAGCGTCTGGCCCTGCCAGAGCCAGCCAACCAGGGAGATCAGCACGATGCCCGCGCCCGACCAGATCGCATAGGCCACGCCCGTGGGCACGGTGCGCAGCGTCAGCGACAGGAAGTAGAAGGCCAGCGCGTAGCCCAGGACCGTGACCACGCTGGGCCACAGCCGCGTGAAGCCTTCGGACTGCTTGAGGCAGGAGGTGGCCGCCACCTCGGCGACGATGGCCAGGCCCAGGTACAGGTAGTTGGACGCCATGCTCAGATGGCCGCGTAGCTGCCCGTGCCCTCGGGCCAGCGCGTGAGCACGTCGAAGCCCGTGTCGGTCACCACCACCATGTGCTCCCACTGGGCGGACAGCGACTTGTCGTTGGTGATCACCGTCCAGCCGTCGGCCAGTTCGCGCGTGGCCGCCTTGCCGGCGTTGAGCATGGGCTCGATGGTGAAGATCATGCCGGCCTCCAGCACCATGCCCTGGCCGGGCTGGCCGTAATGCAGCACCTGGGGGTCGTCGTGGTAGACCTTGCCGATGCCGTGGCCGCAGTACTCGCGCACCACGCTGAAGCGCTCGCGCTGGGCCACGGTCTGGATGGCATGGCCGATGTCGCCCAGCGTGGCGCCGGGGCGCACGGCGCGGATACCGGCCAGCAGGGCCTCGTAGGTGGTCTCCACCAGGCGGCGCGCCTGGTTGGAGGGCTGGCCCACGTAGTACATGCGGCTGGTGTCGCCGATCCAGCCCTCGGGCGTGGTCACGGCCACATCGACATTGAGGATGTCGCCCTCGCGCAGGATCTGACGGGCGTCGGGGATGCCGTGGCAGACCACGTGGTTGGGCGAGGTGCAGACCGTCTTCGGAAAGCCGTGGTAGCCCACGTTGGTGGGCACGCAGCGCAGTTCGTCGACGATGAAGTCATGGCAGAGCCTGTCCAGGTGCTCGGTGCTGACGCCCGGCTGCACGTGGGGCACCAGCATCTGCAGGACGCGGGCGGCCAGGCCACCGGCCTTGCGTGATTGCCCGATATCGAGGGCATCGTGCAGCGGGACGCTGCGCAGCTTGGTGCCCCTCATTGCAGGCCTTCCGACAGGCGCACGGGGCGCGGGCGGCGTGCTGCCGTATCGGCGGGAGCCGGCGCCGCTTCGGGCTCGCCCAGCTTCAGCGTGGCCGCGGCCTCTTGCAGCAGCAGGGCGCAGATGCCTGCGTAGTCGAGATGGGGATGGTGTTCGGCCAGCTGGCCGACACGCAGCCAATGCTCGGCCTGGGCGTTGATGGATCGACCCAGGGCCGCGCTGGACAGGCGGATCTGGTCGTGCAATTGGTCGGATATTTTGACGATTCCCATGGGGTGGCGATCATACGGGGAATATACGTTTCGTATATTGACAATCGCAAATCGCGGGCCCGGCAGCGGGGCATTCGTGCAGGCCTGCAGATGCAGGCCGTCATGTCGTCGGCGATGCTGCGTGACGGACGGGGCGGATGCTCTTGTGTTGATAGCGCAATGATCAGGTCCGGCTGGCCATCCGACAGAGGTGATGTTTTTCCTGCGGCGCGGTCCTGTACAAGACCCTGCTCGGTGTGATCGGCGGTCTTCTATCAGATATCTGTTGCAGATCTGGGGCTTACCCCTAGCAAGTCGCCTGCTACCCAAACTGACAAGAATCAAGACTGTCTGGAAGCGAATGTCCTGCAAGCCGGCGCATGGTGCGGCCGGCCGGGCCTTCCGGCAGGGAGCAGCAATGGGCAAGGAACAAGAAGCGGGTTCGGCAACGGCATCGGGCGGGGCGCGCATCGTCGTCGTGGGCGGTGGCGTGGCGGGGCTGGAGATTGCCACGGCGCTGGGCAAGGGGCGCACGGGGGCCATCGGCTCGGTGACCCTGGTGGACAGCGATTCGGCCCATGTCTGGAAGCCCATGCTGCACACCATTGCGGCCGGCACGCGCGACCTGGCCCAGCAGCAGACCACCTACCTGGCCCAGGCCAGCGACGCCAGCTTTGCCTACCAGCCCGGCGAAATGTGCGGCCTGGACCGCGAGGCCCGCGAGGTGCTGCTGGCCCCCATCGAGGCGCCTGATGGCCGCGAGATCGTGCCGGGCCGGCGCATTGCCTACGACAGGCTGGTGATCGCCGTGGGCAGCGGCGCCAATGATTTCGGCACGCCGGGCGTGGACGAGCACTGCTTCATGATCGACTCGCGCCGCAAGGCCGATGCCTTCAACAGCGAGATCCGCCTGCGCATGGTGCGCTGCATGACCAGCGGCGAGCAGCTGCGCGTGGCCATCGTGGGCGGCGGCGCCACGGGCGTGGAGCTGGCGGCCGAGCTGGTGCAGCTGGCCGAGAGCGCCCGCGCCTACGGCGCGCTGGGCGAGGCCGCGCGCTTCGGCATCGTGCTGATCGAGGCCGGGCCGCGCCTGCTGCCCGGTTTTCCCGAGGAGATTTCCGAAGCCACGCGCCTGCGGCTGCAGGCCCTGGGCGTTTCGGTGATCGTCAACGGCCGCGTGCAGTCGGCCAGCGAAGAGGGGTTCGTGCTGGCCAGCGGCGAGTTCGTCCCCGCAGGCCTGCGCGTCTGGGCAGCGGGCGTGAAGGCCCCGGCCTTCCTGGCGCAGCTGGGACTGGAGACCACGCAAGGCAACCAGCTCAAGGTCAACGGCCAGCTGCAGACCAGCGACCCCAACGTCTACGCCGTGGGGGACTGCGCCAGCTTCACCCTGCCCGGGGCCAGCGTGCCGCTGCCGCCCACCGCCCAGGTGGCGCACCAGCAGGCCCGCTATCTGGTGGAGACGCTGCCGCGCCTGCTGAAGGAGCCGGGTTTCCGCCCCGAAGGCTTTGCCTACCGCGACTTTGGCGCCCTGGTGTCATTGGCCCATTACGACGCCTATGGATCGCTGGGCAAATTCGGCCTGTTCAACGGCGGCGTGATCCGCGGGCGCATGGCCATGCTGAGCCACATCATGCTGTACCGCTCGCACCAGGCCCGCATCTACGGCTTTTGGCGCGGCGGGCTGCTGTGGCTGATCGATTTGATGAATTCGCGCCTGCGCCCGTCGATCCGGCTGGACTGAGCGGCCGGGCCCGGCATCAAAGCAGCCCCTCGATGGGCAGCCAGCCCAGCACGCGCAGCATCAGGCGCTTGAATGCACTGCTGCCGGGCTCGGTGGTGGTGGTGAGCGGCGCAGGCGGCGTGCCGCTTTCCGTGGTCCAGCTCAGGCGGCCCTGTGCATCGATCTGCACGTGGTAGGCGGCGGACGGCAGGCTCTGGTCGAGCATGCGGCTCATCTGCGAAGCCATCTCTGGGCTGTCGATCAGCAGGCCCATCTCGGTGTTGAGGTGGGCCGAGCGCGGGTCGAAGTTGAACGAGCCCACGAAGATGCGCTCGCCATCGACCGCAAAGGTTTTGGCATGCAGGCTGGAGCCCGAGCTGCCGGGGCGGCTGCCTGAGCCCACCCCCGCTTTCCCTGCCGATGCCGCTGCGGGCGAACGCGGGCCCGGGCTGGGTTCGTCGTCCTGCCTGCCGATCTGCCGGCGCAGCTCGTACAGCTGCACGCCTTCCTCGATCAGCGGGCGCCGGTAGCGGGCATAGCCGGCATGGACCACGGCCACGTCGGTCGCCTCCAGGCTGTTGGTGAGCACGCGCACGGCAATGCCCTGGCGGCGCAGGCCGGCCAGGGCGCGCACGCCGGCCTCGGTGGGCACGAAGTAGGGTGAGACCAGGTCCAGCTGGCGCTGCGGCTGGCCGATGGCCGGGGTCAGCTGGGTGATCAGCAGGCCCTCCTTGGGCACCTGGCACAGCACCTTGGCCGGGTCGTCGCTGACCAGGGTGGCGCGGGCCCATTGCAGTGGCAGGCGGCCGGCCAGCAGCTCGCGCGTGAACGGGCTTTGCGCCACGGCGCGCACATAGGCCTGGGCTTCGGGGCGCTGCACTTCGGTGGCCAGGGCCTCGTAGGCGCGCGCCACCGCATAGTCGGGCAGCGGCGGCAGCAGGCTGGCCGCGGGATAGGCCGACGCGCTGGCCCAGTACTGGTCGAAAGCATGTGAAATGTCGGCCACCACCGGCCCCATGGCCACCACGTCCAGGTCGGCGAACAGCACGCCGTCGGTGGCCGCGAAGTACTCGTCGCCTATGTTGCGTCCGCCCACGATGCTGGCCTGGCTGTCGGCCGTGAAGCTCTTGTTGTGCATGCGCCGCTGGGTGCGCGAGAAATCCGTGACATAGCCCAGCGCCTTGGGCGTGCGCTGGGCAAAGGGGTTGAACAGCCGCACCTCGATCTGCGGATGCTGGTCCAGGGCGCCGAGCTGGGTGTCCAGTCCTGCCGTGCCGCCGTCGTCCAGCAGCAGGCGAACGCGCACGCCCCGGTCGGCGGCGCGGCGCAGTTCGTCGAGCAGCAGATGGCCCGTGGTGTCGCCGCGCCAGATGTAGTACTGCACATCCAGCGTGCGCTGCGCCACGCGGGCCAGCAGGGCGCGCGCGGCGTAGGCATTGCGTGCGTCGGACAGCGCGTGGATTGCGGTGAGCCCCGGATGCTGGTCCAGCAGCGGTGCCAGCGCCTGGCCCAGCAGCGTGGCCTGGGCGGCCTCGGGCGGCAGTGCCGTGGATTCGCTGCGGCCGGCCAGGGGCGGCAGGCTGCAGCCTGCCAGCAGCAGGGTCAGGACGAGCGCCTGGGTGGCGGCAAGGGCACGGCGCAGCAGGGGCATGGTGCGTTCGGTGTTCGTGGTGGTCAGTGCAGCCAGCGTATGAACAGCTGGATCACGGTGGCATTGACGATGTCGACGAAGAAGGCGCCCACCATAGGGACGATGAGAAAGGCCTTGTGCGATGGGCCGTACTGGTTGGTGATGGCCTGCATATTGGCCACGGCCGTGGGCGTGGCACCCATGCCGAAACCGCAGTGGCCGGCGGCCAGCACGGCCGCATCGTAGTTGCTGCCCATGATGCGGAAGGTCACCAGCGCGGCATACAGGCCCATGACCAGCGTCTGGGCCGCCAGGATCACCATCAGCGGCGCCGCCAGCCCCGCCAGCTCCCACAGCTTGAGCGACAGCAGGGCCATGGCCAGGTAGATGGACAGCGAGGCATTGCCGAAGACGTCGATGGCCCGGTCGAATACCTGGAAGTGAAAGACATAGTCCAGCGTGTTGCGGATCAGGACGCCACCGGCCAGCGCCCAGACGAAGGTGGGCAGGGAGAACAGGGTGCCGGCGGTGAACTGCGTCATGAACTCGGCAAAGCCCAGGCAGCCCGCGAACAGGGCCAGTGTTTCGATGGCCGCGCTGGTGGTGATCAGGCGCGTCTGCTCGGGGTTCTCGAAGCCGCCGTGGCTTGCGCTTTCGCCCAGCGGGGGCTGTTTTTCGGGGGCGGCTGCGGGGTCATGCACGGCAAGCCTGCGGCGCGTGATCAGGGCCTTGGCCAGCGGGCCGCCGATCAGGCCGCCGATCACCAGTCCGAAGGTGGCACAGGCAATGCCCAGGGTGACCGCGCCCTGGATGCCGTATTCGCGCTCGAAAACCTGGCCCCAGGCACCTGCCGTGCCATGGCCGCCCGTCAGGGTGACGGAGCCTGCGATCAGCCCGAACAGCGGATCGAGCCCGAGCATCTTGGCCAGGCTCACGCCGACCAGATCCTGCAGGCTGATGAAGACGGCGACCACGGCCAGGAACAGCAGCAGCGAACGGCCGCCTTCGCGCAGCTTGGCGAAATTGGCGCTCAGCCCGATGGACGAGAAAAACACCAGCATGAAGGCCATCTGCAGCTCGCTGCTGAAGCTGAAGGTGCAGCCCAGGGTCTGGTTGAGCACGAACAGGGCGACGGCCACGACCAGGCCGCCGGCCACGGGCTCGGGGATGTTGAATTCGCGCAGCAGGCGCAGGTGCCGTACCAGCCATTTGCCCAGCAAAAGGACGAGGGCGGCGAAGATCAGGGTGTAGTAGGCGCTGAAAGTCAGGTGCATGGCTTCCGTGTTCCGGTGGGCGGGGCAAGGCAGCGCACCATACGATAGGCGGCATGCCGGGCGGCGATGTCAGGATAGCCACTGATTGCCAGGCCTGCTGAAAGTGCCCTTTGGTCGTGCCCTGCGTCAGTGCCCTGTCAGCTGGCTACGGGGCCGGGCCGCCTGTCCTCGACGGTGAAGCGGGCCAGCGTGTAGATGCGGCTGTCGGCTCGCATCGGGTTGGCCACGGCGCGCAGCTCGCTGGTCCAGCGCTCGGGCGTGATGTCGGCCAGCCCGTAGCCGCGTTCCTCGCAGCGTGCGTACAGCACCTGAGGGTTGTGGTCGACGATGGCATCGACCTTGGCCTGGGTGGTGCCGCTGCGCGAGGTGATGGAGGTGCTGCAGAACTCGCTGGCCACGACGGGATTGCGCCGCTCGGGCGCGGCCTCGGGGTCTGCGTGCACGGCGCAGACATAGTTCTGGTGCAGGTCGCCGCCCAGCAGCACGCTGTTGCGCGGCGTGGGCTGGGCGCCCGGCGTGAGGTGGCGCACCAGGCGCTGGCGCGCGGCAGGGTAGCCGTCCCAGCTGTCCGTGGCCTGCGATCCCGAGGGCGGCCGGTGCGTGGACACCAGGGTGGGCTGGGCCAGGATGCTCCAGCGCGGCCCCTCGCTTGCATGCTGGCGGGCATCTTCGGCCAGCTGGCGGTACAGCCACTGCTCCTGCGTCCAGCCCAGGAAGCTGCGCGCCGTATCCGACAGGGCTGCGCATTGCGCAGGGCGCACGCTGCCCTTGTCTGCCGCTCCCTCGGCGCGGCAGGCCTGGGCGCTGCGGTACTGGCGGCCGTCCAGAAAATGCAGCCGGGCCAGCCGGCCCCACTGCAGGCTGCGGTACAGCTGCAGCCCGCCGCCGCCATGCTGGGCGCCCGCGCCGGTCAGTGCGCTGGCGCGCAGCGGCATGTTCTCGTAGAAGGCCTGCCAGGCAGCCATGCGCCGGGCCAGGAAGCGCCCGGCATCGCCCTGGCCCTGGTCGCCGGCGTAGTTGTTCTCCACCTCATGGTCGTCCCAGCCCACGGACCAGTTGCACATGGCGTGCGCTGCCTGCAGCAGCGGGTCGCTCTTGTGCAGGGCGTAGCGGTCCCGGTAATCCTGCAGGCTTTGCGCGGCCCGCAGGTTGTGGGTGCGGGCCAGGCCCAGCGTCATGGCGGGCGTGGCGTACTCGTAGATGTAGTCGCCCAGGAAGAGCACCAGGTCCGGCGCGTCCTGCACCACCTGGCGCCAGGCCGCGTAGTAGCCGTGCTCCCAGCGCTGGCAGGAGGCATAGGCCAGGCGCAGCCGCTGGGGCATGCTGCCGGGCGCGGGCGCCGTGCGGCAGCGGCCCGTGCTGCTCACGGCCTGGCCCAGCATGAAGCGGTAGTGGTACCAGCGGTCAGGCGCCAGCCCTCCCACCTGCACATGCACGCCGTGGCCCCATTCGGGCTGGGCCATGGCCTCGCCGCTGCGCACGATCTGGTGGAACAGCGGGTCGTGCGCCAGCTCCCAGCGGATCCTGAGCGCAGGCATGGCCGTGGTGTCGGTCTCACCCAGCTGGGCCAGCGGTGGCGTCAGCCGCGTCCACAGCAGCACGTTGTCGGGTTCGGGGTCGCCGCTGGCCACGCCCAGCGTGAAGGGGTTGTGCGCAGGCCGCTCGCCCAGGCGGGCCCAGGCAGGCAACTGGCCCAGCGCCGTGGCCAGGCCCGCTGCGACCAGAAACTGGCGCCGCGGTGCAGGGACGGGGGCGCTGAAGGGCAGGGGCATGGCGGTTCGGGGGCAGGTGGCGCAAGAAAGCGGGGAGATACGGAGCGTGGCCTCGGTGGATCAAAGGCCGGCGCCTGCATTTCCAACTGGCTGCCATTGTGCGCCTGATGCCGTGGCAATGCTGTGCTTGCCGCGCTCCTTGGCCTGCAGCATGGCTGTATCCGCGCGGCGCAGCACGTCCATGCCGTTTTCGTGGCTTTGCAGCTGGGCCACGCCCGCACTGAAGCTCAATGGCCGGGGGGCCGGCTGGCCTGGCGTCTGCGAAGAGGCTGGCAAAGGCGTCTGCTCCAGCAACTGCAGCAGGCGCTGCAGCGCCTGGGCGCCCGCAGTCTCCGGTGTCTGGGGCAGCAGCAGCACGAAGGCCTGGCCCTCGTATCGGCCCACCACGTCCTCGGGACGCAGTCCCTGGCGTGCCAGCTGGGCCACATGGATGAGGGCGGCATCGCCCGTGGCATGTCCCAGCTCGGCGTTGAGGGCCTGCATGCCGTCCATGTCGAGCAGGGCAACGCTCAGCGGCTGGCCATGGCGCTGGGCGCGCGCCACCTCGCGGTCCAGCGCCTCGCTCACGCCCAGGCGGTTGAGCTGGCCGGTCAGCGGATCGTGGCGTGCACGGCGCGCGGCCTCGTCCAGTTCCTGCTGCAGGGCCTCTATGCGCGCCTCGCAGGCATCGACATGGCTGCGCAGCGATTGCAGCTCTTCCTGGGCCACGCGGCTGCCGGCGGCCATGGTGCGGGTGGCCTCCAGCACCTGTTGCAGCAGCGGGGCGGCATCCTCCAGGCGCTGGATGCCGTCCAGCTGGCGCGCGGCTTCCTCCATGCGGGCGCCCAGTGTTTCGTTGCTGCTCGTGATCTTTGCCAGATGCTGGACGAAGCCGCCCAGCATGTCCTTGAGCGCCTGCTGCGCGGCGGCCATGCCGTCCTGCAGCTGCATGCGCCGGTGGATCACGGTCTGCAGCTCGCGCCGCGCATCCACCAGGGGCGCGGGTGACAGCGGCGGCGTGATGGCCTGCTCGATGGCCGTGAGCTGCGGCACCAGCCAGCTGCCGTGCGTGGGGTCCTGGGCCAGATGCTGGATCAGGGTCTGCAGCAGCTCCTGCACCAGCTGCAGGACCTGGAGCTGGTCGGCAATGGAGAACGACAGCTGGTAGTGCTGGTCATGCAGGCGCCGCGCCAGGGCCTTGGCGTCCACGGGCGGTGCCTGCAGCTGTTCCATGAGCTGCTGATGCAGTTGCCGGGTCTTGGCTTCCTGGGTGTTCAGCAGCGCAAAGAAGGCCTCGAAGCGCCGCGCCAGCTGCTGCGTCAGATCCTCGGGCAAAGCCTGCAGGGGCGGCGGCACGGGCAATTCCACGGGCCTGGCCTCATGGGTTGGCGGCTGCAGGGCCGCGTTGGCATAGGCGGTGATGACCTGCTGCAGGCCCTGCCAGTCGCTGCGCTCTATGGCGGCGCCCAACTGGTCGCGCAGGCGCTTCTGTCCGGGCGTCTGCGCAGGCAAAAGCGCATGGACGTGGCGCAGCGGCCCCTGGGGAAAGCTGGCGGGGCCGGGTTCGCCGGCTGCCTGCTCATAGAGGCGGGTGTAGTTTTCCGGGGTGGGCGGCAGGCGGTTCAGCGCCAGTTGCCGCAGGGTTTCGCGTGCCAGTTCGGAAGCGGAGCGCTCGGCCATGGGTGGGCAGGTGTTTCAGAATGCAATGCCCTCCAGTGTGGCATGGCCGGCGCCCGGTTCACTGCTCGTTGACCATGACCAGCTTGCCCTGGACCTGGCGCGATCCCATGCGTGCGTAGGCCGCGTGCAGCTCGGCCATGGGCATGGTGCGGTCGATCACGGGCTTGATCTTTCCCTGGCCGTACCACTGGGCCAGCTCCTGCATCATGGCCGCGTTGGCCTTGGGCTCGCGCCGGGAGAACTCGCCCCAGAAGACACCCACCAGCGATGCGCCCTTGAGCAGCGGCAGGTTCAGCGGCAGGGCCGGGATGGGGCCAGCGGCAAAGCCCACGATCAGATAGCGGCCGCGCCAGGCGATGGAGCGGAAGGCGGGCTCGGCGAAGTCGCCGCCCACGGGGTCGTAGACCACGTCGGGGCCCTTGCCGCCGGTGGCCTCCTTGATGGCCGCGCGCAGGTCGCCCTGGCTGTAGTTGATGGTGGCATCGGCGCCCTGGGCCTTGCACAGCGCGCACTTTTCGTCGGTGGAGGCTGCCGCGATCACGCGTGCGCCTGCCGCCTTGGCGATCTGGATGGCGGCCGTGCCCACGCCGCCTGCCGCGCCCAGCACCAGCACGGTCTCGCCCTCGCGCAGCTGGCCACGGTCGATCAGCGCATGGTGCGAGGTGGCATAGGTCATGATGAAGGCCGCTGCATCGACGAAGCTGAATCCATCGGGCAGCGGCATGCACAGCGCGGCCGGTGCCAGCGTATGGGTGCCAAAGCCCCCGGTGCCCGACAGGCAGGCCACGCGCTGGCCCACGCTGAGGTGGCTCACGCCTTCGCCCACGGCCTGGACCACGCCCGCGTATTCCGAACCCGGCACGAACGGCAGCTCAGGCTTCATCTGGTACTTGTTCTGCACGATCAGCAGATCGGGGAAGTTCAGGCTGGCCGCCTTCACTTCGAGCAGTACCTGTCCAGGGCCCGGTGCGGGTGTGGGCAGCTGCGTCCACTGCAGTTGATCGACGCCCGTGGGCGTTGTGCAAAGCCAAGCGTGCATGGTGGTTGTCTCCTGTGATTGAATGCCTGGCCGATGATAGGAGTGTGGCGGGAATGCCTCCTGTCCCTCGGGCGACGAGACGCCCGCCTACAATCGCCCGCAATCCCTGCTGTATCCATGAAGATTCTCATTTGTAACGACGACGGCTACCAGGCGCCCGGCATCCAGGCCTTGTACGAGGCGCTGCGCACGGTGGCAGACGTCGAGGTGGTGGCGCCGGAGCACAACAACAGTGCCAAGTCCAACGCCCTGACGCTGAATGCACCGCTGTACGTGCACCAGGCCCACAACGGTTTCCGCTATGTCAACGGCACGCCGGCAGACTGCGTGCACATCGCCCTGACCGGCCTGCTGGGCTACCGGCCTGACCTGGTGGTCTCCGGCATCAACAACGGCGCCAACATGGGCGACGACACCATCTACTCGGGCACCGTCGGCGCGGCCATGGAGGGCTTTCTTTTCGGCATTCCCGCCATTGCCTTCTCCCAGGTGGACAAGGGCTGGTCCGAGATCGAGGCTGCCGCCGCCGCCGCGCGCCAGCTGGTCATGGACATGCAGTCGCAGGAACTGATCGGCCTGTCGCCCTGGCTGCTCAACGTGAACATTCCCAACATGCCGCTGTCCGCGCTCAAGCCGCTCAAGCTGTGCCGGCTGGGCCGCCGCCATGCGGCCGAGCGCGTCATCACCCAGGAGAGCCCGCGCGGCGAAATGATGTATTGGATAGGCAGCGCAGGCGCGGCCATGGATGACTCGGAGGGCACGGACTTCCACGCCACGTCCCACGGCCACATGTCTGTCACGCCGCTGAAGGTGGACCTGACCGACCATGACAACCTGGGCTACTGGGCGCAGACGGCGGCCAGGCTGGCATCGGCCAGTCAGGCCGTGCTGCCTGCCCAGGGCGGGGCGGTGCAACCGTGAGCGAGCGCCGTCCCGGAGTTCCCTCGTGGGTGGCGCGCTCGGTGCAGAACCCTGCGCCGGCCTCGCGCGCGGTGCCCGCGCGCTCCGCGCTGGCCACCGCCGCCGCCCGTGCCCCGCAACAGCCCTCGGGCATCGGCATGGATTCGGCCGCCGTGCGCGCGCGCATGGTGCAGCGACTGGCCGCCACCGGCATCCAGTCGCCGGCCGTGCTCGCTGCCATGGGAGCGGTGGAGCGCCACCGCTTCGTGGACAGCGCCCTGGTCAACCAGGCCTATGAGGACACCAGCCTGCCCATCGGTCTGGGCCAGACGATCTCCAAGCCCAGCGTGGTCGCCCGCATGACCGAGCTGCTGCTGGGTTCGGAGGCCGCGAAGTCGGGCCTGGGCCGCGTGCTGGAGATCGGCACCGGCTGCGGCTACCAGGCGGCCGTGCTGGCGCGCGTGGCACGCGAGGTCTATTCGATCGAGCGCCTGCGCGGCCTGCACGAGAAAGCGCGCAGCAACCTGCGGCCCTGGCGCCTGACCAATGTCCATCTGATCTTTGGAGACGGCATGGAAGGCTATGGCAGCGGCGCTCCGTACGCGGGCATCATCTCGGCCGCCGGCGGCGAGAGCATGCCCTCGGCCTGGTGCGACCAGCTGGCCGTGGGCGGGCGGCTTGTCGCGCCCATGGTGGTTACGGGGGGTAAGCAGGCACTGCTGGTGATTGACAAGAGTTCACACGGGTTTACGCAATCGATTTTGGAGGCCGTGAACTTTGTCCCCCTAAAATCGGGCATCGCCTAGAAGGGAATAACTTATGTTGGTATCGCGAAGTCTTGGGGCTTGGGGAACGGTGGTGCTGGCCGGCATGGTTCTGGCAGGCTGCACATCCCAAGTGAACAGGGCTCCCGTGGAGGACCGCGGAACATCCACCTCCACTTCCACCTCTTCCTCGCCATCGGCGGCCGTCAAGCCGCTGCCCGGCGTCGAGAACGCCGGCAAGCCCGGCTACTACACCATCAAGCCTGGTGACACGCTGATCCGCATCGGCCTGGAGACCGGCCAGAGCTGGAAGGACATCGCGCGCTGGAACAATCTGGAGAACCCCAACCTGATCGAAGTCGGTCAGGTGGTTCGCGTCGTGCCGCCGACCAGCTCGTCCATGGCAAGTTCGGACAGTGGCAGCACACGTTCTTCGTCGTCGTCCTCGTCCTCCTCTTCCACGCCCAGCGGCTCGCCGGTGGTGGCAACGCCGCTGCCGCCCGTGGCATCCTCGGCATCGTCTGGCAGCTCCACCGCAACGCCTGCACCCGCGCCGACCCCGGCACCGGCTCCTGCACCCGCAGCCGGCAAGGGCGCCGACGATGTGGACTTCATCTGGCCTGCCTCGGGCAGCCTGATTGCCGGCTTCGACGAGGCGCGCAACAAGGGCTATGACATCGCAGGCAAGGCCGGCGACCCCGTGATGGCCGCTGCCGATGGCCGCGTGGTCTATGCCGGCGCCGGCCTGCGTGGCTATGGCAACCTGATCATCCTCAAGCACAACAACACCTACCTCACGGCCTACGCGCACAACCAGACGCTGTTGGTCAAGGAGGACCAGACCGTGCGCAAGGGCCAGAAGATTGCCGAGATGGGCAGCACCGACGCCGACCGCGTGAAGCTGCACTTCGAGGTGCGTCGCCAGGGCAAGCCTGTCGATCCTTCGCGCTACCTGCCTTCGCGCTGATGAGCCGCAGCACCAGGCAAACCGGACAAGCCCCTGCCCCGCAGGGGCTTGTTTCTTCTGCGCCCGGCGAACCGCTGCCGGAATCGGTCGAGGACCAGGACCAGGACGAGGCCGACGCCGAAGGTGGCGAGGTCGAGGCCGCCGCCGCCGAGCTGCGCGAAATCACCGTGCCGCCCGCCCAGCACGGCCTGCGCGCCGACAAGGTGCTGGCCGAATGCGTGGCCGAGTTCTCGCGCAGCTATCTGCAGCAGCTGCTTGCGCAGGGCGCGGTCACCCTCAACGGGCGTGTGCTGGGCAAGCCTTCCGCCAAGGTCGCGGCCGGCGACCGCATGGTGCTGGAGATGCGGCCCACGCAGCAGAGCATGGCCTTCCAGCCCGAGGACATGGCGCTGGACGTGGTGCATGAGGACGAGCACCTGCTGGTCGTCAACAAGCCGGCTGGCCTGGTCGTGCACCCGGCGCCCGGCAACTGGACGGGAACCCTGCTCAACGGCCTGCTGGGGCGCGACCCCAAGGCGCGCGAGGTGCCGCGCGCCGGCATCGTCCATCGCCTGGACAAGGACACCAGCGGCCTCATGGTCGTGGCGCGCAGCCGCGCCGCCATGGATGCGCTGGTGGCCATGATCGCCGCACGCGATGTCAGCCGGCAGTACCTGGCGCTGGCCCACAAGGCCTGGGGCCCGCGCAAGCACCGCGAGGTCGATGCGCCCATCGGCCGCGATCCGCGCAACCGCCTGCGCATGGCCGTGGTCGACCTGGCCCAGCATGCGGGCAAGACCGCGCGCACCGACATCGACCTGCTGGCCGGCAACGACGAGGTCAGCCTGGTGCGCTGCACGCTGCATACGGGCCGCACCCACCAGATCCGCGTGCACATGGCCTCTCTGGGTCATCCGCTGGTGGCCGATGCCGTCTACGGCGGCAAGGACGCTGGCGGCATGACGCGCCAGGCCCTGCACGCCTTCCGGCTGGCCTTCACCCATCCCATGACGGGCCAGGCCCTGGTGCTGCATGCGCCGCTGCCCGCCGACATGGCGCAGGCGCTGGAAAATTGGGGGCTGAGCTACAATCCCGCCGAAAGCCTCTGACCATCTCTCGCATGGCATCTGTGGAGCGCTTGCTTCCTCTTCTTTGATTCGGCGCACCCTGGCTGCCACCCCTGGTGGCACGCGCGCCTTTGTTCCCGAGACGCTGAGCCATGAATACGGTAGATGCCAAGCGGGTCCTGGAAACTGCATTGATCTGCGCGCCGCAGCCTGTCACGCTGCGTGAGCTGCGCTCGCTGTTCGATGACGTGCTGGGCTCCGACACGCTGAAGGACCTGCTGCTGGACCTGCAGAAGGACTGGGCGCAAAAGGGCGTGGAGCTGGTGCAGGTGGCGTCCGGGTGGCGCTTCCAGAGCCGGCCCGAGATGCGGGTGTACCTGGACCGGCTGCATCCCGAAAAGCCGCCACGCTACACCCGTGCGACCCTGGAGACGCTGGCCATCATCGCCTACCGTCAGCCGGTGACGCGCGGTGATATCGAGGACATACGCGGTGTGACGGTCAACAGCCTGCTGATCAAGCAACTGGAAGACCGGGGCTGGATCGAGGTGATTGGCCACCGGGAAACCGTGGGCCGGCCCTCTTTGTTTGCCACCACGCGCCAGTTTCTGGACGACCTGGGCCTGCAGTCGCTGGACCAGTTGCCCATGCTTGAGGAGCCCGAATCCCAGCAAAGCCTGTTCAAGGCGCTGGAGGAGTCGGGCGAGCCTGAGGTGCAAGAGAGTGCGCCAGCCGGTGACGCCCCGCCGACCGAAGGCTGGGGTCCCGACGAAGTGCCGCCAGTCATCGGCGCGCAGGACGTGGGCGAGGAATTGCTGGATCAGGTGCCGTTGCAGGCCGATGAGACGGAGCTGCCGGAGCTGGTCGAGGA
Organism: Delftia sp. WY8; assembly: GCF_018437695.1. Taxonomy (NCBI): domain Bacteria; kingdom Pseudomonadati; phylum Pseudomonadota; class Betaproteobacteria; order Burkholderiales; family Comamonadaceae; genus Delftia; species Delftia sp. WY8. Next base: position 5,455,392 of record NZ_CP049795.1, read on the forward strand.
CGGTGAGGACAACGCCCTTGCCGCTCTCTTGCCAGAGGCGCCCTCGGGCGAGCCTGAGACACCGGATGGGACAGATGCCGCGAGTGCCGCAGAAGCTGCGCAGACCGCAGACACAGCGGAAAAAGCGGACACCGCGGATACGACAGACACAACGGATACGGACGGCGCTGCACTGCAGGCCGAAGAAGGAAAGCCATGACGGGTAGTGATATCTCCAAGGACCAGGACGCCCAGCCGGCGTCCGACGAGGCTGGCGCACAGCGCAAGGCCCGCCCCGCGCGCTCGCGCGCTCCCAAGGCCGAGTCCCGGCCTGGCGCCAGGCCTGCGCGCAAGCCGCGCCCGGCCGCCGAGGCGGTGCCTGCCGAAGACACCGTGCAGGAGCTGGTGACGGCTGATGCATCAGAGTCAAGCGACTCAGGGTCTGCCGAAGGCTACGGTTTTGCGGACGTCATCTCGGGCGAGCTCGACGCCGCCGAAGAGCGCGACGATGCCGCGCCTGCCAAGCGCGTGCTGCTGCCCCAGGTCGATTCGCCCAAGCTGCACAAGGTGCTGGCCCAGGCCGGGCTGGGATCGCGCCTTGAAATGGAGCAGCTCATTCTTGAAGGCCGCATCTCGGTCAACAACGAGCCTGCCCACGTGGGCCAGCGCATCCAGTTCGGCGACCAGATCAAGGTCAATGGCCAGCCCATCCGCTTTCGCATCGATCCGCCGCCGGCGCGTGTCATCGCCTACCACAAGCCCGTGGGTGAAGTCGTCACGCACGACGATCCCCAGAACCGCCCCACGGTGTTCCGCAAGCTGCCGCGCCTGCAGCATGGCAAATGGCAGTCCGTTGGCCGCCTGGACCTGAACACCGAAGGCCTGCTGCTGTTCACCAGCTCGGGCGAACTGGCCAACTCCCTGATGCACCCGCGCTTCGGTCTGGAGCGCGAGTACGCGGCCCGCGTGCTGGGCGCGCTCAGCAAGGAAGAAAAGCAGCGCCTGACCGATGGCGTGCAGCTGGAAGACGGCGTGGCCGCCTTCGGCTCCATCGAGGATGGCGGCGGCGAAGGCGCCAACTGCTGGTACCGCGTGACCATTTCCGAAGGCCGCAACCGCGAAGTGCGCCGCATGTTCGAGGCGGTGGGCCATGCCGTGAGCCGGCTGATCCGCATCCGCTATGGCGCCATGGTGCTTCCGCGCGGCCTCAAGCGCGGCGCCTGGGTGGAGCTGGACCAGGCCGACATCCAGTCCCTGGCCTCCGCGGCAGGCATGCAGGCGCGTGCGCCTGCTGCACCCAAGCCCGCGGCCGGAGGCCGCCGTGGTGGCCCGGCCGACCGCAACACCGTTCGCCGCGAAGGCGGCGGCCGCTATTTCGACGGCAATCGCCCGGCACCCAATGCCATGCTGGACGGCCCGCGTGCCAAGCCCGCTGCCAAGGGGGGCAAGGCGGAGGGCGGCCAGGGCAGAGGGCAGGGCGGTGCAGGCGGGCGTGGCAAGACAGGTGGCAGCCAGCAGCCCGATCCGATGCGTACATCGGTGGGCTACATCGGCTCCGACAGCCTGTCGCGTGCACGCCAGAACGCCAAGCGCAAGCCGGGAGGGCGCCGCTGAAATACGGCGGTCAGCCTCCCCTTTGGCAGCACCATGTCATCAAGGACTTTGATGGCACAGCTAGAATCAACGGTTTTGTCCAATTGACAAAAATCCATAGTAACCCTGATTAGGAACCATTCAAATGGCCATCGAACGCACTCTTTCCATCATCAAGCCCGACGCCGTTGCCAAGAACGTGATCGGCCAGATCTACGCTCGCTTCGAGGCCGCCGGCCTGAAGGTCATCGCCGCCAAGATGGTGCACCTGTCGCGCGGCGAAGCCGAGCAGTTCTACGGCGTCCACAAGGAGCGTCCCTTCTTCAAGGACCTGGTGGACTTCATGATCTCCGGCCCCGTGATGATCCAGGCCCTGGAAGGCGAGAACGCCATCCTGAAGAACCGTGAACTGATGGGCGCCACCGACCCCAAGAAGGCTGAGAAGGGCACGATCCGCGCCGACTTCGCCGACAGCATCGACGCCAACGCCGTGCACGGCTCTGACGCCGCTGAAACTGCAGCCGTGGAAGTGGCATTCTTCTTCCCCGGCATGAACGTCTACTCGCGCTGATCCCCGCGTCTTCCGCGGCCGTCATGGTCTGTCCGGTGCAGGCCATGCCTGCCGCGGAAGAGCCGAGAGCGGCGTGGCACCGGCCTGCCGACATGAATACCAATTTGCTAGATTTTGATCTCGACGGACTGGCCGCTTATTGCGAACAGCTCGGCGAGAAGCGTTTCCGCGCAACGCAGCTGTTCCGCTGGATCCACCAGCGAGGCGCCAGCGATTTCGACCAGATGAGCGATCTGGCCAAGTCCCTGCGCGAAAAGCTCAAGGCGCGTGCCCACATCACGGCCCTGCCGGTTCTGACCGAGCATGTGTCTGCCGATGGAACGGTCAAGTGGCTGTTCGACGTGGGGGACGGCAATGCCGTCGAATCCGTTTTCATTCCCGAAGATGACCGGGGCACGCTGTGCGTGTCGTCCCAGGCCGGCTGTGCCGTGGGCTGCCGCTTCTGCTCCACGGGTCACCAGGGCTTCAGCCGCAACCTCAGCACGGGCGAGATCCTGGCCCAGCTCTGGTATGCCGAGCATGCGCTGCGCAAGCGCCTGGGCACGGGTGGCGAGCGCGTCATCTCCAACGTGGTGATGATGGGCATGGGCGAGCCGCTGCAGAACTACACGGCCCTGGTGCCGGCGCTGCGCGTGATGCTGGATGACCATGGCTACGGCCTCTCGCGCCGCCGCGTGACCGTGTCCACCTCGGGCGTGGTCCCGATGATCGACAGGCTGTCGCAGGACTGCGCCGTGGCCATGGCCGTGTCGCTGCATGCGCCCAACGACGAGCTGCGCGACCCGCTGGTGCCGCTGAACCGCAAGTACCCCATCCACGAGCTGCTCGATGCCTGCGAGCGCTACCTGGAGTTCGCGCCGCGTGATTTCATCACGTTCGAATATTGCATGCTCGATGGCGTCAATGATCAGCCCGAGCATGCGCGCCAACTGATAGAGTTGGTCCGCGCACGTGGCGACGGCCGCAGCTGGTGCAAGTTCAACCTGATTCCGTTCAACCCCTTCCCGGCCTCGGGCCTGCTGCGTTCACCTGCAGCGCGGGTGACGGAGTTCGCCAGCCTGCTGAGCAATGCCGGCATTGTGACCACGGTGCGCAAGACACGTGGCGACGACATCGACGCAGCCTGCGGACAGCTGGCTGGCGATGTCAAGGACCGCACGCGCGCTGCCGAGCGCATGGCAAAGCAGCGCACCATTGTTCTCAAGCAGATGCCTTGAGAGGACCTACGGAACAAAGGGACAGTTCATGAAGTCAGTGGCTCGGCGGCTGCGATCGGGGGGTATCGGTGGATGCATGCGCTGGGCAGTGCCGGTGCTGGTCCTTGCCTTGGCCGGCTGCGCCGGCAAGCAACCTTTGGTGCCTTCGGCGAATTCAGGCTCCGGCAATGCTTCGTCCGTCTCCAATGCCTCGATGGCCTCGGCCGCCGAGGTCGATCCCCGTCGCCGCGCGGCCATTCGCCTGGAGCTGGCGGCTTCCTACTTCCAGGCCGGCCGCATCGATGTGGCCCTGGAAGAGGTAAACCAGGCGCTGGCCTCCGACCCCGGTTCCGCCGATGGCTATGGACTGCTGGCCCTGATCTACATGCGCAACCAGGACTGGGACCAGGCCGATGCCAGCCTGCGCAAGGCCATGTCGCTGCGCCCCCAGGACGGTGACCTGCAGCACAACTACGGATGGCTGCTGTGCCAGCGCAAGCAGTATGTGCAGGCCCAGGAATGGCTGGACAAGGCACTGGCCCAGCCCGGCTACCTGGAGCGTCCCAAGACATGGATGGCCAAGGGGCTGTGCCTGCAGCAGGCCGGTCTGCTGGTCGAGGCCCAGCAGGCGCTGCTCAAGGGCTATGAACTCGATGCCGCCAACCCGGTGATAGCCTATCACCTGAGCAATGTGATGCTGCAGGGGGGCGACGCCAAGAGGGCGCAGTTCTATATCCGCCGCCTCAACAGCAGCCCCCAGTCCAACGCGGAAAGCCTGTGGCTGGGCATCAAGATAGAGAGGGCGCTGCAGCAATCTGCAGCGATGCGGCAGCTGGCCGACCAGCTGCACCAGCGCTTCCCGGAGTCCCGCCAATGGCTGGCCTACGAGCGTGGAGCATTCAATGAGTGAGGTGTTGGCGGTGCATGACGAAGCAGGTACGCAAGGCGAGAACGCCAAAACTTCCATGACGGCGGGCACGCTGCTGCGCCAGGCGCGCGAGGCGGCAGGCCTGTCGCTGGCCGGACTGGCGGCGGCGCTCAAGGTGCCGGCACCCAAGCTGGAGGCCCTCGAGGCGGATGACTATGCCGCCTTCCAGGACCATGTCTTCATGCGGGCCCTGGCACAAAGCGTCTGCCGCACGCTGCGCGTGGACTCGGCCTCGGTGCTGGCCCTGCTGCCGCGCACCCAGCTCAAGAGCCTGGCCGATGATCGCGGCAGCATCAATGCCACGTTCAAGGAGCGCTCCTTCAAGGCCACCGGAACACCGCTGGGCCGCGAAAACGGTTCGCGCAAGGTCGCCATCATCGTGCTGCTGCTGCTGGCGGCCGCCGCCGCCGTGTACTTCCTGCCCAAGCACGAAGGCGATGCCGAGGAGCCGCAGGCCGGCTCTTCCGACGCCGCTGCCCTGGTGTCGCCGGCCGCAACCGTGTCCGAGCCCGTGGCTGCCCAGGAGCCTGTGGCGCCCGCAGTGACGGCGCCAGCCTCCGAAGGGGCGGCGCCTGCAGCGCCTGCAGCCACGCCAGCCGTCCAGGCGCCTGCAGCAGCGGCTCCCGCAGCCGGCGTGCCTGGCGATGTGCCCGCCGATGCCGCAGCGGCGACTCCTGTAACCCAGGCCGCGCAAACGCCTGGTGGCGTGCTGGTCATGAAGGCCAGCGCACAATCGTGGGTGCAGGTCAAGGATGCCAACGGCCGCGTGGTGCTGCAAAAGACGCTGGCGGCAGGTGAGTCGGTTGGCGCCGAAGGTGCGCTGCCGCTGTCTGTCATCGTCGGCAATGCCAGCGGCACCGAAGTGCGCGTCCGTGGTGAGCTGCTGGAAGTGGCCAAGACCACCCGTGACAACGTGGCCCGCTTTGAGGTGAAGTGACCGTGCAAGATTTCCTATCCACGCAGCAGCCGATAGCGATTGCCTCGCCGCTGCCGCGCAAGTCCCGCCAGGCCCGCGTGGTCTGGCGCAACAATGTCGTCACCGTGGGCGGCGATGCGCCTGTGCGCGTGCAGTCCATGACCAACATCGATACGGTGGACGCGGTCGAGACGGCCATACAGGTGCGCCAGCTGGCCCAGGCCGGCTCGGAGATGGTGCGCATCACCGTCAACACGCCCGAGGCAGCCGCTGCCGTGCCCTACATCCGCGAGCAGCTCGACCGCATGGGCGAGTACGTGCCGCTGGTGGGCGACTTCCACTACAACGGCCACCGCCTGCTCACCGAATACCCGGCCTGCGCCGAGGCGCTGTCCAAGTACCGCATCAACCCCGGCAACGTCGGCAAGGGCGAGAAAAAGGACAAGCAGTTCGGCCAGATGATCGAGGCGGCAGCCCGCTACGACAAGGCCGTGCGCATCGGTGTCAACTGGGGTTCGCTGGACCAGGAGCTGATGGCGCGCCTGATGGACGAGAACTCGCGCCGCGCCCAGCCCTGGGATACGCGCCAGGTCATGTTCGAGGCGCTGATCTCCTCGGCTGTCGATTCCGCGCGCCTGGCCGAGTCCATGGGGCTGAACGGCGACAACATCATCCTGTCGTGCAAGGTCAGCGGCGTGCAGGACCTGATCTCGGTCTACCGGGCCCTTGCGCAGCGCTGCGACTATGCGCTGCACCTGGGCCTGACCGAGGCCGGCATGGGCACCAAGGGCACGGTGGCCTCGGCTGCCGCGCTGTCCGTGCTGCTGCAGGAAGGCATTGGCGACACCATCCGCGTCTCGCTCACGCCCCAGCCCGGCGAGGCGCGCACGCAGGAAGTGGTGGTTGCCTCCGAAATCCTGCAGGCCCTGGGCCTGCGCGTTTTCGTGCCCAGCGTCACGGCCTGCCCTGGCTGCGGCCGCACCACCAGTACCACCTTCCAGGAGCTGGCCAAGCGCATCGACGACTACCTGCGCGGCCAGATGCCGCTGTGGCGCATGAAGTACCCCGGCGTCGAGGCCATGAAGGTGGCCGTGATGGGCTGCATCGTCAACGGCCCTGGCGAGAGCAAGCACGCCAATATCGGCATCAGCCTGCCCGGGACGGGCGAGGCGCCCGCTGCCCCCGTCTACATTGACGGCGAGAAGGCGTTGACGCTGCGCGGCGAGCGCATTGCCGAGGAATTCCAGACCCTGGTCGAAGACTATGTGGCGCGCACCTATGGCGCCACCGCTGCCGCACCCGCCTGAGCGGCTGCGCCAGGCATTGCAGTTATTGCAAAATAGATAGCACACCACGCTTTGTTTCATGGGGTCTCACGCGGAATGCGCGTGGGGGCATGGAGCGCAAAAGGCGGGGTCCGCTCCTGTTTCCGAGCATTCATCGAACGAGAACAACGTGGCCAAACCCGAAAAACTCTCCGCCGTCAAAGGCATGAACGACATTCTTCCCGCCGAGTCCGCTCGCTGGGAATGGCTGGAGGCGCAGGTGCGCGAGCTGATGGCGCGCTTTGCCTACCGCAACGTGCGCACGCCCATCGTCGAGCACACGCAACTGTTCGTGCGCGGCATCGGCGAGGTGACGGACATCGTCGAAAAGGAGATGTACTCCTTCGAGGACAAGCTCAATGGCGAGCGCCTGACGCTGCGCCCAGAAGGCACGGCGAGCCTGGTGCGCGCCACCATCGAAAACAACCTGCTGTACGACGGCGGCAAGCGCATGTGGTACATGGGGCCCATGTTCCGCCACGAGCGCCCGCAGCGCGGCCGCTACCGCCAGTTCCACCAGATCGGTGCCGAGGCCCTGGGCTTTGCCGGCCCCGATGTCGATGCCGAGCTCATTTTGCTGGCCGTCTCCCTGTGGAAGCAGCTGGGCCTGACGCAGTGGCGCCTGGAAATCAACAGCCTGGGCCAGCCCGAGGAGCGCCAGGCCCACCGCCAGGCCCTGATCGCCTACCTGGAGCAGCACCAGGACGTGATGGACGAAGAGGCCAGGCGCCGCATGTACAGCAACCCGCTGCGCGTGCTGGACACCAAGAATCCCGCCATGCAGGCCATGGTCAACGGCGCGCCGCGCCTGCTGGACTTCCTGGGCGAGGGCTCGCTGGCCCACTTCGACGGACTCAAGGCCATCCTGGACGCCAATGGCGTGCCCTGGACCGTGAATCCGCGCCTGGTGCGCGGCCTGGACTACTACAACCTCACGGTGTTCGAGTTCATCACCGACATGCTGGGCGCGCAGGGCACCATCTGCGCCGGCGGCCGCTACGACTACCTGATCGAGCAGGTGGGCGGCAAGAGCGCGCCGGCCGTGGGCTGGGCGCTGGGGGTGGAGCGCGTGCTGGAGCTCGTCAAGGAGCTGGGCGCCGACATCCCCGCGCCCACGCTGCATGCCTACGCCATCGTTCCCGACGTGTCGGCCATGCCCGTGGCCCTGCGCACCCTGCAGCAACTGCGCGAGGCCGGCGTGCGCGTGCAGATGCATGCGGCCAGCGCCGAAGGCCTGGGCAGCATGAAGTCGCAGTTCAAGAAGGCCGACGCCAGTGGCGCGCATTTCGCATTGATCTTCGGCTCCGACGAGCTGCAGCAGGGCCTGGTCACCGTCAAGTCGCTGCGCGACGGCACGGGCCAGCAGGTGCAGCAAGCCCTGGCCGATGCGGCCCAATGGGCTGCCACCCTACAATCGGCGGTTTGACCGTCATCCGCAGCTTTCCAGGCCACCGCTCCAGCGGCGTCCTCCATACACAAGGCGACACAGGCGATTCATGGCAAACCATTTCGATCTCGAAGAACAAGAGCAGATAGAGCAGCTCAAGCATTTCTGGAATACCTGGGGCACGTTGATCACGGGTGTGCTCGTGGTCATCTTTGTCGGCTTTGCCGGCTGGAATGGCTACCAGTACTGGGAAAAGCGCCAGGCCACCCAGGCTGCCGCTCTGGCGCATGCCGTCGATGTGGCGCTGTCAGGCAAGGATGCGGCGCGCGCCGGCCAGGCCTTTGCCGATCTCAAGGACAAGTACGCCGGCACCACGCAGGCAGCCCAGGCCGGCCTGCTGCTGGCCAAGGCTGCAGTGGACGAAGGCAGGCTCGATGATGCCAAGGCAGCCCTGACCTGGGTGGCCGACAAGGGCGACGAAGGCTACAAGGCCCTGGCCAAGCTGCGCCTGAGCGCCGTGCTGGAGCAGCAAAAGCAGTACGACGAAGCCCTGAAGGCGCTGGATGGCAGCATGCCCGAATCCTTCGCCGGCATCGTGGCCGACCGCCGCGGTGACATTCTTGCGGCCCAGGGCAAGACGGCCGAGGCCATCGACGCCTACCAGCGCGCCCATGCGCTCCTGGACAAGGGCGTGGACTACGGACGCCTGATCGAATTCAAGCTCAACGCCCTGGGCGCCACGCCCACCGTGCTGGCACAGGCCAAGACTTCGACCTCGGAGAAGCAACCTTGAAAACTTCGGCAGATCAACTGATGGCAATCTCGCGCCCGCGTGGCGTTGCGCGCTGGATGGCTCTGGGCCTGCTGGCCGGTGCCCTGGGCGGCTGCTCCACGGTCTCCTCGTGGTTCAGCAGCGACACCAAGCCCAAGCCCAAGGAACTGGGGGCCAACCCCGGCCTGCTGGCAGTGCACCAGGCCTGGACGGCCAAGCTGGGCGCCGAAGTGCCGCTGGCCACCGACATCCATGTGCAGGGTGACACGCTGCTGATCGCGGCCAAGGACGGCAGCGTCACGGCCCTCGATGCGCGCAATGGCAGCCAGCTGTCGCGCTTCACCGTTGGCGAGCCGCTGACTGCCGGCGTGGGTGGCGACGCCCAGCGCCAGGCCGTGCTCACGCGCAGCAACCAGGTCATCGTCTACTCGCAAGGCAAGCAGCTGTGGAAGCAGCCGCTGCCCGCAGCCGCCTACACGCCGCCGCTGGTGGCGGGCGGCCGCGTCTTCGTGCTGGCGGCCGACCGCTCGCTGGCCGCATTCGATGCCGGCAATGGCCGCAAGCTGTGGACCGCGCAGCGCCCTGGCGAACCGCTGGTGCTGCGCCAGCCCGGCGTTCTGATCGCCGTGGGCAACACCCTGGTGGCCGGCCTGTCGGGCCGCATGGTGGGCATCGATCCCGACACGGGTGCCGTGCGCTGGGAGGCCCCGCTGGCCAGCCCGCGCGGCACCAATGACGTGGAGCGCCTGGTGGACCTCGTCGGCCGCGTCAGCCGTGTCGGCGACAGCGTCTGCGCGCGCGCCTTCCAGGCTGCCGTGGGCTGTGTGGATACGCAAAATGCATCGGTGCGCTGGACCCAGCCGTCCAAGGGTGCCGACGGCATCGACGGCGATGGCGAGACCGTGTTCGGCGCCGAAAGCAATGGCACCGTCCAGGCCTGGCGCCGCGGCGACGGCTCGCGCGTGTGGTCCATCGACCAGTTGCAGCACCGCCGCCTGACGGCGCCGTTGATGCTGGGCCGTTCGGTGGTGTTTGGTGATGACTATGGTGTGGTGCACCTGCTGTCCAAGACGGACGGACAGGCGCTGGCACGATTGAAGACGGACGACTCCGGTGTGGCCTCGCCCCCGGTATCGGCTGCCAATACGCTGGTGGTGGTAAGCCGCAGCGGAACTGTGTACGGCTTCCGGCCGGATTGATAGGTATTTTCGGGAATGAAGCCAGTTATTGCCCTGGTAGGGCGACCCAATGTGGGCAAATCGACGCTGTTCAATCGGCTGACCAAGTCGAGGGATGCAATCGTCGCGGATTTCGCGGGCCTCACGCGTGACCGCCACTATGGACAGGGCCGCCAGGGCAAGCACGAATACATCGTGATCGACACCGGCGGCTTCGAGCCTGATGCATCCAGCGGTATCTTCAAGGAGATGGCGCGCCAGACGCAGCAGGCCGTGGCCGAGGCAGACGTCGTGGTCTTCGTCGTCGATGCGCGCCTGGGCATGTCTGCCCAGGACCATGACATCGCCAAGTACCTGCGCCGCCTGGGCAAGCCCTGCGTGCTCGTGGCCAACAAGGCCGAGGGCATGAAGGAAGGCGTGCAGCTGACCGAGTTCTACGAACTGGGCCTGGGCGAAGTGCTGCCGGTTTCCGCCGCGCACGGACAGGGTGTGCGCGGCCTGGTCGACCTGGCCCTGGGCCAGCTCAACCTGCCCGAACCCGAGGAAGACGACCCCTTCGACGATGTGGCCCAGAAGCCCATCCGCCTCACCGTGGCCGGCCGCCCCAACGTCGGCAAGTCCACGCTGATCAACACCTGGCTGGGCGAGGAGCGACTGGTCGCCTTCGACATGCCGGGCACCACGCGCGATGCCATCTCCGTGCCCTTCGAGCGCGCCGGGCAGAAGTTCGAACTCATCGACACGGCAGGCCTGCGCCGCAAGGGGCGGGTGTTCGAGGCCATCGAGAAGTTCTCCGTCGTCAAGACGCTGCAGGCCATCGAGAGCGCCAACGTCGTGCTGCTGCTCATCGATGCCACGCAGGGCGTGACCGACCAGGATGCGCACATTGCCGGCTACGTGCTGGAAAGCGGCCGCGCCGTGGTGCTGGCCGTGAACAAATGGGATGCGGTGGACGACTACCAGCGCCAGATGCTGGAGCGCTCGATCGAGACGCGCCTGTCCTTCCTGAAGTTCGCTCCCATGCACTTCATCTCGGCCGAAAAGCGCCAGGGCCTGGGTCCGCTGTGGAACTCCATCATCCAGGCGCACAAGGCAGCCACCTGCAAGATGCCCACGCCGGTGCTCACGCGCCTGCTGATGGAAGCCGTGCAGTTCCAGACGCCCAAGAAGACAGGCATCTACCGACCCAAGATGCGTTACGCGCACCAGGGCGGCATGAACCCGCCGGTCATCGTCATACACGGCAATTCGCTCGAGCATGTGACGGAGGCCTACAAGCGCTTCCTCGAAGGGCGGTTCCGCAAGGAATTCAATTTGGTCGGCACGCCGTTGCGGATCGAGTTGAAAACCTCTCATAATCCTTTCGCCGACAAGGACAAATAACAAGCCACGGAATTTGGGGAAAACCCTTGTGCAGACAGGGGGCCCAAAACACTGTGGTAAGGTGTCGGTTTACAACAACACTCTTCGAACACGGAGAATATCGTGAGCAACAAAGGCCAACTCCTCCAAGACCCGTTCCTGAACGCGCTGCGCCGCGAACATGTGCCGGTGTCCATCTACCTCGTCAACGGCATCAAGCTGCAAGGCCAGATCGAATCCTTCGACCAGTACGTGGTTCTGCTTCGCAACACCGTCACCCAGATGGTTTACAAGCACGCCATCTCCACCATTGTTCCCGGCCGCGCCGTGAACTTCTCCACGGCCGAAGCTGCCGGCAGCGACGCCAGCGCTTGAGCTCGCTGCGCCCTGATGCCTCCCCGCACAGCCGGGGAGCTTCCTCACCCTTCGGGAGAGGTTTTTCTTGAGTTCTGAATCTTTTGACCGGTCCACGCCAACGCCAGTGCTGCTGGTGGGCGTGGATTTCGGCTTTCCCCATTTCGATGGCGAGTTGGAAGAGCTGGGCCTGCTGGCCGGCACGGCCGGCCTGCGTCCCGTTGCACGCCTGACCTGCAAGCGCAAGGTGCCCGATGCGGCGCTGTTCGTGGGCAGCGGCAAGGCCGACGAAATCCGCATGCTCGCCCAGATGCACGGTGCCCAGGAAGTGCTGTTCGACCAGGCCCTGAGCCCGGCCCAGCAGCGCAATCTGGAGCGCCATCTGCAGATGCCGGTCAACGACCGCACCCTGTTGATCCTGGAGATCTTCGCCCAGCGCGCCCGCAGCCATGAAGGCAAGCTGCAGGTGGAGCTGGCGCGCCTGCAATACGTGGCCACGCGCCTCGTGCGCCGCTGGACCCACCTGGAGCGCCAGATGGGCGGCATCGGCGGGCGCGGCGGCCCTGGCGAAAAGCAGATCGAGCTGGATCGCCGCATGATCGACGAATCGATCAAGCGCACCAAGGAGCGGCTGCTGAAGGTCAAGAAGCAACGCGCCACGCAGCGCCGCCGGCGCGAGCGCCATGGCATCTTCAACATCTCGCTGGTCGGCTACACCAATGCCGGCAAATCCACGCTGTTCAACGCGCTGGTGAAGGCGCGGGCCTATGCGGCCGACCAGTTGTTCGCCACGCTGGACACGACCACGCGCCAGCTGTATTTGAACGAGGCCCGGCAATCGGTGTCCCTGTCGGACACCGTGGGCTTCATCCGCGACCTGCCGCACGGCCTGGTCGATGCATTCCAGGCCACGTTGCAGGAGGCGATCGATGCCGATCTTCTGCTGCATGTGGTTGACGCCTCCAATCCGAATTTCCCGGAACAAATCCAACAAGTCCAGAAAGTTCTGAAGGAAATCGGTGCCCAGGAGGTGCCTCTGGTACTGGTTTTCAACAAGCTCGATGCCGTCGATGAAGAGCGGCTTCCAGCGCAGTTGCAGGACCAGTACGAGCTTGACGGGCTACCTGTTTCACGGGTGTTTGTCAGCGCCCGCTCCGGTGAGGGGCTGCCGCAGCTGCGGCAGCTGCTGGCCGACCACGCACTGCGCGCAGAAGCGGAATACGCCGAAGCGCATGGTGGTGAAGAGCGGGGCGAAGGGGAGGTGGATGGCGCGATGCCCCCTGGGCAGGACGCCGAATACTAGGGGCTAGCGCCCTGATTGGGCAAAATGCCGATTGGGTCCCTGTCTTTACCGAAGAAACCGAGACTTCTCGCATGAATCTTTCACAACGCGCCCATCGCTGGGCGATGCTGCCGCAGCGCCTTCGCGGGATGTTCAACCTGAATGATCCGCGCTGGGGACGTGGCGACGACAAGAACGACGATGCCTCGCGCCCCGATGCCGACCGTCCCGCTGCGCCGCCGCCTGCGGAACCCGCACGCGACAACCGCGACAGCCGTGACAACCGTCCCTCCTCGGGTGGGGGTGGCCAGCCGCCGGATCTGGACGAGCTGTGGCGTGACCTCAACCGCAAGCTTTCGGGCCTGTTCGGCGGCAAGCCGGGCGGTGGCCGCGGGCAGCCGCCCGTGCGCAATGGCGGTGGCAGCCAGCCGCCGGACATGCGCAGTGCCGGCATGGGCGTGGGCCTGATTGCCGGCATTGCCTTCATCATCTGGATGGGCACGGGCATCTTCATCGTCCAGGAAGGCCAGCAGGCCGTCATCACCCAGTTCGGCAAGTACAAGAGCACGGTGGGTGCCGGCATCAACTGGCGCCTGCCGTACCCGATCCAGCGCCATGAACTGGTGTTCGTGACGCAGATCCGCTCGGCCGACGTGGGGCGCGACACCATCATCAAGAGCACGGGCCTGCGCGAGTCGGCCATGCTCACCGAGGACGAGAACATCGTCGAGATCAAGTTCGCCGTCCAGTACCGTCTGAGCGACGCGCGTGCCTGGCTGTTCGAGAGCAAGAACCCGTCCGAGGCCGTGGTCCAGGCTGCCGAGACCGCCGTGCGCGAAGTCGTCGGCAAGATGAAGATGGACACGGCGCTGGCCGAGGAGCGAGACCAGATCGCGCCGCGCGTGCGCGACCTGATGCAGACCATCCTGGACCGCTACAAGGTGGGCGTGGAAGTCGTGGGCATCAACCTGCAGCAAGGCGGCGTGCGTCCGCCCGAGCAGGTGCAGGCCGCCTTCGACGACGTGCTGCGTGCCGGCCAGGAGCGCGAGCGCGCCAAGAACGAGGCCCAGGCCTATGCCAACGACGTGGTGCCCCGCGCAGCCGGCTCGGCGGCACGTCTGCTGGAAGAGGCCAATGGCTACAAGGCCCGCATCGTGGCCCAGGCCCAGGGTGATGCGCAGCGCTTCAGCTCGGTGTTCACCGAGTACCAGAAGGCGCCCCAGGTCACGCGCGACCGCATGTATCTGGAAACCATGCAGCAGATCTACGGCAACGTGACCAAGGTGCTGGTGGAATCGCGCCAGGGCTCCAACCTGCTGTACCTGCCGCTGGACAAGATCATGCAAGGCGTGAGCGGCAATGTGCCGGCAGCCGATGGCTCGGCTGCCCCCGGCACCCAGGCGCCTGCGCCTGCCGCCATTCCCGGCCTTTCGAACGATGCGCGCAGCCGCGACAGCAGTCGCAGCCGTGACCGCGAAGCACGCTGAGGAGCAGCCCAAGTGAACCGAGTTGGATTTTTCATCACCAGCATTCTTCTGGCGCTGGCGCTGCTCAGCTCCATGCTGTTCGTCGTCGATCAGCGCCAGTTCGGCGTGGTCTATGCCCTGGGTCAGATCAAGGAAGTGATCACCGAGCCGGGCCTGAACATCAAGATGCCGCCGCCGTTCCAGAACGTGCGCTACATCGACAAGCGCCTGCTCACACTGGACAGCACCGACACCGAGCCCATGCTCACTGCCGAAAAGCAGCGCGTGGTCATCGACTGGTACGTGCGCTGGCGCATCTCCGATCCGTCGGAGTACATCCGCAACGTGGGCCTGGATGAGTCGGCCGGTGCCATGCAGCTCAACCGCGTGGTGCGCAACGCCTTCCAGGAGGAAATCAACCGCCGCACCGTGCGCGAGCTTCTGTCCAGCAAGCGCGACGCGCTGATGAACGACGTCAAGCGCGAAGTGCTGGAGACCGTGCGCGGCGCCAAGCCCTGGGGCGTGGACGTGGTCGATGTGCGCATCACGCGCGTGGACTATGCCGAGACCATCACGGAATCGGTCTATCGCCGCATGGAGGCCGAACGCAAGCGCGTGGCCAACGAGCTGCGCTCCACCGGCGCCGCCGAAGGCGAGAAGATCCGCGCCGAGGCCGATCGCCAGCGCGAGATCACCATCGCCAACGCCTACCGCGATGCCCAGAAGCTCAAGGGCGAGGGCGACGCGGAAGCCGCCCGCACCTATGCCGACGCCTTTGGCAAGGACCCGCAGTTCGCGCAGTTCTACCGCAGCCTGGAGGCCTACAAGTCCAGCTTTGCCAAGAAGAGCGACGTGCTTGTGCTCGATCCTTCGCAGACCGACTTCTTCAAGGCCTACCGCAACGGCGGCAGCTCTGGAAAGTAAGAACGCCTGAGCGGCAACGCCGCCCGGCCCATGCACGGCGCCCCTGTTGGGGCGCCGTTTTTTCTTGCGCTGCCGCTGGCGCCCGCACACCGAATCGATTCGGAATACCGAACGCTCCTCGCGGGCCTTGGGACACCCCCAATTTGGGCTGGCCCGCAACAGCCGGTAGAATCACGTTTTTAACAGCCTCCCCCTTTTTCCATGTCTGCTTGGGTCCTGCCGGATCACATCGCCGATGTCTTGCCTTCCGAGGCCCGGCACATCGAAGAATTGCGTCGAGGCCTGCTCGATACCGCACGTGGCTATGGCTATGAACTGGTCATGCCGCCCATGCTGGAGTACCTCGAATCCCTGCTCACCGGCACAGGGGAGGCGCTGGACCTGCAGACCTGCAAGCTCATCGACCAGCTGACGGGCCGCACCATGGGCCTGCGTGCCGATACCACGCAGCAGGTGGCTCGCATCGACGCCCATCTGCTCAACCGCAAGGGCCTCACGCGCCTGTGCTACTGCGGCCCCGTCGTCCATGCCCGCCCTGATCGTCCCCGCGCAACGCGCGAGCCGCTGCAGTTCGGTGCCGAAATCTACGGCCACCAGGGCATGGAAGCCGACCTGGAGGCACTGCACCTGGCGCTGGACTGCCTGCGCAGCGCGGGCGTCACCGACATCAACGTCGATCTGGCCGATGTGCGCATCGTGCGCAGCCTGCTGGCTGGCGTGATGGTGGACATGCAGGTGCTGCGCGGCGTGCATGCCGCGCTGGCCGCCAAGGATGCGAGCGAACTCGAGCGCCTCACCCGGGACTTCCCCATCGCCTCGCGCGAAGGCCTGATGGCCTTGCTGCAGCTGTACGGCGGCATCGAGGTGCTGGACCGCGCCGAGAAGCTGCTGGCGCGCACGGCAGGCGTGCAGCCTCTGCTGGACCAACTGCGCTGGCTTGCCCAGCGCCTGGAAGGCGTGAACGTGAGCTTTGATCTGGCCGATCTGCGCGGCTATGCCTACTACAGCGGCACGCGCTTCGCCATCTATGTTCCGGGTGCCAGCGACGCGCTGGTGCGCGGCGGCCGTTATGACGAGGTGGGCGCGGTCTTCGGCCGCAACCGGCCCGCCGCCGGCTTCAGCCTGGACATCAAGCAGCTCGTGGCCGTCGTGCCCGAGCGCCCGCTCAAGGCTGCCATCCGTGCGCCCTGGGGCGACGATCCCCAGGTGGCAGCCGCCATCGCGGCATTGCGCCGGCAGGGCGAGACCGTGGTCTGCGTGCTGCCAGGCCATGAAAGCGAAGTGGACGAGTTCCACTGCGACCGTGAGCTCGTGCAGGTTGCCGGGCAGTGGGCCGTGCAAGCCATCTGACGCATTTGTCAATTTCTTCGGATTTCATCGGATTTGAATATGAAAGCTACCAAAGGTCGCAACGTGGTCGTGGTCGGCACCCAGTGGGGTGACGAAGGCAAGGGCAAGCTGGTGGACTGGCTGACCGAAAGCGCCCAGGGCGTGGTCCGCTTCCAGGGTGGCCACAATGCGGGCCACACGCTGGTCATCAATGGTGTGAAGACCGCGCTGCACCTGATTCCCAGCGGCATCATGCGCCCCGGCGTGAAGTGCTATATCGGCAACGGCGTGGTGCTGTCGGCCGCCAAGCTGTTCGAGGAAATCGAAGGCCTGGAGAAGGCCGGCGTGCAAGTGCGCGACCGCCTGCGGGTGTCCGAAGCCTGCCCGCTGATCCTGCCTTTCCACTCGGCGCTGGACGTGGCGCGCGAAGCGGCGCGCGAGCAGGGCGGCGCCGAGAAGATCGGCACCACCGGCCGTGGCATCGGCCCCGCCTACGAAGACAAGATTGCCCGCCGCGCACTGCGCGTGCAGGACCTCAAGTACCCCGAGCGCTTCGCCACCAAGCTGCGCGAACTGCTGGCCCTGCACAACCACATCCTGGTCAACGTGCTGGGCTCGAAGAACTTCACCTTCGGTGACGCGCTCAAGCCGTACATCAAGGATGGCGAAGTGCAATTCGACGCGGTGTACGAAGAGGCCATGCGCCATGCGGAGCTGCTCAAGCCCATGATGGCCGATGTCTCCCGCGAGCTGAACGCCGCGCACGCCGAAGGCGCCAACCTGCTGTTCGAAGGCGCGCAGGGCACGCTGCTGGACGTGGACCACGGCACCTATCCCTACGTCACCTCGTCCAATTGCGTCGCCGGCAATGCGGCTGCAGGCTCGGGCGTGGGCCCCGGCATGCTGCACTACATCCTGGGCATCACCAAGGCCTACTGCACCCGCGTGGGCGGCGGTCCTTTCCCCACCGAACTGGATTGGGAAAAGGAAGGCACGCCGGGCTGGCACATGAGCACCGTGGGCGCCGAAAAGGGCGTGACCACCGGCCGCTCGCGCCGCTGCGGCTGGTTCGACGCCGCGCTGCTCAAGCGCAGCGCCCAGGTCAACGGCCTGTCGGGCCTGTGCATCACCAAGCTCGACGTGCTCGACGGCCTGCAGGAACTGCTGCTGTGCGTGGGCTATGAGCTGGACGGCGAAAAGATCGACCTGCTGCCCATGGGCGCCGACGAGATCGCCCGCTGCAAGCCCATCTATGAATCCATCCCCGGCTGGACCGATTCCACCGTGGGCGTGACCGACTACGACAAGCTGCCGGCCAATGCCCGCCGCTATCTGGAGCGCATCGAGGAAGTGACGGGCGTGCCCATCGCCATGGTTTCGACCAGCCCCGACCGGGATCACACCATCCTGATGCAAAACCCCTACGCCGCCCAGTGAACTGCTGGCGGCTGAACCCCAAGATTGAACCAGGAGCCATTCCATGCTGACGGAAGACGGTCAACACCTGTATGTGAGCTACGACGAATACCACGGACTGATCGAAAAGCTCGCGATCAAAGTGCACCAGTCCGGCTGGGAATTCGACACCATTCTCTGCCTGGCCCGTGGCGGCCTGCGTCCCGGTGACATGCTCAGCCGCATCTTCGACAAGCCGCTGGCCATCATGTCCACCAGCTCCTACCGCGCCGAAGCCGGCACGGTGCAGGGCCATCTGGACATCGCGCGCTTCATCACCACGCCCAAGGGCGAGATCGCCGGCCGCGTGCTGCTGGTCGATGACCTGGCCGATTCGGGCCACACGCTGAACGCCGTGATCGCCATGCTCAAGACCAACTACCCGCCGATCACCGAGCTGCGCAGCGCCGTGATCTGGACCAAGGGCCTGTCGGCTTTCACGCCCGACTACTCGGTGGACTACCTGCCGACCAACCCCTGGATCCACCAGCCTTTCGAGCACTACGACACGCTGCGTCCCGAAAAGCTCATGGAAAAGTGGAAGATCTGAGGGCCGCTGCGCTTTCAAGGTCCTTGCCTGCAAAGGGAGCCAACCGGCTCCCTTTGTCGTTGTCGCCTGCGTTTTCATGCGTTGTCGTCATGCCTTGATGCAAGTCATGGGTTGGCGCGCTTGTCGCGATATCTCGGGCCAACGTCGCGTAAATGTCGGTTTTTTGCACAGCTTCAAAAGCCGATGCCCTAGAGCGTCCGAGGGCTGAATGGCGCGGCTACACTGCGCAGATTCTCAGAAGGTGGTGCTTTGTGAAACGTCTTTTCGTCGGGCGCTTGGGCGCGGCTGTGGCTTTGGTTGTGGGCGGCGGTGCGCTGGCCTGGCTGGCCGTGGCGTCCCTGCCCGGATCCAAATCGGCCCGTGCGGCCTCAGCCACGCCTGCAGCCGTCCAGGCGCAGGCTGCATCGGCTCAGGCCGCTGCCGTTCCCGCCGCGCCTTCCGTGCCTGCGGCCTCTGCTGCCTCGGTAGCGCCAGTTGCGCCTGTTGCGCGTGTCACGCCGCCGCCGCAGACCCAGGGCCCCACGCCCATCTTCGTGCTCAACTCGCTCGATGCCAACATCAGCATCGTGGACCCGGTCACCTGGCAGGAGACGGCCCGCATTCCCACGGGCAAGGAGCCGCACCACCTCTACCTCACGCCTGACGAGAAATCGCTGGTCGTGGCCAATGCGCTGGGCGATACCCTGACCCTGGTCGATCCGCGCACGGGCGAGGTGCAGCGCGTGATCCGCGACATCATCGACCCCTATCACCTGCGCTTCAGCCCGGACATGAAGTGGTTCGTCACGGCGGCCAACCGCCTCAACCACATCGACATCTACCGCTGGGATGGCCAGAACCCGCAGTTGGTCAAGCGCGTGCCCACGGGCAAGACGCCCAGCCATCTCTGGATCGATGCCAGGAGCACGACCATCTATTCCACCATGCAGGACAGCGATGCCCTGGTGGCCATCGACATCGCCACGCAGACCATCAAGGCCCGCGTGCCCACCGGCCCCATGCCGGCCGATCTCTATGGCAGCCCGGACGGCACCAAGCTGTTCATCGGCCTGACCGGCAGCGATGGCGTGGAAGTGTTCGACATCACCGGCCCCGAGCCGCGCAGCGTGGCCCGCATCAAGACAGCCGCTGGCGCCCACGCCATGCGTGCCGCCGGCGATGGCCGCCACCTGTATGTGAGCAACCGCGTGGCCAACACCATCAGCAAGATCGACATGCAGACCAACCAGGTCGTGGCCAGCTACCCGGCCCCGGGAGGCCCGGACTGCATGGACGTTTCCGCCGACGGCCGCTACCTGCTGGTCAGCTCGCGCTGGGCGCGCAAGCTGTCGGTGATCGACACCGTCGAAAAGAAGGTGGTCCAGCAGGTCAAGGTCGGCAAGTCGCCCCACGGTGTCTGGACACTGGCCCACGCGCAGCGCTGATGGACCGCAGACTCTTTGCGCAATCGCTGGCTGGCGCCGCCGCCTTCAGCCTGCTGCGCCCCTCGATGGCCGCAGGGCAGGGCACGGGCTGCGCCAAGACCGTGTACCTGACGTTCGACACGGGCCACATGGGCATTGCCGACCTGGTGGCCGAGGTGCTCAAGCGCCATGGCGTGCCAGTGACCTTCTTTGCCGCCAACGAGCGCACGCAGCAAGGCGACGGCAGCCTGGGCGAGACCTGGGCGCCCTGGTGGCGCGCACGCGCCGCCGAAGGCCATGAGTTCGCCTCGCACACCTACGACCACATGTACTGGCGCGGTGATCTGCGTGCCTCGAAGAACGGTCCGGTCACGGGCTTTCGCGTGCGCCCCTCGGCCGGGCCACGCGCCAACGAGAACTTCACGGTCGATGCGGCAGGCTATTGCGACGAGATCCGCAGGGCTGCACAGCGGCTGCAGCAGATCACCGGGCGCAAGCCCCTGCCGCTGTTCCGTGCGCCCGGCGGCAAGACCTCGCCCGCGCTGCTGGACGCCGCGCGGCAGGGCGGCTACATGCATGTGGGCTGGTCCAGCGCAGGCTTTCTGGGCGACGAGCTGCCCAGCGACCGCTACCCGAATGCGCAGCTGCTGGCCCAGGCGCTCAAGAACATCCGCAGCGGCGACATCCTGCTGGCCCATCTGGGCATCTGGTCACGCAAGGACCCCTGGGCACCGGCCGTGCTGGAACCTTTGATCACGGGCCTGCTCAAGCAGGGGTTCTGTTTCCGCACGCTGCGGGAGCATCCCGACTATCGGGATTGGATAGCAAAATTCGCATGACGTCCGCGCGCGCAGCGCGGCGGGCGATGGGAGCGTGGTGTGGACTGGTGGATTCAGTGGTTCGGTAATGCGCAGCAGCGCCTGTTCGAGGGCGTTGTCCAGCCTGTGCTCTTTTGGCTGGGACAGGCCAGCCTGCTGGAGGATGCCTACGACGCCACAGGCTGGCTGCTGGTGGGCCTGCTGCAGATCTTCATCATGGTGGCCGTGATCGCGCCGCTGCAGTACTGGCGGCCCGTCGAGCCCGTTACCGACCGGCGCGCCATCCATGTGGACATCATCTATACCGTTGTGCACCGGCTGGGCCTGTTCAGGCTGGCGCTGTTCTTCACGCTGGACCCGCTGTGGGACGAGCTCATGGGCCGCCTGCATGTCTGGGGCCTGCCGAGCTTTCACCTGGACGGTGTCTGGCCCGGCGTGACCGACCTGGCCTGGGTCAGCCTGATCATCTACCTGCTGGCCTTCGACTTCCTGGACTACTGGATACACCGCGGCCAGCACAGCATCGGCTGGTGGTGGAAGCTGCATGCGCTGCACCACTCGCAGCGCCAGATGACGGTGTGGAGCGACAACCGCAACCACCTGCTCGACGATGTGATCCGCGACACCATCATCGTGCTCGTGGCCCAGCTCATCGGCGTGGCTCCAGGCCAGTTCGTGGCCATCGTGGCCTTCACCCAGCTCAGCGAGAGCTTCCAGCATGCCAACCTGCGCGTCTGGTTCGGCACCATCGGCGAGCGGCTGTGGATCAGCCCGCGCTTTCACCGCCGCCACCACGCCATCGGCATTGGCCACGAGCCCATGGCGCCCGTGCGCAACAAGAAGGCGCATGGCAACAACTTCGGCGTACTCCTGCCCTGGTGGGACATGCTGTTCGGCACCGCCAATTTCGAGCTGCGCTTCGATCCCACCGGCGTGCGCGATCAGGTCCAGCCCAATGCCCAGGGCCAGCTGCGCGACTACGGCCAGGGCTTTTGGGCCCAGCAATGGCGTGGGTTCCTAAGGTTGATGGGTCGCGCTTGAGGCTGGGCTCGGGGTATGCTTGCCGGCATGGGCTTGCTACTCGATTCCTTCTGGCGTGCGACGGCGTATTGCCTGCATAAGCGGGTGATTGCATGGTCGCTGTTTCCCCTGCTCTTCATGGCCATCACGGCCTGGCTGCTGGGTTACTTCTTCTGGGCCGATGCCGTGGTCTGGACGGAAGGAGTCCTGCAGGGCGTGGGCTGGCTGCACACGGTCTGGTCCTGGATGGGCGTGCAATCGCTGCCCGAGCTGGTGGCGCCGGTGCTGGTCGTTCTCTCGGTCACGCCGGTGCTGGTCGTGGTCTCGCTGCTGCTGGTGGCGCTGTTCATGACGCCTGCCCTGGTCGAACTGGTGGCGCAACGGCGCTTTCCGGCACTCGAGCGCAGGCAGGGTGCCACCCTGATCGGCAGCCTGCTGTGGTCGGCCGGCTCCTCGCTGATCGCCCTGATCGCGTTGCTGGTATCGGTTCCATTGTGGTTCGTGCCTCCCCTGGTGGTGGTGATCCCCCCGCTGATCTGGGGCTGGCTGACCTACCGCGTCATGGCCTTCGACGCGCTGTCTGCCCACGCCAGCAAGCCAGAACGCCGCAGCCTGTTCCTGCGCCACCGCCTGGCGCTGATGCTCATGGGCGTGGTCTGTGGCTACCTGGGGGCGGCTCCGGCCATTGTCTGGGCCTCGGGCGTGGTCTTCGTTGCAGCCTTCTGGATACTGATTCCGGTGGCCATCTGGATCTATGCGCTGATCTTCGCCTTCTCCTCGCTGTGGTTTGCCCATTTCTGCCTGGCGGCGCTGCAGCGCATGCGCGAGGAGGAGCCGGCGCTGCCCGAAGCCCCCATCATTCCCTACGCTCCCGACGCGCCGCAAGGCTCCGGCACAGCCCCTGTTCCCCCCACCCCGCAAGAAAAGACCACATGACCCTTCAAGTTGGCGCACTCATCATCGGAGACGAAATCCTGTCGGGCAAGCGTGCCGACAAGCACCTTCCCAAGCTGATAGAGCTGCTGGGCGCGCGTGGCCTGTCCCTGGCCCATGCCGAGTACGTGGGTGACGATAGGGCACGCATCACCGACGCCCTGCGCCGCGCCTTCGCATCGCAGGCCGTGGTCTTCAGCTTTGGCGGGATAGGCGCCACGCCCGACGACCACACGCGCCAATGCGCAGCCGAGGCCCTGGGCGTGCCGCTGGCCCTGCATCCCGAGGCCGTGGCCCTGATCCGCGAACGCATGCGCGATGTGGCCACCGAGGAAGGCAAGCCCTACGAGCCCCAGCGGGCCGACAACCTGCACCGGCTGCAGATGGGCAACTTCCCCGAAGGCGCGCGCATCATCCCCAACGTCTACAACAAGATCCCGGGCTTTTCCTGTTCGGGCGCCAGCGGCACGGTGCACTTCGTGCCCGGTTTCCCTGTCATGGCCTGGCGCATGGTCGAGTGGGTGCTGGAGCAGCGCTACGCCAAGCATTTCCACAGCACGGTGCAGCGGGAGCATTCGGTCATCGTCTACGGCGGCATGGAAGCCACGCTGACGCCGCTGATGGTGGCCATAGAGCGCGACCACCCGGGCGTCAAGGTGTTCAGCCTGCCCAGCGTGGATGATTCCAAGCACGGCCGGCACATAGAACTTGGTGTCAAGGGCGAAGCTGGTGCCGTCACCAAGGCCTGGCCCACGCTGCTGGAAGGTCTGCACTCATTTGGTGCAAGTCTTGGCCCTGAATTGGTGCGGAATATCTGATTTACGGCCCTTCATCCAAATCTGCACCGATTTGGTGAGTGGGCACTCGGGCCGGGCCAGGCTGCAATGTCATCCACAACGCCCACGCAAGGCGGCAGAATCACGGGGCTGGCGCGCCAAGCAGGTGCCAGTCTGCGGGCATGCACTCAATGGATGCAGCCTGGCACGCAAACTGCTTAATAGTATTTATCTTTTTTGATCAGCCAGATTGGCAGGAGAGATCTGATGGCAAAGACCGTTGCAGACGTGTTGAACATGGTGAAGGAGAACGAGGTCAAATTCGTGGACCTTCGTTTTACGGACACCCGTGGCAAGGAGCAGCACGTCACGGTGCCGGTGTCGCACTTCGACGAAGACAAGTTCACCTCGGGCCACGCCTTCGACGGCTCGTCGGTGGCAGGCTGGAAGGGCATTGAAGCATCGGACATGCAACTGATGCCCGATCCCGCCACCGCGAACATCGACCCCTTCTTTGAAGAGACCACGCTGTTCCTGCAGTGCGATGTGATCGAACCCGGCGATGGCAAGGCCTACGACCGCGATCCCCGCTCGGTGGCCAAGCGTGCCGAAGCCTATCTGAAGGCCTCGGGCCTGGGCGATACCGCCTACTTCGGTCCCGAACCTGAATTCTTCATCTTCGACGGCGTGCGCTGGAACACCGAACCCGGCAGCACCTTCTACGAAATCGAAGAGTACGAAGCCCCCTGGAATTCCGGCGCCAAGTTCGAGTCCGGCAACCGTGGCCACCGTCCGCGCAACAAGGGCGGCTACTTCCCCGTGCCGCCCGTGGACAGCACCCAGGACCTGCGCGCCGAGATGGTGCTGCTGCTCGAGCAGCTGGGCATTCCCGTCGAAGTGTTCCACCACGAAGTGGCTGGCGCCGGCCAGAACGAGATCGGCACCAAGTTCTCGACCCTGGTGGAGCGCGCCGACTGGACACAGGTCATGAAGTACGTGATCTGGAACGTGGCCAACACCTACGGCAAGACCGCCACCTTCATGCCCAAGCCCTATCCGGGCGACAACGGCTCCGGCATGCACGTGCACCAGTCCGTCTGGAAGGATGGCAAGAACCTGTTCGCAGGTGACGGCTATGCCGGCCTGTCCGACTTCGCGCTGTACTACATCGGCGGCATCATCAAGCACGCCCGTGCCCTGAACGCCATCACCAACCCCGGCACCAACAGCTACAAGCGCCTGGTGCCCGGCTTCGAGGCTCCGGTCAAGCTGGCCTACTCGGCCAAGAACCGCTCGGCATCGATCCGCATCCCCTACGTGGCCAACCCCAAGGGCCGCCGCGTCGAGGCACGCTTCCCCGATCCGCTGATGAACCCCTACCTGGGCTTCTCGGCCCTGCTGATGGCGGGTCTGGACGGCGTGGAAAACAAGATCCATCCCGGCGAAGCCGCGACCAAGGATCTGTACCACCTGCCCCCGGAAGAGGACAAGCTGGTGCCCACGGTCTGCCACAGCCTGGACCAGGCCCTGGAAGCACTGGACGCAGACCGTTCGTTCCTGACCAAGGGCGGCGTGTTCTCGGACAGCATGCTCGATGCCTACATCGAGCTGAAGATGGGCGAAGTGACCCGTTACCGTCAGGCCGTGCACCCGGTCGAGTACGACATGTACTTCTCGCTGTAAGGCGGGTCGGCAAAAAGGCGGCGCAAGCCGCCTTTTTTGCTTTCGGCCAGGACCTGGGTATGCTGGGCGTGGAACCAAAAGGGGTTGTCCCGCTCAAGAAATGACGTCCAGCCCGGAAGATGGAGCGATACTTGCCCGGACAAGCCGGGCCCTTCCGATCTGGCTACCCGAGGGAATGGAATGAAGAAACTGTTTGTGTCGCTGCTGCTGCCGCTGCTGTCGGCAGGAGCCTGGTCCCAGGACGTGATCTACCGCTGCGGCAACGAGTACACCAACAACGTCAGCCAGGCCAAGGCCAAGGACTGCAAGCCGGTGGACGGCGGGCATGTGACGGTGATCCATGGCGGCAGCAAGCCGGCGGCCTCGGGCGGCGGCCAGGCGCCGCGCACCTCCGCCGCTCCTGCGGCAGGATCGCCCGCTCCGGCCAAGGTCAACAGCAGCGCCCAGAAGGCCCGCGACTCCGATGCGCGGACCATCCTCGAAAGCGAGCTGGCCCGCGCCCAGGAGAAGCTGACACAGCTGCGTCAGGAGTACAACGATGGCAATCCCCAGCGCACCGCATTGGAGTTGCGCAATCCCCAGGGCTATCTGGAACGTGTCGAGCAGCTCAAGAGCAGCATCTCGCGGCAGGAAGGCGATGTCGCCGGCATCCGCCGCGAACTGGATCGACTTCCCAAGAACTGACGGGCCCGAGCGGCCCATGCGAGCCCGGCCATGATCCAGGACGACCGGCCGGCGCCCCCGGCCTCCTATCAGGCGCTTGATCTGCTGTGCACGCTGATGACCGTGCTCGACGAGCAAGGCGCCGTGCTTTTCGCCAACGCGGCCCTTGAGAACGCATTGGGCCTGTCGCGCCGCATGCTCGAAGGCAGCGAGCTGGCTGCCTGCTTCACCGAGCCGGCCTTGCTGGACAAGGCCTTGCGCGGCGCCCAGGACAACGACTTCGCTGCCCTGCGCTTCGAGGCCAGCCTGCACCGCGTGGGGGGCGATGCGCTTCCTGTGCACGTCACGGTTTCCCTGGCCGAGCGGCCCGGCCATGTGCTGGTGGAGTTCTGGCCGCTGGAGCAGCAGGCACGCCAGGACCGCGAGGAGCGTTTGCGCGAGCAGGCCCAGGCGCACAAGGAGCTGATCCGCAACCTGGCCCACGAGATCAAGAACCCGCTGGGCGGCATCCGTGGCGCGGCCCAGCTGCTGCAGATGGATCTGGACGCGCCCGAGTTGCGCGAGTACACCGAAGTCATCATCCACGAGGCCGACCGTCTGCAGGCGCTGGTCGACCGGCTGCTGGCGCCGCACCGCCATCCGCACGAGGTCGGTGACGTCAACATCCACGAAGTCTGCGAGCGCGTGCGTTCGCTGGTGCTGGTCGAGCATCCTGCAGGGCTGACCATTACGCGCGACTACGACATCTCCATTCCCGAGTTCCGGGGCGACAGCGCACAGCTGATCCAGGCCGTGCTCAACATCGTCCAGAACGCGGCGCAGGCCTTGCACGAACGCATCGCGGCCGGCGATGCCGAGATCATTTTGAGAACCCGTGTGGCGCGCCAGGTAACTTTTGGTCGCCAACGCTACCGGTTGGCATTGGAATTGCATGTGATCGACAACGGGCCAGGCGTTCCCGATGCCATCAAGGAGCGGATCTTCTATCCGCTGGTATCGGGAAGGGATGGCGGTTCGGGACTGGGGCTGACGCTGGCGCAGACCTTCGTGCAGCGCCACCAGGGGCTGATCGAATGTGAAAGCCAGCCGGGCCGCACGGATTTCCGCATCCTCATTCCCCTGCCTTGAGGCCCACGGAAGTCAACACTGCAACAAGGGAAGGAAGCACCACCAATGAAACCGATCTGGATCGTGGATGATGACCCTTCCATCCGCTTCGTGCTGGAAAAGGCACTGGGCCGGGAAGGCTGGGCAACGCGCAGCTTCGTTCAGGCGCGCGACGTGCTCACGGCACTGTCCGATGTCGATGCCAGCGACCCGGCGCGCCAGCCACCACAGGTGCTGGTCAGCGATATCCGCATGCCCGGCGGCTCCGGCCTGGAATTGCTCGAGCAGATCCGCGCCCAGCAGCCCGGCCTGCCCGTCATCATCATGACCGCGTACTCCGACCTGGACAGTGCCGTCTCGGCCTTCCAGCGCGGAGCCTTCGAGTACCTGCCCAAACCCTTCGACCTGCCCAAGGCGGTGGAACTCATCCGCCGCGCCGTCGAGGAAAGCCTGCGCGAGGACGTGGCCGAGGCACAGGCCCCGCTGCAGGCCGAGATGCTGGGCCAGGCGCCTGCCATGCAGGACGTGTTCCGCGCCATCGGCCGGCTCAGCCAGAGCCAGGTCACGGTGCTGGTCACGGGCGAGTCGGGCTCGGGCAAGGAACTGGTGGCGCGCGCGCTGCACAAGCACTCGCCCGTGGCGGGCGGCCCCTTCGTGGCCATCAACACCGCCGCCATCCCCAAGGACCTGCTGGAGTCCGAGCTGTTCGGCCACGAGCGCGGCGCCTTCACGGGCGCACAGACCCAGCGGCGCGGCCGCTTCGAGCAGGCCGAGGGCGGCACGCTCTTTCTCGATGAAATCGGCGACATGCCTTTCGACCTGCAGACGCGCCTGCTGCGTGTGCTGTCGGACGGGCATTTCTACCGCGTG
This sequence comes from Delftia sp. WY8, assembly GCF_018437695.1. Classification (NCBI taxonomy): domain Bacteria; kingdom Pseudomonadati; phylum Pseudomonadota; class Betaproteobacteria; order Burkholderiales; family Comamonadaceae; genus Delftia; species Delftia sp. WY8. The sequence goes on from NZ_CP049795.1 coordinate 5,483,232, forward strand.
GGCGGCCACCAGGCCGTCAAGGCACATGTGCGCGTCATCGCAGCCACCCACCAGGACCTGGAGCAGCGCGTGCGCAACGGCGCCTTCCGCGAGGATCTGTTCCACCGCCTCAACGTCATCCGCCTGCGCCTGCCCGCGCTGCGCGAGCGCAACGAAGACGTGCCCATGCTGGCACGCCACTTCCTGCAGCAAAGCGCGCGGCAGCTGGGCGTGGAGCCCAAGCGCATGGGGGTCGATGCCATGCAGCGGCTGCAGTCGTTCGCCTTTCCCGGCAACGTGCGCCAGCTGGAGAACATCTGCCACTGGCTGACCGTCATGGCGCCAGCCCAGGTCATCTCGGTCAAGGACCTGCCTCCCGAGGTGCTGGGCGAGGCCGCGCCACCCGTGGGCGGCGGCAATGCCGGCGTGCCCGCACCGGTGATGCTGTCGCATGCGCCGGCCGTGGCGGAAGAGGGAGTGGGCCGCATCGCCATGCCAGCCCCGTCGCTGGCCCAGCCGCATGACGGGGGGCTGGCCACGTCCGACCTGGACTGGGTGCATCTGCTGGGGCAGCAGGCGCGCCAGCTGCTGGAGCACACCCAGGCCCAGGGGCATGGCGAGGTCTGGGACCAGCTGTCCCGCCGCTTCGAGGCGCAGTTGATCCGCTCGGCCCTGGCCGTCACCCACGGCCGCCGGGTCGAGGCCGCCCAGCGCCTGGGCATAGGCCGCAACACCATCACCCGCAAGCTGCAGGAGCTGGGCATGGACGAGGACGCCTTCGAGTAAGGCAAGCCGGCGGGCGGCCGGGCCCTTGCCTTGGCAAGGGTCCGGCTCCTACAGGCCGGCGCCCGGGGTGCTGACGGGCCGGGCCGCCCGGGCTTGGGACAATGGAGTCCTCTTCGCTGGAACGGCCTACGTCCCGACCTATCGTGCCCACAGTCCTCTCCAACCTCTGGCAAAAGGCCAAACCCGCCCGCCCGGGCGTGATGTACCCATCGACACCGCGCAAGCTCGGCGAGCCGGTCGATGCGTACTGGCATGACCGCTATTTCCTGGAGCCGTACTTCGTGCCGGGCCGCGGCTACGACCAATACCGGCCCGCCTATGCACTGGGCTGGAAGGCTTCCCTGTCGCCGGAACACGCGCAGCAGGATTTCGAGTCCGCAGAAGCCCGGCTGGAAGAGCGCTGGGAGCAGGGACGGGGCGGCAGCCTGCTGCACTGGAACCAGGTGCGTGAGGCCGTGGAGGCCTCCTGGCTGCAGGCGCGCCGGCGCACGCCCGCACAGCCTGCGGCTTCCACGCTGGAACTGCAGACCACGGCGCTGCTCAATGCCGTGCTGGCCTTGGGTCGCCAGGCCCATGTCCGGTTGGGCGAATGCATGGATCCCATGCCCCAGGGACTGATAGGCCAGGTACTGGCGCGCCACTTCAATGCCAGCCAGGTCCTGGTCGATGACCTGGAACGCGCCATCGACGCCAACGGCGGCGTGGTGCTGCCCGTGCGCGACAGCCGTGCCGCGCTGCGTCGCAACGCCTTCTGGGACGGGCTGCTGGGCAGGGAAGAGGGCGCGGACTACGTGCTGGACCAGGCCGAGTCCTGCCAGCAGCAATGGCTGAGCGCCTATGAGGCTGCTGAGCAGTCCCGTCTGCCGGCGCCACTCAGCGAAGTTCTGCATCGCCAGTCCCTGATGCTGCGCGGGCAGATCGAGGCCATCCACTGGCTGCGCCGCTACATGCTGTAGCGCAAGTCTGAAAACCTAGCCCAGGGTCACGACGACCGGCGCATGGTCGCTGGGCTGCGGATTCTTGCGCGGCGCGCGGTCCACGATGCAGGCGGTGACGCTGGGACGCAAGGCCTCGCTGACCAGGATGTGGTCGATGCGCAGGCCCCGGTTCTTCTGGAAACCCAGCATCCGGTAGTCCCACCACGAATAGCTTTTCTCGGGTTGGTCGAACATGCGGAAGGCATCGGTCAGGCCCAGCTGCAGCAGCGCCTGGAAATGCGTGCGCTCTTCCACCGTGTGGTGGATGGTGTCCTTCAGTCCGATCGGATCGTAGGAGTCGCGGTCCTCGGGCGCCACGTTGAAGTCGCCCACCAGCACCAGGCGCGGATGGGCTGCCATCTCGCTTTTCACCCAGTCCTGCAGCGCCTGCAGCCAGCGCATCTTGTAGGCGAACTTGTCGGTGCCGGGCGCCTGCCCATTCACGAAGTAGCCATTGATCAGGCGCACCGGGCCGCCTTCGGCATCGAGGGTGGCGGCAATGATGCGGGCCTGCTCGTCATCCAGGCCCGGAATATTGCGCACCACGTCGCGCACCGGCGTGCGCGTCAGCCAGGCCACGCCGTTGTAGGTCTTCTGTCCATGGCTGACCGCGTGGTAGCCGGCCTCCTGCAGCGCCTGCAGCGGAAACTTGTCGTCGGTGAGCTTGAGTTCCTGCAGCGCCAGCGCATCGACAGGGTTGGCCTGCAGCCAGGCCAGAACCTGCGGCAGGCGCACGGACAGGGAGTTGACGTTCCAGGTGGCGATTTTCATTTGAAGAATGGTCCTTTGATTTGATTGTCGCATCACGGGTGGCAAGGCTACGATCCCGATGCTGATCTGCCTGGAGGAGCTTTTGGGAGGGCACATCAGAACCGTCACACTCCATCGACAAGACTATTCAAGATGATGAACTGGCTCTCACAAGCCGCGCCCTGGCTGGCGCTGCTGGGCGCGATTCCCTTGCTGTATGCGCTCTCGCTGCTGCTGGCCACTTTGAACTGCATGCGCCTGCGCCTGCGTGCTGCGCCCATGGCCGTGGTGGAGCGCCAGGCACTGGAGCCCGACTCACGGGCGGTGCTGGATGCCATGCGGCCGGAGTTGCAAGCCTTGGGCTTCACCTGGTGTGCCAGCCTGCAGGGCACGCATCCGCAGGCCATGGATCCCGACCTTCCTCTGGAGGTGGACTTGTTCGTCCATGCCGACGGGCGGGCCTGGGCGATGGTCCAGGCCGAACAGGCGGGAAGCGCCAGGCATGGCCGCACCGTGGGCTCCGTGACCTGGCTCACATTCTTTGCCGACGGGCGCAATTGGATGGGCTTCAATGGCCTACCTCAGACAAGCCTGCCTGCGCCGCCCGGCTGGACCTACCTGGACGATGCCCAGCCCGATACCGCATCGGCCTGGGCCGCCTACGCCGAGCGCCTGTCCGGCGACCGGGCTCCCGTGGTCCAGGGCCTTGACCAGGCGGTACAGCGCCTGGATGAGTGGGGCCGGAGCCAAGTCCCTGCACTGGTGGCCCAGGGCCGTGCGCTGCCTGCCGGGCCCGGGTTCTGGCGGCTCAGCTGGCGCGAGTCGCTGCGGCTGGCCTGGCGTGCCTTGCGCCAGGTGCGCAAGGAAGACAGGGCGGTGCCCGCCAGCCCATCTGCCGGTGCATGCCTTCATGGGCCGCAGGTCCGGCAAGTGTCCGAGGCGCTGCGCTTTCGCTACCAGAAAGCCGTGCAGCGCGGGCTGGGCATGGCGCACAACCGCCACCGCAGTTTCTGGATCACGGCGGCGCTGTTCCTGGCAGCGGGCGCCGTGCTGTTTTCATGGGACATGGCGTGGATGCTTCTGGTGGTGATCGCCGTGCATGAAGGAGGGCATTGGCTGGCCATGCGCTGGGCGGGCTACCAGCGTCAATCCGTCTTCTTCATTCCTGGCCTGGGTGGCATGGCCACCGGAGAAAAGGCGGACGCCACGCCGCTGCAAAAAGTGGGCGTCTATCTGGCCGGTCCCATGCCTGGGCTGTTGCTGGCTGTGGGAGCGCTGGCTGCCGTAGGCTGGGGCCTGCTCCCGCAGCCACCCGCCTGGACCATGCAATTGCTGCTGCTGACCCTGGTCGTCAACGCATTCAACCTGTTGCCCCTCACGCCTTTGGATGGCGGCCGCGTGGTGGAGAGCCTGCTGTTCGCTCGCCTGCCCGCAATGCGGCTGGTGTTTGCACTGGCGGGCATGGCCGCGCTGGGTGGGCTGGCCTGGTTCAGCCGGGACCCCCTGATCTCCATCCTCACCGGCGTGCTGCTGATGGGGCTGCCATGGCAATGGCGTGTGATGCAACTGGAGCGGGCCGTGCATCGCACCCTGCACACGCTTCCTCAACAGGAGGCATGCCAGGCCCCGGTCAGAGAGGCCGATGCCGTACACCGCGCATTCGGCGTGCTGCAGCAACCCGCTTTTGCGCGCTGGCCCTTTGTCCGGCGCGCGGCCGCTGCAGGCGCACTGCTGCCCTCCTTGCAATCGCGTGCGCCCGGTTGGGCCGAAGGCGCAGCGGGCCTGGCAATCTACCTGGCCTGCCTGCTGCTGCCGGTAGCCATGGTCATGGGCATTCATCAAGCTGCGCCGCAGGGGCGGCAGGTTCTTGCTGCGCTGTGGGATGTGGAGCTGTCTGCCCGCCGTGATTACGTACCGGAGCAGCACCTGGCCGAGATCGAGGCCCGCCTGGCCCAGGCCGACCAACTGCCCCCGTCTGCCCAAGAGCAACGGGTGGAGATCTACCTGGAATCCGCCGGGGAACTGCAACTCATGGACGACCATCCTCTGGCCGAGGCGCGCGCCAAAGCACTTTACCAATCGGCCTGGGCGATGACGCAGTCCCGGGCACAGAGTGATCTGCAGCGTGCCCTTGCATTGAAAGGCATGGCCGACACGGCGGATACCGCCGAGCAGGCAACGAATTTGCGCCAGCAACTGGTGGCCGACCTGCAGGACGTGCCAGGCCCTGCACGCCGGGTGCTGGCCAGCGTGCAGGAAGTTCTTGCGTTCTGGGGACCGCCTGATCAGACCGTGGCGCAAAGGCTTGATCGGATGGTGCAAGCCGTGGAGATCCGCCGCGCCGACGCCGATGCGCCGGACGATTTCCTGCTGCTGCACGCGCGCATCAAGCTCGCCCGGTTGCTGGATGCCAGCGGCCACCCCGAAGCGGCGCAAGCCCAGTTGCAGGCCAATGTGATCGCGCTCCAGGCCGCGCTTCAGGCAGCGCCGCAAGCTGCACATGCCGTGACTGCGGATTCGGCTCAGCGCCGTGAATGGAAAATCTTCTCATTGATGCAGGCCGAAACCCTGCATGCCCGGTTCATGGCCGAGCACGGCCAGACTGGCGCTGCCGTGGCACTGGCCCGCCAAAGCGTGGAGCGCACCCCGCCGAAGAAGGCCGGCCACTACGCCTCCCAGGACAGCTGGATCGCCTGGCTCTGGATTGCCATAGGCATGGGTGATGCCGCTGAAGTGCGCCAGGCCCTGGCGCAACAGCTGCCTGCACCCCGTGCATATGCCGAAATCGGAATCGCCCAGGCCCGGCTGGCCGCCGCGCAACTGCTGAACGACGATGCCCTGCGCCTGCAGGCACTGGCCGCGCTGCAACCGCTGTCCCAGGCGCGCCACGTTGCGCTTTGCAGGCGCCCGCGCGTGGCGCGCGACCTTCATAGCGACTGGCAAAACCTGGAGCGCAGGCTCCAGCACGAGTCTGCGCAGGCCGCAGGACTGTGCCCCTGATAGGTATCGTCGGGGAGGGCGCGCGCATGCCGGCAGCGCAGGGCCAGCTATCCGCAGGCCCTGATGAAACCCTACCGAAAGAGAGAGCGCCGGGCCCTGCCCGCAGCATACGCAAATGCTTGATCTACTCGTCATTCACGCCACGCTGCCCGATGGCCGCCAGGACATGTCCATCGCCTGCCTCGCCACGACCTTCATGGCACCGGGCAGACCTTGAATCAGATTGATCTGATTTCATCTCGGATGAAAGGTGCCTATGATTGAAAATTTACCAAGGAAATGCGGCCTTGGAATTTTTTATTATCCGGAGGTATTCAAAATGAATATATTCGCAGGTGCTTTTTGCAGAATAAACAAGGCTGTCATGATATTTATTTTGGCAATGATGGCCACCTCCGCATGGTCCCAATGCGAAATTAAAGATACAAGTGATGGGGCAGGCTATTACAAGTATGTGTTCAGTAATTTCAATCCCCCAGAGTTCAATCCCACTGTGGCCAAGAACACGGTGATTTACTCAAAAGCCGCTGTGGCGGTACTGAGTAATGGGGTTGGCGATAGATTGATGAATTGTAAGCAACGGGTCATGGGCTATAGCGTAGGTAAATCTACACCAGTCAATAATATATACCCGACGACAGTCGAGGGTATTGGAATGAGGGTTTCGACTATACATGGTGCTGCGCCTGTAAGTACTTCGGAGCATTCCGATCACCCCGGATCTTTTGCATATCAACTTTCCGATGTCAAAGTTGAGTTGATCAAGACCGCAGATGGCGATATCACTGCAGGTGGCGTGCTGGACAGCGATTTCCTGTACGAACGCGCGACTGATGCATTTGGCCAGATTCTCGCTCAATACAGCTTTTCCTCGCCCGTCGTCCTCCGGCCCAGGGTGCCCACTTGTACCCCACAGGCGCCGGAGCCCGTGCGCATGGCCCAGACTGTCGCTCCAAAACTCACCTCAATCGGCTCAACCGGTGCTCCCCGCTCCTTCCTCATCTCGTTGTTGTGCAAGGGCGGCATCCCAGGTTCGTTGACCAACGCCTATGTCACGCTGACGGACGTGGAAAATCCTGCAAATATCGGGAATGTTTTGACCCTGTCCAAAACCTCGGTGGCAAAAGGTGTGGGTGTGCAGATCCGCAAGGATGACCAGATACTGGGCTTTGGCCCGGACTCCAATGCCGCCGGCAACAGGAATCAATGGTTTGCAGGGTCTGTTGCCTACGGGCAGGAGCGGTTGGATATCCCGCTGACGGCGCGCTATGTCAAGACCGAAGAGAACGTGACCATAGGCAGTGCCAATGCGGCGGCGACCTTCACCATCAGCTACCAGTAGTTCCCCCTGATCCCTTGCGCTTTCGGTCTGACCGCTGGCAGGCCATTCAGCGTGGTCAGGCAAGTCTGCGGGTGCGTGGCCATGCCCGCAGAATACGCAGATGCTTGATCTACTCGTCATTCACGCCACGCTGCCCGACGGCCGCCAGGACATGTCCATCGCCGTGCAGGGCGGGCGCATCGTCGAGGTCGCGGCCGGTCTTTCAGCGCCAGCCCACCAAGTGGTCGATGCGCAGCACCAGCTGGTCTCGCCGCCCTTCGTCGATCCGCATTTCCATATGGATGCCACGCTGAGCCACGGTCTGCCGCGCGTCAACCGCAGCGGCACGCTGCTGGAGGGCATAGCGCTGTGGGGCGAGCTCAAGCCGCTGCTCACGGCCGAGGCGCTGATCTCGCGCGCGCTGGAGTATTGCGACTGGGCGGCGGCCAAGGGGCTGCAGGCCATCCGCAGCCATGTGGATACCAGCGATGTCCGCCTGCTGGCCGTCGATGCGTTGCTGGAGGTCAAGCGCCAGGTGGCTCCCTATATCGACCTGCAGCTGGTGGCGTTTCCGCAGGACGGCGTGCTGCGCTCGCCTGGCGGCGTCGCCAACCTGCGGCGGGCGCTGGACAAGGGCGTGGACGTGGTGGGCGGCATTCCCCACTTCGAGCGCACCATGGCCGAGGGTGCCGACAGCGTCAGGCTGCTGTGCGAGCTGGCGGCCGAGCGCGGCCTGCTGGTGGACATGCACTGCGACGAGTCCGACGACCCGCTGTCGCGCCACATCGAAACCCTGGCCTTCGAGGCGCAGCGCCTGGGCCTGCAGGGCCGCGTCACGGGCTCGCACTGCACCTCCATGCACAGCATGGACAACTACTACGTGAGCAAGCTGCTGCCGCTGATCGCCGAAAGCGGCGTGGCCGTGATTGCCAATCCGCTGATCAACATCACGCTGCAGGGCCGCCAGGACAGCTATCCCAAGCGCCGCGGCATGACGCGCGTGCCCGAGCTGCTGGCCGCAGGCGTCAACGTGGCCTTCGGCCATGACTGCGTGATGGACCCGTGGTACGGCATGGGCTCGGGCGACATGCTGGAGGTCGCCCACATGGGCCTGCATGTGGCGCAGATGACCAGCCAGGACGGCATGCGCGACTGCTTCGACGCCGTGACCACGCGCGCGGCGCGTGTGATGCACCTGGACGGCTATGGCATCGAGGCCGGCTGCGATGCCAGCTTCGTGCTGCTGCAGGCGCGCGATGCGGCCGAGGCGATACGGCTGCGCGCCACGCGCCTGAAGGTGTTCCGCAAGGGCCGGTTGCTGGCCGAGGCGCCTGCTGCAACGGCTGCGCTGCATCTGCCGGGCCGCCCGGCAAGAATCGACTGGCGGCGCTGAACCGGCGCCGGCCTCAGGCGCCGGCCAGGCTGGCCTCGCGCACGATGGTCTGCAGGGCCACCAGGTCCCTGACCACCAGGCCCTGGGCTTCCACGCGAATGCAGGCGTCGCGCTCCATGCGCTTGAGCTCCTGGTTCACGCGCTGGCGCGAGGCGCCCAGCAACTGGGCCAGCTCCTCCTGCACCAGTTGCAGGCCTATGCGCAGCTCGCGCGGGTCGTCCAGCACCTGTGTGCCGTAGCTGCGCGACAGGTGCAGCAGCTGCTTGGCCAGGCGTGCGCGCAGGGGCAGGGTGTTGAGGTCCTCCACCAGTCCGTAGGTCTGGCGTATGCGGTGGGCCTGCAGGCGCAGCAGGGCGTCGTAGAACTCCACATGCGTGGCCAGGATGGCGTGAAAGCTCTCCTTGTCCACGCACAGCAGCGTGGTGTCGCCATGGGCATAGGCATCGCGCGTGCGCGGCTCGTCAAGAAAGGTGGACATGGCACCGAACCAGGCGCCCGGCTCCACATAGGCCAGCGTGGTCTGCCGACCCGACAGGCTGGTCGAGCTCATGCGCACGGCGCCCTGCGCACAGGCATACCACCTGTGCGGCACATCGCCGCGTGCATAGATCAGTGCCCCGTCCTTGAGCCGCCGGACCGTGGTCTGGCGCAGGATGTCATGGCGCAGCGAGGGCGAGAGGCTGCAGAACCACTGGCCGGAATTGATGGCCTCGCGCTCGGCGGGGGTGAGCATGGGCTCGTGGGTACTCGTTTGCAAACCGCTTGTCTCCAATCGGCCGCAATTTTAGGGCGTGCGGGCCTGCGGATAGGCGTGCAATTGCTCGCGCAGCAACTGCACGAAGCAGTCAGCCCTTTCGGTGGGCGCGTATTGGGGCGGCAGGGCCAGCACCACCTCCACCGCGCAGGCTGGCAGCAGTGGCAGCACACGCAGGTCGCGCGCGAACACCGAGGCCACGTAGGGGTTGACCACGCCCAGCCCCAGCCCTTGGGCGGCCAGGGTGCAGATGGTGGAGGAGTAGGTGGTCTCCATGGTGGAGCCGGCTTCTATTCCGTGTTCCTGCATGGTGTGGCGCAGTTGCAGGCAGATATCGTCATCGGCGTTGAGGGTCAGCAGCAACTGGCCTTGCAGGTCGCGCACGTGCAGCCGTGTGCGCGTGGCCAATGCATGGTCCGGGTGCATGACGCAGACGGCGCGGCTGCGGTGCAGCACGGTGGCGTCCAGCTCGGGCGTGCTCAGCGCCATGGTGCTGACCACCAGGTCGAAGTGGCCATGCAGCAGGCCCTCGCGCAAGGGCGTGGAGCCCAGGGTCTGCAGGCTGATGTGGGTGCCCGGGTAGCGCTGTGCAAAGCTGCGCACCACGGCCGGGATCACGCTCAGGCCCAGGGCCGGCGTGCAGCCTATGCGCAGCGTGCCGGCGCCGGACTGGCGCAGTGCGGCCAGGTCGCGCTCTATGCGCTCGCGCCCCAGGAAATGCTGCTGCACGGTGGCGAACAGTTCCACGGCCTCGGCCGTGGGGCGCAGGCGGCCCTTGTGCATGTCGAACAGCTTGAGCCCTGCGGCCGCCTGCATCTGGGCCAGCAGCCGGCTGACCGAAGGCTGCGTGGTGTGCAGCAGCCGCGCGGCGGCCGTGGTGGTGCCGGTCTGCATGACGGCGCGGAAGGCTTCGATCTCTCGGGCGCTCAGGGGTCTGGACATGGCGATTCGGTCCTGCTCGGGGTGGCTGGCAATGTATATCTTTTCTGTATAGAGGCCACGGAAAAATGCATTTTTCCAAAGATGCCCCGCTTTCTACACTGGCCTCATTGCATCGTTTGCCCAGGCGCGGCAGCGCCATCGAAAGGATTCCATGATCAAGACAAGCGCAGGCAGCAAAGCCGCCATGCTCGCTGTGGCCATCTCCGCCTCGTTGGCTGGCACGGCACCAGTCGCCGCCATCGCGCAGGATGGCTTTCCCCAGCCGGGGCGCCAGCTGCGCATCATCGTGCCGTTCACTGCAGGCGGCAGCTCCGACGTGCAGGCACGCATGCTGGCCGACCGCCTGAGCCGGCTCTGGGGCCAGCCGGTGGTGGTGGAAAACAAACCCGGCGCGGGCGGTCATCTGGGAGGCCGATATGTGGCCGATCAACCGGCCGACGGCTACACGCTGATGGTGGGCTCCATCGGCCTGCATGCCGCCTATGGCGTATACAGCAAGCTGGCCTATGACCCCGCAAAGGATCTGCGCGTGGTGACCGTGCTGGCCGAGATGCCGCATGTGGTGGTGGCCACGCCCAGCCTTGCCGCCAGCAACCTGGCCGAGCTGACGGCGCTGGCCAAAAAGGCGCCTGGCACGGTCAACTTCGGCTCGGCCGGCGTGGGCTCGTCGGTGCACATGATGGGTGAGCTGTACAAGCTGCAGGCGGGCGCGCCCATCGTGCACGTGCCTTATCGCGGCAGCTCGGCCGCGATCAACGACCTGCTGGGCGGCCAGATCCAGCTCATGTTCGAGAACCCGCCCACGGTGCTGTCGCACATACGCGGCGGCAAGCTCAAGGCGCTGGCCGTCACGGGCAGCCAGCGACTGCCGGCCCTGCCGGACGTGCCCACGGCGGCCGAGTCCGGGCTCAAGGACTTTGTGGCCACCTCCTGGACCACTGTGGCCGTCTCCTCCAAGGTGCCCGAGGCCATCGTCAAAAAGCTCAATGACGACATCCGAAAGGTCGTGGCCACACCCGAGTTCCGCAAGGGCCTGCAAGAGCAGGGCATGAGCGCCGTCGCCAACAGCCTGCCTGAGGCGCAATCCTTCGTTGCCCGCGAAAAGCAGCGCTGGGACCGCGTGATCGCCGAAGGCCACATCTCCGCCCAATGAAACGCTCCATGACTTCGAACACCCCCGCATCCTTCGTCCCCTGCCACCGCCTGGGCGATGGCCGCCAGCACCACTTCTTCGGCTACTACAACAAGTCCAGCTGGGACCGCAGCAATCGCCTGGTGCTGGCGCAGCAAACGCCGTGGATGGACCAGTACCTCACGCCCCAGGCGCGGGCGTCCATCGGCTACTTCGATACCGAAAACGGTGACCGCTTCCACGCCGTGGGCGAGACCGGCGCCTGGAACTGGCAGATGGGCAGCCAGCTGCAGTGGCTGGACGGGCTGGCGGGCCGCCAGCTGATCCACAACGACAGGACGGCAGATTCCGGGGGACGCTATCCGGGGTTCGGCTCCGTGGTCATCGATGTGGACAGCGGCGCGCGGCGCACCCTGCCCATGCCTGTGTATGTGGTGGCGCCCATCAGTGCCTGGGCGCTGTGCGTGGACTACCGTCGTCTGTACGTCACGCACGAAACCATTGGCTACAGCGAAGAGGGTGGTCCCTTCGCCTTGCCCCTGGCGCCCGAGGACGACGGCATCTGGCGCATGGAGGTCGCGACGGGCGAGGCAAGGCTGCTGGCCAGCTATGCGCGCCTCAAGGCATTTCATCACCGCACATCGATGGACAAGGCCATCCACTGGGTCAGCCATATCGAGGTCAACCCGTCTTCCTCGCGCATTCTTTTCCTGCACCGCTGGACCGAACGCGTCAAGGACGAAACCTGCTTTCTGCACCGCCTCATCACCATGGCGCCTGATGGGTCCGACATGCGCCTGCTCGAATGCTCGGACCATCCGCTGCCCCAGCTGGCCGACGACTTCGACCCGATGGCCGTGGGCACGTTCGACTACGAAAAGTCCGAATACCAGATCTCGCATCCGCTATGGCAGGACGACAGCCACATCATTGTGTGGGGCCCGCATGCCGGGGAGATCCACTATCACCTCTATGACGATGTGGAGGGCGGTGACGTGCAGGTGGTGGGCGCAGGCGTGCTGGTGGAGAACGGCCACATGAGCTTCTCGCCCGTGGACACGCGCTGGCTGCTCAGCGACACCTATCCCGACGACCGAACGCACGAGCGCTTCCTGTTCCTGTACGACATGCACACGGGCGAGCGCCACGACCTGGGCAGCTTCTACGCCTCTCCCGATCTCAGCAAGGAAAACCGCTGCGACCTGCACCCGCGCTGGAGCCGTGACGGGCGCCAGGTCTGCATCGACTCCGTGCACGAGCACCAGCGGCAGATGTATGTGCTGGATGTGTCGGGGATCGTGCAGGCCCCGAGATAGCTATTTGCGGGGCCTTGGAACCTCAGTGCCCCCAGCGCAGCACCAGCGGATCGAGCCGCCGCGCAATGTCCAGCAACTGGCGGCGCACCTCGGGGTGCATGGGCGGCCAGGGCGCGCGCGGCGCGTCGCAGGCGATCACGCCGCCGGCCTTCATCAGCGCCTTGGCGGCCAGGAAGCCGGCCTGGCGGTTTTCGTGGTTGATCAGGGGCAGCCAGCGCTGGTAGAGGGCGAATGCGGTGTCGGGGTCGCCGTTTCTGTGCGCTTCGATGATGGGGCGTATGCCGTCGGCAAAGCCGCCGCCCGTCATGGAGCCCGTGGCACCGGCTTGCAGGTCGGCCAGCAGGGTGATGGCTTCCTCGCCGTCCCAGGGGCCTTCGATGGCCTCGCCGCCCAGGGCGATGAGTTCGCGCAGCTTGCCGGCGGCGCCTGCGGTTTCCATCTTGAAGTAGCAGACCTGCTCGATCTCGCGGGCCATGCGCGCGAGGAAGGCGGGGGACAGCGGCGTGCCTGCGGCCGGCGCGTCCTGGACCATGATGGGAATGGCGATGGTATCGGACACGGCCTGGAAGAAGCCGTGGACCTGGGGCTCGCCGAAGCGGAAGGTGGCGCCGTGGTAGGGCGGCATGACCATCACCATGGCCGCGCCCATGTCCTGCGCGCGGCGGCTTCGCTCGGCGCACACGCGCGACGAGGTGTGCGTGGTGGTGACGATCACGGGCACGCGGCCCGCCACATGCTCCAGCGCCGTGCGCGTGAGGACCTCGCGCTCGTGATCGGCCAGCAGGAACTGCTCGGAGAAGTTGGCCAGGATGCACAGGCCGTCCACGCCCGAGTCGATCATGAAGTCCAGGCAGCGCCTCTGGCTGGCCAGGTCCAGCGTGCCGTCCTCGTGGAAGGTGGTGGGGACCACGGGGAAGATGCCGCTGTAGCGCGGCCGAGAAATTCCGGGCATGGCGTGCTCCCTCATTCGACGATGCGGAACTGGTCCAGGTACTCGGTCTTGAGCGTGAGGCCCAGGCCCGGCACATCGTCCCTGAGCTGCAGGAAGCCGTTCTCGGCCACGGGCTCGCCGTCGAAGATGTACCAGAACAGCTCGTTGCCCACCTCCACGTCGAAGATGGGGAAGTACTCGGCCATGGGCGAGGCCAGCGTGCTCATGGTCAGGTGGTAGTTGTGCATCTGGCCCGCATGCGGGATGACGGGCACGCTGAACGCCTCGCACAGCGCATTGATCTTGTGCGCGGCCGTGATGCCGCCCACGCGGTTGGTGTCGTACTGCACGACGCTGACGGCCTTTTTGTCGAGCAGCTGCTTGAAGCCGTAGAGGCTGAACTCGTGCTCGCCGCCCGAGATCGGAATGCTGGTGAGGCGGCTGAGTTCGGCGTAGCCGTCGATGTCGTCGGCGATCACGGGCTCCTCCAGCCAGCGCGGCTCGAACTTCTCCAGCTTGGGCAGCATGCGCCTGGCGTACTCCAGGTTCCAGCCCATGTAGCACTCCAGCATCAGGTCGCAGTCGTAGCCTATGACTTCGCGCACGGCCTCGACCGAGCGCAGGTTCTCGCGCACGCCTTCCTGCAGATGGGCCGGGCCGTAGCCGAAGCGCATCTTGAAGGCCTTGAAGCCCTGGTCCAGGAATTTTTGCGCCTCTTGCTGCATGGCCTTGAGGTCGGTGCGGTAGAGCTTGCTGTAGTAGCAGGGAATCCTTTCCTTGGTGCGCCCGCCCAGCAGCTTGAACACGGGCTTGTTCACGCTCTTGCCCAGGATGTCCCAGATGGCCAGGTCCACGGCCGAGATGGCGGCCATGGTCACGCCCTTGCGGCCCCAGGCGTGCGTGGCGCGGTACATGCGCTGCCACAGGTATTCGTAGTCCCATGGGTCGTGGCCGATGACCAGGGGCGCCAGGTACTCGTCGATGATGGCCTTGGCGATGCGCGGCGCCAGCGCCACGTTGCCCAGGCCGACGATGCCGTCGTCGGTCTCGATCTCCACCACCGTCCAGGAATGGAAGCGGAAGGTGGACATGGTCTCCTGCGGCGCATAGAGCAGGTCCATGGCGTTGGAGCAGAAGTTGCCCTGGGGCGGCACGGTCTTGCCTTGCCATTCGTAGACGCGGGCGCGGACGGATTTGATTTTCATGATGGTGAGGGCGGGGGAGTGAAGTCAGTCAGGACAGGCGCGCGGCGCCCATGCGGCAGGCGATCAGGAAGGCCTGCCAGGTGGCCTCCACGCTGGCCCGGCCCTGGCCCGCGATGTCATAGGCCGTGCCGTGGGCCGGCGTGGTGATGGGGATCGGCAGGCCGCCCTGCACGGTCACGCCGCGCGAGAAGCCCAGCAGCTTGATGGCGATCTGGCCCTGGTCGTGGTACATGGTCACGATGGCCTGGTACTCGCCGGCCTGGGCCTTCAGGAAGATGGTGTCGGCCGGGAAGGGGCCGTGGAACGGGTCGGGCGTGGGCCAGTCGCGGGCCTGCAGCGCGCGCACGGCCGGCGCGATGATGTCGATCTCCTCGCGCCCGCAGGTGCCGCCGTCGCCGTTGTGCGGGTTGAAGCCCGCAATCGCCACCTTGGGGGCCGCCATGCCGCTGGCCAGCAGCGCGCGGTAGATCAGCTCGGCCGCCTGGGCGATGCGCTCCTGGCTCAGATAGCCGGCCACGTCCCTGAGCGGCACATGGGACGAAATGCGCGAGGTCCACAGATCGCCCAGCGTGTTGAATTCGCAGAAATAGCCGCTCACACCCAGGTACTCGGCAAAGTGGTGCAGCTCGTCCTCATGGCGCAGGCCGCCCAGCTTCATGGCCTGCTTGTTGAGCGGCGCAAAGCAGATGGCGTCGATCTGGCCGGCCTGGGCCGCGTCCATGCACCGGTCCAGCACCTGCAGCACCGAGCGCCCGCCTGCGGCTTCGGCACGACCCGGGTGCACGGCATCGGGGGCCACCGTGTCCAGGGCCAGGAAGGCGGGCAGGGCGGTGTCGGTGCGGCCACGTGCATGGGCCATGCCGGCGATGGGTGTGGTGGCCACCTGCAGGCCCGCGATGCGCTGGCCCTGCTGCCACAGCCAGGGGTCGCCGGCCAGCACGATGTTGGCCTTTTGCATGGCCTCGGGCCGCGCCAGCAGGCGTGCGATCAGTTCGGCGCCTATGCCGGCGGGATCGCCCAGGGTCAGGGCGACGACGGGAAGTTCGGATGCGGGCATGTGCGGCTCAGTCGATCTTGATGTGGTTCTTGCGGATGATTTCGCCAAAGCGCTGGTACTCGGCGTTGTGCAAGGCAATGAACTCCGCCTGGCCCATGGGCTGCAGCTCGGCGCCCACGGCCTCCAGTCGCGTGCGCGTCTCGGGCAGGGCCAGCACCTTGTTGACTTCGTCGTGCACCCGGGCCTGCACGGCGCGGGGTGTGGCCGCTGGCATGTAGATGCCGTACCAGGCGCCTATCTCCACGCCCGGCAGGCCGGCCTCGGCCAGCGTCGGCACCTGGGGCAGCTGGGCGTTGCGGCGCGGTGACGTCACGCCCAGCGGGCGCAGCTTGCCGGCCTTGATCTGGCCGATCACCGAAGGCATGGTGTCGAAGCTCATCTGCACCTGGCCGCTGACCAGGTCCACCAGGGCGGCGGCGCTGCCCTTGTAGGGCACGTGGGTCAGTTCAATGCCGGCCGCGTCCTTGAACATCTCGGCCGCGATGTGCTGGGTGCTGCCCGTGCCGCTGCTGGCGAAGTTGATCCTGCCGGGCTCCTTGCGGGCCAGGGCGACCAGTTCCTGCACCGAGTTGGCGGGCAGGTTGTTTCCCACCACCAGCACATTGGGCACTGCGCCTACATAGGCCACAGGCACCAGGTCGCGGTTGCTGTCGTAGCCCAGCTTGAGCAGGTGCGGGGCAATGGCATGGGCCGTGACCACGCCCATCACCATGGTGTGCCCGTCCGTGGACTTGGCCGTCATGTCCACGGCCAGGGTGTTGGAGACGCCGGGGCGGTTTTCCACGATCACCGGCTGGCGCAGCAGCGGCGCGAGCCGGTCGGCCACGGCGCGTGCCATGGCATCCGTGCCGCCGCCCGGGGCCGAGCCCACCAGCATGCGCACGGGCCGCGCGGGCCAGTCGGGCGGGGTTGGCGGGGTTTGAGCGGTGGCGAGCGAGGGCAGCAGGGCGGCTGCGGCCAGCAGGATGCGGCGTTGCATGTCTTGTCTCCGGTGCTTTTGTTGTGGGTCCATGCTAGGCAGGCAATTGATTGCCGTAAACTGAAAATTGCTGATGAATGGATAACTCCAGGCAATCAATTCAAAGGGACTTCCATGGGCTCCATCGACCGCAGGGACAGCACGCCGCAACTGCTCAACCGCCTGCGCATGCGGCAGGTGGCGCTGATGCTGGCCATAGAGGAGCAGGGCACGCTGCGCGGCGCTGCAGCCCGGCTGGGCCTGAGCCAGCCGGCCGCCACCAAGATGCTGCATGAGCTGGAAGGCGCGCTGGGCCTGCCCCTGTTCGACCGTGTGGGGCGCGGCCTGCAGCTGAACGCGGCGGGCGAGCGCGTAACGGGCTACTTCCGCCATCTGCGCGGCGGCATGGAGGCGCTGAACCGCGAGCTGCAGGAACTGCGCGAAGGCAGCGCGGGGCGGCTGGCCGTGGGCAGCATCATGGCGGCGTCGCCGGGCCGCCTCACGCAGGCGCTGCTGGCGCTCAAGCGCCAGTGGCCGCTGCTGTCCATCGAGGTGGCCGTGGACACCAGCGACCGGCTGCTGGCGCAGTTGCAGGACGGGGTGCTGGAGGTGGTGGTGGGCCGTCCGGCCGGGCCGTCCGACGCGGATCACCGGTTTTGCTCGCTCGATGATGAGGCCCTGTCCATCATCGCGGGCTGCGGCCATCCGCTGGCGCGTGCCCGCAGCGTGAGCTTTGCGCAGTTGCAGGCCCATGGCTGGGTGCTGCAGCCGCCGGGCAGTCCCATGCGCGCGCTGATCGACCAGGAGTTCCAGGCCCACGGCCTGCCGCTGCCGCGCGGCCTGATCGAGACGGGCTCCATCCTCACCACCATGAACCTGGTGCGCAACTCCGATCTGGTGGCCGTGATACCGCAGGCCGTGGCCCGCGACCATGCCGAGCACGGCATGGTCCGCATCCTGCCCTACCGCATGCGCCGCAACCTGCAGTCCTACGGCAGCCTGGTGCGCCGCGACCGGCCGCTGAGCCAGGCGGCCGCCAGCTTTCTGGCGCTGCTGCACGGGCAGGAGCCGCCGCCGGCATCCGCGCCCTAGCCGATGTACCGCGCCAGATGCGGGCTGACCCGCTTGCAGTAGCTCTTGCAGACGCGGCGCAGCACCTGGGCAGTGTCGGTGACGCCGGGCGGCGGGCTCTTGGGGTACCAGGTGGTGATGCGAAAGGAGGGCGGCGTGGGCAGCTCCAGCTCCACCAGCTCCCCGCTTGCCAGCTGCGGCGCCACCAGCATGCCGTGCATGATGGCGACGCCCAGGCCCTCGCGCACCAGCGAGACCAGGGCCGCCAGCGAGGGCGATCCCGAGATGCGCAGATCGCTGGAGACCATGCCGCTTTGCACGGCCAGCTGCTGTGCCATGGCCACGGCCTGCTCGTAGGGGCCGGTGCCGCGCATCTGTGTCAGCAATTGCTTGCCCAGCGCCTTGTGCAGACCATCCTTCCTGGGCACCAGGCCCCGCCTGGCAATCCAGTGCACGGGCACTTCCAGCAGGTTCTCGACCACGGCGAACTGGGGGTCCACGCCGCAGCCGGTGCGCACGATCAGGTCCAGGTCGCGCCGCATCATCTGCTCCGACAGGTGGGTGCTCAGATCGACGGTCAGGTCCAGCTCGATGTGCGGCAGGCTGGCGCCCATCGCCTTGACGAATTCGGGCAGGAAGGTGTGTACCGCCGTCTCCAGCACGCCGACCCGCAGGCGGCAGCCGATGGCGTCGTCGGACCTGGCGGCACGCTCCAGGGTGCGTGCGGCTTCGATGACGGCCTCCGCATGCCGCAGCAAGCGGGCGCCGGCGTCGGTGATCTGCAGCGTCTTGCGGTCCCAGTGGAACAGGGTCACGCCAAGGTCCGACTCCAGCCCGCGTATGCGCATGGAGACGGCACCGGGGCTGGCGTGGACCAGTTCGGCCACGCGGCGCACGCTGCCGATGCGTGCCAGCAGCACAAAGGTTTCCAGAAAGCGGATGTTCATGGGTGTCTGCGCGGGCTGCAGTGGCTGTTCAGTTTTTCTGGGAGAGGCTGCGCACAATTCCTGAGTGGACCGGTGGCCTGCTGCTTTTTACATTGGGAGGCATCTCCACTCAATAGAGGCTCACCCATGACGCACTGGACCCATCCGACCGAGTTCCGACAGGAGGTGCGCGCCGGCCGCTTTCGCGAGCAGACGGCAGGGCAGTGCCCCGGCTACACCCAGGGCAACCTGGCGATATTGCCGCGCGAGTGCAGCGAGGAGTTCCTGCGGTTTGCTCGCCTCAACCCCAAGTCCTGCCCGCTGATCGGCGTGACCGAGCCCGGCAGCAGCCGCGTGCCCGAACTGGGCGATATCGATCTGAAGACCGACCTGCCCTCGTACTGGGTGTTTCGCGATGGTCACAGGGCCGAGCAGGTGAATGACCTCACGGAGCTGTGGCGCGACGACCTGGTGGGCTTTGTCATCGGCTGCTCCTACTCCTTCGAGGACGCGCTGCGCGAGGCGGGCGTGCCCGTGCGCCACATCGATGAAGGCCGGGGCGCGCCCATGTTCATCACCGACATTGCCAACGGCCAGGCGGGCCGGTTCGGTGGCCGGATGGTGGTCAGCATGCGGCCCATGACGGCCGCCCAGGCCATCCGTGCGATCCAGGTGACTTCGCGCTTTCCCAGCGTGCATGGGGCGCCCGTGCACCTGGGCGATCCCGCGCAGATAGGCATTGCCGACATCGACAGGCCGGACTTCGGCGAGCCCATGGCGCTCAGGCCGGGAGAGATTCCCGTGTTCTGGGCCTGCGGCGTGACGCCCCAGCAGGCCATACGCTCGGCGGCCCTGCCATTCGCCATCACGCACGAGCCGGGCCACATGCTGGTGACGGAGTTGCGCAACAGCCATCTGGCCGCGTTCTGACGGCCTGCCTGCCTGGCTTGGGGCCCGCTTCGGCGGGCCTTTTTCTTTGCGTCGCTGGCCGGCAAGGGGCCGCTCCTGTTCAGTTTTCGTGAACAGAGGGGGCGAAAACTTCTCGATGGACGCGGTCCAGGGGCACTTTTAGATTGGACGCCAGTGGTGGGCACCGGCGGAGGGCCGTGCTCCAGGCCACGGTTTTCCTGACTTCAACTTCGAGACAAACGGGTTCCGACACCATGCAAGAACGCTCCACTCCCCATGACAGGCGCTGGCAATTCTGGATAGACCGTGGCGGTACATTCACCGACATCGTGGGCAAGCGGCCCGATGGCAGCCTGGCCACGCACAAGCTGCTGTCGGAAAACCCCGAGCAGTACCGGGACGCGGCCGTGGCCGGCATCCGCCACCTGCTGGGCCTCAAGCCAGGCGAGCCGGTCACGCCGGACCTTGTGGAGTGCGTGAAGATGGGCACCACGGTGGCCACCAATGCGCTGCTGGAGCGCAAGGGCGAGCCCACGCTGCTGGTGACCACGCGGGGCTTTCGCGATGCGCTGCGCATCGCCTACCAGAACCGTCCGCGCCTGTTCGACCGCCATATCCAGTTGCCCGAACTGCTCTACAGCGAGGTGGTCGAGGCCGTGGAACGTGTGGATGCCCATGGGAAGGTGCTGCGCGAGCTGGACGGGCTGCACCTGCACACGGCGTTGGCCGCAGCCCATGCGCGCGGCCTGCGCAGCGTGGCCATCGTCTTCATGCATGGCTACCGCCATACGCGGCATGAGCAGATGGCGGCGCGCATTGCGCGGCAGTTGGGTTTCACGCAGGTCAGCACTTCGCACGAGACCAGTCCGCTGATGAAGTTCGTGAGCCGGGGCGATACCACGGTGGTCGATGCCTACCTGTCTCCCATCCTGCGCCGCTATGTGCAGCAGGTGGCTGCAGAGATGCCGGGAGTGCGGCTGTTCTTCATGCAGTCTTGCGGAGGGCTGTCCGATGCGGGCAGTTTTCAGGGCAAGGACGCCATCCTGAGCGGGCCGGCCGGAGGCATCGTGGGCATGGCGCGCACGGCGGGCCTGGCCGGGCACGACAGGGTCATCGGTTTCGACATGGGTGGCACATCCACCGACGTCAGCCACTATGCAGGCGCCTTCGAGCGCGAGTTCGAGACCCAGGTGGCCGGCGTGCGCATGCGCGCGCCGATGATGAGCATCCACACCGTGGCCGCCGGCGGCGGCTCGGTGCTGGCCTACGACGGTTCGCGGTTCCGCGTGGGACCCGAGAGCGCGGGTGCCCATCCCGGCCCGGCGAGCTATCGCCGCGGCGGCCCCCTGGCCGTGACCGATGCGAACGTGATGGTCGGCAAGGTCCAGCCGCGCTACTTTCCCAGCGTGTTCGGGCCTGCCGCCAACGAGCGACTGGACGGCGAGGCCGTGCGTGTCCGCTTCGAGGAACTGGCGCGGCAGACGGGGCGCACTCCCGAGGACGTGGCCGAGGGCTTCATCCGCATCGCCGTGCAGCAGATGGCCAACGCCATCAAGAAGATCAGCGTGGCGCGCGGCTATGACGTCACGCGCTATACGCTGCAGTGCTTCGGCGGCGCGGGCGGCCAGCATGCCTGCCTGGTGGCCGATGCGCTGGGCATGTCCCGCGTGTTCGTGCATCCGCTGGCCGGCGTGCTCAGCGCCTACGGCATGGGCCTGGCGGACCAGACCGTGATCCGCGAGCAGGCCATGGAGCTGGCGCTGACTGCCGAGGCCCTGCCGCTGATCGCCGAATGCCTGGATGCGCTGGGCACGGGCGCGCAGGCGGAGCTGGAGCGCCGGCAGGTCGGCGCAGGCCCTGTGCAGGTGCGGCACAACGTGCATGTGCGCTACGAGGGCTCCGATTCCGCCTTGGTCGTGCCCTTTGGCTCCCTGCCGGGCATTCAGTCGGCTTTCGAGTCGGCCTACCGCCAGCGTTTCGCCTTTCTGATGGCGGGCAAGGGCCTGGTGGTGGAAGCCGTGTCGGTCGAAGCCGTGATTGCGGGCGATGCGCCCAGCGAGCCGGTGCTGCCGGAGCATCCGCCGCGCGAGCATCCGCGCCGCGAAACCGTGCGCATGTACTCCGGCGGCGCCTGGCATGGCGCGGCCCTGGTGGTGCGCGAGGACCTGCGGCCCGGCGACGTCATTGCCGGCCCGGCCATCATCGCCGAGCGCAACGCCACCACCGTGATCGAGCCTGGCTGGTCGGCCAGGCTCACCGGGCTGGATCACCTGGTGCTGGACCGGGTGGTGCCGCGCAAGGTCGAGTACGCGGCCGGCACGACGGTGGACCCTGTGCTGCTGGAGGTCTTCAACAACCTGTTCATGAACATTGCCGAGCAGATGGGCCTGCAGTTGCAGAACACCGCCTATTCGGTGAACATCAAGGAGCGGCTGGATTTCAGCTGCGCGCTGTTCGATGCCCGGGGCCATCTCATCGCCAACGCGCCGCACATGCCCGTCCATCTGGGCTCCATGGGCGAAAGCATCCAGACGGTGATCCGCAGGAACGCCGGGCGCATGGCCCAGGGCGATGTCTACGTACTCAACGACCCCTACCAGGGTGGCACCCATCTGCCGGACATCACCGTCATCACGCCGGTCCATATCGCCGGCGAGGCATCTCCGACCTTCTACGTCGGCAGCCGGGGCCACCATGCCGATGTGGGCGGCATCACGCCGGGCTCCATGCCGCCGTTTTCCACGCGCATCGAGGAAGAGGGCGTGCAGATCGACAACTTCAAGCTGGTCGATCGCGGCGTGCTGCGCGCCCAGGAGATGGTCGAGCTGCTGCAAAGCGGCGAGTACCCGAGCCGCAACCCGCAGCAGAACCTGGCCGACCTGAAGGCCCAGATCGCGGCCAATGAAAAAGGCGTGCAGGAGCTGCACAAGATGGTGGCGCAGTTCGGCCTGCCCGTGGTGCAGGCCTATATGGGCCATGTGCAGGACAACGCCGAGGAGTCGGTGCGCCGCGTCATCACGCGGCTCAGGGACGGGCAGTTCACGCTGGAACTGGACAACGGCGCGCAGATCCGCGTGGCCGTCACCGTCGATACGGCCGAGCGCAGTGCCGTCATCGATTTCTCGGGCACCAGCGTCCAGCAGACCAACAACTTCAATGCGCCGCGCGCCGTGTGCATGGCGGCCGTGCTCTATGTGTTCCGCACGCTGGTGGACGACGACATCCCGCTCAACGCGGGCTGCCTCAAGCCTTTGAAAGTCATCATCCCCCAAGGCTGCATGCTCAACCCCAACCCGCCCGCTTCGGTGGTCGCGGGCAATGTGGAGACCTCCACCTGCATCACCAACGCGCTGTTCGGCGCGCTGGGCGTGATGGCGGGCAGCCAGCCCACCATGAACAACTTCACCTTCGGCAATGCGCACCACCAGTACTACGAAACCATTGCCGGCGGCAGCGGCGCGGGCGCGGTGCTGGACGCCGAGGGCCGGGTGGAGCGCGGCTTCAACGGCACCAGCGTCGTCCAGACGCACATGACCAATTCGCGCCTGACCGATCCGGAGGTGCTGGAGTTCCGCTTCCCCGTGATGCTGGACAGCTATGAAATCCGCGACGGCTCGGGCGGCGGCGGGCGCTGGCACGGCGGCAACGGCGGCGTGCGGCGCGTGCGCTTCCTGGAGCCCATGACGGCCAGCATCCTGTCCAACGGGCGCCTGAATCCGGCCTTCGGCATGGCAGGTGGCCAGCCGGGGCAGCCGGGCATCAACCGTGTGCTGCGTGCCGATGGCCAGGTGGAGGAACTGGACCACATCGGCGCCGTGCACATGCAGCCGGGCGACATCTTCGAAGTCTGCACGCCAGGGGGCGGCGGCTACGGAACGGCGGCCTGACACGCCGCCAGCAGGGGGCATGGCGCGGGCGGGGGAGGGCCGCCCGGCCAGGCCCGGATCACAACCGATGGAGTGCCATTGAATGCAAGACGCTTCGCGCAGCCGAAGTGCAAGGAGACAACAAATGACAAGCCTTGACAACGCAAGGACCCTGGCCGCAGAGCAGCCCCGGGGCCACTGGCTGGGCCAGCTCGAGCCCAAGGAAAAGCGGGCGCTGACGGCCTCGTTCGGCGGCTATGCCGTGGACGCCTTCGACTACTACACGCTGCCCCTGGTCACCCCGATCCTGCTGTCGCTGTGGGGCATGAGCAAGACCGAGGTCGGCCTGATCGGCACCTCGACGCTGGTGGCCTCGGCCATCGGCGGCTGGATGGCCGGCATCCTGGCGGACCGCTACGGGCGCGTGCGTGTGCTGCAGTGGACCATCCTCGTATTCGCTCTTTTCACCTTCGCCTGCGGCCTGGCGCAGACACCGGGCCAACTGCTGCTGGCCCGCACGCTGCAGGGCCTGGGCTTTGGCGGCGAGTGGGCCGTGGGCTCGGTGCTGATCGCCGAGACCATACGGCCGGCCTTCAGGGGCAAGGCGGTGGGCCTGGTGCAAAGCAGCTGGTCCATAGGCTGGGGCGCGGCCGTGCTGGTGTCCATGGCGCTGTTCTCGTTTCTGCCGCCCGAGATCTCATGGCGGGCCATGTTCCTGCTGGGCCTGCTGCCGGCCCTGCTGATCCTGTACATACGCCGCACCGTCAAGGACCCCGAGGTCTACCTGAAGACCCGTGCCGCCGTGGGCCGGGGCGAGCGCAGCGGGCACTTCCTGGACATCTTCAAGGGCGGCATGCTCAAGACCACGGTGCTGGCCAGCCTGATGTTCACCGGCATGCAGGGCGGCTACTACGCCATTGCCGTGTGGCTGCCCACCTTCCTGAAGAACGAGCGCCACCTGACAGTGCTGGGCTCGGGCGGCTACCAGTTCATGTTCATCTTCGGCGCCTTTGCAGGCTACCTGTGCGGTGCCTACGCCTCCGACCGGCTGGGCCGGCGCCTGGCCTTCACGCTGTTCGCCATCGGCGCCGGCAGCCTGGCCTATGCCTATACGCTGCTGCCCATCACCGATGCCTGGATGCTGGTGCTGGGCTTTCCGCTGGGCTTTTTCATGTCGGGCATCTTCAGCGGCGCCGGAGCCTTCCTGGCCGAGCTGTTCCCCAACGAACTGCGCGGCTCCGGCCAGGGCTTTTGCTACAACTTCGGCCGCGGCATCGGGGCCACCTTCCCCGCGCTGGTGGGTGTGTTCAGCGACCGGCTGGGCCTGTCGCTGGGCATGGCCATCGGCATCTGCGCCACGGCGGGCTACGTGATGGTGGTGTTGTTCGCCATGTGCCTGCCGGAGACGCGAGGCCGGGATCTGGCCGCGCAGTGAAGCGCTGGCCAGACCGGCCACGGCACGCTCAGTAGCTGCCCATGTAGTCGCGCTTGCCGACCTCGACACCGTTGTGGCGCAGCAGGGCATAGGCGGTGGTCACATGGAAGAAGAACTGCGGCAGGCCGTAGTGCAGCAGGTAGGCGCTGGCGGTCAGCTTCTTTTCCTTGGGCGTGCCGGGGCGCAGCACGATCTCGCGGGACTCGCTTTGCGCGAACTGCTCGGGTGCGAACGAGCCCACATGGTCCAGCGCCTTGGCGATCAGCGCCTGCAGTTCGGCAAAGCTGGTCTGCGTGTCGGGCCACGAAGGTACCTCGGCGCCGGCCAGGCGCGAGGCGATGCCCTTGGCGAAGTCCGCAGCAATCTGCACCTGGCGCACCAGCGGGAACATGTCGGGGAACAGGCGGGCCTGCAGCAGGGCGTCGGGATCGATGTTCTTCTGCGCGGCGTGTTCCTCGGCCTTTTTGAGCACGTCGGACAGGGCCTTCAGCATCTGCTGCAGGACGGGAATGGAGGCGGTGTACAGGGGGCTGGTCATTGCGGGCTCGCTAAGGATTGTGAAGGGCTGGCAATCGCATGCACCTGCATCCGTCGCCAGCCGGCACAGGCTAACAGCAACTGCTTTCACTTGCCGCCTGCGCTAGCATGCGCGCCATGCAAATCCCTGAAGCCGCTCCCTCGTTCGCGGGCCTTGGCCAGGCCGGATTCGGCGCCGCCATCTTCGACATGGACGGCCTGCTCATAGACTCCGAGCCCTTCTGGAAGCGTGCCGAGCGCGAGTCCTTTGCCGAGGTCGGCATCGACATCACGGCCGAGATGTCCCGCGTGACGGCGCCTATGACCACGGCGCAGGTCGCCGCGCACTGGTATGCCCACCGGCCCTGGCAGGGGCCCAGCCAGCGCGAGCTGGAGAGCCGCGTGGTCGCGCGCGTGGCGGCCCTGGTCAGCGCGCATGGGCAGGCCCTGCCCGGCGTGCGCGAAACACTGGGCGCCTGCCGCGCCCTGGGCTGGCGCGTGGCGCTGGCTTCGAACTCTCCTTTGTCTTTGTGCCACCACACCCTGGATGCGCTGGGCCTGCGGCCGGCGTTCGACGCCATCGTCTCGGCCGAGCAGGTGGTGCGCGGCAAGCCCGCGCCCGACATCTATTACTTCGCGGCGCAACGCCTGGGTGTGCCGGCCGGGCGCTGCCTGGTGTTCGAGGACTCGGTCTCGGGAACACATGCGGCGCGGCAGGCCGGCATGACCGTCATCGCCGTGCCGTCCGAGGACCAGTGCTTCGACGGGGCGCAGCCTGCGCCGAACTGGGTGGTGCCCACGCTGGTGGCGCTGCATGGGGCAGCGGGCCGGTAAGGCATCCGCAGCACCCGCATCGCATGGCGCGTGCCGGCCGCAAGGGTGTTGATGAGAACCATTCTCAGTACAATCGCCGCCCGTGCCGTTCTTCTTCGTCCTGTCCGTTTCCCATGCTGGCGTGCCTGCCTGCGTCCTGACCGCTGTGCCGGGAGCCTGCCCGTGAGCGCGCGCGTGCCTGGCGCGGACGATGATGCCGCCCCCTCCCTGCTGGCCCGCGTGTATGCACGCTGGCACCAGCCTCTGCGCCGCCTGCTGGGCCGGCAGATGCGCAACCGCGAGGATGCCGAGGATGCGGTGCAGGAGGTCTTCGTGCGCTATGCGGCCTCGGGCAAGGCCCTGCC
Source organism: Delftia sp. WY8 (assembly GCF_018437695.1). Lineage (NCBI taxonomy): Bacteria > Pseudomonadati > Pseudomonadota > Betaproteobacteria > Burkholderiales > Comamonadaceae > Delftia > Delftia sp. WY8. The sequence continues at coordinate 5,509,634 of NZ_CP049795.1, forward strand.
GCCCGAGGAGCAGGAGCCCTATCTGCGCGTGATCGCCCGCCATGTATCGCACGATGCCTGGCGCCGCTCGGCGGGCGCGCCGGGGCGCGAATCGGTCTCGCTGGATGAACACATGGAACTGGCGCAGCAATTGCCGGCCGGCGAAGGCTCGGACCCCCTGCAGGCGGCGCACCACCGCGAGCGCCTGGGCCGGCTGGAGCAGGCCATGGCCGAGCTGCCCGAGCGCCGCCGCGAGGCCTTCGTGCTGCACAGCATCGACGGGCTCACGCAGACCGAGGTGGCGCAGCGCATGGGCATTACGCGCCGCATGGTGCACAACCATGTGACGCTGGCCATGGCCTATTGCGAGCTGCGCGTGCAGTACGGCAGCGCCGAAGACATGCGCCTGATGCAGGGCCTGCTGGCGCAGGCCGCGACGGACGGGGAGGGCCGGGAATGACGCTGACCCCGCAACGCCTGCAATTGCATGCCCGCGCCGCCGACTACTTCGCCCGCCGCCGCGAAGCCGACTGGACCGGCGCCGACGAGCGCGAACTCGACGCCTGGCTGGCCGCCGACCCGCAGCACCGCAGCATCTTCGAGAGCCTGGGGCGCACGGTGCTGGACCTGCAGCAGTTGCCCAGGCCGGCGCTGGCCTGCGACGCGGCTGCTGCGCCGCAAGCCAGGGCGAGCGGGCCGCGTGCGCAGACACAGGCCCACTTGCCCGCGCCGGCACGTCAGCGCACACGCCGCGGCCTGATGCCTGCATTGCTGTCGGTGGCTCTGGTCACGACGCTGGCCGTGGGCGGGGGCTGGTATGCCTGGGACAACCACGCAAGCCATGTGATCGAGATGGCCACCGGCCCCGGCGAGGTGCGCGAGGCTGAACTGCCCGATGGCACGCGGGTCACGCTGAATTTTTCCTCCAGGCTGCAGGTGCGCTACTACCCGCGCCGCCGCGAGACGGTGCTGGATCAGGGCGAGGCCTTCTTCCAGGTCGCCGCCGACCGCTCGCGGCCCTTCACCGTGGACAGCGGCGCCAGCCAGGTCCGCGTGGTGGGCACGGCCTTCAATGTGCGCGCCGGGCCGCCCGCGCTGGTGGTCAAGGTGCTGGAGGGCAAGGTGGAGCTGCGCCCCGACCGCCATGCGGCGGACGACCGGCGCCTGCTGCTGGGCGCGGGTGCCGGCATGTCCGTCGATGCCCGCGACGGCACGCAGCATCCGCTGGCGGCCGGCGCGGACACGGTGGGCGACTGGCGCAGCGGCCAGATGGTGTTCCAGCAGGCAACGCTGGCCGAGGTCGCTGCCGATCTGTCGCGCTACCTGGGCCAGCCCGTACGGGTGGATGGCGATGCGCGGCTGGCCGCGCTGTCCGTGTCCGGCGTGGCGCTGACGGGCAAGCCCGAGGTGTTTCTGCGCTCGCTGCCGCACTTGTTGCCGGTGCGTGTGCAGGCCGAAGCGCAGGGCGGCTGGCGGATCTCGGCGCATTGAGTGCATTGTCTATTTGTAAATTAATGTAAATAACCCGCTTTCTCGGTTCGTCCACGTTCCCACTTTGGCGCGGTAGCGGGTTTTACCTTCATGGAGGCCGGGTTTTCTCGCGCCTCCATGGTTGCCAGCCAGGCCGCTGCCCAGTGCACAGCTCAGCCAACAACCGCGACGGCCGCGCACGCGCGTGGCGGGTGGACGCTCAACTGTCTGCCTGCCACCCACCGCGCACACCGCGACAGCGGGCAATGGACACAGTGCAGCAGGAGCAGGGATGCAAGCAGGAAAAGAACACGGCAGCGCCGCCATGGGCGCGGGCATTTGGGGAGGAGAGTTTCAGCACAGGGGCAGGCCATGGCGGCGGGCAAGGATGCCGTCGCTGGTGGCCGCAGCCCTGGTTGCGCTGGCGCAGCCGGCGGTGCAGGCGCAGCAGCCATCGTCCGTGCAGGCGGGGCAGGCAGGGGAGCTGGCCTTCAGCATCGCGCCCCAGCCGCTGGCCGGCGCGCTGCGCCAGTTCACGCAGCAGGCCCAGCACCAGGTGCTGTTCGATCCGCAGATCGTTGCAGGCCGCACTTCGCCGGCCTTGCAGGGCCGCTTCACGCCGCGCCAGGCGCTGGACCGGCTGCTGGCCGGCACGGGCGTGACCGTGATCGACGCCGTACCGGGCGCCTACACGCTGAAGGCACCCGCCAGGGAGCCGTCGCCGGCAGCCGATGCTGCGCTGGGCACGGTGCTGGTCACGGCCCAGGCACACGCTGGCGATACCACGGAGGGTTCGGGCTCCTATGCGGCCTCGCGCGTGTCGCTGGGCAAGGGGCAGAGCGTGCGCGAGACGCCGCAGTCCATCTCCGTGGTCACACGCCAGCGCATCGAGGACCAGGGCCTGGTCTCCGTGGGCGACGTGATGCAGCAGACCACGGGCGTGACGGTGGACTACGCGGGCTCGGGCGGCCTGGGCGGCACGGCCAACAGCTTCTACGCGCGGGGCTTCCAGATCAGCAATGTCCAGATCGACGGAGCGGCGGTGGACGCCTTCAGCCAGGGCACCTTCGACCCCAACATGGCCATGTACGACAGCGTGCAGGTGATCCGCGGCGCGGACGGCCTGTACAGCGGCAATGGCGAGCCCGGCGGCTCCATCAACCTGGTGAGAAAGCGCCCCACGGCACAGCCGCAGGTGCTGGCCTCGGCCTCGGTGGGCAGCTGGAACCAGCGCCGTGCAGAACTTGATGTGGCGGGCCCCCTGGCTGCCGATGGCCGGGTGCGCGGCCGCGCCGTGCTGGCGCACAGCGACCGCGAGTTCTTCTATGACTACGCCGATGCGCGCAACACCTTGCTCTACGGCATCGTGGAAGCCGATCTCACGCCTGCGACCAAGCTGACCCTGGGCGGCAGCTACGACAAGTCGGCCAGCCTGCCCTGGCGCAGCGGCCTGCCGCGCGCGGCCAATGGCGACGATCTGCACCTGCCGCGCAGCACGGCGCTGATGGCCGGCTGGGGCCACTACGACAGAACCAACAAGGAACTGTTTGCGCAGCTGGAGCAACGGCTGCAAGGCGACTGGCGCGTCCGTGCCCATGCCAACTACGTCAAGGTCGACAGCGACAGCCGTCTGGCGGACATGTCCGGGGCGGTGGACCCCTCGACCGGCCTGGGCGCGGCGCTCAGCGGGTTCTCCAACGATTTCTATTCCACCAAGAAGGCGCTGGATGCCAACGTCAGCGGAACGTTCTCCTTGCTGGGGCGCAGGCACCGGCTGCTTTTGGGCGCGGACTGGGTCAAGATCCGCGACACGCAGGACACCTTTCTGTCCGAGGTGGACATGCCGGGGGGCATCAACGTGTTCGGCTTCGACCCGGGCGCCATTCCCCTGCCCAGCTTCGTCTGGAAGACGCGCAGCTTCGCGGGCTATGGCGCCACGCAGAAAGGCCTGTACGGCCGGCTCAACCTGAGCCTGACGGACCGCCTGACCGCCATCGTCGGCGCGCGCCGCGCCAGCTACGACACGCAGACGCCCTGGCTGCGCTTCGATCGGGCCGGCAATCTCACCAGCCGCATCGTGTCGTCCTATGGCGAGAGCGGCATCTTCACGCCCTACGGTGGCCTGGTCTACGACATCGACGACCGCTGGACGGCCTACGGCAGCGTCGCCGAGATCCACAAGTCCCAGGCCGACAAGCTGGGCGGGCCCTTTCCCGGCACGCCGCTGGACCCCATCAAGGGCCGCAATTTCGAGCTGGGCGCCAAGGGCGAGTTCAACGAGGGCCGGCTGATGGCCTCCATGGCCCTGTACCGCATAGAGCGCAATGGCGAGGCCGTGGCCGATCCCTCCTACCCCAACACCGACATCGGCGACGCGGGCCTGAACTGCTGCTGGCTGAGCAAGGGCAAGGTGGTCAGCCAGGGCGTGGAAGGCGAGATCTCGGGCGAGCTGGCGCGCGGCTGGCAGCTGTTTGCCGGCTACACCTTCAACCGCAACCACAACAAGACGCCGGGCATCGAAGGCATCTACCACTCCGTCACGCCCAAGCATCTGTTCAAGCTGTGGAGCACCTACCGCCTGCCCGGCGAGCTGTCGCAATGGACGATTGGCGGTGGCGCCAATATCCAGAGCGCGCATTTCGTGAGCGGCTCGGCCAATGCCTTCAATCCTGACACGGGCAAGTTCGACGGCGCGGCCGTGCCCTTCAAGTTCAGCCAGGGCGGCTATGCCGTGTGGAATGCCAGCGTGCAGTACCGCATCAACCGCAACTGGCAGGCCGTGCTCAACCTGAACAACCTGTTCGACAAGGTCTACTACCGCACGGTGGGCACCAGCGGCGGCAACAACTGGTATGGCGAGCCTCGCAATGTGATGCTGACGCTGCGCGGAACGTTCTGAGGCACCCCTGAGCGGCTGCGCCGCTTCCCCCTCTCTTCGGAGGGGGCGGACACCCTCTGGGCGTGGCGCCCAACGCCAGCAACCTGCTGGACAGGCGCTGCTACGTGCCTTCGTTCAACACGGTGTCGGGCAACAACTGATACGGCGCACCGCGCTCGCTGCTGCTGACGCTAAGCGCCGCGTATCTGGCGCGTGCTATGCGGCAGCGGCCGCCGCAACGCCGAACTCCTCGCTGTCCGCCTGGGCACCGTCGTCGAACACCAGGCGGCGCTCGGGCCAGCGCATGGCGGCAAGCTTGAAGCGCTGCTGCGGGTCCTCGCCCGCCAGGCGGGCATTCCAGCGGCCGCCGACCGAGTAGTCCACGCAGAACACATTGCCGCGCCGGCCGTGCCAGGACAGCGGGCCCGTCTGGCCGAACAGGTTCTCGGCCTGGGCACCATGGAAGGACGGGCCGCCGCGATTCAGGCGCCGCCAGTAGTGGCCCACGACCACGGCCTGGGCATCCTCATATTCGTTCCACCAGGCCACGCGCTCGACGAAGCGCCACTTGCCGCCCGCGTAGAAGGGGTTGCGGCATTCGCGCTCCACGCCCGAGGTCAGCACCTTCAGCGGATTGACCATGGCCTTGGCCAGCTCGCTTTCGCTGTGCGCGGGCAGGAAGGGCGGCAGCCAGTTGCGGTCTTCCAGGTCGTGCGGCCATTGCCGGCGCTCGGCGCGCATGCGTTCGGCCACCTTGTTGACCTGGGCCTGCTGGGCGGCCACGGCCTCGAAGTGGTCATAGGCGCTGCGCGCGCTGCCTGGCGGCAGCTCGCGCGCCATGGCGATCTGCTGCGGGCGCCAGGCCGCGTGGACCACGCGCAGGTCCTCGCGCTCCATGGCGATGGGCAGCCGCTCCAGCAAGGCCAGGGTGTCGGGGATATCGCACAGCGGCATGCGTGCGAACGGGGCGTACTTGGGTGTGTCGGAGGCCACGCGGCTGTCGAAGAACCAGCCGGAGCCGTCCTTGGCATCCTCGCGCAGCAGGTTGATTTCGTGGTTGCCGAGCACGGCCAGCGCATGGCCCGACTCCAGCATGGGCACCACGCGGGCCAGCACGCCCGGGCTGTCTGGACCCCGGTCGCAGAAGTCGCCCACGAAGACCAGGCGCCTGCCCTGGGGGTGGCGGCCCAGCACGTCGTAGCCCAGGTGCCCCAGCAGATGCTCCAGCGCTTCGGCTTCGCCATGGATGTCGCCGACGATGTCGAGCGGACCGGGGGGCAGGGGCTGGACGAGGCTCATGGCGGAAAGATGCAAAAGACGGCGCAGGCTTGGAAAACCGACATTATTTGCACAGACCCGCCGTGCCCGCCAGCCCCGTTTGCGACAGGACCGTGTCAGCGCCGTTGCAGGCGCACAAAGCTGTAGGGCAGGCCATTGGCTGCCACATGGCCGCTGCGCGAGACTTCCTGCCACTCGGGGCCCGGCGTGGGCGCGAAGGCGTCGCCTTCGTAGTCGCGTTCGATTTCAGTCACCTCGATGCTGTCGGCCAGCGGCAGGGCCTGGGCGTAGATCTGGGCACCGCCCATGACCCACACGTCGGCGGATGCCTGGCGGCCCAGCGCCAGGGCCTGCTCCAGGCTGGTGGCATGCAGCACGCCGGGGGCGGCTGGCTCGGGTGCCCAGTCCGCCTGGCGCGTGACCACGATGTTGGTGCGCCCGGGCAGCGGCCTGAAGCGGGCCGGCAGCGAGTCCCAGGTCTTGCGGCCCATGACCACGGCCGAGCCCTGGGTCAATTGCTTGAAGTGCGCCAGGTCCTCGGGCAGGTGCCAGGGCATGGCATTGTCCTTGCCGATGACGCCGTTGGCGGCGCGTGCGTAGATGAGATGGATGGCCATCGGGCGGGTCTTTCTGCTGCCTCAGACGGCCACGGGGGCCTTGATGGGCTCGTGGTGCTGGTAGCCGACGACCTCGAAGTCCTCGTACTCGTAGCCGAAGATGGAGTCGGGCCGGCGCTTGATCTGAAGCGTCGGGTAGGCGAAGGGCTGGCGCGCCAGCTGGGTCTCGACCTGGGTGAAGTGGTTGTTGTAGATGTGGCAGTCGCCACCGGTCCAGACGAAGTCGCCCACCTCCAGGTCGCATTGCTGGGCCAGCATGTGGGTCAGCAGCGCGTAGCTGGCGATGTTGAAGGGAACGCCCAAAAATATGTCCGCGCTGCGCTGGTATAGCTGGCAGCTGAGCTTGCCGTCGGCCACGTAGAACTGGAAGAAGGCGTGGCAGGGCATGAGCGCCATCTGCGGCAGGTCGGCCACGTTCCAGGCGCTGACGATGATGCGGCGGCTGTCCGGGTTGCTCTTGAGCTGCTTGACCACTTCGGCGATCTGGTCGATGTGGCCGCCGTCCGGCGTCGGCCAGTTGCGCCATTGCACGCCATAGACCGGGCCCAGGTCGCCGTCCTCGCGGGCCCATTCGTCCCAGATGGTGCAGCCGCGCTCCTGCAGCCAGCGCACATTGCTGTCGCCGCGCAGGAACCACAGCAGTTCCAGGATGATGGACTTGAGGTGCACCTTCTTGGTGGTGACCAGCGGAAAGCCTTCGGACAGGTCGAAGCGCATCTGGTGGCCGAACACGCTGCGCGTGCCCGTGCCGGTACGGTCGGTCTTGGACACGCCGTGCTCGTACACATGGCGCATGAAATCTTCGTACTGGGAGCGGGCTGGGCGGGGCGCAGGAGTCGTGTTCATCTTCCGGATTATCCCTTGATGAATACGGCGCCTTGTCCGACGGTATCCATGCCCCTTGAAACAAGGTCTGGCGCCCCGGGTGCGAAAATGCCCGCAGACTGGTGCCGGTGCATTGCCCAGGCTTTCGCACCGGCGTCACCGCTTTTTTCGCATCCGCTTTGACAAGGAGCTTGCGCATGTCTTCCATGCTCTCCCCCTGGCAGGCCGCCGTTGCATTGGGTGTCGCCATGCTGGCGCTGACAGCCTGCGATCCGCGTTCTCCCTCCGTCCCGACTCCCAAGGCCGCGCAGTCCGTCGCACTCGATGTGGCTGCACCAGCCCCGGAATTGGTGCTGGCGTTTCCCGCGCGCACGCGCATGCCCTCCACCGCCAAGGCGGGGGAGCCCGGCCTGGACAGCCTGGCCGAGTACGTGGGCAAGTATCCCTACGACGGCACCAACTACCTGGAGCAGGGCGTGCTGGCCGACCGGCTCAAGGCGCTGCTGGGCACCAGCTACCCGACCCTGCTGAGCAATATGCGTACCGTGGGCCCGCTGACCAAGGAAGGAGATGTCTGGAGCATCGTCGGCCTGCGCCCGCACCAGGGCGGCGAGGAAATGGGCGCCATCGTGATCGATCCCGCCCGCAATGCCCTGCGCGTGTGGCTGCTCACCGGCGGCAAACAGTCCGACTTCTCCGATGCGGCCGGCGCCGACATCGCCTGGCCCGAACAGGTCAACAAGACGATGGCCAATATCGAGGCCAAACCGGTTTCCTGACAAGGCAGGCACGTGCCGCTCCTGGCTCAGGACGGCGCGTGCAAACCCGGCGCTGCCCCAGAAGGGGCGGCGTTGCGCTCAGGAGGCTTGCCTTGGCAGGATGCAGCCCGGGTTCATCAGTCCCTGCGGGTCCAGCGCCTGCTTGATGGCGCGCATCATGCCCAGCGCCACGGGGGACTGGTACTTCTGCAGCTTGTCCACCTTGAGCGCACCCACGCCGTGCTCGGCCGAGAACGAGCCGCCGAATTCGGCCACGGCTTCATAGACGAGGTGGTTGACCAGGTGCTCTCGCTCGTTGAGGAAGGCCTTGGCGTCACCGCCCTCGGGCGCCTGCACGTTGTAGTGCAGGTTGCCGTCGCCCAGGTGGCCGAAGTTGACCAGGCGCACGCCAGGGATCTCGCGCTGCAGCACGGCATCGGTGTGCTCGACGAAGGCGGGGATGCGCGATGCGGCGATGGAGATGTCGTGCTTGATGTTAAGGCCTTCCTCGGCCTGGGCCAGCGGAATGCTTTCGCGGATGTGCCACAGCTCATGGGCCTGCGACAGGCTTTCGGCCACCACGGCGTCGAGCACGCAGCCGTCCTCGAAGGCCAGCTCCAGCAGCGCCTCGAAACGCTCGCGCGCATGCTGCTCGGACTCGCTGTCCGAATTCTCGACCAGCACGTAGTAGGGCGGCGCGCCGATCAGCCCGGCAAAGGGCACGCGCAGCTGGGGCATGTGCTTGATCACCAGCGACAGAGCGAACTGGCCCATGACCTCGAAGCCCGTCAGGCCCGCGCCCAGGTACTGGTGCGCCATGCCCAGCAGGCGCACGGCCGCTTCCATGGAGGGCACGGCGGCGAAGGCCGTGAGCTGTGCCGCAGGCTGGGGGAACAGCTTCATGGTGGCGGCGGTGATGATGCCCAGCGTGCCTTCGCTGCCGATGAACAGGTCGCGCAGGTCGTAGCCGGTGTTGTCCTTGCGCAGGCCCTTGAGGCCGTCCCAGATCTCGCCCTGCGGGGTGACCACTTCCAGGCCCAGGCACAGCTCGCGCGTGTTGCCGTAGCGCACCACCTGGGTGCCGCCCGCGTTCGTGCCCAGGTTGCCGCCAATGGTGCAGCTGCCTTCGGCGGCCAGCGACAGCGGGAACAGCAGGCCCTCTTTCTCGGCAAGCTCCTGCAGGCTTTGCAGGATGCAGCCGGCCTCGACGGTGAAGCTCAGGTTGTCGCGGTCGATGTTGCGCACGGCATTCATGCGCGTGAGGCTGAGCACGACCTGCGTGCCGCTGTCGTCCGGCGTGGAGCCCACCGACAGGCCGGTGTTTCCGCCCTGCGGGATGATGCTGGTGCCTGCGGCCGCGCATTCGCGCACCACGGCGGCCACCTCGGCCGTGCTGGCCGGGCGTACCACGGCCAGGGACTTGCCGCGCACGCGGCGGCGCCAATCCTGTTCGTAGGCCACAAGGTCGCCCTCGGTGAGGACATGGGCTTCGCCGACGATCTGGCGCAGGCGTTCAAGCAGTGCAGTCATGTTGCAACTTCTTTCAAAGACGTGAAGGCATGAAAACGGGGGGCTCAGCCGCCGGCCGCCTGGGCCGCGCGGCGCGCGCTGCGCTGGCGCCAGCGCACATGCAGGGCGCAGGCGGTGAACAGCATCAGGCACAGGAAAACTTCGAGCAGCGCCAGCCAGCGCCCGGGCGCGGGGTCGCTCCAGGCGCGCACCACGCCCTCGGTGAAATAGATCCACACCAGCAGGCTGACCCAGCGGTAGGTATACATGCGGTGCTTGAGCAGGCCGATCAGCGGAATCGCCAGCGGCAGGGCCTTGAGCACAAGCCAGGAGCCCCCGGGCCGCATGGGCGCCAGCCACAGTTCCCAGGCCAGGCTCAGCACGATCAGGCCCATGAGGCTGGAGACCGCCAGCCAGCGGGTGGCGGCGACATCGGCGCCGGGGCGAGAAATGGAATCAGTCATCGGGGTGGCATCATATCGGCCATGGTCTTGACCTTTGAACATGTGATTGCTTGGATGGCCGCGCCCGCTGCAGACATGCGCCTTGCGGCGGAGATGTGGCGATGAGCGGCGGCCCCGAAAAGGAGCCCGTCGATGGCCTGGAGGGTGGCTCCCTGGCGCTGCCCGTTCCTGCCCGGGAGCGCAGCCTGTCCCTGGCCGAGCCGCCCGAGCCTGCGGTGCCGAGATCGTGGCGCGAACGCTGGCGCTGCTTTCCATGGCGCAATACCGCACACACGCTGCGCGAACGCTTTCGCGAGGACCGGCTGGGCGTGACCGCCAGCAGCCTGACCTTCACCACGGTGCTGGCCCTGGTGCCGTTCTTCACGGTGGCGCTGGCGCTGTTCACGGCCTTTCCCATCTTCTCCCGCGTGCAGATCGTGCTGGAGCGCTGGCTGATCGACAGCCTGATCCCCGAGACCATCGCGCGCCAGGTGCTGGGCTATCTGACGCAGTTCGCCTCCAAGGCCAGCCAGCTGGGCATGGCGGGGTTTTCCATTCTGGTGATCACGGCGGTGGCGCTGATCCTCACCATTGACCGCACGCTCAACAACATCTGGCGCGTGCGCCAGTTGCGGCCGCTGGGCCAGCGCGTGCTGATCTACTGGGCGGCGATCACGCTGGGCCCCCTGGTGCTGGGCCTGAGCCTGGTGCTGTCGTCCTATGTGATGTCGGCCTCGCGCGGGCTGGTCAATGCGCTGCCCGAAGGCTTGCGCTTCATCTTCGATTCCATCGAGTACCTGGCGCTGGCCGCTGGCATGGCGGGCCTGTACCACTACGTGCCCAACACGGCGGTGCGCTGGCGCCATGCCTGGGTGGGCGGCCTGTTCGTGGCCACCTGCATGGAGCTGGCGAAGAAGGCGCTGGGCCTGTACCTGGCCTCGGTGCCTACCTATTCGGTCATCTACGGCACCTTCGCCACGCTGCCCATCCTGCTGATCTGGATCTACATGGCCTGGGTCATCGTGCTGCTGGGCGCCGTGGTCACGGCCTACCTGCCCATCGTGATGGCGGGCGTGCAGCGCATGCCGGGCCAGCAGGGCTGGCAGTTCGAGATGGCCGTGGAGATCCTGCAGTACCTCGCACAGGAGCGCGAGTCGCCCGCCAAGGGCTTGTACGCCAGCGATCTGGCGCGGCGCCTGCGTGTGGACTGGCAGCAGATCGATCCGGTGCTGCAGGCGCTGTCGGTGCTGGACTGGGTGGGCACGGTGCAGGCCCCCGGCACTGTGGCGGCCAGCGAAGGCCCCGAGCCCCGCTACATGCTGCTGGTGGAGCCCCATCGCACGCCGCTGCAGCCGCTGGTGCAGCGTCTGCTGCTGGCGCCGTCGCCGGCCGTGCAGCCGCTGTGGGATCGCACGGGGCTGGCAGGCATGACGCTGGCCGATCTGCTGGAGCAAAGGCCGCAGGCTCCGGTCTAGAGCGGGATGCGGCCCGTCAGGATGTCGCGCCACATCACCCAGTCGCCGCGAAAGCTGTAGAGCGGGCGCTTGAAGCTGGCGGGCCGGTTCTTCTCGAAGCCGAAATGCCCTATCCAGGCAAAGCCGTAGCCAAACAGCAGGCCGCCCAGCAGGAACCAGAAATTGCCGGTCAGGAACAGCGCGAACAGGCACAGCAGCGCCAGCGTGGAGCCCACGAAGTGCAGGCGCCGGCAGGTGCGGTTGCTGTGCTCCTGCAGGTAGAACGGATAGAACTCGGCAAAGCTCTTGAACTGGCGCGGGTCCACGGCAGCCTGTGCGGCGCCGGGCAGGGGAGCGGAAGCGTGTGACATGGCAGGCCTTCGCAAGCATGGGGTAGGGTCAACTTATACGCTGCTGCCTTGCCGCTCACCATCGGAGGAACCCGCGCGCCCAGGTTCGCAAAAGCTGCCCCGAGAGAGACAAAAGCTGCCGCATTCCGCCCTGCGCGTCGCCACGGTGTCGCCCTCTGGCGGCATGCGGGCGCATGATGTCTGCCGGGCCGGCGCTGACCGGCATGGAGTTTTTCGATGCCTTCCTCCTGCATGACCGACATCCCCGCATCCCTGAGCGAAACCCGCATTTCCACGCCCCAGGGCAGCATCTACGTCAGGCGCTGGCAGGCGCCGGCGGCCGGCGAAGAGTCCCTGGCCCGCGCGCCCATCGTGCTGCTGCACGACTCGCTGGGTTCGGTGGCGCTGTGGCGTGATTTCCCGCAGCAACTGGCCGAGGCCACGCGCCGCGATGTGCTGGCCTACGACCGGCTGGGCTTTGGCCAGTCCGACCCCTATCCGGGCACGCTGGGGCCGGGCTTTGTGGCCCGGGAGGCAGAGACCGTGTTTCCGGCAGTGCACCAGGGGCTGGGCCTTGGGGATTTCATCGTGCTGGGCCACAGCGTGGGCGGCGGCATGGCCGCCATGGTGGCGGCCCGATACGGCGCGCAGTGCAAGGCGGTGGTCACGGAGTCCGCCCAGGCCTTCGTGGAAGATCGCACCTTGCAGGGCATTCGTGCGGCCCAACAGGATTTCGCCCGGCCCGGCCAGCTGGCGCGCCTGGAGAAATACCACGGCGACAAGGCCGCCTGGGTGCTGTCTGCCTGGGTCGATACCTGGCTGTCGCAGCCATTTGCCGACTACCGGCTGGACGAGGCGCTGGAGCGCGTGCGCTGCCCGGTGCTGGCCATCCACGGCGAGCATGACGAGTTCGGCTCCCTGGTCCACCCCGAGCGCATCCGCGACCGGGCGCGCGGCCCTGTGGAGGTGGAGATCGTGGCCGGTGGCGGCCACGTCCCCCACCGCGAGCAGCCCGAGCGCATCGCCCAGCGCATCGCCCGCTTCCTGGCACGGGTCTGATCCCGGGTGGGCTTCAGTGGCCCGCCTGGGCGGACGCCGAGAGCTCCGGCGGAAACAGCTTCTTCTTGATCACGGCGTGCACGCCCCAGTTGCCGTCCACCACCTGCGTCACGGCGAAGTCCACGGCCACGGAGATCAGTGATACGGCCTCGTCCTCGTCCAGCCCGTGGGCCAGCATCAGATAGCGCCTTGCCTTGTGGAAGGCGTCACGCATGGCGCCTTCCAGCGATGACTTGCGATAGACCTGGGACTGCGCCTGGCTGCCCAGTTCGGCCAGGTGGTCGGTGAAGCTGAAGCCCTGTATCACCCACTCGGAGCCGGTCTCCAGGAAAGGGTGGTCCAGCTCTGCAAGGAAGCGGTTGTCCAGCGCGGCGCGCTTGTGCACCCGCAGCTCGAAGCTGCCGGTCAGCGAGCATTCGATGGCCGTGCCGCACAGTTCCGAGTCGCCTTGGGATGCATGCGGGTCTCCCACCGAAAACAGCGCGCCGGGCACCGATACGGGCAGGAAGAGCGTCGCGCCCTTGCCCGCGCGCCAATTGTCCAGGTTGCCGCCGAAGTAGCTCGGCGGTATGGAGTCGATCAGGCCGGCCTCTCGCGGTGCCACGGCCAGCATGCCGAAATGCGGACGCAGCGGCACGCGTGCCTTGTCCAGCACACCAAAGCGCCGGGTGATGCTGGCGGGGTCCACGGGCACGCCCGGGTAGTCGATGGTCGGATGGACCACGCCGAAGGGGTCGGTCTGCGGCGTCCAGCGGTAGTTGTAGACGGCGCGGGCCGTGGGCTCCTCGGGCAGTGCGTGGTCGATTTCGTAGATGGTGACCACTTCGCGCTGGCGGGGCTCCGTGATCTGGTCGCGGTAGTGAAAGCCCCACCAGGCGGCGGCGTTGCTGCCGAAGACACGGCCGTGGTGGGCGGGGCTGCAGCTGGGGCGTGGCTGCACGTCGAGGATGCGTATCTCCAGCAGGTCGCCAGGTTCGGCCTCATGCACATAGACGGGGCCGGTGCAGATGTGCACGCCGAAGCCCTCGCCCGCGCCGCGGCCGTAGATCGAGGCATCCATCGGGCCCGCGCCGCGCCGGTCCACGGCCTTCTGGGCTGCGGTCCAGTGGAACACGCTTTCGGCGCCCGGATCGCCTTCGATCATGCGTTCCCAGTCGTCCGAGGCATGCTGGGTCAGCGTCTCCATGGTCACCACGTCACCCGAGCGCACCGAAAGCACGGGCTTGAGTGAACGGCTCAGGTAGCCCCAGTGCACGGTCTTGTCGGAGACCGGAAGGTAGTAGTGCTGGGGCGACGCACCACCATTGTCTGCGTGCGCCGAGCGCTTGGGCACAAGGGCCAGCGCCTGGGCGTAGCGTGCATGGTCGCGCAGCAGGGCCTGGAACGGGCTGTGTGCCAGGCGCGCTGCGGCCGGTTCTGCACCCTGTGCAGCGCTCTCGGCGGGCGAGGGGCGTCCGCGCTGGCCGGGCGGCGCATCCTGCACGCGCGCCGGACTGGCGCGATAGGCCTTGGGGGACAGTCCATAGCGGGCCGTGAAGGCACGGCTGAAGTTGGCGGCATCGCCAAAGCCCCAGCGAAAGCACAGCTCGGCAATGGAGCAATGCTGCAGCGAGCGGTTGCTCAGATCCATGCGGCAGCGCTCCAGCCGGCGTTCGCGCAGGTAGGTGCTGAAGCTGGTGGCCGCTCCCTTGAACAGCTTTTGCAGATAGCGCGTGGACAGCCCCTCGGCTTCGGCGATGGCATCGATGGACAGCTCGGCATCGCCCAGCCGGGTTTCGATGGCGCGGCAGATGCGGCGCAGATGGCCAAGCTGCACGGCGCTGGGCGGCTCGGTCGCCTCGGCCTGCTCCTGGTCGGGATTGCCGGCGCGCGGTGTCAGGCAGGTGACCAGCATGTCGGTGAGCGTGGCCTCCACGGACAGCAGATCGTCCTGTGCCAGTGTGTCGATCTGCTCTGCCAGTGAGGCCGCCATTGCCATGCACATGGCCCCCACACCGCCTGTCCCGCCGATGTGCCTGGCCTCGGGCGGGCACGAGCGCAGCAGGCGCAGCAGAAAGCTCGAGGACTCCAGCCGCGCAAGCAGCAGGCGGCCGTCGCCGGGCAACTGCAGCTGCCAGTCCCGGTCTGACTCCAGCAGCAGCGCGGAGCCGGCCTTGAGCGGGAACGCGGCGTCCTCGACCACCGCATCGGCGCTGCCTTGCAGCAAGGCGCACAGCAGCAGGCCCGGGCCGCGCAGCCGCTTGGCCACGGCCCGCAGCGTCAGTGGCGAGGTGGCCAGCGTAATGAATACCGATCCCAGTGGCGAGCTGCGCAGCGCCAGGTGGGTGGCCGGTGGCGTGGGCGCTTCGCCATGGATGTCTGCCCTGGACAGCGCCTCATTGAGCGCAGCCTGCCGCAAGGCATCGGGAAATGCGTGGGTGGAAAAGCGTCTTGGATCGTCGTGCATCAGGGGCGAACTATGAACTGCCGCGTACTGCCTGTCCAAGCCCGGCGCACCGGATGGCAGCCGCGACAAGTTTTTGTGCGCGCAGGAACAACCGGCCTGGACATGCTCGCCTGGACACTGGCGCTGCCGGCACCGATCCACAACAGCAGGAGTATTTTCGATGACCATCCCCCACCAAGAACATATCTGCGGCCCGGGCTGCCAGCACGGTGCTTCGCCAGCCGATGAGACGCTGATCCGCGAGGAATTCCAGGTTGCACGCCGTTCCTTCCTGCGCGACGCCATGGTGGTCGGTGGCGGCGCGGTCTCGGCCGGCGCCATCAGCGGTGCGATGGCACCGTCCCGGGCCTTTGCCCAGGGTGCGCCTGGCGCCCGGGCCGGCCAGGGCATGGCCAGCCACTACTACATTCCCGCCTCTGCCAGCACCGTGCTCTGGGGTTACTTCAGCAGATCGGCCAAGCCGGTGGTCGAAGTCGAATCGGGCGACTACGTGACCATGGAGACGCTGACCCACCATGCCAATGACGATGCCGAACGCATGGTCCGGGGCGACCCTGGCGCCGAGAGCGTGTTCCACTGGGACAGCCAGCGCAAGAACGTCGATCGCCGGGGCGCCGGTCCCATGGATGCCAAGAACGGCGCAGGTGGAGGCCAGGGCGTGCACATCTGCACGGGGCCGGTACGCATCAAGGGCGCCCAGCCCGGCGATGTGCTGGAAGTACGCATCATTGATGTGGTGCCGCGCCCCTCGGGCAACCCGCAGTTCAAGGGCCGGACCTTCGGCAGCAATGCGGCGGCGAACTGGGGCTTTCACTATGGCGACACGCTCACCGAGCCCCGAAAGCGCGAGGTGGTCACCATCTACGAGGTGGATGCGACCGGCGAGCGCAACTGGGCCCGCGCCGTCTACAACTACCGCTGGACGCCGCAGACCGACCCCTTCGGCGTGGTCCACCCGACCATCGACTATCCGGGCGTGCCCGTGGACCACCGCACGATCAGCAAGAACGAAAACGTGCTGCGCAATATCCGCGTTCCCGTGCGCCCGCATTTCGGCACCATCGGCGTGGCGCCGGCCGAGGTGGAGATGGCCAGCTCCATTCCGCCCAACCACACGGGCGGCAACATCGACAACTGGCGCATCGGCAAGGGGGCGACCATGTATTTCCCCGTGGCCGTGCCAGGGGCCAACTTCACCGTGGGCGATCCGCATGCCTCGCAGGGGGACTCCGAGCTGTGCGGCACGGCCATCGAGTGCTCGCTGACCGGCACCTTCCAGTTGATCCTGCACAAGAAGGCGGACCTGCCTGGAACGCCGCTGGCCGAGCTGGCCTATCCGCTGCTCGAAACCCAGGACGAATGGCTGCTGCACGGCTTCAGCTACGCCAACTACCTGGCGGAGCTGGGGCCGGATGCGCAAAACCAGATCTTCAAGAAGTCTTCCGTGGACCTGGCTCTGCGCGACGCCTATCACAAGATGCGCCACTTCCTCATGACCACCCAGGGGCTGGGAGAGGACGAGGCCATCTCGCTGATGTCGATTGCCGTGGACTTCGGCATCACCCAGGTGGTGGATGGCAACTGGGGCGTGCACGCGCTCGTGAAAAAGAGCATCTTCCCCGCGCGCGGCGCGTGAGTGAGTGCGTGAGTGCGTGAGTGCGTGCCTGCCTGCCCTGCGGGCAGGACCCGGCCGGTCTCAGCGCGCCAGGAAATCCCGGATGGCGAACAGCGTCTGGTCGGGCGCCTCGGTCATCTGGTTGTGGCCGCTGGGCAGGTGCACGATGCTGACCTGGCGCTGCGCGGCCCGGGCCGCCTCGATCAGGCCCTTGGCGGCCTTGGGCGGCGTCATCTGGTCCTGCTCGCCCAGGGCGAACAGGACCGGACATTGCAGCGCCGCCATGGCCGCCTCGCCGCCCGCATAGCTGTCGCAGGCCTTGAAGCCGGCGTGCAGCAGGTTGGTGCGGTCATTGCTGGCCAGCACGCGCCGGCCCAGCGCCATGCCGGCGCCGAACACCCAGCTGCCTGCGCCGCTGGGTGGCGCCAGCGTGGCGCGCGAGAACACATTGACCATGCGGATGGCCTGCTCTGGCGCGCTCAGTGCGGAGTCCAGCAGGGCGGGCGAGACCTTCATCGGGTAGGCCGTGCCCACCAGCACCAGGTGGCTGACGCGCGCGCCCAGCCGCGCGGCCGCTTCCATGGCGATCAGGCTGCCCCAGCTGTGGCCTACCAGCGCAGCCTTCTCGATGCCTGCCGCATCCATGAGCTGGCCGATGAAATCCGCCGCCGCCTCCACGCTGGCCGGCGCATCGCCTGCGCTGCGGCAGTGGCCCGGCAGGTCTATGGCCAGCACGTTCCAGCCGTGGTTGGCCAGGTAACGGCTTTGCAGTGCCCAGACGCTGTGGTCGCACAGCACGCCGTGGATGAGGATGGCCGTCGGCTGTGCGGGATTGAAGGCCTTGCCGCCGGTATAGGCGTAGATGGCGTGGCCGTGAACATCGATCTTCATTGTTGGTGTCTCCCTTGCCGATTCACGCGGCCTTCTCGGCCGCCTTGAGGGCGCGCTTGAGGTCGTCGATCAGGTCGTCTGCGTCTTCCAGCCCGATGGACAGGCGTATCGTGCCCTGGCCGATGCCGGCCTGGGCCAGCGCCTCGTCGCTCATGCGGAAGTGCGTGGTGCTGGCAGGGTGGATGACCAGGCTGCGGCAGTCGCCCACGTTGGCCAGGTGGCTGAAGACCTTGAGCGTCTCGATGAACTTGCGGCCCTGGTTGCGGTTGCCCTTGATGTCGAAGCTGAACACCGAGCCTGCGCCGCGCGGCAGCAGCTTCTTGGCGAGCTGGTGCGAGGGATGGGTATCGAGCAGCGGGTGGCCCACGCGGCCCACCAGCGGATGGCTGGCCAGGAATTGCACCACCTTCTCGGTGTTGCGGATATGGCGCTCCATGCGCAGCGGCAGCGTCTCTATGCCCTGCAGGATCAGCCAGGCCGTGTGCGGGCTCATGCAGGCGCCGAAGTCGCGCAGGCCTTCGCGGCGTGCGCGCAGAAGGAAGGCGCCAGTGCTGCTTTCCTCGCTGAACACCATGTTGTGGAAGCCGTCGTAGGGCTCGGTCAGCTCCGGGAAGCGTCCCGACTTTTCCCAGTCGAAGCTGCCGCCATCCACCACGATGCCCCCGACCACGGTGCCGTGGCCCGACAGGAACTTGGTGGCCGAGTGGTAGACGATGTCCGCGCCATGCTCCAGAGGCTTCATCAGCCAGGGCGAGGTCAGCGTGGAGTCCACCAGCAGCGGCACGCCGGCCTCATGCGCGATGGCGCTGATGGTGGGAATGTCGAGCACGTCCAGGCCCGGGTTGCCCACGGTCTCGCCGAAGAACAGCTTGGTATTGGGCCGCACGGCGGCGCGCCAGCCGTCGATGTCGCCGGGCTTGACGAAGGTGGTCTCTATGCCGAAGCGCGCCAGCGTGTAGTGCAGCAGGTTCTGCGAGCCGCCGTACAGCGCCGTGCTGGCCACGATGTGGCTGCCCGCGCCCATGAGCGTGGCCACCGACAGGTGCAGCGCCGCCTGGCCGCTGGCCACGGCGACGGCGCCCACGCCCCCTTCCAGGGCCGAGACGCGCTGCTCCAGTACGGCGTTCGTGGGATTGGAGATGCGGCTGTAGACGTGGCCGGGGCGCTCCAGATTGAAC
This sequence comes from Delftia sp. WY8, assembly GCF_018437695.1. Classification (NCBI taxonomy): domain Bacteria; kingdom Pseudomonadati; phylum Pseudomonadota; class Betaproteobacteria; order Burkholderiales; family Comamonadaceae; genus Delftia; species Delftia sp. WY8. The sequence goes on from NZ_CP049795.1 coordinate 5,528,384, forward strand.
AAAGAGGCCGCATGGTCGCTGGACTCGAAGACGAACGAGGTCGTGAGGTGGATGGGCGTCGCGCGCGCACCGGTGGCGGGGTCGGGCTGTGCGCCCGCGTGCAGCGCCAGAGTGTCAAAGCCGGGATCCGAGTAGCCGGGCATTCCTGTCTCCATGGTTGTCAAGGCAAGCGGGCATTGTGGGCTATATTTCCCGGCAGACATGGGCTTGCCGCAACCACGGCGACACAGACAATCTTGGAGATACGGCATGAAAGTAAGTGACATCCTGCGCGTCAAGGGCAACACCCTCTACACGGTGTCGCCGGACGAAAGCCTGGCCAGCGCGGTGCAGGTGATGTCCGAGCGCGATATAGGCTCCCTCGTGGTCATGGAGCACGGCGACGTGGTCGGCATGCTGACCTTCCGCGAAGTGATCCAGGGCTTCGTCAAACACGGCGGCGTGGGCGAGACGCTGGTGCGCTCGGCCATGGACGACGCTCCCATGACCTGCACCATGGAAACCGACATGGACGAGGTGCGCCGCATGATGCTGGACCGCCATGCGCGCTACATGCCGGTGATGGACAAGCGCATGCTGATGGGCGTGATCAGCCTGTACGACGTGGCCAAGGCCGTGGTGGACAGCCAGAACTTCGAGAACCGCATGCTCAAGGCCTATATCCGCGACTGGCCCGAAGGCGAGCGCCAGGGCGCGGACTGATCATCCGGTCGCGGCAAGACCGCCCCTGCCCATGCAGCAAGGCCTGCGACCGCAGAACGCGGCGCAGGCCTTGGTTTTTTTACGGCCGGGCGCAAGCCCGTTCAATGCACGCTGCTGCGCCGGGGCTTGAGCAAGGCGCTGGGCGGCACGGCATAGGTCTGCCTGAAGACGCGGCTGAAGTGCGAGAAGCTGGTGAAGCCGCAGGCCATCGCCACATCGGTCACGCGCCGCGCATTGTCGGCCTGCAGCAGCAGGTGGGCCTGGGCCAGGCGCTCGTTCCAGAGCCAGCGGCTGGGAGTCAGTCCCTCGGTGGCGAACAGGCGCGCCAGGCTGCGCAGCGACATGCCCAGGCCCTGGGCCACCTGCAGGGGCTTGAGCTCGGGGTCATCCAGCCGGGCCCGCATGTACTGCTTGGCCTGGGCAAGCCGGTTGCGGGTTCTGAAATCATCGGGCCTGGCTGAGACCAGCAGCATGGTCATCAGGGTGGGGTGAAGATTCTGGTCACCGGCATCCTGTTGAAGGATGGGTGAGGGCGGTGGAGTGCTGCTCGCAGGATCGCTGCGATCCTGGCGTTGCGTTGAGCCGGAAGAGGTCTGCATTTCACGAATCTCCCGCAAGTTGCGGCTGGTGCCTGAGGGATGGTCCGCAGGCGGTTGAAGAACAATGTTCTGCAATTCTAGCTATCAATATTTGTAATTTGATAGTTTTATTGTTTCTTTGCAGGAGATGGCAGCCTGCGCAATGCACCGCTGCAGCGGGAGCGGCGCCTGGGGGCGACCCGGGCATAATCATCGGCCTATGAGCGGCAACACCTTCGGAACCCTATTCACTGTCACCAACTTCGGCGAATCGCATGGCCCGGCCATCGGCTGCGTCATCGACGGTTGCCCGCCTGGCATGGCACTGAGCGAGGCGGACATCCAGCACGACCTGGACCGCCGCCGCCCCGGCACCAGCAAGTTCGTGACGCAGCGCAACGAGCCGGACGCGGTGGAAATCCTCTCGGGTGTCTACGAAGGCCGTACCACGGGCACGCCGATCGCTTTGCTGATCCGCAATACCGACCAGCGCAGCAAGGACTACTCCAACATTGCGCAAAGCTTTCGTCCCGGCCATGCCGACTACGCCTACTTCCAGAAGTACGGCATCCGTGATCCGCGCGGCGGCGGCCGCTCCTCCGCACGGCTGACGGCGCCTACGGTGGCGGCCGGCGCCGTGGCCAAGAAGTGGCTCAAGGAAAAATTCGGCACCGAGTTCCGCGCCTGCATGACCCAGGTGGGCGAGCTGTCGCTGCCCTTCGAGAGCTGGGAGCATGTGCGCAACAATCCCTTCTTTGCGCCGGTGGCCGATGTGTCCCGCTACGAGGAATACATGGATGCGCTGCGCAAGTCGGGCGACTCCTGCGGCGCCGCGCTGCGCGTGCAGGCCAGTGGCATGCCGGTGGGCCTGGGCCAGCCGCTGTATGACCGCCTCGATGCCGACGTCGCCTACGCCATGATGGGCCTGAACGCCGTCAAGGCCGTGGAGATCGGCGCGGGCTTCGACAGCGTGGTCCAGCGCGGCACCACGCACGGCGACTCGCTGAGCCCCGAAGGCTTTCGCAGCAACAACGCCGGTGGTATCGTGGGCGGCATCAGCACGGGCCAGGATCTGGAGGTGCGCATCGCCATCAAGCCCACCAGCTCCATCATCACGCCGCGCGAGTCCATCGACACCCAGGGCCAGAGCACCGAAGTCATCACCAAGGGTCGCCATGACCCCTGCGTGGGCATCCGCGCCGCGCCCATCGCCGAAGCGTTGCTGGCCCTGGTGGTGATGGACCACGCCCTGCGCCACCGCGCCCAGTGCGGCGACGTCGATTCAGGCCTGGCGCCGATTCCTGCCGCGGCGCCCTGAAAGCGCTGCCAGGACGCCAAAAAGAAAGCCGCCCAAGGGCGGCTTTCTTGTGTCCTGCCGGCCTGATCAGCCGGGATTGCGGACTTCATCCATGACGTTCTTGAAGTCGTCCACGTCCTCGAAGCTGCGGTAGACGCTGGCGTAGCGGATGTAGCCGACCTTGTCGAGCAGCTTGAGCTCGCGCATCACCATCTCGCCCAGGCGGCTGGAGAGCACTTCGCGCTCGCCCAGGTTGCGCAGCCGTTCCTCGATGCGCTCGATGGCGGCATCGATCTGCTCCGTGCTCACGGGACGCTTGCGCAGCGCAATCTTGAACGAACCCAGCAGCTTGGCGCGCTCGTACTCGATGCGCCGCCCGTCCTTCTTGACGATGGCGGGGAAGCTGACCTCGGGCCGCTCATAGGTGGTGAAGCGCTTGTCGCAGCCGCCGCATTGGCGGCGGCGGCGGATGAAGCCCCCATCCTCGGCCTCACGGGTCTCCACGACCTGGGTGTCCGGGTGGCTGCAGAACGGGCACTTCATGGCAGGCCTCTATGCGCTCAAATCAGGCGCCGTAGACCGGGAAGCGGGCCGTCAGCTCGGCCACCTGGGCGCGCACGCGGGCCAGGTTGGCTTCGTCGCTGGGGTTCTCCAGCACGTCGGCCAGCAGGTTGGCCGTCAGGCGGGCTTCCTCTTCCTTGAAGCCGCGCGTGGTCATGGCGGGCGTGCCCACGCGGATGCCGCTGGTGACCATCGGCTTTTCGGGGTCGTTGGGGATGGAGTTCTTGTTGATCGTCATGTGGGCGGCACCCAGTGCGGCTTCTGCCGCCTTGCCGGTGATGCCCTTGGCGCGCAGGTCCACCAGCATGACGTGGCTTTCCGTGCGGCCGGAGACGATGCGCAGGCCGCGGGCCGTCAGCGTTTCGGCGACGACCTTGGCATTCTTCACGACCTGCTCCTGGTAGGCCTTGAACTCGGGAGACAGTGCTTCCTTGAAGGCCACGGCCTTGCCGGCGATGACGTGCATCAGCGGGCCGCCTTGCAGGCCGGGGAAGATGGCGCTGTTGATGGCCTTCTCATGCTCGGCCTTCATCAGGATCACGCCGCCGCGCGGGCCGCGCAGGCTCTTGTGCGTGGTGGTGGTGACCACGTCGGCGTGAGGCACGGGGTTGGGGTACACGCCCGCGGCGATCAGGCCGGCGTAGTGGGCCATGTCCACCCAGAAGATGGCGCCGACTTCCTTTGCGATCTTGGCGAAGCGCTCGAAGTCGATGGCCAGGGCGTAGGCCGATGCGCCGGCCACGATGATGCGGGGCTTGTGCTCGCGCGCCAGCGCTTCCATCTTGTCGTAGTCGATGGCTTCTTCGGCGTTCAGGCCGTAGGAGACCACGTTGAACCACTTGCCCGACATGTTCAGCGGCATGCCGTGCGTCAGGTGGCCGCCTTCGGCCAGGCTCATGCCCATGATGGTGTCGCCGGGCTTGGCAAAGGCCATGAGCACGGCCTGGTTGGCCTGGGAGCCGGAGTTGGGCTGAACGTTGGCGGCCTCGGCGCCGAACAGCTTCTTGACGCGGTCGATGGCAAGCTGCTCGACCACATCGACGTTCTCGCAGCCGCCGTAGTAGCGCTTGCCTGGATAGCCTTCTGCGTACTTGTTGGTGAGCTGGGAGCCCTGGGCTTCCATCACGGCGGGCGAGCAGTAGTTCTCGCTGGCGATCAGCTCGATATGTTCTTGTTGACGCAGGTTCTCGGCCTGGATGGCGGCAAAGACTTCGGCGTCGACCTTCTCGACGGTATTGGTGCGTTGAAACATGGCAGTCCTGTGAACTTGAAATTCCCTTGAGGCCAAGGGCTGCCCAGGCGAACGGCGGAACACTCCAGATCCCGCGTGCGCATGGAGGCTGGGCGGTACGCTCCCCGGTGGTTCACAGAAGGTGGTTCTTTTCAGGCCTTCTGCTGGTTTCCACGTCAGCGGCAGCGGTGCGTGAAGCGGCTGCGCCTATCGCCAGTTGCGTACCCCGCTAGTGTAGCTGAGCTGATGGAGCCGAAGACAGGCGAGGGGCGTTGGCAAAGCCGCCTGCCTGGCAGATCAGCGGGTACAGGCAGGAATGAAAAAAGCTGGCCTTAGCCAGCTTCGTGCGCCATGTCGGTGGTTCCGGTTACAGCGCCGGCTCCTGTGTCTGCAGGGCCACCTGTTCGGTGCGCGCGGACATGCTGCTCGAGCTGACCGGCACTGCCGGGGTGCCAGCGGACGCTGCCGAGGCCGCAGGTCCGGCTGCCTCGGCCGTGGATGTGGCCGGCTTGGTGGCTGCGATCTGGACGGCCTGCTTGGGCTGCTCGATCTTGGCGGTCATCAGCGGCACGGCACGCAGGCCGGCGGCCATGCGCAGGCGCTGGTGCTCGGCCAGCACCTTGGCGGCATAGCCGCCGTCGGTGGGCAGGTTGGCCGCGCCCACGTAGTAGCGCAGGCCACCTTCGATGGAGCCGGCGCGCTCAATGCACTCCTTGAGCACGCGCACGCCCACGCGCAGATTGCTGACGGGGTCGAACGCGGCGTTCTGGCCGCCGAAGTTCTCGTACTTGTCGGTATGCACCGTGGTCATCACCTGCATCAGGCCCTGCGCGCCGACTGCGCTTTGCGCGAACGGATTGAAGCTGGACTCGATGGCCATGATGGCCAGGATCAGCGTCGGGTCCAGGCGGTTGACCTTGCCCAGGTCGTAGGCCTCGCTGACCAGTGCCGCGATGGGCTCGGGCGCCACGCGGTACTTCTTGCTGAGCCAGAAGGCCACGGCCGCCTGATCCTTGGGCAGGTTCTTCGGGTTGGTCGCCGTCGCGCGGTCGCTGGCCGCGAGTTCGACGGGCGCACCCAGCTCGGCCATCTGGCGAGCGGTCAGCCAGGAGCGCAGCTGGCTCTCTCCGGCATCGCGCAGGTCGGGACGGGCGAACAAGGTAATGGCCAGGAAGGCCACAGCCAAGCCCAGAAGGGCGAAGCTGTTGTGGATGATGGCAAGAAAACCGTTGGCCACATCGATGGCGAACGTTCGCGCGGCGGCGAAAAATTTTCCTGACGCTGGCATAGCTTTTTCCTTTCTAGGGGCACCAACCCGAAACGGCCTTCGCCGAAGCGAAGGCCGGTGAGGCTGACACCCTGGATTGGGTGCTGCGGATCCGGGAGGCTGGCGCTTGGTGCACCGTTGCGTTGTAGGCCTGCGGGATCTGCTCAGTCGTGAGGCAGCAGAAACAAAAAACGCTCTATTCGAGCGCTGGCGGATTCTAGGAGTTCACCAAATACACGGTCAACACTATGAAGTGCGTTTGTTAGATCGATGAATAATAACAAACCATGGATGCAAACACAGTTTCTGAGTGTTTGAGAGCAGGTTGCGTGCTACCGATGTGGGGCGCTTGCGGCGGTTGTACAGGGCTTCATGAAATTGCAATGAAATGCAAAAGCACTGGCAGGCCTGGCCTGCGTCCTTCTATATTGGAGGCGACTGCTCCTGCAGTCGTCTCGCCAAGGTGGAAGACGGGTAAAAGTGGTGTTCGATGGTTCGGGCACAGTCGTTCAAGTCTTCTTCCGCGGCCTTCCTGGAAGCAATCTCTTGCTTCCGAGCAGCAAGGACCATCCTCTCCTTGACTGCGGAAAACGGCCAGGACTTGTGCCTGCCGTAAAGCCCGGAAGCCGGTTCAAGGCTTCCGGGCTTTGTCGTTCCAGGGTGACTGCAACGTCAAGAAATGTGCGGTGATGCGGGTTGAGGTCTTGCTGCCAGCCCAATTTCTGATGCAATGCAGCCACCGCTGCGTCCTCTGTCCAGGATGGCGCCGTACTAGTTATTAGAGCCCCATGCAATTTCTCTTCAAGCACCGCTGGCTGCGCAGGCTGGCCATCGCCTTTGCAGCGTTTCTTTTGCTGTGGCTGCTGCTGTGGGCGCTGGTGCCCGTTGTCGCCAAAAGCCAGCTGGAAAAGCAGGCATCGGCCAAGCTGGGTCGCCAGGTCCATGTGGGGGCAGTGGAGTTCCGGCCCTGGTCGCTGGAGCTGACCCTGCGTGATCTGCGCATTGCCAAAAGCCAGACGGCGGGCGCAGGGCAGGCAGAACCCGCGCCGTCGTCGCCACAGCTGCAGGTCGACCGCATCTATGTGAATGCCAGTATCCAGTCCCTCTTCAGGCTGGCGCCTGTCCTGGATGCCATCGAGGTCGATGCGCCGGTGCTGCGCCTCACGCAGCAGAGCCTGGGGCACTTCGATGTGGATGATGTGCTGGCCCGGCTGGCCGAGCCCAGCGATACGCCGCCGGCCAAGCCCTTGGGCTTTGCGCTGTACAACATTGCGCTGCGCGACGGCCGCGTGCAATTGCAGGACGATGTCCAGCAGCGTGAGCACATGCTGGATCAGCTGCAGCTGAAGCTGCCGTTCATCAGCAATCTGGAGTCCAAGCGCGAGATCAAGGTGCTGCCGCACCTGTCCTTCGCACTCAACGGCAGCCGCTTTGAATCCAGTGCCCAGAGCACGCCTTTCACCGACCAGCGCCAGACGGCCGTCGATCTGAGCTGGCAGGGCGTGGACCTGACGCCTTACCTGGGTTATGTGCCCGCCAATGCCCCCGTCAAGCCGCGCTCCGGCGTGCTGGATACCAATCTGCACATCTCCTTTGAGCAGGCCGAGCAGGCCGTGGTGCGGATCACCGGCGAGGTCAGCCTGTCCGGTGCCGAGTTGCTTGACCGCGATGAGGCGCCCCTGCTGCGTTTCGAGCGCCTGGCGGCCGTGCTCAAGAACGTGCAGCCCCTGCAGTCGGTGGTGGAGCTGGAGTCCGTGCAGTGGAGCGCTCCAGAGATTTTCGCGGCCCGTGATGCGCAAGGCCGCATCAACTGGATGGCGATGGGCAGTCGCTCTGCCTCCGATTCCAGGCCGGCAGTGGAAAAGCCTGCCTCCGATGCGCCCCAGCCCTGGAGGGTGAGCCTGGACAGGCTGGCCATTTCCGATGCCACGGTGCATTGGCGCGATGCGTCGCCCGGCGCAGGCCAGTCGGGTGCGGCGCTGCAGGCGCGCCAGCTGTCATTGGAAGTGCGCGATGTCCGCTGGCCGCTGGAGCAGCCTTTGCAATTTGATGCCGGCATGCAGGTGCAGTCTGCAGCGGCAGGAGAGGGTGCAAAACCCGCCGAACTGAGGCTGAGCGGCGCCATGACCGACAGGCAGGGGCAACTGGCCGTCTCCGCGCGCCAGTTGCCTCTGCAACTGGCGGCGCCGTATCTGTCTGCCCATCTCAAGCCGGAGCTGACCGGCCTGCTGAGCACCGACGCCGGCCTGGGCTGGAGCGGCTCCGCCATGGTGGTGCAGGTGGCCGAACTGGGCGTGGAGCAGTTGAGCCTCAAGGACAAGGCCGCGCCGGTCGACATCGCGCGCCTGCAGCTGGAGCAGGTACAGGTCAATCTGGCCAGCCAGCAGGTTTCCGTGGGGCGCCTGGCGCTGCAAAAGCCGCAGCTGGGCGTGTCGCGCGACGCCCAGGGCCGGTGGATGTATGAGCAATGGCTGCCACCCGCATCCTCGGCTCCTGCGACGCCGGACCCCGCCAAGGACAAGCCCAGGCCCTGGGGTCTGAGGCTGCAGGCCGTGGAAGTGGACGGTGGCGCCGTTGCGCTGCGTGACGAAGCGCCCGTGCGCAACGCCGATTCGGCGCGCACCGTGTCCCTGGATCTGAGTTCACTGCGCCTGCGCTTGGGCGCCATCGAGCCGCTGGCGGCCAAGTCCGCCCCCACGCCGCTGGAGCTGTCCGCCCAGGTCGGCTCGGGCCGGCGTGTCCAGGCAGGATCGCTGAGCCTGCGCGGCGATCTGGGACTGGCGCCACTGTCGCTTCAGGGCAGGCTGCAGGCGCGCAGCCTGCCGCTGCACGCGCTGGAGCCCTACTTTGCCGACATGCTCAATGTGGAGCTGGTGCGCGCCGATGGCAATTTCCTGGGTCAGCTGCGCTTTGCCAGCCAGCCTGCCGGCCCCGAGCTGATGGTGCAGGGCGATGTCGAACTGGTGGATCTGCGCATGCGCTCCGCGCTGGCCTCGCCCGTGCAAGCCGGGGGTGAGGCTGCGGTGCAGGGCGTACCCAGCACGGCCGCAGGCGCCGTGGCAGCCGTGCTCAGCGAATCCACGGCCGACCGGGCCAAGGCTCGATCGGCTGCCTTGGGCCTGGGCCTGCGCGATGAACTCGTCGCCTGGAAAACCTTGGCCGTGCGTGGCCTGGACCTGCAGATGCAGCCCGCCCAGCCACTGCGCCTGAGCGTGCGCGAGACGGCGCTCAGCGACTTCTTTGCACGCGTGATCGTGCAGCGCAATGGCCGCATCAATCTGCAGGACATCGTCAAGTCGGCCCAGTCTCAGCAGTCCCTGGAGCAAAACACCGCGCCGGCTGCGGATGGCGCGGCGGCTCCTGCCGAGCCCGTCCCGCCGAAGGCCGCTTCCGGGCCTGCACCGGTCATCAAGATCGGCCCCATCGTGCTGACGGGCGGCAAGGTGCAGTTCTCCGACTACTTCATCCAGCCCAACTACTCGGCTGACCTCAGCGAGCTGGCCGGCCGCCTGAGCGCCTTCTCGTCCGAACAGCCGGCCGGGGAGCAGGGGCCGCAACTGGCGGATGTGGAGCTGCGCGGCCGCGCCCAGGGCACGGCTTCGCTGGAGATCACCGGCCAGGTCAATCCGCTGGCCAAGCCGCTGGCCCTGGACATACGCGCCCAGATGCGCGATCTGGAGCTGCCGCCGCTGTCGCCGTACTCCATCAAGTACGCGGGCCATGGCATCGAGCGCGGCAAGCTCAGCATGGATGTCAGCTACAAGATCGAGCCCGATGGCCAGCTCACGGCGCGCAACAAGCTGGTGCTGCACCAGCTCACCTTCGGCGAAGCCGTCGAAGGTGCGCCGGCCTCGCTGCCCGTGCGCCTGGCCGTGGCATTGCTGGCCGACCGCAACGGCGTCATCGACCTGGACCTGCCGGTCAGCGGCTCGCTCAACGACCCGCAATTCAGGTTGGCGCCAGTCATCTTCAAGATCATCGGCAACCTGATCATGAAGGCCGTCACCTCGCCGTTCTCGCTGCTGTCGGGCGCATTTGGCGGCAGCGGCGAGTCGGGCGTGGTGGCCTTTGCGCCGGGCCGATCCCAGATCGATGCCAAGGCCCGCGAAAGCCTGGACAAGGTGGTCGCCTCCCTCAAGGAGCGCCCGGCCCTCAGGCTCACCGTGATCGGCGAGGCGCGCGAGGCCCAGGACAAGGAAGCCTGGAAGCAGGCCGAACTCGACCGCCTGTTGCTGGCCCAGAAACGCCGCCAGGTGCTGCGCGAGGGCAAATCGGCAGAATCGGTGACCGAGTTGCCTGCTGCCGAAGTGCCGGCTTTGACCAAGGCGCTTTACAGCCGTGCCGACTTTGCCAAGCCGCGCAATGTCATCGGCATGGCCAAGGACTTGCCCACCGACCAGATGCGCAGCCTGCTGCTGGAGCAGATCACCGTGCCCGACGATGCCATGCGCGAGCTGGCGCTGGCGCGCGGCGTGGCCGTTCGCGACTATCTGGCGCAGCAGCAGTTGCCGCTCGAGCGCTTGTTTCTCGGGGCTCCGAAACTGGATTCCGACGACCAGGAATGGAGCCCGCGCGCCCAGCTCAGCCTGTCCGCACAGTAGCCCGGTTTTGGCTCCGCTTCAAATAACGGCGAGAATATGGTTTTCCCGGCCCGGCTAGCATGCCCGCATGCAGCCCGGCCGGCCGCGTCTGGCGGCCCGCGGCAGCCAGGCATTCAACGATTGATTCATGTCTTCTCTTTCCCCCCGCAGCACCATGTCCGATGCACCTGAAGTGAGCCCTGCTTCTGCCAAGAATCCTGAACAACACCCCTTGGATGTGCTCACGGGCGGTGCCTTCTCCGCCGAAACCTCGGGTGATCGCGCCTCGCGCATCCGCGACTGGCTGGCAACCCAGCCTTCGGTCGAGCAATTGCAGGACGTCCTCAAGGAGCTGAGCGCGCGCGACAAGAGCGCGGCCCGCGCCGTGCGTGAGCGTCTGGATGAAATCCGCCGCACCAAGGACCAGGAAAAGATCGCAGTGGAATGGGCTGAAAAGGCCCAGGCACTGCTGGTCGCATCGCCCTTCAATGCCGCCGACGCCATCGCCTGGCAGCGCGACGCCGCCAAGGCAGGCGCCCCGCTGTCGCGTGAGCCGCTGTCGCAGTACAAGGCCCAACTGGCCGAGCGCGTCAAGGCCATCGAGGAACTGCAGCATCGCGTGCAGGTCCAGCGCGAAGTGGCTGTCTTGCTGGCCCAGCGCATCGAAGTCCTGTCCACCAAGCCATGGCGCGACGCCCAGGCTGTGCTCGACAACCTGCGCGCCGACGTGGCCCGCTGGCAGGAGCAGGCCGGCGAGCTCACCGGCGATGCCAACTGGGCCAGCGTGGATGGACGCTTCCCGCCCCAGCTGGAAGCCGCCAGCGCACAGCTGATCCTTGTCTGGGATGCGTTCCAGTCTGCCCTTGCGCTGACCGAGGCCGCCGCAGCGGACGAAGCAGCCCCGCTGCCCACCGTGCCCGTGTGGGCCGATGAACTGCGTGTGGCGCGTGGCCTGCCTCCCGAGGCAGCGGCCGCCGAGCCGTCCAAGCCAGCGCCTGCCGGCCGCAGCGCAGCGCAGCCCAAGGCCAAGACGTCGCCTGAGCAGGTGGCTGCCGCCAGCGCTGCCCTGACCCAGGCGCTGGAACAGCTCCAGGCCGAGACGGCTGCTGGCGAAAGCAAGGCTGGCTCCGCTGCCGTGCAAGCCGTGCGTGCCGCCATCAAGGCTCATGGTCGTCTGGTGGACGACGCGCTGGTCACCAAGGTGCACGAGGCCCTCTTGGCAGCAGGCGAAGCCGAAGGCTGGCCGCGCCAGAACGCAGACAAGCTGCGTGAGGAGCTGGTTGCCAAGGCGGAAGCTCTGCTGAACCGTCCTGAAGGCCAGGCGCTGGGCGGTCGCAAGATCCAGGAATCCCTGCGCAGCCTGCGTGAGCAGTGGAAGCTGGCCGACCAGGGCAGCGCGGCCAACCACGCTCTCTGGAAGAAGTTTGACGAAGCCTGCAACGCGGCCCACAAGGTGGTCGAGTCCTGGCACGACAAGCTGCGCACGGAAACCACCCAGTCCAAGGCACAGCGCCTGGCGCTGATCGAAGAGATCAAGGCCTGGGCAGCGCAGCAGGCCGCCAGCGAAGATCTCAAGGGTGCGGCCCGCGCATTGCGCCAGTTCGCTGAACGCTGGCGCGAGAGCGGTCATATCGGTGAAAAACTGTTTGCCGAGCTGCAGCCCCAGTTCAAGCAGGCCATGGCCCTGGCCGAGGCTCCGCTGCATGCTGCGCAAAAGGCCAGCCTGCAGCGCCGCCACGCCATGATCGACGAGGCCACGGCGCTGGGCGCCGCACCCAGCCTGCGCATCGATGCCGTCAAGGCACTGCAGCAGCGCTGGCAGGCCGAGGCGCAGGCCGTGCCGCTGGATCGCAAGCACGAGCAAAAGCTGTGGGACGCCTTCCGCAAGCCCCTGGACGAGGCTTTCAACCGCAAGGGCAGCGAGCGTGGTTCCCGGGCCGCAGCCGTGCAGCTCAGCGACCATGACCGCCGCGTACTGGAGGCTTCGCAGGCCGTGGAAGCTGCCAACACATCGGGTGACGTGCAGCAAATCCGCGCTGCGGTGGAGGCTCTGGAGCAGGCGCTGCGCGGCCGTGCCGATGCCTCCGTCAACGCTGCCCAGCCGGAACAGGCGCCAGTGGCTGCGGCCGGCTCGGAAGAATCGCAAGCGAAGCCGGCGCCGGTGCGCCCCGTGGTTGCCGTGCGCGGGGATGATCGTCCCGGCATGAAGAAGGAAGAGGGTGGTGCGCGCGCTGCCCGTCCTGGCGACCGCCGCGACGGTGGCCGTGGCCGCGATGGAAGGGACGGACGCGACAACCGTGACAATGGCCGCTTTGGCCGCGAACCGCGTGAAGAGCGCGGTCCGCGCCTGGCCGATCCGGCCTTCCGTGCCCAGCGTGAAGCCATGGAGCATGCGCAGGACGCTCTGCGCAAGCTCGCGGCCCAGGCCCATGGCGAAGCGCTGACCCAGCTGATGGCAGCCTGGGAATCGCGTGACGCTACGCAGATTCCGGCGGCCCAGCAGCTCGGCGGTCGCGTGTCTGCGCAAGTGCGCAGCGCCTGGTCGCAGGCACTGGCCCAGGCGCCCAAGGGTGATGCGGGTGAAGCCCTGCTGCGCCTTGAAATGGCTGCCGACGTGCCCACGCCTGCAGAGCATCTGAGCGCCCGCCGTGCCCTGCAGCTGCAACTGCTGACGCGCCGCAACGATCCGGCCCCGCAGGAAACCTGGGGTAGCGATGCCGCGCGGGTGCTGGCATCGGCACGCGATGACGCCACCGCACGCCGCCTGCAGAACGTGCTCAAGCAACTGCTGCGCAAGTGACGGGGTGGGGTTGAGACCCTCATCGTCAAGAAAGGGAGCCGTCGGCTCCCTTTTTTTTGACCCTGCCGATACCTGATGGTGCTTGGGATGGAGGCATCCGTGTACGCACCCAAGCAAAAAGGCCGTTGCATGTGCAACGGCCTTTTCATGTTTGGTGCCCAGGAGAGGACTCGAACCTCCACGGAGTTACCCGCTAGTACCTGAAACTAGTGCGTCTACCAATTCCGCCACCTGGGCATTTCAGAGTACGCAAATTATATAGCGCGAAAGCGACGTGCCGGGCCGGCTTGCAAAGATTTTCGTGAACTTTTTGCGGTGTGAAGCGCGGGCCCGTCGACTATCGGGATCGGCAAAGAAAAAGGCCGTTGCATGTGCAACGGCCTTTTCATGTTTGGTGCCCAGGAGAGGACTCGAACCTCCACGGAGTTACCCGCTAGTACCTGAAACTAGTGCGTCTACCAATTCCGCCACCTGGGCATTTCAGAGTATGCAAATTATATAGCGCGAAAGCGATGTGCCGGGCAGGTTTGCAAAGATTTTCGTGAAATTTTTCTGGCGAGAGGCGCGTGACGTCGCTTTTCGGAAACGGCAAAGAAAAAGGCCGTTGCATGTGCAACGGCCTTTTCATGTTTGGTGCCCAGGAGAGGACTCGAACCTCCACGGAGTTACCCGCTAGTACCTGAAACTAGTGCGTCTACCAATTCCGCCACCTGGGCTTGCTGAAGCTGAAATTCTACTGCATTTTTTGCAGCGAAGTCCTGATCTTCGATTTTTTTCTTGAGACTGTGATCGGCCAAGTCATGAAGCCAGGGAGCCACCTTCTTGTGAAGATAGTTCCTCAGTTCACCGCAACCTCTGCAGGTTGTCGTTAAACTTGGTGCCCAGGAGAGGACTCGAACCTCCACGGAGTTACCCGCTAGTACCTGAAACTAGTGCGTCTACCAATTCCGCCACCTGGGCATCTCAGGAAAGATTTAGATTGTATACCAAGAAAATGAACCCTCACGCAAAAAGTGCCGACGCGAACGACGAAATCGGGGGCAGTGTGCAGGGGCACCGCGACGGACATGGCTTCGTCATCCGTGATGACGGCGAAGGCGACATCTTCCTTCCTCCCAATGAAATGCGTGCGGTGCTGCACAAGGACCGTGTCAAGGTTCGCATCGTGCGGCAGGACCGCCGCGGCAGGCCTGAAGGCCGCGTGGTCGAGATCATCGAGCGGCCTGCGCACAACATCATTGGCCGCTTCTTGCAGGAAAGCGGCGTGTATCTGGTCGCTCCCGAAGACAAGCGCTATGGCCAGGACATCCTGATCCCTGCCAACGCGACGGGTTCGGCCAAGATCGGACAGGTGGTCGTGGTGGAGTTGACCGAGGCGCCTGCACTGTTCGGCCAGCCCGTGGGGCGCATCATTGAAGTGCTCGGTGAGGTCGACGATCCCGGCATGGAGATCGAGATTGCGGTGCGCAAGTACGGCGTGCCCCATGTGTTTTCCGATGCCTGCCTGGCACAGGCCAAGGCCCTGCCGGACAGGGTGCGGCCTGCCGATCGCAAGAATCGCATCGATCTGACCGATGTGCCCCTGGTCACCATCGATGGCGAGGATGCGCGCGACTTCGATGACGCAGTCTACTGCGAGCCTGCCAAGGTCGGGCGCGGCAAGGGCTGGCGCCTGCTGGTGGCGATTGCCGATGTGAGTCACTACGTGACCACGGGCAGTGCCATCGATATCGATGCCTATGACCGTGCCACCAGCGTCTATTTCCCGCGCCGTGTGATCCCCATGCTGCCCGAGAAGCTCAGCAATGGCCTGTGCTCGCTCAATCCCGATGTGGATCGCCTGTGCATGGTCTGCGACATGCTGATCACTGCAAAGGGCGATATCCATGCCTATCAGTTCTATCCCGCGGTGATGCACAGCCATGCGCGCTTCACCTATAACGAGGTGGCTGCCATCCTGGCCAATACGCGTGGCCCGGAGGCTGCCAAGCGCTCCGATCGCGTGGGCGACTTGCTGAATCTGCATGGGGTGTACCAGGCGCTGCTCAAGTCGCGCGAAGCACGCGGCGCCGTGGACTTCGAGACCACGGAGACGCAGATCGTCTGTGACGAGAACGGCCGTATCGAGAAGATCGTGCCGCGCACGCGCAACGAGGCGCACAAGCTGATCGAGGAGGCCATGCTGGCCGCCAACGTCTGCAGCGCGGACTTCATCGAGCACAGCGGCCGCGTTGGCCTGTTCCGCGTGCACGACAAGCCCTCGCTGGAGAAGCAGGACATCCTGCGCAACTACCTCAAGGCCATGGGAGTGGGTATGGCGCTTGGCGAGAATCCGGCCACGTCCGAATTCCAGGCCATTGCCAATGCCACCAAGGACCGGCCTGATGCCCAGCAGATCCACACCATGCTGCTGCGCTCGATGATGCAGGCCTTCTACACGCCTGAAAATTCGGGCCACTTCGGGCTGGCCTTCGATGCCTATACGCACTTCACCAGTCCGATTCGCCGCTATCCCGACTTGCTCGTGCACCGCGTGATCAAGGCCGAGCTTGAAGGCACTCACTATCGCCTGCCCGAACTGCCCACGCCTGGAGAGGCCGAAGCCAAGTTGGCCAAGCGTCTGGCCTCGCGTGTCAGTGCACCCGGCCAGAAGCCGCGCAAGCGCGCGCCCGCCGCCGAGGTCCAGGCCTGGGAGGCTGCAGGCCTGCACTGCAGCGCGAACGAGCGCCGCGCCGATGAGGCCAGCCGAGATGTCGAGGCCTGGCTCAAGTGCAAGTACATGCGTGAGCATCTGGGGGAGGAGTTCGCAGGCGTGGTCTCTGCGGTCACCACCTTCGGCATCTTCGTCACGCTCGATGCCATGTATGTGGAGGGTCTGGTCCACATCACCGAGCTGGGGGGGGACTACTTCCGCTTTGATGAGGCGCGCCAGGAACTGCGGGGCGAGCGCTCGGGCATCCGCTACGGCATAGGTACGCGGCTGCGCGTTCAGGTCAGCCGTGTGGACCTGGATGGCCGGCGCATCGATTTCCGCCTGGTGCGCGACGGCGAAGAGCAGCCGGCTTCGGGTCGTTCCGGCAGGGCGCCGGCGCGCACGGAAGCCCATCATGGCGAAAAATGGGGGCGCCGCGACGCCAAGGAAAAGCGTGCGCAGCGTAACTCCGGCGGTGCCGGCGGAGCCCGGTCTGAATCCGACGGCGCGGTGTCTTCCGGCAAGCAGGGGCGCAAGGCGTCCAAGAAGGCCATGGTCAAGGGCGTGAACCTGGCCGCGCTGGAGGCTGAATATGCGAGTGCCCAGTCCCGCCCGGCCGCGCCAGTGCGTCAAAGCGACGTGAGTGAGCCGGCCGTGGTGCCAGGTTCGTCCGTACCTGCGGCACGCGCCTCCCGCAAGGGCAGGGCGGCTGAAGCGCGCAAGTCTGTCGCCATCGATGCTGACCACGGTCTGCCGCAGTTGCCGCCGCCATCGCCGGTGCAGGCGCTGCGCGCCTTGGGTAAGAAGGCCTTGGGGGCCGTCAAGTCCAAGGTGGCAGGCAAGACATCCAAGCCCCGGCGCAAGCCCTGAGGGCGTCTATTGGCCCAGCCGCTGGGCCAGCGCGCTGGCGCTGAACGGCATTTGCGCGGGCCATTGGTCTGCCGCATGGCCGTGGCGCCAGGCCGCCAGTGTTGCGGCCTGCGCGGGGTCCAGCCCTTGCGCCCATAGCGCGGCAATCAGCCCGGCGAGAACATCTCCGGTTCCTCCGGTGGACAGCCGGGCGTTGCCTGTGGGGTTGATCCAGCAGGGCGGCGATGCATTGCCGTCGCCCTGCGGTCCGGCGATCACGGTGCCCGAGCCCTTCAGCAACGCCGTGCAGTTGAATTGGAGCGCCAGTTGCCTGGCTGCTGAAAGTCGCTGGGCCTGGACCTGGGCAGTGCTCATTTTCAGCAGGCGGGCGGCCTCCAGCGGGTGCGGTGTCAGCACCGTGTGCTGGCTGCGTCGTCTGCGTTCTTTCAGAAGCAGGGCCAGCGACTCATCTTCGGCAACCGCGTTCAGTGCGTCTGCGTCCAGTACCAGCCTGGGCGCCTGATCCAGAATTTGGGGCAGCCAGGCGCGCACCGCCATGCCGCCGCCACATCCGCACACGACGGTGGCGCCGCGCCAGTCTTGTGCTTCGGGGCTGCGCAACATGATTTCGGGCCAGGGGGAGATGGCCTGGCCTGACCCGTGCGAGGCATCGAGCAGTGCCAGCATCACGCGTCCCGCCCCGCCGTGCAAGGCTGCCAGTGCGGCCAGCCAGGCGGCGCCGGTCATGGACAGGCCGCGGTGTTCCAGCCCCTCTCCGCCCAGAATGGCCACGTCGCCAAAGCTCCCCTTATGGCTGGCATGCGGACGCGGGGCGCGGGCTTCCGGGGAGAAAAGTTGTGCGCACGGTGAGATGGCGAAGGGTGGCGCGCTGCTTGCCAGTCCTGTGTCCAGATCGTCCCACCATATCTGGCCGCAGGCGTCGCGGCCGCTTCCTGTGAACAGGCCGGGTTGCAGTGTCAGCAGAGCCAGCGTATGCCGTGCGCTGACCGGGAGGTTCATGGGCTCGAATCCAGGCAGGTATTGCCCGGTGTCGGCATCCAGGCCGGATGCGATGTCCACGCAAAGGACGGGGCTGATGCCGGACTGCAGGCTGCGCAGCAGCGGCAGCAATCGGTCATCTTTTCGGGTGGGTGGGCTTGCCGTGTCGGGTCGGCGCAGGCCGATGCCGAGCAAGGCATCAATGCACAGATCCTGAGGCCCCATGTCAGGGGGCATGTGGGCGATCCATTGCACGCCGGCCTTGTGGGCTGCATCCCATGCGGCACGCGCGTCGGCGGGCATGCGGTCGCGTTCGCGCACGCAGCTGACCAGGATGCGGCAATTGCGGGATCGTGCCGGCATCGTGTTCAGGTGCTGTTGAAGCCAGGCGGCTGCCTGCAAGCCGTCTCCGCCGTTGTTCCCAGGGCCGCAGGCGATCCAGATGCGGTTGGCGTGAGGGGCGATGGCGCGTGCCAGGCGTGCCAGCCCCATGCCTGCGCGCTGCATGAGGCAGTGTTCGGGCAGTCGGGCCGCGGCCTGCTGTTCCAGGGTGCGTGTGGCCACTGTATCGAACATTGGCAATGCGGTGGATGTGGGAATGCGCAGCATGGCCTGAGCATAGCCGCCAGCCGCAGGGCGGGGTGTCCGCAGCGGTCAGCCGAAGCGGCGCGGATCCAGCAATGCGCTGTCCAGGAAACTGGTGCGGTTGTCCATCAGGTCGCTCAGCATGCTGGCGCAGCCTTGGGCAATGGCGGCACCACAGCTGCCATGGCCCAGGTTGAGCCAGATGCCGGGCAAACCGCTGGCGCCCAGCAACGGCAGTCCATCGGCTGTGCACATGCGTGTGCCATGCCAGATCTGAACGCCCGAGGTCAGCACGGCGCTGCCGGGAAAGACCATGTTGAGTCGGTGGTACATGCGCTGCAGCGTGGCCTCGTGCATGGGGCCGTGGCTGCCCAGTTCAGCGCCGGCCACGACCCGCATGCGCTGGCCAAGGCGCACCAGGGTCATCTGCTCGCTCCAGTCGACGATGGCGTGGCGGGGCGCGTAGCCTTGTTCGCGCAGCGGAGCACTGATGCCATAGCCGCGCAGGGCGATCATGGGCAGGCGCAGGCTCAGCGGCGCGAGCAGGTTTGCGGCCTCGGCGCCAGCGCAGACGACGATGGCATCGTGCGACCGGGGCGTGTCTTCGCCTTGCAGCTGCAGGCGAGCGGTGCGCCCGGCGCCGCCGGGCTGCAGTCGCTGCACAAGGCGTTGCGTCTCGAATCGTGCTCCTGCGGACTGTGCGGCCTGCCTTTGCATCAGCGTGGCCAGGCGGCCGTTGGCGGCGCCAGCCTGCGGGAAATACAAGGAGCCTGCGAGTGCGGTCTCCTCGCCCAGCGCGGGCTCACGCAGGCGGGTCTGGGCGGCATCCAGTGCCTCGCAGCGCGTGCCGGCCTCGGCCAGCGCTGCCAGTGCAGGTTTCAGTTGCTCATGGTCGGCCTCGCTGCCCAGCAGCACCAGGCTGCCGGAGACATATTCCGGGTCCAGCTCCCACTGCCGCCACAGCGATTGCTGGAACTGCTGGCTGCGCTGGGTGAGCGTCTCCAGTGCCGCCATCGTGGCTGTGGGTTCGCCGGCTTTGCGCAGGCGCCGCCCAGCCTGGCGCCATTGCCATAGCCAGCGCAGCTGGGCTGCGAGGTTTCCGGAGCCGAGGCGTGGCAAAGCCTGCCGGCCGGGAAGCGTGGGTGAGCGTTCTGTGGTGGAGAGACCGGGGACGCTCCACGGTTGGAGCAGGCTGGGGCCCAGCCAGCCGGCATGTCCGAAGCTGGCTTCCTCGGCCACCGTGCCATGGCGCTCGTAGACGGTGACCTCGTGCCCGACCTGGGCCAGTGCGTGGGCTGTCGCAACGCCAATGCTGCCGGCGCCCACAATCGCGATGTTCATTTTGGGGTGGAATCTGCTGAAGTGCCTGAATTATCAAGCGGATGTAGCTATCACTACAGGAGTGTGTGGCCGATGCGGCAACCGTGGCTATGCGGGGTGTGAGCGCGCGTTGGGTGCGAAGCCTCAGTCTTGGGATGGCGTATGCTAGAATCTTGCGGCTTTGCTAGGGGTTCACCCTGATTTTCTTCGGAATTGCCGGAGATCAGGTGATGGCTTTGGGGTGCGAGGTGTTCGTCATGAATGCCTGCCCATGCTTGCAACCCCCGTTGCAAAGTCAATCGCAAACCAGTCCCTTCAAGGTGTTGCTTCCTGTATCCAGGGGCAATTGTCGGGCTGGATTTTAGACCTAACCTTTGAGGTATTCATATGTCCGTCACTATGCGCGATATGCTGGAAGCAGGCGTCCACTTCGGTCACCAGACCCGTTTCTGGAACCCCAAGATGGCCCCCTTCATCTTCGGCCACCGCAACAAGATCCACATCATCAACCTGGAAAAGTCGCTGCCGATGTTCCAGGACGCCCAGAAGTTCGTGAAGCAGCTGGCTTCCAACGGCGGCACCATCCTGATGGTCGGCACCAAGCGCCAGGCCCGCGAGCTGGTGGCTGCCGAAGCCCAGCGCGCTGGCGTTCCTTTCGTTGACCAGCGCTGGCTGGGCGGCATGCTGACCAACTTCAAGACCGTCAAGACGTCCATCAAGCGTCTGAAGGAAATGAAGGCCCAGCAGGAAGCCGGTCTGGAAACCATGAGCAAGAAGGAACAGCTGATGTTCGTTCGCGAACTGGAAAAGCTGGAAAAGGACATCGGCGGCATTCAGGACATGAACAGCCTGCCCGACGCCATCTTCGTGATCGACGTGGGCTTCCACAAGATTGCCGTGGCCGAAGCCAAGAAGCTGGGCATCCCCCTGGTCGGCGTGGTTGACTCCAACCACAATCCCGAAGGCATCGACTATGTCATCCCCGGTAACGACGACTCTGCCAAGGCCGTGCAACTGTACGCCCAAGGCATCGCCGACGCGATCCTGGAAGGCCGCGCTGCTGCACTGACCGACGTGGTCAAGGCCGCATCCGGCGAGAGCGGTGACGAGTTCGTGGAAGTGGAAGAATCCGCTGCCTGATTGAGCTTGTCCGGCTGAGCGACCTCGTCGCCGAATAAAAAGCGGGGCTCAGGGTAGCCCCGTTTTTTTAAGCCGAAATCCTGTAACGAATCGAACTGACATTGGAGAAATACGATGGCTGCAATTACCGCAAGCATGGTGGCTGAACTGCGCGCAAAGACTGACGCGCCCATGATGGAGTGCAAGAAGGCCCTGACCGAAGCCGAAGGCGACCTGGTCAAGGCGGAAGAGCTGCTGCGCGTCAAGCTCGGCACCAAGGCTGGCAAGGCTGCCTCGCGCGTGACCGCCGAAGGCGTGATCGCCGCCTTCATCAATGGCAATCAGGGTGCCATGATCGAAGTCAACAGCGAAACCGACTTCGTGTCCAAGAACGACAGCTTCATCGCGATGGCCAACGCCGCCGCCAAGCTGGTCGCCGAGCAAAACCCCGCCGACGTGGCCGCGCTGAGCGCACTGGCCTATGAGCAGGACGGCTTCGGTCCCACGCTGGAAGACGTGCGCAAGGGCCTGATCGGCAAGATCGGCGAAAACATGTCCTTCCGCCGCTTCAAGCGCTTCGAAGGCTCCAGCCTGGCTTCCTACCTGCACGGCTCGCGCATCGGCGTGGTCGTCGAGTTCGATGGCGATGCCACGGCTGCCAAGGATGTCGCCATGCACGTGGCCGCCATGAAGCCCGTGTCCGTGACCAGCGCCGACGTGCCCGCCGAGCTGATCGAGAAGGAGCGTACCGTTGCTGCCGCCAAGGCTGCCGAGTCCGGCAAGCCTGCCGACATCGTCGCCAAGATGGTCGAAGGCTCGGTGCAGAAGTACCTGAAGGAAGTCTCGCTGGCCGACCAGGTCTTCGTGAAGGCTGCCGACGGCAAGCAGACCGTGGCCCAGATGCTCAAGGCCGCCAACACCAACGTCAAGGGCTTCACCCTGTACGTGGTCGGCGAAGGCATTGAAAAGAAGGTCGACGACTTCGCTGCCGAAGTGGCTGCCCAGGTGGCTGCCGCCAAGGCCGGCGCCTGATCCTTCCGGGCGACCGAACCGTTCCCTTCACCATCCATCATCATCCACCACTTCGGAGAAACACCATGACCCACGCCACACCGGCCCACAAGCGCATCCTGCTCAAGCTGTCCGGTGAGGCACTCATGGGGGATGACTCGTTCGGCATCAACCGTGCGACCATCGAGCGCATGGTTTCCGAAATTGCCGAGGTCACCAAGGTTGGTGTCCAGGTGGCGGTGGTGATCGGTGGGGGGAACATCTTTCGCGGCGTGGCTGGCGGCTCGGTCGGCATGGACCGTGCCACCGCCGACTACATGGGCATGCTGGCCACGGTCATGAATGCCCTGGCCCTGGCCGATGCCATGGACAAGCAGGGGCTGACAGCCCGCGTGATGTCGGCCATTGCCATCGAGCAGGTCGTGGAGCCCTATGTGCGCCCCAAGGCCTTGCAGTACCTCGAGGAGGGCAAGGTGGTGGTGTTCGCTGCCGGCACCGGCAACCCGTTCTTCACGACCGACACGGCCGCCGCGCTGCGTGGCGCTGAAATCGGCGCCGAGGTGGTGCTCAAGGCCACCAAGGTCGACGGTGTCTACACCGACGACCCGATGAAGAACCCCGACGCGACCCGCTACCACAAGCTGGCTTTCGACGAGGCCATCTCGCGCAACCTGGGCATCATGGACGCCACCGCCTTTGCGCTGTGCCGCGATCAGAAGCTGCCGATCCGGGTGTTCTCCATCGTCAAGCCCGGCGCGCTCAAGCGCGTGGTCATGGGCGAGGACGAGGGCACGCTGGTGTACGCTTGAGCGTTTTGATACCGCGTTACACAGCTCTTCAAGGAACAAGAACATGACGATTGCAGACATCAAGAAGACCACCGAGTCCAAGATGGGCCAGTCCATCGAAGCGCTCAAGAACAATCTTGCGCGCGTGCGCACCGGTCGTGCCAATCCATCGCTGCTGGACTCCATCCATGTGGAGTACTACGGCTCCATGGTGCCGCTGTCCCAGGTGGCCAACGTCACCCTGCTTGACGCGCGCACCATCAGCGTCCAGCCCTGGGAAAAGAGCATGTCGGCCAAGGTGGAGAAGGCCATCCGCGAAAGCGATCTGGGCCTGAACCCCGCCTCGCTGGGGGACCTGATCCGCGTGCCCATGCCTCCCATGAGCGAGGAGCGCCGCAAGGAAATGACCAAGCTGGCGCGCAATGAAGGCGAAGCTTCCAAGGTCGCCGTGCGCAACCTGCGCCGCGATGCCAACGAAGCCGTCAAGAAGCTGGTCAAGGACAAGGAAGCCTCGGAAGACGATCAAAAGCGTTGCGAAGCCGATGTCCAGAAGATGACCGACAAGCACATCGCCGAGATCGATACGCTGGTGGCGGCCAAGGAACAAGACATCATGGCGGTCTGAGGCGTCCTGCCTCATTTGCCTCAGGGTCCGTACCTTTGACCAAACAAGACTCCGGCGCGGTGCCGCGCCATATTGCCGTCATCATGGATGGCAATGGACGCTGGGCCAATCGCCGCTTTCTGCCGCGACTGGCCGGCCACAAGCAGGGCGTGGAATCGCTGCGCCGCTGCGCCCGCGCCTGCGTCCAGCGCGGCGTGCAGGTCCTGACCGTCTTCGCTTTCTCTTCCGAGAACTGGAACCGTCCCGAAGAGGAGGTTTCCGGTCTCATGGGCCTGCTGGCCAACGCACTTGCCAAGGAAGTGCAGCAACTGAGCCGCGACGGCGTGCGCCTGCATTTCATCGGTGACCGCAGCGGCCTGGGTGATAAGGTGTGCGCGGGCCTTGCGCAGGCCGAGACCGTCACTGCGCACAACAATCGCCTGGTTCTCAACGTCTGCTTCAACTACGGCGGACGCTGGGACATTGCACAGGCAGCTGCCCGGCTGGCAGAGAAGGGCGAGCCCATCACCCCGCAGAGCCTGGACCGCGCGCTCGCGCTGGCCCATGTGCCCGACCCGGATCTGCTGATCCGTACCGGCGGGGAAATGCGCATCAGCAACTTCCTGCTGTGGCAGGCTGCGTATTCCGAGCTTTTCTTCAGTGACAGCTTGTGGCCTGATTTCGATGAGGCCTGCCTGGACGAGGCCATCGCGGCTTTCGCTTCACGCGAGCGGCGCTTCGGCCAGACTTCCGCGCAAGTACAACAATCACAACCGACGTCGTCCCATCCGCAGACGTCCTGAACAAGGGGGAGCCATGCTCAAGCAGCGAGTCATCACCGCCCTGATCCTGCTGGCCATCCTGTTGCCTGCGCTGTTCTATCCCACGGGTATTCCGTTCGCCGTGGTCGTGCTCGTGCTCATGGCGGCAGGTGCCTGGGAATGGGGGCGTCTCAACGGCTTTGGCACCGCAGGCGCCATCGGCATAGGCGCCATCTGCACGGCGATGTGCCTGGGCGCCTGGGCTGCCGGCTGGCTGGAGCGTCCCCTGTCTGCGCTTTGGATTGTTGCCGGTGCTGCCTGGGTGCTGGGTGGCGGGGCGCTGCTGCGTGCCGGCGTGGCTGGCTGGCCGCGCATTGCTGCGCCTGTGCGCCTGGTCGGTGGAGTGCTTGCCTTGTGGCTGGCCTGGGTTGCCGTGGTGCAGGCGCGCATGATGGGCATCAACTTCCTGCTGTCGGTGCTGGTGCTGGTCTGGGTGGCCGACGTGTTCGCGTATTTCGCAGGACGGACCCTGGGCCTGAAATTCACCAAATCCAAGCTGGCTCCCACGATCAGCCCCGGCAAGAGCTGGGAAGGCGTATGGGGCGGCATGGCAGGCGTTGTGGTGCTGGCCTTGGTCTGGGTCTGGGCTGACCGCCACTACGCGGTGGCCGTGCCCAGTTTCTATTCATTGCTGCTGGCGCGCGGGGCCTGGTTCCTGCTGCTGGCGGTTGTTTTCATGGCCGCGATGAGCGTGGTCGGCGACCTGGTCGAATCCCTGGTCAAGCGCAGCGTCGGCGTCAAGGACAGCAGTGGCCTGCTGCCCGGTCATGGCGGCGTCCTCGACCGCGTCGATGCCCTGCTGCCGACCCTGCCGCTGGCCCTGATGCTTTCCTCTTTCGCGCATTCATGAAGCAGAAAATCACCGTCCTGGGCTCCACAGGCTCCATCGGTACCAATACGCTGGATGTGGTGGCGCGCCACCGCGATCACTACGAAGTCTTTGCGCTCAGCGCGGCCACGCAGGTGGACCTGATGCTGCGCCAGTGTGCCGAATTCAAGCCCCGCTACGCCGTCATGGCCAGCGCGCCGCATGCAAGGCTGCTGGCTGAGCAGCTGCGCAGCAATGGATTGGCCACCGAAGTGCTGCAGTCGCCTGACGCGCTGGAGCAGATCGCCTCGCATCCTGAAGCCGATGCCGTCATGGCGGCCATCGTCGGTGCGGCGGGCCTGGCGCCTTGCCTGGCCGCCGCACGCGCCGGCAAGCGCTTGCTGCTGGCCAACAAGGAGGCGCTGGTGGTTGGCGGCGCCCTGTTCATGGACACCGTCAAGCGCCACGGCGCAACGCTGCTGCCCATTGACAGTGAGCACTCGGCCATCTTCCAGTGCCTGCCCGAAGACCGCACCAGCTGGCCCGATCGCGTGGACAGTCTGCTGCTCACAGCCTCGGGCGGGCCTTTTCGCCTGCGCGATCCGTCCACCCTGTCCGAGATCACGCCGGAGCAGGCCTGCGCGCACCCGAATTTCTCCATGGGGCGCAAGATCTCCGTGGACTCGGCCACCATGATGAACAAGGCGCTGGAGGTGATCGAGGCCCGCTGGCTGTTCGACATGGCGCCTGACAAGATCAAGGTCGTCATCCATCCGCAGCAGATCGTACACTCCATGGTGCAGTTCAAGGATGCTTCGGTGCTCGCGCAACTGGGTACGCCCGACATGCGCGTGCCCATCGCCTGCGGCCTGGCCTGGCCCCGCCGCATCGCCAGCGGTGCGGCGCCCCTGGATTTCGCCAAGCTGTCGGCCCTGACCTTCGAGGAGGCGGATGCCGTGCGCTTTCCGGGCCTGCACCTTTCCTGGCAGGCGCTGCACGCCAGCGAGGGAACCACGGCGGTTCTCAACGCTTCCAACGAAGTCGCCGTTGCCGCCTTCCTGGAGCGGCGCCTGGCATTTGACCGTATCCACGCTGTGAATTTGCGCACGCTCGAGACCTTGCTGCCGCCTACACTGGGCAGCCTGGAAGACCTGCTGGCCCTGGACGCGCAGGCGCGCGAAATCGCGCAGACCGTGGCGCGGCAGTGGCAGCTGTGATGCCGGCTTCGCAGGTCAGGATGGTTTTCTTGATGGGCCTGCGGCGGAATCCAGAGGCGCATTGGATTCAAAGGAGTATCAATTGTTGCTGACCGTTGTCGCATTCGTGGTCGCACTGGGCTTGCTGATTGCCGTGCATGAGTGGGGCCACTACCGCGTCGCCGTGGCTTGCGGCGTGAAGGTGCTTCGCTTTTCCGTCGGATTCGGCCGCCCCATCCTGCGATGGAAGCGCAAGGGTTCGGACACGGAATTTGTCATCGGTGCACTGCCCCTTGGCGGCTATGTGCGCATGCTCGATGAGCGTGAGGGCGAGGTGCCTGCCGACCAGCGCCATCTGGCATTCAACACCCAGCCGCTGCGTGCGCGTGCAGCCATCGTGGCCGCAGGTCCCGTGGCCAATCTCGTGCTGGCCATTGCGCTGCTGGCCATCGTCAATTGGGTCGGCATGCAGGAGCCCGTTGCACGGCTGGCAACACCGCCAGCAGGCACGGTGCTGCAGATGGCGGGTGTTCAAGGCGGCGATCGCGTGCTGCGCATGGCTTTGGGTGACCAGGAATGGGAAGAGGTCCGCTCCATCAATGATCTGCGCTGGACGCTGACCCGTGCAGCGCTCGATGACGAGTCCGTGCGCATGGAGGTGGTCCAGGCCCGCCGCACCGCCCCGTCCGAACTGCGGCTCGCGCTGGCTGGTCAGGTTCAGGGCGAGCCCGATGCCGCCTTCTTCGAGCGCCTGGGCTTGCTTGGTCCCTGGACGCAGCCCGTGCTGGACAAGGTGATTGCCGGTGGTGCCGCCGAGAAGGCGGGCCTGCGCCAGGGCGATCTGGTTTTGCGCGTGGGTGGCACCTCGGTGGACGATGGCACGCAGCTGCGCAATCTCATCCGCAAGATGGGCGCATCGGGCCAGGTCCAGCAGCAGATCTGGCTGGTGGAGCGCGAGGGGCGGCAGTTGCAGATCCCGGTGCTGCCCGACCTGGGCCGATCGGAAGACGGCAAGGAAAGCATCGCCCGCATCGGCGCCTACATCGGCAGCGCCCCGGAAATGGCGCTGGTGCAGCGCGGTCCGCTGGAGGGCCTGTGGGCCGGCGTGCAGCGCACCTGGGAGCTGTCGTCGCTGACACTGCGCATGATGGGCCGCATGGTGATCGGCGAGGCCTCGCTCAAGAACATCAGCGGGCCCCTGACCATTGCCGACTACGCGGGGCGTTCGGCCAGCATGGGCCTGGTCCAATATCTCTCGTTCCTGGCGCTGATCAGCATCAGCCTGGGGGTTCTCAACTTGCTCCCCCTGCCGGTGCTCGATGGTGGGCACCTGATGTATTATCTTTGGGAGGGCGTGACTGGCCGAAGCGTGTCGGAAGTCTGGGCCGGACGCTTGCAGCGTGCAGGCGTGGCGGTTTTGATGATGATGATGTCCGTCGCCTTTTTCAACGATATCAACCGGCTTTGGGGCTAACTTTTCAGCCGTTTTCGGCAAGCCGCAGCGGCGGCAAATCCATTCATGACTAAACGTATCAATCGCCTGGGCGTGCGCGCTGCATCGACCCTGGCTGCCATGGTTTTGGCTGCCAATGCAGCCTGGGCACTGGAGCCCTTCCGCGTACAGGACATCCGCATCGAAGGTCTTCAGCGCGTGGAGCCGGGCACGGTCTTCGCTTCCATACCCCTGCGCGTGGGTGACCAGTATGACGACGACAAGGGTGCAGCCGCCATCCGCTCGCTGTTCGCATTGGGCCTGTTCAAGGACATCCGCCTGGAAGCCAACGGCAACGTGCTCGTCGTCGTGGTCGAAGAACGCCCGACCATCGCCGAAGTGAACTTCGCCGGCACCAAGGAATTCGACAAGGAAACCCTGCAAAAGGCCATGCGCGATGTGGGCCTGGCCGAGGGGCGTCCGTTCGACAAGGCACTTGCCGACCGCGCGGAGCAGGAGCTCAAGCGCCAGTACATCAACCGCAGCCTGTATGGCGCCGAAGTCGTCACGACGGTCACGCCCATCGAGCGCAACCGCGTCAACCTGACCTTCACGGTGACCGAAGGTGATCCCGCCCGTATCAACGAGATCCATATCGTCGGGAACAAGGCCTTCAGCGAATCCACGCTCAAGGACCTTTTTGACCAGGACACCGGCAACTGGATGAGCTGGTACACCAAGTCGGACCGCTATGCGCGCAACAAGCTCAACGCCGACCTGGAAACGCTGCGCTCCTACTACCTGCAGCGTGGCTACCTGGAATTCCGCGTGGACTCCACCCAGGTGGCGATCTCGCCCGACAAGCAGACCATCTCGCTGACCCTGAACATCCATGAAGGCGAGCGTTTCGTGGTCTCCGGCGTCAAGCTGGAAGGCAACTACCTGGACCGCGACGACGAATTCAAGTCCCTGGTCAAGATCAAGCCCGGCGAGCCCTACAACGCCGATCAGGTCACGGCAACGACCAAGGCCTTCACCGAGCACTTCGGCAACTTCGGCTTTGCCTTCGCGCGCGTCGAGGCCGTGCCGGACATCGACCGTGCGACCAACCGGGTGGCCCTGGTGCTGCACGCCGAGCCTTCTCGCCGCGCCTATGTGCGACGCATCAATCTCAGCGGCAACAACCGCACGCGCGACGAAGTGATCCGCCGCGAATTCCGCCAGTACGAGGCTTCCTGGTACGACGGCGACAAGATTCGCCTGTCGCGCGACCGGGTGGACCGTCTGGGCTTCTTCACCGAAGTCAACGTCGAAACCCAGGAAGTGCCGGGTTCGCCTGATCAGGTGGATCTGGTCATCTCGGTGGCTGAAAAGCCCACCGGCTCGCTGCAGCTGGGCGCTGGTTTTTCCAGCGCTGAAAAGGTTTCGCTGTCCTTCGGCATCAAGCAGGAAAACGTGTTCGGCTCAGGCAACTACCTGGGCGTGGACGTGAACACCAGCAAGTACCGCCGCACCATGGTGCTGTCGACCACGGACCCGTACTTCACGGACACCGGCATCTCGCGCACCTACGACCTGTACTACCGCACTGACCGTCCCTACTACGACGATGCGGCCTACAAGATCGTCACCTCGGGCGGCAGCGTCCGCTTTGGCGTTCCCTTCAGCGAGATCGACACCGTTTACTTCGGCGGCGGCGTTGAACGCTCCGAAATCAAGCCCGGCACCTACCTGCCCCAGGCGTACAAGGACTATGCCGACAAGTACGGCTACTCCAACACCGGCATACCGCTGACCCTGGGCTGGTCGCGCGACAGCCGTGACAGCGCGCTGGCGCCCAACTCCGGTCTCTACCAGCGCCTGAACACCGAGTGGTCGGTGGGTGGCGAGGCCCGCTATGTGCGAGCCAACTACCAGATCCAGCAGTACATCCCTCTGAGCAAGAAGTACACGCTGGCACTGAACGGTGAACTGGGCTACGGCAAGGGCCTCAATGGCCGTCCGTTCCCGCTGTTCAAGAACTTCTTCTCGGGCGGCCTGGGCTCGGTGCGTGGCTTCGAGCAGGGCTCGCTGGGTCCGCGCGACACCAAGGAAAACCTGGCGCTTGGCGGCTCCAAGAAGGTGACATTGAACGCCGAGTTCATGGTTCCGTTCCCTGGTGCCGGCAATGACAGGACTTTGCGTCTTTTTACATTCCTCGATGTGGGCAATGTCTACGGAGCCAACGAGAACTTCGATCTCGGGGAGCTGCGGGCATCCACGGGCCTGGGCATCAGCTGGATTTCCCCGCTGGGTCCCCTGCGCCTGGCCTTTGCTCAACCCATCCGCAAGCAGACCGGGGATAAAATCCAGCGACTGCAATTCCAAATCGGAACCTCTTTCTAATGAAATCTCTATCTAGCCATTTTTCCCTGGCTGTGCTGCTTGGCGCCATGGCCGTTTCCGCGCACGCCCAGGAGTTCAAGGCCGGCTTTGTGAATACGGATCGCATCTTCCGTGAAGCATCGACTGCCAAGGCTGCGCAGTCCAAGCTGGAGCAGGAATTCTCCAAGCGTGAGAAGGAGCTGATTGACCAGGGCAACTCGCTCAAGAGCGCTTCGGAGAAGTTCGAGCGTGAAGCTCCCACCATGGCCGAAAGCCAGCGCGTCTCGCGCCAGCGCCAGCTGGTGGATCAGGACCGCGAGTTCCAGCGCAAGCGCCGTGAGTTCCAGGAAGACCTGAACTCCCGCAAGAACGAAGAACTGGCCCAGGTGCTGGAACGCGCCAACAAGGTGGTCAAGCAAGTGGCCGAATCCGAGAAGTACGACGTCATCCTCCAGGAAGCCGTCTACATCAACCCCAAGTACGACATCACTGACAAGGTGATCAAGGCGCTGAACGGCGGCGGCAAGTAAGCCAGCTGTCCAGGGCTGCATGCCGTGAGCGTATTGTTGGGCCAGATCCTCGATGCACTCGGTGGCGAGTTGGTCGGTGGCGAAAGGGAGATGTCCATCTCCCGCATCGCACCGCTGGACTCTGCCGGGGCCGGGGATCTCAGTTTTCTGAGCAACCCCCGCTACCGCCAGCAACTGGCCGCCTCCGAGGCGGCCTGCGTTATTGTGGCGCCCGCCATGCGTGAGCTGGCGCAGCAGCGGGGTGCCTGCATCGTGGTCCCTGATCCGTATGCGTATTTCGCCAGGGCCACGCAGTGGTGGAAGCGAAACTGCAGGCCCGTGGCGCCGGCCGGTATCCATCCGAGCGCCGTGGTGCACGAGAGCGCCATCGTTGATGCATCGGCCACCATTGGCCCGCTGTGCGTGGTCGAGGAGGGTGCCACGATCGGTGCCCACACTGTGCTCAAGTCGCGCGTCACCATTGGCGAGAACTGCCATGTGGGCGCGCGCTGTCTGCTGCATTCCGGCGTGGTGCTGGGGGCGGACGGCTTTGGGTTCGCGCCCGAGAACGGCGCATGGGTGAAGATCGAGCAGCTCGGCGGCGTGCGGATCGGCGACGATGTGGAAATCGGCGCCAATACCTGCATAGACCGGGGTGCGCTGGACGACACGGTGATCGAGGATGGGGTCAAGCTCGACAACCTGATCCAGATCGGTCACAACGTGCATGTCGGCAGGCATACGGCCATGGCCGGCTGCGTGGGGGTGGCCGGCAGCGCGCGCATTGGCGCGCATTGCACCGTGGGAGGCGGGGCCATCGTGCTGGGCCATCTGCAGCTGGCTGACCGGGTGCATATTTCGGCAGCGACGGTAGTGACCCGTTCGCTGACACAATCAGGTGTTTACACGGGCATGTTTCCCGTGGATGAAAACGCCAAATGGGAAAAAAATGCTGCGACGCTGAAGCAGCTGCACTCCATGCGCGATCGCATCAAGGCCCTGGAGCGGCAACTGCAGCAATCGGCGGATCAAGGCCATAACGGAACGCAATGATGGATATTCACGCAATTCTCAAGCAACTGCCCCACCGCTACCCCTTCCTGCTGGTGGACAAGGTCACGGAGCTTGAGCGCAATACACGCATCAAGGCGATCAAGAACGTCACGTTCAACGAGCCCTATTTCATGGGCCATTTCCCGGGCCGCCCTGTCATGCCTGGCGTGCTCATCCTGGAGGCGCTGGCGCAGGCGGCCGGCCTTCTGGCCTTCGATGCGATGGGCCAGGTTCCGGATGAGAACAACATCTACTACTTCGTGGGCATCGACGGGGCGCGCTTCAAGCGTCCCGTGGAGCCGGGCGACCAGCTGGTGCTGGAGATCACCATCGACCGTGTGCGCGGCGGCATCTGGAAGTTCAAGGGCGTGGCCCGCGTCGAGGACGAAGTGGCCTGCGAAGCCGAGCTGATGTGCACCATGCGCAACGTGGGCTGACGGGCGCATGGCTGGCATTGAACGCATCCATCCCACGGCACTGATAGATTCCGCTGCGCAGCTGGATTCGTCGGTGTCGGTCGGCGCCTATGCCGTCATCGGACCGCATGTGGAAATCGGCGCCGGCACCACCATCGGCGCGCATTGCGTTGTTGAAGGCCATACCCGCATTGGCTGCGACAACCGGATTTTCCAGTTCGCGTCCCTGGGCGCGCAGCCCCAGGACAAGAAGTACGCAGGCGAGCCTACCCGGCTGGTTATCGGTGACCGCAACACGGTGCGGGAGTTCTGCACCTTCAACACCGGTACCGTGCAGGACCAGGGCGTCACGGCCATCGGCGACGACAACTGGATCATGGCCTATGTGCATGTGGCTCATGACTGCGTTGTCGGCAGCCACACCATCCTGGCCAACAACGCTACCCTGGCCGGCCACGTGCACGTGGGCGACCATGTCATCCTGGGCGGCCTGACGGGTGTGCACCAGTTCACCAAGGTGGGTGCCCATGCCATGGCCGGCTTTGCCAGCCATATCTCGCAGGATGTACCGCCCTTCATGATGGTGGATGGCAATCCGCTGGCCGTGCGCGGCTTCAATATCGAAGGCTTGCGCCGTCGCGGCTTCGGGTCGCAGCGCATTCAGGCCGTCAAGCAGATGCATCGTCTGCTGTACCGCCAGGGACTGACCCTTGAAGCTGCGCGAGAAGCCATTGCTTCGCTGGAGGGTGAACTGCCCGAGGCCGCGGCCGATGTATCGCTGATGCTGGATTTCCTGGCGGCTTCGACCCGGGGCATTGCGCGCTGATCTGGCGCGCGAAAGGACGGCATGACAGAGAACGCGGCGCCATCGGCGCGCCTGAGTCCATCGATTGCCATGGTCGCCGGAGAAACCTCTGGCGACCTGCTGGCGTCCTTGCTCCTGGGTGGGCTGCAGTCCCGCTGGCCAGAGGCCTCGGCCTTTGGCATCGGCGGGCTGCAGATGCAGCAGCGCGGCTTTGAAGCCTGGTGGTCCAGCGAGCGCTTGGCCGTGCATGGATACAGCTGGGAAGTGTTTCGCCGGCTGGCCGAGATTCTGAATATCCGACGCCAGCTGCGTCAGCGACTGCTCCAGCAGCGGCCGGCCGTCTTTGTCGGCATCGACGCGCCGGACTTCAACCTGGGGCTGGAAACCGATCTGCGTGCTGCGGGCATCAAGACCGTGCATTTCGTCTGTCCTTCGATCTGGGCCTGGCGTGCCGATCGCGTCGACAAGATCCGCCGCGCGGCCGATCATGTCCTGTGCATCTTCCCCTTTGAGCCCGAGTTGCTGGCCCGCCATGGCATAGACGCGACCTACGTGGGCCATCCCCTGGCCAGCGTGATTCCGCTGCAGCCCGACCGCGCAGCTGCACGCCGCCGGTTAGGGCTGCCCGAAGATGGTCTGGTGCTGGCCGTGCTGCCCGGCAGTCGGCGCTCTGAAATACGTTACCTGGCTGCCCGCTTCTTTCAGGCGGCAGCTTTGGTTCGGAAGGCGCTGCCAGCTATTAAAATAGTAGTGCCTGCTGTGCCTTCGCAATTCGACGAGCTGCAGCGCATTGCCGCGCAAGCCGGCATGGCTTCGTCGCTGCACATCGTGCGCGGCCAGTCCCATGACGCATTGGCAGCCTGTGACGTGACGCTGATAGCCAGCGGCACGGCCACGCTGGAAGCCGCCTTGTACAAGCGGCCCATGGTGATCGGCTACAACATGCACCCGTGGAGCTGGCGTCTGATGCGTGGCAAGCAACTGCAGCCCTGGGTGGGCCTGCCCAACATCCTGTGCGGCGATTTCGTCGTGCCCGAGCTGATCCAGGATGCGGCAACGCCCCAGGCGCTGAGCGCGGCCGTGCTGCAATGGCTGCAGGCCTGCGAGCATTCCCCTTCAACCGTCGAAGCGCTGGTACAGCGCTTCACAGCGCTGCACCATGAATTGCGGCGCGATACTGCCGAACTGGCCGCCCATGCGATCGAGAAAATCATTGCCCCCACTGCCGCCTGAACAGGCGTGCCTGCCCTGGCATCCGCCGGGGTTGGTTGCGGGCGTGGACGAAGCGGGCCGCGGCCCGTTGGCCGGCCCCGTGGTGGCCGCCGCTGTCATTCTTGACGATCTCCATCCCATCGAGGGTCTGAACGATTCCAAGAAGCTCACGGCTGCGCGCCGCGAGGCACTCTATGACGAGATCCGTGCCAAGGCGCTGTGCTGCAGCATTGCCGAGGCCTCGGTCGAAGAGATCGATCGCCTGAACATCCTGCAGGCCACGCTGCTGGCCATGCGCCGCGCGGTGCTGGGCCTGCGATTGAAGCCGGTACTGGTTCTGGTGGATGGCAACCAGTTGCCCGTGCTGGATGTGCAGGCCGAGGCCATCGTCAAGGGCGACGCCCTGGTGCAGTCCATCTCGGCGGCCTCCATTCTTGCCAAGGTCACGCGGGATCGGTGGTGCCAGCGCCTGCATGAGCAATACCCGGAATACGGCTTCGACGGCCACAAGGGCTATGGCACGGCGGCCCATCTTGCCGCGCTGCGCCTGCATGGCGCCTGCCAGGAGCACCGACGAACCTTCGCGCCCGTGGCCCATGTCGTGAGCATTGCCCGCAGGGCCGAGCCGCTGGCAGCCGCCCGCGTGGCCGCTGCGGCGCAGGGCGCGCAGGCCTTGCTGCTGTCGGCCTGAGCGCCTTCGCTTTCTGCGCCCGTGGCGCTGTTCTTCGCTGTTCTCTTTGCCCGGAAGCCTTGCCATGAGCCGACAACCTGCCGCTACATCGATCCAGTCCCGTGACAACGCCCTGGTCAAGGATTTGCGAAGGCTTGCCCAGGACAGCGGGGCCTACCGCAAACAAGGACGTGTCTGGCTGGAGGGGGACCATCTGTGCCGTGCTGCCCTGGCGCGCGGCATGCAGCCCGCCATGGCCGTGGTGGCAGAGTCCTTCTGGCCTCAGGTGCCGCGGGAGTGGGTGCAGGGCGCAGGCAAGTGCGTGGTGCTGTCCGATGCCGTGTTTGCCGAGGTCAGCGGACTAGAGTCTCCGGCGCGCATCGGCTTTCTGATGGACTGGCAGGCGTCGGCGGCCGTGCGTGCCGGCGTGGCCACCGTGGTGCTCGACCGTGTGCAGGACGCAGGCAACGTGGGCTCCATTCTTCGCAGTGCGGCCGCTTTCGGCTTCGGCCAGATCGTGGCCTTGAAGGGCACGGCTGCGCTGTGGAGCCAGAAGGTGCTGCGCGCCGGAATGGGCGCGCATTTCGGGCTGCACCTGGTGGAGTCGGCGTCACCCGAGGATCTGAGTGCGCTTGGCTTGCCCCTGATCGTGACCAGTTCCCATCAAGGTGAACTGATCCAGAGCGCGGCTCTGCCCTGGCCATGTGCTTGGGCCATGGGCCATGAAGGGCAGGGCGTTGGCGAGGCGCTGATGCAGCAGGCGGCGCAGCATGTGCGCATCGGCCAGCCGGGTGGTGAAGAGTCTCTGAACGTGGCTGCGGCAGCGGCGATATGCCTGCACGCAAGCAGCGTGAGTGCCGGCTCACGTCAAGGGTAATCCCGCCTCCTGTCAGGAGGCTGAAGCGCGACCAGCCTATAATGGGCGGCTTTCAAGCATTCCACAATACGCCTAGCGACGCTTCCTCGCCACCCCCTGCAGACAAGCTGTAAACCGCACGGACCCGTCCGTGCGGCACGCTGGGCGTAACCGTAATTAGAACCGGAGAACCCAGTGCTTTTGTCTCTCAAGGGAGCATTCCCATCCGCCATCCTGGCGCTCGCAGACGGCACGGTCTTTGTTGGCAACTCGATCGGTGCGCAAGGCACCACGGTTGGTGAAGTCGTTTTCAACACGGCAATCACCGGCTACCAGGAAATCCTCACCGACCCCAGCTACTGCCAGCAGATCGTGACGCTCACGTATCCGCACATCGGCAACTACGGCGTCAACGCAGAGGATGTCGAGGCTGGCAAGGTCCATGCGGCGGGCCTGATCATCAAGAACCTTCCGCTGCTGGCCAGCAACTTCCGCAAGTCCGAGACCCTGCCCGACTACCTCACGCGCAGCGGCACGGTGGCGATTGCCAACATCGACACGCGCAAGCTCACACGGCTGCTGCGCGACAAGGGCGCACAAAACGGCGCCATCGTCGGTTTGGCCGCTGGCGAAGAAGTGACCCAGGCGCGCATCGACGAGGCACTGGCTGCGGCCAAGGCGGCCCCCAGCATGAAGGGCCTGGATCTGGCCCAGGTGGTGAGCGCCGCCCAGCAATACGAATGGACGGAAACCGAGTGGAAGCTGGGCGAAGGCTACGGCCAGCAGCAGGCCCCGCGTTTCCATGTGGTGGCCTATGACTTCGGCGTGAAGTTCAACATCCTGCGCATGCTGGCCGAGCGCGGCTGCAAGCTGACCGTGGTGCCGGCCAAGACGCCCGCCAAGGATGTGCTGGCACTCAACCCCGACGGCGTTTTCCTGTCCAACGGCCCTGGCGACCCGGAGCCCTGCGACTACGCCATTGCCGCGACCAAGGAACTGGTGGAGTCCGGCAAGCCCGTCTTCGGCATCTGCCTGGGTCATCAGATCATGGCCCTGGCCGCTGGCGCCAAGACCTTCAAGATGGCCAACAGCCACCACGGCGCCAACCACCCCGTCAAGGACCTGGACAACGGCCGCGTGAGCATCACCAGCCAGAACCACGGTTTTGCCGTGGAGATGGAGTCCCTGCCCGACACGCTGCGCGCCACGCACATCAGCCTGTTCGACGGCACGCTGCAAGGCCTTGAGCACAAGGACAAGCCTGCGTTCTGCTTCCAGGGCCACCCCGAGGCTTCGCCCGGCCCGCACGATATCGCCTACCTGTTTGATCGCTTCACGGCGCTGATGGAGAAACACAAAAATGCCTAAGCGCACCGACCTCAAAAGCATTCTGATCATTGGCGCCGGTCCCATCGTCATCGGCCAAGCCTGCGAGTTTGACTACTCCGGCGTGCAGGCCTGCAAGGCGTTGCGCGAAGAGGGCTACAAGGTCATCCTGATCAACAGCAACCCTGCCACGATCATGACCGACCCGGCCACGGCCGACGTCACCTACATCGAGCCCATCACCTGGCAGACGGTCGAGAAGATCATCGCCAAGGAGCGTCCCGACGCCATCCTGCCGACCATGGGCGGCCAGACCGCGCTGAACTGCGCGCTGGACTTGTGGCGCAACGGCGTGCTGCACAAGTACAAGGTCGAGCTGATCGGCGCCACGCCCGAGGCCATCGACAAGGCCGAGGACCGCCTCAAGTTCAAGGATGCGATGACGCGCATCGGCCTGGGTTCGGCACGCTCGGGCATCGCCCATTCGATGGACGAAGCCTGGGCCGTGCAAAAGGAAATGGGCTTTCCCACCGTCATCCGCCCCAGCTTCACGCTGGGCGGCACGGGCGGCGGCATTGCCTACAACCCCGAAGAGTTCGAGACCATCTGCAAGCGCGGCCTGGAAGCGTCGCCGACCAATGAGCTGCTGATCGAGGAATCGCTGCTCGGCTGGAAGGAGTACGAGATGGAAGTCGTCCGCGACAAGGCGGACAACTGCATCATCATCTGCTCCATCGAGAACCTGGACCCCATGGGCGTGCACACCGGCGACTCGATCACCGTGGCGCCCGCGCAGACGCTGACCGACAAGGAATACCAGATCATGCGCAACGCCTCGCTGGCGGTGCTGCGCGAGATCGGTGTGGACACGGGGGGCTCCAACGTGCAGTTCTCGGTGAATCCGAAGGACGGTCGCATGATCGTCATCGAGATGAACCCGCGTGTGTCGCGCTCCTCGGCGCTGGCCTCCAAGGCCACGGGCTTCCCCATCGCCAAGGTCGCTGCCAAGCTGGCCGTGGGCTACACGCTGGACGAACTCAAGAACGACATCACGGGCGGCAAGACGCCTGCCTCGTTCGAGCCCTCGATCGACTACGTGGTCACCAAGATCCCGCGTTTCGCATTCGAGAAGTTCCCGGCTGCCGACAACCGCCTGACCACGCAGATGAAGTCCGTGGGCGAGGTCATGGCCATTGGCCGCACCTTCCAGGAATCCTTCCAGAAGGCGCTGCGCGGCCTGGAAGTCGGCGTGGACGGCATGAACGAAAAGACCCAGGACCGCGAGATCCTCGAAAAGGAACTCGGCGAACCAGGTCCGGACCGCATCTGGTATGTGGGTGACGCCTTTGCTGCCGGCTGGACGCTGGACGAAGTGCACAACATCACCAAGATCGACAAGTGGTTCCTCGTGCAGATCGAAGAGATCGTCAAGATCGAACTCGAACTGGACAAGGTCTACGAGGAAAAGGGCGATGCCGCGCTGGCTGCACTGGACGCCACCACGCTGCGCACGCTCAAGCAAAAGGGCTTCTCCGACCGCCGCCTTGCCAAGCTGCTGCACAGCACCGACAAGGCCGTGCGCGAGGCGCGCAAGGCACTGGGCGTGCGCCCCGTGTTCAAGCGCGTGGACACCTGCGCTGCCGAGTTCGCCACCGACACGGCCTACATGTACTCCACCTATGACGAGGAGTGCGAAGCCGAGCCGACGGACAAGAAAAAGATCATGGTGCTGGGCGGTGGCCCGAACCGCATCGGCCAGGGCATCGAGTTCGACTACTGCTGCGTGCATGCCGCGCTCGCCATGCGCGAGGACGGCTATGAAACCATCATGGTCAACTGCAACCCCGAAACCGTGTCCACCGACTACGACACCTCGGACCGCCTGTATTTCGAGCCGCTGACGCTGGAAGACGTGCTCGAAGTCGTGGCTGTCGAGAAGCCGGTCGGCGTCATCGTGCAGTACGGCGGCCAGACGCCCTTGAAGCTCGCCCTGGGCCTGGAAAAGGAAGGCGTGCCCATCATCGGCACCACGCCCGACATGATCGACGCGGCCGAAGACCGCGAGCGCTTCCAGAAGCTGCTGCATGAGCTGGGCCTGCGCCAGCCGCCCAATGCCACGGCCCGCACCGAGCCCGAAGCGCTGGAAAAGGCGGCCGGCCTGGGCTACCCCCTGGTCGTGCGTCCCAGCTATGTGCTGGGTGGCCGTGCCATGGAAATCGTGCATGAGCAGCGCGACCTGGAGCGCTACATGCGCGAAGCCGTCAAGGTCAGCAATGACTCGCCCGTGCTGCTGGACCACTTCCTGTCCAACGCCATCGAGTGCGATGTGGACTGCGTGCGTGACCGCGAAGGCGCCGTCTTCATCGGCGGCGTGATGGAGCACATCGAGCAGGCCGGCGTGCATTCGGGCGATTCCGCCTGCTCGCTGCCGCCTTACTACCTCAAGCCCGAGACCGTGGCCGAGATCAAGCGCCAGACGGCTGCCATGGCCAACGCGCTGAGCGTGGTCGGCCTGATGAACGTGCAGTTCGCCATCAAGGAAACGGCCGATGGCGACGTGATCTACGTGCTGGAAGTCAATCCGCGTGCCTCGCGCACCGTGCCCTTCGTCTCCAAGGCCACGGGCATCCAGCTGGCCAAGGTGGCTGCGCGCTGCATGGCCGGCGACACGCTGGCCCAGCAAGGCATCACCAAGGAAGTCACGCCGCCGTACTTCAGCGTCAAGGAAGCCGTCTTCCCGTTCGTGAAGTTCCCGGGCGTGGACACCATCCTCGGCCCCGAGATGAAGTCCACTGGCGAAGTCATGGGCGTGGGCAAGACCTTTGGCGAAGCCTTCGTCAAGAGCCAGCTGGGCGCCGGCGTGGCACTGCCCACCCAGGGCAAGGTCTTCCTGACCGTGAAGAACGCCGACAAGCCGCGCGCCGTGGCCGTGGCCAAGGAACTGGCTGCCATGGGCTTCGTGCTGTGCGCCACGCGCGGCACGGCAGCGGCCATCTCCGAGGCAGGTATCGAGGTGCAGCTCGTCAACAAGGTGACCGAGGGCCGTCCCCACATCGTGGACATGATCAAGAACGGCGAGATCGCCATGGTCATCAACACGGTGGAAGAGCGTCGCAACGCCATCGCCGACTCGCGAGCCATCCGCACCAGCGCCCTGCTGGCGCGCGTGACCACCTTCACCACCATCTTCGGTGCCGAAGCCGCCGTCGAAGGCATGAAGTCCATGGGCAACATGGATGTGCACTCCGTCCAGGAACTGCACGCCCAGCTGCAAACGGCCTGATCCTTCCGCGCTGCCGCCCCTCGTTTCTGACGAGGTGCAGCCGGCGGCACTGTCCG
This sequence comes from Delftia sp. WY8, assembly GCF_018437695.1. Taxonomy (NCBI): domain Bacteria; kingdom Pseudomonadati; phylum Pseudomonadota; class Betaproteobacteria; order Burkholderiales; family Comamonadaceae; genus Delftia; species Delftia sp. WY8. Next base: position 5,568,174 of record NZ_CP049795.1, read on the forward strand.
ACAGTGCCGCCGGGTTTTCCCACCGAAGCTGGTGGTCAAACGCGGCATAATGGACCACATGACTTGATGAAACCGCCGCGCGGCAACGTGCGGCGGTTTGCTTTTGGGGCGCAGGCCCTGCCGCCATACTGCCGGCCCGCCTGTGCCAAAGAAGCCGCGCAACGCGCGGCGTTTGCTGCACATGGAGACTTTTCAATGGCCACCATTCCCATCACCAAGCGCGGAGCCGAGAAACTCAAGGACGAGCTGCACCGTCTGAAGACCGTGGAGCGTCCTTCCATCATCCAGGCCATCGCCGAGGCCCGTGCCCAGGGCGACCTGAGCGAAAACGCCGAGTACGAGGCCGCCAAGGACCGCCAAGGCTTCATCGAGGGCCGCATTGCCGAGGTAGAGAGCAAGCTGTCCGCAGCCCAGATCATTGATCCCTCCGCCGTGGATGCCGGCGGCCGCGTGGTCTTCGGTGCAACGGTTGAACTCGAAGACGAGGACAGCGGCGACACGGTCAAGTACCAGATCGTCGGCGAGGACGAGGCCGATCTCAAGCTGGGCCTGATCAACGTCTCCAGCCCCATCGCACGCGCGCTGATCGGCAAGGAAGAAGGCGATACCGCTGTCGTGCAGGCACCGGGCGGCGAGCGCCGCTATGAAGTGGTGTCGGTGCGCTACCTCTGATGCGTCGGTGCCTGTGCCTCGATCGTTGAGGAAGGCCTAAGCCCATGAGCAACCTGTACGAGCGCGTTCCCCTGCTGGCTGCTGCCCTGTGGTGGGGCAGCCTGTCGGCCATCGGCTTCATGGCCGTGCCCATGCTGTTCGCCCACTTGCCCACGCCGGCTGTCGCGGGCTTCATGGCTGCCAAGCTGTTTGCCGCGCAGACCTGGGTGTCCATCGCCTGCGCGGCCGTGCTGCTGGTCCTGTCCCGGCGCAGCAAGGAGTCGGTCCTGCAGCCCTGGGCCAAGGCCTGCCTGGGCTTTGTGATCGCAGGCATGCTGCTGGCATTTGTCGTCCAGTACGGCGTGTCGCCGCGCATCGTTGCACGCGACAACCTCAAGCTGTGGCACAGCGTGGGCACGGTGATGTATGCGCTGCAGTGGCTGTGTGCGCTCGTCGTGCTGTGGCGCATAGGCCGTTCGTCTCAAGCGAACACCCGGGCCACGGCCTGATCCCGGTCCTGCCGGTTCGGCACCATACCAAACGAAAACGCCCGCAAGCGCGGGCGTTTTTTGTGGGTCGAGCTGCTCACTCGTGCCAGTGCTCGGCCACCCAGGTGGCAGGCCGGATATAGCGAAAGCGCCGATTGCGCCGGCCGGCCAACGCGTCAGGCGGGTTGCATTCGCCGTGGAAGATCACCACGCGCGCACCATCCGGCACGAAGGGCGGCTTCCAGTAGTTCGTCGGCCATGCGGGAATGCAGTGGTACTTGAAGCTGGGGCACCAAGCCTGCGGCCAGTACTTGAGCTTGCCCTGCTTGTGCAGCATGTCGGACAGATAGGCCTGCTCATTGCGAAAGTTGCGGCGTATCTCTTCGAAATGCGTGCGGAAGTAGTCCAGCACCTCGGGGTGGGCACCCAGCTCGAAGCGGTACACCGAGGAATTGCCCGTGATGCGCCACGGACGCTTGTAGTCGTGGATGATCAGGAACTCGCCGGGCTCGGTGAAAAAATCGTCCAGCGGCCCGGTGATGACCACGTCCACGTCAAGAAACAGCGCCGTGCCGCGCAGGCCGTGCAGGTCGGCACTGAAGGTGGCGAGCTTGTTCCAGCCGCGCTCCGGAATGCCCGCGGGCAGGTTCAGCGGAGGAATCGGCAGGCATTCGACCTCGTCGCGAATCCCCACGCCGTCATCGGTCAGGCAGACAAGGCGAAAATCGCCCTTCAGATGCCGACGCACCATGGCGTAGAGCCTGTTGACATACTCCGGACCGTACTTCTTGCCCCACTTCATGCAGATCACGAAGCGCTGCTGCGCAGAGGGGGAGGCGGAGGGCGGTTGCGCGGCCTGGGCCACGCTGGCGGCATGGGATGCTACGGTCATGGATGCGGCGGACTCAGTCTGCCTGACGCTTCTTGACCGACTTCTGCTTGGGCTTGGCGCGCTTGACCTGGCCACCTGCCGTCAGGCGCTGGTTGCCCAGCACGCGGATCTGCTTGACCTCGGGCTTCTGGCCCGAGCGCTTGCTGAACTTGAGCAGCTTGACATCGCGAGGGCCGGGCATGCGGTTCTCGTCGATGGCTTTTTCCTTTTCCGGCATGGGGCGCCAGAGCACGAGCAGCTTGCCGATGTGCTGAATGGGTGCAGCGCCAAGCTCGTCGCACAGCTGCAGATACATCTGCTCGCGTGCGGCGCGGTCGTCGTTGAAGACACGGACCTTGATCAGGCCATGTGCGTTAAGGCCGGCGTTGACCTCCTTTTGCACGGCAGCCGTCAGGCCGTCACCCCCGATGAGGACCACGGGGTCCAGGTGGTGTGCGTTGGCGCGGTGTTCCCGGCGCTCGGCGGGAGTCAATTGAATTTGGGGCATGGCCGTATTATCGAGGCTGAAAGAATCCAGCATGAAAGTCCAAACAAAAAGCAAGAAGGTCAACAAGGCTTGGCTCAACAGCCACGTCAACGATCCTTACGTCAAGGCCGCCCAGAAGGACGGCTACCGCGCGCGCGCGGCCTACAAACTCAAGGAGATCGACGAGCAGCTCAAGCTCATCCGGCCGGGTGCCACGGTGGTGGACCTGGGCTGCGCACCCGGGGCTTGGAGCCAGTATGTGCGCCGTTGCCTGTCGCCCAACGGGGCGGCCGTCGGCGCTCTCAACGGCCGCATCATCTCGCTGGATCTGCTGCCCATGGAGCCCATTGAGGGCGTGCAGTACATCCAGGGCGATTTCCGCGAGGAGCCGGTTCTGGCCCAGCTCCAGGAGGCCCTGGGCGGGGGCAAGGCCGACGTGGTGGTCTCCGACATGGCTCCGAACCTGTCGGGCAACGGTACGACAGATGCGGCGCGCATTGCGCTGCTGGTGGAGCTGGCGGTTGATTTCTCCATCCACCATATGAAACCTGAAGGGGCCTTGGTCGTGAAGCTCTTCCACGGCGGGGCCTACGACGACCTGGTGGCGCTGTTCCGGCAGACCTTCAAGGTGGTCAAGCCGATCAAGCCCAAGTCCTCGCGCGACAAGTCTTCGGAGACGTTTCTGGTGGGTATGGGGCTCAAGTAGCCCTGCGCAGCCGCCCGGCGCGGCCCTGACGCGGGTCAAGACCGCATTCAAGCTATGGCTGCTATAGAGGGATATAGGCGACCAGCCAGCTTGAAACACCTAAAATGAACCGCAAATACGCTTCGAGCACGCTGGAAGTCGTTTTATCTGTATCCCCATTGGAGCCCCGCTTGAACAATCAGTGGTTTTCAAAAATTGCCGTCTGGCTGGTCATCGCCATGGTGCTGTTTACGGTGTTCAAACAATTTGACACCCGTGGCGGCGCCGGCGCGTCCCATGTCGGTTACTCCGAGTTCCTGGAAGAGGTGCGCAGCAACCGCATCAAGAGCGCCACCATCCAGGAAAGCCCCGGCGGCACCGAGATCGTGGCCACGACCAACGATGACCGCAAGGTGCGCACCACCGCCACCTACCTGGATCGCGGGCTCGTGGGTGACCTGATCAACAACAACGTCAAGTTCGACGTCAAGCCCCGCGAAGAAGGCTCGGTCCTCATGACCCTGCTCGTCAGCTGGGGGCCCATGCTGCTGTTGATCGGCGTGTGGGTGTACTTCATGCGCCAGATGCAGGGCGGCGGCAAGGGCGGTGCTTTCAGCTTCGGCAAGAGCAAGGCGCGCATGCTGGACGAGAACAACAACACCGTTACCTTTGCCGACGTTGCAGGCTGCGACGAAGCCAAGGAAGAGGTCAAGGAAGTCGTGGACTTCCTCAAGGACCCCAACAAGTTCCAGAAGCTCGGCGGCCGCATTCCGCGTGGTCTGCTGCTGGTCGGGCCTCCGGGTACCGGCAAGACCTTGCTGGCCAAGTCCATTGCGGGCGAGGCCAAGGTCCCGTTCTTCAGCATCTCGGGCTCCGACTTCGTTGAAATGTTCGTCGGCGTGGGTGCGGCCCGCGTGCGCGACATGTTCGAGAACGCCAAGAAGAATGCACCCTGCATCATCTTCATCGATGAAATCGACGCCGTGGGCCGCCAGCGCGGCGCAGGCCTGGGCGGTGGCAACGATGAGCGTGAACAGACCCTGAACCAGATGCTGGTCGAGATGGACGGCTTCGAGACCAACCTCGGCGTGATCGTCGTGGCTGCGACCAACCGTCCGGACATCCTGGATGCGGCGCTGCTGCGCCCCGGCCGTTTCGACCGCCAGGTGTATGTGACGCTGCCCGATATCCGCGGCCGCGAGCAGATCCTCAATGTGCACATGCGCAAGATCCCTGTCGGCCAGGACGTGAATCCGGGCGTGATCGCGCGCGGCACGCCTGGCATGTCGGGTGCCGATCTGGCCAACCTCTGCAACGAAGCAGCCCTGATGGCCGCGCGCCGCAATGCGCGCACCGTCGAGATGCAGGACTTCGAGAAGGCCAAGGACAAGATCATCATGGGCCCCGAGCGCAAGAGCATGGTCATGCCCGAGGAAGAGCGCCGCAACACGGCCTACCACGAGGCAGGCCACGCACTGATCGGCAAGCTGCTGCCCAAGTGCGATCCCGTGCACAAGGTCACCATCATCCCGCGCGGCCGTGCGCTGGGCGTGACCATGAGCCTGCCCGAGAAGGACCGCTACTCCTACGACAAGGAGTTCATGCTCAACCAGATCGCCATGCTGTTCGGTGGACGCATTGCCGAAGAAGTGTTCATGAACCAGATGACCACGGGCGCGAGCAACGACTTCGAGCGGGCCACGCAGATCGCACGCGACATGGTCACCCGCTACGGCATGACCGACGCGCTGGGTCCCATGGTCTATGCGGAGCAGGAAGGCGAGCCTTTCCTGGGCCGCTCGATGAGCAAGACCAACAGCATGAGCGAGCAGACGATGCAGAAGGTGGACCAGGAGGTTCGCCGCATCATCGACGAGCAGTACGGACTGGCGCGCAAGCTGATCGAGGACAACTCCGACAAGATGCATGCCATGGCCAAGGCCATGCTCGACTGGGAAACCATCGACGCCGAGCAGCTCGATGACATCATGGCCGGCCGTGAGCCGCGTCCTCCCAAGGACTGGGTGCCGCGCAACCCTCCGTCGTCCGACGGTGGCAACTCGTCCGGCGGCACGCCGGCAGTGGATGCCGACCCTGCGCCCACCACGGCCTGAGCTGCTTGCCGCAGAATCGGTCAATCCCATGCAAAGGGCCCTGAGGGGCCCTTTTGCTTTGCTTGCAGGATGTGTTCAATTGCCCGCAACGGCCAGCGATGAACCCGGTCCGGCAGGCGCCTACCTTCAGGAAATCCCATGCCGCATCAATGGCAGACTTCGCGCTTTGTTCTAGACCTTCAGCGTCCACTGGTCATGGGCATCGTCAATGTGACGCCCGACTCGTTTTCCGACGGCGGGCGGCACAACACGGTGGAGCAGGCCTTGCGGCATGCAGAGCAACTGGTCAGTGAGGGCGCGCACATCCTCGATATTGGCGGCGAGTCCACCAGGCCCGGCTCACCGGCTGTTCCGCTGGATGAGGAGTTGCGGCGCGTGCTGCCTGTTGTGCAGGGCGCGGTGCAATTGGGCGTGCCTGTCTCCGTCGATACCTACAAGCCCGAGGTCATGCAGGCCGTGCTGGATCTGGGGGCCGACATCGTCAACGACATCTGGGCGCTGCGCCAGCCGGGCGCGCAGCAGGTGGTGGCCGCGCACCCGAGCTGCGGCATCTGTCTCATGCACATGCATGGCACGCCGCAGGACATGCAGACCACGCCCATGCAAGGCGATGCCGTGCCCGCCGTGCGCGATTTCCTGCAGTTGCACAGCGATGCCCTGCTGGCCCGGGGCGTGGCGCGGGAGCGCATCGTCTGGGACTATGGCATCGGCTTCGGCAAAAGCGTGGCACAGAATTTTTCCCTGCTTGCACGCCAGCATGAATTGCTGGGCCTAGACTTCCCGCTGCTGGCCGGCTGGTCGCGCAAGGGCTCGCTCGGGCAGGTCAGTGGCCGTCCGCAGGGCCAGCGCATGGTGCCCAGCGTGGCAGCGGCACTGCTGGCGGTGGAGCGTGGCGCGCGCGTGGTGCGCGTGCACGACGTGGCCGATACGGTGGCGGCATTGACGGTCTGGCAGACCATGCACGACAACGACTGAACAACAAAGGAGCACTATGGCACGCACATATTTTGGTACCGATGGAATTCGCGGCCTGGTGGGCCGCTCGCCCATCACCCCCGACTTCGCGCTGCGCCTGGCGCATGCCGTGGGCCGTGTGCTGCGGCGCAAGGAAGCCCGTCCCATGGTGCTGATCGGCAAGGACACGCGGATCTCGGGCTACATGCTGGAGAGCGCGCTGGAGTCCGGGTTCAACTCTGCCGGCGTGGACGTGATGCTGCTGGGCCCCCTGCCCACGCCGGGCGTGGCCTATCTGACGCGCGCCCAGCGCGCCAGCCTGGGCGTGGTCATCAGCGCCAGCCACAACCCTTATTACGACAACGGCATCAAGTTCTTCAGCGCACAGGGCACCAAGCTGCCCGATGCCTGGGAGGAAGAGGTCGAGCAGGCCTTGACCGAAGATCCCGTATGGGTCGATTCTGCCGCTCTGGGAAAGGCCCGGCGCCTTGAAGACGCGGCAGGGCGCTACATCGAGTTCTGCAAGAGCACCTTCGACCATGCGCTCACGCTCAAGGGTGTGAAGATCGTGGTCGATGCGGCCCATGGCGCGGCCTACCAGATCGCCCCCAAGGTCTTCCATGAACTGGGGGCCGATGTGGTGGCCATTGGCTGTGCACCCGATGGACTGAACATCAACGAAGGCGTGGGTGCCACCCATCCCGAGGCCCTGGTGCTGGCCGTGCGAGCGAACAAGGCCGACTTCGGCGTGGCGCTGGATGGTGATGCCGACCGGCTGCTGCTGGTCGATGCGGCAGGCCGGCTCTACAACGGCGACGAACTGCTGTACCTGATGGCGGCCGACCGGCTGGCGCGTGGCGAGGCCGTGCCGGGCGCCGTGGGCACACTGATGACCAATATGGCCGTGGAGGTGGCGCTGAAGTCCCAGGGTGTGGGCTTTGTGCGCGCCAAGGTCGGCGACCGCTATGTGCTGGAGGAGCTGCACCGGCAGGGCTGGACCCTGGGGGGCGAGGGCTCGGGCCATCTGCTGGCGCTGGACAAGCACACCACGGGCGATGGCCTGGTCAGCGCGCTGCAGGTGCTGCAGGCCTGCGTGCGTTCGGGCAAGAGCCTGTCGCAGTGGCTGTCTTCAGTCCAGCTGTTTCCCCAGGTATTGCTCAACGTGCGGCTGCAGCCGGGCCAGGACTGGAAGCGCAACACCCAGCTGGAGGAAGCCACCGAGGCCGTCAAGGCCGAATTGGGCGATACGGGGCGCGTGCTTATCCGCGCCAGCGGCACCGAGCCTTTGCTGCGCGTGATGGTGGAGGCACGCGATGGCGACCAGGCCAGCCGCTGCGCCGAGCGCCTGGCCAGCGTGGCGAAGAATTCACCCACGCCCTGAGCGGCGGGCGGCACGTTCCCGGCCATGGAAAGCCGAAGCTGCAGGCTTCGGCTTTTTCGTCTGCAGACCGTGGCGCGGTGAGCCGTTCAGCCCTGGCTGCGCAGAAAGGCCTCCAGCGCCTGGGGCGGCAGCGGGCGGCTGAAATGGTAGCCCTGGGCTTCATCGCAGCCTTGCTCGCGCAGGAACTCCAGCTGCGCCTCCGTTTCCACGCCTTCGGCCGTGGTCTGCATGCCCAGGGCCTGGGCCATGCGGATGATGGCGCTGACAATGGCGCGGTCATTGCTGTCGTGGTCCAGGTCCTGGATGAAGGACTGGTCGATCTTGAGTTTGTAGATCTGAAAGCGCTTGAGCTGGCTCAGGGATGAATAGCCGGTGCCGAAGTCATCCATGGCCAGACGCACGCCATGCTCGCGCAGCCGGTCCATGGTGGCCGTGGCCTGGCGCGGATCATGGATGGCCACGCCCTCGGTCAGCTCCAGCTCCAGAGAATCGGCCGGCAGGTCGCTGTCGAGCAGGATGCGGTTGATGATTTCGGGCAGTTGCTGCTGGTGGAACTGGATGGCCGACAGGTTCACGGCCACCTTCAGGTCCCGCAGCCCCGCATTGCGCCAGGCCTGCAGTTGCTGCATGGCGCTGCGCAGCACCCATTCGCCGATCTGCAGGATCTGGCCGCTATCCTCGGCGACGGGGATGAACTCCGCGGGCGAAACCGAGCCCAGCTCGGGATGCTCCCATCGCAGCAGTGCCTCCACGCTGCGCACGCGTCCGGTGCTCAGGGTGATCTGCGGCTGGTAATGCAGATACAGCTGATTGCGTTCCAGCGCCCGCCGCAAGGCGTTCTCCAGCTGCAGGGCGCGCAGGGACTGGGCCTGCATTTGCGGAGTGAAGAAGCGGTAGGTGTTGCGGCCGGCCTGCTTGGCGTGGTACATGGCCGCGTCGGCGGCCTGTGTCAGCGAGTCGATGTCGTGGCCGTCGCGCGGGTACAGCGCGATGCCCATGGACGGCGCAATGGTCAGTTCGTGGCGGTCGATCTGGTAGGCCTGGCGCGACGCCTCCTGCAGCTTGCCTGCCACGCGGGCCGCACCCTGGGCATTGGCGCCGGGCAGCAGCAGCACGAATTCGTCGCCGCCGATGCGGGCCACCGTATCGCGGTCACGCACCACGGCACGCAGGCGGCGGGCAATCTCCACCAGCAGGGCATCGCCCACGCGATGGCCCAGCGAATCATTGACATGCTTGAAATGGTCCAGGTCGAGGAACATCACGGCCAGTGGCGTGTCGTTGACCTTGGCCAGCTCGATGGCGCGGGCGCTGCGCTCGGCCAGCAGCGTGCGATTGGGCAGGCCGGTGAGCGCGTCGTAGTGCGCCATCCAGTAGATGCGTTCCTGGTCCAGCTTGCGGTCGGCGATCTCGCGGTGCAGGTTCTCCACCGTGGCGCTGAGTTCGCGTGTACGGTCGCGCACCTGCTGCTCCAGCAGTTCGTGGGCCTGGCTCAGGGCCTGCTGGGCGCGCAGACGGTCGTCGATGTCGCTGACGATCCAGATGGAGCCTTCGCGTGCATCGCCCGGATTGATGAGCCGGCCCGTCAGTTCACCCCAGAACAGGCTGCCATCCTTGCGGCGCAGGCGGCGCTGCGTGCGAAAGGACAGGCCCGCGCTCAGCGTGCGATAGGCCTCGCGCCCCAGGCTGCGCAGCTCGTCGCGGCTGGGGTGCAGGTGCTCGCTGTTGATGCCGACCAGCGCATGTTCGCCCGCGTAGCCGAAGATGTCGGCATAGCACTGGTTGCATCGGACGATGACGCGCTGGCGGATGAAGACGATGCCCACGCCGGCATTGTCGAGCAGTGCCTGCTGCTCGCGCAGGCTGCGCTGCAGCGACGCCGCCATCATCGAAGACGGACGTTCGAGTACAGGGTCGTACGCAATCGTCGGCGCGGACATGGCGAAGCGGTAGGGCGGTGGTAAAGGGATGAGGGGGAAATTACAAAGTGTAGCACTTGCGCGCAAAACAGCATTTTGTCGTTCCCTGGCGAGGGCAGGGCCTTGGTTTTCAGGTGCCGGCGGACTGTCGTTGCCGGCCCTTGGCCTGCGCATCGAGCTTGTGTGCCAATTCATAGAGCACGCCATGGCGCAGGGCGCCGTGCGTGACGCGCATGCGCTCGATGCCCAGGCTGGAGAAGATGCCCCGCATCACGCTCATGCCGCCGCCGATCATGGGGCGCAACTCTTCCTTGAGTCCGTCCATGTTCACACGGTCGACATGGCCTGCGCGCAGCAACTGCGCATGCAGCCAGTCCAGTCCCTGCCGCGTGATCCAGCCGGCCGTGCCGCCGGGCGCATGGGCCAGGACCTTGACAATGGCACCGGCCGTGCCCGAGGAGCCATAGGCATGGCTCCATTGCCCGGCAGCAAAAAGTCCTGCTTCGGGCGCAATGATGTCGGCCACGGCTGCTTCGGCCTGGGACAGGGCCTGGGCCGACAGCTCGCCATCGGGGAAGTGGCGCAGGGCCCAGGTCACGCTGCCGAAGGCGAAGGAGCGTGCCTGCAGTACTTGCCGCTGCTGACCCAGGCACAGCTCGGTCGAGCGGCCGCCGATGTCCACCACCAGCCTCCGCTGGGCGCCGGGCGGCAGCAACTGGGCGACGCCGCGATAGATCAGGCGTGCTTCCTCCTCGCCGTCAATGACCTCGATGGGGCAGCCCAGGATGCGCTGGCCTTCGTCCAGGAAGATCTGGCGATTCGATGCCTCTCTCAGCGTCTGCGTGGCCACTGCACGTACGCGGTGGCGGGGCAAATCACCCAGCACCTGCGCATAGCGCTCCAGGCAGGCCCAGCCGCGCTGCATGGCCTCCAGGCTCAAGGCGCCCTGGGCGTCGAGGGCGCTGCCCAGGCGTATGGCTTCCTTGCGATGGCTGAGCAGCTGCACCTTTGCGCCGTCGCTGCGGGCCATGGCCAGCAGGCAGCTGTTGGAGCCAATGTCGATGGCGGCCAGGCGGCTTTCGGGGGGATTGGAAGAGGACATGCGCGAAAGGCGGACGACGGCACGGCTGCGGCAGGTTTGCAGCAGCCAACGGCATCCAGGGGAAGGCAGCTAGCTTAGCACCCCGGCGATGTCGCGTCGCTCTCGTGCCGGTGTGACTGGGTCATGACCTTTGCGTGACGGTTTCTGCGCCGTTGCTTGCGCCTGGCTTGGCTTGTATGACAGATGTCATGAACAGAGGAATGTATGTCATGAACATGTCACAAATCCGGGGCAGACTGCCCGAATCCCCGGCTAGCGGGGTGACTACCGGGTCCTGCCCAGGCCGGGCCCCTGCATCCATGCCCCAGACATTCACGCCGATTCCCGGTGGCGCCTCTGCCGCACCTGCCGAACCAGAACATGAACAGGGAGCGCGTGCCGTGCCCGCAGGGCCGGCTTCGCTGGGCATGGCCCGCCAGACAGCTCCCATACCCGTCTCTGCACCCCTGAATGTCCCGATGATGCCTCTGGCGAAAAGCCTCTCCACCGCCTTGTCGGAGCTGCAGGGCCAGGCCATTGCGGCTTCTGCCTCTGCTTCTTCTGCAAGGCTTCCCGCCCCCGAATACACTGGACTGCACGCCACAGCCGAAAGCGGTGAAGTGCAAGAGCAGCAGCAACAGTTTCTTGACCGTGACCATTGCATCCTGGCCTTCAATGAGCGCGTGCTGGACTGGGCCGTGCGTGAAGATGTGCCGCTGCTGGAGCGTTTGCGCTATCTGTGCATCGTCTCCTCGAATCTCGACGAATGGTTCGAGGTGCGTTGCGCCCCGCATGTGACGGCCGCCAAGGCCGGCGACGCCAAGGGCCTGTACACCCTGCAGAGCTTCCGCTCGCTGATGGACAAGGCGCATGAGCTGGTATTGCGCCAGTACACGCTGTACAACCAGTCGCTGATTCCAGCCTTTGCGGGGCAGGGCATACGCGTGGTATCCCATGGCGAGCGCAGCAGCGCCCAGCGCAAATGGGTGCGCGAGTACTTCCTGCGCGAAGTCCAGCCGCTGCTCATGCCCGTGGGCCTGGACCCATCCCATCCATTCCCCCAGGTGGCCAACAAGGCGCTGAACTTCATCGTGCGCCTCAAAGGTGTCGATGCCTTTGGCCGTGCCAACGAGGTGGCCATCGTCAAGGTGCCGCGTGTCTTGCCGCGCCTGGTGCGCCTGCCCGAGAAGATCGCGGGCAAGCAGCGCCTGTTCGTGAGCATCTCCAGCATCGTGCGCGCCCATCTCGTCGAGCTGTTCCCGGGGCGTGAGGTGGCGGAGTTTGCGCAATTCCGTGTCACGCGCCATTCGGACCTGGCAGTGGATGAGGAAGACGTCAGCGACCTGCGCACGGCCCTGCGCCAGGGTCTGCACCATCGCCACTACGGCCAGGCGGTGAGGCTGGAGGTGTCCTTTGCCTGCTCGCCCATGCTGTCCGACCTGCTGCTGGGCCAGTTCGGCCTGCCGACCGAGGCACTGTTCCGCGTCAAGGGGCCCGTGAACCTGGTGCGCCAGTCGCAGCTGGTGGATCTGGTCGATGACCCCGCGCTGCTGTTTCCGCCTTGGCGTCCGGCATGGCCGCGCCAGCTGCAGCCGGGCCGCTCGGTGATGGCCCAGATCCGCAAGCGTGATGTGCTGATCCACCAGCCCTTCGAGAGCTTCGACGGCGTGCTGGAGCTGCTGCGCGAAGCCGTCAATGACCCTGAGGTGCTGGCCATCAAGCAGACCATCTACCGCACGGGATCGGACTCCGAGATCATGCAGTTGCTGGCCGAGGCGGTTCGCCGTGGCAAGGAAGTGCTGGCCGTGCTGGAACTCAAGGCCCGCTTTGACGAAGAGGCCAACATCAACTCCGCCGAGAAGCTGGAGGCCTTGGGCGCCCAGGTGGTCTACGGCGTGCTGGGCCTGAAGACGCACGCCAAGATGCTGCTGATTACCCGGCGCGAAAAGCGCAGCGGCCAGCTCAAGCGCTACGGCCACCTGTCCACCGGCAATTACAACGTGCGCACGGCGCGCCTGTACACGGACATCAGCCAGCTGACCTGCGATGCGCAGATCACGGCCGACATGGATGCCGTGTTCAGCCACCTGTCCAGCCACAACCGCTTGCCCAAGCTGCACCAGCTTGTGATTGCACCGTTCCAGCTGCACGATCGCATGCTGGCGCTGATTGCCCAGGTGGGCGAGGCCGCACAGCGCGGCGAAGAGGCGCGGATTGTGCTGAAGATGAATGCGCTGACTGACGAACTGCTCATGCAGGCCCTGGTGCGTGCCGGTCAGCAGGGCGCACGCATCGATCTCATCGTGCGCAGCGCCTGCATGCTGCCGCCGCAGCGCAAGGGCTGGACGGACAACATCCGCGTGCGCTCCATCATCGGCCGCTTCCTGGAGCATTCGCGCGTCTTCTACTTCGCCTGGGGCAATCAGCAGGAACTGCTGCTGTCCAGTGCGGACTGGATGAACCGCAACATGATGCGCCGGGTGGAGCTGGCCTGGCCTGTGCGCGATCCGGCGTTGCGCCAGCAGGTGATAGACGAATGTCTTGTCGCCAGCCTGCATGACAACCGCGACGCCTGGACGCTGGAAGCCAATGGCGCCTACCAGCGCGCACCCTATCCGACCACGGGCCTGGGGGCGCAGAACGCCTTGATGGAGCGTTACGGCCCTCGGGCCTGAGCCGCATATCCTGTCAGGGCGCCGCGTGCCTGCCCTGTGCAATCGAAAAGCCCCGCCAACGCATTGCGCTGGCAGGGCTTTTAGCTTGTCGCTGCGGCAGCCGGAGACGTTCGGCGTTCAGTGCAGATGCAACTGCAGCGTCCAGGGCGTCTTCTGCCAGGCCACGGCTTCGGTGCGCAGCAACTGGGCGGACTGGGGGTAGCTCCTGGTCCAGCCTTCCGGCACGGTCAGGTGAAAGACGCTGTCCGAGCGGTGCAGGCGCATGCCCTGCAGATCGGGATCGCGCCGGGCGTGGCACAGCTGCACGGCCAGGCGCAGCGCCAGCAATGGCCAGGCCACGGCCCGGTCCTCGATGGCAGCCTCGAGCTTGCGCAGCTTGCCCTGGTGGCCAAGCACCAGCTGGGTGATGCGTTCGCGCAGCTCCACGGGCCAGGTGGCGGCACTGCAGTGTTCGGTGATGTAGGCGCCGTGGCGGTGGTAGGCGCTCAGAGAGATGCGCATGCCGATCTCATGCAGGCTGGCAGCCGTGTCCAGTGCGTGCGTGGCCAGTGCATCGGGCGGCTGCTGCGCCTGCAGCGACTGCCAGGCCCAGCGTGCCACCTTGCGAACACGCAGTGCGTGGGATGCGTCAATGCCGAAGTCCTGTTGCAGCGCCGCGATCTCGGCGGCTTCGCGATCGGCAGGCGGCTCGTGTTCCAGCAGATCGTGCAGCACGCCCTGGCGCAGCGCGCCCTGTGCAACCTCCAGTTCGTCGATGCCCAGCAGGCCCAGGGCGGCCATCAGAATGCTCAGGCCGCCGGCGATGACGGCTCGCCGGTCTTCCTTGAGTCCAGCCAGGCGGATGCGGTCCACGTGACCGGCGTCCATCAACTGCTCATGCAGCCAGCGCAGGCTGTCGGGCGTGATCAGCCGCCCGGAGTAGCCGTTGGCCGCCAGGATGTCTCCCACGGCGTTGGCCGTGCCTGACGATGCATAGGCGCAGTCCCATGCGGTGGCTGGATAGGCCGATACGGTCTGGGTGAGTGCCGCCTGCGCCGCCTTGATGGCGGCCGAGAAGTGCGCGCGCGACAGCGTGCCCTCGCCAAAGAACTGCGTGCTCCAGGCCACGCTGCCTATGGGGTAGGAGGCCACCTGGCGCGCTTCGCCATGCTGGCCGATGATGACTTCGGTAGAGCGCCCGCCAATGTCCACCACCAGACGCCGTTGAGACGATGGCGGCAGCAGGCTGGAGACGCCGCGATAGATCAGCCGGGCCTCTTCCTCGCCCGAGATGACTTCGATGGGAAAGCCCAGCAGGGTGCTGCCTCGCGCGATGAAGACATCGCGGTTGCGGGCCTCGCGCAGGGTCTGTGTGGCCACGGCGCGGACCTGGTCGGCCGCAAAGCCGGCCAGCCGTTCACCAAAGCGTGCCAGGCAGTCCCAGCCGCGTTGCATGGCTTCGTCAGTCAGTTCATGGCGCTCGTTGAGCCCATTGCCCTGGCGCACGGTTTCCTTGAGGTATTCCACGCGCTCTATGCGCTGGTGGCTGCCGACGCGGCCTATTTCGAGGCGAAAGCTGTTGGACCCGAGGTCAACGGCAGCGAGCAGGGATTCTGGTGCCATGAAAGAAACGCCAATCAAGATTCGTCGAGCACGATTGCACAGCGATGTCCGAGGGGGCAGGGCTGCACCTGTCTGGTGCCTGCTCGTGCGACACACAAGACTAAGACGGAATTGTGACATCGCGATGACCGGGTTCTTACATGGGAAGGCCTGCTGTTTGTGACGCCTTTTTTCCATGTCACATCAATGTCACAAAGCCTTCTTACAGTCCAGCCATCGCATCTTTCAACCCCTAAGAGGTCTGTACATGAAGTTGTCTGTGATTCACATTCTGGTGGCTGGTGCTCTGTCGGCGGGCGGCGTGGGCCAGGCCCTGGCTCAGCAGGAAGCCACCGGCGCAGGCGCCAGCTTCCCGGCTCCGCTGTACTCCAAGTGGGCTGCGGACTACAACAAGGCCACCGGCGTGAAGATCAACTACCAGTCCGTGGGCTCCAGCGCCGGCATCAAGCAGATCGAAGCCAAGACCGTGGACTTCGGCGCCTCCGACGAGCCGCTCAAGGATGAAGAACTGGCCAAGAAGGGTCTGGTGCAATTTCCCACCGTGATCGGCGGCATCGTGCCCGTGGTCAACATCAAGGGCATCCAGCCCGGCCAGCTCAAGCTGACCGGCCAGGTGCTGGGCGACATCTACCTGGGCAAGATCAGCAAGTGGAATGACGAGGCCATCAAGGCCCTGAACCCGGGCGTGAACCTGCCTGACGCCACCATCGCTCCCGTGCGCCGCGCTGACGGCTCGGGCACCACCTTCGGCTTCACCAACTACCTGTCCAAGGTCAATGCCGAGTGGAAGGAAAAGGTTGGCGAAGGCAAGGCCGTGAACTGGCCCACGGGCGCAGGCGGCAAGGGCAACGAAGGCGTGGCCGCCTTCGTGGGTCGCCTGCCCAACTCCATCGGCTACGTCGAGTACGCCTACGTCAAGCAAAACAAGCTGACCTACACCCAGCTGCAGACCGCAGGCGGCACCTTCGTGTCCCCTGATGACGCCACCTTCAAGGCCGCTGCTGCCGGTGCCGATTGGGCCAAGAGCTTCTACCAGATCCTGACCAACCAGCCTGGCAAGGAGGCATGGCCCATCACCTCGGCCACCTTCATCATCATGCACAAGGCCCAGGACAAGCCTGCACAGGCCGCTGCCTCGCTGAAGTTCTTCGAGTGGGCCTACAAGTCCGGCGACAAGACCGCCACCGACCTGGACTACGTGCCCATGCCTGACGCCGTCAAGAACGTGATCTTCCAATCCTGGGGCCAGATCAAGGACACCTCCGGCACTGCCATTTCCCTGAAGTAAACCCTGAAAAGGGGGCCATGGCGCACCGCCGGCAGGTGCATCATGGCTCCCCTGATCCCTTCACAAACCGCGAATAAAGGCGCCTCACGTGTCCACAACGTCGCCCTCGAACTCGCTGGCCGCCTCTGCACAGGCTTCCCAGCGACGCACACCTTCTCCGCTACGCCCCCCGATGCTGTCGGGGCGCGTGGCGGATCGCTTGTTTGGCGCTCTCGCGCGTCTGGCCGCGCTGCTGACGCTGGGCCTGCTGCTGGCCATCCTGGCCTCGCTGCTGGTCGGTGCCTGGCCCGCCATCTATGAATACGGCCTGAGTTTCCTCGGCCGCAGTGTCTGGGACCCCGTTCGCAACGAATTCGGCGGCCTGGTCATGATCTACGGCACGCTGGCCACCTCGGCCATCGCATTGCTGATTGCGGTGCCCGTGAGCTTCGGCATCGCGCTGTTCCTCACCGAGCTGTCGCCGGCCTGGCTCAAGCGCCCGCTGGGCACGGCCGTGGAGCTGCTGGCCGCCGTGCCTTCCATCGTCTACGGCATGTGGGGCCTGATGGTGTTCGGCCCCGTGCTGTCCACCTATGTGCAGCAGCCCCTGCAAAAGCTGTTCCAGGGCGTTCCCTATCTGGAGGCCTTCGTGTCCGGCCCGCCGGTGGGCATCGGCATCCTGTCGGCCGGCATCATCCTGGCCATCATGATCATTCCCTTCATCGCCTCCGTGATGCGCGATGTGTTCGAGGTCACTCCGGCCCTGCTCAAGGAGTCCGCCTATGGCCTGGGTTCCACGACCTGGGAAGTGGTCTGGAAGGTAGTTCTGCCCTACACCAAGACCGGCGTGCTCGGCGGCGTGATGCTGGGCCTGGGCCGTGCATTGGGCGAGACCATGGCCGTGACCTTCGTGATCGGCAACATGAACCAGCTCAACTCGCTGTCGGTCTTCGAGGCTGCCAACAGCATCACCTCGGCCCTGGCCAACGAGTTCGCCGAAGCGGGCGAGGGCTTGCACCAGGCTTCGCTGATCTATCTGGGTCTGGTGCTGTTCTTCATCACCTTCGTGGTGCTGGCTTGCTCCAAGGTCCTGCTCAACCGCCTGCAAAAGAATGAAGGAGCACGCTCGTGAGCAGCACCTCCACCAAGATGATCAATGCCGCCGAGCTGTCGCGCGTGCGCCAGGCCAAGTATGCCCAGCGCAAGCGTGTGAACCAGGTGGCGCTGACCCTGTCCCTGGCTGCCATGACCTTCGGCGTGTTCTGGCTGATCTGGATTCTGTGGGAGACCATCACCCTGGGCATCGGCGGCCTGAGCCTGGCACTGTTCAGCGAGATGACGCCTCCGCCCAATGAGGCCGGTGGCATTGCCAACGCCATCTTCGGCTCGCTGATCATGGTGGCCCTGGCCACGTTCGTGGGCACGCCCATCGGCGTGATGGCCGGTGTCTACCTGGCCGAATACGATGCGCGTGGCTGGCTGGCCAATACCACACGCTTCGTCAACGACATCCTGCTGTCGGCGCCGTCCATCGTGATCGGCCTGTTCGTCTACACCGTGGTCGTGGCGCGCTTCAAGAGCTTTTCCGGCTATGCGGGCGTGGTGGCGCTGGCGCTGATCGTGATTCCCGTGGTCATCCGCACCACCGAGAACATGCTGGTGCTGGTGCCTGCCAGCCTGCGCGAAGCCGCCTACGCGCTGGGCACGCCCAAGTGGAAGGTCATCATCATGGTGACGCTGCGTGCAGCGCGCGCCGGCGTGATCACCGGCGTGCTGCTGGCCGTGGCCCGCATTGCCGGCGAGACCGCCCCGCTGCTGTTCACGGCGCTGAACAACCAGTTCTGGAATGCCGACCTGTCCAAGCCCATGGCCAGCCTGCCGGTGACCATCTTCAAGTTCGCGATGAGCCCTTACGAGAATTGGCAGCAACTGGCCTGGGCCGGTGTGTTCCTGATCACCGTGGCGGTGCTCGGTCTCAATATCCTGGCGCGTTTCCTGACACGCCAGAAGTAATGCAGCAACAAGCAATCAACCAGGACAAGGATTCCGCAATGACTGCGACCTCTTCCAGCGCGCTGACCTCTTCCAAGCTGACGGTGCGCGACCTGAACTTCTACTACGGCAAGTTCCACGCCTTGAAGGGCATCAACCTGGACATTCCCGAAAAGAAGGTCACGGCTTTCATCGGCCCGTCGGGCTGCGGCAAGTCCACGCTGCTGCGCACCTTCAACCGCATGTTCGAGCTGTATCCCGAGCAGCGCGCCGAAGGCCAGATCTTGCTGGACGGCGAGAACCTGCTGACCAGCAAGCAGGACGTGGCGCTGATCCGTGCCAAGGTCGGCATGGTGTTCCAGAAGCCCACGCCGTTTCCCATGTCCATCTACGACAACATCGCCTTCGGCGTGAAGCTGTTTGAAAACCTCAGCTCCTCCGACATGGACGACCGTGTGGAATGGGCACTGCGCAAGGCGGCCCTGTGGGGCGAGGTCAAGGACAAGCTGCAGCAAAGTGGCTCGGGCCTGTCCGGCGGCCAGCAGCAGCGCCTGTGCATTGCACGCGGCATTGCCATCAAGCCCGAAGTGCTGCTGCTCGACGAGCCCTGCTCGGCCCTGGACCCGATCTCCACGGCCAAGATCGAGGAGCTGATTGCCGAACTGAAGAACGACTACACCGTCGTCATCGTCACGCACAACATGCAGCAGGCGGCCCGCTGCAGCGACTACACGGCCTACATGTACCTGGGCGACCTGGTGGAATTCGGAGACACCGAGCAGATGTTCTTCAAGCCCCAGCGCAAGGAAACGGAAGACTACATCACCGGCCGCTTCGGCTGAGCAGGAGCCATCGATGACCGAAAAACACCTTTCCAGCCAGTTCGACAGCGAACTCAACCGCGTCTCGGCGCGCGTCATGGAACTCGGCGGCCTGGTCGAGTCCCAGATCCGCCAGGCCGTCTATGCGCTGTCGCGCTTCAGCATCGAGGCCGTGGAGCAGGTCGATGCCGCAGAAAAGCGCGTCAATGCCATGGAAGTGGAGATCGACCACGAACTGTCGTCCATCATTGCCCGACGCCAGCCCACGGCGCGCGATCTGCGCCTGCTGATCGCCTTCTCCAAGGCCACGGCCAACCTGGAGCGCATGGGCGACGAAGCGCACAAGATGGCGCGCATGGTCAAGTCCATCATCGAAAGCGGCGCCGCACGCTCCCTGCCCACGGGCGACCTGCGCACTGCGGCCGAGATGGCCTCGGGCCTGCTGCGCAAGACGCTGGACGCCTTTGCGCGGCTGGACACCAAGGCGGCC
This sequence comes from Delftia sp. WY8, assembly GCF_018437695.1. Classification (NCBI taxonomy): domain Bacteria; kingdom Pseudomonadati; phylum Pseudomonadota; class Betaproteobacteria; order Burkholderiales; family Comamonadaceae; genus Delftia; species Delftia sp. WY8. The sequence goes on from NZ_CP049795.1 coordinate 5,587,652, forward strand.
GTGGCCATCCTCAAGGAAGATGACCTGATCGACCAGGAGTTCGACGGCTTTGTGCGAAAGCTCATCACCTACATGATGGAAGACCCGCGCACCATCTCGGCCAGCCTGGACCTGCTGTTCCTGGCCAAGGCCATTGAGCGCATCGGTGACCACTCCAAGAATGTGGCCGAGCTGATCATCTATCTGGTGGAGGGCAAGGATGTCCGCCACCAGACCATGGATGCCATCGAGTCGGCAGTGCTGTAAGTGCCGGAGGCGAACAACGGATGAAGAAGATGCCCATGGTCCTTATCGTCGAGGACGAGCCCGCCATCGCGGAGCTGATCGCTGTCAACCTGCGGCACAACGGCTTCCAGCCGGTCTGGGCCGAGGACGGCGTGACCGCGCAGCGCGAGCTCGATGCCGTGCTGCCCGACGTGATCCTGCTCGACTGGATGCTGCCCGGTGCCAGCGGTCTGGCCCTGGCGCGCAAGTGGCGCGCCGACAGCCGCACCAAGGCCGTGCCCATCCTGATGCTCACGGCGCGCGGCGATGAGCCGGACAAGGTGGCGGGGCTCGATGCGGGTGCCGATGACTACATCACCAAGCCTTTCTCGACCCAGGAGCTGCTGGCGCGCATCCGTGCCGTGCTGCGGCGCCGCGCGCCCGAGCAGATCCAGGACAAGGTCAGCATCGGCGAGCTGGTGCTCGACGCCGCCGCGCACCGCGTGAGCTGGCAGGGCGACATGATCAAGGTGGGCCCCACCGAGTTCAAGCTGCTGCACTATCTGATGAAGCACCCCGAGCGTGTGCACAGCCGTGCCCAGTTGCTGGACAAGGTCTGGGGCGATCATGTCTTCATCGAGGAGCGCACGGTGGACGTCCACGTCAAGCGGCTGCGCGAGGCGCTGGGCATGGCCGGTGCATTGATCGAAACGGTGCGGGGCGCCGGCTACCGGCTCAGCGCGCAGGCGCTGGCCTGAGGCGGTCCTGCGTTCCAATGAATCCACGCATGGCCCCCGCAGGCCATGCCCGGGCGCCGCTGCCCCAGGCAGCGAATACAACGCAAAGAAGGCGCAAGTATGGGTTGGCGAGGTTTTCGCTTGTTGGCGTCCCAGATCGCGGGCGCATTGCTGGGATGGTGGCTGTGGGGCGCCATGGCGGCCTCCAGCCCTGGCATGGCGTCACAGGCCGTGGCGGCCCTGGCGGGTGCGTTGTGCGCGGGCTGGATCTGGTGGCTGGTGGACAGCTGGAACGCCATGCGCCTGCTGTCCTGGCTGCGCCAGTCGGAGCTGCGGGAGGCGCCTGAACTCAGCGGCATCTGGGGAGAAGCCAGCGTGCGCATGCGCCGCTGGCTGCGCCAGAGCGTGCAGCAGGTGCAGCAGGGCGACCAGCGGCTCAATGACATTCTTTCTGCCCTGCAGGCCAGTCCCAACGGCGTGGTCCTGCTGGATGCCGACGGCCGCATCGAATGGTGCAACCAGATCGCGGCGCGCCAGTTCGGCTTCGATGCCGAACGGGACCTGCTGCAAAGCATTGGCAACCTGGTGCGCGACCCCGAGTTCAGCGCCTATTTCGCCACCCAGGATTTCTCGCGCGATCTGGTCATGCAGGGCCGCGAAAGCACGGCCTCGCGCCCCGTCAAGCTGTCGGTGCAACTGTACGGCTATGGCGAAGGGCGCAAGCTGCTGCTGGCGCGCGATGTGACCGCGGTGGAGCAGGCCGAGGCCATGCGCCGTGACTTCGTGGCCAACGTCTCGCATGAAATCCGCACGCCGCTGACCGTGCTCGTGGGCTTTGTCGAGACGCTGCAGAACCTGCCGCTGGAGCCCGAGGAACGCAACCGCTACCTGGGCCTGATGGCCCAGCAGGCCGAGCGAATGCAGCATCTGGTGGAAGACCTGCTGGCGCTGTCGCGCCTGGAGGGCAGTCCGCTGCCCAGCAGCAACGAATGGGTGCCCGTGGCCCAGCTCATGCAGCGCTGCGAAAACGAGGCGCGCGGCCTGTCGTCCATGCTGACGCGCAAGCAATCCCTGCCGCATGCGCTGAGCTTTCCGTCGGCCGAGATGCTGGCGCAGGCCGGCGAGGTGGCTGGCGCCAGCGCCGAGCTGCAAAGCGCCTTCTCCAACCTGCTGGCCAACGCTATGCGCTACACACCGGCAGGCGGGCGCATCGACGTCACCTGGGAGACCTTGCCCGATGGATCGGCACGCTTTGCCGTGCAGGACTCCGGGCCAGGGATCGAGCCCAAGCACCTGGCACGCCTGACGGAACGCTTTTACCGCGTGGACCGCAGCCGTTCGCGCGATACCGGCGGCACGGGCCTGGGCCTGGCCATCGTCAAGCATGTGCTGCAGCGCCATGGTGCCAAGCTGGGCATCACCAGCGCGCCGGGCCAGGGATCGGAGTTTTCGGTGACCTTTCCGGCCAGCCGGGTGCGCATTCCTGCGCCCGAGGCCCGTGACAGCAGCGACAGCCGGGGCAGCCGCGCCGCATAGCGCGCTCTGACGGATGGCCGCTACCCGCTCAGCGGTTTGTGGCCTTGCGTACGACCGCGCTGAACACCACTGCGGTCACCAGCAGCGCACAGGCGCTGCCGGCCCAGAAGGGGGCGGGCGTGCCCGGGTGCAGCCAGGCGGGCAGGACGCTGTCCGTGCCATAGGCCAGCCAGTATCCGCCGGCCAGACCGCCACCCCATAGCAGCAGGCAATAGATGACCAGCGGCGCCACGGTGATGCGGTAGCAGCGCAGCACGAAGATGCAGAAAGTCTGGATGGCGTCCGCCACATGGTAGGCAGCCACCCAGGCCAGCAGGCTGGCGGTGATGGCCACCACCTCGGGGTTGCCGCTGTAGATGCGGGCCAGGCCCTCGCGGGAAAGCAACAGTGCACAGGCCAGCACCAACCCGCCCATTGCCGCCAATCGCCAGCCCATGGCGACCAGGCGCCGCGCCGTGACCTCGTCGCCGGCGCCGCGCCAGTAGCTGACCCGTGCGCTGGTGGCAATGGCCAGTGACAGAGGCACCATGTAGCACAGCGCCGCAAGGTTGGCGGCGATCTGGTGGCTGGCCGAGGCCAGCGTGCCCTGGCGCGCCACGAACAAGGCCATCAGCGTGAACGATGTCACCTCCACCAGAATCGCCAGTCCCGCAGGAATGCCCAGGCGCGCGAACTGCGCCAGCTGGGGCCAGTCCGGCGGCTCCATGCGCTGCCACAGCGCCAGCGGTGCGTACAGGCGTTGGCTGCGCATCAAAGACAAGGCCAGCGCGACCATGGCGTAGTTCACGATCAGCGTGGCCCAGGCGCAGCCTTCGGCGCCCAAGGCCGGCAGGCCGGCTCCGCCAAAGGCCAGCCAGATGGACAAAGGGATCTTGATCAGCAGCGACACCAGCTGCAGCCAGGTCACCAGCAAGGGGTGGCCCAGCGCCTGGTTGAGCGTGCTGTAGATGCGAAACAGCAGGGCGGCCGGCAGGCTCCAGGCCAGCACCGAGAGATAGGCCCGCACCTGCACCTGCAGCGGCAGCGGAACATCGGCCCAGCGCAGCAGTGCATCGGGAAACAGCAGCACGCCCATGCCCACGGCGCAGGCCGCCAGCAGCATGTACATGGCCTGCCGCAGCGTGCGGCCTATGACCTGGGGCTGTCCGGCGCCGCGGTGCTCGGCCCACAGCGGCAGCAGGGCCTGGAAAATGCCCATCAGCGAGACGTAGACGCTCACGAAGATGGCCGATCCCACGGACAGCGCCGCCAGCGCCTCTTCTGAATAGCGGCCCGCCACGATGGTGTCGGTCACGCCGAAGGCCATCACGGCCAGCTGCCCGGCCAGCACGGTCAAGGCATGCTGGGCAATGGTGCGTCGCTCAGCGCTCAGGGGGGCGTGCGCTGGCAGGTTCATGGCTTGACCTGGACGGGCCTCGCCTCAGGCCTGCGTTTCAAGACCAGAAGGAAGTCCTTGCGGTCGGTGGGGCGTACCACGCGGGCCACGGTCTCCCAGGTGGCCTGCAGACGTGCGCTGTGAGGATCCAGCCAGGTTTCTTCCTCGGCCACCATCCAGTCGCAGCGCGCGGCACCGGCCATGCTCAGGCGCTGGGTATCGATGTCACCGTAGTAGCGCAGCGCGGCAATGTGGGCGCGCGGCAGGCCATAGGTTTGAACGCAGCTGCCGTCCCTGGGCAGTTCGGCCAGTACCAGGCGCATCTGTGGCTCGAAGCTGCGCGCATGGTCCATCAGCGGCAGCCACAGCGTCATCAGCAGCAGCCAGGCCAGCGTGGCGCCACTGGCGGGCAGCACCAGGCTCTTCCAGATGGCCGCACGGTTGCGCGAGGTGCGCCAGGCCACGAGCACACACCAGGCCAGGGTGGCGGCCACCGCCACGGCGAAGGACAGCACCGAGAATTCCGGCGTGAACTGCGGGGCCAGCCTTGCCACATTGGCGGCGGGCTTGGCGGGAATGCCGGTCTGCAGCGAAAGCCAGATCACCCAGATGGCAATGGCCGCGGCGCTGAAGAACAGCAGGGTGAACCAGTCGATCAGGGCGCTGATGCTGCGGCGCAGCGTGGGCAGGGCAAAGGCCGCCAGCGTGGCGATGGCGGGCAGGCCCAGCAGCAGGGCGCGGTCTGCTGGCAGCGTGCTCAACGAAGCGATCACCGGAATGATGGCAAACCACAGCGGCAGCGCCAGATGGGGATAGCGCCGGGGCGTGGCGATCTGGCGACGCCAGACCCACAGCGTCCACAGTGCCAGCGGCCAGGCGGGCCAGCTGAACCACAGCAGCAGCCTGACCAGGCTTTGCCATTCCTTGGCAGTGCCGCTGTCCACCACGCGCCAGGCCCACTGGTCCAGCCACCAGGACAGTGCGGCCGCCAAGATCGTCACCGCCAGCCACAGCACGGTCCACAGGCGTGATGCGCGTGGGGCGGGCGTGGCTTCGTCGCCCCAGGTGCGCGAGAAGAAAGCCATGGAGGTACCGCCCAGGCCGAACAGCGTGGCCACGGTCGGCGCACCGCTCAGTGCCAGGCCGGGCAGGCCCAGCAGCAATGCCAGCGTGGCCGTGCGGCCGTGGTAGGGCATGGCGGCGGCGGCAAAGAACAGCAGGGCCGCGCAGCCCAGCTGGGTCATGTAGCTGGTGGTTTCGTGGGAGAGCTGGGCCAGGCCCAGGCAGGCCACCAGGGCCAGCAACCCTCCGTCGGCCATGGCGCGCGCATAGTCGGTAGGCTGGGCCTCACCGCCAAAGGCAAAGGCCACGGGGCGTGCGCCCGGTGTGCGCGCCAGGTAGTACACGCCCCACCAGGTGGCCGCCAGCGTGATCACCAGCATGGCGATGAAGGGCAGGCGTGCCGCCATCTCCGGGTGCAGCCAGGAAGGTGCTCCCTGCATGGCCAGCGCACCGAGCCAGTACGAGAGCAGGCCTTCGGATTCGGGCAGCAGCCCCGCCATGCGCGGTGCCAGCCAGGAGGTATGGCCCAGGGCCAGCTCCCGCATGTAGCCGAAGGCCTCCATGTCGGCCATGCGCCAGGGGCTGCGCCCCACATATCCGGGCACGACATAGGCCAGGCACAGCAGCAGCAGCGACCAGCGCGGCAGGCGGCGCACGGCGCTTTGGGCAACGATGGCAGGGGTGGGCTGGTTCACTCACAGGACTTTCTGCAACGGAGGGCGCAAGGATACGCGAAGCAAAGGCCTCGAAAAGAATGGGGCATGCCTGGCCGGCATGGATTGGCCGGACTGCGAAAAACAAAAGGGCAGCGCGGTTGCCCGTGCTGCCCTTCTGGCCGGAGAAGCAGGATTTACTTCTTGCCGAAACGGTTGCGGAAGCGCTCCACACGGCCGCCCATGTTGTCCACCGACTTTTGCGTGCCGGTGTAGAAGGGGTGCGACTCGGACGAGGTGTCCAGCTTGAACAGGGGGTAGTCCTTGCCTTCGAAGGTTTCGGTTTCCTTCGTGTTCACGCAGGAGCGGGTCACGAACTTGAAGCCGTTGGACAGGTCCACGAACAGCACTTCGCGGTAGTTGGGGTGGATGCCTTCTTTCATGATCTTTCCTTCTGATGCAAGTGCGGTAGCCGTGCCTGACCCGCTGCAACCTTTGTAGCGGTTCAAATCAAGCGTACTTTCCGCAAGAAAAAGCCCTGCATTATCGCATAGTGCTCAGTTCCGTGCCAAACCCGCAGGCCTGGGGCCCGTGTACGCCGCGCGCGGACGGATGATTTGCCGGGTGGCGCGCTGCTCCAGCGCCTGCGCCAGCCAGCCGGCGCAGCGGCCCAGCGCGAACAGGCCGAAGGCGCTGCCCGGCGGCAGCTGCAGATGCCGCCGCAGGGCCACCAGCGCGAAATCGACCGAAGGCGCCTGCCCCGTCAGCGCCATCACCTCCTTGGCCAGCATCGTTGCCGGGCCATGCGCCGGCAGCATGTCAAGCAGCAGGGCGGCACGCACGTCGCCATCTGGGTAGAGGTGGTGGCCGAAGCCGGGCAGGGATTCGCCGCGCGCCAGACGCTGGCGCAGGCGGGTGGCGATCTGCTGCTCGCCCACCTCGTCCCACAGCGCTTCCACGCGCGCGGTCGTGCCACCGTGGCGCCCGCCTGTCAAGGCGGCAAGGCCTCCCACCACGGCAGCGCGCAGGCTTGCGCCCGTGGAGGCCACGCAGCGCGCCGTAAAGCCTGATGCGTTGAGTTCATGGTCGGCGCACAGCACCAGGGCCACGCGCACGAGGTCCGCGCCTGGCGCATCCAGCTTCCAGGCCCGTGCGCACTGCAGATGGATGGCGGCCTTGTCCGGCACGGTGCCCAGCAGGCAGGCAGCCAGCAGGCGCAACAGCGCACCGCAGCCTGCCGCCAGCCGTTCGGGCGATTGCTGCCAGGCAGCGGTGGCCGTGTCATCGCTGGCGACGGTGAACAGGGGCAGCAATGTGTTTTCGCACGGTTGGCCTGCCATGCGCTGCTGCAGGTTGGACAGCAAAGGCGCGGCCTCCACGGCGTTTGCAGCGAAGGCTGCCTGGGTCGGGTATTGCCACAGGAGGGCGGCTGTCTCCTCCAGCGTGCGGGTTCGCGCCCAGTGAACGGCGTCCTCGCCCCGGTAGTACAGGCGGCCCTTTTCTATCAATGTGATCGTGGACTCCAGCACCGGCAGGCCCCAGCTGAGCGCGGCCTGCGCCACTTCGCGCGGCTTGCGGCCCAGGCCGCGCTGGCGTGCGAGCTGCTCGACCTCTTCGCGCAGGTAGCGGCTTTGGCGCGGCGTGTCTGCGGCGTGGGCCTGCAGCAGGCCTCGGCTGACATAGGCGTACAGCGTGGCACGGCTCACGCCCAGCAGCGCGGTGGCCTCGGTGGAGTTCAGGTAGTCGGGCATGGGTCGATCATATGTTGATTAATTGAATCAATATTGACAATATTTACCAGCAACCTATGGTACGAGCTCCAAGCCTTGTTTCAGCTGCCAGGAGTGCTCCATGTCCCGTCTCCCTTTTCCCTGCGCTTTCGACCATTGCACCGGCCAGATCTGGGAGGCGCTGGATGGTGATCCGGTGGCGCTCCAACGTCTGGAGCAGCGAGGTCGTGGGTCCTTGGCCTCCGTGTTCCCGGTCTCCGATCTGGCGGCCGCCAGCCTGGGCGTGGCAGGCCTTTGCCTATCCGAGTTGATCGCGCAGCTCGACGCTGCAGCGCCGCGTGTGGTGGTGGATCGCAGGCTTGCCTCCTTGTGGTTTGGCCATAGCCTGCATCCGCAGGGCTGGGAGATGCCCGCGCTGTGGGATTCCGTGGCCGGCGACTACCGCACGGCGGACGGCTGGATTCGCCTGCATACCAATGCGCCCCATCACCGTGCAGCGGCACTGGCCGTTCTGGATGCGCCCGCCGAACGCGAGGCCGTGGCTGCCGCGGTCGAGCGCTGGGCAGCACAAGAACTGGAGTCGGCCGTTGTGGCGCAAGGCGGCTGTGCCGCAGCCATGCGCGGGCTGTCTGAATGGGCCGCGCACCCGCAGGGTCGCGCAGTGCAGCGGGAGCCCTTGCTGGCGTGGCAGATGCATCCACATCCGCATCCGCATCCGCAATCGAGCCGGCATGCGGGTGCCTGGCAGCCATCGGCCAGACGGCCGCTGCAGGGGCTGCGCGTGCTGGACCTGACGCGCATTCTGGCCGGCCCCGCTGCCACGCGATGGCTGGCGGGTCACGGCGCCGAGGTGTTGCGCATCGATCCGCCGGGCTGGGAGGAGCCCGGCACGGTGCCCGAGGTCACGCTGGGCAAGCGCTGTGCCCGGCTGGATCTGCGGGCGCCACAGCATCGTGCCGTGTTCGAGCAACTGCTGGCCGGGGCCGATGTGCTGGTCCATGGCTACCGGGACGGCGCGCTGGAAGGCCTGGGATTCGGTGCCGCGTGGCGTCGGCAGGTGAATCCTTCGCTCATCGACGTGTCGCTCAATGCCTATGGCTGGAGCGGGCCCTGGCAGCAGCGGCGCGGTTTCGACAGTCTGGTGCAGATGAGCGCCGGCATTGCCGATGCGGGCATGCGTCAGCTGGGCCGCGACCGGCCCACGCCGTTGCCGCTGCAGGCGTTGGATCATGCAACGGGTTATCTGATGGCGGCCGCCGTGGTGATGGCGCTGGTGCGGCGCAGCCAGGGGCTGGGTGGCAGCACGGTGCAAGCCTCGCTGGCGCGCACGGCCCATCTCCTGGCGGGGCAGGGCGTCGGTGATCCGGACTCCTGCACGCTGGCGCCGGTGGACGGTTGTGCGGATTTCGGCGCGGCCGTCGAGGCCACTTCCTGGGGGCCCGCGCGGCGCCTGCGGGCGCCGGTGGAGGTGGCGGGCGCCCCCATGCACTGGGAGCGTGCGGCTTGCGCCCTGGGTACGGCTGCCGCTGCATGGTGAGTTGAATGCAAAACGCCCCGCGTGAGCGAGGCGTTCGCAGGTGCCGTGGGCTGGATCTCTGAGATCAGCCGCCGCGGCGCATCATGTCGAAGAAGTCCACGTTGGTCTTGGTGGCCCGCATGTTCTTGATCATCAGCTCCATGGCCTCGATCTCGTCCATGTTGTACATGAACTGGCGCAGGATGCGGGTCTTCTGCAGGATCTCGGGAGCCAGCAGCAGTTCTTCGCGGCGCGTGCCGCTCTTGTTGAGTTCGATGGCGGGGAACACGCGCTTTTCGTAGAGGCGGCGGTTCAGGGCCAGTTCGCTGTTGCCCGTGCCCTTGAACTCTTCGAAGATCACTTCGTCCATGCGGCTGCCGGTATCGACCAGGGCCGTGGCGATGATGGTCAGCGAGCCGCCTTCTTCCACATTGCGCGCCGCGCCGAAAAAGCGCTTGGGGCGCTGCAGCGCGTTGGAGTCCACGCCGCCCGACAGCACCTTGCCCGACGAGGGCACGACGTTGTTGTAGGCGCGGGCCAGGCGGGTGATGGAGTCCAGCAGGATGACCACGTCCTTCTTGAGTTCGACCAGGCGCTTGGCGCGCTCGATCACCATCTCGGCCACGTGCACGTGGCGCGTGGCGGGCTCGTCGAAGGTGGAGGCGATGATCTCGCCCTTGACCGAACGCTGCATCTCGGTCACTTCCTCGGGGCGCTCATCGACCAGCAGCACCATCAGGTGAACGTCGGGATGGTTGGCCGTGATGGCGTGGGCGATGCTCTGCATCATCATGGTCTTGCCGCTCTTGGGCGGCGCGACGATCAGCGCGCGCTGGCCGCGGCCGATGGGGGCGATGATGTCGATGATGCGGCCGGTGATGTTCTCCTCGCCCTTGATCTCGCGCTCCAGGCGCAGCTGCTGGGTGGGGAACAGGGGGGTCAGATTCTCGAACAGCACCTTGTGCTTGTTCTGCTCGGGCGAGCCGCCATTGACGGAGTCGAGCTTGGTCAGGGCAAAGTAGCGCTCGCCATCCTTGGGTGTGCGCACTTCGCCTTCGATCATGTCGCCGGTGTGCAGGTTGAAGCGGCGGACCTGGCTGGGCGAGATGTAGATGTCGTCGGTGCTGGCCGTGTAGCTGGTGTCGGGGCTGCGCAGGAAGCCGAAACCATCCGGCAGGATTTCCAGCACGCCGTCGGCGAACACTTGTTCCCCGGCCTTGGCGCGCTTTTTGATGATGGCGAACATCAACTCTTGCTTGCGCATGCGACCGACGTTTTCGATCTCAAGCGCTTCGGCCTGCTTCAGGACTTCAGACACGTGCAGTGCCTTGAGTTCATTAAGGTGCATGGAGAGACTCCAGAACGGAGTGGAAAGAAACCAGGGGGAGGCGTTGAGCCAAGCGAAACACTGTGGAAGTGGGCTGGCTTGCCTGAGGGTCTCAGCGCGGCCTTCGATGCATAAGGCCGGTGATGAAGGGCATTATGACAGGAAAAAATCCGCAGGTCATAGGGAAATTTGCGCTGGCGCAGGGTTTGTGCGCCAGTGCGATGCGGTGCAGCGGTCAGCGCCGGGCCGCATGTTTGGCTGCCCCGGTGTAGGGGCAGTCAGAAGAATCAGGCCAGGTGCTGGTCCAGGAAAGCAGACAGCTGTGCCTTGTTGAGGGCGCCGACCTTGGTGGCAGCCAGCTGGCCGTCCTTGAACAGCATCAGCGTGGGGATGCCGCGGATTCCGAACTTGGCCGGGATCTCGCGGTTCTCGTCCACATTCATCTTGGCGATGGACAGCTTGTCCTTGTAGGTCTGGGCTGCTTCGTCGAGGATGGGGGCGATCATCTTGCAGGGACCGCACCATTCGGCCCAGTAATCGACCAGCACCGTGGAGCCGGGTTGCAAGACGTCAGCTTCAAAGCTTGCGTCGGAGATGTGTTTGATCAGTTCGCTGGCCATGGGTGATGTCCTTGATTTTTCGCAATGAGGAAGGCGCAGGAAAATCCGCACCGCGAAATGATTGTGACAGAAACCTATCACCTGCTGCACCGTATGGGCGGTAGCTGGATGCTATGACTGTCATAGCTGTTTACGGGGCGGCAGCAGGGTTGCGGGGTCATCGGGAATTAGTGGCGCCTGCGCGCAGGCCGGCCTGCGGCAGGGTATTCTGCGCGCCCGCGCTGCAGGCATATGAGTCTGCCGGCAGCGCAAAGTTGAATGCGAGCTTGGAATGGGAACTGATGTGATGGATGCTTTTGAACACAGCGCGGCGGCGCGCACGATGTACTGCGATGTGGCGGTGATCGGCGCCGGGCCTGCGGGCCTGATGGCGGCCGAAGGGCTGGCCGGCAAGGGGCTGACTGTCCATGTGTTCGAGGCCAAGTCCTCCGCAGGACGCAAGTTCCTCATGGCCGGCAAGGGCGGGCTCAACCTGACCCATTCCGAAAACCTGCCCGCCTTTGTCTCCCGCTATGGCGAGCGCAGTGCCGAGGTCTCGCGCTGGCTGGAGCTGCTGCCCCCGGATCAGCTGCGTGCCTGGGCCGGCGAGCTGGGCGTGGAAACCTTTGTGGGCAGTTCGGGCCGCGTATTCCCCAAGGACATGAAGGCTGCGCCCTTGCTGCGTGCCTGGCTGGTGCGTCTGCAGACCCAGGGCGTGGTCCTGCACACGCGCCACCGCTGGCTGGGTTGGCGGGATGGCGATGCGCTGGGCTTTGATACCCCCGAAGGGCGGCTGCAGGTGCACGCGAAGGCCGTGGTGCTGGCGCTGGGCGGCGGCAGCTGGGCGCGGCTGGGCTCGGATGGCGCCTGGATGCCCTGGCTGGAGCAGCGCGGCGTGGAAGTCGCTGCGTTGAAGCCCTCCAACTGCGGGTTCGATGTGGGCCTGGGCGGTGCGGCGCCGGGCGGGCAGATCGATCGCCGGGAATTCATGGCCGAGCTGCTGGGGGCCAGCCCCCAGCCTGCGCGCGGCTGGAGCCCCTATTTCACCGAGCGCTTTGCCGGCCAGCCTTTCAAGTCGGTGGCGCTGTCCTTTGATGATGGCCAGGGCAACGTTTTCTCGCGCAAGGGCGAATTCGTGGCCACGACCACGGGCGTGGAGGGCAGCCTGGTCTATGCCGTCTCTGCCGCGCTGCGCGAAGTCATTGCGCGCGACGGGCATGCCACCGTCCATCTCGACCTGCTGCCCCAGTTGACACCCGAGCGCGTGCTGGCGGAGGTGCGCCATCCGCGTGGCTCACGCAGCCTGGCCAGCCATCTGAAGGGGCGCCTGGGCCTGGACGGCATCAAGGCCGCCGTGCTGCATGAGGTGCTGGGCAAGGACGGCGTGGCCGATCCCGCGCGGCTGGCCCAGGCCATCAAGGCCCTGCCCATCACCGTGGTGGCGGCCCGGCCCATCGATGAGGCCATCAGCACCGCAGGTGGCGTGCGGCTGCAGGCGCTGGATGCCAATGGCATGTGCGTGGCTGCGCCCGGCGTTTTCTGTGCCGGCGAAATGCTGGACTGGGAGGCTCCCACGGGTGGCTACCTGCTGACGGCATGCATGGCCAGCGGCGTGCACGCGGCACAGGGCGTTGCCCGCTATCTGAAGGTGGATGGCGAGACGCGTTGAGGAGAGAAGGGCCGCTGCGGGCGTGGACGGGGCAGGCGCCCGCAGGGCCTGCTGTTCAATGGAAGGTGACGAGCCTTGCCCTCGGCACTGGTTTCACGGTTAGGGCTGCTTGGTTCCCCACCTGACCCGGTTGGCCGCTTCCCCATGCGAGGAGGCCCGTCACTCCCGATTATAGGGGCAAACACCGGGCTGCCCGGGCGACAAGGCCGGCCAAACCCGGGGCGCACCGGGCGAGGGTGCTCAGCCCCGTAGAATCGCGGGATGTCTTATCTTGTGCTGGCCCGCAAATACCGCCCCCGCAATTTCTCCGAAATGGTGGGGCAGGAGCATGTCGTTCAGGCGCTCACCAATGCCCTGACGCAGCAGCGCCTGCACCATGCCTATCTGTTCACCGGCACGCGCGGCGTGGGCAAGACCACGGTCTCGCGCATTCTGGCCAAGTCGCTCAACTGCCAGGGCGCCGATGGCCAGGGCGGCATCACGGCAACGCCCTGCGGCGTCTGTGCGGCCTGTACCGAAATCGACAGCGGCCGCTTTCCCGATTACACCGAGCTGGACGCCGCCTCCAACCGCGGGGTGGACGAGGTGCAAAGCCTGCTGGAGCAGGCCGTCTACAAGCCGGTGCAGGGACGCTTCAAGGTCTTCATGATCGACGAAGTGCACATGCTCACGAACACGGCCTTCAACGCCATGCTCAAGACGCTGGAAGAGCCACCCGAGTACCTGAAGTTCGTGCTGGCCACCACCGATCCGCAGAAGGTGCCCGTGACCGTGCTCAGCCGCTGCCTGCAGTTCAACCTGCGGCCCATGGCGCCCGAGACCGTGCTGGAGCATCTGGGCCAGGTGCTTGGCCAGGAAGGCGTGGCTTCCGAACCCCAGGCCCTGCGCCTGCTGTCTCGCGCCGCGCGCGGCTCCATGCGCGATGCGCTGTCGCTGACCGACCAGGCCATTGCCTTTGGCAGCGGCCAGCTGCAGGAGTCCATGGTGCGCCAGATGCTGGGCAGCGTGGACCGCAGCCATGTGTTCCGCCTGATCGAGGCACTCGCCCAGGCCGATGGCCAGGTGGTGGTGGAAACCTCCGAGGCGCTGCGCCGCAATGGCCTGTCTGCAGCCTCCACGCTGGAGGAGATGTGCGCCGTGCTGCAGCGCATGGCCGTGGCGCAGGCTGTGCCGCAGATGGCCGCCGACGCCAGCGATCCGGAGGCCGCAGAGATCGCCCGCCTTGCGGTGCTGATGCCGCGCGACGAAACCCAGCTGCTCTACAGCATCTGCCTGCATGGTCGGGCCGAACTGGGCCTGGCACCCGACGAGTACGCGGCGCTGACCATGGCGCTGCTGCGGCTGCTGGCGTTCAAGCCGCAATCTGCAGAGCCCGCCCCGGGCGCGGCTGAAAAAAAAACTCCAGCGCTGACCCCCTCCACGGCGAAGCCTGAATCTCCCGCGCCCGTTGCGCAGACGCGGCCCGCACAGCCCGCTGTGCCCGAGGCCCCCGCTGTCCCAGTCAAGGCGGCCATGCCCGTCCCGGTCGCGCCTCCTGCTCCTGTCGCGCCTGTCGTATCTCCCGTGACCGCTGCGCCCGCCGTGGTCGCTCCCGTGGTGCAAGCCGTTGCGGCTCCAGCGCCTGTTCAGGCGCCCGTGGCCGTGGCCGCAGTTGCCAGGCCGGAACCTGTGCTTGCGCCTGTCCAGGAGGCCAGGCCTTCCGCTGCTCCAGAGCTGAAGCCGGCCGCCGGTGTCGCCCAAGAGCCCCTGGACGAGCCTGTGGATGAGCCTGTGGATGAGCCCGTGGACGATGTGCAGGAAGACGCAGACTCTTCTGCCGATGAGGCGCCGCAGGTGCAGGATGCCGATGCGCCGGACGAGGGTGCCTGGGCCGGGATGCCCGATGAGGGCTGGGCCGACGAAGGCCGCTGGAGCGATGACGGAGATCTGGCCCTGGAGCCGCCTGCCGCTGCCGTGGCACGGCAGTCCGAACCGCAGATCGACACTCAGATCGATGTGCAGGATTTCGCTCCCGAACGTGGCCGCCAGTCCCCGGATGCGCCTCCCGCGCCGACCGTGGAGCGCACGGCCGAGGGCGATGTCTGGCACGCTGCCGTCCAGCAACTGGTGCAGGCCGAGGCCGTCACTGCGCTGGCGCGCCAGCTGGCGCTGCAGTCGCAGCTGGTGGCGCGCGAGGGCGATACTTGGACGCTGCGTGTGGAAAGCAGCTCGCTGGCCCAGCCCGCCACGCGCGAGCGCCTGCGTGCGGCGCTGGAGGCTGCCGGCCTGGCCCGGCAACTGCATGTCGAGCAGGGCGCCGTGGTGGATAGCCCCGCGCGGCGCAATGCGGTGGCCAGCCATGAGCGCCAGCGCATTGCCGAAGACATCGTGATGAATCATTCTTTGGTGCAGACCCTGATCCGCAGCCATGGCGCGAAAATCGTGCCTGGCAGTATCAAGCCCGTATCCATTCAGCCCTGACACGCTCTAGAGCGTTTCGTTTTTACCCTACAGAAGAAGGAACTCACATGTTCAACAAAGGACAACTGGCCGGCCTGATGAAGCAAGCCCAGGCCATGCAGGACAACCTCAAGAAGGCCCAGGATGAACTGGGCAACATCGAGGTGGAAGGCGAGTCCGGCGCGGGCCTGGTGAAGGTGGTCATGACCTGCAAGCACGACGTCAAGCGCATCACCATCGACCCCAGCCTGCTGGCCGAAGACAAGGACATGCTGGAAGACCTGGTGGCTGCCGCCTTCAACGCTGCCGTGCGCAAGGCAGAAGAAACCTCCAACGAAAAGATGGGCAAGCTCACGGCCGGCATGCCCGGCCTGCCGGGCGGCATGAAGTTCCCTTTCTGAGGCTGGCCCCGAGAGGTTGTGCCGAACAGCCGGGAGAGGCCGTGACGGTTTCCCCAGCCACTCAATTGCGTTGAGCGGCCATCGAGCGATCTGCCCTTGCAGGTCGCTTTTTTTCTGAGAATCTTCTTCATTGAAAGGAAGCCGCCATGTCGGATGTGCAATCGCTCGATGGTCTGATCGAAGCCCTGCGCAGGCTCCCGGGCGTGGGCATCAAGTCTGCGCAGCGCATGGCCTTTCACCTGCTGCAGCGCGACCAGGACGGCGCGCGGCAGCTGGCCCGTGCCCTGACCACGGCCGTGGAGTCGGTAAGCCATTGCGAGCGCTGCCATACCTTCACCGAAGGCCGCATCTGCTCCATCTGCCAGGACGAAGGGCGCGACGCGGCCCGGCTGTGCGTGGTGGAGGCGCCTGCCGACATGGGGGCCATGGAACGCACGGGGGCCTACAACGGCTACTACTACGTGCTGATGGGGCGGCTGTCTCCGCTCGACGGCATAGGTCCGCGCGACCTGAATCTGTCATCCCTGCTGGAGCGCGCCGGCGACGGCAAGGTGCAGGAGGTGATCCTGGCCACCAGTTTCACGGCCGAGGGCGAGGCAACGGCCCATGCGATCAGCGAGGCGCTGAAAGCGCGCGGCATCCATGTGACGCGGCTGGCGCGCGGCGTGCCCATCGGCAGCGAACTCGAGTACGTGGACCTGGGTACGATCGCCCATGCGCTGGTGGATCGCCGGTAGTGGTGGAGGCGGCCAGCATTCCTTGTCTTTTCATCAGGAGCCCGTATGCCGACCTCTGTCGTCCTGCCGCCCGGCGGTTTTTCCCTTGCCCATTGGTGCCTGCTGGTGGTGGCCCTGCTGCCGCTGGCCTGCGCCTACATCGCCAAGGCGCCCGGAATGAAGCACCGGCCGGGGCAGCGCGGCTTCGACAACCACGACCCCCGCGCCTGGCTCGCCCAGCAGACCGGCTACCAGGCGCGGGCGAATGCGGCGCAGGCCAACAGTTTCGAGTGCCTGCCGTTCTTCATTGGCGCCTTGCTGGTTGCCTGGCAACTGGGCGCGCCAGCGGCGCGGGTCGATGGCCTTGCCGTGGCCTTCGTGGTGTTGCGCATCGCCTACATAGCCTTCTATGTGATGGACCGCGCCACGCTGCGCAGTCTGGCCTGGGCCCTGGCCCTGGTGGTGAATCTGCTGCTGTTTTTCGCAGGCTACCGCTGAGGCCTGCGGCCGCATCCGGCGCCCTCGTCCCGCGCAGGGCCTGCACCACAGGCCCTGCGGTGTTTCACGTACGGGCAAGCACCGATGCTGCGTATGCGGGCTCTGGGCATGATCGTGTTGCACTGCAGCAAAATAACCATCATGTCTTCCCACGTGCTTGATCGCCGAACCTTGTTGAGCCTTCTGGGGCTGGCTCCTCTTTGGTCGCTCCCTGTGCTCGGCTCGGCCGAGCTGCTGACGATTGCCGTGGGCGGCCAGGGCCTGCTGTACTACCTGCCGCTGGTGATTGCGCAGCAGCTGGGTTATTTCGAGGCCGAAGGCCTGGCCGTGCGCATTGAGGACTATCCAGGCGGATCGCAGTCGCTGCAGGCCCTGGAGTCGGGCGCCGCCGATGTCTGCGCGGGCGCCTATGAACACACGCTTCTTGCCCAGCAGCGCGGCAGCCAGCTGCGGGCCTTCGTCGTGCAGGGGCGTGCACCCCAGATCGCGCTGGGCGTGGCTGCGCGCTGGATGCCGCGCTACCAGACGCTGGCCGATCTGCGCGGGCGGCGCGTGGGTGTTTCCTCGCTGGGCGCATCCACGGCCCGGGCCATGCAGCTGATGCTGCTGGGCGATGGCCTGGATCCCGCTGCGGTGCAACTGGTGGGCGTGGGCTCGGGGCCCGATGCCATGGAGGCGCTGCGCACCGGGCGTGTGCATGCGCTGTGCCATGCGGACCCGCTGATGAGCGTGCTGGAGGACAAGGGCGCCGTGCGCATCGTGCGGGACCTGCGTGATCTGCGCAGCAGCGCGCAGTTGTACGGCGGCTCCATGCCCTCGGGCACGCTGTATGCGACACAGGCCTTCTTGCGCAGGAACCCGGCCAAGGCCCAGGCGCTCAGCAACGCCATGGTGCGCTCGCTCAAGTGGCTGCAGACTGCCGCGCCCATGGATGTGCTGCGGGCCGTGCCTGCGCCCTATCTGCTGGGCTCCCGGCGCGCCTATCTGTCGGCCTTCGAGCACATGCGCACCACGATTTCGCCCGATGGGATGATGCCCGATGACGGGCCCGCCACGGCCCTGCGTGCGCTGGTCCGGCTCGACCCTGCGCTGGCGCGCGGCGGCATTGACCTGGAGCGCTCGTACACCAACGAATTCGTGCGCCAGTCCCGCCAGCGCTTTCACACCTGAGCCCGGCGGCCGCACGCAAAAAAGCCCGCGAAAGCGGGCTCCGTGAAGCGGGTGCCAGAGGGATTCCTCAGCGCTTTTTCACCTTGGATGGCTTGCCTCCGCGCTGTGCCGTGGTGACGGCCGTCTTGGCGTTGCGGTTTTGCGGCTGAACGGCCACCTTGCGTGCGGTTCCCGTGGACTTGGCTGCGCGGGCGTTGCCGCCGCTGCTGGCGCGTACCGGCAGATAGGCCACCAGCGACTGGCCTGCATGCAGCGTGGCCGAGGACTTCAGGTCATTCCAGTCCGCCAGGTTGGACACGCTGACGCCGTAGCGGTTGGCCACGCTGATCAGCGTGTCGCGCTTGCGTGCCTTGATGGTGGTGCGGCGCGTGATGATCTCGGGGGCAAAGCTGATCTGGCCGTTGTCGGCCACGTGGCCGGCCACGTCGGCACGCACGTTGGCGCCGCGCGGCACCATGAGCGCGGAGCCGGCCTTGATCAGCATGCGCGGCGGAATGTTGTTGAGGGCGCGCAGGTCGGACTCGCCCAGGCCCACGCGCTGGGCTGCCTCGGCCACGCTGATGGTGGAGGGCACGGTCCAGACGGTCCAGCTCGCGTACTGGCCTTCGTCGAAGGCCTGCATGTTGCGGCGAAACACCTTGGCGTTGTCCCAGGGCAGCAGGATCTCCGGCGTGCCGGCCGCAAAGATCACCGGCTTGCGAAAGCTGGGATTCAGCGCCTTGAAGTCCTCGGTCGATACGTCGGCCAGCTTGGCCACCAGTTCCACGTCGATGTCGCGGGTGATGGTGACGGTCTGGAAGTAGGGGTGGTTTTCGATCACCGGCAGCTCGGTGTTGAACGCATCGGGGTTGGCCACGATGTTCTTGACGGCCTGCAGCTTGGGCACGTACATGCGGGTCTCGGCCGGCATCTGCAGGTCGGTGTAGCCCGTGGGCAGCCCCAGCTTCTCGTTGCGCTTGATGGCGCGGCCCACGCTGCCTTCGCCCCAGTTGTACGCGGCCAGGGCCAGGTGCCAGTCGCCGAACATGTCATAGAGCTTTTGCAGGTAGTCCAGCGCGGCGCGCGTGGAGGCCAGCACGTCGCGGCGGTCGTCGCGGAAGGCGTTCTGCTTGAGGTCGAAATAGGTGCCGGTGGCCGGCATGAACTGCCACATGCCGGCCGCCTTGGCGGTGGAGACGGCCTGCGGGTTGAAGGCGCTCTCGATATAGGGCAGCAGCGCCAGCTCGGTGGGCATGTTGCGCCGCTCCAGTTCCTCGACGATGTGGAACAGGTATTTGCTGGAGCGCTCGGTCATGCGCTGTATGTAGTCGGGACGGCTGGCGTACCACTGCTCGCGGTCCTTGACCAGATCCTGGTCCAGGTCGGGCATGGCAAAGCCCTGGCGTATGCGTACCCACAGATCGCCCGTGGTCTCCAGCGAGGCCACGTCGCCGTTGCTGGCACTGCCTGTGCCCAGCGGGCTCAGCGGCCCTTTGGGATACATGGGGGAGTGGGGTGCGGGGCTGGGGGAGGTATCCGTCGTGCCGGCCAAGTCCGGGCCGCTGGTGGTGGCGCAGCCGGCAAGAACCAGCAGGCTGCCCAGCAGCAGGGTGTGTAGCAGTTTCATCAGAAGACGTTTTTCCATTGGCGCAGGCCGGCCAGCACGCTGGCAGGGTCCTGCTGTCTCACCTGTGCGTCGAAGCCTGCGGCGGCCGCGGCCACCGCGGATTCGCGCGTTCTCAGAAAGGGATTGATGGAGCGCTCGGTCTCCATCAGGGATGGCAGCGTGGGCCGACCGGCCTCGCGCAACGCCTGACAATGCCGCTGGTAGTGAGCCAGGGTTTCGTTGTTTGGTTCCACGGCCTGGGCAAAGCGCAGGTTGGACATTGTGTACTCATGTGCGCAGCACACCAGTGTATTGCCCGGCAGCGAGGCCAGATCGTCCAGCGATTGCTGCATCTGCTGCGCAGTGCCCTCGAACAGGCGGCCGCATCCCCCGGAAAACAGCGTGTCGCCGCAAAACAGCACGGGCTGTGCCTGTGCCGCCGTGCTGTAGAAGGCAATGTGGCCGCTGGTATGGCCTGGCACATCGATGACCTGCCAGGGGCCGCCCAGCGCCTGCACGGCATCGCCTCCCTGCACGCGCTGAACGGGTTCGGGCAACTGCTCGTAGGCAGGACCCCAGACCTGGGCGCCCGTGGCCTGGTGCAGCTGGGCCACGCCACCGACATGATCGGCATGGTGGTGGGTGACTAAAATGCCCTGCAGCTGCAGGCCCAGCCGGTGCAACGTGGCGAGCACGGGCGCTGCATCGCCGGGATCGACGACCAGGGCCTGCCCGGCGTCATGCAGCAGCCAGATGTAGTTGTCGGAAAAAGCAGGAATGGGCAACAGGTTCATGAGCAGCAAAATTATAGGGATGCATCACTGGACGCAATCTGCCCTCGGCCACTACCTGCTGGAATGGGAGCAGCAGCGCTGCGACGAGGCGGTGGCCGATATTTTCGGCTATCACAGCCTGCAGCTGGGCATGCCCATGCTCCAGGGGCTGCGTGCCAACCGCATGCCGCACCGCTGGCTGGCGCTGGATTCCACGCAGGATGCGGCGCCAGCGGACGGCGCCGCCCCGCTGGAGGTTCCCGTGGCGCTGCTGGCCGATCCCGCCGCGCTGCCATTTCCCGAGGCCAGCCTCGACCTGGTCGTGATGCCCCATACGCTGGAGACCTCGCCGGACCCGCATGCCGTGCTGCGCGAGGCGGCCAGGGTGCTGATGCCTGAAGGCCGCATCGTGGTGTGCGGACTCAATCCTGCCAGTTTGCTGGGCGTGCAGCGGCGTGCCGAGCGTGGCGTGTACCTGCCCGATGTGGGCTGGGGCGTGGGTTACTGGCGGCTGCGCGACTGGCTGCGATTGCTGGCCTTCGAGATCGAGGCCGTGCAATTCGGCTGTTATCGTCCCGCCGTGCAGACGGATCGCTGGCTGCGCCGTTGGCAGTTCATGGACCGCGTGGGACGGCTGGGCTGGCCCATGCTGGGCGGTGTGTACTGCGTGGTGGCCGTCAAGCGTGTGCCGGGTGCGCGCATGCTGGAGCCTGCCTGGCGCGGCCGCGCGGTCGTGTCGGGCGCCACGGTGCCGGTCGCCCGTCGCATGCCGGCACAGGCCGCGCCGGACGGTGATCTGCATTCCAACCGGCCTGACGGCCGGGCCATTCATATCAAGGATTTTTTTTGAATCAAGTTGTTATCTATACGGACGGTGCCTGCAAGGGCAATCCGGGTCCTGGCGGCTGGGGCGTGGTGCTGGAGGCTGGCAGCGCCAGGAAGGAGCTGTTCGGCGGCGAGCTGAACACCACCAACAATCGCATGGAGATGATGGCCGTGATCGAGGCGCTGTCTGCGCTCAGGCGGCCCTGCGACGTGGTGCTCTACATCGACAGCCAGTACGTGCTCAAGGGCATCACCGAGTGGATCCACGGCTGGAAGGCCAAGGGCTGGAAGACGGCCTCCAAGGAGCCCGTCAAGAACGTGGAGCTGTGGCAGCGGCTGGACGCCCTGGTGCAGGGGGGCGGGCACCGCATCGACTGGCGCTGGGTCAAGGGCCATGCGGGCGATCCCGGCAACGAGCGCGCCGACGCGCTGGCCAACATGGGCGTGGATCAGGCGCTGGGACGCTGAACGCCTTGTGCGGGACAGGTGCAATGCCTGTCCCTTGCTCCTCTTCCCGAGGACTACCTCAAACGTGGTAGATGAAAACCCCAGACACAGGACTCGATGGGTGCGGCTAATATTTCCATAAGTGGAAATTAATGTGCGCCCTGCCAGGCATCTTCCGTGGCGTGGTGTTTGAAATTGCCACTTGTGGAATTTTTAAACCATCTCACGATGAAAGAGCCTTGCGATGAAATACAAAGCAATTGCCGCATTGGCGATGCTGGGCGGCGCGGGAGCGGCGCTTGCCCAGAGTTCGGTGACGCTGTACGGCAGCATGGACCTGACCATGCCCTGGATCAGCGATGTGCGCGGGAGCCGGCTGACGCGCATGGATTCGGCCATCTCCCAGCCTGACCTCTGGGGCCTGCGCGGTTCCGAGGACCTGGGGGGCGGCCTGAAGGCCTCGTTCCAGCTGGAAAACGGATTCCTCACGGACATCGGCTCGCCGATCTCGCCCACCAGCTACTTCAACCGGGCTTCCTGGGTGGGCCTGGACAGCGCTTCGCTGGGCACGCTGCGGCTGGGGCGCCAGGTCGATTTCACGGCCGGCACGCTGAGCCAATGGGGCAATGGCTACCAGCTCTACAACTTCTATCTGTACCACCCGGGCAACCTGGACGGCCTGTCCAGCCAGTTCCCCGTGGACAACTCCGTGGTCTACCTGACGCCGCGCATGGGCGGTATGCAGTTCGGCGCGCAGTATGGATTTGGCGAGGTGCCGGGCCGCTCGCAGGCCAACCGTACCTACAGCGTCATGGGCAGCTATTCCAGTGCCAAGCTCAATCTGGCCGTGGCCTACACCGATGCGCGTGGCCGTGCCTTCGATATCGCCGGGCGCACGGGCCTGGCGAACGCGCTGGGCCAGGACCTGGTGGCGGGCCGGCCGCTGGTGCTCGATACCTTCCAGGTGCTGGGCATCGGCGGCGGCTACCAGCTCGATGCGCTTCCGGTCCGGCTCAACGCGCTGCTCACGCGCTCCACGCTCAAGTACGGCGCAGCCTCCAGCCACATGAGCGCGCTCGACCTGGGCCTTGCTTGGCAGACCAGCCAGGCGGTGACCATCAACACCGGCTACTCCTTCAGCCGTTTCGAGCAGACGAAGTGGAACCAGGTCCACCTGGGCGCGCGCTACGCCTTCTCCAAGCGCACGCAGTTGCATGCCTCGGTCACGCACCAGCGCGCCTCCGATGGCGTGGCGGCGATGAATTCCGTGGGCGTTGCCAGCGGGCGCACGCAGACCGTGATTGCGGCAGGCATACACCACTCGTTCTGAGAGGCATGAGACATGCAGCCCGGTCGATGCGGGCGCATTGGAGACCCCACGATGAAATTCACCCTCAATTCCCGAAGCGTGGCCTTTGACGGCGACGGGCAGACCCCCTTGCTGTGGGTGCTGCGTGACCACTTCAAGCTGCCGGGCACCAAGTTCGGCTGCGGCATCAGCATGTGCGGGGCCTGCACGGTCCATGTCGATGGCGAGCCCGTGCGTTCCTGCGTGCTGCCCGTCTCGACGGTGGGCGGCAAGGCGGTCACGACCATCGAAGGACTGTCCAGCAACCGCTCCCACCCCATCCAGAAGGCCTGGATGGACAAGGACGTGCCGCAGTGCGGCTACTGCCAGTCCGGCATGGTCATGGCCGCTGCCGCACTGCTCAAGGCCCATCCGCAGCCCACCGATGCGCAGATCGACGAGGCCATGACCAATCTGTGCCGCTGCGCCACCTACCACCGCATCCGGGAGGCCATCCATGCCGCAGCGTCCAAGCAATGAACGGGGCCGCGTGGCCGATTCGGCCATCTCGCTGCGGCGCAGGCACCTGCTCCAGAGCGCCGCTGCGCTGCTGGTGGCGCCTGCTGCAGGCAGCCTGCTGATTCCGCTGGCGCAGGCCGCGCCGCCGGCAGCCGGTGCGGCGGCGGCAGCAGCCATCGGCGACTGGGTCTGGATCGAGCCTTCGGGCCAGGTGGTGATCGGCGTTTCGCAGTGCGAGGTCGGCCAGGGTATCTACACAGGCCTGCCCCAGGTGCTGGCCGATGAACTGGATGCCGACTGGGCCAGCGTGACCGTGCGCTTCGTCACGGGGCGCGACGCCTACCGCAACGATGCGGGCGAGATGCCGTTCCAGCAGTTCGTGGGTGCGTCGATGTCGATGAACTATTTCTATGAACGCATGCGCCTGGCCGGCGCCCAGGCGCGCGATGTGCTGCTGCGCGCCGGCGCAAGCCGCCTGGGTGTGCGTGCCTCCCAGTGCATGACGCGTGCCGGCCGCGTGCTGCACCCCGCGACGGGCCGCAGCGTGGGCTATGGCGAGATCGTGGCCGATGCCTCCAGGCTGCCCCTGGCCGCGCGGCCGCGCATGAAGTCGGCTTCCGAGCAGGGCCTGATCGGCCGCAACCTGCGCCGTGTAGATACGCCTTCCAAGGTCGACGGCAGCGCGGTGTTCGGCATCGATGTCGAGGTGCCCGGCATGCTGATCGGCGCCGTGCGCATGGCGCCCAGCGTGACGGGGCGCATCGTGCGCATCCGCAACGAGGCAGAGGTGCGCGCGCGCCCCGGCGTGCATGCCGTCGTGCGCACCACGCAGTGGCCCGACCCCGAGCCCAGCACCGTGGTCGTGGTGGCCGATTCGTACTGGATTGCCAAGCAGGCTGCCGATGCGCTGGACATCGAATTCGACGCCGGCGCGGCGGCCGGTGTGGACAGCGAGCGCATCCATGCGCAGTTCGTCGCAGGCTTGTCGAACGACAAGGCCGTCGTTGCCCGCAGCCTGGGCAAGCCGCGTGAAGTGCTGGCGGCCGGCAAGACCATCACGGCCGACTACCACTCGCCCTACATCACGCACGCCACCATGGAGCCGCTGGCCGCCACCGTGCATGTGCGCGACGGCGAGGTCGAGACCTGGGGGCCCTACCAGGGCCAGGACTTCCTGCGTGGCGAACTCGGCAAGGCCTGCGGCGTGCCTGCAGACAAGGTGATCGTGCACACCACGTTCCTGGGCGGCAGCTTCGGGCGCAAGTACATGCCCGACTTCGCCCTGCATGCGGCGGCGGCATCCAAGGCCGTGGGCCGGCCCGTCAAGGTCATCCGCTCGCGCGAGGACGACATACGGCATTCCTACTACCGGCCCGGCGCATCGGGGCGCTTGAGCGCCGTGCTCGGCGCCGACGGCATGCCGGCCGCGCTGCATGCGCGCATCTCGGGACAGTCGCTGTACGGGGCCATCAACCCCAAGAAGATGGCCGATGCCGGCGGCTGGGACGAGACTATGGTCGAGTCCATCTACGACCTGATCTACGGCGTGCCCAACCTGCTGGTGGATGCCGTGGACGTGCAGCAGCCCATACCGCTGAGCTACCTGCGCAGCGTGGGCACCACGTCCAGCGTGTTCTTCCTGGAAAGCTTCATCAGCGAGCTGGCCCACACCGCAGGCGTGGACGACTACCAGTACCGGCGCCGCCTGCTGGCCGGCCAGCCGCTGGCGCTGGGCGTGCTGGATGCGGCGGCGCGCGCCGCGCGCTGGGAGCAGCCCGCGCCGGCAGGCCTGCACCGCGCCATGACCTTCAACGTCTACACGGGGCGGGGCGAGAGCTTCCAGACCTTCGTCGCACTGGTCATGGAATTGCGTGTTGTGCAAGGCCGCGTGCGGCTGGAGCGTGCCATCTGCGCCATTGATGCAGGCCGCGTGGTCAATCCGGGCCTGGTCAAGGCCAATGTGGAAGGCGGCATCGGCTTTGCGCTGACCAACACCTTCAAGAGCCGGCTGGACTTCGACAAGGGCGCGGTACAGCAAAGCAACTTCCACGACTACCCGCTGCTGCAACTGTCCGAAATGCCCCGCGTGGAGGTGGTCCTGGTCGAAAGCGACCGGCCGCCCCAGGGCTGCGGCGAAGTGGCCCTGGGCCCCACGGCGCCTGCCGTGGCCACGGCCATGTTCCATGCCACGGGCCGCCGGTTCCGCTCCATGCCGCTGCCGCAGGACATCGCGTCCACCTGATCACCCCCCAACCCGCTTTTCTTGAGAAAAGGAATTTCATGCAAGTCGAACACATCACCCCGTGCATAGGATCGGAGATATACGGCATCGATCTCTCGGACCCGGCGCAGGTGCATGACCATGCGGACGCGCTGCGCAAGCTGCTGGCCGAGCGCCAGGTCATCTTCTTCCGCGACCAGACGCTGGACCCTGCGCAGCAGGTGCGCGTGGCCCAGGTGTTCGGCAAGGTCGAGCCCGTGTCCTCCACCTTTCCCTCGCACCCGGACGATCCCCATGTCGAGCTGCTGATCAGCCAGGGCACGCGCACCGGCACCGACATCTGGCATGCCGACCTGACCTGGCAGACCAAGCCGCCCGCCGGTGCCTGCCTCTACGCCGTGGACGTGCCGCCCACGGGCGGCGACACCATGTGGGCCAGCATGACCACGGCCTTCGCCTCGCTGGCGCCCGAGCTGCAGGCCTATCTGCGCACGCTGCGCGCCACCCACAACTGGGAGGCGCCGGCCCTGAGGCAAAGCCTGATGCGCCGCGATCCCTCGGGCGAGGCCTATCGGGCCACGCGCCTCAAGCATCCGCCGCTGGAGCAGCCCGTGGTCCTGGT
The DNA here is from genome assembly GCF_018437695.1 of Delftia sp. WY8. NCBI lineage: Bacteria > Pseudomonadati > Pseudomonadota > Betaproteobacteria > Burkholderiales > Comamonadaceae > Delftia > Delftia sp. WY8. The sequence continues at coordinate 5,613,564 of NZ_CP049795.1, forward strand.
GCACCCGGTGACCTGCCTGCCCGTGGCCTTTGTGAACTCGCTCTACACCACGCACATCGAGGGCGTCACCAGCGACGAGAGCGCGGCGCTGATCGCCATGCTCAGCGGCCTGGCCAAGGTGCCTGAGTGGCAGGTGCGCTTTCGCTGGCGCAAGGGCTCGGTGGCCATCTGGGACAACCTGGCCACGCAGCATTACGCGGTCAACGACTACCACCCCGCAGCGCGGCGGATGCACCGTGTGGCGATACGCCAGGCGTGAGCCCGGCCCCGGCCTTTGCTGAAAATGACAAAACCCACGATGAAAGCCCACCCCATGAAAGCGAAACGCAAAACGCTTGCCCTAGGCATGGCCCTGGCCATGGCCCTGCTGGCCGGTCCTGCCCAGGCGCAGGCCTATCCCCACAAGCCCGTCACCATCGTCGTGGCCTATCCCGCAGGCGGTGACACCGATGCGCTGGCGCGCCTGCTGGGCGAGAAGCTGTCGGCCCGCATCGGACAGTCGGTGCTTGTGGACAACCGCGCAGGCGCCAGCGGCACCATCGGCAGCAGCTATGTGGCCAAGGCGCCGGCCGATGGCTATACGCTGCTGCTGGCGCCCAATACCTTTGCCATGGCCCAGCTGGTGCTCAAGCTGGGCGCAGGCCACGGATATGACGTGCTCAACGGATTCACGCCCGTGATCGAGGTCGGCTCCACATCGCTGTTCCTTGTCGCCGGACCCGGCGCGGGCGTGCGCACGCTCAAGGAGGCCGTATCCGCGAGCCAGGGCCGTTCGCTGGGCTACGCCACCCCGGGCAATGGCTCGCCCATGCACTTTCTGGGCGAGATGGTCCGGCGCGCCACGGGCGCCCGCTTCGAGTCCATCCCCTACAAGGGGGTGGCGCCTGCGGTCACGGACGTGGTGGGCGGCCATGTGCCCTTCACCTACAGCACGCTGGGCTCCATCGCGCCCTACCTGCCCGGCGGCAAGCTCGTGGCGCTGGCCGTGGCCGACGCCCAGCGCTCGCCGCTGGCGCCCGACGTGCCCACGCTGGCCGAGCTGGGCTACAAGGACGTGGAGCTGACGGCCTGGTATGGCCTGTTCGGCCCCAGGAACATGCCTGCCGACGTGGTCAGGCTGCTGAATACGCACCTGAACGAGGTCCTCAAGATGCCCGACGTGGTGGCACGCATGGCCACGCTGGGAACCGTCCCTGTGGGCGGCCCGCCGCAGCGCCTGGGCAAGACCAATGCCAGCGACTTCGAGCGCTTCGGGCGGCTGGTCAAGGAGCTGGGCATACAGTCCGACTGAGGGCAGCGCACCGGACGAAAGGAGGGAGCAGCGGGCGCCGGCGCAAGTCAATCCGGGTGGTGGCCCGGGTGTGGTGGGTGGTCTTGCGCCGGCGCATCCTGCCTGATGCGCTCGGCCAGCAGGTGGGACATGAAGCGCAGATAGTGCTCGACCTGCTGGTCTGCCTGCGGCCCTTCCCCGAACAGTTCGGCCAGCAGCGGCCGTGCCGTGGGCAGGAAGGCCGAAATGCTGAGGATGGCCAGGTGGATGAAGCGCGGGTCCACCTGTGCCGGGTGGCTGGCCTGCGCTCCGTCCATCAGCATGGTCGAGGTCAGCTCCAGCCCGCGCCGCGTGATGCGCTGCAGCGGCGTGCCCGAGGGCGGAGGCTCTTCTTCGCTTTCATAGTGGTAGATCTCGGACAGCGCCAGCCGCTCGAACTGCGGGTGCTCGCGCATGAAATCCAGCCGCAGCAGCAGGCGCTGGTAGACGCGCTCTTCCACCGTGCCCTGCGTCCTGAGCGCCACTTCCATGCGGTTTTGCAACTCGCGCATCAGGGACTCCGTCACTTCCTGCAGCAGTCCCTTGAGGCTGCTGAAGTAGTAGCGCACCAGCGCTCGCGTGACGCCGGCCGCCGCCGCGATTTCCAGAATGCTCAGTTGCTCCGGCGTGCGGGTCTTGAGCAGGTTGACCGTGGTCTGCAGGATGATGTCCCGGCCGACGGCATCGTCAGCCAGCGGGCGGCCGCTGTTGCGGCGGGGCTTCTTGGGCGCGGAATCGGCAGGCTTCTTTTGGGACGGCATGCGGGCCATTGTCGGCGATACACAGGCAGCGGCTGCGCCGCAAGTGTCAGGGTTGGGCGGTGATGCGGGCCAGCGCGTCCTCGATCTCGCGGGCCTGCTGGGGCCGCACCAGCCTTTGCACCTCCTGCCCGTCACGCAGAAAGACCAGGGTGGGCCAGAGCTTGACGCGGTAGCTGCGTCCCAGGGCCCTGCCGGGGCCGTCTTCCACCTTGATGTGGGCCACCTGCGGGGCGGCATCCAGCGCCTGGGCAATCAGCGGTTGCGCGCGCTGGCAGTGGCCGCACCAGGCGGTGCCGAACTCCAGCAAGGTAGCGCCGGGCAGCGTATCGACGGTGCTGCGATCGGGGGCGTCGGTCAGGTGCTTGGACTGGAAGGGCATGGGGCAATCTCCTGTCAGGGAAAGGCCTGCAGCGGCAGGATGGACACGGTTTCGCCGGCTTGCACGGCAGCGCGCTCATGTTCGAGCACGATGAGGCAGTCGGCCTCGGCCATGGAACTGAGTACGCCCGAGCCCTGCGGCCCCGTGGTGCGCACCATGCAGCGGCCATCGGCGCCCTTGGACAGAATGCCGCGCTGGTACTCGGTGCGGCCGGGCCGCTTGGACAGGGCCTGCGCAGCCACAGCCTGGGGCAGGGCGGCCGATTCACCGTCCACGGCGGCGGCGCCCATGAGCTGCAGCAGCGCCGGCCGTACAAAGACCAGAAAGCTCACCATGGCAGCCACGGGATTGCCGGGCAGGCCGATCAGTACCGTGGTGCGTGCCGGTGGCCGGCTGGCGGCAAATGGCGTGCCCGCATCGGGTTGCAACAGGCCCACGGCCAGCGGCCGGCCGGGCCGCATGGCCAGTCGCCAGAAATGAACGCTGCCCATGCGTTGCAGCATGGCGCGCGTATGGTCGGCCTCGCCCGCACTGATGCCGCCGCTGGTCAGCACCACGTCGGCCAGGGAGGCGGCTTCGCGCAGGCGCTCCTGCAAGGCTTCGGGCTGGTCGGCCACCACGCCCAGGTCCAGCACCTTGACGCCCATGCGCTGCAGCAGGCCGATGAGGCTGAAGCGGTTGCTGTCGTAGACCGCCCCTTCGCGCAGCGCCGTGCCGGGGTGCAGGATTTCATCGCCCGTGGAGAAATAGGCCACGCGCAGCCGCCTGCGAACATGCACCTGAGACTGGCCCAGGCTGGCGATCAGGCCCAGGGCCGCCGGATGCAGGCGCTGGCCCGCCGCCAGCGCCACGCAGCCCTGGCTCAGATCCTCGCCGCGCCTGCGGCGGTTGTCTCCGGTGCGCACGCTGCCGGCGGGGATGCGTACATGGTCGGGCGAGGCCGCATCGGCGGGCTCGGTGCGTTCGTGCGCGATCACCGTGTCCAGACCGGGCGGCAGCACGGCGCCCGTCATGATCTTGATGCACTCGCCCGCCCGCACCGTGCCATGCCAGGGCTTGCCGGCCAGGGCCTGGCCGACCACGCGCAGCACCAGCGGGGCGCCGGCCTGCAGCTGGCTGCCGTCGAAGGCATAGCCATCCATGGCGGCGTTGTCATGTGCGGGCACGTCGATGGGGGAGACGATGTCTTCGGCCAGCATGCGGTCCAGCGCGTCGGCCAGCGCCAGTGTTTCCACATCCGCCACCGGGCCCAGGGGCTGCAGCAGGCTGGCCAGCTGGGACAGTGCCTGATCAACGCTCAGGTCCTGGGCGGAGGCGATGGGGGCGGAGGCGGGCTGGAAGGTGGCGGTCATCAGAACGGAATCCGGTGGGGCAAGGCCGGTCACGGCGGCGTCACGGGCACACAGGCCAGGGCCTGCGCCAGGGCCTGCAGCTCCTGCTGCGTGTTGGCGTTGGCAAAGGCCAGCGGGCTGTCGTCCGCGCGATCGAAGAGGGCGGTGGCGCAGCGGTGCTGGCCCGTCCAGGCATCGATCTTGCGGCCGCCCGAACGTATGAAGGACTGCAGGCTATCACGCAGCGATGACCGCATCAGGCAGAACACGGGCTGGGCCCGCAGCCTGGATTGATCTGTATCAAGCGAGCGTTCCCAGCCATGGGCGACGACGATGTCGGCCGCAGGCTGCTGCGCCAGCGCAGCCTGCGCGAGCCGCTGTACAAGGTCCTGGGGGAACAGCGGCGTGTCGCAGGGCACGCAGACCAGCCAGGGTGTCTGGCAATGGGTGAGGCCGCTCAGAAAGCCGGCCAGCGGGCCGGGGTAGTCGGGTTCGGCATCGGGCCAGACCGGGGCGCCATAGGGGGCGCCCAGTTGCGCATAGGCCTCGGCATGGCGATTGGCGTTGAGCATCAGATGCCCGACCTGGGGCGCAAGGCGGTCCAGCGCATGGGCTGCCAGCGGCTGGCCCAGAAAGGGCTGCAGGCCCTTGTCGATGCCGCCCATGCGCATGCCGCGCCCGCCTGCCAGCACGCAGCCCGTGATGTCGCTCAAGGGCAGGGTGTCGGGCAGGGAGGAAACGGGCATGTGTGGCTTGTGATGGAGAAACCGAGGGGAAGGGGAAAGGGAGCCCCGCGCGACGCGCGGGCTCAGCCGCCGATGTAGCTCATCTCTATGCGCCTGCGCTGCGTGTCCGTGCTGGACGGCAGGCTGGCGCGCAGTTCGGAATAGCGGTCGGTGCGCTGCTGCCAGATGGGGGCCAGCGCGGCTGCCACTTCCTCGTCGCTGGCGCCGCTGCGCAGCAGGCTGCGCAGGTCCCAGCCTTCGGAGGCGAACAGGCACAGGTACAGCCGGCCCTCGGTGGACAGGCGCGCACGGTTGCAGTCGCCGCAAAAGGCGTGGGTGACGCTGCTGATCACGCCGACCTCGCCCAGCGAGGGATCGTACAGGCCCTGCGCATCGGCATATCCCCAGCGCACGGCGGTCTCGCCCAGGCTGCTGGCCTGCAGCGGCACCAGGGGCAGCTCGGCGCGCAGCCGGGCGATGACTTCGTCGGAGGGCAGGACCTCGTTCATGCGCCAGCCGTTGGTCGCGCCCACGTCCATGTATTCGATGAAGCGCAAGGTCACGCCCGTGCCCTGGAAGTGGCGCGCCATGGGCAGGATCTGGTCCTCGTTGGTGCCGCGCTTGACCACCATGTTGACCTTGATGTTGCCCAGGCCTGCCGCCTGGGCCGCCTCGATGCCGGCCAGCACGTCGGAGACCGGGAAGTCCACGTCGTTCATGCTGCGGAACACCGCGTCGTCCAGCCCGTCCAGGCTGACGGTGACGCGGTTCAGGCCGGCCGCCTTGAGCGCCCGGGCCTTGCGCGCCAGCAGCGAGCCGTTGGTGGTCAGCGTCAGGTCCAGCGGATGGCCATCGGGCGTGCGCAGTGCAGACAGCTGCTCCACCAGCGTTTCCACGTTCTTGCGCAGCAGCGGCTCGCCGCCGGTCAGGCGGATCTTGCGCACGCCATGCTGCACGAACAGGCGGGCCGTGCGCGTGATCTCCTCGAAGCTCAGCAGCGAGCCGTGCGGCAGGTAGCGGTAGTTCTTGTCGAAGACTTCCTTGGGCATGCAGTAGCTGCAGCGGAAGTTGCAGCGGTCGGTGATGCTGATGCGCAGGTCGCGCAGCGGCCGGCCAAGCCTGTCACGCAGATCGCCGGTGGGCGCCTGCAGCAGTCTTGGCACGGTGGCCGGGCGCGTGGGGGCGCGCTCGTCGACCAGGGGGATCACTCGTTCTGCCATGCCCGCGATTTTGCCCGAATGCCTATGTCCAGGCTCTGCGCAAGCCTGCAGATCTTGATCTGCGTCTAGACGCAGCGCGCTCCGTCCACCTCGATGCAGGTGCCGCTGATGAAGGCCGCCTCGTCGCTGGCCAGATACAGCGCGGCATTGGCCACGTCCAGCGCCGTGGAAAAGCGGCCCAGCGGAATCGTCGCCCGAAAGCGCGCGCGGCGCTCCTCGTCCACGGGGCCGCCGGCAAACTCGGCGGCCAGGCCGGTGTCGGGGTTGAAGACGGGGTTGATGCAGTTGACGCGGATGTTCTCCGGGCCCAGTTCCGCGGCCATGGACTTGCTGGTCACGATGACGGCGCCCTTGGAGCCGTTGTACCAGGTCAGCCCCGGGCGCGGGCGCAGGCCTGCCGTGGAGGCGATGTTGATGAAGCTGCCGCCGCCGGGGCGGCCATCGGCCATCGGCGGATTGGCGCGCATGGCCGGCACGCCGTGGATGGCCGAGAGATAAATGCTCTTGACGTTGATGGCATAGACCCGGTCGAACTCGGCCTCGCTGACTTCGAGCATGGGACGGTTGCGGTGCGTCCAGCCCGCGTTGTTGACGAAGACATCGAGCCGGCCGTGGGCCTGCAGCGTGGCGGCCACCAGGGCCTTGACCTGTTCGCCCTGCGTCATGTCCGCCTGCACATAGAGCGCGCAGCCGCCCACGGCGTTGATGGCCTGTGCCACGCGCGTGCCGGCCTCGCGGTCGATGTCGTTGACGACGATATGCGCGCCTTCGGCGGCCAGCCGCATGGCGATGCCGGCTCCTATGCCGCTGCCGGCGCCTGTGACGATGATGGATTTGTCCTGGACACGCATCGGGCTTTGCTCCTCGGTCGGGGGTCAGGCCCCCTGGGTTTCGGTGGTGGCTGTGGTCGCCGGGGTCGGGGCCACGCCGCCTGTGCCGGGCTGCCAGCCCACGAACTGCGGGTAGTAGCGCGCCACGCCGGGGCCATTGAAGTCCCAGCCCAGGCACTGGCCCAGGTGGCGTGGCGGCTGGCTGGGGTCGGCATCGCCAAAGACGCCGGGCACGGACTGGAAGGCGGCCGTGGCCATGTTGAACAGCAGCTCGCGCAGATGCGTGCAGCTGGCCACGCCGCCCAGGTTCTCGTTGATGGCCTTGCGCCATCCGCGCGCCATGCTGCAGCCGACCATTTTCTGCAGGGCCCGCGTGGCCTCGGGGCAGTGGCCCAGCGGATGGGAGTCCATGACGACCTCGATGGCCTGCACCGCCAGGCGGGCATCGACCGTGGTGCGTATCCACATGTGGTGTATGGCCGTGCCGGCCGGCATGTGGCGGCCGCCGCTCAGTTCGATGTCATGGGTCTTGCTGTCGCGCAGCTCGCCTTCGATGTCCCAGAGGCCATCGGCGCGGGCGTAGCTGCGGTAGCGCACGTCGCGTTCATGCTGGGGCGTGCGGTCGGGAACGGGAGACAAGGGCATGGGGAATTCTTCTTTCTGTCGCGTGCGGCCGGCTGGCGCCGGGCACCTTGCGATTTTCCGTCATGCGCCAGGATCAGCCATGCCGTATGGCGACGGTCTTCAGCGTGGTGAAGCCATAGAGCGCCTCGAAGCCCTTTTCGCGGCCATGGCCGCTGGACTTGACGCCGCCGAAGGGCAGCTCCACGCCGCCACCCGCCCCGTAGTTGTTGACGAAGACCTGGCCGCAGCGCAGGCGCCGCGCCAGGCGCAGCTGGCGCGCGCCGTCACGGGTCCACAGGCCGGCCACCAGGCCGTAGGCCGTGCCGTTGGCCAGTTGCACGGCATGGTCCTCGTCATGGAAGGGCATGGCGCAGAGCACGGGGCCGAAGATCTCTTCCTGCGCCAGCCGGTGCTCGGGTGGCACGTCGCGCAGCAGGGTGGGCGCCTGGTAGAAGCCGCTGTCGGGCGCATGCTCCACGATCTGGCCCTGCGCCACCACGGCAATGCCTGCCACCTGGGCGTCGGACAGGAAATCCCAGACACGCTGCTGCTGGCTGGCGCGGATCAGCGGACCCAGGTCCAGGTCCATGGCGGCCGGACCCACGCGCAGCGCCTCGAAGGCCTGGCCCAGGCGTTCGAGCAGCGGCTCGTAGATCAGCGAGTCGATCAGCACGCGCGAGCCTGCCGAGCAGGTCTGGCCGGCGTTCTGCACGATGGCGTTGACGATGGCCGGCACGGCGGCGTCCAGGTCCGCATCCGCGAACACGATCTGCGGACTCTTGCCGCCCAGCTCCAGCGTGACGGGGCAGTGCCGTTCGGCCGCAGCCTGCTGGATCAGCGTGCCCACGCCGGGGCTGCCCGTGAAGCTCAGGTGGTCCACTCCTGGATGGCGCGCCAGGGCCTCGCCCACCTCGTGCCCCAGGCCGGTGACCACGTTGAAGGCGCCTGCCGGAAAGCCGACCTCGGTGGCCAGCCGCGCCACGCGCAGCACGGACAGGCAGGCGTCTTCCGAGGGCTTGACCACGCAGGTATTGCCCGCGGCCAGCGCCGCGCCCACGCTGCGGCCCAGGATTTGCATGGGGTAGTTCCAGGGGACGATATGGCCGGTCACTCCGTGGGGTTCGCGCCAGGTCAGGGCGCTGTAGCCTTGCTGGTAGGGCAGGGTCTCGCCGTGCAGCTTGTCGCAGGCGCCTGCATAGAACTCGAAGTAGCGTGCCAGCGCCAGCGCATCGGCGCGGGCCTGGCGCGTGGGCTTGCCGCAGTCGCGCTGCTCGATGGCCGTGAGTTCATCGGCATGCTGCAGCACGCTGCCCGACAGGCGCATCAGCAGGCGCCCGCGTTCGGCGGCCGAGAGCTTGCTCCAGACGCTGTCCTGGCATTCGCGCGCAGAGCGCACGGCCAGGTCGATGTCCTGGGGCGAGCCGCGTTGGAGCTCGTCGAAAGCCTGCCCGTCCGACGGGTCCAGCACGGGGATCGTGCGTCCCGATTCCGTAGGCACGGACGCATTGCCGATGTGGTGGTATTGCATGGAGCCCGATTGTGGGGCGCCCGGGACGCTTGTCCAGTCCCGGGCGTTGCAGCGCGCCTGCCTACTGCGCAGGCCAGCCCGCGTCGCGCAGGCCTTGGCGGTCCAGCACCTCCATCTTGCCGCGCCGCAACTGCAGGCAGCCGGCCAGTTGCAGCTCCTGCAGGATCTGGTTGGTGGTCTGGCGTGACAGGCCCAGCATGCGCGCCAGCTGCTCCTGGGATACATCCAGCTCGCGCCGCCAACGCTGGCGGCCCTGGCCGTCGGGCTGCCACTGGTCAAAGCCTTCGGCCATGCGCACCAGGCGCCGCGCCAGGCGCTGGGGGGCCGGCAGCAGCGTGTGCTCTTCCAGCGCCACCAGGCACACGCGCAGCTTGTCCGTCAGCAGCAACGCCAGCGCTTGCCAGTGTCCGGGGTGGGCGGCCAGCCACTCCATCAGCGGTGCCTGGGGCACGTGAAGCACGATGCAGGCCGTGGCGGCCTGGGCATCGTGCGTGCGTTGTGCGCCATCGAACAGGGCAATCTCTCCCAGCCACATCGGCGGCTCCACCAGGGCCAGCAGCGCCGTGCGGGCCTGCTCGCCGCAGGCGGCCGTGCCCGAGATGCTGAGGGCGCCACGCGCCACCGCGTACAGGCCGCAGGGCGGGTCGCCCCGGCGAAACAGCCAGTCGCCTGCGGCCAGCGTGCGGGGCTGGGCCAGTGCCTTGAGCTGCGCGGCCAGCTCTGGCGGCAGGGCGTGGAACCAGCGGCCTGCCTCGACGGTGGCCCAGAGATCGGCCATGCCCGGCGGACCGGCCACTGCGCGGCGCCGTGCGCCGCGCGTGGCGGCGGCAGTTGCCGTGGCTGCCGGAGCTGCCGGTGCGGGTAAGCCCGAGGTGTGCGATGAGGCTTGTGTCGGATCCATGACAGACGCCAATCCTTGATGACACCACCATGGTTGCGCAACATCCACTGCCGGTGCAGCCTATGAAAACCCTCATCGACCAACTGTCCCAGTACGCGGACTATCACCGTGATCCACGCAACATCCTCACGCACTTCTTTGGCGTGCCGCTGATCATGTGGGCCGTGGTGATCCTGCTGGCACGTCTGCAATGGGCGATGCCATTGGGCGACGGCCTGCCTGCCCTGCCGCTGAGCCTGGCCTTGCTGGCGGCGCTGGCGGCAGGCATCTATTACTGTTTGCTGGACCTGCGCTACGGCATTGCCATGGCTGTGGTGCTTGCCCTGATGCTGGCCTTGGCACAGCCCATCGCCATGCTGCCGTTGGGGGCTTGGCTGGGATGGGGGCTGGGCATCTTTGCCGTGGGCTGGGTGATCCAGTTCGTGGGCCACTACTACGAGGGCCGCAAGCCAGCCTTCCTGGACGACATCCTGGGCCTGGTCATCGGACCCCTGTTCGTGCTGGCCGAGCTGGGCTTTGCACTGGGCCTGCGCCGCGAAGTGCAGCATGCGGTGGAGCAGCGCAGCGGCCCCGTGCGCCGGCGCGCGGGCGGGGCACACGCCTGAGACCGGGCGCTGCAAGCTTGGCGCAGGCTTGCGCCCTTAGCATGGCGGGCGTTCCTGCGGAGCCATCCGTGGGGGCGTGTGCCTGCGCCTAAAATCACGCTGCTATCCCCTGCGGGGGCTCTTTCGTTTCAACTCTGCTTATCCATCATGTCTTTCGACAAAGTCACACCGGGCAAGAACGCTCCTGAATCCTTCAACGTCGTGATCGAGATCTCGGCCAACTCCGATCCCATCAAGTACGAAGTGGACAAGGAAAGCGGCGCCGTCTTCGTGGACCGCTTCATGGGCACGGCCATGCACTACCCGGCCAACTACGGCTATGTGCCCCAGACGCTGTCCGGCGACGGCGATCCGGTGGACGTGCTGGTGATGACGCCCTTCCCGCTGCCCCCGGGCGTGGTCGTGGCCTGCCGCCCCATCGGCATCCTGCTCATGGAAGACGAGTCCGGCGTGGATGGCAAGGTCCTGGCCGTGCCCACGCAAAAGCTGCTGCCCGCCTACGACAAGATCAACACGCTGGAAGACATCCACGAGATCACCCTCAAGCAGATCCAGCATTTCTTCGAGCACTACAAGGACCTGGAAAAGGGCAAGTGGGTCAAGGTTCTGGGCTGGAAGGGCGTGGACGAGGCCAAGAAGGAAGTCGTGGACGGCATCGCCAACTACAAGGGCTGATCCCTTTCACTCCCGTCGAGGGAGTCTCAACTGCGCTGAGGTAAATGCCCGCTTCGCAGTTGATACAATTTGAAACGCACCCGGTGCCTAGGCGCCGGGTGCGTTTTTTGTTTTGTCATGGATCAGGGTTTGGACAGATCAATCAGGCGCTGATGGGGACATCGGCCCGGGAGCGAGCAAATGAAGGTGGCAGATTGGCGCATGGGCACGAAGCTGGGCATGGGATTCCTCGTCATGGTCCTGTTCTCGGCGGTTCTGGGGGCGGTAGCCTGGTTGCAACTGGCGCAGATGCACCGCAACGCATTGCATTTGTCGGATGTGGCCCTGCCCAGCATGTTCCATGCGGGCGCCATGCGATCCGAATACAACCGCCTGCGCCGCCACGAGGCCGGCATTGCCTCCGCGCGCAGCCTGGCCGAGGTCGATGGCTTTGCCAAGCAGGTGCAGGACCGGCTGCAGACCATTGGCGAGCATGAGACGGCCCTGCGTTCGCTGATCGACCAGCAGGCCCTGCGCGCGGCCTTCGACGACTACCTCGGCTTCAAGCAACAGTTCCTGGCCATGCATGCGCGATTGCTGGAGCGTGCGCGCGCCGGCAACTATTCCACCACCGAGGAGCAGGCCTTCATGGCCGACGAGATGGGGTTGATGTTCGCCGGCGAGTCCGAGGCGCAGTTCGGCAAGCTGGCCGAAAGCGCCGGCCGCCTGCTGACCCTGCAGCGCGAGGCGGGCGAGCAGGCGCGGCAGCAGGCGCAGGCAGGCTTTGACCTGGCCCGCATCTGGGTGCTGGGCACGCTGACCGCGGTGGTGGCGATTGCGGCCCTGGTGGGCTGGGCCATCACGCGTGCTGTCACCGGCCCGGTGGCCCAGGCCGTGGCCGTGGCGCGCAATGTGGCGGCCGGCCATCTGGAAAAGCCGGTCACCAGCCGGCGCCGGGATGAAATGGGCCAGCTCATCAACGCACAGGAGGACATGCGCCGCAAGCTCGCCGAGCTGGTGGGCGATGTGCGCGGCAATGCGCACGGCGTGGCGCTGGCCGCTGGCGAGATCGCCCAGGGCAATGCGGACCTGTCGGCGCGCACCGAAAGCCAGGCCAGTGCTCTGGAAGAAACCGCAGCCTCCATGGAGCAGTTGGGCGCCACCGTGCGCCAGAACGCGGACAACGCGCGCCAGGCCAACCAGATGGCTGCCTCCGCCTCGGGCATTGCCGCGCGTGGCGGCGAGGTTGTGGCCCAGGTGGTGGACACCATGAAGGGCATCAACGACAGCAGCCGCCAGATCGCCGACATCATCGGCGTGATCGACGGCATTGCCTTCCAGACCAATATCCTGGCGCTGAACGCCGCCGTGGAGGCGGCCCGCGCTGGCGAGCAGGGCCGGGGCTTTGCCGTGGTGGCCGGCGAGGTGCGCACGCTGGCCCAGCGCAGTGCCGAGGCGGCCAAGGAGATCAAGGCCTTGATCCAGGCCAGCGAGCAGCGTGTGGAGCAGGGCACGCAGCTGGTGGACAAGGCCGGCGAGACCATGTCCGAAATCGTCGCCGCCATCCGGCGCGTGACCGACATCATGGGCGAGATCAGCGCCGCCAGCAGCGAGCAGAGCGCGGGCGTGGCCCAGGTGGGCGATGCCATCACGCAAATGGACCAGGCCACCCAGCAGAACGCCGCCCTGGTCGAGCAAAGTGCGGCCGCTGCCCAGTCGCTGCAGCAGCAGGCGCGGGCCATGGTGGCATCGGTATCGGTGTTTCGCACGGCGCCGGGAGACTCGACAGCGGTCCCCGAGGTGGCTGAGACCGCCAAGGCGGCCGTGGCGGTGCCGCGCGCAACGGCGGCCGCCCCTTTGGCATCACCGCCGGTCCTGGCGCCCATCGCAGCCCGGCCAGCGAAAACTGCCACGCCAGCCCAGGTCAGCAGGACCGCGACCGCCGACGACGAGGAGTGGGCCGCGTTCTGAGGCCTTGCCCGCAGCTGTGCCCCATCCTCTGGCGGCCCCATGCCCTGCATGGGGCCGCTTTCTTTTTGCGTGCTGCGTTGAGCTTGCGCACGCCGGGTGGCAGGAGGCTGTGGCGCAAATCCTCCAGTGAAGGTTTCTGCCTACTGCAAGTACCTGAACTTGTCCTGAACAATGCTTGGATACTGGCAGAATGTAAATAGATGTAGTCCTATTCTTACAGATTGAGGAACGGCCGCTCCTGGCCTCGTTCGCTCGGAACGAAGGGATATCCCATGATTACCTTGTTCTCATGGCCGCCTGGCCTGGCGGCCATCGGCCATCCAGCAGACCGCGCTCCCGCGGGGTCCCGTCCTCCCCCTCTCCAAGCCTTGCCTGCCAGCTGCCATCGGCCGGTGCGGCTGGCCTGTTTCTGCAAGGTTCGCGCCGGGCCTGGCTGATAGCCTGCCCATGGCGCGAGACAGAGCAAGACGCAACAAGATGACGGGACCTCTACAAGAGAGATGAATGTGAAAAACCTCAAGATTTCAACGCGCATGCTGGGCACCTTCGGCCTGCTGGTGCTGCTGCTGCTGGCCGTGGTGGCCGCGGCCCTGGTGCAACTGCGCTCCATGCGCACCAGCATGGAAGTCATCACCGGCAATGCCATGCCCAGCGTGGAAGTGATCAACCAGATAGGCACCGATGTCGTGCGTACCCGCTTGCTGGAGGTGCGGCACGTCAACAATGATGATGTCGCCTACAAGACCGATTCGGAAAAGCAGCTGGAGCAACTGCAGCGCCGCCTGGCCGAGCGCAAGAAGGCCTACGAGCCGCTGCTGTCTTCCGACGAAGAGCGAAGGCTCTACGCCCAACTGCTCCAGGAACGCGAGCGCTACCAGCAACTGAGCCAGCAGGTGCTGGCGCTGTCACGCCAGGGCGAAAAGGAAAAGGCCCAGGCCGTGCTGGGCGGCGAGTCGCTGAAGCTCTACAACGATTCGTCGAACACGCTGGATCTGCTGGTCAAGCTCAACAGCGATGCGGCCGTGCAGGAAAGCCGCAATGCCGAGGCTGTCTATGGGCGCTCGGTCGTCGTCCTCAGCGTGGCGGCGCTGGCCGCCGTGCTGCTGGCCGTGCTGGCCGGGCTGTGGCTGACGCGCTCCATCCGCACGCCGCTGGCCCATGCGGTCGATGCCGCAGACCGCGTGGCCAATGGCGATCTGGGCGGGACCATTCACATCGACCGCCATGACGAAACCGGCCTGCTGCTGGGCGCGCTGCAGCGCATGCAATCGAGCCTGGTGCAGACCGTGCGCAGCGTGCGCCAGAACGCCGAAGGCGTGGCCTCGGCCAGTGCGCAGATTGCCTCCGGCAATGCCGACCTGTCCAGTCGCACGGAAGAGCAGGCCAGCGCGCTGGAGCAGACGGCGGCATCCATGGAAGAGCTGGGCTCCACCGTGCGCCAGAACGCCGACAACGCACGCCAGGCCAATCAGCTGGCGCTCAATGCATCGAGCGTTGCGCGCCGCGGCGGCGACGTGGTGGCCGAGGCCGTGGAAACCATGAAGGGCATCAATGACAGCAGCCGGCGCATCGGCGACATCATCGGCGTGATCGACGGCATTGCCTTTCAGACCAACATCCTCGCGCTCAATGCCGCGGTGGAGGCTGCGCGTGCCGGTGAGCAGGGCCGGGGCTTTGCCGTGGTTGCGGGCGAGGTGCGCTCGCTGGCGCAGCGCAGCGCCGAGGCGGCCAAGGAAATCAAGGCGCTGATCACGGCCAGCGTGGAGCGTGTGGAGCAGGGCTCGCAACTGGTGGACCGCGCAGGCACGACCATGACCGAAGTGGTGGCTGCCATCGGCCAGGTCACCGACATCATGGGCGAGATTAGCGCGGCCAGTACCGAGCAGAGCTCCGGCGTCGCCCAGGTCAGCGAAGCCGTCACGCAAATGGACCAGACCACGCAGCAAAACGCTGCCCTGGTCGAGGAAAGCGCGGCCGCCGCTGCCTCGCTGCGCAAGCAGGCGCAGGACCTGGTCGAGGCCGTGGCCGTGTTCCAGCTGCCGCGCGGTGCCATGGACAGCCATGCGCATGTGCCCAACAGGATGGTGGCGCAGGCCAGCGCCGCGCCACGCGCCGCAGCGCAGCCTGTCCGGCCGAACCCGCCGGCCAGCCCCGCACGGCCTGCGGCCTTGGGGGGCGGCGGTGCTGCAGCGGGTGGCGAGACACTGGCCCGCCGGCTTGAGCGCGATGCCACGCCTCCCATCCAGCCACGCCCTGGGCCCGCAGCAACAGGCAAGCCGGCTCCGCGCCAGCCCGGTCAGGGCGATGACGACTGGGAAACCTTCTGAGCCTCAGTCCTGGCGCAGCGGGCTGTGCGCCTGCAGCTCCTGCAGGTAGCCGGCCATGCCTTCGCCCTCGCGGTCCAGAAAGCGCGAGATGGCGTCGGCGAAGGACGGGTGGGCAATCCAGTGGGCGCTGGGCGTCACCACGGGCAGCAGCGCCCGCGCCATCTTGTGTTCGCCCTGGGCGCCTCCCTCGAAGTGCGCAATCCCGCGTTCTATGCACCAGGCGATAGGCTGGTAGTAGCAGGCCTCGAAATGCAGGCAGTCCACGCGCTCCAGCGCGCCCCAGTAGCGGCCGTAGGCCGTGCCCTGCGGGATGTGCGGGATCTGCGGCGTGTCGCGGTCGCAACTGCCGGCCGAAAGCCGTGCGGCTGCCGCATCGAGTGCGATCAGGCTGCAGGCCATGGGTTGGCCGTCGCGCTCGGCGACGAACATCAGCCAGTTCTCGGGCATCTGGTGCGCCATGGCCTCGAAGAAGGCCGGCTGGAGGTACGGGGCGTTGCCGTGTTCCAGATAGGTGCGTTCGTGGCAGCGGTAGAAGAAGGCCCAGTCCTGGGCGCTCATGTCGGGGCCGTGCACTGCTCGAAAGCGCACGCCGGCCTCGTGCACCTTGCGCCGTTCCTGGCGAATCTTCTTGCGCTTTTCCTGGTTCAGCGTGGAAAGAAAGTGGTCGAAGTCCCGGTGGCCCGCACCCCCGGCGTTCTGGTTGCTCCAGTGGAACTGCACGGTGCTGCGCTGCATCCAGCCGTCGGCGTCGCAGGCTGCCAGATCCTCGGCATCGCTGAACAGCAAATGCAGGGAAGACAGCTTCTGCGCCTGGGCCCATTCGCGCACGGCGCGCACCAGGGCCGCACGCAGCAGCGGCGTGCGTGCCAGCAGCCGGCTGCCCGGCACAGGCGTGAAAGGCACGGCGAGCACGCCCTTGGGGTAGTAATCCAGCCCATGCTGGGCGTAGGCACGCGCCCAGGCAAAGTCGAACACGTACTCGCCATAGGAATGCGCCTTGGCGTAGACCGGGCAGGCGGCGACCAGCTCGCCGCCCTGCCAGAGCGTGACCACGCGGGCGGCCCAGCCGGTTTGCGGCACGGCGCTGCCGCTGGATTCCAGCGCGCTCAGGTACTCGTGGCGCATGAAGGGGGTGGGCGCAGCCTGCGATGCCAGCAGCGCATTCCAGGCCTGGGCATCGAGCTGCTGCACGCTGTCCAGCACGCGGGTGATAATTGCGGTTTCAGCCATGCCATTCCTTGCAGGCCCGTGTGACGCGCGCTGCCGCCTTGCGCTGTGGGGTGGCCTTGTCGGCCCTGTTGGCTCCATTGCATTCCATGACGCTCTCCATCTGCACTGCCCAGCTCAACTTTGTCGTGGGCGATCTGCCCGGCAATGTCCAGAAAATCATTGCCGCAGCCCGTGAAGCTTATGCCACGGGAGCGCGCTTGCTGCTGACTCCCGAGCTTGCCCTGTGCGGCTATGCGGCCGAAGACCTCTATCTGCGTCCCGCCTTTCTGGACGCCTGCGATCAGGCCGTGCAGCAGCTGGCGCTGGAGACCGCGCAATGGCCGGGCCTGGCGCTGGTGCTGGGCCATCCCTGGCGCGACCCCGGCGCTGGTGGCGCGTTGCGCAATGCAGCCAGCGTGCTGCGCGACGGGCGCGTGGAATGCAGCTACGCCAAGCAATGCCTGCCCAACTACGGCGTGTTCGACGAGCAGCGCTACTTTGTGGCCGGCCAGTCGCCTTGCGTGGTCGAGGTCCAGGCAGTTCGCGTGGGCTTGCTGATCTGCGAGGACGCCTGGCATCCCGGGCCGGCAAGCGCGGCTGCCGCGGCGGGTGCGCAATTGCTGGCCGTGATCAATGCTTCGCCCTTTCATGAGGGCAAGCAGGCCGAACGTGAAGCCACGCTGGCTGCACGTGCGCGTGAGACCGGCCTGCCCCTGGTCTACGCACATCTGGTCGGTGGCCAGGATGAAATTGTCTTCGATGGCAGCTCTTTTGCCGTGCACGCCGACGGCAGCATTGCCGCACGCGCGGCGGCCTTTGCCGAGGCGCTGCCGTTGGTGGAAGTGCGTGCCGGCGCGCAGGAATTGACGCTGGCCGCCGATGTGCAGCCACCGGTGGAGCACCTGCCGGCGCTGTGGTCCGCCCTGGTGCTGGCCGTGCGCGACTACGTGGGCAAGAACCGTTTCCCCGGCGCGCTGCTGGGCCTGTCGGGCGGGATCGACTCTGCCCTGGTGCTGGCGATTGCGGTCGATGCGCTGGGCGCGGACAAGGTGCACACGGTGATGATGCCTTCGCCCTATACGGCGGACATCAGCTGGATCGATGCGCGCGACATGGCCGAGCGTGTGGGCGTGCGCTATGACGAAATCTCCATCGCGCCCCAGTTCGAGGCCTTCAAGGCTGCCCTGGCCCCGGCATTCGCGGGCCGCGCCGAGGACACGACCGAAGAGAACCTGCAGGCCCGCATCCGCGGCACCTTGCTGATGGGCCTGTCCAACAAGTTCGGCTCCGTGGTGCTGACCACCGGCAACAAGAGCGAGATGTCCACCGGCTACTGCACGCTCTATGGCGACATGGCCGGCGGCTTTGCCGTGATCAAGGACGTGCTCAAGACCGAGGTTTTTGCGCTGGCGCGCTGGCGCAATGCCAACGATCCGTTCGGCACGGGGCTGGACCCCATTCCGGATCGCATCATCACGCGCCCGCCCAGCGCCGAACTGCGCCCGGACCAGAAAGACCAGGACAGCCTGCCCGCTTATGAGGTGCTCGACGCCATCGTGCGCCGATACATGGAAAATAACGAAAGCATCGCCTCCATCGTGGCCGACGGATATGCCGGCGCCGATGTGGAGCGAGTGACGCGCCTCATCCAGATCAACGAATACAAACGCCGCCAGGCGCCCGTGGGGCCGCGGCTGACGCGCCGCAGCTTCGGCAAGGACTGGCGCTACCCGATCACCAACCGCTTTCGCGCTTGAAGCACCTGAGGCGGCGGGGTTTCCTGGCCAGCCGTCTTGCCCCGTATTGCATGCACTGAGGAGTTCACCCCATGAAAATGATCACCGCCATCATCAAGCCGTTCAAGCTGGAAGAGGTCCGCGAGGCACTGGCCGACTGCGGCGTCAACGGCCTGACCGTCACCGAGGTCAAGGGCTTTGGTCGCCAGAAGGGCCATACCGAGCTCTACCGTGGCGCCGAGTACGTGGTGGACTTCCTGCCCAAGGTGAAGATCGAGGTGGTAGTCCGCACGGAAGACGTGGACCGCTGCGTGGATGCCATCGTCAACGTGGCCCGCACGGGCAAGATCGGTGACGGGAAGATTTTCGTCACCGCCGTGGAGCGCGTGGTGCGCATCCGTACCGGCGAACTCGACGACGGAGCCATCTGAACCCGGCAGCAGTGCAGGGCGCACGCGGCGCCCTGGGCTCGACATCCGGATTCCAGCGGCCACCCCTGAACGGGTGGCCGTTTCCGTTTCAGATCACGGCGCGCAAGGGGGCCGTTTCCAGGCCCGTGCCCGCGTTCTGCACCAGGGATTGCAGCAGTGCGGGGATGTCGCTGCCGCTTTCTATCAGTCCCATCTGCCACTCGCCCATGAAGCCATGGCCCACGCAGGTCTGCAGGAACTGCAGCATGCTGTCGTAGTAGCCGTCCACATTGAGCAGGCCGATGGGCTTGTCGTGGTAGCGCAGCTGGCGCCAAGTCCAGACCTCGAACAATTCCTCGAAGGTGCCTATGCCGCCGGGCAGGGCGACGAAGGCATCGCTGCGCTCGGCCATCATGGCCTTGCGCTCGTGCATGGTCTGGACGATGTGCAGTTCGTCGCAGGCATGGTTGGCCAGCTCCTTGTCCACCAGCGCCTGCGGGATCACTCCCACGACGCGGCCACCGGCCTGCCGCGTGGCCTCGGCCACCTCGCCCATCAGGCCGCTGCGCCCGCCGCCGTAGACCAACTGGCCGCCGTGCTCGCCAATCCAGCGGCCGGTGGCGCGGGCGGCCTCGATGAAACCGGGCTGGTCGCCGGGGCGCGAGCCGCAATACACACAAATGGAAAACGTGGGATTTGTCATGCAATGAACCGTTGATAGAGAGCCGCCAGCCAGACACCCGTGCACAGCAGCAGCGCCAGCAGCACGGCGGCGCTGCCCATGTCCTTGGCTTGCTTGGACAGGGCGTGCCATTCGGGGCCTATGCGATCGACCACGGCCTCGATGCCGCTGTTGAGCAATTCCACGATCAGCACCAGCAAGACCGTGCCCGCCAGCAGCGAGACCTCGATCCAGCTGCGTCCCAGCCAGAAAGCGGCAGGGACCAGCACGATGGCGGCCAGCGCTTCCTGGCGGAAGGCTTTCTCATTCCATCCGGCACGAAGGCCGGACAGCGAATAACCCGCAGCGTGCCAGACACGGTTCAGGCCCGTGCGGCTTTTCTGGGGATTGACAGGCGTGCTGTCGTTGGACTTGGGTGAAGCGGCGGGCATGCTGGGGAGTGTAGGAGATGCGATGCTGCCTTTGCCGCTCAGCGTTTTTTCCTGGGCGGCGGGGCCTGGTGGATCAGCTGTGTGCCGGCCCAGGCGTCATGCCAGAACTGGCGGCGCGGATGAAGGCGGCTGAGCAGGGCCCAAAGTGCCACCCACAGCACCAGCAGCACCAAGGTGGTCAAGGCCGGCACGCCGGTGGAGTAGGCCGCCAGCGGTGGCAGTAGCCAGATCCAGCTCAGCACATAGCGCCGCAGGGCGCGCAGCTGGCTGACGGGCTGGCCTGCAGCATCCACCAGGCGGATGTGCCAGGTCTTCATGGCCAATGTCTGCCCCTTGGACCAGAACCAGACGAAATAGATGCCCAGCACCACGAACATGAAGGCCTGCAGCGCATGGCGGTTGTCCATGGCGTTGCGCGTCTGAGACAAGGTGCCAAACAGATATCCGGCGATGAAGACCACGCCGAACAGCAGCATGCCCTCATATAGCCAGCAGGCCATGCGCCGGGCCAGGCGCGGGGCCATCCGTGGATCGGCGGCGGAGCCGGCTGCCGTGGAGGCGGGGGAGGTGGCGTTCGTCATGCGGGCGTGTCGGGGCGCTGCATCAATGCGAAGGGGCTGCTTCGCCGTGCGAGGGCTGTGGGGTGGCCTCGGCGCCGTCATGCAGTTCCATGGGCGGCAAGGGCATGGGTGTGGCCGAAGGCACTTCCACCGGGGCTGTCTCCACCAGCGCAGGCGGGCGCACGGGATGGGTTTCCACGGCCGAAGGCGGCGCGACCGGTGGAACCGGAGGCGGCGGATTGTAGATGGTGGCTGGTGGAATCTTGGGGGGATTCGGAATGGTGGCCGGTGCCACCGAGGCCGCAGGAATCCGCGCCAGACGCTTGGGCGCCACGGGCTGTATGGCGTTGGCGGCGCCCTTGACCTTGGGCGCGGCGCGTGCAGCCAGAAGGCGTTTTTCTTCGTCGCTGAGCGCCTGGTAGGCCTCCCACTGGGCTCGCTTGTCCGTGGCAAGGCGGTTGGTCAGGGCGAAATTCAGGCGGGCCTGGCTGCGCTGCTGGGCGCTGAGGCTGGACCAGGTCTGCATGCGGTCGCGCAGCTTTTCCTGCTCCTTTTCGCTGAGCTTGTCCCAGCCTTCGGCCAATGCCATCCAGCGGCGCTTTTGCAGCGCGTCCATCATGGACCAGCGCTCGGAAAGGGGCTCGAGTACCCTGCTTTGCGCAGGCGTCAGCTCGGCCCAGCGTGGGCCGGAGGCCAGGGCCGTGGCGCGCTGGCGCGTGGCTGCGTCGCCATGCAGGGTCTTGGAGGCCGCAATGGTGGCCGGCGACACCGTGCTGGGCGCCAGCCGCACCTGTTGCACGACGCGCCAGCCGGTCCAGGCCAGCGCCATCAACAGCACCGCCGCCAGGATGGCGGCGGGTGATCGGTGGAACGCAGCGCGTGAATCAGTGGGCATGCAGGCAGGCAAGGCGGGTATCAGCGTTCCGTGTTGGTGGCCGAAGTCTTCAGGTACTGGATGAAACCGGGGTCGGCATAGGCGGCAGGGGGCAGGTCATCGGTCAGTAGGGCCGTATCGACCTCGGCAACCTCGGTCAGGCCAATCTGATCGGTCTGCACGTTGACGACCACCAGGCCAATGATGAGGGCCAGCACCGGCACGGCCGAGATCAGCGCGCGCCACCAGGTGCCGCCTTCGTCGCCAGAGCCCAGCGTCATGGCGCCACCCTGAGCCTGGGTTGCGCTGGCAGCCTGCACGGGCGCAGCGCGCAGTTCGCGCCGGCGAACGGACAGGGCGCGCTCGCGCCCAGCGCGCAGCCGCTCGGTGATGTCGTATGGCAGCAACGCCTCGCCGTCACCCAGGCGCGCGGTGATCCGGCGTGCGATGCGGTCGGCCGCCATTTCGCTGTGGAGAGTGAGAGTGGGCGCAGTCTTCATAGCTCGATTCCTTTGGCCTTCAGTGCCTTGCTCAATGTCTGGATGGCGCGGAAACAATGTGTTTTTACACTTCCTTCGGAACACCCCATCGCGGCAGCGGTCTCCGCAACGTCCATCTCTTCCCAATAACGCATCAGGAATGCTTCGCGTTGACGCGCCGGCAGCTCCTGTATCTCTTTTTCAATGCTTTGCAAAATCTGCGCCCGCTCGGTCAGATCCTCGGCGCTGCGGGCGGTTTCGCCGTTCTGTGCGGAGTCGGCGTAGGTCTCGAGCCAGTCGAAGTCCGCATCGTCGCCGGCCGAGGCCTCCAGATCGCTCATGCGGGTGAAGAGGGCGTTCTGCGTCTTTTGCCTGCGAAACCAGTCCAGGGTGCTGTTGGACAGGATGCGCTGGAAGAGCATGGGCAGCTCGGTGATGGGCTTGTCGCCATAGTGCTGCGCCAGCTTGAGCATGCTGTCCTGCACGATGTCCAGCGCCGCCTCCTCGTCCCGGACGTGGAAAAAGCTGCGCTTGAAGGCACGCTTTTCTACGCTTTTGAGGAAGTCGGATAGTTCTTGCTCGGTTGCCAAAAGGAACGCAGGCCCGGATGAGGGGCTCGTTGAGGGGGCTGAACGGACGCGGGACCCGATTATCGCACCGCAGTGTCAATTTTTTTCGCACGATGGCGCACAGGCTTGTTGCAGTGCGATAATGTCTGCTGCAATTCAAAAAGGCAAACGGGTCACGGTCCGGCGTTTACTCACTCGCCCATGTCTGTTGGTCCTAAGTCCCGCACCGGCCTCACAAGGGCTTCAGGCAAGGGGCACCCAAGGTTTTTCGTTAGAGAAATTCACAAAGGTTGATTATGGAAATTTCCAAAGCCGAGTACTCCAGCGCGGCAGCAGCGGCGTCGCAGTCCCATGCATCCCAGGAGCTGATGGGCTCCGAGATCCTCGTCAAGTCCCTGCAGGCCGAAGGCGTCAAGCAGCTTTGGGGCTATCCGGGCGGTGCGGTCCTGTACATCTACGACGCCCTCTACAAGCAAGACACCATTCAGCATGTGCTGGTGCGCCACGAGCAGGCGGCTGTGCATGCGGCAGACGGTTTTGCCCGTGCCACGGGTGAAGTCGGCGTGGCCCTGGTGACCTCGGGTCCCGGCCTGACCAACGCCGTCACCGGCATTGCCACCGCCTACACCGATTCCATTCCCCTGGTCGTGATCAGCGGCCAGACCTCGACGGCCTACATCGGCACCGATGCATTCCAGGAGTGCGACACCGTCGGCATCACCCGCCCCATCGTCAAGCACAACTTCCTGGTCAAGGATGTGCGCGAGCTGGCGGACACCATGAAGAAGGCCTTCCACATCGCGCGCACCGGCCGCCCCGGCCCCGTGGTGGTGGACATCCCCAAGGATGTGTCCTTCAAGAAGGCTCTCTACACCGGTTACCCCGAAAAGGTGGAGATGCGCTCCTACAACCCGGTGCGCAAGGGCCATGCCGGCCAGATCCGCAAGGCGCTGCAGTTGCTGCTGGCTGCCAAGCGTCCCTATATCTACACGGGTGGCGGCGTGCTGCTGGGCAATGCCTGCAACGAGCTGCGCACCCTGGTCGACATGCTGGGCTACCCGGTCACGCATACGCTGCTGGGCCTGGGTGCCTATCCGGCCAGCGACCGCAAGTTCCTCGGCATGCTGGGCATGCACGGCACCATCGAAGCCAACAACGCCATGCAGAACTGCGATGTGCTGCTGGCCGTGGGTGCGCGCTTTGACGACCGGGTGATCGGCAACCCCAAGCATTTCATGTCGGTGGAGCGCAAGATCATCCATATCGACATCGATCCCTCCTCCATCTCCAAGCGCGTGAAGGTGGACGTGCCCATCGTCGGCGACGTCAAGGAAGTGCTGACCGAGCTGATCTCCATGATCCGCGAGGCCAGCGCCCGTCCCGACGCTGCGGCCCTGGGCCAGTGGTGGGAGACCATCGAAGGCTGGCGCAGCCGCGACTGCCTGCAGTACAGCCGTGGCGACGGCTCGGTCATCAAGCCCCAGTACGTGGTGGAGACGCTGTGGAACATGACCCGCGACGCCGATGCCTACATCACGTCCGACGTGGGCCAGCACCAGATGTGGGCTGCGCAGTACTACCGCTTCGACGAGCCGCGCCGCTGGATCAACTCCGGCGGCTTGGGCACCATGGGCGTGGGCCTGCCCTACGCCATGGGCATCAAGCTGGCCAAGCCTGAATCCGAGGTGTTCTGCATCACGGGCGAAGGCTCCATCCAGATGAACATCCAGGAGCTGGCCACCTGCCTGCAGTACAACACGCCGGTCAAGGTGGTGTCGCTGAACAACCGCTACCTGGGCATGGTGCGCCAGTGGCAGGAGATCGAGTACTCGGGCCGCTACAGCAGCAGCTACATGGACTCGCTGCCCAACTTCGTGAAGCTGGCCGAGGCCTATGGCCACGTGGGCATGCTGATCGAGCGCCCCGAGGACGTGGAGCCCGCCCTGCGCGAGGCCCGCAAGCTCAAGGATCGGACGGTGTTCATGGACTTCCGCACCGATCCCACCGAGAATGTGTTCCCCATGGTGCAGGCCGGCCGTGGGATCACCGAGATGCTGCTGGGAGCTGACGACCTCTGAGCGAGCCCTTGGCCGGGTTCGCCAGGGCCTGTTCCTGCCGCATCTTCTTCAGTAGCCGCCCTCAAGGCGGCAACCCCTTGACGAATCTATTGCCTGCCAAGCCCGACGTTTACCGGCGCCGGGGGAGGGCAGCGAAAAGAGGAATCTTTCTTTCATGAAACACATCATTGCCGTGCTGCTCGAAAACGAGCCGGGAGCCTTGTCGCGCGTGGTGGGCCTGTTCTCGGCCCGCGGCTACAACATCGAATCGCTGACCGTGGCTCCCACGGAAGACGCATCGCTGTCGCGCATGACCATTCAGACGAATGGCTCCGAAGACGTGATCGAGCAGATCACCAAGCACCTGAACCGCCTGATCGAGGTCGTCAAGGTCGTGGACCTGACGGAAGGCTCCTATACCGAGCGCGAGCTCATGATGGTCAAGGTCCGCGCCGTGGGCAAGGAACGCGAGGAGATGAAGCGCATGGCCGACATCTTCCGCGGCCGCATCATCGACGTGACCGAAAAGAGCTACACGGTCGAGCTGACCGGCGACCAATCCAAGAACGACGCCTTCCTGCAGGCGCTGGACCGCACGGCCATTCTGGAAACCGTGCGTACCGGCTCCTGCGGCATCGGCCGCGGCGAACGCATCCTGCGCGTTTGATGCGCTGCAACGCACCTGAAACCTGTCCCCTTCCCCTTTCAACCCCTACACACACACGAAGCCTGGAGCCAACATGAAAGTTTTCTACGACAAGGACTGTGACCTGAGCCTGATCAAGGGCAAGACCGTTGCCATCATCGGCTACGGCAGCCAGGGCCACGCACACGCTCAAAACCTGAACGAAAGCGGCGTGAAGGTCGTGGTCGGCCTGCGCAAGGGCGGCGCTTCCTGGGACAAGGTCGCCAAGGCAGGCCTGACCGTCGCTGAAGTCGACGACGCCGTGAAGGCCGCCGATCTGGTCATGATCCTGCTGCCGGATGAGAACATCCCCGAGGTCTACACCAACAACGTGGCCCCCAACATCAAGCAAGGCGCCACGCTGGCCTTTGCCCACGGCTTCAACATCCACTACAACCAGGTTGTGCCGCGCGCCGATCTGGACGTGATCATGGTCGCCCCCAAGGGCCCTGGCCACACCGTGCGCTCCGAGTACCTGAAGGGCGGCGGCGTGCCTTCGCTGATCGCCGTGTACCAGGACAAGTCCGGCAAGGCCCGTGACCTGGCCCTGTCCTATGCCATGGCCAACGGTGGCGGCAAGGGCGGCATCATCGAAACCAACTTCAAGGAAGAAACCGAGACCGACCTGTTCGGCGAGCAGGCCGTTCTGTGCGGCGGCGCGGTGGAACTGGTGAAGATGGGCTTCGAGACCCTGACCGAAGCCGGCTACGCTCCCGAAATGGCCTACTTCGAGTGCCTGCATGAGCTCAAGCTCATCGTGGACTTGATGTACGAAGGCGGCATCGCCAACATGAACTACTCGATCTCGAACAACGCCGAATACGGCGAGTACGTGACGGGTACAGAAGTCATCAACGACAAGTCGCGCGAAGCCATGCGTGCTGCCCTCAAGCGCATCCAGACCGGCGAATACGCCAAGATGTTCATCCAGGAAGGCCGCACCAACTACCCGAGCATGACGGCCCGCCGCCGCATGAACGCCGAACACGCCATCGAAAAGGTGGGCGGCCAGCTGCGCGCCATGATGCCCTGGATCTCCAAGAACAAGCTGGTTGACCAGAGCCGCAACTGAGATTGCTGCATTCCATCTTGCATGGGTCGCGCATGCGGCCTACGCAAGGTGCAGGACAAGGCCACCCCGACGGGTGGCCTTTTTCGTGCACAGAAGGGGGGCGGTGCGCAGGTACACTGACCCTTTCGGGGCGGCACTGTCCGCTCCCTTAGAATACTATTGTTTTAATAGCTGCTCACGCTTGCGTGCGCTGTGCTGGAGGCCGGATTGATGCAAAACCACAATGAGTCCAACGAAATCGAAGGCGTGGTGGTGCGCAAGCGCCGCAAGGGTATCTACATCCTGCCCAACCTGTTCACGCTGGCTGCGCTGTTCGGTGGCTTCTACGCCATCGTGATGGCCATGAATGGCCGCTTCGAACTGGCTGCTGCAGGCGTGTTCTGCGCCATGGTGCTCGACAGCCTTGACGGCCGTGTGGCACGCATGACCAATACGCAAAGCGCCTTTGGCGAACAGATGGACTCGCTGTCAGACATGGTGTCCTTCGGCGCCGCTCCCGCCTTGATCGCCTATGAGTGGGCGCTCAAGGGCATTGGCCGCTGGGGCTGGATTGCAGCCTTCGTCTATTGCGCCTGCGCTGCGCTGCGGCTGGCGCGCTTCAACGTCAACACAGGCACCGTGGACAAGCGCTGGTTCCAGGGCCTGCCTTCGCCCGCCGCTGCAGCGCTGGTCACCGGCTTCATCTGGCTGCTGGACGAGGCGGGCCTGCTGCGCGGCCAGGATGCCTGGCTGAGCTGGACGCAGATCACCTGGATCATGTTCTTCCTGACGCTGTACGCGGGCCTGACCATGGTCACCAACGTGCCTTTCTACAGCTTCAAGGACGTGCATTTCAAGAAGAGCGTGCCCTTTGCGGCCATCGTGCTGATCGCCCTGGGCATCGCCATCATCAATATCCATCCGCCCATCGTGCTGTTCGGCGTGTTCCTGCTCTACGGTTTCTCGGGCTACGGCGTCTATGCATGGCGCAAGGCCAAGGGCCAGCGCACCAGCGTCATCAGCACCTCGACCGATGAGCCTGAAGAGCGCGGCCTGCACAAATGATGCGCCGCAGCATCTTCACAGCGCCTGAGAACCTGTGCTAAAGTGACCCGCATGCAATACCTGTCGCTAGCTCTACTACTGATGTCCCACGGGCAGAGACAGTAGCGCGCGCGTACATTCCTACTTTCACGGCCCGTTTGCACCAGCGACGGGCCGTTTTGCGTTTGTGGGGTCGCTGGAGCAGGTGGGTCTTGTTTTTACCTAGACGATAGAAAGCACTTCAGCCATGTTGCAAAACCCTTCGACCAAGTACCGTCCGTTCGCTCCGGTCCGCCTGCAAGACCGCCGCTGGCCCGATGCGGTGATCACCCAGGCCCCGGTCTGGTGCAGCGTGGACCTGCGCGATGGCAACCAGGCGCTGATCGAGCCCATGGACATCGATCGCAAGATGCGCATGTTCGAGCAGCTGGTGAAGATCGGCTTCAAGGAAATCGAGGTCGGCTTTCCTTCCGCGTCCCAGGTCGAGTTCGACTTCATGCGCAAGCTCATCGAGGAAAACCGCATTCCCGATGACGTGACCGTCCAGGTGCTGACCCAGGCCCGTGAGCACCTCATCCGCCGTACCTTCGAGGCGCTCGAAGGCGTGCCCCGGGCCATCGTCCACCTCTACAACGCCACCGCGCCCGTGATGCGCCGCGTGGTATTGAACATGAGCGAGGACGAGATCGTCGAGCTGGCCACCACCAATGCCCGCATGTTCAACGAGATCGCTGCCGGCTATCCCCAGACGCAGTGGACCTTCCAGTACTCGCCCGAGATGTATTCGGACACCGAGCTGGAGTTTTCCAAGCGCGTCATCGATGCCGTCACCGATGTATGGCAGCCCACGCCCGAGCGCAAGTGCATCATCAACCTGCCCACCACCGTGGAGCACTCCACGCCCAACATCTTCGCCGACATGGTGGAGTGGACGCATCGCCACATCCAGCGCCGCGACTCCATCGTGCTGTCCGTGCATCCGCACAATGACCGCGGCACGGGCACGGCCACGGCCGAGCTGGCGTTGATGGCCGGTGCGGACCGCCTTGAAGGCTGCCTGTTCGGCAATGGCGAGCGCACGGGCAACCTCGATGTGGTCAACGTGGCGTTGAACATGTACATCCAGGGCGTGTCGCCTGGCCTGGATTTCTCCGATATCGACGGCATCCGCAGCACGGTCGAGCATTGCAACCAGCTGCCCGTGCATCCGCGCCATCCCTATGTGGGCGATCTGGTCTACACCTCGTTCTCGGGCTCGCACCAGGATGCCATCAAGAAGGCCTTCGCCGATCGCAAGGACGGCGACATCTGGGACATGCCCTATCTGCCCATCGACCCCAAGGACCTGGGCCGCAGCTACGAGGCCGTGATCCGCGTCAACAGCCAGTCCGGCAAGGGCGGCATCGCCTATCTGCTTGAAAGCGAGTATGGCCTCCAGTTGCCGCGCCGCCTGCAGATCGAGTTCAGCCAGGTGGTGCAGCGCGAGATGGACTCCAGCGGCAAGGAGCTGGCCGCGGCCGACCTGTGGGCGCTGTTCCAGCGCGAGTACGGCCTGCAATCCGTACAGGCCCCGCATTACCGCCTCAGCGAGAACGACGGCGTGGTCAGCCTGTCGGCCGATCTGTCCGTTGACGGCGGCAAGCGCACGGTCGAGGCGCAAGGCACGGGGCCCATCGATGCCTTCGTGCAGGCGCTGAGCGAGCACAGCGGCCGGGCCGTGCGCGTGCTGGACTACAACGAGCATGCCATCGGCGAGGGTGCCAATGCCAAGGCCATTGCCTACGTGGAACTGCGCGTGGACGAGTTGCACGTGTGCTACGGCGTCGGGGTTGATGCGAATATCGTCTCCGCTTCGTTCCGGGCCATCATGTCAGGCTTGCAGCGCGTGCCCTCTGCCGAGAAGGTGACGGTGCAGGAGGCGGTTGCCGCTTAAATTCCATTGCCTAGCCGGTGCAGCCACAAGCGCACCGGCTTTTTTCATCACCTGCCCGTGGGCAGGAGATTCGCATCCACAAGAAAGACGAGACTCCCATGACCGACCAATTGATCATTTTCGACACCACCTTGCGTGACGGCGAGCAGTCGCCCGGTGCCTCCATGACCCGCGACGAAAAGCTGCGCATTGCGCGCCAGCTCGAGCGGCTGAAGGTCGATGTGATCGAGGCCGGTTTTGCGGCGAGTTCCAATGGCGACTTCGAGTCGGTGCAGGCCATTGCGCGCGCCATCAAGGACTCCACCATCTGCTCGCTGGCCCGTGCCAATGACCGCGACATCGCCCGTGCGGCCGAGGCTCTGAAGGACGCCAGCCGCGCGCGCATCCACACCTTCATCGCCACCAGTGCGCTGCACATGGAGAAAAAGCTGCGCATGACGCCCGAGCAGGTGCTGGAGCAGGCGCGCCAGTCGGTGCGATTTGCGCGCAACCTGATCGCCGACATCGAGTTCAGCCCCGAAGACGGCTACCGCAGCGACCCGGACTTTCTGTGCCGCGTCATCGAGACAGTGATTGCCGAAGGTGCGACCACCATCAACGTGCCCGACACCGTGGGCTACGCCATTCCGGAGCTGTACGGCGCCTTCATCAAGAACCTGCGCGAGCGCGTGCCCAACAGCGACAAGGCCGTCTGGAGCGTGCATTGCCACAACGACCTGGGCATGGCCGTGGCCAACTCGCTGGCCGGCGTCAAGCTTGGCGGGGCGCGCCAGATCGAGTGCACCATCAACGGCCTGGGCGAACGCGCGGGCAACTGCTCGCTCGAGGAGGTGGTGATGGCCATCAAGACGCGCAAGGACTACTTCGGCCTTGACGTCAACATCGACGCCCAGCACATCGTGGCCGCCAGCCGCATGGTCAGCCAGACCACGGGCTTCGTGGTGCAGCCCAACAAGGCCGTCGTGGGCGCCAACGCCTTCGCCCACGCCTCGGGCATCCATCAGGATGGCGTGCTCAAGGCGCGCGACACCTACGAAATCATGCGTGCCGAGGATGTGGGCTGGAGCGCCAACAAGATCGTGCTGGGCAAGCTCAGCGGCCGCAATGCCTTCAAGCAGCGCCTGCAGGAGCTGGGCGTGGAACTCGACAGCGAGGCCGCGATCAACACTGCCTTTGCGGCCTTCAAGGAACTGGCCGACCGCAAGAGTGAAATCTTCGACGAGGACATCCTGGCCCTGGTGACCGAGCAGGATGCGCATCAGCAGGCCGATCCCTTCCAGTTCATCTCGCTGGCCCAGCAAAGCGAAACGGGTGAGCGCCCACACGCGTCGGTGGTGTTCAGCCGCGATGGCCGTGAGATCAAGGCCCAGTCCGACGGCAATGGCCCGGTCGATGCCTCGTTCAAGGCCATCGAGTCCGAGGTGAAGAGCGGTGCCGAGATGCTGCTGTACTCGGTCAACGCCATCAGCGGCTCCACCGAGAGCCAGGGCGAAGTGACCGTTCGCCTGCAGCGCAGCGGGCGCGTGGTCAACGGCGTGGGAGCGGACCCGGACATCGTCGTGGCCTCGGCCAAGGCCTATCTGAGCGCGTTGAACAAATTACACAGCAATGCAGAGGTCGTGGCTGCGCAGGGGTAAGCACTCGCCTTATAATTTCATTTAAATTATCGAAAAGTCGCACAAGTTATTGTCACAGTGCGACTTTTTCGATTAATGTAAGGTCTAGTCACAAATTCTTGCTGCTTGGAGCATTTCTCATGCCCACCCTACGCCGTGCCCGCCTCGGTCGATTTGCTCAGGTTCTCTCGTTGCTGGCCCTGAGTTGTGCTCTCACTGCCCCGGGCGCGCATGCCGCACCGGCCAAGAAAGTTGCCAAGAAACAGGTGGCCGTGGCCCCTGTCAAGAAGAAGGCCGTGAAGGAGCGCGCCACGGCGGCTCCCCAGGGCAAGCGCGTTGCCAAGAGCGCGCGCCAGCCCAGCCGCGTGGCCGCCCGCAGCGCTGCCAGCCCCATTCGTGCCGTTGCCTACGAGCCACGCCTGTCGTTCGGGCAGATGGCCGGGCTGCATGCAGTGGCCGATCCTCTTGATCTCAAGAGCAGCGTGGCCCTGGTCATGGACCAGGACACCCACGAAGTGCTGCTCAGCAAGAACGACCATGCCGTGTTGCCCATCGCCTCGCTGACCAAGCTGATGACGGGTCTGCTGATTTCCCAGGCCCATCTGCCCATGGATGAATCCATCACCATCACGCAGGATGATGTGGATACCGAAAAGGGCAGCAGTTCGCGCCTGGCCGTGGGCACCACGCTCACCCGTGCCGAAATGCTGCACCTGGCCCTGATGTCCAGCGAAAACCGTGCTGCCCATGCGCTGGGTCGCACCTTCCCAGGTGGCCTGGATGCCTTCGTCCAGCAGATGAATGCCAAGGCGCGCCTGCTGGGCATGACGGCTACCCGTTACGTGGAGCCCACCGGGCTGTCCAGCCGCAACCAGTCCAGCGCCCGTGATCTGGCCGTGCTCGTGAATGTGGCGCACAGTGATCCGCTGGTGCGCGAGTACACCACTTCGCCCGGCTATGAAGTGGCCGTGGGCCGCCGCACGCTGCAGTACAACAACACCAACCGCCTGGTGCTGAGCCCGACCTGGGATATCGGCCTGCAAAAGACCGGCTACATCTCCGAAGCGGGTCGCTGCCTGGTCATGCAGGCGCAGGTGGCTGGCCGCAAGATCATCATGGTCTTCCTGGACTCCGCCGGAAAGTTCAGCCGCCTGGGCGATGCCGAGCGCGTACGCCACTGGGTGGAATCCATGGGGCAGGTGGCCGGCGATTCCATGATCCACAAGGTCAAGGGCTGAGTTTCCTCCCCCTCAACAACAAAGGCGCCCTGGGCGCCTTTGTTGTTTTTGATGACCGGTCTTGCTGCTTGCGGATGGCTGCTTGCAGATCAGTGGCTGCTGCGCGCGTAGGGATTGGGGGGCGGGGCTGCAGGGCGGACCGCATTGAAGCCCAGGGCGCCCGAGATCTCCTGCGCGGTGGCCTGGAGCTTGGACAACCAGCTTTCGTCCAGCCGGTCGGCGGGAGCGGAGATGGACAGGCCGGCCACCAGCTTGCCCTGGTCGTCATAGATGCCGGCGGCCATGCAGCGCACGCCCAGCTCCAGCTCCTCATTGTCACGGGCGACGCCATGGTGGCGTACCTTGTCCAGCTCGTTTTCCATGTCGGCAAGCCGCGTGATGCTGAAGTGCGTCTTGCCGGGAAGGCCGGTTCGTGTGGCGTAGGCGCGCACCTGCTGCGCATCATCGGCCGCCAGAAACAGCTTGCCATTGGATGTGAGGTGCAGCGGCGCATGGCCGCCGATGGCGCGCACCACCTGCATGCCCGAGCGCTCGCTGTAGGCGCGTTCCACATAGACGATTTCATCGCCCTGGCGCACGCTGAGGCTGACCGGCTGCTGGATCTGCTTGTGCAGCTGGCGCATGGGAATCAGGGCCGCTTCGCGCACGCTCAGGCGGGCCTTGACCAGGTTGCCCAGCTCCAGGAAACGCATGCCCAGCCGGTAGCTGCCCGATTCGGGGCGGTCGACGAAGCGGCCGATGGCCAGGTCGTTGAGAATGCGGTGCGTGGTGGAGGGGTGCAGGCCGGTGCGCTCGCTGATCTCCTTGAGCGATACTGCTTCCTCACGCGAGGCCAACACGTCGATCAACGTGAACATGCGTTCCAGGACCTGGACGCTGGGCTTGGGCGAGGCCGCGTTATCGTCTTTTTTCATGAGGCGCAAGGGGATTTCGGGATTCGGTCATTCTAGCGGCGGGCATGGCTTGGCGGCATATGTGCCGCCTGCAAACAGCGGCCATGTGCATAAGAAATGTCGCTGAAAAGGGCGCGGTGGCGCCATATCAGCGTGGCAGCTGATCCACGCGCTGCCAGCGCTCGTCCACGCGCACTTCATGGGGAAGAAAGCGCGCCTTGTAATTCATCTTCTGGCTGTCGGCGATCCAGTAGCCCAGATAGACATAGGGCAGGCTCATGGAGCGTGCCTGATCGATCTGCCACAGCACGTTGAACGTGCCGTAGCTGGCCTGGTCATCGGGCTCGTAGAAGGTGTAGACGGCGGACAGCCCGTCTTCCAGCACATCGAGGATGGAGACCATCTTCAGCCTGCCGACTGCGCCGTCGGCCGCCGGTGCGCGGAACTCCACAAGCCGTGAGTTGACGCGGCTTTGCAGCAGGAACTGCGTGTACTGGTCCACGCTGTCGTGGTCCATGCCGCCGCCGCTGTGACGGCTTTGCTGGTAGCGCAGGTACAGCTGGTAATGCTCGTTCGAGTAATGCAGGCGCTGGATCGATGCCGTGAGATCGGCGTGGCGCACGGCGGCACGGCGCTGGCTGCGGTCCGGGCGGAAATCGTGGACCAGGATGCGCATGGGCACGCAGGCCCGGCAACCATCGCAATACGGCCGGTAGGTGAACATTCCGCTGCGGCGAAACCCCAGGGAGACCAGCTCCGAATAGGCGCTGTTCTGGATCAGGTGGCTGGGCGTGGCCACTTGCGAACGCGCCAGCCGGCCATCCAGGTAGCTGCAGGGATAGGCGGCTGTGGCGTAGAACTGCAGGGCCTGCAGCGGAAGATCGTTCGGGTGCGTCATGGTGTGCTGGCGGCAGCCGGTGATGTGCTGCCGGCGTCACCGGACGGCGGCAGCAACTCGTTCCAGTATACGTTTTCGAATTGCCAGTGCATGGGCGGCAGCTGGCTTTGCTCTGCCACGGTGCGCAGGAACTGGGAGCGGGGCATCTCGCGCGCGCCCAGCGAAGCCAGGTGCTGCGTGGCCTGCTGGCAATCGATTTGCGCGGCGCCTTGGTGCCGGCACAGCGCCACCAGTGCCGACAGTGCGATCTTGGATGCGTCTGTGGCATGCGCGAACATGGACTCGCCGAATACGGCGCGGCCCAGCGCCACGCAGTACAGGCCGCCCACCAGGCGCCCGTCGATCCAGGTTTCCACGCTGTGGGCTGCACCCTGGCGGTGCAGTTCGGTATAGGCGTCGAGAATTTCCTGCACGATCCAGGTGCCATCCTGATCACGGCGCACCGTTTGGGCGCAGTGCTGCATCACGGCCTCGAAAGCGCTGTCGATGCGGATCTCGCAGCCGGCGGTGGAGCGAAAGCGCTGCAATGTCTTGCGCAGGCTGCGGTGCAGCCGGAACTGCGATGTCTGCAGCACCATGCGTGGATCGGGCGACCACCATAGCGTGGGCTGGCCTTCGCTGAACCAGGGAAAAATGCCCTGGCTGTAGGCGATGCGCAGGTGCGCCGCATCCAGCGTGCCGCCTGCGGCCAGCAGGCCCGGAATCGGGTCGTTGGGGCCCCATGCCGTTTCCACAGGAGGGAAGGCCTGGTGGGGAATGAGCCATGGGAGGGGGTGGGACATGATCGGGTGCGGACTGAAAAATAATAGATTCGTGCTTCTCTGCAGCCGCAGTCTTGCACAAACCATGGTGAAGAGGGTTGCGTGGATGCGAGAGCATCGCCTGGCCGGGGTAAGTGAACCTCCTACGCGGCCTTGTCCCGCCAGGGGACAGCGCCGCCAGGCCGGGTTGGCTATCCTGGGCTTGTCTTCTTGCGGATGCATGGCTTTCGCTGCGAAGACATCGAAGGAGGATGAGCGATGTTTTTCAGCAAAATCTTTGGCGCAAGCCTTGCCGAGCCGCGCTATATCCGTCGCACCCGGGCCTACCTGCAGGAGGCACGCATGGCGATGCTGGAGCACACCATTGCTGCCGAATACTACAAGTCCTCTGCGGACATGTATGCGGAGCGGGCTGCGCGGCTGGAAGAAGAGCTGCGTGCATGGGAAGAGGGCGTGGAGCAAGCGCGCGCTGCGCACGGTGCGCGTCGCGCACATGCCAAGCACGGCAAGCCTGTCACCGTGGAGTCGGCCGCCCCTGCCGCAGCGCCGAGCACGCCGACTGTCGGCATGGTGCGCGCAGCCTGAGCAAACAAAAAAGCCCGCATGCGCTGGCATGCGGGCTTTTCATCTGGCTCCTCAACCTGGGCTCGAACCAGGGACCTACGGATTAACAGTCCGGCGCTCTACCAACTGAGCTATTGAGGAATATGTTGGTGCTGGGCCCTGTGCGATTGCAAGGCCGCTGAAATTTGGCTCCTCAACCTGGGCTCGAACCAGGGACCTACGGATTAACAGTCCGGCGCTCTACCAACTGAGCTATTGAGGAATACGTGTCTATCGACAAAGATCCTGTGCGATTGCAGGGTCTTGAAATTCTTTGGCTCCTCAACCTGGGCTCGAACCAGGGACCTACGGATTAACAGTCCGGCGCTCTACCAACTGAGCTATTGAGGAACAAGACCTAGATTATATGACGTAAAAAACACGTCACAGAAAACTCGGGGAATTTTTTTCAGCAGGCCTGCCGCAGGCCTTCATTCTCAGGGCTCTGGCCTGAACCACAGCCACACCAGCACGCAGCCCATGGACGTCAGCGCCACGGCCTGTACCCAGGCGGGCGGGCGTGTCCACAGCAGGAGGACGGCGCACAGGCTCATCATGGCGCTGGCGCTCCATTTGGCGCGCCGGCTCACGCAGCCACCTCGCGCCCAATTGCGCAGCATGGGCCCGAACAGGCGATGGCGCCACAGCCAGGTGTGCATGCGATGCGAGCTGCGCGCCGCGGCCCATCCGGCCATGAGCACGAACACCGTGGTGGGCAATCCTGGAATGAAGATGCCGGCAATGCCCGTCGCCAGGCTCAGGCAGGCAAACAGCTGCAGCGCCCAGCGCAACGGCGCGGCCGGCATGCGGTGCAGGGGAGGGGGATCATCATCATTGAAGGCCTGCGCCTGCGCCATGCCTGCCTGCGCAGTGGCATCCGGCTGCCGGGCCTGTGCCGCGGGTGTTTGCTGCGCGCCTGTGTCACGGTCCTCTGGGGACGCGGCGGCTGACTCTCTGGCGGTGCTGGGCATGCTGCGATTGTGCCAGCGCGGTGTGGCCATGGCGGCCAAGGGGGCCGAGAGGGGGTGATCGGGGGGCGAAGCAGGTGGGTGTGGTCACGGTGCGCGGTGCGCCCGCTATGCTTGGCGACCCGCATTTCCTGCATCACCGTGCACTGCCATGACTGTACGCACCATATTGAAAATGGGTGATCCGCGCCTGCTGCGCGTCGCCCAGCCCGTGACCGAATTCGACACCGACGAACTGCACCTGCTGCTCAGCGACCTGCTGGACACCATGCATGCCGCCAATGGCGCGGGGCTGGCCGCGCCGCAGATTGGCGTGGACCTGCAGATGGTGGTGTTCGGCTCCGGCCTGCCCAATCCGCGCTACCCCGATGCACCGGTGGTGCCGCGCACCGTGCTCATCAACCCGGTCATCACGCCCATGGGCGAGGACGAGCAACTGGATTGGGAAGGCTGCCTGTCCGTACCAGGCATGCGTGGCATGGTGCCGCGCTGGAGCCGTATCCGCTACACGGGCTTCGATGTCTTTGGCGATGCGATCGATCGCACGGTGGATGGCTTTCATGCGCGGGTGGTCCAGCATGAGTGCGACCACCTCTGGGGAAAGCTCTATCCCATGCGCATGCGCGACTTCCGCCAGTTCGGCTTCACCGATGTGCTGTTCCCCGGCATCAGCGCTGCCGAGGATGACTGAGCGGACTTGCTTGCCGCTGTAATTCCAGGATCTGCGGTCAGGTCTTTGTATACAAATCGGTAGACAATTTTTCCATGCTGGCGCCGTACAGTGGCACTTCCCGCGAAGGCGGGGATTGTGTGCGTGCGCCCGCCAAGAGCTGCCAAGCAGCCACCGGGCTTCGCGATGCAGGATGCAGGAGAGCGCGGCCTATCGGGTCGGCGGCAAAGGGTGCGCGGGGGCGTGCCTGCCGCCATCCGGCTGCCGCGTACTTGTCCGGCGTTCTGTGAACAAGAGGACAAGGAGACAGCGATGGAAAAAAGTTCTGGCAATGCGCCGGCCCTGGGCGCAGACATCCGCCCGGAGGACGAGCAACTCGGCCTCACGGCCAACACCCTCTATGGTTTGCAGCATGTGCTGACCATGTACGGCGGCATCGTGGCCGTGCCCCTGGTCATGGCCAATGCGGCGGGTATGTCGGCGGCCGACACGGGCCTGCTGATCACGGCCTGCCTTTTCATGGGCGGGCTGGCCACGCTGCTGCAGACGCTGGGCATTCCGTTCTTCGGCTCGCGCCTGCCGCTGGTGCAGGGCGTGTCCTTCTCGGGCGTGGCCACCATGGTCAGCATCCTGCATACGGGCGGCGGCATGCAGGGGGTGCTGGGCGCTGTGCTCTTTGCCTCGGTGTTCGGCCTGATCATTGCGCCCATCTTCTCCAAGCTCACGCGCTTTTTTCCTCCGCTGGTCAATGGCTGCGTGATCACCATCATCGGCCTGTCGCTGATGCCGGTGGCCGCCCACTGGGCCATGGGTGGCAATCCCCAGGCGGCCGACTACGGAAGCATGGGCAACATCGGCCTGGCCGGGCTGTCCCTGGTCATCGTGCTGGCGCTGAGCAAGCTGGGCAACGCCATGATCTCGCGCCTGTCCATCCTGCTGGCCATCGTCATCGGCACGGCGGTGGCGGCCATGATCGGCAAGTCCGACTTTTCCGAGGTGGGCAGCGGTGCGTGGTTCGCCGTGCCCATGCCGCTGCACTTCGGCTGGCCGACCTTCAGCCTGGCGGCGACGCTTTCCATGTCCATCGTGATCCTGGTGACCTTGGTGGAGACCTCGGCCGACATCCTGGCCGTGGGCGACATCGTGGGCACCCGCGTGGATTCGCGCCGCCTGGCCGACGGCCTGCGTGCCGACATGCTGTCCAGCGTGGTGGCCCCGTTCTTCGGTTCGTTCACGCAGAGCGCCTTTGCCCAGAACGTGGGCCTGGTCGCGGTCACGGGCATCAAGAGCCGCTATGTGGTGGCCTTCAGCGGGCTGATCCTGATCGCCTTCGGACTGCTGCCCATCATGGGGCGCATCGTGGCCTGCGTGCCGCCCTCGGTACTGGGCGGCGCGGGCCTGGTGCTCTTTGGCACGGTGGCAGCCAGCGGCATCCGCACGCTGGCCAAGGTGGACTATCACAACAACATGAACCTGATCATCGTGGCGGCGTCCATCGGCATGGGCGTGCTGCCCATGGTCAAGCCGGACTTCTATCACCACTTCCCGGACTGGTTCGCCACCATGTTCCATTCGGGCATCAGCTCCACTGCGGTGACCGTGCTGCTGCTGAACCTGGTCTTCAACCACTTCAAGCAGGGCAACCCCGAAGAGCCATCGGTGTTCGGCGCCGGATCGGAGCGCGTGCTCAGCGAGGCCGTGCTGTCTGCCCTGGCCGATGGCGACCGGGTGGTCGATGGCAAGCTCTATGACCGCGAGGGCAAGCAAGTGGCCACGGTGTCGGCGCCTGCGTCCGCCATGCACTGATGGCTGCATCCCCGCCTGCCAGCGCATGAACCCGACGAGCCCGCCCTGCACAACAGGGCGGGCTTTTTTTGCGCAATCGGCTCAGACTGCCAGGGCCTGCAAAAGCTCGGTCTCTATGAGCAGCTGGCGCTGGTTGTTCTGCAGCTCGGCACCCTCGATGAGGAAGCTGTCCTCCACGCGCTCGCCCAGCGTGCTGACCTTGGCCAACTGCACGCTCAGGTGGTGCTGGGCCAGGATGCGCGCCACGGTGTAGAGCAGGCCGGCGCGGTCCGTGGCCGAGATGGACAGCAGCCAGTGCTGGGCCTTGTCGTCGGGCCGCAGCGTGACGCGCGGCGCGAAGGGGAAGCTCTTGACGCGGCGCGACAGGCGCCGGGGCGAGGGCTCGCGCAGCGGTCCGCCCTCCATCAGGGCGGCGACCAGGTCGTTCTCGACCATGTGCATCAGTTCGCGGTACTGCTCCTGCATGGCGGGCGCCACCACCTGGAAGGTGTCCAGCGCATAGCTGTTGTGGGCCGTGTGCACGCGCGCATCCAGGATGGAAAACGCTGCGCGGTCGAAGTAGCCGCAGATGCGCGCGAACAGATCGGGCTGGTCGGGTGCGTAGACCAGCACCTGCAGTCCCTCGCCCGCCAGTGAGCGGCGCGCACGCACCACGGGGCGGGTGGTGCCCACGTGGCGCGACAGGTGGCGTGTGTGCCAGGCGATGTCGGCCGCCTCATGGCGCATGAAGTAGTCCACGCCCAGCGTGTCCCAGAGCTTCTTGTGGGACTCGAAGGGCTGGGCCGTCAGCGCCAGCTGCACCAGCGCCTCGCGCCGGCGCGCCTCGATCTCGGCGGCCGCGTCGGGCGCGCGGCCACCCATCACGCGCAGGGTCAGGCGATAGGTGTCCTCCAGCAGCTTGCCCTTCCAGGCGCTCCACACCTTGGGGCTGGTGCCACGGATGTCGGCCACGGTGAGCAGGTACAGCGCCGTAAGGTTGCGCTCGTTGCCCACGCGCTCGGCAAAGGCCTGGATCACCTCGGGGTCCGACAGATCCTGCTTTTGTGCGACCTGGCTCATGGTCAGGTGCTCGCGCACGAGGAACTCGATCAGCTCGGCGTCGGCGCGCGCAATGCCGTGGGCACGGCAAAAGCGCTTGGCCTCCACGGCGCCGATGATGGAGTGGTCGCCGCCGCGGCCCTTGCCGATGTCGTGGAACAGCGCGGCCACGTACAGCAGCCAGGGCTTGTCCCAGCCGCTGGCCAGCTGGGAGCAGAACGGATACTCATGCGCATGCTCGGCCATGAAAAAGCGCCGCACATTGCGCAGCACCATGAGAATGTGCTGGTCCACCGTGTAGACGTGGAACAGGTCGTGCTGCATCTGGCCCACGATGCGCCGGAAGGGCCACAGGTAGCGCCCCAGCACCGAGGTCTGGTTCATCAGCCGCATGGCATGCGTGATGCCGCTGGGCTGCTGCAGGATCTTCATGAACGTGGCGCGGTTGACCGGGTCGCGCCGGAAGGCCGCATCCATCAGGTCCCGCGCGCCGTACAGCGCGCGCAGCGTGCGTGCCGACAGGTCGGTGAGGCCCACATGGGTCTCGTACATCAGGAAGGTTTCGAGGATGGCATGCGGCTCGCGCTCGTACAGATCGTCGCTGGCCACTTCGATGGTGCCGGCCTTCTCGTAGAAGCGCGAGTTCAGCCGGATCCGCGGCGTGGGGCGCGGGTTCAGGCGCTCCTCGATGTTCAGCCGCAGGATCTGGCACAGCTGGGTCACGGCCTTGGCTGCCCAGTAGTAGTGGCGCATCAGCGTCTCGCTGGCGCGCATGGCCAGCTTGCGGCCCTCGGCCGAGGTGGAGCGGTAGCCAAAGGCCTCGGCCACGGCGGTCTGCTGGTCGAAAACCAGGCGGTCCTCGTGCCGGCCCGCCACGGCGTGCAGGCGCGCGCGTATCAGGCTGAGCATGGCCTCGTTGTCTTCGAGCTGCTGGCGCTCGAAATCGGTGATCAGTCCCTTTTCCGCCAGGGCCTGCCAGCTGTGGCCCAGGCCTGCGGCGCGGGCCAGCCAGATCATGGTGTGCAGATCGCGCAGGCCGCCGGGCGATTCCTTGCAGTTGGGCTCCAGCGAGTAGGGCGTGCTCTCGTACTTGTTGTGGCGCTGGCGCATTTCCAGCAGCTTGCCGGACAGAAAGGCGCGCGCATTCATCTGTGCCTGGTAGCGCTGCTGGAACTCGCCGAACAGCGGCTCGTTTCCGCAGATGCGGCGCGACTCCAGCAAGGCGGTCTGCACGGTGAGGTCGCGCCCGGACTCTTGCAGGCATTCGGCCAGCGTGCGCACGCTGGAGCCGATCTCCAGGCCCGCGTCCCAGCAGCTGCCGATGAACTTTTCTATGCGCGAGGTCAGCTCAGGGTCTGCCGTGCTGGTGGCCGGCAGCAGCACCAGCACGTCGATGTCGGAGTAGGGAAACAGCTGGGCGCGGCCATAGCCTCCCACGGCGGCCAGGCAGGCCTCGGCAGGCATGCCGGCGCGGTGCCACAGCGCGCGCAGCAGCGTGTCGGCCAGATCGCTCAGGTGCTGCAGCACCAGGCGCACGCCGCGCCGGCCCATGGTGGGCGCCAGCAGCGAGCCTATCCAGCGTCCGCGATCGAGGGCGTACTGCGCGCGCAACTGCTCCAGCGAATCCGGGGCTGCGGGCGCAGAGTTGGAAGGAGTGTGGTCAGTGATCTGTTTCATGCGCGGCCAGGGCAGGGGAGGCGCCTGGAGCGGGTGCCCCGGGCGCAGTGCCATTTTGCCTGCGCATCACGCAAGAAACATGCCGAGCCTCAGCAGCTCGTGGCGGTCACGAAGGGCGGGAGCGCGGGCGAGCCAGCCGACAGGGTCATGACTTCGTAGCCCGTCTTGGTGACCACCAGGGTGTGTTCCCACTGGGCCGAGAGGCTGTGGTCCTTGGTCACGATGGTCCAGCCGTCCTTGCCCAGTTCCTTGATCTCGCGCCTGCCCAGGTTGAGCATGGGCTCGACGGTGAAGACCATGCCCTCTTCGAGAACGGTGCCCGTGCCGGGGCGGCCATAGTGCAGGATCTGCGGCTCTTCGTGGAACTTCTGGCCGATGCCGTGGCCGCAGAACTCGCGCACCACCGACAGGCCGTGGCCTTCGGCAAAGGTCTGGATGGCGTTGCCGATGTCGCCCAGCGTGGCGCCGGGCCTGACCTGCTGGATGCCCAGCCACATGGCGTCGAAGGTCAGCGCCGACAGGCGCTTGGCCGCGATGGAGCACTCGCCGATCAGGAACATGCGGCTGTTGTCGCCGTACCAGCCGTCCTTGGTGATGACCGTGACATCCACATTGACGATGTCGCCCTTCTTGAGCGGCTTGTCATTGGGGATGCCGTGGCAGACCACATGGTTGACCGAGGTGCACAGGTGCCCGGGATAGGGCGGGTAGCCAGGCGGCTGGTAGCCGATGGTGGCGGAGACCGTGCCCTGCTGCGCCATGCATTCGGCGCCCAGCCGGTCGATCTCGGCCGTGGTGATGCCGGGCTTGATGTGGGGGGTGATGTAGTCCAGCACTTCCGAAGCCAGGCGGCATGCCACGCGCATGGCTGCGATGTCTTCGGCGCTCTTGATGGTGATGCTCATGCCCGCAATTATCCCATTGCGCCTTTGGACGTGCAGGGGTAAGGGGCGGCTGTCGCCACCGGGACGGCGCAGCCCGGTAAAATGGCGGCCTCACCGATTCAGCGCCTTGCGGCCTGCCCCCAGCCGGGCGGGGCCGCAGGGCGCTTTTCACAAGCCTCCTCACCCAACAGGCCGCCACGTGACCTTGCATCTGACACAGTTCGAGGGTGGAAACGCTCTCAGCTCGTTCCGCGCCCAGCAGCTTCTGACCGACCTGGTCGCCATCCATCCCAAAATCACCGGCATTGCCGCGCGCTTCGTGCACCTGGTGGCCACGGACGCCGCACCCACGCCCGCATTGCAAGAGCGCCTCCAGGCGCTCTTGACCTATGGAGATCCCTACGAAGGCCCGGCCGACGGTGCCGCCCTGGTGGTCACGCCGCGCCTGGGAACGATCTCCCCGTGGGCCTCCAAGGCCACGGACATTGCCCGCAACTGCGGCCTGGGCGTGTTCCGCGTGGAGCGCATCACCGAATACCGCATCGCCTTCAAGACGGGCCTGCTGAGCAATGTGCTGGGCAGCGCGCCTGAACTTTCGGCCGAGCAGACTGCACGGATCGCCGCCTTGCTGCACGACCGCATGACCGAATCGGTCTTCGCCACGCGCGCCGAGGCCGAGCAGCTGTTCTCCGCCCTGGAAGCCGCTCCCATGGAGTTCGTCGATGTGCTGGGCGGCGGCCGCGCGGCGCTGGAGACTGCCAACCGCCAATGGGGCCTGGCCCTGGCCGACGACGAGATCGACTACCTGGTCGACGCCTTCAAGGGCCTCAAGCGCAATCCCACGGACGTGGAACTGATGATGTTCGCGCAGGCCAACAGCGAGCACTGCCGCCACAAGATCTTCAACGCCCAGTTCACCATCGACGGCGTGGCCCAGGACAAGAGCCTGTTCGGCATGATCCGCCACACGCACCAGGTCTCGCCCCAGCACACGGTGGTGGCTTATTCGGACAACGCCTCCATCATGGAAGGCCATGAGGTCGAGCGCTTCGTCGCCACCTTCGAGGCAGCCCTGGACAAGATCAAGGCGCCCAGCTACCAGAAGAAGAAGGCCGTCAACCACGTCCTCATGAAGGTGGAGACGCACAACCACCCCACGGCCATCTCTCCCTTCCCCGGCGCATCGACCGGCGCGGGCGGCGAGATCCGCGACGAGGGCGCCACGGGCCGCGGCTCCAAGCCCAAGGCCGGCCTGTCGGGCTTCACGGTCTCCAAGCTGTGGGGCAGCGAAGTGGGCAAGCCCGAGCACATCGCCAGCCCGCTGCAGATCATGATCGAGGGCCCGCTCGGTGGCGCGGCCTTCAACAACGAGTTCGGCCGTCCCAACCTGACCGGCTATTTCCGCGAGTACGAGCAGCAGGTCGGCGTGGGTGCCGATGCCGTGATGCGCGGCTACCACAAGCCCATCATGATCGCGGGCGGCCTGGGCGTGATCGACTCCGAGCTGACGCGCAAGATCGAGTTCCCCGCCGGCACCCTGCTGATCCAGCTGGGCGGCCCCGGCATGCGCATCGGCATGGGCGGCGGCGCTGCCAGCTCCATGGCCAGCGGCACGAACGCGGCCGAGCTGGACTTCGACTCCGTGCAGCGCGGCAACCCCGAGATCGAGCGCCGCGCCCAGGAAGTCATCAACCACTGCTGGGCCCAGGGTGACAAGAACCCCATCCTGGCCATCCACGACGTGGGTGCCGGCGGCCTGTCCAATGCCTTCCCCGAGCTGACCAACGATGCGGGCCGTGGCGCGCGCTTCGACCTGCGCGCCGTCAACCTGGAGGAATCCGGCCTGGCGCCCAAGGAAATCTGGTCCAACGAAAGCCAGGAGCGCTATGTACTGGCCATCGCGCCCGAATCGCTGGCCGAATTCACGGCCTTCTGCGAGCGCGAGCGCTGCCCGTTTGCCGTGATCGGCACGGCCACCGAGGAGCGCCAGCTGGTGCTGGAGGACACGGCCGTGGCCTCGGGCGACCAGAAGTTCCCCGTGGACATGCCCATGAACGTGCTGCTGGGCAAGCCGCCCAAGATGCACCGCGACGTGGCCACCGTGCAGCGGGAGCTGCCCCCCATGGACCTGACCGGCGTGCCCCTGGAAAAGGCCGTGATCGACGTGCTGGCCCACCCCACCGTGGCCTCCAAGCGCTTCCTGATCACCATCGGCGACCGCGCCGTGGGCGGCCTGACCCACCGCGACCAGATGGTCGGCCCCTGGCAGGTGCCCGTGGCCGACGTGGCCGTCACGCTGGCCGATTTCCAGGGCTTCAAGGGCGAGGCCATGGCCATGGGCGAGCGCACGCCGTTGGCGGCCATCAACGCGCCGGCGTCGGGCCGCATGGCCGTGGCCGAGGCCATCACCAACATGCTGGCCGCGCCCATCGAACTGTCCAGGGTCAAGATGTCGGCCAACTGGATGGCGGCCTGCGGGGAGCCCGGCGAAGACGCGGCGCTCTACGCCACCGTCAAGGCCGTGGGCATGGAGCTGTGCCCGCAGCTGGACATCTCGATCCCCGTGGGCAAGGACAGCCTGTCCATGCGCACCCAGTGGAACGAGGGCGGCCAGGTCAAGAAGGTGACCTCGCCGGTCAGCCTGATCATCACGGGCTTTGCCTCCATCGACGATGTGCGCGGCACGCTCACGCCCCAGCTGGACGCCTCGGAAGACGACAGCACCCTGGTGCTGGTGGACCTGGGCCGCGGCAAGATGCGCATGGGCGGCTCCATCCTGGGCCAGGTGCTGGGCCAGACCGGCAACGAGACGCCCGACCTCGATGACGCCAAGGACCTGATTGCCCTGGTCGATGCCGTCAACGACCTGCGCGCCAAGGGCCAGATCCTGGCCTACCACGACAAGGGCGACGGCGGCCTGCTGGCCACCGTGGCCGAGATGGCCTTTGCCGGCCATGTGGGCGTGGCTATCAACGTGGACATGCTGGTCACCGAAGGCGACGGCATCA
The DNA here is from genome assembly GCF_018437695.1 of Delftia sp. WY8. Taxonomy (NCBI): domain Bacteria; kingdom Pseudomonadati; phylum Pseudomonadota; class Betaproteobacteria; order Burkholderiales; family Comamonadaceae; genus Delftia; species Delftia sp. WY8. Next base: position 5,658,509 of record NZ_CP049795.1, read on the forward strand.
GCGACAGCCGCATGGACTCGGGCGAAGGCAAGAACTGGGCCTCCCAGATCAGCGGCCGCCGCGACGACATGACGCTGCGCGCGCTGTTCAACGAAGAACTGGGCGCCGTGCTGCAGATCCGCACGGCCGACCGCGCCGCCGTGCTGCAGACCCTGCGCGAGCATGGCCTGTCCACCTGCAGCCACATCATCGGCAAGACGCGCCCCGTCTCGTCCAAGGTCGATGCGGGCAAGGGCGAGCTGCAGGTCTGGCGCGATGCCAAATCCGTCTTCGGCGCCTCGCTCAGCGACCTGCACCAGGTCTGGGATGCCGTCAGCTGGAAGATCGCCCAGCAGCGCGACAACCCGGCCTGCGCCGACAGCGAGCACGCCGCAGCCGGCGAGCCTGCCGACCCGGGCATGCACCTGCACCTGACGTTCGACCCGGCCGAGAACCCGGCCGCACCCTTCCTGAACCTGGGCGCGCGGCCCCGCGTGGCTGTGCTGCGCGAGCAGGGCGTGAACTCCCATGTGGAAATGGCCTACGCCTTCACCGAGGCCGGCTTCGACGCGGTGGACGTGCACATGACCGACCTGCAAAGCGGCCGCGCGCAGCTGCAGGACTTCGCCGGCGTGGTGGCCTGCGGCGGCTTCAGCTACGGCGACACGCTGGGCGCCGGCATCGGCTGGGCGCGCTCCATCACCTTCAACGACAGCCTGTCCGCGCAGTTCCAGCAGTTCTTCGGCCGCAGCGACACCTTCGGCCTGGGCGTGTGCAACGGCTGCCAGATGTTTGCCGAACTGGCCGACATCATTCCCGGCGCCCAGGACTGGCCGCGTTTCACGCAGAACCAGAGCAACCGCTTCGAGGCGCGCCTGTCCATGGTGGAAGTGCTGGAGTCGCCCAGCCTGTTCCTGCAGGGCATGGCCGGCAGCCGCCTGCCCATCGCCGTGGCCCACGGCGAAGGCTTTGCCAACTTCCGCTTCCGCGGCAATGCGGACAAGGCCATCGCCTCCATGCGCTATGTGGACAACCACGGCAAGGCCACCGAGCAGTACCCGTTCAATCCCAACGGATCGGCCGGCGGCCTGACGGCAGTGACCACGGCCGATGGCCGCTTCACGGCCATGATGCCCCACCCCGAGCGCGTGTTCCGCAACGTGCAGATGAGCTGGACCAACGGCGACAAGTCGGAATTCAGCCCCTGGATGCGCGTGTGGCGCAACGCCCGCAAGTGGCTGGGCTGATGCACTGAGCGACGCTGCAAAGCAGACAAAGGCCCTTCGGGGCCTTTGTTTTTTGGTGCCTGTCCTTACTGCTCCAGCATCTGTCCCGTGCGCGCGCGGGCCTGCTGGACCAGGGTGGAGATCAGCACCGTCTCGGGCAGGTTGTGCCAGTAGCGGCGCGGCATCTCGCGCAGCATGGCCTGCTCCTTCAGGCGTGCCGGATTGAAGGTGCTGGCGTAGTAGGTCAGCCACAGGGCCTCGCCCGCGTCGGCTGGCGGGGCATCGCTGCGGCGCGCGCCGGGCGCCAGGCGCAGCGCATGGCCGTCCCAGTGCGCGCTGCATTGCGGCGTGAGGATGGCCCAGTGCATGTTGGCAAAGCGCTTGCAGAAGAAGGGCGCCGCCGCGCGCACGATGTGGTGCTCGGGCTCGAACCAGGCAATGTGCAGATCGGGCTGGTCCGGTCGCTGCGTCGTCCGAAAGCGCACAAAGGCGTGCATCTTGTGGATCTCGCGCGAGACGGGGCGGGCCAGGGCCTCGATGGCGCGCCAGTCCGCATCCAGCGCATCCAGCCGCAGTTCGGGCCGGGCCTGCATGCGCGCCAGCCAGCGGTGGCATAGCTCGAAGCGGCCCGCCGCGCGGTGCATGCAGGCATGGCGCAGGGCGGACATCTGGGTGTCCGACAGGGACAGCCCTGCCTCGCCGGGGCCGGCCAGCCCGGCAAGCGCCGAGGCGGGCATGGCCTGCTGCGGCGCGCTGGAAAACAGGTCCACCCCCGCGCCGAGTGGCTGCGCACCCCGCGTGTCGGGCCACCGCCAGCGCACCAGAGCGGGGTCGGCGCCGTGGGCCAGCAGCGCCCGGCAGGCTGCGCGAAAGCCGGGCCAGTCGTCGGGGCTGTCGAGTTCGATGGTGAGGGCCTGTCCGTGCATGGCGTGCTCCAGGTTCTAGAACAGGCTGGCCTGCAGTGCGCTTTGCACGCGCATGCCGCTGTGCCGCGCCTGGGCCTGGCTGGCCTGCGACTGCGCGATCAGCCGCGTGCGCAGCGCGGCCGAGTCGGTCTCGCCCAGCAGGGGGCGGTGGCCGTCGATCAGCACGAAGGGCAGGGCCTTTTGCACGGGGGCGCGCAGCCGCAGCAGGTCGTCCAGCCGCAGCCGGCGCACGCGGCGCGCCGCCAGCAGGCGCTCCACCGTCTGCGTGCCCAGGCCCGGCACGCGCAGCAGCAGGCTGCGCGGAGCACGGTTGAGGTCCACGGGGAACTGCTGGCGGTTGGCCAGTGCCCAGGCCAGCTTGGGGTCGATCTCCAGGTCCAGCATGCCGTGGCGGCTGGCCGCCGCGATCTCGCCCGCCCCGTAGCCGTAAAAGCGCATGAGCCAGTCGGCCTGGTAGAGCCGGTGCTCGCGCATGAGGGGCGGTGCCTGCGGCGGCAGGTCGCGCGAGGCATCGGGAATGGGGCTGAAGGCCGAGTAGTACACGCGGCGCAGGCCGTAGCCCGCATACAGCGTATGGCTGGACTCGAGGATGTCGGCATCGGTTGCGCGGTCGGCGCCCACGATCATCTGCGTGCTCTGCCCGCCCGGCGCAAAGCGCGGCACGGCGGCGCGCTGCGCGGGCGCGCCGGGCAGGGACTGCGCCTGGCGCTGCTCGCGCGTGGCCGCGCGCCAGGCCTGCACATGCCGGTCCACGCCCTGCATGGCCTGGCGTATGCGCCGGCCGTCCTTTTCAGGCGCGAACTGCGCCAGGCCGCTGGCCGTGGGCAGTTCCACATTGATGCTCAGGCGGTCGGCATGGCGGCCTGCCTGGGCCAGCAATTCGGGGGCGGCATCCGGGATGGTCTTGAGGTGGATGTAGCCGCGAAAGTCATGCTCCTCGCGCAGGCGGCGGGCCACTTCCACCAGCTGCTCCATGGTGTAGTCGCTGGAGCGGATGATGCCGCTGGACAGGAACAGCCCCTCGATGCAGTTGCGCCGGTAGAAGTCCAGCGTCAGCTGCACCACCTCGGCCACCGTGAAGCGGGCGCGCTGCACGTTGGAGCTCTTGCGGTTGATGCAGTAGCGGCAGTCGAAGATGCAGACATTGGTCAGCAGGATCTTGAGCAGCGAGATGCAGCGCCCGTCGGGCGCATAGCTGTGGCAGATGCCCATGCCGGTGACCGAGCCCATGCCCTTGCCGTCCAGCGAGTCGCGCCCCTGCGATCCGCTGGAGGCGCAGCTGGCGTCGTACTTGGCGGCGTCGGCGAGGATGAAAAGTTTGCGTTGCAGCTCCATGGCTGTATGAATATACAGTATATTTGCCTGGCACATCCGGTTTTTCGAGAGCCCATCCCCCAGCCAGGGTCTGGTCCGGCCTTGCCTGGCTCCGGTTTGAACGCACTGTCGGGCTATCGCAATGGCCAGCGGATTGCAATGGTTGCCAGTGCAATGGAATGAAACCGTTTTCAGTGCGGAATGAGTGCTTGCTTTCAATGGGTGGCGATGTGCATCGCAGGAAATGGTGAATGCGTGTTTCCTGCGTCTTTTTGCAATGCCTGAAGGCTGGTACGGCTTGGTGCCATCAATGCATGCGCTGATATAGCGCAGCTGGCTGCGCGCCATGGGGTTCCCGGTTCATGGGAGAGAGGTTTGACGTTGTTGTGATTTGTTTCAAATTGCCGATAACTATTGCTGATAGGCTTTCGGGCTTGCCGGGCGCGGTCGTTTCTTCATTCAATGCGCCTGGCGATGACAAACACTTGGAGAGGGAGCTTCGGTGTCGCGTGTATTAGGAACAGAGAGCGAAGTGCTGGCGCTATCGCCGGACGCTTCCTCCAGCAAGGCCGCCAAGGGGCTGCAATCGCCCGCCAAATGGCCCACCATGGGTGCCAACGATGTGGCGGTGTGGGGCGAGTGCCAGGGCAGCGGCAGCAAGCCCTACCAGACCCAGGTGGACCTGTCGGGCCCCTCCTTCAAATGCTCTTGCCCCAGCCGCAAGTTCCCCTGCAAGCATGGGCTGGCGCTGATGCTGATGCGTGCGGGCGGCCAGGTCACCGAGGGCGGCGATCCACCGGCCTGGGTGCAGACCTGGCTGGACAGCCGCCAGGAAAAGGCCGAGAAGAAGGAGGCCAAGGCAGCCGCCGCGGCGGCCGAGCCGCCACCCGATCCCGAGGTTGCGGCCAGGCAGCAGGCCAGGCGCGAAGACAAGCGCTGGGACAAGGTCGAGGCGGGCCTGCAGGAACTGTCGCTGTGGATGCAGGACATGGTGCGCGCGGGCCTGGCCAACCAGGCCGGCGACTCCCAGATGCGCCAGCGCTGGAACACCATGGCCGCGCGCATGGTCGATGCGCAGGCCACGGGCATGGCGGCACGCATCAAGGACTGCCGGGATCTGGTGGACAGCCACCGCGACTGGCCGCGCGACATGCTGGTGCAGCTGGGCCACTGGCAGCTGATCATCGACGCCGTGCGCCGCCGCGAATCGCTGAGCCCCGAGGTCAAGGCCGACGTGATGGCCGCGCTGGGCTGGCCCATGGACAAGGCCGAGGTGCAGGCCCGCGGCCAGCTGGTCGAGGACGAATGGCTGGTGGCCGGCCTGCGCATGATCGAGCGCGAAGGCCGGCTCATGGAGCGCCGCGTCTGGCTGCACGGGCAGCGCACGGGCCGCATGGCCCTGGTGCTGGACTATGCGCAGGGCGGGCGCGGCTTCGAATCGGCCTGGGTGCCTGGCCATCGCTACGGATGCGCGCTGAATTTCTACCCGGGCCATGCGCCGCTGCGCGCCATTGCCGCCAACGGCAACGGGCCTGCGCTGCCTGCCGAGGGCGCCAGCCCGCTGGACACCTCGGCCGTGGGCGACGTCCTGCAGCAGATGGGCCGGCGCATTGCCGCCAACCCGCTGCAGGCCACGCAGCCGCTGTGCCAGGACGGGTTGCGCCTGGTGCCTGCCCAGGGCCAATGGTTTGCGGCCTGGCCCGATGCGCCGGGCGCATCGGCGGCTGCGCCCGGCGTGTCTGCTGACGGCACTGCCGCGCCTGTGCAACCCGTTCCCGTGGCCATTGACGATGCCGAAGCCTGGCGCCTGCTGGCGCTCAGCGGCGGCGCGCCCATGCAGCTGTTTGGCGAATGGGAGCCCGGCCCGGCCGTGGGCCGCTGGCGCCTGCTGAGCGCCTGGCAGGCCCGCGAGGGCGAAAGCGCCCGGCAATGTATCTGGCAGAACCAGGGTGAACCGGTATGAGCAACACACAACTTTGGACTGCGCTGCAGCAATCGGCCATGGTCGGCTCGGACCGGCTGGCCGTGCCGCCTGCGCTGGCTTCGGGCGTTGATCCGTCTGCCCCGTGGTCGCAGCAGGCCGTGCAGGCCGCGCTGCTGCCCCGGGCGGACCTGCCCGGCGACTCGCCCGCCCAGCAACTGCTGCGCGCCAGCGCCGTGGCGGCCGTGTTCGAGCGCGCAGGCTGGCAGCCCGGCGCGCAGGTGCGCCTGCCGGCGCCGCTGGCCGTGCCGGCCGCGGCACCTGCAGAATCGCGCCCCGCGCCTGCCGATGCTCGCCTGCAGACCTTGATGGGCGACGTGCTCAAGGACGGGCCGTTCGAGCTGCAGGCCTCGATGCTGCGCACCCTGGACCAGGCGGGCCAGCGCCTGCCCCATGACCTGCTGGTGCCTGCGCTGGAGCAGGGCCGCCAGTCCGTGGAGCTGCGCCAGTGGCTGGCCCCGGTGCTGGGCGAGCGCGGGCGCTGGCTGGGCGCGCTCAATCCGCAATGGAGCTATGCCAGCGGCGTGGAGGAAACCGCCGACCCCGAACTGGTCTGGCAGGAGGGCTCGGTCGAGCAGCGCGTGGCCCTGCTGCGCAGCGAGCGCGCGGCCGATGCCGCCCAGGCCCGTGCGCGGCTGGAAGGCAGCCTGAAGGAGCTGGGCGCCAAGGAGCGCCTGCCCATGGTCCAGGCACTGACCGTGGGGCTGGGCATGGACGACGAGCCGCTGCTCGAAAAACTGCTGTCCGACCGCAGCAAGGAAATCCGCGAGAACGCCGCGCAAATGCTCTCGTGCCTGCCGGACAGCGCGCACAGCCAGCGCGTCATGGGCTGGATGCAGTCCATGCTGCAGCAGGACGACAAGGGCCAGTGGATCGTGGAGCCTCCCGAGGAAGGCCTCAAGGAATGGGAGCGCGACGGCATCACGCTCAAGCCCGATGCCTACTTCCGTGGCGGCAAGAAGGCCTGGCTGCTGGAGCAGATGGTGCAGCTCACCCCGGTGTCCTTCTGGACCCGGGCCCTGGGCCTGACGCCCCTGGAAGTGATGGAGTGGAGCCGGCGCAGCGACTGGAAATCCTCGCTGCGCCAGGGCTGGGTGCGGGCCCTGCAGTACCAGCTGGACGTGGAATGGATCGATGCCGCCCAGGCCCTGGGCCGCGACATGCGCCACGATGCGCTGCTGCCCGCCCTCATGGCCCGGCTGTCCCCCGAAGAACGCGAGTCCCGCTGGATTGCCCAGTTCGAGCGCGACAGGCACAAGCTCATCGACGCCATCGAGGGCATGTCCCAGTCGCTGGGCGGTGCCGAACTGCTCTCGCCCGCGCTGTCGGCGCGGCTGACCGAGGCACTGCATGTGGCCGTGGGCGGCAAGCAGATCACGGGCAACTGGCACAGCTACCGCGCCGACCAGGCCCTGCTGTCCTGCGCGCGAATGCTGGACGTGACTGCGCTGGAGCGCTTTGCCGAGCTGTGGCGCAAGCCCTCGGTGCTGGATGCACAGGTCGAGCCCGAGCCGGAGCCCCCGGCCGAGCCTGTTGCAGAGACCGCAGCCGCTTCGGCATCTGCAGCAACAGCCGCCCCGGCCATTGCCCTCACGCCCCAGCAGCAGGCGCGCCTCGAACGCAGCCGCGCGCGGCCCTGGGACGAGGAGCGCATGCGCGGCCACCTGGAGCGCATCGTCGAGCTGCGCCTGGGCCTGCACCAGGCCTTCATCGCACTGCGCGGCCAGGCCTGAGGCCGGGCCCGCTTTGCCACCCACCCCCTACCGAATCCCATTCCCATCCCTTTCCGGAAGCACACCATGAGCCAAGTCCTGCGCCAGCATGCCGAACAGCAATTCGCCGAAGAACTCGAAGCCCTGCGCAAGGTGGACGACCGTCCGCGTCCGCCCAACTGGAAGCTGTCGCCCTGGGCCGTGCTCCAGTACCTGATGGGCGGCAAGCTCGGCAACGGCTTCGAGGTCAGCCCCAAGTACATCGGCAATCCGCGCCTGATGGAAATCGCCGTCTCCACCCTGGCCACCGACCGCGCCCTGCTGCTGTACGGCGTGCCCGGCACGGCCAAGTCCTGGGTGTCCGAGCACCTGTCGGCCGCCGTCAGCGGCGACTCCACCATGCTGGTGCAGGGCACGGCCGGCACCAGCGAGGAGCAGCTGCGCTACGGCTGGAACTACGCGCAGCTGCTGGCCCATGGCCCGTCCGAGAAGGCGCTGATTCCCAGCCCCCTGGTCAACGCCATGAAGCTGGGCAAGATCGCCCGCATCGAAGAGCTGACCCGCATCCCGGCCGACGTGCAGGACACGCTGATCACCGTGCTGTCCGAAAAGACACTGCCCGTGCCCGAGCTGGGCACCGAGGTGCAGGCCGTGCAGGGCTTCTCGGTCATCGCCACGGCCAACAACCGCGACAAGGGCGTGAACGAGCTGTCCAGCGCGCTCAAGCGCCGCTTCAACACCGTGGTCCTGCCCGTGCCGGCATCGCAGGACGAGGAAGTGCAGATCGTCACCAAGCGCGTGGCCGAGCAGGGCCGCGCCCTGGCCCTGCCCGCCGAGCCGCCGGCCCTGCAGGAAGTGCGCCGGGTGGTGCAGATCTTCCGCGAGCTGCGCAACGGCCAGACCGAGGACGGCAAGACCGTGCGCGTGAAGTCGCCCAGCAGCACGCTGTCCACGGCCGAGGCCATCTCGGTCATCAACAGCGGCATGGCGCTGGCCGGGCATTTCGGCGACGGCGTGCTGCGCGCGGGCGATGTGGCCTCGGGCCTGCTGGGCGCCGTGATCAAGGACCCGGTGCAGGACAGCGTGGTCTGGAAGGAATACCTGGAGACCGTGGTCAAGGAGCGCAGCGACTGGAAGGACCTGTACCGCGCCTGCCGCGAGCAGCTCTGAAGCCCGCACTCCCGCTCCGCTGACCGACCGCATCTTCTGCGCATCTCCTGCGCACTTCCCGTATGGCCACCTCTGCCAATCCGCTTCATTTCTTCGGCATCCGCCACCATGGCCCGGGCTGCGCGCGCAGCCTGCTGCAGGCCCTGGAGCAGCTGCAGCCCGACTGCCTGCTGGTCGAAGGCCCGCCCGAGGGCGAGTCCCTGCTGCCCATGCTGCAGCATGCCGACCTGCAGCCGCCCGTGGCCATGCTGGTCTATGTGCAGGACAGCCCGGCCCATGCCGCCTTCTATCCCTACGCCGAGTTCTCGCCCGAATGGCAGGCCCTGCAATGGGCGGCGCGCCAGGGCGTGGCCACGCGCTTCATCGACCTGCCCCAGACCCACCGCATGGCGCTGGACATGGCCGAGCAGGAGCGGCGCCGGGCCGAGGCGGCGGCAGCAGATGCAGGTGATGCGGGCGAGGATGCGGGCGATGAAGGCCAGGATGCCGACACCGGCTCCGATTCCGGCGCCGCTGCGGCAGACGGCGGCCAGCTCCAGAGCAATGCCGCCGAGGCCCTGGACCGCGACGACACCACGCAGTCCGTGCCGGCTGCCGACCTCGCCGTCGATCCCTCGGACCCCGGCAGGCGGGACTGGCGCGATCCGCTGGACCTGCTGGCCGAGGCCGCAGGCTACCCCGACGGCGAAAGCTGGTGGAACCGCATGGTCGAGGAGCGCGGCGACGGCGCCACCCTGTTCGAGGGCATTGCCGAAGCCATGGCCGTGGTGCGCGCCGAGCTGCCCAACGAAGTGCGCGGAGAACGCCACGCCCGGCGCGAGGCGCTGCGCGAAGCCTGGATGCGCCAGTGCATGCGCGAGGCCGTCAAGGCCGGCCACCAGCGCATTGCCGTGGTCTGCGGCGCATGGCATGTGCCGGCCCTGCAGGCCCAGGTCACCGCCAAGGCCGATGCCGCCACGCTCAAGGGCCTGCCCAAGGCCAAGGTCCAGGCCACCTGGGCGCCCTGGACCTACCGCAACCTGTGCTCGTCCAGCGGCTATGGAGCGGGCGTGGATTCGCCGGGCTGGTATGAACACCTGTGGCGCTGCTCCGAGCCTGCGCCCGAGTCCTTGCTCCAGTCCGCACCTGCTGCCGACCCGGCACGCGCCAGCACCCGGCGCACCGTCGGCTGGCTGGCGCGCGTGGCCCATCTGCTGCGTTCCAAGGACCTGGACTGCTCCAGCGCCCACATCATCGAGGCCACGCGCCTGGCCGAAAGCCTGGCCGCCCTGCGCGGCCACGCCAGCCCGGGCCTGCCCGAGCTGGACGAGGCCATCGTCACCGTCATCAGCATGGGCGAGCGCGCTCCGCTGCGCCTGATCGAGCGCGAACTCAGCGTGGGCGACCGCATCGGCGGCGTGCCCGCCGACGTGCCCCAGGTGCCGCTGCAGCGCGACATCGAGCAGCAGCAAAAAAGCCTGCGCCTCAAGCCCGAGGCGGCCGCCAAGGTTCTGGCCCTGGACCTGCGCAAGGACACGGACCGCGACCGCAGCCACTTCCTGCATCGGCTGCGCCTGCTGGGCATAGAGTGGGGCAGCGTCACCACCGACCAGCAGCGCAACCGGGGCACCTTCCGCGAAAGCTGGCAGCTGCAGTGGGAGCCCGAGCTGGCCGTGCGCGTCATCGAGGCCAGCCGCTACGGCGGCACCCTGGTGCAGGCTGCAGCCGCCAAGGTGCGCCAGGCGCTGACGCCCGAGACACCGCTGCCCGAGCTGGCCAAGACCATCGACGACGCCCTGCTGGCCGACCTGCCGCACCTGGTCGATGCCCTCATGCACGACCTGGCCGACCGCTCTGCCAGCACCGGCGACGTTTCCCAGCTCATGCAGGCGCTGCCGCCGCTGGCCAATGTGCTGCGCTACGGCAGCGTGCGCCAGACCGACACCCAGGCGCTGGCCACGGTGATCGACAGCATGGCGCTGCGTGCCGCCATCGGCCTGCCCCTGGCCTGCATGGCGCTGGATGAAGACGCCGCAAGGCACATGCAGGCCACGGTGCTGCAGGCCCACGAGGCCCTGCGCCTGCGCGATGCCGAGGAGACGCGCGAGGTCTGGTTCGGCGCCCTGCGCAGCATTGCCCTGGGCGACGCCGGCGCGGCCCTGCTGCGCGGCACGTCCTGCCGCCTGCTGCTGGATGCCCACCGCCTGGACAGCGAGGCCGTGGCCACGCAACTGGGCCGCAATCTCTCGCTGGGCGTGCCGCCGCTGGACGCTGCCGCCTGGCTGGACGGCTTTCTCAACCGCCAGGCCCTGGTGCTGCTGCACGACGACGCCATCTGGGGCGCCGTCGATGCCTGGCTGGCCCAGCTGGGCGAGACCCAGTTCACCCAGATCCTGCCGCTGGTGCGCCGCAGCTTCTCGGCCTTCTCCAACCATGACCGCCAGAGCCTGGGCGAAAAGGCCCGGCGAGGGCAGGGCAGTGCGGCCGTCGTGGCGGCTGCATCCGCAGGTGCCGCAGGCGCGGCAGGCGGCGGTGACGACGGCGCCTGGAACGAGGCGCGCGCCGTGCTTGCCCTTCCCGTACTCGATCAACTGCTGGGCCTGAACCTGCCCGCGCAACTGCTGTCCAGCCCGCAGGAGGCCCAGCCATGAACACCGCTGCCACCGTGAACGATGCATCCCTTGCCGACGCCGATCCGCAGGACCCCGCTGTCCAGCCCACCAACCGGCTGCAGCGCTGGCGCCTGGTGCTGGGCCAGCCGGCCGAGGGCAGCTGCGGCGGGCTGGGCGCCAAGGGCGGCTCCCTCGAAGAGATGGACAAGGCTCTGGCCGCGCTCTACGAAGAAGACAACAAGGACGGCAGCCTCTCGCGCCGGGGCGGCCGGGGCAACTCCTCGCCCAGCGTGGCCCGCTGGCTGGGCGACATCCGCAAGTACTTTCCCAGCCAGGTCGTGCAGGTCATGCAGCGCGACGCCATGGAGCGCCTGAACCTGCGCGAACTCATGCTCCAGCCCGAAATGCTGGAGCATGTGCAGCCCGACGTGCACATGGTGGCCGACCTCATCTCCCTGGGCTCCGTCATCCCGCAGAACACCAAGGAGACCGCGCGCATCGTCGTGCGCAAGGTGGTGGATGACCTCATGCGCCGCCTGGAAGAGCCCATGCGCAGCGCCGTCTCGGGCGCGCTGGACCGCAGCCAGCGCAACCGCCGCCCGCGCCACTCCGAGATCGACTGGAACCGCACCATCCGCGCCAACCTGCGCCACTGGCAGCCCGACTACCGCACCATCGTGCCCGAGACCCTGGTCGGCTACGGCCGCAAGGTCCGCCGCCCGCAGCGCGAAGTCATCCTGTGCATAGACCAGAGCGGCTCCATGGCCAACTCCGTCGTCTACTCCAGCATCTTCGGAGCCGTCATGGCCAGCCTGCCGGCCGTCGCTACCCGTCTGGTGGTCTTCGACACGGCGGTGGTGGACCTGACCGACAAGCTCTCCGACCCGGTGGACGTGCTCTTTGGCGTGCAGCTGGGCGGCGGCACCGACATCAACCGTGCCGTGGGCTACTGCCAGGGCCTGATCAGCGAGCCGCGCAACGCCATCGTCGTGCTCATCTCCGACCTCTATGAAGGCGGTGTGGAAAGCGGCCTGCTGCGCCGCGCCTCCGAACTGGTGGAGTCGGGCGTGCAGTTCATCACCCTGCTGGCACTCAGCGACGAAGGCGCCCCCGCCTACGACGCGCAACTGGCCGCCAAGCTGGCCGCGCTGGGCGTGCCCTCGTTCGCCTGCACGCCGGACGCCTTCCCGCAGCTCATGGCCGCCGCCATCCGCCGCGACGACGTGGCGGCCTGGGCGGCAGGGCAGGGCTTCAAGACAAGCAAGTAGCGGATGGCCGCTCAGGCCGGTGGCCCGGCCGGCCGCCGGGCCTCTCCTACACGGGCAGGACATGCCCGTGCCCCATGATGGCGCCCAGGCCGCAAGGCCCCCCAACAATTCACTGGAGAAACGCGATGGCTGGTGCTGGTTTGCTGATGCTGCTTGACGATATTGCAGCGATCCTTGACGACGTGGCCCTCATGACCAAGGTCGCGGCCCGCAAGAGCGTGGCCATGGCCGACGATGTGTCCGTCATGACCAAGGTGGCTGCGCAGAAGACGGCCGGCGTGCTGGGCGATGACCTGGCCCTTAACGCCCAGCAGGTCACGGGCGTGCGCGCCGAGCGCGAGATTCCCGTTGTCTGGGCCGTGGCCAAGGGCTCGCTGGTCAACAAGGTCATCCTCGTGCCGACGGCGCTGCTCATCAGCGCCTTCATTCCCTGGGCTGTCACGCCGCTGCTCATGGTCGGCGGCGCCTTTCTGTGCTTTGAGGGTTGCGAGAAGCTGGCCCACAAATTCCTGCATTCGCCCGAGGAAGATGCCGTGGAGCGCGAGCGCCTCACCCAGGCCAATGCCGATGCGAGCGTCGATCTCGTCGCCATGGAAAAGGACAAGATCAAGGGTGCCGTGCGCACCGACTTCATCCTCTCGGCCGAGATCATCGCCATTACCCTGGGCACCGTGGCCTCGGCGCCGTTCGGGCAGCAGGTCGCCGTGCTGGCGGGCATTGCCCTCATCATGACCTTGGGCGTCTATGGCCTGGTGGCCGGCATCGTCAAGCTCGATGACCTGGGACTGTGGCTGGGCCAGCGTGCCAGCGCCGCGGCCCGCGCGCTGGGCCGGGGCATCGTCGCCGCCGCGCCCTGGCTCATGAAGGGGCTGTCCGTTGCGGGCACGGCCGCCATGTTCCTGGTGGGCGGCGGCATCCTCGTGCACGGCGTGCCTGCGCTGCACCACGCCGTGGAGGGCCTGGGCGATGCCGTGGCCCAGGGCGCGCTGGGCGGCCTGTGGCGCGTGCTGGCGGTGAATGTGCTCAACGCGGTGGCCGGCATCGTGGCCGGCGCCATCGTGCTGGCGGCTGTCGAAGGCATCAAGCGCCTGCGCCGCCGCTGAGTCGCCGCAAGCAAGGCCTGCCGGGGCTGCAGCCGGCAGAGCACACCAGGGGGGGCCGTCAGGCCCCCTTTTCGATGGAATCTGCATGGAATTTGCACCTCAGCGCATTGCATTTGACTGTGGGCGCAAGCACGTGCATTTCCCCTGGAACTCTGCAAGGCCTGGCGTCCTCCTGTCCCTTGGCGGCGGCGCAATGCAATTGCGCCTGCCGGCCTCCGAGGTTCCGTGAACGGCCCTTCGCCGCGCCAGAGCCATTGTCGGGACCGGGCGGCTGAAGCTGATTCCGCGCGGGTCCCTGGATTTTCATCAGGGGGATTCCATGATTTCCAATCTCACCAAGGCCAATGTGCTGCGCTCCGTCATCGCCGGCTGCTCGGTCGCGCAAGCGGGCAAGGCCGAGAAACTCGGCACCGAACGCGCACGCACCGCCCTCAATCGCATCTGCGAACTGCTGAATCTGCCCAACGACCTGGACGCCATACATGCGGAGCCGGACCTGTACCTCGAATCCCTGGCCCATTTCGAGAGCCTGCCCCAGTTCGAGCTGCGCACTCCCCTGGTGGCCAAGCTCAGGCAGGTCCTGGGCCTGCGCTCCTGCAGGCAACTGACGCCGGCCATGCTGGCGCAAGTCACCGCGTCACAGCTCATCAACCAGGGCATCTCCATCGTCGCGCTGGCCGATCTGCAGCAATGGCTGCTCAAGCACGATCTGTCGCTGCGGCACAGTCCGCCCGTCACGGAAGTGGACTTCAGGGAGGCCAGGAAAGCCATTGCCCTGCTGGATGCCTTCGACTTCGATACCGAATCGCTGGAGTGGCAAATGAATCACCTTGCCCGCCCGCGCGCCAGGGGCAGGGGAAGGCGTGCCGCCGCCACGGCCCCCTCAACTGGCAGGCCTGCAGGCGAATCCCCTTCTGCCGGCTCCGCTCCTGCGTCTGCGTCTGCGTCTGCGTCTGCGTCTGCTTCTGCGCCCTAATATCGGCTTTCCCGAACCAAGCTCAGCACACCATGAAGCTCCCCTTGCTTGCCGCCATGGCCCTGGCACTGCAGCTGCTGGCGCCAGCGCCCGCCATGGCAGCCGACGACATCGTCTTCAAGGACAGTGCCGGCCGCGTGCTCAAGCGCAGCGACCTGGACAAGGCCGATGGCCGTTTCAGCTGGGAACTGCCCCGCGCCACACCCGTCAGCCAGGCGGCGCGCGATGCCCATGCCCTGGGCCGCGCCGCAGGGCAGCGCGGTTACAACCGGGCTGCGCTGGCGCATTTCGAGACCGCCTCGAAGCTGGCGCCGGACTGGCCTTATCCCGTCTACGACGCCGCATTCACCTACCTGCTGCAAAAGGACTTTGATGCGGCCTATCGCCACTACCGGCGCGTGGATGCAATGGCTCCCAGGGGTTTCTTCATGGCCAAGACGGCCGTGCACAGCCTGCGCATGGAGCGCGATGGCAAGCTCCCGCAAGGCACCTATCTGCGCTACCTCGCCCTGGAGTGGGAGACCGACAGGAGCAAGGTGCGCCAGGCCGCCCTGGCCATGACCCGCGAAACCCCTGGCTTCGCCCCCGCCTGGAAGACAGCGGCCCTGATGGAGGACGACCCCGACCAATGCCTTGCCCTGCTGGACAGCGGCCTGAAGGCCGGCCCCGATGCCCAGACCCGCGGCTTTCTGCTGCTGAACAAGGCCCTGCTGCTGCGCGAGCGCAACCAGATTCCCGAGGCCATGGTGATGCTGGGAGAGCTGGCGGTGGACCCCCGGTCTCCGCTGGATGTCGAGGCGCTGGCGCGGCACACGCTGGCGCAGTGGGCGCGGCCTTGAGACCGGCACCCGCACCTTCGCTGGCCGGCCCACTCAGCGCATCGCCAGCTCCACGGCCTCCGCAGACAGCCCGTAGGCCTCGACAAAGACCTCGATGCGGTCCTGCGTCTGCGCGTTCACAAACGTCTCCATGCCCACGCTGTCCATCTCCCCTGACAGCATCTGGCCCGTATTCACGGGGCGGGTGTCGAGCTGCTGCGCCAGCACGCAGCTGTCCTCTCCCTCCGGCTGCAGGCCGATGAGCCCCGTCTGGTTGTTGATGGCAATCACCCTGGCTTGTCTTTGCATGCTCCACCCTGTCGTCTGAATCCGTCGTTTCTGGAATGGCGAAAAGGCGCCGCCTTGCGCAACGCCCCTGCCTGTCCTGGCGACTGTAGGCAAGGCTTGGGGACGGCGGTAGAGGTCTGGGGCTTGGTGGACTGCCAAGGGAAATTTACGAATGGCTGTCTGGTTTTTTGTTTTTGCAAGTGAATGCGTGTGGAAGGTTGCAGCAACAGTTGATTTGAGATTGCCTAGAATATGTCGGAAAGTGACCTCAAAGGAGCAAAAAATGACCATCGTCCGTACTACCGTGGATGACAAGATCTACGACAGCGCTGCCGACATACTTTCTACGCTGGGCATGGATGTGAACGCCGCCGTGCGCATGTTTCTGCAGGGCGTTGTGCTGCACAACGGGATTCCCTTTGACCTGCGGCTGACTGCGGAGCAGGTGCAGGCGATGCGGCTGCGTCGCGAGACAAACCGGCAGGCCACTTTGGAGGCGAGAGAAATCGCCAGAGGCGGTGAACCTGGACATGCCTCTGTTGAAGCCATGCTGCAGGCCATGGAAAGGGATGAAGCCTGATGGCCGGCAAGAAGGGCTACAGGCTGCGCACCATCGCGTACACCAAGACCTTCAAGAAGGACTACCAGCGCATGGCGGCATCAGGCCGCTACGACATGGCGCTGGTGAACCAGGTCGGCGGCCTGCTCATCGCCCACACGGCGCAGCAGGTGCTGTCGGCGCAGTGGAGCGATCACGCCTTGATCGCCGACGATGAATGGGACGCGGGCGATCGGGATATCCATCTGGGAGGGGACTTCCTGCTGATCTATCGCATTGATCCGCATCCCGAAGCCAAGGACATGGAGATCGTCATCTTCAAGCGCCTTGGAACCCACAGCGATCTGTTTGGCTGAGCGCGGCCATCGCAGGCCGCGGGCAGCCTCCCCCCTCAGCTCCCCAGCGCCCCGCGCACGGCAGCGCGCTCGCCCATGCGCTTGAAGTGCGCCTGCACCTTGGGGAAGCCGGCGATGTCCACGCCGTCGCCCTCCAGCCAGCCGGCAATGGTGAACAGATAGGCGTCGGCCACGGAATAGTCGGAGCCCAGCACCCAGGGCGCGTCGCCCAGGTAGTGGCGCTCTATCACGCCAAAGCATTCGGCCATGTTGGCTGCCACCTTGCGCTGCATGGAGGCAATGGCCGCTTCGTCATCGGCCCAGCGGCCTGCGCGCCGGCCGTGGGCGTGGGCCACGTGCACGGTGGAGGACAGGTAGCCGTGGAACTCCTGCATGTGGGCGAAGGCATAGGCATCGTCCAGCGGGGCAAGCCGGGCTTCGGGAAAGCGCCGGGCAATATAGGCGAGCAGGGCCGGCGTTTCGGTGAGCACGCCGCGCTCGGTCACCAGGGCGGGCACGCGGCCCTTGGGATTGATGGCCAGGTATTCGGGGCTGCGCTGCTCGCCCTTGGAGAAATCGAGCTTGACGACTTCATGGGGCGCATTGGCCTCGATCAGGGCGATGCGGGCGGCCAGGGCGCAGGTGCCGGGAGCGTAGTAGAGCTTGAGGGTGGTCATGAAAGAGACGGGTAGGGGTGGGATACGGGCAGATTCTGCCGTCGGCGCCGATGGCCGGACCGGCCCTCCAACTTAGTGCGGATTGCACGGTCGTGCAAGCGGCATCGTTGTCTTGTCCTATGCCTGCTCGGCATTCCAGCGCACGGTGCGTGCGGGCAGGTCAATGTGGATGGTGTGGCGGCCGCCGTCATGCAGTAGCAGGTCCAGCTTCCCGTCCTGGCCATCCACGAACGTGATGCCTTCAATCATGGGTGCGTCGATCAGGTCGTTGCAGTCGAGCGCGATCCAGGCATCGGTTTGCAGATCCAGCAGACGCAGATGGGGGAAGTCGGGGTCCTCGCCATATTCGATGCAGGCCACCATGGCCCAGGGCTTGGAGAAGGCCACGGCCGTGAGGGTGCTATCTGGGCTCTGCGCGCAGGCGCGCGCCTGCAGGGCATCGAGCAGCGTGGGCATGTCGTCCAGCATGTGTGCATAGGGAGACTCGGGCGGCACGGTGCGTACTGGCCGGGTGGCGGCCTTGGCGCTTTTGGCGCTTTCGGCGCGTTTGGCGCGTTTGGCAGGCTCTGCCGTTGGGGTGCTGCGCCTGCGGCCCGCTGGCGGAAGGTGCTGGATTTTGCCGCCCGCAATGCCTAGAAAGACACCGCATTCGCTCACGCTCAGATGCCTGTAGTTGCGGCTGCTGCACGGGGTTTCCCAAAGCGGGGCGCCGGTGTCCGGGTCCACGGCGACAAGATAGGCCCGCTCCATGCCGTCCTCGTGCCTGTCCTGTATTCCATAGAGGACGCCGGCATGGCATTGCGGCGCGCTGACATGGGTAGGCGACAGGCACGGTCCGAAACGGTTGCTGCGAATGTCATAGCCATACATGCCCTGGCGTGCAAAGCAGAAATAGACCACGCCGTCACGATGCGCTGCCCGCTGGGCATGCACATGCCGGCGCTCATCGTCAGGTTGAACGGGAGGTGTGATGGCCAGGACTTCGCCGCTGCAAGGATGGATGCGAAGCCAGGGTGCATCGATGTCCACGTGGTCTCTGCTGCCGGGGCCGAACACGGCCCACGCGCCTGCAATGGCGGGCGAGTACAGGTCGCGCGCACTGTCCACCCACAGCACATGCTCGGTGTGCCCGTCGGTTTCATGCCAGCGCCGCAGCTCCGAGCGCTCAGGGTGGACGATCCAGCCGTAGACCGCCCCCTCCAGCACAAACGCACCCTGCAGGCCCAGCGCCAGCGTGCTGCCCTGCCAGTTGCGACGGTCCAGCAGCAGATAGCGGCCCTCGGGACTGCTCTCCTCCATCGCGACGAGCCAGCGATGCGCGTCCAGCTCCACGGGAACGGGCCAATGCCTGGCCTGCATGCCCGGCACGGCATGGAAGTCGAACAGGCATTCGCCGGTGCGGGCATCAAGCACCTGGTCGCAGAGCATCAGATGCCGCTCGTCCACGAACCACGACATGCCCTCGCTCTCGCGCATGCGGTGGTCCCAGAGCACGTTGCCGGTGGCCACATCAACGGCGCGCAGAAAGGACGTTGTGCTGTCCCCCTTGTTGCAGTACTCGTAGTAGAGCCGGCCATCGACCACGCTCATGGCGGTGTCGATGATGAAGATGCTCTTGTCTCCAATGGCCTGGGATTTGCCGTAGTGCATGCGCGCCTTTCAAAGACCTGATTGTCGCCAGCAGAGCGCGGTGTGGACTGGGCGAAATGTCAAGTCGATGGCGTGGTGCGCGGCTGAACCAATGCAGCTGCGGCGGTGCAACGCCATCCGATCCAGACGAGCAGGTCCGCGATGCGCTGTGCTGGATGCAGGCTGCACCGAGCGTGCTGCGGATGCATGCCGAGTGGGCTGTCTGTTGCTCTCCGCCGGGCGTTGTTCCAAGAGCGGGGGCCTGCATTGCTCCCCCCTGGCGGGCAGCAATGGCGGCACTCAGAACCGATAGGCCGCCGCCACACGCACCTCGCGCCCGAAGCCCAGCGCGCAGAATTGCGCGCCGCCACGGAAGGTGTTGCATTGCGTGCGGTACTGCCTGTCGGTGAGGTTGCTGAGGTTGACCGAGAAGCGCCACGGGCCGGTGGTGTAGGCGGCCATGGCGTCCCACAGCGTGTAGGCGTCGTTCATGGGGGTCTTCACGCCGTCCATGGGCAGCTCGCCAGGCGTGGCGCTGATGTGGCGCAGGCCCAGGCCCAGCTCCAGGGCGCCGCGCTGGTACTTGCCCCACAGCGATGCGGCATGGCGCGGCGTGGCGCCGGGGCGCGCGCCGATCTCGATGGCGTTGTTGCTGCGCGTGACCCTGGAGTCGAGGTAGGTATAGGCCGCAATGGCCGAGAAGCCGCCGCCGATCTCGCCCTGGGCCTGCAGCTCCAGCCCCCGGTTGCGCACTTCGCCGGTCTGCACGTCGAAGCGAGGGTTGAGTGTGGATGGCGTGCGCACATTGCGCTTGCGCAGGTCGAACACGGCGGCGCTGAGCGTGTAGCCGGCCGATGGCGGCGCGTAGCGCAGGCCGGCCTCGAACTGGCGCGCAGTCTCGGGCTCGTAGGGCCTGCCGTTGGCGTCGGTGGCCGTGACCGTGGTCAGCGGCGGCTGGAAGGAGTTGTTGAAGGACACATAGGGAGCCAGGCCGCTGGGCGCCAGGTAGATCAGGCCCAGTCGCCCGGTGACGGCGCTGTCGGTGCGGCGCACGGTGGTGATGGCGAAGGGCGCGTTGGCTGCGGCGCGCGCTTCGTAGTCGGTGTCTATGCGTGCGCTGTCGCGGCGCAGGCCGGCGCTGAGCACCCAGCGCTCGCCGAACTTGATCTGGTCCTGCACGTACAGACCTGCCTGGTGCGTGCGGGCCAGCGCGCGGTCGCTGAGGTAGTTGTCATTCCAGTTCGGCGCGATGTGGATGGGGTTGACCAGGTCCAGCGGCGCCACGGCGCCGTTGAGCGAGTAGATGCGCCAGTCGAGCCTGGAGCGGTAGTAGTCGAAGCCCACGGCCCACTGGTGCGAGACGGCACCCGTCCGGTGGCGGCCTTCGATCTGCGTGTCCATGACCCAGGTCTGTTCGGCGTCGGGCCGCACCATGGCCAGGCGTGCCATGCCGCGCTGGTCGGCCGTCAGGCCCCGGTTGCGCATCTCGCGCCGGTCGTTGCGGCCGTCCAGGTAGCGCAGGTTGTTGCGCAGCGTGAGCTGGTCGTTCAGCCGGTGCTCCAGCAGCCAGCCCACGCTGGCGTTGCGCTTGTGGTGGCCAGATCCCGGTCCGCTGACGTTGATGTCCGTGGCCGACCAGCCCGCAGGCGTCTGGCGGTAGTAGGGGATGACGAAGCCGGTTTCGTCCTCCTGGTACTGCGCCAGCACGGTGAGGCTGGTGCGCTCGCCCAGCAGTGTGAAGGAGGGGGCGATGTAGCTGCGGTCGGCGCGCAGGCCGTTCCACTGCGTGCCCGATTCGCGCTTGAGCACGGTCAGCCGTGCCAGCGCCGTGCCCTGTTCATTGATGGCGCCACCGATGTCGGCCGTGAGCTGGCGCCGGTCGTGGCTGCCGAATTCCACGCCCACTTCGCGCTGCATGCCGGCGCGCGGGCGCTTGGTGACGGCATTGATCAGGCCGCCGGGCGCGGACTGGCCGTACAGCACCGAGGCCGGGCCGTGCACGACTTCCAGCCGCTCCAGTCCATACGGCTCCAGGTTGGTCATGAAGCCGTTGTGGACCATGCGCATGCCGTCCCGGTACAGGCCCGTGCCCGTCAGATAGAAACCGCGCACGGCCACGTCGTCATCGGTGATGCCGTAGTCCATGGGACGCACGCCCGCGCTGTAGCGCACGGCTTCGGCCACGCTGGAGATGGCCTGGTCGCGGATCTGGGCCTCGCCGATGATGCTGACCTGCTGCGGCGTCTCCAGCAGCGGCACATCCATCTTC
This sequence comes from Delftia sp. WY8, assembly GCF_018437695.1. Lineage (NCBI taxonomy): Bacteria > Pseudomonadati > Pseudomonadota > Betaproteobacteria > Burkholderiales > Comamonadaceae > Delftia > Delftia sp. WY8. The sequence continues at coordinate 5,679,330 of NZ_CP049795.1, forward strand.
ATGGCCGAGGCGCTGCGGCGCGGCCCGTAGCCGGGCACGGCGCCCCAGGCGCTTTCATGCTCGGCATCGGCCAGCACGTTCACGGTGGGCAGCGCATGCTCGGCCGCGGCCCCGGGCCGCGCACGGTGCACGGCCCAGCCGCCTTCGGCCGTGCGCGTGGCCTGCAGCTGGTGCGGGGCGAGCAGGGCGGCAAGCCCTTCGTGCACGCCGCGCGTACCGCTCAGCGCCGCCGACTGTCGGCCCTGGACCAGGGCTGGATCGAACGAGAGGGTGATGCCTGCCTGGCGCGCGAGGCTGTGCAGGCTGGTCTCCAGTTCACCGGCCGGCAGGTCGAACCGGATGGATCTGGCATCCGGGGCGGAGCTCGGGCTCTGGGCCAGGGCGGTCATGGGCAGGCCCAGCGTGATCAACAGGCCCAGCATCAAGGCCTGTGCAGCCACCGCCGTGGGGCGTGTGCACGAGGGTGGATGGGCGGCGCGGCGGGTGCTGGGCAGGCTGGGCATGGAGGCAGTCCTTGAGAAGCGGCAAAGGAAAAAGCGATGTCTTTGCTCCTATGCCGAACGGGCGGTGTGAAACCCGTAATGGCTGCCTGAAAAAAATTCCGGATCAGGCTTTGACCAGGCGCCTGGCGCTGCGGGCACCGCTGGCCGCACCTTGTCCGCGCTCCACACGCACAGGCAGCGTGCGGGCAATGGCGGCCAGCGCACGACCCGCCGGATCCGGGCCGTCCAGCTGGAATACGCCTGAAACACGCAGGGCAGCCACGTCGTCGGCACATTCCATGGGCATGCCGGTCTGGCGTGACAGCTCGGTCACGAAGGCGTCCAGGCGCATGCGGCGGGCGACCAGTACGCCGTCGGTCCATGCGTCGGGCACCAGGCCTTCGTCGGGCAGGCGCACAGGGCGGTGCTGGCCGGCGTGCAGCACATGGGTTTCGCCGGAGGTGGCGACGATGGCGTCCAGGGTGCCTGGCGCAGTGCCGTCCAGCGCCCTGACATGGATGGCCACGCGGCCCTCGGTGACGTACAGGCGCGTGGCCGTGTCCGGGTGTTTTTCGTGGCGCACGCCGAAGCTGGTGCCCAGGGCCTCGAAGCGGGCCAGCGGCGTTTCCACCCAGAAGGAGCGTCGGCCCGCGAGGGAGCGCGGGTCGCTGCCGGTGTCGATGAAGATCTCGCCGCGTGCCAGGCGGACCACGCGGCGCAGCAAGGTGAAATCCACCTGCACCAGCGTGTCCGGTGCCAGGTGCAGGCGGCTGCCGTCGGCCAGCAGCGTGCTGCGGCGCTCACCGATGGCCGTGTCCAGCGCGATCTGCTCGCGCGGTGCAGCCCAGCGCCAAGCCATGGATCCCAGCAGCAGGGCAGCGGGGCCCAGGAACAGCAGCCGCTGCAGGCTTGCGCGCCGGCCTCGCGCCGGCCCTGGGCCGGCGGACCGCAGCACGCCGTGGGCCAGGCCCGCCTGGCCGGCGGGCAGGGCGAACTGGGCCTCCACAGCCTGGACCTGTTGCCAGGCCTGTTCGTGCGCGGCGTGGCTGCTGCGCCATGCCTGGCAGGCGGCGCGGTCGGCATCGGTGGCCGTGCCGGAGGCCAGCCGCACGGCCCAGGCAATGGCCTGTTCCAGCGCCTGGGGGGCCTGGTCTGTGCTCACGCCGTCAGTTCCCTGCGCAGGGCAAGGCAGTGGCGTATGGCGGTGGCCATGTATTTCTCGACGGAGCTCAGGCACACGCCCAGCTGCAGGGCGATTTCCGGGTAGCTCAGGCCTTCCAGGCGGGAGAGCAGAAAGGCGCTGCGGGCTTTGGGCGGCAGGCCGGCCAGCAGGTTGTCCATGCGCACCAGGGATTCGATCAGCAGATGGCGCTCCTCGGCCGAGGGTGCCAGCGGCTCGGGCAGGCTGGCGATGGCGTCCAGGCAGGCGCGCTCCAGCGCGGCGCGGCGTGTGTGGTCCACGACCAGGCCGTGGGCGATGGTGGTGAGCCAGGCGCGCGGCTCGCGCACGCCATGCAGGGACTGGGGCTTGCCCAGCACGCGAATGAAGGTGTCCTGGGCCAGGTCGGCCGCATCGCAGGGATTGCCCAGCCTGCGCCTGAGCCAGCCCACCAGCCAGCCGTGGTGGTCGCTGTAGAGCAGGGCGATATCGGGGTGCGAAGGCGCGGCGGCCATGGAGGGGGTTCCTGGGGAAGCGGATTTGATAATGATTCGCATTCTATTTGAGCAGCCGCAACTGGCCTGCCGCGCATGGCGTTGCATGCATCCAACGCGATCCGGCCATGCGACGGCGCCCACCTTCGGATTTGAGCTAGGACAAGACCGGCCTTGCCTGCCCCTGCTGCAATACAGCTACGGGATTTGCCCCGGGCTACTCCAAGACTCTCCATCATGAAAAGAACTCTGCTCGCCGTTGCTGCCGTTTGCGCCCTGTCGTCGGGTGCCGCCTTTGCGCAGCAGGCCGAAGGCCCCTGGATGGTGCGCGTGCGCGCCGTCCACCTGGACAGCGTCAACAAGGACAGCACGGGCCTGGGCCTGTCGATCAATGACAAGTGGATGCCCGAGCTGGACGTGTCCTACTTCTTCACGCCCAACATCGCGGCCGAGCTGGTGCTGACCTACCCGCAAAAGCATGACCTGCGTGCCAACGGCCTGGGTCAGATCGGCAGCCTCAAGCACCTGCCGCCCACGCTGCTGGCGCAATACCACTTCACCAATTTCGGCGCGTTCAAGCCCTACGTGGGCGCCGGTGTCAACTTCACGCGCTTTTCCAGCGTGAACTTCGATCCCGCCGTGCAGGCCGCGCTGAACCCCTCCATCAAGAAGAACAGTTTTGGCGGCGCGCTGCAGATCGGCTTCGACTATGCGCTGGACAAGAACTGGTCGCTGAATTTCGACGTGAAGAAGGTCTTCATCGAGACGGACGTGCGCGCTGGCGGCACCAAGGTGGGCACCTTCAAGGTGAACCCCGTGCTGGTTGGCGTGGGACTGGGCTATCGCTTCTGATCTTCGGATCATGAGCGAGGCACGCGCTGCTTCATCCGGCAGCGCGTAGTGAGGCAAGGATGGGTACTTGGTCCGGTATGCCGTTCGCGGCATACCGGATTTTTTTCGTCCGGCATGCTGCAGCGCACCAGATCTGCAGGTCATGAAAAAGACACGCTCGCTGGAAACTGTCCTACCCGCGTGCCTGGGGCGGGCGCCTAGGCTGGTGCCTCGGCCTGTCGGCGCGCGCCTTGCGAGGCGGGACGCCAGTTTGCAGGCTTCATTCTGGCTGCCCGCCCCCTTGGCGACCGCTCCCCGCTGCAAGGCGGGGGCGCGGCATTCACCATGCTGAGGCGGTCGGCGCACAACGCGAGGCCCCCACCATGCTGTATGCCCACGATCATTCCGTGTCTTCCTCTCCATTGGCGTCGCGCGCCCAGCGCGTGCCCCTGCCCCTGCCTTCGGCTCCGCGCCCACCGGCCGAAGGTGGCAGGAGAGAGGCTGCGCCGGAACTGGCAGACAGCGCCCTGCGAGCAACCCTGGCCGAATTGCAGCACGGGCTGATGCAGCCGCAGGCCCGGGTCTCGCCCAAGTTTCTCTATGACTCACGCGGCTGCGACCTGTTCGAGCAGATCACGCGGCTGCCCGAGTACTACCCCACGCGCACCGAGGCCGCCATCCTGGCCGACTCCGGTCCGGCCATGGCCGAGGCCCTGCGCGGCAGCGAGGTGCTGATCGAGCTGGGCGCCGGCAACTGCGAAAAGGTGCGCGGCCTGTGTCGCAGCCTGCGTCCACGGCACTTCGTGGGCGTGGACATTGCGGGCGCCTTCCTGCGCCAGTCCGTGCGGCGCCTGGCCGAGGAGTTTCCGCAGCTGCAGGCCCATGCCGTCACGGCCGACATCACCGAGCCGCTGGCCCTGCCGCCCTATATCCCGCAGGCCGGCCGGCTGCTGTTCTACCCGGGCTCGTCCATAGGCAACTTCGACCCTGAACAGGCCCAGCGCATGCTGGGCCAGATGCGGGCCCTGCTCAGCGACGACGGTGGGCTGCTGATCGGCATAGACCTGCCCAAACCCATACAGTGGCTGGAGCCTGCCTATGACGATGCCCAGGGCGTGACGGCGCGCTTCAACCTCAACCTGCTCAGCCATGTGAACCACCTGCTGGGCAGCGACTTCAACGAGGGCGACTGGGAACATGTGGCCTTCTTCAACACCGAGCACTCGCGCATCGAAATGCACCTGCGCGCGCGGCGCCCGCTGATCGTGGGCTGGCCCCAGGGGCTGCGGCACTTCGCGGCCGGCGAGACCATACACACCGAGAACAGCTACAAATACCCGCTGCCCGACTTCCTGGACATGCTGGCCTGTGCGGGCTTCGGTGCCTGCCAGGTCTGGACCGATGAGCGCCAGTGGTTTGCCGTGATCCATGCCCATGCGTGAAATGCCCGCCGTCTTCCGCTGGGTGCAGCGCTACGAGGCCGTGCGCCAGACCACCGTGCTGCTGGCCGCCCCCTTGTCCGCCGAGGATGCCTGCGTACAGTCCATGCCCGATGCCAGCCCTGCCAAATGGCATCTGGCGCATACCACCTGGTTCTTCGAGACCTTTGTCCTGGCCCAGCACGCGCCCGGCGTGCCGCCCTTCGATCCCGACTTCCGCGTGCTGTTCAACTCCTACTACCAGCAGGTGGGTGCGCGGCATCCGCGTGCCCAGCGCGGGCTGCTGACCCGGCCCTCGCTGGCGCGGGTGCTGGCCTATCGCGAGGCGGTGGACCAGCGCATGCTGCAGATGTTCGAGGACTGGGGCACGCAGCCGCCTGCGCGTCTGGCCGCGCTGCTGGAGCTGGGCCTGCAGCATGAACAGCAGCACCAGGAACTGCTGCTGACCGACATCAAGCACCTGCTGTCGTGCCACCCGCTGTGGCCTGCCTATCGAGAGCAGGAAGAGGGCATGCCTGCGCCTGGGCCGGCAGATGGAACGCCTGCCCCGCTGCAGTGGCAGACCGTGCCGCGTGGCATGCATGCCGTGGGCCATGGCGGCGAGGGCTTTGCGTTCGACAACGAGCGCCCGCGCCACGAGGTGTTTGTGCAAGGCTGCGAGATCGCGCAGCGGCCCGTGAGCAATGCCGAGTTCCTGCGCTTCGTCGAGGACGGCGGCTATGCCCAGCCGCAGTGGTGGCTGGCCGAAGGCTGGGACTGGCGCTGCGCGCAGCAACTGGAGCATCCCTGGTACTGGCGGCGCAATGCAGGCGGCGCGTTGGATGGCGCATCGGACGGCACGTGGCAGGAGTTCAGCCTGCATGGCGCGCTGGCGCTGGACGGGCGCCGCCCCGTCTGCCACATCTCGTATTTCGAGGCCGACGCCTATGCGCGCTGGGCCGGCGCGCGCTTGCCTACCGAGGCGGAATGGGAGGCGGCCTTTGCCGCGCCCATGGCGCAGCGCCCCGAGCACGACGAGCCGCCCGGCCCCGTGCACCCGCGCGCCATGCAGCCCGGCAGCCTTGCGCTGGGCGAGGTCTGGGAATGGACCCAGTCCGCCTACGGCGCCTACCCGGGCTTCCAGATCGCGGAGGGCGCCGTGGGTGAATACAACGGCAAGTTCATGGTCAACCAGTATGTGCTGCGGGGCGGCTCCTGCCTCACGCCGCCAGGCCATGCGCGCGCCAGCTACCGCAATTTCTTTCCCACGCAGGCGCGCTGGCAGATGACCGGCCTGCGGCTGGCGCGGGATCCGGCTTGAGCCTGCCCCTGCCGCATCCCCATGCATTGCGCCGCCCGCCGGTGCATGCAGTAGCATCGTCGGCCTCAATGATCCGAGGGAGTTCCATGTTGTTGCGTTCGCTTGTTCTTGCCATGCCGCTGTCCCTGGTCCTTGCCGGCTGCGCCACTGCGCCGCCCCAGGCTCCGGCGCCCAGCCAGCCACAGGAGCAGCCCCGGCCCCAGGTGCCTGCCCAGGCCCCGGCCGACACGCCGCGCGCCGAGCCCGAGGTGGCCAACCTCACGCCCCTGCCCAGCCTGCTGCTGATCGGCGAAGACACAGCCGGCCGCTACTACTCCATGGTGGCCAAGGCCACCTTCACCATCGAGGCCGATGGCCGCCTGACCCTGGCCGACCAGGGCGGCGGCCAGGGCGGCGAGCCCGTCGCCCCGCATGCCGACATGCAGGACCAGAGCATGTCCACCGAATGCAAGCCCTATGGCGCCGTGGCCAACCAGCGCACCACCTGGTTCCCGTATACGGGCGTGTTCGTGCGCGGCGGCACGCTGGTCGGCGCCCAGGCGGATGGCGCCGATGCGGCCATCAAGACGCTGACCGAGCATGAAGGCGCCCAGATGCTGTACACAGGCAAGGATGCCGACCCCACCGAGTACTACTACGCGCCCTGTGTGGGCGCGCAGCGCGTGGCCACTGGCTGGCGGCTGGACCGCTATCTGCCCGATGGCGGACAGCTGCGCGTGCGTGCCGATGCGCGTAACGGCAATGGAAACGGCAAGGGCCAGACGCTGGCGCTGAAGCTGCCCAAGCCCTTTGCGCCCTTCGTGCTGGTGCGCTACCAGTCGGGAGCGATGATTCCCGTGCCCATGCGTGCCGTGCTGGCCACGGTGGACCTGCCCGAGCGCCGCGTGGTGCTGCAGTTCCAGGGCACCTACGCCGTGGAGCCGGCCATCCGCAAGATGGAGCTGCGCCTGATCGTGCCCGGCAGCCGCCCCTCCGAAGGAGAGACCGCCGCGCGCCACGCCGAACGAACCCAGGCCCAGCTGCGTGACCTGGCCCGCTGCGCCCCGCCGCGCGGCCATGCCATCGAGCCCTGCGCCAATCCGCAGCGCACGCCGGACCCGCTGATCTTCTATTCCTCGCAGGAACTGCGCGAGCGCTCGCGCAGGCGCTGAGGGCGTCTCAGACCTTGTCCAGCGCCTGCTCCAGGTCGGCCAGCAGGTCGCTGATGTGCTCAATGCCCACGGACAGGCGCACCATGCCTTCGGTGACGCCGGCCTTGGCCAGTTCCTCGGCGTCGAGCTGGCGGTGCGTGGTCGATGCCGGGTGCGTGGCCAGGGACTTGGCGTCGCCGATGTTGACCAGGCGCGTGAACAGCTGCAGCGCATCCAGGAAGCGCGCACCGGCGGCGCGGGTGTCGCTGTCGCCGCTGCCGTTCCTGAGGCTGAACGACAGGATCCCCGAGGCGCGGCCGCCCAGCTGCTTCTTCACCAGGGCGTGGTCGGGATGGTCCTGCAGGCCGGCGTAGCGCACCCATTCGATCTTGGGATGCGTTTGCAGCGTCTCGGCGATCTTCTGGGTGTTCTCGCAGATGCGGTCCATGCGCAGGGCCAGCGTCTCTATGCCTTGCAGGATCAGGAAGGCGTTGTGCGGCGACAGTGCGGCGCCGGTATTGCGCAGCGGCACCACGCGCACGCGGCCGATGTAGGCTGCCTCGCCCAGGGCCTCGGTGTAGACCACGCCGTGGTAGCTGACATCGGGCTCGTTCAGGCGCTTGAAGCGGGCCTTGTGCTCGGCCCAGGGGAACTTGCCGCTGTCCACGACGGCGCCGCCCACGCTGTTGCCGTGGCCGCCCAGGTACTTGGTCAGCGAGTGCACGACGATGTCGGCGCCATGCTCGATGGGGCGCAGCAGGTAGGGGCTGGGCACGGTGTTGTCCACGATCAGCGGCACGCCGTGGGCGTGGGCCACGTCGGCCAGGGCGCGGATGTCGGTGACATTGCCCAGCGGGTTGCCGATGGACTCGATGAAGATGGCCTTGGTCTTTTCGTCGATGTGCTGGGCGAAGCTGGCCGGGTCGCGCGGATCGGCAAAGCGCACCGTGATGCCCTGCTGCGGGAAGGTGTGGGCGAACAGGTTGTAGGTGCCGCCGTAGAGCGTGCTGGCCGAGACGATGTTGTCGCCAGCCTCCGCGATGGCTTGGATGGCATAGGTGATGGCGGCCATGCCCGAGGCCACGGCCACGGCGGCAATGCCGCCTTCCAGCGCCGCGACGCGCTTTTCCAGCACGTCGGTGGTGGGGTTCATGATGCGCGTGTAGATGTTGCCGGCCACCTTGAGGTCGAACAGGTCGGCGCCATGCTGTGCACTGTCGAAGGCATAGGCCACGGTCTGGTAGATGGGCACGGCGGCCGACTTGGTGGTGGGGTCGGGCGAGTAGCCGGCGTGGACGGCCAGGGTTTCGATGCGCATGGAAGATTGCCTTTCTGGTGACGGCTTACGCAAGAAGGGCAGGGCGGGCCATTTGCCATGGGCAGCGGCGCGTCCCGCATCCTGTTTGCGTAAGTCCTGAGGTTTTACAAGCGGAGGACGGTTGGCATTGTGGCGTGCCGGCCTCCGGTGCCCAACGATGCGTTGGTTACGAACATATACGCCGCAGACCGGTTGCTCCTCTGCCGCGCGCAGATATGTCCGGCCTGGCTTTGCCAGGATCGTGAGTGAATGTGTATTTTTGTTAACAACGTGTTGTAACGTGACCTGATCGCTAGACTCCATTCGGGAGTTGATGGTGACGTTGACAGCAAGACATTTTCTGGCGCTGGCGGTGCCTTTGTGCACCTCGCTGCTGGCCGGCTGTTTCTATGTCTGCTGGCGGCATCTGCGTGCCCGGCGCGAATTGCGCAGCATGTCCCTCGCCTTCACCGGATTCAGCCTGGCGCTGCTGCTGCAGGTCCTGGAGCGGCCTGCGGCCGTGCCCGTCAATGCGCTGGCCACGGCCGCGCTGCAGCTGTGTGCGGCCTGGTTCATCACCGAGGCCATGGCCATGCGCCAGGGCGTGCGACCGGATGCGCCGCTGGCGGCTGTCTTTGGCAGCGCAGTGCTGGCGGTGCTGGGCTACTACGCCTGGGTCGTTCCCGATGCGCAGGCGCGCCAGCATGTGCTCAATTTCGGCCTGGGACTGCAACTGGCCCTGCCGCTGTGGCGTTTGCCGCGCAGGCATCCCGGTACGGACTGGGACCGGCTGCTGCTGGGGGTGTTCGTGGTCTTTGCGCTGAGCTTTTTCGTTCGTGCGCTGTGGCTGACACCGCCTGGCGCCTCGCCACCGGCCGACGCGGCCAGTGAATGGCTGGGCGTTTCTTCCGCGTGCCTGGCGAAGCAGCTGAGCCTGCTGGTGTTCGGCCTGCTGTTCGCCATTGTGTTCCTGGCGGCGGCGGTGCGCGACACCGTGCAGGAGCTGCATGAGGAGCGCGACCGCGATCCGCTGACAGGGCTTCTGAACCGGCGCGCCTTCAAGGAGGAGGTGCAGCGCCGGCGGGCCGAGCACCCTCAGCTTTCAGCCGCCGTGCTGGTCTGTGATCTGGACCATTTCAAGCGGGTCAACGACGGCTGGGGCCACGCGGCCGGGGACGAAGTGCTGCAGCGCTTTGCGCGACTGCTGCTGCGCAGCACGCGCCAGCAGGACCTGGTGGCCCGCTTTGGCGGGGAAGAGTTCGTGGCCTTGCTGCCGCGTGCGGACCCTCTGGCCGTGCAGTCGATCACCCGGCGCATACAGACCCAGCTGCGCCTGATGGGCTTCAGCGGACTGCCCGACGAGGTGCGCATCACCGCCAGCTTCGGCGTGGCCTGGATGGCGTCGGGCCAGACGCTGGAGCAGGCGCTCGCGCGTGCCGACGCCATGCTCTACGAGGCCAAGCGCGCAGGCCGGGACCGGGTGCGGCTGGTGAAGGAAGAGGAAACGCTCTAGGACTTGGCCGGCGCTACCGCAGCCTGCAGCAGGCGAGCGGTGCGGGGCGGACGCGTTGTCTGGGGCGTCTGCGGGGCGCTGGACTCGCGTGGCCCGCGCGGTTCAAGCGCAGGCCTGGAAGGCCGCTGGGCCGCTGCCGGCTGGCGCAGCTCCCAGCCCGGCAGCGCGGCATGCACCATGGCGGCGCCGTGGGCGTCGTTGGCCGCGTAGTGGCGCTGGGCCAGGCTCAGTTGCGGTGCAGCCCAGTTGGAGGTGGAGATCTTCTTGGACTTTTGGAAGTTCTGCCCCAGCACCAGGGCCACGGCCGCGCGCACGCCTACCGAGCTGGCGTAGCCATGGCGCTTGAACACGCGGTCCAGGTCGATCACGTTGTTCAGCGCCACGCCCAGGCGCGCGGGCAGCGCGCTGCGGTCATGGTCCAGCCCGAAGCCGGCCTTGCAGATGGCCTCGCTGGCCATCACGTCGGCCGCAAGCGCGCGTGCCTGCGCATGGTGCAACTGCAGCAGCCAGGCCTGGTCGCAGGTGGCCAACTGCACCACATGGGGGCCGGTGTCGGTCTGGCTGGCGTGGAAAAGAGGCTTGCTCTCGGTATCGAAGCCGAGCACGGGCGCGGCCATCAGCGCGGCGCGGGCGGCCGCGAATTCGGCGTCGGTGGCGGGCACGTGGATGCAGCGTTCCGGCAGGGCGGAAAAAGGCGGCAGCAGGCGGCTGTCTTCCTTGCTGGGGGCGTGCAGGCGGGGCATGGGAAAGGGGGGAGGCCGAGGCGAGCCGTCAAGTATGCCTGCTCCTGCATGTCCCTTCGGCCCCGGGTTTTTATCCCCGATGCATGTGGACGGAGTTGTGGAAAACTCCGGGTGTAACTTGCCGAATCCGCGCCCCGCAAGGCTTTCCACGGAATGCCTAAAAAATCAGCGCAGTGGCGAAAGGGCGTCGATTAAGGGTAATTACGGATGGCCGCGGCGGACCCGTGGGCAGGGTCCGGTGGTTGTTTCAAGAGGTGTCTAAAGGCCTTGGTCGCTGAACACCGGGGCCCGTTTTTCCAGGCCTGCGCGCACGGCTTCGGCCTGGTTGGCACTGCCCAGCAGGGCCTGCTGCTCGCGCGCCTCGGCCAGCAGGATGTCCTGGGGCGATGCCGTTTCGCTGAGCTGCATCAGGCGCTTGGACGCGCGCATGGCGTGCGGGCTGCTGGCCGCGATCTGGCGGGCCAGGTGGCGCGCTTCCTCCAGCGGCGCAGCGCTCACGCGCGTGGCCAGGCCCAGGGCCACGGCCTCGGGGCCGGGCACGATGCGGCCCGTGTAGACCAGCTCGCGCAGCACGTCGCCGCGCACCAGCGGCGCGGCCAGCGCGCAGCCGGCCATGTCGGGCACCAGTCCCCACTTGATTTCCATGATGGACAGCCGCGCATCCTCGGCCACCAGGCGGATGTCCGCGCCCAGCGCCAGCTGCAGGCCGCCGCCGTAGGCCACGCCGTGCACGGCGGCGATCACGGGCACGGGCAGTTCGCGCCAGCCCCAGCAGATCTGCTGGAAGCGGTTGGCAATGCCGTGCGTGCGCGCGGCCAGGTCCGCCATGTCCGCCGTCTGCTGGCCGTCGGCAATGCCGGCCATGCTGCCCATGTCCAGGCCCGCGCAGAAGGCGCGCCCCTCGCCATGCAGCACCACGGCGCGCAACCCGGACGTGTCCCGCAGCCGCGCCAATGCGTCGATCAGGGCGTCGAACATGGCGGGGTCCAGCGCATTCATCTTGTCGGGCCGGGCCAGGGTCACCTCGGCCACGCCGTGGTCCACCGATATGCGCACGCGTTCTTGGCTCATGGCTTGTCTCCTTGTGTCTATGCGGTTCTTTGCTGGCGGTCGGCCGCGTTGCGCGATTCGATGGCGCTGCGCGCATTCGCCCAGTCCTGGTCGCTCCAGCTGGCCAGCCCGGCGAAGTTGCCGCCCGTCGCCTGGTATTGTCCGCCGTCTATGGCGATGGTCTGTCCCGTCAGGTACTCGGCCTGGCGGCTCATGAGGAAGACGGCCAGGTTGGCCAGCTCGGGCATGCGGCCGTTGCGGCCCATGGGGTTGTCGGCGCGCACATGCTCGCCGCCCTGCGGGTTCAGCCGCGCGCTCATGCCTTCGGTGGGAAACAGGCCCGGCGCGATGGCGTTGAAGCGTATGCCCCGGTTGCCCCATTCCACGGCCAGCGACTGCGTCATGGCATGCACGCCCGACTTGGCCATGGCCGAGGGCACGGTGAAGGCCGAGCCGTTCCAGACCCAGGTGGTGAGGATGGACAGCACGCTGGCCTTGCGGCCCTCGGCCAGCCAGCGGCGGCCGCACTCCAGCGTGAGGTTGAAGCTGCCGCGCATGACGATGTTGGCCACGGCGTCGAAGGCGCGCATGGACAGGTCCTCGGTGCGGCTCACGAAGTTGCCGGCCGCGTTGTTGACCAGGCCCGTGAGCGCGCCGCCGTCGGCCCAGATGGCCTCGATCATCTGCTCCACGGCCTCGGGCTGGCGCACGTCGCAGGCATGGCCCGTGGCCCGGCCGCCGTGCTGCTGCACCAGCTCCTGCGCTGTCTGCTCGACCACGGCGCCGCGCCGGCCGCACAGGTGGATGTCGGCGCCCAGCATGAGAAACGCCTCGGCCATGACCCGGCCCAGGCCGGTGCCGCCGCCGGTGACGAGGATGCGTTCGCCCTGGAGCAGGCCGGGCTTGTAGATGAGGTCGTCGAGGGTCATGGCTGCTGTCTCCTGTGCTGCCGGGGAAGGGATAGGGGGACTGCGGCAGCGCTTGGCGCCGCCAGGGGATCGGAGCGTCAGAGCGCGCGCGAGATCACTTCCTTCATGATTTCGCTGGTGCCGCCGTAGATGCGCTGCACGCGCGCATCGGCGTACATGCGGGTGACCATGTATTCGTTCATGTAGCCGTAGCCGCCATGCAGTTGCACGAGTTCGTCGAGCACGCGGCCCTGCGCTTCCGAGCCCCACAGCTTGGCCATGGAGGCCGTGGCCGTGTCCAGCGTGCCGGCCACCAGCTGCTCCACGCAGCGGTCGATGAAGGCGCGGCCCACGGTCAGCGTGGTGGCCACCTCGGCGAGCTTGAACCGGGTGTTCTGCATGTCGGCAATGGCCTGGCCGAAGGCGCGGCGCTCGCGCACATAGGCCAGCGTGGCCTCATAGGCGCCTTCCATGCAGGCCAGGGCGGCCAGGCCGATGATCAGGCGTTCGTAGGGCAGGTCGCCCATGAGCTGGTAGAAGCCCTGGCCTTCGCGCCCGCCCAGCAGCGCGTCCTGCGGCACGGTCACGTCGTCGAAGAACAGCTCCGAGGTGTCCTGGGCCTTCATGCCCATCTTGTCGAGCACGCGGCCCACGCGAAAGCCCGCGCAGTCCCGGGTCTCCACGATGAGGATGGAGGTGCCGCGCGCGCCCTGGGCCGGGTCGGTCTTGCAGACCACGAGGATCAGGCCGGCCAGCAGTCCGTTGGTGATGAAGGTCTTGCTGCCGTTGATGCGGTAGCGGCCGTCCCTGAGTTCTGCGCGTGTGCGCACGCCCTGCAGGTCCGAGCCCGCGCCGGGCTCGGTCATGGCGATGGCGCCCACCAGTTCGCCGCGCGCCATGGCGGGCAGGTACTTGCGCTTTTGCGCCTCGGTGCCGTGGTTGAGCAGGTAGTGGGCCACGATGGAATGCACGGAGTTGCTCATGCCCGAGAGGGCGCGGCGCGCCATCTCCTCGTGGATCACGGCCTCGTGGCGGAAGTCGCCGCCGCCGCCGCCGTAGTCCTCGGGGATGTCGGTGCACAGCAGGCCCAGCTCGCCGGCGCGGCGCCAGATGGCATGGCCCATGTTGCCGCGCTGGCGTGCGGCCTCGTCCTGCGGCTGCATTTCGGTTTCCAGAAAGCGCACGGCGGTGGCGCGCAGGCTTTCCAGCTCGGGGGTGCTCCAGGAGCGTGTCAGTTGCAGTGGCATGGCTTGGACCGGTGGATTGAGGGGTTCAGTTGATGCGGCGTTCGCGGCCCTGCCAGTAGGGCTCGCGCAGCTGGAATTTCTGCAGCTTGCCCGCGGCCGACAGCGGCAGCTCGCTGCGGAACTCCACCGAGCGTGGGCACTTGTAGCCCGCGATGCGTTCGCGGCAGTGGGCGATGACCTCGGCCTCGCTCAGCGGCTGGCCCTCGCGCGCGACGATCACGGCGTGCACGCGCTCGCCCCAGCGTTCGTCGGGCACGCCGATGACGGCGCACATGGCGACCTGGGGCAGCTGGGCGATGGCGTTCTCGACCTCGGCCGAATACACGTTCTCGCCGCCGCTGACGATCATGTCCTTGAGCCGGTCCACGACGAAGAGGTAGCCGTCGGCATCCAGCCGGCCCATGTCGCCCGTGTGCATCCAGCCGTCCTTGAGCGCCGCGGCCGTCTCGGCGGGCCTGTTCCAGTAGCCCTGCATGACCATGGGGCCGCGTGCCGTGATCTCGCCCACCTCGCCGGCAGGCAGCTCGCGGCCCTCGCCATCGACGATGCGCACCTCGGCAATGGTCACGGGCCGGCCGGCCGCGCGCAGCAGGCGCTCGCGCTGCGGGCCGGGGCGGTGCTCGGCCGGGCCCATGGACACGATGGTGGGCGACAGCTCGGTCATGCCGTAGGCCTGGGCGAAGTCGGCGCCGGGCAGCGCCTGCATGGCGCGCTCCAGCAGGCTGGCGTCTATGGGGGCTGCGCCATAGAGCATGAGGCGCAGGCTGGACAGGTCGAATTCGGCCATGCGCGGATGCTCGATCAGCCGGCGGATCATGGTGGGCACCAGGAACAGCTCGTTCACGCCGTGCTGCTGCACTCCGTTCAGGATGGCCAGCTCGTCGAAGGCCGGCACGATGACCTGGGGCACCAGGCGCTGGGCCATGAGCAGGGCCAGGCCGCAGCCGGCCACATGGAACATGGGAGTGACCACCATGCCCACCTTCACATGCTGGCGCGGCACGTTGCTGGCATTGGACAGGGCGTTGATGAACAGGTTGTCGTGGCTGAGCATCACCCCCTTGGGCCGGCCCGTGGTGCCGCCCGTATACATCACGGCGGCCAGGTCGGTGCCGCTGCGCAGCGCGTCGGCGCAGGGCGTGGCGGCGGCCAGCAATTGCTCGTAGTGCAGCGCGCCTTCGGGCGCGGCGCCCGTGCCGCAGAACACCACGGTGCGCAGGCTGGAGGACAGCTCGCGCAGCCGGGGCACCAGGGGCGCGAAGGCATCGTCCACGAAGAGCACGCGCGTGTCGCAATCGTCCAGCGAGTAGGCCACCTCGTGCGCGCTCCAGCGGATGTTGACGGGGTTGACCGCGGCGCCTGCCCACCAGCAGCCATAGAAGTATTCAAGGTAGCGGATGGAGTTCAGGCCCATCATGCCGACGCGGTCGCCGGGCGCCACGTCCAGCGCCCGCAGCAGGCCGGCGCAGCGTTCGATGCGCTGCGCAAGCTGCGACCAGCTGGCCTGCTCTGCGCCGCAGATGGCTGCCGTGGCGCCGGCCCTTTCGCGGCGGCCCTTGTGGATGGCCTGGGTGAGATACATGGGCATGGGGTTTCCTCAGGAGCGGGCATTCCAGGCGGCCAGCGTGTCCTGCAGGCTGGCGGCGCGCGGGGGGCGGGGCTGCTCGGGCACGCTGCGCGAAAAGCGCGGCGCCGGCGCGGGCTGGAGCACGCCGCCGGCCTCGGTGAACGTGGCGCGCGCGCGGTTGTGGGCGTGCTGGGGCGCCTCGTCCCAGTCGAGCACGGGGGCGAAGCAGGCATCGCTGCCTTCCAGCAACTCGCACCACTGCTGGCGCGTGCGCGTGCGGAACACGTCGGCCAGGCGCAGCTTGAGCAGGGGCCAGCGCGCGGCGTCCAGCTGCGCGTCGAACAGCGGGTCCTGTATGCCGCAGCGCTGGCGCAGCTCGGCGTAGAACTGCGGCTCGATGGCGCCTATGGCGATGTATTTGCCGTCGGCGCAGGCATAGGTGTCATAGAAGTGCGCGCCGCCGTCCAGCAGGTTCTCTCCGCGCTGGTTGCTCCACTGGCCCTTGGCCTTGAAGCCGTACATGAAGGCCGACAGCAGGGCCGTGCCATCGGTCATGGCCGCGTCGATGACCTGGCCCCGGCCGCTGCGCCCGGCCTCGTGCAGGGCGGCCAGCAGGCCCACGGCCAGCAGCATGCCGCCGCCGCCGAAGTCGCCCACGTAGTTGAGCGGCGGCACGGGCGCCTCGCCCGCGCGGCCGATGGCGTGCAGGGCGCCGGAGATGGCGATGTAGTTGATGTCATGCCCCGCCGCATGCGCCAGCGGCCCGTGCTGGCCCCAGCCCGTCATGCGGCCGTAGACCAGGCGCGGGTTGCGCGCCAGGCAGGGCTCGGGGCCCAGGCCCAGGCGCTCCATCACGCCGGGCCGAAAGCCCTCGATCAGCAGATCGGCGCGTGCGATCAGCGCCAGGGCCGAGGCCTGGCCTTCCTCGCCGCGCAGGTCGATCTCGACCTGGCTGCGGCTGCGCGTGGTGATGTCCTGCGCATCGACCGGCGTGCCGGGCCGCGCGATGCGCAGCACCTCGGCACCCATGTCGGCCAGCAGCATGGCGCAGAACGGCCCCGGGCCCAGGCCCGCGAACTCGACCACGCGCACGCCTTCAAGCGGTCCTGGCATGGAGGTCTCCTTTCAGGCCGTGGGCAGTGGATGGTTCTTGTACTGCTCGCGCAGCTTGGTCTTTAGCAGTTTTCCCGTGGCCGTGTGCGGCAGCTCGGCCACCTGCAGCACATCGTCGGGCAGCCACCATTTGGCGATGCGCGTGGACAGGAAGTCGAGCATGGACTCGCGGCTGACGCTGTGGCCTGCGCGCGGCACCACCAGCAGCAGCGGCCGCTCCTGCCACTTGGGATGGGCCACGCCGATGATGGCGGCCTCGGCCACGCCGGGATGGCCCATGGCGGCGTTCTCCACGTCGATGGAGGAAATCCACTCGCCGCCCGACTTGATCACGTCCTTGGCGCGGTCCACCAACTGCAGGAAGCCGTCGGCATCGATGGTGGCCACGTCACCCGTGGTGAAGAAGCCTTCCTCATCGACGGGCGAGCCGCCTTCGCCCTTGAAGTAGCCGCTGGCGATCCAGGGGCCGCGCACGCGCAGGTGTCCCCGGGCCTGGCCGTCCCAGGGCTGGGGCCGGCCGTCGTCGTCCACGATCTTGAGGTCCACGCCCCAGACGCCGCGTCCCTGCTTGAGCTTGACCTTGACCAGTTCCTCGCCCGACAGCGCGTCGTGCCGGGGCAGCAGCTTGCTGACCACGCCGATGGGGCTGGTCTCGGTCATGCCCCAGCCCTGCACGACCTGGGCGCCGAACTGGTTCTCGAAGCGCTCCAGCATGGCGCGCGGCACGGCCGCGCCGCCGATGCCTATGCTCTTGACGCCCAGCGCGCGCGGGTCGATGTCGGGATGCGCATCCAGGTACTGGAACAGCATCAGCCACACGGTGGGCACGCCCTGCGAGAAGGTGACCTTCTCGTCGCGCATGAGCTCGTAGACGCTCTGGCCGTCCAGGTGCGGGCCGGGCAGCACCAGCCGTGCGCCGGCCATGGCCGCCGCATAGGGCGTGCCCCAGGCGTTGGCATGGAACATGGGCACGATGAGCATCACGGTCTCGCGCGCGTTCAGGCCGAAGGTGTCGGGCGCCAGCTCCATCAGCGTGTGCAGCACGGTGGAGCGGTGCGAGTACAGCACGCCCTTGGGGTGGCCCGTGGTGCCCGAGGTGTAGCACAGCGACGAGGCCGTGCGCTCGTCGAACTCGGGCCAGTCGAAGTCCTCGCTCTGGTTGCCCACCAGCTCGTCCCAGCAGCGCAGGCCGGGCAGGTCCAGCGCGGGCATGTGCTCGCGCGAACTCATGCAGACATAGGTGGTGACGGTCTTCAGATGCGGTGCGAGCTTTTCCACCAGCGGCGCGAAGGTCACGTCGAAGAACAGCACCCGGTCCTCGGCATGGTTGGCGATGTATTCGATCTGCTCGGGAAACAGGCGCGGGTTGATGGTGTGCAGCACCGCGCCGCTGCCCGAGACGCCGAAGTACAGCGCCAGGTGGCGCCAGCTGTTCCAGGCCAGCGTGCCCACGCGTTCGCCAGGCTGCACGCCCAGCGACTGCAGGGCGTTGGCCACCTGGCAGGAGGCGCGGCGCATGCCGGCCCAGTCGGTGCGGTGCAGGCCACCGTCCCGGGTTTCCGGCAGGCGCGAGACGATTTCGGTGTGCGGATGAAAGCGCGCCGCATGCTCGATCAGCGACGAGATCATGAGCGGGCGGTCCTGCATCAGTCCTTGCAAGGCGGGCATGGGGGTGTCTCCTGTCGTTGTCCTGAAGGCCGGGGTCATTGCACGGGCGCGTAGCGGCTGCCGTCGAAGCGCACGAGCTGCATCTTCTTGATGGGGAAGAAATCGTCCGCACCGGTCTGCAGGCTGATGCCCGGGTAGAGCATGGGCAGGTCCATCTTCAGGCTGGCGGCCTGCTTCATGATGTTGGCGCGCGTGAGCTCGTCGCCGGCCTGCCTGAGCACCTGCACCAGGGTCTGGGCCTGGGAGTAGCCGATGACGTTGAGCGAATCGTTGGGGTCGCCGGCTGGGTAGAACTGCTTCATGAAGGCCAGGTAGCCGGCCAGCTCGGGCGTGCCCTGGTTGGTGGGGTCCGAGGGCTCGCGCAGGTAGCTGGCCGTCATCACGCCGCGCGCGTTGTCCAGGCCCGCGGGCTTGAGCACCGAGCTGATGGACAGCGAGACGCTGACCAGGTAGTGCGCAGGCTTCCAGCCGATGTCGGCGGCCTTGCGTATGGACTGGGCCGCGAACTTGGGCGTGCTGATGTTGATGAAGGTGTCCGCCCCCGAGCCCTTGAGCGCCACCATCTGGCTGTCCACCGTGGGGTCGCCGACCTCGTAGGTCTGCTGCACGACGATGCGCTGCTTGGCCTGCTCGCCGAAGCCGTCGAGCACGCCCTTGAGGTAGTCCTTGCCGAAGTCGTCGTTCTGCATCAGGACGGCCACCTTGGCCTGGGGCCGCGTGGCCAGGATGTGCTGGGCGAAGGTGCGGCCTTCGAGCTGGTAGGTGGGCTGCCAGCCCATGGTCCAGGGGAAGTTCTTCGGATCGCCCCAGCGCGTGGCGCCCGTGGAGACGAACAGCTGGGGCACCTTGCGCTGGTTCATGTAGCGATGCACGGCCTGGTTGTGCGAGGTGCCCAGCGCGCCGAACATCAGCAGCACGCCGTCGCGCTCGACCAGCTTGCGCGTCTGCTCCACGCTCTGGGCGGGGTTGTAGGCGTCGTCGGCCGAGAGGTAGGTGATCTTGCGGCCGTTGATGCCGCCCTCGGCGTTGATCTTGGCGAAGTAGGCCGCATGGGCCTTGCCGATGGTTCCGTAGGCCGACACCGGGCCCGAGTAGGGCACGAAGTTGCCGATGCGGATCTCGGTGTCGCTGGCGCCGGTGTCGTACTTCTTCTGGGCCTGGGTTGGCACCGGGGTGATGGCCGGCAGGACCAGCGCCAGGCAGGCGATCAGGGCCCGGGGGCCGCGGGCGAAGGGGTTGCGCATGGTGGTCTCCTGGCTTGCGGGCGCCGTGCCCGCTTTTCTTGTGGTGGCCGGTCCATGGTAGGAACCGGCCCGGCGCGCGCCCATCGTCGATTCCGACGAATGCATGTGCGGGCGCAGCAAGGTGCGTCGGGAAGGTGTGGCGGGAAGGCGCGGCGGTCAGCCCGGCTGGCGGGGCGCGAACACGGGCTCGCGCTTTTGCATGAAGGCCTGCACGCCTTCCATGAAGGCCGGCGCGCCCACCAGCTCGCGCTGGCGTTCAGCCTCGTAGTGAAGCTGCTGCTCCAGCGTGGAAGCGGCTGCGTGGTCCAGCGCGCGGCGGGCTTCCAGCACGGCACCGGCCGGCAGCCGCGCCAGGCGGGCGGCCTTGGCCAGGGCCTGCTCGCGCAGGGCCTCGTCGTCCACGCAGGCCCAGACCAGGCCCCAGTCGGCAGCCTGCTGCGCGCCCAGCCTGTCGCCCAGCAGGGACAGGCCCAGGGCGCGCGCACGGCCCAGCCGGCGCTCGATGAACCAGGTGGTGCCCAGGTCAGGCACGATGCCTAGGCGCGGCAGGAAAGGCAGGTAGAAGTAGGCCGAGCGCGCCGCCAGCGCCACGTCGCCGGCCAGTGCCAGGCCCACGCCGGCCCCGGCTGCCGCGCCGTTGATGGCGCAGACCACGGGCACGGGCAACTGCTGCAGGTCCAGGATGAGGCGGTTGGACAGCTGCTGCATGTTGTCGGCCGTCTGCTCGCCCAGCGTGCGGCCATCGGCCTGGGCCCCGCCTTGTGCCCCACCTTGTGCCCCGCCTTGTGCGCCGCCCATGGACGACAGGTCCGCGCCCACGCAAAAGCCCCGGCCCTCGGCGGTGAGCACCAGGGCGCGGAGGGAGGTGTCCTCGCGCACCTCGGCCAGCAGTTCGCGCAGCCGCAGCTGCAAGGGCCTGCCCAGCGGATTCATGCGGGCGCTGTCCTGGAGGACGATGAGGGCGATCTCGCCGTTGTTGCCGCTGTCGCCGTTGTTGCCGTGGCGTTCCATGCGGACGGCCGGACTGGAATTCATGGGGGACTCCTGTGGGTGGGGATGGAAAGTCAGGCACGCGGCCGCTGCCGGGGCAGGTGCAGGCCCGGTCGGCCCAGTCGGTGCAGCAGGCCCATCACGCCGCCGGGCATGGCGAACATGAAGACGATGAGCACGGTGCCGTAGACGGCCCAGGGCGCGGCCTTGGACACCTGCTCGGCCAGCCCCGGGATGAACATGATGAACAGGGCGCCGAACAGCGCGCCCCACAGCGTTCCCACGCCACCCACCACCACGCCCACCAGCAGCGAAATGGACAGGAACATGGTGAAGGAGTCGGGCGCCACGAACTGCACGGCAATGGCCGACAGCGCGCCGCCCACGCCCGTGTAGCCGGCCGAAATCGCAAAGGCCATGGACTTGCAGTGCGCGTTGTCCACGCCCATGGCCTCGGCCGCCATGGCATGGTCGCGGATGGCGCGCAGCGCCAGGCCGCTGCCGCTGTCTATGAGGTTGCGCGCCATCCAGAACAGCAGCGCCGCCACGGCCAATGCATAGAGGTAGAACCACTGGTCGGCATCCAGCGGCAGGCCCCAGGGCGCCTCGGGCTTGGTCAGCACGATGCCGCCTACGCCGCCGGTCCATGCCTCCAGGTGGCGGTACTTGAGCAGCTGGGGCATGGCCACGCCCAGCGCAAAGGTGGCCAGCGCCAGGTACAGCCCTTCCAGCCTGAGCGCGGGCCGCCCGAACAGGTAGCCCGCCGCCAGGCTCACCAGGCCCGCTGCAGGCACGGCAAGCCAGTAGGCCAGGCCCGCGCGGTCCATCAGGATGCCGGCCGCATAGGCGCCTATGGCGAAGAAGGCGCCATGGCCCAGCGAGATCTGGCCGCTGTAGCCCGTGAGGATGTTCAGCCCCACCAGGGCCACGGCATAGGCCAGCACCATGGTGGCCTGGAACAACTGGTAGCCCTTGGCCACGAAGACCAGCGAGCAGGCCGCCAGCGCCAGCGCCGCGATCAGTACCGTGCCCAGGGGCAGGGGGCGGCGCGCGCTGATGGAGGCGACCAGCGCGTCAGACGAGGAGGCGGATCGTGTGGACATCATTGTTCTCCAGGGCGTTTGGCACAAAACTGGCGTGGCCCAAAAGCGAGGGTGTCGTCCCCCTCCCGCGTAGCGAGAGAGGGGGCGCCGTGCAACGGGAAGCGGCGTAGCCGCTCAGGGGGGACATTGTTCAAACCCTCCTGACGACCTTGCGGCCCATCAGCCCGGCCGGCCGCACGATGAGCACGCCCACGATCAGTACCAGGGCCACCGAGAGCTTGAGTTCGGTGCCAACGACGTAGCTGCCCACGAGGTTTTCAAGCACGCCCACGATGAAGCCGCCCAGCACGGCGCCCGCGGGGCTGTCGATGCCGCCCAGCAGCGCGCCCGCAAAGGCGTACAGCAGCACGCCGCTCATCATGTGCGGATCAAGGAAAACCACGGGCGCCACCATCATCCCGGCCACCGCGCCGATGGCGCCGGCCAGGCCCCAGCCCAGCATCAGCATGCGCCCCACGGAGATGCCCACCAGGCGCGAGGAGGCTGGGTTCTGCGCGGCCGCGCGCATGGCCAGCCCCAGCGGCGTGAGCCGGAAGAAGGCAAACAGCAGGGCCACGATGGACAGCGCCACGAAGATGGTGCCCACCTCATGGGCCGACATCAGGGCGCTGCCGTACCAGGCGTCGGCCGGGAACGGGCTGGGGAACTCCTTGATGGTGTAGCCGAAGATCCAGCCGGCCAGGCTGTGGAAGACGATCAGCAGGCCGATGAAGACCACCACCTGGGCCAGGTCCGCCGCCTTGTGCATGGGGCGGATGATGGCGAACTCCACGGCCGCGCCCAGCACGAAGGACAGCGCCACCGTGGCCAGGAAGGCCCACCAGTACGGCAGCCCCGCCTGCAGCAGCGCCCAGGCGATGAAGGTGGAGAACATGGCCATCTCGCCCTGCGCGAAATTGATGTGGTGCGTGGCCTGGTAGATCATGACCAGGGCCAGCGCCACGGTGGCGTAGATGCCGCCCGTGGCCAGGCCGGCCAGCAACTGGTGGATGAAGGCGTCCATGGCCGCTACTCCCCGAGATAGGCCTGGCGTACCGCATCGTTGCGGCGCATGGCTTCGCTGGGGCCGTGCAGCACGATGCGACCGGTCTCCAGCAGGTAGGCGCTGTGCGCCAGCTCCAGCGCCAGGCGCGCGTTCTGCTCCACCAGCAGGACGGTCGTGCCCTGCTCGGCGTTGATGCGCCGCAGGATGCCGAAGATGTCGCGCACCACCAGCGGCGCCAGGCCGAAGGAGGGCTCGTCCAGCAGCAGCAGGCGCGGGCGGCCCATGAGGGCGCGGGCAATGGCCAGCATCTGCTGCTCGCCGCCCGACAGCGTGCCGGCCTGCTGGGTGCGGCGCTCGCGCAGGCGGGGGAAGTAGCCGAACATGCGCTCCATATCGCTGCCCACGTCTGCACGGGCAGCGCGCGTGGGCCGGGCCTGCGCGCCCAGGCGCAGGTTCTCCTCGGCGCTGAGCTGGGCGAAGGTGCCGCGCCCGTCGGGCACATGGCCCACGCCCTGGCGCGCGATGCGCTCGGTGCTGTGCCGGTCTATGCGTTCGCCGGCCAGGCGCACCTCGCCGCGCGTGTCCACGAGGTGGCGGCAGATGGCGCGCAGCGTGGTGGTCTTGCCCGCGCCATTGGCGCCCAGCAGGGCCGTGACGCGGCCTTCGGCCAGGTCCATGTCGATGCCGTCCAGCACGCGCACCGACCCGTAGGCCGCATGCAGTCCGCGGATTTCAAGCAGTGCCGGCATGCGCCACCTCCCTGTCCTGATCCTGCGGCTGCATGTCCGAACCCAGGTAGGCGCGGATGACTTCGGCATCGGAGCGAACCTCGCCCGGTGTGCCCTCGGCGATCTTGCGGCCGAAGTTCAGCGCCACGACCTTGTCGCTCACGCGCATGACCAGGCCCATGTGGTGCTCCACCAGCAGCACGGTCAGCCCCAGCCGGTCGCGCAGCGACAGGATCAGGTCGCCCAGGCCGGCCAGCTCCTCATGGTTGAGGCCGCAGGCCGGCTCGTCCAGCAGCAGCAACTGCGGGCGGCAGGCCAGGGCGCGCGCCAGCTCCACGCGCTTTTGCGTGCCGAAGGGCAGGTCGGCCACGCGGCGCTCTGCCACGCCCGTCAGCTCCAGCAGGGCCATCAGCGATTGCGCCTGGGCGCGGGCTTCTTCCTCGCGCCGGCGCACGCCGGGCAGGCGCAGGGCGTCGCGCACAAAGCCGGCGTGCTGGTGGCTGTGCGTGCCCAGGCGCACGTTGTCGGCCACCGTCATGCTAGAAAACAGGGCCAGGTTCTGGAAGGTGCGGCCCATGCCCAGCGCGGCCATGCGGTGGCGCGCCAGCGTGGCCAGCGGCTGGCCGCGAAAGCGGATGTGGCCGGCCTGCCAGGCATACAGCCGCGACAGGCAGTTGAACAGGCTGCTCTTGCCCGCACCGTTGGGGCCGATGAGGCCGCAGATCTGGCCTGCCGCAACATCGAAACTCACGCCGTCCAGCGCGACGATGCCGCCGAAGCGCAGCGAAACGCCTTCAATGCGCAGCAGGGGCTGCGAGTCCTGGCTCATGGCTTTCCCTCCCCCCGATGGTGGGCGGCCTGCGCGGGCCGCGCCGGCCGCACGGTGGCATGGCGGCGCCTACAGGCGCTCGATGATGGTGACGTTGGCCATGCCGCCGCCCTCGCACATGGTCTGCAGGCCGTAGCGCCCGCCGCGCGCATGCAGGGCGTGGATCAGCGTGGCCATGAGCTTGGTGCCCGAGGCGCCCAGCGGATGGCCCAGCGCAATGGCGCCGCCGTTGACGTTGAGCCGCGCCGGATCGGCGCCCGTGGCCTGCAGCCAGGCCAGGGGCACGGGGGCAAAGGCCTCGTTGACTTCGTACAGGTCGATGTCGGAGATGCGCATGCCGGCCTTCTTCAGCGCGGCCTGGGTGGCGGGGATGGGGGCCTCCAGCATGATCACCGGGTCATGCCCCAGCAGGCTCATGTGGTGGATGCGCGCCAGCGGCTGCACGCCCAGGGCCTTGAGGCCGCGCTCGCTGACCACCATGACGCCGCTGGCACCATCGCAGATCTGGCTGGCCGTGGCGGCGGTCACGCAGCCGCCTTCGCGGATGGTCTTGACGCCGGCAATGCCCTCCAGCGTGGCGTTGAAGCGTATGCCTTCATCCACCGTGTGCGGCTGGCCTTCGCCCTCGGCACCGCCTTCGGCGCTGCGCGCCTGCACGGCCAGGATCTCGCGGTCGAAGCGGCCCTCGCGCGCGGCCTGCACGGCGCGCTCATGGCTTTGCAGCGCATAGGCGTCCAGCTGGTCCTTGGCCAGGCCGTACTTGCCGGCCATCATCTCGGCGCCCATGAACTGGCTGAACTCCACGCCCGGATAGCGCTGCTGCATGGCCGGGCTCATGTACACGCCCAGGCCGGCCTTGGCGGGCAGGGCGTTGGGCGTGCCCATGGGCACGCGCGACATGCTCTCCACGCCTGCGGCGATCACCATGTCCATGCTGCCCGACATCACGGCCTGGGCCGCGAAATGCAGGGCCTGCTGGGACGACCCGCACTGCCGGTCCACCGTGGTGCCCGGCACGGACTCGGGCAGGGACGAGGCCAGCACCGCGTTGCGCGCCACGTTCGTCGCCTGCTGGCCGACCTGGCTGACGCAGCCCATGATCACGTCCTCGACCTGGGCCGGGTCGGCCTGGCTGCGGCGCACCAGCTCGTCCAGCACCTGGGCCGCGAGATCGGCCGGATGCCAGCCCGAGAGCTTTCCGCCGCGCTTGCCGCCTGCCGTGCGCGTGGCGGCAACGATGTATGCCTGTGCCATGGATATGTCTCCTGTTCCTGTATTCCTGGGGGGATGGTGGCCCGGCCGGCGCGGGCCGGGCATCGTCGCAAGCGACGATTCCGGCCAGGGAAAACGCGGGGACGGTGCCTGCCGTGGTGCCTGGGCCTTGCGCCTAGCGCGGCGCCATGCGGATGGCGCCGTCCAGGCGCACGCACTCGCCGTTGAAGTAGCCGTTGGTGATCATGGTCTCGGCCAGGTGGGCGTATTCGTCGGGCTGGCCCAGCCGCTTGGGGAAGGGGACGGAGGCGGCCAGCGCCGCCTTCACGTTGTCGGGCGCGCCCTGCAGCAGCGGCGTGTCGAAGATGCCGGGCAGGATGGTGTTCACGCGGATGCCCTCGCCCATGAGGTCGCGCGCGATGGGCAGGGTCATGCCCGTGATGCCGGCCTTGCTGGCCGAGTAGCTGGCCTGGCCCATCTGCCCGTCCTGCGCCGCCACCGAGGCCGTGTTGACGATGGCGCCGCGCTCGCCGTCGGCCAGCGGCTCCAGCGTGAGCATGCCCGCCGCCGACTTGGCGATGCAGCGGAAGGTGCCCACCAGGTTGATCTGGATGATGCGGTCGAAATTGGCCACGGGCAGGTGCCGGATCTCGCCCGTGGCCTTGTCGCGGCTGGCCGTCTTGACGGCATTGCCCGTGCCCGCGCAGTTGACCAGGATGCGCTCCTGCCCGTGGGCCGCGCGGGCCTGGGCAAAGCCCGCGTCCACGCTGGCCTCGTCGGTCACGTCCACGCGGCAGAACAGGCCGCCTGTCTCGCGCGCCAGCGCCTGCCCGGCCGTCTCGTTGAGGTCGAACAGGGCGACGCGCACGCCCCTGGCGGCCAGGCGGCGCGCGGTGGCCGCGCCCAGGCCCGATGCCCCGCCCGTGACGACGGCGCTGATGCTTGCGTCAAGCTTCATGTGTGGGTCTCCTTTGTGAGAGTCTTTGCCGCGCGCCCTGTCGCCTTGGCTCGCGACAGGGCGCGCTGCGCTGCCTATGATCTGCAGGCCAGTCTAGGAATCACCCCGCATTGCCGCCATCGTCGAAACCGACGAAAGTGCCCGCTCCTTCACTCCTGCCATGTGCTCCTCGCCCGCATGCCGTCCCCAGTGCCCATTCCTGCTCCCGGTTCCGGCTATGTGCCCCAGGCCAAGCTGAGCCCGCCGCGCGCGGCCGCAGCCCAGGTGGCGCGCCTGGCGGTGGCCGCGCGCTGGCCCGAGGCGCTGCGCGCCCGCGTGGTGCTGGTGCGTGCGCCGGCCGGCTTCGGCAAGACCACGGCCATGCGCCAGATGCGCGAGCGCCTGCAGGCCGAAGGGCAGGCCACGGCCTGGCTCACGCTGGATGCCGCCGACAACGATGTCTCGCGCTTTCTGCAATGCCTGGGTGCGGCCGTGCGCGGCCTGGGCGGCATGGCCGAGCGCGAGGCGGACGGGCCGGGCGAGCTGTCCCGGGCGCTGCAGTCGCTGGCCGGCGAAGGCCGGTCGTTTGCGCTGTTCATCGACGATTTCGAGGTGCTGCACAACGATGCCGTGCTGGGCCTGGTGCGCCAGCTGATGGAGCAGTTGCCCGTGCACGGCCGGCTGGTCATAGGCTCGCGCGCGCTGCCGGCCCTGGGACTGGGGCGGCTGCGCACCAGCGGCCAGCTGCTGGAGATCGATGCGGCGCTGCTGCGCTTTTCAGCGGCCGAGGCCGAGGAGTTCTTTCGCCTGCGCGGCTGCGCGCTGCCGCGCGAGGCCGTGGCGCGCCTGGTGGACAAGACCGAAGGCTGGATAGGCGCGCTGTGGCTGGCCTCGCTGGCGCTGGAGCGGTATGGGGCGCACAGCGACTTCATCGAGCGCTTCTCGGGCTCGGAGCGTGCCGTGGCCGACTACCTGGCCGAGGACGTGCTGGCACAGCAGGCCGCGCCCGTGCGCGATTTTTTGCTGCGCACCAGCATCCTGCGCACGCTGGATGCCCAGGTCTGCCAGGCCCTGGTGCCGCGCACCGATGGCGCCGCCATGCTGCAGGCGCTGGAGCAGGCCCATCTGTTCTTGCTGCCGCTGGCCGACGAAGGGCAGGGCAGGCGCAGCTGGCGCTACCACAGCATGTTTGCCGACTTCCTTCGCGCCCAGCTGCAGCGCGAGCGCCCCGGCGAGGTGCAGCGCCTGCATCTGGCGGCCAGCGGCTGGTACGAATCCTGCGGCCGGCCCGTGCCCGCCATCGAGCATGCGCTGGAAGGCGGCGACCTGCCGCATGCCCTGTCCCTGCTGGCGCGCCATGCCGAGGCGCTGATGGAGCAGGGCCGCATGCGCCTGCTGTCGCGCTGGTTCACGGCCCTGCCGGCGCCGCTGCTGGCGCGCGAGCCGCTGCTGCAGGCCGTGGCCGCCTATGCCGACTGCTTCACCCGTGGTCCCGTGCAGGCACAGCTGTGGCTGGATGCGCTGGAGCCCGGCATGGCCGCCGACCCTGCCGCGCAGGCCCTGGTCATCGCCCTGCGGCCGCTGCTGCTGGCCATGATGGACCGCGTGGAAGAGGCTGCGCCACTGGGCCGCGAGGCGCTGGCGCGCCTGCCCAGCTGCCGGCCCTTTGCGGACAGCTCGCTGACCAATGCCATGGCCTACGTGGCATCGGTGCTGGGCGATACCGACGAGGCCCGCCGCCTGCTGGATGCGGCACGCAGCACCCAGGCCGGCAGCCTGTTCAGCCGCATGTACACCGAGGCCATGGAAGGCGTGCTGGACCTGTCCGCCGGCCGGCTGCGCCAGGCGGCAGCGCGTTTCAGGGTGGCGCTGGCTGCCACGCCGCGCAGCGCGGCCTACAACCCCACCAACGGCAATGCCTGGGCAGGCGTCCTGTACGCGGGGGTGCTCTACGAGGGCAATGACATCGACGGCGCCGATCACCTGCTGCAGGTCTACCTGCCGCTGGCACGCGATGTGGGCCTGCCCGACCACGTGATCGCCAGCTACCGCATGCGCGCGCGCATCGCCTTCCTGCGCGGCGACGTGGATGCCGCCGTGGGCCTGCTCACCGAACTGGAATACCTGGGGCACGAGCGCCAGCTGCCGCGCGTGACGGCCAGCGCGCGGCTGGAACATGCGCGCATCTTCGTGCTGCAGGGCAACCGGGCGGCCGCGTCCGAGGCGCTGGAGCGTGCCGACGACCCTGGCGTATGGCCGCGCGTGGAACGCCTGCGCCTGCCGCCGCACGAGGTGGAGGACATCGCCATCGCCCGGCTGCGCTGGGGTCTGCACTTTGGCGACTGCCGTGCCGTGCGCGATGCCATCGCCCCCTTGCTGGCCGATGCGCAACTGCGCGGGCGCCGCCACCGCAGCCTCAAGCTGCAGGTGCTGTGCGCGCTGGCCGAGGCGGGCTGCGGCGACCTGGACGCCGCCGCCGCCATGCTGGCCCAGCCGCTGCGCCACGGTGCCAGCGAAGGCTTTGTGCGCCTGATGCTCGATGAGGGGCCGCTGCTCGCGCCCGTGCTGCAGCGCGTGCTGTCGCCCTCACTGTCTCCTTCACTGTCGTCCTCACTGTCGCGCCGCACGGAAGCGGCGGAGCCGGAGGCTGCCGCCCATGCGCAGCGGCTGCTGTCTGCCCTGGGCGAGCCTGCCGAGCCCGCCGATCCCCCCGAGCTGCAGGCAGCGGATGCGCCCCAGGGCCCGGCGCCGGCCACGGCGCTTGCCGAGCCCCTGACCCGCAAGGAGCTGCGCGTGCTGGAATTGCTGGCCTCGGGCTACTCCAATGCGGCCATGGCCGAGAAGCTCTTCGTCTCCGACAGCACGGTGCGCACCCACCTGCGCAGCATCAACCTCAAGCTGGGCGCGCGCAGCCGCACCCAGGCCGTGGCGCTGGCGCGGGAGCTGCGGGTTCTGCGCTAGGCCGCTGGCGGCTCAAGCCTGCAGATGGCGCGCATAGGTCAGGAACACTTCGTCACGCACCCAGCCCAGCGACTCGTACAGCGCCTGGGCGCGCAGGTTGTTGCGTGCCGTGGTCAGGTCCATGCGTGCATGGCCCGTGGCGCGGGCATGGGCTTCGGCCGCCAGCAGCAGGGCGCGGCCCACGCCCAGGCGGCGCGCCTCGGGCACCACGAAGAGGTCGTAGAGCACGTAGATGGGCGCGGCCAGCACCGAGCAGAACGAGGGGTAGAGCTGGCAAAAGCCCAGGGCGCTGCCGTCCGGTCGGCGGGCCAGCAGGATCACGGATTCGCCGCGCTCCAGCCGCGCCGTGATGAAGGCCAGCGCCGCGTCGGCATCCGCAGGTTGCTCGTAGAACTGGCGGTAGGCGTCGAACAGCGGAGCGATCAGCGCGGCGTCTTCGGGGATGGCGGTGTGTATGGCTGTGGAGTTCATCGGCGGTTCAGGGCGGAGGTTGCCAGCATGGCGCAGGGCAAGGATGCCGTGCTCATATCTTTGCTGAATCTCTCCATTTGGAGATGTGATTTGACCTGGATCATGGACAGGCGGAACACTCCCGGCCCATGTCCGAACAAAAGATCGAGTTCTACAAGGGGGCCGCTGGCGGCTGGGGCGCATTGCGCAGCGTGAGCCAGGCCCTGATGCGCCAGGATATCGCCGTCAAGGGCGCCAAGACGCTGCTGTCGGCCAACCAGCCCGACGGCTTCGACTGCCCGGGCTGCGCCTGGCCCGACCGTAACCACCATTCCACCTTCGAGTTCTGCGAGAACGGTGCCAAGGCCGTGGCGGCCGAGGCCACGGCGCGCCGCGTGACGCCCGAATTCTTTGCCCGGCACATGGTGGCCGAGCTCATGGTGCAAAGCGATTTCTGGCTGGAAGACCAGGGCCGGCTCACCGAGCCCATGGTGTACGACGCGGCCAGCGACCGCTACCGGCCCATCGCCTGGGACGACGCCTTTGCGCTGATTGCCCGCCACCTGAACGCGCTGCCCGACCCGAACCAGGCCATCTTCTACACCTCGGGCCGCGCCAGCAACGAGGCGGCCTTCCTGTACCAGCTGTTCGTGCGCGCCTACGGCACGAACAATTTCCCCGACTGCTCCAACATGTGCCACGAGCCCAGCGGCAGCGGCATGAAGCCGCAGATCGGCGTGGGCAAGGGCACGGTGCAGCTGGCCGATTTCGAGCAGGCCGATGCCATCTTCATCTTCGGCCAGAACCCCGGCACCAACCACCCGCGCATGCTGGGCGAGCTGCGCGCAGCCCACAAACGCGGCGCGCGCATCCTGAGCTTCAACCCGCTGCGCGAGCGCGGGCTGGAGCGCTTCCAGGACCCGCAAAGCAAGCTGGAGATGGCCACCCTGGGCGCCACGCCCATCAGCACGCACTACTTTCAGCTGCGCGTGGGCGGCGACATCGCGGCCGTCAAGGGCATCATGAAGCATGTGATCGCGCAGGACGATGCACTGGGGCACGGGTGCGGCGGCGTGCTGGACCATGCCTTCATCGCCGAACACACGACCGGCTTCGAGGCCCTGGCCGAGGACCTGCGTGCCGAGGACTGGGGCCTGCTGGAGGCCGAGTCCGGCCTGAGCCGCGCGCAGATGCAGACGGCGGCCGAGGTCTACATCGCCGCCCGCAGCACCATCGTCTGCTGGGGCATGGGCATCACGCAGCACATGCATTCGGTGGCCGCCGTGCAGATGCTGGTCAACCTGCTGCTGCTGCGCGGCAACATCGGCCGCCCGGGTGCGGGCGCCTGCCCGGTGCGCGGCCACAGCAATGTGCAGGGCGACCGCAGCATGGGCATCTGGGAGAAGCCGCCGGCCGCGCTGCTGGACCGGCTGCAGCAGGTCTTCGGTTTCGAGCCGCCGCGCGCCCACGGCGTGGACGTGGTCGAGTCCATCCGCCTCATGCTCGAAGGCAGGGGCAAGGTCTTCTTCGCGCTGGGCGGCAACTTCGCGGCGGCCACGCCCGACACGCATGCCACCTGGCAGGCGCTGCGCCGCTGCGACCTGACCGTGCATGTGACCACCAAGCTCAACCGCAGCCACCTGGTGCACGGCCGCGAGGCGCTGATCCTGCCCTGCCTGGGCCGCACCGAGATCGACATGCAGGCCACCGGGCCGCAGGGCGTGACGGTGGAGGACTCCATGGGCATGGTCCATATCTCCAGCGGCATCAACCCGCCTGCGTCCGAGCACCTGCTCAGCGAGATCGCCATCGTCGCGCGCCTGGCTGCCGCCACGCTGGGCGCGCAGCGGCCCGTGCCCTGGCAGGAGCTGGCCGGCGACTATGCGCGCATACGCGAGCTGATCGAGCAGGTCTTCGACGACTTCCACGACTTCAACGCGCGCGTGGCCGTGCCGGGCGGCTTCAAGCTGCGCAATGCGGCAAGCGAGCGCATCTGGGAGACGCCCCGGGGCAAGGCCGGCTTCTTCGTGCACGCCGTGCCGCGCGACACGCCCGTGCACCGCGCGCGCGCCGCGCGCAGCCCCGGCGCATCGCCGGTGTTCACGCTGTTCACCACGCGTTCGCACGACCAGTACAACACCACCATCTACGGCATGGACGACCGCTACCGCGGCGTCTTCGGACAGCGCCGCGTGGTCTTCATCCATGCCGAGGACATCCGCGCCCTGGGCATGAAGGATGGCGACTGGGTGGACCTGCAGACGGTGTGGGATGACGGCCAGCAGCGCAGCGCCGAGCGCTTCAGGCTCGTGGCCTACGACATTCCGCGCGGCTGCATCGCTGCCTACTATCCCGAGACCAATCCGCTGGTGCCGCTGTCGGCCACGGCCATCGTGGCGGGCACGCCCAGCTCCAAGTCCATTCCCGTGCAGCTGGTGGCGCACAGGCTGCCTGCCGTGCCGTCTCTTGCGCTGGAAGAAATGGCGGCCTGAAGTGCAAGGCATGGAAGAACTGGCCGCCGCCATCCTGCGCGAATTGGCCACCGAGCCCGCACCCATGTCCCTGCCCAGGCTGGGCAAGCGCCTGGGGCAGGGCGCCAGCGTGCTCATGCGCTGCCTGGCGCTGATGGGCGATGCACCCATTGCCGGCACACCGGGGCCGGGCTGGGTCAGGCTGGAGCAGGAAGAGGGGCGGTGGCTGGCGGCCCTGACGGAGCGCGGGCGCTTGTGGGTGGAGGCCGAGGCCGGTCAGGCGCTGGCCGAGGGCACGGGACGCGTGCGGTAGAACTGCATCGGAAACTCCTGCATTTCCTTGGCGTGCTGGTTGATCACCGCGCGCTTCATTTTGCCGACCACGTGCATCTCGCAGGGCTTGCAGTCGAAGCGCAGCGTGAGTTTTTCCTTGCCGTTGATCAGCTGCAGCGGCTCGGCCTTGATCGTGCCCTTGACGCCGATGACGCCCTTGGCCTGCTTGGGGCACAGGCTCATGGAAAAGCGCACGCAATGCTTGGTGATCATCAGGCTGACTTCGCCTTCTTCTTCCTTGCTCTCGTAGGCCGCGTCGATGACCTTGACGCCGTGCTTGATGTAGAAATCGTGCGCCTTCTGGTTGTAGACGTTGGCCAGGTAGGTCAGCGTGTCCTCGGGGAAGGGCACGGGCGGCTCCACGGGCAGGGCGCGCGGCAGGCGCACGAAGCCGGCCTGGCGCGCGGCCTCCAGCGCGGCGACGGCGTCGCGGCGCAGCTGGTTCAGGGCCGAGGCCGGCACGAACCAGGGCTGGCTCAGCTGCAGGCCGATGTCATGCACGGAAAAAATGGTGGCGCCGAAGCGGCCCAGCTGCTCGCGCAGCGTGGCCTCGGCACGGGCTGCGTCGGTGGCGGCCTGGTGTTCCTGCACGATGGCGGCGGTGGCGGTGAAGCCGTCCTCGTCGGTCAGCGTGAGCGCAAAGCCGTCGGGCGTTTCCTTGAGTTCGGCCCACAGGCCGATGCGGCGGTCGCTGGACTTCTTGTCCAGCGTGCGCACCCAGGCCATGTCGCGGTTGCGGTTGACTTCCAGGCCCTTGCGCAGATCCTTGAAGCCGGCGATGGGGTCCTTGGGGAACAGGCGCCACAGCGACTTCTTCGCATCCACCGACTCGGCGCGGTTGATCTGCAGGCCCACCAGTTCCTTTTGCAGGTCGTAGTAGCACAGGCCGTCGCCGTTGTGCAGTTCGGTGTCGCGGCTCGAGGTCTCGATCTCCACGAAGTTCTCGCCCACCTTGGTGACCCAGCCGATGGCGCGGCCCGGTGTCTTGGGCGTGTCGAAGGCGCCGATGTCGTCCTTGCGGCCGTTGACGAAGTAGTCGGTGAACTCGCGGTTGAAGTTCTGGTCGGGGTCGGGCGTGAAGCTGAACGTGGTGCTTCCTGAAGACGAGCGCGCCAGCGGCGTGTCGGAGAATTCGCGCTCCTCGATGATTTCGTCCAGCAGCTTGCGGTAGTGGGCCGTGATGTTCTTCACGTAGCCCATGTCCTTGTAGCGGCCCTCGATCTTGAAGCTGCGCACGCCGGCGTCGATCAGGGCGCGCAGGTTGTCGCTCTGGTTGTTGTCCTTCATGGACAGCACGTGCTTTTCGTGGGCAATGATGCGGCCGCTGGCGTCCAGCACCTCGTAGGGCAGGCGGCAGGCCTGGTTGCAGTCGCCGCGGTTGGCGCTGCGGCCCGTGTGGGCGTGGGTGATGTAGCACTGGCCCGAGTAGGCCACGCACAGCGCGCCGTGCACGAAGAATTCGATGGTGGTGCGCGCCGGGTCGGTGGCCGCACGCACGGCGGCGATCTGCTGCAGGTCCAGCTCGCGCGCAACGACGATCTGCGACAGGCCGGCATCCTGCAGGAAGCGGGCCTTCTCGGGGGTGCGGATGTCGGTCTGGGTGCTGGCGTGCAGCTGGATGGGCGGCAGGTCCAGCTCCAGCAGGCCCATGTCCTGGATGATCAGCGCGTCGGCACCGGCCTCGTAGATCTGCCAGGCCATCTTGCGCGCGGCCTCCAGTTCATCGTCGCGCAGGATGGTGTTGAGCGTGATGAAGATGCGGCTGCCGAAGCGGTGCGCGTGGTTGATCAGGCGCTGCAGGTCGCGGATGTCGTTGCCCGCCGTGGCGCGCGCGCCGAAGGCCGGGCCGCCGATGTAGACGGCGTCGGCGCCATGGTTCACGGCCTCGATGCCGATGTCGGCATCGCGCGCGGGAGACAGGAGTTCGAGCTGGTGGGGCAGGAGGGACATGGGGCTTTGTGGTGTTCTGTGTTCGTACCCGCACCGGCGTGGGGGGGCCGGGCGTCGGGCGCAATGCGGGGGAAACTGGCCCCCACGCTACCCTTGCTGCGCAAGGTCCGCTGCCCCCCAAGGGGGCCGCTTTTTGTCTTGGGGCGGTCCGGCGACGAAAACCTCGCAGCCCGCTTGCGGTGAGGCGCAGCATTATCGCCGCAGCCCCGAAAAAACGCGCGCCAGGGGGTATGCGCCCGATGCCCGGACGCGCAGCGCCGGTTTTTGCCTATCCTTTAGGATGCGCACTGCACGGGCCGGGCCGCCATGCCGGACACCCTGGCCCGTGCCTGCTCCGCCCTCTGCCTGGTGCGCTTTCGCTGCGCCAGTCCTTGACCGGCCGGGCAGCGCCAGACTGGCCACGCCGCAGCGGATTTCGCTGGCCAAGGCGCCGTTTCACTGATTGACCGTTTTTTCCAGGAGTTGCCATGCACGCCTCGATTCGCCATTTCCCGTGGGCCGGCCCGGCCCTGCTGTGCGCCATGCTGGGCAGCGGCGGCCTGGCCTGGGCGCTGCCGGGAAGCGGCCCGGCCAACGGGCAGGCGGCAGGGGCTTCCGCTGCGGCGGCTGCACCCGGTACGGCCGCTGCACCCGCTGCGCCCGCTGCACCGGGTGCAGCCGATGCGCCCCTGGTGGTGCGCATTGCCCATGCCGGGCCGGTGTCCGGCCCCATTGCCAGCCTGGGCAAGGATGAGGAAAACGGCGTGCGCATGGCCCTGGACGATCTCAATGCCAAGGGCCTGGAGATCGGCGGGCGCAAGCTGCACTGGAAGCTGGAGGCCGGCGACGACGGCGGCGACCCCGGCCAGGCCGTGGCCCTGGCCCGGCGCCTGTGCGACAAGAAGGTGGCGGCCGTGGTCGGCCACCTGCAGTCGGGCACCACGCTGCCGGCCACGTCCATCTATCAGGACTGCGGCATCGTCATGGTCACGCCTGCGGCCAGCAACCCGGCCATCACCCAGTCGGGCTATGACACCACGTACCGCGTGATCGCCGACGACCGCGCCATGGTCGATGCGCTGGTGTCCCACGCCGTGGGCAAGCTGGGCGTCAAGCGCGTGGCCATCATCGATGACCGCTCGGCCTACGGCCAGGGCATCGTGGCGCTGTTCGAGGCCCAGGCGCGCGAGCAGGGCATCGAAATCGTGGACAAGCAGTACACCGGCGACAAGTCCACGGACTTCGTCCCCATCCTCACAGCCATCAAGGGCAAGAAGCCCGACGCCATCTTCTTCGGCGGTCTGGATGCCCAGGCCGGCCCCATGCTCAGGCAGATGGCCCAGCTGGCCATGGACAAGGTGCGCTTTCTGGGCGGCGACGGCCAGTGCACGCTGCGCCTGCCCGAGCTGGCCGGCAACGCGGCGCCGCTGCGCAACGTGACCTGCGCCGTCGGCGGCAGCCCGCTGGAGCGCATGCCGGGCGGCGCTGCCTGGAAGCAGCGCTATGACCAGCGCTTTGCCGACCAGTACCAGGTCTTCAGCCCCTACGCCTACGATGCCACCATGGTGCTGGCCCAAGCCATGGTGCGGGCCGACTCCATCCGGCCCGATGCCTATATCCCCTATCTGCGCCAGACCCGGTATGAGGGCGTGACGGCGCCGATTGCCTTCACGCCCCAGGGCGAGCTGCAGGCGCCGGTGGTCACGCTGTACCACTACGCGCAGGGCGTGCGCAAGGCGCTGCCCTGACGCGCTGACAACGTGGCTGCCGAACACCCTTTCTTGCCGCAGGCCGACGACGAGGCCTGGATGCGCGCCGCCCTGGAGCTGGCGCGTGCCGCCGCCCAGGCAGGCGAGGTGCCCGTGGGCGCCATCATCGTCAAGGACGGCGCCATCGTCGGCCGGGGCCGCAACGCGCCCGTGGCCCAGGGCGACCCCACGGCCCATGCCGAGGTGCTGGCGCTGCGCGATGCGGCCGCGCACCTGGGCAACTACCGGCTGGACGACTGCACGCTCTACGTGACCCTGGAGCCGTGCACCATGTGCAGCGGCGCCATGCTGCATGCGCGCCTGGGCCGCGTGGTCTATGGCGCGGCCGAGCCGCGCACGGGCGCGGCCGGATCGGTGCTGGACGTGTTTGCGCTGCCGCAGATCAACCACCACACGCAGGTGACGCGCGGCGTGCTGGCCGGCGAATGCGCGGCCCTGATGTCGGACTTCTTTCGCACGCGCCGCGCCGAGCAGCGCGCGGCCCAGCCGCATCCGCTCAAGGACACGGCACTGCGCCATGCGGATTCCACCTTCGGCGGCTTTGCCCAGCCGCAGTGGCGCAGCGATCTGCCGGCGCTGGCAGGCCTGCGCCTGGCCGTGGTCGATGAAGGACCGCACGATGCACCGCTGACCTGGCTGTGCCTGCACGGCAGCCCCTCATGGGGCCAGCTGTTCCAGCCCATGCTGCCCGGCTGGCTCCAGGCCGGCCATCGCGTGGTGGTCCCCGACCTGCCGGGCTTTGGCCGCAGCGACCAGCCCAAGAAGGACAAGGCGCACAGCGCGGCCTGGCATGTGCAAGTGCTGCGCGAGCTGGTGCTGGCGCTGGACCTGCGGAACATCGTGCTGGTCGGCCATGACGATGGCGTGCACCTGGGCCTGGCCGTGGCGCAGGCCGAGCCCGCCCGTTTTTGCGGCGCCTGGCTCATGAATTCCTGGCCCGCAGGCCTGGCGCCCCATGCCTGCATGCAATGGTTTGCGCAGGCGGCGCGCAAGCCGTCATGGCCCGTGGGCCGCGCCATGCGCGAGGCGGGCGAGGAGGCCGGCGCACAGCCGCAGGCCTGGAACCTGCCGTTTTCCCAACCCGGCCACCGCGCCGCGCTGCAGGCCTGGCCCCGCGTGCGGGCCGAAATGCCTGCGCTGCCGATGGCGTTGCTGGCGCAGTGGAGCCAGCAGCAGCGCCTGTGGGTGCAAGGCGGCGAGCACGATGTGCTGCTGCCCGCGCCCGCATGGCGCCAGGCCTGGCTGCAGGCGCTGCCACAGCTGCCGCCGGCGCAGCTGCGCCTATCCCCGTGCGGCCATTGGGTTCCCCTGTGCGCAGCCGGCATGGTGGCCGACGCTGTGGAATACTTCCGCCCATAGGCCAGCGCCGCCGGCCCCTTGCCGGGGCTGCGCGGCGGCAGGTCCCCGTCTTCACTCCCCTTGCAATATGGAGCATGCCGGCCAGGGCCGGCATGGAACCACCTTGGCCACTTCGCGCAGTTCCCGCTCTTCCAGCACGCCCGGCACACCCAGCACATCCGGCACGCCCCGCAAAAAGGCAGCCGCTGCCGCGCCTGCACCCGTTGATCATGCGCACGAACATGTGCATTCCGCCGACGGCACCTGCTGTGCCCACGGGCACGAACATCCACATGATCATGGCGCTGCCCACAGCCACGATCACGATCACGGCCATGTGCACGCCGCCGACGGCAGCTGCTGCGGCCACGCGCATGACCAGGGGCCGCGCCACATCTACATCTACTCGCCCGCCGGCGCCGTGCGCGACAAGGCCGGTTTCAAGCGGGCCGTGCGCCGCCTGGAGGCCATGGGCCACCAGGTGGAGATCGATGCCGATGCGCTGAGCAGCCACCAGCGCTTTGCCGGCGACGACGCCACGCGCCTGGCGGCCATCGACCGTGCGGCGGCCAGCGGTGCCGACCTGGCGCTGCCCACGCGCGGCGGCTACGGCCTCACGCGCATCCTGCCGGGCATCAAGTACAAGGCCGTGGCCAAGGCCATCGCAGGCGGCACTCGCTTCGTGGGCCTGAGCGACTTCACGGCGCTGTCGCTGGCCCTGCTGGCCAGGACCGGCGCCACCACCTGGGCCGGCCCGCTGCTGGTGCACGACTTCGGCCGCCCCGATGCCGAGGGCGGCGTGGACGACATCATGCTGGACTGCTTCAACGACCTGCTCAGCGGCCAGGGCGAGGGCGCAGGCTGGCAGATGCCGAAGATCGGCCTGCGCGAAGACGGCAAGCCTGCCGTCAAGGACTTCTACATCAGCGGCGGCGCCACGCTGTGGGGCGGCAACCTGGCCGTGCTGGTGTCCCTGCTGGGCACGCCGTACTTCCCGCAGATCAAGGGCGGCATCCTGTTCCTGGAAGACGTGGGCGAGCATCCCTACCGCGTGGAGCGCATGCTGACCCAGCTGCTGCATGCGGGCGTGCTGGCCCAGCAAAAGGCCATCGTGTTCGGCCAGTTCAGCGAGTTCAAGCTCAGCTCGCATGACAAGGGCTTCAAGCTGCAGACCGTGATCGACTGGCTGCGCAGCCAGGTCAAGTGCCCCGTGCTGCAGGGCCTGCCCTACGGCCATGTGCCGACCAAGGTGATGCTGCCCGTGGGCGCGCCCGTGTCGCTGTCGGTCGAAGGGCGCGATGCGCTGATCTACTGGGGCCACGTGCACTGAGCGGCAAGGAGCAGACGGCATGCTGCAGATGTGGGAGTTCGCGGCCTACCCGCTGCTGGCGCTGATGTTCGTCGGCATCTTCACGCGCGAGGTGATCGCGCCGGCCTCGCGCAACCATTGCGACCGGCGCTGGCTGATCCTGTCCACGCTGCTGGGCCTGGGCACGCTGGCCACCACCTTGGCGGTAGGCCATCTGTTCTCGGACGGCATCCGCCGCCATGCGCTGTTGGACGTGGGCCGGCAATGGCCGGCCTGGGCCGTGGGCGCACTGAGCTTTGTGCTCACCAGCTTTGTCTTTTACTGGTGGCACCGCGCCACGCACCGGTCGGACACGCTGTGGCGCCTGTTCCACCAGCTGCACCACAGCGCGCCGCGCGTGGAGGCGCTCACGGCGTTTTTCGCCCATCCCATGGACACGGCCGCCGCCGTGCTGCTGAGCGCGCTGTCCAGCTACTGGGTGCTGGGGGCCAGCCCGCTGGCTGCCGCCTTCGCCATCGGCCTCACGGGGGCGTTCGACCTGTTCCTGCATGCCGACATCCGCACGCCGCGCTGGCTGGGATACATCGTGCAGCGGCCCGAGATGCACACCGTGCACCACCAGTACGGCCACCATGCGCAGAACTACGGCCTGCCCGTCTGGGACCTGCTGTTCGGCACCTGGGCCAATCCGGCCGAGCGGGTGGAGCGCCTGGGCTTTGATGCCGACAAGGCCGAGCGCGTGACCGACATGCTGCGCTGGCAAGACGTGCACAAGCAGAACTCCCCCTGAGGCGCTGCGCGCCTTCCCTCTCTCGCTTCGCGGGGGGGCGGCGCGGCCGGCGTAGACCCTTGCTCGCTGTCCCTTGTTCTTGGCCGCGCCAGTTTTTGAGGCTCTGTACGGTGGCGGTGGGGGCTGACTGCTATTCGAGGTAGCGGCCGTTTTCCTTGCGGCGGGCGCGCATGCCGGTGCGCAGGAAGAGCACGGTGCCGCCTTGCTCGGCCAGCGGCACGCGCGTGTCGCCGGACAGGTGGGCGTCCAGGCGCTGGGGCAGGTTCTCCAGCAGGGAGCGGATGGCGGACAGGTCAGTGTCGGCCGCTTCGGGGTGGTCGCGCACGAAGCCTTCAAGGTAGGCGCGGGCATCGGCCTGCAGCTGCTCGCGCGTGGTGGCCAGCGAGACGTAGCTGACGCCGGCCTGGCCCGGCGCCTCGGTTCCCAGCAGGTAGCAGCCTATGTAGTCACCACGGGGCTGGCCCACGGGCGGGTCCTGGCTGAGCTTCTTCAAGAGGCTGAAAGGCCACATTCCTGGTACTTCCTGTTTCTGTCTGGCGCCCTGCATCCAACTGCGCAGGGCGGGCGCTGATTGTCGCCTGAAGGCGGGGCCAGACTTGCTGACGATTCGTCGTGAGCAATGTGAGCAATGTGAGCAATGGACCAGTTCATATGCTACAAACTGCAACGCTACGATATGAAAAAAAAGCAGGGGGAAGGGAGAAGAATGGGAGTCATGCGAATCCTGAACTCGCGATGGTGGAGCGTGGGCGCCGTGGCGTTGGTCGGCTCGGCCTTGCTGGCCGGCAGCGCGGTGGCCATCTATGCCGTGCGCGTGCAGCCGGTGCTCGACGGACAGCTCACGCTGGCCGGCCTGGAGCAGCCCGTGCGTGTGCGGCGCGACGAGGCCGACATCACCCACATCAGCGCCTTCACGCCGCAGGACCTGTGGCGCGCGCTGGGCCATGTGCATGCGCAGGAGCGCGGCTGGCAGCTGGAGTTCAACCGCC
The DNA here is from genome assembly GCF_018437695.1 of Delftia sp. WY8. Lineage (NCBI taxonomy): Bacteria > Pseudomonadati > Pseudomonadota > Betaproteobacteria > Burkholderiales > Comamonadaceae > Delftia > Delftia sp. WY8. The sequence continues at coordinate 5,719,638 of NZ_CP049795.1, forward strand.
GCCTGATGCACGGCACGCTGTCCGAGGTCCTCGGGCCGGCCACGCTGGATACCGACAAGCTCATGCGTGCGCTGGACATACGCGGCGCGGCGCGGCGCCAGTACGCATCCCTGCCCGCCAACGCGCGCGAGGCGCTGCAGGCCTACAGCGAGGGCATCGCGGCCTTCTATGCGGCCCTGCCCATGCGCCAGCATCCGCAGGTGCCCGAATTCATGCTGCTGGGCACCACGCCGGGCGGAGGCGACAGCTCGGCCTGGGCGCCCGAGGACAGCGTGGGCTGGGCGCTGATGATGGCGCTGGACCTGGGCGGCAACTGGGGCAACGAGTTCGCGCGGCTGGCCGCGCTCTCGCAACTGGACACACAGCAGCTGTGGCAGCTGATGCCGCCCTATCCGGGCGAGGCGCCGGCCACCGCCACCGATCTGGCCGCGCTTTACCGGGGGCTGGGCGTGTACCGCCAGGAGGCACAGGCGGCGTCTGCGCCCAAGGTGGCTGCCGCCGGCGAGGCGAGCGATGCCTGGGCCCGCTGGTCCCGCGACATGGTGCGCGATGCGGGCACCAACGACGGCAAGGGCAGCAACAACTGGGTGCTCTCGGGCAGCCGCACGGTCAGCGGCAAGCCCCTGCTGGCCAACGATCCCCATCTGGGCCTGAGCGCGCCCGCCATCTGGTACTACGCGCGTCTGCAGTCGCCCGCCGGCCATGCGCAGGACGGCACGCCGCTGGCGCCCATTGATGTGGTGGGGGCCACCCTGCCGGGCCTGCCCTTCGTGGTGCTGGGGCGCACGCGCGAGGTGGCCTGGGGCTTTACCAACACCAATCCCGATGTGCAGGATCTGTACCTGGAGCAGATCGATCCAGGCAACCCGGGCCGCTACCGCACGCCGGACGGCTGGGCGCCTTTCACCGAGCGCAGCGAGCGCATCAGGGTCAAGGGCCGGGCCGATGTGCAGCTCACGCTGCGCAGCACGCGCCACGGCCCCGTGATCAGCGATGTGCAGCCCCAGTACGAGGCCGTGCTCGACAAGCGCCGCTACGCCGTGGCCCTGCGCTGGGCGGCGCTGGACACCGACAACCTCACCGTGCAGGCCGGCCTGCGCGCCAACGAGGCGCGCAGCGTGGCCCAGCTGTTCGAGGCCTTTGCCGACTACCACTCGCCCATGCAGAGCATCGTCGCGGCCGATGTCCATGGCGACATCGGCTTCAAGGCCGCAGGCCGGGTGCCGCTGCGCGCGGCCGACAACGACCTGCGCGGCGTGGCGCCCGCGCCGGGCTGGGAGGCACGCTACGACTGGCAGGGCTGGCTGCCCTACGACCAGGCCCCGCAGGACGATGGAACGGCGCAGGGCTATCTGGCCACCGCCAACCAGCGCATCACGCGCGAGGGCTATGCCCACTTCCTCACCCAGGACTGGAGCCTGCCGTACCGGCACCAGCGCATCACCGAACTCATCGATGCGAAGGACAGGCACGACGTGGTCAGCATGGCCTCCATCCAGAACGACCAGACCTCGCTGGCCGCCCGCGCCCTGCTGCCGCAAATGCTCAAGGCCCTGGACGAAGCGCCGGCCACACATCCGCTGGCCGGGCAGGCGCGCCGGGTGATGGCGCAGTTCGACGGCCGCATGGATGCTGCGCAGGCCGCGCCCCTGATCTTTGCCGCCTGGGTGGACGAACTCACGCGCGGCCTGGTGATCCCGCGCATTGGCGCACAGACCTTTGCGGCCACCTATGGCAAGCGCGACTACCGCGCAGGCATCGAAGGCATGCTGGAACGCCGCGACGGCTGGTGGTGCGCGGCTGCAGGCTGCAGTGCCCAGGTCAGCCAGGCGCTGGACCGGGCGCTGGTGCGCCTGCAGTCCATGCAGGGCAGCGATCTGGGCCGCTGGCGCTGGGGCGCGGTGCATGCGGCCCTGAGCAGCCACCGGCCGCTGGGCAGCGTGGGGCTGCTGGCGGGCATCTTCAATGTCAGCGTGCCATCGGGCGGCGACAGCTACACCGTCAACGTGGGCCAGTACCTGCCCGGCGATGCCAGGGCGCCGTTCGCCAACCGCCATGCGGCATCGCTGCGCGCCATCTACGACCTGGCCGAGCCCGAGCGCTCGCTGTTCATCTACCAGACCGGCCAAAGCGGCGTGGCCCTGTCCAGCCGCTATGCGGACATGTCTGCCGAATGGGCCGACGGCCGCTACCGGCCCCTGCAGATGGCGCCTGCGCGCTGGCGCCATTCCATGATGCTGCGGCCCCAGTAGGTTGCAGCAGGCTGCAGCAGCGGCGCGCGCAGGCCTCAGGTGCCGAGGAATTGCTCGATCAGCCCGGCCACGGCCGCCGGCTGGTCGTGGTGCAGCATGTGGCCGGCGTCCTGGACCACGGCCGTGCGGCAGTCGGCAATCTGCCCGATGCGCTCGTGGTACTCGGCCAGCGTGTAGCGGTCCTTCCACCACATGCCCAGGCTGTCGTCGCTGGCTTCGATGGCCAGAACGGGCGCGGTGATGGCACGGTACAGGGCCAGGATTTCTTCCACGCGGAACAGCTGCGCGCTGATGAGCTTGTGCGCCGTGTCGCCCAGGATTTCCCAGCGGCCCTGCGCATTGGGCGCCGCCCAGTGGTGGGCCAGCCACAGCGCCTTGTCCTCGGTCAGGCGGCGGTTGGTCTTCATCAGCCGGCGGGCCACGTCCTGCACGCTGTCATAGCTCTTGAGCTCCATGCCGCCGCTGCGCAGCTGGCGCAGCTCGTCCATCCACTGCGCATAGCGCGCAGGCGCCTGGTCTGGCCGGGTGGCCGGCATGCCGAAACCCTCCAGATTGACCAGCCGGCGTATGCGCGCAGGCCGCGCGCCCGCATACATCATGGACACGTTGCCGCCCATGCTGTGGCCCACCAGGTCCACGGGCGTATCGCCCGCCAGGGTGTCCAGCAGATGGTCCAGGTCGCCCAGGTAGTCGGCAAAGTCATGCCGGTCGGCAGGCCAGGCCGGCCGGCTCAGGCCGAAGCCGCGCCAGTCCGGCGCAATGATGCGGCGCCCCGCCATGAAGGCCTCGCCAAAGGCATCGACCACGAACTGGTAGGAGGCCGCCACATCCATCCAGCCGTGCACCAGCACCAGCGGCGCCAGCGCGGGATCGCCATCTACGGGTCCCCACTCGCGCACGTGGTACTCCATGGTGCGCACCGGCACCATGCGCGAGCGCCAGGGGCGTGTGGGAGCGTAGATGGGCGCTTCTTCAGCGGCCGTGGCGGGGAGGGAAGAGGGGGCTTGCAGCATCCCGCCGATTATTCCGGTTTGCTGCTGTGCAGCAGTCAGGGGCGGGACAGCGGTGGCTGGGGATTTCCCGGTGCGCCAGCACGCCTCCCGGCCGGGGTGGGCATCAACCGTGGCTTTCCGGGGCGGCGGTGCGCGGGCGGGACAGCAGGCTCTCGGCCGGTATGCCCAGGTCATGAAGCCTGTAGAGCATGTTCAGCGTCAGGGGGCGGCTGCGGTTGAGTATTTCGTAGATGCGGTTGGTCTGCCCGATGTAGGGCACCAGGTCCTTGACCGTCATGCCCCGGGACTCCATGAGCAGGCGCAGCGCATCGATAGGGTCGGGGGGAGCGATGGGGTAGTGCCTGGCCTCGTAGGCCTCAACCAGCGTTCCGAGAATGTCCAGCCTGTCGCCGTCGGGCGTTCCCGGGGCCGGGTCCTTGTCGATCAGTTGCGAGATCTCGGTCAGTGCTGTCCTGTAATCCTGCTCGGTCCGGATGGGGCGGATTTCCATGGTCATTCCTTTCATTGCAGGCTCTGGTCCACTGTGGCGGCATCCACCTTGTCGTACTGCGCGTGCGTGCCTATGAACTTGATGTACAGCCACTGCTGCCTGTAGGCGATGGCGGCAATCAGGCGGTAGTCGTTGCCCTTGACGTTGAACACGACCCGGTTGTTGCCCACGATGCTGGCATTGCCGATCTGGTCCTTCACGTCCTGGGGGCAGGTCCACTGCGCGCGGGTGGCCATGTCGAACCACGCCTCAAGCGGCCCTTTGGCATCCGCATGCTCCGGCCTGCTGTAGAAATTGACGAGGGTGGAACGGGCCACGATGTGCATGGGTGGATGTTAGTCCCAAATTGGGACTGAGGCTGCTGGCATGGTCTTTGTGCTCTTTGCCGTGCTTGTGCTTTCGCGCCGGGTTAACCCGAGCGCCGCCGCCGCTGATGCATGGCATCAGAAACAATGATTGGCCGGCCGGGCCGGCGCTGCCTACAGTGGGTTGCAGATTGACCGCACAACAACCCGAAGGAGACAGCAATGCAGCAACGCAGATGGCTGACGGCCGCCATGGCCGCAGGATTGTGGGGCGCCGCCATGGCGGCGCAGGCCGGCACGGTGACGGTGCTGACCTCGTTTCCCAAGGAGCTGACCACGGCCTACCAGAAGGCCTTCGAGGCGGCCAATCCGGGGATCAAGATCGAGATCCTGAACAAGAACACCACGGCCGCCGTGGCCTATGTGCGCGAGCTGCCCGAGGGCCAGCGGCCCGACATCATGTGGGCCAGCGCCCCTGATGCCTTCGAGGTGCTGGCGCGCAACAAGCTGCTGACCGCCGCGCCCGAGACGCGCAATCCGGCCGCGCCCGCCAAGATCGGCAACTACCCGCTCAACGACCCGCAGGGCCTGTACTACGGCCAGGCGCTGGCAGGCTACGGAATCATGTGGAACACGCGCTACCTGAAGGCGCACAAGCTGGCGGCGCCCAAGGAGTGGAGCGACCTGACGCGGCCCGAGTACTTCGGCCACATCGCCATCTCCTCGCCCTCGCGCTCGGGCACCACGCAGCTGACGGTGGAGACCATCCTGCAGGGCGAGGGCTGGGACAAGGGCTGGCGCCAGCTGCTGTCCATGATGGGCAACGCCGCCGCCGTGACCGACCGCAGCTTTGCCGTGCCCGATGGCGTGAACAACGGCCAGTACGGCATAGGCATCGTGATCGATTTCTTCGGGCTGGCGGGCAAGTATTCGGGCTTCCCGGTGGACTTCGCCTACCCGGCGATGACGGCCGTGGTGCCGGCCAACATCGCGCTGATCGCGGGCGCCAAGAATGCCGACGAGGCGCGCAAGTTCATGGCCTTCACCATGTCGGTGCCGGGCCAGCAGCTGCTGTTCGACCCCAAGATCAGCCGCCTGCCCATCCTGCCCTACAGCCAGCTCAAAGCGCCGGCCGGCTACCCCGTGCCGCAGGAGGTGGCGCAGCGCGCCAAGGTGCAGTTCGATGCCAATCTGTCCGAGTCGCGCTATGCCGTGGTGATCAGCCTGTTCGACCAGATGGTGACCTTCCGCCTCAAGGAGCTGCAGGCGGCCACGCGCGCCATCCAGGAGGCGCACAAGGCCCTGCAGGCCAAGCCCAATGCCAGGGGGCAGGAGCTGCTGGCGCAGGCGCGCGACATCGCCTACTCGCCGCTGGTGGGCGAAGCCAATGTGAAGGACGAGCAGTTCCTGGAGCTGTTCCGCAAGAGCCGGCGCGATGTGGCCGTGTCCAAGGAGCTGACGGGCCTTGAGCAGATGTGGGCCGACAAGGCGCGTGCCAACTACGAGCGCGCAGGCAAGCTGGCCGCCGAGGCGCGCGGCCTGGCCCGGTAAGTGGCGGGCGCAGGGGCCCGGCACCGGGCGCCTGCATGCACTCCCCTTGACAGTCTCTTTCGCTGCGGAGCATTCGCATGAGCATCGATTCCATGGCGGCGCCCGTCGTCGCCCCCCTTGCTGCGCGCGCACGGCGCATTCCGTCGGGCTGGGGGCCGTGGCTGGCTTTCGCGCTGATCCTGGCCTTTTTGCTGGCCTTTCTCATCGTGCCCGTGGGCATGGTGGTCTACACCGCCTTCGTCAATGAAGGCGGCGGGCTCACGCTGGGGCACTTCGGCAATTTCTTCGGCCAGACCGTCTTCCGCGAGTCGTTCTTCAACAGCCTGGGCGTGTCCCTGGCCAGCGTGTTCTTCGCCAGCCTGATCGCCGTGCCGCTGGCCTACCTGACGGTGCGCTTCGAGTTCCGGGGCGCGCTGCTGATACAGACGCTGGGCGTGCTGCCGCTGATCATGCCGCCCTTCGTGGGGGCGGTGGCGCTGCAGCTGATCTTCGGGCGCAGCGGCTCGGTCAACCTGCTGCTGGACGACTGGTTCGGCTTCACCGTGCCCATCATGGAGGGGCTGACGGGCGTGATCTTCGTGGAGAGCATCCACTACTTCCCGTTCATCTTGCTCAACCTCGTGGCGGCCATGCGCAATATCGACGGGGCCATGGAGGAGTCGGCGCTGAACCTGGGCTCGCGTGGATTCCGGCTGTTCCGGCGCGTGATCTTTCCGCTGGCCATGCCCGGCTACCTGGCGGGCGCGGCCCTGGTGTTCGTGAAAGTGTTCGACGACCTGGGCACGCCGCTGGTGATGGGCGTGACCAATATGCTGGCGCCCCAGGCCTATCTGCGCATCACCTCGGTGGGGCTCGATGATCCGCTGGGCTATGTGATCAGCGTGATCATGATCGCGTTCTCCATCGTCGCCCTGTGGCTGGCTGCGCGGGTGATGAAGGGCAAGGACTACGCCACGCTGCAAAAGGGCGGCAGCGCGCTGCAAAAGCGCCGGCTGTCGGCCTGGGAGGCGCTGCTGGCCTATGGCTGGATCGCCCTGGTGCTGCTGGTGGTGCTGGCGCCGCACATCGGCATCTTGCTGATGTCGTTCTCCAAGGTCTGGAGCTTCTCGGTGCTGCCCGACAGCTATACGCTGGAGCACTACGCCACGGTGTTCACCGACTCGGGCTACATGATCGGCAACACGCTGCTGTACTGCCTGATGGCGGCGGGCATCGACGTGGTGATCGGCACCGCCATCGCCTACCTGATCCTGCGCACCCGGCTGCCTGCCCGGCAGTGGCTGGACTACCTGGCCTCGGTGGCGCTGGCGATTCCGGGGCTGGTGCTGGCCATCGGCTACCTGCGCCTGTTCAAGGGCGTAAACCTGCCCTTCACCGACACACCCATCGTCACGACCTGGGTGCTGATCATGGTGGCCTATGCGGTGCGGCGGCTGCCGTATGCGCTGCGCTCGTGCATGGCGGCGCTGCAGCAGGTGCACATCTCGCTGGAGGAGGCCGCGCAAAGCCTGGGCGCGGGCCGCACCAGCGTGATACGGCGCGTGATGGTGCCGCTGATGGCCGGCGGCATCCTGGCCGGCTTCGTCACCAGCTTCATCACGGCGGCGGTGGAGCTGTCGGCCACCATCATGCTGGCCTCGGCCCAGAGCCAGGCGCCCATGAGCTACGGCATCTACCTGTACATGCAAAGCATCTCGGGGCGCGGGCCCGGTGCGGCATTGGGCGTGCTGGCCGTGGTCGTGGTCGGCCTGGGCACGTATTTCTCGCACCGCTTCGTGGAGCGCTCGCGCGCCACCGTGCAATCGACTTCGGAGTGAACCGCCATGCACCTGGACCCTGTCTCCCTCGAATGCAGGCACATCAGCCTGAGCTACGGCAGCAACGAAGTGCTGCGCGACGTCAACCTCAAGATCGAGCCCGGCGAGTTCTTCGCGCTGCTGGGGCCTTCGGGCTCGGGCAAGTCCACGCTGCTGCGGCTGATCGCGGGCTTCAACCGGCACCAGCGCGGCGAGCTGCTGGTGGGCGGGCAGGACATCACGGGGGTGCCGCCGCATGCGCGCAACATCGGCATGGTGTTCCAGAACTACGCGCTGTGGCCGCACATGACGGTGTACGACAACGTGGCCTTCGGCCTGGTCGAGCGCCGCGAAAGCCGCGACACCATCCGCCGCAAGGTGGGCGAGGTGCTGGAGCTGGTGGGCCTGTCGCAGTACGCGCAGCGCCGCCCGGGCCAGCTGTCGGGCGGGCAGCAGCAGCGCGTGGCGCTGGCGCGCACCGTGGTGATCGCGCCCAAGCTGCTGCTGCTGGACGAGCCGCTGTCCAACCTCGACAAGCAGCTGCGCGTGCAGATGCGCGAGGAACTGCGCAGCCTGCAGCGCAAGCTGGGCCTGACCACCATCTTCGTCACCCACGACCAGGAAGAGGCCATGACCACGGCCGACCGCATGGCCGTGCTCGACAAGGGCGTGCTGCAGCAGGTGGGCTCGGCGGCGGGGCTGTACGACTATCCGGCCAACCGCTTCGTGGCGGGCTTTGTCGGCACGGCCAATGTGCTGGAGGGCGAGGTGCTGCCGACGATAGGCGAGTCGCTGGTCTTCAAGGTGCCGGGCCTGGGCACGCTGACCCTGCCGCGCCCGGCCCAGCCGCCCGTGCCGGGGCGCGCAGCGCTGGCCTTCCGGCCGCACCAGGTGCAGATTGCGGTGCGCGACGATGCGGGCGATGCCTCGCGCGTCTGGGTGGAAGGGCAGATCGAGAGCGCCGAATTCCTGGGCGAGTTCTCGCGCTACCGCGTGCGCGTGGGCGAGGTGGCGGTGGTCGCCGACCAGGCGCACTACGCGGGCATTGCCATGTTCCCCATGGGCATGCCGGTGCGCCTGGGCATCGAGCCCACGCAGCTGCGCTACCTCGATGAGTGAATGATGAGACGGCTAGGGATGTTCCCTGACACCCGGGCCTGCCCGGGCCGCAGGCCCTGGCGCCTGCGCTAGGCTGGCCGCCCATGGAGATGTATCAGCTGCGCGCCTACGTCACGGCGGCCACGCTAGGCAGCGTCACGCGCACGGCCGAGGCCCTGCACCTGACGCAGCCCGCCATCACGGCCCAGATCAAGGCGCTGGAGGAAGAGCTGGGCGTGGCGCTGTTCGACCGGCGCCCGGGCCGCATCAGCCTCACGCGGGCCGGCGAGGCCCTGATGGAGCCCGCCCGGCAGGTGCTGGATGCGGCAGGACGGCTGCAGGGCCAGGCCCGCGAGCTGCAGGGCGAGGTCACCGGCCAGCTGCTGCTGGGCACGGTGGCCGACCCCGAGGCGCTGCGCCTGGGCTCGCTGCTGCATGGCCTGGTGGAGGCGCTGCCGCTGCTGGACATCAAGACACGCCATGGCTGGGCCGAGGAGCTGCGCGCGCAGGTCGCGGCCGGCGGCCTGCAGGGCGCGTTCTACATCGGCGCCCACATGCCGCGCGACCTGGGCGCGCTGGTGCTGCAGACACTGCACTACCGCGTGGCGGCGCCGCCCGCGCTGCGCGAGCGCGTCCTGCAATCGGGCTGGAAGGACCTGGCGCAACTGCCCTGGATCGGCGCGCCAGCGCAGCACCATGAGCAGGCCCTGCTGCTGGCGCTGTTCGCCCGCCAGGGGCTGAGCCCCAATCAGATCGTGGAAAGCGATGCCGCCGCCGCGCCCGAGAGCCTGGTGCGCGCCGGCCTGGGCTTGGCGCTGCTGCGCGAGGACCGCGCCCTGGCCGCGGCCGAGCATGGCTGCGTGGCCATCTGGCCGCATGCGCGCGTGTCGGCGCAGCTGGGCTTCATCCACCCGCGCGAGGCCGAGCACGACCCGGCCCTGGTGGCCACGCTGTCGCAGCTGCGCAGGGTCTGGGGGTTGACCGAGGTTCAGGCGGCGGCGCCGCCGCCGGCCTGAGGGGTGCCTGCCTGGACGATGGCCTCGACCAGCGCATCGAGGCTGCCCTGGCGTTCCTGCTCGCCCACCTCGAACAGCTCCAGCACGCCGGTGCCGCGCAGGATGGCGAAGGCCATGGCCGCAAAGCCCTGGGGGCGGGGATGGTGGGCCGCGATCTCGGGGAAGACGTCCAGGAAGCGGGTGTAGAACACGCTGTCCACATGTACCCGGCGCGCGTCCACGCGGTCGAACAGCGAGGGGGAGGCCTTGCAGCCGAAGAACATGCTCCAGGCCGCCTGGTAGTTGGCCGCGCCGAAGATGTTGTCCCAGGCCAGGGTGACGAAGGCCTCGGCACGCTCGCGCAGGGGCAGGGCCTTGTCGGGCCAGACCGTGCCCTGGTCGCTCAGCGGCTCCATGACCTCGATGACCAGCCGCTCCATCAGCGCATCGCGGCTCTCGAAGTGGTGCTGCAGCGCGCCCAGCGACACATCGGCGCCGCGCGCGATGGCCTGCAGCGTGGCGCTCTTGAAGCCGCCCTCGCGCAGCAGCGCCAGGGCGGAGTCGATGATCTTGCGTTGCGTTGTCTCCACACGCTCGGTCTGCGGCGTGCGTGCGCGCCGCTGCGTGGCGGACGTCGTCATGTTCTGGGCTCCAGAGGGCAAAAAAATAATAGTAGATTGTTTTTGTTTGTTGCGGGCGTTCAACCTTTGCCGCAGTGCGGCATGGCGGGCGGCAATGCGTCGATGGCCTTCGCTACTCCTTCTTCTTGGGCTTGTCCATAGGGATAAATTACAAGAAATAATAATTTATTGTTTTTTATAGTTGATACCCATCAACAAGGGGCGCACAAGGCCCCGCATTCCAACAGGCACCCCACGAGGAGACATTGCCGTGAAGACCACCGAAGTGTTCCAACCCCTGCGCCGCCGCGCGCCTTGCTGAGAGCCGGAGCACCCCCTTGATGCACAGTTCTTCTTCGCAGGGCCATCTGGAGCGCAGGCTCAAGAACCGCCATATCCAGCTCATCGCGCTGGGCGGCACCATCGGCACGGGCCTGTTCCTGGGCTCGGCCGGCATCATCGAGCTGGCCGGCCCGTCCGTGCTGCTCGGCTACGCCATTGGCGGGCTGATCATCTTTTTCATCATGCGTTTCCTGGGCGAGATGCTGGTCGAGGAGCCCAACGCGGGCTCGTTCAGCTATTTCGCCAACCGCTACCTGGGCCGCTTCGCGGGCTTTCTGGCGGGCTGGAACTGTGTGGCGCTGTATGTGCTCGTGGGCATGCTGGAGCTGACGGCCGCAGGCAAGTTCATCCAGTTCTGGTGGCCCGGCATACCCACCTGGGTGACGGCGGCGGTGTTCTTCGTGCTGATCAACGGCGTGAACTTCATCAACGTCAAGGCCTATGGCGAGTTCGAGTTCTGGTTCGCGCTGATCAAGATCGTGGCCGTGATGGCCATGATCGGCGCAGGCCTGTATTTGCTGTTCAGCGCCGACCGGCCCGAGCAGACCGTGCGCAACCTGTGGACGCACGGCGGCTTCTTCCCCAACGGCTTCTCAGGCCTGGTGATGGCCTTCGCCTTCATCATGTTCGCCTTCGGTGGCGTGGAGATGCTGGGCTTCGCGGCGGCCGAGACCGACCAGCCGCGCACCGTCATCCCCAAGGCCGTGAACCAGCTGATCTACCGCGTGCTGGTGTTCTACATCGGCTCCATGGCCGTGCTGATGTCGCTGATGCCCTGGACCGACCTGCTGGGCCAGCTCAAGGCCGGCGGCGACACCTACAGCAGCAGCCCCTTCGTGCTGGTGTTCTCGGGCCTGGGCGAGAACGTGGCCGCCCATCTGCTGAACTTCGTGATTCTCACGGCCACGCTGTCGGTCTACAACAGCATGGTCTACAGCAACAGCCGCCTGCTGTACGGCATGGCCAGCGAAGGCAATGCGCCGCGCTCGCTGATGCAGGTCAACCGCCGCGGCGTGCCGGTGCGGGCCATCGTCTATCCGGCCATCTTCACGGCGCTGGCCATCGTGCTGAACTATGTGGCGCCGGCCGGCGTGCTGGAGCTGCTGATGTCGCTGATCGTGGCGGCCCTGGTGATCACCTGGACCATCATCATCGTGGCGCACTGGCGCTTTCGCCGGGCCCATGCGGCACGCGGGACCGTGCTGGGCTTTCCCGCACCGGCCGCGCCGCTGACCAATGCCATCTGCCTGGCCGCCATGGCCCTGGTGGTGGGCGTGATGCTGCTGACACCGTCGGTGCGGTCCTCCGCGCTGGCCATTCCGATCTGGGTCCTGGTGGTCTACGGGGCCTATCGCCTCGTGTTCCGCCAACGTCCCACGCCTGTGCTGGAATCCGTACTGGAACCCGCGCACATCCCCCGTTGAAACCTTCAAGGAGAACCAACCATGGCAGACCTGTTCGACAACCCGATGGGCCTGATGGGCTTCGAATTCGTGGAATTCGCATCGCCCACGCCCGGCGTGCTGGAGCCGCTGTTCGAGAAGCTGGGCTTCACCCTGGTGGCCAGGCACCGTTCCAAGAATGTGCTGCTGTACCGCCAGGGAGGCATCAACTTCATCATCAACAATGAGCCGGGACAGGCCGCCTATTTCGCTGCCGAGCACGGCGCCTCGGCCTGCGGCCTGGCCTTCCGCGTCAAGGATGCGCACCAGGCCTACAAGCGCGCGCTGGAGCTGGGCGCGCAGCCGGTGGAGATCCCCACGGGTCCCATGGAGCTGCGCCTGCCGGCCATCAAGGGCATCGGCGGCGCGCCGCTGTACCTGATCGACCGCTTCGACGAAGGCAAGTCCATCTACGACATCGACTTCGAGTTCCTGCCCGGCGTGGACCGCAACCCCAAGGGCCACGGCTTCCAGGTGGTGGACCACCTGACGCACAACGTCTACCGCGGCCGCATGACCTACTGGGCGGACTTCTACAGCAAGCTGTTCAATTTCCGCGAGATCCGCTACTTCGACATCTCCGGCGAATACACGGGCTTGGCTTCCAAGGCCATGACGGCGCCCGACGGCCTGATCCGCATCCCGCTGAACGAGGAATCGCGCCAGGGCGGCGGCCAGATCGAGGAGTTCCTCATGCAGTTCAACGGAGAGGGCATCCAGCACATCGCGCTGCTGACGGACAACCTGCTGGACTCCATCGACCAGCTGCAGATGGCCGGCATTCCGCTGCTGACCGCGCCCAACGACATCTACTACCAGAACCTGGAAGGCCGCCTGCCCGGCCACGGCCAGCCCGTGGGCGAGCTGCAGGCACGCGGCATCCTGCTGGACGGCACGACCGAGGGCGGCCAGCCGCGCCTGCTGCTGCAGATCTTCTCCCAGCCCATGCTGGGGCCCGTGTTCTTCGAGTTCATCGAGCGCAAGGGCAACTACCGCGAGGGCTTCGGCGAAGGCAATTTCAAGGCCCTGTTCGAGTCCATGGAGCGCGACCAGATCAACCGCGGCGTGCTGCAGGCCGAGGCACCGCAGGGCGCCTGATCCCGACGGACGCAACGCGCCCGCCCGGCCCTGGCCGGGTGGGCGCGCTGTCGTCAGGGTAAACACGGGCGGCCCTACACTCGGTGCCCATGAATTCCCCCTCGATGCAACCGGTGGCGCTCGGTCAAAGCGCATTGCAAGTCAGCCCCATCTGCCTGGGCACCATGACGTTCGGCGAGCAGGTCGGCGAGGCCGAGGCCTTTGCCATCATGGACCGCGCGCTGGAGCGCGGCGTGGACTTCTTCGACACGGCCGAGATGTATGCCGTGCCCGCACGCGCCGAAACCTGCGGCGCCACCGAGACCATCATCGGCCGCTGGTTCGCCCAGCGCCCCGGCGCGCGCGCCAGGGTCGTGCTGGCCACCAAGGTGGCTGGTCCTTCGCGGGGCATGCCCTGGGTGCGCGAGGGCAAGGGCATGACGGCGGCCGACATCGCCGCCTCCTGCGAAGGCAGCCTGCGCCGCCTGGGCACGGACGTGATCGACCTCTACCAGATCCACTGGCCCGAGCGCAACGTGCCGGCCTTCGGCCAGCTGTACTACGACCCGGCCAAGGAAAGCTCGCAGACCGGCATCCATGAGCAGCTCGAGGCGCTGGGCCGCCTGGTCCGGGAAGGCAAGGTGCGCCACATCGGCCTGTCCAATGAAACCCCCTGGGGCGTGCACGAATTCGTGCGCCTGGCCGAGCAGCACGGCCTGCCGCGCGTGGCCTCGGTGCAGAACGCCTACTGCCTGCTCAACCGCAGCTGGGAAAACGGCATGGATGAAAGCTGCCACCGCCTGGGTGTCTCGCTGCTGGCCTATTCGCCGCTGGCCTTCGGCCTGCTCACGGGCAAGTTCGACGTGCATGCGCCCACCGATCCCGCTGCGCCGCAGGCCGCACGCATTGCGCGCTACGAGTCCGTGCGCAAGCAGCGCTGGGGCCGGCCCGAAGCCCTGGCCGCCGCGCGCCGCTACAACGCGCTGGCGCGCGAGCATGGCATGACGCCCACGCAGCTGGCGCTGGCGTTTTGCTACACCAAGTGGCAGGTGGCCAGCACCATCATCGGCGTGACCTCGGTGGCCCAGCTCGATGAGGACCTGAACGCCTGGGGCACCCAACTGTCGCCCGAACTGCTGTCGGCCATCGACGCCATCCGCTGGGAAGTGCGCGACCCCGCGCAATAGCCCTCAGCCCTGCGCCTTCAGCGGCTGCACTCGCCCTTGAGCGCAGCGGCCGCCAGCATGGGCAGGCTCAGCAGGCCCATGCCGCCGCCCTTGAACTCGCCCTTCATGCAGTCGCCCTGGGCGGCCTCGCGCATGCCGCTGGCCAGCGGGTCCTCGCGCTGCGCATGAATCTGGGGCCTGACCAGGCCCTGCCGGGCCGCCGACTGCACGGCCTCGCGGCCTGCGGCCGAGTCCAGCAGGCGGCCCATGGCCCTGGCGCTGCGCGCGGCGTCCGGAGCGGCCTCGGTGTCGGCGAGCACAGGCGCTTGCGCGGCGGCTGTCGCGGCCTGCTCCGTGGCCTTTGCAGCCCCTGCGCCTTGCCTTGATGGCGGTGCGACGGCGGCGGTGTCCGGCCGTCGCGCAGGCGCGGGCGCGGGCGCCGGTCCGGGCCGGGCAGCCGCTGCAGCAGGAGATGGCGCCGGCGCCGGCGTCGGCGTCGAAGTCGGCGTCTCGACCCAGACCACCTGAAGGCGGTGGGCCTCGGCCTGCCCGGTGCCGGGCCGCGCAATGTCCGGGGCCAGACCCTGCCACAGCAGCGCCCCGTGCAGCAGCAGCGACAGCAGCAGGCCCGCGATCAGTCGCAGCCGTCCGCTGCTCAAGCCTCGGGCCCTGCCACCCATTCCAGCAGGTCGCCGGGCTGGCACTGGAGCGCCTCGCAGATGCGCTCCAGCGTGTCGAAGCGCACGCCGCGTACCTTGCCGCTCTTGAGCAGGGAAATATTCTGTTCGGTGATGCCGACCATCTCGGCCAGTTCGCGCGAGCGCATCTTGCGGCGGGCCAGCATCACATCGAGGTGGACGATGATGGGCATGGTTCAGTCGCCATCCCGGAATCGGTTGGCGTCGCGAAGGAAGATCACCAGGGTCAGCAGGAATAGGCCCAGCAGCATCAATGCGGCCTCGTACAGGTGCAGCGAGAGCGGGCGCTGGCCGGGGAGCACCATGAGGTGGATCGTGATGGGAACGCCGCTCATACGAATCCCGCGTTCTCGTCGGCGATGCGCCGCGCCTGCAGCATCACATGGGCGATGGAGACCAGCACCACGCCGAGCAGGACCAGCAGGCCATCGTGCCAGTACAGGCCCAGCGTGACGAAGCGCTGCCCTGGCGGATTGCCCATGCTGGCGGCCACCGACATCAGCGCGCGCGTGAAGGGCAGGGCCAGCGCGCCCGCCAGCACCGTCCAGGCAAAGCGCATCAGGGCGTGCTGCGCCTGCTGGCCGAAGACACGGCCCTGCAGGTATTCGCCGAACAGTGTCCACAACTGGCGCAGCGCATACAGCCCGCAGCCCACGGGCAGCAGGCTGACCAGTGCGGTGCGCCAGCGCGCAGCCATGTCCAGCGGCTGGCCGGGCGGCATGCCCAGCAGGCCTTGCGCCTGGCCCGAAAGATCTTGCGGCGACAGCAGGGCGGCTACCGGCAGGGCCAGCAGCGCGACGGCACCGAGGGCAATCAGGATGCGCGCCGCCTGGGAGTGGCGCCTCAGGGCGTTGCCTGCGGCGTGGGGCGTATAGTTCATGGCACAGCCTTGTATTGATGAATCGATAAAAAATTATTGTAAAACGATAAAAAATTCATGTCCAAGAAAAACTCTCATGTCAGCGAGACACCGGCCACCCAACTGCTGCGCGCCCACAAGGTGGAGTTCACCGAGCACCCCTATGAGTACCTGGAACACGGCGGCACCGAGCACAGCGCGGCCAGCCTGGGGCTGGACGAGCACATGGTGGTCAAGACCCTGGTGATGCAGGACCAGGACGCCAGGCCGCTGATCGTGCTCATGCATGGCGACTGCAAGGTCTCCACCAAGAACCTGGCGCGGCAGATCGGGGCCAAGAGCGTGGAGCCCTGCAAGCCCGAAGTCGCCAACCGCCACAGCGGCTACCTGGTCGGCGGCACCTCGCCCTTCGGCACGCGCCGCGACATGCCGGTCTATATCGAAGAGAGCATCCTGGCGCTGCCGCGCATCGCCATCAACGGCGGGCGCCGGGGCTTTCTGGTGCAGCTGGACCCGCAGGTCTGCGTGCGGCTGCTGGATGCACGGCCCGTGCACTGCGCGCTGGCAGAATAGATGCCCTGAAGAAATGAACACGACTTGCGCACACGGGAAGGCGGCCGCCGCCTCCACCGGGTTCGCGCAGGTCCTGATGAAAAACATGTGTCGGCGATCAGGGAGGGCGGGCCATCAGGGCCGGCCGGATCGCGCGCCGGCGCTCCACAGACCGGCCAAGGACTTCAATTGAACGCGCTCTACCCCCTTCTCGCCACCGTGGCGGCCTACCTGATCGGCTCGCTGTCGTTCGCCGTCATCGTCAGCCGGGCCATGGGCCTGAATGATCCGCGTACCTATGGCAGCGGCAACCCCGGCGCCACCAATGTGCTGCGCTCCGGCAGCAAGGCGGCAGCGGCCGTCACCCTGCTGCTGGACGCCGCCAAGGGCTGGCTGCCCGTGGCCCTGGTGCAATGGTTCGGCAGCCGCTTCGGCATGGGCGACGGCACGGTGGCCATGGTGGCGCTGGCTGCCTTCCTGGGCCACCTGTACCCGGTGTTCTTCCGCTTCAAGGGCGGCAAGGGCGTGGCCACGGCCCTGGGCGTGCTGCTGGGCATCAGCGTCTGGCTGGGCCTGGCGGTGGCGCTGACCTGGCTGATCATTGCCGTGTTCTTCCGCTATTCCTCGCTGGCGGCCCTGGTGGCCTCCGTGTTCGCCCCCGTCTACTACCTGCTGTGCAGTGGCGTGGTCTGGTATGCCGAGACACCGATTGCCGCCGCCATCGTCGCCATGGCGGCCCTGCTGATCTGGCGCCACCGCGAGAACATCCAGCGCCTGATGGCCGGCAAGGAATCCAGGCTGGGCAGCAAGAAGGCCGACCCGGCAGCCGCCGCGGCCAAGCCCGGCACGGCCAAAGGCAAGCCGCATTGACCGTCGCCGCCGCGCTGCGCACCACGGGCGCAGCTTGCGTGCGGGGCGTGGCCGGCCGGTCACGCTCCAGGCCCTCTCTTCACTGACGACTCTCTCACATGGCATCCAGTCCATCGCAGCGCGTGTACCGCGCACCATGCCCCGGCTGCGGCGCGCCCGTGGAATTTGCCAGCGCCCAGGCCAGCTATGCCGTCTGCGAGTTCTGCCGCAGCACCGTGGTGCGCCAGGGCGATGTGCTGCAGCGCCGTGGCTCCATGGCCGAGGTCTTCGAGGACTACAGCCCCCTGCGCATCGGCGCCACGGGCCAGATGCTGCGCAACGGCAAGCCCGAGCACTTCACCCTGGTCGGGCGGCTGCAGCTCAAGAGCGAGGCGGGCGCCTGGAGCGAATGGGTGGCCGCGTTCAGCGATGGCGCGCTGGGCTTCCTGAGCGAGGACAACGGCCAGTTCGTCTGGTCCTGGCCCTGGGAGGCCGAGGCCCTGCGTAACGGGCCGTTCAAGGCCTCCGACTGGCTGCTGGGTTCGCAGCGTGTGCTGGGCGGCAAGAGCTTCACGGTCAGCAGCGTGCAGAACGCGCGGCTGGTATCGGCCCAGGGCGAGCTGGCGCAGCTGCCCGAGCCCGGCACACCGTACCGGCTGGTGGAGCTGCGCAGCGAGCAGGGCCAGGTGCTGTCCGTGGACTTCTCCGTCCAGCCTCCCGCGCTGAGCCTGGGCGAGCGCGTGGTGCTGGACGACCTCAGGATGCAGGGGCTGCGCGACGGCGCCTCGCTCAAGGGTGAGCAGGGCCGGCACTTCAACTGCCCCAAGTGCGGCGCCGTGGTGCCCGTGCGCTTTTCCACCACCAAGAGCCTGAGCTGCCCCAGCTGCGGATCGCTGGTGGACCTGAGCCAGGGCATTGGCAAGGAATTGGCCTATGCGGAACAGAACGAGCCCGTGCGCCCGGCCATCCCGCTGGGCAGCAAGGGTGTGCTGGAAGGCCAGCAATGGCAGGTGGTGGGCTTTCAGCACCGCATGGGCCAGGAGCCTGGCGACGACGAGAGCTTTGGCTGGGAGGAGTACCTGCTGTTCAACCAGAAGGCCGGCTTCGCATTCCTGGTCGATTCCTCCGATGGCTGGAGCATGGCCCGCGTGACCACGGGCGTGCCCAAGCTCTCCAAGAACCGCAGCACGGCCAAGTACATGGGCCGGCAGTACCAGCTTGAATCGCGCTACACGGCCGAGACCACCTACGCCCTGGGCGAGTTCTACTGGCCCGTGCAGCGCGGCCAGACCACGCGCAATGTGGACTATGTGAGCGCAGGCGCGCAGAACAAGGCCTTCCTGGCCAGCGAGACCGAGAGCGGCGAGACCACCTGGTCGCATGGCAGCGCCGTCTCGGCCACCACGCTGGCAATGGCCTTCGGCCTCAAGCAGTTGCGTGACCGCTCGCAGGTCGGTGTGATGTCGGGCAGCCGCTTCGGGCTGTGGACCATCATCATCGGGCTGCTCATCCTCTGGCTGGTGTTCGTCACCTTGCGCGGCTGCGCATCGCGCCCCAACTGCGACCCCAATACCGACGCCAACTGCAACAGCTACACCCGCAGCAGCGGCGGCTCCTGGGGTGGCTACACCTCGGGCGGCAGCCACAAGTAAACAACGGAGAAACTGATCATGAACTTCGACTGGCTCAACCCCGCCGCCTTCTTCGGCTCGATCCTCTATGCGCTGGTGGGCGTGGTGGTGTTCTGGCTGTGCTTCTTCATCATCGACAAGATCACACCCGTGGACATGTGGGCCGAGATCGTCGAGAAGCACAACAAGGCGCTGGCCATGGTGGTGGCCGCCATGTGCCTGGGCATCAGCATCATCGTCGCTGCCGCCATCCACTGAACGGGGCCGCCTGGCCCCCGCATTCCCCATCTCCTGCCGACACGCAGCCCGCCTGAAAAGGTGCGGCTGCGCTGCGCATGGCGGCGTTGCTGCGTCGCAACAAATTCCTTGTTGATAGTGAGTTTGCAAATGATATTCGTTTGCATTCTAAATAAAATCGCCCCCTTCATTCGAAGAGAGGGTTTCCATGACAGACCATCAAGCTGCCCGCAGGGCAAGGCTTTCAGTGGGTGTGACCGCTGGCATCATCACCACCGCGCTGGCGGGCGGGGTCCATGCCCAGGAGGCCGCTCCAGCCGATCCGGCCCTGGCACAGACGCAGACGCAGACGCATCCTCAACAGGCCCACACCCTGCCCACGCTGCAGGTCAACGCCTCCCAGTACGACCCTGACGACGTGCGGCCCGAAGGCGTGACCACGGCGACCAAGACCTACCTGGCGCCCAAGGACATCCCGCAGACCATCGACACGCTGGAGGTCAACAAGTACAAGAACTACGGCATCAACGACCTGGCCACCATGCTGGACGGCGTTCCCGGCGTGAACACCAGCTACGACATGCGCGGCGAAGGCGTGTACATCCGAGGCTTCAAGGCCGACGAGAGCGACATCTACCGCGACGGCGTGCGCGAGAGCGGCCAGGTGCGCCGCAGCACCGCCAATGTGGAGCGCATCGAGATCCTCAAGGGCCCGGCCTCGGTGCTCTATGGCCGCAGCGCAGGCGGCGGCGTGGTCAACATGGTGAGCAAGCAGGCGCGTTTCGATGCCAAGAGCAGCATCACGCTGCGCGGCGGCTCCTGGGACAACGTGGGCGGCACCATCGACATCAACCGCGTGCTCAACGAGAACGTGGCCGTGCGACTGACGGCCGACCGCGAGCAGGCCCACAGCTTCCGCGAAGGCATACGCAACCGCAACGAGATGGTCTCGCCCAGCATCCTGGTGGACTCGCGCACGGGCTGGCGCTGGACCGGCCAGTACACCTATGACAACGTCTGGCGCGTGCCCGATCGCGGTCCGGTCTACGACCAGCTGCCGGCCGGTGTCTCCATCCGCAAGGGCTTTGCGGCGCCGGGCGACTATGTGGAAGACCGCCTGCGCGTGCTGCGCTCCGACCTGTCCTACGACTTCAACAACCGCTGGAGTCTGCGCTGGGTGGCCAGCAAGCGCGAGGCCAGCCAGGATTTCGACCACTACTTCGCCGGCACCTACCGTGCCGCGACCGGCAAGATCACGCCCAACTACGCCTGGCAGCAGACCCGCAACACCACGCTGTCCAACACGCTGGACCTGACGGGCAAGTTCAGCACGGGCAGCATCCGGCACGATCTGCTGGTGGGCCTGGAGGCCAGCGAGGAAGAGCGCGCGCCGCGCGTCGGCCAGCCCGGCAGCACCTTCGCCTATGACCCGTTGCAGCCCATCGTCTGGCCCAGCCGTCCGGCGCAGGGCAAGCCGACCCAGGACAACTATCACAAGGGCAAAGGCCAGGCGCTGTACATGCAGGACCTGGTCAGCCTGACCGAGCAGTGGAAGCTGCTGCTGGGCCTGCGCTACGACAGCTACGACTTCCAGAGCACCAACAAGATCGCCAACCTCACGCGCAAGACCGACGGCAACGGCTTCAGCCCGCGCGTGGGCGTGGTGTGGCAGCCGGTGCGCGAGCACAGCTTCTATGCGTCCTGGAACAAGAGCTACTCGCCCTATGGCGGGCGCGGCATCCTGACCGTGGAAACCGCCGTGGGCGCGGTGCCGGACGACGAGCCCCAGTACTCGCGCCAGTCCGAGGTCGGCGTCAAGAGCGACTGGCTGGGCGGCGCGCTGTCCACCCAGGTCTCCGTCTACCAGCTGGAGAAGTACAACATCCGCTACCGCCCCGATCCCGAGAATGATCCCTACACCTGGGCCATCCGGGGCAAGGACCGTTCGCGCGGCATCGAGTTCAGCGCGGCCGGCCGCGTGGCCGGTTCCTGGTATGTGCGCGGCGGCGTGGCCTTCATGCAGGCCAAGGTGGCTGAAGACGCGCAAAACCCCGCCAACGTGGGCCTGTACCTGCGTGACACGGCCAAGCGCAACGGCAACCTGTTCCTGCGCTATGCGCCCAAGGGACCCTGGTATGGCGAAGTCGGCGTGACCTACACGGGCAGCCGCTTCACCAACGCCGCCAACACGGCCATCCTGCCCGGCTACTCGCGCTGGGATGCGCTGGTGGGCTGGCGCCAGGACGCCTGGACCGTGACCGTGGCCCTGTCCAACCTGTTCGACAAGCAGTACTGGCGCTCCGGCTCCATGCCGGGCGCACCGCGCAGCGTGCTGGTCAGCGCCAACTACCAGTTCTGACGGAACCCCCAGGAGGCGCGCGGCGCCTTCGCCCGTTGCACGGCGCCTCTCGCGCACACGGGGGGCGCATCGCGCACAATACCGGCCGTGCAAACCTCAGCCTCTCTTGCCGGCGCGCAGCCGGCGCGCCCCATCGACATCGCCCTGCTGGTCAGCGTTTTCGTGATCGCGGCCTGCGGCCTGCTTTACGAACTGGCTGCGGGTGCGCTGGCTTCCTATCTGCTGGGCGATTCGGTCCTGCAGTTCTCCACCATCATCGGCAGCTACCTGTTCGCCATGGGCATAGGCTCCTGGCTGTCGCGCTATTTCGAGGACCACCTGCCTGCGCACTTTCTGCGCATCGAGCTGATGGTGGCCCTGATCGGCGGTGCGTTGCCGGCCACGCTGTTCATTGCCAATGCCTACGCGCCCGGCGCGTTCCGGTTCCTGCTGTACGGCATGGTGCTGGTGGTGGGCACGCTGGTGGGGCTGGAGATTCCGCTGGTGATGCGCATCCTCAAGCGCAATGTGACGCTCAAGGACCTGGTGTCCCAGGTGCTGACCTTCGACTACCTGGGGGCGCTGGCCGTGTCGCTGGCATTTCCGCTGCTGCTGGTGCCCAAGCTGGGCCTGGTGCGCACGGGGCTGCTGTTCGGCTTCATGAATGCGGCGGTGGCGGTGTGGGCGCTGCTGCTGTTTCGGCATGAACTGCGGCGCCCGCGCGCCCATGCCCTGGCCTGCGCGGCCGTGCTGGCCCTGCTGGGCACGGGCATCTGGGGAGCCGACCATCTGACGCGCCTGGCCGACGACCATTTCTACCAGGACCGCATCGTGCTCTCCAGCAGCTCGCCCTACCAGCGCATCGTGGTGACGCAGGGACGCCAGGGCGCGCGGCTGTACCTCAATGGCAACCTGCAGTTCGCGCAAGGCGACGAGTACCGCTACCACGAGGCCCTGGTCCACCCCGTGATGGCCGCGCATGGCGCGCCCAAGCGCGTGGCCGTGCTGGGCGGCGGCGACGGCATGGCCGTGCGCGAGGTGCTCAAGTACCCCTCGGTGGAGTCGGTCACGCTGGTGGAACTGGATCCGGCCATGACCGACCTGTTCAAGGACAACGCCATGCTGCGCCGGCTCAACGGCGATGCGCTCAGCGATGCGCGCGTGCGCATCGTCAACACCGATGCCTTCCACTGGCTGCAGCAGGGCGGGGACACCTTCGACGTCGTCATCGTCGATTTCCCCGACCCGACCAATTTCGCCATCGGCAAGCTGTTCACCAACAGCTTCTATGCCTTGCTGGACAAGCGCCTGGCCGCCAGCGGCTATGCCGTGGTGCAGACCACGTCGCCCCTGATCGCGCGCAAGAGCTACTGGACCGTGGTGCAGACCATCGAATCCATCGGCCTGCAGGCCACGCCCTACCACGCCCATGTGCCCAGCTTTGGCGAGTGGGGCTTCGTCATCGCCAGCCACCGGCCCTGGCGCGAGCCCGATGCACTGCCTGCGGGCCTGCGCTTTCTGAGCGCGCAGACCATGGCGCTGATGTTCGACTTTCCGCTGGACATGGCGCGTGTGCCGGCCGAGGTCAACCGCCTGTCCAACCAGGTGCTGGTCAATACCTACGAACGCGAATGGGGCAGGGTGGAGCGTTGAGCCCCGACCGCCCGTCTTTGTGGAGCCGGCGCCAATGGCTGCAGGGCCTGGCCGGCGGTGCGGCCGCAGGCCTGGCCGGCTGCACGCCAACGCCGCCTCGTCTGGAAGACCTGCCTGGTGGCTTCAGCGGCGTGGCGCTGGAGCGCGGCCATGCCTTGCGCGCGTTCTGGCAGCGATTGGGCCAGGGCCTGGCGCTGCCGGCGCCGGCCGTGGTGCACCGTGCCAACGTGGTGATTGCCGGTGGCGGCATGGCGGGCCTGGCGGCTGCGCGGGCGCTGGAGCTGTCGGGGGTGCAGGGTGTGGCACTGCTGGACACGCAGCCGGCCATGGGCGGAAACAGCCAGGGCGGCAGCATGTCCGGGCTGGCCTGTCCTTTGGGCGCCCACTATCTGCCCTTGCCTGGCGACGATGCATCCGAGGTCCAGGACTGGCTCGAGGCCCTGGGCCTGCGCCAGCGCCGCGCAGGCCGCTGGCAGTACGACGAGCGCCATCTGTGCCACAGCCCGCAGGAGCGCCTGTTCTGGCAGGGCGCCTGGCATGAGGGCCTGCTGCCCGTCGATGGCGTGGCGCCGCGCACGCTGGAGCAGTACGAACTCTTTGCGCGCAGCGTGGCCCAGGAGATGGACAGGGCGCCCTTTGCCATGCCGTCCATCCGCGTCTGGCAGCGCCAGGGCCGGCTGCCCGCCGCCCATGCCGCGCTGGACGGCCAGACCATGCAGGCCTGGCTGGCCAGCCAGGGCATCGATGATGCGCAGCTGATCTGGTATCTGGAGTACTGCTGCCGCGACGATTTCGGCGCGGGCCTGGCGCGGGTGTCGGCCTGGGCAGGCATTCACTATTTCGCCAGCCGCCACGGCTTCTCGGCCCCGCGCCGCCAGGATGAGCGCACGCCCGAAGACGCGGGTGATGCCGTGCTGACCTGGCCCCAGGGCAATGGCTGGCTGTCGCAGCAACTGGTGGCCGGGCTGGGCTGCACCGACCTGCAGACCGATTGCAGCGTGCTATCCATTGCCGAGAGTGCCGATGGCGTGGAGATCGACGTCTACCACCACGGCCGCCAGCAGCACGAGCGCTGGCTGGCCGCGCGCTGCATCGTGGCCCTGCCCAGCTTCATCGCGGCACGCGTGGTGCGCGATGCGCCGGACTTCCTGCGCGCGGTGGCCGGCCGGCTGGACTGGGCGCCCTGGCTGGTGGCCAACATCCATCTGCAGCGGCCGTTGGCCGACCGGCCCGGCGCCGATCCGGCCTGGGACAACGTGCTGTTTGCCGATCCGAATGCGGGCGGCCTGGGCTATGTGGACGCGGGCCACCAGGGCCTGGACCGGCTCACGCCCCGGCCCACGGTGCTCAGCTACTACCAGGCGCTGGGCGACTGGCCTGACGGGCGCGCCCAACTGCTGGGCCAGCCCTTCGGCTTCTGGCGGGACCGCATCGTCGGCAGCCTGCTCGTCCCCCATCCCGACCTGCTGCACAAGGCCACGCGCATGGAGATCACGCGCTACGGCCACGCCATGGCCATACCCCGGCCCGGTGACCAGCAACTGCTCAGCCAGGTGGCGCTGCAGTCGCTGCACCGGGGGCGCAGCGCGCTGTGCGCCGGCGAGCGCGTGGCCCTGCTGCCCACGCCGGGCACGCGCCGCCTGTGGTTCGCACATTCCGACTGGGCCGGCTACTCGGTACTGGAGGAGGCCTTCACGCGTGGCCACCATGCGGGCCTGTGGGCTGGCGCGCGGACCTGACACGGGCCGCGGCGCCGGTGTCGCGCGCTTCAGGCGCCAGATCGTTCAGACAGGCCCGGGCATCTGCACCATGCGGTACAGCGACTGGCTGCCGCGTGCGGCCAGCACGCCCAGCTGGGCCAGCGTGCGCGGGTCCAGCTCCAGCGTGATGGCGGCGCGCGCCAGTGCCGAGCGGATGCGGGGGCCGTCCTCGCCTTCATGGATGACGGGCGGATACAGGCTCGCGCCGTCGGCGCCGATCACGCTGGCCACCAGCGGCGGCTGCGGCGGCTCGCCACGGCGCAGCACCACGGCGATGTCACCGTTGTCCAGCCGCACATAGGTGCCCGGCGGGCACAGGCCCACGGCGCGCACCAGCGCGAAGCCCACCTCGTCGGAGTAGCGCTGCTGCTGGGTGAGCGCGCGCAGCGACTCGGCGGCGCTGCGGCCTTCGCGTGACTTGCGCGGGCTGATCAGGGCGGCGTAGCGGTCCACCGTGCCCAGGATGCGGACCAGGCGCTGCACCGGGGGCAGTGTGGCCAAGGGCTGCTGGGGCACGGCTTCATGGTGGCGGGCCACCAGTTCCAGCCACAGCGCATCGTTGACGAACAGCCGCGCCAGCAGGGCCTGGCTGTGCAGCGGGTGGCGCTGTACGGCCTGCTGCTGGGCGGGGGTCAGCGGCTCGCGCTGCAGCGCCAGTTCGTCCTGCAGCGCGTTCATGCCGATGTTCATGGTCAGTGCGCCATACACCAGGGTGCGGTGTTCGCACTCGTCCAGGCGCAGCTCGCGCGCCAGCACATGGCACAGGCAGGCGCAGACCAGGGCATGGGAGGCGCTGTAGCCCACGGTGGACGAGCAGGCGCGCTGGAACATCAGGTACAGCGCGGCATCGCTGTCGTGGGCGATCAGCTCCTGCAGCCACAGGTCGATCTGCTGCAGCTTGACCAGGAAGCTCTGCACCTGCAGCGGCGCGGACAGCAGCACGGACAGTGCGGCCTCCAGGTCGGACCACAGGCCCAGCAGGTCTTCGTAGGAATCGTCGGGGCGTCGGCTCATCGTTGGCGGGGTGCGGGAAGCGGGGCGCATGCAGGCCGCATCAGCGCCGCTCCAGCACCATCTCGCTGCCCTGGCGGGTCATCTGGACGTGGGCAAGAAAGCTGTTGCCCAGCAGCACATAGGGCATGGGAAGAGGGGCGACCACGGCGTCCACACCGAAGACCTCGACATCGCCCACGCGCACCGAATCCAGCCGCAGGCGCCAGCCCTGGGCATCGCCGTTGGCGGTGCGCATCATCACCGGCTGGCCCTTGAGAAAGGGCAGGCCCATGCGTTCGGCGTCGGACCGGCCGATGGCGACCGAGCTGGCGCCCGTGTCCACCATGTAGACCATGGTCTTGCCATTGATCTGGCCGCGTTCGATGAAGTGCCCCCGGTTGTCGGCCTTGAGCACCACGCGCCGGCCGAGCGCGGGATCGCCCGCCGCCGCGCCCCGGCCGCCCAGGCTGATGGGCGCCTCGCCCAGGCGCAATGTCTGGCGGCGGCCCTTGATTTCCACCTCGGCCGTGTCACCCGATACCTGCAGCACGCACACGTCCTGCAGGCTTTCGCCCGCCGCCAGCGCGCGCGGCGTGCCGCCGTCTATGACCAGCAAGGCCTTGCTGCCCAGCACGCCGCTGAGCGCCACGGACTGCGCCGTCGCCGACGGTGGAGCCAGCGCGGCCGCTGCGGCCAGGCTCAGAAGTACGGCACGTAGGTGGCGCATGGGGTGGCTTGTGGCGCAGAGGCGGGTGCCAGGCGATCAGTCGCGGAAGTTGTTGAAGGACAGGGGATGGTCGGCCAGGTCCTTGCGGATCAGGGCCATGGCGGCCTGCAGGTCGTCGCGCTTGGCGCCGGTGACGCGCACGGCGTCGCCCTGGATGGCGGCCTGCACCTTGAGCTTGCTGTCCTTGATCAGCTTTTGCAGCTTCTTGCCCAGCTCGGCCTCGATGCCGTTCTTGACCTTGATGGTCTGCTTGAGCTTGTCGCCGCCGATCTTCTGGGCCTTCTGGATGTCCAGGAAGCGCACGTCCACGCTGCGCTTGGTCAGCTTGTTGCGCAGGATGTCCTCGACCTGCTGCAGCTGGAAGTCGGCATCGCCGAACAGCGTGATTTCCTTGTCCTTGAGCTCGATGGCGGCCGAGGTGCCCTTGAAGTCGAAGCGTGTGCCGATTTCCTTGGCGGTGTTCTCCACGGCGTTCTTCACTTCGACGAAGTCGGCTTCGCACACGGTGTCAAAAGAAGGCATGGCAAATATTTCCTGTAAATGTTCTGAAAAAGTACCGCAGCGCGCGGCCGGGCGATGCGGGCGCGGGGCCGGCGGCGCAGGGAGGCGGTGCGACAATCCGGTCGATGTTAGTCGAGAAAAATGTTCCGCTGCAGCATTGCAACAGCTTCGGCATCGCCGCCCGTGCCCACACCCTGGTGCGCGTGCGCAGCGACGAGGACGTGCGCCATTTCCTGGCCGATCCGCTGTGGGGCCGCCAGCCCGTGTTCGTGCTGGGCGGCGGCAGCAATGTGGTGATCACGGGCGACGTCGATCCCGTGGTCCTCAAGATGGAGATAGCGGGCATGCGCCTGCTGCGCGAGACCGATCGCCACTGGATCGTCGAGGCCGGTGCCGGCGAGCGCTGGCACGACCTGGTGGCCTGGACCCTGTCGCAGGGCTACGGCGGCCTGGAGAACATGGCGCTGATTCCCGGCACCGTGGGCGCGTCGCCGGTGCAGAACATCGGCGCCTACGGATTGGAGCTGCAGGACCGGTTCGAGTCGCTGGATGCCATCGACCTGGCCACGGGGGAGTCCTTCACGCTGGATGCCGCGCAATGCGCCTTCGGCTACCGCGACTCGGTGTTCAAGCATGCGCCGGCCGAGCCCACGCCCGTGGCGCGTGCGCGCATGAGCGGCGTGCCGCCGCGCGGCATGGGCCTCAAGGGCCGCGCCGTGATCACGCGCGTGCGCCTGGCCCTGCCCAAGGACTGGAAGCCCGGCCTGGGCTACCTGGACCTGCAGCGCCGCCAGGCCGAGGCGGGAGTGGCCGAGCCCACGGCCCGCCAGATCTTCGACTGGGTGTGCGAGATCCGCCGCGCCAAGCTGCCCGATCCGGAGCACATCGGCAACGCGGGCAGCTTCTTCAAGAACCCGACGGTGACGCCCGAGCAGTGCGCCGACATCATTGCGCGCGAGCCCCGCATCGTGCACTACCCCATGGACGACGGCTCCATCAAGCTGGCCGCCGGCTGGCTGATCGATGCCTGCGGCTGGAAGGGCAAGTCCATGGGCCGCGCCGGGGTGTATGACAAGCAGGCCCTGGTGCTGGTCAACCGGGGCGACCGGCACAGCGTGGACAGCAGCGTCACGGGCGGCGAGGTCATGACGCTGGCCGGAGCGATACAGACCAGCGTCTACGAGCGATTCGGCATCCGCCTGGAGCCCGAGCCCGTCGTGGTCTGAGCGGCCTTGGGCGGTCCTTGGGCGGTTCTTGAGGGGCACGGCGGCAAAAAAACAGCGGCCCGCAGGGCATTGCCGCCTGCGGGCCGCTGCGCATCAGCGCCTCAGTGGGCGGAGCGACTGCGCCAGTCCATATAGTCCTTGTCGGTCATCAGCACCCACAGCGCGAGCACCAGCACCACGATGCCCGACACCACGGCATTGCGCATGGCGTCCATCTGGCCGGCAAAGCCCAGCACCCAGGGCGAGATCACCATCCACAGACCCAGCAGGCCTTCGGTCCATTCCTCCCACGCGCGGGGCATGAAGATGGCTCCCAGCGCAGCGGCAATCAGCGCCAGTCCGATGACCACGCCGTTGGCCGTGGGCGCCATCTGGTCCTGGAACCCCAGCACCCAGGGCGAGACTGCCAACCAGACTCCCAGCAGGACGTTGAGCGGGTCCTGCCAATGCTTCATGTATTTCATGGCTGCACCTCCTGCCGCCACGACGAATGAGGGCGGCAGCTGGTTGGATCAAGGGCGCAGCATGCAGGTTCCATGAGGATTTTTGCGAAAGTGCATGCTTACCATGGCATCTCGCCCTTGTTCACCTTGGCGCCGATGTCCAGCGACAGCGCCATGCCGGCCTGCGGGTAGGCCTGCTTCATGGCACCGATCAGCTCGGCGCTGTTGCCCGCCTTGGCGGCGGCGGCCTCGAAACGCTGGAGATAGTCGCGTGTATAGGCGATGGCGCTGGCGTCCATGGCCGTGCCGGCCTGCATGTGGCCGGGCACGACGACAGCGGGCTTGAGGGCCTGCATCTCGTCCAGCTGCGCCAGCCAGGCCTTGCGCTCGGCGCTCTTTTGCGTGTCCGCTGTCCAGACATGCAGGTTGCCGAACACGCCCACGTTGCCGACGATGGCCTGCAGCGCAGGCACCCAGACATAGGGGCGGTGGGCCAGCGGGCCGGTGGTGCCGCGCAGCTCCAGCGCCTGGCCGTCCACCATCACCGTATTGCCTTGCAGGGCCTCGGGCAGCACGGGATGGCTGGGGGCGTTGGCGCCCATCTTGGGGCCCCAGAAGGCCAGCTTGCCCTGCAGCTTGGACTCGATCTTCTCGCGCACGGCCGGCGTGGCCACCACCTTGGCCTGCGGGAACAGGCTCTTGAGCACCTCGGCGCCGAAGTAGTAGTCGGGGTCGGCATTGCTGATGAGGATGGTGGTCAGCTGCTTGCCGCTGTCCAGCACATTGGCGGCAATGCGCAGGCCGTCGGCGCGGGTGAAGCCGCTGTCCACGACCACGGCCTCCTTGGCACCGGTGATCAGGGTGGAGGTCACGGCAAAGCTGTGTTCGTCGGCCTGGTAGACCTTCATCTGCAGCGGG
Source organism: Delftia sp. WY8 (assembly GCF_018437695.1). Taxonomy (NCBI): domain Bacteria; kingdom Pseudomonadati; phylum Pseudomonadota; class Betaproteobacteria; order Burkholderiales; family Comamonadaceae; genus Delftia; species Delftia sp. WY8. The sequence goes on from NZ_CP049795.1 coordinate 5,749,170, forward strand.
GCGGGCGCCTGGGCGTGGGACAGGCCGGCCGACAGGGCCAGGGTGAGCGAAAGCAAGGTGGTGCGAAGCATGTCGATTTCCTTTGAAAAAAGCACAAGACAGAAAGCGGGTGGCAGCGCCGTGCTGCCATGGGTGGTACTTTAGTTTTTGAAATCGAGCAGATAAACGGCAAAATATGCGCTTGTTTGTTGCAGAAATCGAGCATATCCATGGACCGATTGCTGGCGATGCAGGTGTTTGCCACGGTGGCCGAATGCGGCAGCTTCACGGCGGCGGCCGAGCGGCTGGACCTGTCGCGCGCCATGGCCACGCGCCATGTGGAGTCGCTGGAGCAGTGGCTGGGCGCGCGCCTGCTGCACCGCACCACGCGCCGTGTCTCGCTCACCGATGCCGGTGCGCAGTGCCTGCGCTACAGCCAGCAGATGCTGGCCCTGGCCGATGAGGTGCAAGGCGAGATGCGCGCCAGCGACAGCCAGTTGCGCGGCCTGCTGCGCGTGACCTGCAGCATGTCCTTCGGCCATGCGCAGATGGCGCCGGCCATTGCGCAGTTCATGCGGCTGCACCCGCACCTCAAGATCGACCTGCTGGTGGACGACGGCGCGCTGGACCTGGTGCAGCAGCGCATCGACCTGGCCATACGCATCAGCGCCGATCCGGGCGCCGCACTCATCGGCCGGCCGCTGGCCGTCTGCGAATCGGTGCTGGTGGCCTCGACCGCCTATCTGGATGCGGCTGGCCGGCCGCAGGCACCGGCCCAGCTGCAGGCGCACCGCTGCCTGGGACACATGCGCGTGGGGCGCAATGTCTGGCAATTGACTCGCCGTGACGATGAAAGCGATGAGCAGCAGATCGCCGTCACCACCTGGTTCAACGCCAACGAAGCCACCGTGCTGGCCGCCGCTGCCGTCGAAGGCGCCGGCATTGCCTTGCAGCCAACCTACCTGGTCCAGCCCATGCTGCAAAACGGCCAGCTGGAGCTGGTGCTGCCCGACTGGCGCCCGCAGCCGCTGACCGTGCATGCGCTGTACAGCTCGCGCCGCCATCTGCCGGTGGCCGTTCGTGCGCTGCTGGATTTTCTCGTGCAGCGCTTCGAGGGCGCGCGCTGGTAGCAGGGGCGTAAAAAAAGCCGCCTTGCGGCGGCTTGTGGGATGCAAGTGTGCGATTTTCTGGCCCATGGCGTCGCGTGCTTGGCGGGCGCGTCCCATGCCAGGGACGCCGAGCAAGGGCCGCCCCGCAGCGAGGGCGTCGTCCCCCTCCCTCGCGAAGCGAGTAGAGAGGGGGAAGCGGCGTCAGCCGCTCAGGGGGTGTAGGTCATTCCTTGCCGCCCAATTGGGGCAGGGCGGTGCTGGTGCCCAGGGACAGCAGGCCGGCCTTGGCGTAGATGGCCAGCTTGTCGCGGGTGTCCATCAGGTCCAGGTTGCGCATGGTCAGCTGGCCGATGCGGTCGGCGGGGCTGAAGGGCGCGTCCTCGACCTTTTCCATCGACAGGCGCTCGGGCGCGTAGGTCAGGTTGGGCGATTCGGTGTTCAGGATGGAGTAGTCATTGCCGCGGCGCAGCTCCAGCGTCACGGTGCCGGTCACGGCGCGGGCCACCCAGCGCTGGGCGGTTTCGCGCAGCATGATGGCCTGCGGGTCGAACCAGCGGCCCTGGTACAGCAGGCGGCCCAGGCGCAGGCCGTTGATGCGGTACTGCTCGATGGTGTCCTCGTTGTGGATGCCGGTCACCAGGCGCTCGTAGGCGATGTGCAGCAGGGCCATGCCGGGGGCTTCGTAGATGCCGCGGCTCTTGGCTTCGATGATGCGGTTCTCGATCTGGTCGCTCATGCCCAGGCCGTGGCGGCCACCGATGCGGTTGGCTTCCAGGAACAGCTCCACGGGATCGGCGATTTCCTTGCCATTGAGGGCCACGGGGCGGCCTTCTTCGAAGGTCACCGACACTTCCTCAGCCTTGACCTCGACCTCGGGCTTCCAGAACGCCACGCCCATGATGGGGTTGACGATGCGGATGCCGCTGTTCAGGAACTCCAGGTCCTTGGCCTCGTGCGTGGCGCCCAGCATGTTGCTGTCGGTCGAGTAGGCCTTCTCGGCGCTCATCTTGTAGCCGAAGCCCTCCTTGGTCATGAAGGCCGACATCTCGGCGCGGCCGCCCAGCTCGTCGATGAAGGTCTGGTCCAGCCAGGGCTTGTAGATCTTCAGAGCGGGGTTGGTCAGCAGGCCGTAGCGGTAGAAGCGCTCGATGTCGTTGCCCTTGAAGGTCGAGCCGTCACCCCAGATGTTGACGTCGTCTTCCTTCATGGCGGCCACCAGCATGGTGCCGGTCACGGCACGGCCCAGGGGCGTGGTGTTGAAATAGGTGATGCCGCCCGTGGAGATGTGGAAGGCGCCGGCCTGGATGGCGGCAATGCCTTCGCCGGCCAGCTGCGCGCGGCAGTCGATCAGGCGGGCCTGCTCGGCGCCGTACTCCATGGCCTTGCGGGGGATTTCGTCGTAGTCGGCCTCGTCGGGCTGGCCCAGGTTGGCCGTGTAGGCGTAGGGCAGGGCGCCCTTGTTCTTCATCCAGCGCAGGGCGGCGCTGGTGTCCAGGCCGCCCGAGAAGGCGATGCCGACCTTTTGGCCGACGGGGACGTTTTGCAGGATGGTTTCCATACGATGCTTCTCTCAATAACGATGGCGGCTGGCGTGCGGGACGCGGCTGCCGGAAAACACGGAAGGCGCCTGGGCGCCGTCAGGTCGAATGCGTCGGTCTGCCCAGGCGCTCAGGCGCTTAGGCGTAGTGGCAGATGTAGTGGTAGGCCTCGGTCACGCGGATGTCGAACTTGGAGTTCGCAGGCACCTGGAAGGACTCGCCGGCCTTGGAGGTGAGCCACTGGTCCGAGCCGTCGAGCTTGTACTCGCAGGAGCCGGCCACGCATTCCATGATCTCGGCAGCGGCCGTGCCGAAAGTCAGCTGGCTGGGCAGCACCACGCCGGCAGACTTCTTCGTGCCATCGGCCAGCGTGAAGCCATGGCTGATGCATTTGCCGTCGAAATAGACATTGGCCTTGGTGGTCAGGGTGATGCCAGAGATGGTTTCGGTGGTCATGGAAGCTGGGCAGAGGGTGGACTAAACCGCCCATTTTAGGCCAGCACCCGGCCGCTGCCGGTACGTGCTGGCCGCCGCCATGCAAAAAGCCCCTTGTCGGGGCTTTGCATGCGCAGGTCCGTCTCAGCGGCGCCAGCCGTGGCGGTAGCCGCCGCGCCAGCCGTGATAGCTGGGGCGCGAGGCGTAGTACACGCCGGCAGCAAGGGCTGCTCCAATCACCACGGGGGCCACATAGTCACCGGCCGAATACACGGGCTGCACAGGCTGGGGGGCGTAGTAGCCACCGCCGTCGTAGTAGTTGTTCTGGTAGACCACGGGCGGCGGCACGGGTGCGGTGGAGTACGCGGCCTGGGGCGGCTGGTTGGTGCCGTAGTAGCCGTTGCTGCCATAGGCCGCGCTGTTGGCGGCGGGCTGCACGCTCAGCGCGATCCAGTCCCCGGGCGGCGTGGTGGTGCGCGTCGTGTAGTTGCGGCCTGCGTACTCGTAGACCACGTCATAGGCCACGGCACGGTTCTGGTAGTAGGTCTGGGTAGTGCAGTTGCGCACCGTCTGGTACTGGGGCTGGCCCGTGGCCTCGGCCTGGTTGCCCAGCATGGCGCCGCCGATCACGCCGGCCGCCGTGGCGGCCGCCCGTCCGCCGCCATGGCCGATGGCATTGCCGACCACGCCGCCCGCCAGGGCACCCAGAACGGCGCCCGCGCCCGAGGTGCGCTGGCCGGTATAGACGTTTTCATCGCGGCAGACCTGCTGTGGCACGGCCACCTGCTGGGTCACCGGGGTCACCGACAGCACCCGGCCTTGCTCCTGGGCCAGGGCCACGGTGGCGGTCGTGGCCGCCAGCGTCAAAAGAACCAGGGATTTCATGATTGCACTCCTGTTGCGCTGGCGGTATTTCCTGCCAGGCTCCATGCAAGTGTATTCCTCGGGCCTGGAAAGCAGTTTGCGGTCGCGTAAATCCACGTAATAAGCTGTTCCAGGCCTGATGGCAGAGTCAGCGCTTGCCCCCGTGGGCCATCTCTGCCCAGGCGTCGGGCGCAAAACCCACGGTGATGCGTCCCTGCGGCCATTGGACGACCGGGCGCTTGATGACGCTGGGCTGCTGCTGCATGAGGGCTGCGGCACCGGCCGCATCCTGGGCGGCGGCCTGGGTGTCGGCATCGAGCTTGCGCCACGTCGTGCCCTGGCGGTTGAGCAGCTTTTCCCAGCCGACAGCCTGCATCCAGGCGGGCAACTGCTCGGCGGGAACACCCTGTTTCTTGAAGTCGTGGAATTCGTAGGCGATGCCCTGGTCGGTGAGCCAGGCGCGGGCCTTCTTGACGGTGTCGCAGTTGGGAATGCCGTAGAGCGTCACAGTGTTTGCAGTGGTCATGATTGGTTGCAGTTGCCGCAGTCAATGGATGGCGAGGACCCTATAAGGACACTGTCCCTGGGTAACAATAGCGCGCAGTATGCACACCTCATTTCCCACATTGGATGCATGGCTCGCCTATTGCGAGCGCCTGCACCCCAAGAATATTGCGCTGGGCCTGGATCGCGTGCGCGAAGTTGCCCAGCGCCTGGACCTGCGTTTCGACTGCCCCGTGATCACGGTGGCGGGCACCAACGGCAAAGGCTCGACCTGCGCCATGCTGGAGGCCGTGGCGCTGCAATCGGGCTTTCGCCCCGGCGTCTACACATCGCCGCATCTGGTGCATTTCGAGGAACGCTGCCGCGTGGGCGGCGAGATCGTGAAGGCCGTCGAGCTGCTGCCGCAGTTCGAGGCCGTGGAGCAGGCGCGCGTGCAGGGCACGGAAGTGGCGCTCACCTATTTCGAGTTCACCACGCTGGCCATCCTGCGGCTGATGAGCCAGTCCAGGCTGGATGTGGCGATTCTCGAGGTGGGCCTGGGCGGGCGGCTGGATGCCACCAATGTGATCGACGCCGATTGCGCCGTCATCACCAGCATCGACATCGACCATGTGGAATTCCTGGGGCCGGACCGCGAGAGCATCGGCCGCGAGAAGGCCGGCATCATGCGCGCCGGCCGGCCTGTGGTGGTCAGCGATCCCATGCCGCCGCAAAGCGTGCTGGACCATGCACAGGCCATTGGCGCCGATCTCTGGCGCCTGGGCCAGGACTTCAATTTCTCGGGCGACAAGCAGCAGTGGGGCTGGGCCGGACGCGGGCGGCGCTATGCGGGCCTGGCCTATCCGGCGCTGCGCGGCGCCAACCAGCTGGTCAATGCATCGGGTGCGCTGGCCGCGCTCGAAGCCATCCGCAGCCGCCTCCCCGTCACGGCCCAGGCCGTTCGCACGGGGCTGGCCATGGTCGAGCTGCCGGGCCGTTTCCAGATCATTCCGGGCCAGCCCACGCTGGTGCTAGATGTTGCGCACAACCCGCATTCGGTGGCGGCGCTGACGGCCAACCTCGATGCCATGGGCTACTTTCCCTGCACGCATGCGGTCTTCGGCGCCATGCACGACAAGGACCTGGCCCCCATGCTGGCCAGGATTGCCCCGCTGATCGACCGCTGGTATCTCACCGACCTGCCCACGCCGCGCGCCGAGAGCGCCGAGGTGCTGCGCCAGAAGATCGAAGCCCTGCCGCCCGCGCCGGGCGTGCCACGCGAGATCTCGCTGGCCACCTTCGCAAACCCGCAGCTGGCGCTGGATGCCGCGGTTCTTGCAGCAGGTCCCACTGATAGAATCGTGGTCTTTGGCTCGTTCTTCACGGTGGGCGGCGTGCTGCAGGACGGCCCGCCCCGGCTGAACGCCAAGCATCTGGGCACCTGAATCCAGTGATCCGCACCGCAAACGGCCATCGTGGCTGCCTGTGGTGGCCGATCTGAACGAGTCCGCACTCCATGGCATTTTTCAATTTTCGTTGGCCCGGCAAAAAAGACGACGGTGATTCGTCGTCCGCATCGAGGCGGCCCACACGGCTGGGACAGGCGGAAAGCGTCGATGTCATGCGCCGCCGGGCGCGCCACCGCCTCATCGGCGCTGCCGTGCTGGTCCTGGCAGGCGTGGTGGGATTCCCCCTGCTGTTCGACACCCAGCCGCGTCCGATTCCCGTGGACATCCCCATCGAGATTCCCGACCGCGACAAGGTCGCTCCTCTGGTCGTGCCCGGCGCCAATGCCGTGGACGCCCATCCGCACCAGGGCGCCGCTTCCCCGGCAGGCCGCGTGTCGGCCCAGGCCTCGCTGGGCGCCGACGAGGAAGAGGTTCCCATGGGCAGGCCTGCCGTGCCCGTGGCGCCGGCCGTCTCGCAGGTGGCTCCGGTCAAGCCGGAAGCAAAGCCCGAAACCCGGCCCGAGGCAAAGCCTGAGCCCAAGCCCGCCGCCAAGCCTGAGACCAAACCCGAGCCCAAGCCGGAACCCAGGCCCAAGCCCGAGCCGGCCAAACCCGAACACAAGCCGGAGCCCAAGCCCGAACCCAAACCCGAGCAGAAGCCAAAGCCCGAACCCAAGCCCGAGCCGTCCAGGAGCGACGACGCCGCGCGTGCCCGGGCCCTGCTGGAAGGTCGCAGCGCACCGGCGGCTGCTGCGGCGACGGACGAGCGCTTCATCGTGCAGGTCGGCGCCTTCTCCGATGCCGGCAAGGCCCAGGAAATTCGCGCCAAGCTGGAGCTGGCGGGCCTGAAGACTTTCACGCAGGTGGTGGACACCAAGGACGGCAAGCGCACGCGTGTGCGTGTGGGCCCGTTCAACGGCCGTGCCGAGGCCGACAAGGCGGCGGCGCGCGTCAAGGGCCAGGGCCTGCCGGCGTCGGTGCTCAAGCTCTGAGGCGGTGACGTACATCTTGCAAAGCAGCACAGGCGCACAGAGATAGCGTATGTCCACGGTGGACTGGGTTTTGCTGGCCTGCGTGCTGGCATCGATGCTGCTAGGCGCCTGGCGCGGGCTGGTGTATGAGGTGCTGTCGCTGCTCGGCTGGCTGGTGGCCTTTGTCGTGGCCCGCATCTGGGCTGCCGACGTGGCGCTGTGGCTGCCCATGCAGGACTGGGACATGCAGCTGCGCTATGCCGCAGGCTTTGTGCTGTTGTTCGTGCTGGCGCTGTTCGGCTGGGGCCTGGTGTCTTGGCTGTCGCGCCGGCTGATCGAGGCGGTGGGCCTGAGGCCCGTGGACCGCACGCTGGGCGCGCTGTTCGGCGTGCTGCGCGGGGCGCTGCTGGCCCTGGTGGCAACGATGGTGATCAGCTACACGCCGCTGCACCAGGGACAGTGGTGGCAGGATTCAGCCCTGGCGCCGTGGCTGATGCAGGCGCTGGCTGCGGTTTTGCCGCAGCTGCCGCAGGAATGGGGACGCTATCTGCCGGCTGCATGACAAGGCGCTGCAGCGCAGGAGTCGGCTGGCAGAAACAGTTTGGATAGAGAAATCGGGCGCAGGCGTGGCCAATGGGTGGCTGCTACGGCCCAGACAGCGAAGGGCGACCTTCGCAAACGGATGGAACGCAACTATGTGTGGAATCGTTGGTGTAGTCAGCACCGCGCCCGTGAATCAACTGATCTATGACGCCCTGCTGCTGCTGCAGCACCGTGGCCAGGATGCCGCCGGCATCGTGACCCAGCAGGAGCGCAAGTTCTTCATGCACAAGGCCAAGGGCATGGTGCGCGACGTGTTCCGCACCCGCAACATGCGCGCCCTGCCGGGCACGGTGGGCCTGGGCCAGGTGCGCTACCCGACGGCCGGCAACGCGACCAGCGAGGAAGAGGCCCAGCCCTTCTACGTGAACGCGCCCTTCGGCATCGTCATGGTGCACAACGGCAACCTCACCAACGCCAAGCAGCTGCGCGAGGAACTGTCGGACACCGACCACCGCCACACCAACACCGAGAGCGACTCCGAAGTCCTGCTCAACGTGCTGGCCCACGAGCTGGCCCGCGCCAGCAGCGGCGCACCGCTCAAGAGCGAAGACGTCTTCCAGGCCGTCAGCGCCGTGCACAAGCGCATCAAGGGCTCGTACGCCGTGATCGCGCTGATTGCGGGCTACGGCCTGCTGGCCTTCCGCGACCCCTTCGGCATCCGTCCCCTGTGCATGGGCCGCAGCGCCGACGGCACGGTGATGCTGGCCAGCGAATCCGTGGCCCTGGAAGGCACGCTGCACCAGCTCGAGCGCGATGTCGCTCCGGGTGAAGCCGTGTTCGTGCACAGCGACGGCCAGGTCGAAACCCGCCAGTGCGCCGAAAAGAGCGAGCTGCACCCCTGCGTGTTCGAGTACGTGTACCTGGCCCGTCCGGACTCGGTGCTCGACGGCATCTCCGTCTACCAGGCGCGCCTGAACATGGGCGAGACGCTGGCCAAGCGCGTGGTCTCCACCGTGCCGCCCAACGAGATCGACGCCATCATCCCGATTCCGGAATCCAGCCGGCCCAGCGCCATGCAGCTGGCCCAGCTGCTGGGCATTCCCTACCGCGAAGGCTTTGTCAAGAACCGCTACGTGGGCCGCACCTTCATCATGCCGGGCCAGGCCTCGCGCAAGAAATCCGTGCGCCAGAAGCTCAACGCCATCGGCAGCGAGTTCAAGGGCCGCAAGGTGCTGCTGGTGGACGACTCCATCGTGCGCGGCACCACCTCCAAGGAAATCGTGCAGATGGCGCGTGACGCCGGCGCCGTCAAGGTCTACCTGGCCTCGGCCGCTCCTCCGGTGCGCCATCCCAACGTCTACGGCATCGACATGCCCACGCGCGCCGAACTGGTGGCGCATGGCCGCACGGTCGAGGAAATCCGCCAGGTCATCGGCGCCGACGCGCTGATCTACCAGGACGTGGCCGCCATGAAGCAGACCGTGGGCAAGATCAATCCGCAGGTGCAGGGCTTCGAGGCCTCGTGCTTCGACGGCGTCTACATCACGGGCGACATCTCCGAGGACGAGGTCACGGCGCTCAACGAGGGCCGTAACCGGGGCGGGGAGGAAGAGGCCAGCGATGCGTCGCGCCTGTCCCTGCCCAATGCCCAGGAAGCCTGAGCGCCAGGGCATTCAGTGACAATGTCGGGCGGGCCTGTGGCCCGCCTTTTTTGACAAATGAGCTAAAAGCGCTGGTGCTGGAGCGTCCAGGGCCGCAAGGCCCTGGAAGCCGCCAGGTGACAAGTGCTTCTAGCTCCTTTTTTCCGGGCACCGCCACCGCTGGCGTGCTGCGCCCGATCCCCAAGGACCATCAACGTGACCAACAAGACACTTCCCGAAGGCCTGCATCCCGATACGCTGGCCCTGCGCGTGGGCGTGGAGCGAAGCCAGTGGGGTGAGCACAGCGAAGCCCTGTACATGACCAGCAGCTTCGTGCAGCCCGACTGTGCAACGGCTGCGCGCCGCTTCGCCAATGAAGAGCCCGGCTACACCTACAGCCGCACCTCCAACCCCACCGTCACCAGCTTCGAGCAGCGCCTGGCCGCCATGGAGGGCACGGAATGCGCGGTGGCCACGTCCACGGGCATGTCGGCCATCTTGCTCGTGGCGCTGACCACGCTCAAGGCCGGCGACCATGTGATCTGCTCGCAGTCCATGTTCGGCTCCACCATCAAGCTGCTGGGCGGCGAGATGGCGCGCTTCGGCGTAGAGACCAGCTTTGTCTCGCAGACCGATGTGCAGGCCTGGAAGGCGGCCATCCGTCCCAACACGCGCCTTCTGTTCGCCGAGACGCCGACCAACCCGCTGACCGACCTGTGCGACATCGCCGCGCTGGCCGAGCTGGCGCACGCCCATGGCGCGCTGCTGGCCGTGGACAACAGCTTTGCCTCGCCCGTGCTGCAGCAGCCTGCCAAGTTCGGTGCCGACCTGGTCGTGCACTCCGGCACCAAGCTGCTGGACGGCCAGGGCCGTGTCATGTCGGGCGCCGTCTGCGGCACGACGGCACTGGTGGACAAGGTCATGGGCACCTTCCTGCGCAGCGGCGGCCTGAACCTGGCACCGTTCAACGCCTGGGTGGTGCTCAAGGGGCTGGAGACGCTGTCCCTGCGCGTGAAGGCGCAAAGCGCCTCCGCGCTGGAGCTGGCCACCTGGCTGGAAGCCCATCCCAAGGTCGCCCGCGTCTACTACCCGGGCCTGGCCAGCCACCCGCAGCACGAGCTGGCCATGCGCCAGCAAAACGGCATGGGCGGCGGCGTGCTGTCCTTCGATGTGGTGGGCGAGGGCGCCGAACAGCTGCGCGCCAACGCCTTCCATGTGGCCGACAGCACCCTGGTGTGCTCGATCACGGCCAACCTGGGCGACGTCAAGACCACCATCACCCATCCGGCCAGCACCTCGCATGGCCGCCTGAGCGAAGAGCAGCGCCGTGCCGCCGGCATCGGCCAGGGCCTGCTGCGCATCTCCGTCGGACTGGAATACCTGGGCGACCTCAAGAACGATCTCTCCCGCGGACTGGATACCCTGCAATGACACAAAAAGTACGTACCCGTTTTGCCCCGTCTCCCACGGGCTTCATCCACCTGGGCAACATCCGCTCGGCCCTGTATCCCTGGGCCTTTGCGCGCGCCACGGGCGGCGATTTCATCCTGCGCATCGAGGACACCGACGTGGAGCGCTCCACCCAGGCCTCGGTGGACGTGATCATCGAGGGCATGGCCTGGCTGCAGCTGGACCATGACGAAGGTCCGTTCTATCAAATGCAGCGCATGGACCGCTACAAGGAGGTGCTGGCCGGCCTGCAGGCTTCGGGCCATGTCTACCCCTGCTACATGAGCGTGGAAGAACTCGACGCCCTGCGCGAGCGCCAGATGGCCAACAAGGAAAAGCCGCGCTACGACGGCACCTGGCGCCCTGAGGAAGGCAAGGTGCTGCCGCCCGTGCCCGAAGGCGTGCGTCCCGTGCTGCGCTTCAAGACGCCGAAGGGCGGCGTCGTGGCCTGGGAAGACAAATGCAAGGGCCGCATCGAGTTCCAGAACAGCGAGCTGGACGACCTGGTGATCGCGCGCCCCGATGGCACGCCCACCTACAACTTCTGCGTCTGCGTGGACGACATGGACATGGCCATCACCCATGTCATCCGTGGCGACGACCACGTCAATAACACGCCGCGCCAGATCCACATCTTCGAGGCCCTGGGCGCCAGCGTGCCAGTGTTCGCCCATCTGCCCACCGTGCTCAACGAGCAGGGCGAGAAGATGAGCAAGCGCAACGGCGCCAAGGCCGTCACCCAGTACCGCGACGAAGGCTACCTGCCCGACGCCATGGTCAACTACCTGGCCCGCCTGGGCTGGAGCCACGGCGACGACGAAATCTTCAGCCGCGCCCAGTTCCTGGAGTGGTTCAACCTGGACCACCTGGGCCGCAGCGCTGGCCAGTTCGACGAGGCCAAGCTGCGCTGGGTCAACGCCCAGCACCTGAAGGCGCTGGACGACGCGGCCCTGGCAGAGCTGGTGCGCCCCTTCGTGCTCAAGACCGGCCTGGACCAGGCCCTGCTCGACGCAGACGACCGCCTGCCGCGCATCTGCGCCCTGTTCAAGGACCGCTGCGAAACCCTGGTCGATCTGGCCGGCTGGGTGCGCCTGTTCTATGTGGACGCCTTCGACCGCAACGCCGAGGACCTGGCAAAGCACGTGACCGACGCCGTGGCGCCCACCCTGGACGCCTTCGCCGAAGGCATCGCCTCGGTGGAGTGGAGCAAGGAAGCCATTGCTGCCCTGATCAAGGAAGTGCTCAAGGCCCAGGGCCTGAAGATGCCGCAACTGGCCATGCCGGTGCGCGTGCTGACGCTGGGCACAGCGCACACGCCTTCGGTGGATGCGGTGCTGGAGCTGCTGGGTCGTGAAAAAATTCTGGCGCGTTTGAAAAACCGCTGAAAACCTGTCTATAATTCGAGTCTCTGATGCAAACGCAGCAACTAACAAGAAGCAGCGATTGCAGCATGAAGGGGGTATAGCTCAGCTGGGAGAGCGCTTGCATGGCATGCAAGAGGTCATCGGTTCGATCCCGTTTACCTCCACCAAAAATTGAGACTTGAGTATTTACGCAAGTTCTAGGATTGACCCTATCGTCTAGAGGCCTAGGACATCACCCTTTCACGGTGAGTACCGGGGTTCGAATCCCCGTAGGGTCGCCAAGTTTGCAGCACTTGGCTCGCAAGAGCGCAAAAGTTGCCTGCCAGGAGTGGTAGTTCAGTTGGTTAGAATACCGGCCTGTCACGCCGGGGGTCGCGGGTTCGAGTCCCGTCCACTCCGCCAAAATTTGTCGCTTGGTATGTAAGCGCCTTTGAAACACGAAGGCGCTTTTTTATCGGCGGATCACAGGCTGTGACCCTATCGTCTAGAGGCCTAGGACATCACCCTTTCACGGTGAGTACCGGGGTTCGAATCCCCGTAGGGTCGCCAAGTTTGCAGCACTTGGCTCGAAAGAGCGCAAAAGCTGTCTGCCAGGAGTGGTAGTTCAGTTGGTTAGAATACCGGCCTGTCACGCCGGGGGTCGCGGGTTCGAGTCCCGTCCACTCCGCCAGTATCGGATTCTTGGGGGTATAGCTCAGCTGGGAGAGCGCTTGCATGGCATGCAAGAGGTCATCGGTTCGATCCCGTTTACCTCCACCAAAAATCGAGACTTGAGTTTGTAACGCAAGTTCTAGGATTGACCCTATCGTCTAGAGGCCTAGGACATCACCCTTTCACGGTGAGTACCGGGGTTCGAATCCCCGTAGGGTCGCCAAGTTTGCAGCACTTGGCTCGCAAGAGCGCAAAAGTTGCCTGCCAGGAGTGGTAGTTCAGTTGGTTAGAATACCGGCCTGTCACGCCGGGGGTCGCGGGTTCGAGTCCCGTCCACTCCGCCAGATTCCTTGTGCAGACCCTCGTGTTTGCGCAGACAAGAAGCCACCGCAAGGTGGCTTTTTTGTTTCTGGTTGTTGCAGTTTTCGGTGTGACTTCTTCACATGGAAAGCCTTTGTGCACAAAACACGATCTATTGCCCAGATTTTTTAAGGGCAAACCCGGAACTTTCCCTCAACATTCGTAACAATAGACGGTGTCCTGTTTGCAGGGCGTCCATCTTTCACCGACTCGTCTGCCCCGCTCCATGCGCCTTGCGCCATCGTTTGTCTTTTCGTTGCTGATGCTGCTGTCCATCTTCTGCGGGCAGGTGGCAGCTTCGGCATCTTCCGATGGGTTGGAAGGCGATGGCCTGCTGGCGCACCATCCCGTCGTGACCATCGATGAGGAATTCCTCGAGGAACTCGCGGAAGTGGAGGAAGACGACGAGACCGAGTTTGCCGAGCTGACGGCACACAGCGGCAACAAGCGCCAGCTGCTGGCCCTGCTGGCCTGCGGCGAGGACCGTTCCGCCGAGATGTACTGGCCGCCCGAGCCCATCGCCGTGCAGGTGGTGTCGCTGTGGGCCCCGCCTTCGACCTATTCCCAGGCGCACCTGTCGCCCGCCCCGGGCCAGCTGCTGCGCCCTCCAAGACCTTCCCTGCTCGGCTGACCGCATATTGCGGCGCAGGCATGCCTTGTGCCCCTTGCGCCCCTTGTCGGCTGACGCATCCCACTGCCTGATCACTGCTCGTGCGCGCCTTGCTGGCGTGCACGCCATGCCGTCGTTCGCGCGCTGACTGCGCACGGCGCGGCCATGCCCGTTCCCGCGTGGTCCGCAGGGAAGGGCCCATCTCTTACTCAACCCCTCGACTGTCGCTTTGCGGCAGATGCATGCCATGGTGAATCCAACGGTATTGGCGGGAATGGCCCCCGCCCGTTTTCCATCCTGTTCGCGCAAGGTCCTGCAAGGCGCGATCTGCAGCCTGCTGGTGGGCTGGGGTGCTGGCGCTTCGGCGCAGGCCCACCCCCCTGGCAAGCCCCAGGCGTCCCAGGCGCCCCTGACGCAGGCGGCTCCGGCCGCCGCCGAGGCCGCCGAGGCCGCGGCGTCCCGTACGCCGATCGTGCCGAAGGCCGGTTCGGCCGCAGAGGCGCCTTCGGTGGCTTCGGCCGCCGCACAGCGCCTGCCCCAGCTGAGCCTGAACGAAGTCGTTCGCGCCGTGCTGGACCACAACCCCGATCTGCGCGCTGTCGAGCAGTCCCGGACCACGGCGCGCGCAGGCGTGGTCAGCGCCTCGGCGCTGCCCAATCCCAAGCTCGAATGGAACCAGGGCCGCAACAGCGCCCGCGTTCCGGGCGCGGCAGCCGGCACGGTGCAGGGCTGGGCCGTGGCCTTGCCCATCGAGAACCCCGCCGTGCGAGGTGCGCGCGTGGAGGCCGCGAGGGCAGGCGAGCAGGGCTCGGTGCACTTCGTGGCGACCACGCGCAATGCGCTGGTGGCCCAGGTGCGGCTGCGCGCCTACGAGATGGTGCTGCGCGAGGCGGAGGTCGAGGCCGCCAAGGAGGCGGTGCGCCTTCTGGAGCAGGCCCATGAGCGCGTCCGCGTCCGCGTGGACAGCGGCGAGGCGGCCCGCTACGAAATCATCAAGGCCGATGCCGAAATCATCCAGGCGCGCCAGCAGGAGCAGACCGCAAGGCTGCGTGCCGAGCAGGCGCAGCTGGCGCTGGGCCGCCTGGCCGCAGGCCAGCTGCCCGTGCGCTTCCGCCTGGATGTGTCGCTGGAGGATCCGCTGCGCATCGAGGACATGGGCGAGATCGATCCCATGGAGCATCCCGAACTGCGCCAGCTCAAGGCAGAGGTCGAGCGTGCCCAGGCCCGGCTTGACGGTGCCAAGGCCTCGCGCTGGCCGGGCGTGGAGCTGCGCTACGGCCAGACGCGCGAGCCCGACGTGCGCCTGAACACGGTGGGCGTGAGCATCCAGATCCCCTTGCTCGACCAGCACCGCGGCCCGATCGACGAGGCGGCCTCCGAGCTGGAGCGCGCGCGTCTGCAGCTGGAAGGCCGGCAGATTGAGCTGCGCCAGCAGACGCTGCAGGCCTGGAAGGAACTGGAGATGGCGCGACTGCGCACCCAGGCACTGAGCCAGGGTTCGGTGCGCGAGGCCGAGTCGGCCCTGCGCGTGGCCGAGGCCGCCTACCGCTTCGGCGAGCGCGGCATTCTCGATGTGCTCGATGCGCAGCGCGTGCTGCGCTCCATCCGTGCAGACCTGCTCGACGCGCGCTACCAGCTGCAGGCGGCGCGCATACAGCTCGAATACCTGGCGGGCCGCTACGACGATCCGTCCGCGCTGTGAAGCGCGCCGTCCCTGCCTCACACCCGAAATCAGAAACGAACATGTCCTTGAATATGCATCCGCAACCCATCGCCGCCCGCGCAGGCAGCAGCACCTTGGTGAACTCCCTGGCCCTGGCCGGCCTGCTGGCCGCAACGCTGGCGCTGAGCGCCTGCGGCAAGAACGAAGAGGCCGAAGCCAAGGCGGCGCCCGCAGCGGCCGCTGCGCAGGAGCAGGACCCGATGGAGGTCCGCGTGACCGCCGAGATGGCGCCCAACTTCGCCGTCAAGCCCGTGGCGCAGGCGCAGATCGCGCTGCTGCAGGAGGTGTCCGGCCGCATCGAGGCCAATGAGCGCCAGGTCACCCGCATTGGCGCGGCCGCCACGGGACGCGTGACCGAAGTGCTGGTCGAAGTGGGCGACCGCGTGCGCGCGGGCCAGGTGCTGGCCCGCGTGGCCAGCCCCGAGCTGACCACCGCCCAGCTGGCCTATCTGCGTGCACACTCCGCCGCCACGCTGGCCGAGCGCGGCGTGGAGCGCGCGCGCCAGCTGATCGCCGCCGACGTCATCGGCTCGGCCGAGCTGCAGCGCCGCGAGTCCGAGCTGTCGATTGCGCGCGCCGAGCAGCGCGCTGCCGGCGACCAGTTGCGCCTGATCGGCATTCCCGACAGCGCCATCGCCCAGCTGCGCGACAAGGGCACGCTGCAGTCGCATGCGGCCGTGCTGTCCACAGGGGCCGGCGTGGTGATCGAGCGCAAGGTCAGCTCCGGCCAGGTGACCCAGCCCGGCGATCCGCTGTTCACCGTGGCCGACCTGAGCAGCGTCTGGGTGGTGGGCGCGATCCCCGAGCAGATGGCCAGCGGCGTGCGTGCCGGCCAGGCCGTGGAGATCGCCGTGCCCGCCCTGGGCGAGCGCGTGCTGTCCGGCCAAATCGTGCATGTGGGCGACACCGTGACGCCCGAGACCCGCACCGTCACCATCCGCACCCAGGTGGACAACCCCGAGCGCGACCTCAAGCCCCAGATGCTGGCCACCATGCGCATCCAGGGCGAGGTGCGCCAGCTGCTGGCCGTGCCGGCCGAGGCCGTGGTGCGCGAGAACGACCGCGACCATGTCTTCGTCAAGAAGGGCGAGAACCACTACCGCCTCACGCCCGTCGAGCTGGGCACCGCCAGCGGCGGCATGCGCCCCGTGAACAAGGGCGTGGCCGATGGCACGGTCATCGTCACCACGGGTGCCTTCCACCTGAACAACGAGCGCAAGCGCGCAGAGCTGGAGTAAGCCCATGATCGCTTCCATGATCCGGGCCGCACTGAGCCAGCGGCTCATCGTGATCGTGCTCTCGCTGGTGCTGTGCGGCTTCGGCCTGCGCGCCGCCATGAATCTGTCGGTGGATGCCTTTCCTGACGTGACCAACGTCCAGGTTCAGGTGGCCACCGAGGCGCCAGGCCGTTCGCCCGAGGAAATCGAGCGCTTCGTGACCGTGCCGCTGGAAATCGCCATGACCGGCATGCCGGGCCTGGTGGAGATGCGCTCGCTCAACAAGAGCGGCCTGTCCATCATCACCCTGGTCTTCACCGATGCCACCGACGTGTACTTTGCACGCCAGCTCGTCACCGAGCGGCTGATGGAGGTCACGCCGCGCATGCCCGCAGGCATCATCCCCGTGCTGGGGCCGGTGTCCACGGGCCTGGGCGAGGTCTACCAGTACACGCTGGACCATCCCGACGACGGCAAGCGGGCCCTCACGCCCGAGGAGCTGACCGAGCGCCGCACCATCCAGGACTGGGTGGCGCGCCCGCTGCTGCGCTCCATTCCCGGCGTGGCCGAAATCAACTCGCAGGGCGGCTACGTCAAGCAGTACCAGGTGGAGGTCGATCCCGGCCGGCTGCGCCACTACGGCCTGTCCGTGCGCCATGTGGTCCAGGCCATCGCCGACAACAACGCCAATGCCAGCGGCGGCATCCTGCCCCAGGTCACCGAGCAGTACCTGATCCGCGCCGTGGGCCTGGTCCAGTCGCTGGATGACATCGGCAACATCGTTCTCAAGCAGGAAGGCGGCGTGCCGGTCTTCGTGCGCGATGTGGCCGAGGTCCAGCTGGGCCAGGAAGTGCGCCAGGGCGCCATCATCAAGGGCGGCTATACCGAAGGCGTCTCCGGCATCGTGCTGATGATGCGCGGCGGCAATGCCAAGGAGGTGGTCACCCGCGTGAAGGAGCGCGTGCAGGAGATCAACTCCAAGGGCATGCTCCCCGGCGGCCTGCAGATCGTTCCCTACTACGACCGTACCGATCTGGTCGACTCGGCGCTGTGGACCGTGGGCAAGGTGCTGATCGAGGGCATCCTGCTCGTGGTCGTGGTGCTCTTCATCTTCCTGGGTGACGTGCGCTCCAGCCTGATCGTGGTGGCCACGCTGATCATCACGCCGCTGACCACCTTCATCATGATGAACCGCTGGGGCATCTCGGCCAACCTCATGTCGCTGGGGGGGCTGGCGATCGCCATCGGCCTCATGGTCGATGCCACCGTGGTGGTGGTGGAGAACGTGTTCCACAAGCTCGGCCAGGCCGGCGACAGCATGGGCGCACGCGTGCGCACCGTGCTGTCGGCCACCACCGAGGTGGCCACGCCCACCATCTTCGGCATCGCCATCATCATCCTGGTGTTCCTGCCGCTGATGACGCTGCAAGGCATCGAAGGCAAGATGTTCGGCCCGCTGGCGCTGACCATCGCGATCTCGCTGGCCGTCTCGCTGGCCGTGTCGCTGTTCCTGTCGCCCGTGCTGTGCTCGTACTTCCTCAAGGGCGGCGCGGACCATGACACGCGCCTGATCGCCTTCCTCAAGCGCCACTACCTGCGCCTGCTGGACCTGGCCACCGCGCGCAACCGCGCCACGCTGGCCGTGGCCGTGGCGCTGCTGCTGGGCTCGCTGGGACTGTTCCCGCTGCTGGGCAAGTCCTTCATGCCCACCATGAAGGAGGGGGCGCTGACGCCGCAGATCAACCGCGTGCCCAGCATCTCGCTGGACGAGTCCATCCGCATGGAAATGGCGGCGATGAAGTCCGTGGCAGAAGTGCCCGGCGTGCTCAGCGTAGTCTCCAAGCTCGGACGCGGCGAATCGCCGGCCGATCCCGCAGGCCCCAACGAGTCCGACCCCATCGTGCTGCTGGACCCCGAGTCCGACCGCACCCAGGACGAGATCGACGAAGACATCCGCCAGCGCCTGTCCTCGATCCCGGGCGTGCAGATCGTGCTGTCCCAGCCGATCTCCGAGCGCGTGGACGAAATGGTCACGGGCGTGCGCTCGCAACTGGCCATCAAGGTCTTCGGCGACGAGCTGAGCGAGCTGCGCGACGTGTCCGAGCAGGTCGCACGCATCCTCAAGAGCGTGCCGGGCAGCACGGACATCCGCGTCGAGCGCCTGTCAGGCCAGCAGGCGCTGACCGTGGATATCGACCGCAAGGCGATCGCCCGCCACGGCCTGAACGTCACCGACGTGCAGGGCGTGATCGAGTCGGCCATCGGCGGCAAGGAAGTGACCACGGTCTACGAGGGCGAGCGCCGCTACAACGTGGTGGTTCGCTTCCCCGAGCCGTTCCGCGGCTCGCCCGCCGCCATCGGCGCCACCTTGCTGACCACGGCCACGGGCGCCCAGGTGCCGCTGAGCAGCGTGGCCCGCATCGAGCTGGTGGACGGCCCCGCGCAGATCAGCCGCGAAGGCGGCAAGCGCCGCGTGGTGGTGGGAGCCAACGTGGAAGGGCGCGACCTGGGCGGCTTCGTGACCGAAGTGCAGCAGCGCATCGACAGTGAAGTGCAGTTGCCCGATGGCTACTACTTCAAGTACGGTGGCCAGTTCGAGAACATGGAGCGCGCCATGGGCACGCTGCAGATCATCGTGCCGCTGACCATCGTGGCCATCTTCTTCCTGCTGTTCCTGCTGTTCAACTCGGTCAAGCTGGCCGGGCTGATCATCCTGGTGCTGCCCTTCGCCTCCATCGGGGGACTGATAGGCCTGTTCGTCACGGGCGAATACGTGAGCGTGCCGGCATCGGTGGGCTTCATCGCGCTGTGGGGCATTGCGGTGCTCAACGGCGTGGTGCTGGTCTCCTGCATCCGCAAGCTGCGCGAAGATGGCATGAACGTGGCCGAGGCCGTGCGCGAAGGCTGCGTGCAGCGCTTCCGCCCCGTGATGATGACGGCCACCGTCGCGCTGCTGGGCCTGGTGCCCTTCCTGTTCGCCACCGGCCCCGGCTCGGAGGTGCAACGCCCGCTGGCCATCGTGGTGATCGGTGGCCTGATCTCGTCCACCCTGCTCACGCTGGTGGTGTTGCCGACCCTGTACCGCTGGTTTGACGAAAAACCGCTGGAAGCCTGATGAAGGAGACACTGCAATGACCATGAAGGAAATCCGGGCCATCGTGCGCCCCAGCCGCCTGGAGCGCCTGCGCGACGCGCTGCGCGCCATTCCCAACTTCCCC
The DNA here is from genome assembly GCF_018437695.1 of Delftia sp. WY8. Taxonomy (NCBI): domain Bacteria; kingdom Pseudomonadati; phylum Pseudomonadota; class Betaproteobacteria; order Burkholderiales; family Comamonadaceae; genus Delftia; species Delftia sp. WY8. The sequence goes on from NZ_CP049795.1 coordinate 5,768,772, forward strand.
GGCGTGACGCTGTTCCGTGCCGAGGGCTTCACGGCCCCGGCCGCCATCGACAAGCGCAGCGTGAAGGAGGAGTTGACCGACTTCTCCGACAAGATCATGGTCTGCGTGCTGGCCGAGGCATCCATGGTCGAGCCCATCCGCGCGGCCATCACCTCGGCCTGTCACTCGGGCCAGGTCGGCGACGGCCTGGTCTGGGTGGTGGACATCGCCGAGATCCACCGCATACGCGACGGGCAGAGCCTGGCCTGACCCGGGCTTGAGCAGGGCGCCGGAATGCAGGGCGACATAAAAAAGTCATGCATTCCGGAATTGCCCCAAAAACGCTGTGCTACAATTTTTGAATCGCAGCAACGAAGCAGTGCAACGTTGCAGCAAGGGGGTATAGCTCAGCTGGGAGAGCGCTTGCATGGCATGCAAGAGGTCATCGGTTCGATCCCGTTTACCTCCACCAAAAATTGAGACTTGAGTATTTACGCAAGTTCTAGGATTGACCCTATCGTCTAGAGGCCTAGGACATCACCCTTTCACGGTGAGTACCGGGGTTCGAATCCCCGTAGGGTCGCCAAGTTTGCAGCACTTGGCTCGAAAGAGCGCAAAAGCTGTCTGCCAGGAGTGGTAGTTCAGTTGGTTAGAATACCGGCCTGTCACGCCGGGGGTCGCGGGTTCGAGTCCCGTCCACTCCGCCAGATTCCTTGTGCAAACCGCCGCGTTTGCGCAGACAAGAAGCCACCGCAAGGTGGCTTTTTTTCGTCTGCAGTTTCGCTGCGGGCCGCGTCTCGATGGGGCCTGCCCAGTGCGATGGCAGGGGCCTGCGCTGCAGGCAGTTCCTGCTTCCATCCCGATGTATCGGGCATCACCAGTCCGTCATGATCCAGGCCCATCATCCACGGCGAGGGAAAGCCATGGTGATGCGATGCGCCATAGGCGATGCCTGCCGATTTTCCACAGCCGATAGCCGTGTCTCCGTTTGCACTGGCGGGACGTCTTCCAGGCAGGTGTGAGCAGCCATTCCAGGCCCGGTCCTGTCGCCGGAACTGGTAATGCTTCTCATTTCAATGTTGGAAAACGTCAAAGGAGCGCCACTGCATGCCATGGTCCCGGTTCAAGTTTCAGCACGTCTGCAAGGCTGCACAGCCCTTGCCGATCCTGTTGCAGGACGCATGGATCCGGCGAGGGCGGCCGCCGCCCTGAGGCCGTCATGAGGCCGATCTAGGCCCGATCTAGGCCTGCCTCCCAAGTCACGCCGATGCGCATCGGCGCGCACTGATGCCCTGCGGTCAGCGGTTGTGCCGCCGCTTGCCGCCTGTGCCGAGGCCCGCTCCGCCCTATTGCACGGGCGGCACGCCGGCCGTCCATCGACCTGCGGTCGACATTTCCCCTTGACGTTCTTGCCTAGCTTGCGAGAGGAACTGCATCGTGTCCTTGAATCACACACATTCTTCGCTGGAAGAGGTCTTCATTGCTTCGCGTGGACAGTTGGTGAGGGTCGCGCGAAGAATTCTCAGGAATCCCGAACTGGCCGACGAGGCCGTGCAGGACACCTATCTGCGCGTTGCCGAGATGCGCAGCGATGCCGAGATCGCCAAGCCCGCCGCCTACTGGACGCGCGCCGTCTGCAACATGGCGCTGGACTACCTGCGCCGCCAGGAGCGCGAGGACAGCTACCGCACCCACGGCGTGGATGTGGAGACGCTGGAGATACCGGACGGCCGCTCGCCCGAGCGCAGCCTGTTCGAGTCCCAGGCCATACGGCTGATCGACCAAGCTCTTGATGAGGTGCCGCCCAAGACACGGGAGACCTTCGAGCTGTACCGCATCAAGGGACTCACGCAGCGCCAGATCGCCGAGCACATGGAGTGCGCGCTGGGCCTGGTGAACGCCAGGATTGCCGATGCCTGCAAGGCCATCCATGTCCACCGCTCGCTGCTGGACCACCATTGAACGGTGCAGCCCGGCGCACGACCCGGAACCGGCGCGCACGCGGCGTGAACAGTTTCGGATCCGGAACGTCATGTTCAACAGAGGCGCAGTACCGGATCGCCGCGATCCGGTACTGCGCCTCACCGATGTTCAACCGCATTAAGGACGCCTGCATGTCTACAAGCTGCTTCGACCGCGAAGACGAAACCTTCATCGTTCTGGTCAACCACGAGGAACAGTATTCCATCTGGCCGCACTGGAAGGCCGTGCCCGGCGGCTGGACCGCCGTGGAGGGTGTGAAGGGCGACAAGAAAACCGTGCTCGACTACGTGGACGCCACCTGGACCGACATGCGGCCCAAGTCGCTGCGCGTGTGGATGCAGCAGCAGGAGCAGGCGGGTGCCGGCGCCGCGCTGCAAAGCGATACCGATACCGTGATCGAAACCGCAGCGGGCTGACGCGCATGCACGCGCCGCTGACCCTGCTGTGCCTGCCGTGCGCAGGCGCCAGCGCCACCATGTACCTGCGCTGGCGCAGGCTGCTGCCCCACTGGATCCGCATTGCGCCGGTGGAGCTGCCGGGGCGGGGCAGCCGGCTGGGCGAGCCTGCGGTCGAGGACTTCGGGCAGCTGGTATCGCTGCTGTGCGCCGAGCAGCGCCAGGCCATGCGCGGCCGCTTTGCGCTGCTGGGCCACAGCATGGGCGCGCTGCTGGCCTTCGGCATGGCGCGGCAGTTGCGCGAGCAAGGCAGGGAGCTGCCGCTGGCCCTGGTTGCCTCGGGCAGCCCGGCACCGGCCTGCCGTGCTCCCGAGCGCTTTGCGGGCAAGGGCGACGATGCGGCGCTGATTGCCGATCTGCGCAGGCAGGGCGGCACGCCCGAAGAGGTGTTTGGCAGCCCCGAGCTCATGCGCATCACGCTGGATGTGCTGGGGTCCGACTACCGCGTCTGCGAGAGCTTCGGCCATGTGCCCGCTGCGGGCCTGCCGCTGCCGGTGCACGTCTTTGCGGGGCGGCAGGACGACATCGAGGCGCCCCGCGTCCATGCCTGGTCGCAGGAGGCCGCCGGGGCCTTCACGCTGGACTGGTTCGAGGGCGGGCATTTCTTCATCAGGCAGCGCGAAGGCGATGTGCTGGCCGTGCTGGCGCAGCGCCTGGCCGGGTCCCAGTCACTCCAGGGGGAAATCCATGCAGCTCGTGTCCGTGCGTGAGGCCATGAGCCAGGGCATCGAGGTCTTCAGGCTGGACCTGGACCTGTCGGCCGAGCTGAGCGACAGCCTGCCGCACCTGACCCCCGAGGAGCGCGGTCGCGCCGCGCGCTTCGTGCGGGCCGCCGACCGGCTGCGCTTCGCACAGACGCGCGCTGCCACGCGGCGGCTGCTGGGGCGCAGGCTGGGCTGCTGCCCGGCCGATGTGCCCCTGGCCATCGGCACGCACGGCAAGCCTTTCGTGGATGACGAGCCGCACAGGGCGCCTGTGTTCAACGTCTCGCATTCGGGCGGCCATGCGCTGATCGCGCTGGCCGACCCCGGTGGCGTGCTGCACCTGGGCGTGGACATCGAGCAGCACAAGCCCGACCTCGATGCCGAGGTCATGCTCGACGCCGTCTGCACCGACCAGGAACGCGCCAGCGTGCGCCGTGCGCCTGATCGGCTGGCGGCCTTCTACCAGCGCTGGGTGGGCAAGGAGGCCGTGCTCAAGGCCATCGGCATTGGCGTGGCCGAGCACCTGCGCTCCATAGGCATCAGCCCGGGAGGGGACGGACGGCTGGCCATCGCCTGCGCGGTCCCCGACTGGAATGGTTTTCAAGCGATGGCGCTGCCAGCGCCGCCGGGCTACGCGGCAGCTCTTGCGTGGCGCACCAAGGAATCGACATGAACGAAACCCTCCAGCGCTTCGAGCGCAAGGCCCCCGCGGGCTCGCTGCTTCCCCAGCTCATCACGCCCGCCCAGCCGGGCCAGGACCTGCTGGCCGCGCTGCCGCCGCTGCGCCGCGACATCGACGAAGCCCTGCTGACCACGGGCGGCGTGCTGCTGCGCGGCTTTGGCGTGCCCGATGTGGAGACCTTCCAGCGCTTTGCCTCGGCCTTCGGCCATCCGCTGCTCAAGTACGAATTCGCCTCCACGCCGCGCAGCGCGGTCGAGGCCTCCAGCGGCGCGGGCGTCTACACCTCCACCGAATACCCGGCCCACCAGAGCATTCCGCTGCACAACGAGCAGGCCTACACGCGCGAGTGGCCCATGAAGATCTGGTTCCACTGCGTCACCGCATCGCCCGAGGGCGGCGAGACGCCGATTGCCGACAGCCGTGCGGTCTACCGCCGCATTCCGGCGCGCATCCGCGAGCTGTTCGAGCCCGGCATCCTCTACGTGCGCAACTTCGGCGAGATGGACGTGCCCTGGCAGAAGGTCTTCAACACCGAAAGCCGCGCCGAGGTCGAGGCCTTCTGCCGCCATGCGCGCATGGACTGGGAGTGGAAGGAGGACGACGGCCTGCGCACGCGCCAGCTGTGCCAGGCCATGGAAAGCCACCCCGTCACGGGCGAGATGGTCTGGTTCAACCAGGCCCACCTGTTCCACATCTCGGCGCGCGAGCCCGAGGAGCGCGAGGTGCTGGAGGAGGTCTACGGCATCGAGAACCTGCCGCGCAACACCTTCTTCGCCGACGGCTCCACCATCGGCGACGACATCTTCGCCGAGGTGCGCGCCGCGCTGGACGCCGAGACCGTCAGCTTCCCCTGGGAGCAGGGCGACGTGCTGATGCTGGACAACATGCTCGTGGCCCATGCCCGCTCGCCCTTCAAGGGGCCGCGCAAGGTCATCGTCGCCATGGCCGAGCCGCGCAGCAATCTGGACCGTTTCTGAGAACCCGGGAGGCAGCTGACATGCTGAGTGGACAAAGTGCAATCGCGGCAGCAGGCCGGGCGCCGGCCAGCCTGGTCGAGCATCTGAGGGGCCTGGCGCAGCAGCGGCCCGACGACATCTGGCTCACCGTGGCCGCCGTGCAGGACGGCCGCGTGGTCGAGCGCAGCCACAGCTATGGCGAGTTCGACCGCCGCGTGCGTGCGCTGGCCGCCCGGCTGCAGCAGCTGTGCCCCGTGGGCGCGCGCGCCCTGGTGATGATGGACAACGACGAGCACTACGCCGCCAGCATGCTGGCCTGCTTCTACGCGGGCGTGATCGCCGTGCCGGTGCCGCCGCTGGAATCGCTGCGCGTGCAGCACCTGGAGCGGCTGCTGGGCATCGTGGGCGACGCGGATGCGGCCTGCGTGATCAGCACGGCCGAAGTGATGCAGGCCCTGCCCGGCGCCGATGCGCGCTTTGGCAGCATTGCCGCCGTGGCCGCCGACCAGGTGGACCTGGCCGATGCCGACGCCTGGCGGCCCCATGCGCCGGCTGCCGACGACATCGCCTTCCTGCAATACACCTCGGGCTCCACCTCGGCGCCCAAGGGCGTGATGGTCAGCCACGGCAACCTCATCGCCAACGAGGCCGCCATCCAGCAGCGCATGGACATCGGCGCGGGCGACCGCTTCATGTCCTGGGCACCGCTGTACCACGACATGGGCCTGATCGGCGGCCTGCTGCAGCCGCTGTACAGCGGGCTGCCGCTGGTGCTGACCTCGCCGCGCCTCTTCCTGGAAAGCCCCGTGCGCTGGCTGGAGCTGATCTCGCGCCACCGCGCCACCATCAGCGGCGGCCCCGACTTCGCCTACCGCATGTGCCTGGAGCGCATCAAGCCGTCGCAGCTGGCGCAGCTGGACCTGTCGAGCTGGCGGCTGGCCTATACCGGTGCCGAGCCCGTGCGTGCCGACACCGTCACGGCCTTCGCGCAGCGCTTTGCCGCCTGCGGCCTGCGGCCCGACGCGGCCTATGCCTGCTACGGCCTGGCCGAGGCCACCCTGTTCATCACCGGCGGCAGTTGCGGCGCGGGCGCCACGATCACGTCCTTCGATACCGAGGCCCTGGGCCAGGGCCGGGCCGTGGAAAGCCCCGGCGCCTCGCAGACCACCGCGCTGGTGGGCTGCGGCCCCGCCGTTCCCGGCCATGCCGTGGCCATCGTCGATCCGCACAGCCTGCAGGTGCTGGAGCCCGGCCGCGTGGGCGAGATCTGGGCGCACGGCCCCAGCATCAGCCAGGGCTACTGGGGCAAGCCGCAGCAAACGCAGCAGGCCTTTGTCGAGCATGCAGGCCGGCGCTGGCTGCGCACGGGCGACCTGGGCTTCGTGCACGGCGGGCAGGTCCATGTGGCGGGCCGCATCAAGGACCTGATCATCGTGCGCGGGCACAACCTCTACCCGCAGGACATCGAGCGCGTGGCCGAGGTCGAAGCCGTGCGCAAGGGGCGCGTGGCCGCGTTTGCGGTGGACATCGATGGCCGGGAAGGCATAGGCATTGCTGCCGAAGTCTCATTCGGCATGCAAAAACTGGTGCCGGCCCAGGCCCTGGTCGATGCACTGAGCACCGCCGTGGGCGCGCAGTGCGGCGAGGCGCCCCGGGTGATCGTGCTGCTCAACCCCGGCGCCTTGCCCCGCACCTCCAGCGGCAAGCTGCAGCGCGCAGCCTGCCGCCAGGGCTGGTCCGCGCGCACGCTGGATGCCTGGGCCGTGTTCGAGTCGGGCCGCTTCGCGGGCGGCGGCAGCCAGGCACCGCAGGAGGCGGGCGCGGCAGATCCCACCACAAGCGCGCTGGCCGGCCTGTGGCGCGAGGTGCTCGGTGGCGATGCCCTGCACAAGCCGGCCGGCGAGGCCAACTTCTTCGCGCAAGGCGGCAACTCCCTGGCCGCCGTGCGGCTGGCCGCGCGCATCTGCCGGCAATGGTCCCTGGCGTATCCGGCCGGGCGGGTCTTCGAGCACCCGCGGCTGCGCGACCAGGCGCACGACATCGACCGGCTGTGCCAACAGCGCCAGCCGGGCACGGCACTGCAGCGCATTGCCCCGCTGGCCGAGGCCCGTCGCGCCATGCCCCTGCCGCTGACGCCGGCCCAGCAGCGCCAATGGTTTCTCTGGAAGATGGATACGCGCAGCACGGCCTACCACGTGCAGGGCGCCCTGCGCATCACCGGGCCGCTGGATGCAGGCGCCCTGCGTGCGGCCGTGCAGGGCCTGGCCGAACGGCACGGTTCGCTGCGCACGGTATTCAACGCCCGGCCCGATGGGGAGGTCGAGCAGCGCCTGGACCCCCAGGGCAGGCTGGAGCTGCAGTGGCTGGATGCTGCGCAGGCCGCGCAGGGCAAGCCCGCGCAGCGCCAGGAGCACGCCGCCCAATGGCTGCAGGCGCTGTGCGCCCAGCCCTTTGATCTGCAGCAGGGGCCGCTGGCCAGGGCTGCCCTGGTGCGGCTGCAGGCCCATGAGCACATCCTGGCGCTGGTGATGCACCACATCGTCTCCGACGGCGCCTCCATGCAGATCCTGCTGGACGATCTGGCGGCGCTGTATTCCGGCGCCCCGAACAGCGGCCCGGCGCTGCAGTACGTGGACTACGCCGTCTGGCAGCGGGAGCAGGCTCAGCAGGCCCAGCAAGGCCAGCAGGCCTCGCTGGCCTACTGGCTGGAACGGTTGCAGGTGCCCCCAGGCGAGGCCCAGCCTGTGCTGGCCCTGCCCACCGACCATCCGCGCCAGGCGCTGGCACGCTATCGGGCGGGACGGCACGGCTTCGAGCTGTCCGGCGCGACCTTGCAGGCGCTGCGCGCGCAGGCCCGCCAGCAGGCAGACACGCTCTTCACGCTGCTGCTGGCAGGATGGCAGGCGCTGCTGTACCGCTACACGGGGCAGGAGGACATCCGCGTCGGGGTGCCCGTGGCCAACCGCGCGCATGCCGACCTGCAGGGCGTGGTCGGCTTTTTCGTCAACACCCTGGTGCTGCGCAACCGCATCGACGGGCGCATGCGCCTGGCCGACGTGCTGCAGCAGGCCCGCGAGGCGGCGCAGGGCGCGCAGGCCCACCACGCGCTGCCGTTCGAGCAACTGGTGGAGGCGCTGCAGCCGCAGCGCAGCCTGGCGCACAGCCCCTTGTTCCAGGTGCTGTTCAATCATCTGGTGGAGGACTGGCACGCGCTGCAGCAGGTGCCGGGCTGGACGGTGGCCGGCCAGCCGCTGGCGGCCGCAGATGCACAGTTCGAGCTGACCGTGGAAGTGCGCGAGCGCTCCGATGGCAGCCTGGGCATCAGCCTGGTCTATGCCCGCGAGCTGTTCGAGCCGGGCAGCATGCAGCGCCTGGCCGCCCACTATGCGGCCATGCTGGAGGCACTGGCGCGCCAGCCCCAATGTGCCGTGGACGAGGTGCCGCTGCTGGGTCCCGACGAACGCCAGCAACTGGCGGCCTGGAGCTGCAATGACCAGGTCCTGCACGGCGGCGACATCGTGCACCGCCGCTTCGAGCAGCAGGTGGCGCGCAGCCCCGGTGCCCCGGCCCTGTGCCTGGGCGAGGCCACGCTGGGCTACGCCGAGCTCAATGCGCGCGCCAACCGCCTGGCGCATCACCTGATCGCATCGGGCGTGCGACCCGGCGTGCCGGTGGGCATTGCCATGGAGCGCTCCATTGAGATGGTCGTGGGGCTGCTGGCCATCATGAAGGCCGGCGCGGCCTATGTGCCCATCGACCCCGAGCACCCGGCCGACCGCATCGCCTACATGCTGGAGGACAGCGGCGTGTCCCTGGTGCTGGTGCAGCCGCAGGTGCGGGACCGCCTGCCGGCCATCTGCAGGGCCCGACTGGTCGATGTGCCGGGCTTGGCGTCCCGGCTGCAGGACATGCCGGCCCACAACCCGGCCGTTGCCCTGCATGGCGACAGCCTGGTCTATGTCATCTACACCTCGGGCTCCACGGGCCGGCCCAAGGGCGCGGCCAACCGCCACCGTTCGCTGTGCAACCGCCTGGCGTGGGGGCAGATGCACCAGCCGCTGGGCCCGGGCGACACGGTGCTGCAGAAAACGCCCTTCGGCTTCGACATCTCCTTCTGGGAATTCTTCTGGCCGCTGACCACCGGCGCACGCCTGGCGCTGGCCGCCCCCGGCGACCACCGCGATCCCCGGCGCCTGGCCGAGCTGATAGCGCGCCACCAGGTCAGCACCATCCACTTTGTGCCGTCCATGCTGCAGGCCTTCATGGCGCACCCGGCGGCCGCCACCTGCCAGGGACTGCAGCGCATCATCTGCAGCGGCGAGGCCCTTTCCGCCGAATTGCAGGCGGCCGTGCTGCAGGCCTTCCCCGGCACCCGCCTGCTCAATCTCTACGGCCCCACGGAGGCGGCCATCGAGGTCACCTGGTGGGACTGCCGGGACGAGGGCGCGTTGTCCGTGCCCATAGGCCGCCCCGTGGCCGGGCTGCGCACCCATGTGCTGGATGCCGCGCTCAACGAGGTGCCGCGCGGCGTGGCCGGCGAGCTGTATCTGGGCGGTGTGGGCCTGGCGCGCGGCTACTGGCGGCGGCCTGGCCTGAGCGCCGAGCGCTTTGTCGCCGACCCCGCCAGCCGCACGGGCGAGCGCCTGTACCGCACGGGCGACCTGGTGCGCTGGCGCGGCGACGGCCAGATCGACTACCTGGGCCGCGTGGACCACCAGGTGAAGATCCGCGGCTTTCGCATCGAGCTGGCCGAGGTGGAGGCGCAACTGCTGGCCCACCCCGCCGTGCGCGAGGCCGTGGTGGTCGCCCGCCAGGCGGCCGACGGCGCGCGGCTGGCCGCCTTTGTCTCGGTGCAGCAGGGGCAGACCCTGGACATGGCCGCGCTGCGCAGCGCGCTGGTCGCAGCCCTGCCCGACTACATGCTGCCCTCGTCCATCACCGTGCTGGATGCCTTGCCGCTGAACGCCAATGGCAAGGTGGACCGCAAGGCGCTGCCCGAGGTGCCCGCCCTGCCGGCCCTGGAGCACCAGGCCTACGAGCCGCCCGAGGGCGGCGTGGCCGAGACCATTGCCGCCCTCTGGGCCCAGGTGCTGGGCGTGGAGCGCATAGGCGCCAGCGACAACTTCTTCGACCTGGGCGGGCATTCGCTGCAGCTCATCCGCGTGCATGGCCTGCTGGAGGCGCGGCTGGGCCGGGAGCTGTCCCTGGTCGATCTCTTCAAGCACCCCACGGTATCGGCCCTGGCGCGACGCATTGAGCAGGGCGCAGATAGCGAGGGCGAGGGCGACGGCGCCGCGCAGGCGGCCGCCGCCCGGGACGGCATGGACGCGGCCCAGCGCCGCCGCGAGGCGCTGCTGCAGCGCAAGCGCCACATCGAAAGGACCCTCTGATGTCTTCTTCCTCCGAAACCACCGGCCTGGAGATCGCCGTCATCGGCATGGCCGGGCGCTTTCCGGGCGCCGACGACATCGACCGCTTCTGGGCCAACATCCGTGACGGCGTCGAGTCCGTGAAGCGCTACAGCGACGATGAGCTGCGCGCCATGGGCGTGCCCCAGGCCCTGCTGGACGATGCCGGCTACGTGAAGGCCGGCGTGCCGCTGGCCGGCATGGACCTCTTCGATGCCGACTTCTTCGGCTACACCCCGCGCGATGCCGAGCAGCTGGACCCGCAGCACCGCCTTTTCCTGGAATGCGCGTGGCAGGCGCTGGAGCATGCGGGCTACGAGGGACGGCGCTACCCCGGCGCCATCGGCGTGTATGCGGGCACGGGCGCCAGCGTCTACCTGATGCGCCATCTGCTGCCCCGCCATGCGCCGGGCCCTGGCGCCCAGGTCGCCGATCTGCTGGGTCTGATGAGCGGCAACATGGCCGATGCCCTGGCCACGCGCGTGGCCTACAAGCTGGACCTGCGCGGCCCGGCCGTCACCGTGCAGACGGCCTGCTCGACCTCGCTGATGGCGGTGCACACCGCCTGCCAGGCGCTGCTGGGCCATGAATGCGCCATGGCGCTGGCCGGGGGCGTCTCGCTCAACCTGCTGCAAAACGGCGGCTACCGCTACCAGGCCGGCGCCATCTTCTCGCCGGACGGGCATTGCCGCGCCTTCGATGCCCAGGCCGCAGGCACGCTGCAGGGCAGCGGCGCGGGCATTGTGGTGCTCAAGCGCCTGGACGATGCGCTGCGCGACGGCGACACCATCCACGCCGTCATCCTGGCCAGCGCCGCCAACAACGATGGCGCAGACAAGGTGGGCTTCACGGCGCCCGGCGTCAACGGCCAGGCCGCCGTGGTGCGCGCGGCGCAGGCCCTGGCGGACGTGCCGGCCGACACCATCGGCTATGTGGAAGCCCATGGCACGGGCACGGCGCTGGGCGACCCCATCGAGATCGCGGCGCTGACCCAGGCCTTTCGCGCCAGCACGCAGCGCAGGGGCTACTGCGCCATCGGCTCGGTGAAGACCAATATCGGCCATCTCGATGCGGCCGCCGGTGTCACGGGCCTGATCAAGGCGGTGCTCTCGCTGCGGCATGCCACCTTGCCGCCGAGCCTGCATTTCGAGCGGCCGCATCCGCAGATCGACTTCGAGCGCAGTCCCTTCCATGTCAACACCGTGGCCAGGCCCTGGCCCCAGGCGGCCACACCGCGCCGCGCGGGCGTGAGCGCCTTCGGCATTGGCGGCACCAATGTCCATGTGGTGCTGCAGGAGGCTGCTGCCGCCCCTGCCACCTCTGCCGCCCCTTCCCTTACACAGGCGGATGCAGCCCGGGGCTGGCAGGTGCTGCCGCTGTCCGCTCGCAGCCCCCGTGCGCTGGATGAGTCGGCGCGCCGCCTGGCTGCCCATCTGCAGCAGGCCGGCAGCGGCCTGTCGCTGGACGATGTGGCCCACACCCTGCAGCAGGGCCGCCGCGCCTTCGGCCATCGCCGTGCCGTGGTGGCCGACGGCATGGGCATGGCGGTGGAGGGCCTGCACCTCGCTGCTTCTGCTGCTGCGCCGGCAGGCCAGGCCACCGAGGTGCCGCCACAGCCGCCCGGCGTGGCCTTTCTTTTCCCGGGCGGGGGCGTGCAGCACGCCAACATGGGCCTGGACCTGTACCGCGACGGCGGTGTGTTCCGGCAGGAGGTGGACCGCTGCTGCGAGCTGCTGCAGGCCGAAACAGGCTGGGACCTGCGCCAGTGGCTGTTCCCCGCCCCGGGTGAAGAGGTGGAGGCCGACGCGGCGCTGTCCGCCATGGACAAGGCCCAGCCGGCACTGTTCGTGATCGGCTATGCGCTGGCCCGGATGTGGATGGCGCGCGGCGTGCAGCCCGTGTCCATGCTGGGCCACAGCCTGGGCGAGTATGTGGCGGCCTGCCTGGCCGGCGTGTTCGAACTGCCGCATGCCCTGCGCATCGTGGCGGCGCGCGGCCGCCTGCTGCAGTCGCTGCCTCAGGGCGCCATGACCTCGGTGCCCCTGGCCGAGGCCGAGCTGCAATCGCTGCTGGATCTGGGCTGTGACCTGGGTGCTGTCAATGGCGAACGCCTGTGCGTGCTGTCCGGCCCGCTGTCCGCCATCGAGGCGGCCGAAGAGGCGCTGCGCGCGCGCGACATCACCGCGCGCCGGCTGCACATTGCCGTGGCCTCGCACTCGGCCATGACCGAGCCCCTGCTGGCGCAGCTGGAGCAGGTGGTGGCCAGCGTGCCCCGGCATGCGCCGCGCCTGGCCTTCATCTCCAGCGTGACCGGCAAGCCCATCACGGCCGAGCAGGCCATGAACCCCGCCTACTGGGCCGGCCACCTGCGCCATACCGTGCGCTTTGCGGACGGGCTGGACGAGCTGCTGAGCGTGCCGGGCCGCGTGCTGCTGGAGGTGGGCCCCGGCCAGGCCCTTACCGCCCTGGCCCGCCAGCATGCGCGCGCCGCCACGGCGGCCGGCATCTGGCCCAGCCAGGCCCATCCCCAGCAGACCGCACGCAGCGCGCAACTGCTGGCGCAGGCCGTTGCCGGACTGTGGTGCGCGGGCGTGGACATCGACTGGACTGCCTGCCGGGGCGGGCGGCCAGGCCGGCGCGTGCCGTTGCCGACCTATGCCTTCCAGCGCCGCTCTTTCTGGGTGCAGGCGGCGGGGCAGGGTGGCGATGCACCGAAAGCGGCAGGCGCGGCAGGCCCCTCGGCGACCGCGGGTCCGTTCTACGCCGCCGCCTGGCAGCGCAGTCCTCTGCAGTTGGCGGCAGGCACCGCTGCCGCCGCAGCCCAGGTGGCCCTGGTGTTTGGCGACGGCAGTGCCACGGCCGAGGCCCTGGTGCACGCATTGCGGGCGCAGGGCACCGATGTGGTCTGCGTGGAAGCGGGCGCCGCCCCCGCCTGCCTGGCCCCGGGCCGGCATGCCGTGCGCCCCGGCGAGCGCCGCGATTGCGAGGACTTGCTCGATGCGGTGCAGGCGCAGTTCGGCCCCGTGGGCGCCATCTACCACCTGTGGGCCATGGACGCGGCCGCCCCTGCGCCGCTGGAGCGCGGCTTTCACAGCGTGCTGGCCCTCGCGCAGGCGCTGGAGGCCCGTGCGCACGGCGCTGGAGGCCCGCGCACACGGCGGCTGCTGCTGGTGGCCGCAGGCGGTTCGGAAGATGTGACCGGAGCGGAAGCGCTGAACCCCGAGATGGCCGCCGTCTTTCCGCTGTGCAAGGCGATAGGGCAGGAATGCCCGTCCATCGACTGCCGTTTCGTCGATGTGGTGCAGGCGGGTTCGCCCGCAATGCAGGCCCGGCTGGCGCGCCAGCTGCTGGACGAAGCCCGCGCGCCGCATGGGATTCGCACGGCCGACACGGCCATCGCCCTGCGCGGTGCCCACCGCTGGCGCAAGACCTATGAGCCCCTGCAATGGCAGGACGCCGCGGCGCCGCGCCTGCGCAGGCAGGGCGTGTACCTGATCACGGGCGGCCTGGGCGGCGTGGGCCTGTCGCTGGCCCGGCATCTGGCCGCGCACTGGCAGGCCCGCCTGGTGCTGCTGGGCCGCACGGCGCTGCCTGCGCGCAGCCAATGGGAGGCGCTGGCCGCCGATGACGGGCAGCCGAGCACCCTGCGCCAGCAACTGCTGCAGTTGCTGGCCCTGGAGGCCGAGGGCGCCCAGGTGCTGACCCTGGCCGCCGATGTGGCCGACGCCGCGCAGATGCAGGCGGCGCTGGCGCTGGCGCACCAGCGCTTTGGCGCGCTGCATGGCGTGGTCCATGCCGCAGGCCATGCCGACAGCGGCATGCTGGCCACCCGCACGCGGGACGGCGTGGAGCGCACGTTCGCCCCCAAGCTGCGCGGCACCCGGCTGCTGCTGGACCTGCTGGGCACGCTGGGCACGCAGGACGTGCAGGACGTGCAGGACGTGCAGGACGTGCAGGCGCCGGACTTCGTGCTGCTGTGCTCGTCCATCTCCAGCCTCACCGCAGGCCTGGGCAAGAGCGACTACGCCGCCGCCAATGCCTGCATGGATGCACTGGCGGCACTGGCCAGCCGCCAGCGCGCCTGGCCCGTCATCTCCGTGGACTGGGACGCCTGGCGTGACCTGGGCATGGCCGCCGGCATGCGCATTCCCGAGGGCATAGGCTGGAGCGGCGCAGAAGCGGCAGCGGTGTTCGAGCGCATCGTCAACGGCGATGTGCCGCACCAGGTGGTCATCTCCACCACCGACCTGCGGCAGCGCCTGGGCGAGATCGATGCCGGGCTGGTGGATGCGCTGGCAGAACCTGCCGCCGAAGCCGTCGCCGAACCTGCCAACGGATCGCAGGCCCGTGGCGGCCATCCGCGCCCGGCGCTGCAGACCGCCTACGTCGCGGCCGAAGGCGAGCTGCAGCAGGCCCTGGCCGCGCTGTGGACCGACATGCTGGGCATTGCCCCGGTGGGCGTGGACGACAACCTGTTCGAGCTGGGCGGCGACTCGCTGCTGGCCCTGCAGATCCTGGGCCGCGTGAAAAAGCGCTTTGGTGTCGAGCTGCACCCTGCGGCCTTCTTCAAGGCCCCCACCGTCGGCGAGCTGGCCGTGCTGGTGGAGACCCGGCTGATCGAGGAGATCGAGGCCACCGTTACCGATGAAGGCGATGCCCTTGCCGCCTTCGCATCTGCGTGAGAAGACCACCATGTCCCTGAACGATCTCGATTCCCGCAAGTCCCGCCTGTCCGATGCGCAGCGCGCCGCACTGGCCCTGAGGCTCCGGGGTGCATCCGGCGCATCCGGTGCATCCGGTGCACCCGCTGCATCTGACGCAGGTGGCGCAGGTGGCCTGCCGGACGGCGACGCCCGCAACACGGCCCACACCATCACCCGCTGCGACCGCACGCTGGCCATTGCCCTGTCCCCCGCGCAGCGCAGCCTCTGGCTCACCTGGCGGCTGGAGCCCGCCAGCCCCGCCTACAACATGGTGGGATCGCTGTCGCTCAAGGGGCCGCTGGATGCGTGGGCGCTGGAGCAGGCGCTGCAGGCCCTGGCCGAGCGCCACGAGATCCTGCGCACCTGCTATCCGGCCGGCGAGGACGGCGAGCCCCGGCAGTCCATCCAGCCCGCCGCGCCCGTGCCCCTGCGCCACGTCGATCTGGGCGCATGGACGGACGGCGATCCGCAGGCCGAGGCGCAGCGCCAGGTGCTGCTGCTGGCCCGCCAGCCCTTTGCGCTGGACACGGAAACGCCATTGCGCGCCGTCCTGTGCCGGCTGGGCGCGCAGGAGCATGTGCTGGGCCTGTCGCTGCACCACATTGCGGGCGATGGCTGGTCCAACGGCATCGTGATCCAGGAGCTGTTCCACCTGTACGAGGCCCTGCGCACGCAGCAGCCATCGCGCCTGCCGGCCATGGCCCTGCAGTTCGCCGACTACGCCGTCTGGCAGCGCCGCTGGTTCGATGCCGGTGAGCGCGAGCGGCAGCTGGCCTACTGGCGCGCCCGGCTGGGCACCGAGCATGAGGCCCTGGCCCTGCCGATGAAGCAGGCCAGGGCGGCCGCGCAGGAGGCACAGGAGCAGCGCCTGGAGTTCACGCTGCCCGCCGCGCTGGCCACCCGCGTGCGTGCCCTGGGCCGCGCGCATGGCGCCTCGCTGTTCATGGTGATGCTGGCCCTGCTCAAGCTGGTGCTGTACCGCTTCAGCGGCACGCGCGAGCTGCGCGTGGGCACACCGGTGGCCAACCGCCAGAAGGCCGAGACGCATGGGCTGATCGGCTACTTCCTGAACCTGCTGGTGCTGCGCACGCACATCGATCCCGCGCAGGACTTCGGCGCGCTGCTGGCGCAGGTGCGCGAGGCGGTGCTGGGCGCGCAGGCCCACCAGGACCTGCCGTTCCACCTGCTGGTCGAGGCGCTGCAGCCGGCCCGCCAGCCGGACGTTCACCCGCTGTTCCAGGTCAAGTGCACCCAGCAGGAAGACGCCTCGGCCGCGCGCCACATCGCCGGCCTGGAGATCGCCATGCAGGCCGTCTCCAGCGGCCAGGCGCATTTCGACCTGAGCCTGGACTTCACCGACCGGCAGGACGGCATCGACTGCGTGCTGATCTACGCCCATGAACTGTTCGACGAAGCCGTGGTGCGTGACATGGCCGGCGCATTCCAGGATCTTGCGCGGCAGGTCACCGGCGCAATCAGCGACAGGCAGCCCAGGCTGGGCGAGCTGTCGCTGCCAGGCCGCGTGTCGGAGTCTGCAGGCCCGGTGCAGGCCTTTGGCGCCGACAGCGTGCTGGAGCTGTGGTCGCGCGCCGTGCAGGCCCATCCCGATGGCACGGCGGTCAGGGACGCGGGCTCGGCCCTGGGCTACGCGCAGCTGGACCGGCAGTCCGACCAGTTGGCCCGGGCCCTGGTGGCGCGCGGCGTGGGGGCCGATGTGCGCGTGGCCCTGCATGCCGAGCGCAGCTGCGCCTTTGTGCTGGGCCTGCTTGCCGTGCTCAAGGCCGGTGGCACCTATGTGCCCCTGGACCCCGGCCTGCCGGCGCAGCGGCTGGCCTGGCAGCTGCGCGACAGCGGCGCGGTGCTGATGCTCTGCCAGCAGGCGCCCGCCTGGGACGCGGGCGTTCCCCTGCTGAGCCTGGACCCGAATGCCTGCCAGGAGCCGTGCATTGCGGGGCAGGCGCTGCCGGCCGCGCCGCCGCATTCCGCACAGGGTGCCTATGTGATCTACACCTCGGGATCGACCGGGCAGCCCAAGGGCGTGGTCGTCAGCCACGGGGCGCTGGCCCACTATGTGCAGGCCGTGCTGCAGCGGCTGGACCTGCCCGATGCGGCGCGCAGCATGGCCATGGTCTCGACCGTGGCGGCGGACCTGGGGCACACCGTGCTGTTCGGCGCGCTGTGCTCGGGGCGCGCGCTGCATCTGATGGCGCCCGAACTGGCCTTCGACCCCGACGGCTTCGCGCGCTACATGGCAGAGCACCGGGTGGACGTGCTCAAGATCGTGCCCAGCCATCTGCAGGGGCTGCTGAATGCCGGCATGCCCGCTGACGTGCTGCCTGCCAGCCGCCTGGTGCTGGGCGGCGAGGCCACGCGCTGGCCGCTGATCGACCGCATCGCCGCGCTCAGGCCCGGCTGCCGCGTGCTCAACCATTACGGCCCCACCGAAACCACGGTGGGCATCCTCACCCAGGAGGCGGACGAGGTGCTGCGCGGCGGCGAAAGCCTGCCCGTGGGCAGGCCGCTGGCCAATAGCCGCGCCCTGGTGCTGGATGCCGACCTGCAGCCCGTGCCCCTGGGCGCCAGCGGCGAGCTGTACCTGGGCGGGCCGGGCCTGGCGCGCGGCTACCAGCTCCGGCCCGGGCAGACGGCGGAGCGCTTCGTGGCCAACCCGTTCCAGCCGGGCGAGCGCCTGTACCGCACCGGCGACCGCGTGACCATGCTGGCCGATGGCAGCCTGCAGTTCCTGGGCCGCATGGACGACCAGGTGAAGGTGCGCGGCTACCGCGTGGAGCTGCGCGAGGTGGCGCTGGCGCTGCAGGCCGTGCCCGGCGTGGCCCAGGCCGAAGTCGTGGCGCGGCTGGATGGGGAGGGAGGCGGGGACGGGCGCATGCAGCTGCATGCCTATGCCGTGCCCCAGGCGGGCGTGCCCGCCGACAGGCCGGGGTGGGCCGCCGCGCTGGCGCAGGCGCTGCCCGAATACATGGTGCCTGCCAGCATCACCGTGCTGGAAGGCATGCCCCTGACGGCCAACGGCAAGATCGACCGCAAGGCCCTGCCCGTGCCGGAGCAGGCGGCCGCCGATCTGTTCGAGGCGCCCCAAGGCGAGGCCGAGCAGGCGCTGGCCGCCGTCTGGGCCGACCTCTTCGGCCTGGAGCGCGCGGGCCGGCATGACGACTTCTTCGCGCTGGGCGGGGACTCCATCCTCGCACTCAAGCTGGTGGCGCGCGCCCGCAAGCGCGGCGTCAAGCTCACGCCCAAGCAGCTGTTCACGGGCAAGACGCCGGCGGGTGTGGCACGGCTGGTGGAGGGGCCGGTCGCCGGCGCCGAGCAGACCGAAGGCACGGCGCCCCTGCCCAGGGCAGACCGCAGTGGCCCGCTGCCGCTGTCCTTTGCGCAATTGCGCCAATGGTTCCTGTGGCAGCTGGAGCCCGCCGGTACGGCCTATCACATCAGCGGCGCGCTGCGTCTGCTGGGCACGCTCGATGTGCTGGCGCTGCAGCAAAGCTTCGACGCGCTGGTGGCGCGCCACGAGTCGCTGCGCACGGTGTTCCGCATGGGCGGGGACGGGCAGGTGGTGCAGGTGATCGCCGCACAGGGCAGTGTGCGGGTCGAGCAAACGGATCTGTCCGAACTCCCCGCTGCGCAGCGCCAGGAACAACTGGAACAGGCGGCGGCCGCCGTGCACCGCCAGCCCTTCGACCTGCAGGCCGGGCCGCTGCTGCGCGTGGGCCTGATCCGGGAGTCGGCCGAGGCGCATCTGCTGGTCGTGGCCATGCACCACATCGTCTCCGACGGCTGGTCCATGCAGATCATCGTGGATGAATTCGTGCAGCAGTACCGCGCACGGTGCCAGGGACAGGTGCCGCAGGCCGCACCCCTGCCGCTGCAGTACGCCGACTACGCGGTCTGGCAGCGCCAGTGGCTGGAGGCCGGCGAGCGGCAGCGGCAACTGGCCTACTGGCGCACCCAGCTGGGCGACACGCACCCCGTGCTGCAACTGCCCACCGACCACCCGCGCCGGCCCGGCGCGGACCATGTGGCCGCCAGCCATGGCCTGCAGCTGCCGGCCGAACTGGTCGGCAGCCTGCGCCGCCGCGCCCAGGCGCAGGACGCAACGCTGTTCGTGCTGCTGCTGGCGGGCCTGCAGGCCGTGCTGCACCGCTACACGGGCCAGGAAGACATTCGCGTGGGCGTGCCCATTGCCAACCGCCACCGGGTGGAAACGCAGGGCACGGTGGGCTTTTTCGTGAACACCCAGGTTCTGCGCGCCACGCTGGACGGGCGCATGGGCCTGGCGCAGCTGCTGGACCAGGCCCGGCAGGCCGCCCAGGGCGCGCAGGCCCACCAGGACCTGCCCTTCGAGCAACTGGTCGAGGCGCTGCAGCCCGAACGCAACGCCGGCACCCAGCCGCTGTTCCAGGTGCTGTTCAACCACCAGCGCCAGGACCGCAGCGCGCTGCAGCAACTGCCTGGGCTGGAGCTGCAGGAATATGCGCTGCAGGGCCAGGGCGCCCAGTTCGAGCTGACCGTGGACACCACCGAGGATGCGCAGGGCCGCCTGCACCTGCGCCTGACCTATGCCCGCGAATTGTTCGAGGCCGCCACCATCGGCGCGCTGGCCGGCCACTATGTGGCCATGCTGCAGGCGCTGGCCGATGATCCGGCCCGCAAGGTGGGCGAGGTCGCCTTGCTGGGCGCGGCCGAACTGCACAGGCAGCAGGCATGGGGCCGCGCCGCCGGCCTGCCTGCCGGTCGGCCGGCCGCAGCGCAGACGCTGCACGGCCGCTTCGCCAGCCAGGCATTGGCGCGGGCCGGGGCGCAGGCGCTGTCCTTCGAGCACCACGTTCTCGGCTACGCCGAACTCGACGCCCGGGCCAACCGCCTGGCCCACCGCCTGATCGCCCTGGGCGTGCGGCCGGAGACGCGCGTGGGCATTGCCATGCAGCGCTCGGTGGAGATGGTGGTCGGCCTGCTGGCCATCCTCAAGGCCGGTGGCGCCTATGTGCCGCTGGACCCGGATTACCCTGCCGACCGGCTGGCGCACATGGTGGCCGACAGCGGGATCTCTCTGGTGCTGACGCAGGCTGCGGTGCGTGAGCGCCTCCCGGGCGCTGCTGCGCTGCAGGTGCTGGAGATCGACACGCTGTACCTGTTGGGCGAACCCGATACCGATCCGCAGGTCGATGTGAACCCGGACAGCCTGGCCTATGTGATCTACACCTCGGGCTCGACAGGCAAACCCAAGGGCGCGCAACTGAGCCACCGCAACGTGGCACGGCTGCTGGACGCCACCGATGCCTGGTTCGGCTTCGGGCCTGACGATGTCTGGACCCTGTTCCACTCCTACGCCTTCGACTTCTCGGTCTGGGAGATCTTTGGTGCCCTGTGCACGGGCGGCAGGCTGGTGGTGGTGCCGTACTGGGTCAGCCGCTCGCCCCAGGACTTCCTGGCTTTGCTGCGTGCGGAGCGCGTAACGGTTCTCAATCAAACGCCTTCGGCCTTCGGGCAGCTGGCGCATGCGGTGGAGCAGGATGAAGAAGGCGGCTCCGGCCTGGCGCTGCGCCAGGTGATCTTCGGCGGCGAGGCGCTGGAGCCCGAGAGCCTGCGGCCCTGGTTCGAGCGCTTTGGCGAGCAGGCCCCGCAGCTCATCAACATGTACGGCATCACCGAGACCACGGTGCATGTGACGTACCGGCAGATCACCAAGGCGGATCTGGAGGGTGGTCGCAGCCCTGTTGGCGTGGCGATTCCAGACCTGGGCCTGTATGTGCTCGATGGCAGCCTGAACCTGCTGCCGCAGGGCGTGGCCGGGGAGCTGTTCGTGGCGGGCGAGGGCTTGGCACGCGGCTATCTCAACAGGCAAGGACTGACGGCAGAGCGCTTCGTTGCCAACCCGTTCAGCGAGACGGGCGAGCGTCTGTACCGCACGGGCGATCTGGTGCGCTGGAACGCTCAGGGCGAACTCGAATACCTGGGCCGTGCCGACCAGCAGGTCAAGATCCGGGGCTTCCGCATCGAGCTGGGCGAGGTGCAGTCGCAACTGCTGGCCCAGCCTGAAGTGCGTGAGGCGGTGGTGCTGGCCAAGGAGGGGGCGGGCGGTGCCAGACTGATCGCCTATGTGTCGCTGAATGCAGAAATCGCAGAGGGTCTGCTCAAGGACCGGCTGGGCGAGATACTGCCCGACTACATGGTGCCCTCGGCCATCGTCGTGCTCGATGCCCTGCCTTTGACCGCCAACGGCAAGGTGGACCGCAAGGCGCTGCCCGAGCCGGAGATGGTCAGCGCCCAGCAATATGAGGCACCGCAGGGCGAGTTGGAGGAAACGCTGGCGCAGATCTGGGCCGAGGTGCTGGGCGTGGAGCGCGTGGGCCGGCAGGACGGCTTCTTCGATCTGGGCGGGCATTCGCTGCTGGCCCTGGGCCTGCTGGAGCGCGTGCGCGCCCAGGGCCTGCGCGTGCAGGTGCGCACGCTGTTCCAGCATCCGAGGCTGGCGGAGTTTGCGCAGGCGGTATTGGAGGAACAGCAGGAGCAGCAGGGTGAGCAGGTGGCCGGCGAGATCGATGTGCCACCCAACGGCATCCCCGAAGGCTGCACGGCGATCACGCCGGACATGCTGACCCTGGTGGCGCTGGATGAGGAGGAGATTGCGCGCATTGCCGCTGCGGTGCCCGGTGGCGCAGCCAACATCCAGGACATCTACCCGCTGGCGCCGCTGCAGGAGGGGATTCTGTTCCACCACCTGCTGCAGTCCGGGGGCGATGTGTTCGTCTCGCCCAACCTGCTGAGCTTCGGGGCGCGCGAGCAGCTGCAATCCTTCGTGCATAGCCTCAATCAGGTGATTGCGCGCCATGACATCCTGCGCACGGCCGTGCTCTGGGAGGGGCTGTCCGAGCCCGTGCAGGTGGTGCTGCGTCAGGCACCGCTGCAGCTGCAGTGGCCTGATGCGGATGAGGCACATGAGGCACATGAGGCACTGGTGCCGCAGATGCTGGAGCAACTGCGCAGCCACGACCTGCGCCTGGACGTGCGGCAGGCGCCGATGATAGGGGCGCGGGCCGCGCACGATGCCGGGCAAGGCCGCTGGCTGCTGCAGCTGCTGAGTCACCACCTGGTGATGGACCGCATCACGCTGGACCTGCTGCTGCAGGAGGTGCTGCGGCTTCAGCAGGGCCGTGCGGCCGAGTTGCCGGTGCCCGTGCCCTTCCGGCGCTTTGTGGCGCAGGCTCGCCAGGGCGTGGCGGCCGAGGCGCACGAGCGGTTCTTCCGCCGCATGCTGGCCGATGTGCAGGAGCCCACGGCCGCCTTCGGCCTGCTGGACGTGCAAGGCGATGGCCGTGGCATGGAGGAGGCCCGCCTGCGGTTGGACGCCCCACTGGCCCAGGGCATGCGCCGCCAGGCGCGTGCGCACGGCGTCAGCCCCGCCGCGCTCTGCCACCTGGCCTGGGCGCTGGTGCTGGCCCGGACCAGCGGCAGGCAGGAGCCGGTCTTCGGCACCGTGCTGATGGGCCGCATGGACGGCGGCGCCGGTGCGCAGCAGGCGCTGGGCATGTTCATCAACACCTTGCCGCTGCGGCTGCCGCTGGGCGAAGGCAGCGTGCTCCAGGGCCTGCGCAGCACGGCGGCGGCGCTTGCGGCGCTGCTGCAGCACGAGCATGCCAGCCTGTCGCTGGCCCAGCGCTGCAGCGGCCTGCCTGCGGGAACGCCGCTGTTCGGCGCATTGCTGAACTACCGGCATGGCGCGGCCGAGGGTGCTGCGCAAGAGCTGGCCCGGGCCGGCGTGCAGGTGCTGGGCCGCCCCGAGCGCAGCAACTATCCCGTGGGCATGGCCGTGGATGACGACGGCCAGGGCTTTGTGCTCGTCGCCCAGGTGGTGCGCAGCGTGGGGGCCGGGCGCGTCTGCGCCTACATGCAGCAGGCCCTGCAGGCGCTGGTGCAGGCGCTGCAGCAGCAGCCCGGCCGCGACCTGCGCACGCTGGACGTGGTGCCCCCGGCCGAGCGCCAGGCGCTGCTGGCGCAGGCCTGCAACCCCCGCTCCTGGCCGCAGGCCTTGCCGGTGCACCGCATGTTCGAGGCGCAGGCAAGGCAGCGGCCCCAGGCCCCGGCCCTGGCCGCGGACGGGCAGGTGTTCAGCTACGGCGATCTGGACCGGCGGGCCAGCCGCCTGGCGCAGGCCCTGATCGCCCAGGGGCTGCGGCCCGGGCAGCGCGTGGGCCTGGTGGCCGAGCGCGGGGCCGCCATGGTGGCCGGCCTGCTGGCCATCCTCAAGGCGGGCGCCGCCTACGTGCCCGTCGATCCGGCCCTGCCCGATGAGCGCATGCGGTACATGCTGCAGGACAGCGGGGCCTGCCTGGTGCTGGCCTCGGGCCTGGCGCCGGGCCGGCTGGCCTTGCTCGCCGCCAGCGTGCCGAAGGTGCTGGAGCTGGAGGCGCTGGAGGTACCGGAGGTGCTGGAGGCAGTGGAGGCAAGGGAGCCAGGGCCGCAGGCAGGCACGGAACGCGCGCCCCGCGTCGAGGTGCATGGCGACCAGGCGGCCTATGTGATCTACACCTCGGGCTCCACCGGGCGGCCCAAGGGCGTGGTGGTGCGGCATGCGGCCTTCTCCAACTTCCTGCAGTCCATGGCGGCACAGCCGGGCCTGCAGGCGCAGGACGTGGTGCTGGCCACGACCTCCGTGTCCTTCGACATTGCGGGCCTGGAGATCTTCCTGCCCCTGGCCGTGGGCGCGCAGCTGGTGGTGGCCGGGCGCGAACAGGTGCGCGACGCGGCCGCGCTGGCGGCGCTGCTGGAGCGCAGCCGCGCCAGCGTGATGCAGGCCACGCCCTCGGGCTGGCGCCTGCTGCTGGCCGGTGGCTGGAAGGCGGCACGGCCCCTGAAGGCGCTGTGCGGCGGCGAGGCGCTTGCGCCGGACCTGATCGCCCTGCTGCGCGCGGCGGGCGTGGACCTCTGGAACCTCTACGGCCCGACCGAGACCACGATCTGGTCCAGCCTGCAGCAGGTGCAGGGCGATGCCGCCACGCTGGGCCAGGCCATCGCGGCCACCCGGCTGCTGGTGCTTGACGAAGGACTGCGCTGCGTGCCGCAAGGCGTGGCCGGTGAGCTGTTCATTGGTGGCCAGGGCCTGGCGCGCGGCTACTGGCAGCGGCCGGGCCTGAGCGCAGAGCGTTTTGTGGCCGATCCTTTCGCGGGTCCGGGTGAGGCTGGCGAACGCCTGTACCGCACGGGCGATCTGGTGCGCCGCAATGCCGATGGCGCGCTCGAATACCTGGGCCGGCTGGACCACCAGGTCAAGATCCGCGGCCACCGCATCGAGCTGGGCGAGGTGGAGGCCGCGCTGCTGGCCCAGCCCGAGGTGCGCGAGGCCGTGGTCACGGCAGCGGGGGCCGGCAGCGATACGCGCCTTGTGGCGCACGTATCTCTACATGCATCGCTGCATGCAGGCCCGCCCCTGGACGCTGCGGCACTGCGCGCAAGACTGGCCAGCGGCCTGCCCGACTACATGCTGCCGTCCGCCATCGTGGTGCTGGACACGCTGCCGCTGAACAACAGCGGCAAGGTGGACCGTGCCGCGCTGCCTGCGGCGCAGGCACCGGCCGGCCAGTCCTACGAGGCGCCTTCGGGGCAGGCCGAGGAAATGCTGGCCGGGCTCTGGTCCGAGCTGCTGGGCGGTGGCCGCGTGGACCGCCGCGACAGCTTCTTCGAGCGCGGCGGGCACTCGCTCAAGGTGGTGCAACTGCTGGCGCGGCTGCAGGGGGCAGGCGCTGCGGGGCTGACCGCCCAGGACATTTTCCGCACCCCGGTGCTGCAGGACATGGCAGGCCTGGTGCGCCTGCCGGCCCATGGCGGCGCGGATGCTGCGGGTGCTGC
This sequence comes from Delftia sp. WY8, assembly GCF_018437695.1. Taxonomy (NCBI): domain Bacteria; kingdom Pseudomonadati; phylum Pseudomonadota; class Betaproteobacteria; order Burkholderiales; family Comamonadaceae; genus Delftia; species Delftia sp. WY8. The sequence continues at coordinate 5,793,506 of NZ_CP049795.1, forward strand.
GGGTGCAACAGGCACGACAGGCGCGGATGCGCAGGTGCTCGATGCGCTGGATTCCTTTCTCGAAACTCTGGGAGATATCTGATGGACCGTGGCCGCCTGCGCCAAATCGCCGAGCGCTTTGCAAGCCTGGGCCCTGCCCAGCGCACGCTGGCATTGCAAAAGATCCGGGCCGAGGGACTGGATCTCTCGCACTTCCCCATCCCTGTCCGCGCACCATCGCCCGACCAGACCGAAGCCCTGTCCCATGCGCAGCTGCGCCAGTGGTTCCTGTGGAAGCTGGACCCGCAAAGCTCGGCCTACCACATCGCCCAGGCCTCGTGGATGCATGGCGAGCTGGATCTGGCGGCCTTGCGGCAGGCGTTCGGCGTGCTGCTGGAGCGCCACGGCGGACTGCGCACGGTGTTTGAGGAAAGCCCCGACGGCCTGGCGCGGCAGCGCATCGTGCCGCAGCTGGCCCTGGAGTTGCCGCTGATCGACCTGACCCCCTTGCCTGCCGCACAGCGGCGCGAACGGGCCCTGGCCGAAGCCGAGCGCCTGTGCCTCACGCCCTTTGACCTGACGCGCGGACCGCTGCTGCGCGTGGCCGCCGTCCGCCTGGACAGCCGCCAGCACCTGCTGGTGGTGGTGATGCACCACATCATCTCCGACGGCCGCTCCATGCAGATCCTGCTGGAGGAGTTCGCCGGCCTGTACGCGGCAATGGTGCAGCAGCGCCCGACCCGCCTGCCGCCGCTGCCCATTGCCTACAGCGACTACGCCGCCTGGCAGCGCGACTGGCTGGAGGCCGGGGAAAGGCAGCGCCTGCTCGACTACTGGCTGCCCGAGCTGGCCGGTGGTCAGGACCTGCATCTGGAGCTGCCCGCCGACCATGCCCGCGCGCCGGGCGCCGAGAACCGCTGGCATGCCGCCTGGCACCGGCTGGAGCTGCCCGCCAGCCTGGTGGCCGGACTGGAGCAGCGCGCCCGCGAGCAGGGCACCTCCCTCTTCGTGGCGCTGCTGGCCGGGTTCCAGGCCCTGCTGCACCGCTATACCGCCGAGACCGATATCCGCGTGGGCGTGCCCGTGGCCAACCGCAACCAGCCCGAGGCCCAGCCGCTGGTCGGCTTCTTCGTCAACACGCTGGTGATGCGTGGCCGGCTCGATCCCCGCATGCGCCTGCAGGAGCTGCTGGCCCAACTGGCCGAGCTGGTCCGCCTGGGCCTGGCCCACCAGGACCTGCCCTACGAGCAACTGGTCGAGGCGCTGCAGCCGCGCCGCAGCCTGGACGGCAGCTCGCTGTTCCAGGTGATGCTGAACTACCAGCACGAAGAGGCGGCCGGCCTGGCGGGCCTGGAGATCCAGAAGCTGGAGCTGGACGGCCTGGCCGCCCAGTTCGAGCTGACCCTGCACGCCAGCCGCCGCGCCAACGGCAGCCTGCAACTGGGCTTTGCCTATGCGCGCGAGCGCTTCGAGCCGGCCACGGTGCAGCGCATGGGCGCGCATCTGTCGCTGCTGCTGCAGGCGCTGGCGCATGCGCCGCAGTGCGCGCTGGACCAGGTGCAACTGCTGCCCGGCGATGAGCAGGCGCAGCTTCTGGACCGCAGTGCGCGCCGCAGTACCCGCAATGGACCTGCCCTCAACCCTGCGCAGCCCGCCTGCCTGCACCAGCGCTTTGCCACAAGCGCGCAGCAGCGGCCGGATGCGGTGGCGCTGACCTGCGAGTCCGCACGACTGACCTACGCCGAACTCGACGCCCGGGCCAACCGCCTGGCCCACCGCCTCATCGCCCTGGGCGTGCGGCCGGAGACGCGCGTGGGCATCGCCATGCAGCGCTCGGTGGAGATGGTGGTCGGCCTGCTGGCCATCCTCAAGGCCGGTGGCGCCTATGTGCCGCTGGACCCGGATTACCCTGCCGACCGGCTGGCGCACATGGTGGCCGACAGCGGGATCTCTCTGGTGCTGACGCAGGCTGCGGTGCGTGAGCGCCTCCCGGGCGCTGCTGCGCTGCAGGTGCTGGAGATCGACATGCTGGACCTGTCGGACGAACCCGATACCGATCCGCAGGTCGATGTGAACCCGGACAGCCTGGCCTATGTGATCTACACCTCGGGCTCCACGGGCCGTCCCAAGGGCGCGCAACTGAGCCACCGCAACGTGGCACGGCTGCTGGACGCCACCGATGCCTGGTTCGGCTTCGGCCCGGACGATGTCTGGACCCTGTTCCACTCCTACGCCTTCGACTTCTCGGTCTGGGAGATCTTCGGCGCGCTGTGCACGGGCGGCCGGCTGGTGGTGGTGCCGTACTGGGTCAGCCGCTCGCCCCAGGACTTCCTGGCTTTGCTGCGTGCCGAGTGCGTAACGGTTCTCAATCAAACGCCTTCGGCCTTCGGGCAGCTGGTGCATGCGGTGGAGCAGGATGAAGAAGGCGGCTCCGGCCTGGCGCTGCGCCAAGTGATCTTCGGCGGCGAGGCGCTGGAGCCCGAGAGCCTGCGGCCCTGGTTCGACCGCTTCGGTGACGAGAGCCCGCAGCTCATCAACATGTACGGCATCACCGAGACCACGGTGCATGTGACGTACCGGCAGATCACCAAGGCGGATTTGGACGGAGGCCGCAGCCCCGTTGGCGTGGCGATTCCGGACCTGGGCCTGTACGTGCTCGACGGCAGCCTGAACCTGCTGCCTCAGGGCGTGGCCGGAGAGCTGTACGTGGCAGGCGAGGGCCTTGCACGGGGCTATCTCAACAGGCAAGGACTGACGGCAGAGCGCTTCGTTGCCAACCCGTTCAGCGAGACGGGCGAGCGCCTGTACCGCACGGGCGACCTGGTGCGCTGGAGTGCCCAGGGCGAACTCGAATACCTGGGCCGTGCCGACCAGCAGGTCAAGATCCGGGGCTTCCGTATCGAGCTGGGCGAGGTGCAGTCGCAGCTGCTGGCCCAGCCCGAGGTGCGCGAGGCGGTGGTGCTGGCCAAGGAGGGCGCAAGGCTGATCGCCTATGTCTCCCTGCGTGACGCGGTGGAGGAAAGCCAGATCAAGCAGCGCCTGGGCCATGCGCTGCCCGACTACATGGTGCCCTCGGCCATCGTCGTGCTCGATGCCCTGCCGCTGACTGCCAACGGCAAGGTGGACCGCAAGGCGCTGCCCGAGCCGGAGATGGCGAGTGCGCAGGAATACGAGGCACCGCAGGGCGAGTTGGAAGAAACGCTCGCGAAGATCTGGGCCGAGGTGCTGGGCGTGGAGCGCGTGGGCCGGCAGGACGGCTTCTTCGAGCTGGGCGGGCATTCGCTGCTCGCCCTGGGCCTGCTGGAGCGCGTGCGCGCCCAGGGCCTGCGCGTGCAGGTGCGCACGCTGTTCCAGCATCCGAGGCTGGCGGAGTTTGCGCAGGCGGTACTGGAGGAACAGCAGGAGCCGCAGGGTGAGCAAGGGGCGCAGGTGGCCGGCGAGATCGACGTGCCGCCCAACGGCATCCCCGAAGGCTGCACGGCGATCACGCCGGACATGCTGACCCTGGTGGCGCTGGATGAGGTGGAGATTGCTCGCATTGCCGCGGCGGTGCCGGGAGGTGCGGCCAACATCCAGGACATCTACCCGCTGGCGCCGCTGCAGGAGGGGATTCTGTTCCACCACCTGCTGCAGTCCGAGGGCGATGCCTATGTCACCTCGCACACGCTGAGCTTCGACTCGCGCGAGCGGCTGCAGCGGTTTGCCGAGAGCTTTGACCAGGTGGTCGCGCGGCATGACATCCTGCGCACGGCCGTGTTCTGGGAGGGCCTGGCGACGCCCGTGCAGGTCGTCTGCCGGCAGGCCCGCCTGCCGCTGTCCTGGCTGGAGGAGGGCGGAACAGCGGCACCATCGCAGGACGCGCTGGCCCGGCTGGCCGCCTGCGCCCACGGCTACCGCATCGACCTGCGCAAGGCGCCGCTGATCCACCTGGTGGCCGCGCACGACGCGCCGGGCCAGCGCTGGCTGCTGCAGATCCTGGCCCACCACATGGTGGACGACAACACCACGCTCAAGCAGGTGATCGGTGAGATCGCGCTGATCCAGCAGGGCCGCTCCAGCGCGCTGCCCCGGCCGCTGCCGTTCCGCCAGTTCGTGGCCCAGGCGCGCTCGGGCGAGGGCATGGCCGGGCATGAGGCGTTTTTCCGCACCATGCTGGGCGATGTGCAGGAGCCCACGGCGCCCTTCGGGCTGCTGGATGTCCAGGGCGACGGAGCGCGCACGAACGAGGTGCGGCAGGTGCTTGACGGCGGCCTTGCCGCCCGGTTGCGGCAGCAGTCCCGGCGCCACGGCGTCAGCGCCGCCGCGCTGTTCCACCTGGCCTGGGCCCTGGTGCTGGCCAGGACCAGCGGCAGGGACGACGTGGTGTTCGGCACCGTGCTGTTTGGCCGCATGCAGGCGCAGCAGGGCGCGGCCCGCGCGCTGGGCATGTTGATCAATACGCTGCCGCTGCGCGTTCGCCTGGCCGGTCGTGGCGTGGCCCAGGCCCTGCGCCAGACCCAGTCCGCGCTGACGGACCTGCTGCACCACGAGCATGCCAGCCTGTCGATGGCCCAGTCCTGCAGCGGCCTGGCCGGCGGGGCGCCGCTGTTCACGGCCCTGCTCAACTACCGGCACACGGCGCTGCAGGACGCGGACGCTGGCGATGCCTGGAGCGGCGTGCAGATACTGCAAAGCCACGAGCGCACCAACTTCCCGTTCGGCCTGTCGGTCAACGACACGGGCGAGGGCTTCACGCTGATCGCGCATGTGATCGATGCGGTGAATGCCCACAGCATGTGCGGCTACATGCACCAGGCGCTGGACGGCCTGGCCGATGCCCTGGCGCGCGACCCCGGCCAGCCCGTGACCGCGATTGCGGTGCTGCCCGCGCATGAACGGGACAGGCTGCTGCAGTGGAGCCTCAATGGAAAGGCCCATCCCGAGGCCCTGCCCGTGCACCGGGAATTCGAGGCCCGCGTGCGGGAGCAGCCCGATGCCGTTTGCCTGGTCCATGGCGACGAGGCGCTGACCTCGGCCCGGCTCAACGCCCGTGCCAACCGGCTGGCCCACCGGCTGATGGCCCTGGGCGTGGGGCCGGACGTGCGCGTGGGCGTTGCGCTGGAGCGCTCGGTGGACATGGTGGCCGGGCTGCTGGCGGTGCTCAAGGCCGGCGGCGCCTACGTGCCGCTGGACATGGAGTACCCGGTGGACCGCCTGGCCTACATTGCCCAGGACAGCGGCATCGCCCTGCTGCTGACCGAGCGCAAGGCACGCGAGCGCCTGCCGTTCGCGCAGGCGCTGAACGTGGTCGAGCTCGACGATCTGGACCTGGACGCAGGGCCTGACCACAATCCCGGCGTGGCGGTCCATGGCGACCATCTGGCCTATGTGATCTACACCTCGGGCTCCACCGGCCGGCCCAAGGGGGCGGCCAACCGGCATGCCGCGCTGTCCAATTGCATGGCCTGGATGCAGGACCACTACCGGCTCACGCGGGCCGACGCGGTGCTGCACAAGGCGGCCTTCGGCTTCGATGTCTCGGCCTGGGAAATCTTCTGGCCGCTGACGGCGGGCGTGCGCCTGGTGGTGGCCCGGCCCGGCGACCACCGCGATCCCGAGCGCATCGTCGCGCTGATCCGCCGCCACCAGATCACCACGCTGAACTTCGTGCCGGCCATGCTGCAGGCGTTTCTGGCCCATGAAGGCATCGAGGAGGAGACCCGCCTGCGCTATGTGATCTGCGGCGGCGAGGCCATGCCGGCCGAGACACAGCGTGAGGCCCTGCGCCGCCTGCACGGCGTCAGCCTGCAAAACCTCTATGGCCCCACCGAGGCCGCCATCCACGTGACGCACTGGACCTGCCGCGACGATGGCCGCAGCCCGGTCCCCATCGGCCGCCCCGTCAGCGCGACCAAGGCCCTGGTGCTGGGCCAGGATCTGGGACTGGTTCCCGCAGGCGTGGCCGGCGAACTCTATCTGGGCGGGCAGGCGCTGGCGCAGGGCTACCTGGGCCGGCCCGGCCTGAGCGCCGAGCGCTTCGTCGCCGACCCGTTCGACCAGGGCGGCGGCCGCCTGTACCGCACGGGCGACCTGGTGCGCTGGAACGACGAAGGCCAGCTGGAGTACCTGGGGCGCCTGGACCACCAGGTGAAGATCCGGGGCTTTCGCATCGAGCTGGGCGAGATCGAGGCCCGGCTGCTGGCCCAGCCCCAGGTGCGGGAGTCCGTGGTCGTGGCCCGCAAGGGCTCTGCCGGAATGCACCTGGCGGCCTATGTCTCGGCGCATGAAGGGCAGCAGGTCACGGCGGCCGAACTGCGCGAGCGCCTGGCCCTTGAACTGCCGGACTACATGGTGCCGGCCGCCATCATGGTGCTGGACCGCCTTCCCCTGAATGCCAATGGCAAGGTGGACAGGGCCGCCTTGCCCGAGCCTGAACTGCTGGCCAGCCTGCACTACGAGGCGCCCGTGGGCGACGGCGAGCAGCGGCTGGCCGCACTCTGGAGCGAGGTGCTGGGCGTGGAGCGCGTGGGGCGCCAGGACCATTTCTTTGAGCTGGGCGGGCACTCGCTGCTGGCCCTGAAGCTGCTGGAGCGCATGCGCGCCCAGGGCTGGGTGACGCAGGTGCGCACGCTGTTCCAGCACCCCCGGCTGGCGGATCTGGCGCTGGCGCTGCGCCGCGAGCAGGGCCTGCCCCGGCATGAGGTGCAGGTGCCGCCCAACGGCATTCCCGAAGGCTGCACGGCCATCACGCCCGACATGCTGACGCTGGTGGCGATGGACGCGCAGCAGATCGCGCGGGTCGAGGCCGCCGTGCCCGGTGGCGCGGCCAACATCCAGGACATCTATCCGCTGGCGCCGCTGCAGGAAGGCATTCTGTTCCACCACACGCTGCACCAGCAGGGCGACGCCTATGCCACGCCCACGCTGCTGGGCTTTGACACGCGGGAGCGTTTGCTGGGCTTTGTGCAACGGCTCAACCAGGTCATCGCACGCCACGACATCCTGCGCACGGCCGTGCTGTGGGAGGGGCTGGCCGAGCCTGTGCAGGTGGTCTGCCGGCAGGCGCAGGTGCTGCTCGACTGGCTGGAGCCTGGTGAACGCGAGGGCGAAGGCGATGTGGCCGCCGCGCTTCAGCAGCGGCTGGACCCGCGCGTGCAGCGCATCGATGTGCGCCGCGCGCCCATGATCCGCGCCGTGGCGGCGCAGGATGCTCCCCACGGGCGCTGGCTGCTGCAGCTGCTGACGCATCACCTGGTGCTGGACCACACGACGCTGGAGCGCATCGTCGAGGAGATCGCGCTGATGGCGCAGGGCCGCGAGGCGGAGCTGCCCAGGCCTTTGCCGTTCAGGCGCTTCGTGGCCCAGGCCCGCCTGGGCGTGAGCACCCGGGAGCATGAGGACTTCTTCCGCGCCATGCTCGGCGATGTGGATGAACCTACGGCGCCGTTTGGCCTGCTGGATGTGCAGGGCGACGGCAGCGCGGTGGAGGAGGCCAGGCTTGCGCTGGATGCACCGCTGTCGCGCGAGCTGCGCCGGCAGGCGCAGCGCCATGGGGTGAGTGCGGCCAGCCTGTTCCACCTGGCCTGGGCGCTGGTGCTGGGCAGGACCACGGGCAAGGATGACGTGGTGTTCGGCACCGTGCTCTTTGGCCGCATGCAGGGCGGGGAGGGCGCGCACAGTGCGCTGGGCATGTTCATCAACACGCTGCCGCTGCGCATACGGCTGGGTGGGCGCAGCGTGCAGGACTGCCTGCATGAGACGCATGCGGGGCTGACGGGGCTGATGCACCACGAGCACGCCACGCTGTCGCTCGCACAGCGCTGCAGCGCTCTGGCGGGGGGGACGCCGCTGTTCTCGGCCCTGCTCAACTACCGCTACAGCGCGGCGCCGCAGGAGGGGGGCGCAGCCTCGGGCGCATGGGAAGGCATGACGGCGCTGGGCGGGCAGGAGCGCACCAACTACCCCGTGACCGTGTCCATCGATGACCTGGGCGAAGGCTTTGGCATCGTGGCCCAGGCCGATGCTGCTTTGGGGGCTGAACGGCTGTGTGGATACATGGCGGCGGCCGTGGCCTCCCTGGTCCACGCGCTGGAAAGCGAGCCCGGCCTGGAGGCTGCGGCGCTGGACATGCTGGACGGCAAGGAATGGGCGCAGCTGCAGGCCTGGAGCCTGGGCGCCCGAGCCGAACCCGGAATGCAGCCCGTGCACCAGCTGATCGAGCGCCAGGTCCAGGCACGGCCGGATGCCGTGGCGCTGGTCTTTGGCGATCAGGTTCTGAGCTACGACCAGCTCAACCGCCGCGCCAACCAGCTGGCACACCGGCTGATGGCCCTGGGCGTGAGGCCGGAGACCCGGGTGGGCATCGCCATGGAGCGGTCCATCGAGATGGTGGTGGGCCTGCTGGCCATCATGAAGGCCGGTGGCGCCTATGTGCCCCTGGACCCCGATCACCCGCCCGAACGGCTGGCGCAGATGATCGAAGACGGCGCCGTGCGGCGCCTGCTCACCCACAGCGCGCTGCGCAAGCGCCTGCCCGCAGGCGAGGATCTGCAGTGGCTGGACATCGACCGCATCGATGTGGCCGGTGAATCTCAGCGCAACCCCGTGGTTGCCGTGCATGGGGAGCATCTGGCCTATGTGATCTTCACCTCGGGCTCCACGGGCCGTCCCAAGGGCGCGGCCAACCGGCATGCGGCCCTGCACAACCGGCTGGCCTGGATGCAGCAGGCCCATGCGCTCGATGCCTCGGACGCCGTGCTGCAAAAGACACCGTTCAGCTTCGATGTGTCGGTCTGGGAGTTCTTCTGGCCCCTGATGGCCGGCGCCCGGCTGGTGATGGCCGCGCCTGGCGATCACCGTGACCCCGCAAGGCTGGTGGCGCTGATCACGGGCCATGGCGTCACCACCGTGCACTTCGTGCCTTCCATGCTGCAGGCCTTTGTGGCGCACGCGGGCGTTGCAGCATGCACGGGCCTCAGGCGCATCCTGTGCAGCGGCGAGGCCCTGTCGGCCGAGGCGCAGAACGCCGTCTTCAGGTTGCTGCCCGGAGCCGGTCTCTACAACCTCTATGGCCCGACCGAGGCGGCCATCGACGTCACCCACTGGCGCTGCCGCGACGACGGGCGGCGCCAGGTTCCCATCGGCCGGCCCATCAGCGGTATCCGCACCTATGTGCTGGACTGCGCCATGCGGCCGGCGCCACAGGGCGTGGCCGGCGAGCTGTACCTGGGCGGCATGGGCCTGGCGCGCGGCTATCTGAACCGCCCCGCGCTGACGGCCGAGCGCTTTGTGGCCGACCCGCTGGACACGCAGGGCGGCCTGCTGTACCGCACGGGCGACCTGGTGCGCTGGAACGGCGAAGGCCAGATCGAGTACCTGGGGCGCCTGGACCACCAGGTGAAGATCCGCGGCCTGCGCATCGAGCTGGGCGAGATCGAGGCCCATCTGCTGGCCCAACCCGGCGTGCGCGAGGCCGTGGTGGTCGCGGCGCAAGCCACATCGGGCGCGGCGGGCGCACGCCTTGTCGCCTATGTGGCCGGCCCGGACGCCGATGCGGGGCTGGCCGAAACCTTGCGCCAGGCGCTGGCCCGGCGGCTGCCGGACTACATGCAGCCTTCGGCCATCGTCGTGCTGCCTGCGCTTGCGCTCAATGCCAACGGCAAGGTGGACCGCAAGGCCCTGCCGCAGCCCGAATGGGCGCAGCGTGGATACGAGCCGCCGCACAACGGGGTCGAGCAGCAGCTGTCGGCGATATGGGCCGAGCTTCTGGGGCAGGACCGCGTGGGGCGGCGCGACAACTTCTTCGAGCTGGGCGGACACTCGCTGCTGGCCATGGGCATGCTGGAACGCATGCGCGCGCATGGCCTGTCGGCCTCGGTACGCAGCCTGTTCCAGCATCCGCAGCTGGCGGATTTTGCGGCGCAGCTGATGCAGGCGGACGGCGCCGCCCAGGTGCAGGTGCCGCCCAATGGCATCCCCGAAGGCTGCACGGCCATCACGCCCGCCATGCTGACACTGGCGGCGCTGGACGTGCAGGAGATCGCACGGGTCGAGGCCGCCGTGCCCGGTGGCGCGGCCAACATCCAGGACATCTATCCGCTGGCGCCATTGCAGGAAGGCATTCTGTTCCACCACACGCTGCACCCGCAGGGCGACGCCTATGCCACGCCCACGCTGCTGGGCTTCGACACGCGCGAGCGGCTGCTGGGCTTTTTGCAACGGCTCAACCGGGTCATCGCACGCCACGACATCCTGCGCACGGCCGTGCTGTGGGAGGGGTTGGCCGAGCCCGTGCAGGTGGTCTGCCGGCAGGCGCAGGTGCTGCTCGACTGGCTGGAGGAGAGCGAAGGTGAAGGGGAAGGAACGGATGTGGCCAGCCGGCTGCAGGCCGTGCTGGACCCGCGCGTGCAGCGCATCGATGTGCGCCGCGCGCCCATGATCCGCGCCGTGGCGGCGCAGGATGCGCGCAACGGACGCTGGCTGCTGCAGCTGCTGACCCACCACCTGGTGCTGGACCACACGACGCTGGAGCGCATCGTCGAGGAGATCGCACTGATGGCCCAGGGCCGCGAGGCGGAGCTGCCTAGGCCCCTGCCGTTCAGGCGCTTCGTGGCCCAGGCCCGGTTGGGCGTGAGCACCAGCGAGCATGAGGACTTCTTCCGCGCCATGCTCGGCGATGTGGACGAGCCCACGGCGCCGTTTGGCCTGCTGGATGTGCAGGGCGACGGCAGCGCGGTGGAGGAGGCCAGGCTTGCGCTGGATGCACCGCTGTCGCGCGAGCTGCGCCGGCAGGCGCAGCGCCATGGGGTGAGTGCCGCCAGCCTGTTCCACCTGGCCTGGGCGCTGGTGCTGGGCAGGACCACGGGCAAGGATGACGTGGTGTTCGGCACCGTGCTCTTTGGCCGCATGCAGGGCGGGGAGGGCGCGCACAGCGCGCTGGGCATGTTCATCAACACGCTGCCGCTGCGCATACGGCTGGGCGGGCGCAGCGTGCAGGACTGCCTGCAAGAGACGCATGCGGGGCTGACGGGGTTGATGCACCACGAGCACGCCACGCTGTCGCTGGCGCAGCGCTGCAGCGCTCTGGCGGGGGGGACGCCGCTGTTCTCGGCACTGCTCAACTACCGCTACAGCGTGGCCCCGCAAGAGGGCGCCGCAGCGGACGCAGCCTCGGGCGTATGGGAAGGCATGACGGCCCTGGGCGGGCAGGAGCGCACCAACTACCCGGTGGACATGTCCATCGATGACCTGGGCCAGGGCTTTCGCCTGGTCGGGCAGGCCAGCAAGACCGTGGGCGCGCAGCGCCTGTGCGCCTACATGCTGGCCGCCGTGGAAGGCATTGTTGCGGCCCTGGCCGAAACGCCTGCGTTGCCGGCCTGCGATATCGAGCTGCTGGACCGGGACGAATGGGCGCTGCTGACGCAATGGGCGCAATCGGTGCAGTCTGGATGCAACCCGCAGAGCCGCGATGCCCAGCCCCTGGTGCACAGGCTGTTCGAGCAGCAGGCGGACGAGCAGCCCCAGGCCACGGCCCTGGTCTTTGGCGACGAATGCATCAGCTATGCGCAGCTCAACCGGCGTGCCAACCGCCTTGCGCACCGCCTGATCGCCGAGGGAGTGGGCGCGGAGGTGCGCGTGGGCATTGCGGTGGAACGCTCGGTGGAGATGGTGGTGGCCGTGCTGGCCGTGCTCAAGTCGGGCGCGGCCTATGTGCCCCTGGACCCCGGCTATCCGGCCGAGCGCCTGGCCCACATGGTCGAGGACAGCGGCATGGCCTGCCTGCTCACGCAGTCCCGCCTGGGGCTTGCGGTGGCCGGTCGCGTGAAGGCGCTGGACCTGGATGCCATCGGCGCGATGCCGGGGCCCGACCACAACCCCGGCGCCGCCGTGCATGGCGAATGCCTGGCCTATGTGATCTACACCTCGGGCTCCACCGGCCGCCCCAAGGGCGTGGGCATCTCCCACCGCTGCCTGGCCGAACAGGCGCAGCTGGCCGTCGGCTTTGCCGCGCTGTCGCCGCAGGACCGCGTGCTGCAGTTCGCCACGCTGAATTTCGATGGCTGCATCGAGCAGCTGTTCGCGCCGCTGGTGGCCGGCGCGGCCATGGTGCTGCGCGGGCCCGAACTCTGGGACAGCGCCACCTTCCACAGGGAACTCATGGCCAGGCAGATCAGCGTGGCCGATCTGACCACCGCCTACTGGCTGCTGCTGGTCCAGGATTTTGCGCGCCAGGGCCTGCGCGGGTACGGGCGGCTCAGGCAGGTGCATGTGGGCGGCGAGGCCATGCCGGGCGCCGGCCTGCAGGCCTGGCGCGATGCCGGGCTGGGCCATGTGAGGCTGCTCAATGCCTATGGCCCGACCGAGGCCACCGTCACGGCCTCCCTCTTCGACTGCACGGGCCTGGTGGAAGGCGCCGGCGCGGCGCCCCAGGACCTTCCCATAGGCCGGCCTCTGGCGGGCCGGCACATGTGGGTGGTGGACGACCGGATGCGCCCCGTGCCCCTGGGCGTGGCCGGCGAGCTGTGCATAGGCGGGCCCCTGCTGTCGCGCGGCTACCTGAACCGGGCAGGGCTCAGCGCGGAGCGCTTTGTCGCCGACCCCTTCGGCCGCGATGGCGCAAGACTCTATCGCACGGGCGACCTGGTGCGCTGGAATGCGCAGGGCCAGCTGGAGTACCTGGGGCGGGTGGACCACCAGGTCAAGATCCGCGGCCTGCGCATCGAGCTGGGCGAGGTGCAGGCGCAACTGCTGGCGCTGGACGATGTGCGCGAGGCCGTGGTCGTGGCCGGCGAGGGACCGGCGGGCACGCGGCTGCTGGCCTATGTGTCTGCCCGCAGCGGGCGGACCCTGGACGGGCAGGAGATGCGCGAGCGCCTGGCCACGGTACTGCCCGACTACATGGTGCCGGGCGCCATCATGGTGCTGGACCAGTTGCCGCAGAACGCCAACGGCAAGCTGGACCGGCAGGCCCTGCCCGCGTTCGGCATGCCAGCCGCCAGCCAGGCGCCCGAGGGCGAACTGGAGACGCTGCTGGCCCGTGTCTGGGCCGAGGTGCTGGGCCTGGAGCGGGTGGGGCGCAGCGACAACTTCTTCGCGCTGGGGGGTGATTCCATCCTCAGCCTGCAGATCGTCTCGCGCCTGCGACGCTTCGGCTGGAAGCTGTCGCCACGGCAGCTGTTCGAGCGGCAAAGCATTGCCGAGCTGGCGCGTGTGGCCGAGCCCGTGCAGGACGAGGCGGTGGAGCAGGAGACCCCGGTCCAGGGAAGCGTTCCCCTGCTGCCCATTCAGGCGGAGTTCTTCGAAACGGACGTGCCGCAGCGATCCCACTGGAACCAGGCCCTGCTGCTGCGCAGCACGCAGCCGCTGCAGCCTGCACCGCTGCGCCAGGCCCTGGCCGACCTGCTGGCCCGGCACGACAGCCTGCGCCTGCGCTTTCGCCCCACGGCGCAGGGCGCCTGGGAGCAGGCCTACGCAAGCCCGTCCGAGGCCGACCTGCAGGCACTGCTGTGGGTGTGCCAGGCACGGGATGCCGGCGCGATCGAGGCCTTGTGCGAACAGGCGCAGCGCAGCCTGGACATCGTCCACGGGCCGCTGCTGCGCGGGCTGTGCATCGAGGTGGGCGACGGCAGCTGGCGCCTGCTGCTGGTGGCCCACCATCTGGTCGTCGATGGGGTCTCCTGGCGCATCCTGCTCGAAGACCTGCGTTCGGCCTATGCCAGCCGGCTGCAGGGCCTGGAGCCCGCCAGGGTCCACAAGACCGCCAGCTACCAGCGCTGGTCGCAGGCGCTGCAGGCCCATGCCGCGCAATGCGGCGGCGAGCTGGCCTTCTGGCAGGCGCTGGCCCAGGTGCCGGCCGTCCTGCCCTGTGCCCGTCCCGGGGGGGCCAACACCCTGGCATGGCAGTCCAGCGTCGAGCTGCGGCTGGACCGCGAGCGCACCGAGGCCCTGATCAGCCGCGTGCCGGCGGCCTACAGGACGCAGATCAACGACATCCTGCTGGCCGCCCTAGGGCGCGCCCTGTGCGCGTGGAGCGGGCAGCAGCGCATCCTCGTGGACCTGGAGGGCCATGGCCGCGAGGAGCTGTCGGCCGGCGTAGACGTCTCGCGCACCGTGGGCTGGTTCACCAGCGTCTTCCCGGTGGCGCTCGATGCGGGCACAGGCCCGGGCGACGCGCTCAAGCGCGTCAAGCAAAGCCTGCGCGAAGTGCCGCTGCACGGCCTGGGCCATGGAGTGCTCAAGTACCTGGGCACGGCGCAGCAAAGGCAGGCCATGCAGGCCTTGCCCCGGGCCAGCCTGGTCTTCAACTACCTGGGGCAGTTCGATGCAAGCTTTGACAGCGCGGCCCAATGGCTGCCGGCTGCAGAGGGCAGCGGCATGCCGGCCGACGCCTCGGCGCCGCTGTCGCACGAGTTCACCATCAATGGCCGCGTGTACGACGGCGAGCTGGTGATGACGGCCGCCTTCAGCACGGCGCGCCACGACACCGCCGATGTGCAGGCCTGGATGGGGCGCTACCGGCAGGAGCTGGAAGGCCTGATCGACCACTGCCTGAGCGGCGCGCAGGGGGTGACGCCCTCGGACTTCCCGCTGGCCCGGGTCACGCAGGCGCAGCTGGACGGCCTGGACCTGCCTGCGGGCAATCTGGCGGACCTCTATCCGCTGTCTCCCATGCAGTCGGGCATGCTGTTCCACAGCCTGTCCGATCCCTCGGGGCTGTCCTATGTCACCCAGCTGCGCATCGACGCGCATGGCCTGGATGCCGCGCGCTTCCGAAAGGCCTGGCAGGCGGTGCTGGACCGCCATGCCGTGCTGCGCAGCGGCTTCCTGGCCGATGCGTCCCTGCCGCTGCAATGGGTGGCCAGGCAGGTCCTGCTGGACATCACCGAGCATGACTGCCGGCACAGCGAGGATGTGGCGGGGGCCCTGGATGCCCTGGCCGCCGGGCAGTTCGCGGCCTTCGACCTCAGCAAGCCGCCGCTGATGCGGCTGGCCCTGGTCCGGGTGTCCGATGGCAGCCACCACTGCATCTGGACCGCCCACCACCTGCTCACGGACGGATGGAGTTCATCGAGCCTGCTGGGCGAGGTGCTGCGCGACTACAAGGGCATTGCCGTGGAGCCCGTGGACACCAGCTACCGCGACTACATCGCATGGCTGCAAGGCCTGGACCACGGGGCCAGCGAGGCCTACTGGAGGCGCCTGGTGCAGCCGCTGCACGAGCCCACCTTGCTGGTGGATGCGCTTGCCCGGCCTGCTGTCCGGCCTGGTGCCTTGCCTGCAGCCCGTCAGGGGCACCACGAGGCCGGCGCCGCGCTGGATGCCGGTGCCACGCAGCAGCTGGTGGAGTTTGCCCAGCGCGAGCGCGTGACGGCCAACACCCTGGTGCAGGCCGCATGGTCGCTGGTGCTGGCGCGGTACACGGGCCAGGCCACGGTGGCCTTCGGGGCCACGGTGGCTGGCCGCCCGCCCGAGCTGGCCGGCGTGGAAAGAATGCAGGGGCTGTTCATCAACACCTTGCCGGTGGTCGTGGCCTGCGACGGCGCGCTGGAGCTGGGCCCCTGGCTGCGCACGCTGCAGGCACAGAACCTGGCCTCGCGCGAGCATGAGCAGACGTCGCTTTCGGACATCCAGCGCTGGGCGGGCAAGGGCCAGCGCGGCCTGTTCGACAGCATCCTGGTGTTCGAGAACTACCCCATGGATGCGGTGCTGTCCGCGCATGACGACCCGCATCTGCGGTTTGCGGTGACGCATGCCATCGACGTGACCTCCTATCCCATGGACCTGGAGGTGCGGCTGGGCGATGTGCTGTCGCTCAAGATGATCTACCAGCGGAGCAGCTTCGGCGATGACGCCGTGCAGGCACTGCTGCGGCAACTGGTGCAGGTGCTGGCGTCCATGGCGGGCGAGGGCATGCACTGCCTGCGGGACATTGCCTTGCTGCCCGAGCCCGGCCGCGATGGGCCGGGGGGCACGGGCACGGGCACGGGCACAGGAACGGATGCCTGCCGCCCGCCGTTCCTGCCCGTGCATGCCTGCATGGCGCTGCAGGCGCGCCGGGACCCGGGTGCGGTGGCGCTGCTCATGGGCGAGCAGACCATCAGCCATGGCGAGCTGCAGGCGCGCAGCAACCATTTCGCCAACCGCCTGGTGCAGTCCGGCGTGGGGCGCGGCGCCATCGTCGGCATCGCCATGGAGCGTTCGCTGGAAATGGTGATCTGCCTGCTGTCCGTGCTCAAGGCGGGCGCGGCCTACCTGCCCCTGGACCCGGCGTCGCCGGCCGAACGCCAGAGGTTCATGCTGGCAGACAGCGGTGCCTCCCACCTGATCGCCCACAGGTCGGCGCTGCACAAGCTGGGCACGCCGGCCGTGGCCCATCTGGTGGTGGCCGAGGAGGTGGACTTCACCCAGGCCTGCAACGCGGCGCCGGCCCATGCCGTGCACGAGCGCGACCTGGCCTATGTGATCTACACCTCGGGCTCGACCGGGCAGCCCAAGGGCGTGGTGGTCGAGCACGGGCCGCTGGCCATGCACTGCGCGGCCACGGCCGGGATCTACGGCATGCGGGCGAACTCGCGCGAGCTGCATTTCATGTCCTTCTCCTTCGACGGCGCGCATGAGCGCTGGCTGACGGCCCTGAGCATCGGCGCCGGCCTGGTGCTGCGCGAGCCGCAGATGTGGACGGCGGAGCAGGCCTGCGAGGCCCTGCGTCACCACGGCATCTCCAATGCCGCGTTCCCGCCGGCCTATCTGGCGCAGATCGCGGACTGGGCCGCAGAGCAGTCGCAGGAGCCGCCGCCGGTGGAGCTGTACGTCTTCGGTGGCGAGGCCATGCCCAAGGCCGCCTACGACAAGGTGCGCCAGAGCCTGCGCCCGCGCCTGCTCATCAACGGCTACGGCCCCACCGAGACGGTGGTGACGCCGCTGATCTGGAAGGCCGAGGCCAGCGAGACCTTCGACTGCGCCTACGCCCCCATCGGCCGGCCCGTGGGCGAGCGCACGGTGCACATCCTGGATGCCGACCTGCACCGGGTGCCGCACGGCGTCGTGGGCGAGCTGTACATCGGCGGCTATGGACTGGCGCGCGGCTATCTGTCGCGCCACGGCCTGACGGCCGAGCGCTTCGTCGCCGACCCCTTCGACGGCGGTGGCGGCCGCCTGTACCGCACGGGGGACCTGGTGCGCGAGATGCCGGACGGCAACATCGAGTACATAGGCCGGGCCGACCACCAGGTCAAGATCCGGGGCTTCCGCATCGAGTTGGGCGAGGTCGAGAAGGCCGTCCGGGCCGTGCCCGGCGTGGTCGATGCCGCCGTGCTGGTCCAGGATGCCGGTACAGGCAAGCAGCTGGTGGCCTATGTGGTGGGCGAGGAGGGCACCGCCGCGCAGACCCTGGTCCAGCGCATCCGCCAGCAGACAGGCGAGCACCTGCCCGACTACATGCTGCCGGCCCATACGCTGGTCCTGCCCGCCTTGCCAAGACTGGTCAGCGGCAAGCTCGACCGTGGTGCGCTGCCGCTGCCGCAGGCAGATGCCGGGCGGGTTCACGTGCCACCGTCCACAGCGTCGGCCATGGCGCTGGCCCGCATCTGGCAGGAGGTGCTTGGCGTGGAACGCGTGGGCGAGACCGACAACTTCTTCGAGTTGGGAGGCGACTCCCTTCTCAGCCTCAGGATGCACGCCAAGGTGCGCAAGCTGGGCGATCCGCAACTGGACTTCAAGCTGCGCGACCTGCTGCAGCGGCCGACCATTGCCGGCCTGCTGGAGCTTCGCTCAGCCGGCGCCGGTGGAGCTGGGGGAGTCGTGGCGCTCAACGCCGTGTGTGAGGCTGCGCCACCGCTGTTTTGCGTGCATGCCGGGTTCGGCACGGTGTTTGACTACCAGCCGCTGGCGCGGGCATTGCAGGACCGGCGCACCGTCCACGCCATACCCTGCCGCAGCCTGGGCGATCCCGGCTACCGCGACCGCTCGCTGGAGCAGATGGCCGACGACTACTGCGCGATGGTGAGGCAGGTACAGCCCGCCGGCCCCTACCACCTGCTCGGCTGGTCCCTGGGCGGCAGCCTGGCGGCCCTGATCGCGGCCCGGCTCGAAGGCCAGGGACAGACGGTGGGTTTCCTGGGGCTGGTGGACCCGTTCGTGCCTGCTGGCGATGCGGCCGGGTCCCCGTCGTGGTGGGATGACTTCCGGCTCTTCGTCTCGCAGATGCTGCCCTTGGCACGCATCGAGGACCTTGCGGACATCGATGCATCGGTGCCGCCCCGCGCCGATCTGCTGGCTGCCGCGCTGGGCCGCGAAGCTGCAAGGCAGGGACCGGGGGGACCGAGCGGCCATGCCTGCATGGACGGCGCCGACCTGGCCCAGGCCTTTCTGACCACCCTGCACCTGAAGCACCTGGCGCTGCAGGCGCAGGCCCTGGCGCCCGTGCAAGCGGCGGCAAGCCTTTGGTGGAGCGATGAAACCGCGGCCGGGCACCGGCTGCGGCTCGCGCAGCAGCTGCGCCAGGAGGGGGCCGAGGGGGTCGACAGGGCAGAGGGCACGGTGATCCGCGCCGACCACTACGCCATCATGAGGAACGAGGGGCTGACGGCCGAAATCCTCGATGCATTGGCGTTGGAGTACGCGCTGGACTGACGTGAGCCGGGGACGGGGCAGGACGCCCCCGTCCCATCCCGGTTTTTTCGTGAAATCGGGGTTACACCTTGTCTCCATTTTTCTGCGCAGAACGTCTTTGGAATGCACAACAACCAGCGCCGAGGTCCGCGCCCGGTTGGTAACCAGTCTCATTCAATGCCTTTGGAAATTCTTCAGCCATGCGTTCCTTGCCCCGTCAACATCTGCTGAGCCTGGCCCTTGCCACGGCCTTTGGTTCCGTCTCGTTCTGGAGCACCGAGGCGGTGGCCCAGGCCACAGGGCAGGAGGCTGCCCAAGTGTTCGATATCCATGTGCCGGCCCAGGCCCTGGCTTCGGCCATCAACGAGCTGTCCCGCCAGACGGGAACCCAGATGTTTGCCGCAGGCGACCTGGTGGCCGGGCTCAGTTCCCGCGCCGTCAACGGCCGCCTGACATCGGAGCAGGCCTTGCGGGAGCTGCTGGCCGGCACGTCCCTGGAAGCCATCAGGATGAACAACGGAGGCTTCGCCATCCGCCGTCCCGCGGTCTCCGGCGCGACCTTGCCGACCATCAACGTCACGGACAGCGAAACCGCAGCCGGCCCCGTGCAGGGCTATGTCGCCCGGCGCAGTTCAACGGGTACCAAGACCGATACGCCCATCCTGGAGACACCGCAGTCCATCACGGTCATCGGCGCCCAGGAGATCGAGACGCTGAAGTCGCAAAGCCTGCAGGATGCGCTGGGCTACGCGGCCGGCGTCACCCGCGCCGAGGGCCTGGACCGGACCTCGGACAGCCTGTACCTGCGCGGATTCCGCACCACGGGCATGTACCGGGACGGCAGCCTGTTCACGGCCAACATCTACGACGGACGGCAGGAGCCCTACGGCCTGGAGCGCATCGAGCTGCTCAAGGGTGCCTCTTCGGTGATCTTTGGCTCGGTCTCCCCGGGCGGCGTGGTCAACACCGTGAGCAAGCGGCCCACCGCGGAAAAAATCCGGGAATTGAACATCGATGCCGGAAGCTTCGGGCGCAAGCAGGTCTCGGGTGATTTTGCGGGTGCCCTGGACGACGAGGGCAAATGGTCCTACCGGCTGGTGGCGCTCAAGCGCGACAGCGACAGCTTCATCGACCGAGTCCCCGATGACAGAACCTATATCGCCCCATCGCTCAAGTGGCAGCCCGATGCGAACACCTCGCTGACACTGTTGGCCGAGGTCCAGAAGGACCGCACCACCTACGTCTACGGGCTGCCCGCCTACGGCACCCTGCTGCCCAACATCAATGGACAGATTCCCCGCAACCGCTTCATCGGAGAGGCGGGACGGGACAAATTCGATCTGGACCGTTACTCCATCGGCTATCTCTTCGAACATGCCTTTTCCGAGAAGCTCAAGCTCAGGAACAGCATGCGCTACTACAACGCAAAGAGCAGCTACTTCAGCACGGACGGCTGGGGCCTGTCCGCCGACCAGCGCTCGGTGGTGGAGCGCTACTACCAGCCGCGCTGGGACCGCTCGTCGGCCTTCGTGACCGATACCTCGCTGCAGTACCAGCTGGACCAGGGCCGCATCAAGCACACCATGCTGGTGGGCTTCGACTACGCCCTGCCAAAGCACGAGACCGAGCGCTATGAACAGCAGGCCGCCGACCTCGATGTCTTCAACCCGGTCTACGGCAAGCCGGTGGGCCCTGTCTCCCCCTACTACCGCTCGTCCTGGAAGAACGACTACAAGCGCCTCGGCATCTATGCGCAGGACCAGATCAAGATCGATGACAAGTGGGTGGTTCTGCTGGGCGGCCGCTATGACAAGGTCCGCTTCAACGAGACGAACTTCTTCACCGGGGACGTGAGCGCGGCCAATGAGAAAAGCTCGGCCTTCACGGGCCGGCTGGGCGTGGTCTATCTCGCCGCCAATGGCCTTGCCCCCTTCTTCAGCTACAGCGAGTCCTTCGAGCCCACCCAGGGCCAGGACCGCCTTGGATCGCGGTTCAAGCCCACGACGGGGCAGCAGTACGAGGCCGGTGTCCGCTACCAGCCCAGCGGCTCCAGGGCCATGGTTTCGGCGGCGGTCTTCCAGCTCACCCGCCAGAACCTGCTCGTGCCCGATCCCCAGGACGCCAGCAGGGCGTTCAACATCCAGGCCGGGGAAGTCCGTTCCCGTGGCTTCGAGCTGGAGGCGCGAAGCTCCATAGGCCGCAATGTGAACATCATTGCCGCCTATGCCTACACGGATGCGCGCACCACGCAGGCAAGCCCCCTGCAGCCGGACGAGCTGGGCAAGCGCTCCATCGGCGTGCCCTACAACCAGATATCGCTGTGGGGTGACTACAGCTTTGGCGACTTCGGGCTTGCCGGCCTCAAGGTGGGCATGGGCGCCAGGTACCTGGGCCAGACACGCGGCCTGGCCTATGGCGTTCCCGTCTCGCTGCCGGCGTTCACCCTGGTGGATGCCATGGTCAGCTACACCACCGGACCCTGGCGCTTCGCCCTGAACCTCACCAACCTGACCGACAAGACCTATATCGCCAGCTGCTCCTACGGCTGCTTCTACGGCGAGCCCCGCAAGGTGATCGGCACGGCCACCTATCGCTGGTAAGCGGGCATGGGCCATGGGCCACGGCTGGAGCGATCCGGCCGTGGCCTTTTCTTTGTCGGGGAACCGAAGGCGCCGTTCAGAGCGCCTGCAGCTGCACGCTGCCATCGGCCTGCGCGCGCACCCTCAGCGGCAGGATGGAGGGCAGCACGGCCAGCAGGCCGGCCGAGTCATTGGCGCGAAAGCGCCCCGTCAGGCGCAGCGCGGCCACGCGCGCATCGGCGGCTTCGATGGGCTGGCTGCGGTAGGCGTTGACGGTGGCCAGGGCCTCGGCCAGCGGGGTGTTCTCGAAGACCAGCCAGCCTTCGCGCCAGGCGGACAGCGTGGCGGCATCGGCCTGGCGCACGGCCTCGGGCTGGCCATTGCGGATGTCCACCACCTGGCCTGGCAGCAGGTCCAGCGTGGCCGCCGCCTCGGTCGTCGGATCCTGCGCATCCCTGCCCAGCACGCGGACCCTGACATGGCCATGCTCCACGCCCACCGTGACCGTGCCGCCACGGTCGCGCACGGTGAACACCGTGCCCACGACCTCGATGCGCGCCTCGCGCGTGATGACCTCGAAGGGGCGGTCGGGGTCCGATGCCACTTCGAATCGCGCTTCCCCGCGCGACATGGATACGCTGCGGCGCTGGCGGTAGAGCGTCACGGCAATGGCGCTCTGGGGCGCCAGCTCGATGCGGCTGGCCTGCAGCGGCGCCTTGCCGTCGGCCAGCGTGACCTTGAGCATCTGCGAGTTGCGCGTGGCATAGGCCGAGGTGTGCAGGGGCTGCTGCCAGTACCAGTAGGCGCCCCGGCCGGCCAGCGCGCCGGTGCCCAGCAGCCCTGCAAACGACAGCAGCAGCTTGCGGCGCTGGACGCTCCTGGTGGAGCGCGAGGCGCTGTCCGCCAGCAGGGCGGTTTCCTGGAATTGCTCGCGCAGTCCGCCGGACAGGCCGCCGAGCATGTTCCAGCGCAGGTGCGCCTCGCGTGCGGCGGCATCGTGCCGGGCTGATTTCCCGCGCCATTCGCCCAGGGTCAGGCGGGCCTGGTGGGCCACCGGGTCGGGAGCGATTTCGCTTTGAACGATCAGCGTCAGCGCATGCTCGACCATGCGCTCGCTAGGTGCACTTGACATGGAAAGGGGGGGTCAGGATGCGTCGTCGGTCAGTGTACTGTTGTCGAAATCCATGGCGCTGCCCAGCGCATGGTCCTCGATCAGCTCGGAGCGCAGCTGGGCCAGCACGCGCGAGCAGTCCAGCGTGGCGCGCACCATGTGCTTGGCGACGGCCATTTCGGTGATGTGCAGCTGCTCGGAGATCTCTGCCCGCGTGTAGCCGTGCGCGCGAAAGAGGATGAAGACTTCGCGCCGGCGCGGCGGCAGGCTTTCCAGCGCCTGGACGATGCGGTCCAGGATCTGGCGCTGGGCGGCCAGGGTTTCGCTGGAGGGCGCGCTGTGCTGCACCGCCATTTGCTGGCGCGTCCAGTCCTGGGAGGTCTTGCGCTTGCGCGCATCGTCTATGCACAGGTTGCGTGCCACGCGAAACAGCAGGGCGCGCGGGGATTCGATGTCGGCATCGGGCAGCGCCTCGGCCTTCTTGCCGCTGCGCAGGCCCAGGGCGTGCACATAGACCCGCTCGAAGCTCGATTGCGCGATGTCGGCCGCATAGTGCGGATCCCGGAGATCGCGCGTGAGCTGGCGGCGCAGATCGCCATAGTGAGCCACGAGTTCCTGGATCAGGTCACGCATCCGGATACCTGCCTTTCCGCAAGGGCGATGGGTTGGAACCCCTGGGTCCGTACAGAGATGGGCCTACCGGATGCCGCAACCCCGGCCAGGGCCGGGGCGGTGCAGCAGCGGGTATGGGATTCAGCGGCGCAGGTGATTCGAAATCAAATGCAAATGGTTTGCATTCAAATTATGGCATGGGAGATTCGTGCGCCATCATGCCCGGTGCGATCTTTCAGTCCTGCAGCGCCAGCTGTTCTGTGCGCGCAACATCGGGTTTTTGGGCTTGCGCTGCCAGCAGGGCGTCGCCGATTTCGCCGGTGCGCACCGAGGTGACGGACAGCAGGGTATCGCTGAGGCCGTGGGAGCCCTCGCAGGCGCCCTGCAGGAAGATGGCGGGGCGAAAGTCCGCCGTGGTGTGCACCTGGTAGTCGCGGCTCACGGAGAAGTCGCCCAGGTAGGGGGCCAGCGGGTCCAGCAGGGTCTTGTGGTGCTCGCGCGCATAGCCGGTGGCCAGCACCACCACGTCGTAGCGCGATGCATGGTCGATGCCGCTGTTGAGATCGCGCAGGCCCAGGTGGATGCCGTCGCTGGCGGCGCGCGCATCCTGCACCTCGTGGCGGCGCAGGAAGCGGTGGCGCGTGTCGCCGACGACCTTCTGTTCATAGAACACCTTGAAGATGCTCTCGATCAGCTCCAGGTCGGGACAGGCGTAGTTGGTGTGCCAGAACTCGCGCAGCAGAGCGCCGCGCTCGTCGTGCGGGCGGCTGTAGACATGGTCCACGAAGTCGGCGTTGAAGATTTCGTTGACGAAGGGGCTGTCGTCCGAGGGGCGGATGGAGCGGGCGCGCATGACCAGGTCGATCTCGGCCTTGGCGTAGCGGCCGTGCAGGTCCATGAAGATTTCGGCGGCGCTCTGGCCCGCGCCCACGACGGCGATGCGCAGCGGCCTGGCATGCTCTGCAATGCTGCGCAGGTAGGCGCTGGAGTGGAAGACGCGCGCATCGCCGCGCAGGGGCTTGAACTGTTCGGGAATGCTGGGCGTGCCGCCGATGCTCATGACCAGGTTCTGGCCCAGGCGCTCATGCACGTTGCCGGCCGCATCGCGCGAGCGCACGCGCAGCAGCTCCACCTTGCCGTCGCGTTTTTCAGGCAGCACCTCGATGACTTCCTGCCCGTAGACGCAGCGGTCCTCGAACTTGGAGGCGGCCCAGGCCAGGTAGTCGTTGAACTCGTGGCGGCTGGGAAAGAAGGTCTTGAGGTTGATGAAGTCCTGCAGCCGGCCCTTCTCGTGCAGGTAGTTGATGAAGGTGAAGCGGCTGGTGGGATTGCGCAGCGTGGCCAGGTCCTTGAGGAAGGACACCTGCATGTGGGCCTGCTCCAGCAGCATGTCCCGGTGCCAGGCGAAGCGCGGCTGCTTTTCGATGAAGACGGGGTGCATGGCCCGCGCGGCGGTTTCGCGCTCCTTGAGGGCGATGGCCAGGGCAATGTTGGAGGGGCCGAAGCCGATGCCGATCAGCGGGTGGGTTTGCATGGAAGGTCCTTTCATTGGGTCGATGCGTCCAGTGCGTCCGGCGCGGCTGCGTCGGTCTGCGGTATCCACAAGGCGTCTGCGAAAAAGCGTTCCCTGAGCAGCACTCCCAGCACGGCGCGCTTGTGCGGGAAGTCGAATTCCTTGACCAGCGCATAGCCGCAGCGCGGCAGGCTTTTACGCATCTTGCGGTTGTCGGCGCGCGGCTCCACGACGATGCGCTGCGTGCGGCAGTCGTCCAGAAAGAGGTAGTGCGACAGCGAGGGCAGCCAGGCCGTCAGGTAGGGCTGGCCGCGGAACCGCGCCTCCCCCACCAGCGCATGCCAGCCCCGGTCATGGTCGCCCGCGTCATAGAAGGGGGCGATGCGGTCTTCCTTGGCCCAGTAGGCCTCGAAGTAGCCGAAGGGCTCGCCGTCGAAGCAGCCGATGAGGCCGAGCGCATGCGGGTCGCCGGCCATGCGCTGCAGATAGGCGCGGTGGTGGGCAAGGTCGCCGCTTTCCTCCCAGAAATGCGCGACGACCGGGTCGTTCATCCAGCGGTGGATGAGGGGCAGGTCGGCCTCGGGCTCCACGGTGCGAAAGCTCAGCGTGCGGCCCAGCCAGGGGATGAAGCGGCGGTAGACCTCGCCGCGCGGCTTGTGCAGGCGCACGGGGTGGCGCCGGCCTTCGGTGAGCGTGTAGTGCAGGGCATAGGGTGGGCGCGGGCGGGGCAGCCACAGGGGCTGCTGCCACAGCACGCTTCTTGCCACGCACGGGGCCTGGCCCGGCTGCACTGTGGCAATGCTGTCGCGCAGGCCCGGTGGCAGGCGGGGCAGGGACAGCTCGATTTCCCGGGCATCCGGGCGCAGGCCGAAACCGGCCTGCAGCGCGGCCAGCAGTTCATCCGCTTCGGGCATGCCCGAGCAGGGGCCCAGCCATTGCAGCCGCAGCAGGCCTGGCGCGGCCGCGGGCGACAGGTTCCAGAGACTGTGCTTGCCGGGCCTGCCGGCATCCACGGACCCCGAACGCTCCAGGCGCAGCCGCTGTCCATCGCCGAAGACGCTGATCGTCTCGGCGCCTGCATGGGCAAGGTAGCTGGCGCCGGAGGCGTCCGGTGACGGTGTAGCGGTGGCTTCGGCTGGACGCACGTGGACTCTTTCAGATGGAGTGCCCCGCGTGCGGGACACGGATGGGGGCAAGGGCACAAGGGACGCAAGGGACGCAAGGGACGCAAGGGACGCAGGGGACACAAGGCAGCCTCATGACCGGGATGACGTGCAGGCGCGGCAAATGTTCATGCCAGGGCCGTTCATGCCAGGGCCGGGATCCGGGTCGCCTGGAAGGCATGGGCCAGTGCCTTGCAGATCCGGCCGCGCAGCACCTCGGTCTCTTCGGTGAGGGCGCCCAGCCGCGCAAAGTCATGGACCATGCCGGCGTAGATCTGCAGGTCCACGGCCACGCCGGCGGCCTGCAGCCGCTCGGCATAGCGCTTTCCTTCGTCGATCAGCGGGTCGTACTCGGCCAGCACCATCAGCGTGGGGGCCAGCCGGCCCAGGTCGGATGCCTGCAGCGGGGCAAAGCGCCAGTCCTGCCGGTCCGCATCGCTGCGCAGGTATTGGCCGAACATCCAGGCCAGGGTGTCACCTTCCAGCAGATGGCCGGTGGCCAGGCGCGCATGCGAGTCACTGTCCTGCTGCGCTGCCGTGCAGGGGTAGAGCAGCAACTGCAGCAAGGGCTGGGGCATGCCCGCGTCGCGCGCGGCGATGCACAGGGCCGTGGCCAGCGTGCCCCCGACGCTGTCGCCGCCAATGGCCAGGCGCTGCGCGTCCAGGCCATGGCGGCCGCCGTGCTCCAGCAGCCAGGCCAGGGCGTCCTGTGCGTCGAGGAAGGCGGTGGGAAAGCGGTGCTCTGGCGCCAGCCGGTAGTCGATGGCCAGCACATTGCAGGGCGTGCCCAGCGCCAGGCTGCGGCACAGGCTGTCATGGGATTCGAGGCCGCCCAGCACATAGCCGCCGCCGTGAAGGAACAGCAGGCAGGGCGCGGCTGTGTGTCCAGGGGCTGCGCGGTAGAGCCGGGCACGGATACGCGCGCCGTCGCGCGTGGGCAGCTCCAGGTCCTCGGTGGGCAGATCGTCGCCCGGCAGGTCCAGCGCCAGCGTGGCGTTGTCGTAGGCGGTGCGCGCCTGCGCTGCCGTCATCTGGCTCATGCGCGGGCGGCTGGATGCCTGGGCGTTGGCGAGTTCAAGAAATGCTTGCAGGTCGGGGTGGAGAGCCATGGCGTCCTTCGGGTGTGCGGCAGACAAGGCAGGGCGGGCCGGTGCAGGGCATGGCGCCCGCGCTGCCCCTTCCCCGTGATGACGCTGGGCGGCGGAATTTGTTCATCGCCTGGGCGGTGAACATTTTTGGCGCACGCACGTCTTGCAGGGAGTAGGGAGCGCTCGCCGTGCGCCGCGCTCCAGGAAACGCCGGGCCGCGCCGGCTTTGCAAGACCATGCGCCCACGGGCGCCAGAGGAATCCCTTATGGAAAACGCCAGCCGACCGCCCTCCGAGGTACTGCGCCTGCTCAGGCCCTTCCTGCCGTGGATGGCGCTGTCCGTGGTCACGGGCATTTGCGCGGGTGGGGCCACGGTGGCGCTGCTGGCGACCATCAACCAGGTGCTCAACCGCCCAGGCGGATTGGCCGGCGGGCTGCTGCTGACCTTCATCGCCCTGTGCGCCACCGTGCTGGTGTGCCGGGCCACGTCCGACATGTCGGGCAATTTCGTGGGGCAGCGCCTGGTGGCCCGGCTGCGCAAGGAGCTGGCCAGCAAGATCCTGGCCGCGCCCATCGACGCGCTGGAGCGCTACTGCACGCACCGCCTCATGCCCGTGCTCACGCAGGACGTGGACATGATCAGCGACGTGGCCTTCGTGCTGGCCTCCAACGTGATCGCCCTGGCCATTGCGCTGGGCTGCCTGGCCTACCTGGCCCTGCTGTCGCCGCCGCTGTTTGCCATGCTGGTGGTGGCGCTGGTGCTGGGCGTGAGCCTGCAGGCGCTGGCCCAGTCGCGCGGCGTGGCGGGGTTCTGGAAGGCGCGCGATCACGAGGAAGTGCTGCACAAGGCCTACCGCGCCATCAGCGAAGGCGCCAAGGAGCTGCGCATGCACCGCGCGCGCCGGGGCCGCATCTTCGACGGGCAGATCGGCTCCACCGTGGATGCCATCCGCCGCATCAACAGCCGCGCCATCAACACCTATGTGCTGGCCACGGCCTTCGGTTCGGCGCTGTTCTTTCTGTTGATCGCCCTCATCCTGGGCTGGGCCGCGCTGCGCACCACCGAGCCCGTGGTGCTCAGCGGCTTCGTGCTGGTGCTGCTGTTCCTCAAGGGCCCCATGGACCAGATCGCGGGCGCGCTGCCCAACCTGGGCCGTGCCAAGGTGGCGCTGCAGCGCATTGCCGACCTGTCGGCGCGCTTTGCCAGCCCCGAGCCGCACCTGCACCTGGACAGCCCGCCCGGCGAGGTCCGCCTGGACCACGGCCTGGAGCTGCGGGGCGTGCGCTATGCCTTCGATGCGCCCGAAGGCGGCAAGGCCTTCGAGATCGGCCCCATCGACCTGAAGCTGGGCAAGGGCGAACTGGTCTTTGTGGTGGGCGACAACGGTTCGGGCAAGACCACGCTGATCAAGCTGCTGCTGGGCCTGTACGCGCCCCAGCAGGGCGAGATCCTGCATGACGGCCAGCCCGTCACGGCACAGACGCGCGATGACTACCGCCAGCTGTTCACCACGGTGTTCTCGGACTTCTACCTGTTCGAGGACCTGGTGGCCGGTGGCGAGGAAGGCCAGGCCGCCGCGCTGCCCGAGGCCGCGCTGCCCTACCTGCAGCGGCTGGAGATCGCCCACAAGGTCAGCGTGCGCAACGGCAGCTTCAGCACCATCGACCTGTCCACCGGGCAGCGAAAACGGCTGGCCCTGGTCCACGCCTATCTGGAGGGCCGGCCCGTGCTGGTCTTCGACGAATGGGCGGCCGACCAGGACCCGAGCTTCCGCCACCTGTTCTACACCGAGCTGCTGCCCGAGCTGCGCGCCAGGGGCCACCTGCTGGTGGTCATCTCCCATGACGATCGCTACTTCCACCTGGCCGACCGCATCGTGCGCATGGAGGCCGGCCGCATGGTCCTGCCGCAAGACGGGGCGCAGCCGGTGGCAGCTGCATCGGCCAGTCCCGCCAGTCAAGGCGTGCTGGCCGACATCTGAATTCCTGCTGAATCCACGAACATGGCAAAGACAAAACTCGTCTACATCTGGTCCCTGAGAAACGCCGCCGCCGACCAGGCCGGCCAGCACATCGCCTACAAGGGCGCAACGCGCTACATGAAATCGCCGCTCGAATACCTGGGCGAGTTGCTGGACACCAGCCCGCTGGGCGATATCTACAGCCTGGAGGCCGTGATCCACGACGACGACGAGGCCTCGCCCCGCGACCGCGAAAAGATCGGCGACTACGGCTTCAGCTACCGGCCGGGCGGCCGCTGGTTCTATCCGCCGGACCTGCGCATCCAGGGGCGCAGGGTCAATGACCTGCTCATGGCCGTGCCGTCTTCCTACCGGCGCCTGCCGCTGAACGATCCGCAGCGCGCCGCGGGCAAGCAGATGTTCGAGGCGCAGTTGCAGGACAGGCTGGTACAGCTGGGTGCCGAGCGGGTGGTGCTGGACGGCCTGCTCGTCATCCTGGACCGGCTCGTGCGGCCCGGGGCCCTGTTCCACCGCAGGATCGCCAACATCCACCCCGGCATCACGCGCCTGGAGTCGCCCTATGAACGCCGGGGCGCCTGCGCCACGCTGGACGCGCTGCATGGCGCGCAGGGCCGCAGGATCGTGGACTGGAAGACCATGGAACAGCGCCCGGTCCCGCCCCTGTTCAAGACCGGCGCATCCTTTCACTACGTGGACAACGGCATCGACTCCGGCGAAGTCATCGCCGACGTGCTGGGCACCGACATCGATCCCCAAGACACGATTCTTGAGCTGCGCTGGAACAACTTCCAGCACAGCCTGTTCCCTGCATTGCGCAAGGGGCTGGAGATGATGGCCAAAGAGCCTGCACGCACCACGGCCTGACAACGCGCGTATCTCCAAAAACGGCGCGGCCCAACGCGAGGGACGCCGAGCAAGGGCCTATGCCGGCCGCGCCGCCCCGCCGCGAGGGTGTCGTCCCCCTCCCTCGCGAAGCGAGAAAGAGAGGGGGAAGCGGCGCAGCCGCTCAGGGGGTGCTTACTTCGGCGCCAGACGAATGGCCCCGTCCAGCCGGATCACCTCGCCATTGAGCATGTCGTTGTCCAGGATGTGGCGCACCAGCTTGGCATAGTCCTGGGGCGTGCCCAGGCGGCTGGGGAAGGGCACGCCGGCGGCCAGCGCGTCCTGCACTTCCTGCGGCATGCCGAACAGCATGGGCGTGCCGAAGATGCCGGGGGCAATCGTCATGTTGCGGATGCCGTTGCGCGCCAGGTCTCGCGCAATGGGCAGCGTCATGCCGACCACGCCGCCCTTGGACGCCGCATAGGCCGCCTGGCCGATCTGGCCGTCGTAGGCTGCCACGCTGGCCGTGGAGATCAGCACGCCGCGCTCGCCCGTGCTCTCGGGCTCGTTGGCCGACATGGCGGCGGCGGCCAGGCGGATCATGTTGAAGCTGCCGATCAGGTTGACCGTAATGGTCTTGGAAAACAGCGCCAGGTTGTGCGCGCCGTTCTTGCCCACGGTCTTCTCGGCGGGCGCAATGCCTGCGCAGTTGACCAGGCCTGCCAGCTTGCCCAGGCTCACGGCCTTGTCCACCACGGCCTGGCCATCGGCCTCCTGGCTCACGTCGCATTTGACGAAGACGCCGCCGATCTCGCGCGCCACGGCCTCGCCCTTGTCCGCCTGCATGTCGGCGATCACCACCTTGCCGCCCTCGGCCGCCAGCATGCGCGCCGTGCCTTCGCCCAGCCCGGAGGCGCCGCCCGTGACGATGAATACCCGGTCCTTGATCTGCATGGAATGTCTCCTTGGTTATCTGACGTTGACGTAAACGTAACTCTCAAATTATGCATGCAGCCCCGGCCGCAGCCATGTCGCGCCCAAGAAAAAGCCCGGCAGTGCCGGGCTGGTGATGGGCGCGATGGGGATTACTGGAACCCGGCACGGTCCAGCATTTGCTGGACCTTGGTCATGTTCTTGCCCACGGCCGTGATCGGGATGGTCTCGCTCTTGAAGGGCTTGCCGCCGGTCATTTCCTTGAGTGCGGGGTTGTCCAGTTCCACGCCCTTGGCTGCTGGCCACTCGTTGTTGCCGTTGGCAAAGTAGTTCTGGGCGGCGGGGCTGGCCAGGTACTCCAGGAACTTGACGGCGTTGTCCTTGTTCTTGGCATGGCGTGCCACGGCGCCGCCCGCGATGTTCAGGTGCGTGCCCCAGCTGGACTGGTTGGGGAAGACCACGCCGATCTTGCCGACCACGGCCTGGTCCTCAGGCTTGCCCGAACGCATCATGCGCGCCAGGTAGTAGCTGTTGGTCACGCCGATGGTGCATTCGCCCGAGGCCACGGCCTTGATCTGGTCGGTGTCGCCACCCTTGGGCGGGCGGGCCAGGTTGGCCTTCATGCCCTGGATCCAGCCCTCTGCCTTTTGCTCGCCCATGTGTTCGACCACGGTGCCGAACAGGCTCAGGTTGTAGGGATGCGAGCCCGAGCGGATGCACAGCTGGCCCTTGAACTTGGGGTCGGCCAGCGATTCGTAGTTCTGCACGTCGGCGGGCTGGACCTTGGCCTTGTTGTAGACGATGACGCGGGCGCGTGTGGACAGGCCGAACCAGCTGATGCCATCGGCCGTGGGCTGGGCGCGCAGGTTGGAGGGAATGGCGTCTTCCAGCAGCTTGGAGTGGATGGGCTGGAACAGGCCATCCACCTCGCCGCGGTACAGGCGCGCGGCATCGACCAGCAGGATCACGTCGGCCGGCGAGGCCTGGCCCTCGGCCTTCAGGCGCGCAATGATGCCGGCGTCGTCGCCGTCCACGCGGTTGATCTTGATGCCGGTGGCCTTGGTGAAGCCGTTGTACAGCTCCTCGTCCGTGGAGTAGTGGCGCGCGGAGTAGAGGTTGACGACCTGGGAGTCGGCAATGGCTGTGCCGGCAGCCACCAGGGCGCAAGCGGCAAACAGGGCTTTCAGGGATTTCGACATGAAGACAGGCCTCTCTTTGTTGGCAAAGCGCGATGATAGGTCAAACGCGAATTGTTCTTAATAAAGGGAAGAGGCTTCCAAAGGTTTTCTCGCCCCAGGGCCTTTGTGCGTTGCAGGGTGCAGTGCTCAGTGCGGCGAGGATGCCGGACGCATCAGCGCAATGATGTCGCGCAGGTCCGTCTGGTCCTGCAACTGGCGCAGCGCCTGCCGCAGTTTCTCGGCCCGTGCACTCGGTACCGGCGGCAGTGCATGCGCGCAGCAGGCGTGGAATTTCGCATCCTGCTCGGCTTCGTTGAGCGGCAATGCGGGGCTGCCAGGAAGATCGGGCATGTCCAGTGACAGCACGCGCCCATTGCAAAGCCGCAACTCCACGCGCTGGGGTGTCATTGCATTGGGGTCGGGGTTGCCGTCGTCGAGCACCTGCACGCGTGAGGCCAGCTCCAGCCTGCGCGGGTCGGACAGCATGGCGGCGTCGAAGTCGTCCAGGCCTACGTGGCCTTGCAGCGCGGCCGTGGCCACCGCGTAGCCCATGCACAGTCTTGCGCTGGCCGAGTCCATGCCGGCGTGCGCCGGCCGGCCTACCAGGCGCACGATGAGTGCAGAGGCATGTACGCATACGCTTGCGATGTCCTGCGCATGCAATCCGTGCTCGCGCATCAATTGCAGTACGGCGCCTATGCCGCTGTGCGTGGCGCGGCCTGTGGGGTAGGGCTTGTGGCTCATGCGCTCGATCTGGAACACATGACCCACGTCGGCAGCCACTTCGTGCCAGCGGGCCTGGCCGGCGTCGAACAGCGCGAAATAGCCAAACGGCCCTTCGAGAATGTCACGCGGCCCAGGAAAACCCGCTTGTGCGAGTTCGAAGGCTGTGACTGCGGCACGCGCGTTCAGTCCTACCTGCAGTCCTACGGCCGGCGATCCCTCGGCATGCGCCTGCATGGTGCCCGACAGATGGCTGTAGGCCAGGCCCAGCGCATCACGCGTGGTGGTCTCGTCCAGACTCGCCAGCTTGCACAGTGCGGCCGTGGCGCCCAGCCCGCCGCACATGGCGGGCCGGAAAAAGCGCATGGGCGCGCGCTGCGCCAGCGCCACATGGATGGCGAAGTCCAGGCCAGCGGCCACCGCCTCTATGAGTTGGCGGCCGTCGATTGCGCCCTCGCGCTCGGCGTAGCCCAGCGTCGCAGGCGCGATGCAGGCGAATGCATGGACCACGGCGCGGTCATGGATGGCATCGAATTCCTGATTGAAGACCTGGTAGGCGTTGAGCATCACCGCACTGGCCAGCGGCAGTCGCTCGCCGCTGGCCCACACCGTGGCCTCTTGTCCCTGGCCCAGGGCCGCTGCCGCCCGGTGCAGCGCGGCCATGCGCGGATGGCGTGAGCCTGACAGCCCCACGCCGACGGCATCGAGCAAAAATGCCTTGGCGGCGTTCACGGCAGGCGCAGGCAGGTCCTCATAGCGCAGGTGCTGTACGTGCGCGACCAGTGTGTCGATTGCATTCATGCAGCACCTCGGTCATGCGTGCAGGTGGGTGACGGGCACTGCTGCGCATACCAGGCATGCAGGGTGGTGCCTGTCACGAAGCGGGTCATCGGATGCTGCTGTAGCCGATCCAGCATGGACTCGAAATCGGGCAGGCGATGGGGGACTCCCATCAGATGAGGGTGCAGGCCCAGCGTCAGCACGCGCGGTGAGCCATGCTCGCGCACCTCGTTCTCGAAAACCTGCAGCGTGCTTTCCAGGCGGCGCCCGAACTCGCCCGTGGCGTGCTTTTCCACGGCGTGAATGACCGAATCGTTGAGTTCCAGCGCGTATGGAAGCGCCAGCAACTGACCGCTGGAGGTCTGCATCCAGTTGGGCAGATCATCCAGGCACCAGTCGAATACATGGTCTATGCCGGCCTGGGCCAGCAGGTCGGGCGTTTGCAGCGTTTCTCGCAGGCCCGGCGACAGCCATCCGCGGGGCCGGATTCCGCAAAAGCGTTCTATGCGGTCCAGTGCGCTGGAAATGGCCCCGGCTTGGTCTGAACCACCATCGTGCGACAGCGCGCGCTGGTGCATGCCATGTCCGATGATTTCCCAGCCTGCGTCCAGCAATGCCTGAGCGGCCTGGGGATAGGCGTCGATGACGGTGGCGTTGAGGCTGGCCGAGGCAACAAGGCCGCGGCTGCGAATGGCCGCCATCATGCGAGGCAGGCCGCAGCGCAGACCGTATTCGGCCCAACTGAAGTTGGGAACGTCGGGCAGATTCTCTCGGCCGTGGGGCGGCGTGAGTACGGTGCGCGGCATGGGCTGGTCAAAGGGCCAGTGCTCCACATTGATGACCAGGTGGACCAGGATATGTCGGCCGTCCAATCCGCGCAGCGCTGGCCTGCGGCTGGATAGCTGAAACGGGATGCGGGGATTGTTCATCATGGGTGCGGTCATCGGCCTGTGAATGAAGGGGCGCGCTTTTCCGCAAAGGCGCGGCGGCCTTCTGCATAGTCCGCGCTGTCGAAGCATTGGCGTATCAGTGCCTCTGTGGCCACGGCCTGTGCACTGCTGCCTGGCTGGCGCGAGGCCAGTATGGCTGCTTTCGCGGCGCGCAACGTCAGCGGCGCGTTTGCTGCGATGGTCTCGAGGCGCGCGCGTGACAGGGCTGCAAAGTCTTCCAAAGCAAAGCACTCCTGCACCAGTCCCCTGGCCAGGGCCTGGAATGCGTCCAGCGTGCGTGCCGTGTAGAACAGTTCGAAGGCTGATGCCATGCCTGTCACCTCGACGAGACGGCGCATGTCGGCCAAGCCGTAACCCAGGCCGAGCCGTGCGGCCGGCATGCGCAAGCGCGCGCTTGCGCTGGCATAGCGCAGGTCGCAAGCCAGTGCCAGGCCAATACCCCCGCCCATGCAGGCGCCCTGGATCAGCGCCACGGTCGGGGCGGGAAACCCTGCCAGCGCCTGCTGTGCCTCAGAGACTGCCTGGTTGTAGCGCAGCACAGCCTCGGCGCCATCGCGAACCTGATCGAACTCTGCGATATCAGCGCCCGAGACAAAGGCCTGGCTGCCTGTGCCCTGCAGTGCCAGCACACGAAGGCCATCGGCCTCGCGCAATTGGTACAGCGCCTGCGCCAGCTGCTGCCACATGGCCAGCGTCATTGCATTGCGCCGTTCGGGGTGGCAGATCGTCAAGGTGGCGATGCCGTCGGTCAACGCCTGCTGGATATGGCCGCCGCTCATACCACCCCCTCGCTGCGCATGCGCTGCACATCGGCAGTGCCATAGCCGATCTCGGCCAGCACTTCCTGCGTGTGCTCGCCCCAGCCAGGCGCAGGGCGCGCAATGCCGGCAGGCGTGCGCTCCAGAGTGACGGGCTGGGAGATGAGCCGGTAGCTGCTGCCATCGTCGCCGGGGACGGCCTGCGCCACACCCAGATGTCGCACCTGGGGGTCGTCGAACACCTCAGGCATGGAATAGACCGGACCTGCGGGAACACCTGCGTCATTGAGCAGCTTCACCCAGTGGGCTACGTCGCGTTCCCGAAAGCGCCTGGCCAGGGCCTCGTTCAGCGCAGTGCGGTGGCGCACGCGCAGTTTTTTCCGACGCGTAGCGCGGGTCCTGCAGCCACGCAGCCTCGCCCAGACAGTCACACAGACGCTTCCAATTGCCCTCTCCCGAGGCTCCCAGGTTGAAGGCGCCATCGCGCGCATTGAACAGGCCCATGGGGCTGCTTGTGGGATGGTCGTTGCCCACTTGCACCGGCAGGTCGCCTTCGTTGAGGTAGCGCGCGGCCTGGAAGTCCATCAGCGCTATCTGCGTGTGCAGCAGCGAGCTGTGAATCCACTGACCCAGGCCCGAATGCTCGCGCTCCAGCAAAGCCAGCAGGATACCGACGGCGGCATAGATTCCGGTGCCGCAATCGGCCACGGCCAGACCTGCACGCAGCGGTCCGCCACCAGAAAAACCGGTGACCGACATGAGTCCACCCATGCCCTGGATGATCTGGTCGAAGCCGGGCCTGCCTGCATAGGGACCGTTCTGGCCGAAGCCCGAAATGCTGGCCAGGATGATGCGGGGGTTGATGGCGCTCAGCTTTTCGTAGGACAGACCCAGCCTGTCCTTGACATCGGGCCGCCAGTTCTCGACCACCACGTCGGCGTCGACCACGAGCTTGCGAAATACCTCCAAGCCCTCGGGCGTCTTGAGATTGAGTGTCAGCGACCGCTTGTTGCGGTTCAGGTTCTGGAAGTCTCCCCCCTGGCGGTCGGCGGCAAACATGGCCTCATTGGGATCGATGCCTGCCGGTGGCTCGATCCGTATCACATCGGCGCCGAAGTCGGCGAGGATGCGCACGCAGGTCGGGCCGGCCCGCACGCGTGACAGGTCAAGCACTCGCAGATGCGCAAGGGCGGGGGATGCGTTGATTTGAGGCATGTTGTCTCCCGGTATCAAGGGTGCACAAAGTGATGGAAGGGCAAGGCAAACTCGTGGGCAAAGGCCAGCAGCAGGCTTTCGCTGCCGGGTGCTCCCACGATCTGGACACTGACCGGACGGCCCCGGCCGTCCTTGCCCACGGGCATGACCAGCGCTGGCAGCCCCAGGTAGTTGATATAGGCGTGGTGGCGGTGCATTGCCGCCAGCGCGCGAGGGTCGAAGCCGGGGCAGGAGGTTGTGACGGTCTCGCGGTCGGGCACGCCTTTTGGCAGGCAGGGCGTCAGCAAAAGGTCGATGCCGTCCAGGCAGGTGGTCATGAAGGCATGGCTCTGTGCCGGTATCTGATGCAAGGCATGGCGATACCAGCCATTTGGCATGGCCCAGCCCGGCAGGGCGATGGCCCTTGTGGCCGGAGCCAGGGTGTCAAGCTCTGTGCGCACAGCGGCCTCCAGTGAAATGGCTGCCTCGGCATGCAGGACGATCTGGGCCAGCCGGTTCAGCCGGCCCAGGTCAGGCGCTGGGCGGTTTTGGATCTGCACGCTGGCGTGCAGGCTCTTTTCGAAGAGGGTCAGCGCAGCCGCCACGCCGGCATCCTCGTGGGTTGTGCGCATTGCGTTGCCGATGCGCCAGCGCGGTGGGGGCTCCGGCGTGTCAGGCCGCGTCGGCAGCATGGCTGTGAAGATGCGGGCCGCATCGGCTGCGCTGCGCGCGATCACCCCGACGGTATCCAGAGTGGGAGCCAATGGCGCCACGCCATCGGAGGGCAGCAGGCCGCGCGTAGGCTTCAGGCCGATCAGGGCGCAGGTTGCCGCCGGCATGCGCACTGAGCCCGCCGTGTCGGTGCCCAGCGAAGCCGCGCAAAGACCCGCAGCCACGGCCACGGCCGATCCGCTGGACGAGCCGCCGACGGCAGCCTGGGCGTCAAGAGGGTTGAGCAGCCGTGGTGAATGGAGGCTCTCTGCCGTGGCGCCGCATGCAAATTCCGCCATGGTGAGCGCGCCCAGGTGCAGTGCGCCCTGCGCCTTCAGCCGTTGCAAGACGGTGGCGGCCGGCCGGATCTGCCCCGTTGTGCGAGGCCGGCCCAGACCTGGTACGTGCAGGCCCGTGTCGAAGACGTCCTTGTGTGCTAGTGGCACGCCGGAGAGCAGGCCGCCGGGTTGGGGCGACGGTGCGGCAAAGATGTGCTCCGCGCAGTGCCACTGCGCGTTGCGGCGCCTGAATTCGGTGGCCAGTGCTGCCGCATGACTGTCATGTGCCGAGGGAGGCAGCAGGGCGAAGCGCCGGAGCATTTCGTCCACTGAAGGAAGCGTCTCGAACTCAGCCATGGCCGGGCTCCGTGCACTCCAGTTCGTTCGCCACGGCGCTCAATCGGGCCAGTGTTTGAGCAATGGCCTGAAGGTCCTGCGGTGGCAAAGCCAGGCCCCGCAGTCGGCAGGCCAGCGCAGCCCAGGCCAGCCAATCATGTGAGCAGTCTTCGTGCATGGTGCTTGTCTCCTGCTACGCTTGTGCATTGATCTAATTTTGAGTGTCATAAATATATTTATGAAAGTCAAGGAAATAAAATCAGGCGGCGATCCGTTCTGTTTTTGCGAAGGGGAGGCTTGCTATGAAGGCTGCTGAGCGCATCCGCCTTTCCATTGAGGAATCCATACGCGACGGCAGCCTGCTGCCCGGGGATGCGGTGGATGAACAGGCGCTGATGCAGACCTATGACGTGTCACGCACACCCGTACGCGAGGCTCTGCTGCAGTTGCAGGCCCAGGGCCTGGTGGTCAATCTGCCGCGCGCCGGCATGGTGGTGGCCAAGATGGATGTGGGCCAACTGCTGGCCATGTGGGAGTTGCTGGCGGAACTGGAGGGCATAGGCGCAAGGCTGGCCTGCGAGCGCATGACACCAGCAGAGCGCGAGGAGCTGGCCGCCATCCATGAACGCGCGTCAGCCGTGGCGCGTCGAGAGGACGCACAAGCCTGGCAGGAGCACAACCGGCGCTTCCACGAGGCGCTGTACCAGGGGGCGCGCAATCCCTATCTTCGGCAGGAGATCCTGCGTATGCGTTCACGCACCGGTGCCTACAGACGCCATGCATTTTCGGCCTTTGGCCAGACGGCCCTGTCCTGGGCTCAGCATGGAGAAATGGTCGAAGCAGTCCAGGCGCAGGATGCTTCGCGGGCGGCCTCCCTGATGACCCGGCACATGAGTCCTGGCCAGGGCTCGGCCAGTTTCGCGTCGTTCATCGCGGCCCTGCCCAAGCACCTGCTGGCTTGAGCGCACGAGGGCGCAGGCAGGACATCTGCGGGAAGTCCCGGGGTATATAAGTTATTTGCGCGATCAAAAATATATTTATAGAAATCAAAAAAATTTGATCGTGCATCCTGACCTCGCTGTTTCGAGGGGGATGTCTTGTGCAGGCATACCTACCAAGGAACCACCCATCATGGACGCTCTTTCCCCGCAGTTGCCTTTGCCCCAGGCGCTGGTCCAAGCGCCGGCTTTCGATTCGGACGCCGTGCATCGCAAGGTTGCATGGCGGCTGATCCCCTTTCTTGTCTTCCTGTTTCTGTTGGCCTGGATAGACCGTGTCAATGTCGGCTTTGCCAAGCTGCAGATGCTGCAGGACCTGCGATTCAGTGAGGCTGTCTACGGACTGGGCGCAGGCATCTTCTTCATCGGCTACTTTCTCTTCGAGGTCCCCAGCAATCTGTTGCTGCAGCGCATAGGTGCGCGCAAGACGCTGGCGCGCATCACCATCCTGTGGGGGCTGGCGTCCATGGGCATGGCTTTTGTGACCACGCCCGAGGCCTTTTATGCGCTGCGCTTCCTGCTCGGTGTGTTCGAGGCGGGGTTTTTCCCGGGCGTCATGCTTTACCTGACCTACTGGATTCCGGCTGCCAGGCGAGGCCGCATCAACGGATGGTTCATGACTTCCTTCGGCATCGCGGGCGTGGTGGGCGGGCCCATCGCTGGGCTCATCATGAGTGGAATGGAGGCAGTGGCCCCTCTGCGAAACTGGCAGTGGCTGTTCGTCCTGGAAGGCATTCCCTCGGTGATCGCTGGCTTGGTGGTCCTGGCATGGCTGCCCGACAGGCCCTGCCAGGCTCACTGGCTGTCCGAGGCAGAGAAAAGCGCGTTGGAAATGCAACTCGACGCCGAGCGGCAGGGTGCGGGCAAGCATGCAAGCTTCATGCAGGCACTGCGTCTGCCCGCGCTGTGGCTGTGCACGGCGGCGTACTTCTGCATCGTGGGCGGCAATGCCACGCTGGCCTTCTGGATGCCTTCGCTGGTGCGTGAGCTGGGTGTGCACAGTGCGTTGCACATCGGCCTGCTGTCGGCGATTCCGTTCATGCTTGGCACGGCGGCCATGGTGATCAACGGGGCACATTCCGACGCCACCCGCGAGCGCCGTCTGCATTGTGCGGGTGCCACCTTGGTCGGTGCTGTCGGGCTTGCGCTGACTGGCGCCACCATGGGCAACCCGGTGCTGGCCATGGTGGCCTTGAGCATTGCTGCCATTGGTGTTCTGGGCGCCTTCCCGGTGTTCTGGGCCATGCCAGCTTCGTTTCTGACCGGCACAGCGGCTGCTGCGGGCATTGCCTTCATCAATTCGGTAGGCAATCTCGCAGGCTTTGCCACGCCGTTCATGATGGGCTGGGCCAAGCAGTGGACCGGTGGTGTCGGCGCGGGCCTTTATGGAGTGGCCGCAATGCAGCTGGCCGCATCGGCCATTGTGGCTTTGGCCATGCGCAGGCTCAAACCATGAACAGGCCATGGCAGGCGAAAAAAAAACCCAGTCCAAGGACTGGGTTTTGAAAGGATCCAGAAACGGGGGTTTCGAGAGGATCCAAGGAGACAACTGGTCAGGTCTTGCGACCCGGGATGCATGCAATTATGAGGGTAATCACTGATTCTTGCACGCAACCCTGTTGTAAGACGGCGTGATCAACGCTTGCGGGTCTGGGCCGACTGGACGGCTTCGCTGGCGGTGTTGGTCACGGCCGTGAAGTTGGCTTCCGCCAGGTCCGAAGCCTGCTTGACGGCCTTTTGCACCGACTCGAAGGCATTGTTGGCAGCCGACACGGCGCTCTTCATCACGGCCACGGCGGTTTCGGAACCTGCGGGTGCGTTCTTGGCGGTGGTGTCCACCAGGGCGCTGAAGTTCTTCTGCAGATCGGACGCCTGGCTTTCGAAGGCCTTGGCCAGCTCGGCACCGGTGCCGCTGGCGATGTCGTACAGGTGGCGGCTGTAGGCAGCGGTCTTTTCAGCCAGGGGCTGGAACAGGTTGGCCTGCAGCGACAGCAGCTCCTGCGCATCCTTCACGCTCAGGACGGCCTGGGTGTGCTGGGCGGCTTCGTTCAGTGCGGCGCGCGAGGCGGTCACATTCAGTTCCACCAGCTTTTCAACGCCTTCGAAGGCCTTGCTCGTCAGGCCGAACAGGGTTTCCAGGTTGGCCTTTTGTGCGCTCAGGATTTGGTCAGGGGTCAAGCTCATGTCAGTCTCCAGAAAAACGGACCACAGGGGTCTCGGGTTACGGGGAATTGCCTGCGCTGACCTGACTGAGTGTCATGTTGCAGTGCAGCATGGGTCTTATTGTAGGGATTGCAAAAAAGGAATCAAGTACCTGATGCTGCGGTGCAGCAAAAAAATCGGCAAAGCTGTGGGTTTTTTGTAAGTCTTTGATTTTGAATTGGTTTTATGTCGGTTTGACGACATTTTTCGGTTTGCATGCTTACTCGCTTGGCGAGTGATTGGCAGCAGTGCGCGTCGTGATGGCGACAGTGGCTGGGGACAGGGCGCATTCGGCCGGCGGCACAATGGCCGCCATGAATGAATCGCCCCCGAGCCGCCCCGCGCCGCAGCCCCGTTCGGCCTATGCGGCATTCCGACGCATCAGCACGCGCTGGTCGGACAACGACGTCTACGGGCACGTCAACAACGTCGTCTATTACAGCTGGTTCGATACGGCGGTGAATGCCCATCTGATCGAGCAGGGCGCGCTGGACATTCATGCGGGCGAGACGATAGGCCTGGTCATAGAGACGCAATGCAATTACTTTGCGCCGCTGGCCTTCCCGCAGGAGGTGGAGGCCGGTATCCGGGTGGCCCGCATCGGTGGCTCCAGCGTGCGCTACGAGGTGGGGCTGTTCGCGCAGGGCGAGCCATTGACGGCGGCGGCCGGGCATTTCGTGCATGTCTATGTGGACCGGCATACGCGCCGGCCTGCCCAGATTCCGCAGGCGCTGCGACAGGTGCTGGAGCCGCTGCTGCGCGGTTGATGGCGTTCGGGGCGCATGCAAGGCGCCCGCTCGCAGCGCGGCAGCGTGTGTATGGCCTACACTCGAAAGCTGTCTGCCATCTGACCGCTGGGGCGCTTACCGCCCGGCTCTGTCCATGATCATCACCAGCCTGCTCGATACCGACCTGTACAAATTCACGATGATGCAGGTGGTGCTGCACCAGTTTCCCGGAGCACAGGTCGAGTACCGCTTCAAGTGCCGCAACCCCGGCGTGCAGCTCGCACCCTATGTGAACGAGATCCGCTCCGAGATCCGCTCGCTGTGCAGCCTGCGTTTCCAGGACGCGGAGCTGGCCTATCTGAGCTCGCTGCGCTTCATCAAGAGCGACTTCGTCGATTTCCTGGGCCTGTTCCACCTCAACGAGAAATGCATCACGGTGCAGGCGCTGCCCAATGGCGAGATCGACATCACCATCCGCGGGCCTTGGCTGCACACCATCCTGTTCGAGATTCCCGTGCTGGCCATCGTCAACGAGGTGTACTTCCGCAACACCCAGCCGGTGCCCGATTTTCCGGAAGGCCGGCGCCGTCTCGACGCCAAGATTGCGCTGCTGCAGCAGCCCGGCCTGGAGCAGCTCAAGATTGCCGACTACGGCACGCGCCGCCGCTTTTCGCGGGCCTGGCATGAAGAGGTGCTGCGCGTGCTGTGCGCACGCCTGGGCCGGCCCGGCACATCCGTGGAGTCCGAGGGCCAGTTCGCCGGCACCAGCAATGTGCTGTACGCCATGAAGCTGGGCGTGCGGCCCCTTGGCACGCTGGCGCATGAATACCTGCAGGCCTGCCAGTCCCTGGGCCCGCGCCTGCGCGACAGCCAGATCTTCGGCTTCGAATCCTGGGCGCGCGAATACCGGGGCGACCTGGGCATTGCGCTGTCGGACGTCTACGGCATGTCGGCCTTCCTGCGCGATTTCGACCTGTACTTCTGCAAGCTCTTCGACGGTGCGCGCCACGACAGCGGCGACCCGTTCGAGTGGGGCGAGCGGCTGCTGGCCCACTACCGTGCCAACCGCATCGATCCGCTGACCAAGACGCTGATCTTCAGCGACGGCCTGACGGTGCCGCGCACCATCGAGCTGTTCCAGCGCTTCCATGGCCGCTGCCAGCTGGCCTTCGGCATAGGCACCAACCTGACCAACGACCTGGGCGACGCGCCCGACCATGTGCCGCTGCAGATCGTCATCAAGATGACCCGCTGCAACGGCCAGCCCGTGGCCAAGCTCTCGGACACGCCGGGCAAAAGCATGTGCGATGACGAGAAGTACCTGGCCTACCTGCGTCAGGTGTTCGAGATTGCGCCGCCTGCGGCGCAGGCTTGATTGCGGCACCATCTGCCGCCAGGAGGGGACAGTGAATAGAGAACAAAGAGGAGACGGGACCATGAAGGCATTGCGCGGATTGCTGGCGCTGCTGGCCACCTGCGTGCCATCCTGGGCCCTGGCCGCCGATATCGACGGCGGCCAGCTTTCGGTACTTTGGGGCGTGCCGTTTGCGGGCATGCTGTTGTCAATCGCCCTGGTGCCGCTGGCGGCGCCCCATTTCTGGCACCGGCATTTCGGCAAGGTGACGGCCGCCTGGGCGCTGGTCTTTCTGCTGCCCTTCGCGGCGGTGTTCGGCGTGGGCGCGGCCATGGCCAACCTGGTGCATGCCCTGCTGGCTGAATACCTGCCGTTCGTGATCCTGCTGACGGCGCTGTACACGGTGTCGGGCGGCATCTATGTGCGCGGCAATCTCAAGGGATCGCCGGGGCTGAACACGGCCATTCTGGCGATCGGCGCCGTGCTGGCCAGCTTCATGGGGACCACGGGCGCCTCGATGCTGCTGATCCGGCCGCTGCTGCGCGCCAACGACAACCGCAGGCACCAGGTGCATGTGGTGGTGTTCTTCATCTTCATCGTCTCCAATGCCGGCGGCTCGCTGACGCCGCTGGGCGATCCACCGCTGTTCCTGGGCTTTCTCAAGGGGGTGGATTTCTTCTGGACGGTACGCCACATCTTCACCGAGACGCTGTTCCTGGTGGGCGCGCTGCTGGCGCTGTTCTACGCAATCGATGCCTGGCTGCTGCGCAAGGCCGGCGAAGCGGATCTGCCCGATCCCACGCCCAGCGTCGATGCCTTGGGCCGCGCCAGCCGCCTGGGCTTTGATGGCGGCGTGAACTTCGTGCTGCTGCTGGCCGTGGTGGCACTGGTGCTGATGAGCGGCCTGTGGCGTACCGATGCCGGCCTGGTGCTGGCCGGCACGCATGTGGGCCTGCCGGGTCTGGTGCGCGATGCGGGCCTCGTCGCCGTGACTGTGCTGTCCCTCAGGCTCACGCCGCGCAGCGTGCACCAAGCCAATGAATTCGGCTGGGGGCCGATGCAGGAAGTGGCCAAGCTGTTCGCGGGCATCTTCCTGACCATCATTCCCGTGATCGCCATGCTCAAGGCGGGAACGGCCGGACCCTTCGGCGCCATCGTGGGGGCCGTGACGCGTGCCGACGGCACGCCCGATCCGCTGATGTATTTCTGGGCCACGGGCCTGCTGTCCTCGTTCCTGGACAACGCGCCGACCTAC
Source organism: Delftia sp. WY8 (assembly GCF_018437695.1). Classification (NCBI taxonomy): domain Bacteria; kingdom Pseudomonadati; phylum Pseudomonadota; class Betaproteobacteria; order Burkholderiales; family Comamonadaceae; genus Delftia; species Delftia sp. WY8. The sequence goes on from NZ_CP049795.1 coordinate 5,837,321, forward strand.
CTGGTGTTCTTCAATACGGCGGGTGGAGACGCCGCTCAGATGATGACGGCCATGGCCTCGACGCTGGCCGCCATCTCGGCGGGCGCGGTGTTCATGGGCGCCAACACCTATATCGGCAATGCGCCCAACCTGATGGTCAAGGCCATTGCCGAGGAGCGCGGCGTGAAGATGCCCAGCTTCTTCGGCTACATGGCCTGGTCGCTGTGCATTCTGGTGCCGCTGTTCGTATTGATGAGCTTCATCTGGTTCCGCTGAAGAACCGCCTAACGCCAAGACAAGGAAAGAGACAGACATGGCAAGCAAACCCCGCATCCTGATCGCCCGTGCCATCCCGCCCGAAGTGGTGCGCAAGCTGGAGCAGCACTTCGAGGTCGAGTCCAACCAGGATGACGTGGTCTGGAGCCCGCAGGAACTGGCCCGGCATCTGCAGGACAAGGATGGAGTGCTGACCACGGGCTCGCAGACCATCGATGCGGCGCTGCTGGCCGCCTGCCCGCGCCTGAAGGTGGTGGCCAACATGGCCGTGGGCTACAACAACTTCGACGTGCCTGCGATGACGGCTGCAGGTGTGCAGGGCACGAATGCCCCCGACGTGCTGACCGAGACCACGGCCGATTTCGGCTTTGCCCTGCTGATGGCCACGGCCCGCCGCGTGACCGAAAGCGAGCACTACCTGCGCGCAGGAAAGTGGAACTCCTGGCGCTACGACCTGTTTGCCGGCTCGGAAGTGCACGGCAGCACGCTGGGCATCATCGGCATGGGCCGCATCGGCCAGGGCATCGCCAAACGCGGGGCGCATGGCTTCGGCATGAAGGTGGTCTATCACAACCGCTCGCGCCTGTCGCCCGAGCTGGAAGCCGAATGCAAGGCCGGCTACGTGGGCAAGGATGAACTGCTGGCCATGGCCGACCATGTGGTGCTGGTGCTGCCCTACACCAAGGAAAACCACCACACCATAGGCGCGGCCGAGATCGCCCGGATGAAGCCCACGGCCACGCTGATCAACATCGCGCGCGGCGGCATCGTCGATGACGCGGCGCTGGCCAGGGCACTGCGCGACAGGACCATTGCTGCAGCAGGCCTGGACGTGTTCGAGGGCGAGCCCTCGGTCCATCCCGACCTGCTGACCGTGCCCAACGTGGTGCTGACCCCGCACATCGCCAGCGCCACCATGGGCACGCGCAGCGCCATGGCCGAGCTGGCGGCCGACAACCTGATCGACTTCCTGTCCGGCAAGGGCCCGCGCACGCCCGTGAACCAGCCCGAAGCGGCGGCCGCCGGCGCGCGCGCCAAGGCCTGAACACGGTGTTGTGACAATCGCGGGAAGGCTGGCCGTGGCCGCTTCCCGCTGCATGGAGCGCAAGCAAAATCTTGACCCAGATATCCGGAGTGTGGTGGGCGGCCTGGGCCGTGCTGCTGTTGGGGCAGGCGGCCGTGATCTGGCTGCTGTGGAGGCGCTCGGCGCAGCGCGAGGACGGGGTGGCGCCCCAGCAGGTGCTGCAGGCGCTGCAGATGCTGGACGTGCGGCTGCAGCAGCTCGAGCGCGGTGCCCAGGCCACGCAGATGGCCGTGGCCAAGAGCGATGGCGGGCTGGACCGCGTGTCGCAGCAGCTGCAGGCCCATCTGGCCCAGGCCCAGCTCGATGCCCAGGCGGCGCGGCGCGAGCAGGGCGAGGCGCTGGCAGCCTTTCGCATGGAACTGGGCCGGCTCACCGTGCGGCTGGCCGCCGACAGCGCCCAGGCCCGCGAGGCCCAGGGCGAAAGCACGCAGCGCTTCAACGCCCATGTGCAGGAGCGCTTCGAGGCGCTGGCGCAGACCACGCGCAGCACGCTGGACTCCCTCAAGAACGACATCCAGCAGCAGCTGGGCGGGCTGGCGCAATCCAGCCAGGTCCATGCCGAGCAGCTGCGCGGCACGCTCAACGAGCGGCTGGCCACCATCCAGTCGGACAACGCGGCGCGCCTGGAAGAGATGCGGCGCACGGTGGACGAGAAGCTGCATGCCACGCTGGAGCAGCGCCTGGGCGAATCGTTCAAGCTGGTCAGCGACCGGCTGGAGCAGGTGCACAAGGGCCTGGGCGAGATGCAGACGCTGGCCGGCAGCGTGGGCGATCTCAAGCGCGTGATGACCAATGTGAAGACGCGCGGCACCTGGGGCGAACTGCAGCTGGGCGCCATCATCGAGAACGTGCTCACGCCCGAGCAGTACGCGCGCAACGTCAAGACCGTGCCCGGCAGCGACGACATGGTGGAGTTCGCCATCCGCCTGCCCGGACGCAGCGACGAGACGCCGGTCTGGCTGCCCATCGACGCCAAGTACCCGGTGGAGCAGTACCAGCGCCTGCTCGACGCCCAGGATGCGGCGGACAAGGCGGCCATTGTCTCGGCAGGCAATGCCTTCGAGGCATCGATCAAGTTCGAGGCGCGCAAGATCCACGGCAAGTACGTGAGCCCGCCGCACACCACGGACTTTGCCGTGCTCTACCTGCCTACCGAAGGCCTGTTTGCCGAGGTCATGCGCCGCCCCGGCCTGGTCGAGGCCGTGCAAAACGGCTGCCGCGTGATGGTCACCGGCCCGGCCAACCTGGCCGCCATGCTCAGCAGCCTGCAGATGGGCTTCAAGACGCTGGCCATCGAAAAGCGCTCGTCCGAGGTCTGGGCGGTGCTCGGCCAGGTCAAGACCGAGTTCGCCAAGTTCGGCGAAGTGGTGGATGCCACGCGCAAGTCCATAGACGCGGCGGCCAAGCGCTTCGAGCAGGTGGGTGTGCGCACGCGCGCCATCCAGCGCCAGCTGCGCGACGTGCAGGAGCTGCCCGCGCCGACCTCTAGTGCAGCGCGGCCCGGCCTGCCGGATGACAAGGACGCTGCGGCCGGAATGGAGCCGGGATCGGATCAGGATTGAGATGAACCTGGCCCTGTTCAAGGTCATCATGGCGCAGGTCAGCGTGCATGCCACCATGGCCGGCATGCGGCTGGCAGCGCCCTTGCTGGCGCTGCAGCAGGGCTATAGCGCGGCTGCCGTGGGCATCTTGCTGGCGCTGTTCGCGCTGACCCAGGTGTTCCTGGCGCTGCCGGCCGGGCGCTTCGCGGACAAGCATGGTTTTCGAAAGCCGTTTTTCCTGTCCATGCTGGCGGCCAGCGGGGGCTGCGCGCTGGCGCTGGCATTGCCGCTGTATCCGGTGCTATGCCTTGCGGCGTTGTTGACGGGCGGAGCCAGCGGCGCCGTGGTGATTGCCGTGCAGCGCCATGCGGGCCGTGTCACGCACGATGCGGTGGCGCTCAAGAAGGTGTTCAGCTGGTTGGCCATAGGCCCGGCCATCTCCAACTTCATCGGGCCCTTCAGCACCGGGCTGCTGATCGATCACGCGAATTTTGGCGGCGAGGGCAGCACCATGGGCTACCGCGTCGCCTTCGGCCTGCTGGCCCTGGTGCCCGTGCTGGCCTGGAGCTGGGTGCGCCACACGCAGGAGCTGCCGCCCGTGCGTGCGCCCATAGGCGGTCCGAAGCAGCATGCCTGGGACCTGCTGCGCGACCGCAATTTCCGCAACCTGCTGCTGGTCAACTGGCTGCAGTCCGCATGCTGGGACGTGCACACCTTCGTGCTGCCGCTGCTGGGCCATGAGAAGGGCCTGAGCGCCTCGGTCATCGGCACGCTGCTGGGCATTTTTGCCGTGGCGGCCGCCGCCATCCGCCTGGCCATGCCGCTGGTGGCCGAGCGCCTGCGCGAAGGCGCCGTGATCTCCGGTGCCATGGCCATCACCGCCTTCGTCTTTGCGCTGTACCCCTTCATGGACTCGGCGCTGACCATGGGCATGTGTTCGGTGATGCTGGGTTTTTCGCTGGGGTCTGTGCAGCCCATGGTCATGAGCATGCTGCACCAGATCACGCCCGAGCACCGCCATGGCGAGGCACTGGGCCTGCGGCTCATGGCCATCAATGCCTCCAGCGTGGCCATGCCCGTGCTGTTCGGCTCGGCGGGGGCATTGATTGGCGTGTCTGCGCTGTTCTGGGTGGTGGGCGCGGCCGTGGCCTCGGGCATCCGCACGGCCTGGTTCATGGGGCTGACGCCGCGCAAGCCGGAATGAAAAAAAGCGACCTGCGCCTTGGTGCGCAGATCGCCTTGCGATGCGGTGGCGGCCTGCCGGCCGCTGCGGCTTACCAGCCGCCAGCGTGGAACTGCTTGATCAGCGCCCAGGCTTCGACCGGATCATCGGTATAGCGGAACAGCTGCAGGTCCTTGGGCGAGATCGTGCCTTCCTCGATCATCAGGTCGATGTTGAGCAGGCGCTTCCAGAACTCGGTGCCGAACAGGATCACGGGCACGGAATGCGTCTTGCCGGTCTGCATCAGGGTCAGCACCTCGAACAGCTCGTCCAGCGTGCCGAAGCCGCCGGGGAAGGCCACCAGGGCCTTGGCGCGCATCATGAAATGCATCTTGCGCAGGGCGAAGTAGTGGAACTTGAAGCTCAGGTCCGGCGAGATGAAGCGGTTGCCGTTTTGCTCGTGCGGCAGCTCGATGTTCAGGCCGATGCTGGGCGCGCCCACGTCATGGGCGCCTCGGTTGGCCGCCTCCATGATGCCGGGGCCGCCGCCGGTGCAGATGTAGAGGCGCTCCTCGGGCGGCTGGTTCAGGCTGTCGGCGGCCACGATGCGCGTGAAGGCGCGGGCCTGTTCATAGCGGTGCGCATTGCGCACGGCGCGCTCGGCCAAGGCAACGCGCTGGGGATCGCCGCTGGCCTGTGCGTCGGCCAATTGCTGCTCGGCCTGCTCCAGGTCCACGAAGCGCGCGCTGCCATAGACCACGACGGTGTGCTCGATGCCGCGCTCGATCTGGGCCAGGTCCGGCTTGAGCAGCTCCAGCTGCATGCGGATGCCGCGGGTTTCGCGGCGGAACATGAATTCCGGGTCCGCGAAGGCGAGGCGATTGGAGTTCTGCTGCAATGCCATGCCGTTGTGTGCCTGGTTGTGAAGGGCCGACCAGCCGTTGGCCAGATCGGTATCGGTCAGGGGGGAAGAGATTTGCATGAACCCTCGTACACAGGAAAAACCAGGGCGGCCACGCCTGTGGCCGTTCCATCAAATACGTTGCCAGCGCAGATGATGACTGCACTATACGCTCACAAACTCATAGCCGCGGGGCTCGCGCACCGGGTGCTTTGGCGCATTGACGCAGCCGTGGGCGAATTCGTATGCTGGACAGTTGGCAGTAGGGCTTTTGCCTGCCGCTGCCTGCCGCATCGGCGGGTATTTTCAGGCCCGATTGCGCTTCAGACGTCCGGGTGTTCGGCCGGCTCGTTGCGCACGACGCTGCTCAGCGGTGGCGGCACGTCCTGGCCCGCACGGCGTGCGCGGAACAGGGCTGCACGCATCAGGAAGATGGTCGTGATGGGAACGGTCACCGAGATGAACACCGCAATCAGCAGCGCATGCACGGCCAGGCTCTGTCCGCTGACGGAAAAGTAGATCCAGGTGGCATGCATGATCAGCCAGCAGCCCATGGTGGCGATGATGGAAGGCGCATGCACGCGCTCGAAATAGCTGTCCAGGCGCCACAGGCCCATGGAGCCCAGAAAGGCGATGATGGCGCCGCCCAGCGCCAGCACAGCCACCAGGATCTGGCACCACAGCGGCAGCGTGGTGGTTTCCGGCATCATTCGATCACCTCGCCGCGCAGCAGGAACTTGGCCATGGCCGTGGAGCCCACGCAGCCGAACAGCGCAACCAGCAGGGCGGCCTCGAAATAGCTGGTGCTGTCATAGATGATGCCCATCAGCAGCATGGCCAGCATGCCGTTGAGGTACATGCAGTCCAGCGCCAGCACGCGATCCTGGGCGTGCGGGCCCTTGAGCAGGCGCAGCACGGCGCAGCCCATGGCGGCGACCAGCAGGCCCAGCGCGAACATCAAAGTCCAGTGGAACCAGGGCATCATTCGAAAATCTCCATCAGGGGGCGCTCGTAGGAGCGCTTGACGTGCTGGACGATCTCTTCGGGGTCATCGACCTCCAGCACATGCAGCATGAGCTGGGAGCGGTCGCGCGAGATCTCGGCCCAGGCCGTGCCGGGCGTGATGCACACGATCATGGCGAGCACGGCCAGGCCGTTGGGGTCGCGCAGTTCCAGCGGGATGCGCACGAAGTTGGCCGGGTGCTTGCGCATGCCCGGAAACAGCATGAACCGCACGACGTTGAAGTTGGACACCGAGGTGTCCCAGACCACGCGCAGCCCCAGGCGCACGATGGTCAGCGGATGGCGCACGCGCACGGGCAAGGGGCGCAGGCCGCGCAGCAGCAGCGGCAGCAACAGGCCCAGCAAGGCGCCCAGCAGGATCTGGCCGCTGCTGAACGAGCGGTTGAGCAGCAGCCACAGCAGGAACAGCGCCACCGACAGCAGCGGCGCGGGCAGCAGGGTTTTCATCATCGGGAATCCTCCTTGCCGGCCGTTGGGCCTGCATCGCCTATGCCTGCGGGCATGGGGGCGCCGCTGGCCTGGGCAGCGGCGCGCGCGGCGCCTTCGGGGCCGGCTTCCAGCCGCGCCTTCTTTTCTGCCGGGCTCGGCTCCGGCTGCGTGCCCATGACGGAGCGCACATAGACATCGGGCGCCAGCAGCGCATCGGCCGCACGCTGCGTGTAGCCCATCAGCTGGCCACCCTGCACGGTGAGCGCCACGCAGCAGGCCAGCAGCACGGCGATGGGCAGGCCTTCGGCCACACGCAACGAGGGCGAGTTCTGCTCCTCGGTCGCCCAGAAATGGCGTATGCCGGCGCGCACCAGCGACAGCAGGGCGAGCAGTCCCGTGGCGATCATCAGCGCCACCAGCGCCCAGCCGGCCCAGCCGGCCTGGAAGCCGCTGGAGTTGCCCAGGCCCAGCGGGTTGAGCAGGGCAGACAGCATGGCGAACTTGCCCACAAAGCCCGAAAGCGGGGGCAGGCCGGTGACCACCAGGGTGGCCAGCATGAAGCTCAGGCCGATGAAGGCGGCCGCTGCGGGAATCGCGCGGCCGATCAGCACCTCTTCGGATTCGTCGAGGTTGAAGCCCTCCGTGGGCAGCAGTTCGGCGTTGAGGAAGGGAGCCTCGTCATCCTCATAGGGCTCGCCCGCATCGTCATCCACGCGCCAGCGGTCCACCACGTCGGCGATCAGAAACAGGGCGCTCACGGCCAGGGTGGAGCTGGGCAGGTAGTACAGCAGCCCCGCCGTCAAGGCGTTCTGGCCAAAGCCCGTGGCGGCCAGCAAGGTGCCCGAAGAGAGAACGGCCGCAAAGCCTGCGATATGCGTCAGGCGCTGCGAGCCCAGCATGCCCAGGCCGCCGAAGGCCATGGTCAGCATGCCGCCGACGATCAGCCAGGTGCTGCCGAACAGGGCGGAGGCGCCGGCCTCGGAGCTGAACAGCAGCGTCCACAGCCGCAGCACCACGTAGACGCCCACCTTGGTCATGAGCGCGAACACGGCGCCCACGGGAGCGGTGGCTGCGCTGTAGGCCGGCACCAGCCAGAAGTTCAGCGGCCACATGGCTGCCTTGGTCAGGAAGGCAATGCCCAGGATGGCAGCGGCCGAATGCAGCAGCCCGCGGTCGTCGCTGCTGACCTGGGGGATGGCACGTGCCAGGTCGGCCATGTTCAGCGTGCCGGTCAGGCCGTAGAGCATGGACACGCCGATCAGGAACAGCGACGAGGCTGCAAGATTGATGGCGATGTAGTGCAGGCCCGCCTGGATGCGCGTCCGCCCGGAACCATGCAGGACCAGTCCATAGGAGGCCGCGAGCATGATCTCGAAGAACACGAACAGGTTGAACAGGTCCGCCGTGAGGAAGGCGCCGCTCAGGCCCATCAGCTGAAACTGGAACAGCGAGTGAAAGTGCATCCCCGCGCGGTGCCAGCGGGCGCTGGAGAAGACCAGCGAGGCCAGGGCCACCGTATAGGTCAGCACCAGCATCATGCCGGTCAGGCGGTCCAGTGCCAGCGAGATGCCGAAGGGCATGGGCCAGTTGCCCGGCATGTAGACGCCCAGGTTGACGGGCGCGCCGGCCTGGTCGGTCCACAGCATCAGCATCACGGCCACGCCCAGCCCCATCAGGGTGGATACCAGTCCAAGAGCGAATTTGAGGCGCTGGCGCTCTTCGCGCAGCAACAGCATCAGCGCTGCCGAAAGCATGGGCAGCACGATGGGCGCCAGCATCAGGTGCGGCATGAGACGGGCGGTCAGCTCGTTCATGGCATCTCCTGCTCGGTGCGGGAATGGGCTCCGTCCACATGGTCGGTGCCCGTGGTGCCGCGCGATGCCAGCAGCACCACCAGGAACAGTGCCGTCATGGCAAAGCCGATCACGATGGCCGTGAGCACCAGCGCCTGCGGCATGGGGTCCGCATAGTGCGCAAGATCCTGCGGCACGCCGGCGCGCAGCACGGGCTCCTTGTCGATGGCCAGGCCCTGGCGGCCCATGCTGAAGATGAACAGGTTGACTGCGTAAGACAGCAGGGCCAGGCCCATGATGACCTGGTAGGTGCGTGGGCGCAGCAGCAGCCACACGCCCGAGCCCGTCAGTACGCCGATGGCAATGGCAAGCACGACTTCCATCAGAAACCTCCTCGTGCAAGCGCTGCAGCGGTGGCTTGCTGCACGGCGGCTTCGGCCTCTTCGGCCTGTTGCTGCTGCTCCTCCAGCAGACGGGCGTGGTAGCGGTGGCTGCGCACCGATTGGTGGGCGATGGCCGTCAGAATGAGCATGGTCGCGCCGACCACCAGCGAGAACACACCGATGTCGAAGAACAGGGCGCTGGCGAGATGCACGTCGCCGACGACTGGCAGGGTCATATGGAAGGTGTGGCTGGTGAGAAAGGGATAGCCGGCCACGATGGAGCCCATGCCGGTACCCAGTGCGAACAGCAGGCCGACACCGATCCATCGGCGCGGGAAGATCGGCAGGTGGGCCTCGACCCACTGCGTGCCGGAGATGATGTACTGCATCAGCAAGGCGACCGAGAACACCAGGCCGGCCACGAAGCCGCCGCCGGGCTCGTTGTGGCCACGCATGAAGATGTAGACGGAAACCAGGGCGGCAAACGGCAGCAGCAGCCGCACCAGCACGGCGGGCACCATCAGGTAGCCCACGGCCGTATCGCCTGCGTTGCGCGGATTGAACAGATCGGTCTGCAGGTCGCCAGGCATGTAGCGCTGCTGCTCGGGCAGGTCCAGCGTCTCGCGGGCCGGGCGAAAGCGCCTGAGCAGCGCATAGACGACCAGGGCCACGATGCCCAGCACCACGATCTCGCCGAAGGTGTCGAAGCCCCGGAAGTCCACCAGCATGACGTTGACCACATTGGTGCCGCCGCCATCGCTGAGCGCATGTTCCAGGAAGAAGGTGGAGGCCCCGTCATAGAAGGGGCGGCTCATCATGGCGAAGGCCAGCCAGGCCATGCCGCCACCTGCAACCAGCGACAGCAGCAGGTCACGCATGCGGCGCGAGCGGGCGCGCAGCTCGGCGGACAGCACGGGAATGTGCAGGCTTTTGTCGCGCTTGGGCATCCAGCGCAAGCCCAGCAGCATCAGCACCGTGGTGGCGACCTCGACGACCAGCTGGGTCAGCGCCAGGTCAGGCGCCGAGAACCACAGGAAGGTCAGGCAGGTGCACAGCCCGGCGCCGCCCAGCATGATCAGCGCCGTCAGCCGGTGGTACTTGGCCTTCCAGGCCGTACCCAGGGCGCAGAGAATGCCCACGGCCCACAGCATCACGAAGGCGGGCGACAGCGGCAGCATGCTCCGGTCTCCAAGCTTGATGCCTTGCAGCCACAGCGGCAGAACGCCCGCCAGCACGGCGGTGCAGACCAGCCACAGCATCTGCCACTGCAGGCGCATGGTGGACAGGCGCCGGCGCGACCAGCGGCCCAGCAGGGACAGGCGGGCCAGCAGGTTCTCGAAAACACGCTGGCCGCTGAGCGTCCCCACCAGCGGCGCGGTATCCATATGGCCGGCCTGGCGCTGCCAGCGCAGCAGCATGTACAGCAGGATGCCGCCAATCAACGCCACAAGGCTCATGATCAAGGGCATGTTCCAGCCGTGCCAGATGGCCAGGCTGTACTCGGGCAGGTCGCCGCCGACCACGGGCGTGGCGGCCGCTGCGAGAAAGCTGCCCACGGCCCACGCCGGCAGCATGCCCACCACCAGGCAGGCCAGCACCAGCAGCTCGACGGGCACGCGCATCCAGTGCGGAGGCTCGTGCGGGTCGTGCGGCAGGTCGGTGGCCTTGGGGCCGAAGAAGACGTCGATGGTGAAGCGCAGCGAATAGGCCACGCTGAACATGCCCGCCACCGTGGCGGCCACCGGCAAGGCCGTGCGCACCCAGGGAGCGGCATCCAGGTAGACGGTCTCGGCGAAGAACATCTCCTTGGACAGGAAGCCGTTGAGCAGCGGTACGCCCGCCATGGCCGCACTGGCCACGCAGGCCAGCGTGGCCGTGATGGGCATCATGTGCCGCAGGCCGGAGAGGCGGCGGATGTCGCGCGTGCCGCTTTCATGGTCGACGATGCCCGCGGCCATGAACAGCGAGGCCTTGAAGGTCGCGTGGTTCATGATGTGGAACACCGCAGCCACGGCGGCCAGCTTGCTGTTCAGGCCCAGCAGCAGCGTGATCAGGCCCAGGTGGGAAATCGTCGAATAGGCCAGCAATCCCTTGAGATCGTGCTGGAACATGGCCAGATAGCCGCCGATGAGCAGGGTTGCCGCGCCGGCTCCGCCCACCAGCCAGAACCAGGCATCGGTGTCACCCAGCACGGGCCACATGCGCGCCAGCAGGAACACGCCGGCCTTGACCATGGTGGCGGAGTGCAGATAGGCCGACACCGGCGTGGGCGCGGCCATGGCGTGCGGCAGCCAGAAGTGGAACGGGAACTGCGCACTCTTGGTCAGCGCGCCCAGCAGGATCAGCACCAGTGCGATCAGGTACAGCTGGTGGTCACGCACCTGCTGGCCGGCGATGAGCACGTTGTCCAGGTCATAGCTGCCCACGATGTGGCCCAGCACCAGCATGCCGGCCAGCATGGCCAGGCCGCCTGTGCCCGTCACCGTCAGCGCCATGCGCGCGCCGCGGCGTGCATCCTTGCGATGGTGCCAGTATCCGATCAGAAGAAAGGAGAAGAGGCTGGTCAGCTCCCAGAAGAAGGCAATCTGGATGATGTTGCCCGACAGCACCACGCCCGCCATCGCGCCCATGAAGGCCAGAAAGAAAGAGAAAAAGCGCGGCACTGGATCGGCCGGCGACATGTAGTAGCGCGCATACAGCACGACCAGCGAGCCTATGCCCAGCACCAGCATGCAGAACATCCAGGCAAAGCCGTCCATGCGGATCACCAGGTTCAGTCCCAGTGCCGGCAGCCACTCGATCTCCTGGCGCAGCACTTCCCCATCGGCGATCTGTGGAAACAGCAATGCGGTCTGTATGGCACAGCCCAATGCGATCACGCCGGCCAGAGTCGACTCCGTATTGCGCGCATTGGCGGGCAGCATTGCGGCAATCAGGCTGCCGATGAAGGGTAGGAGTATGAGGGTGATCAGGGGCATGGGCGGTCCATTTTACGGGCAAGGTTTTTTGCTTCGCTATGAAAACCTGAGCATGTTTCAGGCTATGGCCGCGCATACCCCGAGGGTCGTACGCATGAAAAACCCGCCGAAGCGGGTTGGATAGAGACAGTTCGCGTCTTCAGGAGGCCGAGCCGGCCTTGGCTGGAGTGGCCGGCTTTGCCGCCTGCTCCTTGGTCGGCTTGGCGCCCTGGGCCGCCGTGTCCTTGCCCCCCTTGGCCGCAGTGTCCTTGGCATCAGGCTTGGCGCTGTGGCCTTTGTAGCTGCTGCCGTTGACAGTCAGGCCTTCGCCCGAAAACTTGGTGGCGGTCGGTTCCGCCACACCCTTGACCCGTGCGATGAAGTCGGGCCAGTCCTTGAAGGGGGCGGATTTGCGTTCCTCGAGAATGCGTGCCGACATGGCCGGGCCTATGCCCTTGATGGATGTCAGTTCGGCTTCATTCGCCTTGTTGGCTTCCACAGCGGCCAAAGCCATCACGGACCACAACAGCGCAATGAAGCCAGCCATCAATTTTCTGAACATACAAACCTCCTGATCCCTCAATGTTGAGGGCCGCAACATTGCGACCCAGAAGCATCTTATGCAGGCCTCTGGCGTGCCGCCAGGCAGTCGCGGGCTCCAGGAGGCCGGCGCAGGCACGGCCGCACGCGCCCAAAGCCAATGGCCACGCGCCCTCCAGGGCGGTTTCTAGGAATACTCTGAAAATACACTGGCCATGCCGTGTTTGCCAATGGGGGTGACGCGGTGCCGGGGATATGGCCGCCTTTCGCCACCCCGGCCCATCACAGCTCCTCGACGCGCCGGGCCGGGTAGCTGTCCCAGCTCTGGCAGCCGGGGCAGTGCCAGAAATGCTGGCGCGCCTCGAAGCCGCAGGCCGCGCAGCGGTAGCGGGTCAGCGGTTTGGCGGCGTGGTCCAGCGCGCGTTGCACGGCTGGGTGGTATTGCTCCTCGGACAGTTTCTCGCCAGCCAGCCACTGCGCAGCAGCCACCAGGGAAGGTTCCCGGTCCAGATGCTGGACCAGGCGGGCGCGTCCCGGTGCCTTGGTTTCACCATCGGTGCTCTGTTCTTCAATTTGAGCGTCCAGCGCAACCAACGCCTGCAGCAGGTCCAGCGAAGGTGCCTGGGCGTATTGCTGGCTGAGCAGCTGGTGGACATGCTGGCGTTGGCCTGTGGCGGCTGCGATGTCCACCAGCAACTGAGCTGCCAGCGGCAGCGCGGCGGGGGACTGCTCGGCCAGGCTTTCCAGCGTTTGCAAGGCCTGGGCCGATTGCCCCATGCGATGCTGCAACTGGGCATGCTCCAGGCGCGGTCGCGCAGCCTGGGGTGCTGTGGTGATGGCTTGCTGCAGCCGCTGCAGCGCCTCGGCCTGCTGGCCCTGCGTGAGCAAGGACTGGGCGTCTTCGCACAGGTAGTGCGCCAGCCGGCCACTGAAGTCCCCCTGGTTGGCATCCTGCATGCGGCGAGCAATGGCGGCGGCCTGTGTCCAGTCGCGCGAGCGCTCGTAAATGGCCAGCAGGGCCAGGCGGGCCTCGGCCTCGAAAGCCGTGCCTTCCAGGCGGCGCAGCGCGTCCTCGGCGCGATCGAGCAGGCCTGCCTTCAGAAAGTCCTGGGCCAGCGCGTGCTGGGCGCGGTCGCGGTCCACGCGGCTGAGGTCGCCGCGCGACAGCAGGTGCTCATGCACGCGCACGGCGCGGTTGTATTCGCCGCGGCGGCGAAAGAGATTGCCCAGGGCGAAGTGCAGCTCCGAGGTGTCGGGGTCGTTCTGCACGGCTTCGATGAAGGCGTCGATGGCCTTGTCCTGCTGCTCGTTGAGCAGGAAGTTCAGGCCCTTGAAATAGGCCTTGGGCGCCTGGCGGTTTTCGGCGCGGATCTGCCTCAGGTCCCAGCGCGAGGCCAGCCAGCCCAGCACGAAGGCCACGGGCAGGCCCAGCAGTATCCAGCTCAGATCAAATTCCATGCACGTCGCCCGGCAGGATGGGGGAGGGGGGCGCCTTGGGCGCCGTGGCTGGCGCCGCTCCTTCGGCTGCAGGCGCGGTGCCCTGGGTCGAGCGCGCGGCATTGCGGTGCTTGAGCCAGCGCGGCACCATGCCCAGCACGCCCACGATCAGGCCCAGGGCGAAGGCGGCCAGCACCACCAGTACCAGCGGCGCAGTCCAGGAGGTGCCGAAGAAGAAGTGCACCGTCGCGTCCTGCTGATTGTTCAGTGCGAAGGCGAACAGCGTAAAAAAAATGGCCGCCTTGAGCAGCCACAGGAAGTACTTCATGTGTTCCCTTGTGTGACGGGAACGATTCTAGAGCCTGGCGGTGACGACGGCTGCAGTGCGCGCAGCCGGCAAGCCGGCTTTCAGGCGGCAGGGCCGGTGCCTGCGGAACTGGCGGCAACCGTGTCGGGCGCCGCGCCGGGGCGCAGGTCCACGGCTTCGCGCAGGGCCTTGCCGGGCTTGAAGTGCGGCACGCGCTTGGACGGAATGTGGACGGCCTCGCCGCTGCGGGGATTGCGGCCCATGCGGGGCGGGCGGTGGTTGACCGAGAAACTTCCAAAGCCGCGGATTTCGATGCGATGGCCGCGCACCAGGGCATCGCTGACGGCGTCAAGAATCGTCTTGACGGCCTGCTCGGCGTCGCGCTGGCTCAGTTGGCCAAAGCGTGCTGCGAGTTCTTCGACGAGATCGGATCGGGTCATCAAGGATAGGAATCAGGGGTTGAAATGGCGACGGGCGCCCGGAGGCACCCGTCGCATCCGACCTTCAGCGGTCAGCAGACTGGCTGCTGATTACTTGTCGGAGTTGTCCAGCTTGGCGCGCAGCAGGGCGCCCAGGCTGGTCGTGCCGGCGTTTTCCTTGGCCGACTGGGCGGACAGGGAAGCCATGGCTTCTTGCTGGTCAACCTGGTCCTTGGCCTTGATCGACAGCTGGATGTTGCGGGTCTTGCGATCCACATTGACCACCACGGCGGTGATCTCGTCGCCTTCCTTCAGCACCGAGCGGGCATCTTCCACGCGGTCCACGGCGATTTCCGAAGCGCGCAGGTAGCCGACGATGTCTTCGCCCAGATCGATTTCAGCACCGCGTGCGTCCACCGTCTTGACCTTGCCCGACACGATCTGGCCCTTGTCGTTCACGGTCACGAAGGTCGTGAAGGGATCGCTGTCCAGCTGCTTGATGCCCAGGGAGATGCGCTCGCGCTCGACGTCCACGGCCAGCACGATGGCTTCGACTTCCTGGCCCTTCTTGTAGTTGCGCACGGCAGCTTCGCCGGGCTCGTTCCAGGACAGGTCGGACAGGTGCACCAGGCCGTCGATACCGGCAGCCAGACCCACGAACACGCCGAAGTCGGTGATCGACTTGATCGGGCCCTTGACGCGGTCGCCGCGCTTGGTGTTCTGCGCGAACTCTTGCCAGGGGTTGGCCTTGCACTGCTTCATGCCCAGCGAGATGCGACGCTTGTCTTCGTCGATCTCCAGCACCATGACTTCGACTTCGTCACCCAGGGTCACGAGCTTGGTCGGAGCAATGTTCTTGTTGGTCCAGTCCATTTCGGAGACGTGCACCAGGCCTTCGATGCCGGGTTCCAGCTCGACGAACGCGCCGTAGTCGGCAATGTTCGTGACCTTGCCGAACAGGCGGGTGCTGGAGGGGTAGCGGCGCGAAACGCCCATCCACGGGTCGTCGCCCATTTGCTTCAGACCCAGCGAGACACGGTTCTTCTCGGTGTCGAACTTGAGGATCTTGGCCGTGATTTCCTGGCCAGCCTGCACGACTTCCGAAGGATGACGCACGCGGCGCCATGCCATGTCGGTGATGTGCAGCAGGCCGTCGATGCCGCCCAGGTCCACGAACGCACCGTATTCGGTGATGTTCTTGACCACGCCTTGAACGATGGCGCCTTCCTTCAGCGTCTCCATCAGCTTGGCGCGCTCTTCGCCCATCGAGGCTTCGACCACGGCGCGGCGGCTCAGCACCACGTTGTTGCGCTTGCGGTCCAGCTTGATGACCTTGAACTCCATCGTCTTGTTTTCGTACGGAGTCAGGTCCTTGATCGGACGGGTGTCGATCAGCGAACCGGGCAGGAAGGCGCGGATGCCGTTGACCAGCACCGTCAGACCGCCCTTGACCTTGCCGGAGGTCGTGCCGGTCACGAATTCGCCCGATTCCAGGGCCTTTTCCAGAGCCAGCCACGAGGCCAGGCGCTTGGCGGTGTCGCGCGACAGGATGGTGTCGCCGTAGCCGTTTTCGATCGAGCCGATGGCGACCGACACAAAGTCGCCCACCTGGACTTCGATTTCTCCCTGGTCGTTCTTGAATTCGTCGATCGGCACATAGGCTTCCGACTTCAGGCCAGCGTTCACGACGACGAAGTTGTGCTCGACGCGCACGACTTCAGCGGTGATGACCTCGCCAGGACGCATTTCCGTGCGTTGCAGCGATTCTTCAAACAGGGAGGCAAAAGATTCAGACATGTATTTCCTTGCCCGCAAACAGGTTTCCGTTGGCACCATTGCCAAGCGTTTCTAGGACTGTTTGCGGAGGTGTTGTGGGTTCAACCACGGGGTTGGAGTCTATGAACCTCGGGCCGTACACGGGGCGGTGCCGCCATGTCTGGGCCCTGAGGGCGGGTTGCCGACCGTGCGGCGCAACTGGCAATCAGTCGCGGCCGAACGGCTGGCGTTCCTGCCACCATGAAAGCACCTGCTCTGCCACCTCTTCGATGGAAAGCTCGGAGCTGTCAAGCAGCATGGAATCCTGGGCGGGCTTGAGGGGGGCAACGCTGCGGTTCATGTCCCGCGCATCGCGTGCTTCAAGGTCTGCCCGAAGGGCGCTTATGTTAGCGGCAATTCCTTTGGAAATCAACTGCTTATGCCGGCGCTCGGCGCGACAGGCGGCGGAGGCCGACAAATAGACCTTGAGGGGAGCATGGGGAAAGATCACCGTGCCCATGTCGCGGCCGTCGGCGACCAGTCCCGGCAGCTGCTGGAAGGACAGTTGCAGGTCCACCAGTGCATCGCGCACGGCCGGCAGGGCCGAGACGCGCGAGGCGTTCATGCCCGACTCCTCGCTGCGCAGGATCAGGGTGACATCCTCGTCGCCCAGCCAGATGCGCTGCTCGGCATCAAAGCGCACGGGCAGCGCGCGCGCCAGCGCGGCAATCTGCGGGGCGTGGGATTCGTCCAGCACCATGCCGGCCCGCGACGCGGCCAGTCCTGTGAGGCGGTACAGCGCGCCCGAGTCCAGCAGGTGGTAGCCCAGGGCCTCGGCCACCTCGGCGGCGATGGTTCCTTTGCCGGAGGCGGTGGGGCCATCGATGCAGATCACGGGGATGCGGGCACGGGCGGTCTCGCAGACCGAGAACAGGGCCTCGAAGTAGTCGGGGAAGGTCTTGGCGACGCACTTGGGGTCTTCGATGCGCACCGGCAGGGCGGCCGGGTTGAAGGCCGCCAGCGAGAAGCACATGGCCACGCGGTGATCGTCGTAGGTGTGGATGCTGGCCGCGCGCCATGCGGCGGTGGATGCGGGTGGTGTGACGCGGATGAAGTCCGCGCCTTCCTCGACTTCGGCGCCCAGCTTGCGCAGCTCCTTGGTCATGGCCGCGATGCGGTCGGTCTCCTTGACGCGCCAGCTTGCGATGTTGCGCAGCGTGGTCGTGCCATCGGCATACAGGGCCATGACGGCCAGCGTCATGGCGGCATCGGGGATGTGGTTGCAGTCCAGGTCGATGGCCTTGAGCGGCCAGGCGCCACGGCGGATGCGCAGCCAGTTCGGGCCTCCCTCCACCTCGGCGCCCATGGCGCGCGCGGCTTCGACAAAGCGGATATCGCCCTGGATGGAGTCCAGTCCCACGCCGAGGATGCGGATGCCTTCGGCGCTGTCCGAGGCGATGGCGCCCAGTGCGATGAAGTAGCTGGCCGACGAGGCGTCTGCCTCGACATGGATCTCGCCCGGCGAGCGGTAGCGACTGCCGGCCGGGATGGTGAAGCGCTGCCAGTTCTCGTTGTGCACGGCGATGCCGAAGCGGGCCAGCAACTCCAGCGTGATATGGATGTAGGGCTTGGAGATCAGCTCGCCCACGACTTCGATGGTGATGTCGCGCGTGGTGGCCAGCAGCGGCAGCGCCATCAGCAGCGAGGTCAGGAACTGGCTGGAGACATCGCCACGCACCTGGATGGGGCTGTGCGGCAGCTGCGAGAGATCGGGCTGGCGGATGTGCAGCGGAGGAAAGCCCTCGTTGCCCAGATAGTCGATGCGGCAGCCGAGCTGGCGCAGCGCATCGACCAGATCGCCGATGGGGCGCTCATGCATGCGCGGCACGCCGCTGAGTTGGAAGTCGCCGCCCAGCACGGACAGGGCAGCCGTCAGCGGCCGCATGGCCGTGCCGGCGTTGCCCATGAACAGCTCGGCACTGGCGCCGGAGGGCAGGACGCCGCCCAGGCCGGTGATGCGCACAGGCTGGCCGAGGGTGATGGAGGTGGGCTCCACCGTGCAGCCCAGTTGCTGCAGGGCCCGGAGCATGACGCGCGTGTCGTCCGAGTCAAGCAGGTCGTGGACCACGGTCGTTCCCTGGCTCAGCGCTGCCAGCAGCAGCACGCGGTTCGAGATGCTCTTGGAGCCTGGCAGGCTCACCGTGCCCTGAGCGCGGGAAAGAGGGGGGATATCGAGGAAGGCGGTACTGAACATGGCAATTCGGAGGCAAACAGGCTGTCGGAAGGCATTGCGGCCGCGCTGGCCGCAATCCACAGATGCGCTCGGGGGCGCTTGGAGCGCGGCCGCCGTTGCGCGTCAGCGGCGCGGTACGCCCATGCGCCAGTGGGCACGCGCCGCGCTGGCCAGGGTCAGGTGGTCTTCCAGGCCTTGGCCGTCGCCGGCCTGGATCAGGCATTCGAGTTGCTGCAGCGCCTGCTGGAACTGGCGCGACTGCGCCAGCACCTGTTCGCTGTTGGCCAGCAGCACATCGCGCCACATCTTGGGGTCGCCTGCTGCAATGCGCGTGAAGTCACGGAAGCCGGGGCCGGCCAGGGACAGCACCTCATCGGAATCGGGCTGGGTGATCACGCTTTGCATCATGGCGAAGGCCAGCAGATGCGGCAGGTGGCTGACCGTGGCAAAGGCGCTGTCGTGGGCTTCTGGCGACATGGCGCGCACGCGGCAGCCCAGCAGCTCCCACAGGGACTGGGCCTTTTGCAGGTGCTCGGTCAGTGTGCGTTCCGTGGGCGTCAGGATGACCTGTGCGCCCTTGTACAGCTGGGGGTCGGAATGCTCGACGCCCGAGACTTCCTTGCCCGCAATGGGGTGGGCCGGCACGAAGGAGCCGAGCTGGTCGCGCAATGCCGAGCGGGCGGCATGCACCACATCGACCTTGGTGGAGCCCACGTCCATGATCATCATCCCGGGCGTGACCAGGTGCTTGATGGACTTGAGCGTGGCCTCGGTGGCCGCCACGGGCACCGCCAGCAGCACCAGGTCTGCGCCGGCGGCGGCCAGCAGGGCCGAGGGTGCCTCCACATCGATGACGCCCATCTGGCGTGCGCGCTCGGTGGTGGACGGGGATTTGCTGTAGCCCACGACACGCTTGACCAGCCCGGCCTGCTTGAGCGCCAGCGCGAACGAGCCGCCCATGAGGCCGCAGCCGATCAACCCCAGTTGTTCGAACGGCTGCATCACTTGGAGACCGGATAGGTGCCCAGCACCTTGTAGAAGGCGCACAGCTCGCGCAGCTCTTGCAGCGCGCTGGCCACGTTGGGCTGGGCCGGGTGACCTTCGAGGTCGATGTAGAAGTAGTACTCCCACTGGCCGGTGCGTGCGGGGCGCGATTCGAAGCGCGTCATGGAGACGCCGTGCCGCTTGAGCGGTACCAGCAGGTCATGCACGGCGCCGGGACGGTTGGGCACGGAGATGATGATGCTGGTGCAATCCTGCCCGCTGGGCGCGGGCGTCGCCAGCGTGTGCGGCAGGCAGATGACGGCGAAGCGCGTACGGTTGTAGGCATCGTCCTGAATGGCATGCGCCACCACGTGCAGGCCGAATTGCTGGGCCGCGCGTTCGCTGGCCAGGCCGGCGATGTCGGGGTGCAGCGCCGCCAGGCGGGCGCCTTCGGCGTTGCTGGACACCGGGCGGCGTTCGGCATGCGGCAGATGCTTGGACAGCCAGCCCTGACATTGGGCCAGGGCCTGGGGGTGAGCCGCAACCACCTTGATGCCTTCGGTCGTGTTGGTGCTGCGCAGCAGGTTGTGGCGCACCAGCAGGCTGACCTCTCCCACCACGTGGCAGGGCGTATGCAGGAACATGTCCAGCGAGCGCGTGACCACGCCTTCGTTGGAGTTTTCCACGCCCACCACTCCGTACTGCGCGCTGCCCGCGGCCGTGGCGTGGAACACCTCGTCGAAGCTGTTGCAGTACATCAGGTCGGCCGCGCCGCCGAAATACTGGATGGCCGCTTCCTCGCAGAACGTGCCCGCCGGGCCCAGCACGGCCACGCGCTGGGGTGACTCCAGAGCCAGGCAGGCCGACATGATCTCGCGCCAGATCGCCGAGACATGGGCGTTCTTGAGCGGGCCGGGGTTGGCGGACTCGATCTTCTGGATGACCTGGGCCACGCGGTCAGGGCGGAAGAAGGGCGTGCCTTCCCGCTTCTTGACCTCGCCGACCTGCTCGGCCACGCGGGCGCGTCGGTTCAGCAGATCCAGCAGTTGCTGGTCGATATCGTCGATCTGCACGCGCAGATGCGCCAGATCGGGAGAGGCTTGGGGTGGGGTGCTCATGGAAGGGGGTGTGGTCGGTCAGGCGTTGCGCTGTTCGAATTCGCGCATGTACTCCACCAGCGCCTGCACGCCAGCGATGGGCATGGCGTTGTAGATGCTGGCACGCATGCCGCCGACGGACTTGTGGCCCTTGAGCTGCAGCAGGCCGCGTTCCCGGGCTCCGGCCAGGAAGGCGTCATTGCGCGACTCGTCGCGCAGGAAGAAAGGGATGTTCATGCGCGAGCGGCAATTGGCAGCGACCTTGTTCACGTAGAACGAGGACTGGTCCACGTACTGGTAGAACAGGTCGGCCTTGGCGATATTGCGCGCCTGCAGGGCCGCCACGCCGGTCAGGCCGCCTTCGGTCTGGCGCTTGATCCACTGGAAGGTCAGGCCCGCGATGTAGATGCCCCAGGTGGGCGGCGTGTTGTACATCGACTGGTTGTCGGCCACGGTCTTGTAGTCGAAAGCCGAAGGGCAGGCGGGCAGGGCGTGGCCCAGCAGGTCCTCACGCACGATGACCAGGGTCAGGCCGGCCGGGCCCAGGTTCTTTTGCGCACCGCCGAACGCCAGGCCCACGCGGCTCCAATCGACGGGGCGCGAGGCCACGTGCGAGGAGAAATCCACCACCAGCGGAGCATCGCAGTCCAGCGCCTTCAGGTCGGGCAGTTCCTGGAACTCCACGCCATGGATGGTTTCGTTGCTGCAGATGTGTACGTAGCTGGCGCCACGGCTCAGTTGCCAGCTTTCAGGGGCGGGCAGGGTGGTGAATTGGCTGTCCTCGCCGCTGGCTGCGATGTGTGCATCGGCCACGTACTTGCGTGCTTCCTTGGCCGACTTCTGGCTCCAGCTGCCGCTGAGCACGAAGTCCACCGTGCCGGCGCGCGACAGGTTCAGCGGAACGATGGCGTTCTCGGCCAGGCCGCCGCCCTGCATGAACAGAATCTTGAATTCGGGCGGCACGGCCAGCAGCTCGCGCAGATCGGCCTCGGCCTGTTCGTAGATGGAGATGAACTCCTTGCCGCGGTGGCTCATCTCCATCACGCTCATGCCGGACCCGTGCCAGTCGAGCATTTCGGCGGCTGCCTGCTGCAGCACTTCGGCGGGAATGGCGGCAGGGCCGGCGGAGAAGTTGTAAGGGCGGTTCATGGAGTTCACTGTCAAGTCACGCGCAGGCGCCAGTTCGGGCCGGGCCTGCAACTGTCAAAAATCTGGGCCGCCGCTACGGCTGCACTCCCGGTGTGGGAGGCAGCCCCAGCGGCGGCCGGGTCATCAGGCGGGCTCGCCCGTGCCTTCGGCAGCGGCTTCGTCGCCGCCCGGGGCTTCCTCGCCCGTGGCCTCGCCCTCGACTTCGTTGGCATCGTTTTCGACGATGCGCTGCAGGCCGCCCAGCTTGGCGCCTTCGTCCAGCGAGATCAGCGTCACGCCCTGGGTGGCTCGGCCCAGCTCGCGGATTTCCGACACCCGGGTACGCACCAGCACGCCAGTGTCGGTGATCAGCATGATTTCGTCATCGGCGTGGACCAGGGTGGCGGCGACCACCTTGCCGTTACGCTCGGACTGCTGGATGGCAATCATGCCCTTGGTGCCTCGGCCATGGCGCGTGTACTCGACGATGGAGGTGCGCTTGCCGTAGCCGTTTTCCGTGGCCGTGAGCACGCTTTGCGATTCGTCCTCGGCCACCAGCATCGCGATCACGCTCTGGCCCTCTTCCAGGGTCATGCCCTTGACGCCGCGCGCGTTGCGGCCCATGGGGCGCACGTCGTTTTCGTCGAATCGAACGGCCTTGCCGCCGTCGCTGAACAGCATCACGTCATGCTTGCCGTCGGTGAGGGCTGCGCCGATCAGGAAATCGCCCTCGTCCAGGCCCACGGCGATGATGCCGGCCTTGCGCGGGTTGGAGAACTCGTCCAGCGCCGTCTTCTTCACGGTGCCCATGCTGGTGGACATGAACACATAGTGGTCGGCCGGGAAGCTGCGGTACTCGCCCGTCAGCGGCAGCACCACGTTGATCTTCTCGCCATCCTGCAGAGGGAACATGTTGACGATGGGGCGGCCACGCGAACCGCGCGAGCCCGCCGGCACTTCCCAGACCTTGAGCCAGTACAGGCGGCCGCGGTTGGAAAAGCACAGCAGGTAGTCGTGCGTGTTGGCGATGAACAGCTGGTCGATCCAGTCGTCTTCCTTGGTGGCCGTGGCCTGCTTGCCGCGGCCGCCGCGCTTTTGCGAGCGGTACTCGGACAGCGGCTGGCTCTTGATGTAGCCCGTGTGGCTGAGCGTGACCACCATGTCGGTGGGCGTGATCAGGTCCTCGGTGGACAGGTCCTGCGCGCTGTACTCGACCGTGCTGCGGCGGGCTCCAACCTTGCTCTGGCCGAACTCGGCCTTGATCTGCTTGAGTTCGTCGCCAATGATGGCCGACACGCGCTCGGGCTTGGACAGGATGTCCAGCAGGTCCTCGATGATGGACATCACGTCCTTGTACTCGGCGACGATCTTGTCCTGCTCCAGGCCGGTCAGGCGCTGCAGGCGCATCTGCAGGATTTCCTGGGCCTGGGTCTCGGACAGGCGGTACAGGCCATCGGCCTGCATGCCGAATTCGCGCTCCAGGCCGTCGGGGCGGTAGTCGTCGGCGTTGACCACGCCGCCATCGGTGCGGGTGCGCGTGAGCATCTCGCGCACCAGCTTGCTGTCCCAGTTGCGCGTCATCAGTTCGGCCTTGGCCACAGGCGGCGTCGGCGCGTTGCGGATGATGGCGATGAAGTCGTCGATGTTGGCCAGCGCGACCGCCAGGCCTTCCAGCACATGGCCGCGCTCGCGCGCCTTGCGCAGTTCATAGACCGTGCGGCGCGTGACCACTTCGCGGCGGTGCTGCAGGAAGACCTCGACCAGATCCTTCAGATTGCACAGCTTGGGCTGGCCATCGACCAGCGCCACCATGTTCATGCCGAAGGTGTCTTGCAGCTGGGTCAGCTTGTACAGGTTGTTGAGCACGACCTCGGGCACTTCGCCGCGCTTGAGCTCGATCACCAGGCGCATGCCCGACTTGTCGGACTCGTCCTGGATGTGGCTGATGCCCTCGATCTTCTTTTCGTGCACCAGCTCGGCCATGCGCTCCTGCAGCGTCTTCTTGTTGACCTGGTAGGGCAGCTCATCGACGATGATGGCCTGGCGCTGGCCGCGGTCGATGTCCTCGAAGTGGCACTTGGCACGCATCACCACGCGTCCGCGACCCGTGCGATAGCCCTCCTTGACACCGTTGATGCCATAGATGATGCCGGCCGTCGGGAAGTCGGGCGCGGGGATGATCTCCATCAGCTCGTCGATGGTGGCCTGGGGCGTCTGCAGCAGGTGCAGGCAGGCGTCCACCACCTCGTTGAGGTTGTGCGGTGGAATATTGGTGGCCATGCCCACGGCAATGCCCGAGGAACCGTTGACCAGCAGATTGGGCAGCCGCGCAGGCAGCACCAGCGGCTCGCGCTCGCTGCCGTCGTAGTTCGGGCCGTAATCGACCGTTTCCTTGTCGATATCGCCCAGCATTTCATGGGCAATCTTGGACAGGCGGATTTCGGTGTAACGCATCGCCGCCGCGCTGTCCCCGTCCACCGAACCGAAGTTGCCCTGACCGTCCACCAGCATGTGGCGCAGCGAGAAATCCTGCGCCATGCGCACGATGGTGTCGTACACCGCACTGTCGCCGTGCGGGTGGTATTTACCTATCACATCGCCGACGATACGCGCCGACTTCTTGTACGGCCGGTTCCAGTCGTTGTTGAGCTCGTGCATGGCAAAAAGCACGCGCCGATGCACAGGCTTGAGACCATCTCGCGCATCGGGCAGCGCCCGGCCCACGATCACGCTCATTGCGTAATCGAGATAGCTGCGACGCATCTCCTCTTCGAGGCTGATGGGCAGGGTTTCTTTAGCAAACTGGGTCATGTGTGGCGATACTCTGACGGCGGGAAAAGGCCCATTTTAGGTCGAATGACGTGTAGCAGCCGAGCAACATAACCCTGGAATTCCGCCGCTGTCCTACTTGTTGGCCCCCGCTTGGCGGTCCGTCTGCATGTGACGTATGGCACAATCAATTCAACGTTTTTGGTGATGGTCACTGATGACGTCCACAGATTCGCAGCCCTGCTGCGGCTTTTTCCCCAAGAGGAGAACCATGAAGAAACTGAACAAAGTGGCGATGTTGTTTGCCTCTGCCGCCCTCGCAACGGCCGCTGGCGCACAAGTGAAGGCTGCTGACGGTGGCAAGACCATCGACAACTGGCAAAACGGCACCAGCGAACTGGTGTGGAAGAACGGCACGAACGAACTGTGCTGGCGCGATGCCAACTGGACGCCCGCCACTGCAGCTGCTGACTGCGACGGCGCTCTGAAGCCTGTGGCCGCCGCTGTGGCTCCCGCCGCAACGCCCGCTCCGGCAACTCCCGCACCCGCACCGGCACCCGCTCCGGCCGTGGCCTCCAAGGTGACCTTCTCTGCCGACGCTTTCTTCGACTTCGACAAGTCGGTTCTGAAGCCCGAAGGCAAGGCCAAGCTGGATGACCTGGCCTCCAAGGTCAAGGGTATCAACCTGGAAGTGGTCATCGCCGTCGGTCACACCGACTCCGTTGGCTCTGACGCCTACAACCAGAAGCTGTCGGTTCGCCGCGCTGAAGCTGTGAAGGCTTACCTGGTGTCCAAGGGCATCGAAAAGAACCGCGTCTACACTGAAGGCAAGGGCGAAAAGCAGCCCATCGCCGACAACAAGACCAAGGAAGGCCGCGCGAAGAACCGTCGCGTGGAAATCGAAGTGGTCGGCACCCGCGCCGCCCAGTAATCTTTCGATTGCTTCTCGCAAAAGCCCCGGCAACGGGGCTTTTTTTATGGCTGAACGGTCGCTGCAATCGCCGACAATCGACTCCATGAGCAACGCAATCAACCTCAACGCCGACCCGGCGGAGCTGGAGAAATTCTCCAGCCTGGCCCATCGCTGGTGGGACCCGGAAAGTGAGTTCAAACCCCTGCATCAGATCAATCCGCTGCGGCTGGACTGGATCGATGCGCAAGTTCCCTTGAAGGGGCGCAGAATTCTGGATGTCGGGTGTGGCGGCGGCATCCTTGCCGACTCCATGGCGCGCAAGGGTGCGCGCGAAGTGGTTGGCATCGATCTGGCCACCAAGGCATTGCGCGTGGCCCAGCTGCATGCACTGGAGACGGGTACGCCCAACATCCACTACCACGAAGTGAGTGTGGAGCGTCTGGCACAGGAGCAGCCTGGTTCCTTTGACGTGGTGACCTGCATGGAGATGCTGGAGCATGTGCCCGATCCCGCCTCCGTGGTATCGGCCTGTGCTGAGCTGGTCAAGCCTGGCGGCTGGGTGTTCTTCTCCACGATCAACCGCAGTGCAAAGGCCTTCGGTCTGGCCATCGTCGCGGCAGAATACCTGCTCAAGATGATTCCCAAGGGTACGCATGAGTACGCGAAACTGATCCAGCCCAGCGAACTCGCCATGTTCGCCCGTCAGGCTGGCCTTGATCTGCAGGCCAGCAAAGGCCTGCAGCACAACCCCATCACAGGGCGCTACTGGCTCAGTGCAGACACATCTGTGAACTACATGCTGGCCACGCGCCGGGCCGAAGGGTAAGCCGCATGTGGAAAGAAGTCCGAGCCGTGCTGTTCGATCTGGACGGCACCTTGATCGACAGTGCACCAGACCTGGGTGCAGCCGCAGACAGGATGCGTACGGATCGGGGTATGCCTTCAATTCCCTATGAGCGATATCGACCCATGGCGGGCGCGGGGGCGCGGGGCATGCTGGGGGTGGGGTTCGGGCTCACGCCCGACTCGCCCGAGTTTGCGCAGATGCGCGAGGAGTTCTTCCGCAACTACGAGCAATGCATGACAGAGCGCACCTATGCGTTCGAGGGTGTCGAGGAACTGATTGCGCGACTCCAGGCTGTGTCCATGCCCTGGGGCGTGGTCACGAACAAGTCCATGCGCTTTACCGATCCGCTGACGCAACAGATGCCGCTGTTCGCAACTGCGTCAGCCGTCGTCAGCGGCGACACCACGCCCCATGCAAAGCCCCATCCTGCACCCTTGCTGGAGGCTGCCGCGCGTATCGGCCTTCCTCCCGAGAGTTTTGTCTATGTCGGTGACGACGAGCGCGACATCGTTGCAGGCAAGGCCGCAGGCATGAAGACCGTGGCGGCTTGCTACGGCTACCTTGGCGCAGCCGGCGATACGCTGCACTGGCAGGCGGATGCGCAAATCAATTCTCCGCTGGAGCTCTTGAAACTGCTGGAAAGAGGCTAAGATAGGAGCCTTGGGGCTGTCCTGGTTTCGACGTGGGTTCGGGACCGGTGTGGTGCATGTCGAGCTTGATTGACGCTCGTAAATCTCCATTCAAAAAACTAACTGCAAACGACGAACGTTTCGCACTCGCCGCTTAAATCCGGTGAGCCTTGCAACAGCACGCTGATGGGCTGGGCAAGGGGGTAGCAATACCTCCCGGCTGCAAGGGAATTCACATCAGCTGGCTGCGTGCTGGGCTTCTTAGTACGTGGCAAGATCCAAGGAAGCTGGCATCCCGGGTAGCGTGCGCCTGCGCGACTCGGGAGGCGAGACTCAAAACAGAACGCTAAACATGTAGATCTGCCCGGCGAAGGCTTGCGGACGCGGGTTCAATTCCCGCCAGCTCCACCATCCAAGATACCGCCACACACTGAAGACCTCAGTGTGTGGCGGTTTTTTCTTGCCTGTTCGTTGCCTCGCGCCCGCCTCAGTGGCTGTTCATGTCGGGCATGGGCTGCTGGGACAGTTCCTGGATCAGCGTCAGGCGGAAATGTGCCAGGGCCTTGGCTCCATGCTGTATGTGGTTCAGGTCTGCCACTCCGCCGATGCCCGACACCAGCAGTTCGGGCTTGGTCGACAAAATGACTTCTATGAAGTGGTCGGCCAGTTCTGCAGCCAACAGCGTGTCCGAGTTCTGTTTGCTCATGTGTGCTTGCTCCTGGTGATGGAAGCACATGGTATGGCATCGCGCCTGAATATGGCTGGCGATCAGATGGCGAGGCTTGCGCGGTCCTTGCCTTCTATCCACTTGGGCGGCTTTCCGCGGCCTGTCCATGTTGCGCCGGTTTCGGGGTTGCGGAATTTGGGTTCGCCCACGCTGCGCTGTCCGGTCTTGCGAGGTTTGATCCTGGCGGAGGGGAAGACATCCTCTTTCGTCAGGCCATATTGCTGCACCATGGCCTTTGCTTCAGTGATCGCATCCGTTCTTGCGTGCTTGATCAGAGCGTCGATCTTTTTCTCAAGATCGGCTTTTTGTTGCAGCAGGGCCCTGTAGTCGGATGTCATGGCGATGATGATTTTCAGTGGGAGATGCGCGTGTATATCACGGGAATGAATATTTTGTAAGTTATGAGTAAGAAAAAGAGTGTGGGAGTGTGCGGACGCACGAAAAGCCACCAGCGACGTGGCGCGTTCAAGACGGGTGACGAGGATGGTTGTGGCGACGAGGCGCGCCCAAGAAAAAGGCCAGCGGCTTGCGCTGGCCTGGGAAGAAAGAGCCGGTGCCTTTTTGAAGGCTTCCTGGGGGAATGAGAGGGAGGGAGGAGGAAATGCCCCAGGGCCGGCAATGAAACGATTCAGAAACTGGGTGCAATGATGCATGCCGTGTGGGGAGTGGCAGATGGGTGAGCGGCCAGTCTGCGCGTAGGACGCGGGAGCATCCGCCGAGTCACAGGCTGGTCATGTCCATGCGCGATAAACCGAAAGTTGCGCAACCACGGGGGGATGCGCATTATTTTTTTATTGCACATCCATGTCCATTGCCCGCACGCTGATTCCGTTTATGTTCAACCCGGCCAATCCGATGAGTCCGCCGCTGCAGCGCCATCGTTGGCGTCTGTATGGTGCAGGCCTGCTTCTTTCGGCCTCCGCCGGCGTATGGGCGCAGGTTCCTTTCACTGGCACCTATGCGCAGAATTTCGACACCCTGGCCGCGTCCGGGACGGGGCTGGCCTGGGCCAATGACAGCACCCTGCCGGGCTGGTTTCTCTTCAACAGGAGCCTGGCGGCCATCACTGCATATGCGGCAGGCAATGGCGCGTCCAATGCCGGCAGCTTCTACAGCCTGGGGCTGGATGCGGACCGTGCATTGGGTGGCGTGGCATCGGGTGGAGCTTACTTTGGCAGCCCCTCCCAGGGTGCCGTGGCCGGCTGGATTGCACTGGCGATGCGCAATGACACGGGCGGCGCGGTGGATGGGATCAGCCTGCGATTCAGTGGCGAGCAATGGCGCAATGGCGGCAACACCTCCGAGCAGCCCATGGAGCTGGAGTACGGCATGGGCGCGACCTTTGCCGATGTGCCTGAATGGCTGCCTGCCGGTGCGAATTTCAATTGGAAATCGCCGATCGCTACCGGTACTGCCGCCCCGGTGGATGGCAATGTGGCCGGACGGGTGAATGATGTGGGCGGCGATCTGCGCGGTCTGGGCTGGGCGCCAGGGGCCACGTTGTGGCTGCGTTGGGTCGAACTCAATGATGTGGGCAACGATCACGGCCTGGCCGTTGACGATGTCTCCATCGCCCTGGCACTGCCCGATACCACGCCACCCACTGTGCAGGCCACCATTCCTGCTGCGGCGGCAACCGGGGTGGCGCTGAATCCCGAAATCAAGCTGAGCTTTGATGAGGCGGTGAAACCCGGTAGCGGCAGCTTCGAACTGCGCCAGGGCAGCACCGTGGTGGCAATGCTGCAGGCTGGCGATGCGGCGAAGGTGAAATTCAGTGGCTCGACCATCACGCTCAACGCCGGTGTACGGCTGGCGGTCAATACGTCCTACAGCCTGGTTCCCGTGGGCGAGCCGGTGTTGGATACCTCGGGCAATGTGTGGACCGGCACGGCGCTGGGCTTCACGACGGGGGACGAGCCGCCCATCACCAGAATTTCTGCACTCCAGGGTTCCGGCGACCAGTCTCCCCTGGTGGGGCAGAAGGTGACAGTGAGCGCCGTGGTAACGGCCTATATGTCAGGGTTGAGCGGCTTCTTCGTGCAGGAGGAGGAGGCGGATTCCGATGGCGATGCTGCCACCTCGGAGGGCGTCTTCGTCTATTACGGCAATGCGAATCCCGGGGTGGATGAGGGCACGGTAGGCAAGCTGGTGCAGGTCTCCGCCTCGGTGAGCGAGTTTCGCAACCAGACCCAGCTCAGCGCCGTCACGGACTTCGTGGTCCGTGGCGCGGCCGCCTTGCCGGAGCCCGTGCGCGTCACGCTGCCTGTCAGCGACATGGGGCAGTGGGAGCGTCTGGAGGGGATGCGTGTGGAGGTCGCGTCCGCCACTGCGGGCGGCAAGCTGGTGGTGAGCGACAACCGCACGCTGGGCCGCTACGGCAATGTCACGCTGTCTGCCGACGCGCCGCTGGCGCAGTACACCGAACTCAATGCGCCCAGCGTGACGGGCTATGCCGCCTATGTGCAGACATTGCAGCGCAGCCAGATCATTCTGGATGATCGCTCTGGCGCACAGAATCCAGCCTCTGTGCCGGGCCGCGGCGGACAGTCTCTGTCGGCCTCCAACACGCTGCGTGCCGGCGATGGCGTGGACCGTGTCATCGGCGTGCTCGATCAGTTCTCGGATGCAGCTGCCAGCGAGCCGTATCTGACCAGCTACCGCGTACAGCCCACGCAGACGCCGCAGTTCTCGGGGGCGGTGCGTCCCTCGGCTGCTCAGTTGCAGCAGGCTGTGGGGGCGGCATCGCTCAAGATTGCCTCGGCCAACGTGCTCAATTTCTTCAACCTGACGGGCGCCACCAGCGGCTCTTCCCAGGTGATGTTCAGCACGCCCCTGGGCAATCAGCAGGGTATTCGTGGTGCCAACAGCATTGCCGAGCTGGACAGGCAGCGCGCCAAGATCGTGGCCAATCTGCTGGGGCTGGGCGCCGATGTGTATGGCCTGATGGAGGTGCAGAACAACGGCTTTGGCCCGGGCAGCGCCATCCAGGATCTGGCCGACGCCTTGAACGCGAGTGCGGACAAGCCTGCCGGCGCCGTGTATGCGGTGGTCAAGGCGCCTTTCAGCGAGGCTTCAGGTACGGTGGCGGGTGCTGGCACGGATGCGATCACCGTGGCCATCCTCTATCGCAGCGATCGTGTCACACCGGTGGGCAGCGCAGCGGCACCCAGCGTCACCACCTACGACGCCTTCAACCCAGGCGTTGGCGGCGCTCGCGTACCGATTGCACAGACTTTTGCGGTAGGCGGCAGCACGGAGCAGTTCACGCTGGTGGTGAATCACTTCAAATCCAAGGGCAGTGTGCTTAGCAGCCCCGGCAATGCAGACGCACTTGACGGCCAGGGCGCCAACAACGCCGCGCGTGTGAAGACGGCCGAGCAACTGAGCAGCTGGCTGGCAACCCGGCCCACAGGCACGACCAGTCCGCATGTGGTGCTGGTCGGGGATTTCAATGCGTACTCGAAGGAGGACCCCATCAAGGCGCTGGAGGATGGCGGCTACGCCAAGGTGTCTCAGGGCCTGTCCTATGCGTTCGATGGAATGTGGGGCTCGCTGGACCATGTGCTGGTAAGTGCCAGCCTGCAGCCGAGCGTGGGGCGCGCGGTCAAGTGGGCCATCAATGCCGAGGAGCCTGAAGTCCTGGACTACAACCTCGAGTTCAAGTCGCTGGACCAGCAGGCCGGCTTCTATGCGCCGACGGCCTATCGTTCCAGCGACCACAATCCGATTTTGCTGGGTCTGAATTTCGGTGGGCAGGCGCCATCGCTCAGTGGCTTGCCCGCCAATGCGCAATCCGTGGTGGTTGGCCAGGCGGCCGATCTGGCCGATGTGCAGGTGGCAGATGCCGACAGCCCTGTCGTGACGCTGTCCATTGTTGCCAGCAACGGGCAGGTGCTTGGACTGGAGGACGCCGATGCCGCGCAGCCGGGCATACAGTTGCGCGGCAGCCCCGCTCAGGTGTCGGAGCAGTTTCGCTCCGCCGTCTATCTGGCATCGGTGGCCGGTTCGGCCAGCTTGCAACTGAGCGTGAGCGATGGGGTCCATGCGGCTGTGACTGCCAGCTATCCGTTGCTGGCGGCTGCTGCAGGTCCTGTGGACCAGGCCAACCGCTTCAACATCACCGGGTCGGGCCAGATGGCGGTATCGGGCGAAGTCGCCGGCGGCGGTATCAACTGCCGCCTGGCCGAGCCGCCTCAGGTCATGGCGGCGCCTGGCACACCGCGTCCGGGGGCTGTGGTGCCCCACGGACTGCTGAAGCTGAATACCGATGGCTGTGATGCGGGTGCGCTCGTGACTGTCAAGCTGACCTATCCCAGTGATCTGCCCAACGGTGCCGAGTACTGGAAGTGGGGGCGCACAAGCGACAACGCCACGCAGCACTGGTATCGGATACCGGCAACGCTGCAGGGGCGCGTCGTCTCCTTCGTGCTGCGCGATGGTGGCCTGGGTGATGACGATCTGGTGGCCAACGGCCGGGTGGAAGATCCCTCTGCACTGGTTGTGCCTGCTGCGGCGGTCGGCGGCGGCACGGCAGCGGCGATTCCTTCACTGAGCGAATGGGCTGTGGCTCTGCTGAGTCTGATGATGGGCGGGCTGGCCATCCGTTTGCGCCGCCGCGGTTCCTGATCCGGCAACGGGAAAGGCCCGGCTTGCGCTTGGCGCGGGCCGGGCCTGTTGCATTGCGCGAAGGAAATCTGCAGTCAGGGCATTGCCTGGATGCGATGGAGTTCAGAGAAATTTGGCGTGCAGTTGCAGGCCGGTGCGCGATGGATGCGCGATGGCAGTGTTGAGGCGAAGAAAAAGCGCCTGCTGTGGACGCTGCCTCAATGCAACTGATGCATTGAATATTCAGAAATGATCGTGCTTTAAAAAAAGAGCCTGGCTAACCGGCATACCGCTGGCTGGCAAAAACGACTGCAGGCTGAACTGGCCTGACGAGTCGCCCCACGATGAAACTGAACTGCTGCAACACCATGAATGCTGCGGCATGGGTTGAATCATATACGCAAACAAGAATCATTCTCAAATAAACCTGTGCTTTTCTCTGGAATTGAGAAAAAACTTGCCTTTGTGCCCGTTTCGGTTGTTGCCAGGGCGCCTGAGCGATCGTCGTCAAGAAAAAACGCCCCGGCTGCGGAGGCGGCCGGGGCGCTGAATGGAGCGTTCCATGCGATCAATCCAGGAAGGACACATGCTAAGAGTTTGAAATGAGAGCGCTGGCGTCTGGCGCCTCCGGTCCTTCCTGGTTGTCAAGTGTAAATTGAAACAAGGTGCTTGACGGAGCTAACTCGGGTGAAGTTGCATGCAACTGAGTCGTAAATCCTGTTTTTCACACGCCATCGTGAGACCAGCCATGCAGTGGGAATGCAAAAAGCCCGCTTGAAAGCGGGCTTTTTGCGGGTGATGTGGACGATGGCTCTTACGCGACCATCGTTTTACGGCAGAACGTCTCTGCGGCTGTCACCGTTGTTTTTTTCGTCGTAGTGCACGACGCGCCGGCGTGAGATACAGCATTGTCTGCGCAGACAACCGCGAGATTGTAGCATGACCGCAATTTCAGCTGGATCGAGAACATGCATTGCCACCAAAGGATGAAACCATGAACGAAATGACGCAAAGGCTCGAGGGCCTCCTGGCGTCCGGCAAGGACTCGGCTTTGATGCGCTGCACGTTGGGCAAGGCGTATCTTGATGGCGATGCGCCTGCTGTGGCGCACTCGCACCTGCAGCGCGCCACTGAACTCGATCCCGGCTATTCGGTGGCATGGAAGCTTCTGGGCCGGGCATTGCTGGCGCTGGACGATGCTTCGGGGGCTCGGCAGGCGTGGAGCACGGGGTTGGCCTGTGCGCAGGAAAAGGGAGATGCCCAGGTCGTCAAGGAGATTGGTGTGTTCCTCAAGCGGCTGGACAGGCAGCAGTCCGCCTGAGTGCGGCAAGCGCGGGGTCACGGCTGCAAAAGGGCCGCTCTGGCCAGCGCGTCGGCCTCGGTGTTGCGGTGACGAGGAATCCAGCGCAGTTGCACATGCTCGAACTCGGCCAGCATGGCGCGGGCCTGATCGAAAAGGTCGGCCAGCCGCACGATGGGCCTGGTGGGGCGGGGCGATGGCGCCAACTGCTCTACCAGGACGCTGCTGTCCGTGAAGATGGCCAGCCGGCGAGCCTGCAGGCCTAGCAGGGTCTGCAGCACAGCCATCAAGGCCCGCAGCTCGGCTTCGTTGTTGCAGCCTTGGTCGGGGCAGACCTGGGACAGAAGCTGCCGTGTTCCGTCGGGCGCCGTGATGACGGCTCCCAAGGCCATGCGACCCGGGTTGGGCAGTGCGCTTGCATCAATGTATGCAGTCCACAGGTCAGTGTCGGTCGGAGAAGGGCCAGAGTGGTTTCGGCGGGATGAAAGCTGTTCCAGAGGCATGTCTGCATCATGCGGCAGCAGTGGGAATCTGACCGCATTCCTCATCGGATTGGACGGGACAATGCAGGATTGCAAATCACCGAAACCGAAGAAGGCTGCGAATGATCAGGATTCTGGGAAAGTCATCGTCCATCAATGTGCGCAAGGTGCTGTGGCTTTGCGTGGAGCTGGGAGTCTCGTTCGAACAGGAAGAGTGGGGTTCGGGCCATCGGTCAACGCAGGAGCCGGGATTTCTTGCACTCAACCCGAATGCCATGGTTCCCGTGCTGCTTGATGGGGCGCTGGTGCTGTGGGAGTCCAACACCATTTGCCGCTATCTTGCCGCGCGCCAGGCTCGGCATGACCTGCTGCCTGCAGCACCCGCAGAGCGCGCACGCGTCGAGCAATGGATGGACTGGCAGGCGACCGAACTGAACAACTCCTGGCGCTATGCCTTCATGGGATTGGTGAGAAACAGTCCGGAGCATCAGGATCCTGCGCTGCTGGCCAGCAGCATGGCGAACTGGCATCGCCACATGCGCATACTGGAGGAGCAACTGTCGCGCACAGGCGCCTTTGCTGCAGGCGCGCAACTCACCCTTGCCGACATCGTGCTGGGCCTGTCTGCCCACCGCTGGCTGTCTGCCCCGATGGATCGCCCTGACTTGCCCGCAGTCCGTGCGTACTATGAGCGGCTTTGCGAGCGCCCAGGCTTTCGCACGCATGGTGCCAACGGCATGCCTTGATGGCCGCCTGGTGCCCTCTGCGCGACAAAGCCCGCCGGAATGTCCTGCGGGCTTTGTCTTTTTAGGGAAGGTCAGGGGGCAACCCGCACCAGCACCATATCGGCCTTCGGGCCTGCTCCACGGGTCAGGACCGGGTGGACGGTGTCATTGGTGAAGATGAGCTGGTTGCCCTGGGTGATGCGTGAGGTCACCGTATATTGCGCCGCAGGATTGAGACGATTGGGCTCCACGGGCAGCTTGTAGCTGAACGGGGGCTTGAGGCCTTCAAGCCGCACGGATTGCTGAGATATCACGGGGGCGGCGGCATCGGCGCGAGAGGTGTCCTGCAGCTCCACAACCAGCACGGCATCGGACGGGAGCGGCATGGGCTCTCTCAGATCGACCGTGCCCATGACGGCGGTGACCGGCGCGTTGGGCGAGGGCTGGGACTGGGCACATGCGCCCAAAAGTGCGGCGGCCATCACGATGGCGAGAGAGGTGCGGCGCTGGAGGATGTTGGGATTCATGGGAATTCCTTCTTGATTGGAAAGGTCCCAGTCTGGCTTGGCGCATTCTGGAGGGCTGTAGGAACGGGTTCCACAGAGGCTGCTGCCATTTCCCAAAGTCGCATACGCCGATCTGCGGTCGGGTTGCCAGCCAGGGCGACGGGCGTGTGAAAGATCAGGTCGCGTCGGCGCATGAAGGACGCTGCCAGGCAGTCCACAGGGTTTCGGAGGGGGCTGCATCGTTCGAGGCCTGCGCCATGCCAAGAGCGATGGGTCAAGTGTCCCGATCTATTTGCGTTGCTTCTCATCAATCCGCCACTCCTGTTTGGGCGGTGAATCGTTCTTGCTTTTGCCATCGCTCGCCGCAGGGGAGAGCACCGTTTCTTTTGACGTGCCGGGGCAACTATCTCCACATTCCACATCGCGGCAGCCGAGGGCAAGTCATTGCTGCCCAAGGGGCTGACTCCTTGGCGCGAAGAGGTGTGCGCAAGTGTGCAGAGGTGCGGCAGCGATTGATCTGGGCAGCCGCCGCGTCGGCCACGGAGCCTCGCTCCACGGCTGTGGGGTGCCAAGCGGAAGGGCTTCTCTGTCCCAGCACACGGCGGTGGAAAGCTTGTGCTTTGGGGTGCGGAGCATTTTTTGAATAGAATGCGTTTTTGCTAGCATGCATCCAAAGAAAAAGCCATGACATCTGATTACAAGACTCTCCTTCAGCAAAAGGCCGAGATCGAGGCTCGCATTGCCGAGGTCCTCAAAGCCGAAAAAGGCGGTGCCATCGCCAAGGTCCGTGAACTGGTCCAGCAGTTCCAGTTGACCCAGGAAGACGTGTTTGCTACCGGTAAGCGCAAGTCTCCTGCTGGCACAGGTGTGGCCAAGTACCGTGATCCGTCTACTGGCGCAACATGGACCGGCCGGGGCAAGCCTCCCGGCTGGATCAAGGACGCAGCGGACCGAACCGCTTTCGAGATCTGAATCTGATCAAGGGCCCGCAGTCGCGGGCCTTTTCTTTTGTGGGTCCCCGTGTGGTTTTGATCGGCCGGCAGCTGTCCGGGAAAGGGCGACTGAGCGCTGTCTTGCCCGAAGGTCTCCCAGACCGAGCTGGACATGTGGAAGAGCGCGGTAAAGGTATCTCTCGCGGACCATGCCGCTGGCGCTGGCAGTGCGTCCACCGCGTATTACTGCGCAGCATCTGCTGCCATGCAGGCCTGCAGGCCAGGCTTACAAGAAGATCCTGTACGTCCTGCCTGGCTTTCACTGCATATCCTTCGCAGGCGTAGCCCGGATTTATCAAGGTCTCCAGCATGGACAAGGCTCCTGTATTCCAGCTTCCGAAATGGTCAGGGCTGTGCTTATCTCATCTGGCAGAGCTTTCAACCCATCGTGAATTTCATATGGCTGCCTTGTCTCTTGTGCCTCGCGGTGATTTCCCATGCCTTTCGAGGCAGCTTGACTCCATGCAGGCAAAAAAGGACCCTGGGGGCCCTTTTGCTGTCCTGGCCAGCCCATTTATTGCTGAGCCTGCTCTTCCGGAGTAATAGGCCCATGCTCAACCATTCCTAACCCTTGTGAGCCTTTGAAATCATGTGGTTGGCGAATGCGAGCAGCGGCGCCTAATCAGCAGTTGCGCGCACGCTGGTGCGACAGGAAAAAGCGCAGCATCTCGGCGCTGGCGTCGATTCCTCCCGGCGCGGTGTAGCTGCCCGCTGCGCTGCCGCCGGACCAGGCGTGGCCTGCGCCATGCAGTTGCCAGTGCTCGATGGCGGTACTGCCATCGGCTGCGATATAGGCAGAGCGGGTGAACCGTTGGCGGTTCGGCGCATGGCCCCGGCTGACGCGAGGTGCGCCTGTGGGGCTTTGCGCGCTGCGTGCAGCATGCACGACGGCCGCGCCGTTGTCGTGATGTACCGTGGTGTCCGCGTCACCATGAAACACGATCACTGGACACACGCTGGGGCCGCTGGCCGAGCCAGATGCTGCGCCTCTTCGCATCGCCTCGAGGGCTGAGGGCAGATTGGACGCGGCACCGGCGGCCAGGCCCGAATGCACGCCCACGGCGGCGAACAGCTCGGGATAGGTGCGTCCCAATATGTCCGCCATTGCACCTCCGGCCGAAAGTCCGGCGACATAGACCCGCGATGCGTCCGCGCCATGGTCGGCCATCACCTGGCGCGTGAGGCCTGCCAGCAGTGCGGGCTCGCCCCGGCCCCGTTGCTGGTGCTGGGCCTTGAACCAGTTCCAGCACTTTTGCGAGTTTGCATGCTGTGTTTGTTCGGGATAGAGCACCAGTACGCCAGCGCTGCGCGCCTGGTCATTCATGCGCGTGCCGGCGGCGAAGTCTTGCGGCCCTTGGGTGCAGCCGTGCAGCATGAGGATGAGCGGGCGAGGTCCCGCTTCGAGGGCACTTCCTGGCGGCACGTACAGACGATAGGCCAGTTGCCGGCCTCCGTGACAGTAGCTGCCGAGCAGCCATTGCTCGTCGCTGGAGGTGCCTGCCTGCGATGTGCCCACAGGCACGGCGAGTTCGGGAGCATCGTCGATGAAGCGGGCTTCGGCATCGACGATCCAGCCTGCATCCCGATGACTGGTTGCGGCTGGCTTGTCGTGGGGTGTGGGCGCACTTTGGCCTCGCAGCGTGCGCTGAATCAGCGCGGTGGCTTCCAGCAGATTGCCGGTGCGCGTCAGGCGTGTCGCCTCACCCAGCATGTCTTGAAAAAGCTGTTTCATGGAATGGTTCTCAGGTAATGCGGCCGGCCAGAGCGGCACGAACGGCGGGGCTGGCCTGGAGCGCTCCCAGCACCGTGATGGATTCGATGGTTTCGGCGGCAAGCTGCGCAGGCACGTCCTGCGCAATGCTGGCCAGGCCCAACACGCGGATCTGCAGCTTTTCCCCGGCAGCATGCACCCGCATGAGATCGGCCTGGGAGAAATGCTGCATCCCAAGGACCAGCATCTTGCGGGCGACGACCTGTTGCACCGCGTCCGCATGGCTGCGCAAGTGATTGCGTATCGCTGTGCGGATGAAATCGCTGCGGTTGGCGTAGAAGCCTTCGGCGACCAGCAGGTCGATCTGGCCCAGGTCGACATAGCCCAGATTGATGGTGAGCTTCTCGGATTCGCTCACGCGAGGGTTGGAGGTGGTTGTGTTTGCGGCCATGGAACATCCTTATGCCATCCATATGGATGGTTTGGGGATGGTTTCAAGGCCTGGTGTTGCAATTTGACGCGGCACGTCGTGGGGTATCCGGCGGACGGCGCTGCAGCGTGTGAGTTGCAATCATTGCCCTGTCACGTCTGAGCCGTAAGGTGGCGGAGCCGGGCTCGGCGTCCGGCGTTCCTTGGTCATGTGACAGGAGGCTTCATGCCAGACTTGCAGGCAGGCTTGCCGAGCGGCACGAGCGTTTGGTGCCAGCCCGGCGAGCGGTTCAATACCTGGAGTCATCTGGCAGCCCTGCTTGTGGGCGTGGTGGCCAGTGTGGGCCTCATCTGCGAAACGGTGGCCGGCGGCGATGCGCGCAAGATTGCGGGCTCTGTGGTGTTTGGCCTCTCTCTGGCGGCGCTGTTCGGTGCCTCGGCCCTCTTTCATGGCTGCACCGGGGCACGCAAGCGTTTTTGGCAGCGCGTCGACCACGCCTGCATTTACCTGCTGATTGCCGGCAGCCACACGCCTTTTGCCTTGATGGCGCCCTCTGGCTTGTGGGCTTGGTCCTTGCTTGCCGGTGTATGGGCGCTCGCATTGCAGGGCGCGATACGTGCACTTGGTTTCGATTCGCCGCCGCGCCTGTCCCTGTACATCAGCCTTGGCTGGCTCAGCTTGGGGGGCGCGGTGCCGATGGCCTTGCGCCACGGTGCGCAGACCCTGGCCTGGCTGCTCGCGGGCGGACTGCTCTATTCGGCAGGAACGGTGTTCTACCGAAGCCTTTCGAGCATGCGCCATTCGCATGGCATCTGGCACCTGTTCGTGGTTGCCGGCAGCGCCTGCCATACCGTCGCGGTGGTCGGTTTGCTGGCCTGAAGCGAGGGCTCGTGCTGGCGGCGCTGCGTTAGACGCTTTGGATTCTGTTAGACAAAAGCCCCTGGCTCTTTCGAACCAGGGGCTTGAATGATTTGGTCGGAGCGGCGGGATTCGAACTCGCGACCCTCTGCTCCCAAAGCAGCCGGTCGAATTATTGAAATCAACGGCTTGCACCGTTTTCTTCTAACGCGCGCACCTGCAATCGGTGCTGCCCGCCATAGGCAGCGCAGAGGCGCGTTAGAAGAAATTCAGCGTGTCGCGTCCACCTTCAGCGCGCGTTTGTGGCGCACATAGTCGGCGGTCTGGGACTGGGTGGAGTGGGCGCCCATGCGCTGCGCCTCCATGATCCCGCGCCCACGGTCCACATCGGTCAGGGCCTTGCCGCGAAGGTCGTGGAAATGGCAGTCCATGACCCCGGCCCGCTTCACTGCGCGTTTCCAGGCGGTGGACGCGCCCGAGTAGGTGTAGGGCTGGCCTTGCAGTGTGCAGAACACGAAAGCGGGGCTTTGGTTGGGCAGTGCCCGCAGGCGGTCCACCACATCTCGCAGGCGCTGCGTCCATGCAATCAGGACTTGAGCGCCGGTCGAGCCCTCGGTTTTTGCCGGCTGGAACGTGATGCCCTGCTTGCCCACATCGCTCCACCGCAGGGTCAGCAGGTCGCCAATGCGCTGCCCGGTCAGGTACGCCATGTCGATCAGCGCGCAGATCGTATGGCCGGAGCGCGTGCGCTTGCCGTCGTCCCCGTACATCACGGCAACTTTGATGCGGCGCACCTCGGAATCCGTGATGTACCGCGTGCGCGCCTTCACGGACATTGTCTTGAGGCTGTCCACCGGGTTCGTGCCTGGCGGCCGGTAGCCTTTCTCTTCGGCGAACCGCATCAGTTCTCGCAGCATGGAGCGGTACGCGTTGTAGGTGCGCGGCTTGTCGCTGAAGTGTTTCAGGAACTCCACGATGGCCGGCGCGGTGACCTCCTGCGCGCGAAACTCCTGGAACGATTCGGAGATGGTCCGCGTTTGGTAGGCGTCGTTGGCCTGCGTTTTCACGCTGTGCCGGCTGCCGACCTCCGCCAGCCAGTCCGCGATCAGTGCGGCCATGCTGTCCCGGGCCTGGTCTGCCTGCTCCATATCAGCCATGGCTCGATACAGAGCAGGCAGGCCATCGCGAATCGTGGACAACCGCGTCCAGATCCGCTTTTTCCCTTTGGCGCGGACATGCCAATAGGCGCCGCCCTTTTCGTAGACACGCTTCGGCAGGTCGCTGCGGCGCTTGCTCATGCTGGCCTCCGCATCTGCGGCGGCCGCACGCGCGGCGCGGTGGACGGAGCTGGGCCAGCGCACACCGCCAGGTAGTGGTCGCGCTCCAGCAGCACTTTGCCCGTGCGCTCGCTGAGCCGTGCACGGAAGAATCCGCGCTTGTGCAGCGCCTTGAGTTGCATGGAGGGAAATTGGTAGTGGGTGAGCTCCCTGATTTCGTCTTCAGAGAGGGTCAGGCTGATGCTCATGGTGGGCACCTTTCTGGAAATAGAGCGGCCCGCGTGGGGCGGGCCAGATTGTGGGTGGAGTCGCGCTCAAGCCGCGCGACGCAGTTGCCAGGCCGTGGACTCGGGGGAGTTGAGAGAGACGATTTGCTGCATGGGCACGGGGCTCACGGAGTTGCCCACCATCCGCACCTGGGCGGTTTTCGTCAGGGGCTTGCCGGATGCGGTCCGGTCGATGACGTAGCCGGGGGGGAAGTCCTGGGCGTTGTAGAGCTCACGCGGCACCAGCATGCGCAGAGTGATGTCCACGATCACCCAGGGCTCGCCCTTGAGCCACACGGTCACGAGCGCCAGACGGTCGCGCGTGGTGATGGTTGTCATCGGGTCGCGCAGGTCCGCCCACTGGCCGCCGCTGGCGTGGTAGCGCATGAGGAAGGCAGCGCAGCGCAGGGCACCGGCCTCCTGATCGGGAGACAGGTGGTACTGGATCAGGGCATGGTGCTCGGCCCCGGCTGTGACCGTGGGCACGGGCTCGCGCATGTCGCGGCCAACGCTGTTCCGGCGCAGTGTGCACAGGTGGGCGGCGATCAGCTGCTGCTGGCTGCCGCTGGTGGTCACGGTCGATACAGGGTCGCGCAGGTCCCGGGCCGGCGTGCTGTTGAATCCGCCGTTGGCTTGGACCATGAAGGCGGATGCCAGGCTCTGCCCGCCGCCGCTGGCCGTCAAGGTGCCCAGCGGCCCCCGTATGTCGTTGGCCCCGTGGCTCCAGCGCTTGCCACCGTCCTTGCCCTCGCCGTGCCCGGCCTGCACCAGGTATGCCGAGCTGATGGCGTGCTTGATGCCGCCGGCCACGGCCGTGCCCAGGGGCTGGGCCAGATCCAGCACGCGCGGGGCCTGGCCCTTGGCTTCGCCGTAGCCCATCTGAATCAGGGTCGGTGATACCAGGGCACGGCAGCCGCCTTTCTCCGTGGCGATGGTGCTCATGGGCCGGTCGAGCAGCTCGATCTTCCCGCCGTGGGCCATGTTCACGATGAACGGCTGGGGGCTGTTCAGCACGAACTTGTCCAGGCCATGCGCGATCCGCCGCATGGTGGCCGGCGCCAGTTCCTTCTTGCGCCCGAAGATGCTCTGCCCAGGGATGCTCCAGTCGATGCACTCAGCTGCCTGGCGGAATGGCTTCTGGCCCGCCTTCGGATTCTTCCAGTGCGTCTGCGCTGGCCACATGATGGGCAGGCCGTCGCGCCGGGCGATCAAGTACAGACGCGTGCGGGTGCTGCGCGAGCCCAAGGTCGCATTGCAGATCACGCGCCATTCCACCTTGTAGCCCAGGTCGCGCAGGGCCTGGATGAAGTGGCGCCAGTTGCGGCCCTTGTGCTTGGGGTCCGGCACCAGGAACTGATTGCGACGCGGCACCACCTCGCCGGGGTCGGCTACTCGGAAGGTGGCCTTGCCCGTGGCGGGGTCCGTGATGCGGTCCAACGTGATGGCGCGGCCGGTGGCTGGATCGCGCTTCGCAATCAGGGGGGACCACTGCATCATCTGCTCGACGTTCTCCAGCGTGATGACATCGGGCTGGGTCTTGCCGGCCCAGCGGATGACGATCCATGCGAGCGACCGGATTTCCCCGTTGCGGGGCTGGCCGCCCAGGGCCTGGCTGTGGTGAGTGCAGTCGGGCGAAGCGTGGAGCAGGCCCACCATCTCGCCGCGTGTCACGGCCAGCGGATCCACTTCACGGATGTCGGAACGGTAGTGCTTGGTCTGCGGGTGGTTGACCTCATGCATGCCGATGGCGTCGGCATCATGGTTGATGGCGACATCGACGGGCCGGCCGATGGCCTGCTCGATGCCGGTGGATGCGCCGCCGCCGCCGGCAAACAGGTCGATCACCAGCTTGGCCGCGAGGGGCAGGAGAAATTGGGGGGTGAGCATGCGGCTCCTCGAAATTTGGGCCAAAAAAAGCCGCTCGCGGCACGGTGGCCGGGCGGCTATGGGGGTGGAATTGCTCGAGCTAGATCCCGAGCGCTTGCTGGACGGCGGGTGGCGTGGCCAGGCGCTGCTGGCACGCTGGGTTGAGCCACAGCGCCTCGGTCTTCACTGCGGTGCCGCGCCCGGCAGAGATTCGGGTGCCCGTTGTGTGGACCTGCCACTCGGCGAGCTCGCGCTCGTACAGCTCGGACGGGTAGCCGCTGAGCACGACCATGCCCTGCAGGCCGCGCCGCCGAAGGGCTCGACGTAGCAGCGGTGTGCTGGAAAGTGCTGGAGCACCCAGGGTGCAAGCCGGAACTTGGCGCCGTGGTAGCGCAGGGCTGGGGATGTGACTTGGCTCATGCGCTGACTGCCTCG
Source organism: Delftia sp. WY8 (assembly GCF_018437695.1). Classification (NCBI taxonomy): domain Bacteria; kingdom Pseudomonadati; phylum Pseudomonadota; class Betaproteobacteria; order Burkholderiales; family Comamonadaceae; genus Delftia; species Delftia sp. WY8. Next base: position 5,880,087 of record NZ_CP049795.1, read on the forward strand.
GCCAGCCTTGCCGCCGCGCGCTGCAGCCGGGCGTTGAACCAGCGGCGCAGCACGTACTGGCGAGCGATGGAGATGGCTGTGTAGATCATGCTGATGGCAACGTTCTCGCCCAGGCTGGGCGCGAAGCCGAAGCGGGGGAACACCAGGGCGTTTGCCACGATGCTGACCATCAGTCCGATGGCCACGTTCATCAGGGCCTCAATCAGCGAGCCCAGGCGTGTTTGATTCATGGGAGGCTCCAGATACGACAAAGCCCTTGGTGGCGGGCTGTGGGTGGAGGGTAGGATGTGCGTTCCAAAAGGAGAATCGACAATGAGCGATAGCAATGGACCAGCAAGCCAGAACCCCCTGCGGGAGGGCGAGTACTTGGTTTACGGCGATGCCGAGCGGATGCCCAATGGTGGCTGGGCTGCGTTCTTTAGGATCGATCACCACCCAGAAGGGCAGCCCCTGGTGGAGAAGTTGATGTCCCGAAAAATAGTGAATCGCGACGCGCATAAAACAGCAGATCTAGCCCGGCTACACGGCGCTATTTATGGTCGCGACTTCCTTCGGGAAGCGATGGGGAAGAAGGCTTGACGGCGATCAGTTTGCAACTGTCGGGCGGCAGCCATTGGAAAATAAAAAACCCCTGGAGGTCTCACATCCAAGGATCTGAGGCGCCGCCTAGACTTGGCGCGCACCCCCTTGCTTGATGTAGCGGCAGCCCGTTGCCTAAATTTTGGCTGCTTGGGCCTGGAATTGCTTCCGGTCTTTGCCGTTGATCCAGTTCAAGGGCATGCTCCACCCGCTCAATATGAGGTACGTAAGAGATCAATTTAATGAGATGGGTAAATAGATTGTATATAGCTGATTTTATTTTAAAATATGAATTTTAATTTATGGAATTTGAGCTGTAATTATCCTGTTATATTTCTTGGTATTTCTAATAATTATTGAACTAGGTTATTTTAGAAGCCGTCTCGATAGACTTATAAAGTGTTCGTGGCAAAATTTATTGTTAATTCAGCTTAATAATGTTGCGTATGACTTCCATAGGCGTAGATATATTTTGGTGGAATGCCAATAATTACTATCATTTCGATGTTTCTAATTCTGGTGATCGTTGGCCGAAAGACCTAGCGGATTATATGGAGAAGTGTAGGCGCGTTGATTTGGCGCTAAATTCATTTTTCTCATCCAAAAGAAAACCTATGATTTTGGCTATTTGTGAAATAACAAGAAAAGCTGCTGAAGATTTGCGTCAACGATTGTTTCCTGATTACGAGATAATATCTCTAGATGTGATGTTGAGTCGACCTAGTTTGCAAATAGCGATTTTATTTAAAAGAGATGCTCATATTAGAATTTCAGAACAAAATCCGATAGTGGTTAGCGATATGCCCAAGAGCACTAGACCGATGGCCGTCTTGGATGTCGAGTATGGTGCGAAATGTGTAAGGATGGTGTTTTGTCATTGGCAAGCTCGCTTTGAGGACGAGGCTAAGTCCTCTAGAGAAGCTATGGCCGGGTTTTTGAATAAATACACGTATGATTATTTGCGCGATTCTCCGGATAGAAGTATTTTAATTATGGGTGATCTTAACGAGGATCCATTTGAGGAGGCTCTGAATAAGTTGCATGCCCATAGATATCGATCTCGCGCTGGCGAAAAGCATTATACTGACAAAGATACGCGCAGAGTGCATTTATATAATTGCACTTGGCGCTTACTTGGAGAAAAAGCCGCTTATTCTAAAGATGTTTCCTCGATCCCCAATGCAACTGCAGGAACTTACTACTGGAAACTAAAGAAAAGGTGGCATAGCTTTGATCAGATAATTGTAAGTCATGGGTTGATTTCCAAAAAATCTCCTCATCTTGACGAGGAAGCGACGCATATTGTTGATTTGCCAGAATTCTTACCAGAAAAGCTCCCAGCCACCTTTAAGCGCGAGCGTGGTGGCTATGTGGGCCTTTCTGATCATCTTCCGATTTACACCAATATATTTTTTTAAGGAATGATCATGTCAAAGTATATAAAAATTGTTGAAAGTTTGGTTGACGGTATAAATGCGGGTTACAAAGCTGCAAAAGATGATTTGTTTGAAGTTGTTGAGGAAATTGCTTCAGCCTTGAGGACGATTCTTCCTGACTCGAAAATAACTATAGAAAACTTAAGTGACGCTTCAGAGGGGACATTTTTTCGTATTTCTATCGACCTTCTTCCGAAGGATGAAAGCGTAAAAATAGTTCGTCTTGGCACCTACTTCGTCCCAAGTGCTGGCTATCCAATTAGTACAGGGAGGTTTCTGGGCCCTGCAAATTATGATGCAGTGGATTTTTTCGGCGATCGTGATTCACTTGATTCATATTTTCAGGAATTTTTTAATAGTCCAGGATCTAGCCTTGTCCAAACAATGGGTTTTGCACTAAGGCGGCGGGAAATGGATGATGAAATTCCTTTTTAGAAGTGATTGGCGATTTTATCTGCGGTAGTTTCGTTGCTTTGATCTAACCTAGGTCAGAGGCCCTCTGCTGCACATGCCTGGCCGAGCGCTGCAGGTGCGCAGCGACGGCCGCTGTGGGCTGGGTGGGGTAGTGCGCCCGCAGGTAGGCGTCATCCTCGGCCCGCCATGGCGTGTTCTTGTTCATAGCGGGAGACCGACCTGCTGCCCCTTGATCTGCAGCACGCGGCGTGCGTGGTTGCCGACCTCGGGAGTGACCGAATAGCCGTAGCCATCGGGGTTGATCAGTTCGCGGATCAGGTCGAAGGCCTCGGCCACATCCGGCGCCAGGTGGCTGGCGTCGTAGGTGGTGGTTTCGAGGTTGGGCAGGTGCTGGGCCATGCGAAGCAGCTCCAGGGCGGCTGCGTCCTCGGTGTGCAGGCCGCGCCCAGGCACCGGGCGGGGCAGGTTGGTGGTCAGGGCAACACGGCCCTCGTCGTCGGCGGAAATGGCAATGATGATTTGGCGGGTCATAGTGGTCTCCTGTGAAGTGGCGGGGTCAGGACGGGGTTTCGTCCAGGTGCAGAAGGCGGTGGATCTGGTCGCGCGAGCGGTCGAACTGGACAGCCCACGCGGCACGCTGGGTGATGGGGGGCCTGCTGGCGTGCTCTGCCGCTAGGGCGTGGGCGTCGGCCAGCGCGAGGGCATGGCGCAGCGCGTAGTGCCAATCGCTGGCCCAGTGGTGGTCGCGGTCAGCGGTGGCAGATGACGACATAGGGCCGGTCTCCGAATTGCTCCAGCGCCCAGGCGCATGCGTCTTGCGTGCAGGCGCCGACGAATTGCTGCTGCGTGCAGCCGCATTTGATGGTGAAGGTGCGCATGTGACTCCAGTAATCAGAGGGATGGCAGTTCCAGCGGGATCTGCTGGAGCTTGGTTGCGGCGGGCGCATCAGCCGTGCTGGCCTTGCGGGTGCGGCGCTTCGGTGGAGTGGCTGCAGCTGCAGCACTGGCCAGCTGCTCGCGCGCCCTGGCGAAGGTCTGGGCCACGTTGGTGTGTTCGCTGCGGCGGTAGACAAAGGCCTGATCGGTGATCGGCGTGGAGGGGCGTGTGATGCGCGCGTGCTGCATGCGGCTCTCCTGAATGAGTACGGCCCGCTCAGTGGCGGGCCGTTGGTTGGTCAAAGAAGGTGGTGCCGCACCAGGCGTAGAGCAGCATTCCGCAGTGCCTGGCCTCGTCCAGCGCCGCATATCCCGCGTTGCTCAGCAGCGCGCATGCGCTCCAGATCAGTGGTTGGCCGGCGCCCTCGCGCTCCATCACCGCGCCTTCGGCCAGGTCGCGGAAGTAGGTGGCCAGCCAGAACGGGCCGGGTGGTGCCGCAGGCGGTGTCTCGGGGTAAGGAGGGCTCATGGCTGGTCTGTGTTTTCCTGGAAATACCTCGTCCCAGTCCAGGCGAAGAGCAAGAAACCTTCTTCCAGCGCAAGCGACAGGGCTTCGCTGGCGCGCTCCTGAATCAGGACAGCCGCGAAATGCAGTGCGTCAGTCGTGATGCCGTCGCGGCGCCTTTTCTGCTGGATGAGGCTCTCAATTGCTGTTTCCCGAGCTACATGGCGGAAGTAAGCGGCGATCCAGAATCGGTTCTTTGAGGTGTCGTAGTCAGCCGGCGTTTCTGGGAGCACGATGCCCAGATGCTCGACCGCGACCTTGCGCGGAGGGCGTCGCGGTGGGATGGCATTTGCCATAGCAGATCTCCAGTGGTGGACGAAGAAAAGGGCCGGTGCCGCGTGGCGGCTGCGTGGGCGTGATGGCTGGTGGTTGCGAAGAAAGAAGCCCAGGCCCGGCGGAAATGAAAGCCACATGTGCCATTCAGAGCAGATGTGCTGCGTGGAGGACGTGGTCGTGTGGCGTGACAACCTGTAAACTCGGGTGTCAAAAGTTTGGAGCAGATATGAATTTGAGGACGGTTGGCAGCACCATTGCCCTGAGCATTCTTCTCACCGCTTGCGCTACTACTTATGAAGATAGGGCAATTAAGGATAAGAATTATTCTGGTGCTCTGTACTCGGTCAGTTACTACGAGGCCAAGGCCGGCAGAGACGACGTTGATAAGCTGGTGGCAAGAATCAAGGATGCCGCCGGTTCTCAATATCAGCTTCAGTTCTACGAAGACACTAAAAAATTCATCCAATATAAAGAAAAGAATCGCGCCTTCTTCAAGGATATGGTCTTGTATATGGCCAATGCTCAAAGAGGTGGACTGCTGGATGCGGGGCAAGCGGCAGATATCAACCAAATTCTTTATAAAGAATTGGCGCAGCAAGCGATCTTGAAGCCCACGACTTTGAACGCTGAGCTTAAAGAGAGTTATCCAGATTTGCCGAAGTACATGGGCGCGGCGTACGAATCTGAGTATCGCCGAGCGCTCAATGGAGAACTGCCGGATTTGGAGGCGTATGCGTCCGTTTACTCGGCCATGAAGAATAGTGACAATGCAAAGGCTGCTGCGCTTTTGCCAGTTGTGCGCACAAAAATGGCTGACCTGATCAAGTCAATGGGGCCAGGCGCGTGGCGCGACCTCGCTGGAGTTCTTGCCGTCTACACAGCGACGCGTGACCCAGTGATTGAGCAACATGTTCTGCAGTTCGTCACGCGCGCAGACCTCTCGAAAAAGCAGCTCAAGGAAGAGGTGGCGACCGTGCTTCCCGACTTGGCCGCCAAGGCTAGAGCAGAGAGAGAGCTTCAAGTGAAGATCGTTTCTGACAGCAATGATCCGTTCATAGATGAGCTTCCGAAGGCGCTTGAAGACTTTGATGAGTGGATAACTGTTGAAGACGAGGCTAAGCGAAAGCTGACCATCGCGCGGTTGCGCATCACTGAGCGACCTGGGAATCCTCTCGTAAGAACGCAAACGGTTAGCGATCTGGATTTTGCTACGAGACTGCTGATTCCGAAGAATGCCAGCGTTCTTTACGATACCACCACAACCAACTATGAGATCAGTTGGAGCATGAATGTCAGCGATTCTGCTGGCAAGGGATCAAAAGTCATATCTGGCAAGAAATCTGAGCAGAAAATTGAATGCTCCAACATCAGATATAAAAATGTGTTTGGCGGTGAAGGCGAAGTTGGGTTGATCCCAACGAGCATCCAAGGTGTCTGTAAAAGGAAGAGCGGCATAAACTTTGATGCCATCCGCTCTGAGGCTGTCAAGGAAATTGCGGGAGAAATCGTGCAGCTGCTGCGTAAGGACCAAAAGGTATCGGGTACTACGCGCGGTTAGTAGTCCTCAGTCCTATGTGATCTTTTCGTATTTCACAGCGTTATTGACAGGCCCAGCACCTTAAGTGCTGGGCCTTTTTATTGCCCGTTCTTTCCGGGCTGTCAGCCATCGCTGGCTGGGGTTTTCTGTTCTTGGCAACCCTGTTTGCCTCACCTGGTCGCCCGTCTACCGCGCTTTGGCAGGACTGGGCCGGGCAGGACTACCCGCGCAGAGCAGCGGCCCATGCCCGCTGGTGCTTGTGCCGGTCTGCCTGGCAGGTCGAGCAGACATCATCGGCGTGCAACTTGTGAAAGACCGGGGCTTGCCCGGTCGATGCCGTGGTGCCCGCCGAGTACTTCTCGGTAGGCGAATCTTAGCTCTAGGCTAATAACAAGGTCAATAGCCTAAAGCTAAATAATCTTCTCTGGCTATCGGAAGTAGCGACGATGCTCAACCATGGTTCCGATGATGGTTATCGCAGTTTCGTCTGAGCGCATGATTGGGTAGTCGTCGTTGAGTGGCACCAGCTCAAAGATCTCGTTGCCCAGCAGATCTACAGAGCGTAGACGGTACTTTTTGAACGTGGCCCCTTCACCTCCGTTGCGGGCAGCCACATATGAGCCTGGCTTGGGAGTGACCGCTGGATCGATTACGACACGGTCGCCTTCCTTGAAGTCTGGCTCCATAGAGTTGCCCTTCAGGGTGAGGGCAAAGGTTTCCTTGGAGTGTTTTCGGTCGGAAAAAAGCCACTCCTCAGCATCACCTGGCTGGAAGACGTTACATGTTTCGCGCCATCGGCCAGCCTGTATGTACGAAATCAGCGGGATTCGTTGCACTTCAGGCTCGGCTGGGGCCGTGTTTGGTGCTTCGTCGCCGCTCGTTTCCTCGTGGGTCAGGGGTTGGTCCATCCAGCCGTGTGGTTTTTTGGTGAGCGTTTCGATTTCCCGTGCTGTGGCGTTGCTCATCACGCGCGGTTTACCCGTCTTGGAGTTGGTCGAGGCATTGAGCCATTGACTGATCTGTGCGGGAGCTTTGCCGATGATCTCGGAGAGGTTCGCTTGGCTTCCTGCTTCTTTGATGAGGATGCTGAGCTTGTGCCGACGGGTGGCTTCAACTGGTTGCATAGGGCTAGTATTTAGCGGATGGCTAACATCGACAATGTGCAGGGGGCTAGCGCAAATGATTAGCTTCAGGCTAAAATTTGTTCATGAAGCTATCGGACTATCTCTCTGCGCAGGGCCGCGGCAGCAAGGCGCGGTTGGTTCGGGAAATTGGCGCCCACGCCTCGGACCTCTCTGATTGGCTCTGCGGGGCGCGTCCGATCCCGTTGCACCGCTGCACAGCCATTGAAGTTGCGACACAGGGCGTGGTCACCCGAAAGGATCTACGCCCTGATGACTGGCAGAGTCACTGGCCAGAACTGGCGCAGCACGCAACCCAGGTTGAGGAGGTGGCTCATGGCTGAACCCCTCAACCGTCCCGCGTTCATGGTGCTCTCTCGTGCCAATGGCGGTGTGCGCATGGAGCTGCGCAAGGGTCATCGCTCCGTGCGGCGCTCGTTCACTCCAGAAGAGGCGCAGTTGCTGATGTTCATGCTGGCGACCGCGCTGGCGGACTTTGATCAAGAACGCGCGCCAGATATCGCTAAACAGGCAGTTCTGTGCGAGATCGGCCGTTACGGCAAGAAGCAGCATGGCTGCCGTACCCCCGATTTGATGGAGAGGCAGTGATGCATGCCTACCTTTGGTTTTCCCTGGTGATCTGCGCTCTTTGTGTATGCGGTCGGGCTATCTGGCTGGCGCGCGGAGAGTTCCCTCGGCGCACGGCTGGCCAAGCTGTAGTGGATCTGATTTTTGATTTGGTGATGGCTGGCTGGGCTCTGGGTTTGCTGCTGCAAGGAGGTGCCCATGCTTGAAGAACTGCGCCGAGAACTGTTCCGATGCCAGGCGCGAGCGCTGTGGCTGCGCTCGCTGGCGGTGGCTGATCCGCTTCTCAGCGCGCGGCTGCAGGCAGAGTCCAGTCTTGCATTTCTTCGTGCAACGCAAGGCGAATGTCCTCTGGACTCATTGAGCGAACATCCCGAGGCAGCCAGTGATATTTCTGGATCCATTCCTCCAAGCTTGGGGAGGTCGCCAATGGCTGAGCCCATGTCCCCCGAAGAGCTCGCCGCAGCTTTGAAGACGGTCGGAAAATGGCGCGAGGGCCTGACATACAAACAATTCAGGACGCTTGAAAGCGCAGGCTTGATGTCGCTGCGGGCGTGGGGTCTGGGTTTGGCGGAGTTCGAAGCCATCGACCCTATTGATGGTGAGCTTGCCCCGCAGACGATGGATGACGCGTTCGCGCTTCTCCGGCGGTTGGTAGATCGCACTGACCTGAGCCCGATGGGGGTGGTGCATGCCTTTACAGCTGGCAGTCTGGCCGGCTCCATTCTGACTGCAGAGTTTCCTGCGTTGTTGGCACATCGAGTCGAGGGGCATGCCGCCTTCGCTGCAGGGCAGGAGGCAGCCCATGGCTGATCAAACCCTTCGTGTTGTGCTTGTTGGCCAGACAAGGCTGCTAGCCGACCTCGCGCTACTTGCTGAAGCGGCCAAAGGATCGCTTGAGGTCCGCGAGGCTCTTGTCTACTTTCTTCATGGAGCTGTCGAGACTGCGGGCGTCGATATCCAGTGTGGTTCCACAACCCTGGCAGGTGAGCTTCGGGTTGAGGCGAAGCTTCCCAATCGTCTCGCGTCGCTCGCGGCGGCACTTCGGGCAATTGATCGTGATGGCCTGTGAGTCCAAGAGTCCCATTTTGTCCGCCCTCCTTGGCGTAGTTGGTGGTGGTGTGAGAGCTTCCATCGTACCCAAGGCAGGGGCGGACACCTGTTTTCCCCCTCATGCCACCACTCTTGCAGAGATGCCCCGCAGCTGTGAAATCACTTCCGGCGGCGCACTCCCGGACTCCTGCATGCGCTGGCAGCACAGCTCGCTCCAGCGGGCCAGCGCGACTGCGCTGAAGCCGGCTCGGCCTTCGCCCTCCAAGACTTCGATCATCTGGCCCATGAACAGCTCCAGGGCCTGCGCCCATTGGGGGCTGCCGATGGTGTCTGCAGTGGGCGTTGCGGGTGTTGTGCTGTGGGTCATGTCGTTGGCTCGTAAGGGGTTGTGCTGATGAGTGCAACTTTCTCAGTTGGCATCGCCCCTGGCTATGTCGAAAGTGAGCCTCAAGCCGACATTGCCGCCGGCATGGACGTGCTCGACGCGGCTTATCTGATCGCGCAGACCAGCCAGGGCGGCATCAAGGCCCTGGCGGTGCGCATGGGCATCAACGCCGGCACGCTGCAGCACAAGCTCAACACCAACAACGACACCCACCACCTGACGCTGCGCGAATCCGTGCGGTTGCAGGTGGTGACGGGCAATGCAGCGGTGCTGCATGCAATGGCCAGCGAACTGGGCTTCGAGTGCCGGCGCACCCTGCCAGACCAGGCCGAGGGCGATCCGGTGGAGGCCTTCATGCATTTCCAGTCCGCCGTGGCCGAGGTCACGCGCGCCGCAGCTGATGCGCACCGGCAGCCGTCGCGCAATGCCGTGCGGCGCCTGGATCGTCAGGTGCAGGAACTCACGGTCATGGCGCAGTACCTGGCCCGCTCGGCACAGCAGCGCCTGGCTGCCACCCCTGGAGGTGGCAATGCGTATTGATATCAAGCCTGAGGGCGGTGATCGATACAAGCGTGCCCTTGCCGGCCTGGATGGTGGGCAGATTGCGCAGGCCACGGCCGAGGCCATCAACATGGGTGCGGGCCGGGTCAAGAATTCCATGCGCTCTGAAATGCAGAGCGTTTTTGACAGACCCACAGGCTACGTGCTGCAGTCCGTGCAGGTGGTCAAGAAGGCCACGGTCGGCGATCTCAATGCCCTGGTGGCGCCTACCTACATGGGTGGCAAGGGTGTGGACCCGCAGCAGATCCTCGCCGCGCAGGAGGACGGCGGGCGGCGCCGCGACAAGCGCAGCGAGAAGGCCCTGCGCACGGCAGGCATCCTGCCCATTGGCTACCAGACCGCGATCCCGGCCACTCCGTATCCGGGCAGTGATGACGGACGCGGGAACCTCAAAGGCTCGACCCTGGTACAGCTGATTGCCTACTTCCAGGCCTTCGGCGAGCAGGGCTACCGGGCCAACATGACCAAGGGGCGCATCCAGGCCTTGCACCAGCGCGGTGGCAAGGGCGCGCGCTTCATGGGGCCGGTGAAGGGCATCCGCTACATCGTGGCCTATGGCCGCCTGCGCGGCGGTGCACGGGCTACGGCACGCGGTGAGTACGACAGGCGTGCATCCAACCTGCCGCCCGGGATCTGGGCGGTGACCGGCACCGGCGGCGCGGATGTGCGGCCGGTGCTGATGTTCGTGCGCGGCGGCAACTACAAGCCCCGCATCAGCCTGGACGGGGTGCGCAAGCGCTCGGGCATCGATGAGCTGATTCCCCGCTGGGTCCGTGGCCGAGTCTACGACGCATTCAAGAAAGCCAGTCTGGGCTGACGGCCCGGCTGATATCAGGAGAGATAGACATGCAACACACCACCCATCAGGTGACCTCGCATGACACCAAGGCGGATTCGTTCTCCGCCATTGGCAATGCCACGCGGGTGCGCCTCAACGAGCGGCTGTACAGCAGCCTGGCCGAGGCCCACCGCCGGGGGCAGCCCGCCCTGAGCCGGCGCGAACTGCGGGACTTCCACAACGAGTGCACCGGCGAATGGTTGGAGATCTCCAGCGTGGCCAGCACGGTCAATGCGCTGGTGGCGGCCAAGCGCGTGGAAGAGGTGGCGGCGCGGGCCTGCTCCCTGCCGCCGCATCGCCTGGTCAAGCCTGTGCGCTGCCGCCTGCAGCAGGCGACGTTGACGGACTGAATTGATATCGAAGGTTGAGCAGGCATGAATCACTACCCCCACCACATCGGCGACTTCAACACCGCGACACGGCACTTGTCACGGCTGGAGCGTGCCATCTACCGTGACATGCGTGACATGTACTGTGACACCGAGGCAGCGTTGGACGGCTCCAGCTTCGATCTGCTGGCGCGGCGCCTGCTGTGCCGGTCGCCGGAAGAGATCGATGCCCTGCAGTTCGTGCTGGCCGAGTTTTTCACGCTGCTGCCCGATGGCCGATATCAGAACGACGAATGCGAGCAGATCGTGGCCCAGTTCCGCCAGCAGCAGGAGGGGCGAGAAGAGGTCAAGAGCAATGAGCACCTGAGGCAGAAGCGCAGCAGGGCTAGGCGAAGTGCTATCTTTTCTGCGCTTCGTGCTATCGGTGTCGTGCCCGCTGCCAAGGCCAAGGCGGCAGAGTTGATGGCCCTGTGCCGTCAGCATGGGATCGTCGTGACAGACACCAGTGTCACGCTCAATGGCACGGACTGGCTCGGTGGTGATACGGGTAATGTCACGCCGCGTCACGGTGATGTCACGGGTGGTGTCACGCCTCGTCACGGCGATGACACGGGTAACCAGAACCAGAACCAAAACCAATACATACCCCCCAACCCCCCTGCAGGGGGGGCGAACGGTGGATTGGCTATCGCCACGGCACTTGCAGGCAGCTTCCCGGAGCAGCGGCGCACCAGGTTGGTGGATGTGGCCGATGCCGTGGCCGATGCCATCGCCCGTGGCGACGTGACGGCCGAGGAACTGCTGGCTGCCGCTGAGCAGCAGCGTGGACTGCTGGCGGCGAAGGATGGCAAGGCCTGCCCCAGCCTGCTGCGCTGGGTGCGTGAGCAGCGTTGGAAAGACGTGGTGATGCTGGCATCTGCGGCAGGCGAGGGGCAGCAGCCCGACAACTGGGCGGACACGCGCAGCGGCGTCGAGGGTATGGCGGCCAGCCTGGGCATGCCAGGCTACGACGACTGGTGCGATGCGCGAGCGGGGCAGGGCCTGCGGCGAGCGTTCGCGGACTACGAGGCGGCAGTGCATGCGCTGCTGGCCGAGCGCCAGGGGGTGTCGGCATGACGGTGCGCACCCTCATCGGCGCGGGGGCGCCCCTCTCGATGTGCTCAAAAAATAGGCAGGGTCGCGGGTCCTTTTTGGCCCCCTTGGAAGCGGGTAATTCGAGCCGCGTGTGCGGACTGTTGCGCAACCTTCCTAAGGGGGTTAAGTGAAGGTCCTGCCTTACTTTAATGCTCCTATTTCGCAAGCAGAATTCGCTGCTTTGATCGGTGTCAGCGAGGCCCGCGTGAGCCAGCTGGTGAGCGAAGGCGTGATCGTCCGGGGCGATTCGGGCCACGAATGGCTGCTGGGATACTGCGAGCGCCTGCGTGACCAGGCGGCGGGCCGTGCATCGGCCGGTTTGGGCGGTCTGGACCTGGTCCAGGAGCGTGCGGCGCTGGCGCGCTCGCAGCGCGAGGCCCAGGACCTAAAAAACGCCGTCGCCCGTGGCGAATTCGCGCCCATCGGCGCCCTGGCGGACGTGCTGGGCCTGGCCAGCTCGGCCGTGGTGGACCGCATGGACCAGATCGAGGGCCAGCTGCGCAAGGCCTGCCCGGATCTGCCCGAGGATGCCCGTGTCACGGTGCTGCGCGTGCTGGCCGATGCCCGCAATGAATGGATTCGCGTCACGTCCAAGCTGATCGGCGAGCGCGTGGCGGCCATGGCCGAGGCGCCCGACGAGGATGAGCTGGACGAGGAGGCCGCATTTTGAGCGCACCCCTGTCGAGAGAGGCGATTTCAGCCATCCAGGCCGCCGCGCAGCTGGGCCTGTCCAGCCTGCGGGCCGACGCACCGCAAACACTGTCCGAATGGGCCGCCGACCACTTCCTGCTGGCCGGCGAATCCAGCCACCAGAAAGGCGGTTGGGTGGCCTGGCCGTTCCAGGTGGGCATTCTGGACTTCATGAGCGACGACCGCATCGAGGAGCTGGCCGTCAAGAAGTCCAAGCGCGTCGGCTACTCGAAGATGATCACCGCCTTCGTCTGCTACAACATCGCGCACCGTCGCCGCAAGCAGGCGCTGTGGCAGCCCACCGACGACGACCGTGACAGCTTCGTCAAGACCGAGATCGAGCCGCTGCTGGACAGCAAGGACGGCGTGCCATCGGTAATCGCTGCCCGCAAGCAGGGCAGCCGGGTCGAGGAGACCATCAAGTACAAGCCTTTCCGTGACAGCGTGCTGCACCTGTTGGGCGGCAAGGCGGCGCGGGCCTACCGCCGGATCACGGTGGCCGTGGCCATCCTGGACGAATGGACGGCGTTCGACCAGACCATCGGAGGCAGCAAGGACAAGTCCGCAGGCTCGCCCGGCACCTTGGCCAAGGGCCGGCTGGAAGGCGCTCCATACCCCAAGTTCATCGGCGGCAGCACGCCCGGCATCAAGGGCCTTTGCCACGTCAGCCGCGCCTGCGAGGATTCCGAGGACGAGGTCGATTACCTGATCGAGTGCCCGCGCTGCGAGGCCGAGCACCCGCTGACCTGGGGCGGCAAGGAGGCCATGCACGGCTTCAAGTGGGAGGCTGGCAAGCCTGAGACGGTGCGCCACATGTGCCCCCACTGCCGGGAGTCCATCAGCCAGGCTGAATATCTGCCCGGCGGCTGGCCGCTGACCGGCGCCTGGGTGTGCCGGCGTTCTGGCCGCCGCTTCGGTGCAGACCGCATCTGGCGCGGTGCCGATGGCACGCCCTGCAGGCCCCCGCGCACGCTGGGCGTGCACATCTGGGCCGCGTACAGCCCGCAGCGCACCTGGGCGTCCATCGTGGACGAGTTCGAGAAGGCCCACCGCGCCCTGCAGGAGGGTGATGCAGGCCCCATGACCTCGTTCACCAACGAGACGCTGGGCCAGGCCTGGGAACTGAAGGGGGAGGGCACTGACGACCATGTGCTGCAGGCCCGAGCCGAACCCTATGCCATCGGTACGGTGCCCGTCGGCGGCCTGGTGCTGACGGCTGGCGTGGACGTGCAGCGCACCTGGTGGCAGATCAACGTTTGGGCCTGGGCGCGCGGCATGGAAAGCTGGATCGTGGACCGCCACATCATCGAGGGCAACCCATCCAGCGAAGGCGACTGGGCGCCCGTGACGGCCTACCTGCAGCGCCGTTACCGCCAGGCCTGGCACGGCGGCAGCCTGGGCCTGAGCGCCATCAGCATCGATTCGTCCGACCAGACGCAGGCTGTCTACAACTATGTCCGCACGCACCAGCACATGCTGCCCAACCTGCGCGCCATCAAGGGCGACAACAACGACAACCGGCCCATCGTCGGGCCGGCCAGCATGCAGGACATGGACTGGCGCGGCCAGAAGATCAAGCAGGGCATCAAGCTCTGGCTGGTGGGCGTGGACAACGCGAAGGATCTGCTGCTGGGCCAGCTGGCGATCACGGACGCCGGACCGGGCTGCGTGCACTTCAGCGAGGACCTGCCGCGCGAGTTCTTCGAGCAGCTGACCGCAGAGCAGCGCATCCTGGCCAAGGTCCAGGGCCGCGAGGCCTACCGCTGGGTCAAGCGCCGCCAGCGCAATGAGGATCTGGACTGCCGCAACTACGCCATCCACGCGGCCATGGCCCAGGGCCTGCACAAGTACACCGATGCGCGCTGGTCGCAGGTCGAGCAGATGGTGCAGCCTGCGCGCGACCTTTTCAGCCCGCCTGAACTGCCACCCGCTGGCGCACTTCCGGCCACTGCGACTGCCACCGCTTCAGCACCGTCGCCTGCTCCTACCTCATCCCCTGCCCGTGCTCCGGACCCAGCGCCGCGCCGTGCAGCTCCCATTCGCCGAAACGGCGGCTTCTCCCGTTCCTGGTAGCCCTCATGACCTCCAAATCCAACACTACTCTGCCCCTCATGCAACCGGACGCGGCCAAGTCGCCCGCCACGCCAGAAGCGGATTTCGCACCAGACCTCGTGGACCGCATGTTCGACTATCTGGTCGAACTGTTACCCGAGCTGCGTGGCAGCCCCGCCATTGTTGAGCGTGTCCAGCAGCAGCTGCGCAGCGAGTTCGCCGGCCAGGATGCCTACATTCCCGCCCGGTCTTCCGTGGGCAAGGCAGAGGAACGCCGGCAGGTGCTGCGGCTGTGGAACGGGCGCAATGCCAAGGCTGTGGCGCGCACGCTGGGCATCAGTCGGGCAACGGTGTACCGGTACCTAGAAGCGAGTCGGCTGAATCCGTCTCAGGTTTCCGGGAAATGAGACAGTTGCCCCGGTAGCGTGCGGCGTATGAGCACGCTCCAAGACCTTCAGATGCGCCTCGCGCGCCTCAATGCTGCCATCCACAGTGGTGAGCGCACCATTACGACCGAGGATGGCGCCTCGGTCACCTATCGCAGCCTGGACGAGATGATGGGCGCGCGCCGGGATCTGCACACGCAGATTTCGGCCGTGGCCGGCACCGGCCAGCCACGCGCCCTGGTGGCGCGCTTTCGCTTCGCCGGCCTGCGGGACCGCTGACCATGCAGCGCCGTACCGTGGCCCGCAGGGCCTCCCCCACGCTGGTCGACCGTGTTGTCGGCTATTTCTCGCCCGCACAGGGCGTGCGCCGCCAAGTCGCCCGGGAAATGCTGGTGCGCGCCTACGAGGGCGCCAGCCGTGCCGATGGCTGGCGCGTCAAGCGCTCGGGGGCCAGCCCCACGGCAGACCACGCCGCCGATGCGCGCGAGCTGCGCATGCGTGCGCGCTCACTTGCGCAGAACGTGCCGAACATCGTGCGCGCCGTCAGCGCTGTGCTCGCCATGCGCGTGGGGCAGGGCATCGTGCCCGTGTGGGCCGACGAGGGCCTGGCCAAACGCTGGCGCGAATGGGTGCCCCATGCCGACTATGACGGCCTGCTGGACTTCTACGGCCTGCAGTACAAGGCCGAGCGCACGCGCGACGTGGATGGCGCCGTGCTCATCCGCAAGCACATCCAGCGCATGGGCTCCACGGTGCCGCTCAAGCTGCAGCTGTTGGAGATCGACTTTCTGGACGTGGAGCGCAACGGCGTTCTTGCCGGCGGGCGCGAGATCATCCGGGGCATCGAGTACGACAAGCGCGGCCAGCGCCTGGCCTACTACCTGTTCGACCGCCACCCCGGTGATTCCGGCATGTGGACCCTGGGCCGCAGCGGCACCAGCCAGCGTGTGCCGGCCGATGAAATCATCCACTTCTTCGACTCCGAGCGCCCCGGCCAGCAGGACGGCATCACGCGCCTGGCGCCCATCATCGCCAAGGTGCGCGACTTGCATACCTACGGTGATTCCGAGCTGCAGCGCAAGCAGCTGGAATCGCGCATGGGGGTGCTGGCCGAGATGGAAGGGGCCGGAGGCATGCCGCCGCCGTTGCCTGAAGAGGCTGGAGGGCAAAAGCCCGGCCTGATGGACCTGGGCGATCTTGCTGGCGGCGGCATCGTGGGCCTGCCGCCAGGCATGACCAATCCCACCTTCATCGAGCCGAAGGCCGTGCCGGGCTTTGGCGAATACATGAAAGGGGGTTGGAAGGAGGTGGCCGCAGGCTATCGCTGCCCCTACGAGCTGATGACGGGCGACCTGACGGAGGTGAATTTCAGCACCTCGCGCATGAGCATGAACCAGTTCCGGGCCGAGGTCGAATCCGAGCAGTGGCGCGTCACCGTGCCGCGACTGTGCGCGCCCATTGCGCGGTGGTTTGTGGCGGCCGTGGATCTGGTGGCCCCGGTGCCGGCAAACGTGGCTGCGCCGGATTGGAGCACGCCTCGCTGGGCCAGCCCGAACCCCGTGCAGGACGTGGCCAGCGACCTGAGCGCCGTCAAGGGCGGTATGCAGAGCATCAGCGAAGTCATCCGGCGCAGGGGCTATGACCCTGAGGCCGTTTTCAGCGAGCTGGAGGGCGACCTGGTGCAGCTGCGTGATCGCGGCATCTTGCCCCTGCTGGCTGCGCTGTGGGGCGCGCAGAACCCCATTGACTTAGTGGCCCAGATGGAGGGGCAGGGGCAGAAGTGAAATCGTCTCAGTTTTCCGGGATTTGAGACAGTCAAACCGGAAAACTGAGCGCCATGCCACAAGCCAACGCCCAATCTTCCGCGCCCCAGATCCACGATTTGCCGGTGCAGACGCGCGCCGCAAGCCTGGTCCCCGACACCTACAACGAGGCCGACAGCACGGTCGAGGTGGTCTGGACCACGGGCGCCAAGGTGCGCCGCTACGACTATTGGAACGACCGTCCCTACGACGAGGACCTGCAGATCAGCCCCGAAGCCGTGGACATGGCCCGTTTTGATGCCGGCACGGTCCAGGTGCTGGACGGCCACCGCAGCTACGGCGGCGTTGCCGCCATCCTTGGCATCGCTGTACGGGGCTGGATCGAAGGTGGCGAAGGCCGGGCCGTGATCCGGCTGAGCCAGCGCCCCGAGCTGGCCGGCATCGTGGCCGACATCCGCGCCGGGATCATCCGCGCCATCAGCTTCGGCTACAGCGTCCAGCGCTACGAAATCACCCGCGCCCAGGACCGCACGGACGGCATCAACGTCGATCTCTACCGCGCAGTCGCCTGGACCCCGCAGGAAATCTCTTTCGTCACAGTGCCTGCCGACCCCAACGCCGGCACGCGCAGCGCACCCACTTCCCAGGCCCCGTCCGGTGCAGCGCCCCAGGGCGGCATGCCGTGCGAGTTCTTTCAACGGGCAGCCGCCCAACCTACCACCCAGGAGCACCAACGTATGCCCCAAGCAAACCAAGCCGGTGAAGGCGGCCAGACCGCCAACACCACTCCGGCCGCGAACGTCGCGCAGAACCCGCAGAACCGTCAAGCCGAGGGTGGCCAGCAGCCCGCGCCCGTCGCAGTTTTCGACGGCCAGCGCGCCGCCGACATCGTTGCGCTGTGCCAGCGCCACAACCTGGCCGATCTGCAGGCCGACCTGCTGCGCAATCAGTCCACCATGGACCAGGCCCGCGCCGCCGTGCTGACGGCGCTGGACCAGCGCAGCCAGGCCAACGCCAGCGGACCCACAACCACCATCCGCACCGTGGGCGACGAGCACGAAACGCGCATGCGCGGCATCGAAAACGCGCTCATGCACCGCCTGGACCCTGGCGCGCAGCTGGACGACAACGGCCGCCAGTACCGCTCGCTGTCACTGGTGGAGATGGCGCGCGAGGTGGCCGAAGGCCTGGGCCAGAAGACACGCGGCATGAGCCGTGCCGAGATCGTCAACGTGGCGCTGCGCGTGCGCTCCGGCATGCTGGGCACGGGGGACTTTCCTGCGCTGCTGGGTGGCGTGGGCCAGCGCGTGCTGCGTGCGGCCTACGAGCAGGCGCCCAGCACCTACCAGTTGTGGGCGCGCCGCGCAGCCAACCTGCCTGACTTCCGAATCCGCCAGGTCATCGGCGTGGACGGCGATGTCGAGCTGAAGAAGCTCAACGAGCATGGCGAGTACACCTACGGCAACCTGTCCGAGGATGCCACGGGCTACCGCGCCTTCACGTTCGGCCGATCGCTCGCCATCACCCGCCAGATGATCGTCAATGACGACCTGGACGCGCTGACGCGCACCGGCACCCGCTTTGCCGATGCAGCACGCCGCCTGGAAAACCGCCTGGTTTATGACCAGATCCTGAAGAACCCGGCCATGTCGGATGGCGAGCCTCTGTTTGATGCCGCGCATCGCAACCTGCTGACCGGCGCAGGGTCCAAGTTCTCGCTGGAAGCGCTGTCCAGCCTGCGCACGCTGATGCGCAAGCAAAAGGGCCGTGACGAGGAGTCGCTGAACATCGCGCCGGCTTTCCTGCTGGTCCCCTCCGACCTGGAAACCCTGGCCTACCAGTTCACCAGCCCGAACTACCAGCCCACCAAGTCCGGCGACATCAACGAGTTCCGCACTGGCGGCCGCACCGCGCTGGAACCCATCGTGGAGCCGCTGCTGGATGACGTGTCCACCACCGCCTTCTACCTGGCGGCCCGCGGCGGCCAGATCGACACCGTCGAGTTCGCCTACGTGGACGGCTACGAGGGGCTGCGCACCGAGACCTTCTCCAGCGAAGACGTGGACGGCGTGAAGCTGCGCGCCAGCCTGGACTTTGCAGCCAAGAGCCTGGGCTGGCGTGGCCTGGCCAAGAGCAACGGCGCCTGAGCGCACCGCCATCCACACACACGTTTTCAGGAGATCAACCCATGAAAAACTATCAACAGCGCGGCCACGTCATCGAGGTCCTGGCAGCTGCCGCCGCAGTGGCTGCAGGCCAGCCCGTGGCCATCGGCGCCATTCTCGCCGTGGCCAATGGTCCGGCCCAGGTCGGCGAGCCCTACAACGCCGAGCGCGTGGGCGTCTTTGTCCTGCCCAAGGCGGCAGGCACTGCCTGGACGCAGGGCCAGCCCCTGCGCTGGGATGTCGAAACCGGCGCATTCGCAGTTGGAGGCGCGGCCACGGCCGGCGACGTGACGGGGGCGGCGTTCGCCTTCGAGGCGGCCGACAGCGCGGCCACGCAGGGCGCCGTCTGCCTGCCCGGCGTCATCGGCACGGTCGCGGCCTGAGCGGAGCAGGTCCGGGTATGACGTTCCTCCTCATCCCAGGCGCCGAGCGGGCAGGGCGCGTGCGCTCTGCCCAGCAGCGGCACCACGCCAATGCGGTGGCTGTCTGGCAGGGCGGCGAGCCCTTCGGCGTCATCCTGCGGCGCGGCCCGCGCGAGGCCTTGGGAATGGTGGGTGCCTACGTCCTGGCCTGTCGGCTGCCCGCTGACATGGTGCCTGGCATCGCCCAGGGCGAGCCCATCGAGATCGACCAGGTCAACTACCGGATCGCCGAGCCTCCCCAGCCCGACGAGTCCGGCTGGCTGCTGCTGCAGCTGGAGGTGGCCTGACATGGCGCAGCACATGCAGCAGCAGATCCTGGCCGCCTGGCGCGTGGATCTTGTTCTCGCGGCCACCCTGGCTGGAGACAGCGTCCGCGTCGAAGGTCGCAACGCATACCCGGTAAGTGCCCTGCCAGCCATTGATATCAGCGCGGCAGACGAAGGGATCGAGCCCCTCTCGGGCGGGCGCGGTGGCCTGGCCACGCTGCACCGGGAATTCCTGGTCGATGTCACCAGCATTGCCACAGGCGACCAGGCGCGCGAGCAGGCCATGGAGCTACATGCGCAGATCGAGGAGCGCATGGGGCCTGCTGCGGGCGGCGTGCTGGCCGGCCTGCTGATCGCGCCACCGCGTCTTCGGGGCATCCGTGGGCAGTGGGACGACGCCGCTACCCAACCCATCTACATCGTGCGCGGCATGTGGCTGTGCCGATACCTCACCGCCGAGGGCGCCCCGCGCGGCCCGGCATCCCATCCCTGAAAGGAAACGACCATGGCAGTCCAAAACGTTCGTACCTCGGCTGGCAGCAAGCTGCTGATTTGTGCCGCCCGGCCAGCATCCTACGATGCGGCCGGCTTCCAGGCCCTGGCCTTCAAAGAGATCGCAGAGATCACCGATCTGGCCGAACTGGGCCGGGAATACAACCAGGCCACGCATTCGCCGCTGGCAACCCGCCGCATCGTCAAGCGCAAAGGCAGCTTCAACGATGGCAGCCTGTCCGTGCCCATGGCCCGCGACATGAACGACGAGGGCCAGGTTCTGCTCAAGGCTGCATCGGTGTCCGACGACAGCTACAGCTACTGCATCCGCCTGCAGGACGGTTCGAGCCACTACTTCACGGCGCAGTGCATGAGCTTCAAGCTCAACGTGGGCAGCGTCGATTCCATCACGGCGCACACGGCACAGCTGGAAATCGACAACGACATCATCGAAGTCCCGGCCATCTCGTTCACCCTGGCCTACACGGCCGGCGCCAATGGCTCCATCGTCGGGGTCGCAAGCCAGACCGTGCTGCAGGGCGCCACGGGCAAGCCCGTGTTCGCTCAGGCTGCCGCCGGCTTCGACTTCGAGAAGTGGAGCGACAACAGCACGGAAAACCCGCGCTCCGATGCCAACGTGCTCGCCAACGTGGCAGTGCAGGCCAGCTTCATCCCCGAGTAATTCGCCGCCGCCTTGCCCGGCTGCGGCCGGGCGGCATGCCCCTCTGTCTTTCATTCATCGCCACCACCATGCTCAAGCTTTCCCAACTCCGCGTTGCCGACACCGCTGCCCTGCACCTGAAGGATGCCACCGGCGAACTCCTGTACTTCAAGGACCCCACCAAAGGCGCTGGTGCGGTGGAGCAGCCCGTGTTGATCCATGTGTACGGCCCCGGTTCGGAGCCCTACCGCAAGGCCCAGCTGGGCGCGCAGCGCCGCGTCATGGCGCTGGTCAAGAAGAACCGCCGCGCGCTGGAAGAGCGCACGCCCGAGGAGCGCACTGCCGACACCGCAGCGCTGCTGGCCGACATCACGCATTCCGTTGAAGGCCTGGACCTCGAAGGCCGCCCCGTGCGCGAGGGGATGCAGGCCCTGTACGCGGACCCTGCTGCCGGCTGGGTGGCTGACCAGGTCAACGCCTTTGCGGCGGACTGGGCAAATTTTTCCAAGAGTGCGCCGAAGGACTGAGCCTCTACGTGCGCACATGGGCGTGGCTCAACGCCCCGCTCAAGCCCCAGAACGGAAAAAAGACCCGGCAACAAGATGACGAACCCAGGATCACACGCATCGAGGAATTCGAGGCAGAAGGCCGTGAGCCTGACTTGCCTGACCCTGGACCGGCCGGCTATCTCCTCGAAGTGTTCTTCGACCTGGGTCCCTTCATCAAATCGGCCATGGGCAGCATGCCCATTGGCTATGAACAGTTGGTGGCTTGGCAGTCCATCCACGGCGTTCGGCTCAGCCCGTGGGAGGGTAAAACGCTGTGTGCACTTTCCCGCATTTGCATGGACGCCGTTGACGCAGCAAAGGACCCTGGCGCCCCACGGCCAGGCAGTGTTGATGAGTCGCCCGAGCAAGCCGAGGAGCGGCGCGAGCGTGTGTCCAGCGGTCTGGGCGACATGCTGCGCTCGTTCAGACGTGCACCGAAGTGACCTGCAGGGGGCGGCATGATCGGCTCCAGCAACATCAACTACCTGCGGTTCCTGATCACGGGTGACAGCTCGCAACTGCAGGCCGAGGTGGAGAAGTCCAAGCGCACCGTCACGGGCATGGTCGATGGCATGGCCGGCTCGCTGGGGCGCCTGGGCACGCTGCTCGGCGGCGTGTTTGCGGGCGTGTCCGTCACGGCGTTCGTCGGCAAGCTGGTGTCGGTGCAGCGCGAATTCGACGTGCTCAACAGCTCGCTGGTCACGTTCACGGGCAGTGCCCAGGCGGCTGGCCGGGAGATGGCCTGGATCAAGACCTTTGCCAAGGACACGCCCTATGGGCTGGCCCAGGCCACCGAGGCTTTCGTGAAGATGAAGGCCTTGGGCCTTGATCCCACCCAGGCCAAGCTCACCAGCTTCGGCAATACGGCCGCTGGCATGGGCAAGAGCCTCATGCAGATGATCGAGGCCGTGGCGGATGCGGCCACGGGCGAATTCGAGCGCCTGAAGGAATTCGGCATCAAGGCGTCCAAGCAGGGCGACATGGTGGCGTTCACCTTCCAGGGCGTCACGACCCGGGTGAAGAACTCGGCCAAGGACATCACCGACTACCTGGAGAACATCGGCAACACCGCCTTCGGCGGCGCCATGGAGCAGCGTGCCAAGACCCTGGACGGCGCCATTGCTGCCATGGGTGACTCCTGGGACGAACTATTCCGCACCATCAACGAGAGCGCGGGTTTTTCGGAGAAGGCTGCCGGGGGCGTGCGCCTGGTCACGGACGCCATCGATGGGCTCGGCAAGATGGTCGAGAACCACCAGGGCGTGGTGATGACCTTCCTGGGTGCTGCTGGCGGCGCGGCCGCAGCGGCGGGCCTGGTGGCCGTGGGCGGGGCCATCGGCGTGGTCAAGGGGGCCATCGTCACGCTGGCCGCCGTGCTGGCCGCGAATCCCGTGACGCTTGCGCTGCTGGGTGTTGGCGTGGTGGCTGGTGCCGGCGTGGCGGCGGTCAACATGTACGCCAAGACGGCTGCGGGCATCGAGGACGCGATTGCCACCTTGCGCGTCGAAAACGAGCGTTCCGAGGCGGCCATGGCGCGCGCCGTGGCGGGGGGCCGCACGGCTGGCGCGGACAACATCGCCAAGACCATCGAGGCACGCAAGGACCAGATTGCTAAGCTCCGTGCCGAGCTGGACATGCTCAACGCCAGCAGCAAGGGCGCTGGCGGCGGGCGTGGCTCCGTCAATCCGCCCACCGCTGCAGAGGCTGCCGCCAAGAAGGCCCAGGAAGATGCGGACGCTGAGCAGGCTCTGCTGGAGATCCGCCAGAAGCTCTACGGCGTCAACAAGGACTACCTGCCGCAGCTGCAAAAACTCAACGAGCTGCGCCAGGCCGGCCGCATCACAGAGACTGCCTATGTCGAGCTGGTCAGCAAGCTGGCCAAGGAAAATTACAAGGAAGATGAGTCGGCCAAGGCCCGTGCCAGCTCGGCCAAGCAGCTGCACACGGCCTATGGCAACCTGGTCGATTCCATCGAGGAAAAGATTGCCTCCCAGCGCCTGGAGATCTCCGGCGGGGAGAAGCTGGGCGAGGCCGACAAGCTGCGCATCAAGTACTCGCAGGACCTGCTAGGCTCGCTCAAGGGTCTCAATGCCGGCGAGCGCGCCAACATCGAAGCCAAGCTCAAGACCCTCAAGACGCTGGAGAAGGAAAACGAGGCCCGGCAGAAGGCCCTGAAGCTGGCCGAGGAGGAACGCAAGTACCGCCAGGAGTGGATGACCACACAGGGCAAGACAGTCGAGGAGCTGACGGCCAGCAACCAGGCGCTGCGCGATGAGATCGAGCTGATCGGCCTGAGCGCCGAGCAGCAGCGCGTGGTCATCGAGCAGCGACAGATGGCCATCATCCTGAGCAAGGAGCAGCAGCTGGCCGAGATGGAGCGCGCCGCCGCGCTCACCGGCACCATGACCATGGAGCACGCGCTGCTCCAGCAGGAAATCGAGCTGCTGCGCGAGCGTCTGGGCCTGACCTCGGTGAAGGCTTCGCGCGAAGCCTCAGCCGACGCGGCAAAGGCCAGCACCTCGGAGTGGCAGAAGGGTGTGGACCAGATCGGGCAGAGCCTGGCTGACCAGTTGATGCAGGGCGGCCAATCGTTCGGTCAATACCTGAAGAATCTGGCGCGCACGCTGGTGCTCAAACCGTTGATCCAGGCCACGGTCCAGATCGCTGGCGGTGCCCTGGGCAGTTTGTTTGGCGCCCCCGCTGCTGCTGGCCAGAGTGGTGGTGCAGGCATGGGCATGCTCAACAACCTCGGCGCGCTGGGTGCAGGTGCCCAGGCAATGTGGGGCTTCCTGCCGGGCGCCTCGGCTGCCAGCCTTGCTGGTGCCAATGCCGTTGGCATGGTTGGCGGTGATGCCCTCGGTGCCTTGATCGCAGGCAATGGCAGTTGGGCCGGTGTCGGCAGCAGCTTCGGCTCGCTGATGTCTGGCATTGGCGCTGCCATGCCCTGGATTGCGGGTGCCATCGCCATTTTCTCGCTGCTCAAGGGTGGCCTGTTTGGTTCGCGCGGTGCCAACCACGTTGGCGCGGCCTACAGCACCACGGGCGCGGGGAATGACAAGGCAGCCGAGATGCTGTTCGATCGTGCTGGCGGTGACTGGTATGACGATCTGACCAAGCGCCACAACGCCGATCTTGAGAAGCAACTGGGCACCACCGTTGATTCGCTGTCCGATGTCTATAAGCGTCTCGCGCGCTATGCCGGTGACAGTGCCAAGCAGATCGATATCGTCGCGGGCTTCGCATCCAATCCGAAGTACGGCGACGAGGATTCCTACGGCTATTTCAAGCTGATCGACAAGGTGACCGGCGAGGTCCTGAGCAGCTACACCAAGCGCGATGGCGCGCTTGGCACGGACCCCACCAAGGCCTATGCCCAGTTCATTGCCGACATGGGTGGATCGCTGATCGAGCAGCTGAAAAAGGCTGATATCCCCAGCTGGATGCGCAATGTCTTCGATGACATGGGCGAGGAGATCACGCTGGAGAGCTTCAACGCGGCCCTGCAGACTGTGGAGCTGACGGGTGCCGCCATCGAGGGCTGGACCCGCAACATCACCAACTTCGGCAAGCTGGGCGACGAAGCCATTGCCAAGCTTATCAAGAGCGCCGGCGGCATCCAGGACCTGATCACAGGCATGGATGCGTTCTACACCAGCTTCTACAGCGAGCGGGAGCGCATCGAGAACGCCGCCAAGGCCGTGGACAAGGCGCTGGCCGACCTCAAGATCGACATCGATCCCCGCATGGGTCAGGACGCCAAGGCCAAGTTCCGCAAGCTCATCGAGGACGCCATGGCGGCCGGTGATGTGGAGCTGCTGGCCAAGCTCATCCCGCTGGCCCAGGAATTCGGCGCCGTGGCCGATGCTGCAGGTCAGGTGCTGGACACGCTCAAGAACGATCGCCGGCAGCTGGAAGCCGAGTACCTGCGCGCCACGGGCCAGACCGACAAATACCGTGAGGCCCTGCGCAAACTGGCCACCGAGGGCATGAGCGAAGCTGAGCGCGCCGCCTGGGACTACAACCAGGCGCTGCGCGAAGAGATTGCGCGCCTGGACCAGCGCACGGACCTGGAGCGCAAGCTGCTGGAAGTGCAGGGCAACACGGCCGAGTTGCGCCGCCGCGAGCTGGCTGCACTTGACCCGGGCAATCGCGCCCTGCAGGAACGCATCTGGGCTATCGAGGACGAAAAAACTGCCCAGGCCACTGCATACGACCTGTTCCGCCGTGCGGTAGATCGTGACCGTGAAGCGCTGCAGCAGCGCGTTTCTGTGGTGCAGGAAACCATCAACGCCATTGCCTCTTCGGTGGACGTGCTCAAGAGCGCGGCCGAGGAACTTTACGGCACCGTTGATTCCACGGCGCAGCTCGCTGCCGCGCAGGGCATGGTCTACATCGAGCAGGCTCTGGATGGCGTGAGGTCGGGGCGCAAGCTCTCCGATTACTCCGACATTGGCGGGGCCGTTCAGGCGACCCGGGCCGGTCTCGCCTCCGGCGTCTATGCCACCGATTTCGAGCGCCGTCGTGATGCGCTGGTGTGGGCTGGCAAGTTCGCCGAGCTTGGAGATCTCGGGGAATCGCAGCTGAGCATTGAGGAGCGCTCCCTCAAGGCATTGCAGTCGCAAATTGAAAGCCTGGACGCCTTGACCAGACGCGCTGATGAACTGGTCAATGGCACCAGCATGCTCACAGGCACGGTGCAGGGCTACTTCGAGAAACTGTTGGCCACGCTCAACAAGACGGGCGGCGCAACTACCCCCGTCACCAAGCCCGGGACGGGTGGTGCAGTTCTTGGCCCTGGCGGAGGAGGGTCAAGCGAGGCTGAGGAATCCAAGTACTCGCGGCCTCGGGCTGATGGCTCTGGTGGGACCTGGTATGAGCCAGTCGTGGACCAGGGGGCGATTGGTAAGTTGGAAAGCTTGTTCGACAAGTACCACAGCTATGACGGCACGGGTGACCTGACCGGGCTGATGCGCGACATGAAAAAGGCTGGCGCAACGCTGTCCGACATGGAAGCGCTGTCGGGGCTGTATGCCCGGGACTGGGCGGAAGTCGAGCGTATCACCGGTATCAAGCTGCCTGCTTTCGCCAGCGGCGGCATGCACGCGGGCGGTCTGCGTCTGGTGGGCGAGCGCGGCTGGGAGGTCGAGGCCACAGGCCCGGCGCGCTACTGGAACCAGCAGCAGCTCGGCCAGGCCATGCGCGGGGGCGGTGAGAGCGCCGACAGCGCAGCGCTGATTGCCGCGCTGCTGGCCGAGGTCAGCGCCCTGCGCGGCGAGGTGGCGGGCCTGCGTGCGCCTGCCGAGGCCACAGCGCGCAACACGGCGCCAATGCCCGAGATGGCCGAACAGTTCGACCGTGTCACCAACGGCGGCAACGCCATGCGCGGGAAGGCAATCGCATGAACATCCTTGTGCCCAAGACCATCACGCCGGAAATGTTCATGGCCGGCACCACTATTCCCGAGGTCGATGTGACCGTTGGCGAAGTGGCCTGGGCCACTGGCGTGGATGCTGCCGTGGGCCTGCGCCGTGTGTGGAAGGGCTACACCTACGAATGCGTGAAGGCCGTGGCCGGTGCGCCTGCCAACACCTACGAGCCTGGCACGCCCAATGCCGCCACATTCTGGGAGCGTGACGAAGGCGCGCCCACCAACCGCATGGCGCCGTTCGACAAATATCTGTTCACCAAAGCGCGCCGGGCCACATCGCTGACCTATGTGCTGCGGCCTGGTTTTGTCAACGGACTGGCCTTGTACGGCCTGGAGGCCGACAAGCTGACGATCACGGTCAAGGCGGATGGCGTAGACCTGATGCCGCCTGTCAATGCGCAGCTTTGGGAGCAGGCATTTGGCGAGTGGGAATACCTCTTCGGCGACCTGCAGCGCGGCACCTACTTTGTGCTCAAGGACTTGCCCATCCATCCGGGCATCGAGATCTCCATCACCGTGGCGCGCAACAACGCCGGGGTGGATGCGGCCGTGGGGTTTATCAGCGTGGGCAACTGGAAGCAGCTCCTACTGCCTGGCCGCGAGCGCATGGGCGGCGCGCAGTACGGCGTAGAAGCCAGCACCCGCGACTACTCCTATGTCGATGACCGCAAGGACGGAACTTACACCGAAGTGCAGGGGCGGCTGGCCACCAACATCAATCTGAGTTGCGTGATCGACGCTGTACAGGCGCCTGCAGCCAAGACGCTGCTGGACCAGATCCTGGGCAAGGCCGTGGCCATCGAGGTCAGCGACCTGCCGCGCTACGGGCACCTGGCGACCGTGGGCAAGGTCACCGGCACCGTGCGCTCAACCGATTGGACTTCGGCCCAGGTGGACCTGCAAATCAAAGGCAACGTATGACCGACATCGTCAACATCCCAGACCTGCTGCCCATCTCGCAGTATCCCGCGCTTGGAAGCGCCAATTTCAATCAGGAGGCGTACAACTACGCCACCAGCGTCCCGCCCGCTGTGGCGCGCATGCGGGAGGTTGCCGTGGCCTGCAGAACCTGTGCCATAGCAGCTCGGGAGCAAGCTGATGCGGCGATGAGCTATCGCAATCAGGCGGCAAATTCCGCTGCAGCGGCCGAGGCTGCGAAAGCAATTTCGCAGGCTGCGGCCTCGTCGGCAGAGACGGCCAAGAATCAGGCGCAGAGCGCTGCGGCATCTGCTGCCTCCAGCGCGCAGGCTGTTGACCAGTACATGCTCGGTCCAAAAACAGTCCCGCCCATTACGGACAACCAGGGCGGGGCCATCAAGCTGGGCGCGATGTATATCAACGTGGGCAGCGATACTACTCTCAATAACCGTTGGTACTGGTGGGGTGGCAATGTCCTGAGGTGGGTGCCTGGCGTTGGGGATTTGCCCGCGACTTTCATGCCGAGGGGTGGTGGAGTTTTTACGGGGCATATTGAAGTGCCGTCGGGCGCGACGGGCAACCAAGCGCCGCGCGCAAGTGAAGTAGTGAGCCGAAAGATCACCTATGCCGGCATTGGCACAAACATGAACGCCCTACCGCTCATTAATGGAGCTTGGTCGGGGCGGGACTGGGTTAACGCTCCCTCTGCAGAATCTCCGTGGTGGTATGTCGAGCAAATCGTCCACGAGGAAAACTATGTCACACAGACAGCTTTGGGACTGACTGACGCCACGCCGAAATACTTCCGTATTCAGGTTGGTGGTGTCTGGCAGCAGTGGCGGCGCATGCTTGATGCAATCGACCTACGAGAAAAAGTCTTCGCATCGAGTACCGGGGCTGGGCCTGGTGATGCAAAGCTGTATTTCCTCGATCCGTCAAAGGGCTCCATTCATCAGCTGACAGTGCAGTACAACACGTACTTTACGGGTGCATTGCGTGGAATAGGCGATCAGTTAACACTGCGTCTGAAATTCTCGGGCGGAGCATGGCCAATAAGCTTCAACACTAATTTCCGATTCCCAGCAGGGACTGTATTTCCTACTTACGTAGCTGGGCAAACTTTGACACTGACCTTCGTTAATACAGAAGGTTCTTTTATTGACGCATTTATTGTGGGGGTCCACAACCCATGATGGCAAGATGGCTAATGTCTTCAGGTCGCGGATTTAATCTCGTTATCTCAGCCGATCTGTACCGCCCAAACCTGCGATCCATTGCAGATGCTGCTGGCTATGATGGTGTTTCGGAAGCGATTATCACCGTTGCAACTGGAGTTGTTATTGCTGGAGCAGCCACGGGCACTTGGCCCGCGGGGAGATTTGCGCTCGTTAAT
Source organism: Delftia sp. WY8 (assembly GCF_018437695.1). NCBI lineage: Bacteria > Pseudomonadati > Pseudomonadota > Betaproteobacteria > Burkholderiales > Comamonadaceae > Delftia > Delftia sp. WY8. Next base: position 5,908,960 of record NZ_CP049795.1, read on the forward strand.
AACGGGATGATAGGTGGTGAACCAAATGGTGGAACTGCCTTAAACGTGACGTCCCAGATAAAGATAACGAACAACGGGACGATGGCCGGAGGTGGCGGATATGGTGGTAGCGGTGAGGGTGCTACTTATTATCAGGGCTCTGGAGGTGGGCCTACATTCAGCGCTGAAGGAGGGCAGGGTGGTGCAGGAGCAGGGTATTTTTGGAACGCGACGACCCAAAAATTAAATCTTGCATCGTATCAGGCAGGAACTAATGGTCAATACAAGATGTATGGCGGTGCGGTAAGTGGCGGGCAAAAGCCCGGATGGATACAGGCGGGTAATGGAGGCTCTGGTGGGGCTCTCGGGGAAATCGGAGGTGGCGGCTCCCCTCACATAGCAGGTGGAGACTGCACTCTGCAATCTACTTTCGGACGTTCGTCGGGTGGGGAGGCAGGGTGTTACGTGCTTGGTAATGCAAATGTGACATGGCTTGCAACCGGAACACGGTGGGGTCGAGTAGTCTAAACAAGGAGATTCGGATGGAATACAGGATAGACAGAGAAACAGGTGAATACCCGCTGAGTGTTTCTGAAATATGGCGCCGACACCCAAATACGATGATGGCCCATCATCTGGAGCGTTACGCACTCATCGAGTTGGCTGAAATGCCTGTATACGACGAGGCCACGCACAAGCCCGTCGAAATCGAGCCTGTCGAGATCAATGGCGTGTGGCGGCAGCAGTGGTCTGTTGTGCCGCTGAACGCGGAGGAGTTGGCCGATCTGCGGCGACAGGACGAAGAAGCTGCAGCCGCGCTGATCCCGAGGTCCTGCACGCGCCGTCAGGGCAGGCTTGCTCTTCTGGCGTTCGGCCTTGATGACGACGCTGAGGCCGCCATCGCTGCGATTACGGATCCCTTGCAAAAACGCGAGGCCCAGATTGAGTACGAGTCTGACACCTGGGAGCGGTCTAACCCGTTCCTGCAGCAGCTCTGGATACAGCTCGGAGGCACGCCGGAATCGCTCGATGAGGCCTTCACGCTCGCCGCAACGCTCTAGGAGGGCCAATGCAAGACGATTTCGGAAATGCAATTAACCCCAACACGGCGCGCACCATCACCGCCCGGCTCGATGAGGGCGATGCGCGCATGACGCGCATTGAAGCAGACCTGCGCGCGAACACCGAGGCCACGGAAAAGGTACGTGTCAACACGGCTGAAATGGTGGAGTTTTTCGCTGCCGCGCAGGGCGCTTTCAAGGTCCTGAACTGGATCGGCAAGGTGGCAAAGCCCATCACATACATCGTGATGATGGCCAGTGCTGGCTTGGCTTTCTGGAAGGCGCTGACCATTGGCGGAGGTGGCCGATGAACGAGACTTTGCGCAATCGTCTTTTGGCCACGGCAGCGGGCTTGGCTGTCACTGCGGCTGGCGGTTATGTCGCCACTCAGGAGGTCGGGCCCAGCCCCGCTGTGACGCTGGCCCGCGAGATCGGGCTGCACTACGAAAGCAGCGCCCGACACATCGGCACGCCGTACATCGACAGGCTGGGCAAGGGGCAGCCGCTGACCGTCTGCGCGGGCGTCACCGGCCCCGAGGTGGTGGCAGGGCGCTACTACACGCCGGAGGACTGCGAGCGCCTAGAGCGTCCCAAGTACCGCGAGGCTGAGCGCCAGGCACAACGCGCCCTGCGTAACTGGGACAGCTACAACGTGTGGGTGCAGGCCAGCTTTATCGACATGGCCTACAACGTGCCCTCGGCGCTCGCCCCTGACACCACGGTCATGCGGCTGGCCAACGCCGGGCAGCTCAATGCGGCATGCCAGCAGATGCCGCGTTGGGTCTACGGCACTGTGAACGGCGTGCCCACGCGGCTGCCTGGCCTTGTTGATCGCCGCGATGCCACCCGCGAGCTGTGCGCGCAGTGGGGTAGGGATGGGCATTTCAGTGCTGGACTACTGGTGAGGGCTTCGCAATGATCAGCCCTCTCTCAACTCACTTGACCGCCGCCATTGCGGCCCTTGCCATAGGTGCTGGCGGCGCTTGGTGGACCCAGGGCCAACGCTACGGCCTGGAGCTGGAGCAGTTGCGCCACCAGCAGACCAGCGCCGAACTGGACAGTACACAGCAAGCCGTGCGCGACATGGCCGGATTTCAGAAAGGACTGACCGATGCACTCGCAACCTTCCAAATCACGGGCCAGCGTAACCAGGCGGCACAGCAGGATCTTGATCGCAGTCTGCGCGAGCTGCGCACTGCTACTGCAGGCATGCGGGGCGACTTTGCCGGCCTCCCGGAGCGCATCGCTGGAGCTGCCCAGCCTGCCCTTGCTCAGTACTCCTCAACCTGCACAGCCGTACTCCAAGAGTTGGCAGATCGAGGTGGACGTATGGCAGAGCGCGGTGCAGAGCTCGCGCGAGCGGCTGATGGCCACGCCGCTGACGCCGCGCTGATGCAAGACGCGTGGCCGAAGTTGTCGCGCTGACTGGCCTACATTCCTGAGAAGGCCACGGTGGTAGGCTGTTTACGGCCAGAACCCGTCGGCCGTTCGAATTACTTTAATGACTGCTTCCTCGTGTGAATTTAGCCGGCCCAAGTAATTACTATGTCAATAATTCCGTGAATGCATATTCCTGAAATGGTGTTATTAATTTAAGGCTTCATTCCTTTTCGTACTAGCTTCTGCTTCTGGGAGTGGCGACGCCCCAGTTAAATACTGCTTTACCTACTTCAAGCCATTTGTCAGAATTTGCGGATGTTTTCATTCGTTCATATTGTTTTTGAATGCTATTTTTCTTGCAAAAATCTAGGAACTTCTCTGCCACTTTTTCCCCCAGAGATTCAATCAAGAAACATTCGCAATCATTTTCACAGCCATTTCCACAATTATGCAATGGTGGGTTTATAGAATTTATGAATTCTCTCCAAAATCTTGCTTTTTCTTGATTGCCGTGATGTGTAGATGCCCAAGCGAATTTGGTGCCCATTTTTAGATCGCAAAAAAGTAAAGCCATCGGTTGATCTGCGATCCTTGATTTAATCTTTTCAAACCGCTCATGCAAATCAACAGATCCACGATCGTCGAAGATCGCATCTTCAACGAGATTAATAGGAAGTATGTTCTCCAGTTCACGAGCTGGTACATCAAGGTGATCGGCAACCCATATGCGCTCTTCTGCTAATGACCTACAATTCTTGCTTGTTTCGTTCGACTCTGCAGTTGGATAGTCGCGATCTGTATCTGTTATAGAGAAGCAAAAACTCTCTTTTCTGTCAATAAAACGCTTAAAGGCAGGGTATATTTGATTTCCGCCGCCACCGAAGGGTGTCAGATTTGTAATAAGCCCATTAAGCTTGATATGTTTTTTATAATGTTCCGCCGCAATCAAGTAAATATCAGCATCAGATAAATTTTCTGTCAATAGAGAGCATGTTACAACTGGATTTTCTTCTAGAATTCTTAATGGTAGCTCCCAAAAACCTTCGTCGTCATAGTGCAGAATTCGATTAGATCCAACAATTAATATTTTTAAAACCAAAAAGTCTCTAAGAGACGAATATTCGGATAACCTGTTTTTAACCCTCAGACATACTGATTTTGCAGCAGAACTCAATTCTTGATTCATCATCCAATCAAGGGTTCTTTTTTTTGCAAATAATGAGTTTTTCCCATGAAAAACCGACAGTGCAATTGCTTCCAATCCTGCGCACTGCGATTCATTAAGAATTGGATATAAATCAACCAGCGATTCATCAACTTCAAGCCACATTATTTTCCCCAGGCTCAAAGAAGCCAAATGGCCAATTTTTTAAAACACCGTCATTGTCGAATGTTGATATGCGGATGCTGGTAGATTTATCTTCTACTTCACTTGGTTCAAATAACAAAATAGTCACATCGTCAGGAGACAAAACCTTTTCCTCCACAAGACGTCCAAGCCTATTGACTAAGTGTTGACTATGTGTCTCCACAATCAAAGAAGTATTTCCTTTCCGACCATTAGCTTGCTTAACGGCAGAAGCAAAAACATCAGCTAGTCTAGCTTGATATTCTGGGTGCAAATGAAGCTCTGGCTGTTCGATAACAACCGCAGAGGATGATGCTAAATCTCTATGTCTACCATTAATTGCCCAAAGTTGTGCAGCAATTGGAAGAACTTGCGAAATGCCAAATCCCATATCGGTAATATTGAACGGTTCGTCATCATTCTCCGCTCTAGCCATTACTTTTATTTGCTCGCCTTCTCTTTGTGGGAAAACATCAATTTTTAAGCTTCTCGATATCCAATCTCTAAAGCTCAGTTGAGCTTTGTGGCTCAAGCTATCTAGAAAAACTGGTAAATTTCTTCCTTCAGAATCAATTTCATGCACTGCCAAATCTTGCTTACGATAATATCGCTCCGCGGTTGCGCGTAAAGGTTTTAGATACCGTACCGAAGAAAAATACTTTTTTAATGCAGCATCTATTTTTTCGATTATCTCTGGAAACACACCTGCTACAAGCGCGCTTTGAAAGCTGCGCGAGTATTCATCTTTACTATGGTCACTGTAGTAGGCCAAGTCACGCCAAGAATTTGGACCATCTATTTGGCTAACAGATTTTGCAACTTCCTTTACGGATCCAAGTCTTATTTGAGAAGCAATTCTTCTTATGGTGTTATGACTGACATTTCCATGTACCCAATGGATAACGCTATTAACTATCTTTGATTTCCAAGGATTTCTGGCGACTACGTAAAAAGATTCTTGCTCACCGTTCTCATGATTTTTCTGCTCCAATTTTCCAAAAAATATATTTGGAAGCACATCACCTTGCCAATGGAAAGCGCTATAACCAGAAGGAAGAGTGCATTTTTTCCCATTAATAAAAATTGAATCAACTTTTATTAAGTCGCTATCGGAAGAGAATTTAATTTCAAAATTAAAATCCTCTATTGAGATGAAAATTGATTTGGGGTAAGCATTATTTTCGCCTTCAGTTAGAACCAATGTAATATTGGCTTCATTTACAAGATAATCAAGCTTGTTATCCTCATTAAGCCAGAAATCAGGTCTATCTTTTTTTTCATTTACATGATCATTGCTGTCAAGTTTTATACTGAATTCAAAAGATATTTCTTTTTCGCCTCGATGAACAGCTTGAGATAGTGATCCAAAATCAACGTAGTCTCCAAACCATAAAATTGGTGATTTTTTTCTTCTTTCTACACTCTGTCTAATTAAAGGGAATATTCTCGCAAATGTGCTTTTCCCAACGCTATTTCTACCAATTAGCACAGTAATAGGGGATATCGGTACTGGAGGAATATTCTTCAAGCTTCTTAAGTTCTTTATACCTAAGCTTTTTAAAATTGCCATAGCCACTCCAAGACGTGTTTCTTCTTGATACATATTACACCACGGGCGCTCTACTGCAAATTTTTTCCGTAGTGGTACTTCAAGCCTTGATTGTGTATTCGTAGACGCCACCAAGTTCATTGATGCCACTAGACCCCCAGAGGAACTATGAAGCTGTCCACCCACAGTACTAGATGGTGTGTCTGATTTCACGATCTGTGCTGTCTCAGTGTGGGCCTCAACATCAAAGTTGCTGCGCTAGAAGCTCGTCTTTTGAACATGCCCTGCAGCAAACGCCGACGGCGGAGGGCGGTCACCGTGGCCACGCCCATCCTGCCGACCACGCTGAGCCTTTCAGGCAACGTCGTGTCGTTCAGCACAAGGCGGCACGTTCCCGGTGACGATCACCAATAACGGCGCAGCACCTGCGCTCAATGTGCAGGCCAGCATTCCCGGAGGCAGCGATATCACGGTGGCTTTCACCACCTGCGCCGCTTCGCTGGCCCATTGCACCATCAAGCTGGAGGCTGCAGTGCAGGAAGGGCCGTCCCAGGCCGCCCTCCAGGGGGACAACACCAACACGGTAAGCATGTCGGTCACGGTGACGAGCACACCGACATCGAAGTCAGCGCCCACCACATCAACGGTAATTGCGGTGCGATGGGTGTGTCTGGGCCCGGGCTTCACGCTCACTGCAGGCCCCGCTGAGCCGCTTCCCATCGGCACCACTGTGACTGTCACAGGGATGGGAATAGCTAACATCGGCGTATTGAACGTGACAGGCGGGACGGCCTCCGTGTCGGTGCTACCGGGGGCATCACGCCTAATCACCCTAACTGCGGCATTGCCGGCTGGAGCCACGATTGTCTTCAGGACAACGCTGTCCAACAGCGTCGCGTTCACCCTCAATCGCGTGGCATCGCTGCCCGACGGCTATACAGCCACGGGAGCAAAGGCTGCAGGCAGCGTGTCTTCCACCCTAATCCTCTGCACCGCGACCTGAGTCCAGGCTTCTCAGGGTCCGCCTGGAAAGGCCGAATCTTTGGTTTTTTTGCGGGGTCCGCCCGGGTGCACAGTTGCGCAACACGCTTGCCATCCGGTGCGGGTCCTCCTCAATGGCCTCGGGCTCCAGGCTGGCATAGCCCAGCACCAGTCCGGCGCATTGGTGACGCCGGCAGGCATCGCCTGCCGAGTACAGCGGCGAGATGGACCGTACGCCCGCGCCCTGCACCCAGCCCGGGCGCACCAGCGAGGCCTCGTCGCGCTAGTGCGCCGGCAGCACCCAGGCCACCAAATGAGACTCTAGGCCAAGCCTTCGACCTCCACTGCGCCAGGCAGGTGCTGCTCCAGCGCCTGCACCAGGCGCGCAGACGGTGAGCCAGTTGACCTGGCCGGGCTCTAAGCGAATGGATGGACACAGAGACGGGCGAGTTAGTGCCCAACTGCACCATCATCACCCAGCAGGCGGACGGGGCATCCAGTACTGTCGATGATGCACAGACCGGCAAAGGAGAAGAGGTGAGTGGTGATGCTGGAGCCCGCCGACTGCGATGCCTGGCTGCATGGCACGGCCATCCAGGCTGATTGCACTGATCAAGCTGCCGCCGTTGGGTGTGATCAGATCGGGTGCGGAGAAGCCCGATGAGCAGGCGCTGCTGCGGTATAGCAACTGTCAAAGCTGAAGGCCGAAGGGTAGGGCGTTGGTCCGCCCTAGGCGATGTTGATTTTCCAGGGCGAATGCAGGCGCCACAGAACGCAAAAAGCCCCCTCAGTAGCCATCACGGCACCGAGGGGGCTTTGTCTTTTTGCGGCTTCTGGTTAGAAGACCCTGAATTTGGTTAGAAGAAAGGGGCTAGCCCTTTCGAGCTAACCCCTTGATTCATTGGTCGGAGCGGCGGGATTCGAACTCGCGACCCTCTGCTCCCAAAGCAGATGCGCTACCAGGCTGCGCTACGCTCCGACTAAAACACTATTGTAGCGTCAAAAAAATGGGTATTTTCGCAATGTGCGAATTTTCTGTTCAACGCGATCCAGGGCCGGGGCCACGGTTGGCCAGGTGGCGGAAGGTGATGCGGCCCTTGGTGAGGTCGTAGGGCGACATCTCCAGCGATACCTTGTCGCCAGCCAGGATGCGGATATGGTGCTTGCGCATCTTGCCGCCGGTGTAGGCGATCAGCTGGTGTCCGTTTTCCAGCGTCACACGAAAGCGAGAGTCAGGCAGGACTTCCGTGACGGAGCCTTGCATTTCAATCAGTTCTTCTTTGGCCATGTGTTCAATCTCTTAGGTCTGGGTCGGTTGCGGCACTCATTTGTCGGAACCACGAAAACCTTGCCTGGCCCACAGAACATGGGGTACGTGGTCAGGCTGAAAAGGCTGTGGATGTTCTGCGCAAAAGGCGCAGACCGGACAGAGGACCAGGTCACAACGGTGTCGCAAAGACGAAGCCCGGCAACACCTAAACTTCCTGATTCTACAGTGTTGTATTCGTCGCCGTGCGTGCGGTGTTCAAAGCGGCCATCGTACGCAAAACACAGGTCGGATTCGTGCTGGGACGGCGAGGCTTTTGTCATCCGCGTGTGATGAGATGGCCTCGAAAAACGTGTGCGAGGCTTTGGGGCGGTCCGGCCAGGGTTGAAGGCCGCGGTAGCCGAGGAGGGGCGATGGTCGCGGGTTGGCTAGAATCCGCCCACAGCTTCTATTACTTTTATAGCAAAACCTCGATGTCTGATCGACTTGCCGTTCTCTCCCAGTATCTTTTGCCCAAGCAGGCGCTGACTGCCGTCATGGGGCGCCTGGCCCAGGCGCGTGCGGGTGACCTGACCACGGCAGTCATCCGTCGCTTCATTGCACGCTATGGCGTGAACATGTCGGAGGCGGCCGATTCCGATCCTGCGGCCTATGCCAGCTTCAACGAGTTCTTCACGCGGGCGCTCAAGCCCGGTGTGCGGCCGCTGGCTTCGGCTGACTGGGTCTGTCCGGTGGATGGCGCCATCAGCCAGATCGGCGCCATCGAGGGCGAGCAGATCTTCCAGGCCAAGGGGCACAGCTACAGCGCCACGGCGCTGGTCGGCGGCGATGCACAGCTGGCGCGGCAGTTCGACAACGGGCATTTCGCCACCATTTACCTGAGCCCGCGCGACTACCACCGCATCCACATGCCCTGTGCCGGCCGGTTGCGTCGGATGATTTATGTGCCCGGCGAACTGTTCTCGGTCAATCCGGTCACGGCGCGCGGCGTGCCGGGCCTGTTTGCGCGCAACGAGCGCGTGGTCTGCGTCTTCGATACGGACCACGGTCCCATGGTGCTGGTGCTGGTGGGGGCCACCATCGTGGGCAGCATGGGAACGGTGTGGCACGGCATCGTCAATCCGCCGCGGCCCGGCCGCATCCAGGACTGGCGCTACGATGACCAGTCCATCGTCCTGGGCCAGGGCGAGGAAATGGGGCGCTTCCAGCTGGGCTCCACCGTCGTCATGCTGTTTCCCGCATCGGCAGGGCTGCGCTTCAACGCGCAGTGGACACATGCCGCGCCCGTGCGCCTGGGCCAGAAGATGGCCGGGCGCGGCGAGGCCTGAGTCTCGAAGGATCGTCGATGAAAAACCGGGCCCAGGCCCGGTTTTCTGTCAAAGAATCCAGCTCAGGGCTTCAGGGCGCCGCTGTGTGGTGAACATCGAGGGTGCGATGCTCAGCCGCTCTGGCCTGACGGGGTCTTCATGGCCGACCAGATAGACCATCAGTTCACGGCGGCGCAGTATGACGTGGCTGACCTTCTCGGCCTTCCCGTTCTGTGTGACCTGCGTGCCCGGGCGGAACAGCGGCATCTGGAAGGTGAAGCTGCGCGGATCGGCCGGTGGCGCGACGGCAGTGCTGGGAGGGGCTTCTAGAGTGGCAACCATAGGCTTGATGTGCATGAGTGGACGCTGCCCACCTTATCGGCACTGCCGCGCCGAACTGTAGGGTCGCCGGGCGGCGACCACCAAGCTCAGGCGTCCGGATGGGAAACGCCGAGGATGGCGTGCAGCCGTGCGCTGGTCGTCGTGTACTGCAGCAGCGGTTTTTCGCCCTGCAGGTACTCGGCGGCGGCAAAGGCCGCCATGGTGGCTTCATGGAAGCCGCACAGAATCAGCTTGTGCTTGCCCGGGTAGCTGACGATGTCGCCGATCGCATAGATGCCTGGCGCATCGGTGGCCTGGGTTGCAGGGTTCACCAGCAGCTGCTTGCGCTCCATGGCCAGGCCCCATTCGGCGACCGGGCCCAGGCGGGGGGAGATGCCCAGGCAGACGACCAGTTGCTGCGCCGCCAGTTCATGCTCCTGCCCTTCGCCATCCATCCACTGCACGGCACGCAGCAGGCCTGAGTCGGCATGCAGTTGCGTGATCTGGCCGATCACCACGCGGATGGCGCCGCTGTCGCGCAGCTCCTGCAGGCGCTCCAGCAACGGCGCCGAAGCCTGGAAGGCGTCGCGGCGGTAGAGCAGGCAGGTGGTCTGGGCCTTGTCGGCGCAGGCAATGGCCGCGGCCACGGCCTCTTCGTCGCCACCGTGGACGATGGCGGTCTGGCCGCGCACCATGTCCAGATCGGCGGGATGGTAGTGGAGCTGGCCTGCAGCCAGCAGCTCCACGCCGGGCACCTTCAGCGCCTTGGGCACAAAGGCGCCCACGCCAGCCGCAATGAAGACGCTGCGCGCATGCAGTTCAAGGCCTTGCGAGGTCTGCGCCAGCCAGCGGCCATCGTCCATGCGCTGCAGCTGGGCGACCTGCTGGGAAAGGTGCAGTTGCGCGTCCATGGGCGCGACCTGCCGCTGCAGCAACTGGACCAGTTCATGGCCCGTGCACACCGGAATGCCGGGAATGTCGTAGATGGGCTTGTCGCCGTACAGCTGCGCGCACTGCCCGCCCACATGGGGCAGGGCATCGACGACATGGCAGCGGATGCCTTGCAGCCCCAGCTGGAACACCTGGAACAGGCCCGCCGGGCCTGCGCCTATGACGAGGGCATCGGTCTGGATCGGTTGCGCGCCGGAGGTGTCTTGCATGGGCTGCGCGGCTTCAGCGTTCGAGCTGGTCCAGCTTGCCGGGCTTGCCGTTCCAGTCGTCGGCGTCGGGCAGCGAGGCCTTGCGCTTGGTGATGCTCTTCCAGCCCTTTTCCAGCGACAGCTCGGCATTGAGCTTGATGAAGGCGAGCTGGTCGGCGGGGACGTCTTCCTCGGCAAAGATGGCATTGGCCGGGCATTCGGGAATGCACACGGCGCAATCGATGCACTCGTCAGGATCGATCACGAGGAAGTTGGGGCCTTCGCGGAAGCAGTCCACGGGGCAGACATCCACACAATCTGTGTATTTGCACTTGATGCAGTTTTCGGTGACGACGTGAGTCATGGGAGTCTTTTATTTGCGGTGTGAATGTCGGTATCAACCCGGGATTCTAGAATTTTTCGGAACACGGTCCTGCACATGCAAGAGATTCTGGCGCGGACTGCTGCGGTTTTCTGAAAGCCCACGAGCCGGCATGTGCCGGCTCGCGAAGCGGGACTGTCCAGTTGCTCAATCCAGCAGTGCAGCGCCTGCGGTAGCGTGGCTGGCCGTGTCCACGAGGATCAGCGCACCCAGCTGGCGGGCCTGGGCGAAGGGCGCCGCGGGAATGCTTTCCTGCAGCAGCAGCTCCACGCGGCCGATGGCGTTGGGCTCCAGCTGGGTGGCCTCTTCCTGGGCCAGCGTGTGGATGTTCAGGCGGTGCACCACGCGGCGGGCCTTGGCCTTGATCCAGCGGTGGCCGTGCAGCGCCAGGTAGGTGCGGCCGGGGACCAGCGGCTGCTCGTCCATCCAGGCCACGGTGGCGGTCAGCTCGCGCTGGCTGGGCCATGCCGGCTGTGTCCCGGGGGCATCGAAGTCGTCGTCTGCCACTGCTGCCGCAGCCACCGGGGCGGCGACGATCCAGTCGCCGCGCGAGACATCGACCTCGCGGTCCAGCGTGATGCCGGCCGACAGGCCCGCGTCGATGGAGCCGGGAACGCGGGCATGGTCCAGCACCTGGGCAATCACGGCCTGCTGGCCGCTGGGCAGGATCTGCACGGCGTCGCCCACGCGTGCGCGGCCTGCGGCCACGCGGCCCCAGAACACGCGGCGGCCCTGGCTGGTATCGGCCGAGGACGAGAATTTCTCCACCCACTGCACGGGGAAGGCCAGCGCCAGGCCGGTGTCGGTCGGCGTGTTGGGCAACTGCTCCAGCAGTTGCAGCAGGCTGGGACCGTCGTAGCCGGCCCAGCCGGGCTCGGCGTTGACCACATTGAAGCCCTTGAGGGCCGATACGGGCACGGTGGCCGCGGAGGCGATGCCGGCCTCGGCCGTGAAGCGCTGCAGCGCGCCACGGATGTGGACGAAGGCCAGTTGCGGGTCTTCGACGGCGTCGAGCTTGTTGACGGCAAACACCAGCGAATGCACGCGCAGCAGGTGGGCCAGCAGGCTGTGGCGGCGCGTCTGCGGCAGCAGGGTGAGCTGCGGGTTCTTCCAGTCGAGCTTGGTGGCATCGACCAGCACCACGGCGGCGTCGGCGCTGCTGGCGGCGGTGACCATGTTGCGCGTGTACTGCTCATGGCCCGGCGCGTCGCCGATGATGAACTTGCGGCTTTCGGTTGCGAAGTAGCGGTAGGCCACGTCGATGGTGATGCCCTGCTCGCGCTCGGCCGACAGGCCGTCGGTCAGCAGCGCCAGGTCGGTCTCGCCGCTCTTGGTGACGCCGGCGAGCTGGTCCTGGAGCACGGCACGCGTGTCCACCAGCAGGCGGCCGATCAGCGTGCTCTTGCCGTCGTCGACGGAGCCGCAGGTGATGAAGCGCAGGGCCGAGGCGTTGGAGGCCTCGGTGGCGGGGGAATCCGCAACGGCTGCGCCGGCGGCAATGCTTGCGGTGGTCATCAGAAATATCCGTCCTTCTTGCGCTTTTCCATGGAGGCTTCGCTGGTCTTGTCGTCCATGCGCGTGGCGCCGCGCTCGCTGACATCGGCGGCCAGGGTTTCGAGCACGATGTCGGCCGCCGTGGCGGCATCGCTTTCCACGGGGCAGGTGCAGGTGATGTCGCCCACGGTGCGAAAGCGCACGTCGCGCACCACGACTTCCTCGCCGTCACGCGGCGGTGTGAGTTCGGTCACGGGCACCAGCAGGCCGCGGCGTTCCACCACTTCGCGCTTGTGCGTGTAGTAGATGCTGGGCAGGGCGATCTGCTCGCGCTCGATGTATTGCCACACGTCGAGTTCGGTCCAGTTGCTGATGGGGAACACGCGGAAGTGCTCGCCGGGGGCCAGACGCGTGTTGAACAGCGTCCACAGTTCGGGGCGCTGTGCCTTGGGCTGCCATTGGCCGAAGCTGTCGCGGTGGCTGAAGATGCGTTCCTTGGCGCGGGCCTTTTCCTCGTCGCGGCGCGCGCCGCCGATCAGGGCGTCGAAGCGGAATTCATCGATGGCCTCCAGCAGCGTCACCGACTGGTGCACGTTGCGGCTTTCGCCCGGATGGGCCAGGCGCACGGTGCCGCGTGCCATGGAGTCCTCGACGCTGCGCACGATGAGTTCGGCGCCGAGCTCCTTGGCGCGCAGGTCGCGGAAATCGGTCACTTCCGGGAAGTTGTGGCCGGTGTCGATCATCAGCAACGGGTAGGGGATGCGGCCCTTGCCGAAGGCCTTTTCGGCGCAGCGCAGCATGACCAGCGAGTCCTTGCCGCCCGAAAACAGCAGGGCGGGGCGCTCGAAGGCGGCGGCCACTTCGCGCAGCACGAAGATGGTTTCCTCTTCAAGGGCGTCGAGGTGGCGGTTGCTGAGATGGCTCAGCACGGAGGTGTCCACACGGGCGTTCATTTCTTGGTTTCCAATCAAATCGGTGTCAAACGCTGTCGTTTCACTTCTTGGCGTGCAGCCCGCATTCCTTGGCCGCTTCATCCTCCCACCACCAGCGGCCGGCGCGGAAGTCTTCGCCAAGGCTGACGGCGCGCGTGCAGGGTGCGCAGCCGATGCTGGGATAGAACTGGTCGTGCAGCGGGTTGTAGTCCACGCCATGGCTGGCGATGTAGTGCCAGACATCGCCCTGGGTCCAGTCGGTCAGCGGGTTGAACTTGGTCAGGCCCTTGGTCTCGACCTCGCTGCGGTCCACGGCGGGCACGTCGGCGCGGGCATTGGACTGCTCGCGGCGCAGGCCCGTGATCCAGGCGCTCTTGCCGGCCAGCGCACGCGCCAGCGGCTCCATCTTGCGCACGCCGCAGCAGGCCTTGCGCAGCTCGATGCTGCGGTACATGGCGTCCTGGCCGTTGTCGCGGATGAAGTGGATCACCGATTCGAGCTGCGGCCGGTAGACCTTGACGCTCAGGCCGGGCAGCGACTGGGTGCGCTCCAGCAGGGCCAGGGTCTCGGTGTGCAGCGCGCCGGTGTCCAGCACGAAGACGGGGATGTCCAGGCCCAGGCGGTGGATGATGTCGGTGATCACCACATCCTCGGCGCCCAGGCTGGAGGCCTGCGTCACGGCCTCGGCGCCCAGCGCCGCTGCCTCGCGCAGCAAGGCCTCGGTGGCGGCCAGCTTGTCGGCAAAGCCGCTGCTGGCACGGCCGTTGACCTCGGTGGCCTTGGCCGATGCCTGTCGCGACAGAAAGCTTTGCGCACCCATGTCAGGCCGCCTTGACGAAGTGGGGCTCGGGATGGACGGCATCGCCCTGGTAGAAGCCGTGGAAGCGGTCCAGCTGGCGCTGGGCATCGGAGATGTCCACGCCTTCGCGCAGCACGGCCACGTCGAAGCCGCAGCGCTGCATCTGCACCAGCTGGTCGATCAGCACGTCGCCCGTGGCGCGGATTTCTCCCTGGAAGCCCAGGCGCTTGCGCAGCAGGCGGGCCTGGCTGAAGGCGCGGCCGTCGGTGAACTTGGGAAAGTGCAGGTCGATGCGCTGCACGCCGGTCAGGTCCAGCGTGAAGGGGTCGGCGTCATTGGCCGGGGCGATGACAGTCTGCTGGCCTTCGGCCGGGCTTTGGTGCTCGTGGGCGGCGATGATTTTCATGGGGATCTCCTGCGGCTCTCACCTGGGGTCAGGCGGCCGCTTCCTCGGTGTGCTTGGCGGGGTGGCGGGCTGCATTGCCGGCGGCCTTGAACGGTTCGATGCCCACGCGGCGCACGGTGGCGATGAAGGTCTCGAAACGGCCGCCTTCGCTTTGGCGCTGTTCGCGGTAGGTGGCCAGCAGGGCCTCGATCACGCCGGGCACTTCGGCGGCGCTGAACGAGGGGCCGATGATCTTGCCGGGCGTGGCCGGGCCGGACAGGTGGGAGCCGTCGGCGCCGCCCAGCGTGATCTGGTACCACTCCTTGCCGTCCTTGTCCACGCCCAGGATGCCGATGTGGCCGCTGTGGTGGTGGCCGCAGCTGTTGATGCAGCCGCTGATATGCAGGTCGATCTCGCCCAGGTCCCAAAGCTCGTCCAGGTCCTGGTAGCGCTCGGTGATGGCCTCGGCAATGGGCAGGGAGCGTGCATTGGCCAGCGAGCAGAAGTCGCCGCCGGGGCAGGCGATCATGTCGGTCAGCAGGCCGATGTTGGGCTTGGCCAGGCCCAGGGCCTTGGCCGCCTTGTACAGCTGGGGCAGCTGGTCGCGGCGCACCCAGGGCAGCAGCAGGTTCTGCTCGTGGGTGACGCGCATCTCGCCGGCCGAGAACTGATCGGCCAGCGCGGCGGCGGCATCCATCTGGTCGGCCGTGGCGTCGCCGGGCGCGTAGCCCAGGCGCTTGAACGACAGCAGCACGGCGCGCAGTTGCGGGTGGCGGTGCGGGCGCACGTTGCTGATCAGCCAGCGGCCGAAGTCCTTGTCTTCCTCGGCGGCCGTGCGCAGCAGGGCCAGGGTCTCGGCCTCGGCATTGGCGGGCGACAGGTCCAGCTCGGGCTCGCGGAAATTGGCGGCCACGCGGTCGTACTCGGCTTGCGTGATGGTGTGGGGGCCACCCTCGACCTCGACGATCTGGCGGAATTCCTCATCGACCTGGTCGATGAAGTTCTGGCCCTCGGACTTCACGAGGATCTTGATGCGCGCCTTCCAGGCGTTGTCGCGGCGGCCGTAGCGGTTGTAGACGCGGATCACGGCTTCCAGGTAGTTCATCAGCTGGTTCCAGGGCAGGAACTCGCGCAGCACCGGGCTGATGGTGGGCGTGCGGCCCATGCCGCCGCCCACGCGCACCTTGAAGCCCAGCTCGCCAGCCTCGTTCTTGAGCAACTGCAGGCCCACGTCGTACCAGCCCAGCGCGGCGCGGTCTTCCTCGGCGCCGCTGATGGAGACCTTGAACTTGCGCGGCAGGAAGCTGAACTCGGGGTGCAGCGTGCTCCACTGGCGCAGGATTTCGGTGAAGGGGCGGGGGTCGGCGATCTCGTCGATGGCAATGCCCGCCAGCGCGTCGCTGTTGATGTTGCGGATGCAGTTGCCGCTGGTCTGGATGCCGTGCAGGTTCACGCTGGCCAGCAGGTCCATCACGTCGGCGGCCTTGGACAGCGGAATCCAGTTGTACTGCACGTTGGTGCGCGTGGTGAAGTGGCCGTAGCCGAACTTCAGGTCGGAGCCGATGCGGCGGCCGTCGTGCAGGGGAATGTCGCCCAGCTTGGCCTGGGTGTCGCGGGCCTCGGCCAGCAGGGCGGCGTCGGGCTGGTCGTACTCGCGGGCCACGCGGGCCAGCACGCGCAGCTGGGCGCTGGACAGCTCGCCATAGGGAACGGCCACGCGCAGCATGGGCGCGTAGCGCTGCACATACCAGCCGTTTTGCAGGCGCAGGGGCTTGAACTCATCCTCCGAGAGCTTGCCGGCCTGCCAGCGTTCGAGCTGGTCACGGAACTGCTCGGCGCGCAGGCGGATGAACTGTTTGTCGAATTCGGTGTATTGGTACATGGCGCTTCGGATGTGGGGTCTTCGACTGCCGCCAGTGGCGGCGGTGCAGGGGCTCATCGCGTGGCACCGAGGCACTTGCGGGACACGCGCACAGAACCCTGCATGGAGGGGAATGTAAGCAATGGCCTTATAGAAGCAAACGATTGTTTTGTCCTGCAAGTATGTGGATATGGATATAAGTGAATGGCAGCAGACTTTGCGGGGCTGGGCATGCCAAACGCATGAGTGGCCGATATGCTTTCCGGCCAGAGGGAGGATTTCAGAATGCGAAACCGCTTGGTTGCCATCGGGCTGTCCTTGGCATTGGCAACTGCTGCTCAGTCGCAGGCCCAGCAGCCGGCACAGCCGCCGTCTCCGTTGTCAGCAACGCACACAGCTGACGCGCCTGAACCCGACGAATCCGCACGGGAATCAGCCTGGGATGCGTATCTGCACCGCGTGGCGGCGCAGTTGGCCGGTTCCGGCAGCGGGCGCGATCTGGCCTTTGCGGCCATCCTGATCAATCTGTCGCCCCGCGACAAAAGCGCTGTCAGCCAGGCCGAGGGCTGGCGCCAGGACGCGCTGGAGCGGGCAGGGCAGGATGCGCTGGCCTATCAACTGCTGGCCTCCAAGGCCCCTGAGGACGAAGGCGAAGTGCGCTCCGAGGCTGCCCGCCGCTGGCTGGCGCTGGAGCCCAGCAATTTCTCTGCGCTGATGCAGCAGGCGCTGGGACCGCAGGAACTGCTGGTTGCAGCGCGCGAAAGCCGCTACGCGGACCTGCACATGTATGACGGCGTGCGCTGGATGCAGTCCGCTTTGCTGCGCCATCCGCCCACGGCACAGGAGCTGCAGGCGCTGGGTGGCAGTCCGAACTACCGGCTCGAGGAAGGCGCGGTGATCACTGCAATAGGTATCTGGACAGCCTTTCCCTTGACGGGCTACAAGGCGCTGCTGGATACCTGCAAACCCGAAGCGATGGGCAAAACCCCGGCGCGCGAGGCCGACTGCCTGCATGTAGCCCACCTGCTGACGCAGCGCTCATCGACCGTGCTGGACGAGGGCTTTGGGCTGGCGATTCAACGCCGGCTGGCCAAAACCCCGACCGAGCGCGCCGCGGCCCAGGCCCGGCGCCGCCAGTTGGAGTGGCTGATGCAAGCGTCCGCCCCGCTCGGCATGCAGGACGGAGGAACCCGGTTTGCCCGGCTGCTGGCCGATCCTTCCATCCACAGCGAGCAGCAATTGCTGCAGCGCTTGCTCAAGGATGCAGGCCGGCCCTTGACGCCGCCGCCGTGTTGGAAGTGGCGCCCGCCCAGACCTTAGGGATTGCCGGCAGCCGCGCCGCCACCGCCGCCTCGCTCACCCCATAGAGCGCAGCCAGCGCGGCCGGTGTCGCCACCTGCGCCGCCGCACCGCAGGCCTGCAGGCCGCCGCGGCCCAGCAGGGCGATGCGGTCGGCCACCTGCAGCGCATGCTCGGGCTGGTGGGTGGACAGCAGCACGGCCATGCCGCGTGCACGCAGCGCGGCAATCTGGTCCAGCACGCGGATCTGGTTGCCGAAGTCCAGGCTGGCCGTGGGCTCGTCCATGACCAGCAGCGCGGGCTCCTGGGCCAGGGCGCGTGCGATCAGCACCAGCTGGCGCTCGCCGCCGCTCAGCTCGGTATAGGGGCGCAGCGCCAAATGGGCGATGCCCAACTGCTCCAGGCAGCCCAGCGCCAGGGCACGGTCGGCACTTGAAGGCCGGGCCAGCGCAGGCAGGCGCGCGGCACGGCCCATGAGCACCATGTCCAGCGCTTCGAAGCCGAAGACGCCGGCCTGAGCCTGGGGCACATAGCCCACGCGCCGCGCAAACTCGGCACGCGGCCAGCTGTGCACGGGCTGGCCCTGCACGCGCACCTCTCCGGCCAGCGGCGCCAGCAGGCCCAGCACGGTGCGGAACAGCGTGGTCTTGCCGCAGCCGTTGGGGCCCAGCAGGCACAGCACCTCGCCTGCGGCAATGGCCAAGTCCAGCCCCTGGCTGACGCGCCGGCGCCCATGGCCCGTGGCCAGGGCCAGCGTCTGCAGCACGGGCGCCGTCGGCATTTCAGTCATTGCGGCCCGTGCGCGACAGCAGGTAGAGGAAGAAAGGCGCGCCGACCAGGGCCGTGAGAATGCCCAGCGGCAGCTCGATGCGTGCCGCACTGCGCGCCAGGGTGTCGGCCGCCACCACGAAGCCCGCGCCCAGCAGCGCCGAGGCCGGCAGCAGGCGCACGAAATTGGGGCCGACCAGCAGGCGCGCCACATGCGGCACCACCAGCCCCACCCAGCCGACGATGCCGGCCAGCGATACGGCCGCCGCCGTGCCCAGCGTGGCACAGGCCACCAGCAGCAGGCGCAGGCGTGCCACGGGCACGCCCAGGGCCAGCGCCTCCTCGTCAGGCAGGCCCAGCAGGTTGATGCGCCAGCGCAGCAGCATCAGGGGCAGCAGGGCGCACAGCATCACGGGTGCCGTGGCACCCAGCTCGGGCAGGGTCACGGCGCTCAGGCCGCCCATGAGCCAGAAGGTGATGGATGGCAGCTGCGTATTGGGGTCGGCCAGCGTCTTGACCAGGGCGATGCCCGCGCCCAGCAGCGCGCCCAGCGCAATGCCGGCCAGCACCAGGACCAGCACCGGGTCATGGCGGCGCACGCTGGTGCTGATGGCCACCACCACGGCCACGGCGGCCAGCCCGCCACCAAAGGCCAGGGCCTGCACGGCCGCCATGGACCAGCCCAGGAAGATGCCCAGCACCGCGCCCAGGCCGGCACCGGCCGAGACGCCCAGGATGTCGGGCGAGACCAGCGGGTTGCGGAACATGCCCTGGTAGGCCGCGCCTGCCGCCGCCAGCGTGGCGCCCACGGCCAGGCCTGCGGCGATGCGCGGCAGGCGGATGTTCCAGAGCACGGTCTCGGCGCTGGCGGACAAGGGCGAGGCAGTGCCCGTGGCGCGCGCCAGCAGCGACTGCCACAGCTGCTGCGGCGCGATGGAGAACTGACCCGCCGCCAGCGCCCCCAGCAGCACGGCGGCCAGCAAGGCTAGTGCGAGCACCCACCCCATGCGGCGGCCTGTGGCAGGCATCAACGCGCAGTCTCCATCAGCCTGCCCAGCGCTGTGGGCGACAGGTCGGCACCGTAGAACAGGCGGTAGAAGTCGCGCACCTCGCGTTCCAACGGCGGCAGTCCCTGCAGGGCCGGCGCCTGCGGGTGGAGCTTTTCCAGCAGCCAGCGCACACCGATCAGCCGGTTGACGCCGGGCGGACCATCCAGCCAGCCGAAGGGCCAGACCGGCGCGCAGTGCACGCGGCCCGAGCGCACGGCGGCTACGCCGCGCCACAGCGGGTCCTGGCGCATGCGCTCGGCAAGGCCGGGTTCCTGCGTGACGATGACCTGCGGGTCCCAGGCCAGGATCTGCTCCATGGACACGCGCGTGAGCCCGCCACGCCCTGCATCGGCGGCCACATTGCACCCGCCCGCATATTCGACGGCTTCCACATTGATGGAGCCCGCCAGCCCTGTCTCCAAGCCGTTGGCGCTGCGCGCGAAATACACGCGCGGGCGCTCGGCCGGTGCCATGCCCTGGGTGGAACGCTGCGCCAGCGCCGCCACGGCATCGGCATGGCGGGCCAGGGTTTCGCCACGTGCGGCCTCGCCCAGCAGGGCGCCGACCTCGCGCAACTGGCGTGCGTGGTCGGCCAGCGAGCCCTGGATCAGCGCGCAGGGCAGGCCGGTCTGGCGCGCCAGCCGCTCGGTGGCCGAGATATAGGTGGCATCGGCCGTGCCGGCGTCCAGCACCAGGTCGGGCTGCAGCTTCAGCAGCGACTCCAGCGGCATGGTGCTGCCGCGCCCGGACAGGCGGCCCAGATGCGGCAGCGCCTGCAGTGTGGGCCCCAGATAGGCGCGCGAGACATCGTCCAGCTGCTGGGGCCAGCCCAGCAGCTTGTGCGGTGCCAGCGTGGCCACCAGCACGCCTGCAGGCGGGCCGGCGGCAAACACCCGGCGCAGTTTGGTCGCGTCCGGTATCTGGCCTATGCGCGCGGCAATGGTCGTGGTCTGGGCATGGCCGGGAACAAGAGCCGATGAGGCCAGCGCCGCCATGGCCTGGCCCAGCCAGCGGCGGCGGGTGAACAGAAGATCGGTCATGAAAGTCAGGGGATGGGGCTGGCGCAGCCACGGCGCTCAAGCTGTGCCTGGCACCATTGCTCTATCTGCACCTCATCGGCTGCCAGCTCGGCATGCAGGCTGCCGGTGTACCTGCGCCAGTCTTCAAGATGGCGGGCCGCGACGGCCGTGAGCACGGGCGTGCCGGCCTCGACAAAGGCCGCGAATTCGGCGGCAAAGCCTTGCCCCGAGGCCTCGACGATGCCGAAGCGGTTGATCACCACCAGATCCACGCCATCGTCCAGCGCCTGGCGCAGCACGGCGCTGGCCTGGGCCAGGGCCTGGGGGTTGAGACTGCAGGCGCGCGAGGCGCAGCCCAGGTCCTGGGACAGCTCGAATTGGCGGTCACTGCGCAGGTCGAACAGCTGCATACGCTTGTTGCCGTTGGCATAGCGGTCCTGGCGATGCACCAGACCGCCCACCCGCCAGCCCGCGCCTTGCAGGCGGCGTGCCACGCGTTCGAGCAGCAGCTCCATTGCATGCTCGTCGTCGGGATGGACCAGGGCGGCCAGGGGCAGGGTGGTGAAGGGCGGGTTCATGGCATGCAGGTTGATGCGTATCAATGGGGCTGTTGTACTCCTGCCCGACCCCGGTGTCGTTGACCATGGGCAGCTTGGCTGGACCCGGAGCGCAGGCAGGCGTGGGCGGGCGCTTCGCGCCAGGTCCGCTCCTCAGAAGCGATAGCCCAGGTTGACATACCAGCTGCGGCCCGGCATGGGCAGGCCGTCATCGAACTGGTGCCACTTGTCGCCGATATTGGCCACGCCAAAGTCCACGGTGATGTCGCTGCGCGGCTTGTAGCGTGCGCGCAGGTTGGCAATGCCGTAGCCGGGCAGCTTGAGCGTCTGCAGCTGGCCGCTGCCCGACACCGGAACGTAGCGGCCCTTCTCGGTCTCGACCTCGGCATTGAATTCCCACTGCGCCAGCGGACGCCACTGAACGCCGGCCAGCAGGCGGTGGCGTGGCGTGTGGGTCAGCGTGATGCTGGAGTCGCTGGTGTTGCGGCGGTTCAGGTAGGTGTAGCCGGCGTTCACGCCCCATTGCGCGGACAGTTGCTGGGCCAGGGACAGCTCCATGCCGATGTTGCGCGTGCGCCCCACGTTCTGCGCCTGGTTGCAGGTGGTGCCGCCGCATTCGGCAGAGGCCAGGACCACGGTCTGGATCTGGTTGCGCACGCGGCTGTAGAAGAGCGCGGCCTGGCCCTGGCCGCCCTGCCAGGGCGAGCCGCTGACGCCCAGCTCCAGGTGGTTGGCCGTCTCGGGCTGCAGGTCGGGGTTGGCCAGGGCCGTGCCCATGCGTGCCGAGTAGCGGTCCTTGATGGTGGGAAAGCGCGTCTTGTGCGAGGCGATGAAATACGCCTCGCTGCCGCCGCCCAGCGCATAGCCGAGCTTGGCCACGCCATTGGTGGCGCTGGCCGAGCCCGTGGGCCACTGGTAGGCCTCGCGCGCATTGCGCTGGTCGTGGCTGAGCGCCAGGTTCAGGCTCCAGCGCTCGGCCAGGGAGATCGTGTCCTCGACCACCAGCGAGCGCGTCACGTCGCGGTAGTGCTTGCTGGGGTCCTTGGCCGAGGCGGCATCGGTGTGCTCGTCGATCTTGTAGTGCGCGCCCAGGCGCAGCGCATGGCCCTTGAAACTGTAGTTGGCCCACTCGATGCTGGCGCCCTGGCTCACGTCCTTGTAGCTGCTGGTGGGGTCATGGCGCGTGTAGCTCGCGTCCGTGTACATGTCCAGGCCGTTTTGGTAGGTGTCGTGGTAGATGCGCGTCTTGAGCAGGTTGTCGGCATTGATGCGCGTGGTGCTCAGGAAGTACACGCTGTCCTTGTCCCAATAGGGCCAGCGTCAGTAGCGGATGACGTTCTTGCCCGTGGCGCTGCCGGTATACACGGGGTTGCCCTTCTTGCCTTCCTGGCGCACATAGCCCAGCGCGTATTCGTCCGTGGCATTGGGCGTGAGGCCCAGCTTGAACGACAGCCGCCTGTCCGTGCGGTAGGCGTTGTCGCGGTAGTTGCCCGTGTCGGTGGGCTGCTTCTTGAAGTCCTTGAAGCCCTTGGGCAGCGGAAAACTGTCCGCGTCCAGGTAGGAGGCGCCAAGCTGGTAGTACCAGGTGCCCAGGTTGCCGCCCAGGTTCACGGCGGCCTTGCGTTCGCCGCCTGCGCCTGCGCCGATGCGCGCATCGCCCTCGAAGGATTTGACCGGCTTGCGCGTGACCAGGTTGATGGCGCCGCCCAGCGTATTGGGGCCATACATCAGCGAGGCGCCAGCCTTGGCCACGCGGATCTCGGACAGGTCGAACGTGGTGAAGCGGCCGAAGTCCACATAGCCGTCATAGGGCACGTACAGCGGCACGCCATCCACGAAGACCGGCACCTGGCGCGGATCGAAGCCGCGCAGGTAGATCATTTCCTCGTTGCGATTGTTGCGCGACAGCGTGGCGCCCGGCAGCAGGCGCACGGCGTCGGCCACGGTGTCTGCATTGCGCCGGCGCATCTCGGCGGCGTCCGTTCGTTGTTCATCGTTAGATATGGCGCCGCGCTCTTCACGATCATCGCGCACATCGACCGTGCCCAGCTGGAAGGTCTGCGAAGACTGTGCTGCGGACGTGCCCGATTGGGCTTGTGCCTGGGTGCTGGCGGCCAGTCCCGCAAGCAGCAGGGCGTGGGCCAGCGTGGATTGCAGGCGGAAGGCAGGGGAGGAGGCTGGGGCGCTGTAGCGGGGTTGGAGGGGCACGATTTTCGGTTGTTGTGTGGGTGGACGCGGAGCGGCTGGTTGTTTCCTTTTGAAAACAGGTTCCGGATTCTAGCGATATGCACTAACAAACATAACGAGTGACAAAAAACCGTCTGCGGGAAGACTCGGGTTTTCTTTCAGGCCGTTGTGTGAATGCCGGGCCGTTCAGCGGCCGGGCGGTTCAGCGGCTCAGCGCCTGCGGCCCAGGCGTTCGCTGGCCAGGGCAGCCGCCAGCCTGGCATCCAGGGGCAGCGGTTCGTCGTGCAGGCGTGCTGCCAGCAGCTCGCCGCACAGCAGCGACAGCGTGAGCCCGCGCGAGCCCATGGCCGTCAGCGCCCACAGGCCAGGAGCCTGATCGGACACCGGTCCGACCACGGGCAGCCGGTCTGGCGAGGCCACGCGCACGGCGCCCCAGGTGGCGCGCGGTGGCGCGTCGAAGAAGCCTTGCAGGCCCTGGTAGGCACGTGGCAGCAGCTGCGCCAGCTTGGCGCCATTGGCTGCATGGGCAGCGGCCTGGTCTCCGGGGCTGGGCGGCAGCGCGGTCTGGTCGCGCTCGAAGGTCGATCCCATGACCCAGCCTGGCCCGGCTGCATCGCCGGGCAGCGGCATGGCAGGCACCAGGTTGCCATGGCCGTTGACGGGAAAGGGCGGCATGGCCTGTGCGCTGGCCGGGGTGTGCACATCCCAGCTGACCTGGCCGCGAATGGGCTGCAGCGGCCAGGCGGCCTGCGCACCCAGGCTGTGCTCCAGCAGCGCATTGGTTGCGGGGCCCAGTGCGAGAACGACCAGTTCAGCCTCGGCCAGCAGATTGCCCTGTGCATCCAGGGCCTGCCAGACGGGCGCGCCACCGGCTGTGTCGGTGCGTGCAAGACGCGCCACGCAGGCGCGGCCCTGCCAGCGCACGCCCGGCAGCGCCAGTTGCGCCTGCACCAGCCGCGCCGGGCGTACCCAGCCAGCTTGCGCATGCCAGCAGGCCGGGGCGTCGGCGGGCAGGCCGGCCGCCGAGAGTTGATCGGCGCTTGCGGGCCGGCTCCAGTGGTCGCCCGGGCCGGGGGATTGCCAGTCGCGCGGCAGCCGCGGGGCGGCCTCTACGCCGTGCTCCAGCACGCCGGTATCGCACCAGTCCGTGCCCGGTTGCAGCAGGCCCTGGCCGGAGAGCATTTGCAGCTGCGCCAGGGTCAGGCGTGCGCCGTCGCGGCTCAGGCGGGACAGCAGGCTGTCATCGGGCGAGACATGGGGGCAGAACAGGCCCGCGGGCAGGGCCGAGGCGCCCGCTGCAGGCGCGTCGGCAGCATCCAGCACGGTGACCTGCCAGCCACGGCGCGACAGGCTGGCGGCGGCGGCCGCACCGGCGATGCCTGCACCCAGCACCATGCAGCGCCGTGGGGTGATGGGTTCCTGCGGCTGTGCACCCGGCCCGCGCGGCCCGCGCGGTTGCCAGGCCGGGTCGAAGACGGCATGCAGGTTGTGGCGCTTGGGTGGGACGCCATCGACCTTGCGCACCTGAAAGCCGTGCTGTGCCAGGCCATCGCGCACCGTGCGCGCCACGCACCAGGTGGACAGCTGCGTGCCGCGCCGGCAATGGCGCGCCAGCGCGCGCAGGGTATCGGCGCTCCAGAGGTCGGGGTTGAGTTCCGGCGTGAAGCCGTCCAGGTAGATGCTGTCGGCCGTGAGCTGCTGGCGCCGCAGCATGGCCTGGGCATCGCCGATGTACAGCGTCAGCAGCACGCGCCCCTGCTCGAAGGCGAGGCGGTGCACGCCGGGCAGCAGGCCCTGGAACCGGGTGGCCAGCTCCTCGGCCAGCAGGCGCAATCCTGGCTCGCGCGGCATGGCCTGGCGCATGGCGTCGGCGCTGACGGGAAAGGCTTCGGCCGAGACGAAATGCAGCAGCCTCGGGCGCCGGGGATCGGTCTTCCAGGCTTCCCAGGCCACGAGGAAATTCAGCCCGAACCCGAAACCGGTCTCCAGGATGCGCCATTGCGGCGCATCGGCCCAGGCCGCCGGCAGGCCGCAGCCGCCCAGAAAGACGTGGCGGGCCTGGTCCAGGCCGCCGAGTTCGCTGTGGTAGCGGTCGCCGAAGCGCGGGCTGTAGGGCGTGCCATCGGGCAGCCAGTCAATGCGTTCGGACATGGGCAAGGGGCAGAACTACTCCTCCCAGCGCTGCTGGTAGGAGAACACGGGCAGGCGCCACTTGAAGCGGATGGCGGCCAGGCGCAGCGTGAGTCCGCCGGCAAAGCAGACGACGGTGCTGAGGTTGGAGCCCACGTCCAGCGTGCGCAGCCCCAGGAACAGCAGGCACACGGCCAGGGACACGCTGGCGTACAGCTCGCGCCGGAAGACGACCGGCACCTGGTTGCACAGCACGTCGCGCAGAATGCCGCCGCTGATGCCGGTCAGCATGCCCGACATCACCACCACCACGGGCGGGTAGCCCAGCTCCAGCGCCACGTTGCAGCCGATCAGCGAGAAGGCGATCAGCCCCATGGCGTCCAGCAGCAGAAAGACCTGCTTGAGATGGTGCATGTGGCGCGCCACGACGATCGTCAGCAGCCCGGCCGAGATGACCAGGTAGACATATTCAGGGTGCTGCGTCCAGCCGATGGGGTAGTGGCCCAGCACCATGTCGCGGATGGTGCCGCCGCCCAGCGCGGTGACGAAGGCGATCACGGCCACGCCGAAGATGTCCATGTTGCGCCGGCCCGCCGCCAGCGCGCCCGACATGGCTTCGGCCGTGATGGCCACGAGGTAGATCACCAGCATGACGGTGAACTGCGATGCCTGGAACGATTCCAGCAGGGAGACGGATGGAAGCACGGAAAACCTCGGATGAAGACCGGCCCGCGCCGCAGGGTGTGCGGCCACTGCGCCGTCCAGCGCAAGAAGGCGGGCATTGTAGGCGGTCTCTGGGCGGCGGCCGTTTGCGGCACCGCAAATGAAACCGCCCCCGGCGCGGTGCGACGGGGGCGGTGAAAGGGCACGAAGCGGCTCAGGCCGTAGGAGGCACGTAGCCGGCCGCCGCATCGGCGCCGCCGCCGAAGAAGTGGTTTTCCATCTGGCGGGCCAGGTACTGGCGGGCGCGTGCGTCGGCCAGGTTCAGGCGGTTTTCGTTGACCAGCATCGTCTGGTGCTTGAGCCAGTCGGCCCAGGCCTGCTTGCTCACGCCTTCAAAAATGCGCTTGCCCAGCTCGCCGGGGTAGGGCGGGAAATCCAGGCCTTCAGCGTCAACGCCAAGCTTGATGCAGTGAACGGTACGTGCCATGGGGAATTGAGTCCTTGTCTTGCAGAGATTCAGATGTTTTGGGAATAACAAACTGAAATCTTATTGGTTTGAGTTTTAAGAGTTGGCTTTGAGAATGCTTTCCACGGCACCAGACCGTCGTCTCCACTCTCTACCGACACTCCAATGAAAATTCGCCGCCACTTTATCAAGTTTCCTGTCGCCGCCGGCCTGATCGCGGGCTTGACCCTGTCGGCTCTGCCGGCGTTGGCCCAGTCGGTGCAACTGCTCAATGTCTCCTACGATCCGACGCGCGAGCTGTACGTGGAATACAACCAGGCCTTCGCCAAGCACTGGAAGGCCAAGAGCGGCCAGGACGTGAGCGTCAAGCAGTCGCATGGCGGCTCGGGCAAGCAGGCGCGTTCGATCATCGACGGCATCGACGCCGACGTGGCCACGCTGGCGCTGGCCGGCGACATCGACGCCCTGGTCAAGAACGGCAACCTGCTCAAGGCCGACTGGCAAAAGCGCCTGCCGCACAACTCGGCGCCCTACAGCTCCACCATCGTCTTCCTGGTGAAGAAGGGCAATCCCAAGAACCTCAAGGACTGGGACGACCTGGTCAAGCCCGGCGTGCAGGTGATCACGCCCAACCCCAAGACCAGCGGCGGTGCGCGCTGGAACTACCTGGCCGCCTGGGAATTCGCCAAGCGCAAGTACGGCGGCGACGCACAGGCCAAGGACTTCATCGGCAAGCTGTTCAAGAACGTGCCCGTGCTGGACACGGGCGCGCGCGGCGCCACCATCACCTTCGTGCAGCGCGGCGTGGGCGATGTGCTGCTGGCCTGGGAGAACGAGGCCTTCCTGGCGCTCAAGGAGTTCGGTCCCGACAAGTTCCAGATCGTCGTGCCTTCGCTGTCCATCCTGGCCGAGCCTTCGGTGGCCGTGGTCGACAAGGTCGTGGACAAGAAGGGCACGCGCGCCGTGGCAGAGGAGTACCTGAAGTACCTGTACTCCGAGGAAGGCCAGCGCATCGCCGGCCGCAACTACTACCGTCCCACCGATGCCAAGGTCAAGGCCGAGTTCGCGGACAAGTTCCCCAAGCTGGAGCTGGTCACCATCGACCAGGCGTTTGGCGGCTGGGCCAAGGCCGACAAGGACCACTTTGCCGACGGCGGCAGCTTCGACCAGATCTACACCAAGAAGTGAGTGCGGCGCGCCGGCCCGGCCGGCGCCCACCCACTGAATTCACCCGCTTTCCCAGACCCCTGCCAACCCCCACGATCCGCCATGTCCATCTTGCTGACTTCCCGCCACTCTTTGCAGGCCCCGCGCCGCACGGCGCAGGCAGGCGTGGTGGCATCCAGCTCTTTTCCTCGCTTCGAGACCATGGCCTTCGCCAGCCGGCGATGTAGCACCTGACGACTCCGTGCGGCGCGCCTGCAGGCCTGGCCCTGCAGTCGGCTGCCCCTTGCTCCGCCTTCCCTTTTTTTGTTTTCTGGCTGCATGCCGCGCGCATGCATGGGCAGCGCTTTGCCTGCGCCACGCACCACGCACCACGCACCACGCACCACGCACCACGCACCACGCACCACGCACCACGCACCACTCTTCCAAGGATGTCCGTCATGGTCTCGTTTGATTCTTTCCCCCGACACACAGCCAACTGGCGCCGACGCCAGCTGCTGGGCGCGGGCCTTGCCGCAGCAGCCGCCACGTTGGGCGGCCCGGCCCTGGCCCAGGACAAGGCGGGTGACCGCGTGCTGCGCGTGGGCCACCAAAAGGGCTGGCTGTCCATCCTGAAGAGCCGGGGCACGCTGGAAAAGCGGCTGGCGCCGTTGGGCGTATCCGTGCGCTGGATCGAGTTCAACGCCGGCCCCGTGCAGCTGGAGGCGCTGAACGTGGGCTCCATCGACTTCGGCGATGTGGGCGAGGCCCCGCCCATCTTTGCGCAGGCCGCAGGCGCACCCCTGGTCTATGCGGGCGCCACCGTGCCGCGCCCCGGGCTGGAGGCGGTGATCGTGCCCAAGGACTCGCCCATCCGCAGCGTGCAGGACCTCAAGGGCAAGCGCGTGGCCTACAACAAGGGCTCGAACGTGCAGTACTTCCTGGTCAAGCTGCTGGAAAAGCATGGCTTGAAGTACGGCGATGTGCAGTCCGTCTTCCTGGCGCCGGCCGATGCGCGCGCCGCCTTCGAGCGCGGCTCCGTCGATGCCTGGCTGATCTGGGACCCCTTCCTGGCTGCCGCGCAAAAGACGCTGGACGCCCGCCTGCTGGCCGATGCCACGGGCGTGGTCAACAACCGCGCCTACTACTTCACCTCGCGCGATTTCGCCACGCGCAATGCCGATGTGCTGCGCATTGCCATCGAAGAGGTCGATGGGATTGACCGCTGGGCCTCGAAGAACCAGACGGCCGCTGCCGCCGAGCTGTCCAGCATCCTGGGGCTGGACAAGTCCATCACCGAGCTGTACCTGAGCCGTGCCCGCTTCGGCACCTCGTCCGTGACGCGCGAGATCCTGGCCGAGCAGCAGCAGATCGCCGACACCTTCTTCGAGCTCAAGCTCATCCCCCGCAAGCTCAACCTGCTGCATGCCGCGCCGGTGGACCTGATCGCGTCGCGCCCCTGAGCCCACTGCAAGGAGTCCGCACCATGAATGCCAATTCCAAGAAGCCCCGCCTGGACCGCGTGCGCCGCCAGGCCCTGCAACTGCTGGGCACTACCGCCTTCAGCTGGAGCCTGGCCGGCCAGTACGCACGCGCCGAGACGCCGGCCGCCGTGGCCGGGCCCGAGCAGTTGCGCATCGGCTACCAGAAGTCGGCCGTCAACCTGGTCATCCTCAAGCAGCAGGGCGTGCTGGAAAAGCGCTTTGCGGGCACCAAGGTCAGCTGGCTGGAGTTCCCGGCCGGCCCCCAGCTGCTGGAGGCCCTGGCCGCAGGCAGCCTGGATTTCGGCCTGACCGGCGATTCGCCCCCGGTCTTTGCCCAGGCCGCGGGCCGCGACCTGCTGTACGTGGGCGCCGAGCCGCCCAAGCCCGAGAGCTCGGCCATCCTCGTGCCGTCTGACTCGCCGCTGCGCGCCCTGGCCGACCTCAAGGGCCGGCGCGTGGCGCTGCAAAAAGGCTCCAGCGCCCATTACCTGCTGGTGCGTGCGCTGGACAAGGCGGGCCTGGCCTGGAACGAGATCCAGCCCGTGTACCTGGCCCCGGCCGATGCGCGCGCCGCCTTCGAGCGCAAGAGCGTGGACGCCTGGGCCATCTGGGACCCGTTCTACGCGGCCACCGAGCTGGCGATTCGCCCGCGCGTGCTGGCCAATGGCGAAGGCCTGTCGGGCAACGCCTCGTTCTACCTGGCCGCGCGCGGCCTGGTGGAGCACCATCCGCAGGTGCTGCGCGCGCTGTTCGATGAGCTCACGCGCGCCGATCGCCTGGCCCAGAGCGCACGCCAGGAGGCCGTGGCCCTGGTGGCCGGCTTCAGCGGCCTGGATGCGGCGGTGGTCAGCCGCTTCATTGCGCGCCGGCCCAGCTCCCCCGTGGGCCTGCTGGCTGCGCAGACCGTGGTGGACCAGCAGCGCGTGGCCGATGCATTTTTTCGGCTGGGCCTGATTCCGCGCCAGGTGCAGGTGGCCGACATCGTCTGGCGGCCCTCGGCGGCCGAGTACGCGCGGCTGGCCGAGCCTGCGGCGGCACGGCCTTCTTCCGCCCTTTGATTCCCTTCCTCGATTCCGTCCCCTGACTGGAGCAGCGCATGCAGGTTTTCTGGTTCATTCCCACCCACGGCGACAGCCGCTACCTCGGCACGGCCGAGGGCGCCCGCCCGCTCAGCCACGACTATGTCAAGCAGGTCGCCATCGCGGCCGACAGCCTGGGCTACGAGGGCGTGCTGATTCCCACGGGCCGCTCCTGCGAGGACCCCTGGGTCGTCGCCTCCAGCCTGATTCCGGTCACTAGGCGCCTGAAGTTCCTGGTCGCCGTGCGGCCCGGCCTGCACCAGCCCAGCCTGGCGGCGCGCATGGCGGCCTCGTTCGACCGCCTGTCGGGCGGGCGGCTGCTGATCAACCTGGTCACGGGCGGCGACCGCGCCGAGCTGGAGGGCGACGGCGTCTTCCTCGACCATGCGCAGCGCTACGAGCAATCGGCCGAGTTCATCCGCATCTGGCGCGAGATCCTTGAGCGCAGCCATGAGGGCGGCACGCTCGACTACGAAGGTCAACACCTCTCGGTCAAGGGCGCCAAGCTGTTGTTCCCGCCGCTGCAAAAGCCGTATCCGCCCGTGTACTTCGGCGGTTCGTCCGAGGCCGCGCACGACCTGGCCGCCGAGCAGGTCGATGCCTACCTGACCTGGGGCGAGCCCCCGGCCGAGGTGGCCAAGAAGATTGCCGATGTGCGCGAGAAGGCGGCGCGCCATGGCCGCAGCGTGAAGTTCGGCATCCGCCTGCACGTCATCGTGCGCGAGACCGAGGACGAGGCCTGGGCCGATGCCGATCGCCTGATCAGCCGCCTCAAGGACGAGACCGTGGTCCAGGCCCAGGCCGCCTTCGCGCGCATGGACTCGGAAGGCCAGCGCCGCATGGCCGCCCTGCATGCCGGTGGCAGCCGCCGCACGCGGGCCGAGCTGGAGATCAGCCCCAACCTCTGGGCCGGCGTGGGCCTGGTGCGCGGCGGCGCGGGCACGGCCCTGGTGGGCGATGCGCAGACCGTGGCCGACCGCATCAAGGAGTACGCGGACCTGGGTATAGACACCTTCGTGCTGTCCGGCTATCCGCACCTGGAAGAGGCCTACCGCTTTGCCGAGCTGGTCTTCCCGCTGCTGCCGCTGTCCGTGCGCGACAGGCTGGCTGGCGGCGTGGGCGGGCCGCTGGGCGAGACCGTTGCCAACCTGTACTCGCCGCGCGCGTCGCAAAGCTGAGGGAGTCACGCATGTCCGATGCACGTACCGTTACTGCGCTGCCGGCCTCCTCGGCCCCCCCGGCCGGCGATGCCTGGTCGCCGCTGCTGCGCTTTGCGGCCGGCGTGGGCCGCCGCCTGGTGCCCTGGCTGGTGCCGCTGGCGCTGATCGCCGTCTGGCAGGCCGCCTCGGCGTGGGGCTGGCTGTCCACGCGGGTGCTGCCCGCTCCGCTGGATGTGCTGCGCGCCGCGCAGGCGCTGGCCGAGTCGGGAGAGCTGCTCAAGCATGTGCAGGTGAGCGCGGGCCGCGCGCTGGGTGGCCTGGCCATCGGCGGCGGGCTGGGGCTGGCGCTGGGCCTGCTCACGGGCTCGCTGCGCTGGGCGGAGACGCTGCTGGACTCCACCATCCAGATGGTGCGCAACATCCCCGCGCTGGCGCTGATTCCGCTGGTCATCCTGTGGTTCGGCATCGACGAGAGCGCCAAGCTGTTCCTGATCAGCGTGTCGGTGTTCTTTCCCATCTACCTGAACACCTTCCACGGCATACGCAATGTGGACCCCGCGCTGATCGAGATGGGGCGCAGCTACGGCCTCACGCGCTGGCAGCTGTACCGCGAGGTCATCCTGCCGGGCGCGCTGTCCTCCATCCTGGTGGGCCTGCGTTTTTCGCTGGGCCTGATGTGGGTGATCCTCATCGTGGCCGAGACCATCTCGGCGCAGTCGGGCATCGGCTACCTGACCATGAACGCCCGCGAGTTCCTGCAGACCGACGTGGTGCTGGTCGGCATCCTGCTATACGCCCTGCTGGGCAAGCTGGCCGACTGGTTTGCGCGTGCGCTGGAGCACTGGTGGCTGCGCTGGCATCCGGGCTACCAGCCCAAGTGACACAAGGAGCACGACATGAGCCGATGGAACCGCATGAAGACCACGCTGGCACAGGCCGTGGAGCTGAACACCACCGCGCCGGCGATGGCCTGGGAGGCCTCGTTCGATGCCGATGGCCTGGACGTCAGCGACCGCCTGGCCCAGAACGACGATGCGCCGCAGTCCGCATCCCCCCAATCCGCACCGCGCCGTGGCGTGCGCCTGCAGGCCGGCGGGCTGACCAAGCGCTACGGCCAGCGCGAGGTGCTGCACGAAGTGCAGCTGCAGGTGGAGCCTGGCGAATTCGTCGCCATCGTGGGCCGCAGCGGCTGCGGCAAGAGCACCTTGCTGCGCCTGGTCGCAGGCCTGGAACAGGCCACGGCCGGCACCTTGCTGCTGGACGGCGAGCCCGCCCGCGCCGTGCAGGGCGCGCAGGGCGGCACGCGCATCATGTTCCAGGATGCGCGCCTGCTGCCCTGGCGGCGCGTGCTGGCCAATGTGAC
The DNA here is from genome assembly GCF_018437695.1 of Delftia sp. WY8. NCBI lineage: Bacteria > Pseudomonadati > Pseudomonadota > Betaproteobacteria > Burkholderiales > Comamonadaceae > Delftia > Delftia sp. WY8. The sequence goes on from NZ_CP049795.1 coordinate 5,941,515, forward strand.
GCTGGGCCTGCCCGCCTCGGCCCAGGAACGTGGCCGCGAAGTGCTGGCCCAGGTCGGCCTGGCCGACCGCGAGGGCGAATGGCCGGCGCGCCTGTCTGGCGGCCAGCGCCAGCGCGTGGCCCTGGCGCGCGCCCTGGTGCACCGCCCGCAACTGCTGCTGCTGGACGAGCCGCTGGGCGCGCTCGATGCGCTCACCCGCATAGAGATGCACCGCCTGATCGAAGGCCTGTGGCAGCGCCACGGCTTCACGGCCCTGCTGGTCACGCATGACGTGCAGGAGGCCGTGGCCCTGGCCGACCGCGTGGTGCTGATCGAGGACGGCCGCATCGCGCTGGATGAACGCATCGCCCTGCCGCGGCCGCGCGTGCACGGCAGCGTGGCGCTGGCGGCCATCGAGCAACGCATTCTCGACCGCGTGCTGCAAAAGCCCGCCGCCGAGCCCGACTCCAACCCGCTGACCGACACCACGGCCTGGCCCGGCGTGCCGGCCCATGGCCTGCGCTGGGCGGTCTGACTTTCCGTTTTCCCCCACCTTCCTTTGATTCCTTTTGATCCCCAGGAGAAAAACATGTCCATTCAAGCCATCAACGTGCGCAACCAGTTCAAGGGCCAGGTGCGCGAAATCATCCGTGGCGATGTCGTTTCCGAAGTCGACGTGCAGACGCCCTGGGGCGTGGTCACCTCGGTGATCACCACGCGCTCGGTGGACGAGCTGGGCCTGGTCGTGGGCTCCGACGTGGTGGCCCTGGTCAAGTCCACCGAAGTGTCCATTGCCAAGCTCTGAGGCCAAGCTCTGAGGCCAGGCACTGAAGGCATTGCCGATGCTCAACCGCCCCAGAGCATCGGCTTGTTGACCATCAGGTAATAGGTCACGGCCATGGCGATGAAGGCCGGGTAGCCCAGCGCCTCCCAGCGCCGGGCATAGACGGCATACAGCGCGGGCAGGGCGGCCTGCGCTGCGTGCGCGCCGCGCGCCATGGCGGCCATGCGCACCTGCAGCCAGACCACGGGCAGCCAGCAGGCGCCGGCCAGCAGGTACAGGCCCAGCGACAGTGCCAGCCACGGCGTGGTCAACGGCCAGCCCGCCATGTGGGCCAGGGCAATGCCGCTCACAGGCTGTATGACCACGCAGGGCGTGGTGAACCACCAGTCCGCACGCACCACCAGGCGGCTGACCACGGCCTGGGCAGCGACGCTGCCGCTGCGGTTGGCGAAGAACATGTAGAAGGCCGAGCCCAGGCCGGTGCCGACCAGCAGCACGCTGGACGCGATATGCAGCGTCTTGAGCAACAGGTAGAGATTCATGCAGACTCCTTGGACGTGACGGGCGCCGACATCAGGTGCAGCAGCATGGCTGCGATCGGCAGGTTCTTGAGCAGCGGCCCCAGCGGATGCAGCCACAGCGTGGGCTGCAGCGCCGTGGCCAGCACGGTCATGGCAGCCATCAGCAGCAAGGCCGCCAGATAGCTCTTGCGGCCGGGCAGGAGCCACAGCGCCAGGCCCACGGCCAGGTCGGCAAGCAGGCCGCTCCAGATCAGGAACGTCTGCCAGCGCGCATCGTGAATGCCGGCATCGGCCAGCACCTGCACGCTCAGGCCCCGGTGCTCGATGGCACTGACCAGGGCCGTGCCCAGCCAGACGGCGATCAGGCTGAGGTGCATGGCTCGCTGTGAAGGGGGAACCTGGCGCAGGCGGTGTTCACCCATGGCGCAGCGTGGCCAGCAAATGGGCGGGCGCGATGCCGGGCCGGCCCAGCAGGCCTTGCAATCCGGCCGGATCGGTGACGTTGTCGCTGGCCAGCATGGCCAGTGTCTCGCTGCACCAGGGCGAGGCGCTGACCCAGTCGCCAGCGCGTGCGCTGGCGCGGGTGAGCCAGCCGGGCAGCGTGCCCACGCGGGCGGGGGCGCGGCCCATCTGCGCGCGCAGGCTGGCAATCAGCGCGGCCAGCGGCAAGGGCAGGGGGCCGCCGATCTCGATCATGCCCACGGGCTCGGGGCGCGTCACCAGGCCGGCCACGGCCTCGGCCAGGTCGCGCACGGCCACGGGCTGCACGCGGGCCTGCAGCACGGGGCGCGGCAGCAGCAGCGCCGGCAGGCGCGCCATGGACAGGAACATCTCGCTGCTGGCGCCGCCAGCGCCGAACACCACGCTGGGGCGGACCACGCAGCCTTGCAGATGGCCGGCTGCTGTGAGTGCCAGCAGATGCTCGTCAGCGGCGCGCTTGGTGGTGGCGTAGCGCGTGGCACTGCCTTCTATGCCCAGGGCAGAGATCTGCACCACGCGCCGCACGCCGGCCGCCGCGCAGGCATCGAACAGGGCGATGGGGGCCTGGGCGTGCATGGCATCGATGGGCCGGGAGGCGCTGTCGCGCAGCACGCCCACGGCATTGACCACGGCGTCCACGCCCGCCAGGTGCGGCAGCCAGGCGTCGGGCGTGGTGGCCTTGGCGTAGTCGAGCGCAGGCAGTGAATGGCGGCTGCGCGCCACGGGGTCGTGGCCGGCCAGTGCCAGCAGGTTGACGATATGGCGGCCGATGAAGCCGTTGCCGCCGCAGACCAGAATGCGCATGGTGACCTCCAGTTTCTCTTGTGACGGAAATTTCAGGCTCAGCGTCCGCGCTTGACACGGGTGTCAGCGGCCTCGGAGCGCACGAAGCGCTGCACGCTGGCGCCCAGGCGCAGGAGCTTGTCCAGCGTGGAGGGCGACAGCCGCAGCATCTCGTCGGTCCAGATGCCCAGCGACTCCATGAGGCGCAGCGTCTCGTGCACGCGGTCCTGGGTGTCGGGGGATTCGGCATCGAAACCGGGCTCGGCGATCAGTTCGCGCAGCATCTCCGAGGTCGGGTCGAACTCGCGCTGCTTGCGCTCTCGCACGATGGTGCGCAGCAGCTCCCAGACATCGGACGAGGTCTCGAAGTAGTCGCGGCGATCGCCGGGCCTGCGGCTGGTGCGGATCAGCTCCCAGTCCTGCAGTTCCTTGAGGCTGTTGCTCACGTTGGAGCGAGCGGCGCCCAGCGTGCCGGCAATCTCTTCCGCGTTGAGCGGGCGGCCATGGAAGAACAGCAGGGCGTGGATCTGGGCGACCGTGCGGTTCACCCCCCAGGAGCTGCCCATGTCGCCCCAATGGTGGATGAAACGGTGTGCGATGGGACTCAGTTGCATGGCCTCAGTGTCTGCAGGCCTGAAATTTCTGTCAAGAGAGAAATTTGAGAAAGCTGAAAATCAAAACCGGCTGCAGTGCGGAGGCGGCACCTGGCGGGGCGCGGCATGTGCTGCTCCATAATGCTGGGCAGCCTGGCCTGCCACCCAGTACATACACAGGCGGGCCGCCGTTTTGAGGGGAACACCATGACTGCTGTGCAAAACCTGCGTGCCATCACCGTGCTGGTCGCCTGCGCGCTGGCGCAGGCTGCGTCTGCCGCCTGCTATTCCGTCTACACGCCCGAGCAGGAGCTGATCTACCGCTCCAACCGCCCGCCGGTGGACCTGACCTTGCCGCTGCACCAGACCGTGGACAAGATCGAGCGCGGCGCCACCATGGTGTTCACGCTGGACGAGTTCAACTGCATCACCGAAATCAACCTGCTGGCCGAACGCGAGCAACTGGCCCGGGCGCGCCAGGAGCGGCAGCGGGACCTGGGCCGCAGCAGCACTCCGCGGTCCTGAGAGGCAAAAGCGAGTTGGGGGCTTTTTTGGGGGGCCGCCACCAGGGCAATCGGAGAGCCTGAGACAATCTGGCCCCATGAGTGAACCCCGCGACAACAAGATCCCCGACAACCTGCCCGAAGCCGACGACGACGCCCCTGCACTGCCCGAAGGCTGGCTGCAGGTGCTGTCCATGGATATGGACGCCCAGGGCGTGGCCCGCAAGAGCGATGGCAAGGTGGTATTCATCGACGGCGCACTGCCGACCGAGCTGGTCAGCGCCAATACCCATCGCAAGAAAAACAACTGGGAAGCCGCCAGCCTGACGGCCATCCACCGCGAATCCTCCCAGCGCGTGCGCCCCGGCTGCCCCAACTTCGGCTTGCATGCCGGCGCCTGCGGCGGCTGCAAGATGCAGCATCTGCACGTCGCTGCCCAGGTGGCCATCAAGCAGCGCGTGCTGGAGGACAACCTCTGGCATCTGGCCAAGGTCAGGCCCGAGACGCTGCTGCGCCCCATCGAAGGTCCGTCCTGGGGCTACCGCTTCCGCTCGCGCCTGTCGGTGCGCTACGTGGCCAAGAAGGGCAAGGTGCTGGTGGGCTTTCACGAGCGCAAGAGCCGCTACATCGCCGACATGGAGACCTGCAAGGTCCTGCCACCCCATGTGGATGCCATGCTGCTGCCCATGCGCGCGCTGATCGCCTCCATGGATGCGCGCGAAACCTGCCCGCAGATCGAGGTCGCCTGCGGCGACTCCGTCACGGCCCTGGTGCTGCGCCACCTGGAGCCGCTGTCCGAGGACGATCAGGCCCGGCTCCGCGCTTTCGCGGCCGAGCACAACGTGCAGTGGTGGCTTCAACCCAAGGGCCCGGACACCGTGCACCTTATGGAGCAGGGAGGCGCCCAGCTCGATTACGGCCTGCCTGATTTCGGCATCACCATGCCGTTCAAGCCCACGGACTTCACCCAGGTCAATCCGCACATCAACCGCGTGCTGGTCACGCGCGCGCTGCGCTTGCTGGATGTCAAGAAGGATGAGCGCGTGATCGACTGGTTCTGCGGTCTGGGCAACTTCACCCTGCCCCTGGCCACGCAGGCGCGCGAGGTGCTGGGCATCGAGGGCAGCGACACCCTGGTCAAGCGCTCCCATGAAAACTACGCGGCCAACAACGCGCAGCGGGCGGAAGGCGACAAGCTCGCGCCCACGCGCTTTGTGGCGCGCAACCTGTTCGAGATGACGCCCGAGATGCTGTTCGCCGACGGCGTCGCCGGCAAGTGGCTGGTCGATCCGCCGCGCGAAGGAGCGTTTGCGCTGTCCAAGGCCCTGGCCGACATCCACCAGGCGCGCATCGGCGCCGAAGGCGCCGAGCCCCTGCCGGCAGGGCATGAGGACTGGCGCTTTCCAGAGCGCATCGTTTATGTCAGCTGCAATCCCGCCACGCTGGCACGCGATGCCGGTTTGCTGGTGCACCTGGCCGGCTATCACTGTGTTTCGGCCGGCGTGGTCAACATGTTCCCGCACACGGCCCATGTGGAGAGCATGGCGGTGTTCGAGCGTCGCGTGGACTGACGGCGGCCCCGCAGGCCCTGCATGAAAAAGCCGTGGCCGCCTGAGGGCGCCACGGCTTTTTTGCGGCCGGATCCGGATGCCTGCCGGATCAGCTGCGATTGCGTCCTGCCGAAGGCTCGGCAGGCACATCTTCCTTGTCGCTGCGGCGGCGGTCACTCTGGCCCAGGACCGAAGGCGTGCCCTCGATCTTGTTGGCGCGCATGTACTCGTCCATATCCTTCCAGCCTGCGAACACCAGGGCCTTGGGCGATTTGGGGTTGAGCGTGTAGCAATCCTCCAGCCCGCGCAGGGCATGGCGGCAGGCCCCGCCAATGGCCTTGGCCTCGGCCTCCTTGGCGACGGCGCGGGGGTCCGGCCCCAGGCCCGGAATATCATCCAGCTTGCAGCCGGCAAGCAGCGTGGGCAGCAGCAGGATGGCGAAGGTGCGGGGAAGATTAGGCATGGTCATCTTGACGAGATTATCGGCACGACCCGGAAAAAGTTGAGCCCGCCTTGCACGAATGATGATCCCGGACATGCAAAAGGCCTCCCGAAGGAGGCCTTTGGTGTTGCAGCACGCAAGGCGCAGCCTTGGCGCGTGCGGCATCAGTCGCGTTCGCCGCCCATGATGCCCAGCAGGGCCAGCAGGCTCTGGAACACGTTGAACAGGTCCAGGTACAGGGCCAGCGTGGCGCTGATGTAGTTGGTCTCGCCGCCGTCCATGATCTGCTTGAGGTCATAGAGCATGTAGGCGCTGAAGATGCCGATGGCCGCCACCGAGATCGCCATCATGCCGGCCGTGGAGCCGATGAAGACGTTGATGATGGAGCCCACGAACAGCACCAGCACGCCCACGAACAGGAACTTGCCCATGCCCGACAGGTCGCGCTTGATCACCGTGGCCAGCGAGGCCATGACCAGGAACACGCCGGCCGTGCCTGCAAAGGCGGTCATGATCAGCTCGGAGCCGTTCTTGAAGCCCAGGATCATGCCGATCATGCGCGACAGCATCAGGCCCATGAAGAAGGTAAAGCCCAGCAGCACGGGAATGCCGGCTGCCGAGTGCTTTGTCTTCTCGATGGCGAACATGAAGCCGAAGGCGCCGCCCAGGAAGACGATGAGCCCCAGACCGCCGCTCAGCGAGCGCGTGATGCCCGTGGCCACGCCCAGCCAAGCGCCCAGCACGGTGGGGAGAAGACTCAGGGCCAGCAGCCAGTAGGTGTTGCGCAATACGCGATTGCGCTCTTGCTGCGAGACACCGTAGCCCGCAGAGCCCAGTGTGGTGACTTGATCATTCATGTGGCCAGTCCTCCGAAGGAGTGTTGTTGCGACTTGCCCATTCTAGGTGGCGGCTCGCGCGCCGCTTGCAATACCCCGAGCCGCTGCCATGGTTTGGTTTCGAATGTTTTGTTCTGCGCATGCATTGTCAGTCCTCATACGATTGCTATGCTTATAGGACATTTGTGATGGAATGGATAACTGCAATCTTATGAAGACCAAGCATGAACTCGAACTGGCCGACGTGAAGGCCATTGCCGCCGCCGCAGAGGCCGAGGCGCTGAAGAACAAGTGGGCCGTGACCATTGCCATCGTCGATGACGGCGGTCACCTGCTGTGGCTGCAGCGCCTCGATGGCGCCGCCGCAGTCTCGGCCCATATCGCTCCGTCCAAGGCCCGTTCGGCTGCCCTGGGCCGCCGCGACACCAAGGGCTATGAAGACATGATCAACAACGGCCGTACGGCCTTCCTGAGCGCCCCCACGGTGGACGGCCTGCTCGAAGGCGGCGTGGCCATCATGAAGGACGGCCAGTGCCTGGGCGCCGTGGGCGTCAGCGGCGTCAAGGCCAATGAGGATGCCCAGGTGGCCAGCGCCGGCATTGCGGCTCTGGGTCTGTAAAAGCCCCTGATGCACCCTGCATGAATCTGCCTTTTGGGCCGATTCATGAGGCAAAGAAAAAGCCCCTGTACTGAGGTACAGGGGCTTTTTCTTTGAAGCGATCCACATTGCAGCGCAGGGAAAAAATGCTTGGCTACGCAAAATCCGAAGATTCTGTTGGCTGGCTAATCGACCTTTGGGACTGGAAGCCCCAAGGTCGCCCCACGATGAAACAAAGAAGCGGTCAGCGGACCCGAACATGACCCGCCGACGGCTGCAATCTTGGTTATTTGGTCAGGATGAGCTTGCCCAGCTTGGTGGCCTGCAGACGATAGGGTGTGCCGTTGTGCACGATGGTCACAGCCTTTTGCCCATTGAGCAGCAAGGTGCTGTCGAGTCCGCTGGCGGCCCCGCTGAGGGCTGCGGATGCTGCGGCCTGCAGCGCTGCAAAGGCCTGGGCTGTGGAGTTGCCGGACAGATGCGAGGTGGCGGCGGAAGTGGCAGACATGCAGGGAATTCCTCAAAAATTGGAAAGTTTTGTGAATGATAACAATTCTCAATTGAAAATCAAGTGAGACTTACTCTCATTGTGGTTTCTGCCCCCGAACGACCGAACGCCTGATCACCTCGCGAGCTTGTTCCAAGAGCGGGCCGCAATGGAAAACGGCCCCGAAGGGCCGTTGTCGCTGAGCGCCAGGCAACGAATGCCGCTCTCGCGGCCTACTTGACGGGGTCCGTCACAAAGCCGATCTTGCGCACGCCGGCACGCTGGGCGGCGGCCATGGCCTGGGCAACACGCTCGTAGCGCACTTCCTTGTCGCCCTGGATGTGCAGGTCGGGTTGCGGCTCCTTGGCTGCCTCGGCCTTGAGGTTTTCCTCGAACTGCGTATCGCTCACGGCCACGCCATTCCAGTGGTACTGGCCATCAGCGGACACGGCCAGGCGCACGGTGGCGGGCTTGACGTCTTCGGGCTGGTTGGTGGCGCGGGGCAGGTCCACGTTCACCGAATGCTTCATCACCGGCACGGTGATGATGAAGATGATCAGAAGCACCAGCATGACGTCGACCAGCGGCGTCATGTTGATCTCGTTCATCACCTCTTCGCCGTCATCATCCATTGTTCCGAATGCCATGGCTTACGCGCCTTTCTTCAGCGGCAGCACATTGCCGGCTTCCTTGCCGTCGATGGACACACGGGCGCCGGTCACGAAGTAGGCGTGCATGTCGTGGGCAAAGCTGTTGAGTGCGTTGAGGATGGACTTGTTGCCACGCACCACGGCGTTGTAGCCGAGCACGGCCGGAATGGCCACGGCCAGACCCAGGGCCGTCATGATCAGCGCCTCGCCGATGGGGCCTGCCACCTTGTCGATGGAGGACTGGCCCGACAGGCCGATGGCGACCAGTGCGTGGTAGATGCCCCAGACGGTGCCGAACAGGCCGATGAAGGGAGCTGTAGAGCCCACGGAGGCCAGAATGGCCAGGCCCGATTGCAGGCGGGCCGTGAACTCGCTGATGCCGTTGCGCATGCAGCGGGTCACCCAGTCGCTGATGTCAAGCGTGTCGTGCAGGTGGGCGCTGGTCTTGCGGTGGTGGGCAGTGGCTTCGCGGCCTTCGAGCACCAGGTAGCGGAAGGGGTTGGACCGGTCATTGCCGAGCTTTTCCAGGCCGCTGGCCAGGTCGGGGCTGTGCCAGAAGTCCTGGGCGTTGCGGGCGTACTTCTTGAACTTCACGATGTCCAGGGCCTTGATGATCATCACCAGCCAAGAGGCCACCGACATGGCCAGCAGGATGACGGCGACGGCACGGGTGACGAAGTCTCCCTGCGTCCAGACGTGGGCAATGCCGAATTGGGAATCCATGGATACTCCTGAGAATCAATTGAGGGTGAATTTGACCGGGACCGTAACCCACATGGGGGTTGGCGTGCCGTTGCTCTTGCCGGGGACGAACTTCCAGTTCTTGACGCCGTCCACGGCCTGCTGGTCCAGACGGTCGTAGCCGCTGGATTTGCTGACCTCGATCTTCTGAGGCAGGCCTTGCGCATCCACGAAGATGCGCAGCATCACGGTTCCCTGCTCGCCCATGCGCCGGCTGATGGCAGGGTAGTTGGGCGCCGGGTTGTTCAGGTAGGCGGCATTGTTGGATGGCAGCTCGATCTTGGGCGGTGCCGGAGGGGCAGGAGGCGCGGGCGGGGCAGGTGGGGCGGGCGGTGCCGGGGGGGCCGGCGGCGCCTCCACCACGGGCTTGGGCTCGTCTTCCAGCGTGCCTCGCGGCGCCGCAGGTGCCGGCTTGGGATCGGCAATGGCCTTGGGCAGAGGCGGCGCCTTCTTCACGACCGGCTGTGGCTTGGGGGGGGGCGGTGGCGGCGGAGGTGGCTTGGGGGCCTCGGGCTCGGGCGCGGGTGGCGAAATGAATTCCGCGATCACCTGGGCTGGCACGATGACCTCTTCGGGGGCGCGCTGGAGCAGGCCATGCTGCATCGCCCAGAGGGTTGCTGCATGCAAGACCACGACCGAACCCGCGATGGCCACGTTACGGCCAAGGCCCCCGGGGGGGCCAAAACGATCAGACTGGGACATAGAGACAGAAGGAGCTGACAGCGGATAGGTGCCGGGTGCTGTCGCTCGGAAGACGGAGTATCAGCTGCGCAGGATCCACCAGGTGCATGTAACGACGAGGATCAGGCTGCCGACAAGTGCTGAGAGGAGGACCATGCTTTGCTCTCCAGGATATTGTTGGCAAGCTGGACGGTCTGGGCCGCGATCTCGTTGTGTATGGCCGCCACGGGCTGGGTTGCGCAGCATTGCGCCACCACATCCCGGGCACAACTCTCGCACCGGCCGCACTGCATGGCGATACCCAATTCGAATTGGATTTCGTCAAAGCTCATGCCAGCGTGAGCGTGGCGTGCGATCTCACGGTCGGAAACCCGGCGACATACACAGACGATCATGGCTACAGGCAGTAATGGCTGGCTATTGATGAGATGAAAAATTATAAATGAGAATTCATCGCATTTGCAATTCTTGGTTGTCTGTAGGGCTGTATGGCCTTGCGCTTTACTCGGTATCCAGTAGCTCCACAGTGGCCTGCGCGAGGGTTGCACAGCCTGTCAGGGCCATGGCGACCTCCAGTTCGTCGCGCAGCAGCCTCAGTACGTGGGCCACGCCAGCGGCACCTGCATTGGCCAGACCCCAGATTATCGGGCGGCCTATCAGCACAGCCGTTGCACCGAGAGCGATGGCCTTGAGCACATCGGTGCCTCGCCGTATGCCGCCGTCGGCGAGCACAGGGAGCGCATGGCCCGAGTTGCGCAAGGCCTTGGTGACGCGCGCCAGTGCGGTGGCCGTTGCGGGAACGGTATCCAGCGTGCGTCCCCCGTGGTTGGAAACAATGATGCCTGCCACGCCCGATCTCGCCGCCTGCAGCGCGTCAGCCGGATGCAGCACCCCCTTGAGCAGCACTGGCAGGCGTGTCTGCTGCTGCAGCCAGGCGACGTCATCCCAGGTGGGCGCATGCTGCAGCAGGCCGTCGAACAGTGCGCTCTGGTCCGGTGTGAGCCGGACGGCCGGAGATGGAGCCAGGCCCTGCAGATTGACGGCAGAAATGCCGGCGGGAAGGCTAAAGCGCGCGCGGCGTTCACGGTCCCTTACGCCGCTGGCGGGGGCGTCCACCGTCAGCACCAGCGCTTCGTAGCCTGCCGCCTCGGCCCGTTCGATCAATTGCCTGGTAAAGCCCCGGTCGTGCTGCAGGTACAGCTGGAACCATAGCGGCCCGCGGGTCGGCGTGAGCTGTGCGGCCTTCGCCACAGTCTCCAGCGGCAGGCTGGCCTGGGTGCTGAGCACCATGCCCGCGCCCAGCGCCGCAGCCGCATAGGCTGTTGCAAGCTCTGCGTCGGCATGCGCCATTTGCTGGAAGGCCATGGGGGCGACCAGCAGGGGGCAGGCCAGCTCTCGCCCCAGCAGTTGCAGCCGTGTGTTTCCCCCTGCAAGAGGCCTGAGTACGCGTGGCCACAACGTGAGCGCATCCCAGGCGCTGCGGTTGGCGGCAAGGCTGTGCTCATCGGCCGCGCCGCCCGAGAAGTAGGCCCAGGCGTTGTCGTCCAACCGCTGCCGCGCCTGGATCTCGTGGTCGGCCAGATTGATGATGCCGTCGGGAACGGCTTGCAGTGCGGGCACTTGGCTCATGGCATTGGAGGGGGGCGATGGCGCATCGCCGGTGGCAGACATCCGGAAAAAAGAAAAGCCGGCCCATGGGCCGGCTTTCATCCGTGGGGCAGGCCCGGGGATTACTTGACGTGCTTGCCGATCAGGCCAGCCATCTCGAACATCGAGACTTGGGGCTTGCCGAACACTTCCTTGAGCTTGGCATCAGCGTTGATCATGCGCTTGTTGGCAGCGTCTTGCAGCTTGTTGGCCTTGATGTAGACCCACAGCTTGCTGATGATCTCGGTGCGGGGCAGGGGGGTGGAACCCACCACGGCAGCCAGAGCGGGGCTGGGGGTGAGGGGTTTCATGAAGGCGGCGTTGGGAGTGCGCTTCTTTGCGGGAGCTGCCGGAGCAGCCGTTGCCTTCTTTGCAGTTGCCATGTTGCTTGTTCCTAGTATGGAGTGGATTCTTTACCAGCGAAAAACCGTCGCTATCCACTGGCAGGCTGATGCTAATGGGAAAAAAACGGTCTTCCAAGCTCACCCGTCAAATTTTTGCCTCGATTTGTTGCTGTGGCGCTGTTTTTTGAAGAGTTTTTGCATTCCTGCTCCCTTTCGGGGGCCGCCATGGCTGGAGGGCCGTCGGAGCCAGCGCTTTCAGAGGGGGCGGACTTCGCTTGTGGACGAAGGTTCCGAAGAGAGTTTTCGGGCGGGCCAGGTAGCCACAAAAATGCCCAGCAGGGCGATCGCGAAGGCCAGTGCCTGCATGGATGTGACCCGTTCGCCCAGCACGCACATGCCGACCAAGGCGGCGCTGATCGGCAGCAAAACCGTGAAAGTGCCCGCCTGCGAGGCTGGCACGCTGCGCAGGCCCGTCATCCACAGCCATACGGTCCACACGCAGGCAGCCAGGGCGTAGAACAGCAGCAGTCCCCAGATGCTCCATTGCACGCTGCCGAAGTCGAAGTGCCAGGCCAGATACAGCCCGAAGGGAGTTGACAGCGCAAATCCCCAGAGGTTGACGATGGATGTGATGCGTTTGGGCCCCAGGGATGTGGTCAGGCGCTTGCCGATCACGGCGTAAAACGCCTCGCAAAGCACGGCGCCGACGAGCAGCATCTGCCCCAGCCATGCCTGCGACGAGGTCGAAGAGGCTGCCGCGGTGCCCGCGTCGGGGCGCGACAGTGCATACAAGCCTATGCCGGTCACAGCCAGTGCAATGGCCAGCCAGGTGCGCGCGGCCACGCGCTCGCGCAGGAACAGCCAGCTCATCAAGGCCACGGCGGCCGGAATGGCGGCCATGGTCACGCCTGCCGTGACGGCGCTGGTCAGGCTGACGCCGGTAACCATGCAGATGGTGAAAAGGAAGTTGCCGAACAACGATTCCAGGAACAGCAGTCCTTGTGTGCGGCGCGGCAAGGGAGCCTCGTCAGCCGGCTTGCGCAGCCATCGCAGCATGGCGATGGCTCCTATGCCAAAGCGCAGCCAGGCCAGCAACAGCACCGGAAAAATGGCGGCCAAGGGCTTGGATAGGGCGACATAGCTGCCGACCAGGGACATGCTCAGCGCCAGGCAGGCATAGGCAGATCTGCGATGGGAGGTGTTCACGGCTTGTGGAGTTTGGGGCGGCGGTGGCGCTGCCTGAACGCGCGATGGTACCTGCGAGCACGGCAGGCACCCGTGACATACCTGTGTCGCGAATGCTTGCCATGCTGTGGCAATTTTTCACTGCATGGAATCTTTGTTTTGCATTATGAAAAATTGAATTGCTGCGTTGCGCCATTTTTTCTCAATACGAGAAATGCAATTTCACATTGAAAAATATGAAAATAAGCTGTTGATTTTTATGACGAAAAATTTAGTCTTGTATAAGACACAAGATGTTGATCGGGTCTTCTATAAGACTTAAATTTGATCCCAAGGCCGACGCAAGAAAGCCGCTTGTTTCAACAACCTCCCAGGAGAGCAACATGCCCCAATCCCTGACCCAGCAACTGAGCCGCGAACAACAGATTTCCGCCCTTGAGAAAGACTGGGCGCAGAACCCCCGTTGGAAGGGTGTCAAGCGTGGCTACAGCGCCGCTGACGTGGTGCGTCTTCGCGGCAGCCTGCAGCCTGAATACACGCTGGCCCAGCGCGGCGCGGAACTGCTCTGGGACAGGATCAACGGCGGTGCCAAGAAAGGCTACGTGAATGCCTTTGGCGCCATCTCTGCGGGCCAGGCCATGCAGCAGGCCAAGGCCGGCCTGGAAGCGGTGTACCTGTCGGGCTGGCAGGTGGCTGCCGACGGCAACACCAGCGAAACCATGTACCCCGACCAGTCGCTGTACGCCTATGACTCGGTGCCCACCATGGTGCGCCGCATCAACAACACCTTCAAGCGCGCCGACGAAATCCAGTGGAGCCGTGGCATCAACCCCGGCGACAAGGAATTCATCGACTACTTCCTGCCTATCGTGGCGGATGCCGAAGCCGGCTTCGGCGGCGTGCTCAACGCGTTCGAGCTGATGAAGAACATGATTGCCGCTGGCGCGGCAGGCGTGCACTTCGAGGACCAACTGGCCGCCGTGAAGAAGTGCGGCCACATGGGTGGCAAGGTGCTGGTGCCTACCCAGGAAGCCGTCGAGAAGCTCATCTCCGCACGCTTTGCCGCCGACGTGATGGGCGTGCCCACAATCGTGTTGGCCCGTACCGATGCTGAAGCCGCCAACCTGATCACCTCCGACCATGACGCCAACGACAAGCCGTTCCTGACCGGCGAGCGCACGCAGGAAGGCTTCTACCGGGTCAGGAACGGCATGGAGCAATCCATCAGCCGCGGCGTGGCCTACGCACCCTATGCAGACTTGGTGTGGTGCGAAACCGGCGTGCCTGACATCGGCTTTGCCCGCGAGTTCGCCCAGGCCGTGCATGGTGCCTGCCCAGGCAAGCTGCTGAGCTACAACTGCTCGCCCTCGTTCAACTGGAAGAAGAACCTCAACGACAGCCAGATTGCCTCCTTCCAGGAAGAGCTGTCTGCGTTGGGCTACAAGTTCCAGTTCATCACGCTGGCCGGCATCCACATCAACTGGTTCAACACCTTCAAGTTTGCCCACGCCTACGCTAACGGCGAAGGCATGAAGCACTACGTGAACATGGTGCAGGAGCCTGAATTCGCAGCCCGCGAACAAGGCTACACCTTCGTGTCGCACCAGCAGGAAGTGGGTGCAGGCTACTTCGACGACGTGACCACGGTGATCCAGGGCGGCTCGTCCAGCGTCAAGGCACTGACCGGCTCCACGGAAGAGGAGCAATTCCACTGAAGCGCGGCTTCGGTGAGTGCAACTTCAGGTAGATAGGGGTGAGAAAGCGTCCGAGGCCTTTTGCTTCGGGCGCTTTTTCTTTGCTGGTCCTTCCGATGGCAGCTGGTCGGGTTGTTCACGACCAACTACGTTCGGGCAAGAGCAGTCTTCGGGAGCGTTCTGAGGCAAGGGCTTCAGTCTGATCCGCGACATCCACGGCGCGGTGTTCGAATGATCGCGACAGCAATTGCCAGCCGTTGACGTTTCCGGTCTTGGTCGAACGCTTCACTCTTAGGAGCAGCCATTCGATTGCTGGGCTTGCCTCGCACCCGCTCGAAGGACCGATTTGGCGCGGCCCGGTTAGCTCGTGTCGACGCGTTACAGTCATCCTGGATACACGCCCCTAGGCCGTCCTCTGTTACATTTCTTAGAAGTCAGTCTTTAGCCCAGCGTGAGCAATCACGGCACGCTGGCTACCGCAAACGTTAGATTTCTTGAGAATAATATGACCAGCGTATTCCTTAGCCACAACTCGCAAGACAAACCATTCGTTCGTCGGCTGGCCAACGACCTGGACGCTCATGGTGTGAAGTGTTGGATTGATGAAGCAGAAATCAAAGTCGGAGACTCACTCATTGAGAAGATTCGTCAAGGACTCGACTCAATGAGCTACGTAGCCGTCGTTCTTTCCCCTAACTCCGTCAACTCAGCGTGGGTTCAGAAAGAGGTGGATGTTGCTATGAATCAAGAAATCCTTGGAAGGCAGGTCAAGGTTCTTCCTCTTCTGTACCGAAAGTGCGATCTCCCGGGATTTCTTCTCGGAAAGAAGTATGCTGACTTCACTAAGGATGAACGCTATGAAGTCGCGCTTGAGGACTTCGTGCGAAGTATCGGAATAGTCTTTCGCCGAAGCGTTCTTACACCTCCCGAGCAAGGCCGCCACATCGGACGAGCGCTAGACAAAGCTTGGATGTGCGGCTTGCCTGTCCTTTCCAGACCATTTCACAGGCCATTCCAATACATTGGATTGACAATTGATGCGGCTGCAAAGGCGGTTGGAGGTACTCCGAACGAAGTAGGGAACATCATCCTTGAGAGCGAAGAATGCCGGTTAGTTCTTGAGGCGGAAGGAAATTTCATCAACTATGTTGATATAGAGCTCAAACGAACTGCGCCTCATCGGCAGTCAGAAGAGTTTGACTCGGAGGTCATTCTTGGCGCACTTAGTATCAATCCGGCCGAGTTGGAGTTGGTCAGAAAAGCTGTCCATTACCACCATTACAGCGACCATAGAAGAAAGCTCAAGGTTAGCGTCTCGTGTCTCTATGATGGCGCCCCTTTGAGTGTCGGATTTGGTGGCAAGTACTACGGAATGTGAGGCAACCAACGCGATGAACTAACCATTCTGTGAGCATATGGCTTGCCGGTTGCGCCGTCGATTCGTGGTTCATGTCAACCGCTGAGTTACTGCATTTTTTTTTGTGGTCATCGACGGCTTATAGTCTTTGTGCGACCGTCGAAAGCGACTCATGATTCATAAGTGACATGGCGCATCGCTTCTCAAAGCGATCACCGATTAAAGATCTGCTTCCACGGCCGGAAAAAGGCTTGTTAGAAGCTCGTGCTCAACGGCTGGCAAGAATAGTTCTCCCATTTGAAATTGGCTGGATTTAATTACGTTAAAGTTTCTAGAGGTTTAGTGCATAAGCGAAATTTCCAGAGAACAGATCAGTAGCGCAGTTCTTTCCTGAATTGAGTAGCACAAAGACCGTAGTGTGCTTGAGCAGTACGCCATATTTATGGATAAATCTCAGATTCTCGAGATCGGCCTCAAAGGATTACTCATCCGTAAGTTCAAAGTTCCGCTTGAAGATTCGGAGCGCTGGACTCTTGGAATAATCAAGAATGAACTTAAATGTCGAGGGCTTCGACCAGATTTTACAAATTACTGGAGAGCGTCATCGAGCACCGCAAAAACATGGCACACGAGTTTCTCGTCAACATCCAGATTACAAGCGTAATTGCCAAATTTAGCGAACGAAAAATCTATGGAGATCTGTTCCGTGCGCTCTATGAACTTGAGCAAACAATCATCTTTCATGATTGGTTTGAAGAGAATGACGGCTGGCTACTAGGCACTTAAAAATATATTCAAGCCGATGTCATTGGCACGGATTGACTCGAATGTCGAGCGTCTGCTTATATGATTTGTCACCGGTTGCTCTTGGCCGATAAGCGGTTGGTGCCGGCCGGCCCAAAGCGACCGTTCCAGATCAGCGAAGTGCATGGCAGTTCGCTGCTTTGGGCTGTGCTTGGCTACTTTAACGAGGTGCCCTCGAAACCGGCGGGAGCCCAATAATCGCAAACGGAAAATGGGAGGACGGATGACACTCAGTGACTTCTGGAACGGGACAAAGCACCGGGTCCGAGCCGAACAACTAGAACAAGAACTGAGGGCTTCGCAGTCGTCTGCCGACGAACTTCGAAAGCGCTGTGAGGTGCTGGAGGGCCAATTGCAGCACAGTGGCCTATTGAGTCTGGGTGAAATTAAGGGCTTAGTCAAAATGGAGGAAGATCGGCTTGCACAGACTAGGGTGCATGTGGCAGCGGCCCAGGCCGAAGTGGACGCCGCCTTTCGAAATTTGAAGGACATTCAGAAGGCAATCCTGGTTGCAGAGGACACGGTGGAGCTCGAATCATTCGCGCTTTACGTGCCCAAGTATCAATTCACCAACAGTGCCGACTACAAGGGCCGTCTGGATGAAATCCGTGAGGAGCAGAAAGAGTCGGCCCGGAGATTGAGCAAGGAAGTCGAAAGTTGGAACCACGCGGGGGTCACGCTGACAAAGACGGAGTGGAAACAGTTGCGCAAGGATGTCTTAAAGCTCTCGTTACGCGCATTCAATAGCGAATGCGAGAACTGCATCGACAACGTCAAGTTCAATAACTTCGATCGCATGGTAGAGCGCATCCGCCGGTCTTTCGACGCCTGCAACAAACTGCTCAAGCGTACAGAGTGCTGGTGGACGGAAGTGGTTCTTCAGCGAAAGTTGGCAGAGCTGCACCTAGCTTACGAATTCCAAGTGAAGCGGGCTGAGGAGAAAGAGATGGCGCGTCAGGCTCGCGAGGACCAGCGTGAACAGGAAAAGCTGGAGCGAGAAATCCGCGAGGTGCGTGCCAAGATCGACAAGGAGCGTCGGCACTTTGTCAGTGCAATTCAGAAGTTACAACTTCGTTTGGCAACCGCCCAGAGCGAGCAAGAGCGTGAAGATCTGCAGGCACGCCTCACCGAATTAGCTCAGCAAAATCGGGCGCTTGATGAAGAAGAGCGAGTTTTAGATTACCGCGAGCAGAACGCTCGAGCCGGTTACGTATACGTGATCTCGAACATCGGCGCGTTCGGCGAAGGGGTCTACAAGATTGGAATGACACGACGTCTGGAACCTATGGAGCGAGTCGATGAACTAGGCGATGCCTCTGTGCCATTTCGGTTCGACGTGCACGCCCTGGTGTTCTCGGACAACGCACCGGCACTCGAGGCAAAGTTGCATGCGCATTTTGCAGTAGGACGTATGAACAAGGTCAACGGGCGCAAAGAGTTCTTCCGCGCCGACCTCAAAGAGATCGAAGCGGTGATCCGGGCGAACTACGATGCAGTGGTAGAAGTAGTGCATGCGGCTGCAGCAGAACAGTACCGCGAGAGCCTTCGCATGGTCATGCCGGCGGAGTCTATCCAAGCGGCGGAACTGGCTGTGGCCGCAGACGCCCGGGGGAATCTTTTGGCTGCCAGTGGAGCCGATGATTCTGGGCGCGATATCTTTGGAGATAAAGCGCCTTGCGCGCAGCGGGCTGGCGAACCTTCTGGTCGCTGCGCTTACTGACCGCTCGTTGGTAGCTAGCGTGAATACGCCTGTCGGCATTGACATATGGCTCACGCTGCAAAGCGGGCGCCAGATTGTGACCTTTTGGCCGGGCAGCCATCTGGCGCAGCCAGCGAAGGTCACGCACGGCCAAATGAGGTCTGTGGTGGTGCTTTAAAGCGGACATCCAACGTTCGAGCGAATCGGCCGCTACGTCCAAGGGCCAGTTGGCCACCCGGTGCTATAGCAGCAGGCCATGAGGAGGCCGTGTCGATTCAGAGGTCGGTAACCTTGTGAACCGCCTTAGCGTCCAGACCCACTGTTGGCACAATTGCAGTATGAATGACGACCGCTTCCACTACCCGCCCGATGTTTTCAACCTGCTGGTTGACACGATTCCACTGCTTTGCAAGGGAAAGGACGATGTGATCCTGTTCTTGCGCGGGGCGGGTGTCCCAAACGATGATCTTGCGGAAATGGAGGCCAAGGTGCGGGCGGATCGCAAATCCGTGAGCAAGTTCGCCATCGTGCGCAATGTACTGGCAAAGTTGAACAAGCGTGGTGACGCTGGTCTTGGCCCACGCCGCGAGGTGATCAAGCGTGTAGTTGAGTTCGAGCACTTCTCGATGTGCTGGGCGAACGACGTGCACAAGGCGAAGGCCAACGTCGGTGACCTCGCGCGCATCGTGAATCACCGAGATTCGTTCACCCGCATGAATCAGCAGCGCGAAGCTGCGCAGGCCGAGATCGCGGCTAAAGCTCGCGCAGAACGTGAAGCTGCAGCCGAGAAACGCCGCAAGATCGAGGATGTACGCGACCGACTGAACGTACTGTTCGGCATGGACAGCGAGCCACATAAGCGCGGCAAGCTGCTGGAAGGCGTGCTGAACGATCTCTTCCGCGCGCACGGCATCCTAGTGCGAGAAGACTTCACGCGGCAGGACCCAACTGGTTCGGTCGTGGTCGAGCAGATCGACGGCGTTGTTGAGTTCGAGGGGCACATCTACCTTGTCGAGATGAAGTGGCTGAAGGACCCGGTTGGTGTGCCCGAGCTTGGCTCGCACATGATGCGACTGTTTGCCCGCGAGGGTGTACGCGGTATCTTCATCTCGAATTCCGACTTCGCAGCATCTGCAATCGCAGAGTGCGTCACCCACTCGACGGCAAAGACTATGGCTCTATGCACGCTGCGCGAAATCGTGATGCTGCTTATGAACGAGCGCGATCTAGTCAAGCTGCTTAGAGACAAGGTCCATGCGGCGATCCTTGAGAAGAGGCCATTTGTCGAAATTCTGGGCTGATGGATGTTCCGACGACACGTTGCGGATCTTCTTTCGACAAAGCCTAGGACGACGAAGGCTACCAGTTCATCACATCGGTGGCCTGTGCTTCGACTGGTATGACATTGACACAATCTAGGCGGCGCGAGCCGCGTCCAGAAAGTCCTGCCGCTGCAGTACCTCATAGAGCTGCCATTCGAGACAGCCGCCTGTTGCTGGACGCAACGACTGCCTGATGTCAGGCAGCGTGAATCAGTTCAGCGACTGTCAACGACAGATCCTGCCCGAAGCCGGGCCTAGCGACTTGTTAGAGCAGCGCCGCAAGGCTGACTTTCGGGTCTGCACCTTGAGCGCCCGGTTTAGGACAGTCCGTCATTCTCCAGGTGGGCGGACCTCACTTCCGATCAACTGGTACGGCTATGAGGGGGTAGCTTACTTAAGCTGTATTGATGATATGCAAACTGCGCATCCTGTACTGCCCAAGAAACATCGGTAGGGCAATCTTATTTTTCAGGTCATTTTAAGAGGCGAGTATTATCAAGGAATTAACCATCTCCTTCCAATATCATTCGTGCTCTTTTCGTACAAATAAAAAATTTCCGAAGGTGTGTCGTTAAGTTAATTTTTTATTTATTAACTGGAATATGGGTAGCGGCTGGATTGCTCGATGAATTCTGCAAAAAATGCAAATTCATTCTCATCGGAAATCGGCTCTGGATCAGTGTTGGCGAGTTTCCTAATATAAATCTTCCCGGCGTACTTAATTGGAGCCTTACTTCTTGTTATTTTCATCAGAACGACGTCTTTATCATAGTATTTTATGAAAACCACATTTCTTTGGATTGCGCGCTTAACATCCTCGCCAATCGGCTCTGCTTCAATTAATTGATGGAGCTTTTGCTGATACCCATCCAAATCTTTATAGAATTTATTCGCCTCTGCGCCGACGCCTGTTACATAGAAGCCACCGTACATAAGTGATTTGGATGCATAGGTATTATCGTGTCGGCGGGCATCAGCCTCGCAATCGGCAACACCAATAATTACGTAGCTATCCCCCGTATGCGAATTTGACATCGCAGTCAATGTCTTTACAATTTTTGGAAGCAGCTTCTCGTTCAACTGACCAACTCTCGACAGCTCATGCAGCCCGATCTTAAAGTCATAGCACACATTCTCCGTCCTAGACTGGTTGAGAATGTTTTGTAGATTTTCCACCCAAGAGATGGCTGTAGGATCCATTCCCTCACGAGGTATAAAGTGCGGCGCAAGAACGCCTTTGGTGGCGTTGATCATCTGAATCCGGTCAGATTGCACCCATTTTCTATCATTACTCAACCGGCCCATGCAGTTTGTCGCCACCCCTCGCAGTGCTGAGGCAAGGGACTTTGAATTTTGGATTTTCTTATTCTGCCCCATCAAAAAGTCAAAAAAAGCCAAATAAATAACTTGGTACGCATTCTGAATTTTTAGCGGCCTATCAGTGTAGAGATGTGCTGCCAAATTGAAGCCAAACTCCTCGACAACTCGCGAAAGTTCATCGAATACAAAGCAAAATTGTTTGTAGATTATTTCAGCGCCGTGCTTCAATACGGCATCATTTGCGAGTACTGAAGAATCTGTGCCAGCAGTATAAACCTCATCTAAAAAACTTGACGACGTCCTTGCGGAGTCTTTTAGCAACAGGTGAAGAAGGATGTGTGCCACAACCTCCTCGTCGCGAGATGCAAGAATGTTTTCATTCGTAAGAATATGACATTTATTCCAGAATGTCTCCCTGACTTTTATCCCATAGTTCAGGTCGTCGCTTGTCAGGCTAATGCTTCGCATCGCATCGAGATCAACAATGTCCGTATGCGAGACATCCCCACGTATATAAATTGCACACCTTCTAACCAATTGCGGAAATTCCGATAAGGCGCCAGCTTGCCTTACCTCGTGCGTGGATAGTCGAACGCCACCAGTGTTAATTCGCCTGAATGTCTCGTCTACATTTGCAGTGGTGGTATATGTTGATGTCGATATTGGTATCGGATAATTGAGAATGTTCGTGCATGCCTCAAAGCTCAAGGTTGGGAGATTCTGCGTTAGCTTTCCATCTTGTAGAAGCTTGTTGGTTTCTGCGACAATTGAAAGATCGAAAAATCCTTCATCAACTCGAAATTGACCTTCGATAAAGGAAGTGATGGCTTCCAAGCGTTGCATTCCGTCTAGTATTTCAAAACAACTTCCGCGCGACGGATGCTCAAACGCAACACCAAGAAATAGCGGGACAGGGAATTGGTTTATCAGTGAATCAATAAACCTCTGCTTTTCCAATAATGTCCATACCAATTTTCTTTGGTACCGACGGTTTACGATAAATTTTCCGAGACGAAAATTTGTATAGACTGCTTGAATCGGTTCACCACGAATATTTAGATTGTTCTGCATCGGCTGGGTTATTGAGCGAAGATTGGACGTTTGTTGAGAAATCCTGCAAAGTATGAGTGTAGATGCTTCTCGTGTACTCCGTCTACTCCGCATCACACTGGAGGGGGGCTAAGCGCTTGAACGCGACCGATTCGCGGCTTTCGTCATCTGCGAGACCCGGACCTCGTCACGTGCGAAGAGCAGAGGAGCTCCCACAGCGGTCAGAAACTGCGGTGTTGTCTTCGCGTCAGCGATACATTTCGGAGGGCGGGGAGCACTCGTTCGAGAGTGTCTGCTCTTAGCGGTGGACTCAACCGGTGAATGCAACACACTCATCAAACATCTCTTCAGGTGTTTGATCCCCAGCGTCTTCCTTGGGTCGTAGACGGTCTCGGATCTTTCAGAAACAATCGCGTAGACGTGTTGTCTGGGCGCCAGGTGAGTCTGTTTGCAGATACTCAAGAAGGACACCCCGGACGACAGCGATGTCCCCGCATCTTTTGTAGACACCACATCCCGATCGACATCGTCATTGCTGCAAAAAAGGCATTCGCAGCTGTTGCCTAAGCGGCGGCAACGGGCCAGCTTAGCCTGAGCGGAGGCGCTTATCAGCTGGGCATCTGAAGGACTTTCGAGCCTTCGAGAACGTTGGCGTTGCCGACCCTTCGAGGTCGGTTGGCCTCAGATTCGGCTCTTCGTTTTCCGGCTATAGGCAAGCGTGCTGCTGCTACGCTTATCGAGGTACTCGCCAAGCAGTTCTAGTGCTGGCACGCCTAGCGCTTCTGCAAACTCAACCAGTTCGACGGCATCAAGTCGGCGCTCCCCCCGCTCGCACTTCGATACGAACGTTTGTGTGTTGCCCAGCCGTTCTGCCAGTTCGACCTGAGATACCCCTACACGCTTGCGAGTCGTCCTGAGGATCGACAGCAAGAGTTGGTAGTCGGAGTTGTGGGTCGAGAGGGACATCGTGCAGTGACTGAAGAGTCATGACACGGTAAAGTCCATCTTGAAATAGTCCAAAATAGACTATTTTTGCCTGGAGTTGGCTGCCGCTTGATCAAGGCATGGTCGTGGGCAGCACAGCAGAACCCGCTGATGTAAAGGGAGATGAACGTCTTAAAAGATCAATACGGCTGTGTAAGCGGCCTATTTCAGATGGCTCAGAAGTGAGCTCTTTTTTTCAACCTGAGGTATTAAATGGAATACGAGTACAAGGTCATTGACGTGGCTGATGGAGCGATCAGTTCACTTTTGCTCGGAGAGGGGCGAATAGAAACTGAAGTTCTGGAGGCTTATATCAATGCCATGGCGTCTGAAGGATGGCGCATGGTTTTTATGGAGAAAGTCATGCAAAGGCATCTTGTCATTGCAGATAGGGAAACCTTGATGATTACTTTTGAACGGAGAGTACCGGAGTCCGAGCGCGTCGCAAGAGCCGCGAGGTGTATTGACGATGTGATTCGTGCAGAAGACGCAGCCAAGCGCAAGGGGCGTGGAGCGGCTGTCGGGGCAGCGGGCATGGTTGCCGCAGGAGCGGTGTTGAGCAATCTACTGAGCGAGGAATAAATTGGATCTGAACCAAAAAATTGCAGAGAGAAGGGCGCAATTGCAAAAGGAAGAGGCGGCCCAGGAGGCGCTCAAGCGGCAGGAGGCGCTTGAACAGCGGCAAAGGGAGCAAGCGCGCGAGAGGGCGATCAAAGAGTCTGCCGAGAAGGAGGCGGCGCGGAAGATTCAAGAGATCGAGGCCCAACTGCACAGCACAAAGGAGAAGGTATCAACTGATGCAGCTCCAGTGCTGGATGAGCGAGTAAGCCAGGAGGCCAAGAAGAAGGTAGATGCACATATCAGCGCACTTGCCAACAAACGATTCACCAAAGGAGAAAACTGGGCATTTGGCCTTCTCATGTTGGGCACCGTCCTTGGGTTCTTTATGGCGTGGTGGGTTGGCCTGGGAATGCTGATTTGGACGTGCTACTACGTCACCAAGGTAAGCAATCGCCACGAAACCGAGATCAGGGCCGAGTTGGCTCAATCCGAAGAAGGGAGCAACAAATGAAGAGAATTTCAACCGCGATCATGCTTGTGGGCATTGTCATGCTCATCCTCGCCTTGGGCAGCGATGTTGCTGTCGATGGCATGGGAGGGCGACGGATCACGAACAACGGCTTGATGCATGACCGCTTGGTCAACATCATCCTGAGCGTGACCCTGATCCTGGGCGGTCTGCTGCTGAAGCTGTTCGGGGAGCGACTGTCAGGCGCCTACCTGCAGGCCATTGATCAGTTGCCAGCGAGTGAGTACTTCGCTCGTTGGGCGACGGCCATGTTGTCGTCTGCCTGTGTGTGGGTGCTGGTCCTGATGTATCTCTGGCCGACAACCCTGATGGCCGCCGTGCTGCTCGGTGTGGTGGCTTGGTGCTCATTCCTGCCGAAGGCTACCTACACAGTGCTCAAGCGAGTGTGGTCCGGCACGCTGGTTCTGGCGCTGGGCATGGCGACATGGCACGCAATAGCCTTGTCTGTTCCATGGATCAATGCGATGACTCTCATGCTGATTTCGAAGGGCGTGCCCTTGGTGGGGACTGGTCGGTTGTTGACCTTGTTCACCGTGATGGCCGGGGTTCCGCTGCTGGTGTCCATCGGTGGATTCGTTTTCACCACACTCAAAATGAAAGAAAACTGACTGAAAATTTCTCTCACACTGGCCGATATTTTGACTAGCTATCTGTAGCCATTTACATTTTCCGCGTGTTGCCCGCCCTAGAGAAATCTTCGGCGGGCTTTATTTTTTTCTAACAGAAAGGAGCTTTATGTTCGTTTATGCGGATTCGCTATCTATTAAATTTGGCTGTGCAAAATCTCTTGGTGCCGAACTGGGGGAATTGATTGGCTTGCGCATTGAAGAGTTGGCCGAATATGAGGTGGATGATCTATCCAGTCTCATCAAAATCCTGGTTCTGGACCCTAGCGATGCATTGGCTACGGTTGATACGGAGCTGGGTTTCTCACTTCTTGGCCGCCATTGCGATGTAGCCGAGAGCCATCGGGATTGGTTCGAGCTGACCCTGGTGCTCAGTGATGACGGCTTCGGTGTCGTGATTTACGTGCCCAAGCATGCGGATCTTGATTCCCGGCTGACGGCCTATTGCGCCAGCCAGGTGAGGGCCAGTTCACAGTGACCTGCCTTCATCACCCACCACCTGCCGCCCGTCGAGGCGGCTTTTTTTTTTGTCTGAGGGCGTTTTGCCACCTTATTTGATAGGCCACCTGCCTATCGCATCTATCTACCAAGGAGAACTTTATGAGTGAAATCGAAGCGACAGAAGCCGGGCAGCAGCCCGTATTGATTGACAGCATCTACAGCGGCACGTGCCTGTCCGTCTCGGGCCGAAGCACGCTCACCTACACAGTGGGCCGGGGCCAGGGCGACAACGCGCTGTACCTGCGCATCGCAAATAGCACCGGCAACGGCGTGTGGTGCAAGGACTGGGCGCCTGCTCAGGCCATAGAGGAGATCGTCGTGGGCGCGCAAGTACTGACGGCCAAGAGCTTTCACTGCTTGCATCCCGGTAAGTCCATCAACACAGGCGGCTTCGTGCTGGCTGCGCTACGGGGCTTGGGGCTGATTCAGCCGGGCAAGGTGAACACGCGGCTCCATGAGCATGTGCCTGGGGCAACCCTGGAGGGCATCATGCGCAACCCGCCCAAGGCAAAGGATGAGTGCAATGTCACCCGCTTGGCAGGCAAGTCGCGCCG
The DNA here is from genome assembly GCF_018437695.1 of Delftia sp. WY8. Lineage (NCBI taxonomy): Bacteria > Pseudomonadati > Pseudomonadota > Betaproteobacteria > Burkholderiales > Comamonadaceae > Delftia > Delftia sp. WY8. The sequence goes on from NZ_CP049795.1 coordinate 5,967,320, forward strand.
CAAGGCCAAGGGGGACGCTTGACTCTCCGAGTTCAGGCCGCCTTGGTCACAGTCATGGTTCTGGGGATGTGGTTCAACGTGACTCGTCCCTTGTCCATAGCTGCTGCGGCTGCGCTGACCTTCATCTACCCCCAGTTGCTGATCGTGAACCTGATTGGCGTGGGACTCGCTCTGTGGGTGCGCTACTTCCGCAAATAGGCAAGCCCAGGCCATAGACGCCCCGTTGCGCACCCCACCCGCACCCCACCCGCACCCCTGCGCCGCAGACCGCAAGAGTGGGGCAGGGCGGCGCGCGCTGGGGGCCCAAGTAGGGGGGTGATGCCGACCCCTCGCCGGCCGCGCCTCGGGGCAATCTGGCCACCCGCCGGGTACGAACCCCCTGGGGCCCTCGGCACCCGGCGCGGGGCTCGCTGCACCCCGGAGCGACGGCGCTCCTCCCCGCTGCAGTCCGCCACATCTGCCACGGCGCCACCGGCCGGGCCATGCCCTGCAACAACGTTGCGGCGTTGCAGATGTTGCGGATGGGGAAGGAGGGCCGGGGCATGCCGTCGAGACCCATGTGGTCAAAAACATACGCTAACTGGCGGATTTTTGAATTTTTTTTGAACCCCCGTTTTGCGGGAGCTTTGCCGTCCCCAAGCAGCGCGTCTCCCACGCAGACGTGCGCCGAGCTCTATGCCAAAAAATCTTAAGGCCGAAAACCAGTACCAAATTTGCTGTCCATGTTTTTTTGTTCCCAGCGAGAAGTGCTTCCGTTCAAAGAAAAAAAATCTTCCCAGCGAGATGGGCGTCTGAGTCTATCTATTTATTTTTACTGTTTGGTGTGCGTCTGCCGCTGACGTATTTTTCGACTCTCTTTTGATGGATAGGAACTCGCTGGATGCATAGCTTGCAGGGACATGTTTTTGTAGGAACAATTCATTCCTGGATTCGCTGTATGAACACGGCGAACCACGGATTGGCCAATCCATCTTTTCAACCACTCATTTTCAGGATGGATCGTGAATAGTAAGTCTAAGAGTTCAGTGTCTTCAATTATTTCGGAAAGTTTGGGCTCTAATAATGTTGCGCCATTTTCTGGGATGGTCGATTGTGATGTGCTGATGGATGATTTGATTGGGGTTATTAAAGATTATGTGATCGTCTCGGAGCGTGATGCCTTGGTTGTCGCTCTGTGGGCCATCCTGACATGGTGCTACGAAAAATTTCATCGTTGTCCATTGCTTTTGATTAATGCTCCGGAGAGGGAGTGCGGTAAAACTCAGCTACTTAAGGTGGTGGAGAAATTGGTGTTTCGCCCAATGGAGACGGCCAATATCACGTTGGCAGCACTTTTTCGGTTGATTACCAACCACAAGCCAACGCTGCTGATCGATGAGGCAGACACATTCGTGGAGGGGAAGACGGAGTTGGCAGGAGTTGTAAACAAGGGCTATGAACGTGGTGGCTTCGTTTTGCGTGTGGAGTCCGATGGAAAGGAGCTGACCGAGCGTGCTTACTACGTTTATGGTCCCAAGGCCATGGCAGGAATCTCGCTTGAGCGGCATCTGCCCAACGCCACAATGAGTCGAGGCATCCAAGTTCCTTTGAAGCGCAAGACCAAGGACGACAGCGTGCAGCGCTTGCGCTCTGCTGATCCCGAAGTCTTTAAGGGCTTGCGTTCTCAGATTTTGAAGTTTGTCCTGGAGAACAAGGAGACCCTTGCGAAGGGGTGGGATGAAATGCCGGAGGAGCTCAGTGATCGCCAGCAGGACAACTGGGAGCCTTTGCTGGCTATTGCACATTGCCTGGGAGAAAAATGGTATCGGAAGGCCTGCGAGGCAGCGGTGCAAAACTACGAAGAAACCTCACCTCCGAAATCTTCTTCAAACCAATTGCTGGAGGATATAAGGGAAGTATTGTCTGGCTACAAAGAGAAGTACATTCCATCCGCTGATTTGCTGAGCATGCTGCATGAAGATAAAGATATGGACTGGTGCACTTACAACTACGGTAAGCCTCTGTCGGCGCGTCAATTGGCAAAATTTATGAGTGCCTACAAGATCAAATCGAAAACTGTGCGTATGACGGAGGAATATACCCCCAAGGGTTACGAGGTGCATGAGTTTGCTGATGCCTTTGCGCGTTACCTGCCGGAACTGCCGAAGGAACTGCCAGAAGAGCTGGAGCAAAAGAAGCCGCCTCGTACGGGCAAGGCGCCTATTCCGAATTTCTGAAGTGGTGATCAAGAAGTTGCATCTAACAAAAGATAGCAGCTATTCTTGTGGAAACCAACGGGTGCGCCGCCTCTGGCGTTGAGGGATTTTTCCTAAGGCGATGATTCTTATTGCCGTTGAGTCGCGCGGTAGCGATCTCTAGCAGATTGCGCCGCGTCTCTTTCTAACTACTTGATTTTACATATCTATGTTCATTTGGATAGGTGCTCGTGCGTCTATTGCACCGGTGCCTATCTCCATGGGCGTGGTTTTTTTATCAATCAACACCCTGAAAGGAGGGGCTGTATGCCCATTGTCAAACTCAGTGCGAAGTTCGTGAATGAAGCGGTTTGCCCGCCCGAGAAATCGCGGGTGGACTATTACGATAGCGCGCTCAAAGGTTTTATTCTGGAGGCTCGGCCTTCAGGGGGCAAAACCTTTTATCTGCGCTATCACGATACCCACGGTAAGTTACGGCAATACAAGATCGGCGATGCCGTGGTGATTAGCTGCGAGAAGGCTAGGAAGATGGCCATGGAGTTGCGCGCAAAAGTGGAGCTGGGCGGCAATCCCCTGGAGGAGCGCCAAACCTTGCGCACAGTGCCGACCTTGGCATCTTTCATCCAAGACGTCTACGTTCCGCACATCAAAGTCCATCGGAGGAATTTTCAGTCCACGCTGAGCTTTATCAAGTGCCACATCCTTCCGCGCTTTGGCGCCAAGCACCTGGATGCGATCACGAGCAACATGGTGGCCGAGGCCCACGCGGATCTGCGTGGGAAGGGCTACGCATTGGCACAGGCCAACAAGCTGCCCATCCTGCTCAAGATCATGTTCAATCTGGCGAAAAAAAAGGGCATCCCCGGCAGCCAGTCCAATCCGACCGACAGTGTGGTGCTGTTCAATCCGAACAACGCCAAGGAGCGGTATCTCAGTGCCGCTGAGACCCAACGCCTGCACGAGGCCCTGTCCCGGTGTGGTTCCGCCCAGTTCAAGAGCATCGTTGCTCTTTTGCTGCTGCTCGGATGCCGCAAGCGCGAACTGCTGGATGCTCGTTGGGAGGATGTTGATCTGGAGCGGCGCAACTGGCGCATTCCTATGTCCAAGAGCGGGAAGCCGCGAAACGTTCCGATCTCTGAAAGGGCTCTGGAGGTGTTTCAAGCGCTGCCACGTTGGAAAGGGTGCCCTTACGTAGTGCCCAATCCCAATACCAAGCAGCCGTTTGGCAACCTGTACCACCCCTGGGACAAGGTTCGCAAGGAGGCCGGGATGCCTGAACTGCGGATGCACGACCTGCGTCACACGTTCGCCAGCAATCTGGTGAACTCGGGGCAATCCATCTACGTGGTGAGCAAGCTTTTGGGGCACTCCCAGCTCAAGACAACGGCGCGTTACAGCCACCTGGCGGATGAGACGCTGATGTCTGCGGTGGATGCTGCAGCTAAAGTGGTGGACACAAGTTGGAGGCCCTGCGTGTAAAAAGCTGCCTAAAATTTGGGCAAAGCGAAGTGCGCCACGCACGCGATCACCTGCCCATCCTATGGGGCTGGGTGGTCCGTGGGGGTCAAACCCTCCCCCTCATTCCTGGGGTGATGGCCCAAAAGCTGAAAACCCAGCAAACAGGTCACTGCGACAGTTTGGGGCATGCATGGGTGGGGCGGGAGGCGCAGGCTCGAAAACGGAAAAAACCCTTGAAAATCTGCTACTTACAGTATTGCTTGAGGGTTCAACACCTTCAAGTTTGCCCACGCCTACGCCAACGGCGAAGGCATGAAGCACTACGTGAACATGGTGCAGGAGCCTGAATTCGCAGCCCGCGAGCAAGGCTACACCTTCGTGTCGCACCAGCAGGAAGTGGGTGCAGGCTACTTCGACGACGTGACCACGGTGATCCAGGGCGGCTCGTCCAGCGTGAAGGCGCTGACCGGCTCCACGGAAGAGGAGCAATTCCACTGAAGCGCGGCTTCGGTGAGTGCAACTTCAGGTAGATAGGGGTGAGAAAGCGTCCGGGGCCTTGTGCTTCGGGCGCTTTTTCTTTGCTGGGGTTAAAATGCAAGGAGTTTTCAACTGACAAGGGCGAGAAAGGCATCATGGTTATGACACCGCGAACTACATCGGAGATGTACACCGGCCGCTAGCGGCTGGCGGTTCGCGCCTGCACGAGATTCACTCGACCCCAACAAAGCGCGGACCAGGCTCCGCGCTTTTTTGCTTTTTGGGGATGGCGCACCCCCTGAGAAATATTTTTAGGAATCCCATGATCCACATTACGCTTCCCGATGGTTCGCAACGCGAGTATCCCGGTCCGGTCACCGTGGCCGAAGTGGCTGCATCGATAGGCACGGGCCTTGCCAAGGCTGCACTGGCTGGCAAGGTTGGCACGGGCGACGACGCCAAGGTGGTGGACACCAGCTTTGTGATCGACAAGGACATGCCCCTGTCCATCGTGACGGCCAAGGATGCAGATGGCCTGGACGTGATCCGTCATTCGACGGCCCACTTGCTGGCCTACGCCGTCAAGGATCTGTTTCCTGACGCCCAGGTCACCATCGGCCCCGTCATCGAGAATGGCTTCTACTACGACTTCTCGTACAAGCGTCCTTTCACGCCCGAGGACCTGGTTGCCATCGAAAAACGCATGGCCGAGCTGGCTGCCAAGGACGAGCCCGTGGTGCGCCGCGTGCTGCCGCGCGACGAGGCCGTGGCCTACTTCAAGGGCATGGGCGAGAACTACAAGGCCGAGATCATCGCCAGCATCCCCTCGAACGAGGATGTGAGCCTGTACCGCGAAGGCGGTTTCGAGGATCTGTGCCGCGGCCCGCACGTGCCGAGCACCGGCAAGCTCAAGTTCTTCAAGCTGATGAAGGTGGCTGGCGCCTACTGGCGCGGTGACCATCGCAACGAGATGCTGCAGCGCGTGTACGGCACGGCCTGGGCTACCAAGGACGACCTGCAGCAGTACCTGCACATGCTGGAGGAGGCCGAAAAGCGCGACCACCGCAAGCTGGGCCGTGAACTGGATCTGTTCCACATCGACGAGCATTCGCCAGGCACCGTGTTCTGGCATCCGAAGGGTTGGGCTTTGTGGCAAGAGGTCGAGCAGTACATGCGCCGCGTGTACCGCGACAACGGCTACCAGGAGGTCAAGGGTCCGCAGATCCTGGACAAGACCCTGTGGGAGAAGACCGGCCACTGGGACAAGTACCGCGAGAACATGTTCACGACCGAGTCGGAAAAGCGCGACTACGCGCTCAAGCCGATGAACTGCCCCGGCCACATCCTGATCTTCAAGCAGGGCATCAAGAGCTACCGCGACCTGCCGCTGCGCTACGGCGAGTTCGGCCAGTGCCACCGCAACGAGCCCACGGGCGGCCTGCACGGCATCATGCGCGTGCGCGGCTTCACGCAGGATGACGGCCACGTCTTCTGCACCGAAGACCAGATCCAGCCCGAAGTGCTGGCCTTCACCACGCTGCTGCAAAAGGTCTACGCGGACTTCGGTTTCAGCGACATCATCTACAAGGTTGCCACGCGCCCCGAGGCGCGCATCGGCTCCGATGAAAGCTGGGACAAGGCGGAGGCCGCGCTGATCAACAGCCTGGAGGCTTCGGGCTGCGAGTACGTGATCTCGCCCGGCGATGGCGCGTTCTACGGTCCCAAGATCGAGTACACGCTCAAGGACGCCATCGGTCGCCAGTGGCAGTGCGGCACCATCCAGGTCGACTTCTCCATGCCCGAGCGCCTGGATGCGGAATACGTGGGCGAAGACGGCGATCGCCATCGCCCCGTGATGCTGCACCGTGCCATCGTCGGCAGCCTTGAGCGTTTCATCGGCATCCTCATCGAGCAGCATGCCGGTGCCATGCCGACATGGCTGGCTCCTGTTCAGGCGGCCGTGCTCAATATCACTGACGCGCAGGCGGACTATGTGCGGGAAGTCGCGCAAAAGCTGCAAAAAGCATTTCCGAATCAAGGCCTTAGGGTGGCGACAGATCTGCGCAACGAAAAGATTACGTATAAAATACGGGAGCATTCGTTGCAAAAGCTGCCTTACATCCTTGTTGCAGGCGACAAGGAGAAGGCCGCTGGTGCAGTGGCAGTGCGCGCACGGGGCAACAAGGACCTCGGAGTGATGTCGGTCGACGCGTTCATTGAACTCGTGGCCAAGGACATCGCGGCGAAGGCCTGACGGAGCATCTCCAAAGGCGTTAGCCGTTTGGCGTGTACTGCACACAAGCGGCTACGCTGTTGTAGCAACTTAAATCCAAGGGTGAGAACCATAGCTACTGAATTTCGTGATCGGCGCCACCGTGAAGAGCGCAAGCATCGTCTCAACCGTGAAATCATGGCGCCTGAAGTGCGTCTGTCCGGCCCGGAGAACGAGCCGCTGGGCATCGTGCCTCTGCAGGAAGCGCTGCGCATGGCGGGCGAGTTGGACGTGGACCTGGTGGAAATCGCCGCCACGGCCACTCCGCCTGTCTGCCGGTTGATGGACTATGGCAAGTTCAAGTACCTTGAACAGAAGAAGGCTGCCGAAGCCAAGGCCAAGCAGACCGTCATCGAAATCAAGGAAGTGAAATTCCGCCCTGGTACCGACGACGGCGACTACAACATCAAGCTGCGCAACATCCGCCGATTCCTGGCCGATGGTGACAAGTGCAAGATCACGCTGCGTTTCCGCGGCCGTGAAATCACGCACCAGCAGATCGGTCTGGACCTGCTGAACCGTCTGCGTGACGATCTGGCGGACTCCATCCAGGTGGAGCAGTTCCCCAAGCTCGAAGGCCGCCAGATGGTGATGATGATCGCCCCTGCGCGCAAGAAGCCCACCACCGGTGGCAAACCGCAAGCAGAGGTTTCTGCTGCACCTGCGGTGGCTGATAAGGCATAATCGCGGTTTCGCCCTTCGCTGAGGGGCGACAGAATTTGCAGGCCTTGCGCGAGTCGATTGCGCGGGGCGTGCGATGCAAGGGACATGGTATCCATGTCCCTTGTTCTTGCCGGCCTTCGGGCTGGCACAGAAGTGTCTCGGGGCCAGCAAGTGCGCGCAGTGTTGCGAGCCGCCTCACGAGCACAAACAACAGGAGCATTCAAATGCCCAAAATGAAGACCAAGAGCAGCGCGAAGAAGCGTTTTCGCGTTCGTCCCGGTGGCACCGTCAAGCGCGGTCAAGCCTTCAAGCGTCACATCTTGACCAAGAAGACCACCAAGAACAAGCGTCACCTGCGTGGTGCAGTGGCTGTGCATGAGACCAACATGGGCTCGATCGCACAGATGCTGCCGATGGCTGGCCTGTAATTCACTGACGAACAAGGAGAAAACACATGCCTCGCGTCAAACGTGGTGTAACGGCCCGCGCCCGTCACAAAAAAGTTCTGGCCCTTTCCAAGGGTTTCCGCGGCCGCCGCGGCAATGTCTTCCGCATCGCCAAGCAGGCGGTGATGAAGGCTGGGCAATATGCCTACCGTGACCGCCGTGCCAAGAAGCGCGTGTTCCGCCGTCTGTGGATCGCCCGTATCAACGCCGCTGCACGTGAACTGGGCCTGACCTACAGCCAGTTCGCCAACGGCCTGAAGAAGGCAGCCATCGAGATCGACCGCAAGATGCTGGCCGATATCGCGGTGCACGACAAGGCTGCTTTCAGCAGCATCGTTGATCAAGTCAAGGCCAAGCTGGCTGCTTGAGATAACGGTCTGTGGCCATCCTCGTGATGGCTTGCAGCGCAAACAGCAAGGGCTAGGGCTTGAAAAGGCTGCTAGCCCTTGTTTCTTTTCACAGTCGATAAAGAGTCGATATGAACGAGTTGGATTCTCTGGTCGAAAGCGCGCAGCAATTGTTCGCGCAGGCACAAACCCCCGCTGATCTGGAAAACGCCAAGGCGCAGTTTCTGGGCAAGTCGGGCAAGGTGACCGAGCTCATGAAGGGCATGGCGCAGCTTTCCGTCGAAGAGAAGAAGTCGCGCGGAGCCGCCATCAACGTGGCCAAGCAAGGCATCGAGGCCGCGCTGACCGCGCGCCGCAAGGCCCTGGCTGATGCCGAACTGCAGGCCCACCTGAAGGCCGAGGTGCTGGATGTGACCTTGCCGGGCCGTCGCCGTGGCCAGGGCGGCCTGCACCCCGTGTCGCTGACGCTGGAGCGCATCGAGGGCATCTTCGGCTCCATGGGCTTCGATGTGGCCGAGGGCCCCGAGATCGAGTCCGACTGGTTCAACTTCACGGCGCTGAACACGCCCGAAGACCATCCCGCCCGTTCCATGCACGACACCTTCTACGTGGAAGGCGGCACGGAACAGGCCCCCAATCTGCTGCGCACGCACACCAGCCCCATGCAGGTGCGCCATGCCGTGCAGCACGTCAAGAAATACCGTGAGCGGCTGGACGCCGGCCAGGGCATGCCCGAGATCCGCGTGATCGCGCCGGGCCGCACCTACCGCGTGGACAGCGATGCCACGCACTCGCCCATGTTCCACCAGTGCGAAGGCCTGTGGATCGGCGAGAACGTCAGCTTCAAGGATCTGAAGGTGGTCTTCACCGACTTCTGCAAGACCTTCTTCGAGAGCGACGACCTGGTGTTGCGCTTCCGTCCCAGCTTCTTCCCCTTCACCGAGCCCAGCGCCGAGATCGATATCCAGTTCCAGAGCGGCCCGCTGGCCGGCCGCTGGCTGGAGGTGGCTGGCTCCGGCCAGGTGCACCCCAACGTGGTGCGCAACATGGGGCTGGATCCTGAGAAGTACATCGGCTTTGCCTTTGGCATGGGTCCTGACCGCCTGACCATGCTGCGCTATGGCGTCAACGATCTGCGTCTGTTTTTTGACGGCGATATCCGCTTCCTGTCGCAATTCCGTTAGAAATGGACCGCCCCCTGAGGCGCTGCGCGCCATCCCCCTGGGAGGGGGATGACGCCCTCGCCGCGAGGCGGCTCTTGCTCGGCGTCTCCGGCCTGAACCACGCCAGTCGCATGGTCAGGCTGTTCGGGGGCTTGGAATGAGAGTCGTCAATACGTTCATGGGGTCCGCCAGCGCCGCGGCGCGCGGACCGAACCAACGCCAAAGAGTCTGATATGCAATTTCCCGAATCCTGGCTGCGCGAGTTCTGCAATCCGCCGCTGACCACCCAAGAGCTGGCCGACACCCTGACCATGGCCGGCCTGGAGGTGGAGGAGCTGGAGCCCGTGGCACCGCCGTTCACCAAGATCGTCGTCGGCGAGATCAAGGCTGCCGAGCAGCATCCCAATGCCGATCGCCTGCGCGTGTGCCAGGTCGATGTGGGCGGGCCCGAGCTGCTGACCATCGTCTGCGGCGCGCCCAATGCGCGCGTGGGCATCCGCGTGCCCTGCGCCACGGTTGGGGCCGAGCTGCCACCCGGTGAAGACGGCAAGCCCTTCCTCATCAAGATCGGCAAGCTGCGCGGTGTGGAGAGCTTCGGCATGCTGTGCTCGGCGCGCGAACTCAAGCTGTCCGAGGACCATGGCGGCCTGATGGAGCTGCCGCTGGACGCGCCCCTGGGCCAGAACATCCGCGAATACCTGAACCTGGATGACACCCTGTTCACGCTCAAGCTCACGCCCAACCTGGCGCATTGCCTGAGCGTCTATGGTGTGGCGCGCGAAGTGGCTGCGCTGACCGGTGCGCCGCTCAAGCCCCAGTCGTTCACGCCTGCTGCGGTGGGTGTGCAGGACAGGCTGGCCGTGAAGATCGAGGCGCCCGACCTGTGCGGTCGCTTCTCGGGCCGCGTGGTGCGCAACGTCAACACCCAGGCGAAGACGCCGCAGTGGATGGTCGATCGCCTGGCGCGCTGCGGCCAGCGCAGCGTGGCGCCGCTGGTGGACATCTCCAACTATGTGATGTTCGAGCTGGGCCGCCCCTCCCACATCTTTGACCTGGACAAGATCCACGGCGGCCTGCAGGTGCGCTGGGGCAAGGAAGGCGAGCAGCTCAAGCTGCTCAACGGCAACACCGTCACCGTCGATGGACAGGTGGGGGTGATCGCCGATGAGCGCGAAGTCGAATCGCTGGCCGGCATCATGGGCGGCGACGCCACGGCCGTGTCCGACGACACGCGCCACATCTACATCGAGGCGGCCTTCTGGTGGCCCAAGTCGATTGCCGGCCGTTCGCGCCGCTACAACTTCTCCACCGATGCGGGCCACCGCTTCGAGCGCGGCGTCGATCCCGAACTGACGGTCGAGCACATCGAGCGCATCACCGAGCTGGTGCTGCAGATCTGCGGCACGCCCGAGACCGTCTGCGGCCCCGTCGACGACCAGAAGTCCAACATGCCCCAGCCCAAGCCCGTCACGCTGCGCGTGGCGCGTGCGGCCAAGGTCATCGGCATGCCGCTCACGCAGCAGCAATGCCAAGATGCGCTGGCCGGCCTGGGCCTGCCGGTGGAGCAGGGCGATGGCGTGCTCACCGTCACGCCGCCCAGCTTCCGCTTCGACATCAACATCGAGGAAGACCTGATCGAGGAAGTGGCGCGCATGGTGGGTTACGAGAACCTGCCCACGACCAAGCCGCTGGCGCCCATTGCGCCCAAGCTGCGCGCCGAAAACCGCCGCAGCCAGTTCGCCGTGCGCCGCGCGCTGGCCGATCTGGGTTACCAGGAAACCATCAACTTCAGCTTTGTGGAAGCCGCGTGGGAGAAGGATCTGGCTGGCAACGCCAATCCCATCCAGCTGCTCAACCCGATCGCAAGCCAGCTCAGCGTGATGCGCTCCAGCCTCATCGGCTCGCTCATGCAGGTGCTCAAGTTCAATGCCGACCGCAAGGCCGAGCGCGTGCGCGTGTTCGAGCTGGGCCGTGTCTTCCTCAAGGATGACAGCGTTGTTGACAGCGACACCACGGTCAAGGGCTTCTACCAGCCCATGCGCGTGGCGGGCCTGGCCTGGGGAGCTGCCGAGCAGCTGCAATGGGCTCGTGGCGAGACCAGGGTCGACTTCTACGACGTCAAGGGCGATGTCGAGGCGCTGCTGGCGCCGCGCAAGCCCGTGTTCGAGCCGGCCGAGCATCCGGCCATGCACCCGGGCCGCTGCGCACGCGTGCTGCTCGATGGCCAGTCCATCGGCTTCATTGGCGAGCTGCATCCCCAGTGGCGCCAGCAATGGGATCTGGCCCAGGCGCCCGTGCTGTTCGAGCTGGAGCTCGATGCCGTGCTGGCGCGCGAGGTGCCGGTGTTCAAGCCCGTGGCCAAGCACCAGGCCGTGGAGCGCGACATTGCCGTGGTCGTGAACGAAAAGACCACGCATGCCCAGCTCATGCAGGCGGTGGAGGCTGCCCAAACCGGCGGCCTGCTGCGCTCTGCCGTGCTGTTCGATGTGTTCCGTCCCAAGGCGCTCAAGGCCGGCGAGACAGCGGCACCGGGCGCGCTGGCGCAGGACGAAAAGAGCCTGGCCGTGCGCCTGACGCTGGGCCATGACGACAGCTCGCTGACGGATGTGCAGATCGAGCAGGCCGTGCAGGCCGTGCTCGAGCAGCTGCAGCAGCGTCTGGGTGCGCGCCTGCGCGCATGATGGAGGGTGCATGCCGTGAAAGGAGATCCTGTGATGGAACTGGCGGTGGAAAGTCTTGATTCGCCTGCGCTGACCAAGGCGCAGCTGGCGGATCTGCTGTTCGACGAGATCGGCCTGAACAAGCGCGAATCCAAGGAAATGGTGGATGCGTTCTTCGAGCTGGTCTCGCAAAGCCTGGTGTCGGGCGAGGATGTGAAGCTGTCGGGCTTCGGCAACTTCCAGATCCGCACCAAGGCGCCGCGTCCGGGGCGCAATCCGCGCACGGGCGAGGCCATTCCGATCGAGGCGCGCCGCGTCGTGACCTTCCATGCGAGCAGCAAGCTCAAGGAGCAGATCCAGGAAGGCACATCGGGCTCCCAGGCCTGAGGAAAGCCTGCCCGGGCCTGCATGGCCAGCTGTCGCCAGCCTGTCTGCCTCGCGGTGGATGGGCTGTTTTTACGACAGGGTGCTGGCTTGCAGGCGAGCTGTGCAGTAGGCTCGGCCTTCTTCCCGGATCAGCGTCCGCGCACCAGCGGCATTGCACATCCTGACTTCATCCACATTTGCCATGGCTTCACTTCTGCCCCAGATTCCCGCCAAGCGCTACTTCACCATCGGTGAGGTCGCGGATCTGTGCGACGTCAAGCCGCATGTGCTGCGCTACTGGGAGCAGGAGTTCACGCAGCTGCGCCCCATGAAGCGGCGCGGCAACCGCCGGTACTACCAGCACCATGAAGTGCTGATGATCCGGCGCATCCGCGAGCTGCTGTACGAACAGGGCTTCACCATCAACGGTGCGCGCAACCGCCTGCGCGAAGCCTCGGGGTCTGCCGTGGTTCCCGCGCTGCAGGCCGGTGTCGTGGTGTCGGCGCCGGCTGCCGCGCCGCTGCTCGGTGGCGATGCCGCGGCCAGCGTTCCGCTGGAGCCGGAGGCCGTGCGCGAGGAGCTTTTGCAGATTCGTGCGCTGCTTTCTATTTGAGAGCAAAAAGCTGTATATAATTGAATTCTTCGGCGTGTAGCGCAGCCTGGTAGCGCACTTGCATGGGGTGCAAGGGGTCGCGAGTTCGAATCCCGCCACGCCGACCATAAATGAAAACGGACCACAGCTTCTGGCTGTGGTCCGTTTTTCTTTGTGCCATTGCCAACCGCTACCAACCGCTGAAGGGGAGCGGCCGTTGCGCAGGAATCAACCCTCAGCGCAGGTTGCAAGCAGCCATTGCCGGAAGGCTGCCAGCGCCGGCAGTGTCGCGTTCCTCTCGGGATAGACCAGGTAGTAGCTGCGCTGGCTGGGGATGGCGTCTCCCACCACGTGCAGCTCACCGCGCGCTATCTCCTCTTCCACCAGTACCCGTGGCACCAGGCCCACGCCCATGCCTGCCAGCACGGCCTGTATCAGGTGCGAGGTCAGCTCGAAGCTCGGCCCTATCCGCATCTGCCGGTGATCGAGCCGATAGTGCGTGAACCACTCGCTCCAGGCCTGCCGGTTGCTGGCCACCGTGAGCAGCACCTGCTGGCCCACCCAATCCGGCGAGGCTGCTGCCTGCCCGGCCTGCTGCAGCGCCTGCGGGCTGGCCACCGCCACCAGAAACTCGTGGTACAGGCGGTGCGCGGTCAGCCCGGGCCAGTCTCCCGTGCCCACGGTGATGGCGGCGTCTATCTCGCCGCTGTCGAAGTCGATGTCGCCTATGCGGGAATGGATGTGCATGGTCACCCCGGGCTGCGCCTGGTAGAAGCCATGCAGGTGCGGCAGCAGCCATTTGGAGCCGAAGGTGGGCAGGGTGGCCAGGTTGAGCGTGCCACCGCCGGACTGGCGTGACATGGCCTGCAGGGTGGCGCTGCGTATGCGGCCCAGCGCGGCACCCAGGTCGATGAAGTAGCGGCGCCCCACATCAGTCAGGCGCACCGTGCGGCCCTCGCGGCGGAACAGGCTGATGCCCAGCTGCGCCTCCAGTGTCTGCACCTGCCGGCTGATGGCGCTCTGGCTGAGCGACAGCTCCTCGGCCGCTCGCGCATAGCTTTCGTGGCGCGCGGCCGCCTCGAAGACCAGCAGCAGGGACATGGAGGGCGTCAGGCGTCGGTAATTCATGAGTTTTATGCAGTGTTCGCGGCCGCAATTTTCGTTTGTTCCAGAGGAAGAGTGTAGAGATACTTGCGGCCATGGTCGGCCTGAAATCGTGTATTGCATGCATGGGTTTCCTGGGCTGATCGCCAGCAACAAATCTCCCCACCTTGCCTTCCATGTCGATTGCCCCACTGCCCCACGCCAGCGCCCCCGTGCCTGCCCAATACCTTGAGTTTCTTGAAGCGTTGAAGGCCGCCGGCTTCGAGGGCGACGTGGACACGGACCATGCCAGCCGCACCGTGCTGGCCACGGACAACTCCATCTACCAGCGCATGCCGCAGGCGGCCATCTACCCGCGTCACGCCGAGGATGTGGCCAGGGCGGCGCAGGTGCTGGCGCGGCCTGAGTTCCGCGATGTGGTGCTGACACCGCGCGGCGGCGGCACGGGCACGAACGGGCAGTCGCTCACGCATGGCGTGACCATGGACTTGTCGCGGCACATGAACGGTATCCTCGAAATCAATGCCGAGCAGCGCTGGGTGCGCGTGCAGGCCGGCGTGGTCAAGGACCAGCTCAACGCCGCGCTCAAGCCATACGGACTGTTCTTTGCGCCCGAGCTGTCCACCTCCAACCGCGCCACCATCGGCGGCATGATCAACACCGATGCCAGCGGGCAGGGCAGCTGCACCTATGGCAAGACGCGCGACCACGTGCTGGCGCTGGACTTCGTGCTGCTGGGCGGCGAGCGCCTGCACAGCGCGCCGCTGGATGCTCAGGCGCTGGAGCGCATGTGCGCCGATTCGGGGCGCATCGGCAAGGTGCACCGCACGGCGCGGCGCATCAGCGAGGACCAGGCGGAGTTGATCGAGGCCAGATTCCCCAAGCTCAACCGCTGCCTCACCGGCTATGACCTGGCCCATCTGCGCGAAGGCGACGGGCGCTTCAACCTCAACAGCGTGCTGTGCGGCGCCGAAGGCTCGCTGGGCTTCGTGGTGGAGGCGAAGCTCAACGTGCTGCCCATTCCCCGCTACTCGGTCCTGGTCAACGTGCGCTACGCTGGCTTCATGGACGCGCTGCGCGATGCGCGCGCGCTGATGGCACACCGGCCGCTGTCCATCGAGACGGTGGATTCCAAGGTGCTGCTGCTGGCCATGAAGGACTTCGTCTGGAGCAGCGTGGCCGAGTACTTTCCGCAGGACGGCCAGCGCCCTACGCTGGGCATCAACCTGGTGGAATTCAGCGGCGACGATCCGCAGGAGGTCGATGGCCGCGTGCAGGCCTTCCTCGGCCACCTGGGCGCCGACGCCTCGGTGGAGCGGCTGGGCCACACGCTGGCGGCCGGCAATGCGGCGGTGCACCGCGTCTATGCCATGCGCAAGCGCGCCGTGGGCCTGCTGGGCAACGTGGCGGGCGAGGCGAGGCCCCAGCCCTTTGTCGAAGACACGGCCGTGCCGCCCGAGAACCTGCCCGAGTTCATTGCCGAGTTCCGCGCGCTGCTGGACAGCCACGGCCTGCAGTACGGCATGTTCGGCCACGTCGATGCCGGCGTGCTGCATGTGCGCCCCATCCTGGACATGAAGAACCCCGTGGACGCCGCCCTGGTGCGCCCCATCTCCGACGCGGTGGCCGAACTCACGCAGCGCCATGGCGGCCTGCTGTGGGGCGAGCACGGCAAGGGCCTGCGCTCCGAATATGTGCCGGCCTTCTTCGGCGAGCTGTATCCCTCGCTGCAGCAGCTCAAGGCCGCCTTCGACCCGCACAACCAGCTCAACCCCGGCAAGATCGCCACGCCGCCGGCCAGCAAGACCTTGCTGCTCAAGGTGGACGGCGTCACCACGCGCGGCGAGCTGGACCGGCAGATCGACGAGCGCGTATGGCAAAGCTATGGCGCGGCCATGCACTGCAACGGCAATGGCGCCTGCTACAACTTCGATCCGGACGATGCCATGTGCCCTTCCTGGAAGGCCACGCGCCAGCGCGTGCATTCGCCCAAGGGCCGGGCCTCGCTGATGCGCGAATGGCTGCGCCTGCAGGGGCAGGCCGGCGTGAACGTGCTGGAGGTCGCGCAGCAGCCCCAGCCCTTCCTGTCCAGCCTGGCCGCGCGCTGGCGCAACAGCCGCGCGGCGCGCCGCGGCGAGGCCGATTTTTCGCACGAGGTCTATGACGCCATGGCCGGCTGCCTGGCCTGCAAGTCCTGCGCCGGGCAATGTCCCGTCAAGGTCAACGTGCCCGAATTCCGCTCGCGCTTTCTGGAGCTCTACCACCGCCGCTACCTGCGGCCCGTGCGTGACTACCTGATCGGCTCGCTGGAGTTCACCATGCCGTGGCTGGCGCGCATGCCCGCGCTCTACAACGGGGTGATGGGCTCGCCATGGATGCGCGATGTGCTCAGCCGTCGCATCGGCATGGTCGATGGCCCGCTGCTGAGCCGGCTGGACCTGGCAGCCACCTTGCGGCAATGGAAGGTGCGCGCGGCCGATGCGCAGGCGCTGGCTGCGCTCACGTCCGAGCAGCGCGCACGCAGCGTGGTCATCGTGCAGGACAGCTTTACCCGCTACTTCGAGACCGGCCAGCTGCAGGTGCTGATCGAGCTGGCGGCGCGCCTGGGATTCCAGGTCTGGCTGGCGCCGCTGCTGCCCAATGGCAAGCCGCTGCATGTGCAGGGATTCATGGGCGCCTTTGCCAAGGCGGCCATCCGCAATGCCGCGCAGCTGGCGCAACTGGCGCAGCCCGGTGTGGCGCTGGTGGGGCTGGACCCGGCCATGACGCTGGCCTATCGGCAGGAATACCTCAAGGTGCCGGGTATGGGCGAGGTGCCGAAGGTCGAGCTGCCCCAGGAATGGCTGCTGCAGGTGCTGCCCGAGGCAGTGACCAGCGTGGCCAGCGTGGCCTACCGGCTGCTGCCGCACTGCACTGAAAAGACCAATGCGCCCGACAGCGGCAAGCAGTGGACGCAGCTTTTCGAGCGACGGGGGCTGCGCCTGAGCGTGGAGGCCACCGGCTGCTGCGGCATGTCGGGCACCTACGGGCATGAGGCGCGCAACCTCGAAACCTCCAAGACCATCTATGCCCAGTCATGGGAGAAACAGATCGAGAGCAAGCAGAACCTGGGCGAGCCGCTGGCCACCGGCTATTCCTGCCGCAGCCAGGTCAAGCGACTGTCTGCACGCCAGTTGCGCCATCCGTTGGAGGCCTTGCTGGACCACGTGCGCGCCACGCATCAGGGGTGAGAAGATGCGGGGGGCTGATCGTCGCCATTTCAGGAATTTGCAGACATTTTTGAAAAATCTCTGCGTTTTCCCTGAAGGCCTGTTTTTAGTCCCTATAATTCAATGCTTCGGCGTGTAGCGCAGCCTGGTAGCGCACTTGCATGGGGTGCAAGGGGTCGCGAGTTCGAATCCCGCCACGCCGACCAAAACGCAAAGCTCCTGACGGAAACGTCAGGAGCTTTTTGCTTTGTACGTTCGTTTTTTTGCGCGTTCAATTTTGCGCGCGATGGCGCCTTGCCGCGAAGAGCAAGGGCAAGGACAAGGACATGTGCAGCTTCGCCAGGCAGGTCCATCACGGATGGCGAGGGCAGCCAGCGCATGAAAAGTCCATGCACCGCGAAGATGCGCGTCCCGGTCTGGGCACGTAAAACCTGCACCTACAATGGCGTCTTTTGTAACTGACGATTTCTTCCTGGTCTCGCACATGATGGATGGACTGATTACCGGCAGACTCACCGGTACGCCCGAACACCGCAGCGACCGCAATCGGCGCCCCTTCATGGTGGCCCGCGTGCGCTCCGAGGCATCCGATGGCACTTCCATCCCGGTCAATGTGGTTGCATTCGACGCCCAGGCCTGCGAGGTGCTGCGCAATCTGATCGAAGGCGATGCCGTGGCGCTGCGTGGCAGCTTCACGCCCAAGGTCTGGATAGACCGCCAGGAGCAACCCCATCCCGTACTGGATGTCGTGGCCCACCAGGTCATGGCAACGCCCGAGTTCCAGGACCGCTGACGCCCGCGCTGCGGCGCCGGTTGTGAGCTACTGAAAAAACTGTCTAGCCGCAGTGTGCCGGTACGGTCGCCGTGCGCTGTGTTGGCGCTACAGTGTGCGCCTGTGTTTTTGACAGGTTACAAGGAACCGCATCCATGCCCACCAAGCGCCATTTCCTCCGCCGCACGCTCACGGCCGCCGCGATTGCCAGCACCGCCGCCATGACCCTGCTGGCCATGCCCGCGCAGGCGCAGGACAAGCCCATCAAGGTCGGCGTCACGGCCGGCCCGCACGCCCAGATCATGGAGCAGGTCAAGAAGGTCGCCGAGAAGAACGGCCTGAAGATCCAGATCGTTGAATTCGGCGACTACGTGCAGCCCAATGCCGCGCTGTCGGCCGGTGACCTGGACGCCAACAGCTACCAGCACCGCCCCTACCTCGACGCCCAGGTGCGCGACCGCGGCTACAAGATCGGCTGGGTGGCCGACACGGTGAATTTCCCCATCGGCATCTATTCCAAGAAGATCAAGCAGCTGGCCGACCTGCCCCAGGGCGCCAAGTTCGGCATCCCCAACGACCCCACCAACGGTGGCCGCGTGCTGCTGCTGCTGCAGGCCCAGGGCCTGATCAAGCTCAAGGAAAGCGCGGGCCTGAAGGCCACGCCGCTGGACGTGGTCTCCAACCCCAAGAAGCTGCGCTTCGTGGAGCTGGACGCAGCCCAGCTGCCACGCTCGCTGGATGACCTGGACGCCTCGGCCATCAACACCAACTTCGCGATCTCGGCAGGCCTGAACCCCAAGACCGATGCCATTGCGCAGGAAGCCGCCAAGAACCCCTATGTGAACATTCTGGTCGCGCGCGATGCCGACAAGGGCAAGCCCTGGGTGGCGCAGCTGATCAAGGCCTACCACTCCGATGAAGTGCGCCAGTTCATCGATGTGCAGTTCAAGGGGTCGGTGATCCCTGCGTTTTGATAGGAAGCACCCCCTGAGCGGCTGACGCCGCTTCCCCCTCTCTCGCTTCGCGGGAGGGGGACGACACCCTCGCTGCGGGGCGGCCCTTGCTCGGTGTCCCTCGCTATGTGTTGCGCCGGTTTCGGTCGCCGTGTTCAGTGCGAGCGAGGGCTGAATTGCAAAAGCTGCCATTGGCAGCTTTTTTTCATTCTCCCAGTACCCTGAAGTATTCGGTCAGCGGTGCGCGGGTGGTCTGGGTGCGGTTGACGGGGGCGGCCTCGTCGGGCCAGCCCAGGGCCAGGCCGCAGACGATGTGCTCGCCGGGCGGCAGGTCGAGCACGCGGCGCACGGTGTCGGGGTAGGAGGCCAGGGCGCCGATGGCGCAGCTGCCCAGGCCCTGGGCAGCTGCGGCCATTTGCAGGCCGTACAGGGTCATGCCCAGGTCCATGTAGCCGCCTGCGCCGAAGCGTGCGTCGATGCTCACCACCAGGGCCACGGGCGCATCGAAGAAGCGGTAGTTGCGGCCGAACTGCGCGTCGCGCCCGGCGCGGTCCTCGCGGGCCACGCCCAGGGCGCTGTACAGGGCCTGGGCCGACGCCACCTGGCGCTTGCGCAGCGCCATGGGCATGGGGCGGGGGAAGTAGCCGTAGTCCTCGCGCTCAGGTGCTCCGCCTTGCCAGTCGGCCAGCAGCGCCTGTGTGAGTGCGCCGCGCAGGCTGCCGCGCACCTGGATGAACTGGCCTGGCTGCAGGTTGCCGCCGCTGGGCGCCCGGCGGGCCGATTGCAGCAAATGGTGCAGCAGCGCGTCCGGCACGGGATCGGACCGGTAGGCGCGCACGGAGCGGCGCGCGTGCACCAGGGCCTCATGCGCATCGCCAAAGGGAAGGGTGTCGGACGGTGGGTTGGCGGACATGGGAAATGCGGAGTCCATGGATTCAAAGCGCCTGCACCAGGCAGGCCGCGCCTATGCCGCCAGCCCCTGCAATGGCGGCCAGGCCCAGGGCCGGTCTGTGGGCTGCTGGCGTGCGGTGCAGGTCTGAGAGCATGCGCACCAGCGCAACCGCGCCCGATGCGCCTATGGGATGGCCGCGCGCCAGGCCACCGCCGCCAGCGTTGAGCTGCTGCAGCGGCAGGCCCAGGGTTTCGGCAAAGGCCAGGGCCTGCACGGCGAAGGCATCGTGCAGCTCCACAGCCTGGAGCTCTTCCGCAGTCAGGCAAGGCAGCTGCAGCGCTGCGGCTGCACGCTCCAGCACCTGCTGGGCCGCCAGTGCGGCGGCGACCGGCGGTGTTTCGGGCGCATGGCCCAGCGAGGCACTGGCCACCCAGCGGGCGCGTGGCTGCAGGCCCAGGCGTGCACAGGCCTGCGGCGTGGCCAGCAGCACCAGGGCTGCGCCATCGGCCTTGGGCGAGATGGTGGGCGTGCTCAGCGCATGGCGCTGGCGTGCATGGGCGTCAACGGCGCCACCCGCTTCGGCCACCACGGGCATGCGCGCAACGCGGGCCGGGTTCAAGGCGCGCGGATAGGCGTCGTGGTCCAGCCCCGCCATGGGCACGATCTCTTGGGCCAGCCGGTCGCGGTGCGCGAGCGCCTGCGCGTGGCTGTGGATGGCATGGGCCTCCTGAACGGCGCGGGTGATGCCATGGGCCAGCGCATGGTCGGCGGCCGATTGCAGCAGGTCCGGGTCGCGTGCGGGATCGGGGGCGAAGGCGGGGCGGTCATAGGTGACGGGCAGCTCGCCTGCATGGCGCGGGCGCGTCTGGCGGATGGGGGCACGGCTCCAGGCCTCGGCACCACCGGCCACCACGATATCGGCCTGGCCCGACAGCAGCAGGCCTGCAGCCAGGGCCACGCTGTCCAGGCCCGAGCAGCACTGGGTATCCACGCTGTGTGCTGCGCAGCGCTCGGGCAGGCCCGCAGCCAGGGCCAGCATGCGGGCCGGGTTGCCGCCTGCGCCCAGGGCGTTGCCTAAGACCACGGCATCCACGGCATCCACGGCCCGGGCAGGCAGGCCGGCCCGGGCCAGCAAGGCCTGGAGCACGGGCGCGCCCAGCTCGTGCGCCGCAAGCTCGCGCAGCGCACCGCCCACGGGGGCGACGGGGCTGCGCGCCCAGGCCAGGATGACGGGGGCGTCGTGCGGGTTCATGGCAGGGGCAGCAGCGCGGGTTCGCCGGGCAGTGCCCGGCCAGTGTCCGTGGCGGTGGCCGCCAGCGCGCGCGCCAGACGGCCGTGGTCGGTCTTGCCGCTGGCGGTCTGCGGCCAGTCGGTGCAGCTCCACCATTGGCGCGGCAGCTTGTAGCTTTCCAGCCGGTCGCGCAGCCAGGCCGCCAGCGCCTGTGCGGAGCCTGCGGGCGCGGCGCCGTGCCATTGCACGACGGCGTGCACCTGCATGCCGCGCAGCGCGTCGGGCAGGCCTTGGATGGAGACCTGGGCGACGCCCGGGTGCGCGGCCAGCAGGGTTTCGACTTCCTCGGGGAACAGGTTCTTGCCCTGGGTGACGAGCATGCGGCTCTGGCGCCCGGCCAGGCACAGCTGGCCGCCGGCATCGATATGGCCCATGTCGCGCACGGACAGCCATTCGCCGTCGCGCAGCGCGGCCGTGCCGTCGCGCGCCTCGCCCACATAGTCCATGAACAGCATGGGGCTGCGCATGTAGATCAGGCCGTCCTCGCCCGGCTGCAGGGGCTGGTCGCCGGGCTGCCGCGTGGCGGGGCGGATCTGCAGCTGCACATTGCTGAAGGGCCGGCCCACGGCCTGGGGCGGGGCCTGTTCGTCGGCCTCCATCCAGGCGATGAAGCTGGCTTCCGAGGCGCCGTAGAACTCGATGATGCGTGCGTGCGGAAACAGCGCGCGCAGGGCCGGGGTCTGGGCGCGCATCCAGCGCGCGCCGCTGATCATGATCAGCTCCACCTCGGGGATGGGCGCCAGCGCGCGGTGTGCGGCCCATTGCAGCATCAGCAGCAGCTGGCTGGGCACGGCGACCAGGCAGGGGGCTTCGCCGCGCGCCAGCGAGGCCAGGCAGCGCGCCGCCGAGAACCGCTCCTGCACCACGGCGCCTTCGCCGCACCACAGGCCCTGCATCACGCCGAACAGGAACAGCGAATGCGAGATGCGCCCGGGCGCCATGGTGCGCTGCGCGGCCACGGGGCCGAAGTCCTGCAGGCAGACGCGAAAGCTCTCTGTCCACGAACGGTGGTGGCGCATGAAGCCCTTGGGCAGCCCGGTGCTGCCCGAGGTGAAGCCGGTGTAGAAGGCGCCGGTGGCCGTGGCCTCGGCCAGAGCGCTGGGCGCCGTGGGCAGCCAGCCCTCGATGCGGCTGCGCACGGCATCGGGCCAATCAGGATCGGCCACGGCGGCGCAGCGGCCGCTGTGCAGGATGGCGAGGAATTCGACGATGGCATCCACGGTGCTGGCGCTGCCGCCCGTGTCCACCAGCAGCATCTCTGGCGCCTGGCCGGCCACCAGCGCGGCCGAGCGCTGCAGCACGGCGGCATGCAGCGCGGCAAAGCTCCATTGGCCGGCCTCGCTTTGCAGCGCCATCGCATCGGGGCGCTGCCGGGCCCAATGCTCCAGCGGACCATGGACCAGGGTCCACGGGTGCTGCAGCGGCGCGGCCAGCGGGTGGGGCGCGGATGGCTCAGCCATGCTGGCGGCCTCCGAACGGCCAGTCCGGCATGCCGCGCGCCACCGTGTGCACCACCAGGGCGCACAGCACGCACTTGACCAGATCGCCGGGCACGAACAGCAAGGTGGCCATGAAGGCCTGCGACAGGCTGAGCTTGGCCATCAGCATCAGCCCCAGCACGCCGAAGGCATGCAGGGCCACCAGCCCGCCCAGCGCCGAGGCCGCAAAGGCGCTGAGCGCCGCGCGCCGGGGCGATCCCTGGGGCAGCGCACGCATGACCAGGCCGGCAATGCAGGCCGCCAGCGGGTAGCCCAGCAGGTAGCCGGCCGAGGGCGCCATGAAGACGGCAATGCCGCCGCGCCCGCCCGACAGCAGGGGCAGGCCCACGGCCACGGCCGCAAGGAACAGCAGCATGGACTGCATGCCGCGCCAGGGGCCGAGCATCACGCCGGCCAGCATCACGCCCAGCGACTGGATGGTGATGGGCACGCCCAGCGGCAGGTCGATCTTGGGAATCAGGCCCATGACGGCCATCAGTGCCGCGAACAGCGAGACCTGGGCCATGGAGCGCGCCGAGGCGCGTGAGACGGTGGAGGGAGCGGTCATGGAGAGTTCTCGCTGTCGGTCAGGAAGGGCAGTTCAGCAGGGCAAATCGGAAGGGCAAATCGGCAGGGCAGGCCTCAGCGGCCCAGGCGCGCCCACAGCGCATCGGACACGCGGCGCGTGGCCTGCAGCATGTGGATGGTCAGCGGCGCAATCAGGCGCAGGCCGCCGGCGCGGCCCGTGCGCAGCCGGTGGGCATCGTCCATGCGCTTCCACTGCACGAAGAAATGCTCGGTGAAACGCAGCATCAATGCCAGCTGCAGGGCCACCTGTTCGGGGGAGATGCCGATGCGCTCCAGCGGCGCCAGCAGCCGCTCCAGCACATCGACCAGATCGCTGGGGCGCGTGCTCACGGTCAGCGCCATGCCCAGCGTGGAGGCGCAGACCAGGCGCAGCGCGCTGGAGGCGGCCAGGGCGTAATGCTGCATCCACACATGGAAGGCAGCCACCAGCAGGGCGGCCACGGTCACCGACAGCATGAGCCGCCGTGCGCCCTCGGTGGCGCGGCCCAGCGACAGCCACAGCAGGCCGCAGGCGGCGCCGGCCATGGCCAGCAGCCACGGTGAATCGATGAGGAACAGGCCCGTTCCCAGCAGCGCCATGAGCAGCAGCTTGCGGCCCGCACTCCAGGCATGGAGCCAGCTGGTGTATTCGCTGTAGAGGCTTCCCATGGCGGCCGGCTCCTGCGTCAGGACTGCGCTTGCAGCCGGCGGGCCACGTCGGCTTCATAGGCTGCGCAGATCTCATGGCCGGGGCCGTCTGCGCGCACCTGACCGCGCTCCAGCCAGAGCACGCGGCCAAAGCTGCGCACGTGGTCCAGCACATGGGTGGAGACCAGCACCTGCTGCTCGGCGGCCGCGATGTCCCTGGCCAGCCGCGCCTGGCCCGGCAGGTCCAGGCTGGCGAAGGGCTCGTCCAGCAGCAGCACGCGCGGCGCGGCAATGAGCAGGGCCAGCCAGCACACCTGCTGGCGCTGGCCCTGGCTGAGTCCGGCCACGGCGCGCGGTGCCCAGTCGGCCAGGCCGCGGCTGTTCAGCAGGGCGCGGGCGCGCTCCGTGGCCTCGCGCCGCGAGATGCCCGAAGGGCGCAACCCCAGGGCCAGCTCTTCCTCCACGGTGGGGAAGATGATCTGGTCGTCGGGGTTCTGGAACATCAGCCCAACCTGGCCCGGCCGCCTGGCGCGGGCCTCGTGCAGTTCGGTGCCGTCCAGCAGCACGCGCCCGGCCTGCGGCGCATCCAGGCCGCACAGCAGCCGGAACAGACTGGTCTTGCCCGCGCCGTTGTCGCCGATGAGTCCCACGCGCGGCTCGTCCAGCTGCAGGTCCAGGCCATCAAAGACGGTTGTGATGCCACGCCGCAGGCGCACCGCTTCCACGCGCAGGCTGGCGGCGCAGGCGGGGCAGTCGGCAGTTCGGGAGGATTCAGGCATGGCGAATGAAAGCGGGTACTTACCTGTAATGCACGCAACCACAAGGAATCTTGCCGTTGTACAGGCCTGTCGGGGGCGGATTCTAGCAATGCCGTCCAGGCCGTACATCAAGGCTTGAAAGACGGCAATCGATATAAGCACCGTATTTTTTATTCTTTTGTTTGAACAACGTTTTGCAACACACTCGTTAGAACACTAATGACGGCAGATCCTGGGGATTCGCCTGTGCTTGGCGACGACGCAAGACAACGCATGCCCATCGGCTTGCAACTGCGTCCAACTGCGCAGCACAGGGCCCGGAAATTGCGCGCCATTGCCTGGAGATGGCGGTGCAAAGGCTGCCGTTGCCGATCCCAGGACCGTTTTCACTGCCGAACCGAGAATCCATGACCGTCCAGACCGCCCATTTGGCCCCGGAAAACGCGCTGATCCGCCTGCGCGACCTGCAAAAGAAATTTGTAACAGCCGATGGCAAGCACTTCGATGCCGTGCGTTCGGTATCACTGGACATCGGCCAGGGCACGGTCTTCGGCCTGATCGGCAAGAGCGGTGCGGGCAAGTCCACGCTGCTGCGCCTGATCAACCTGCTGGAGCGCCCCGACAGCGGCGAGGTGGTGGTGGCAGGCCAGCGCCTGACCGACCTGGGCCGCCGCGCGCTGCGCGAGGCGCGCCAGAACATCGGCATGATTTTTCAGCAGTTCAACCTGCTGCAGAACGCCAGCGTGTTCGAGAACGTGGCCTTTCCGCTGCGCATCCATGGCGGCCACTCGCGCGCCCAGATCGAGCAGCGTGTGCGCGAATGCCTGGACATCGTGGGTCTGGCCGACAAGGCCGGCAGCTATCCGGCCCAGTTGTCCGGAGGTCAGAAGCAGCGCGTGGCGATTGCGCGTGCCCTGGCGCCGCGCCCCCAGGTGCTGCTGTGCGACGAGCCCACCTCGGCGCTGGACAGCGAGACCACGCGCTCCATCCTGGCCACGCTGGCGGACATCAACAGCCGCCTGGGCGTGACCATCGTCATCGTCACGCACGAGCTGGCCGTGGTCGATGCGCTGTGCAGCGAGGTGGCCATCATCGAGCAGGGCCAGGTGGCAGAACGCTTCACGCTGCCCGCCTTGCCGCAGGGCCGTGCCTACGAGGCGCCGCAGCGCGCCACGCTGCTGGGCAGCGAACTTGAGGCCCTGCGCGTGGAGCGTGCCGACAAGGCCCTGCGCGAACGCGGCGCCACCCGCCCCGTGGTGCTGCGCGCCGTGGGCGGCTCCGAGCACTGACGGGCTTTCGCCCGGTCCCGTTTTCCTCTTCTTTTAGCTTCCGCATTCCCATGTCTGAAAACATCGTCGAAATCCTGCCCGAGCTGTGGCTGGCCATGGGCCAGACCCTTTTGATGCTGGGCATCGGCCTGTCGGCCGCCGTGCTGATCGGCGGCCCGCTGGGCGTGCTGCTGTTCCTGCTGGGCCCCGGCCAGTCGCTGGACAACCGCCCGGCCTTTGCCGTGCTGAACTGGACGGTCAATACCGTGCGGTCCTTCCCCTTCATCATCTTGCTGGTCGCGCTGGTGCCCTTCACGCGCTGGCTGGCCGGCACCTCCATCGGCCCGCTGGCTGCGGCAGTGCCGTTGTCCGTGGCGGCCATTCCCTACCTGGCACGCCTGGTGGACCAGTGCCTGCGCGACGTGCCGCGCGGCGTGATCGAGGCCGCGCACGCCATGGGCGCCTCGGAGCTGCAGATCGTCTGGCGCGTGCTCATCGTCGAGGCGCGCTCGGGCCTGGTGCTGGCGCTGACCGTGCTGGCCGTGAGCTTTCTGTCGTACTCGGCCATTGCCGGCGTGGTGGGCGGCGGCGGCATTGGCGATCTGGCCATCCGCTACGGCTACTACCGCTTCCAGACCGATGTGATGGTGCTCACCGTGACCATCCTCGTGGCCATGGTCCAGGTCATCCAGTTCGTGGGCAACACGGCGGCCCGCCGCCTGGACAAGCGCGGCTGAGCGCGCTGTCCAGACCCGCTTTCTTCTTTCTTCCCGCTCCCTCCCAAAAAAAGGATTCCGACATGACCGCATCCCTTTCCTTCGTGCGCCGCCACCTGCTGGCCTCGGCCGCCGCCCTTGCCGCTGCCAGCGTGCTGGCGCTGCCCGCCCACGCCCAGGCCGACAAGAAGCAGCTGGTGATCGGCGGCACGGCAGGCTCCAACATCGACCAGCTCAAGCAGGGCATCGTGCCGCTGCTGCAAAAGAAGGGCTACCAGGTCAAGCTGGTGGAGTTCAACGACTACGTGCAGCCCAACCTGGCGCTGGCCCAGGGCTCGCTGGATGCCAACTTCTTCCAGCACCGTGTCTACCTGCAGAAGTTCGCGGCCGACCAGAAGCTGGACCTGGTGGAGCTGGTGCAAGGCCCCATCGCCCCCCTGGGCGTGTACTCCAAGACCCGCAAGACCCTGGCCGAGGCCAAGGAAGGCGACCGCGTGACCCTGCCCAACGACCCGAGCAACCTGGCCCGCGCGCTGGTGCTGCTGGAGCAGGCCGGCCTGATCAAGGCCAAGCCCGGCATCGACCCGTTGCGCGTGTCCGAAAAGGACCTGGCCGAGAACCGGCGCAAGCTCAAGTTCATCCCGCTGGAAGCCGCGCAGCTGCCGCGCTCGCTGGGCGATACCGAATACGCCATCATCAACGGCAACTTCGCCATTTCCTCGGGCCTGAAGCTGACCGAGGCCGTCTCGCTGGAAAAGACCCCCGACCACTACCTGAACGTCGTGGCCATCAAGAAGAAGGACCAGGGCGCGGCATGGGCCAAGGACCTGGCCGAGGTCTACCGTTCGGCGGAGTTCAAGGCCGTGGTGGACAGCAAGTTCCAGGGCTATGCCAAGCCCACTTTCCTACAGTAAGCGCCGTGCAGGCAGCCACATAATGGCTGCCTGCGGGAGGTACGCCTCCCACCCGTTTTTCGCCACTTCCTCCAGGAGCAATGCATGAGCCAGATCAAGGTCGCTGTCATCGTGGGCAGCCTGCGCAAGGATTCCTTCAACCGCAAATTCGCCGACGCCATTGCGCGCCTGGCACCCGAAGGCCTGGTCTTCGAGCAGGTCGCCATCGATGCCCTGCCGCTGTACAACCAGGACCATGACGGCAATGAGGTGGACGTGGTCAAGCAGTTCCGCGCCCAGATCCAGTCGGCCCAGGCCGTGCTGTTCCTGACGCCCGAGTACAACCGCTCGATTCCCGGTGTGCTCAAGAACGCGCTGGACCAGGGCTCGCGCCCCTACGGCAAGAGCGTCTGGGCCGGCAAGCCCGCTGCCGTGGCCGGCGTCTCCGTGGGTGCCATCGGCACGGCGCTGGCGCAGCAGCACCTGCGCAATGTGCTGGCCTACCTGGACATGCCCACGCTGGCCCAGCCCGAAATCTTCATCCAGGCCAAGGACGGCCTGTTTGCCGAAGACGGCTCCATTGGCGCCGGCAGCCGCGACTTCGTGAACGGCTTCGTGCAGAAGTTCGCGGCCTGGGCGCGCAAGCACCAGTGAGCGGTGCGGCAAGGCCGCTCAAGACAAAAAAAGCCCGGCAATGCCGGGCTTTTGCGTCGGGGGGCCTGCGAGCGCAGAGCTCAGGAAGCGTCAGGAAGAGGGAGAAGGGTTGGCAATCGCCGCAGCAGGGCGTGCGGCGGACGATGCCTTCTCGCGCGCCTGGGCCTGGTCGATGGCGTCGATGATCACCACGCCGGTCGACTTGACACCGGGCGCCGAAAAGCCGGCACCGGGCGTCACGCCGGGATGGGCCAGCAGCTTGCGCGTCATTTCCTGGTTCAGCTGTTGCTGGCTGGGCTTGGCGGGGGTGGGCGCTGCGGCGGGCTGCTCGGGCTCCTCGGGTGCAGGTGCCTCGTCGGTGTTGCGCACATAGCTGCGGTACACGCGCGAATTGAGCTGCTCCTGATCCTGCTCGCGCTGGTACTGCAGGAACTGGTAGACGCCAATGCCCACCACGGTGATGGCCAGCAGGGACACGGCGATCACCGTGATCACCAGGTTTTCATCGGACGGAGGGCGGGCATGGACAGGGCCGCGGGGCCGGACATGGGGGCGGGGACTTGTGGCTGGCATGGATGGAGCGCAGGGAAAAACAATGAGACTGCATGGATATCGGCAGGTCTGCCGGCTTTCTGAAATGCAGTCGGTTCGTGTCGGACAAGGCCGCAAAAAAGCAGCGATGGCCCAGCCTATCAGCTTCACGTGTCTGTAAAAGCGCGCAGCGCATTGCATTTTTCAAAGGAGGCGCTAGGGCGGATACCTCTTTTATTCGCACCAGTCCATCGGGAGCAATCCGGGCTGCCCGGGGCCGGTCGCTCTCGGGCGCCGTCCAAAGAAAAAGCGCCGGGGCCGAAACCCAGGCGCTTGTTCTTTGGGCGTACAGCCCTCGGCTGACCGCGATCCGCAATCAGGCGGCGATGGCCGCTTCCTGATTGGCGGCAGCCGCTGCACGCACGATGTCGTTGCGGGCTGATTCCAGGGCCTTGGCCTTGGACTCATCGCCCATGGCCACGCCTTCTGCGCGCACGATGCTCACATCGGTGATGCCCAGGAAGCCGAACACCGTCTTCAGGTAGCTTTCCTGGTGCTCCAGGGCCTGGCCCATTTCGCTGGTGGAGTACACACCGCCGCGCGTGGAGGCCACGATGACCTTCTTGCCCTTGGCCAGGCCTTCGGGGCCGGCTGCGGTGTAGCGGAAGGTGCGGCCGCCCTGGGCGATGCGGTCGATCCAGGCCTTGAGCTGGCTGGATATGGTGAAGTTGTAGAACGGAGCGCCGACCACGACCACATCGGCCGCCAGGAACTGGCTCACCAGGGCTTCGGAGATGGCGTTCTGTGCGCGCTCGGCTTCCGTCGTGGCGGCCTGGCCGGTGCGAAAGCCCATGGACACTGCGTTCAGGTGGTCGGGGGCGTTCACGGCCAGATCCAGGTACTCGACCTTGGCGCCGGGATTGGCGGCCACCAGGGCGGCCACGGTCTGGGCGGTCAGCTGGCGGGACACCGAAGCGGCGCCGGTGATGGAAGAGTCGATGTGCAGCACTTGCATGGAAAAGCTCCTGGGATGTCGGTTGGGATCGCGGTTGGGATCGGCCATTCGGGAAAGCTTGTAGGGCCGACGATGGGATCAATTGTGAATTTGGACAGAGTCTTTGATAAGCCGCAGAAATTGCGATAGATTGTCCTGAATTTGCAGCCAATGAGCACAGGGAGGGACGAGCGACATGATGGATCTCAACGACATGCTGTACTTCGCCGAGGTCGTGGAGCGCGGCGGCTTCGCCTCTGCCGGGCGGGCGCTGGGCATACCCAAGTCCAGGCTGTCGCGGCGCGTGGCCGAACTGGAGGCCCGGCTCGGAGTGCGCCTGCTGCAGCGCACCACGCGCAAGCTCTCGCTGACCCAGGTGGGCGAGGCCTATCTGCGCCATTGCCAGGCCATGCGCGATGCGGCCCTGGCCGCCGCCGACACCGTGGCCGAGGTGCAGACCGAGCCGCGCGGCACCATCCGCGTGAGCTGCCCCGTCACCCTGGCCCAGACCGTGCTGGGCGAGCTCATGCCCCAGTTCCTGCAGCGCTGCCCGCTGGTGCATGTGGAGATGCAGGTGACCAACCGGCCCGTGAACCTGGTGGAGGAGGGCATCGACGTGGCGCTGCGCGTGCGCCCCAGCCTGGAGGACAGCGGCTCCATGGTCGTCAAGCGGCTGGATGTGGCGCGCCAGATCCTCGTGGCCAGCCCGGAGCTGCTGGAGCGCCAGGGCACGCCGCGTGCACTGGCCGACCTGCAGCACCTGGACAGCATGTCCATGTCGGCGGTGGATGGCCAGTCCAGCCTGCTGCTGGTCGGCCCCGAAGGCCGCGAGCAACGCCTGCAGCTGCAGCCGCGCTATGTGGTGGATGACCTGCTGACGCTGAAATTCGCGGCGCTGGCCGGCAGCGGCATGTGCTGGCTGCCCGACTACATGTGCCACGAGGAACTGGCCGAGGGCCGGCTCGTGCACCTGCTGCCGGGCTGGGAGCCGCCCCAGGGCATCGTGCACGCGGTCTTCCCCTCGCGGCGCGGCCTGGCGCCGGCCGTGCGGCATTTCCTTGATTTCCTCGGCGAGACCGTGCCGGGGCGCAACAGCCATGCCACGCGCGAGCCGGCGGCACGCTAGGGTTGGGTTGCACCTCGCCAAGCCATAAGAAAACAACAAAACGTTCGTTGGGATAGTTGGCGGTGTTCTCCACAATCGGGGCCCATGTCCAGCAATGGACAGTCCAGGAGAACCCATGAATCCCCACCGCATCATCATCGTGCCCGGCTGGCGCAACTCCGGTCCTGACCACTGGCAAAGCCTGTGGGCGCAGCAGCTGCCGCATGCCGAGCGCGTGGAGCAGGACGACTGGCTGGTGCCCCACCGCGATCCCTGGGTGGCCGCGCTGGAGCAACTGGTGCTGTCCCGGCCCGAGCCGGTGGTGCTGGCCGCCCACAGCCTGGGCTGCATCACGGCAGCGCACCTGGGTCCCGAGGCCAGTGCGCGCGTGCGCGGTGCGCTGCTGGTGGCGCCGGCCGATCCCGAGCGCCGTGCCCAGCTGGCCGACTTTGCGCCCGTGCCCTATGCGCCGCTGCCGTACCGCAGCGTGCTGGTGGCCAGCAGCAACGATCCCTACTGTCCGATCCGCCGGGCCGGCGCCTATGCGCGGGCCTGGGGAAGCGAGTTCGTGCGGCTGCAGAACGCGGGGCACATCAATGTCGAATCAGGCTTTGGCGACTGGCCCCTGGGCCTGGCGCTGCTGCAGTCGCTTATGCAGGGCGACAGCTGGCAGCCGGCCCAGCCCCGGCCTGCCGTGCGTTCGCCGCGCTCGCCGCGTCCGCCACGTGTGGCGGCTACGCATGCCTCCGTCTCTGCGGGCACTGGCGCTGGCGCGCCATGGGCTGCCGGCCTGTGATGGGCCGGCGGGTGACTGCGGGCAGGGCAGGTTCTTTATATGGTGACAGGCCATTAACAAACAAAAATATATTCTTTTGAGTTTTAAGTCAGCGTTCGCACAATGTGACTGTCTGTGAATACACCGCAGAGATGTCCACTAATAAAAGGCAGCGAACCATGCATTCTTTGAAGCTCAAGACTTTGTTGGCCACCCTGGCGCTGGCCGCCGCGGGAACGGTATCGGCGCAGAACCAGCTGCTCAACGTTTCCTACGACGTGGCACGCGAGTTCTACAAGGACTACAACGCCGCCTTCGTCGCCCATTACAAGAAGACCAAGGGCGTGGACATCAAGGTGGACCAGTCGCACGGTGGCTCCAGCGCCCAGGCGCGTGCCGTCAACGACGGCCTGGCCGCCGACGTGGTGACCTTCAACACCACGACCGACGTGCAGTTCCTGGCCGACAGCGGCGTGGTCGCCAAGGACTGGGCCAAGAAATTCCCCAATGACGCATCGCCCACTACCTCGACCATGCTGTTCCTGGTGCGCAACGGCAATCCCAAGAACATCAAGGACTGGAGCGATCTGACCCGTCCCGACGTGAAGGTCGTGGTGGTCAATCCCAAGACCGGTGGCAATGGCCGCTATGCCTACCTGGCGGCCTGGGGTTCGGTGCGCGAGAAGGGCGGCACCGACGCGCAGGCGGCCGAGTTCGTGCAGCAGCTCTACAAGAACGTGCCCGTGCTGGGCAAGGGCGGCCGCGATGCGACCAGCATCTTCCTGCAACGCAACATCGGCGACGTGCTGATCACGTTCGAGTCCGAAGTGGTTTCCGTGGAGCGCGAATTCGGCAAGGGCAAGGTCGATGCCGTCCATCCCTCGGTGTCCATCGTGGCCGAGAACCCCGTGGCCGTGGTCGAGCGCACCGTGGCCAAGAAGGGCACGGGCCAGCTGGCGCACGACTACCTGGCCTGGCTGTACTCCGACGAAGCCCAGGAAATCGCCGCACAGCACGCGCTGCGCCCCCGCTCCGAGGCCGTGCTCAAGAAGCACGCCGATGTGTTCAAGCCCATCAAGCAGTTCACCGTGGCCAAGTACTTCGGCTCGCTGTCCGAAGCCCAGAAGGTGCACTTCAACGACGGCGGACAGTTCGACAAGATCTACGTCCCCGGCAAGTAAGCACGCAAGCAGGCATGAAGGCGGCGCAGTCCGCCTGAGGCCCCCTCCCCACACTGGCTGATTTGGAATCCAACATGGTGTCTGCCGTTCCGACCAGCCCAAGGCCTGGCGCCGACGCTCCTGTGCCCGCACCGTCCGGTGCGGCGCGCAATGGGCGCGGCGCCAAGCGCGTTTTGCCCGGCTTCGGGCTGACCTTGGGCTATACGCTGTTTTATCTGAGCCTGATCGTGCTGATCCCGCTGTCGGCACTGCTGTTCAAGACCTTCTCGCTCACCTGGCCCCAGTTCTGGGAGGCCGTGGCCTCGCCGCGCGTGCTGGCCTCGTACCGGCTGACGTTTGGCGCCTCGTTCGCGGCGGCCTGCGTGAACCTGGTGTTCGGCCTGCTGATCGCCTGGGTGCTGGTGCGCTACAAGTTCCCGGGCAAGAAGATCGTCGATGCGCTCGTCGATCTGCCCTTTGCCCTGCCCACGGCCGTGGCCGGCATTTCGCTGACTGCCTTGCTGGCCGGCAATGGCTGGGTGGGCCAGTACCTGGAGCCCTACGGCATCCAGCTGGCCTTCAATCCGAACGGCGTGGTGATTGCGCTGATCTTCATCGGCCTGCCGTTCGTGGTGCGCACGGTGCAGCCTGTGCTGGAGGATTCGGAGAAGGAGCTGGAGGAGGCCGCCACCAGCCTGGGCGCCTCGCGCTGGCAGATCTTCTACAAGGTGATCCTGCCGGCCATCACGCCCGCGCTGCTCACGGGCTTTGCCATGGCCTTCGCGCGCGCCATCGGCGAGTACGGCTCGGTCATCTTCATCGCGGGCAACATGCCCATGATTTCCGAGATCACACCGCTGATCATCATCGGCAAGCTGGAGCAATACGACTACGCAGGCGCCACGGCCGTGGCCGTGGTGATGCTGCTGTTCTCCTTCGTGATGCTGCTGGTCATCAACGCGCTGCAGGCATGGCAGCGCAAGCATTCGGGAGGGGCTTGAGATGGCGTTGTCTCCACAGGAAGCATTGCTTCTCAAGATCATTGGCGCGGTGCTGGTCGCCGTGCTGGTGCTGTACAGGCTCACGGCGCCCCCGAAGGGCCGGCGTGAAAAGCTCTCCACCACCGAGCCGCGCGCTGTGCGCTGGATTCTCACGGGCATTGCGCTGACCTTCATCGGCCTGTTCCTGGTGCTGCCACTGGCGGCCGTGTTCACCGAGGCGCTGCGCAAGGGCTGGGATGCCTATGTCGCCGGCCTGCAGGAGCCCGATGCCTGGTCGGCCATCAAGCTGACCCTGATCACGGCGCTGATCGCCGTGCCGGTGAACCTGGTGTTCGGCGTGGCGGCGGCCTGGTGCATTGCCAAGTTCCAGTTCCGTGGCAAGGCCTTCCTGATCACGCTGATCGACCTGCCGTTCTCGATCTCGCCCGTGGTGGCGGGCCTGATGTACGTGCTGGTGTTCGGCGCCCACGGCTGGTTCGGCCCCTGGCTGGCCGAGCATGACATCAAGATCATCTTCGCCGTGCCCGGCATCGTGCTGGCCACCATCTTCGTGACCTTCCCCTTCATCGCGCGCGAGCTGATCCCGCTGATGCAGGCGCAGGGCAGCGACGAGGAGCAGGCCGCCATCGTGCTGGGCGCCACGGGCTGGCAGACCTTCTGGAAGGTCACCGTGCCCAACATCAAGTGGGGCCTGCTGTACGGCGTGATTTTGTGCAATGCGCGCGCCATGGGCGAGTTCGGCGCGGTGTCCGTGGTCTCGGGCCACATCCGTGGCCAGACCAACACCATTCCGCTGCATGTGGAGATCCTCTACAACGAGTACCAGTCCGTTGCCGCATTCGCTGCCGCATCGCTGCTGGCTCTGCTGGCCCTGGTGACCCTGGTCATCAAGTCGGTGGCCGAGTGGCGTGCCGAGCACCAGGCCAAGGCCGCAGCCGAGCTGCCTCCCGAGCGCCCCACGCCGGCTTCCCAGGCATCCCGTGTGCCGCAGGTGTCCTGAGGCCCGCCCCGACCAGAAAAGAGCAAGAGCAAGACCATGAGCATTGAAATACGCAACGTCAGCAAGCAGTTCGGCGATTTCCAGGCCCTGCGCGATGTGAGCCTGGACATCCAGTCCGGCGAACTCATCGCGCTGCTCGGCCCCTCGGGCTGCGGCAAGACCACGCTGCTGCGCATCATCGCGGGGCTGGAGACGCCCGACGTGGGCAGCATCCACTTCAGCGGCGAGGACACGACCGACGTCCATGTGCGCGAGCGCAACGTGGGATTCGTGTTCCAGCACTACGCGCTGTTCCGCCACATGACGGTGTTCGAGAACGTGGCCTTCGGCCTGCGCGTGAAGCCCCGCAGCCAGCGCCCCAGCGAAGCCCAGATCCGCGACAAGGTGATGAGCCTGCTCAAGCTGGTGCAGCTGGACTGGATCGCTGACCGCTTTCCGTCCCAGCTGTCGGGCGGCCAGCGCCAGCGCATCGCGCTGGCCCGCGCCCTGGCGGTGGAGCCCAAGGTGCTGCTGCTCGACGAGCCCTTCGGCGCCTTGGATGCCAAGGTGCGCAAGGAGTTGCGCCGCTGGTTGCGCCACCTGCATGACGAGCTGCATGTGACCTCCATCTTCGTGACCCACGACCAGGAAGAGGCACTGGAGGTGGCCGACCGCGTGGTCGTCATCAACCAGGGCCGCATCGAGCAGGAAGGCACGCCCCAGCAGGTCTGGGATAACCCGGCCACGCCCTTCGTCTACGGCTTCCTGGGCGACGTCAACCTCTTCAAGGGCCGCGCCAGCGATGGCCGCGTCTACCTGGACGACGGCACCCAGCTGGACAGCCACGACGCCAAGGGCGCCAGCGACAGCAAGGCCTTCGCCTATGTGCGCCCGCATGATCTGGAGGTGGAGCGCTACTCGCCCGGCCAGAACCTGGACGTCCAGGGACGGCCCACGGGCATCGTCGTGCAGCTGGCCCGCGCCATCGTCGTGGGGCCCATTGCGCGCCTGGAACTTATTCCATCGGAGAGCACCGAAAGCACGGACAATGCCGAAGAGGGTGGCCTGATCGAGGCGCAGATTCCTGCGCAGCAGTTCAGGGACATGGCGCTGCGCGAGGGGGAAACCCTGGTGGTAACACCGCGCCGCGCCAAGGTGTTCCTGGACGAGGCGGCTGGCATCTGACGGCGCGGCAACGGTTTCCTGCACCCGCTGAACAGGGCTGCAGCGCCGGGCCGGCGCCGCAGCCCTGATTTCATTCAACTGGGTGACGAAAGACAAGAATGCTTCAATGGTTTGACAACGCTCCGCGCCGCATCCTGGCGCTCATCAGCCTGGCCTGCGTGGCCATGCTGGCCTTCGGCATGTATCTGCAGCATGTGGTCGGGCTGGAGCCCTGCCCGATGTGCATCGTGCAGCGCTACGCGCTGATCGGCGTGGCCATCTTCGCGGGCCTGGGCAGCGTACGCGGCGGGCGCGGCTGGCTGATGGGTTGGGGCATCGCGGCGCTGGTCGCCGCAGGCTTTGGCGCCTTCGTCGCCGCGCGCCAGAGCTGGCTGCAGTGGTATCCGCCCGAGTTCGCCACCTGCGGGCGCGACTTCTACGGAATGATCGAGAACTACTCCATCAGCCGTGCCGTGCCCATGATCTTCCGTGGCTCGGGTGACTGCGTTGCCGTGGACTGGAGCTTCCTGGGCGGCTCCATCGCCAACTGGTCCTTCATCTGCTTCGCCATCATGAGCGTGGCCGTCTTGGTGCTGCTGGTGCGCGGCGCTGCCCGCAGGCGCTGAGCCCTAGGCTGAGGCTTGCGCCAGTCGCCGCTGCAGCGACTGCGCCAGGGTGCTCAGAATCAGCCAGCAGGACGTGGCGCCCGCGTCCAGCACGCCGATGGAGCGCGGCCCCAGCCGGGCCGAGCGCCCGATGCGGGCCTGCAGGTGGCGCGTGGATTCCTTGCCTGCCTCGGCCGCGGCCTCCATGGCCTGCAGCGCCTCGCGGAAACCGGCGCCGGCCTGCAGCGATTGCCGGTAGGCCTGCAGGGCCGGGGCCAGCGTATCGATGAGGGTCTTGTCGCCCACCCGGGCCTTGCCCATCCCCTGCACATCGGCGACGGCCCGCGCCAGCGCCTGGCCGAACAGGGCGGCATCCATCTCCTGCTCCGGCCCAAGAACATCGGCAAAGCCCTGGAAGAAGCTGCCGTACAGCGGGCCCATGGAGCCGCCGATATCGTCCATCAAGGCCTGGGACAGCTGCTGCAGCGCCGCAGGCAGCTGCGCCGCCTGGCCGGCGTCCATGGCATCGAGCCGTGCGCCGCAGCCGGAAAAGCCCTTGGCCATGTTGATGCCGTGATCGCCATCGCCGATCAGGCCGTCGATCTCGCTCAGGAACTCCCGGTGGCCGACGATGGCCGTGATCAGTTCACGCACGATGCTGCCCGCGCCATCGAGCGCGATGGCCGGCCCTTGGCTGGTGCGCCTTGCGGCTGGGGGGCGGGCGGTTTGTGCCTGTTCCTGCGCCTGTTCCTGCGCCTGTGCCGGCGTCCGTGCCGGAACAGAGGGCGGCGTTGGAATGGCCTCCTGCGGCTGGGGCGGCAGCCCGCCGGCCACGGTGAGGGCGACTGACTGGCAGGGCGCGTTGAGGCAGGCCAGCAGCTCGTCGTCCAGCTGCATCAGCGTGAGCGTGATGCCCATCATCTCCAGCGAGGTGAAGAGATTGCCCACGAGCCGGAAGGCCACCTGCATGCCGCGTTCTTGCAGGCGCCGGGCGACCTCGCCATAGAGGATGTACTGCTCCATCAGCGGCGTGGCGCCCAGGCCGGACAGCAGCACGGCCACGCGGTCGCCCGGGGCGAAGGGCAGGTCGGGCAGCAGGGTGTCCAGCATGCGCTCGGCCATATCGGCCGCCGTGGCCGTGCGGTGCACGGACATGCCGGGCTCGCCATGGTGGCCTATGCCCACCTCCATGCTGCCGCGCTCGATATGGAAATTGGCCTTGCCCACGGCGGGAATGGTGCATGCCGACAGGCCGATGCCGATGCTGCGCGTGCGGGCCATGGCGTGCCGGGCGAGGGCGATCACTTCGTCGAGGCTGGCGCCCATGGCCGCCCGGGCGCCCGCCACCTTCCACATCAGGATCTCGCCGGCCACGCCGCGGCGGCTGGCCTCGTCGCCCCGCGCGGCAGAAGGCACGTCGTCGTTGGCCACCACGGTCCTGACCGCCATGCCTTCGGCTGTCGCCATCTGCACGGCCATGGCCACATTCATGTTGTCGCCCGCGTAGTTGCCATACAGGCAGGCCACGCCGGCGCCGCCATCGGCTGCGCGCATGGCGTCGTAGAAGCTTCGGGCCGTGGGGGAGGAGAAGACCTCGCCCACGGCGGCGGCGTCGCACAGGCCTGCGCCCACATAGCCCAGAAAGGCCGGCTCGTGCCCCGACCCGCCGCCCGTCACGATGCCCACCTTGCCCCTGCGTGGCGCGCCATGCAGGCGCACGACGCGGGGGCTGCCTGCGTCGATGCGCAGGGTGTCGCCATGGGCGGCGATCCATCCCTGGAGCATGTCCTCCACCACCCGGTCGGGGTCGTTGATCACGCGGTTGGTCGTCATGCCTTTGTCTCCTCCAGGTGCGGTCCCGGCGGGTGTGCCGAAGACTGTTCATATGATCATTACGTGGTCATTTTTGATTTGTTGAAATTGGCATGTCAATGCCTTTTGGCTATTCAATAGCCAAGGGAAAACGATAGGATTTGATGGATTTTGTAGAAAATTCAACAGGTTACGTATTCATCTTGCCGATTCACATAGCTATCGTTGTTTGACAACTGCTCTCCGATTGAGAAGACTCTCAAAAAACATTGATCAAATGATCATGTGATGGTCTTTTGTAATGAAGGGGATGCCATGAAGCTGGCCATCGGCTGCGACGAAGCCGCCTGCGACCTCAAGAACGCCGTGAAGCAGCATCTGCTGGCCCAGGGCCACGAAGTGGCCGACTTCGGCACGCACGACGGCGAGCCGGTGCTCTACCCCGACATCGGCATCGCGGTGGCGCAGGCCATCGTCCAGGGCCGCCATGAGCGCGGCGTTCTCCTGTGCGGCACGGGCATAGGCATGGCCATTGCGGCCAACAAGGTGGCAGGCATCCGCGCCGCGCAGGCGCATGACACCTATTCGGCCGAGCGCGCCAGCCGCAGCAACGACGCGCAGATCATCACGCTGGGCTCGCGCGTGATCGGGGTGGAATTGGCCAAGGCCATCGTGGACCGCTTCCTCGCATCGCGCTTCGATGGCGGCAGCTCGGCCCTGAAGGTGGATGCCATCACCGGCTTCGAACGCTCGCAGGCCGCTGCGGCCGGGCGCGGGCAGGGCGCGTGACCATGGGCACCGGCACCGGCACCGGCACCGGCACCGGCACCGCACTGCTGCAGGCGCGCGGCGTGGCCAAGAGCTTCGGCGGCGTGCCTGCGCTGCGCAACGGCTGCCTTGAGCTGCAGGCGGGCAGCGTGCACGCGCTGTGCGGCGGCAATGGCGCAGGCAAATCCACCTTCCTGAACATCGTGATGGGCCTGTTGCGGCGCGATGCCGGCGAGATATTGCTCAAGGGCCGGCCGGTGGATTTCGCCACGCCGCACGAGGCGCTGGCGCACCGCCTGTCCATCATCACGCAGGAGCTGTCGCCCATCCCGGGCATGAGCGTGGCCGAGAACATCTTCCTGGGCCGCGAGCCCCGGCGCGCCGGCGTGGTGGTCCGCCATGCCGCGCTGCTGGAGCAGGCGGATGCGCTGCTCAGGCAGCTGGGCTTCGATATCGATCCGCGCGCGCAGATGGGCCGCCTGAGCCTGGCGCAGACCCAGCTGGTGGAGATTGCCAAGGCCCTGAGCCGGCAAAGCGAGCTGATCATCATGGACGAGCCCACCTCGGCCATTGGCGAAAGCGAGACCGCCATCCTCTTCGACGCGATACGCCGCGTGACCGCGCAGGGCGCCGGCATCCTCTACGTGTCGCACCGCCTGACGGAGATCTTCACCATTGCCGACAGCTACACGGTGTTCCGCGATGGCGGCTTCGTGCAGACCGGCGCGCTGGCCGATATCGACCGGCGGCAGCTGGTGAAGCTCATCGTGGGCCGGGAAGTCCGCGCTGCCGCCAGCGAGCGCAGGGCTGCGGCGCCGGGCGAGCCGCTGCTGTCGGTGCAGGGGCTCACGCGCCGGGGCGAGTTCGAGGACATCAGCCTGGACGTTGCCCCCGGCGAGGTGCTGGGCATCTACGGACTGATGGGATCGGGCCGCAGCGAATTCCTCAACTGCCTGTACGGCCTCACGCGCGCCGACCAGGGGCGGGCGAGCCTGGGCGGACGGCCCCTGCCGCGCGGCAATCCGGCGGCGTCGATCAAGGCGGGTCTGGCCCTGGTGACCGAGGACCGCAAGGCCACGGGGCTGGTGATGAGCTCCTCGGTGCGCTTCAACGCCAGCTTGCCCGCACTGCCGGGCCTGCAGCGCGCCGGGGTGGTGGATGGCGCGGCAGAGCGCGTGCTGGTGGGCGGCCTGCTGCAGCGCCTGCGCGTGAAGCTGGCCAGCCCTGCCATGCCGGTCTCCGGCCTGAGCGGCGGCAACCAGCAGAAGGTGGTGCTGGCCCGTTGCATGGCCACCAATCCCGTC
This sequence comes from Delftia sp. WY8, assembly GCF_018437695.1. Classification (NCBI taxonomy): domain Bacteria; kingdom Pseudomonadati; phylum Pseudomonadota; class Betaproteobacteria; order Burkholderiales; family Comamonadaceae; genus Delftia; species Delftia sp. WY8. The sequence continues at coordinate 6,007,360 of NZ_CP049795.1, forward strand.
TGCCTGCTGTGCGACGAGCCCACGCGCGGCATCGACGAAGGCGCCAAGCGCGAGGTGTACGCCTTCCTGGCCTCGCTGGCCGCGCAGGGCCATGCCGTGGTGGTGGTGTCCTCCGAGGCGCCGGAACTGCTGGAGCTGAGCGACCGCATTGCCATCTTCCGCAAAGGCCGGCTTGACCGCGTGGTGGCCGGCCACGGCATCACGCAGGAGGCGCTGATGCACCTCGCTTCCTGAGCCCGGGCGATGCCCATGCAGCGTTTTTCCCCTTGCCTTTCACAACACACAGGAGACATGACCATGCCGTTTTTCCGCTTCACCACCGTGCTTGCCGCCGCGCTTGCCGGTGGGCTGTTCCTGGCCGCAGCGCAGGTCCGGGCCCAGGCTCCGGCCCCACTGTCGGCACCAGCACCAGTACCCGCACCGGCCAAGCCCTACCGCATAGGCGCGGCCGTCTATGGGCTCAAGGGCGAGTTCATGCAGATGTGGACCAAGGAGCTGAAGGCGCATCCGGCCGTGAAGGACGGCACGGTGCAGATCACCGTGTTCGACGGCAACTACGACGCGCTGACGCAGAGCAACCAGTTCGACACCATGATCACGCAGAAGTACGACGGCATCCTCTTCGTGCCCATCGACCTGAAGGCGGGCGCGGCGCCCGTGCAGAAGGCGGTGAAGGCCGGCATTCCCGTGGTGGGCTCCAACACGCGCGTGCAGGGCGATGTGCTGACCTCCTACGTGGGCAATGACGATGTGGTGGCCGGCCGCATGCAGGCCGAGGCATTGATGAAGGCCATCGGCGGCAAGGGCAATATCGTCGTCATCGAGGGGCCCATAGGCCAGTCGGCACAGATCGAGCGGGCGCGCGGCAATGACGAGGTGCTGGCCCGCCACAAGGACGTGAAGGTGCTGGCGCGCAAGACCGCCAACTGGTCGCGCGCCGAATCCATGGGACTGATGGAGAACTGGCTGACCGCATTCCCGGGCCAGATCCAGGGCGTGATCGCCCAGAACGACGACGAGGCCCTGGGCGCGGTGCAGGCCATCAAGACCAAGGGCATCGATATCAAGACCATCCCGGTGGTGGGCGTGGACGGCGTGGCCGCCGCCATCACGGCCGTCAAGCGCGGGGAGATGACCACCCATTTCCAGGACGCCCAGGCCCAGGCGCAGGGCGCGCTGGATGTGCTGCTGCGCCAGCTAGTCGGCCCGTCCTACCGGCCGCGCTCGGTGGTATGGAGCGAGTATGCCCAGGCCATGCCCTGGGGCGATGGCACGGCCAAATCCTACGAGGTGCCCTGGACCGCCATCGTGCCCGCCAATGCCGACGCCTTCTTGCAGAAGGTGCGCAAATGAGCGCCGCCGGCCTGGAGCGGGACTTCGACGGCCGCACGGCCCTGGTCACCGGCGGCGCGGGCGGCATCGGCCTGGCGATTGCCCGGCAGCTCGCCCAAGGCGGTGCGCGTGTCGTCCTGGTGGACCTGGAGCGGCAGGCATTGGACGTGGCCGCTGCCAGCCTGGCGGAGCCCCGGCGCCACCTGGCGCTGGCGGTGGATGTGACCAGGCCCGAGGGGGTGGAGCAGGCGGTGGCCACGGTGCTGGAGGCCACGGGCCGCATCGACATCCTGGTCAACAGCGCCGGCGTGGCGCTGCTGGAGCCGGCCGGCGAAGTCAGCGAGGCGGCCTGGGAGCGCACGCTGGCCGTCAACCTCACGGCGCCGCTGCTGCTGGCCCAGGCAGTGGCCCCGGCCATGCGCCGCCAGCGCCACGGCCGCATCATCAACCTGGCCTCGCAGGCCAGCGTGGTCGCGCTCCGGCGCCATGCCGCCTATTGCGCCAGCAAGGCGGGCCTGGTAGGGCTGACGCGCGTGCTGGCGCTGGAGTGGGCGACGGACGGCATTACCGTCAACGCCATCTCGCCGACCGTGGTGGACACGCCGCTGGGCCGCAAGGCCTGGGCCGGGCAGGTGGGGGAGGCCATGCGGGCACTCATCCCCACGGGCCGCTTTGCGCAGCCCGAGGAGGTGGCGCGGCTGGCCGTGTTCCTGGCCGGTACGCACGCCGGCATGCTGACGGGCGAGAACATCGTCATCGACGGGGGCTACTCCATCCAGTGAGCGGCCTGCCGGCCCCACGCCTTTCTTCCATCAACGCGGGAGTCCTCCATGACGAATCTTCAAGCCGCATCTTCGCCGCCGCTCTTGGGGCGGCGCGCGCTGGACCTGCGCAGCCTGCGCGAGCGCTACGGCGTGGTCATCGCGCTGGTTGCACTGTGCGCGGCGCTGGCGCTGGCCAACCCCCATTTCATGACCTGGGGCAACTGGGCCGACATCCTGCGCCAGACCTCCATCAACGGCATCCTGGCCATCGGCATGACGTGCGTGGTGCTGACGGCAGGCATCGACCTGTCGGTGGGCGCCATCCTGGCGCTGGCCGGCATGGTCGGCGCCTGGCTGGCGGCCGATGGCCAGGGGCTGGCGGTGAGCGTGGGCGCCGGGCTGGGCGTGGGCATGCTGCTGGGCGGCGTCAACGGCCTGCTGGTGGCCTGGTTCGCGGTGCCGCCCTTCGTGGCCACGCTGGGCATGCTCAGTGCAGCGCGCGGCCTGACCTACATCTACAACGACGGCATGCCGGTGTCCGAGCTGCCCGACGGCTTTCTTGCCATCGGCGCCGGCCAGCTGGGCCCCGTGCCCATGCCCATCGTGATCTTTGCCGTTGCCGTCGCGGTGTTCGCCTTCGTGCTGCGCTACACCGTGTATGGCCGCTACATCTACGCCGTGGGCGGCAACCTGCGCAGTGCCAAGACCAGCGGCATCAACACCCGCGCCATCGTGCTGCTGGTCTATGTGGTCAGCGGCCTGCTCGCGGGGCTGGCCGGCATTTTGCTGGCGTCGCGCACCACGGCGGCGCTGCCGCAGGCCGGCGTGTCCTACGAGCTGGACGCCATCGCGGCCGTGGTGATCGGCGGCACCAGCCTGTCGGGCGGCACGGGCAGCCTGGGCGGCACGGTCGTCGGCGCCCTGCTCATCGGCGTGATCAACAACGGGCTGAACCTGCTGGGAGTTTCCTCGTACTACCAGCAGCTGATCAAGGGCGTGATCATCGTCGGCGCCGTGCTGCTCGACAGTTCGCGCCGCAGGGCATGAAGCGCTGCGCCCACGTCCTGTCCACCATCTGCAACCCGGGAGAGTTCCATGCAAAACACCCTGCCTGACGCCGCCGATACGAACATGCTGGCCGTGGTCTGCCACGGCCCCAGGGATTACCGGCTCGAACGCGTCGCGCGTCCGCAGGCCGGGCCGCGCGAGCTGGTCATCCGCGTGGCTTCCTGCGGCATTTGCGCGGGCGACTGCAAATGCTGGGCTGGCGCGCCGCGCTTCTGGGGAGATCCGGAAAAAGGCCGCCCCGCCTATGTGCGCCCGCCGGTGATCGCGGGCCACGAGTTCTGGGGCCATGTGGTGCAGGTGGGCGAGGGTGCCCAGGAGCACCACGGCGTGCAGCTGGGTGACCGGGTGATCGCCGAGCAGATCGTGCCCTGCCATGCCTGCCGCTATTGCAGGACCGGCTTTCGCTGGATGTGCGAGGTACACGATGTCTACGGCTTCCAGGGCCAGGTGGCCGATGGCGGCATGGCCGAGTACATGCGCCTGTCCGCCCGCGCCGTGGTGCACCGGATTCCCGAGAGCGTGGACTTCGAGGATGCGGCCATCACCGAGCCGCTGTCCTGCGCCATCCATGCCGTCAACCGCGGCGACATCCAGCTCGACGATGTGGTGGTCATCGCCGGCGCGGGCACCCTGGGCCTGCTCATGGCCCAGGTGGCGCGCCTGAAGACGCCGCGCCGGCTGGTGGTCATGGACCTGTCGGACCAGCGCCTGGCGCTGGCGCGCCGCTGCGGCGCCGACGTGACCATCAACCCCGCGCGCGAGGATGCCCGCGCCATCGTGCACGCGCTGACCGACGGCTATGGCTGCGATGTGTACATAGAGACCACGGGCGCGCCCTCGGGCGTGACGCAAGGGCTGGACCTGGTGCGCAAGCTCGGCCGCTTCGTGGAGTTCAGCGTCTTCGGGCGCGAGACCACGGTGGACTGGTCCATCATCGGCGAGGAAAAGGAGCTGGACCTGCGCGGCGCCCACCTCAGCGCCCATTGCTACCCCATCGCCATCGACCTGCTGGCGCGCGGGCTGGTCACCTCCGAGGGCATCGTCACCCACCGCTATGCGCTGTCGGACTGGGAGAGCGCCATCCGGGTGGCCGATTCCATGGACTCGGTCAAGGTCCTGCTGCTGCCCCACGCTGGCGAGGCCCGGTGAGCGGCGCTACACTGCGCGCCTTTCCCGGCACCCTTGGAGGCACCCTTGACTGAAAGCGACCTGACGCGACTGGCGACCCTGTACTACGTCGATGGATGCACGCAGGACCAACTGTCCAAGGAGTTCGGCATCTCGCGCGCCACCGTCGGGCGGCTGCTGCGCCGCGCGCAGGAAGAGGGCATCGTCGAGATCCGCGTGCGGCCGCATTCGCTGGTGTCCGCCGACCTGGAGCGGCAGCTGACCGAGCGCTTTCACATCAAGCGCGCGCTGATCGCGGTGGACCACAAGGATGCCGACCGGCAGCGCGAACTGCTGGCAGGGCTGGTGGCCAGCGAGCTGGAGCGCATCCTGGTCGATGGCTCCATCGTGGCCGTGGGCATGGGGCGCAACGTGTCCTCGGTCTCCGAGCACGCCCTGTCCGCCACACGGCGGGAGTGCCACTTCGTCAGCGCCATCGGCGGCTCCTACCGTGGCGGGGAGGCGATGAACGCCGACCACATCGCGCGCCGCCTGGCCGCGCGCTTTGGCGGCAAGTCCGAATCGCTCTATGCGCCGGCCCTGGTGGGCGATCCGCAACTGCGCAAGGCGCTGCTGGACAACGACACCGTCAGGCACACCCTGGACAAGGCGCGCCGCGCCGACATCGCCCTCATCGGCGTGGGCGATGTCAGCGTGGACAGCAACATGGCCCGCATGGGCTGGTTTTCCGCGCAGGAGATCTCGGACGCCCGCCGCGCGGGCACGGTGGGCGACATGATGGGCTACGACTTCATCGACATCCACGGCCAGCCGGCCGCAACCCCCATGCAGGACCGCGTCATCGGCCTGAGCCGCGAGGACCTGCTGCGCATACCCAACGTCATCGCCGTGGCGGCCGAATCCAGCAAGGTCACGGCCATCCTGGGCGCCCTGCGCACCGGCGCCATCGATACCCTGGCCACCACCACGGCCAACGCCGCTGCCGTGCTGCAGCTGGACGATGTCATGGGGACGACGCGCTGACGCAGCGGGGGAGGCGCGGCTCTTGGGCGGCGCGCCTAGTTCGACACGCGGCGGTAGAAGGCCAGCGAGCCTGCCAGCGCCAGCAGCATGCCGCCGCACAGGCGGTCCAGCCACATCACGGCCCGCCCGCGCAGCAGCCGCGCCGCGCGTGATCCGGCGAAGGCATAGGCCAGCATCACCAGGAAATCGATGAGCGCGAACACCAGCGCAATGGCGATGTATTGCGGCGCCTGGGCGGCCGCCGGGTCGATGAACTGGGGCAGCAGGGCCGAGCAGAACAGGTAGCCCTTGGGATTGGTCACGGCGACCAGGAACGACTTGAGCAGCACGGTGCGGGCGCTGTAGCCGTCGGCGCCGGCCTCTGCCTTGCCGTCACCCTGGGGTGCCGACAGCGATCCGCCCTGGCTGCGCAGCATGCGCAGGCCCAGCCAGGCCAGGTACGCCGCTCCCGCCCACTTGACCACCGAGAACCAGAACTCCGAGGCCGCCAGCAGCGCGCCCAGGCCCAGCGCGACAGCGCCGACCAGCACGAAGTCCGACAGCACGGCGCCCAGCATGCCGGGCAGGGCGCGGCGCACGCCGTGGCGCGAGCCATTGGCCAGGGCCAGCAGCACGGTGGGACCGGGGGTGATGATCGCGATCAGCGCGACCAGGGAGAAGACGAGCAGGGTGGCGAGGGTCATGTCGGCGAAGGCTCATGCGGTTGGCAACAGCCTGCCACTGTGCCAGCTTTGCCTGCCGTGCGCAGCCCCTGCCGACCCGGGGCAGGGCACACGGGGCGGGCAGGCGTCAGTCGCTGCCCACGCCGCCGGCGGCAAAGACCGGGCCGCGCGTGCCGGGCACCCAGCCCGGGTAGGTTTCCATCACTTCGGCGAACAGGGCCGAGTCGATCCAGCGCTGCAGCCAGGCCTGCAGGTGCGGCCAGGGCTGCTCGTTCCATTGCGACTCGTCGATGCGCGCGTACTGGCGCACGAAGGGGCGCAGCGCCATGTCGGCCAGGCTGGGGTTCTGGCCGAACAGGTAGCCGGTGGCCTCCAGCTGGTCGTCCAGCTCGGCCAGCCAGGTCAGGGCATCGGCCTGGGCGTGGTTGACCTCTTCGGCCGTATAGCGCTCGGGGTACTTGCAGCGGTCCAGGGCGTGCTTGAAAAAGCCGTCGTTGCGCTCGATCAGCGCCAGCATGTCCGGCAGCGAGCCGCTGGTCGGTGCCAGCCAGCCATCCGGGTCATTGGCGCGCAGCGCGTGCAGCATGACATCCAGGCTCTGCTCGATCACGCGGCCGTCCTCCAGCACCAGCACGGGCACCGTGCCCTTGGGCGATGCATCGAGCAGCGCCTGCGGCTTGTTGCGCAGGTTGATTTCGCGCAGCTCGCAGGCCAGGCCGGCATGGGCCAGCGCCAGACGGGCGCGAATGGCGTAGGGGCAGCGGCGAAACGAGTAGAGAACCGGCAGGGTCTGGGTCATGGAGCGGGAACGGGGCTAGGGGCCAAAAGCGGCAGATGATAGCGCCGGGGCCAAAGTCACGCGGCCTGCGGGTCTTGCCGCGGGCGTCCGTGGCTATTGCAGCTGCGCCAGCAGCCATTGCCTGAAGGTCTTGAGCGCCGCGCTGGGTGCGCGCGAGCGCAGATGGGTCAGCCAGTAGGCGCCCGTGTCCACCTCCTGCTCGAAGGGGCGCACCAGCCGGCCCTGCTGCAGCAGGTGCTGGAACATGCGCGCCGGCAGCAGGGCCACGCCTGCGCCCTGGGCGGCCGCTTCGGCCAGCGTCAGCGAGGAGTCGAACATGGCCCCGCGCGCCAGCGGCGCGCTCTGGTCCAGCGTGGCAAACCAGCTCTCCCACTCCTGCAGGCGGTACGAGCGCAGCAGCGTCTGCCCGGCCAGGTCGGCCGGCTGGCGCAGGCGCTGGGCCAGGGCCGGGGTGCACATGGGCGTCAGCGGCGCGCGCAGCAGCAGCTCGGCGCGCGTGCCCTGCCAGGCGCCGTCGCCAAAGCGCACGGCCGCATCCAGCCCTTCGCCGGCCAGGTCCACGCGGTTGTTGTGCGTGAGCAGTCGCAGGTCGATGTAGGGGTGCTGCTGCTGGAACTGGCCCAGCCTGGGAATCAGCCAGCCGATGGCGAAGGTGCCGACCACGCCCACGGTGAGGACCTCGCGCGGGCGCGGCTCGGCCACCTGCTGCAGCGAATGCTCTATGCGCGCAAAGCTCTCGGCCACGGCAGGCCACAGCGCATGGCCTTCGTCGGTCAGCGCCAGGCCGCGCGGCAGGCGCCGGAACAGCGGCTTGCCCAGGCGCTCCTCCAGGTTGCGGATGTGCTGGCTGACGGCGGCCTGGGTCACGCACAGCTCGTCGGCCGCCCGCGTCAGGTTGAGATGGCGCGCGGCCGCGTCGAACATGCGCAGGGCATTGAGGGGCAGTTGCATGGTGAGCCAATAGTTTTTCTAAGGGATGCTGCCAATTATTCACGCTGGTCGCAGATTGGGCGCGGCGCTATCGTTGCGATTGTCGATCTGCAACTGAAAAGGAAAAACAATGCAAAGACGCGATTTTCTGATGACGGGCGGCGCGGCCGCCTGGATGGCGGCCGGGCTGGCCGGCTGCGCCCTGCCATCAAAAAAACAGGGGGCTGCCGACCAGGCCTTCAGGACGGAGCTGGCGCGCATCGAGAAAAGTGTGGGCGGCCGGCTAGGTGTGGCCGTGCTGGAGGTGGAGTCGGGCGCCAGCGTGGACCACCGCGGCGATGAGCGCTTTGTCATGTGCAGCACCTTCAAGCTGCTGCTGGCCGCCCAGGTGCTGGACCGCGTGCAGCAGGGCGATGAGCGCCTGTCGCGCCGCGTGCACTACGCCAGCTCCCGGCTGGTTCCCTACTCGCCGGCCAGCGGCCCGCGTGCCGGTGATGGCGGCGGCATGACCATCTCCGAGCTGTGCGAGGCCGCCGTGGTGCTCAGCGACAACACGGCCGCCAACCTGCTGCTGGACGCCAGCGGCGGCCCGCAGGCGCTGACGCAGTGGCTGCGCGCCAGCGGCGACGAGACCACGCGCCTGGACCGCATGGAGCCCGAGCTCAACGAAGGCCTGCCCGGCGACGAGCGCGACACCACCACGCCCCTGGCCATGGTGCAAAGCATGCAACGCCTGCTGCTGGGATCGGTGCTGGACGGCCATGGCCGCGCCCTGCTGCAGCAGTGGCTGGTGGCCAGCCGCACGGGCGACAAGCGCCTGCGCGCGGGCATGCCGGCCGGCTGGCGTGTGGGTGGAAAGACGGGCACCGGCGATCGCGGCACGGCCAACGATGCCGTCATCGCCTGGCCCACGCCGCAAAGCGCACCGCTGCTGGTGACCGGCTACCTCACCGAATGCCCGGCCGACGCGCCGCAGCGCGATGCGGCGCTGGCAGCGGCCGGCAAGGCGGCCGCACGCTGGCAGGCAGCAGTGCAAGGCTGAGTTGCGCCACCATGTCGCTTGATTTGGGCGATTTCAGAAAATTGGCGCGGCCTGAAGACGAGAGACACCGAGGAAGGGCCTGGGCCGGCCGCGCCGCCCCCGCACCGAGGGTGTCGCCGGCCGCCCGTATGCCCCCCTCGTGAGGGGGAAGGCGCACAGCGCCTCAGGGGGTTACAACTTCTTGACCAGGACCTGACTTTTGCGGTCCCAGTTGTACTTGGCCTTGCGAGCCTCGGGCAGCCAGTCGGGGTCCACGGGCTGGAAGCCGCGCTTGATGAACCAGTGCATGGTGCGCGTGGTCAGCACGAACAGGCTGTCCAGGCCCTGGGCCTTGGCGCGCTGCTCTATGCGCTTGAGCAGCTTCTCGCCATCGCCCGTGCCCTGGCTCTTGGGCGAGACGGTGACGGCCGCCATCTCGGCCGTCCTGGCGCTGGGATAGGGGTAGAGCGCGGCGCAGCCGAAGATCACGCCATCGTGTTCGATGATGGTGTAGTGGGCGATGTCGCGCTCGATCTCGGTGCGGCTGCGCTTGACCAGGGTGCCGTCCTTCTCGAAGGGCTCGATCAGCTGGATGATGCCGGCCACGTCGTCGGGCGTGGCCTCGCGCAGCTCTTCCAGCTTCTCGTCGATGATCATGGTGCCGATGCCATCGTGCACATAGATCTCCAGCAGCAGCGCGCCGTCAATCGCAAAGGGCAGGATGTGGCTGCGCTCCACGCCGTGCTCGCAGGCATGCACGCAGTGCTGCAGGTAAAAGCCCGTGTCCGTGGGCTGCTCGGGCGTGGGCAGCTCGGCCAGCATGCGGCGGGCCGTGGCCAGCGGCAGCTCGGTGTCGATGGGGTTGGTCTCGTCGGCCGGGCCCGTGGGGTCCATGCGGATGCCCGGCACCTCGGTCATGAAGATCAGCTTGTCGGCCTTCAGCTCGATGGCCACGCGCGTGGCCACCTCTTCCATGCTCAGGTTGAAGGCCTCGCCAGTGGGCGAGAAGCCGAAGGGCGACATCAGCACCATGGCATCCATGTCCAGTGCGCTGCGGATGCCGCTGACATCGACCTTGCGCACCAGGCCCGAATGCTTGAAATCCACGCCGTCCACGATGCCCACGGGCCGCGCCGTGAGGAAGTTGCCCGAGATCACCCGCACCCGCGCGCCGGCCATGGGCGTATTGGGCAGGCCCTGGCTGAAGGCGGCCTCGATCTCATAGCGCAGCTGGCCAGCGGCTTCCTGGGCGCAGTCCAGCGCCACGGAGTCGGTGATGCGCACGCCGCGCGAGTACTGGGCCTCATGGCCCTTGGCGGCAAGCTGCTCGTTGACCTGGGGACGGAAGCCATGGACCAGCACGATCTTCACGCCCATGGCCTGGATCATGGCCAGGTCCTGGACGATGGAGCTGAGCTTGCCCGATGCGATGGCCTCGCCCGTCAGTCCCACCACAAAGGTCTGGTGTCGGAACTTGTGGATATAGGGAGCCACGGACCGGAACCAGGGGACGAAGGTGAAGTTGAAGACGGTGGACATGGTGGTCAGTCGGGGCATCGGGCCGATGCCGGGCAGAAAAAAAAGGCCTGCGGACAGGTCCGCCAGGACATGCTCGCGCAGGCAGGCGCCAGTGTAGCGGCATGGCGCGGCACCTGCGCGCAGAAATGGAATGGAACGCCAGGCAAATCGACCCTGCTGCACAGTGCCGGGGGCACAAGGCACAGGACCTTGTCCGACGGGGGCCCGCCTGCAAGCCCGTGTAAGCTTCGCCACCATCGGTGAACCACGCAAGGCGCCCCCATTCATGCCATTGAGCGCTTCCATGTTTTTTCCGTTGCTTGCGCGGCCCGCGCGCCTTGTGCCGTGGCTGGCGGCGCTGGGCATGGTCGCAGGGGCGGCCCAGGCTGCAGGGGAGGCTCCGGCCTCCCAGGCTGCCGCCGCGATGAGCTTCGTGCAGGCCCGTCAGGCGCTGCTGCAGGGCTCCGACCAACTGGCCGCCTCGGCCAAGGCCGTGGAAAGCGCGCGGCTCAGACGCCAGGGTACGCAGGGGCTGGGCGGGCCTTCCGTGGCCATCACGGGCCTGGGCTACCGCTACTCGGCCAATGCCGACATCGATCTCGATCCTGCGCGGCGCACCCTGGACGGCGTCCTCGGCCAGCTGCCGCCCTCGGTGGGGCCGGCCATTCCCTCGCTGCCGCAACTGCCCACCTCCTATGCCTTGCAGCGCAAGAGCACGAACGCCTCGGCCAGCCTGTCCCTGGTCTGGCCGCTGTACCTGGGCGGCCTGTCCGATGCGGTGCGCAGTGGCCTGGACGCTGCCACCGACGAAGCCCTGGCCGATGCGGCCAGCAGCAGCCACGCCCTGCATTCGCTGCTGGTGCAGCGCTACTTCGGCGCCCAGCTGGCCGAGCGGGCCGCACGGCTGCGCGAGCGTGCGCTTGAGGGCGTGCGCGTGCATGACGCGGCCGCGCAAAGCATGCTCAAGGCGGGCGTGATCTCCCGGCTGGAGCGCCTGCAGGCCCGTGCCGCGCTGGCCGACGCCGAGCAGCAGGCGCGCAAATCGCGCGACGACGCAGACCTGGCCGCAGCGGCGCTGGCGCGCACGGTCAAGGCGCAGCGGCAGGTGCTGCCCAGCACGCCGCTGTTCGTCAGCAGCCGGCCTTTGCCGCCGCTGGACGGCTTCGTCACCGCGGCCCAGTCGCACCATCCGGGTCTGGACAAGGTCCAGGCCAAGAAGCGCCAGGCCGAGTCCCTGCACGACGCCCAGGAGGCGCTGCGCCGGCCGCAGCTGCTGGCCTTCGGTTCGCGCGAGGTCAACACCAGCGGCAAGCCCAACTGGGTGGCAGGCGTGGCCGTGCGCTGGACGCTGTGGGACAGCATCGACCGCGATGCGCTGGCCGCCTCCTCGCAGCGCAAGATCGAGCAGGCCGAGCTGACCCAAGCCCAGGCGCTCAGCGACATTGCGCTGCTGGTCGAGAAGAACTGGCTGGGCGTGGAGCAGGCACGCCGCCAGTACCAGGCCCAGCAGGCCCAGGAGGATCTTGCGCGCGAGCTGCTGCGGCTGCGCGAGGCCGGCCTGCGGGAAGGCACCAGCACCACGCTGGACCTGATCGATGCCAGCCTCAATCTCGCCAAGGTCCAGACCCAGCGTGCCGAACTGGCCAACCAGTATGTGCAGGCCCTGGCCGCACTGCTGGAGAGCACGGGCCAGAGCGAGGAATTCGACCGATTCATGGCCCAGGCCGACATACAGATCCCACCCGACGCACCATGAGCACAGCCACGCCCGACCATCCCCGCAGCGCCACCGAAGCACCCGGCCCCGCGCCCGTGCCGCCGGGGCGCAGGCGCCCCTGGCTGGCCCTGGCCATCGTGCTGGCCGTGCTGCTGCTCGTGGCCTGGGGCTTTTGGCGTGCGGCGCAGCCCGCCCCCCTGTATTTCCAGGGCCAGATGGAGGCGCGCGAGACCGACATCGCGCCCAAGGTCACGGCGCGCATCGCCAAGGTGCGGGTCACCGAAGGCCAGAAGATCCAGCCCGGCGATCTGCTGGTGGAGATGGACAGCCCCGAGGTGCGCGCCAAGCTGGCCCAGGCCGAGGCCGCGCGCGATGCCGCCCAGGCCCAGGCCGACAAGGCGCAGGCCGGCGCACGCCCGCAGGAAGTGCAGATGGCGCGCCTGAACTGGCAGCGCGCCCAGACGGCCGCCGACCTGGCCCAGACCTCGCTGCGCCGCGTGCAAAGCCTGTTCGACCAGGGACTGGTTGCGGCCCAGAAGCGCGATGAAGCCGATGCCAACTGGCGCGCCTCGCGCGACCAGGCGCTGGCTGCGCGCGCGCAATATGAAATGGCGGCTTCGGGCGCGCGCCAGGAGGATCGCAGTGCCGCCCAGGCCCAGGCACGCCAGGTGCAGGGCGTGGTCGCCGAGGTGGAGGCTGCGCGTGCCGAGACCGAGCTGCGCAGCCCCGTGGGCGGCGAGGTGGTCCAGGTGCTGGCCCGCCAGGGCGAGCTGTCCCCGCAGGGCGTGGCCGTGGTCACCGTGGTGGACCTGGCCGACCAGTGGGTGGTGCTCAATGTGCGCGAGGACCAGCTTGCACGCTTTGCCCAGGGCAGCCGCTTCACCGGCCGCCTGCCGGGCCTGGACAACCGCGAGGCCGGCTTCGAGGTCTACTACCTGGGTGTGCTGCCCGACTTCGCCACCTGGCGCGCGACGCGCGCCGGCCAGGGCTTCGATGCGCGCACCTTCGAGGTCCGCGCGCGGCCGCAGCAGCCCATTGCGGGCGCGCGGCCCGGCATGAGCGTGGTCGTGGAAGGCGGCCGTTGAGCGGCCGGCGGCAGTGAGCGCGAATCCGCCCACGGCCTTTGCCGCCAGCCTGCGGCGCGAATGGCGTCTGCTGCGCGGACGGCCCTGGGACCTGGCCATGGTCAGCTGGGTGCCGCTGCTGGCGCTGCTGCTCATGGTCTGGATCTTCTCGGCAGGCCTGGTCCAGCGCCTGCCCGTCGCCGTCTGGGACCAGGACCACAGCGCCCTGTCGCGCCAACTGGTGCGCATGCTGGGCGCCACGCCGGGCCTGGCCGTGCAGTCGCAGGTGCTCAATGCCTCGGAGGCGCAATGGGCGCTGCAGTCCATGAATGCCTACGCCGTGGTGCAGATCCCGCCAGACTTTGCGCGCGACATCAAGCGGGGCCAGGGGGCCGACGTGGTGCTCATGCACAACGCCCAGCTGGCCACGCATTCCAGCCTGATCCAGCGCGACCTGCGCCAGGTGGTGGGAACGCTGTCGGCCGGCGTGGAAATGCAGGCCCGTGCCAAGCGCGGCGACCCGGCCCAGGCGCTGCGCGTGCGCATGGAGCCCATACGCACCAACCTGGTGTCGCTGTTCAACATCTCCACCAATTACGAGCAGTTCCTGGCGGCGGCGCTGATTCCCGCGCTGCTGCACATCCTGGGCATGACGGCCGGCGCCTGGTCCGTGGGGCGCGAGCTGCGCGACCGCACGCTGGGCCAGTGGATGGCCGAGGCTGCGGGCCCGGGAAAGCCCGGCTGGAGCGCCATTGCGGGCGCCTTGGCGGGCAAGCTGGCGCTGTCCTGGGCCAGCCTGGGCCTGGGCGGTACGCTGGCCATGCTGTGGCTCACGGCCGGACGGGGCTGGCATCCGGGGCAGGGCGCTGCCAGCCTGGCCTGGGTGGCGCTGGCCCTGCTGCTGCTGATCGCCGTGAGCCTGGCGGCCGGGGCGCTGCTGGCGGCGCTCACGCTGTCGCTGCGCACGGCGCTGTCGGGCGCGGGCCTGCTGTCGGCTCCGGCCTTTGCGTTCAGCGGCGTGGGTTTTCCGCTGCTGGCCATGCCGGATTCGGCACGTGCCTGGGCCCTGTCCATGCCCTATACCCACTATGCGCGGCTGCAGATAGAGCAGTTGCAGATGGGCGCGCCCATCGTGCAGAGCCTGCCCGTGGTGGCCGGGCTATTGCTGGCCGCGCTGGTGTTGCTGCTGCTGGCCACGGCAGGCCTGGCGCGCGGCCTTTCCCGCCCCGACAAATGGGGAGGGCGCTGAGATGGCCAGGGGCTTTGCGCATGACTTCATCAACGCCCTGCGTGCCGTGTTCGGCGACGTGGGCGTGCTCATGCTGCTGGTGGGCGCACCCGTGCTCTACGGCTTCTTCTATCCCTGGTTCTATGGGCAGGAGGTGGTGCAGCGCGTGCCCGTGGCCGTGGTGCAGCACGACGGCAGCGGCCTGGCACGCCAGATGCTGCGCTTTGCCCAGGCCAGCCCGCGCATCGAGGTGACCCTGGTCACGGGCGACGAGGCCCAGGCGCAGCAGGCCCTGCTGGATGGCCGCGTCATGGGCTACGCGCTGCTGCCGCGCGACCTCAAGCGCCGCGTGGTGCGCAGCGAAGAGGCCGTGGTCCCCGTCTATGCCAACGGTGCCTACCCGCTGGCCGCCAAGCAGGTGCAGTACGGCTTTGCCGAAGCCTTCGGCACGGTCTCGGCAGGCGTGGAGCTGCGGCGGCTGACGGCCGGCGGACAGAGCGCACTGCAGGCCCAGGCCAGCCGCTCGCCCGTCAACCTGCAGATGCAGGCCCTGTTCAATCCGACGGAAGGCTACGGCAGCTTCGTCGTCGCCGCCGTGGCCATCATCATCCTGCAGCAGACACTGCTCATGGGCGGCGCGCTGCTGGTGGGAACCTGGCGCGAGCAGGGATTGGACAGGGCGCCGGCACGCACCTGGCTGGCGCGGCTGCTGGCGCTGTGCACGCTGGGCTGGCTCTCGGGCCTGTACTACTTCGGCTGGATCTTCGTCTGGCACGACTATCCGCGCGGCGGCAATCCCTGGGGCGCGCTGGCACTGCTGGCCGTCTTCGTCCCGGCCGTGGCGGGAGCGGCGGCGCTGCTGGGCTGGTGGCTGGCCAACCGCGAGCGTGCCATGCAGGTGGTGCTGTTCACCTCCATCCCGCTGGCCTTCGTCGGCGGCTTCAGCTGGCCGGCCGAGGCCCTGCCGCAACTGCTGCAGGCGCTGCGCTGGCTGTCGCCCAGCACGGCGGCCATCCAGGCCTCGCTGCGACTGAACCAGGCCGGCGCGCCGCTGGAGGCGGCGCTATGGCATCTGTCCGTGCTGCTGGCCCTGGCGCTGCTGGGCTGGGTGGCCGTGCTCTGGCTGGGCAGCCGCCGTGCAGACCCTGGCGATTGACCGGTCGGGGCTTCAGGCCGGCGCGCCCGCGCCGCGACCCCGTCCCTGCATGGCCAGCATCAGCAGCACCACGCCCACGATGGGCAGCAGCCAGGTGTTGATGCCGTCCCAGCCGGCCGTGTGCAGCAGCTGGCCCGAGCCGAACGAGGCCACGGCCACGGTGCCGAAGACCAGGAAATCGTTGAGCGCCTGCACCTTGGCGCGCTCTGCGGGCCGGTAGCACTCGGTGACCATGGCGGTGGCGCCGATGAAGCCGAAGTTCCAGCCCACGCCCAGCAGCACCAGGGAGCCCCAGAAGTGCAGCAGCTCCAGCCCCATCAGCGCCATCAGGGCCGAGGCGGCGATCATAACCAGCCCCAGCGCCGTGATGCGGCGCTTGCCGAAGCGCGCGATCAGCCGGCCCGTGAAGAAGCTGGGTGCGAACATGGCCAGCACATGCCACTGGATGCCCAGCGCCGCCTCGCCCACCGTGTGGCCGCAGCCCACCATGGCCATGGGCGCGGCCGTCATCAGAAAGGCCATGAGACCGTAGCTGACCACGCCGGCCGAAGCCGCCACGATGAACTGCGGCGTGCGCGCAATCTCGGCCAGCGGCCGGGCCTCGCCCGCCACGGCGCGGGCCTGGGGCGGCGGCAGCTTCAGGCCCAGCAGCAGCGGCAGGGCCAGCAGGGCGAGAACGGCCTGGCTGTAGAAGCTGCCGGCGAACGGCGTCATGGGCAGGGCGTCGCGCGTCCAGATCACCACCTGCGGGCCGATGATGGCCGCGATCAGCCCGCCGATCATCACGCGCGAGATGGCGCGCGCCTGCTCGGCGGGGTCGGTCATGGCGTCGGTGGCCGCGAAGCGGTAGCTCTGCACGCAGGCCGCGTAAAAGCCCGCCAGCGCCGTGCCGATGCAGAAGGTCACGAAATCGGAGTGCGCAATGCCCTGGGCGGCGATCACGCCCGAGACCACGCCCAGGATGGCGCCCAGCACATAGGCCGTGCGCCGCCCCATGCGCTGCATCAGCCAGGCCGCGGGCAGCGTGGACAGCGCCAGGCCCAGCTGGTAGATGCTGACCGGCAGCGTGGTGGCCGTGGGATTGGTGGACAGCTGCTGCCCCACCAGGCCGCCCAGCGAAATGATGATGGGCGGCGACGCGCCCCCCAGCGATTGCGCGGCCACGAGCAGGCCGAGGTTGCGGCGCTGCAGCGCTGGAGTGTGTTGTTCTGGTGTCATGGCTTGTGCGGCGGAAAGACCGCATCTTCACCGAAAAGCATGAGGGCTGGGTTAAGCGCCGATTCAGCCAGCCGGGCCGGTGGTCCAGTCCGCGATGGCCAGTCCGGGTTCGGGAATGCGGCTGAACACCCGGTCTCTTGTGACCAGTACCGAGCGCTCGCCGGCCTGCGCGGCCTGCTGCTGCAGGAGCAGGGCGTGCGCGGCAATCATCATGTCCATGGAGGCCAGCGTGATGCCGGCCGCCTCGCAGGCGGTGCGCAGGTGGCCGTAGGCATCGGCCACCTGGGCCGTCCAGGGCAGCACCTCGACGCGGGCCAGGAACCCTGTCACCCGCAGCGACAGCCCGGCAGGGTGGCCGCGCTTGGCGACCCCGTACATCAGTTCGGCCTGCGTGACCGCCGACACTGCGATCTGGTGCATGGGTACGCGAACCAGCTGTTCGCGCACGGCAGGGATATCGCCTTTGATGATGTGGCTGGCGATGTTGGTGTCCAGCAGGTAGCGTGTCATCGCGCACTGCCTTCGTCGGCAAACGGATCGCGGCCTGACTCTGGCTGCGCTCGGTCAGCGGTGTCCATGAAATCGGCCGGCACGTCGGTGGTGGCGTCGAGCGCAAAGAACTCTTGCCATGAGTCGGGACGGCGCGACAGGATCACGTCGCCCGTGACGGGGTCGCGACGTATGTAGACCTCTTTTTCCTCGAACCGGAATTCATAGGGAAGGCGCACGGCCTGGCTGCGACCGGTGGTGAAAAGCTTGGCAGTCTGCGTCACGGTGATTCCTTCTGCTGGTATGTATCAAAGTATATATCCGCGCTGTGACTTGCTGTACGCCTCCTGGAAGATCTGGTGGATCAGCTCCCTGAACCATTTGTGCCCCGCGTCATGGTCGTTGCGCGGATGCCAGACGGCGTCGATGGACAGGGCCAGCTCGGGCAGGGGCATGGGGCGCGCCACGCAGTTGGAGCCGGACAGCACGCTGTGCATCCAGTGCGCGGGCATGGCGGCCACCAGGTCGGTGGATTCGATGACGGGCACCATGCCCAGCCAAGTGGGCACCTGGAACATCACGCGCCGCGCCAGCCCGCGCTCGGCCAGGAGTTCGTCCACGATGCTGCTGCCCACGCCCGTGACCTTCAGGTGGCCTTGCTCCAGGTATTTTTCCAGCGTGAGCGGGGAGGCGGCGGCCGGATGGTCCTTGCGCATCAGCACCATCCACTGGTCGTCCAGCAGGCGGCGTGACGCCGACAGCACCGAGCGCCCGCGCGAGACGGAAAGGCGGATTTCCACGCCTTCGTACTCGACGCGGTCCGAGGGCTGGCGGCCGTCGAAGGACTGCACCGACAGGCTGATGCCCGGCGCCACCGCGCGCAGATGGATGCACAGCTGCGGCAGCAGCAGCACGCCCACGTAGTCGGACAGGCGCAGGTGGAAATTGCGCCGCGCCGTGGCCGGATCGAAGCCCTTGCTGACCTCGATGGCGCTTTCGATCTCGCTGAAGGCCTTGCGGAAGCTGCGCGCCAGGCGCACGGCCTCGGGCGTGGGCGACATGCCTTCGGCCGTGCGCAGCAGCAGCGGGTCGTTGAACTGGGTGCGCAGCCGGCGCAGCGCATGGCTGACGGCCGAGGAGGTGAT
The DNA here is from genome assembly GCF_018437695.1 of Delftia sp. WY8. Classification (NCBI taxonomy): domain Bacteria; kingdom Pseudomonadati; phylum Pseudomonadota; class Betaproteobacteria; order Burkholderiales; family Comamonadaceae; genus Delftia; species Delftia sp. WY8. The sequence goes on from NZ_CP049795.1 coordinate 6,025,622, forward strand.
GCCCAGCCGCGCGGCGGCCTTGCCCACGCTGCGTTCTTCCACCAGGGCCTCGAAGATCACCAGCAGGTTGAGGTCGATGCTGCGCAGGTTGACCGGAGCCCGGGGCACGCCGTCTGCATGTTGAATGCTGTTCATTTTGATGATGACAAAGATGAGCTTGACTGAATTTTACGTGCGTCACGACAATGCACCAGCTTTGAAATGAATGCCCATGAATTCACCCAGTTTCAACCGCTGTGCCGGTGATTCCGACGCAGTCGAAAATCCAGCGGAACAATATCTGTTTCCAGAAAATTCCTGCGATACCCATTTCCATGTATTTGGTCGTTTCGATGATTTTCCGTTGATTGCGGAGCGCGCCTATACACCGGCTGTCGCGTCCATGGACGGTTATTGGAAAGCCTTTCGCCCATTGGGCGTGGACCGTTGCGTTCTGGTCCAGCCCAGCGTGTATGGCCGCGATCACGGCCTTCTCAAGCAGACGCTGCGCCATGCCGAATCGGGCCGCATGCGTGGCGTGGCCGTGATCTACGAGGACACGCCGGATACAGAGATCGAAGCGCTGCACGCCCTGGGCGTGCGTGGCGCACGGTGCAATGCGCTGTTTTCGGGCGGGGTCTCCGTCTCCAGCCTGCAGGCCGTGGCCGACCGCATCCGGGGCCTGGGCTGGCATGTGCAATTGCTGGTGAACGTGGATGAAGACCCTGGCCTGGCGCAGCGCGTGGCCGACATGGGCGTGGCCGTGGTGGTGGATCACTTCGGCCACCCGTCGCGCCAGCTGGGCGCCGGCGGGCCGGGCAGCCGCAATCTGCAGGCGCTGATGAAGGAAGGCCGGGCCTGGGTGAAGTTCTCGGGCGCCTACCGGATATCGGCAACGGCATCGGCCGTGGACCCGGCCGTGACTCCCATTGCACATGCCCTGGTGCAGGCCAATCCGCACCGGATCGTATGGGGGTCGGACTGGCCGCATCCCGGAATAAAGGCCCGTTCGAATTCCGCTGGCGAATTGGCGCAGGCACTGGTGGATTGGGTTCCAGAGGAATACAGGCACACGGTATTGGTCGATAACCCCGCGCGCCTGTATTGGGGTCATTGATTTTCAAATAGCAGGAGACAGAGAAAATGAATCGAATCACATCGGGCCGCAGAGGCTTTATCCGCACGGCGGTATCTTTCGCGGCACTGGCTGCGGCATCGGCTGCATCGGCAGTGCAGGCGCGCGCATTTCCGGCCAAGCCGCTCACGCTGGTCGTGCCCTTTGCGCCGGGCGGCAACGTGGACATCGTGGCCCGCACGCTGGGCATTCCGCTGGCCCGGCATGCGGGGCAGTCCGTGATCGTGGACAACCGTGCGGGCGGCGGTGGTGCCGTGGGCTCGGGCTGGGTGGCGCGCGCCGAGCCAGACGGGCATACGCTGCTGGTGGCTACGCCGGGCCAGTTGGGCACCTTGCCCGAGATGATCAAGCTGCCCTACCGCGCCGACAGCTTTGCGCCCATTGCCGTGGTCAGCCGCACGCCCGTGGTCGTGGTGGTGCGCGCCAACGACGCGCGCTTCAAGACCGCTGCCGATTTCATCAAGGCGATGAAGGCCAAGGATGGCAGCGTGACCGTGGGCCATGCCGGCCCGGGCTCGCCCAATCACCTGGCTGTGCTGCAGCTGGAAGATGCGGTGAAGGTGCGCGTCAATCCCGTGCCCTACAAGGGATCGGGGCCGGCCCTGGTTGATTTGATCGGCGGGCAGATTGATGCCGTGGTGGACCAGATCACCAGCTCCACGCCGCATATCAAGAGCGGCGCCCTGCGCGCGCTGTTCGTGCTGGGGCCGCGCGCCGGGGGCGGGCTGGCCGATGTGCCCGACCTGGCCCAGCTGGGCCTGCCGGTGTTCGATGCCACCACCTTCGTGGGCGTGTTCGCGCCCAAGGGTGCGCCCACGGCCAGCGTGGACAGCCTGTATGGCTGGATCTCCCAGTCTGTGGCCGACCCGGAGTTCAGCCGCCTGATCCGCGAGCTGGGCAGCGAGCCCTTCCCGGCCAGCGCGGCCGTGCTGCAGCGCCTGGTCAGCGAAGAAGCCGCGCTGGCGGCGCGGCTGACCCGGCAGGGGCGTCTGCGCGCGGAGTAGCCGCCGCGCGCACTTTCCCGATCCTCTAGTACCCGGCCGCCAGCCCGTCGCGGCGCGGGTCGCTGGCGATCTGGTAGCCCTCCACGGCGGGATCGCCCATGCGCCAGATGAACTGGCCGGCGCCGAAGTCCTGGTAGGGGTCGTGGATGACCTCCACCTGGTGGCCCAGCGCCTGCAGGCCGGCAATGGTGGCCGGGTCCATGCCGCCTTCCACGTTGATGGCCAGGCCTTCGTTGACGCGCCAGCGCGGCGCATCGCAGGCCGCCTGGGGCGACTGGCGGTAGTCCAGCATGCGCACCACAGTCTGCATGTGGCCCTGGGGCTGCATGTTGCCGCCCATGACGCCGAAGCTCATCACGGGCTGGCCGTCGCGGGTCAGGAAGGCCGGAATGATGGTATGGAAGGGGCGCTTGCCCGGGCCCACCAGGTTGGCGCGGTTGGGATGCTGGGGGTCGGTGCCGAAGCCGTGGCCGCGGTTTTGCAGGCTGATGCCGAAGCTCGGCTCCACCACGCCCGAGCCAAAGCCCGAGAAGTTGCTCTGGATGAAGCTGACCATCATGCCGTTCTCGTCGGCTGCCGTCAGGTAGATGGTGCCGCCGCGCACGGGGTTGCCGGCTTTGAAGTCCTGCGCACGGCGCGGATCGATCAGCCTGGCGCGCGAGGCCAGGTAGGCGTCGTCGAGCATCTGTGCGGGCGTCACCTCCATGTCCGCATCGGCCACGTAGCGGTAGATGTCGGCAAAGGCCAGCTTCATGGCCTCGATCTGCAGATGCTGGGAGGCCACGCCATCCACGGGCAGGCTGGTCAGGTCGAAGTTGGACAGAATGCCCAGCGCAATCTGCGCGGCAATGCCTTGCCCGCCCGGCGGGATCTCGTGCAGCGTGTGGCCGCGGTAGTCCTTGGCCAGCGGCTGCACCCATTGCACCTCGTGCGCGGCCATGTCGGCCATGCCCAGGCAGCCGCCGTGCTGCTGCACGAACGAGGTCACGGCCCGGGCAATCTCGCCTTCATAGAAGGCCTTGCCGCGCGTGGCGCCAATGGCGCGCAGGGCGCGCGCTGCGGCGGGAAAGCGGAACAGCTCGCCCACTTCCGGCGCGCGGCCCCGGGGCAGGAAGCTTTCCCTGAACCCCGGCTGCGATTGCAGCTCGGGCGCGCCTGCGGCCCATTTCTGCTGGACCACGGGCGGCACCAGGTAGCCGCGCTCGGCGATCTCGGCGGCCGGCTCCATCAGCGCGTCAAAGGGCAGCTTGCCGAAGCGCTCGTGCAGGGCCACCCAGGCGCTGACGGCGCCCGGCACGGTGATGGAGTCCACGCCCCGGCGCGGCGGCTTGTCCTGGCGGCCGTAGCGCTGGTGGAAGTACTCGGGCGCCCAGCCCTGCGGTGCGCGGCCGCTGGCGTTGAGTCCGTGCAGCTCCTTGCCATCCCAGAGGATGCAGAAGGCGTCCGAGCCCAGGCCGTTGCTCACCGGCTCGACGATGGTCATGGCCGCCGCCGCCGCAATGGCCGCGTCCACCGCGTTGCCGCCTGCCCACAGCATGCGCAGGCCGGCCTGCGCCGCCAGCGGGTGGGAGGTGGACACGGCATTGCGCGCGAACACGGGCACCCGCCTGGAGTCGTAGGGGTTGCCGGGAGTGAAGGGTGAGGAAGAGGCGTGCATGAAAGAACCTGCCTCAGTCGGCGGTGATGCCCATGGTCTTCACGTCACGGCTCCAGCGTGTCAGCTCGCGGTCGATCTGCTGCTTGAAGGACTTGGGGTCGCTGGTCTCGGGGTCCAGGCCCTGGGCCTCGAACTGGGCCTGCACTTCGGGGCGCTCCATGATCTTGCGCACTTCCTGGGCCAGCCGCTCGACGATGGCCGGGTCCGTGCCGCCCGTGGTGAACAGGCCGTACCAGGACGTGAAGGCATAGCCGGGCAGGCCGGCCTCGGCGACGGTGGGCACGTTGGGCAGGTTCTTGACGCGCTGCTTCGTGGTCACGGCCAGGATGCGGGTCTGGCCGGTCTTGGCCGAGGTGATGGCGGGCGGAATGCCCGAGAAGATGGCCTGCACCTGGCCGCCCGACACATCGGTGATGGCCGGGCCGTTGCCGCGGTAGGGCACGTGCACCAGGTTCACGCCGGCCTGCTGCGCGAACAGCGCGCCGGCCAGGTGCAGGGTGGAGCCGTTGCCCGACGATGCGTAGTTGATGCTGCCTGGCGCCTTGCGCGCGGCCTCGATCATTTCCTGCACCGTCTTGTAGGGCAGGGCGGCGTTCACCAGCAGCGCGTTGCCGGACTCGGCCACCAGGGTGATGGGCTCCAGGTCCTTGCGCGGGTCGAACGACAGCTTCTTGGCCAGCACGGGCGCCACGGTGTTGCTGCCGATGGAGCCCAGCAGCAGCGTGTAGCCGTTCTTGGGCGCCTTGGCCACCACTTCGCTGGCGATCAGGCCGCCCGCGCCGCCGCGGTTCTCCACCACCACGCTCTGGCCCAGGCGCTGCTGCAGCTCCTTGGCCAGGATGCGGGCCACGATGTCGTTGGCGCCGCCGGCGGCAAAGCCCACCATGATCTTCAGCGGCTGCGAGGGCCAGGCATCGGCGGCGGGCGCGGCCCAGCCGGGCGTGGCGCAGGTCAACAGGGCGGCGCAGCAGACAAGCAGGCGGCGGGACACGGGTGCAGGCATGGAGATCTCCAGAAATCCGGGAAGTGGGAGGGTGCGATCAGGACGATCGGCTATCGGTTGCCAGCGATTTTGATGATAGAAACTGTTTGGTGAAAGCTGGAATTTCTTACGAATCTTGAAAGCAAAACTTTTATGCCAAGCCTGCGCATTCTTCGCACTTTTCTGGCCGTGGCGGCCGAGGGCTCCTTCACCGCCGCCGGACAGCGCGTGGCGCTGACCCAGGTGGCCGTGGGGCTGCAGATGCGCACGCTGGAAAACGACCTCAAGCGCAAGCTCTTCGCGCGCCAGGGCAAGCTGGTCACGCTCAACGAGCAGGGCCGGGCGCTGGTGCCCATTGCCACCCAGCTGGTGGCGCTGTATGAGCAGGCCAAGCACGGCACGCGGGCCGACGCACCGCTGGCCGGCACCGTGCAGTTCGGCTCCATCGTCTCGGCGCTGAGCCAGCTGGTGCGCGCCACGCTGGAGCTCAAGCGCCACCATCCGGCGGTGGACCTGCATGTGGTCTCGGGCAAGTCCAACCGGCTGATCGCCCAGGTGGAGAACCATGAGCTGGACGCGGCGGTGGTGGTCCACAACCCGGCCATCAAGCGCCCCTCGCTGGTCTGGACACCGCTGTACGCCGAGCCCATGGTGCTGCTGGCGCCGCGCGCCGCCCGGCCCGCGGCGCCCGCCGACATGGTGGAGCGCTATCCCTTCATCCGCTTCGACCGCACCGAGCACACGGGCGAGCTGGTGGAGCGCACGCTGCGTCGCCTGCGCGCCAAGCCCCAGGAGTTCCTGGAGCTCAACTCCATCGAGACCATCGTGGAGCTGGTGCGCGACGGCATGGGCGTGGCCATGCTGCCCAATCTGGCGCGGCATGGCTGGGAGGGCGACCCGCGCCTGCGCGTGCTGCCCATTGCCCAGACCGCCGAGAGCCGGCAGATCGCCCTGGTGCAGCTGCGCACGGCGGCGCGCGCCGAGATCATCACCGCCGTGGGCCAGCAATTCGTGGCGGCGCTGGCGGTGCCGGCCTGAGCGCGGCGCTGTGGGTGTTGCGCCGATCCGCGTGTTTTAAGTTGCGTATTGCGCGAGCCCGTGGCCCATGGACCAGTTCTCCTTGTCCACCTCGACCAGGTTGACGAATACGTCCTCGGGCCGCAGGCCGGGGCTTTCGACCAGCAGCTCGGCGATGCGGCTGAACAGCGCCTTCTTCTGCTCCAGGCTGCGGGTGTTGCTGACCGTGAGCTGCACCAGCACCAGATCGTCGCTGCGCGCCACGCCCAGGTAGGAGGCGCCGTAGCGGAAGTTGTCGCCGTCATGCTCGGTGATGGTCATGAACTGGTCGTCCTCCGGCACGTTGAAGGTCTCGCGCATGGCGCGGTAGAGGCTGTCGCAGATGGCCTGGCGGTAGACGGGGGACTTGCCGGCGCGCATGTTGATCCGGGTCATGGGCATGGTGTGGCTCCTTTGCGTTGCGTTGCGTTGCGTTGAGTTGAGTTGCGTTGCTTTGCGTAGTGGGAGCCTCGAAGGTAGGCCGCACCAGATATTTTGAAAAGCCATGATTGCTGATATCAGTAATAATGGATTGCAATGATTCAACGACCTCTGGACCTGGATGCCGTGCAAGGCTTCGTGCACATCGCGGACCTGGGCAGCTTCACGCGCGCGGCCGAAGCCATGCAGACCACGCAGGCCGCCGTCAGCCTCAAGCTCAAGCGGCTGGAGCAGCGGCTGGGCTGCAGGCTGGTCGAGCGCACGCCGCGCCATGTGCAGCTGTCGGCGCTGGGCGCCGACTTCCTGCCCCATGCGCGCGAACTGCTGCAGGCCCATGAGCGCGCACTGGCGCTGGCCGTCAGCACGCGCCAGCGGCTGACCATCGGCATCAGCGACCACGTGGCCGGGCCTGAGCTGCCGGCCCTGATCGCCCGCATGAATGCGCAGGACCCGCAGCTGCTGATCGACATCCGCATTGCATCGTCCGGCCCGCTGCTGCAGGGATTCGACCGGCGCGAGTACGACACGGTGATCGTTCGCACGCATGCCGGGCGTGACGACGGCGAGCTGCTGGCCGAGGAGCCCTTCGGCTGGTTTGCCGCGCCCGGCTGGCAGCACCGCGCGGGCGAGCCCCTGCCGCTGGCCACGCTGGCCGAGCCCTGCGGCGTGCGCGCCATGGCCGGGCAGCTGCTGGATTCGGCGCGCATGCCGTGGACCGAGGTGTTCGTGGGCGGCGGCGTGGCCGCTGTCTCGGCCGCCGTCATGGCGGGGCTGGGCGTGGCCGCGCTGGCGCCGCGCATGCTGGCCCTGGGCGCCGTGGACGTGGGCCCGCGCCTGGGCCTGCCCACGCTGCCGCGCCTGCCGGTGCTGCTGCACACCCGCGTGCGCGAAGGCCGGCCGCGCGCAGCGCTGGATGCGCTGGGCGCCGCCTTCAAGTCCGCCGTGCGTGGCTAGCAGCCAACAATCGGCCCGGCATGGCGCGCAGCCGCTTGTGCCTGCGGGGCAACGGGCGATAGACTCGCACCCCTCCCATCCACCCTCACCCTTTCGAGGTGCACCATGCCCCGCCGCACAGCTTCCTGCTGAACGACTTCGTCACACGCTGATCCTGGCCTTGCCCCGGATGTCTTTTGCGTGTGCGCTGCGGTGCGTGGCCTTTTGAGGGCTTGCGGCTGACCGTCCTTTTTGCGGACGGCCCCGACAGTCCTGCCATCTTCCCCTTCGACAGCCTGCCGGCCCGGCCACCACGGGCCAGGCCGCGCTGTCGCTGCATCCCCTGCATTGCGGCGCCTGGCGTCGTCGTCGGCTTTTCCCGCCCCATGGCATGGCGCCGTGGGGTGCTGCATCGTTTTCGGAAAGCACGACATGACCCCATCCATTGCCCAAGGCGCTCACTTTCTTTCGAGCGTCGAGATCCTCAAATACCCCCGCACGCCGCACCTGCGCGGCTCGCGCCTGCAGTCCGGTGACCAGGACGACGCCGTGCCCTATGAGCGGCTGGCCGGCCAGCACATCGTCGTCGAGGAAAAGCTCGACGGCGCCAACGCCGCGCTGAGCTTTGCCGGCGACGGCCAGCTGCTGCTGCAGTCGCGCGGCCACTACCTGGACAGCGAGCGGCCCGGCGGGCGCGAGCGCCAGTTCAACCTCTTCAAGCAATGGGCCCAGGCCCACGAGGGCGCGCTGCTGTCCCTGCTGGACGACCGCTACCAGGTGTTCGGCGAGTGGATGTATGCCAAGCACTCGCTGTTCTACGACGCGCTGCCGCACTGGTTCTGCGAGTTCGACATCTGGGACCGCTCGGCGCAGTGCTTCCTGGACACGCCGCGCCGCCATGCCCTGCTGGCCGGCGTGCCCGTGGTCTCGGTGCCTGTGCTCTACAGCGGGGTGGCGCCCCGGCGCATGCAGGACCTGCTGGCGCTGCTGGCCCCCTCGCTGGGCCGCAGCGCGCGCTGGCGCCAGGCCTTCGAGCAGGTGGTGGCCCGCCAGAAGCTGGACCTGCCGCTGTGCTGGCGGCAGACCGACGGCTCCGAGTTGGCCGAAGGCCTCTACCTCAAGGTGGAGGAGGACGGCCAGACCGTGGCGCGCTACAAGTTCGTGCGGCCGGACTTCGTGCAGGTCATCCTCGACTCGGGCTCGCACCACAGCGAGCGGCCCATCGTCCCTAACGGGCTGCGCGAAGGCGCAGACATCTTTGCGGCCGATATTTCAAAAAGCTGGTGAGGCCTGCAGCGCAGACCCATCGCAAGGAGATTTCCATGACGAACTGGAAACAGATCCAGTCCCTGGTGCCGCAGCCCGGCGCCGACCCCGACTTCGCGGCTTGCCTGGCCGCCTTCCCCCAGCTGGAGCAGGCCAAAACCACGCCGCAGGACCCCGTCTATCACGGCGAAGGCGATGTCTGGACGCACACGCAGATGGTGGTACGCGAGCTGCTGGCCGACCCCGGCCATGCGGCACTCACCGCCACCGAGCGCGAGACGGTCTTCCTGGCCGCGCTGCTGCACGACGTGGCCAAGTGCTCGACCACCGTGGTGGGCGAGGACGGCCGCATCGGCCAACCCGGCCATTCGCGCCGCGGTGCGCTGGATGCGCGGCTCATGCTCTGGGAAGCCGGCGCGCCCGTGGACCAGCGCGAAGCCATCTGCCGGCTGATTGCCGTGCACCAGGTGCCGTTCTTCGCCTTTGCCGATTCGCGGCGCGGCCACTCGCCCGAGTTCATCGTGCGCGAGTTGTCCTGGCAGGTGGACCTGCACCTGCTCACGCTGCTGGCGCGGGCCGACATGCGCGGGCGCATCTGCCCGGACATTGCGTCCGTGCTGGTCAACATCGAGCTGGTGCGCGAGTTCGCGCTGGAAGAGGGCTGCCTGCGCACGCCGCGCCGCTTTGCCTCGGACGAGACGGCGGTGCGCTACTTCCGCGGCGCGCAGCTGCATCCCGACTATGCGCTGCACGAGCAGGCCGGCTCGCGCGCCATCGTCATGTGCGGCCTGCCGGCCAGCGGCAAGAACACCTGGGTGGCCGCCCACCATGGCGAACTGCCCGTGGTCTCCTTCGACGATGCGCGTACGGAGTTGGGCCTGCGCCACGGCCAGAATGAGGGCGCGGCTGCCCACCACGCCGTGGACAAGGCCAAGGCCCTGCTGCGCGCGGGCCAGCCCTTCGTCTGGAATGCCACCCACCTGTCGCGCCAGATGCGCGGCAAGACCGTGGACCTGTGCCTGGCCTACGGCGCCCGCGTGGAACTCGTGCACTTGGAAGCCAGCCGCCCGACCCTGCTGGCCCGCAACCGCGCGCGCGACACCACGCTGACCAACGCGGCCCTGCTCGGCCTGCTGCAGCGCTGGGATGTGCCTTTGCCTACCGAGGCGCATGCGCTGTCGTTGGTGGTCAATGAGGGGTAGGGGAGGGGGAGGGGTGCTGTACCGCTGTCAAGCGGCATGCTCGCCGCGTGCCCGCTTCATCTCCAGATAGGACTGGGCTGCTTTCTGGTCGTCGGCCCGGTATGCCACGTTCATGTCCGGGCGATGCACGTCATCGCCCGGACCCTTCAGCCCTGGCAATGCCCGCAGATGATCAAGCAAGGTGGTCTGCGTGTTGGCCGAGGTGATCAAGGGGCGCAGATAGGCATCGAGGTGTCTGCCTTGCGGGTTCTGGATCTCCTGGGTCAGTGCCTTCAGATAAGCCTCCTTGCTGGAGTCCAGCCAGTCGATGGCAAAGCCCGCGCGGTGGCACAGCTCGGCATGGATCAGCAGCATGCTGCGTCCATTTCCGTCGAGAAAGGGATGACCCCAGGCAAACGCGCCCATGACAGCACCAGGTTTGTCGCGCAGGGTGCCTGCATCGTTGCCCATGTCCAGGCCCCATTCTACGGCGCGCTGGCACAGCTCTGACACTTCGAATTGCAGGCCTGCACCCCTGCCGACGAGCCGGCCCACGCCCAGCGCACGCCTGTCCTGGCCGGCCCAGGGGTAGAAGTCGGAAAACAGGATGGCGTGAACGCGCAAAAAATCGCGGTAGCCAATCCGGCCCCGGATGCTTGCCAGAAAGGCAAGTGCTTCTTCCAGGTTGGCCTCGAAAAAGAGGTGTTCCTGGATCTTGACCTCACGGGCGTCTTTCAGTCCTTCAATGTTGCGCAGGTAGCCCGCGCTTTCGAAGTCCCCGAACGGATCGAACATCCTGCACCTCCCTCATGTGATTGGTCATCAGCCTGGCAAGCTGCCGGCCATTGATGACATGTTTTTTCTTCAAGGCCACGAGCAGCTTGCCCGTGCTGTCGAGCTCCACTTCATCTCCTGCAGCGCGTGTGACTGCCTGTGCATAGTCGTCCAGTCCGGTACGCTGGTGCTGGATGTGGTGCGTGCGGGCCAGCCGCTCGACAAACTGGCGTACACCTTTGGTGGGCAGGGCGTTCACGTCTGCGGGCAAGGTTTCGCCGGGTTCATCAGGTGCCGAGGGATTGCGGACATAGCGCACGGCCACATCGCCCAGATTCAGCCTGCGTGAGACGCGCTGGCTGCCTGCATCGATCAGTAGCGTGGCCTGGCCCGCCTCGTTGACCAGATCCACGCTGCGAAACCTGATTCCCAGTCTGTCCAGCACCTCCCTGACCAGCTCATCGCTGGGGGCGAGCAACTGCGGATCGCCGCTGGCATCGGGCCTTGCCTTGGCATAGATGCCGGCGCCCAGGCGGATCAGGCGGCCGTCCGAGACCAAGTCATGCAAGGCCTCGCTGAGGTGGGAAGCGCTTGCCAATCTGCTCAGATCACGCCGGAGCACGATGTTGCCGGAGCGCTTGCTCAGCGATATCTGAAGTTTGCTGTCCAGGTTCATTTATTTGCCTCAGACGATCTCTACATGGTCTGATTTTAAGGTGTTGTTTTTTCCTTTTATAACAATGGGTTGTGTGCGGATTTCATGCCGCTTGACCAGCAGGGATTGCGATGAAGTCCAACCCCAATTCCAGTGCTGGACGCAATGGCAATCCAAGACCCAATACCGGCAAGCCATGCTCGCTGGTGAGATGACACCCGGACCTTGCACCGGCCGTGTGCGCAGACAATGAAGGTTTGAAGACCGCCGCCCCTTCTGTCTGCCACTTCGAAAGCCATCCATGAACCATTCCTCCCAGCTGCTGTCCACCCTCGCGCCGCTTGGCCGCATCCGCGCCTCCATCAACACCGGCAATCCCATTCTTGCGCGGCTGGATGCCGACGGCCGGCCTGCGGGCGTGTCCATCGACCTGGCCCGGCGCTTTGCGCAGCAGCTGGGGTTGGAGCTGGAACTGGTGGTCTTCGACACGGCCGCCAAGTCGGTGGATGCCGTCACGCGCGAGGAGGCCGACTTCGGCTTCTTTGCCGTGGACCCCGTGCGTGGCGCGGGCATCGGCTTCACGGCACCCTATGTGCTGATCGAGGGCAGCTACCTGGTGCGCCAGGATTCGCCGCTGACCGACAACGCCCAGGTGGACCGGGCCGGGCACACGGTCGTGGTCGGCAAGGGCAGCGCCTATGACCTGTACCTGAGCCGCGAGCTCAAGCATGCGCAGATAGAGCGCGCCGTGTCCTCGCCCGCCGTGGTGCAGACCTTTGTGGAATCGACGGCCGACGTGGCCGCCGGTGTCAAGCAGCAATTGGAGGCCGATGCCGCCCGCCTGCCCGGCCTGCGCCCGCTGCCAGGCCGCTTCATGGTGATCCAGCAGGCCATGGGCCTGCCCAAGGGGCGGGGCGATGAGGCCCTGCGCGTGCTGGCGGCCTTTGTGGAAGAGGCCAAGGCCTCGGGCTTTGTGGCCGAGGCACTGCAGCGCCACGGCATCCAGGGCGCAGCGGTTGCGCCTGCGGCCTGAAGGTCAGGCCCCGCGCAGCACCAGCAGGTCGATGCTGGCCGGCACGCCCAGGCGCACGGCAAAGCCGGCCCACAGGCCTGCGCCGGCGCTGACGAAGAGCTTCATGGCGCCGACCTCGTACTCGCCGCGCACAAAGCCGTCATTGGCGGGCGCCACCAGCCATTGGTCCATGCCCAGGATCAGGCCGCCGTGCGTATGGCCCGACAGCTGCAGGCCCACGCCGTGGGCCGCGTTGTCGCGGGCGGTCTTGGGCTGGTGGGCCAGCAGCAGGTGGTATTGCGCACCGGCCTCTTTGGCCTGGCGGGCCACGGTGTCGATGTCGGGCGGCACGCCTTCGGGCACGGACGGGTCGGTGTTCTGGCGCGACAGGCGGCCATAGGCCGGATCGCCGATGCCCGACAGCGCCAGGCGCGCGCCCTGCACATCGATCAGCTGCATGCGGTTTTCCAGCAGGTTCAGGCCCAGGCGGCGGAATTCGGCCATCCAGGCGTCGTAGCCGCTGTAGTACTCATGGTTGCCGGGCGCCGCCCAGACGCCGTGGCGTGCCTTGAGCTGCGCCAGCGGCGCGATGTTGGCGCGGCCGCTGTCCACGTCGCCGTCCACCATGTCGCCGGGCAGCACGATGAGGTCGGGGCGCGCGCCCAGCGTGCGGTCCACGATGGTCTGCACATAGCGTGCGTCGTTGATGGGGCTGGCGTGGATGTCGGCCAGCACGGCCACGCGCAGGCCTTCTAGGCCGGCGGGCAGGCCGGGCAGGCGCAGCGTGCGCTCGTGCACCTCGGGCGGGCGCAGCGCATTGGTCACGCCCCAGGCCGACAGCAGGCCTGCCAGGGCCAGGGCGCCGGCCGTGAGCAGCGGGGCGTGCAGGCGCTGCTTCCAGTCCTCGCGCCGGGCCACGGCGGCCAGCGCCCAGAGGCCGTCGCGCAGCACGATGAAGACGGCCAGCATCAGCAGCAGGGCCAGCACCCAGCCGCCCGGCACCTGCAGATAGGCCAGCGTGCGGTACTCGACCGTGCCCTCGCGCAGCAGTACCAGCAGCAGGGCGGGCGTGCAGCCCAGGGCCGCCGTGGCGACGGCCGCCATCAGGCGTGCGCGGCGCGGCATCAGGCGGACGGGCCACCACAGCCACAGGGCCAATAGCGGGATGACGAGGGCGGCAAGAGTAACCATGGGGAGCAGATCGAGGAAGGCGGGTGAGGCGGCCAGCGCCGGGAGCGGGCGGCAAGGCGAGCGCCGATTGTGCGCAATGCCTTGCATGCCGCTGGCCTGACTTGGCGAAGGCCCTGGCATGCGGGGGTTTTCATGCGGGCGGCACAGGGCAGGCGTATGGAAATCTGCAGCCGCGTGGCGCCGCCGGCATGGCGCGGGGATAATCCAGCCCCTTATGCCTTTGAAGATCAGCTTCCCTGAATCCCTGCCCGTATCCGCCCGCCGTGAGGAAATCATGGAGGCCATGGACCGGCACCAGGTCATCATCGTGTGCGGCGAGACGGGCTCGGGCAAGACCACGCAGCTGCCCAAGATCGCGCTGGCGCTGGGCCGGGGCAAGGTCAACGCCACGCCCGACGACAAGGGCCAGGTGCGCGGCCACCTGATCGGCCACACGCAGCCGCGCCGCATTGCCGCCAGCTCGGTGGCCAAGCGCATTGCCGAGGAGCTGAACACGCCGCTGGGCGATGTGGTGGGCTACAAGGTGCGTTTCCAGGACCGGCTGTCCAAGGACGCCTCGGTCAAGCTGATGACGGACGGCATCCTGCTGGCCGAGACGCAGACCGACCCGCTGCTCAAGGCCTACGACACGCTGATCATCGACGAGGCCCACGAGCGCAGCCTCAACATCGACTTCCTGCTGGGCTACATCAAGCAGATCCTGCCCCGGCGCCCCGACCTCAAGGTGGTGGTGACATCGGCCACCATCGATGCCGAGCGGTTCTCCAGGCACTTCGAAGGCCCCCAGGGGCCTGCGCCGGTGATCATGGTCTCGGGCCGCACCTACCCCGTGGAGATGCGCTGGCGCCCGTTCGAGGAAAAGCGCGACCATGACCTCAACGACGCCATCGCCGAAGGCGTGGACGAGCTGTGGGCCGGCGGCGCGGGTGGCGACATCCTGGTCTTCCTGCCCGGCGAGCGCGAGATCCGCGAGGCGGCGGACCACCTGCGCAAGCACCTGGCACAGCAGCCCGTGCTGCGCCATGCCGAGGTGCTGCCGCTGTTCTCACGCCTGTCGCAGGCCGAGCAGGACCGCATCTTCGACAGCCACACGGGCCGGCGCATCGTGCTGGCCACCAACGTGGCCGAGACCTCGTTGACCGTGCCCGGCATCCGCTATGTGATCGATGCAGGCACGGCGCGCGTCAAGCGCTATTCCTTCCGCAGCAAGGTCGAGCAGCTGCTGGTCGAGCCCATCAGCCAGGCGGCGGCCAACCAGCGCGCCGGCCGCTGCGGCCGCGTGGCCAACGGCATCTGCATCCGCCTGTACGACGAGGCCGACTTCGGCACGCGCGCGCGCTTCACCGACCCTGAAATCCTGCGCTCCTCGCTGGCCGGCGTCATCCTGCGCATGAAGTCGCTGGGCCTGGGCGACGTGGTGAACTTTCCCTTCCTCGAAGCGCCCTCGGGCCGTGCCATTGCCGACGGCTACCAGCTGCTGGGCGAGCTGGGCGCCGTGGACGAGCGCGGCGAGCTGCTGCCCATGGGCCGCGAGCTGTCGCGCCTGCCGCTGGACCCGCGCGTGGGCCGCATGATCCTGGAGGCGCGCACGCGCGGCGCCGTGGCCGAGGTGCTGGTCATCGCCTCCGCCCTGTCCGTGCAGGACGTGCGCGACCGGCCGCTGGAGGCCCAGCAGCAGGCCGACCAGCAGCACGCCAAGTTCGACGACGAGAAAAGCGAATTCAGCGGCTACCTGCGCCTGTGGAAATGGCTGCAGGATGCGCGCGGCGGCAAGGTGGTGGCCAAAAGCCGCAAGGAAATGGCCACGGCCCAGGCGCCTGCCGCCAAGCCATCGGCGCGCAATGCCGCCTTCCTGCCCGTGGCCCAGCGCAGCGGCGGGCAGAGCGTGGCCGCCCCGGCGGCCGAGGCGTTGGCGGCCTTCCATCCGCAGGACACCGGTCCCGGCACGGATGACGAGCCCTCGCACAAGCTCAGCAACCGCCAGTGGGAGCAGCTGCTGCGCCAGAACTTCATCAACATCCGCCGCGTGCGCGAATGGCGCGACATCCACTCGCAGCTGCTGACCGTGGTCAACGAGCACAAGTGGAAGGTCAACACCGAGCCCGCGGGCTACGACGCCGTGCACCTGTCCATGCTGTCCGGCCTGCTGGGCAACCTGGGCTACAAGGGCGATGAAAGCGACGCCTACCTGGGCGCGCGCGGCATCCGCTTCCATCCGCACCCGGGCGCCCACCTGTCCAAGAAGCCGGGGCGCTGGATCGTTGCGGCCGAGCTGGTGGAGACCTCGCGCCTGTACGGCCGGGGCATCGCCGCCATCGATCCGCAGTGGCTGGAGGAAGTCGGCGCCCACCTGCTCAAGAAGCAACTGCTCGATCCGCACTGGTCCAAGAACCAGGCCGATGTGGTGGCGCTGGAGCGCGCCACGCTCTACGGCCTGGTGGTCTACAACGGCCGGCGCATGAGCTATGGCCGCATCGATCCGCAGTCCGCGCGCGAGATCTTCATCCGCCAGGCCCTGGTGGAGGGTCAGTGGGACACGCGCTGGCACTTCCTGCCCGCCAACCTCAAGCTGGTGCGCAAGGTCGAGGAGCTGGAGCACAAGAGCCGCCGCCAGGACGTGCTGGTCGATGACGAGCTGATCTACGCCTTCTACGACCAGCAGATCCCCAAGGACGTGTTCAGCGGCGCCACCTTCGACCATTGGTTCCGCGAGGCGGCCAAGGAAAACGCCGACCTGCTGCGCCTGTCGCGCGACGAGCTGATGCGCCACGAGGCGGCTGGCATCACCACCCAGGCCTTTCCCAAGGTGGTCAAGCTCGGCGGCGTGGACTGCACGGCCAGCTACCTGCACAGCCCGGGCGACGCGCGCGACGGCATCACCGTCACCGTGCCGCTGTTCGTGCTCAACCAGGTCAGCGACGAGCGCGTGGAATGGCTGGTGCCCGGCATGCTCAAGGACAAGCTCCAGGCCCTGCTCAAGAGCCTGCCGCAGCGCCCGCGCAGCCGCTTCGTGCCCCTGCCCGAAAGCGCCCAGCGCCTGGCCGAACTCTTCACCACGCCCGAACGTTGGGGCCAGGGATCGCTCATCGATGCCCTGCTCAAGCAGGTGCGCGACGAGACCTCGCTGGACGTCAAGCGCGCCGACTTCAAGCTGGACATGCTCAGCCCGCACCTGTTCATGAACTTCCGCATCACGGACGAGCATGGACGCCAGCTGGGCCAGGGCCGCAACCTGGGCGCGCTCAAGGCCGAGCTGGGCGCCAAGGCGCGCGGCGCCTTCCAGGCGCTGGCTGCGCTGAAGGTGGCGTCGGTCACCGAGGCTGCGGCCCCACCTGCCGCCGCGTCCGAAGCCGGCAAGAAGGCGGAATCTGGCGCCAGGCCGGACAAGACAGCAAAGCCTGAAAAGGCGGACCATGCCAAGCCCGCCAGCAACGCCAGGCCCAGCCAGCCCGCCGACAGCCGCTACAAGGAATGGAGCTTTGGCGAGCTGCCCGAGCTGATGGAGATCGGCCGGGGCGGGCAGACGCTGATCGGCTTCCCTGCGCTGATCGACCATGGCGATGCCGTGGGCATCGAAGTCTTCGACGAGCCCGAGGTCGCGGCCGCGCGCCACCGCGTGGGCCTGCGCCGCCTGTTCGCGCTGCAGATCCGCGATGCGCTCAAGTACCTGGAAAAGAACATTCCAGACCTGCAGAAGATGGCCGTCGCCTACATGCCGCTGGGCACGCAGGAGGAACTGCGCGAGCAGATCATCGACGTGGCCATAGACCGCGCCTTCCTGCAGGAGCCGCTGCCCACCAACGACGCGCAGTTCAAGCAGCGCGTGCAGGACGGGCGCGGCCGGCTGACGCTGATCGCCAACGAGGTGGCGCGCATGGCCTCCACCATCCTGGTCGAGTACGCGGCGGCCCAGCGCAAGATCAAGGACACCAAGAATGCGCCCGACGCCACGGCCGACGCCGCCCAGCAACTGCAGCGCCTGGTGCCCAAGAACTTCATCGCGGCCGCGCCCTGGACCCAGCTGCAGCACTATGCGCGCTACCTCAAGGCCATCACCAGCCGGCTGGACAAGTACCGCGCCGACCCTGCGCGCGACGCCAGCCGCCTGGCCGAGCTGCGCCCGCTGGAGCAGCGCTACTGGCGCCTGGTGGCCGAGCGCAAGGGCCACATCGATGCGCGCATGCAGGAGTACCGCTGGATGCTGGAGGAGCTGCGCGTGAGCTTCTTCGCCCAGGAGCTGCGCACGCCTTACCCGGTCAGCATCAAGCGGCTGGACAAGGTCTGGCAGCAGCTGCAGAACTAGCGCCGTGCCGGCCTGCGGCCCTTCCGTGATCGGGAGGGCCGCAGGCCATGGTTCAACGCGGCATCGCCACCTTCACCGGCACGCAGCCGGTTGGAGCGATGCAAGGCCCAAGGCCGTTTGCGCCATCACAGAGATGGGGCATTTTTCAAAGCACGGGCGATCTGTGCAGAACCTGCACAGATGCTGGCCGCTCCATGGCGTTGTGGTGGGCCCTGTGCGTTTCTAGACTGCAGGCATCAACCACTTCCCGTTTTCAGGAGCACTGCATGTCCCTCGCAGAACAGGCCAGCCAGGCCACCCAATCCACCAGCCATCCCACCCTCCGCGCCCTGTCAGGCGCGCCGGGGCGCAGCCACTTGCCACGGGGTGCCACGGCGCTGCTGATCATCGACTTCCAGAACGAGTACTTCAGCGGCCGCCTGCCCATCCCGCGCGGCCCGCAGGCCTTGGAACAGGCACGGCGCCTGCTGCAATGGGCCGATGCCGGGCAGGTTGCCGTGTTCCACATCCAGCACATAGCCCCCGAGGGTGCGCCCGTGTTCGCCGTCAATGGCAGCGCCGTCCAGTTCCACCCCGGCCTGCAGCCGCGCGCGGGCGACACCGTGGTGCAAAAGCGCAGCGTCAGCGCCTTCGTCGGCACCGACCTGGCCGACCAGCTGCGCGCGCGTGGCATCACCACCGTGGTCATCTGCGGCCTCATGACGCACGCCTGCGTGGCCGGCGCCGCACGCGATGCCGCGCCGCTGGGCTTCGAGGTCGTCGTGGCCAGCGACGCCGTGGCCACACGTGCCATCACGCGCAGCAATGGCGAATCCGTGGACGCCGACAGCCTGCACCGTGCCGCGCTGGCCGAGATCGAGGATGTGTTCGGCGATGTGCTGCCCACCGCGCATGTGGTGCAGCTGCCCCTGCGCTGAGCCTGCAGGCAGGACCCGCGCATCGTCTCCTAGCGAGAATCCACGGCGTTGCCGTACTCCGTCGTGGTGCTGGCCGCATCCTTGCGCACCGGCACGGCGATCTGCTCGAACACATTGCCTTCGATCACAACGCCTTTGGACTCCAGCAGGTTGATGCCTGCCTGGGGTTCCTCTTCCTTCTTCCTGAACAGCCCGCTGCGCTTCACGATGAAGCGGTTGTTGCGGATGATGGAACCATCGGCATCGCGCAGCTTGAGGATGGCGGGCAACGGGGCCTTGTCGCGCAGGTCCATGTGCACGATGAAGGTGTTGCCCTCCACCAGCGAGCGCGGGCCGTACAGATAGACGGCGGTGCGGCCATCGACCTCGATGGTGTTGTTGCGCACCACGTTGTCGGAGCCGGCCATGATGATGGCGCGGCCGCCGGATTTGATTTGGAGGTTTTCTGCTGTGTAGAAGGTGGGAGGGAAATAATCCCAAGGTATTTTGTTAAAAGCCTCGGTTTCCGGGTTCCAGTTGGATTCTTTTGTAACAGCAGTGTCTTCTGTTAGCATTTTCATTCTTTTATTTATCATAATATTTGGCGCCATCTCAACACCTATGCCAAAAACCCCAGGAGTCTCTATTTTTCCGTTATGAACTTTTAAAAAAACTTGATCATTGCCCAATATTCCTATTCCATTTACATTCTTAAATGGTCTACCGGAGATTAGATGTTCTCTCAAATCCAATTCAGATAGACTGCTTTTGTAAAAAGTCAGTACGCTTCCATTGCCTTGACTATCCGTGGGTGAGCCATGCACTGTTCCACCCTCTATCCAGTCAATGGCCTTTCGCTGTATAAAATCGTGAATTACACAATAGCGGCCATTGCCTCTAATAGCCGCTGCTATAGGGTAATAGCCTCCGAGATATTTAATCGCTTTGCACCCTTCCGGTAGGGGGGAAGTATCGCTAGGTGGGTGACGACGCTCCGCCCATTCTTCTGTTGTTGGCTGTTTTTTTTTGATTTGAATGACATTCAATCAATAGTGCGGAACTAAGCATCAAGAATAGAGTGATCATACCTCTTTGCATACGCTGCTCCCCGGAAGGCAAACCCCTGGGTATTTTTCTTCCTGTCCGATAAGATCTCCTAGAAAAATCTCTCTATTGATTTGCGCCTGATCTTTATCATATTTTTCGCTCATCTTATCAAGAAAATTTATTTCTTTATTTTCTTTGTCATTCTTTCCTTTCGGATTTAATTTGCCATTGGCAATGAATCTATTAACGGATTTTTGCAGGAAATCGATCTTCTTTGGAAATTCTTTCCCTTCCTCTCTAATTGCATTGAATCTCTCGAGCGCATTCCTGATCTCCTCAAACCCCAGCGCAGGCCTAGTTCCATACGCCGTCAGAAACTCATAAACCGCTTTCTCCCCTTGCAGCGATCGATACTCACGCTTGTCCCAATAAGGCACCTCTGGATCAGGCATATTCCCCAGTATTGGCATGTCCTCGTCATAGGTGTAATCCGGCTCGGACCCCGCAAACCCATGCCCTATGCCCAGCTTCACGCTGATGGCATCGAACGGCCGGTTGTCCTTGTCCCGGTGGCTGAAGGTGTCCAGGTAGGAGTGCAGGAATTCGCCCAGGAACTGGTATTCGGCACAGGGCTGGGCCGGGTTGCCCAGCCGGCTGGCGTTGAGCAGGTTGTTCAGTTGCGGGCTCAGGTTGCCCACCACGCTGTTGACGTTGTCGTTGGCGTACTGGGGCAGCGTGGTTCCTCTGTCGTCGGACAGGTTGTCTCCACATACTGTGAAGCCAGCGCCGTGATGCGCGCCCCGGCTCGTAGTCCAGGTCGGCGGCCAGGGCCAGGAAGAAGACCTGTAGTAGTGCATGTCCACCTGGTACAGCCCGTGGTATCGATCCGGTTGAGTGGGTTGCCGCATATGGCCGTCGAATACCTCCATTCCATCAGGGGCTGCCTTTTGAAATGTTTCCACTCTCCGTTGTGGTACTGGCTGCATCCTTGCGCACCGGCAATGTGATCTCTTCAAACACATTGCCTTCGATCACAACGCCTTTGGACTCCAGCAGGTTGATGCCTGCCTGGGGTTCCTCTTCCTTCTTCCTGAACAGCCCGCTGCGCTTCACGATGAAGCGGTTGCTGCGGATGATGGAGCCATCGGCATCGCGCAGCTTGAGGATGGCGGGCAGCGGGGCCTTGTCGCGCGGGTCCATGTGCACGATGAAGGTGTTGCCCTCCACCAGCGAGCGCGGGCCGTACAGGTAGACAGCGGTGCGGCCATCGACCTCGATGGTGTTGTTGCGCACCACGTTGTCGGAGCCCGCCATGATGATGGCGCGGCCGCCGGCTTTGATTTGGAGGTTTTCTGCTGTGTAGAAGGTGGGTGGGGTGTAATCCCAAATACCCGCGAATGTACGGCTGTAGCCGACTTCTTTGATTGCTGGACGATCTTCTGTCAACTCCTGTAGCCTCTGACGACCTTCTATATAAGGTGCCATATCTATTCCAATACCTAGTGGACCGGGCGTTTCGATTTTTCCGTTGTGAACTGCCAAGTGAGTCAGTGATTTGCTATTCATGCCTATGCCGCGGGTATTTTCAAACGGCTTGCCAGATATAAGATGTTTCCTTAGATCAATGTTGGAATGGCTGTCTTCCGAGAAACTAATTACACTGCCCTGACCAGCCTCGTCTGTTGGTGACCCGCGTACTCTGCCATTAATGAAATCTCTTAATTTTCTTTGTACAAAGTCGTGAACTACACAGTGATTCCCCCTCCCTCTGACATACTCAACAATAGGATGAAAGCCACCTCGATATTTGACGGGACTGCAGCCATCTGGCAATGGACCTTTGTCGCTGGGGGGATGGCGACTTTCCGCCCATTCTTCCCAAGTCATGCCTTGGGAGAGTCCGGAAGATAAAATTGCCAAGATGAATATCAGTGATTTAGTTTTCATACTGGTTTGCATATGATACTCCTGGGTAAGCAGACGCCTGGATATTTTTCTTCTTGCCCAACGAGCCCTCCAAGAAATTTTTCCCGATTAGAGTTGGCTTGTCTTTCACTGTAAGCTCCAGACTCTGCATCTTTAAGGTTAATTTTCATTAATTCAACTAATCCTTCCTTTTGATCTGTCTTTGTCGGTTTTAGCTTGCCATCATTTATCCAGGCTTTGATGGTATCTTCTAGTAGATTAAATTTATTTGGTGAATTTCTTCCAGTCTCTCGAATGGCATTAAATCTCTCCAGCACTTTTTCTATCTCTTTAAAACTGACCGCCGGCTTAGCCCCATACCGCGTCAGAAACTCATAAACCGCTTTCTCCCCTTGCAGCGATCGATACTCCCGCTTGTCCCAATAAGGCACTTCTGGATCAGGCATATTTCCCAGTATTGGCATGTCCTCGTCATAGGTGTAATCCGGCTCGGACCCCGCAAACCCATGCCCTATGCCCAGCTTCGCGCTGATGGCATCGAACGGCCGGTTGTCCTTGTCCCGGTGGCTGAAGGTGTCCAGGTAGGAGTGCAGGAATTCGCCCAGGAACTGGTATTCGGCACAGGGCTGGGCCGGGTTGCCCAGCCGGCTGGCGTTGAGCAGGTTGTTCAGTTGCGGGCTCAGGTTGCCCACCACGCTGTTGACGTTGTCGTTGGCGTACTGGGGCAGCGTGGTGCCCTTGTCGTCGGACAGCGTGAAGTGGTACCACAGCAGTTGCCGGTGGTTCTTGAAGATCGAGCCCACCGTGGTGAGGGTGTTGGCATCGTCCAGCGGCTTGGTGATGGGGTTGTCATCCACGTACTGCGAAGCCAGCGCCGTGATGCGCGCAGGTTCGTAGTCCAGGCCGGCGGCCAGGGCCAGGAAGAAGACCATGTAGTAGTGCATGTCCTCCTGGTACAGCCCGGTGGGATCGATGCGGTTGAGCGGGTCGCCGCCGGCATACAGGTAGGCATCGGGTCCGTCCGGGTAGCCCAGCGGGTCCGGCTGCAGGTAGCGGCCGCTGGCCGGGTCGTAGCTGCGGTGCCAGTTGTCGTGCAGTCCGCTTTCCTCGTCGAAGTACTGGCCCGGCAGGCGCAGGTTGAGCACGGCCTGCTGCCGGGGCAGGCTTGTGTGGCCGGCCTGATGCATGGCCGGCGCTCCCCAGGGGGTTTGGCGGGCACGCCAGACCACGCGCTGGCCTGCGTCCGTCATGGCCTGCGGACTGCCCCGGTGGTCGTTGTGGATGTGCAGCATGCGCGCCTTGCCGCTGGCGTTGTCCCGGTTGTGCGCGGATTCCAGCTTGGCGATGGGCAGGGTGCGAGTCCCCTCGTTCAGGTACAGGTACTGGCTGGTGATGCGGCCTTCGCCATCCATTTCCGCGACGAGCCGGTTGTCCTGCCACAGGTAGTGGCTGTGCGTTTGCCCATCGCCCTGGTGCACGGTCTTGCCCACGCGCTGGCCCAGGCTGTTGTAGCGGTAGCTGGCGATGGGCCGGTCCTGGTGGTCGCTGATGCCCTGGAGCTGTCCTGCCTCGGTGTAGGTGTAGCGGTGCAATGCGTCCTGGACGGTGCGGCCCTGGCTGTCGCGCTGCACGGGCGCTGGTGCTGACGGTGCGTTGTCCTGCACCAGCCTGCCGAAGCCCTGGTAGCGGTAGTCGGTCTTTTGCAGGCCGGCTGGTGGCCCCTCCTGCTCGATGGCGCGGATGCGCGGGCCCACGCCGTAGCGGTAGCGCTGGCTGAGGATGGGTGCGCTGCCTTGCGATGTGCCTTGCGATGTGCCTTGCCCGGTGGTCTGCTGCGTGAGGCGCCCGGCAATGTCGTATTGGCGCGAGGTGGCCAGGCCATTGCCTGCCGTGTAGTGCTGCAGGCCGTTGAAGGCGTCTGTTTGGATGTCGCCGACCACCGTCTGCGCGGGCAGCAGGCGTTCGAGCAAGCCTGTGGCGCCAGCGCCCAGCCAGTGGTCGCTGGCCTGCAGCAGGCCGGCCACCCAGGCGCTTTGCAGTTGCAGCCCTTGCACGCTGGCGCCGTCGCTGGCGGGGCCGCGCCGGGTGACGAGCACGCGGCCATCGGCCAGGGTGCGGCTGTGGACCCGGCCGTCCGGGCCATAGCGCGTGGCGGTGCGGTAGGTATGCTCGGCCTGGCCGTCGGGCGTGGCCAGCGCAATGGTGCGTGCCACGGGGCGGCCCAGGGCGTCGTATTCGATGGACTCGCGCTGCCAGTTGCTGTCGATGGTCTGCAGCAGCCGGCCCTGGTAGTGCAGCCGGGTTTGCGAGGAAGAGCGACGATCTGCGCCGGGCGCCGGCTCGTAGGTCTTGGACAGCAGACGCCCACTGGGAGCGTACTGGTAGTGGGTGCTGCTGCCGTCGGCGCGGGTGTGCACCCGCAATTGATCGGCTTCGTTGTAGCGTGCGCTTTGGCGGCCATGATCGGCAAGCTGGAGCCAGACGGTGCGGCCGAAGTCGTCGTGCAGGGCCTGGCGGCGTTCGGCGGGTTGGGTGCTCCGGGATTTGCTGGTGATCTGCTCCATCGCCGCGCTGGCCGGGCCTTGCAATGCCAGCCGTACCGCCCCATCGGGCGTTTGCGACAGGCTGGCATGGAGACTGCCGTTGTTCAGCCAGCGCGTGCGGGTGTCGTCGCCATCGGTGTGCTGGAGCAACTCGCCCGCGTCGCCGTAGGTGTAGCTGTCCAGGCGCCCATCGGGCAGCAGGCGGTGTCTCAGGCGCCCCTGCGCATTCCAGCCGTAGTAGGCCGCACGTTCGGGGAGGTCCTGGCCTTCGCGGTACAGGCCCAGCCGCGTGATGCGGCCTTCGCTGTCGCGTTCGATCTGGCCCCGGTTGCCCAGGCCATCGAGCCTAGCCTGGGTGCTGCCCTGGTAGGCCCAGGTGATGCTGCGGCCTGCCGTGTCGATGGCCTGGCTGGGGCGGCCCAGGGCGTCGTGGCGGATGCGGTATGGATTCAGGCTCAGCCGGCTGCTGGCGCGGGGCTGGCCGTCGGCGTCCAGCAGCCAGCCGCTGGTGGTGATTTCTTCGGCCTGCAGGGCATTGGCGGACAAGGCGCTGTAGCGCATCTGGCGCTGGAGGCGCCGCACGCCGTCGTCTTCGGTGCGGGTCGTGATGCGCCCGGCCTGGTCATGCTCCAGCGCCACGGCGGTGCCATCGGGCTGCAGCACGCGCGTGACGTGGCTGCCGCTGCGGTCCCAGCGCAGCCGCGTGAGGTCGTTCTGCGCCGGGCTTCCGTCGTCATAGCCTGCCAGCGAGGTGGGCAGCGGCCCGTCGATGTCCACCAGCACGCTGCGGCCGTTGATCTCGGTGTAGCGGTAGCGCGTGCTGCGTTCGATGGGCGTGGCGCCGTCCGCATTGCCTGCGGGCTGGCCCTGGGCATCCAATGGGCTGAAGCCCGCCTCGGTGATCTGCAGCGGCTGGCGGCTGCTGTTGTAGCGGATGCGGATCTGGTGTTCGCGCCCGGGCACGACGCTGGGCTGGGCGATGAGTTCGGGCGCGTATTGCTTCCAGGGGTCCTTGCCGTAGCCGTAGCGCACCTGCAGCTGCGGGGCCCGGGCTTGGCCTTGTGTGTAGGGAATGCGGTACACGGCCAGCGGGCGGCCGAAGGGGTCCAGCTCGGTGCGCGTGCCTTCCAGCGGGCGGCCTGCGGGATCGAGCCGCGTGGCGTCGGTCAGGCGCCCTTGCGCGTCGTACCGGTAGCGCATGTCGCCGGGGCCGCAGCTGGCGCAGCCCGGGCCGCGCACTTCAAGCAATCGCCATTGCCCGCCGATGGTGTCGTAGTGGTAGGTGGTTGTTTGCCCGAGGCTGTTGGTGAGGGTGTTCTTCCAGGGCTGGCTGAGGTCCAGGGTGACTTTTTCCTGGTGGCTGTCCGGCGGGCCGCGCACGCTCAAGATAGCGCGGCCGGTGTCGCCGTAGGCGTAGCTGGCGATGCGCTCGTCCATGGGCTTGCCGTCGCTGCCCTGGCCCTGGACGCTGATGCCCGTGAGCAAGGTGGGGTGGCGCGGGTCCTCATAGTGGTAGTGGCGCTGGACCGGGGCTTGGCCATCGGCCGACGGGAGGCTGACCTGCACGAGGCTGGCGTTCAGCTTGGCCTGGGGCTGGGTGCTGCCGGGCAACGGTGCGCTGCCGTGGCGGTAGCCGATGCGGCCCAGCGGGGTGTCAATGGCCTGCACGCCGGTGAAGCTGTCCTCGCCCGAAGATTGGGCGTAGTGCAGGCGCAGGCTGCGCCCCTGCGGGTCGGTGACCTTGAGCAGGCGGTTGCCCTTGGCGTTGTAGTCCAGGCGGACCTGTTCGCCCGAGGGCAGGCTGATGCGGGTCAGGCGCCCCCGGTGGTTGAAGCGCAGCTCGCGCCCGTCCATCCACTGCCAGGTGTAGTGCCGTTCCTGGCCGGGCGTGGTTTCCTTGGTGCCCTTTGTATCCGTGCCTTCGATGCGCACGATGCCGTTGCCCGGCTGCTCGCTGGCGCACAGGCTGGGGTGCTCGCGCAGCTTGCTGAAGATGATGCGGGTGCCGTCGGCCTGCACGATCTGCAGGTTGGTGGGGTGGTCGTACAGGCGGGCCTCGTAGCTGAGCAGCCAGCCGCGGCCGAGCAGGCCTGGCGGCACGTAGGCCCGGCTGTAGCTGCTGTTGTAGTGGCGCACGACTTCCAGGCCGAGCACGCCGGGCAAGGCGGGCATGTCCACTTCGCGCTGGTATTTGTTGCCGTTGATGAGGTGGATGGGGTTGCCTGCGCCCTGGTGGGTGCTGCTGGAGTTGCCCTGGGTGGCGGGGCCGGCGCCGCCGCAGGGGCTGCCGCCGGGCGTGGGGGTGCAGGTGCCGCCGCCCGAGCCGCCACCGCCACCGCCGAGGTCGATGCCGCCGCCCGTGCCGGGGGCGCAGCTTTGCACGGTGGGGTCGCATTTGCCGGAGCCGCCGCCCAGGTTGGGGGCGGCAGCCGCCAGGGTGGGCGTGGCCTGGGCCAGCAGTGCGGCAATGCATAGCAAGGCGCTGCGCAGCAGCGTGTGCCGTGGGTGCATGTGAGTTTCTCCCTCGGGATTTTTAGGAATCTCGGGCAGGAGGCGGCCATGCGTCTGGCGGGGAGCTGGTGGAGGCAAGCCTGTGTCCGGGTTGCCGGTCAATCTAGGCAGCTGCGGCGTGCTTGTCTCTAGGAATAGTCTGTTTCTGCGGCCCAAGGGGAGGAATGGGTCGGAAAAGGGGCTGGCGTGGGGCTGTGGCGCAACGGAATGCGGCCGCCCGCATGCCCCACAATCCCCGCCAAAGGAGTGCACGGGCAATGGACAGATGGCAGGCCATGCGGGTGTTTTGCGGCGTGGTGGATGCGCAGGGCTTCACGGCGGCGCAGGACAGGCTGGGCATGACGCATTCGACCGCCTCGCGCCATGTCAAATGGCTGGAGTCGGAACTGGGCACGCAGCTGCTGCAGCGCAATTCGCGCGGGCTGAGCCTGACCGAGGCGGGGCGCAGCTACTACCTCAGCTGCGTGCAGTTGCTGGAGCAGCTCGATGCGGCCGAGGCCGCGCTGGCCGTGCGCCGCGCACGCGTGGCGGGCGTGCTGCGCATCACGCTGCCGCTGGCCGTGGGCGCCATCGAGCTGGGCGACTGGCTGCCCGAGTTCGAGCAGCAATTCCCGGATCTGGAGCTGCAACTGCTGTGCACCGACCGGCTGGTGGACTTGGTGGCCGAGGGCGTGGATGCAGCCGTGCGCATCAGCCGGCAATTGCCGGACAGTGGACTGCAGGCGCGGCTGCTCACGCATTCGCCTCTGGTGCTGGTGGCTTCGCCCGCCTATCTGATGCGCCACGGGGTGGTGCAGGCGCCAGAGCAACTGGCCGCGCACCGCGCCCTGGCCTTTGCTGCGGGTCCGGCCCAGCTGCGCTGGAGCGTGGTGTCCGGGCAGGGCGCTGTCACCGAGGTCCAGCCGCTAGCGGCATTGCGCACCGATTCGGTGGCCACCATCTTCGAGGCTGCACGCGCGGGGCGGGGCATTGCGGCGCTGACCTGGCATACCGTGCGCTCGGCCATCGAGCGCGGCCAGCTGGTGCGGGTGCTGCCCTGTTTTCATCTGGGGCAGTACAGCTACCACGCGCTGTATCCGCGCACGCGGCATCTGCGCCCGGCCGTGCGTGCCTTCGTGGATTTCATGGCACGGCGCTATCGGCAGGGGCCGGGGGACTGAGCATGGTGTTCTGGAGCCGGCCGCTCGATGCGCAGGAACAGGCCTTTGTGCGCACGCACTTCGGCGCCTCGCTGGATGCGCTGCTGCCGCGCATGCGCCTTTATCTGCGCCGCCTGGGCGACACGCGCAGGGCGCTGTCCATGAATGGCGGGCGCATCTTCATGCCGCGCGCCTTTTTCATGCAGTCCGATCCGCGCCAGCCGCTGCGCCTGTCGCATCCGCAGATCGCAGGCATCTTTGCCCATGAGCTGCTGCACCAGTGGCAGCGCCTGCAGGGCATGCCCGTCACGCGCCAGGCGGCCTGGCTGCAGTTCAAGGCGCTGTGCACGCGCGGTGATCCCTATGCCTACGAGCGCTGCGACGATCCCCGGCGCATGCTGCAGCGCTTTGTCCATGCCCAGGTGGAGCAGCAGGGCCAGATGTGGGAGGACCATGTGCGCGCCTGCGTGGCGGGGCAGGGCGATGCGGCGGGCGCCCTGATCGCGGCCCACGTGCGGGGCACGTGAGTCAGCTGGGCTGGATGCTCAGTGCTTCGGTCAGGTCATGGGCCGACACATCGCGCGCCGCGCCAAAGCCCGCCACGTGCCGGGCGATGGATGGCGTGATGCAGACAAAGCGGAAGTCGCCCAGATCGGTCATGAACGCGGCTTCGGGGAAGCGCAGCACATAGCTGTCGCGCGCGCCATCGGCCAGCACGCTGCCGGGCGGAGGTGTGCTGGCCACGCCTTCAATGGCCACGCGCTCCAGTGCATGCACGCCCTCGCCGTCCACTTCGGCCGCGCACACCAGCAGGCTGACGGCCGGGTGCAGTTCCATGGCCCGCGTGTGCGCTGCCAGTGCGCTGACGTGCAGCACAAAGCAGCCAAACTGCGCATTCCAGGCCCAGGGCACCATGGACAGACGGGGAGCGGGCAGTGCATCGCCAGCCCCGGGGGCAGGGGAGTCGGCGGGCTGGGTGGCCAGGGCCGCGCTGCGGCGGCGGGCCAGCAGATCGCGCAGCGACAGCTGCAGGCGGGACAGGTGGGGCATGTCGGGCGTGGAGGGCATGGCGCCATCGTACCCGTGGCGTACTTGTGGCGTTCCCGTGGCCGGCTTGCGAAAGCACAAGGCGAGTTGCGGTGGCACCGGTATGCCATGGGCGCTCAAGCGTCACTTTGGCGACGATTCCCTGGGGCCTTCCCCAATGCCGGGAACCGGGTGTGCGCCTAGCCTCGCTGGCAAGGCGGATTGCCGCCGTCCGATCCACTCACCGACCATTCAACGCCCATCCGTCCATGTCGACCCTGCCCGCGCACCACGCCTTCTGGCCCAGCCGTCTGCCCCATTCCATCACCGTGCCCGCCACCAGCGTATGGGAGAACCTGGCCGTCAACGCGCGCCGCTATCCCGACAAGCCGGCCATCCGCTACTTCGGCAGCTCCATCAGTTACCGCGAGCTGTGCGAGGGCACGGAGCGCATGGCGGCCTACCTGCACAGCCTGGGCGTGCAGCGCGGCGACCGCGTGATCCTGCTGATGCAGAACACGCCTCAGCTCATCCTGGCGCACTACGCCATCTTCCGCGCCAATGCCGTGGTGGTGCCGGTCAATCCCATGAACATGGCCGAGGAGCTCAAGCACTACATCACCGACGCCGACGCCAAGGTCGCCATCACCACGGCCGACCTGGCCCCCGAGCTGGCCAAGGCCAGCAACGCGCTGGCGCCGGGCCAGCGGCTCGATCACCTGATCGTCACCCAGTTCACCGATGCCTTCGATGCCGGTGTGCAGGGCGACGATGCGCCGCCTGCGCAGTGGCACGACTGGCTGCTCACCCGGCGCGAGCCGGCTGTGCTGGAGGGCGGCAGCGTCCACACCTGGCAGCAGGCCCTGGCCTGCACCGACGCTGCGCCGCCCCATGTGGTGGGCCGCGACGACATGGCCGTGCTGCCCTACACCAGCGGCACCACGGGCCACCCCAAGGGCTGCATGCACCCGCACCGCTCCATCAACCACAACGCCGTGGCCGGCAGCTACTGGGGCAGCGGCACCAGCGAGGCGGTCGTGCTGGCGGTGGTGCCCATGTTCCACATCACGGGCATGGTGTCGGTACTGCACACGGCCATCTTCATGGGTGCCACCGTGGTGGTCATGCCGCGCTGGGACCGCGAGCTGGCCGGGCGGCTGATCTCGCGCTACCAGGTCACCAGCTGGACCAACATCCCCACCATGGTCATCGACCTGCTGGGCAGCCCCAACTTCGCGCAGTTCGACCTCACCAGCCTCAAGTACATCGGCGGCGGCGGCGCGGCCATGCCCCAGGCCGTGGCCCAGCGCCTGCTGGAGCAATACGGCCTGCGCTTTTGCGAGGGCTACGGCCTGACCGAGACCGCTGCGCCCACGCACAGCAACCCGTCCGAGCACCCCAAGCAGCAGTGCCTGGGCATTCCCTTCATGAGCACGGAGGCGCGCGTCATCGATCCTGACACCGGTGCCGAAGTGCCCCAGGGTGAGCAGGGCGAGATCGTGGTCCACGGGCCCGAGGTCTTCGACGGCTACTGGAAGCGCCCCGACGCCACGGCCCAGGTCTTCATGGAGATCGACGGCAAGCGGTTCTTTCGCACCGGCGACCTGGGCCACGTGGATGAGGACGGCTACTACTTCATCACCGACCGCCTCAAGCGCATGATCAACGCCAGCGGCTTCAAGGTCTGGCCGGCCGAGGTCGAGTCGCTGATGTTCCGCCACCCCGCCATCCAGGAAGCCTGCGTGATCTCCACCCGCGACGCTTACCGGGGCGAGTCGGTCAAGGCCGTCGTCGTGCTGCGTGCCGGCAAGGAAGACACCACGGCCGAGGACATCATCCAGTGGTGCCGCGAGAACATGGCCGTCTACAAGGCGCCAAAGGTGGTGGAGTTCGTCAAGGCCCTGCCCAAGAGCGGCAGCGGCAAGGTGATGTGGCGGCAGTTGCAGGAGGCGCAGGCGTAGCCCCGCGGGCAGTTCCCATCCATGGGCAAGTCCCACACGCGCTTGCCCAGGGCGTCGTGGGGCTGTTTGCTGCAGGGGCTCTGCAAAGGCTGCGCGCGCATCTATGATCGCGCGCCAGATACGAACACCGCAGCGCACAGCACATGCATAGATTTCCTGGAACCGCTGCCACGGCCGTGGCAGCTTTTTTTTGGGTTTCCGTTCCCGTCCCCGTTGTCGCGCACGAACTGTGCACCCTCGTCGCCGACGCCGACACGGGCCAGTCCCTGGTGCACAGCGGCCCGGCCTGCGCCGAGCGGGTCACGCCGGCCTCCACCTTCAAGATCGCCATCAGCCTGATGGGCTATGACGCCGGCATCCTGCAGGACGAATCCCGGCCCGCGTGGCCGTACCAACCGGAGTATCCGGACTGGGGCGGCGATGCCTGGCGGCGCGATATCACGCCCCAGGCGTGGATGAAAGACTCGGTGTTCTGGTACTCGCAGCAGGTGGTGATGCGTCTGGGCCAGCAGCGCTTTGACGCCTACGTGAAGGCCTTCCGCTATGGCAACGAGGATGTCTCTGCCGTGCCAGTGGCCGACCCGGGCCACAACGGCGTGTGGGTGGTGTCTTCGCTGCGCATCTCGGCGGCCGAGCAGGTGGCATTCATGCGCAGGATCGTGCGCCGGGAACTGCCCGTGAACAGTCAAGCCATCGACATGACCGCGCGCATCACCCGGCATCCAGTGGCCGTGGGCGGCTGGACCGTGCATGGCAAGACGGGCACGGGCTCGCCGGGCAGCGACAACCGCTACGACGCCAGCCGGGCCTATGGCTGGTACGTGGGCTGGGCCACCAAGGACCAGCGCAGGCTGGTGTTCGCCACGCTGATCCAGGACGAGCAGGCGCAAAAGCCCAATGCCGGCCTGCGCGCCCGCGATGCCCTGCTGCAGCGACTGCCTGCCGTGGACCGCTGACAATGCACGGGCCGTTCCTTTTCCGTACACCTTCCGCACACGAGCGACAGACCGACACCCGATGAAGACCATTGACGAAATGCTGAACCTGGACCTACTCACCCCCGAGCAGCACGTTGAGATCAGCGACTGGATTGCCCGCGCGAATTCCCCCGAGGAAATACTGCAGATGCCCGCCCCTCTTTGGCAGGCCGTGGAGCGGGCCAGCGAGGCCATGGGCGTCAATGCCGATCTTCTGCGGCCGCCCTCGCTGGATGCGGGCGGCGCGGTCTTCGGATAAAGCGTGCTACGCCTCGTCCCGGACCCCTTTCCCGGCTTTCGCGGGCACATCAAAGTGCATAGCACGCTCTAGGGCGGGCGCCGCAGTTCACCATCCCATCATCGACCGGTGCGCGCCAATGCCGGCCATGGCGCCATCGCTCACGGCCATGGCCACGTTGCCGGCCGCGCGGGCCGCGTCGCCACAGGCGAACACGTTGGGGACGCTGGTGGCCTGGCCTTCCGCGACCTTGACGAAGGGACCCATGGGGCCTTCTTCCAGGGCGCAGCCCAGCTGTTCGGCCACGGGGCTGGCGATGCGGGTGCGCGGCTGGGTGAACAGGCCATCCATGACCAGGCGGCGGCCGTCCTGCAGCAGCACGTCGGCCCGGCCTTCCAGGCGGGCGATGGGGGTGGCCTCCACCTGCGTGCCGCGGCGTGCGAAGGCGGCCAGCTCATCGGCACTTGGCGCGTAGGCGCCGTTGAGCAGCAGGGTGGTCTGGCCCCAGTCGGGAAGCATGACGGCGTGGTGATGGGCCAGGGCCGAGCTGGCAATGATGCCGATGCGCCCCGCATTCATCTCGTAGCCGTGGCAGTACGGGCAATGGAAGACGCTGCGGCCCCAGCGCTCGGCCAGTCCCGGCACGGGCGGCAGGCTGTCATGCACGCCCAGCGCCAGGACGAGGCGGGCAGCGCTGATGGCGGTGCCCGCTGCATGGAACTCCAGCCGGCCATCGGGCGCCACGCGGGCGTCCTCGGCCGTGCCGTCCAGCCACTGCACGGTGGGGTAGGCCATCAGCTGCTGCCGGGCCTGGGCGGCGATCTGGGCGGGGGCGACGCCATCCTGGGTGAGAAAGCCGTGCGATGTTTCGCCGGCCTGGTCCACGAAGCGGTTGCGCCGCAGCCCGGCATCGACCACCAGCACCTGGCGGCGCGCACGCGCCAGTTGCAGGGCGGCGGACAGGCCGGCATAGCTGCCGCCGATGACGGCGAAATCAATGTGTTTCATGCTGGTGCTCCTGCAGTTGGTACCAGCCCTGGCCGCCCGCTGCGCGGTGGCGCGCCAGGCGGGCATGGAAGTCCTGGGACAGGGCAGCCAGCGTCACCGAGCCCAGGCGCGCGAGCAGGGCGGCCTCGGCTTGCTGCACCGCGTTGCTCAGCGCTTCGTTCACGGCCTGGGCGACCAGGCATTCGGGCCGGTCTTCCCTGAAGCCCAGCGACACCAGATCAGGGGCGCCCAAGGCTTCATGCACGTCGCGCAGCGTGGTGCGGTCCAGCTCGCAAGACAGCACCCAGCCCCCGCCATGGCCTTTGGCGGAGGTGACAAGGCCTGCATCGCGCAGGCCCGACATCAGCCGGCGCAGCACGACCGGGTTGGTCTGCAGCGCGGCGGCGAGCATGTCGGAGGTGGCAGGTCCATCGCCCTCGGCCATGTGCAGCAGCACATGCAGGACGTCCGAGAATTGGCTGTTCTGTTTCATGCAACATTATTTGTTGCATGAGTGTGGCCTTGTCCCGTGAAGGGGAATGGGCCTGCCGACGACTGATCAGGACTCGCCCGTGAACCCGATCTGCTTGACCAGCGAACTCCAGCGCTCGAACTCGGCCTGCTGGTCGGCGGCCATCTCCTGCTGCGTGCTGCCGCGCGCCAGCAGGCCCAGGGCCGCCAGCCCGTCGATCACGGCCTTGTCCTTGAGCGCGGCGGTGATGGCCGCGTTGGCGTTGGCAATGGTGGCGGCCGGGGTCTTGGCGGGCGCGTAGAACCCGAACCATTCCTCCACCGTGACATCGGGAAAGCCCAGCTCGGTGAAGGTGGGCACCTCGGGCAGGAAGGGCGAGCGCTGCCTGCCCGAGGTGGCCAGCACGCGCAGGCGGCCGGCCTTCAGGTACTGCAGGTAGTCGCCGCTGGGGTTCATGGTGGCCGCGATCTGGCCGCCCACCAGGTCGGTGATGCTGGGCACGGTGCCGCGATAGGGCGCGTGCTTGAGCTCCACGCCCGAGCGCAGGCCCAGCAGCGCGCCCAGCAGGTGCGGCATGGAGCCCGCGCCCGGCGAGCCGAAGCTGGCGCGGTCGGGGTTGGCCTTGGCCCAGGCCAGGAAGTCCTTGAGCGTCTTGACCTCGGCCGGCACGGCGGGGCCCACGGCCAGGCCGTGGTAGATCACGGCGCCAATCGATACGGGCGTTGCGTCTTCGGGCCTGTAGGTCAGCTTGGGGTAGATGTGGGGATAGACCGAGAAGGCCGATACGGGGGCCAGTGCCAGCACGGAACCGTTGGGCGGGGAGTTCTTCAAGGCCTCCACCGCGATGCGGCCTCCGGCGCCGGGCTTGTTCTCCACAAAGCCCGGGCCCTTGCTGTAGGGCGTGCTGCCCAGCCGCTCGGCCACGCGGCGGGCCACGCTGTCGCCCGAGCTGCCGGCCGGAAAGCCGTACATGATCTTGACCTGGTCCAGTGCCTGGGCCAGGGCTTGCAGCGGTGACAGCGAGCCCAGGGCGGCGGCGCTGCCCAGGGCCTGGACGAAATGACGGCGATGCATCTGCATGGGATGTCTCCTGGTGAATATGGGAAAGGCAGGCGGATGGAAGCGGCTCAGAACATGTGGCGGATGCCCACGTTGATGCCGGTCTGCGAGCGTCCCGGCGCGGTGTTGCTGCCCGGCGCGCCGCCGCTGACCGAGACGGTCGCCAGGCGGTCGTTGCGGATGTGGCCGAGCTGCGTGTAGACGGCCGTGCGCTTGGACAGGTTGTAGATGGCGCGTGCCACCAGCAGGTCGGAGTCGTAGCCCGACACGCCGCGGTAGCGCAGCGTGAGCCACTGGGTTTCGAGCACCAGGGCCTCGGTGACCGGGTAGGAGGCGCCCACGTACCACAGGTTGCTGCGTGGCTTGACGGCGTCGCCGTCGTTGTCGCGGCGCAGCAGGCCGCCGCCGATCTTCACGCCGGCCAGCTTGAAGTAGCCGCCCAGGTGCAGGCGCTCGTCATGCTTGGCGCTGGAGTTCATGCCGCCGAACACCGGGTCGGTGGACGAGGCCGGCGTGCGGCCGTTTTGCTGCTCGTAGCCCAGCGCCACGCCCCAGGCCGGTGTGTCGTACTTGGCGTACAGCGACCACTGGCGGCAGGCCTGCGTGTCCGATCCGCTCTCGCCCGGGCAGTTGGTGCCTGCCGGGCTGGGGCCGGCATTGACGGTGTCACGCCCGAAGCTGTAGCCCGCGCCCAGTGCCAGTCCGCCGAAGTTGCCGCGCCAGGCCAGCATGTTGTCGGCGCGCGAGTTGGGAATGTAGGCGTCCAGCGAGCCCATGGCGAAGACGGCCGGGCCGATGATGTCCGAGTCCAGCAGCGACCAGAACAGCATGGAGTTCTGGCGGCCCATGGTCAGGCTGCCCCAGTTGCCGCCCAGGCCCACCCAGCTTTGGCGGCCAAAGCCGCGCCCGCCCTGGTTGAAGGTGCCCTGGTCGGGCGCAAAGCCCGACTCCAGCGTGTAGATGGCCTTGAGGCCGCCGCCCAGGTCCTCGCTGCCGCGCAGGCCCCAGCGCGAGGGCACCATGCTGGTGGTCGATGGCATGCGGCTGAGACCGCCGCCCGCCGCCACATTGTTCAGGTGCTCCACGCCCACATCGACGATGCCGTAGAGCGTGACGCTGGAGGTGCCTTGCGCGAAGGCGCCGAAGCTGGCGCCGGAGCCGGCCAGGGCCAGCACGGCGGTGGCCGCCAGGGTCCGCGGGGATGGGGTGGTTTTCATGGTGATGTCTCCTCTGGTTTGAAAAATCGTTGCCGTCTTGGCGTGGGTGTCCGCGCGCCTTTTCTCGGGCGCAGCGGGGCCCGGCCCCGCCGGGGGCGGGACTGCGGACAAGGGGTGGATGGGGGCGGAGGGGGCGGGCCGTTCAGGCGCCGCCCGCCTTCAGTGCATGGTCAGCGGCAACTGAAGCTGGCAGCGCTTTCCATGTCGCCGCTGCCGTTGTAGCGGGCGGCCAGCGGATGGGGGCACAGCGGCCGGGTGCGCGTGGGCGACCAGTTGGCGGGCAGGTCGGCGTTGGCGCCGCCCGCGTTGCCCGCGCCGCGCGCACTGGCGATCACGCGGTCTGGCGCCTGGCCTTTCTCCACCCAGGCCACGAGGGAGCTGAGCATGTCGAACTGATCGGTGGCCGGGCCGCCGCTGCAGTGGTTCATGCCGGGCACCAGGTACAGGCGGGCGAAGTCGGCGGCGTCGCCATGGTTGCGGCGCAGCGTGTCGTACCACTGCACGGTGTCATCGCTGGAGAAGATGGGGTCGGCCGTGCCGTGGTAGACCATGAGCTTGGCGCCCCGGTTGCGCAGCACGGGCAGCTTGCCGTAGTCGGGCGGCATCATCAGCGACAGGCCGCTTTCCGTGAAGGTGCCGTTGGTCGCCTGCACCTTGGCCAGCATGCTGTCCACGCTGCCGTTGAGGGCGAACTGCGCGTCTTTGAAGCTGGCGGCGCTTTCCGGCGGCGTCTGCCAGATGAAGGCCACGGCACCGGAGTCGCGGCTGATGGGGTTGGAGAATTTCCAGCCGGCCCAGCCGGCCGTATCCAGGCCCGCGTCATACGGGAAGCTGCTGTAGATGCGGCTGCCGCCGCTGGTGGTGGCGCCCTTGAACAGGCCGGCGATGGTGCTCTTTTGCTCGGCGCTGAGGCAGCTGCCGTCGCGCGCACCGCCGCAGGTGGGCACATCGCGCGACAGGTCGAAGCTCGCCTGGCAGGCTGCGCCGGCCTGCACCATGCCGTCGGTGGCCCCGTCCAGCGCATCGCACCGGGCCAGCACGGCCTGGCTGACCAGGCGGCGCTCGGCCTGGGTGAAGCCCGTGCCCAGGTCCGAGGCCGTGGTGGCCAGCTTCGCATAGCCCTGGGCGCCGGCAATGTTGGCAATGGCCGCCAGCGGCAGGCGCGTGCCGGGGTTGCCGGCGATGATGCCGTCGTACTGGTCGGCATAGCGCGAGGCCGCCACCATGGCGTGGCGCCCGCCGTTGGAGCAGCCGCCCAGGTAGGAGCGGTCAGGCCCCTTGCCATAGGCCGTCTGCAGCGCGCTGCGCGCCATGGGCGTGAGCTTGCCCACGGCCTGGTAGCCATAGTCCAGCCGCGCCTGCGGGTCCAGGCCGAAGAAGGGACCCAGGCTGCCTGCATGCCCGGCATCGGAGCTGAGCACGGCAAAGCCCATCTGCAGCGCGTTGCCCAGCGGCCCGCCGCCCAGCGCGCCCACGGCCGTGCTCACGACGCCGTCCAGCCCGCCGTTGGCCTGGTAGAAGAAGCGCCCGTTCCAGTCGCGCGGCAGGCGCATCTCGAAGCCCACGGCGTAGTTCTGGCCATCCACGGTGCTGACGCGCTCGTGCATGCGGCCGGTCACGCGGCAGTGCTCGGCAATGGGCTTGCCCGCCACCGCCAGCGCGCCGGCGGCCACGGTCTCGGCGGCGGTGATGCGGGTGTTGGGAAAGGATATTTTCGCGGCCAGGTCCGTGCACGACAGCAGCGTGGCGGGGCGGGCCTCGGCCAGCTGCGCGATGCCGTCGCTCGAGCCGCCGCAGGCCGACAGCAGCAGGGCCGGCAGGGCGGCGGCCAGCGCGGCCGGCAAGGCGCGGGAACGGGTCTTGTGGATCTTTCTGTCCATGTCTGTCTCCTCGGAAGGTGGTGTGAAGCCTCAGCGCGAATCCGTTGCGTGGCAGCCGTTGCCTGCATCTGCATCGCTTTCTGATGGCCGCGATTTTGGTTATATTTAATAACCAATTCAAGCGGCCTTTGCGAATTTCTTATTGGGACTTCCCCTTGATTGCGGGGCAGGCAGCAGGCCGCACAGGAGACAGACATGGACCACGAAAAACTCATTGCCATCGACATCCACACGCACGCCGAGGTGAGCTGCTGGAACCCGTTCGACAACTACGGCGAGGAGTACGACCGCGCCGCCGACAAGTACTTCGGCAACGGCCGGCGCCCGACCATCGCCGAGACCGTTGCCTATTACCGCGAGCGCAACCTGGGCCTGGTGATGTTCACGGTGGACAGCGAATCGCAGCTGGGCCGGCGCCGCATTCCCAACGAGGAGATCGCCGAGGCTGCGCGGGCCAACAGCGACATGATGGTGGCCTTCGCCAGCATCGATCCGCACAAGGGCCGCATGGGTGCGCGCGAGGCGCGGCGGCTGATCGAGGAAGAGGGCGTCAGGGGCTTCAAGTTCCACCCCACGGTGCAGGGCTTCCATCCCTACGACCGCATGGCCTGGCCGATCTACGAGGTGGTGGCCGAGTACCAACTGCCGGCCATCTTCCACACGGGCCACAGCGGCATTGGCAGCGGCATGCGCTGCGGCGGCGGCCTGCGCCTGGCCTACAGCAATCCCATGCACCTGGACGACGTGGCCATCGACTTTCCCGACATGCAGATCGTGATGGCCCACCCCAGCTTTCCCTGGCAGGACGAGGCCCTGTCCGTGGCCCTGCACAAGCCCAATGTCTGGATCGATCTGTCGGGCTGGAGCCCCAAGTACTTTCCCCGGCAGCTGGTGCAGTACGCCAACACCCTGCTCAGGGACCGCGTGCTGTTCGGCAGCGACTATCCCCTGATCACGCCCGAGCGCTGGATGAAGGATTTCCAGGAAGCCGGCTTCAAGCCCGAGGTGATGCCCGGCATCCTCAAGGGCAATGCGGTGCGGCTGCTGGGCTTGGACCGGCCCGCCGCGCAGAAGGCGGACTGAGCGCGCTCAGTTGTAGATCTTCTGCAGCAGCTGGATCAGCGTTTTGCGCTCGGCATCGGTCAGGCGGTAGGTGGCATCCATCTCCAGCTGGGCCGCCGTTCGTTCGGCCTGGGCCGTGAGTTCGGCGCCGGCCGGCGTCAGGTGCACGCCCACGGCGCGGCGGTCTGTGGGATGGGGGCGGCGCTCGATGAGCTTGCGCCGCTCCAGCGCGGCGATCAGGCCCACCAGGTTGGGCGGCATCACGTCCAGCGCCGCGCACAGCTGGCGCGAGGTGATGCCGGGGTTGTGGGACACCAGGGACAGCACGGAGAACTCCACCATCTTGAGATCGTGGGTGGCCATGCGCTCCACGAACACCTCGATGATGGACATCGAGGCACGCCGGGCGTTGTAGCCGACCAGGGTGTGCAGGAAAGAGGCGTCGATGGACGGCCCCGGCGCTGTGGTGCCGGACGGGGCCGTGTTCTCTTCGGACGGAGCGGGCTTGGATGTGCGGGCGCGGGGCATGGGGTCAAGGAACTGAAAATCGAATCATAGTGTGGCGCGCGGCTGCCGTGGTCCGGGGCCTAAGGCCGTGGCGATTGGCCGCGTTCGCCTTCAGCCTGTCTTCAGGCGTGCTTCAGCCCCCCTTCAGCCTGCGCGTGCGCCATGCGCCCGGACGGTCCTACATTGCGGCCTGCCCCCTTGCGGGCATGACTGCATCAGCAACCAGGAGGACCATCCATGATGACTTTTCGCCATTCCCGCGCGTGGCTCGGCGCGGCCGGCATCGCCACCCTTGCCCTGGGCCTTGCGGCCTGCGGCGGGGGCTCTTCGGGCAGCACCAATCCCGGGCCGCGCATCTGGGGCTACATCCAGCTGCCTGACGGCAACAAGATGCGCTATTCGGTGGTCTTTCCCAAAGGGCCGGGGCCTTTTCCCGTGCTGATGGAGTACGACGGCTACGGATCGGGCTCGGTCACGGACCAGACCACCCAGGAATGGACCAAGGAAGGCTATGCCGTGATGGGCCTGAACGTGCCCGGCACGGGCTGCTCCACGGGCGAGAACCAGTGGGCCGACGCCTCCGTGGGCGCGGCCGGGGCGCACGCGGTGGAGTGGGCTGCGCGCCAGGCGTGGTCCACGGGCAAGGTGGGCATGGTGGGCTATTCATACTCGGGCTACGACCAGCTGTGGGTGGCGGCCCAGCGCCCGCCCAGCCTCAAGGCGATTGCACCTGGCAAGAACGTGGCCGATCCCTACCGCGACGTGGCCTATCCGGGCGGCATCCAGAACATCGGCTTTCCCGCCAATTGGTGGGGGCAGTTCCCCGCGATATGGCGCAAGGCCGCCGAGGACGCCAAGGCGCTGGACGGCGATACCGGATGCGCCCAGGTGGTGGAGGACAACATCCGCAAGATCCAGCGCCCCGACCTGGACATGGCGCGCTGGCTGGACGAGGACCGCTTCTTCGGCGACCGCTACGCGCGCAAGAGCGCCATGTACTCCACGCACCGCATCGACATCCCCACGCTGGGCACCCAGTCCTGGCAGGACGAGCAGGTGGGCACCCGCATGGGCTACTACGAGGACAGCATCGCCCCGGACAAGATGTGGCTGATCAGCTCCAACGGCGACCATCACACCGACAGCGCCCCCTTTATTCGCGAGACCATGAAGCGCTTTTACGCGCGCTTTCTCAAGGGCGAGAGCAACGGCTTCGAGCACACGCCGCGCGTGCTGCTGGCGCAGGAAATGCAGTGGATGAACGGTGGGGGCGACTATGGGCAGCTGCGCCCCTCGGCCGTGGCCAGCTTTGACCGGCTGCCCGTGCGCGTCACGCCCATGACGCTGTGGCTGCAGCCGGGCGGCGGGCTGGGCGATGCGCCCCCGCAGGCCGAGCGCCAATCGGCCAGCTACCGCTACCCGCTGCCGGGCGCCGATGCCAACCATCCCGACGCGGACACCGAGTCCGGCGCGGGCCAATGGATGGCCAGCCCCGCCGGGCAGGGCCTGCTGCGCTTTACCACGGCCCCGCTGCCGCGCGCGCTGAGCTTTTATGGCGAGGCCTCGCTGGACCTGTGGCTCAGCGCCACGGCCGGCGATACCGATGTGCAGGTCACCGTCTCGGAGGTGCGTCCCGACGGCCAGGAGATGTTCGTGCAGCGCGGCTGGCTGCGTGCCTCCATGCGCGCGCTGGACGGCCAGCGCTCCACCGCCTTGCGGCCCTGGGGCGATTTCACCGAGGCCGCCGTGCGCCCGCTGCGCCCCGGCGAGCCCACGCTGATGCGCGTGGAAATCCAGAAGTTCGCCCATGTGTTCCGCGCGGGCTCCAGCCTGCGCGTGACCCTGGACACGCCTTCGCAGACCGGGTACTGGGCCTTCGACCATCTGTCCACGCCTTCGACCAACACCGTCTGGCTGGACCGCAGCCGGCCGTCGAAGATCGTGCTGGGCCACATCGCCTATGCCCATGAGCGGCAGCTGCCGGACTGCCGGCGCATGCTGCGCCAGCCCTGCAGGCCCAACGAGGAGGCCGTTCCTTCGGGCGTGGGCCCCCTGCCGCCGCTGTGATTTCATGCCCCGGTGTTGACCATGAATGAACGTTCGTTCATCATTCGGGGCATGAAAAAGAAAGAAGACATCAGCGAGCGCCGGGCTGTCATCGTGGAGGCCGCCCTGCAGTGTTTCGTGGAGCGCGGCTTTCACTGCACCAGCATGCGCGACATCGCGCAGGCTGCCTCGGTGAGCCTGGGCAATCTGTACAACCACTTCGACAGCAAGCAGGCCTTGATTGCCGAGGTCGCCACGCAGGAGCAGACCGAGCTGCTGCCCTTGCTTCAGGCGCTGGAGCGGGCCGCAGCCCCTTCGCTGCCGGTGGTGGCGCAATTCCTGGCCGCCTACCAGGCGCTGTGCCGCCAGCGGGAATGGGCCGTGCTCAGCGCCGAGTGCCTGTCCGAGATCGCGCGTTCGCCGGGCC
This sequence comes from Delftia sp. WY8, assembly GCF_018437695.1. Taxonomy (NCBI): domain Bacteria; kingdom Pseudomonadati; phylum Pseudomonadota; class Betaproteobacteria; order Burkholderiales; family Comamonadaceae; genus Delftia; species Delftia sp. WY8. The sequence goes on from NZ_CP049795.1 coordinate 6,067,112, forward strand.
TGGCGCCGGCCTTCGAGGCCAACCGCAGGCGCATGCTCGACGGCCTGGCAGGCTTCATGGAGCGCGGGGCGCAGCAGGGCCTCTTGCGGCCCGCCGTGCCCGTGCGCCTGGTCGCGCAACTGCTGCTGGATGCGGTGGAAAGCGATGCGCTGCGCTTTGCGCTGGCGGTGACGCCGCAAGAAGACGCGGGGGCGGATGAAGGGGTCGATGTGCTGCATCCCGCCTTGCTGGCCTGCCTTCTTGGAGGCGAGGCACAGGGAGACGCGACATGAGGCATGCCACCGGCAGGGGCGCCCGCCTTGCGGGGCTGGACCTGGCGCGCTATCTGGCGCTGGCAGGCATGGTGTTCGTCAACTTCAAGCAGGCCATGCATCCCGCGCTGCAGGAGCCGGGCTGGCTGCTGTCGTTCTTCCATTTCCTGGAGGGCAAGGCCTCGGCTACCTTCGTGGTGCTGGCAGGCCTGGGCCTGGTGCTGGCCACGCGCTCGCTGGAGCCGGCCACGGCGCGCCTCTGGACGCTGCGCCGCGCGCTGTTCCTGCTGGTGGCCGGTGGCATGAACCTGGTGATCTTTCCGGCCGACATCATTCACTACTACGCGGTCTACTTCGTGCTGGCCATCGCCTGGCTGCAGGCCGGCGCAAGGGCGCTGCTGGCCGGCATGGCGGCCGTGGCCGTGCTCTCCGCCTGGGCCTTGCTGCAGCTGGACTACAGCCAGGGCTGGGACTGGGCGAGCCTGTACTACCAGGGCCTGTGGGAGCCGGCCGGCTTTGCGCGCAACCTGCTGTTCAACGGCTTCCATCCGGTGCTGCCGTGGTTTGCGTTCTTCCTGTGCGGCATGCTGCTGGCGCGCCTGCCTCTGGCCGAGCCGCGCGTGCAATGGACCTTGGTGGCTGCGGGTGGCGTGATGGTGGGATTGGCCTGCGCCGTCTCGGCGCTTGCGGCCCGCAGCGCTTGGGCGCCCTGGCTGGGCACCGGCCCCATGCCGCCCGGCCCTGCCTATCTGCTGATGGGCCTGGGCTGCGCCAGCATTGCCATAGGCGCCTGCCTGCGGCTGGCCGACCGCTGGCCCGGTGGACCGTGGCGCGGCCTGCTGCCGGCCGGGCGCATGACGCTGACCCTGTACCTGGCACACATCCTCATCGGCATGGGCCTGCTGGAGGCCATGGGCGCGCTGGACGGCTCACGCAGCCTGCGCGAAGTGGCCGTGGCCGCCGCGCTGTACGTGATCATCGCCAGCCTGGCCGCCTGGGCCTGGAGCAAGAAGGTGGCGCAGGGGCCCGTGGAATGGGTGATGCGGCGGCTGACGGCCGTGGGCTGATACGGCCCGCAGCAGGATTGTCCCGGTCCTGCACCCTTGGCGACCCTGCTGTAAGATAGTCCTCCGCTCCGGGGTGCACGCCAGTGCTGAGATCCACACCCGAGAACTTGAACCGGGTCATTCCGGCGGAAGAAGAGCTTGCACCCCTGCGTGGTCGCCCATGCGCCACGGGCGGGGGAGCCTTCGGAGCATCACGTCCCAGCTCTCGAAGGAATTCCATGGACAAGGCCCGGCCCCAGGCGGCTTCTCTGGTCGCAGACCTGCTTGCATTCATCGCCATGGACGGCTGCACCGACGAGCAGTTCGACGCACTGGCCCTGCGGCTGTTTGCCTACCAATACGAATCGAATGCGCCGTTTCGCAGCTTCTGCCAGCGGCGCGGCGCCACGCTGCGCAATGTGAAGACCTGGAGCGACATTCCAGCCGTGCCCATCGATGCGTTCAAGGCCATGGAGCTGCGCAGCGAGCCGGCCTCGCCCGCGGAGCGCGTGTTCATGACCAGCGGCACCACGGGCCAGGCCAAGGGACTGTCCGCGCGCGGGCGCCACTTCCATCCCGCGCTCGATGTCTACGATGCGTCGATGACGCGCAACTTCGCGCAGCGCTTCATGGCCGGGCACGAGCGCCTGCCCATGGGCATCCTCTTTCCCGACGAGCAGGCCATGCCCAACTCTTCGCTGGCCCACTACCTGGCGCTGGCCAAGACGGAATTCGGCACTCCTGACAGCCGCTACTTCCTCACGCCCGACGGCCTGGACATGCCCGGCCTGTGCGCCGTGCTGGAGGAGTCCGAGCGCAGCGGCCGCCCCTATGCGCTGCTGGGCGCCAGCTTCAGCCTGGTGCATGTGATGGATGCGCTGCGCGAGCAGGGCCGCAGCTTCCGTCTGCCGCCGGGCAGCCGCATCCTGGACACGGGCGGCTACAAGGGCCAGTCGCGCGAGCTGCCGCTGGAGGACTTCTACGCCGACCTGTCCCGGCTGCTGGGCGTGCCGCGCAGCCACTGCATCAACATGTACGGCATGACCGAGTTGAGCACGCAGTTCTATGACGACGGCAATGCCACGCTGCCGTCGGTCAAGTCGGGGCCGCACTGGATACGCTCGCGCCTGGTCGAGCCCGTCACCGGCCGCAGCGTGGCGCCCGGCGAGCGCGGCATTCTCGTGCACTGCGACCTGGCCAACTACAACGCGGTCACCACCATCCTCACCGAGGACGTGGGCCTGTGGGCCGGCCATGGCGAGAACAGCGGTTTCCTGTTGCTGGGGCGTGCCGAGGGCGCAGCGGCCAAGGGCTGCTCGCTGGCGGTCGATGAATTCGTGAAGGCCGCTGCTGCATGAACATCGAGCGGATCACGGCCGGCTACCTGCCCGAACTGCCTGGTTTGCGCGAGGACGAGGTGCAGTGGCATGTGCTGCCCTTCGAACGCGGCGGCGTGCGGCTGGAAGTCTCCGTGCCCCTGCTGACCGGCCCGCAGATGCATGCGCTGGCAGCCCATGTGCGCCGTGCCGCCGACCGCCACCTCAGGGCCATGCCCGTGGCCGAGATCATCGACGCCATCGACCGTGCCATTGCCCGCCTGCTGGACCGCAGCGATCCCTATCGGCGCCAGGCCGAGGCCTGGCTGCCCGTGGTCAGCGGCTATGACGCCGACATGGTGAGCCTGGGGCTGACGGGCTTCTTCAAGACCTTCCGCGCCGCGCAGCTGCGGCGCTTCGTGGCCGAGGACTTTGCCAACCCGGCCGTGCTGGACGGCTTCCAGCCCGCGCCCAAGGGCGGCGCGGTGCGCGCCTTCGGGCCCGACCTGCTGATGCACAGCTGGGCCGGCAATGTGCCTGCGCTGTCCCTGTGGAGCCTGGTCTGCGGCCTGCTGGTCAAGGCGCCCGCCATTGGCAAGCTGGCCAGCGCCGAGCCGCTGTTCGCGGGCTGGTTCGCACGGCTGCTGGCCGAGGTGCACCCGCCGCTGGCCGATTGCCTGGCCGTGGTGTGGTGGAGCGGCGCGGGTGGTGTGGATGGGGCGGATGGCGCCGATGGCGTGGATGTCGGTGGAGCCGCCGCGCTCCATGCCGAGGCCGACACCGTGCTCGCCTACGGCGGCAACCAGACGCTGCAGGCGCTGCGCCAGCGCCTGCCCGTGACCACGCGCTTTCTGCCGCATGGCCACAAGCTGGGCTTCGGCATGGTGGGCGCCCAGGCGCTGGACACGCTCAAGGCGCCCGCCGTGGCGCGGCTGGCGGCCTGGGACGTGATGCGCTACGACCAGCAGGGTTGCTACTCGCCCCATGTCTTCTACGTGGAGCGCGGTGCCCCCGTGCCGCCGCGTGCCTTTGCCGACTATCTGGCGGCCGAGCTGGCCAACCTGCAGCGGCGCTTTGCGCGCCGGCCGTTGGAGCTGGAGGAGGGCGCCGCCGTGGCCCGCTGGCAGCAGGCCGTGGAATGGTCGGGTGACGAACAGCAACTGCTGGGTCCGGTGGACGCACCCTGGAGCGTGGCGTACAGCGACAGCCTGCAGCCGCTGGCGCCCACGGCCCTGTACCGCACGATTGCCGTGGTGGGTGTGGACCGCCTGGATGACGCCGTGCCCGTGGTGGCCGCGCAGCGCGACTACCTGCAGACGGCCGGCATTGCCGCCTCGCCCGAGCAGCTGTACCGCCTGGCCGGCCTGCTGGGGGCGGCCGGCGTCACGCGCATCAGTGCCATCGGCTCCATGAGCATGCCCGAGGCCGGCTGGCACCATGACGGCCGCTTCAACCTGCTGGATCTGGTGCGCATGACCGAGATAGAGCAATCTGCCGAGGCGGCGGCGCAGCCGTTTGCGCCGTATGCGGACTGACATGGCGAACCTGCAAGAGGGGACGGACGGGGCTGCAACCATGGCGTTTCTCGATGTCGAGCAAGTGGTCTTCACCTACCCGGGCCGCCCGCCCGTGGTGGACGGCGTGGACTGGCGCGTGCAGGCCGGTGAGGTCCACTGCCTGCTGGGCCGCAGCGGCTGCGGCAAGACCACCTTGCTGAAGCTGGCGGCGGGGCTGCTCAGGCCGCAGTCGGGCCGCATCCTGCTGCGCGGCGCCGAGCTGGCCGAGCCCGGCCCGCAGCTGGGCTTCATGTTCCAGGCGCCCACGCTGCTGGAGTGGCATACGGCGCTGGGCAATGTGCTGCTGCCCGTGTCGCTGCAAAGGCGGCCCGCGCCGCAGGACGAGCAACGCGCCCTGGCGCTGCTGCAGCAGCTGGGCCTGGCCAGCCATGCGCAGCGCCATCCGCGCCATCTCTCGGGCGGGCAGCAAAGCCGCGTGGCGCTGGCGCGGGCGCTGGTCCTCGATCCGCCGCTGCTGCTGCTGGACGAGCCCTTTGCCGCGCTGGACGCCATCACGCGCGCCGAGCTGCAGGACGACCTGCTGCGCACCTGCCGCGAGCGCGGCACCACGGTGCTCTTCGTCACCCACGACATCAACGAGGCCGTCTACCTGGGCGACCGCATCGCCCTCATGCACGGCGGGCGCATCGTGGCCGATATGGCGGTCGATCTGCCCGCGCCGCGCACCCAGGCCATGCGCCACGGGCCGGCGTTCAACGAACACTGCGCCCGCGTGCGCGCAGCCCTGGACAGGACGGCGGCATGACGGTGTCCTTGTTCCATGCCCGCCTGCTGGCCGCCGCGCTGGCGCTGGTCCTGCTGGGCCTGTGGGAGCTGCTGGTGCGGCAATGGGGCCTGTCCGCCCTGGTGCTGCCGGCGCCCTCGGCCATTGCGGCATCGCTGTGGACGGGGCTGGCCACGGGCTATTTCTGGCCGCACATCTGGGCGACGCTCCAGGCCCTGCTGCTGGGGCTGGCGGCCGGCAGCGCGATCGGCCTGCTGGCGGGCATGGCCCTGGCTGAATCCGAGCTGCTCGAGCGTGTGCTCAAGCCCTACGTGGTGGTCAGCCAGGTCGTGCCCAAGCTGGCGCTGGCGCCGCTGTTCGTGCTGTGGTTCGGCTTCGGCATGCTGCCCACGGTGCTGATCACGGCGCTGATCTGCTTTTTCCCGCTGATGGAAAACACCCTGACCGGCCTGCGCCAGGTCGATGCCCAGCGGCTGCAGCTGTTTCGCATGCTGGGCGCCACGCGGCTGCAGACGCTGCTGCGCCTGAAGCTGCCCACGGGCCTGCCCGCCATTCTTGCGGGCCTGCGCGTGGCCGTGGTGCTGGCCCTGGTCGGCGCCGTGGTGGCCGAATTCATGGGCGCCAGCCGGGGCCTGGGCGCCGTGGTCATTGCCGCCCAGGGAATGATGGACACCACCCTCATGTTCGCCGCCCTGGTGCTGATCGCCGCCATGGGCCTGCTGCTGTACCAGGCCTGCCTGGTGCTGGAGCGCCGGCTGCTGCGCTCGCGCGCCGCCTGACCATCCTGAACACTTCCGAAACCTTTTCCCCAAGCGCCATGCACACACCGCAATCCCCCTTCCTCACCCGCCGCAGCCTGCTGGGCGCCACCGCTGGCCTGGCAGGCTTGGCAGGCCTGACTCTGGCCGGCACCTCGGCAGCGGCCGCGCCCGCCCAGGGCAAGATCCGCCTGGCCGGCTGGAGCAAGCCCATCAGCGAGATCACCAACGTCCTGGCCGAGCCCGACAAGGGCTTCTTCAAGGCCCAGGGCGTGGAGCTGGCCTATCTGCCCGGCGCGGGCGGCGGCGACGCCATCCGCAACATGCTCAGCGGCCAGGCCGATGTGGCCTTCACCGATCCCGGCTCCTTCTTCATGGCGCTGGACAAGGGCGAGAAGCTGGTCGCCATCTACGACATCTACCCGCAGAACGTGTTCAACGTGGTCTCGCTCAAGTCGGCGGGCATCCGCAAGCCGGCGGACCTCAAGGGCAAGAAGATCGGCGTCTACAGCCTGTCCAGCGGCACGCGCCAGAACCTGCTGGTGATGCTGCACCAGGCCGGCCTCAAGGAGTCGGACGTGACCATCGTCGTCACCGGCCTGCTCAACTTCGCGCCGCTGATGCAGGGCCAGGTCGATGCCACGGCCGCCACCGACACCGGCCTTGCCGTGGGCCTGCGCAAAGGCATTGGCGAGGTCGATGTGATGCAGGTGCGCGACCACCTCAACATCTCCAGCGACATGTTCGTGGTGCGCGAGGACACGCTACGCGACAAGAAGGACCTGCTGCGCGCCTTCCTCAAGGGCTACCGCGACAGCGCCGCCTGGATGATGGCCAACCCCGAGGAAGCCGCCACGCTGGCCGGCAAGCACGCCATCGACGGCACGCAGCGCGACATCAACCTGGACGTGATCCGCCTGCGCAATGCGTCTTCGCAGCCGCTGCAGGCTGGCAAGCCGCTGGGCAGCTTCGACCTGGCCGCCCTGCAAAAGGGCGCCGACGCCTACCGCGCGCTGGGCATGGTGCAAAGGCAGATCAAGGTGTCCGACGTGGTGGACACCAGCCTGCTGCCCGGGGCCTGAGATGGCACAGCCGTCTTCCCTGGGACTGCAAGGCAAGGTGGTGCTGGTCACCGGCGCCGGCCGCGGCATAGGCGCAGCCATTGCCACCGCCTTCGCGCGCGAGGGCGCCCTCGTGGCGGTCAACCACCTGTCCAACGACGCTGCCGCCGCCCGCACCGTGGCGGCCTGCCAGGCTGCGGGCAAGCAGGCCGGAGGCGATGCCTGGGCCATCAAGGCCGATGTAGGCTCGCAGCCTGCCGTCCAGGCCATGGCCGAGGCCATCGCGCGCGAGGCCGGCGCCATCGACATCGTGGTCAACAACGCCTTCAGGCCCTATGCCTTCGATCCCGAGCGGCGCAGCCGTTTCGACGACCTGGACTGGAGCGACTACCAAGCCCAGTACGACGGTGCCGTGGGCGCGGCCTTCAATGTCTGCCGCGCCGTGCTGCCGCAGATGCGCCAGCGTGCGCGGGGCAGCATCGTCAACATCGCCAGCAACCTGGTGGAGCACCCCGTCGTGCCCTACCACGACTACACCACGGCCAAGGCCTCGCTGGTGGCCTTCAGCCGCAACCTGGCCAGCGAACTGGGGCCCGTGGGCATACGCGTCAACTGCGTCGCGCCGGGCCTGGTCTATCCCACGCAGGGCACCCAGGACACGCGCGAGTCCTTCCGCGAATCGCTGATGGCCGCCACGCCGCTGCGCCGCCTGGCAAGCCCCGAAGACGTGGCGGGGCCGGTGCTGTTCCTGGCCTCGGAACTGAGCGGCTTCATGACGGGACAGGTACTGTTCGTCGATGGCGGCCTGGTGATGCGCTGAGCCTGTTCTAGAACTGCTCCCACTCATCGGCCTCGGCCATCTCGGCCATTCCGGCCGCCGTGGCGCGGCGGGGTGTTGCCGCCTTGGCGGGCAGCGCCACAGGCGCGCTGGAGGCCGCAGCCGCTGCCGCGCGCAAGGGCTTGGCGGGGCGGGGCACGGCAGGGGCCAGCGCGGGAGACGGCCTGGCGGTCTGTGCACGCGCCGGCACGGCCGCTGCCACTGTCGTGGACTTGGACAGGGCGGCCTGGGGGCGGGTCGCGTTCTCATCCAGCCGGAACACGCTGACCAGTTGCACCAGTTGCGCGGCCTGCTTGTTCAGGCTGTCGGCAGCAGCGGCAGACTCTTCCACCAGGGAAGCGTTTTGCTGCGTCACCTGGTCGAGCTGCTGCACCGCGTCGCTGACCTGGGTCACGCCCTGGGACTGCTCCTGCGTGGCGGCACCGATGTCGGAGATCAGTTCGGCCACGCGGTGCGTCTGGGTGACGATGTCGTTCATGGTGCTGCCGGCCTCGGCCACCTGGCGGGAGCCGGCGGCGACCTTGCCCACGCTCTCGCTGATCAGGCCCTTGATCTCCTTGGCCGCATTGGCGCAGCGCTGGGCCAGCGAGCGCACCTCCGAGGCGACCACCGCAAAGCCCTTGCCCTGTTCCCCGGCACGCGCGGCCTCCACGGCGGCATTGAGCGCGAGGATGTTGGTCTGGAACGCAATGGCGTCGATCACGCCGATGATTTCCCCGATCTTGCGCGAGCTGTGCGTGATGTCCTCCATGGTGCTGACCACGCCATGCACCACCTCGCCGCCGTGCACGGCCGTGGCGCTGGCCGACTGGGCCAGGCCCGAGGCGCTGCGCACCGTGTCCACGTTCTGCTGAATGGTGGCGGTCATCTGCTCCATGGAGGCGGCCGTTTCCTCCAGGTTGGCGGCCTGCTCCTCCGTGCGAGCGCTCAGGTCGGCGTTGCCCGAGGCGATCTGGCTGGCGCCCGTGGCAATCGATTCGCTGCTGTGGCGCACCTGGCTGACGATGCCGGCCAGGCTGGCGCGCATGGCCTCCAGGCTGGCCAGCAGGCTGGTGGTATCGCCCCGGCGCAGCTGTACGTTCACCGCCAGGTTGCCCTTGGCCACTTCCTGCGTGACCTGGGCCGCGTAGGCCGGCTCGCCACCGAGCAGGCCCTTGATGCGGCGGGTGATGGCCCAGGCCACCAGCGCACCCAGCAACAGCGAGGCCAGGGCCAGCAACAGCGAGGCCAGGGCCAGCGACAGCATCTGCCGGCCGGCGGCCAGCGATTTGCCTTCGGTGGCCTGGGCCGTTTCCGTGGCACGCACCTGCTGGTGGGCCAGCATGTCGTTGATGGCGGCAAAGAACGCGTCCTGCTGCCTGCGGAACTCTCCGCTGCTGCCCAGCATGGCCGAGACAGTGGGCAGGTCATGCCGCATGGCCGCGGCCATGAACTGGTCCAGCAGCGGCAGGTAGGCGGTGCGCGCATTCCTCATGCGGTCGTACAGGGCGATGCCCTGCGGCGTGGTCAGGCCCTCGCGGAACTGCTCCATGAGCTGACCTATCTTCTGGCGCTGCGTGTCCAGCGTGGCCTTGGCCAGGGCCTTTTCCGCAGGGTCTTCGATCAGCGCCAGACTGCGCACGCCGCGGAAGATGAACTCCACCGAGCTCTTGACCTCCACCAGCCTGAGCAGGCTGGTGATGCGCGTGTCGGCCAGGTAGGAGACATCGTCCGAGGCCTGGATCAGCCGCGCTCGGCCCAGCAGCGCAATCGACAGCGCGATGAGGATGAGAACCGAGAAACCCAGACCCAGCATGGAGCCCGTTTTCATATTCTTCAGATATTTCATGCGTCTTCCTTTGCGTCCTACTTTGCATGTTGCTTCGGGTGATCGGTAGGGCCTGAATACACGCCCGTCATATGCATTACAGGATTTTTCAAATCACGTCAGCCGGTGGTGCCGAACCCAGGCCGATGGCGGTATCCCATAATGGCCGGAAAAATCCCTGGAAAATGTGGAGAGGGAGGAATATCCAAGCCGGGAGGAAATCTGTCCTATGCTTTGATCCGTGGTCAGCAAGGATTCCGCAGCCAGGTGGATACGGCTTTGTCTTATATATTCACCAATGCTGCATGATCGGCTATGGCGAAATGAAACTTCCAGCGTGCGGCGGCTGACGCGGCAATGGTCGGCAATAGACTGCACCAGCAGTTTCTTGTCCAGGTTGTCTTCTATGTATTGAAGGGCGCGTTTCACATAGGCAGGTTCCAGGTCATGCAACCGCGCCTCGTCCATGGCCGTGAATCGTGATTTCTCCAGATAAGGACTGATGGCCATGCTCTTGAGTCGCATGATGTTCAGCGCCTTCAGCGTGGACAGTGCGCCCGCGAAATCGCCCTGCGTTTCCTGTATGTGGTACTCATAGACCAGCGCATTGCGGTGCAGGCCCTCCAACTGGTAGGTCTGCGCCGTGGACTTGGCCAGTACGGCGGCCTGCAGCGCCTGTCCGTACTGGCGCTTGCTGCAATGCACCAGCGCACTGCTGAGCCAGGCCCAGCCTGCAATGGGCGGGTTCTTGGCCTGGTAGTGGATGCCGATGCGCTCAATGGCGCGGACCACGGCGGCAGCCTCGCGCCGGCCCGACTCCAGCCCCTTGAGCGACAGCCGCAGCAGCTCGCTGTACGGCCAGGCCAGGCCCGCTGGCAGCTGGCGGCCCACATTCCCCAGCAGGTCCTGCAAGGCAGCGCTGTCGGGCGCAGCGGCACCCAGCTGGACCAGGCCTGAATCGGGCGGTGGCCCGCACCACAGGTCCTGGTGGTTTTTATAAAGAAAGACCTTCCAGAGGATTTGCGCCCGGGCCCAGGTGATCAGGGCGGGCAGCCAGGGGCTGTCTCCGGGCGCCATTTGCGCAAAATCATGGTCCTTGCCTTCGATCAATTGCAGGGCGGTATCGAGCTCGCCCAGCCGGCCATGCGCCAGCGCCAGCACATAGGTGGCGCGCACCAGGGCCTCGGGCGGCAGCAGCGCGGGATTGGCCATGGCCGCCGTGACCAGTGAAATGGCATTGCGCTCCTCACCCAGCTGGCAATGGATGAAGGCCGCTGCGATGCGCGACGACACCGCGCGGTCAGGCATGCGGTGCAATTCGAAAATCGCCTGCGCTTCCTGAATATGCCTGAGTACCAATGATGGATATATCGGCGGCTCCGGCCATTTGCAGGCCTGCAGCAATTGCTCGGCCCGGCTGATTTTATTGTTTCCCTGATCAGTACGCTGGTGATGGTCGGATATTATTCTCCACAATCTGGATGCGCTCTCATCTGGGTGGCCGTGGATGTTGTGCGTCAAAAGATGGATTGAGTAAGAATTCTTGCATGAAAAAATCAATGATCCTGCTCGATTGATGCATTTTCATGATGAATGCATCTGTGGGGTGGCGCAGGCCTGTCCCATGGGAAACACTGATTGACTGGAGGAATCTTACAGGCTGAATAAACAATTGTTTACATTTGGAAAAGCTTTCTCTTGTCAGATTGCGCAGGCGTTTGTCTTTTTGCGAAACTTTCTCCGGCTCCATTGACTTAATTCGCTGATGCGGCTCGGTTTTTCTGATGGGAAAAATCACAAAGGCCCGCGAGAAAATCCCTGAGTTTTCTAGGGTTGTCACAAGTCGAGTGATATGCGGCCCGCATGTGGGCGGGGTGGATCTGGGCCGGTACCTGCCAGGCAAGGGCGGGCGGTCGGACGAGCTGGGCGCATTGGAGGGGTCGTGCGGCCTTCGAGCGGCCCTTGCCAGAGCCGGTGCCCGCTGGCCAATTACCTGCTTTCAGGGATATGCGCTGCGCAGGCCGTCGTCTAGAGTAAGAAATTGTCAGCAGCGCAGTCATTTGTGGCCTGCCTGAAGGCAGTGGCGGGGACCGCTCCCCGCCTGTTCGGATCTTCGGATCTTTTCTTCCAGGCCAGACCCATGCTGCAACTTTTCCAATTCCTTGCCCGTGGCACGGGGCTCGCACAGGCGTTGGGCGCCTTGGCCGTGGCCTGTGCCGTGCCGGCAGCCCAGGCCCAGAGCATCACTGCGGCACCGCTGGCAGCCGTGGCGCCGGCGGCGATTCCTGTGGACCACCCTGGCGCTCTTGCGCTGCTGGCGTTGGCCTTGGGGGCCTGCCTTGTGCGGGGTGTGCAAAAAGGGCGGATCTCCCTGGTCGGCCTGCGTGCCTGGGCCATGGGCGGTGCTGTTGTCATGACCGCAGCCACGGCGGTCTGGGGCGAGCGGGTGCAGGCCCAGATTCAGGAATTGCAGGAAGCCTTCAACCAGGCTGCGGGCGAGACGCTTGTCATTCCCGTGCAGGCGAGCGCCCTGGGCGCCGCTGGAGCGCCGCAGGGCTTCCTGCCCGTGGTCTACCGCAACCAGACATCGCTACGGCTGAAAATCACCGGCATCACGGACCCTGTGTGGAACACCTGCTTTCCGCTGGGCGTGCCGGGCACGATTCCCACGACGGCCGCGCGTCCCGGCAGCGCCTGCGCGGTCGGCGCCACGCTGGAGGCGGGCGGCTCCTGCTGGGTGGACGTGGCGCAGCTGTGCGCCAACGCGGCGGCCGCCGCGCACGGCAGCCACGCCAGCGTGCTTGCGCCCGACAGCGTGCAGGTGGACACGGCCGGGCAGCGCACGGGCAATTTGCTGTCCAACGATTCCGATGCCGATGGGGCGCTCGTGGTCGCCAGCTTCACCTATGAAGGCCAGACCGTGGCGGCCGGCAGCTCCCGGAACGTGGCGGGGCGCGGGACCTTCGCGCTGCAGGCAGACGGCAGCTTCACTTTCCAGGCGGATGCGAACTACAGCGGCGGCCATCCGCTGGCCATCGGCTACACCGTGCAGACCGGCGCGTCCAGCACGCTGAGTGTTTTCGTGAACCGGGTGCCCGTGGCCGGCAACGATACGGCCACCACCGATGCCGATACATCCGTCACCATCGCCGTGCGCGGGAACGACAGCGATGCGGATGGGGACAGCCTGACCGTTTCCGGCATCACCCAGGGCACCCACGGTTCCGTGGTCGTGGATGCCGTCACGGGCAATCCGGTCTATACGCCGAACGCCAACTTCACCGGCAGCGACAGCTTCACCTACACCATTGGCGACGGCAGGGGCGGCTTTGCCACGGCCAGCGTGTCGGTGACGGTTGCTGCTGCGCCCTCCGGCAATCAACCGCCAGTGTCTGTATCCGATGCGATAGTGGTGGCCGAGGGCGCTGTGGCCACGGTCCTTGCCAGCGGTGCAACCAGCGTGCTGGCCAACGACACGGACCCTGACGGCAATCCGCTCGTCGCGGTGCTGGTGACGGGTCCGGCGAACGGGTCCCTGACGCTGAGCGGCAATGGCACCTTCACCTATATCCACAACGGCAGCGAGACGGTTTCCGACAGCTTTGCCTACCGTGCCAGCGATGGGCTGGCCTTGGGAAACATCGTTACCGTTTCCATCACGGTCACTCCCGTGAACGATGCACCGGTTGCCGTGGCAGATCAATGGATGGTTGCCACGGACATCCCGCGGAGCATCGGCTTTGCCACGTTGCTGGCCAATGACACGGATGCCGACGGCGACAGCCTGACCATCACCTTGGCTCATTCGCCGATCAATGGCAGCCTTGCATCGCAGGCGGGCGGGGTGCTGTTCACGCCCGCTGCAGGCTACGAAGGACCGGCCAGCTTTCTCTACGACGTCAGCGATGGGCGCGGCGGTACCAGTATCGGCACGGTCAATCTGTCGGTTGGAGCGGCCAGCGCTTCTTCGGTCGTTGTTCTGAAGTCCCTGCTGGCCATCGCACACGGCACAGGCGGGACCAGCTTCAGGTTTCCGATAACCGCGAAGCTGGTGGATACGGATGGCTCGGAAACCCTGTCGATCAGGATCAGTGGACTGCCCACCAATCTGTCCTTCAATGCGGGCACGAACCTGGGTGGTGGTGTCTGGCAGTTCACCGAAGCCGACCTGCCCAATCTCATCCTGAATCTGCCTGGCAGCTACACCACGAACGCCACCAATCTCACGGTCCAGGTCACGGCGACGGAGGTGAGCGGCGGCTTCACGGCATCGACATCCACCGTGGTCACGCTCAAGGCCTCATATACGACCGTGGATATCACCACGACCGAGAGCGGCAACCATACGGGCAACTCGGCCAGCGAATACATCACCGGTGGCAACGGCGCCAACACCATCAACGCCGGCAGCGGAAACAACATCGTTTTCGGGGGCGCTGGCGACGACAACCTGTCGGCGGACTCGGGCTCCGATGTGCTGATCGGCGGCAGCGGCAACGACACCCTCAACGCGGGATCGGGCACGGACCTGCTGGCCGGTGGCCCCGGCAACGATCTGATGAGCGGCGGTGATGCGGGCGAGAACTTCGTGGATGTCTTTGCCTGGTCGCTGGGAGACCAGGGGGCGGCGGGAACACCGGCCTTGGACCGAATCCAGAACTTCGCCACGGCGGCCGCGGGAGCCAACGGCGCAGGCGGTGATGTACTGGACCTGCGCGACCTGCTGCAGGGTGAATCCGCAGGCCCCGGCAATGCCGCAGGCAACCTGGCCGACTACCTGCACTTCGAGATCACGGGAGGTGATACCTGGGTCCATGTCAGCCACACGGGCGGCTTCGGTGCGGACTCCCATGCGGCGGGTGCAAGCTATTCGGCATCGGCCGAGACCCAGCAGATCATCCTGGAAGGCGTGAATCTGCAGACGCTGTATTCGGGTGCCGCCACGGATCAGCAGATCATCACGCAGCTGCTGAACAACAGCAAATTGATCGTGGATTGACCGGCGCCGGTCCTATGGCCACCGGGCACCGCGCACCGGGTCCGTTTCTCGTGCCTACATGAAATTGCGCGTATGCAGCGAAGCCAGCCGCTCCGCATGCCCGCGCTCGAACCCCAGCCGCAGCAGCTTGGAAAAACGGCCGTCTGCCATGTCGCGCATGAGCTGCTGCACGCGGGCGGCGCCACGGGCCAGGGCCTCGGGAGTGAGGGTGCCGGCCGCGATGAGGATCAGGGCGTCGAAGACTTCCTCGTTCAGCCCCGAGGTGCCGGCCAGGTTGTCGAAGCGCTGCTCCACGGCCTGGGCCAGCTGGTGCTGGAAGCCGGGCTCGTGCTGCAGGCGGTACAGCAGGTGGGACATGCCCAGGGCCACATGGCGCGCCTCGTCGCGCGCGGCCAGGCGGCAGATCTGGCGTGTGAGGGGGTCGGGCGCCTCGGTCTGCAGGAACTGCAGCAGGTGCACGAAAGTGCCTTCGCCCAGCACCGACAGCAGGAAACCCGCCACGGAAAAATCCGTCTCGTCCAGCAGGCTCTTGAGCGAGGCCTGGCCACCCGCCGTGGACAGCGCGGGCTCGCGGCCGTGGCGGCGGATGCGGCGCGTGAAGACATCGATGTGCCGCGCCTCGTCGGCCACCTGGATGGCCAGCGCAGCCTGCAGTTCGCGGTAGTGCGGGTGCAGCTGGCCGAGGAAGCGCGCAGGCACCAGCAGGGCCGCATTCTCGTTCTCGACCATGTAGGTCATGAGCTGGACGATGGCGTCCTCCACCGGCGCGGGCAGCTCGGGTGCGTCGTTCCAGTCGATGTCGGTGTCGGCATTCCACTGCGCGGCCACGGCCTGGGCGTAGAGGTCGGAGGCGCTGCCGGTCCAGACCTGCAGCTTGTCGCTGAGCCGGAAATGGAAGGCCGGCGCGCCGGCTTCCACCTGCGCGCCACGCGCGGCCAGGCCCCAGAAAGGCTGGGCCTGCGCGGCCACGGCACCGTCGCCCGAGCGCGCATCGCTGCGGCCCGTCTGCGCCGCGCCGCGCCAGCGCCCGGCCTGGGCGCCGCCGCGCGCCACGATGGCCATGGCCTGTGCTGCATCCACGCCATCCTCCCAGCGCAGGCCATGGCCCTGGTCGCTGCACCAGCCCGACAGCTGGGCCTGCCAGCCCGGCGCGCTGCCGGTCACGCGCAGCTGCCCGCCCACGGGCAGGGCGGCCAGCGCGTGCTTGACCAGCAGATGGGCGCCGGCATCGAAGCCCAGGCCCTGCAGGTCGATGACAGGCAGGGTGGAGGCGGGCTGGGTGGAGGCGGGCAGGGCGCCGCTGTCGGAATCAGGCATGGCCATGGCGCGTATCAGTAACGGTAGTCCTGCACGGTGATGCGGCCTTCGGCGTCGTAGAAGGCCTCGTCCGTCACCGCGCGCTCCAGCAGGCCGTAGCCCGTGCCGCGGCCCGGGTGCCAGACCTTCAGGCCTTCCAGCTCCAGCAGCGGGCGCACTGCCGCGTCGTCCCAGGACATGGCCAGCAGGATGTCGCGGAAGGCGGCGGCACGCCCGGCATCGATGTGCGGGCCGGCCGTCATGTTGCAGTGGTCGAAGGCGCCCGAGGTGGCCAGCACGCGCGTGCCGCCGGCCGGCAGCGTGCCTTCGCGCGCAAAGGCCAGGTAGTTCTTGCCCACCATCCATGAAGCCTGTATCTCGCCGGCCACCATGGCGGCGGCGGCCAGGCGCTCGCCGCCGATGTGGTCGCCGTGCTTGCCGCCCAGCACGTCAAAGCGGCGCGCCGTGTAGTCGCGCCCGGCCACCAGCCCTTGCTGGCGCAGATGGTCCAGCGGGATCAGCGTGGCCTGGGGCGAATCCACGGCACCGAAGCCCACGGTCTTGCCGCGCAGGTCCTGCACGCTCTGGATGGGGCTGTCTGCG
Source organism: Delftia sp. WY8 (assembly GCF_018437695.1). Lineage (NCBI taxonomy): Bacteria > Pseudomonadati > Pseudomonadota > Betaproteobacteria > Burkholderiales > Comamonadaceae > Delftia > Delftia sp. WY8. Next base: position 6,083,388 of record NZ_CP049795.1, read on the forward strand.
GGCACGACCAGCAGCGAATGCAGGTCCAGGTCGGTATCGCGCATGGCGATGGACTCCACGCGCAGGCCGCGCGCGCGGGCCATGCGGTCGGCGCGCACAAAGGCCAGCGGCGAGTTCCAGGCCAGGTGCACATCGCCTGCCATCAACGCCTCGGTCAGCGACTCGTAGTTGGAATAGAGAACGTAGTCGAAGTAGTAGCCGCGCTCGATGAAATACGCCTTGAAGCCTTCCCAGATGGTGATCACCTTGGGGGCGTAGGCCACGGCGCCGAGCTTGATCACGGGGGCGGTTGTCGTCATGCGGAAGTCCTTTGCTGGATGGGGGAGGAGGGGTGAAGCGATCGACGGGTTCTGCCGTTCAGGCTCAGGCGGCGGCGTCGCACATGCCTTTGCCCAGCATGTCGTAGATCACATCGGTGGTGGGCGCCATGACCGAGGCGGCGCGCGCATCGCGGAACAGGCGCTCTATGCCCAGCTCCTTGCGGAAGGCGGCGCCGCCGCACACGCGCATGGCAATGTCGGTCACTTCCAGTGCGGCCTCGGCGGCTGCGGCCTTGCTCTGCAGCAGGCGGGTGCGCGCATCGGCCCGGGCCGCCTGCACGGCGGCCACGGTATCGTCGCGCAGCAGGCGGGCCTGCTCCAGGCGCAGCTGGGCACGGGCCAGGTAGGCGCGGATGGTGGGCAGGTCGGCCAGCGAGCTGCCGCTTTCCGCAAAGCGCGTGCCCGCCACATGGGCCACGGCGCGGCGCAGCGCGCCCTGCATCAGGCCGATGGACGTCGTGGCGATCAGCGTGGGAAAGAAGGGCATCAGATAGCGGCCCTTCACGGCCTCGCCCTCGCCGTCGGCGCCCAGCATGCGGGCGCGTGGAACGCCCACGTTGCGTGCCTCGATGGGCGAGGACGCATTGCCGCGCAGCCCCATGCCGTTGAAGCGTCCGGGAATGGACAGGCCCGGCAGCCGGCTGTCCACCAGCCACAGCGTATTGCCCTCGCCCTGCGTGGCGCGCGAGATCCAGACATAGGAATCGGCCTCGCCGGCCGACGTGATCATGCTCTTGAGCGCGTTCAGGTGGATGACATCTTCAGCGGCGGTCGCCGTGCCCGTCGGCGCCCAGATATGGCTGCGCGAGCCGGCTTCGGACACCGCCAGCGTGGTGAGGTGGCGGCCGGCCGCGATCTCGCGGCGCACAGGGTCGTCGGCAAAGGGTTCGATCAGCGCCACGCCGCAGTAGTGCATGGTCAGCACCATGGCCGTGCAGGGGCAGTCCTGGGCAATGCGCTCGACGACCTGCACCGCTTCGGCCAGGCCCTTGCCCAGGCCGCCCACCTCGCTGGCGCTGATCAGGCCCAGCAGGCCGGCTGCCGCCAGTGCATCCAGCGCGGCACGCGGGTAGCGTGCCTGCTCGTCGATCTGCGCGGCCTGGGGCGCGATGATGTCGCGCATGAGGGGTTCGAGTTGCTTCAAAACTTCCATCTGGGTTCACCGTAGGCATGCCCATGACCGCCTGCCGGGAGGCTGTTGCTGGAAGTCTGGGGAAATGCTGGGGCGCCGCGATGGCCGCTGGACGCGCCTGCCGCATGCAGACCTGCAATGGCGGATGGGCTGGGGAAAGAATGCAGGCGATTATGCGCCGGGTGCACTACGGCTTCGCGCAACGGGCGCCTTGCTCGGGCACCATGGCTGGTGTATGCTTGATCCCGGTCAAGGTGGCGGGAGAACGCTGCGTCGCCACAGCACATTCACGCACGCATGCAGGCAGGCACGCATTCACGCAGGCTCGAAAGCTTGAACGCCTGGGCCCTAGGCCCTGGCAAGCCCCATGGCCAGCGCCTGTGCTGACCCCATCGGCTTGGCAAAGAAGTAGCCCTGGGCCAGATCCACGCCAAGGCTTGCCAGCGCATTGAATTCCTCTGCAGTCTCCACACCTTCGGCGACCACCACGCTTCCTATTTCGTGCGCGAAACTCGTGAGCCCCTTGGCGAGCGCACGGCGGCTGCGGTCGGTATCGACGTCGTGCGTGATGCTCATGTCCAGCTTGATCATGTCCGGTTGAAGATGCAGGATGTGCCGCATGCTGGAGTAGCCGGCACCGGCATCGTCGACTGCCAAGGTCGCGCCCCGGCGCCGCAGCGGAGCCAGTGCATCGGCCAAAGCCCTGTAGTCATCCACGGCGGCATGCTCCGTGATTTCCAGCGTCACGCGCGACAGATCCTGGTCCGAACCCAGAAGCCGGGGCAGCTGCCCCGACTGGATCAGCTGCGGCGAGCAGTTGACTGCGAGCAGCCAATCGGTTGGCAGGCGACCGAGCGCGCCAAGCGCCGTGTCGATTGCATGGCGCTCCAGCTCCAGCCCCAGGCCGACTTCGTGCGCTGCCTTGAACCATTGGTCTGGCGGGCGAAATGGCTCCAGGTCAAAGCGCGACAAGCACTCAAAACCGTGCAGCTTGCCTGTCGCGATGGTGTATACGGGCTGAAATACAGGGCGCAGCGCATTTCCCTGCATGGCAAGGCGGATTTCGTTGGCCGCTTTGTCCCTTGCATGCTGGACCGCAGAAGTTGCACTGAAATGCAGTCCCAATAAATCGGAGAATGCCCGCAACAGCGACATATCGTGCTCACCCAGCGCGGGATTGGGCTGGTGGCTGAAGCAGCACAAGGTGCCGTACAGACGGTTGTCATCCAGGCGGATCGGTACGCTCAGGTGCGAGCCGATGGGAATGGTGTGCGTCTCCGGTATTCCCTGTGCAGCGGGTAAACGGGACGTGTCTGGAATCAACTGCGGCAATTCGCCATTGACCACCTTCTGGCAATAGCCCTCGTTCAATGGAATCTTCTGCTGCCGGAAAATCACACCGCCAGTGCTCTCGTCCACATGCTCCAGCACCCGATCCGCTTCGCGGAATCGGGCCACAAAGGCCACATCCATGCCCAGATGCCGCCGGACCACGGACAGTACACGGTCCACTCCATCCAGTTCAATGGCGAAAGCAAAAATTCTGCTCAAAGGTGCGAATGTGGATTTTCGAGGGGTCATTTCATTGATCTGCTCTATCAGATGTGTACGCACATTGAATGGGCACGCTGCTGGCGGATTGGCGGTCCTCAGTTCTGCCCGGCATGGCCGAGCGGCACGATATGCCGTTGATAACGGGAATGAATTATCGGTAGTCCGCTCCATTGGCAGGAACACGGCAAGGTTTGGGGTGCCGCGCCATCGCAAATCAGAACAGGGGGAGAGCAATGGCCCTAAGTATGCGCGGTTGAAGTGCGCAGGTCGAGTCCGTCTGTTCGGATTGACAATGGGAATGAAAAGCCAACGCGGGAACTTGCAAGTTCATTGCACCGCCTGGAACACCGGTCATGCCGCATGCCCCGGGCGTGACGGGTCCAGGTGCTCCATCGGTCACTGCCTGGCCGTATGGCGAATGCGGGCCAGGTACTGGCTGGGCGTCAGCCCCAGATGTTTGCGAAACGCGGCTCCCATGTGCGATTGATGGCTGAAGCCGCAATCGTGGGCGATACAGGCCAGCGAATCGGCATCCGCCCGCATCATGGAGCGGGCCGCCTGTATGCGGGTCTCCACAAGATAGGCATGCGGAGTCATGCCAAGCAGCTGGGAAAACTCACGCAGAAAACGCAGCGGGGTGCGACGGGTCATCCGGGCCAGCTGGGCAATGCTCAACGGCTGTGCAAACTCGGCCGCCATGCGCTCCAGAACCGGCCGATACACCGGGCGCAATGCATCGATGCGCGGGATGGGCGCATGGGGCACATCCCTCGCATCGACGCATTGCCGGGCCATGAAGTGCAGGGCTGCCTGCTCTATTGCCAGGGTGTCCGTCTCGGGGCAAAGCAGCAGTTGCCGCAGCTGGTGCGCAATCTGCAAGGCGGCGCGCTGGCCAGGGTGTACAACGCGCCGGGCTTCGGTGTCAGGCACTGCGTCGTCCAGCCATTGCTCCCATTGCGCAGGGGTACAGCGAACCACCAGGTACTCGCCACCCGTGGCCGATTCGGAAAACACATCCACCCCCGGTGGCGTGCGTGCCACCGTGCCGGGCCATGTGTCGAAGTCCACGCGGCGGTCGCTGCCAATGGCATGCACGCCTTGCTGGCGCTCCAGCGCAATGCCCAGCGAATGAAGGCGGGTCGGGTCATGGCTGCTGTAGGCCGCGCGGCCCAGCAGCTGCACCTCGAATCCCGGTAGTTCCTGAACTTTCATCACCCTGGTGCCTTGTGTCTTGAACTGAAATTTCTTGATAGACGGGAAACCGGGCGCTGCCCACACTGAAGGCATGAACGCAAACCACACGGAAATTCACCGCATCATCGGTCTCATCGGGGGCATGAGCTGGGAGTCCAGTGCCGAGTACTACCGGCTCATCAACCAGGGCGTGCGCGACCGGCTGGGTCCGCTGCGCTCTGCAAAACTGCTCATGTACAGCGTGGATTTTGGCCCTATCGAGCTGGCCCAGCATGAAGGCCGCTGGGATGACGCAGCCGCCTTGCTGGAAGATGCCGCGCGGCGGCTGCAGGATGGCGGGGCGGATGGGGTGCTGCTGTGCACCAACACCATGCACAAGCTGGCAGACCGCATTGCGGCAGCGGTGCGCATCCCTTTTCTGCACATTGCCGACCCGGTGGCCGATGCGGCCCGGGCGGCAGGCTACCGCAGGCTGGGGCTGCTGGGCACCCGCTTCACCATGGAGCAGCCCTTCATGCGCGAGCGCCTGCAGCAGCAGGGGCTGGAGGTGATGGTGCCGCAGGAGGCGGACCGCGCCGAAGTGCACCGCATCATCTACGAGGAACTGTGCGCAGGCCGGATACGGGAAGAGTCGCGGCGCACCTATCAGCGCATCATGGCGCAGCTGGCCGGGCAGGGCGCCCAGGCCATGGTGCTGGGCTGCACGGAAATCAGCCTGCTGGTGCAGCAGGCGCATTGCCCCGTGCCCGTGCTGGACACCACGGCCTTGCATGCCGAGGCTGCGGTGGACTTTGCATTGACGCCTTGAGGCGCCAAAACGACCCGGACTGAACCGGCCCGGACCCCTATCAGCGGCAGATGTGACCTGCAAGCGCACGCAAGCGGCCCACCTGCGGCAAGCAGATCATCCGTGGGGCCGCCCTGGCGCAAGCGGGGCGAGTTCCATCCGGTCCCGTCCCTTGCGCTTCGATGCATAGAGGGCCTCGTCGGCCTGCTTGAGCCAGTGGGACAGCTCTGTTCCGGGCTGGTCGAACAAGGCCGCACCGATGCTCAGGGACACGGGCTGCGGCGTCGCGAACATCGCGCGCGCCTGCTGCACGAACGCCTCGCGCAAGTCCTGGCCCAGCGCCTGCGCGGCCGTGCCGCAGACGTTGTGCAGCAGGATCACGAACTCATCCCCGCCCAGCCGCGCGGCCAGTGCGCCGCGAGGCAGCACGCTGCGGATGAGGTCGCTCAGCGTCACCAGCAGGCGGTCGCCGGCATCGTGGCCGTGCAGGTCGTTGACCTGCTTGAAGTGGTCGATGTCGATCAGCAGCAGGGCGCCGGGGCGCGCCGGCGAGGCTTGTGCCAGCAGCGCCGGTGCGCGCAGATAGAGCGCGCGGCGGTTGTCCAGGGAGGTCAGCGGATCGCGGGCGGCAATCTGCGCGATGCGCTCCTCGCGGCGATGGCGCTCCGTCCCGGTCATGGACATGGCCAGCAGCATGATCGCCATCACGCCCTCCACCAGCGAGACCAGGATCACCGTGCCGCGGAAACTGCCCAGGTTGACGAAGGCGTCCAGCGCCACGGTCGATCCTGCCTTGGCGAGGTAGAACAGGCCGTGGGCCAGCAGCACGAAACTCAACTGCGCCGCGCCCATGCCCAGCGCGCCGCCATGCGGGCGCAGCAGCAGGCCGGCGCGCAAGGTGGTGATGGCGATCAGCAGCGACTGGATGCCCAGCATCGCCTTGGACCACCAGGGCCCGTCTGGCAGAAACAGCATTGCCAGCCAGACGACGGCCAGCAGCCACCAGAAGTGCGACAGCCGCACGCGCATGAATCCGGCGACCCCGGCCAGGAACAGCCAGTGGGCGGCGATCAGCAGGCCGTTGGGAAACCAGATGCCCAGCAGCACATGGCCGCTGGAACGCAGCAGGGCCAGCACGCAGCCCACGACGATGATGGCGAACCCCGCGCTCCACAGCAGCAGCGAGCGTTCGCGCACGCTGCTCCATTCCGCAGCCAGATACAGCGCCGAAGCGGCCGCCATGGCCGTGGTGAGAACGAGCAGGGTGAAGGGGTCGAGAGCCATGGGCGATGGAGGTATCGGCGCAGGCGCGCTCCTTGTGAGAGCCGCCAGACAAGGAGCAATGCGGCGACGGTCCGTGCCGTCGCGATGCAGTGGAGCAAAGCGAGCGGGGCGGATTGTCGCAGGAAGCGGGTTTTCAGGCTTGCCCGATCACCCGGCTGCAGCGATTCCGGCGTCGGCCGCGTTGCCAAGGCCACGTCGCGGAGGCGAACGCCGGGTCCTTGCACTGCGCAGGCATCCCGCCGCTCCAGACCATGGCGAAGCCGTCCTCACTGCTGGGCTGCGGGCTCTGTTGGAAGCCCGGGGCCTTGTGGAAGGCGGTGGATTTGCCGAGCTCGCTTGCCGGCAGGCTGATGAAGAGGGACCTGGTCATGCTGGACCAAGAGGAAGCGGCCACGGCTGCGCGCGGGGCCGCTCCCCGCTTTGCCATGGTGGCCCGGGGGCGGCAAGGCGGGAGCACCGGGGCAAGATGCCCTATGGGGCGTCAACCGTGACCGGGGGAGCCGGCCCTGTCAGACCGCAACGGCGTGCAGGCGGGTATTGAAAAGCGGCCCTTGGGTGAAGGTCGCCAGGCGCTTGGCCAGCCACAGCACCGCCAGGTCCACCAGGGGTTCCACCAGCACGACGCACATGTAGGCAGCACCGAAGCTTGCCACCTCGGTCAAGGTTGCCAGGCTGGCACCGTGGCCGTAGATGGCCCAGAACGCGACCCACAGGACAATGCCGCCCTGGTAGGTGGTGGACAGGGCCAGGGCCTGCCTGTAGCTGATGTCCACATAGGCCGTGCCGGCGGGAATCAGCCGGCGTGCCAGTTGGTTCACCGCATACAGCGGCACCAGCAAGGTGGTGACGTTCATGCCGTACTGCGGCAGGTCGAAGGGGGCAAAGAACAGGCCCTGCACCAGCAGGCCGAACGCCAGGCCGATGGCCGCAGCTCCCGCGCCGAACATCAGCAGCAAGGTCGAGCCCAGGATCAGATGGACCTCGGACACGCCGACCGGCTCGTGCGGAAACACCTCGAAGAAGCTGAACACCAGCGCGGTGGTGATGACACTGCGGGCCAGCAGCGCGAGCCAGCCGCCGTTGTCGTGCAGGCTTTGCCTTGCCAGGGCGGCGGTCAGGCCGAAGGCCGCTGCGGCGGTGACATAACTGAGGGCGATTTTTTCGGGGCTGACGACGCCGGGTTCGATGTGCATGGGAGGTCCTGAACAGTCAAGGTCCGTTGCAGGGCGGGCGCCGGCTGCGCAACGGCAAAGGTATTGAGCATAGCCGTGGATGAATGGCTGCGCCATGCCTTGGCGCGGCAGATGCGTTTTCTGTCCAGGCTGCGCGGATGTACTCGGGTGATGCCGGGGGCTGCCATGCAGCGATTGCCGCTGTTGTCTGGATGCCGACAGCTCACTTCAAGGCGTTGTTGAGTCGCTGAAGCTCAAGTTGCTTGGCAGCACTGGCCTCGAGATTTGCACGCTCCTCGTCCAAATACCGATAAATGCTTTTGAGCTCAGTGATTTTCTTTCTGATCTCCAGCATTTTCTTTTCAATCAACTTGGCACCCTCGGCACAATCGATTGACTTGTTTCTCTGCGCGTCCAGAATTTCGCCTATTTCCGCAAGAGAAAATCCCATGCTTTGTGCGCGCTGGATAAATCCAAGATCCTGCAGGGTTTGTGGTGTGTAAACACGGTAATTGTTGTTTCGCCGCAATGGTGCGATAAGGCCGATCTTCTCGTAGTAGCGCAGGGTATGGCGGCTGGCGCCGCTGCGGACCTCGAGTTCGCCGATATTCATGAAAAAACGCTTGACTATAGAGTTTGGTCGACAGTCTACACTCGATTTTTCATCGTGCCAAGGAGCAGAAAAATGAGCGTGGAGTGCTTTGTTACGGGAGGGACCGGCTTCATCGGCCAGCATCTGGTGTCATGCCTGAGCGCAAAAGGTCACACGATTCGGGTGCTGATGCGTCGCCCGGAGCGCCTGGCGCAACTGCGGGAGCAGGTCGACAATCTGGGAGGTGTCGCAAACCGTGTCTTTGCCGTGGCTGGCGATCTGGAGCAGGAGAGCCTCGGCTTGAGTCTTTCCGATCGAGAGGCTTTGCGGCAGGCCGAAGTTGTGTTCCACCTGGGCGCCCACTTCGCGTGGGGCCTTTCAATGGAGCATTCGCGTGCAGTGAATGTGGAAGGTGCAAAGCGCGTGGCGTTGTTGGCAGCGCAGCAAGATAGCCGGCTGGTGATGATCGGCGGCTATATGCTGAAGAACAATGAACATCTGCAGCGCATCGGAATTGATCCCGGCCATCCGGAAAGGACTCATTGGCCTGCCGTCTATCGGCGTGTCGGCGCTTACGAGGGGAGCAAACTGGAGGCGCATTTCGCGACCCTGGAGTCCATGGCTGCCAAGGGAGGGAAAATGACCGTCGTGCACCCCGCAACGGTCTGTGGTCATAGCCGCACGGGACATATACCTTGCAGCCAGCCACTGGTGGATCTGATACGCAATCTGGCGCAGGGAAAACTGGCTGCAGTGCCCGGTAGCGCAGAGCACTGGTTGCCATTGGTCACTGTGGATTATCTGGTCGAGCTGGTTTCGGCTTGCGCTTTTGATCCTTCCATGGCCGGTCAGGAGTTTCTGGCGCTTGACGACCAAAGTCCCAACTTGCGAGAACTCCTGGCAGAGGTGGCACAACCTCTTGGAATAAAGTCCCCAAGGCATCATATTTCGCTCCGATTGCTGAAATGGCTTTTGAGCATTCCTCCGGTCGCGCGGTTTTTGAATACGGATGCCGAAGCCTTGGACTTCATCCAGACTACGCGTTTTGACACAGCGGCGGTCGAGAAATTCGCCAAAAGGCACGGAATATCAAAGCCGGATATGCGTCAATCGTTACGGAATACTGCAATGTTCGTCAAATCATATTGCATGCCCAGTGAAAAAGTCCACTGACGTGTATTTTGCCGGGATGAATACTGAGAAACTATCAAGATGCATTGCACCTATGCACGCACAGCCAAGAGCAGCCCTCCACTGCGCCCGTGGCACTCCATAATTGTCCTTTTCAGGTGTCGAGGCCGGCGCCGAGCATCCGTTTCGAGGAATCCGCTTCAGTGAATCAACAAGTCCATACAAGAATCGCTGTCCTGGGGCCCGGTGCGATCGGGACCACCGTCGCTGCTGCGTTGCACGAAGTCGGCCGCACGCCCATGCTTTGCGGCCGTTCGCCGCGCGACAGCCTGGTGCTGCAAGGTAGCGGTGTTCGCATCGTTGTTCCCGGGCCGGTGAGAACGGAACCAGCACAGATTGCACGCCCGGTGGACCTCGTTTTCTCGCGGTCAAAGCGACTCAGACCGCTGCCACTGCGCAATGGCTTGCGGCGTTGAGCGGCCCGCAAACCGTCGTGTGTGTCCTGCAAAACGGGGTCGAGCAGTTGGAGAGTGTCACTGCGCTGTGCCCTCAGGGGCGAGTCGTTCCTGCAGTCGTGTGGTTCCCTGCGCAGGCGCAATCCGATGGATCGGTGCTCCTGCGCAGCGATGCTCGGATCAGCCTGCCTGACGAAGCGGCCTCCCTCCTGGTTGCGCAGGCACTGCAAGGCTCCCGGTGCCTGGTAGACCTGGTTTCGAATTTCAGATCTCTGGCCTGGCAAAAGCTGCTGCAGAACGCGGTGGCCGGGCTCATGGCGCTCACGCATCGCCGCTCGGGCATGTACGGCCGGCACGACATCTCCAAGCTCACACTGGACTATCTGCAGGAGTGCCTGGCCGTGGCACGCGCCGAAGGTGCTGAACTGGGCGATGAGGTCGCGCAGGCGATCCTCGACAAGTTCCAGGCATCCCCTGCCGACTTGGGCACGTCCATACTGGCGGATCGCGAAGCAGGCCGCCCGCTCGAATGGGATATCCGCAACGGCGTTATCGCGCGCCGCGGCCGGGCGCGCGGGGTTCCGACCCCGATCGGTGATGTCTTGGTGCCGCTTCTTGCTGCCGCGAGCGACGGCCCCGGCTGATCACCCATGCCTTGACGATAAGGCCTGTGATCACAGGCCTGCCATCCGCATTCAGCCTGAAGCTGTTGGCAGCACCCCCCAATCCCAACCCTGCCGGCCGATTTTTCCGAAGCCGGGGACAATACCGGGTTCGCGGGTTTTTCCGGCTCGACCTGGGTCGAGGACGGGAATCGCTTGCGGAAGGAAGCTGCACTGGCGTTGAACCCGGACGCAGAAAACCCCAAGATCGGACGGCGGCGAGACTGCCGAGATGGCGCAGGTGCATGTGACGAAGAGGGATTGGTGGACAAGGGCCTGCCGCAGCCGCAGCGGTCGGCCCGTCAAACGCGATACCCGCCTGGTGGGCTGGCTGCTGGCCGTGGTGTTCGTGTCGGTATCGGCGGCCACGGTGTGGCAGTTGGTGGCTGCGCGCCAGCGCACGCTGGCCGAGGTGGATACCGTCAACCGCAATCTGGCGCAGACGCTGAATACCTATTCCGAAGGCGTGATCACCCAAAGCTCCATGTTGCTGCTGGGCATTGCCGAAAGGCTGGAGCTGGATGGCGCCGGTGCCGCGCACCTGGAGCGCGTGCTGCATCTGGTCAACCGCCAGGAGCAGCTGCTGAACCAGCTCAACGAGCTGCTGGTCGTGGACGCGCAGGGGCGCTGGCTGATGTCGTCCAAGGGGACGTTTCCCCCAGGAACGCAAAGCGCGGACCGCGACTTCTTCACGCACCACCGCGACGACCCGTCGTCAGGCATCTACATCGGGCCGCCGATCCGCAGCCGCTCCACAAGCGAATGGGTGATCACCATCAGCCGGCGCTATACCGACAGCGAGGGCCAGTTTGCCGGCGTGGTCGTGGTGACGCTGGGTGTGGAAAATTTCCTGCGGCTGTTCGGCAAGATCGACATCGGCGAGCAGGGCGCCATTTCACTGAGCACGCCGGGCGGGCAACTGCTGGTGCGCCACCCCTTCCGTGAGCAGGACCTGGGCCGGGACTTCTCGCAGTCGCCCAATTTCCTGCGCCACTATGCGGGGGCGATGTCGGGCACGGCGTCGTTCCGCTCGGGCCTGGATGGCACGGAAAGAATCTATGCCTTCCTGCGCAGCGAGCGCTATCCGCTGGTGACCACGGTGGCCCTGGGCCGCGACGAGGCGCTCAGTTCCTGGCAGCGCCAGGCGCAGCTGACGCTGGCCGTGGTGCTGGGGCTGTTTCTGGCGATTGCGCTGATCGGCTGGCGGCTGACGGCGGCGATGCGGCTGCGCTCGCGTGCCGAATGCTCCCTGGTCAGCGCGCGCGAGGAATTGCTGCAGGCCAACCGCCGGCTGGAGGTGCTGGCCGCCCAGGACCAGCTCACGGGCCTGGCCAACCGGCGCCGCTTCGACGAGGTGCTGGAGCGCGAGGCACGGCGCGCCGTGCGCGAGGGCACGCCGCTGTCGCTGCTGCTGATCGATCTGGACCATTTCAAGGGCTACAACGACGCCTACGGCCATGTGGCGGGCGATGCCTGCCTGCAGACAGTGTGTCGCGCCCTGGCCCAGGCCGTGCAGCGGCCCGGCGACATGGCGGCGCGCTACGGCGGGGAGGAGCTGGCCGTGGTGCTTCCCAATACGGACCATGCCGGCGGGCTGCAGGTGGCCGAGCGGCTGCGTGCGCGCATCGAGGGCCTGGGCCTGGAGCACCGCAGCAGCCGCTTCGGCCATGTGACGGCCAGCATCGGCGTGGCGACGGCGCAGTGCGGTGAGGCTGGCGCGACTCAAGGCGCTACACAAACCGCTACACAAGGCACTACCCACGGCTCCACCCAAGGTGCCGCCGTGGCGCTGGTGGAAGCGGCCGACCGTGCGCTGTACCGCGCCAAGGCCGCAGGGCGCAACTGCGTGCAGGGCTGAATGGGGGTGGGTCTGCGTGCGCTCAGTCCGTGGGCGAGCGGTGGGCCACCACCTGCTGCTTGAGGTCGCCCAGCGCCTGGTACAGGTCGTTGCGGCTGGCCTGCGGCATGTCGCCGAACATGCCCATGACCCAGGACTCATGCGCCTTGGCCATGCGCGCAAAGGTCTTGCGGCCCAGCGGGGTGAGGTGCAGCACGGAGCTGCGCCGGTCGGACTCCACCTTGGTGCGCACCACCAGGCCCTCCTTCTCCAACTGGTCGGTGATGCCGGTGATGTTGCCGTTGGTCACCATCATGTGGCGCGACAGCTCGCCCATCTTCATGCCCTCGGGCGCGCGCTGCAGCTGGGCCATGAGGTCGAAGCGGGGCAGGGTGGTGTCGAATTCGCTGCGCAGGCGGTTGCGGATCTCGCCTTCGATGAGGTTGCAGCAGGTGAGCATGCGCAGCCACAGGCGCAGCGCATGGTGGTCGTCGGGCGCGGCGCGCGACTCCAGGTCGGGAGCGTGGGTCATGGCTGGTTCTGCGGTGTGGGGGCGCTCAAGCCCATCTGCGCGAGGATGGCGCGCGTCAGCGGGCTGGCCGGGTCGTTCAGGGTGAGCACGATGTCGAAATGGTTGGTGCCGGGCATGGCCACGTACTGGCCTGACGATGGACCGGGGCCACAGCGCTGGTTCCAGGCGGCCAGGTAGTCGTCGCTCTGGCGCTTGAATTCATCGGTCTCGCTCTCGCCGTAGCTCACGATGAGCGGGCAGGCCGCGCCGTGCGGCAGGAGGGCGGGGCTGTTGCGAATGGCGTCCTGCTCGCTCAGGCGCATCCATTCGTTGATGTGGGTGTGCACCAGCGGGCGCAGGTCGAACAGGCCCGACAGCGGTGCGGCGCCGCGCACCACGTCTTCGGGCACGCCGTAGTCCGCATGCCAGCCACCGGCCAGCAGCATGCCCGCCAGGTGGCCGCCGGCCGAGCTGCCGCAGACATGGATGCGGCCCGGGTCGCCGCCGTAGCGGGCGATGTGCGCATGCACCCAGGCCAGTGCGCGGCGTGTCTGGTCCACGATGCGGTCCAGCGTGACGGCGGGCGCCAGCGAGTAGTTCAGGGCCACCACCACGGCGCCGGCGCGCGTGAAGGTGGGCGCCATGCTGCTGGAGTCGTCCTTGGACAGCAGCCGCCAGTAGCCGCCGTGGATGAAGAAGAGAACAGGGGCGCCTGCCGCCCCGGTTGCTGCCGGGAAAATGTCCAGCAGCTCGTCGGCATGCTCGCCATAGGCCACGTTCAGCGCGCAGGGCAGGCTCTGGCGCGCGGCCCGGCTGTCGTCGGCATAGGCCTTGATGATGGGGGTGATGTCGGGTACCGTCGCGCGGGCGTTGTACTGGACATCGAGTCCGGCGCGGTCGTAGTGACGGTAGAGTGCGGGCATTGGAACGGAGATGGCGCGAAATGGTTTGTATGGCAGGTATTGGTACAAGTCCCAGACTTGTTCTGCAAAATACTTTAAACCTAAACTAAGACCCGCGCCAACCGTTCCAGCCCTTACAGAGTTTCCCGTCCAGCGTGACGGAAGACTGCCTCACCACCGATTGCCATCCGCGCGGCCCGCGCAAGGAGCACAGCAGCATGCGTTTCCTCACCCCCTTCCTGGCCGCAGCGGCCCTGGCCCCTGCCTTTGTTCCCGCGCTCGCGCAGGCGGACACCATCAAGGTCGGTATCGCCAACGATATTTCCGGGCCGTTTGCCGCGCTGGGCGCCGAGGCGCGCGATGGCTTCAACCTCGCCATCAAGCAGTTGGGCGGCAAGCTGGGCGGCCAGCCGGCCGAGTTCCTGCAGACCGACATGGGCGGCAACCCCGACCAGGCGCGCCAGCTGGTCACGCGCTACATACAGCGCGACAAGGTGGATTTCTTCACCGGCCCCATCGGCTCCAACGTGGCCCTGGCCGTGGGCCCAGCGCTGTTCGGCGCCAAGGTGCCCTACCTGTCCAACAATCCCGGCCCCAGCCAGTTCGCGGGCGCGCAGTGCAATGCGTTCTGGTTCGGCACGTCCTACCAGAACGATGCCTTCCACGAGGCAGCCGGCAAGCTGGCGGCCGACCGTGGCTTCAAGAAGATGTTCATCATGGCGCCCGACTATCCGGCCGGCAAGGATGCGCTGGTCGGCTTCAAGCGCGGCTACAAGACCGCGCCCGGCGAAGAGGTCTACACCAAGCTGGGCCAGATCGACTATGCGGCCGAGCTGGCCCAGATCCGCGCGGCCAAGCCCGATGCGGTCTACATCTTCCTGCCGGGCGGCATGGGCATCAACTTCGTCAAGCAGTTCGTGTCCACGGGGCTGTCGCAAAGCGTCAAGCTGATCGGCCCGGGCTTCTCGGCCGACGAGGACGTGATCCAGGCCGTGGGCGAGCCCATGCTGGGCATGGTCAACACCGCGCAATGGGCGCATGACCTGGACGTGCCGCAGAACAAGGCCTTCGTCGAGGCCTTCCGCAAGGAGTACAAGGGCCGCAACCCCTCGGTCTACGCGGCCCAGGCGTATGACGTGATCATGGCCATGGATGCGGCCGTCAAGCAGGCCGGCGGCAAGGCCTCGGACCGCCAGGCCATCGTCAAGGCGCTGGAGAAGGCCGACTACGCCTCGGTGCGCGGCCCCTTCACGTACGGCAAGAACCACTACCCCATCCAGGCCTACTACCAGCGCGTGATCGAGAAGGACGGCAGCGGCCGCATCACCAATAAGCTGGTGGGCAAGGTGTTCGACAAGTACCAGGACGTCTACGTCAACGACTGCAAGATGTGACCCCGCCGCCGCGCCCCCGTCGGGCGCGGCGTGCCTTGATCTTGATTTTCAAAGCCGGATGATTTGTTGACCGCGCGCGGGCCGATGCGCCTGCGGCAGGGGGCGTGTGGATGACGTGGACGCTGCTCTTGGAGCAATTGCTCAATGGCCTGCAGTTCGGGCTGATGCTGTTTCTGATCGCGGCCGGGCTGACCCTGGTGTTCGGCATCATGGACATCATGAACCTGGCCCATGGCTCGCTGTACATGGCGGGCGCCTATGTGGCGGCCGAGACCATGCAGCGCACGGGCTCGTTCACCGTGGCCGTGCTGGTGGCGGCCGTGGCTACGGGCGTGGCGGGTGTGGTGCTGGAGCTGGTGCTGATACGGCGCCTTGCCGTGCGTGACCATCTGGCCCAGGTGCTGGGCAGCTATGCGGTCATCCTCATTGCCAATGACCTGGTCAAGATGGTCTGGGGCCCGGCGCCGGTGATGCTGAACATGCCGGCCGCGCTGTCGGGGCCCGTGCAGTTGCTGCCCGATCTCATGTACCCGGCCTACCGGCTGATGATCATCGTCTTCGGCCTGGCCGCCGCGCTGGGCCTGTACTGGTTCGTGACGCGCACGCGCGCCGGCGTGCTGGTGCGGGCAGGCGCCTCCAACCGCCAGATGGCCACGCTGATGGGCGTGCGCGTGCCGCTGCTGTTCCTGGGCGTGTTCACGCTGGGCGCCATGCTGGCGGCGGTGGCGGGCGCGCTGCTGGGGCCCATCACCTCGGTGCAGGTGGGCATGGGCGAGGACATCCTGATCCTGGTGCTGGTGTGCATCGTCATCGGCGGCATAGGTTCCATACGCGGCGCCCTGGTGGGGGCCTTGCTGGTGGGCATGGTGGATACGGCGGGGCGGGCCTTCCTGCCCATGCTGCTGCGCCAGGTGTTCTCCCCGGCCGTGGCGTCCAGCGTGGGGCCCACGCTGGCGGCGATTTCCATCTACGTGCTGATGGCGGTGGTGCTGGTGTACCGTCCTTCCGGCCTTTTCCCTGCGCGAGGCTGAGCATGGAACACAGCACATTGCAAGGCAGGTTCCAGGCCCGGTTCTTCTGGACCGTACTCGCGCTGCTGGCGCTGGCGGTGTTCCCGCTGGTGGCTCCGGCGCTGGGGCTGGACTTCTACATCTCCTTCGTGCGCCGGGTGCTGATCTACGCGCTGGCCGCCACCAGCCTGAACCTCATCCTGGGCTATGGCGGCATGGTGGCGCTGGGGCATGCGGCCTTCTTCGGTGCGGGGGCCTATGCGGTGGGCATCCTGGCCATGAACGGCGTGACCTCGGCCCTGGTCGCCTGGCCTGCCGCCGCGCTGCTGGCCGGGCTGCTGGCCGCCGCCACGGGCGCCGTGTCGCTGCGCACGCGCGGCGTGTACTTCATCATGATCACGCTGGCCTTTGCGCAGATGCTGTTCTATATCTTCATCTCGCTGCGCCAGTACGGCGGCGAGGACGGGCTGAACCTGCCCGGCCATTCCGTTCTGCCCGGGCTGGACCTGGGCCACGATGTGTCCTTCTACTACGTGGTGCTGGCGCTGTTCGCGGTGCTGATGGCCGTGTTCGGGCGGCTGGTGGATTCGCGCTTCGGCAAGGCGCTGCAGGGCGTGCGCGAGAACGAGTCGCGCATGGAGTCGCTGGGCTACCCGGTCTACCGCCTGAAGCTCGTGGCCTTCGTTCTCAGCGGCGCGGTGGCGGGGCTGGCAGGCGCGCTGCTGGCCAACCACAACCTGTTCATCTCCCCCAGCCTCATGCACTGGACCCAGTCGGCCAACCTGCTGATCATGGTGCTGGTGGGGGGCGTGGGCCTGCGCTGGGGCGGCGTGGCCGGCGCCGTCGTCATGCTGACGCTGGAGGAAGTGCTTCGCATGTGGACCGAGTACTGGCACCTGCCGCTGGGCCTGCTGCTGCTGTGCGTGGTGTTCGGTGCGCCGCGCGGCCTGACGGGCCTGTGGCCCGCACGCGGGAGGCAGGCATGAGCGGCGCGGCCACCCCTATCTCCATTCCCACTCCGGCCCTGGAAGCCAAGGGCCTGGTGCGCCGCTTTGGCGCGCTGCTGGCCACCGACCATGTCTCGCTGTCGCTGGCGCCTGGCGAGATCCATGCGCTGATCGGCCCCAATGGCGCGGGCAAGTCCACGCTCATCCATCTGCTGTCCGGCACGCTGGCGGCCGACGCCGGCACCCTGGCACTAGCCGGGCGCGACGTGAGCGCGCTCAACGCCCACCAGCGCGTGGCGGCGGGGCTGTCGCGGTCTTTTCAGATCACGAACATCTTCAAGCAGTCCAGCGTGCTGGACAACCTGGCGCTGGCCGTGCAGGCGCATGCCGGCAGCAGTTTCCGCTTCTGGCGCCCGCGCGCGGCCGAGACCGCGCTCTACGAGCAGGCCCGCGAGCTGGCGCGCGAATGCGCCATTGACGCCAGCCTGCTGCAGCGCCCCGCAGGCACGCTGCCGCATGGCGAGCAGCGCAAGCTGGAATTCGCGCTGGCCCTGGCCGCACGGCCCGGCGTGCTGCTGCTGGACGAGCCCATGGCCGGCATGGGGCCTGATGAAACACTGCGCCTGACCGAGCTGATCGAATCCCTGCGCGGCCGCGCCGCCATGCTGCTGGTGGAGCACGACATGCAGGCCGTGTTCCGCCTGGCCGACCGCATCTCCGTGCTGGTCTACGGCCGCATCATCGCCACCGGCACGCCCGACGAGATACGTGGCAACGCCGATGTGCGCCAGGCCTACCTGGGAGACGAAGAAGTGAAGGAGGGCGCGTGATGCTCGAAATGCAGGCCGTGCAAAGCGGCTACGGACCCAGCCAGGTGCTGTTCGGCGTGGACCTGCGCATCGAGGCAGGCCAGGTCGTCACCCTGCTGGGCCGCAACGGCATGGGCAAGACCACGCTGCTTCGCACGCTGCTGGGCCAGCTGCCCCTGCGCGCTGGCTGCATGGTGTTTGCCGGGCAGGACATCGCCGGCTGGGCCACCGACCGCATCGCCCGCGCCGGCGTGGCCATCGTGCCCGAAGGCCGCCAGTGTTTTCCCAACCTCACGGTGCGCGAGCACCTGACGGCCTTTGTGGCCCATCGCAATTCGGGCAGTCCCGGCGCGGCCGAGCCCTGGACGCCCGAGCGCGTGTTCGCCCTGTTCCCCCGCCTGGGCGAGCGCGCCTCCAACATGGGCAACCAACTGTCGGGCGGTGAACAGCAAATGCTGGCCATAGGCCGCGCCCTGGTCACCAACCCGCGCCTGCTCATCCTGGACGAAGCCACCGAGGGCCTGGCCCCCCGCATCCGCGAAGAGATCTGGTCCTGCCTGGCCCAGCTGCGCGCCGCTGGCCAGACCATCCTGGTCATCGACAAATACGTGGAGCGCCTGCTGGGCCTGGCCGACCGCCACCTCATCCTGGAGCGCGGCAAGGTCGTATGGAGCGGAGACTCGGCCGCGCTGGATGGGGACAGAGCGCTGTGGGAACGGTATTTGGGAGTGTGAGCACGCGCAATGCATTCGCAGTTCAAGGCGAAATTCAAGGCGCGATGGAGGGTTGAATGGCGTTGAAGATCAATGGGTGGCATGCCATTCAAATACATGCCTGTATCCAAGATGGGAAATTGCTTACATTTACAGGATGTATCTGACCCTGCATTTGATTGCCCTATAGCCATCGGCTTGTCTATGATCCCCGCTCACCAAGAGACGGGAGGCCGCCCCCAGGGCGGTTCATACAATGACACGCCGAGTCACCATCCATACGCCATTGGGCGATGAACTGCATTTACGTGAATTGCGCGGCCAGGAAAACATCAGCCAGCTCTTCAGCCTCGATGTGGAAATGCTCAGCGAAAACGAAAGCATCGATCCCAAGGTCCTATTGGGCAAAAACGCCACCATAGAAATAGAAACCCAGGGCGGCGGCAGGCGCTTCATCGACGGCATCGTCACCCGCTTCGGCATGCAGGGCCAGGACCACCGCCACTACGCCTACAAGGCGCGCCTGAGCCCCTGGCTGTGGCTGGCCACGCGCAAGAGCGACTTTCGCATCTTCCAGAACCTCAACGTGCCCGACATCGTCGAGCAGGTATTGGGCGTCTATGGCCATCCAATGCAAAGGAAACTCACCCGCGCCTATCGCAGTTGGGATTACTGCGTGCAATACAACGAAAGCGATTGCGACTTCGTCTCGCGATTGATGGAGCACGAAGGCATCTACTACCACTTCGCGCATGCCATGGGAGAACACACCCTGGTGCTGTGCGACGACATCATTGCCTCGCACGGCGCATTGCCCGGTGGTGAATCCATTCCCTTCTATCCCCCGGAAAAAGCCGCCGCAGGCGATCAGGAAAACATCCACGCCTGGCAGTTGGAGCAGGAAATCAAGCCGGGCCGCCATTACATCGACGACTACGACTTCAAAAAGCCCCGGGCCGAACTGTCCCACATGCGCCGCGATCCACCGGGCCATGCGCACGACGGCCATGAAACCTACGAATGGCCGGGCGGCTACACGGAGTACGGCGACGGAGATGCCTACATCCGCGTGCGCCTGAAGCAAGGCCTCACGGGCCACAGCCGGGTGCGGGGCCAGTCCTGCCACCGGGCGCTGGCCACGGGCTACACCTTCAGCCTCTACAACTACCCGCGCGGGGACCAGAACCGGCAGTACCTGATCACGGGCCTGAGCTACCACCTCAAGGAGAACCCCCGCGTCAGCGCTGTGGCCCCGGGCGCCAAGGGCAGCGCCGCCGAAGACGGCTCCTTCCAGCGCTACGAACTGCAGGCCCAGCCCACCAGCCTGGCCTTCACGCCGCCGCGCACCACGCCCAAGCCGCGCACCACGGGACCGCAGACCGCTGTCGTCGTGGGTCCGGCCGGAGAAGAAATCTGGACCGACGAATACGGCCGCATCAAGGTGCAGTTCCACTGGGACCGGCTGGGCAGCAAGGACCAGAACTCCAGCTGCTGGATCCGCGTGGCCACCAACTGGGCAGGACCAGGCTTTGGCGCCATCTCCATCCCGCGCATAGGGCACGAGGTGGTGGTGGACTTCCTCAACGGCGACCCGGACTATCCCATCGTCACGGGCTGCGTCTACAACGCGGCCAACATGCCGCCCTGGGCGCTGCCGGCCAACGCCACGCAATCGGGCATCAAGACCCGGTCGAGCAAGGGCGGTGCCGCAGGCGCGGGCATGAAGAACGGCCCGGGCGACGCCAACGCCATCCGCTTCGAGGACAAGGCCGGGCAAGAACAGCTGTGGCTGCATGCGCAAAAGGACCAGCTCACCGAGGTCGAGAACGACGAGGACAAATGGGTGGGCAACGACCGGCGCAAGACGGTGGACCGGGACGAGACCAGCGTCATCCACCGCGACCGCACCGAGACCGTGGACCGCGACGAGACCATCACCGTGCACAACAACCGCACGGAGCGGGTGGACCACGACGAGAAGATCAGCATCGGCGACAACCGCAATGAAGACGTTGGCATCGACGAGAACATCTCCATCGGCAAGAACCGCAGCAAGACCATCGGCAAGACCGAGACCGACAAGATAGGCCAGAACTGGCACGTCACGGTCGGCCTGCTCAAGACCCAGACCATAGGCATGGCCTACATGCAGAACGTGGGTGGGATGAAGATGATGAACATCGGCGTCAACTACATGGAAAACATCGGCGTGGCCATGCAGACCCATGTGGGCATGAACCAGAGCCTCACCGTGGGGCAGGAGCGCCAGGTCAAGGTCGGCAGCAAGCAAAGCACCGAAGTGGGCTCGCAGTACTCGCTGACCGTGGGCGGTGGTGGCGGAGGTGGCGGTGGCGCGGGAGGTGGCGCCGGTGGCGGCATGGCCATGAACATCACGGCGCCCGGTGGGGGCGATGGCGGCGGTGGTGGGGGTGCAGGCGAAGGTGGCAAGGCCTCGCAGCTCACCATGGATGGACAAAGCATCCAGCTCAATGCCGCCAAGATCCGGCTCGAAGCCCAGCAGGAAATCCTGCTGACCTGCGGCGAAAGCACCATCCGCATCACGCCCGGCGACATCCAGATCCTCTCGCCCATGGACCGGCTCAACTGCTGAGGCCCGCATGTCCTGCAGCCCCTGCATTCCCCGCATCTTCTGCATCCGCCGTCCCGTTCTCTCTCACCTCTCCAGGAGCAGCCTCGCATGAGTGGCCAACCCGCAGCCCGCATCACCGACAGCGTCGTCAAGGGCAAGATCGTCACCGGCTCGCGCACCGTGCTCATCGGCAGCCAGGGGGGCCTGGCCTGCTCCGTCTGCCCGGGCGGTATCACCGTCAGCTCCCCCGTCAACCCCCAGCTCGGCGCCAAGGTCCTGCTGGGCGCACAAGACCTGGACTTCGCCCTGCCATCGGCTGCGCTGCCCGTGGCCTGGCAGCGCCAGTACAGCAGCTACGTCAACCCCGAGCACGGCGCGGCCTGCGGCCTGCTGGGCCATGGCTGGCACCTGCTGCAGGAGCTCAGCATCCGCCTGCAGGAAGAGGCCACCTTGCTGCTGGACGCCAGCGGCCGCGTCATCACCTTCGACCAGCCCCTGGCCCCGGGCGGCCAGCTGCACAGTGCCAGCGAAGACATCTGGCTGCTGCGCGGCGGCAGCCCGGAGCCGGACGGCGGCACAGCGCCCTGGGCTGCGAACCCGCGCTGGTCGCATGTGGAGGCGGCGCTGGCGTGCAATCCCGAGGCCATCCTGGCCTTCAGCGGCGATGGCGACACCCTCTGGGGCTTTGGTCCTGCGCCCGGTGAACCTGTCGATGGCCCTTGGCGCCTCATGGCCCAGATCGACCGCTTCGGACGCCGCCAGCTCTACCACTACAGCGACGGCAAGACCACGGCCCCGGACGTCAACGGCAGTCCGGAACCGCTGCCCGCAGGCCGCCTGGTCTCGCTGAGCGACGGCACAGGCCGGCGCTACCGCCTGCTGCACCAGCGCATCCACGGCGGCAAGGACGCGCAGGGCCTGAACGGACTGTGGGGCGCCGACGATGGCTGGCGCCTCATCGGGGTCGACCTCACGCAGGACCCGTTGCATCCCCTGTCCACCCCCATCACGCTCGTGCGCTACGGCTACAGCAGTGCAGGCGATCTCATCACCGTCCACGACCGCGCAGGCCAGCTCGTGCGCGAATTCGAATGGGACCACCACCGCATCAGCGCCCACCGCCATGCCAGCGGACCCTGGCACCGCTACCGCTACGAGAGCGCCCAGCCCGGCGCCCGCGTCATCGAACACAGCAACCAGGAAGGGCTGTCCTACCGCTTCGACTACCTCAGCCAACCGCCGGGCCCGGACGGCCAGCCGCGCGCGGCCACCCGCGTCAGCGACAGCCTGGATCGCATCGAGACCTACTACTTCGAAGGTGCGGCGGGCCTGTCGCGCCTCATCGCCCACCACAAGGCCGACGGCAGCCGCTGGCTGCAAAGCTACGACAGCTTCGGCCGCCTTGCCTCGCGCACCGACCCGCTGGGCCGCAGCGTCCACCTCAGGCGTGATGGACAGGGCCGGCTCATCGGCGTGCAACTGCCCGATGGGCGCAGCACCCAGCAGGAACACGACGAAGCCACGGGCCGCCTGCTCGCCTCCACCGACCCGGCAGGGGCCACCACCGGCTACCAATACGACGCCTGGGGCCGTCTCACCCAGATCACCCAGGCCGACGGCAGCACCGAGCGCTACCACTACCCCGACCCCCAGGAAGCGCCGCTCACCTGCGACAGCCCCCGGCGCATCGAAGACGCCCAGGGCGGCAGCAAACAGCTGGCCTGGAGCGACGCGGGCCAACTGCTCAGCTACACCGACTGCTCGGGCCACAGCACGCACTACCACTACGACCGCTGGGGTGCGCTCATCGAAGTGGGCAACGCCCTGGGCCAGCGCCAACGCCACCAGCGCGACGGCCAGGGCCGCATCGTGGCCAGCGAACTGCCCAACGGCCAGATCGAGCGCTACCACTACGACAGCGCAGGCCACCTCACGCGCATCGAACCGGCCCAGCCCCCGCTCACCCCTCTCATGGGGGGGCAAAGCCCTGCTGCACCGGCCGCCGACCCCAGCATCCACCTGCGCTACGACCTCTGGGGCAGGCTGGTCCAGCGAACACATGGTGGCCTCACCCTGGCCTTCGAATACGACAGCGCCGGCCGCCTCACGCGTCTCGTCAACGAAAACGGAGCCCAAAGCCGCTTTGCCTGGGACACGCTGGACAGGCTCGTGCAGGAAGAAGGGTTTGACCAGCGGCTGCAGCGCTACCGCTGGGATGCGGCAGGCCAGCTCATGGAAGCCACGGACGGCAACGCTGCACGGCAAAGCAGCAGCCACTACCGCTGGGACGAAGGCGGCAGATTGGTCGAACGTCAGCTGCCCGCCACGGCCCATGCGCCGGCCCAGACCCACCGCTACGAATGGGATGCGGCCGGACGCCTCATGGTCGCCAGCGTCTGGCAGCACACCGTCGAGAACACCGCGGAGAACACCACCCAACTGCAAAGCCGCATAGCACTGGAACGCGATGCCCTGGGCCGCATCACCGCAGAAGTGCAGCAGCTGTACCGGCCCGGCAAGCACAGCAACGGGGGCGGCGGCGCAGACCAGATCGAATACGAACACCGCATCGCCCACAGCCTGGACGCGCTGGGCGCACGCCAGCACAGCCAGCTGCAAGGCCTGGGAAAGATCGCCTGGCTCACCTACGGCTCAGGCCATGTGCACGGACTGCAGCTCAACGGCGCCGGCCTCATCGACTTCGAACGCGACGCCCTGCACCGCGAAGTCCGCCGCAGCCTGCACCCACCCACTCCCGCAGCAGAAGCAGATGCAGACGCACACCCCCCCCTGCAGGTGCAACGCCAATGGGACAGCATGGGCCGCCTCACGGCCCTGGGCACCACAGGCCTGCAAAGCACGGAAGGCAGGGATCACCTCGTCCAGCCCCTCATCGGCCAGATCCTTGGCCGCCGCTACCACTACGACAGCCTGGGCCAGCTCGTTGCCATCGAACAGGCCGGCGCCCCGGGCCAGGCCGCACAACTGCTGCGCTACGGCTACGACAGCGCCGGGCGCCTCAGAGCGGCCACCGACAGCCAGGACCCCCAGACCACCGCCCGCTGGCAGATCGACCCTGCCGGCAACCGCCTGCCAGCACTCGGTGCACCCGGTGCACCGGGCCAGACGAACACCCAGGACAGCTGGGCCGCCCAGGTCCATGCCCACTGGCGGCACACCGACTTCAACCTCATGGGCCTGGGCCACCTTGCAGGCCAGCGGCAAGGCCCCGTGCAGCGCTGGGAAGACAACCGCATCGGCTTCACCGAAGACCGCGTCTGGCGCTACGACCCCTGCGGCAACCGCATCGCGCAAATGCATGCAGACCACAGCCAGCAGCAACTGCACTACGACGGAGCACACCAACTCATCGCCGTGCGCAGCAGCCAGATCCAGGGCAACGCCGAGCAGTTGCGCCACCACAGCCGCTACACCTACGACGCCCTGGGCAGGCGCCTGAAGCAGCAGGTCGAAAGCGCGGACTCCACAGAATCCACCCGCACCCACTACTACGGCTGGGACGGCGACCGCCTCATCCACACCGAACGCCTGCAGCACGGCAGCGACACGCGCCACATAGAGCACACCATCTACGAACCCGGCAGCTTCACCCCCCTGGTGCGCCTGAGCACCACGGCCAGCGGCGACCCCCAAGACCAACCCCACCTGCTGGTGCAAGCCATCACCGCAGGCCTGCCCGACCCGGACGACCCCAACCACGCGCCGGCCCTGGCCCTGATGCAAACCATGCTCGACGCCATGCCGCGCGACATGCAGCAAGACGCGGCCCGCCACCTGCGCCACACCCTGGACCACGGCCTGCCGCCCGGCGCCCAGGCCATGCTGGGCGAACAGGCAGACAGCACCACGCGCCTGCTCAGCGGCATGCAGGCAAAGCTGCAGGAACAGGAAAAAGAACAACAAGCCCGCATCGCCATCCACCACTACCACTGCGACCACCTGGGCACACCCATGGCCCTGACCGACCAACGGGGGCTAGTCACCTGGGCGGCCAAGCTGGACCCCTGGGGCAATGTGCTGCAGGAATACAACCCGCAAGGCATCCACCAGGCGATCCGGCTGCCGGGACAGCACCATGACAGGGAAACGGGGCTGTATTACAACCGGCATCGGTATTACGATCCGGTGGTGGGGAGTTATGTGAATCAGGATCCGATTGGTCTTAGAGGGGGGATCATAAAGACTGTATATGCAGATAATAAACCCAATAAATATCAAGATCCCCTTGGGCTTGAGTGGCAAGTCGATCCGATTGGGAGATCTCCTCAGAGCTTGGGATCGGGGATTAGTACAATATTTTGCGATGGAAAATCACCAGAGATATTCGTGCAGAAACTTGAATTTGAAGAATGTCCTGGGATAAAAAAATGCACAGAAGAGCATGAAAAATCTCATTTAAATGATGCGCTGAATTTCAACAAGAACATATGTGCCAATAATTCCGGATCGGTAATTGTCACCAATTCCGATGACGTCAAAAGGCTTGACTCGGAAAGACGAGCAATGCAGAAAGAAATTCAATGTTTGAGCCAAGAATCGGAAAATGAAACTATTCCAAGTTGCAAAAGTAGATATAACTCAAAGATGAGAATAATTGACTGGCAAATCAAGAACAAAGTTGACACTGGAAATTATCCATGAAAAATTATCTAATTTTCTTCTTGTTAATTTTCGTCGCATTGCAAGCGAGATCTCAAGTGGATCTTGAGGTTAATTTCATTGATTGCGGAGAAAATGGATCTATCAATATAAGGCATGCCATAAGAAATAATACAGATTCGGATAAGGTTATTTATGATTTTGCTGCCCCCTGGTCTCCAAGTGACTATGGGGTTAGGTATTATGCTTATGCTCGGAAGGATAAGCCAAAAAATATCAAGCAAGACTTTTTTGATTATGGATCTGGAAAGGAGATAAGATTGAAAAAAGGAGATTTAGTAGAAAGAAATGTGAATATAAGCCCTTATCTTGGTGAGATGAGTAAGGAAAATGAAAACGAGGATATATATATATTCTGGTTCTATAATTTCATAACTATAAATTCCGATTACAAGCGCAAGAGTAATGGATTCTTTGTAATTCCCAAAAACTGCTATAAAAATAGATGATGTTGTCTGTAATTGGTTTAGTCGAGGTGGACGCTTTTGGGGTTGATTTAAAACCTGAAATACAATATTTTGATTGCAAGTGATTTGTAAAGTGGATTCAGGAGATATGCCCTTGCCGTCAGAGGATTGCCTCAGCTCGCTCCTACAAAAAACGCTTGAATACGCACGCCATCCTCGCTGCCAAAGCACCGACTTCAACCTCATGGGCCTAGGCCACCTCGCAGGCCAGCGGCAAGGCCCCGTGCAGCGCTGGGAAGACAACCGCATCGGCTTCACCGAAGACCGCGTCTGGCGCTACGACCCCTGCGGCAACCGCATTGCGCAAATGCATGCAGACCACAGCCAGCAGCAACTGCACTACGACGGAGCACACCAGCTCATCGCCGTGCGCAACAGCCAGATCCAGGGCAACGCCGAGCAGTTGCGCCACCACAGCCGCTACACCTACGACGCCCTGGGCAGGCGCCTGAAGCAGCAAGTGGAAAGCGCGGACTCCACAGAATCCACCCGCACCCACTACTACGGCTGGGACGGTGACCGCCTCATCCACACCGAACGCCTGCAGCATGGCGACGACACCCGCCACATAGAACACACCATCTACGAACCGGGCAGCTTCACGCCCCTGGTGCGCCTGAGCACCACGGCCAGCGGCGACCCCCAAGACGAGCCCCACCTGCTGGTGCAAGCCATCGCCGCAGGCCTGCCTGACCCGGACGACCCCAACCACGCGCCGGCCCTGGCCCTGATGCAAACCATGCTCGACGCCATGCCGCGCGACATGCAGCAAGACGCGGCCCGCCACCTGCGCCACACCCTGGACCACGGCCTGCCGCCCGGCGCCCAGGCCATGCTGGGCGAACAGGCAGACAGCACCACGCGCCTGCTCAGCGGCATGTAGGCAAAGCTGCAGGAACAGGAAAAAGAACAGCACGCCCGCATCGCCATCCACCACTACCACTGCGACCATCTGGGCACACCCATGGCCCTGACCGACCAACGGGGGCTAGTCGCCTGGGCCGCAAAGCTGGACCCCTGGGGCAATGTGCTGCAGGAATACAACCCGCAGGGCATCCACCAGGCGATCCGGCTGCCGGGGCAGCACCATGACAGGGAAACGGGGCTGTATTACAACCGGCATCGGTACTACGATCCGGTGGTGGGGAGTTATATCAATCAGGATCCGATTGGGTTGATGGGGG
This sequence comes from Delftia sp. WY8, assembly GCF_018437695.1. Taxonomy (NCBI): domain Bacteria; kingdom Pseudomonadati; phylum Pseudomonadota; class Betaproteobacteria; order Burkholderiales; family Comamonadaceae; genus Delftia; species Delftia sp. WY8. Next base: position 6,110,715 of record NZ_CP049795.1, read on the forward strand.
GATTCAACGTCTTTAGCTACGGGGCCAATGATCCTATAAGAAGCTATGATCCATTGGGCCTCGATTGGGTCAGGTCGGACATCACTTATCCCAGAGATTCTCCAGATCCAGAGAATCCACTCAATTTCAACACAGTGTATTGTGATAATGAGGAAGTGAAAATAAACTCAAATAATGTAGGAAAGTGTCAAAATGCTCTCGGCACTACCGTTGCGCACGAAAATTCTCACAAAGAAGACATATTAAATTCAAATAAAGATATATGCAAAGGAAACAAAGGGATATCTCAAATTGGGACAAGTAATAAGCAAGTCCGTCTTGCCTCAGAAAGAAAAGCACATGAACTGGAAATAGCCATTCTAGAAAATGCTTTAAAGGACCCTCCCGTTGGATGCACTTCATACGGAATCGAAGCAGAGATACGAACTACCAAGAAAGAACTACTGAAAGTCCATCATGGCACCTACCCGAATTAAATATAGACTTGCAACGTGTTTGTTCAAGATGATAATATTGATATTCCTTCCCCATGAATCTCATGGAGAGCCCAAGGAATATAAAAATATCATTGAATATTCTTTGACCTTGAAAGTGGAAAAAAACTCAATAAAAACAAATATTGTAAACAACTCATCAAAGGATATTAAATTAAGAAAAGACTCCCTTCCATCATCTCTCCTTATTCGTGGGATAAATCTTAGCGCCTACTCAGATTCAGAAGAGCTTAAACCAATTGGCTTATTTATCCCAATTGGAAGCAATTCAGATTTAAAAATAATACCTGCCGGGGGAGAATTATCCGGCGAGATCAACATAAATAAATTAATAAACAATGATTGCTTTCTTTTGAAGAAAAATCCAATAATAATATTCTGGAGATATTCGGCTCAGACTGATGAAGGCATTCTACCGGCTAAAGAGGGAGCCATAAGAATAAGCGACAAAGATGTTTCATGCGATTAACGCATGTTATGAATTTTTCGTCTTGATGGCGAAGCGCCAGACGAGCACAATAAACTTGATGGAAAAAATTATGACTAATGCGATAAGCTCAAAGTACTTACGCGTGAGGAAAAATTAAGGCAATTATGGCAAGGTGGATGAGATAAAAAAAGCACAGGTGCCGAATCCGGCTATCTAGAGCGTCTTGTGGATTTCCCACAGAAATCAGTACCTGCATGACTGCTGGCCACATGAGCACAGTAAAGACCAAAGATTGAAGACCACTCAGCTCAGCAGCCGACGGACCAGACCGGCTAGGTGGCCTGGGCTGCAAAGCTGGACCCCTGGGGCAATGTGCTGCAGGAGTACAACCCGCAAGGCATCCACCAGGCGATGCGGCTGCCGGGGCAGGCTCAAGACGCCGCCGCTGCTCGTTCAAATAGAACAAGGTATTGATTGTGGTAGATTATTCCCTTATCAAAAATATTGCTTTTGGCATAAAAAAATATGTAGAAAAACAGGAGATTCTACATCTTTCTTTCATGAGAATCCATAGTGATCTTGTGAAGCTATCAAATATAGAATTTCTTCCTCGCAGCGGATTTGTTTTTGATGAGGAGATGAATAAGTGGGAATTTAAAAAGCATGGATGTGGTTATGAGTTCTCTCATGAAGGTACGGTTATTGATATAAATGATTATTTCCTGTCGAATGGAGATTTTTTTAGCGCAAATAGATTATTCTTCTATTTTGAATCGATTGGATTTAATTTCAAAAACCAATATGCTGATGATGCAATTAAATCAGCCTTGATTTATTTGGAATCTACAGGAGAGATCGTGAAGGTGCTGCCGACGGGGTATTATAAGTTACTTTCATCTCAATGCTGTCATTAATTTAATTGTTAATCTAGTTAATAAAGGGGATAAAATCTTATTGATTTTATAAAATGCATAACAAGCTCCAGGGCTACTCACAATCGGCGGGTAACAGGATAGGAAGATATTGAGATGCCTCGCTTGAAATATCCTGAAATGAGAATGGAATTGCTCGGATATTTGAGGAAACTCAAGGATTTGAAGTATCAAATGAAAGCCTGGGTGAACCATGATTTCCCTGCAGACGTTCAATACGACCATCTTGATTTGGCCATACATTTCATTTTTGACGATACGGATCTTGGCAGTGATGCTCGTATGGCGATCGGTGAAATTCTTCTCGATGAGCAGGAGGCATCACTGATGAGGCAGTTGGTGGATGCCATCAATGCCGTCTTTGAGGCGTACGGCACGGACATGCCGAACAGCTTCTACATGCAAGTTGGCGAATGGACGAGAGTGGTGGCCTATGCCGAAAGGGCGTTCGATTGTCTGGAGGGGAGCAACGCCGCTGGCTGCCCCGAGCCGCTGGATTGACACGGGCATGCCTGCCAGCCGACTAGCCGGGGCAAGGCCATGGCTGATCGTGATGTTCAGTCGGTGGTGAAGAGTACCGTAGCGTTTCCAGGTTCGTGGAACAGCAAGATGTTTTCCACTGGTAGCCCGTCCCCCAAACCTGCCGGACAATCCATGGAAACCGAGGCCCCGTTTCATGACAACTTCAACCCCCCTTGCCGAACCCGAATTGAGAGCCTTCGCCGCAGCGGCGGCCGAGCAGCAGCGATGCACGGACTGTGCTGTGCTGTGGAGGCCGGGCTGGGAGTCCTTGTCGGGGGCGGACAAGACTTCGCATCTGCAGCAGGTTGGTGCGCTGGGCACGCCGGAGACACGGGAATTGCTTGATGAATACCACCCCCAGGGCACGAACCAGTGGTCACCGGATGCCCCCATCGCCCTGGGCTGGCACCCGTACAACCGCTGCACGCTCTGGCGCTGCCACCATTGCAATGCCGCCTTTCTGCGCTACACGGAATACGGCGGCTACTACCAGGACGATCGTATCCGCCCGCTGCTGGCGCATCTGATCGTCACGCCCGAGCCGGGGCGCGTCTGAGCGGCGCTGCTCGGCCGGCTCAGGTCCAGTCGAAGGTGAACAGCGCCGTGCGGCTTTCCGGCTCGTAGAACAGCAGGATGCTGTCCGCGCCCGTGGCGCACCAGTTGTAGCCGGCCACGTTGGCCACGTGGAAGAAGGGCTTGCCGTCGCGCGTGATGCGGATGCCGTCGTCTTCCAGTTCATCGCCCATGCCGGCGTTCTCCGCCTCGTCCAGCTGAAAGGCCGGGGGAATGGGCGGGTGGCTGGTCCAGTTGCCGTACCAGATGCCGCCGCCCAGGCTGTCCAGGTAGTCCTGCTCCACGGGCTCGCCCTTGCCGTAGCGCGAGTAGCTGGCCAGTCGGCCATGCTGGGCGTAGTAGGCACTGGCCTTGGCGTGGCTGGCCAGCATTTCGTCGGTGTGCTCGCAGGCGTAGGCGTCCTTGGTGAACTGGCCGCCATGCTGCGGCGCGCGCTGGAAGAAGCCTTCGTTGCCCAGGAAGCGGTAGCGGTTGTCGGGCGTCAGTTCCAGCGCAAACCAGTTGGGGGCGGTGAAGGCGTTGTGGTGGGCTTCGGTCTCATCGCCTATGCAGCCCTCGAAGGGCTCGACGGGGCACAGCATGTGGACCACGGTGCCGGCCAGTTCGGGCCGCACCAGGCCCAGGTCGATGGAGATCAGCGGCAGCAGGTGCTCTGCCAGCCAGGGCTGGTCGGCCACAAAGATGTCGGCGGCGGCGGGGAAGGGGGTGAGGCCCGGCTTCAGTTCGCGGACTTCGGTTGGCTGGGACAAGAGGGGCTCCTTGGCGGATAGAGGGGGTTGGGAATGCGGGGGGCGCTGCGGGCCGGGTGTCAGGTGATCTCGAAGATGTCCTGGTCCGATGCGGCTGCGCTCTCGTGATAGATGTCGTACAGGTACTGGGCCAGTTCGGCGTGGGTCACGTCGGCGGGGATGGCCAGCAGGGCAGGGGCACGCTTGCCGTCCGCGCCCAGGTTGAAGCAGCGCCAGTGGGCGTCTGCCCGTTCGATGGCGATGATGCGGCCAAAGACATTGAAGCGGTATTTCTCCAAGCGGGTGTCTCCTGGTGAGCTGGCATCGTAACGGGAGCCGGTGGCATATCCGTGTTCTCCCCATGTCCGTGGTGGCGGTTTGTCCATATATTTCAAACCTAAACTATTCAGGCCTAAAGTGATTGGGCACTGTTGCTGAACCTGGGGCGCCTGCCGCCCGTCGAGAAAAGGGTTTGCGGTATGAAGATCGTCTGTATCGGTGGAGGTCCCGCCGGCCTGTACTTCGGCCTGCTGATGAAGCTGCAGGACCCCGCCAACGAGGTCACGGTGGTGGAGCGCAACCGGCCCTACGACACCTTTGGCTGGGGCGTGGTGTTCTCGGACGCCACCATGGACAACCTGCGCGAGGCCGATCCGGTGTCGGCCCGCACCATTGGTGACGCCTTCAACCACTGGGACGATATCGACATCCACTTCAAGGGCCGAAGCCTGCGCAGCAGCGGCCATGGCTTCATCGGCATAGGCCGCAAGAAGCTGCTCAACATCCTGCAGGCGCGCTGCGAGGACGTGGGCGTGAAGCTGGTGTTCGAGAACTTCGTGCAGGACGACCAGGCGATGGCGCGCGAGTACGACGCAGACCTGGTCATCGCCTCGGACGGCATCAACAGCCAGGTGCGCACGCGCTATGCCGATACCTTTCGGCCCGATATCGACCAGCGCCGCTGCCGCTTCGTGTGGCTGGGCACGACCAAGGTGTTCGATGCCTTCACCTTCGCCTTCGTGCAGACCGAGCACGGCTGGTTCCAGGCCCATGCCTACCGCTATGAAGACGGCATGTCCACCTTCATCGTGGAGACGCCCGAGGAGACCTGGCAGGCCGCCCGCATAGAGCAGATGAGCCAGCAAGAGGGCATTGCCTATTGCGAAAAACTGTTCGCCCCCTGGCTGGACGGCCATGCCCTGGTCAGCAATGCCACGCACCTGCGCGGCTCGGCCATCTGGATCCGCTTTCCGCGCGTGATCTGCAATACCTGGGTGCACTGGAATGCGCTGGACACGCCGCGCGGCCCGCGCAGCGTGCCCGTGGTGCTGATGGGCGATGCGGCGCACACAGCGCATTTCTCGATTGGCTCGGGCACCAAGCTGGCGCTGGAGGATGCGATCGAGCTGGCACGCAGCCTGCGGTCTGCGGGGGGCATCGAGGCCGGCCTGCGCCACTACGAGGAGGTGCGCAGCGTGGAGGTGCTCAAGATTCAGAACGCGGCGCGCAATTCCACGGAATGGTTCGAGAACGTGGAGCGCTATGCGGGCCTGGAGCCGGAGCAGTTCGCCTATTCGCTGCTGACGCGCTCGCAGCGCATCTCGCACGAGAACCTGCGCCTGCGCGATGCCGCCTGGCTGCAGGGCTTCGAGCGCTGGATTGCCGAGCATGCGGGCGAGACCGTGCCCGAAGGCCGCCGCCCGCCCATGCCCATGCTCACGCCCTACCAGGCGCGCGGCCTGCGGCTGAAGAACCGCATCGTGGTCTCGCCCATGGCCATGTATTCCTGCACCGACGGCGTGCCTGGCGACTTCCACCTGGTGCACCTGGGCGCGCGCGCCATGGGCGGCGCGGGCCTGGTGATGGTGGAGATGACCTGCACCTCGCCCGACGCGCGCATCACGCCCGGCTGCCCCGGGCTGTGGAACGACGAGCAGGCGCAGGCCTTTGCGCGCATCGTTGATTTTGTGCACGCGCAGGGCGGGGCGCACATTGGTATGCAGCTGGGGCATGCGGGCCGCAAGGGTTCCACCCAACTGGGCTGGCAGCAGATCGACCATCCGCTGGAGCAGGGCAACTGGCCGCTGCTGTCGGCGTCGGCACTGCCGTACTTGGAGGGGCTCTCGCAAGTGCCCCGCGCCATGACCCGCGCCGACATGGACCGCGTGCGCGAGGACTTCGTGGCCGCCACGCGGCGCGCTGCGGCAGCGGGCTTTGACTGGCTGGAGCTGCACTGCGCGCACGGCTATCTGCTGTCCAGCTTCATCTCGCCGCTGACCAACCGGCGCGATGACGAATATGGCGGCAGCCTGGACAACCGCCTGCGCTTTCCGCTGGAGGTGTTCGAGGCGGTGCGCGCAGCCTGGCCGCAGGACCGGCCCATGTCGGTGCGCATCTCGGCCCATGACTGGGTGGAGGGCGGCATCACGCCCGACGATGCGGTGGAGATCGCACGCCGCTTCAAGGCGGCGGGCGCCGACATGATCGACTGCTCCTCGGGCCAGGTCAGCCCCGACCAGAAGCCGGTGTACGGCCGCATGTACCAGACGCCGTTTGCCGACCGCGTGCGCAACGAGGCCGGCATACCGACCATTGCCGTGGGCGCCATCTTCGAGGCCGACCATGCCAACGCCATCATCGCCTCGGGCCGGGCCGACCTGTGCGCGCTGGCGCGTCCGCACCTGGCCGATGCCGCCTGGACGCTGCGCGAGGCCGCACGCCTGGGCGCCCACGATGTGGACTGGCCGCCGCAGTACCAGCCCGGCAAGCGCCAGTTGGAAACCAACTTCGAACGCGCCGCCGCCATGGCGCAGTTGGACGCGAAATGAAACTACACCCCCTGAGTCGCTTCGCGCCTTCCCCCTCTCTCGCTTCGCGGGAGGGGGACGACACCGTCGGTGCGGGGCGGCCCTTCCTCGGCGTCCCTCGCTGTGTGGCGCGCCGGTTTCATAGGTTGCGGGTGGCTCGCATCGCCACGGGTGATTGAAATGACCATATCTTTGAATCTTCTTGAAGGGCGCCATGCCCTGGTGACGGGCGGGGCGCGCGGCATAGGCCTGGCCTGCGCGCGGGCGCTGCTGGCGCGCGGCGCGCGGGTCACGCTGCTGGGACGCGATGTTGCGGCGCTGGAGGCTGCCGTGCGCGAGCTGGGCGGCACGGCACCGGCAGCACAGATGGTGCAGTCCGTGCAGGCGGATATTGCCGACGAGGCCTCGGTGCGCCAGGCCTTCGCGCAGGCCGAGGCGGCCTTCGGCCCCGTGCAGGTGCTGGTCAACAACGCAGGCCAGGCCAGCAGCCAGAAGTTCGAGCGCACCGATGCCGCACTGTGGCAGGCGATGCTGGCCGTCAATCTCACAGGCACCTTCCACTGCATGCAGGCCGCGCTGCCGGGCATGCTGGCTGCGCGCTGGGGCCGCATCATCAATGTGGCCAGCACGGCAGGGCTGATCGGCTATGCCTATGTCAGCGCCTATTGCGCGGCCAAGCATGGCGTGATCGGCCTCACGCGCTCGCTGGCGCTGGAGACCGCAGGCAAGGGCGTGACGGTGAACGCCGTCTGCCCCGGCTATACCGAGACCGACATCGTGCGCGGCGCCGTGGCCAACATCGTGGACAAGACCGGCATGACTGCGGATGAGGCCCGCGCCAGGCTGGCCGAACGCAACCCGCAGGGCCGCCTGGTCCAGCCCGAGGAAGTGGCCGAGACCGTGGCCTGGCTGGCCCTGCCGGCGTCCGCCTCGGTCAACGGCCAGTCCATTGCCGTCGATGGCGGCGAGGTGATGACCGGCTGAACCCGGTCCACCCCCGTTTTCTGAATTCTTGATGGAGACACCATGAGCACCCAGCCCGAAGAACACAGCATGAAGCACCACAAGCGCCCCCTGGCCGGCTACGAGGCCAGGACCTTTGTGTGGCAGGTATCGGCCGACGGCAAGATCGGCACCATCACCCTGAACCGGCCCGAGCGCAAGAACCCGCTGACCTTCGGCTCCTATGCCGAGCTGCGAGACCTGTTCCGCGCCCTGGTCTATGCCACCGACATCAAGGCCGTGGTGGTCACGGGCGCGGGCGGCAATTTCTGCTCGGGCGGCGATGTGCACGAGATCATCGGCCCGCTCACCAAGATGAGCATGCCCGAGCTGCTGGACTTCACGCGCATGACGGGCGACCTGATCAAGGCCATGCGCGCCTGCCCGCAGCCCATCGTGGCGGCCGTGGACGGCATCTGCGCGGGCGCGGGCGCCATGGTCGCGCTGGCGGCCGACATGCGCCTGGGCACGCCCGCGGCGCGCACGGCGTTTCTCTTCACCCGCGTAGGCCTGGCCGGTGCCGACATGGGCGCCTGCACGCTGCTGCCGCGCATGATCGGCCAGGGCCGCGCCTCCGAGCTGCTGTACACGGGCCGCGCCATGACGGCCGAGGAGGGCGCTGCCTGGGGCTTCTTCAATGCATTGCACAGCCCCGAGCAGATCAGCGAAGCCGCCCACGCGCTGGCCGCCCAGCTGGCCGCCGGCCCCACCTTTGCCCATGGCGTGACCAAGAAGCTGCTGCACCAGGAATGGAACATGGGCGTGGACGAGGCCATCGAGGCCGAAGCCGAGGCCCAGGCCATCTGCATGCAGACGCGCGACTTCCACCGCGCCTACGAGGCCTTCGTGGCCAAGCAAAAGCCCGTCTTCGAAGGAAACTGAAAATGCGTGATTCCTCCTGGCTGGACTGGCCTTTCTTCGATGACGCCCACCGCACGCTGGCGCATGAGGCCGATGCCTGGTGCGCCCAATCCCTGGGCGATGTGGACCACCACGATGCCGATGCGGCCTGCCGCCAACTGGTGAAGGCCCTGGGCCAGGCCGGCTGGCTGCGCTATGCCGTGCCGTCCGGCCCCGGCGGCGCCTGGGGCGGGGCCTTGCCCGAGGTGGACTCGCGTGCGGTCTGCATCCTGCGCGAGACCCTGGCCCGCCATGAAGGCCTGGCCGACTTCGCCTTTGCCATGCAGGGGCTGGGCAGCGGTGCGATATCGCTCATGGGGTCGGACGCGCTGCGCCAGCGCTACCTGCCGCGCGTGGCGCGTGGCGAGGCCATTGCGGCCTTTGCGCTGTCCGAGCCCGATGCCGGCTCCGACGTGGCCGCCATGGCCTGCGAGGCGCGGCTCGAAGGCGACCACTATGTGCTCAACGGTGCCAAGACCTGGATCTCCAACGGCGGCATTGCCGACTTCTACTGCGTGTTCGCCCGCACGGGCGAGGCGCCGGGGGCGCGCGGCATCAGCGCCTTCGTGGTCGATGCGGACACGCCGGGTTTCTCCATTGGCGAGCGCATCGAGCTGATCGCGCCGCACCCGCTGGCCACCATCCGTTTCGACAACTGCCGCATACCCGTGTCGCAGCGCCTGGGCGAGCCGGGGCAGGGCTTCAAGCTGGCCATGATGACGCTGGACATCTTCCGCGCCTCGGTGGCCGCCGCCGCACTGGGCTTTGCGCGCCGCGCGCTGGACGAAGGCCTGGCACGCGCCAAGTCACGCCGCATGTTCGGCCAGACCCTGGGCGACCTGCAGCTGACCCAGGCCGCGCTGGGCGACATGGACACGGCCATCGACGCATCGGCCCTGCTGACCTACCGGGCCGCCTGGATGCGCGATGTGAAGAAGACGCGCACCACGCGCGAGGCGGCCATGGCCAAGATGACGGCCACTGAATCGGCCCAGGCCGTGATCGACCGTGCGCTGCAGATGTTCGGCGGGGCGGGCGTGGTCTCGGGCATGCCGGTGGAGACGCTGTACCGCGAAATCCGCGCGCTGCGCATCTACGAGGGCGCGACCGAGGTGCAGAAACTCATCATCGCGCGCGAGCTGCTCAAGGCCTGAGCGGCAGGCTGCCCATTCAACGCAAAGCCAGGGAACATCGCATGCAAGCCTCCGCCCACATCGATACTTTCGCCCGGGACAACCTGCCGCCGCCCGACCAATGGCCCGAGTTCCTGCTCGACGGCCCGGACGTGGCCTATCCCGAACGCCTGAACTGCGCGGCCGAACTGGTCGATGCCATGGTGGCGCGCGGCCATGGCGACCGCGTGGCCCTGCGCTGGAGGCAGGGCGCGGACCAGGCCGCCATGACCTATGCCGAACTGCAGGCGCTGACCAACCGCATCGCCCATGTGCTGGTGGAAGACCTGCAGCTGGTGCCCGGCAACCGGCTGCTGCTGCGCGGCCCCAACAACGCCATGATGGCCGCGTCCTGGCTGGCCGCCATCAAGGCCGGGCTGGTGACGGTGCCCACCATGCCGCTGCTGCGTGCCAAGGAGCTGCAGCAGATCATCGCCAAGGCCCGGGTGCAGGCCGTGCTGTGCGATGTGCGCCTCAAGGACGAGGTGCAGCTGTGCCTGCAGCCCGGCCATGAACACCATTGCCCGGACCTCTCGCGCGTGCTGTATTTCAACGATGGCGCAGCCGACGCGCTGGACGCCCTGGCCGCAGCCAAGCCCGACACCTTTGCCTGCTGCGACACGGCGGCCGACGATGTCTGCCTCATCGCCTTCACCAGCGGCACCACGGGCGCGCCCAAGGGCTGCATGCATTTCCACCGCGACGTGCTGGCCATGTGCGACCTGTTCCCGCGTCACGTGATACGGCCCAGCCCGGACGACATCTTCTGCGGCACGCCGCCGCTGGCCTTCACCTTTGGCCTGGGCGGGCTGCTGTGCTTTCCGCTGCGCGTGGGCGCCAGCACCGTGCTGGCCGAAAAGCTCACGCCCGAAGGGCTGCTGCAGCTGGTGCAGGATTTCCGCGCCACCATCGTCTTCACCGCACCCACCTTCTACCGGCAGATGGCGGCGCAGGCAGCGCGCTTCGACCTGTCGTCACTCAGGAAAAGCGTCTCGGCCGGCGAGGCCCTGCCGGACGCCACGCGCCAGCTGTGGAAGCAGGCCACGGGCATCGAGATGATCGACGGCATCGGCGGCACCGAGCTGATCCACGTCTTTGTCTCCAGCCCGCCCGAGGAGGTGCGCGCGGGCGCCATCGGCAAGGTCGTGCCCGGCTATGTGGCCCAGGTGGTGGATGACGACATGCAGCCCGTGCCCGACGGCACGCCCGGCCGCCTGGCCATCAAGGGGCCGACCGGCTGCCGGTATCTTGCCGACGAGCGCCAGAAGCGCTTTGTGCAAAACGGCTGGAACCTGCCCGGCGACACCTTTGTGCGCGACGCCGACGGCTATCTGTTCTACCAGGCGCGCAATGACGACATGATCATCTCGGCCGGCTACAACATCGCCGGCCCCGAGGTGGAGGATGCGCTGCTGCGCCACGAGGCCGTGGCCGAATGCGGCGTGATCGGCGCGGCAGACGACGAGCGCGGCCAGGTGGTCAAGGCCTTTGTGGTGCTCAAGCCCGGCTTTGCGGCCGGCGACGACATGGCCGCCACGCTGCAGGCCTTCGTCAAGGCCAGCATTGCGCCCTACAAGTACCCGCGCGCCATTGTCTTCGTGCCGGCCCTGCCGCGCACCGAGACCGGCAAGCTGCAGCGATTCGTGCTGCGCAAGATGCCGTGAGCGCGCGCCATGGCCTCCGCCTTCGTCAGCCAGGTGCAGGTGCTGTTTCGCCATTGCGATCCGGCCGGCATCGTCTTTTACCCGCGCTATTTCGAAATGGTCAACGACCTGGTCGAGGAATGGTTCGACAGGGGAATGGGCCTGCCATTCCACACCCTGCATGTACAGCGCCAGGTGGGCACGCCCACGGTGTCGGTGCAATGCGATTTCACGGCGCCCAGCCGCTGGCACGACACGCTGCGCCAGGTATTGGAGGTGCGCCGCATCGGCGGGGCGTCGTTCCAGTTCGATGTGCGTTTCGAGGGGCCGGACGGCCAGCGACGGCTGTCTGCGCGCATGACCATCGTCACCATGGATTTGCGCAGCATGAAGGCCACGCCACTGCCGGCCGATCTGCGCGAGCGCCTGCAGGCCTATCTGGTGCCGCAGGACGGTTTTACGGATTCAACGAGAACAGGATGAAGCAATGAAGACTCTGCAACCCCCGGACTGGCTGGCGCCACGAGGCTATGCCAATGGCATCCTCACCGAAATGACGGTCGGCTCCCGGCTGGTGTTTGTCGGCGGGCAGATTGGCTGGAACGGCCAGCAGCAATTCGAGTCGGACGACTTTGCGGAACAGGTGCGGCAGGCGCTGGCCAATATCGTCGCCATCCTCGCCGAAGGCGGCGCCAGGCCCGAGCACATCGTGCGCATGACCTGGTATGTGACCGACAAGCAGGAATACGTGGCGGCCTATCCCGCCATTGGAAAGCACTACCGCGAGCTGATCGGGCGGCATTTCCCCGCCATGACGGCGGTGGAGGTGGCGGATCTGGTGGAAGACCGGGCCAAGGTGGAGATCGAGGTCACGGCGGTGGTGCCTGCATGACGCACCTCTGAGCATGTGCCCGCGCATGTGCGCCGCCGTGCGGGCGGGCCCATGCGGGGCAGGGACTCACTTGATTTCGAACAGGGTGCGGTCCTTGCCCAGGATCCAGTTCGGCGGCTTGCCGCGGCCGGTCCAGGTCTTGCCGGACTCGGGGTCCTGGTACTTGGCGGGGGCGCTCTTCTTGCCATCGGGCTTCCAGGGGAAGACCTGCTGTGCCGTGAAGCCAAACTCCCGGACCAGTTCCTGCACCGATGCCAGAGCCGCTTTGGACTCCAGCTTGCGGGCCTCGTCGATTTGCTGGTCGAGCAGTTTTTTCTGGGCAATCAGCTCTTGGTATGTAGTCATCTTGATAGAAGAATTTCTAAGTGCGGCTATTTGTCGAAAACTGCGCAGCAAGAACAACGACCCGGAACTCTTTACGCAATGGTCAAGGTTGGTGCATGTGCAGTGGGGGATGAAGATATCACCGTAAGTATAAATACTGATGATGTGAGCGTTCTATGGGGTGTAGACAGCTTCTTCTCATGCCTGGGCATATTCCGAGGCGATCCGCATTATATCCAGCAGCATCTTGATAACCGCCACTTTACAAAAGCTGTTGCGTCTTTGTTACATTTGCAGAGCATTGCGGTTGGCGCTTCCTCCTCTGGAGAGTGCGTGCTGGCATGCTTTTCCTGGGCAGCCGCGACTAGGTGATCGTACAAGTTCCCATTTCAGAACCGGTTGCGGGTGCTGATTTTGTTTCATCAATCGATTTTATTTATCGATTTATAAAATAAATTACATGTGATTCGATTCTGCTATTTAATCTTGCGATTAACACGCGTTGTTTCATTTGTCTTGTCGATTGGCTGGATAGATTTTTTGTATTGCGAGGATTGAATTCCTGGCCGTGGTTTGAAATATCTTCCGCCGATATCGCGTAAATTCATGAGCCGTTGATTGCCAGGCCATTGCAGTCCCGGGAATGCCTTTGGGGCTGATTCTTCAGGCGCAGTTTCGCGGCCCGGCCATGCCCGCCAGGCAGCGGGCGCGTACCGAACGCTTGATTGGCGTGCCACCAACAGCCTGTTAGGATCGCCGAACTACAACGATCCACACCCTGGCAGACATGGCAAGAAGGCAGACCAGTGCCCACGACGGCAACGAGACCCGCGAGACCCTTCTCAAGCTGGCCGCCCGCACCTTCGGTGAGCAGGGCTACTCTGCCACCACCATGCGCAACATTGCCGAGCAGTCCGGGATCGAGGCCGCCAGCATCTACTACCACTTCGCCTCCAAGGAGGAGCTGGTGGACGAGGTCATGGAGCAGGGCGGCAACCGCATCATCAGCCAGCAGCAGGAGCGCCTTGCCGCGCTGGGCGCCGACGCCACGGCCGAGCAGCGTTTCCGCGCAGCCGTGCTGGGCCAGATGGCGGGCCTGATCAAGCATGGGGACTTCGCCCTGGCCCACGGCCGCCTGCTGGGCCAGCTGCCTGACAAGGTGCGCGAACGCCAGATCAAGCGCCGCGAGCGCCACCAGAAATTCTGGAGCGGCCTGCTCGAAGACCTGCGCGCCGAAGGCCGCCTGCGGGCCGATGCCGACATCCACCTGGCGCGCATCATGATCCTGGGCAGCATCAACTCCATACAGTCCTGGTTCAACCCCCGCAAGGGCTCGCTGGAGAAGGTGGCGGACCAGATCTGCGACATGTTCTTCCGGGGCGTGGGGCCCGCAGATCAATAGGCACAATGCGGGAAATCGCCAGTCGGCTGTCACATGCCTGTGCCATATTGCCGCGCTGTCTCCGGGGCCCGTGCTGAAAATGCCGGCGGACAGTTAACGATATTGAATTGTCAATAGTAAGATCGCCGTCTTATGCGTCTGCTTGTTTTGCGCCTGCTATTGCTGGCCGTGTTCTTCAACACGGCCATTGGCATGCCCCTGCACGGCGCAACGCATATCCGGCAGGCGGCGGCAGCGCCCGGCCAGGCGTTTGCCGGCCTGAACGGCTGCGAGGACAAGGCGCCGGCCGGTGAAAAGGCGGAAGCCGCGGAAGCCGTCTGCGTCTGGTGCATGGGCCATGCACCGCATGCGGCGGCCTGGCTGCCGCACTTCGGCCTGCCGCTGGCCGTGGCCGCACCGCCTGAGAGGGTGCCGCCGCGCACCGTGGGCGGCGCCATCCCCTCGCAGAACCGCTGGGCCTTTGCATCGCGCGACCCGCCGCGCTGAATCCGCAAGCACTTTTCTCCTTCTCTGCCGCCGGCACCCGTTGGTGCTGGCGGCATGTCCGTGTTTGCGCGCGCCGGCTTCTGATGCCGGCGGCATGCGCCCGTGCCCGTTTTCATCATGACTGCCTTCTCCATCCTCGCGAAGCCGCTCCCCGGCCTTCGCCCGCTGCCGCTTGCCCTGAGCGCTGCCGCTTTCTTCTCCACGCCCGTGCTGGCCCAGGGCCAGGAACAAACTGCGGCATCCGTGCCGTCAGCGCCGTCGCCCCAGGAGCAGACCCTGCTGCCTGCCGTGGAAGTCGTGGGCCGCACGGCCTCGGGCGCCTATCACACCGATGAGGCGGCAGGCGCCAAGACCGACCTGCCGCTGCGCGAGCTGCCGCAGTCGGTGCGCGTGATCACGCGCCAGGCCATGGACGACCTGGGAGCCACCAAGCTCGACGATGTGCTGGACTATGTGGGCGGCGTCTCGCGCCAGAACAACTTTGGCGGCCTGTGGGACAACATCGTCATTCGCGGCCTGCCCGGCGATCAGAACGTGGGCATGGCCACCTTGTTCAACGGCTTTTCCTCGGGGCGCGGCTTCAACGCGCCGCGTGATCTGGCCGGCGTGGAGCGCATCGAGTTCCTCAAGGGCACGGCCGCTGCGCTCTACGGCAGCAGCGAGCCGGGCGGCACGCTGAACGTCGTCTCCAAGCGTCCGCTGTGGACGCCTTCGCATTCCGTGGAAGCCTATGCGGGCAGCTACGGGCTGCGGCGCGGCGCGCTCGACAGCACGGGACCGATTGGCGAGAACTTTGCCTACCGGCTCAACATCGCCGTGGAGGACCGCGACAGCTTCCGCGACTTCGTGGGCGCCAGCCGCCAGGTGATTGCGCCGGCCTTCACCTGGAAGCTGGGGCGCGATACGGTGCTGGAGTACTCGGGCGAGCTGCTGCGCCACAAGACGCCGCTGGACCGTGGCGTGGTGGCCGTGGGCGACCGCCTGGGCGCCATCTCGCGCAGCCGCTTCCTGGGTGACCCGCGCGACGGCGATGTGACGGTGGAAAACCGCACGCACCAGTTCATCCTCTCGCATGAGTGGAGCGCGCAGTGGCGCAGCCGCCTGGGCCTGTCCTACCGCGAGACCTCGATCAACGGCTTTTCCACCGAACCCCATGCGCTGCTGGCCAATGGCGACCTGACGCGCCAGCGGCGTTTCCGCGACTACCAGTCCGACGATATCGCCGTGCAGGCCGAGCTGCAGGGCACGGTGAAAACGGGCACCGTCGAACACGAGCTGCTGCTGGGCCTGGAGAGCTTTCGCTTCGACATGGATACGGTGATGCTGCGCGCCAACCCCACGGCGGCCAATCCCTATGCCATCAATATCTACAACCCCGTCTACGGCGGCACGCAGCCCGTGCCCACGGCCAATACCGATACCTTCGAGCGCCAGCGCAATACGGCCTTCTACCTGCAGGACGCCATCAAGCTCTCGCCCCAGTGGCGCGTGGTGGCCGGCCTGCGCATGGACCGCTATGACCAGTCGCTGCACAACCGCCGCACGGGCGCGACCACGCAGCAGGACCCGACCTCGACCTCTCCGCGCCTGGGCCTGAGCTGGCTGCCGCTGCCGCAATGGACCTTCTATGCCAACGTGGGCCGCTCGTTCCGGCCCAACGTGGGCGTCGATGTGGCCGGCGCGGGCTTCAGTCCCGAATCCGGCCGCTCCATGGAGCTGGGCGCCAAGTGGGAAAGCGCCGACCGGCGCATGGGTGCCACGGCCGCGCTGTTCGACATCCGCAAGCGCAACGTGCTGACGGCCGACCCGGGCAACGCCGGCTACTCGGTCTCGGCCGGCGAGATCCGCAGCCGGGGGCTGGAGTTCGACTTTGCCGGCCAGGTCACGCAGCGTTGGCGCCTGAATGCGAGCCTGGTGCTCAACGACGTGGAGATCTCGCGCGACAACACGCTGGAAGTGGGCGGGCGCTTGCTCAACGTGCCCAAGGTCAACGGCAGCGTGCTGGCGGTCTACGAGAACGCCTTCTCCAACGGCCAGCGCTACGGCATTGGCGGCGGCGTCACCCGCGTGGGCAAGCGCCTGGGCCAGGCCCGCACGCAGGCCGAGGCCGACGCGGGCAAGGCGGCCTTCGATCTGCCCGGCTACACCACCGCCAAGCTGGTGGCCTACTGGCGCATCAGCCCCACGCTGCGCCTGACGCTGGACGTGGACAACCTCTTTGACAAGACCTACTACACCAGCTCGTACAGCCGGCTGTGGGTGACGCCGGGCACCGCCCGCACCGTCACCGTAGGCCTTCAAGCCAAGTTCTGAGCCCCGCCATGCATCCATCCCTTCCTGTTTCTTCCAACCTCACTTCTGCCTCCACGCCCGTGCTCCAAGCACTGGGCGCCGTGGTGGACTATGGCGAGCGCACCATCCTCCAGGGCCTGGACCTGGCCGTGCATGCCGGCGAGATCTATGCGCTGCTGGGCGCCAACGGCGCGGGCAAGACCACCACGCTGAGCCTGTTCCTGGGCTTTGTGCGGCCGCGCAGCGGCCAGGTGCGCGTGCAGGGCGTGGACCCGGTGACGGCTGCCGCGCAGGCGCGCGGCCTGATCGCCTATATCCCCGAGAACGTGGCGCTGTACGAGCACCTGAGCGCGCGCGAGAACGTGGCCTATCTGCTGGACCTGGCGGGCCAGCCCGCCAGCAGGGATGCCATCGGCCAGGCCTTGTCCGCTGCAGGGCTGGATGCGGCCGCGCATGACCGGCGCGTCTCGGGCTTTTCCAAGGGCATGCGGCAGAAGGTGGCGATTGCGCTGGCGCTGGCACGCAAGGTGCCGGCACTGCTGCTGGACGAACCCACTTCGGGCCTGGACCCGCAGGCCACGGCCGAATTCAGCCGGCTGATCACGCAGCTGCGCGGCCAGGGCGTGGCCATTCTCATGGTCACGCACGACCTGCTGGGGGCTGCCGATGTGGCCGACCGCATGGGCTTCATCGCGGGCGGCAGGCTGGTGGAGGAGGTGGCGGCCCGTGGGGAAGAGCGCTTTGACGTGCGGGCACTGCACCGCCACTACGCGGGTACAGGTTCGGGTGCGAGTGCGAGTGCGAGTGCGAGTGCAGACGCAAACGCAAACGCAAACGCAAACGCAGACGCAGACGCAGACGCAGGCGTGCAGGGGGCCGCGGCATGAGCACGGCCTGGACCATTGCACGCGAGGAATGGCGCCTGCTGCTGCGCGACCGCGTGGCCGTGCTGGGCATGGTGCTGTGGCTGCTGCTCGGTGCTACTGCCGCCTTCACCGCCTGGGACCAGCGCAGCGCGGCCCAGGCCCAGCGCGAACGCCACCAGTCGCAGGTGGATCACGAGTTCGAGGCCCAGCCCGACCGCCATCCGCACCGCATGGTGCACTACGGCCATTTCGTGTTCCGCCCGCTCAATCCGCTGGCGGCCTTCGATGCGGGCATAGACGCCTACACCGGCCACACGCTGTTTCTCGAAGGCCACCGCCAGAACAGCGCCAACTTCGGCGATGTGCGCCAGTCGTCGCTGCTGCTGCGCTTCGGCCAGCTCACGCCGGCCTTTGTGCTGCAGGTGCTGGCACCGCTGCTGCTGATCTTCGTGGGCCATGCCTGCATCGCGCGAGAGCGCGAGGCCGGCACCTTGCGCGTGCTGCTGGCCCAGGGCGTGGGCATGCGGCAGTTCGTGGCCGGCAAGCTGCTGGCGCTGACGGGCGTGGCGGCCCTGGTGCTGCTGCCCGCCTTGCTGGCCCTGGCCTGGATGGCGGTGGCCACGCCCGTGCCCATCAGCCTGGTGGCCGCGCTGGCGGCTGGCCATGTGCTGTGGCTGCTGCTGTGGGCCGTGGGCATCACCGCGGTCTCGGCCCTCATGCGGCGCGGGCGCGATGCCTTGCTGGCCCTGCTGGCCGCCTGGGCCATTGGCGTGGTGCTGGTGCCCCGGCTGGCGCCGGAGCTGGTGGGCGCGGCCCTGGCATTGCCCACGCGCTTCGAGACCGACATCGCCACGGCGCGCGAGCTGGCGGCGCTGGGCGACAGCCACAATCCCGACGATCCCTACTTCGCCGCCTTTCGCGCCAAAGTGCTTGCACAGTACGGCGTGTCGCGTGTGGAGGATCTGCCCGTCAACTACAAGGGCCTGGTCGGCATGGAGGGCGAGCGGCTGACCAGCGAGCTCTTCAGGCGCCATGCCGAGGCCAGCTTCGATCTGCAGGCCCGGCAACTGCGCAGCGCCGACGGCTTTGCCCTGGTCAGCCCCTTGATTGCGCTGCGCCGCCTGTCCATGGCCGTGGCCGGCACCGACCTGCAAGGCTATCGGCGCTTTCTGGAGCAGGCCGAGCAGCATCGCTACCGCATGGTGCAGGCGCTCAACCAGCTGCAGGTGGACAAGCTCAGCTACGCGGGTGACCGTTCCAGCCGAGACAACCGCATCAGCCACGAGCACTGGCGCGGCGTCTCCGACTTCCATCACGAGCCCGATCCGCCGCTGGCGGCCTTGCGCCGCGCGGCACCCGCAGCCTGCGTGCTGCTGGGATGGCTGGCGGCGCTGGCGGCCGCCTTGCTGGTGGCCACGCAACGTCTGGGGAGGGTGGTGCGATGAGCTGGCTACGACATGAATGGCGTCTTCTGACGCGCTCGCGCCTGGCGCTGTGCGCCCTGGCCCTGCTGCTGTTGCTGTCCACGCTGGCCGTGCTGTCGGGCCTGCGCGAGATCTCGTCGCAGCGCCAGACCCTGGACCGTCTGGCCCAAATGCAGCAGCAGGAAATGGCGGCCCAGGCAGGTCGGCATGCACAGTCCGGCGATGCGGGCTCGGTGGCCTACTACGGCTTTCACAGCACCTGGGATGCACCGTCGTCCACGGCCTTCCTCGCCCTGGGCCTGCGCGATGCCGCGCCCTATGTGCTGCGCGTGCGTGCCCTGGCGCTGCAGGCGCAGCTGCATGAAGGCGAGAGCTTCAACCCCGAACTGGCGCTGGCGGGCCGCTTCGACTTCGCCTTTGTGCTGGTCTACCTGGCGCCGCTGTTCCTGATTGCACTGCTCTACGACCTGGTCTCGGGCGAGCGCGAATCGGGACGCCTGGGCACGCTTCAGGCCATGCCCGGCAGCGGGCGCCGGCTGTGGCTGCGCCGTGCGGGCCTGCGTTCGGTGCTGTTGCTGGCATGCCTGGCGCTGCCGGCCCTGGCAGGGGCATTGGCCAGCGGGGCGCAGGCGGGCGCCATCGCCTCCGTGCTGCTGAGCGCCACGGCCTATGTGGCCTTCTGGAGCGGGCTGTGCCTGGTGGTCGCCACGCTGGGCGGCAGTTCGGTGGCCAACGCCATGGCCCTCATGGGCTGCTGGGCCGTGCTGACCCTGGTGCTGCCCACGCTGGCCAATGCCGCGCTGTCGCGCGCCGTGCCCGTGAGCCAGGGCGTGGAGCTGATGCTGGCCCAGCGCCAGACCGTGCATGGTGCCTGGGACCTGCCGCGCGAGCAGACCATGGAGCGCTTCTTCCGCAACCACCCCGAATGGCGCAACACCGCGCCGCTGCCTGCGGGCTTTCACTGGAAGTGGTACTACGCCTTCCAGCAGCTCGGTGATGAAAGCGTCGCCCCCCAGTTCGCCGCCTATCGGGAAGGCCTGCAGGCGCGCCAGGCCTGGACCGGGCGACTGGGCTGGCTGCTGCCCGGCGTGGGCGTGCAGGCCGCATTGCACCGCCAGGCCGGCACCGACCTGCTGGCGCAGCTGGCCTACCAGGACGACATTGCCGCCTTCCATGCGCGGCTGCGGACTTTCTTCTATCCCTATCTGTTCGAGGACCGTCCATTCGGCGCGAAGGACTTTGCAGCGCAGCCGGTCTTCACGGCCAGTCCGCGCCATGCGCCGCAGACCTGGGGTCAGGTGGCGATGCTCTGGGCGGTGGCTGCGCTGGCCTTGCTGGCCGGGGGCGTTGCCGCAGGCCGCGTGCGGCCGGGCAGGCGCTGAGGCAGCGGACCGGGGAAAAAGAAACAGCCATGGCGCAGGGAAGGCCTGCGCCATGGCTGTCGGCTTGCCGATGCCTGGGCCTGAGGCCCGGGGCCCGCCGCTACTGCACGTTCTGGTGGCAGTCGCTGCAGATGCCGTACATCGTCATCTCATGGCGCTCCACCACAAAGCCTTCGGGCACGATGCGCTGCATGTCGCCAAGGCAACCGGGCACGTTGAACACGCGGTTGCAGCTCATGCAGCGGAAATGGTGGTGATGGGCGCGGCCGCTGAGTTCGTAGCGCGTGGCCTCGCCGGGTAGGTCCACGGCCTGCACCTCACCGGCTTCCATCAATTGCTTGATGTTGCGGTACACCGTGGCCAGACCGATGGCCGGCACTTCGCGCTGCGCTGCGCCCAGGATTTCAGCGGGGAGCAGGGGGCGCCCGGCCTCTTCCATGACCGTGCGTATCGAACTGCGCTGGCGGGTCGAGCGTTCCATTGGCCTGAACAAGCGCTCCACGATGGGCTGAGTGTGTCTAGTCATGGTAGTTCCGTTATTTACTATAACAATCTCGAAGCGATTAATCAGTGTTCACGAACGCTCACAGCCGAAATGGAACTGTGCCTGCCTGTAGCTCCTGCAAGCATGGGGATGCAATCCCTGCAACGGTTCTTTTCTTCAAAGAGAAAAATCACATCGGACGGACAACAGGTATTCCATTCTTGCGGTTTTGCGCGAGTATATGTCGTGAGCATTCGATGGACCTTGTGCGAAGGTTAAATACCATAGCCGTCCACAATGCTGTAATGGGATGTAATTGATCTATTGTCTGAAGAATGCTTGAAACAAGGGTTGTGCGGGACTTCGCGCAGGTCCTGAATCCGACGGTAACTGCTGGAGACGCGATGCAATGGATTGCATGGGCAGTGTATTACCGATTCAAGCAGATTGCCTCAATGCACCTCGTTTGTCCATCATCCATTCCCTGGAAGAAAGGTGCGGCCATCCCGTAATGGTACATGTCACCACATGTCGATTCAGCATCCGGGCACCATTTGCCGAGCAGTTGCTTCGTCGTGAATTGCGTGGTCAGAAAACATCAGCCTGCTCCTTGGCCACGATGCGGGAATGAACAGCGAAAGCGCAAGCATCGTTTCCAGGGGAATTATTGGGGCAGGAATGCCACTTTCAAAACTCCCCTGATAAAGCCGCCGCAGGCGACCGGAAGATCCGAGCGGGCCGCCATTGCCGCGACGGCTTTGGCGGGGCTCTGCTTCAAGTCCGTTGGATGGACACACCGCCATCGACCACCATGGCCGTTCCCGTGACGAAGCTGGATGCATCCGACGCCAGGAACAGCGCTGCCGCTGCAATCTCCGCCGGTGTGGCCAGGCGCTTGAGGGCGTGCAGGTTTTCGACAAAGGCGCGTGCCTCGGGCGTGGGGGTGCTGGCGCGGCCCATGGGCGTGTCGGTGCCGCCGGGCAGCAGGGCGTTGGCCCGCAGGCCGCGGGGGCCGTATTCAGCCGCGATGACCTGGGTGAGGCCGACGAGGCCGGCCTTGCTGGCGGCATAGGCACCCATGCCGGGCAGGCCCGCCGTGTAGCCCACGAAGGTGGAGGTGAAGATCAGCGAGCCGCCGCCGCGTGCCAGCAGGGCCGGTATCTGGTGCTTGGCGCCCAGAAAGGCGCTGGTGAGATTGGTGGCGATGGCCTCCTGCCAGGCCTGCAGCGACAGGTCGGGCAGGGCGCAGGGATCGCCCGTCATGCCGGCATTGTTGAAGGCGATGTCCAGGCCGCCAAAGCGCGCCGTGGCGGTTTCGACCAGGGCCCGGGCCAGCGGCTCGTCCCGCACGTCGCCGGCCAGCGCAATGGCCTGGCCGCCGTCCTGCTCTATCTCCGCCACCAGGGCCTGCAGTTCCGGCTGGCGGCGGGCCGTGAGCACCAGCCTGGCGCCGTGGCGTGCGAACAGCCTGGCGGCTTCGCGGCCTATGCCTGAGCTGGCGCCCGTGATGAGGGCGACTTTTCCGTGGAGTTGCTGTGACGATGGCTGCATCTGGCACCTTTTCTTTCCGTGAATGAGGGAAAGCGGTTTGTAGTGCGGCGCAGGCGCGGGCGCATCCCGTTTCTTGCACCGGTGCGGCGCCAATGCGGGCCGCACTCAGTCTTTGCCCAGGTCCAGGTGTGCGAACAGGTCGGCCAGCGTGGGCGTGGAGCGTGCGGGCCAGATGGCGCTGAGGTCCAGGCTGGGCAGGGACCGGCCATCGCGCACTTCGCAAAATCGCACGCCGCGAAAGTCCATGGAGCGTATCCAGCTGGGCAGCAGTGCCACGCCGCAGCCGCCTGCCACGCAGGCCAGCACGGTGAGAGTCCGGTTGGCCTCCTGCGCCACATGGGCTTCGTGGCCTGCCTTGCGCAGCGCGTCGAGGATGCCGGCATGCAGCACGGGCAGCTGGGCCTGCGGGTACATGACCAGCCCGGCCTCGGCGATCTGCGCCAGGCTGACCTGGCCGTCCTCGCCGATCTGGAATTCGTCGGGCACGGCGGCCACCAGGCGCTCGCGCAGCAGCTGGCGCTCGCGCATGCGCCCGCCCACGGCCACGGGCGTGTGCATGAGGCCGATGTCGATGGCGCCGGTCTGCAGGGCCTCGGCCTGCTCGGCATTGCTCATCTCGCGCAGGATGACGCGCACGCCGGGCGCCTGCTGCCGCAGCGCGCGCAGGGCGCGGGGCAGGGTGCCGAACAGCGCCGAAGACACCAGGCCCACGGTGAGCTGGCCTGCACTGCCCCTGGCGATCTCGCGCGCGCGGCTGGCGGCGGCATCTATGCGGGCCACGCTGGTGCGCACGTCATCCAGCATGGCCAGGGCGGCCGGCGTGGGCAGGGCGCCCTGGCGCGAGCGCTGGAACAGCTGCACGCCCAGGTCTTTCTCCATGCGGGCCAGGGTCTGGCTCAGCGCGGGCTGGGCAATGCCCAGCCAGTCGGCTGCGCGGCTGACGCTGCCCTGGTCCACCACCGCCAGAAAGTAGCGCAGATGCCGGGTTTCCATATCGATCCAGTATGAATAAATCCATTTTGAAGAATGGAAATATATATCCCTCGTTCCTAGAATCCGGCCGCATACCCCCTGCGCCGCATCCTGTGCCGCGCCACCCGCAAGGAGTTTTTCCCCGTGTCTGCCCTGCCCAGGTTCGCCATTGCGTCCAGCGTCGATACCCATGCCCATGTCTTCGAGCGCGGCCTGCCCATGCCCGATGTGCGCCGCTACGCGCCCGACGCAGATGCGGCCCTGGCCACGTATCTGCAGCACCTGGACACGCACGGCCTGGCCTATGGCGTGCTCGTGCAGCCCAGCTTCCTGGGCACGGACAACCGCTACATGCTCCAGGCCCTGCGCGCCCGGCCGCAGCGCCTGCGCGGCGTGGCCGTGGTCGATGACAACACGGGCGAGGACCACCTGCAGGCCCTGGCCGATGCCGGCGTGGTGGGCATGCGCCTGAACCTGATCGGCCTGCCTTTGCCTGATCTGAATGCGCCCGGTTGGCGCCGCGTGCTGGAGCAGGCCAACACCCTGGGCTGGCATGTGGAGCTGCACCTGCAGGCCGGGCGCTTGCCTGACCTGCTGCCCACCCTGCTGGCGGCCGGCTGCCGCGTGGTGGTCGACCACTTCGGGCGTCCTGACCCGGCCCTGGGCGTGCGCGACCCTGGCTTTGGCTATCTGCTGCAACAGGCCGGCAGCGGCCGTGTGTGGGTCAAGCTGTCCGCGCCCTACCGCATCTGGCCCGCCGCCGACTGCGCCGCCTCGGGGCGGCAGGCCACCGCGCAGTTGCTGCAGGCCTTTGCGGCCGAGCGATTGCTCTGGGGCAGCGACTGGCCGCACACCCAGCACGCGGGTCAGGCCAGCTATCCGGCGGCCGTGCGCTGGATGCACGACTGGCTGGACCCGCTGGACGATGCCGCCTCGCTGCAGGCCGTGCTGGGCCGCAGCGCCGTCGAGCTGTTCCGATTTCCGAGCCCGATTCAAATCCAAGGAGACACACCATGAAATCCCTGTCCAGACGCACCGCCGGCCTGTGGGCGGCCGCAGGCCTGATCTCTGCCGTTGCCGGCATGGCCGCGCCAGCCGCTGCGGCTGCAGCGGCCAACTACCCCGAGCGCCCCGTCACCCTGGTCGTGACCTATCCGCCGGGCGGCACCGTCGATGTGGTGGCGCGCCTGATCGGCCCCCGTCTGTCTGCCGAGCTGGGCCAGCCCGTGGTGATCGAGAACCGGGGCGGAGCAGGCGGCATGATCGGCGGCGCCCAGGTGGCCAAGGCCCAGCCGGACGGCTACACCCTGATGCTCGATGCCTCCAACCACGCGCAGAATCCCGCCATCCATGCGCGCATGCAGTTCGATACGCTCAAGGCCTTCGCGCCGGTCTCGCTGCTGCTGCGCGTGCCCAATGTGCTGGTGGTGGCGCCTTCGTCGCCCATCAAGAGCGTGCAGGACCTGATCCAGGCCGGCCGCTCCGAAGCGGGCGGGCATCTGTACTTTGCGTCGGCAGGCCCGGGCTCGGCCCAGCACCTGGCGGGCGAGCTGTTCAACCTGCTGGCCAGGACGCAGCTGCACCATGTGGCCTACAAGGGCGGCGGCCCGGCCATGATGGACGTGATGTCGGGCCAGGTGCCGCTGATGTTTGCCAGCATGGGCTCGGCCTGGCAGCACGTGAAGACCGGCAAGCTGCGCGCGGTGGCCGTGGGCGGGCTGGAGCGCTCCAAGGCCGCGCCCGAGCTGCCGACCATTGCCGAGTCGGGCGTGCCCGGCTACGAGACCTACGAGTGGAACGCCATCTTTGCGCCGGCCGGCACGCCGCCCGCCATCGTGAACCGGCTGTCCACGGTGCTGGCCAAGGTGCTGCGCGAGCCTGCCATCGTGGAGCGGCTCGCTGGCATAGGTGCCGAGCCCATAGGCTCCACACCGGCCGAGCTGGAGACATTCCGCCGCGCCGAGATCGCCAAATGGCAGAAGGTGGTGAAGGACTCGCGGCTCAAGCTGGACTGAGCGCGTGCAGGCCAGAAAGCGGACCATTGCGGTCTGCTGTACACCGCAGGCAGCCCTGGCGCGTTGAGCAGGAACGGGCGCTGGCTTGAACGGGTTCTTACACCTTTTCAGGCGCAACGGCCCATGCGGCCCCAGGCGCTTGGTAGAAACGGGGCCTTTCCTGTTTCACCCCTTCAAAAGAACATGGCCATGCTTACCTTGCGATCCACCTTGCGCGCCGCGGCCGCCTTTGCGCTGGCGTGCTCGGCCCTTGCGGCCCAGGCGCAGACCTATATCAGCGGCTCGGTCTCGGGCCAGCTGGCTCCGGGTGTCTACGGCACCGTGGACATAGGCAATGCCCCGCCTCCGCCGCTGCTGTACCAGCGGCCCGTCATCATCGCGCCGGCGCCCATGGCCCCGCCGCCGGTCTACATGTGGGTGCCGCCCGGCCATGCCAAGCACTGGGGCAAGCACTGCGCACGCTACGGTGCCTGCGGCCGCCCGGTGTACTTCCTGCGCAATCCGCCGCCGCACTGGCGCGCCGGGCCGCCGCGCCACGATCCTCGCTGGCGCGAGGAGCGCCGCCACCGCGAATGGGAGCACCGCCGCGATGACCGCCGCTGGGACCGCCACGACCGCCACGATCGGCATGACCGCCACGACGACCACCGCGGCCGCGGGCATGGCCATGATCGCGGCCGGGGCCATGACCGCGATTGAGCGTCACTGCGCCCCAATAAGTTGTATCAAGCAGTTGCGGCGCCCCGGCGTCGCAGCCTGCGGCCCAGGCTTGGCGTTGAGCTATGCCGGTTTGCTATAGCTGCTAGCGGGCTTGCCCAGTAGTGCCTGGCCCGCGCCATGCTCACAATAGCTGTCATACCCATACTGATAGAGACAGCCATGCAAACGGCCATTCCCTGCCTGCTGATGCGGGGCGGTACTTCCAAGGGCCCTTTCTTCCGGGCCAGCGATCTTCCCTCCGACCTGCCCACGCGCGACCGCGTGCTGCTCGCGGCCATGGGATCGCCCGACAAGCGGCAGATTGACGGCGTGGGTGGCGCCCATCCGCTGACCAGCAAGGTCGGCATCGTCAGCCTCTCCGACAAGGAGGGCATAGACCTCGAATTCCTCTTCGCCCAGCTGCAGCCCGACAAGGACACGGTGGACACCACACCCAACTGCGGCAACATGCTGGCCGGCGTGGTTCCCTTTGCGCTGGAGACCGGCATGGTGCAGCCGCGTGGCGAGACCAGCACCTTCCGCGTGCTGACGCTGAACACCGGCATGGCGGCCGACATCACGGTGCAGACGCCCGGCGGCCAGGTGGAGTACGAAGGCTCGGCCCGCATCGACGGCGCGCCCGGCAGCTCGGCACCCATCGAAATCAGTTTCCTGGACACGGCCGGCTCGGTCTGCTCTGGCCTGCTGCCCACGGGCAAGCCCCGGGACACGGTCACGGTGACGGGCGAGGGGTTCGAGCCCTTCACGCTCGACGTCACCTGCATAGACAACGGCATGCCGCTGGTGATCTTCAAGGCGTCCGATGTGGGCGCTACCGGGCAGGAGACCGTGGCCGAGCTCAACGCCGACACCGACCTCAAGCGCCGCGTCGAGGCGCTGCGCCTGCAGATCTCGCAGGCCATGGGCCTGGGCGATGTCTCGGCCAAGAACTACCCCAAGATGACGCTGATCGCGCCGCCCCAGCATGGCGGCGCGCTGACCACGCGCAGCTTCATCCCCCATGTCTGCCATGACGCCATCGGCGTGCTGGCGGCCGTCACCGTGGGCACGGCGGTGAAGATGCCGGGCACCGTGTGCGAGGGCGTGGCACAGCTGCAGCAGGGCACGGGTCCGCTCACCGTCTCGGTGGAGCATCCCACGGGCGAGTTCAGCGTCACGCTGGACAGCGACCCGGCCCATCCCGACGTGGTGACCAAGGCGGCCCTGCTGCGCACGGCGCGCCTGCTGATGCGTGGCGAGGTCATGGTGCCGCGCTCGGCCTGGGACGGCCGCAGGCAGGACTGAAGAAACAGCGCAGGGGCTTGCCGGCCCCTGCGGTGCAAGGGGCGGGCTGCGCGCGCAGATGCGGTATCCGCCAGGCTGAGAGACAGTGGAAGAGACAAGTCATGACATCCGTCCAGAAGGACGCCGCAGCAACCGGCGTCAATGTGCAGACCCTGCTCAACGAGCACCCGTTTTCGGGATTCCAGTGGGTGATCTTTGCGCTGTGTTTCCTGATCGTTCTGCTCGATGGCTTTGATACGGCGGCCATCGGCTATATCGCGCCCTCGCTGATCACCGAGTGGGGCGTGAGCAAGCCCGCGCTTGCGCCCGTGCTCAGCGCTGCGCTGTTCGGCCTGGCCGCAGGCGCGATCTTCTCGGGCCCGCTGGCCGACCGCCTGGGCCGCAAGACCGTGCTCGTGGGCTCGGTCGCGGTGTTTGCCGTGGCCTGCCTGGCTTCCGGCTTTTCCCCCGACATCTGGACCCTGGCCGTGCTGCGCTTCGTCACCGGCCTGGGCCTGGGCGCCGCCATGCCCAATGCCGTCACGCTGATGAGCGAGTACTGCCCTGATTCGCGCCGTGCCACGCTGACCAACGCCATGTTCTGCGGATTTCCGCTGGGCGCGGCCTTCGGCGGCTTTCTGGCGGCCTGGATGATCCCGCATTTCGGCTGGCGCAGCGTGCTCATCCTGGGCGGTGCCGCGCCGCTGCTGCTGCTGGTGGCCCTGGTCGTGCTGCTGCCTGAATCCGTGCGCCACATGGTGGCCAACAACTACCCGGCCGAGCGCATCCGCAAGGTGCTGGCGCGCATTGCCGGTGATGCCGTGCAGGGCGTGCAGCGTTTCGTGCTGACCGAGGCCAGGCCCGAGGCCCAGGCCGGCAGCGGCATGGGCGTGGTGCTGTCGCGCCAGTACCGCGTGGGCTCGGTGATGCTGTGGATCGCCTACTTCATGGGCCTGGTCATCTTCTACGCGCTGATGAACTGGATGCCCGTGCTGTTCAAGGAAGCGGGCCTGGACCCCAAGACCGGCACCCTGGTGGCGGCGCTGTTCCCGCTGGGCGGCGTGGGCGCCGTGCTGTTCGGCTGGCTCATGGACCGCTTCAATGCCAACCGCATCATCGCCATCGGCTATGCGCTGACGGCGGCCTCCATCTGGTGGATAGGCCAGACGGCCGGCCACCTGGGCTGGCTGGTGGTGGCCGTCTTCCTGGCCGGCACCATCATGAACACCGCCCAGTCGTCCATGCCGGCGCTGGCCGCCGCCTTCTATCCGACACGCGGCCGCGCCACGGGCGTGGCCTGGATGCTGGGCATCGGGCGCTTCGGCGGCATCGCGGGCTCCTTCCTGGTGGCCGAGCTGTCGGCGCGCCACATGGCCTTCAGCGAGATCTTTGCCGTGGTGGCCATTCCTGGCGTGATCGCCATGGCCGCCCTCATCATCAAGCAGTACAGCAGTCCCGAGCCGCAGGGCGGCGCGGTGCCTGCCACGCCCCTTCATTGACACATTTCCACCCCATAAAGACGCAGGAGACCCTCCGATGATCATCGACGTACACGGCCACTACACCACCGCGCCCGCGGCCCTGGGCGCCTGGCGCGACCTGCAGATCGCGGGACTCAAGGACCCGTCCAAGGCCCCGCGGGCCAGCGAGCTGAAGATCAGCGACGACGAGATCCGCGAGACCATCGAGACCAACCAGCTCAAGCTGATGAAGCAGCGCGGCTCCGATCTCACCATCTTCAGCCCGCGCGCCAGCTTCATGGCGCACCACATCGGCGACTTCGAGACATCGAGCACCTGGGCCGCCATCTGCAACGAGCTGTGCTACCGCGTCAGCCAGCTGTTCCCCGATCACTTCATCCCGGCCGCCATGCTGCCGCAGTCGCCCGGGGTGGACCCCAAGACCTGCATTCCCGAGCTGGTCAAGTGCGTGGAGCAGTACGGCAACGTGGGCATCAACCTGAACCCCGATCCGTCAGGCGGCCACTGGACCTCGCCCCCGCTGTCGGACCGCTCCTGGTACCCCATCTACGAAAAGATGGTGGAGTACGACATCCCGGCCATGGTCCACGTCTCCACCAGCTGCAACGCGTGCTTCCACACCACGGGCGCCCACTACCTGAATGCCGACACCACGGCCTTCATGCAGTGCCTGACCAGCGACCTGTTCAAGGACTTCCCCACGCTCAAGTTCCTGATCCCCCATGGCGGCGGTGCCGTGCCCTACCACTGGGGCCGTTTCCGCGGCCTGGCGCAGGAACTCAAGAAGCCGCTGCTGGACGAGCACCTGCTCAACAACATCTTCTTCGACACCTGCGTCTACCACCAGCCGGGCATCGATCTGCTGACCAAGGTGATCCCGGTCAAGAACATCCTGTTCGCCAGCGAGATGATCGGCGCCGTGCGCGGCATCGATCCGACCACGGGCCACTACTACGACGACACCAAGCGCTACATCGAGGCCACGGCCAACCTCACCGAAGAAGAGCGCTACCAGGTCTACGAAGGCAACGCGCGCCGCGTGTTCCCGCGCCTGGACGCCGCCCTCAAGCAAAAGGGCCTGTAAGCAGGCCGCCACCACAGATCAAGGAGAACACCATGTACGAACTCGGTGTGGTTTACCGCAACATCCAGCGCGCCGACCGCGCGGCCGCCGACGGCCTGGCCGCCCTGGGCTCGGCCACCGTCCACGAGGCCATGGGCCGCGTGGGCCTGCTCAAGCCCTATATGCGTCCCATCTACGCGGGCCAGCAGGTCTCGGGCACGGCCGTCACCGTGCTGCTGCAGCCCGGCGACAACTGGATGATGCATGTGGCCGCAGAGCAGATCCAGCCCGGCGACATCGTGGTCGCGGCCGTGACCTCGGAATGCACGGACGGCTACTTCGGCGACCTGCTGGCCACCAGCTTCCAGGCGCGCGGCGCGCGTGCGCTGATCATCGATGCCGGCGTGCGCGACGTGAAGACGCTGCAGGAAATGAACTTCCCCGTGTGGAGCCGCGCCATCTCCTCCAAGGGCACGATCAAGGCCACGCTGGGCTCGGTCAACATCCCCGTGGTCTGCGCAGGCATGTGGGTCACGCCCGGCGACGTGATCGTGGCCGACGATGACGGCGTGGTCTGCGTGCCCGCCGCCAAGGCCGCCGAAACCCTGGCTGCCGCGCAAAAGCGAGAGAGCTTCGAGGGCGAGAAGCGCGCCAAGCTGGCTTCCGGCGTGCTGGGCCTGGACATGTACAAGATGCGCGAGCCGCTCGAAAAGGCCGGCCTTCGTTACATCGATTGAAGGAGGGAACATGAGCGCTTTTGAAAAGACCCCCGGCTGGCTGGACTGGTACGCCGGCCCCTCCAAGCCCAAGTTCCAGGTGCCCGCAGGCGCTGTCGATGCCCACTGCCACGTCTTCGGCCCCGGCGATGAATTCCCGTTCGCGCCCGAGCGCAAGTACACGCCCTGCGACGCCAGCAAGCAGCAGCTGTTTGCGCTGCGCGACCACCTGGGCTTTGCGCGCAACGTCATCGTGCAGGCCACCTGCCACGGCGCCGACAACCGCGCCATGGTCGATGCCTGCAAGGCCGCCAACGGCAAGGCGCGCGGTGTGGCCACGGTGCGCCGCAGCGTGACCGATGAGGAGCTGCAGGAACTGCACGCCGCCGGCGTGCGCGGCGTGCGCTTCAACTTCGTCAAGCGCCTGGTGGACTTCACGCCCAAGGACGAGCTGATGGAGATCGCGGGCCGCATCGCCAAGCTCGGCTGGCATGTGGTCATCTACTTCGAGGCCGTGGACCTGCCCGAGCTGTGGGATTTCTTCACCAGCCTGCCCACCACCGTGGTCGTGGACCACATGGGCCGCCCCGACGTGAGCAAGCCCGTGGACGGGCCCGAGTTCGAGCTGTTCCTCAAGTTCATGCGCGAGCACCAGAACGTATGGAGCAAGGTCAGCTGCCCAGAGCGCCTGTCCGTCACCGGCCCCAAGGCGCTGGACGGCGAGCAAAATGCCTACCGTGACGTGGTGCCCTTCGCCCGCCGCGTGGTCGAGGAATTCCCCGACCGCGTGCTGTGGGGAACCGACTGGCCCCACCCCAATCTGAAGGACCACATGCCCGACGACGGCCTGCTGGTCGATTTCATCCCGCACATTGCACCGACTGCCGAGCTGCAGAAGAAGCTGCTGGTCGACAACCCCATGCGTCTGTACTGGCCCGAAGAAGCCTGATGGCGACCATGTCCGGCCTGGGTGCCGGACATATTCAAGGAGATATCCATGGCATTGGACAAACCCTATCTGGACGTGCCCGGCACCATCATTTTCGATGCCGAGCAGTCCCGCAAAGGCTACTGGCTCAACCAGTTCTGCATGTCGCTGATGAAGGCCGAGAACCGCGAGCGCTTCAAAGCCGACGAGCGTGCCTACCTGGACGAATGGGCCATGAGCGAGGAGCAGAAGCAGGCCGTCCTGGCCCGCGATCTGAACTGGTGCATGCGCACGGGCGGCAACATCTACTTCCTGGCCAAGATCGGCGCCACGGATGGCAAGAGCTTCCAGCAAATGGCCGGCTCCATGACCGGCATGTCGGAAGAGGAATACCGCAACATGATGGTGAGCGGAGGCCGTTCGGCCGAAGGCAACCGCCGCGTGGGCGAGGAGGGCGATGCCCAGGCCCACCGCCAGCCGCAGGGCAAGGCCGGCAGCGTGGACAAGAACAACAAGGAAGGCAACTGACATGGCACGCATCACCGCATCCGTCTACACCTCGCATGTGCCCGCCATCGGCGCGGCCATGGACCTGGGCAAGGTGGGCGACCCCTATTGGCAGCCGCTGTTCAAGGGCTTCGAGCACTCGCGCCAATGGCTCAAGGACAACAAGCCCGACGTGATCTTCCTGGTCTACAACGACCACGCGACCGCGTTCAGCCTGGACTTCATCCCGACGTTTGCCATCGGCACGGCCGCTGAATACCAGCCCGCCGACGAAGGCTGGGGCCCGCGCCCCGTGCCCAAGGTCATCGGCCATCCGGAACTGGCCAGCCACATTGCGCAGTCGGTGATCCAGCAGGACTTCGACCTGACCATCGTCAACAAGATGGACGTGGACCACGGCCTGACCGTGCCGCTGTCGCTGATGTGCGGCGAGCAGGACGCGCGCACGGGCGCCTGGCCCTGCCCGGTGATTCCGTTTGCCGTCAACGTGGTGCAGTACCCCGTGCCGTCGGGCCAGCGCTGCTTCAACCTGGGCCGCGCCATCCGCCGCGCCGTGGAAAGCTTCGACGAAGACCTGAACGTGCAGATCTGGGGCACGGGCGGCATGAGCCACCAGCTGCAGGGCGCGCGTGCGGGCCTGATCAACAAGGAGTGGGACAACCGCTTCCTGGACCTGCTGATCGAGAACCCTGCCGGCCTGGCCAAGATGCCGCATATCGACTACGTGCGCGAGGCCGGCTCCGAAGGCATCGAGCTGGTGATGTGGCTGATCGCGCGCGGCGCCATGGCCGATGTGGACGGCCCCGCGCCGCTGCCCAAGGTCAACCACCGCTTCTACCATGTGCCGGCATCGAACACCGCTGTCGGGCATCTCATCCTGGAGAACGGCTGAGGCCCCCGCGTTCATCACTGCGTGTATTCACTGCCCCCCGAGGGGGCCTTCGCCTCCTTGAGGCGGCTCTACGGAGACTCATATGAGCAACAAGACCATCAAAGTCGCCCTGGCGGGCGCCGGTGCCTTCGGCATCAAGCACCTGGACGGCATCAAGAACATCGACGGCGTGGAAGTCGTCTCCCTGGTGGGCCGCGAGCTGGCCAAGACCCAGGAAGTGGCCGACAAGTACGGCATCCAGCATGTGACCACCGAGCTGGCCGACAGCCTGGCCCTGCCCGAGGTGGACGCCGTCATCCTGTGCACGCCCACGCAGATGCATGCCGCCCAGGCCATCGAGTGCCTGAAGGCCGGCAAGCATGTGCAGGTGGAGATCCCGCTGGCAGACAGCCTCAAGGACGCGCAGGCCGTGGCCGATCTGCAAAAGCAGACCGGCCTGGTAGCCATGTGCGGCCATACGCGCCGCTTCAACCCCAGCCACCAGTGGGTGCACAAGAAGATCGCGGCCGGCGAGTTCAACATCCAGCAGATGGATGTGCAGACCTACTTCTTCCGCCGCACCAACATGAACGCGCTGGGCCAGGCCCGCAGCTGGACCGACCACCTGCTGTGGCACCACGCTGCCCACACCGTGGACCTGTTCGCCTACCAGGCCGGCAGCCCCATCGTGAAGGCCAACGCCGTGCAAGGCCCCATCCACCCGGAACTGGGCATTGCCATGGACATGAGCATCCAGCTCAAGGCCGCCAATGGCGCCATCTGCACGCTGAGCCTGTCGTTCAACAACGACGGCCCGCTGGGCACCTTCTTCCGCTACATCGGCGACACCGGCACCTACATCGCGCGCTATGACGACCTGGTCAACGGCAAGGAAGAGAAGATCGACGTTTCCAAGGTCGATGTGTCCATGAACGGCATCGAGCTGCAGGACCGCGAGTTCTTCGCCGCCATCCGCGAAGGCCGCGAGCCCAATTCCAGCGTGGCCCAGGTCCTGCCCTGCTATCAGGTCCTGCACGATCTGGAAAAACAGCTCACCCCCTGAGCCGCTTCGCGTCTTCCCCCTGAAAGGGGGACGACACCCTCGGTGCGGGGCGGCCCTTCCTCGGTGTCTCTGAGTTGGGCCGCGCCAGTTTTACGCGTATTTGATCGTAGGAGAGCGATGCCACTTGGGCGTGGCACGACGATCATGTTTCCACCCGGAGTACCGCAATGACCGATTCCTCCTCCAGCAGCCGGGAAGACGTGCCCGAGGCGTCCAATCGCCTCGGGATCGACGGCATAGAGTTCATCGAGTACACCACCAGCCAGCCCCAGGCCCTGGGCCAGGTGCTGGAGGGGCTGGGTTTTCGCCCCGTGGCGCGGCACCGCTCGCGCGAGGTGACGCTGTACCGGCAGGGGGACATGAACCTGGTGGTCAATGCGGGCGCCGCCGATGCGCTCGCCCATGCCGCGTCCGACGGGCAGCCCGTCATCTCGGCCGTGGCGCTGCGCGTGCAGGATGCCCTGCAGGCGCATACGCGCTGCATCGAGCTGGGAGCCTGGGCGGCGCCCAGCCAGGCCCAGGCGATGGAGCTGCACATTCCGGCCATCCACGGCCCGGGTGGCAGCCGCTTCTACTTTGTCGATCGATGGCAGGAGTTCTCCATCTATGACATCGACTTCAAGCCCGTTGCCGGGGCCGATCCCCATCCGCCGGCGCTGGCCGGCCTGGGCTATTTCGGCGTGGTCCAGTACATAGGGCGTGGCCGCAGCGCCGACTGGATCACCTACTTCGAACGCATGTTCGACTTCCACCTGCTGCCCGATGCGCAGCGCTTCGGCATCCTGCCCAAGGGCAAGCTCATGCGCAGTCCTTGCAAGCGCTTCCTGTGGCAGCTCATCGAGCCCGATCCGGGCCTGGAGTGGGACGACATGCCCGAGCGCCTGCAGCGCATCGGCCTGGGCACCACCGACGTGCCTGCTGCCGTGCAGGCCTTGCGTCAGCGCGGCGTGGAGTTCGTGGAATCGAGCCGCCTGCACCCCGATGACCGCGGCGCGCTCACGCGCAACGCCATGGGTACCGTGGTGTTCGAGCTGGTGCACCGCGACGCCTAGCGCAAAGCCTGGCGCGCCGCCGTCCGATTCAACCGCCGATACACACAACGATCCTGGAGGGCAACATGGGCTTGCTGGACAGCTATGGCATGGACACCATCACTCTGAATGGCTCGCTGGAGGCCAAGCTCGACGCCATCCGGCGCGCGGGCTTCACCCAGGTCATGCTCAGCGCGCGCGACCTGGCCGGCCACCCGGGCGGCGTCAAGGCGGCTGCGGCGGCGGTGCGCGCCAGCGGCCTGCGGCCCACGGGCTTTCAGGTGCTGCGCGACTTCGAGGGCCTGTCCGACCACCTGCACCACTACAAGGTGGACATCGCCAAATCCATGCTGGAGATGTGCGCCGAGATCGGCAGCCCCGTGCTGCTGGCCTGCTCGTCCACCTCGCGCCATGCCACGGGCGATCTCGACGTGATTGCGCGCGACCTGCGCAAGCTGGCCATGCTCGGCATTCCGCTGGGCGTGAAGATCGCCTACGAGGGCCTGTCCTGGGGCCGCAACGTCAACGAATTCACCACCAGCTGGGACGTGGTCTGCCGCGCCGACATGTCCAACCTGGGCATCGGCCTGGACTCCTTCCACATCCTGGCCGCCAAGACGCCGCTGGATGCGCTGGAGCTGATCGACCGCGACAAGATCGTCCTGGTGCAGCTGTCCGACTTCATGTGGCATGACGCGCCCACCTTCGAGGAACGCATGGCCACGGCGCGCACCTTCCGCGTGTTTCCGGGCGAGGGCGTGCACAGCGAGCGTCTGGCCGACCTGGTGCTGCGCCTGGACCGCCTGGGCTACCGTGGCGACTACAGCTTCGAGGTCTTTAACGACGACTACCAGCAACTGCCGCTGGACACCGTGGCCGAGCGCGCGCGCCGCAGCGCGCAGTGGCTCAACGACGACGTGCTGCACCGGCCCGTGCCGCTGCCGGCCTGGGCGCGCACGGGCGTGCGGGGCGCTGCGGTTTGACGGCAAAATCGTTGTGCGAATGCACTGCAAGGGAGCGCCGGCCGCTCCCTTTCTTCTTTTCCCTGTGAGCCACCATGACCAACCTGTCCACACGAAACCTGGGTCCCTTCTCCGTCAGCGCCGTCGGCCTGGGCTGCATGAACCTCAGCCACGCCTATGGCCATCCGCCGTCGCCCGAGCAGGGCAAGGCCGTGCTGCATGCGGCGCTGGACGCCGGTGTCACGCTGTTCGACACGGCGGCGCTGTATGGCTTCGGCGCCAATGAATCCCTGGTCGGCCCCGTGCTCAAGTCCCACCGCAACCACATCACCCTGGCCAGCAAATGCGGCATGGCCGGCGTGCGCGGCGACGACGGCGTGGTGCGCCGCGTGATCGATGGCCACCCCAGGACCCTGCGCCGCAATTGCGAAGACAGCCTGCAGCGCCTGGGCACCGATGTCATCGACCTCTACTACCTGCACCGTTGGGACCGCCGCGTGCCCATCGAGGAATCGGTGGGCGAGATGTCGCGCCTGGTGGAAGAGGGCAAGGTGCGCGCCCTGGGCCTGTCCGAGATCGGCGCCGACGCGCTGCGCCGCGCCCATGCCACCTTCCCCATCGCCGCGCTGCAAAGCGAGTATTCGCTGTGGTCGCGCAATGCCGAGCTGGGCACGCTGCAGGCCTGCAAGGAACTGGGCATTGCCTACGTGGCCTTCAGCCCGCTGGGCCGCGCCTTCCTCACCGGCAAGCTCCAGGAGGTCGAAGGACTGGTCAAGGGCGATATCCGCGCCGCCATGCCGCGCTTTGCGCCCGAGGCCTATGCGAAGAACCTGCAGCTGCTCGCGCCCATGAAGTCCATTGCCGAGCGCGCCGACTGCACGCTGGCCGAGCTGGCCATCGCCTGGGTGCTGCACCAGGGCGAGCATGTGATTGCCCTGCCGGGCACCACCAGCGTGGACCACCTGCACGAAGACCTGCGCGGCGGCGCCGTGCGCCTGGATGCGGCCCTGCTGGCCGAACTGGACGACCTCTTCAAGCCCGAGCGCATCCAGGGCGACCGCTATGCCGTGGCCTCGCAGCGCGAGGTGGATACGGAAAAGTACGCGTTCGAGACCGTCTGAACACGCCGCAGGCCGCTCATGGCATGGATGCGGCCAGGTCGAATGGCGCCGTGGGCGTGCCCTGGTGGAAGCGCATCTGCCAGCCCCGCGCCGTGCGCAGCCAGACCGAGGAGCGCAGCGTATGCCGGCCGGCCGTTCCATCCTCGGCCACGCTGGCCGAGCGGTAGGTCAGCAGCGCGCTGTCCGGTCCCAGGCGCGCCAGCGCAAAGCCGCCTGACACCAGCCGGGCAGGGGCCTGTGCTGGCAAGGCGTCCGCCAGGCTGTCCACGGTGGCGGCCCGGTCGTGCATGCCGCCCGATCGGCCGAATTCCAGGAAGTCTTCATGCAGCAGCGCCTGCAGCTGGCCTGCGTCCGATCGCACCTGCGGATCGTGCAGCCGCACTTCCAGTGCCTGCAGATGCTGCAGCAGATGGTCGTCGCCGCCATGCATGTCCAGGCCAGGAAGTTGCGCCATGGCCGTGTTGTTCACCATCAGATCAGATCCCGCATGGCCTGCGCCGTCTCGCGCAGCATGGGCAGCACGCGCGCCACGGCGTCCTTGCCGGTTTCGCGGCCCATGGGCATGGTGATGTTGAGGGCGCCGGCCAGCGCGCCGTGGCGGTCGCGCAGCGGCACGGCAATGCCGCGCGAGTCCAGGTTCAGCTGCTGCTCGCACAGCGCCCAGTCCTGGGTGCGGATCAGGGCCAGCTCGCGGCGCATTTCGGCGGGGCAGGTGATGGTGTGCGAGGTGAAGACCGTCAGCGCGCGGTTGTCCAGCCAGTGCTCCAGCTCGGCGTCGCTGCGCATGGACAGCATCAGCATGCCGGCCGCCGTGACCTGGGCCGGCACGCGTGCGCCCAGCACGTAGCCGGTGTTCATGTTGCGGTTGGGGCCGTTGCGCGCGATGTAGACCACCTCGTCGTCGTCCAGCACCGCCAGGTAGGCGGTTTCATGGGTGCCGGCGGCCACGCGCTGCAGGAACGGCTGGACGATGCGCGGCAGCCGCGCCGACTCCAGGTACGACTGCCCCAGCCGCAGCACGCGCGGCGTGAGCCAGAACAGCTTGCCGTCCCCCGCCACGTAGCCCATGTGCTGCAGCGTCAGCAGGTAGCGCCGCGCGGCGGTGCGCGTCATGCCCGTGCGCTGGCCGGCCTCGGCGGCCGTCATGCGCGGGTGGGCGTCGTCAAAGGCTTCGATGATCGATACGCCGCGTTCCAGTCCGGCAATCCAGTCGCGCTGGGCGAGGGTGGAAGGTGTTGTCATGACGGTTTTGATTTTTCCGTATTAACCCTGGGTGCGTGCGATTATCGAACAGCGCGGTGCGATCAGCGCACATGCCTTTCGAAATTGGCTTGGGCGCATCCATAGGCGGGAACTACATTTTTTACATCCCGCCGGCCTGGCCGCAAGCATCGGGCAGGGGCCTTTTCTACATGGAGGAGACAACACATGAGCGCAACCCCGATACACACACAGCCCACCGGGCACCAGCCGCGCAAGGCCGCCACCAGCGGCTGGATAGGCTCGGCCCTGGAGTACTACGACTTCTTCATCTACGCCACGGCGGCTGCGCTGATCTTTCCGCAGATCTTCTTTCCGCAGGGTGATCCGGCGATTGCCATCATCGCCTCGTTGGCTACCTATGGCGTGGGCTATGTGGCGCGGCCCATCGGCGCCTTCGTGCTGGGCCATCTGGGCGACACGCACGGGCGCAAGCAGGTGCTGGTGTGGTGCATGTTCCTGATGGGCTTTTCCACCATCGCCGTGGGCCTGCTGCCCACCTATGACCAGGTCGGCCTGTGGGCGCCCGCGCTGCTGGTGCTGATGCGGCTGATACAGGGCTTCGCGGTGGCCGGCGAGATCTCGGGCGCCAGCTCCATGATCCTGGAGCATGCCCCGTTCGGGCGGCGCGGCTTCTTCGCCAGCTTCACGCTGCAGGGCGTGCAGGCCGGCCAGATCCTGGCAGCGGCCGTGTTCCTGCCGCTGGCGCACTACATGCCCACCGAGCAGTTCAACAGCTGGGGCTGGCGCATTCCCTTCATCCTGAGCTTCGTCGTCATCATCGCGGGCTGGATCATCCGCCGCGAGGTCAACGAGACCCCGGCCTTCACCGCCGCAGGCCGCAGCGAGGCGCGTCCGCGTTCGCCCGTGGTCGAGGCCTTCCGCCACCATTCGCCCGACATGCTGCGCGTGGTCTGCATGGCGCTGATGAACGTGATCCCCGTGGTGGCCACCATCTTCGGCGCGGCCTACGCCGTGCAGCCCGCCTACGGCATCGGCTTCGCCAAGGACATGTACCTGTGGATTCCCGTGGTGGGCAACATCGTCGCGGTGCTGGTGATCCCCATGGTGGGCAACCTGTCCGACCGCATCGGCCGGCGCCCGCCCATCATCTTCGGCGCGCTGCTGTCGGGCCTGCTGGCCATCGGCTACCTCTACGCCATCAGCGAACGCAACATGCCGCTGGCCTTCGCCATGTCCATCCTGATGTGGGGCGTGGTCTACCAGGGCTACAACGCGGTGTTCCCCAGCTTCTACCCCGAGCTGTTCCCCACCCGCACCCGCGTCTCGGCCATGGCCATCTCGCAGAACGTGGGCACGGCCATCACCGCCATGCTGCCCGCGCTGTTCACGGCCGTGGCGCCTCCGGGTGCGCACAACATCTGGCTGACCGTGGGCCTGATCGCCTTCGGCATCACCGTGGTGGCCGCCCTGGCCGCGTGGAGCGCCCGCGAGACCTACCGCGTGCGCATGGAAGACCTGGGCGAGGCCGGTGCGCAGCCCGTGGCAGCTGCCGAGTACGACCGCCTGCGCAACCAGGCCCTGGCCCAGTCCGGCCGCTGAATCCTGCAACCCAAGGCATCCGAAGGCCCCAGGAAATGATTTCCGGAAAAACCACCCTCATCGCGCACATCGGCGACCCGACCGAGACCTTCAAGTCGCCCATGATCTACAACCCGTGGTTCGACAGCCGGGGCATTGATGCCTGCGTCGTGCCCATGGGCGTGAAGGCGGCGCATTTCGCCGGCGACTTTGCCGCCATCATGCGTTTCACCAACCTGCGCGGCGCGCTGATCACCATGCCGCACAAGGTGTCCGTGGTGGACCTGGTGCACGAGGTCACGCCCGCCGTGCACATTGCAGGCGCCTGCAATGCCGTGCTGCGGCGCGAGGACGGCACGCTGCTGGGCGACCAGTTCGACGGCGCGGGCTTTGTGCGCGGCGTGCTGCGCAAGGGGCGGCAGCTGCAGGGCGCGCGGGTGCTGATTTCCGGGGCGGGTGGCGTGGGCTCGGCGATTGCCGCCTCGCTGGCGGCGGCCGGCGTGGGCGAGCTGATGCTGTTCGATACGCGGGACGAGAGCGCGCAGGCCCTGGCCGGGCGGCTCGCTGCCTACTACCCGAGGATGAAGGTGGGCACGGGCTCCAGGGACCCGCGGGGCTTTGACGTGGTCGTCAACGCCACGCCGCTGGGCATGAAGGACGATGACCCGCTGCCGTTCGATGTGCAGCGCATCGCACCCACCGCCTTTGTGGGCGAGGTGGTGATGAAGTCCGAGTTCACGCCGCTGCTGCGCGCCGTGCGCGACAAGGGCTGCGACTTCCAGGTGGGCACGGACATGCTGTTCGAGATGATTCCCGCCTACCTCGAATTCTTCGGCTTCGGCAGCGCCACGCCCGACGAGCTGCGCGCCACCGCCCACATCTCCTACTGATCCAGCCGACAGACAACCGGCCCTGGATGCGTCCGGGGCAGGGCGCAGCCACGCCCGAAAAAGCATTTTTCACAGAGAAGGAGACAAGACCATGCAACAGCAAATGCACCAGACACCGCGAGTGCCGCAGCGCGGGGCCCTTCGCATCCTGGCCCTGGCCACCGTGCTGGGCGCCTGGGGAGCGGGCGCCCAGGCCCAGTCCTCGGTCACCATCTACGGCAGCGTGGACCAGTACATCAACCACATGCGCAGCAGCTCGGGCGCATCCATGACCACGCTGGAGGACGGTGCCCTGCTGCGCAGCCGCCTGGGCTTTCGCGGTCAGGAAGACCTGGGTGGTGGCCTGTACGCGAAGTTCCAGCTGGAGATGGGCATCAACGCCGACAACGGCACGCAGGCCGACAGCACGCGCGGCTTCGACCGCCAAAGCTGGGTGGGCCTGGGCGGCGGCTGGGGCGAGGTGCGGCTGGGCCGGCAGAACACCGTGATCTTCGGGCGCGGCGACTACATCGACTTCACCTCGCGCACGTTGGGATCGATGGTCAACAACTTCGGCGTGCCCTCGCGCTTCGACAACGACATCTCCTACACCTCGCCGCGCATG
This sequence comes from Delftia sp. WY8, assembly GCF_018437695.1. Taxonomy (NCBI): domain Bacteria; kingdom Pseudomonadati; phylum Pseudomonadota; class Betaproteobacteria; order Burkholderiales; family Comamonadaceae; genus Delftia; species Delftia sp. WY8. The sequence goes on from NZ_CP049795.1 coordinate 6,152,030, forward strand.
GCCGGCTTCCTGTTCGAGGCCCACTACGCCATGGCCGAGACCGGTGCTCCAGCGCGCCAGGCCATCTACCAGCTGGGCCTGGACTACCTGAACGGCCCCTACCGCGTGGGCTATGCAGGCCTGTATGCGCGTGCGCCGCAGAGCGCGGCCTATACCGACGCGGTCCGCTACGACAACCTCTACGCCAACTACGACTACGGCAAGGGCAAGGTCCAGCTGGCCTTTGTGCGGTCCAACAACAGCACGGCAGGCTCGGCGGGCAACAACACGGGCACGGTGCTGGGCAATGTGGGCGGGCTGGTGGCGGGCACGAACGCCGACGTGCACCGCTTCTACCGCGTCTGGCAGCTGTCGGCCGACTACCGCGTGACGCCGCAGCTGCGCGTGGGCGCACTGTGGGGCCGCATACAGGATGGCTCGGACAGCGGGCGCGGCGCATCGGGCGGCGCGGTCGCGGCCTACTACGACCTGTCCAGGCGCACCATGCTCTACGCGGTGGCCGAGCAGTTGAAGAACGACCGCAACGCGGGCTTCCGGCTGGCGGCCTCGGGCGGCATGAAGCCCAACTTCACATCGGCCGACGACGTCAACGGCCGCACCATCAAGGGCGTGCAGCTGGGCGTGCTGCACCGCTTCTGAGGGGGCATGCCATGGCACAGCTGCACCCGCTTCGCATTGCCGTGGCCGGCGCCGGCGCGATCGGCCAGGCCCATATCGCCGCCATCGGGGCCCAGGCGGATTGCCGCCTGTCCGCCATCGTGGACCCGGCGCCGGCAGCCCGGGAGCTTGCCCAAAGGGCCGGAGTGCCGCTGTGGCGCGACCTGGGCGAGCTGATCGCCCATGACAGGGCCGACGCCGTGGTGCTGGCCACGCCCAACCGCCTGCATGCCCCGCAGGCGGCGCAGTGCATGCATGCGCGCCTGCCCATCCTGCTGGAAAAGCCCGTCACCTCCACCGTGGCCGAGGCACAGCGCCTGGCCGCGCTGGCCGAGCGCAGCGGCGCCCGCGTGCTGGTGGGCCACCACCGCGCCCACAGCCCGATCATGGCGCGGGCCGCGGCCCTCATCGCCCAGGGGCGGCTGGGCCGCCTGGTGGCCGTGACCGGCGCGGCCCTGTTCTACAAGCCGGACGCCTATTTCGAGGAAGGCCCCTGGCGCCGCGAGGCCGGGGGCGGCCCCATCCTGCTCAACATGATCCACGAGGTCCACAACCTGCGCATGCTGTGCGGCGACATCGTGGCCGTGCAGGCCTTCGCCTCGCATGCCACGCGCGGTTTTGCCGTGGAAGACACGGTGGCCATCAACCTGCGCTTTGCCAGCGGTGCGCTGGGCAGCTTTGTGCTTTCGGACACGGCCGCCAGCGCGCGCAGCTGGGAGCAGACCTCGCAGGAGAACAAGGCCTATGCCAGCTATGAGGACGAAGACTGCTACCTGGTGGCGGGCACCTTCGGCTCGCTGGCCATACCGAGCATGCGGCTGAAGACCTATGCATCGGCCGGCCAGCGCTCCTGGAATGAGCCCTTCGACCTGGATGTGGCCGCCGTGGAGCGCGAAGACCCGCTGGTGCGCCAGATGGCGCATTTCGCGCAGGTGGCGCGCGGCCTGGCGCAGCCGCTGGTCAGCGTGCACGACGGCCTGCGCAACCTGCAGATCACCGAGGCCATTGCAGAGGCGGCGCGTACCGGTGCCGCCGTCGAGACCCCGGTGGCATGAACGAATCCCTGAATCGAGGACACCCCATGAAGACCATCCTGATGCTGCACGGCATCAACCACAACATGTTCGGCCAGCGCGATCCGGCGCAGTACGGCACGGTCACGCTGGCCGAGATCGACGCCTCGCTGCGCAGCCTGGGCAGCCAGCTGGGCTGCGAGGTGGACAGCTTCCAGACCAATTGCGAAGGCGCCATGTGCGATCGCATCCACCAGGGCTTTCGGGACGGCGTCGATGGCGTGCTCATCAACGCCGGCGCCTGGACGCACTACAGCTACGGCATCCGCGACGCGCTGGCCATGCTCACCGTGCCCGTGGTGGAGATCCACATGAGCAACATCCATGCGCGCGAGCCCTTCCGCCACCACTCGGTGTTTGCCGACATCGTCCGGGGCCAGATCTGCGGCTTCGGCGCGGACAGCTATCTGCTGGGCCTGCGGGCCGTGCTGTCCGCCGTCGCATAGGATGCATGGCGCGCAACTGGCCATGTATCGTCCTTCGAACTCCCTCGCTCGACGCGCCGCATGCCGTGACCAGGCTTCATTGAGATGAACTTCGCTGATCCCGGCCCGCGCCGCTCCGTTTCCTTTCTCCTGCTGCTGCCGCTGCTGCTGGCCGCGCAGCCGGTCGCCACCGATGGCTATCTGCCGGCGTTGCCCGAGATCGCGCGCGACCTGGGCTCGGCCAGCAGCAGCCTGACCGTGTTCATGCTGGCCTTCGGTGTCGCCCAGCTGGTGTGCGGACCGCTGGCCGACCGCTTCGGGCGCCGGCCCGTTCTGCTGACGGGTTTGGCCTGCTACACGGCAGCGGCGGCAGGCTGTGCGCTGGCGGGCAGCGCGGACGCACTGGTGGCCTGGCGCGCCGTGCAGGGCGCGGCCATGGCGGCCATCCTGGTGTGCGCACGGGCTGCGGTGCGCGACCTGTATCCGGCCCATGAAGGGCCGCGCATCATGGCCCGCGGCCTGATGGGCCTGGGGCTGGTGGCCCTGGTGGCGCCGATTGCCGGTGCATGGGGCGTCCAGGCCACCGGCTGGCGCTGGGTGCTGGTGGCGATGGGCGTCTACTCGCTGGCTTTGCTGGCACTGTGCTGGCGCACTTTCAGCGAGACGCGGCAAGCGCCGGCGGAGTCTGCCCCGGTCCTCGCATCCGTACCCGTATCCGTATCCGCTGGCGGTGTGCGCCAGGTGATCGCCGACCCCGGCTTTTGCGCCTGGACGGCACTGGCCGCAACCACCTACGGCGGCATCTTCTGCTTTTTGCTGCTGTCGCCGATGGTGTACGTCGACCTGTTCGGCCTGTCGCCCGTGCTCTACGGCTGGATTCCAGCGGGCGGCTCGCTGGTCTACATCCTCGGCATCACATGGTGCCGGCGCCTGCTGTCGCGCCACGGGCCGGTGCGCACGGTGCAGCTGGGCGCTTCGCTCAGTCTGCTGGGGCCGTGCATCCAGATCGCCGGCTGCGTGCTGGCGCCGGCCTCGCCCGTTCCATTGTTGCTAGGGCACGCGGTGTATGCGCTGGGCCATGGCCTGCACCAGCCTTGCGGCCAGGCGGGCGCGGTGGGGGGCCTGCCGCCGCAGCTGGCCGGGCGGGCCGTGTCGTGTTCGGGCTTCGCGATCATGTGCGTGGCCTTCTGCGCCGGCCAGCTGGCGGCGCAATTTGTCGATCCGACGATGCGCCACGGTGCCTGGCCGATGGTGCTGCCCATGGCGCTGGCGGGCGTTGTGCTGGTCCTCATCGCCTTTGTCTGGCTGCCGCGGCTGTACCGGGTGGGGGCAGCGCAAAGGGTTCAGCCCCGGTCATGACACCGCTCATGCATCCGCGCGGTATTCACCCCGATGCTTCATGAACCGGTGGTAGGACATGCGCAGGTGCAGCTGCATCACCTGGCGTGCCAGCTCCCCATCCCTGGCACGTATGGCGATCACCAGGTCGCAGTGGTGGTGCAGGCTTTGCACCAGCTCTTCGGGCGTGTAGATGTAGAACGACCGCTTGATGATCGGCATGTCGATCATCGTCGCCAGCATGGTCTTGAGGCGCGGCGAGCCCGATGCCTCGATCAGCGCGTGGTGAAAATCCCGGTTGGCTGACTGCACCTCGCCAATGCCGTCGTGGCCAGCGGCAATGCCGGCCTCCATGCGCTGGTTGCTGGCCTCCAGCTCATCGGCCAGCCCCTCGCCGCCGCGCGTGGCCGCGAGGAACGAGGCGTACGGCTCCAGCAGCATGCGCAGCTGGAAGGTCTCCTCCACATCCCAGTCGCTCCACTCCGACACGCGGATACCCTGGCCCGCGCCATCGGTGGCCAGGCCATCTTCCACCAGGCGGTGCAGCGCATTGCGCACCGGTGTGCGGCTCAGTCCCAGGTCGCGGGCAATGGGCTCCTCCTTGAGCTGTTCGCCGGGTCGGTAGTGGCCGCCGATGAGCCGCTGCCGCAGAACCTCGTACGCCTTGTCTTTCACGTTTTGCACTGTGTTTGCACCAAGTGGATGGGAGTGGTGCGCCGATTCTAGGTGACGGCTGAGGGACCCGTTTCGCTTCGCTTTATTCCGAAAAATACAAAACAAGTACAAATATTCGAAGTTCTACGGGAAATCTCTAGGAAGAAAAAGGAGATGCGCTCCGTAGACTGCGATAAATGTTTTAAATTTGTATTTTTATGAAGTTCGCAATACTGGGTGGTGGAATGGTCGGCGCCTGCTACATGCAGGCCTTTTTGGAGCAGGGGCACAGCCTGGTGGGCCTGTGCGAGCTGCAGCCCAACGCTGCGGTGGCCGACGCCGTGCAGGCCGCTGGCGCGCAGGTGCATGCCGCGCCCGGCGCCTGGCTGGCCGAGGCCGACGTGGTGGTGAGCGCCGTGTTCGGCACCGTGGCGCGCAGCCTGTTCGAGGCCTGCCTGCCCCATCTGCGCGATGGCGTGGTCTATGTGGACATGACCACGGCCGACCCGCAGGAGATGCGCGAATGCGGCGAGCTGGCCCGGCGCGTCGCCCAGGGCAGGGCGGTGCACTTCGTGGATGTGGCTATCACCGGCGCGGTCAACCTGGGCGGCAGCAAGACGCCGCTGCTCGTGGCCGGTGGCAAGGCCGGTTTTGTACAGGAATTGTTCTTGCCCTTTGGCGGCTCCGTTCGCGTGGTGGGCGGACAGCCGGGCGAGGCCGCCGCGCTCAAGCTCCTGCGCAGCATCTACACCAAGGGGGCCGAGGCGCTGGCCGTGGAGTGCCTGGTGACGGCCCAGCAGATGGGCCTGCGCGAGCAACTGCATGCCGTGCTGCAGGACATCGACGAGACACCGTTGCGCACGCTGATGGAGTCCATGGTGCGCACGCACATCCCGCATTCCGCACGCCGCCGCAACGAGGTGGCCGAGGCCCGGCAGCAGATGGCCCGCAACGGCCTGACGCCCATCGCCTTGACCGCCGTCGAGGCGCTGTTCGCCGACACGGCCCGGGCGCATGCGGTGCAGCCCTTCACCGGCACCTCCACCGACGAGGCCATCGATTGGCTGGGCAGCCACGTGCTCGCCAGCCAAGCCTGATCAACGTACCCATGCGCCAACCGACACCACCAAAGGAGACATCCGCAATGACGACCCCGACCCGACGCCGCCTGGCCCTCGCCGGCCTGCTGGCACTGACCGCTGCCGCCATGGCTCCGGCCCATGCCCAGGGCACCTATCCGCAGCGCCCCATCAGGTTCATCGTGCCCTTTCCGGCCGGTGGCGGCACCGACAACCTCACGCGGCTGGTCGGCACCAAGCTCACCGAGGCCCATGGGTGGGCCATCGTGGTGGAGAACAAGCCCGGGGCCGGTGGCAACCTGGCTCTGGACCAGGTGGCCAAGGCCCCCGCCGACGGCCTGACCCTGGTGATGGCGCAGACCGACAACGTGGTGCTCAACCCGCTGCTGTACTCCAAGCTCACCTACAACCCCGACAAGGACCTGCGCGCCGTGGCCCTGGTCGCAGCCGGCCCGGCCGTGCTCGTGGTGAATGCCGATTCCCCGTACAAGTCCCTGGACGACATCATTCAGGCGGCGAAGAAGGAACCCGGGCGCCTGAGCTTTGCCACGCCGGGCACCGGCACCATTTCGCACCTCATCAGCGAGGCCTGGCAGAAAAGCTCGAATGTGAAGTTCACCCACGTGCCGTTTCGCGGCGTGGCGCAGGCCATGCCCGACCTGCTGGGCGGGCGCATCGACATGTACATGGGCTCCATCCCCACGCTGCTGTCGCACATCCAGTCGGGCAAGGTGCGCGCCATCGGCGTGACCACCGCGAGCCGCTCCAAGCTGCTGCCCGACGTGCCGACCTACACCGAATCCGGCATCAAGGGCGTGGAGCTGGCCAGCGTGTGGGGCGTGATGGCCCCGGCCGGCACCTCCGACGCCATCGTCAGGCAGCTCAACGAAGCCATCAACAAGGTGGTGAACGCACCCGACACGGCCAGGAAGATCGCCGACTCCGGCGCCGAACTCATCACCGGCACACCGCAGGACATGGCCAGGCTCTACGCCAGCGACCGCGCACGCCTGGCACCCATCGTCAAGAGCTCTGGCACCACGCTCGATTGAGCGGCACGGCTTTCATTCCATCCACTCTGAGCACCACACCATGATCGGTCTTCAAATTCTGAAGCGGCAACGCGCTGTCAGCCTGGATATTGCCAGGCGCTATCTCGACGTGCCTGTAGCCAACGTCAGCGACTGCATGGCCCGCATGACGGCTGGCGGCGCGCGGCTGCGCCCCATGCACGGCGGCGGGCGCATGGCCGGCCCCGCGTTGACCATCAAGACACGCCCGGGCGACAACCTCATGCTCCACAAGGCACTTCAACTGGCCAGCCCAGGTGACGTGATCGTGGTGGATGCGGGCGGCGACCTCACCAACGCACTCATCGGAGAAATCATGGTCGGAGACGCCATGCGCCGCCAACTGGGCGGGATCGTGATCAACGGCGCGATCCGCGACGCGGCATGGATTCGTGCTGGCAGCTTCCCGGTATTTGCCGCGGGCGTCACGCACCGCGGACCCTACAAGGATGGCCCGGGCGAAATCAATGTGCCTATCGCCATCGATGGCATGGTGATCGAGCCCGGCGACCTCATGATTGGCGATGACGACGGCTTGCTGTGCGTACCCTATGCGCAAGCGCAGGCCCTGCTGGATGCAGCACATGGAAAACAGATGGTTGAGGCCAAGATGGTGGCCGACATCGCTGCCGGTACCTACAGCGCGCCATGGATCGACGAGACGCTCAAGCGTCTGGGCTGCCCGATTCAGCCGTAGCGCCGGCGCTGCAGCATCCATCCTGCACCCATTCATCACCCATCGCCCGTCCGCCTCAGACCTCGGCCAGCGCCTTCAGATGGCTTTCCAGGCCACCGGTGCCGCTGGCCGCGTTCACATGGTCGAAGTAGCCGTACCAGCCGCTGGCCTTGATGCCCGCCAGCAGGGCATCGCGCGCGGCAGTATCGGGAAAGCGCCAGATGCCCAGGAAGCGGTGCGGACTGGCCTGGTCCAGGCCGCTCTCGGTCTCGGCCAGGGCCAGCACCTGCACGCCCATGGCAGCCAGGCTGCCCATGGCGCTGGCAACCCCTTCCAGAAATTGCTGGCGCTGCGCGGCGGGCAGGGCCAGCCAGGCGGGGTTGGGGGAATAGAGCTCGACCAGATAGTGGGACATGGTGTTTCCTTGCATGGGCGCTGTGCGCCGTGGTTGTTGGTGCCATATTATATGGTGACTAATCATAAAGTTACGCAACCACGTGCAGCCGGGACCGTCCACCAGGCATTTGCGCATATCCAGATGCGGCAGGCTTGTTTGCGATGGGGTCAGCGCGCTTTGCCCGTGCCGTGACCGCCGTGCACGGTGCCGTCAACGCCATGATCTTCGAGGCGCTGACGGGGATGCGCTCGTGCATGAAGTGATTGCCGGGCTTGCGGATTGATGTTCTCAGCAGGCCTCTTCGCTCTCATTTTTTGCAAACAGTGACCCCTGAAAACCGCCCATCTCGGACACGGCGCCCCATTCGCAGCGGACAATCGTCGGGCCAGGAATATGACGGGATTTCGACAGTTCCCGCCGCCTGCTGGCCAGCCAAGGACTACCGCGCATGACAGAAGACCCCCGCCGAGATTCCCCCGCAGATGCCGCCCCCGCCGCCGCGCAGGCGCCGCAGACGGCCCCGCAGCTGCGCATCGGCACCGTCGCCAAGCTCAATCTCGCCGACTTCCAGAACGCCGTGCCCGCGCTGCTGGAGCTGGCCATCGTCAACGAGGGCGATCTGCCGCTGCAGGCGCTGAGCCTGCACCTGGCCTCGGAGCCTGCCTTCATCAAGCCGCGCACCTGGCGCCTGGAGTCGGTGGCCGCGCACAGCACCTATGCGCTGACCGACCTGGATGTGGCGCTGGACGGCGCCTTGCTCTCGCGCCTGACCGAGGCCGAGCCTGCCGTGCTGCGGCTGGAGCTGCGCAGCGGCCAGCCGGCACAGACGGTGCTGGCCCGGCACGAACACCCGCTGGAACTGCTGGCACGCAACCAGTGGGGCGGCCTGGGGCATTTGCCCGAGATGGTGACGGCCTTCGTGCAACCCAACGATCCGGCCGTGGACCGCATCCTCAAGGGCGCGGCGCAGGCGCTGGAGTCGGCGGGCAAGTCCGGCGCCATCAACGGCTATGAACAGGGGCCGCAGCGGGCCTGGGAACTGGCCTCGGCCATCTGGACTTCCGTGCTCCAGAAGAAACTCAACTACGCGCTGCCGCCGGCCAGCTTCGAGCATGCGGGCCAGAAGATACGCGGCGCGACCCAGGTGCTGGATGCGGGCCTGGCCACCTGCCTGGACCTGACGCTGCTGTTCGCCTCCTGCCTGGAGCAGGCGCACCTGAACCCGCTGCTGGTTTTCACGCGCGGCCATGCCTTCGTGGGCCTGTGGTTGGGCAGGCAGGAATTCTCGACCGCCGTGGTCGATGACATCACGGCCGTGCGCAAGCGGCTCAAGCTGCAGGAGCTGGTGGTCTTCGAGACCACGCTGGCCGCGCAGGGCCAGGCCGTGGCCTTCAGCCAGGCCATTGCCCAGGGCGCGCGCCAGCTGGCCGAAGAGCATGAGGACCAGTTCGAGCTGCTGGTGGACGTTCGGCGCGCGCGCATGCAGCGCATCCGCCCGCTGGCGCTGGCCCAGCCGCAGGACGCCGCGCCCGAGGCCGGCGAAGGACAGGCCGAGCCACGGCTCACCGTGGAGCCGCCGCCCGAACTCCTGGCGCAGGCGCAGACACGCGAAGTGCCCACCTCCCAGCTCGATCCCAAGGACAGGCTGGCGCGCTGGCAGCGCCGGCTGCTGGACCTGTCGCTGCGCAATGCCCTGCTCAACTTCAAGCCCGGCAAGAAATCGCTGCTGCTGCAGGTGGCCGCGCCCGCGCTGGAGGACACGCTGGCCCGGGGCCAGGTGCTCAAGCTGCTGCCCAGCCCCGAGCTCATGCAGGGCAAGGACCCGCGCAGCCAGCCATTGCACGAGGCGCGCAGCCTGGAAGACCTGCGCGGCGCGCACGCCGAAGAGGCGCTGCAGCGGCGCGAGGTCTTCATCGACCTGGAGCCGCTGGAGCTGGACAGCCGCTTTGTGGAGCTGTTTCGCGGCGCGCGCAACGCGCTGCAGGAAGGCGGCGCCAACACCTTGTTCGTGGCCCTGGGCTTTCTGGTCTGGAGCCGGCCCGACAAGCCCGATGTGCGCGTGCGCGCGCCGCTGATCCTGCTGCCCGTCACGCTGGAGCGCAAGAGCGCGCGCTCGGGCTTCACGCTGCAGGCGCATGAGGACGAGCCGCGCTTCAACCCCACGCTGGTCGAGATGCTACGCCAGGACTTCCAGCTGGAGCTGGGCGTGCCCGCAGGCGACCTGCCGCGCGACGAGGCCGGACTGGACATCACCGGCATCTGGGCCCGCGTGCGCGAGGCGATCAAGGACGTGCGCGGCTGGGAGGTCAGCGAGGACGTGGTGCTGTCCATGTTCTCCTTCGCCAAATACCTGATGTGGAAGGACCTGGCCGAGCGCGCCGACCAGCTGCGCAGCTCGCCCGTGGTCGCCCACCTGATCGACACGCCGCGCGAGCCCTATCGCTCGGAGATCGCCTTTCCCGACACGCGGCGGCTGGACCAGGAGTTCGCGCCGCAGCAGGTCTTCAGCCCGCTGCCGGCCGATTCATCGCAGCTGTCGGCCGTGATGGCCGCTGCGCGCGGCAAGGACTTCGTGCTCATCGGCCCGCCGGGCACGGGCAAGAGCCAGACCATTGCCAACCTGATCGCGCAGTGCCTGGCCGAGGACAAGCGCGTGCTCTTCGTGGCCGAGAAAATCGCCGCGCTGGACGTGGTCTACCGCCGCCTGCGCGAAGTGGGCCTGGGCGAGTTCTGCCTGGAGCTGCACTCCAACAAGAGCCGCAAGCTCGACGTGCTGGGCCAGTTGCAGAAATCCTGGGACTCGCATGGCCAGGTGGATGCCGAGGCCTGGGCCGCCAAGGCCAGCCAGCTCGGCCGCCTGCGCGAGCAGCTGTCGGCCTATGTGGAGCGCCTGCACCGGCGCCACGCCAACGGCTGGACCATCTACCGCGCCATTGGCGCCGTGGCCGGTGGCCAGGAGCTGCCGCGCCTGGGATTTCACTGGCCCACGCCCCAGGCCCATGACGAAGCGGGCCTGGCCCTTTTGCGCGAGACTGCGGGCCGCCTGCAGGCCAATGCCCAGGCCGTGGGCGCGCAGCATCTGAAGGACGGGCCGCTGGCCACGGTGCAGGCCAGCGACTGGTCCGTGCGCTGGCAGCAGCAGATGGTGGATGCTGCCCAGGCGCTGCACGATGCAGGCCAGGGCTTTGCCGAGGCGGCGCAGCAGCTGGGCCGGCTGCTGCGCATGGAGTGGCCGGCGCTGGGGCGCCAGGCGCGCTCGGCGCTGGGCGTGATCGCGCGCGCGCTGCCTGCGGCCGCAGGCCGCAACCTGGCTTTCTGCGTGCTGCCTGACGGCGCGCGAATTGGCGAATCCCTGCAATCGGGCCTGCAGCTGCTGGCGCAGCACGGTGATCTGTCCGCACAGATTCCGGCGCCCTGGCCGGCCGAGCTGCAGGCGCGCCTGGCCCAGGCGCTGGACCTGCTGGCGCAGCGCCGGCGCCTGCAGGCCGGACTGGGCACGCCCTGGCCCGTGGCCCTGGGCGACGAGCTGGAGCGCGGCCTGCAGTGCATCGACGAGATCGCGGCGCTGCGCCAGGGCCTGTCCGTCAAGTACGGCGCCGGCGTGGGCCAGCTCAACGTGGCGCAGCTGCAGCGCGAATGGGTCAGGGCCGGCAAGTCCTTGTGGCCGCTGTCCTGGCTGGGCAGGCGCAAGGTGCGCGCGGCGCTGGAGGCCACCATCGAAGGCGCGGGCGAGCCGCGCGTGGCCGATGACCTGGCCGCCCTGGTGCGCATCCGGGGCCTGCGCGAGGAACTGGACCAGATCCAGCCCGGCGCCGCAGCCGACGGCCTGTGGTCCGGACACCGCACGCGCACCGACCATGCGCGCAGCGCCCTGAAGGCCAATGCGGCCCTGCTGGCCGCGCGCGCGCAGAAAGCCTTCTCGCTCGACGGACTGGAGGCCGTGGCCGAAGGCCATGGCGGCGAGCGCTGGGCGGCCGAAGTGCAGCGCCTGCAGGCCCTGTACCAGATCGACCGCCAGCTCGATGGCTACCTGCCGCTGGCCGATGCCAGCCACGGCCTGTGGCGCGGCCTGGAAACCGATGCCCAGGCCTTGCAGGACGCGCTGGCCTTCGAGCGCGAGCGCCTGCAACTGACGCGGCGCGGCGGCCTGATGGCATCGCACGCCGCCGTGGCCCAGGGCCGCTGTGGCGCGGCGCTGCAGCAGGCCCATGCGCAGCTGGCGGCCCGCAGCGCCATCGAGGAACAGCTGCTGGCGCTGGACGATCTGCGCTTGCGCTGCCCCGGCGTCTGGGACGGCCTGGACACGCGCCCGCAAGCCGTGGAGCATGCGCTGCGCCTGCAGGGATCGCTGCAGGCAGGGCTGACCGGGCTGGGCTGGCAGGAGGCCGAACTGGCCCAGGCACGCCAGGCCCTGTACCAGGTGCTGGCCTTGCGCAGCGCCGAGCTGGGCGAGGGCGCCGCGGTCGGCATGGCCTGCCAGCAGTTGCTGGACAGCCTGGCCGGCCTGCACGCGGCCATAGACCCCTTCAGCGCGGCGGCAGCCCATGGCGAGCCGCAGCAGCGTGCCCTGGCCCAGCGCACGGCCGAGCAGCTGGCGGCCACGGCGGGCGGCGTGCTGGCCGGGCAGGGCGGCCTGCATGCCTGGTGCGCCTGGCGCAATGCCCAGGCCGCGGCCCGCGCGGGCGGGCTGGGTGCGCTGGCCGACGCCATCGAGTCCGGCAGCCTGGAGCCGGCCCAGGCGCCCAAGGCCTTCGAGGTCAACTACGCGCGCTGGTGGCTGGCGCTGGCCGTGGACGAGGACGAGGTGCTCAAGCGCTTCGTCTCTGCCGAGCATGAGCGGCGCATTGCCGACTTCCGCGCGCTGGACGATGAATTCACCTCCGTCACGCGCCAGTGGATACGTGCGCGGCTGTGCGCGGGCCTGCCTTCGGCCGACAGCATCCAGCGCAACAGCGAGTGGGGCATCCTGCGGCGCGAGATCACCAAGAAGCGCCAGCACCTGCCGCTGCGCCAACTGCTGGAGCAGATCCCGTCGGCCGTGCTGCGCCTGACGCCCTGCCTGCTGATGAGCCCGCTGTCCATTGCCCAGTACCTGAGCGCCGAGACCAGCAACTTCGACATCGTCATCTTCGACGAGGCCTCGCAGATCCCCGTCTGGGACGCCATCGGCGCCATGGCGCGGGCCAGGCAGGTGGTCATGGTCGGCGACCCCAAGCAGCTGCCACCCACCAGCTTCTTCGGCCGCGCCGACACCTCCGACACCTTCGACGACGACACGCAGGGCGTGGAAGGCGACATGGAAAGCATCCTGGACGAATGCCTGGGCGCCAGCCTGCCCACGCGCAACCTGTCGTGGCACTACCGCTCGCGCCATGAAAGCCTGATCGCCTTCAGCAACCACCGCTACTACGGCGGCGGGCTGGTGACCTTTCCCTCGCCCGTCACCGATGACCGCGCCGTCAGCTTCCATGCCGTGCAGGGCCGCTATGAGAAGGGTGGCGCCCGCATCAACCAGCCCGAGGCCAAGGCCCTGGTGGCCGACCTGGTGGCGCGGCTGAAGTCGCCGGGGTTTGCGCAGTCGGGTGCCACCATCGGCGTGGTCACCTTCAACTCCGAGCAGCAAAGCCTGATCGAGGATTTGCTGGACGAAGAGCGCCGCAAGGACCCGGGGCTGGAGCCGTTTTTCTCCGATGCGCTGCTGGAGCCCGTCTTCGTCAAGAACCTGGAAAGCGTGCAGGGCGACGAGCGGGACATCATGTACTTTTCCATCACCTACGGGCCCGATATCTCGGGCGCGGTATCCATGAACTTCGGCCCGCTCAACCGCGACGGCGGCGAGCGGCGGCTGAACGTGGCGGTGACGCGCGCGCGGCAGGAGCTGCGCATCTTCTCCAGCCTGCGCGGCGAGCAGATGGACCTGTCGCGCACCCAGGCGGCGGGCGTGCGCGATCTCAAGCACTTCCTGGAATTTGCCGAGCGCGGCCCGCGCGCGCTGGCCGAGTCGCACCATGGCAGCCAGGGCGATTTCGACAGCCCCTTCGAGGCCAGCGTGGCCCAGGCGCTGGAGCGCAAGGGCTGGCGCGTGCACACGCAGATCGGCGCATCCTCGTTCCGCGTGGACCTGGGCGTGGTGCACCCGGACCATGCGGGCAGCTACCTGGCGGGCGTGGAGTGCGACGGCGCCACCTACCACCGCTCGGCCACGGCACGCGACCGCGACAAGCTGCGCGAGCAGGTACTGCGCGGCCTGGGCTGGCAGATTCTGCGCATCTGGTCCACGGACTGGTGGGTCAACCCGGGCGGCACGCTGGAGCGCATCCACGCGGCGCTGACCGCGCTGCTCGAGCAGGAGCGGCGCAAGCGTGCGGCCGAGGTTGTTGAGGTGCCGCAGGCGGCCGCAGTCGCCGGGGCAGAGCCAGAGCCAGAGACGCCTGAGGCGTCCGAGGCATCCGAGGCCTCCGCGTCCTCCGAGGCATCCGTGGAGGATGGCGAGGCGCAGAAGGCGTGAGGAAACGGGTCTTGAGAAGACGGGTCGCGGGAACGCCGGCGGCCCGCTGCCGGCCGCCGCTCAGTACAGATCCGGCACGTACATGTGCTGGGGAACGGGGTTGCGTGTGTATTCGGGGTTGCGCGTGCGCTCGGGCAGCACGATGGCCGGGTGCTCTATCTCTTCATAGGGCAGCTGCGTCAGCAGGTGGGAGATGCAGTTGAGCCGCGCCTTCTTCTTGTCCACGGCCTGCACCAGCCACCAGGGCGCCTCGGCGATGTGGGTGCGCTCCAGCATGGCTTCCTTGGCCTTGGTGTAGTCCTCCCAGCGGCGGCGGCTCTCGAAGTCCATGGGACTGAGCTTCCACTGCTTGAGCGGGTCGTGCACGCGGCCCAGAAAGCGCAGGTGCTGCTCCTCGTCGGTGATGGAGAACCAGTACTTCACCAGCGTGATGCCCGAGCGCACCAGCATCTTCTCGAACTCGGGCACGGAGCGGAAGAATTCCTCGTACTCCTCGTCGGAGCAAAAGCCCATCACACGCTCCACGCCGGCGCGGTTGTACCAGCTGCGGTCAAAGAGAACGATCTCGCCGCCCGCAGGCAGGTGGGAGACATAGCGCTGGAAATACCATTGCGTGCGCTCGCGGTCGTTGGGCGCGGGCAGGGCGGCCACGCGGCACACGCGCGGGTTCAGGCGCTGGGTGATGCGCTTGATCACGCCGCCCTTGCCGGCCGCATCGCGGCCCTCGAAGAGGATGACCACCTTCTTCTTGTGGTGCTGCACCCAGTCCTGCAGCTTGACCAGCTCGCCCTGCAGGCGCAGCAGCTCGCGGAAGTAGGTCTGGCGGCTCACGGTGTCGGCACCGTCCAGATCGTCGCCACCGCTGCCCAGGCGGGCGTCGTCTATCTCCATCTCCAGTTCTTCGTCGTAGCTGTCGAGCAGATCGCGTTCGATGCGCTGCATCAGCGAATCATGGTGGTCGGGCAGAAGTTCGTCGTACATGGTGGGGAATCCGGGCGTCCAGGAGTTGGCGCCTGGGATGGTGGCGTGGATGTGTGACGCGGCTGTGACGGTGCGGCTGGGTGAATACCCTGGCACCGCTCGCCTTCCCGCCGCCTACAGCCACCCCGCCTTGCGGAACTTGTAGTAAAGCAGGCCGCAAACACCCAGCACGAACAGCAGTGCGGCCGGATAGCCGTATTGCCACTTCAGTTCGGGCATGTTCTCGAAGTTCATGCCCCAGACGCCGAAAAAGGCCGTGCAGATGGCGAAGATACTGGCCCAGGCTGCCAGCCGCTTGGTGACTTCGTTTTCCTCGATGGACACCATGGACAGGTTCACCTGGATGGCCGTGCCCACGGTGTCGCGCATGGTGTCGATCTGGGCGTTGATGCGGCCCAGGTGATCCATCACATCGCGGAAGTAGTCCCTGGAGCCCACGCAGATCTGGGGGACGCGCCCGCCGTTGAGCTTGCCCACGGCTTCCAGCAGGGGAGCCACGGCGTGCTTGAGGTCCATGGCGCGGCCCTTGAGTTCATACAGCTGCTTGATGTTGTCGCGCGCCGCGCCCTTGGTGAAGATCTGCTGCTCGATCTGCTCCAGCTCCACCTCCAGCGCGTCGATGATGGGAAAGTAGCGGTCCACCACCGCATCCATCAGCGCATACAGCACAAAGCCCGAGCCATGGCGCAGCAGCTCGGGCTCGCTTTCGCAGCGCTCGCGCACGCCCAGGAAACCGCGCTTGCTGCGGTTGCGCACCGACAGCACGTAGTTGGAGCCCACGAAGACATCGACCTCGCCGTGGTTGAAGTGGCCGGGCCGCTCGGGCTCGGGCTCCAGCAGGTGCATCACGGCAAACAGCGAGCTGCCGTACTCCTCCAGCTTGGGCCGCTGGTGACCGTGCAGCGCATCCTCCACGGCCAGGGCATGCAGGCCGAACTCCTGGCGCATCTCCTCCAGCTCGGCCGGCGTGGCGTCCGCCAGCGCCACCCAGACGAAGCAGCCGGGCCGCTCTATGTAGTTGCTGATGTCGGCGACAGGAATGTCCGCCAGCTTGGCCCCGTTTTCGTAGGCAACGCAGTTGATCAGCATGGGAGTTCCCTCGGTAATTCTGGTGCTGGTGATCCTGCCATAACGGGGGAGGGGGAAAAGCCAGTGCCCAAGCTGCCATCGAAACCGCCAGCAGCCCAGGTTTGCGCACCTGGTAACAATACGTGTATAACCTGTCACAACCTGCTGGGCGCCGCCCGGCGCTTGCGAGCCAAGGACTCAGATGATCTTTCGCCAGTGGGGTATTGCGTTGGGTGCGTTGGGCCTGTGGGCCTTGAGCGGTGTCTCTGCAGCCGGTGTGCTGGACAAGATCCAGGCCGGTGGCGCGCTGGTGATTGCGCACCGGGAATCGTCGGTTCCCTTCTCCTACATCGACACCCGCAGCGGCAAGCCCGTCGGTTATGCGCTGGATCTGTGCCTTCGCCTGGCCGAGGCGGTGCGCAAGCAGACAGGCAGGAAGGACATGAAGGTGGAGTTCCTGATGGTCACGCCCGCCAATCGCATGGCCGTGATCGAGCAGGGCAAGGCCGACATGGAGTGCGGCTCGACCACGAACAACGCGCAGCGGCGCCAGACCGTGGCGTTCACGGTTCCCCATTTCATCACCGGCGCCCGGATGCTAGTGAAGGCCGACAGCACCATCAACGCGATGGAGGATCTCAAGGGCAAAAAGCTGGTTTCCACCAAGGGCACCAGCCCGATGGCCCTGGTGACGCAGGCCAACAGGCAGCGCCTGATGGGCATCACCATTGTGGAGGCCCCCGATCACGCGAGGGCCCTGGAGATGGTGGAGAAGGGCGAAGCCGACGCGTTCGTGATGGATGACGTGCTTCTCAACGGGCTGGCCGCTGCACGGCCCGATCCACGCGCCCTGAAGGTGGTGGGCAAGTTCCTGTCCACCGAACCCCTGGCGATCATGCTGCCGAAGGCCGATACCGCGTTCAAGAAACTGGTCGATGAAGAGATGAAGCGCATCATCACCAGCCGCGAAATCCACCCGATCTACGAGAAGTGGTTCCTGCAGCCGATTCCACCCAGCTCCACGAATCTGAACCTGCCGATCAGCTACCTGCTGCGCGACTTCTGGAAGTACCCCACGGCGGACATTCTGCTGTAGGCCCGTTCAGACGCGGCGCCGGATTTGTCGAGCCGCCAGCGCTTGCCCGCTTGCCCGGTTCGACGGGCGGCTGCGGCGCCGGGCAGATTCAGCCGAACACGGGGCGCATGAAGCTGCGCTCGTAGCTGAGGATGCAGCGCGTGTCCTCCGCGTAGCGGAAGGCCGCCTGGCATTCGGGGTCCTGCATGGACTTGATGCGGTACTCCTCGTACAGCGCCATGCTGGGAAAGCTGAACATGGCCAGCGCCACATTGTTGGCACCTTCGGACGGCAGGAAGTAGCCGTGGTGCTTGCCGCCGAACTTCTCGACCAGCGGAATCCAGGTCTTGCCGTAGTGCTCGAATTCCTTGGCCTTGAACGGGTCGATGATGTAGCGCAGGTAGCAGGTGATCATGGGGATGGAAGAAGGGGAGGAAAGGAAAGGGGAGGCAGGGAGGGCAGAGCCGGCTCTAGAGTTTGAACGAAGCCGTCAGGCGCGACAGCTTCTCCGATTCTTCCTGCAGCACCTGCGTGGCAGCCGAGGACTGCTCGACCAGGGCGGCGTTTTGCTGGGTCACGCGGTCCATGTCGGTCACGGCATGGCCCACCTGCTCGATGCCGCTGCTTTGCTCGCGGCTGGCCGAGGCGATTTCGGTCACGATGCCCGTGATGTTGCGCACCGTGGTGACCACCTCGCGCATGGTCTGGCCGGCCTGGTCCACCAGGGTGGCGCCGGCGTCCACGCTTTCCACCGAGGTCTGGATCAGCGTCTTGATCTCGCGCGCGGCCGAGGCGCTGCGCTGTGCCAGCGTGCGCACCTCGCCCGCCACCACGGCAAAGCCGCGCCCGTGCTCGCCCGCGCGCGCCGCTTCCACGGCCGCATTCAGCGCGAGGATATTGGTCTGGAAGGCAATGCCGTCGATCACGCCGATGATGTCCACCACGCGGCGCGAGGAGCTGTTGATCTCGCCCATGGTGGCCACCACCTGGTCCACCACGGAGCCGCCGCGCTCGGCCACGGAACAGGCGCCCGAGGCGATCTGGCTGGCGTGCTGGGCGTTCTCGGCGTTCTGGTGCACGGTGGCCGTGAGCTGCTCCATGGAGGCGGCGGTTTCTTCCAGCGAACTGGCCTGGCGCTCCGTGCGCTGCGACAGGTCCACGCTGCCCGTGGCGATCTCGCCGGCCGAGCGGTGGATGACGCCGGCCGTTTCATGGATGCGCGTCACCAGCTGGCGCAGCTGCTCGCTCATGCGCTGCACGGCGGCGATCACGCTGCCTTCGGGGGCCTGGGCTGCGCCTGCCAGCCCCGACTGCGACAGGTCGCCCGAGGCGATGCGGTTGGCAATCTCGGCCGCCACCGCCGGCTCGCCGCCAATGGCATTGAGCACGCTGCGCGTGGCCAGCCACGCAATCAGGGACAGCAGTGCGCCCAGCACGGCCAGCGCCGCCACCGACTTGGTGATGGTGGCGACAAAGGCCTGCTGGATGTCGTCCACATAGTCGCCAGCGATCAGGTCCCAGTTCCAGGCCGTGGAGCGCCTGGCATAGGCCAGCTTCTCGCTGGGCTCCTTGGCGCCGGGGCGGGGCCACCAGTACGTGAGGTAGCCGCTGCCCTGGGCCGATGCGCCCACGGCGGCAATGTTGCGGTACAGGTAGTTGCCCTTGGCATCCTGGAAGCCGCCCATGTTCTTGCCGTTGATGCCCGGGCTTGCGGGATTGTTCAGCACCACGGAATCCGTGGTGATGCTGGTGATGTAGCCTGCGCCGCCTGCATAGCGCAACTGGCCCACGCGGGCAATGGCGGTGGCCTTGGCTTCTTCCTCTGTCAGCTTGCCGGCCTTGGCCTCGGCGGCAATCGCCGCAATCAGGCTGTCGCCCGCATCGACGAAGTCGCGCAGCGCCTGCTGCCGGGCCTCGTAGGCCTTGTCGCGTGCCTGGTAGGCGTTGAAGAGGGTGAGCGCAAGCAGCGCGAGAAGGCAGAAAACCAGCGGTGCCAGCAGTTTCTGGCGAAGGGACAGGGCGGGCATGGTCGGGGAGTGCAGCAGAAGGCCAGGAACGCCACAATGCTACAGAAACTTACGGCGTGGTTGCATGTAATTACAAATAAAGCTGCGGTCCGCAGCACTGCAAAGGCGGGCGAAAATCGCGCCATGCAAGAAACCCCGCCTCCCGCCGCCCAGCCCCGCAATCCGCTGCACGGCGTCACGCTCGAAGCCATCGTCCTTGCCCTGGAGGCCCGCTACGGCTGGGCCGGGCTTGCGCGGCAGGTTCCGGTGCGCTGCTTTGCGCTGGACCCCAGCGTCAGCTCCAGCCTGAAGTTCCTGCGCAAGACGCCCTGGGCGCGCGAGAAGGTGGAGGCGCTCTATCTGGAGATGCTGCGCAAGGACAGGCCCAGGCCTGCTTCCAAAGACTGAAGGCGAAGCCGGTGGCCACCGGGCAGCCTGTCCGGTGCGCTGGCGCAGGTTCTGCCGATCATCGGCTCCCGCTGCATGCCTGCATCCCTGCCGCCGTGATTGCCGCCGCCCTGGACAAGCTCGGCATCACGCAGGCTCCGCGCCCAGCGCCTGGGCCAGGAACTCGGCCGTGACGCGCACCCGGGCCGTGCGCTGCAGGTCGGGGTGCATGACCTGCCAGACCTCGTAGTCGTCCGAGCGCTGGCGCTGCGGCCAGATGCGCAGCAGGCCTTCGCGCTCGCCCATGCTCACGGGCATTTCGCCCAGGCCTATGCCGGCCGCCACGGCCTTGCGCACCAGCAGGCTGGAGTTGGCGGCCATGGCGATCCTGGCCTGGCGTGCGGGCACGTCCACCATGGTGGGAACGGGCCGCTGCTCCAGGAAGGGACCGTAGACCACGAGGTGGTGGCCGCGCAGTTCGTCCTCGGCCACGGGCTCGCCAAAGCGCGCCACATAGGCGGCACTCGCAAACAGTCCTACCGGCCATGCCGCCACGCGGCGCACCACCAGCTCTGGCGCCTCGGGGCGGACGTTGCGAAACGCGATGTCGGCCTGGCGGCGGCCCAGGTTGAGCATCTGGGTGGACACCTCCAGGTCCACGCGGATGCCGGGCCAGCGCTGCTGCAGGCGCTCGATGGCGGGCAGCAGGAATTCGGTGGCAATCGAGTCGGTGCTGGTCACGCGCACCAAGCCGGCCGGGCTGTCGTCCAGGCCTTCGATGCGCGTGCGCAGGTCCAGCGCCGCGCCCTCCATGCGTCGCGCCGCGCCCAGTGCGGCCTCGCCGGCGGCGGTCAGCAGGTAGCCGTCCCTGGCGCGCAGGAAGAGCTTGCTGCCCAGCTCGGCCTCCAGCGCATTCAGGCGCCGGCCCACGGTGGCCTGGTCCACGCCCAGGATGCGTGCGGCCGCGCGCAGGGAAGGGGCGCGTGTCAGGGCGAGAAAGATGCGGGTGTCATCCCAGTTCATGGCGGTTGGCGTGATGCAGATTTGCAGCACTGTAGAGCGAAATCGCTGCGTTCGAGCGGCTGGCGGCAGTCGTAAGCTCGGGGCATTCGTTTCTTCAACCTGTTTTTGGACACTCTTTCGCCATGAATGACGACGCCCGCATGCAAGCCATTGTTTTCGACGATTTCGGCGGCCCCGAAGTGCTCGTGGCCCGCGACGTGGCCCGGCCCGAAGTCCGGCCCCATGACCTTCTGGTGCGCAATGCCTCCATCGGCGTGAACCGTGCCGATGTCTCGCACCGCAAGGGCGCCTATGGCCGCGCCCACTTTGGCGAATCCGACCTCATGGGCCTGGAGATCGCCGGCACGGTGGTGCAAGTGGGCGCCGAGGTGCAGGGCTTCGCCGTGGGCGACCGTGTCATGGGCATCGTGGGCGGCGGCGCCTATGCCGAGCTGTCGCGCATCGACCACCGCATGGCCATGCATGTGCCCGAGGGCCTTTCGCTGACGGATGCCGGCGCGGTGGCCGAAGTCTTCGTGACTGCGCATGAGGCGCTGTTCCACCTGGCCCAACTGCAGCCTGGCGAAGCCGTGCTCATCCACGCGGCCGGCAGCGGCGTGGGCTCGGCGGCGGTGCAGCTGGCGCATGCGGCCGGGGCGCGCGTGTTCGCCACGGCCAGCGGCGACAAGCGGGCGGCTGTCATGGGCCTTGGCGCCGACGTGTTCATCGACTACCGCAGCGAAGACTTCCAGGCCGTGGTGGCCGAGCAGACCGGCGGCCAGGGTGTGGATGTGGTGGTGGACTTCATCGGCGCCCCGTATCTGGAGCGCAACCTGCGCTCGATGGCCATGGGCGGGCGCATGGTCTGCGTGGGCCTGCTGGGCGGCGCGCTGGCGGCGGCCGTGCCCATGGATGTGCTGCTGTACAGGCACCTGAGGATCTTCGGCACGGTGATGAAGTCGCGCCCGCCCGAAGTCAAGCAGGCCATGGTCCGGCGCTTTGCCCAGCGCTGGCTGCCCGCGCTGGCGGCCGGCACCATCCGCCCCGTGATCGACAGCACCTGGCCGCTGGCCGAGGCCGCGCAGGCGCACCGGCGCATGGAGTCGGGCCAGAGCGTGGGCAAGCTGCTGCTGATTCCCGGGCAGGGCGCTCAATAGGGCGTTCAATAGGGCGGCCAGGCCCCATCCCCCGCGTCCACGGTCGCGAACATGGTGCGCACGGTGTGCGTGAAATGCGGCCGCGTGATGTCGCTCCAGGCCGTGGCGCGCACCTGCAGCCAGGCCGGGCAGCCCAGCACCTCGGGGTTTTGCAGGTCATAGCAGGCCAGGGACAGCGGGCCGCCGTCGTGGTTCAGGTAGCGGCGTGAATGGATGTTGCCCTGCACGGCGGCCAGGCCCGGCATGTGTTCTTCGTCGTACCAGCGAAAGATCTCGGGCGCCCAGCCTTCGGCCGGGTCCATCTCCACCGTGTAGTGGGCATGGCGCTGCTGCCCGTGCGAGGCGCCGGGCCGGTCGAAGGCCAGCGTCAGCCTGGACGCCGCAAGGTTTGATGCGGCCGGCAGCATGGCCTGCGCCGCCGCCTGCACGGCAAGCACTGCAGGCCGCGAGACGCCCATGCGGCCCGGCAGCTCCACATAGACGTAGATGCGCCCCGTGCTGGCCGACCAGGCGAATCGCTGGACGGTCAGGCGCACGCCCAGGCCTGCCGCCTGGGTGAGGGCGTCGCCAAACGCAGGACCGTAGGCGCTTCTTGCGAATGCCTTGGCGCTTGCCAGGCAGGGCGCTGCCATCGTCCATTGCAGCAGCAGGCAGTCGGCAGGTATGCGGGAATCAGCCATGCCTTCAGTGCCCGATATGGAATGCGGTGAGAAAGCGCGAGACCATGTTGTAGGCCGCGATGGTGGCCACCAGGTCCACCTGTTCCTGCGCGCTGAAGCGGGCCTGCACCTGGGCGAACAGCGCGTCGGCGACGGTGATGTCGCGCGTCATGGCATCGGTCAGGCGGATGGCAAGGTGCTCTTGCTCGGTCCACGGCGCATCCGCGGCGCAGGGGATGCTGCGGGTCGCCTCGATGGCCGCATCGCTCTTGCCCGCCTTGTGGGCATGGGGTACATGGGCATTGAATTCATAGGGCGCGCCGTTGAGCACGGCCACGCGCAGGATGACCAGCTCGCGCAGCCCTGCATCCAGGCTGCTGCGATTGCGCACGGCCGACAGCATCTGCTCCCATCCGTGGGCGATGGGCGGGCTGTTGAGCAGCACCTGGTACAGCTCGGAAATGCGGCCGCGTTCGGCCAGGATGCGCGATTCCACAGCCGCCAGTTCGGGGCGGGTTCCGGGGAGTACGGGTTGGATTCTCATGGGGGCTCGCTTCAGTCGGGGGTGATGCCGTTGGCGCGTACCACGCGGCTCCATTTGAGGGTGTCGGCCTGCAGCGCCCTGGCCAGCTCGGCCGGCGTGCTGCCCACGACTTCAGTGCCAGAGGCTTCCAGGCGGCTTTTGACCGAGGGCGTGTTCAGCGCCCGCTGCACGGCCTGGCTCATTTTTTCGGTCTCGGCCGCTGGCGTGCCCTTGGGGGCGAACAGGGCGTACCAGTTGTCCGAATCCACGCCGGTGATGCCGATCTCGGCAAAGGTCCTGACCTCGGGAAAGCGCGGGTGGCGCCGGCTGGCGGCAATGGCAACGGGCTTGAGCTTGCCGGCGGAGATCTGTCCGATCAGCCCGGGAATGTCGCCAAAGAAACCATCGACATGGCCCGCCACCACATCCGTGATGGCGGGCGCGGCGCCCTTGTAGGGAATGTGGGCGAGCTGGATGCCCGCATGCTCTTTGAGCAATTCCATGGCCAGGTGCGGCACGCTGCCCGTGCCGGACGAGGCCATGGTCAGCGGTGTACGGGCCTGGCGTGCGGCTGCCACGAACTGCGCGCCGTTGCCGTAGGGCGCCTTGGCGTTGACCACCAGCATCTCCACGTTGCTGACTACCAGCGACACCGGTGCGAGGTCGGTGGCCGGCTTGTAGCCGAGCTTGGGGTACAGCGCCGGGTTGATGGCCACGGCGCCCACGCTGGTCAGCCACAGCGTGCGCGTGTCCGGCTGTGCGCGCGATACGTATTCGGCCGCAATGGCGCCGTTGGCACCGGCCTTGTTCTCGACCACGACGATGCTGCCCAGCTCCTTGCCCAATTGCTCGGCCAGCGTGCGCGCCACGAAGTCCACCGGGCCGCCCGGCGGAAAGGCCACGACGATGCGCGTCATCTGCGGCTGCGCGGGCGCAAGCGCGGGCCATGCGGCGCAAACCAGGGCAGCGAGGGGCGCCAGGGCCGCCAGCGCCATGGACAGGCAGCGCCTGCGGCGGGTGGAAGGGATGCTTGTCATGGATGTCTCCTTTTATGGGTATCTGTGGGCAGGGCGACGGGCGATGAGCCACAGGCGACGGGCGCCGTCTGCGGTCCTCAGAACCGGTACAGCCGCTGCGGGTTGTCCACCAGCAGGGCCTGCCGCAGCGCTGGCGTGGGCGCGATGTCGGCCAGCGCATCGACCAGCAGGCCGTCGTCGGGCACGTGCGTGTGGTTGGGGTGGGGCCAGTCCGTGCCCCACAGGCACTGCGTGGGAAAGCGCTCCACCAGCAGGCGCGCCAGCGGCTTGCCCTGGGCATAGGGCGGCTGGCTGTCGATGCGGTCCACGCCGCTGACCTTGACGTGGAACTGCGGCTGGTCGGCCAGCAGCTGCATCAGCGCCTGGAAATCTGCATGCCCTGCGCCCAGGCGCGCATCCACGCGCCCCATGTGGTCGATCACCACGGGCACGGCACTGGCCTGCAACTGCCGGCCCACCGTATGCACCAGGCTGCTTTCGAAATGCACCTGCAGATGCAGGCCTGCCGCGGCCAGGCGCGGGGTCAGCGCCAGAACGTCTTCAATGCGGGCGCCGGCCAGGTGCCGCATGAAGTTGAAGCGCACGCCCCGGAACCCCGCATCCGCCAGCCGCGCCAGCTCGCCATCGGACACATCGGCGGCCACCAGCGCCACGCCCAGGTAGTTGCCGCCACCGGCGGCAATCGCGTCCTGCACCGCACTGTTGTCCAGGCCGTGGCAGGCGGACTGCACGATCACGCAGCGCGACACGCCCAGGTGGCGGTGCAGTGCAAACAGCGTGTGCTTGCCCGCGTCCGCCGGGGTGAAGCTGCGCCCGGCCGCATAGGGAAACTGGGTGCCGGGACCGAACACATGCACATGGGTATCGCAGGCGCCCGCAGGCAGCTGCAGCGCGGGCTTGGAGGGGGACAGGGCGTAGGTGAGTTCAGGCATGGGGCTTTGCAACAAGGCAGCGACAGCGAAGGCTTGTGGCGATTGTGGGCGGGCTTGCCGCGAATGAGGCATAGACTTGGCTGATACCTGCTATCAGCCAAAAGCATGCTGAAAGCCCTTGCCAAGGAGAACCATGGACCTGACGCGCCTGAGCTATTTCGCTGCGGTGGCCGAGGCCGGCAGCTTCAGCCGCGCCGCCGCCGCCCTGCATTTGTCGCAACCGGCCCTCAGCCGACAGGTGCTGTTGCTGGAGGGGGAGCTGGGACAGCGGCTGCTGGAGCGCACCGGGCGCGGCGTGGTGCTGACCGAGCCGGGCCAGGCGCTGCTGCAGCATGCGGCCGGCATCTTTGCGCTGGCCGCGCAGGCCGAATCGGACATGCAGGACCGGCTGCGCAGCCCGCGCGGGCGCATCAGCATCGGCCTGCCGCCCTGGGTGGCGCGCTCCATCGCCGCAGACCTGGTGCAGGGCTTTTTGCAGCAGTACCCCGACGTCACCATCTCCATCGAGGAGAACCTGAGCATCAGCCTGCGCGAATGGCTGATCGCCGGGCGCGTGGACATGGCCCTGCTGTTCGATCCCCCGCACTCGCCGCAGATCACCACGGAGACCCTGCTGCGCGAGCCGCTGGTGCTGGTCAGCAGGCATGCGCTGCCCGCCAAGGTCCGCATGGCGGCGCTGTCCCAGCGCAAGCTCGTCATGGCGCGCGGCCCCAACGCGCTGCGCAAGCTGCTGGAGAGCTACACCGTGCCGCGCGGCGTGCCGCTGCACATGCTGGCCGAGGTCGATTCCGTGCACACCGTGCTCTCGCTGGTGGCCCGGGGCATGGGCGACTCCGTGCTGCCGCTGAGCGCCATCCAGGGCACGGCCTCGCCGTCGCAGCTGTCGATCGCGCAGATCATCTCGCCCGTCGTGCGCAACCGCCTGGTGCTGGCCATTCCGCGCGCACGCCCGTCCACCCGCGTCACGCGCTTTGCAGAGCAGCTGATCAAGCGGGTGGTGAGCGAGCGGCTGGGCTTGCCGGGTTGATCCGACAGCTGTTGAACGGCCAGTGCGAAGCCCTGGCCCGCACTCAGCCCAGCTTGTGCCGCGTCCTGAGCAATCCCAGGCCCAGCGCGATGAAGGTGCCGCCCACGATGCGGTTGAACAGCCTGGCGTGCGCCAGCACGTGGCCCTTGATCATGGAGATCAGCAGCACATAGCAGGCGTGCGAGATCAGGGCGCAGACCGCGAACGTGGTGGTCAGCACCAGGTACTGCGTGAGCAGCGGCTCGCCCGGGATGACGAATTGCGGGAACAGCGCGGAGAAGAACAGGATGGCCTTGGGATTGGTCAGCGACACGCCCAGGCCCTGCGCCACCAGCTGCCAGTTCCCGCGTTCACGCCGGTGGGCAGGCGCCAGGCCGGCGTCGCTGCCCAGCAGCGCGTCCTTGCTGCGCCAGCGCTTGACGCCCAGCCAGATCAGGTACATGGCGCCTGCCACCTTCATGACCAGAAATGCGTGGGCCGACATGCTGAGAATGGTGCCCATGCCGATCATGGCCAGCCCGGAGACCACGAAGATGCCCACCGAGCTGCCCAGCGAACTCAGGGCCGTTCGCCTGGCGCCCACGTCCACCGAGTTGGAGATGGCCAGCAGCACTGCCGGGCCGGGAGTGAAGCACATCAGCAGCGAGACGCCGCAGAAAACAAGCCAGTGGGCGATGGTCATGGTCGGTGCGAGGAGGCCGTGGGAAGACAGCCGGTATTCTCGTTCAATAACGCCCCCTGCGTGGCCCCGGGGTTGCCGGCCGCCCCGGCCCGTGCAAACAGATGCATGGCCCAGCCCGCGCAGGCCGCCGCGCAGGCCCAGACCAGCCCCCAGCCCTGGGCCGACAGCAAGTGCGGAATGGCCAGCGGCACCAGGAAGCACACCGCGAACACCGAGGTATTGGCCATGCCCAGCGCCGTGCCCGCGCGGGCCGCGCCGGCCAGCCCGGCCAGCTGCGTGTAGGCAACGCCGTGCCAGGCGGACACGCAGATACCGCACACGCCCAGCATCACCATCAGCACCAGGCCCATGGCGGGCGACACTGCCGATGCGCCCGGATGGCTGCTCCAGCTCAGGGCCGCCATGCTCGCGAACAACGCCAGGGTGAGCTGGCAGCAGGCGCGCAGAAAGGCCGGGCGGTTCTGGCGCCTGTCGGTCCAGCGGCCGCTGCAGATGCGCAGGGCCATGGAGGCGAGCTGCACGACCGACATGACGGCCGCCGCCACGCCCAGCCCCAGGTGGGCATGGTCATGCAGAAACACCGTTCCGAACGAGAGCACGGCGAACTGCGGGGCGCACAGGATGCCGATGCCGGCGGCCATGCGCCAGGCTTGCCGATCGCGCAGGGGCCCTGGCGCGGATGGCCCGGCCCGGCCTGGCGCAGCGGCCTTGCCTGAGGCCGGTGCATGCGGTGGCTCCTGAATCCACAGCGCTGCAAACACCGCCGCCGCCAGGCACAGCGCCGCCAGCACGCCATAGACGGCGGCAAAGCCTGCATGCGTGGC
Source organism: Delftia sp. WY8 (assembly GCF_018437695.1). Lineage (NCBI taxonomy): Bacteria > Pseudomonadati > Pseudomonadota > Betaproteobacteria > Burkholderiales > Comamonadaceae > Delftia > Delftia sp. WY8. Next base: position 6,179,267 of record NZ_CP049795.1, read on the forward strand.
CAGGCCGGTCAGCAAGGGGGCGCCAATGGCGCCGCCCAAGGGCACGGCGGTCTGGCGGATGCTCATGGCCAGGCCGCGCTCGCCTTCGGCAAACCAGCCCATGACGGCCCGGCCACTGGCACCGTTGACGCTGCCGCCCAGCAGGCCCACCAGCACCAGCCCGCCGGCCAGCAGGCCGAACGAAGGGATATGGTCCGGCGATGGCGAGGCCCAGAGCGCCATCGCCGCCAGGGCCAAGGCCGTGCCGCACAGGCCCAGCAGCAGCACCGGCCGGTCGCCCCAGCGGTCCGTCAGCAGGCCCCAGGGCAGTTCGCTGAGCGCAATGCCCAGGCCCATCAGCCCCAGCGCCAGGCCCAGCGTCTGCGTGTCCAGCTGGTAGCCCGAACGCATGAGGATGGCCGTCATGGGGATGCCGCTGAAAGCCACGGAAAACGCGGCGTTGGCGATGACGCCAGCGGCCAGCACCTTCCATCGGTGGCGGGGCGGGTGGGGGGAAGCCAAGGGGCTGGGATTGGCGCTGCGGCCGGCAGGAGAAGAGGTCATGGCCGGCAGTATGGTCAGCCCCAACCATCCTGAAAATCACATAATTTCGTATCTACAATCCAGTTTTTCAGCACGATGAAGGCTTGGCAATGACACGTGTGCTCTATGACCTGGATGTGCTGCGCACGTTTTGCACCGGCGTCGAACTGGGCAGTTTCGCCCGCGCCGCGGACAAGCTCGGCCGCTCCTCCTCGGCCGTCAGCGCCCAGCTCAAGAAGCTGGAATCCCAATGCGGCACGCCCTTGCTGCGCAAGTCCGGCCGGGGGCTGGTGCTGACGGAGGCCGGAGAAACCCTGCGCGGCTACGCGCTGCGCCTGCTCGAACTCAACGACCGCGCCGTGGCGGCCGTGCGCGGCAGCGAACTGCGCGGCCTGGTGCGCCTGGGCCTGCAGGAGGACCTGGGCGAAAGCGTGCTGCCCCATGTGCTGGGGCAGTTCGCGCGCGCCCATCCCCATGTGCGCATCGAAGCCAGCGTGGCCCGCAGCGATGAACTGCGCGAGCGCATCGCCCTCGGGCAATTCGACCTGGCCCTGCTATGGGATGCGGGCGTGAACCACGCGTGCGTGCATGGGGAGCACATCATGCGGCTGCCGCTCCAGTGGATTGGCCCGGCATCCATGGACGCGGCCGACGCCGGCTGGGCACGCTGGCGCAGTGGTGCAGCGCAGGAAGACGACGTGCTGCCCCTGGCCATGCTCGATGCGCCTTGCCCCTTGCGGGACATCGTGACGGCTGCGCTGGACAAGAAGGGCATGGCCTGGCGCCATGCCTTCAACAGTGCCAGCCTGTCCGCCGTCTGGGCCGCCACGGCTGCAGGCCTGGGCCTGTCCGTGCGCACGCCGTTCGGCCTGCCCGCGCACGTCAAGCCGCTGGATGCGCAGGCCCTGGGCCTGCCGGCCCTGCCGTCCATGGATCTGATCCTGGGCCGTGCCACGCTCGATGCGCCAGCGCCCGTGGACCGGCTGGCCAGCATTCTGGTCGATGCGGTGCGCGAGCATATGCGCGCGCAGAAACTCGATATATAGGGCTACTTCTTCGCAACCAGGCCACTGAAGTATTCATTGAGGTCGCGGAAATCCTTCACGGTCCAGGCATGGGGCGGCACCTTCACCCCGTTTTCCCGCAAGGTCCTGGGAATCAGGTCGCCATTGGGGCGAAGAATGACGGACGAGACGATCACGCCCGGATAGTCATGGAGCCTTTTTCTGAACGCGGCGGTCGCCAGGTCGGGGGTGGGTGGATTGCTCTTGTTGGCCAGCGGGCCCGTACCCTTGGCGTCTGCCCCGTGGCACATGGCGCATCTGGACAGGTAGAGCTGCTTTCCATTGCTGTTGTCTGCAAGGCAGGGCAATGCCTGAATGCACAGCGATATTCCCAAGGATACGGCGACGATTGTTTTCATTGACTCGCGGATATTTTTTGGTATGAATTTGATCCGCCGCGATCATATGGTCCTGCACGGCCGCCCACGAAAAAGCCCTGCAACGCAGGGCTTGTCAAAGAAGCAGGGCGCGCGCCCGGCTTACTTCTTGGCGTACTCGAATTTGGGCAGCGCCTTCAGCGCGTCCTTGGTGGCGCCGGGCAGCGTGATCTTGTTGTTTTCCACGCGGAACTGGTTCACCGGAATGGCCACGTCATGCTTGCCCATGCCCAGGAAGCCGCCGGCGCCGACGATGGCGTAGGAGACCGCCTTGTCGGGTGCGACGATCACGTCGTCGATCTTGCCCACGGCCTTGCCTTCCTCGTTGTAGACGCTCTTGCCCAGCACGGACTTCTTCAGGCTCCAGCCCGTGGCCACGGCCTGGACTTCGGTGGCCGTCACGCCCAAGGTGGTGGTGCCCGCCACGGGCTGTGCCCAGCTGGTCGAGGCCGTGGCTGCGATCAGCGCGGTTGCGATCAAACCCATCTTCAGCGTCTTGAGACCTGTCATAGAGAACTCCTGGAAAACAAAATTTGAAGCCCTCATTAGGAGTGCAGCCCGGCAGCGGCGAGATCGGAAAACCAAGCAAAGCCATGTCAGCCGATCCAGCGCCACGGTGAGGAGACTGCCTACAGTCGTCCCGCCAATTGCCTGCGTCTGCGCCCGGTATGCCATGGCCAAGGCCCTTCATTTCCCCTGTGCGTATCGATTGCGCTCTTCGACGAATTTCCTGATTTCCGATGCCTCCATGGGCCTGCTGAAATAGTAGCCCTGTATCTCATCGAACCCCAGCGAAACCAGCAGATCGAAGACTTCGGCGCTGTCAACGCCTTCTGCCACAAGGCGGTAGCCAAGGTCCGAGGCCATGGTCATGATGGATTTGAGCACGGCCAGCGCCCGTTCATTGGTATCGACGTCGCAGACCATGGAGCGGTCTATCTTCAATATCTCGGCAGGCAGATTCTTGAGTGACGCAAGATTGGAGTAGGCGGCACCAAAATCATCCAGTGCGACCTGGATTCCGAGTTTTCTGATGTGCTGAAGCGCCTGGACCGTGCCATGGCCTGTCAGCACATCGCTTTCGGTGCACTCGATCACGATATTTTCCAGGGCAACGCCATATTGACTGCACATGGCGTTGAGGTAGTCCGGAAAATCGACCTCGTCCAGATTGCGCGGCGAGACATTGATGGAGACCTGGAGGTCGAGACTTTCCGCTTTCCAGGCCGCAACCTGCGCCAGCGCCGTTTTGATCACGAACCGCGTCAGGCCATGGATCAACGGCGTGGCTTCCACCAGGGGGATGAATTCGCTGGGCGGGATTTCCCCCATTTCCGGGTGCTTCCAGCGGATGAGCGCCTCCAGCCCCTTGCAGCTGAAACTGCGGTTGTCGAATTTGGGCTGGTACACCAGCCGCAGCTGCCCCTTGTCCAGCGCATGCCCAAAGTCCCGCAATAGCCGATAGGATCTTCGCTGGCGGCTGTCCTCGTTCTCCTCATAGCGGTGAAGTGACCGATGGTTGTGGCCAGCCTGCTGCACGGACACCATGGCCTTGCGAATGACATCATCGACCTCGGCCTGGGCCAGGCGGAACCGCACCACGCCTGCCCGGGGCTGAAGTTCGAACCGGAGATCGGCACTGGTGATGGGCTTTTGCAGGTGTTTCAGCAATTGCCTGACCAGGGCCTCTTCATCTTCTTGCCTGCCCGCGCTGATGATCCAGGCAAACCTGGCCAAGCCCACGTGGTACACGGTTGCGTGCGGCCCCGTCATGTCCGTGACGGCCTTCGCAATGTCACGCAGGAGCTGCTCGACATAATTCAAGCCCAGCGCATTGCTCATTTCCAGCAGGCTGCAATGGTTGATCGCTTCCATCAATACCAGGCTGCGTGCCTCCTGCGGGGCCACAATGCAAAGGCTGTTCAGGTCGCACTGGAGCTGCGAGCGATTTTGCAAGCCCGTGACCTCGTCTACTTTTCCAATGCTGTGATGGTATTGGATCTGAGCCTGCACTATCGCAGCCATGGCGGCCAGTTGCCGGCCTTGCTCTTCAGAGAAGGTTCTGGGTCGGGTATCGATGATGCACAGGCTGCCGATGGCATGGCCGGATTTCATGATCAGGGGAACGCCGGCATAGAACCTGATGTTCGGTTGGCCGGTTACCAGCGCATTGCCTGAGAACCTGCGGTCAAGGTGCGTGTCAGGAATCACCATGATTCCTTCGTTTCTGATGGTGTGGTCGCAGAAGGCGTCCGTGCGCAGGCTGCCGTCCATGTCCACACCTACGGGCGCCTTGAACCATTGCCTGTGCTCGTCCAGAACCGTGATGATGGCAATCGGCACCATGAACATCTGGCTGGTCAGCTGGGTGATGCGCTGAAATTCCCGTCTGGCGGTCATGTCCAGGATTTCAGCGGTCTGAAGTCCGAGCAGTTGCTCTTTCTCGGATTCGGTAGTCCAACGGGTGAGCATCGATTTCCTGCCTCAGTGAACCCACATCATGAAAATCCCGCTCCGCTTTGGCCTAAGGAATTACTGAACATCCAGCAGCGGCAACAGCTCCTGCAATTTGGCCAGCGCACCAGGGCCTTCCAGCTTGGAAATCGTGCCCAGATGTTCTGCATCTTCCACAATCACATAGGCCATGGACCACTTGGCGAAACGCCTTTGATCAATGCGCGTTTGCGGGAACATCGGCGTGAAGTTGATATGTCTTTCGTCGCGCGAGATCGACTCCACCAGCAAACCCAATTGCCGTGCCGGCCCTTCGACATACTGAAAGAAACGTTCCCCGTCGAAAACCAGCATGCCCGTGATCCCGGCCGACCCGTTGAACGAGCGTGCGGTCTTGATGATGCCCGCGATGCAGGTGGTGTCGGCCCCTGGTGCCAACTGACTGTGATAGAGGAAGCACTCCAGAGAACTCTCCTGCATAACCTCGCGCCTTTCTGTGTTGTAGGCCGGCGATGGTATGGCCTGCGCGGGACGGTCCACGTAGGTGTGCAACCCGTTGTTGCATATGTAACCATCCCGGCCTCCAGCGCCTGCTGCATCTGGCGCTGGTCAGCCTTGGTCTGCTGATGGGCTGGCCCATCTGCATGGGTATCTGCATGGGTGCATGGGAGCGGCGATGACAGCCCGCTGGCTGCGGGCGCTCATGGCGAATCAGCCTTTGCGCAAATCTCCCGTACGCACCCGCGCAGCCAGCGGTGCGCAGCATCGGCATGCAGCCTGGGATGCCAGAGCAATGAAACCGTGATCTGCGGCATGGAGACCGGAAGGGGGAAGCTGTGCATTTGCGCGCGCAGGTTGCCGGTGTGCCGTTCGGGAACGCTGGCGATCAGGTCGCTGGCGCGGGCCAGGGCCAGCGCGGTGGAAAAGCCGCCGACGGTCGCAACGATCTGCCGCTGCAGGCCGAGCGCATTCAAGGCTTCATCAATGGGCCCCTTTTCCTGCCCCCGCCGGGACACCAGGATATGCCTGCCGCTCGCATAGCGCGCGGGTGTGATCTCGCCCTGGCTCAGCGGATGGCCCTGGCGCACGACGCCGATGAAACGGTCTCGGAACAGCGCCTGCGCGCGCACCTCCGGACCTATCGTGCTTGCGACAACGCCGGTTTCCAGGTCGACCGTCCCGTCGCGAAGCGGGCCGCTGTCCTTGTTGGTCTTTTGCACGAAGCAAAGCCGTACGCCGGGCGCTTGCTGGCCCACGCGGGCAATGAGGTCCGGTCCGAAATTCTCCACGAAGCCTTCGCTGGTGCGCAGCGTGAACGTGCGCACCAGTTGTCCGAGGTCGGGCTGCCCGGCAGGGCGCAGAACAGCTTCCGTGTCCTGCACCAGCTGGCTGACCCGATCGCGCAGCTCAAGCGCTCGCGGTGTGGGAACGAGACCCCGCCCGGCCCTGACCAGCAGCGGATCGCCGGTGGTCTCACGCAGCCGCGCCAGCGCCCGGCTCATTGCCGACGGGCTCAGCCGCAACCGCTGGGCCGCGCGCGCAACGTTTCCCTCCGCAAGGAGCACATCCAGGGTGACAAGCAGGTTGAGATCGGGCTTCGGCATGGATTGACCGTAGCACAGCGGGTAGCGACATGGCGTCAAACGCATGAATAAAGTGAGAGCAGTGCGCCTTCCGCCATGCCAGGCACGGCACTAGGCTCCTGAGAACTTGAATATGGGAGTCGCCAAAGATGAAGTCCACGTCGAAACCGATCGGTGCCGGAACAGGTGGGGCAGGGGCCGGCAGTGCGCAACAGGGGCCGCCGGTCCGGTGGGTGCTGGCCAGCCTTTCGCTGTCCATGCTGCTGTCCTCGCTGGGCACCAGCATCGCCAACGTGGGATTGCCCACCTTCGCGCAGGCGTTCAACGCGTCCTTCCAGCAGGTCCAGTGGATCGTCCTGGCCTATCTGCTGGCCATCACCGCCCTGACCGTCAGCGCCGGCCGGCTTGGCGATGTCCTGGGCCGCCGACGGCTGCTGCTGGCCGGCATCGTCCTGTTCACGCTGGCCTCGGTCCTTTGCGGCCTGGCTCCCAATCTCTGGCTGCTGATTGCCGCCCGGGCGGTGCAGGGCCTGGGCGCGGCCATCATGATGGCCCTCTCCATGGCGCTGGTCGCCGAGACGGTTCCGAAGGCGAGGACCGGTAGCGCGATGGGCCTGCTCGGAACGATGTCCGCGATGGGCACCACCCTCGGTCCAGCACTCGGCGGATATCTGATCGCCGGACCCGGCTGGCGGGCCATCTTCCTCATCAACCTGCCGCTGGGCGTCCTGACATTCCTTCTCGCGCATCGATACCTGCCCGTGCATCGCCAAGGGGCGCAGGCGGATCGGGCGCGCTTCGACCACCTGGGCACCTTGCTGCTCGCTCTGACGCTTGTGGCCTATGCACTCGCCATGACGCTGGGGCGCGCAAGCTTCGGTTCGCTCAACGGGGCTTTGCTGTCGGCCGCGGCCTTCGGCGTCGTGCTCTTCGCGAGGGCCCAGGCGGCAGCCGCATCGCCATTGATCCGATTGGAGCGGTTCCGCGATCCGGGCTTCAGCGCGAGCCTGGCCATGAATGCGCTCGTCTCGACGGTGATGATGGCGACGCTGGTGGTCGGGCCGTTCTATCTGTCTCGCGGGCTCGGGCTTGACGAAACCACGGTAGGGCTCGTGATGTCGGTGGGCCCGTTCATCGCCATCCTGAGCGGTGTCCCGGCCGGCCGTGTCGTCGATCGCCTGGGCGCTGCCCCCATGGTCATCGCCGGACTCATCGCCATGGCGGCGGGCGCATTCGCCCTGTCCATGCTTGCGGCGATGTTCGGTGTTGCGGGCTACGTTGCCGCCATCGCCGTCCTGACCCCTGGCTACCAGCTGTTCCAGGCCGCCAACAACACGGCCGTCATGGCCGATGTCGCTGCGGACCAGCGTGGCGTGATGTCGGGCATGCTCGGACTGTCGCGCAACCTCGGGCTCGTCACCGGGGCATCCGTGATGGGGATGGTGTTCGCGTTCGCGTCAGGGACGGCCGACATCGCCGCGGCGCATCCCGGGGCCATTGCCCACGCGATGCGGATCACGTTCGCAGTCGCGGCAGTGCTGGTCGTGGCTGCGCTCGCGATTGCGATTGCGGCTGCGATTGCGGCTGCGGCCGCAAGCCGCGCTCCCGCGACCGGCGCGGCTACACCACGGCAGCGCTGAACGACTCCGGCAGCCGTGCAAGCAGATGGGACAGCCGTTGAAGACCGGCGTGCAGGCGTCCTCGGTCCTTGATGCTGCCCAGGGAGATGCGGATGGCATTCACGGATTCGCTGCCGGTGGCGAATGCCTGCGCGGGCGTGACGGCGATGCCCTCGCTGTCGGCGGCACGTGCCAGCTGAGCGCAAGTCCAGTACCCCGGCAGCTCCAGCCATACATGCAGGCCGTCCCCGGCGCCGCTGTACCGCCCCGCCAGGATGTCCCTGGCCATCCGGTGGCGCAGGCGCGCCTCCTTGCGCACGCCGTCCATCAATTGCCCGGCCGAACCATCGAGGATCCACTGCGTGGCCAGCGCGGCCGTCACGGGGGGGGCCATCAGCGCAAAGGATCTGAGCGCCACCAGGAAGCGCTGGCGTTCATGCGGGTCGCGCATGAGCACGAAGGCCACGCGCAGGCCGGGCGTCAGGCATTTGGACAGGGTCGAGATGTAGTACACCTGCTGCGGGGCGAATGCGGCAATGGGCGGCGGCGGGGCGTCGGCCAGCAGCCAGTAGGGGTCGTCCTCGACGATGCGCACCTGGCAGCGCCTGGCCACGCTGGCCAGCTGCTTGCGCCGGCCTTCCGACATGGTGATGGCGGTCGGGTTCTGCAGTGTCGGATTGAGGTAGACCAGCGCCGGCCTGTGCTCGCGGCAGGCCTGCTCCAGCATCTCCGGCACCATCCCCTGCCTGTCCGCCTGCACCGCCAGGATGCGCCGGCCGAACTGGGCCGCTGCGGCACGCAGGCCGGGATAGCTGGCGGGCTCCGCCAGGATCACGTCGCCCGGCGCGGTCAGCGCAAGAATCAGGGCGGCGATCGCCGCCTGCGCCCCGGGGCAGACAACGATCTGCCGGTCATCCAGACTTCCAAACATCGGCTCCAGCCATTGGGCTGCGGCCTTGCGGTCGGAGTCGCTGCCCCCGCCCAGGTGGTAGGTCATCAGCAGCTGGGCATCGGCCCTCATCAATACCTGCGACAAGCCCTGTTTGAGCATGTCGTCGAAGTCCACGCCCTCGGGCGGTGGCGGGGTGTTCATGCTCAGGTCGAGCACCGAGCTCCATTCGACCTTCGGCGCCGCGACATAGGTGCCTCGCGCGCCGCGTCCCTCCAGCAGGTGGCGCCGCCGGGCCTCGTCGTAGGCGCGGGTGATGGTCGTCAGGTCCACATCCAGCTGCGCTGCCAGCAGGCGCTGCGGAGGCAGTCGGTCACCCGGTTTCAGCGATCCGTCCGCCACCGCGGCCTGCAAGGCATCCGCAATCTGCAGAAAACGGGGGCCGCGCTGCACGGCCAGGCGCGGCAGCCAGCTTGGCAAAGAGTCATCTTGCATGGTTTTCAGCAGCGATGTTTGGGTCCATGTATGGAAATTGCTTTTGGGTAGTATGCGCCACAAGGTGTGGCAGCACCGTGCTTGCATGGCCGTTGCTGACGCTCTGCCTCTCATGTCCGGGAGGGGGGCTCCCCACCGTGGACAGTGCCAAGTCATTGGCTGGAAGTTCTCAAAATGATCGATTGGATCCCCGTAGTCTTCGTCACGTTCAAGGCGCTCGTGTTCGGCACGGCCATGTTCTTCGCCATCAAGTGGCATTACGACCAAGGCAAGAAGAAGGGGGCGGACAGGCGCGAGCTGCTCATTGCGGGCGGCAAGATCGCTGCCGTCTTCACGCTGCTGCTGCTGTGCGTGCTGGCCTTCACCTTCGGCCTTGCCAGGATGCTCGGCATGGATCTGAGCCTTCCCTGAGGGCAGGCACTGGCGGGCCTCAGTGCACGGGCCGGTTCAGCCGCCTGCTCGCCCTGGATATCGCGTAGTTCACAAGGCAGTAGAGCACCGCCACCACCAGGTACACGGGCACCAGCGCGTGGTAGTTGGCAATGAGCACCTTGGCGTTCTGCATGAGCTCGCCATAGGTGACGATGTAGCCGAAGGTGGTGTCCTTGACCACGATGACCAGTTGCGCGACCAGCGCCGGCACGATGAAGCGCACCGCCTGGGGGAAGACGACGAGCCGGAAGACCTGGACCTCGGTCAGTCCCAGGCTTCGCGCGGCATCGGTCTGGCCGCGTGGCACGGCAAGCACGCCCGCGCGGTAGACCTCGGCCACCACGGCGGCGGTGCTCAGGCCTATGGGCAGGGTCAGCATCCAGTAGGTGCTCAGCTTGATGCCGGCGGCGGGCAGCACCAGAAAGCACACATAGATCAGCAGCAGCGTGGGCGTGCCGCGCAGGAATTCGATGACGGCGACGCTGGGCCAGCGCACGATGCGGGGCCGCGCCAGGCGCCCCGCCAGCAGCACCAGCCCCAGGGCCAGCGCAATCACGGCGGCCATGGCCGACGATGCCAGCGTGCCGAGCAGGCCCTTGGCCAGAAAGGCCCAGGTGGTGGGCCAGGCGAAGAATTCCCAGAACCGGGCCTCGAGCTGGCCTGCCGAATGAAAGCGCAGCGCGATGCCCGCGGCCAGCGCCAGCAGCAGGGCCGCCGCGATCAGGCTGGCCACCTGCGTGACCCGCCGGGCCTGCGGGCTGGGTGCGCCAAACAGAATGTCTTCCAGAGAACGGCTCATCGCAGTATCCGCAGCTTCTTTTCCAGGATGGAGCCCGCCCAGGCGATCAGCAATCCGGTGGCCACGTACATCGCGGCGGCCACGGCGAAGGCGGCCATGCCGGCAGCGGAGTCGTTGGCGATCTTGGACACGAGCGAGGTGAGTTCCCGGCCCGCCAGCGGCACCTGGGATGCCAGCGAGGTGGACAGCATCAGCGCAATGAGCAGCGACGTCATCGGCTGCACCACCGAGCGCAGCGCCTGCGGCAAGACCACCGAGGTGATGATTTGCATGGGCCGCATGCCCAGGCTGAGCGCCGCCTCGATCTGGCTGCCGGCGATGGTGTTGATGCCCGCGCGCAGATAGTCCGCCGTGAACGCGGAACACACCAGCGCCAGGGCCAGGACCACGCTGGGCTCATAGTCGATCACGACGTTGAGATCGGGCAGCGCGAACACGATGAAGATCAGCAGCGCCACGCTGGGGATGTTGCGGAAGATCTCGACGTAGCCCGTCAGCACGAAGCGCAGCGGCGGCAGCGGAAGCAACCTGAGCACCGTGACGACCACGCCCAGCAGGAAGCCGGGCAGGAACGAGAACGCGGTGAGCTTCCAGGTCAGCAAGAGGGCCTGCCAGAAGGCAGGCCCGTGGTCGGCGAGGAGCCGGGAGACGTCACCCATCGCTCAGGGCAGGGCGGGCGGCGTGGGAACGGCCGTGCTGCCGGTGCGCTGGCCGATGGAGATGGTCCACAGCTTGGCCCAGGTGCCGTCGGCTTCGATTTTCTTCAGGAAGGCATTGATGAAGGCCACGCCGTCCGAGCCCTTGGGCAGGCCGATGCCATAGGAATCCTGCGTGCCGAAGGGCGCGCCCGCCAGCCGCGCGTCGCCGGTGCCCAGGCTCAGGGTGTTGAGCAGCAGGGTGTAGTCGGTCACATAGGCGTCCACGCGGCCCTGGCGCAGGGAGTCCAGCGCTTCCTGGTGCGTCTGGAACTCCTGCACGACCGCCTTGGGCGCGTGCTGCGCCAGGATGGCAGGCCCCGTGGAGCCGGCCTGCGTGGCGACCTTCTTGCCGCCCAGATCGCTGTACGACTGCACGGTCTTGTTGCTTGCCTTGACCAGCACCCCGGCCTGCGAGGTGTAGTAGGGGCCGGCAAACGAGATCTTCTCGGCACGGGCGGGGGTGATGGAGTAGGTGGCAATCACCATGTCCGCCTGGTTGTTGATCAGCACCTGCTCGCGCGTGGACGAGGTGACCTGCGCGAACTGGTACTTGGAGGCATCGCCCAGGATGTAGCGCGTGAGCAGCTGGGCCAGGCCTGCGTCGAAGCCGCGTATCTTGCCGTCCTTCTCGTTGAGCAGGGAAAACAGATTGGAGGTCTGGGTGCTGCCCAGGCGCAGCGTGCCGGCCTGCTTGATCTTGCTGGCCCAGGTGCTCGATGCGATGGTCGCGGCGTCGGCGACGGGGCCTTGCGCAATCAGGGCGTCGAACGCCGCTGTGTTCAGGGGCGCGCCCTGCGCAAAGAGCGAACCGCTGCCCACGATCGCCAGTGCCACCACGGTGGATTTCAGAATGGATTGGATCGGCATGGGGTCTTCCTGCTGGGTCTGTGATGTAAATCTGGGGATGGCTGCCAGGGGCAAGGGCCGATTATGGCGACTCGCGGCCCTTGCCGCCGCACAAGGGCTCAGGCCCCGGCCACGCGCTGCCCCGGCGCAATGGTGGGGGGCGCGGCGTTGAGCGTCTCGATCGCAAAGCCGGCAGCGGCCTTGTACCGGGCCATGAAGCCCTCGCGCTCCTCGCGTGGCAGCACCTCGTCGATATGGTCGAAGACGCCGCCGCAGCGCTCGTCCACCAGCCCCAGCAGGCCGAAGGGGCCGGCCCCCCGGTTGCGCAGCACCAGCGCCGAGAGGTCCTTGCACAGCTTGTCGTCATAGGCGCGCAGCGCCTGCGGGCCCACGCCGTGGGCAAGGAACTGCGCACCCAGCACGCGCGCGTCCACGATGGCCTGGCTGGCGCCGTTGGAGCCCACCGGGTACATCACATGCGCCGCATCGCCCAGCAAGGCCACGCGGCCGTCCACCCAGGTGGGCACGGGGTCGCGGTCGATCATGGGGTACTCGAAGACATCCGTGGCGCCGCGCAGCATGGCCGGCACGTCCAGCCAGCCGTAGTCCCAGCCGTCGAAGTGGTGGATGAATTCCTCCAGCGCCACGCGCCGGTTCCAGTCGCCCTGCCGCCAGCCGCCCTGGTTGTCCACCGTGATCTCGGCGATCCAGTTGATGGTGGCCAGGCCCGTGACGGGGTCCGGCGGCGTGATGGGGTACAGCACCACGCGATGGCGCAGCGAGCCCACGCCCACGAAGGACGCGCCGGTGCGCACCGGCACCCCGGGCGTGGTGCCGCGCCACATGATGGCGCCGCCCCACTGTATGGGCGGCTGCGTGGGGTGCATCTGCGCGCGCACGGCCGAGTGCAGGCCATCGGCCGCCACCAGCAGCGAGCCCTGCACCTCCAGCCGCTGGCCATCGCGGGTGTCGATGAGGGCGGTCACGCCCTCGGCATCCTGCCGGTAGCCCACCACGCGCCGGCCCAACTGCACGGCGTCGTCGCCCAGGCGCTGCCTGACGGCGTTGAACAGCATCATCTGCAGCTGCCCGCGGTGCACCGCGTACTGCGGCCAGCGGTAGCCGGCCTGCAGCCCGCGTGGCTCGGCATACACCTCGTTGCCGTTGCGGCCCACCAGCGCCCATTCCCGCGCCTGCAGGCCGATGGTGTCCAGCACATCGTTGCCGAAGCCCAGGTCATGCAGTTCCCGCACCGCGTTCGGCTGCAGGTTGATGCCCACGCCCAGCGGCTGCAGCTGCGCCACCGACTCGAACACGATGCAGGGCACGCCGATCTGGTGCAGCGTGAGGGCAGTGGCCATGCCACCGATGCCGCCGCCGGCAATGAGCACGGGGCGGGATGGATTGTGGTGTGAAGCAGCAGCAGACATGCCGGGATTGTCCATGCAATGGCTGCGGGCGGATGTCCCATCTGCGGCGCGTGCATGGCGCAAACAATGTATGATGACCATCATGCGAAACACAAATTCCAGCGCCCGGGCTTCCGCCAAGGAGGCCACGCATGAGCGCATCGTCTCCGTGGCGGCGCGTGCCATCCGCCGCAGCGGCTATGGCGGCACCGGGGTGGCTGACATCATGAAGGAGGCGGGCCTGACGCATGGCGCCTTCTACGCCCACTTCGCCTCGCGCGATGCCATGCTGGCCGAAGCGGCGGGCAAGGCCTGCGCGGAGTCCTGCGCCGCCGTCGCCGACGTGGTGGCCAAGGCACCGCCCGGCATGGTGCTGCAGGCCATGCTGGCCGCCTATCTTTCCAAGGAACATGTCCAGCGCGCCGAGGTGGGCTGCCCCCTGGCGGCCCTGGGTTCCGAGACCTCGCGCCAGGCGCCGGAGGTGCGCCGCGTGGCCACGGGCCACATCAAGGAAATGGTCGATCTCATCGCCCGCCAATCACCGGACTGGGGACAGCCCGGTGCCCACGAGCGCGCGCTCGTCACCTTGTCCACCATGGTCGGCAGCCTGCTGCTGGCTCGGGCGGTGGACGATCCGGCCCTGTCCGACAACCTGCGCGAGGCAGCACTCAAGCACCTGGCGCCGGCCAGCCAGTGATGGCGCATGCCCTGTGCATGTGCCTGGATTTTTTTCGTCTTTACATATGATGATCATCATATAAAGGAGAGCCATGAAGGCATTCATTCTGGAAAGCTATGGAGCGAACCGCGCCTTACAGCTGGCAGACGTACCCGAGCCGCAGCTGCGTGACGACGAAGTCCTGGTCCAGGTCCATGCCGCAGGCGTGAACCAGCTGGACTCCAAGATCAGGGACGGGCAATTCAAGCTCATCCTGCCCTATCGCCTTCCCCTGATCCTGGGCCACGACGTGGCCGGCGTGGTGGTCAAGGCCGGCCCGAGCGTGCGGCAGTTCAAGCCCGGCGACGAGGTCTATGCACGCACGGACGATTTCCGGATCGGCACGTTCGCGGAGTTCGTGCCGGTCAGGGAATCATCGCTGGCGCCCAAGCCCAAGGGGCTCACGATGGAAGAGGCCGCCTCCATTCCCCTGGTGGGCCTGACGGCCTGGCAGGTCCTGGTCGAGACGGCCCGGCTGGCCAGGGGGCAGAAGGTCTTCATCCAGGCCGGCTCCGGCGGCGTGGGCACGTTCGCCATCCAGCTGGCCCGGCACCTGGGCGCCACTGTGGCCACCACGACGAGCGCGGCCAACTTCGATCTGGTCAGGGGCCTGGGCGCGGATGTCGTCATCGACTACCGCACGCAGGACTTCGAGGACGTCCTGCACGACTACGACGTGGTGCTCAACAGCCAGGACGGCAAGGCGCTTGGCAAATCCCTGCGCGTGCTCAAGGGCGGCGCCAAACTGGTCTCCATCTCCGGCCCGCCCGATCCCGCATTTGGCAGGGCAATCGCGGCGCCCGCATTCGTGCGCCTGGTGATGCGGCTGCTCAGCTCCGGCATCAGGCGCCGGGCGCGAAGCCGTGGCATCGACTACTCCTTTGTCTTCATGAAGGCCGACGGTGGCCAGCTGCGCGAGATCACCCGCCTCATCGAGGCGGGCGCCATCCGCCCGGTCGTGGACAAGGTCTTCGCATTCGAGTCCACCAACGAGGCCCTTGCCTATGCCGAAGCCGGCCACGCAAAGGGCAAGGTCGTCATCAAGATCCGTTGAATCTGTTTCCCCCCACCCCTGGAGTGCTCCATGAAAATTGAAAACGCTGTTGTTCTCGTCACCGGCGCCAATCGCGGCATCGGCCTGGCCTTCGCACGCGAGCTGCTTGCCCGTGGCGCCCGCAAGGTCTACGCCGGCGCGCGCGACCCCGCCACCGTCACCCAGCCCGGCGTGCATGCCCTGCAGCTGGACGTGAACCGCCCGCAGGACGTGGCCGCCGCCGCAGCGCAGGCGTCGGACGTCACGCTGGTGATCAACAACGCCGGCATCGCGCAGCCCGGCGGCTTTCTGGCGCCCGACAGCGAAGAGGTCGCCAGGCGCATCTTCGAGACCAACTTCTTCGCCGTGCTGCGCATGAGCCAGGCCTTTGCGCCGGTTCTCAAGGCCAACGGCGGCGGGGCCTTGCTCAATGTGCTGTCGGTGGCCTCCTGGGTCAATGGCGGCGAACTGGCCGCCTACTCGGCCAGCAAGTCGGCCGCCTGGTCGCTCACCAACGCCCTGCGCAGCGAGCTTGCAGGGCAGAAGACACAGGTGCTGGGCCTGCACATGGCCTATGTCGATACCGACCTCACGCGCGGGCTTGACGCACCGAAGTCCAGCCCCGAGGACATCGTCAGCCGCGCGCTGGACGGACTGGAGGCCGGGCTCGATGAAGTGCTGGCCGACGAGCTCACCCAGCAGGTCAAGCGCGGCATGACGGCGGCCCGGCCAAGCTATCTGCCGCAGGGCACCTGAGCCTGGATGACCGCCGCAGCCCATGGCCGGACCATCAACACAGGCCGGGCCATGAAGTGCGCGCCATGGCATATCCGCAGCCCATGGCCTGGGCCTCGGTGCCGGCGTAGTCGGCCAGCGTCTCGGCGCTGTCGCGGATGCTTTGCAGGGCGCGGGCCACCACGTCCAGGTGGCGATGGCCCTTGGGGGTCTCCAGCCATGCCAGGGCCAACTGGGCGATGGCGGAGATTTCTGCACAGCCTTGCTGCACGAGATGGTCCACCTGGGTGAGGGCGTTGGACAGCTGCCGGGTGCTGTGGCTGTCCGTGGTGGGGGAGGGCTGGGCGGGGTTCATGCCATGTCCCTCCGCAGTTGGCCGGGCACAAAGGCCTGGCATGAGGGAGGGGCTGCGCCAAAAGACGGCGCGCAGGCGAGAGAAACGGCGTTCATTGTTCCGTGCTCCATTGCGGATCGAATCCACAGGCCATCGCATCTGCGTTGACTGATGGATTCGGTGTACCAAGCCTCGCTTTCGGAGAGGCTGTGCCGCTATACGACGGATGTTTTGAAGCATCAGCCCCGGGACAGGGGGCCGGGGCGGATGATAGCGCGGGAGGGGAGGGGAACGCCCCTTTTTTTGGGGGGGTGAGGCTTGCGAAACGTCCAGTCAAGCGCGGTACGAACGCACAGTCAAGCCGCCAGGGCTGCGCGCCCGCAAGATGGCCGGCAGTGCGCATCCACCCGTGCCACACGCTTGCATCAACATGGCTTTCAGCGCTTGATACACAAGTGCTGAAAGCATTTTTCATGGCCGATCGCGGCTGGGTGGAACACCGCTCCACCCACCCACCCCATCGCCATGAAAACCCTTGCCCTTCGAATTGCCATGCTGCTGCTGACGGCGGCGGCTTCAGTGTCTGCTGGTGCAGTCACGGTATTCGACAACCTGGCAGCCGCCAATGACCCGTGGCTCATCCAGCACAACTCCAGCTACCACACCAAACTGTGGGTGGCCAACCGCATCCCGATTGGCAGCCAGTCGCTGCGCATCACGCAGGTGAAGATGAATCTCACCCAGATCGACCAGTTCGAGCTGCAAGTGTGCGCAACCGACGCCAGCGCCGCCACGCCGTTCGTGGACATGACGGCCTGTGCCCCCTTCACCGCCGACGCGGCCACGCCGGGCATGCGCGTGTTCACGGGCGACCGCATCGTGGCGGCGGGCGACTTTGCCTGGGTGGTGGTGCGCAGCATCGGCCAGACCATGATCCGCCGCCAGATCACCACGGCCACCAACGACGGGCTGACCTGGTATTCAGGCGCGAGCCACAACCCGGCCTGGCTGGCCGAGCCGCAGACCTCCATCGGCATGACGGTCGAGGCCGGCTCCGTGCAGCTCGATGGCGTGTGCGGCAGTGCCAGCAGCACCACGCCTCGCCGTTATCCGCCAGACGCCTTGCTGTGCAGCGTGGGCACGACCAGCGGCGTGATGGGTGAAACCTACTCCTTCTCCTGGGTGTGCCAGAGCAGCTACGGCGGCAACCCTTCGCCGCAATGCTCCGTGCCTCGCGCCTACCTCGTTACCTCCCAGGCCACGGGCGGCGGCAGCATCGAGGCGGGGCGCGATGTAGCGGCGGGGCAGCAGGCCAGCTTCACGCTCACCACGCCACCGGGCTATACGGTGCAGGTCAGCGGCTGCGGCGGATCGCTTGCGGGCAACACCTACACCACTGCGACCATTACCGGCAATTGCACCATCAGCGCCACCTTCGCCCCGCCGCCTACCAATGGCGCGTGTGGCAGCACTGCGCCTTCGCTCACCTTGCCAACCCTCTTGTGCAGCGCCGGTTCGGCCACCAACCAGTCTGCCGCGTCCGACGCCTTCCGCTGGAATTGCGCGGGCATCAGCGGCGGCACCACGGCCGCTTGCCTAGCACCGCGCCAGCACATGGTGACAGTCAACACGGATGCGGGCATTGCCAGCGCACAGTGCACCCCGAACCCCGTGACCCATGGCTCCAGCGCCAGCTGCACGGCCACGGTGCACGACCCTGTCGCCCGCCCCTTCAGCGGCTGGGGCGGCGCCTGCAGCGGCACGGGGGCTTGCCAGCCCGTGGTGCTCGGGGCTACCACCGTCTCTGCCAACACGACGCTCATCACCTACGCCATCACTACCACTGCCACCACGGGCGGGAGCATGTCTTGCACGCCCAACCCCGTGCCCCACGGCCAGGCCGCTGGCTGCACTGCCACGCCGCAAACGGGCTTTCAGTTCACCGGCTGGACGGGCGATTGCGCGGGCACGGGTGCATGCCAGTTCACCAACGTGACCAGCGCGCACAGCGTGGGAGCCACCTTCGCGCCGATTACCTACGCCATCGCCACCCCTGCCGTCACCGGCGGCAGCGTGAACTGCACGACCAACCCCGTGCCCCATGGGCAAGACACCATCTGCGTCGCCTCGCCCGCGATGGGCTACCACTTCACCCATTGGTCGGGCGATTGCACGGGCACTGCCAGCGCGTGCATTCTCTACAACGTGACCAGTCCGCGCAGCGTGGGGGCCACATTTGTACTCAACACCTATTCCATCGGCATCGTCCCCGCCCCAGCCAACGGCACAGTCACCTGCACGCCCAACCCCGTCACCCACGGCCAGGATGCAAGCTGCACCGCCACGCCCGATGCGGGCTACCACTTCACCAGTTGGTCGGGCGATTGCACGGGCACGGGTGCATGCCAGTTCACCAGCGTGACCGCGTCGCGCACCGTCTCGGCCACCTTCACGCCCAACACCCACTCCATCGCCACCCCCGCCGCCGTCAACGGCACGGTCACCTGCACGCCCAACCCCGTCACCCACGGCCAGGACGCAAGCTGCACCGCCACGCCCAATGCGGGCTATCACTTCACCAGTTGGTCGGGCGATTGCACGGGCACGGGGGCATGCCAGCTCACCAACGTGACCAGCCCGCGCAGCGTGAGTGCCACCTTCGCGCTCAACACCTATTCCATCGGCATCGTCCCCGCCCCGGCCAACGGCAAGGTCACCTGCACGCCCAACCCCGTCACCCACGGCCAGGGCGCAAGCTGCACCGCCACGCCTGATGTGGGTTACCACTTCACCAGTTGGTCGGGCGATTGCGCAGGGGCGGGGGCATGCCAGCTCACCAACGTGACCAGCCCGCGCAGCGTGAGTGCCACATTTGTGCTCAACACCTATTCCATCGGCATCGTCCCCGCCCCGGCCAACGGCACGGTCACCTGCACGCCCAACCCCGTCACCCACGGCCAGGGCGCGAGCTGCACCGCCACGCCCGATGCGGGCTATCACTTCACCAGTTGGTCAGGCGATTGCACGGGCACGGGAGCATGCCAGCTCACCAACGTGACCAGTCCGAGCAGCGTGAGTGCCACCTTCGCGCTGAACACCTATCCCATCAGCATCGCCCCCGCCACCACCAACGGCACGGTCACCTGCACGCCCAACCCCGTGACCCACGGCCAGGCCGCAAGCTGCACTGCCACGCCTGGTACGGGCTATCACTTCACCAGTTGGTCGGGCGATTGCGCGGGCACGGGGGCATGCCAGCTCACCAACGTGACCAGTCCGCGCAGCGTTTCGGCCACGTTCACCCACGACCCGGTCGATGCCACCTGCGGCTCAGCGGCCAACGGCGCTGTGGCCTTCAAGCCCAGCGCGAATCTGTGCGCCACGGGCACGCCAGGGACCGTGCTATCCGCTGGCGGCCAATACAAATGGCAGTGCAGCGGTGAATATGGCGGCGCAGCGCAGCAGTGCAGCGCACCGTGGCAGGGTGCGGGCGGCAACGGCAATCTGGGGGCGGTGGAGGTGGATGGCGCGAACGGCTGGGAGATCAGCAGCGCCGCCTTTGCCTCCACCTTGCCCGCGCTCTTGCCGTCCCATGTGCGTGCGGTGCACGCGCCGCTGGGCCTGGTGCTGGGGCGTGTCGCTGGCAATGCAGATGCACGGGTGACCGTGCACTTCACCACGCCAGTGCCGCAGGGGGCCGTTTATTACAAATACGGCCCCAGCCCCGACGGGCTGGGCTGCACCGGCGCTGCCTGCGCGCAGCCGCACTGGTATGCGCTGCCCGGCGCGCAGTTTGCACCCGACGGCCTGAGCGTGACCTTCACCCTGGCCGATGGCGGCGTGGGTGACAGCGATTCCGTGCCCAACCAGATCACCGACCCCGGCCTGCCCGTGCTGCTGGCCCCGCAGGCCATCCCCGCGCTCGGCCCCTGGGCGCTGGCACTGCTTTCGCTGCTGGCAGCGGGGCTGGTGGCGGTGCGTTGCCGAGCGCCGAGCAGTGGTTGCGCACCGCCGATCAGAAAGTGAAGCCTTGGCTTGCAGCGGCAGCAACCCCGCACTGTGGACTGCTGCCCCCTTGGTTGACGCTCAGATACACGGTCGGCAACCACCGTTTTGGTAGGCTTTGAATTTGATGGGTAGACAACCAGATACAGGCATGAATTTGAAATTTAAGCGGCTCACTGAAGTTGATCCGGCTCACATTGTTTCGCTGAACAACAATCCAGATGTGCTGCGACAAATGCCGCTTGGAAGTGCGAATTTCGACCTGGCGAAAGCAAATGAATGGGCTCGGCAAAAGGATGCCCAGTGGCAGCAATACGGCTATGGGCCATGGGCGTTTGAAATTGACCAGCAATTTGCCGGCTGGGGCGGTTTGCAGTACGAGGAAGGTGATGCCGACCTCGCTTTGGTGCTTCACCCCAAATTCTGGGGAAGTGGCAAAGCCATCTATCAAGAGATAGTGAAACGTGCATTCACTGGCTTGGGGCTGAGCTCCATCACGATTTTGCTGCCACCTTCAAGAACCAGAATAAAAGGGATTCTCAAGCTGGGATTTCGGCCAGATGGCGCACTGGATATCGAGGGGGCTCGCTTTTTGCGCTATCGCCTGCATGCACCCGGCAAACCCGCTTGACCAGATCTTTGGGCAGCGCGTCTTGATCCCGCGCGCTCATACCTTGGCGAGGAAGGCCGCTGCATCACCCGCTTCACACTTCCAGTCTGCGAAGACCCCAACCAGATTGCACTCCACGCAGCGGCAAGCGATGTAGTACCAGCGCACGTCGTGTGTGCCTTCGTACACGGAGACGCCTGACATCAGTTCGAACGTCTCGTTCTCGCACACGCACTCGTGTGCCTCGGGGGTGGCCTCTTCAACATGTTCCGCGCTGTCGCCCATCAGGTGTTCCTGCCCGCAGTCGGTGCAGGTGCGGATGGCCACGCCGGCTTCTTCATCCGTCTGCAGCGCAAAAGTCCGGCATCCGCAATCGCATTTGGACGAGGCAAACCGGACGGCCTCATGAAGATTCGCAATGCTGTAGCTGCGCAGCTCGGCTTGGGTGTCGCCGGACGTTGTCCCGTACCAGAACTCGCCCTTCTTCGTCAGTGCCATTGATACTGTTC
The DNA here is from genome assembly GCF_018437695.1 of Delftia sp. WY8. Classification (NCBI taxonomy): domain Bacteria; kingdom Pseudomonadati; phylum Pseudomonadota; class Betaproteobacteria; order Burkholderiales; family Comamonadaceae; genus Delftia; species Delftia sp. WY8. The sequence goes on from NZ_CP049795.1 coordinate 6,200,398, forward strand.
CCTTCTTCAAGTTGGGCTTCCCGGCAGACCTGACGCCAAGCTTTCCCGATCGTCTGGATTTTGCCTGAAGGCACGGTGAATCTTCGTCAAGGGGCCGGGCAGCTCTCAGCCTCAAGCAGCCGCACCGAATGCCGGCTCTACAGCGATGGCAGATCCTGACCGGGCGCACCGCAATCCGTGCGGGGATGTGCGTGTCAGCGTTCCCTGCGCAGCTGTCTGGCACTGGCCAACAGGAATGCGCGCGTGCCCGGCGCGCCCAGCCCATCGAGTGCGCCACCATCTTGCGCGCCCATGGCCAGCCAGGCTTGCATTGCGGCCTGTGCCACCTCCAGATGAAACTCTTTCAGCAGCAGGCGGACAAGCGGTGCCCCCGCCGCAGGGTCTGCGATCTGCCCCAGCGCCATGGCTGCTGCCTGGCGGCGGCGCGCGTTGGGGCTGCTCAGTTGATCGATCAGTGCAGGCACAACCGTCCGGTCGCCCAGTCTGCCCAGACGGCCCAAGGCTTCCAATATCTCTTCGGTGGCGAGGTCGGCCTGCAGCGCCCGTATCAGGTCGGGAATCGCCTCGCGCGTGGCTGCCTTCGCCAGCGTTTCGGTGATCAGCCGGGCATCAGCCGGCGATTCGGCTTGCAGCAATGCCGCAGCCAGCGCCGCGCTGGCCTCGGCGCTGGGCGTGGCTGACAGCGACAGCATGGCGGCGTCCCGCAACGGGTTGCGGCGGACCATCAGAGGCGCCAGCAAACCGGCCCCCTGGGGGTCGCGGAATTCGGCAAGCGCCATCACGTAGCGGTATCGCAAGCTGTCGCCGGCTGCCTGGGCTGCAGCGATCAGCGCAGGCAATACCTCAGCCCCTTGCGCTGCCAGCGCTTTGCAGACGTGGTGGACGTATTCGTTGCGGATGCCGGGTATCAGCCCCAGGAGCAGGGCCTGCACCTGGGGGCCGCGAAGATTCTGGCAGGCGTACGCCACGGCGCTGGCATTCCAGTGGTGGGGGTCGTCCGCCAATGCCTTCGCGAAGCCTTCGAAACCCTCTGCTGAGCCCATCAAGGCCAGCGCTTCGGCCACGCCCACGGCGTCGCCGCCGCACAGCTGGGGCAGCATGGCGCGCAGATGCTGGGCCGCTTCCTGGGGCGCGGTGCGCGCCAGCTGCAGCGCGGCGGCTCGGCGTACCTGCAGCGACGCCGTGCGCAACCCTGCGCGGGGCCACTGCGACTCGCCGGGCCCTTGCAGCTGGGCCAACACCTCGGCCAGCTCGTCGGCATCGCGCGGTGTCCTTGCCTGTTCCAGCGCGGCCATCAGTTCAGGCACGGCTTCCTGCGCCTTCAGCGGGCCCAGCGCCGGTGCTGCAACGGTCACTCCGGCACGCAGCAGTGGCGCGATCGCACGCGTGTCGCCCAACTCGCCAAGCACCTTGACCAGTGCCGTCCTCAGCTCCCGCGGCATCCCGCGGCGCGGGTGTTCAAGCGTCTCGATCAGCGGGACCACGGCTGCCGTATCGCCCAGGCGCCCCAGTGCGCTGATGCAGGTCCCGCGGACTCTGGCGTCCGCATCGTGGAGTCCTTCCATCAGCAGGTCCAGGCAGGCGTGTGTGGATTTCTGGACCACCGCGCTGCACAGCGTGTTGATCACCTCGCCAAAGTCTTTCTTTTTGTCGGTCTCCTCACGCCGCAGCGTGCGGATGGCCTCCAGCAGGTCGGCGATCCAGTGTTCGTCGGCGTGGCTGTGAATGGATGTCGCCGCATACTCGCGCACCGCTGCGCTGCGGTGGCCCAAGGCCTTGAACAAAGGCGCCCGGGCCTGTGGCGAGGAGATACGGCCCAGGTACATGCAGCCCGAGCAGGCTTCGTCAACGCTCTTGGACTTGGCCATGCGCAGGTACAGGGGCAGTGCCTCATTGGAGGGACGGATCAACAAGGCCTGCCTGGCCGCGTCAGCCACCTTTGCGTCTTCGTCCAGCGTCGCGCTCACCAGGAGCGCGGGAGCGCGGTCCGCCAGCTCCAGCAGTGCATTTCGGGCCAGGGGCAGCTGATTTGCCGGCGCGGACCTCATGAATGTCGTGATGGCCTCGAAAGCCACTGCGGGGGCAGCGCAGGACAGCGCTTGCAGCGCCAAGAACACATCGACGTTTTTTGTGGAGCTCTGCAGCTGGTCTGCGAGTGCCTGGCTTGGGTTGTCGTTCATAAGTACTGGAAGGGCCGGTCCGGATTGCCCTGGTTCTGCTTGTCCGAGAAGACCACCAGCACAGGCTCGTCTGGCGCGCCCTGCATCATAGGTGCCGCCCCAGGGCCGCCACTGGACAAGTCGTCCACCGGTCGACCGGCCGGGCAGGCCTTGGCATCCGGCCGCTTTTGGCCGACCCCATCCGCCCGATCACCTTGTCCCACCATCCACCCACGCCATCCCCGCCCCCCGGTTCACATGCCGCTGCCTGCCCACGACAAACTCCGAATCCAGCGTGGCCAGTGCGACGGAGATCCATGCGCCTTCTTCGTAATGCTGGCTGTGCCATGACAGCGATGAGCCGCATTGCTGGCAAAAGCAGCGCGTGATGCCGGGCGATGAGGCAAAGGAGCGCAATTGCTCCTGGCCCCGGGTGAAGACAAGGTCCTTTGCCGGCACGCTGCCGTAGGTGGCGAATGCGGCACCGTGGGCCTTCTGGCAGATGCGGCAGTGGCAGTGCGAGACGGCCTGGGGCGTGGAGCGCAGTGCATAGGCGATGGCGCCGCACAGGCAGCTGCCGGTCAGAGGCGTGGTGGCGGGGGGCGCGGCATTGGTGTCGGTCTTGGTGCTGGTGTTGGGACTCATATCTTGCAAGGACAAAAAGGCGCATGCGATTGTGCATGCGCCGATTTGCCGTGTGCTTGCCGCAGCGTCGGACGCATCCAGCCGGGCTAGGCCGGGCTCAGGACTGGAAGTTGCCCAGCACCAGCAGGTCGCCCGGCACGGCCGCGCGGGTGAAGTTGATGTAGTTGTTGGCAGGGAACAGCAGGTTCTTGATGGCGAACAGCGAGACGGCCGAGAAGCTGACGTTCAGCTGGGTGGCGATTTGCTGCGGCACCTGTGACTTGACCTGCTGGTTGACCTTGGCTTGCAGGTCGTCCGATCCCGAAGGTCCGCCGCCGGCCACATGACCCGTGACCGTCACGGCCTGGCTGCTCATGGAGATGCTGATGTTCTGCTCCCGGCCGCTGCCGCTGACGGTCACCGGCGCTGCCGCCTGGACGTTGGAGGTGGCGTCGTTGGTGAACGAGGATTCCCAGGTGTCCGAGCAGTTGGAGAAGCAGGGCCAGTACCTGTAGGTGGTGCTGGTCTTGATGGTCATCGACTGTGTCTTGCTGCCTTGCAGCTGCATCTGACCGCTGCCCATCGGCTTGAGCGTCATGCCCGACAGGTTCCAGGAGACCTTGTTGTCGGGGAAGAAGTATTTCGTGGTGGTCGATGAGCCCCCGCCGCCCATGGGCGAGGAGGTGGTCGTGGTCTGGGTCAGGCTGCTCAGGTCGATGTTGGTCGCGGAGACCGGGGCATTGGTGAACTCCCCCCAGGAGGCCGAGTTCTGTTCCGAGGATTTGCGGCCGGCCAGGCTCCATCCGGATCGGTTCATGGCGCTGGGCAGGATGTCGGAGAAGAACAGCTCGCTGCGGATCAGCAGGGACGTTTCGTTGCCTTGTGGCAGCGGCTCGGGCACATTGTTCAGGAAGGTCAGCGTGGGGTTGAGCAGGGCCCGGTTGCCGGTCTGGATGAACAGCTGAAGGATGTCCACGTTGGCTGCCGTGCGCAGCACCTTGAAGAGAAAGCCCTTGGGCTTGAGTCCGTCGATCACGGGCACGCTGGTCAGGTCCAGGGCATTGATCAGGTAGACGACCGGGTTTTCCGAGAAGTAGGCCTTGATTGCCGCGTTGAGGTCGACCTTCTCCTCGTCGCTGATGTCGATGTTCTCGACGGTGAATGCGCCCTGGGACATGTCCAGCACGACCTTGAGGATCTGCAGTTCCTTGCCCTCCTTGGTGATCTTGCCCTCCACCTTGGTCAGGTTGACGACGGCCGTGAGCGTCTTGCCCGCGATGGAGACCGGCGCATCGCATTTTTCAGGGGTGTCGCCCATCTGGATGCAGTTGATCTGCGAGCCTTTTTCTATCTGCATTTTCAGCACGACGGTGCTGTTGTTGTTGGCCTGGAAGCTCAGCAGCGGATAGCCATACTCGAGGTCGAATTTCTTGATGGACCACACGCCGTCGATGACCTTGGTCCGGGTCTGCGCGGAGATGGAGTTCTTGTATTTGCTGTCGCGCTTGAGCTCTTCATACTGGCTGAGCAGGGCTTTGTTGATCTGCTGCAGTCCCATGTTGAACACCACGTCCCAGCCATTGGTGGTTGTCCCTGCGGCATTGAGCAGCGAGATCAGCTTGTCCGGCGTGGGCTGTGCGGGGTCTTCGGCCGCAAGGGCCATCAGCGCGCCCCGCACCGCTTCAGTGCGCACGGCGCGCTGGCGGGCGTGGGCCCTGCCGCCCGCGAGCATCGGCACGTCGACGATGCGGGCGTCCAGGACGAAGGTCAGGCGGATGTCCACCGTCAGGCCGGCAAAGGCCAGGCCCCGGTTGGTTTGCGTCTTGGGCAGCGAGATCAGCCAGGAGCCGAAGGGCGTGACGGGGCTGATGTCCGCCGACCATGAATGGCCCTGGTCGCTGAAATCAGGCTGTCCTGTGGCCACGTCGAATTGGTACACGCGCTCGCGCCAGGGTGTGTGAAAGCGCAGCATGGAGCGCTCCACGTTGCGGTCCACGAAGGGCTTGCTTTCGAAGGTCAGCCTGGTCAGCAGTTTGCCGCTGTCTGTCGATTTGACGCCCATGACCTCGGCCACCACGGCCCGCACGCGCAGGTTCACGTATTGGCTCAGTTGTGGCTGGTTGGGGTCGATGGTGATTTCAAAGGCGTTGCCGTTGCTGATGTCCGAGGCCAGCACGCCCTGGATGTCGATGGTGATGGGGCGGGTGGTCGAGGCCTGGTACTGCAGCAACTGCGACTTGGCCTCCAGTGTGGCCTCGTTCTGGGCGATGCGCGACTGCATGAAGTTCATCAGGCTGTAGCTGGCAATCGGCGTAGGGGGCTGCAGCCACGCATATTGCAGCGCCTGGTCCTGCAACAGGAAGGACTTGGCGAAGGTGGTGAGCATCTGGCGGCGCAGGTAGTCCAGGCTCCCCGTCAGGCCGACCAGGTCGATGGCCTGCCTGTCCAGGTCCTTGATCTGCAAGGGGTTGAGCTTGTCGGCCAGGGCGTTCAGGCGCTCCGCCTGACGGTCGTTGAGCACCTTCTGGCGCTGCGTGGAGTAGATGTCGCGAAGGATCTGGTGCAGGCCCGATTGGGCACCGGTCAGCGCTTTGCCCCGCATGACGAGGATCTTGAACGCGGCGACCATCTCGGCCTTGGCTTCGTTGACGCCGCTGCCGCTGGGTCCGGTCGACATCACCACGTCGAGCTGAAGCGACATCTCGTCCCATTGGAGGGTGGAGGTATCGCCATAGTCCATGCCATCGAGCCCGTCCAGCGTCTTTTGCGCGTCCTGGATGTTCTTCACGGTGCCCGAGATGGTGGTGTAGACCTTCATCGTGGCATTGAGGATGTTCAGTGCCTTCTGGATGCGCTGCACGGTCAGGCCGAGGTCCTTGACCGCATTGATCGAGCTGGCGGGCACGAAAACCGACGTGCCCAGGCTGAAGGCGGTGGTGGCCACGTCCAGACCGAACTTTACCCATTCCAGGGTCTCCCACTGCACGACGGCCGCCTTGTAGCGCTGCACCGCCTGGTTGACCTCTGCCTGCTGCTCGAACAGGGCCTTGGACAGGTCGTTGATCTTCTCCTGTTGGGCCTTCGCCTCGGCCTGGCTGGCAGCGATCACGGAGTCGTAGTGGTTCGACAGGTCCTTTGCGGACTTGGCGTTGGCATCGATCAGCCCGGACAGCAGCTTGCCGCTCTGGACGATGTTCTCGTTCAAGGCCTTGCCGACATCGACGGTCAGCTCGGCCTGCTTGCGCTGGTTGATCTGGATGGTGTCTTCGCTGATCTGGCGCTGGATCTCCTGGAGGTAGTCCAGTATCTTTTTGACCGAGGCCTCATAGTCGGAGGCCGGCAGGATGGGTACGAACGCGCCTTGTCCGGAACTGGGCGTGTAGCTGCCCAGGTCCAGGGCGCGAAAGCGCATCGCAAGCAGGTCCTCGTCGCGGGTATCGGCAGGGATGACCTGCGCCACCCATTTCAGGTAGCCGCGCGCCAGTGTGCGTACCGTCACGGCGCCCATCTGGTCGGCCTGCATGCCGAGCACGGCTTCGCCGAAGGCCAGCGAAAACTCCAGGCTGTCCTTGAGGGCCGGCAGCTCGGTGGCAGGGGGCACGCGCCGCACGTCCTCGATGACGCGGGGCCAGCCCTTGGCGTCCAATTCGTAGCGCAGGCCGTCGACCACCAGGAAGTGCCTGTCCCCGTCGTGGTTCTGAAAGCGTGCCGCGCCCAGGAACTGGCTGCAGCCGATGGACAGTCCTTCAAAGCCCGCATTGCTGAGTGCTACCACGTTGGGCAGGCCGGTCGTCCTCATGTCCAGGATGTAGCCGTACAGGCCCACCTTGTCGCCGGGCAGCTCGATGGCGGCCTGGGACCGGACGGCGACCACATAGCCGTAGGACGTGAAGTTGCGCACTTCGGACCGGGCCACCAACTGCATGCCCGCCAGATTCAGGCGGGCCTTGTAGACATTGATGCTGGGCGTGGCAATGGCGGAGACCACGCCGGGCTGGTCTTCCGGGATCAGTGCGGCGAAGTCGCTGGAGTCATGCGGCACGAATTGGGGCTGTATCGCATCGCCGAACACGCTGGACATGGCCGCCTTGAAGACGCGCCGCCACACCGCCGTGCGCTTGTATTCGGTGAAGGTGGTCAACGGCCCCAGCGTGATGGCGACGGGAGCCTGGTCGGTGAAATCCCGGTTCAATCGGGACAGCGATACTGCCGAGTCCACGGAAAAGGGCTGGAATACGCTGTTGCGCTTGGCCCAGGTTTTCTCCACCCAATCCCCGTCTGCAAGGCTTTGCTGGAACTGGGGGCTGTGGCTGAGGTTCAGGATGTTGCCGAATTGCTTGACGAAGCCGAACGCGCCTTTTTCCGCATCCGTGGTGAAGTACTGGAATTTGACGGCATTGGCGCCCGTGAAGTCGTTTTCGGAGCCATTGAATGCCTGCTGCACCCGTGCGAAGCGCTCGGCTTCGTAGGCAAATACCTGGATGATCTGGTCCCCGACCGTGATGGAGGACACGAAATGCGTGCCCCATTCGGCGAAGTTGTCCAGAAAGAGGTTGGCGTCCCTGAGCGTCAGGTCGGCGGCCGTGTCCTGCGAGCCCTCTGCCTGGAAATGGCGCAGCCGCGCCATGGAGCGCATGAATTCGCCATCGACGCCAATGCGTGGATCCGGGCGCAGCGCATGGACCGTGGTGAGGACCTGGTTCTCCTTGGTCGTGTGGCGCAATGTCTCGTCCTGGCGGACTAGTTTGACGAGCGCAAATCGCAGGCTGGTGTCGTGCAGCGAGATGCCCAGTGTCTGGACCAGGCTGTCCAGCGCGGCAGCCCCGGTGGGCGCCGACAGCAGCAAGGCGCCCGCCGGCAGGGACGGTGGCGCCGTGTCTATCGCAGGCATATCGATGCCATAGGGCAGCAGCGCGGTGACCAGGCTCTGTGCGCTCTCGTGGAGGCTGATCACCGGATATCCCCAGTCGCCCCGGCTGCCGGAGGGCTCAGGCGCTTGCGGCTCCATCGGCTGCTGCCGGGGGCGGTGCAGTATGTCCAGCATGCCCCTGGATGGGTCCCACCCCGGCGCGTAGCCTTTGATCAGGTTGGTGGCGGTACCCAGTGCCAGTCCGTTGAAAGCTTCCGTCATACATCCTCCATTGATATCCGTTGAGAGATAAATGAATGGCGCGGTCTGCCCATCGCTTGAAGGGTTGCGGTCTGTATGGCCCGCCGTGGGGGAGCTTGCCGGTCATCGCTTCAAGCCAGCGCCCGGTTTCCTGTGCATTCGACGTTCGGACTCCTGGGGCGTCCTTCGCGGGAATCTCTTTTTGATTCACTGACGGGCAGCAAGAGTGCCCTGCATCCCCGATGGGCGCAGGTGGCCATGCGGGGCAATGGATATCGCCTGGGGGCCTGCCTGCGCCTACGGGCCTTGGCTGCGCCGGCCGCGCCATTGCGGCGCGGCAAGCCGGCCACTAGTCGCCGATGACCTGCAGCCCGCTGCCGTCCCCATGCGCCTGCAGGCACATTCTTCCGAGGTCGTTGAGAAAACGCAGCACCGGCATCTCGCCCACGCAGGCGGGGATGGCGGCCATGATGTCGTTGTGCAGTTCCAGCAGCTGGTCCGAGGCCACGAACATGGCGGCGGATTCGCCGTAGTAGTGCCGCCAGAAGTCCTGCAGCAGGCCGTGGCGGGCCTTGCCGACGACCAGGGGATAGCCGTTTTCCCAGACCTGTGCGTCCATGGAAAGGCTGGCCAGGCCAGGGTCAACGGGCCGCGCGCTGGCGGGGATCAACAGTACACGTCGCATGTCCATGCTCATTTGCGGTTTCCAGGTGCGCCAGTGGACTCGGGCAACCCGGTCCGGGAGGAGGGTGAGAGGTCCTTGCCGCAGGCGGCAGGAACCGGTTCCCACTTTATTGACGTGTGCACAACAAGAAAATTACAGCTGATTACATACGGCGAGCGATGCGCCGTGTGCCTGCCGTTCTCCGTTGCAGTTCGCCGTTCAGGCGCTGCGCGCGCCGCCCTCGATCTCGAACGCAAAGTCCCCGAAGCGCAGGCTGCCGCGCCGCCGCTCCACCAGGGCCGGCAAGGCCGCGCATTCGGGCAGGGCGCTGAGGATCTGGTGCTTGGCGCGGAAGATCTGGATGTTCACGTACGACGAATCCACGCCCAGCATGCGCGAGAGCGCGTCGAGCTCTATCCAGCCCTGGCTTGCGGGGGCCAGGCCCTTGTGGGCGTCCTGCTGGCGCACGCGGGCCAGGGTGACCAGGGTGTAGTGGTGTATGCGTTCACCCAGCGCGATGGGCTTGCCGTCGCTCATAACGGTCAGGCTGGCGTGCTCCTCGTTCTGGCTGACGTGGAAGCGAAAGGACACGTCCGGCGGCTTGGGCGCATGCGGGTCGAAGCTGCTTTCCCGCGTGGATTCCAGGTCGTCGCATTGCACGAATTCCCAGCTGCCTGCGGAGGTGTGGACCATGGCGCCGTCCACCAGGGGCTCGGTGCCGTCGCCGGACTCCAGCAGCCAGCGGCCGTCTTCGAAGAAGACGTTGGCTTCGGGCTCCTGGGCGTCGGGCAGCAGGGTGCCGCGCGGGTTCAGGGCCAGGGGGGCGTCCTGGGGCAGGCCCGGGCCGGGGCTCAGGCAGGTGACGGGCGGTCCCAGGTCTTGCACGGTCCAGGCCGCTTCTGCGCCTTCGCCCATGCTGAGCCTGGCGCCCACGGTCAGTACGGTCCAGCGGCCGGCGACCAGGCGCACGCCGTTGAGCATGGTGCCGTTGCGGCTCTGGTCCACGATTTCCCAGGTCTGCCGGTTCCAGCGGAACAGGGCGTGGACCTGGGAGACGTCGGGCGCCTTCATGACGGTCTGGCAGACCGAGGGGTGGCGGCCGAAGGTATGCAGGGGCCGCAGCACGACGATGCTGCCGTCGAGTTGGTTACGAAAGAGGGCCATCGCCTCGAATTCTCCTTGGGGCTTGTGTGAACAGGGGGTGGGCTGGGGGCGCATTGGCCCGGAGCCGGCAGCCTGTTGCCAAGCCGAGAGAGTACATGCCCGCTGCGCGTTTCAGTTTGTCAAACGTACAGCGCCTGCGGATTGAACTCGGATTCCTGCAGCGGCCGGCTGCGCCAGCCCAGGGCCACGGGCACGTCGCGCAGCCGTGGATTGCCCAGTTCCGGCCAGATATGGCACAGGCCCGGAACCACGACCTTGACGGTGTACAGAGGGATGTCGGGGCGCGAGTGGTCGTAGACGATGGTTTCCAGGCCCAGGCCCCGTGCGATGTCCACGCAGTGCGCAATGGCCCGGGCAATGTCCGGCGGCGCGGTGTCCGCCTGCTGCGCAGGCTGTTGCGGCGGCGCATCGGTGCCGTCCAGCGGATGCAGAAAGGCCTGCACCTGCTGCGGCACGGCAAAGCCCTTGCCCGCCGCGATCAGCTGGCTGATTTCGGTGAGGGCGCGTTCGCAGGCCAGGGCGCGGTCCAGGCTGCAGCCAAAGCCCACGGCCCAATGGCCGGTATCCGCGTGGCGGCCCACGCAGACCACGACCGGTATGCCGAAGTCATGGGTGATGTCCAGCAGCCAGTACGACCATTGCGGGCCGCAGCTGCGCGCCAGGCGCTGGCGCGTGGCTGCGGCGATGCCGTCCAGCGCGATGGCGGGCCTGCGGATCTGGCCGTACCACCAGATGGCCGCGGCGTCGCGCTCCACCAGTTCCATGAAGCCTTGGAGGATGGCTTCTTCCCGCGTGTTGCCGGCCGCGCAGCCGTTGGAGGTCCAGCCCACGTGGTGCTGGCTTTGCGCGGGCGCATGGGCCAGGCAAAAGCCCAGCGGCAGGTAGCGGCGCGCATCGGCGGTCAGGGACCAGGCGGGCGCCCACCACAGGGGTTCGCCCTGGCCGGCGCCGGGGGCCACGGCATGCGGCGGCCTGTCGGCGGCAAAGCGGGCGGTCTGCCGGTCGCTGAAGCGGGCCAGCGCTGTGGGAGGAATGCAGGGCGCATCCAGCTGCGCGGCGGGGGCGACGACCACGGCTTCATCGCCCTGGTGGAAGGCGGCGTAGCGCTCCACGGCTTCGCACATGGCGCTGGCGCGGGCCTGCATGGCCGACAGGCCCTTGCCCAGGCACAGCTGTGTCGGGGGGGCTGCCAGGAAGCCGCTGCCAGGCGCGGGCGTTCTGAAGATTTCGCTGCGGTAGACGGTGAGCGCTTCGTCGGTCTCGGCTGTCAGCGGCGTGACCCGGGCAATCACGCCGGTCAGCGGGCTGACGTGCCGGGACAGGCGCTGCACCGTGGTCTCGGCCGGCACGCTGCGCCAGCCGCCGTCGGCGCGCGCGGCATGCGTGCCGGGAACTGGCGCAATGGGTTCGCGTTGGCGCAGTGCCATCAGCCCCGGTGTGCCGCAGTGCGGGCATTGCGGGCGGGCGGCCACGGGGTGGGCCTGGGGGGGCTCCAGCGTCCACACGGTTTGCGCCGCATCGGTGTGCGCCAGCAGGCGCTGCACCGTGGGCAGCAGGGCCTGCAGCCGCGTGGCGATGAGGTCGGCGCCGGCGCGCACGGGCGGGCAGCGGCCGCTGTCGTGCGGCGGGCCGCCTTGCGCGGCGCGTGCGGGATGGTTGCGTTGCCAGCGGTGCGCCAGGCAATGCCAGCAGGCCGATGCGGTGCCGGCATGGGGCGTGAACAAGGGCCCGGCCATGGCCTGCTCGCCCGCGGGCCGGACCGGCAGCCAGGGCCGGCCTGCGGCACGCTGGCCGGCGTCGATGGCGCCCAGGCGCGGGTCCAGGTAGTCGTCGCAGAAAACGATGGTGAGCGGGGTGGGGGCTGGTGCCTGCGTGGCCACGGCCGCAGCCCAGTGGCAGGCGGCTGTGCTGTCCAGCGCTGCAGTCAGCAGGACGATGTCGATCTGCTCCGATGCCTGCAGGCGCACGGGCGGGGCCGAGAAATCCGGTTGCAGATAACCGTGGCCGTTCAAGCCGCTGTGCAGCACCGGCTGGACCAGGCCCTGGCGCAGCAGGGCGCCCAGGGCGTGCAGCATCTGCGCAAGCGGCGCATCGGGCGCTGTGGCGCAGTGCTGCATGAGGCTGGTGCCGGCCTGCAGCGGGGCGTTGAGCGCCAGGACGGCGGCGGAGCCCAGGGCCAGGGTGTCACGTTCGCTGGTCAGCAAAAGGCGGTCGCCCTGCTGCACGGGGGACAGGAATTTCTCGTGCCAGCGGAAGGCGTCGGCAAACAGGTCCGGGGCCGCAGGCTCAGGCAAGGGACGGGGCTCCCAGTTCAAGGCGGACGACGGCATACGGGTGCTGGCCGGTGGTGGCGTGGAAGGCGGTCTCGAACAGCTGGTGCTGCTGCGAGAACCGGGCATACAGGTGCTCCTGCAGGCTGATGCGGATGGCGGGGTGGATGCGCTCCATCTGGGCGCCGTCCGCAAAGCCCGAGACGACGGGCAGCCGCATGCCGCCCACCTGCATGGGCAGCCGTGCAAGGGCCGGGTGCACATGGTCGAGCACCACGGTGCACGGCGGGCTGCCGGGCGCGGCAAAACGCTGGGCCAGCTGCTGCAGCATGGCCTCCAGCGGCGCCTGGGGAAGGTAGGGGCAGACGCCTTCGAGCAGCACCAGAACGGGCTGGCTGCCGGGCAGGGCGGCGGCGTCCAGCCAGGAGGTGTCGAGGATGGAGCAGGCAAGGCGGGTTTCGTCGCCGTCCATGTATTGATCGCGCAGCGCAATGGCGTCGGGCAGGTCCACGTTCAGCCAGCGTGCGGTGCCGGCCAGGGCCGCCAGGCGGCTGCGCCGCGTGCACAGGCCCGCGCCCAGCGCAATGCACAGGCCGGACGGATGCGCGCTCAGGAATTGCGTGGTGAGCCGGTCGAACAGCTGCGTGCGCAGCACCACGCTGCGCACAAAGGCGGGGTCGGCGGCGTGCGCCTCGCTGGCCTGGGGCAGCGCCGCCGCGATGCGGCACGCCTCGGGGTCGGCAAAGGGCGGCAGGTCGTGCAGCTCCGGGGGAGCTGCCGCACCTGCAGCGCGGGCACGTGCCGCCAGCGTCAGCAGCAAGGTAGCCGTGGCCCCTTGCAGCTGCGCCGGTGCCGTATCAGCAGGTGAAGGGATAGGCGTCACCGGTGTTGTTGTAGGAGGTGAGGGCGATGGCCCACAGGTCCTGCTCGGCGGGTGCCACCGGGTAGTTCAGCACGATGCCGTTCTTGATGGCCGTGCCGTCTGCGCGCTGCAGGTTCCACTCGCCGCGCGCGGCGTCCCAGGTGAAGGCCTGTTCGGTCTCGAAGCGGACCTGGAAGTTGAACGGGTTGTTGTAGCCCAGCCATTGGCTCAGCACGGGGGCCTTGTCCTTGCCGTCGTCACGCGTCAGCTCCGCGTGGAACTCGGGCGACTGCCAGGCCAGGGCGATGGCGCGCAACACCACGCCGCCGAAGGCCAGCAGCGAGTCGGGGCCGCCGCCGGGGATGCCCAGGCCAGTGGGCAGGGCAGCCCTGAGCATGCCGTTGTTCGGTTCCTCGAACGAGGTGCTCACGCCCATGAAGTTGGGGAACAGCTGGTAGTAGGCGGCCAGGGCCTCGGAGGCATGGGTCTGGGGCGCCTGGGGCAGGACGATGACGAATTCATCGTCGGGACCGATCCAGCCGGCCGTGAGCACGGGCTTCCATTCGGCGCGCTGGGTGGGGTCGTCGCTCAGGCGCAGCGACACATCGACCTGGGGCCACTGGGTCGGCAGGTTGAAGTCGCGGTGCAGCATGGGCTGGATGTCGCGCTGCCCCAGCAGGTCACGGCGGTAGGCGTCATCCTGCCAGGAGCGGGCGATGGCCCGCAGGTAGGCAAGGCGGAATGCGAGCAACGGTTCAGTATTCTGCAGCTGGGTGGTCATGTGACTTCATCCTCGGTTCAAGAAAAATGCGCCTGGCCGGGCAGGGGCCCGGACAGGTGCACGGACAGTTCAGGCCGCAGCGCGGCCAGCTCACTCAGGCGCGCGGCCACGTCCTGCCTGGCGGGTGCCAGGGCCTGCGACAGGGCCAGTGCCTCGGTTTCGGTGCGGTACTTGCCGGCAGTGCGCGCAGTCCCGGCCGCCTGGGCCAGGCTGTCCTGCACGGCCGCGTGGTCGGCGCCCATGGCCAGCAGGAAGCGGGCCTTCTTCAGGTGCAGCTCGCTGCTGTGCAGCCGTTCGTCCAGCACGTCGGCCAGGCGCAGGCATTCGTCGATCTTGTCCAGGGCCTCGGTCCAGCGCCCGCTGGCCGCCAGCATTTCGGCGACGAAGGAGCGGTAGTAGGTCTGGCAGTAGCGGCAGCCCATGTCCCAGAGCACCTGCGCCGTTGCGCTGGCGCGCGCTATGCCTTCGCTGTCTTCGCTTGCCGTGCCCTCGCCCAGGGCCCAGCAGCGGATGATGTCCGCATAGCCCGAGAACGCTGGCAGGCCGTAGCGGGCCGTGATGTCCAGCAGCTCGCCCGTGGTGGCCAGCGCGCTGGCCCGGTCGCCGCGCGCCTGGTGGACCAGGCCCTGGTAGAGCAGGGCCATGCTCAGCGAGGGAATGTGCGAGACCTCGTGCGCCAGGCGCACGGCGTCGGCCGCATCGGCCAGCGCGGCCTGCCCGAAGCCGGCGAACCAGCGCACCAGGGCGCGCCCGCAGGTGGCCCAGACACGGGTGTCGAAGCCGAACTCGGCCGCATGGTGGGCATGGGCCACGGGGTCGTAGCGGGTGATGGCGTCGGTCAGCGCTTCTTCGGCCTGCTCGAATCGGCCGTCGGAGTAGTGGGCCAGTCCCAGGTAGGTCTGGGCGGCCACCAGCACGCCCGTGTCCTGCTGGCGCACGGCCTGCTCCAGCAGCCGGTGGCTGAGCTGGCGCACTTCCTCGCGGTTGCTGGCCACGTGGTGGTAGGTGATCAGCATCCACAGGTGCTGCACCTGCTTGTAGTCGGCCACGGCGTTGGCGCCCGGGCCGGCCAGCAGCTCCTGCGACAGCGCGATGCGTTCCACCACCTGGGCATGGGCCCAGCCGTGCTTGTTCATCAGCGCCTGGGTCACGTAGCTGTTGACGTCCAGCCGCGCCTCGCGCTGGGCCACGCCCTGGAGCTGTTGCAGCCAGTCGTCGATATGGCGCGCGTAGGCAATGGTTTCATCGTTGAGCGAGCGCAGCTGGGTGATGCGCAACTGCCGCACGGCCAGGGCCACGGCCTGGGCGTGGTCGCCGGCGTCCGCCCAGTGCTGGGCCACGCCTGCGGGTTCCGCCGCAACGCGCTGCGGCTGGTGCTGCATCAGGGCCAGGGCCACGTCGCGGTGCAGCAGCCGGCGCTGCGATACCAGCATGCATTCGTAGGCCGTGTCGCGGATCAGCGCGTGGCGGAACATGTAGGCGCCCGGGCCCGCGCGTTCGTCGGCAATCACCAGGCCGGCCTGGCCCAGGGCGGCCAGTTCCTGCCCGACTTCGCCCTGCGGGCGTTCCAGGCAGGCGCACAGCAGGTCGAAGTCGAAGTGCCGGCCCATGGTGGCGGCCAGCTGCAGCAGGGGCTTGAGCGGGCCGATGCGGTCAAAGCGGCTGACCAGCGAGTCGCGCAGCGTGAGCGGAATGGCGGCCGGCAGTCCGGCATGGCGAAAGTCCCAGACGCCGTCTTCCTCCACCAGGTGGGCATCCAGCAGCATGCGCGCCATTTCCTGGATGAACAGCGGCACGCCGTCCGTGCGTTCCACCACGTGGCGGATCACGGCAGGGCTGAGCCGGCGCGGTGCCAGCGTCTGGCGGGCCAGTTCGGTGGCCTGGGCGTCTTCCAGGCGCCGCACGTCCACGCAGTCGGCCTGCAGGCCCTCGGGCGGTTGCCACTGCGGACGTGCCGTGAGCACCAGCAGCACGCGCCGCCCGGGCAGGCGTGATACCAGTTGCTCCAGCAGTTCGATGCTGGTGGGGTCGGCCCAGTGCACGTCCTCGACGACCAGCAGCAGGGGCTCGGCTTCGGACATGTGCAGCAGCCATTGCGCGGTGGACTGCAGCAGCAGCGCCCTTTGCATGACGGCCGAGATGCGGCTGGGCTCGCAGTCGCCCAGGGGCAGCGAGAGCCAGGCGCACAGAATGGGCAGGGCGGCCTCGGCATCGCAGCCTGCGGCGCGCAGGGCTTCGCGCATCTGTTCGCGGTGGTCCTGCGGGGGATCTGCCGCCTCCAGCCGCTGCCGTATCAGGCCCAGGAAAGGGGTCAGCGCGGTGTTGCGGTGCTCGGGCTGGCATTGCAGCACCACGGTGTTCGCGCCCTGTGTCCTGGCGTGGACGAGCAGCATGTCGGCCAGGCAGGATTTGCCGATGCCCGGCTCGCCGCGAATCCACAGCGCATTGCCCCCGGCTTCGCGGGCCCGCGCCCATGCGTCGTGCAGGCGCTGCAGTTCGGGTTCGCGGCCTATGCACTGCAAGGCTGCATCGGACACCGGTCCCTGCAGTAGCTCGGCTGGCTGCTCCAGCTCCAGGCGATAGGTCTGCATGCCCGTGGGCTGGCCGGGCAGGCGCAGGCTGCCGGCCTTCTCGAAGCGCGCATGACGCGACAGCAGGCGGTGGCTGCTTTCGCTGGCCAGCAGGGTGCCCGCATCGGCGATGGCCTCCAGCCGCATGGCCACGTTGACGGCATGGCCCGAGGGCGCTTCGCCGCCGACCACCACGGCCATGCCGGTGTGCAGGCCCATGCGGATTCCGAGGTGCAGTCCGTGGACCTGCTCGATGGCGGCTGCGCGGCTGCGGCTGAGCGTCAGCAGCTCCTGGGCCGTCATGCCGGCCTGGCGGGCATCGGTGTCGCTGGTGTGCGGGTAGCCGAAGAGCACCAGCATGCGGTCGCCCAGCGTGCCCGCCAGCATGCCTCCGCGCCGGGTGGCAACGTCGGAGAACAGCGTGAGTTCCTCGCGCTGCAGCAGTTCGATGTCTTCGATGTTCAGCCCCTGCGAGGGCTGGCTTGAGGTGCCCGTCGTGCCGTCCATGCCGTGGGTGTCGCTGCCCGGCCAGAGGGAGACGCTGCAGCACAGCACGGTGAGCTGGCGCACTTCGGAGAACACGCGTGTGGTGGCCACGGTGCGTGTCAGGTCCGCCTGCTGCACCTGGGCGGCGGCGGGCAACTGGCCCACCAGATCGTCCAGCCGCACGCGCATGAGGTCCCTGAGCAGGGCCGCCGCCGAGTCGCTGCGCTCCGCAGGCCGCTTCTTGAGCGCCTTGCGCAGCAGGGCGGCGATGGGGTGGGTGGAGATGGCCGGCGGCAGCTGCACTTCCTGCGGGCTGAGCTGGCGGTGCACGATCTCGGCCACCGAGGCGCCCTGCACGGCGGGCGTGCCCGTCAGGCATTCGAGGAACATCAGCCCCCAGGCATACAGGTCGGTGCGGGCGCTGGGCGGCTCGCCGCGCAGCTGCTCGGGCGCGCTGTAGGCCGGCGTGCCCAGGCACTCGTCGCCCATGGTGAGCTGCGAGACCTGCGGGCCGGCAAACTGCGGGATCACGGTGCCAATGCCGAAGTCCAGCACCATGGCGTGGCGCACCGCGCCCGTGGAGGTGACCATCACGTTGTCGGGCTTGAGGTCGCGGTGCACGATGCCGGCGGCATGCGCGCAGTCCAGCGCATCGAGCACCTCGGCCATGAGGCGGCCGGCCTCGGCGGCAGTCAGCACGCCCTGGCGGCGGATCAGGCTCTTGAGGGTCTCGCCGGGCACATATTCGAAGACGCCGTAGACGCAGTCGCCTTGCTCGCCCTTGTCCAGCAACTGGACGATGTGCGGATGGTGCAGGGACGCGCACAGCATGGTCTCGCGGTGGAAGCGCTCCACCTGGCGGCCGCCTTCCTGCAGCCTGACGACCTTGATGGCCACCGATGCACCCGTGCGCCGGTGGCGCGCGCGGTAGACGGTGCCGTAGCCACCCGATCCCAAGGTTTCCAGCAGTTCGTAATCGGGTATTTCCAGGGGGGCTGGCGCCACCGGGGTCACCGCAGCTTGCGTGGGGTTGGTGATGGCATCGTGCATTTCAGCCTCGGTTGGGTATCCTCCTGGAGGGTATCCAGTCGTCCATTTGTCATACGGCAGACCGTGCTTTTGATACCGTTCGTTACTATAGCGTACGTCCGAATGCAATTGCCTGTTTTTGCCTACGTGCTTGCCCATGGTTGCCGTCGCCGCCGCCATCGCTGTGGCGTCCGGTGCTCAGGCCCAGCTGGCCGCATTGCGCAGCCGTATGCCGCTGGCATGCAGCGAGCTGTCCCAGACGCCGCGCAGCGGCTGCAGGGAATCGACGATGCGCAGCTCGGTGCCGCATTCCGCTATTGCTTGCGGCAGATCGACCAGCAGGTCCCGGCGCAGGGGCTGCACGGTCTGCCGGCTCACGTACATGCCGGCATCCTCCAGGCTTTCGAACGGCTCGACTGGAAGCTCATACCGGTGTATCCGGGCTGCATGCAGGCGCGCGGCCCAGGCGGTCTCCACATAGGCCACGGCCTGTGCTGCGGCGGGCAGGTCGTTCAGCCATTGCGCCCTGTCTTCGCTGGTGCTGTGCTCGTGCGGCCATATGACGATGCGCGGGCATTCGCGCGGAAACAGGTACAGCCGCTGATGCGTCTGTGCGATGGCCCACACCAGGGGGCCGTTGAGCCACTCCTGTCCCTGGCGGCGGGGGGCCGCCTTCAGGACCGGGCGGGGTTGGAACTGCCGGATGTCCCCGTCTTCGCTGAAATGAAAAAGTCGCATGGCGCGCAGTGTAGGGCGCGGCGATTTGCAGGCGGCCCGCCATCCCCTATGATGCGCGACACCTGTGAATAATCCCAGGTACTCGCAACCCACGGAAAGGTCCACGCACCATGA
Source organism: Delftia sp. WY8 (assembly GCF_018437695.1). Taxonomy (NCBI): domain Bacteria; kingdom Pseudomonadati; phylum Pseudomonadota; class Betaproteobacteria; order Burkholderiales; family Comamonadaceae; genus Delftia; species Delftia sp. WY8. Next base: position 6,218,969 of record NZ_CP049795.1, read on the forward strand.
ACGGTCACTGTCTTTGCGGCGCTGTCAGCTTTTTCTCTCCCCAGGCCCGGGAAATCGGGGCCTGCCACTGTGGGTACTGCCGGCGCTGGGGCGGTGGCCCCATGCTGGCGGTGCATTGCGGGCCCGATGTGAAGTTCGAGGGCGGCGAGCACATAGGCACCTATGCCTCCTCCGAATGGGCCGAGCGCGCCTTCTGCAGGCAGTGCGGCACGCACCTGTACTACCGGCTGCACGCCACGGGCGAGTACTTTGTGCCGGCCGGCGCCTTCGAGTCGCAGGACTTCGAGCTGGCCACGCAGATCTACATCGACAGAAAGCCCGGCTACTACGACTTCGCCAACCAGACGCCGACCATGACCGAGGCCGAGGTCATCGCCCAGTACGCGCCCCCGCAGGAATGAGGCACAGCACCATGCCCTTGCACGATGACGCCAGCGGCCTGGCAATGGAGCCTGCCGCACGGCCCGGCGATCCGCTCGATCGCATCGACACACCCAGCCTGGCGCTGGACCTGACGGCCTTCGATGCCAACCTGCGCACCATGCAGGACTGGGCCGACCGCCATGGCGTGGCGCTGCGCCCGCATGCCAAGGCGCACAAGTGCCCCCAGATCGCGCTGCGCCAGCTGGCGCTGGGCGCACGTGGCATCTGCTGCCAGAAGGTGAGCGAAGCGCTGCCCTTTGTGGCGGCCGGCGTGCGCGACATCCTGATCAGCAACGAGGTCGTGGGGCCGGCCAAGCACGCGCTGCTGGCCCGGCTGGCGCGCAGTGCGCGCATGGCCGTGTGCGTGGACAACGCGGCCAACCTGGTGCAGCTGTCCGAGGCCATGGCGCAGGCGGGCGTGGAGATCGACGTGCTGGTCGAGGTGGACGTGGGTCAGGGCCGCTGCGGCGTCACGGGCCCCGAGGCCGTGCTGGCCCTGGCGCGGCAGGCGCGTGATCTGCCGGGCCTGAATTTCGCGGGCCTGCAGGCCTACCACGGCGCGGTGCAGCACCGGCGCAGCCGCGAAGAGCGTGCGCAGGCCTGCCAGGAGGCTGCGAGCCGGGCGGCGGCCTGCGCGCAGCTGCTGCGCGACAACGGCCTGGCGTGCCACACCATCACGGGCGGCGGCACGGGCAGCGTGGAGTTCGACGCGGCCAGCGGCGTCTACACCGAGCTGCAGCCGGGCTCCTATGCCTTCATGGATGGCGACTACGGTGCCAACGAATGGGGCGGGGCGCTGGCCTTTCGCCGCAGCCTGTTCCTGCTGTCCACGGTGATGAGCACGCCCGCGCCGGACCGCGTCATCCTCGATGCGGGCCTGAAATCCACCTCGGCCGAATGCGGCCCGCCCGCCGTCTACGGCACGCCGGGCCTGCGCTGCGTGGCCATCAATGACGAGCACAGCGTGGTATGCGTGGAGCCTGGCGCCCAGGCGCCCGCCCTGGGCAGCGTGCTGCAGCTGCTGCCCTCCCACGTGGACCCGACATTCAACCTGCACGACGAGCTGGTGGTGCTGCAGGGCGGCACGGTGCACGCGCTGTGGCCGATTGCGGCGCGCGGGCTGTCGCGCTGAAGACGGCATGAAAGAAGCCGCCGGCCTTGCGGCGCGGCGGCTTTTTTGCGTCTGCGCCTGCTGTGGCCTGTGGCTTACAGCTCGATCTTGGCGCGGCGGATCACGTCGCCAAAGCGCTTGTTCTCTTCGACGATGAAGGCCTTGAACTCTTCGGGCGTGGGAAAGTAGTTCTCGTAGCCGAAGGTCTGGAACTTGGGCTGGATGTCGGGCTCGCGCAGGACTTTCATGGTGTCCTGGCGGATCTTCTCGACCACGGCCGGCGGCGTGGACTTGGAGACGGCAAAGGCATTCCAGCCGGTGACCACGGCATCGGCCGGGCCGCCGGACTCGGCCACGGTGGGCACGTCTTCATAGCCCTTGAGGCGGTGGGGCGCCAGCACGGCCAGAAAGCGCAGCTTGCCCGAGCGCATCAGCGGGCCGGCCGTGCCCGAGGAGCCCAGCGCAAAGGCCAGCTCGCCCGTGGCCACGCTGGTGTACAGCTGGCTGGTTTCCTTGTAGATGACGTGTTCCATCTTGGTGCCCGTCAGCGACTCCAGCAGGGCCGAGCCCAGGTGCACCGGGTTGCCCACGGACCACGAGCCGTAGTTGAGCTTGCCGGGGCGCGCCTTGGCGTCGGCAATCAGGTCGGCCACGGTCTTGTAGGGGCTGTTGACCGGCACGCAGACGAAGAAGAAGGTGCGAAACAGCGGCAGGACGACCTCGAAGTCCTTGTCGATGCTGTAGGGCAGTTTCTTGAACAGGTGGGGATAGGCGGCCAGGTGGACGTTGTCCAGCTGGATGATGTCCGTGCCGTCGGTGGCGCCGCGCTTGAAGGCCTCGATGGCGATGAAGCCGTTGCCGCCAGGGCGGTTTTCCACGATGACGGGCTGGTTCCACAGGCGCGCCAGCTTGTCGGCCACCAGGCGCGAGGTGCCGTCCGGCCCGCCGCCCACGGGGAACGGATTGATGATGCGCACCTGCTTGGTGGGCCAGTTGGCGGCGGCACCCGACTGGGCACGCGCGGGTGCCAGGGCGCCCATGGCCAGGGCGCCAAGGGCGAGGCCCGCCTGGCGGCGATTGATGCGGAAGGCGCTGTCTTTCATGGTTTGTCTCCGAGTCGCTGTTGGGCTTGCTGGGGGGCTTGGTCCTATGCCGGCAAGGCACAGGCTGCTCTTGTTTTTACGCTCTCTTGCGGGAGCGGCTGGATCATCCAGTCGCCGCATTGTGTCAGTTCGTTGCAAAGCACCTAGCCGTGGCTGGCGCTAGCAGCTATAGCAAAATGGCATAAGTGAGGAGGCGAGAGAACATGAATTTGCAGCAGATAGAGACGTTCGTGCATGTGGCCGAGACCGGCAGCTTCAGCAAGGCGGCCGTGCTGCTGGAGACGGCCCAGCCCGCACTGAGCCGCCAGGTGCGGGCGCTGGAGACCGAGCTGCGCGAAACCCTGCTGATCCGCACCGGCCGCGGCGTGACCCTGACCGACGCGGGCCGCCGCCTGCTGGAGCACGGCCACGCCATCATGCAGCGCGTGGCGCTGGCCAAGGAGGATCTGGGCAGCCAGCGCGACGAGCCCGTGGGCCGCATCGTGGTGGGCCTGCCGCCCAGCCTGGCGCGGCGCCTGACGCTGCCGCTGATCGATCTGTTCAGCAAGGACATGCCCAAGGCCCGGCTGGCCGTGGTCGAGGGCTTTTCCATGAACATCGCCGAATGGCTGACCTCGGGCCGCATGGACCTGGGCCTGGTCTATACGCCCGAGCCGCATCCGCACATCGAGGTCACGCCCGTGCTGGAAGAGCGCCTGTGCCTGATCGGCCCGGCGCGCACGCTGGGCGGGCGCAGCAGCGTGCGCTTTGACGAGCTGTCGCAGTTTCCGTTGATCATGCCGCAGCACGGCCAGATCTTCCGCAAGCTGATGGAGGCCCAGGCCACGCTGTCCCAGGTCAAGCTCAACGTGGTCTGGGAAGTGTCCAGCGTGCCGGCCATCCTGGACCTGGTGCGCGGCGGCTACGGCTACGCCGCGTTGACCGACAGCGCCATGCGCAGCCACCTGACCGATGCCGAGCTGGTGGGCATTCCCATCGAATCGCCCCATGTGGTGAGCACGCTGTGCCTGGCGCAGTCGGCCAAGAAAAAGGCCACGCCGCTGATCCGCAAGACTTCTCTGGCCCTGCGCGAACTGAGCCAGCAGGTGTGCGCGCCGCTCTGAGCGGTTGCAGCGACGGCGGCAGTTCAGCCAGGCCTCAGAGCAACGGCCGCAGCTCCCGCGCCGCCTCCTGCAGCAGCGGCAGCAGCTCGGCCACCATGTCGGCCGGCGCCATGCGCTGGGGCGAGGTCACGATGTTGAGCGCGGCCACCGTGCGCCCCTCCATGTTGCGCAGCGGCACGGCCAGGGCCTGCACGGCCAGCTCATGCTCTTCCAGGGCCAGGCAGAAATCCTGGCGGCGCACTTCGTCCAGCACGCCTTCGAGCGCTGCGCTGTCCGTCACCGTGTGGGCGGTCAGGCGCCGCAGGTCGTGCGAGGCCAGCCATTGCCTGAGCTCGGCCGCAGGCAGGGCGGCCAGCAGCACGCGGCCCGTGGAGGTGGCATGGGCGGGCAGGCGGCTGCCCAGATGCAGGCCGTGGGCCATGAGGCGCTGGCCGCGCTCGTGCAGGGCGCTGCGCGCCACGATGACCACCTCGTGGCCATCGCGCACCACGCAGGAAAACGACAGCTGGGTCTGCGCCGCCAGCCGGTAGAGCACGGGCTGGACGATGCGCGGCAGCCGCGCCGAGGCCAGGTAGCTGCCCGACAGCCGCAGCACCTTGGGCGCCAGCCAGAAATGGCTGCCGTCCGTCTCCAGGTAGCCCAGGTGCGCCAGCGTCAGCAGATGGCGGCGCGCGGCCGTGCGCGTGATGCCCGAGCGCTCGGCCGCCATGGTGGCGTTCAGGCGCTGGCGCTCGGTGTCGAAGCTCTCCAGCACGGCCAGGCCCTTGGCCAGTCCGGCGATGAAGTCATCGGGGTCGATGGGAAAGGGCTGGTTCATGGGCGGGGAGGGCGGGTATGCAGGTAGTGCGCGATTGTCGCGCAGATTGCGCGATCACCGCGCAACTCATGTGCCAGCCCCTCGTCTTTGCGCTGCCTCAAAACTAGTCTTGGGACCAGGCCATGGCATGAACCGGCCATGACATCGAACAACGCAACGGAGACAGATCAATGCGTACCCAAGTCGCCATCATCGGCGCAGGCCCTGCCGGCCTGCTTCTCGGCCAGCTGCTGTACCGCGCAGGCATAGACAACGTCATCATCGAGCAGCGCAGCGCCGACTACGTGCTGGGACGCATCCGCGCCGGCGTGCTCGAACAGGTCACCGTGGACCTGCTGGAGCAGGCCGGCGCCGATGCCCGCATGCGCGCAGAAGGCCTGCCGCACGACGGCATCGAGCTGCTGTTTGGCGGCCAGCGCCACCGCATCGACCTGCATGGCCTGACCGGCGGCAAGCGCGTCATGGTCTACGGCCAGACCGAGGTCACGCGCGACCTGATGGAAGTGCGCGCCGCCGAGGGCCTGACCACGGTCTACGAAGCCAGCAACGTGCAGCCCGTGGGCTTCGATGGCGACAGCCCCGTCGTGCGCTATGAGAAGGACGGCCAGGTCCATGAGCTGCAATGCGACTTCATCGCCGGCTGCGACGGCTTTCACGGCATCTGCCGCGCCAGCGTGCCGCAGGACAAGGTGCGCACCTTCGAGAAGGTCTACCCCTTCGGCTGGCTGGGCCTGCTGTCGGACACGCCGCCCGTCTCGCACGAACTGATCTACGCCCAGACCGAGCGCGGCTTCGCACTGTGCAGCCAGCGCAGCGCCACGCGCAGCCGCTACTACCTGCAGGTGCCGCTGACCGAAAAGGTCGAGGACTGGAGCGACGAGGCCTTCTGGAACGAACTGCGCCTGCGCCTGGACCCCGAGGCCCGCGAGCGCCTGGTGACCGGTCCCTCGCTGGAAAAGAGCATTGCCCCGCTGCGCAGCTTCGTGACCGAGCCCATGCGCTTCGGCCGCCTGTTCCTGGCCGGCGACGCGGCCCACATCGTGCCGCCCACGGGCGCCAAGGGCCTGAACCTGGCCGCCTCGGACGTGGGCTACCTGTCCAGCGCCTTCGCGCAGTACTACCGCGACAAGGCGCCCGAAGGCATCGACGGCTACTCCGAGCAATGCCTGCGCCGCGTCTGGAAGGCCGAGCGCTTTTCGTGGTGGATGACCTCGCTCATGCACCGCTTCCCCGACGCGGGCGGCTTCGACACCAAGGTGCAGGAGGCGGAGCTGGACTACATCGTCAACTCCCGGGCAGGCTCGACCTCGCTGGCGGAGAACTATGTGGGGTTGCCGCTGGTGTGAGGGCCGGCGTGAGGCCCCGGGCGCCGCCGAGGCTGCGCCCGCATTGATGCGCGCCTGTCGCCACAGCATTGCGCAAATTTGCAGGCCGCCTCGCCCGGACGGGTGCGGGCGAGGAGTAAGCTTGGCAGGTTATGGCGCACATCACGTTTCCCCCTCCCTATATCGCTCCCCAGAATGCAGCGCAGTCGCTGCGCGACGCAGGCTATGCGGTGCTGCGCCCCGATGAATTCGCGGCCTGGGCGGGCGTGTCCTTGACCGAGCTGCATGCGCTCGATGCCGACTGGGCCCAGCTGCCGCCCGATGCCTTTCTGAAGGACGGCGGGCGCTACCGGCGCCGCCGCCATTCCTGCTTCATCGCGGGGCAGGACGGGCTGCAGCAGGTGGAGCACCGCGCGCACTGGCAGCCGGTGGAGTACAACGCCCTGCATGGCGGCATGCTGCGCATGTTCGAGCCCATGCGCGATGCCACGGCGCAAAGCGCCACCTGGAGCCGCCTGCTGCTGGCGCTGGCGGGCCTGTCCGACCAGGTGTTCTGCGCCCAGGGCGATGATGTGCAGCACGAGCGCTGGTTCATCGAGTCCCACCAGTTCCGCATCGACACCACGGACGGCATTGGCCGGCCCACCCCCGAAGGCGCGCATCGCGACGGCGTGGACCTGGTGGCCGTGATCCTGGTCGGGCGCGAGGGCGTGAAGGGCGGCGAGACGCGCATCTTCGAGGCCACGGGCCCCAGCGGCCAGCGCTTCACGCTGACCGAGCCCTGGTCGGTGATGCTGCTGGACGATGCCCGCATGATCCACGAGACCACGCCCATACAGCCCGAGCAGCCGGGCGGTGTGCGCGATACCCTGGTGCTGACCTATCGCCGCCAGGGGTTCCAGGGCTCGGAGCTGACGCGTCGCCGCAAGGATTGATGCAGCTCAAGACGCTGGCGCATGATGGGCGCACACTTTGGTTCATCGACCCGGCCGCCCCCGATTCCTGAGGGCGGCCAAGCACAAAGGAGAAAACGCATGTTCAAGCACATCCTGGTTCCCGTGGACGGCTCCAACAGCTCGATGCTGGCGGTCCACAAGGGCGTGGAGCTGGCCAAGGTCTTTGGCAGCACGCTGACGGCGGTCTACGTGGTGGACCCCTATCCGTTCACGGGCGTGGGCGCCGACTTCGCCTACGGCCAGTCGCAGTACCTGAGCGCGGCCACGGCCGAGGCCAACACCACGCTGGACGCCGTCAAGAAGATCACCGACGAGGCCGGCATCACCGCCACCACCGTGGTGGGCGAAGGCCATGCGGTGCACGAAGGCATCGTGCGCGTGCTCGAGAGCACGGGCGCCGACCTGATCATCATGGGCTCGCAAGGCCGCCGTGGCCTGGAAAAGCTGATGCTGGGCAGCGTGACCCAGCGCGTGCTGGGCGCCGTGCGCGTGCCGGTGCTGGTGGTGCGCGAGTAATCCCCGGGCCGCTCGGCCCTTCGCCGGGTGAAACGTCAACGGCTCCTTCGGGAGCCGTTTTTATTGGTGCGCTGCAGGGGGAGAGGGCGATCAGCGATTGAGCAGCCGTGCCAGCCAGCCCTTTTTCTTGCGCTGCAGTTCCAGTTCCTGCAGCACTTCGTTCTTGAGCCTTTCCTTCTCGGCGGCAGGACTGGACTCGCGCGCCATGCGCAGATAGGCCTTGGCCGAGTCCACGTAGCCGGTGTCTTCGTTGCGGATGTGGTTGAACAGCCAGCGCGAGAGCATGCCGTGCAGCTCGGCGGCCACGTCCTCGCCGGCATCGAAGCGGGTCTGCATCTCGATCACGCGGCGGGTGAACAGCTCGTGCACCTTCTTGTGCGGGCCGGCGAACATGTAGCCGGCGCTCTCGATCAGGCTTTCCTCGAACACGAAGTGCGAGACGGTGTAGTCGATCATCTCGCCGATGACATCGCCCAGGGCCTCGCGGTCGGGCGAGGACCGCAGCTCGTAGAGCTTGTTGATGTAGTCGACGATGCGGCGGTGCTGCCTGTCGATCTCTGCAATTCCGGTGTCCAGCTCGGGGACCCAGACCAGCAATGCCATGGCGTTCTCCAGGAATTCGATGATTTCCGGAGAAGTATTCACGGGACTGTCACATCGCCCCTTGATGCAGATCAGTCTGATCTGCATCAAGGAGACGCGGCGTCACTCGATCTTGGCGCCCGAGGACTCGACGATCTGCTTGGACTGCTTGAAGTCGGCCTGGAACATCTTGTCGAAGTCGGCCACGGTCATGGACTGGGGCTCGGCGCCCTGGGTCTGGATGGCGTCGCGCACTTCGGGCATGGCCAGCAGCTTGTTCACTTCGGCGTTGACCTTGGTCACGATGGCCGTGGGCGTGCCCTTGGGCATGAACAGGCCGTACCAGGTGCTGACGTCAAAGCCCTTGAGGCCCGATTCGGCCAGCGTGGGCGTGTCGGGCAGCGAGGACGAGCGCTTGGCCGAGGTCACGGCGATGGCGCGCAGCTTGCCGGCCTTGATCTGGCCGATGGCCGAGGGCACGGAGGACACCAGCAGGTCCACGTTGCCGGCCAGCGCATCCATCAGGGCCGGGTTGGAGCCCTTGTAGGGCACGTGCACCAGCTGGATGCCCGCCGCCTTCTCCAGCAGCACGCCCGAGAGGTGGATGCTGGTGCCATTGCCCGGCGAGCCGTAGGTCACCTTGCCCGGGTGCTGCTTGGCAGCGGCCACGATGTCGGCCAGGGTCTTGTAGGGCGAGTTCACGCTGGTGGCGATCACGATGGGCGTGTAGGCCACGTGGGCCACGGGCACCAGGTCCTTGACGGGGTTCCAGGGCAGGTTCTTGTAGAGGTAGGGGCCCAGGACCACGTTGTCCTTCTGGCCCATGACCATGTCGTAGCCCGTGGGCGCCGCCTTGGCGGCCTCGGTGATGCCGATGGTGCCGCCTGCGCCCGCGCGGTTGTCGGGCACCACGGTCCACTTGCTGACTTCGGTGAGCTTGTTGGACACCACGCGCGCGAGGATGTCGGTGCCGCCGCCGGGCGGGAAGGGCACGATCATGCGCACGGGCTTGTTCGGATAGTCGGCAGCCGCACCTTGGGCGGCTGCGGAAAAGCTCAGGCCCATGGCGGCGGCCACGGCGGTGCAGGTGATCAGTTGGCGGAACATGAAAGAAGAAACTCCAGGGTCTGATGGGGCGGTGCAACCTTCTCGCAGCGGACCGGCAGCACCGGGCCGCCCATGCGGTGGGTTGTCGATGATCGGGGAGGGTGGTTCCGCCATCTTGCATTGGGAAACCCGCTATTTGGGCGGATTTCCGCAATCTGTGCCACAGGGGCTTCCACCAAGGAGCAGCTTGTGCCTGCTCCAGAGGGAAGCGGGCTATTTTATGCCGCCTTGGTGCCTGGCCGCAGGCCAGGCGCTCAGCCCTGCGCCAACTGCCTGTCCAGCACGCGCACCGTCTCGTACAGCACCCGGGTGCCGTCCAGCAGCTGGGACGGCTCTATCCATTCCTCGGGCGCGTGGCTGCGGCCGTGGAGGCAGGGGATGAAGATCATGCCCATGGGGCCGGTGGGCGCCATGTAGACGGCGTCATGGCCGGCGCCGCTGGGCATGCGCATGTGGGCGTAGCCCAGGTTGTCGCAGGCCTGCTCCACGCCCTGCATGACCAGGCCAGCGCAGTCCGTGGGCTGGGAGCGGCTCACGTCGGCCATCTCGGCACGCACGCGCAGGGCGGCCAGGCCGGGCAGGACTTCGGCCAGCAGTTCCTCGGGGAAGCGCTCCAGCACGCCGGCGTGGTCGCTGCGCACTTCCATCATCATCTCGACCAGGCCAGGCACGGCATTGGAGGCATTGGGCGTGAGCGAGAGCCGGCCCACGGTGGCCACCACATAGTGGGGCTGGCCATTGAGCGCAGCGGCCTTGCGGTTGGCCGCATCGATGATGCGCGCCGCGCCCACCAGCGCGTCCTGTCGGATGTCCATGGGCGTGGTGCCTGCGTGGTCGGCCTGGCCGTGCACGGTGAAGCCCACGCGGCGTATGCCCACGATGTTCGTCACCACGCCAATGGGCAGGCCGCGCTGCTCCAGCACCGGGCCCTGCTCTATGTGCAGCTCCACAAAGGCGGCCGTGCCGCCGGCGCTGCGCAGCGGGCGGTCCAGCGCCTCGGGCCGTGCGCCGATGCGCCGCATGCCTTCGGCCAGGGTTTCGCCTTGCGGGTTGCGTGCCGCCAGCATGGCGGCGTCCAGCTTGCCCGACAGCGCGCGGCTGCCTATGCAGGAGATGCCGTAGTCGCTGGGCTCCTCGGACAGGAAGTCGATCACCTCGAACGGGTGCTGCAGGGCGATGCCGTTTTCATGCAGGCAGTGCGCCACCTCGATGCCGGCCAGCACGCCGATGATGCCGTCGAAGCGCCCGCCCATCATCACGGTGTCGCAGTGCGAGCCGGTGGAGATGGGGGCGCGTTCTGCGCTGCCCGCAGCGGCCTGGGCAGCCGGCAGGCGGCCGACCAGATTGCCGCCTTCATCCAGATGCACCTGCATGCCCGCGGCCGCGAACTCGGCGCGCAGCCAGGCGCGGGCCTGGTCGAACTCGGGCGAGAAGGCGCGGCGGGTCCAGGGCCGGTCGGGCAGGGTGAAGGTGGACAGGGTCTGGACACGGCGCCAAAGGCGCTCGGCATTGATGGGGGGCAGGGCGGTCATGGGTCTCGGTGAGTTCTGCGGCAGGCGCGCGAGCCGCGCAGGCGGCGCAGGCAGGCTGGGCGAAGCGGGGATTGTCGCGCGCAAAGGCGGTGCTCATGCAGACGTGCGCAGGCTCCTGAGCAACCGCTCCAGCGTGTCGAAGCTCACGGGCTTGACCAGGTGGTGGTCCATGCCGGCCTCGCGCGATCGTCTCAGGTCATCCTCCTGCCCCCAGCCCGTGAGGGCGATCAGCAGGACCTGGTCGCGGCCCTGACGGGCGCGGATGCGGCGCGCAACTTCCAGGCCGTCCATGCCGGGCAGGCCGATGTCCAGCAGCACGACGTCGGGCCTGAAGGCGTCGTGCATGGCCAGCGCGCCGGGGCCGTCGCGGGCGATCTCGACCTCGGCTCCCAGCAGCCCTAGCAGCATGGACAGGGTGTCGGCGGCGTCCGCGTTGTCATCGACCACCAGGATGCGGCCGAAGGCTGGCGCGTCCCCGGACTGCGCGCCTGCGGCCGGGCCGGGCAGGGAGGGCACATCGGCGGGTGCATGGGCGGATGCATCGGCAGGTGCATGGGCCGGCAAGGGCAGGCGCAGCCGCAATTCACTGCCCTGGCCCGGACCTTCGCTGAGCGCCTGCACGCTGCCGCCGTGCATCTCCACCAGGCTGCGCACCAGGGTCAGGCCGATGCCCAGGCCCCCCTGGCCCTGGCGGCCGCCGCGGTCCACCTGCATGAACATGTCGAAGATCCTGTCCAGCAGCGCGGCGGGGATGCCTATGCCGTCGTCACGCACGGAGATCACGGCCTGCGCACCCTCTGCCCAGGCCGCCAGCACGACGTGGCCGCCGGGATCGGTGTACTTGGCGGCATTGTTGAGAAGGTTGGTGACCATTTGCGCCAGCCGCACGGGGTCGGCCGGCAGCAGCAGGGTCTCGGCGGGCAGCTCCAGCCGAAGCTGGTGGCCGCCGGATTCCATGACCGCATGGCTGGCCGCCGCCACGCCTTGCAGCACGTTGTTCAGGTCCACCACCTCCTTGCGCAGCTGGACCTTGCCCGTGGTGATGCGCGAGACCTCCAGCAGGTCGTCCACCATGCGCACCATGTGGTTGACCTGGCGCTCCAGCATCTCCTGGCTGCGGCGCGCGCTGTCGTCGCCATGGACGGTGCGCTTGAGGATTTGCAGGCCGTGGCTGATGGGTGCCAGCGGATTGCGCAGCTCGTGGGCCAGGGTTGCCAGGAACTCGTCCTTGCGCCGGTCGGCCTCCCTGAGGTGCTGCTCGGCGCGCTTGAGTTCGGTGATGTCCTGGATGACGGAGCAGGTGCCCACGAGCTGCCCGCCGTCATCGCGCAGCGGAGCGGCGCTGACGCGCATCCACCATTCGCGGCCCTCGTCGTCGGTGTGCAGCATCTCCAGCCCCGGCATGACCACCTCGCCGCGCAGCGCGCGCCTGCCGGGCCAGTTCTCGGGCGGTATGGGCCGGCCCTTGTCGTCCCAGCCGCGCCAGCGCTGCACGCGGTCGGCAAGGGTGGACGGGATGGCGCGCGGGACGAATCGGTCCATGAGCGCATTGCTGAGCACCATGGTGCCGCCCATGTCGGACACGCCCACGCCCGCCGGCATCTGGTCGATGATGGCGCGCAGCCTTTTCTCGTTGGCGCGCAGGGCAGCATGGGCCTGCTCGCGCACGCGCTCGAACTGCAGCAGCGAGGCGACGCGCGCCAGCAGCTCGCGCGCCGAAAAGGGCTTGACCAGGTAGTCGTCCGCGCCGGCGCGCAGGCCTTCGACCTGGGCCTCCTGGCCTGCACGCGCGGACAGCATGATGACGGGGATGGAGCGCGTGGCCTCGTCGCTGCGCAGCGCATGCAGCAGCTCGAAGCCGTCGAGCACGGGCATCATCACGTCGGCAATCACGAGATCGGGCCGCTGGCGCCGGATGCAGTCCAGCGCGGCCCGGCCGTCGCCGGCCACCTCCACCTCGTACAGCGGACGCAGCAACTGGCCGATATAGCCGCGCATGTCGGCGTTGTCGTCGGCGCAGACGATGCGCGGCCGGGGGCCTTGCGGTTCGGCACCAGCCGGCACGCCGTGCGGGGCGTGCGTGGGCGATTCGCCCGGCACCCACTGCCGCGTCTCGTCCACGAGCTGGCGTGCGGCCGGGGCGCCCGCGCCGTGCCCCGGCGGCGGCGGGGTTGACGGTGCCGCGATGGGGTTCACCTGTTCGGCCGGCAGGTGCGCGCTGCCCTTGGGCAGCCGCACGGTGAAGCGGCTGCCCTCGCCCTCCGTGCTGGTGACCGTGATGGTGCCGCCATGCAGCCGCACCAGTTCCTGCACCAGGGCCAGGCCGATGCCCGTGCCCTCGTGCGTGCGGGCGGGCTTGCCCGGAATGCGGTGAAAGCGCTGGAAAAGATGGGGCAGGTGCTGGGGCGAAATGCCCGAGCCGGTGTCGCTGACGGACAGCTCCACCGCAGGGCCCGCGTCGTGCAGCGCCACGGCGATCTCGCCCTGCAAGGTGAACTTGAAGGCGTTGGACAGCAGGTTGAGCACGATCTTTTCGTACATGTCCTGGTCCACGTAGACCGGCCCTTGCAGTGGCGGGCAGTCCACGCGCAGCCGCAGGCCCGCCTGCTCCATGGCCGAGCGGAACACGCTGGCCAGCTCGGCCGTGGCGCGGGCCAGGTCCGTGGGCTCGTAGCAGGCCTGCATGCGCCCGGCCTCGATGCGCGCGAAGTCCAGCAGGGCGTTGACCAGCTTTTGCAGGCGCAGCGCGTTGCGGTGGACCATCTGCGCCTGATCGGGCGGCAGGTGGCCGCCGTGCTCGCGCAGGGCGTCGTCCAGCGGCCCCAGGATCAGCGTCAGCGGCGTGCGCAGCTCGTGGCTGACGTTGGAGAAGAACACGGTCTTGGCACGGTCCACCTCGGCCAGGGCCCGGGCGCGCCGCGCTTCCTGCTCATAGGCCACGGCGTGCGCGACAACGCCGCCCGTGTGGCTTGCCACCATATCGAGGAAGGCGCAGTACTCCGCATCCAGCGGGCGGCGCGGGCTGACGCCCAGCACCAGCACGCCCGAGGCCTGGCCGTCGCCCGACCAGCGAACGGGCACGATGCGCGCCAGGCGCGAGGGTTCGGGCCAGGGGCCGCCAGGCAGGGTCAGGCCCAGCTGCGCCAGGTCCACGTTGGCCGGCTGGCCCGATTGCACGGCCTGGGCCAGCGGCCAGGGCGCGGGGTCGGCCGCCAGGTCGGTGTCCATGCCGGTGGAGCACAGTAGCTGGAAGGCCGGGGGAGCGGTGTCTGCGCTGCCTGCATCCGGGGCGGCCTGGCATTCGTAGATGATGGCGAAGGGCACGTCGTAGGGGTTTTCATCCAGCACGGCGCAGACCTTTTCGCCCGCGTCCTTGGCACTGCGCATGTCCAGCGTGCGGATGCCCAGGCGGTGCAGCGTCTCCAGGCGCCGCCGGCTGACGATTTTCTCGGTGGTGTCGGTGCAGGGACAGAACACGCCCTGCACGGTGATGCCGTCATCGGCCAGGATGGGGCCGTAGGTGAAGGTGACGAAGACCTCTTCCTGCGGCAGCTCGCGGTCGAAGAAGTAGCGCGCATCGGTGGACCAGGTGGCCTGGCCCGTGCGCAGCACGCCCTCCAGCATGGGGCCGATGTCGTCCCAGATCTCGCTCCAGCATTGCGCGCCGGCCTGTCCCAGCGCCTTGGGGTGCTTGCTGGTGCCCAGGAAGGGAATGTAGGCGTCGTTGTAGATCAGCCGGAAGTCATCGCCCCACCAGATGATGATGGGAAAGCGCGAGCCCAGCATCAGGCTGGCGGCGTTGCGCAGGCTTTGCGGCCAGCTCTGCGGCGAGCCCAGGGGCGTGCCCTCCCAGTCGTGGGCGCGCACGCGTGCCGCCATTTCGCCGCGCTGCGGCAGGAATCCAAAACCGTCTTCTGAATTCACGGGTTCTCCCACGGGATTGCCGACTTCGCGGGCCGGCCTGTGTCGTTGATCCAGGCGCCGGGGCCGCGGGGGCGGCGCAGCTATCGCGAGGCGGATTGCGCTGCAGGTGCGGCGCCTCGCCTGCGGGCGCCCTTGCGGGCAGCGCAAGGCACTGCTTGCCGGCCCCGGCCGCAGCCCGATCGCCTGCCGCCGCCGCTGTCCTTGTCCACGGTGGCCCACAGGCGCCTTTCTGCGTCTTCATGGCCTGCGCCGCGCGATTCGTGGCTGTGCACTATGTGCCGGGCCTGGCGTTTTCGCTCATGGGTATCGGTGGATTGGTCTCCTCGGGGCATGTCACTCTCCCTTGCGGGTCTGTTCCTGCTCGGGCGCGGGCGGCAATTCTATGGGGGGCGCCGTGGTGGGCGGATCTATCGGCTCGGGTCCGCGCGGGCGGCCGGGCTGGCGGTTGGGATCGTCGGGTGCCACGGGGTCGTTGGGCGTGGTCGGCACCTGGGGAATATTGGGTGCGTGGGGCAGGGGGTGGTTCATGGCTGCTGCTGTCCTGAGGGGAAGGGTTGATACAAGTGCGCAAGCGGGCTCAGCGTGGCGCGGTGGTGGCGGGTGCGGTGGCCGGATCGGCCTGCGGCGGCGTCATGGAAGGCGCGGCAGGTGCGGCAGGTGCGGCCGGCGAGGCAGAGGAGGTGGGCTCTGTCGCTGGCGTTCCGGTGGCGCTGGGCGCATCCAGCCGCCCCCTGGGTGCCATGAAGTTGAACATCAGCACCAGGATCAGTGCGACGGCGGCCGTGAGGGCGGCGATGCGCAGCGGCCAGCGGCCATCGCGGATGTGGTTGTTCTCGCTGCGCTGGCGTTCGAGGGGGGCGTGCACTCTGCGGGGAGGGGTGTCCATGGCGGTCTCCTTCAATCCATGAGCCTTCACCTTAGGCCGGACGGCGGCCTGCAACTGTCGGACAAGGCAGGACCTGGGGGAGCGACAAGCCGCTGCACGGCAGTGGGGCTTGGCAGGACACACCGCCACGGGCAGCGGCGCCAAGGGCCATCGCAAGGCCGCGGCCGCGACGGCAGGTGCCGTGTCAGCCGTGGCGCCTGCGCCGGTCGGCCGGCGCTATGCGCAGCAGCTGGCGGTACTTGGTGACGGTGCGGCGGGCCACGACCAGGCCCTGGGCGCCCAGCTGGCGTGCGATATCGACGTCGGACAGGGGCCGGGCATCGGATTCGGCCGCGATGATGTCGCCGATCAGCTCGCGGATGGCCGTGGCCGAGCAGGCGCTGCCGCTGGCACTGAGCATGGGGCGCGAGAAGAAGTGCTTGAGCTCGAACACGCCCGTGGGCGTGGCCATGTACTTGTTGTTGGTCACGCGCGAGACGGTGGATTCGTGCACACCCACTTCCTCGGCAATTTCGCGCAGCACCAGCGGCTTCATGGCCATGGCGCCGAACTCCAGGAACAGCTCCTGCTTTCGCACGATGGCCCGGGCCACGTCCAGGATGGTGGAAAAGCGCTGCTCCACATTGCGCACGGTCCAGCGCGCGTCCTGCAGATGGTCGGCCAACTGGGCCTGGCCCGTGCAGCGGTGGCGCTGGAACAGCTGCTCGTAGACGCTGTTCAGTCGCACGCGCGGCACGACGGCGGGGTTCAGTTGCACATTCCAGCCGCTCGGTCCCCTGCGCACGATCACGTCGGGAACGATGTAGTCCACGCGCGTGGAGCCGAAGCTCCAGCCAGGCCTGGGGTTGAGGCGCCGTATGGCATCCATGGCCTGCACGACCTGGGCCGCCGGCACCTGCAGCGCCTTGGCCAGCCGCGGCACGTCGCGCGCGGCCAGCGCGTCCATGTGGTGCTGCAGCAGGGTCTGCGACAGCTGGCGCAGCGTGGCGTCGGCCATCTGCGGGCATTGCAGCAACAGGCATTCGCCCACGCTGCGCGCGGCCACGCCCGCCGGATCCAGCGATTGCACCAGTCGCAGGGCGATGAGCATTTCCTGCGCATCGGGCGCCGGGCTGAGCGCCAGCAGGCCGGCCAGCTCCTGCAGGTCCGTGCGCAGATAGCCGTCGTCGTCCAGCGATTCCACGATGGCGCGCGCCATGCACAGGTCGCGCGGCGTCATGGCCGTCACGTTGAGCTGGCCGTGCAGGTGCATGGCCAGCGTGGTTTCGCAGGCAGCCGTGTCCATGGCGGAGCCTTCCGCGTCAACGGCCTGGCGCGCGCCCAGGTGCATGTCGGCCACCCACAGGTCGCGGTCATCTGCGGGCTCGGCATCTTCCAGGAATGGGTTGTCCTCCATCTTGCTGCGCACCATCGCGGCAAAGTCCAGCGAGGACATCTGCAGCATGCGCACCGCGTGCTGCAAGCGCGGGGAAAGCGTCTGGGACTGGCGTATGTCCGCCTTGAGGTGCATGGAACCCATCTCGTCTCCTTGTTGCGATGGCCACAAGGACGCAACGTTCATGCCCCGATCAGCGTGGCGAATCGTCTGGATACACTTTGGGCACGAAACCTGCTGCGTACTTGCTGCGCAGAAGGCACAGGGGCCCGGGGTTCGGCCGTCGCTGCGGGTATCGGCTTTGCAACAGCAGGGCCGCTCAAGGCGCCTGCGGTAAAAATTTCCGCTCGGGCGCAAGGTTTTCTGCAAACTTTGCCATGTACCAATCCACCGGTTTTCACACGGTCCCGCCGCCGGGAACCCTCAATGCAGTCCCGCAAGGCGGGGCGCGCGGCGCCGCACGCGGGCCATCCATGTCCATGCGCCTGAGACGGGTCCTGTTGCTTCTGGCCTTGCTGGTGCTTGTGCTGGCCGCCTCGTCCTGGCTGCTGTTGCGCGCCTATCAATCCGGGCACGCGGCGCAGGAGCAGGCCGTTCGCATCGCCAGCATGGCCGCGGCCCGCCTGCTGGACAGGCAGGAGCCACGCGCTGCCAATGCCGAGCAGGCGCTGGCTGCCGTCCAACCGCTGCTGGAGGCGGGATGGTCCGGCTTTCTGGTGGACAGCGCGGGCCGTGCGGTGCCGGCCGGCACGGCTGCGGCAACGGGTCAGCCTGCCTTGCCCGCTGATTTCAGCGAGCGCCTGGCTTCCAGCCTGGCGCACGGCTGGCTGGATGTGCCCGATGCGCAGGGCGGCACCCTGCGCGTTTTCTTCAGCAGGACGGCCCAGGGCTGGACCTGGGTGAGCTGGGTTCCCTGTTCCGCGCTGGATCCGGCGTGTTCCCCGCTCCTGAGGGGCGTGATCTGGGCGGCGATCGTGTTGTTTGCGCTGGCCGGCCTGGGCCTGGCGGGGCTGGCCCTGCGTGGCAGGGCGGACCCGATGAGGCCGGCCCGGCGCAGCCAGGCCGGCGGCGCACCGGGGGAGCGGGACAACGAAGCCGGCGAGGCCCATATCCAGAATGAGCGCCTGCAGGTGGTCGGCCGGCTGGCAGGCCGCTTCTCCCATGAGTTCAACAACCAGCTCGGCGTTCTGAGCAACAGCGCCTATCTGATTGAGCGTCGTTCGGAGGACCCGAACCTGCGCCTGCCTGCACAGGCCATGCTGCGTTCGGTGGACACGGCCAGTCGGTTGACACAGCAGCTGCTGCGCTTCGGGCCGCGCCACAGCACGCATGCGCTGGTGGTGGATCTGTACCGCTGGTTGCCGGGGGTGCGGGGCACGCTGGCCGTGGTGCTGGGAAAGCGCGTGGCGCTGGAGGTGGCTGAGCCCGCCGAGGCCAGCCCGCCGGGCCAGCCGGCCGCGCGCCTGGGCGTGTATGTGGACCCTGACGAGCTGGAGCTGGCGCTGATCAGCATTTTCCTGTCCGTGCGCGAGGCCTTGCCCGATGGCGCCCGCGTGCGCATGGCGGCACATCCCGTGGGCGGACATCTTGCGGCATCGGCCGCCAAGGGCGAGCAGGTGGAGATCCGCATCGAGGCCGTGGCCCACTGGCAGGGCGCCGGGCCGGGGCCGGAGGGGGCGGGTCCGGGCGAATCGGGCGCTGCGGCCGAAGCGGGCGAAGCGGGCGTAGTGGCCGCAGCCAGCGCCGAGGCGCCGCAGCGGCCGCAGGAATCCCGCCCCGGCGTGCGGTTGAGCGACGCCGATGCAGATGCCTCCTGCGGCCTGGCCCTGGCGCGCCGACTGTGCCTGGCTGGCGGTGGCGTGGCGTGGGCCGAGGGCGGCAGCGGGGGAGGCGACGGCGATGGAGACAGCGGCGGCCTGGCCGTCTCTCTGGTCCTGCCGCGCGTGCCCATGGCGGCGCAGGATTGTCTTGCGCAAAGCCTGGACTGAGCTGGCATTCGCGGTCCTGGAAACAGGACTGCGCGCCGGGGCGCGCAGTCAGCAAGCAGGAAAGTCAAAAAAGAGAGGAGGGCCGAGCCCGGTCAGCGTGCGAGGCGCGCGATCAGCAGCCCCGCCGCCAGCGCCGTGGCAATGGAGCGCAGCGGTTTCTTGCACACGGCGCTGCCCTGGCGGGAGAGGTCGGTGCTGCCAGCGGTACTTCTGGTCTGGAAGGGATCTTTGCTCATGGAGGCTCCTTTCCTGCAAGTCAATGGCCCGTGGCCGGGCCGGCTCAGTGGCGCATGCGCGGTTTGCACAGGTTGAAGATGGCCAGCAGCGCAACGGCGCTGACCATGGAAATGAAGATGGACATGGATGTGGCCGGCACCTGCGCCTGCGCATCCATGGCCGAGGGCGCCAGCAGCGGCGCCAGCAGCCAGCCGCCCAGCAAGGCGCCGATGGCGCCTATTGCCACGTTGAGCAAAATGCCTTGCTGGGCCTGGGTGTTCGTGACCATGCTGGTGATCCAGCCGATCAGCCCGCCCACCATCAGCCAGATGAGGAAATCCATGGCATCGCCTTTAACAAAAGTTGCAGTTGAATATCAATGGCAATCGGCGTGCCTGCCCGTCGCAAGCGACTCAGCGCTCCGGTTGCGGGGTGCCGTTGCCCTGGGCCGGCGCGGGGCGGATTTGTGCACGCTCGGCTTCGCGGCCTGTAGGTGTCTGGGCGTCCAGGCCCCGGTCGGGCGACTCGCTGACCTGGGGCAGATCGGCGGCGTGTTCTATCAATTCCTCGATGATGAAGCGGCCGTAGAGCTGGGCGCGCTCGGCGCCGGCGGCCTTGAGGGCATCGGCGGCGTTGCGTGCGGCCTCGTCGCTGTCCACCCGTACCACCAGCCAGTGGTAGCCGCGCTCGGCCAGGGCCTGGTGGGCCTTGACCAGATTGAGTTCCTGGCCCACGGCGGCCACGGGGCTGGCCTGTCGCAGGTCTTGGTCGATCTGGGCCAGCATTTCCCGGTCGGTGTAGCGCCGTACGTCCTGCTCGGGCAGGTTCAGCGCCTGCAGCGCCGCCATGCCGTCATCGGCCTGCGCAGCCGTGGGAAAAGAGACCACCATGTGGCCCACGGGCTTGAAGACACCGTAGGCGCGGGCAGGAGAGGAGTCCATGGGCTTGTCCTTGGTTGCTCAAAGGTGCTTGCAGGGTGGCAAGCAGCGTGCCCGCAAGGCAACGGCAGCAGGTGCTGTGCGCGTCTGCGCACGTGTCAGCCGGGTTCGGGGTCCGTCCTGTCCTTTTTGCCGCCCGCATAGTCCTTGAGCCGGTTGTACAGCGTCTTGAGGCTGATGCCGAGCACGGCGGCCGTGCGTTCCTTCTGGTACTTGCACTGCTTGAGCGTGGCCTGGATCAGCAGCCGCTCGGCCTGCGCCATGGTCATGCCGATGGGCAGCTGTATGGTGGCCGGCTCCATATCGGGCAGGTCGTAGGCGTCGCCTGCCGCGCCGTGGTCGGCGAACGGATGCACGGCGACATGCGCGGCCTGCGCAGTGGGCGGCAATTGCGGGGCGTTGGCGGCCAGCTGTGCAGGCACGGATGTGTGCACGGATGCGTGCAATGACACCGGCATGGGGGCGGGCTGGGCAATGGCCACCGGTGGGCGGGGCAGCCATTCGGTGCCTACCTGCGGGCCGGGCTCCATGACGTAGGCACGCTGCACGGCATTGCGCAGCTCGCGCACATTGCCGGGCCAGCTGTGCTGCGCCAACTGCCTCAGGGCCGACGCCGTGAACTGCTTGGTCTGCCCCTCTCGCTGCGAGATGGCCTGCAGCAAGTGCTGGGCCAGCAGCGGGACGTCGGACAGGCGCTCGCGCAGCGGCGGCAGCTCGATGGGAAAGACGTTCAGCCGGTACAGCAGGTCCTCGCGCAGCCTGCCGCTGGCCACGGCCTCGAAGGGGCAGCGGTTGGTGGCGGCGATCACGCGCACATCGGTCTGCAGCGTCTGGGTGGAGCCCACGCGCATGAAGCGGCCGGTCTCCAGCACGCGCAGCAGCTTGACCTGCAGCTCCATGGGCATTTCCGTGATCTCGTCCAGGAACAGCGTGCCCGTGGCCGCGCGCTCGAAAAAGCCCTGGTGCTGGCGGTCGGCACCCGTGAAGCTGCCCTTTTCGTGGCCGAAGATCTCGCTTTCGATGAGATGCGGCGAAATGGCGCCGCAGTTCACGGCAAGAAACGGGCGGCTGCGCCGCTGGCTCAAGTCGTGCAGGGTCTGCGCCACGACCTCCTTGCCGGTGCCGCTCTCCCCCGTGAGGAATACCGTGACCGAGGTGCCTGCCACGCGCTCCATCTGCTGGTACAGGCGCTGCATGGGAGGCGATTGGCCCAGGAGCCGGCCAAAGCGGCCTTCCTGCGCGCAGTAGCTACCAGCGGGTGCGCAATGGTCTTGTGCCGTGATCTGATCGGAGGCCGGGCCTGCGCCGTTGCGGCTGTCCGCGCCCGACAGGCCCGGCGTGGGGATGAGAAAGCGCGAAAGAATGTCCTCGAGCCGGCCTATGCCCACGGGCTTGACCAGATAGTCCATGGCGCCTCGGCGCAGGGCTTCGATGGAGGAGTCCAGGCTGGCATGGCCGGTCACCAGCACGATCTGCGAGTCCTGCGGCACTTGCCGGTCGCCGAACAGGTCCATGCCGTTGCCATCGGGCAGCTGCAGGTCCAGCAGAACCAGGCTGGGCGGCTGCATGGCCATCTGGCGGCGCGCATCGCGCAGGGTGTGGGCCACGGCGACCGAAAAGCGGTCCACGCCCACCAGTTCGCGCATGGTGGCTGCCGAGTCCGCGTCGTCATCGACGATCAGCACGTGGTTCATTCCATGGCCTCCAGAGCTGCCGGCCGCAGCCTGTTTTGACAAAAATTCATGATCCGGCAGTTTAGGGGCTGGGATGTATGCATCTGTGTCAGTCCACAGGCACAGTGCTTGCCGGGTGGTCCGGTCCCCGCCGCCGTCGCCGCAAAGAGGGGATCAAGCGGATCAGGCGGGCCGGCTGCTGGCGCCCTGGGCACGGCGGGGCGGGGTCTGGCGGGGCCGGGGCTGGGGCTCCAGCAGGCCCAGGAACAGGCATTCCTTGGCGCTCAGCCCGCGCGTGCGCCGTGCGGGTGCAGCGGTCGCGGCGGGCGGGCATTGTCCGGGCTGCTCGCACAGGGCCAGTACCTGGGGATGGATGTAGAACTTGCGGCAAACCGTACAGGTATTGCCCAGGCGCCGCGCCACCTCGGCGATCAGGTCCGTGAAGGTGAGCGCGCCCGGATGGCGGCTGCCCGCCGGTGACGCTGCGGCGGCCATGGCCAGCTCCAGCGCGTACACGCTGGCATGCCAGGTACGGAAGTCCTTGGCACTGAAGTCCGGTCCGTCTGCCTCGTCTGCCCCGGCCTTGCTGCAGATCCTGCGGATGTAGTCGTTCACGTGCTCGGAGCGCACATGGTGAACATCTCCCTCGTCGTCCACGAACTGGAAAAGCCGCTGCCCCGGCAGGTCCTGGCAGCGCTTGACGATGCGGGCCACGGCCCGGTCGGACACGCGGGCCTGCTGGGCGACGCCGCTCTTGCCCTTGAAGCTCAGCGTCAGCTCGCCGGCGCGCACCTGGGCATGGCGGTTCCTGAGCGTGGTCAGGCCGAAGGATCCATTGGCTTCTGAATACTCGTCGTTGCCAACGCGCAGCGCCGTGCAGTCCAGCAGCCAGACGATGGTGGCCACCACGGTTTCGAGCTGCGGCCGCCCCGGCCTGAGGTCCCGCGCCACGGCACGCCGAATGGCGGGCAGATGCCGACCGAACTCGCGCATGCGGTCGAACTTGACCTGCTTGCGCTGCTCCTGCCACTGCGGGTGATAGCGGTATTGCTTGCGCCCGCGGGCATCGCGGCCCGTGGCCTGCAGGTGGCCCCGGGCGTCAGGGCAGATCCACACATCCACATAGGCCGGTGGAATGGCCAATTTGCGGATGCGCTCCAGCGCCTGGGCGTCGCGCACGGGCCTGCCGTCCTGGTCCACATAGGAAAAGCCTTTGCCACGCCGCACGCGGCGCCAGCCGGGCATGCGGTCGTTGACATGGATGAGGTCTGCAGTCAGTGCAACCCCTGCGGCGGCGGAGGCGGAGGTGCGATGGGGGGATCGGAATAGGGCGAAGGCGCCGGAGCCGGCGGAGGATCACCCACGGGTGGCACCAGCGGCTCGGTCGGCGGCGGATTGACCTGCGGAGCGACGGGAGGTGTGGCAGGCGGTGTGGGTGGCGCAGCGATCATGGAACGGTTTCTCCTGTGATGGTGGCGGGCCGCAGCGGCCATGCAGCCGCTGCAGCAATCGCCATGCCCGGACCCTTGCACGGGGCCGAAGCGTTGACATTTGGTAGCAATGATTCGCGAAAACCGGTGGCCTGCGGCCTCAGGCCAGCGTCCTCAGCGTGGGCTCGCGGTCCCAGAAGCGTTTCTTGGCGCCTTCGACAAAGGGCTTGGGCGTGTCGATGGGAAACACGCCATCGTCCGGCGTGATGCCCGCGGTCTGCAGGATGTGCCCGGTGGCCTTGCAGGCCGCAATGGCCTTGAGGTGGCCGAAGGCATCGCGGAACCAGTCCTGGGCGGCCGCTTCCCGGGCCAGGGCTTCACCGCGCTGGGGCGTGAGGATGGACACCACGGCGTCGAACTGCGCCGAGGGCGATCCGGCCAGCTGGCCGTCTGCGGGCAGGTGGCTGCCGTCGTCCAGCGTGGCGCCGCCGATCTTGGGCGCAATGATCTTCACGCTGGCCTTTTGCGCCACCAGGGCCTTGTGGAAGGCGGCAATGTGCCGGGCGCTGGAGCCTTCATCCACCAGGATGGCCACGCAGCGGCCCTGCAGTGTGGGCTTCATGCGGTCGATGATGCGCGTGGCCGGGCTGGGCGGCAGCTTTTGCGGGGGCACGGCAGGCTTGGCGGCAGGCGGCAGCTGGGGCAGGCCCAGGCCGTCGGCCACGCGCTTTGCCAAGTCGGCGTCTATCACCTGCAGGTGGCCCACCACGGCCAGTCGCACATGCGGCGTCTGCACCTTGGACAGCTCGAACACCAGGGCGCTGGCGATGTGGGCCTGCTCCACCGCGCTCTGGCTGGCGTAGAACATGCGCGCCTGGCTGTAGTGGTCGGCAAAGCTTTCGGGGCGGATGCGGCCCTTGGCGCCGTCCCCGTCATCCTGGGCAAAGTGCCTGAAGCCGCGCGCCGCCGAGGCGCGCGGACTGTCGGCCTGCAGGCTGGAGGGCTCGTAGGCCACGCGGCCCTTGGGCACCTGGGTCTGCATATGGCCGTCGCGCTGGTCGTGGGCAAACGGGCATTTGGGCGCGTTGATGGGCAGCTGCGTGAAGTTGGGCCCGCCCAGGCGCGACAGCTGGGTGTCCAGGTAGGAGAAAAGGCGGCCCTGCAGCAGCGGATCGTTGCTGAAGTCGATGCCCGGGGGCAGGTTGGCCGGGCAGAAGGCGACCTGCTCGGTCTCGGCAAAGAAGTTGTCGGGCCAGCGGTCCAGCACGAAGCGGCCGATCTTGCGCAGCGGTATTTCCTCTTCCGGAATGATCTTGGTGGGGTCCAGATGGTCATAGGGCAGGGCGTCGGCCTGTTCCTGCGAGAACAGCTGCACGCACAGCTCCCAGGCCGGGTAGTCGCCCGCCTCGATGGCCTCGAACAGGTCGCGGCGGTGGTAGTCGTTGTCGGCGGCCTGCAGCTTCAGGGCCTCGTCCCAGACGGTGGATTGGATGCCCAGCTCAGGCCGCCAGTGGAATTTCACGAAGGTGCTTTTGCCTTGCGCATTGACCAGCCGGAAACTGTGCACGCCAAAGCCCTCGATCATGCGCAGGCTGCGCGCGATGGTGCGGTCGCTCATGATCCACATGACCATGTGCATGGACTCGGGCATGAGGGAGATGAAGTCCCAGAACGTGTCGTGCGCCGTGGCGGCCTGTGGAAAGCCCCGGTCCGGCTCCATCTTCACGGCATGGACCAGGTCGGGGAATTTCATGGCGTCCTGGATGAAGAACACCGGAATGTTGTTGCCGACCAGATCCCAGTTGCCCTCTTCGGTATAGAACTTGATGGCGAAGCCGCGCACGTCCCGCGGGGTGTCCACCGAGCCTGCGCCGCCGGCCACGGTGGAAAAGCGCACGAAGACCGGCACCTGCTTGCCGGTTTCGGTCAGCACCTTGGCGGTGGTGTACTGCTCCAGTGAATCGGTCAGCTGGAAATAACCGTGGACACCTGTGCCGCGTGCATGGACGATCCGCTCCGGAATGCGCTCATGGTCGAAATGCGTGATTTTCTCGCGCAATATGAAATCTTCCAGCAGCGTGGGTCCCTTTGGCCCTTGCTTCAATGAATTCTGGTTGTCCGCAACCGGTATGCCCTGCTGCGTCGTCAATACAGGATGAGAGGCTTCGGCCTGCTGCTGGAGTTCTCCGCCGTGGCCAACGGGGCATTGGGATGGGGATTTCTTTTCAGCTGGGGCTTTCTTGGCCATGATGCACTCCTTGGGAATGAACGCCATGTTCTTTTGACGCGGATATTGCAAGCGGAGCAACGGTATGTTTTTCAGTTGCCGCAATGGGAAAATAAAAAAAGGGCCCGGAGGACCCTTTTTTCAGGTCATGCAACCTGCGGCTCAACGCTGCTGGTGGCTGTCCTGCTTTTGCTGCTGACCCGGCTGGTTGCGCTGAGGGTTGCTCTGCTGTTGCTGGTGGTTGGGATTATTGGGATTGCTTTGCTGCTGCTGCCCCGGATTGTTTTGTTGCTGCTGCTGGTTCTGCTTGTTCTTGTCGTTTTGCTGGTTGCTGGCCGTGTTGCCTTGAGGGTTATTGGTCTGTTGCGTCATTTCCATACTCCTTAAGTAAACAGCGATGCCGTCATCACTGCAATTTCATTGTGCTGCCTGAAAAATCCACGGCGTGTAGGAAATTCGGAAGATTACTTTTGGTAAATCATTGGAATTTGCTATGCATATCGTGGAATCCATTTTTGCGGCAAAAAATGCATGTATTTTTTATCATGAAATGCCATTTGTAGATTATGCAAAACGGCAATGGTCCGTTTCATTTGGATGTTGAACGTTTTGCAGGCGCCTTGGACGCTGGCTTTCGGGGCTTGGGCGTTGTCCGGGTCGCGGGCGCTTTTGCAGCTTTTGCAGCTTTTGCCGCCGCCCCGGTATTTTTTTCCTTGGCCGCGGAGGCGGGGGCCCCGCTGCCTGCCTTGCCCAGGCTGCTCCTGAGCAGGGCGGTCAGATCCAGCACGGCTGCGTTGGCGGGTGCGGCGGGCGCGTCCTGCTGCCTTTGCACACTTTGCACGTCGCCCGCATGGGCCTTGGCCTGTACCAGCTGGTGGATTTCCTCGCTGAAGGAGTTGCGGAACTGGTCGGCGTCCCAGGCCTGGCTCATGTCCTTGATCAGTGCCAGGGCCATGGTCATTTCGGCGGCCTTGATGCCTGCGGCCCTTGCGTCCAGCGGCGGCAGGTCCAGCTGCTCGAAGGAGCGGATCTCGCCGCCCCAGCGCAGCAGGTTCAGCACCAGCGCCCGGCCGCAGGGGATCAGGATGGCCAGGTGCTGCTTGGCCTGGATGACGACCTTGGCCACGCCCACCTTGTTGCTCTTGCGCAGCGCCTCGCGCAGCAGTGCGTAGACCTTCCCGCCCCGGTGCAGGGGGGCGGTGTAGTAGGGCCGCTCCAGGTAGATGAAGGGGATATCGTCGGCATCGACAAAGGCCTCGATCTCTATGGTCTGCGTGGTCTTGGGAAAGGCGGCGGCAATCTCTTCGGCGCTCAGCACCACGTAGCGGCCTTCTTCGAATTCCACGCCCTTGACGATGTCGGCCGAGGCCACCTCCTTGCCTGTGACCTTGTTGATGCGCTTGTAGCCCACGGGCTGCATGTTGCGCTTGTCCAGCCAGTCGAAGTCGATGTCCGTGCTGGCCGTGGCTGCATACAGGCCTATCGGGATGTGGACCAGGCCAAAGCTGATGGCCCCCTTCCACAGGCTGCGCGAGGAGACGGCCGGGGCCGTGCGGGGAGATGTGGCTTTCCTGGTCATCGTTGTGCTTTCCTCGTTGGCGGCGCTTCGCGGGCCGGTGCCTCGAAGCCCAGCGCCTTCATGGCGCGGCCCAGGCTGGTGGCCGCCGTGCCGTAGTGCTCCCAGGGCGAGTTGCCCAGGCGCAGGCGCTGGTCCACCGAGCGAATGGTCCAGTGCGCGCCGCTCGTGAGCCTGTCGAGCTCGTTCCAGCCCACGGGCACGGAGATGCCCATGCCGGGCCGCGCACGCGCTGTCCACGCGCAGGCCGTGGTGGCGCCAAAGCCGTTGCGCAGGTAGTCCACGAAGATTTTTCCCACGCGGTTGCGTGGCCCGCTCTTGGCCACGAAGCGCTGGGGCACGGTGCTGGCCAGGTGCTGGACCACGGCCTGGGAGAAGGCCTTGACCGTGTCCCAGTCCAGCAGCCGCTTGATCGGCACGACCACATGCAGGCCCTTGCCTCCGCTGGTCTTGAGGAAGGCCGGCAGCTCCAGCTCCTGCAGCAGCACATGCAGCAAGGTGGCCGCTTCCTGCACCTGCGTCCAGGGCACGCCCTCGCCGGGGTCCAGGTCGAAGGTCATGCGGTCGGGCCGGTCGATGCGGTCCCGGCGGGCATTCCAGGTGTGCCATTCGATGGTGTTCATCTGCGCAGCCGCCACCAGGCCTTCACGCCGCGCCACCTCCATCAGCGGCGCATGGCCGGGATCGAGTTCGGGCGCCAGGGCGGCAATGCCCTGCAGCGGCGTCTGGTCCATGTGTTTCTGGAAGAACAGCTCGCCCTCGATGCCCTCCGGCGCGCGCACCATGGCCACGGGCCGGGCCTTGAGGTGGGTGATCATGAAGGGGGCCACCGTGGCGTAGTAGCGCGCCAGCTCCATCTTGGTGATGCCGGTGGAGGGGTCGATGACACGCTCGGCATGGGTGATGGCGATCGTGGCGGGCAGGCGCGCCGCCTTGGCCATGCGGGGCGGGGCGGCTTTGTGGCGGTTTGCGGTGCGGGGTGAAGATGCGGTCGATGGCACGTGCTGTGGCTCCTCTTTTGCGATGCGGCGCGCAGGCTTGTCCGTGCGCAGGCCCTGGAATACGGCGTGGCGGATGCGGCCGTCCGCGGTCCATTGCGCGAACGAGACTTCGGCCAGCAGGGTGGGGCGCACCCAGTGCACCTGGCTGCCAAGGCCCCGGGTGTCTGCCAGCGGGGATGTGCCGGTGGCCAGGCCGTCCAGGCGCTGGCGCAGGTCGGCCAGGGTGCGTGCGTTGAAACCCGTGCCGACCTTGCCGGCCGCGTGCAGCTGCCCGTCCTCGCCATGCACGGCGAGGACCAGGGCCCCCAGGCCGGTGCGCGAGCCCTGGGGATCGGTATAGCCGGCGATCACGAACTCCTGGCGGTGGCCGCACTTGAGCTTGATCCAGTCCATGCTGCGCCGCGAGACGTAGGCGCTGCCGCGCCGCTTGCCGATCACGCCCTCCAGGCCCAGCCGGCAGGCGGCGGCCATCAGGTCGGCGGGCGGGGCGTCAAAGGCCTGGCTGAACCGAACGCGGTCCGACGGCGCCTTGTGCAGCAGCTCCTGCAACCGCTGGCGGCGCTGTTCCACGGGCTGCTGGCGCAGGTCCTGGCCGTCGTGCCACAGCAGGTCGAAGGCGAAGAAGACCAGCAGGTCGGTGTGCTCGCCGTCGAAGGCATTTTGCAGGGCCTGGAAGTCGGGGCGGTCGTCGCTGTCCAGCATCAGCACCTCGCCGTCGATCCAGCCTGTTTGCAGGGGCAGGGCCGCCAAGGCGCGGGCCAGGGCAGGCATTCTGGCGGTCCAGTCCTTGCCGTTGCGCGTGACAAGCCGCACGGTACCGCTGTCGATGCGGGCCAGCAGGCGGTAGCCGTCGAACTTGCTCTCGAAGATCCATTGCCCGGCCTCCGTGGGCGGGCGGTCCACCAAGGTCGCCAGCTGGGGGTCGATCTCCTGCGGCATGGTCGCGGTGCCGGCGTGCTGCTTTCGTGCTGGCGCTGGCGCTGTTGCTGTTGTTGTTTCTGTTTCTGTTTCTGTCGTTGCCGCTGCTGCAGGTTCCAGGGGAAGGCCCGCCACGCTGTCGGGCATGTCCTCGACCACGCTGAATTCGCCGGCGGCGCGTTCCAGCCCGTCATGCTCCTTGATCAGCAGCCACGCGGGTTTTTTGGCATCGTCCTTGCCGCGCATGCGCACCAGGGTCCAGCGGCCCTGCAGCTTGTGGCCGCGCAGTTCGAACTTGAGCTTGCCCTTGCGAAGGCCCTCGGCGGCGTCGCCTTGTGGCCACCAGGTGCCCCGGTCCCAGATGATGACCTTGCCCGCGCCGTACTGGCCCGGCGGAATCTGGCCTTCGAAGCGGTTGTAGGCCATGGGGTGGTCTTCCACCTGCACGGCCATGCGCTTGTCGGCCGGGTCGTAGCTGGGGCCCTTGTGCACGGCCCAGCTTTTCATGCTGCCGTCCAGCTCCAGCCGGAAGTCGTAGTGCAGATGGCTGGCCCAGTGCTTTTGAATGACGAATTGCAGGACACCCGTGCCGGGCTGCCCTGCAATCGCGTCGCTGGAAGGTTCTGCCGAGGGCTCCGGCGTGCGCGTGAAGTCGCGCTTTTGCCGGTAGGCCGCCAGCGAAGCGGCAGCCTTGTCCTGCCCGCCGGCCGCAGCAGCCCGCCGCGGCTGCTGCGTGACCGGGTGGCTGCGGCGCGGTGCGGGCATGCGGCGCTCCTTCAGAACATCAGTGCAATCAAAATGATGATGGGAATGGGCACGCCCAGAAGAAAAAGCAGTATGGATCGCATGAATGGCCTCCGTTCAATGAATGGTTGGATGGTGTTGACTGCGATGCAAAATCAAATGGCATCGCGTTGGCGGCCACCCCAGGTGGCGCACAGGCTGCCCACAAAAGCGCCCAGCATCAGGGAAACAAACAGCCAGAGCATGGAATGGGCGGTGGCCTTTCGCGTTTCTTCAGCGGCCTGCTTGGCCTTTTGCTTGGCCTCTTCTGCCTTTTGCTCGGCCTGCTTTATCTGCATCTGTACGGAATCAAAGGTGCTTCGCACTTTCTTTTGCGCTTCTTCCACCGGAATATCGGAATTGCGCGCAATCAGCTGGGCCAGATATTGCTCATCGGCCGCAGAAAGCTGGCCGGTGCGCAGCGACTGGGCAAAGATCACGCCGGCCTCCCGCGTGGCGCTGGCCATGTCGGCAGGCGTTGTGCTGCCGGAGGTTGCCGCGGAATTGCGGAACAGGCTGCCGGTCCAGTAGGCCAGGCCCTGGGGCGAGGCATCGGCGCCCGAGGTACCGGCCATGGCTGCGGCACCGCCAGCAGCCGCACCGCCGGCGGCGCCGATCGCGCCGCCCACCACGCTGGAGGCGCTGGTGGCCACGGTCTGCGCGGCCTTGAAGGCGCCGGACACCGCACCACCGGCCGCAGCGCCCATCAGGGCCACCATGGCCAGCGTGGCCAGCGCCCAGGACAGAAAGCCGTGGGCCGTGTCGCGGAAGTAGACCTCGTCCGTATGCACGCCTTGCCAGCGGGTGCGCAGCCGCCCGGCCAGGTACCCGCCCACGCCGGCGGAGGCCAGCTGGGTGAAGGCGATCCAGGCCACGGCCGTCCACCCCAGGGCGCCGGCATCCATGCCCTGGCCGGTCCATACCGAGACAGACGACAGGCCCAGGCCCGTGCCCAGAATGAACAGCAGCAGCGACAGCGAGGCCGCCGCCATGGCGCCCGCGAATATCGCCGCCCATGAAACACCGCTGACGGATGTATTGGCCGCAGGGACCACTGGCACTGGCGTTGCCAGGGGATCGGAATAGGCAATGGACATGGCTGGATTTCCTGGAGTTGAGTGCCCCATTCTTGCCAGCCGAAATAAATGCCACTGTAGGAGGATTGGAAAAGCGGGACTGGCAAACGCAGACGAAAAACGTCATCCTTTGCCAGATGACGGTTTCCAAGGCAATGCGCGGCCTGGATATGGGAAATGATTCCTGCAATCGGTAAAACTTGCGGAATATTTTCCAGGGCGAATGGCTGGATTGTTTCCGGCAGCACGGCGATATGTTTCTGTCTGCTGCCGGGATTTTCATTGCTGCATCGGGCCTGCCAGACCCGTACGTTCAGGGCTGGCGCACGTCGGCCACGACCTGCTCGCCAAAATCCGCGCGCTGCAGCCAGCCCAGCACCAGGGTGGCGGCCTGCTCGGGCGTGGACAGCTTGCCGCCCTCCTTGAGCTGGGCGAAGTTGCCTGCGTCGGGAAAGGCTGCGGCATCGGCGCTGCGCAGCTGCACCTGCATGTCGGTGTCGATGACGCCGGGCGCCAGCGAGCAGATGCGCGCGCCGTGGGGCTTGAGCGCCTCGTCCAGCGCCACGCTGCGGCTGAAATGGTCCATGCCGGCCTTGGCCGCGCAGTAGGAGGCCTGCGAGGCAATGGCGCGCCGCCCCAGGCCGGAAGAGATGTTGAGCACCTTGCGCGGCACGGCCGTCCAGCCTTCGGTGGCGGCCAGGAAGGCGGCCGTCAGCAGCATGGGCGCCTCCAGTCCCACGCGCATGGCCTGGGCGATGTCGGCGGGCCGCAGCTGCGACAGCGGCGCGATCTGCGGAATCACGCCCGCGTTGTTGATCAGGGTGACGCTGGCGTAGCGCGTGGCGTCCAGCCCGGCGAGCCATTCGCCCAGCCTGCGGGCCGCTGCCTCGGGCTCGCCCAGGTCCACGCTCCACTGCTGCAGCGGGGCGCCTGCCGTGGCGGCGGCCCGGTTCAGGTCTTCGCTGGTGGAGCGCGACAGCGTGACCAGCTCATGGCCGGCATCGAGCAGTTGCCGGGCCATGGCCAGGCCCATGCCGCGCGAAGCGCCCGTGAGAATCGTCAGGGAAAGGAGAGGCGATGCATTGTTCATGCGGGCGATGGTATCGCTTGTGCCCGTGCTGCCGGTGCTGCCTGCGCGGTCATTGCCCGGGCGGCGACGGGGTCCGAGGGCAGCAGCAGCTCGGCGCTGCGCGCCTGCCGCGTGCGCTCCAGCGCCTGCACGATGCGTTCGCAGGCTCGCTCGGCCGCCTCGCGCAGGCTGGCGCCCTGCAGCCAGTGGCCGGTGAGCGCGGCGCTGAACAAGTCGCCCGTTCCCTTGGGCACCGCATCCACGCGCGCGTGGGTGATCACATGCACGTCCTCGCGCGTGACCAGCGCCACGCGCATGCGCAGTGCATGCTCGCCGCCCAGCTCGGGCGCCGCGCTGGTCACGGCCACCCACTGCGTGCGGCCGGTCAGCAGGCTGCGCGCGGCCTGGACCACATCGTCCATGCCGTGCACAGGGCGCGCGGTCAGCCGTTCCAGCTCGAAATGGTTGGGTGTCAGCCCGTCGGCCAGGGGCAGCAGGTGGCGCTGGTAGGCCTCGACCATGGCGGGGTCCACATAGATGCCGCTGTCGTGGTCGCCGATCACCGGGTCCACCACCACGCGCAGGCCGGGGCGCTGCTGCAGCAGGCCCGCCACCCAGTCCGCCAGCAGCCCGGCCTGGTCCGGCCCGCCCAGGTAGCCGGCCAGAACGGCCTGCAGTTGCCCGAGCGCGCCGCGCGCGCCCAGGTCCTGCAGATAGCCCGCAAACCACTCGGCGGCAATTGCTCCGCCGTGGATGCTGGGATAGTGCGGCGTATTGCTGAACACCACCGTGGGCACGGCCGCCGCCGCCAGTCCCAGGGCCTGCAGCGTGGGCATGGCCACGTTGTTGCCAACGCGGCCGTAGACGACCTGGGACTGCACGGACACCACGTCGATGGCCAGGGGTTGCAGCATGTCATGGGGGGCGGGGGCGTTCATGAGCGGCCTTGCGGGTGGTAATTCTTGGGCGAAGCTGCATTTATAGCGCTGCCATGCGAGGGCCGGCAGCACAATCCAGGGAGCACGGCCAGACCACTTCCAGAATCGCGGCAGCGGGATTGGAGCGCCATGCAAGAATGGTTTTTTCCGCGCGCATGCATCTCGCTTGAACATGAATTCCCCTTCAGAAATCCAGGCCCTGTATTCGAAATTCAGCGGTGCCGAGGCCTCGGAGCGATTGAGGGCCGAGATCCGCAGCCAGGTCGCAAGCTGGCGCTGGGCGTCCGACTCCATGAGCTTTGACGAACCCTATGCCCGTGAGCTGTTCGGCGGCCCTGCCGCACGCTGGCTCAGCGATGGGCGGGCAGACCCGCAAAAGCATGTGCACCACGGCTTTGATGCCCAGGGACGTATCGTCATCGAATGCCGGTCCAACGCGCGCGAGCAGGTATGCCTGTACACGCCCGGCCAGCGCACAACCGTGTCGTGGCATGGAGGCGGCAGCATCGATTCCGTCAGCCAAAGCCGCTACGAGGAGGGGCGGCTGGTCGCCCATCACATGCACCTTGGCTACCGTGGCATGGACAGCCGTTATGAGTACGACGGCCGGCAACTGCAGTGCAGCGTGACCCGGAACTGGGAAACCCGTGAGAAGCCCTGGCTCACGCGGCATGTGTTCGTGCATGGCGCGGACGGCGTTCTGGATCGCATCCACCTTCAATACCTGGACACCCAGGGCCAGCCCGAGCCGGGTGCCGACAGGCTGCTCTACCTGCGCCTGCCCAGGGGCGAGACGCTGAAGACCGTCGAGGCGCGTGTGCAGCAGCTGCTGGAGCAGTCACTGGCCACGGCCTTGCAGCAGATCCCACGCGGCGAACCGCTCTACGGTCTTTTGCTTTGCTACACGCATGAGGACCTGACTGCAGCCTGGCCGCCTTTTCTGGTCTGGGGGCGCGAATCCTATCGGCGCGCGGTGCTGGAGCGTGGTGAAGAGATTCCGTATTACCTGTGGGCGCCGGACGAGATACGCGGCATGGGCGAGGCCGATGAGCACTGGTTCTCCGACGAGGCGCTAGGCGAAGCCTGCCTGCTGCATGGCCAGTTGATGGAGATGAAGCAAAGCAATGCCTCGGCCATGCGGGTGCTCAGGCACATGCTGCCCTTGCTGGAGAGCATGGTCAGGCAGGCGGGCCTGCCCGTGACCGATGATTTCGTGGTGGCCTTTGCCGACAACACGGGCGAGGTCGATCCCTTGAAGGCCATGAAGGCCCGTCTGCCGGATGCGCATTGGGCGTTGCTCAAGCAGCGCGGCCTGGTATGAGGTCTCGCGGGCTCTGAAATGAAAAGGCCCGCCGAATGGCGGGCCTCCGTTCAGTGCCGGCGTGCAGTATTGCCGGCGTTTTGCCGGGCGCGCAGGCGCTCAGGCGCCCAGGTAGGCGCGGCGCACGGCGTCGTTGGTCAGCAGGTTGGCGCCGGTGTCCTCCAGCACCACCTTGCCGGTCTCCAGCACATAGCCGCGGTCGGCGATCTGCAGGGCGCGGTTGGCGTTCTGCTCGACCAGGAAGACCGTGACGCCAGCGGCGCGGATGGTCTGGATGATCTCGAAGATCTGCGCAATGATCAGCGGCGCCAGGCCCAGCGTGGGTTCGTCCAGCAGCAGCAGGCGGGGCTTGCTCATCAGCGCGCGGCCGATGGCCAGCATCTGCTGCTCGCCGCCCGACATGGTGCCGGCGCGCTGGTGGGCGCGCTCACGCAGGCGCGGGAAGAGGCCGAACACATGTTCGATGCCGGCCTCGATCTGCGGCTTGTCCAGGAAGAATCCGCCCATCTTCAGGTTGTCGGTGACCGTGAGGTCCGAGAAGATGCGCCGCCCTTCTGGCGAGACCGCAATGCCCTTGCGCATGATGTGGTGCGAAGGAAGCTGGGTGATGTCCTCGCCCTCGAACGAGATGCGGCCCGAGCTGGCGCGCGGGTTGCCGCACACCGTCATCAGCAGCGAGGTCTTGCCGGCGCCGTTGGAGCCGATCAGCGAGACGATCTCGCCCTGGTTGACGTGCAGGCTGACGCTGTCGACCGCGCAGATGGCGCCGTAGTGGGTGGAGATGTTCTCCAGTTGCAGCATGGCAGGCATCAGGCTTCTCCCAGATAGGCCTTGATGACCCGTTCATCGTTGCGAATGGCATCCGGCAGGCCCATGGCGATGGGTTTGCCGTACTCCATGACCAGGATGCGCTCGGACACGCCCATGACCAGGCCCATGTCGTGCTCGATCAGCAGCACGGCAATGCCGTACTGGCGGCGCAGCTGGTCGATCAGGCCCTGCAGGTCCTTTTTCTCCTGCGGGTTCAGGCCGGCGGCGGGTTCGTCAAGCATGAGCACGCGCGGCTTGGTGATCATGCAGCGCGCGATCTCCAGGCGGCGCTGGTGGCCGTAGGCCAGGTTGCCGGCCTCGCGGTTGACGAACTCGCGCAGGCCCATCACGTCCAGCCAGTGCAGGGCGCTCTCGATCTTTTCCTCTTCGCTGCGGCGGTAGCCCGCCGTGTTGAACAGGCCCGACAGCAGGTTGACGCCCGAGCGGCGGTGCTGTGCCACCAGCAGGTTTTCCAGCACCGTCATGGACTTGAACAGGCGCACGTTCTGGAAGGTGCGCACCACGCCGTGGTTGGCCACGTGGTGGCTGCTGCGCCCCTCGATGGCGCTGCCGTCCAGCGCGATGGAGCCGCTGCTGGGCTGGTAGAAACCGCTGATGCAGTTGAACACCGTGGTCTTGCCGGCGCCGTTGGGGCCGATGATGGCAAACACTTCCTGCGGACGCACGTTGAAGCCCACGTGGTCCACGGCCAGCAGGCCGCCGAAGCGCATGCACAGGTCTTTGACTTCTAGCAAATACTCGCTCATTGCCGGCCCTTGCTGCTATCTGTTGTCCCAAAAATCATGGTGTCGGCATGCCTCATGAGCGCACCTCCACATGGCGACGGCGCATGGGCAGCAGGCCCTGCGGGCGCCAGACCATCATCAGCACCATCACCAGGCCGAAGATCAGCATGCGGTACTCGGAGAACTCTCGTGCCAGCTCGGGCAGCACCGTCAGCAAGATGGCCGCGATGATCACGCCCAGCTGCGAGCCCATGCCGCCCAGCACCACGATGGACAGGATCAGCGCCGACTCGATGAAGGTGAAGGACTCGGGGTTGACGATGCCTTGGCGCGCCGCGAAGAAGGCGCCGCCGAAGCCGGCGAACATGGCGCCCAGCGTGAAGGCCGACAGCTTGATCTTCATGGGGTTCAGGCCCAGCGAGCGGCAGGCGATCTCGTCCTCGCGCAGTGCCTCCCAGGCGCGGCCTATGGGCATGCGCACCAGGCGGTTGGAGATCCACAGCGTGACCACGGCCAGCAGCAGCGCCATCAGGTACAGGAAGATCACCATGTGCAGCGAGCTGAACTCCAGCCCCAGGAACTGGTGGAACGTCGTGCCGCCCTCGGTGGAGGGGGTGCGCGTCATCTCCAGGCCCAGCACCGTGGGCTTGGGGATGCTGGAGATGCCGTCCGGCCCGCCCGTGATGCTGGTCAGGTTGACCAGCAGCAGGCGGATGATCTCGCCAAAGCCCAGGGTCACGATGGCCAGGTAGTCACCGCGCAGCCGCAGCACCGGAAAGCCCAGCACGAAGCCGAACATCGCGGCAGCGGCACCGGCCAGCGGCAGCGCTTCCCAGAAGGACCAGCCGGCCCAGTGGAAGAGCAGCGCATAGGTGTAGGCGCCCACGGCGTAGAAGCCCACGAAGCCCAGGTCCAGCAGGCCGGCAAAGCCCACGACGATGTTCAGGCCCAGGCCCAGCATCACGTAGATCATGGCCAGCGTGGCGATGTCCACCGCGTTGCGGCCCGCAAAGAAGGGCCAGGACACGGCGATCAGCAGGGCCGCCAGCATCAGGCCATTGCGGTGGCTGGGGCGCGCCTGCGGCAGCGAGGGCAGCGAGACCTTGGGCATCTTCGCCGCGATCAGCGGGCGCAGCAGCTGCACCAGGAAGACCAGGGCGCAGGCCCAGGCCACCACCGTCCAGTCGGGGTTGATGATGGTGCGGGTGCCGGCGCGTTCCAGGTGCAGGCCGAAGATGGGCGTGACGACCACGGCCGTCATTACCGTGGCGATCAGGGCGTCGCGCAGGTTCAAAGTGGGTTTGGTTTTCATCAGACCTTCTCCACTTCAGGTTTGCCCAGCAGGCCCGTGGGGCGGAACAGCAGGATCAGCACCAGCAGGCCGAAGGCCACGATGTCCTTGTACTCGGACGAGATGTAGGCTGCCGCAAAGGTCTCGGCCACGCCCAGCAGCACGCCGCCCAGCATGGCGCCGGGGATGGAGCCGATGCCGCCCAGCACCGCGGCCGTGAAGGCCTTTATGCCGGCCAGAAAGCCGATGAACGGGTTGAGCTTGCCCACGGCCAGCGCGATCAGCACCCCGCCCACGGCCGCCAGCATGGCGCCCAGCACGAAGGTGAACGAGATCACGCGGTTGGTGTCGATGCCCAGCAGGCTGGCCATGTGCATGTCCTGGGCGCAGGCGCGCGAGGCGCGGCCCATGCGCGAGTGGCGGATGTACAGCGTCAGCAGCACCATGAGCACGATGGCCACCACGATGATCAGGATGCGCGAGTAGGGCACATAGATCTCGAAGCCGCCTTCGGCACCGAAGCGCAGCGCGCCCGGCAGCAGCGAGGGCACGGCCATGTCGCGCGCACCCTGGCCCAGGGCCACCCAGTTCTGCAGGAAGATGGACATGCCGATGGCCGAGATCAGGGCCACCAGGCGGGGACTGCGGCGCAGCGGCTTGTAGGCCACCTGCTCCACCACCAGGCCATAGACGCCGGTGACGAAGACCGAGACCACCAGCATCAGGCCGATGATGGCCCACACCGGCAGGCCGCTTTGCGTGCCTATGGCCGACAGCGTGACCAGGCCGATGTAGGCCCCGATCATGTAGATGTCGCCGTGGGCGAAGTTGATCATCCCGATGATGCCGTAGACCATCGTGTAGCCGATGGCGATCAGGGCATAGATGGCGCCCAGGGACAGTCCGTTGAACAGCTGCTGTATCAGCTGAGGTAAGAGTTCTGACATGGTGTAATGCCGCCCCAAAACAGGAAAAGGCCTAAAAGGCCAGGATGCAGACGACCGGGACACGCCGAATGCGTGCCCCGGTCAGTCAGACGGAGGGGGATTACTTGGCAGCGACCGACTTGCTGCCGTCCTTGTGCCATTCGAACACCTGGAAGTCGAAGGACTTCAGGTCGCCCTGCTTGTTCCAGCCCACCGAGCCCAGAACGGTCTCGAAGTTGGACTTGTGCAGGTGGTCAGCCACCTTGGCGGGGCTGTCGCCCACGGCCTTGATGCTGTCCAGCAGCACTTGCGTGGCGGCAAATGCGGTCAGCTGGAAGGCGCCCGAAGGATTGCGCTTCTTGTCCTTGAAGGCCTTGACCACGGCGGCGTTCTTGGGGTTGGCCGAGAAGTCTGCGGGCAGGGTCACCAGCATGCCTTCGACGGCGTTGCCGGCGATGGCGTTGACTTCGGGGTTGCCGACGCCTTCGGGGCCCATCATGCGGACCTTCAGGCCCTGCTCGGAAGCCTGGCGCAGCAGCAGGCCCATTTCGGGGTGGTAGCCACCGTAGTAGATGAAGTCCACGCCGGCGCTCTTGAGCTTGGTGATGACGGCGGAGTAGTCGCTGTCGCCGGCGTTGATGCCTTCGAACAGGGCCACTTCCACGCCGGCCTTCTTCAGGTCGTCGCGCACGGAGGATGCAATGCCCTGGCCATACGACTGCTTGTCGTGCAGCACGGCAACCTTCTTGGGCTTGGCCTTTTCCAGGATGAACTTGGCGGCGGCCGGGCCCTGCTGGTCATCGCGGCCGATGGTGCGGAAGATGAAGTGGTAGTTCTTGCCGTCGGTCAGGGCGGGGGACGTCGCCGAGGGGGTCACCACGACCACGCCTTCGTTGTTGTAGATCGGGGCTGCGGCAATCGATGCGCCCGAGCAGACGGGGCCGATCACGTAGCCGATCTTGGCGTTGACCACGCGGTTGGCGGCCACGGGACCCTGCTTGGGTTCGCAGGCGTCATCGACGGACACCAGCTCGATCTTCTTGCCGTTGACGCCGCCGGCCGCATTGGCCATTTCCACGGCGGTGTTCACGCCTTCCTTGACCATGTCGCCGTACTGCGTCAGCGGGCCGGTGGTGGGAACCACCATGGCGATCTTGATTTGCGCATGCGCTGTGGAGAACAGGGCGGCGCCAGCCAAACCCAGGGCGGCGACGACGGTGTGCATGCGGAACGGAATGCTCATGAGTACTTCCTTCAACTTTGGGTAAAGCGTTCTGAAAAACGCGGTGGCTCCTGTAGGGGCTAGCCGCGCAAAGAAGCACAGGTTAATCGCCTGGTTACCAATGGCAACAGGGTATCCCGGGGCTGGCGCGGCAACAGGCTTTTCGCTAAGGCTCCCATCGCGGCCTGCGCCGTCGGGCGGGGGCTGTTTTGGCCGAAGAAAACGGCTGATGCCGACGCTGCACCCTGACGGTGCTTCGTGAAGTCAATATGACCAACTGCAAGAAGGGGAAACACGTACGCTGAATGTTGCATTGCAGCAACGTACGCTGTGGCGATGATTTGCGTGTTCCTGCGATGGATCAGAACGGCGCGGCGGATTCGAAACGCAGCGTCTCGCCAGACAGGGGATGCGCCAGCTCCAGCAGCTGCGCATGCAGCAGCAGGCGCGGCGACAGCGCCTGCACGGCGGCATCGGCATAGAGCGCATCGCCCAGGATGGGATGGCCCAGCGCGGCCATGTGCACGCGCAGCTGGTGGGTGCGGCCCGTCACGGGCTGCAGCTGCACCCGCGTGGTGATTGCGTCCCGGACTTCGGCGGCTTGCGCGCCTGGCAGGGCGCGCCACAGGGTCTGGCTGGGCTTGCCCTGCACGGCATCGATGATGCGCAGCGGGCGCCGCTCCCAGTCGGCTGCAATCGGCAGGTCGATGCTCTGCCATGCGCCGGCTTGCCGCGCGGTGGGGCTGCCTGCCACCACGGCCACATAGCGCTTGTGCACGCGGCGCTGCGCAAAGGCCTCGCTCAGCAGGCGCTGGCTGGCCAGGCTGCGCGCCATGATCACCAGGCCCGAGGTGGCCTGGTCCAGCCGGTGCACGACCAGCGCATCGGGCCAGCGCTGCAGGGCGCGGGCGCTCAGGCAGTCCTGCTTGTCTGGGCCGCGCCCGGGCACGCACAGCAGGCCGCTGGGCTTGTCCAGCACCAGCAGTTCGGCATCTTCGTGCAGGCAGATGACGCCTGCGCCGCCACCTGCACTGGCGCCGCCATCGCGTTGCTCAGGGGTCAAGCCGTTCCCCGCTCATTCAGCAGCCTGTGCACCGTGGCGCACAGCTCTTCCACGTCGTTGGGCTTGTGGACCAGGGCCCTGGCGCCTGCAGCCAATGCGGCCTGCTCGATCTCGGTGGTGATGTAGCCCGAGGCCAGCGCGATGGGCAACTGCGGCTGGATGGACAGGGCCTCATGCACCAGGTCGATGCCGCTGTAGCCGGGCATGTTGTAGTCGGTGACCAGCAGGTCGCAGTCCTGGGGCGCGGCGCGCAGCGCCTCGATGGCCTCGTGCGGATCGGTGAAGCCGCTGACCTGGTAGCCGCGCCGGCGCAGCAGGCGCTGCACCAGAAAGACCAGGGCCTGGTCATCGTCCACGTACATCACATGCTGCTGCGCGGCCTGCGGGTCGGGCAGCAGGGCGAACTGCGGGCCGGTCGGGGTTTCCGCGGCCGCCAGGGGCTCGGGTGCGCTGGGCAGCGCCTGGGCGGCGAGGGGCTCGGCCGGTGCAGAGTCGGCCGGCGTCAGGGGGTCGGCCGGAGGAAAGTACAGCGTGAAGCGGCTGCCCTGGCCGGGGATGCTGTACACGTCCACGGCGCCGCCGTGGTTGCGCATGACACCGTGCACCACGGGCAGGCCCAGGCCCGTTCCCTGGCCCACGGGCTTGGTGGTGAAGAAGGGCTCGAAGATGCGCTGCAGCGTGCGTGCGTCCATGCCGGGGCCGTTGTCCTGCACCGACAGCGCCACGTAGCTGACGGGCGGCAGGCCCAGGCGTTCGCACAGGCGCTGGTCCGGGCGCACCAGGTCGGCATCCATCTGGATCAGGCCGCGCCGCTCGCCCAGGGCGTGCATGGCATTGGTGCACAGGTTGAACAGGGCCTGCTCCACCTGCATGGCGTCGGCCAGCATGGGCGGCATCTGCGGCGGCACGTGCACCTGCAGCTCCACGGCGGGCGGCAGGGTCACGCGCAGCAGCCGCGCCGTGTCGCCCATGACCTCGCGCGCCTGCACGGGCTTGCGCTGCGGCGGTTCATTGCGGCTGAACGTCAGGATCTGGCGCACCAGATCGCGCGCGCGGCGGCCGGCCTTTTCGATCTCCTGCAGGCTTTCGATGGCTGCGGCATTGCCGCCGCAGTCGGCCTTGGCCAGCTCCACATTGCCCAGGATGGCGCCCACGATGTTGTTGAAGTCGTGGGCAATGCCGCCGGCCATGGTGCCCAGGGCCTGCATCTTGTGCGATTCGCGCAGCTGGTCTTCCAGCTCGTTGCGCTGGGCCTCGGCCTTCTTGCGGCTGGTGAGGTCGCGCGCGAACACGGTGGTGGTCTCGCCGCCGCTGTGGTGCTCGAAGGAGACGCTGACCTCGACCGGGATTTCGCGGCCGCTGGCCGTGCGTGCCGTCATCTCGCCCAGCACGGCCTGCGTGGTCAGTGGCGCAAAGGACAGGGCCTGGGCCGCATCGGGCAGGAAACGCTCCAGCGGACTGCCCAGCGCGTCGTGCGGCGGACACAGAAACAGGGCGGCAGCCGTGGGATTGAAGACGGTGATGCGCTGCTCGTGGTCCAGGCAGATGATGGCGTCCAGGGCCGAGTTGATGACCGATTCGAGCCGCCGCTCGCTCAGGAATAGCTGGTGGTTGCGCTGCTGCAGCGCCAGGCGCTCGGCCAGCAGCGGACCCTGGTCGACCACGGCGCACAGGTACTGCGCAATGGGCGGGCCGCTTTGCTGCGGAATGGCGATGCAGGCCACATGCAGGTCGGCGCGCAGCTGGTGCTGCTCGGTGATGTCGAAGCAGACCTCGTGGGCCTCGGTGCGGCCCAGCTCGCGTGCCGCAACGAAGGTCTCGCGCACGCGCTCGGCGTCGTCAGGGTGCACGAAGGGCGCGAAATTGACCAGCAGCCGGTCATGCTCGGTGGGCTGGAAGGCGCTGTGCGCCATGGCGTTGGCCTGCACCACCATGTCGTGCTCGTCCACCACCAGCAGGGGCAGGGGAATGCTGGCAAACAGGGCTTCGAAGCGCTCGGAGGCGCTTTCGGCCACGGCCTGGCTGTAGTCCAGCACGCGGTTCTGGATCTCCAGCTCGCGCTGGTAGTTGCGCAGCTCGGCGACCAGGGCCTGCAGCGGATCGTCTTCGGGCTGGAAGGAGGGGAAACGTTCGACGGGGGGCAGGTCGGCGCCGGGCGCCAGCAAGGCATGCAGGGGCAGGTGCTCGTCGTCGCGAGGCTGGTCGGAAGGGTCTTGGCTGCTCATCGCGTGCTGGCGCTGGGGAAAGCGGCATCTGCCGCACAAATCCTGGTCGCCCGCGCCTGGCGCCCGGCAGATGGACCGGGGCCCGGCGCGGGCAGGGCCGCAGTGTACGCGCGCCGGGCGGGGCGCCACAAGCGCCCCTTTGGGTGGCAGGTGCTTCAGCTCAGGTAAGCGTCGACCGGGATGCAGCTGCAGTAGAGGTTGCGGTCGCCGTAGACGTTGTCCACCCGGCCCACGGGGCACCAGTACTTGGACTGGCGCAGGGCAGCCACGGGGTAGGCGGCGGCCTCGCGGCTGTACGGGTGGGTCCATTCCGAAGCCAGCAGGGTCTCGGCCGTGTGCGGCGCGTTCTTGAGCGGGTTGTCGTCCTGGGGCAGGCGGCCCTGCTCGATGGCGCGGATTTCCTCGCGGATGGCGATCATGGCGTCCACGAAGCGGTCCAGCTCGTACAGGCTTTCGCTTTCGGTGGGCTCCACCATCAGCGTGTTGGGCACGGGGAAGGACAGCGTGGGCGCATGGAAGCCGTAGTCGATCAGGCGCTTGGCCACGTCCTCGGCCATGACGCCCGTGCTTTCCTTGAACTGGCGCAGGTCCAGGATGCACTCGTGCGCCACATGGCCGTGCTCGCCCGCGTACAGCGTGGGGTAGTGGTCGCGCAGCCGGGCGCTGATGTAGTTGGCGCTGAGGATGGCGGTCTCGGTGGCCAGGGTCAGGCCCTGGGCGCCCATCATGCGGATGTACATCCAGCTGATGGGCAGCACGGCCGCATTGCCCAGCGGCGCGGCACTGATCGCGCCCGTGCCGCCCGCAAGGCCCGTGGTGGCATGGCCGGGCAGGAAGGGGACGAGGTCCTCGACCACGCAGACCGGGCCCACGCCCGGGCCGCCGCCGCCGTGCGGGATGCAGAAGGTCTTGTGCAGGTTCAGGTGGCTGACATCGCCGCCGAAGCTGCCCGGCGCGGCCAGGCCCACCAGGGCGTTCATGTTGGCGCCGTCCACGTAGACGCGGCCGCCGTGGTCATGCACCAGCTTGCACAGCTCCTTGACCTGGGTCTCGAACACGCCGTGCGTGCTGGGGTAGGTGATCATGATGCAGGCCAGGTTGGCACTGTGCTGCTCGCACTTGGCCGCCAGGTCCGCCATGTCGACGTTGCCGTTGGCGTCGCAGGCGGTGACCACCACCTGCATGCCCACCATCTGCGCGCTGGCGGGGTTGGTGCCGTGGGCGCTGCTGGGAATCAGGCAGACGTTGCGGTGCGACTGGCCCCGGCTCGCATGCCAGCCCTTGATGGCCAGCAGGCCCGCGTACTCGCCCTGGCTGCCGGCATTGGGCTGCAGGCTGATGCCGGCGTAGCCCGTGGCCTGGCACAGCCAGTCGCGCAGCTGCTTGTCCAGTTCCGCATAGCCCTGCTGCTGGTCGGCCGGGGCAAAGGGGTGCACCTGGGCGAACTCGGGCCAGGTGATGGGAATCATCTCGCTGGTGGCGTTGAGCTTCATGGTGCAGGAGCCCAGCGGGATCATGCTGCGGTCCAGCGCCAGGTCCTTGTCCGACAGCTGGCGGATGTAGCGCAGCATGGCGGTCTCGGAGCGGTGGGTGTTGAACACCGGGTGTGTGAGGAAGGCGCTGCTGCGGCGCAGTCCGTCGGGAATCAGCGGCTCCACGCCCTTTTCGAAGGCGGTGAAGCTGGGCAGGGCCTGGCCGTCCCGGGCGAAGATCTTCCACAGCAGTTCGACATCGGCGCGCGTGGTGGTCTCGTCCAGCGAGATGCACAGGTATTCCTTGAAATACACGCGCAGGTTGGCGCCCAGGGACACGGCACGCTCCACGATGGCCTGGGTGGCCGCGCCCGTGTGCAGGCTCAGCGTGTCGAAGCTGGGCGCCTCGCGCAGCGGCGCGCCCAGCTCGGCCAGGCCGCGCGCCAGGATGGCCGTGTACGAGGCCACGCGGCGGGCGATGCGCTCCAGGCCCTCGGGGCCGTGGTAGACGGCGTACATGCTGGCCACCACGGCGGGCAGCACCTGGGCCGTGCAAATGTTGGAGGTGGCCTTTTCGCGGCGGATGTGCTGCTCGCGCGTCTGCAGTGCCAGGCGGTAGGCGGGCTTGCCGTGCACGTCCACGCTCACACCGACCAGGCGGCCGGGCAGGGAGCGCTTGAACTCGTCGCGGCAGGCCATGAAGGCGGCGTGCGGGCCGCCGGCGCCCATGGGCATGCCAAAGCGCTGGGTGGTGCCCACCACGATGTCGGCACCCCATTCGCCGGGCGGCGTGATCAGGGTCAGCGCCAGCAGGTCGGTGGCCACGATGAAGGCGGCCTGCTTGCCATGGGCCTTGTCCACGTCGGCGCGCAGATCGTCGATGCGGCCGCTGGTGGCAGGGTACTGGGCCAGCACGGCGAAGTAGTCGCCCTCCATCAGCTGGTTCCATTCCTCCAGCGAGTTGGCCAGCAGCACCTCGATGCCCAGCGGCGCGGCGCGCGTCTGTATCACCTCGATGGTCTGGGGGTGGGCATCGCCGGCCACCACGAAACGGTTGCTCTTGCTTTTGACGGAGCGCTTGGCCAGCGTCATGGCCTC
This sequence comes from Delftia sp. WY8, assembly GCF_018437695.1. Taxonomy (NCBI): domain Bacteria; kingdom Pseudomonadati; phylum Pseudomonadota; class Betaproteobacteria; order Burkholderiales; family Comamonadaceae; genus Delftia; species Delftia sp. WY8. Next base: position 6,263,736 of record NZ_CP049795.1, read on the forward strand.
GGCGGCCGCCGTGGCCTCGTCCAGCATGGAGGCGTTGGCAATCGGCATGGCCGTCAGGTCGCAGACCATGGTCTGGAAGTTGACCAGGGCCTCCATGCGGCCTTGCGAGATCTCGGCCTGGTAGGGCGTGTAGGCCGTGTACCAGGCGGGGTTCTCCAGAATGTTGCGCAGGATGACGCCGGGCGTGTGCGTGCCGTAGTAGCCCTGGCCGATGAAGCTTTTGAGCAGCTGGTTGCGGCCTGCCAGCGCCTTGAGTTCGGCCAGCGCCTGGGCCTCGGTGGCCGCTGGCGGCAGCGCCATGGGCTGGTGGCGCCGGATGGAGGGCGGGACGATGGCGTCGATCAGCGCATCGCGCGATGCCGCGCCGATGGCGCTGAGCATGTGGGCCTCGTCTTCGGGCGCGATGCCGATATGGCGGGCCACGAATTCGGTGGCGTTCTCGAGGGCGGCAAGGGGCTGGGTGGAGGACATCAGCATGGAGGGACCTGTCTCAAAAGCTGAAAAGCGCCAGGGCGGGCCCTGGCGCCCGTCCTGGCCGGAAAGTGGCGTCAGTTGCTCTGGGCAAAGGCCGTGTAGGCGGCTTCGTCAAGCAGCGCGGCCAGCTGGCCTGCGTCGCTGAGCTTGACCTTGAAGAACCAGCCTTCGCCCAGCGGGTCGCTGTTGGCCAGGGAGGGGTCGTCGCGCAGGGCCTCGTTGACTTCGACGATCTCGCCGCTGACGGGCATGTAGACATCGGCGGCGGCCTTGACGGACTCGACCACGCCGGCCACATCGCCCTGGTTGAAGCTGGTGCCCACGGCGGGCAGGTCGACGAACACCACGTCGCCCAGCGCGTCCTGCGCGTGGAGGGTGATGCCGACGATGGCCGCGTCAGGGTTGGCGGCGTTGATCCACTCGTGGTCCTTGGAATACTGGATGCTCATGGCTTGCTCCGATAGAAACTGAAAAAACCTGTGAAAGGCGGTTTGAGAAAGGTCAGTGCGCACTGTAGCGGCATGCGATGGCAGGAAAAACGAATCCGCCGAACTCCATCCACGCCAAGCGCGCAGGCTGTCCTCAACCGCGGTGATAGCGGGGCGCCACGAAGGGCGTGGCCTGCACCTGCATGGGCACGGCCTTGCCGCGCACCATGGCCTGCAGCGTGGTGCCGACGGCGGCGCTGCCCGGCTCCACGTACGCCAGGGCCACGGGCTGGTTCAGCGTGGGCGACAGCAGGCCGCTGGTGACCTGGCCGACCTTGCGGCCGCTGGCATCCAGCAGTTCCGTGCCTTCGCGCACGGGCACGCGCTCCAGGGCCACCAGGCCCACGCGCTTGCGCGTGAGCAGCTCGGGCGACTGCAGCTGGGCCAGCACGGTGGCTGCGCCGGGAAAGCCGCCTTCGCGCTCGCCCCCGATGCGGCGGACCTTCTGCACGGCCCAGTTCAGGGCGGCCTCGGCCGGGGTGGTGGTCGTGTCCAGATCGTTGCCGTACAGGCACAGGCCGGCTTCCAGGCGCAGCGAATTGCGCGCGCCCAGGCCCACGGGCCTGACTTCGGGCTGGGCCAGCAGGGCACGGGCAAAGGCCTCGGCGTGGCTGGGGGGCAGGGAGATCTCGAAGCCGTCCTCGCCGGTGTAGCCGCTGCGCGTGATGTACAGCTCGGCGCCTTCCCAGTCGAAGTGGCCGCCTGTCATGAACACCAGGCCGGCCGTGTCGGGCAGCAGGCGCTCCATGGCGGCTGCGGCCTGCGGGCCCTGCAGCGCCAGCAGGCCCCGGTCGAACTGGGGCTCGATTTCACAGCGCTGGCCGATGCGGGCCTGGATGTGCGCCAGGTCTTCGTGCTTGCAGGCGCCGTTGACGATCAGGAACAGGTCGTCCTCGCGGCGCACGAACATCAGGTCGTCCAGAATGCCGCCCGCGTCGTTGAGCAGCAGGCCGTAGCGCTGGCGGTGTTCGCCCAGGCCCAGCACGTCCATGGGCAGCAGCGATTCCAGCGCCGCGCCGGCATCCGGGCCGCGCAGGCTGATCTGGCCCATGTGCGAGACATCGAACAGGCCTGCCGCCTCGCGGGTGTGCAGGTGCTCGGCCATCAGCCCCTGCGGGTATTGCACGGGCATGGAGTAGCCGGCAAACGGCACCATGCGCGCGCCCAGTTCCTGGTGCAGGTCGAACAGCGGGGTCCTGAGCAGATCGGTGGTGGAGGCAGCGGACAAGGAGGGCTCTCTTTCAGGCAAGGAACAAGGCATAACGCCATCCCGGTCCTCCGGGATGTGCTGCCCTGCTGTCCGCTTTACCTGAGAGATTCACCCGCACCTTCCATGCGTGGGGCTTGCTCCTTCGGTGGATGGGGCACACCGCCGTGCCCTGCATCTCTCTCCAGCTAGGAACGCCTGCGGCCGTGGCGGCAGGCGGTGCCAGTCCTTTTGCCTGAGCGTTCGGGGCGAACCCTGCGCCTTCGGCGGTGCCGCTGCCTGCGACCGTTGCGGCCGGGCGGGCACTCTCTCCTGACCGGCGCATTCTAGCTGCGGCCAGCGTCCGCGCGGCTTCGGGATTTCCGCGGGCCGACTGCAACTCCATGCGCTTGCCTGCATGGATGCATTTGCAAATTGCATAACTGTCTAAAAAATCTCCTACATTGAGGTGCATCGATATATGAAATCTCGTGAGCGAGAAGGAAGAAGCGCACATGCAGCAGACGCTGGGAGACACATTGGCCTGGCCGGCACGTTACCTGCCGAACAAGGAAGCCCTGGTCGCATGGGAGGGCGGCGAGCGCCGCGCCTGGACCTACGCCCAGCTCGATGCCGAAGTCAACCGCCACGCCCACGGCCTGGCCGAGCTGGGCATAGGCCATGGCGACGTGGTCGCGGCCTTTCTCTACAACACGCCGGCCTTTGTCTTCACCATGCTGGCGGCCGCGCGCCTGGGCGCCATCTTCAACCCCATCAACTACCGGCTGGCGGCGCAGGAGCTGGCCTTCATCCTCAAGGACGGCGCAGCGCGCGCCCTGGTCTTCGAGCACGAGGGCGGCGAGGTGGCCGCACGCGCCCAGGCCCTGCTCAAGGCCGAAGGCGGCGGCACTGGCGCAGGCATCGAGCACTGGATCTTTGCCGACGATGCCCCGGCCGACCCGCTGCCGGTCTGGGCCACGCAGCGCCTGTCCGCCCTGGCCAGGGGCCGCAGCAGCGCGCCGCCCCAGGCCCATGTGCGCGAGAGCGACCCCTGCATCCTCATGTACACCAGCGGCACCACGGGCCGGCCCAAGGGCGTGCTGCATACGCACCGCAGCAAGCTGGCGCACAACGCCCTCATGCACCAGACCATGCAGTTCACGCGCGACGACGTGGGCCTGGCCATGGCGCCGCTCAACCACACGGCCGAGCTGCACACCAGCTTTCTGCCGCGCCTGCAGGCCGGCGCCACCCAGGTGCTGCTGCGCCGCTTCGACGTGGCCGAGGCCTGGCGCCTGATCCGCGAAGAGCGCGTGAGCTTCTTCTTCGCGGCGCCCACCATGATCACCATGCTGCTGGCCGAACCCATCGCCTCGCCTGAGCAGGCGCCCGCGCTGAGGCTGGTGGAGTACGGCGGCGCCTCCATGGCGCCGCACCTGATCCGCGAATGGACGCGCAAGGTCGGAAGCGACCTGGTCCAGGTCTACGGCACCACCGAGATGGGGCCCTGCATGTCCGTCCTGCTGCCGCGCGAGCAACTCTCGCACGCGGGCTCGGCCGGGCTGCCCTCCATGGGCCATGACCTCATCGTGGCCCGCTTGCGCGAAGACAACGCCCCCACCGACCCGGCCGAGGCCTGCCTGCCCGGCGAGGTGGGCGAAATCCTCGTGCGCGGCCCCTGCATGATGGCCGGCTACCTCAACCGCCCCGACGCCAACACCCGCGCCCTGGCGCACGGCTGGTACCACACGGGCGACCTGGGCCACATCGACGACGACGGCTATCTCTGGATCCGCGACCGCATCGACTACATGATCAATTCGGGTGCCGAGAACGTCTATCCGCGTGAGGTGGAAGACGCGCTGGTCGAACACGCCGACGTGCTCGAGGTCGCCGTCATCGGCGAGGCCGACGAGCGCTGGGGCCAGATCGTCGCCGCCCACGTGGTTGCCAAGCCGGGCGCCACACCCACGGCCGAGGCGCTGGACGCCTTCCTGGTCCACGGCGACCGCCTGGCTGCCTACAAGCGCCCGCGCCGCTACCACTTCCGCGAGGCCCTGCCCAAGACGGCCAGCGGGAAGATACAGAAGCAGTTGCTGAGGGTGGTGGTGGCAGCCTGAGGCTGCGGCCTGCGCTTACTTCTGTGTTTGCCCCTGCGCAGTGCAGCACTGCGCCATCGAGTTGCGCAGCCACCGATGCATGGCATCCCCCTGCTTGCGCACATGCCAGGCCTGCTGGTAGGCAAACCGGGGCAGCTCCAGCGGCGGAGCGAAACGGCGCAGCGTTTTGTGGCGGCGCAGGTCACCGATGGCGCGGCTGCCCACGGTCAGCACGAGGTCGGTGCCTGCCAGCACCTCCAGCGCCGCGCTCCAGTGGGGCAGGGCCAGCACCACGCGGCGGCTCAGGCCTTGGGCGGCCAGCGCCCGTTCGATCTCCTCGCTGGCGTCGGGCCGCATGGCCAGCATGACGTGCGGGCGCTGCAGCCAGTCCTGCAGTGACAGCCCGCCGCGTGCCGGCAGCACGGCCTGGTCGGCCACGCTCACGAACTGTTCCTGGAACAGATCCTGCACCTCGATGCCGTCGGGCAGGTCGGGTGCGTCGGGGAAGGGGCCCAGGGCCAGGTCCAGTTCGCCATCGGCCAGCTGGGCCAGCATCACCTCGCGCGTGGACTGGCTGATGGCCAGGTCCAGCCCGGGTGCGTGCTGGCGCAGATGCCGCATCAGCGGCGGCAGCACGATGCGTGATGCGTAGTCCGACAGCGCCAGCCGCAGCCGTCCGCGTGCGTGGGCCGGGTCGAACTCCGCCTGTGCCAGCAAGCCGTTGAGGCTGCCCAGCGCATCCGCCAGCGGTTGCACCAAGCCTTGTGCGCGTGCCGTCAGCGCCATGCGGCCGCCGCGCCGCACCAGCAACGGGTCGCCCAGGTGCTCGCGCAACTGCGCCAGCGAATGGCTCATGGCCGGCTGGCTCTTGTGCAGCCGCAGGGCCGCGCGCGTCACATGTTTTTCGGCCAGCAGGGCATGCAGGGCCAGCAGCAGGTTGAGGTCGATCCGGCGCAGTTCATCCATGCCATGAATATAGACTGTGCACACAAACGATTTCCATCAACGTGCTGGATGCGAGAGCATGCAGGCATCGATTGACAGAAGAAGAAAGATCTTGCCGCATGACAGGTAAAAGCACATTCACCGCCCTTGCTCCCGTGGCCCTGGCGCTGCTGGCGGGGGCCATCCTGCCATTCCAGGCCGCCAGCAATGCCCTGGTGGGCCGCCTGCTGGGCCACCCGCTGTGGGGCGCGCTGGTCTCGCTGGCCGTGAGCGTCATGGTCGTGGTGCCTGCACTGTGGGTGCTGCGCGCGCCCGCTCCGGCCATGGCCCAGGCGGCAGCGGGGCCATGGTGGCTATGGATAGGCGGTGTGCTGGGGGCCATCTATGTGGCCAGCGCGGCCGCCGTGACACCCAGGCTGGGCGCAGGCGGCTTCCTGGTTTGCGTGGTGGCGGGGCAGATCGTGGTCTCGGTGCTGGTGGACCACTTCGGCCTGATGGGCCTGGGCGCGCGGCCGGTCAATGCGACGCGCCTGGCCGGCGTGGCCTTGATCCTGGGTGGAGTGCTGCTGGTGGTGCAGGGCGGGACGGCCCGTGCAGCGGCGGCCCCATGAGCGCCGCGAGCACGCACTGCTTCAGGGGCAAAGGCCCCGGCCTTGCCCGCGTCAGGCGGGCATGCCCGGCGGCACGGCGGCCGGCCTTGCCGCTGGCGGACATTCCTGGCAGGCATCTGCCGTGCCGGGCAGGAACCGGCCCAGCCGGATGACAAAGCAGGCCCCGCCTCCGGCAGCCGGCTGGAAGAACGCGTCGCCTGCGTGCAGCCTGGCGATGCGCCTGACCACGGACAGGCCCAGGCCATGCCCGTTGACGTGCCGGGTGGCGCTTGCGCGTTCATAGGGCTCGAAAACCTGTCTTGCCGCTTCGGGTGCAAGGCCCGGTCCCTGGTCGCTGACGGAAATCAGCAGGTCACCGGACGCATCGCAGCGGGCGGCCAGGGTGATGTCGCCCGCCTTGGCATATTTGATGGCGTTGCCGACAAGGTTGGAGATGGCGATGCGCACCAGGACAGGGTCGCATTGCCATTGCTGCGGGCCTTGTTCCAGATCCAGTTTCAGGCGATGCCGCCGGGACCAGCCGACGAGCTCTGCAGACTCCTCCAGGAGTTCATCCAATGGCGTCTGCTCCAGTTGCAGCCGGAACGCGCCCGCGTCCAGCCGGTCGTTGATCAGGCAGGTGTCCACCAGGGTCATCAGCCGGCGCGAGGCCCTGCGTATCTGGGACGCCTGCTCGATGAGCGAGTCCGCGTCCGTCGTCGGGAACGTCTGCAGTTCGGTCGCGGCGCCGTCCACGATCGTGAGTGGGGTGCGGAACTCGTGGTTGATCATGTTGAAGAACTGGCGCTGTTCCAGCCGCATCTCCCGCTCGCTGTGCAAGGCCGTCTGCAGGGCCTGCTGGGCCGTTTGCAGCTGTGCGGTGCGCTGCAGCACCTTGGACTCCAGCTCGCGCTCGGCCGCCTGGGCGCGTGACAGGGCCTGCATCCGCTCACTGCGCAGGGCGCGCTCCGCCACCCGCGTGCGGTTGGTCACCGCCATTCCCAGCAGGATGGCCTCGGAAACACGCCCGGCAAACCACAGCATCTGGGCCGATGGCAGCGCGACATCGGGCAGCAGGCCCTGGGTTCTCAGCAGGTTCAGGATGCCCAGGGCGGATGGCACGGCAAACGCCAGCGCGCCCGGCAGGTATTGCCACTGCCTTCGGACCACCAGCAGGTACAGCACGAAGACGGCGCCGAACGATGTGGACACCAGGGCCGTGAACACCACGGCACGCGAGATCTGCGCATAGCCACCCAACAGTGCCAGGCCCAGTGCGATGGCATTCAGCCAGGCCACCACGCTGAAGAGGTGCGCAGCCCAGATCCAATGGCGGCGGAACTCGAACAATTGGCTGAAAAACACCGTCGCCACCACACAGAAGCTGCAGTAGGCGATGGACAGCGCATGCTGGGGCTGGTCGGCGCCGGGCAGCCACAGGCCTTCGGGCCGGTAACGGAAAGCAGCGTAGGCAAAACCGGCTGCCAGGAGCGCGGCGCAAAGAATGTAGAGCCTTTCCCTGAGCCAGCACCACAGGATCAGGCTCATCAGCGTGATGGCCAGGGCCGAGCCCATGTACGCGTAAAGCAGCATGGCGGCCGGCGCCATGCTCCTGCCGGGAAAGACCGCGATGCCCTGGGCTGCCTGGGGGTTGGGCAGCCAGCGGGTGAGCAGTGCCAGAAGCGCTGCGGCTGCCAGGGCTTGCGCCAGCCATCGCATTGCAGAATCCGTTGGCCAGTGCCTCCGGCGGCCTTCGGTGGGATTGTCTTGGGTGTGGATCAAGGGGCCGATTGGTTGATGTGGCGAGCGCCCATGCATGCCCGACGTCAGGGTCAGTGCATGGGCGTGCACGTTTGCGGGAGGCATTGTGCACCGGCCGCCGTTGCGGGAAAGCGCTGCCGGGTGTCTGCGGATGCCTGCCGGGTGCCCCAATGCAACAGGCCGCCCCACTGCGGATAAGCGGGGCGGCCTGTAACGGGTTCCTGAGGGGATCACGCATCCGGGCGCTGGCGGTAGTCGGCGGGGCTGGGTGAATGGTTTTGCTGCGCCGGTAAGCGTGCTCCCATGCAGACAAGTGTGCGCGTTTGGCCTCAGAAAATGCTGCTTTATTTCTTCAAAACAGGCGTTGCTACAGAAAATTATTCTGTGCCTGCCTGTTTTGCAGTAGATTGCCGGACATGGATACCCTCGACAGAAAGATTCTTTCCGCCCTGCAGGCCAACGCGCGCGCCAGCCTGCAGGAAATCGGCGCCGCCGTGGGCCTGAGTGCCTCGCCCTGCTGGGCACGCATCAAGAAGCTGGAAGAGGCGGGGGTGATCGAGGGCTATACCGTGCGCCTGAACCCGCTGGCGCTGGGCCTGGGCGATACGGTGCTGGTGCAGGTCACGCTGGACAGCCATTCGGACAACACGCTGGAGAAATTCGGCGAGATGCTGGCGACCATTCCCGAGGTGGTGGAGGCGCACCTGGTCTCGGGCGAGTACGACTACCTGCTGCGCGTCGTCGTCAAGGACACGCGCGACTACGAGCGCCTGCTGCGCGAGAAGCTCTACAAGATCAAGGGCATTCGCCACAGCCAGTCCAGCTTTGTGCTGCGCACGCTGAAGAAGGCGGACCTGCCGCTGGGGGTCTGAAGTCCATGCCCTCTGGCCAGGCGCCGCCGCCCGCTCCCTACCGCGAACACTCCCCGCCGCCCGCCTTGCAGCCGCACTTCCAGTGCCTGTGGAGCAGCACCGTGGCCCCGGACTATGCCGGCGGTTTTCTCGTGGTGCCCGATGGCTGCGTGGACATCGTCTGCAAAGGCGGGCGGCTGCTGGCCGTGGGGCCTGACAGGGTGGCTGCGCGGCCCGCGCTCGTGCCGGGGTCCGAGGTATGGGGGGCGCGCTTCGGCCCCGGTGCGGCCAGCGCCTGGCTGGGCCTGCCCATGGACGAGATCGTGGGGCAGGCGGTGGAACTGGGCGATCTGCTGGGGCCGTGCGTGCGGGAGTGGGTGCATCGCATCAACGATGCACAGCCGGGTGCAGGGCAGGCCGTGTTCATCCATGGACTGGTGCAAATGGGCCGCGACGCCCCGGAGCTCGACCGGCAGGCCATGGAGCTGTTCAATGTGGCGGCTGCAGCCGGGCGGGACGAATCCGGTGTGCTGGCCGCGATGCGCGCGCAGCTGGACATGTCCGAGCGCAGCCTGCGCCGCCTGTGCCACGCGCAGTTTGGCTACGGCCCCAAGACGCTGGAGCGCGTGCTGCGCTTTCAGCGCCTGCTGGCCCTGGCACGGTCTGACCGGCAGGCAGGTCTTGCGGCCCTGGCGGCGGAGGCCGGCTATGCGGACCAGGCGCATCTGTCGCGCGAGGTGAGGGCGCTGTGCGGCATCACGCCCCGCGCTGCCCTGCAGCAACTGCTGGATTGAGCGGCCCGGCTGGCCGTTTTGTTCAAGATGCCATGCCCCTGCGTGGCCGATGATGGCGGCCTACCGACATTCAATGGAGCATCACATGGGCATCAGGGGCAACAACCACCAGATCGACAACATCGAATTCAACGTGGCCGACATCGCACGCAGCAAGGCGTTCTACGGCGCGGCCTTCGGCTGGACCTTCACCGACTACGGGCCGAGCTACACCGAGTTCAGCGACGGCCGGCTGACGGGCGGCTTCACCACGGGCGAGGAGGTGCGGCCCGGCGGCCCGCTGGTCATCCTCTACGCCGACGATCTGGCCGAGGCGCAGCGCCGCGTGGAAGCGGCCGGTGCCGTGATCAGCCGCGCGGTGTTCGCGTTCCCGGGGGGGCGCAGGTTCCACTTCACCGATCCGGATGGCTACGAGCTGGCCGTGTGGTCGGCCGATGCCTGAAAGACGACAGCCCGCATCTGCGGGCTGTTTTCATGGGGACCGGGCGGGGCGTCAATCGACGTTGGAGCCCAGCTGCATGTCCTTGTACTTCACGATGTGCGTGCCCTTGACCAGGCGGTAGCCGCCCCAGATCAGCAGGAACAGCGGCAGGCCGATATAGGTGGCGACCACGCCGGTCCAGTCGATGCGGTCGGCCATGAAGGCCTCGTAGTTCTGGCCCAGCGTGATCACCATGCACAGCACGAAGGCGAAGATGGGGCCGAACGGGAACCACGATGCACGGTAGGGCAGCCGGTTCAGGTCCAGGCCCTGGGCCTCGTAGCCCTTGCGGAAGCGGTAGTGGCTGATGGCGATGCCCAGCCAGGCGATGAAGCCCGTCATGCCCGACAGATTCAGCAGCCAGATGTAGACCAGCTGGGGGCTGAAGATGTTGGTCAGAAAGCACAGAGCAGCCACGACCGTGGTGGCCAGCAGGGCCATCGTGGGCACGCCGCGCTTGTTGACGTACGAGAACATGCGCGGCGCCATGCGCTGGCAGGCCAGCGTGTAGAGCATGCGCGTGGAGGCGTACATGCCGGAGTTGCCGGCCGACAGCACCGAGGTCAGCACCACGGCGTTCATCACGGCGGCGGCCGACAGCAGGCCCGCGCGCTCGAAGACCAGGGTGAAGGGGCTCACGCTGATGTCGCCCAGGTCGTTCTTGAGCAGTTGCGGATCGGTGTAGGGGATCAGCAGGCTGATGACCAGGATGGCCAGGACGTAGAACAGCAAAATGCGCCAGAACACCTGGCGCACGGCGCGGGGCACGTTCTTGGCGGGGTTCTCGGATTCGCCAGCGGCAATGCCGATCAGCTCCGTGCCCTGGAAGGAAAAGCCCACGATCATGGCCACGCCGATCAGCGCCGAGAAACCGCCTGCAAAGGGCGCATCGCCCTGGCTCCACAGGGCAAAGTTGCCCCAGATGCCTTCAGGCGCGCCGCCCCGCACGATGCCCAGGATCATGAGCACGCCCACGCCGATGAAGAGGATGACGGTGGTCACCTTGATGGCGGCGAACCAGTACTCGGCCTCGCCGAAGCCTTTGACCGAGATGGCGTTGAGGCCGAACATGATGGCCAGGAACAGGGCGCTCCACAGCATGCCGTTGCCGTCGGGGAACCAGTAGGCCATGACCAGCTGGGCGGCCACCAGATCCACGGCAATGGTGACGGCCCAGTTGTACCAGTAGTTCCAGCCCAGCGCGAAGCCGAAGCCTTCGTCCACGTAGCGCGCGCCGTAGGTGGCGAACGAGCCCGAGACGGGCAGGTTCGCGGCCATTTCGCCGAGGCTGGTCATGAGGAAGTAGACCATCAGGCCCACGATCATGTAGGCCAGCAGGGCGCCGCCGGGGCCGGCCTGCGATATGGTGGCGCCCGAGGCAACGAAGAGGCCGGTGCCGATGGAGCCGCCGATGGCGATCATGGACAGATGCCGCGCCTTGAGTTCGCGCCTGAGTGCGGTGGGAGCGGCGTTCTTGGAGTTGTCTGCTGCCATGGATGTGTCGATGGTTGGATCAGATCCCGCGTGGCCGCTGGCCGGCGCGGGGGCAGGAATGCAAAACAGGTAAAAACAAAAGAGCCGCGCTGTCGCGGCCCCATCAAGGTGCATGCACCACGAAAAGGCGTGATTGTCCGAGAACGCAGCCATCGTGGAAAGGCAGCAGTTTAATCTCCCTTCACCCGCATAAGCCGATCTGAATCAGCACCCACTGTGTGTGCGGCGCCACGCCAACTCGGCTGGCCGCTGCCGCCTCACCACTGTGTCTGCGCCAGCAGCAGTTGTGCCAGTGCCTTGATGCGCGGCGAAGCCTGGCGCGTGCGCGGGTAGACCAGGGACAGCTCGCGGGCGCGGCCTTCGTGCTGGGGCAGCAGCCGCACCAGCCTGCCCGCCTGCAGGTGCTCGCGCACCGCGAACTCCATGACCTGGGCCACGCCCAGGCCGCCCAGCGAGCCTTCCACCAGCGGATCGCCGCTGTCGAAGGTCACGGTCTGCGGCGCAGGCCAGTCGAGCATCTCGCCATTGCCCGCCAGGAACTGCCAGGGCACGCGCCGGCCCAGGTAGTGGTTGTAGACGGCCATGCAGCTGTGCTGCGCCAGCTCCTGCAGCGTCTGCGGCGTGCCGCGCGCCGCCAGGTAGGCGGGCGAGGCCACGGTCACCCAGCGCAGCGGCGGCAGGGCGCGGGCGATCATGCGGCTGTCTGCCAGCGGGCCGATGCGCACGGCCGCGTCAAAGCCTTCTTCCACCATGTCCACCATGCGGTCGGTGAAGCTGGTGTCGATCTGCAATTGCGGATGCTCGCGCAGCAACTGCCCCAGCAGCGGCACCAGCACGATGCGGCCCAGCATGGACGGCGCCGTCATGCGCAGCACGCCGCTGGGGGCGCAGCGCCGGTCGCTGACCAACTGGCGCGCCTCTTCCAGCCCGGCGATCAGCGGGGCGCAGCGGTCCACCAGCGCGCAGCCGTCTGGCGTGAGCGACACGCTGCGCGTATTGCGGTGCAGCAGCCGCGTGCCCAGGTCTTTCTCCAGCTGCGCCACGGCGCGCGATATGCGGGACTGGCTGGTGCCCAGCAGGCTTGCCGCCTGGGTGAAGCTGCGGCTTTCGGCCACCTTGATGAGCAATTGAACGGCGTTGAGGTCCATGGCGATGGCAAGTTTGATTGATTCGATTTTGCATAAGAAAAATGAATATCTGATGTTTATCTTCAGAAATGCATTAATTAGGATCGCTCCCATGCTTGTGAACGACTCCCCCGCTGGCGCCCTGCGCCACCCGCGCGCCGCGCTGGCGCTGCTGTCCCTGTCCCAGTTGCTGATTGCGCTGGATGCCACCATCGTCTTCGTCGCGCTCGACGCCATGGGCCAGCAGCTGCAGATGGATGCGCACCACCTGTAATGGGTGGTCAGTGCCTACAGCGTGGCCTTTGGCGGCTGCCTGCTGCTGGGCGGGCGCTGCGCGGACCTGCTGGGCAAGCGGCGCATGTATGTGGCGGGGATGGCGCTGTTCGGCCTGGCCTCGCTGGTCGGCGGCTTCGCCTCCCAGCCCTGGCAACTGGTGCTGGGCCGCGCAGGGCAGGGCGTGGCCGGGGCGCTGCTGTTTCCGGCCACGCTGTCGCTGATCAACACCTTGTATGCGGCCGGGCCCGAGCGCAACCGCGCCCTGGCCGTGTGGAGCATGGCGTCGGCCGGTGGGCTGGCGGCCGGCGCGCTGCTGGGCGGCGTGCTCACGCAGACGCTGGGCTGGAACTGGGTGCTGTGGGTGCTGGTGCCCGTGGCCTGGCCGTGTGCCATGGCGGCGCTGCGCTTTCTGCCGCCCTCGGCCCGTACCGGGCGCGCCGCACCGGGCCAGGGCTTTGATCTGGCCGGCTGCCTGAGCGTGACCGTGGGCAGCAGCCTGCTGGTGACGGCCCTGGTGCAAGGCCCTGAATGGGGCTTTGCCAGCGCCGCCACTCTGGGGACGCTGGCCGTGGCGATCGCGGCGTTGGCGCTGTTCTGGCGCATCGAGGCGCGCATCGCCTCGCCGCTGATGCCGCTGTCCCTGCTGCGCGTGCCCAGCCTGCGCTCGGCCATGCTGCTGACCATGATCTTCATGAGCAGCTTTGGCGTGCAGTACTACTTTCTGGCGCTGTATTTCCAGCAGATCTACGGCTGGAGCCCGCTGCAGGCCGGCCTGGCCTTCCTGCTGCCCACGGCGGTCTGCACGCTGGGCATCCGCTGGGCCGAACACTGGCTGCACCGCTCCACGCCGCGCACCGTGCTCATGGGCGGCTGGGCCGCAGGCACCCTCGGCCTGGCGTACATGGCCTGGGCACTGCCGCTGGGCGGCAGCTATGTCTGGCTGGTGCCGGGCTTCGTGGTGCTCAGCCTGGGCCAGGGCGCCAGCTGGACCGCCATGTGGGTGGTCGCCGGCCAGGGCGTGGCGGCTGCGCAGCAGGGCGTGGCCTCGGGCATTGCGGCCACGGCCCAGCAGGTGGGCGCAGCAATGGGGCTGGCCCTGCTGGTGATGGTGGCCACGGCGCCGCTGGCCGGTATCACGGCGCCCGATGCGCTGCGCGAGGCCACGGCCCGGGGGCTGCAGCAGGCCGAATGGGGTGCCGCGCTGATCGCGCTGCTGGGGTGGGTGGTGTCGGCGGCCATGCGCCGCGCACCGGCAATCCAGTCCGTGCCGGGCGCGGAGCAGCCTGCCTGCTCGCCTTGAGGTCACTGGCCCGCAGTTACCATCTGCGGCTGCTTTGCACACCCCTCACCACCAACCCACATGGCAGAAACGAGCATCTCCAGCGACTGGGTCCGGCATTCGCAGCTGGGCGCAGGCCTGGAGCGTATCGAGGCCTACTTCGGCGGGCACGGCTATGCGCCCCACAGGCACGACACCTACGCGCTGGGCCTGACGCTGTCCGGCGTGCAAAGCTTTGCCTACCGCCGCAGCCAGCGGCACAGCCTGCCGGGCGGTGCCATGGTGCTGCACCCTGACGAATTGCATGACGGCCACGCGGGCACCGACGCGGGCTTTCGCTACCGCATGGTCTATGTGGAGCCGGCCCTGATCCAGCAGGTGCTGGGCGGCAGGCCCTTGCCTTTCGTCGAGGGAGGACTTTCGGCTGATCCCCGGCTCAAGGCTGCGCTGCTGCCCTTGCTGCAATGCCTGGACGAGGACCTTGAGCCGCTGGCACGCGACGATGCCCTCTACGACCTGGCGCTGGCCCTGGAGGCCGTGGCCGGTCGGCGCAAGCTCAGGCGTCTGCCGGACCTGGTGGCCGTGGAGCGTGCCCGCGCCTGCATCCATGATTCGCTGGAGCAGGGCGTAACCCTGGAGGCGCTGTCCCAGGCCAGCGACCTGGACCGCTGGCGGCTGTGCCGGGATTTCCGCGCGCTCTACGGCACCAGCCCCTACCGCTACCTGAGCATGCGCCGGCTGGACACCGTGCGGCGCCTGCTGCTGGCGGGGCAGCCCGTGGCCGAGGCTGCCCTGCAGGCCGGGTTCTTCGACCAGAGCCACATGGCACGCCAGTTCGCCATGGCCTATGGCGTGCCGCCCGCACGCTGGCTCAGGCGCCTGGGCGCGGCCTGAGCTGCACGATCGTGCAAGACCGCAGGGAAGGCGCTTCCTAGCATGGAGGCTTCACACGCTTTCATAAGGTCTGCCCATGACGTTCCCCGTTGAAAACCGCCCCTACAAGGCCATCAACTTCCCCGACAAATTCAGCCGCTTCACCGGCCAGTGGAGCCCCCGCGTCGTCGCCGAGATGAACGACTACCAGTTCAAGATCGTGCGCGTGCAGGGCGAGTTCATCTGGCACTCGCATGCCGAAACGGATGAAGCCTTCCTGGTGCTGGACGGCGAGCTGCGCATCGACTTCCGTGATGGCCATGTGCTGCTGCGCCAGGGCGAGCTCTACGTGGTCCCCAAAGGCACGGAGCACAAGCCCAGCGCCGAGCGGGAAGCCTGCCTCATGCTGATCGAGCCGCGCGGCGTGCTGAACACCGGGGAGGAAGGCGGCGAGAGGACGGCGTTGAACGATGTGTGGGTTTAGCGGGCTGGCGGTTGGCTGTCGCCGGGATGGCCGGCCAGCTAGAGAATGTCGCGCTCCCACTTCTGCGTTCCGTGCAGGCGGCGCGCCAGGCTGTCGATGCGCCACTGTCCCGCCTTGCGATGTACGGAGAAACGGTGTTCGTATGCCATGGACTCGTTGGCGCGAAGAACGATGAGTTCCATTCTCGATGCGGATTGCTGGGTCACCGACAGCAGCAGGTCTTGCGCGGAGTGGTGGGTGGGTGTGCCAAAAGAGCTGTGGGCGTAGGCGCGCGGCTTGGAGGTGCAGTACTTGGCCACGATGTCCAGTTGCTCTGCCCAGAACTCAGGCGCGGATGCGGATGCTGCGTGCCTGGCGGCGCCTTTGCGTTCCCAGGCTTCCATGGCCAGGATGTAGGCGCGAACCACTCGTTCAGGCGTCTGCGTTTCGGTGCCCGGTGGTGTCTCTGGCCAATCCTGAGCCTGCGGTGCTACAGGCGGCGGCGGCCTGGCGCTGCCAGACCTCTCCAGCAGTGCCATGACCTGCGTATGTCCCTTGGCCTGGGCCAGCGCCCAGGCGTTCTCCTGGCGGAAATCCAGCGGTGCGGGATCGGCACCTGCCTCCAGAAGCAAGGCCACCAGTTCCGTATGGCCGGCCTGCGCGGCGCTCATCAGTGCCGTGCGGCCCAGCTCGGGCGAGGCGATTTCGATGTCGGCATTGTGCGAGAGAAGCATTGCAGCGATGGCCGCATCGCCCAGGCTCGCCGCCCAGGCCAATGCCGTGCTTCCAAGCGCCTTGCATTGCAGGTTGAGCGATGCTCCGTGGCGCAGCAGGGCGGTCACGGCCTGCGGCTGCCGCTGGATGCTGGCCTCGATCAGTGCCGTCCTGCCGGTTCCCTTGTGGCGCCAATCTATGTCTGCGCCGCGGGCCAGCTGGGCATCGATTGCCGCGACATCACCGGCACTTGCGGCCTTGAAAAGGAGATGGGACATGGGGGATCGGCTTTCTGAAGTCAAAAGGCCAGGGCAGGGGCCGTGAAAAAGGGCGCCGCAGCGCCCTTTTATCTTATGCGGGCTGTTTCAGCCCAGTTCAGCTCAGCCCAGCAGCAGCGCGTCGTCTGCCAGCTTTTCGCCGCGCACCTTCTCGAACATTTGCAGCAGGTCGGGCACGTCCATGCGGGCGCGTTCCTCGCCGCTGACGTCGAGCACGACCTGGCCCTGGTGCAGCATCACCGTGCGCTCGCCCACGTCCAGCGCCTGGCGCATGCTGTGGGTGACCATCATGGTGGTGAGCTTGGCCTCGGAGACGATGCGCGCCGTCAGCTGCAGCACGAAGTCGGCCGTGCGCGGGTCGAGCGCAGCGGTGTGCTCGTCCAGCAGCAGGATGCGCGAAGGCTGCAGCGCCGCCATCAGCAGGCTCACGGCCTGGCGCTGACCGCCAGAGAGCAGGCCGATGCGGTCGGTCAGGCGGTTTTCCAGGCCCAGGCCCAGGATGGACAGGCGTTCGCGGAAGTTGTCGCGCATCTCGGCCTTGACGGCGCGGCTCAGGCGGCGGAAGGTGCCGCGGCGCTGGGCCAGGGCCATGTTTTCCTCGATGGTCAGGTCCTCGCAGGTGCCCGCCATGGGGTCCTGGAAGACGCGGGCCACGCGTTCGGAACGTGCCCACACGGGCAGGCGCGTCATGTCCTGGCCGGCGATCTCGATGCGGCCCTTGTCCACGGACAGGTCGCCCGAGACGGCGTTCAGGAAGGTGGACTTGCCGGCGCCGTTGGAGCCGATGACGGTGACGAACTGGCCGTCGGGAATGTCCAGCGACATGCCGCGCAGCGCCCGCGTTTCGATGGGCGTGCCGGGGTTGAAGGTGATTTCGAGTTGTTGTGCGCTCAGCATGAGTGCAATCTCCGGTATTTCTTCGTTCAGTCGCTCAAGGCGTGGTGCTTGAACTGACGCGGTCCAAACTCAGGGACGCCGAGCAAGGGCCGCCCCGCAGCGATGGCGTCGTTCCCCTCCCTCGCGCAGCGAGTAGAGAGGGGGAAGCGGCATAGCCGCTCAGGGGGTGTCATTTCCTTTGCGCAAATTTGCGCTTCAGTTGGGGGATCACCAGGGCGACGGTCACCAGCAGCGCGGTGACAAGGTTCAGATCCTGGGCCTTGAGGCCGATGAAATCGCTGTTGAGGGCCGCTGCAATGAAGAAGCGGTACACGATGGCGCCCACCACCACGGCCAGCGTGGCCCAGACGATGCGGCGCGAAGGCAGGATGGACTCGCCCACGATCACGGCAGCCAGGCCGATGACGATGGTGCCGATGCCCATGGAAATGTCCGAGCCGCCCTGGGTCTGCACGAACAGCGCGCCGGCCAGGCCGACCAGGCCGTTGGAGATCGCCATGCCCAGCAGGATCATGGCGCCGGTGTTCACGCCCTGCGAGCGTGCCATGCGGGCGTTGGAGCCCGTGGCGCGGATGGCCAGGCCCCGCTCGGTGGCGAAGAACCAGTCCAGGCCCAGCTTGGCCAGCACGACGATGACGAACAGGATCAGCGGGCGCATCACATAGTCGGCCACGCTGTCGGGCTGCAGCAGGGTGAACAGCGTGGTCTCGTTGATCAGCGGCACGTTGGGGCCGCCCATGATGCGCAGGTTGACTGAGTACAGCCCGATCATCATCAGGATGGAGGCCAGCAGGTCCATGATCTTCAGGCGCACATTGAGCCAGCCCGTGATCAGGCCCGCGACGGCGCCAGCGGCCGTGCCGGCCAGCGTGGCCAGCCAGGGATTGGTGCCCGTGGAAATCAGGATGGCGCAGACGGCGCCGCCCAGCGGAAAGCTGCCGTCCACCGTGAGGTCGGGAAAGCGCAGCAGTCTGAACGAGATGAAGACGCCCAGCGCCACCAGGCTGAAGATCAGGCCGATCTCGACGGCACCGAGCAATGAAAAGAGGGACATAGGAAGAGCGACAGGCGCGTGGGAACGGAAAACGACTTAAAAAAAGGGCAGGGCCATGTTGCCATGGCGCCTGCCACCGTGGGTGCACTGCCCGGGTTGGTCCCGGGCAGGCAAACCCCGGGTATTACTTGATCACCTGGGCGGCCGACTTGACCAGTGCGTCGGACAGCTTGACGCCCTGCTTCTCGGCGGCGCCCGGATTCACGAACAGCTCCATCTTGGTGCTGACTTCGGTCTTGAGGTCGCCGGGCTTCTCGCCCTTGAGGATGCGCACCACCATGCGGCCGGTCTGCTCGCCCAGATCGCGGTAGTTGATGCCCAGGGCAGCCACGGCGCCGCGCTTGACGGAGTCGGTGTCCGAGGCCACCAGCGGGATCTTGGCGTCCTGGCCGACCTTGACCAGCGACTCGTAGGCCGAGACCACGTTGTTGTCGGTGTTGGTATAGATCACATCGACCTTGCCGACCAGGCTGCGCGCAGCGCTGCTGACGTCCACGGAGCGGGGAGCGGCGGCTTCCACCAGGGTCATGCCCAGCTTGGGCAGCAGGGTCTTGAGTTCCTTGACGACCACGGCGGAGTTGGCCTCGCCGGGGTTGTAGACCATGCCCACGCGCTTGGCGTTGGGCACGACCTGCTTGACCAGCTCCATCTGCTTGTCCAGGGCCAGCAGGTCGGACACGCCGGTCACGTTGTTCTTGGAAGGCTCCCAGCTGGGCACCAGCTTGGCGGCCACGGGGTCGGTCACGGCGGAGAACACCACGGGCACGGTCTTGGTGGCGGCGACCACGGCCTGGGCCGAGGGCGTGGCGATGGCGACGATGGCATCAGGCTTGTCGCCCACGAACTTTCGAGCGATCTGCGCGGCCGTGCCGGTGTTGCCCTGGGCACTCTGGTACTGCCACTTGAGGTTCTTGCCGGCTTCGTAGCCTGCTTCCTTGAGCGCGGCCTGCACGCCGTCGCGCACGGCGTCGAGTGCAGGATGCTCGACGATGGCGGTCACTGCGACCGACTTCTCGTCAGCGGCGTGGGCGCCGCCCGCAATGGCGGAAATTGCCAGGGCCAGCGCGCCCAGGGGCGCCCAAGACAAGTGCTTCATACGTGTATCTCCAACGTGCTTGTGGTTGTTCCTGTTTGCTCAGCAGAAGGCCGCACAGGACGGTCGCGGCGCTTCGCGGCAAAGTCTACTGCAGCCGCCCTGTACGCCTTGGCGTTTGGACGACCCGGTTTTCACCTATAGGTTTGTATCTAAAAATTGGCATGAAATCTGCGGGGAATGCCCTAGGTGCAACTTTTTCATGCGTCTTGGACAGGTTTGGCGATGCAGGTTTGCGTCTTCAAGGGCCTGTTTTTGGCTTTGCCGTGCATTTTTATTGCGTGCGATGGCATTTCGGATGGCCTTCTATGCTTTCTGCACCGATGTTGCTTTGACGAGGCTCAAAGAAAAAGCCTGCACAAGCAGGCTTGGGCAGGCTTCAGAGAAGGGCCGGTGTGGCGCGCGGATCACATGCCCGCGTAGTTCGGCCCTCCGCCGCCTTCGGGCGTGACCCAGACGATGTTCTGCGTGGGGTCCTTGATGTCGCAGGTCTTGCAGTGCACGCAGTTCTGGGCGTTGATCTGCAGGCGCTTGCCGCCCTGGGCCGTGTCGTCCACGAACTCGTAGACGCCGGCTGGGCAGTAGCGCTGCTCGGGGCCTGCGTACTTGGCCAGGTTGATGGCCACGGGCACCGAGGCGTCCTTGAGCGTCAGGTGGGCGGGCTGGTCTTCGGCGTGGTTGGTGTTGCTGATGAAGACGCTGGACAGGCGGTCGAAGGTCAGCTTGCCATCGGGCTTGGGGTAGTCGATGGGCTTGCACTCGGCCGCCGGCTTCAGGTAGGCGTGGTCGGGCTTGTCGCGGTGCAGCGTCCAGGGGATGTTGCCCTTGAGCACGAACTGCTCGATGCCGTTCATCAGCGTGGCCGTGGTCAGGCCCTTCTTGAACCAGGCCTTGAAGTTGCGCGACTTGTTCAGCTCTTCGTACAGCCAGCTGTTCTCGAAGGCCTCTACATAGGCGCCCAGCTCGTCGCCCTGGCGGCCCGCGACGATGGCGTCATAGGCGGCCTCGGCGGCCAGCATGCCGGTCTTGATGGCGGCATGGCTGCCCTTGATGCGGCTGACGTTCAGGAAACCTGCGTCGCAGCCCACGAGCGCGCCGCCCGGGAACACGAACTTGGGCAGGGACAGCAGGCCGCCGGCCGTGATGGCGCGCGCGCCGTAGCCCAGGCGCTTGGCCGGCTTGATGCCCTTGGACTCGTCGCCTTCCAGGTAGTAGCGGATGTTGGGATGGGTCTTCCAGCGCTGGAATTCCTCGAAGGGGCTCAGGTAGGGGTTGGCATAGTCCAGGCCCGTGATGAAGCCCAGCGTGACCTTGTTGTCGTCCAGGTGGTAGAGGAAGGCGCCGCCGTAGGTCTTGCTGTCCATGGGCCAGCCGGCCGTGTGCATCACGAAGCCGGGCTTGTGGCGTGCCGGGTCGATTTCCCACAGCTCCTTGATGCCCAGGCCGTAGCTTTGCGGGTCCTTGCCGGCGTCCAGCTGGTACTTGGCGATGATCTGCTTGCCCAGATGGCCGCGTGAGCCTTCGGCAAAGATCGTGTACTTGGCGTGCAGCTCCATGCCCAGCTGGAACTCGCCCGTGGGCTCGCCGTCCTTGCCGATGCCCATGTTGCCGGTGGCCACGCCCTTGACCGAACCGTCCTCGTTGTAGAGCACCTCGGCGGCAGCAAAGCCCGGGAAGATTTCAACGCCCAGTGCCTCGGCCTGCTCGCCCAGCCACTTGACCACGTAGCCCAGGCGAACGATGTAGTTGCCATGGTTCTGGAAACAGGCCGGCAGCAGGAAGTTGGGCGTGCGCAGGGCGGATTTCTCGCCCAGGAAGACCATGGCGTCATCGGTGACGGGCTGGGTCAGGGGCGCGCCCTTTTCCTTCCAGTCAGGGATCAGCTCGGTCAGCGCACGCGGGTCCATGATGGCGCCCGACAGGATGTGGGCACCGGGTTCCGACCCCTTTTCCAGCACGACGACGGAGACATCCTGGCCTTTTTCGGCCGCCAGCTGCTTGAGGCGGATGGCCGTGGCCAGCCCGCCGGGGCCGCCGCCGACCACCACCACGTCGTATTCCATGGCTTCGCGCGGCCCGTACTGGGCCAGGATTTCTTCGTTCGTCATCGGGGTGTCTCGCTTGGATATTGAAAAACAGGATGGTCGGCAGACCGAACGTTTGTTCGGTTGCAGCGCAAAAGCCGCAATGCGGTGGATTCTATGACGTGCTTGGACCCTGCCGTTGCTGATAGGTGACAGCGCGGGAATCCGCCCTGCTGCACAGTGACCGGGGGCTGCGGGGCATGGTGCCTTGCGGTGGCGCTACAACAAGGAGACTGCAGGCATGCGCATAGAGATTCCAGAATATAAAAAATGGGTTCACGAGATGCGATTCAAAGTGCGCTGGGGCGACATGGACGCCATGGGCCATGTCAACAACGCCATGTACTTCCGCTATCTGGAGACTGCACGCATCGACTGGATGGTTGAAGCGGGCATGGCGCCTACGCCGGGCGGGCAGGGGCCGGTCATCGTCAATGCTTTTTGCAACTTCCACCAGCAACTGGCCTATCCCGACGAAGTACTGCTCAAGATGTACGTCAGCGACCCCGGCCGCACCACCTTCGAGACCTGGGGAACCATGGAACGCGTCTCCGAACCCGGCGTGATCTGCGCGGCCGGTGGCGGCACCGTCATCTGGGTGGACTTTCCCAGGCAGAAGGCCGTCGAGCTGCCGGGCTGGGTGCGGGAGATGGTGGGCGGCACGGCTGGCCCAGGTTGACTCAGGCTCGCCCGCTGTACCAGCCGACGTGTAGCCAGCAATGGCTGGCGGGGCTGGCCCGGTCCGGACGAACAAGCCCTTTGATGCAGGGTGCGCTGGGGTTTTTGTTCTGCCGCATTGCAGATCCATCGCAGCCCTGGGTAGCCCGGCGTGGCGGCCGGGCGCGACTTACGCAGCGGCCAACCGCTCCTTTGCCAGCCGCGTGCCTGCTGCCAGCGCTTGCAGCTTGCGCCACGCCACGTCGCGGCCCATGGGTGCGAGGCCGCAGTTCGTGCAGGGGAACAGCCGCTCCTTCGGCACGAACTCCAGCGCCCGGCCGATGGTGTCGGCCACCTCTTCGGGGGTCTCGACCACGTCGCTGGCCACGTCGATCACGCCGACCATCACGTCCTTGCCGGCCAGCAGCCTCATCAGGTCGGGCGGCACGTGGGAGTGGATGCACTCCAGGCTCACCTGGTCGATGCGGCTCTTGGCCAGCGCGGGGAACACCGTCTCGTACTGGCGCCATTCATCGCCCAGGGTGCTTTTCCAGTCCGTATTGGCCTTGATCCCGTAGCCGTAGCAGATATGCACGGCCGTCGTGCAGGTCAGGCCCTGCGCCGCACGTTCCAGCGCCTGCACGCCCCAGTCGGCGGCGTCCTTCATGTAGACGTTGAAGGCGGGCTCGTCGAACTGGATGATGTCCACGCCGTCGGCCTGCAGCGCCAGGGCCTCCTGGTTGAGCAGCTCGGCGAAGGCGAAGGCCATCTTCACCCTGTCGCCATAGAAGCGGTCCGCCACGGTGTCGACGATGGTCATGGGGCCGGGCAGCGTGAACTTCAGCTTCTTCCTGGTGTGCGCGCGTGCCAGTTGCGCCTCGAAGGCATGCACGCGTCCCTTCAGGCGCAGGGCCGACACCACCTGCGGCACCATCGCGTCGTAGCGGTTGTCGCGTATGCCCATCTTCACCTTGTTCTCGAAGTCGATGCCCTCGACCTGCTCCAGGAAGCCGTGCACGAAGTGCTGGCGCGACTGCTCGCCGTCGCACACGATGTCCAGGCCTGCGTCTTCCTGGGCCTTGATCCACAGCAGGGTTGCATCGGCCTTGGCCTGGCGAAGCGCATCGCCTTCGGCCTTCCACTGGGGCCAGAGCTTGTTGGTTTCAGCCAGCCAGGCGGGCTTGGGCAGGCTGCCGGCGATCGAGGTTTCGAACATCTGGGAATTCCTTCAAATCAAACAGGGGTATGGCGGGCGTGCTCCGGGACGGTTTTCCCGGCCCGCCACGGATTGGGTGCCATGGCAGGCATGGCGGCGGGTGGCTACAGGGCGAAATCGGCAGCCCATTGCTCAAGCACATTCTTGTACGGCTTGATGAAGTGCTGCTCTGCAAACTTGCCCTGCTTGACAGCCAACTGGCTGCGCTCTTCCCGGTCATAGACAATCTGCGTCGACGAGTAATCGTGATTCTTCAGGCTGGGTTGATAGAGCATCCCGGCTGCAGAATTCGCGTTGTAGATTTCGGGGCGATAAATCTTCTGGAAGGTCTCCATGGTGCTGATCGTGCCGATCAGCTCGATATTCGTATAGTCGTTCAGCAGGTCGCCGTGAAAGTAGAAGGCCAGTGGCGCAACGCCATTTGGAGGCATGAAGAAGCGAACCTGCATTCCCATCTTCTCGAAATACCGGTCGGTCGAGGAGAACTCGCTCTGCCGATACTCGATGCCCAGTATGGGGTGCCGGTTTCCGGTGCGCTGGTAGGTCTTGCTGGTGGACACGCTGATACAGATGACGGGCGGCTTGTCGAAGTGCTGCCTGTAGGTGCCTGAACTGGAAAATTGCCTGAACAGCTTTCCATGCAAGTCGCCAAAATCATCGGGGGTGCCGAATTCGGAGCGGTTGGCGTTGTACTGCGCAAGCACAACGCTGAAATCGTAGTCGCGCACGTAGGAGGAGAAATTGTTCCCTGCGATGCCGTCTATGCGCTTGTGGTTCTTCTTGTCGAGGATGCTGGTCTTCAATATCTCGATCAACGGAAACGCACCAAGGCCGTTTCTGGCGCCAATTCCCATTTCGACCGAGATGATCTCGAGCTCCACCGAGTAGCGATCTCCCGTGGGATTGTCCCAGTGGGCCAGGTCGTTGAAGCGGTTGTCAATCATCCTCAGCGTGTTGCGCAGGTTCTGCTGCCGGCAATCGCCACGGGCCAGATTGGCAAAGTTGGTGGTAATTCGCGTGCTGTCCGATGGTTGATAGTCTTCATCGAAACGAATGCGCTTGAGATGGAAGCTGAGTTCTTGGTTCATTGTGATCTGCGACCTGATTCATGCCCTTGCCGAAAACTGCGGGCAAGCAATAGGTGCGGATGTTATGGACGGCAATCGATGAAGTAAAGTGGTCTTATTTCATGAAACCATGAGCTTGGTTCATCAAAAGCCGGCAGGCTGGAGCGCATCCCGCTCAGCGCGGTGGAGCCAGTCGGTATCCGGGCCAGTTCCGACCGCGCCGCGGTCTTCAGGCTGACTGGCGCAGCACCAGCTTGGGCCTGGCCAACAACTGCTGGCGGGGCTGGCCCGGATGGGCCATGCGTGCCAGCAGCAAGGTGGCAGCCTGTTCGCCAAGCTCGGCGGGGCGCACGTCCACCGTGCTCAGGGGGGGATGGGAATGCGCGGCATCGAACACGTTGTCGAAGCCCATGAGCGCGAAGTCTTTGCCTGCGCGCAGTCCGTTTTCGTCCAGGGCAGACAGTGCGCCAAAGGCCACCAGATCGTTGTAGCAGATGGCCGCCTTGATGGCTGGCTGCGCGGCCAGCAGGCTGCGCATGGCGTCATGCCCTCCCGTGCGCGTGGGGCTGGCGGAGAAAACCAGATCTTCATCGAAAGCCAGGCCCGCATCGGCAAAGGCGGCCCTGCAGCCGCTCAGGCGCTGCTCCAGCATCAGGCCGTCCAGCCCTCCCAGAAAACCGATGCGGCGATGCCCGGCCGCCAGCAGGTGGCGCGTGGCCGCCATCACGCCATGGGCGTTGTCGGCGCCCGCGAAGTCGTAGCTTCCCTCGCCCAGCGTGCGGATCATGACCACCAGGGGAATGCCCCATGACTGCAGGTCCTGCGCCAGCGAGGCCGGCGTGTCCAGCGCCGGGCACAGCGCAATGCCGGCCGCGTTGTGCTCGCGCATGGTGGTCAGCACTTTTTGCTGGCGCTCCAGGCTTTCGCTGGTGTGGGCCATGAGCGTGATGAAGCCGGCATCGGCCAGCCTGCGCTCCAGCCCCGCCAGCACCTCGGCAAAGAAGGGGTTCATCAGGTCGTTGATCACGACACCGACCATGTTGGACGACTGGCGCCGCAGCTCTCCGGCGCGGCGGTTGTAGACGTAGCCGAGCTGCGCTGCCGCTGCACGCACGCGCTCCGATGTCTCGGCCGGAATCAGGGGGCTGCCCTTGAGCACCAGCGACACCGTTGATTTGGAGACCTGGGCCGCAGCCGCCACGTCAAGGATGGTCACGGCGCGCACGGAAGGGGGCTTGTTCATCATGGTTCGGTGTTTTCCCTGGGTCGGCGCGATTGTGCTTGATCTTCTTTTGGAACGTTCCAATAATCAATTAGAACGTTCCAATAGAAATCATCAATACAGGGAGGGAGACCATGAGCGAGGTCGGTTGGGGATTGATAGGGGCCAGCACCATTGCTGCCGATCACATG
The DNA here is from genome assembly GCF_018437695.1 of Delftia sp. WY8. Taxonomy (NCBI): domain Bacteria; kingdom Pseudomonadati; phylum Pseudomonadota; class Betaproteobacteria; order Burkholderiales; family Comamonadaceae; genus Delftia; species Delftia sp. WY8. The sequence goes on from NZ_CP049795.1 coordinate 6,289,390, forward strand.
ATCGGTGCCATCCGCGCGCAGCGCGGGCACACGGTGGCGGCGGTCGCCAGCCGCAGTGCAAAGCGCGCGGCGCAGTTTGCTGCCGAACAGGGCATTGCCCGCGCCTACGACTCGGTGCCCGCCCTGCTGGCCGACCCGTCAGTCCAGGTGGTCTACGTCAGCTCCGACAACGAATTGCGCCACGCCCAGGTCCTTGCTGCGGCAGCGGCCGGCAGACATGTCCTGTGCGAGAAGCCATTGGCGCTGACCGTGCAGCAGGCGCTGGACATGGTGAGGGCATGCCGGGCCGCAGGCGTGGTGCTGGGCACCAACCACCACCTGCGCAACGCGGCAACGCACCGCAGGATGCGCGAGCTGGTGCGCGATGGCGCCGTGGGCCAGCCGCTGTTTGCGCGCATCTTCCACGCCATCGAACTGCCGCCCTCTGTGCAGGGCTGGCGGCTGGAGCGGCCCGAGGCCGGTGGCGTGATCCTCGACATCGGCGTGCATGACGTGGATGCGCTGCGCTTCATCCTGGGGGCTGAGCCGGTGGAGGCGGTGGCGCTGGAGCAGCAAGGACCGCTGTCCCGCAACGGCGTGGCGGACGGCGTGATGGCCGTGCTGCGGCTGGACAACGGCGTGCTGGCGCAACTGCATGCGGCATTCACCGTGGCGCATGCGGGAACCGGCATCGAGATCCATGGCACCTCGGGCTCGCTCATCGGGCGCGATGTGATGACGCAGCGGCCGGGCGGCGAGGTGCTGCTGCGCAATGGGGCCGGCGAGCAGGCCATTGCCGTGGAGCACCACGGTCTCTACGCGCATGGGGTGGCCGCGTTCTGCGCCGCGCTGCGTGGCGAAGGCCTGCCTGCCGCCACCGGCGAGGATGGCGCGCGCTCGCTGGCGGCGGCGGTGGCCATGGCCCAGGCCTGCCGCACGGGCCGGGCCGTGCCCATAGCCAATCCCCTTGCACGGGAACGGGGGGCGGCCGCATGAGCAAGCACATCACCGCCGCACAGGCTGCAGCCTTGCTGCGCGATGGCGACATCGTCAGCGTGAGCTCGTCCAGCGGGCTGGGCTGCCCCGACAAGGTGCTGGCCGCCATTGGCGAGCGCTTCGAACGCGAGGGTGCTCCGCGCAACCTGACCACGCTGCACCCGATTGCGGCCGGCGATATGTACGGCATCAAGGGAATGGACCATCTGGCCCGGCCCGGGCTGCTGTCGCGTGTCCTGGCCGGCTCGTATCCCAGCGGCCCGTCCTCGCTGCCCATGCCTGCGATCTGGCGCATGGTGGTGGACAACCAGATCCAGGCCTACAACATCCCCAGCGGCATCCTGTTCGACATGCACCGCGAGGCCGCTGCGCGGCGCCCGGGCGTGCTGACCCAGGCGGGCATGGGCACCTTTGTCGATCCCGCACAGCAGGGCTGCGCGATGAACGAGCCGGCCAGCCGCCATCCGGTAGTGCGCCTGCAGCATTTCGACGGGCGCGACTGGCTGTTCTTTCCCGCTATGGCGCCCGACGTGACCGTCCTGCGCGCCACCACGGCCGATGAGCGCGGCAACCTGGGCTATGAGCACGAAGGCGCGCTGCTGGGTGCGCTGGAGCAGGCGATGGCCGCACGCAACAACGGCGGCATCGTCATCGCCCAGGTCAAGCGCATCGTCAGGGCCGGCCACCTGAGGCCGCACGATGTCCACGTCCCCTGCCATCTGGTGGACCATGTGGTGGTCGATGCCGATCAGTGGCAGACCACGCAGACGGTGTATGACCCGGCCATCAGCGGAGAGGTTGCGCAACCGCTGTCCGGCTTCGAGCCCCAGGCCTGGGGGCCCGAGAAGGTGATTGCGCGCCGCGCCGCCATGGAACTGGCGCACGGGCATGCCGCCAACCTGGGCTTTGGCATTGCGGCCAATGTGCCGCGCATCCTGCTCGAAGAGGGCCTGCATGGCGAGGTGACCTGGGTGATAGAGCAGGGCGCCGTCGGCGGCATGCCGCTGCTGGGCTTTGCCTTTGGCTGCGCGGCCAATGCCGATGCCATCGTGGCCTCGCCCCAGCAGTTCACCTATTTCCAGGGCGGGGGCTTCGATGTGACGCTGCTGTCCTTCCTGCAGGTGGATGGCGATGGCAGCGTCAATGTCTCGCGGCTGGGGGCCAGGCCCTATCTGACGGCCGGCTGCGGCGGCTTTGTGGATATCACGGCCCATGCGCGGCGCATCGTCTTCTGCGGACTTTTCACGGCCGGCGCCAGGCTGCGCGTGGGAGACGGGCGGCTGGACATCCTCGAGAAGGGCGGCACGCGCAAGTTCGTCGGCACGGCCGAGCACATCAGCTTCAGCGGCCTGGTCGGGCGCCAGCGCGGGCAGCGGGTGCGCTATGTGACCGAGCGCTGCGTCATCGACCTCGAAGACCAGGGCCTGGTCGTGCGCGAGATCGCGCCCGGCGTGGACCTGCAGCGCGATGTGCTGGAGCAGGCCGGCATGGCGCTGCAGGTGGCGCCCGACCTGCGGCGAATGGATGAGCGCCTGTTCCACGATGCGCCCTTTGGCCTGGCCCTGCAGGCCCGGGAGGTCCGCCGTGGCTGAGACCCTGGTTCAACTGGTGCGCCAGGGCCCCGTGGCCCAGGTCACGATAGACCGGCCCGCACGGCTGAACGCGCTGACCCCCTGCATGCTCGACGCACTGGAGCACATTGCGCGCGAGATCGAGGCCGATGGCGCCATCCGTGCCGTGGTGCTGACCGGCCGTGGCGACAGGGCCTTTTGCGCGGGCGCCGACATCCATGCCTGGGCCGCGCTGCAGCCGCTGGACATGTGGCGGCAGTGGGTGCGCCGCGGCCACCAGGTGTTCGACGGGTGGGCGCGGCTGCGCCAGCCCGTGATTGCGGCGCTCAACGGCCATGCGTTCGGCGGCGGGCTGGAGCTGGCCATCACCAGCGATGTGCGCATCGCCGTCGATACGGCCCAGTTCGCGCTGCCAGAGGCATCGATCGCCACCTGTCCCGGCTGGTCCGGCTCGCAGCGGCTGGTGCGGCTGATCGGCCCCGGCCACGCGAAGTACCTGGCCCTGGGCGGCGTGCGGCTGTCCGCCGATCAGGCGCTGGCCTGCGGGCTGGTGCATGAACGTGTGCCGGCCAGCGAACTGGGCCTGCGCGCTGCTGCGTTGGCCCACGACATGGCAGGCCAGGCGCCCGTGGCACTGCAGCTGACCAAGCAACTGATCAATGCCGCCGCCGGCGAAGACGCACCCGCCGCACTGGAAGCCATGGCCGCAGCCCTGGCCGCGAGCACGGCCGATGCAGCCGAAGGCCTGCTCAGCTTCAAGGAAAAGCGCGTGCCGCGCTACCTGGGCCGCTGAATCTGCGTCGACCTGCCGACCTGCCGACCTGCCGATTCGCCGTCCCGCCCTTGCCCCCTGAACCACCGAAGGAGACCGCCACCATGACTGCCGCGAACCCGCCTCCAGCCCATGCACCTGCAGTGAATGCAGGGGCCATGGCCGGCCTCATCCACAGGCCCCCGTTCCATGGCCGGCTGCTCATCGATGGCGCCTGGGCCGATGCGGCCGACGGCGCGACGCTGGAACGCCGCTCCCCGGCCCACGGCACCGTGGCCAGCATCCATGCGCGGGCCGGGCGGGCCGATGCCGCGCGTGCCATTGCCGCAGCACGCCGCGCTGCGGACCACGGGCCCTGGCCCCGCATGAAGGGTGCGCAGCGCGCCAGCGTGCTGCGTGCCGTGGCCGAACGCCTGCTGGACCGCAGGCAGGAATTGGCGCGTATGGAGACGCTGGAGACCGGCAAGCCGCTGGCCCAGTCGCTGGACGAGGTGGGCGCGGCAGCCGACCTGTGGCACTACGCCGCCGCACTGGCGCGCAACCTGCATGGCGACAGCTATGACACGCTGGGCGAGCAGACGCTGGGTGTGGTGCTGCGCGAGCCGCTGGGCGTGGTCGGCATCGTCACGCCCTGGAACTTTCCCCTGCTCATCGTCAGCCAGAAGCTGCCCTTTGCGCTGGCCGCCGGCTGCACCGCCGTGGTCAAGCCGGCCGAGGAAACATCGGCCACCACGCTGATGCTGGGCGAGATCCTCATGAACGCCGGCCTGCCGCCCGGTGCCGTCAACATCCTGCCAGGCGGCGGTGGCGCTGTCGGCGAGGTCCTGGCCGCGCACCCGGACATCGACATGCTGTCCTTCACGGGCTCCACGGAAACAGGCCGGAAGGTGGCCGCAGCTTCGGCGCAGACGCTCAAGAAGCTGTCCCTGGAGCTGGGCGGCAAGAATCCCCAGATCGTCTTTGCCGACTGCGACTTCGAGGCGGCCGTCGATGCCACGGTGCTGGGCATGCACTTCAATGCCGGCCAGTGCTGCAACAGCGGCAGCCGCGTGCTGGTGCAGGCGGCCATCGCCGAGCGCTTCGTGGCCGCCGTGGCCGAGCGCGCTCGGCAGGTGCGCGTGGGCGATCCGCTGGACCAGGGCGTGCAGGTGGGCGCCATCACCACGCAGCGCCAGCTGGACGCCATCCTCACCCACATCGAGGCCGCGTGCCAGGCCGGCGCCCGCGTGGTGCTGGGCGGCGGCCGCATGGCGCGCCCGGGCCTGTATGTGGAGCCCACGGTGCTGGCCGGCGTGACGCCGGACATGGCCATTGCCAGGCAGGAGGTCTTCGGGCCCGTGCTCGCGGTGCTGGTCTTCGAGGACCTGGACGATGCGATCGACCTGGCCAACGCCACGCTCTACGGCCTGTCGGCCGCCGTCTGGAGCCGTGACTTCAGCACCTGCCTGGCGGCGGCGCGGCGCATCAAGGCCGGCACGGTCTGGGTCAATACCTTCCTCGAAGGCCATGCCGAGCTGCCTTTCGGCGGCTACCGCCAAAGCGGCCTGGGCCGAGAGCTGGGCCGCCGTGCCGCCGAGGACTACACCCAGGCCAAGACCCTGCACATGCACCTGGGGGCGCGCAGCCACTGGTATCTGCCCATCCACGAAGGAGACACGGCATGAAGCGGCCACTGACTGCCATGGCGCTGGCCATGGCCCTTGCCACACCGCCGGCCGCCATGGCCGGGCAGAGCGTCGAGGTCCTGCACTGGTGGACCGCTGGCGGCGAGGCCGCGGCGCTGAACCTGCTCAAGAGCGGGCTGGAAAAGCAGGGCGTGCGCTGGAACGACATGCCCGTGGCCGGTGGCGGCGGCGAGGCGGCCATGACGGCGGTGCGCGCCCGCGTGACCTCGGGCAACCCGCCCACGGCGGTGCAGATGCTGGGCTTCGACATCCTGGACTGGGGCGGCCAGGGCGTGGTCGCCGACCTGGATGCCCTGGCCGCGCGCGAGGGCTGGGACAAGAGCGTGCCGCAGGAGGTGCAGAAATTCTCGCGCTACCAGGGCCGCTGGATCGCGGCGCCGGTCAACATCCATTCGACCAACTGGCTGTGGGCCAACCGGCAGGTGCTGGCCCAGGCGGGCGTGACGGCCGAGCCAGCGAGCTTTGACGAATTCATCGCGGCGGCGCGCAAGGTGCGCCAGGCCGGCTTCATCGCCATCGCCCATGGCGGCCAGCCCTGGCAGGAGGCCATCGTGTTCGACAGCGTGGCCCTGTCCACGGGCGGCGCCGACTACTACCGCAAGGCCTTCATCGAGCGCGATCCGGCCACCATCCGGTCGGCGACCACGCGCAAGGTATTCCAGCGCATGGCGCAGATCCGCAGCCTGGTGGACAAGGATTTTTCGGGGCGCGACTGGAACGTGGCCTCGGGCATGGTCATCGCCGGCAAGGCGGGCTTCCAGATCATGGGTGACTGGGCCAAGGGCGAGTTCCTCAACGCCGGCAAGCATCCCGGAAAGGACTTTGCCTGCTACCGCTTCCCGGGCACCCAGGGCATGGTGGCCTTCAGTTCCGACCAGTTCGTGATGTTCAGGCTGTCCGACGCGGGCAAGGCGGCCGCTCAGCGCAAGCTGGCGGCCGCCATCATGGAGCCGGCCTTTCAGTCGACGTTCAATGTCGTCAAGGGTGCGGCGCCTGCGCGCCTGGACGTGGCGGATACGGCCTTCGACGAATGCGGCAAAAAGGCCATCCGCGACGTGGCCGAGGCCGATGGCCGGCGCAGCATGCTGGGCTCCATTGCGCTGGGCCATGCGACGGCCGCATCGGCCAAGAACGCCATCTATGACGTGGTCACGCGCCACTTCAACGGCCAGATCGACGATGCCAGGGCCATGGCCGAGCTGGCCTCGGCCCTGGCCGACTGATGGAGGGCCCTGCCATGAAGGCCGGCTGGCTCCCCAGGCTGCTGCTCAGCCCCAGCGTGCTGCTCACGCTGGTGTGCGTGTACGGATGCATTCTGTTCACGGTCTATCTGTCGTTCACGGCATCGACCCTGCTGCCGCGCCATGAATGGGCCGGCACCGCTGCCTACACGCGGCTGCTGGGGCTGGAGAACTGGAAGATCTCGGCGAACAACCTCGCGGTGTTCGCCAGCCTCTACATCGCCATTGCCATGGCGCTGGGCCTGGTACTGGCCATCCTGATCGACCAGAAGATCCGCGCCGAGGCCGTGCTGCGCTCCATCTTCCTGTACCCCATGGCCCTGTCCTTCATCGTCACGGGAACGGCGTGGAAATGGCTGCTCGACCCCGGCGTGGGCCTGGAAAAATCCATGCACCTGCTGGGCTGGCAGGGTTTTGCGTTCGGCTGGATCAAGGACGGCGACATGGCCATCTACTGCGTGGTCATCGCCGCCGTGTGGCAGACCAGCGGCTTTGCCATGGCCCTGTTCCTGGCGGGCCTGCGCGGGGTGGACTCCGAGCAGATCCATGCGGCGCGGCTCGATGGCGCGCGCACCTGGCAGGTCTACTGGCGCATCGTCCTGCCGCAATTGGGGCCGGTTTTCGTATCGGCCTTCGTGATCCTGGCGCACATGGCCATCAAGTCCTATGACCTGGTGATTGCGCTGACCAATGGCGGGCCCGGCCGCTCGACCTGGCTGCCCTCGGTGTTCATGTACCAGTACTCGTTCACCCGCAACGAGATGGCCGTGGGCGCGGCCAGCTCGGTGCTGATGCTGCTGGCCGTGGGCGCCATCGTCCTGCCCTATCTCTGGGGCGCCATGCGCAGCGCAGGAGGTCGCCATGACTGAGCTGCGCACACCCTGGTCCTTGACACGGCGGCTTCAGCCCTGGCGCGTGCTGCTGTATGCGGCGCTGGTCCTGCTGGCGGCGGTCTTCCTGCTGCCGGTCTATGTGATGCTGGCCAATTCGTTCAAGCCGCTCGACGAGATCCGCAGCGGCCACCTGCTGGCGCTGCCCGGACAGTGGACGCTGGCGCCCTGGCGCAGCGCCTGGAGCACGGCGCAGATCGGCGTGCAGGCCACGGGGCTGCGGCCGTTCTTCCTCAATTCCTTCCTGGTGGCCGTGCCATCCGTGCTGCTGTCCACGGCCCTGGGCGCGCTCAACGGCTGCATCCTGACCCAGTTCCGTTTCCGGGGGGCGGACCTGCTGTTCGGCGCCATCTTGCTGTCGGTCTTCATTCCATTCCAGATCGTGCTGATCCCCATGGCCAAGATGCTGGGGGCGCTGGGCCTGGCGGGCAGCCTCAAGGGCCTGGTCTTCGTCAACACGGTGTACGGCATAGGCTTCACCACGCTGTTCTTTCGCAACTACTACGCGGCCTTCCCGGCCGAGCTGGTGCGCTCGGCGCGCATGGATGGCGCGGGGTTCTTCGGGCTGCTGTGGCGCGTGCTGCTGCCCAACAGCCTGCCCATCGTCGTGGTGGCCGCGATATGGCAGTTCACCAGCATCTGGAACGAGTTCCTGTTCGGCGCCTCGTTCAGCGATTTCAGCTCCTACCCGCTGACCGTGGCGCTGAACAACCTGGTCAACAGCAGCACCGGTGTCAAGGAATACAACGTCCACTTCGCGGGGGCGTTCATCGCGGCCTTGCCGACGCTGGCCGTGTACCTGGTGTCGGGCCGATTCTTCGTGCGCGGGCTGATGGCCGGTGCCGTCAAAGGCTGATGCCCAGCATCTTGCAGTGAGGCATTCCATGGCATTCCTTGATCTCGACCGTATCCACAAGCGCTTCGGCGCGGCCAGCATCCTGCAGGACATCAGCATTGCCGTGCAGGAGGGCGAATTCCTGGTCCTCGTCGGCCCGTCGGGCTGTGGCAAGAGCACGCTGATGAACATCATCGCGGGCCTGGAGCCGCCCAGCGGCGGCCGCCTGGCGCTGGGCGGCCGCGACATCACCCACGCGGCGCCGGCCGAGCGCGACATCTCCATGGTGTTCCAGTCGTATGCGCTGTACCCCAACATGACCGTGGCGGGCAACATCGGCTTTCCGCTGGAGATGCGCAAGGTGGACAAGTCGCGGCGCCTTGCGCGGGTGCAGGAGGTGTCCAGGCTGCTGCAGATAGAGCACCTGCTGGGGCGCAAGCCGCGCCAGCTGTCGGGCGGCCAGCGCCAGCGCGTTGCCATAGGGCGGGCGCTGGCGCGCGAGCCGCAGCTCTACCTGTTCGACGAGCCGCTGTCCAACCTCGATGCCCAGCTGCGCGTGGACATGCGCGCCGAGATCAAGAAGCTGCATCAGCGCCTGGGCGCCACCATCATCTATGTCACGCACGACCAGATCGAGGCCATGACCCTGGCCACGCGCATCGCCGTCATGAAGGGCGGGGTGCTGCAGCAGCTGGGCACGCCGCAGCAGGTCTACAACCGGCCGGCCAACACCTTTGTGGCGGGCTTCATGGGGTCGCCGCGCATGAACCTGCTGCCTGCGCGCGTGGTTGAGGGGGCGGGTGAGGGGCAGGGCGGTCCCTTCCTCGATATCGGCGGCCAGTCCCTGCCCCTGCCGCAGCCGCTGGCCACAGCGCTGCAGGGCCATGCGGGCCGCGAAGTCATTGCCGGCATACGTGCCGAGGCCGTGGGCCTGGCGCCCGAAGGCGTGCCGGCCGCCCCCGGCCAGGGCCTGGCCGAGGCCCGCGTCGAACTGCTGGAGCCCACCGGATCGGACACGCTGGCCCTGCTGAAGCTCGGTGGCCATGCGTTCACCGCGCGGCTGCCGCCCGATGCGCCGTTGCGCGCCGGGGACAGGGCACGCCTGCTGATCGACCTGTCTCGGCTGGTCTGCTTCGATGCCGCCACCCGGGCGCTGATCGCATGACCGCCATGGCGCACAACGGGCTGGACTGCGATGTGCTCATCATCGGCTCGGGCGTGGGCGGCTCGGCCGTGGCCCTGCAACTGGCGGACAGCGGTGCGAGCGTATGGGTGCTGGAGCGCGGCCCGGTGCTGCCGCGCGAGGCGCAGAACTGGGACATCGAGGCCGTCTTCGCCGAAAGACGCTACCAGACCGACGAGGTCTGGTACGCCAGCGGGCGGGCGTTTCGGCCCGGCATGTTCTATTTCGTGGGCGGGCACACCAAGTTCTACGGCACGGCCATGCTGCGCTTTCGGCAGCGCGATTTCGAGGCGGTGGAGCATGAGGAGGGTATCTCGCCCGCCTGGCCGCTGCGCTATGCCGATCTCGAACCCTGGTATGCCCTGGCCGAGCAGCTGTTCGGCGTGCGCGGCCAGGGCGGCGCCGACCCCACGGAGCCGCCGCGCAGCACGGCCTATGCCCATCCCCCGGTGCCGCACGAGCCGCTGCTTTCGCGCATCGAGCAGCGCTTGCGTGCCCAGGGCCTGCGGCCGTTTCCCATGCCCTGCGCCATCGACCTGGGACCGGGCGGGCACTGCCGGCGCTGCGCCAATTGCGACGCCGTGCCCTGCATGGTGGGGGCCAAGGGCGATGCCGAAACCTGCCTGCTGCGGCCGGCGCTGGCGCACCGCAATGTGCGGCTGCACACCGGCGTGCACGTTCAGCGCCTGCTCACCGATGCGGGCGGGCGGCGCGTCGTCGCGGCGGAGGTGGTGGACCGCGGCGTGGCGCGCCGCATCACGGCGGGGCTGTTCGTGCTCAGTGCCGGCGCCATCAACTCGGCGGCCCTGCTGCTGCGCTCGGCCAATGCGCGGCATCCGCGCGGCCTGGCCAATGGCAGCGACGTGGTGGGCCGCCACTACATGACGCACAACACCACGGCCCTGATGGCATGGCACCCGTTCAGGCGCAACCGCACGCGCTTTCCCAAGACGCTGGCGCTGCACGACTTCTATTTTGGCGACGGCGCGGGCGGCCCGCCGCTGGGCAGCCTGCAACTGCTGGGAAAGATCCGCGAGCCCATGCTGCGTGCCGCCCTGCCGGGCACCCCGAGGTGGCTGCGCAGCGCGCTGGCCGAGCGCAGTGTGGACTGGTACGCGCAAAGCGAGGACCTGCCCCACCCCAGCAGCCGCGTCACGCTGCGCGCAGACGGAGCCATCGACCTGCACTGGCACCGCACCAACCTGCGCGCCCACCAGCGTTGGGTGGCGCGCTGCGCCCAGATACTGCGCGGCACCGGCTACCCGCTGGTGCTGTCGCGCGGCTTCGGCACCGAGGTGGTGTCGCACCAGTGCGGAACGGTGCGCCTTGGGAGTGATCCGGCCACCTCGGCGCTGGACCCGCAGTGCAAGGCCTGGGAGCTGGACAACCTGTATGTGGTCGATGCGGGATTCTTCCCGTCCTCGGCCGCAGTCAACCCCGCGCTGACCGTGGCGGCCCAGGCCCTGCGCGTGGGCAGTCACCTGCGTCACCACCTTCAGGAGCTGCTGCCATGAATCCGCAATCGACGGCACGGCGCCCCGTGGCCCTGGTCACCGGCGGCAGCCAGGGCATAGGCGCCGCCATTGCGCTGCAACTGGCGCACGACGGCTTTGACGTGGCCATCACCACGCTGCAGGACGACGGCGCCAGTGACGGCGCCAGCGTCGCGCAGATCCAGGCCTGCGGCGCGCGTGCGCTGCGTGTGCGCGGCGACCTGGCCGACGTGCACGACCACGCTCGTGTGCTCGATGCGGTCTGCGCCTGGGGCGGTGTGCCGTCCTGCCTGGTCAACAACGCAGGCATGGGATCGCCGCGCCGCGGCGATCTGCTGGACATCCGCGCCGAGGACTTCGACCGGGTGATGGCCACCAACCTGCGCGGCAGCTTCTTTTTCACGCAGGCCGTGGCGCAGCGCATGCTGGCTGTGCCTTCGGGCGCTGCGCGGTCCATCGTCACCGTGTCCTCGGTCAGCGGCGAGATGGCGTCGGTGGAGCGCGGCGAGTATTGCCTGTCCAAGGCCGGCCTGGGCATGCTGACGCGCCTGTTCGCGCTGCGCCTGGCGGCGCACGGCATTGGCGTGTTCGAGCTGCGCCCCGGCATCGTCCGCACGGCCATGACGGCGGGTGCTGCCGATCGGTACGACGGCCTGATCGCTGCGGGCCTTGTGCCCATGGGCCGCTGGGGCCGGCCCGAGGACGTGGCGCAGGCCGCCAGCGCGCTGGCCAGCGGCAGGCTGGCGTTTGCGACGGGGTCGGTGCTGCATGTGGATGGCGCGCTCTCCATCGCGCGGCTGTGAGGAGGATGACCATGGACAGCTATGACTACATCATCACGGGCGCGGGCTCGGCCGGCTGCGTGCTGGCCAACCGGCTGAGCGCCGACCCCTCGGTGCGCGTGCTGCTGCTGGAGGCCGGGGGCTGGGACTCGCATCTTCTGTACCACTGGCCTGCGGGCTTTGCGCGCATGACCCGGGGCCGGGGCTCCTGGGGATGGCAGACCGTGCCGCAGCGGCATCTGAACCAGCGCGTGCTGCGCTACACGCAGGCCAAGGTCATCGGTGGCGGCTCGACCATCAACGCCCAGCTGTACACGCGCGGCGCGCCGGCAGACTATGACGACTGGGAGCGCCTGGGCGGCGCCACGGGCTGGTCCTGGCGCGACGTGCTGCCGTACTTCAAGCGTTCGGAGAACAACCAGCGCTTTGCCAACGAGTACCACGGCTACGGCGGCCCGCTGGGCGTGTCCTGCCCCGTCAGCCCGCTGCCCATCTGCGAGGCCTTCTTCCAGGCCGGCCAGGAAATGGGCATGCCCTTCAACCCCGACTTCAACGGCGCCGCGCAGCAGGGCCTGGGCTACTACCAGCTCACGCAGTGGAATGCGCGCCGTGCGTCGGCGGCCACGGGCTTCATCGATCCGGTGCGCATGCGCCGCCCCAATCTGACCGTCCAGCTGCAGACCCAGGCGCTGCGCGTGCTGGTGCAGGGCAGGCGCGCGGTTGGCGTGGAGGCGGTCTCGGGCACCAGCCGTACGCCTTTCAGCGTGCACGCCAGCCGCGAAGTCATCGTCTGCTCGGGCGCCATAGGCTCGCCCAGGCTGCTGATGCACTCCGGCATAGGCCCTGCCGACCATCTGCGCAGCGTGGGGCTGGCGCCTGTGCATGACCTCCCTGGTGTCGGCTCCAACCTGCAGGACCACCTGGACCTGTTCGTGATCGCCGAATGCACGGGCGACCACACCTACGACAAATACCAGCGCCCCTGGCACGCGGCCTGGGCGGGCCTGCAGTACCTGCTGCTCAAGAAAGGGCCTGCCGCCTCCAGCCTCTTCGAGACCGGGGGCTTCTGGTATGCCGACCCCGATGCGCTCGCGCGCTCGCCCGACATCCAGTTCCATCTGGGGCTGGGCTCGGGCATAGAAGCCGGAATCACCGGGCTGGAGAACGCAGGCGTGACGCTGAACACGGCCTACCTGCGCCCCCGCTCGCGTGGCACGGTCCGGCTCGCGGATGCAGACCCGGCGTCGGCGCCCTTGATCGATCCCAACTACTGGGCAGACCCCCATGACCGGGCCATGTCCATCAAGGGCCTGCGCCTTGCGCGCAAGCTGCTGTGCCAGCCAGCGCTGCGGCGCTACGTGCACGGCGAGGTATTGCCGGGCGGACATCGGGACAGCGATGCCGAACTGTCTGACTACGCCTGCGCCCATGCCAAGACCGACCACCATCCCGTGGGCACCTGTCGCATGGGCCCCGAGCACGACCCGGACAGCGTGGTGACGCCGCAACTGCAGCTCATCGGAATGGAGGGGCTGCGCGTGGCCGATGCGTCCGTGATGCCCTTCATCCCCTCGTGCAACACCAACGCTCCCACCATCATGGTGGCCGAGAAGGCTGCCGACCACATCCTCGGCCGACTGGCTTGAGGCAGGAGAGCCCCATGCAGATCCTCCTTCCCCGAAGCGACGGCCGTCTCGTGCCACTGGCCATGAAGGCCAGTCCCATCGCTCCCGCGGGCCCGGCCCCTGCCTTCAACCGCAGCGTCTACGCAGCGGCCCATGTGGTGATCGACCCGTTGGCAACCACGCATCCCTGGGATGGCCCGCCTGCCATCGATTGGGAGGCGACGCTGGCCTTCCGCGAGCATCTGTACCGCCTGGGCTTCAAGGTCGCCGAAGCCATGGACACGGCCCAGCGCGGCATGGGCCTGGACTGGCCATCGGCACGCGAACTCATCCAGCGCAGCGCGCGCCATGCGCGGGCAGTGGGCGGCCAGCTGGCCTGCGGCGCGGGCACCGACCAGCTGGCGGCGCAACCCGGGGTCACGCTGGCACAGGTCGAGGGGGCCTACCGCGAGCAGATGGATGTGGTGCAGGCCGAAGGCTGCCCCGTGGTCCTCATGGCCAGCCGCGCCCTGGTCCAGGCCGCGCGCGGCCCGCAGGACTATCTGCAACTCTATGACCGGCTGCTGGACGCTGCCGACCAGCCCGTGGTGCTGCACTGGCTGGGCGAGATGTTCGACCCTGCGCTGCGCGGCTACTGGGGCAGTACGGACCTGGCGCAGGCCCTTGATACCGTCGCCGCGCTGATCGCAGCGAAGGCGCCCAAGGTCGAAGGCATCAAGGTATCGCTGCTCGATGCGCAATGGGAGAGGGCGCTGCGCCGCAGGCTGCCTGCGGGCGTGAAGATGTACACGGGTGACGATTTCCACTACGCCGAACTCATGGCCGGCGATGGGACGGCAGCCGGTGAGGGCGGCCACTCCCACGGCCTGCTGGGCATCTTCGACCCCATCGCCCCGGTGGCGGCCGTGGCGCTGGCCGAACTGGCCCAGGGCCGCAGCGGGCGCTTCCGGGAACTGCTGGATCCCACGGTGGCGCTGTCGCGCGAGATTTTTTGCGCGCCCACGCGGCATTACAAGGCAGGCATCGTGTTCCTGGCCTGGCTCAATGGCCACCAGAAGCACTTCTCCATGGCCGGCGCAATGCAGTCTGCACGCGGGGCCGTGCACTTTGCCAAGGTGTTCGAGCTGGCCGATGCCTGCGGTGCGCTGGCCGACCCGCAGCGGGCCAGCGCGCGCATGAAAAGCTATCTGTCGGTGGCCTGTGGCGTCGAGGCTTGAAGCAGGATTGCCCGGATCTTGCCCCGTCTTCCCCAGGCCGGCAGCTCACACCGCACTCACTCCACGCTCACACCAGGCTCACACCACGCTCAGGGATTCATCGCATCCTGGCTGCAGCATCGGCTGCAGCCCGAGCATCAGATCAAGGTTCTGCACCGCCGCGCCGGCGGCGCCCTTGCCCAGGTTGTCGAACACGGCGGTCAGCAGCACCTGCTGCTCCTGCGGCTGTCCGAACACCGCCAGCCGCATCCGGTTGCTGCCATTGAGCGCACGCGGATCGAGCCGCTGCGCATCGGTGTCCTCCTCCAGGGGTTGCAGCTCGATGCACGGCTGGTCCTGGTACCGCGCATGCAGCGCAGCGTGCAGGCTGCGGGCGGTCACACCGGTGGGCAGCAGCCGCAGATGCAGGGCGATGGTCAGCACGATGCCTTGCCGGTAGTGGCCATAGGCCGGCACGAACACCGGCGCATGGGCCAGGCCGGCATGCTGCTGTATCTCGGGCACGTGCTTGTGGTGCAGCCCCAGGCCATAGACCTGCAGGGGCACGGCAGTGGCGGCGGCAGCGCCCTCATGGTCCAGCAGCCCTGCGCGGCCCCGTCCCGAATAGCCCGATACCGCGTGAATGGCCAGCGGGTAGTCGGGGGGCAGCAGGCCCGCGTCGATCAAGGGCCTGAGCAGTGCCAGCGCACCTGTCGGATAGCAGCCGGGATTGCTGACGCGCCGGGCATGGGCGATGCGTTCAGCCTGGCCTGCCTCCAATTCCGGCAGGCCATAGACCCAGCCCGGCGCGGTGCGATGCGCAGAACTCGCATCGATCACGCGCACGCCGGGCCGGCGCACCAGCGCCACGGCCTCGCGCGCAGCCTCGTCCGGCAGGCACAGCAAGGCGATGTCGCAGTCGTTGAGCGCCTCGGCGCGGTGCGCCGTGCTTTTGCGCTGGTCGGCCGGCAGTTGCAGCAGGCGCAGGTCGGTCCGATCCGCCAGCCATTCGCGCACCTGCAGGCCGGTGGTGCCTTGGTCGCCATCGATGAAAACAAGAGAGGTCATGGGTTGCTCCGATTGGGTGTGGAGCGCATGTTGCAGCGCCTGCCGCATGCAGGCCAGTTGAATCTGACAAACTACGGATTCATGATTCCTGAATTGCTGGCAACCTGGGACACCGCACCATGCGCGAAATCAATCTGGACCGTCTGCGCACCCTGCTGACGGTGGCCGACCTGGGCTCATTCGCTGCCGCCGCCAAGGTGCTGCACCTGGCGCCGCCCACGGTGACGCTGCATGTGGCGCAGCTCGAAGAGCGTCTGGGAACACGTCTTTTGCACCGCGCACCGGCCGGCGTCACCGCCACATCGGCCGGCAGCCTGCTGATAGACAAGGCGCGCCAGCTCCTGGCCGAGGCCGATGATCTCCTGCAGACCGTGCAGCGCCAGATCGCCACGCGCGGGGGCCGCGTGCGCCTGGGCGCCTCCACCGGCGCGCTCGCACACCTGCTGCCCCAGGCACTGGAAACCCTGGCCGCCCGGCATCCCGAGATCGATGTGCAAGTGGCGGTGATGACCAGCGAGGAAGCCCTGGCGCGCCTGGCCGCCGGCAGCCTGGACATCGGCATCGTTGCCCTGCCACAGCCCGTGCTGCGCGGGCTGCAGGTGCAGGCCTGGCGCCAGGACCCCGTGCTGGCCTTCATCCCGGCCGCCTGGAAGCCGCCGCGGCACGTCACGCCCGCGTGGCTTGCGGCCCGCCCCCTGATCGCCAACGACCGTGGCACCCGGCTGTCGCGCCAGACCGCCGAATGGTTTGCCGCAGGCGGCGCCCGGCCGCAGGCACGCATCGAGCTGAACTACAACGACGCAATGAAGAGCCTGGTGGCAGCGGGCTACGGCGCCGCGCTGCTGCCCCACGAGGCCGGCGCACCGCAGCCTGACCCCCGCATCACCACGCGACCCCTGCGGCCGGCACTGTCAAGGGCGTTGGGCATCGCGCATCGCAAAAGGCCGGATGACGACGCGACGACGGTGACGATTGAGGTTTTGATGGGGATGCGGGGGCGTTGACTTTGCTGATTGATGCCTGATTGACAGCAGGAATCAATAGAGCCGATGAGCGGACTGGAATAAACCTCGGCTTCATCCCAGTCCGTTTCGGTGCCTTGTTGATGCGATGACACCATCACCGGCTTGACACTACGCTGGAATGAAAACGCCTATCGCGTCAACATTTGTGCCGGAACGACCAAAGAATCCACCCGCTGCTTCAGCAGGAATGGGGCCGAAGGGTTTCCCTCCGTCGCCTCCGTAGGGGCCGTAGGACTTCTTGTTGGTGGTAATGGTCAGGGAATCAATTCGACTTCCGCTTCGCCCTTGTATCGTAACGATGTGCTCGTTGCTGCCAAACTCGATCACAGTTTCTTCGCCGCCACCGCCACCATGGCGTGCACCAGTGAGTTGTGTTCCGTCTGTCAGAAGCCATGTGGTTTGGATGGCATCGACCCTGGCTCCATGCCTGATCGAAATCCTCACAATTCGAACCACTTGGGTCAGATCATCGGAAAATTCGTCTCCACCCTGACCGCCGACTTGTTGACTTTTCTTGTAAGGCATATAAATCTCCGTTGTCAATCGCCCTTGGTTTTTTGGCTTCTACGGGGCGATGTTCATAGAAGCATAAGGCTCGAAAGCCAGAAGCTGGATTCAATGATTGGCCGAATGGCGACAATGGCCGTAGTGCGCTTCCAGTGCAGATGAGGTGCGGTCGAAAAGAGTACGCTCTGACGTTCATTGACCAAACGATCCCTCCGAAATGCGCGAAGTCAACACGATTTGATTTCTGGATCTCAATAGCGGTACATCCAGTTTTTCGTCCTGTCATTGCGATCGCCATGGCAATATTTGCCACTGCCATCATCAGAGGTCTTCAGGCCATTCATTGCTGGCGTTTCATTCTGTCACATTGAATAAGCGGCGTCCATCGGAAGTTGGCAATTCAATCATTGGATTGAGAATGGCTTCTTCTTTTCAATGGTGGTGGTGCATTCTGATTGCATCAAATAGCTGCTGTACACACATTGCTGCCATTGCTCTCATTGCTCTCATTGCACCCATTGCAGCAATTGATGGCGGTGTGCGGTGGCAGTCTTGATAAAGCCGACAAGTTCGGACCACAGATGAGCAACCGCAAAGAGGCAAGTCCGCCATCGCGGCTCATGCACAGGCGCTGCCGACCCGAACCGGGCCTTCACCAGGTGCACCAAAGCAGGCCGCAGTGTCCAGGCTCCAGGCTCCAGGCTCCCCGACATGATGGAAGTGCCGGGTTTCTTCAGACAGCCAGCGAGTCGGCAGGGGGCTTCTACCTGATATCAGGGGACCTGCAGTTTTGCCGCTTGACCTTCAACTCAAGTTGAAGCTTAAGCTCCATATCCTCTCATCACACAAGATGCTGCAAGGATCGATATGCAAACCATTTTGGGCGCCAATGGCCAGATCGCTGTGGAGCTGGCGCGCGAGCTCCATCGCAACTACACGCAGAACCTGCGCCTGGTCAGCCGCAAGCCGCGCAAGGTGAACGATACGGACGAGCTGGTGTCCGCCGACCTGATGAATTCCGCGCAAACCCTGGAGGCCGTGCGTGGCAGCGAGGTCGTGTACTTCACCGCCGGCCTGCCACCAGACACCGAGTTATGGGAGGGGCAATTTCCTGCCATGCTGCGCAACGCGCTCGATGCCACGCGGGCAGCGGGGGCCAAGTTTGTCTACTTTGACAACACCTACATGTACCCGCAAAGCGCGCAGCGGCAGACCGAGGAAACCGCCTTTGCCCCGGTGGGCCGCAAGGGGCGCGTGCGCGCCTTGATGGCCGAGATGGTGCTGGCCGAGATGCAGCGCGGCGATATCCCCGTCGCCATTGCCCGCGCGCCAGAGTTCTACGGCCCCGGCAAAACCCAAAGCATCACCAACACCCTGGTGATCGGCCCGCTCAAGGCGGGCCAGAAGGCCAAAGTGCCGGTGCGTGACGACAAGCTGCGCACCCTGATCTGGACGCCCGATGCAAGCCGCGCCATGGCAGCCATTGGCAATGCGCAAGATGCGTATGGCCAGACCTGGCATCTGCCTTGCTGGGACGAGCGGCTGACCTATCAGGCCTTTGTGAACCTGGCGGCTGCAACCTTTGGGGTTGAGCCGCGCTACAAGGTACTGAGCCACCTGGCCATGGTGGTTGCTGGCTGGGTCTCCAAGCCCGTGCGCGAACTGCGCGAACTGCTGCCACGCTACGCGCACGACAATGTGTTTGATTCGTCCAAGTTCAAGCGCCGCTTTCCCGACTTTGCTGTCACCAGCTACGCACAGGGCCTCAAGCACATCGCGCAGGAGTCATCATGAGTACGCCACGCATCTTGCATGTCGTCACCAATGTCGCTCATTACGACGACCCTGCGCACGCCACAGGGCTGTGGCTGTCGGAGCTGACCCATGCCTGGGATGTGTTTGCTGCGCAAGGGTATCTGCAGCAACTGGTGAGCCCGCTGGGTGGCGCCGTACCGCTGGAGCCGCGCGCACTCCAATGGCCGCACTTCGATGCTTCGGCCAAAGCCTGGCTCGATGATCCCGCGCGCATGGCCCTGCTGGCGAACACTGCGGCACCTGCCGATATCGATGCGAACGATTTCGATGCCATCTACTTCACCGGAGGGCATGCGGTGATGTGGGATTTTCCCGATAGTGCGGGGCTGCAGCGCATCACACGCGGCATCTGGGAGCGAAGTGGCATCGTTGCATCGGTTTGCCACGGCTACTGCGGCCTGCTCAATACGCAGCTCAGCGACGGCTCTTTGCTGGTCGCGGGCAAACGGGTCACGGGTTTTTCATGGACGGAAGAAATCCTGGCCGGAGTGGCCCGGTCCATGCCCTACAACGCCGAGCAGGAGATGAAGATGCGCGGTGCGCGCTATCAAAAAGCCTTGCTGCCTTTTATGTCGTATGTGGTGGCCGATGGCCGCCTCATCACCGGGCAAAACCCGGGGTCGGCCAAAGCGACTGCAAAGCAGGTGGTGCAGGCTTTGGCAAGGCGCTAGGGCCACGTTCCAAACTGGCGCAGGCCTATGCCGCGCTTGCCCGCTTCTTGTGTCCGGTGCGCATGAGCTTGCCCATTTTTTCTTCGGCCGCTGCTTCAGAGGCCAGGGATTCGGATTGCTGGGCCAGTACATGGGAGAGCACGCGGCGTGCGTTGTCATGGCAATCCATGTTGTCTGGCCGCGCTTCAATATCGGACAACAAAGCCTGCAACTGCTTTTTGCTGGTCTGCAGCTTTTTCTCCATGGCCTTGATATCGGCAATTTTTTGGCGCAGCGCGCCCACGACGGCCTCATGGTCCCAGCCTTGCAGGCCGGGCGGCAAGAGTGCACGAATTTCATCCAGGCTGAAGCCCACCCCTTGCGCAATCGCAATCAGCTCCAGCATCTGCACCATCTCAGGCGGATAGCTGCGGTAGCCATTCGCGCCACGCTCAGCCGCTTGCAGCAGGCCGCTTTGCTCATAAAAACGAATGCGTGATGTGGACAGGCCTGTGCGTTTGCTCAGTTCACCAATGTTCATGCGCAACCTTCGGCAAGGGGTCCTTGACCTTCAACAAGACTTGAAGCTTATCGCATTCGCAAGCCCTTCGTTGCGGCGGCAATTTGCGGCGAGTGCAACGTGCCCTTGTCGAAGAATGCGTGCTGGCGGCCATTCAAGGGCCAAGACACCTACCTCGCATCGCCTGGCTTCCTTGTTCCACTGCGTCGCATGCAGGCGTACGGCAGCACGAAGAGGTACAGACCGCTCAACAGCAAGAGAAAGAGCGGGGGCAGCGGCGAGTAGCTGACCCAGGAGGGAGGCTCCCCCTGCGCCCGGACAATGAAGTTGGCGATGACGGTGACCATGAAGGCGACGGACAGCCAGCGGTGGATCTGCCGGATCCGGTGGTTCCAGTTCAAGGCGGCCTCCCTTAGCGGCGCGCCTGGATCATCTTCCACCCGTTCCCCGACGGATCGCGGAAGCCTGCGTCCACGGTGCCGTACCGTGCCACGGGTTCCTGCGTGAATTCCACTCCGCTTGCGAGCATTCGGTCGTAGGCCGCGCGGCAGTCATCCACGGTCAGTACGAGGGGCGGCATGGCGCCTTTGGCCACAATCGCGCGCACTGCCTGCGCCGTTGCTGCGTCGAGCACGGGCGGGCCGGGTGTGAACAGGCCGAGCTGGAACGACGGCTGTTCCGGGTGCTGCACCGTGAGCCAGCGATAGTCGCCGTTTGCCACGTCCGTGTGGACGCGGAACCCGAGTTTGTCGACATAGAACGCGAGTGCTTCGTCTTGATCGCGCACATACAAACCAACCACTTCAACGCCTTGAATCATGGGATCTCCTGTTGTTCGGGTTCGTTTGTATCGCTTGTTGCCCGGCGTCGCTTCTCCGAAACTGCGGTCGTGAGGTCGGGGCGGTGCGCGGCGCTGACGATGCAGGCGGGCACGCGGCCCAGCTCGTGCATCGTCGCCCGGGCGCGCACCCGGACTGCGCTGGGACTGTCGCCTGTGATATCGCGGAAGGTGCGTCCGAAGGTGCCCAGGCTTGCCCAGCCTGTATCAAAGGCGATGTCGGTAATGGCCAGATCGGTTTCGCGCAGCAGCGTCATTGCCCGCTCGATGCGCCGCGTGAGCAAGTACCGGTGCGGCGGACTGCCGAAGGCCTGCTTGAACGACCGGGCGAAGTGCGCTTCGGACACGCCACTGACCTGCGCCAGTCGGCCGACAGGCCAGGCCTCGTGCGATGCGGCGTCAATGCTGTCCTTCGCGCGCAGCAGCCGGCGCAACAGTTCAGGATCCTGGTGTGCAAGGTCGTTGTTCATGCCGTCTCCGGTGCCATCGGGAAGCATTTTCGTCTCTTGGGAGTCCACGGTTTGGGAATAGACCCCTGCGCGCGAACTGTATGGATGGACAGTAGAATTTCGGGCTCGATAGTTTCCACAAGGGAAGGGTCTGGACATGTCCGCAGAACTCGAACAAGAAGTCGTCTCAATCTTCGAAGACCGCCTTTGGCATCACAACGGCTGGGAGGCCCGCGTCATCAAGAATGAAGACGACGATGGCTGGGCCGTTGCCATGACCCAGGACGGCCAGGCGGAGCCAAGCCTGGTCGGCCCGTGGACCATGGGCCGCGACAAGAAAAATCCCAAGCCGCTGGACGTTTCCGCCTTCAACACGCTCGTGAAGACGGCGCACGAGGTGATGCGCCGGCATGAGCAGCATCTGGCAGCGCAGTTGCACAAGGATGTGCAGATCGTGGTGGGCGGGTCACGCGTGACCGTCTCTCTGGATATCGAGCCCGATGAGGACAATCCCAGCGCCACGCTCACCGCCACTGCCGCCGACGGCAGCGAGCTGGCCAAGGTGGGAGTCAGGCCGGACCATCAGCTCACCCGGACGTCTGCGCAAGCGTGGGCAGAGGCAGGCTACCCCCGTCCCAGCGAGGACTGAGCCGCGGGCAAGGCCGGGGAATCGGGGGGGCTGTTTCACAGCTGCCTTCCAAGGCGGATATGCGGCTTTGCGGCTTTGCCACACGCTCTAGATGTGCAGCATGGCCAGCCCGCCCACGCCAAGGCCCAGCGCTGCCACGCCGAGCATGGCGTATTCCAGCCATTTCTTCTTGGTCAGCAGCGCGATGGCTGCAAGGGCAATGGCGACCTGCAGCGCGGTGGTGGCCTGCGCCCAGCGGTGATGCAGGTGCATCTGCATCTCTGACTTCTCGTCCCATTGCCGGGCCTCTGCTTCCAGGCGGTCGGCATCGCGCTTGATGTCGTCCTTTTCCTTTTCGTAGCGCTCCACCTTGGCCTGGTAGGCCGCCCGCCTGTCCTCCGTGGTCGCCAGATCACGCGCGAACTCGGACAGCGATTGCTTGGTGCTCTTGGCCTGGAAGAAGGCCCACTGGTTGGCCGCTTCGGTCTTCTTGATGGCTGCGTCGTTCTTGTACAGTCCGGCATTGGCCTGGGTGGCGCCGCCCATGTACGCGAAGATGGCGCCCACCGTGGCGATGACTGCCGTGCACATGGCGATCTGGTTGGTCAGGCTGCCGCCGCCGATGCCGTGGTGGGCGGTGTGGCCATGCTCGCCCTGGGCAGCATGTTCGAGTTCGTGATCGTGTGGGCCGTGGACGTGAAAGCCGCCGGAAGACATAGGTGCCAATTCCTTGATGCAATGGGGTGGCGCATTATGGGGCCGGCCTGGCGGCAATCCAGGGCTCCAGAATGTGCGGGGCGCATGGCCCGCTTGGAGGTCAGCGCCTTGGCTGACGGCCTGCAGATGGGGGAGTGGGATCAGGCGGCAGTCGCGCGGTGCGGCAGCGCTGCGAGCAGTATTTGACCTCGTCCCAATCACGTGCCCATTTTTTGCGCCATGTGAACGCAAGACCGCAGCACGCACACAGCTTGGAGGGAAGGTGGGGCTTCTTGTGCATGGCGCGGGCGTTCCTGTGGTTCAGCGCGTCAGCGTGGCCAGGGCGCGCCGGGCCAGCGCCCGTCCGCTGAGCCAGGCGCCTTCGACGCCTGCGCCGCACATCCAGTCGCCGCACAGGCCCAGGCCCGCAGGCGCATCCCACCAGTAGCGGTTGACCAGGTGCGGCGCCGGCAGCGCATAGCGCCAGCGGTGGGCAGTGACGCGCAGGCCGCCTGGCAGAGAGTCGGACAGAGAGCCGGCCAGGGCCTCGAATGCCTGCAGCAGTTGCCGGGCCACGGATTCAGCGTCCGATTCGATGTGATCCTGGCTCCACCGTGCACTGGCATGCAGTACCCAGGTCTGCTGCCCTTGTTGCCCTTGCCGTCCTGGCTTGGCGCTGTCGCGTGCCACCCAGCACAGCGGTCCATCCGTGATTTCTGCCGCATCCCAGTCCAGCGGCAGGGGGGCGTCGGTGCGCAGCATGGCCACCCAGCAAGGCTGCATGCGTGCGCTGGCGGCCAGTGCCGCAGCATAGGGCGAGACCGGCTCCAGCAAGGCTGCCGCCTGCGGTGCAGGCACTGCCAGCACCAGGGCGCAGTATTCCGGCCCCATCTGCCCTTGTTCGGCACAGTGCACTGTCCAGCGGGCAGGCCCGTGCTGCAAATGCTGCACCGTGGCCTGCAGGTGCAGCCGTACGCCATGCCCCTGCTGTCCAAGCCGCTGGACAAGAAACGCTGCGGGAGAGGTCATGCGCGGCACGCCCACCCAGCGGTCGGGGCCTGCCTCTGCGGGCACCACGTCTGTGCCCTGCAGGCGCACTGCGCGCGGACGCCAGGCGGCGACAACGCCGTGCTGCTCCCACTGGCGCACCTCCTGCACGAACTCCGGGTCCTGGGCCGCAAACGATGGAGCGCCGTGATCGCACTGCCACGCACCCTGCGGATCCTGCGCGCGCCGCGTGCTCATGCGCCCGGATGGGCCTCGGCTTTTCTCGAAGATATCCACGCGGCAGCCAGCCTCGGCCAGCAACTGTGCGCAGGCCAAACCCGCCATTCCTGCGCCGATCACCGCGACGGGGGGCAGGCTGTTCACAAGGCCTCCTGGCTGCGCGCTTCCTGGTGCCGATCATGGCTGACCCAGATCAGCGCGCTGGTATCGACGCCCAGTTCCCCGGCCTTGGCGACGATGGATTGCAGCGTCTGCGGGGGCAGTTTCGGCTCCCTGGCCAGTATCCAGCAGTACTGCGTGTCCGGCCCGAGGACCAGCGCCCAGCGGTAGTCAGGGTCCAGGGCGGCCACATGGTAGCCGCCGTAGAACGGACCGAAGAAGGAGACCTTGAGCGAAGCCGTGTCCTGCTTGCCCGTGAACAGGGCCTTGCCGACGGCACGCTGCCACTGGCCCCGGGGCACGGAAAAACCCCGGTTCACCACCTTCACGCTGCCGTCTGCCTGCGGCGTGTACTCGGCGGTCACATCGGTCATGCCCCGCTCGAAACCATGGTCCAGCCGCGCCAGTTCGTACCACAGGCCCTGGTAGCGCTGCAGATCGAACGGTGAGACGGGCGTGACCGAGCCTGGCGGGCGCATGCTGGCGCAACCGCTGGCCAGCAGGCCTGCGCCAAGGGCCGTTGCCAGCAGGGTGCGCCGCCTGGCGGTGAAGACAGGGCGGGGGGCGGGAAAGTTCATGCGTATGTCCTTGATGTTCTTGTCGTCTGCCGCCATCGGGCGACCAGCGGTGGCAGATCCGTGAGATGGCGCACCGGCGTGATGCCCGCGACCGGGCTGGAATAAAGCGCCGGGCATGCTCCACCGGCCCACAACTCGATGGCCGGCGGCAGGTGGCTGCGCAGCTCGCCCAGGCAAGCCTGCGCCATCGCTCCGTTGTGCGAGCTGCTGAAGCTCAGCCCCACGATGTCGGCGCGATGCGCCCGCGCGGCCTGTGCCACGTCGCCGATGGGCGTCTGGGTGCCCAGCGATACGCAGTTGCAGCCTTCCAGGGCCAGCAGGGCTTCGACCATGAGCAGGCCCAGTCCATGCATCTCCTGCGGCAGCGTGGTCAGCACCACCTTGGGCGCGGGCGGCGGGGAAGGCGGGACGAGCGAGGCGATCGCCTGCCTCAAGACGCCGGTGAGCACCTCGGTGTACAGGTGCTCTTCGAACACTTCAAAACGCCCCTGTGCCCAGAATTCGCCGACCGCTGCGGTCAGCGGGGCCACGAGCGTGGTCACGAAACCGGCCAGGCCCATGCGCGACTGGGCCAGGCTCAGGCAATGCCTGAGCTGGGCGGGATCATGTGCGGCAATGGCGTTGAGCATGGGGGCGAAGCGGTCAGAGTCTGCTGCGTTCTCTGAATTTGTCCTGGACAAATCCTTGCCCGGCGAGGTGTCGGCGCGGGCCAGCAGCGTCTGCAGGCCGTCCAGATCCACGCCCATCAGCTTGCTGGGGCGCAGCCCCGTATCCATGAGCCGCCGGATCAGGGTCAGTTGTCGAACCTGGTCTGCCGGGTAGCGGCGATCGCCTGCCGAATCCCGTTCAGGCCTTGGAAAGCCGTAGCGTCTTTCCCAGACACGCAGGGTGTCCTTGGCAAGTCCGGTCTCGCGTTCGACGGCCGAGATGGGCAGCCCGGGGCCAGGCGCCAAAGGCAGGGGGTCAGAAAGTGGCGTCATTGATCTGAAGGGGACAAAACGTCCGGCCATGGCCGGGATGTTTTGAGGGATTTTGCTAATTGTCTAGGACAAAAATATGTTTTGTCCAATATATTACATAGAGAAACAAAGCGCAGGCCCGCTGGCCGCCACCCGGCAGCCGCTGGCGCGAGTGCTTTGTAGATCCCGGCCAGGAGATGACTGCCCCAGGCGCAGGCGAGGCTTCACACCATGATCGCCGCGCCCTTGTGCAGTCTTTCCGGCCACGCAGTCCGTACCGATGATCATCATGAATTTGTCCAACTGGCCACTGGCCCGCCGTCTCGCAGCTGCCTTCGCATGCGTCATCGCCATTTTTCTTCTTGTCATCGCGCTGGCCGTGAGCAGCCAGTCCCGGCTCAAGGAGGCCCAGCAATGGAACGAGCACACCTTCAAGGTGATGTCCCAAGGACAGCGCATGCTCACGGGCATGGTCAACATGGAGACGGCCTCGCGGGGCTATCTCCTGTCGGGTGACTCCCGTTTTCTTGCCCCGTGGGATGAAGGACTCAAGGAGTTCGAGGCCTCCTGGCAGGAGGCCGTACGCCTGACCGAGGACAACCCCGCCCAGCAACGCCGGCTCGACGGTATCCGGCTGCGCCACCGTGAGTTCGTGCAGGCTGTGCAGCCGCTGCAGGCGCTGCGGCGGCAAGTTCAGGACGGCATGGCGACCGTCGAGGATCTGGTCCGCGAATTCTCCCTGGGGCGCGAGAAGGCGGCCATGGATGGGCTGCGCGCACTGCAGGCGGACCTGGTGCGAGAGGAGGAGCAGCTCATGGCCGAGCGCCTGACGCGCACCGAGTCGCTGGCGGCAATGACGCTGGCGTTCGAGCTGGGCGGCGCGCTGGTGGCCGTCGTGCTGGCCGCCTTGCTGGGTACCTGGGTCACGCGCTCCATCACGGGCCCCATCGGCCGGGCCATCCAGGTGGCACGTGCGGTGGCATGCGGGGATCTGACGCAGCGGGTGGAGGCCACCACCCACGATGAAGTGGGGACCCTGCTGCGCAGCCTCGGCGAGATGAGTGATGCGCTATCGCAGGTCGTGGCTGTCGTGCGCAGCGGCAGCGAATCCGTGGCAAGTGCAAGCACGCAGATTGCCCAGGGCAACACCGACCTGTCCTCGCGGACCGAAAGCCAGGCCAGCGCGCTTGAACAGACGGCGGCCTCCATGGAACAGCTCGGAGCCACCGTGACCCAGAACGCGGATGGCGCCGGCAAGGCCAACGCGCTCGCGCAGCGGGCCAGCGGCGTGGCCGGGCAGGCGGGCGAGGTGGTCACCCAGGTCGTGGACACGATGAAGGGCATCAGTGAAAGTTCGCGCCGCATCGCCGACATCATCAACGTCATCGACGGCATCGCGTTCCAGACCAACATCCTGGCGCTGAACGCTGCGGTGGAGGCTGCGCGTGCCGGTGAACAGGGCCGCGGCTTCGCTGTGGTGGCCTCCGAGGTCCGCAGCCTGGCCGGCCGCAGCGCGGCGGCGGCCAAGGAGATCAAGGCCCTGATCTCCGACAGCGTCGAGCGGGTCGAACAGGGCTCTGTGCTGGCCGACCGCGCGGGGGGCACCATGGCTGAAGTGGTGATGAGCATACGCAGCGTCACCGACCTCATGGGAGAGATCAGCGCGGCTTCCGCCGAACAACGCAGCGGCGTTGCGCAGGTGGGCGAGGCGGTCATGCAGATGGACCAGGCGACGCAGCAAAACGCGGCCCTGGTGGAGGAAATGGCGGCGGCAGCCACGAGCCTGCGCCAGCAGGCGCATGACCTTGTGCAGTCCGTGAGCGTTTTCCGCCTGGGGCCTCAAGCGCAGGGTTGAGGCAGGGTTGATGCACCGGGTGAAGACACGGTGCGGGACCCTGGGAGAGCGGGCCCCTCTACAGGCGCCGGAGCATCAGCCGCTGCTGCCGTCCTGCCCGGGCACCGGCCGGCGTTCAAACAGTTGCGCCATGGCCCGGGAGGGCCGGAGCCCGCAGGTCGCGCCATCCGGTTTTCCGAACGGCGCCTGCATTTCATTGTTCGGATTTCCGTTCCACCTTATGCGTAAAAGTAAGGTCGATATAGGCGAATCAAGCAGTTAGCGCGTGGCGCAGATGCCGGATGCGGCTGGCACGGTCTGTGCACTGTCAGGCGCAGGCCACGTGCGTCGTGGTTGTGTGTGCAGGGAGACAAGCCCGTCTTCGCAATGGCATCCGGCAGAGGCCCGGGGGCTGCGGCGGACCGGGCTCGCTTGCAAGACCGAAATACGTCCAACGAAAAAATCCGCATGAAATTCAATCGCTTGACCACCATGGTGCTCGTGGCCATGGTCCTCGGCGTGCTGGTGGGCTATGCCTGCAACAGCTACGCGCCCACGCCCGAGGCCACCAAGGAAATCGCCAGCTACTTCGGCATCCTCACCGATGTCTTCCTGCGCATGATCAAGATGATCATCGCGCCCCTGGTGTTCGCCACCCTGGTGTCGGGCCTGGCCAACATGGGCGACGCCAAGGCCGTGGGCCGCATCGGCGGCCGCGCGCTGGGCTGGTTCATCGTGGCCTCGTTCTGCTCGCTGGCCATCGGCCTGATCTATGCGAACGTGCTGCAGCCCGGCCATGGCCTGAGCGTGGCCCTGCCGTCGTCGGCCGAAGGGCTGAACCTCAAGACCTCGGCGCTGAACCTCAAGGACTTCATCGCCCACGTGTTCCCCAAGAACATCTTCGAGGCCATGGCGACCAACGAGGTGCTGCAGATCCTGGTGTTCGCGCTGTTCTTCGGCATTGCGCTGGGCAACCTGCACAACCAGGCCGCGCGTTCCATGGTGGGCCTGATGGACGAAGTGGTCCACATCATGCTCAAGGTCACCGACTACGTGATGCGCTTCGCCCCCGTGGGCGTGTTCGGCGCCGTGGCCGGCACCATCACCATCCATGGCCTGGGCATGCTGTCGGTGTTCGGCAAGTTCATGCTGTGCTTCTACCTGGCCCTGGCCACGCTGTGGGTGCTGCTGATCGTGGCCGGCTACGTCGTGCTGGGCCGTGACATCTTCCGCCTGCTGAACCTGATCCGCGGCCCGCTGCTGGTGGGCTTTTCCACGGCCAGCAGCGAATCGACCTATCCCAAGCTGATGGAGCAGCTGGAGAAGTTCGGCATCAAGCCGCGCATCATCGGCTTCGTGCTGCCGCTGGGCTACTCGTTCAATCTCGATGGCTCCATGGTCTACACCACCTTCCTGGCCATCTTCATCGCCCAGGCCTACGGCATCGACATGACGCTGACGGCCCAGATCACCATGCTGCTGGTGCTGATGGTCTCCAGCAAGGGCATTGCAGGCGTGCCGCGCGCCTCGCTGGTGGTGGTGGCCGCCGTGCTGCCCATGTTCGGCCTGCCCGAGGCCGGCATCCTGCTGATCCTGGGCATCGACCACTTCCTGGACATGGGCCGCACGCTGACCAATGTGCTGGGCAATGCCATTGCCACGGCCGTGGTGGCCAAGTGGGAAGGCGCGGTCGATCCGAATGCCACCACGGACGACGACGAGTCGCTGCTGCCCATGGAGCACTCCCAGGAAGGGCGGGCCGCTGTCTCGGCCTGAGGCCCAGGCGGCGCTGGGGGGGACTGATAACATTGGTGCCTTCACCATGCCCGCCCGCCGCCCCCTGCGCCAGCTCATCCTGCTTTTGCTGTGGCTTGCCCTGAGCGGGCTGAGCGGCTGGGGTGCGTACCTGATGGCGCAG
Source organism: Delftia sp. WY8 (assembly GCF_018437695.1). Classification (NCBI taxonomy): domain Bacteria; kingdom Pseudomonadati; phylum Pseudomonadota; class Betaproteobacteria; order Burkholderiales; family Comamonadaceae; genus Delftia; species Delftia sp. WY8. The sequence goes on from NZ_CP049795.1 coordinate 6,318,509, forward strand.
CGGCTGGGCATCGCCGATCTGCGTGCCACGGGCATGCACCGGCTGGAGCTGTACGGCGCCAGCCTGCAGCGCGAGATCGGCAAGTACGCCTTCCTGCCCGACGTGCTGGCACTGGAAGGCAATGTGCAAAGGCTGCTGGCCGAGCCCGGCGACGAGCAGCTCACCAACCGCGTCAACGCCTACCTGGAGCAGCTCAACGACCGCGCGGGCACGCTGACCGCCTACCTGGTCGATGCGCGCGGCCACGTCGTGGCCTCCAGCAACTGGCGGCGCTCCGACAGCTACCTGGGCGAGGACCTGAGCTTTCGCCCCTACTACCGCACGGCCATGGCCACGGGCAGCGCGCGCTTCTTCGGCATTGGCACCACGCGCGGCGAGCCCGGCTACTACCTGGCCTCCACCCTGGGCGACGACACCCACACGCTGGGCGTGGCCGTGGTCAAGGTCAGCCTGGACCAGCTGGAGCAGTCGTGGTCCACGGTGGAGGCGCCCGTGCTGGTGGGCGACGAGAACGGTGTCGTCATCCTGGGCACGGTCTCCGACTGGAAATTCACCACCTTGCGCACGCTGGACGAGGGCACGCGCGCCGCCTTCGACCACACGCGCCAGTACAACCGCCGCGCGCTGGAGCCGCTGGGCCTGCAGGTGCTGCGCGAACTGGGCCAGGGCGCGCGCCTGGTGCGCATTGCCCGCCATGGCGAGGAATCGCCAGGCTCGGTCTACCCGGTCAGCGGCCGCTTCCTGGCCCAGTCGCGCCAACTGCCTGGCACGCCCTGGACGATCACCGTGCTCTCGCACCTGGAGCAGGTCGACCAGCTGGCCCAGAGCCGCGCGCTGGCCGCGGCCGTGGGCGCGGCCTTTGTGCTGCTGCTGGCCATGATGGTCAACGAGCGCCGCCGCCACCTGCGCGACCGGCTGGCCGCGCGCGAGGCGCTGCAGGCCGCGCACGACGAGCTCGAGCGCAAGGTGGAGCAGCGCACGGCCGACCTGTCGGCCGCCAACGAGGCGCTGCAGGCCGAGGTGGCCGAGCGCACCCACGCCGAGGCCACGCTGCGCGCCGCCCAGGACGAACTGGTGCAGGCCGGCAAGCTGGCCGTGATAGGCCAGCTGTCCACGGGCGTGGCCCATGAACTCAATCAGCCGCTGACGGCGCTGCGCACCCTGGCCGGCAACAGCCAGCGCTTTCTGGAGCGCGGCGATACCGAAACCACGCGCGTGAACCTGGAGCGCATGGCGCAGCTGGCCGACCGCATGGGCCGCATCACCGGCCAGCTGCGCAACTTTGCGCGCAAGTCCAGCGGCGCCAGCCAGGCCGTGCCGCTGGCGCATGCGCTGGACAATGCGCTGGCCGTGCTGGAGTCGCGCGTGGCCGAGACCGGCGCCCGCATCCTGCGCGATGACGGCGTGCCCGAGGCCGTGGCCTGGTGCGACCGCAACCGCATCGAGCAGGTGCTGATCAACCTGATCAACAATTCCCTGGACGCCATGCGCGGCCAGCCCGCGCCCTGCCTGGAGCTGGCCTGCGCCGTGGCCGATGGCCGCGCCCAGGTCACCGTGCGCGACCACGGGCCGGGCCTGAGCGAAGCGGCGCAGGCCCATCTGTTCCAGCCGTTTTTCACCACCAAGGAAGAGGGCGTGGGCCTGGGCCTGGGGCTGGCGCTGTCGGCCGGCATCGTGCGTGAATGCGGCGGCACGCTGACGGGCAGCAACCATCCGGGCGGCGGCGCCGTCTTCACGCTGAGCCTGGCCCTGGCTCCCTCCACACCCTCTGCCGACACACCATGACCGACGCCCTCAAAGTCCTGATCATCGAGGATGACCCCGACATCGTGCTCGGCTGCGAGCAGGCGCTGCAGCTCGAAGGCATCGCCTGTGAAAGCGTGGGCAGCGCCGAGCAGGCGCGCCGGCGCCTGTCGCGCGACTTCGCGGGCATCGTGGTCAGCGATATCCGGCTGCCGCGCATGGACGGCATGGCCTTCCTGCGCGAGCTGGTGGCCATGGATGCCGAGCTGCCCGTAGTGCTGATCACCGGCCACGGCGACATCTCCATGGCCGTGCAGGCCATGAAGGACGGCGCCCAGGACTTCATCCAGAAACCCTTCGCCCCCGAAACCCTGGTCGGCGCCGTGCGCCGCGCCCTGGAGCGCCGCCGCCTGGTGCTGGAAGTGCGGGCGCTGCGCCAGCAGCTGGACCAGCGCGACAGCCTGGAGCACCGGCTGATAGGCCGCGCGCCCAACATGCGCCAGCTGCGCCAGATGCTCACGGGGCTGGCGCAAAGCGCGGCCGATGTGCTGATCCAGGGCGAGACCGGCACGGGCAAGGAACTGGTGGCGCGCTGCCTGCACGAGGCCAGCGCGCGGCGCGATGGCAACTTCGTGGCCGTCAACTGCGGCGGCCTGCCCGACACGCTGTTCGACAGCGAAATGTTCGGCAGCGAGGCCGGCGCCTATACCGGCGCGGGCAAGAAGCGCATCGGCAAGCTGGAGCACGCCAGCGGCGGCACGCTGTTCCTGGACGAGATCGAGAGCATGCCCGTGCCCATGCAGATCAAGCTGCTGCGCGTGCTGCAGGAACGCGTGCTGGAGCGTCTGGGCTCCAACACCCTCATTCCTATCGACTGCCGCGTGATCGCGGCTACCAAGGTGGATTTGCTCGAACTCAGCAGGCAGGGCCTGTTCCGCGCCGACCTCTACTACCGCCTGAACGTGGCCACCGTCTCGCTGCCGCCGCTGCGCGAGCGGCGCGAGGACGTGCCGCTGCTGTTCGAGCACTTCGCGCTGCAGGGCGCCGCGCGCCACCAGCGGCCCGTGCCCGAGCTGACCACCGCGCGCGTGCAGCAGTTGCTGGGCTATGACTGGCCCGGCAACGTGCGCGAGCTGCGCAACGTGGCCGAGCGCACGGTGCTGGGCATCGAGGCCGGCTCGCCCCCCTTCGGCCAGCCGGCCGGCACCACCGGGCAGGACGCCGCGCCCCGTCCGTTGTCCGCCGCTGTCGAGGCCTTCGAGCGCGCCCTCATCGCCGACGCCCTGCGCCGCCACGCCGGCAGCCTGGCGCGCACGGCCGAAGCCCTGTCCATGCCCAAGACCACGCTGCACGACAAGATCCGCAAGTACGGGCTGGATGGGTAGGGGCTGGTTGCCCGCCTCCAACCCGGATTTTCGGGAAACGGCTTGGCCTACCTGGATTCGTAGGACGGGCGCAGTGCCGCAATCGCCTTTTGAATCGCAGCGCGCACGGCGGGCCGGTCGATCACCTCGCCACAGTGCAGCACGGGCAATGGCTTGCCCTGCCTGGGACGGGTTTCGTCGCGCATGACGGCCATATCGCCGTTGGCGCCCTTGGTGTTCTCCCTCTGCACCTGTTCGGCAATGCCCGCCAGCACTTCGATATCCCCGTGCATGCGCTGCACGACAACGGATGCCCAGGCATCTCCTTGGTCCTTGAGATAGGGCTCAGTCTGTTGGGTCAGGCAGCTTGCGATGGCATAGCTTTCAACGTCGCGCTGCACTTGCGTGCGAGCGCCACCTGCGGGATTCGTGTCTGGGGTGCATCCGGCGATGACCAGACCACATGCCAGCAAAGCCATGCGCATCAAGTGAGCTCCCAAAATTCACCAAGTGAAGTTTTGATGGATGGGTTGTCCGGATTTGTGTAAGTGGAGTAGTTGTCATAGCCCGGTTCACGATAATGGACTCCATTCCATAAGGCGATATGACCTGTGGCGCCACTCCAGTTCACGCTGAAGGCAATGATGCCTTTCAGGCCGCGAAATTTGTCATCATATGGGCTGACGGCATCAGTGGATGGTTTGCCAAGTGATTTCAAAAGATAGGATCGAAAATCTGCTACGCCATAAATGATGCGAGAACCGTCTTTTGTTCCCAATGTCCGTGCACCAGCCGTACCCGCCAAGGCTGCGTTGATCGGCGCACCGGCCTTGTTGAAGGCAACGCTCAACCGGCTGGCACATGTGTTTCCATTGGGACCGAAGCCTGGTAAGTAGATATTTTTCTCGGCAGCACCACCCAGTTCTGTGTATAGATCTTTCATGGTCTTGAATCTGACGTGGTCAGGAAACTCCTGCCATAGCCGATGAAAATTTGGTTTGATCAAAATTAGCCTTTCGTTGCTATACGCCAATCTTCATGTCGATCCCGCAAAGTGATGGAGAGTGTCCGGGCTGGCTGCAATCGGGACGGGGGCTTACCACTCGCATTTTTCCCTTGATCGGCAGGCTGGCGTGCAGGTTTGCAATCCCCAATGGGGCGGATCGTTGTCTGGCGGCAAGCATCGTAACAATCTTCTGTCCGACCTTTTCTTTTTTGTTTCAGGTAATTACATCTATCTCGAATGGCCGCTGGAATGAAATTAGGTCCCATTGAGTCTGGGCCTACTCCAGTGACTGATGGCGCGATTTCTCTGCAGTACGGGGCGTAAGCCTTTGAGGCCTGACGCCCCCAATTCCCTCAACCCCGCTCCCCGAACTCCACGCTTTCGCGCGTCCAGCGCCGCGCCTGCTCGCTCAGGCTCAGTCCCAGGCCGGGGCGCGTGGGCACGAGCATGCGGCCATTGGCGATTTCCAGGCGTTCGTTGAACAGCGGCTCCAGCCAGTCGAAGTGTTCCACCCAGGGCTCGTTGGCGCAGGTGGCGGCCAGGTGCACGTGCAGCTCCATGGCGAAGTGGGGCGCCAGGCTCAGGTGGGCCAGTTCGGCCTGGGCGGCGATCTGCAGGAAGGGCGTGATGCCGCCCACGCGCGGCGCGTCGGGCATGAGGAAGTCGGCACTGCGGTGGCGTATGAGATCGCCATGCTCGGCGGCGCTGGTCAGCATCTCGCCGGTGGCAATCGGCGTGTCGAAGCGCGCGGCCAGCGCGGCATGGCCTTCGTGGTCGTAGGCGTCCAGCGGCTCCTCGATCCAGACCAGGTTGAATTCCTCGAAGACACGGCACATGCGCTGGGCCGTGGGGCGGTCCCATTGCTGGTTGGCATCGACCATGATGGGCGCGGCATCGCCCAGGTGGGCGCGCATGGCCTCCACGCGCCGTATGTCCAGCGCGCAGTCGGGCTGGCCCACCTTGAGCTTGATGCCGCCCATGCCGCGCTCCAGCGAGGCGCTGGCGTTGCGCTTGAGTTCATCGAGCGGCGTGTGCAAAAAGCCTCCCGAGGTGTTGTAGCAGCGCACGGATTCGCGCTGCGAGCCCAGCAGCTTGGACAGCGACAGGCCCGCGCGGCGCGCCTTGATGTCGTAGAGCGCCACATCAAAGGCCGCGATGGCCTGCACGGCCAGCCCGCTGCGGCCCACGGAGGCGCCGGCCCAGCACATGCGCGTCCACAGCCGCGCAATGTCGCTGGGGTCCTCGCCCAGCAGGGAGGGCGCGATTTCGCTGGCATGGGCGAACTGGCCGGGGCCGCCGGCGCGCTTGGCGTAGCTCAGGCCCAGGCCCCGGTGGCCGTCGCGGGTCTGGATCTCGGCGAACAGCATGGCTACCTCGGTCATGGGCTTTTGGCGGCCCGTGAGCACCTTGGCATCGCTGATGGGCCGGGCCAGGGGGAGGTCGCAGGACGACAGGCGTATCCACTGGATGCGGTCCTGGCTGGTGGTTTCGGAGAGCGCGGAAGAGGTCATGGCTGCGGGAGTGCGGGGGTTGGGAAAAGGACAGGGGCAGGCATCAGTCGATGCTGATCTTTCCGGCCTCGATGACCGACTTCCAGCGCGCGTATTCCTGGCGCTGGAACTCGGCGAACTGCTGGGGCGTGCCGGCCACCATCTCGTAGCCGATGGAGACGAACTGCTCGCGCACCCGGGGATCGTTGAGCGCCTCGACAAAGGCCGCATGCGCCTTGTCGCGCAGCGCAGGCGGCAGGCCCTTGGGCGCGACGATGGCCTGCCAGGAGGCGACCTCCACGTTCTTCACCCCGGCCTCGGCCAGCGTGGGCAGGTCCGGCAGCACGGGCGAGCGGCGCGGGCTGGTCACGGCCAGGGCGCGCATCTTGCCGGCCCGGATGTGCTGGATCACGGCATTGATGTTCTGGAACGAGGCATCGACCTGGCCGCCGATCAGGTCGGCATGGGCGGGCGCGCCACCCTTGTAGGGGATATGCACGCCCTGGGTGCCCGTTTGCTGCCAGAACAGTTCGGCCGTCAGGTGGTCGCTGGAGCCGTGGCCGGCCGAGGCAAAGCTCATCTTGCCCGGGTGGGCCTTGAGGTGGGCGACCACGTCGGCCACGCTTTTGTGCGGCGAGCTTGCAGGCACGACCAGCACGTTGGGCGACTGCACGGCCACGGTGATCAGGTCGAAGTCCTTGAGCGCGTCGTAGGGCAGGTTCTTGATCAGGTGGGGCACGATGACCAGCGGGCCCAGCGAGGTGACGAGAAAGGTCTGCCCGTCCGCCGCCGCGCGCTGCACGAAGGCCGCGCCGATGGTGCCCGTGGCGCCGGCCTTGTTCTCCACCACGAAGGACTGCCTGAGCTTGTCGCCCAGCCTGGGCGCCACGGCGCGCGCGACCTGGTCGGTGGAGCCGCCGGCGGGGAAGGACACGACCAGGGTGACCGGCCTGTCTGGCCAGGCCTGGGCCGATGCAGAAAAGGCAGCGAGCGCGGCCAGGGCCAGCGCCATGGCACGAAGAATGTGATTCATCTTGTCTCCTGATTTGTGAATGACATCGTTGTCATTTCCGGGGAAATGAAAAAGCGCCGATGCCGTTTTGTAGATGCAAGGATTTGCGCTTTCAGCAAAATGATATCGTTGTCATTTTGGCTGTCAATCACGATTTCTGCGATGCAGGGCAGGCCTGGCGCCCGTGCGTTGAGGGCGGTCTGCTATCTTCAGGCCCGTCCCCGATACCAGCCCGCGATCGCGCTTGCCCATGAACACACCCACACCCCCCAGGCCCGCCACGCTGCACGACGTGGCCGAGGCGGCCGGCGTCTCGCTGATCACGGCCTCGCGCGCACTGGGCAATCCTTCCATCGTTTCGGAGAAGACGCGCGAGCGCGTGCGCCAGGCCGTGGAGGCCACGGGCTACATCCCCAACCTGCTGGCCGGCGGGCTCAAGTCCCGCCGCAGCCGCATGGTGGCCGGCGTGGTGCCCGCGCTGTCGGTGTCGCAGTTCCTGCCCACGGTGCAGTCATTGACGGCCACGCTGGCGCAGGAGGGCTATCAGCTGCTGCTGGGCCAGACCTTCTACGACGAGCAGCGCGAGGAGGAGGTGCTCAACGCCATGATCGGGCGCCAGCCCGACGGCATTGTGATGATGGGCCTGGTGCAGTCCGGCAAGGCGCGCGAGCGGCTGCGCAGGACCGGCATTCCCGTGGTGGAAACCTGGGACTTCAGCGACCGGCCGCTGGACATGGTGGTGGGCTTTTCCCACCTCAAGGTGGGTAGCGCGCTGGCCGGCTATTTCCTCTCGCGCGGCCTGCAGCGCGTGGGCATGGCCACGGGCAGCGACCACCGGGCCCAGCAGCGGCGCGAGGGCTTTCTTGCAGCCTGGGGCCGCGAGGTGCCCACGGTCACCGTGTCCGCGCCCGGCAGCCTGGAGCTGGGCCGGCAGGCGCTGGGCCAGTTGCTGGCGCAGCAGCCTGATCTGCAGGCCGTGGTCTGCAGCTCGGACATGCTGGCCCACGGCATTTTGGTGGAAGCCCAGGCGCGCGGCCTGCGCGTGCCCGTGGATCTGGCCGTCTCGGGCTTCGGCAATGCCGATTTCGCGGCCCATCTGCTGCCGTCGCTGACCACCGTGCATGTGGACGGACCGGGCATAGGCCGCCTGGCCGCCGAACTCGTGCTGGCACGCTGCAAGGGCCACAGTGCCGGGCGCTCGGCGTTCGACCTGGGGTTCGAGCTGATCGAGCGGGATTCGACCCGCCGAGCTTAGAGAGTCAGCACACGGCAGCCGCCTGGCGCTCGGTCGCCAGCCCGAACAGGCTGCCCAGCACGTGCTGGATTTCATCAGGGGCCAGCTGCCTGGTCTCGGTGCCGCTGGCCGTGATGGTCTTGAGCGCGTCGCCCACCAGGATCATGCGGCCGGCCGGCTGGTGCAGCACCACCACCCGCTTTTGCACGAAGATGGCGTCCGGGTGCGTGGAGTTCAGGTAGTTGGCGGGGGCGAAATCCACCCACTCCTGGGGCGACAGGTTGAAGGCGTACTGGTTGGCCCATTCACCGTCCACGCGGGCCTGCAGCAGGTACTCGCCCTGGTCGTCCAGGCTCAGGCGGAAGGTGTCGCCGTCCTGGCGGACCTCGGTGTCCAGCACGTCCAGGGCCATGGGGGCGCGTATGCCGTAGCTGCCAAAGCCCAGGTCGCACAGCCAGCGCCGTCCCTCGACCTCGGCCACCAGGGCCATGTGGGTGCGGGGCCGGCGGGCCGGATAGAACATGGGCCGCGCCGCCACAAAGCGGTAGGAAATGCCCAGGGCCTGCAGCGCCATGGCGAACAGGCCGTTCACCTCGTAGCAGTAGCCGCCCCGGGCGCCGCCGAGGATCTTGCCCGCAATGTCTTCGGGCACCAGAGAGACGATCTTGCCGGCCTGCACGTCGAGATTCTCGAAAGGCACCGCGAACAACTGGTGGCGCATCAGCGCATGCAAGGTGGCGGTATCGGCCTTGGCGGAGTCACCGGCACTGAAGCCGATGCGGCGGAAATAGGCCTGGAGATCGAAATTGCTGGCTTGCATGGGTTTCCTCGGGTTGCTTGATGGCTGCAACGATAAATCCGGGCAGCCAATGCCTGTATAAGCAGAATCCAAGAAAACTGACCTGTACAGATTGGCATGCCCTCCAACAACGAACCCTTGCCCCAGTACCGCCGCATTGCCCAGGCCCTGCGCCAGACGCTGGCCTGCGGCGCACTGCGCCCCGGCGACAGGCTGATCTCCGCCCGCAGCCTGGCCGAGCGCGAACAGGTCAGCCTGCCCACCGCATTGGAGGCACTGCGCTGCCTGGAGGCCGAGGGCCTGATCGTCGCGCGTCCGCGCTCGGGCTACTTTGTGCGGCAGGCAACCGGCGGCGCGGCGCTGCAGGCATCCCGCCCGTCGTCGCGCCCCGTGCCCGTGACCCTGTCGGCCCTGGCCCGCTCGCTGTTCAGCAGTCCCGATACGCGCCTGATCCCGCTGGGTGCGGCATTGCCCGATCCGGCCTGGCTGCCCACGGCCCGGCTGCAGCGCGCGCTGCAGACCGCCGGGCGCCGCCTGGACGCGCACGGGCAGACCTACAGCATGCCGCCGGGCCGCGCCGACCTGCGCGGCCAGATCGCGGCCCGGGCCGCGCAATGGGGTGCGCGCTTCGGCCCCGACGACCTGGTCCTGACGGCAGGCGCCACCCAGGCCGTGCGGCTGGCCCTGCGCGCCGTGTGCAAGCCCGGCGATGTCGTGGCCGTGGAGCGGCCCGCCTATTTCGGCAGCCTGCTGCTGCTGGAGGACCTGGGCCTGAAGGCGCTGGAGATTGCCACCGATCCCCGCGAAGGCCTGCTGCTGGAGCCGCTGGCCGAGGCCATTGCCCGCCACCGGCCGGCTGCCGTGCTGGCATCGCCCACCGTGCAGAACCCGCTGGGCGCCAGCATGCCGGTGGAGTGCAAGCAGGCCCTGGTGGCGCTGCTGGAGCGGGCAGGCATTCCCTTGATCGAAGACGATGTCTATGGCGACCTTGCAGGCGACGGACAGCGCCCGCCGGCCTGCAAGGCCTTCGACGCCAGCGGCAACGTGCTGTATTGCGGCTCGGTGTCCAAGACCCTGGCGCCGGGCTGGCGCGTGGGCTGGATTGCGGCGGGCCGCTTCCATGCCCAGGTGCTGCAGGTGCGCCTGGCGGGCGACTGGGCCGGTGCGCCGCTGCTGGAGGCCGCCGTGAGCGAGGTGCTGGCCAGCGGCGACTACGACCGGCACCTGCGCCGTCTCAAGTCCCGCGTGCAGGCCGGGGTGCAGGCCGTCACGGCCAGGGTCGAGGCCAGCTTTCCCGCAGGCACCCGTGTCTCGGCCCCGCGCGCGGGCTTTCTGCTGTGGGTGGAGTTGCCGCGCCAGGTCAATGCACTGGAGGTGCACCGCCGTGCGCTGGAGCTGGGCATTGGCGTCAGCCCCGGCCCGCTGTTCTCATCGCGCTCGGACCTGCCCAACCACCTGCGCCTGAACTGCGCCAACGAGCCCACGCCGCGCCTGCTGGGGGCTGTGGGGCAGGTGGGGGAGATATGCCGGGGTTTGGTCGAGGGTGCTGCTGCGCGCCAGGGGGCACAGGTCGGTCAGCCTACTTCTTCTCGCGCGGCACGCGCCCCATGAGGAAGAACTCGGGATTGGGCTGCATGCCGGCAAAGCTGGCCATGCGGTTGGACAGGCCGAAGAAGGCGGTGATGGCGGCGATGTCCCAGATGTCCTCGTCGTCGAAGCCATGGGCGTACAGCGTCTCGAAGTCGGCCTCGCAGATTTCATGGCTGCGCTCGCAGACCTTCATGGCGAAGTCCAGCATGGCGCGCTGGCGGGCGCTGATGTCGGCCTTGCGGTAGTTGACGGCCACCTGGTCGGCCACATAGGGCTGCTTTTCGTAGATGCGCAGGATGGCGCCGTGGGCCACTACGCAGTACAGGCACTGGTTGGCCGCGCTGGTGGTGGTGACGATCATCTCGCGTTCGCCCTTGGTCAGGCTGCCTTCTTCCTTGAGCATGAGGGCATCGTGGTAGGCGAAGAAGGCACGCCACTCGGCAGGGCGGCGCGCAAAGGCCAGGAAGACGTTGGGGATGAAGCCCGCCTTTTCCTGCACTTCAAGGATGCGGGTGCGGATGTCCTCGGGCAGGCTGGACAGTTCGGGCTGGGGGTAGCGGGCGGTGGCCATGTGTCTTGTCTCCTGGGGGTGGTGGTTGTCGTTGCGGGCCATGTTCGCATGGCCTGCGCTGCGCGGGGTGAACGCGCATGACAGCCTGCCTGCCGCCGAGGTTGCAGATTGCGCCCGGGCTCAGGCGGGCGCCATCTCCGGCTCAGGTCGTTGTGCAAACCAGTCGCCCAGAAAGCCGGTGAGCGCGCGGATCCGGGCCGACATCTCGCTGCGCGTGGCGTGCACCAGGTAGATGTCGGCCGCAGGCAGCTGCCATTGGGGCAGGACCTCGCGCAGGGCGCCTGCGGCCAGCGGCGCGGCCACGTCCCACAGCGAGCGCTGCAGGATGCCGTGGCCGTCCAGTGCCCAGGTCAGGGCTGCAGCGCCATCGTTGGTGCTCATCACGCCGTTGACCTTGATGTTGTGCTCGCTCAGGCCCTGGCGCGTGCGGCGGCTCAGGCGCCAGCTGCCATAGGTTTCGTCGCTCTCGCGGATCACGATGCAGCGGTGGGCCTGCAGGTCCGCAGGCTGGCGTGGCTCGCCATGGGCGTTGAGGTAGGAGGGCGCGGCGCACAGCACGCGGCGGTTGGGCAGCAGCAGGCGGGCGGTGAGGCCGGAGTCGGGCAGGGCGCCAAAGCGCACCACGGCGTCAAAGCCCTGCTCGACCAGGTTGACGGGCCTGTCCGTCAGGTGCAGCTGCACTTGCACCTCGGGATAGGCGCGCGCAAAGGCCGACAGCGCGGGCGCCAGCCGCTGGCGGCCAAAGCCCAGCGTGCAGGCGATGGACAGCGGGCCGCGCGCCGTGGAGCGCGTGCCCGAGATGCTGCGCTCCAGCGTCTCCAGGTCGGCCAGGATGCGCGCGCCGTCCAGCAGGTAGGCTTCGCCCTCGGGCGTCAGGTGGATGCGCCGTGTCGTGCGCTGCAGCAGGCGCACGCCCAGGCGCCGCTCCAGCAAGGACAGGCGGCGGCTGACGGCGGGCGGCGTCACGCCCATCTGCTGGGCCGCAGCGGCCAGGCTGCCTTCGCGGATCAGCAGCGAGAAGAAACGCAGGTCGGAAAAGCCGTCCATGGTGGATGCGGTGGATGGTTGATTCGTAAATTGAACTGATGGATCAATGCAATATTTTGCTATTTATGCAGCCTGGTTTACTGATTAGCATGGCAGGCTGACAGTCATGAACAACGTAGAAGGAATCTCCGGGATGCACACAGATCCATGGATGCCGGGCCTGCGCCAGCAGCGCATCACGGTCGATGACGGGGTGGAGATCAACGCCTGGGTGGGCGGCCAGGGGCCGGCCCTGCTGCTGGTGCACGGCCACCCGCAGACCAGCGCCATCTGGCACCGCGTCGCGCCCCGGCTGGCGCAGCAGTTCACCGTGGTGCTGGCCGACCTGCGCGGCTATGGCGACTCCTCGCGCCCCGCCGGCGATCCCGAGCATGTGAACTACAGCAAGCGCACCATGGCCCGCGACCTGCTGCGGCTGATGGCGCGGCTGGGCCATGAGCATTTCAGCGTGCTGGCGCATGACCGGGGCGCGCGCGTGGCGCACCGGCTGGCCATGGACTATCCCGCCAGCGTGCAGCGTCTGGTGCTGCTGGACATTGCGCCCACGCTGGCCATGTACGAGCAGACCGGCGAGGCCTTTGCGCGCGCCTACTGGCACTGGTTCTTCCTGATCCAGCCCGCGCCGCTGCCCGAGCGCCTGATCGAGGCCGACCCCGCCGCCTATGTGCGCGAGATCATGGGCCGGCGCAGCGCCGGCCTGGCGCCCTTCGATCCCCGGGCGCTGGCCGAGTACCAGCGCTGCCTGGCGCTGCCGGGCAGCGCGCACGGCATGTGCGAGGACTACCGCGCCTCGGCCGGCATCGACCTGGACCATGACCGCGAGGACCGCCGGCTGGGGCGCAGGCTGTCCATGCCGCTGCTGGTGCTCTGGGGCGAGGAGGGCGTGGTGCACCGCTGCTTCGATCCGCTGCGCGAGTGGCAGCTCGTGGCCGACGATGTGCGCGGTCGGCCACTGGCCTGCGGGCACTACATTGCCGAGGAGGCGCCCGACGCACTGCTGGACGCGGCTCTGCCATTTCTGTTGCAGGCCGGGTGAGTGCGGTCATTGCTGGCTTTCGGGACTGCATTCAGGCAAGCCGGCAAAAAAGGGCAAAGAGGGCAAAGGTGCATTCGCACCATATCTGCGGAGACATAGCGTTCTCCATGGATTCAATTGGTATGCCAATCGTGTCCGGAAAAGGTAAGCAATTGAAAAAACCGCATGCCTGCTGCCAGCATGCAATGCCCAGGTCCCAATCCTTGAAAGCCGCTGGAGACAAGGCCTGGCAAGGGCTGGGCAACGCCTTGCGCCCATAGGGGACCACCGCACAAGGTGCAGGCGGGCCAATGCGCGGCCCATTGCCGATGCATGGTGAAACGCCGAACTGATACAGTCGCGCGGCCCGCCCGAGGGGGAGGGTCTTATTCATCACGGGATATTCACAATGAGCAACAAGAAAACCGCAGTGGCTGCTGCCGTGGCATTGGCCGTCGTGGCCTATGGAGGAACCACCTGGTATACGGGCCAAAGGGCCGAGTCCGGCTACAAGGATGCCGTGGCCGAATTGCGCAAGGTGCTGGGCGAGAAGGCCGTCGTGACCGACGAATACCACAAGGGATTCCTGTCGTCCCAGGCCAAGCTGGTGCTGCAGTGGCCTGCGGCTGGCGAGGCCGATGCGCCCGCCGCTGCAGACGCCGGCGCAGAAGCCGCCCCCAAGCCCGTGCGCCTGGTGGTGGACACCACGGTGCGCCACGGCCCGCTGGCCGGTGGCCGCCTGGCGGCAGCGGTGTCGGAGACGCGCTTTGCGCTCGACGGCCTGGACGAAAAGAGCCGCCAGACCCTGGCCAAGGCTGTCGCTCCCACGCTGACCAGCGTGCACCACTTCACGGGCGGCCAGGATGTGCGCCTGCTGCTGCCTGCAGGCGAGATGGGCGACAACGAAGTCACCATGCGCTGGCAGGAAATGGTGCTGGACACGGCCCTGGGCGGTGGCAGCGTCAAGGGCACCTGGCGCTGGCCCGAGGTGGCCCTGCTGGGCCTGCCCAGCCGCGACAAGTCCATGGGCGTGGAAGAGGAAGAGGGCGAGGAGGAGGAATCCGACAACGACGAGGCCATCGCCGCCCAGCCGGCCGCAGCGCCGGTGGAGCGCACCAGCATCGTGCTCACGGGCCTGGAAAGCAGCTTCGAGAACAAGGTCATCGACGGCCTGTGGGGCCTGGGCCCCGGCAAGGCCAGCGTGCGCATCGCCCGCTTCGGCATGAGCAGCACGCCCGCCGAAGGCGGCGAGGCCAAGACGCTGCTGGACCTCAAGAACGTGGACGGCAGCTCGGTCATCGAGTCCGACAAGACCACGCTGGGCATGACCACCCAGGTCAAGGGCACGGGCCGTATCGGCCCCATCGATTTCGAGTCCGTGGGCTACGAGGAAAAGATCCAGCGCCTGGACATCGAGGCGCTGCGCGGCTTCCAGCGCGTCATGGTCGAGGGCTACCGCAAGGAGGGCCTGGCCAAGGCGCTGGAATCGCTGGAAGAGCAGGGCATGGGCGTGCTGATGCAGAACGCTCCGCGCCTGGTGGCGGCCCTGCCGGCCTACTCCATGAAGCTGCAGGCCACCTACCAGGGCCAGACCGGCCACCTGGAGTACGGCGCCGAAGTGCAAAGCGCGCCCACGCAGGAGCAGGTCGCCCAGGCCGGCTGGATGCCGGCGCTGCTCAAGACCTCGGCACTGCAGGCCAATGCCAGCCTGCCCAAGGCCTGGCTGGAGCCGCTGCTCAAGGCATCGGGCAAGCCCGATGTCTCGGCAGAGGATGTGGAAGGCATGCTGGGCATGGCCCAGGCCACGGGCTATGCCCGCCTGGAAGGCGACAAGCTGGTCAGCGCGCTCAAGATGCAGGCCGGCCAGGTCACGCTCAACGGCAAGCCCATCGCCCTGCCCATGGGCGCGCTGCAGTAAGCGGCCATCCACCTTCCGGGCGTCGCCCCGGAAGGGGTTCTCAGGGGTGCCACTGGCTGGCGCGCACCACAGGGGCCTGTGTGCTGGCGCTGCCCGCCAGCGCATAGGACAGCTGGTTGGCCGCCGCCACCACCGTCTGCGCCATGGCTTCCAGCCGGGCCTCGGGCAGGCGCGATGCCGGCCCGGAGATGCACACCGACCCCATCAGCCGCCAGTGCATGCCGAACACCGGCGCCGACACCGTGGCCACGCCCTGTTCGCGCTCGCCGATGGACCAGTGGTAGCCGCGCTGGCGGATCTGCTCGTACACCGGCCCCGGCTCGCCTGAAAACGCCAGGATCACGCGCCCCGGCGAGCCCTGGTCCAGCGGCAGCCCCTCACCCATGCGCGCATGGTGGCGCAGCGCCTGCGGCCCTTCCACGCGCACGAGGCAGGTGCGCACATTGCCTTCGCGCACATAGAAGGCCGCGCTCTCGCCGCTGGCCTGCGTGAGCGCGCGCAGCGCGGGCTCCAGCACGTTCTGCACATCGAAGCCCGCCTGGTAGCGCGCACCCAGCCAGCCAGCGGCCGGGCCCAGGCGCCAGTCCCCATCGTCCCTTTGCACCATGAAGCCCGACTGCGCCAGCGTGCGCGCCAGCCGCAGCACCGTGGTCTTGTGCAGCGCGCAGCGCCGGCTCAGTTCCGCCAGGGACAGGTGCGACTCCCCGAGGGCGAAGGCGCCAAGCAGCTGCAAGGCACGCGTGACGGCGATGACGCCGCCGTCCTTGGTCGGGCTGGCCTTGTCATCGGGTGGCTGCGCCGGGGAAGGGGTGCTGGGGGGCTTGTTCATGGTGCAAGGCATGCAATTGGTTGCGCTGTATGAAACGGCATTGTATGGGTTGAAACGTTTTCATAAAGTTCGTCCCACGCACCGCAGCCATGCGGGCGTTGGACACAACAAACGGAGACAAACCGCCATGCCGATTCCCTCGCTTTCGCGTTGCCTCAACGCACGCCTTCTTGCCGTCCTGGTCGGCGTTGCCGCCATCGTGCCCATGGGCGCTGCCCAGGCCCAGGACGCCTATCCCCGCAAGCCCATCCGCCTGGTCGTGCCGTTTCCGCCCGGTGGCGGCACGGACATGATCGCGCGCACCGTGGCCCAGCGGCTGGCGGACCACAACAAGTGGACCGTGGTGGTGGACAACCGGCCCGGGGCCGGCGGCAACCTGGGCGTGGACGCCGTGGCCAAGGCCGCGCCGGACGGCCATACCCTGGTCATGGGCCAGACCAGCAACCTGGCCATCAACCCCTCGCTGTACGCCAAGCTGCCCTATGACCCGCTGAAGGATCTGGTGCCCGTGGCGCTGGTGGCTTCCGCGCCCATCGTCATGGCCGCGCCGGCCAACTCGCCCTACAAGACCTTTGCCGACCTGGTCAAGGCCGCCAAGGCCAAGCCCGACGGCCTCACGCTGGGCTACCCGGGCAACGGCACGGTGGCGCACCTGGCCGGCGAACTGGCCGAGAACGCGGCCGGCATCAAGCTGCGCCATGTGCCCTACAAGGGCGCAGCACAGGCCATGACCGACCTGGTGGGCGGGCAGATCGATTTCTACATGTCCGCCGTGCCCACGCTGCTGGGCCAGGTGCGCAACGGCAAGCTGCGCGCGGTGATGGTCACCTCGCTCAAGCGCTCCGACCAGCTGCCGCAGACGCCCACGCTGGCCGAGTCGGGCTACAAGGACTTCGAGGCCGTCACCTGGTTCGGCGTGCTGGCCCCGGCCGGGACGCCCCAGGCCATCGTGCAGCAGCTGAACAAGGCCATCAACGACGCGCTGCTGGTGCCCGAGGTGGCCGAGAAGCTGCGCTCCGAAGGTGGCGAGGTGCTGGGCGGCTCGTCCGAGAAGTTCGCCGCGCTGCTGCGCGCCGAGGTGCCGCGCTGGGCACGCATCGTCAAGGACTCGGGCGCCAGCCTGGACTGAGACCGGGGGGCAGGGGCGCCAGCCCTTTCGCTTCCTCCGCGCTTCCTCCTCCCTTCCTTTTTCTTCCTCCATCGAGATCTCGCCATGGACTGCGACAGCCTTGCCGTGCCCGTCCGTTTGGCCTTTGCCTCGGGCGGCAGCGGAACCATCTTGCAGATGCAGGGCGAACTGCTGCAAAGGCAGGGCGGCGTGCGCTTCATCCACGTGCCCTACAAGGGCGACACGCCCGCGCTGGCCGTGACCTCGGCGGCGCGCCTGAAGGCCCTGCCTGACGTGCCCACCATGGCCGAGGCCGGCATGGTCGGCGGCACGCCGCGGCAATTGGGCGAGCTGCAGAAATCCGACGCCGCCAAGTGGGCCCAACTCATCCGCGAGGCCGGCATCAAGGCCGACTGACGCGCTTGCATCTTCCTGTTTTCCTTCACCTCATCTCACTGGACCATCATGAGCCAACTCCCAGAAATCATCCGTGACATAGAGCGCGTGGACGCCCAAGTCGTGCAGCGCGCAGCCGGCTTTCAGGCCGCCATCCTGGCCGACGTGGCGGGCCGCCGCGGCACCATGCATGCGCGCGTGGCGCCCGTGCACCAGGGCATGAAAGTGGCCGGCCCGGCCTTCACCGTCGAGGTGCGTCCCGGCGACAACCTCATGATCCACGCCGCCATCGCGCTGGCCCGGCCCGGCGACGTGCTGGTCATCGACGGCAAGGGCGACCAGACGGCGGCGCTCATGGGCACGCTGATGCTCAGCGCCTGCAAGAAGCTGGGCCTGGCCGGCGTCATCGTGGACGGCGCCATCCGCGACCGCCTGGAGCTGCTGGAGCTGGACTTCCCCGTGTTCAGCGCAGGCTTCAATCCCGCAGGCCCGACCAAGTTCGTGCCGGGCCGCATCAACCACGCCATCTGCGCTGGTGGCACGACGGTTCACCCGGGCGACCTGGTGGTGGGCGATGCCGATGGCGTGGTCGTCATCGAGCGCGCCAAGGCACCCGCCATGCTGGAGCTGGCCGTGAAGAAGGTGGCCGACGAGGCCGCCCGCATCGAGGCCATTGCGCGCGGCGACACGGCATCGAAGTGGCTGCCCGCGGCCCTGCGCGCGGCCGGCGTGCTCAAGGAAGGGGAATCGCTGTGAGCACCATCATCGTCACCGGCGCCGATCTGGCGCCACAGGCCCTGGAGCTGCTGGCCCGGCACGACATCGTCTATGCGGGCAAGACGCCCACCGAAGAGGACCTGGTCGCGCTGTGCCGCGCCCATGATCCCGTGGCCATCATCGTGCGCTACGGCAAGGTGGGTGCGGCCGTGATGGACGCGGCGCCCTCGCTGCGCGTGATCTCCAAGCACGGCAGCGGCACGGACACCATCGACAAGGCGGCCGCCGCCGAACGCGGCATTGCCGTGGTGGCCGCCGCGGGCGCCAACGCGGCGGCCGTGGCCGAGCAGGCACTGGCCCTGCTGCTGGCCTGCGCCAAGTCGGTGGTGGCGCTGGACGCCCGCATGCACGCAGGCCACTGGGACAAGGCCACGCACAAGAGCCTGGAGCTGGGCGGGCGCGCCGTGGGCCTGGTGGGGCTGGGCGCCATCGGCCTGCGCTTTGCGCGCATGGCCGATGCGCTGGGCATGCGCGTGATCGGCTTCGATCCCTTCGCAAAGAACCTGCCCGCCTACGTGCAGCCCGTGGACCTGGAAACCATCTGGCGCGAGTCCGACGCGATTTCGCTGCACTGCCCGCTGACCGAGGAAAACCGGGGCATGCTCGGCGCCTCCACGCTGGCGGCCTGCAAGCGCGGCGTGATCGTGGTCAACACCGCACGCGGCGGCCTGATCGACGAGGCCGCGCTCCTGGCCGCCGTGCGCTCGGGCCAGGTGGCGGCCGCAGGGCTGGACAGCTTTGCGGTGGAGCCCATGGTGGCCGGCCACCCGTTCCAGGGCGAAAGGAACTTCGTGCTCAGCCCCCATATCGGCGGCGTGACCGGCGATGCCTACGTGAACATGGGCGTGGGCGCGGCCCGCAATGTGCTGGAGGTGCTGGCCCGCGTGCCTGCGGCGGCCGGCGCCTGAGCCAGGGCAGGGGCGCCGTGCGCGCCCTTGGCCCATGCATGTGCATGCATGTGATTTGAGGAGACAAGCGATGTCGAGGAATTTCCAAGAGGTCCGCCGCCTGGCCTTGCGCGGCAGCCTGCTGGCCGCCGCAGGCCTGGCCGTGCTGGGTGCCCAGCCCGCGCTGGCGCAGAAGGACTATCCGGCCAAGCCCGTGCGGCTGGTCGTGGGCTTTGCGGCGGGCGGCCCCACCGACGTGGTGGCACGCGCCTTTGCCGACCATGCGGGCAAGGTGCTGGGCCAGCCCTTCGTGGTGGACAACAAGCCCGGGGCCAACACCATCGTGGCCGCGCAGGCCGTGGCTGGTGCGCCGGCCGATGGCTACACCCTGCTGTTCGGCGCCACCAACCACAGCATGATCCCGGCGCTGTACCAGGGCCGCGTGAAGTTCGACGTGGTGCGCTCGTTCCGGCCGCTGTGCACGGTGGCCAGCAGCCCCACGGTGCTGGTCGTGGGGCCGGGCATGCCGGCGCGCAGCCTGCAGGAGTACATGGACCAGGCGCGCAGCCGGCCCGGCAGCGTCACGGCCGGCACGGCGGGCATGGGCAGTTCGGGCCATTTCGCCACCGAGATGTTTGCGCGGGCCAAGGGCCTGAAGCTCAACCACGTGCCCTACAAGGGGGCGGCGCCCGTGGTCACGGATCTCATGGGCGGCCAACTCGACAGCTCCTTCGCCACGCTGGGCTCGGTGCTGCCCCAGGTGCGCAGCGGCAAGCTCACGGCGCTGGCCGTGGCCTCGCCCAAACGCGCGTCCCTGCTGCCCCAGGTCCCCACTTTTGCCGAAGCGGGCGGCGGCGACTACTCGGCCGATGTCTGGTATGGCGTGCTCGCGCCGGCCGGCATTCCCGACGGCGTGGCCCAGGCGCTGGAGCGCGTGGCCGTGGAGTTTGCCAAGAGCCCATCGGCCGCGGAAAAGCTGCACGGCCTGGGCATGGATGCCGAGTCGAGCTGCGGCAGCGCCTTTGCGCAGCGCGTGGCCAGCGAAGCGGCCTCCTATGCGCAGATCGCCCGCGAACTGAACCTGAAGGCGGATTGATTCGGCCGCCGCCCCCCCCCCCCGAAACAACCTGGAGACAAGCTATGAAATTCCTTGCCAGAACCCTGATCGCGGCCTGCGCCCTGGCCGCCGCCGTGGCCCAGGCCGCTTTTCCCGAGCGGCCCATCACCCTGGTCGTGCCCTATGCGCCCGGCGGCGGCGCCGACGCGGCCGCGCGCCTGCTGGCCACGCGCATGGGCGCGCGGCTGGGCACCAGCATCATCGTGGACAACCGGCCCGGCGCCAGCGGCACCATTGGCGCCAGCCAGGTGGCCAAGGCGCGCGCCGACGGGTACACGGTGCTCTACGACGCCACGCCGTTTTCCATCAACCCGCATCTGTTTGCCAAGCTGCCCTATGCGCGCAGCGCGCTGCAGCCGCTGTCGCTGGTGCTGCTCATGCCCAATGTGGTCGTGGTCAAGGCCGACTCGCCCGTGCGCAGCGTGGCCGACCTGGCGGCCAGGGCCAAGGCGCAGCCGGGCAAGATCAACTTCGCCTCGGGCGGCAGCGGCACGGTGCAGCGCCTGGCGGCCGAGCTGTTCCGCCAGCGGCTGGAGCTGGACATGGTCCATGTGCCCTACAAGAGCGGCGGGCCGGCCATTGCCGATGTGATGGGCGGGCAGGTGGACTTCATGTTCGGCACCATGGCGGCCACCTATCCGCTGGTCACGGGCGGCAAGCTGCGCGCCCTGGCCGTGGCGGCGCCCCAGCGCTCGGCGCGCCTGCCCGATGTGCCCACCGTGTCCGAGACCGTGATTCCCGGCTACGAGGCCTATGAGTGGAACGGCATCTTCCTGCCCACGGGCACGCCCGAGCCCGTGGCCGCGCGCCTGCACCAGGCGCTGTCCGAGGTGCTGCAGGAAGCCGAGGTGCGCCAGCGCCTGAGCGACCTGGGCGCCCAGCCCATGGCATCGACGCCGGCCGAGTTCGCCGCCTTCCTCCAGAAGGAAGACGCCAAGTGGGGCGAGGTGGTGCGCAAGGGCGCCATCGTGCTGGACTGAGCGCATGGGCATGACCGACATCGCCGTGGCCGTGCCGCACTCGGCCGGCACGAGCAGGCCTGCGCGCACGCTGCCGCCCCTGGCTTGCGACAGCCACATGCACATCTTCGATGCGCGCTTTGCGCCGTCGCCGCACTGGCCGCGCACGCCTCCGCAGGCCGACGTGGCCATGTACCGTCAACTGCAGCGGCGCCTGGGCACCTCGCGCGCCGTGGTGGTCACGCCCTCGACCTATGGCACGGACAACGCCTGCACGCTGGATGCGCTGGAGCGCCTGGGCGATGATGCGCGCGGCGTGGCCGTGGTCGCCCACGATGTGGCCGATGCCGAGCTGGACCGGCTGGCCGCGCACCGCGTCTGCGGGCTGCGCGTGAACTTTGTCTCGCCGCAGTCCTGGGGCGAGACCACGGCCCACATGCTGGTCACGCTGGCGCACCGGGTCGCACGGCTGGGCTGGCATGTGCAGGTCTTCGTGCAGCCCGAACAGCTGGTGGCGCTGGAGCCCGTGCTGGGCGCGCTGCCCGTGCCCCTGGTCGTGGACCACCTGGGTCGCATCGACCCGGCCGCGGGCATGCAGGGCGTGGAGGGCGCGGCCCATGCCGCGCTGCGCCGGCTGCTCGATGGCGGCAACACCTGGGTCAAGCTCTCCGGCGCCTATATGCGTTCATCGGTGGGCGGCCCCTCCTATGCCGACACGCTGCCGCTGGGCCGCGACCTGGTGCGCGCCGCACCCGAGCGCCTGGTCTGGGGCAGCGACTGGCCGCACACCACCGAGGCGCCGGGCTCCGTCGACGATGCCGACCTGGTCGATCTGCTGCAGGCCTGGGCGGGCACGGACGAGGCCATGGACCGCATCCTGGTCGACAATCCAGCGCGCCTGTACGGCTTCAGCGCCATCCCCTGAAATCCCGAGAAAGACAAGCACCATGTTCCTGCTGCAAGCCCCCCAGGTCTGCGAACTCGAATCGTTCACCGCCATGCCCGACGCCCTGCGCCGCCCCGAGCGCAGCGACTGGGCCGATGCCAACCGGGGCGGCGCCGTCACCGACTCCTTCCTCGAGGGGCCGGTGTTCGACGGCGCCGGCAACCTGTACGTGGCCGACATTCCCTGGGGCCGCGTCTTCCGCATCGATCCGCAAGGCGCCTGGACCCTGGTGGCCGAGTACGACGGCGAGCCCAACGGCATGAAGTTCCTTGACGAGCGCACGCTGCTGATCACCGACTACAAGAACGGCCTGATGTGCCTGGAGGTGGCCACGGGGCGCGTCAGCCCCTATCTGCAGCGGCGCAACAGCGAGCGTTTCAAGGGCGTGAACGACCTGGTCTTCGATGCCGAAGGCAACCTCTACTTCACCGACCAGGGCCAGAGCGGCCTGCATGATCCCAGCGGCCGCCTGTACCGCCTGCGGCCGGACGGCCGGCTGGACCTGCTGCTGGCCAACGTGCCTAGCCCCAACGGCGTGGCGCTGTCGCCCGATGGCCGCGTGCTCTACCTGGCCGTGACGCGCGGCAACTGCGTCTGGCGCGTGCCCCTGCTGCCCGATGGCAGCGTGGCCAAGGTGGGGCAGTTCTTCACCTCCTACGGCCCCAGCGGTCCCGACGGGCTGGCCGTGGATGACCAGGGCCGACTGCTGGTGGCCAACCCGGGCCTGGGCCTGGTGTGGGTGCTCAACCATCGGGCCGAGCCCGTGCAGGTGCTGCGCGGCGTGCCGGGAAGCTCGCTCACCAACCTGGCCTTTGGGGGCGCGGACCGCCGCACGCTGTATGTGACGGACTCCACGCACGGGCGCATTCTGCGTGCCCGGCTGGAGGCGCCGGGGCTGGCGCTGCACGGCTTGAACAAGGGCTGAGGCGGCCGTCGCGACCTTCTCAGCCGTCTCGGCAGTCTCAGTCGTCGCAACCGTTCCTCAGGGCCTGGCCGGCATGTCCAGGATCTCCCGGGCTTCCTGCAGCAGGCCTATCCACAGCTGCTCCTGCTGTATGCCGGCCTTGAGCACCAGGTGCTGCAGCCGCCGCTCGCGCGTGGGCGGCTTGTCCAGGAAATCGCGCTGCTCCAGGCGCTGGTAGACGTCCAGCTGCGCCTGGTGCAGTGCCAGCAGCCGCTGCACTTCGTCCTGCAGTCCGCAGGGCCCCACCACCGCCTCGGCACGCAGGCGCACCATCCATTCCTCGCGCAGCGGCTTGGGGTCTTCCTGCTCGGCCACCCAGCGCTTGAGCTCCTTGCGGCCGGTGGGAAGGATGCGGTACTGGCGCTTGCGGCCCCGGCCGGATTCGGCGGGAAGGGCCTCTATCCATTGCGCCTCTTCCAGCCGCGCGAGTTCGCGGTAGATCTGCTGGTGCGTGGCGTTCCAGAAGTAGCCGATGGAGCGGTCGAAGCGCTCGGCAAGTTCCGAGCCCGAGCAGGGGTGCTCGACCAAGGCGGTGAGAAGGGCGTGTGGCAGGGACATCGGCAACAAAGGGACTGGCGCTGGGCGCCATCTTACGGGCCTGCATGGAGGTGTGGCCAAGCGCTGCAGTCATTTCTGCAATTTTTTGCGCAACCAGTTGCATAAATAAAGGAGGCTGACTACATTCATGCAATCAGTTGCATAAAAAAGCGAGACAGGCATGACCCACTACCCCCACCTGAATGCCGAACTGGACCTGGGCTTCACCACGCTCAGAAACCGCGTGCTCATGGGCTCCATGCACGTGGGCCTGGAAGAGGCGCCCAACGGCTTCGAGCGCATGGCCGCCTTCTACGCCGAGCGCGCGCGCGGCGAGGTGGGCTTGATCGTCACGGGCGGCATCGCCCCCAATGAGCGGGGCCGGCCCATGAAGGGCGGCGCCATGATGGTCAACGAACACGAGGCGGACCAGCACCGCATCGTCACGCAGGCCGTTCATGCCGAGGGCGGCAAGATCGCCATGCAGATCCTGCACTTCGGCCGCTATGCCTACCAGCCCGGGCTGGTGGCGCCCAGCGCGCTGCAGGCGCCCATCAACCCCTTCGTGCCGCATGCGCTGACGGGCGACGAGGTGGAGCAGACCATCGAGGACTTCGTGCGCTGCGCAGCCCTGGCCCGGCACGCGGGCTACGACGGCGTGGAGATCATGGGCTCGGAGGGCTACCTGATCAACGAGTTCATCGCGGCGCGCACCAACCACCGCGATGACGAATGGGGCGGCAGCTACGCGGGCCGCATGCGCTTTGCGGTGGAGATCGTGCGGCGCACGCGCCAGCGCGTGGGGCGGGACTTCATCATCATCTACCGCCTGTCCATGCTGGACCTGGTGGAGGGCGGCTCCACGCTGGAGGAAGTGATCGCGCTGGCCCAGGCCATCGAGGCCGCGGGCGCCACGCTGCTGAACACGGGCATAGGCTGGCACGAGGCGCGCATCCCCACCATCGCCACCAAGGTGCCGCGCGCCGCCTATGCCTGGGTCACGCAGCGCGTGATGGGGCAGGTGGGCATCCCGCTGATCACCTCCAACCGCATCAACACGCCCGAAGTGGCCGAGCGCCTGCTGGCCGAGGGCTATGCCGACATGGTCTCCATGGCCCGGCCGCTGCTGGCCGATGGCGACTTCGTGCGCAAGGCGCGCCAGGGCCGTGCCGACGAGATCAACACCTGCATTGCCTGCAACCAGGCCTGCCTGGACCATACCTTTGGCGGCAAGATCACCTCCTGCCTGGTCAACCCGCGCGCCTGCCACGAGACCGAGCTGGTGATTGCGCCCGCGCCCGCCGCCAAGCGCATCGCCGTGGTGGGCGCCGGCCCGGCGGGCCTGAGCTTTGCCGTCACCGCGGCGCAGCGCGGCCATGCGGTGACGCTGTTCGATGCGGCCAGCGAGATCGGCGGGCAGTTCAACATTGCCAAGAAGGTGCCCGGCAAGGAGGAGTTCCACGAGACGCTGCGCTACTTCCGCCGCCAGCTGGAGCTGGGCGGCGTGGCGCTGCAATTGGGCCACCGCGTGGAGGCGGCCCAGCTCATCGAGGGCGGCTATGACGAGATCGTGCTGGCCACGGGCATACGGCCGCGCGTTCCCGCCATCGACGGCGTGGACCATCCCAAGGTGCTCGGCTACCTGGACGTGCTGCAGGGCGACAGGCCCGTGGGCGAGCGCGTGGCCATCATCGGCGCGGGCGGCATCGGTTTCGATGTGGCCGAGTACCTGACCCATGCCGGCGACAGCGGCGCCGTGGCGCCCCGCAAGTTCTATGCGGAGTGGGGCATAGACACGGACTACGCCCGGGCCGGCGGCCTGGCGCAGCCGCAGGCCCAGCCCTCGCCGCGCCGCGTGCACCTGCTGCAGCGCAAGTCCACCAAGGTGGGCGACCAGCTGGGCAAGACCACGGGCTGGATACACCGCACCTCGCTGAAGGCACGCAGTGTGGCCATGGGCTCGGGCGTGGCCTATGAGCGCATCGACGACGCCGGGCTGCACATCACCGTGGACGGCCAGCCGCAACTGCTGGAGGTGGACAACGTCGTGCTCTGCGCGGGCCAGGAGCCGCAGCGCGAGCTGCATGCGGCCCTGAGCGCGGCGGGCTGCAGCGTGCACCTGATCGGCGGCGCCGACGTGGCGGCCGAACTCGACGCCAAGCGCGCCATCCTGCAAGGCACCACGCTGGCGGCCAGCCTTTGAGGGCGCCGCCCGATTCCGTTTTCCACCTCAACCACCAGGAGACAAGCATGTCCCAGCCCCCGAAGAACGCCCATCCCGCAGTCGCCCGCTCCCTGGAGCTGTGGCATCGCATGGTTGCCGCCAGCGACCTGGGCGAGCTGCACACCATCGTCCATCCCGATGCGGTGTTCCGCTCGCCCATGGCCAACACGCCCTATGCCTCGGCAGCCGCGCTGATGCTGGCGCTGTCCACCGTGGTCCAGGTCTTCGAGAACTTCACCTACCACCGCCAGATGGCCAGCGATGACGGCCTGGACGTGGTGCTGGAGTTCAGCGCCAGCGTGGGTGGCAAGAACCTCAAGGGCATCGACTTCATCCGCTTCGACGAGCAGGGGCTGATCCGGGAATTCGAGGTCATGGTGCGCCCCATGAGCGGCCTGCAGGCCCTGGGCTCGGAGATGGGCAAGCGGCTGGGCGACAAGCTTCCCGCCTTCAAGGCCGTGGCCTGAGGGCAGGGCGTGCCATGAAAAACGCCCCCGAAGTTTCGGGGGCGTTTTGCCGTGGGCGTCAGCCGGTCAGAGCGTGCCGGCCTTCTGGCGGGCGATGGCATCGGCCACGCCCTTGCCGTAGGCCGGGTCGGCCTGGGTGCAGTGCGCTATGTGCTTTTGCACGATGTGCTCGGACACACCGGCGATGTTGCGCGCCGTGTTCTCGAACAGGCGCTGCTGCGCATCGGGCGTGAGCAGGCGGAACAGGTCGCCGGGCTGGGTGAAGTAGTCGGCATCGTCCTCGCGGTAGTTCCAGCGGTCGGCCGCGCCGTTGAGGGCCAGCGGCGGCTCGGCGAAGGCCGGCTGCTCCTGCCACTCGCCCTTGGTGTTGGGCTCGTAGGCGATGGTGCCGCCGTAGTTGCCGTCCACGCGCATGGCGCCGTCGCGGTGGTAGGCGTGGTAGGGGCAGCGCGGCGCGTTCACGGGGATCTGGTGGTGGTTCACGCCCAGGCGGTAGCGCGCGGCATCGCCGTACGAGAACAGGCGCGACTGCAGCATGCGGTCGGGCGAGGGGCCGATGCCCGGCACCAGGTTGGCCGGCGTGAACGAGGCCTGCTCCACATCGGCGTGGTAGTTGCGCGGGTTGCGGTTGAGCTCCATCACGCCCACTTCGATCAGCGGGTAGTCCTTCTTGCTCCAGACCTTGGTCAGGTCGAAGGGGTGGAAGCGGTAGGTCTCGGCTTCATGCTCGGGCATGATCTGCACGCACAGCTTCCAGCGCGGGAACTCGCCGCGGTCGATGGCCTCGAGCAGGTCGCGCTGGCTGCTTTCACGGTCGGAGGCGACGACGGAGGCCGCCTCGGAATCGGTGAAGTTCTCTATGCCCTGCTGGCAGACCCAGTGGAACTTGACCCAGTGGCGCTCGTTGCTGGCGTTGATGAAGCTGTAGGTATGCGAGCCGAAGCCGTGCATGTGGCGGTAGCCGCGCGGAATGCCCCGGTCGCTCATGACGATGGTGATCTGGTGCAGCGCCTCGGGCAGGCCGGTCCAGAAGTCCCAGTTGTTCTCGGGCGAGCGCAGGTTGGTGTAGGGATCGCGCTTGACGGCCTTGTTCAGGTCCGGGAACTTGAGCGGGTCGCGGAAGAAGAACACCGGCGTGTTGTTGCCCACCAGGTCCCAGTTGCCTTCCTCGGTATAGAGCTTGACGGCGAAGCCACGGATATCGCGCTCGGCGTCGGCTGCGCCGCGTTCGCCGGCCACGGTGGAAAAGCGCGCGAACACTTCGGTCTGCTTGCCGATGTCGGAGAACACCTTGGCGCGGGTGTAGCGCGTGATATCACCCGTCACGGTGAAGGTGCCGAAGGCGCCCGAGCCCTTGGCGTGCATGCGGCGCTCGGGAATCACTTCGCGGTTGAAGTGGGCCATTTTTTCCAGATGCCACAGGTCCTGCAGCAGCATCGGGCCACGCGGGCCGGCCGTGAGCGAGTCCTGGTTGTTGGCAACCGGGGCACCTGCGGCGGTGGTGAGCTTGTGGGTCATGGTCTCTCCTTGATCGAGGGGTGGTAGCGGCGCCGGCTTGCACGCAGGCAGCGCGGCGCTTGGAAAATCAATAGCTGCGTGCTATCGAATTGCTTTTATTGTTGTTTCGTTCTATGGATGCGGCAAGGCTTTGGCGATTGGCAAATCTCAACTGCGCCATAGCCAAAAAATTTCACCGCACCCCGCCTGCGTCGTGCCGGGCATGCTTTTTGCCAAGGCATTGTGTTGCGCGGGCGGATACGGCCCGTGTAGGCCGTCGCCCTGTCAGCCAGAGACCAGCTTGTGGACCAGATCGGCGGCCGTGGAGGCGCCGTACTTGCGCATCAGCCGTGCGCGGTAGATCTCCACCGTGCGGTGGCTGATGGCCAGGGCGCGGCCGATTTCCTTGGAGGTCAGGCCTTCCAGCAGGCGGGCGGCCACCTCGCGCTCGCGCCCCGTGAGTTCGGCCTTGACGGGGCGCTGGGCGCTGAGGTCCTCGAAGCTCCAGATGCCCGAGGCATGCGGGTCGCTGCGGTCCAGCGTGCGGCCCGTGACATGGCACCAGAACGTTTCGCCGTTGGCGCGCTTCATGATGCGGTTGTCCGAATAAAAGCCCCTTGCATTGAGAATGGGCGCGATGCGCGCGCCCAGCCGCTCATACTCGTCGGCGCTGGGGTAGAGGATCTGGAAGGTCTGGCCGATCAGCACCTCGCGCGAGGCCTCGAACATCTCGCAGACCTGGCGGTTGCAGTCGATCATGGTGCGGTTGCGCGAGATCACGAGACCGACGGGGGCGGCCTCGAACGCCAGCCTGTAATCTATATCCATGGGCAAATCTTTACGAAAAACTACTTATGCAAGTACGTAGTATCGTAGCGCATCCAATCTGAAGGAGACATGTGTGAAAAAGCTCTACCCCTCTGCGGAGCAGGCGCTCCAGGGCGTCGTGGCCGACGGGCAATTGCTGGCTGTGGGAGGCTTCGGCCTGTGCGGCATTCCCGAGGCCCTGATCGACGCGCTGCGTGACAGCGGCGTCAAGGGCCTGACGGTGATTTCCAACAACGCGGGCGTGGACGGCTTTGGCCTGGGCAAGCTGCTGGAGACGCGCCAGATCAAGAAGATGATCTCGTCGTATGTGGGCGAGAACAAGGAGTTCGAGCGCCAGTACCTGGCCGGCGAGCTGGAGCTGGAATTCACGCCCCAGGGCACGCTGGCCGAGAAGCTGCGCGCAGGCGGCGCCGGCATTCCCGCCTTCTTCACCAAGACCGGCGTGGGCACCATGGTGGCCGAGGGCAAGGAGCTGCGCGAGTTCGACGGCGAGACCTATGTGATGGAGCGCTCGCTCGTGCCCGATGTCTCCCTGGTCAAGGCCCACCGTGCCGACAAGAGCGGCAACCTGCAGTTCCGCCTGACGGCGCGCAACTTCAACCCTGCCGCCGCCACGGCCGGCAAGGTCTGCATCGTGGAAGTGGAGGAGGTGGTCGAGGTCGGCGAGATCGCACCGGACGACATCCACCTGCCCGGCATCTACGTGCACCGCATCGTGCACAACCCGAACCCCGAAAAGCGCATCGAAAAGCGCACCATCACAGAAAAACAAGGAGCCTGACCATGCCGTGGACCCAAGACCAGATGGCCGCCCGCGCGGCCCAAGAACTCGAAGACGGCTTCTACGTCAACCTGGGCATCGGCATTCCCACCCTGGTGGCCAACCACACGGGTGACAAGGAAGTGTGGCTGCAGTCGGAGAACGGCATGCTGGGCATCGGCCCCTTCCCGACCGAGGATGCCGTGGACGCCGACCTGATCAACGCCGGCAAGCAGACCGTGACGACGATTGCCGGCTCGTCCATCTTCGGCAGCGACCAGTCGTTCGCCATGATCCGCGGCGGCAAGATCAACCTGTCCATCCTGGGCGCCATGCAGGTGTCCGAGAAGGGCGACCTGGCCAACTGGATGATCCCCGGCAAGATGGTCAAGGGCATGGGCGGCGCCATGGACCTGGTGGCGGGCGTCAAGCGCGTCATCGTGCTCATGGAGCATGTGGCAAAGAAGAAGGACGGCACGACCGACCTCAAAATTCTTCCCGCCTGCACTCTGCCTTTGACCGGCGTGGGCGTGGTGGACCGTATCATCACCGACCTGGGAGTGATGGACGTGACGCCGCAGGGCCTGAAGCTCGTGGAACTGGCCCCCGAAGTGAGCTTCGAGGACATCCAGTCCAAGACCGGCGTGACGCTGATTCGCTGATGTTGCCGTGCTGTGCAGTGCCTGCCTGGTGCAGGCCTGCGCGACGAGAGCCCGCCTTGCGCGGGCTCTTTTGCTTATATTTCAGATTTCGAGCCAATGGGAGCCTCTATGACGGATGTCGCGGCCGTGCGCAATCCACCGACAGCGCAGGGATGGAAGGACGAGGGCGTGCATTTCCTGCGCGCCGTCACCGACATGGCCGAGCATTGCAACGTGGTGACCGGCGAGCCCATCTTCAACGACAAGGGCGTCAAGCTCGTGGACAAGGGCGCGCGCATCGACAGCAACATGTACGAGCGCCTGGTCAAGCACAAGCTGCGCGACCCCATCGACAAGCACCTGGGCGTGGACAACCGCGTGGACGTGCTGGCCATCGAGGCCCAGGCCATGGTGCAGTGCGAAACCGTGGACCTGATGCGCCGCCTGGTGCAGTCGCTGGGCGGCACGGACCGGCTGCTGGCGCCGCTGCGCCTGATGGTGCTGCCGCCGCAGATCGCCTTCAAGCTCACGGTCATGCGCGAGCAGCGGCCCGAGCTGTTCGCCCACAGCCTGCAGATGATGCTGGTGGCCGTCTACCTGGCGCTGCAAAGCGAATGGAGCGAGCGTGAATGCGGCCCGCTGGCCACGGCGGCCCTGCTGCACGACGTGGGCATGCTCTACATGGACCCGGCCTGGACCGACCCCAACTACCGGCTCACGGGCGCCGAGCGCAAGCACCTGGTGGCGCACTCGGTCACGGGCATGCTCATCATGCGGGGCGCGGGCGCGTATTCGCAGGACGTGGAAATGGCCGTGCTCGAGCACCACGAGCGCATGGACGGCACGGGCTATCCGCGCGGCGTGCATGGCGAAGCCATCTCCAAAATGGGCCGTATCCTGTTGCTGGCCGAGGTGGTCTCGGCCTTCTTCGACAAATTCCAGGACCTGCCCGGCCAGCGCCTGTCGCTGATGCTGCGCATGAACCACCGCCGCTATCCGGCCGATCTGGTCGGCATCCTGCTGCCGCTGCTGTACGACGAGATCTCGCCGGGCACGCCGCTGCCGCCGCTGCAGGCCGAGGTCACGCACAGCGTGGCAGCGCTGTCTGCCGCCTTCCAGATGTGGGACACGTTCAGCCAGGCCTTTCCCGAGCGCTGGCAGGCCATGCCCGACCACCAGGCGGCCGTCTACATCGACTCCAGCATCGGCAGCCTGCAAAAGCAGCTGGCCGAGGCCGGCCTGCACCCGAACCAGCAGACCGACCTGCTGGCCTACCTCAAGGACGACGTGCAGGGCATGAGCGAGCTGGCCCTGCTCAGCCGCGAGGCGCTGTGGCAGCTGCAGGCCATCGTCAACGCCTGCCTGCGCCGCTGGCCCGCCATCAACGCCCGCACCCACGCCGTGGACACGGCGGTCGCGCAATGGTGCGAAGCCTGCATGCAGATCGACGCCACACCCCCAGCGGGTGGCGCAGCGAGAGCGCCAGCGCACTGAGACAGCCGGGCTTGCCCGGCTTTTTTACATCCGTGGATCTCTCGGAAATCAAGAGTGCTGTATATTCATACAGTATTTGAGATTTTCCCCATGACCACGCCCCACGCCTCCCAACCTGCGCAGCCCGCCCCCATGGCGGGCGCGGCGCGTGTGCTGCCTCAGTTGCAGGGCGTGTGGCGTGGCGATGGCTGGCAGCAGGCGCTGCAGCAGCGCGTCCAGCCTTCGGGCCATGCGCTGCTGGATGCGCAATTGCCGGGCGGGGGCTGGCCGCTGGGCGCGATGGTCGAGCTGCTGCAACCCGCCCATGGCCATGCCGAGTGGCCGCTGCTGCTGCCGGGCCTGGCGGCCCTGATGCAGCGCAGCGCGGGCCAGGTGGTGCTGGTGGCGCCGCCTTGCAGGCCTTTTGCACCGGGACTGGAAGCGGCGGGCGTGGCGGCGCACCGGCTGTGCTGCGTGGAGGCCGATACCCACCCCGGCACCCACCCCGGCGCCCACCCGGCAGGCGATGGGGCAGGGCTGGCCTGGGTCTGTGAGCAGGCACTGCGCTGCCGCGACGTGCTGGCCGTGCTGGCCTGGCTGCCGGCCGGTCTGCCCATGGCCACGCTGCGCCGGCTGCAATGGGCGGCCGCTGCGCAGGGGCGCATTCTGTGGCTGTGGCGCGAGGCCTCGGCCTCCCTGCAGACGGTGGCCTCGCCCGCGCCGCTGCGGCTGCGCGTGGAGACCGAGCTGGGGGTGCCGGGCGAAGGCGGTACGCCAGCCTGCCTGCGCGTGCAGTTGCTCAAGCGCCGGGGGCCCGCGCTGGAGCATCCCTTGAAACTGCCGCTGCACCACTGGGCCTGGCAGGACGTGCTGCAGGCCCAGGCCCTGCGGCGCACCCGGCAGGCGGGCGAGGCGCAGCGTTGGCTTCATGGACACGGGCAACTGCTGCCCGCCGAGGCGCCCGCCCTGCAGGCGGCAGCGCACACCCTGGGATGAGATGCCATGGCACAGCCGAACCAAGCACTGCACTGGATTGCCTGGCCGCTGCATGCCGCGCAGGGCGATGGCCAGGGCAACGGCGACAGTGATGGCAAAGGCAGTGCCTGCGCGCAGCAGGCCTGGTGGGCCCTGCGCTGGACGCCGCGCGTGGCTCTCTGGTACGGGGCAGGGCAGGCCGTGGCGCTGATGGAGGTGGGCAGCGTGGAGCGCCTGTGGGGCGGCCGCCAGTCCATGCTGCTGGGCCTGCTGCGCGCTCTGCGTGAACAGCAGCCTGACACAGGGCAGGCAGGCAGCCCGCAGATGCCGGTCTGGGCCCGGGCCGCCACGGCCTGGCAGGCGCTGGCGCGTCTGCGCTGGCGCATGCAGGGCGACGGCCTGCGCCAGCCCTGGCCGCCTGCCGATGCCCTGCCGATCTGGACCCTGCCCGCGCTCGAACCCCATGCGCCGGCCCTGGAGCGCATGGGCTGCCGCCGCTGGGGCGAGCTGCGCGCCCTGCCGCGCGCGGGCCTTGCGCGGCGCATCGGGCTGCCGGCCCTGCTGGCGCTGGACCAGGCCTATGGCAGCAGCCCCCATGCGCTGGACTGGCTGGAGCTGCCCGAGCACTTTGCATTGCGCGCCGACCTGGGCTATCCGGCCAGCGACGCCCAGGCCCTGCTGCAGGCCGCCCGGCCCTTGCTGCGCGCGCTGCAGGCCTGGCTGCAGGCCCGCCACCAGGGCGTGCTGGGCCTGCAACTGCGCTGGCACCACGATCTGCGGCGCGTGGACGGCACGCAACTGCCGGCCTGGGAAGCGCTGGACATCCGCACGGCCCGGCCCGCCCAGGCGCTGGAGCACATGGAGCGCCTGCTGCGCGAACGCCTGGCCCGCACGCCCTGGCGCGCGCCTGCGGACATGCTGGAGCTGGTGGCGCTGGACACCGCGCCTTTCGCGGCCGATGCCGGCAGTTGCCTGCCACCGGCCGCGCCCGGTCCGGCGCCGCTGGGCGAGGCGGCAGGCGCGGCAGATGGGGCAGGCGCGGCCAGCGGCATGGCCTGGCATGAATGGGTGGAGCGCGTCTCGGCCCGCCGTGGCGCGCAGGGCGTGCGGGTGGCGCAGCTGCAATCGGACCACCGGCCCGAGGCCATGCAGCGCTGGACCCCGGCCTGCGAGGCCCTGCAGACCCCGCAGGCACCGCGGCGGCCCGCGCACGCGCGCAAGGCGGCCAACCCCTGGCAGGGCCTGCTGCCGCCCTGGCTGCTTGATCCGCCCCAGCCCCTGCTCCTGCAGGGCAGCCGCCCTTGCTGGCAGGGGCCGCTGCAATTGCTGGCCGGCCCCTATCGGCTGGAGGCCGGCTGGTGGGGAGAGCCGCAGGCCGATGCGGCGCTGGCCGTGCGTGACTATTTCGTGGCCAGCAACGCGGCTGTCGGCCATGTCTGGATCTACCGCGAGCGCGCGCCTGCATCGGAACGGCTGCCAGGCATGCCGGCCCTGCTGTCGCCCGCCGCCTGGTTTGCGCAAGGCATCTATGGCTGAACAGGACATCCTGCTGGAGCCGCCGCCCCCGCAGCTGCAGCGGCTGCAGCCCCCGCCCCAGGCCACCGGGCCGGTGTCCGGCATGGCATCGGGCCCGGGCCTGCCCGGCTATGCGGAGCTGCACTGCCTGTCGAACTTCAGCTTTCTGCGCGGCGCCTCTTCGCCGGCCCAACTGGTGCAGCGCGCCAAGGCCCTGGGCTACCAGGCGCTGGCCCTGACCGACGAATGCTCGGTGGCCGGCGCCGTGCGGGCCTTCGAGGCCGCGCGCGACTGCGAGATGGCCCTGATCCATGGCAGCGAATTTGCCTGGGGCCCGCTGCGCGTGGTGGCGCTGGCGCGCGATCTGAACGGCTGGGGCAACCTCTGCGAATTCATCAGCGCGGCGCGCGCCCGTGCCGACAAGGGCCGGTACCTGGTCGATGCCGACAGCCCCTGGCATCTGCTGCGTGAAGGCTGCGAATGCATCGTCCTGCCACAGCGCGCGCTGCTTCCAGCCGGCGATGTGCCCGCCATCGCCCAGGCCGTGCAGGCCGCCGTGGCGCAGCTGGGGCCGGGCTGCTGGCTGGGCGTGGAGCTGCTGCTGGCGCCCGACGACAGCCTGTGGCTGCAAAGCCTGCAGGACGTGGCAGGGTTAATGGGCCTGTCCTGCGTGGCATGCGGCGACGTGCACATGCATGCGCGCTCGCGCAAGCCGCTGCAGGACCTGGTGACGGCGCTGCGCCTGGGCTGCACGGTGGCCGAATGCGGCTTCGAGCTGCATCCCAATGCCGAGCGCCATCTGCGCTCACGCTTGCGGCTGGGCGGCATCTATCCGCGCGCCATGCTGGATGCAACCTTGCAGATTGCCGCGCGCTGCGATTTCAAGCTCAGTGAGATCAGCTACCACTATCCGCAGGAAAGCGTGCTTCCCGGCATGGACGCGCGCCAGACCCTGGCCTGGCATACCTGGCAGGGAGCGGCGGGGCGCTATCCGCAAGGCATTCCCGAATCGGTCGCCAAGCAGTTGAAGGATGAGCTGGAGCTGATCGCCGAATGCCGCTACGAGATGTACTTTCTCACCGTGCACGACATCGTGCGCTATGCGCGCAGCGAAGGCATCCTGTGCCAGGGGCGCGGTTCGGCCGCGAACTCGGCCGTCTGCTATTGCCTGGGCATCACGGCCGTGGACCCGAACAAGACCACGCTGCTGATGGCGCGCTTCATCAGCCGCGAGCGCAGCGAGCCCCCAGATATCGACGTGGACTTCGAGCACGCGCGGCGCGAGACCGTCATCCAGTACATCTACGAAAAATACGGCCGCGGCCGTGCGGCGCTGACGGCCGTGGTCAGCTGCTGGCGCACGCGTGGCGCACTGCGCGACGCGGGCAAGGCCCTGGGCGTGGATGCGGTGCTGATCGACGCCATGGCCCGGCAGCACCACTGGTTCAGCGATGCCGAGGACCAGGCGGCCGAGCCGGAGCCCGAACCCGATGACCCCGCCCTGGGCTGGGTGCGCTCCAAGCTGCTGCGCCTGGCCCGGCTGCGCGAGCGGCTGGGCGACGACTGCCCGCAACTGTCGCCCCAGCGTGCGCGGCTGTGGCTGGAGCTGGCCCTGCAGCTGCGCGACAGCCCGCGCCACCTGAGCCAGCATGTGGGCGGATTTGTGCTGACCGACGGGCCGCTGACGCGGCTGGTGCCCGTGGAGCCGGCCGCCATGGAGGGCCGCTCGGTCATCCAGTGGGACAAGGACGATCTGGACACCATGAAGCTGCTCAAGGTCGATGTGCTGGCCCTGGGCATGCTCACCGTGCTGCGCGGCAGCCTGCACGCGCGCGCCGCGCTGCGCGGCCCGCGCTGGGAGCTGGCCGACATTCCCAAGGACGACCCGGCCACCTACGACATGATCTGCCGCGCCGACACCGTGGGTACCTTCCAGATCGAGAGCCGGGCGCAGATGAGCATGCTGCCCCGGCTGCGGCCGCGCGTGTTCTACGACCTGGTGGTCGAGGTCGCCATCGTGCGGCCCGGCCCCATACAGGGCGGCATGGTCCATCCCTATCTGCAGGCGCGCGAGCGCAGGGACCAGGAAGGGGAACTGGTGTTGGAGAAGCCCGAACTCAAGCAGGCGCTGGAGCGCACGCTGGGCGTGCCCATTTTCCAGGAGCAGGTCATGCAAATCGCCATGATCGCGGCGAATTTCTCGGCGGGGGAGGCCGACGAACTGCGCCGCTCCATGGCCGCCTGGCGGCGCAAGGGCGGCATACACCATTTCGAGCGCAAGCTGATCGAGGGCATGCTGGCCAAGGGCTATAGCCCGGAATTCGCCCACGCCATCGTCCGCCAGATCCAGGGCTTCGGCGAATACGGCTTCCCAGAAAGCCATGCCTACAGCTTTGCCATGCTGGCCTATGCCAGCGCCTGGCTCAAGCGCCATGAGCCGGCCTGTTTCCTCATGGCCTTGCTCAATGCCCAGCCCATGGGCTTCTACACCCCCTCGCAACTGATCCAGGATGCGCGCCGCCACGGCGTGCGCGTGCTGCCCGTCGATGTGCGCCACAGCGACTGGGACTGCACGCTGGAGGCACCGCACGAGCGCATTGCTGGCGTCGAGCTGCCGCAGCCGGCCGTGCGCCTGGGTCTGTGCATGGTGGCGCAGCTGCCAAAGACTTCCGGCGAGCGCGTGGCCCAGGTCCGCGCGCAGGCGCCGTTCAGGAGCACCGAGGACCTGGCCCTGCGCGCCCGGCTGCAGCGCGCCGAGCTGCAGGCCCTGGCGGCGGCCGATGCGCTGCAGGGCCTGTCAGGCCACCGCCGCCAGCAGATGTGGGATGCCGCGGCCCTGCAGGTGCAGCCCCCGCTGTTCGCGGGCGTGCCCGTGCACGAGGCGCCCGTGCAACTGGCCGCCGCGCCCGAGGGCGAGGAAATCCTGTTCGACTACGCGGCCACGGGCCTGAGCCTGCGCCGCCATCCGCTGGCCCTGCTGCGTGACCGCCTGCGCCGCCACGGGCTGCGCACGGCGCTGGAGCTGCGCGACACGCTGGCGGGCATGCGCGTGCGGGCCTGCGGCATCGTCACCGTGCGCCAGCGCCCGCCCACGGCCAAGGGCACGGTCTTCATCACGCTGGAGGACGAGACGGGCACGGTCAACCTGGTGGTCTGGCCCGATACCGTCACGCGCTGGGGCGAGCCCTTGCTGGGCGCGCGGCTGCTGGCGGTCGAGGGCATCTGGCAAAGCAGCTCTGACTGGGGCGGCGGCAAGGACTGCGGCGAGTCAGTGCCTGCAGAGCAGGCCAGCCAGGAGGTGCCCGCCGTGCGCCATCTCATCGTGCACCGCGCCCGCGACATGAGCCGCTGGCTGGGCCGCCTGGGCGGCGCCGGCGTGGCGAGCCGCAATTTCCACTGAGGGCTGTTGCCGTTGCTGCGGCTGCCGAAGCAGGCTCAGGCCATGCGGGCGTCGGCGCGGATGTCGGGCATCTGGTCGATACGCTTGCCGAACCAGCCTATGCGCTCGGTCTGGCGCACGTCCAGCCTGGGCACGTAGGGCTTGATGTCGAGCACGGGCGTGCCGTCCAGCATGTCGTTGCCCAGGAAATGCAGCAGCAGTCCTTCGCGCCGCACCAGACGCACGATGGACAGGCCCAGCCGGTTGGGCCGCGCCGGGGCGCGTGTGGCGAACACGCCGTGGCTGCGGTCGTCCATGAAGGGCACGACTTCCAGCTTTTCCACGGCCTGGTGCAGGTGGGTGATGAGGATCAGGTAGTCAAAGCCTTCGATGTCGCGCAGCCCGGCCTCGAACTCGGGCAGCAGCTCCACGCGGCCTGCCTCGTCGGCCGCGCCTGCCGTCTGTATGGGCATGCCCACCGGATCGGTGAAGCGGCTGCGCACATGGCCGATGGGGCGGCAGCCTATGCCTTGCGCGGCGGCATCGCTCATGCGCTGGCGGTGCCCTGGGGATTGAGCAGGCGCGTCAGCGCTGCGATATCGGCCGCAGCCGCCATGCGCGACGTGGTTTCTATGGAGCGGTAATGCCTGACGATGGCCTCGCCCGTGGCCGTGAGCGAGGCGCCGCCGCCATGGGCGCCGCCTGCGCTGGTGTTGACGGCCGGCGTCTGCAGCGCGCGGTTCATCTCGTCCACGAGCACCCAGGCGCGCCGGTACGACATGCCCAGCGAACGGGCTGCGGCCGAGATGGAGCCCGCCTCGGCGATGGATTCGAGCAACTGCACCTTGCCGGGTCCGATGGCAATGGTGCTGTCGTTGTATACGCGCAGGCGGAACTGGACTTTGGAGGACATGGGAGAAGGGCTGGGCACGGCAAAAACGGGTTAACGGCGAAGGTTAAGCGAAATCAACGGTCTGCGCCGCGATGGGGCTAAGGGGAAATACGCAATGCATGGCCTGCTACAGCGGGGCGGGTCATATGCACTGTGCGCCGCCGCCGTTCGCAACGGCTGTGGCCCTCATGGTACTGATGGCTCGCACGGTCGGCGTTGCCACTCTTGCCAGACTGCACGCTGGCCCAAGCCCCGGCTCACATAGGCGCGCGGTGATCATGGTCTTGCTGGCCAGCGCCTGGGGACGGCCGTTCGTGGCGTTCCCAGGGCGCGCTGCAGCTGAAGGCCGGGCAGGCCTTCCTACTTCTTGCCGGCGTCTGCCAGCAGTCGCTGGCATTGCGCATCTTCCTCGGCAGCCGGCACCGTCAGCGGCACCAGGGCCAGGGCGGCGGGTGCCACCACGGCGGCGGCCACGGCCGCGCCCGCACGCAGCAGCAGCGGGCCGGGCTCCACGCCCACCTTGGGGTTGGCGAAGCTGCCGCGCACATACAGGGGCGTGCGCAGCGAGAAGAACTTCCACTTCAGCGATTCGGGCTTGATGTGCAGATCCATGGTCTCCTGCGCCAGGCTGATCTGGCCTGTGGCCTCCACGATCGCCTCCGGCGTCGCCAACTTGACGTTGCGCGTGCGTGCCAGGCCGTTCTGCACGGACAGGTCGGCCACGGCGCAGTTGAGCTGGACTTCCTTGTCGGCACCGAACAGCTTGGTCACCACCACGCTGCCCAGGTTGAGCGCGGCCAGGTCCAGCAGTTGCTTGCTGAAGCGCCCGTCGCGCACATACAGGCGCATGTCGCCGGAGCTGGTGCCCAGCCATTCGGCCATGGACTGGCCTCGGCCCTCCAGGGCGATGGCGCCATCCATGCTGCCCAGGCTTTTCTTCATCAATTCGATCTCGGGGAACAGGGCCGACAGCTGCAGCCCCTGGACCTTGCCCTGGAGGTTGGCCTTGGGCGGCTTGGCGCCGCTGTCCACCATGGCCTGCAGGTCCA
This sequence comes from Delftia sp. WY8, assembly GCF_018437695.1. Classification (NCBI taxonomy): domain Bacteria; kingdom Pseudomonadati; phylum Pseudomonadota; class Betaproteobacteria; order Burkholderiales; family Comamonadaceae; genus Delftia; species Delftia sp. WY8. The sequence goes on from NZ_CP049795.1 coordinate 6,357,518, forward strand.
GCTTGCCCTTGGCCATGCCGAAGCGCAGCGGCGCCAGGCGCAGCACACCGTTGTCCATGACGGCATGTACGCTGAAGTTCTCGATGGGCAGGGCCTGGGGACGCTCGATGCGGTCACTCTGGAAGTGCACATCCATATCCATGGCATTCCACTTGCTCGTGTCGAAGCGCTGCGTGGGCAGGGTCTTGCCGCTGGCCGCCTGCCGGCTTTTCTGGTCCTGCCTGGTGGACGGTGCTCCTACCACCGGCCCCAGGTCGGCCAGGCGCAGCTTGCGCGATGCCAGCTCGCCGCTGAGCTTGGGCCGGGGCTTGCCGGATGCGTAATGCAGCGAGCCGCGCAGATCGCTCTGGCCCACGCGGCCCTCGAAGTTTTCGTAGTCCCACTCGGCGCGGCCGGGCTGCAGGCTGCCGACCAGATGGCCGTTGGTGTCGAAAGGCGGTGTACGCGGCAGCAGCAGGCCGGTCAGTGGGAACAGGTCGGCCATGCTGGAGCCGCGCAGGTGCACCTGCAGGTCCATGCCCTTGAGTGCCCTGGGATTGTCGAGAATGCCCTCGGCCCGTGCGCGCAGGCTGCCCGCATGGGCCCACAGCTTGACCGGAAAGCGTGCCTGCTCGCTTTGCAGGTCCAGCACGGGGCCGATGAGGCCCTGGGCCTCGACCGTGGCCTTGGCGATGCGGCCGGTCAGGCCGACGCGCATGCCATACGGAAAGTCTGGACTGGGCGGCCGTACAAGGCTGTCCAGGCGTGCGCGCACTGCCATCTGGCGCACGCCATCGCTCCAGCCCACCAGGCCGCCGCGCAGGCTCAATTGCGTCACTTGGAAGCGCCAGCGCGGACCGGTGGACTCGGGGCGCTTGAAAGTCCAGTTGTTGCTGCCGTCCTTGCGCCGCGCAAAGACCAAGTCAGGCCCTTCGAGCTGCAGATGGTCCAGCAGCACGTGCCGGCCCAGCAGCGGCCACAGCCGCAGGCTGGCCGTGGCGCGGGCTGCCGTGGCCATGGTGGCGGCGTCGCGCGGGGGAGGGGCCATTTTTTCGTCGGCCAGGACGATGCTGTCGCTGTCGATACTGGGCGCGGAAGGGCTGGCCTGCGAGTCCTTGTCCTTGCCTTCGTCCTTGTCCGTGCCCTTGTCCTTCGCCTTTCCCCTGGGTTGTTCCTTGGCTTTCTCCTCGGGCAGGCGGCCCTTGTTCAACTGGTCGGGCGGCGCAGGCAGGGCTGGCAGCTCGCCACTGCCCTTGGCCGGCTCCTGCTCCACCTGCCAGCCTTCGGGCTGGCCCAGCGTCAGCTGCTCGGCCTGGACAGTGACGCCAGGAATCCAGTGACGCCAGCCCTGGTCCAGCGGCTGGGGCCAGTTCCATTGCACCCGCAGGTCGCCTTCAATCGCGAAATGCCGGCCGGTGCTTTCACTGACCCGCTCATTGATCCAGGGCCTGGCGCGATTCCAGTCATAGGTGGCAATCAGGACCACGACCAGCGCCAGCAGCAGCACCAGTGCCGAGACCATCCACACGAGGATGCGCAGCCAGCGGCGGCGCGGCGGGCGGGGTGTGGGCTTGGATGCCGGCGTGGGGGAGCTGTCGGTCGCTGTGTCGGTCATGGCGCAGGGGGCCGCTAAATGGAGTTCGGTCCATCCTAGCGCCGCAAAACCGCTTGCCAAGGTCCGGGACGCGCTGGCGGGCAGCCGGCAGGCCCGCATACAGGAGATTGGCCTACAGCGCGGCCTGCCGTGGCAAAAGCGCTGTCATCACCGTGTCTCCTGGCCCTGCCGCAGGCGGGTCGATGCCAGGGCGGCCACCACCAGCAGGCCCGCCATGATGAACAGGCCGTTGCGCGTGCTGCCCGTGGCCTGTTCGATCATCCCCATCACGGTGGGGCCGATGAAGCCGCCCACCAGTCCGCAGGTATTGACCAGGGCAATGCCGCCCGCCAGCCCCGCACCCGCCAGCCGCGAAGCCGGGAACAGGAAGACGACGGACTGCACCACGAAGAACATCAGCGCCGTCAGGCTGAAACCCAGCAGCCCCAGCGCGGGCGAGGCCTTGCCCGCCAGCGCCGCCAGCAGCAGGCCTGCAGCCATGGTGCCCAGGCCCGCCAGCAGCATGCGCCGGCAGCGCTGCGGGTGGGTGGCAAAGCGCGGCAGCCAGGCCGCACCGATGGCCGCTGCAATCCAGGGCACGGAGTTGAGCGTGCCGATCTGCAGCGGCGAGAGCTGGCCGTAGGTGCCGATGATGCCCGGCAGGAAGAAGATCACCGTGTAGATGCTGATCTGGTGGCAGAAGTAGACAAGGATGGCCAGCCAGATCTGGCGGTCACGCAGGCAGTCCCGGAGCGAGTGGCCCACCTGGCCGGCGCTGGCCTGCTGGTCCTGCTCGGCCTGCAGGCGTTGCAGTACCTCGCGCGATTCGGCGGCCGTCAGCCAGGGCGCGCTGGCCGGGCCGTCGGGCAGCTTCTTCCAGACCACCCAGGCCAGGGCCACGGCGGGCAGGCCCTCGATCACGAACATCCATTGCCAGCCGTGCCAGCCCAGGAAACCGTCCATCTGCAGCAGCGCGCCGCCCACGGGGCCGCTGAGGATGTTGGCAATGCACACGCCCAGCAGGAAGTAGCCGATGGCGCGGGCCCGTTCCTCGCGGCCGAACCAGTAGGTCAGGTAGAGCATCACGCCGGGGAACAGCCCCGCCTCGGCCGCGCCCAGCAGCACGCGCATCACGTAGAACGAGGTCTCTCCGGTGATGAAGGCCATGCCGGCCGACAGCAGGCCCCAGGTCACCATGATCCGGGTGATCCAGAACCGCGCGCCCACCCTGTGCATGATGAGGTTGCTGGGCACTTCCAGCAGGGCGTAGCTCAGGAAGAACAGCCCCGCGCCCAGGCCGTAGGCGGCCGCCGAGATGCCCAGGTCCACCTCGATGTGCGACTTGGCCAGCGCGATATTGGTGCGGTCTATGAAGCTGATCACATAGGACAGCACCAGCAGCGGCATCAGCCTGCGGAAGATGCGGGCGTTGAGCAGCGACTGCCTGTCGCCGGCGGCAGGCTGCGGCCGTGCGGGCGGCGCGTGAACAGGGGAGGGCGATGGGTGATGGACCATGGCAAATCCTTGGAAAGATGGGTGGATGAAAGCGGAGTCAGGCGGTGGCGGTGGAGGCGGCGTTGCCGCGCGTGCCCAGCTGCAGGGCCACGCCGCCCAGCGCGCAGCCGGCCATGACCACGAAGCACAGGGCATAGCCGCCGGGGCTGGTCCAGCCGCCGCCCAGGGAGATCAGGCTGCCCATCAGCACGGGCGCGATGCCGCCGCCCACGAACATGGCGGTGGTGATGATTCCGTTGGCCGTGGAGGTGGCTGCGGGCTGGGCGCAGTCCGAGGCCACCGCGTAATAGATGGGCCAGACCGCATTGGCGACCAGGCCGAACAGCAGCTGCATCACCACGACCAGGGCCATGGTGTCGGCGAAGTAGAAGGCGCCCACGCTGGCGGCCATCCACAGGCCGCAGATCACCAGGGTGACGCGGCGCCCGATCACGTCCGACAGGGCCGGCCAGACCAGCTGGCCCAGGATGCCGGTGAGCGTGAACACCACGCTCATGCCTGCCGATTCGGCCAGCGACAGGCCCATGATGTTGTAGAGGTAGGCGGGCAGCACCACGTTGATGCCCATGTAGACCACCTGCGTGAGCAGGGTGTTTCCAGCCGTCAGGGCGATGCTGCGGTTGGCCAGCGTGCTGCGCAGGGTGCGCCAGGCCTGGCCTTTTTCCACCTGCGCCGCCACGCTGGCCTGCGGCGGGGTCATGCCCCGGGCGGCGATGTCGGCATACAGCAGTTCCATCTTCTGCGGCGTGGAGTAGCGCGCCCAGAACCACATCAGCGGGATGGCGACGACCAGCGCGACAAAGAACACATAGCGCCAGTTCTCCTCGCCGAAGGCGTACAGCACAAAGCCGGCGACCAGGCCGCTGAGCATGGCGCCCACCGGATAGCCCGTGTGGTGGGCGCCCAGCGCGAAGCCGCGCCGCTCCACCGGCCACCACTCGGCGGTATTGCTCACGCCCACGGGCTCGCCCCAGCCGGCGCCCAGGTTGACGCCGACGCGCAGCGCCACGAAGCCCGCCAGGCTGCCGCTCAGCGCCTTGAAGCCCGAGGCGAACGACAGCGCCGTATAGCCCAGCACCAGCGGCACCTGAAAGCGTGCGCGCTTCCAGCCTGCGCCGTAGCGGTCGCTCCAGATCGCGCCGGGAATGTCCAGCACGGCCAGGGCCAGCATCACGATGGTGGCCACCGTGCCCCATTCGTCGGCCGACAGGCCGAAGTGCCGGGAGATGGTCGGCCCCAGCCGCAGCACGATCTCGCGGTCATAGGCATTCAGTACCCAGATCAGCCAGCAGACCAGCAGGGATACCCATGAATAGCGGTGGATCTGGCGCAGCGAAGCGCGCGGGGCCTGGGCCATGACAGTCTCCCGGGCACCAGCGGTGGGTGCCGTTTCATTGTTGTATGGATGAAGGTGCCGCTTCGCGGGGCGGGCGGCGTCGCGGTGCGAAGGCTCCGGGCCTGCATGCCCGGCTCCGTGCTCAGGCGCCGAAGCGCTGCTCGGGCAGGCCACGCACGCCCAGCCCCTTGACGGCAAACAGCGCGCCACGGGACTGGCCGTCGCCCGGGAAACGTGGCAGCGGCGGCTTGCCCATGGAGGTGACGTACAGCGTATCGAGCCCGGGCCCGCCGAACATCACGCTGGTCACCTTGCGCACCGGCATCTCTATCACCCGGTCCACCCGGCCGTCCGGCGTGTAGCGCACCAGCTGGCCCGCGTACACCAGGGCCTGCCACAGGCAGCCTTCGGCATCGACCGTGGCCCCGTCGGCCGCGCCGCCACCGCTGGTGTCGACCGGGGCAAAGGTCCGGCGGCCGCTGGCATGGCCCGTGGCCGTGTCGTAGTCGTAGACCCGGATCTCGCCGCTCCACGTGTCCGAGAAATAGAGCGTCGTGCCGTCCGGGCTCCAGCACGGGCCGTTCGAGCAGATGATGCCCTCGTCCAGCACATGCAGGCTCAGGTCCGTGTCCAGCCGGTACAGCCGCGCCGAAGGCTGCTCCTCCAGGGTGTCCATGGAGCCGAAGACGAAGCGGCCCTGCCGGTCCACCTTGCCGTCGTTGAGCCGGTTGCCGGGAAGGTGGGACTCGGGGGCGACGACCAGCTCCAGCTCGCCGCTTTCCAGGTCCAGCGTGTGCACGCCGCCGTGCAGCGCCACCAGGGCCGAGCGGCCGTCGCGGCGCAGTGCCATGGAGCCAATCTTCTGGCCGACTTCCCAGGCGCGCAGTTCCCGCCCGTCGGCCGTGCAGCGGAAGATGCGGCCGTCGAAGCTGTCTATCCAGTACAGGCGCTGCTGCCCGACGTCCCACAGCGGGCCTTCGCCCAGCGTGGTCTTGAGGTCGGCGACGATATCGATCTGCATGGGAGTCTCCTGTTCGGTGGCATGGGGGCTGGCCCGGGAAGGCGGTTCAGAAGGCCACGTTGGCCGCACCCTTGAGGCCCAGCATCCGGCGCGCCTCGTCAGGCGTGGCGACGTCGACATTCAGGGCCTCGAGCACGGTGCGGATGCGGCGCACCTGCTCGGCGCTGGAGGTGGCCAGCTGGCCCGGGCCTATCCACAGAGAGTCTTCCAGCCCCACGCGCACATGCGAGCCCATGGCCGCGCCCATGGTGGCCAGCGGCAGCTGGTTGCGCCCGGCGCCCAGGATGGACCACTGGTAGTTGCTGCCCAGCAGGCGGTCGGCCGTGCGCCGCATGTGCATCAGGTCCTCCGGGTGGCCGCCGATGCCGCCCAGGATGCCGAACACCGACTGCACGAACACGGGCCCCTGCACCAGACCCCGGTCCACGAAATGCGCCAGGTTGTGCAGGTGGCTGATGTCGTAGCACTCGAACTCGAAGCGCGTGCCCTGGGCCTGGCCCAGCCGCAGGATGCCTTCGATATCGGCAAAGGTGTTCTTGAAGACCAGGTTGCGGCTGTTTTCCAGGTGCTCGCGCTCCCAGCCGTGCTCCAGGTTCGGGAAGCGCTCCAGCATGGGGAACAGGCCGAAGTTCATCGAGCCCATGTTCAGCGAGGCCAGCTCGGGCTGGAACTCGGTCACGGGCCGCATGCGCTCTGGCACCGTCATGTGCGGGCTGCCGCCCGTGGTGATGTTGACGATGGCATCGCACTCGGCACGGATCGCCTTGAGAAAGGGGCGGAACAGCTCAGGGTCCTGCGAAGGGCGCCCGTCGCGCGGATCGCGGGCATGCAGGTGCACGATGGCGGCGCCGGCCTCGGCGGCATCGATGGCGGCGCGCGCAATCTGCTCGGCCGTCACGGGCAGGTGGGGCGACATGCTGGGCGTGTGGATGGCGCCCGTGGGCGCGCAGGTGATGATGGCTTTGGTGCGTGTGGCCATGGAAGGTCCTTGCGAACGGTGAAAAGTCGAGAGGAGTAGAGGGGGGAGAGGACGAGGAGAGGGCGCTCAGCTCAGCGCCTGGGTCAGGCCATCGACGGCCAGCTCCTGGCCCGTGACATGGCCGGCCAGCGGGCTGGCAGCAAACACGGCCATGTTGGCAATGTCGCGCGCCGTGGCCATGCGGCCCAGCGCGGCCTGGTGCGTGTAGCTGCGCGTGACGTCCTCCAGCGGCAGGCCGCGCGCCTGCGCCTTGGCGGCAATCACATCGCGGATGCGCGGGCCGTCCACGGCGCCCGGCAGGATGGCGTTCACCCGGATGCCGTCGGCGCCCAGCTCCAGCGCCAGCGACTTGGTGAAGCCGATCACCGCCCACTTGGACGCCGAATAGGCCGTGCGGCCCGGCATGCCCAGGTGGCCTGCCGCCGAAGACAGGTTGACGATGGCCGCCTGCCGGCCCTCGCGTGCCGATTGCCGAAGCCGGGGCACGGCCAGCCGCGTGCACAGGAAGGCGCCGGTGATGTTCACATCCAGCGTGCGCTGCCAGTCGGCCAGCTCCAGCGTCTCCACCGCGCCCGTGGGGCCGGCCACCCCGGCGTTGTTGACCAGGATGTCCAGGCCACCCAACTCGTTGTCCACGGCCTTGAACAGTGCCTGCACCTGCAAGGCATCCGACACATCGGCCAGACGGCCGCTGGCGCCAGGCAGGGCGGCAGCCAGCGCATCCAGGCTGGCCTGGGCCACGTCACAGACCATGACGCGCGCGCCGGCCTCGGCAAAGGCGCGGCTGATTTCCAGGCCGATTCCGGCGGCGCCCGCCGTCACCAGGACGCGCTGGCCGGCCAGAAGATCGTTTTTCCACATGCGGGGACTCCTTGGGAACTCAAACAAAGGTGAAAGGGATTCGGGTTGGGTTTGGATTTTGTATCTGTGATCACAGATCAAATATGGTGAATACCCTATGCGGCATGACAGCGGCGGCGCCGCGCTACCATCGCCGCCATGGCCATCAACGAACTAGTCACCCCACTCAAACGCCAGACCCTCAGCAGCGATGTCTATGCACAGCTCAGGGAATTGCTGATCACGGGCCAGATGATTCCGGGCGAGCAGATCTCGCTGCGCACCACGGCCAGCGCGCTGGGCGTCAGCGTCATGCCCGTGCGCGAGGCCGTGCACCGGCTGGTGGCCGAGCAGGCGCTGGAACTCACGCCCAACCGCGCGCTGCGCGTGCCCTTGATGACGGAAAGCGCCTTCCGCGAGATCACGCGCATCCGCGTCAACCTCGAAGGCCTGGCCACGGAGCAGGCGGCCCGGCAACTGCCGGCCGCCGAGCTGGAACGCATCGCCGCACTGCAGGACCGCTTTGCGGCCGAGATGGCCAGCGCCTCGCCGGACGGCGCGCGGCTCATCGCCTTCAACAAGGATTTCCACTTCGCCGTCTACAGCGCGGCCGGCATGCCCATGCTGCTGCAGATGATCGAGGCGCTGTGGCTGCGCATAGGTCCCATCCTCAACCACGACATGCGCTCGGGCTCGCGCCGCGTGAGCGAACAGGTGGCGGTCGGCCACCATGCGCGCCTGGTCGAGGCGCTGCGGCGCGGCGATGCGCCAGCCGCCAAGGAGGCGCTGCGCGGCGACATCGAAAGCGCGGCCGATTACATCGTTTCGGCGGGCGTGCTGGTGACGGCGGACAGCGGGTTGAACGGCGTGAGTGGACTGAGCGGGCCAGCCTCGCCAGATGAAGAAGCCCGGTGACACGCAGAGGAATGAGGTAAGGAAGTAAGATTTCCGTATTTTCTCTCATTTGCAGGAGCCGGCCATGCTTGCCAAATTGACGTCGAAGAACCAGATCACCCTGCCCAAGGCCGTGGTGTCCGAGGTGGAGGCCGCAGAGTATTTCGAGGTGGCCGTGGAAAACGGCCGCATCGTGCTCACGCCCGTGCACGTGCAGCGTGTCCAGCGCGCACAGGCCGTCCGCGACAAGCTGCAGCAGATGGGCATCACCGACGAGGATGTGCAGGAGGCGACCTCCTGGGCGCGCAAATGATGCGTGTCGTCCTGGACACCAACGTCGTGCTTTCGGCATTGCTGTTCACGTCCGGCCGTCTTGCGTGGATACGCCGGGCCTGGCAGCACCAGCAGTTGAAGCCCCTGGTCTGCAGGGAAACGGCCAGCGAATTGCTGCGTGTGCTCGCCTATCCGAAGTTCAAGCTGTCAACGGCCGAGCAACAGGCCTTGCTGGAGGATTTCCTGCCCTGGGCCGATGTCGTCACACTGCCGCAGCCCTGGCCTGCATTGCCGCTGTGCCGGGACGACAAGGACCAGGTGTTCCTGGTGCTGGCGCATGTAGGCCGGGCCCGGGCGCTCATCACGGGTGATGGCGATCTTCTGGCACTGCGCGACGAGTTTCCCGGCCTGATCGTGACGCCCGATGAATGGGCTGCGCGGCAGGCGCTCTGAGGGCTGAAACACATGCACAACGCCCACGACCCCAAGGTTCTTCCTCTGCGCGACGGCGTCAGCCCCAGCTGCGTGGTGCTGCCCAGCCAGGGCGGCGGGTTGCTGATCGATTTTCTGGCCGAGCGCCTGCCGGCCGTGGCGCGCGAGGACTGGCTGCGGCGCATGGCGCAGGAAGAAGTGGTGGACGAGCACGGCCGTGCCGCCCATGCAGGCACGGCCTTTGCGCCGGGCCTGCGCTACTACTACTACCGCGAGCTGCAGGCCGAGCCGCCCATCCCCTTCGAGGCCGAGGTCCTCCACCGCGACGCGCATCTGCTGGTGGCCGACAAGCCGCATTTCCTGCCCGTGGTGCCGGCCGGCAAGTACCTGCAGCAGACGCTGCTGGTGAGGCTCAAGCGCGAGTTCGACCTGCCCGAGCTGTCGCCCATCCACCGCATCGACCGCGACACGGCGGGGCTGGTGGTGTTTTCGGTGCAGCGCGCCACACGCGGCATCTACCAGGCGCTGTTCCGCGACCGCGCCATCCACAAGACCTACGAGGCCGTCGCGCCCTGGCGCGAGGACGTGGTTTTCCCGCGCACGCATGAAAGCCGCATGGAGGAAAGCGGCCATTTCTTCCGTATGCACGAGGTGGCCGGCACGCCCAACACCCGCACCCACATGCAGGTGCTGGAGCAGCACGGCCGCTGGGCACGCTACCGGCTGGAGCCGGAAAGCGGCAAGCGCCACCAGCTGCGCGTGCACATGGCCGCCCTGGGCCTGCCGCTGTGGGGCGACGGCTTCTATCCCGAAGTGCATGACATGCCCGAGGGCGACTACTCGCGCCCGCTGCAGCTGCTGGCGCGCAGCCTGGCCTTCACCGATCCTCTGGACGGCCAGTCGCGGCGCTTTGACAGCCGCCGCCAGCTGCTGCCGCTGACCGACCTGTAGAGGCTTTTCCACTGCCGGAAACCGCTGGTTTTTTGCCCATGGCCCCGCCATGGGATAGGCCGGTTGCGGACATTTAACGGACAACTTTGTCCGATAATTGTCCGCATGACTTCCAAAAGACCCAGTGCCGATATCCGCCGCGCCCAGCTGCTGGACGCGGCCGATGCCGTGTTTTCCGAGCATGGCGTGACCGCGCCGCTGGACCTGGTGGTCGAGCGCGCCGAGGTCGGCCGCGCCACGCTGTACCGGCAGTTTCCTGACCGGCGTGCGCTGATGCTGGCGCTGCTGGAGCGTTCGCTGGACAGCATGCGCAGCGCGGCCGAAGCCATGGCCGAGGACGACGATGCCTTCTACAAGCTGCTGTCGCGCCTGGCCGAGCGCATTGCGGTCTCGGCCCCCATCACCGATTACTGGCGCACCGTGGAGCGCGGCGACGAGGTCATCGCCCAGGCCCGCGTTGCCATGTGGCAGATCTTTCGGCCGGCCATGGACCGGGCCGTGGCCTGTGGCCATTGCCGCCAGCCGCTGACGCAGGCCGAGCTGTCCCTGGTCTTCGGCATGCTGGGCGCCTCGCTGCGCGGCGAGACGCCGCAGCAGCGGCGCACACTGGCGCGCAAGGCGCTGCAGATCGTCTGGCAAGGCCTGAAGGCCTGACATGGCCACCACACCCACTCCACCAGGGCCCGTGCTGCCCCCGTCGCCCCCCGTCGTCTACCTCAAGCCCCCGCCGGACTGGGAAGAGCATGAAAAGCCCAGCCTGCCGGGCTCGCCGTCCATGCCGCTGCACCAGCCGGCCGTGCGCGCAGCCTATGGCCTGATCGCCGTGCTGGTGGCGCTGACGGGCGGCCTGGGCAATGCACTGTTCACGGCCAACCTGCCCACCATCCAGGGGCAGATGGGGCTGACGTCTTCCGAGGCCGCCTGGCTGACCGGCGCCTACGTCATGCTCAACATGACGGCCAATTTGCTGGTCTACAAGTTCCGCCAGCAGTTCGGCATGCGGCTGTTCGCCGAGATCGGCCTGGGCCTGTATGCGCTGCTGACGCTGCTGCACCTGGTGCTGGGCAGCTACACCAGCCTGCTCATGCTGCGCGCGGCCAGCGGCCTGGCGGGCGCCACCTGCAGCACGCTGGGCACGCTCTACATGCTGCAGGCCGCGCCGCGCAAGCATGTGCTCAAGATGCTGGTGATCGGCGTGGGCCTGGGGCAGATCGCCACGCCGCTGGCCTGGATCCTGTCGCCGGGCCTGCTGTTCAACAGCGAGTGGCACAACCTCTACCTGTTCGAGGCCGGCCTGGCCCTGATTTCGTTCGCGGGCGTGGTGGTGCTCAAGCTGCCGCCGGGCGTGCACATCCGCAGCTTCGAGCGGCTGGACTTCCTGACCTTCTTCCTGATGGTGCCCGGCGTGGGCCTGCTGATCGCCGTGCTGGTGCAGGGCTACAACCACTGGTGGCTGGACACGCCCTGGCTGGCCTGGATGCTGATCGGCTCCATCGTCCTGCTGAGCGTGGCGCTGTACATCGAGCACCACCGTCGCAACCCCATGCTGCAGACGCGCTGGTTCGTGCTGGCGCCCACGGTGCGCTTCGTGATCGGTGCGTTGCTGCTGCGCTTTCTGACCACCGAGCAGACCTATGGCGTGATCGGCATGCAGCGCATGCTGGGCATGACGGTGGACCAGATGCAGCCGCTGTTCATCGTCATCCTGCTGGGCACCATCGCGGGCATTGCCGTGTCGGCGCTGACCTTCGGGCTGGAGAACATGGGCAAGCAGATCGTGGGCTCCATCGTGCTGTTCGCGCTGGCGGCCTGGCTGGACCACAGCCGCACCAGCCTGGCCCGGCCCGAGGACTTCTTCGGCAGCCAGTTCCTCATGGCCGTGGGCGCGGGCCTGTTCATGGGGCCGCTGATGCTGATCGGCGTGGTGCAGGGCCTGAAGTTCGGCGCGCACTACATGCTGACGGCCATCGTCACCATCTCCATGACGCAGGCCATGGGCGCGCTCATGGGCTCGGCCCTGCTGAGCACCTACCAGATGCACCGCGAGCAAGTGTATTCGGCCGCCATCGTGGCCGATGTCGATCCCACCGACCCCATCGTGGCCGACCGCCTGCGCCTGCAGCAGCAAAGCCTGGCCCGCGTCATCGCCGACCCGGCCCTGCGCGCGGCCCAGGGCACGGCCCAGCTGGCGCAGGCCGCACGCCGCGAGGCCAATGTGCGCGCCTACAACGACGTGTTCGCCCTCACGGCCGGCGTGGCCGTGCTCTACCTGCTGTGGATGCTGGCCCTGGCCGGCCGCGCACGCCAGCGCGCCTTCGTGGAGCGCATGCGCGCCGCCGCAGCCGATGCCTCGGCCATGCGCGGCACCGATGCCGCCGCGCCGCAGGACGCGCCGGGCCAGCCGCCCACCCAACCCGTCGCCCGCGCCTGAAACCGTTCGCCCAGAGAAAAGACAACAACATGAGTGACTCCGAAAATTCCAATGGCGGCACGGCCGCCTCTGCCTCGCCTGCGCCGGCTCCCGCTGCGGCGCCTTCGCCCTCGCCTTCGCCATCGCCATCGCCATCGCCCAAGCTCATCAAGCCCTCGCTGCGCAGCGTGCTGGTGATGCTGGTGGTCGCCCTGGCCGGCGTGCTGCTGGTGCTGCGTGCCTGGAACCTGTTCCCCTTCGCGGGCACCGTGGTCAGCACCGACAACGCCTATGTGCGCGGCGCCGTCACCGTGCTCGCGCCCCAGGTCAGCGGCTATGTGACCGAGGTGCTGGTGCAGGACTACGAGAACGTCAAGGCCGGCCAGCCCCTGGTGCGCATTGACGCCCGCACCTACGAAGCCGCCCAGGCCCAGGCGCAGGCCCAGCTGGCCAATGCCCGCGCACAGCTGGCCAATGCCGACCAGACCCAGGCGCAGAACCGCGCCACGCTGGGCGCCAGCCGCGCCGGCCTGGCGGCGGCGCAGGCCGAATCCGACCGCGCCGCAGCCGAGCTGCAGCGCGTGCAGGCGCTGTCCGAGCGCGGCTCCGTCTCGCTCAACGAGCGCGACAAGGTGCGTGCCACCGCGCGCCTGGCGGCCACCAACGTGGCCAAGGCCCAGGCCGACATCGAGATCAACGCCCAGAAGATCAAGGCGACGACGGTGAACCGCGCCTCGCTCGAAGCCCAGGTCCAGATGGCCGAGGCGCAGCTGCGCCAGGCCCAGATCAACCTGGACAACACCGTGGTGCACGCGCCCGGCGATGGCCAGGTCAGCGAAGTCGGCGTGCGCCGGGGCCAGTACGTCACGGCCGGCTCCCAGCTCATGTACGTGGTGCCGCACACGCTGTGGGTGGTGGCCAACTTCAAGGAAACCCAGACCGCCCGGGTGCGCATAGGCCAGTCCGTGCGCTTCAGCGTCGATGCGCTGGGCGGCGCCCACCTCACGGGCCGCGTGCTGGAGATCGCGCCGGCCACGGGCTCGGAATTCAGCGTGCTCAAGGCCGACAACGCCACGGGCAACTTCACCAAGGTCGTGCAGCGCCTGCCGGTCAAGATTGCAATCGATCCCGACCAGGAGCTGGCCGCGCGGCTGCGCGCGGGCATGTCGGTGGTGGTGCGGCTGGATACGGCGCAGCCTGAGCCCCAACCCGCACAGCAGCCCGCACCCCAACCGGAGGCCCGCCCATGACCGCCCGCGCACTGGCCATGGCCATCGCCTGCGCCGCCGCGCTGACTGGCTGCAGCGTGCCGCCGCTGAGCACCGCGCCTGAAGCGGCCCGGCCCGCCGTGCCCGCCCAGTGGAGCGGGGCAGGGCAGGAGCCGGCCGCCGCCGTCCAGGCATCGTGGTGGCAGGCCTTTGGCGATCCGCTGCTCACGCGCTGGGTGGAACTGGCCCAGTCCCGCAACAACGATGTGCTGCTGGCCCTGTCGCGCGTGGATGAGGCGCGGGCCAACCTGGATGTGGCAGGCGCTGCGGGCCTGCCCCAGCTCTCGGCCACGGCCGGCGCCTCCACGGGCCGCAGCCTGGGCGCGCGGGGCCTGGCGCACACGCGCTCGGTTCAGCCCGGCCTGCAGGCCAGCTGGGAGCCTGATCTGTGGGGCCGCATCGCCCACCTGGAAAAGGCCGCCGCCCTGCGCCTGCAGGCCAGCGAGGCCGACCGCGACGCCGTGGCCCTGGCCGTGGCCGCCACCACGGCCCAGGCCTATGTGGGCCTGCGCTCGCTGCAGTCGCAGCTGCAAGTGGCCCAGGCCACGGCCCGCTCGCGCGAACAGGCCCTGCGCCTGGCCGATGAGCAGGCGCGCGTCGGCTACACCTCGCAGTTGCAGCTCACCCAGGCCCAGGCCGAGCTGCAGGGCGTGCAGCAGGCCGTGGAGCAGCTGGAGCTGTCGCTGGCGCGCCAGCGCACGGCGCTCCTGCTGCTGGCCGGTGGCGAGGGTGACGAGCAGGCTGCCGCGCTCATGGCAACAACCGACGGCCAGTCCGCTGCGCTGGGCGCACCGCCGCCTGCGCCGGCCGCCGGCCTGCCTTCGGCCTTGCTGCAGCGCCGCCCCGACATTGCACGGGCGCAGCTGCAGCTGGCGGCCGCCGACGAAAGCCTGGCCGTGCAGCGCACCGCCTTCCTGCCCCAGGTCTCGCTGACGGCCAGCGCCGGCAGCCTGCTGGTCAATGCCCTGCAATACCACCCGGCCACGGTCTGGGCCCTGGGCAGCAGCGTGCTGGCACCTCTGTTCACGGGCGGGCGGCTGCAGGGCCAGTTCGACGCCGTGACCGCCCAGCGCGACCAGGCCGCCTATGCCTATCGGGGCGTGGTGATCAAGGCCCTGGCCGATGTGGAAAACGCCCTGGTCGGCACCCGGCGCCTGCAGTCGCAGTGGCAGCACGCCAGCGAACGCGAGGCGGTGCTGCAGCGCTCCCTGGGCTTTGCCAAGGACCGCTACGAGGCCGGCTACGCCAGCTACCTGGAAGAGCTGGACGCCCAGCGCAATCTCTACCAGGCCCAGCAGGAAGTCATACGCCTGCGCCAGAGCCAGCTGGAAAACGCCATTGCGCTGTACCAGGCGCTGGGGGGCGGCTGGCAGGCCGACGCTGCACCAGTCGCCAGCCCCGCCCGCTGATCAGACCTTCTCGATGCGCGCAGGCAGGCCCTGGCGCACCGTGGCGCCGGACACCCAGTCCACCCACACGTTTTTGCAGCCGGGCCGCGTGGGATCGGCAAAGCCCAGGTCATTGAGGTTCACGCCATTGGCATGCTCGGCGTTCACCGGCATGGGCTGGCCGTCGATGCTGTGGCGGCCCGCGCCCAGTTCGCGGTGGCCGTAGCCGTGCTCGATGGCCACGGTGCCCGGCATCACGCCGTCGCGCACCATGGCCACGGCCGTCACCGCGCCGCCCGGCGTGCGGATGCGCACCGTGTCGCCGTTGGCGATGCCCAGCCGCTCGGCGTCCTCCCGGTGCAGCGATACCGGATTGTGCGGATGCACCTGGCGCAGCCGCGAGACGGCAATCGACATGGAACTCATCAGGTTGGACTTGTACGAGGTCAGCAGCAGCGGCCATTGCTGCTCGCCGAAATGCGTGCGCATGGCGCTGCCGTCGGCCAGCCGCGCCGGATACCAGGTGGGGCAGCCGCTGTAGCGCTCGCCCGTCATGGCGTGGCGCATGCGGGCCAGCTCCTCGCTCCACACTTGCAGGGCAGGCGCGTGGGCCTTGCGGGTGTGGCCGTCCTTCCAGGCGTCCTCGATGCGGTCGAAGCGCCCGCCGCGCGTCAGCAGCATGGCCACCTGGCGCCATTCATCGTCCTTCAGGCGCTGGCGCAGCGCGGGCACCAGCCTGTCCACGCCGGTGATGGCGATGTCATCATCGCTGGCCGCCGGCACGGGCTTGCTGCCTGCCCAGGCCACGTTGGCCAGGGCATGGATGAAGAAGTCCTCGGCCGAGCGCAGCGCATGGGGCTGGCCCTGGGCGTCCTTGATGGCGGCCTCGCCAAAGCCCGGCAGGCCCAGCCGTTCTGCCACGGCGAAGAGGAAGCTCTCCACGTTCACGGGCTGGCCGCCGGCCGTGCGCGCCACGGCGGGCTGCACCACGGGCCAGCGCACGGTGGAGCTTTTGGCCACCACGTCGGCCCAGGGCGCCGAGATGCCCCAGCTCTCGTAGGTCACGGTATCGGGCACGATGAAATCGGCCAGCGCGCTGGTCTCGTTGATGAAGGGATCGATGGAGACGATCAGCGGCAGCTTCTTCGGGTCCTTGAGATCGTCCACCAGCGCATTGCGAAAGCCCGCAATGCCGTAGACGGGGTTGCTCATGTGGTTGATCCAGGCCTTGGCGCGATAGGGGTAGCCGGCCAGCGCGCTGGCCAGCATCTCGCTGGACAGGCCGCCCACGGCCGGGTACCACGGGGCCTGGGCGGCGGGGTAGTCCTTCGCGCCCTCGGGCTGGCCCTCGCGCTTGCGCTGGAATTCCGCGCTTTTCTCGTAGGGCTGGCGGTGGCGTGACAGCGCCAGGCCGCGCGGCTTGACCTTGCCGTCGAAGTTGGCGAAGTCGTAGCGCGGGCCGGGGCCGAAGGGGCCGAACGGGCCGGCATCCAGCACCAGGCCGCCCTGCACGTTGAGGTTGCCCACCAGGGTGTTGAGCATGCTGATGGCGTAGGCGGTGTAGAAGCCCGCGCCGCTCATGGTGCCGCCATGCGCATCGGCCACGGCGCGCTTGCCATGGCTGGTGAACTCGCGCGCCAGCGCCTCGATCTCGCCGCGCGCCACGCCGCACAGCGCCGCGTATTCGTCCAGTGTCTTGAGGCTGGCCTGCTCATGCAGCTTGGCCAGCGAGGAGCAGACCGACAGCTCGGGGGCCTGGTCCGCGCCTTCGGCCTTCAGGCCGGGCACGGCCACGCGGGTGCGCACCATCAGCTGTGCAGGCTCGGCCTGGGTGTGCGGCGCCAGGCTGCCATCGGCACGCTGCACCACGAACACATCCTGGGCCGGCTTGCCGTCTTCGGCTGGCGCGGGCAGGGCCCAGCCCAGGTCGGCGCCGCGCAGAAAGCTGCCATGGCGCGGGTGGCCGGGCTCGTTGACCAGCAGGTGCGTGGCATTGCTCCAGGACGCCTCGCCCGCTGCCTGCATGGCGGCCGGGCCGGGCTGGGCGAGAAAGCCCGTGTCATGGCGCGCCTCGTCCAGGATGACGCGGATCAGCGCCATGGCCAGGGCCAGGTCGCTGGCCGGCTTGACGGCCAGCCAGCGGTTGCCGCTGCCCGCAGCCAGGCTGGACGAGGTCGGCAGCACGGGCGAGACCACCACGTAGCGGAAACGGTTGTCCTCGCGCGAGCGGGCCTCGGCCAGTTCGCGGCCCTGGCGCTGGAAGGGGTTGCCGGACTGCGCGGGTGCCGCGCCGATGAACAGGCCGAAGCTGGCATGGCTCCAGTCCGGCTTGCCGTGCGGCATGCCGGGCAGGTCGCCCAGGGCCGCTGCCGCACCCACGCGAAAACTCTGGCCGCAGTAGGCGCCGTGGTTGCTGACGTTCACGGTGCCGAAGGACGGCCCTGCAAAGCGGCGCAGCAGCTGGGCGCGGCCTTCGTTGGAGGCGTCGGTCACCAGCAACTGGTTGGAGCTCGGGCCGAACTCGGGGTTGTCGGCGTCCAGCGGCGTCCTGGTGTCCCAGATGGCGCGCAGGCCCTCGACCTGGCCTTCGCCGAACAGATCGCCGCCCTCGCAGACTTCCTGCACCAGCTGCTCGAAGGAAATGCTCTGCCAGCGGCCGCTGCCGCGCGGGCCCACGCGCTTGAGCGGGGTGAGCACGCGGTGCGGCGCACTCTGGTGCTCCAGCATGGACGAGCCGCGCGCGCAGGCCGTGGCCCGGCCCTCCAGGCCCAGCTCCTTGCCCAGTTTGGCGTAGACCTCGCGCACGGGTTCTTCCATGGCGGCCGGGCGCGTGGTGGCCAGCGGGTGGTAGGGGTTGCCTGCCACGCGCAGGATGCGGTTGCTGGCGGTATCGACACGCACGCGCACGCCGCACTGCGTCCAGCAGCCCAGGCAGCTGGAGGGGCTGACCACCTGGCCGGGCTGTGTGGTGAGCGCGCCCGTGGCCGGGTCGATGCGGAACTCCGGCGTCAGCGAATTGCCGCGCGTGGCGCTGGCCGTGGGCGTGCCCGAAGTGCCTGCGACCAGGCCCTTGGCGCCGCGCGCCAGCGTCTCGCCGTAGCCGGCCGCAAAGGCGGCCAGCCCACCGGCGGTGAGGCCACCGCGCAGCAGCAGGCGGCGGCGGGCGGCCTCGGCATCCAGGGAATCTTCGGGAGCTTGGGGGAGTTTCTTCTTGTCGGTCATGAAAGGCTTTCTTTGGCGCGGCCGGCCGGTGGCGGGCCGCGCTCCGTGAATGGGTGAGGGGTCGTCAGGGCGGCGGTGTCAGAGGGCGCGGGCCGTGGCCGAACGCGCGGGAAACAGCTCCAGCGCCCAGGTGGCCAGCGTCACCAGTGCAATGCACAGGCCGGCCACGCCCAGCATGCCCAGCAGGCCGTCGCCGCCCAGCGGCATGTGGTAGATGTACAGGCCCGCGCCGTACTTGGGCACGCCTTGCACGCCCATGAACAGCGCCCAGCGGAAGGCCCAGGCCGCGGCGGCCAGGCCCAGCCCCAGGGCCAGCGTGTAGCGCGGGCAGGCCATGCGCTGCCCACCCCGGACCAGGGCCCACAGCAAGGCGGCACCGGCCACGGCCGAGCCCAGCATGCTCAGGCGCCAGACCGGAAACTGCTGCCACAGCTGCAGCGCCGCCTGGAAGGAGCGGCCCTGGCCCAGCCAGCCGGCAACGGCCCAGACCGCCACCATGGCCAGCAGGCACAGCGCCAGCGCCAGGCCCAGGATGCGCAGGGCCTGCAGGGCGCCGGCATCGGGGCGGTGGCGGGCGGGCAGAAAGCGCGCCGTCACCAGCATGCAGCCCACCGTGGCCAGCCAGCCCGTGAGTGCCAGGTTCAGCGGCACCCACAGCGTGTTCCACAGCGGGCGCGAGCGCACGGCCATCAGCTCGGCGCCGGTATAGGCGGTGATGGTCAGTGCCGACACGGCCAGCAGCGGCGCCAGCCAGCGCAGCCACTGCGGCCGGCCCAGCCACCAGGCCAGCACGAAGGCCAGCGCCAGTCCCACGAAGACCGGCAGCAGCAGGGCGCCCACCGACATCCACGACCACGGCGTGAAGTGCGCATAGAAATGCCAGAAGCGCGCAGGCTGGTGCAGGTCGGCCAGCAGCGACACGGGCGCCGCGATGGCGCTGACGGCCAGCACCAGCACGGCGGCCGGCAGCAGGCGCGCCATGGCGCTGGCGCGCGGCGCCCAGGCGCAGGCGGCGGCCAGCAGGGCGGCGCCCGTGGCAATGCCGGCCAGGAAGAAGTACTGCACGGCCCAGGGCAGCCAGGCCGATTCGTAGGCGGGGGTCAGGAGTTCGACGATGTGCATGGGGTGCTCCTTGCGTTCAGTGGGAAGTGACCAGCCGCACGCTGGCCTGCCCGTCCACGCCGTCGACGAAGGCGTCGGGCAATCCCAGGTAGTACACATGCGGGTCCGTGCCCATGGCGGGCTTGAGCACCTTGAGGTCCTTGGCGTGCTCGCGCATGCGCTGGCGGATCTCGCTGCCCTCGTCGTTGAGGTCGCCGATCACGCGGGCGCCGCCCACGCAGCTTTCCACGCAGGCCGGCAGCAGTCCGGCTTCCAGGCGGTGCTCGCAGAAGGTGCACTTGTCGGCGGTCTGCGTCTCGTGGTTGATGAAGCGTGCGTCATAGGGGCAGGCCTGCACGCAGTAGCCGCAGCCCACGCAGCGCTCGTTGTCCACCAGCACGATGCCGTCGCTGCGCTGGAAGGTGGCCTGCACCGGGCAGACCGGCACGCAGGGCGGGTTGTCGCAGTGGTTGCACAGGCGCGGCAGGTTGAGCATGGCCGGCGGCAGGTCCTCGTTGCCCGCGTGCTGCACCTCGTACTGCAGCACCGTGGTGCGGAACTGGCCCAGCGGTGGCAGGTTCTCCATGGAGCAGCTCACCGTGCAGGCCTGGCAGCCTATGCAGCGGCGCAGATCCACCAGCATGCCGTAGCGCCTGCCGGCCTCGCCGGGACGGCGCGGCGGTTGAAAACCCGGGGTGCCGGGCGCGGCCGCCGCCGCCGCCACGGGCAGGGCCACGGCCGCCATGGCGGCGGCCAGCAGGTCCTTCAGGAAGCCGCGCTTGCCTGCGGCGGGCTGTGCATGGGCGGCGGTGCGGGCGGGGATGTCCTGGGAGGAGGGCTTGCAGCTGCAGTCGTTGCAGCCGCTGCCGGCTCGGGATGTTTTTGGCATGGCCTGTCTTTCATCGTCCTGCGGCCACGGAGGGTGGTCGCTCAAACTCAATAAAGCATTAAAAATATGCTTTTTATATTGAATTTAATATATGAAATTCAGGGCATTGGCGGCTTGATGTGAGTCAAGCAATGGGCTTGCAAAGCGCCACCGACTGCCTGCCATGGACAGGCACCCAAGGCAGTCCATAGCGTGTGGCGCAGGGATTAAGACGGGGTTAACAGGGTGACTGCATTCCTCGGGAATGCAGGGCGCGTATCGGAAATCACCCTCTTGTTTCCGCGCGCGGCCCCGGTCTACGCTGCTTGTGTCGCCACTGCCAAGGAGTTCTCCATGAACCATGCCCTGAACAGCCTTGCTTCGGAACTGGACCTTGCCGCCGAAGCCGGCGAGCACCTGAGGCTGCAATTCACACAGGCCTGCGTGGACCGCATCGCGCACCTGCTGGAAGACCCGGACGTCATCCGCTGCGCGCAAGGCCTTCGCCGCTACCTGGATGGCCAGATCGACAGGCAGGAGCTGGACCGCCTGGCCCGCGAGGCGGCCAGCCTGGCCAACCACCACCAGGGATCGCGCTCCCTCGACGGCTGCGGCCATGCCGCCGTGTCCGCCACCTATGCCACGGCCCATGGGCTGGCGGGCCGGGCGCTGCAGGCGGCCGACTATGCGGCCTACGCCATGGTCTATGGCGAGGGCGGCCACGGCGCCGTCACGGACCGTGAATCGTTCGAGCCTGAATACCAATGGCAGGCGCGCTGCCTGGCCTCGCTGGCGCAGGCCGCTCAGCAGCGCACGTAGCACCAGGCCGACTGCTGCAGCAGGGCCAGTGACTCGATGCCGCCCTGCGGCAGCACGCGCATGCCGGCAGGCGCCTCGCGGCCCAGCTTCCTGAGCGTGTTCGGGCAGACCAGCGCATGGGCCAGGGCGGCAGCATCCAGATGCTGCGGCGTGCCCGGCGCGGCGTCCAGCAGCGCCTCGACGGCCGGGCCGTTGATGACGATGCGGACTTCGGCACCGGGCCGGTCCTGGCGCAGGTTGGCCAGATTGCTGCGTGCACGGGCCAGGGCGCCCGGTGTGGGCGCATGCAGCACGATGCGCAGCGGCGGCGCATCCGGCCGGGCGGGGAACAGGTCGCTCCAGTCGTTGGAGGAGGTGGAAGCGGCGGGAGAACGGCTTGTGCTCATGGTCGTCCCCGTCATTTCCTGCCACGCGGCCCCATGACCTCTTCCAGCAGGCCCGGCGGCAGGCCGGTGCGTACCTGCACCACTCCTTTGTCATCCTTCCAGACCAGGGCCGGCGTGGCACGCAGCCCCCAGGTGGACATCAGCGAGGCATGGTTGGCCAGCACCTGCCGCGTGGCCTGCGGCACCGGGGCCAGCGGCGTGGCGCCCGCGCCTTCTGCGCTGGCGCGGCCGGCCTTGGCATAGGCGCGTGCGTGCTCGGCCAGGGCCTGCTCGGGCTGGCGCGCGGTCAGCAAGGCGGCGGCCTTGCCCTCGCTGCTGGGCTTGAGGATGCCCACCAGAATGTGGCGCAACTGCACCTGGCCGCTCTCCACCCAGGGCCGGGCATCGTTCCACAGCTGGTTGCAATAGGGGCAGTTGGGGTCGGTGAACACATAGACCGTGCGCGGCGCGTCGGCGCGGCCATCCGGTATGGACTGGGCGCGCTGCACATCGCCCCACAGTTGCTCGCCCATGGGCTTTTGCACGGCGGCCTGCAGGGCCTGGGCGTTCACGTCGCGGCCCTGGGCGTCGATCACCGTGCCCAGCACCCAGTGCTTGCCGTCAGGCATGCGGTAGATGGGCACGGGCTGGCGGTCGCGGTAGGCGGCCCAGGCCTTGAGTCCGCCCACGGCCGGCAGCGGTCCCACCAGGGTCAGTCCCTGCTGGGCCAGGAAATCCTCCGATGGCAGCTCGGACGCCGCAGCCGGCAGGGCCAAGGCTGCCGACAGGGCCAGGGCTCCTGCCAGTGCAGGCAGGGGGAACAGGGGGGAAGCGCTCATGAACATTCCTTCAGATGCTGGGCCAGGCTGGCGCGCGACAGCTCGCCCATGCGCATGCCGCACAGCCGGCCGTCGGCGCCATAGAAATAGGTGGAAGGCAGGCCCCGTTGGCGCCAGTGCCGGCCGGCCTGCTGCTGCGGGTCGAACAGCACCTGGGCCAGCGGCAGCGGGGCCGTCGCCTGCTCGCGCTGCAAATAGCCCATCACGGTCTCGGCAGGCTCGCCCTGGTTGATCCAGATGAAACGTACATCGGGCCGCTGCTGCTGGGCCTGGGCCAGCACCGGCATCTCGCGCCGGCAGGGCGGGCACCAGGTGGCCCAGAGGTTGATCACCATGGGCTTGCCGTCGGCCTGCTGCAACTGCTGCAGCGAGACCGGCTGCGCCTGTCCGTTGACCAGGGTGAAGGCCGGCAGGGCCGGTGCATCTGCGGACGGCAGCGCCTGCAGCAGGCTGCCCAGCGCCAGCAGGGCCGCCCCCGCGCCCAGCGCCAGCCCTGTGGCGCGGCGCAGCACCGGGGAGCGGCGGCTGCGCCACAGCATGTACAGCAGCGCGGCCAGCAGGCCGGCCCACAGGTTCCATCCCCCGTCGCGGATATCGATGATGCGGCCTGCGAAGGCCGGCATTCCGCTCCAATCCCAGGGGGCCGGCGCGACCTCGGTCCACCACTGCGCGACATAGGCCAGGCGCGCCGCCAGCAGGCCGGCCAGGGTGCTTTGCCACAGCAGCGCATCCACGGCCTGGCCCGTGCGCCTTTCATTCCTGCGCGCCAGCCACTGCGCCAGCAGCCAGGCCAGCATGGCCACCACCACGCCCATCGGCAGGACCAGCGGCCCCAGCGCCAGGCTGGCAGGCAGGTGCAGCCAGGCGCCCAGCGCCGATAGCGCTGACGGCCCGCCAGGCTCGGCCGCTCCGGCAAGAACAGGCGAAGGCGCCAGCAGCAGGCTGGCAAGCAAGGGCTGGAAGGATGAAAGAAGAGGGGATGACCGGAGAGGCATGGAAGGGAGTTTCAGCCATGCAGGCTGACAGGTCGTGGATGCTGGCAGCGGGGAATTAACGGGGGGTTAACGGCCTCATGGCCTCACCTGGCTTGCCGGGCGGCAGCGCCCCTCTTGCGCTCGCAAGAAAATCCATCTCATCGATCGAGGGTCAGAACTTATTCCAGAGTGCTGCAAATACGCCGGAAAAAATCACAATGAAGATGGAAATTTTGAAAGCCAACCTGTTTTCCGATGGCATGCAGGGTCGCACCATCTTGTATTTGAAAGTGAGCATGATGGCGAAGAGGATCAGGGCGCCCACGACGGCAAGCCCTATTTGAAGTTCATTCATTGCATTTCTTTCCATTCAGCGGGATATGGGGGCGAGAGCTATGCAGCCCCTTGGGAGGCAAGGGTTGAATTGTGCATTGGTGATTGCAAGATCTACTGCAGTAAATCGCCGGGAGGATTCTGAAATCTTCCAGGATTTTTCTTAGTTGCCATAGGACTGGTCCTGCGTTTTTTCAGATTTTTGAATAGCCAATTATTTTCTGAAGAACCCAAGAATTGCGTTTTGCTCTCAGTCCCTGAAAGTCCCATGGGCACATGGCTGCAAAGCGAGCTGGCGGCCCGAACGTCGCGCCAACGCCTGGCCGCATTCTTGTACGCGTGCCTGCGAGATTCGGCATGCTGGCGTACACCTCGCTACAAATCTGCGATGCTCAGTCGCTTTTCGTTCCCGACTTGGATACAGACGGCGGGGCCTGGCGCCAGGCCCTGCGGACAACAACATGCATGTTCTCTTGGTGGAAGACAACGCGCTGGTGGCCAGCGGCGTGCGAGCCGGCCTGCAGCTGCAGGGCTTTGGCGTGGATACCGTGGCCTCGGCCGGGCAGGCGGATGCGGCCATCCGTTCCTCGCATTTCGATGCCTGCGTGCTGGACCTGGGCCTGCCCGACGAGGATGGCCTCTCGCTGCTGGCGCGCTGGCGCGGCCAGGGCCTGCAGGTGCCCGTGCTGGTGCTGACGGCGCGCGATGCCGTGTCACAGCGCATCGAAGGCCTGCAGACCGGCGCCGACGATTACCTGGTCAAGCCCTTTGACCTGCACGAACTGGCGGCGCGCCTGCATGCGCTGCTGCGCCGCGCGGCCGGCCGCAGCGTGGACTGGATCGAGCTGGGCGAGGTGCGCATCAACCCCGCTGCAGGCCACATCCAGCGCCAGGGCCGCACGGTGGAGCTGTCGCGCCGCGAGTGGTCGCTGCTGCGCGCGCTGCTGCAGTCGCCGGGCCGCATTCTGAGCACCGAGCAACTGCGCGACAGCCTCTACGGCTACAGCCAGGATGTGGAGAGCAATGCCGTCAACGTGCATGTGCACCACCTGCGCCGCAAGCTGGGCCATGAACTGGTGGAGACGGTGCGCGGCGAGGGCTATCGCCTGGGCCTGCACCCATGATGCGCAGCCTGCGCGTGCGCCTGCTGGCATGTCTGTGCCTGGCGCTGTGCACGCTGTGGGGCGGGGTGGCGGCCTGGATGTTCTCGGACATGCGCAACGAGCTGCGCACCGTGCTGGATGACCGGCTGATCGCCTCGGCGCGCATGGTGGCCGGCATCGTCCACCAGTTCCGGCCTGCCCGGGAGCTGCCGCAGGACTGGAGCCCCATGCTCAACGTGATCGCGCGCGACGGCGTGGCCTGCGAGGTCAGCCTGGTGCGCGGCGAGGTCCAGCCCGTGCGGCCCGAATCGGCCCTGCCGCAGGTACTGGCCAAGACCGAGGGCAGTCCCGTGTTCCCGCAGAGCATGCCGCTGGGCTTCTCGACCATCATCAAGGGGGGCAAGCCCTGGCGCACCTATGTGCTGGAGGACCACGGCGTGCGCATCGCCACGGCCGACCGCATCGATGTGCGCGAGGGCCTGATCCACGGCTTTGCCTACACCATCGTCCTGCCCTTCGTGCTGGCGCTGCTGGCCAGCATGGGGCTGATGTGGTGGGCCGTGACCCAGGGCCTCAGGCCGCTGGAGGCCCTGCGGCGCGAACTGGCGCGCCGCCCGCCCGGCGACGACTCGCCCGTGGCCCAGGGCCTGCAGACGCGCGAACTGGCGCCGCTGGTGGGCACGCTCAACCAGCTGCTGCACCGCGTGCGCGCGGCCATAGACCGCGAGCGCCGCTGGAGCGACGACGCCGCCCATGAGCTGCGCACGCCGCTCACCGCCATCAAGACCCATGTGCAGGTGGCGCAGATGGCGCTGGCGGCGCCCGGCATGCCTGCCGGCCTTCTGGCCGCGCCGCCCGGCTCCATGGCCCGCGATTCGCTGGCCCAGGCGGGCGAGGGCGTGGAGCACCTGCAGCACACGCTGGAGCAGTTGCTGCTGCTGGCGCGGCTGGAGCAGCATGAACCTGGCGCTGCCTCCGTGCTGGCCTGCGGCGATGCGCCTGCCGATGCGCTGCAGGCGCTGGACAAGGCCTGGCAACTGGCTGTGAATGCCGTGAGCGCCCAGGCCCCAGCGCCCGCGCTGCGCACATGGCTGGACAACGGCCAGCCCGTGCAGGACTGGCCGCTGGCCATCTCCGAGCCCCTGCTGGTCTCGGCCCTGCGCAATCTGCTGGAAAACGCCCTGCGCCATGCGCCGCAGCATCCCGTGGAACTGGCCGTGCGCCCCATTGGCGCCATGCCGGGCAAGACGCAGCAGCCGGGCACAGGCTATGTGGAGTTCACCGTGGCCGACCACGGCCCGGGGCTCAGCGCCGAGGAATGCGAAGAGGCCACGCGCCGCTTCTGGCGCAAGCGTCCCCAGGAGCATGGCAGCGGCCTGGGACTGCCCATCGTGCAGCGCATCGCTGAATGCGCAGGCGGCTGCCTGCTGCTGCAGCCGCGCAGCCTGTGGCGGCCCGAGGAAGGCCAGGCCAGCGGCCTGGTCGCGCGCCTGTACCTGCCGCTGGCGGACGGCCCGGGCGCGCAGGCCCCGGACCCTGGCCCATTAACGCCGGCTTAATCTCGGTTCCGTATCGTGCGGGCCTGGCTGGCCAGCCCTGCGGGCATTGCGCCTTGCGGGGCGGCGGCCGGTATCCCTATTCGATCCTGTCCGCCGCAGCCGTGCGCTCCTGGGTGCGTGGCGCGGACGCATGGCAGGGCAAATGCCTCTTCCCACGATGATCCGCATGAACAAACAGACCCTGTCCCGGTCGTGCATCGCCATCGGCATCTGCATGCTGATGGGCAGCGCCTGGGCGCAAGACGCCGAGCCCAAGGCAGCAGCGCCCGCAGCAGCGCCCACAGCTGCGGTGCAAGGCAGTGCAGCAGCCGGCCAGAAAATCGCCCAGTCGGGCACGCCCCAGGGTGCGGCGGCATGTGCCACCTGCCACGGCGCCAAGGGCGAGGGCATGGCGGGCTTTCCGGCCCTGGCCGGCCAGCACGCCGGCTATCTGGCGCGCCAGCTCCAGCACCTGGCCGACGGCAGCCGCCAGGCCCCCGTGATGGCGCCCATGGCCAAGGCCCTGTCGGCCCAGGACCGCGCCGATGTGGCCGCCTATTACGCCAGCCTGCCGCTGCCCATCCAGCCCGTGCGCGGCCCGCTGCCCAAGGGCAAGGACGATGACGGCGCCTGGCTGGTCGAGCGCGGACGCTGGGCGGACGGCATTCCCGCCTGTGCCCAATGCCACGGCCCTGGCGGCGTGGGCGTGGGCGCAGATTTCCCGGCCATCGGCCACCTGACGGCCGACTACATGCAAAGCCAGGTCGCCGCCTGGAACAAGGGCCAGCGCGAGGCCGGCCCGCTGGGCCTCATGGGCAAGGTCGCGCAAAAGCTCACGCCCGCGGACATCCAGGCCGTGGCGGCCTACTACGCCCGCCTGCATGGCACCAGCCCCAGCACCAGCACCGCAGCCACGGCCTCCGCGCCAGCCAAACCCTGATGGACCGGGAGCCGAACATGTCCGACACACAACCCACCCGCGCCTCTCAAAACTCCAATACCGCCGAGTACGTCGTCGTCGCCTGCCTGTTCGCCGGCCTGGCGGGCGCGCTCGCCTATGGCATGTACATCAGCCAGCCAGACATGCCACCTGCGCCGGGCCGCGTGGGCGCGGTCCCCGCTGCGGCTGCCACCGCTGCCAGGGCCGATGCAAATGCGAATGCCCAGGTCGCTTCCCAGGCCGTGAAAGTGGCTGCCGACGGCGGCGCCTTCACACCCCCCGGCGCCCGCGACATCCCCGACACGCCCATGGGTGAGTGGATTCGCCGCGGCGAGGCCATCTTCCTGCGCACGCCGGCCAACGCCGTGGGCTTTTCGGGCAACACCCTCAACTGCGTGAACTGCCACCTGGACGCAGGCCGGCTCAAGGGCGCCGCACCCATGTGGGGTGCCTACCCGCTGTACCCGGCCTACCGCAAGAAGACCAACCACGTGGACACCTTCGCCGAGCGCGTGCGCGGCTGCTTCATGTACAGCATGAACGGCAAGGCCCCCGACGACGGGCACGACATCCTCGTGGCGCTGGAGGCCTACGCCTACTGGATGGCCCAGAAGGCGCCCACGGGCGAGAAGCTGCCGGGTGCGGGCTTCACCAAGGTGGGCAAGGCCGCGCAGGAGCCCAGCTTCGAGCGCGGCGCCAAGGTCTACGAGGCCAAGTGCGCGCTGTGCCACGGCGCGCAGGGCCAGGGCCAGGAAGCGGGCGGCGTGACCGTGTTTCCGCCGCTGTGGGGCAAGCAGTCCTACAACTGGGGCGCGGGCACGCATGAGGTGGACAAGGCTGCCAGCTTCATCAAGGGCAACATGCCCTACGGCAACCCCACGCTGGACGACCAGGAAGCCTGGGACGTGGCCACCTACATCAACAGCATGGAGCGCCCCCAGGACCCGCGCTTCACCGGCAACGTGGCCGACACGCGCAAGCAGTTCCACGACACCCCGTTCTCGCTGTACGGCACCGAGGTCAACGGCCGGCTGCTCAAGGGTCTTTGAGCGGATCGGACAGGCAACGGCAGGCCGGGCGCAGGCCTGCGTTGCCGTGCATGGCAGGGCGCTGACGGCCGCGCTGCAAGCGCATCTGCGCCGGTGCGGCCTTTGCACCAGACGGCGTACGGTCATCGGTTTGACGGCCGGCATTTCATGATTTAATAAGAATCATTCTCACTGATTTGCCAGCGCATCCGGCTTGCACCGCAGCACACCGCCTTGCCGGCAAGCCAGGCCCGTGCCGCACAGGGCCATGCGCAAAGGCCTTCGCGCGACCGCCGCGCGATGCTCAGGTTTGCCGAGGAAACCATGACCCAGACCTTGGACGACATTCAGCAGCTGGCGCACGAGCACCAGGTGCTGCTGCGTGGCTACGGCCACGCCCAATTGCGCAGCAGCGAGCTGCTGTGCCTTCAAGCCCAGGAAATAGAGAGGCTGCAAAGGCTGGTGATCCGCCAGCGCGCGGCCTTGATGGCCAAGGAAACCCAGCTGCTGTGGGCGCGCGAGGAGCGCGAGGCGCTGGAGAAGGCCATTCCCGGCCTCTCGCGCCGCGTCACGCTGGCGCGGCGCGTGGAGTCGCTGCTGGTGCGCGTGCAGGACCTGTTGCGCGAGCGCGCACGCTGGCAGCGCCAATCGGCCGCGCCCCTGGCGCAGCCCGCCGTGCCTGCAGCGGGCGCGCATGCGCGGAAGCCCGAGCAGGACGCCGAGGCCTTCGAGGCCAGCCTGCGCGAGGCCGATCTGGTGATCTGCCAGACCGGCTGCCTGAGCCACGGCGAGTACTGGCGCGTGCAGGACCATTGCCAGCGCACGGGCAAGACCTGCGTGCTGGTGGAGCAGCCCGATGCGCTGCGCATCGTCCGCATACACCGGGGTGCCGAAGGCGGCGACAACCCCGCCATGACACTGACACACGGAGACACCACCGCATGACACGCAGCAAGATGCCCCTGAGCCCGGGTGGCGAACCCGAACTGCGCAGCGTCGGCCTGAAGGCCACGCTGCCGCGCATGCAGGTGCTGGATATCTTCAGGCAGAGCGCATCGCGCCACCTTCATGCCGAGGACGTGTTCCGCCTGCTGGCCGAGCGGCGCGCCGAGGTGGGCCTGGCCACCGTCTACCGCGTGCTGTCGCAGCTGGAGGCTGCAGGCCTGCTGCTGCGCCAGACCTTTGAAAGCGGCAAGGCGGTGTTCGAGCTCAATGAGGGGCCGCACCATGACCACCTGATCTGCCTGCAGTGCGGACGCGTGGATGAATTCAGCAACGACCACATCGAGGCGCTGCAGCACCAGGTGGCCCAGGCCCACGGCTACCGCCTTGCCGACCACCGCCTGGCCCTGTACGGCCATTGCGGCGCGTGCTCGCAGCTGCCACCTGAATCACCGGCACAGCCCGAGCAGGCAAGGCAGCCTGCGCTGCAGGACAACGAATGAGCACCAACGACAGATCCCTGACCCCCGAGCAGCGCGCCGCGCTGGACCTGCTGATGTCGCGCCAGTCACGCTGGCCGCTGCAGGAGCCGGCGCCGGGCGCAGACGTGATCGACACCGTCATCGATGCTGCACTGCGCGCCCCCGACCACGGGCAGCTGCGGCCCTGGCGCTTCGTGCTGGTGCAGGGCGATGCGCGCCATGCGCTGGGCGAGGTGTTCGCGCAGGCCGCCAGGGCGCGCGACCCGCAGGCCGACGCCGAGCGATTCCGCGCCAAGGCCTTGTCCGCCCCGCTGATCATTGCGCTGGGCGTGCACCTGCAGCCCGAGCACAAGGTGCCAGAGAGCGAGCAACTGCTGGCCGGTGGCGCTGCCGCCATGAACATGCTCAACGCCCTGCACATCCTGGGCTTTGGCGGCTTCTGGGCCAGCGGCGCCAACAGCCACGATGCGCGCGTGCGCGAGGCCCTGGGATTCGAGCCCCATGACCGGCTCGTCGGCCTGCTGTATGTGGGCACGCCCGTCTCGGCCGGCCGCGAAGCCCTGCGGCCGCCGCGCAACCGCTTTGTGCGCGAATGGCAGCCCGGGCAAGACCTGGTGCAAGGCCTGGCCCTGGCCCTGTCCGCCAGCGCGGACGACGCAGGCTGATCCTGGTTCCTTGAAGCAAAGATGCCCGGCTTGACCGGGCATCTTTCGTTGCGGCTGCGCAATCGGCCTAAGCCGCCGTCTCGACCGACTTCAGCTGGTAGATGGCATAGAAGTGCACGCCAAAGGTCCAGCGGAATGCCGGCCCCACCAGCGAGTAGGGCGGGCCGTAGCCTTCCATCACCTGGTGCGTGGCCACCAGCTGCAGGCGGGGATGGGCTTGCGCCAGATCGGCCTCGCGGCGCAGGCCCCAATGGAACTGGGCCTGGGTGAGCCGGACCGAAGGGTGCTGGCTTGCGCGCCCGGCCGCCAGCCAGCACATGGCGTCGAACACCAGCTCCGAGCCCGGCGGGCTGCGTTGCGCAAACGTGGTCCACAGCGCCTGCATCTGCTCTGGCTGCAGGTACATGGAAACGCCCTCGGCCATCATGAACACCGCAGGCCCGGACCTGTCGGCCGGCAGTCCCAGCCGCTGCCACCAGTCGGCATCGGCCAGGTCGAATTCGCGGATCTCCTGGCGCTCCGATTGCCGGGGCAGCAGCTGCCTGCGCAGCGCGGTCACCGGTCCCAGGTCGGCATCCGTCATGTGCATCTGCCCGTTGTCCAGCCATTGGAAATAGTCGCTGAGGCCGCAGCCCAGGTTCACCACATGGCCCTGCGGCTGGCGCTGCAAGAAGTCCTGCGCCAGCGCGCGAAAGCAGTGCGTGCGCGCCAGCACGCCGTAAATGCTCTGCCGGTCCTGCAGCCACCGGCTGCCGTCGTCGCCCAGCTGGGTCAGGGTGTCCAAGGCGTGGGCGTCACTGACGGCCATGCCGGGAAACAGCCGCTCGCCCAGGGCGCGGGCGGCCAGTGGAATGCGCAAGGTCTCGCTGACATCGGACAGTTTTTCCTGGCGTGGCGAGGAGGGCTGCGCGTCGGGCAAGGCCGTTGCGGCCGTCGGGGCAAGAGATTCGGGCATGGCGGGCTCCTGTGCGTTGCCGGCCGGGGCGGGCGGCATCCACCTTCCATGAATTGCTTCAAGGGCTGATACCCATATTAGGGCCTGTTCGCACGAATGCAGGCAACCCGAAGGGAAGCTGCCTGCCATCAATCCTTGTTCACCTTGTGGTCCTCGCCCTTGGCCTGTTCCATGGCCTCGGGCTCCAGCTCCTCGGCGGAGCGGTTGAGGTGGATGAAGGCACCCCAGCCCAGCAGCAGGACACCCACGGCGCTGACCAGGGCGGCGGGATAGAGCAGGTGGGCCGGCTCTTCCTGCGTCTTGAAGGCAGCGACCAGGGCTTCGACGGCCAGGGCCACGACCAGCACCACCAGAAAGCGCGAGAGAAACCGGCGCACGCGCGTGGGGCCGCTGATATGGGCCTCGCGTATGACCTCCTCTTCGGTGATGGTCTGGGCGATCTGCAGCGCGACCACGCCCGAGGCCAGAATGCCCAGCGCCTCGACGATGCGCAGCCCCGAATCGCCATCCACGCCATGCGCCATGGCGTTCCAGCCCTTGAGGCCTGCAATCCACAGCAGGGCGATGGCCGCCAGCGAAAACAGCAGGGCGATGAGCGCGTGCACGACGGTGAAAAGGGTATGGAGTGCTTTCATGGCAAAGGGCGGAGAGTGGGCCGTGGCGCATGTTTCCACGGCGCCGGCGCGCCGCTTGTAGGAAACGGCGAACAGCCGTGGACAGTGGCAGGCAGCGGTGGGCAGGCGCGGTGCCTGCCCGCGGGTGCGGCGCATGGATAAAATCCCCGGACCATGTCCAGATGGTTCATCGTGGCTTTTTCCCTGCACTTCGTCGTCAGCGTGGCCTTGTCCACGCTGGGGCTTGTGCCATGGCGGGCCCTGCCGGGGGCCGCTTGCGAGCCGGCCGGCGCCGCCTGCGCCAGCGTGCAGCGCACGGCAGCGCCGCTGGTGGACACGGCCTCCCTGCTCGATGACTTCGACCATGCGCTGATGGACGATCAGCAGGACCTCCCCGATGTCATGCATGCCGTCGATGGCGTGGATGCCCCTCGGCTGCAGGCCGATCGCCATGTCGCCAGCAGCCTTCGCGAAGGACCGTGGCGCAGCCTGGCCCCGCCCGACCGGCCTCCCCGGGCGGCCTGATCCCCTTTGCGACCTGCCGGGGCCGTTGGCTCCTCCGGGTCGGCGCATGCGGCATCCACGCCGTTCGCCGGGTCCTGTCCGGCATGCCCCGTCTGCGGGGCTGGCCTATCGCTTCCAATCTCTCCGGACCCAGCGCAGCATGGGCCCTTTTTGCCGCAGCGGCGGCTCCCGGTTCCCAGAACAAGCATCATGGAAATTGCCATTCTTTTTGCGCTGATCCTGCTCAATGGCGTCTTCGCCATGTCCGAGATCGCGCTGGTGACGGCGCGCAAGGCTCGCCTGCAAAAACTCATAGACGAGGGGGACGCCGGCGCCGCCGCAGCCGCCCAGCTGGGGGCCGACCCCACGCGTTTCCTGTCCACCATCCAGATCGGCATCACCTCCATCGGCGTGCTCAACGGCATCGTCGGCGAGGCCGCGCTGGCCGCTCCCCTGGCCGAGTGGCTGCAGCGCCTGGGCGTGCCCGCGCCCTATGGCGGCTACACGGCCACGGCGCTGGTGGTGGTGCTGATCACCTACTTCTCCATCGTCGTCGGCGAGCTGGTGCCCAAGCGCATCGGCCAGACCTATCCCGAGACCTTTGCGCGCCTGATCGCACGCCCAGTCAACTGGCTGGCCCATCTGACCAAGCCCTTCGTGGTGCTGCTGTCCGTGTCCACCCATGCGCTGCTGCGCCTGCTGGGCGTCAAGGAAAACAGCGGCAGCGCCGTCACGGAGGAAGAGATCCACGCCATGCTGGCCGAAGGCACGACGGCCGGCGTCATCGAATCGCACGAGCACACCATGGTGCGCAACGTGTTCCGCCTTGACGACCGCCAGATCGGCTCGCTGATGGTGCCGCGCAGCGATGTGGTCTGCCTGGATGCCGATGCGCCATTCGAGGACAACCTGCGCGTGATCGAGCAGTCCGACCACGCGCGCTTTCCCGTGGTGCGCGGCGGCATGGACTCCATCATCGGCGTGCTCAACGCGCGCCAGTGGCTGTCGCGCGCGCTGCAGGGCAAGGATCAGGGCCTGACCGACCAGCCCATGCAGACCGCGCTCTATGTGCCCGAGACCATCACCGGCATGGAGCTGCTGGAGAGCTTTCGGCTGTCCGACGTGCACATGGCCTTTGTGATCGACGAGTACGGCGAGGTCCAGGGAATCGTCACCCTGCAGGACCTGGTGGAAGCCATCACGGGCGAATTCCAGCCCCGCGATCCGCGCAACTCCTGGGCGCTGCAGCGCGAGGACGGCAGCTGGCTGCTTGACGGCCACATCCCCGTGCCCGAGCTCAAGGACCGGCTGGAGCTGGCCACCGTGCCCGAGGAGGAGCGCGGCCGCTACCACACGCTGGCCGGCATGGTCATGCTGCTCACGGGCCGGCTGCCGCGTGTCACCGACACCGTGCAATGGGAAGGCTGGCGCTTCGAGGTGGTGGACATGGACGGCAAGGCCATCGACAAGGTGCTGGCCATGCGCGTGGACGTGTCGCTGCAGGTGCCCGGCGACGAAGACGCAGGAGCAGCCCATGCACCGCGTTGAACGACGGGCCCCGCGCTGCGCCTGGAAACTGCTGGCATGCGCGGCGGCCGTGGTCTTCATGGCCGCCTGCCTGGACGGCGTGCAGGGCTACCCGCAGCAGCAGGCGCCCATCATCAGCCCCTACGACATGACGCAGGAGCAGCGGCTTGCCGAAATGAACGCCATGGGCGCGGCCGGCCATGCCGACCACCGCTGGACCTACGAACTTCGCCCCGGCTGCGTGCTGCGCGTGGACCTGGACGGCCCGCAAGGCCCGCGCCCTTCCCTTGATATCGCCCTGCTGGGCAGCGTGGTGGCCGTCACGTCCCAGCGTGAACGCGGCAGTTTCCGCGTGGAGCTGCAGCCCGGCGACGGCCTGCAGTCGGCACGGTCCCTGGTGCTGGAAAGCACCAAATGGGCCGACGCCAGCTGGACCCAGCTGCTGCTGCGCCTGATGCAAAAGGGTTGCATGGAAATGCAGGGCCGCCCGCACGGCAGGACCGCCAGCCGGCACTGAGAGGCAGCGCACAACGGCACGGATCGGCATGCATCGGCAGGGACCGGCAGGCCAGGCAAGCGTGGCTTGCCCGGTCCCGCAAATGTGAGGGGCGGAAACGACAAGCGGCACCGAAGTGCCGCCGGGTAGGGCGCGGGGCGCAAGGTCCCGGGCCAGGGCAGATCGCCGGCTTACTTGGCCAGCGTCAGCGTGCCCTTCATCAGCGCGGAATGGCCGGGGAAGGAGCAAAAGTAGCTGTAGGCCTCGCCCGCCTTCAGGGCGGCGGTGGAGAAGGTCACGGAGTCGGTCTCGCCGCCGCCGATCACCTTGGTGTGGGCGATCACGCGGGCGTCCTTGTCCTTCACGAAGTCCTTGGCGGCGCCGGCGGCGATGCCGTCATTGGCCACGGGCTGCAGGTCGGCCGTCTTGCTCAGTACCCAGTTGTGGCCCATGGCCGTCTTGGGCAGCTTGCCCACGTGCTTGAGCTTGACCGTGAACTGCTTGCAGCTGGCGGGCACGCTGATGGTGGGCTTGTTGAACTGCATGGCGTCATTGCCTTCGATCTCGACGGCGCAGTCGGCGGCCAGCACAGGCGCGGCGACGGCAGTCATTGCGAGGGCCAAGAGGACGGGTTTCCATTGCATTGCCATTGTTTTCTCCTTGAAAAGCGGGTGAGGTGGCTGGCATCCGGTGGCCATGGACCGGCAGGCGGTCTGTCGCCATGGATGCTTTGTATGGCTGCCTCCAGCATAGACAGGATGGGGGAGGGCGGGTTGATTTGAATCAAGTCAAAACAGTTCGAAGACCTGCGCTCCAAGCATGCGGGATGGCGTCACGCCGGCAGGGTATGCGCGGTGGCTGTCGCCGGGAATCACCTGCCGTCCGTCGTCTTTTGGCGACGGGCAACCCCACAGCTCGCATGCCTCTACTCACCTCAGTCACATTTGGGTACGATTGCGGAACATAGAGGGGGTTTATGAGAGTGATAGTTTTCATAGGCGTTTTCATTGGCGCCATCTTTCTGCTGACGGCGTTCTTCGTCGACAGCTCCCAGCAACAGACGGCGCTGGCGGGCATGGCCTGTGCCAGCGTCCTCATTCCGTACGTGCTGTTCAGGTTGCACTCGATCGCTGTCGAGCAGGACAAGCTCGATCAGATCCTGCAGCTGATGCGAAAGTCCGGCAGCCAGCCCGAAGGGGTGGCTCCGGGCGGCGAGGGGTCCCGTGAGCCGGGTGGTCCTTCGGCGCCCAGGTCCTGGATGTCCTGAGGCGCGGGGCGGCAGCCAAGGCAGGTCCGGCAGGCCAGGCAGGTCTGGCAGGTCTGGCAGGCCTCAGGCGAACTGCACGACCACGCGCCGGTTGGTGCGGCTTTTCTTCTCGATCTTGGTGACGGCCACCGTGCCGATCTCGGCCGTGCTGCGCACATGCGTGCCGCCGCAGGGCTGGCGGTCCAGGCCGGGGATGTCGATGATGCGGATCGTCGCCGTGCCGCCCGGGGGCGCCGCGCCTGCGGTGCGTACCAGGTCGGGCTGGGCGGCCAATTGCTCGGGCGTGATGCGATCCACGTTCACGGCATGGCTGGCGGCGATCAGGGCGTTCAGGCGCTCCGTCAGATCGGCCTTGTCCAGCGTGGATTCAGGCAGGTCGAAATCCAGGCGTGCCGAGTCCGGCGAGATGCTGCAGCCCGTCACGGGCACGGGCACCAGCACGCCCAGCAGGTGCAGGCAGGTGTGCAGGCGCATCAGACGGTGGCGCCTGTCCCAGTCGATGGCAACCTGCACGCGCTCGCCGACCTGGGGCGGCGCATCGGTCTGCAGCACATGCAGGATGCGCTGGCGGTCATCGGCATAGACGGTGTCGATGACCGCCAGGCTGCGTCCGTCGGCCAGGATCAGCGTGCCGGTGTCTCCGGCCTGGCCGCCGCTGCGGGCATAGCAGACCGTGGCATCCAGCTCGATGCCTTCGGGGCTGACCGCGATCACGGTGGCTTCGCAGCGGTCCAGGTAGGCGTCGTCGTCAAAGAGCTTGTGCGTCTGGGACAGGGGCATGGGCATGGGGTGTCTCCGGGGTCATGTCGCGGTCCATGGTATCGGCGGCATGGCGGGGCCGGGCAGTACGCCTGGGCGAAAAGTCCCCAGTACAGTCCATTGCCCGCAGCGGTGGCAGTCGGCTGCTTGACAGCCTGTCAAGTGCCCGGGTCCGCGACCTGACAAGATCGGCGCCCGCGCCGCGTGCGTGCCGGGGAACAATGGCGTGGCCGTTGCGGATGGCGCTACAGATTTTTCCGAAGCTGACGACATACGCAGGGCATGAATCTGTGAGTTTTCCGAGGAACTGTCCGAATGGATCAAGAACCTTTGCGTCCATCCCGTGCAGGCTCCACCCCCGTCTCCATCCCGGCAGGCCCCGGTTTGCGGCTGCCCACATTGTTCATCTCCTCATCTTTATGAGCACTACCGATCTTCACGCAGCTTCCCTGAGCGATCTCTATGACCGGCTGGACGAAGGCCTCAGCGAAGAGGCCTTTGCCGCCGAACTTGATGCCCGGCTTCATGACGGGCGGGCCGATGAGGTGCAGGTTTTCCTGCGTGATTGCGAGGAGCGCTGCCTTTACATGCTGGGGCGCCTGAACAGCAGCGAATCGCCCTGGACACATGACGGTGAGCGCTGGCTGGCCCTGGCACGGCTCACGGTGCCGCGCGGCCATGCGCCGGCAGGGCTCAGCGAGAAGCTGACCAATGCCAAGGTGGCCGCCGAAGTGCGCGTGATGGCCGAGCAATGGCTGGCCCATGCCCGCAGCGCGGATCTGCCGGTCTTCAAAGGCATAGGCATGGTGCTGGGCAACCTGGTGCCCTGGCTCTGCTATCCAGGCATGCCCTACGAGGAAGTGACGGCCACGCTGGACTGGACGCTGGCCCTGCGCAAGGAAGGTGAGTACAAGCCCGACACCGAGTACCACGCGCCCTGGAAGCGGCTGATCGCCCAGCTGAACGATGCCGACCTGCAGCGCTACGCCGCCGTGGGCGGCAAGCTGTTCGCCGATGTGATAGTGCACTACTGCGAAGAGCGCCAACCCAAGCAGCCCAAGGGGCAGGGCTGGAAGTCCTGGATGGGCTTCTTTGCCGCGCATCCCGAGCTGTATGACCAGACCTACATAGGCGATCCGGACCTGATGGAGCAGCGCTGGGCCAGCGCAGATGCCCCACGGCGTGAGGAACTGGCGGGCACCCTGATGGGCCAATTGGGCCATGCCCAGGGCGGGGAGCGTACCCGTGCGCTGCAGCTGCTGGACCGCCTGGTGGCCGAGGATCCCGCGCCCTTTGCCAGGCAGCTGCGTGAGAACGGCGGCTATCGGATCAGCCTGGCGCTGGCCATGCATGTCATGAAGCACGACGATGCCGCCTTGCTGCCCCTGCTGCTGCCGGCCATTGCCCAGCACTGCGACCGCGAGGACGAGCTGCGCCGCTACCGCAGCGCGATCCGCGAACTGGTGACCCGCCGCCCGGCCGATCTGGCCGAGGTGCCTGTCAAGGACCTGGTCAATGTGCTGCCCGCGTTCGACACCGCCAGCCTGAAGGCCACGCTGCCCACCCTGACCCCGCTCATCGCAGGCAGCAGCGCCAAGGGCCTGCGCGCCGCCATGGCCGGCCTGGCCGCCCATATTCCGCTGGCCAGCTTGGTGGATGCCGGCTGGCTGAACAAGCCGCCCAAGAACCTGCTGCTGACCTGCCGCGACGTGCTGCTGGCCCACCCCGACCCCGCCGTCGGTCCCTTGCTGGCGCAGTTGCTGGCCGGCGGCAAGCTGGATGCGGCCTCGGCCAGCAGCGTGCAGCAGCGGCTGAACCAATTGGGCCTGACCGGGCAGGGCGCCTCGGCATCGGAAGAAAGCCAGGCGGATGCCGCATCGCCAGCGTCTGCCGCTGGCGGCGTGGACTTGGAAGCCCAGATCGCCTCCATCAAGCGCCTGAGCGCGGCCATCAAGCCCTTCGACACGCCCGAGCTGCTGGCGCTGTGCGCGCCGCTGTCCGAGCACGCGGCCCGCGTGCTGCTGCATGTGTCCGCCATTGCCGAAGGCGGCCTGCCGCCGCTGGCTGGCGAGCTGCTGGCGCGCATTCCGGCCGACAACCGTGCCCGCCTGGCGCTGGCCCTGGTGCAGCAATGGATTGCTTGCGAGGGCGAACCCAAGCAGCGCTGGGCGCTCAGGCTGCTGCCCGGCCATGCCGATGACCGCGTGGTCGATGCGCTGGTGGCCGCCGTCCAGGCCTGGAACCGCCCGCGCCTGCAGCGCGCGGCCGCCGCTGTCGAGCATCTGGGCGAGGTGGACAGCCTCTACGCTCTGCTGCGCGTGCAGGAGATCTCCGAATCGCGCTCGCTCAAGGACCAGGTGCAGCGCACGGCGCGCAGCGCCCTGCGCGCTGCCGCTGCCCGCCGCAAGATGAGCGTGCCCGAGCTCTTCGACGAGCTGACCCCCGACTTCGGCCTGGGCCAGGGCCTGACGGTCACGGTCGGGCCGCAGAGCTACCGCGTGGAGCTGCAGGGCGATCTGAGCCTGCGCGTCATCAACGACAGGAACAAGGCCAGCAAGACCATTCCTGCGGTCAAGGACGAGGCGCTCAAGCCCGAATGGGAGGCCGCCACCGCGCAGCTCAAGACCCTGTCCACCAGCCTCAAGACCGTGGTCAAGCAGCAGGCGCCGCGCATGCTGGCGGCCCTGGTCAGCGGCAAGCGCTGGCCATTGGATCGCTGGCAGCGGCTGTTCGTGGCCCACCCGCTGCTGCGCATCGTGGGGCGCAGCCTGATCTGGCGCGCAGAGGATGCGCCGGGCCTGGCGCGCACCAGCTTCCGCCTGGCCGAGGATTTCTCGCTGGTCGATGTGGAGGATGAAACCGTGACCCTGCCGGCAGGCTGCAGCATCAGCCTCTGGCACCCGGCCACGGCCCAGCCCGGCGAGCGCGAGGCCTGGCAGGCCTACATGGCCGACTATGAGCTGGAGCCCCTGGTCGACCAGCTGGGCGCGTGCGCCGAGCAGCCCGCGCCAAGCCAGTTCAAGAACGGCATGCTGCTGCCGCCCGCGCCGATCACGCTGGCGCAGGAGCAGCTCGGCGCCATGCTCAAGAAGTTCGGCTACCGGCCCGGCCCCGTGGGCGATGGCCCCAGCATCAACGAGCATGTGTGGCGCCTGCCCGCGCTGGAGCTGAGCCTGGAGCTGTCGCACGGCTATTTCCCGCCCTACCTGGACCTGGGCCTGCCCGTGGCCGTGGAAGGCCTGCGCGTGCACGACCTGAGCAAGGGTTACGGGGCCAGCGCCGACCCGGCGCGGCTGCCCAAGCCGCTGCTGGCCACGCTGCAAGGCCAGTGGCTGGCCCTGGCGGCCAAGGCGGCTGCCTGAGCCCTTGTCTTTGTGAACCTTTGCTCCCTTGAAACGTTGGCCGGCCGATCGCCCATCACCGAAGACTCCACAGACCATGAGCAACAACGAGACAGCAGCGCTTCCCCTGCAGGCTTTGTACGAACTGCACACGGCCGCGCCGGCCGGGCGCGAGGGCATGCCGGCCTTTGCCGCCGAACTGGCAAAGCGCCTGGCCCAGGGGCGCGATGCCGAGGTGGCGGACTTCCTGCGCGACAGCAGCAGCCTGTGCCAGGAGCGGCTGCACCAGTTGCCCGGCGAGCATGCGCCCTGGCAGCGCGACCACGCGCTGTGGCTGGCGCTGGCGCGCATCAGCCTTCCGCTGGGACAGTTCTATGGAGGCAACCCGGGCGTGCCCCGGCGCAGTGCCGAGCTGACAGCAGAGCTGACGGCACTGGCCCGCGCCTGGCTGGATGACTGGGGCAGCCGCACCCACCAGCCCTGGAGACTGCGCGATGGCTACGACCTCGTGCTCAGGCAGGTGTTTGGCGTGCTGGGCCATGAAGGCATGTCCAGTGCCGATATCACCGGCCTGCTGCGCTGGGCGCGGGAACTGAGCGCAAAGGCCGGCATTGCGCCCGGCGCGCAGTACTACTGCCAGTGGCAGCACCTGCTGCACCAGCTGCCCGAGCCCGAACTGCTGGCCATGGCCATCGAGGACGGCGGCGGCCAGCTCAGCCGCGACATCGTCCAACGCCAGCTGCCGCTGCAGCGCACGCGGCCTGCAGCGCAGCGCTGGGCGCTGTGGCGGGATTTTTTTGCGCAATTCCCCGCCGTGCTTGACCAGCTGCGCCTGCCCGAGCCCGTGCTGATTGCATCGCGCTGGGAGACGGCCGATGCCGCGCGCCGCGACCTGCTGGCCCAGGACCTGTTCAAGGCCTTGTGCTTTGCCTCGGACGATGACTGGCCGCATGACCGTGTCCTGGTGGAGCGCATGCTGCAGACCGATGCCGCACCGCTGGCCGCCTGGTTCAAGCAACTGGGCCACCTGGCGATCAATCCCGCCGTGGCGCAGCGGCTGTGGGAAGCCCGGTGGCCGGCCCTGCTGTCGCTGCTATTGCCGGCCTGCGCAGACGGCTGCAAGCACGAATCCGACCGCGCCGGCTACGCCCCGGTGGCCGAGACCCTGCTGGCCGATCGCCCTGGCGACCTGGCCCGGCTGGCCGCCGGCCCGCTCACGCACCTGCTGCCCGCGCTGCGCGTGGACACGCTGCAGCGGCTGCTGCCGCAACTGGGCAAGGCCGCCTCCGGCAGTGCCTCCAAGGGTTTGCGTGCGGCGCTGGCACAGGCGCTGTCTGCCTTGCCCGTGGATGCGCCCCAGGCCGCCGGCTGGCTGGCCAAGCCCAACAAGAACCTGGTGCTGGCCTACCGCGATGTGCTGGTGGCCCATCCTGATCCGGCGTCTGGCAGCCTGCTGTCGGCACTGCTGTCCGGTGGATTGCTGGACGTGGCCGAGCAAGGCCCGGTGCAGGCGCGACTGAAGGATCTGGGTGCCGCAGCCCCGGTTGCGGACGCAGCCGGGTCACCTGGCGGCGAGGCCGTGCCTGCGGGCAGCGATGCCGGCTCCCTGGCAGAGCTTGAAGCCCAGGCCGCCAGCCTGCAGCGCCTGTCGCCCGCCATTGCCGCGCTGGACCAGCCGGCGCTGCTGGACCTGCTCGCGCCCCTGTCGGCCCAGGCCGCGCGTGCGCTGCTGCACCTGGCGGCCACCAGCCCGCAGGAGCTGCCGGCGCTGGCCCGCCAACTGCTGGCCCAGGCCAGCGCCGAGAACCGTGCGCGGCTGGCGCTGGCCCTGGTCCAGCACTGGGTGGCTGCCGATGGCGCGCCAGAATCGCGCTGGGTGCTCAAGCTGCTGCCCGGCGCGGCGGACGACCGCATCGTCGATGTGCTGTCCTCGGCCGCCCTGGCCTGGCACAAGACGCGCAAGGAGCGCGCCGTGGTCGCGCTGCAGCAGCTGGGCCGGCTCGACACGGTCTATGCCCTGTCCTGCGTGCAGGCCCTGGCCACCGGCAAGACGCTCAAGCCCAGCGTGCTGGCCGCCGCGCAGGCCGTGCTGGCCGAGGCCGCCGCGCGGCGCGGCATGGCGCTGGCCGACCTCGGCGACGAGCTGACTCCGGACTTCGACCTGGGCCGGGGCGTGCAATTGCAGGTGGGCGCGCAGACCTATGACGTGCTGCTGCAGGGCGACCTGTCGCTGCGCCTGCGCACACCGGCCGGCAAGCTGGCGCGCAGCCTGCCGGCCCTGGACGACGAGGGCCTGCGCACGGAGTGGGAGGCGGCCGCCGCGCGGCTCAAGACGCTGTCCAAGGGCATCAAGGCCGTGCTGCAGCAGCAGGCGCCGCGCCTGCAGTCCTGCCTGATGCTGGGCCGGCACTGGCCGCTGGCCACCTGGCGCAGCCTCTTCCTGGAGCACCCGCTGCTGCGCGTGGTGGCACAGGGCCTGGTCTGGCGGGCGGAGCCCGCGGCCGGCCAGCCGTTCAGCCTGCGCATTGCCGAGGACCTGTCCCTGGTCGATGCCGAGAGCGACGCGGTGCAACTGCCGGCCGAGGGCCGCATCGCCCTGTGGCACCCCGCGCAGGCCACCGAACAGGAGCGTGCGCAGTGGCGCGAATGCCTGGCCGACTACGGCCTCAAGGCCCTGATCGAGCAGGTCGATGCGCCCGCCGACCTGCCGCTGGCCAGCCAGTGGCAGCAGGAACTGCTGCAGCCCCTGGCACCGATACGCCTCACGCAGCAGGCGCTGGACGGCCTGGCAGGGCCATGGCGCTTTCATGCCGGCCCCGTGTGCGATGGCCCCGGCATCTACCTGCACCTGCGGGACTTTGCCGTGCAGCGCTGGCGCGTGGAGCTGCTGCACAGCGCGGCCATGCCGTACTACGAGCCCGGCCATGAGATCGACATCGAAGGCTTTGCCCTGCGCGACATGGTCGCCGACCGCCTGCTGCCCCCTGCCGAATGGCCGCTGCCGCTGCAGGCATCGCTGTGCGCCATGCTCCAGGCCCTGGCCTCGCGCGCCGCGGGCGCGGCAGCCGCAGCGGCTGCAGCCCAGGTTTGACTCCCTCCAGAACCCCTGAATCCATGACCTCTTCAACCCTAGAACACACCGACCAGGCCACGCTGGAGGAACTGAGCGCCTCGCTGCCACCCGCCGAACTGGTCCAGGTGCTGGCCAGCCGCATGCGCGCGGGCCGGCATGACGAAGTGGGCGCCTTCACGCGCAAGGCCTTCGACGACTATTCCAACCCCATCCGCGCCCTGGGTAACTTCGATCTGCCCTGGACCCATGACCATGACCTGTGGCTGGCCTTCGCGCGGCAGACCATCCCCTTCGGGCGCAGGATTGACGGCAGCCTGGACGGCGACATTCCACGCCATAGCCCCGAGCTTGCGGCCGAGTTCGAGCAGATGGCGCGCGCCAGCCTGGCCCGTCCACCTGCGCCGGACGGCGACAACGACTACCGTGAAATCCGCATCCTGGACATGTTCGGCTGGCTCTGGTACCCGGGCATCAGCCGCGAACGGGTGATGCAGCTGCTGGACTGGGCCGCAGAGCTGAACGTCCAGTCCGGCGCCAGGTATGACAGAGTCGACTGGAAGCTGCTGCTGGGCAGCCTGGACGACCAGGACCTGATGGAGCTGGCAGAGCGCGGCGGCGCGCTCTATGCCGACATCCGCGATGTCTACATGACGCGGCACAGCGACGTTCCGCACCCGCAGCGCTGCGCGCCCTGGTACGACTTCTACCGCCGCCATCCCGACTGGTTCGACGAAAAGCCCATCAACGAAGACCCGGGCCTGATCGCGCTGCGCTGGGACCTGGGCGCCGATGCCCAGCGGCGGCTGGAACTGGTCAACCTGCTGCTGGGCAGGGCGGACCGCGAGCCGGCTGATTACTTCATCCCCATTTTCGACCGCCTGGTGCGGGAGGATGCCGCGCCCTTCGTCGCCTGGATCGAAGGATGGCAGCCCAGATACCACTTCGATGCGGTGGTCGCCCAGCAGATCTGGACGGCACGCTACCCGGAGCTTTTGCCCCATCTGCTGCGCTGCATATTGCAGGTGTCGCGCATTGAGCCCTTCATCGGCCTGCTCAACCAGATGCTGGCCGAGCAGCCCGACTATCTGCGCGAGATTCCCACCGTGCGCCTGGCCCCGCTGCTGGCGCAGCTGGACCCGTCCATGCTGCATGCCCGGCTGCCCCTGCTGGGCGAACTGCTGGCGGCCAGCAGCTCGCGGGCGCTGCGCGAAGCGGTGGCGCGCTTCATGCAGGGACTGGATGAGCAGGCCGTAGGCGCTGTCTTCGAGTCCAACGCCTGGCTGCAGCGGCGCGAGAAAGCGATGCAGCTGGCCTGCCGCGACATCCTGCTGGCCCATCCCGATCCCGGGGTCGCGCCGCTGCTGCAGGCGCTGCTGCGCACGGGCCTGGACCTGGGCTCCGAAAGCATGGTCGAGGGCCGGCTGCTGGCCCTGGGCGTCCCCGTGCCGGGCGCTCTGACCGTGGCGCAGGGTG
This sequence comes from Delftia sp. WY8, assembly GCF_018437695.1. Classification (NCBI taxonomy): domain Bacteria; kingdom Pseudomonadati; phylum Pseudomonadota; class Betaproteobacteria; order Burkholderiales; family Comamonadaceae; genus Delftia; species Delftia sp. WY8. The sequence continues at coordinate 6,401,626 of NZ_CP049795.1, forward strand.
AGGGGGGCCGGGTGCCGCTTGACGCACTGGAGGCCCGCGTGGCGCGCTTCAAGCGCTTTTCCAGCAGCATCAAGGCCTACGACCAGCCCGAGACCCTGGCCCTGTTCGCGCCGCTGTCCGGGCATGCGGCACGCACCGTGCTGCACCTGGTGGCCACGGCCGAGGAAGAGCTGCCGCCGCTGGTGGAGCAGTTGCTGGCCCATGTGCCGGCCGAAAGCCGCGCCCAGCTGTCCCTGCACCTGGTCAATGCCTGGGTGGCCCTGGAGGGCGAGCCCAAGGCGCGCTGGGCGCTGCGGCTGGCCACCGGCCATGTCGATGACCGCCTGGTGCAGACCCTGGTGGCCGCCGTGAAGGCCTGGGGCTGGAGCAAGAAGCTGCGCGCCATCATCGCCGTGGAGCAGCTCGGTGCGCTGGACACGCTGTATGCGCTGTCCCAGGTCCAGACCCTGTCCAGCTCGCGCAAGCTCAAGGACCTGGTGATTGAAGCCACGCATGACGCGCTCAAGGCGGCCGCCCAGCGGCGCGGCCTGAGCCTGATCGAGCTGTATGACGAGCTGACGCCCGATTTCGGCCTGGGCGGCGAAGGCCTGGTGCTGGAGGTGGGCCCGCAGCGCTACCGCCTGCAGCTGCAGGGCGACCTGAGCCTGCGCGTGGTGGGCGACAAGGGCAAGGCCTCCAAGACCCTGCCTGCGCTCAAGGACGAATCGCTGCGTCTGCAGTGGAATGCGGCCCAGGCCGAATTCAAGACCGTTGCCGCTGGCGTCAAGGCCATCGCCAGGCAGCAGGTGCCGCGCCTGGGTACCGCCTTCATGACGGGACAGCGCTGGTCCGTCCCGCGCTGGCGCAGATTGTTCCTGCTGCATCCCCTGCTGCGCATCGTGGGCCGCAGCCTGATCTGGCGGTTGGAGCAGGGCGCGAGCTTTCGCATTGCCGAGGACTTTTCCCTGCTCGACGCCACCGACGATGCCGTGGAGCTGCCCGACGATGCGCAGGTGCTGCTCTGGCATCCGGTCGATGCCGCAGCGGGCGAGGTTGAGGCCTGGCGCACCTGCCTGGCCGACTACGAGCTGCAGCCGCTGATCGACCAGCTGCACGCAGGCGCACAACTGCCCGAAGCCGGGCAGTGGAAGAACCATGCCCTGCACCCCGCCGGCCCGCTGCAGATACGCCAGGGCGCGCTGTCCGGCCTGCTGGCCAAGTGGAACTACCGCCCCGGCCCCGTGGGGGACGGCCCCGGCATCTACGAGCACAGGCTGGACCTGGCAGGCCCGCAGCTGTACATCGAACTCCACCACGGGCGCTACCTGCCGTTCATGGACCTGGACAACCGCGTGGACATCACCCATGCCGTGATCTATGACAGCAGCCATCGCGGCGAAGATGGCCGCTGGCCCCGGCTGCAGCCGCAGCAGTGGCCGCGCGCACTGCAGGCCACGCTGATGGCGCAGTTCGCGGCCATCGCCGCCAAATCGGCCAGCACCAAAGAGAGCGACTGATGGCCACCAAACGCATTGCAGCGGCCACCCCGGAACCTGCCGCCCAGCGGCTGCCGGCCGAAATGGCCCACGCCCAGGAACTTGCGGCCCTGCAGGCCGCCGACCAGGGCCCGCGCCCCGACGGCTGGCGCCTGAGCCCGCGCTCCGTGCGGCGCTTCATCCTGGGCGGTGCGGAACCTGACGGCGGCGGGCCGGCCATCGCGCGCAAGATCCACGGCAACGATGCCCTGGTCGAGCGCGCCATCGTCACCCTGGCCGGCCAGCGCGGCCTGATGCTGGTGGGCGAGCCGGGCACGGCCAAGTCCCTGCTGTCCGAGCTGCTGGCCGCCGCCATCAGCGGCGACAGCAAGCTCGCCGTGCAGGGCGGTGCCGGCGTGGTGGAAGAGCAGATCCGCTATGGCTGGAACTACGCCCTGCTGCTGCGCGACGGCCCCGGCCCCGAGGCCCTGGTGCCCGGCCCGCTGCACCGCGCCATGGGGGAAGGGCGGCTGCTGCGTTTCGAGGAAATCACGCGCTGCTCCACCGAAGTGCAGGACTGCATGGTGCCCGTGCTCTCCGAGCGGCTGCTGCAGATTCCCGAACTCAAGCACGAGCAGCCCTGGCTGCTGGCACGGCCGGGCTTCAATGTGATTGCCACGGCCAACCTGCGCGATCGCGGCGTCAACGAGATGTCGGCCGCGCTCAAGCGCCGCTTCAACTTCGAGACCATGCGCCCGCTCGAAGGCGTGGCCGCGCAGGCCGCATTGATAGGGCAGGAGGTGGGCCGCGCACTGGCGCAGCAGCGCATCGGCACCACCGTCGCGCCCGATGTGCTGGCCCTGCTGGCCACGGCCTTCCAGGAGTTGCGCAGCGGCAGCGTGGAGGGTACGGCCGTGGAGCGGCCGGGCACCGTGCTGTCCACGGCCGAGGCCATCGACGTGGCCTTCAACGCCGCCTGCCAGTGCTGGTACTTCGGGCAGGAGCAGGTGGGACCCGCCCACCTGGCGCGCCACCTGCTGGGCACGGTGATCAAGGACGACGACGAGGACCGGCGCCGTTTCGCCGAATACCTGCGCGTGGTGGCACGCCAGCGCGCAGGGCAGCCGCAGTGGCAGGACTTTGTCGCAGGCGGCCGTGAGCACTGACGCTGCCGCGTGGCTGGCGCCGCTGCCGCAGCTGCGCCTGGTGCCCGTGCGCCACCACAGCCCGCGCTGCGCCCACCACCTGCGCGCGCTGATGCGCGAGTTCAAGCCCACCCACGTGCTGATCGAAGGCCCGGGCGAGCTCGATGCCCTGCTGCCCGCCCTGCAGCACGCCCAGGCGCGTCCCCCGCTGGCCGCCTACCTGCATGCGGCCATGGCCGAGCCCGGCGCGGCCGAGCAAGACTGGCGCTGCCGTTGCTACGTGCCCTTTGCCGCCTTCTCGCCCGAATGGGTGGCCCTGCGCGAGGCGGCGCGGCTGCGCAGCGCCGTGCGCTTCATCGACCTGCCCTATGCCGACAGGCTGGCGCAGGCCGCGCAGCTGGACTACTTCGCCTGCGCGCCCGAACCCCTGCTGGCCGACGAGCCCGCGCGGCGCGCGCCCGATGTGCTGGCCGGCCTCATCCAGGCCAGCGGCTGCCGCGACTTCGACGAATGGTGGGACCGGCATTACGAATCTGGCAACGAGGACGCCTCGCCCCAGACGTACTTTGCCGGCGTGCTGGCCTTCAGCCAGCTGCTGCGCGAGCAGGGCACGGGCGGCAGCGGCATGGATGCCGAGGACCTGGCGCGCGAGGCCCACATGGCCGCCCAGGTCAGCGCGGCCCTGGCCGAAGGCGGGCGCTGCCTGGTGGTCTGCGGCGGCTTCCATGTGCCCGGCATCGTTGCCGGCCTCTCGGCCCCCGCCCGGCCTGCGGACGCCAGGCCCGCCATCGATGTGGGCGTGCACCTCATTGCCTACACGCTGCAGCGGCTGGAGCGCGCCAGCGGCTACGCGGCCGGCATGCCCATGCCCGGCTACTACCAGGGCGTATGGCAGGCGCTGGAGCAGGGCGCCTTGCAGCCGGACAGCCATGCTTGGCCCGAGATGGCGGCACGCACCGTGAACAGCCTGCGCGCCCGGGGCATGCCCGCCAGCCTGCCTGACGCGGCCGAGGCCGTGCGCCTGGCCCATGGCCTGGCCGCCTTGCGCGCCTGCCGCGGCGGCCGGGCCGAGCTGCTGGAAGCGCTGGACAGCGCCGTGTTCAAGGAGCATGCCCAGGCCCTGCGACCGCAGCCTGTGGTGCAGCAGACCGGGCAGCAGACCGGGCAGCAGACTGGTCAATGGCTGCTGGACGCCGACGACTACGGCCAGTTGCCACCCAACGCGCCGGCCGCCCCGCTGCTGGTCGATGTGCAGGCCTTCTGCCTGCGCCACCGCCTGCCCGTGCGGCCTGCCGCGCCCGTGCGCAAGGAGCTGGACATCTACCGCAGCGCGCGCCACCGCCGGCTGTCGCAGGGGCTGCACCGCCTATGCTACCTGGGCGTGCCCTATGCGCAGCGCCTGGCCGGGCCGGACTTCGTGGCGGGCACGGGCCTGGCGCGTGTGCGCGAGGTCTGGACGCTGGGCTGGCAGGTCGAGACCACGGTGGCCCTGACCGAGGCCATGTGCCACGGCTCCAGCCTGGAGGAAGCCGCGGTGCACCTGGTACGCGAGCGCCTGGCGCAGACGGCCCACACGGAGCCCGCGCAGCGCGTGCTGGATGTGCTGGTCATGGGCCTGGACGGCATTGCCCAGCAGGTGCTGGACACCGTGCAGGCCTGGATGGAGCGCAGCCACGACGCGCTGGCCCTGGCCCGCGCCACGGGCTGCCTGGCCCTGGCCTACGAAGCCCGCCATGCGCTGGGCGGCGTGGGCCTGGCGCGCCTGCTGCCGCTGCTGCAGCGCTGCTTTGCCCAGGCCTGCCTGCGCCTGCCCTGGCTGGGCGAGGGCGATGCATCCCAGCAGGCACAGGCCCTGGATGCCCTGGCCGATCTGCACGGCATGGTCTGCCGCCACGCGCCCTGGACCGACGCCGGCCTGTTCCACGATGCCTGTGCCGCCCTGCATGAGGCAGGCGCCGACAGCACGCCCGCGCGCGTGCGCGGCGCCACGGCCGGCATTCTGAGCATGGCCGGCCGCTGGCAGATCGCGCAGACCGATGCCGCCCTGCGCGCCATGCTGGGCCTGGCGCAGGTCGATGGCGCCGCCATGGGCGAATACCTGCAGGGCTTTGTGCGCGTGGCCAAGGGCTGGCTGCTCAGCCATCCGCCGCTGCTGCGCCTGCTCAGTGACGGCATTGCGCACTGGCCGGAAGACGCCTTCCTGGCCGGCCTGCCCGCATTGCGGCTGGCCTTTGCCCAGCTGACCCGTGCCGAACTGCGGCAGCTGGCCGGGCGGCTGGCGGGTCTGTCGGGCGCGGCCACGCCACCTGGCGCAACCACGCTGGCCTCCGTGCACCTGCCATCGGACGAGGCCCTGGCGCACAGCCGCGCCCTGGCGGCCCAGGTGGGCCGGCTGCTGCAACCCTGGGGACTGTCATGAGCCGGGAAGATCCGCCAATGCACGAGCCGCCAATGCAGGAACAGGCAATCGATGCCGCCACCCTGCGGCGCTGGCGCCTCATCCTCGGGCCGGAAGCCGCCCAGCCCCTGGCTGCGGCGCAGCCGTTCGATGACGCCGATGCGCGCCGCGACGCGGCACTGGACTATCTCTACCAGCGCGAGCACCGCCTGCGCGAGCAGCCCGACGGTGCAGGCACCGACGCCTGGCAGGGCACAGGCGGGCTGTCCGCGCGCCAGGGCGGCAGCGGCGTGCCGGAGCCGCAGGCCGTGCACTGGCTGGGCGAGGTGCGCGACCTGTTCCCGCGCAGCGCCGTGGAAACGCTGCAGCGCGATGCGCTGTCGCGCTATGGGCTCCATGGCCTGCTCAGTGATCCCCAGGTCCTGGCCGAGGCCACGCCCAGCATCGAACTGGTGGCCGCCTTGATGGCGGTGCGCACCAGCCTGCCCCCCGAGGTGCTGGCCGAGGCCCGCCGGCTGGTGGCGCGCGTGGTGGCCGATCTGCAGGCGCGGCTGTCCTCGCGCGTGCACTCGGCCCTGGGGCGGCGGCGCAGGCGCCGCAGCAGCCGGGGCCAGGGGCAGATGAGCGATCTGGACTGGCCGCGCACCCTGCGCCACAACCTGCGCCACTACCAGAGCGAGGAGCAGGTGCTGGTGCTGGAGCGCCTGTTCTTCAGGGAGAACGAAGCACAGCGCCTGACCTGGGACCTGTGGCTGGTGGTGGACCAGAGCGGGTCCATGCATGAATCCGTCATCCACAGCGCCGTCATGGGCAGCATCTTTGCGCGCGTGCGCGCCCTGCGCACCCATGTGCTGCTGTTCTCCGATGCGGTGGCCGATGTCACCGGCCAGCTGCATGCGCCCGAAGAGCTGCTGCTGGGCGCGCAACTGGGCGGGGGCACCAACATCGGCGCGGCACTGGCGCATGTGGCCGGGCAGCTTGCCGCGCCGCGCCGCAGCGTGATCGTGCTGATCACCGACCTGTACGAAGGCCATGACGAGGCCCGCGTCATCGCCGAGACAGAGCGGCTGGTTGCCAGTGGTGCGCGCGTGCTGGTGCTGGCTGCGCTGGACCGCCGCGCCAACCCCGACTATGACCGCGACCTGGCCGCGCAACTGGTGGCGCAACTGGTGGCGCGCGGCGCCCAGGTTGCCGCCATGACGCCCGACCATCTGGTGGATTGGCTGGCCCGGGCCATGCAGGGAGGGCGGCCCTCATGATGCAGGAATGGCTGCGCACCCTGGACGATGACGCCATTGCCGACTGGGCCAACAAGGGCCTGCTCAAGCGCGGGGCCAAGGCTCTGGCGGCGGTGGATGCAGGGCAGTGGGAACTGGCGGCCAACCAGGCCTGCGCCGGCATCGAAGGCCATGTCCAGACCCTGGCCGGCGCGGGCTTTGCCACGCTGCAATGCAGCTGCCCCGCCTTTGGCCCCTGCCACCATCTGTGCGCCTTGCTGCTGGGCCTGCGGGCGCGGCTGGCCCACGAGACCCCGGCCGATGGCATGGCCCAGGCGCCTGCTGCCCCGTGGCTCGACGGCGATGCCGGCGCCGTGGCCCAGGCCTTTGGAATGGCCGCCCAGCGCAAGGCCTTGCGCTGGATGGCCCAGGGCTTCGAGGCGGTGCTGGAAGAGGCCCCGGCCACCCTGATCGGCGAACTGTCCAACCCCGACGAAGTCACCGTGCGCCTGCCGCGTGCCGGTGGCCTGGCGGCGGCCAGTTGCAGCTGCAAGGCAGCGGCCTGCGCCCACCGCGCCCTGGTGGCATTGCAGGCCCGGCGCCTGGCGGGCGCACCCATGCCGGAGCTGCCGGCGCATGCGCTGGAAGCCGGCGCACTGCAGCGGCTGGCCCAGGCGCGCCAATGGCTGACCGGTTGGGTGCTGCAGGGCCGTGCCGGCATGAGCCCGGCCTTCCTCGACCAGGGCGAGGCACTGGCCACCGAACTGCGCCAGGCCGACCTGCCGCGCCCTGCCAGCGTGCTCAACCTGCTGGTACGCGCCTTGCGTGACGAGCGCGCAGGGCGTGCCGGTGCAGCCGAACGCGTGGCTCCCCTGCTGGCCGCGCTGTGGATGCTGCTGCGCGGCCTGTCCCAGCAACCCCTGCCTCGGCCCCTGCAGGAGCTGGCTGGCGTGCATAGGCGCAGCTACCGGCGCGTGCAAGGCCTGTGCCTGCATGCCGTGGCGGCCGAGCTGTGGCTGGCGCGCGGAGGGCAGCGCGGTTTTTCGGTGCACTTGCAGGATGCGGCCAGCGGCCGGTTCCTGACCTGGTCGGCATCGCGCGCTGAGGGCTTTGATCCGCAATGGGAGCCTGCCCAGGCGCTGGAATCGGAAACCCTGGGCGGCCTCACGGCAAGGCAGCTGCTGCAAGGTCCTCATGTGCTGGTGGACGGCTGGGTCAGCGACGACGGCCGCCTTTCGGCGCGGGATGCCACCCGGCTGGTGGCGGCCCAGGCGGCCGGCCCCTTGCCGGGGGCCGACGACCCCCAGGTCCTGCTGCGTCGCCATCTGCAGGAGCTGCATGCCGACCCCTGGCGCCAGCAGCCGCCCCTTTGGGCGCGATGGAAGGTGAGCGGCAGCGGCCTGCCGCAGACTGACCTGCTGCTGCAGCGCTGGACGATGGAGCTGCAACCGCAGCTGCCAACCTCCGGCCCCGTCATATGCCTGGCCGGCGATCTGCACGGCATGCACGGCAGGGCGGGCGAGGCCCTGCGCCGGGAGCTGGCGTGCGGCCGGGTGCTGCAGGAGGTCTTTGGCCGCGTGGAATTCGTGGCCGGGCGATTGCAGATGGCCGTGGCATCGGTGCGCTGGCGGGACAGTACGGACTGGCACCATCCCAGCACGGCCTGGAAGCCGCCGCCAGCGCAGGGCAGCAGGGAGAAACAGCCATGAGCACGGCACCGAACGAAAACGCCGAGGCGCCGCTGCGCCATTGGCTGGCACAGGGCCAGGTCTGGCTGGCCGATATGCAGGCCGCAGGCCTGGTGGGTGCCGGCGCACCGCTGCTGGCCGCAGGCCGGGCCTGGGCCGATCAGGCCGCACTGCTGGGCTGGTCCGCCCTGGCACGGCAGATGGACAGCGTGCTGGACCCGCAGCTCGCGCCGGTGGAGCGCGCGGCCGCCCTGCTCGATATCGCGGTCTGGGTCATGACCGCGCAGCGGCTGCAGGCCGCTGCGGATCAGTCCTTGCCCTGAAAAAAGCCATTGAGCTCGGCGCCCGGCGTGGCCTGGGCGAACGCGTCGAAGCGCCCCGTCTCGGCAATGGAGCGCGCCGCATGCAGAAAGCCGCCCCAGGCTGCGCGCGCCAGTGCGCCGCCCACGCTGATGCGGCGCACGCCCATGGCCTCGGCATCCTGCAGGCTCCATTCGCTGGCCCCTCCGATCAGCAGATTCACCGGCTTGGGTGCCACGGCCGCCACCACGGCACGGATCTGCTCGGCGCTGCGGATGCCGGGTGCGTACAGGCAGTCCGCGCCGGCCTCGGCATAGGCCTTGAGCCGGGCAATGGTGTCGTCCAGATCGGGCCGGCCCACGAAGAAATTCTCCGCACGCCCGACCAGCAAGGTGCTGCCGCCTGCCTCGTCGATGGCAGCGCGGGCGGCGCGCAGCCGGGCCACGGCGTCCTCGATGCTGCGCAAGGGGTTGGCCGCATCGCCTGTCGAATCCTCGATGGACAGCCCTGCCACGCCGGTGTCCAAGGCCATGCGAACGCTCTCTGCCACCTCCTGCGGACCCAGGCCGAAGCCGCTTTCAAAGTCCGCGTTCACGGGCAGGTCGGTGGCCGCGACCAGGGTGCGCAGATGCGCCAGGGTCATGTCGCGCGAGATGGCGCCATCGGGCCTGCCCAGCGACCATGCATGGCCCGAGCTGGTGCTGGCCAGCGCCTTGAAGCCCAGGCCCTGCAGCATGCGGGCGCTGCCGGCGTCCCATGGATTGGGCAGTACAAAGCAGCCCTGGCGGTGCAGGGCCCGGAAGCTGGCACGTTTTTGTTCGGTGGTAGGGGTCATGGAACACTCCGTTTTGACTCTTGAGAAACTCAAGCATCGATTCTCCAAGGCCTGTGAACGCTATCCACCGCCACAGGCTGAATGGCTGCTGGACCTGCCGAGGCACCAACTTCTGCGCATCTTCCTGCATCACTGCCTGGGTTGCATCTTGACGGGCTACCGTTCGTCAGTTCGATTCGCCCCAGCACACATTGCGTTACGATGCCGCGGCTCTCAAATGAAAGCCGTCCTGGGCGAGTGTGTCGCAACGCCTTGGCTGCTATCGGAGGGACGGCTTCACCACGGCATTCTTTTGCCCAGATCATTCGACATGCAGACTCCGACCTCAGCCCTGCCGAGCACCACCTTCACCACCGAGCAGTGCCTGGAGGCGGACAGGTTCGACGCTTGGCGCAGCGGCATCTCTGTACTGTTCGATGTGACCCCGCTGGAGCGCGGTACGGTGCGCGGCGGCTTCCACGCCTCGGTAGATGCAGTCCACTTGGGACAATTGCTTTTGGGAGACCTGCGCTTCGGTGCACAGCGCTTCTCGCGCGGACATGCACGCGCGGCCCACGACGGGCTGGACCACTATCTGGTGCAGTGGTACCGGGGAGGCGGCTTCACAGGGCGCTGTGACGATGGTCACGAGCTGACGGTGCAAGCAGGTGATGTGGTCTTCTTCGACATGGCTCGCTGCCAGCATACCGTTGCGGACGACTCCCATGTGCTCTCGTTGATCGTGCCCCGCAGCCTTGGCGACCAGGCAATGGGTGCATCGAGTTCAGGCTTGCACGGAACCGTGTTGACCCGCAGCAGCATCTTCGCCGGGCTATTGGCAGATCATCTTTGCGCTCTGCAGCGACGCCTGCCTTCCATCGGCCTGGAGCAGGCTGACGACATAGTGCATGCCACTACCCAGATGCTGGCGGCCTGCCTGCGCCCCAGTCTACGGACGGTGGCCGAGGCTCGGACTGAATTGCAGGCAGCAATGCTGGACCGTATCAAGCGCCATATCGCGCGAAACCTGGCCGCTCCCCTCTCGCCCGAGCTGCTTTGCCGGTGCTTCGGCATCTCACGTCACCGGCTCTACCACCTTTTCGAACCTTTGGGGGGTGTGATGCGCTATGTGCAGCAGCGACGGTTGCAAGAGGCCTTCCATGCCCTGTCAAACCCTGCCTACCGACGCCTGCGTGTCGCCGAGGTGGCCGCACGCCTGGGCTTTGCCAGTGAGGCCCACTTCAGCCGCGCATTCCGGGCCAAATTCGGCCACACACCCAGCGACATACGCGCCATGGCGAATTCCACACGCGCGGCATGCATCAAGCCTCCTTCCGGGACCACTCCCGCCACCGTGGAGTATGCGGACTGGCTGCTTGGGCTCATGGCCTGATCGCCGGATGGATGGTCTTGCCCCAGGCTGACGCTCAGTCGAAAACGTCAGGGGCTTCTGCATGCAGGATGCTCTGTGTGCAACTGCACCTGGTCTCCCTGGCCTCTGAAAGCCTTTTCATGCTTGCATCAGGAGGAAAGATTTCCGTGTCCCTAGTCTCCAGGGTGGACACCCGGCCTATGCACGAGCAGGTGCACGCAGTCGAACCCTGAAGCCTTCAGCGATGCTGTAGCGAGGGATGCCCTGACCCTCGTACTGCCGCATCAGGCAAAGAAAGCGGTGCTTGAGCTGCATGGCCGCGCTGAACTCTTCCCAGGCGATCAACGCGCAGGGTGAATCACCATAGGTGCTGCAGATTCGTACCTGGCGTCGGTCCGGCTCCATCTGCGCCCAGCCGTCCTCCCGCAGGCTGACGGGGCACACCTGCGGATTGCGCAAATCCAGCAGATCGGTGAGATAGGGCAGCTCCAGGTCGTTGAGCCAGTAGCAGTTGAAGAAGTGGTGCATGACGCCCAGTGCGTCGGGCGAGCCACAGGCTTCGAGATTCATGTGCATGCGTACGTAGGAATCGCAGAGGCGCATGCTTTGCACGCGCAAGCCTCTCAGCCGGATTTCTGCGTTGGTGCTCTCGCAAGAGACGGTGTCCTGCATGCTGTCTGCCGAGGTTGGATGGAACGTTGCTTGCGACTGTAGCCCGCTTGGCTCGGATTTGTCGCACAAATCGCCGCGCCCACGCCCGTAGCCAGCCCGAAGACCACCGCCGCGGCGACGCCCTGCCGGCTGCCGATGTCGTCCCCCTGGGCAGCGTGGGCACCCCGAAGTACCGAGGCAGACCTCGAACTGGATCGACGGCAAGGACAGGGAGCAATTCCTGATCGAAACAGCCAAAAGTTAGGCAACGGACTGCCGATACACCAAGCAGGCAGGTGCGCGCCAAGTCTAGGCGGCACCTCAAGCCCTTGGTCGCGCACGCGCCAGGGGCTTTTTTCTTTCAGCACGGCACTGTGGGCCTGGGATCAAGGAATCGGATCAATTCGGCTTCGTATAGAAGCTGTGACCATTTTCAAGACAGGCCTTTGCGTCAAGCGGCTCCAGATTGGAACTGCAGATGCCGACCACGGTGCGCGTATTGCTCAGCGTATTTCCCGCAGTGTCCCACCCGGACCAGTTGAAGCGCCCAGTCAAGACCCCATACTCGTCTACTTGCAGGTTCTCAACCTTGTAGGAATGGACATTCGGTCGAGTAGACGGGTCCTTGCAGGTCACGGACCCGGCGGAGTTGACAGACTGCCCCGAGACTTCGAGTCCACCTTCGTAAAAGCATGAACCGCCGTTGACCAACTCTTCTTCCATACGAAAGATGCCATCCTTTGCGTAGATGTGGATCGTCCCAGGGGTCACCTTTCTGACCATTTCCTCCGCGGTGGAATAGCTGAAAGATTTTGTGTGAAGGCGGCTCAAGTGGTCTTCAAAGCGAAATCTCTTCATCAGTTGAGTGGCTTCGCCGGGGAGCGTGATGGACGCCGATGTCTCAGTGTCGAAGACGATGCGAACAGGGCCCACGACTTGTGCAACTTCGCCGTTCTGCGCCGGACCTCCCAGCACGCGACCGCCCTGGTATTCGGCCAGCTCCCCCTCGAAGATCTTCTCGTCCTTCAACTGGCCTGCCGCTTGCAGGAAGAGTGCCGACCCGTCCGTCCTATAGCCATAATAGGTGACGATGACGTTCAGCCCGCTTTGCCTGTCGATCTGAATGCCGCGTCCTGGCTTGCCGTTCAGCTCCCCGTCAATCGTCCACATACCTGAATCAGGCAGGGCCGCCATTGCCGGCGCAGCCAGGCAGGATACGAGCGCAGAGAACACAGCACTACGGGCAAAACGATTCATAACGACTCCATTGATGTTTGAACTGCAAAAAACCGATTAACTATAACTGGCAATCATGTGACTGCGATATTCCAATTCAAGTCAAGTTTTGGATTCAATTTGGGTAATCTATTTGCTCACTAACTCTTGCATCAAGAGGCAGGCAACCCGCCCCGAAGCCCGAACGGTGCAGGCAACTCGGGCTTTTGATGTTCTGAATTCCCAATCCATGGCGACAAAGCACGTCATTTCCGTATCTGGCGGCAAGGACAGCACAGCCGTGCTGCTGCTCGCCATGGAGCGCTGCCCATCCTGCAGCATGGTCCCGGTCTTCTGCGACACCGACAACGAGCATCAAGCTGTCTAGGACGACTTGGCCTGTCCGGAACACGGCGAGGGAAAGGACGGCAACAAGCGCTGGAGCCACGGCGCCAAATACATCAAGGGCTCCTTGGGCCCCGCGACGGCCAGCGGCGGCGGCCAAAACCTCGCCTCTGCTTTCATGGTCCAGGCCAACGGCGGGTTCAACAGCACGCCGGCCCGCGACCTGCGCGACCCCATGAACACGACCACCACGCGCGACCGCCTGGCGTTCGCGACCGTGTGGCTCAAGGGCGAGCCTTGGGAGGATCGTGGCTATCACGTTGCGCATGCTGGTGCCGCGCGAACTCCATAACGCCCAAGACTTTCCTCCTGGCTACCTCATCGACCGTACCGTCCCCTGGCAAGCCCCTGACGAAGACCGCCCAGGTTCGTATGCTCGACCACTCCGTGAGTCCCGTGCCCACGCAGCAAGCTGCTTGAAAGAACGCGGACCGAATGGCACTAGAATCTCTTCCAGAGTCATGGCGTAGGTTTTATTGCCAACGGCGTAGGGAGCAAAAACCTACGCCAGAACCTACGCCAAGTTCGTAAGTGAAGATGGATTCGCTGGGTGCCAAGTTGAGGTTCTGCGGCAAGCGCGCCGTGAAATTTCCAAGAAATGCAAGCCCTTGGCGAAGAAATGCATGATTCGACAATGGCTTGGCCAAGGCGGGCGTCGTTCAATGGCAGGACCTGAGCTTCCCAAGCTCAAGACGTGGGTTCGATTCCCATCGCCCGCTCCAGATAGACATCCCTACTCACGTCGGTTCTGGTGCACAAACAGAATGCGGCTCGAGAGTGGCCAATCTGGCTAAAGCGATTGAGCAAGCCGACGTGGACATGCAGTTCCACAAGCTGGCAGTCGAACATGCGTACGGTCACCATTTCGCCCGGCCGCTTAAAGCAAGTTCTTCTTCGCCTCCACAACGCTGCGCCGTTGGCAGTCGCGCCATTTCTTCCATATCGTTCGACCCGAGCGCTTGCGCATCGCCTCTTGATGGTGCGCCGAGCTCGAACTCGAATTCTTAGGCTGCCCGCGCCGAGCGGGCTTCGTCGTTTCAATGGTGCACTTGACAAGGCTGTAGGGTGCAAGCGCGCTGCCGGGCTTCCGACGGATTCCTGGGCTGGCTACACTTTTCTCTCCACAGAGAAGGGAAGTCATGGGCACAGATATCTACGTTTCGACGCTGACCGCCGATCTGGAGCAGCAGTTCATCGACGCGGTCGGACAGAGCCGCAAACTGCACGCTCCATGGGTTTCGCCGCCCAGCACGGCACAGGAGTTCCAGGGCTACCTGGCTCGCGTGCAGGAGCCGTCGGGTGCGGCATTTGTGATCTGGGAGTGGCGCAGCGATGGTTTTGCCGGGGTCGTGCAGATCACGAACATCCTGATGGACCCGTTCCGCTCTGCCCATATCGACTTCTTTGCATTCTCGGGCTTCGAAGGGAAGGGCCTGATGAAGGAGGGCCTCGCGCATGTCGTGAAGCAGGTCTTCAGGACTTCGAAGCTGCATCGGCTGGAAGCCAACATTCAGCCTGAGAACAAGGCAGCCATAGCACTGGTGAAGTCCTGTGGTTTCAAGTTGGAGGGGTTGTCGCCCGCATTCATGAAGGTCGGTGGTCGCTGGCGAGATCACGAACGCTGGGCGCTGTTGTCCGCGTAGTCGCTGCCCGGATCCGTCAGCGCCTGAGGGTTCTCCATGAACTGGTCTCGCAAAGGACGCAGCACCTTGTCATCCTGGGAAGTGACGAGACGTCGAAGAAGGTGAAGCACACCGAGGTGCAGACAAGGCCTAACAGTGGGCTTGTTCTTGCCTGACGTATCCCCCGAAAACAGCTGGACAGCGTCCGGAACTACAGGGGCGAGATCTGCGGCGCGACAAACGCAAAAAAGCCGCATAGGTGCTGAGATGACAGGCGAAGGCGCTCGTTACAATGGAACTCCATGGTTCACTGCACTCTCACCACTACCATCTCCACGACCGCTTCCTGCGGACCGTGTGAAGTGCCGTGAGTCTCAGTTGAACCACTTCCCAGGCCCGCCAGCGATGGACAGGGCCCTTTTTTTTGCCCTTGCGTCGCCGGCACCACGCAAGGAGTTGTTCTCATGTTTGCTCTGTTAGTCCTCGATGTTCAGGTCGGCCTGGTCCGAGGCCCTGAACCCATGTGGCGCTGCACCGAGGTGCTGGACACCATCAACACCTTGATGGCACAGGCCCGCCGTGCGGGAGCGCCAGTTTTTCTGGCTCGTCACATCGGTCCCGTGGGAACGCCCATTGGCCCAGGCAGCCCACTGACCCAACTCGCACCCGAACTGCAACTGGACGGCAGTGAGGTTGTGTTCGAAAAACACCGCCCAAGCGCCTTTGCAGGCACCGATCTGTTGCAGCAGCTTCAAGCACGCAACGTGACCGGCCTGGTCATCACCGGCATGAAGACTCAGTACTGCGTGGACACCAATTGCCGGGTCGCTCGCGATCTGGGCCTTGATGCCGTCCTTATTGCGGATGGACATACTTGTGCCGACACCCCCCAGCTTGCAGCGCAGAAAATTGTGGAACACCACAACGCGACGCTGGCAGGGGCATTTTGCGCGGTCATGCCCGCAAACGCCTGGGATTTCTCGGCACCGGTTCACACCTGATCTGCGGAGTCCGCCCATATTGAGGCACACGCGAGCGATTGCAGCGTCATTTGTCTTTCAGACCACCGGGCCATGGGCCAATGCCGACGGCCTGGTCCTGCCTTGCGCTGATTCCCTGACCTGTGCTTGTCCGACAAGGGCGTGCCTGGGCGGCACCCATGCTTGAGGCCATGAACACACCTCCTCCCAACACCCCTGGCCAAGTGCCCACGTCGTCGTCCCGCAACCGGTTCGCCACCAGGCGGACCATGTACATCGCCGCAGCCGTCGTGGCCGTGGCGCTGATGATGGTGTTTGCGCCCTGGTAGGCGCGATCCACTGTCATGGTCCCGCCCATGCCCGAAAGGGCATGAGAAAGCCCGCCATTTGGCGGGCTGTCGTTTTGGGGAATCGCTTGCCTTAGTGCGCAGGGTGCGCCGTCGGTGCTTGCGCCGTGGGGAGTCGGGCCAGCTTCTGCGAGCAATCGCTGCACACGTGCCACGCATGGAATTGGCGGGCGCCTGTGGCGGGCTTTTCCTGTTCGCACTGCATGCAGAAGACGGCGGGGGCCAGGTCCAGGAGCCGGATCGGCTCTCTGCCTTTCTTGGGACTACGCATAGCTCTCCTTCAAAGTGTTGCTCCTCGGTATCCATTGGGCGCCGGGTTGGAAAAGGCGGTCGTCAGCGGGCGCGCCAAGGCGCAGCAGAAGCCGGCGCCATCGAGGGTGCGTGTTCAACTTACAGCCAGGCCGTCTCACGGTTGTGACTTTTGCATGACCGTGTGGGGAAGGCGCCGCAGCTGTTTGACAGCGTGCTTCGGGCAGCCCTAGAATTTTTGCTTCCGTTCCTGCGACCATTGCGAGCCTGACATGAACCTGTGACGCCTTCGGACCTGCGTCCGACCAATCCCCCGAAGCCCTTTGCCGGCCGACGGCGGACGCCTGCGTCACCTCCTGCCTGTTCGTTGATTGCTCTGCGTTTCCTGAACGCAACCCGGCGTCGCCGTGCGGCCTCCTTTCGGAATTTTTGAAAGAGTGCCCATGACGGATCCATCGATATCCTTGCCCACAACACGGCCGCCTGGAACCAGCAGGCTGCCAAGTCCTGCGACTGGTCGCGCCCGGTCGACAGCGCCGAAATAGCACGGGCCCGCGCCGGAAGCTGGCAGGCGCGGCTCACGCCAGGCCCCTTGCCTGCCGGCTGGCTGGATGATGTACGCGGCCTGCGCATCCTCTGCCTTGCCAGCGGCGGCGGCCAGCAGGCGCCCATTCTTGCTGCGGCGGGCGCCCAGGTCACCGTCTTCGACGCCTCAGCCGGCCAGCTTGCGCAGGACCGGCATGTGGCCGAGCGCGAAGGCCTTGCGCTGACCTGCGTGCAGGGCGATATGCGCGATCTGGGGGTCTTTGCAGACGCCAGCTTTGATGTGATCTTTCACCCCATCTCCAACCTCTACGTGCCCGATGTGCGGCCCGTGTGGCGTGAATGCGCGCGGGTGCTGACGACGGGCGGGCGTCTTCTGTCCAGCTTCTGGAATCCGGTGGTCTTCGTGGAGGACCGTGATCCTGCATTGCGCGAGCAAGGACTCGTGCGGCCCGCCTGGCGCCTGCCGTATTCCGATGTGGCGGATTTGCCGCCCGAGGCGATTGCGGCCAAGCGCGAGCGCAACGAGGCCCTGGTGTTCGGCCATACGCTGGCCGATCAGATCGGGGGGCAGTTGGATGCGGGGCTTGTGCTGACGGGCTTCCACGAGGACTGGCAGCCCCACGCCCGTTTTGTGATCGAGAAGTTCGTGCCGACCTTCATTGCGACACGTTCGATGAAGGTCTGAACGCGCTACCTACGGCCTGGACCGGCCTTGCCGCGCTCAGGTGCGCAAGGCCGGTATCCAGGTCTGTTGCTGGGCGGGTTCTGCCACGGGCTGCGCCGGTTGCGGTCGGGGAGCAGGGCCTTTGGCCTGGGGCGATGGCTGGGCCTGCCGCACCTGCTCGGCGCCGGACTTGGCCAGCAGCAGCATCACGGCCATGCAGATCAACGTCAGCAAGAGCACCACGCAGATGGGGCCCAGATCCACGGAGGCGATGTCCAGCCCCTTCAGCGACTGCCAGCGTTCTGAGCGTATTTCCAGCGGTTCTTCGGGATCGGCCATGACACCTCCACTGCGTTGAGTGTGCCTCCATGCTAGGCGCAAGTGAGCATGCAAACAATATGGGAACTTCGCCAGGATGCGAGGGTATACCGCAGGCAGCTACTTGACCCACATCAATTGCGCCGCCACGGCCAGGGCGATGGCCAGCAGCACCAGCAGCACCAGCCTTGCCACGATGGTGACCGCCTTGCGGCGCGCTGCTTTGCGGGTGTTGCGCGGACGAGGTGGGGTAGGCGGCGGCTGCGTGGCATCCAGGGCTGCAATTCTTTCCAGCCAGTCCTGGGTTGTTGGCAGGGCAGTGGCGGGCGGTGACGAGGACGGGGACGGGGACGAACCGGGCTTGCCGCGGTTCATGGCTCCAGCTCCTGCCGCATCTCTTCCAGCACCTCCAAGGCGCCCTGGATCATGGCTTGCCTGTGCTCCAGCGCAGCCTTCTGGGTCTGCAGCCGTTCCAGCTGCTCGGCTACCTGCGCCTCGTCGGCCCGCAGCTTCTTCAGCCGCTCCTGTATGGCCTCCATTTCCGGGGCGCTCATCTGCCAATCCTCCAGCATGCGAAGGGCGTGGCACGTGGCCCGGTCCCTTCTCACAATTCACACGAATGCCGGCAATTATCTGTGCGTCTTAGCGACTGGCTATGAATGAATTGATATAGATTGTCATCGGCCGGCGCAGAAGGGGGCCGAAAGCTTGCCGCTGCATGCGCACGGTGCTGCGCAGATCAGAGCAGCGCAGTTCAATGCGCGAGGAATTTGAGAAAGATCCGCCCCTGCCGGGTTCTGACCTCGGTCCCTTCGATAAAGCCCATCAGTCTGGCCGAGCCGTCCATGGAGTACAGCGCCGGCCCATCGATGCGGTAGATGAGCCTGGTCCCGCACCGGACGAATTCATCGCCTTCGACACGCCCGATTTCGTGTCCGCGCCCATCAAGCACAGTCCACGAGCGTCCTGCAATCATGGCCTCACCCGGCGGTTGCCGGTCCCCAAGTAAAAGCGTCAATCTAAGGAACGCTGGGCGTCTGAGTCTGAGCGAATCTGAGCAGTTGTGTAAAGCCGGGCCACCGATGCCTCGGGCGGTGCCCTGCGCAAATTCGTGTGCACCCGGCCCAAGCCGCACCACGCCGGCCAAAAGAAGCTGGCTGCGGTCTAGGGGCACTGCGCGCTTGGGCGCTTGAGTGGTGCGCAGGCAAGTAGAATTGTTTCATATCAAAGACATGCTGCTCTGAAAGTTGCAGCGACCGGGCCCGCTTGGCGGGCCTTGTGCATGGGGCGCCGTCCCGCAGCCTGTATCTGGGTGCATGTCCTGATTCTCTGTGGGCCCGGCCTGCGATCCAATCTCGCGCATGGGGCTGAGCCTTCTCGTCAAATTGCTCTCATTTATGAAGTTCTGCTGTCGCCAACCGGATGCGCCTGTGGCATTGCCTTGCGGCTTGCCTGGGGTCAGTTCCGTCCGGTGGACGCTGCGCTGCGGAGGGCGGAGGTGAACGAGCAGGCGCTGTACGATCTGGCCCCCGTTCTGGAGCTGATGCTGCTGGGCCTGTTGCTGGCGCTGGGACCCTTGGCCTGGGTGTGGCTGCGCAACCGCAACGGTGGCTCGCTCAAGCGGCTGCAGGCACTGTCGGTGCTGACGCTGTTCCTGACTTTCGACCTGGTGCTGTTCGGCGCCTTTACGCGTTTGACCGATTCCGGCCTGGGCTGCCCTGACTGGCCGGGCTGCTATGGCAGCGCCAGCCCCATGGGCGCCCGCGCGCAGATTGCCGAGGCGCAGGCCGCCATGCCCACCGGGCCGGTGACGCATGGCAAGGCATGGATAGAGATGGTCCACCGCTATCTGGCCACCACCGTGGGCGTGCTCATCATCGCCATGACCATCATGGCCTGGCGGCGTGCGCGCCGCCAGGGCAGGGCGGGTGGCGCCCAAGGCGTGGAAGGCGCACGGCTGGGGGCCATGAGCCCCTGGTGGCCCACGCTGGCGCTGTTCTGGGTCTGCCTGCAGGGTGCCTTTGGCGCCTGGACCGTGACCATGAAGCTGTTTCCGGCCATCGTGACCCTGCACCTGCTGGGCGGCACGGGCCTGCTGGCCTTGCTGTGCGTGCCCGCCGTGGGGCTGAGCCGGGCGGCA
This sequence comes from Delftia sp. WY8, assembly GCF_018437695.1. Classification (NCBI taxonomy): domain Bacteria; kingdom Pseudomonadati; phylum Pseudomonadota; class Betaproteobacteria; order Burkholderiales; family Comamonadaceae; genus Delftia; species Delftia sp. WY8. Next base: position 6,421,151 of record NZ_CP049795.1, read on the forward strand.
CGCCAGCAGCAGGCAACGGTGATTTCCCCGGGCCTGCGTGCTCTGCTGTGGCTGGGCCTGGGCTTGCTGGTGCTGCAGGTGGCACTGGGTGGCTGGGTCAGCACCAACTATGCGGTGCTGGCCTGCAGCAGTTTTCCGACCTGCCAGGGCAGTTGGTGGCCGGCCATGGATTTTTCGCAGGCGCTGCAGATCTGGCGTCCGCTGGGCCTGCTGCAGGACGGCAGCAACATCAGCTTTGCGGGCCTCACGGCCATCCACTATCTGCACCGCCTGGCGGCCTATGTGGTGGTGGCTGCGCTGGCCGGGCTGTGGTGGCGTTTGGGTGAAGTGCCCGCACTGGCGTTGCAGCGCCGCGTGCTGGGTGCGTTTTTGGTGCTGCAGGTGCTGACAGGCCTGTCGAACGTGGTGCTCGATTGGCCGCTGGTGGCCGCGGTGCTGCATACGGGTGGCGCAGCCGCGCTGGTGACCGTGATTGTTTGGTGCCTGGCGGCCAGTCGCCCGGGCACGCTGCGGGCCGGGTTGCCGGTTGCCCGTGGAGAGATTGCATGAGTAAACAAGCTTCCCTGAGTGTCGAGTCCTCACGCTGGACGCAGTTCTATGCCCTGACCAAGCCCCGCGTGGTGCAGTTGATCGTGTTCTGCGCGCTGATCGGCATGGTGCTGGCCGTGCCGGGCTGGCCCAACGCCGACCAGTGGCTGCACATGGCGCTGGCCTGCCTGGGCATCTGGCTGGTGGCGGGCGCCGCAGCGGCCTTCAACTGCCTGGTGGAGCGCCATATCGATGCGCGCATGAAGCGCACCTCCTGGCGGCCCACGGCGCGCGGGGAGCTGACCAGCCAGCAGGCCCTGGCCTTCTCGGCCATCCTGTGCACGCTGGGTGCGCTGGTGCTGCTGCTGTGCACCAATCCGCTGACCATGTGGCTGACGCTGGCCACCTTCGTGGGCTATGCCGTGATCTACACGGTGATCCTCAAGCCCGCCACGCCGCAGAACATCGTGATCGGCGGCGCCTCCGGCGCCATGCCGCCCGTGCTGGGCTGGGCCGCGATGACGGGCCAGGTCGGACCCGAGGCGCTGATCCTGTTTCTCATCATCTTCCTGTGGACGCCTCCGCATTTCTGGGCGCTGGCGCTGTACCGCGTGGAGGACTACCGCCAGTCGGGCCTGCCGATGCTGCCCGTCACGCATGGCAGCGAGTACACGCGGCTGCAGATCCTGCTGTACACGGTGATCCTGTTCGCAGCCTGCATGCTGCCCTTCATGTACGGCATGAGCTCCTGGCTGTACCTGGTGGTGGCCGTGGTGCTGAGCGTGGGCTTTTGCGGCTATGCCTTCGCGCTGTGGCGCAATTACTCGGACGAGCTGTCGCGCAGGACTTTCCGCTTCTCGCTGGTGCATCTGAGCGTGCTGTTCCTGGCACTGCTGATCGATCACTACCTCTGGCTGGGCTGATGGCCTGAGGGCCATGGCCGCGCAATGACAAACCGGGCCCTTGAGGCCCGGTTTGTCTTGGTGCCTGCCGTCTTACTTGATCTGCCGCTTTTCCAGCTTGCGCGCCAGCGTGCGCCGGTGCATGCCCAGGCGGCGTGCGGCCTCGGAGATGTTGAAGTCGCTCTCGGCCAGGGTTTCGTGGATGTGTTCCCACTCCAGTGTCTTGATGGAAGTGGGGTTGCGCGACAGCTCCACGTCGGTGCGGCCTTCGAGGCGGCCGAAGGCGGCCTCGATGTCGTCGGTGTTGGACGGCTTGGCCAGGTAGTGGCAGGCGCCGAGCTTGACGGCCTCCACGGCCGTGGCAATGCTGGCATAGCCGGTGAGCACGACGATCAGCGCCTCGGGGTTGTGCTGGTGCAGCATCTGCACGCAGCTCAGGCCCGAGGCATTGCCGGCCAGCTTGAGGTCCATGACGGCGTATTGCGGCGAATGCGTCTGCAGCAGCTCGCGCACTTCCTCGGCGCTGGCGGCCTGCAGCACGCGGTAGCCGCGCCGCTCGAACGATCGCGTCAGCGTGCGTGCAAACGTTGCATCGTCTTCAACCAGCAGCAGGAGGCGGGAGCTGTCCATGGGCGATTCGGGTTCCTGTGGGCGCCGCTTCAGGCGCCGGGTTCAATGGCAATCGATGACAGGGGCAGGCGGATCTCCACCTCGCTGCCCCTGGGCGGGGTGTTCCTCACCTGAACGCGTCCGCCCAGCGAGCGCGCCACGTTGAGCACCAGGAACAGGCCCAGTCCGCGGCCCGGGCGCTCCGTCTTGGTGGAGATATGGCGCTGGCCCAGCTGCTCCAGCACGGCAGGTGCAAAGCCGGGACCCTTGTCGCGCACGGTGATGCACAGCATGCCGGTGCGCACGGACAGGTGCAGCGCCACATGGCCGGGAGATGCCTCGGAGGCATTGTCGAGCACATTGCAAACCATTTGCTGCAACGCGGTATCCGAAAGAATGGGGAAGTCCTCTTCGGCCTGGACATAGTCGAAACGCTCCACCGCATGGCGTGACTGCCATTGGGCGACCACTCCATCCATGAAGGCATGCAAGGTCGTGGCCTGGGGCGCGTCGGCGCGGGTTTCGCCGGCGGACATGAGCACGCTGGAGACGATGGATTTGCAGCGCAGCAGCTGCTGCTGCATCTCCTGCAGGTCGGCGAGCAGATCGGGATCTTGCGTGATGACGGGCATGCGCTGCCAGTCGCCCAGGATGACGGACATGGTCGACAGCGGCGTGCCCAGCTCGTGCGCCGCGCCCGTGGCCAGCAGGCCCATGCGCACGATGTGCTCTTCCTCGCTGGCGCGCTGGCGCATGTTGGCCAGCCGCGCGTCGCGCCGTCGCAGGTTGGAGACGATGCGGCGCAGGAAGACCACCAGCAGCACCGTGGTCAGCCCGAAGCTGATCAGGATGCCGCTCACGTACAGGCCGGGCAGCCCGTCCGGTCCCGCCGCGCCAATGGGCAGGGGCCAGTGCACGATGGCCAGCACCAGGGTGCACAGCGATGTGCTGGCAACGATGATCCAGGCGTGCACGGGCCTGAGCAGCACGGCGCCCAGAATGCCCTGCAGCAGGAACAGGTAGATGAAGGGATTGCTGGCGCCGCCGCTCAGATATAGCTGTATGGCCAGGGCGAGCACGTCGGCCAGCAGGGCCAGGAACAGGTTGCGCGCCGAGATCTGGCGGCGGTGGCTGCGGTACCAGTAGATGTAGCCGAGGTTGGTGAACACGCTGGCCATCAGCACCAGGGCCATGGCCGGCAGCGGCAGGTTGATGCCGAAGCCGTAGTGCACCAGGGAGATGGTGATCACCTGCCCGACCACGGCAAACCAGCGCAGCTGTATCAGCAGCTGCATGTTCTGGCGTTCGGTGGTGCGCTCGACGCGGAACAGGGACTCTGAAGGCGAATTCACGCGGGCGATTGTGCGCTACCGCAGGCAGCCGTGGCGCGGCAGGGTCTTGTAGAGGACTGAAGAAAAAGGGCCACCGATGTCATCGATGGCCCCATTGCCTGCGCAAGGCGGTTCTATGGCTTGCCGGCCGGCTGCTGGTCATTGCGCCTGACCAGCCAGGCGGCACCGACCACCATCAGCGCCAATCCGTACCAGGTCAGTGCGTAGACCATGTGGCTGTTGGGAAAGCGGATCACGGTCATGCCCGGGCGCGGCCAGGTGCCGTCCGCCACGGGCTGGCCGGGCAGGCCGGCGTCGATGAAATAGGGCGCTGCCTTGCCAAGGCCCTGGGCCTGTGCAATGGCCGCCACATCGCGCGAGAACCAGCGCTGCTGAGCAGGATCGTTCTCGCGCAGAAAACCGCCGCGCGGCTCGCTGATGCGCAGCAGGCCGGACACCGTTACCTGGTCCTGGGATGCCTGCCCGGGCTGCGCCTGCCAGCGTGCGCGCTGCTCCGTGGGGATGAAGCCCCGGTTGACCAGCACCTGGCTGCCATCGTCCAGCTGCAGCGGCGTCAGCACCCAGAAGCCTGCTCCCAGCTCGGTCACGGCCTGGGTCAGCACGGTCTTGCCTGTCAGCCATTGGCCGCTGGCCTGCACAGCGCGGTATTCATGGTCGGCGGCCGTGATCTGCGGCCATTCGGCGGGCGGGGGCAGGGCAGCGGGCGCGGCGTGCACGCGCTGCTCCACGCGCTCTATGAGATCCAGCTTCCAGGCGCGGCGCTGCACCTGCCAGCTGCCCAGGAAGATGAAGCCCAAAAACAAGGCGATGCCCACCGAGATGAGCATCGCCTGAGCGAGTGGGCCGCGCCGGCGCGATGCGCCTGCGCGGCTGGAGGGCCCGGAGTTTCCGGATGCGGTCAAGGCGTGACCACGGCCGGTGCCGTCTGCGCCGCAGGATCGGCCGGCATGGTGTGCTGGGGCATCATGTTGGTGTTCATGTGGAACATGACCCACAGCGTGCCTGCGATGCCGATGGCCACGAAGACCACGGTGAAGATGGTGGACAGCAGGGTCCAGCCGCCTTCGATCTTGCCGTTCATGTGCAGGAAGAAGACCATGTGGACCAGGATCTGCACCACGGCGAAGCCGCCGAGCACCATCACGGCCGTCGAGCGGTCCGAGATGATGTTGCCCATCACCAGCCAGAACGGGATGGCCGTCAGGATGATCGAGAGCACGAAGCCCCACATGTAGCCCGAGAACGTGCTGTGCGGGCCGGCATCGTGGTGGTGGTCGTCATGGCCGTGATGGTCGTGGTGACCGTGGCCGGCGTGGATGTCGTGTGCAGCCATTTACAGCACCCCCATCAGATAAACAAAAGTGAAGACGCCGATCCAGACCACGTCCAAGAAGTGCCAGAACATCGACAGGCACATCAGGCGGCGGTTGTTCTCGTGCGTCAGGCCGTGCTTGTTGATCTGGATCATCAGCGTGACCAGCCAGATCAGGCCGAAGGTCACGTGCAGGCCGTGGGTGCCCACCAGCGTGAAGAACGAGGACAGGAAGGCGCTGCGCTGAGGGCCAGCGCCCTCGTGCAGCAGGTGGGAGAACTCATAGAGTTCCAGGCCCAGGAAGCACAGGCCGAACAGGCCGGTGATGGCCAGCCACATCTGCGTGCCGCCCAGCTTGCCCTGCTGCTTTTGCAGCATGGCGAAGCCGAAGGTGATGGACGACAGCAGCAGGAAGGCCGTGTTCATCGCCACCAGGGGCAGGTCGAACAGCTGGGCGCCCGTGGGGCCTGCAGCGTAGTTGCGGCCCAGCACGCCATAGGTGGCGAACAGCGCTGCAAAGATCAGGCAGTCGCTCATCAGGTAGAGCCAGAAGCCCAGAGCGGTGCCGTTTTCGGGATGGGGCTCCTCGGCGAGGTGGTACTCACGCGGGGCCAGGGCGGCAGCGCCGCCTGCGGTGTAACGGATATCAGACATGACGTGCCAGCTGTTGTGTGCGCAGTTCTTCCGTGGCCGCGACTTCCGCGGCGGGGATGTAGTAGTCGCGCTTGTAGTTGAACGTGTGGATGATCGACGCCAGCACGGTGGCGGCGAAGGACACGATGGCCAGGGGCCACATGTGCCAGATCATCGCGAAGCCGAAGACCGTGGACAGCGCAGCGATCACGACACCGGCGCCGGTGTTGGCGGGCATGTGTACGGGCTTGAAGCCGGTCAGCGGACGCTGGTAGCCGTGCTTCTTCATATCCCACCAGGCATCGATCTCATGCACCACGGGCGTGAAGGCGAAGTTGTACTGGGGCGGGGGCGAGGATGTGGCCCACTCCAGCGTGCGGCCTTCCCATGGATCGCCGGTTTCGTCACGCAGCTGGTCGCGCTTGAAGTAGCTGACCACGAGCTGCATCAGGAAGCTGCCGATGCCCAGGGCCACCAGGCCTGCGCCGCAGGCGGCGATGATGAACCAGATCTGCAGCGAGGGGTCCTCGAAGTGGTTGGCGCGGCGCGTCACACCCATGAGGCCCAGCACGTACAGCGGCGTGAAGGCCACCCAGAAGCCGACCAGCCAGAACCAGAAGGAGCACTTGCCCCAGAACTCGTCGAGCTTGTAGCCGAAGGCCTTGGGGAACCAGAAGTTGATGCCGGCGAACACGCCGAACACCACGCCGCCGATGATCACGTTGTGGAAGTGGGCGATCAGGAACAGGCTGTTGTGCAGCACGAAGTCGGCCGGGGGAACGGCCAGCAGCACGCCGGTCATGCCGCCGATGGCGAAGGTGCACATGAAGCCCACGGTCCACAGCATCGGCACGGTGAAGCGGATGCGGCCGCGGTACATGGTGAACAGCCAGTTGAAGATCTTGGCGCCCGTCGGGATCGAAATGATCATCGTCGTGATGCCGAAGAACGTGTTCACGCTGGCGCCCGAGCCCATGGTGAAGAAGTGGTGCAGCCACACCAGGTAGGACAGGATGGTGATACACACCGTCGCGTACACCATGGAGGTGTAGCCGAACAGGCGCTTGCGGCTGAAGGTCGAGACGATCTCGGAGAAGATGCCGAAGCACGGCAGGATCAGGATGTAGACCTCGGGGTGGCCCCAGATCCAGATCAGGTTCACGTACAGCATGGGGTTGCCGCCCAGGTCGTTCGTGAAGAAGTTCGTGCCGACGTAGCGGTCCAGCGACATCAGCACCAGGGCTGCGGTCAGGATGGGGAACGAGGCCACGATCAGCGCGTTGGTGCACAGGGCAGTCCAGGTGAAGACGGGCATCTTCATCAGGTTCATGCCGGGTGCGCGCATCTTGATGATGGTCACGATCAGGTTGATGCCCGACAGCGTGGTGCCGACACCGGCCACCTGCAATCCCCAGATGTAGTAGTCAAGCCCGACCCCCGGGTTCTGCGCCCCCAGGTTGGACAGGGCCAGCCAGCCGGAGGTGGAGAACTCGCCCAGGAACAGCGAGATCATCACCAGCACGGCGCCGCCCGTGGTCATCCAGAAGCTGAAGTTGTTCAGGAACGGGAAGGACACGTCGCGGGCGCCGATCTGCAGCGGCACCAGGTAGTTCATCAGGCCGGTCACGAAGGGCATGGCCACGAAGAAGATCATGATCACGCCGTGGGCGGTGAAGATCTGGTCGTAGTGGTGCGGAGGCAGGTAGCCCAGGTTGTCGCCGAAGGCCATGGCCTGCTGCAGGCGCATCATCAGCGCATCTGCGAAGCCGCGCAGCAGCATGACCAGACCGAGGATCATGTACATGATGCCGATCTTCTTGTGGTCGATGCTGCACAGCCAGTCGCGCCACAGCGGGCCCCACAGGCGGAACTTAGTGAGAAGGCCCAGCACGCCGAGGCCGCCGAGCACCACGGCGATGAAGGTCACCAGCACGATGGGCTCATGCGCCATCGGGATGGAGTCCCAGGTGATGCGTCCCAGCAGCCAGTGGGCCTGTGCCGGGGAGGTATGTTCAGACATATCGAGTCTCTTAGGTCGTTTTGGAACGGGCGGCGGGCTGGCCGTCGTCCGCTTCCGCTATCTGCTTATTGCTGTGCGCTGGCGGCCGAGCCGTCGCGCTGGTCCAGGAAGGCCACGACGCGGTCGGCGTTTTGCACCGTGCACACATCCTGGGGCAGGTTCATGCCCACGGCCTTGAGATAGGCTTCACCGCCTGCGGCATCGATGGCCATCATGTGGTGCATGCACATCTTGCCTTCCTCGACGCAGCGGTTGAGCACCTTGTCGTACAGGCCTTCGTCCACGGTGGCGAAGCGCTCGACCGGGTTGCGCTCGCTGGGCTTGACCAGATTCAGGTAGGTGTCGCGGTTCAGGGCCTTGCCTTCGGACTTGGCCTTGGCAACCCACTGCTCGAATTCCTCGTCGCTGAGGCCGTGGAACTTGAACGTCATGCCCGAGAAGCCGGCGCCGCTGTAGTGCGATGCCAGGCCGTGGAACACACCGGTCTTGTTGATCACTGCGTTCAGCTCGGTCTGCATGCCGGGCATGGCATAGATCATGCCGGCCAGGTCAGGCACGTAGAAGGCGTTCATCGTCGAGGTGGCGGTCAGCTTGAAGTGGATGGGACGATCCACGGGAGCGGCCAGCTCGTTGACGGTGGCGATGCCCTTTTCAGGGATGAAGAACAGCCACTTCCAGTCCATGGCCACGACCTGCACTTCCAGCGGCTTGACATCGGTGCTCAAGGGCTTGGAGGCCGAGACGCGGTCCAGCGGGCGGTAGGGGTCGAGCTTGTGGGTGCTGATCCAGGTGATGGCGCCCAGCGCGATGATGATCATCAGCGGCACGGACCAGATCACCAGCTCCAGCGTGGTGGAGTGGTGCCATTCGGGGTCGTAGTGGGCCTCGGTGTTCGACTGGCGGTATTTCCAGGCGAACAGCAGCGTGAGGATGATCACCGGGATGATGATGATCAGCATCAGCAAGGTGGCCGTGACCACCAGGTTGCCTTGCTGCGCGGCGATATCGCCGGCCGGGTTGAGCACGACGGCTTTGCTGCAGCCAGTGAGACTGGCTGTCAAAGCGGCCGCGGTGAGCCACGCAGGCCCACGGAGTTCCTTGATTTTTAGCATGCTAGGGGCGCAACAAGAGCGCGTTTACATAGAAACGCGGATTACAAGATCCGGGCAAATGTATTACGAAGTATAAATTTGTCCATTGGACATTTTGTCCAACGTCAAGGAGAAGCCGGGAACTTTCTGCTACCTGGCGGGGCAGGCAGCGAGGTCCCGGCGATCCGGAGGCCGCATTTTTCGGCCGCGCGCAGCAGGAAAAACACCAAGTCCGGTCGAGGTGAAACCGCCTTGCGCCAGATCAAGCGAGGGCGTAGAACGGAGCTGTCAGTGAGACGAGACAAGGAGCATCCATCTATGAGCGGCCTCGACACAACTGCAAGCTTCCCCAACGGAAGCTACGAAAGCAAGGAATCTCTGTCCCGCGCCGACACCCACGAAGATGTCACGCCCAACGAGATCGCCGTCGGCGTGATCCTGGGGCGATCCTCGGAGTACTTCGACTTCTTCGTGTTCGGCATCGCCTGCGTGCTGGTCTTCCCGGCACTGCTGTTCCCCTATCTTTCCAAGCTTGACGGCACGTTGATGTCGTTCGGCATCTTCGCGCTGGCCTTCGTGGCGCGGCCGTTGGGCACGGCGCTGTCCATGGCCGTGCAGCGGCGCTGGGGCCGGGCGACCAAGCTGACGCTGGCGCTCTTCCTGCTGGGCGTGTGTACGGTGGGCATGGCTTTCCTGCCCAGCTACCAGCAGGCGGGCGTGAACGCCATCATCGTGCTGGCGCTGCTGCGCATCGGCCAGGGCATTGCACTGGGCGGCTCCTGGGATGGACTGCCGTCGCTGCTGGCCATGTCGGCGCCCCAGAACCGGCGGGGCTGGTATTCGATGATCGGGCAGTTGGGTGCGCCGCTGGGCTTTGTGCTGGCGGCAGGCCTGTTTGCCTTCATCTATGCCCATGTGGATGCCGACGAGTTCCTCAGCTGGGGCTGGCGCTATCCCTTCTGCGTGGCCTTTGCCATCAACGTGGTGGCACTGTTTGCCCGGTTGCGCCTGGTGGTGGGCCAGTCCTACACCGAGCTGCTGGCGCAGCGCGAGCTGGAGCCCATGGGCGTGGTGCCGCTGATGCGCGACGAGGGCCGCAACGTGGTCATCGGCGCCTTTGCAGCCCTTGCCAGCTTTGCGCTCTTCCACCTGGTGACCATCTTCCCGCTGTCCTGGATCTCGCTGTATTCGGACCAGTCGGTGAACCATGTGCTGGGCGTGCAGATCGTTGGCGCCTTCTGTGCAGCCGGCGCCATCATGGTTTCGGGCTGGCTGGCCGACCGGGTGGGGCGGCGCAACACGCTGGGCACCATGGCCTGCCTGATCGGCATCTTCAGCTTTGTGGCTCCCTGGCTGCTGGGCAGCGGCACCACGGGCAACAACGTGTTCATCATCGTCGGCTTCATCCTGCTGGGCCTGTCCTACGGGCAGGCGGCAGGCACGGTGACGGCCAACTTCCCCTCGCGCTATCGCTATACGGGCGCGGCCCTGTCCTCGGACATGGCCTGGCTGGTCGGCGCGGCCTTTGCCCCGCTGGTGGCGCTGGGCGTGTCCTCGCGCTTCGGACTGGTGGCGCTGGGCATCTATCTGCTGTCGGGCGCGCTGTGCACGCTGGCGGCGCTGGGCATCAACCGGGCCATCGAGACGCGCGACTGAACGGGCCCTTGCAAGCCAAAGGCCGGCTCTGCCGGCCTTTTTTGTCGCCGGGCCGCCCCAAGGCAAAAAGCTGGCCCCCTGGGGGGCAGCGGACCTTGCGAAGCAGGGGAGCGTGGGGGCATTTTCCGTTGCGGCTCCGCCTCAGGGGTTTTCACCGTAGCGCTGCTTGAAGTCGAATTCGAGCCTGTCGCAGTCCTGCACCGATTCAAACTGCTGCGTCTTGCGCTCGGCCTCAGGCCTGGCGGTTTCCTTGCGGCAGATCTTGATGGTTTCGCGCTCCACCCAGCGCGCCTCGCCTTCGGGCGTGGACAGCAACTGGCCAGCCAGCATGAGCACAGCGAAGAAGGCCACGGGCAGGCCGATGAGCCAGGGCACGATGCGGCTTTTGCCTGGTTGGGCCGGTTCGGCGGAATGAGGCTCGGGTGTCGGTGGTTGCGCCATGGTGTGCTTGCTGTGGTTCCGGCTGGCGATTATCCAGGGCGCCCATCGCGCGCAGTCTGAGCGGGATCAGGGAACGGCGAGATCGCCTGTGCTAGCCATCTCCCCCATCTCCTGCACCAGCCATTTCTCCAGCGCAAGAATGTCGGCCCTGCGGCCCGGATGGGGCGCCACCCACAGCTGCAGGCGCCGAGGTCCGGCCAGTCGCGCGCCGCTGTTGCGCGCGCATGTCAGCGATCCGGCCAGTGACGGGCTGGAGATCGTGCTCAAGGGCGGGCAGATGGGAGGAGAGGCCTTCTTCGGCCACGTGCGTGATGGAGGCTAGGCAGGGCTCGCTGCCGCGACGATGGGGCAAACCTATAATGCGCGTTGGTCCCGACGGGACACCCTCCCGCCAGGGACAGCGCCCCGCGTGCGCGCTCCGAACTCCTAGACACCATGAGCACACCCACTTTCACCGTTGCCGACATTCGCAAGAGCTTTCTGGACTTTTTCGCATCCAAGGGCCACACCATCGTGGAGTCGAGCCCCCTGGTGCCCGGCAACGACCCGACGCTGATGTTCACCAACTCGGGCATGGTCCAGTTCAAGGACGTGTTCCTGGGTACCGACAAGCGCCCCTACACGCGTGCCACCTCGGTGCAGACCTGCCTGCGCGCAGGCGGCAAGCACAACGACCTGGAAAACGTGGGCTACACCGCCCGCCACCACACCTTCTTCGAGATGCTGGGCAACTGGTCCTTTGGCGACTACTTCAAGCGCGAGTCGCTCAAGTGGGCCTGGGAACTGCTGACCGAGGTCTACAAGCTGCCCAAGGAGCGCCTGCTGGCCACGGTCTACGCCGAGGACGACGAGGCCTACGACATCTGGACCAAGGAAATCGGCCTGCCGCCCGAGCGCGTGATCCGCATCGGCGACAACAAGGGCGGCCGCTACAAGAGCGACAACTTCTGGATGATGGCCGACACCGGCCCCTGCGGCCCCTGCTCGGAAATCTTCTACGACCACGGCGCGCACGTGGCCGGCGGCCCTCCGGGCAGCCCTGACGAAGACGGCGACCGCTTCATCGAGATCTGGAACAACGTGTTCATGCAGTTCGACATGGACGAGCAGGGCAACGTCAAGCCGCTGCCCGCCCCCTGCGTGGATACCGGCATGGGCCTGGAGCGCCTGGCCGCCATCCTGCAGCATGTGCACAGCAACTACGAGATCGACCTGTTCCAGGCACTGATCAAGGCGGCTGCGCGCGAGACGCACATTGCCGACCTCGAGACCCCGTCGCTCAAGGTCATTGCCGACCACATCCGCGCCACCTCCTTCCTGGTGGCCGACGGCGTGATCCCGTCCAACGAAGGCCGCGGCTACGTGCAGCGCCGCATCGTGCGCCGCGCCATCCGCCACGGCTACAAGCTGGGCCAGAAGACTCCGTTCTTCCACAAGCTGGTCAAGGACCTCGTGGCCGTGATGGGCGACGCCTATCCCAAGATCCGCGAGCAGGAAGCGCGCATCACCGAAGTGCTCAAGGTCGAGGAAGAACGCTTCTTCGAGACCCTGGCCAACGGCATGGAAATCCTGGATGCGGCGCTGGCCGGTGGCGCCAAGGTGCTGCCCGGCGACGTGGCCTTCAAGCTGCACGACACCTATGGCTTCCCGCTGGACCTGACCAACGACGTCTGCCGCGAGCGTGGCCTGGGCGTGGACGAGGCAGGCTTTCAGGCCGCCATGGAAGAACAGAAGAACAAGGCCCGCGCGGCTGGCAAGTTCAAGATGGACCGCGCCCTCGAGTACACGGGCCAGGCCAATGCCTTCACCGGCTACCAGAAGCTGGCCGAGGCCGCCAAGGTGGTGGCACTGTATGCCGAAGGCAGCGCCGTGCAGGAACTCAAGGCCGGCCAGAGCGGCGTGGTCGTGCTCGACACCACACCCTTCTACGCCGAGTCCGGCGGCCAGGTGGGCGACCAGGGCGTGATCAGCACCGCAGGCGCGCGCTTCGCGGTCGAGGACACGCTCAAGATCAAGGCCGATGTGTTCGGCCACCACGGCGTGCTGGAGTCCGGCAGCCTGAAGGTAGGTGATGCCGTGCAGGCCGAGGTGGACACGCAGCTGCGTGCCGCCACCATGCGCAACCACTCGGTCACGCACATCATGCACAAGGCCCTGCGCGAAGTGCTGGGCGACCACGTGCAGCAAAAGGGCTCGCTGGTCAACGCCGAGCGCACGCGCTTCGACTTTGCCCACAACCAGGCCGTGACCGCTGCCGAGATCCGCGAGATCGAGCGCCGCGTGAACGCCGAGATCCTGGCCAACACGCCCACCGACGCGCGGGTGATGGACATCGAATCGGCCAAGGCCACGGGCGCCATGATGCTGTTCGGCGAGAAGTACGGCGACTCCGTGCGCGTGCTGGACATCGGCACCAGCCGCGAGCTGTGCGGCGGCACCCACGTGCAGCGCACAGGCGACATCGGCCTGTTCAAGGTGGTGGGCGAAGGCGGCGTGGCCGCTGGCGTGCGCCGCATCGAGGCGGTGACCGGCGAGAACGCGCTGGCCTACCTGCAATCGCTGGAATCCACGGTGGACCAGGCGGCCGCTGCGCTGAAGGCGCCGACGGCCGAGCTGAACACCCGCATCGGCGGCGCGCTGGAGCAGATCCGTGCGCTGGAGAAGGAAGTGGCTGCGCTCAAGGGCAAGCTCGCTTCCAGCCAGGGCGACGAACTGGCCGGTCAGGCCGTCGACGTCAAGGGCATCAAGGTGCTGGCCGCCAGACTGGAAGGCGCCGATGCCAAGACCCTGCGCGAGACCATGGACAAGCTCAAGGACAAGCTGGGCGCCGCCGCCATCGTGCTGGCGGCGGTCGATGGCGACAAGGTGCAGCTGGCTGCCGGCGTGACCAAGGCCGAGACCTCGCGCATCAAGGCTGGCGAGCTGGTGAACTTCGTAGCCAGCCAGGTCGGCGGCAAGGGCGGCGGCAAGCCCGACATGGCCATGGCCGGTGGCACGGATGCAGCGGGCCTGCCGGCCGCGCTGGCCGCCGTGCAGGCCTGGGTGGCAGAGCGCGCCTGATCCAGCTGCGCGGCAGATGATTGCTGCTGCTCCCGCTTCGGGACGCCCCGGTGGATTCCTCCACCGGGGCGTCTTGCCGTGGGCGCTGCGCATGGCGTGCGTGATGGGCGTGGTGGCGCAATCGGCCGCTGCCGCCGCGCAAAGCGTGGTCTTCATCAACCCCGGCCGGTCCGACGAGCGCTACTGGACCACGGTCAGCGAGGCCATGCAGGACGCGGCCAGCAGCCTGGGCATGCAGCTGCAGGTGCGCTATGCGCAGCGCGACCACCTGCGCCCCATCGAGATCGCGCGGCAGATCGCGGCCCTGCCCAAGGCGCAGCGGCCCCGCTACGTGATGTTCACCAACGACTACAGCGTGGCGCCCGAAATCCTGCGCACGCTGGAGGCGGCAGGCATAGACAGCTTCATGGCCTTCAGTGGCGTGCCCGAGACATTGCGTGGCCAGACCGGCGTGGCGCGGGAGCGCTATCGCCACTGGCTGGGCAGCCTGGAGCCGGGCGCCGAAGAGGCCGGCTACCTCACGGCCAAGGCCTTGTTCGCCGCCGCGCGGGCGTCGGGCCACGCGCGTGCGGCCGATGGCCGGCTGCACATGGTGGCCATTGCCGGCGACCGCTCCACGCCCTCGTCGGTGGAGCGCAATGCCGGCATGCGCCGCGCAGCGGCCGAGGCCGGCGACGTGGTGCTGCAGCAGGAAGTCTTTGGCGAATGGCGCCGCGAACGCGCCGAGCAGCAGGCGGCCGTGCTGTTCCAGCGCTATCCCGAAGTGCGCCTGGTGTGGGCCGGCAACGACGAAATGGCCTTTGGCGCCATGCAGGCCTGGCGCGCGCGCGGGGGAGCGCCCGGGCACGATGCCTTCTTCAGTGCCATCAATTCATCGGCCGCCGCCATGACGGCGCTGCGCACGGGCGAGCTGAGCGCATTGGCGGGCGGCCATTTCCTCACGGGCGCCTGGGCCCTGGTCATGCTGTACGACCATGCGCACGGCAGCGATTTCGCCACCGAAGGGCTGGAGCAGGTGCGGCCCATGTTCGCCTTGCTAGACAAGTCCCAGATCGACCGCTACGAGCACAGGATCAGCGCGCCCCTGGCTCCGCTGGACTTTCGCAGCTACAGCAAGCACCTCAATCCCCGGCTGCGGCGCTACGGATTCGAGTTGAAGCACCTGCTGCGCTGAGCGCCTTCCATGCCCCGCTTCCGTTCGATCGCCTCCTTGCTGATTGTGCGCATCATGCTGCTGGCCGTGGCCTGCATGCTGGTGTTCGGCGGTGCCCACGCCTGGTGGGAGTACCGCAAGGGGCAGCAGGAGTTTCGCCGTTCCATGGAGACGGTGGTGACCAACAGCATGATCTCGCTGTCGGCCGCGCTGTGGGATATAGAGCCTGCCCTGGTGCACGAGCAGGTGCAGTGGCTGGGCCGGCTGCCCCTGGTCGGCCATGTGCAGCTGCGCGTCACCTCCACGGGCGAGATGTACGAGGCCGGCGAGCCCAGGGATGGCCAGGCCCCCGCCGTGTCCATGGCCATTGCGGCGCCCAGGCACAGCCAGTCCAGCTTGCCGCTGGGCGAGTTGCAGGTCTGGGAAAACCGGGGCCACTACCTGGAGGTGCTGCGCGACTCCACGCTGCGCGTGCTGCTGGGCTACGCGCTGTTCACGGCCCTGGTCTGCCTGATGGTGGCTTGGGTGATGCGCCGCGAACTTCGCCAGCCGCTGCAGCAGATTGCAAGCTTTGCGGCCAGCCTCAAGCCCAACGAGCTGTCGCGGCCACTGGTGCTGGAGCGGACCCGGCGCGGCCAGCACGACGAGATCGATCTGGTGGTGCAGGGCTTTGCCCAGCTGCAGCATGACCTGCGCGGCCACATCGAGCATCTGGACCTGCTGGTGGCCCAGCGCACCGGGCAACTGCAGGAGCTGGTGGAAGAGGTCAAGCGCATGTCGCTGACCGACGCGCTGACCGGCTGCCTCAACCGGCGCGCCATGGACGAGCGCCTGGCGACCGAGGTCGTCCAGAGCCGGGACCGGGGCGCGGCGCTGAGCGTGATGTTCGTGGACGTGGACCACTTCAAGCGGGTGAACGACAGGCACGGCCATGCCGCTGGCGACGCCGCGCTGCGCGAGGTGGCGCTGCGCTGCCAGCGTGCGCTGGAGCTGGATTCGTCGGCGCACTGGATGGCGCGCTACGGCGGGGAGGAGTTCCTGATCGTGATCCCAGGTGTCGCTGCGGCCCGGGCCGGGGCACTGGCCGGTCAACTGCGCGAGACCGTGCGCACCACGCCCGTGCATGTCCACGGGCTGGATCTGATGCTGACGGCCAGCTTTGGCGTGGCCCAATTGCGTGGCGGCGAGGGCGTGCAGCAACTGCTGCAGCGTGCCGATGCCATGCTCTACGAGGCTAAGCACGCCGGGCGCGACTGCGTGCGCGTGGCCGACCCGGCCTGACCGGCCTGACCGGCCTGGCCTCAGGTCGGGCTCAGAACAGTTCGATGTCGTTGCTGTTCACCTGGGGTGCCAGCAATCCCTGGGTGATCAGGTCGCCGTAGTACCAGGTCTGGTTGCGGCCATGTTCCTTGGCGTGGTAGAGCGCCTGGTCGGCATGCCCCAGAACCTCCACCGGCGCGCCGGTGCCCATGGCGGCAAATCCCGCGCTCACGGTGATGCGGCCGACCTGGGGAAACTCGTAGCTCTCCACATCGTGGCGCAGGCGCTCCAGCGCCTTGCGCGCATTGGCCAGGCTGACCGAGCGCAGCAGCACCACGAACTCCTCTCCGCCGAAGCGGAATACGCGGTCCTTGGCATCGAAGCAGCTGCGCAGGATGTTGGCCACCAGGATCAGCACCTCGTCGCCATACAGATGGCCGAAGCGGTCGTTGATGCGCTTGAAATGGTCGATGTCGATGGCGGCCAGCCACTGGCCCGGAACATCTTGCGTGGCCACGCCAGGCATGGCTGCCGGCGGCTCCTGCAGAGACAGGCGCAGGAACTGCTCGTCGAAGGTCTTGCGGTTGAGCAGGCCGGTCAGCGCATCGCGCTCGCTGTAGTCCAGCAGGCTCTGGTAGTTGTGATAGACGCCGAAGATGCCCTGGATCACATCCAGCCGGCTGGGCGAGAAGGCCGTGGACTGGGCAATCTCCAGGCAGTGGTAGGCCGTCTCCTGGCGCCACAGCGGCAGCCACAGCACATGGCGGCCATCGGGCTGCACGGCCGAGGCGACCAGGGCGCGCTGCTGCAGGGCCTGCTGCAGCGAGGGCATGGAGGACAGCTCCACGCTCTGCGGGTCGTACAGGGCCTCGGCATCGGTGGACATGACCTCATCGCCCTGGCTCCAGGTGCGCGCACGCACGCAGTGCCTGCCGTCAGGCATGGCGAACAGCTCCAGCGCCCGCACCTGCACCACGCCGTTGAGCTTGAACAAGGTGGACAGCACCGAGATTTCCAATCGCAGATGGTCCCGGTGGGCCGTCATCTCGACCAGATTCTGTAGCAATGGCTGCATGCGAGGCCTTGTCTTGGAGGAGGGCGCGACCGGCTCAGCGGCGCTCAAACACCAGATCCCATACGCCGTGGCCCAGGCGGATGCCGCGGTTCTCGAACTTGGTCAGCGGCCGGTAGTCGGGCTTGGCGGCATAGCCTTGTGCCGTGTTGGCCAGCAGGGGCTCGGCGCCCAGCACTTCCAGCATCTGCACTGCGTAGGGTTCCCAGTCGGTGGCGCAGTGGATGTAGCCACCGGGGCGCAGCCGGCGTGCCAGCTTGGCCACCAGCGGCTCCTGGATCAGGCGGCGCTTGTTGTGCTTCTTCTTGTGCCAGGGATCGGGAAAGAAGATGTGCACGCCGTCGAGGCTGGCCTCGGGCAGCATGTTGTCTATGACTTCGACGGCGTCGTGCTGCAGGATGCGGATGTTGGTGATGTCCTGCTCTCCAATGCGCTTGAGCAGGGCGCCCACGCCAGGCTCGTGCACCTCGCAGCAAAGGAAGTTGTCGTCGGGGCGCACGCGCGCAATGTGTGCCGTGGCCTCGCCCATGCCGAAGCCGATCTCCAGGATCAGCCGGCCCTGGCGGCCATAGGTGGCTGCTGCGTCCAGCGGCGCGGCCTGGTAGTTGAGCACGAAGCGCGGGCCCAGTTCCTCGAAGGCCTTGGCCTGGCCGGTCGTGGTGCGGCCGGCGCGGCGCACATAGCTCTTGATGGTCTTGGGATGGGCCACGCCCTCGGGCGGCTGGCCGGTACGCGCGGCCGCAGGCGTGGAGGGTGAAGGGCAATCATGCGGCGTGCCGGAGGCAGCGGGCATGGTGTTCGGGATGTCGCCGTCCATGGACTGCTCGGCGTGGGAGGAAGGAATTGGGTTCACGGGCTCAATTGTATGTATGGCGCCAGCTCCGTACCCAGAACTGCAGCGCTTCGCCCAATGCGGTCTGTGGAGAAGGCTGGGGCAGGCCCAGGTGGGTGGCGGCGGTGCGAAGCGTGGCCAGGGGGACGCTCAGGTCCAGGGCGGGGGCGCCGTGCTGCTTGGAAAGTTTCTCGCCGTCAGGCATGAGCACCAGCGGCGTATGCAGGTACTGCGGGGCGGGCAGGCCCAGGGCGCGCTGCAGCAGCATCTGGCGGGGCGTATTGTCGGCGAGGTCGGCGCCGCGCACCACATGGGTGACGCCCTGCAGGCCGTCATCGACGACCACGGCCAGCTGATAGGCCCACAGGCCATCGGCCCGGCGCAGCACGAAGTCGCCGACGCTGTGGATCACGTCCTGTTGCTGGGCGCCCATGCGGCGGTCCTGCCAGCGCAGCACGGGGTGGTGGCCGGCAAAGTGGTCCAGCGCAAAGCGCCAGGCGCGGGGGCTCTTGCCATGCAGGCCGTCGCGGCAGGTGCCGGGGTAGGGGCGCTCCACATGGCGTTCATGGATCCAGCCCAGGCGGTCCCAGGCGGCCTCGATGTCCTTGCGCGTGCAGCCGCAGGGATAGGCCAGGCCGCTGGCCTTGAGCTGCTCCACAGCGGCCTCGTAGAGGGCGCCGCGGCGGGATTGCCAGACCGGCTCCTCGTCGGGCAGCAGGCCGCAGGCGGCGAGCTGGCCCAGGATGGCCATGTCGGCACCGGGCTGGCAGCGCGGGGGATCTATGTCCTCGATGCGCACCAGCCAGCGCCCGCCGTGGGCCCGGGCATCCAGCCAGCTGGCCAGCGCTGCCACCAGGGAGCCTGCGTGCAGCAGGCCCGTGGGCGAGGGCGCAAAGCGGCCCACATAGGGGGAGGCCGCGGTGGCAATGCCGGGATCGGGGGACTGAGGGACGGCGCAAATCATCGGGGCCGGATGTTAAAGCCTCGCGCCGCCCCTTGCCATGACCTGGGAGCCGGACACTGCCTCGGCTCAGTCCGCAACCATGGCCAGCGCCAGCTCCAGCCCCGAGACAAAGGCATCCTCGACACGGCGGCCAATGCACCAGTCGCCGCACAGGCCCAGGCCGGCGTCCTTGTTGCGCAAATGGCTGCTGCCCAGCGGCGACAGGGTCTGGGCATGGGGCCAGAGATAGACGCTGGCATGGCGGGGGGGGATGCGGATGCGCGTGATCTCGCCAAAGGCCTTCTGCATCTTGGCCAGCACGCGGGGCGCGTCGTCGGAGCGGTGCTCCTGGGACCATTGGGGGCTGGCCAGCACGGTCCATCGCTCGCTCTGGGAGCGTCCCGGCTTGGACGATTCGCGCGCCACCCAGACTGCACGCTCATGGGTGGTACGGGCTGCATTCCACTGTGGGCCCAGGGTGGACAGGCCGGCCTCGGTGGCCATGGGATAGGACAGCGTCAGCGCCCAGCAGGGTGCCATCTCCACGGCCGCCATGCCCTGCACCAGCGACAGGGCCAGGGGCGTGGTCTGCAGCAGCTGGCGCGCCTGGGGCGCGGGCAGGGCGAGTATCACTTCATCGAATCCCGTGCGGATCTGCGTGGTCGGCTCGGTCGTCTCCACATGCAGGCTCCAGCCGCGCGAGCCGGGCTGGCGTTCGAGCTTGGTCACGCGCTGGCCCAGATGCAGGCGGTCGGCGTCCCACAGCGGCGCGGCCCAGGCCATGGGCAGGGCCTGCATGTCGGGCGTGGCCACCCAATGGGCCTCGGTGGGTGCGGGTGCGGCGCTGGACTGGCGACCCTGCGCATCCAGCACGCGCAGCGTGCTCACGCTCCAGGGGCGGCACAGGCCGGGCACGGTCTGCAGGGCCAGCTCGAAGCGCTTGTCGCGCACGGTGAAATACTGCGCGCCGATGTCGAAGGCGCCATGCGCGGCGTTGACCGAGCGCATGCGCCCGCCCACCTGGGGCAGCCGTTCGTAGACATGGACATCGTGGCCGGCCTGCATCAGCGTGCGGGCGCAGGCCAGGCCCGCCATGCCGGCACCGATCACGGCGATGCGGCGCGCGCCGGCCTTGGGGCGCGCCTTGGAGGCTTCGGGGGGCTTGGTGGCCTTTTTCTTGACCGTGGACTTGGAGGCGGCGCGGGAAGCGTTCATGGAGCAGACCTTTGCGGGCAGTGGCAGATTCCGGGAAGCATGTCCTTGCCGGCCTGCTTCGCCGCAGCGGCGGAGCAGGCCGGGACCTGTAACCACTCTACACCCGCACAGACCGCCCGGCGGCGTGCGCCAGCTCAATGTCGGTGATGATTTTCCATGAGAGCGCGGCGCGTGGCGGGGCTTTCCAGCTGCTGCAGCCACCACTGCAGCGCGCGCGGCGGGTCCTGCTGCGGCGGGCAGGACCATGCGTAGTGCATGCGCACATTGCGCGAGGGCCGGGCGACCTGGCGCGTTACCAGCAGGCCGGCCTGCACATAGACGTCGGCCATGAAATGGGGCAGGAAGCCGCAGCCTATGCCGCGCACCTGGGCCTCGATCTTGGCCTGCATGGAGTCCACGGTGAAGATGTCCTGGCCGCTGAGCAGGCCCATGCTGGCGCTGTCGCGCAGGCCTGAATCGGCCACGGCGATGATGCGGTGCTGCAGCAGCGTCGCGTCGGTGATGGGCTCGGGCGCCGTGGCCAGCGGATGGTGGGGCGCCACGGCAAAGACGAAGTCCAGCTCGCCCAGTTCGCAGGCCTGCAGGCCCGCCACGTTGCTGGAGTTGACGGCCACGCCGATGGCCAGGTCGGCGCGGCCCGAGGTCAGCGTCTCCAGCGTGCCGGTGAGGATGCCGTCGCGCAGCTTCAGCCGCGTGGGCGGCTGCATGGCGTAGAAGGCCTCGACCAGTTCCAGCATGGGCGTGCGCGCCACGGCGCCGTCCACCACGATGGTCAGGTGCGGCTCCCAGCCCGTGGCCACACGGCGCACGCGGTGGGCCACGGTGTCGATCTCATGCAGCAGCCGGGTGCCTTCGCGCAGCAGTTCCCGGCCGGCCTCGGTGGGCTGGGCGTGGCGCGAGCGGCGGTCGAACAGCAGCACGTCCAGCGCATCCTCGATCTGGCGCACGCGGTAGGTCAGGGCACTTGGCACCAGGCCCAGCTGGCGTGCGGCGGCGGCAAAGCTGCCGGCCTCGGCAATGGCCTGGAGCATGGCCAGGCTGTCGGGAGTGAGCACGTCGCGGGGGCTGGGCATGGGGCGTTATGGATTCAAAAGCTTTGAATGATGCCATCAATCCCGCTGTGCCTGGCCTGCTACAGCGGCTTCTACAGTGGAGCCACCGACGCAAGAGTTTTGAAGATCTGACCAGTTGAAAGGGACATACACATGATCGCCCTGCGCAAATCCCGCGAACGCGGCCATGCCGACCACGGCTGGCTGCGCTCGCACCACAGCTTCTCGTTTGCGGGCTATCACGATCCGCGCCACATGGGCTTTGGCAACCTGCGCGTGATCAATGAAGACCATATCGCCCCGGGCACGGGCTTTGGCGCCCATGGCCACAAGGACATGGAGATCATCAGCTACGTGCTCGAAGGCCGGCTCTCGCACAAGGACAGCATGGGCAATGAGCAGACCATCTCGCCGGGAGAGGTGCAGCGCATGAGCGCCGGCTCGGGCGTGGTGCACAGCGAGCACAACCACGCACCGGGCCAGACCACGCATTTCCTGCAGATCTGGCTGCTGCCCAGCGAGACGGGCATTGCGCCCGGCTATGCGCAGAAAGCCTTTGCCGACGAGGAAAAGCGCGGCCGCCTGCGCCTGGTGGCCTCGCCCGATGGCGCGGATGGCTCGGTCACCGTCCATGCCGATGCCCGGCTCTATGCCGGCCTGTTCGACGGCGATGAGCACGCCGAAATGGAGCTGCCCTCCGGCCGCAAAACCTATGTGCACCTGGTGCGCGGCGCGCTGAGCGTCAATGGGCAACGGCTGACAACGGGCGATGCGGCCCTTGTGGAGAATGAACCGCGACTGCGCCTGCACGACGGGGAACAGTCCGAGGTCCTGGTGTTCGATCTGCAAGCCTGAGCATTCACGAGGAGTAACCATCATGCTGAACCGTCTGAGCAACCCGCTGGCGCTGGCCGGCCGCATCCTGATCGCGCTGATGTTCGTGCCTGCGGGCTTTCAGAAAATCGGAGGCTTCGCCGGCACGGTGGGCTATGCGGCCTCGGTGGGCATGCCCATGCCGCAGATCGGCGTGGCCGTGGCCCTGGTGGTGGAGATCGTCGGCGGGCTGGCCCTGCTGCTGGGCTGGTGCACGCGCTGGGCGGCCCTGGCGCTGGCCTTCTTCACGCTGGTGGCCAGCTTCTTCTTCCATGCCTACTGGAGCGTGCCGGCTGACGCGGCCATGATGCAGCAGCTGCTGTTCTGGAAGAACATCGCCGTCACGGGCGGCCTGCTGGGCTTTGCCGCCCATGGCGCCGGTGGCTGGAGTGTGGATGCACGGCGCCATTGAGTGGCCCGCGCACTGCCGCCAGCTCCTTTATTTTTGTTAGGCTACCGGCCTGAGTGGGCCCCGCAGCAGCGCTGTGGGGCCTTTTGGCGTGGATGATCGATGAATGTGGCGCCTGCCGGCCTGGAGCCGTGGCCGGCGCCCGAGGATTTCTTGTATGGCAGATATCGTGGTGGTCTACCACTCGGGTTACGGGCACACCCAGCGCATGGCCCAGGCCGTGGCCGATGGCGCGGGTGCGCGCATGCTGGCCATAGACAGCGACGGCCAGCTGCCTGCCGGCGGCTGGGAGCTGCTGGCGGCGGCAGATGCCATCATCTTCGGCTCGCCCACCTACATGGGCGGGCCCAGCTGGCAGTTCAAGCGCTTTGCCGATGCCTCGTCCAAGCCGTGGTTCGTACAGGCCTGGAAGGACAAGCTGTTCGCCGGCTTCACCAACAGTGCCAGCGTCAACGGCAACAAGCAGACCACGCTGGACTATCTGTTCCAGCTGGCCATGCAGCACGGCGGGCTGTGGGTGGGCAGCGGCATGCTGCCGTCCAACGCGCGCGCCGCGCAGCGCAACGACCTCAACTGGATAGGCGCCTTCAGCGGCGCCATGGCGCAATCGGCCTCGGATGCCTCGGCCGCCGAGATGCTGCCGGGCGACCTGGAGACCGCGCGCCTGTTCGGCGAGCGCGTGGCGCAGCAGGCGCTGCGGCTGGTGCGCCAGGCCGGCGCGGCTTGATCGGCCGGCTCCACTGAACCTCACGCACCCAGCCGATCCAGCAGGCTGTACCAAGCCACCCCTGCCGCTATGTACAACCGTTGCAACCCATGCAGCGGTATCGGCTGAACCGGCGTTACCGGAAAGGGGCAGGCCGGCGCATTTCCGCCGGCCATCAGCGCGGCCGCCTCCCGCCCCAGCAGGGTGGCCATGGCAATGCCGCGGCCGTTGTAGCCCAGGGCCATGGTGATGCCGGGGGCAGGCTGGTGCAGGTGGGGCATGAAGTCGCGTGTGACGGCGATGCGCCCTGCCCAGCGGTACTCGTATTGGAGGGGGCCCAGTCCGGGGAACATCAGCGCCACGGCGCGTTCCAGGTGGGCATAGTCGCCTGCGCCCTGCGGGTCCGCAAAATGGCCGCGCCCGCCCATGAGCAGACGGCCTTGTGCGTCCTTGCGAAAGTACAGCAGCAGGCGCTGCGAGGTCGAGCCTGTCTCGCCCCCGGGCAGGATGTGCGCGCCCGCCTTGCCCAGGGGCTGCGTGGCCACGATGAAGCTGTTGGCTGCCAGCACCGTGCGCGCCAGACCAGGCCACAGGCCATCGGTATAGCCGTTGGTGCCCAGCAGCACCTGCCTGGCCTGTATGCGGTGACCCTGGGCCGTGGTGGCGACCCAGTGGTCCGTGCCCTGGCGCTCCAGTGCCAGCACGGGCGATTCGCTGTGAACCTGCACGCCCAGGGCCTGTGCGGCGCGCACCAGTCCGCGCACGTAGGCCAGGGGCTGTATGGCGCCGGCGCGTCCATCCAGCCAGCCGCCGGCAAAGGCGGGCGTGCCTGTGCGTGCTGCCGTGGCAGCGCGGTCCAGCAGTTCCACGCGCACGCCGCGCCGTTCCCACTGCCGGGCGCGTGCGTGCATGCAGTCCACCGCCTGCTGGGTGTATCCGACCTGCAGCCAGCCGGCACGCACGGGCGCGCAGTCGATGCCGTGCCGTTCGATCAACCCGTACACAAGGTCGGCCGAGCGGGAGACGGCGTCGATCAGCCGCTCGCCACGAGCGGCGCCGTGGATGCGCTGCAGTTCGTCGGGGTCGTACTTGAGGGTGGGGTTCACCTGGCCGCCGTTGCGGCCCGACGCACCCCAGCCGGGAGCATGGGCGTCAAGCACGCACACGCTGGCGCCGTTTTCGGCCAAATGCAGTGCTGCCGACAGGCCGGTATATCCCGCGCCGATCACCAGCACGTCGGTGGTGGTCAGCGGTGCCGCCAGCGGTGGCGTGGGCGGTGCGGCGGGTGCAGTGGCTGCCCACAGCGATGGCGCTGACGGGTGCGACAGCACGGGGCGTACCGACGAAGACGATGCGATGGAGGCGGTGGCTGCCATCGTCATGCCGCACCTTCTGATGGCGCACAGTGCTGGTGCAGCACGCGCCGCAGGAAGTCCTGCGTGCGTGCATGGCGCGGTGCGCCCAGCACCTGGGCCGAAGGGCCTTCCTCCACGATGGTGCCGCCATGCAGAAAGCACACGCGGTCGGCCACCTCGCGAGCAAAGGCCATCTCGTGCGTGACCACGATCATCGTCATGCCTTCTTCGGCCAGCTGGCGCATCACGCCCAGCACGTCGCCCACCAGTTCTGGGTCCAGGGCCGAAGTGGGTTCGTCGAACAGCATGGCCTCGGGTTTCATGGCCAGGGCGCGGGCAATGGCCACCCGCTGCTGCTGTCCGCCCGACAGCTGTGCGGGCCAGGCCTGTGCCTTGTCTGCCAGGCCTACCTTGCGCAGCAGCTCCAATGCCTCGGCATGGGCCTGGCCGGGAGCCTGGCCCTTCACATGGATGGGGCCTTCCATCACGTTCTGCACCACGGTGCGGTGCGGGAAGAGGTTGAAGCGCTGGAAGACCATGCCCATGCGGCTGCGCAGCGCGTGGATGGACGGCGCGCGTGTGTCCACGCGCTCACCGAAGGCGCGCACCTCGCCGCCCTGGTACGACTCCAGGCCGTTGATGCAGCGCAGCACCGTGGACTTGCCTGAACCCGAAGGGCCGATCAGACACACCACCTCTCCACGTGCCACGCGCAGGTTGACGCCCCGCAGCACGCGATGCTCGCCGTAGGCCTTTTCCAGGTGATCGATCTCGATCATGGCGACTTCCTTCCCGCTCCAAAGCGCTTCTCCAGACGCCTGAGCCCCCATACCAGCGGCAGGCTCATGGCCAGGTAGAGCAGGGCGACCAGGGTGTAGACCGTCATGTTCTGGAAGGTGGACGCTGCGATCAGCTGGCCCTGGCGCGTCATCTCGGCCACGGTGATGGTGGAGACCAGGGACGAGTCCTTGAGCATCATCACCAGGGTGTTGCCGTAGGGCGGCAGCGCTATGCGGAATGCCTGCGGCAGCACCACGCGGCGCATGAGCAGGGCCGGTCGCATGCCCATGGCCAATGCGGCTTCCCGCTGGCCTGGGTCCACAGCCTCGATGCCGGCGCGGAAGTTTTCTGCCTGATAGGCCGAATAGGCAATGCCCAGGCCGATCACCCCGGCCTGGAAGGCGGTGAGCTGGATGCCGACCTCGGGCAGCACGAAGTAGATGTAGAACAGCTGCACGATGATGGGCAGGCCCCGTATCACATTGACCACGGTCGACGCGGCCCACGAGACGGCGCGCACGGGTGAGAGCTTGCCCAGCGCCAGCACCAGTCCGATCGCGCTGGACAACAGGAACGACAGCGCGGTGACCTGCACCGTGACCACCGCTCCTTGCAGCAGGATGGGCAGGAACTCTCGCGCGTGCTGCACAAATGCTTGCATGGCGTACTTTCCTCGAAGGTGTCATTGCCGTGCATTGCGCGGCAAAGCGGGGTGATGCGCGAGGCGATCCGACGGGCGTCCGATGTCCTCAGATGCCCCACTTCTTGACGATCTGGGCCAGGGTGCCGTCTGCCTTGATGGTGGCGATGGCCTTGTTCAGGCGGGCCAGTGTTTCGGTGTCACCCTTGCGCACCACCAGGCACACATCCCCCACGTTGGAGGGCTTGTAGCTTTCGGCCAGCTTCACGCCCTGGAAGCTGTGCTGGCGTATCTGGTAGGCAATGATGGGCTGGTCACCCAGCCCTGCCTTGATGCGGCCAAGCGCCAGGTCGCGCGTCATGTCGGCTACCGAGTCGTAGCTGCGCACTTCCCTGAAGATGCCCTTTTTCTGCAGCAGGTCGTAGAACACCGTGCCCACCTGGGCACCGACGACCTCGCCCTTGAGATCGTCCAGTGACACATAAGCCTTGGCATCGTCGGCCTTGACGATCAGGCCCTCGCCGTAGGAGTAGACCGCATCGCTGAAATCGACCACCTGCTGGCGTGCGGCGGTCTTGAGCATGGCCGCCGAGATGATGTCGATCTTGCTGGATGTGAGCGAGGGGATCAGCGCCGCAAAGCTGGTCTGCTGCACATGGGCCTGGAAGCCTCCGGCCTTGGCCACGGCCTGCATGGTGTCGACCATCATGCCCTGGATGCTGTTGCTCTTGACGTCCAGAAAGGTGAACGGAATGCCTGTGGGCGTGGCGCCCACGTTGTAGCTGGCCGGGGCGCTGCCGCCTTGCGCCGCAGCCAGCGCGACGGCGCCGGCGGCACACAGGCCCAAGGCGAGGTGGAGGACGCGGTGGACAAAACCTGGCATTGCCTGACTCCTTGGCGTGAACGACGGAAGGAAAGAGCAGGGACAGGTCACCTTGGGGGCAGCCCTCGCCTGCAGCGGAGAATTCTCGGAACCATGCCAATGATCAATGTGGATGAATCTTCAAGAAATAAGAGAAAACCACTAAGCAATTCAAAGAAATCGATATGCGATTCTTTTGATGTGAATGCCTATACTTGCCGCCATGCAAGCACCGTCTCAACCCGCTTCGTCACCGATGGATGACGACACCAACCCCCTGTTCAACCAGTCGCTGGAGAAGGGCCTGGCCGTGCTCTGCGCCTTCAGCGCGCAGCACCGGAGCATGACGCTGGCCGATGTGGCCGCCGCTGCGGGCATCAACAAAAGCTCGGCGCAACGCATGGTGTTCACGCTGGAGCAGTTGGGCTATGTCCGCAAGCATCCGCAAACCCGGCGCTACCAGCTCGCGCCGCGCGTCATGCGCGTGGGCTACAACTACCTGGCGGCCAACCCGGTGATCGACCTGGCCAATCCGTATCTTTCGGAACTGACCAAGATCACGACCGAGACCACCTGCCTGACCGAGCCCGACGGGCTGGAGATGGTCTACGTGGCACGCTTCATCAGCGCCCAGTTTGTGCCGGTGCACATGCCCATTGGAAGCCGCATCCCCATGTACTGCACTGCCTCGGGGCGTGCCTGGCTGAGCGCACTGCCCGATGAAGAAGCCCTGGCCCTGCTGCGCCAGAGCGAGCGAACCGCGCACACACGTTTCACCATCACGGACGAGGCCGCCATCCTCGATGAGCTGGCCCAGGCGCGTCAGCGCGGCTATGCCGTCAACCGGGAGGAACTCTTTCTGGGCGACATGACGCTGGGCGCGCCCGTCATCGGCAGCCATGGCCGCCCCGTGGCCGCCGTGCACATCGTCGCGCCGACCAGCCGATGGACGGTGGAGGAGGCGCAGGCCCGCCTGGGCCCAGGGCTGCTGGCCTGCGCCCGCTCGCTCAGCAACTCGGTGCGTGCCCTGGGTTGAACGGCAGCCGATGCTGCAGCCGGTACGGCCGCATTGGTGGTGCACGCCGCAAGCGTGGCGTGCATGCCCCGGGCTTCAGGTCAGGGCTGGGGGATCGGCCTATGCAGACGGAGTCTCCTGGGCCTGCGGATGCTCCAGCTGGGGTGCGGCCGACAGGTCCGCACCCACGGCGCGGCGCTCGTCGAAGACGAAGCAGCCGCCGTCATAGAAGGCGCCGTCGGTCTCCTCGAAGTACTTGAGGATGCCGCCCTCGAGCTGATAGACATGGTCCAGGCCTTCGTCCTGCATGAGGATGGCGGCCTTCTCGCAGCGTATGCCGCCCGTGCAGTAGCTGACCACGGTCTTGCCGGCCAGTTCGGCCTTGTGGGCGCGCAGCGCGGGCGGGAATTCGGTGAACTTGGTGATGCGCCAGTCGATGGTGCCCTTGAAGGCTCCGGCATCGACCTCGAAGTCGTTGCGCGTATCCAGCGTCACCACCTCGCGGCCCTCGTCATCGTGGCCCTGCTGCAGCCAGCGGCGCAGCGTGGCGGGGCTGACCGATGGCGCGCGGCCCTCTGCCGGGCGGATGGTGGGGTGGTCCATGCGGATGATCTCGCGCTTGACCTTGACCAGCATCTTGCGGAAAGGCACGGTGTCGGACCAGCTTTCCTTGGGGGCCAGGTCGGCAAAGCGCTCATCGCTGCGCAACTGATCGACGAAGCTGTGCACCGCCTGGGCGGGGCCTGCCAGGAAGAAGTTGATGCCTTCCTCGGCCAGCAGGATGGTGCCCTTGAGAGCCAGGGCCTGGGCGCGTTCGGCCAGGGTGTCGCGCAGCGCCGCTGCGTCGGGCAGCGGCGTGAACTTGTAGCAGGAAATATTGAGGATATCGGGCACAGGCAGGCAGGCGGGGGGCGGCAAGTGCCGCAGGTTGGATCGGGTCGCCGGCGAGGGGCGGCCCGATCAGCCGCCCGACACCAGCAGGGCCTTGATTTTATTGGCCAGCTGGGCCACTGCCAGCGAAGCCGGTGCACCGGGCATGGATTGCAGCAGCAACTGGCGTCGCATCACGGCCTCGCGCACGGCCGGGTCGGAGGGAATGTCGCCCAGGTGCGTGAGCCGCAATGGCTCGCCGGAGGCCGTGCTGACAAAGCGGTTGAGCACCTGCTGGAGCTGACCCGTGATGGCGCGGCCATCGCCGGGACGCGCGGCCTGGTTGATGGCCAGGCGGATCTGCTGGCGCTTTTGCTGAATGGCAAGCACCTTGATGGCTGCATAGGCGTCGGTCAGCGAGGTGGGCTCGGGCGTGGCGATGACCAGCACTTCGGTGGCCATGGACACCGAGAACAGCACCACGTCGGAGATGCCCGCGCCCGTGTCCAGCAGCACGATGTCGTAGCGAGGAGCCAGCGTCTCGATGGTGTGCGTGAACTGCTGGCGGATCTCGGGCGTGAGCCGCGAGTACTCGATCATCCCCGAGCCGGCCAGCAGCACCGAGTAGCCGCCGGGGGCGGGCAGGATGGCTTCCTCCAGCGTGGAACGGCCGGTGAACACATCGTGCAGCGTGACCTTGGGGTAGAGGTTGAGCACCACGTCCAGGTTGGCCAGGCCCAGGTCGGCATCGAGCACCAGGACCTTGAGGCCATGGCGTGTCAGCGCTGCGGCCAGGTTGGCCGAAACGAAGGTCTTGCCCACGCCGCCCTTGCCGCTGGTCACGGCGATGATGTGTCCGCGCGGCTTGGCGCGCACGGCATCGCTCATCGAAACGGCAGCGGGCAGGGAGGGGTGGGGAATGGCGTTGTCGCTTACCACCGGGCTATCAGCGGAGTCCATCTTCGGGGTCCACATCGGTTGCAATATCTGGATTCAGCCCATTGTCAAACGGGGAGGGGGCATACAAAGGTCCGAAAAGCAGGCTTTTTTCCTCCGCGCTTACCGTACTGTCTGGTTGTTCTTCAATGTGCACGCGGTTGCGGCCGGCAGACTTGGCCAGGTACAACTGTTTGTCGGCACGCTCGGTCCACAAGGTCGTGGTGCTGCGTATCCACTGCAGCGCATAGGCGCCGCCGATGCTGATGGTGATCTGCAGTGTCAACGTGGGTGAGATGACCACCGGCATGCGCTCGATGGCGCTGCGTATGCGCTCGGCCACGGACAGGCCGAACGTCGCAGGGCAGGCCGGCAGCACGATGGCGAACTCCTCGCCTCCGTAGCGGGCCAGCGTGTCCATGGGGCGCACGCAACTGGTCAGGGTCCGGGCCACCGACTGCAGAACCCGGTCGCCGACGATATGGCCGTGCTGGTCGTTGATCTGCTTGAAATGGTCGATGTCCAGCATCAGCATCAGCGCCGCTTCGCCCGAGCGCGCCACGCGGTCGATCTCGCGCTCGGCAATGGTGCGGAAATGGCGGCGATTGGCCAGCCCCGTGAGCGGGTCGCGCAGCGACAGCGAACAAAGTTCGTCGATCAGCGCCTGCAGGTATCGCGTCGGCGAATCCGTGGGCAAATGGACCGCCCCGCCAGCGTGGGTAACCAGCGCGTGGGCTGTGGCCAGGCGCAGGTCGCGCAGGTATACGGATTGGTGGGAGGCGGGGGCAGTCACAGAGGGCTGAATCAAAAGCCGGTGAAGTGTATCAGTGTGTAGGCTCAATTGTCGCCGCGCCGGCGTCGACTTTTGCACCATCGCTGGTAACAGATGTTGATCCCGGCCGAGATATGAAGGGCGGCAGGGCCAGCGCGGCGAGGAATTCCGCATCGGTGCGGTACAGCCGCAGGTGCGGCCCGCGGTGCAGGGCGCCGGCGCGCAGCAGCACCTGCTCGGCCGGCAACTTCAGGCCCACCACGTGCAGCACGCCGCTGCGCTTGGCCACCAGCAGCTGCAGGCGCACGAAGGTCTCCACGCCCGTCACGTCGATGCGGTTGATGGGCTGGGCCAGCAGGCACAGGTGGTGCGTCTCGGGGCGCAGCGCCCATTCGTCGCCGATGCGTCGCTCCAGGGCCGAGGCCGAGCCGAAGTCCAGCTCGGCATCCATGCGCAGGGCCAGCAGGCCTGGCGCCAGCGGAGGCAACTGCCAGAGGTTGCGGTCGCGCAGGCTGCCATCAGGATGCTGGCCCACCTCGATGATGCGCGGGTGCAGGCGCTGGTAGAGGAAGTAGCCCAGGCTCAGCACGATGCCCGCGAACACGCCCCAGTACATGCGCGGCGCCGTGACGATGGTCAGCAGCAGCGTGGCCAGGGCAATGCTGCCCTCCACGCGCGACACCTTGAACAGCTGCAGCAGCACACGCGGCTTGACGAGGTTGACCACGGCCGTGATCACGATGGCCGCCAGCGCCGCCTTGGGCACGTGGTACAGCGCCGGGATGAACCACATCACCACGATGACCACCAGCAGGATGGAGAACACGTTGGACCATCCCGTCTTGGCGCCGGCCAGCAGGTTCACGGCCGAGCGCGAGAACGAGGCGCTGGTGGCAAAGCTGCCGAACAGGCCCGCACTGATCTTGGACAGGCCCTGGGCGACCAGGTCCTGGTTCTCGTTCCAGCGCGTGCCGGCCTGCTGGTGCTCCACCTGGGCGCTGGAGGCCGTCTCCAGAAAGCTCACCAGCGAGATCACCAGCACCGGCATCACCAGGGCGCCGAACTCGTCCCAGCTCAGCAGCCCCGGCAGCTGGAAGCTGGGCAGGCCCGCGGGCAGATGGCCGACCACGGCGCCGCCGTCGTCGGCAAAGTCCGTGGCCCAACTGATCACGCCGGTCAGCGCGATGATGAAGATGGCCGAGGGAAAGGCCGCACGCCAGCGCTTGGCGAGCACGAGCAAGGCAATGCTGGCCATGCCGTAGACGATGGACTGCCAGTCGAAAAGCTGCAGCGACGGCGTGTTCCAGACGGCACCCCAGGTCGAGCGCAGGCCCAGCAGCGTGGGCAGCTGCGAGGCCAGGATCAGCAGCGCCGCAGCCTGCGTGAAGCCGGTGAGCACGGGCGAGGTCACCAGGTTGAGCAGCCAGCCGGCGCGCATCAGCCCCAGCGACCACTGCACCAGGCCCGACAGAATCGCCATCCATGCGGCCAGCGCCACCCAGTGCGCGGAGCCGGGCTCGGCCAGGCCCGTGAGCGAGGCGCCGATCAGCAGCGCGCTCAGGGCCGTGGGTCCCACGCCCAGACGGGGCGAGCCGCTGAACAGCACGGCCACCAGGGCCGGAACGATGGATGCGTAAATGCCCGTGATCAGCGGCATGCCCGCAAGGGCGGCATAGGCCACGCCCTGGGGCAGAAGCATCAGACCAACGGTGAGACCTGCCCAGAACTCCCCGCGCAGCACGGCTGCCGAAGGTTTGGGCCATGCCAGGAAGGGAAACCAGCGCGCCAGGGAATGCATGGCCGCTATTGTCATGCTAACTGGATGGTGCCGGGATGTTCGGGCTTGTCCTACAGGCGCTTGCGTCGGCGTCGTATGGGTTTGTCCCAGGGCCCTCAATAAAGTCGAGGCCTGTATTGACCGCCTCACAACTATTCAAGGAGTAACCGCATGACTTTCATCACCCAACGCTGCTGCCAGATCCTCGCCGTGTCTGCCCTGGCCTTCGGCCTTGCCGCCTGCGGCAAGACCGAAGACACTGCGGGCCAGAAGCTCGACTCTGCGGTTCAGCAGTCCCAGCAGGCCGCGCAAAGCGCCGGCCAGAAGATCGACAACGCCATGAGCAGCGCCGGCACCAAGATAGAGGAAGGTGCTGCCAAGGCCGAAGCGGCCACCAACAACGCCATGAGCCAGGCAGGCGCCGCACTCGACGACGCCGGCATTACGGCCCAGATCAAGGCCGACCTGATCAAGGAGCCCGATATCTCCGCCCTCAAGATCGACGTGGACACCAAGGCAGGCGCCGTGACGCTGACCGGCTCGGTGCCCAGCGAAGCACTCAAGATGCGCGCAGGCGACATTGCCAAATCCGTCAAGGGCGTGAACAACGTCAGCAACATGTTGGAGATCAAGGCCAGCTGATCGCAGCCACCGGCTCCGTTGCCCTTGTGAAAACCAGGCGGATTCCCCGCCTGGTTTTTTTATGCCTGAACGCTGCAGCCCAGCGCATAAGATGCGCTGCATGAGCACACCCGACCTGCAGATCAGCACCCATCTCATCCACCATCCCTACCAGCCGCCCGAGGGCTTTGTTGCGCCGCAGCCGCCCGTGCACAAGGCCTCGACGGTGATCTTCGAGAACGTGGCGGCCATGCGCCGCCGCCAGTGGCTGGACAAGAGCAGCTACACCTACGGCCTGCACGGCACGCCCACCACCTTCTTGCTGGAAGAGCGCCTGAGCGCGCTGGAAGGCGGCCTGCAGTGCCTGCTGGTACCCAGCGGCCTGGCTGCGATTGCGACCACCTCCCTGGCCCTGCTGCGCACCGGCGACGAGATGCTGCTGCCCGACAACGCCTACGGTCCCAACAAGACCTTGAGCGAGGGAGAGTTGGCCCATTTCGGCGTGCGCCACCAGTGCTATGACGCCATGGATGTTGCCGACCTCGAAGCCAAAATCACGCCCAAGACGCGGCTGGTCTGGCTGGAGGCGCCGGGCTCGGTGACCATGGAGTTCCCCGACCTCATCGCCATGGTGCGCCTGTGCCGCGAGCGGGGCATCACCACCGTGCTGGACAACACCTGGGGCGCGGGCCTGGCCTTCAATCCCTTCGATCTGCTGGCCGATGGAACGCACAGCCTGGGCGTGGATGCCACCGTGCATGCGCTGACCAAGTACCCCAGCGGCGGTGGCGACGTGCTCATGGGCAGCATCATCACGCGCGACCAGGCGCTGCACATGCGCATCAAGCTGGCGCACATGCGCCTGGGCCTGGGCGTGGGCGGCAACGACACCGAGGCCGTGCTGCGCTCCCTGCCCAGCATCGCGCTGCGCTACCACGCCCAGGACCGCGCCGCGCGCGAGCTGGCGCGCTGGCTGCAGCAGCAGCCGGCCGTGGCCCAGGTGCTGCACCCGGCGCTGGAAGGCGCTCCGGGCCACGAGAACTGGAAGGCGCTGTGTGGCGCAGCCGCAGGCGGCGAGGGCGTGGCCGCCGGCCTGTTCAGCGTGGTCATCGATCCGCGCCACGGCCAGCAGGCCGTGGACCGCTTCTGCGACAGCCTGCGCCTGTTCAAGATCGGCTACAGCT
Source organism: Delftia sp. WY8 (assembly GCF_018437695.1). NCBI lineage: Bacteria > Pseudomonadati > Pseudomonadota > Betaproteobacteria > Burkholderiales > Comamonadaceae > Delftia > Delftia sp. WY8. The sequence goes on from NZ_CP049795.1 coordinate 6,455,082, forward strand.
GGGGCGGTCCCATCAGCCTGGTCGTGCCCTATGAGCTGTCGTCCATGCGCAGCTGCCCCACGCCCCAGCTGCACAGCGGCACCGTGGTGCGCTTTGCCATCGGCCTGGAAGCGGTGCAGGACCTGCGTGCCGACCTGGAGCAGGCCCTGGCCGCCGCGTTTGCATAGTTGAGCGCCAGGCGCAGGTGACATCTGCCTGTCACCTGCGCCGCCGATGCTCGCTGGCTACATACCACCCCACGGAGGCCTTCGGGCCCCGGTCCAGCATGAAGCACAAAGAGAGCATCACCAACATCCTGCAGCAGGCGAAAGCCGGCTCCCGCGAATCCGGCCTCGTGGCCAGCCGCCGCCATTTCGTGCGCGGCATGGGCGCCTCGGCCCTGGCGCTGCCACTGGCTGGCTGCGGCGGGTCGGATGGCGACAGCCGCATTCCCGTCGAGTTCCGCCACGGCGTGGCCAGCGGCGACCCGTTGAGTGACCGCGTCATCCTCTGGACCCGCGTGACGCCGCCGCAGGGCCATTCCAGCGACATCGAGGTGGAGTGGGAAGTGGCCTCGGACGCCGACTTCAAGACCCTCGTGACTTCGGGCAAGGCCATGGCGCGCGCCACCCAGGACTTCACCTTCAAGGCCGATGCCACGGGCCTCAGGCCCGCCACGCGCTACCACTACCGCTTTCGCTGCCAGGGCATGACCAGCGCCACGGGCCGCACGCGAACCCTGCCCGTGGGCGCCGTGCAGCAGGTCAAGCTGGCCGTGTTTTCCTGCGCCAACTACCCGGCCGGCTACTTCAATGTCTACGCGCATGCGGCACGCCAGGGCGACCTGGACGCCACCGTGCATCTGGGCGACTACATCTACGAATATGCGCGCGGCAGCTATGCCAACGGCAAGGCCGAAGCCATGCAGCGCCAGAGCCTGCCGGCCAACGAAATCGTCAGCCTGGCCGACTACCGCCAGCGCCATGCCCAGTACAAGAGCGATGCCGACCTGCAGGCCCTGCATGCGGCAGCGCCCATGATTGCAGTCTGGGACGACCACGAAGTCTCCAATGACACCTGGATGCACGGCGCCGAGAACCATCAGCCGGCCGCCGAAGGCGACTTCGAGCTGCGCAAGGTGGCCGCGCTCAAGGCCTATCACGAGTGGATGCCCACGCGCAACGCACAGCCCGAGATCATCTACCGCAGCTTCGCCTTCGGCGACCTGCTGGCGCTGCACATGCTGGACACGCGCGTCATCGGCCGCGACGAACAGCTGGACTACGCCGACTATTTCACGGCCCAGGGGCTGGACGCGGCGCGCTTTTCCTCCGACATGTCCAATCCCGCACGCCAGCTCATGGGCGCCACGCAGACCCAGTGGCTTGGCCAGCAGATGGCGGCCTCGCAGGCCACCTGGCAGGTGCTGGGCCAGCAGGTGCTGATGGGGCGCATGGAGCTGCCGGCGCCCTTGCTGATGGACATCCTCAGCCCCGGCAGCGGTGTCTCGCTGCCGGCCTACGCGGCGCTGCTGGCCAAGGCCCAGGCCAACCCGGCCAGCCTGACGGCGGCGGAAAAGGCCATCCTGGCCCAGCCCAGCATTCCCTACAACCTCGATGCCTGGGACGGCTACGCCGTGGCTCGCGAGACCGTGCTGGCCACGGCGCGCAGCCTGGGCAAGAACCTGGTCGTGCTGGCCGGTGACACCCACAACGCCTGGGCCAGCGAGCTGCGCGACCGCAGCGGGCAGGGCGTGGGCGTGGAGTTCGCCACCTCGTCCGTCAGCTCGCCCGGCTTCGAGGACTACCTGCCCGGCCAGGATCCGGCCCAGTTGCGTGGCGCGCTGCTGCAGTTCATCAACACGCTCAAGTACTGCGATACCTCCCGCCGCGGCTACATGATCGTCACGGCAACCCCCCAGGCCTGCCAGGCCGAATGGATCTATGTGGATACGGTGTTCAGCCGCCAGTACCAGACCGTGCGGGACGCGGCCTGGAAGGTGCTGCCCGGCCAGCCGGGCAAGCTGGTGCAGGCCTGAGGGCGGACCGGGGTGCGGGCCTGCGCGGTCTGGGCGGGGGCCCTCGGTAGTTTCCGCCATGGCAGCGCGGCCATGGCTGCGCTAACTTGGGGCTCGCTGATCCAGGAGGTCCAGGCATGCAGGCATCCCCCGCTCCCGAGAAAGCTTCCGACCACCCGGCTGGCGCGCTGCAGGTGCAACCGCTGCGCATGGCCGATCCCTGGCGCTGGCTGGCGCTGGGCTGGCGCGATCTGCGGCGGGCGCCGGGCGTTGCGCTGTTCTATGGCCTGTGCTTCTGGACCATGGCCCTGCTCATCGGCTGGGTGTTCCGTGCCAGCCCTGAATACAGCATGGCCATGGCCAGCGGCTGTCTGCTCATCGGCCCCTTCCTGGCCATGGGCCTGTACGACACCAGCCGCAGGCTGGAGCGGGGCTTGCCGACCCAACTGAGCAGCTCGCTGACCTGCTGGGACACGCAGATGGGCAGCATGGGCATGCTGGTCATGGTTCTGCTGGTGCTGGAGATGCTCTGGGCGCGCGCCTCCATGGTGGTGTTTGCCGTGTTCTTCGATACCGGCATGCCCACCACGGCCGGCATGCTGCAGGCCGTGGCACGGCCGGAGAATTGGGAGTTCCTGGCGATCTACATGCTGGTCGGCGGCGCCTTCGCGGCCCTGGTGTTCGCCAGCATGGTGGTGGCGCTGCCGGCCATGCTGGACCGGGGCAGCGATGCGCTGACGGCCTGCATCACCAGCATGCGCGTGGTCGGCCTCAACCTGGCCGTCATGCTGCAATGGGCCGCGATCATCACCGTGCTGGTGGCTGCTGCGCTGTGGTGGCACGGCGTGGGCCTGCTGCTGGTGGGGCCTTTGCTGGGCTGCGCCAGTTGGCATGCTTACCGCTGCAGCGTGGGTGAATCTGCCGACCCTGCGTCCCCCCTATCCTGAGGTTTTACGGCCGGGCCCCGTCTTGCGGCTACAGTGGGGCTTGCAACAACAGAGGAGTCCACCTGTGGCGACACCCAACTACGCCTATGAAAAACGCCAGCGCGAACTGGCCAAGAAGCAGAAGAAGCTTGAAAAGGAGAAGGCCAAGGCCGAAAGAAAACCCGACGACCATGAGGGCGGCGGTATGGCGGGTGAAGACCAGGCATCCCCCGCAGCGGCGCATTCCGGCGAGGAAGGCCGCAGCAGCTGACAGCCTGGCTGCCCTGTGCTCAGGGCAGCAGTTTGCTGAGCTGTGGCCAGACGTTGTCCAGCATGCGCGGCTGGGCCTTGGCCGTGGGGTGGATGCGGTCAGCCTGGAACCACTGGGCCGAGTCGGCCGCATCGCCTATACCGGCCAGCAGGAAGGGCACGAGCGGTACCTTCTGCTCTTGCGCCACCTTGGAGAACAACTGCTCGAACTGGCGCGTATAGCCGCTGCCGTAGTTGGGAGGCACCTGCATGCCCACCAGCAGCACCTTGGCCCCGGCATCACGGGCCGCGCGTACCATGGCGTCGAGATTGCCCTGGGTGCTTTGCAGCGGCAGGCCGCGCAGCGCATCGTTGCCTCCCAATTCGATCACCACCACCGACGGCTTGTGCTGCTTGAGCAGGGCCGGCAGGCGCGAGCGGCCGCCCGAGGTGGTCTCGCCGCTCACGCTGGCGTTGACCAGCGGCACATTTTTCTGGCTCTCCTGCAGGCGCTTTTGCAGCAGCGCCACCCAGCCCGTTCCGCGGGCCAGACCGTACTCGGCACTCAGCGAATCGCCCAGCACCAGCAACGGGCCGGCGTCTGCAGCCCGGGCGGGCATGGCCGTCCAAGTACCCAGCAGACCGAAGGCCAAGCCGGCCGAGATAAAGTGGCGGCGTCGGCGCATTGCGCGCAGCTTGTCTTGCATCGTCTTCCCATCCTCCATGTCACAAAGCACTGCCCAGCCCCTGATCGAAGTCGAGCATGTCTTCAAGTCGGTCAGCGATTCGACCGGAACACTGGATATTCTGAGGGATATCGATCTGCGCTTCGCGGCAAGGGAAACCGTGGCCATCGTCGGTGCCTCGGGCTCGGGCAAGAGCACGCTGCTGTCCATACTCGCAGGCCTGGATACGCCCACGCGCGGCACGGTGCGGCTGCAGGGCCAGGACATGTTTGCGCTGGACGAGGATGCGCGCGCTGCCGTGCGTGCGCAGAAGCTGGGTTTTGTCTTCCAGAGCTTCCAGCTGCTGGGCAATCTGACGGCGCTGGAGAACGTGATGCTGCCGCTGGAGCTGGCCGGCAGCCGCGACGCCCGCCGCCGCGCCACCGAAATGCTGGAGCGCGTGGGGCTGGGCCAGCGCCTGGGCCACTATCCCAAGCTGCTGTCGGGCGGTGAGCAGCAGCGTGTGGCGCTGGCCCGCGCCTTCGTGGTCGAGCCCGCCGTGCTGCTGGCCGACGAGCCCACGGGCAGCCTGGACTTTGCGACCGGCGAAACCATCATGGAGCTGATGTTCGCGCTCAACCGTGAGCGCGGCACCACGTTGGTCATGGTCACGCATGACCGAGCCATCGCCGCGCGCTGCGAGCGGCGCGTGACCATCGAGGCCGGCCGCGTCGCCAGCATCGAAGAGGGGCAGGCGCTGGCGGCCTGATCGGCCGCCGGGTCAAGCGGCTGCAACCAGTGGCAGGACCTCAGGCGGCGACAGCTTCGCGCCGCCCGGCCGCCTCGCAGGCCGCGGCCGTGAAGATCACGTCCGTGGAGGAGTTGAGTGCGGTTTCGGCCGAGTCCTGGATCACGCCGATCACAAAGCCCACGCCCACCACCTGCATGGCCAGATCGTTGGAGATGCCGAACAGGCTGCAGGCCAGCGGAATCAGCAGCAGCGAGCCACCGGCCACGCCCGAGGCGCCGCAGGCGCACACCGCGGACACCACGCACAGCAAGATGGCGGTCAGCAGATCGACCTGGATGCCCAGGGTATGGGCCGCAGCCAGCGAGAGCACGCTGATGGTGACGGCGGCGCCGGCCATGTTGATGGTGGCGCCCAGCGGGATGGAGACGCTGTAGGTGTCCTCATCCAGGCCCAGGCGCTTGGCCAGCGCCAGGTTCACCGGGATGTTGGCGGCCGAGCTGCGCGTGAAGAAGGCCGTGACCGCGCTCTCGCGCAGGCAGGTCAGCACCAGGGGATAGGGATTGCGGCGCGTCTGCGTCCAGACGATGAACGGATTGACCACCAGGGCCACGAAGAGCATGCAGCCCAGCAGCACGGCCAGCAGGTGGGCATAGTCCAGCAGCTTTTCCAGGCCCGACTGGGCAAAGGTGCCCGCCACCAGGCCGAAGATGCCCAGCGGCGCCAGGCGGATCACGCCCTGGATCACGCGGGTGATGGCCTGGCCCAGGTCATGCATCACGGCGCGCGTGGTCTCAGAGGCGTGGCGCAGGGCCAGGCCCATGGCCACTGCCCAGGCAAGGATGCCGATGTAGTTGGCATTCATCAGCGCGCGTACCGGGTTGTCGAAGGCGCTTTGCACCAGGGCCATCAGCACTTCACCAATGCGCCCAGGCGCGCCCTGGGCGGAGGCGGCGTCCTTGAACTGGATGGTGGACGGGAAGGCCATGCTGGCCACCACGGCCACCACGGCCGCGGCAAAGGTGCCCAGCACATACAGCCACAGGATGGGCCGTATCTGCGTGGCGTGGCCGGGCCGGTGGTTGCTGGTGGCCGAGACCACCAGCAGCAGCACCAGGACAGGGGCAACGGCCTTGAGGGCGGAGATGAACAGCGTCCCCAGCAGGGATACGGACTGGGCGGCCTCGGGCCAGAGCCAGGCCAACAGGCCGCCGGCGACCAGACTGATGGCGATCTGGCCCACCAGGCTGGTGCGGGCAAGCCAGGCAAGAAAGGCTTTGAGCATGATGGTTGAGAAAGAAATGGAAAAACAGGGCGATGAAAAATGCAAAGCGGCATGCCCGTGGCTTCGGTGCATGCCGCAATGAGAGGGGCCCGCTGGAAAGCGGCCAACCCGCGCAGTGTAGCGGCTACGTAAAAACCACAGGAGCCGTTGCGTGCAGACGGGCTTCGTCCGGCGGGTGCCGGGGCTGCGCCCAATTGGCGGGATAATCGCGCCCCATGTCGTCCCCCAAAGTTCTCTTCGGCTTCCACGCCGTCGGCGTGCGCATGAAGACCGCGCCCCAATCCATCATCGAGGTCTACTACGAGGCCACGCGCCGCGATGCGCGCATGCGCCAGTTCCTCGACCGCGCCAAGTCGGCCGGCGTCCGGCTGATCGAGGCAGACGGCGAACGCCTGGCCAAGCTCGCCGGCAGCCACGGCCACCAGGGCGTGGCCGCGCGCGTGGAGGCGGTGGCCCAGGTGCATTCGCTGGACGAATTGCTGGAGCAGCTGGAGGCCGATGGCGTCAGCAACCCGCTGCTGCTGGTGCTGGACGGCGTGACCGATCCGCACAACCTGGGGGCCTGCCTGCGCGTGGCCGATGGCGCAGGCGCCCATGCGGTGATTGCGCCCAAGGACCATGCGGTGGGCGTGAACGCCACCGTGGCCAAGGTGGCCAGCGGCGCGGCCGAGACCGTGCCCTATTTCATGGTCACCAATCTGGCGCGCACGCTCAACGAGCTCAAGGAGCGCGACATCTGGATCATCGGCACCAGCGACGATGCGCCCAAGACCCTGTACGAGGTGGACCTCAAGGGCCCCACGGCCCTGGTGCTGGGCGCAGAAGGCGACGGCATGCGCCAGCTCACGCGCAAGACCTGCGACGAGCTGATCGGCATTCCCATGATGGGCGCCGTCTCCAGCCTCAATGTGTCCGTGGCCAGCGGCGTGTGCCTGTACGAGGCGCTGCGCCAGCGCGGCCTGGGCACCACGCCTGCCGTATCCGCCGCCCCGGCCGACCAGATCTAGGCTGGCGCGCCGCCGGCGCCCAGCTCCACCACGCTCTCGAAGCCGCCCCAGAACATGCGCTTGGCGTCGAAGGGCATGGTGGCCGGGTCCATGGAGGCAATGCGCGGGTCCTTCATGACGGCGGCATTGATGCGGTCGCGCTCCGCGCGCGAGGCATAGACGATCCATGAAAAGAACACGATCTCGCCTTCCTTGAGCTGCACGGCCTGGGGAAACGAGGTCAGCTTGCCCATGGGCACGTCGTCGCCCGCGCATTCCCAGTACTGCAGCGCTCCGTATTCCATCCAGACCTTGCCTGCGGCCTCGGCCACCTCGCGGTAGGCCTGCAGGTTGGCCCGGGGAACGGGCAGTACGAATCCGTCGATGTAGTGCATGGTGCTCTCCTGGTGAAAACCGGCGTCAGAGCCGGGCTGCGAGTTCCGCCAACTGGTCTGCGCACTGGCCCCAGCCGCTGTGAAAGCCCATGGCCTCGTGCTGGGCGCGGTCGGCGGCATTCCAATGGCGCACCCGGGCGGTATAGCGGGTCTGGCTGCCTTCGGGGTCGAAGGTGACGATGCCCGTCATGAAGGGCTTGTCGGCTGGCACCCAGCCTTGGGTGAAGGCGTCGGTGAAGACCAGGCGCCGGTTGGGAATGACTTCCAGGTAGACACCGCTGCCGGGCATCTCCTGGCCTTCGGGGCTGCGCATGACGATGAGGCTGTGGCCGCCGGGCCGCACGTCGTTGTCCACCCGGGCCACGCTCCAGGGGCTGGGTGCAAACCATTGCTGGATCAGCGCCGGCTCGGTCCAGCAGCGGTAGAGCCTGTCGGCGGGGATGTCGAACAGGCGCGTGAGCACCAGGTCGTTGGCGTGTTCGGGAAGGTCTTGTGCTGTCATGGTGCTCCTCATTGCATGGAGTGCAGGCCGATGCGGTTGCCCTCGGTGTCCACCACGACGGCGCAGTGGCCGTGGGGGCCGATGGAGAATTTGGCCTGCTCGATGCGCCCGCCTGCGGCCTCGACGCGGCCCTGTTCTATGGCGCAGTCCTCGCAGCCGAAATAGACCAGCGTGCCGCCGCCGCCGGAAGGTGCGTCGTCCATCCGCACCAGCATTCCGCCCGCGCCGGGGCCTGTCATGTCCATCGGAAAGGACAGCATCTCCTGGCTGTCGGAGCCATCGGGCGCGGGCAGGTGCTCCAGCTTGCCTTGGAAGACGGTTTCATAGAACCGGCGCGCACGCGCCATGTCCTGCACATGGATCTCGAACCAGACGACGGGATTGGCGTTCATGAGGACTCCTTCGTGGGTGACAGAGGCAATGTGTCGGCCGGCCTTGTTCAGGCCTCGCCCTTGACGTTGACCATCCAGGGTGTGTTGAAGCGGTCCGTCACCATGCCAAAGCCCGGCGACCAGAACGTGGCCTGGAAGGGCATGGTCACCTTGCCGCCTTCGGCCAGCGCGTTGAAGATGCGGCCGCCTTCGGTGGCGTCGTCCACGCCGATCGAGATCCACATGCCCTGGGCTTGCTGGTAGCCGCCGCCACCGCAGTTGTCGGTGGCGTCCGAGGCCATCAGCGCCTGGTCCTTGATCTGCAGGTGGGCATGCATGATCAGGCGCTTGTCGGCCTCGGGCATCTGCTCCATGCCCGGCGTCTCGCCAAAGGTGCTCTGGTGCACGATGGTGCCGCCGAACAGCCTGGCGTAGAAGGCGAAGGCCTCGGCGCAGTTGCCGTTGAAGTTCAGATAGGGGATGAATTGCATGGAACGCTCCTGGGAGGGACGGTGGCGAGGGGAGTGGAGGAACGGGAGGGCGGGACGACGGGAGGAGGGGGCCAGGAGGCTTCAGCCGCCGTCATGCGCGCGCTCAAGAGCGGCGATGTCCAGCTTTTGCATGCCCAGCAGGGCCTGCATCACACGCTGGGCGGCGGCCATGTCGGGGCCTCCCATCCAGCTCGCCATCTGGGACGGAACGATTTGCCACGACAGGCCATGGCGGTCCTTGAGCCAGCCGCATTGACGCGCCGCCGGGTCGCCGCCCTCGGACAGGGCGCCCCAGTAGTGGTCTATCTCGTCCTGCGTATCGCAACTGACCATCAGCGAGACGGCCTCGTTGAAGCGGAACATGGGGCCGCCGTTGAGCGCCAGAAAGGGCTGGCCTTCCAGCTCGAATTGCACCGTCATCACGCTGCCCACCGGCCTGCCGTGGATGTCGTGGCCTGCTTCGCCGTAGCGCGCAATGGCCGTGATGCGGGAATCGGGAAAGACTTCCGTATAGAAGCGCGCCGCCTGCTCGCCCTGGTTGTCGAACCAGAGGCAGGGCTGTATGCGGCCGGTGTGCAAAGCCATGCTTGTCTCCTTGGTGACGGTGATAACCGTTTTATGCCGTTCGATGCCGGCTTTTTATCGATTTCTGCCCGGCGTGTGTACGCCGTTCACATATGCTAGGGACTAAAATGGACGCTGTCCACATCAAGCGCTGTCAGCTTCGGTGTCAAGCTGTAAATCGGCGGGGCAGGGCTGTCTTCCCTCTCGGGTGATGTGGCCACGCAGAAAAAAGGAAGCAAAACAGTGACGCAGCGACGTGTCAGGCGTGAGTCATATCACCATGGCGACCTGCGCCAGGCCCTGGTCGAGGCTGGCCTGGCGCTGGCGCGTGAAGGCGGTCCCCAGGCGATCGTGCTGCGCGAGGCCACGCGCCGGGCGGGCGTGGCGCCCAATGCAGCCTATCGTCACTTTGCCAACCGCCAGGCGCTGTTTGATGCCGTGCGCGCTGCGGCCCTGGGCGCACTGGCCGCAGCCATCGAGGCCGAAATGGCCCAGGCGCGCACCCTGCCCGATGTGCTGCAGCGCTCACGCGCGCTGCTGGCTGCCGTGGGGCGCGGCTATCTGGGCTTTGCCCAGACGGAGACCGGCTGGTTTCGCACGGCCTTTGCTTCGGTCGAGTACGACGTGGACCTGCCGCCCGACACCACGCGTGCAGCGGCCATGGGACTGAACCCGTTCGAGCTGCTGGGCTATGCGCTGGACAGCATGGCCGAGGCCGGCGTGATGCCTGCCGAGCGCCGGCCCCAGGCCGAGTTCCTGGCCTGGTCCGCGGTGCACGGCATGGCCTTGCTGGTGATAGACGGGCCGCTGCGCCACGCCACCGCCGAGCAGCGGCGCGCGCTGGCGCTGCGCCTGCTGGAGATGGTGGAAAAAGGCATTTGATGCGTGGCGGGGCGACACTGCCTCACAATGGCCTGCCTTTTTTCCATCGCCGCCCCGATGCCCGACGAACATTCCCTTTCCTCGCCTTCCCCCGCCGAGCCTGAACTGGCCGGCCAGGGCGAGCTGCGCGACCGCATCGCGCGTGCAGCCCATATCGCGGTGCTCACGGGCGCAGGCGTCAGCGCCGAATCCGGCGTACCCACCTTTCGCGACGACAAGAACAGCTACTGGGCACAGTTCAACCCGCAGGACATGGCCAGCGAGGCAGGCTTTCGCGCGCATCCGCAGCGCGTCTGGCAGTGGTATGCGCACCGGCGCGAAGCCGTGGCCGCGGTGCAGCCCAACGCCGGCCACCATGCGCTGGCGCAATGGGCCTTGCGCCACCCGGGCCGCATGACGCTGATCACGCAGAACGTCGATGGCCTGCACCAGCGCGCAGGCAGCCCCGGCGTGCTGTGCCTGCATGGTGAGCTGATGCGGGACCGCTGGCTGGAAAGGCCGCGCGCATGCTGCGATCTGGCCCAGGTGAAGCCGGGCGAGCCGCCGCAGTGCGCCGTCTGCGGCAACCTGGTGCGCCCGGGCGTGGTCTGGTTCGGCGAGTCCCTGCCCATGGGCGTGTGGCAGGCCGCGGAGGCGGCGGTGCAGCACTGCGATGTGCTGCTGGTGGTGGGCACATCGGGCGCCGTGTACCCGGCTGCAGGGCTGGCGCGAATCGCACGCAGGGCGGGCGCACATGTGGCCGTGATCAATCCCGCACCGTCCGAGCTGGATGACGCGGCCCACCAATGCCTGCGCGGCCCGTCGGCACAGGTGCTGCCGCTGCTGCTGGGCGACTGAAGGCGGAGGGGCAGGCCGCCCGACGCGGCCCAGGGGGAGGGAAGGGGCTTGCGCCATGGCGGCTTCTTTTGACGCACAACCGGGGCAGTCCCCTCCCTCTCGCGCATCCGCTCAGATCCAGCCCAGCGCTCCCAGCGCCGCGCCGGCGCCCAGCAGCCACAGCAGGTGGATGCGCGTGCGCCAGACCAGCAGGGCGCAGACCAGGGTCAGCAGCCACAGGCGCCAATCCTGGGCGGGGCGGCCGCTGCCCGTGCCCAGCAGCCAGCCCGTGGCCAGCAGCAGGCCGATGACCAGAGGGCCCATGCCCTGCTTGAAGGCCCGCACGCCGCGCCGGTTCCTGTTGCGCTGGCCCCAGCGCGATGCCTGCCAGGCCAGCAGCGAACTGGGCAAGAGGATGCCCACCATGCAGATGGTCACGCCCAGTGCTCCAAAGGCCCAGGCCAGCAGGCCCGTGCCTCCGCCTGCGTTCAGGCCCAGGTTCCATCCCAGCAGGGCGATGAACAGCACATTGGGCCCGGGCGCCGCCTGGGCAATGGCGATGGAGGAGCTGAACTGCGCCTCGCTGAGCCAGCCATGGCCATCGACCAGAAAACGGTGCATGTCGGGCGCCGTGGCAATGGCCCCGCCCACGGCCATCAGCGACAGCGTCAGGAAATACAGCAGCAACTGCAACCAGTCGGCGGGCTGCAGGCTCAGTGCAATCTGGTGGGCAGCATTCATGGCGTGAGCTTTCTCCAGGTCAGCACGCAACCCGCGCCGCCGACCACCAGCAGCACCCAGGCCAGCGGAATGCGCATCACCGCCATGGCAATGAACGAGGCCAGCGCCAGGCCCGCGCTGCACCAGCGCCCCAGCGGGTGGCGGCTCAGCGTGCTGGCCAGCTTCAGGCCCATGCCCGCCACCAGGCCGGCTGCGACGGCGCCCATGCCGCGCAGCGCGCCGGCCACGGCGGGGTGGTCGGCCAGCTGGGAATAGATCACGGTCAGCGTCAGCACCAGCAGCATGGGAAAGCACAGCATGCCGCACACGGCCACCACGGCACCGCGCCAGCCGAAGTAGCGCTCGCCAATGGTGATGGACAGGTTGACCACATTGGGGCCGGGCATGATCTGGGCCACGGCCCAGTCCTCCACAAACTCTTCATTGGTCAGCCAGCGCTTTTTCTCGACCAGCTCGCGCTGTACCACGGCCAGCACACCGCCAAAGCCCTGCAGGGCCAGCCATGTGAAGGACCAGAACAGATCGCGCAGATTGGCGGGGGCGGGGCGCCGGGCCGGCACATCGGCGGGGTCGTGTGGCGGGTGGGCCTGGGGCGGCGATGCGGGCATGTTCTGGCTTGTGTCTGAGCCGCCCGGGCAGGGCCCCGGGAGGGCATCGCTGTTGTCGTGGGGGAACCGCGCGGGCCGGTCCTGTCTTCGTGCCTGCCGCCGGGGCGGCACGCACGGAATGTTAATCCTGCGCAGCGGCCTTGTCGGCAGCGGCCCCATCGGCAACGGCGATGGGGGCATTGCAAGCGCAGATGGCTTGCTGCCGGCATGCGCCCAGGCCTGCCCGCCGGCCTGTCTGAACAGGAGTAGATTCTCTCCACCCACACAACCCGAGGATCTCCGACATGGACATGGATTGGAGCAAGGCGCTGCAGGAAAGCCTGGTCTGGCTGGCGGCGGCCTCAGTGATCACCGTCGTGGCTTTCGCGGCCGTGGCGCTGCTGGTGGTTCGATTCACCCGCTGGGGTCGGCAGTTCTGGCAGCTGGCCGGCCCGTTCCTGCACCCCAGAAACAGCTGGTGGCCGCTGCTGGTGTTCACGCTGCTGCTGGTGCTGGCCCTGGTCTCGGTGCGCATGAACGTGCTGTTTTCCTACTGGTACAACGGCTTCTACAGCGCGCTGCAGGAACTGGACCAGAAGGGCTTTTGGCGCTTCCTGGGCATCTTTGCGGTGCTGGCCACGGTCCACATCCTGCGCGAGCTGTTCAATTTCTATGTGAACCAAGCGTTTCGCATCCGCTGGCGGGTCTGGCTCAACGAGCGCGTGACCACCGACTGGATGCGCGGCGATGCCTACTATCGCAGCCACTTCCTGGACGAGCCGGTGGACAACCCCGACCAGCGCATCGAGCTGGATGTGAACACCTTTGTCTCGAACTCGCTGACCCTGGCGCTGGGTGCCGTCAGCGCGGTGGTCTCGCTGGTGGCGTTCACGGGCATTCTCTGGGGGCTGTCCGCGCCCATCGCGGTGGCGGGCGTGGAGGTTCCGCGGGCCATGGTGTTCGCGGTCTACCTCTATGTGATCGTCGCCACGCTGATCGCCTTTCGCCTGGGCCAGCCGCTGATCCGGCTGAACTTCCTGAACGAGAGGCTGACCGCCAACTTCCGCTACGCCCTGGTGCGCGTGCGCGAATATGCGGAGAACATCGCCTTCTACCAGGGCGCGGCCATCGAGCGCAACACGCTTTTGACGCGCTTTTCGGCGTTGATCGCCAATGTCTGGGCGCTGGTCTACCGCAGCCTGAAGTTCGACGGCTTCAACCTCACCGTCAACCAAGTGGCCGTGGTCTTTCCCTTTCTGCTGCAGGCGCCGCGCTTTTTCAGCGGTGCCATCAAGCTCGGTGATGTGATGCAGACCTCGCAGGCCTTCGGGCAGGTGCAGGATGCGCTGTCATTTTTCCGCACCTCCTACGACACCTTCGCCCAGTACCGCGCCGCGCTGGACCGCCTGTGCGGCTTTCTGGATGCCAATGCCCAGACCCGCGAACTGCCCCAGGTCGTCCACAAAGATCAACCCGGCGCCCTGGACATCGAGGGTCTGCAGGTCAGCCGCCCGGACGGCCACCACCTGCTCAGCGACCTGCAACTCAAGCTCACTCCCGGCCAGGCGCTGCTGATCAAGGGGCCTTCGGGCAGCGGCAAGACCACCTTGCTGCGGTCCATTGCCGGCCTGTGGCCGCATGCCCAGGGCACGGTGGGCCGCCCGGGCGGCCACCAGGCGCTGTTCCTGTCGCAGCGCCCGTATCTGCCGCTGGGGGACCTGCGTACGGCCATTGCCTATCCGATGGATGCTTCACCGCAGGACGACGAGCGCCTTCAACAGGCGCTGCGCCAGGTCAGCCTGGCCCATCTGGCCGACAAGCTGGATGTCAACCAGGATTGGTCCCGCATCCTGTCGATTGGCGAGCAGCAGCGCCTGGCCTTTGCGCGCGTGCTGTTCAACCGGCCCGCCATCGTCTTTCTCGATGAATCCACCTCGGCCATGGACGAGGGCCTGGAGCATGCGCTGTACACGCTGCTGCGCGAGCAGATGCGCTCGACCATGCTGGTGAGCGTGGGCCACCGCAGCACGCTGGCGGGTTTCCATACCCACGCGCTGGCGGTCGATGGCAATGGCGGCTGGACGCTGTCGGAAGGAAGCGCACCGCAGAGCGCGCCCCAGGATTGATCCGCGTGCGGCCCTGGGCCGCGCGCGATCAATCGTCCATGGGCAAAGAATCGCAGTTGCTCAGGTCGGAGGGCGGCTGCTGGGGCAGCTGGCGCACCGCATCGCGCAAGGCGGTGCGCAGGCCCTCTTCCAGCACGGGGTGATAGATGGGCGCACGCAGCAACTCGTGCACGGTCAGTTGCTGCTGCACGGCCAGGGCCAGCAGATGGGCCAGATGCTCGCCGGCCGGCGCGCACATTTCCGCGCCCAGCAGCCGGCCGCTGGCCGGGTCCGCATAGACGTGAAGCAGGCCCGCGTTGTGCTGCGCAGCGCGCGCACGCCCCTGGTGCGCGAAATCCACGCGGCCCACCACGAAGTCCTGCCCCAGCAGCGCCTTCATGGGCTGGCCCACGACGGCCGCGTTGGGCGAGCTGAAGACGATGGACAGCGGCGTGCGCCGCTCGAAGCAGGCCACGTTCTCTGCCATGGCGTTGGTGCCGGCAATATGGCCTTCGTCCACGGCCTCATGCAGCAAGGGGCGGTCGCCATTGGCATCGCCCGCGAGGAACAGCGGCAGCTCGCCGACCTGCAGTGTCTCGCGGCTTACGGGCGGCTGGCCGTGTTCGTCCAGCTCAAGTCCCAGCGTCTCAAGGCCCAGGCCTTCGAGCTGCGGGCGCCGACCCATGGCGGCCACCACATGGTCCACGACGATGCGGGCATCGCCTGCACGCACGACGATGCTGCTGTCCGGGCCCTTGCTCAACTGCACTTCATGGTCGGTGATCACCGTCATCTCTTTCTCAAGCAGATGCCGCAATGCGTCGGTGACATTCGGGTCGGACAGGCCGGCCAGCTTCGGACCGCGTCCCAGTGCGGTGACCTCCAGTCCCAGCCGCGCCAGCGCCTGTGCAATCTCCACGCCCAGCGGACCCAGGCCGACGACGGCCACGCGCGGGCCCAGCGTCTTGCGTTCGAACAAGGTGTCGGTGGTCAGGATGCGCTTGCCAAAGCGCTTCCATTCCTCCGGCACCACGGGGCTGGAGCCCGGAGCGAGGATGAGCTTGCGCGCAGCCAGCACCTTGCCATTGACCTCGATCCGATTGGCTGCCAGCAGCCTGGCACGCCCGTCGATGGCCCGCCAGCCCAGGCCCTCCGTGGCCTTGATCGTGCTTGCCACGAACTCGTCGCGCAGCTTGCGCACGCGGCGCAAAACGGCGGGCAGGTCCAGCTGCAGCCCGCTCGCGCCGCGTATGCCGAAGGCATCGAAGTGATGGCGTGCATGGAAGGCGTTGGCCGCCTCGATCAGCAACTTGGACGGCATGCATCCCGCCCGCGCACAGGTCGTCCCCCAGGGCCCGTCGTTGACGATGGCGAAATGCTCCGTGTGCTTGCGCACCTCGCGCAGCGCCGACAGTCCGGCCGAGCCGGCACCGACGATGATCACGTCGAGGGCGGTGGTGGGTGGGTTTTTCATGCTGTCTGATTCCTTTGACTGTGGCACCAGGTCCCGTGGAGGTGTCCGCTGCCGGTGGATGTGCCGAAAGGTGTGCCGACGGGAGTGCCGACTGAAGTGCCGACAGATGGTCGAGATGACTGCCTCGCCTGCCATGGGACATGCGTGCCAGTCTGCATGCTGGCGCTCGCGGCAGTCGTAGGCGAAGGGCCGAAACCGCTGCTGGACATTCAGGGCCCGGCCCCTGCCGCGCAGAGGCTAGCCGGATGCCCAGTGTTGCCATGCCGCGTCCGTGCGGCTGCCTGATGCTCCGAAATCCGCTTCCCGCGCAAAGCGCCTGAGGGATGTCTCGGTAACCCTCAAATGGCTGACACGGCACAAGCGGCTTTGCGCCGTCTGCAGCCAGCGGCGCAAGGACCAATCAAGCTGCGCCATAACCCCACCATGCACCTGTGCGCTGTGCAGGCGCAAGCGGCCATCGAGGATGAAGGCCTTCACCGACCGTGCGGACAGCTGCAGATCCTCGCAGACCTGCCGCAGCCCGACGCCTTCGCGGACCCGGGTGCTCAGGCGGCGCCTGTGCATCTGGCAGCGAACGGAGCGTTCGCTGCGGTCCAGCCGGAGGCAGATCACCTGCACGGGCAGGACGCCGGCCCAGCGTTCGAGTGCAAGCAGTTCTGCGGGACTCCAGCGGCGGCGAATTGCGCCATTCGGCCATGCGCTGTCGGATGTCAGGCAGTGTGTGATTGCCATGGAAAGCTCCCATTCATATGGCGCTGCGCTGTGGCATGGCCTGAATCCCGGATGCCGATGAGACAATTATTGATGGGGGATTCTTGTGCAAGCTTTTGATTTTGTTGATTGTTTTTGTTGTTTTGATTGCTGCTCGGATGGACGGCTCCATACCGCGATGCCTATCGTGGGGCCGGGACGCGGATCACGGAAATAGCGTCTGCACCGGCGCGCATATGCCAAGCCCCATGCGGATTTCCTGTTCGGCACCCGATTTCCATGAACGACTTCTTTGCTTTTTCAGGAGAACCCTTCATGCGCCTTCAGCCAAAGCATTTGAATTTTTCCGTTGCGTGCCTTGCGTTGCTGGCACTGCCGGCCGCGCAGGCCCTGCCCATGCAGGACGTGGGCACGTCGGCAGGCCCGCAGTGCGTGGGCCTGGACATCAACAACAGCGGCCATGTCGTGGGCGCCTGTGCAGAGAGCGACGGCTCGTCCGCAGGCTTCGTGTCGCTGGCGCCGGGCAGTGCGGCAGACCTTGCACGCCTGTCGCCGGGGCGCAACTGCAACGCGGCGGCCATCACCAACAGCGGCCAGGTGGTGGGCAGCTGCCTGGACGGCAATTCGGTGTCCGTGGGGGTGTTCTGGAATGCGGCCACGCCGGCCACGGTGCAGACACTGCAGCCGCTGACGCTCGATGTGCGCAGCATGCCCACGGCATTCAACCAGGGCGGCTATGTGGCAGGCGTCAGCCTGAGCGGCAGCAACACGGCCCGCCCTGTCATGTGGCGCAACAATGAAACCACGGCACGCGCGCTGCCGGCAGGCCTGCTGGGCCTGAACAGCACCAACTGCATTCCGTCCGATGTGGACAATTTCGTGGTGGGCGGCAACATGCCGGGCATCGTGGGCAACTGTCCCGACAACAGCGGACATCCGCGTCCTGTCTATTGGTCTGCCGCAGTTCTGGGCGGCTATATGGCCACGGCCCTGAACCTGCCTCTCAATGCCGTCTTCTGCCGCGCAAAGACCGTCGTCAATACCCGCATCATGGGCTACTGCGATTTCGGTGCCCAGGGTGGACGCACCGTCGTCTGGCTCAACTCGTCCTCCAGTCCGCAGGTGCTGTCCATATCGTCCCCGCCCGCGCGAAACAGCGGCGTCGATCTCAACATCCTCGGCGAGGTGATTGGGCACTACCAGTTGGCAGACGGGCGCAGCATGCCCTATTACTGGAACAGCCAGACCGGTGTCATCCGCGATATTCCTCCGCTGCCTGGCGGCATGAATGCACGTGTGGTGGATATCGGTGACAACGGAACGGTGGCAGGCCACAGCGAACTGGCCGACGGAAGTTCGCACGCGATCACCTGGACCCCCTTGGGCGGCACCGTGGACCAGGGAACCCTCGCAGGCGGCGAGAACAGTGCGGCCTCGGCACTGAGCCAGGATGGCTGCTACATGACAGGAAGGAGCGAAGTCGCGCAATTGGCCACGCATGCCTTCGTGCAGAACCTGTGCACGCCATGAAGGCGGAGCCTCATCTCACACCGTGCATAAAGGAAATACCATGAAGATGCGATATCCAAGACTTGCAACCACACTGGCAATCGTTGTGTGCGGGCTCTGGGCCCCTGCAGTGCAAGCGAACGGCATTTCATTCGAGAATTTTTCCTCCTCCAATGCGGCACAGGCTTTTTTTGGCTCATATAGTATGTTGCCCCTGATGATGGCGCGAACGAGCGAGTTGTCGAAATTGATGGAAATGATGACTGCGAATACAGGTAAAACCGAACTAATGCCACTTCAGATGATGGCGAAATGAATATGAGCATGTTTGCGGTATGAATGCGCCTGTGGTGAATATAGGCGATACCGCAATGGTGGCTTGCTACAGCGAACTGGGCGATGAAAGCTTTCGCGCCATCATCTGGGCGTCCACAAACAACGCGTGCTGTGTGCAGAATCTGTGGACTCCTGCTCGTCAGTATCAATTTAAAAACGATGAGATAAAGGGGTTGAAATGAGATTTCGATATGAAAAATCATTGTCCACTATGGTGGTATTTGGTGTTTTAATGTCCTCATCTGCGGCGCATGCAAATAATATTTATTTTTCGGAAGATGGTCTAATAAATTTGGAAAATAGCAGCCTGTATGCAAATGGTAGTTCAGTTGGAGCTGGCTTTTATCATACTTGTGGCAGTGTTTTGATAGCGAGAAATAAGTTGGTGACAGCTGCTTATTGCCTTGGGTATTCCTTTAGGGAACTACATTGATCAGGGCTTGAAAGCTAACTGTCTAATTTTACATGGCTTGTTTTGCCTGCTTGCGATTTGCTTTTTGGCCATTTGATGAGTAATTACCAGCATCAAATCAGTCTGGCAATGCCATGCGGCCCGGCCTTCCGCCATGGCTGGGCGCCTGTTCCGGCGCAGGGGCATCGTCGGCCATCAACTTCCTCATCAGGCCTCGCAGGATTGCCAGCGTCGGCGCCTCGCTGCGCTGACGCAGCGTGACCAGCCCGAAGCGGGCGGTGCTGCGCATGGGCGGGTCCATGGGCAATTCGGCCAGGTCCGGGGCGACGGCGCGAACGGCCAGCAGCACGGTGTCGCTGTTGCGCGCAACGTCCACGAGGCTGGGCAGCTCCTCGCACTGCAGTGTGACGAACCGCGCCGGGTGGGCCGTGGCGCCATAGGTCTCCACCAGCAGCCAGGCCACCTGGTCGCTCAGCGGGGTGGAGGCGACGGGGTAGCGCTGCACATCCTCGAAGCGCAGATCCCGCTGCAGGCGGGCGAGTGGATGGTCGGTGCGGCACATGAAGGCGGCGCGCATTTCGTGCACGACGTCCAGCGCAAGGTCAGGGGCGGGCCGCAGCGCGCGCAGGTCCACGACCAGGGCATCGAGCAGGCGCTCGCGTAGCGAGTGCACCAGCAGATCGGTGCTGCCGCGCGCCACCTCGGTTCGCACGCCGGGATGGTGCACGGTCATGTGCTGCAGGAACGGCGTCATCAATATTGCGCCGGGGCCCGATCCCAGGCCCACACGCACGGTGCCGGCCGCACCCTCGCGCAATTGGCGCCCCCTGTCACGCAGCTCGTCGGCTTCGGCCACCAGGGCGCGCGCCCGTCCCAGCATCTCGCGGCCGAAGGCTGTGAGTTCGCTGTGGCGGCCGATGCGGTCGAACAAGGGTATGCCCAGCTCCTGCTCCAGCGCGCGCACGCTGCGGCTGAGGGCCGGCTGTGTCAGATGCATGGCCTCGGCCGAGCGGCTGAAGGAGCCGGTCTGCGCCACCGATATGAGATGCCTGAGCTGCACCAGCGTCATGATTTTTCGCGCCCTTAAGTCTGCATGAAACTCATGCTAATGCAGCCAACAATGCATTGGACGTTCGATGGCCCGGCTCCTAGGATGCCGCGTATCCGGCCGACCGAGCCGGAGCCATCCACCAAGGAGACATGATGAGATTTTTGTTCCAGCGCGTTTGGCTGACGGGCGCCGGCCTGCTGCTGAGCGCGGGCTTGGCCTGTGCGCAGAGCCCGTCATCCAGGCCCGTGAGCCTGATGGTTCCCTATCCGGCCGGCGGCCCTTCGGATGCCATTGCCCGCATCTTCAGCGTGCCGCTGTCCAAGGCACTGGGCCAGCAGGTCATCGTGGAGAACCTGGGCGGCGTGAGCGGCGCCATGGCCGCGCAAAAGGTGCTGGCAGCGCCGCCCGACGGCCACTACGTCTTCCAGGGCTCGCCCAACGAGGTGATCCTGTCGCCGCTGGCCAATGCCGCCGTGCGGCTCAAGGCGGAGGATTTCCGCCTGGTCCATCCCGTGGCCGAGGCCGTGATGGTGTTTGTCGCCCGCAAGGACCTGGAGGCCGGCAACGTAGATGAGCTGATCGCACTGGCCCGCAAAAGCGCCAGCCGGCCGCTGTCGTACGGCAGCGTCGGGATTGGCTCGCTCTACCACCTGATTCTGGAGAAGGTGCAGCAGGACGCTGGCATACAACTCATGCATGCGCCCTACAAGGGCAATGCGCCGCTGCTGCAGGACATAGGCAGCGGGCAGGTCGATTTCGCTGTGCTCGTCTACAGCGCTGCCATGGGCGCGCTGGCCGAGCAGGGCCGGCTCAAGATCCTGGGGCAGCTGGGGGATCAGCGATCGGAGCTGCTCAAGAATGTGCCCACGGTGCGTGAGGGCCGGGAGCTGAAAAACTTCGCCTACAAGACCTGGACCAGTTTCCTGGTGCGCAAGGACACGCCGCAGGAGGTGGTGCAAAGGCTGCACCAGGCGATAGGCGCCATGCTCAAGGACCCGGGCGTGCGCGAGCAACTGGCCCTGCAGACGCAGCTGGCCGCAGCGCCCATGTCGCTTGCCGAGGCCGCGCAGTTCTATGAGGCCGAGACCGCCCGCTACCGGAGCATTGCCCGCTCCATCCGCCTGCAACCCCAGTGAAATGCAGCACATGAACACCCTTCTGGACACTTTGCGCGGCTCGGCCGCAGCCTTCGTCGAGGTGCGCCGCGACATCCACCGGCACCCCGAGCTCGGTTTCGAGGAACACCGCACCAGCGCCCTGGTCGCGCGGCAACTGGAGCAATGGGGATACGAGGTGGAGCGCGGCCTGGGCGGCACCGGCGTGGTGGGGCGGCTGGTGCGCGGCAGCGGCAGCCGGCGCCTGGGCCTGCGTGCCGACATGGACGCGCTGCCCATCACCGAGGCCAATGCCTTCGCCCACGCCAGCACGCATGACGGTGTCATGCATGCTTGCGGCCATGACGGTCATACCGCCATGCTGCTGGCAGCGGCCCGGCATCTGGCCGAGCACGGCGGCTTCGACGGAACGCTCACGCTGATCTTTCAGCCTGCGGAGGAGGGCGGCGGCGGTGCCCTGCGCATGATGGAAGACGGCCTCTTCGAGCGCCACCCCTGCGACGCCATCTTCGCCATGCACAACATGCCGGGCCTGCCCCAGGGAAGGCTGGCCTTGCGCGAGGGCGCGGCCATGGCGTCCTCCGACTACGCCACGCTCACCCTCACCGGCGTGGGAGGGCACGGTGCCATGCCGCACCGCACGGCCGATCCCATCGTGGCGGCCGCCAGCATCGTCATGGCCTTGCAGACCATCGTCTCGCGCAACATCGATCCGCTGCAGATGGCGGTGGTGACCGTGGGAGCCATCCACGCAGGCAAGGCCAACAACGTGATTGCCCACAGCGCTGCGCTGGAGTTGAGCGTGCGTGCGCTGGATGCCGATGTGCGCAGGCTGCTGGAGCAGCGCATTCGCGACCTGGTGAGTGCGCAGGCTGAGAGCTTCGGCGTGCAGGCGCAACTCGAGTGGCGGCCCGGCTATGCCGTGCTGGTCAACACGCCCAAGGAGACGGACTTCGCACGCCAGATCGCGCTGGAGCTGCTGGGCCCGGAACATGTCACGCTGCAGGCGCCACCCTTGCCGGGCAGCGAAGACTTTGCCTTCATGCTGCAGCGCGTGCCCGGCAGCTATCTGCTGATTGGCAATGGCGAGGGAAGCGAGCAAGGCGCCTGCATGGTGCACAACCCGGGCTATGACTTCAACGACGACAACATCGCCGTGGGCGCCGCCTACTGGGTGCTGCTGGCGCAGCGGTTTCTGGTGGCCGGTTGAACTGCTTGAGCCCGGCGCATCTCATTCGCCGTGGTGGACTTCCATCCAGCCCACGCGTCCCTGCCCGCTGTCGTTGAGGCGGCTCACAAAGCCTTCAGCCTGCGACTGCGGCAGGCGCAGATCGAACTGCACCAGGGAGCCATGCTCGACCTGGAGCAGCTCGGCGCCTGCCGCATCGATCTCGCGGCGCACCAGGCCTTCCAGCGCGTAGGGCACGGCGCAGCGCAGCGATTGCATGCGCTGCAGTGTCACTTTCTCGGCGGTCAGCAGGGCCTGGGCCACGGCATCGGTGTAGGCGCGCACCAGGCCACCTGCGCCCAGCTTGACGCCGCCGAAGTAGCGCACCACGGTGGCCAGCACGCCTTCCAGGTCCTGGTGGCGCAGCACGTCCAGCATGGGACGGCCTGCCGTGCCGCTGGGCTCGCCGTCATCGACGGCTGCCGACTGGCCGCCTGCCAGCAGAGCCCAGCAGACATGGGCGGCGCCGGGGTGCTCGCGCCATAGCGCGTCGACCACCGCCTGGGCGCTGGCGCGGTCGGCCATCGGCTGCACGCAACCGATGAAGCGGCTTTTCTTGATGATGAGTTCGCTGTGCGCGGGCGCACGGAGTGTCTGTGGCATGGAGGGCGGCAAGCTTACCCGATCGTCCCTGGCCCGGTGTTTGGCGCATGGATTCATTACGCCTTTATTACGAAGCGCTACACATTTGTGAGCATGCGTACCTTGTGTTATTTCAGCTTCAGAGGGTTGCATCCAGGTTTGTCCTACAGAAATCGTGAAAGATTCGCAGTAAGCTTTCTGTCAAGGAGGCGCAACCATGAACACCCCACCTTCCCGCGATCCCGTTCTCACCGAACACACCTTTGGCCGCGATCATTTCAGTCCTCCGCCCATGGCGTTGGAGCAGGCAGGCCAGGACCATGAAGCCGCCGGTGGCGGCCTTCCTCTGGACCTGGACCAGCGCATTCGCAACGTAGGCGAATGGTGATGGCTGCAGCCGTGCAGCCAAGGGCCATCCGGCCAGGCTGAGCGGCTCCAACGACCGCCGACAGGAACGCAGCAGGCAATGGCCTCGCTGCGCTGGATTTATCATTCCAACATCTTCACCCAGGCCGGCTGCGCAATGCACCGGCCTTTTTGCATTCCTGCCACAGCCTGTTCCCGCACCCATGAGCAATGACACCGTCCGCAGCCATTGGCTGCTGGCACCTGCCTGCGCCAGCGATGCCAGCCTGCCTGTGCCGCTGGGCGATGTGACGGCGCTGCTGGAGCAGGTGGGCCGTTCCAGCGGCAGCAGCGACGAGGTGGCCGGGCAGCTGCTGCACCTGCTGGGCCGGCATGTGCCGTTGGCGCAGTGCACGATCTTTTCGTTCCAGGGGCGATCTCGGCCGCGCATCGTGGGGTTCGGGGACCGGGCACGCACAGGCGCACTGCCTTTGATTTCCCAGGATTACAGCGAGCGCTTCTATCCACTGGACGGCGCGCAGCGCGTGATGCAGGCCGAGCTGGCGCGGCAGCAGCGCAATCCCCAGGCGCCAGCGCGCGTCTGGCTCCATCGCCAGAAGCCTTCGGACGTGAGCCATCCCGAGTACCGCCGTGTCTGCTATGACCTGCCCCGCCTGGTGGAGCGGCTTTCGCTGCTGACCCTGCAGACCGGCGCACGCTGGCTGGCGGTGAATCTGTACCGGGGTGAGGAGCACGGCAGCTTTGACCCGCAGTCCATTGCACGCATCGAGTCCTTTGCTCCGCTGGTCATGCAGGCCATGCGCCTGCATTACGCAGGCCAGGCCCTGCAGGACGATCTGGCGGGCCTGGTGCTGGCGCGCCTGGCGCGGCGCTTTGCGCATCTCACGCAACGCGATATGGACGTGGTGCGCTGCGTGGTCGAGGGGCTGGACACCGAGCGGCTGGCGCAGCGCCTGGGCATCACGGTGGCCAGTGCCCGGACCTATCTCAAGCGCGTCTGCGGCAAGCTGGGCGTGCAGGGGCAGCGCGAGCTGTTTGCCTTGTTGATGGAGCCCGAGGCGCTGTCCTGAGCCTGGGGGCTGGAGGGTCCTGTCTGTCCCCATCCGGGGACATTGCCGGAGCGGGGGCTGCCTACACTGCGGCCTCACAAAGACGCAAGACGCAAGACGGAGACATCCATGCATCAGCCCCATGCCCAGCCGCGGCATTCCATCTACTACCGGTACCGGGTGCACCAGCCCTGGCTGCCTTCGCAGCATCCAGGGGTGCAGCGCCATCCTGTCGTCATCGTCGGCACGGGCCCTGTGGGGCTGACCACGGCGCTGGAGCTGGCGCGCCACGGCCAGCGCTGCGTGCTGCTGGAGTCCGAACTGCAGGTGTCCGAAGGCAGCCGCGCCATCGTCTTCACGCGCCGCTCCATGGAGATCCTGCAGCAGGTGGGCGTGGCCGAGCGGGTCATGGCGAACGCCTTGCCCTGGCGCTGTGGCAACTCGTTCTACCGGGGGCAGCGCGTGTTCCGCATGGAGGCGCCGCACAGCGAGGACGATCGCTTCCATCCCATGACCAATCTGCAGCAGCAGTACCTGGAGGAATACCTGGTCGATGCGGTGCTGGCCCATCCGCTGATCGAGCTGCGCTGGGGCAACCGCGTGGACCGGGTGGAGCAGGTCGGCAGCGGCGCCGCCGCAAAGGCGCGGCTGCAAGTGGACACGCCGCAAGGCCCGTATGCGATGGAGGCCGACTGGCTGGTCGCCGCCGATGGCGCCCGCTCCGGCATACGCACGGCCATGGGCCTGGTGATGGAGGGGGCGTCGTACGAGGGCCGCTTCGTGATCGCCGACATCCGCATCGACCTGCCACTGCCCACGGAGCGCCTGGCCTTCTTCGACCCGGTCTGGAACCCCGGCAACACCATCCTGATGCACCGCGAGCCGCATGGCATCTGGCGCGTGGACTACCAACTGCCTGCGGGCGAGGACGCGCAGCAGGCGCTGCAGCCCGAATCGCTCAAGGCGCGCATCGACGCGCAGCTGGAGATGATCGGCTTCGGCGGCACGCCCTGGGAAATGGACTGGAGTTCGGTCTACTCCGCCCGCGCGCTGACCTTGCCGGACTATGTGCACGGCCGCGTGATCTTCGCGGGCGATGCGGCCCACATGCTGCCCATCTTCGGCGTGCGCGGTGCCAACACGGGTTTTCAGGATGCCCAGGCCCTGGCTTGGCGGCTGGCCCTGGTGGCGCGCGGCGTGGCGCCGGTGAGGCTGCTGGACAGCTACAGCGGCGAGCGCGTGGGCGCGGCGCGCGAGATTGTCGAAGAGGCCGGCAAGAGCACGCGCTTCATGGCGCCGCCCTCGCGCGGCTTCCGGCTGCTGCGCGATGCCGTGCTGTCGCTGTCGCTCACCCAGGAATTCGTGCGGCCGCTGTACCACTGGCGCACCTCCCGGCCGCACGAATACGCGCACTCGCCGCTCAACAGCGCGGATGACGACAACCACCTGTTTGAAGCCGGCCCTGGCCATGGCGCACCGCCGCTGAACCTGCGCCTGGGGCCCGATGACTATTTGCTGGACCACCTGGGCGGTGGATTCGACCTGCTGTATTTCACCGATGGCACGCCCGTGCCTGCCCAGTGGTGCGAAGTTGCCAGGATGGTGCGCGGCCGTGGCGTGGGCCTGCGCATCGTGGCCATCTCCAGCCAGGCGGCCGCGCAGCCGGTCCAGGGTGCCGATCTGACCCTGGCCGATGCAGATGGCCGCTGCCGTGCACGCCATGGCGTGCCGGCAGGGCACCCGCCTGGTGCCGCCTATCTGCTGCGGCCCGATCAGCATGTCTGCGCGCGCTGGCTGGCGCTGGATGCCCGGCGCCTGCAATCGGCCATCGACAACGCCACCTGCACGCAAGGAGTTCCGGCATGAGCCAAGAACAGACATCACCCCACACCCTTGATATCGCCGGCCTGGAAACTGTCTACGACCAGCTGGCCACAGCCATCGACACGGCGGGCCCGCAGCGGTCCGAGCTGTTCCTGGTCAAGCTGGCGCTGCTGGCGGCCGAACGGCTGGGCAGCGCGTCCGTGTTCTCGGAGCTGGTGCAGGCGGCGCAGCAGGATCTCTAGTGCGTAGTCGCGCTCCAGGGAAAACCGCTATCGCTGTCGGGGCGCCGACGGGCCGTGGCATGGCCGGCACTGGCTAACATCGGCCCGAAAACAAGGGTCCCGCGAGCCATGGATGTACTCAGTGAAGTTCTCGATATTTGCCGCTCGGAGCGCGCCGTCACGGCGCGCTTTGCGCTGACGGCGCCGTGGAGCCTGAAGTCCACGGGCGTCACCGGCGCCATGATCCGCATGGCGCGCGGCGCGCCTTACTGGATCCAGGTGGAGGGCATGCCGGCGCTGCGTGTCGACCCCGGCGATTTGGTCATGCTGCCCATGGGCGCCGCGCATGTGGTGGCGTCCGACATGGACGTTGCCAGCGAGCTGTTCTCGCGCATGATCGCCCGCCACGCCGAAGGACCGCGGGACGAGAATCCCCTGGTCTTCAGCCATGGCGGCGGCGGCGAGGCCACGGACATGTTTTCGGCCCTGTTGTGGTTTTCCGCCTACTGCCGTCATTCGGTATTCCGCATCCTGCCGCCGCTGATCCACATCCGGGCAAGCGACCTGCCGCTGGCCGACTGCCTGGCCACCACCATGGAGTCGCTCACGCTGGAGACGCTGGCGCGGCGCCCGGGCTGGCGCCTGTCGGCCGCGCGCATGGGCGAGCTGCTGCTGGTCAACATCCTGCGCGAGCACCTGGCGCGCGAGGCCGCCGTGGGTGAAGGCTGGCTGCGGGGCCTGGGCGATGCCTGTGTTGCGCGTGCCCTGGTGTGCATGCACCGCGAACCGCAGCGGGCCTGGAGCGTGGAGACGCTGGCCGTCGAGGCCGGCATGTCGCGCACCCGCTTCAGCATGCGTTTCAAGGAGCTGGTGGGTGCCACGCCCATCGGCTATCTGACGGCGCACCGCATGGCGCTGGCCGCCCAGCAGATGGAGGCCGGCGGGCTGTCATCGGCCCGCATCGCCGAGAACGCGGGCTACGACTCGCCGAAGGTGTTTGCACGGGCATTTCGCCGCTGGTCCGGGCACACGCCCAAGGCCTGGCTGGCGCAGGAGGCCGCAAAGAGGTCGGGCTGGCAGCAGCAGGAAGGCCGTATCAGGGGGCTGGAGCAAGACCCTTGACCAGCAGGGTTGAGTGCCGAAACGTACACTGGCCGGTTCCTTCCGCACAGGCTCCCAGAAGCCGAACCGCCCATCATGAACGCCCCCGTTGACGTTTCCTTCTTCCATCGCGCCGCCAAGCCGCTGACCAGCTATCGTCCTTACTGGGCCAAGCGCTTTGGCACGGCCCCGTTCCTGCCGATGAGCCGGGCTGAGATGGAACAGCTTGGCTGGGACAGCTGCGACGTGATCCTGGTGACGGGCGACGCCTATGTGGATCACCCCAGCTTCGGCATGTCGGTGATCGGCCGGGTGCTGGAGGCACAGGGCTTTCGCGTGGGCATCATTGCCCAGCCTGACTGGCAAAGCGCCGAGGCCTTCAAGGCCCTGGGCCGGCCCAACCTGTTCTGGGGCGTGACGGCGGGCAACATGGATTCCATGATCAACCGCTACACGGCCGATCGCAAGATCCGCTCCGACGATGCCTATACGCCGGGCGACGTGGGCGGCAAGCGCCCTGACCGCGCGGCCATCGTCTACAGCCAGCGCTGCCGCGAGGCCTACAAGGACGTGCCCATCGTGCTGGGCGGCATCGAGGGCAGCCTGCGCCGCATCGCCCATTACGACTACTGGAGCGACAAGGTGCGCCGCTCCATCGTCGTGGACAGCAAGTGCGACATCCTGCTGTACGGCAACGCCGAACGCGCCCTGGTCGAGGTGGCCCACCGCCTGGCTGCGCGCGAGCCCGTGGAAAGCATTACCGACGTGCGCGGCACGGCCTTCTTCCGCCGTGAGTCGGAGGCGGGCTGGTTCGAGCTGGATTCCTCCGTGGTGGACGAGCCCGGCGTGGTCGAGCCCCACATCAACCCCTACATGACCACCAGCGAGCAGGCCGAGGCCCAGGGCCAGACCTGCTCCAAGGAAGAGGGTGATGCCGACGCGAAGCCGGACGGCGCCTCGGTCGCCGCTGTTCAGACCATCCAGTTCGTGCCCAACCCGTCGCTGCGCGGCAAGGGCAAGCAGCCGCCGCGCGACAAGACCGTGCTGCGCCTGCCCAGCTATGAGCAGGTCAAGGCCGATCCCATCCTCTACGCCCACGCCAACCGCGTGCTGCACCTGGAGACCAATCCCGGCAACGCCCGCGCCCTGGTCCAGGCCCACGGCGAAGGAGTGACCGCGCGCGATGTGTGGCTGAACCCGCCCCCCATCCCGCTGACCACGGCCGAGATGGACTGGGTCTTTGGCCTGCCGTATGCGCGAAGCCCCCATCCCAGCTATGCCGACGCCAACGGCAGCCATGAGGGCGAGACCAAGATCCCGGCCTGGGAGATGATCCGCACCTCGGTCAACATCATGCGCGGCTGCTTCGGCGGCTGCACCTTCTGCTCCATCACCGAGCATGAAGGCCGCATCATCCAGAGCCGCTCCGAGGAGTCCATCATCCAGGAGGTCGAGGACATCCGCGACAAGGTCAAGGGCTTCACCGGCACCATCTCCGACCTGGGCGGCCCCACGGCCAACATGTACCGCCTGGGCTGCAAGAGCCCCGAGATCGAGGCCGCCTGCCGCAAGCCCAGCTGCGTGTTCCCCGGCATCTGCCAGAACCTGCACACCGACCATGCCCCGCTGGTCAAGATCTACCGCCGCGCGCGCAATCTGCCGGGCATCAAGAAGATCCTGATCGGCTCGGGCCTGCGCTACGACTTGGCCGTGAAGTCGCCCGAGTACGTCAAGGAACTGGTGCAGCACCATGTGGGCGGCTACCTGAAGATCGCGCCCGAGCACACCGAATCCGGGCCGCTGACCAAGATGATGAAGCCGGGCATAGGCAGCTATGACCGCTTCAAGCAGATGTTCGAGCAGTTCAGCGAGGAAGCGGGCAAGAAGCAGTACCTGATTCCCTACTTCATCGCCGCCCACCCGGGCACCAGCGACGAGGACATGATGAACCTCGCCATCTGGCTGAAGAAGAACGGATTTCGCGCCGACCAGGTGCAGACCTTCTACCCCAGCCCCATGGCCACGGCCACGGCCATGTACCACTCGGGTCGCAACACCCTCACCAAGGTGCGTCGCCAGATGCGCGACGTAAGCGAGGAGTCGGTGGACATCGTGCGCGGTGAAAAGCGCCGCCGACTGCACAAGGCCTTCCTGCGCTACCACGACCCCAACAACTGGCCGCTGCTGCGCGAGGCCTTGAAGGCCATGGGCCGTGCCGACCTCATCGGCAACGGCAAGCAGCACCTGATCCCCACCTTCCAGCCCCTGGTCGATGGCGGCTACCAGAGCGCGCGCCGCAAGAACAGCACCCAGGGAACGGGCATGGCAGCGCGTGCCGTGGTCTCCCAGCAGGGCAAGGCCTATGCCCTCAACAAGGCCGGTGGCAAGAGTGCGGGGCCGGGCAAGGCGCAGGCACAGGCCCGCGACCCCGGAGGCGACGTGCGCTTGCGCTCCAGCCAGCCCAAGCCCGGCCGCATGCTGACCCAGCACACGGGCCTGCCACCGCGCCCTGGCGTGGGCGGCTCCGCAGGCGCTGCCGGGGCCGGCCGCAAGGCCGCGCCGGGCGGACGCAAGCCGCGCTGAGGCGCCTCAGCCGACTGCCGGCGCCAGCGTGCCCTGCCATTCGCGGCGGGCGGCCTGGGCACCGCTTTCGAAGTACTGCGTGTCCAGCGGCACGGGCCGCGCCAGGGCAAAGCCCTGCGCGTAGTCCACGCCCACGGCCTGCAGGGCCTGGGCGATCTCCCGGCTTTCCACATACTCGGCCACCGTGCGCTTGCCCAGGATATGGCCTATGCGGTTGATCATCTCCACCATGGCGTGGTTGCTGGGGTCCTGGAGCATGTCGCGCACAAAGCCGCCGTCGATCTTCAGATAGTCCACGGGCAACTGCTTCAGATAGGTCAGCGAGGACATGCCCACGCCGAAGTCGTCCAGCGCAAAACGGCAGCCCAGCGTGCGCAGGGCCTGGATCAGCCGGGTGGCGCTGGACAGACTGGCGATGGCGCTGGTCTCGGTGATCTCGAAGCACAGCAGCTGCGGCGCAATGCCGTGCGTGCTCAGCTGCGCCTGCACAAAGTCCAGCAGCCCGTCGTCGTCGAGGCTGGGGCCTGACAGATTGATGGCGCAGGTGTCGATATGGCGCAGCGCGGCCGGATGCTCGGCCAGCGTGGCCAGCGTTCTGGCGATCACCCAGCGGTCGACGGTGGGCATGATGCCGTAGCGCTCTGCTGCGGGTATGAACGCGGCTGGCGAGATGATCTGGCCCTGCTCGTCGCGCAACCGCAGCAGCACCTCGAAATGCAGGCCGCGCTGGCCATCGGGCTGCAGCGGTGCAATGCTTTGTGCATACAGGCAAAAGCGCTCCTGCTCCAGCGCCGTGCGTATGCGCGTGACCCATTCCATCTCGCTGACGTGGCGGGTGTATTCGCCGTCGTCGCTGCGGTAGACATAGATGCGGTTGCGGCCGCGCTCCTTGGCGCGGTAGCAGGCCATGTCGGCCATGCGCAGCAGGTCCTGGGCCGACTGGACCTCGCCGCCGATGTGGACCAGTCCAATGCTCAGTCCTGTGCGCAGCACCTGCTTGCCCCAGTGCACGTGCAGGGCTTCGGCAGCCTGGCGCAGCTTTTCGGCAATGCGCAGCGCGGGCTCGGGCGGACAGTTCTCCAGAAGAACGCCGAATTCGTCGCCGCCCAGGCGGGCCAGGGTGTCTGTCTCGCGCAGGTTGTGCAGCAGCAGACGGCTGACCTCGCACAGCATTTCATCGCCCGCCGGATGGCCGCAGGTCTCGTTGATGAGCTTGAACTGGTCCAGATCCATGTACAGCAGGGCTGCGGGCCGCAGCCTGTGCTGGCCCTGGTTGAGCAGGCGCTGCAGGCGGCGCTCGAATTCCACGCGGTTCTCCAGCCCGGTCAGGCCGTCATGGCTGGCATGCCAGGAAAGCTGGTCCAGATACTGCTGCTCACGCGAGACATCCCTGAGCACGATCACCGCACCTGCCGGGCGCTCCCCGCCGCCGCTGATGGCCGAGCCCATGAGCTTGACCGGCACGATGCTGCGGTCATGGCGCCGCAGCCACCGCGTGTGCTCTTCGCGCAATTGCCGACCCGACAGCAGATGGGTCAGCAGGCTTTCCGCCGTCTGGGTGGTGTCGATGCTGTTGAAATGCAGGCCCTTGGCCAGGTGCCGTCCCTTGAGCTGCTGCTCGCTGCTGCCCAGCAGGCCCAGCGCGGCAGGGTTGGCATAGTCCACCACGCCCTGGGCGTCCGTGGTGATCACGGCATCGCCCAGCGATGCCAGCGTGGTCTGGGCCCTTTCCTTTTCGGTCAGCAGGTCGTTTTGCACCTGCTGGCGCTGCTGCAGCATGCGCCGCGTATGCCAGAGAGCCACCAGGATCAGCGCCACGCCCAGCATCAGGTGAATGCACTGCAGCCACACCACCATCTGCCGGGAGCTGCGGCCCAGCGAGGCGCTGAACTGCTGGGTGGCGGGTGTGACGCCGGCGTTGATCTGCTCGATCTCGCGCTTCCAGGTGATGACGTCCTCGGCGCTCACGCTTCCCACGGTGTGGCGCTGCTCTATCTCCTGCGCCAGCCGGTCGAGCTGCTGCAGGTACTGGTCGCCCTGCTTCCAGTAACGATAGGGCTCCTCCAGCAGTTCGACATGGCGAAAAGTCTGCATCAGCCAGATCAGCGCGTCGGCATCGTCCGGGTGGTTGCCTCCCAGCAGAATGCCGGCGCGCGCGTCCTTGACCCTGGCCGGCACATCGTCCAGCGCCATGCGGGCCTGCCAGTCGCCTGCAGGAACGATCATGGCCTGCTCGAAGCGCGCTAGGTCGCGCGCCGAGCCGCTGTCCACATAGCGGCTCAGGGCGTAGATGGCATCCTTCTGTGCCTTGGACCACAGGCTTTCTCCGGCCACGAAGGCGCGCACCGCAGACACAAGGTAGAGGCTGCCGCTGGCCATGACCACCAGCACCACGACCACCAGCACCAGGGGCCAGATGCGCTGCACCAGCTGCAGTACCGGCACATGGGCTGGGGGCTGGCTTTGCATAGGCGGTGGACGGAAGGGGGACCCAGCGGCGGCCTTAGGCGCTGGCGCCGATGCGCTGCAGGCCAGGCGCTGAGTGGCTAGGTGGCTGACGCATCCCGGATAGCGGGGCGGTCGATGGATGTTCTCGAACCATGGGGCTGCCTCCAGATGAGCCGATTATGGGTGTTTCCAGATGTGTTCGGGTTGTCTGGTTGTATGCGCAGCTCTGATTTAAGAGGAGCAGGCTATCGCGGTAAAGAGGGTCGTCGGCAGCAGCATGTTCATACTCGGCGGGCAGCCGCGACCCAGGCGGCTTGTAGGCCGTGCGCAGATGCTGCCTTTCGGCATTCGCCTACAAGCGGCGCGAGGCCGCTGGCTGAGCGGCAAGCGGATGCAGGGGCAGGTCGTGGCGCTCGGCCAGGTCTGCCAGTTCGGCGCAGGACAGGGCAGCCAGGAAGGCTTCCAGGGCCGCATGCGTGGCCGGGTTGCGCATGCAGGCGATGCTGCCATCGCCCGGCACCGATGCTGCTGCGCACAGGCGTGCCGCGAAATGCGGCTCCAGTGCCGCCACGGCCACCGAACCGTCGGCGCAGGCATAGACGCGATAGCCTGCGTGTGCTCCGCCCACATCTCCGTCGGGCCGGGTCAGGCCCCAGTGCCAGGGCAGGGCCAGCCATTGCGCGGCCTGTGCCAGTCCTGTTTCCTGCAGGTTGCCGTGGCCGCTGCGCTGGCGGAGCAGCCAGGCCTTGAGCACGGCCTCGCTGGCCATCAGCGCGCCAGCCATGTCGGCAAACAGGCTGGGTGGCATGGCGCCGCCCTGTACCAGCCCCGCCTCGGCCTGATAGGTCAGGTCATGGCCCGGCACATCGGCCAGGGCTCCCGCGCTGCCGACGATGCGCACCAGCGACAGCTGCGGATGGCGCTGCTGCAGCGACGCCCAGTCCAGCCCCAGCTTGGCCAGCGCGGCGGGGCGAAACGAGGTCAGCAGGATGTCGGCGCTTTCCAGCGCCTTGTGCAGCGCGGCCTGTCCGTCCTCGGTCTTGAGCTGTGCCTGCCAGACCGCGATGCCCTGGTGCATGTCGGAATAGGCCTGCGGGCTGTAGAGCGCCATCGGGTCCGCGCCGGCAGGCCCTGGCTGCGCAGAGGGCGGCTCCAGCTTGCTGCACTGCGCGCCCATGGCCGCGCAGCGCATCAGGGCGGCGGGACCCGGCAGGTTCAGTGCCAGGCTCAGAATGCGTACGCCGGACAGGGGCAGCCCGTCTGCAGGCGAGGAGGTGAAGGGAGTGAGGCAGGCGTGATCTGGCATGGGAATGGAGCGTCTCGTTCTTCATTCGATGTTTCGGCTGCCCGGATGATCGCACCGGTACCTGCGCAGACCTGGCGCATACCGGACTGCCAGGATGCAAAAACCGCCCGCACAAAGAAAATGCCGCCAGGGCAGGGAGCGCTGGCGGCATGCCTTGTCACCCGGCGCAGGGCCAGGTGGCTGGGGTGGCGGTCAGACCACCTTGGCGATCGACTGGCAGACGTAGTCGATGTTCTTGCTGTTGAGCGCGGCCACGCACATGCGGCCCGTGTCCGTGCCGTAGACGCCGAACTCGGTGCGCAGGCGCACCATCTGGTCCTTGCTCAGGCCGGAGTAGCTGAACATGCCGATCTGCGTGGTGATGAAGCTCATGTCCTGCTGGACGCCGGCAGCCTTCAGGCCATCGACCAGCTTCTGGCGCATGGCCTTGATGCGCACGCGCATCTCGCCCAGTTCCTTTTCCCACAGGGCGCGCAGCTCGGGGTTGTTCAGCACGGCCGCCACCACGGCGCCACCATGGGTGGGCGGGTTGGAATAGTTGGTGCGGATCACGATCTTGAGCTGGCTCAGCACGCGGGCCGCCTCTTCCTTGTCGTTGGCCACCACCGACAGCGCGCCCACGCGCTCGCCGTACAGGCTGAAGCTCTTGGAGAACGAGGTCGAGACGAAGATGTTCAGGCCGGCGGCCACGAACTTGCCGATCACGGCGCCGTCTTCGGCAATGCCGTGGCCAAAGCCCTGGTAGGCCATGTCGAGGAAGGCCACCAGACCCTTGGCCTTGACGGCGGCGATCACCTGGTCCCACTGCTCGGCCGTGATGTCATAGCCGGTCGGGTTGTGGCAGCAGGCGTGCAGCACCACGATAGTGCCAGGGGCCGCTGCGTTCAGGTCGGCCAGCATGCCTTCGAAGTTCACCTTGCGGTTGACGGCATCGTAGTAGGCATAGGTGCCCACCTCGAAACCGGCGTTCGTGAAGATGGCCTTGTGGTTTTCCCAGCTAGGGTCGGAGATCAGCACCTTGGCAGTGGGGCTGATCTTCTTGAGGAAGTCGGCGCCGATCTTCAGGCCGCCGGTGCCGCCGATGGCCTGCACCGTGGACACGCGGCCGGATTTGACGACGTCGGACTCGGCGCCGAACACCAGGCCCTTGACTGCGGCATCATAGGCAGCGATGCCGTCGATGGGCAGGTAGCCGCGGGCCGTGGGCTTGTCCATCATCGCCTTCTCGGCGGCCTGCACGCACTCGAGCAGGGGCAACTTGCCGTTGTCGTCGAAGTACACGCCCACGCCCAGATTCACCTTGCTGGGGTTGGTGTCGGCAGCGAACTGCTCGTTCAGACCCAGGATGGGGTCGCGGGGGGCCATTTCGACGGCGGTAAACAGAGACATGAAGCGTCCTTGGGATGTCTTGGGAGGTGGAAAAAACGCGGCTAGCCCCAAGCTGCGGTAGGCTTTCGGGTTAACCCATGAATTCTAGCGATCTCGCCGGCCGATACCCACTTTTGCGAACCCACGTCATGCACGAAGTCTCTGATTCCTCTCCAGCACCTGCGGCCTCGGGCCAGTTCGTGCATTTCGCGGACTCCCCCTTCGAGCTGTTCCAGCCCTATCCACCGGCTGGCGACCAGCCCGCCGCCATTGAGAAGCTGGTCGAGGGCATCCAGGACGGTGAATCCTTTCAGACCCTGCTGGGCGTGACGGGCTCGGGCAAGACCTTCACCATGGCCAACGTAATCGCCCGCCTGGGTCGTCCGGCCATCGTCTTCGCACCCAACAAGACACTGGCCGCACAGCTGTACAGCGAGTTCCGCGAGTTCTTTCCCAAGAACTCCGTCGAGTACTTCGTCAGCTACTACGACTACTACCAGCCCGAGGCCTACGTGCCACAGCGCGACCTTTTCATCGAAAAGGACAGCGCCATCAACGAGCACATCGAGCAGATGCGGCTTTCGTGCACCAAAAGTCTCATGGAGCGGCGCGACGTGGTCATCGTGGCCACGGTCTCGGCCATCTACGGCATCGGCGAACCCGAAAGCTACCACCGCATGATCATGACGCTGCGTACCGGCGACCGAATCAACCAGCGCGACGTCATCGCGCAGCTGATCCGCATGCAGTACCAACGCAACGACCAGGACTTCAGCCGCGGCAAGTTCCGCGTGCGCGGCGACACCATCGATGTCTTCCCCGCCGAGCATTCCGAGCTGGCCATCCGCATCGAACTCTTCGACGACGAGGTTGAAAGCCTGCAGCTGTTCGACCCGCTCACGGGCCGCGTGCGCCAGAGCATTCCGCGCTTCACTGTCTACCCCAGCAGCCACTACGTCACGCCGCGCGACAAGGTGCTGGCCGCCGTGGAAACCATCAAGCTGGAACTGGCCGAGCGGCTCAAGCAACTGGTGGGTGACGGCAAGCTGGTCGAGGCCCAGCGCCTGGAGCAGCGCACGCGCTTCGACCTTGAAATGCTCACCGAGGTCGGCCACTGCAAGGGCATCGAGAACTACACGCGCCACCTCTCCGGCGCAGCCCCGGGCGAGCCCCCCAGCACATTGACCGACTACCTGCCCAGCGACGCCCTCATGTTCCTGGACGAGAGCCACCAGATGATCGGTCAGCTCAACGCCATGTACAGCGGCGATCGCTCGCGCAAGACCACGCTCGTGGAGTACGGCTTTCGGCTGCCGTCGGCGCTGGACAACCGGCCGCTGAAATTCGAGGAATTCGAGCGGCGCATGCGCCAGGTCATCTTTGTCTCGGCCACGCCGGCAGACTACGAAAAAACCCACTCAGGTCAGATCGTGGACCAGGTTGTGCGCCCGACGGGGCTGATCGACCCCGAAATCGAAGTGCGCCCAGCCACCAACCAGGTGGATGACGTGCTGCAGGAAATCCGCCTGCGCGTCGAGCGCGGGGAGCGTGTTCTCATCACCACGCTCACCAAGCGCATGGCCGAGCAGCTCACCGACTACCTGAGCGAAAACGGGGTCAAGGTGCGCTATCTGCACTCCGACGTGGAGACGGTGGAGCGCGTGGAGATCATTCGTGACCTGCGTCTGGGCGTCTTCGACGTTCTCGTGGGCATCAACCTGCTGCGAGAGGGCTTGGACATCCCTGAAGTCTCGCTGGTCGCCATCCTCGATGCCGACAAGGAAGGCTTTCTTCGCGCCGAGCGAAGTCTCATCCAGACCATCGGCCGCGCAGCACGCAACCTGCACGGCAAGGCCATCCTCTACGCGGACAGGATCACGGAGTCGATGAAGAAGGCCATCGGCGAGACCGAGCGCCGCCGCGCCAGGCAAATGGCGTTCAACGAGGAAAACGGCATTGAGCCCAAGCAGATTGTCAAGCGGGTGAAAGACCTGATTGATGGTGTCTACAGCGAAAAAAGCGGCAAGGAAGCGGAACGTCTGGAGGCCAATCAGCTCGAAAGAGCGCGTGTCGAGGACATGTCCGAAAAAGATGTGGCCAAGGAAATCAAGCGTCTGGAGAAGCAGATGCTCGAACATGCGCGCAGCCTGGAGTTCGAGCAGGCGGCGCGGGTGCGCGATCAGCTAGCACTGCTCAAGGAGCAACTGTTCGGAGGCTCTTCCGCGCAGGTTTCCTGAGGCGGTGCCTTGTCTGAAGCCTGTTGGCTCTTGTTACCCGACAAAATTGATGGGGAATGTGGTACACTCAGGGTCAACACTCAACAACAACAAAAACTTCGATGAAAAGAAGGGCTCTGAACCTTTTGAACAGGACGGAGTAAGGGCGGAGACTGTGCCCAACTCCAGTCAAATCGCTGGAGCGGGTGTTTCTGTAACGTACAAGCCTGACTGAAGGAGCTCGTAATGCGTCTCACCACCAAAGGCCGTTTTGCGGTCACTGCCATGATCGATCTGGCCCTGCGCCAGAACAATGGCCCTGTTACGCTGGCTGCCATCAGCCAGCGACAGCAGATTTCCCTGTCGTATCTCGAACAGCTGTTCGGCAAGCTGCGCCGCCATGAACTCGTCGAGTCCACCCGTGGACCCGGCGGCGGCTACACGCTGGCCCGCAAGGCTGGCGACATCACCGTGGCCGACATCATCGTTTCCGTTGACGAGCCCATTGACGCCACTCAATGCGGCGGCAAGGAAAATTGTCTGGGCGAAGCTGGCCGCTGCATGACGCATGAACTGTGGGCGGCATTGAATCAGCGCATGGTCGAGTTCCTCGATTCCGTGACGCTGCAAAAGCTCGTCGACGAACAATTGGCCAAGGGCATCCAGATCGAGGACAAGCCCGTAGTGCGTCGTGCAATTTCCACGGCTCCCGTGGTCAAGCCCATCCGCGTGAATGCACCGAACTCGGTATTCGCGCTGGGCAACGCCTTCGCCAAGTCCTGATCGACTTTTGACACCCTGAGGGCAGGGCGCCGCTGCGCATGGCTGTGTGGCGCGGTGCTGCCCGCCCGGATGGATTCACCGGAGTTCATCGCCTTCCCGATTTTTGCCAGCCGGAACTTTGATAAGAGCCAGTCATGGACATGACCCCGCATTTCCCCATCTATCTCGACTATGGCGCGACCACTCCCGTGGACCCTCGCGTGGTGGACGCCATGATCCCATGGTTGCGTGAGCACTTCGGCAACGCTGCATCGCGCAGCCATGCATGGGGTTGGGAGGCCGAAGAGGCCATCGAGAAGGCCCGCGGCCAGGTGGCGGATCTGATTGGCGCGGATCCCCGTGAAATTGTGTGGACCAGTGGCGCGACCGAGTCCATCAATCTTGCCGTCAAGGGTGCGGCGCACTTCTATCAAGGCAAGGGCAAGCATCTGATCACGCTCAAGACCGAGCACAAGGCCGTGCTCGACACCATGCGTGAACTCGAGCGCCAGGGCTTTGAGGTGACCTACATGGACGTGCAGCCTGATGGTCTGCTCGACATTGAGGCCTTCAAGGCCGCGCTGCGCCCCGACACCATTTTGGTCAGCGTGCTCTTCGTAAACAACGAAATCGGCGTCATCCAGGACATTCCCACCATCGGCGCGCTGTGCCGCGAGAAGGGCATACTGTTCCATGTGGATGCTGCGCAGGCTACAGGCCGCGTGGAGATCGACATGTCCAAGTTGCCGATCGACCTGATGAGCATGACCGCGCACAAGACCTACGGTCCCAAGGGCGTGGGTGCCCTGTACGTGCGCCGCAAGCCGCGTGTGCGCCTGGAGGCGCAGATCCACGGCGGTGGTCATGAGCGTGGCATGCGTTCGGGTACGCTGCCCACGCACCAGATCGTCGGTATGGGCGAGGCCTTCCGCATCGCCAAGGAAGAGATGGTCGAGAGCAATGCCAAGGCCTATGCGCTGCAGCAGCGCCTGCTCAACGGTTTGAAGGATCTGGAACAGGTCTTCATCAACGGCAGCATGGAGCACCGTGTGCCTCAGAACCTGAACATGAGCTTCAACTTCGTCGAAGGCGAGTCGCTCATCATGGGTATCAAGGGGCTGGCAGTGTCGTCGGGCTCCGCTTGCACTTCGGCCAGCCTGGAGCCCAGCTATGTGCTGCGTGCCCTCGGCCGCAGTGACGAGCTGGCGCACAGCAGCCTGCGCATGACCATCGGCCGTTTCACGACCGAGGAAGAAATCGACTACGCGATCAGCACCATCCGCACCAATGTGGTCAAGCTGCGCGAACTCAGCCCGCTGTGGGAGATGTACAAGGACGGCATCGACCTCAGCACCATCCAGTGGGCGGCGCACTGAGCGTCGACCGGCACGCGAATCAAGTATTGAAGAGGTAGACATCATGGCTTATTCCGACAAAGTGGTAGACCACTACGAAAACCCCCGCAACGTGGGTTCGTTCGATAAGAGCGACGAATCGGTGGGCACCGGCATGGTCGGCGCGCCTGCCTGTGGCGACGTGATGAAGCTGCAGATCAAGGTCAACCCTGAAACCGGCGTCATTGAAGATGCCCGTTTCAAGACCTATGGCTGTGGTTCGGCAATCGCCTCGTCTT
Source organism: Delftia sp. WY8 (assembly GCF_018437695.1). Lineage (NCBI taxonomy): Bacteria > Pseudomonadati > Pseudomonadota > Betaproteobacteria > Burkholderiales > Comamonadaceae > Delftia > Delftia sp. WY8. Next base: position 6,494,686 of record NZ_CP049795.1, read on the forward strand.
CGCTGGTGACCGAGTGGGTCAAGGGAAAGACGCTGGATGAAGCGGCTGCGCTGAAGAACAGCCAGATCGCCGAAGAACTGGCCCTGCCTCCCGTCAAGGTGCACTGCTCCATCCTGGCCGAAGACGCCATCAAGGCCGCAGTGGACGACTACCGTGCCAAGCGCACTGCGGTGGTGGCCGCCTGATATGGCGATCTCGCTGACCGAGTCCGCGGCCCGCCATGTGAGCCGCTACCTGTCGCGCCGCGGCAAGGGCATCGGCGTGCGCCTTGGGGTCAAGACCACGGGCTGCTCCGGCCTGGCCTACAAGCTGGAGTATGTGGACGAACAGTTGCCCGAGGATGTGATCTTCGAGGACCACGGCATCAAGGTGCTGGTCGACCCCAAGAGTCTGGCCTATATCGATGGCACGGAACTGGACTTCGTGCGTGAAGGCTTGAACGAAGGCTTCAAGTTCCACAACCCCAACGAGCGCGATCGCTGCGGCTGCGGCGAGAGCTTTCGCATCTGACCGGCATTTGCCGGGGGGCCAGGCTCTGGTGGCCTGGCGGCGTGCCCGGCAGGCCCTGACTTTTCTACTCCCTCAAGAGGCCGCCATCGCTTCGGTGCTGGCGGCTTTTTATCGACATGAACCTGCAATCGGACGATTTCGAGCTGTTTGCGCTGCCGCGCCAATTTGCGCAGGAGCGCAGCACCATTGACGCGCGCTGGAAGGAGTTGCAGCGCGAGGCCCATCCTGACCGCTTTGCCTCGCAGGGCGCAGCTGCGCAGCGTGTGGCCATGCAATGGTCGGTACGCATCAACGAGGCCTATCAACGGCTGAAAGAGCCGCTCAGGCGAGCAGCCTATCTTTGCGAATTGCTGGGTGCACCCGTGCGTGCCGAGGACAACACCTCCATGCCCACCGCCTTTTTGATGCAGCAGATGGAATGGCGCGAGGCGCTGGACGATGCGCAGGACGAGGCCGCCTTGGACGCGCTGGACGGCGAAGTGTCGCAGGCCAGAAAGAGCATGCTGGCCGAATGCGGCCGCCAGCTCGATGAACTGCACGATGCCCAGGCGGCCGTGCAGCAGGTCAGAGCCCTCATGTTTGTTGCGCGATTTGCGCAGGACATAGAGCGTCGCCGCGATCAACTGGGACAATAGTCCGCGACCCGAACCTCCCACGAGAGTCCCTTATTCACAAGGCAGGCCGGCCGGCCCGGACCTGCAATTTCCCCGAGTATTTCCATGGCGCTTTTGCAGATTTCCGAACCCGGTCAGTCCCCCGATCCCCACCAGCGACGCATTGCCGTGGGTATCGACCTGGGCACCACCCATTCGCTGGTCGCCGCAGTCCGCAATGGCGTGGCCGAATGCCTGCCGGATGATCAGGGCCAGGTACTGCTGCCTTCCGTCGTGCGCTATCTGCCCCAGGGGCGCCGCGAGATCGGCTACGCCGCGCAGGCGGCGCTGTCCACCGATGCGGGCAACACCATCGCCTCGGCCAAGCGCTTCATGGGCCGCACGCTGGCGGACATCGACGCGCCGGAGAAGCTGCCTTACCGCTTTGCTGAGCAAGAAGCCGGTCGTGGCGTGATCGGGATCGAGACCATCGATGGCACGAAGACCCCCGTGGAAGTCAGCGCCGAGATCCTGGCCACGCTGCGCTTTCGCGCCGAGGACACCTTCAACGACGACATCCATGGCGCGGTCATCACCGTGCCAGCCTACTTTGACGACGCGCAGCGCCAGGCCACCAAGGATGCGGCCAAGCTCGCCGGCATCAACCTGCTGCGGCTGATCAACGAGCCCACGGCTGCCGCCATTGCCTATGGCCTGGACAACGGCTCCGAAGGCGTTTACGCCGTCTACGATCTGGGTGGCGGCACTTTCGATATTTCGGTCCTGCGCCTGTCCCAGGGTGTGTTCGAGGTCGTCTCCACGGGGGGGGACTCGGCCTTGGGTGGCGATGACTACGATGCGGCACTGGCTGAGTGGGTGGCCCAGCAGACCGGCGTGGTTCCGCAGACCGCCGAGGACAAGGCCCGCTGGCGCATGGCGGCACGCCTTTGCAAGCAGGCATTGACGGATGCTCAGGCCGCCACGTTCACGGCAGAGCTGTCCACCGGCACTGTGCATTTCGATGTCAAGCGTGGCGACTTCGATGCGAGCACGGCCCATCTGACGGCGCGCTCGCTGGCGGCGGTGCGCCGCGCACTCAAGGACGCTGGCCTGACGCGCCACGAGGTGCAGGGCGTGGTCCTGGTCGGTGGTTCCACCCGCATGCCCCAGGTGCGCGAGGCAGTGGCCCAGTTCTTTGGCCGCGATCCTCTCGTCAACCTCAATCCCGATGAAGTCGTGGCGTTGGGCGCTGCCATTCAGGCCAATCAACTCGCGGGCAACAGTTCCAGCGGCGACATGCTGCTGCTGGATGTGATTCCCCTGTCGCTGGGTGTGGAGACCATGGGCGGTCTGGTGGAGCGCATCATCACGCGCAACGAGACCATTCCCACGGCCCGCGCCCAGGACTTCACCACCTACAAGGACGGGCAGACGGCCCTGGCCATTCATGTGGTGCAGGGTGAGCGCGATCTTGTGGCGGACTGCCGCAGCCTGGCGCGTTTCGAACTGCGCGGCATCCCGCCCATGGCAGCCGGCGCGGCCCGCATCCGCGTGACCTTCACCGTGGATGCCGACGGCCTGCTGTCGGTGGGTGCCAAGGAGCAGATCAGCGGCGTCGAGGCGCATATCCATGTCAAGCCCTCGTACGGCCTCTCGGACGACGAGGTCGCCCGCATGCTGCAGGACGGCTTTGCCACGGCCCAGCAGGACATTCAGGCGCGCGCTCTGGTGGAGGCGCGTGTCGATGCCGACCGCATGCTCATGGCCACGGAGAGCGCGCTGCAGGCCGATGGCGATGTGCTGGCTGCAGACCAGCGCGCAGCCATCGACGCGCTGGTCGACGCCCTGCGCGCCAGCGTGGGCTCCGAGGATGCTGCCGTCATCGAGGCCGCAACACAGGCGCTGGCCAAGGGCACGGAGTCCTTTGCCGCCGAGCGCATGAACCGCAGCATCCAGCAGGCCCTGGCCGGCAAGAGCGTGCAATCCCTTTCCTGATTTCTGATCCGAACGCAGATCCGCCATGCCCGTTATCAAAATACTTCCCCACGCCGAATACTGTCCCCAGGGTGCCGAAATCGAGGCGCCTGCCGGCACCTCCATCTGCGAGGCACTGCTGGACAACAACATCAAGATCGAGCACGCCTGCGACATGAGCTGTGCATGCACCACCTGCCACGTGGTGGTCAAGGCAGGCTACAACTCGTTGAACGAGGCCGAGGAAGAGGAAGAAGACCTGCTGGACCGCGCATGGGGCCTGCAGCCGCAGTCCCGCCTGTCCTGCCAGGCCATCCTGGCGCGCGAGGACGTGACCATCGAGATTCCCAAGTACTCGCTCAACCACGCCAAGGAAAACCACTGAGGACCCAGCACATGTCGCGTCAAATCATTCTCGACACGGAAACCACGGGCCTGTCCGCCGACAACGGCGACCGGCTCATCGAGCTGGGGTGCGTGGAGATGGTCAACCGCAAGCTGACCGGCAACAACCTGCATCTGTACTTCAATGCGGGGCGCGACAGCCATCCGGACGCGCTGCGCGTGCACGGCATCACCACCGAGTTCCTCAAGGACAAGCCTCGCTTCGAGCAAAAGGTCGATGAGATCTGGGAGTATCTGCAAGGCGCTGAACTCATCATTCACAACGCGCCTTTCGATCTGGGATTCCTGAACAAGGAGCTGGAGCTTGCCAACCGCCCGCCGATCAGGCAGTGCGTGAGCGGCGTCATCGACACCCTGGTCATGGCCAAGGAAATGTTCCCAGGCAAGCGCAACTCGCTGGATTCGCTGTGCGACCGTCTGGAAGTGGACAACTCCGGGCGCACGCTGCACGGCGCCTTGCTGGATGCGGAACTGCTGGCCGATGTCTACATCAACCTCACGCGAGGCCAGGAGGCCCTGCTGATGGTGGAGGAGCCGGCCCAGTCCGAGGGCGGCCTGGTGGTCGCGCAGGTCGATCTGCGCAGCTTCAGGCTGCGCGTGGTGAGCGCCAATGATCAGGAGCTGGCCGCGCACGAGGACGTGATGGTGCAGATGGATAAATCGAGCGGCGGCAAGACAATTTGGCGCAGCTTCGAAAATCAGTCCTAGAAGTTATGACATAATCTAAGTCTTGTCGCAGTAACGACATATGGGTGATTAGCTCAGCGGTAGAGCACTGCCTTCACACGGCAGGGGTCACATGTTCGATCCATGTATCACCCACCAGTTTTTCCAGGGAAGCGGGCTTCACAGCCGGCTTCATGGGTGATTAGCTCAGCGGTAGAGCACTGCCTTCACACGGCAGGGGTCACATGTTCGATCCATGTATCACCCACCAGTTTTTTCCAAGGAAGCATGGCCTCGCAGCCATGCTTCATGGGTGATTAGCTCAGCGGTAGAGCACTGCCTTCACACGGCAGGGGTCACATGTTCGATCCATGTATCACCCACCAATTTTTTCCAAGGAAGCATGGCCTCGCAGCCGTGCTTCACGGGTGATTAGCTCAGCGGTAGAGCACTGCCTTCACACGGCAGGGGTCACATGTTCGATCCATGTATCACCCACCATTCAAGCCCTCCTGAAACTTGTTCAGGAGGGCTTTTCCGTTTTGGTTGCTCCCATTTGTTCCAGGTCCTGGATATTCCAGTGCAGCCCGGTGATCTGCGGCGTATTCGTATCTGGCGCGGTCTGATAATCAGTGGCTGAACGACGAAAGGGCAGGCAGGATGAGCGAGCAGGTCGATTGCGTGGTGGTGGGGGCGGGCGTCGTGGGGCTGGCCGTGGCCAGGGCCCTGGCGTTGCAGGGCAGGGAAGTCATGGTGCTGGAGGCAGCTGAAGCCATTGGTACGGGCACCAGTTCGCGCAACAGCGAGGTCATCCATGCCGGCATCTACTATCCCCAGGGTTCGCTGAAGGCCCGGTTTTGCGTCGAAGGCCGCCAGCGTCTCTATGCCTATTGCGAGGAACGCGGCGTTGCCCACCAGCGCTGCGGCAAGTTCATCGTGGCAACGGATGAGGCGCAGCGCGGCCAGCTCCAGGCCATTGCGCGCAAGGCCGAGGCCAATGGCGTCAATGACCTGCGCTGGCTGGATGGCCCCGAGGCACGGGCCTTGGAGCCTGCGCTGCAGTGTGTGGCGGCACTGCATTCGCCCAGCACCGGCATCATCGACAGCCACGGCCTGATGCTGGCTCTGCAGGGCGATCTCGAAAACGCAGGCGGCATGGTGGTCTGCCATGCCGAGGTGCAGGAGGCCGCTGCCACGTCTGGCGGCGTGTGGCTGCGCACCGCCGATGGCACGCAGCTGCAGGCGCGTAGCCTGGTCAATGCGGCAGGCCTGAATGCCCCGTTGCTGGCGGCGCGCCTGCAAGGCTTTCCGCAGCAGTTGGTTCCACGCGCCTTCTATGCCAAGGGCAACTATTTCACACTGTCCGGGCGCGCGCCGTTCTCGCGCCTCATCTATCCCGTGCCCGAGGCTGCAGGTCTGGGCGTGCATCTCACGCTGGACATGGGTGGACAGGCCAAGTTCGGCCCCGATGTGCAGTGGGTGGAAAGCGCAAGCGATCTGCAGGTCGATCCAGCGCGCGCCGACGCCTTCTATGCAGAGATCCGCCGGTACTGGCCGGCCCTGGCCGATGGCGCGCTGGTGCCCGGCTACGCTGGCATCCGTCCCAAGATCAGCGGTCCTGGCGAGGCGGCGGCAGACTTCACGATCCAGGGACCGCAGGTCCATGGCGTTGCGGGCGTGGTGCAGTTGCTGGGCATCGAATCGCCGGGGCTGACCAGCTGCCTGGCCATCGGCGCACATGTGGCGAAGTTGCTGGCCTGATGGTCTGCCGGTCCACGACACACGGCCACGGCAGGCCTTGTCTGACAAGGCTCAGGCCCCCTCGCTTCCCGGAAGCCAGGGAACAATTGGATAAGATGCTTGCATGTAACAAGGGCCTGCCCATGTTGCGTGACAGGTATCGGGCGACATGATTGCCTGCTCCCCGCTGTATTTGTTTTCACCTCAATAGAAAGGCTCATCATGACGAAGTCGATCACTGAAACCGTCTCCACCGCGCAAGCCGATCTTGAAAAACTGGTCAGCGACCTGCGTGGCCTGCTGTCTGCCAAGGAGCTGGATGCCGTGCCGGAAATCCACATGCTGCGCCAGCGCATCGATGACGGCATGTCCAATGTGCGTGACTCGGCTGTGCGCGCCGCGCAGGAAGCGGCCCGCCAAGCCAAGGATGCCGCCTATGCGGCGGATCGCTATGCCCACGACGAGCCGTGGCGTGTGGCTGGCGCAGCCCTGGCTGTGGGCGCCTTGCTGGGCTTCATGCTGGGCCGTCGCTGATCAACGGCATGCCTGACCAGAAAAGGATGCCTGTGAACTGGATTTCCCTTCTGGGTTTGGATGCCTGGGTGGCGCGCTGGCGTGCTGCCGTGATCGAGCTGGCCATTGCCGCCGAGGACCGTACCGACCTGGCTCGGCTTGAATGGGTCCAGCACAAGCGCAGCATGCAGACCGTGGTCGTGCTGCTGATCGCGCTGGCCGGACTCAGCGTCGTGGTCATGCTCATGCTGTCCGTGGCGGTGCTGGTGCAGTTCTGGGACACCGAGCACCGCGTGATGGTGGCCTGGCTGCTGTTTGGCGGCTGGCTGGCTATCCTTGCAATTGCCTTGTGGCAGTTGCTTGCGGCCGTACGACGCCTGGCACGCCCTTTCATCCTCACCCGCAACGAGCTGAGCCAGGACTGGCAGGCGCTGAAGAAGAGGCTGTAACCATGGTCAATGCTTCCAACGCTTCCCAATCCCGCGACGAGGTTGCGCCGCCCAGGCCCACGGGCCCCAATGCGGCGCTGTGGCCCACTTCCACCGTGGAGCAGCAGCAGGTGATGCAGCGCATTGCCCAGCAGCGCGAGCGCCTCAGGGCGCGCTCGGCGGCCGTGGCCCAGGCCCGGGCGCTGAGCCGTGCCGCCACACACGTGCGCCCGGATGCACCGCTGATCGAGCGCGTCGCAACGTTTGCGCGTCTGCACCCCGTGGCCGTGGGCGTGGCGGCTGCCGCTGCCTTGGTCATGGGGCCGCGCAAACTGATCCGCATCGGCACCACACTCATGCCTTTGCTGGCACGCCTTCAGCAGCGCAGGGGCTGAGATAAGGCCTTGCAAGGCTTCTTGCACAAAAAACGCCCGGCATGCCGGGCGTTTTCTTTGGTCAGCACGCGGATAACGCGGCAGTCAACGCAGTTGCGCGATGGCCCGTGCGGCCTCTGGTACTAGGCAGGGGCCCCGATAGATCAGGCCGCTGTAGATCTGGACCACATCGGCGCCCGCCCGGATCTTGCTGACCGCATCTTCGCCGCTGAGAATGCCTCCCACGCCGATGATGGGGTAGCGGCTTCCCAGCGCAGAGCGCAGTTGGCGGATGACCTGGTTGCTGGCCTCCAGCACCGGCGCGCCGGAAAGGCCGCCCGTTTCTTCGGCGTGGAGCAGGCCCTTGACGGCATCCCGGCTGATCGTGGTGTTGGTGGCAATCACGCCGTCCATGCCGTGGCGCTGCAGCGTGGTGGCGATGACGCCGACCTGCTCCTCATCCAGGTCGGGTGCGATCTTCACGAACACCGGCGCCCGCTTGCCGTGCTGCGTGGCCAGTCGCTCGCGCCGCTCGGCAATCGCTCCCAGCAAGGCATCCAGCGCTTCGTCGCTTTGCAGGGCACGCAGATTCTTGGTGTTGGGCGAGCTGATGTTCACCGTCACGTAGTCGGCATGCGGGTAGACGCCATCGAGCGCCTTGAGGTAGTCGCTGGTGGCTTCTTCGATGGGCGTGCTGGCGTTCTTGCCGATGTTCAGCCCCAGCAGCATGGGCTTGCCCATGGCGCGGGCCTGTGAGCGCTTGACGTTGCTCAGGAAGGCATCGAGGCCTTCGTTGTTGAAGCCCAGTCGGTTGATCAGTGCATTGCGTTCGGGGATGCGGAACATGCGCGGCTTGGGGTTGCCGGGCTGCGCGCGCGGAGTCACGGTGCCTACCTCGACGAAGCCGAAGCCCATGGCGGCCAGCGCATCGATACAGCGTGCGTTCTTGTCCAGACCTGCAGCCATGCCGACGCGATTGGGGAACCTGAGCCCGGCAAGCTCGACGGGATCACTCACCATGGGTTGGGCCCAGGCCTGCTGCAGGAGCGTGTTCTGCCCCTTTGCCATCAGGTTCATCGTGAGATCGTGGGCGGATTCGGGGTCCATGCCGAAGAGAAAGGGACGGGTCAGGGCGTAGGGGATCAAAGACATGGGGATAATCGAAGGATTACCTGGATTTTCCCTCATGACGACATCTGCTGCCTCTTTTTCCCAAGATGAACTCAAAGCCCTGGTCGGGCAAGCCGCTCTGGCCTACGTAGCGCCCGGCGAAATCGTCGGCGTCGGCACGGGCTCGACGGTCAACAAGTTCATCGATGCGCTGGCCACCATCAAGGACCAGATCCCTGGGGCCGTGTCCAGCTCCGTGGCCAGCACCGAGCGCCTGAAGGCGCTGGGCATCAAGGTGCTGGATGCCAACGAGGTGGACCGCCTGTCGGTATACATCGATGGCGCCGACGAGATCGACGGTCGGGGCTACATGGTCAAGGGAGGGGGCGCGGCACTGACGCGCGAGAAAATCGTTGCGGCGCTGGCCGAGCGCTTTGTCTGCATCGCCGATGCCTCCAAGCGCGTCGAGGTGCTGGGAGACTTTCCGCTGCCGGTGGAGGTGATTCCCATGGCTGCTGCCCAGATTGCCCGGCGTTTCGAGGCCAGGGGTGGCCGGGCCGAGATCCGCATGAAGGACGGCGCTCCTTTGGTGACGGACAACGGCCAGCACATTCTTGATGTGCGCGGCCTGAAGATTGCTGAGCCGCTGGCCTTTGAGTCCGAGGTCAACCAGTGGCCCGGCGTGGTCACCGTGGGCGTTTTTGCGCACCAGAAGGCATCGGTCTGCCTGCTGGGCACGCCTGAAGGCGTGCAGACGCTCGACTACTGAGGCAGGAAGCCGGTCCTGGCCTCTCGGCTGCTAGCCGATGCTCTCGAACACCGCAGCGCCTGCGGTCCAGACGAGCAGGGCCATGCCACCGAGACACAGCGCGCGCAATGAAGCTTGCGTGCGCTGTTTTTTGATGCGCTGAATGAGCCAGGTGACGGCCGCCAGCCCGGCGTAGATGGCAAAGAAGCCAGCCGTCGTCATGTAGTAGGCCAGGCGGTTGAGACCATTGCCCAGGCCTCCGTCATGCATGAACCACAGCGTGATCAGGCAGGGCACCAGCACCAGGCAGGTTAGCCGCAACGGCTCTCGCCACGAAGGCCTTGCCACCAGTACCCACCCGATGAGCGCAGGCAGGCCCACAAGAATGCCCAGCCTGGCCAAGGTCCAGGCCACGTCGGACAGCATGGAATCCACGGCCGGGCTCCTGACGGCGGCGGCAGTGTCTGCCTAGAAGCTCAGGCCTGCGGGGTTGTCGCTGGTGCGTGCACCAGGCGCGGGGGCGGGTATGGGGGCGCGCCTGTTTGCCTGCTCCTCGGCGGTGGGTGCTGCGGCGGGCGCTGATGCGGTCGGTGCGGCAGGCTTGGGTGTGGTCAGGGGCTGCGCGGGTGGCCGCTTGTACTGGGCAGGCAGCTGGGAGCTTGCGGGGTAGCCTGCGGCATCCAGGTACTGCGTCCATTCGCTGGAGGAGAAGCCGGTCAGAAACTGCTTGCCGATGGTGGCAAACGGCAGTCCGGTCTGCCCGCTGAGCTTGTTCAGGGCTGCCGCGTCCGCCTCGGTCTGCACCAGGCGCTCGGCATAGGGGATGCCCCGGGACTGCAGCAACTGACGAGCGCTATCGCAAGGCGTGCAATCGGACGAGGAGTACAGCGTCACTGGAAAGCGGCTCGCAATCTGGCGCAGCGCATAGGGCAGGCCTGCGTTGCTGTCCGAGGCGCCCGCCACTGCCTGGGCGGCGGGCGCTGCCTGCTGCTGTGCGCTTTGGGCGGGGCGGTCCGAGAAGGTGACTTTTCCATCCGGCCCGACGATACGGTAGACCTGCTGTGCGGCGGCTGGCAGCGCGGCGGCAAGGCAGGCGAGGGCGAGGCATGGCATCAGGTGGCGCAGGGCGCCGTGGCCAAGGCTGGGAGAAGACTGCATGGACGATCTCGGTTTCGGAAGAAGGGTTTCGTGCCGGGGCGGCGACCACTCGCCGGATGGATGCCCGCACAGGAGTGCCTGCAAGCATAGCGTGCCATTCATCCTGGGCCATCTTCTGGAGTCGCAGGATGTGGCTGCGCGCATCCGGTGGAGTTGCCGGGCCAGGAAAAAGCGCCCCATCGGGGCGCTGCAGACTTGGTTGCCAGGCTCAGGCCTCGGCCATGCCCTGGTGGCGCAATAGCGCGTCCAGCTGGGGTTCGCGGCCACGGAAGGCCTTGAACGACTCCATCGCCGGGCGGGATCCGCCGGCTTCAAGAATGGCCTCGCGGTAGCGGCGGCCTGTCTCGGGGTTGGGGGTTCCATCGGCCAGCATGGTTTCCTCGAAGGCCGCATAGGCATCCGCCGAGAGGACTTCGGCCCACTTGTAGCTGTAGTAGCCCGCTGCGTAGCCGCCTGCAAAGATGTGGCTGAAGGTATGGGCCGAGCGGCTGTAGGCGGGCGAGGGCAGCACGGCCACTTCGGCGCGAACCTGGGCCAGCAGCGGCATGATGTCGGCCTTCGGATCGTGCTCGGTGTGCAGCAGCATGTCGAACAGCGAGAACTCGATCTGGCGCAGCGTCTGCATGCCCGACTGGAAGTTCTTGGCCGCGATCATCTTGTCGTACAGTGCGCGCGGCAGTGGCTCGCCCGTGTCCACGTGGGCGGTCATGTGCTTGAGCACTTCCCACTCCCAGCAGAAGTTTTCCATGAACTGGCTCGGCAGTTCCACCGCGTCCCATTCCACGCCCGCGATGCCCGAGACATCGCGCTCGTTGACCTGGGTCAGCATGTGGTGCAGGCCATGGCCTGTCTCATGGAACAGCGTGATCACGTCATCGTGCGTGAGCAGGGCCGGCTTGCCGTCAACGCCGGTGGCAAAGTTGCAGACCAGGTGCGCGACCGGCGTCTGCAGCTTGTGGCTGTCGGGGCGCAGCCAGCGGGTGCGTACATCGTCCATCCAGGCGCCGCCGCGCTTGCCCGAACGTGCGGGCTGGTCCAGGTAGAACTGGCCGACCAGTTGGGGGCCTTGCGGCGTGCTGCGCTCGATGCGATAGAACTCGACAGCGGGATGCCACACCGGCGCCACGTCGCGGCGGATGGCCACGTCGAACAGCGTCTCCACGATCTTGAACAGTCCGGCCAGTACCTTGGGGGCGGGGAAATATTGCTTGACCTCTTGCTCGCTGAAGGCATAGCGCGCTTCCTTGAGCTTTTCGGAGATATAGGCCCAGTCCCAGGGCTGGGGATCGGCCAGGCCCAGTTCCTTGCGTGCGAAGCTGCGCAGGTCGGCGACATCCTTTTCGGCATAGGGGCGGGCGCGGTGCGCGAGGTCACGCAGGAAGTCGATCACCTGCTGCGGCGAATGCGCCATCTTGGGAACCAGCGAGATCTCGCCGAAGTTGCGGTAGCCCAGCAGCTGCGCCTCTTCCTTGCGCAGGGCAAGTATTTCGGAAATGTTGGCCGTGTTGTCGAAGCGGCGGGCATCGCCCTCTGCCTGGTCGGAGGCGCGTGTCACATAGGCGCGGTAGAGCTTCTCGCGCAGCGCGCTGCTGGTGGCGAACTGCATCACGGGCAGGTAGCAGGGCATCTTCAGCGTGAGCTTGAAGCCTTGCTTGCCTTCGGCTTCGGCGGCGGCACGGGCGGCCTGGCACACGTCCTGGGGCACACCGTCCAACTCATCGGCCGCGGCGTAGTAGGCAAAGGCATCGGTGGCATCCAGCGCGTTCTCGCTGAACTTCTGCGTGAGTTCGGCCGAGCGTTCCTGAATCTTGGCAAAGCGCAGCTTGGCTTCACCCTGCAGCTCCGCGCCAGACAGCACGAAATTGCGCATGGCATGGTCCCAGGCGGCGCGCTGCTCCACGTTGAGCGTGGCAGGGTCGATGGCCTTGTACTTGGCGTACAGCCGCTCGTCGGCGCCCAGGCGCGTCCAGAACTCGGTGACCTTGGGCAGGGATTCGTTGTAGGCAGCGCGCAGCTCGGGTGTGTCGGCCACGCTGTTGAGGTGGCTGACGGCGCCCCAGGCGGTTCCCAGCTTCTCGGTGGCGACATCGAGCACGGCGGAGATCGAATCCCAGCGCGCGGGGAAGTCAGGTGCCGTGACGGTCTCCAGGGCCTCGCAGGCCCCGGTCAGAAGATGGTCGATGGCCGGGCCGACGTCGGCGGGGCGGATGCGATCGAACAGGGGCAGGTCGGAGGATTCGAGGAGGGGATTGCTCATGCGTGTCAGATGCCGTCGGGTGCATTGAAATCAAGCGGCTCCCCGGGGAGCCGCCCGATGCTTGTCAGCTCCTGGTCAGCCGGCGGCGCGCTCGGCCGCCTCCATGGTGTTGACCAGCAGCATGGTAATCGTCATGGGGCCGACGCCGCCCGGCACGGGGGTGATGAAGCCGGCCACTTCCTTGACGCCGTCAAAGTCCACGTCGCCGCAGAGCTTGCCTTCGTCGTTGCGGTTCATGCCCACGTCGATGACCACGGCGCCAGGCTTGCACATGTCTGCGGTCAGCACATTGCGCTTGCCCACGGCGGCGACCACGATGTCGGCCTGGCGCGTCATGGCGGCCAGGTCCGCCGTGCCGCTGTGGCAGATGGTGACGGTGGCATTGGCGGCCAGCAGCATCATGGCCATGGGCTTGCCGACGATGTTGGAGCGGCCGATGACCACGGCGTGCTTGCCGCGCAGGTCCTTCATGCCGATGGATTCGAGCATCTTCATGCAGCCATAGGGCGTGCAGGCCTTGAAGCCGACTTCGCCCACCATCAGCGCGCCGGCGCTGGCTACGTGAAAGCCATCCACATCCTTGAGCGGCGAGATGTTCTCGATGACCTTGTGGTCGTCGATGTGGGCGGGCAGCGGCAGCTGGACCAGGATGCCGTGGATGTCGGGGTCGTTGTTCAGCGCCTCGACGCGGGCCAGCAGTTCGGCTTCTGTCATCGAGGCGTCGTACTTCTCCAGCACGGAATGAAAGCCTGCGTCCTCGCAGGCCTTGACCTTGTTGCGCACATAGACCTGGGAGGCCGGGTTGTCGCCGACCAGGACCACGGCCAGGCCGGGCGTGGTCCCTCGGGCCTTCAGGGCAGTGGCGCGCTGTGCGACTTCGGCACGCAGTTGGCGGGAGAGGGCGTTGCCGTCGATGAGTTGGGCTGTCATTGCAGTGGATACCAAAATAAAAATGCTGCTAGGGCTTGTTGGTCAAGCGCTAGCAGCCCTTTGAAAAAAGCAGGGGATGGCGTCGGTGCTTATCCTGCGACGGCCGCCTTGGCCGCCGCAGCGGTCTGGCCCTGGCCCAGGGCGATCTTGAGCAGGTCGGCCACGGTGTTGGCGTTGAGCTTTTCCATGATGTTGGCGCGGTGCGCCTCCACGGTCTTGATGCTGATGCCCAGATCGTCGGCGATCTGCTTGTTCAGGCGGCCGGCGACGATGCGCTCGAGCACCTGGGCTTCGCGGCTGGTCAGCTTGGCCAGCAGGGCGTCGCGGCTGGCGGCCTGCTGGTGGCCGGCAAAGGCTTCGCGGGCATGGTCCAGCATGCGCTCGACCAGGTTCAGCAGTTCTTCCTCGTTGAACGGCTTCTGGATGAAGTCCAGTGCGCCCTTCTTCATGGTGTTCACCGCCATGGGCACGTCGCCGTGGCCGGTGATGAAGACGATGGGCAGGGGAGACTTGCGTTCGATCAGTCGGTCCTGCAGTTCCAGGCCGGTCATGCCGCCCATGCGGATGTCGACGATGAGGCAGGCGATTTCGCGTGGGTCGTAGCGCGAGAGGAAGGTCTCGGCCGAGTCGAAGCAGCGCACACGATAGTCCTTGCCCTCCAACAACCATTGCAGCGAATCACGAACCGCTTCGTCGTCATCAACTACGTACACAGTGCCTTTTTTGGGGATCAAGCTCATGCAATCGTCCTTGTTGTGGGTTCAATGGTCGCTGCCGGCGTTGTCGCGTCGCCCGGCGGGGCCAGCGGCAGCCAGAATGAAAATCGGCAGCCGACAACCTCGGAACCATTGTAGAGGTTCTCGGCACGCATACGGCCCTGGTGGGACTCGACAATGCTGCGGCACAGATTCAGGCCCATGCCCATGCCTTCGCTCTTGGTGGTGAAGAAGGCCTCGAAGAGGCGCTCCAGCACCTCGGGCGGCAAGCCCTTGCCGGTGTCCTGCACGTTGAATTCGATGACGCGCTGGTCCTCGATGGTGCGCGGCACCACGCGCAGTTCCACGTTGCGCTGGTGGCTGGGTCGGCCCGATTGCTCGATGGATTCGGCGCCGTTCTTCATGAGGTTGACCAGCACCTGCTCGATGAGGATGGTGTCGGCCATGATGGCCGGCATGCGCTCGGCCACGTGGTAGGTCAGCTGTACATTGCGGCGGCGCAGCTCGATGCCGGCCAGTTCCACCGCCTCGCTGACCATGTCGGTGACCTGGGCCAGGGTGCGGTTGGGTTCGCTGCGCTTGACGAAGGAGCGTATGCGCAAAATGATCTGGCCCGCGCGCTGCGCCTGGTGGGCGGTCTTCTCCAGCGCGAACTTCATCTGCTCCTCGGTCAGCGTGCCTTTTTCGAGGCGCGTGAGCATGCCGCTGCAGTAGTTGCTGATGGCGGTCAGCGGCTGGTTGAGTTCGTGGGCCACGCTGGAGGCCATCTCGCCCATGGTGATCAGGCGGCTGACGGACTGGGCGTGCTCGGCCTGGCGATCGGCCTGCTCCTCGGCCAGGCGGCGCGGCGTGATGTCGGTGGCGATCACCATCTGCGCCAGGCGTCCGTCCACCCAGCTCAGGTAGCGCGAGCGCACTTCCAGCCACTTGCCCAGTTCGGGCAGATAGATCTCGGCGTTCTCGCTGCGTGCGCTGGTCAGCGAGTCGGTGGGCAGGCCCATCAGGCCATCCTCATCGTCCATGCCCTGCGGCTGAGAGCGCACGGGCAGCACGCCGGCCTGGGCGACGAGCTGCAGATGGCCATCGGTCTGCGAGCCGAACCATTGCCGGTACAGCTTGTTGGCGAACAGCAGCTCGGCGCTGCCAAGCGGGGCGACGGACACCGAGGCGTCCAGCGCCTCCAGCACGATGGTGAAGCGCTCGTAGGAGGCCGACAACTGCTCGCGGATGCGGTTGGGCTCGGTGATGTCGGTCATGGACGACATCCAGCCCGTGTGCTGGCCGTGGGCGTCGATCAGCGGCGAGACATACAGGCGCGCGTCGAACTGCGTGCCGTTCTTGCGCTGCACGCGCACCTGAAAGCCCCCGACGATGGTCTTGCCGGACAGCTCCTCGCGCAGCTTGGAGTGCAGGTTGTCATAGTCGTTGTCGGGCCAGTAGGAATAGGGCGGCATCTGGCCGACGAGTTCGGATTCGCTCCATCCCGTCATCTGGCAGAAGGCGGCGTTCACGTAGGTGATGCGGCCTTGCAGGTCCAGCGCGCGCATGCCGGTGAGCACCGAGTTCTCCATGGCGCGGCGGAAATTGGTTTCGGCAACCAGGGCTTCCTGCGCGCGCTGGCGGCGTCGCGTGTGGCGCCAGGTGGCCAGCAGCAGCCATGCCGTCATCGCGCTGAGCGTGCCCACCAGCCAGAACAGGCCGCTGCCCACCACGCCCAGCGAGGTGCGGTAGGCCTGTGCGCGCAGCACCAGACTGTTGCCCACGGGGGCGACCGGAGCCTCGTCCTCATTGGCCACCGTGCGCCAGCGCAGCAGGTCGGTGGCATTTTGCTTGCGCGGCGTCAGCGGTGTGCCGGCCAGAACCTGGCCCCGGCTGTCGAGCATGGTCATGGCATAGCGGGCCATGATTTCGGTGGGCGTGCCGTAGCGCAGCAGGCTGTCCACGGAATACTCGCCCAGCAGCTCGCCGATGTAGCGGCCGTCCTGCGCCAGCGGCACATGCAGCTGCAGCAGCGGCGCGGCCTCGCCCTTGTGGGCCAGGCCTTGCACGTAGATGGGCTGCTGCATCTCGCGCGCGAGCTGGTAGGCCTCCAGGGCGTCACCGGCGCGCAGGACCTCGCGGGGGATGCGCAACTGGTCGCTGCTCACGGTGGGGGCGGACTGGCTGGCCAGAATGCGGCGTTGGGAGTCGATCCAGGTGATGGACTGCAGTTCGGGATACTGGCTGATGAGCGCTTCGGCGCGGCTGGCGAAATCGGACTCGGCCAGATCGTGGTTGCTGATGTCGCGCGCCATGCGCATCAGTTGCTCCTGGCGCTCCAGCAGGCGCAGGCGCACGCGCTGCTGGGCATATTCCACGTCGCGGTGCAACGCTTCCTTCTCGCGGTCGATCTCCTCCATGCGCAGATACCAGAACGACGCGACGATGGCGGCCATGAACATCAGTACGGCGGCCAGCGGGGCGAGTGCCGCAAAGCGGTCCTGGCGCGTGGGGGAAAGACTGCGCCACCAGCTGCGCCACCAGCGCACTGGCGCGGCCACGCCTGCCATGGGGGCAGGGCTGTGCGTGCCGTGCTCGGAAGGGGAGGATTGCATGCGCCCAGTGTAGGGGAGAGTCTGACTGTTTTTAAGGAGTATTGGAGTCGCCACGCAGGCGCTTCGGCGACGTTCTTTGGGGTCTTCACTGTATGTGCGTTTGCAGCAAAATTTCAAATTATGAAATCAAAAAGCACCATTTGAAATTCGAAAAAAGTATGCGACACTCGCCGAGCATTGAGGCAGTGAATCGGTATCTTCAAGTTCGCCAGACAGGGTCTGTGCCGCGCAAGGCGTGGTGAACTACCCGCCTGCGATGGCGCGCTGCGCCGCTCACTGGTTCGACCCCAAGACGCTACCTTCTGCAAGGAGACATTCCCATGACAGCTCAGACTGACCCGCAAGGCAATGCAGGCGTTCCCGCCGGCCTGGACCAACAAGAATCGCGCGAATGGATGGACGCACTGTCGGCCGTCATCGATCGTGAAGGCGCCGAATATGCGCACAAGCTGATCGAGGACCTGCTCGAACATGCACGCCAGAACAGCGTGGACATGCCCTTCTCGGCCAACACCGGCTACGTGAACACCATCGAGGCCTCGCAGGAAGCGCGCTGTCCCGGCAACCTGGAAATCGAAGGCCGCCTGCGCGCCTACATGCGCTGGAACGCCATGGCCATGGTGGTCAAGGCCAACCGCCTGCACCCACCCGAAGGCGGTGACCTGGGTGGCCACATCGGCTCCTTCGCTTCGCTGGCCAACATGTTTGCGGCCGGCTTCAACCACTTCTGGCACGCCGAAAACGAAAACCACGGTGGCGATTGCCTGTACATCCAGGGCCACGTCTCGCCCGGCATCTATGCCCGCGCCTATCTGGAAGGCCGCATCTCCGAAGAGCAGCTGCTGAACTTCCGCCAGGAAGTGGACGGCAAGGGCCTGTCCAGCTACCCGCACCCCAAGCTGATGCCCGAGTTCTGGCAGTTCCCCACGGTGTCCATGGGCCTGGGCCCGCTGATGGCCATCTACCAGGCGCGCTTCCTCAAGTACCTGCACGCCCGCGGCATTGCCGACACCGAAAACCGCAAGGTCTGGGTCTTCTGCGGCGACGGGGAAATGGACGAGGTCGAGTCGCTGGGCGCAATCTCCCTGGCCGCCCGCGAAAAGCTGGACAACCTGATCTTCGTGATCAACTGCAACCTGCAGCGCCTGGACGGTCCGGTGCGCGGCAACGGCAAGATCATCCAGGAACTCGAGGGCGAGTTCCGCGGCTCCGGCTGGAACGTCATCAAGCTGCTGTGGGGCAAGGGCTGGGACGAGCTGCTGGCCAAGGACAAGGACGGCGTGCTCAAGAAGATCATGGCCGAGTGCAACGACGGCGACTACCAGTCGTTCAAGGCCAATGACGGCGCCTACGTGCGCAAGAACTTCTTCGGCCGCGATCCGCGCGCGCTGAAGATGGTCGAGCACATGAGCGACGACGAGATCTGGAACCTGCGCCGCGGCGGCCACGATTCGCAGAAGGTCTATGCGGCCTTCCATGCGGCCAATTCGCACAAGGGCCAGCCCACCGTGCTGCTGGTCAAGACCGTCAAGGGCTTCGGCATGGGCAAGATCGGTGAAGGCAAGAACACCGTTCACCAGACCAAGAAGCTGGGCGACGAGGACATCAAGGCCTTCCGCGACCGCTTCAACATCCCGATTCCCGACAGCCAGATCGCCGACCTGCCTTTCTACAAGCCGGCCGACGACACGCCGGAAATGCGCTACCTGCACGAGCGCCGCAAGGCCCTGGGCGGCTACCTGCCGCACCGCCGCGTCAAGGCCAGCGAGCAGTTCACGGCGCCTGCGCTGGACACCTTCAAGGCCATCCTCGAAGCCACGCCCGAAGGCCGTGAGATCTCGACCACGCAGGCCTATGTGCGTTTCCTGACGCAGCTGCTGCGCGACAAGGAAATCGGCCCACGCGTCGTGCCCATCCTGGTGGACGAGGCACGTACCTTCGGCATGGAAGGCCTGTTCCGCCAGATCGGCATCTACAACCCCGCTGGACAGCAGTACACCCCGGTCGACAAGGACCAGGTGATGTACTACCGCGAGGACAAGGCCGGCCAGATCCTGCAGGAAGGCATCAACGAAGCCGGCGGCATGAGCAGCTGGATCGCGGCAGCCACGAGCTACAGCACGAGCAACCGGATCATGATCCCGTTCTACGTGTACTACTCGATGTTCGGCTTCCAGCGCATCGGTGACCTGGCCTGGGCGGCCGGCGACATGCAGGCGCGCGGCTTCCTGCTGGGCGGCACTTCGGGCCGCACCACGCTGAACGGGGAAGGCCTGCAGCACGAAGACGGCCACAGCCACATCCTGGCCAACACCATTCCCAACTGCGTGAGCTACGACCCGACCTTCGCCCACGAAGTCGCCGTGATCATGCAGGACGGCCTGCGCCGCATGGTGCAGGAGCAGGAAAACGTCTTCTACTACATCACGCTGCTCAACGAGAACTACGCCATGCCCGGCCTCACGCCCGGCACCGAGCAGCAGATCATCAAGGGCATGTACCTGTGCAAGCCCGGCCAGAAGGTGCCGGAAAGCGGCCTGCGCGTGCAGCTGCTGGGATCGGGCACCATCCTGCGCGAATCCTTCTTCGCCCAGGAACTGCTGCTGGCCGACTGGGGCATTGCCGCCGACGTGTGGAGCTGCCCCAGCTTCAACGAACTTACCCGCGACGGCCAGGAAGCCGACCGCTGGAACCTGCTGCATCCGCTGGAAACGCAGAAGGTGCCCTTCGTCACGCAGCAGCTGCAGTCGCACAATGGCCCGGTGATCGCATCCACCGACTACATGAAGGCCTACGCCGAGCAGATCCGTCCCTACATGCCCAAGGGCCGCACCTACAAGGTGCTGGGCACCGACGGCTTCGGCCGTTCGGACTTCCGCCGCAAGCTGCGCGAGCACTTCGAGGTGGACCGCCACTACATCGTGGTCGCCGCACTGCGCGCGCTGGCCGAAGAAGGCAAGATCAACGCCACCACCGTGGCCGAGGCGATCGCCAAGTACGGCATCAAGGCCGACAAGATCAACCCGCTGCACGCCTGAGTAAGAACGGGAGACACCTATGGCATTGGTAGACATTCAAGTTCCGGACATCGGCGATTTCGATGAAGTCGGTGTGATCGAAGTGCTGGTCAAGGCCGGCGACCAGATCAAGGCCGAGCAATCGCTGATCACCGTTGAGTCCGACAAGGCATCGATGGAGATTCCGTCCAGCCACGCCGGCGTGCTCAAGGAGCTGCGCGTGAACCTGGGCGACAAGGTCAAGCAAGGCAGCATCATTGCCGTGATCGAGACCGCAGACGCTGCGGCACCGGCACCGGCACCCGCAGCTGCTGCCCCGGCTCCCGTGGCTGCGCCTGCATCTGCTGCGCCTGCGCCGGCCGCTGCTCCCGCTGCCGCGCCTGCGGCCTCGGGCGCCGCCACGCAGATCGACATCAAGATTCCCGACATCGGCGACTTCAAGGACGTGGCCGTGATCGAGATGCTGGTCAAGGTCGGCGACACCGTGACGGCAGAGCAATCGCTGTTCACCGTCGAATCCGACAAGGCCTCGATGGAAATCCCGTCGCCAGCGGCCGGCACCATCACGGCGCTGACGCTCAAGATCGGCGACACGGTCAATGTGGGCGACGTGGTCGGCCAGATGAGCGTGCAGGGCGCTGCCGCGCCTGCAGCCCAGGCTGCGGCCCCGGCACCGGCAACTGCTGCCCCGGCCGCTGCAGCTCCGGTGGCTGCCGCTGCAGCATCGGCTCCTGCCGCTGCACCTGCACACAACCCCACCGTGGCGCCCACGGGCAAGCTGCCCCATGCATCGCCCTCGGTACGCAAGTTCGCCCGCGAACTGGGTGTGCCGCTGGACGAGGTCAAGGGCTCGGGCAACAAGGGCCGCATCACGGCCGACGACATCCAGGCTTTCACCAAGTCCGTCATGGCCGGTGCCGTGCAGACCAAGGCCCAGGCTGCGGCGGCTCCCAAGGGCAGCTCCGGCGGCGGCGCCGGCCTGGACCTGCTGCCCTGGCCCAAGGTGGACTTCGCCAAGTTCGGCCCGGTCGAGCGCAAGGACCTGTCGCGCATCAAGAAGATCAGCGGCGCCAACCTGTCGCGCAACTGGGTCATGATCCCCCACGTCACCAACAACGACGAGGCCGACATCACCGACCTGGAAGCTTTCCGCGTCTCCACCAACAAGGAGAACGAGAAGAGCGGCGTCAAGGTGACCATGCTGGCCTTCGTGATCAAGGCGGTGGTCGCGGCGCTCAAGAAGTTCCCGGAGTTCAACGCCTCGCTGGACGGCGACACCCTTGTCTACAAGCAGTACTTCCACATCGGCTTCGCGGCAGACACGCCCAATGGCCTGGTGGTGCCCGTGCTGCGCGATGCCGACAAGAAGGGCATCCTGCAGATCAGCCAGGAAATGGGCGAGCTGGCCAAGAAGGCCCGCGACGGCAAGCTCGGCGCTGCCGACATGCAGGGCGGCTGCTTCTCGATCTCGTCGCTGGGCGGCATCGGCGGCACGAACTTCACCCCCATCATCAACGCCCCGGAAGTGGCCATCCTCGGCCTGTCCAAGGGCCAGATGAAGCCCGTGTGGGACGGCAAGCAGTTCGTGCCGCGCCTGACGCTGCCGCTGTCGCTGTCCTATGACCACCGTGTCATCGATGGTGCCTCGGCCGCGCGCTTCAATGCCTTCCTGGGCCAAGTGCTGGCGGACTACCGCCGCATCCTGCTGTAAACGGAGGCCCGACACATGGCAATCATCGACATCAAGGTGCCCGATATCGGCGACTTCGCCGAAGTGGGCGTGATCGAACTGCTGGTCAAGCCCGGCGATACCGTGGCGAAGGACCAGTCCCTGATCACCGTGGAGTCCGACAAGGCCTCCATGGAGATTCCTTCCAGCCACGCCGGCGTGGTCAAGGAACTCAAGGTGCAGCTCGGCGACAAGGTCGCCGAGGGCTCCGTGGTCCTGACGCTGGAGGCTGCCGGCGAGGCGGCCGCTGCGCCCCAGGCTGCCGCTGCGGCTCCTGCAGCCGCCAGCGCCGCGGCACCTGCCGTGCCGGCTCCAGCGGCCCCGGCCCCTGCTCCTGCGGCAGCCAGCTACGCGGGTGGCGTGGCCGACTATGACTGCGACGTGGTCGTGCTCGGCGGTGGCCCTGGCGGCTACTCTGCCGCCTTCCGCGCAGCCGACCTGGGCCTGAACGTGGTCATCGTCGAGCGCTACAAGACCCTCGGCGGCGTCTGCCTGAACGTGGGCTGCATTCCCTCGAAGGCGCTGCTGCACGTGGCGGCCGTCGTGGACGAGGTCAAGCATCTGGAAGTGGCAGGCGTCAAGTTCGGCGCGCCCGAGGTCAACATCGACCAGCTGCGCGGCCACAAGGACAAGGTCATCGGCAAGCTGACCGGTGGCCTGGGCCAGATGGCCAAGATGCGCAAGGTCACCGTGGTGCGCGGCTACGGCAATTTCGTCGGCGCCAATCACCTTGAGGTGGAAGAGACCACGGGCGACGGCCAGGAAAAGACCGGCAGCAAGAAGATCGTGCAGTTCAAGCGCGCCATCATTGCCGCCGGCAGCCAGGCCGTGCACCTGCCCTTCATGCCCAAGGACCCGCGCGTGGTGGACTCCACCGGCGCGCTGGACCTGGCCAGCGTGCCCAAACGCATGCTGATCCTGGGCGGCGGCATCATCGGCCTGGAAATGGGCACCGTCTACTCCACGCTGGGCGCACGCCTGGACGTGGTGGAGATGATGGACGGCCTCATGCAGGGCGCCGACCGCGACCTGGTCAAGGTCTGGCAGAAGATGAACGCGCCGCGCTTCGACAACATCATGGTCAACACCAAGACCGTGGGTGCCGAAGCCACGCCCGAAGGCATCAAGGTCAGCTTCGCGCCCGCCAAGGACGGCATCACCGTGCCCGAGCCCCAGGTCTACGACCTGGTGCTGCAGGCCGTGGGCCGCACGCCCAACGGCAAGAAGATCGCCGCCGAGAAGGCCGGCGTGGCCGTCACGGACCGCGGTTTCATCGAAGTCGACATCCAGATGCGCACCAACGTGCCCCACATCTTCGCCATCGGCGACGTGGTGGGCCAGCCCATGCTGGCGCACAAGGCCGTGCACGAGGCCCATGTGGCCGCCGAAGTCATCGCCGGTGAACTGCAGGGCAACAAGGAGCTGGCCGCCAGCGCCTTCAATGCCCGCGTGATCCCCAGCGTGGCCTACACCGACCCGGAAGTGGCGTGGGTGGGCCTGACCGAGGACCAGGCCAAGGCCCAGGGCATCAAGGTCAAGAAGGGGGTCTTCCCCTGGACGGCATCGGGCCGCGCCATTGCCAATGGCCGCGACGAAGGCGTCACCAAGCTGCTGTTCGACGACAGCCCCGAGGCGCATGGCCATGGCCGCATCCTGGGCGGCGGCATCGTCGGCACGCATGCGGGCGACATGATCGGCGAGATCGCGCTGGCCATTGAAATGGGTGCCGACGCCGTGGACATCGGCAAGACCATCCATCCTCACCCCACGCTGGGCGAGAGCCTGGGCATGGCGGCCGAGGTGGCGCACGGCTCCTGCACGGACCTGCCGCCGCAGCGCAAGTAAGCGCAACGCCCGGCCTTCGGAACGGGCAAGGACACAAAGGCAGCTTCGGCTGCCTTTGTGCTTTTGGGGGTAGTACGGGTCGCAGGCCGGCTCAGGCCTGGGAGCGCAGCCACTGCAGCAACTGGGCGTGCACGCCATTCGGTGCAGGCGGGGCAGGGGACAGCAGGCAATAGCGCGATCCATCCTCCACAAAGCCCATGGGCGCTGCCAGCACGCCGCTGGCAATGTCGTCGCGCACCAGCTGCCAGGGGCCTATGGCCACGCCCATTCCGGCCACGGCAGCCTGGAGCGTGAAATAGAAATGTTCGAACTGCAGCTGCGGTCCCGAGGGCTGGGGCTGGCCGCTGTACTCGGCCCAGGTGGCCCAGGCGCCAGGGCGCGTGCGGCTTTGCAGCAAGGGCGCATCGGCGCGCAGCCTGGGCGTGTGCTCTTGCGCGGGGCGGTCGCACCATTGCGCCAGGCGATCGGGCCGGCAGACCGGGCCTATGCGCTCTGCGAACAGCGTTTCGGCATGGCAGCCTGCGGGAAGGGCGAAATCGTCGCGCCGTATGGCCAGGTCGATCCCGTCCGCAAACGAGAACGGGCCGCCGCCGGCCACCAGGTGCAGTTGCAGCTCGGGATGCATTTGCTGGAACTGTGGCCAGCGTGGAATCAGCCAGCGCATCAGCAAGGTGGGTTCGCAGGACAGCACCCAGCGGCGCGCATGCCGCGCGCGTGCGCGCAACTCCTGCGTCGCCTGGCGCATGCGCTCCAGTCCTTCATGCACGGCCTGTGCGAGATGGCGCCCAGCGTCGGTCAGGAAGACGCGGCGGCTGCGGCGGTCAAACAGGGTCACGCCCAGATCGTCTTCCAGCAGGCGCACGGCCCGGCTGATGGCGCCGTGGGTCAGATGCAACTCTTCAGCTGCCTTGCTGAAGTTCTCCCGTCGGGCGGCTGCTTCGAAGCAGCGCAGGGCCTGCAACGACGGCAGCCGCTTGCTGGGAGTCTGTGAATTGAGTTCACTAACTGTGTCAGAAAACATCGTTATGTATTTTCATGGAAGGCCAATACTATCCCGCGTTGCACTGAGTCGAACGGAGAATGCATGACCGAATGGATAGCTGTAGTCACCATTACCTTGCTGGCCGTGATCAGCCCCGGGGCGGATTTCGCCATGGTCACGCGCAACAGCCTGCTGCGCTCGCGCCGCGCGGGCATGCTCACGGCGCTGGGCATAGGCCTGGGCGTGCTGGTCCATGTCAGCTATACCTTGCTTGGTGTGGGGTTGCTGATGCAGCAGGCCACCTGGCTGTTCGATGTGGTCAAGCTGCTGGGTGCAGCCTATCTGATCTATCTGGGCGTGACCATGCTGCGCAGCCGGCCGGACGGAGAAATGGCCAGCCAGCCGGCTGCCGTACTGTCCGACATGGCGGCGCTGCGCACGGGCTTTCTGACGAATGCGCTCAATCCCAAGACCACGGTGTTTGTGGTGAGCCTGTTCCTGCAGATCGTGGGGCAGGACACATCTCTGGCCACGCAACTGGCGTACGGCGGGTTCATCTCGCTGGCCCATGTGGGTTGGTTTTGCATCGTGGCGCTGTGCTTTTCCGCGCAGCGGGTTCGTGCCCGGCTGCTGGCCGTACGGCACTGGATAGACCGGGCCTTTGGCGGCATGTTGGTGGGCTTCGGTGTGTTGCTGGCCAGTGCCAAGCTGAGGCTGTGATGCCATGAAGGCCTGACAGGAATCGGTGGGGGAGGACGGGCGAAAGGCCGCAGCGCATGCGGCCTCTGCCCGGCATGCAAGGCCTGCGAGGTGCCATGGGGTGCCTCGCAGGCCAAGCTGTTTCTGGGGCAGCGGAAATGCCTGGCCGCGCAGCTGGAGCGCCTCACCTGGGCGTTCCAGTGCCACGGGCTATGTCGAATGCGCTGCCGATGCCCGCTGCCGCAAGCCGGTTGGTGGGCAGATGCCAGGGGCGCTGCTTGCGGGCGCCGCTTGGCCTATGCTTTCGATACTTCACACATCACCCACAGGGCGCACGGCATGTGCCCCCAGGAAACCGCATCCAATGGAAACAACAAGGCAGGGGGTGCATCCCTCATGGATCGTCGTGATGGCCGGCGTCAGCGCGGCCCTGCATGTAGGCAAGCTGCCGCCGGCCGTGCCGGTGCTGCAGCAGCAGCTGGGCGTGTCCCTGCTGCAGGCCGGCTTTCTGCTTTCCACCGTGCAGGTGGCCGGCATGCTGCTGGGCTTGGTGGTGGGCCTGGGGGCTGATCGCTGGGGACTGCGGCGCAGCATGCTGGCGGGCCTGCTGTTGATGGCGGGTGCCAGCGCCCTGGGCGCCATCGCCACGGGTTTTGCACCGTTGCTGGCCCTGCGCGCCGTGGAAGGACTGGGCTTTCTGCTGGTCGCCATGCCGGGGCCAGGGCTGATTCGCCGCTGCGTGGCGCCGCACGATCTGAGCGCGCGCATGGGCTGGTGGGGCACCTACATGCCGCTGGGCAGTGCCATCGGCTTGCTGCTGGGTCCCTGGGTGATGGCCTGGGCTTCCTGGCCGCTGTGGTGGCTGCTTCTGGGGCTGGTCTCTGCCCTGGCTTGCGCCGCCGTGTGGTACGGCGTGCCGGCAGACGGCCCGAAGGCACCCGTTGGCACGTCGGCGGCTGGCGGGGGGTGGCGTCCGCGCCTGGCGCTGACTTTGCGCAGCCCTGGCCCCTGGTGCGTGGCGCTGGGCTTTGCCGTGTATTCGGGACAGTGGATGGCCGTCATCGGCTTTCTTCCCACGGTCTATGCCGAGGCGGGCCTGGGAGCGGCGTTGTCGGGCACGCTGACGGCCGTGGTGGCGCTGGCCAACATGGTGGGCAATGTGGCATCGGGCCGTCTGCTGCAAGGCGGCTGGAGCGCATCGCGAGCGCTGCGCCTGGGCTTCGGCTGCATGGCGTTGTGCGCGCTGCTGGCCTATGTGCAATGGCAAGGCCAGCCGTTGGCACCTTTGTGGCTGCGATTTGCTGCGGTAGTTGTGTTCTCGGCAGCGGGGGGACTGATTCCGGGCACGCTGTTTTCCATGGCCGTGCGGCTTGCCCCCGATGAGTCCACTGTTTCGACCACGGTGGGCTTCATGCAGCAATGGTCCAGCGTGGGCCAGTTTGCAGGGCCGCCTCTGGTCGCGGCCGTGGCAGTGCAGGCGGGCGGATGGCAGTGGACCTGGGTGGTGACGGCGGCCATGTGCGCCATCGGCTGGTGGCTGGCCGGCGCCATTGCCCGCATCAGCGCGGCGCCTGCAAGGCAGCGCGAACGCGCTGCCGCCTGATCACGCGTCGCGCGAACCTGTGAGCGCCTTCAGGGCCTCTTCCATCTGTCGTGCGTGGTCCAGCGCGGGCAGCCAGGCCTCAGGCAGCGGCTGGGTGGGCGCCTGGGGGGCCGAGGCGGCCAACCTGCCCAGGGCGTCGTCGGGCTGCAGGGCCACCACGTTGCCATTGGCGGCCAGTTGCCGGCAGGCTTCGATCAGCCATTCACAGTGCAGGACGATGGCGCGCGGCATGAGGCCGCTGTCATGCGACATTCCGCGCACCAGGCTTTCGCCCAGCAGCAGCGCGCTGGCGTACAGGCGCACGGCATGGCGGTCGTAGCGCGCCGTGACGGTCTGCAGTGCCGCGCCACCCAGGCGTCCGCGCACGGACCAGCGGCTGGCGCTTTGCGCCTCCGCCATGGCGGTGCGCAGCGCGCTCAGCGCATCGCTGCTGCGCGTGAGCTGGCCCAGTGCCACAGTGGCGTCGGGTGTGTCGTGGGTGGCGGTGGCACGCAGCGTGGCATCCAGCCCGTCGGCCAGCTGGCCCAGCAACGCGCTTGCCGAACGTGATACGGCACGCAGCGGATTGGCCGTGAAGATGACCTGGCTGAACATCAGGCCCACGCCTGCGCCGACCAGCACGTCGACCAGCCGGGTTTCGCCCGCCGCGCTGGGCCCCATGCTGAGGACCAGCACCACGGAAACGCCGGCCTGTATCGGAACCACAGGCGGCTGCCCCAGCATGGCGGCCAGCGACAGCGCGACCAACGAGGCCAGGCTCAGTCGCAGCAGGGGAATGGTGTCGGGCAGCAGCCAGGCCAGTTCGCCGACGATGATGCCGATGGCGCAGCCCAGCACCAGGCCCCAGGTTTGCTTGAGATGGCTGGGCAGGCCGGGCGCCAGGCAGACCAGGGCGGTGACGGCGGCAAAGACGGGTCTGGGGTGGCCCAGCAGGTAGTGGGACAGTTCCCAGGCCAGCATGGCGCCCAGCGAGGCGGCGATGGCATCGCGCAGCGCCAGCCGCAGGCGGCCTGGCGCCGCGGCCATGCCGCTCTTGAGTGGTCCAGTGGTTGTTTTTGCTTTTGATTTTCGCCAGCGCACGAAGATGGTCCCTCCAGCTTGCGAAATCCAGGTTCGCAAATGCCCAAAAGCATAGCGGCCGATGCAGGGCAGGAGTGCAGGAAAGAGGCTTCTTGCTTGTAAGAAAGCAGCCCGTGCGAGGCGTGTTCAGCCGTGCCTGAGCAGGCCTTCGATGAAGCTCCATTCCTCGGGCGTGACCGGCGTGATCGACAGCCGATTGCCCTTTTGCAGCACACGCATCTGCGCCAGTTCAGGATGCGCGCGCAGCTCGGCAATCTGCAGCGTGCGTGTCTTGCGCAGCGCCTGCACGTCCAGCGTGAGCCAGCGCGGCTTGTCGGGAGAAGACTTGGGGTCGTAGTAAGGGCTGGCCGGGTCGAACTGCGAGGCGTCGGTGCGCAGATTGCCGGCAATGCGGGCGATGCCGTAGATACCGGGCTCAGCACAGCTGGAATGCCAGTACAGCACCCCGTCGCCGACCTGCATGGCATCACGCATGAAGTTGCGCGCCTGGTAGTTGCGCACCCCGTCCCAGGCAATGGTGGCCTGCGGCGCGGCCAGCGCATGGTCTATGGAGTATTCGTCGGGCTCGTTCTTCATGAGCCAGAACTGGCGGGCGGAGGGTGTGGGGGCTGCAGTCATGCAACGATTGTGGCAAATCCCCGGACGCCGTGGCGGCGTTCTGCGCGCGGCGGCAGGAGTGTGTCAGGGGCTGGACAATGGCCTTCAGCCGGGCGCCTTTCCCATGCCCGCGAACCACAGGAATCCTGCATGTCCGACCGCTCCACCTATGTCCCGCCCGCCGTATGGCAGCCTGCGCCCTCGGGCGGCACCTTCGCCAACATCAACCGCCCGGTCGCCGGGCCGACCCACGACAAGACACTGCCGGTGGGGCAGCAGCCTCTGCAGCTGTATTCGCTGGCCACGCCCAACGGCGTGAAGGTCACCATCATGCTGGAGGAGCTGCTGGCGCTGGGCCATGGCGGCGCCGAGTACGACGCCTGGCTGATCCGCATCAGCGATGGCGACCAGTTCTCCAGCGGCTTTGTCGAGGTCAACCCCAATTCCAAGATTCCCGCGCTGGTGGACCGCAGCGTGGAGCCGCCGGTGCGCGTGTTCGAGTCGGGCTCCATCCTGCTGTACCTGGCCGAGAAGTTTGGCGCGCTGCTGCCTGCCGAGCCCGCTGCACGCACCGAGACGCTGAACTGGCTGTTCTGGCAGATGGGATCGGCGCCTTACCTGGGCGGCGGCTTCGGTCATTTCTATGCCTATGCTCCCGAAAAATTCGAGTACCCGATCAACCGGTTCACCATGGAAACCAAGCGCCAGTTGGACGTGCTCAATCGCCAGCTGGCCGAGCACGCCTTCATTGCGGGAGAGCACTACAGCATTGCCGACATCGCCATCTGGCCCTGGTATGGCGCACTGGTGCTCAACGAGGTGTACGGCGCGGCCGAGTTCCTGGCAGCCCATGAGTACACGCATGTGATGCGCTGGGCCCGCGAGATTGCCCAACGGCCGGCGGTGGTGCGCGGCCGCCGCGTCAATCGCACCTGGGGAGACGAGGCCACCCAGGTGCCGGAGCGCCACCGCGCCTCGGACCTGGGCTGATCGCCATTTACTGGGAGCGGCCCCAGGGGCCGCGGTCCGGCTGGCGCCAAAAGCGCGGGCGCTTGCCGGATGGCTCGGCCCCGGGCTCGCCCTCGCCCTTGCCTTTGCCGTGCTCATGCAATTGCTTGCCGGTCTGCTCGACCTTGCGGGCCGTGCGTTCCAGCTGCGTGGGCAGATGCGAGGGAATGTCGAGCTCCGCCTGCTCGACCACACGAATGCAGTCCTGGATGTGGCGCTCTCCCAGGTAGCGCAGCGTGGCGTAGCCCAGGGCGGCCGCTGCAGCCTGGCCGGCCAGCGGCACGTACTTTGCCGCTTGGGTTGCCGTCATGCGCATGCCGGCAGCGCGTGCCAGGCGCACCACCATGTCGCGCGTGATCAGCTTGCCGATCAGTACCGAGCCGACCATGGCCACGGCCTTTTGCACCTGCTCGCGCTTGCCGGGGTCCAGCCTGTCCAGCTGTTCGGGCGTGAGGCCGAACTCACGGTTGATGCGCGGCAGCAGGCGCGCCAGCAGGGCTGCGTCAACCAGCCAGTCCAGCCCCGGGATCGGCAGGCTGCTGGCTGCGGCTCCCACCAGCGCACGCCGGTGCAGCAGCTTGCGCGCGCTCTCTGCGGCCTGCGCCACATCGTGGCGCGGTGGTGGAGGGGGAGGGGTCTTGTCCGATGTGCGAAAGATCATGCGTGCCAGTGGGTCCGGGGCAGATGTCGATCAGGAGAATGCGCCAGCCGGAGGAGGCGGCTGGCGCCGGTGCGGTCAGCGTGCGCTCTTGCTGCGCACCAGGCTGTAGATGAAGAGGATGACGATGGCGCCAACGATGGAGGCGATCCAGCCAGCGGGCTGCCCGGCTTCATACCAGCCCATGGCGACACCGACATAGCTGGCAAGAAACGATCCTGCCACACCAAGCAGGATGGTCATGATCCAGCCAAGGCTGTCGTCGCCGGGTTTGAGTGCGCGCGCCAGCAGGCCAACGACCAGGCCAACGACGAGGGTGCCAATCAAGGACATCATGCTTTTCTCCGAACTGAAGCTTCCATGCCGCGACTCTAGGGCCCGGCGCATGCCGGCCCTGTCGGACAGCGTCTCAACCTGGGACGAAGGCAGTGCAGTGCCCTGAAAAACAAAACGCCTGCATCTGCAGGCGCCTGGACTGGGGGAGGGCAGACAGCCCGCCGTGGTTACTGCAGCTGGCTTGCCTGCATCTGCATGGCCAAGGCAGCCTTGCTGGCATCCAGGCCCAGGCCGTCGGAGTCCTGCACGCGACGGGCGCCATCGAAGCGGCGGGCCCAGTAGGCGCTTTGCATGCTTTCCACGCGCACCTGTGCACCGGTGCGGGGGGCATGAATGAAGTTGCCGTCGCCGACATAGATGCCGACGTGGCTGAAGGCGCGGCGCATGGTGTTGAAGAACACCAGATCGCCGGGCTTGAGTTCGTTCTTGTCGATTTTTTCCGTGGCCTGTGCCTGCTGGTCAGCGCGACGCGGCAGGACCTTGCCCAGGGTCTCGGAGTAGATGGCACGGACAAAGCCGCTGCAGTCGAAGCCGGTCTCGGCACTGTTGCCGCCGCGACGGTAGGGAACGCCGATGAAGCCCATGGCGGTCACGACCAGGTCGGAGGTCTTTTCGGCGACGCTTTGTCGTGCTTCCTTGACGAAGTCGGAAGTGCGCTCCGCCATGTGGTGGCGGGCTTCGCGCAGCTGCGAGATGAGGCTGCGGTTGACCAGCAGCTGGTTCATATCGTCGTCACGCAGCTCGGGCGGGGCCGCGTGTGCAGTGGCGCTGACGAACAGGAGTGCGATAAGCCATCGGGACATGGGGCGCGAGATTACCACGCAAAAACGTAGGACAAATTCGATAAGACCCCCGAAGGCCCGGGTTTTTGAGCCACCTCAGGAATCGCCGGCGCCCGGCGGTGATGGCCCCCAAGCTGCGACAATAGCGGGCTGTCCTGTTTTCCGATAAGAAGGGCGGCCCGCGCTGCCTCGTATTCCAAGAAAGATCCGCCATGCTGCTTGAAGCCTCCGACTCCCAGCTTGTACTCGTCGATTACCAGGAGCGCCTGATGCCGGCCATCTTCGAGGGCCCGGCAGTCCTGGCCAATGCCGTGAAACTGGCTCGTCTGGCGCATCTGGTGGAAGTGCCGGTGTTCGGCACCGAACAGAACCCCTCGCGCCTGGGTGCCAACGATGCCCAACTGCGCGCGCTGTGCGACAGGACACTGTCCAAGATGCATTTCAGCGCCGTGTCCGAAGGACTGGGCGAGTGGCTGCGTCCGCCGGCACGTCCCCAGGGCGGCAATGCGCGCAGCCTGCCCAAGCACCTGCAAAAGCCCCAGCAGCAGGCGCCCGAGCGCAGCATGGTGGTGATTGCCGGCTGCGAAGCCCATGTCTGCCTGCTGCAGACGGCGCTGGAACTGCTGGAAGACGAGTTCGACGTCTGGGTCGTCACCGATGCCTGCAGCTCGCGCACCGAGCGCAACCGCGATGCTGCCTTCGATCGCCTGGCCGGCGCGGGTGCCGAACTGGTGACCACGGAGATGGTGGCCTTCGAGTGGCTGCGCAGCTGCGAGCACCCGGCCTTCAAGGATCTGCTGGCCCTGGTCAAGTAAGCGGCTGAAGCGATGGTTTTCCGTCGAGGCGCCGGCACGGCGCCTTTTTTTACGCCCGTCGCAAGGCGGGGCCATGAAAGACGAATGGGACGGAGGGGGGGGCGGCCCGGGTCGCTGTGCAGGATTTGTCAGCTTTGGGCAAGCGCATTATGAATAATTATGAATTCAGAAGCCGCCAATCCATGACAACGACAGGAGACAGACAATGGCCCCGCGTTTCGACGATTTCCACCGCCGCTCCATCCAGGAGCGCGATGCCTTCTGGGCCGAGCAGGCCGGCCGCATCGACTGGCATGTGCCGCCCCAGCGCATCTGCGACTATGACAACCCGCCGTTCGCCAAGTGGTTCGTGGGCGGCCAGACCAATCTTTGCCACAACGCCGTGGACCGGCACCTGGCCGAGCGCGCCGACCAGAATGCGCTGATCGCCATCTCCACCGAGACCGGCACCGAGAAGGTCTATACCTACCGCGAACTGCATGCCGAGGTGCAGCGCATGGCCGCCGTGCTGCAGTCGCTGGGCGTGCAAAAGGGCGACCGCGTCCAGATCTACATGCCCATGATTGCCGAGGCGGCCTTTGCCATGCTGGCCTGTGCGCGGCTGGGTGCCATCCATTCGGTGGTGTTCGGCGGCTTTGCGTCGGCGGCGCTGGCCTCGCGCATCGACGATGCCGAGCCCAAGGTCATCATCAGTGCCGACGCGGGCTCGCGCGGCGGGCGCGTCGTGGCCTACAAGCCTTTGCTGGACGAGGCCCTGCAACTGGCCAGCCACAAGCCAGCGGCCGTGCTCATCGTGGACCGTGGCCTGGCGCCTGCGCCCATGCGCGCCGGCCGCGACCACGACTGGACCAGCCTGCGTGCGCTGCACGCCGACGCCCAGGTCGCCTGCACCTGGGTGGAATCCACCGACCCCAGCTACACGCTCTACACCAGCGGCACCACGGGGCGCCCCAAGGGCGTGCAGCGCGACACGGGCGGCTACACGGTGGCGCTTGCCGCCAGCATGCCGCTGATCTTCGGGGCCGAGGCGGGCCAGACCTTTTTCTGCACCAGCGACATCGGCTGGGTCGTGGGGCACAGCTACATCATCTATGGGCCCCTGATCGCGGGCATGGCCACCGTGCTCTACGAGGGCCTGCCCATACGCCCCGACGCGGGCATCTGGTGGAGCATCGTGGAGAAGTACCGGGTCACCCACATGTTCTCGGCGCCCACGGCCATCCGCGTGCTCAAGAAGCACGATGCCGAGTACCTGCACCGCCACGATATCTCCAGCCTCAAGGCGCTGTGGCTGGCCGGCGAGCCGCTGGACGAGCCCACGGCGCAGTGGATCAGCCAGGCCCTGGGCAAGCCCATCATCGACAACTACTGGCAGACCGAGACCGGCTGGCCCATCCTCACGCTGTGCAATGGCGTGGAGCAGCAGACCACGCGCTTCGGCAGCCCGGGCAAGGCCGTCTATGGCTATGACGTCAAGCTGATCGACGAGGCCACGGGCGAGGAACTGCTCGGCGCCGGGCAAAAGGGCGTGCTGGCCATCGAAGGGCCGCTGCCACCGGGCTGCATGCAGACCGTCTGGCGAGACGACCAGCGCTTCATCAACACCTACTGGAAGAGCATTCCGGGCCGCATGATCTACAGCACCTTCGACTGGGGCATACGCGACGAGGACGGCTACTTCTTCATCCTGGGCCGTACGGACGACGTGATCAACGTGGCCGGCCACCGCCTTGGCACGCGCGAGATCGAGGAATGCATCTCCGCCCACCCCCAGGTGGCCGAAGTCGCCGTGGTCGGCGTGGCCGATGCGCTCAAGGGCCAGGCGGCGCTGGCCTTTGCCGTGCCGCGCACGGCGCTGGAAGGCGAGGCCGAGCGCGCGGCGCTGGAGGCCGACGTGATGAAGCTGGTCGATGCGCGCCTGGGCGCCGTGGCCCGGCCCTCTCGCGTGGTCTTCGTCAGTGCGTTGCCCAAGACGCGCAGCGGCAAGCTGCTGCGCCGCGCCATGCAGGCCGTGGCTGAGGGGCGCGACCCGGGCGACCTCAGCACCATGGAAGACCCGGCTGCGCTGGCCCAGGTGCAGCAGCAGCTGTGAGGCAGGGCACGCGCCGCAACCGCTTGCAGCCGGGGTGATGTGCGCCGGCGCCCCTGCCTGCCGCGCCTACAATCGCGCCTTGGGCCGCAGCCGGGCCAGGTCCCCAGGCTGCGGCGCCCTGTTTTCAACCGACGAGAAAGCGTTTTCGACGTGCAGGTCGCATCTTCCATCTTCAAAGCCTATGACATCCGCGGCATCGTGCCGTCCACGCTCAACGAGGAGGTCGCGCTCGGCGTGGGCCGCGCCTTCGGCATGGCGGCCCTGGCGGCCGGCGAGACCGTGGTGGCCGTGGGACGCGATGGCCGCCTGTCGGGACCCTCGCTGTCCGCGGCGCTGATCGCCGGGCTGACCGAGGTCGGCATCGAGGTGATCGACATCGGCCTGGCCACCACGCCCATGCTGTACTACGCAGCCAGCACGCTGGCGCGCTCGGGCATCCAGGTCACGGGCAGCCACAACCCCAAGGACTACAACGGTTTCAAGATGGTGCTGGCCGGCCGCGCCATCTACGGCGAGGAAATCCAGGCCCTGCGCCGCCGCGTCGAAAGCGATGACTGGACGATCACGGGCACCGGCAGCGTGCGCCGCGCCGATGTGCAGGCCGACTACCAAGCGCGCATCGTGGGTGATGTGAAGCTGGCGCGCCCCATCAAGATCGTGGTGGACTGCGGCAACGGCGTGGCCGGTGCCTCGGCGCCCGGCATCTTCCGCGCCCTGGGTTGCGAGGTGATCGAGCTGTTCTCCGAAGTGGACGGTGAATTCCCCAACCACCATCCCGACCCCAGCAAGCCCGAGAACCTGCGCGACGTGATCGAGGCGCTGCGCACCTCGGACGCCGAACTGGGCCTGGCCTTCGATGGTGACGGCGACCGCCTGGGCATCGTCACCAAGGACGGCCAGAACATCTTCCCCGACCGCCAGATGATGCTGTTCGCCAAGGACGTGCTCTCGCGCGTGCCGGGCGGCAGCATCGTCTACGACGTGAAATGCACGCAGCGCCTGGCGCCCGCCATCCGCGAGGCCGGGGGCGAGCCCGTGATGTTCAAGACCGGGCACTCCCTGGTCAAGGCCCGCATGAAGGAACTGGACGCGCCGCTGGGCGGCGAGATGAGCGGCCACATCTTCTTCAAGGAGCGCTGGTATGGCTTCGATGACGGCACCTACGCGGGCTGCCGCCTGCTGGAGATCGTCAGCCGCGAGGCCGACCCCAGCGCCTTGCTCAACGCGCTGCCCACCAGCTTTTCCACCCCGGAACTGAATGTGGCCTGCGCCGAGGGCGAGCCCCATCGCCTGGCCGCCGAACTGCAGGCCCTGGCCGCCGAGACCTTTGCCGCACCGGCCCAGGTCAGCACCATCGACGGCCTGCGCGTGGACTGGGCCGACGGCTTCGGCCTGATCCGCGCCAGCAACACCACGCCCGTGCTGGTGCTGCGCTTCGAGGGCCAGACCCAGGAGGCGCTGTCGCGCATCGAGACGCAGATGCTGGCGCTGCTGGAGCGCGTCAAGCCCGGCGCGCAGGTTGGCGGTGCCGCGCACTGATTTGCGCGCCAGGCGATGACTTCCCGCTCTCCCACGTCCTGGGCGCGCGCGCTGTACAGCGCTGTGACCTGGGCGGCGCAGCCGCTGCTGCGACGCAAGCTGCTGCGCCGCGCCGAGGCCGAGCCCGTCTATGCCGAGCACATTCCCGAGCGCTTTGGCCGCTACCAGCCGGCCACGCTGGGGCAGGACGGACGCGGCCGGTGGATCTGGATTCACGCCGTATCGCTGGGCGAGACGCGCGCTGCCGCCATCTTGCTGACCGCGCTGCGCGAGCGCCTGCCCGGCATGCGCCTGCTGCTGACCCATGGCACGGCCACGGGCCGCACCGAAGGCCGCCGGCTGCTGCAGCCCGGCGACCTGCAGGTCTGGCAGCCCTGGGATACGCCAGCGGCCGTGCGCCGCTTCGTGCAGCAATTCAGGCCCGCGGTCGGCGTGCTCATGGAAACCGAGGTCTGGCCCAATCTGGTCGCCATCTGCCGCGAAGAGGGCGTGCCGCTGGGGCTGGCCAATGCGCGGCTCAGCGACAAATCGCTGGGCCAGGCGCTGCGCGTGGCGCCGCTGGCGCGCCCTACCTATGCCGCCCTGGCCGCCGCCTGGGCACAGACCGAGGACGATGCCCGGCGCCTGCGCCTGCTGGGTGCGCCCGTGCGCGGCGTGCTCGGCAACCTGAAATTCGATGCGCGTCCGGACGCGGCGCTGCTGGAGCGCGCCCGGCAATGGAAGTCCGGCCTGTCCCGCCCTGTGGTGCTGCTGGCCAGCAGCCGGGAGGGCGAGGAGGCCATGCTGCTGTCCGCCCTGCGCACGCTGGGGCCTGTGGGCCGGGCCGTGCAATGGCTGGTCGTGCCGCGCCATCCGCAGCGCTTTGACGAAGTGGCGGCGCTGCTGGCTGGCGGCGGCCTGCATGTCTCGCGCCGCAGCCAGTGGGTGGGTGGCCCGCCCTGCGGGGCTGCGGCGGATGACATCGACATCTGGCTGGGTGATTCGCTGGGCGAGATGGCCCTGTACTACGGCCTGGCCGATGCCACGCTCATGGGCGGCAGCTTTGCGCCGCTGGGTGGACAGAACCTCATCGAGGCCCTGGCCTGCGACTGCCCCGTGGTGCTGGGGCCGCATACCTTCAACTTCAGCGAAGCCTCGGACCTGGCCTGCGAAGCCGGCGCCGCGCTGCGCGCCCCCGACCTGGAGCACGGGCTGCGCCTGGCCGTGGACCTGGCCGGGGACCGCCAGTCCCACGCCCATGCCGTGGCCCAGGCGCGCGGCTTCCTGGACCAGCACCGTGGGGCCGCACGGGCCACGGCGCAGGCGGTGGCCGGGCTGGTGCAGTCCCAACCGTTGCGCTGAGCACTAGGTTTTCGGCTGGCGGTATCCGCAGGTCGGATCAGCCGGCGTCCTGCAGCACGGGCAGGCTGACACTCGCCAGCAGCCCTCCATCCTCCGCACTGAGCAGCTCGATGCTGCCGTCGTGCCGCTCGGTCACGGTCCTGGCGATGGCCAGGCCCAGGCCGCTGCCGCTTTGGCTCTGGTCGGGTACGCGGAAGAAGCGGTCGAAGACACGCTGGCGCCAGGCCTCGGCAATGCCCGGGCCACGGTCGCGCACCTGGAGCACGGCCTGGTCGCCCTGGCGCTGCAGGCGCACGCTGATGGTGGCGTGGGCGGGGCTGTATTTGATGGCGTTGTCCACGAGGTTGTCGATCAGCGAGACCAGGCCTTCGCGTTCGCCCATCACGCTCAGTGGCTCGCTGGCTTCCAGGGCCAGTTCCACCGGGCGGCGGCAGGCCAGGGCGTCGAGTGCGGCGAGCCGGTCTTCCAGCAGCAGGTCCAGGCGCAGCGGCTGCATGGCCATGCCGGGCGCTTCGGTCTCGCTGCGCATGAGCTGCAGCAGCTGGGCCACCATGCGGCTGGCGCGCTGGTTGCTGCGCAGCAGGCTGTCCATGAGTTCCTGCTGGCGCGGTTCGCTGCCAAGGCGCAGCAGGGCCTCGACGTTGACGTGCATGGCGGCCAGCGGCGTGCGCAGTTCGTGGGCTGCATCGGCGATGAGGTTGCGCTCGCGCTCGCTGCTGGAGCGCACGCGGGCCAGCAGGGCGTTGATGTCCTGCACCAGCGGCCGCAGCTCGGCGTGTGGCGGCGCATAGGTGAGCGCGCTGAGGTCGTCGGGGCCGCGTGTGGCCAGCTCGTCACCCACGCGGCGCAGCGGGCGCAGTGCCGCGCGTACCGACCACCAGGCCGGAAAGGCCAGGAAGGGCAGGCTGATCAGCAGCGGCAGCAGGTAGTAGCTGCGGGTGTTGAGTGTGATCAGCAGTTCCTTGAAGGACGGCAGCATCAGCGTGACTTCGGTCTGGCCCGAGGCCGAGCGCAGCGTGCTCATGCGCCAGGTCTGCCCTTCGAAATCTATGTCCTCGACCGTGTCCAGCACGCGGTTGCGCAGCGTGGGCGCCGGCGTGGGCGAGCGGTACAGGAGCTGGCCGCGCTGCCAGACCAGGAGCGTGGGCGTGAAGCGGATGTCGTCGTCTCCGTCGCCGTACTCATGGCGCAGGGCCGTGTCCAGCGCGGCCAGGCTGTGCTGCTGGCGGTCCGGAAGGTCGGCCAGGTCCTCGGCCACAGCCATGACGAGCTCGTAGACAGGCTTGCTGACGAGCAATTCATTGTGGAAGTGGGCCATGTAGATGGCTGCCACCAGCAACGCGGTCCAGATCGCGGTGAGCACGCCCATCTGGGCCAGCAGCATCCGCCGGCCCAGTGTGGGCCGCAGCCAGCGGCGCCATCTCGGGCTGGCCTGGTGCCCCTGCAGGGTGTGCGATGTCATGGTCAGGACAGGGGTGCCATCGGCTGCGAGTCGATGACATAGCCAATGCCGCGCACCGTGCGTATGAAGCCCGGCCCGATCTTGCGGCGCAGGTTGGAGACATGGACCTCCAGCGCATTGCTGCCGTTGGCGCTGCCGCCCGGGATGACTTCCTCCTCGATGCCGCTGCGCGTGACCACGCGGTCCATGCGCCGCAGCAGCAGGGCCAGCAGGTCGAATTCGCAGCGGGACAGCTCGACGTTCTGGCCTGCAACGCTGACACGGCGCGTGGGCTCGTGCAGCGACAGGCCGCGCAGATGCAGCGTGCCGTCGCCCTGCCCATAGCTGCGGCGTGCCAGGGCGCGCACGCGTGACACCAGTTCGACCAGGGCAAAGGGCTTGACCAGATAGTCATCGGCGCCGCTGTCCAGGCCGTGCAGCCGGTCGTGCAGGCTGTCGCGTGCGCTCAGGATCAGCACGGGCAGGCGGCGCCATTCGCGGCGCAGGCGCGTGAGCAGGCTGATGCCGTCGCCATCGGGCAGGCCCAGGTCCAGCAGCACCATCTCGAAGCTTTGCTGCTCCAGAGTGCGCAGCGCATCGGACAGGCGGCGCACCCAGACCACGTCCATGGCGTGATCGCCCAATGCGATGCGCACGCCATTGCCCAGATCCAGATCGTCCTCCACCAGCAGCAGTCTCATCGTGTGTTTCCTGTGCCGCTCCCATGCCGCGGACCGGCGCCTGCGGGAGGGCTGCCGCGAGTATCGGTCAAGGCGGGGACGATGCGCTTCAGCATCCCTTCAGGAAAGCCGGGGCAGGTCTTCAGGCTGGTTTGCCACAGTGGCCCGCTCGACAACTCCCACGAAGGCAAGGCGCGCATGCCAAGACTCTCCCGCTGTTCCTTGCTGAGCCGCCTGGCGGCGCTGTGCGCGCTGGCTGCCTGGATGCTGGTCGTGGCGGGTTTGCGTGCCTCGGCTTTGCCAGAGCACAGGGCTGCGGCGCCAGGCGCGCGGCCCGCGGCGGCCGGGCATCAGCCGGGGGCACTGCCGGCCGTGCGGGCGCTTCAGGGATTCAAGGGGCTGGCGCGCGGAGCGACAGCGCATCGATGGCGCGCAGGTCGTCGTCGCTGAGCGTGCCGGCGGCCTGGCGCAACTTGAGCTGGCCCAGCAGCACCTGGTAGCGCGCCAGGGCCAGGTCGCGCTGGGTCTGGTAGAGCTGGCTTTGCGCGTTGAGCACGTCGATGTTGATGCGCACGCCGACCTCGTAGCCGAGCTTGTTGGCGTCCAGCGCGCTTTGGCTGGACGCCAGCGCGGCCTCCAGCGCCTTGACCTGGGCCTGGCCCGACTGCACGCCGAAGAAGGCCGTGCGCGTGCTCTGCTCCACGTTGCGCTGGGCGTCGTCCAGCTGTGCGCGCGCCTTGTCTTCCAGCGCCAGGGTTTCCTTGATGCGGTTTTGCACGGCAAAGCCGGCGAACAGGGGCAGGTTCATGACCACGCCCACGCTGGCGGCATTGGTCCGGTAGCTGGTGCCGATCTGCGGTGTGACCGAGCCATTGGGATAGCGGTTGACCACGTAGCCGGCCTGCAGGTCCACGGTGGGCTTGTGGCCGGCCTCGGCTTTCTTCGTTTCCAGCTGGGCGATGTCCAGCGCCAGGCGGGCCTGGCGCAGCTGGGGCTGGCCTTGCAGTGCGGTGTCCACCCAGGCCTGGGCGTCGGAGGGCATCAGGGCCGGCAACTGCAGCGGCTGGGCCAGGGGGCGGGGCACTGTGCCCACGGCGCCAACGATCTGGTCCAGCACCAGGCGCTTGACACGCAGGTCGTTCTCGGCGGCGATTTCCTGCGCGC
Source organism: Delftia sp. WY8 (assembly GCF_018437695.1). Classification (NCBI taxonomy): domain Bacteria; kingdom Pseudomonadati; phylum Pseudomonadota; class Betaproteobacteria; order Burkholderiales; family Comamonadaceae; genus Delftia; species Delftia sp. WY8. The sequence continues at coordinate 6,534,810 of NZ_CP049795.1, forward strand.
CGGCCAAGTCGAACCGCGCCTGGGCTTCGCGCGAGTCGGTGATGGTGGCCGTGCCGACCTCGAAGTTGCGCTTGGCGAATTCCAGCTGCTGAGCAATGGCTGCCTTCTGTGCCTTGACCACGGCCAGGCTGTCCTGGGCGCCGAGGACATCGAAGTAGGCCTGGGCCACTCGCACCAGCAGGTTCTGCTCGCCGCTGTCCAACTGGGCGCGCGCCACGTCCACGCCGCGCTGGCCCTGGTCGTAGGCGATCTTGTTGGCCGGGCGGTACAGCGGCTGCTGGGCGCTGAGCTGCAGGTTCTGCTGGGGCGAGCGAAAGCTCCCCGGCAGCACGCTGACTTCCACATGCGAGGTGTTGGCACCGGCCTGCAGGCCCACGCTGGGCAACAGGCCCGAGCGTGCCTGCTCGGCGCGGCTGGCGGCGGCCTGGGCGTCGGCCTGCTGGGCCTGCCACTGGGCGTCGTAGCCGCGGGCCTTGGCCACCAGTTCGGACAGGTTCTGGCCCGAGGCCGCAGACGCTGTCAGAGAGGGCAGGGCAGACTGCGGGGCCGCAGGGGCGGGCGCAAGGACGGCTGGGGCAGGAGCCTGTGCCAGGGCCGAGCCCATGCCGGCCGCGCACAGCAGCAAGGCCATGTGGCGCAGGGGCCAGGCGTATGGGCGGGTCAGGGCGGAAGCGACAGGGGCAAGGGGCCGAAGCAGGGGCATAGAGGTCCTCGAATCAAAACACAGTCGTCACGAAGCACCGGGGACGGCGGGTGTACCGCCGTGTCCCGGGTTTCTTTTGCGTGTTGCCGCTCAGTAGCGCGGCACGCCTGGGTCGCGCTCGCGCGACCAGGCATCGATGCCTCCGCTGATATTGGCCACGGTCTCGAAGCCGTTGTTCATCAGGAAGGCAGCGACATGCATGCTGCGTGCGCCGTGATGGCACAGGCAGGCTGTGGGGTGATCCGGATCGAGTTCCTGCAGGCGCGAGGGAATCTCGCCCATGGGGATGCAGCGCAGCTCGAAGCCCTCGGGGCGTACGCTGGCCTGGGCCACTTCCCAGGGCTCGCGCACGTCCAGCACCAGGGGCAGGGCATCGGAGCCGCTGGAGTGCTGGTTCAGCCAATCGTTGAGTTGCGCGGGAGGCACTTGGGGAAGCATCGGAAAGATCCTTGCGGAATGGAGTGGAGTTGCCGCAGCGGCCGAAATCCTCTGGACCCCGGCCGCCGTGGCGGATTTCAGAACGTGAAGCGCGAAGGCTCTTCGAAGTTGGCCAGGCGTGCGGTCACCACGTCCCAAGGCTGGCTGGTTTCGAACTGGTGGCCGTTCTTTTGCACCAGCGTGAAACGCATCATGGGCAGTTGGCCGACGATGGCTGCCAGGCGGCCGCCGTCGTTGAGCTGGGCCAGCAGGGCCTGCGGCACCTGGGCGACCGAGCCGCTGAGCACGATGGCGTCGAACTGGCCCAGAGCGGCCGCTGCCGTGGCGCCATCGGCCAGCTTGACCTCGGCATTGGTGATGCCGGCGCCCAGCAGGTTCTCGCGGGCCATCTCGGCCAGCTCGGGCACGATCTCCAGTGTCACGACTTCCTTGGCCTGGGCCGCCAGCAGGGCGGCCATGTAGCCCGAGCCGGCGCCGATTTCCAGCACGCGGTCGGTGGGCTTGATCTTCAGGTCCTGCAGCATGCGGGACTCGATGCGCGGGGCCAGCATGCACCAGCCCTTGGCGGCGGCTTCCTCGGCCGGGGCGACCAGGGGGATTTCCAGGTCCATGAAGGCCAGGCCGGCATGCTCGGGCGGCACGAAATTCTCGCGGTGCACCTTGCCCAGCAGTGCCAGCACTTCTTCATCAAGCACGTTCCAGGGGCGGATCTGTTGCTCGATCATGTTGTAGCGCGCGTGCGCTTGGGCGCTGTGGTGTTCGGGCAGGCTGTTCAGGGGCAGGCTCATGGGGTATCTCCGGAGAAAGACTTGTCAGGACAAACCTTTGATTCTACGAGTCTCGCGGCGGGGTGGGGGCGCTGGCGGCGCCTTGGCCGGGTGCCGCGTCGTGCCGGTTGCCGTTCCACAGGCGCCGCAGCCACTGGGAGAAGTCGTCAAGGTAGCAATAGACCACGGGCACGACCACCAGGGTCAGCAGCGACGAGGTGACCACGCCGCCGATAACCGACTGGCCCATGGGCGCGCGCTGCTCGGAGCCTTCGCTGAGCGCGAAGGCCAGCGGCACCATGCCGAAGATCATGGCCAGCGTGGTCATCAGAATGGGGCGCAGCCGCACGCGCGCCGCCAGCAGCAGGGCCTGCTCGCGCGGCAGGCCGTCGCGGATCTGGCCGGTGTCCGGGTCGCTGTGCGGCCCGCGCGCGCGGATGGCGAAGTCCACCAGCAAGATGGCGTTCTTGGTGACCAGTCCCATGAGCATGACCACGCCGATGATGGAGAACATGGACAGGGCCGAGCCGAACATCATCAGCGCCAGCACCACGCCGATCAGCGTCAGCGGCAGCGAGGTCATCAGCGCCAGCGGCTGCAGGAAGCTCTTGAACTGGCTGGCCAGGATCATGTAGATGAAGATGATGGCCAGCGCCAGGGCGGACACCGCATAGCCGAACGATTCGTTCATGCTCTTGGTGGCGCCGCTGAACTGCGTGCGGTAGCCGGGCGGCAGGGCGATGTCGGCCAGGGCATTGCGGATGTCGGCCGAGACCTCGCCGCTGGAGCGCAGGTAGACGTTGCCGCTGAAGGCGACCTCGCGCGTCATGTCGCGGCGGTTGATCTGGCTGGGGCCGGTGGCGGGCGTGACGGTGGCCACCTGGTTCAGCCGCACGATGCGCATGCCGCCGTCGCCCGAGGTGGAGGGCAGGGCGAAGGGCAGGCGCTCCAGGTCCTGGGGCGTGCTGCGCGACTCGGGCGCCAGGCGCACCTTGACGTCATAGGTCTGGTCGTCGCTGGCGCGCCAGTTGCCCACGGTCTGGCCGGCCACCCAGGTGCGCAGCGCCGCTGCCATGGAGCCTACCGACAGGCCCAGGTCGGCGGCCGCATCGCGCCGCACGGTGATGTCGATCACGGGCTTGTCGGGCTTGAGGCTGCTGTCCAGGTCCACCAGTCCGGGAATGCCGCGCAGGCGTTCCATCACCACGCGGTTCAGGCGCTCCAGCTCGCCCAGGTCCGGGCCCTGCAGCGAGAATTCGACCTGTTTTTGCCCGCCCACGGGCTCGCGCTGGCCCACATGGGTGACGGTGATGCCGGGCACGCTCTGCAGCTGCTCGCGCAGCACGCCCGACAGTTCATCGCCGCTGCGCTGGCGCAGGTGGCGGTCCAGCAGGCGGATGTAGATGCTGGCGTATATCTTGCCCTGGGCCGTGCCGGTGTTGATGGTGGCCAGCGTGTAGCGGACCTCGGGCAGGGCGCGGATGATGGCATCGACCTGGCGGGCCTTGGCCTCCGTGGCCTCGATGGACGAGCCCACGGGCGTGTTGAAGCTCACCGTGGTTTCCGAGAAGTCGGCCTTGGGCACGAATTCCGTGCCCAGCAGCGGCACCAGGAAGATGCTGGCCACGAAGATGGCCAGCGCCGCCGCCAGCGTGGTGATCTTGTGGCGCAGCGCCCAGCCCAGCACGTCCTGGTAGAAGTGGGACAGCGAGTCGGTGGCGCGCTCGAACCAGGCCGTGACCCGGCCCAGCGTGCGGTCGTAGAGGCTGCGGCCGCGCTGCTCGCCATGGGCGTGGATGGTCGGGTCATGCCAGACGCTGGAGAGCATGGGGTCCAGCGTGAAGCTCACGAACATGGAGATCATCACGGCCGCCACGATGGTGATGCCGAATTCGTGGAAGAACTTGCCGATGATGCCGCCCATGAAGCCGATGGGCAGGAACACCGCCACGATGGACAGCGTGGTGGCCAGCACGGCCAGGCCGATCTCCTGCGTGCCGTCCAGCGCGGCGGCATGCGCGTCCTTGCCCATCTGCACGTGGCGCACGATGTTCTCGCGCACCACGATGGCGTCGTCGATCAGCAGGCCCACGCACAGCGACAGCGCCATCAGCGTGATCATGTTGATCGAGAAGCCGAACCAGTACATGAACAAAAAGGTGCCGATCAGCGCAATCGGCAGCGTCAGCCCCGTGATCACCGTGGAGCGCCAGGAGTTCAGGAACAGGAAGACGATGAGCACCGTCAGTGCCGCGCCCTCGATCAGCGTCTGGCGCACGTTGTTGACGGCCACGCGGATGGGGCGGGCGCTGTCGGCAATCGGCTCCAGCCGCACGCCTGCCGGCACTTCGGCGGCGATCTCGCGCAGCGTGGCGTTCAGGCCGTCCACGACTTCGATGGTGTTCTCGTCCTGGGCCTTCTGCACGGACAGCAGCAGGGTGCGGCTGCTGTTGTACAGGGCCACGGTCTCCAGTTCGCCCGCGCCGTCCTGCACGCGCGCCAGCTGGCCCAGCCGCACGGGAGCGCCGCCGCGCTGGGCGACGATGATGCGCTCGAAGTCCTGCGGGCGCTTCATGCGTGCGTCGATCTGCACCACGCGCTCCTGCTCGCGCGAGCGGATGGCGCCCAGCGGCAGGTCCTGGTTCTCGCTGCGCACGGCGTTCACGATCTGGTCGGGCGTGATGGCATAGGCTTCCAGCGCCTCGGGCTGCAGGTAGATGTTGATCTCGCGCGGGGTGGCGCCCACCAGGTTGACGGCGCCCACGCCGCGCACGTTCTCCAGCCGCTTCTTGAGGACCTGGTCGGCCCAGCTGGTCAGCGCGACGGCGTCGGGCGCCTTGGCTCCGGCATCGGCCTGGGGCAGCACGGCCACGGACCAGATGGGCGAGCTGGCCGGATCGAAGCGCAGCACGCGCGGCTCCTTGACCTCGTCGCGCAGGGTGGGGCGCACCGAGGCCACCTTCTCGCGCACGTCTTCGGCAGCGCGGCGGCCATCGACATGCAATTGGAATTCGATGATGACGACGCTGGTGCTCTCATAGCTGCGCGAGGTCAGTGCGTTGATGCCGGCAATGGAGTTGACGCCTTCCTCGATCTTCTTGGTGACCTCGGACTCCACGATCTCGGGCGAGGCGCCCGGATAGTCCACCGTGACCACGACCACGGGGAAGTCCACATTCGGGAACTGGTCCACCTTGAGTCGCTGGTAGGAAAACACACCCAGCACCATGAGGGCCAGCATGAGCATGGTGGCGAACACAGGGTTGGCCAGGCTGACGCGCGTGAACCACATGGTCAGCGGGCTCCGGGGGCTGGCGCAGCCTGGGGCTGCGGGGCCTGCTGCATTTGCTGCATCTGCACCGCCGTGCCTGCGCGCAGGCCGCCCACACTGCCGGCCAGTACCCTGTCACCGGCCTGCAGGCCGCTGGACACGGCGATCCAGGTGGCGCCATCCTGCGCGCTCTGGCTGCCCAGCGTGACCGGGCGGTGCTGCACGCGCAGCAGGCTCTTGTCCGCATCGGACTCGCCCGCAGGCTGCAGCAGCTGCACATAGGGCTGGGGCTGGTCGGTGCGCACGGCGGTCAGGGGCACGGCCAACTGTTCGGTCTGCCCCGTGACAATGCTGCCCTGCAGGTACAGGCCCGGGCGCACGATGGGGATGGATCTGCCGGCGGCGCCTGCGTTGACCGGTGCAGCCTGCACACGCAGATAGACGGCCACGCTGCGCGAACCTGCCTGGGCGCTGGGGTTGATTCGCACCACGCGCGCGGGCACGGCGGCCACATCGTCGCCCGCGCCCTGGACCTGCAACTGGGCTTGCTGGCCGACCTGCACGCGCACCGAATCGGCGGGCGCCAGCTGGGCCACGACTTCGAGGTCGGACGGATCGACGATCTCCAGCACCCGCGTTTCCACGCCCACGCGCTCGCCGTCCTGCACCAGGCGCTGCGCGACCTGGCCGTCCATGGGACTGCGCAGCACGCTGTCGGTCACGCTCTTGCGGGCCACATCGGCGGCGGCCTGGGCGGCGGCCAGGTTGGCGCGTGCGGCGTCGAGGTTGGATTGGGAGGTGGCCAGCGCCGTGGTCGAGATGAAGCCTTGCGTGACCAGGGCCTGGTTGTTGTCGTGCTGGCGCTGGGATAGCTGCAGCTGCGCCTGGGCCGCGTCGGCCTGCTGGCGGGTCTGGCGCCAGCGGGCCTCGACCTCGGTGGCGTCCACGCGGGCCAGTTCCTGGCCCTTGCGCACGCTGTCGCCCTCGCGCACCTGCAGGCCGCGCAGCTCGCCGGCCACATAGGCCTTGACCACGGCGCTGCGCACGGCCTGCACCACGCCGCTGACTGGCACGGTCAATTGCAGCTGGCGCGGCTGCAACTGCACCACTTCCTGCGGACCCACGCGCACCGGCATCTCGCGCGGCTGGGTGGCTGCGGCGATGGCGCTTTGCTTGCTGTGCCGGGTGGATGCGGCGCGCCATACGCTGGCGCCGATGGCGATCAATAAGGCCAGGCAGATCAGCCAGCCGGTGCGACGCTTCATGGTGTGGGCGGGGAGGAGGGTGGCGTGGTGGCTGCAAGGGGCTGGCACATGCCATGCAGCAGGTAGTCGATCTGGGATTCCAGAAACCGCTCGGGATCGAAGTCGCCATGGGGCAGGCAGCCGCCCAGCGAATGCTTCCAGATCATCAGAAACATCATCGGGGCGACCACGCAGTGCACGGACAGGTCCAGATCCATGGGCCGGAACTCGCCGCGCTCGACGCCGCGCTGCAGGATGCGCCGGATCAGCTCATGGCCTGGAAGAACCACTTCCTGGTGGTAGAACTGAGACAGCTCGGGAAAATTGCCCGCCTCGCTGAGCATGAGCTTGGTGATGCCCGACGCCTTGGTGCTGCCGATGCGTTCCCACCAGGACTTGAAGCAGTAGCGCAGCAGATCGGTTGAAGGTGCGCAGTAGTTGTCGAGCTCTTCGCTCCACTCGCCGAAGCGGCCCGCGATGCTGTGGCGCACCACGGCCTTGAAAAGCTCCTGCTTGCTCGCGAAATAGAGGAACAGCGTGCCCTTGGAGACCCCGGCGCGGGCGGCGACTTCTTCGACGCGGGTGGCGGCGTAGCCCTTTTCCACGAAGAGGTCGAGTGCCGCTTCCAGCAACTCGCCGGGACGCTCCTGCTTGCGGCGGCTGCGCTTTCCGGAAGGCTCGGCGGGGGCGGGTGAAGAGGCGGGGGAGTCGGTCACGGAAAATTAATGACTGATGGGTTAGTTATCGTAACCGCAGAACCGTTCGTCGTCACCTGGCTTGTGCATGGGCTAACCTGTAGGTGCAACGGCCCGCATGCATTGCGTGTGGTCATTTTTTCGATTTCTTCACAGAAAAGGCGCATATGGCGACTGAAACCATTTATCTGGGCGGCGGCTGTTTCTGGTGTCTATAAACCTAGTTATGTAGTTTTATAGCAACAATTATCTTGTAAGTAGTTGATTTATAAGACTATAGATTTTTGGTTGATTTTCATTGGTTGTTCTATTGGTTGATCATTCGGGGTGCTGTCCCCTTGGCTGGTGCCGGTCCCCAAGGACCTCATGAGTTAGAAGGACACAGACGAGCTGGTCCAGTCTCATGGTAGGTAGACCTGCACTACGTGGAAAAAACTGTTCTACGACCGTTTAAACGTGTTCTGTGTGGGTGTTCAGTCAACCTGCTCTAAAAAGAATGGAAGTCAAATGACTTCCATTTTTTTTGGAGTAGGTGCCCTCGGCAGAGATCAAACAAACTTGGGTTTGCTGAAACCATTGTTATTTTTGAAGCGATTAGCATATTGATTGATCAACTCTGCTTCTGCTGCTTGTTCTTGTTGTGCCTTCAAAACGGCAATTTCTTGTTCAAGCTGTGCAATCTTCTGTTTGAGTGACTGAATTTGAATCATGTCGGACAACTTGAATTGATTCAGGCCACCGATTTGCAATTCCAATGTTAACTTGAAAAATAATATTTGGTGCACTTGAACAGAGATTAATGCGGCTCTTGATCCAGTTGCAATATGACTGAATGCAGAAATAGAAGGTTCATTATTATGATTGGCAGATTTTTTCTGATTCTGCTGATCGGTCTTCAAAATAATTGGATCACTGGGCTTCTTGATTTCTGATTTTATGTTGTCCAGCTTTTCAAACGACTCCTGTTTCTTTAATGTCTGTTTGATTTCCTTGTTGACCTCTTCTGTCATTCTTTTCATTGCGGCTGCGGCATCTTCTGGTTCAGTTTGAGGTTTTTGCTGATTCTGTTGCTGTGGTTGCTGGAAATTTTTTGAAGGTCCAGATTTTTTAGGCTTCATTGACTTTGGGCCAAAATTACGAACCTTCTTTTCTTTCTTCTGAAACTGCTTCTTGAAAAATTCAAGGCGAGTTTGTTTCAAGCGATCAATCTTCTCCTTGTTATTATTGAATTGATCCTGAGTGAGTTCATTATTTTTTGACTGCTGAAATTCTTTAGACTGTTCTTTCAATTTATTATAGTCGGCACCTTCTTCAAAAACTGATCCTTTCAAACGGATCGCCTTTTGTTCACCTTCAGGCTTGAATGAAATATAGTTCTCGCCAACTCTGGTGACTTCACCTTGTTCCTTAAGCAGATCAATAATATCTTGGCGATTGTTGATCTCGTTATTTTCAATGGCAGACTTGAAAACCTCTTCCAAGTTATCTCTAATTTCTTTATGGGTCTTGGCTTGTTGACAGATTTGAGAAGTGGCCTCTTTCAATGGAATAATTTTCTGTTCAAATTTTGAACGAGAAATTTTTAACGGATCTGCTGTAACTTGTTCATAACCAAGTAAGTGATTTGTATTTTGAACCCATGCATCATTGAACTCATGTTGAAGTGTTCCAGGTGGAAAAGGGTTCAATTGTTTTCCTGTTGTGAGTTCGGTGGTTGCTAAAAAATAATTTAATTCAAGATTACCTTTATCATAATGAGAAACCCAGGCAATGGAATAATTCTTATCTTTTTCAAGTCCAGGTAAGAAGGTGGCTTCAAAGTCTTTCATGATCGCCAGTTGCTGTTTTAAGTTAGGTTTTTCTGTATCACGAAATGAAAGACAACCAGTCGCATACTTATGTGCTCTGGTGGTCATGTTGGCGATTTTGGCTACATTATTAGGATCACCTTCAAGAATTTCAGGAGCAACAGAACGAATTTTTCCGGTGTGATCCTTGTCACTTAAAATATAGTTTGCTGCCTTTTGGGGATCACCTTTCCCATGCTTCATTCGGACATGGAGCATTTCATTCTCCGTCATTCAAATTGGAAATATTCTCCAATTCAGTTCTGATCTTTTCAAGTTCTGCGATCAGAGTCTTGGCAGTAATGAAGTCATATTTTGAGTTCAACTGTTTTGCAATCTGATTGAAATTTGATCCAATTTTTCCAAGTGCTCCAGCAACTTGAAGTCGATCAAGGTTGGTCTGTTTTGTATTATTAAGGTGAATTTCGACAATGTCATCCTCACCAAAAATGCAAGCACGAGCAAAACGAGCCATTGAGTTATGCTGTCCACTCTGGTGCCATTTTTCGATCAGAGCTTCATATTCTATTTCTGATAATTTAATTTCAAAGCGAGTATTTCTCTTGAACTTGTGATCGTCATTTGTTCTTCCTGGGTGCTGTTTGAGTTCTGCCATAATTTGTCTCCGTATGTATTCGCAAGGGTCATAGGGCGGAGCCCTATCAAGGGATTTTTCTAGGACATAGGCTATGAAATAGCCGTATTGTCCGTATAGAAAAATTGGCCTTGCTTTATGTATATTTCTATCTTACGAAATAGCAATTAAATGTCCACGATCTTGGGTGGAAGTCGATAGCGAAGACAATGGAAGTAATTGAATAGATCTCTAATCTCGAATCGATTCGAGAGTGCTTCAATCATGTTGAAGTGATTTTTCCGTTTTCTTTGGTGGGTTTAAATGAATGCGAAGACATTTAAAGACTGGCGAAGACAAGGGAAATAAAACACGTTACGAAGCTAGGAAGTCCAGCGAAGACAAATGAATATAAGGTCTTCAAGTCGATAGCTTTGGTTGATTGCTTTCCGTTTTTTACTCCGTAATATGGTTGTATAACCATAGGAGATAAAATGAAAAACAATCTAATAAAAACCAGTCACTATCTCGATTCTGAATCTGTTCAGCAATTGAAAGCTCTTGCTGAGATTAACACTCGATCACTTGGTTGGACTGTTCGCAAGTGTGTGGAGTTTGGATTAAAAAATTCTGAGAAGATTAACTTCCATGAGCCAATAAAATTTGCTGAACCGATTCCACCTGAGTGGAGTGATTTCTTTGGGGAGCAAAAATGAGTTGGTTTCCAGAAGCAAAATATCAGAAGGAGTATTTCGATATTTGCTACGAATACGATCAGATCCACCAGAAAAATCCTGATATGAGTGAAAAAGAAAAATTTCGTGTGCTGAATGAGTTCACTGATAAATTAACTATGCTCATGCTCATATATAGATATGAAAAACTTCAAGCAGAGCGATCACAAAAGTGAAAATGGACCAGCTCGTCTGGGTCCTTCTGGAACAAAAAAGCCACTCATTGAGTGGCTTTTTATTTGGACTGTGGAAATTTTTCGCCGTTTCCAATTTTGTTTTATTTCATAAAACCTCTAACGAGATCATTTCTGCTGTTGTACTCTTAACATATTTTGTTGGTGTACTATTAATATATTTTGTACGGATAATGGTTGTACAGTCTTTTTCCTTCTTATCCGTTCCCGTTGGTCACTACTAAGAAGGAAAAAGACTCCCTTACCATTTTGAAAACGGTAGGTTGCCTATTCCTTCATGTGTCAGCCACATATCGGACCAGAAGATAGTTAATCACCTCTGGTTAGTCCATTCACCGTATTAACACAGCTTAATCATGGTTGGACCTTAAGACTCTCATTGGGGCTCTGATTAAATCTCATTCTAGCCTCCTTCACTATAATAATAGTGTCGTTACCTATCACTCAATGCCTTTTCCAGTTACCAGGCTGCTATTAAATCAGCCTGATTATTTTTACCTGTGCCTGTTTTGTGATCATTCACGTTAGCAATTTTTCGAATCGTTCACTAGACCGTTAATGCAAAAATTGCCCTTGTTTTACCAACAAGAGCAATTAATCGGAATTCGGTTATTGACAATCGTAAAAAATCAAATATGATTTAACTGTATGTTGGTAGTATACCTATACGATAATTTGAGAGAATGTCAAGGGTATGCTGTTAGAAACCGGGTGGTGCCGAATCTAACAAAATAAAAAACCAGTCTTTGTGACTGGTTTTTTATTTTTTAGTCTTTTAGGACTTCGTATTTCCAGCGGAAATAGCTATAGAGATATTCCCCAGAGCCTTCTCGATCCGTGAGTTTTGCTCTGATCTTGAACTTGGTTCCAACTGGATAATTTTTCGAAAGTTCTTTTGAGCATTCAACATGCAGAGTTGTTGGAAGTCCTTGTCCTTCAACAGGGCGGATATGCACACTTCCATGAAGCCCAGAGGTGGCTAATGGTTTAAAACTTTCCACAACTACCATGCGATATGGTTCGTCTGGTTTTGACATTGGGATTCTTCGTTGTAGGTTTATTCAACATATTTTCCGTGAATCTTCTGTCGCTGTCTTTCGCCAGTTCTTAAAAATATAGTCATACCAGCGACCCGAAGGAAGGGTTCTCCATTATTTTTATTTTGTTTCAAGTGCATATCAATAAACATTGGTAAATTATTTATCGCATTAATAATTACTTTTAGGTCTTGTGCATGTCTTGGAGCAGTTGGTGTTCCTTGCTCTACTAATGCCTTCTTTTTGTTGGCTAATTGATTGAAAAACTCCATACAATCTTCTAGCAATTCCTGTCGATTGACGGCTAGTGAATGATAGGAAGGGTCGGAGCCATCTGGCATTTCTATTCCGAAAAGGTAACAGCCAATACGATCACCGCTTGTTTCTCCAACTTGCAGCGGTGCTTTTTGTCTATTAAACATACTGAATAATCCCATACCAATTTCTCCTTTGGTGTTAATGGTGTTTGGTTGGATATATTTGCTTTATGTCGCAAGTGCTAGAAGAAGTTGAAGAAGCTCTTCTTTTTCCTCATTATTGATAGTTGTCAGCCTCTGTTTTTCCTTCAACTGGTTCAGCCTTTTGATATTATTAACATCATCCAAAATTGGGCTGAAATAGTGCTTGTTAGTAATGTCTGGATTGTCATGTCCAAAGGTTCTCAATGCACCTTGTTGGGTGTCTGTGGACATGAGCCTTGTCCTAACATGAAGCTCGTCAAATTTACGAACTGACGAAAAACCAAGAATATTTGCCACTAGCAAAGAATTGTCATTTGCTCTGGACAAGGTTCTTGAAATTGCAGTTTTTCGGAAATCATGAAATCTCAAATCGAATCCATGCTTCTTCACTTGTGCATGAAAGATTCGATCAAAACCCATAATCGTATAATTAAAGAAATTGCCTTTCTCATTCTTTGGCTTGAGTGTGGCAATGTATTCCTGTGCTTCTTTTGTTAGGTAGACTTTTCGTGGTTTACCTGACTTGGTGTGAATGAGTTGAATATAATTTTCTTTAACCTGATCTTTTGTGAGTGTAATGACCTCACTTCTCCGCATTGAAGTGAGTAAAGACAGGTTGCAAATTTCATAGAGTTCTGGATTGGAGTATTGCTTGAATGCTGTGAAGATTTTTTCAAGCATTTGATCAGAAATAAATCCTTCACGTTTTAAGGAATTATTTTTCAGCAAATCCCGATCATATTCACGACATGGATTTCGAAGCTCAACAATAGAGTCCAATTCAGAAAAATATTTTGCTTTGTTGAAGACATTGGAAATCTGTGTGATTTCTCGTTGAATTGAAATTGGCTTCAATCCAAGTCGCTTCCTTGACTTGATATAGTTATTAATGTCAATGGGGGTGATTTTGCGAATGTCGTATTTTCCGAAGAATTTATAAACTGGATCTTCAGGATTGCCGACACCCATGTCTACTTTTTCTTGATAGGTGAGGGATCTATCAAGAATGGAAGTTCCAAGAATAATATTGAAAAAAGCCGCCGTGCTTGCATGGTTTCTTTTTTGAAGCTCTGTTTCTCGTGGTTTGGTATCAATGTAATCACGAATGTAGAGCTTCACAAAATGCTCAAAGCTAAAATCATTCCGATTTTCTTTGTCAGCACGATATTTTTCTTCTTCTGTTTGCTCAATGGAATAAATTAACTTTTTGCCTTGGACGGTTTTTGAGAGTGCCAAATACTCTTTGGCTTCATTTAAGTTGTCAAAAACTCTACTCCGTTGACCTTTGAAGTTCTTCCTTGTAATCCGCACGCGATATGCACTCTTGACAGTGCCGTCTTTTAATGTCCAACTAATTTCTTGAATGCCTCGCGGTGTGGTGCTGGTCATCAGGAACCTCTAAAATTTGGCTGTTCTATTGGCACATTTTACAGCGATCAACCAAATTTTGGTAGTGGTTGCTTCGGTTCCTAAAATGCTGTGAACCCTTACGCGACAAGGACTTAGGAGAGAAAAATGACAGAAACTATTGTGCTTGGTGGAGGTTGTTTTTGGTGCACCGAAGCCGTTTTCGACCGCGTGCGCGGCGTGAGCGACGTGCAAAGCGGCTACGCCAATGGCGATCTGGACGATCCCAGCTACGAAGACATATGCACCGGGCAGACCGGCCATGCCGAGGTCATCCGCGTGCAGTTCGATCCTGCCGTGATCCCGCTGCGCGACCTGCTCACCGTGTTCTTCGGCACGCACGACCCGACCACGCTCAACCGCCAGGGCAACGACGTGGGCACGCAGTACCGCAGCGCGATCTACACCACGAATGACCATCAGGCGGAGGTCGCACGTACGCTGATCTCCGAGCTGGCCCAGGCGGGCGCGTATGACGCTCCCATCGTGACCGAGGTCCAGCCCCTGGCCAGCTACTGGCCCGCAGAGGACTATCACCAGGACTACTTCCTGAACCATCCCAGCCAGGGCTACTGCGCCTTCGTGGTGGGGCCCAAGGTGCAGAAATTCCGGGGTGCCTTTGCGCGCTGGGTCAAGCAATGAGCCCAGGTGGGCGGGTTGTTTAAGCGGTTGTGATTTGCGGGCATAATGCAACTCGGTTGCGATAACGGTGTCCTGTCGCGCTCTGCAGCCCGCTCTTGCATTGCCCATGTCATCGCCGACTCCCTCCCCCTCCCCCTTGCTCTTGCCTTGCGGCATGCGTTCGACCCGCGCCACGCGGGCCGTGCTGGCGCTGTGGGAGGCGCGCGCCGATGCGCTGTTGAGCGAGGCGGATGTGGAAGCCGCCCTGCATGCCCAGGGCGTGCAGGTCAACCGCGTCACCGTCTACCGGCTGCTGGACCGGCTGGCCGCAGCCGGCGTGTTGCGCCGCAGCGTGGATGCGGCACGCGTGGCCCGGTACGGCAGGCCCCTTCAGGGCGCGGCCTGCGAAGGCGACGCCGCTGCGCACTTCGAGTGTGCGGATTGCCACAGCGCCTTTCGTCTGGGCGGCGAGGCAGGCGGGGGCGGTGAGCAACTGCAGGCCGCCTTGCTGCAATTGCGGCAGGCGCTGGCAGCCAGCGGCCTGCAGGGCCAGGCCATCGATGTGTCGGTGACGGGGCGGTGCCAGGACTGCAGCGGCACCGGGCACTCCCGGAATGATCCGTCCGTGTGAGGTGGCCGTCTTCCCCTTTTTCTCTTGCATAGCCCTTCAGGATCTCGCATGACTTTTTCCCCCTTCCGTTCCGTTTCCCTGATCCTGGCCGCTGTCTTTCTGGCCGCTGCGGCCCAGGCGCACGATCACGGCCAAGACCATGACCATGCCAAGACCCCGGCGGACGCCAAGGCACAGGGTGGCCCGGTGCAACTGGATGCCCATGCCCGTGCCGACATGGAGCGCCACCGCTCGATGGCCAAGGCCCACGAGGCCACCGCACAGTGTCTGGCGGCAGGGCGTGACCATGCGCAATGCCACAAGCAGCTGCAGGCCGACTGCAAGGGCCTGGCGCTGGGCAAGTTCTGCGGCATGCGCCATGCGCATTGAGCGCGGCATTGCCCGCCGTGCACTGCTGTGAGCAGTCGCCCGTCTTTGTGACGGGATGCTGGAACCTGCCCCGCCAATTGGCGCATACACTCTGCGCTGCCTGATCCGCTCCTGATTCATCCATGCCCTTCAAACTCCCGAGTCGCCACTCGCCTGCGCCCGCCTCACGGCTTGCGTTGCGCGGTGCCGTGCCGAATCGGGGTTGGCTTTTGGCCTGGTTGCTGGTCTGGTCCATCGCACTGGCGCCGTTGCTGGGCCAGATGCACCGTGTGGTGCATGCTGGCGGCCTGGCCTCGGCCACGGCCCATGGCCCGGTCGAGGTGGTGGCCACCTCCTGCGCTGCACCCGTCGACTGGGTGCATGCGCTGTTCTCGGGCCACGGCCCGGCGGACTGCCAACTGCTGGACCAGTTGCACGAAGGCATGGCGGGGCCACCGCCCGCCGTGGCGCTGCCGCCTTTCTGGGGCGAACAGGCCGAGCCCGCCCAGCCGCCCATCGTGCGCGATGGCCGCGTGCTGGCGGCTTTCTTCGATGCGCGTGGTCCCCCGCATCCCATCACTGCCCGCCTGGCGGCTTGAACCTTGGGCGGCGGCGCTGCATGCGCCCGCCCATTGAAGCTGTTTGCGCGCGCCTTCCTGCATTGCACGCAAGAGGCGCTGTGCCCAGGTTGGACAGATCCTGAATGCATATCCGATCGGATGGCTGCGTGCGCCTGCATGGCGCACCCCGGTTGTCCGTTTCCGACGCCATTTTTTGCAGCGCCCGCATTCCCACGTCCCCGGGCCGTGGCCGGCCGCTGCCGGGAAGACCAGTGATGAGAGTGACAACAAAGCAATACCACCAGGACGCCAAGGTGCAGGGGGAGAGGATGAAGCTGCGCCCGCTGCTGCAGCAACTGCTGCTGGCGGGCGTGCTCGGCCCCGCGATGGCAGGGCTGGCCATGGCAGCAGAGCCTGCGGAGGCTGGAGTCGCCGCCGCGCCCGGAACTGCCACCGGCGCCCAGGCGGATGCCCCGCGCAGCGACACGCCTGTGCTCAACGAGGTGACGGTCAAGGCCAGCGGCCTGGGCCTGACCTCGGCCGATATGTCCACGCCAGCCACGGTGCTGGAAGGCGATGTGCTGACGCTGCGCCAGGCCGCCACGCTGGGCGAGACGCTGGACGGCGAGCCCGGCATCCACGCCAGCCATTTCGGTGCGGGCGCAAGCCGCCCCATCATCCGCGGCATGGACGGCCCGCGCGTGCAGATCCTCAGCGATGGCTCGGAGCTGCATGACGCCTCCACCATCAGCCCCGACCATGCCGTGGCCAGCGAGCCCATGCTGGCCACGCAGATCGAAGTGCTGCGCGGCCCTTCGGCGCTGATCTACGGCGGCGGCGGTGCCATGGGCGGCGTGGTCAACATCCTGGACGACAAGATCCCCACGTCCATTCCCAAGAACGGCATCACGGGCTCGGCCCAGCTGCGCGGCAGCACGGGCGCGGGCGAGACGGCCGGCGCGTTCTCGCTGACGGGCGGCGCCGGCCAGCTGGCCATCCACGCCGAGGGCATGGCGCGCGATGCCGGCGACTACCGCGTGGGCAGCGGCTGGGCGCCCAACGGCCAGTCGCAGGGGCGCGTGGGCGGCAGCTTCAACCGCACGGATACGGGCAGCCTGGGCCTGTCCTGGATCGGCACGCAAGGCTACCTGGGCCTGGCCTACACGCGCCAGACCGCGCGCTATGGCCTGCCGGGCCACAACCACAGCTTCGAGGGCTGCCACACCCATGGCGACCATCTGCACTGCGGCGGCCATGACCACGGCGACGAGGACGGACATGACCATGGCGACGAAGAACACGATCACGACCATGGCAGCGTGCCGGTGGTCGACCTCAACAGCGAGCGCTGGGATCTGCGCGGCGAATGGCGCAATCCGACGGCAGGCATTGCGGCGTTGCGCGTGCGCGGCGGCTGGACCGACTACCGCCATGACGAGATCGAGGACGGCCAGGTCTCGACCACCTTCAAGAACCGCGCCCATGACCTGCGCGTGGAGGCCGAGCTGGAGCCCATCGCCGGCTGGCGCGGCGTCATCGGCCTGCAGACCGTGCAGCGCAAATTCAGTGCCGAGGGTGAGGAGGCCTATGTGCAGCCCACCGAAACCCGCCGCAACAGCATCTACCTGCTGGAGGAATACCGCTGGCAGGACTGGCGCTGGCAGGCTGCGCTGCGCCATGAGCGCCAGACCGTGGACGCCCAGCAAAGCGCCATCTCTCGCAGCCACAGCGGCACATCGTTCTCGCTGGGCTCGGTGTGGAAGTTCACCCCGGGCTACAGCCTGTCGGCCTCGCTGACGCAGGGCAACCGCCTGCCCACGGCCGAGGAGCTGTATGCCAATGGCCTGCACATGGCCACATCCACCTATGAGCGCGGCAATCCCGACCTCAAGCGTGAACGCTCCCAGGCACTGGACATAGGCCTGCGCAAGACCTCGGGGGACACCACGTTCAGCGTCAATGCCTTCCACCATCGCGTCAAGGGCTACATCTACGGAGCCACGCTGGACGAGCATGACGGCCTGCAACTGCTGCAGTACACCCAGGCCGACGCACGCTTCACCGGCGTGGAGGGCCAGGTGCGCCAGAAGCTGTCGCGCCAGTGGGGCGTGACCCTGTTCGGTGACGCCGTGCGTGCGCGGCTGGAAGACGGCTCCGCCTTGCCGCGCATTCCCGCGGCGCGCGTAGGCCTGCGCGTGGACACCTTCTACAAGGGCTGGGATGCCCAGGCCGAGTGGGTGCAGGTGCTGCGCCAGAACCGTGTCACCGCCTACGAGACCGAGACGGACGGCTACGGCATGCTCAACCTCTCGGCCAGCTACACGCTGCGCACCTCGGGTGGCACGCCCTGGCAGTTCTTCATCAAGGGCAACAACCTGACCAACCGCCTGGCCTTCGCCCACACCTCGTTCATCAAGAACGCTGCGCCGCTGATGGGGCGCAATATCACCGTGGGCGTCAAGGTGTCGTTCTAAGGCGGGTTGCCCGCGCTGCGCTCCCGCGCCGTCTGCTACAGGTAATGCTGCAGATGGCGCAGGGCGCGTGTGCTGTCGACGCCTATCCACTGCACCACTTCGGTCTCGGCACGGCCCGCGCGCAACCACTGCACGATGGCCGTGTTGCGCAGCACCTGCGGCCCGACCCGATGCAGCGGCGCCTTCTGGGCAGAAGCGGGCTGGGCCGCATGGGCACGCTGTATCAGCTGCGAGGCCACATGGAACAGCACGCGCACCGACAGCGGCTGCCCCTCGCGCGAATAAAAGACCGTGGCATCGGGTTGAACGGCCTCCGGCCCGCGCTGGCCGGCGCTGAAACCTTTCCAGTCCTGCAGCGCCTTCACCACCGTTTCCGACAGATCCAGCGTGCGCTGCTGCGCGGCGCGTGCGCCATCGATATGCAATTGACAGGGGAGGCCATCGCCTGGTCCTGCGCATTGCACATCGCGCCAGCACAGGCCGCGCACCTCCTCGGGCGCCAGCGCCAGTTCGTACAGCAGCAGCAAGATGGCGCGGTCGCGCGCTGACTGAAAGCCATCTGCCACCGGAATGTGGCGGGGCAGGGCATTCCACAGCGGAGCGGGAAGGCAATGGCCCTGGCCGTCTTCGGCAGGGGGGCGCTCCTGCGGAGCCAACCCTGCGGCGGGATTGGCGCTGACCCAGCCGTGGTCCAGCGCATGGTCGTAGATGCGTTCCAGCAGGCGCCAGTAGCGCCTGCGCGTGACCTCGCTGATGCGGCGGCCGGGCTGGTGGCCCGACAACTGGCCTTCGCGCGGGCGCAGGAAATTCTGGACATCCACGGCGGTGGCCTGTTGCCAGGCGCGGGCCTTTGCGTTGACTTTGCCTTTCGGCGTGGTGGGGGAGGGGGAACTTTCTTTGGCTGGGATGCCCGCATCGCCCAGGCTGCGCAGCCAGGCACGCCATACCTTTTCGTAGCCGCTGTCGGGCGCCGTGTCCAGGGCATCCCAGCCCTTGGTGCCCTCGGTTTCCAGCCAATGCCGGAACAGGGCCAGTCCGTCGGGGACAGTGGACGGCGGCTTGCCGGCAGCGGGTGCCTGGGATGGTGATGAAGTCATGGGCGTCTAGAGCAAAACGAATCAACCAATAGGGATGTTCAATGTAACTTACATGAAGTTGAGTGGCAACCTTGTTATCGGCTGATGAATGTCAGTGGCGACAAGTCGCCAGAAAAGGGGGCTGTTCGGCATGAATCTGAGCCTTGGCACGTCCGTGGAGGCTGGCCGGGCCTTCGAGGCCCGGGACGACGCCTGAACGAGGCAGGGCCGGGTCTGCGGCGCATAATCTGCGCGCGCCGCAAGCCTGCGCAGGCGCAGCTTCCCGGTCCTGCTTCAGTGAACTCTCCCGTCTTTGCCTCCCTCATCCCTGTCATTCTTTGCATAGGAGCAGGCTTTCTTGCCGCCCGGCTGGCCTGGGTGCGTGCCACAGCCATCAAGGATTTGTCCAACCTTGTGTTTCTGGTGCTTACGCCGGCGCTGCTGTTTCGCACCATGGGTGCGGTGCGGGTACAGGAGCTGGACTTTCAGCCCGTGGCCCTGTATTTCCTGGCGACTGCGCTGATCTTCGTGGTGTCCATGGTGCTGGGCGGTTTTTCCACGCGCTCGGCCGCGCGGGGGCTGGCCAATATGTTCAGCAACACCGTCATGATCGGCGTGCCGCTGGTGGGGCTGGTCTACGGGGAGGAAGGGCTTGTCACGTTGTTCACCCTGGTCTCGCTGCATGCGCTGATCCTGCTGACCGCAGCCACCATCGTGTTCGAGCTGGCCGAGGCCCACGAACGCCAGCGCTGCGGCCAAAGCGCACCGCGCCCCATGTGGCGCACGGTGCTGCAGGCCGTGCGCAACGGCATCGTGCATCCTGTGCCGCTGCCCATACTCGCTGGCTTGCTGTTCGCTCAGACTGGGCTGGTGCTGCCCGAAGCGGTGGACCGGTCCCTGCAGGTCCTGGGCCAGGCGCTGGGCCCCATGGCGCTGCTGTTGGTCGGCGTGACACTGGCCTACACCAGGGTGGGCCAGAACTTGCGAGAGGCTGCTGGCATCGCGCTGGTCAAGAACCTGGTGCATCCGCTGCTGATGCTTGCGCTGGCCTGGGCCTTCGGTCTGGGCGGCCTGCCGGTGGTCGTGATGTTCACGGCGGCTGCATTGCCCGTGGGGGCCAACGTGTTCCTGTTCACGCAGCGCTATGGCGTGATGCAGGAGGAGGTGTCCGCCAGCATCGCGGTGTCCACTGCGCTGGCCTTGCTTACCGTGCCGCTGATGCTGTGGCTGGCCCAGCGCCTGCCGGGCTGATGGGTTTCAGCAGCGCCAGCAATCGAGGGGATCAGGGCGCCAGGCGCTGGCGCAGCCAGGTTCCAGCTTCAAGCTGGTAGCAAAGGCGGTCGTGCAACCGGCTCTTGCGGCCTTGCCAGAATTCCCAGCGCTCGGGCACCAGCCTGAATCCACCCCAATGCGGCGGGCGTGGCGGGTTCAGCAGGAACTGCGCGCCGTACTTGGCCGCATTGGCCACCAGTACGCTGCGCCCGCTGATGACCTGGCTTTGCGGGCTGGCCCAGGCGCCAATGCGAGAGTCCAGCGGGCGGCTGTTGAAGTAGGCGTCGCTTTCGGCCTCGCTGACCTTTTCCACCCGACCTTCGATGCGCACCACGCGCTCCAGCTCCACCCAGTGAAACTGCAGCGCGGCAAAGGGGTTGCCCGCCAGTTGCTGGCCCTTGCGGCTGTCGTAGTTCGTGTACCAGACCAGGCCGCGCTCGTCATAGCCCTTGATGAGCACGATGCGCGTGCTGGGCCGCAGGTCGCCGCCCACGGTGGCCAGCGTCATGGCATTGGGCTCGGGCACCTGGGCGCTCAGGGCTTCCTGCAGCCATTGGTCAAACTGCTGCAGCGGATCGGCCAGGGAGGCCGATTCGCTGAGTTCCGCGCGCTCGTAGCTTTTGCGCAGATCGGCGATCGAGGTGGAAATGCTGCTCATGGCCTGCATTGTGCCTGCGCCCGACCTCCCATTTGCTGCGCTAGAGTTGCGCATGCTCAGAGACTTCAAAGGCCGCCCCTGCGTGATCATCCTCGCCTCGGGCCGTGGCGAGCGTTTCCGCGCGTCGGGCGGCGCCATGCACAAGCTCGCCGCGCCGCTGGGCGGCAGCACCGTGCTGGAACACACACTGGCCGCCGTCCGCGCCAGCGGACTGCCCTGGCATCTGGAAGATGCGGGCCACCCCGGAATGGGCGATTCGCTGTCTGCGGCCGTGCGTGCCACAGCCGATGCGCCAGGCTGGCTGGTCTTGCCGGCCGATCTGCCGCTGGTGAGTCCACAGACCTTGCTGAAAGTGGCCGATGCATTGCATGCGGGGGCCCGAGCCGCCCAGCCTGTCCATCAAGGCGAGCGTGGACATCCCGTGGGTTTCGGCGCCGCATGCGGCGCGGTGCTCATGGCGTTGAGCGGAGAGAAGGGCGGGGCGCCTGTGCTGAAGGCGCTGCGCGAAGCCGGACATGTGGTTCAGGTCGATGTGGACGATGCTGGTGTGCTCACCGACATCGATACGCTGGACGATCTGGCGCGCGCTGAGGTGTTGCTGCAGAACCGGCCTGAAGTGGGCTGAATTCAGGCTTCGCCGTCTGCCGTAGCGGGGCCGCCTTCGGTCGCTGGGTCGGCTTGGCCGCCTTGGCAATAACCGCGCAGTTTGAGCAAGGCCCGATACATCACCTCCCGTTCCTCCTGCGTCAGCGCCAGCAGAGCAGCGGCCTGGTGTTGTCGGGCCACGGGCATCACCTCGTCATGCAACTGCCGGCCCGCAGGCGTGATGGAGCACAGGATCTTCTTGCGTGGAGTGGAGCCTTGCGCCAGCAGGGCCACCAGGCCGCGTTCCTCGAGCAGCCGCAGCGCCCGGCTCACCAGGGCCTTGTCCGAAGTGGATTGCACCACCAGCGCGCTGAACGGCAACTCGCCTGCATGCGCGACAAGGGCCAACAGCCGCCACTCCGAAACCGTCAAGCCCGCCGTATCGGCATAGGGCACGGTGATGGTGCGCCGCAGCGCATTGCCCACCTGGCTCATCAGCGTGGTCAGAAAGGCATCGACGGTCAGGCTGCTGCCTGCCTCGTCAAGGTGGGACCAGGGATTGCCTGCGGGCGTGCTGGGCACAGGGAGAGGAGAAGGTGGGATGGACATGTTCCCATCAATTGTTTCACAGGCTGCCTGACGTTTGTCTTGTGGAATTTCTTTTGAGAAATCAATAGAGGTCAATCGGTGTTTTCGGTAAGTTGATTCATCAACTTACTGGAGAAAATCGTTATTGATTCTTTTGAGGATCAATGTTTCATGGATGAATCGTATAAATTCATCCCATAGCCAGCCCCAGCTGCCATGCCCGTATCTGACCGATGCATGTCCGCGCTTTCAAAGGAGCCAGTGATGACCCTCCATCGTCGGCAAGGCCTGACCATTGCAGCATTGGCTTTTGCCACCGCTGTCTGTGGTCCGGCATTTGCACAGGACTACCCCGCCAGGCCGATCACCGTGGTGGTCGCCTATCCCGCAGGTGGTGACACGGACGCCATGGCGCGCCTGTTCGCCGAAAAGCTCACGGTGCGTCTGCGCCAGCCCGTGGTGGTGGACAACCGGCCCGGGGCGGGCGGCACCGTGGGCAACAACCTGGTTGCGCGGGCCGTGCCCGATGGCTACACGCTGCTGTTCACGCCCAACCCCTTCACCATCGCCCCCATGGTGATGAGGCTCCCTACTGCCGCGACCTATGACCCCTTGAGAGGTTTCACCCCCGTGGTGCAGACCGCCAGCCAGGCCGTGCTGCTCGTGGCCCATCCCTCCACGGGATTCAAAAGCGTGGCCGACATGGTGGCTGCGGCCAAGGCCGGCAAGACGCTCAGCTACGCCAGTCCCGGCGCAGGCTCGCCCATGCACATAGGTGCCGAGTGGCTGAACCGCGTTGCCGGAGTGAGCATTCAGCATGTGCCCTATCGCGGCGTGGCACCGGCCGTCAACGATGTGGCAGCGGGCCATGTAGGACTGGCCTACGTCACGCTGGGGCCGGTGGCCCAGTACAT
This sequence comes from Delftia sp. WY8, assembly GCF_018437695.1. Taxonomy (NCBI): domain Bacteria; kingdom Pseudomonadati; phylum Pseudomonadota; class Betaproteobacteria; order Burkholderiales; family Comamonadaceae; genus Delftia; species Delftia sp. WY8. The sequence continues at coordinate 6,557,909 of NZ_CP049795.1, forward strand.
CCAGGCGGGCAAGCTGCGCGCGCTGGCCGTGACCGACCCGAAGCGTTCGCCCCTGCTGCCCGATGTGCCTTCGCTGGCGGAACTGGGCTACAGGGACATCGCCGCGGGTGCCTGGAATGGCTTCTTCGCGCCCAAGGGCACGCCGACCCCCGTGGTGCAGACCTTGAACACCCATCTCAACGAGATCCTCAGGATGCCGGAGGTGGCGGCAAAGATGGCCACCTTCGGTGCCGTGCCCGTGGGCGGGTCGCCGCAGGTGCTGGCCGATGTCAACGCTGCCGACTACGAGCGCCTGGGCAAGGTGATCCGCGAACTCGGCATCACCGCTGAATGACATGAATACCTCGAATTCCACGCTGGGCCGCGAGACGGCCCAGGTCACGGCGCTGTCCAAGGTACTAGGTCGTGCCCAGTACGCGGGCGACCTCAAGCTGCCGGGCATGCTGCATGCCAAGCTGTTGCGCAGCCCCTATCCGCATGCGCGCATCGTGCGCATCGACATTGCTGCAGCGCGTGCGCTGCCCGGTGTGAAAGCCGTGCTGACCGGGGCAGATGCACCGCGCACGCCCTGGGGCGTGAGCCACAAGGAGCGGCGCATCCTGGCCGACGGCCTGGTGCGCTTTGCGGGGGAAGAGGTGGCAGCCGTGGCTGCCGCCACAGAAGAGATCGCCCGCGATGCGCTGGACCTGATCGAGGTCGAGTACGAAGAACTGCCCGCCATCCTGTCGCCCGAGGAAGCCCTGGATGAAGAAGCGCCCGGCGTTCATCCGGGCCGGGGCAACATCGCCCACGAGATCCGCTTCGAGCGCGGCGATGCAGATGCCGGATTCGCCGCAGCTGATCTGGTTCACGAAGCCACGTACACCACGCATGCGCAGTACCCGGGCTACCTGGAACCCATGGCCACCCTGGCCTCCATCGACGCCGATGGCCGCCTGTTGGTACAGACCTCCACGCAGTCGGTTTTCCTGGCGCGTGCCCGGCTGGCGGCGGCGCTGGAGCTGCCGGTGTCCGCCATCCGCGTGGTGCAGGCCACCACGGGCGGCGGCTTTGGCGGCAAGATCGTCGAGGACGACAACCAGCTCGTGGCGGGCCTGCTGGCCCTGCGCACCGGGCGGCCCGTGCGCCTGGTCAACAACCGGCTGGAGGACTTCCTGGCCTGCTGCTCCAGCGTCCCCGAGCGCATCACGCTCAAGCTGGGCATGGCGCGTGATGGCCGCATCCTCGCCAAGCAGGTGCACATCGTTGCCGAGTGCGGTGCCTATGCGGGTCTGTCGGCCGAGGTCATGCACGTCAGTGCCATGCGCAGCGACAACATGCACAGGCAGGGCAACGTCCGATCGCACGCCACCCTGGTCTATACCAACAACCCGCCGCACGGCGCGTTCCGCGGCTTTGGCGGTACGCAGATGCTGTTCGCGCTCAACAGCCACATCCACATCATGGCCGAGCAGCTGGGGCTGGATCCGGCCGAAGTCCACAAGCTCAATGCAGTGCAAGCCGGCGACGTGACAGTGCATGGCTGGAAGATCGGCAGCGCCGGCCTCAAGGAGTGCATAGACCAGGCCACCGATGCCATCGACTGGCGCGGCAAGCGCGCCCGCCCCCGCCAGGCCCTTGGCGCCCGCCGCAGGGGCGTGGGCATGGCTGCGGCCATGCATGTCAGCGGCAACCGCACCATGGGCAACTGGGACGGCTCCACCGTGGTGGTGCGCATCCATGAGGATGGCCAGGTGCTTGTGCTCAGTGGCGAGTGCGACATGGGCCAGGGCGCGGCCACCATGCTCAGCCAGATCGTCGCCCATGAACTCACGCTGCCGTTGTCGCAGGTCCGCGTGGCCGCACCCGACACGGACAGCACGCCCTTCGCCATAGGCTCGCTGGCCTCGCGCGTGACCATGGCTGCAGGCAATGCCGCCATAGGTGCCGCGCAGGCGGTCCGCAGCAAGCTGCTGGCCCTGGCCGCCGTCGTGCTGGAGGCGCAGGTCGACGACCTGGAGCTGGCCGATGGTCAGGTGCGCGTGCGCGGCACCGACCGTGCGGCAGGCATGGCCGAGCTCGCACGCCAGCACATCTGGCGCCATGGCGGCGAGGGCATACAGGTCAGCCACACCTGGGATGCCCAGACGCAGATGCACGACGCCCAGTTGCACGGCAACATCGCGCCGGCCTATTCCTTCGCGGCCCAGGCAGTGGAGGTCGAGGTCGATACGGAAACCGGCCAGGTCCGGGTGCTTGACAGCTATGTGGCCGACGACTGCGGCAAGGCGCTGAACCCCGTCGCCATCCATGGGCAGACCAACGGGGCCACCGTCCAGGCCATGGGCTGGGCCCTTTACGAGCAACTGCACCTGGAAGGCGGGCGCCTGGCCAACGGCAACTTCGCCGACTACACCATGCCAACGGCCGACGCCGTGCCCTTGCTGCGCGGCGGCTTTGTCGAGTCCAACGACCCCAACGGCCCCTATGGCGCCAAAGGGGCCAGCGAAACCGCCATCCTGCCGGGAGCGCCTGCCATCGCCAACGCCGTGTACGACGCCATCGGCGTGCGCATATGCGATCTGCCGATCACGCCCGAAAAAATCCTGGCGGCGCTGCACGCACGCGCCGAGGAGGGCCGTCATGCATGACTTCGACTTCCTGGAGCCCACCTCGGTGGCGGAGGCCAGCCGGTTGCTGGCCGAACTGGGCGAGGACTGCCGCGTGATCGCCGGCGGCACGGCCTTGATGCTGGGCATGCGCCAGCGCATGCTCGCGCCCACGCACCTGGTCTCGCTGGCTGGCATCGATGCGTTGCGCGGCCTGGACTTCGACCCGGTGCGTGGCCTGCGTATCGGCGCCCTGGTGCGCCATGCCGAACTGGCGGCCTCGCCGCTGGTGTCGCATCACTATCCTGTCCTGGCCGGCATGGCGCAGCGCATGGCCAACCCGCAGGTGCGCAATCAGGGCACGGTGGGTGGCAATCTCTGCTATGCCGACCCCTCCACCGACCCGCCCGGCTGCCTGATGGCATTGGGCGCCCAGATCGTGCTGGCCAGCGCAAGAGGCGAGCGCCTGTTGGACATCGAGGACTTCCTGGTCGACTACTACGCCACGGCGCTGGAAGGCGACGAGATCGTCAGCGAGATCCGCGTGCCGCCCATGGGGCAAGGAGACGACCGGCGCAGCGGTGTGTACACGCGCTTTCTGCGCACAGCGGCCGAACACCGGCCGCTGGCCAGCGTGGCCCTGGTGGCGCACACCGCCGGGGGCATCTGCCGCGACGCGCGTCTCGTCGTGGGCGCCTCTACGCCCATACCCGTGCGCCAGCGGCGCGCCGAGGGCTTTCTTGAAGGCCGTGCCCTCACCTGGGCCTTGGCGGCCGAGGCGGGTGACATCGTCGCGGCCGACATCACACCGGTTTCGGACCTGCGCGGCTCGGCGGATTTCCGCCGAGAAATGGTGCGCGTCAACGTGCGGCGCACCGTGGCCGAACTGTTTGGCCTGGACCTGGCACTGGAACAAGGAGAGCTGGCATGAGCCGACATCGCATCGAATGCACCGTCAACGGCGAGCCCTGCAGCGTGGACGTGCCTGCGCGCCGGCTGCTGTCGGATTTTCTGCGTGATGACCTGCACCTGACGGGCACCAAGCGCGGCTGCGAGACGGGCGTGTGCGGCGCCTGCTCGGTGCTGCTGGATGGCGAAGTGGTGAAGTCCTGCCTGCTGCTGGCCGTGCAGGTCCAGGGCCGCGCGCTCACCACCATCGAAGGCCTGGCCGACCGTATTGCTGGGGATGCGGGCGCAGACCCCTCACAACGCCTGCACCCGCTGCAGCAAAGCTTCATGCAATGCGGCGGCCTGCAGTGCGGCTACTGCACACCGGGCTTCATCATGGCCGCCTGCGATCTGCTGGGGCGCAACCCCCTTCCCGGCGCGGACGAAGTTCGCCATGGCCTCAACGGCAACCTGTGCCGTTGCACGGGCTACACCCAGATCGTGGAATCGGTCCTTGTGGCCGCGGAGAAAATGCATGGAAATTGAGAAAACCCTGACTGTTTCGGCCTCGCGAGAGCGGGTATGGGCCTTGTTGCTCGATCCCCAGGTCATGGGAGGTGCCGTGCCGGGCATGCAGTCCATCGAAGTGGTCAGCCCCACCGAATACGTGGCGGTGATGCACCAGAAGATCTCCTTCATCAGCGCCAGATTCAAGCTGCGCACACGCATCGTCGAGCAACGCGCTCCCGAGTATCTGCGCGTGGAAGGAACGGGAGAAGACACCTCGGTGGCCAGCTCGCTCAAGCAGCGCAGTGAAATCTTCCTGAGCGCCACGCCGGATGGAGGCACCGACCTGCGCATCAAGATCGACGTGGACCTGCTGGGCCGTCTGGGCGCATTCGGCCTGAGCGTGATGAAGACCAAGGCCGACCGAATATGGGAGGAGTTCGGTAACAATCTGGCCGCGCGGCTCGAAGGCGGGGGAGGGGAGCCCGCTGCGGGCAAGGCGACCGTGCAGGCGCCTGCACCTGTCGCGCCCGCGCCGGCCTCCGAGCCAGCCGGGGAAACGGTGGCGCAAGCCCGGAATTCGCCAGCACCAGCGCCAGCTTCGGAGCTCTCCTCCACGGCCCAAGACCTGCGGGGCCGTGGCTGGTGGGGACGGCTAATCGGCAGCTTGAGCGGTGAGGGCAGCGCGGGCGCTGCCGACACCATTCATGTCGAGCTGCGCCGTGGCGATACCACGGTCAGCGTCCAATGGCCGGGCGCGCGCGCCGAGCAGTGCGCGGCGTGGCTGCGCGACTGCCTGCGCTGAACGCAGACCCGGCCGAGCACATCATCCGCGCGTGATCACCGCACAGGCCAGGCGCGCCCCGGAATTGCCGGTGGGCTGCGTGGTGTAGTCGTCAGGGTCCTTGTGCACGATCAGGCCGCGGCCCACCACGCTGTTGGGACTCTGATCCAGTGCCAGGCCGCGCGAAACGAAATCTATGCTGGCCATGCCTTGCGCGTCGGACCGCAGACTGGGCAGATCCCCTGCGTGGTGGACAGCGGAATCGAAGCGGCCATGGGCGTGGCCGGTGGGGTTGAAATGGCCGCCCGCGCTCAGGCCATCAGGGCTGGAGCAATCGCCTTTCTCATGGACATGAAAGCCATGCTCGCTGTTGGGCGCCAGCCCCTGAACCGAGCCCTGAATGCGCACGCTGCCATCGGCCTGGGCAGTGAACTGCAGGCTGCCGCTGACCTTGCTGCCTTGCGTGGGCTGCAGCTGGGCCATGGCCACGTTGCGGGCGGCAGGGGCTGCGGTGACGGCTGCCGGGGTGGACGCCGCGGCTGCGGCAGGAGGCTTGGCCTGGCTGCCGCAGGCCCCAAGGGCCAGCACCATGCCGGTTGCCATCAGCAGCTTCACGGCGGTGGACGGGGTGGATGGGGAAGCGTTCAAACGCATGGTGGCAATCTCCTGGTTGATATCCGTGCTGGGAAAGTTGTGAGGCGCATTGCGCGCAGCCGCCATCTTGCAGCGTGCAATACGGTGGATATGTCGGAGAGGGCAGCGTTGTGCGCCTGCGCGCATCAGCGTATCAATCGCATCGAAGCGTCAGCGCGAGGCTTGCGCACCCGCTTCAGGCTGGCCCGCGTAGCTGAGCAGGCGCTGCAAGGCGCGGTCCCGGATGCCGAGGCGCTTGAGTTCATCGAAGGTTGCGCGCGCATAGTCATGCGTGCTGCCATAGATGCCCTTGGCCTCGCTGAAGATGCGGCGATAGTCTTCGGGCGCCAGCTCGCCCGTGTGATTGGGGCTTTGACGGGACAGCGTGAACGCCAGCGCCTGCACCGTGCCCTGGCCGGTGCGGCAGGGCAGCCAGCGGGGGTCATAGACGGCATTGGCCATCTCGCGCTGCCACAGCTTTCTCATGACGTCATGGCCGTGGTGCCGGGGAATGCGGAACACCATGCCCTGGCAACTGCCGCCGGACAGCATGCCAAAGACCAATCCAGGATTCTGGGGCGTGCCGCGGTTGATGGTGCTCCACATCTTCAATGCCCGGTGCCAGCCAAAGACACGGGCCGTGCGGCGTTCGCAGAAATCGAAATCCGGCCGCCAGATCAGCGAGCCGTAGCCAAAGATCCAGAGGTCGTCGCTTCCGCCCCATCGGTGCAGCGCCTCGTCCAGCATGGGCTGGGACTCTCGGCGGGCAAATGAGAATTCTGGCAGGGCGGACATGGGCGCTGTGGCGTGAAGGAACAATGACGTTTTAACGCCTGTCGGCCCAAACGGTGCACAAGCGCCTGCGTTGCACTTGCACGGCCGGTCTTTTGTCTCTGCGGCGCCACAGTTCGTGCCGGGTGGCATCACGGGGCTTGGGCGGTGCGCAGGGCCGTTGGCGGCGGCCCTCTACAATCGGCCGGTTTTTCGCAGTCTTTCTGGTTTCCTTCAACAGTTCATTCACGGAGAGTGCTTCATGTCCTTCAGTCAATCCGACGACGACAGCCAACAACGTTTTGCCCTGGGCTTTTTGTTTGCGCTGATTGCGCTCGTCGTCTCCACGGTCGTGGGTGTCGTGGTCTACCAGCGCGGTATTGCGCATGGTCCTGCAAAGACGACAACCGGCGCCACACCTGTGCCGGCGATGGCGCCTGTGGTCCTGGAGGAAGACGTGGCGCGTGTCGTTGTTGAAAACGGCGTGGTCAAGTTCTACTTCGCATCGGCCAAGGCCGAGCTGGCGGCTGGCGCCAATGAAGCGCTGGCCGATGTGGTGGCTGGTGTGCAGGGCGGCAAGCGCGCCGTGATCTCTGGATACCACGACGCCACCGGCAGCGCCGAACTCAACGCCGAACTGGCCAAGAAGCGCGCCCTGGCAGTCCAGGCTGCCCTGTCGGCACTGGGCGTGGCCGAGGAAAAGGTCGAACTCAAGAAGCCCGAACAACTGCAGGCCGATGGCAGCAATGCCCAGGCCCGCCGGGTGGAAGTGATCCTGGTGGATTGAACCGGATCAGCAGCGCGGCTGGCAGCAGCCGCAGCTAAGAGTGGCTAACACCACTTCGTCACAGGCCCCCGCAGAGCAGTTATGCTCGCTGCCCTCATGGCAAGACGACCCGTTAGCAAAGAACTGTGGCGACAGCTACAACCCCTGATCCCAGCCTTCGTGCCTTCTGCCAAAGGCGGTGCGCGCAAGCTCGCAGTCAGCGATGAGGCCGCCCTCAACGGCATCTTGTTCGTGCTGCAAACAGGCATTCCATGGGAAGACCTTCCCCAATCCCTGGGCTACGGCAGCGGCATGACTTGCTGGCGGCGCCTACGCGACTGGAACGCCGCTGGTGTCTGGGAGCAGCTGCACCAGGCCATGCTGACTCGCTTGCGTGAACATGACCAAATCGATTGGAGCCGGGCCAGCATTGATGGCTCCTCGGTACCAAGCCCCCGGGGGGCCAGGAAACGGGCCCAAACCCCACGGACAGAGGCAAGCTCGGCTCCAAGCGGCACATCGTCGTAGATGCCAGAGGCATCCCGCTGGTGATCTTGGTCAGCGGCGCGAACCGGCACGACTCCAAGATGTTCGAGAGGTGCGTGGACGCGATTCCTGCGATTGCTGGCCTGCCAGGACGTCCCCGTAGAAGACCGGCAAAGCTGCACGCCGACAAAGGCTACGACTTCAAGCGATGCCGAGCCCACCTGAGGCAGCGGGGCATCATTGGCCGAATTGCCAGACGAGGCATTGAGAGCAGCGAGCGGCTGGGCAAACACCGGTGGGTGGTGGAGAGGACGCACAGCTGGTTTGCAGGCTTTGGCAAGCTGCGAATCCGCTTTGAACGACGGCTGGATATCCACGAAGCGCTGCTGAAATTGGCGGCAGCGATCATCTGCGCGCGCTTCGTGGATCGGTGGTGTTAGCCAGTCTAAAAACAAAGGCCCGGAGCGATGAACGCTCCGGGCCTTTGTTTTTGGGGCTGCGTGGATCAGGAATTGCGCAGGGGATCGAACTTCTCGCCGCCAGCTGGCTGCACGCCGGCATGGGCGCGTGAGTTCTCCTGTATGAGTTCTATCTTGTAGCCGTCCGGATCCGTCACAAAGGCAATCACCGTGGTGCCGCCCTTGACGGGGCCGGCCTCGCGCGTCACGTTGCCGCCGGAAGCCTTGATCTTCTCGCAGGCGGCATAGGCATCAGGCACGCCAATGGCGATATGGCCGTAGGCCGTGCCCATGTCGTAGGACTCCGTACCCCAGTTGTAGGTCAGCTCGATCTCGGCCTGGCCAGGGTTGCCGCCCTCGAAGCCCAGGAAGGCCAGCGAGTACTTGTACTCGGGGTTCTCTGAGGTTCGCAGCAGCTGCATGCCAAGAACCTGTGTGTAGAAATCGATGGAACGCTGGAAATTGCCAACGCGCAGCATGGTGTGAAGGATTCGCATCCACGGATTGTGCCGGGATTTGGCGGTCTCTTCACGCGCTCGGCCATGGGGTGAGGTCGCTTCAGCCCCACCCCGGCATCGGTCGCGGGCTTCTGCCCGGGCGCGTGCATCCCATCCACAGACTCCCGTCTGGTCCGGATGCTTGGCCTGCAACGCATTCAACCACCGATTCAACTATCTGTTGAATTCTAGGAGTGCTCCCTAGGACTGACGCCCGAATTCGCAGCAATTGGGCCAAAAAATCAGACAAATCTTAGATTTTGAAGTGGAAAAATCAGATTAATCCAATTAAATCCTAGTGCGCCACTGCCTAGAATAGGAATGTTCTTCTTGCTAATTTTTTGAGTCATGAAAAATTTCGTCTTGCGGATACTGATTGCCGATGACCATCCGGCAGTTCTGGCAGGCATAGAAAGTGTTTTGGAGGAAAAAAATGAGATAGAGATTGTGGGTCGAGCGAAAAACTCCACGGAAATCATCAATTTTCTCAGGCAGAACGAATGCGATGTGCTGGTGACTGATTATTCAATGCCCGGCGGAACCTATGGTGACGGCCTGGTCATGCTGAATGTCATCCGGCGACGATTTCCCGGCGTCAAGATCGTGATGCTGACCATGATTGAGAATATTGGGATCATCAAGTCGCTTGCCAATCAGGGGATCTACAGGATAGTCCATAAAACAGATTCTTTGGGGAGCCTGGTGCCGGCGATCTATGCGGCATACACAGATGGTCAATTCATTTCGCCGAGCGCAAGCAAACTGCTTGGCGGCGAATGGCTCGGGGCGGTACGAACATCGATAGAACTGTCAAAGCGTGAAGAGGAAGTTCTGCTCCTTTTCATTTCTGGAATGACAGTGTCTGAAATAGCGAAAAAACTCTATCGCAGCATCAAGACGGTCAGTACGCACAAGGTGGCGGTCATGAATAAACTGGGCATCCGCAAGGACATTGACCTCATTCGCTATGGAATAGAGATGGGATGGATTGATGCCAGAAAATAGTCCCGGTCATGGCAAAAGAATGATCGTTGCCACAAACGATCCGATGGCCCCATATTGGATACAGCAATGTTGCAAACAGCAAGGAATTTTTCACGGCATTCAATGGATCAGCAATACGGATGAGCTTCTGGCGGAACTGAAGAAATCCAATGCGGATGCGGCCTTTGTGGATATGGATTTCATCGGCGAAAAGCTGATGAGGTTCCTCAATGATCTGGCACTGTCTGAAGTGGATGTTCCCATCATCCTTGTCAGCAGCTGCGAACCAAGAATATTCCATGCGGTCGCTGACTATGCCCGGAGCCTGGCACTCAACATCGTCTGTGCAATATCTCGCTCCAGAATGGCAAGAGAGGTGCCGGTCAACGGGGATTTCCTGCTGCGTATCCTGGGGCGGACCAAGACGGAGGGTCAACCCAGGACGATCTTGCCGATCCCGAGGGCAAGGTTGACGAATGCTTTGCACAGCGGCGAAATCGTTGCCCATTTTCAACCCTTGCATCATGCAGGCTCGGGCAGGATCATCGGGGCGGAAGCCTTGGCCCGGTGGCCTATTTCGGCCACGGAACTGTTGCCACCTGCTGCGTTCATGAAGGCCATCGGAGACCATGGATTGATGCATGAGCTCACTCTCCAAATGCTCCTGCAGTCCATCTCTTTCATCAAATCGGCAGCACCTTCAGGGCAGTTCATCTGCAGCATCAATGTATCCGCCTCCCTGGCGGCATCCTGGGAGTGGATGGATTCGGCATTGCGCGTAATCAGGGATGCAGGGGTCTCCCCTGAAAATATCGGTTTTGAGGTGACGGAAGATGGGGCGGATGATCTCGACAAGTCCCTGGGCGGTGTCATTGCGAATTTACGAATGAGCGGCTTTCAGTGCGCAATGGATGACTTTGGCGTGGGCGGCTCAACCCTAGGGCGCCTGCTTAGCGTTCCTTTCAACCAGATCAAGATTGACAAGGCTTTGCTGCATGCTGCAAGAAACCAGGCCCATGCAAAGAGAGTGCTGAGCAAAGCGGTGTCGCTTGCGAAAGATGTTCGGGCACAGGTGGTTGTTGAGGGAGTGGAGGACGTTGATGATCTGGGAATGATCAGGAGGATGGATGCCGATGTCGCCCAGGGATTCTTGTATTCCAGAGCACTTTCCTGCAAAGATTTTATCGACTACATGAGGCGATCATTGGCCTGAGCAATGGCTGTATATCGATGTCCAGATGGAAATCCATAAAAAAGAAATTGCAGAAAAGGAAGATCTTCTGCTTCTGGCCAGATATAACAAGAGACTGCTTTTTGGTGGGGGGCTGATCTTTTCTTTCCTTGTGATCATTGTCGCGTTATTTGCGGCATCGTTCGAGTTCAATGATTTCATGGAGGAAAGAAGGTCAATTTTTCAGAACAAGAGAACTAGAATTCTGGTGGAGATAGAAACAAAGCAGGTCATCATGATGCGTGGAATAATCGCATCAGAATTGCTTTGGGGGCAAGCGCATATATCGCAACCGGCGGGAGTTGGCAGGCCGGGCGCTATGATCACGGGTGTGAGTCCGGTGGTTTTGCTCGAGGATAAGGGCGACAAGCCTGCATGCAGGCGATACAGGGATATGCTGGAGGAGCTTGCATACCTGGCAAACTCCAGTTTTCTTCAGGATGGAAGAGCCATATCTGTATATGCCTTCAGTCCGGATGGCGGGTTCATCGGTGCTCTCCTGCCTCAGATTCCAGATGAGCCTGAGCGGGAACGGATGCTCTTGGAGCTTCAGCAACAGATTGCCGGGCTGCCGAAAGACAAAGGCGTTCCACTTCATTCCGGACAAGTGCGCCACCCCATTTGGCTTCCCCCGACCAAAAGTATTCTGACGGGTGAAATGTCGTTCCAGGTTGTTGTTTCTGCATTCCACAGGGGCAAGCCATTTCTCACCGTGGTGAGTGACATGCCTACCCAGCATATTGAGAATCTGATGCAGCAAGGTGAGGATAGAAGTTCCTTTCTGATCATGGACTCCCAGGGAAGCGTTGCCCTGGGTGTTGAACCAGAGGGCTACAGCAAAGCGGATTTCTTTGATATTGAAACATCGAAATTCCAAGGCAACCTGGTGAGTCGCTATCTTCTGTTCAAGTATGGTGCTGTATACAAGGATGGTTTTTTTCATTACTACTCGAGGATATCGAATACAAACATGATTCTGCTCCACGTGTTTTCGTGGAAGGATGCGGTTTTTCTAAAGGGAAAATCGTTCGTATATTTGATTCTTTCGTTGATATTCATTGTCTTGTTCTGGTGTTTTTTGATATATTTCTACGAAAAGGTATTTATTCCAATATATGAAAAGGCAAAGAATGTTTTCGATACCGAGCAGCTGAGTCGAACCATCATTGCCATGGCTCCTTACGGACTTGGTCTTCTTGATTTCAAGGAGAAAAAAATGCTGTTGGAAAACAGCATGATGTTCAAATACAAGGAGAGTGCAGTACTGCGTGGCCCGGTCCCTGGCGAGCTATTGATCGGCTATTTCCACAGAGTTTATGTGGAGAAATATCTTGGTGGCGGGAAAAGTGACTATGTGCCCGTGTCCAGCGAGGTGGTGATTTCCAACGATGGAACCATTGCAGAGCTCTCCATGATCATGGTGAAGGCAAAATACCAAGGTCGGAACGTGCTGTTGTGCGGGTTTGCCGATATCACGGCTCACAAGCAGGTCCAAAGAAGCCTGGAGGATGCAAAGAAGGCTGCGGAAGAGGCAAACCATGAAAAATCATCTTTTCTCGCCGTAATGAGCCACGAGATACGCACTCCACTCAATGCGATACTGGGGAATCTGGAAATACTGGGAAGAAGCATTCTGTCCATGGAGCAGAAAACACGGCTGGACATCATTTCGAATTCCTCACATTCTCTTTTGTCTCTGTTGAATGATGTCCTCGATTTCTCGAAGGTCGAGTCTGGTCAGATGAGTGTCGAGATGGCCGGATTCGATCTCAAGTCCGTGATCAGGCAGGTGGCATCCATCTATAAACCCTTGGTGACAGAGGCAAAAATTGAATTTTCCCTGACCATCGATGATTCGCTGAAGTCTGGATATCTTGGCGATGCTGAGCGCATCAAGCAAATACTCAACAATCTTCTCAGCAATGCCTTGAAGTTCACCAAGAGTGGAAAAATAGAGGTATATGCATCCGACAGATCCGGCGAGCTGAACATCAAGGTATCCGATACTGGAATAGGTATTCATCATTCGCAGCATGCGTTCATCTTCGATGCGTTCAAGCAGGCCGGCTCGGAAATCGCCACGAAGTTTGGAGGAACCGGACTTGGGCTGACGCTGTGCCAGCGGATGGCCCACCTCATGGGAGGGGAGATCCGGTTTTCAAGTGTCCTTGGAAAAGGCAGCATTTTCGAGCTGGTGCTGCCCGCATACCATGCGCAGCCCGCATCATCCGCTGTCGCTTGGGAGGATGGCGATGTCCTGCTTTCGGAGGACGAACGAGAGGATTTCTCGGCAAGGATTCTGGTGGTGGATGACCACCCTGTTAACAGAATGCTGTTGCTGGATCAGCTGAGGATCATTGGGTATGAGGCCGATTCTGCAGAAGGAGGGGAATCTGCCTTGAGCATGCTGGCACAGCTGGCCTATGACCTGGTTCTAACCGACCTGCAGATGCCCGGCATGAACGGTTATGTGCTTGCACAGCACATCCGTAAGGATTACCCCGGGATTAGAGTGGGGGCAATAACGGCAAACGCAGGCAAGCATGAAAGGGATAAATGTGCCAAATTCGGCATATCTGACATCATCGTCAAACCAGCCTCCCTGAAAAGCATCAAGGAATTCATTGATAGAAATATCGGCAAGTCCGGGGTTTGCCAAGTGGATGCATTGCCGGCAAGAACAAGCAAGATTTCTGGCTACCGTGACATTCTTGTCTCAACAACACAAGCATCCTTGATCTCCTTGAAGAAATCCTTGGAAAAAAGAGATCTCGTGGCTGTGCATAGGGAAATTCATGCCATGAAGGGGGCATTTGCAGTGGCAGGGTTCAATGACATAGTCCAGGCGCTTGATAGGATTTCTTCTCTTGTCAATGCGCGAGATTTTCGAGCGGTCGATGGGGAGCTCGTGAATTTCATGGACGTTCTGAAAGATTTGTGAGAAAGGTTGAAAGCCGGCTGGTGTCAGGTTATTCATATTTACGCACCATGGACTATAAAAAATACCTGAAAATATCCGTATTGTTGGCGGACGATCATCCTGGGATAATATCAGGTGTCAGGCATGAATTGTCTGGTGAGTCAGAAATTGCATTGAATGGGAGTGTTTCAAATTCAACCGATCTGATTCAAAAGCTGGAAGAGGGAGGTTTTGATGTGCTTGTATCCGATTACTCCATGCCGACCGGGCAATATGGAGATGGACTGCATTTATTCGGTTATATATCGAGAAGATTCCCAAAATTGGGTCTGGTGGTCCTGACCATGCTGGATAACTCGGCAATACTCCAGGCTCTGGGTCGTGTCTCGAACATCAGTATTGTCAGCAAGGCCGATCCGGTGCTGCATCTTGTTCCCGCGATCCACGCGGCATTCACTGGCGGAGTTTATTTTTCGCCAGCCATCGCCGAGCGGCTGGAAAGAGGTGGTGCGGGCGGGTTGGGCGGAGTGCAGGGGGAGAGAAGAGTGCCTGCCGAGCTGAGCCCCAAGGAGTCCGAGGTAGTGCGGTTGTACGCTGCTGGCCTGCGCATTGATGAAATTGCAGCCAAGCTCAACAGGAGCAAGAAGACCATCAGCACGCAAAAAGTCAAGGCCATGCAAAAGCTCGGCATAGAGCGAGACATAGACCTTATGAAATATGCCTTGGAATGTGGGTGGGTGACATCATCGAGATCTCAATGATGCATGTTCATTCCACCTTCAGTGCCTGTATGTCCTGGATGACTGCTTCAAGCTGGAGCTCCAGCAGCGAGAGCGAATGTCTGTGATATGCCAGCCCATCATGGCCCATGCGGCTTTCCAGGTCGGCGCACCGTATTGACAACTCGACCAGATCAAAGAATCTCAGTGAGCCAGACAGGTTGTGAAGCTCTCTTTGCACATCTTCGCAGTTTGGGCTGGATTTGATGGTTGCCAGAGAAGAGCGCGCAGATTCCAGGAAGGCATTTCTGATGGGTGGCGCAATTTTCTCGAAATGAACGACTTCGTCAGTCGGCAGGAGGCTGTCGGGGTTGGCATGCGTTGAATGGATCGCCATCGTCAGCGCATCAAAAATCCCCTGCGGTGAATGCCAGGATACCGCGATGATGCGGGCATTGATCACTCTGGGCTGCATGGGATGGCTGGCTTCACATTCGATGATGCGTGCCGCTCCTGCCACCAGGCGGTTTTCGTCCTTGGCATTCCATGAAGTCTTCGGCCCGCACAGCACGACAACGTGGAACTTCTGTAGCCGATCCTGGCGAATCGCGGTGGGATGGCGGCATGCCGTGGTCACCAAACCCCACTCCTTGAGCAAAGGGAGCAGATGGGTGTGCTGATCGTCGCATGACGAGATGAACAGAATCTGCTGTCCTGAAAATGGCAGATGGGGCCGCAAGAGTGCATCTGCGACAGGTGTCGTTCCAAAGGCGGTCGGTAGCTTGTCAGGACGGCGTGCGGTGGGGGCACTGTCCGGGGCGGAGATCTGTTTTGTCATGGAAGGCCGAACGTCGGGGGCCGGTCTCTACAGCGAGAAATTTCAAGATGCAGATCAGGCCGACTGATTGAACCACGGCATCCATCCACAGTGCATGTCTAAGGGCATGTGCGCGTGCTTGCCGCGATTGCACGGGGCCAGGCCTGGGCAATGCCGCCCTGCAGAAGTGCAGGCACGCCAATTCAGGTGCACGTTCCAGGTGGGGCCAGAATGAAAAAAGCCTGCAAGTGACTGCAGGCTGTTTTCATGGAGGCGTTTATCCAGGGCTTCAGATGGCGAACTGGGCGCGATCCTTGTCCTTGATCCAGGCGGGCGGCTTGCCGCGTCCGGTCCAGGTGTCACCTGTCTCTGGATTGCGGAACTTGGGGGCCACGGTGGAGGAGGCGCGGCGTGCCGTGAAAATGTCGTCGGCTGTCAGGCCGTAATCCTGAACCAGACCGCGAATCTTGGCGATCACATCACTGACTTCTTGCTTGCGTGCTGTCTGGATCTGGGCCTCAAGTGCTTCGCGCTGCGCCAGAAGTTCTTTGTATGTGTTGCTCACGGTAGTTTGCCTTTCATGGATTGAAGCGCGAATATTAACTGTTTTTTAAGAACCGGTTTGCATGCTTTCGATTATTTCCCCCTATGACCACCATTGCCCGTCCCGAATGCGTTCAAACTGCCAGGTAAACCTTGGGTAAAGAGCCGTTGCGCAGTATGGCGCTGTATGTTCTGCGGGTTTTCAAAATCCTGTGCACCCTCGCTTTCGGGCTGGGCGGAACTGGATAAGCCGTGACTCCGGGTTCTTGGCCGGCGGTGTTGGGATTGAGCGATGCAAGGGCCGCGCTTTACCCAAACTCCGGTGCGGATTCGGAATCCTTCAAGTCCAGTCTGTACGCTGCTTGCCAGATGAGATGCGAACAAATCAGAGGGTGTGGCCCTCCCGTCGACGTGCCTTGTGCAAGCGTCTGGATTTTTCTGTGCAATGCTGTTTATTTGTACAGTATGATGCGGTCATGAGCATCGATCAGATCGCCTTCGCACTCCCCGCAGCCCTTGCCGTCTGGCTGTCCCAATCCCGTTCCGCCGCGCTTCGGCGATGGGCCTGCCTCTTCGGCCTGGGGGGCATGCCGTACTGGATTTACAGCGCGCTGTCTGCCGGGCGCTGGGGCATGTTGGCCTTGGCCTGCGTGTTTGCGCTGGGGTGGCTTTGGGGACTGTGGGTGCACTGGCTGACTCCCCGGCGGCGTGTGGCCATGGATTCGGGCCTTGGCACGATCCAGATCACGCCGGGTACCCGCTGATGCTCGGGGTTGCAGCCAGCAGCCTTGCGTGGTGCCGATCCTGCAGACGAGCATGTGTTTTGCAGGCGCTGCGCATGATGCGTTCGTGAATTTCAAGCGTTCTCACTGGAATTTGATGCAGGTAAAAGCCGAGTGTTTTGCTGGGTTGGTGTGATTTTCGAGCCGACGCGTTGAACGCCTGGACGGGCTGCGATCTCTATGCCCGGCCGTGCATGGCTGAAAGATCCGGACGGAAATTGCTGCAGCGTGTCCTGCCCTCCTGTGCACTGCGGTGGTGCACTCCTTTTCGCTCTTGGTGCAGGCTCACTGATCAGCCTGCTGCGCTGTGCTTTAGTGGATATTTCCGATGGATGAGTTTGGTCTTGTGCATAAAAAGCCACGGAAATCTGCAGTCTGTGCGGGTGCCGGGATGGCGGCACGCTGGCAGCGGCGAGCAAGTGCGAGGCATAGAATCGTTTGCATACAACAGGCAGCCAGCCATCCGACTTGCCTCTAAAAACCACGTGAAATAGCCCACCCCGCCGGCGGTGGGCTTTCTTTTTCGGGCTTTGCTGCGGCGTGCCTGACGCCTGATTTTTCAGTGCGCACCTATGGTTTGCACCTGTTGTCAACCACAAGGTTTGCACACGATGAAATTCACTCTCAACCAACAAGAGGTCGAGATCCAGGGCGTCAGCCCGGAGACGCCGCTGCTTTATGTGCTGCGCAACGACATGCAGCTCAATGGCCCCAAGTTCGGCTGCGGCCTGGGCGAATGCGGCGCATGCGCCGTGCTGATCGACGGCAAGGTGGCCCGCTCCTGCTCCGTTCCCGTGAGCGTGGTCCAGGGCATGAAGGTCACGACGCTGGAAGGCCTGTCCCAGGATGCGACCCAGGCCGAGCACGCCCGGGTGGCGCGTGACTGGGAAGCAGCCCATCCGGCCGCCGTGCCGGGGATGCCTGCCGGCAAGCCCGCAGCCGATGCACAGGGCAAGGCCGTCTACCGACTGCACCCCGTGCAGCAGGCTTTCATTGACGAGCAGGCCGCCCAGTGCGGCTACTGCACCAACGGCATGGTTATGGCCCTGGTGGCCTTGTTCGACCACAAGCCCACGGCCACCGACGAGGAAGTCACCCAGGCCCTGTCCGGCCACCTGTGCCGCTGCGGCACGCATGTGGAAATCATGCGTGCGGCTGCTCGCGCCCGCGTGCTGATCGCCCAGGGAGGTGCAGCATGAGTGCATCCAACCCCCTTCAACTGACGCGCCGCAACCTGCTCAAGCTGGGCGGCATGGTCATGGTCAGCTCGGTGGCGGCCGCTGGCCTGGTGGCTGAAAGCACGGGTACGGCGCCCGCCGTGGCCGGCGCCTTCCCCATTCCCCCCATTGACCGGGTGAGCAGCTTCATCGCCATTGGCGCGGACGGCAGCGTCACGGCCTACCACGGCCACGTGGACCTGGGCACGGGCATCCGTACCTCGCTGGCGCAACTGGTGGCCGATGAGCTCGATGTGGAGTTCGAACGCATCACCATGGTTCTGGGCCACACGGGCCGCACGCCCAACCAGGGCCCGACCATTGCCAGCAACACCATCCAGGTGGACGCCATCCCCATGCGCAAGGCCGCCGCGCAGGTGCGCCAGCTGCTGCTGAGCCTGGCTGCCGAGAAGCTGCAGCAGCCCGTGTCCGCACTGACCACGTCCAAGGGCGCGGTGGTGGCCAAGGGCGGGCGACGCATCGGCTACGGCGAACTGGCCCAGGGCCAGGACCTGAACATTGCGCTGGACAAGGAAGTGCCGCTGCGCACCGGCGGTTTCAACTACATCGGCAAGTCCGTGCAGCGCGTGGACATTCCGGCCAAGGTGCTGGGCGCGCTGGCCTATGTGCACGATGTGCGCGTGCCGGGCATGCTGCACGGCCGCGTGGTGCGCCCGCCCTATGGCGGTGCCGATGCGTCTGCGCCGCTGGGCAGCAGCCTGATCTCTGTGAACGAGCAGTCGGTCGCTCATCTGCCGGGCATCGTCAAGGTGGTGGTGCAGGGCGATTTCGTGGGCATCGTAGCCGAGCGCGAAGAGCAGGCCATTGCCGCCATGCGCCAGCTGGAGGTGAAGTGGAAGGACTGGGCCGGCGTGCCCGACCTGTCGCTGAACGCCATGCACGACACCCTGGTCAAGCACGAGAAGACCGACCGCATGCTGCGCGAGGACGCGGGCATTGACGAGGCCTTCTCGGGCGCCAAGAAGGTGATCGAGGCCGACTACGTCTGGCCCTACCACCTGCATGCCTCCATCGGCCCGTCCTGCGCCGTGGCCGAGGTGTCCGCCAGCCAGATCCAGGTCTGGACCGGATCGCAGAACCCGCACGACGTGCGCAAGGACATCGCCACGCTGACCGGCATGGCGGCCGACCAGATCAATGTGACGCGCCTGGAAGCCTCGGGCTGCTACGGCCGCAATTGCGCGGACGACGTGGCATCCGACGCCGTGCTGCTGTCGCAGGCCGTGGGCCGCCCGGTGCGCGTGCAGCTGATGCGCGAGCAGGAAGCCGCCTGGGAGCCCAAGGGCACGGGCCAATTGATCCGCGTGCGCGGCGGCCTGGACGAGAACCATGCCGTGCTGGGCTATGAGCTCAAGACCTGCTACCCGTCCAACGACGCGGCGGCCCTGGCCCTGATCCTGACGGGCAAGGTGCCCAACAAGCCCAAGGTGCTGCAGATGGGCGACCGTACGGCCATCCCGCAGTACGAGTACCCCAAGATGCGCGTGGTCTCGCAGGATGCGGCGCCCATCGTGCGCGCGTCGTGGATGCGCGGCGTCTCGGCCCTGCCCAACGTCTTTGCCCATGAGTGCTGGATCGACGAATGCGCCTACCTGGCCGGCGAAGACCCGCTGGCCTACCGCCTGCGCTACCTGAAGGACCCGCGCGCCGTGGCGCTGACGCACGCCGCCCGCAAGCAGGCCGGCTGGCAGGACGGCCCGGCCCACCGCAACCCCGCGCCGGCCGACCAGCGCCTGGTCAAGGGCCGCGGCTTTGCCTACGCCCGCTACTACCACAGCAAGTTCCCCGGCTACGGCGCGGCCTGGGCCACCTGGATCTGCGACGTGACCGTGGACCGCGAGACCGGCGTGATCAAGGTGGACAAGGTCTTCGTGGCCCATGACTGCGGCGAGATGGTCAACCCGGCCGGCGTGCGCCACCAGGTGCACGGCAACATCATCCAGTCCACCAGCCGCGTGCTCAAGGAGTACGTGACCTTCGACAGCAAGGGCGTGACCTCGCTGGACTGGGGCGGCTACCCCATCCTGCGCTTTGACGAGCTGCCCGAGATCGACGTGCAACTGGTCGAGCGCCCCGGCGAAGACCCCATGGGCGCGGGCGAATCGGCCTCCGTGCCCAGCGCCGCCGCTGTCTCCAACGCCGTGTTCGACGCCACCGGCGTGCGCCTGCGCGAAGTGCCGTTCACCCCGGCACGCGTGCTGGCCGCACTCAAGGCAAAGGCTGCCGATGCAGCCCCGGCCGACAAGGCACAGAACTGAGAGCGGAGGACCGGAACATGCACACACTCAAGAAAATCACCCTCGGCGTGGTCGGCCTGGCCGCCGTGGCCGGCGCCGCCTTCTGGCTGGCCACGGGCCGCAGCGAAATCGCGCCCCTGCAGCAGATCCCGGTGCAGGAATTCAGCCAGCAGCAGATCGACCAGGGGCGCCGCCTGGCGCACATGGGCGACTGCGCGGTCTGCCACACGGCACCGGGCGGCCAGCGCAACGCAGGCGGCCTGGCCATGCCCAGTCCCTTCGGCACCATCTACTCGACCAACATCACGCCCGATGCCGAAACCGGCATCGGCCGCTGGTCGTACGAGGCCTTCGAGCGCGCCATGCGCCATGGCGTGGACCGCGAGGGCAACTACCTGTACCCGGCCTTCCCGTACACGGCATTCACCCGCGTGACCGATGAGGACATGAAGGCGCTGTACGCCTTCCTGATGACCGAGCCGGCTGTCTCCAACGAGGCACCCAAGACCGCGCTGAACTTCCCGTTCAACGTGCGCCGTGGCCTGGCCCTGTGGAATGCGCTGTACCTGGAGCCGGGCGAGCAGCCCGCGCCCGCCAACCAGTCGGGCGAGTGGATTCGCGGCGCCTACCTGGTCGAAGGCCTGGGCCACTGCGCCGCCTGCCACTCGCCGCGCAACCAGTTCGGCGCCGAGAAAAAGGGTGCCGACCACCTGGCTGGCGCCTTCATCGACGGCTGGGATGCGCCCGCGCTCAACGACAAGGCCGTGGCTCCGCTGCCCTGGACGCGAGAAGACCTGGTCCGCTACATGCAGACCGGTTTCTCGCAGCGCCACGGCGTAGCCGCCGGCCCCATGGCGCCCGTGATCGAAGGCCTGTCCCACCAGTCGGCCGAGGACATCAACGCCATGGCCACCTACCTGATGTCGTACCGCAAGCCTGTGGCAGACGCCGCTGGCGCAGGGGACGCCCAGGCTCTGGTGAAGGAA
Organism: Delftia sp. WY8; assembly: GCF_018437695.1. Taxonomy (NCBI): domain Bacteria; kingdom Pseudomonadati; phylum Pseudomonadota; class Betaproteobacteria; order Burkholderiales; family Comamonadaceae; genus Delftia; species Delftia sp. WY8. Next base: position 6,578,744 of record NZ_CP049795.1, read on the forward strand.
AAGACCGAGGTTGCCAAGCTGCCGGTCGACGCCCAGGGCTACCGCCTGTACCAGGGCGCCTGCATGGCCTGCCACCGTGCCGATCCCAGCGGCGTGCTGGCCGGCAGCAGCTTCGGGGTGCGTCCCCAGCTGTCGCTGAACACCAACCTGTACAGCGACTCGCCGACCAACGCCATCCATGTGGTGCTCAACGGCATCACGCAACCGGCGCGCCCGCAGCTGGGCACCATGCCCGCCTTCCGCCACAACCTCAGCGACGATCAGATCGCCACGCTGCTCAACACCATGCGCAGCCAGTACGGCCTGCAGCCATGGCCCGGCCTGAGCGACAAGGTCAAGGCCCTGCGCGAGGAAACACGCCCCGGCAAGGTGGCGGCGCACTGAGCTTGCGCCGCGTCATCTGCGCAGCCTGTGTGCTGCGCTAGGATGGCAAGGGACCGCTGTTCCCACAGCGGTCCCTTTTTTTATGGTGACCCGCAAGATGACAAGCCCCATGCCCGACCCCATGCCTGAGCCCATGCCCAATTTCCCCCTGCTGACCGACGCCAACCGCCAATGGCTGGATGCACGTGCCCAGGCCCTGGATGCCGGCAACGGCGAGGCCACGGCCGCCGTCGTGCCCTACCTGGCCGAAGCCGGGCTGCTGGGCCACGGCTTGGCTGATGCCTTGGGCGGGCAGGGCGGCAGCGCCGGCGATGCCATCGAGGCGATTGCCCAGGTGGCCACGCACTCCATGTCCGCCGCCTTTGCCTTCTGGGGCCAGCGCGTGCTGATCGAGATGCTGGCGAACACCGGCAATGCGGCCCTGCGCGGGCGCTGGCTGCCCGCGCTGCTGGCGGGCGAGGCGGCCGGTGCCTCGGGGCTGTCCAACATCATGAAATTCCTCAGCGGGCTGGAGGCACTCAATATCCGCGCCACGGCCCGGGAAGGGGGCGGCTGGCTGCTCAACGGCAGCGTGCCCTGGTGCACCAACCTGCGCGGGCCGCGCTTTCTGGCCGCCATTGCCGTGGCGCGTGACGACGGCGCGCCGCCCATGATCGTGGCCCTGCCGTCCGACCGGCCGGGCCTGGAGCGCTCGCCGGATCTGGAGTTGATCGCCCTGCGCGGCACCAACACCGCCGCCTTGCAACTCAAGGACGTGGCCATCACCGAAGACGATCTGCTGGCCGAGCGCGCCGGCGGATTCCTGCCGCGTGTGCGGCCGGCCTTCCTGGGCATGCAATGCGGCCTGTCCATCGGGCTGGCGCGCGCGGCCTGTGCGCAGGCCGCCTCGCGCATGGGGCAGGGCGGGCATGTGCTGCAGCAGCCGCTGGACGATACCCGCAGCCATCTGGAGCAGGCGGTGGCGGCACTCAAGGCCGGTGTCGAGGCCGGCGATTTCGTGGAGGCACCCGAGCGGCTTTTCGCGCTGCGCCTGGCCCTGCACGACTGCGTGCAGCAGGCCATGCAGCTGGAGCTGCAGACGGCCGGTGGCCGCGCCTACAGCCTGGATGCGGACGATGGCTTTGCCCGCCGCTGGCGTGAATCGGCCTTCATCCCCATCGTCACGCCCAGCGTGATCCAGTTGCGCGCCGAGCTGCAAAAACTGCAAAAGCTCGGCGCCTGACGGCTCAGCCCGCCTTGGCTGCGGGCTGCAGCGCCGGCTCCAGCGCCGTGTCCAGCAGCAGCAAGGCGGTTTGCACTGCAGCTAGCAGCCGCTGGCGCGGCACGCCATCGCGGGCCTGCACGGAGATGCCGTGCAGTTGCGTGGCATAGAAATCCCCCAGCGCCTGCACATCGGTGCCGGCGCGCAACTCGCCCTCATCCAGCGCGCGCTGAAGGCGGTCGATCAGGGACTGCGTGCGCTGGCGGCGGTGTTCGGCCAGCCAGGCGGCGACTGCCTCGTTTTCCTCGGCGCAATTGGTGGCGGCGGTGACCACCATGCAGCCCAGCGGATGGGCATCGTCCGTATAGGTGGCCACGGCATCGCGCAGCACGCGCGCCAGGGCGTCGCGCACGCGCGGCTCCTGGGCCATGGCGCGGTCGGCAAAGCCGCCATCACCGGCCTCGTAGTGCTGCACGGCCTCGCGGAACAGGTCCTGCTTGCTGCCGAAGGCCGCATAGATGCGCGCTGACGCAATGCCCAGCGCCTGCACCAGGTCAGCCATGGACGTGCCCTCGTAGCCGCGCCGCCAGAACGCCAGCATGGCGCGCTCCAGCGCCTGGTCTCGGTCAAATTCCCTGGGTCTTCCGGCCATCTTCCTCATCCTTCTCAACAGTCAGGGCGGCATCTTAGCGGCGCCGTGATGCTGTCTTGCATCGGCTTCGCAAAAGCAGCCGCATTGGCGTGATACTATTCTTTGTCGATCAACAAACAATAGCTCAACGCAAGGAAATCACATGCAGACCATCAAGGGCCCAAGCCTTCATCTGGCGCAGTTCGCCGACAACAAGGCACCGTTCAATTCCCTGGAAGACATCGCACGCTGGGCAGCCGGCGTGGGCTTCAAGGGCCTGCAGATTCCCGCCTGGGACCAGCGCCTGTTCGACGTGGCCACGGCCGCCAGCAGCCAGACCTATTGCGACGATGTCAACGGCATGCTGGCCTCGCACGGCCTGGTGGCCAGCGAGCTGACCACGCACATCTTTGGCCAGCTCGTGGCCGTGCACCCGGCCTACGACGCCATGTGCGACAGCTTTGCGCCCGAGGCGCTGCGCGGCAATCCGGCCGCACGCACGGCGTGGGCGCTGGAGCAGCTCAAGCTGTCGGCCCGTGCATCGCGCCGCATGGGGCTGAGCGACATGGGCACGTTCTCGGGCTCGTTCGCCTGGCCCTATCTGTTCCCGTTCCCGCAGCGCCCGGCCGGCCTGATCGAAACCGCCTTCGAGGAGCTGGCGCGCCGCTGGCGCCCCATCCTCGACGCCTGCGACGAGCAGGGCGTGAACCTGTGCTACGAAATCCACCCCAGCGAAGACCTGCACGACGGCACCAGCTTCGAGCGCTTCCATGAACTGGTGGGCCAGCACGCGCGCTGCAAGATCCTGTTCGATCCCAGCCATTTCGTGCTGCAGCAGCTCAACTACCTCGACTACATCGACATCTACCGCGAGCACATCCGCATGTTCCATGTGAAGGATGCGGAGTTCCTGCCCAGCGGGCGCCAGGGCATCTACGGCGGCTATTCCTCGTGGCTGGAGCGGGCAGGGCGCTTCCGTTCGCTGGGTGACGGGCAGGTGGACTTCAAGGCCATCTTCTCCAAGTTCGCCCAGTACGACTACCAGGGCTGGGCCTCGCTGGAATGGGAGTGCTGCCTCAAGGACCAGGAAGACGGGGCACGCGAGGGCGTGGACTTCATCAACCGCCACATCATCCGCGTCACCGACAAGATCTTTGACGACTTCGCCGGCGCTCCCGTGGACCAGCGCCAGATCAACGCCATGCTCGGCATCGCCTGAGCAAGCCCGCAGCCAAAGAACCTCAAAAAGAATCCAACAATGAACGCTTTCACATCGAACGCCCTGCGCAAGCAGGAAGACCAGGCCTGCGGGTTCTCGCACGACTACGTGCGCATCGACGGCCGCCGCATCCACTGCATCACGGCCGGGCAGGGCGCGCCCGTGCTGCTGATCCCGGGCTGGCCCCAGACCTGGTATGCCTGGCGCCATGTCATGCAGGCGCTGGCGGCGCAGGGCTTCCAGGCCATTGCCGTCGATCCGCCGGGCACGGGCTTTTCGGACCGGCCCGACACCGGCTACGACACGGGCTCCATCGCGCTGACCCTGCACCGCACCATGCTGGCGCTGGGCCATGAGCGCTACCAGGTCGCCGGCCACGACGTGGGCATGTGGGTGGCCTATGCGCTGGCCAGCGACCAGCCGCAGGCCGTGCAGTCCCTGGCGCTGACCGAGGCCGTGATCCCCGGCCTGGCGCCCGAGCCCAGCATATTTGCGCCGCCAGAGCAGAACATCTTCCTGTGGCACTTCATGTTCAACCAGCTGGCCGACCTGCCCGAGACCCTGATCGCGGGGCGCGAGCGTGCCTACCTGGAATTCATGTTCAACCGCTGGTCGCTGCGGCGCGACCGCGTGGCCGTCGACGTCTATGTCGATGCCTATGCGGCGCCCGGTGGCCTGCGCGGCGGCTTTGCCTACTACCGCGCCATTCCCGAAACCATCCGCCAGAACCGCGAGCGTGCGCTGCGCCCGCTGGCCATGCCCGTGCTGGCCATTGGCGCCGAGCATGCCACGGCCGATGCGCCGCTGGCCACGCTGCGCGGCCATGCCGATGACCTGTCGGGCGTGATCGTGCCGGGCTGCGGCCACTTCATCATGGAGGAGGCTGCCGAGCCCTTCATCGCCGAACTGCTGCCCTTCCTGCAAAGGACGCTGTGACCATGGGCCTGGACGCTGACATTGCGCGCTATCTCGCCGAGCTGGCGCAGGCAACCCAGGCCGTGGCCCCGCCCACGCCGCCCACGCTGGCGGAGCTGCGCGAGGCCACCGACGCCGGGCTGCGCGCCCTGCATGGCCCGGCCGAGGCCATGGCCCGCACCGAAGACTTCACGCTGCCCGCGCGCGACGGTGCGCCGCTGCGCGTGCGCATCTACCGGCCGCTGGCCTCGGACACACCCACGCCCCAGCCCGCCCTGGTCTTCGCCCACGGCGGCGGCTGGTGCCTGGGTTCGCTGGAGGTCTACGACAACCCCTGCCGCGCACTGGCCATGGCAACGGGCGCCGTCGTGGTCTCGGTGGACTACCGGCTGGCGCCCGAGCACCGCTTTCCCGTGCCGCTGCATGACTTCTGCGATGCCATTGCCTGGACCTTTGAGCAGGCCGATGCGCTGGGCCTGGATCGCAGGCGCATCGGCGTGGCCGGAGACAGCGCGGGCGGCAACCTCGCGGCCGCCGCCTGCCTGCTGGCACGGCAGCAAGAAGGCTGGGGAGCGGCGGGCGCACCGGCCATCGCCCACCAGCTGCTGCTGTACCCGGCACTGGACGCGGCCATGGACTCGCCGTCGTTCCACCAGTTTGGAGAGGACCATTACCTCACGCGTGCGGCCATGGAGTACTGCTATGGCGCGTACCTGGGCGATGCGGCACCGGGGCGGCACGAACTTGTCTCTCCGCTGCGCGCGGAACACCTGGCAGGCCTTCCCCAAGCCACGGTGATCAGCTGCGAATACGACCCGCTGCGCGACGAGGCCGAAGCCTATGCGCAGCGGCTGGCGCAGTCCGGTGTGGCGGTAAAGGCCGTACGCCTGTCCGGCATGGTGCACGCCTGCATGCACATGCTGGGGCTGGCGCCGGCATCACGCCGCCTGTTTGACGAAGCGGGTGCCGCCGTGCGCCAGGCTTTCGGCACGGCCATCGGCTGAGGGTTGCCGGGTGCAGGTCAGGCCTGCGCCAGGAACACGGCCACCAGCGCATTCGCATGGCCGTGCCCCATCTGGTGCTGGGCCTTGAGCCAGCCCACCAGTTCCATGTGCTTGCGGGTGTCCTGCTGTTGCAGCAGGTCCATCCAGTGCGCAATCGGCTGGCCGTAGGTCTTCTCGATGGAAGGGAAATACGAGGCCGGTCCCTTGACCTTGCTTGTCTCCGTCATGGCGCCTGTCCTTTTTCTGTGATGCGGGTGGCAGATTGTGCTGCTGGTGCTGTCCGGGCCGGCAGGCAGGGTCAGGTCAGGAACAGCACATCCTTGTGCTGCGGGGCAGGGGGCAGCACCTCGCCGGTCAGCTCGCGCAGCGTGGCCTCGATCATCTGCGACATGGCGTCCAGCGCCAGGTCATTGGGTGCCGTGCCGAAGGGCTCCTCCAGCTCGGCGCCCAGCGCCTCCAGCGCGAAGAAGGTGTAGGCGATGAAGGCCACGATCACCGGCGTCATGAAGCCGATGGAATCCACCAGGCCGAAGGGCAGCAGCAGGCAGTACAGGTAGATGGTGCGGTGGATGATCACCGCATAGGTGAAGGGAATCGGCGTTCCCGCAATGCGTTCGCAGCCGCCCAGCGCCTCGCCCAGCTTGCACAGCGGCGCCTCCATGGCGGGCACCAGCACGGGCTGCAGGCTGCCGTCTTGGCGGCGCGCCTGCAGCCATTCGCCGGCCATGAGCAGCAGCACGGCAGGCTTGAAGCGCGCCGTGGCCAGGCGCTCGCAGTCGACGGCGGGCAGCAGGCGGCGCATGTCGGCCGCGGCATCGGTGCCGCGCAACTGGTGGCGCAGCGCGTGCACGAAGGCCGCCAGCACCATGGCCAGGGCCGGGGCGTGCTGCGGTGCATCCGTCAAGGTCCGGGCCTGGCGCACCAGGGAGCGCGTCTCGTTGAGCAGGGTGCCCCACAGCGTGCGCGCCTCCCAATAGCGCGCATAGCTGGTGCTGTTGCGAAAGCCCAGGAAGATGGCCAGCGTCAGCCCGATCAGCGAAAACGGCACGAAGTTCAGCGGCACCTTCCACGCAAACAGCTGGCCATGCAGGGCCGTGACCAGCACGGCGAACAAGGTGGCGGCCATCAGTTGGGGCAGGATGTCGGGCAGCACCGAGCCGCGCAGCACGAAGAGCATGCGCAGCCAGTGGGGGCGGGGCCGGATGATCATGAAAGCTTGTTCCGTGATGGAAAAGAGGGCGCAAGAGGATGCAAGAGGGCGCAGCAGCCCCGCAACTCTAACCGCCCCGCGCAGTCAGTGCGCCACCTGCGCGCCACCTGTGCGCCACTTAGACTGGCTAACACCACCGATCCACGAAGCGCGCGCAGATGATCGCTGCCGCCAATTTCAGCAGCGCTTCGTGGATATCCAGCCGTCGTTCAAAGCGGATTCGCAGCTTGCCAAAGCCTGCAAACCAGCTGTGCGTCCTCTCCACCACCCACCGGTGTTTGCCCAGCCGCTCGCTGCTCTCAATGCCTCGTCTGGCAATTCGGCCAATGATGCCCCGCTGCCTCAGGTGGGCTCGGCATCGCTTGAAGTCGTAGCCTTTGTCGGCGTGCAGCTTTGCCGGTCTTCTACGGGGACGTCCTGGCAGGCCAGCAATCGCAGGAATCGCGTCCACGCACCTCTCGAACATCTTGGAGTCGTGCCGGTTCGCGCCGCTGACCAAGATCACCAGCGGGATGCCTCTGGCATCTACGACGATGTGCCGCTTGGAGCCGAGCTTGCCTCTGTCCGTGGGGTTTGGGCCCGTTTCCTGGCCCCCCGGGGGCTTGGTACCGAGGAGCCATCAATGCTGGCCCGGCTCCAATCGATTTGGTCATGTTCACGCAAGCGAGTCAGCATGGCCTGGTGCAGCTGCTCCCAGACACCAGCGGCGTTCCAGTCGCGTAGGCGCCGCCAGCAAGTCATGCCGCTGCCGTAGCCCAGGGATTGGGGAAGGTCTTCCCATGGAATGCCTGTTTGCAGCACGAACAAGATGCCGTTGAGGGCGGCCTCATCGCTGACTGCGAGCTTGCGCGCACCGCCTTTGGCAGAAGGCACGAAGGCTGGGATCAGGGGTTGTAGCTGTCGCCACAGTTCTTTGCTAACGGGTCGTCTTGCCATGAGGGCAGCGAGCATAACTGCTCTGCGGGGGCCTGTGACGAAGTGGTGTTAGCCACTCTAAGCCTGGCTCTGTAGGACGTGCGCGCAGGGGCTGGCGCGCCCCGGGACCACGCCTTGCCCCGTGGCGCCTGTGCTGTGATGGCGGCTTGTCCAACCAACGCACAGGAGAAACACATGTCCGAGAAAACCGCTTCCGTCCATTGGGAAGGTGCAGGCAAGACCGGCCAGGGCCGCATCAGCACGGAGACCGGCGCGCTCAAGGACCATCCCTACGGGTTCGGCAGCCGCTTCGGGGATGACCGAAAGGGAACGAATCCCGAGGAGATCGTGGGCGCCGCGCATGCGGCGTGTTTCACGATGGCCTTTGCCTTTGCCTGCGAGAAGGCGGGCATCGCCACCGAGATGCTGGACACCACGGCCAAGGTCCGGCTTGCCAAGGATGGCGAGGGCTTCAAGATCGACCGCATCGCGCTCACGCTGCAGGCCAAGGTGCCCGGTATCGACGATGCGCAGTTCCAGAAAATCGCCCAGGAGGCCAAGTCCCAGTGCCCGCTGTCCAAGGCACTGGCAGGCGTGCCCGAGGTGACCCTGGTGGCCACGCTGCTGCATTGAGTCCGCACAGGCGCTTGTGCCGGGAGGTGGGGCGGGGCAGGTGAAGCACTCTGGCTTGCCGAGTGCTCAATCCTGGGCTGTGAAGCCTTTGCCGCAATCGCCGCAGATCAGGTTCAGCCCCGGCTTGCCCCAGACATTGACAGGCGCCGCGCAACCGCCGCACCGGTACTTGATGCGCAGGGACTTGTTGACGGGCTGCACGGTGGTCTCGCCGGTGGTGGAGCCCGGCACCGCCACCGAGGTGCCCACGGGCCGCACGGCTTCGGCCAGGGCGGGCACGGAGGACATGGGCGGCTGGGTGCCCTGCATGCCCTGGAGCTGCGTGGCCATGCTCCACTGGCCCGTGACCACATGCTCGATGGCCGGGAAGCGGTCGTACCAGCTCAGCTGGAAGCGCGTGGTCAGCAAGGCATCGCAGGCCGCCAGGAAGGGGCCGCCCGCCACGGCGTAGTCGGCCATCATGTCGCCCGTGCGCCGCCCGCCGGGCCGGCCCGTGGACGAGGGCATGAGGCCCAGCGATTCCAGCTTGTCCGCCCATTCCTCGTTGTGGTAACGCGCACGGCCCGGCTTGCCGAAGTGGTGCTGCCACAGGTGCGTCATCTCATGCACCAGGGTCTGCAGCGTCTCGATGATGGGCACCGCCGCGAAGTAGGCGGGGTTGAGCGCAATCTCGTCGGTGGTGCTGCCGTCCAGCGAGGCAAAGCGCGCGGCAGAGAAATAACCGCAGGTGCGTTTCTCGCGCTGCAGCGTGATCAGGCAATGGGGCAGGGCATCGTCAAAAAGGCGCTGGTTGAAGTGCTCGTAGGCCTGCTGCAGTTCGGAATAGGTTTCGCGCGTGGGTGCGGAGCGGACGGGGGCGGCGGGCATTAATGGATTGTGCAATACAACCGTGTGAACATTGCCCCAAATCGACGTGGCAAGACCGGTATCGAAATTCAGAGCTGTCTGATTGAAAATAGCTATAAAGAATCAATAATTCATTTCCATGAAATTTATTGATCGACAGGGTGCCAGTTGCCATATACCGGGACTGCTGTACGACGGAGTACTTTCCGCTGAGGACTGGCAGTCTGCGCTGGACGCCATGCGGCAGGCGCTGGGCGCGTCCGTTTTCCATTTCTTCACGCTGGGCAGCACTGGTGGCGGGGTGGTCGAGAGCGTGCACAACCACGACCTGGCGGGCATCGATGCCGATAAATTGCGTGAATACGAAACCCACTACGTTGGCGAGGACCTGCGCATGTCCGTCGTGGCGAGCCTGCCCCAGGGCCAGTTCATGCTCGACCATGAGCACTTCAGCGCATGGGAGATGTCGCGCAATGCGGTCTACGTCGATGTGCTGGCGCCCCACGGACTTCGCAACACGCTGGGTGTCAAGGTGCGCGACGAGGGGGGGACGCAGGACTTCCTGGGTTTCATGCGTCCTACGGATCGTGGAATCTATGGCGTACAGGAGCGGGTCTTCATGCAGCAGTGGATGCCCGATCTGGCGCGTGCCGCCCGCCTGCGCATGCACATGGGCGGACTGGCGCGGCAGGCGGCTTTGGGATTCACAGCCCTGGACAACTTGCCGCAAGGCATTGCACTTGTGGATTCAAATTGCCGCATCCACTACTGCAACCCCTCGGCCGACTGCCTGCTGGCAGCTTTTTGCGAAGCCTTGTCTGTGCGCCACGGCCTGCTGCGCTGCGTTGACGGGCAGGCCCAGGCGCAACTGCTACATCTTGTGGCCCAGGCTTGCGGCCATCATGCACAGGGCCTGGCCGGGGCGCTGTGCCTGACGGCAGGCTCTGCGTTGCGGTTGATGGTGACGGTCCTGCCGCTCAAGCCCAGCCATGCCGCTGCGTTCCGCCAGCGGCCCATGGCTTTGCTGGTAATGGCGGATGCCGGTACGCCATTTTCTGGCCCGAGTCCCGGACTCGTGCAGGAAGCGCTGGGTTTGTCGCCCTCGGAAGCGCGTCTGGCGGTGCTGCTTGCCACGGGCAGGACCGTCAAGGACTACGCCCGGATAGAGGGGTGCAGCTGGCATACGGCGCGCACCCACATGAAGAACCTGATGCGCAAGACAGGTTGCCACCGGCAGGTGGAATTGGTGGGGCTGCTGCAATCCCTGCAGCCGAGGTGAGTCCGTGCAACAACGCATCGATGCCATCGCCGGTCAGCTGTATGAGGGGGTGCTCGCTCCCCAGGCCTGGAGCGAGGCGCTCGCGGGAATGTGCGCGCAATTGCAGGCGGGCGTCTTTCACTATTTCACGCTGAATGCTGGCGAGGCAGCCGTTCCGCAAAGCGCAAGCAATCTGGAAAGCTTCGGTCTGCATCACGACTTGATGCAGGAGTACGAGACACACCACGCGCGCAACGACCTGCGGATGGCAACCGTGCAGCGGCTGCCCGTGGCCCAGGTCATGCTGGACCATGAGCACATCAGTGCCAGGCAGGCGTCACAGAACAGCGTCTATACGGATTGGCTGGTTCCGCTGGGACTGCGGCATACCGCCGCTGCCACCGTTCGCGTGGAAGGCAATGCGCGTGATTTCATCAGTTTCATGCGCCCCAGGGATGCCGGCGTCTATGGTGCACAGGACAAGGCATTCCTAGAGCATTTGATGCCGCACATCGAGCGGGCCGGCCGCTTGCGCGCGCGCATGGGCCAGCTATGCGGCCAGGCAGCATGGGGACTCGCGGCACTGGATGCGCTGGCGCAGGCACTGCTCGTCGTGGATGCTCGGTGCCGGCTGCAGCATGCCAATCCGGCGGCAGAGCGCCTGCTCGCAACATTCGGCACGTTGCAATGTGTGCACGGCGGGCTGCGATGCACTTCGGGCGAGGCGCATGCACGCTTGCAAGGCTTGGTCTCCGCCGCTTGCGCCAATCCCGCAAAGGCGGCTGCCTTGGTGCTCCAAGGCAGCCGGTCCAGCCAGTCCCTGCTCAGGCTGACTGCGTTGCCTCTGGCGGCCAACCATGCGTTTGCCGCGCCGTGGCAACAGCCCCTGGCCCTGATCTTTCTGACGTTGCCCGGCTCCATGGTTTTGCAGAATCAAGGCCTGGTGGGCGAGATGCTGGGCCTGTCACCCAGCGAGACCCGCCTTCTGTTGCTTCTGGCAGGCGGAAAGACCGTGAAGGACTATGCCTTGATGGAAGGATGCAGTTGGCATACGGCGCGCACCCACATGAAGAACCTGATGCGCAAGACGGGCTGCCATCGGCAGGTGGAATTGGTGCAACTGCTGCAGGGGTGGGGAATGGTGTGAACAGTCCCTGCCCATCGCGCAGCGCCTTGCGGGCTGGGCGATGGATTGGGCGCTGGTCACGCAGCCCTTGCTTCAGGGGGTGTATTGCAGGTTGTAGTACATCTCCCTGCCGTTGCGGTCAGCGTAGACGAGGAGGAACTCGGCATAGTTCGTGGCCGATGCACCGTCCGGCTTGCCTCCAAAAGGTATGGTGGCCGAGGTGGCTCCTTTGGGAACAGGCACGGTCAGGTTGGGCGTGCGTACCGTGGGCAGGCCGGAGGCAGACCCCGCCGCAGCGCCCTGCCGGTAGGAACTGAGTACTGAAAGTGCCATGGGCATGCTGCCCGCTGGCGGTTGCGCAGCCGACCAGACAACCTGCGCGCTGCCGCCGCCGGCCTTGAAGCCGGCCACGATCTCGCCCTCTGAGGGCGAGATGGTGTTGAACTGGGGATAGGCATTGACAGGTATCTGCGCAAACGCATAAGACCCGCTCTTCAGCGTGACCTGATAGGTGGCGATGGGTGTTTTGCCTTGCTGTCCGTTGACGGCTTTCCAGCCATCGTCGGCATGGATATCGAAGCGCACCTCGGTTCCCGCTGCCAGGCCCAGCGCTGCGAAACGGTTGTCACCGTCTGCCATGGCGGCAGCATCGAACCCGCTGCGCACGGTGGAGCCCCACGAGTCGTTGGCCACACCCAGTTGCGCGTTGGTGCAATCTGCCGTGCCGGCGTTGGCCACGTCGTTGCTGGCGTTCGATCGACACTGCCGGAAGTTGTTGGTGTCCGCATAGCTGGCGTTGCCCCGCACGCCTTGCATTTCGGGTGCATCGCGCATGATGCGTGGCGACAGCAGCTTGAGCGAGTTGCGCGCGCCGCCTGCCTGCGCCGACGGCCAACTGACAATGGCGTAAGTTGCCAGCCGAGCAGGATCGGAAATGCCAAACTGCACCTCGCGCCGCAAGTGGAACGGACTGGCGGACGGTTCGCCGTCGGACAGCTGGCGTACCACATTGGCGCGGTTGCGCGACACCAGTCCCACGCTTACCACGCGCTGATTGCCCAGGCTGCGCATCTCGGCTGCATTGCGGGGAGTGGCGCAGGTGCCGCTGCTGCTTCCTGCGATCAGAGTTTCGCGCTGGTCCCTTGTGCTGGTCCCGTCCGTGAATTTTTCGTCGTAGCTGATATCCACCTCATGCCGTGCGGATCCGTCGGCATTGGTGGCTTTGCGCTCTGCCAGGATTTGCAGATTTTCGAAGCTCCGCCCAATCTGATAGGCATTGGAGGCCTGGACCTGGGTCTGGTTTTCATCCCAATGGGTGACCAGACGCTCCTTGCTGCTGCCGTTGCCCAGGTAGCAGTCGTCGAGATGCGCAAAGCGCTCGGTGCCTTTGGCGGGCAACTGGGTGGCGGTCAGCGCCTGTCTGGCATCCATGTACTTCTGCACCAACTCCTGGGTCGTTTGTGTTGGTGGTGCAACCGGTGGCGTCACTTCGTTGTCTCCGCCACCGCCACTGCCACCTCCGCAAGCCGTAAGCGCGAGCACGGCACCGGCGATGAGGGTGGGGCGCAATTTGGGGGTCTGCTTGGTCATTGGGTATCTGCCTTTCAAACGATTGGGAATGGGCGGCGCAAGGATTCGATGGTTTCCCTCATCCGCCTAGACAGCAGTCTTCCCAGCCATGGTGCGCAAGGCCATACCGCATTTGCGGGATGGCTTCGGCACTGGCTCTGGGATGAAATATTTTTTGAGCGGAGTTTTCAGGAGCTGCAGGCACTATTCGCTTTATTTTGCGATTGGCCCTTTGTAAACATCAAAGCCCGCAGGACTGTTGCAGCACCCAGGAGTTCATCGAACGAATTTTCTATTGAGCTGGTCAATATGCGGTCATATCCTCTTCCAGGATGCGAAAACTAATTGACGATGGTGAGTGATCCATAGGAGCCCTGGCCGCCACGCACGCTATAGAGCTGCGTGCGTCCCGCGCCTGTGGCCCCGCTTACCGTCACTTCCCCTGTATTTCGATCCGCATAGGAGCACGCTCCCTTGTTGCCGCTGCCATTGATGGCCCGTATGCCAAGATAGCTGACTCCTGAGCTGACGGGCACCTCAAAACAACTTGGCTGGTTGAAAAGTTCGGAACGAGCAACTTCCCTTTCATTCAATGTGATGGCTAGAATGTCTCCATCCTCGCATTCATTGTCTTTCATGCAGACATCGATATATTTTTGGCCTGCCATATTTGTATTTGCGCTGAAATTCCCCCAATCTGCCAATTGCTGATTGATGGCGTCAGAAACGAACTGGTCCCAGGAAATGGTTTCGTAAGGTGATATCCGATAGCTGCATGACCGGTTGTCCTCGATTTCCTTGTTGACAGTCGTTTTCTTGTCGGGTGTGCCACTATCCCAACGGATGGACTTGAACAGGTATTTGTCAATTTCTCTTTGCAATTCGGCCGGTGCCACGCGTGGTGGACTATCAATGCAGATCATGCGCTGATCGCCCATGACAGGACCGGTGAGCTTGACACGCTTGCCACCATCTCCTGTGGCGACTGCGATGGCATCCAAGACTTCCTCTGCACCACTGCACCCTGTCATCAAGACCGCGATGGGACACGCGATCAAGGAAAAGACAAGCTGACGCGTCCACTGGTTTCTTGTTGAGTTCCATTCCATTTTGATTCCCTTCAGTTGATGTGAAAAATAACAACCACGGGAAGGAATAATGAATTGTTTGTCCCAGTGAAAATATACCGCAGATGCGGTATTGATCTTCAGGACGCAGCAAGCATTGCAGTAGAAGTACTGCCAGATTTCTGAAATGGAAAAAGAAACTATTCTTTGCTTTCCTGCACCCTCAACGCCTGCCCAATCGCATAGAACTGCCCACCCGCCACGTAGTGCAGGCTGCGCAGCGCGGGGTCGGCGCTCTCGAAGTGCCAGTGGCCGTTGCGGAATACGCGGGTGTCGGACCACGCGCCCACGATCTCGCCGATGAACAGGTCGTAGGCCTGCTGGTTGTGGGGTTCCGGGATCAGCCTGCAGGCCAGCCAGCCGGCGCAGCCGTCCACGAAGGGCAGGTCGAACCCGTCCATGCCGAACAACTGAACGCCGCTGGTGGCGAGCTTGCCGGCATCGGTGGACAGGCTGAGCGTGCCGACCTGGTGCGTGAGCTGCAACTGGGCGGCCGTGGGCACCTGGATCACGAACATGCCGCTGTGCTCGACCAAGGCGCGCGTGGCCGTGGCCTTGTCCAGCACCACGGTGAGCTTCGGGGGCGCAAAGTCCAGCGCGCAGCACCAGGCTGCGGCCATGACGTTGTCCACGCCGCCGTGGCGTGCCGAGACCAGGACGGTGGGGCCGTGGTTGATCAGTCGGTAGGACTTGGCGAGATCGACCGGGGCAATATGCGGGTTCATGCAGGGGTTCCTGAATGGTTCTGTTTTTGCGCGTGCGGGCGCCGGGTTCATTCGGCCAGTGCCTCGGAGCCCACGATATGGACGCCGGGTCTGGCGTTGACAGCAGCCTCTATCAAAGCCTGGGCAATGCGGTGCGCGGGGTTGAGCCGCCAGCGCCGGGGCAGCAGCGGGCCCAGGGCGCCAAGAAGGCTGACCATGAAGCGCTCGCCCGCCCGGTGCTCGGTGCGCGGGCCGCTGATCAGGCCGGGGCGCACGAAGGTGAGGGAGGCAAAGCCTTGCGCCTGCAGGTCGCGCTCGAGCTCACCCTTGACGCGGTTGTAGAAGATGCGCGAGCCGGCGTCGGCGCCCATGGCCGAGTTCAGCACATAGGTGGGCGTGCCGTGCCGATGGGCCAGGCGGGCGGCCAGCAGCGGGTAGTCATGGTCCACGCGCCGAAAAGCCGGCTGGCTGCCGGCTGTCTTGATGGTGGTGCCCAGAGTGCAGACCAGGGCATCGGCGCTCCACCAGTTGGCATCTTCGGACAGGTGCTCGAAATCGACGATGGGGGCGAGCAGCCTGGGATGCGCCGGCAGCGCCCGGCGTACCGGGGCCACGACGCGGGTGATGCGGCTGTCGGCCAGGGCCTGTTGCAGCACCTGGCTGCCCACCAGCCCCGTGGCGCCTACGATCAGCAGTTGCATGGCTTGGTCTTTCGCTTGGTCATTCGATGAGGACGCAGATCAGCCAGTGTGCCGCAGATCGTGGGGCGGATGGCCGGCTCAGGCGGCCACTGGCCAGTCCGTGTAGCCCTGGGCGCCGCCGCCGTAGTAGGCCTCGTGCGGGGCCACGGCCAGCTCCTTGCCGTGGCGCAGGCGGGCCACCAGATCGGGGTTGGCGATGAAGGGGCGGCCGATGGCCACGGTATCGACCAAGCCCTTGGCGCGGCGATCCATGGCCAGTTCCAGGTCATAGCCGTTGTTGCCCATGTAGGCGCCGTCAAAGAGCTTGCGCAGCGCGTCCAGGTCCACGCCGGGCGGCAGTTCGCGCGAGCCGCCGGTGGCGCCTTCCACGACGTGCAGGTAGGCCAGGCCGAAGCGGTTGAGCTGGGGGATGAGGTAGCCGTAGAGGGCCATCACGTCGCTGTCCAGCGGCGTGTTGCCGGCGTTGGGCGTGA
Organism: Delftia sp. WY8; assembly: GCF_018437695.1. Taxonomy (NCBI): domain Bacteria; kingdom Pseudomonadati; phylum Pseudomonadota; class Betaproteobacteria; order Burkholderiales; family Comamonadaceae; genus Delftia; species Delftia sp. WY8. Next base: position 6,594,660 of record NZ_CP049795.1, read on the forward strand.
CGGGCGACAGGCGGATGCCCACGCGGTCGGCGCCCCAGACCTTGGCCACGGTGTCGGTGACTTCCAGCGTCAGGCGGGCGCGGTTTTCGATGCTGCCGCCGTAGGCGTCGCTGCGGTGGTTGGTGGAGTCGCGCAGGAACTGGTCGAGCAGGTAGCCGTTGGCCGAGTGCACTTCCACGCCGTCAAAGCCTGCACGCTTGGCGCATTCGGCCGCATGGCGGTATTGCTCGACGATGCCGGGGATTTCGCTGGTTTCCAGGGCGCGGGGCATGGACACCTCGGCTACGCCGTTGGGCGTGAAGGTGACGCCTTCGGCCTTGATGGCAGAGGGGGCGACAGGGGCCACGCCACCGGGCTGCAGGTCCACGTGCGAGTAGCGGCCCACGTGCCACAGCTGGGCCACGATCTTGCCGCCGGCCGCATGTACGGCGTCGGTGACCTTCTTCCAGCCGGCGACCTGTTCCTCGGTCCAGATGCCGGGGGTCAGGTTGTAGCCGCGGCCCTGGGCCGAGATGTTGACGGCTTCGCTGATCAACAGGCCTGCGCTGGCACGCTGGGCGTAGTAGGTGGCGTGCAGTTCGGTGGGCACGCCGTCGTCACCGGCGCGGCTGCGGGTCAGCGGGGCCATGACGAAGCGGTTGGCGAGCGACAGGCCGCCCAGTTGGGTGGGGGAGAACAGATCGGTGTGAAGGCTGTGGTCGGTCATGGTGTGCAGTGGTGGTGGTTGAACAAAAAGGAGGAGGGATGGGCGAAGGGTGAAAGGTTTGAAGTTGACCAGTCGTCTACAAAAAGACAAATAAAAAGCAGCGTCCAGGCCTGCTCAGCCCAGCAGCCGCTTCGTGGAAACAAGGGCTGCGGCAAAGGGCTCCTCATGCCGGCCCAGCTTGGACAGCAGGGAGGCACCCAGCCACAGCTGGTACAGCGATTCGGCCAGCGTGGGGGCATCCATGGTGGAGGTGATGGAGCCGTCGGCCTGGCCTGCGCGCACGCAGTCGGTCAGGCGGGTGATGATGGCGTCGGTGCCGGTGCGCAGCACCGAGCGCATGTCGTCGGACAGGTCGCAGACCTCGGGGCCCAGCTTGACCACCAGGCACTGGCCTCCTGCATGGGCCGAGCATTGTTTCTGTGTCCAATGGCGGAAGTAGGTCATCAGCCGGGAGATGGCCGGATCGGGCGTCTCCATGAGCGCATCGATCTTGGCCAGGTACTCGTCGAAGTACTCCTGCAGCAGGGCCTGGCCGAACTCTTCCTTGGACTTGAAGTAGTAGTAGAAGGAGCCCTTGGGCACGCCCGCGGCCGCGACGACCTCGGCCAGGCCGACGGCCGTGTAGCCTTTCTGGGTCATCAACGCCTTGGCCACATCAAGGATGTGCTGGCGTGTTTCCTGTGCGGGTTTCTTCATGGGATCGAAGTCTAACGAAAAACCGACCAGTCGTCTACAAACTTTGTTCCAGCGTCACTCCGGCGGTCGCAACGCCTGTGCCGTCGGGCAAGTCACCCGGCCGGATGATGCGCGCAAGGCCCATCCTGTCGCTCAGAAAGTCGATCAAGGCCCGGGCGGCGCCGGACTGGAAGCGGTTGGGCATGTACAGCATGAACATGCGGCCCTGGTTGATGCTGAATTCGTAGTCCTGCATGGCCAGCACGACGCGGCCATCTTCCACCTGGCGGCGCACCATGTAGTCGGGCACCAGCCCCACGCCCAAGCCACCGGTGATGCAGTCGCACAGGAAAGGGTAGCTGCGCGACATCAGCGTGGGCGTGATGTCCAGCTCCTCCAGTGGCTGGCCGTTCCGCGCAATCTGCAGGCGCACCTTGCCGCTTTCTCCGCCCGATGTGATGAGCGGCGTGCGCGACAGCTCGGACGGTGTCTCCGGCAGGCGGTGGCTGCGCAGCCAGTCGCTGGAGGCGCACAGGCTGTAGCGCACCGGCCCCATGTCGCGCGCCACCAGCATGGGCGGCGGGTCGGACATGACGCGGATGGCGATGTCCACGCTGTCCTTGAGCAGGTTGTCTATGAAGTTTTCCAGGCGGATGTCCAGCACCACCTGCGGATGGGCGCGCTTGAACTCGATCAGCCACGGCGCCATGACCAGGTGGCCGTAGCCGGTGGGCACGCTCAGCCCGATCTTTCCCGAGATGTCGTCCGTGCTGCTTTGGGCCAGCTCGCGCACCAGTTCGGTCTCGTTGAGGATGTTGCGTGCATGGCGGTAGATGCGCTGGCCGACCTCGGTGGCCTCCACGCCCTGGGGCGTTCTGCGCAGCAGCGATGCGCCCAGGGACTTCTCCAGCCGGGCCAGGTGGTAGCTCACGTTGGCCCGCGACATGTTCAAGAACTTTGCCGCCTGGCTCAGGTTTCCGTGCTCGATGATCTGGACAAGGATGTTGAATGCCAGGAGATCCATGCGCTGAAGTCCAAGGGGGTGTCAATATTATTTGACATGATGTCAACCGCCGCCGCCATTGTCAAAGAGGGTGCGCTGGGCAGAATGGGCCAGCCAGAACACATAAACATTCAAGGAGACAAGATGGCAGGCATCACAAAAAGACAGGCGTTGGCCAAGGGCATGGCGCTGGGCGCCATCGGCGTGGCAGCGTTCGCATCGCTGTGCAGCGCGGCGCAGGCCAATACCGATACCGGCGCCTGGCCCGACAGGCCGATTCGCCTGGTCGTTCCCTTCCCGCCGGGTGGGCCCACCGATGGCGCAGCGCGCGTCTACGCCGAGGCGCTGGGGCGCCAGCTGGGCCAGCCGGTGGTGATAGAGAACAAGCCCGGCGCATCGGGCGCGGTGGCGGCGGGCCAGTTCCGCACGGCAGCGCCTGACGGCTATACGCTGATGATGATGGTCACGCCCACCATCATGGCGCCGCATTTCTTCAAGAACGTCAAGTTCCACCCGGCCACGGATTTCGCCCCGGTCACCAAGATCTATGACTTGCCCAATGTGATTGCGGTCAATGCGCAGTCGCTGCCCAAGGTGACGGACCTCAAATCGCTGTTCCAGTACGCCAAGGCGCAGCCCGCCACGCTGGACTACACCAGCTCCGGGGCGGGCAGCTCGGGCCACCTGAGCATGGAGCTGATGAAATCCGCCAGGCTGCACACCATGCAGCACGTGGCCTACAAGGGCAGCGCGCCCGCCATGAACGACACGCTGGGCGGCGTGGTGCCGGTGATCTATGCGGACATGGTGTCTGCGCTGCCCCATATCCGCAGCGGCCGGCTGAAGGCGCTGGCGGTGGGCACGCCGCAGCGCGTGAAGGCGCTGGACGGCGTGCAGACCATGGCCGAGCAGGGCTTTGGCGGCTATGAGGCATCGTCCTGGGGCGGCCTGGTGGCACCCAGGGAAACACCGCGCGCCATCATCGACAAGCTCAGCGCCACCTCGCGCCAGCTGCTGGCCACCGACGAGGTGCGCGACCGCTTCGAGAAGATCGGCGTGACGGCCGCCTACCTCAACCCCCAGGACACCGAGGGCCTGATCCGCAGCGACTACACGCGCTGGGGCGAGGTGGTGCGTACCAACGGCCTGGGTGCGGAGTGAGCCCATGGCCATGAGTCCTATTCCTGCGCAATCCATGTTCCGGCCCCTGCGGGCCGTGCGTTCCCTGGCCGATGTGGAGGCCATCGAAAGCCAGCCCATGGCCGGGCTGATCACGGCGCAAACGGTCTACGACCTGTTTTGCAACTCCGCGCGTGAGCACGGCCAGGGCAGGGCGCTGAGCTTTCTGCCCCAGGCCGGCAGCGTGGATGACGCCCGGCACCTGAGCTATGCCGAACTGCTGGGCCGGATCCACCAGACGGCCAACGCCCTGCATGCGCTGGGCATGGGCGCCAGCGACACGGTGGCCATCCTGCTGCCCGGCTGCATGGAGTACCACTTTGCGCTGTGGGGCGGCGAGGCGGCGGGCATCGTGCAGCCCATCAATCCTTTGCTGAGTGCCGAGAAGATCTCTGCCCTGATGCGGACCACGGGCGCGCGCTTTCTGATCGCCTGGGCGGACGAGGACGATGCCGGCATCCGCGAGAAAGTCACGGCGCTGGATGCGGACCTGGCGCATGTGCTCTGGGTCTCGCATGAAGGTCGGACTCCCCTGGGGGATGGACAGCGCTGGCCCGCCAGCGATCTGAACGCCGCCCTGGCCGCCCAGCCCTCCGACCGGTTGGTGAGCGGGCGCCAGCCCCAGGCCGGCGACGTGGCGGCCTACTTTCATACCGGGGGCACCACGGGTGCGCCCAAGATCGCCGTGCAAACGCATGGCGCCCAGGTCTACACCGCCTGGGCCAGCGTGCAGATGCAGGGCCTGAACACGGCCGACCGCACCATCAACGGCTACCCGCTGTTCCATGTGGCGGGCGTGCTGCCGGGCTCGCTGGCCTGCTTCTCGGCCGGGGCCCACGTCATCATTCCGACCACGGGGCTGTTTCGCAACAAGGCCGTGATTGCCGGCTTCTGGCGCATGGCGGCACAGTGGAAGCCCACGCTGATGTCGGCCGTGCCCACGGTGCTGGCCGCGCTGGTGGAGGTGCCGCTGCAGGGGGCCGATGTGTCCTCCATCCGCTACTTCCGCACGGGCGCCGCGCCGCTGTCGCCCGAGGTGGCGGCGCGCTTCAAGGCGCACAGCGGTTTCCATGTGCACGAGAGCCTGGGCATGACCGAGATGACGGGCATCTCCACCATCACGCCGCCCGGCCTGCACGCGGCGGCCGGACATGTGGGCCTGCGCCTGCCGTTTGCGCGCCTGGCCGTGCGCCGCATGGGGCCGGACGGCAGGCCATCGGACCAGGAAGCCGCGCCTGGCGAAACCGGCATGGTGGTGTTCCAGTCGCCCAACCTGTTTTCCGGATACCTGGGCGGCATTGAGCCGTCCAGCTACCTCACCGACGACGGCTGGCTGATCACGGGCGACCTGGGCTCGGTCGGCGACGATGGCCTGCTGCGGCTGCGCGGGCGTTCCAAGGACGTCATCATCCGCAGCGGCCACAACATCGATCCGCAGGTGATAGAGCAGGCGCTGGAGCGCCATCCCGCCGTCAAGGCCTGCGCCGCCGTGGGCGCACCCGATGCCTATGCGGGCGAGGTGCCTGTGGCCTTTGTCGCGCTCCACCCCGGCGCCCAGGCCGATGAGACCGAACTGCTGGCCTTTGCCGCAGCCGGCGTGGACGAAGCGCCTGCGCGCCCGCGCTATGTGCGCATCATCGATGCGCTCCCCACCACCAACGTGGGCAAGGTCTACAAGCCGCGCCTGCGCAGCATGGCTGCGGAAATCTACGCCCGCACCCTGGTGGCCCAGGCGCATGAGCGCATGGGCCTGCCGCTGCAGCCCGCGGCCAGCACCACGCATGCGGAAGGCGAGGGCTTTGTGCTGCGCCCGGCCCGGGCGGCTGACCGGAGCCCTTGGGAGCAGGCCGCCGAGGCGCTGGCCTTCACGGGCGAGCCGGTGCGCATCGAGGATGCCGCCTGAGCGCTGGGCCGAACCCCATTGCAGCCACCTGGTGAACTGCGCCGGGGCGGTGTGCAATGCACATAGAATGCAAACCATTCGCATTCAATAACCAATGCGGCGCCATGCGGCCGCACCCCACTGCCCAAGCACGTTCATGCCGTCGGCCCGTTGTGGCGCCGATGGCTGTTTTTTTGTCCTTTGAGGAAGCTGCAATGAAGAAACACTGGATTCTTGTCTCCGCACTCCTGGCCGCCAGCGGCGCCAGCCAGGCCCACCAGATCTGGCTGGAACAGCCGGCCGGCGAAACCGCCGTGATCCGCTTTGGCGAATTCGGCGACAACCTGCGCGAGACATCGCCGGGCCTGCTCGACAAGTTCGGCAAGCCCGTGGCCACCCTGGTGTCTGCCCAGGGCGAGAAGGCGGCCGATGGCCGAAAGACCGGCACCGGCTTTGCGCTGCCCTTCAAGGCCGGCCAGGGCGACAGCATCGTGGCCGAGGATGCCGGCTACCCGCTGTACACCAGCAAGAAGGGCGAGCAGGAACTGCGCAACTGGTACCACCCGGCCGCGCGCCTGATCACCGGCTTTGCCGCCCAGGCCCCGCGCCTGACGCTGGATGTGGTGCCCTCGGGCAAGGCCGGCGAGTTCAAGGTCATCTACAAGGGCCAGCCGCTGCCCAAGGCCAAGGTGGTGCTGACCGTGCAATCGGGCTGGAGCAAGGAAGCCCATGCCGACGAGCAGGGCCTGGTGCAGTTCGACATGCCCTGGAAGGGCACCTACGTGGCCGAAGCCACGCACGACGAGCGCAGCGGCGGCCAGCGTACCGGCCCGAACGGCGCAGAAAAATACGACGGCGTGCACTACGTGACCTCGGTCACCTACGTCAAGCCTGATGGCGTCGCCGCCATCCCGGCCGGCCCTGCAGCCAAGCCCAACAAATAGGCACTGCGGCAGGCATTGCGGTCCTGCACGGTCCGCCCCGCACCGGCCGGTGCGGGGCGCCGGTTTCCATGGCGTCCGGGCCTGCAGGCATACGGGCGCGACGCCAGCCACCAGGCAGGGCTCAGGGCAGGAACGGTGACGACAGCAGCCGCAAGCCGATGGAAAACCACCGCTCCTGCGTGCTGCTGCCCGCGCGGTTGCCGTAGGTGGCATCGACCTGCACATGTCCAGGCACCAGCCAGTAGCGCAGGCCCATCTGGTAGAAGGGCTTGCCCTGGTTCTGGCCGAATGTCTCGGCAATCAGCCAGGTGCTCTGGCTCAATTGGGCCTCGGTGGCCAGGCCCCAGGTCATGAGGTTGCGATGCGTCTGCGCCGTGCGCAGCCAGCCCACGTTGGTGTGGAAGAACAGCCGGTCATCGCGCAGCGAGAACGTGACGGGCACATAGGCGTACAGATCCCCCCGGACCTGGCCCTCGTCATTCGGATGCCGCGCATTGCCCACGGCCAGGCCCCAGCCCCAGCCATTGGGCTGCAGTTCCTTGAACAGGGTCTTGCCCTGGATCACCACATCCGTGGTCCGGCTGCTGCCGTCCTCTCGCGTGCGTGCCGCGCCCAGCGTCAGCTCCAGATTGCCCGTGAAATTGCAGGCCGGCTGCGCCCAGAACTCCGTGCTGTCCTTCCTGGACTTGACCCAGCTTTCCAGCTGGCAGGACTTGGCATCGACGATGCGGGCATCGTCCGTGATCATGGGGCGAGCCGCGTAAGCCGGGCCGCTACCTAGGGCCGCTGCCAGGCCCAGGGCTGCTGCCGTCCAAAGGGGGTGGGAATTGCGCATGGCCCGCCATCCTAAAGCCGAAAAATGACGCCACCAGAACATTGCTGTACCAGGAGCGCCACAACAACGGCTGTGCACGGATTTGCCCATATGGCCCTGTCCATCGCCAAACTGGGTCAGGCACACATCCCCGGACGGATCGCGCTGGGGAACCACGTCCCCGCACACATACAGCCGCTCCGTGCCCGCCTTCGCAACGTACTTCCACTAATGGTCCCAAGGCAGGCGATAGCCCGTGGCAGCCAGAAAGCGCTGCGCTTCCTCTTGCTGCCATCACTTGTCATTCCGTGGGGTTTTTTGCTCATTTTTACATAACGATAAATGCATCATGCTTTTTATAAAACCGTATCGCATTTATATAGTCAACGATAGTGGGGAATTCCACTTGCTGTTCCAGATTTTCGATTATATCCTCCACATCTTCTTTTGAAAGATAGGGGGAAAATCCTGCCCTGAAAAATAATTCTCTAACTTGTAATTCATCCTGGGGACTCTGATTTAAATCCGCGCTATAGAAAAATACCTTGGCATCATCTTCTATATCGATATCAGTCTTTGCGTAGAGCCATCCTTCATTAATGGAAATTTCCTCAATGACTTTCTTGAGATTGATGAGATTTTTCATGGATGAATAATGAGTTGATTAATGAGGGCGCTGTCATCTTGCTCATGAAAATCAAATTTCGAATAATGCGATCGCAAAAGTATGCGGGACATTTTCCTGTGTTGTACGATTGAATATCTATAATACCTTCAAGTCATAAATAAATACAGTGGATTCACCAGTGCATGCCGATGTTTTTATTCTGAATACAGCAGTTAAATCAGATGGCTCTCCATCAATCCAGAGATCAATGTCTGAAAGCTTGTCAAATGGCCCCAATCCTTCCCGTGTTTCCATTTCTGCCACACTTGATTCTGGAGGCATCGTGTACCTCTGCCTCTTGTGCTTTGGGTTGGAAATGTAGTTTTCTAAGACACGTGAAATTTCGAATGAGTTATCTTCGTCCAAAATTTGCTTGTTTTGGGTAATTTGATGATTGCAGATGATCTTCAATAGATCCATGATCTGTATTTTTGCATTTGGAATATCTTTGACCATTGACATAGATTCCGTGACAACACTTCAAATAGCAGAACGTCACTGATGTCGATAGTTATGTCGCATAGACAATAAAATCTCCGTTTCTTCAGTTTTTGTCACCAATCCACAGGGTATATATTGGGCTAGCCTAATTCATGACCTGCGTTGATTATTATTTTTCTTAGTAGGCGGATCTTTTTATTATTTTTAAATGCTGTTTGCGTAAGAATTTCTGAAAATTCGTTGTGGATCGCGTTGGTGGAAATACGTTTATTTCGCATCTCATCAATTATTCCTATGTCGGTTTCAAAAGTAAGTGCTAGCGGCTTTTCTTTATAATATGAAAATCTGCAAACACATATTTCATTGATAATGATGGCGCCGTTTGATCTATGGTTGTCCAGAAATAGTCTTATATTGCTTGGTGAATCTATTTTTCTTAAAATATTTGATAATCTAAATCCGTAGAAATCCAGGCCGCTACTCCATAATTTTCTTCTGAATGTATATAGTTTTAAATTAACTCCTTGGTTTCTTTGGTTTATAGAATAATTTTTCTCAAATAACTCATGACCACAAGGATCCCCTGTACTATCAAATCCTATTGAGTGTAATTCTCCTAAATTTTCTATGAGGGTGTTGGTTTCTTCAAATCCTGTGCATATTTCCCCATTGATATATTTATTTAAAACATAAGAAATTTTCGAAGAGTCAATGCTCATATTGGTACTCTACTGCAAGCAAATAGTCAGCGAAAATTGAATTTTCATACCGGATCATAAAATCCAATGGGCTTGTATAGCTCATTCATATGACATTGCATGCTGGCGTTTATATCACTTATGGGTATGTATTTCACACATCGTATGCCATGATCTTCGAATATTTCTTTTGCCTTCTCTGAACCAATTAGTCTTGCCTGACTAGATGATATATTCACAATGTCGAAAATGTCAAAATCCAAGTCATCCTTGAAATGGAGACTTTCATATTCAATGCCTCTTGGAGATATTGGTTTGCTATTTGAAAGATCCAAGCAGTTTTCGGCTTTGAATTTCTTTGGTATTGCGATGAAAACATCCCTGGTATTTCTTGAAATGCCTTTGCTGTCGATGCAATCAACACGTTTGATTTCGGAAAAATTATGTTTGATTTTTGGCAGGCATCTTGCGAATTCCGCACTTATGACATAAAAGTACTCTGCACCCTTGCGAACTTCATATGTATAGTTATTTTCTCCATCAAAATGAGTTTTTCAGGAAGCGATGGTAGTGTTCCTCCGTATCTTTTGGGGCCGGCATACCAAGGGTTATAACCATAATCCCCTTCTACCTCTTCAAAATCTTTAGCAAGTATGGAATGATAAAATCCAGCAGAGCATCCGAATTCCTCGTTGATGGCTATTATGTAATATTCTTTATTCATTCAAATATTTCCTATAAGTGGTTAATGTCATTTCGTCACATGCTGTTGCAGAGTATTCATACTAGCGCGGACCGATGATGGGTTGAAGGCTTTGGCAAGCTGCGAATCCGCGTTGACCGGCAGCTGAATACCCACGAAGCGTTGTTGAAGTTGGCGGTGGTGATATTGTGCGCACGATTGGCGGTCGGTGGTGTTGTTCACTCTAAATATTGAGACGTATTTATATCCAAAACTATATTGTTGTGGATGGATAGTCACTGAATTCTTTCATCCAGCCACTATCACCAAACAGCTCTCCAGCAAGACCATCACTCATTTGAGAAATGCTGTCGCTATCGTTGAATTTTATATCAATCACCTCTTGATCAGCCATTCTGAGTATTCTGAAAATAGCAGAATCGATAGCCAGGAGTGCAAGATATTTGAAATCATCTTTTTGATCTTGTGAAAGAGGCGAATAGAATTCACTAAATCTTATAGACTCAGGTGTTCTAAGATTTCCTTGTATAAAATCAAAAACTCTCTCAATAGAAGAGTCTCTTGCCTCTTTGATGAAGATTTTTCCAAAATCTCTTAATATATCTTGTCTGTTCATTTGATGCACCGATGAATATTTGAAAATAATAATTCGACATCCTTGTCAATACGATAATGACTATTTCATAGTGATCACCGGGTCTTTCCAGACATCTTCATAGCCTTCATCATCAATGATGAAGCGATAATCTGGAGCCAGTGCCAAGTAGGGAAGTAATTCAGGCCAAAATTCCAAAACATGGCCGACGTGTACAGACTGGAAGAAATCTGCAGCGCTGGAATAATCTCCAGCCCATATATACCAACCTGCGCATTCTTGATCGGGTAGAGCGCGCATTCCTGTAACTGGTTGCTGCCCTCTTGTCTGTAAAGCTATTCCTATTCTTGAATATGGGTCAGGGTAAGCTGCAGGTGATTCAAAAAAATCGCACTTTTGACGTTGAATTGCTTTGATGTGAACGGAATCGATAGTGGTCAGAGCTTTAAACAACGCCGAGCCAAAATCATCACCAATCTTGCTTGCAGCTGACCAGTCCAAGTCTCCCAGCGGAACAGACCAGATGGAGGTGTCATTGGGAAGAGATTTGAAGACATAGCCGGTTCCTCCTCCATCTGTGCCAAAACACAAAGCTTCGGCACCCAGGTAATGCTGAACAAGAAAATCCTTGTTGAGTTGCTCCAGTTCGTCCAGCGGCCAGAACGTCAGGTACATATCACCAAAATTTCCTTCGCCTTCATTGGACCAGCGCATCCAATTCGCGTAATCGTCAGGAAGATTGAGCCTTCTGGATATTTCTGTAATTGTTTCCTCCGGCAGAGGAGGTTCGCGACGATATCTGTCAGACATCAAAATCTTTACCGTATCGATAGTGCTGGTCATGATTGTGAATCAAAGGTTTTTGTGACGATTCCCGAGAGGTAAAAGAATACTCCTGGAGTACCTGAAAATGAAACCTGGGTCCACAGCATTAATCGCTCACGACCGTCTATTTAGCCTATCTACCAACTCTACTGCCTTCATGACAATATCATCTGTCTCAGAGAATTGTCTACCGATGGATGACGGACCGATCATCGGTGCCGGTCCGCAACACGCTGCGCATGACCGCCTCACCCCAGACCTTGCAGTCCGCAGCCCAGGCTACCTGGCCTTGCTCGTCGGTCAGCTCCAGCGGCGCACCGATCTGGTCGCACTGGTACCAGTAGGTACTGTGTTCCTCGCCCGCTCCCTGAATGGTGGCCAGCGGTACAAAGCTGCCTGGCTCGTAGATATAGAGCGCCTGTCTTCCTCCACGCTGGCTGTGCACCATGAGGTCACCATCCCACAGGTAGTGGGTGCTGCCGAAGGCATCGCTTTTGGCGACACGTCGGCCCAGGGGGTCGTAGGCATAGCGCGTGGCCTGGGTGACGCCATGGCGCGTGGTGTTCGATTCGATGAGCTGGTGGTCTGCGTTCCAGGTCAGGTCCAGCACTTCCTGGGTGCCGGCCTTCTGGTTGCCCCGGGTGCGCTTTGTGACGTTGCCGTGCACGTCGTATTCAAAGTGCAGGTCTTGGTAGAAGCGCAGGCGGTTGTCGCCCACCACGCTAAGAGTGGTGTCCACGGGCTGGCCGTCTTTGCCGGGGATGGAGTCCAGCAGGTTGCCTGCGGGGTCGAAGGCAAACAGTTCGCGGGCCAGCGGGCTGCCTTGTGCGGGCAGGCTGGCGAGGATGCGGCCGGTGGTGTCGTATATACGGACGTGTTATGGAATTTTTAAATCATAGAGATAGACTGCTTGAGCATCGGACTTAGGATTTCTTCTTACGCAAAAGGTTGCCACAGCGTCACTTTCTTCGCCGTTGCTCCACAGAAATACATCGATGGCGTATTTATCATTAGGATCTTTGGGAAGGTCAAATACGTATGATTTCTGCAATGCATCGTCGGGTGGTATTGTAATTAATTTTCCGCGAAAGATGTCATGAGAACGCTCAATATATTCCTGTGGCGATGCATCACCTAGCAGGTTTTTTGTATGCAATACGTCATAATTTTCTTTGGCCATTTCTTTTATTATTGACTTTATATTTGAAATGATTCTAGGATTATTTTCCAAGTATGATTCAGTCATTTCATCTCCTGTTTGCTACAGTTCGCATGGGTGTTGTTGCTGTAACCCCAAGGTTGTTGAAATAAGGATCGACATGCATTAGGAATAAACATTTTGATTCCTCTTCTGTCAATCCAGCCTTTCTAATTGCTTTGTATCCTATTCTTCTTTCAGCAGCGTATGTTCCACCCCCTGCCTCACGTTGAATTTGCGTTGCAATATAGTGTTCAGATCCAATTTTTGTAGAAGGTCCACCTAACTGTATGGCTGGTGCTCCTGTATAACTATATTTCGGTATGGTTTTAGCAGCTGCATCTTGGATAATGTGATGACCATCTTTGGCTGTATTTGATTTTGCACCGTAATCTCTTCCATTCGCTTTCATGTTATCCAATATTTTCTTGCAAGTGCAGGGACAGGGTTTAAACGGTGCCAAGCCATATGGATCAATCCATCCGGTTGTATTGTTCGAATTCAAGAATAGGTTTATTCCACCTTCTAAACCAATAGGATCCTGACTAACAAACCTCCCCACCACCGGATCGTAATACCTGAACCGGTTGTAATGCAGCCCCGTCTCCTCATCAAACTGCTGTCCCTGGAAGCGGAAGGGTTGCTCAATGGGCGGCGGTGGAGGTGGTGCAACAGGCTTTGAGCCCCAAGCCCGTGCGCTGACGGGTCGATCATCGGTGCCGGTTTGCAACACGCTGCGCATGACCGCCTCACCCCAGACCTTGTAGTCCGCCGCCCAGGCCACCTGGCCTTGCTCGTCGGTCAGCTCCAGCGGGGCACCGATCTGGTCGCATTGGTACCAGTAGGTGCTGTGTTCCTCGCCCGCTCCCTGGATGGTGGCCAGCGGTACAAAGCTGCCTGGCTCGTAGATGTACAGCGCCTGTCTTGCGCCCCGCTGGCTGTGCACCATGAGGTCGCCATCCCACAGGTAGTGGGTGCTGCCGAAGGCATCGCTCTTGGAGACGCACCGGCCCAGGGGGTCGTAGGCGTAGCGAGTTGTGTGAATGAATTGTTTTATCAGCTAACCATGTTCAGTCGTGCTTGTAGCGCTCTTACATGCTGACACCACTCTTCCAAATCCTCCACTGACTGCCATCCCTCCAAAGCTTCGCAAGGTGGTCGCAGAACACGCCCTACGGCCAGGCGAGCCATAGGCAAAAGGTCAGGTGAAGGTGATTCAATGCAATCAAATTCGAGCCATTCTGCAATGCGCTCTACAATATTGATTGATGACCCTGGATGTCCATAGGCTTGAGCAATAACCTCTGCTGCCGCTAGCGCTCCAGAGGCTAAATCAATTTCAATATATGAATCTTTGGCTACATTGATTTCTTCGAAAGATTCACGGATCAACGAATAATCTTTTTTTCTCTCCAATAGACCAAGCCAATGGAATGACTCATCATTGCCAAATATTTCTGTACTCCAAGTTCCCATTTTGTTTATCCGAGATATATCTTGTTATTTTTCAGCCAATTAAAAATCTCCATTCGTTTTGTTCTGTCTTTATAATCTAGTGTTGGCTTCAGTTTGAGCTTATTTCTAATTTCACAAATTAGCTTCTCTGGATTATCATAAAGTTCTAAGTTGGCGTGCTTTTTACTTAGTGCAGCATGTTTTTCTTCATCCCAAACATCTTCAGCCATGATCAACATTTGATCACTATTTGGAGTCCAGTTCATGTTGAATTTTATTATCTGGGAAACATTCATTAGTCTCGCGTCGCTTATCCGATCTATTGGCGGGGTAAATGAATTATCTCTGTGAACCACTTCTCCATGCCAAAATTTTGGGTCAAGATATGCCTTCCAATTTGCACTGACAAGTGGAGTTAACTGATTTGCATGAAGTATCTCTTCTGTAAATTCCAGCTTTGTGCTCTTGAATTCAAAAACTTCACACAGATATGTATGGCCGGCTATCATGTATAAAAGGCGCATATATGCGTAGCACCCATTTCCTATGTATATGCCTAATATATCACCGGGCTGAACTTCCTTGAATCGTATTTTCATATATTAGCAGGGGTTAATTTGAGAAGAGGGGGCATTTTTTAACCATTCTTCAGCTTTCTGATAGCCTTTTTCAAATGCACTGTGTCGATCTGCAGGCCTTGTGGTGCTATCGCGGTTGTAGCCTACCTTTTTATTTCCAATATTTCCTTTCCCGCAAGGGCATCCCCATTTTCCGTCAAGAGTATCGTGATGCTCTATCAGTTTTTGTTCAAAGCCTCGAGCATCGCCATAAGTGGGTACATTACTAATACGTTTTAAATCTTCTCCAGTTTGTAGTCGTCCTGAATCACGATGTTGGCCTTGCCTAACATCCATGTCACCTGTTTGCCCAACATAGCCGACGACTCCGCCTTCTTTACAGATTGCATAGATATCATAGCCTTTCCCACCATTTGTATCTGTGTGAGGAATAGATTTAAGTCCCCATGGATCTTTCAATGTCAATGGGTTCAGTGCGAACTCAAATAAATTACTGCCTCCCAGTACGCCGATAGGATCTTGCGATATAAATCTTCCAATTTTCGGGTCGTAATATCTGAAAAGGTTATAGTTCAAACCTGTTTCTTCATCAAATTGTTGTCCTTGCAAGCGCAGTGGCTGTTCGACGGATCGGCGCGGAGTTGGCACAGTGACCTTGATTCCCCAAGCCCGCGCGCTGATCGGCCGATCATCGGTGCCGGTCCTCAACACGCTGCGCATGACCGCCTCACCCCAGACCTTGTAGTCCGCCGCCCAGGCCACCTGGCCTTGTTCGTCGGTCAACTCGAGCGGGGCTCCGATCTGGTCGCACTGGTACCAGTAGGTGCTGTGTTCCTCGCCCGCTCCCTGGATGGTGGCCAGCGGTACAAAGCTGCCTGGCTCGTAGATGTACAGCGCCTGCCTTACACCGCGTTGGCTGTGCACCGTGAGGTCGCCATCCCACAGGTAGTGGGTGCTGCCGAAGGCATCGCTCTTGGAGACACGCCGGCCCAGGGGGTCGTAGGTGTAGCGGGTGGCCTGGGTGACGCCATGGCGCGTGGTGTTCGATTCGATGAGCTGGTGGTCTGCGTTCCAGGTCAGGTCCAGTACTTCCTGGGTACCGGCTTTCTGGTTGCCCCGGGTGCGCTTTGTGACGTTGCCGTGCACGTCGTATTCAAAGTGCAGGTCCTGGTAGAAGCGCAGGCGGTTGTCGCCGACGGCGCCCAGGGTGGTGCCCACGGGTTGGCCGTCCAGAGCTGTTGAGGTGTCCAGCAGGCTGCCTACGATCTGCCCTCGACGGGCAGGCCGGCAAAGTATGAGTACAAGAGCAGGTCAGAGGTGCAATATCTCAGTATCGACCAGTGTCGTCTTTCTCTCTTTCTCCAACTAGATATTCTAAAAATCTTTCTAAGTTAAAGAACATTTTATAGTCTGCACCGAAGTATCTCCAAACTTGCGGTTCAATATTTCCTTCAACCCACACCAAATAAGCCTCCTCTGGCTCGTAAGGATTCAGAGCAAAAAGTGTGCAGTGGCTAGCTGAGATACTTTCTGGAGGAGTTTCCGACCAATTTTCTTTTCTTAAACTTATCCACTCTTTTGCTATATCATTATTGTATATGTCAGATATTTCTTTAAGACTTAACCAGTCTTGATCAAGGTTGGCATTTTTCCAGCTACTTGCATATTCGAACCTTAATTTCAGCATTGGAGACAGTTTTCTAAAGCTGTAATCAAGCATCATGATTTCGTGTATATCATCCTCTTTTTCGCTAATCTCCTGATCGCCATGCTCAGGATCATTGGCATTTCTCAAGAATAACTTTTCCATTAGAGAAGTTGTGTTGTGCATTAGCAGCCTCCTAAATTGTCAACAAGCTTCACGCTGTCGTATGTATAACCTACAGGTATTTTAGATACAATGCCTCCTACATATGAATTTGTCTCTTTCATTTGAGCCATCCAATCAAGAGGAATGGCCGGGCCACCTGCTGCTGCATCTGGAACATGTCCAGCAACCGTATTTCCAGGACATTGACAGCGCATCCTTTTTTTCCAATTTCTAGACTCTCTTTCCTCTTGTTCTGTCAGTATTCTACGTGTCATAGATCCACCGTTTGCATTAATCTGCTTGTTCCAGCGATCTGTGAACTCTTGTAGTTCTTTAGCTGCCGGAGAATTGGCTGGAAATTTATTCTTTATGCATAGGGTTTTACCGGCGGTCTTGAATGCTACTGGCTCTAGGCCTAGAGGATCTGCAAAAACTACGGGGTTCGTTCCATAACGATAAAAATTAACACCGCCCGCTAGCTTAATAGGATCTTGCGAAACATATACTCCAACCACAGGATCGTAATACCGAAACCGGTTGTAGTGCAGCCCCGTCTCTTCATCAAACTGCTGTCCCTGAAACCGGAAGGGTTGCTCAATGGGCGGCGGTGAAGGTGGTGCAACAGGCTTTGAGCCCCAGGCCCGCGCACTGACAGGCCGATCATCGGTGCCGGTCCGCAACACGGCGCGCATGACCGCCTCACCCCAGACCTTGTAGTCCGCCGCCCAGGCTACCTGGCCTTGTTCGTCGGTCAGCTCCAGCGGCGCACCGATCTGGTCGCATTGGTACCAGTAGGTGCTGTGCTCTTCGCCCGCTCCCTGGATGGTGGCCAGCGGCACAAAGCTCCCCGGCTCGTAGATGTAAAGCGCCTGTCTTGCGCCCCGCTGGCTGTGCACCATGAGGTCGCCGTCCCAGAGGTAGTGGGTGCTGCCGAAGGCATCGCTTTTGGCGACACGTCGGCCCAGGGGGTCGTAGGCGTAGCGCGTGGCCTGGGTGACGCCATGGCGCGTGGTGTTCGATTCGATGAGCTGGTGGTCTGCGTTCCAGGTCAGGTCCAGCACTTCCTGGGTGCCGGCCTTCTGGTTGCCCCGGGTGCGCTTTGTGACGTTGCCGTGCACGTCGTATTCAAAGTGCAGGTCTTGGTAGAAGCGCAGGCGGTTGTCGCCGACCACGCCAAGAGTGGTGTCCACGGGTTGGCCGTCTTTGCCGGGGATGGAGTCCAGCAGGTTGCCGGCGGGGTCGAAGGCAAACAGTTCGCGGGCCAGCGGGCTGCCTTGTGCGGGCAGGCTGGCTAGGATGCGGCCCGTGGGGTCGTAGCGGAAGTCCTGGCGGCCGCGCAGGGAGTCGGCACGGGCGATGAGCTGGCCTGCGGCGTCGTAGGCGTAGCCACGCTCCAGCGTTGCGTTGGAGTTGCCGGGCCGGATCACGTGGCCGCTGCCTTGCAGCGCGGCGCGGTGGCGCAGCAGACGCCCGGCAGGGTCCCAGTCGTAGCGGCTGGACAGTGCGCCCTGGCTGCGGCGCACTTCGCGGTGCAGGGCGTCGCGTTCCATGTCGGCGATGACCTGGTGCGCCGCCGGAGGCTGGTCAGGGCCTTGCGCTGGAGCGATGTTGATCTGGTGCAGGTGGCCCGAGCCATAGAACAGCCAGTGCAGGGTGCGGCCATCAGGCATGCGGGTGTGGGTGCGGTTGCCCAGTTCGTCATAGCCGTGCGAGAGGCTGCGCTGCAGTTTCTGGCGGGCCTGGCCTGTGGCATTGCCGAGAGCCTGCAGGGTCTGGGTCTCGCTGAGCAACTGGCCCATGGGGTCATAGGCAAAGGCCAGGTGGGAGGCGGCGTTGCTGGCCTGGGTCAGGCGGCCCAGGGCGTCGTAGCGGTAGGTGGTTTCTTCCACGGGGCCGGTGTGGCCCAGGGCGCGCTTGGCCAGCAGACGGCCCAGGGCATCGCGCTCGAAGCAGGTGACCTTGCCGGGCCCGGCGTCGCTGCCACCGGCTTCGATGACGTGGGTCAGTTCACCGGCGGCGTTGTAGATGTAGCGCTGCCAGCGGTCGTCGAAGCCGACTTCGTCGGTGAGCTGGTCGCGTAGGTCGTAGCGGAAGTGGGTGCGGGCGTGGTTCTCGTTGTCCAGGGCAATAAGGCGGCCGGCGCGGTCGTAGTGGTAGGCGAGGCTGCGGCCTGCGGCGTCAATCCGGGTGAGCGGGCGGCCCATGCCGTCGTAGGTGTAGCGGGTGCTCTGGCCCATGGGGTCGGTGTAGGCCAGCAGGTGGCCTTCGCCGTTCCAGGCGTAGAGGTGGATGGGGGTGGTGGGCTGGCTGCCTGGGGCCGCGGGGCTGGACGGCTCGATGACGCGTATCAGCTGGCCCGCATCGTTGTATTCGTAGCGGGTCTGCTGGCCCAGCGCATCGGTGCGTAGCACGGGCTGGCCCAGGGCGTCGTAGGCGAAGCGCGTGGTCTGGCCCGAGCAGTCGGTGTAGGCCACAAGGCGGTCGGCCTCATCCCAGGCCAGGCGCTTGAAGCCTCCCTTGGCGTCAATGACTTCCACGGTGCGGCCCCGGGCGTCATGGCGGTAGCGCGTGGTGCGGCCCAAGGGGTCGGTGGCCTGCACAAGGTGGCCCCGGCTGTCGTATTCCTGTTGCCATTCGTGGCCGAGGGCGTCGCGCAGCGTGGTGACCAGGTCCAGCGGGTTGTATTGCAGCGTGGTGGCATGGCCCATGGCGTCGATGATCTGGACCAGGTTGCCGCGTGCATCGCGGCGCAGGGTGGTGCGGCGGCCCAGGGGGTCTATGCGGCCTGTGGAGGCGCCGGTGGCATCGGTGGGGGTCTGCTCGATGATCTGTTCGGGCGTGCCTTCCGCGATGACGGTGGCGATGATGTTGAAGCGCGCATCCCAGTGGTAGGCGGTGGTACGGCCCAGGCCGTCGGTGTGGCGCGTGACGCGCTCATGGGGCAGGTAAGTGAAGCGGTCGTCGTCCTGGCCGGGTACCGGCGTGTCGGCGCACCAGGAGCGCAGCACGCGGCCCTGGGGTCCTTCGATGTCGTACTGGGCGAAGTAGCGATGCCCGCTGGATTTGCGGTAGCCCACCAGCACGCCAGAGCGCCAGGCGTATTGGCGGTAGGGCTGGCTGCCGTGGTGCGTGGAGATAAGCTGGCCCTGGGCGTCGTAGGCGTACTGGGCCAGGGTCTGCGGGGCGTGCTCCGCGGCATGAAGGACCACGGCAGTCAGGCGTGCGCCGGCAAAGGCGTCCAGCGGCAGTGTGCCTGGCGCGCTCCAGTGCAGGTGCAGGCGGCGGCCTGCGGTGTCGCTCAGGCCGGCGAGCAGGGGGCGGGCGAAGGGCGCGGGTGGTTTGCCCTGTGTGGCGGGGGCAGCACCCTGGCCTGCGGCGTAGCGTGCACTCCAGGTCTGCGTTGTGGCGGGTTCGTCCGAGCCCAGGGCGTATTTCCAATGCAATTGCACGGTGTTGCCGTCGCGGTCCTGGAGCGCGGCCAGCGGCAGGCGCCATTGCTCGGGTGCTTCGCGGCGGAAGAGGCGGGACAGGCCTTCCTTGTAGGTGATGGCCCAGAGGTCGGGTTCGGGGTGGCTGAGCGTGAACTTTTCATAGATGTCGAAATGCTCGGCTCCCACGGCCAGGGAGGGCAATGTGACGTACAGGCCTGTGTCGTCTGCCAGCACGCAGCCATCGGCCGACAGGCGCAGTTCCTGCGTGAATTCATGGCTCCAGCCCCGGCCCCAGGGACTTTCTTCGGCAAGGCCCGAGATGTAGCGGCGCCGCCAGACGATGGGGATGGGGCCTGCGAGGGTGAAATCGGTTTCGTCCAGGTGCTTCTGGCCGGTGGACAGGATGACGGGCAAGGGTGTGGCGCACTGCGAGCAGGGGCCTTTGCCATCGGGCTTCTTGGTGTCGCTGTGCTCGGTGGTGGGGTGCTGATCGCTGTTGCCCTGGCTTTTGGTTTTGCGCTTGAATTTGCCTGTCAGGGCCGCCAGCACGGCCACGCCGCTGCCCATGAGCCACAGCGCCAGTTGCATGCGTGCGTTTTCCATTTGCGTAGGCGTCATCTCCGAGTCCCAGTTGGCCGTGATGTTGCGGATTTCCTCGGCTGCCTGTATGGCCGCCTGGCCCGTGCCCACGGCGCGGTCCACCATGACGGTGCCCCCTGCGATCTGTCCCAGTACAGGGACGCCCTGCACGGCAGTGGCGGCGATGGAGACGGCCAGGCCCGTGTAGGTGTCTGTGTCCTTGAGCATTGCCAGCAATTCCTCGGCCTGGGCCTGACCGGCCGCGCTGAAATGCCGCAATTCCATGCCGGTCAGCACGTTTTTGCCGTTCTCGATCATTTTGGCGGTTTCAGGCGCCAGTCTGATCAGGATGGCATTGGTCAGCGTGGTGACGCCGTTGACCACCATCTCCCCCGCTTCATGGACGACGGACTTGACGTAGGTGACGTGCTGGTTGGCGTGGTCCTTGACCTTGGTGAACAGGCCTGCGAGGACGGTGAGCGGATCGTGCTTGCCGGTATCCATGGCGCCGTAGCGGTTGGCCATGTCGGTGCCGTATTCCTTGACGGTGCCCAGCGGGACCTTGATGGCGCTGCTGTTGTTGGAGTGCCAGGCCACGCCGGGGTCGCCCTTGGGCTTGAGGTGGACCGGGGTGGCCGGGTCGAAGGTCCAGGCGTTGGCGGTCTGGGTGATGGCGCCATCGCCGCCGCTGAAGATGTGCGTGCCCATGGTGTTCAGGACTCCTTGCTTTGCAGAAAGCGGGCCGAGAAGGTCTGCGTTGCGGCGCCGTTGCTGCTGTGGATGGGGTATGCGTTGCGAGTGGACTGGACGCAGATGGTGCGTTCCAGCGCCACGGCGGCCACTTCCTCGCCTTCATCCAGCACCCAGCTGAGGATGGAGTTGGGCGGGCGTGCATCGTGGCGAAGGCGCTGGGCGGCCAGGGCCCAGTGCAAGGGGCCGGTGGCGGCGCCGACCTGGCCGGTCATGGCTGCAGGCTCCCAGGTATCTGGCTGGAAGCTGCCGTCCAGCCGAGCCCGTGCCATGACCTGGATGGCCGCGCGCCAGTCCGATCCGTCGAAATCGGAAACGGCGCAGCCCACGTGTTCCTCCTTCCAGCCCGCGCCGTCGAGGGCGCCGCGCAGCACCTCGGCCAAAGGCGCTGCATCGGCCCGCTGGTGTGGCAGGCGATGGGGGCCGGCGCCGCGTGCCAGGGCGGGGACATGCAGCACCAGATGGCGGTCATCCCGGTAGGTCGTGTCTGGCGCGGCCTGCAGCAGCAGGGCGGCAGCCGCCTCTCCGGCAATGCAGCCCTGTGGGCGGCTGTCGGTCAACAGGCCTGCCTGGGCATGGGCTTGCACCAGGGTGGCTTCGTCCAGCAGGCTGTCTACCGCCAGCAGCAAGGCATGGTCATCGGCTGCGGTGGGCGTCCCCAGGGTCTGCAAGGCGTCATAGCCGGCGCCATGTCCTCCGAAGACGGGGGTCAGGGGAATGCTGATCAGGGGGGCCGACGCTTTGGGGCCTGCCCAGCGTTCCAGCGCGGCAAGTGTCTGGCGCCACAGTGCAGCGGCCTCGTCACCGGATACGCGCATGGGCAATGCCAGCACGATGAGGCGTGGCAGTGCGACCGGGGCGTCGGCGGGCCGGCTTTGCACGTCCGCAATGAGGTCGGCCAGTGCCGCGCCCAGCAGCTTGGCCAGGCGTGCCGTCTGCTGCTCGCCTTCGGTGATCTCAGGACAGGGGGCGATGGTGACGGGATGGGGGCTGACGGCTGCAACGACGAGTTTGCGCATGCGCTTTTGCATGCCGACCCAGGAGGCAGCCGACTGCCAGGCGCTGGTGCCGATGCAGGTGACTGCCCCGGCATGCTGGATGCGCCACAGGCAGGGGGATGAGGGTGGTGTGTTCGAGGAGGCCATGCGGGAACTCATTGCGGGGCGGCGGGGACCGCGGGGGCGTTTTCATGGGCCCAGAGATGGACCACGGCGATGCGTTCCTGCGCGGCAAGGGGCAGCAGGGCGCGCCAGACCAGCGAGGCATCGGCTTGCTCCGTGTCCACGGCCAGCGTGTCCCAACGCAGCTCCTGGGGCGGCAAAAGCGTGCCGCCCGCAGTCTCAGCCTGTGCCACAAGGGCCACCCGTGGCCAGACGAAACGCATCAGCGGCTCGGTGCCCATGTGGTGCAGTGCCAGTACGTCTCCGGGCCGCGGCGACTCGGCCAGCTGCAGCGATTGCGGTGCGGCGTTGCGGTGGCGTGGATCATGGTCCAGGGGCAACAGCGGTGCGCGGCTCTGGCGCCAGGCGTCGTCGAAGCTGCCCTGCAGCGCGCGGCGCGGCTGGTGGTGGGCAGGCACCAGGCCCAGGCCAAGGGCCTGTTCCGCCACGGTGTCATCCCAGTACCTGAGCGGTTTGTCCAGCGCCTGCATCCATGGCAGGGGCGCCGAGGCGGCCTGCGCCGCCGTGCCGTAGAAACCCATGCCGTCCGGGTTGTGCTCGTCCACCAGGCTGTTGCCCCTGGCGTCCAGCGTTTGTCCTCCAAAGGCAAACGGCCGCAGCAGCGGGATGCGCAATGACGGCCCCAGCTCACTGGCCTTCAACTGGCCAAAGTCCTTGATCCATATCCGTGGGCTGAATGCCCTCAGTGCGGCCAGGCGGTGCTGGCGGCCCTGGCGCTCATAGTCCACGGCGACGTCGATGCTGGAGGCCGGGCGCCCGTTCGGCGATACGGCGCAGGCGTCGAGCAGCAGGTCGAACCAGGGTTTGGGAGGCACATGCTCCGGTTCGCAGATCGGCCAGGGTTGCTGTGCACGCGGCTGAAGCACCTGGGCCTGGAACTCGTCCCTGGCAAGACTGCCCAGGGGGCGCAGCAGGCCGGCGCGGTGGATGGGGCGCTGGCGCTCGGCCGGCCGCAGCCTGGGCAGGTTCGTGGCGCCGGCGGCCAGCTCCCAGGTTCCCTTGGCGACGAGGGCCAGCGAGTGCACGCCCTGCGCGTCCGTATGGGGAAAGGCCTGGGCAGCGAACGGGGTGTTGTTGAGGATGCTGCAGTTCATTGCGCCGTCCCGTCGTCTTCCAGGCTGCTGATGAGCTGGATCGTCTCTACGGCAGTCATCTGCCGCCGGGCATGGTCTTCGTGGGACAACGGGAACGGCCGGCCGGTGCGGGCCGCATGCTCCACATACAGCCAGCGGCGCAGGCCGTGGCCTACGTCAAAGGCTTCCTCGAGCGGCAGCACGGTGTGCAGTGGCCGACCCGCACGCAGGCGGATGCCGTCCAGCGGCCAGAGAAGCTCCTTGAGCGCGGGATCTGTCCAATCGCCGATCTGCCCGGGCTCCAGCGCCTGGCAACCATTGGCGGCAAAGACCTCGCAGGCCAGGGTGCGCAGCGCGGCGGTGCGGGCGGGAGCCTGCCCGTGTGTATGGGTGAGCTCGCCTGGCACTTTGCCAAACACCAGCCGCAGCAGATCGCGCTCTGCGGCTGTGACCGGCCTGTCCTGTTGCTCGATGAAGCGCAGTGTCGGCAGCAGGCCTTGAAGACGGCCGGCAAGGGCCACCGTGCGCAGTACGGTGTCGGGGGGCAGACGCAGGCCCTGGGTGACGGCCGAAAGCGCCTGCTCAGGCTGGCGCGCGGTCCACAGCGCCATGGCGGTGTCCGTTGCCGAGGCCCAGAGTCCTGGGTGGGATTCCTCCGTGGGGCCATCGTTGGCGGTGAGTCGCTCGATGTAGCGCGCAAGCTCCCGCTGCAGCAGGCTCCCACCGGCTACGCACAGGATCTCCAGCGCACGGCGCTGCAGCGCCAGGTCATGGCCTTGCAGTACGGCGGCCAGCCGGGGCGCGGCCTGATCGGGCAACTGGCCCATGCGGGCGCAGGCCAGCAGGCAGGCTTCAGTGTCCGCACCCCGCCTGGCCGCTGCGTGTACCGCGTCAAGGTGGCTTGGCAGGGCCAGCAGGCCGGCCAGCTCCACGCCCAGGGCCTGCAGGCGGTCGTCGCCCGATGCCAGCAGGTGGACGCAGGTGTCTTCAGCGGCGTGGAACCACAGGCCATCGCGCACGGCAACGGGATGCTCCGGGAGCAATTGCGCAATCAAGGCAAGCCGTGCTGCGGCATCGGCCTCATGCGCTTCTGAAAGGGCGATGCGGACATGCGCCGAGCCTGCCCGGTCAACCGGCAGTGCCTGTGCGTGGGACGCGGCAGCTTCTTCCTGGGCCACTGTGCCGCCGTAGTAGCGGCATGCCGCCATCAGCATGTCCAGCCGCTGGTCGGTGGCCTTCAATGCCCTGAGTGTGTGTTCGGTCCGCAGCAATGCGGCGCGGCGGCCATAGGCACGGATGGCTGTCGCCAACTGGCGTGACAGCATTGCGGGCAGCGGCGGAGCGGCAGGAGCGCGGAAAAGGGGAGTTGACGTGTTCATTCGGTCGAAGCGAAGGGAAGGGCTTGCGGCGCATGCCGCGTTCGCAGGGGCGTTGCCTTCGGCGGCCTGGTCAGTTGAGTTCGATGGAGCCACCTTCGAGACGGTGGGTTTCGACGGCGGCAGCCGTGATGGTCTGGCCCCGGATCTGTACTTGCCCATCACGGGTGAACTGCAGTCGCGTGTCGGCGCAATGGATGAGCACGCTTTGCACGGCTTGCAGCTCCAGGCTGGCCACGCGCAGGCTCAGGGCACCGCTGGCGCGGTCGAATTCCCAGGGCGGGCAGGCCGGTGCCTGCGCTGCGGGCCAGGCGGCGACGATCAAGGGGGCAAGGTCGTGCTGCCCCTCCTCGGGACTGGGCATTGCGACCAGTACGTGCTGTCCGCTCACCAGTCTGGGCAGGTGGGTGGACGCGACCGCCTGCCACTGCTGGCCAAGGCACTCGATGGTGATGCTTCCATCGTCTTGCTGGGGTTGCAGAACCTGTGCGGGCTGCAGGCCAGATGCCGTGGGGATGGCCTGTGCCTGGGCCGGGCGTTGGAGTGCGGTCATGGGTGTGCTCCTTGAAGACTGGGGTGCTGTTGGGTGTGGCCGGGGCCGTGGCGTGGATCAGTTTTCATGGATGCCGCCGGAACTGGTGGTGACATCGTTGGCACCGATGAGCTGGATGCTGTTGCCATTGACGGTGATGGTTCCGTCTGCCTTGAGCACGAGGCTGCTGCTGCCCACGGTGATGGCGACGCTTTGCGCGTCCATGGTGATGTTGGAGCCGCCGCCGCCACCACCCGAGCCGCTTTCGGACGGCGCAACCACATTGCTTGCGAGACCGCCGCCGCCTGCGGAAGATCCGCCGCCACCACCGCCCCCAACGGTCAGCGAATACGTGGAGCCGACCGTGGTTGTCTTGGTGCTGCCGACCGTGGTGGACTGGCTGCTGCCCACGCTGGTGGTCTGGGTGCTGCCGACGATGGTGGCCATGATGGCGCCCACGTTCAGGTTGTAGGCGACGCCGACGTTTTCCATGCGCCCCACGCCCACGTTCTGCATGTAGGCGATGCCGATGGTCTCGGTCTTCATCTTGCCCACCTTGATCGACCAGTTGTTGCCGATCTTGTCCTTCTCGTTGCGGCCTATGGTCTTGCTGCGGTTCTTGCCGATGGAGATGTTCTCGTCGATGCCAACGTCTTCATTGCGGTTGTCGCCGATGCTGATCTTCTCGTTGTGGTCCACACGCTCCGTGCGGTTGTTGTGCACGGTGATGGTCTCGTCGCGGTCCACGGTCTCGGTGCGGTCCCGGTGGATGACGTTGGTCTCGTCTCGGTCGATGGTCTTGCGCCGGTCGTTGCCCACCCATTTGTCCTCGTCGTTCTCCACTTCGGTGAGCTGGTCCTTTTGCGCGTGCAGCCACAGCTGTTCGGCGCCCGCCTTGTCCTCGAAGCGGATGGCGTTGGCGTCGCCCTGGCCGTTCTTCATGCCCGCGCCTGGGGCGCCGCCCTTGCTCGACCGGGTCTTGATGCCCGATTGCGTGGCGTTGGCCGGCAGTGCCCAGGGCGGCATGTTGGCCGCGTTGTAGACGCAGCCCATGACGATGGGGTGGTCAGGATCCCCGTTGAGGAAGTCCACGATGACTTCCATGCCGATGCGCGGGATGTGCACGGCGCCAAAGCCCGGCCCGGCCCAGCTGGTGGCCACGCGCATCCAGCAGCTGGAGTTCTCGTTCATGCCGCCGATGCGGTCCCAGTGGAACTGCACCTTGACGCGGCCGTACTGGTCGCACCAGATCTCTTCGCCTGCGGGGCCCACGACGACGGCGGTCTGCGGGCCCGTGGTACGTGGTTTGGCGGTGATGCGCTGGGGCTTGAAGGGAAGGCTGGTGGGCTGGGCCTGGAGCACGAATTTCTGCACCGAGCCTTCGCCGCTGCCGCCGTCGCTGACGCGCGGGTTCTCCTCGAAGGCATAGTCGACCGCCGTGACCAGGTAGGCCTGGTTCTGGTCGCCGCGCGGATAGTTGTCCAGCGTGAAGGTGTAGCCCGGCGCCATGGCGCGGTGGTTGGAGCGGCCCTGCACCGTGCTCTGGCGCGTGAGGCTTTGCTGCAGGCGCACGCGGATATAGTCCTCGCCGTCGCCGGTCTCGGTGTAGCCGCCCGGCCATTCGTAGATCTCGTAGGCGTCGTGCGCGTGGCCGGGCGGGTTGCGGCGCATGTTGGACAGCTCGGCGCGGGGCTTCTTGAAGTCGTAGTCGTCGTTGTAGTGCCGGCCGGGCTTGACGCGCTGGTGCAGTTCCCAGGCGTGTATGCATTCCTCGCGCGCCACGGCGGCCTTGCCCGGCGGGTGGAAGGGGATGACGGCGCCGCCCTGCAGCGGGTCGTGCGAGGCGATGACATCGTCGCCCAATGTCAGCACATGCTGGCCCGCGCTGTGCTGGTGGTAGTAGCAGATGCCCTCGTGCTCCATGAGGCGCGAGACGAACTGGAAGTCCGTCTCGTTGTACTGCACGCAGTACTCCCAGGTGCGGTAGGAGCGCGTCAGGCGCTGCTGCATGGGGTGGCCGTAGATGCCCAGGACCTCGTTGATGATGTCCGGCACCGTCTTGTTCTGGAAGATGCGGAAGTCGCTGCGGCGCGTGGCCAGCCACAGCCAGGGCGACAGGCGTGCGCGGTACAGGAAGTTGCGGTGCTCGTCCTGGCCGCGCATGCCAAAGGCAGTGACCAGGCCGTCGATGTAGCGCTTGCCGCCGTCCTGGGTCTCCACCACCACGGTGGCGCCCTTGCCCAGCAGGGCCTTGGGGTCGATGCTGTCGTCCTCGCTGAGCAGGTCGATCTCCAGGGCGAACAGATGGCTGATTTCCTCGCGCCCCTGCAGCCGGCGCAGCTGCAGCTGGTCTGCCAGGGGGGTGTTGATGGTGACTCTGCGTGTCATGGTGTCGGATCTCGCGGTGCTTGGATGTAGACAAGGGGCGGGGGCGTCAGGTCCGGGTGGGCGGACCTGCGTGCGCCGGCGGTGGATCGGGTGGAGAGGTGCCTTTGCTGCTATCGGGCTGCGTACACCAGCCCTGGACGGGCGCCGTCTGCGTCATCCAGGGCTGGATCGATGACGGGATCGGGGCGAAAGGTGTGCCCCAGCGCGATGAACTGGTAGTTGCCGCGCCGGTCGGTGAAAACAGCCAGGCCGCCAGGCGTCAAGGCCACGTTGAACCAGTCGTTGTCGGTGCGCGGTTGGTCCAGGTCCAGCTTGCCGGACTGGCTCAGTGCAAGCACGCTGCCTGCCAGGCTTTCCAGGTTCAGAACGCTGAGCTGGCGGCCGTCAGCGCCATACAGCCGTAGCTCTCCGGTGGCTTCGACCTTGCTGAGGCCCTCGCCAAGGGGGACGGATCGCTTCATGGTGGCCAGCACGAACTGGCCGCCCGGCGCCAAACGCAGGTCCGGGGGGATGTCGCCGGAGCCATGGCGGAATTCGGCCAGGCGCACGATGCGCGCATCCGTGCGCAGCGCCAGCGCTGCGCCCGTGCCGCGCTGATCGGGCAAGGCATAGGTCAGCAGCACATTGCCTGCTGACCATTCGATGGCATTGGCCCAGGTCATCGCATCGGCTCCCGCCCAGGACTGAACCTGCGCGGCCATGGCTGCAGCCGGGTCCTCGTCCCGGGGCTGCACGGTCAGGCTTGCGTTGGCGGAGATGGCCAGACGGGGCGGTGCATCCAGGCTGCCCAGGTTGCGGGTCTGCTGCAGTGTCCATTGGGGCAGCTCGAATGTCAGCAACTGATACGGCTTGCGGCCATCGGCATCGGGATCCACATGGCTGCTGGCAACGATGTGGACCATTGCGGCAGTGCGATCCTGCGCATCGTCCGTGGCCACGGAGCGGGCCAGGCAACCGCCGGGGCGCACTCCCGGCTGTGCAAGCGCCGCAACGGCAGGGGGGCTGCCGCTGCGCTCGGACAGCTGGAAACTGCCCACTTTGGATCGTTGGACGAGGTCCAGGCGATCAACGGTGCCGTTGCAGTAAACGGTATAGAGATAGCGGTACGGGTCCTGGTCGTTCGACGAGGCGAAGCTGGCCGGCTTCGCCTGCACGGACGAGACGGCAGGGCTGTCATCCGCATTGCGCGTGCATGCGACCGACAGCAAAGCGCTGGCCAGCATTACGCCAATGGTCGCGAAGCGGCGGGAAGTAGCACTCCAGGGCATGGCTAGAAGTCCTCGCGGGCAAGCACGTTGTCGACATAGTTGCGATCGCCCACGGCGCCGCGCTCGGCGGCGGGAATCCTTTCCCATTCGGCGCGGGCCGTATTGCCGTCGGCGCTGACCGTCACCCACAGTTGATCGCCTTGCATGCGTATGCGGTACTCATGCAGATTGTTGGCATAGCCGTTGAAGCCGCGCAGGGTGTCGAGTTCGAGCTGCTCGGCCGTGTAGTCCGGCAGTTCCACGGGAATGGCTGGCAATCCTTGTGCGGTTCGGGCCTGGTTCCAGGCTCTGACCAGACCTTTGAACCGCTCGCCCTTGCGCTGCTTGCCAGGATATGCCCTTGCGAAGGCCTCCTTTTCCAGGAAGAGCTTCCAGCCGCCGCGCACGTTGTCCTTCCAGTTCCAGGTCTGATTGGCGGTCGGTGCCGGTCGGGTGAGTTGGCACAGGCCCACGCCACCCAGGCCATCGCTGCTGTATTTCGGCCAATTGCCGGGAGTGCGGAATTGTTGCAGCGAGCTTTCCTGCCGCATTTTTTTTCGAAACACGATCCTGTCGGCGCCAATGCTGTTGGCAAAGGCACGGATGGCGGTGCTCGTGGGATTGGTGCCGACGATGGTCCAGGTGGCGCGCGCCCGGCGCTCCACACCGGCCGCCCGCATCGTGACCTGCACGGTCAGCAGGCCTCCACGGACTTCGGTGAACGGGATGCGCCAGCTCGGGCTGGCGCTGGTCTGCGGTGGCAGAGGGCTGTGTGCAGTGCTTCGGCCACTTCCATACGCGGTGTTGGTAGGCGGTGTGCCGCCTTCGAACGTCAGCGTGGCCGACCATTCGAAGATGGGCGTGCTCCCTGCAGGCAGCGCTTCGTTCTGCAGGACGGCAGTCACCGTGATGGTGGGCATTTGGGCATCGGCCGTGATGGCGAACTGCGGTCCTGCGGGCTGGCTGGTAATGGCAAGTGGCATGTTCAGGGGTCTCCGTAAGACGATGGATGGCTGGTCCTAGCGCGATGCCTGCACAGCGCGGGCGCGCTCCAGGTGGAGCACGGCAGCGTCCAGCAGCGGGTCGCCGCCGGCCTGGATGGAGGCGGTGAAGGCCGCGTCCACGGGCACGCGCAGGCGCGGGGTCACGCCTTGGGCTTGTGCGGCGGTGTTGTTGCCGGCAGTGGGGCCGGTTTCTGCGAGCAGGGGGACTTGCACGATGAAGCCAGCTGGCAGGTGCACGCGTGTGGCGGGGCCGGTGGCGCCGGCCGTGGTGCTGGTGGCGACGATGTCGGCACGTTGGCTGTGCTGCAGCCAGGCGGCGAACAGTTCGCAGGGGCCGGCGCAGCCGGGGCCGGTGAGCACGGCGACGGGGGCCGTGAAGGGCGTGCCCGAGGCGGCCAGCGGCAGCTGGGCCGGCAGGCCCAGGCCGCCACGGCTGCGCCAGACGCGGGCGGCGGGGTCGAACAGGCGCTGGGCGGCGTCCTGCATGCGCAGCGGCTTGTCGCGTGTGTAGAGCGAGGCCAGCATGTGGGGCAGCAGCTGGTAGGCGTCGTCGCCCCGGTGGGCGCGCAGGTCGATGACCAGGCCCGTGACCCTGGCCTGGGTGGCTGCGGCCAGGGCGCCCTCCCAGCGGCTGAGCTGGCCGGTGGCGCCGTCGGCAAAGCTGTCGAGGGCGATGTAGGCCAGGTTGCCGCCCTGGGCGCTGCGCAGCAGGAAGGAGGCGAGGGCGGGCTCGGCCGCAGGCAGGGCCGTGGTTGCGGCGGGGGCGGCGTCCAGGCGCAGGGTTTGCTCCTGGCTGGCCGAGGGTGTGCCCGCTGCGGTGCGCAGGCTCAGCGTGGCGGGCGTGCCCAGGTCCAGCGCCAGCAGGTCGGCGCGGCGGGCTTCGGCACCGGCGCGCAGCGAGGCGGGGGCAATGCGGTCCAGGTAGCGGGTGGGGCTTTCCCCTTCGATGGCGAGGATGTCGCTGCCGGGCTGCAGGCCCGCCTTGGCGGCGGCAGAGCCTGGCGCCACGCCGGTGATGGCGATGCGGCCGTCCTCGCGCAGCCAGGTGCGCGGCATGGGCAGGTTGACGCTGCCGCGTGCCAGCAGCTGCGGGGACAGGCCCCGGTCTGTGCGGGCAGGCCAAGCCTGGCCGCCGGGCAGCAGAACGCGGTACTGGCCATCGCCCAGGCGCTGCCCCATTTCTGCCAGGGCCTGGGCCTGTGCGGCGCTGTCGCCGCGCTCGGCGGCGGTCTGCAGGCGCTGGCCGTAGTCGGCACGCAGCTTGCCGGCATCAAAGCCGCTGGCAGCGGCCAGCGGGTGGCGCTCGGCAATGAGGCCGATGAGGGCCTGGGCCGCATCGCCCGCGCCCAGGCGGGACAGGTCGATGTCCTGCGCGGGCTGGACGGCATGGAAGGCCAGGGCGATTTCCCGGGCGCGGTCGAAGCGCAGGCCCTGCGGCTCCAGCGTGACCACGGTGTAGCCGCGCGGCAGGGTGACCATGGGGTCGTCGGCGGTGAACAGGCGCCCGTCGGCGCCAAAGCCGGAAGGGAAGCGCTGCGTGGCATCGCTGGCCCAGACCAGCAGCTTGCCGCCCGTGGGCTCCAGGATGTCGCCGCTTTGGCGCGGCCATTCGGTGCGCACCGAGCTGGCGCGCAGCATGGCGTGCTGCTCTATGGCGTCCAGGCTGCGCCGGCCCGCGCGCTGGGGCACGTCGGCATGGACGGACAGGGCGAAGATGCGCACGCCCCGGCCCCCGGGGCGGGCACGGCCGGTGGACAGGTCATAGGTCGTGCCGTCGGGGTCGCCGGGCAGTTCGATGGCCACGCCGGTGCTGTCGCCGCGCGGCAGGGCCAGCCATTGCGACTTGGCCGGCGCCACATGGGCGGCCTGGCGCTGCACGAGGTACGGCCCCTGGTCCATGAGCGCGACCACGGCCTGGCCGCGCCGGGCGCTGTCCGTCCAGGCGTCGCCCAGCACGGCCATGACGCGGCGTGGGCCGCCCTGGTCGTCCTGCACGGGGGCGGCGCCGGAGGGCGGCGACTGTGCCGCCTCGGGCTGGGCCTGGTTGCGGTCCCACCAGGCACGGGCCTCGCTGGCGGCGCCGGTGGCCGCGTTGGTGGCCGTGCTGGCCGCGCTGCGGCCGGCCTCCAGCGCCTGCTGGCCGGCTGTTGCGGCGCCCGAGGCCCGCTGCACGGTGTCGGCCGCCTGGCCGATGGCGCCCAGGTCCAGCGCCTGCGCAGCCGGGGCGGCCAGCAGAGCTGCTGCGATCACTGCCGTGGCGGCGCGTGGCAGGCGGTGCCTTCTCATGCCGGCTCCGCAGCGCGGGTGCGCACGTCCAGCGTGAAGTCGTCGCCGCTGGCGCCGGCATGCAGGCTTTGCAGTTCCTGGCCTTGCACGGTGGCCTGCAGGAAGTGGGTAGCCATGCGCGGCAGCAGGTTCTGGGTGAGGATGCCGTCCACCATGCGCGCGCCCGATTCGACCTCGCTGCAGCGGCGGCGCACCAACTCCACGGCGGCTTCGTCGAAGCTGAACTGCGCGCCGTGGCGTTCCTCGATGCGCCGCTGGATGCGCAGCATCTGCAGCCGGATGATCTGCTCCAGCATGGCGTCGGAGATGGGGTAGTAGGGCACGACGGTCAGGCGGCCCAGCAGCGCGGCGGGGAAGGTCTGCAGCAGCGGCTGGCGCACGGCCTGTGCCAGGCCTTCCGGCGTGGGAGCCAGGTCCGGGTCGCGGCACATGTTGGCGATCAGGTCCGAGCCCACGTTGGAGGTCAGGATGATGACGGTGTTCTTGAAGTCGATGTAGCGGCCCTCGCCGTCCTCCATCCAGCCCTTGTCGAAGACCTGAAAGAACATCTCGTGCACGTCGGAGTGGGCCTTTTCGATTTCGTCGAGCAGGACCACGCTGTAGGGGCGGCGGCGCACGGCCTCGGTGAGGACGCCGCCTTCGCCGTAGCCCACGTAGCCGGGCGGCGCGCCCTTGAGGGTGGAGACGGTGTGCGCCTCCTGGAACTCGCTCATGTTGATGGTGATGAGGTTTTGCTCGCCGCCATACAGGGCTTCGGCCAGGGAGAGGGCGGTTTCCGTCTTGCCCACGCCCGAGGGGCCGGCGAGCAGGAAGACGCCAATGGGTTTGTTCGGATCGTCCAGCCGCGCGCGGGAGGTCTGGATGCGGCGCGTGATGGCCTCCAGGCCGTGGCGCTGGCCGATGACGCGCTTCTCCAGCGTGTCTGCCAGCGAGAGCACGGACTGCACCTCGTCACGCACCATGCGGCCCACGGGAATGCCGGTCCACTCGGCCACGACGGCGGCGACCACGCCGGCATCGACCACGGGCTGCAGCAGCGGGGAATCGCCCTGCAGCTCGGCGAGCTGGCGGCGCAGCGCTTCCAGCGAGGCCACGCTGGGTGGCTCGGCAGGTTCGGTTGCGGTGGCTTCGGCGGCCGTTTCCGGCGCCGCAGCGGACGGGTCTGCGGCGGCGCCGGTGGAGAAGACGGGCGGCTTCAGTCCCATGAGGGCGGCCTCGGTTTCCAGGATGCGGCGGGCCAGCGCGCTTTCCTGGCCAAAGCGCTCGGCCAGCGTGGCCTGGCGCTCGCGCAGGCCGGCCAGGTCGGTTTCCAGCGCCTGCAGGCGCTCGGCCGTGGGCAGGCCGAGGGCGGCCTCCCGCAGCAGCACTTCCTGCTCCACGCCCAGGGCCTCGATGCGGCGCTGCACGGCTTCCAGCTGGGCGGGCGTGGCATGCAGGGCCATGGCCACGCGCGAGCAGGCCGTGTCCAGCAGGCTGACGGCCTTGTCGGGCAGCTGGCGAGAGGGAATGTAGCGGTGCGACAGGCTGACGGCCGCGGCCACGGCGTCGGCCGCAATGCGCACCTGGTGGTGGTTTTCCAGCTTGGCGGCCACGCCGCGCAGCATGTCCACGGCGCGAGGCTCGTCGGGCTCGTGCACCTGAACGAGCTGGAAGCGGCGTGTCAGGGCCGGGTCTTTTTCGATGTATTTCTTGTACTCGGCCCAGGTGGTGGCGCCGATGGTGCGCAGCGTGCCGCGCGCCAGGGCGGGCTTGAGCAGGTTGGCGGCATCGCCGGTGCCGGCCTGGCCGCCCGCGCCCACCAGGGTGTGGACTTCGTCGATGAAGAGCACGATGGGCGTGGTGCTGGACTGCACGGCGTCCAGCAGGCCGCGCAGGCGGTTCTCGAACTCGCCCTTCATGCTGGCGCCGGCCTGCAGCAGGCCCACGTCCAGCACGCGCAGCTCCACGCCCCGCAGCGGCGGCGGCACATCGCCCTGGGCGATGCGCAGGGCCAGGCCTTCGACCACGGCGGTCTTGCCCACGCCGGCCTCGCCCACCAGGATGGGGTTGTTCTGGCGGCGGCGCAGCAGGATGTCCACCATCTGACGCACTTCGTCGTCGCGGCCGGTGACGGGGTCCAGTTCGCCCGCCTTGGCGCGGGCCGTCAGGTCCACCGTGTACTGCTGCAGCGCACCGCCCTGGCCGGGTGCGGCGCCCGTGGCCTGGCTCGCTTCGCCCGGCGTGCCTTCCAGCCCGCTGCCATCGGCCGCGCGCATGCGTGCCTCGGGCGAGTCGGGCAGCAGGCGGGCGAAGGCATCGCTGAGCGCGGGCTCGGAGATCTTGTCGAATTCGCGCGAGATGGAGCGCAGCTCATTGGCCAGCGAGCGCGTGCGCACCATGCCCGACAGCAGATAGGCGCTGCGGATCTGGCTGTCGTTGAACATCAGCGTGGCATAGACCCAGCCGCGCTCGATGGCGGTCTCTATGTGCTCGGAGAAGTCGCTGATCGAGGTGGCGCCGCGCGGCAGCTGGTCCAGGCGGCGCAGCACATCGGCGGCCAGGCGGTCGGAGGCGATGTCGAAGTGGCGCAGGATGCGGATCAGGTCGCAATCGTTTTCCTGCAGCAGCTGGTGCAGCCAGTGCACCAGCTCCACATAGGGATTGCCGCGCAGCTTGCAGAACACGGTGGCGCCTTCCAGCGACTTGAACAGCAGCGGGTTGAGCTTGCCGAAGAGGGATTGGCGGCTGATTTCTGTCATGGGTCTTGGGTGCTTAAAAAGAAGGGATCAATGGGCGGTAGGAATTGCCGGCTAGCGTTGGGGGCGGACTTCGACCTTGCGGCCCTTGGCCTGGCACTGCGCCAGCAGCCGGTCGACCCAGGCGCGTTCGACGAGGAAGCTGCTGCCGGTGATTTCCTGCGCCGTTTCACGGACGTCGGCGGCGAGGTGGATGGCCTTGGCTTCGGACAAGGCATCGCCATCCCAATGCGCTTCATCCGGCGATGGTTTGGCGGTGAAGCGGCGCTGCCCCAGATTGGCGATCTGGCCGCCTTCCAGCCAGACCATCCAGACCGACGAGCGCGCAGGGACTGCGCTGCGGTTGTGCTGTTGCACGAAGCAAAAGCGCTGGAGGGCTGAAGGCTTTCCGGGGCCAGTCGATGCCTGGCGGCTCTTCAAATAGATACGCAGGGCGGCTGGAGAAGGAATCAGGGATTGCGCCGGACGCGAGAAATCGGAAGCCCGCCCGCTTTCAGGCGCTGCCAGCAAAGGCAGGGCCGACCCCGCCAGGGTGGCCAGCAGACACCTTGCGAGCAGGCGACGGCCTTGCCTGACACGGCATGGGCCGGGAAAGCGGTTGCGTCCGATATGCGGCATGCGGCTATCGGGCAGGAGTCACTTTGATGGTGCGGCCCTTGGCCTTGCATTGCGCCAGCAGCATGTCCACCCAGGCGCGTTCGACGAGGAAGCTGCTGCCGTAGATTTCCTGGGCCGTTTCTCGCACGTCGGTCGCGAGCTTGATGGATTTCATTCTTGCCAGGCTTTCACCATCCGCTTTGGCGTCTTCTTTCGTCAGCGTTTTGGGCGAATAGAGATGCCAGCCCATATTGACGATCTCGCCGCCATTGAGCCAGACCATCCACACGTTCGGCTCGGGATCGGACGGATGGTCGGGACGCTGCTGCACGAAGCAAAAGGTATTGCTCTGGCGGGCTCTTTGGGTTTCCCAGACTTCATCCTTGAACTTCAGGTATTGCCGCAGCGCAGTCATGGACGCGACTCTTTCCTGCGCAGGCCGAGAGTAGTCGGCAGCCGTCGGCTGGGTTTGCTGGCTGCTGATTTCAGCCGGCGATGCCGGTGGCGGCGATGATTCGGAGGCTTGGGCACCTATCAAGCAGGCGCTCACTGCAATGGCAGTGGCAAGGCTGGCCATTGGGAAATGGCGATGCGGTTTCAAAGCGCTTGATCCGGTATGGGTTGGTGACATGGAGTGCCCTCCTTGGTTTTCGATGTGTTTGGGGATCAGTCGCGTTTGCGCAGCCGGGCATGTGTGTAGAACATGTTTCTAGCCAGCGCGGCGTGCTGAATGAAGTCGGCACCGGGAGAGCTGGATTTCGCAGTTCTCCAGGCGAACAGGCCTGTGGGGGTAGGGTCTGGCGGCACCGCGCCGGTGGCAACGTCCAGGGCCGCCTGCACAAAGTCCAGATAGGCCTTGCGTTTGGGATGCAGGCCGTTGTTGGCGTTGTCCACATAGTCGCGGAGGTTCTTGGCAATGTCGGGACCCAGCTTCGGATAGACGTTGAAGCCATGGAATTGGACCGATCCCCGGTCATCCGCCATGACGATGTCCTCGACGCTGGTGGCACCGCGGGCCATGAAGTCTTCAGGCTTTCCGCTTTTCAAGCGGTTCTCGATGACTCGGCGCATCCATTGCATTCCGGTTTTCACGTTGTCGAGATTCCAGGCCAGTGAGGTGTCGCCCGGCGAGACGCTTTCCGCCAGGAACAGCCTTGCCAGCATCCCCTCCGTCGTGCTCTCCGCAGGCAGCGAAATGCTCTTCTCCACCTGCACGGTGATGGCTGCGGGCATGACGCTGAGCCCGCTTCCCTGCACCGCCACGATGCTGAGCTTGGTGAGCCCGGGCTGCTGCGCCACGAAGTCGAATTGCCAGCTGTCGGCGCGGGCGTTGTGTACGGGGGGCTGGGCCGCAAGAATGCTGGGCGCATCGATCCTGGCACCCAGCTTGTAGGCCTTTGCGACGGCCTCGATCTTGACGCGCAGGCGGTTGCCCTCGACCAGCGTCAGCGTGGAAGGAACCGGTGCGTTGTGCGGGAACTTGATCTGTACGGTGGGCATGTGTGCGAGCAGGGAAGTGGTGATTCAGTGGTTCGGTGATTCAGTGGCTCGAGGACTGGGGCCGGGGCCGGGGCGCCGGCCCCGCACGGGCTGGCGGCGCTGGCGCAGCCAGGCTTCGGGGTCCATGCGGAAGTCGCGCGCGTCCTGTGCGGGCTCGGCATGCGTGAGCCAGGTGGTCCAGCCGAGCTGGGTGCTGCTGCCCAGCCGGGCGGCAGGCACTTCCTGGCGGCGCAGTACCAGCACATAGTCCCAGGCGTATTCGATGCCCAGGTAGTTGCGCACCCAGTCCACCAGGGTCTGGAACAGTGCGGCCTGGGGCAGCAGCTGCTGGTACTGCTCCAGGCCCAGCGGGCCGAGCACCAGGCGGAACTTGCTTTGCGCATCGGGCACGCGCGAGCCCACGACGGCATCCACTCCCAGGCGCGAGTTGCAGGGGCGGCTTTGCAGCCGGGTCTGCTGCCCGGGTTCCAGCTCCAGGTGGTGCAGGCAGTTTTCTTCCAGCCGCACGGGGATCTGGAAGTAGTGCGACAGGGCCTGGCACAGGCCTTCGGGATTGCGTGTCCAGCGGGTCAGGTGGCCGGCCATAAAGCGCTTGGCGTGGTCGGGCACGTCGTCGCGTGTGCGCTGGCTGGGCAGGCCGGTGCCGATGAAGCTGTCTATGTAGCGGCCGAAGGGGTCCTCGCCGGGGCGGTCCAGCGATGCCGTGGGCTGGGCGTCCGACCAGGCGCGGAACAGCAGCAGCAGCATGCGGTGGTGAAAGATGTCTGAAAAACGCGCCAGCGTGGCGTCGTCATGCTGGCGCAGGCGCTCGCGCACGTATTCGGTGATGTGCGTGGGCAGCGGTCCGTTGGGGCCGTAGAGGCCGAAGTTCCAGACCGTCATGCGCTCGGGCTCGCCGGCGCGCGAGGGCAGGATCTCGGCGATGGTGGCGGGCGCGAAGGCCAGCGACGGGTCCTGGCCCAGGCGCAGCGGTTCGTCCTTGGGGCGCGTGGCCTGGCCCAGGCGCGGCAGGCCGGGGTGGCGCGCCTGCAGGTAGCGCAGGCTGTGCATCAGGTCGAACTGGTAGGGCCTGGCGCTCAGGCGCTGCCAGAACAGGCGCGCCCGAGCGTCCTCGGACGCGTTCGCCTGCACGGTGGGCAGCTCCGGGTCCTGATCGGGCACCGGCTGGGCAAGGGGAGCGTGCGCGGCGTTGCTCATATGCCGGGCCGTTGTCCGGGGCGTGGCGCCCAGTGCGCGACGGGGCCGCGCTGGCGAGAGTGCAGCTGCAGCTCGGTGAAGCTGTTGACGCCCACGTGGCGGGCAAAGAACCGCTCCAGCATGTTGGCCAGGGGCCAGGGGCTGACACCGGCCATGGCCGGCTCGTCCACGCTCAGGTGCACGCCCACGCCGCGCCCGTAGACGAGCTGGCGGTGCTGGGGCAGGCGGCGCGTGATGGGTTCGATGCGCATGCCCTGGATGGCGGCGATCTGTCCGGCCAGTTGGTGGTTGCCCAGGTCCAGGTACAGGCGCAGCAGCTCTTGCAGCGTGGCCGCGCCTTCCTCGTCGGACAGGTCGGTCATGGCCAGGTAGTTCAGGCTCAGGTGGGAGATCAGCCGCCAGGTGAGGCCGCCATCGGCCACGGCCGGTATCGGGGCGCTGGGGCCGGCGATGACACGGGCCCAGTCCACCGGTGCCGACTCCTGAAGGGCAAAGTCGCCGCCCGGCTGGTTGACGCGCATGAGCAGGGGCAGGTCGCGATTGGTGCACAGGGTATGCATGGACAGTTGCTTGAGCTCGTCGGAGAACGGCGCCTCGCGCTGGTCCACCAGCGAGATGAAGACTTCCGAGCCCAGGTACTGCGTGCGCGGGCCGCTGCGCAGGCTGCGTTCGGAAAACAGCCGGGGCTCGCGCCGCGTGGTGAAGTAGGCCTGCTCGGTGGAGTGCAGGCCGTGAGTGGATGCGTACAGCGGCGCAAATTCACGGTCCTGCGTCTTGCCTTCGTGGTGCCCGGTGACGGCCTGCACGCCGTAGACCTCGAAGTCCAGCGGCCGCATGCGGTCGGCAACGACGTGGTATTCGTGCACGTTGGAGGCCACGTGCAGGCGGTCCGCCGTGTACTCGAACAGGTTGATGGCCGGAATGCAGTGCATCAGCAGCTTGGCCGCGTCGATCTGCGGCTCCAGCGTGGGCGCGGCGCGGCGCAGCAGCAGCGTGATGCCCACGCCGTCGTGGGCAATGCGGCGCATGCTGCGCGACAGGCCGTTGATCGAGAAGAACCGCTGCCGCGCGGGAAACGCGAAGTACTCGTGCAGCAGCCGGTGGCCCTGGAAGGCGCGGTGCGAATAGGGAATCAGGGCCTGTTCGCTGTCATGGCCCTCGGCGCGCAGCGCATCGGGCGGGAGCACGTCCCAGACCTGGCGCGGGTCCTGCGGGTGGTGGACCACGATGGCCAGCGTCTGCGTGTGGATGAGCTCCTGCAGATGGGAAGCTACGACGTCGCCCGCATGGATGTACACCCACAGCTGGTCCAGCGCCACCTGCATGCACTGCGAGGCATCCAGCGTGGCCAGCTGCAGCCGCAGGTGGCCGCCGGCCTCGCCCAGCTGGGGCACCAGCGCATGGGGCAGGTCCAGCGCCGGGCCGCCCAGGCGGGCCTGGCGTATCTCCAGCGGCCACAGCGTCAGCGGCCCGCCGGTGCGGAAATCGCAGATGGTCTGCTCTTCCTGCACCTTGTGGGTGCGCAGCACGCTGCCCGAGGGCAGGGTGAATCCATCGACCAGGTTGCCTTCCTTGGCACTGGGCTTGAGCTGGACCACCACCATGGATGGCGTGGGCGCCAGGTAATGGGGGCAGACCATTTCCAGCATGCGCTGGGACAGGCGCGGGAACTCCGCGTCCATCTTCAGCTGGATGCGTGCGCTCAGAAAGCTGAAGCCCTCCAGCAGGCGCTCCACATAGGGGTCGGCCACATCGGTGTCGTGCAGCGAAAGACGGCCCGCGACCTTGGGAAAGGCGGCAGCGAACTCGGCGCCCAGCTCGCGCAGATAGGCCAGTTCGCGGTTGTAGTACTCGACGAGGCGGGGATTCATGGTGTGTGTGGCGGCGTCCGGGCTCAGGCCCTGAGGTTTTGCAGCGAGACCTGGCCCGTCTCCAGGTCCAGGCTGGTCTTGAGCAGCAGCTCCAGCGGATAGGGCATGGACCAGAACTGGCAGCGGATCTCGAACTGCAGCGTGTTGTGGTGGTTGAGCTGCTCGGTGGAGGCCAGCAGCGTCACGGCCAGCGTCTTGGGCAGGATGCGCGGCTCGAAGGCCAGGATGCTTTCGCGGATGCTGCGTTCCACATGGCCCCAGTCCAGCTCGGACAGCAGCTGGCCGGCCAGCGGCGGCATGCCGTAGTTGATGACCGAGCGCTGCACATGCTCCAGCCCCTCCATCTCCACGTGGTCCCAGGCATCGCGCGCATTGAGCAGCCAGCCCAGGTCGCGCAGCAGGGCCTCGCGCAGGCGGGATTCGTTCACGAAGACCGCATCGGGCCGCTCGGTGCGCAGATGGGGCTCATGGTCGGTCAGCCGGTCCAGCAGGGCGGGCTGCAGCCGGTCCTTGGCTGCGGTCGCCTGGTTCTGGCGCGTGCGCAGCGTGGGCATGGGGTTGAGGGGACTGGGGCGCATGGCTTGTTTCTTCAGGAACCGGCCGGCCGGGCAGCCGCCAGGGGGGTCACGGGCTCCTTCGCCTTCAACGCCGGGTCTTGGCGGCAGGCGGAAAGAGGGCGCGAACGGGCAGAGAAGATCTGAACGATCTGCTCCTTGTCATCGGTGGACACCTTCATGCAGGCGCAGCCATAGCCGTGGCTGCCATGGCCGGTACGCAACCAGTCACGGTTTGCAAAGCGGGGCCAGTCACCCTGGGCCTGATGGCCGCCCTGCACGCCAACGGTCCAGTCGGTATCGCGATCGGTCAGCGAGGCATTGGCGGGCGTGGGATTGTCGAACCAGCCGCAGCGCAGGGCATTGGCCGGGCCGTGGCTGGAGGCCGATGCAGGCCACGGGCCCAGATACAGCAAGGCAGCCAGCAGCAAGAACGGGCAGCGCAGGGCTTGCGGGGACGCGGGGGCGACTGTTCCGTGCATGGCCTGCTCCGTCATCGCGTGGCGGTGCTCAGCGCCAGCTGGCGCACCTGCAGCATGGGAAAGTCCTCGGAGTCGGTGACCCAGGTGCGCTGGCCGTGGCCGGCGACGTGGCCTGCGGATTCGTCAGGATCGGAGGCATCTGTGTCCAGCGG
The DNA here is from genome assembly GCF_018437695.1 of Delftia sp. WY8. Lineage (NCBI taxonomy): Bacteria > Pseudomonadati > Pseudomonadota > Betaproteobacteria > Burkholderiales > Comamonadaceae > Delftia > Delftia sp. WY8. The sequence goes on from NZ_CP049795.1 coordinate 6,635,768, forward strand.
GCTCCACTGCGTGCGGCGCGACATGCGGACGGCGTCGTCATCGCCGGGCGCCAGCGGATAGCGCGCAGGCATGAAGCCCTGCAGCGCGCCGCCCTCGCGCAGCGTGACCTCGCAGGGCAGCCAGATCAGGTCGCGCAGGTCCTGCACGGGCTCGAAGCCGATCTGTGCAATGGCGTCGAAGGGCAGCCAGTAGTAGCTGCCGTGGGCCAGCAGCTCGCACACGGGCCCCAGGCGGGTATCGCTGTCGGCCAGCCATTCGAAGCGGTGCTCGCCCATGTGGCCGGCCGTGGCGGGCGCTTCGTCCAGGGCGCGGGCGCGCAGGTCCTGGGCGGCCGCTCCTTCATGGGCCAGGGCGTCGATCAGGCAGGCCAGCCATTGCGCGGGCTCGCCCATGAGAAAGGGCTTTTTCTTGCCGGCGAAGACCTCGGCGCGCAGCACCTCGCAGCGGATGGCCTCGCGGTAGGCGCGCGCCATGGGCTCGCACGAAGGGTCGAGCTGCGCGCACAGCTGCAACTGCTCCAGCGCCTTTTGCCATTCGCCCAGCACGCACAGCAGCTGGAAGTAGTAGACGCGCAGGGGCGCCGAGGCCGGGGCCTGGCGGATCTGGTCCTTCAGGGCCTTGAGTTGCTCGTCCAGGGAAAGCTGTGAGGTGAAGCTGGGCAGGGGCATGGTGAAAACGCAGGAAAAAGAGAGGGGCGGGGTGCGGCTGCGCCCCGGTCAGTCGTCGTAGGAGCGGCAGCCCCAGCGCACGGCGTCGGGCGCCTCGCCGGCCACATGGCCGATGACGATGCGCGGTGGCGTCTCGTCCACGCCCTTTCTGAGCGGCATGGCGCGTGCGTACTGGGCGGGCAGTTCGCCGAAACCTTCCAGGTTCCAGCTGCTGCGCGCCTGCGGTCGGGCCTTGGTGCGCTGGACCAGCGCCTGCAGGCTGCCCGTGGCGCGCGCCGCGACAATGCTGCCGCTGCCGCCGCGCACGGTGATGGAGGACACCTGCGTGCCATCGATCTCCAGCGGCGTGGCAAACAGGTAGAGCAGGTCCAGGCTTTCGCCGGGCGCGCGGTCCACCACGGTCACGCCCTGCGCGCGCAGGCGCTGGGCGAGCGCTTCGTCGCGGCCATCGGGAAACTCGATGCGGCAATGCAGGGCGTCGGTGAACAGGGTGGTGATGTCCGCTGCCGTGGCAGGTGCGGCTTGCACCGTGGCGCAGGCCGTGCCGGCCAGCAGCAGGGTGAAGAAGGTTTTGGAACAGGCGTTCATGGCGTGGCTCAATGGGCGCATCAGGCGCATCAGGGATGGCGGTAGATCTTGAAAGCGGGCTTGTGGGTGCGGTAGCCGGGGCCTGCCCAGAAGCCGTTCTGCTTGAAGTCCGAGATCCAGACGCTTCCGTCGAACATCTGCATGTGGCCGGCGGGCGATGAGGTGAAGCCCTGCATCACCGCCACATCGCCTTTCTTGTAGCCACCTTCGGGCATGGCGTCGTAGCGTGTGAAGCCGGCGGCCACCAGGCTGGTGCCGTAGTCCTTGGCATCACGCGTGCGCTGCAGTGCGATGCCGCCAGCGCCGATCGCATCGCGCACATAGCGCGCGCAGTAGCCGGCAGAACTGGCGCGGGCATTGGTCTGCAGGGTGGCGACGGCGTTGTCTACATTCCAGGGCATGAAAAGCCTCTCTGAGTTGGGTCCTGGAGGGGAAAGCTTCTCCAGGCCTGTTTCTTGTTATGGGGCCTGGCCCTGGTGCGAGCGTGTCGGCACCAGGAGCCAGGTGGACGGACAGTCTTACTTCGCGCCCTGCTTCACGGAAGGCAGCTTGGACACCAGGCGCAGCGACACCGTCAGGCCTTCCAGCTGGTAGTGGGGGCGCAGGAAGAACTTGGAGGTGTAGTAGCCGGGGTTGCCCTCGACTTCCTGCACCTGCACCTCGGCGGCGGCCAGGGGCTTGCGGGCCTTGGTTTCCTGCGAGGAGTTGGCCGGGTCGCCGTCCACGTAGTTCATGATCCAGTCGTTGAGCCAGCGCTCCATGTCGGTGCGCTCGCGGAAGGAGCCGATCTTGTCGCGCACGATGCACTTGAGGTAGTGCGCGAAGCGGCAGCAGGCGAACATGTAGGGCAGGCGCGCCGACAGGTTGGCATTGGCCGTGGCGTCGGAGTCGTAGTACTCGGCGGGCTTGGCCAGCGACTGGGCGCCGATGAAGGCGGCCACGTCCGAGTTCTTGCGGTGCACCAGGGGCATGAAGCCGTTCTTGGCGAGCTCGGCCTCGCGGCGGTCGCTGATGGCGATTTCCGTGGGGCACTTCATGTCCACGCCACCATCGTCGGTGGGGAAGGTGTGGGCCGGCAGGTTGTCCACCGCGCCGCCCGATTCCACGCCGCGGATGGAGGTGCACCAGCCGTAGTACTTGAACGAGCGGTTGATGTTGACCGCCATGGCGTAGGCCGAGTTGGCCCAGCAGTACTTGCCGTGGTCGCCGCTGTCGGTTTCTTCCTCGAAATCGAATTCATCGACCGGGTTGGTGCGCGCGCCGTAGGGCAGGCGTGCCAGGAAGCGGGGCATGGCCAGGCCGATGTACTTGGCGTCGTCGGACTCGCGCAGACTGCGCCACGCGGCGTACTCGGTGTTGGTGAAGATCTTGGTCAGGTCGCGCGGGTTGGCCAGCTCCTGCCAGGATTCCATCTGCATGATGGCGGGCGCCGCGCCCGAGATGAAGGGGCAGTGGGCCGCGGCAGCCACCTTGGCCATTTCACCGAGCAGCTCCACGTCCGGCGGGCTGTGGTCGAAGTGGTAGTCGCCCACCAGGCAGCCGAAGGGCTCGCCGCCGAACTGGCCGTACTCCTCTTCGTACACCTTTTTGAAGACGGGGCTCTGGTCCCAGCCCACGCCCTTGAAGCGGCGCATGTTGCGGTGCAGCTCCTTCTTGGAGATGTTCATGACGCGGATCTTGAGCATCTCGTCCACCTCGGTGTTGGTCACCAGGTGGTGCAGGCCGCGCCAGGCGCCTTCGAGCTTCTGGTAGTCGTCGTGGTGGATGATGCGGTTGATCTGCTCGGACAGCTTGCGGTCGATCTCGGCAATGATGGCCTGCACCGTCTGGTAGGCATCGTTGGACAGCGTGATCGCCGAGCCCAGGGCCTGCTGGGCCAGCGTCTGCACGGCCGCTTCCACGGCTTCGCGGGCCTGGTCGGTCTTGGGCTTGAATTCCTTTTGCAGCAGGCTGCCGAATTCGCTGCCGGCCAGCGCCTGGGTCGATTGTTCGAGTTGGGTTGCGGTATTCATGACGTGCTTGCCTTCCTGATGTGCTGCCTCAAGCCTCGGATGCAGGGCCCGAGGCCTGCGGGGCAGTGATATTGGGCGCGGCGGCCAGCGACTTGAGCAGCGCAGGGTCCTTGAGCACCTTGCCGATCAGCTCCTCGGCGCCCTGCTTGCCGTCCATGTAGGACAGCAGGTTGTGCAGCTGGGTGCGTGCCTCCAGCAGCGAGTTGAGCGCGCCCACGCGCCGCGCGATGGCGGCGGGGGAGAAGTCCTCCATGCTCTCGAAGCTCAGGTCGATGTTGAGCTTGCCCTCGCCCGTCAGCGTGTTGTCCACCTGGAAGGCGACGCGGGGCTTGATGGACTTCATGCGCGCATCGAAGTTGTCGATGTCGATTTCCAGGAACTTGCGGTCGGCGATCTCGGGCAGCGGATCGACGGGCTTGCCCGACAGATCGGCCAGCACGCCCATCACGAAGGGGATCTGCACCTTCTTTTCCGAACCGTAGATCTCGACGTCGTACTCGATCTGCACGCGCGGCGCACGGTTGCGCGCGATGAATTTCTGACCACTCTTGCCGGTTTTGGTGAGCGACATGCGGGTGTTCCTTTCAAGAAAAAAATAGGTCGCAGAAGTAAAAAGCCTGGAGTCCCGCCTTGCGGCGGACCGAAGGGCTGAGGGCGCAAGAGGCCGTTTGGAAACGGTCAAAGCCGTGGAAAGGCGCAGATGTCATGGGGACGCTGGCTCCTTGAAGTCGAAGTCCGGCTCCAGCAGATCAGTGCAGGCTTCGCAATAGAGGTAGGACACAGAGCGTTTGCTCTCTGTGGTTCCCCAGCCGGTGCCGTCATCGATGGCCAGCCGGAATTCGCGGCCACCCTTGAAGCGCACGACGGCACTGGCGCTGCAACTACCGGTTTCATAGGCACGCGCGTAATTGAACTGGCTGCTGGGCCTGGCGTGGCGCAGGAAATAGCGCACACGCTTTTCGTCAATGCGCAGTGAATCGCAATGGATATTCGGATCTTCGCTTTTGGCGGCGCTGACCGGGATCGTGATGCGCTCTATGACGGGCTTGGAGCGTGTATCCGCAAAGGCCGCCACGGCGAAGCCAAACGCTACGGCGAGACACCATTTCATTGCCATGTCGCGGTCTCCGCTTCGGTAACGTTCTTGTAGCTGACTGCCGGGTGGCGATGAATTTCGGTTCCCGGAATCTGCAGGCTGTTCTTCAGCTCTTCCACCAGATAGCTCAACGCGCTTTGCTGAGGCCCGTTCACTGCCTCGTAGACGGCGTTTTCGTTGATGAACTCCTGCTGCTTCTTGGGCGTGAGATTCGGGGGCATCTTTTTGCTCGGAGGCAACGACGCGATGCCAACGATTTCAATGCCGATGCTGTCCAGGTTGGAGGGGTAGCGCTCAGGGACGCTCTTGGTCATCTCTGTGCGGCTAATAGCCTTGGGGCCGCTCTTGCTGTACTGCTTGATCTCCGCTGCAGTACACCGATGCTCTGCCAGGCAGCGTGCGCGCACATTGCCAACGTGGTTGGTCCGCCGATACAGCGAAGCTGTCTGGTAGATCGTGCCCTGCTTGCTGATGAGGAAGTGCGCCCCGTTGGCGCCAGGGACCAGGTAGCTGTTGAAAACAGCCTGCTCCGTGGAGGAACCCGTCTGGTGGACGATGATCCCTCGGACCGTGGGCATGGCCGCGCGCTCAATGGCCGTGGTGCGTCGCGGCAGGATGCGTGCGTTGTTGATCACCATCCCGTTCTTGTCGACTTCAAGCATTGCTTGCATCCTTTCGTTTAAACAGCGCCTCGTTCTTGGCGGTGGCCCTCATGTCTGCTGCTCCTGCAGGTGGGCGCCCGTGATCACTTCCACCTGGGCCAGGCTGTCGGGCGACAGTTCGCGCAGGATGTCCATGAAGCCCATGCGCATGAAGCGGGCGGCGCGGCGGATGAGCAGGGGGGCGGGGTTGGAGGGCTCGGTGCGCTCCACGAAGGCGGCGATTTCCAGCAACTGGGCAATCGCCTGTTCGCGGTTGCGTGCCGGGGTGTGGGGGGTGCCGGGCGCGGGCTGGGATGCCAGGCCGTCCCCGGTGCCGGCCTGTGCGGCCGGATCGGTTTCAGCGGCCGTGTCGGCGTCGCCTGTGGACTGGGGCAGCCATTGACCGAGGGCCAGCAGCAGCTGGCGCAGGCCGTCGAGCTCGGGCTGCTGGTGGCTGGGCAGGTGCTGTTCGCAGCAGGCGCGGATCCGGTCGAGTTCCTGCAGCGCGGGGGTGACGGCCAGCAGGGTTTCGTGGCCCTCGGCATGTGCGCGGGCCGAGGCCATGCGCAGCTCGTCGGCGGTCAGGTGCGGCAGGTCCTCGGGCACGTTGCCCCTGGCCATCAGTTCGGCGTCGCGCACGCTGATCTGGCCCAGGGCGCCGCGCAGGAAGTCGGCGTTGCGCAGGTCGCGCACAAAGCCCGTCACGTCCGACAGGGTGCCCAGGGCGTTCATGCGCATGAAGTAGTCGTCGCCGTCCTCGGGCAGGGGGTGGACATGCTCCCAGTGGCGCTCCAGCAGGGCGGCGCACAGCTGCAGGCCCTGCAGCGTGCCGGGCAGGCCGTGCAGGATGGTCCAGGCACGGCACAGCAGCACGGCCACGCGCAGGTCCTTGGTGCGCTGCATCAGGGCCGAGGCCTGGCGCTCCACGTCGCGCCAGTCCGGTGGCTCGGCGGGGATGACGGTGTCGCCGAACTGCTGTTCGACCTTGCCCTGGGCAGCGCTTTCCATGGACTGGAAGTCGTTGTCATAGGTGAGGTCCGGGCCGCAGGGGGGCTCGGCGGCGGTCTCGGTCAGCAGGTCCTGGATATTGGCCATGGGCGGGATTCGATGTGGCTTGGGGTTTGGTGTGCAGGGGCAGTGCGCTCTATGCGGGTTCAGGCGCCCTTGAACAGGCGGGTGAACAGGCGGCGGTGCAGCACTTCGTGCTGGACCACTTCGTCAGGTGCGTGGCGCGGCGTGGCCGAGATCCACCAGACGGAGGTGGTGGAGCCCGGGCGCATGCAGGCGCGCCAGTCCATGCGCGGCAGGCGCGCGGCGTTGCCTTGCGAGGCGCCCATGTCAAGGTCCGCCAGCAGGCTGTGGATGGAGGTGCTGTCCGGCGCGCTGCGCTCCTGCTGGAACGGCCATTGCAGGGTGGCCAGCCGCTCGTCGAGCTGCTGGGCCGACAGGGGCAGGCGTCGCGCGTCGATGAGCGCATCGCGTGCGCCGCTCAGAAAGCGTTCGATGTCCTGGTCCGACGCCGGTATGCCGGAGCTGCCGTCCACCGTGGCCATGATGGCCAGCGGAAAGAGCCTGCCGATGCGGTCGGAGCTGGGTCCGATCACGCCCACCATGGACTGGCCCAGGATGGAGGCAGGGCACAGGAAGAACCACAGCGGCGAGTGCACGAAGCGCGTGGACCAGCCGTCGGCCGCATCGCTGCGCAACTGGTCCATGCCGTTGCGCAGCCATTCGTCCCAGCGCATGGTCAGTGCGTGGGGCATGCGCCGGCCGACGAAATCGCCCTGGCTGGGCAGCTTGCCCCACCAGGCGGCGCAGGGCCGCTGGACAGTCATGGCGTTCACAGCCGGTCCGGACATTCGAATTCCTCCATGGCCTTGAGCCGGAATGGGTTGAGAACGCTGCTGGTGGTGACTTCCATGCGCAGCTTGCGCCCGTCGATGGTGAAGATGGCCGTGAAACGCTCGGGCGAGTTGCCCGGCAGGATCTGGGCGCGGTCGAACAGGCGGTGCAGGGCCCAGGGGCCTTCGGTCACGATGCCGGTGTTCTGCGCGCCGGCGGCCGTGATCTGCAGCCGGGCCTGGCCGGTGCCGCGCGTGCCGGGCCAGGAGACGGCCTTGGGGATTTGCGGGCCGTGCTGGTAGCGCACGATCTCGCCGTCCACGTCCAGCACCATCTGGGAGATGGAGGCGTCCATGTCCAGCGGCTTGATCTCCAGCCGGATGCCGGGCGTGTTGCCGCCTGCGCGGAAGAACACGTCGCGGATGGAGGCCGCGCGCTGGAAGGCGGCCAGCGAGGCAGAGCCCCCCACCGGCGTGCCGTCCACACCCTGCTTGAAGGTCCAGGGCACGGTGGAGATGTCCACCATGGTCTGCAGCTGGGTGCGGAAGAACTCGTCCATGGTGCCGCCGGTGGCGAACAGGCGGGCGAAGTCGTCCGTGGTCACGTCGCGCGTGGCGCTGCGCGTGAAGGGGTAGCGGCCCAGGATGGCACGGCGGCAGAAGTCGCCGATGGTGGCGTTGAGGTTGCCGCCCAGCGTGCTGCGCACGCTGCTTCCCACGAAGGACGAGGTGGAGGTGGCCAGGGCCTCGTACATGCTGTTGAGCGGAGGCGGCACGCGCTTGGCCTCCGAGCGCACCTTCTCCAGCGTGCCGCTCAGCGAGGGAGGCACGCCGCCGCCCTGGATCACCTGTTGGCGCGCCGAGGCGATGACGGCCGCCGCCTCGTTGAGCACCTGCAGGCTGGCGGTGATGGGCGCCGGGCCCGAGCCGTTGCTGGTGGCAAGGCGCCGGTATTCGCGGAAGCGGAAGTCCACGATGTCGGCCTCCAGCGTGCCGGTGGCCAGCATGCCGCCCACGTTCAGCGGCTTGCCGGTCAGGCGGCTGAGCTGGTGCTGTTCCTCGCGGATGCGCTGCAGTTTCTCGCCCAGCCAGCTGCTGGTGCTGCCCGAGCTGCCGCCTTCCTGCTGGTCCGGGCGGCGGGCGAGCGTGGTCTCGCGGGCCACGGCGCGGATGAACTGCTCCAGGCTGGAGTTGGCGGACGAGTACAGGCGGGCCTGCTCGCCGGCCTGCTCCAGCGAGGCCGTGCGTATGGGGCGGATGTCGGCCAGGAAGGTTTCCCACAGGCGCGCGTACTCCATCAGGTACAGGCGCTTGACCTCGTTGGCCAGTTGGCCCGTGAGCACTTCCTGGGCCACGCTGCGCCGGCCTTCGGCCTGGCCCAGCACCCAGGTTTCCTCCTTGGCCAGCAAGGTGGTGACCTTGGGCAGCTCGTGCAGGAAGAGGCCGTGGTAGCCGTCATAGGTGAACAGGCCGCTGATGCCCTGGGTGAGCGGCTTGCCGCTGGCACGCGCAAAGACCTGGGGCGCCTCGGGTCCGCTGGCACGCACCACGCTGAAGTCGGGCGGCAGCTTGTCGCCGGTGTTCAGCAGCTGCTTGAGGCGGCTGTAGGCACGCTGGGCGGGCGACATCTGGGCCAGGCGCTGGCGCACTTCGGCGACCAGGTTGGCGTCGATGGGCTGGGCGGAGACCACCACGCGGCCGTCGATGAGGCGGTCCAGGTGCTCGGACAGCTGGTCCACCAGGCCGGCCTGCACCAGATGCTGGGGCAGGGTGTTTTCCCAATCGCTGCGCAGCCAGGCCTTGACGAAGGTGGCGTCGAAGTGGTCGGGCTCGTAGAGCATGAGATAGGCCTTGAGCGTTTCGTAGCTGGCCTCGGGGCTGCCGGTGCTGACCTGGCGCAGCGAGCGCGCGACATGGCTGCTCAGGCGCGGCAGCCAGGCGTCTTCCAGCAGGCGCAGGTAGGTGGCGTGGGCGGCCGTCTGCACCTTGGGCACCTGCAGCAGGCCCCAGCGCCAGCCCAGCGGGGCTGATTCCTCGAAGCGGCTGCTCTGCGCCACGCGCGCCGCGTGGTTGAGCATGGGCACCAGGGCGACCACGTTGTCGGGATCGGTGGCCTTGGATTCCTCCACGGCCTGGCGCAGCGTGCCGGCGTTGTCGGCCACTTCGTTCAGGTAGCGCTGGTTGTTCTCGTAGCTCAGCGTCCAGGCCAGGGCCGCGCCGCCCAGGGCCAGCAGCAGGGCGCACAGGCCGGCGGCCTGCATCAGGCGCAGCTGGCGCTCTTTCTTGGCGTTGCGCCCGGTCAGGCCGGACTCGTTGAACATCACGTCCTTGAACAGCGACTCCAGGAAGTAGCTGCGGCCCTGCTGGGGCACGGCATCGGCCGGCAGGCGGCCGCGCAGCGCAAAGCGGCGCGACAGGGCCGACATCACGCGGTCAAAGGGCATGCCCTCCTGCGTTCCGCTGGTGAAGTAGACGCCGCGCAGCAGCGGTTTTTCCTTGAAGCGCGAGGCGGAGAACGCCGCATCCAGCGTGTCGCGCACCACGTCCTTGAGGCCGGCAAACTGCTGGGGCAGTGCGTAGAGCAGGCTGCGGCGCGCAAGATCGGGCTCGGTCATCAGCCGCTGGGGCAGCAGGCGGTTGATCTGGGCGACAAGGGCGTCGAACTCCTGCATGTACAGGGCGCTGGCGGCCTGCGGGTCGCTGGCGGGCGAGCGCTGGGTCTTTTCGTCATAGGGGTAGGTGAAGCCCCAGACCTGGGCGCGCTCCTCGCGGCTCATGGCCCCGAAGAACTCGTTGAAGCCCGCCAGCAGGTCGCTCTTGGTGACCAGCACGTAGACGGGAAAGCGGATGGTCAGCTCCTCGCACAGCTCGCTCAGGCGCAGGCCGATCAGCTGGGCCAGCTGGGCACGCTCGGTATCGCTGCTGCTGAGCAGTTCCTGCACGCTGAGCGTGACGATGACGCCGTTGACCGGCTGGCGTCCGCGAAAGCGCCTGAGCAGCTGCATGAAGCCCTTCCAGGCAGCCTTGTCCTGCTCCGCATCGCTTTCCTGGGTGGTGTAGCGGCCGGCCGTGTCCAGCAGCACGGCCTGGTCGGTGAACCACCAGTCGCAGTTGCGTGTGCCGCCCATGCCGGGGATGGCGCGCTTGCCGAACTGGGCCGCCAGCGGGAAGTCCAGCCCCGAGTTGATCAGGGCCGTGGTCTTGCCCGAACCCGGCGAGCCGATGATCAGGTACCAGGGCAGCTGGTAGATGTAGCGCTTGTTCCAGCGCCCGAACAGGCCGCCTTCGGTCTGGCCGAAGCGGGTCTTGCTCAGCGTGTCCAGGGCTTCCTTGAAGCGGGACTCCAGCTCGGCCACTTCCTCGGAGCCGGCAGCGGGCGTGCCGTCCGCCTCGCGCGGCGAGGTCAGGCGGGACAGGCCGGTCATGAGGTGCTCGTTCATGCGCTGTGCGCGCCACCATTTCAGCAGCAGGCGCAGGAACCAGAGGATGAACAGGCCGGCGATCAACCACCAGCGCACGGTGGGGCTGCCCAGCGGCTGGTAGGGCTGGATGAAGACGAGGGGGCCGACGAACCAGATGAGCAGGCTCAGGGCCACCAGGCCCAGAAGCTCCAGCATGTAGCGGTTGAACAGCCATGAGGCGATGCGACGGATCATGGGGGTCAGTTCCTGGTCTCGGGTGCGGCAGGCAGGGCCTGCAGTTGCTGGTCACGCTGCTGGGGCGCGACCAGCAGGACGATTTCCACCCGCCGGTTCAGCGCCCGGCCTTCGGCCGTGTTGTTGGGGGCGACGGGGTCGCTGTCGGCACGGCCCTCGGCATGCAGGCGCTGGCGGTCGCGCAGCGAGCCGCCCAGCATCTGGGACACGGCCTGGGCGCGCTCCTGCGACAGGTTCCAGTTGGACGGGAAGCGCGCCGTGCGTATGGGCAGGTTGTCGGTGTAGCCATTGACGATGACCTTGCCCGGCACTTCGTCCAGCGCCGCGGCCACGCGGTGGATGACCTGCACGTAGCGGGGCTTGACGACGGTGGCAGCCGGGTCGAACAGGCCGTCGCCGCGCAGGATGACGGTGCTGCGGTCGGCTTCGTCGCGCACGCTGACCAGGCCTTCGCGGATTTCGGGCTCCAGGAATTGCCGCAGCCGCGGCTTGATGGTGGCCACGGTGGCAGCCGCCGAGGTGCGCGGGAACCGGATCTCGTTGATGGCGGCGAACAGATCATCCGAGCTGTTGGACAGCCGGTAGCTGAACCACAGGTAGATGAAGAACGCCAGCAGCAGCGTGATGGCTGCCGCCACCCACAGCGGCACCATGGCCCAGGGCGGCGAGGCCAGGCGCTGCACGCCGCGCCAGTGCACGGACAGCAGGCTGCTGCGGTCGCCGCGCGTCGATTCGATGAGCTGCAGCAGGCGCGCCTTGAGCGTCTCCAGCTGGGCGCGGCCGTTGTCGATCACGCGGTAGCGGCCTTCGAAGCCCAGCATCACGCAGTAGTACAGCAGCTCGATGAGGTCGATGTGCTGGTGCGGCGTCTGCACCAGCCGGGCCAGCAGCTGGAAGAACTTCTCGCCGCCCCAGGTTTCGTTGTGCAGGGCCACGAGCAGGCTGTAGTGAGGCCAGATACCTGCGCTTCCCCAGGGCGTCTGGGCGGCGGTTTCGTCGAGCACGGTGCAGATGCAGTAGCGTGCGCCGATGATGGTTTCCATGGGCACGCCGCTGGCGCCGGCACGCTGCTCGAACTCGCGTATGTGTTCGAGCAGCAGCTGCTGCAGCGCGCGCGGGTCTTCGTTGGTGACCATGGCGCGGATCTGGGGGATGAGGTTCAGCAGCTGGTTGGCGGCGGCCACCAGCGGGTTGCCGCCGCTGACCACGTCGGGCAGGTTGGAGCGCAGCGGCTCCTGGCCGGCAGGCGCGGGCGAGGCGCTGGCTGCGCCTTCGGCACGGCCCGCGTCGCCGTCTCTCCCCCAGGGCATTTGGTGGCTGATGTTGGAACTGTTCATGTCGGAAGATGCGTCGCGCCGTCAGCGGCGGATGGCCCAGAACTCCAGCTGCAGGTCGGGGAATTCACCGGAGACGTGCATGGCAAGGCCGCCGGAGCTTTGCAGCTGGTTCCACAGGTCGTGCGTGGTGTCCACCTCGAAATAGTTGTAGCCCGCGTGGTAGGGGATCTCGCGCGGGGCGATGGGCAGCGGCCGCAGCGTGACGCCGGGCAGGTGCAGGTTCACCAGGTCGCGTATGCGCTCCACCGGGCCCAGCTTGGTCTGGGTGGGGAAGTGGGTGCGCAGGAATTCCGGCGTGGTCTGGGCATGGGCGGCCAGCACGAAGTCGCAGGTGGTCAGCAGCTCGGTGGACGGGATCAGCGCCACGCGCACGCCGTACTGGCGGTCGTGCAGCGGGATCTGGATGGCGTTTTGCTCCAGCACCGAGGACAGGCTGCGCCGCAGCTCCAGCATCAGTGGCGGAAAGCTGCGCCGCTGGTCGTCATGGTCGTAGGCGGGCAGCACCTCGGGGCGGCGGCGCTCGTGGTCGAAGGTGGTCAGCTCGGCGGCCAGGCGCAGCAGTTCCTCGAACAGGCGCTCGGGATGGATGCTGCCGGTGCGCACCCAGTGCTGGGCGGCGCCCGTCCAGTGGTTGATGAGCTGCAGCAGCAGGAAGTCGCCGACCTCGCCGATGCCGCCGCGCTCGGGCTGGATCATGCGCTGGGCCAGAACCTCGCCGCGCTGGCGCAGCAGGCCGTGGATTTCCTTGCAGAAGGTGTTGAGCACCGAGCTGGGCCCGTTGTTGACCACGGTGGGAATGAAGCCGGGCTCCAGCAGCACGCCTCCGCTGGCCTGGCGCTCGACCACATGGGCCACGGGCAGGCTGACCCAGCCTTCGGTCAGCTCGTGGGCGGGGCGCAGGCTCAGGCGCAGCCGGCCCAGCTGCACCTCGGCGGGCTGGGCGCCGACGTCGTTGCTGTCCGCCACTTCGGTCACGTCACTGAGATAGCGCGCGGGGCTTTGCGTGCCTTCGCCAAAGGTGACCTCGCTGCCCGACAGGCGGCGCAGCGGCAGGGCCAGGTGCACCACCACGTCCTTGAGGTCCTTGCCGATGTCCAGCGGGGTGGGCGCCTCGTCGTCGCCCGGCAGCTGGAACGGCGTGCCGTCGGGCAGCACGCCGTGTGCCGAGCGTATGCCCAGCTTGCCCATGCGCAGCAGATCGGTGTCCAGCTCCAGTTCCGAGAAGCCCCAGAAAAAGGGCTGTCCCGGCAGGCTGCGCGACTGCAGTTGCCGGAACAGGAAGCGCTCCTGCTGCTGGAAGTGCTGGGGCCGAAGGAACATGCCTTCGGCCCAGATGACTTTGCGTTGCCAGACCATGGTGGATAGATGTGCGTTTATTGGGATGCGGGTTGGATGCGCACGGTGACCTCCTCGCGGGTCAGGTGCACCTGGTAGCGCACGGGCTGCAGCTTTTCGGTGGAGCCCATGCCCCACCAGCGCCTGCGCAGCTCCACGGAGTTGGGCGCGGCGGCCGAGGCGCGCCAGGTGCTGCGCTCCAGATCGCGGTAGGCGGCGAACAGGCCGAAGGCGCGCACATCGGGGTTGCCCTTGCGCTCAATCACCTGGCGCTGGCCGGGCGCGATCAGGAATTCCTCGCGCCGCACGAAGTCGCTGCCCAGCTGGCCGTCGTCCTTGTCCTGCAGGTCGAAGAAGCCGGCGCGGTCGAAGGCGGCGGAGGCGCGCAGCTCGTAGATGCGCAGCAGCACGGGCTTGGGGATGCCTTCGCGGTCGGGGTTGATGTCCATGTCGGCCACCACCTCGAACACGGCGGCGGGCACGGCCGTGGGCGCCACTTCAGGCGCGCGGCTCAGGGGATTGAGGGAGCCGCAGCCGGCCAGGCCGGTCGCCATTGCCGTGCCCAGGCCCAAGGCGCCCAGCGTTTGCAGCGCCTGCCGGCGCGCTTGCGGTACATGCGGTGCATGCGATTTCCACATGGCTTCTCCTGTCTCGATATCAGTCATTGGTGTCACGCGGGCAGATCCACACCGTCAGCGCGCTGAGGTTGTCCTGGTGCGGATTGCCGCTGGATACGACGCGGCCGACCATGCGCTGTATCCATTCGTCGGGGCGCTGGCTCGCGGCCAGCAGCTGCTCCATTTCCGACTCGTGCATGCCTTCCCACAGGCCGTCCGAGCACAGCAGGAAGACATCGCCGGGCTCCAGGGCCACGGCGGCGGAGCGGATGCTGGGCGGCACCTGGCCTTCGGCACCGATGGCGCCGGCCAGGACGTTGCGGTTGGGCAGGCGGCGCGGGTCGTTCTCTTCGTACAGGCCGGCGTGCAGCAGCTGCTGCACCAGGCTGTGGTCTTCGGTGCGCAGGTGCATGCGGCCTGCGCGGAACCAGTACAGGCGCGAGTCGCCCCAGTGCGCCCACAGGGCGCGGCCCTGTCCGGGGTCGATGCACAGCACCACCACGGTGGCGCTCATGTGCATGCGCGAGGCCGAGGTGGACTGCTGGCCGCTGACGCGGTGCTCCGCCTGGGAAATCAGGGAGGCCAGGCTGGCAGGGGCGAACAGCGGGTTCTCCCGGAAGCCCTCCAGCACGGCCTGGACCGTGAGCTGGGCGGCAAGTTCGCCATGCCCGTGCCCGCCAGCCCCATCGGCCAGGGTGCAGCACAGGCCGCCGGCGCCCAGGTCCATCAGGCCCATGGCGTCTTCGTTGCTGGAACGCCTGCCGCTGTGGGATGCGCTGGCCACCTGGATGCTGTAGCGGTGGCCGTCTCCGTCGAGGTAGGCGATCACGGCTGGCCTTTCACGGACTGCTCGGCGTTTTCGTAGGCCTCGACGAAGGTGCGGCCCGAGAAGGCCATCAGATCGTCCTCGGCATGGCGGCGCAGCACGTCGAAGTTGTGCTTGTAGTCGTCCCACAGCGCAGCCTTGCGGCCATTGGTCAGCAGCTTGTCCAGCAGGCCGGGGTTGGTTTCGGTGCGGCGCTCCAGCTCGGTCGGATCGAACCGGGTCAGGGCCTCGGCATAGGCGGCGCGGATGCCGGCCATCAGGGCCAGCTGGTGTACGTGCAGATCCTGGAAGGCGTCCTGCATGGCGGGCAGCGGCTTCATGAAGCCCGGGAAGGTCTGGTGGACCATCTGCATGAGCACGCCCTCGGAATTGGGCAGGAACTTGAGCGGATTGTTGGCGCCCGTGGCAATGATGGTGACGCCGGCACGGAACTCGCGCTTGATCTCGGAGCGCGCCGCCAGCAGGTCGATGGTGCCCTGCACGGCAATGCGCAGGGCTTCGCCGAAGGTGCGCATGAATTCGGGCGTGACCTCGAAATGGGTCTTGGCCGGGTTCAGGCCCGCGCCTTCCATGAAGGCCGTGGCCAGGGCCTGCAGGTCGGCGTGGGCGGCGCTGGCGGCCGGCTGGGGCTGCACCGGAGCATCGACAGGCGCGGCGGTGCAGGGCAGGGTGCCGACGGGAATGGCGGCGGCGCCCTGGCCGAGGATGCTGGAGGCTGCGTTGAAGTGGGCGCTGGAGCTGGAGCTGGTGTTGGCGGGAGCGGCGGCAGCGCTTGCGGCAGAAACGATGGCTGGCGCAGCTTGGCCTGCGCCGGACTGGAAGATGTCCAGGTCCAGCCCGTTGGTGGGCAGCAGTCCGTCGAGCACGACGGGCTCGGCGGGGATTTCGGGGGCCGTCGCGGCAGCGGGGGCCGTGGCCATCGGTGCAGCAACTGGTGCAGCGGCAGGTAAGGGAGCTGGTACGGCAACTGGTACGGAAGTTGGTGCGGCCTGAACCTGTACAGGTTGCTGTGTCTGCGCCGCAGGCGCCAATGACTGCTCCAGGCCGGCCGGCTGGGCCGGCGCCGCTGCACCCTGTGCAGCAGGCTGCGCAGGCTGCGCAGGCGGCTGCATGCGCGGCAGGTTGAAGGCCTGGCCCAGCTCGGAGCCCCGGCCCGATGCCTGTTGCAGCGGCGCTGCGTCGGCGGGCAGGCCGCCCTGGTCGAACAGCGCGAGCGGATCGAGCTTTTGCGATGCCTCGAAGCACGAAGGCAGGCCGGTATGGGAGGCGTCATGCAGTGCCTCGGTGCTCAGGCCCTTGAGGGGAAGCGTTTGGACCATGCCGTCATGGCGCTGCTGAATCAGCTCGCCCTTGCCGTGCGAGGGCAGGCCGGCCCAGCCTTCTTCCTGCTGCCGAGCCTGCTCGGGCGGCGGTGCAAAGGGGTCGAAATCATTGGGAATCAGCAGCGGGCGATGCTGCGGCCTGGCCGGCTGCGGCATCGCCATGGCCGCTTGCTCGGGGGGGATTGCACTCTCGGCAGAAGGCGCAGGCGGGGTCTGGATGTCATCCAGGCTCAGCGCCGTCAGGCCTTCCCAGGGATCGGCGATGCCGGCGGCGGCTGGAGGCAGAACGTCTGCCAGTGGCGCAGCTTCTGCCGGCCCCGTTGCTTGCGGCTGCAGCGGGCTGTCAACTGCGAGGGGCTGCTGGATCGGTGGCTGCGGGATTGCCGTGACCGGCGAGGGAACCGATGGCGTTGAGGGTGCTGAGGGCGTCACAGCCGCTGCAAATGCTGCGCTGGCAGGCGCCGGCACGGCTGCACCGGGCGAGGCCGGTGCCTCGAAAGGGGTGCCCGGCGCCACGGCGGCCAGGGTGTAGGCGCCGATGCGGATGCGCGCGCCCAGTGTCAGGGCCACTTCCTGGCCCGAGCGCACGGGCTGGTCTGCCACCCAGATGGGATCACGCTCGCTCAGGTTCGCAACAAAGGCTCCCTCGGAATCGAGCCTGACCATGGCGTGCACGCGCGCCACGGAAGCGTCCGGATCCGAGATGATGAGCTTGTTCTGGCCACTGCGTCCGATCGTGCCGCCTGCCATGCCGAATACGGCATGCCAGTGGCGGTCGACCGCAACGCCATCGTGGTCCACGACCCTGAGTTCGATTTTGTCCATGGAGTCTTAGGCTAGGCAGTTTTCAGGAAGCGTCGGGGGCCTCGGCAGGCCTCAGGAGGCCTTGCGCGCGGGCGCCGGGCGCTTGTTGCGCAGCGCGGCGCGGGCATTGTTGAATTCCCGGCCCCAGGTGGGATGGCCCTTTTCGGCCTCGGTCAGCTGGAAGGTGGGGTCCAGGGCCAGGGCCATGTCGAAGTGCTGCCGGCAGGGCTTGCGGCGGCCTTCCACGCAGTGGCTGAAGGCGATGTACTTGAGCGCCTTGACCTGGCTGCTCATCGGCAGCTCCTGCGCGGTGGACAGGGGCGTCAGGGCCGTGATGGCATCCTCGTAGCGGCCATCCACGTAGAGCTGGATGGCCTCGACCAGCTCCTGCTCCTTGATCACCACCGGGTCCACGGGCTTGACGGGCTCGACAGGCGCCTGCACGACGGGCGGTGCTGGCTCGGGCTCCACCGGCTTGGGTGCGGTTTCGCAGGCGGCCAGCCCGAAGGCAACGGCAAGGGCAAGGGTCAGGCGCTGGAGGGAGTGAGGGATATGCATGGACATGGTCATCGGGCATCAAAGTCATGGGAAAGGGTCACCGACTGGCCGTCGGTGATGCGGATCACCTGCCGATAGCTCTCGAAGCCGGGGTTGCGCAGTTCCACCGTGTGGGAGCCTGGCGCCAGCTTGAGCAGCACGACGGGAGGGGTGACGCCGGACGGCTTGCCGTTGATCAGCACGTTGGCCCAGGGGCTGACCCTCAGGCGCAGGTTGTGATCTGTCCGTGGCGTCTCAGGCCGTGCGGCCAGTGCGGCGGAGCGCACCGGGGCCGAGCCCGATGTCAGTGCGGTGATCGATGTGATCACGCGGCTGTTCAGTGCAAAGCCGCCGGCCGTGGGCGCTGCGGGTGCCACGCGCAGCCGTTGGGCGGCAGGGCAGCGCTGGGTCCAGCGTTCCTGGGCGCGGCTGTAGGCGTCCCGCCACGGCGTACCCGTGGTCTCGTAGGCCTGCAGCGCAAAGCCGGGGTGGGCGGCGAACGCGGCGTCGAAGGCGGCCTCGCAGCGCGCCCATTCCTTGTGCGTGCAATAGGTGTAGGCCAGGTACTTGTGGGCGGAGGCCCGCTCCATGGGATCCGCCAGCCCGCCAAACAGCGCAGCCTGCAGCGCACGCTCGGCCTGGGCCAGGTCGCGCGCCTCGAACAGCGCAATGCCCTGCGCCAGCTGCGGGCGTCCTGCCGAGCCGGTTTGGGCCGGCGCGGCCTCCTCGCATGCCGCCTGGGAATGCGCCAGGCAGGGCAGGCCGAGCACTGCAGTGCACAGCATCCATCGCCAGCGGTGGTTCATCAGTCGAGCCATGCGCCGCGCTCATTCGAAAAGATGGTTCACGGTCACCGACTCGCCCTTGGTGACCGTGATGGTCTTGGTCACCGTAGAGGCCGCACCCGGGTTGCTGATGTCGATGCGGTACTCGCCCTCCGGCAACTCCATCTGGGTCAGCGGCGGGCTGGTCCGTGCCGGGGCGCGGTTCACGGAGACATAGCCCCAGGGCACGACCCGGAACACCACCTTGCCCGTGGCCGCTGCGGGCTTGGCGGGGCGGGCTTCGGTCTTGGGCGGCTCGGTGGGCAACGGCTCGGGCACCGCGGCCACCGTGACGGGGGCGACGGGCGCGCCCTGCTCGGGCTGGGAAGGGGGGAGTTCAGCCAGCGCGGCCTGCTCCGGCGGGGTCATCGGCTGCACCTGCTCCGTGGAGGCCAGCGAGGCCTCGTTGAGCAATTGCTTGAGCAGCGCCTGGGCCTCGGTGCGGTGCTGTCCTTCGGGGAAGCTGTCCAGGTAGTCCTGCAGGCGGGCCAGGCTGGACTGGCTTTGGGCCTGCTGCCAGGCCAGGCTGTCGCGGGCTGCCAGGGTCTTGGCACGGGCCTGGTCCTGGGAATGGTCGTACCACAGCACGCCGCCGCCCGCGATGGCCGCCAGCACCAGGGCGCCGATGGCCATCGGCACGGCCATGCCGCTGCGCCTGGCCTTGGGCACTGCCTGGACGGCAGCGGCCGGAGGCTGCACCCCTGCGGGCGCGCCCTGAACGGCGGGTGCTGAGGCGGGCTGTTGGGATGCAGGCGCCTGCGCCTGAACCGGGGGCTGCGCAGGCTGAGCGGGGGGCAGTGCCTGGTCGATGTCGATGTACGGACCGTTGTCCAGGCCCATGGGATCGGCGGCTGATGCCTGAGGCGTCATCTGGGGCGCGGCTGCGGCTGCAGATGGCTGGGCAGGGCCGCCTGTTGCCAAACCCCCAGGCGTGGTGGGAGCGGGCGGCACCGGTGCGACCGTGGCGACAGGAGGGACCGATGCAACAGATGCAACAGGCGGGACCGCAGGCACGGGCATGGCTGTGGCCGCGGGCGCTGCCTGCGGCGCTGCTGCAGGAACGAAGATTTCCGTGATCGGCACGAAGCGCGGCGCCTGCACGGCTGCCGACTGGGTGGCCATGGCGGCCTGTACGGACGCAGGCGGCGTGATCGGGATGTAGATGGGGCTGGGTTCCCCCGGCGCAGGCGCTGCCCGGGCGTCGGTGGACAGGCCCAGCAGGCTGCGCAGCTCGGCAATGGATTGGGGGCGGTCCTGGGGGCGAACGGCCAGCGCCCTTTGCATGCCCTGCAGGAAAGCATCGGAGTAGCCCGGGACCTGTTCGGAGGTCAGCGGCTGCATGGGATCGGTGACCATGCGCGCGACCGAGGTGGCCGGGATGCGGCCCGTGGCGGCCTGGTGGATCAGTGCGCCGACCTGGTAGATGTCCGTCCACGCGCCTTGGGGCATGGCGCCGTCGTCCACGTATTGCTCGATGGGCGCAAAACCGGGCTTGAGCACCATGGTCAGCGCCTGGGTCATGTCGCCGATGATGCGGCGCGCGGCGCCGAAATCCAGCAGCACGGGGCTGCCATCGCGCTGCACGAAGATGTTGTCCGGCGCGATGTCGCGGTGGAAGCAGTCCTGCGCATGCAGCACTTCCAGCACGTCCAGCAAGGGGATCAGCAGCGCGCTGAGCCCGGCCTGATCCATGCGGCCGGACGATGCCTTCAGCACCTGGCCCAGCGTCTGGCCCTCGTAGTGGCGCATCACCATGTAGGCCGTGCCGCCGGCTTCGAAGAATCGGTAGACATGCACCAGGGTGGGGTGGGAGAAGCGCGCCAGCAGGCGGGCCTCGTTGATGAAGCTGCGCAGCCCGGCGTCGAAGGCGCCACGGTGCTGCGAGCGCACATGCACCTGATGGGAGCTTTGCCGTCCGGCCAGTGCCGAAGGCATGTACTCCTTGATCGCGACCTCGCGGTCCAGCGAGAGGTCACGGGCCTTGTAGACGATGCCGAAACCGCCTTCGCCGATGACATCGAGCACGCGGTATTCGCCAATCTGGACACCTGCCGGAAGGCAGTTGGTCGAACATGCTGCTTCGCTATCCATGCAATCCCACCCAAGATGTTGTTTCACACGCTGGCGGGCGAGGTCTGTCGCAGTGCCAGGGTGCCGAATCTGTTCGAGGCCATTGGACAAGCACAAAGCCGGCATCGCACCGGCAATCTGTCTATGCAACCGCTGGTTTTCCTCGATCAGCCAATTGTCTGAAGCCGGGGGCCAAAGACGAACGTCATGGACTCGTCATGAATACAAGATCGTATTTCAATCGGACTCCGAATGCGGCGTGAGTGTAGCTTGAGTTCTGCAAAAAGCCATGACACGTATCGAATGGATAAGCGATGGATACATTTTTTTTCAGATGTATCGGCCGTAACAATTCAGTCGGGCCAATTGTTTGTATTTTTCCGATCTTATCCACTATCATCGCGGCTCCAACAAAGGAGGGCGGTTCACGACAGTGAGGATTGCAGGCGATTGTCAATACATTCCTTGACCATCCAGGGTATGCGCCGCACTGATCTGAATCACATGTTCAGTGAATCGGTTTCGTGCGCTCTGCCCGGGAGTGGTTTTCCCCTTTGTTCGCGTGTGAACCATCCGATGCAGTCGGTCTATTGGGTTGCATGCGAACGTTTAATCCATTAATTCGAGAGGTGTGCAATGTCCGTTGATATGTTCATGAAGGTCGAGGGCGCCAGTGGCGAATCCCAGGATTCCAACCACAAGGGCTGGACCGACATCGACTCCTTCACCTGGGGCGCGACCCAGCCCAACACCATGGCCAGCGGCGGCGGTGCCGGCGCCGGCAAGGTGAGCTTCCATGACCTGAACGTCATCGCCAAGGTGGACAAGTGCTACCCCGCCGTGCTCAAGCACTGCGCCACGGGCAAGCACCTGGGCCAGGTCGACATCTCGCTGTGCAAGGCCGGTGGCTCGCAGATCGAGTTCACCAAGATCACCCTGACCGACGTCATGGTGACGAACGTGACCGTCAGCGGCGCCAACTCCTCTGACACCGTGACTGTCAACTACTCGTTCCAGGCTGCCAAGGTCAAGACCCAGTACTGGGAACAGACCAACCAGGGCGGCAAGGGCGCCGAGAGCCAGATGGGCTTCAACATCAAGGAAAACCGCGAAGCCTGAGTCTTCTTGCGCAGGCTTGCTGCTGCGGCAAACCCGCGTCGGATGCATCCGGCGTGGGTTTGCCGTGGATGCGCGGGAATATGGCCTCCATCCATCGATGGAGGCTTTCCAGTATGGAAAGCTGGAATCGAGCGGTGGATGGAATATCGGGCAGGACGTGCCTTGTCTCTGCACGCGCAAGGCCGCTGCTAGCAGATTCACATGTCAGTTCCTTGACAGAAAGCCGCCTTCCATTCCTGTCAGAGGCTGAATGCCTCAATATCTTGCAATATTTAACAAATACACAAACCCATGGCCGCAGGCATGGGGAAATTGATGTGCTCGTTGCACCAGGTGTGTGCAGAAACTCTCTGGAAAAAATGGATTGGCGCAAATATGCGCAGGATTACCGCGAGTGGGTTCCTGTTGGTGTTGGTCCAGTCACTTTGAATGCCTGGTGCCGGGGGCTGCCAAACGCTGTGGTGCGTATGGCCTTTGCGGCGGCAAGTCGCGGAGCATACACGAAGATCGGCCGTTGTCGAGGATATTCTTGTAGGTCCAATTATTAAAACGCAATTCGTTTCTTTAATAAATCCCACTGCCAACTTGTGTACAAGAAAGAGTACTAAATGCGTGAATGGACCATTGCCCATTGCCTGATCGCAAATCAGGCAATGGTATTGCTGCTACGGTCGGCGTATACCCTGTCTTCGGCCATGCGCGAGTCCGGAGTCGAAGGCAAGGCCTGGCCCTTCTTCAGGGCTCCGGGCATGTCGTTGCCAGCCCCTGGCGGCGGCCAGCGGCAAGGCCTGCGTGCTCCAGCAGGCGTGGCAGTCGCATGAGCATCGCGGTTGTTTCCTCGCCGGTGTGCGAGACGCGCCAGGGGCCTGCAAGCAGCGCGCATTCGCTGGCTGCGCAGATCTACGCCTGCCTGAAGAACGACATCTTCGATTTCCGTCTGCTGCCTGGCGACCGTTTCAGCGAAGGCGAGATCGCCACGCGCATGCAGGTCAGCCGCACGCCCGTGCGCCAGGCGCTGTTCTGGTTGCAGCGCGATGGCTATGTGGATGTGCACTTCAAGAGCGGATGGCAGATCAAGGCCTTCGACTTCAAGTACTTCGAGGATCTGTACGAGGTGCGCACCCTGATGGAGACCAGCGCCGTGGCCAGCCTGGTGGGCGAATCGCTGCAGTCATTGCAGCCGCTGCGCGAAGTCTGGTGCGTGCCCGAGGAGCAGCGCGAGACCGACCCCGCCGTCGTGGCCTCGCTGGACGAGGCCTTCCATACCGGCCTGGTGGCCGCGACCGGCAATCAGGAGATGGCGCGCATCCACCTGGACATTACAGAGCGCATCCGCATCATCCGCCGCCTGGATGTGATCAAGCTGCCGCGCGTCTCGGCAACCTATGACGACCATGCCGCCATTCTTGCCGCCATCGAGGCCGGCGATGCCGCGCTGGCCCAGTCCTGCCTGAAGCAGCACATCGCCGACAGCCGTGCCGAGGTCAAGCGCATCACCTTCTACATGCTGCAGACGGCGCGCGAGCGCTATGGAGCCCTGCAGCAGACGGCTTGATGGTCGGGATGTGTGGAACGGGCCTCTTCGGAGGCCCTTTTTCATGGGCGCACGGGCCGCTGGGCGAAGGCGGGCGTGCATCCGGCCCGGCAAAGGCTGCAAGTCGCGGGTAAGCGGCCCGCTTATCCCTGCATTGCGGCGGCGGCGTCCCGGTAGTCTCCCTGCCAAACCGTGGACGGGCCCTGCGCCCGCACCATCCGCAAACTTACAGGGAAGAGAACATGAGCATCAGAACCGACAACCTGAATGTGCAAAGCCTGTTGGCCCGAGCCCAGTCCAGGCTCAACAGCAGCACCACGGCGCAGACGGCTTCGGACTCGGCCATCAAGAAGAGCGATGCGCAGGCCGGCGCCACGAAGACGGACAGCACCAAGACGGAGACCACCGAAGCGGAGAAAGTCCGCAAGCTGGCGCCTTCGCTGTCCAAGGCGCACGAGCGCATTGCGGCCCAGGCCCAGGCGGGCTCTACCTCGCTGTCGGCGCTGGGGCAGTTCAAGTCGTCCCTGGTGGATCTGGCCACGGCGGGCAAGGAGATGGCGGCCCTCACGGCGACCAGCACCACCCAGTCGGTCCAAGGTGCGCTGGAAAAGCTGGTGGCGCGCTACAACGCCAGCGCGGCCAAGGGCAATGCCAGCGCGGCCGCCGGCTCCACCACCGATGTGGGTGCCACCCGCGCGCTGCGCGAGTTGCGTGCGGCCATCATGAGTGTCACGGGCAGCGCGACTTCGCCCAGCCTGGCCAGGATCGGCATCGTCCAGCGCCAGGACGGCACGCTGGCGGTGGACGCCAAGGCCCTGGAAAAGTCCATGGCCACAGATCCCGCAGGCGTGACCTCGGCCCTGGCCGGCATTGGCAAGGCGGTGGAAAACAGCGCCAACGATGCACTGTCCACGGGCAGCCGCCTGAGTTCGTCCATGGCAAGCCTGGGCGACCGGGTCAAGGCGCTGCAGCAGCAGCAAAGCGCCGTGGTGGCGACGGCCGAGAAGCTCGGCGATTCCCTGGTCGGCTCGGCCAACTGGAATCGCATGGTGCTGGACGCCTACCTCAAGAACTAGTTTTCGCCGCGTTCCGTCCCGCATCCTGTTTCCCCATCATGAAAAATCTGCGCATAGGCCTTCGTCTCGGAGGCGGTTTCACCATTCTTTTGCTGATCATGCTGCTCATCAGTGTCACCAGCATCGTCAGCATGGGGCACATGGCCCGCTCGACCACGGAAATCACCGAGGTGGCCCTGGCCAAGGAGCGGATGATCAGCGACTGGTTCCGCAACATCCACTCGGGTTCGCGCCGCACCACGGCCATTGCCAAGAGCAGCGATCCCTCGCTGGCCACCTTCTTCGCCGAAGACGCAGCCGAGTCCTCGCGCCAGTCCAGCAAGCTGCAGGACCGCATCGAGCCGCTGCTGCAGACCCAGGAGGAAAAGGACATCTGGGTCGAGATCAAGAAGGCCCGCGCCGGCTATCTGGCGGGCCGCGACGTGGTGACCAAGGCCAAGGCCGAGGGCCGCGCCGAAGACGCCGAGCGCCTGTTCACCCAGCAATACCAGCCCGCCACGCAGCGCTATATCGACATGGTCCAGCGCCTGCTGGACATGCAGCGCGCGGCCATCGACAGCTCCGCCGCCGATGTGCTGGTGCGCTTCTCGGCCAGCCGAGCCGCCATCATCACGGTGGTCTCGCTGGCCTTTGTGCTGGGCGCGCTGGCCGCCTGGTGGATCACGCGCGGCATCACCAGGCCGCTGGCCGAGGCCCTGCGCGTGGCGCGCACCGTGGCCAACAACGACCTGACCAGCCGCATCACCGTTGATTCGCGCGACGAAACCGGCCAGTTGCTGCAGGCGCTGCGCCAGATGAACGACAACCTGGCCCAGGTCGTGGGGCAGGTGCGCTCGGGTGCCGACAGCATTGCCACGGCTTCGGGCGAGATCGACGCGGGCAACCAGGACCTGTCCTCGCGCACCGAGCAGCAGGCCAGCTCGCTGGAGCAGACGGCCGCTGCCATGGAGGAGCTGACCAGCACGGTCAAGCAGAACGCAGAGAACGCGCGCCAGGCCAATCAGCTGGCCGCTTCGGCGTCGCAGACAGCCGTGCAGGGCGGCAAGGTGGTGGCGGGCGTGGTGGACACCATGGGCGGCATCAGCGAGTCCAGCCGCAAGATTGCCGACATCATCGGCGTGATCGACTCCATTGCCTTCCAGACCAACATCCTGGCGCTGAACGCCGCCGTGGAAGCGGCGCGTGCCGGCGAGCAGGGCCGCGGCTTTGCCGTGGTGGCCGGTGAGGTGCGCGCGCTGGCGCAGCGCAGCGCCTCGGCGGCCAAGGACATCAAGGACCTGATTGCCGACTCGGTCTCCAAGGTGGAGGCGGGCACGCGCCAGGTGGCCGAGGCCGGACGCACCATGGACGGCATCGTGCAAAGCGTGCAGCAGGTCAGCGACCTGGTCGCCGAGATCACCGCCGCCAGCCAGGAGCAGAGCAGCGGCATCAACCAGGTGCACCAGGCGATTTCGCAGATGGACACGGTGACACAGCAGAATGCGGCGCTGGTCGAGGAGGCGGCCGCTGCAACCGGCTCGCTCAAATCCCAGGTGCACCAGTTGGCCGCTGCAGTGAGCGTATTCCGTATCGAGGGCGTGGCGTCCGCTCGTCCGGCGGTGCCAGCCCCAGCCCCTGCCGGACGTGCACAGCCTGCGGCAGCGCAGATGCGCGCTCCTGCCAGGCCGCTGGCCGCGCCTGCGGCTGCTGCGTCCCCGGGCGCACCCGCCGCCAAGCCTGCAGCTGCCAAGCTGCCGGCCTCTCGGCAGTCCGTGCCCGCCACTGGCAAGGACGACGGGGACTGGACCTCGTTCTGAGCCCGGCCAGGTTACTTGGGGGCGCCCAGCTCGTACTTGGAGCCCTCTCCCTGGCCGTCGGTGATGGCGGCGGCCTGGCCGGCGGCCGGATTCACGCCGCCTGCATCTTCCTTGTTGGTGGCACCTGACCCGCTTGCCGGTTCAGACGCCCGGGCGGGCAGCGGCGCGGCAGCCGGCAACGGCTCATGCGGGTCGCCCTTGGCATGGGGCATGACCTGCTCGGCCGTGATCACGGGCTGGCCCAGCAGGGGCTTGTCCGGTGGCGGCTGGTTGAAGCGCGGCACTTCGGCCATGGGAAATCCCGCGCGCTGCGACGAGGTCTCGCCCGAGCAGGCGGCCAGCGTCAGCAAAGAGCTTGCGGCGACGCCCAGGGCCAGCCGTCTGGCAAGTGTCGTGGCATGCACAAATTCATGGGGCATGGTTGTTCTCCGGTGGTCTATCTTCCGGCCGACATGCTCCCACGCGCCCAGGTCTGGTGGCGTAGGTCCATGCCGGATTCCCGGCCGCCGACCACCGCAATCCTTGCTCAGGGCTGGCTGCCGCTGGCCTTCCACGATCCGTCGGACTGCTTGCAGAACCAGAAGCGCCAGTTTTCCGAGGTCTTTTTCAGGCGCACATCGGCCGACAGCAGGCGGCAGCTTCCGGCCGTCCCGGTCTGCACGGTCTGCTGCGGCTGCAAGGCCATCGTCACGCGCTGGTTGGTACGGTTCGGGCCGCTGGTCCATTCGGTCACGGAGCCGTCGGCGGCCTCGTTGAGCACCTTGGCCACGGTGGCCTTGGCATCGGGCAGGTCCCTGGCGGGAATGCGCGCGGCGATGGTGTCGTTGAGGAAGATCGAAGCCGCAGCGCTGGCGCTGGTGGACACCAGCGAAGCGGCAGCGGCCAGCGATGCGACGGTGATGGCAAAGGTTTTCATGCAATGGGTCCTGGAAAGTGGGCCGACGCCCGCAGCGGGGTGTCGGAAGGAAAGTATCGGGCCATGTTAACGGCTGCAATGGCGCCTGCGGGCGTCGCGCGTCGCCGAAACCAGCGCAAGCTGCGCCACAGTGCTGCCGAGGGCTGCGCAAAACGTTTACAGTCCTTGGCGGATTTCCCCGTCCCTTCCTGCCAGAAACTCCACTGCATGCCACGATCCTCCCGCAATCAGAGCACCCAGCGCTTTGCCATTCCATGGACACTTGTTGCCGGCTTTGGCGCGGCGGCACTGGCCACCCTGGTCATTGCCTTCGTCAATTTCAGGGCGTCTGAGACGCGAGGCCAGGCCGTGGTGGCCATGGACCGCACGACACTGGCCATGCGCCAGCTCAGTCAGCTCAATGCTTCGCTCAAGGACGCTGAGACCGGGCAGCGCGGTTTTCTGCTCACGGGCGACCCGGCCTACCTGCAGCCCTACCAGCAGGCACGCGATGTGCTGATGCAGCAGCTGGAGGCGCTCAAGGCGCGCACTTCCAATGACTCCGACCAGCACCGGCTGCTGGCGCAGATCGAGGAGATATCGGCCCAGAAGCTGCGCGAGCTGCAGGAGACCATAGACCTGCGCAAGTCCGGCGATCTGGACGCCGCCATGGCCCTGGTGCGCCTGGACGTGGGCAAGAACGCCATGGACCGGCTGCGCGAGCTGATCGACGACCTCTACACGCACCAGACACGGGAGCTGGCCCAGCGTCGCCAGCTGTGGGTGGAGGCATCCACCACCTCGACCTACTATTCCTGGGGCGGCTCCCTCATCCTGCTGGGCCTGATCCTGGCATCGGCCGCGCTGACGGTGCGCGAGTACCGCGTCAAGGCCCGCCAGTCGTGGGTGACGTCCGGTCTTTCCGGCCTGGGGCAGCAGTTGCAGGGAGACCACCGGCTGGAAGACCTGGGCCAGAAGGCGCTGGAGTACCTGGCCAACTATTTGCGTGCCGATGTGGGCGCCGGCTATGTGGTGGACTGCGCCGATGGCGGGTTGCGCCTGTTCGGCGGCTATGCCCTGCCGCGCGAGCGACTGCAGCAAAAGCTGCTGCCCGGCGAGGGGCTGGCGGGCCAGGCGGCCGCGTCGCGCAAGCTGCTGCATGTCAGCGATGTGCCTGCCCAGCATTTGCAGATTTCCTCGGGCACCGGCCAGTCCAGCCCCTTGCAGCTGATGCTGGTGCCCGCCATGGAAAACGGCGAAGTGTTCGCCGTGATCGAACTGGGCTTTCTGCGCCCCGTGGGCGAAGCCGAGCGCAGCCTGCTGGAGCGCGCCTCCGAATCGCTGGCCGTGGCCATTCGCTCGGGCCTGGACCGTTCGCGCCTGGAGACCTTGCTGGAGGAAACGCGCCGCCAGTCGGAAGAGCTGCAAGCCCAGCAGGAAGAGCTGCGCGTGAGCAACGAGGAGCTGGAGCAGCAAAGCCGCATCCTGCAGGAGTCGCAGACCCAGATGGAGCACCAGCAGACCGAGCTGGAGCAGACCAATGCCCACCTGGAAGAGCAGACCCAGCAGCTGGAGTACCAGCGCGAGCAGTTGCTGCGCGCCCAGGGCGCGCTGACCGACAAGGCCCGCGAGCTGGAGCTGGCCAGCCAGTACAAGAGCGAGTTCCTGGCCAATATGAGCCACGAACTGCGCACGCCGCTGAACTCCACCCTGATCCTGGCCAAGCTGCTGGCCGACAACAGGCCGGGCAATCTGCAGGCCGAGCAGATCAAGTACGCGCAGACCATCCACGCCGCAGGCAGCGACCTGCTGGCGCTGATCAACGACATCCTGGACCTGTCCAAGATCGAGGCCGGCCAGGTCACCGTGGTCGCCGAGCCCGTGACCATTGCCACGGCGCTGCAGACGCTGATGGAGCCGCTGCGCCCGATTGCCCGCGAAAAGGGCCTGGAGCTGTCCTGGACCGTGGACCCGGGCGTGCCCGCCACCATGCAGACCGATCCCATGCGGCTGGCCCAGGTGCTCAAGAACCTGTTGTCCAACGCGCTCAAGTTCACGGCCAAGGGCTCGGTGGGCCTGCAGGTGTCCTGCGCGCCCCAGGGCATGCTGTCTTTCGCGGTGCGCGATACCGGCATCGGCATTGCCGAGCAGCAGCAGCAATTCATCTTCGATGCCTTCCGCCAGGCCGATGGCAGCACGCACCGCAAGTTCGGCGGCACGGGCCTGGGCCTGTCGATATCGCGTGATCTGGCGGGGCTGCTGGGCGGCACGCTGACCGTCTCCAGCACGCCTGGCCAGGGCAGCGTTTTCACACTGACCGTGCCCGTGAGCCTGGAGTCGGCCGAGTCCGGCCCGGCCACGGCCACGACTGCCGCACCGCAGCCTCAGCCGCAGGGGCTGCGAGAGGCCTTGGCAGCGTCGTCCGTGCCCGTGCTCGCAACGGCCAACGTTGCGCCCGCCGCACCTGCGTTCGCGCCGCCCATGTCGCCTGCCATGGCACCTGCCGCGTCGGCGGCAACGGACGCCCTGCGCAAGAGGGGTCAGAGCGGGCGCCGCATCCTCGTGATCGAGGATGACCTGCGCTTCGCGGACATCCTGTCGGAGCTGGCACGCGAGATGGATTTCGAGTGCGACGTGGCCAATACGGCGTCCGACGGCCTGTCCATGGCGGCCGACAATCAGCCCAACGCCATCGTGCTCGATATCAACCTGCCCGATTTCTCGGGCCTGGGCGTGCTGGACCAGCTCAAGCGCAACCCGGCCACGCGCCACATTCCCGTGCACGTGGTCTCGGTCGCGGACTATTCGCAGGAAGCCATGGGGCGGGGTGCCGTCGGCTACGCGCTCAAGCCCGTCAAGCGCGAGGAACTGGTCCACGCCCTGCAGCGGCTGGAGGCCAAGTTCACCCAGGACCTGCGCCGCGTGCTGGTGGTGGAGGATGACGAGCGCCAGCGCGAGAGCGTGCGCCACCTGCTCAGCCGCAGCGATGTGGACATCGTCTGCGCGGGCACGGCGGCGGCCGCGCTGGATCATCTGCGCGGCTCCACATTCGACTGCATGGTGATGGACCTGAACCTGCCTGACATCAGCGGCTACGAGCTGCTGCAGCGCATGACGGACCAGGACGATGTTTCCTTCCCGCCTGTCATCGTCTACACGGGCCGGGCGCTGTCGCGCGATGAAGAGCAGCAGCTGCGGCGCTTTTCCAAGTCCATCATCATCAAGGACGCGCGCTCGCCCGAGCGCCTGCTCGACGAGGTCACGCTGTTCCTGCACCAGGTGGAGTCGGAGCTGTCGGCCGAGCACCGCCAGATGCTGCAGGTCGCGCGCAGCCGCGAGTCTGCGCTGGAAGGGCGCACGGTGCTGGTGGTGGAAGACGATGTGCGCAACGTGTTTGCGCTGTCCAGCATCCTGGAGCCCACGGGCATCCGCGTGGAGATCGCGCGCAACGGGCGCGAGGCGCTGGAGGCGCTGGAGTCTCGCGGCGCAGCGCAGGCCGGTATCGACCTGGTGCTGATGGACATCATGATGCCCGAGATGGATGGCTACACCGCCATGCGCGAGATCCGCAACCGGCCGCAATGGCGCCGCCTGCCCATCATCGCCCTGACCGCCAAGGCCATGAAGGACGACCAGGAGAAATGCCTGGCCGCCGGTGCCAACGACTACATCGCCAAACCGCTGGACGTGGAAAAGCTGCTGTCGCTGGTGCGGGTGTGGATGCCCAAGTAGCAAGGAGGACGCGATGCCTCAGCTGAAAAATAGCCCCCACGCTCCCCTTGCTGCGCAAGGTCCGCTGCCCCCCAAGGGGGCCGCTTTTCATCTTGGGGCGGCCCGGCGATGAAAAAAGCCCGCACCGCCGACATCGAGCAGCGCCTGCTGATCGACGCCATCTACCACCGCTACCACTACGACTTCCGGGGCTATGCCCAGGCCTCGCTCAAGCGGCGCCTGCAGACGGCCCTGGTGCAGTTCGGCTGCCAGACGCTGTCGCAGCTGCAGGACCGCGTATTGCATGATGCAAGCGTGTTCCCGGCGCTGCTGGAATACCTCACGGTCCAGGTCAGCGACATGTTCCGCGACCCGAGCTATTTCCGGGCGCTGCGCACCGAGGTGGTGCCGCTGCTGCGCACCTATCCCTCGCTCAAGGTCTGGGTGGCCGGCTGCAGCGCGGGCGAGGAGGTGTATTCGCTGGCCATCCTGCTGGAGGAGGAGGGCCTGCTGGACCGCACCCTGATCTATGCCACCGACATCAATCCGCATGCGCTGCGCGCGGCCGAGCAGGGCGTGTTCGACATGTCGCGCGTGGCGGCCTTCACCGACAACCATGCGCGCTCGGGCGGGCACAGCTCGCTGTCGCACTACTACACGGCGCGCTACGGCCGCGTGGTCTTCGACAAGGGGCTGCGCGAGCACATGGTGTTCTCCGACCACAGCCTGGCCACCGACAGCGTGTTCGCCGAAATGCACCTGGTGTCCTGCCGCAACGTGCTGATCTATTTCGAGCGCGAGCTGCAGGACCGGGCGCTGGGCCTGTTCCGCGAAGCGCTGTGCCATCGCGGATTCCTGGGGCTGGGCTCCAAGGAGTCGCTGCGGTTTTCAGGGCATTCGGAGGCCTTCGAGGACTTCGTGCTCGAGGACCGCATCTACCGCAAGAAGGCCGGGCTGTGATGCCCGTGACCACGAACACACCCGCCTCCGACGCCGCCACAGCCTACGAGGCCATCGTGATCGGCGGCTCGGCCGGCGCGCTCGACGCGCTATCGGTGGTGCTGCCCGCGCTGCCGGCCAGCCTGCGCGCCTCGGTGCTGGTGGTGCTGCACCTGCCGCGCGATCGCCGCAGCCTGCTGGCCCAGCTCTTCGGCCCGCGCTGCGCCGTGCCGGTGCGCGAGGTGCAGGACCAGCAATGGATCGAGCCTGGGTGCCTGTACTTCGCCCCGGCCGACTATCACCTGCTGGTGGACAGCGGCCCCCGGCTGGCGCTGTCGCTGGATGCGCCCTGGCATTTTTCGCGGCCCTCCATCGACGTGCTGTTCGAGTCCGCTGCGGATTGCTATGGCGAGCGGCTGCTGGCGGTGCTGCTGTCCGGCGCCAATGACGACGGCGCGCAGGGCATGGCCAGCGTGCACGCCGCCGGTGGCCTGGCCGTGGTGCAGGCGCCCGAAGGCGCCCGCATGCCCACCATGCCGCTGGCGGCGCTGGCCCGCGTGCCGCAGGCCCAGGCGCTGGCGCCCGAAGGCATTGCCTCCCTCATTGCATCGCTGCACCGCCAGGGAAGGCTTTGAATGTCCAGCCGGCACGCCCCCACAAGACTAAATACCGAGAGAGAATCCATGCCCCATACAGATCGCGTCAAATGCTTGATCGTCGATGACATCGCCGAGAACCTGATCGCCATCGAGGCGCTGCTGCAACGCGACGGCATCGAATTCCTCAAGGCCCAGTCCGGCCCCGAGGCGCTGGAGCTGCTGCTCAACCACAGCGACGTGGCCCTGGCCCTGCTGGATGTGCAGATGCCCGAGATGAACGGTTTCGAGCTGGCCGAGCTGATCCGCGGCAGCGAGCGCACGCGCCATATCCCGCTCATCTTCATGACGGCCGGCTCGCGCGAGCACAACTGGCAGTTCCGTGGCTATGAGAGCGGCGCCGTGGACTTCCTGTACAAGCCCATCGATCCCCACATGCTGACCACCAAGGCCAATGTGTTCTTCGAGCTGCACCAGCGCAAGCAGGCACTGGCCCATCAGCTGCAGGAACGCACCGAGGCGCTGCGCATCAACGAGATGTTCATGGCCGTGCTCAGCCACGACCTGCGCACGCCGCTGCAATCCATCAAGGCCGCCGCCACGTTGCTCACGCGCCAGCCCGATACGGGCAAGGTGGCCAGCATGGCCGAGCGCATGCTCAGCAGCAGCCAGCGCATGTCGCGCATGATCGAGGACCTGCTGGACGTCACCCGCATCCGCCAGGCGGAAGGCCTGCCGCTGTCACCGCGGCCTACCAGCTTGCAAGCGCTGCTGCAGCGCACGCTGCAGGAAGTGGAGACGGGTTTTCCGCAGCGGCGCCTGGACAGCGAGATGCTGGGCAATCTCGATGGCACCTGGGATGGCGAACGCCTGTGCCAGGTGCTCACCAATCTGGTGGGCAACGCCATGCACCATGGCGATCCGGCGCAGCCTGTGCAGGTGACGGCCGATGGCAGGCAGGACCATTGCGTGGTCATCACGGTGCGCAACGGCGGCACCATTCCTGCGGAGCTGATGCCCACCCTGTTCAACCCGTTTCGCGGAGGAGAGCGCAAGCCGGGCCAGCACCAGGGCCTGGGCCTGGGGCTTTTCATCGCGCACCAGATCGTGCGTTCGCACAACGGGCGCATCGATGTGCACTCCGCCGATGGCGTGACCAGCTTCAGGGTGGAGTTGCCGCGCGAGATGGCAGCGGGAGGCTCCAAGGCCGTGCTGTGACGGCGGGAGCCGATGGACCGGCAGGCCGGTCTCGGAAAAATGGGCTCAGTGGACGGGCCTGGTGTGCAGCGCTTCCTGTATGGAGTCCAGCAGCGTTTCCAGGTCCTCGATCTCGAAGGGCTTGAGCAAGGTCCGCACCTGGGGACCCCAGGCGGCCGGGTAGGGCCCCAGATCGTAGCCGGAGCACAGGATGATCCAGCGCTGCGCATCGGCCTGCAGCAGCTGCCGCGCCAGATCGGTGCCGGACAGGCCCGGCAGACTGACATCGGAGACCACCACGTCGAAAGGCTGGCCCGCATCCAGTTCCAGGGCCTGCTCGGCAGTGGCGCAACTGGTCACGAAACGGGATTCGCTCTCCATCAGCAGGCCAATGGTTTCTCGCAGGTCGGCATTGTCTTCAACGTACAGGATTCGCATATCTCTTTGTTGCAGTGCGTCATGCTGCTATCAAAAAGGCAGCATGGACGAGGGCTGATCATCCACACCCGCCGCCC
This sequence comes from Delftia sp. WY8, assembly GCF_018437695.1. Taxonomy (NCBI): domain Bacteria; kingdom Pseudomonadati; phylum Pseudomonadota; class Betaproteobacteria; order Burkholderiales; family Comamonadaceae; genus Delftia; species Delftia sp. WY8. The sequence continues at coordinate 6,669,321 of NZ_CP049795.1, forward strand.
TCCATCACGTAGGACAGCATGCAAACTTGGTCGACGGTTGCCTTCTGTGCGTGCCAGGCGATGGATTGTGCAATACAAAGGCAAGTCCCACGAACGGCCTGTGCGATCTCAAGTCCGGGCAGTGGGCAGGGGATCCAGCACATGCCTTTGCACGGGCAGGAATTCACCGGCCTGCCGCGAATAGTCCCAGCGCGTGAGCTGCCGGCGCCAGTCCTGGCCTGTGGCGCCATCCCGATGCTCCAGGGTGAACAGGCTGTTGGGCGCATGGGCGCGCAGCCGCACCGAGACCGCGGTGCCCGCCTGCGCTGCCCACAGCCCGGGCAGGGGCTGGACCAGGCCGGGGTCATGCCCATGGCCCGAGAGCACCAGTTGCGCTCCGGCATCGCGCCAGCGGGCCAGGGCCTGCGCGGCGCGGTGAGGACGGTGGCTGCGGTCCTCTTCGTGGGCCGCAGCCAGCGGGTGGTGGCTGACGACGATGCGCCAGTCGGCGGGGCTGGCCTGCTCCAGGCGCTGCGCCACGTGCAGGATCTGCCCGGCCGACAGGCTGCCGCGCTGGTGGCGCCACCAGCGTGTGGTGTCCACGCCGATCACGCAAAAGCCTGGCACGGCGCACCAGGGCTGCAGTTCGGAATCGATCCAGCGCACATAGCGGTCGTGGGCGTGGCCACCCAGCCGTTCCCACCAGGCGAGCAGCGGCAGGTCGTGGTTGCCGGGCACCACCAGTCGCCGGGGCACGGAAAGGCTGTCGAGAAACTCCCGCGCCTGGGCAAATTGCGCAGCCGTGGCGCGCTGGGTCAGGTCGCCGGAGACCACCAGCAGCGTTACCGGCAGCCGGGCCGCCAGTCTGGCCACGGCGGCGCACACGGCCTGATCGTGGGCGCCGAAATGCAGGTCCGACAAATGCATGAGCAAGGCCATGGGCGCTCCTTGTTCCTCATTCGGCGGTCAGGAGGAGGCGGGCTCTGCCGGAGCAGGCACCACCAGCCACAGCGGCTTCTCGCCCAGGCGAAAGCGGATGGGCGGCGCCATCCATTCGCGTTCGCCATCGAAGGCTACCTTCATGCGGCGAGGACGCCGTCCTGCAGGCTCCGCCACCAGCTCGGTACAGGCCAGGCTGGCGACGGCATCGTCCTGGGCCAGCCGTCCCATTACCGCATTCCAGACCACGCGCGCCGGGGCCTCGCTGGCCTGGGGCAGCAGCAGCACGGCGGCCAGATGACGGCCATCGGCCACGGCGCGGGCCTCGTCAATCCCCACGCGCTCCAGCTGCAGCGGGTTGTTGCCGACGAACAGGGTGGTGGCCAGGTGCTCCTGCTGCTGCAACGGCGCATCCCGGTCGGGGCGCAGGGCCACGCGCCAGCGGCGCACGCTGCCGCCGCGCAGGATGCTCCAGATGGAGGCGGCTATGGCCACCAGCCGGGTGCGGCCGAAACGGGTGGACGCGCGTTCGCGTTCGTCGAGCAGGCGGGGGTACAGGCCCAGGCTGGCGTTCACCAGGAAAAGCCGTTCGTTGACCAGGCCCACGTTCACGGCCCGCATCTGGCCGGCCTGCAGCGCCAGGAGAATGTCCTGCACGGCCTGGGCCGGCTCCAGTGACAGCGCCTGCTCGCGGGCGAAGTAGTTGAAGGTGCCCAGCGGTACCACGCCCATGGGCACGCCACGCGACCAGGCAGCCGAGGCCACGGCATTGATGGTGCCGTCACCGCCGGCGGCCACGACCAGGCCGCCGTCCCTGCGGGCACTGTCCACGGCGCTGGCGGCCAACTGCACGATGTCGGCCCTTGCGCCCGGCACATGCCAATGCACGCTGCGCTGCTGCAGCGCCGGCACGCCGGTCAGGCGGGCGCGCAGCTGCTCCAGGTCGGCGCCGGGGCGCAGCGGCACGATCAGGTGGATGGGGCCGGCGGGATCAAGCCTGGGCGGCTGGTTGTCGCAAGATGAGGGCGTCATGGAAGGAAGCGGGCTGGAACAGGCGCCGATTGTTCCGTGGATGGCACCTGCCGGTGCACCGGATCATGCAAGCGGTGCGCGTCAGCCAAAGCCGACAGTCTGCGGGCTGCTGACTGTACCGGCTCACTCGCGCCAGGGGGCGCGGTAGTCCAGCATCTGCGCCAGCGGCACGGGCCGCTCGAACAGATAGCCCTGCGCATGCTCGCAGCCGAGCTCGTGCAGCAGCTGCGCCTGGGCCTGTTCTTCCACACCTTCGGCGACCACCTTGACGCCAAAGCCCTGGGCAATGCGCAGCACGGCGGTCACGATGGCCTTGTCGGACTCGGAAGCCGGCAGCTGGCCCACAAAGCTCTGGTCGATCTTGATGCAGTCAAAGCGCAGGCGGCTCAGGTAGGCCAGGGACGAGTAGCCGGTGCCGAAGTCGTCGATGGCGATCTTCACGCCCAGCGCGCGGATGGCGGCAATGCGCTGCAGCGTGGCGTCGCTGTCGTCCAGCAGCATGGACTCCGTCAGCTCCAGGGTCAGCACCCGGGCGGGCAGGCCGCTGGTGGCCAGCGCCTGCTCCAGCGTGCAGGCGAAGTCGGACTGGATCAGCTCGCGTGCCGACATGTTGACGTGCAGCTCGAAGTCGGCCGGCAGGTGTGCAAGGTGCAGGGCAATATCGTGCGCCGCCGTGCGCAGCACCCATTCGCCGACGCTCAGGATCAGGTCCGACTCCTCGGCCACCGGGATGAACACGCCCGGCGGCACCCTGCCGCGCGTCGGGCTTTCCCAGCGCACCAGGGCCTCGGCACCCACCATGCGGCCCGTGGCCAGATCCACCACGGGCTGGTAGAAAACGCGCAGTTCGTTGCGCTCCAGCGCCTGGCGCAATTCCATGGCCAATTGGGTGCGGCCCAGCATTTTCTGCGCCAGGCCTGGCTCGAACAGCACAAAGGGCTGCGCTGCGCCAGCATTGCGCTGCGCCTCGCCCAGCGCAATGCTGGCGTTGCGCAGCCACTCGGGCAGCGCGCCCGGCAGCAGCTCGCCGCTGACGGCGCCCGCGCAGGCGCGCAGCACGATGTCGTCCTTGCCCACGGAAAATGGCTGGTCGAAGATTTCCAGCAGATGGCGGCATTTGTCCTGCATCTGCTGCGGCGTGCAGTCGTGCAGCCACAGCACGGCGAATTCATTGCTGGCCGTGCGTGCCAGCAGGGCCGGAAATTGCAGATGGTGGTTGAGCAGCCGCTCGGCCACGGCCCGCAGCAACTGCTCGCCCGTGCCATGGCCCACATCGTCGCGCACGCTGCGGAAATTCTGCAGCTCCAGCAGGCACAGCGCGGCAGGGACGGGCGCGCCGGCGTTGGCGGCCGCGTCGGCCCGCTCGATCAGGCCGGCGCGCGTGAGCAGCTGCGTCAGGCTGTCGTACTGCAGCAGGGTGCGCATGTGCTCGAAGGATTCCTGCAGCCGCTGCGCCATGTTGTGGAATGCCGAGACCAGGGACGAGGTTTCCACCACGGACGTGTCCGGCAGCGCCTTCACCGCGCTCCAGTCACCCTGGGCCAGGCGGTTGGCCGCGTCGGCCGCCACGGCCAGGGGGCGCAGCGCCCTGCGCAGGCACCACAGGCCCAGCGCCAGCCCCAGCAAGGCCAGGCCGAAAGCCAGGAAAAGGGTCTGGCGGCTGTCCTCCCGCATGCTGCTGACCAGATCGGACTCGGGCTGCAGCACCAGGATCCGCCAGTCGATGCCGCGCACATCGTGGAAGGGGGTGACTTGCCCGTGGTAGATCTGGCCCTGCTCCGTGAAGCTCAGGTTGATGACACGGTCAGGGCCTGTCCGGGCTGGCGTCGAGCCCTCGCGCGCATGCCCGGGCAGGTGCTCGGGAAGCCGGGCTGCCAGCGAGCGCAGCGCCAGGTCGGGGCTTTCGGACAGGCGCAGGCGCACGGGCGGGTCGTAGGGGCCTTCGCGGCGTTTCAGCACCGACAGCTCGGAGGAGTGCGCCACCATGTAGCCCTGCGCATCGACCACGGCGATATGGCCATTGCCGCGCAGGGGCTCGTCGCGCAGAAAGCGGTTCATGCTGCTCAGCCGCACATCGGCGGCCAGCACGCCGGCCAACTGGCCGGACACACGCACCGCAGTGGCTGCGGAAATCGTGGCATCACCCCGGTCCCCCGTCACCGTGTAGATGGGCGACCAGTGCGGGCCGTCTTCGCGAATGGCGGGCTGGTACCAGGGACGCACGCGGGGGTCGTAGCCGGCAAGGCTGGACATGGGCGGGCCCGGCTGCAGTCCCTCGAAAATCTGCAAGGTTCCCTGGGTGCTGCGGTCCTGAAGAATCAGGCGGTAGTGGCCATCGGGCTCCAGCCGCACCCCCGTGTATTCGCCTTGCACGCCTCCAAAGCTCAACAGGCTGATCTGGTGGTGCTGGGCATAGAGCTCGGTGAATGAGCGTGTCAGATAGCCATAGATGGGCCGCAGGTCTCCGGGGGTGTAAAGCGCCTGCCGAGCCACGGTCTCGGCCAGGGCCTGCTGCACGCGCAGCGGAGTCTCCAGATAGTCGGCCAATTGGTGGCGCGTGGTGGTGGACAGGGAGTCGAGCAGCCGCAGACTTTCGCGATTGATGAGCTGGTCCACCTGGCGCTGCTGCCAAGCCGCCAATAGCCCGGCCGTGACCACAAACACCGCAATGAAGGGGGCCGTGACTGCCGTGCGAAGTGAGAGCCGAAAGGCGGGCATGCAGAGGTTTCCGTAGCGTGCGCCGGGCAGCCAAGGGCCGGGTCTGCCTGCGACAGCGGCCATTGTGCAGTGCCTCGGCAGACTTTCGCGGCAGCGGTCGCCCCCTGTGCAGGAGCTCTCCTGTGGGTGATAGTAAAAATTGTCGATAAATGATTGTCAGTAGAAAAAATAAATAATGAACGGTCATTTGCAGCAACGCAAAGGCATGGTCAGTGCGTCTGCAATGCCTTCCATTGCGGCACTCCTTTTACATATCCGTTTACAAATTGATCTTCATTACATGTAGACATCACATGTAATGGTTGCTATGGTATCCGCATGGAACAAAAGACATCAGCCCACTACCAGCGTCTGCACCGGCAACGGCTGCGCGAGCAGGGGCTGGTGAAAAAGGAGGTCTGGATTCTTCCAGAGTACGGTGCTGCATTGCAGCAATTGGAAAAGCAAATGCGCGTGTCCGGCTTGCAACCGGATTCAATGGTTCTCATCCACAAGGAGGGCAGCATGGACAACAGCAGACAGGCATATCGGGATATTCACGCCTTGGCGGGCGATCTGCAGCAATCAACGCTGGTGCAGGGCGGCCGGCTCCATATCGAGGTGCTTGAAGGCGCGGACGCCAGTCTGCTCATCAGCCTGCCCGAATTCGGCGATCTGCCGGTCCACGTGGCCCTGTCGGGCGACCAGCTCGTGGTGGAGGCCTTTCTCTGGCCCGCCGACCAGGTGCACGACCGCGCCGGCCTCAACGAGCAGATGCTGCGCCTGCAAAAGCTGTTTCCCTTCACCACCATGGCGCTGGAACCCCAGGCCCATGGCGGCGAGGGCTATGTGATGTTCGCCGCCCTGCATGCCAGCAGCAGCGAGGGCGACATCATTTCCGAAATCCTCACCCTGGCCGACAGCGTCATCCAGGCCACCGAGGCGCTGGCCCACTATCTGACCCCTGCGCCGGTGCCCGCGCCAGTGCAGGCCTGAAGCCTGCCCGTTGAAGACACTGAGCCCCAAGGAGATCATCATGACCATCTGGAACAAGCTGGTGACCGCGTTGCGCGGCGCAGCGCACGAGGCCGGCGAGGCGGTGACAGACAGCCAGGCCCTGCGCATCCTGGACCAGGAAATCCGCGATGCCGACAGCGACCTGAACAAGTCCAAGGAAGCGCTGGCCGACATCATGGCCAAGCAAAAGCTGGCGGCCGGCAAGCTCAAGCAGACCCAGGAACGCATTGCCGAGTACGAGGGCTATGCCGTCAAGGCGCTGGACACCAGTGACGAGGCGCTGGCGCTGGAAGTGGCCGGCAAGGTCTCCGTGCTGGAGACGCAGCGCGACGAGGAGCAATCCCAGCTGGATGCCTACACGCAAAGCGTGGAGCAGCTGCGCGTGGCCATACAGACGGCGCAAACGCATATCAAGCGCCTCAAGCAGCAGGCCGACACCGTCAAGGCCACGGAAAGCGTGCAGCGCGCCCAGGCCACGGTGGCCGGCCGCTATGCAGGATCGCAGACGCGCGTGCAAAGCGCGCTGGATTCGCTGGAACGCATCAAGCAAAAGCAGGCCGAGCGCGGTGCGCGCATGGAAAGCGCGGCCGAGCTGGCGCGCGACAGCAGCGAAGACGCGCTGGATGCCAAGCTGCGTGCCGCCGGCATCACGCCCCAGGCGGGCAATGCGCAATCGGTGCTGGAACGCCTGAAGGCGCAGCGCGCAGCCGCTGGCGGAAAAAGCGCTTGATGCGCGGCCGTGGTCCGGGCAGGCCGCGTCGTGCCCGCCGTCCTGGCTGCCGGGTTTGAAGGGAGGAGATAAAACATGTCTGCATTCCTGCAATACGCGTTCGGCTTTCCGACCTTCATCTTCGGCGCCTTGCTGCTGTTCATGCTGCTGTACTGGCTGATCGCCATGCTGGGCCTGCTGGAGGTGGACTCGCTGGACCACTGGGTGTTGTTCGACGGCAGCGACCATGCGCACGGCGTGGAGCACTCGGCCAGCGCGCTGGCCGGGCTGCTGCTCAAGGTGGGCCTGGGCGGCATTCCGCTCACGGTCATCCTCACCGTGCTGTTCCTGCTGTCCTGGCTGGCTTCCTATGTGCTGTGCCATTTCGTGCCCATGCCCCAGGGCTGGACCCTGGTGAACCTGCTGACCGGCACCTTGGTGGCCGTGGCGGCTGCCGTGCTGGGCTTTGCCGCCACGGTGCTGGTGCTGCGCCCGCTGCGGGGCATCGTCAACAAGGTGGCGCCTGCAGAGGAGCCCAAGGTGCTGCTGGGCCGCACCGGCCTGGTGCGCAGCGCCGTGGTGGACGGCACGCAGGGCTACGGCAGCGTGGAGGACGGCGGCGCCGGCCTGAACGTGCAGATGCGCTCGCCCGAGCGCGCACTGGGCCGGGGCACCGAGATCGTGCTCATCGAGCACCTGCCCGAGCACAACGCCTGGCGCGTGGTCAGCAAGGCCGAGTTCGACGGCACCGAGCTGCCGCGCTAGCTCCAGGAATTTCCAGGAATTCCTTCCTATTCGTTCCCATTGATTCCCATTGGCCCGGGCGCCCGTGCGGCGGGCGCGGCCTTTGCGTTTTTCAGCGTTTTCACAGATAGCAATTCACAGGGGAGATTCGCATGAACATGAGCAACATGGAGTGGTACATCGTCGCCGGGGTGGTGATCGGTTCCGTCTTCGTCGTCATCCTCGGGCTGTTCGCCCTGGTCAAGGCCTTCTACATCAAGGTCCCGCAGGGCACGGCGCTGATCATCAACGACACCACCTCGCAGCCCAAGGTCAAGTTCACGGGCGGCCTGGTGCTGCCGGTGATCCACAAGAAGGAATTCATGCAGATCTCGCTGCTGACGCTGGAGATCGACCGGCGCGGCAAGGAAGGCCTGATCTGCCGCGACAACATGCGCGCCGACATCACCGTGGCCTTCTACCTGCGGGTCAATGAAACGGCCGAGGACGTGCTCAAGGTGGCCAAGGCCATCGGCGTGGACCGGGCCTCGGACAAGACGGCCGTCAACGACCTGTTCAACGCCAAGTTCTCCGAGGCGCTCAAGACCGTGGGCAAGCAGATCGAGTTCGTGAAGCTGTTCGAGAACCGCCAGGATTTCCGCGACCAGATCATCCATGTCATCGGCAACGACCTCAACGGCTATGTGCTGGAGGACGTGGCCATCGACTATCTGGAGCAGACTCCCAAGTCCTCGCTGGACCCCAACAACATCCTGGATGCCGAAGGCATCCGCAAGATCACCGAGCTGACGGCCAACCAGAACATCGTCACCAACGAGCTCGAGCGCAACTCCGACCTGGCCATCACCAAGAAGAACGTGGAGACCAAGGAAGCCATGCTGGCGCTGGAACGCCAGCAGGCCGACGCCGAGGCCCGCCAAAAGCGCGAGATCGCCACCATCCAGGCGCGCGAGCAGGCCGAGACCCAGAAGGTGCAGGAAGAAGAGCGCCTGAAGGCCGAGCAGGCCCGCATCCAGACCCAGGAGCAGCTGGACATCCGCGAGGAAAATCGCCAGCGCGAAGTGGCCGTGGCCCAGCAAAACCGTGAGCGTGCGGTGGTGATCGAGGTCGAGAAGGTCACGCGCGCCAAGGAGCTGGAGATCGTGGCCCGCCAGCGCGAGGTGGAGCTGCAGCGCATCGAGAAGGAAAAGGCCATCGAGGTCGAGAAGGCCAACATCGCCAATGTGGTGCGCGAGCGCGTGGTGGTGGAAAAGTCCGTGGCCCAGGAAGAGGAACGCATCAAGGAAGTGCGCGTGGTCTCCGAGGCCGAGCGCATGAAGCAGGTCACCGTGCTGACTGCCCAGGCCCAGGCCGAGGAAGACCTGGTGCGCCAGGTCAAGAAGGCGGAGGCCGAAGAGGCCGCCTCGCGCCACAAGGCCGTGGAAGTCACGACCATGGCCCAGGCCGAGCTGGAGGCGGCCAGCAAGACCGCCGAGGCCAAGAAGAAGCTGGCCGAGGCCATCGAGGTCGAGCGCGCCGCGCCCGGCCTGGCCGATGCCAAGGTGCGCGAAGTCACGGCCGCCGCCCTGGAAAAGGAAGGCCTGGCGCAGGCCAGGGTGATCGCCGAGAAGATGATGGCCGAGGCCAAGGGCCAGCAGGAAAAGGGCCTGGCCGAGGCGCGCGTCATCGAGGCCACGGCCGACGCCAACGAAAAGCAGGGCCTGGCCGATGCCAAGGTGCTGGAAGAGCGCCTGCTGGCCCAGGCGCGCGGCGAGGCCCAGGTGGGCGCGACCAAGGCCTTGGTCACCCGCGACGTGGGCACGTCCGAGGCCGATGTGCTGCGCGACAAGCTCTTCGCCGAGGCCAAGGGCCTGACCGAAAAGTTCACCGCGCTGGCCTCGCTGTCCGACCAGGCGCGCTCGCATGAGGAGTTCCGCATGCAGCTGGAGAAGAACTTCGAGCAGGCGCTGGCCGCCATCGAAGCCAACAAGAGCGTGGCCAAGGACCAGTCCGAGGTGCTGTCGGCCGCGCTCAGCAAGGCCAACATCGACATCGTGGGGGGCGAGGGCGCCTTCTTCGACAACTTCGCCAAGGCGCTGTCCGTGGGCAAGGCCGTGGAAGGCGTGGCGGGCAAGAGCCCCATCGTGCAGGACCTGATCGGCAAGTTCCTCAGCGGCAAGGGCGGCGCATCGCTGCTCAACGCGCTGGGCGACGGCAAGGGCCTGCCGCCCACGCAGAGGGTCGACTGAACGGTCGATTCAACGGCCGACTGAACGGGGCGGCCGCCCGGCCGCTCCCTCCGCCGGCTGCCCAGCCTCCCGCATCCGCCTTCGTCTTCGCCTGCCTGCCCGCCCGTCTGCCGGCCGGCGGGGAAAGGCGTGAATGGTCCCTGACACGCGAAAGCCCGTGACGCCCATGTCCCAACCGTCCCAACCGTCCCAACCGTCCCAACCGTCCCAACCGTCCCCATCGTCCACACCGTCCTCACCGCCCCTCTCCCCCGACACTGCCGCCTCCGCCGTGGACCAGGCAGTCGCCAGCGGCGGCTCCTACGAAGTGCTGGCCAAGCGCCTGGACGGCCAGGGGCAGGCGCTGGAGGCGCTGGTGCGCCAGCTCAACGAGGAGCGGCTGGAGGAATTCGGCCGCAGCCAGATGGAAGTCATCGGGCGCATGCGCGTGCGCACCGAAAACAACTGCCTGGGCCGCGACATCGCCCAGGTCGGCGGCTACCTGCTGTTCGGCTACAACGTCTTCATGGGCCTGAAGCAGTCCACGCGCGTGGAAGACGTGTTCGGCCTGTACCGCCTGCACGAGGGAGAGCAGGGCTACGAGGTCACTCCCGTGGACCTCAAGGACAGTTTCCTGGGCATACAGAGCTTCGTGCAGGACTTCCAGGAGCTGTACGCCTACTACAAGAACACGCGGCTGATGCAGCTGGCCGTGCGCGACGGCAAGCTGCTGGCGAGCTTCCAGATCGGCGAGCGCCTGTCCGATGTGCGCGTGTTCCGCTGGTCCGTGCCCGTGGACGGCCAGCCCATACGCTACATAGACAACCGCGGCGAGCGCGACATCGAACTGCCTGCGCCCCATGACTTCGAATGGCAGCGCGCCGGGCGCGAGCAACTGGTGCAGGGGCGCCACCCGCACATCAACGTGCTGGACAAGGTCTTCGTCGAGACCCTGGGCGGCACGCTGACCATCAAGGTCGAGAACAACACCAACGACGGACTGGGCATCTACAGCGAGCCCGTGCAGGAGAAGAACCAGTCGCTGGACGACGCCGTGTTCGAGTACGCCGCCGTCGGCAGCCTGATCCTGCTGAAGATCCTGCCCTACCGCGAAGAGCAGTGGCGCTACCTGATCTTCAACACCGTCTCCCGCCAGGTGCTGCGCATGGATGCCATCGGCGCGGCCTGCATCCAGCTGCCGCAGGACCACGGCATCATCTTCCCGGGCGGCTACTACCTGCAAAGCGGGGAGAACCGCTCGTTCGAGCAGAACATGCAGGGCATGCGCTACCGGCGCAGCATCCGATCGCCCAACGGCGAGGACGTGCTCTACGTGTTCTACGAGCCCGAGAGCGGGCGCATGGCGCTGTTCAAGTACAACCTGATCGAGCGCGCCCTGCAGCCGCCCATCATCGGCCACGGCCATGCGCGCATGGACGACGGGCGCATCGTCATCTTCGCGGCCGAGAGCAACGAAGCCTCGCGCGTGCACCCCATGCAGGTCTGGCGCACGCCCTTCGCCTCGGACGACTACGCGGCGCGCCAGCCGCAGCGCGACAGCTTCCTGGGCCGCATAGGCAATGCCGAGCTGGTCAGCGGCATCTCGGACCTGTACAGCGTGCGCAAGGAAATCGCGGCCACCGAGGTCTCGCTGCCGCGCTACGAGCGCCTGATCGACGCCGCGCGCCGCCTGTTCGAGCGCTACCACTGGCTGGGCGCGCCGCAGCTCAAGGGGGTGCACGAGACCCTGCTGGGCATCGTCGCCACGGGTGATGCGGTCATCGACGAGTACGAAAAGGTCGAGAGCATCCGCAATGCCTCGGCCAAGGCCATGGGCGAGGTGTCCGGCCGCCATGGCCGGTTGCTCAAGCAGTTGCGCCTGGCGGACTGGAAGGGCATTGGCGAATACGTGGATGCGCTCACCCAGCTGGGCCAGCTGCGCGGCCAGCTCATGGCCACGCGCGACCTGCGCTATGTGGACCAGGCCGCCATCGACACCATGGTGCAGGGCGTCAACGAGGCCCAGGCCGATGTCTCCCAGCGCACGGCCGCCTTCATTGCCACCGACGAGGCCATGCAGCCCTATGCCGATCAGCTGCAGGCGCTGGACCAGGCTGCGCAGGCGGCAGCCACGGTGGCGCAGATCAACGAGCCGCTGGCGCGCATGGCCGACATGGCGGCCGCGCTGGACATGCTGTCCGAGCTGATGGGCAGCCTGTCCATCGACGACGCCACGCAGCGCACCCAGGTGGTGGACCGCATCTCGGCCGTCTACGCGCGCCTGAACCAGGTGCGTGCACGCGCCGAGCAGCGCAGGTCGGGCCTGGGCGGCGCCGAGAACGTGGCCCAGTTCGCGGCCCAGCTGGCGCTGTTCTCGCAAAGCATCGTCAGCGCCCTGGGCCTGGCGCAGACGCCCGAGAAATGCGACGAGCAGCTGGCGCGCCTGCTGGTGCAGCTGGAGGAAATCGAAAGCCGCTTCGGCGAGCACGAGCAGTTCCTTGGCGACATCATGGCCAAGCGCGAGGAAGTGCTGGAGAGCTTCGAGGCGCGCCGCCAGTCGCTGCAGGACGAGCGCCAGCGCAAGGCGCAAGGCGTGCTGGACGCGGCCCTGCGCATCGTGCAGAGCCTGCCCAAGCGCACCGAGAAACTGGCCAGTGCCGACGCGCTGCATGCGTTCTTTGCAGGCGATCCGCTGATCGGCAAGCTCAAGGAGCTGTCCCAGCGCCTGCGAGAGCAGCTGCACGACCCGGTCAAGGCCGACGATATCGACGGCCGCGTCAAGAACCTGCGCGACCAGGCGTTTCGCGCGCTGCAGGACCGCAGCGAGCTGTACGAAGGCGACGGCGCCATCATCCGCCTGGGCCGCCACCGCTTCAGCGTGGGCAACCAGGAACTGGACCTGACCCTGCTGCCGCGCAACGGCGCATTGTTCCTGCACCTGGTCGGCACCGAGTATTTCGAGCCCGTGGACAATCCCGAGCTGGCCGCTTTGCAGGCCTACTGGGATGCCTCCACGCCGGCCGAATCGGCAGACTTCTATCGCGGTGAATACCTGGCCCTGGAAGTGGTGCAGGCCGCACGCCAGCGCCGTGACGGCTGGAGCGAGGCCCGGCTGGCCCAGTTGCTGCCCGACGAGGCGGCACTGACCCAGGCCATCCGCGAATTCTCCGCGCCGCGCTACCGCGAAGGCTATGAGCGCGGTATCCACGACCATGATGCGGCCCGCATCCTGCAGGTGCTGCTGCCCCTGCGCGATGCCGCCGGCGTGCTGCGCTTTGCGCCCGACGCCCGTGCGCTGGCCCTGCTGTTCTGGAGCGCACAGGCCCAGGTGCAGCAGCCGCAGCTGGCTGCCGCCATGGCGCAGTGGCCGCTGCGCGCCCAGCAGGCCCAGGCCATGCAGCAGATGTTCGGCAGCGAGGCCGAGCAGCTGAGCCTGCGCGCCGACATTGCCGAGCGCCTGCGCGCCTATGCCGACGAGCGGGGCCTGCTGCGCGACCTGCTGCCAGGACAGGCGGCGCCCGCAGACAGCGATATCGACAGCCTCATCCACGGCGCCGCCGACTACCTGCAGGCCGAGCTGGCGCAAAAGGCCGTGCGCTTTTCCTTCTCCAGCTACAGCCAGTCGGCCATTGCCGCACTGCAGGCCGCCGTGCAGCAGCAGGCCCAGCCGCTGCAGCGCTGGGAGGAAATGCAGGCCTACTGGCAGGGCGAGGACCGGCACGACAAGCCTTTGGCGCCGCTGGACCAGCGCTGGCGCAGCGCGCTGCACTGGCTGCAGACCGCCTGCCGCGCGCTGGACGACGGGCAAGGGCAGGCCTGGCTGGCCTATTGCGGCGAAGCCGCCGCCTGGCTGTGCTGCGCCGGCCCACTGCCCTGCAAGGTCAGCAATGTGGACCTGCGCCATGAAGTGCCGGGCCTGCTGGGCCAGCATCCGCGCATTGCGGACGGCCGCATGTGGCTGCAGATCGACGACCTGGGCCAGCGCGCCGCGCGCCATTTCCGCAGCTTTGTCCCCGAATTCGGCCGCTACCAGGCGCTGCGCCAGCAGCTGCTGCAGGACTGGCGCTCGCGCGTGCGGGTGGACGAATTCAAGGCCCGGCCGCTGTCGTCCTTTGTGCGCAACCGGCTCATCAACGAGATCTACCTGCCCGTGATCGGCGACAACCTGGCCAAGCAGATCGGCGTGGCCGGCGAGAACAAGCGCACCGACCAGATGGGCCTGCTGATGATGATCTCGCCGCCCGGCTACGGCAAGACCACGCTGATGGAGTACGTGGCCAACCGCCTGGGCCTGATCTTCATGAAGATCAACGGCCCGGCGCTGGGCCACTCCGTGCGCTCGCTGGACCCGGCCCAGGCGCCGGACGCCACGGCGGCCAAGGAGCTGGAAAAGCTCAACCTGGCGCTGGAGATGGCCAACAACGTGATGCTGTACATCGACGACATACAGCACACGCACCCCGAGTTCCTGCAGAAATTCATCTCGCTGTCGGACGGCACGCGCCGCATCGAGGGCGTGTGGAAGGGCCAGACCCGCACCCACGACATGCGCGGCAAGCGCTTTTGCGTGGTCATGTCGGGCAATCCGTACACCGAGTCGGGGGAGGTCTTCAAGATCCCCGACATGCTGGCCAACCGTGCCGACATCTACAACCTGGGCGATGTGCTGGGCGGCATGCAGGAGGTGTTCAAGCTCAGCTACATCGAAAACAGCATGACCTCGAACGCCGTGCTGGCGCCGATGGCCACGCGCAGCCTGCAGGACCTGTACCTGCTGCTGGACAAGGCGCAGGGCAGGGATGTCTCGGGCAACGCGCTGTCGCACGACTATTCATCGGCCGAGCTGCGCGAGATCGAGGCCGTGCTGGCCCGCATGGTGCAGGTGCGCGAGCTGGTGTTCAAGGTCAACCAGCAGTACATCCAGAGCGCCGCGCAGGACGACGGCTACCGCACCGAACCCGCCTTCAGGCTGCAGGGCAGCTACCGCAACATGAACAAGCTGGCCGAAAAAATCACCCCGGTGATGAACGACCAGGAAATGCAGCAGATGCTGGCCGACCACTACCAGGGCGAAGCGCAGATGCTGACCACGGGCGCCGAGGAGAACCTGCTCAAGCTCGCCGAGCTGCGCGGGCAGATGAGCGACGAGGACAGCGCCCGCTGGCAGCAGATACGCCAGCAGTTCCTGCGCCGCCAGGCCGCAGGCGGCGCCAATGCCGACGCCGCCACGCGCGTGACGGCGCAGCTGGTCGACCTGGTCGCCGCCACGCGCGAGGTGGCCCAGTCGGTGGCCCAGCCCCAGCAGCAGGCGATGCAGGAAGGCGCCGCCGAACAGTTCCAGCTCCTGCAAGCGCTGCAGGCACTGCTGGCCCGGCTGCTGCAGACGCAAAGCGCCGCAGGCGACTCGCTGCACGGCATACGCGAGCTGATGGCGCAAAGGGCGGCCAGCGAGCCCGCCAGCACCCAGGCCGGCACCCCATCGGAGGTGCAGGCCGCCCAGGACCGTCAGGCCCTGGTCCACATGCTGGGCCAACTGCTGACCCGGTCGCTGGCCCAGTCCCTGGAGCCCGTGGTCACGCACCTGGACCAGGCCCGCCGACAGCAGCTGGGCCTGCACCGCGTGCTGATGCAGGTGGCCACGCGCATGCAGGAGCAGATCGACGCCCAGCGCGCGGGCCGCCCCGTGCCGGCTGCGGGCGCCATACGCTCCGAGGAAATCGACAAGGCCTTCGAGCGCATGCAGCGCGGCGACATGCCGCCTGCGGCCTAGGCGCTGCGCCGGGGCCGGGGCAGGGCCCATCGGCAAAGGCTGGGGCGCCTTGCTGGCGCTGCCTTTGCATGGGCCGGGGCCCTCGCACGTCTGCATGCGCTGATCCGTCATCGGACAACCCGATGTCCCGGACGTTGGACCATCACCTACAACCCGGGGCGCGTCCCGAACCGATGCTTGGAGTGGCGTGTCCGCAGCAGTGCGCACGCCCCACGAAGAGCCAACACGATGGACGCCCCATGGAACACAACACCCAGCTTTCCGTTTCGCGCAGGGACCTGCTGATTGCAGGTGCCTCCACGGCTGCGGCAACGGCCGTGCCCCGATCGGCCGGCGCGCAAGTGCAGCCTCCCTCCATCCCCGAAGGGGTCCAACTGCCCGTCACCCTGCAAGTCAACGGCAAGGAACACCGCCTGGACCTGGACACCCGCACCACGCTGCTTGACGCCCTGCGCGAGCACCTGCACCTGACCGGCACCAAGAAAGGCTGCGACCATGGCCAGTGCGGGGCCTGCACGGTGCTGGTGAATGGCCGGCGCGTGGTGTCCTGCCTGAGCCTGGCCGTGATGAACCAGGGCGCCGCCGTGACCACCATCGAAGGTCTTGGCACGCCGCAATTCCCGCACGCCATGCAGGCCGCCTTCGTGCGGCATGACGGATTCCAGTGCGGCTACTGCACGCCGGGGCAGATCTGCTCTGCCGTGGGCGTGCTCGATGAAATTAAACGCGGCATGCCCAGCCATGCCAGCGAAGACATCGTGGCCCAGCCCCTGGTGTCGGCCCATGAACTGCGTGAACGCATGAGCGGCAACCTGTGCCGCTGCGGGGCGTATTCCAACATCGTCGATGCCATCGCCGAAGTGGCAGGGGAGGGGCGGACATGATTGCCTTCACCTACGAACGCGCCCAATCCCCCGCGCAGGCTGCCGCCGCCGTGGCGGCCCGGCCGGGCGCCCGCTTCATCGCCGGGGGCACGAATCTGCTGGACCTGATGAAGCTGCAGATAGAAACCCCCGTGCATCTGGTCGATGTCAACGGCACCGGCATGGATACCGTGGAGCCCACCGCCCAGGGCGGGCTGCGCATAGGCGCGCTGGTGCGCAACAGCGACCTGGCCGCCCATGCGCGCGTGCGGCGTGACTACGGCGTGCTGACCCGCGCCCTGGTGGCCGGCGCCTCTGGCCAATTGCGCAATATGGCGACCACGGGCGGCAATCTGCTGCAGCGCACGCGCTGCCCGTATTTCTACGACACCAATATGCCGTGCAACAAGCGTGTGCCGGGCAGCGGCTGTTCGGCCATTGCCGGCGTGAGCCGCCAGCATGCGGTGATCGGCGGCAGCGAGGCCTGCATTGCCACCCACCCCAGCGACATGGCCGTGGCGCTGCGCGCGCTGGACGCCACGGTGGAAACCATCCAGGCCGGCGGCAAGGCCCGCGTCATCCCCATTGCCGACTTCCACCGGCTGCCCGGCAGCACGCCGCATGTAGAGACGGCCTTGCAGGCCGGCGAACTGATCACCTCCGTCACCCTGCCGCCGCCGCCGGGCGGCACGCACATCTATCACAAGGTGCGCGACCGCGCTTCCTATGCGTTTGCGCTGGTGTCGGTGGCCGCCATCGTGCAGCGCGACGGCAGCGGGCGCGTGGCCCTGGGCGGCGTGGCGCACAAGCCGTGGCGTCTGGAGGCTGCCGAAGCGTTGATGCCGCAGGGCGCCAAGGCCGTCACCGACCGCCTGCTGGCAGGCGCCCGGCCCACGCACGACAACGCCTTCAAACTCACGCTGGCCGAGCGCACGCTTGCCTCCGTGCTGGACCAGGCCAGGAACTGACGCCATGAAATTCGACACCCCCGCAACGGTCAACCCCATTGACCAGCTAAAGACTATCGGCCAGCCGATGAACCGCATCGACGGCCTGCTCAAGACCACCGGCACGGCGCCGTATGCCTATGAACGGCATGACGTGGTCCAGCACCCGGCCTATGGCTATGTGGTGGGCTCGGCCATCGCCAAGGGCCGCATCCGCAGCATCGGGCTGGCGCAGGCAAGCCGCGCGCCCGGCGTGCTCGCCATCGTCACCGCACAGACCGCTGGCAAGCTGGGCCAGGGCAAGATGAACACTGCGCCGCTGCTGGCAGGCCCCCAGGTGGCCCACTACCACCAGGCCGTGGCCCTGGTGGTGGCGGAAACCTTCGAGCAGGCGCGCGCTGCCGCGCAATTGGTCCGTGTGGACTACGAGCCCGTGGCTGGCGCCTACGACCTGGCCAAGGCCAAGGACTCCGCCGTGCCACCCGACAGCATCAATGGCGATGCGCCGGACACGGCCATTGGCGATTTCGAAGGCGCCTTCGCCTCTGCCCCCGTGAAGGTGGACGCCACATACACCACGCCAGACCAGTCGCACGCCATGATGGAGCCCCATGCCACGCTGGCCGCATGGAAGGGCGACCAGCTCACGGTATGGACCTCGAACCAGATGATTGCCTGGGGGCAGGGCGAGCTGGCAAGGACGCTGGGCATTCCCAAGGACAAGGTGCGCCTGGTCTCGCCATTCATTGGCGGCGGTTTTGGCGGCAAGCTGTTCCTGCGGGCCGATGCACTGCTGGCCGCACTGGGGGCGCGCGCGGCAGGCCGGCCCGTCAAGGTCGCACTGCAGCGCTCGCTGATGGCCAACAACACCACGCACCGCCCGGCCACCATCCAGCGTGTGCGCATCGCGGCAGGGCAGGACGGCAGGATCACCGCCATCGGCCACGAAAGCTGGTCGGGCGACCAGCCCGGAGGAGCGGCGGACGGTGCCGTGGACCAGACCCGCCGCATGTATGCCGGCACCCATCGCATGACTGCCACCCGCCTGGCCGTGCTGGACCTGCCCGAGGCCAATGCCATGCGCGCCCCCGGCGAAGCCACGGGCCACATGGCGCTGGAGGTTGCCATGGACGAGCTGGCGGAAAAGCTCGGCATCGACCCCGTGGAGCTGCGCATCCGCAACGACACCCAGGTGGTGCCGGACAGCGGCAAGAAGCCGCAACCCAAGGCGAAGGAGGGTACCCCTGCCCAGGAGCACAAGCCGTTTTCCCGCCGTGAATTCGTGCAGTGCCTGCGCACGGGCGCCGAGCGGTTCGGATGGAGCCAGCGCAATCCCCTGCCGGCCCAACGACGCGAAGGGCGCTGGCTGATCGGCCTGGGCATGGCCGGCGCCTACCGTGGCGCGCCTGTCATGAAGTCCGCCGCCCGCGTGCGCCTGGACAGGCAGGGCATGCTCACCGTGGAAACCGACATGACCGACATCGGCACGGGCAGCTACACCATCATTGCCCAGACGGCGGCCGAGATGCTGGGCCTGCCGCTGCAGCAGGTGCGCGTGCGGCTGGGCGACTCCGGCTTTCCCGTGTCTGCCGGCTCGGGCGGGCAATGGGGCGCGGCCAGTGCCACCTCCGGCGTCTATGCCGCCTGCGTGAAGCTGCGCGAGGCCGTGGCGCGCAAGCTGGGCATGGACCCGGCGACGGCCGAATTCGCGGATGGGCATGTGCAGGCGGGCGGCAAGCGCCGGGCTCTGGCCAGCGCTGCCGGCGACGGCGACCTGACGGCCGAGGATGCCATCGAATTCGGCGTGCTCGACAAGAAGATGCAGCAGTCCACCTTTGGCGCCCACTTCGTGGAGGTCGCCGTGGACGCATTCACCGCCGAGGTCCGCGTGCGCCGCATGCTGGCCGTTTGCGCGGCCGGCCGCATCCTCAATCCCAAGACGGCCCGCAGCCAGGTCATCGGCGCCATGACCATGGGCGTGGGAGCGGCCCTGATGGAAGAGCTGGCCGTGGACACGCGACTGGGCTATTTCGTCAACCATGACCTGGCAGGCTACGAGGTGCCCGTGCATGCCGACATCCCGCACCAGGAAGTGATCTTTCTGGACGAGGTCGATCCCATGGCCTCGCCCATGAAGGCCAAGGGCGTGGGCGAGCTGGGCATCTGCGGCGTGAGCGCGGCCATTGCCAACGCCATCCACAACGCCACCGGCGTGCGGGTGCGCGACTACCCGATCACGCTGGACAAGCTGCTGGCAGGACTGGGGAGGCTGGCATGAGAGGGCACTGCACCTGAGGCAGCCCGCTCAGGCCCTGGATTCTTGATGAACGAAGGCCGGTCACCTCTGGGTGGCCGGCCTTTTTGCATGTAGCCATCAATAGAACGCATAGCTTACGCGTCCGTCGGCATTGGCCTGGAAAGGCTGGCGTGGAGATACTTTTTGCACTGGGGAATGTCGGCGCTGTGCGCTCCGAACGCAGGCCACCCCCAGTTTCCCCACAACAGAACCTGGCCTGGGTGCAAAGCGCCTGCCAGGGCAAAGAGACAACCTGCTCCGACAAGGACTTGTATGAAAGATATCCGCAAGACGATGGACGAGGGCGCCATGGCGCCGTTCCAGTGGCTCGCCGTGGCCATCTGCATCCTGCTCATCATGCTGGACGGCTTCGATGTGCTGGTGATGGCCTTCACCGCCTCGGCCGTCGCTGCCGAGTGGAAGCTCAACGGGGCGCAGCTGGGCGTGCTGTTCAGTGCCGGGCTGATCGGCATGGCCATAGGCTCGCTGTTCCTGGCGCCCGTGGCCGACCGCCGTGGCCGGCAACCCGTCATCGTGCTGTGCCTGGTCGTGGTGTCCGTGGGCATGCTGCTTTCTGCCGCAGCGCGCAGCTATGTGGAACTGGCAGCCCTGCGCGCCATGACGGGCGTGGGCATTGGCGGCATGCTGGCCAGCGTGGGGGTGATCACCTCGGAGTATTCATCGAACAAATGGCGCAGCACGGCGATTGCGCTGCAGGCCACGGGCTATCCGATTGGCGCCACGCTGGGCGGGCTCATGGCCGCCTGGCTGCTGACACACCATGGCTGGCGCTCGGTCTTCGTGTTCGGCGGCCTGGCCACGGCGCTGATGGTGCCCATCGTGCTGTGGCGGCTGCCGGAGTCGGTGGACTTTCTGTTGGGCCGCCGCCCGGCACGTGCGCTGGAAAAGCTCAACCGGCTGATGGCGCTGATGGGCCATCCTGCCTTGCTGCAGCTGCCTGCACAGGCCGGCGGCGAATTCCGGCAGGGCAACACCGTGGCTGCCCTGTTCAGGAACGGCCTGGCGCGCCCCACGCTGATGCTCTGGGCCGGCTTCTTCCTGCTGATGTTCAGCGTCTATTTTTCGCTGAGCTGGACGCCCAAGCTGCTGGTGCAGGCCGGCCTGTCGGCACAGCAGGGCGTGACGGGCGGCGTGCTGCTCAACCTGGGAGGCATTGCCGGCGGCAGCCTGTTCGGCCTGCTGGCGGTGAAGGCCAAGCTGCGGCATCTGGCCATGGGCAGCCTGCTGCTGAATGCCTTGTTCACTGCGCTGTTCGGCCTGGCCTCGGCCAGCCTGGGCTGGGCGTTCGCCGCAGCGGTAGGCGTGGGCGTGTTCCTGTTCGCCTCCATGGCCGGGCTGTACGGGCTGGTGCCGGCCACCTATCCGGCCCAGGTGCGCGCCACCGGCATGGGCTGGGCCATAGGCATTGGGCGCATAGGCGCCATCGTGGCGCCCACCATGGCCGGCCTGCTGCTGGACGGTGGCTGGCAGCCTGCCTCGCTGTACTACGTCTTTGCCTTGCCGCTGATTGCCGCGGGGCTGGCCGTGTGGGCCACTGGCGCCGGCCGCACCCTGGCGCCGATGGGTGGCGCGCTGCGAGCGCCTGGTGCTTGATCCTTGAACCCCTATCCGTGAGCACGCGCCCGAGCGCCCGAGCGCCCAAGCGCCCAAGCGCTCAAGCGCAGGAGAAACACTTCCATGGCATTGGACAAACCCTATCTCGACGTACCGGGAACCACGGTCTTCGACGCCGAGCAATCCCGCCAGGGCTACTGGCTCAACCAGTTCTGCATGTCGCTGATGAAGGCCGAGAACCGCGAGCGCTTTCGGGCTGACGAGCGCGCCTATCTGGGCGAATGGGCCATGACGGCCGAGCAAAGACAGGCCGTGCTGGACCGCGACCTGAACCGCTGCATTGCGCTGGGCGGAAACATCTACTTCCTCGTGAAGATCGGCGCCACCGACGGCGTCAGCGTGCAGAACATGGTCTCGACCATGAGCGGCATGAACGAGGAGGACTACCGCCAGATGATGCTGGGCGGCGGACGCAGCATCAATGGAAACCGCTACCTGCATGAGCAGGAACGACAGGAAAAAGGCATCTGATGGCACGCATCACCGCATCCGTCTACACCTCGCATGTGCCCGCCATCGGCGCGGCCATGGACCTGGGCAAGGCGGGCGACCCCTATTGGCAGCCGCTGTTCAAGGGCTTCGGGCACTCGCGCCAATGGCTCAAGGACAACAAGCCCGACGTGATCTTCCTGGTCTCCAACGACCACGCGACCGCGTTCAGCCTGGACTTCATCCCGACGTTTGCCATCGGCACGGCCGCGGAATACCAGCCCGCCGACGAAGGCTGGGGCCCGCGCCCCGTGCCCAAGGTCATCGGCCATCCGGAACTGGCCAGCCACATTGCGCAGTCGGTGATCCAGCAGGACTTCGACCTGACCATCGTCAACAAGATGGACGTGGACCACGGCCTGACCGTGCCGCTGTCGCTGATGTGCGGCGAGCAGGACGCGCGCACGGGTGCCTGGCCCTGCCCGGTGATTCCGTTTGCCGTCAACGTGGTGCAGTACCCCGTGCCGTCGGGCCAGCGCTGCTTCAACCTGGGCCGCGCCATCCGCCGCGCCGTGGAAAGCTTCGACGAAGACCTGAACGTGCAGATCTGGGGCACGGGCGGCATGAGCCACCAGCTGCAGGGCGCGCGTGCGGGCCTGATCAACAAGGAGTGGGACAACCGCTTCCTGGACCTGCTGATCGAGAACCCTGCCGGTTTGGCCAAGATGCCGCATATCGACTACGTGCGCGAGGCCGGCTCCGAAGGCATCGAGCTGGTGATGTGGCTGATCGCGCGCGGTGCCATGGCCGATGTGGATGGCCCCGCGCCGCTGCCCAAGGTCAACCACCGCTTCTACCATGTGCCGGCATCGAACACGGCCGTCGGCCACCTCATCCTGGAGAACGCAGCATGAGCCGGCCTTGCGTGGTACTTCTGCCGGGCCTGCTGTGCGACGAGGCGGTCTGGCACGAGCAGCATGCGGCCCTGTCCTTTGCCGGTGCTGCCGAGTGCATTGTTCCGTCCTATGGCGCGGCGGCCACCATCGAAGACATGGCGCGCCTGGTGCTGGATGGCGTGGCGGCCGAGCGGTTTTCGCTGGCGGGCCATTCCATGGGCGGGCGCGTGGCCCTGGCCATTGCCGGCATGGCGCCCCAGCGTGTGGAGCGGCTGGCCTTGCTGGACACCGGCATGGACCCCATCGCTCCGGGCGAGGCCGGCGAGAGCGAACGCGCCAAGCGCATGGCGCTCTTGCAGATCGCCCGGCACAGCGGCATGCGCGAGATGGGCCTGCAATGGGCGCGCGGCATGGTGCATCCGGACCGGCTCGATACGCCGCTGTTCAGTGAGGTGCTCGACATGGTGGCGCGCTTCACGCCCGAGGTGTTCGCCGCGCAGATCAATGCCTTGCTGAACCGCCCCGATGCGGGCGATGTGCTCAGGCAGCTGCGCTGCCCGACCCTGCTGGCCTGCGGTCGCCAGGATGCCTGGAGCCCGCTGTCACGCCATGAGCGCATGCAGGCCCTGTGCCCGGGCGCCGAGCTGGTGGTGATCGAGGACAGCGGCCACATGAGCACCATGGAGCAGCCGCAGCAGGTGTCGCGGGCACTGCTCGACTGGATGGGCGCTGAGCGAGCGCTGCGCTCAGACTAGGCCGGCGGATCGCCCACGGCCCGCCGGCAGGCCTGCATGAACAGCTCCAGGTCCTGCGATGCCGTGCTCAGCGCACGCGTGGCCAGCCCGATGCGCCTGCGTGTGGAAGGCAGGTCCACGGGCACGATGGACAACTGCCCGCCGTGGTCATCCTGCAGGGCCTGGCCGCGCGAGGCCAGGGCCAGCCGGCCCGTCTGCAGCACAAAGGCCAGCGTCATGGTCGGGCTGCTGGCGCGCAGGCTGGCGCGCGGCGGCTCCAGGCCCTGGCTGCGGAACAGCTGGACCATGGCGCGGTCGGCTGGCGTGCCGGGCAGGGGCGAGACCCAGGGCCATTGCAGCAAATCCTCCAGAACCAGCTGGCCGCGGTCCAGGCAGGCATGGCCGGCCGGTGCCACCACCACCAGGTCATCGTCGAACAGGTGCAGCTGGCGTACCTCATCGGAGGGCATGTCGGCGCGCAGGGCGCCAGCGATGGCGTCGATGTCGGCGCTCAGCAGGTGCTGCACCAGACTCTCGTAGGTGCCGTCCACGATGCTGACCTCGATGTCCGGGTGGCTGGCGGCCAGGCTGTCGACCGCGCGCGGCAGGAAGATTCCCACCGACAGCGGCAGCACGCCGACCACCACGCGCCCCCGGATCTCGCCGCGCCAGGCGGAAATATCGCTGTCCATGCCGCGCACCTCGGCCAGGGCCAGCTTGACGCGGCGCAGCAGCGCTTCGCCGGACGGCGTCAGCCGCGTGCCGAAGGCCAGCTTGTAGAACAGCTGCATGCCCAGACTGGTTTCCAGCCCCTGCAGCGCCGCATGCACGGCGGGCTGCGTCAGGCCCAGCCACTGCGCGGCCAGGGATTCGCTGCCGCAGTCGGCAATGGCCATGAGGGCGCGCAGTTGCCCTGCCGGCACGGTCTCGGCAAAACGCTCGGGCAGGGGAGGGCGCCTGGCCGCCAGCGTGGCGGCGGCCTGGGCGTCGGCCGCGCCGCTGCCCAGGTGCTGGAGCATGGCCTCGATGCGGGCGGCCAGCTGGCTGCCCAGCGGGGTCGGCATCATGCCGCGCGCACCGCGCATGAACAGCGGCATGCCGCAGGCCTCTTCCAGTTGCAGTACCGAACGCGCCACGGCCGGCTGAGAAAGATGCATAGCCTGGGCGGCCCGCGTGGTGCTGCCGTGGCGCACCACGCCCAGCATGGCGCGCATGGCTCGCAAATGGCCTGCCAACTCGGGAAAACGCGAGGGATTGCTGCTGGCCCAGGGGGCAAGGGAAAGGTTCATTGAAAGGCGCTTCGCGGTACGTTGGAAGAACGTGTTTTGATTGTCCCATAAGAAAAACGCATTGATGGCCGGGGCTCCGGCATTGGCCGGATCGATGCCAGCGTGGAATGCTTGGTGCCTGGGTCAAGACAGCCCATCGCAGGCTGCGAATTCCGGGGAGACAAGAAACATGAACCATGAAATCGACCGGCTGCTGGCACGCCAGGCCTGCCTGGACCTGGTGCTGCGCGCTGCTGCCTTTGCGGATGCCGGTGATGCCCAGGCCCTGGTGCAGCTGTTTGCCGAAGACGGCCAGCTGCAACGGCCCGGCGGTGAGGTGCTGGGCGGGCGCACGGCCATCGCCGCCGCGTACTCCCGGCGTCCTGCGGGCCGCATGACCCGGCATCTGGTCACCAACACGCTGGTGGAACTGCAAGGCCCGGACCGCGCCAGCGCGCGCAGCCATGTGCTGCTGTGGTCCTGCGACGAGGCCGATACCATCACGCCGCACGGCCGCCCGGCGCAACCGCGCCAGCTCGTAGGCGAGTTCGATGACACCTTCGGCCGCAGTCCTGAAGGCCATTGGCTGATCACGCGCCGCGTGGCGCGCTTCGTCATGTACCGGGACCTCCCGGGCACCTGAAGAGCAGGGCGCCCAGCCGCTTTCTCCCATTTCCCCGTGCCCGCCACTCTCGCCTTTCCCAAGGCGCAGCGTTGCGGCGTGCCGATTCCGCAACGACAACGACAGGAGACACAAGCATGAACCGCACTCTCAAAAGCATTCCCCAACCCCCAGCCAGGCGCCCACTGCGGGTTTGTCTGGGCCGCCTCGCCCCGCTCGCCATGCTGGCAGCAGCAGGCGGCGCCCAGGCCCAGACCGCCTCATCGGTGACGCTGTACGGCCATCTGGACACCGGCATCGAGCACCTGACGAATGTGCAAGGCGGCGGATCGCTGACGCGCATGCCTGGCCTCACGGGAACGGCACCGTCGCGCTGGGGGCTGCGCGGCAGCGAGGATCTGGGCGGCGGCCTGAGCGCCGTCTTTGCGCTGGAGTCAGGCTTTGGCCCGGATGCCGGCACCTTCAACCAGGGCGGGCGGGGCTTCGGGCGCCAGGCCTGGGCGGGGCTGTCCGGAGGCTGGGGCAGTGTCTCGCTGGGGCGCAACTACACCATGCTGTACTGGGCATTGTTCGATGCCGACCTGCTCGGCCCCAACGCCTTCGGCCTGAGCAGCCTGGACAGCTACATCCCCAACACGCGCACCGACAACTCCCTGGCCTACCGGGGACGCTTCGGCGCCTGGAGCCTGGGCGCCGCCTACAGCCTGGGACGCGATGCCGTAAACGCCGGCCCCAGCCCGGCCGGCACCAACTGCGCCGGCGAATCGGCCACGGACAGGCAGGCCTGCCGCCAGTGGTCGGCCATGCTGAAGTACGACACCGCGCCCTGGGGCTTTGCCCTGGCCGTGGACGAGATGCGCGGCGGCGCCGGTGCATTTGCAGGGCTCACGCGCTCGGACCTGAAGGACCGCCGCATCATGCTCAACGGCTATGCCGCGCTGTCACCCACCATCAAGCTGGGCGCCGGCCTCATGCGCCGCGACAACGACGCGGCCCAGGCGGCCTCGGCCAGCAACGGCGCCACGCCGCGCAGCACCCTGGCCTGGGGCGGCCTGTCCTGGTCCCCCAGCGCCGCCGTCGTGGTCGATGGCCAGCTGCAGCAACTGCGCTATGCCCAGGGCGGCGACCGCTCCACTTTGCTGGCCCTGCGGGCCACCTACAAGTTCTCCAAGCGCACGGCGGTCTATGCCCAGGCCGCACGCATTGACAACGGACAGCGCCTGGCCATCTCGGTCAGCTCGGCCGCAGCCGGCGGCAGCCCGCTGGCGGGCGCATCGCAGACCGGCCTGATGCTGGGCCTGCGCCACTCGTTCTGAAACCGAAGGCAAATACAACAGGCCTGCTGGGCAAGTCGGCAATTTCCTGGCGCAGTTCGGCGAGCAGCCCGGCGTCGTCGCCGGGTGTGCGATGGCTGCGGCCATCGGCCCAGCCTTCACCGCGCCCAGGCAGGTCGCGCACAGGCGAGCGCGCAATCCACTTTTTTCTGCGGCGTACCGCACGGCTTCCTTGAGGATTTCGTTCTCCAAGGTTGTCTTGCCGAGCACGCGCTGCAGCTTGGCTATTTCCGCGCAGACACCGACAGCGGACTCCTTGATATCCGTACATGCCGAGTTGTGGATCGGAGATGTGCTCACGCGCATAAGTAGCAATTTCCTCAAATTGATAGAAAAATTTAATTCATATTTGATTAAATTGATATCTATGATGCAGTCATCGGATCAATTTTGGCATTCAATGGCAGCATGTGGCTGCGCCGATCCGGCCTGTTCAGGGTGACGCGGGACAGCGCAGGGCAGGGGGCTGAAAAGTCGCAAGCCCCATGCTCTGCGCCAAGCCAGATCGGCCTGCATGGCGAACTCAACTCCATCGTCCTGGTCGAGGGCGAGAGCACAGTGGAAGGAACAACAATGAGACTCCAGATCAGACAAGCCTACAGTTTTGGTGCCGCTCTCCTGCTGGTTCTTGGCGCGGCCACCATTGGCGCAGCCATCATGAGCAACCGCAGCAGCGCTCTTGCCGACGAAACCGCCGCCAGGCGATACCAGTCCTACCTGCTGGCCGATGAGTTGCGGCAAAGCTCTGACGATCTCACCCGACTGGCGCGCACCTACGTGGCCACGGGTGACGCCAAGTGGGAGAAGCAATACATCGAGATTCTGGATATTCGCAATGGCAAGCTGCCACGGCCTCAGGCCTACGAGCGGATCTATTGGGACTTCCGGGCAGCCGATGCGCAAAACGTGCGTCCTGCAGGCGAAACGGTGCCGCTGCTTGATCTGATGAAGCGGGCCGGCTTTGCAGACAACGAACTCGCCAAGCTGGCCGAAGCCAAGGCCAACTCAGATGATCTGGTGCGCACTGAAACCATCGCCATGAACATGGTGAAGGGCCTCTATGACGACGGCAAAGGTGGGTTCACGCGCCAAGCTGAACCCGACAAGGCCAAGGCTCTGGGGATGATGCACGACTTGGCGTACCACCAGTACAAAGCCAAGATCATGAAACCCGTGGACGAGTTCCTGATTCTTCTCGATGAGCGCACGTCAGCACAGCTGGCCGCAGCCGTGGCGGCGCGGCAGCAATGGTCGAAACTTGTCATGGCCTCGACGGCATTGCTCATCGTGAGCCTGCTCGCCGGGCTCCTTTATCTGCGTCGTCGCACCAGCGCCGTGCTTGGCGACGTCAGTCGTGTGGCATCGGGCATTGCGGCAGGGGAGCTTGATCAGTCGATCGATCTCGGTGTGAGGGGTGAAGAAGGTGACCTGCTGCGCACTATGGGCAGCATGCAGCAGCAATTGTCTAGCGTGGTGGGCGCCATTCGCAGTGGTGCCGACAGCGTGGCGACAGCCAGCTCCGAGATTGCACAGGGCAACCAGGACCTGAGCCAGCGCACCGAAGAGCAAGCCAGTGCCCTGCAACAAACGGCCGCCACGATGGAGGAGCTGGGCACCACCACCCGCAACAACGCCGACAACGCCAAGCAGGCCAATCAACTCGCTCAGGGCGCCTCGGCCGTCGCTGCGCAAGGTGGCGAGGTGGTCGGCAAGGTCGTCACCACGATGCAAGGCATCAGCGACAGCAGCCGCAAGATCGGCGACATCATCGGCGTGATCGACGGCATCGCCTTCCAGACCAACATCCTGGCGCTCAACGCAGCCGTTGAGGCGGCCCGCGCAGGGGAGCAGGGACGGGGCTTCGCTGTCGTGGCGTCTGAAGTGCGCAGCCTCGCGCAGCGCAGCGCTGAGGCTGCCAAGGAAATCAAGGCTCTGATCGGCCGTAGCGTCGAGCAGGTGGAGCAAGGCACCGTGCTGGTGGACGAGGCCGGCAAGACCATGGGCGAGATCGTCGCCTCGATCCAACGCGTGAGTGACATCGTGGCCGAGATTACCTCGGCCAGCGTCGAGCAGAGCTCCGGCATCGGGCAGGTCGGCGAGGCCGTCAGCCAGATGGACCAGGTGACGCAGCAGAACGCGGCGCTTGTGGAAGAGAGCGCTGCCGCCGCAGAGAGCCTGAAGGGCCAGGCCCAGAAACTGGTGCAGGCCGTGGCGGTGTTCAAGCTGTCGCATGAAGGACTTGGAGGCTCGACCCACGCTGCGGCCCCAGCGGCCAACGCTGCTGCCGTCGAGCGTCGCGGCCCGGACCGTGCCAAGAACATCGCCCGGCCGGCATTCAAGGCGAAGGCTGCTGCAGCCCCAGCATCGACCTCTGAGTCGAGCCGGCTCGCTATCGCACCTGCCAAGACCGGCACTGACGACTGGACGTCGTTCTGAGCGCGGCTCGCCGCGCCAGAACCCGCCCCCAATCTCCAAGGAGTCGAAGATGACCGCCATGATTGAAGAGCGCCCAACGGTAGCACCGGTTACGGCGCAGACGACAGCCGCCTCATCAACACGGGCTGCCAAGGCAGTGGCCGCCATGCCCAACGAGTTCCTCAGCTTCCGCCTGGGTGGCGAGGAATACGGCATCGACATCCTGCGGGTACAGGAGATCCGCAGCTACGAGGCTCCCACCCGCATTGCGAACGCACCGCATTTCATCAAGGGAGTGATCAACCTGCGTGGCGTGATCGTGCCCATCGTCGACCTGCGCCTGAAGCTCTGTTGCGAGTCGGCCGAGTACACCGATTTCACCGTCGTCATCGTGCTGAACGTGCGCGGACGGGTCATCGGCGTGGTGGTCGATTCGGTGTCGGACGTTCTGGCGCTGGGCGCGGACAACATCAAGCCGGCGCCCCAGATGAGTGCCTCGGTGGATGCCGGCTACATCATGGGTATGGGATGCTTCAAGAGCGGCGATGTCGAACGTATGCTGATTCTGACCGACATCGAAGCGCTCATGAGCAGCGCCGAGATGGGGTTGATGGACGCTGCGATGCTTTGATTGATACGATGTATAAGGCATTAATCCCTCGCCCCGAGATAATAATCTTCATTGCCGATCAATTGAAGGCCTTTTAACGTTATCCACATAATCTTTTATTCGTGGATATGGTTTTTCAGGACGCGCGCATCCATTCGCTGCTAATTCAGCATTGCGCCACGCGTAGAAGACCAGCGAAGTAGGGGAGACTGCTGGTTACGCTCCCATGCGGGAGCTACATCAGGGGCTACGCCCCCGATACCCCCTCAGACCCAGTAGCCGCCCCGATCAAGCTCAGCATCAGATGGCTCCCGCCAAGGCGTGATGTTGGTGTCCAAGATGAACCAACATGAGTCTCTGAAGCGCGACAGATGCCACTGGAGCTGGTCTGAGTGCCTGTAGCCGCAGGCAAGATCCAGGTCATCCAAGACTGCCGTGAGCACATCAGCCATGTTCCAGCCGACGAAGCGCATGCGCTGGGGCTTAGGCACCGTGATGCCCTTGCTGGACGAGAAGCGGTTGCTCCAGGCATCCCCATCGGCAAAGGCTTTGGTCATGTACTTGGACAGGTACGAGGCGATGCGAGAGGGCGCCCGCATGCGCTTGCTGGCTTGCAGGTCGACATTCCCACCCAGTTCACCAACCACGGAGCGCCAGACAGCGCGGATCACGCTGTAGCTCTTCACTTTCACGCCCCTGGCGTGCTCCAGCATCTTTGGCACACGATGCACGGCCATGTGGACGTGCCAGGCTCCACGCTCCTGACGCTCATATCCCGCTACGTAGAACCAGCCAGGAATCAGCCGGGACATGCGCCGGTTGAACTCTTTCACATGCCGCTTGAGCAAGGCCCAGTCGGTCATGTTGGCCTGATAGGTGAGGGTGAGGAGGGTGTCTACCCCTGCTGCCTTGCAGAGATGACGCACACGGCGCTTGGCGCGGTGAGCCGCCCGTTCCAGGTTCGCCTGCCGACGCTCCTCCGCGTGGATCTCACGGCTTTCCTGATAGAGGGCATAGGCCTCATCAGTCAACTCACCAGCAACGGTCCACGTCACCAGCGGCCGAACAACACACTCGACATGGCCATTGCCAAGAACGCGGCGCACCAGCTCGAATCCGCCGCCTGCAGTGCCAACGAGGCGATCACGACCTACAATCCGTTCCATCGATCTTGTCCTTTCCAAGATTGGTCATCGCCCCGGGAGTGTTGGTAGCACTCGCCGGGGTTTTCTTTTGGAGCCTCACAGGCCCTCGATAGTGCCCTTGGGCACGGTCACAGGCTTGCCAGCCTTGATGGCCTTGCGCTGTGCCGGGGTGAGCTGGTGCGCAGCACCTTCGACCCGACGTTGTTTGCCGAACATGGCGGCTCGACGCACGAGCAATCCCCACCAGGCGCTGTCGGTGCCCACAAAAACGTGTCCCTCAGGCGAGACCAGCTTGTGGCCATGGAAGCTCCAGCCTTGCCAGGTCTGGCCAGGCAGTTCCATGCGGTTGAGCAGCCGCAGCAGCCGGTACGTGGCGTACGGGATGTCGTGCTTGCCGCAGGCCCAGTTATGCAAAGTGCGCTCGGAGACGTGAAGAAGCTGCGCGCAGCCGGGCAGATCCAGGCCGAGGCTCTGGTACATGGCCTTGAAGCGCAAGGCAAGCTGGGCGCGAGTGTCGGGGTCGTGACGCCGCAGCCGGAGCTTCTGCTTAGTTTGATACGATGTATATTATGTTAAATCACAGTTGCGATTAAAACTGTCCAAACCCAGGTAAGGCACTCTTCCTGCACCAGGCCTGCCTGTCTTCCGCCTCTTTTTTCAGCTGTTCAACCCTCTTCCCAGGCTCTCCAGTTCCTGCCTCAACAACAACTCCGTCTCCTGCGGTTCGAACTGGCGTTGCAGCAGCGGGATGGTGAAGACGTAGCGTGCGTCGTGCACGCCGTGGGTTTCATCGCGGCGCAGGACGTAGGCCAGTTGCAGGCGGGCCAGGGATCGGCGCAAGGCCTGGGCCTGGCCGGTGGCGCCGTGGGCCTGGACCAGGGCGTCGAGCGCGGTCAGGCTGGTGTGACCTTGCTGGGCCGTGTGATAGACGGCGATGCGGTCCAGGCGGCAGGCCTGTTCGTCGGTGCTCAGGCGGCCCCAGCCGACCAGCGCATCCTGTACGGGCTGGGATTCCAGCGCCTGGCGCAGGTGGCGCTCTTCGATCACGCGTTCGTCGGGCCCCAGGGCTTGCAGGCATTCCTGGCAGAGGATGGCGACCAGATTGGCCCGCCTGCCGCTGGCCTCGATCAGGCGTTCGGCCAGGGCGTCGTTGGCGTAGCCCACGCGCAGCCTGCGCAGCGGC
This sequence comes from Delftia sp. WY8, assembly GCF_018437695.1. NCBI lineage: Bacteria > Pseudomonadati > Pseudomonadota > Betaproteobacteria > Burkholderiales > Comamonadaceae > Delftia > Delftia sp. WY8. Next base: position 6,700,792 of record NZ_CP049795.1, read on the forward strand.
TCGGTGGCCAGTGCCTGGCAGGCGGACGGCTCCAGGCCGCCGATGGCCAGGATGTCGCCGAAGTTGCGCAGCGGCGACTGGTAGTCGAGCAACGCTGCCGCATAGAGATCCCAGAATCCAGCCAGCATGAACCAGCAACGGCCCTCCTCGCTGAGCGCGCGCAAGGCGCTGAGCTGGGGATAGCCGTTGCGGGCCTCATCGCGGAAGAACAGGTCGGCCTCGTCGATCAGCAGGTACAGCCGCCTGCCCTGCGATTGCGACTGCAGGTGTTCGATGATGGCCTCCAGCGGTGTCTCCACGGGCAGGCCGAACTGGGTGGCCAGGCGCGGCGTAAGGCGGTGGTCGCGCAGCGAGAGGTAGTGGCAGGCAATGGACGGATGCTCCTGCAGGCGCCGTTGCACCGCCTTGAGCAGGCTGCTTTTGCCGAGCTGGCGCCCTCCCACGACCAGGTAGTTGGCAGGTTCGCGGTTGAGTACGCGCGCCAGCAGGCGCTCGCGGCCGAAGAACACGTCCTCGCGCGTCACGCCGCCGCGCGTCTGGTAGGGCGAGATGCGCGTGACCTGCAGCTGCGCGGCCAGCAGCCGCAGCAGCACCTGCGCGGGCTCGCCGCCCATCAGCCATTCGGTCTGACCGGGGCTGTCCAGCACTGCGTGCAGATTGGCGCGGTCCTCGGCATGGCGCTGCAGCAGCGGCATGGGCGACTGCGGATGGTGCGGGCTCACGATGAGCACCACATCGCCGCCGGTTTGCAGCAGGCGCAGCTGGCGCACGAGTTCGCCCTCTTCCAGTTCTTCCAGTTGCTCTGGCAGCGCATAGACCAGGCAGCGGCCCAGGGCGATGGGCAGGTCCGGCGGCAGCGTCCATTCGAACATGCCACCGGGCACGGGCCATTCGCCCTCGGCGGTTTTGCAGGTGGCCGATAGTCGTTCGGCCAGGGCGCGCACGCGGGCGGCGGGGCTGGCGCCGGCAAGGCGCAGGGCACGCTGCCAGTCGGGCGGGCGTATGCCTGCGGCGCGCAGCACGGCGGACCGCCGGCCGGTGAGCCGCAGCAGCCGGTCCAGCTGGGGAAGATGCTGATACGGCTTGCGGCGCAGGCGCCCGGGCTTGAGCTGCGCCGGGCCTATCAGCGGATGGCGGACCAGCCACAGCAGGGCCAGGCCGCCAAAGACCAGGGCGCAGGTCCAGATGATGTTGCGCAGCCAGCCAAAGGGTTCGTGCTCTGGCTGGCCTGGCGAGGGGCTGCAGTTCAGCGGCAGATAGCGTGGCGGGGTGGGTGGCTGGCCGCCCTGGCAGCTCCAGTCCTGGCTGGGCATGTTCAGCTGCAGCAGGACCTGGGTTCCTGAGAGCACGCCCATCTGGCTGTCGCGCACGATGTCCGCCTGCAGCACGAAGGGCCTGGGCGAACTCATGCGCACACGAGGCTCGGCAATCTCCGGTGCCACGCTGGCGATGTCCTGCGGCCAGCTTTCATGCTGGCGCACATGCTCCATCAGGGCCAGGCGCCACAGGATGATTTCGTTCCAGACCCGCCCTGAACTTTCCGCGCCCTGCAGGCTGCCGCGGGTAACGGGGTTGTAGCGGGGCAGAAGGATGGCTGTGCCTATGAACAGCGTGAACAAGGCCAGCAGCGCGGCGCGCCAATAGGATCGGGGCAGCTGCAGAAGGCGGGCCGGGCCGCTCATGCCTGCAGCACTGCCATTGCGGCTTCGCGGGCGATGTCGCAGCGCCAGTGCAGGTGGGCGCCCTCGCCCGCTCCGCGCACCTGCAGCAGGTTGCCCCAGAACAGGCGCCGCAGCACGGCATCCTGCAGATAGGGCCGCGCACGGCCCAGCGATGCCGCATCCACCAGGCTTCGCAATTGATCGCGTGCGGCCGGCTCCTGCGCCAGGGGCAGCAGGGTCTGCCACAGGCGCGCACTGGCCACCAGATGGGCGCGCAGCAGTGGCGAGTGCACGGCAGCGATGCCCACACCCTGCTCCACCAGCCATTGCAGCGCTTCCTCGAAGAGCGCGGGATGCCCGCCCGTCAGGGCCTGCAGCGCCTCGATGACCTCGACCGGCCAGCCTGTTGCCGGCCAGCGCTGGCGCGCCATCAGGGCCAGGTCTTCCAGCGTGGGATCGGGCCAGTGTGCCACCTGGCCGATGTTGAGCAGGGACAGGTCGCCGCTGCGGTACTTGAGGTCGGCCAGCGCCTCGCTGCCGCACAGCAGCAGGTGCAGGCGGCCGCTGTGCATTTCGCTGAGGCTGCGCAGGATGCCGGCCAGCGTCTCGCGCAGTGCGGCCGTGCCTTGCTCGAAACGGCTGACCAGGCAGAACAGGCGGCCGCCTGCCAGCAGACGCTTTTCCAGCAGGGCCTCGAATTCGTAGTCCGAGCCCACCTCGCCCAGCCCGCACTGCCGGCCCAGGGCCGCAAAGTAGTCGGCCGGGGCCGTGCTCACGCTGTAGGGCGGCTGGATGTGCAGTACCGCCTCGGCGCCGTACTGGGCGCGGGCACGCAGCAGCAATTCCTGACGGAACGGGGGCTGACCCCAGTGCGCGGGAGACAGCAGCATGGTGATGGCATAGGGCGAGGCCTGGGCCAGCTGGGCAAAAAGCCGGTCCATGAAGCCGGCAAAAGGCTGGGCGCCAGCGGCTGGCGCCTGCAGCGGGAACTGCGTGGCAAAGCCGGCGGCGGAGAACAGGCGATTGGTCTCCGCCTCCGTCAGCCGCAGATACTGGGCGCAGGCGGCCAGCCGGTCGCGCGAGCGCGGATTGGGCAGGGAAACCCCATTCCTCCAGTTGTTGACGGCTTCCCGGCTCAGCCCGATCTCGGTGGCCACCCCCGAAGCGCTGGCACGGATGCGGCGCATGTACAGACCCAGAAGATGGCCGAAATCCTCGTGAACGCCTGCTGCCACGGCGGGGCCCTGCTCGATTGCGGTGGGCTGCATCAGCGTTGGCCCTGCTCAAAAAGACGGCGCCTGATGGCGCATGTCCATCCTGCCGTGACGACGGTCGGTATCCACATCCTGTTCACCCTCTCCTGGGACTTTGCCGGATCTTGTGCAATTTGTTTCATTCTGCCGAGCGCGGATTGTCTCAGGATGCCGGGTCGCTGCCGCCCTGCCCCGCGAACTCCCGCCGCGCACTGGCCATCCGGTACAGCGGCAGCACGACCGCCAGTACCAATCCCAGGGCCAGCCAGAGCCACAGGCCCTTGCCTCTGAAAGCCAGGGCGGCAACGACGGTGAAGGCGACGGCCTCGCACAGTCCGCGAAAGCCGGCCCGCAGCATGAACAGGCCCGCGATGCCGTCCACCGGCGACACGCCGCTCTTGCGCAGGCTGGCCATGGTCTCCAGCAGGGCCTGCACGGACTCCTGGGCCTGGCGATCGCGCTCCTGGTCACGCTCGCGCAGTTGCCTGATGGCCATGGGCTGGGCGGGATTGCTGAGTGAGGTGCCATCGTTGCCCTCTTCCTGCCCCGGGCGCGGATAGACCTCTGCGTCGGGATCGACCAGCACCTGGCGCTCCGGGTAGCGGGCCAGCCAGGCATGGTGGCTGACCCATTGGCCGGCATCGAAGTGATAGCGCTCGCTCTCTCCCACCTGGTCGTAGAAGACATGCAGCACCGCCGCCTGCAGGCCGTGCTGGAACAAGGTCTCCAGCAGCCGCCAGGGCATGCCGGCCGTGGTGCGGGTGTCGAAGCCCAGCTCCAGATGCTGGGGATGGCCCAGGGCGCTGGCATTGGCCCAGTCGTCATCCCACAGCGCGGATCGGTCCAGGGCGGGGTCCAGCTCATGGATCCAGCGCTCGGCCTGCTCCCAGGACTGCCGGGCCAGGTACTGGCAGATCAGTTGCACGCGGCGCAGCTGCAGGGGCGTATCGAAGAACAGATAGAGGTGATGGACGTTGCTGGACATGGCGGGCCTGAGGCGTTTGCAGGAATGCCGCGATTGTTCAATTGCAGCTGCCAGCCGGCCCTCCCAGGCCTGTCCAGCACGCGGCTGGCAGGCGCTGCCGCCGGTTGACATTCTGTCCACTGCAAGAAGCGGGATGCAGGCGCTGCGGCGGCGCCCTAGACTGCGGCAATTGCCCACAGCGCCCATGCCGCCAACCGCGCCCGCCATGCACAACCTCCGTCTTTTCGACAACGAAGCTTGCGAATCCGCCCCGCCCTGCCAATGGACGCAGATGGAGCACCAGCTCGACGAGCACGGCTGTGCCCGGCTGCCCGGCCTGCTGGACGCGCAGCAATGCCGTGACCTGGCGGCCCTCTACACCAGGGAAGACGGTTTTCGCTCCCGCATCGTCATGGCCCGCCACGGTTTCGGGCGTGGCGAATACCGGTATTTCGACTACCCCTTGCCACCTCTGCTGCAGCGGCTGCGCGAACAGCTGTATTCCCGCCTGGTGCCGGTGGCCAACCGCTGGAACCAGCGCATGGGGCTGGATGTGCGCTATCCGGACCGGCTGCAGGACTTCCTGGCGCGCTGCCACGCGCACGGCCAGTTGCGGCCCACGCCGCTGATCCTCCAATACGGCGAGGGCGACTACAACTGCCTGCACCAGGATGTCTATGGAGAGCATGTGTTTCCGCTGCAGGTGGTGTTGCTGCTGTCGCGGCCGGGGCAGGACTTTGCGGGCGGGGAATTCGTCATCACCCAGGCCGATGGCGACAGGCAACGGGCCGATGTGATGGCGCTGGACCAGGGCGATGCGCTGGTCCTGGCCGTGCGCCACCGGCCCGTGCCGGGGCGGCGCTCAGGCTACCGCCGCGCGGCCATGCGCCATGGCGTCAGCCGCGTCCGAAGCGGCCATCACCATACCGTGGGGCTGATCTTTCATGACGCACTCTGATATGACGCACTTTGATGGACGGCCGGTATGAGCACGCTGGATCTTTTTGCCGATGAACCTCCCATGGGCATCGAACCCATTGGTCCCCAGTCCGTGGTGCTGCGCGGCCATGCCCTGCCCCATGCGGCGCCACTGCTGGCTGCGGTGGACAGCGTCATGGCCCAGGCGCCGCTGCGCCATCTGGTCACGCCGGGCGGCTTCACCATGTCGGTGGCCATGACCAACTGCGGCGCGCTGGGCTGGACCAGCGACCGGCGCGGCTACCGCTACAGCGCCATCGACCCGGTCAGCGGCCAGTCCTGGCCCGCCATGCCGGCCGTGTTTGCGCAGCTGGCGGGCGAAGCGGCCGCCGCTGCGGGTTTCGAGGGCTTCGCGCCCGATGCCTGCCTGATCAACCAGTACCTGCCCGGCAGCCGCCTGTCCCTGCACCAGGACCGCGACGAGCGTGACCTGGACGCGCCCATCGTCTCGGTGTCACTGGGCATGCCGGCCACATTTCTGTTTGGAGGGCTTGCGGGCGCGGACAAGACGGCCAGGGTGTTGTTGCAGCATGGCGACGTGGTGGTCTGGGGCGGCGTGGATCGGCTGCGCCACCACGGCGTGTTGCCGCTCAAGGACCAGCCTCACCTGCTGCTGGGAGGGCGGCGCATCAATCTCACGTTTCGCAAGGCGGGTTGAATGGAGGGTTCGACATGGATGGGCCGAACAGCAGTGATCGCTTCGCTGGGCTGGACTGGGGCCGCATTGCCACCCAGCTCGATGCAGAGGGCCATTGCCTGCTGCCACGGCTGCTGAATGCGGATGAAAGCCGCGCCCTGGCCGGCGAGGCGGCCATGCGCAATGGCCTGCCGCCCTCCCTCTACACATGGCGCCCGGTGCTGTACCGGCACCTGCTTGCCATTGCCAATCGCTGGCGTGCCCAAATGGACATGCAGCCTGCCCTGCCCGCCTCGTTCGAGGCCTTCGGGCAGCTGGGCCACCAGCGCGGCCAGATGCATCCGCAGTCGCACCTGCTGCATGTGGCGCAGGCGGGCCATGCGCCGCTGCGCTCATACAGCGAAGGTGCGGCGGTGTTCCCGCTGCAGCTGGTGCTGCTGCTGTCCCGGCCGGGCCAGGATTTCGAGGGCGGCGAATTCGTGATGACCGAGCAGCGCCCGCGCATGCAATCGCGCCCCATGGTGCTGCCGCTGGGCCTGGGGGATGCGGCCATCATCGCCACGGGGCCGCGCCCGGTGCGCGGTGCGGCAGGCTTTTACCGCGTGCATCTGCGGCATGCCATCAGCCGCGTTCACCGTGGCGAGTGGCTGGGTGTGGAGCTGCTGCTGCACGACGCGCCGCAGGCTACCGACGCGGGCCGCTGGCTATAATGCCGCGCCTGCAAAGGCATCCGTGCAACAGGTGTCCACATGCCAGCCATGGGGATGAAACGGGAACAAGGTGACTGCCAGCAAATGCTTTTTGCGCTGCCGGCACAGGCCTTGGCTGCCCCCGCAACGGTAAACAAGTCAAGGCGCTCCACGCCTGTCCCGCCAGTCTCCGCAACCCTGCGGAGGGGCGATGACAGGCTGTCACTGGTTCATGGCGTGGTCTGCAACATGCAGCTTTTCGCGGGTGGATTGGGAAGACGGGGCGCTGGGCGCAAGGCATGTCCTTGCGCCGCTTGTGAGCCCGGAGACCGGCCTGCTGCGTTTCGCGCCCGCTGAGCGGGCGCTTTCTTGACTGTCTGCGGGGTGCGGATGGCAATGTCCTGCACCCTATCCTTGCACGCTGGCTGGAGAGGCGGCAGTGCCTTGCTTTCGCATCAGGCGGTCGAAGACCGATGTTCGAAATGCATTCCTCCCTTTCCTGCGTTCCCAGCACCCGTGCTGCCGATTCCCTTTGCCTTCGGCTGAGCCCGCTGGCCCTGGCCTGCGCCTTCCTGTCCGTTCCTGTGCAGGCACAGACTGTCCTGCCCGAAGTGCAGGTCACCGGCCAGGCCGAACGCATCGGCCAGCAACTGGCCCAGCCTGCGCGCTCGGCCAGCCATACCGGCGTCTCCAACCAGGAAGTGCCTGCCAGCGTGGATGGTGTTTCTGCCGAGCAGATGCAGGAGCGCGGCGACTACGCCCTGGTGGACGCCGTCACGCGCACCGTGGGCCTGACCTCCAGCAGCACGCCGGGCAACGGCGGCCTGTCCTTCAGCAGCCGTGGCTTTGCGGGCGTGAACTCCGTGGGCGTGGCCGAAGACGGCATGGTGCTGGGCGTGGCCGCCGGCACCACGGCCTATCCCGGGGACAGCTGGGGCTACGAGCGCATCGACGTGCTGCGCGGCCCGGCCTCGCTGATGTATGGCAGCGGCACCATGGGCGCCACGGTCAACGCCATCCGCAAGCAGCCCAGCCGCACCAGCTCGGCCGAGGTGCTGCTGGGCGCGGGCACGGACGACACGCTGCGCCTGGGCCTGGGCGTGACCGGCGCCCTGGGCGCCTATGCCAGCTACCGCATCGACAGCTACACCGCGCGCAGCGCGGGCGAGCGCGACCTGGACCAGTCGCGCAACGGCAAGTTCATGAGCACGCTGCGCTTGGAGCCCACGAGCGACCTGCAGATCGACCTGATTGCCGACCGCAGCGTGCAAAAGCCCAGCCGCTACTGGGGCACGCCGGGCCTGGACGGCAAGGTGGTGGAGTCCCTGCGCGACCGCAACTACAACGCCGAAGACAGCGTGCTGCGCTATGCCGACGAGCGCCTGCGCGCCAAGGTGCAATGGAAGGCCAATGACTGGCTGACGGTGCGCAACGAGCTGTACCACGTGCAGTCGGACCGCCACTGGCGCAACATCGAGGCCTACGCGCTCAACCCCGCCACCTGGACCGTGGGCCGCTCCGACTACCTGGAAATCCTGCACGACCTGGAGCAGACCGGCAATCGCCTGGGCCTGAACCTGGACCGGGGATCGCACAAGATCGCCATGGGATGGGAGGCCGCACGCATCAACCTGCGGCTGTCCAACAACTCGCCCTACGGCGGCTCGTCCACGGTCTCGGCCTGGGACCCCGTGCATGGCAGCTGGGCCAGCCCCGATGTCACCAAGGCCAAGACCGAAACCGGCGTGACCCAGCATGCGCTGTACCTGGAGGATGCCTGGCGCATCAGCAACCGCTGGCTGGCCATGGCCGGACTGCGCCGCGATGTCTACAGCTTTGCCAGCCACTCGCTGGTGGGCGGCACGGATTTCAACAAGACGCTGGCCGCCACCTCCTGGCGCCTGGGCCTGACCTATGAGCTGGCGCGCAACACCCAGGTCTATGGGCAGATCAGCTCGGGACACGATCCCGTCAACAGCTTGGTGTCGCTGAACCTGGCCAACACGGCTTACAAGCTGAGCAAGGGCCGCCAGGCCGAGATCGGCATCAAGCAACAGGTGGCCGGCGGGCGCGGCGAGTGGACGCTGGCCGTGTTCGACATCAAGAAGGACAACATCATCACGCGCGACCCCGACCGGCCGGCCATCTCCATCCAGGGCGGCAGCCAGTCCTCGCGCGGGGCCGAGGTCACCGCCACCTTCCAGGCCACGCCCGCCCTGCGCGTGGAGGGCAATCTGTCCTATGTGGATGCCCAGTTCGACAAGCTCATCGAGGCCGGCGGCAACCGCGCCGGCAACCGCCCGCAGAACGTGGCCAAGACCTCGGCCAACCTCTGGGGCCACTACCGCGTGGGCGCCTGGCAGGCCTCGCTGGGCCTGCGCTACGTGGGTGACCGCTTTGGCAACAACGCCAATACCGTGAACCTGCCCGCCTACACCGTGGCCGACGCCGCGCTGAGCTGGCAGGTGGACCCTCGCACCACCCTGAGCCTGATCGGCCGCAACCTGGCCGACAGGGTCTATGTGGGATCGAGCTACGGCAGCCAGTTCCTGGTCGGGCAAGGCCGCCGCTTCGAGATCGCGGCCCATATCCGGTTCTGATGGCCATGGCGCGCTCCAAAAGCCTCCACGGCCTGTGCGCTGGCGCCCTGGCGACCACCCTGCTGCTGGCCGGCTGCTCGCGCAGCGATTCCGGCACCACCAGTGAACTGCCGGCACCGGCTGCCGCACCGCAGGCGGCCGTGACCGTCAATGTCTGCGGCAGACCCGTGACTTACGCCAACGCACCGCTGCGCGCCGTGACCCATGACGTGAACATCACCGAGATGTTTCTCTTTCTGGGCCTGGGCGATCGGCTGGTGGGCTACAGCGGTATCACGCAGGCCAAGCAGATCGACCCGGCCTTCCAGGCCCAGCTGGCCCGCGTGCCGCGGCTGGCGGAGCGCGAGATGAACCTGGAGGCCATCCTGGGCGCCTCGGCAGATTTCGTATTCGGCGGCTGGAGCTACGGTTTTCGCCAAGGCCAGGTCACGCCCGAGGTGCTGCAGCGCCACGGCATTGCCTCGTACGTGCTGTCCGAATCGTGCATCCGCGTGGGGCCGCGCAGCCAGGTGGCGCTGGAAGACGGCCTGACCGACCTGCGCAACCTGGGCCGCATCTTCCGCATCGACGCCCATGCCGAGCAACTGGCGCAGGGGCTGGAGCGCGACCTGAAGGACCTGCGCGAGCGCATGCAGGGCGTGCGGCAGCGGCCTTCGGTCTTCGTCTACGACAGCGGCCAGGACATCCCCGTGACCGTGGGCCGCTACGGCATGCCGCAGGCCATGATCGAGGAAGCGGGCGGGCGCAACATCTTCGACGACATTCCCAGCAACTGGCCCGCAGGCAACTGGGAGGACGTGGTGCAGCGCAACCCGCAGTGGATCGTCATCATCGACTACGGCCAGCCCCATGCCCAGGGCAAGATCGACTTCCTGCTGGCCAAGCCCGAGCTGGCCGGCGTCGATGCCATTCGCGAAAAGCGGTTCTTCGTGATGACCTATGCCGAGGCCACGCCCGGCCCGCGCAACATCGCTCGGGCCCGCGCGCTGGCCCAGGCCCTGCACCCCGACCGCGTGCCGGCGCCCAGCCATGCGGCCAACTGACTCCCGCTGGCCCAGGCGCTCGGGCGCCGCCCGCCTCTGGTGCCTGCTGCTGTTCGCGGCCCTGTTGCTGGTGATGACGCTGGCCATCACCTGGGGGCCCGTGGACATGCCGGCGGGCACGGTCTGGCGCATTGCCTGGAGCCGGCTGCTGCAGGTGCTGGGCATGCAGCCGCCGCCGCTGGAGGGCATCACGCCGCAGCACCAGCAGATCGTCTGGCTGATCCGCATGCCGCGCGTGCTGCTGGCGGCCCTGGTGGGCGCGGGGCTTGCCGTGGTGGGCACCATCATGCAGGCCATGGTGCGCAATCCGCTGGCCGATCCCTATCTGCTGGGCGTGTCCTCGGGTGCGTCGGTGGGCGCCGTGGCCGTGCTGGCCTTCGGTGCGCTGGCCTCGGCCGGCATGTACGCCCTCACGGCCGGGGCCTTTGCCGGGGCGCTGGCGGCCACCTTGGCGGTCTACCTGCTGGCGCGCTCCCAGGGCCGCATCCATGCCTCGCGGCTGATCCTGGGTGGCGTGGCCATCGGCTATGTGCTGGCGGGCGTGACCAGCCTGATCACCCTGTCATCGGGCCAGCGTGACCTGGCCAATGCCCTGCTGACCTGGACGCTGGGCAGCCTGGCCGGCACGCAGTGGGAGGAACTGGGCATTCCCGCCGCCGTGCTGGCTGCGGGAATGCTCTGGCTGGGGCTGCAGACGCGCCCGCTCAACGCCCTGCTGGCCGGTGACGAGGCCGCCGCCACGCTGGGCGTGGACACGGCACGGCTGCGGCGCGGACTGTTCCTGGCGGTGTCGCTGCTCACGGGCACCATGGTGGCGGTCAGTGGCGCCATCGGCTTTGTGGGGCTGATCGTGCCGCACGCCGCGCGCATGCTGGTGGGCACGGACCACCGGCGCGTGCTGCCCGTGGCCGCCCTGGCCGGCGCCCTGCTGCTGGTGCTGGTGGATCTTGTCGCGCGCACGGCCTTTGCGCCCATGGAACTGCCCGTGGGCGTGATCACCTCGCTGATCGGCGGGCCCTTCTTCGTCTGGATGCTGGTGCGCCAGCCGGTGCAGGGAGGGCGCGGCCCATGAAGCTGCAAGCCCAGGACCTGTGCTGGAGTGCCGACGCCCGGCGTGCCGACGCCCGGCGCATCGTGGACCAGGCCAGCCTTGCCCTGCACAGCGGCGAATGCGTGGGGCTCATCGGCCCCAACGGCAGCGGCAAATCCACCCTGCTGCGCATGCTCTACCGCGTGTTGCGGCCCGACGCAGGCTGCGTGCTGCTGGACCAGCGCGACATCCGGGACATGACGGCGCGCGAGTTCGCGGCCCAGGTCTCGGTCCTGGCGCAGGAGGCGCCGCAGAGCTTTGACTTCACCGTGCGCGAGGCGGTGATGATGGGCCGCATCCCCCACCAGTCCCCCTGGGCTGGCGACAGCGCCGAGGACCTCGCCTGCATGCGCCAGGTGCTGGCCCAGGTGAATGCCTTGGCGCTGGAGGAACGGCGTTTCTCCAGCCTGTCTGGCGGCGAGAAGCAACGCGTTCTCGTGGCCCGCGCGCTGGCCCAGCAGCCACGGCTGATGCTGCTGGACGAGCCCACCAACCACCTGGACATACGCCATCAGCTGGAGTTGATGTCACTGGTCCGGCGCCTGCAGATCAGCAGCATCGTCGCCCTGCACGACCTCAACATCGCCGCCCACTACTGCGACCGTCTCTATCTCATGGAACAAGGCCGCATCGTTGCCCATGGCACACCGGCCCAGGTACTGACCCCGGCCACCATCGGCCAGGTCTACGGCGTGGCTGCCGAGGTGGACATCCATGCCGCCACCGGCCGGCTGCGCATCAGCTTCATTCCCGATGAACTCCTCTGAAACTTCCATCCCGCCCGGGCCCGACGCCGTGATCGTGCTGGGCCGCGGCGGCACGGGCGCAGCATCGCGCCAAAGCCTGATCGAACTGGCCGAGGCCTTGCGCCAGACGCTGGAGCCGGCCTGCAAGGTCGTCACATCCTTCGTGGACAAGGCCGCACCCTCGCTGCCCGAGGCGCTGCAGCAATGCCTGCCGGCGCGCTCCATCGTCGTGCTGCCCCTGTTCTCGCCCGACGAGCCTGCCCTGCTGCGCTGGCTGCACAAGCTGGCCATGCGCTGGCGCTCGCAGTTGCCGGACCAGGGCGTGCAGGTGCGATTTGCCGACCATCTGCTGGGCGCTGCGACCATGCCCGCGCTGCTGCTGTCGCAGATGGCCCAGGGCCTTCAGGCCCCCGATATTGCCGAGACCGCAGGCGACCAATGGCAGCACGATCCCCAGGCCTGGTCCCAGGTGCCGGACCACCAGCACCATGCCCTGGTCTGCACGGGGCCGCGCTGCACCGCCCTGGGCGCCGTGGCCGTCTGGCAAAGCCTGGGCGAGGCCGTGCAGGCCAGCAGCGAACTGCGTGCCAGGCTGCGCCTGCTGCAGACCAGCTGCCAGTACCCCTGCAACCATGGCCCGCTGGCCATCGTCTATCCGGACGGCGTCTGGTACGGGCGGCTCACGGCCGAGAATGCCGCCGAAGTGATCGAAACCCATGTGCTCTCGCGGCAGGTCTGCGCGGAGCACCACGTGCACGGGCCAGTGGAGCTGGGGACGCAGGCTTCGTGATGTCTCAGGGCTGGGCCGCCTCTAGCTCGGCCAGCCTCACCGCCACAAAATCCCGCAACGCACGCACCAGCGGCGTGAACTGCCTGCGGCTGGGGGCGACCAGGAACAGGGGCACGCACTCGGTCGTCCAGTCGGTGCACAGCGCAAGAAGGCGGCCCCGGGCCAGGTCCTCGGCCACGTCGAAATACGACTTGTAGGCAATCCCCCGCCCGGCCACGGCCCAGCGCCGCACGGCATCTCCGTCATTGGCCACATTGCGGCCGCGCACCCGGACATGGACGGGCTCTGGTACGGCAGCCCCCTGCCCTGCCGGCCAGAAGCTCCAGCGGTCGTGCACTTCCTCGCCCAGCATGAAGCACAGGCAGTCATGTCCGGCCAGGTCGTGGGGCGTTGCCGGGGCGCCACGCTGCTGCAGATAGGAAGGCGCGGCGCAGAGCACGCGGCGGTGCGTGTCCGACAGCGGCAAGGCCACCAGGCTGGAATCCTGCGGCCTGCCATAGCGAAAGGCCGCGTCCACAGGCTCGCTGTAGACATTGGCAGCGCGGTCGGACAGGTGCAGGCGCAGATCCACGCCTGCGTGCTGGCTCTGGAACTCGTCCAGCCAGGGCATGAGCACGTTGCGGCCCAGGTCGGAGGGGGCGGCCAGTTGCAGCGTGCCGCGCAAAGCGGCCTGGCCGCCAGCCAACTGGTCGCGCACCTGGCGCAGGCCGGCCAGCGCGGGGCGGCAGTGCTCCAGAAACAGCTCGCCCTCCTGCGTGAGCCGCAGGCTGCGCGTGGAGCGCACGAACAGGGTCACGCCCAGTTCTGCCTCCAGCCGCTTGAGCGCTGCGCTGGCCGCAGCCGGGGTCAGGTCCAGGGCGCGCGCCGTGGCCGAAAGGCTGCCGCTGTCTGCGGTGCGCACGAAGATATCCAGGTCTTGCAGGCTTTTCATGGGCGTTCGCCAGGCTTTGATTTTCAAAAACTATTTGAAGCTTAGTCCAACGAGAAAGCCATTTGTCGCGCTTGCGCCAACTGGGCGCACGCTTTGGCAGCGGATCTTGGCGCCGGGGCAACCGTAGTATGGTTGCCGCCATGCAGCTCAAACATTTCGCCGGTGCCCTGGCTGGCAGCCTTGTGTTCGCCACAGCCACGGCAGGGGTCACCGCAGCCAAGACCCCCTCCTATCCCGATGCCGATGCCAGCGACCCCGCAAAGCTGGGCTGGATGGTGGGCTCACCGCCGCCGCCGGACCGCACGCTGCGCTTCGACGACGGCTCCTATTTCCAGTTTCCCGCCATGCGCTGGAGCGTCTCGCACTTTCGCCAGCTCATGCCCACCGTGAATGTGTCGCGCGGCCTGGCGCCTGCAGCGCCGCTGGCCCAGGCGCTGCGCGACGACATCGACGAGTTGCGCTTCACGCCATTGGGTGCCAGCCAGCCCATGACCTGGCGCGATTCGCTCAAGGCCAACTACACCGACGGCATCGTGGTGCTGCACAAGGGCCGCGTGGTCTATGAGCGCTACTTCGGCGTGCTCAAACCCGAAGGCCAGCACGGCGCCATGTCGGTGACCAAGTCCTTCGTCGGAACGCTGGCGGCCATGCTGGCTGCCGAGGGGCAGCTCGACCCCTCGCGCCGCGTGTCGGAGTACGTGCCCGAGCTGGCGGTCTCGGCCTTCGGCAACGCCACGGTGCGCCAACTCATGGACATGACCACGGGCATACGCTTCAGCGAAGACTATGCGGACCCCCAGGCCGAGGTCTGGGCGCACGCGGCAGCGGGCAACCCGCTGCCCAAGGCCAAGGACTACACCGGGCCGCGCAGCTACTACGAATTCCTGCAGACCGTGAAGCCCGAAGGCGTGCACGGCAAGGCCTTCGGCTACCGCACGGCCAACACCGATGCGCTGGGCTGGGTGCTGGCGCGCGTGAGCGGCCAATCGGTGGCCGATCTGCTGTCCGAGCGCATCTGGAGCCGCCTGGGCGCCGAGCAGGATGCCTACATGTCGGTGGACTCCACGGGCACGCCCTTTGCAGGCGGCGGCCTGAACCTGGGCCTGCGGGACCTGGCGCGCTTTGGCGAGATGCTGCGCAACCGGGGCCAGTTCAACGGCCAGCAGATCGTTCCCGCAGCCGCCGTGGACGATATCCGCCGGGGCGGCGATGCGGCGGCCTTTGCCAAGGCCGGCTACAAGCTGCTGCCGGGCTGGACCTACCGCAACATGTGGTGGGTCACGCACAACGCCCATGGCGCCTTCGCAGCGCGCGGCGTGCATGGCCAGACCGTCTATATCGATCCCAAGGCACAGATGGTGATTGCGCGCTTTGCCTCCCATCCGGTGGCTGGCAATGCGGCCAATGACCCGACCTCGCTGCCGGCCTACGAGGCGCTGGGCAGGCTGCTGGCTGGGGAGCGCTGAGGCGCTGAAGGGGAGCGAATTTCCCGCATAGGCTTCGGCGGCCAGGGGGCACCGCCTGCAAGAACGCGTATTGTCAAGAAAATTTGCTAACGTATGTAGCATCTTCTTGCAATAAGTAATTCTTCTATGTTCCAGTCCCTGCGTGCGCGACTCATCGCGCTCAGCGTGGCCATCGTCACCGTGGCCATGCTGGCCCTGGCCATTGCCAACTTCCTCACGGTGCAGCGCCATGTGCTGTCCACCCTCGACGACCAGAGCCGCCAGCTCGTGAACGCCCAGGCCCAGGTGCTGGGCGAATGGGTGGCGACCAAGCGCCTGCTGACGCATACGCTGGCCCAGGCCGTCGATACGCCGGACCCGCGTGCCGTGGTCCAGGCGCTGCGCGACGGCGGCGGCTTCTCGGATGCCTACTTCGGCTACACCGACAAGCGCATGTTCTTCCTCAACGAGATGGCTGCCGACTACGACGTGACGGCCCGCCCCTGGTTCAGGCAGGCGCTCAAGGAAGGCAGGCCCATCGTGACGGCGCCCTATCTGTTTGTCTCTCCACCCGAAGTGGGCGTGACCTTTGCCGAGCCCGTGGGCCCGGCCGGCAATCCCGTCGCCGTGGTCGGCACCGACGTGCTGCTTACCACCGTGGTGCGCACCGTGGGCGCCATCCGGCCCACGCCGGGCAGCTTTGCCTTCTTGGTGGATGAGGCGGGCGCCATCGTCACCCATCCTGATCCGGCACTCACGCTCAAGCCCGTCTCCGCACTCTCGCCCCAGTTGGGTGCCGACGCCATCCAGGCCCTGCCCAAGGCGGACTCCGGCATGCGCACGGCCATCGGCGGCAAGGACTTCCTGTTCTACGGCCAGGGCGTGCCCGGCACGAACTGGCAACTGGTGGTGGCCGTGCAGCGCGACGAGGCGCTGTCCGCGCTGGGTTCGCTGCTCAAGGTGTCGGGCGCCATCGTTGCCATTTCGCTGATCCTGGCGATTGCGCTGCTGGGCGCCGTCATCGCTCGCGTCACGCGCCGGCTGGCCGTGGTGCGTGATGCGCTGGAAGACATCGCCTCGGGTGACGGCGATCTCACGCGTCGCCTGTCGGTGCAAGGCAATGACGAACTGACGCAGATCGCACGCGCGTTCAACCACTTCACCGACAAGATCGCCTCGGTGCTGGTGCGCATCCGGGAATCGTCCGAGACCGTGCGCCATGCCTCCACCGAAATCGCCAGCGGCAACCAGGACCTGTCGGCACGCACCGAGCAGCAGGCCAGCTCGCTGGAGGAAACGGCTGCCGCCATGGAGCAGCTCACGGCCACCGTGCAGCACAACGCCGAGAATGCGCGCCAGGCGCGGCAACTGGCCAGCAGCGCCTCCGACATCGCCACGCATGGCGGCACGGTCGTGGACGAGGTGGTGCGCACCATGGGCGGCATCGAACAATCCTCGCACCGTATTGCCGACATCATTGGCGTGATCGACTCCATCGCATTCCAGACCAATATCCTGGCGCTGAACGCCGCTGTGGAAGCAGCCCGTGCCGGTGAGCAGGGCCGCGGCTTTGCCGTGGTGGCCTCTGAAGTGCGCACGCTGGCCCAGCGCAGCGCCACGGCCGCCAAGGAAATCAAGGCGCTGATCGATGACTCCGTGGGCCAGGTCGATGCCGGCAGCCGGCTGGTGCAGGACGCAGGCGCCACCATGGGCAAGGTGGTGGAAAGCGTGCAGCGCGTGACCGCCATCGTCACCGAGATCAGCAATGCCAGCCAGGAACAGAGCACGGGCATTGCCGAGATCGGCACGGCCGTCAGCCAGATGGACCAGTCCACCCAGCAGAACGCGGCCCTGGTCGAAGAGGCCACGGCCGCCGCCCAGTCGCTGCAGCAGCAGGCCGCGCAACTGGCGGATGTGGTGGCGGGGTTTCGGCTCCAGTCCTGACCGGGCCCAGCCAGGGGCGCAGGCCCTGACTGCTAGCCCCGCCTGTCCTTGAGGCGCGTCATGGAGCGGCGCGCCGCAGACAGGCTTGCGCGCCGGCCCACGGGCAGTCCAGCACCCGCCTCGGGCACGGCCGCACCGGCCAATCGCTGCTGCGCCTGCAGCAGGCTGCGAAGGTCCGCTGCCCGCTCCTGCGCCAGGGCGGCCGCATTCTGGGCGGTCTGCAGCTGGGAATGCAGGCTCAGCTGCTCCTCCTCGCTCTTTTCATAGCGGCTTTGCAGCTCTGCAAGGCGGGTCGCTGCCTTGCGCTCCTGCTCGGTGGCGGCCTTGCGCGCGGCCGCCAGTTCCTGCCGCGCACGATCCACCTCATTGAGCATGTGGCGCTCATTGCCCGCGTACTGCTCGGCCATGCGCTGGCGCTCGAGCGCGGCGGACTGCATTTCCTCGCCATGCTTTTGCTGCAGCGCCTCGCGCTGGCGGGCCGCTTCGGCCAGCGCATCGCGCATTTCCTCCAGACGCTCGTCGCGGTCCTGCAGCTGCTGCTGCATTTCATCCAGCCGGCGAGACAAGTCCTGCGACTGGGCCTGGGCCACTTGCAGGGCCTGGTCCATGGCCTCTTTCTGCGCTTGCATGGACGCCTCGCGCCGCGCCATTTGCTCCTGCTGCTCCTGCAGCTCGGCCTGCGTGGCCTGTGCCGCTTCCTCCCGGGATTGCAGGGCGGCGCGGGCGGCCTCCATGGCCTCTTCCTGGGCAGCGTCCCACAGCTGCTGCGCCAGGCGCTGAACGGGATCGGGCACCGACGACGGCAGCAGCTCGCCCTGCCCTGCCGCCACGCCCAGGCGCTGGCCCAGCGTGGCAAACCAGGTCTCCAGCATGGGGCTGACGGTATTCGGCGAGCCCCGGCCAATGTGCTGGCGCACGCGCTCGATGGTCGGCCGCAGGCCCTGGGCGATCAAGGCGTCTGCCGCGGCCCAGACATCGGCTTCCTGCACGCCACGGGTGGATGTTTTCTGCATATCGTGAACTATTTCCAAGATTACCAACGATAAGAGGTTGTTATCGTGAGTTATTTTAATGATGGGTAATACATCATATGTGCCATGTATTAAATATTACATATGAAATTTTCATACAGTATGGATACGCACATTACACGGCTTTGCCCAGGCAAAAGGCCGCTGCAGCCCTCTGGAAAGCTTGGAAACTGAACTTTGCATGGCCTGCATGGCCGCAGGCTCCGCGGCGGCCGGCCATGCTGTGCCGGGCGACAATCCACGGATGCGCAACGGCCCCTTTTCGCTGATTCCCCAAGACCAGCCTCCGGAAGACACACAGCAAGGCAGCACCCTGCCCTCTGCGGGGCTGGAGCCTGCCGCCCAACAGGCCGTTCGCGAGTTGCTGCGCGAGGGCGAATCCACCAACACCAGAAACAGCTACCAGAGTGCGATGCGCTACTGGGCCGCCTGGCATGCGCTGCGTTTTGAGCGGCAGATGCAGCTGCCGCTGAATGTGGCCTGTGTGCTGCAGTTCATCATTGACCACGCCCAGCGGCAGACCGGCGCGGGCCTGGCCAGTGAAATGCCGGCGCACATGGACCGCGCCCTGGTCGACGCCGGATACAAGGCCCGCGAAGGCCCCCTGTCGCACAACACGCTGGTGCACCGCATGGCGGTGCTGTCCAAGGCACATCAGGTGCACGGTTTGGCCAACCCTTGCCAGGACGGCGCGGTGCGCGAGCTGATGTCGCGCACGCGCAAGGCCTATGCGCGGCGCGGCGAGCAGCCCGCCAAAAAGGATGCGCTGACGCGCGACTTGCTGGAGCAATTGCTGGACACCTGCGATGACAGCCTGCGCGGCCGCCGCGACCGCGCCCTGCTGCTGTTCGCCTGGTCCAGCGGCGGGCGCCGCCGCTCGGAGGTGGCCGGGGCCGACATGCGCCACCTGCGGGCCGTGGGGCCGCAGGAATTCATCTACACGCTGGCCCACTCCAAGACCAACCAGTCCGGACGGGACGCGCCCGAGAACCACAAGCCCGTCACCGGGCGCGCGGCCCAGGCGCTGGCCGATTGGCTGCGTGCCGCCGCCATACAGGAAGGGCCGATCTTCCGGCGCATCCGCAAGGGCGGCCATGTGGGCGAGCCCCTGTCGCCGGCGGCCGTGCGCGACATCGTGAAGCAGCGCTGTGCGCTGGCAGGCGTGGAGGGAGATTTCTCGGCGCATTCCCTGCGCTCGGGCTTTGTGACCGAGGCCGGGCGCCAGAACGTGCCCCTGCCCGACACCATGGCGCTGACGGGGCACAGCAGCGTCAATACGGTGCTGGGCTATTTCCGTGCGGATTCCGCGTTGAGCAACCGTGCGGCCCGGCTGCTCGATGCCGGCGACGACGATGCGGCCGCCGCCGCACAAGGCAGCGGCGGACCGCAGCGCTGAGCTGCCGGCTCAAAAGAGCTCAAAAGCCCCAAAAAGCCCCAAGGCTCACTCCTGTACCGAGGTCCGCGTGCCGCTCAGGCCCAGCTTGCGCAGCAGCGTGGTGTCGGCCTCCACATCGGGGTTGCCGGTCACCAGCAGCTTGTCCCCGTAGAAGATGGAATTGGCGCCGGCCATGAAGCACAGGGCCTGCACGGCGTCGCCCAGTTGCTGCCGGCCCGCCGACAGGCGCACGCGCGCCGTGGGCATGGTGATGCGGGCCACCGCGATCACGCGCACGAAGTCCAGCGGATCGACCGGCTCGCTGTCCGCCAGCGGCGTGCCTGGCACGCGCACCAGGCTGTTGATGGGCACGGATTCGGGATGGGGGTTGAGATTTGCCAGCTGGGCGATCAGGCCCGCGCGGTGCACCGGCGCCTCACCCATGCCGATGATGCCGCCGCAGCACACGCTGATGCCTGCGCCGCGCACGGCCTTGAGCGTGTCCAGGCGGTCCTGGTACTGGCGCGTGCTGACCACGTCCTGGTAGTACTCGGGCGCGGTGTCCAGGTTGTGGTTGTAGTAGTCCAGGCCCGCTTCGCGCAGCGACTGCGCCTGGTGGGGCTGGAGCATGCCCAGCGTGGCGCAGGTCTGCATGCCCAGGCCCTTCACGGCGCCGATCAGCTCGTTCATCTTCTCGATGTCGCGGTCCTTGGGCGCGCGCCAGGCCGCGCCCATGCAAAAGCGCGTGGCGCCGGCATCCTTGGCGGCCTGGGCGGCCCGCGTGACTTCGTCCACGCTCATGAGCTTTTCTGCCTTGACGCCGGTGTCGAACTCGGCCGCCTGCGGGCAGTAGCCGCAGTTCTCGGGGCAGCCTCCGGTCTTGACCGACAGCAGCGTGGCCAGTTCGATATCGCCCGCAGGCCAGTGCTCGCGGTGCACGCTCTGGGCCTGGAACATCAGGTCCATGAAGGGCTTGTCCAGCAGTTCCTGGATGGCCTGCACGCTCCAGGCGCCTTCAAACGGCAGCGTGTCGCTTTTGGAGGGGCGTGCATGCCATTGCAGGGGGCTGCCGGCCGCAGGCTGTGCGGAGGTGGCGGAAGTCGTCGGGGTGGTGCTGCAGGCGGTCATCAAAAACTCCTCTGTGGGTCTGCTCTTTTCATTCTGATGAGCAAAAAAAGCCTTGGGAATGAAAAAGCCGGCTCCTTGACAAAAATAGTTGCCCCGTTTTCATGGCCTGCAAAAAAAGCGAACTTCGCTTATTTTTGAGCGATGTTGGGGATGTTTTGGCAGAAGTTCTTCTCGGTGACTTCTTCTTGCCGCAAGCACGCAGCTATTGGCAGTCAACATCGCTCAATTGTCCGATGAGCGCTTCAAAAGATGCGTGTACAGGCGCGGCAACGGATTCCCAATACCTGCCAGATGCCTCTCCAAAACGACCACAATGGGTGCCCGCCGTCGTCGCCACAGCGGCTTTCAGCTCTGCCGGCCTGCGGCTGAACCGCTTCCCTCTGCTTTCGCCGCTTTTGCTCAGATTTCCCTCACATGTCCCTGCGCTCCCTGGAATTTCCTACCGATCACGGCAAGCCGCTGCTGCTCTCGCGCGAGCAGCAGGCCATCCTGGCGCATGAGGGGCGTTCGGCCATCGTGGCTGCGCTGGCGGGAGTGGGCAAGACCACGACGCTGGCCTGCAAGGTGGTCCAGGCCTGCCGCAGCGGCCAGGCGCAGCGCATTCTGGTACTGGCGTATTCGCGCTCCGGCGTGGCGGCCTTCCATCACCGGCTGCAGCAACTGGTGCGCGAGGTGCCGCCCCAGGTGCAGATCACCACGGTGGAGCGCTGGGCGGCCCAGCAGATCCGCCGCCGCGACCCGGCGGCTCACTTTCTGGCCGACCGCGTGGCGCTGCAGGCCCGTGTGCGCGAGGCCCATGATGCGCTGCGCGAGCGACTGGCCTGGCAGCCCGACCCTTTGTTCGAGCAGCCCGGCGATCTGGATCTGGACGCCTTCTGGGACTTCAACCTCAGCGCCAAGAAGTCGTTGCTGCCCCAGCGCCTGGCCGAGGAAGGCATGGGACTGGCGAGTTTCTGCGAGGAGTATTTGCTCGACTACCGCCTGGCCTGCCTGTTCTTCGAGTACGAGCGCCGCCGCATCGACCACTGCGGCGACCCGCTGTACTACGCCGAAGGCGACTGCAGCCATGCACTGGCCAGCGACGCCCTGCAGGGCCAGGCGCTGGACCTGCCGCGCTACGACCTGGTGGTGTTCGACGAGATGCATGACCTGGACCCGGCCTCGCTGCAGGTGCTGCGAGCCCTGGTCGGAACCAGCGGCTGCGCCTTTCTGGGAGCAGGCGACTTCAACCAGCACATCGAGGCACAGGCCTGGTCCGT